>NZ_JANHLD010000001.1:0-1587500 GCF_028682455.1 Pseudomonas putida
GTGCGTCTGCGAGATGACGCCACCTTCATCAACTACTACCCGGGTGCCAACGCCGCCGCATTGGGCTACGTCGAGCGACTCTGCGAAGCCGACGCCGGCTGGACCGAAAGCCTGATCTACCTCTGGGGCAAGCAAGGTGTCGGACGTACGCACTTGCTGCAAGCGGCTTGCCTGCGTTTCGAGCAATTGGGCGAGCCCGCTGTCTACCTGCCGCTGGCGCAACTGCTCGATCGCGGTGTCGAACTCCTGGATAACCTGGAACAGTACGAATTGGTCTGCCTGGACGACCTGCATGTGATTGCCGGCAAGCCAGAGTGGGAAGAGGCCATGTTCCACCTGTTCAATCGCCTGCGCGACAGCGGTCGACGCTTGTTGCTGGCGGCCTCCAGTTCACCGCGTGAGCTACCGATCAAGCTGGCAGACCTCAAGTCGCGCCTGACCATGGCGCTGATCTTCCAGATGCGTGCATTGTCGGATGAAGACAAACTGCGCGCCCTGCAACTGCGTGCCTCGCGCCGTGGCCTGCATCTCACCGACGAAGTCGGGCATTTCATCCTCACCCGCGGTACCCGCAGCATGAGCGCACTGTTCGACCTGCTCGAGCGTCTCGACCAGGCCTCCTTGCAGGCGCAACGCAAGCTGACTATCCCGTTTTTGAAGGAAACTTTGGGCTGGTAGTCGGGTGGGGAAGGGCGCCCCAGAGCCTCGGCACATAAAAGTCACATTTTTTTCGATTGAATTTGCAAATCGACCCGATAGAAGGCATAGTTTCCCCCTCTATCCAATCCAAGACACGGTCGTGCCCATGCTAAATCGCTTCGCACCCCTCGTGCCCCTCGCACTCGTGACCCTGCTATTTGGCTGCGCGACCCAAGGTCCGGTATCGCAGCAGCAGGTTCAACACCCGGTATCCACTCAGGTTTCCACCCAATCCTCCACCGCATCGGTGTTCGAGGAAGAGCTGGCCACCGAAGAAGAACTCCAGGATTTCGCCAGCAGCAAGCCTTATCAGTTGCCAGCCCTGGCTGACAACATTCTCGAGCGCGGCATGTCCCTGATCGGTACCCGCTACCGTTTCGGCGGCACCTCGGAGAACACCGGCTTCGATTGCAGCGGCTTTATCGGCTACCTGTTTCGCGAAGAGGCTGGCCTGAACCTGCCGCGCTCCACCCGCGAAATGATCAACGTCAAGGCCCCGCTGGTCGCCCGCAACAACCTCAAGCCAGGTGACCTGCTGTTCTTCAGCACCAACGGCCGTGGCCGTGTCAGCCACGCCGGCATCTACCTGGGCGATGACCAGTTCATCCACTCCAGCAGCCGCCGCAGCGGTGGCGTGCGCATCGACAAGCTCGGTGATCGCTACTGGAGCAAGACCTTCATCGAAGCAAAACGCGCACTGGCGATGGCACCGACCGCGACCACCATTTCGCGCAACTGATCAAACGTATGCAGTCCTCACGGCGACGTAGCTGAAAAGCGCGTCGCCGTGCGTGTTTACAGAAAGCGTCTAATCTAAATTCTCAACTATTTCCGGCCCTCCCGCCGGACGGCTTCAGACAGGATGTTCTGACCATGGCGATGAAGGCGCGCTTCGCTTTATTTTCCCTGCTGGCACTGCTCGGTGCCTGCTCAAGCCATGCCCCGACCCCGCCCAAAGTGGTCGAGCCCGTCGTCATGGCACCTCAGGTCTACTTCTCTCCAGTGGCTGAAGACGTACTGTTCCGCGCCCTGGGCCTGGTGGGCACGCCCTATCGCTGGGGCGGCAATACGCCGGATTCGGGCTTTGATTGCAGTGGCCTGATCGGATACGTCTATCGCGATGCGGCCGGCATTTCCTTGCCGCGCTCCACTCGCGAAATGATCGGCATCCGCGCACCCTCGGTCGAGCGCAATGCGCTGCAGTCGGGTGACCTGGTGTTCTTCGCCACCAGCGGCGGCTCGCAGGTCAGCCATGCCGGCATCTATGTCGGCGAGGGTCGCTTCGTTCATGCCCCCTCTGCGGGGGGCACGGTACGGCTGGACTACCTGTCCAACAGTTATTGGCAGAAGGCCTACCTCAATGCCAAGCGGGTGTTGCCGCAGGCATTGGCGCGTAACCCCTGAATGCAGCGCAGGGCAAGGCCGCTCCTAGCGGGCCTTGCTCACCCGCCAGATCTTGTTCCCCACATCATCGGCCACCAACAACCCGCCACGCTGGTCATTGATCACCCCCACCGGCCGCCCCATGGCCTTGCCTTCATTGTTCAGAAACCCGGTCAGCAGATCTATCGGCTTGCCCGCAGGTTTGCCCGCCGTGCTGAACGGCACGAATACCACCTTGTAGCCACTGTGCGGCTTACGGTTCCAGGAACCGTGCTGGCCGATGAATGCGCCCTGCTCGAATGGCGGCGGCAGTACGCCGGGTTCGGCGAAGGTCAGGCCCAGTGAGGCGGTGTGCGGCCCCACGGCGTAGTCGGGGGCAATGGCCTTGGCAACCAATTGCGGATCCTGCGGGGTGACCCGCTGATCGACGTGCTGGCCGTAGTAACTGTAGGGCCAACCATAAAAGCCGCCGTCCTTGACCGAGGTAATGTAGTCGGGCACCAGGTCGCTACCGATCTCGTCCCGCTCGTTGACCGCCGTCCACAGTTGCCCGCTGTGTGGCTCCCAGGCCATGCCGTTGGGGTTGCGCAGGCCGGAAGCGAAAATGCGCTTGTGGCCACTGGCCGGATCGACTTCCCAGATGGCGGCGCGGCCTTGTTCCTGATCCATGCCGTTCTCGCCGACGTTGCTATTGGAGCCCACGGTCACGTACAGCTTCTTGCCGTCGGGGCTGGCAATCACGTTCTTGGTCCAATGGTGGTTCAGCGGGCCGCCGGGTAAATCCGTCACCGGGGTTCCCGGGCCCTTGATCGAGGTGGCGCCGGGTTCATAGTGAAAGCGCAGCAGGCGGTCGGTGGCTGCCACGTAAAAATCGCTGCCGACCAGGGTCATGCCGAACGGTGAGTTGAGGTTCTCGATGAATGGGGTGCGGGTTTCTGCCACGCCGTCGTGGTCGCTGTCGCGCAGCAGGGTGATGCGGTTGGCGCTGGGCACACCGGCACCGGCGCGGCTCATTGCCTTGCCCATCACCCAGCCACGAATGCCCTTGCCGTCTTCAGGCTTGGGCGGGGCATTGGTTTCGGCCACCAGTACATCGCCGTTGGGCAGCACATAAAGCCAGCGCGGATGGTCCAGGCCTTCGGCGAAGGCCGCTACCTGGGTTCCCGGTGCGCTGGCAGGCTTCGCGCCCTCGGGCCAGCCGATGGCAGGTGCCACGTTTACGGTGGGGATCAGAGTTTTGTTCGGTTCAGGCAATTGCGGCGACGGGCCGACCCCGTCACTGACGTCCAGCCGGGCGGTCTCGCCACAGCCGGTCAAGGCGGCGCTTACTGCCAGCAGCCATGCAATCCGGGTCGTGCCCATGTCGTGTCCCTCGTAAAGTTGACCTCTGTTGTAGGTAGAGGCAGTCAGGCGATGGAGGTTCCCCGGCGCGTTTGATTGACGCTCCGGGTGCAACCCTCTAACCTTCGCGACTTGTTTCAGGTGCTCTGCGGGCTACGGCCTGGCAGGGTGAAACAGGGAAGCCGGTGGGCATGCGAAAGCGTGCGAGTCCGGCGCTGCCCCCGCAACGGTAGGTGAGTCAAGGCTGCGCACAGCCACTGGGTGAACACGCCCGGGAAGGCGCGCGACCCCGGGTGTCCATGGCCCCACTCACAAGCCCGGAGACCGGCCTGTCACAGTCAACGGCATCACGGAGGGTGATGCGCGGTTCCTTCGGCTTGCGCCGCAGCCCTGCGCCTTTCTTCGTCTGCCATTTCCATACATTTGTCGCCCCCTGTTTGCCGCGAACCCTGTGCAGCCACGTGCTGCTACGCTCGTTGCGAACTGGCCGACAGTGGTTTGCGGAGACTTCGATGACTGAATCCACCGAGCGTGACGAACGCCACCTGGCACGCATGCTGCGCAAGAAGGCGGTAATCGACGAGCGTATTGCCAACGCCCCCAATGAATGCGGCTTGCTGCTGGTGCTGACCGGCAACGGCAAGGGCAAGAGCAGTTCGGCCTTCGGCATGCTCGCCCGGGCCATGGGCCACGGCATGCAGTGCGGCGTGGTGCAGTTCATCAAGGGCCGCAACAGCACCGGCGAAGAACTGTTCTTCCGGCGTTTTCCCGAGCAGGTGCGCTATCACGTCATGGGCGAGGGCTTTACCTGGGAGACCCAGGACCGCCAGCGCGACATCGCCGCCGCCGAAGCGGCCTGGGCAGTCTCTCGCCAGTTGCTGCAGGACCCGAGCGTTGCCTTCGTTGTGCTCGATGAACTGAACATCGCTCTCAAGCATGGCTATCTGGACCTGGACCAGGTGCTCAGCGACCTGCAGGCCCGCCCGCCGATGCAGCACGTGATCGTCACCGGTCGTGGCGCCAAGGATGAAATGATCGAACTGGCCGACACCGTGACCGAGATGGGCATGATCAAGCACGCCTTCCAGTCCGGCATCCGTGCCCAGAAGGGCGTCGAACTATGACCGACACCCGGCACTGCCCGGCGGTCCTGATCGCAGCACCCGCCTCGGGGCAGGGCAAGACCACCGTGACCGCCGCCCTGGCGCGCTTGCACCGCAACCAGGGCCGCAAGGTGCGGGTGTTCAAGTGTGGTCCGGATTTTCTCGATCCGATGATTCTGGAACGCGCCAGCGGTGCGCCGGTGTACCAGCTCGACCTGTGGATGGTCGGCGAACAGGAAAGCAGGCGCCTGCTGTGGGAAGCTGCCGGTGAAGCCGACCTGATCCTGATCGAAGGGGTCATGGGCCTGTTCGACGGTACGCCTTCGAGCGCCGACCTGGCGCGCCATTTTGGCGTACCGGTGCTGGCGGTGATTGACGGTACGGCAATGGCCCAGACCTTCGGCGCCCTGGCCCTGGGGCTGGCGCGCTACCAACCGGACCTGCCCTTTGCCGGCGTGCTGGCCAACCGGGTCGGCACCTTGCGCCATGCCCAGTTGCTGGAAGGCAGCCTTACCGAAGGGCTGCGCTGGTATGGCGGCCTGTCGCGCGAGACCGGCATCGAGTTGCCGAGCCGCCACCTTGGCCTGGTCCAGGCCAGCGAGCTCAATGACTTGGATGTTCGCCTCGACGCCGCCGCGGCCGCCCTGGCCGCCAGTTGCGAGTCGGCGTTGCCGCCAGAGGTGGCCTTTGCCGGGCCGACCGAGCAGGTGATCGAGCCTTTGCTCGACGGTGTGACCATTGCCGTGGCCCGGGACGAAGCCTTTGCCTTCACATACGGCGCCAACCTCGACCTGCTGCAGGCCATGGGTGCGGAACTGGTGTTCTTTTCGCCGCTGCATGATCGTGAGTTGCCGCCCGCCGACAGCCTGTACCTGCCAGGCGGCTACCCGGAACTGCACCATCAGGCCCTGGCCGCCAACACCTCGATGCTGTCGACCCTTCGCGCCCATCATCAGGCCGGCAAGCCCTTGCTCGCCGAATGCGGGGGCATGCTCTACCTGCTCGATGCCTTGACCGATGTGGCCGGCGAGCGCGCCGAGCTGCTGGGCCTGCTCGCAGGCGAGGCGGTAATGCAAAAGCGCCTGGCAGCGCTAGCCCTGCAGGCGGTCGAGTTGCCTGAAGGCACGTTGCGCGGGCATACCTACCACCATTCCCTGACCAGCACCGAGCTTGAGCCGATTGCCCGGGGCCAGAGCCCCAACGGTGGGCGCGGCGCCGAGGCGGTGTACCGCTGTGGGCGGCTGACGGCCTCCTACGTGCACTTCTACTTTGCCTCCAATCCCCAGGCGTCGGCGGCGCTGTTGGCACCATGAGCGAGCACGCCTTTACCGACGCCGAACGCGCCGCGGTGTATCGCGCCATCGGCGAGCGTCGCGACATGCGCCACTTCATCGAGGGTGAAGTGGCCCCCGAGCTGCTGGCGCGCCTGCTCGAGGCAGCGCACCAGGCCCCGAGTGTCGGGCTGATGCAGCCGTGGCGCTTCATCCGTATCACCGACCGCAGCCTGCGCCAGCGTATCCAGGCTCAGGTGGAAGCGGAGCGGGTGCGTACCGCCCAGGCACTCGGTGAGCGTTCCGACGACTTCATGAAACTCAAGGTCGAAGGCATCAACGACTGCGCCGAAGTGCTGGTGGCGGCGTTGATGGATGATCGCGAGAAACACATCTTCGGTCGTCGGACATTGCCGGAGATGGACCTGGCTTCGTTGTCGTGCGCCATCCAGAACCTCTGGCTGGCCGCGCGTGCCGAAGGCCTGGGCATGGGCTGGGTATCGCTGTTCGAGCCGCAGGCGCTGGCCGACCTGCTGGGTATGCCGAGCGGCGCCAAGCCGCTGGCGATTCTGTGCCTGGGGCCCGTCGAGGCGTTCTATCCGGCGCCGATGCTGGTGCTCGAGGGCTGGACCACGGCGCGGCCATTGAGCGACATGTTGTTTGAAAACCAGTGGGGAGAGAATTGATGAGTGTGGCGTTGCTGACCGTTGCCGGCGTGGCGCTGGATGCGCTGTTGGGGGAGCCGAAGCGTCGACACCCGCTGGTTGCCTTCGGTCGCTTGGCCGGGCGCCTGGAGCAGCGCTTCAATGCCGGCGGCCGTGGCTGGCGCAGTCATGGCGTCACGGCGTGGTTCCTGGCGGTGATTCCGCTGACCCTGCTGGCCACCTTGCTGTCCTGGCTGCCCTATGTCGGCTGGCTGGTGGAGGTGTTGGCGCTGTATTGCGCGTTGGGTCTGCGCAGCCTGGGTGAGCACGTGACGCCGGTGGCCGATGCCCTGCGTCGTGGCGACCTGGATGAAGCGCGGCGATGCGTGGGCTTTCTGGTCAGTCGCGAAACACGCGAGCTGGATGAGCCCGCCGTGGCCCGCGCGGCCACCGAGTCGGTGCTGGAGAACGGCAGCGACGCGGTGTTCGCCGCCCTGTTCTGGTTCGTGGTGGCTGGCGCGCCGGGCGTGGTGCTGTATCGCCTGAGCAATACCCTGGATGCCATGTGGGGCTATCGCAACGAACGGTTCGAGCGCTTTGGCTGGGCCGCGGCGCGGATCGATGACGTGCTCAACTATGTGCCGGCACGACTGGTGGCGCTGACCTATGCGCTGTTGGGCAAGACCCGCCTGGCCCTCAGCTGTTGGCGGCGCCAGGCACCTCTGTGGGACAGCCCCAATGCGGGGCCGGTGATGGCGGCCGGGGCAGGGGCGCTGGGCGTGGAACTGGGCGGCCCGGCGGTTTACCACGGCGAGTTGCACGAGCGCCCGCAACTGGGTGAAGGCCCGGTGGCCGACGCCGACGCCATCGAGCGCGGCTGGCGCCTGGTGTGCCAGGGCGTCTGGCTATGGTTGCTGCTGTTGTGCCTGGGGGCTGAATTCTATGCTTGAGCACGGTGGGCGCCTGCAGCGCGCCATCCAGCACTACGGCATCGCCCGCGAAGACTGGCTGGACCTTTCCAGCGGTATCGCGCCCTGGGCGTTCGCCATTCCCGAGATTGCGCTGTGCGCCTGGGCGCGCCTGCCTGAAACCGATGACGGCCTGGAGCAGGCCGCAGCGGCGTACTACGGCGCGGCGCCGGTGTTGCCGGTCGCCGGCTCCCAGGCTGCGATCCAGGCATTGCCGCAGTTGCGTGCGCCGGGCACGGTCGGGGTGTTGTCGCCTTGTTATGCCGAACACGCCGAAGGCTGGCGTCGTGCCGGCCATCGACTGCTGGAACTGCAGGAAGCGCACATCGAGGAGGCGCTCGACACCCTCGATGTGCTGGTGGTGGTCAACCCGAACAACCCCACCGGCCGGCGGTTGCCTGCCGAGCAGTTGCTGGCCTGGCATGCGCGCCTGGCCCGGCGGGGCGGCTGGCTGCTGGTGGATGAAGCTTTCATGGACAACACCCCGCAGCACAGCATCGGCGCCCACGCCGGGCGCCCCGGGCTGATCGTATTGCGCTCGTTCGGCAAGTTCTTTGGTCTGGCCGGAGTGCGCCTCGGGTTCGTGCTGGCCGAGCAGCCGTTGCTGCTGCGCCTTGCCGATCTGCTCGGCCCCTGGACCGTCAGCGGGCCGACCCGCATCCTCGGCCAGACCTGCCTGCTCGACAGCGCGGCGCACCAACAGCAGATAACCCGATGTGCCGAGGCCAGCCAGCGTCTGGCGAGGGTGATGAGCGCGGCAGGTTTTGCCCCCACCGGCGGTTGCGACCTGTTCCAGTACCGGGTCACCGAACAGGCGGCCCGGTTGCATGAATTCATGGCCCGGCGCGGCATTCTGCTGCGCCTGTTCGCGGCCCCGGCGAGCCTGCGCTTCGGCCTGCCGGCCAGCGACGCGGACTTTCAGCGGCTGGCGCAGGCCTTCAACGACTACAGCAAGGAACAGCCATGAGTACCCTGATGGTGCAAGGCACCACCTCCGATGCCGGCAAAAGCACCCTGGTGACCGCGCTGTGCCGCTGGCTGTCGCGCAAGGGCGTGGCAGTGGTGCCGTTCAAACCCCAGAACATGGCGCTTAACAGTGCGGTGACCGCCGACGGTGGCGAGATCGGCCGGGCCCAGGCCGTGCAGGCCCAGGCTGCGAGGCTCGCACCGCACACCGACATGAACCCGGTACTGCTCAAGCCCAACAGCGACACCGGTGCCCAGGTAATCGTCCACGGCCGGGCGGTCACCAGCATGAATGCGGTGGCCTACCACGACTACAAGGTCATCGCCATGCAGGCGGTGCTCGACTCCCATCAACGCTTGAGCGCCCAGTACCCGGTGGTGATGGTCGAAGGCGCAGGTTCGCCGGCAGAGATCAACCTGCGCGCAGGCGATATCGCCAACATGGGGTTTGCCGAGGCGGTGGACTGCCCGGTGATCCTGATCGCCGACATCAATCGGGGCGGCGTCTTCGCTCATCTGGTGGGCACCCTGGAGCTGCTTTCGGCCAGTGAGCAGGCGCGGGTCAAGGGGGTTGTCATCAATCGCTTTCGCGGCGATATCGCCTTGCTGCAACCGGGGCTGGACTGGCTCGAGGCGCGCACGGGCAAGCCTGTGCTGGGCGTGTTGCCCTACGTGATGGACCTGCATCTGGAAGCCGAGGACGGTATCGACCAACGCCAGGGTAGCAAGGCGGCGCGTGCGCTCAAGGTGATCGTGCCGGTGCTGCCGCGCATCAGCAACCATACCGATTTCGACCCGCTGCGCCTGCACCCGCAAGTGGACCTGCAGTTCATCGGCCCGGGTGATCCGATCCCGCCTGCCGACCTGATCATCCTGCCCGGTTCCAAGAGCGTACGTGGCGATCTGGCCCAATTGCGCGCCCGTGGCTGGGACCAGGCCATCAGCCGTCACCTGCGCTACGGCGGCAAGCTGCTGGGCATTTGTGGCGGCCTGCAGATGCTGGGCATGCGCGTGGACGATCCGCTGGGTCTCGAAGGGCCGGCAGGCAGCAGCGATGGCCTGGGCCTGCTCGACTTCGTGACGGAACTGGAAGCCGAAAAGCAGCTGCGCAATGTCACCGGCACCCTGCAACTGGAGCAGGTGCCCATCGGTGGCTATGAGATTCATGCCGGGGTCAGCCAGGGGCCGGCGCTCGAGCACGCGGCGGTGCAACTGGCCGACGGGCGCAGCGATGGCGCCATCAGCGCCGACGGGCAGATTCTGGCGACTTACCTGCACGGCCTGTTCGAAGGCCCCCAGTCGTGCGCGGCGCTGCTGCGCTGGGCGGGGCTGCACGAGGTCGAGCACGTCGACTACCAGGCCCTGCGCGAACGCGATATCGAACGCCTGGCCGACCTGGTGGAGCAGCACCTGGATACCACGCGCCTACGTCAACTGTGCGGACTGAACTGACATGCTCAACCTGATCCTCGGTGGCGCCCGCTCGGGCAAGAGTCGCTTGGCCGAACAGCTGGCCGAGCGCAGCGGCCTGCCGGTGACCTACATCGCCACCAGCGAACCTCTGGATGGCGAAATGAACGCCCGGGTACAGCTGCACCGCGAGCGACGGCCGGCCAGTTGGAGCCTGGTCGAGGAACCCCTGGCCCTGGCAGGGGTGCTGCGTGCCAATGCTCGAGACGACCGCTGCCTGCTGGTGGACTGCCTGACCTTGTGGCTGACCAACCTGTTGATGCTGAACAACACCGAGCGCCTGGCCAGCGAGCGTGCAGCGCTGCTCGATTGCCTGGCCGAGCTGCCGGGCGAGATCATTCTGGTCAGTAACGAGAGCGGCCTGGGGGTTGTGCCGATGGGCGAACTGACCCGCCGCTACGTCGATGAAGCCGGCTGGTTGCACCAGGCCATCGCCGAGCGCTGCGAGCGTGTCGTGCTCACCGTCGCCGGCCTGCCCCTTACTCTCAAAGGAAACGCACCATGAGTCAGACCTGGTGGCTTGAAGCCTGCCGTCCTGTCGATCAAACCGTCCGGGTGCAGGCGCTGGCGCGTCAGCAGCAACTGACCAAACCGGCAGGCTCCCTGGGCCGGCTGGAGCAGATCGCGGTACAACTGGCCGGCCTGCAGGGCCGGCTCAAACCGAGCCTGGACAAGGTGCATATCGCGATTTTCGCTGGCGATCATGGCGTAGTGGCCGAAGGTATCTCGGCCTATCCCCAGGCGGTGACCGGGCAGATGCTGCAGAACTTCGTCGGCGGTGGCGCGGCAATCAGCGTGTTGGCGCGCCAGCTCGATGCGCACCTGGAGGTGGTGGACCTGGGTACCATCGACCCGGCGCTGGCACTGCCAGGCGTGCTGCATTTGCGGGTCGGGCCGGGGACGGCGAATTTCGCCAAGGCCCCGGCCATGACCCGTGCGCAAGGCATGCAAGCGTTGCAGGGCGGGCGCGAGAGTGCGCTGCGCGCGGCAGCCGCTGGCGCGAAACTGTTCATCGGCGGCGAGATGGGTATCGGCAACACCACGGCGGCCAGCGCCCTGGCCTGTGCCTTGCTCGGCTGCCCGGCCATCGAGCTGAGTGGGCCGGGTACCGGGCTGGATGCCGCAGGCGTGCGGCACAAGGCCGAGGTCATCGAAAAGGCGCTGTCGCTGCATGGCAGGCTGGCGGACGATCCGTTCAAGGCATTGCTGTGTGTGGGCGGCTATGAAATCGCCGCGCTGGTCGGTGCCTACCTGGGCTGTGCCCAGGCGGGCGTCGTGGTGCTGGTCGATGGTTTTATCTGCACCGTTGCCGCGCTGGTGGCGGTACGGCTCAATCCGGGGTGCCGGGACTGGCTGCTGTTCGGTCACCGCGGCGCCGAGCCCGGTCATCGGCGGGTGCTCGCCGAATTCGACGCCGAGCCTGTGCTGGAACTGGGCCTGCGCTTGGGTGAAGGCAGCGGCGCGGCACTGGCGGTGCCGGTGTTGCGTCTTGCCTGCGACCTGCACGGGCAGATGGCAACTTTTGCCGAAGCCGCCGTGGCGGACCGCCCGACATGATTCTCGACCTGTTGCGTCACGGCGAAACCGAACAGGGTGGCGGCCTGCGCGGCAGCCTGGACGACGCACTGACAGCCAAGGGCTGGGAGCAGATGCAGGCCGCGGTTGCCGGCAGAGGGCCGTGGGATGTCCTGGTCAGCTCGCCGTTGCAGCGCTGCGCGCGGTTTGCCGACACCCTGGGCGGGCAAATGGCGCTGCCTGTGCACTTGGTACCGGGCCTGCAAGAGCTGCATTTTGGCGAGTGGGAGGGGCACAGCGCTGCAGACCTGATGCTTACCCATGAGCAACAACTGGGGCTGTTCTGGGCAGATCCCTACAGCTACACACCACCGGGAGGCGAGCCGGTCAGCGAGTTTGCCCTGCGCGTACGAGCAGCCGTTGCCCAGTTGCGCCATGAGTTCGCCGGCAAGCAGGTATTGCTGGTCACCCATGGCGGAGTGATGCGCCTGTTGCTGGCCCAGGCCCGTGGCCTGCCGCGCGAGCAGTTGTTGCAGGTCGAAGTCGGTCATGGCGCATTGTGCCGATTGCAGGTGCACGCCGACGGCACCCTGCACGAGGCGTACTGAAATGTTGCCCTTCTGGATTGCCTTGCAGTTTCTCAGCAGCCTGCCAGTGCGCCTGCCGGGGATGCCAGCGCCTGAGCAACTGGGCCGCTCCGTGCTCTGCTACCCACTGGTGGGCGTGCTCTTCGGAGGGCTGCTGTGGGGCCTGAACGTCTTGCTCGACACCAGCCCGTTGCTGCTGCATGCCGCCTTGTTGCTCGCAGCCTGGGTGTTGCTCAGCGGCGCGCTGCACCTGGATGGCCTGGCCGACAGCGCCGACGCCTGGCTGGGGGGCTTTGGTGATCGCGAGCGAACCTTGCTGATCATGAAGGACCCACGAAGCGGACCGATAGCCGTGGTGACCCTGGTGCTGGTGCTGCTGCTCAAGTTCTGTGCCCTGCTGGCGGTGATCGAAAGCGGGCAGGGGATCGTGCTGTTGCTGGCCCCGCTGGTCGGCAGGGCGGCGCTGCTCGGCTTGTTCCTCACTACCCCTTATGTGCGTCCCGGCGGCCTGGGGCAGGCGTTGGCCGATCATCTGCCACGGCGCAATGCGCAGTGGGTGTTGCTCGCCAGTGCAGGCGCTTGCGTGCTGCTGGCGGGGCTCAATGGGGTGTGGGCGTTGCTGGTGGCGGCGCTGGCCTTTGCCGGCTTGCGCCAGTTGATGATCCGTCGCCTGGGGGGGGCCACCGGCGATACCGCCGGCGCGCTGGTGGAGCTGCTTGAGCTGGTGGTGCTGGTTGCATTGGCGCTGTAGTTCGGCAGGAAACGCTTGCCCTCCGCTCATTGCGGGTATATACACGCATTATGTTAACCAGTGAATGCATCTGCACCCATTTGCGTCGTGCGGCCCGTGGGGTCAGCCGACACTATGACGAGGCCCTCGAAGGCTTCGGGATCAATGTCGCGCAGTTTTCCCTGCTGCGGCACCTGCGCCGGCTCGATCAACCGAGCATCTCGACCCTGGCCGAGGCCATGGGCCTGGATCGCAGCACCCTGGGTCGCAACCTCAAGGTGCTGGAAGCCGAAGGGCTGGTGGCGCTCGCCGAAGGGCGCGACTTGCGCAACCGCCTGGTGCTGCTGACCGAGCAGGGCGCAGCGCGATTGCAGGCGGCGGAACCTGCCTGGGAGCAAGCGCAGGAATGCCTGGTCGCGACCCTCGGTGAAGGCCAGCGCGATGAACTGGTGCGCCTGCTGGAGCTGTTGTCCTGAGCTTTTTACGACTGTAAGCGGGTATATACCCGCATAACCCTTGCGGCTTTCTGGAGAAAACAATAATGACATCGGTATGGCGAACCAGTGGTTGGATTCTCCTGGGGGCGGCGTTGATCCTGGCGCTGTCGCTCGGGGTGCGACATGGCTTCGGCCTGTTCCTGGCGCCGATGAGCGCCGACTTTGGCTGGGGCCGTGAGGTATTCGCCTTTGCCATTGCCTTGCAGAACTTGATCTGGGGCCTGGCCCAGCCTTTTGCCGGTGCCCTGGCCGATCGCCTGGGGGCGGCCAAGGTGGTGATCGTCGGCGGTATCCTCTATGCCGCGGGCCTGGTGTTGATGGGCATGTCCGATTCGGCGCTGACCCTGTCGCTGAGTGCGGGCCTGCTGATCGGTATCGGCCTGTCCGGGACTTCGTTCTCGGTGATTCTCGGTGTGGTCGGTCGTGCCGTGCCCGCTGAGAAACGCAGCATGGCCATGGGTATCGCCAGTGCGGCCGGCTCCTTCGGCCAGTTCGCCATGCTGCCAGGGACCCTCGGCCTGATCGGCTGGTTGGGATGGTCGGCGGCATTGCTGGTGCTGGGGCTGCTGGTGGCGTTCATCGTGCCGTTGGTGGGATTGTTGAAGGACCGGCCGCTGCCCAGCCATGGAGCCGAACAAACCCTTGGCCAGGCCCTGCGCGAGGCGTGCTCGCATTCGGGCTTCTGGCTGCTCGCCCTGGGCTTTTTTGTCTGCGGTTTCCAGGTGGTGTTCATTGGTGTGCACCTGCCGGCCTACCTGGTCGACCAGCACCTGCCGGCCACCATCGGCACTACCGTGCTGGCGCTGGTCGGCTTGTTCAACATCGTCGGTACCTACACCGCCGGCTGGCTGGGTGGGCGCATGTCCAAGCCGCGGTTGCTGACAGCGCTGTACCTGCTGCGCGCGGTGGTGATCGTGCTGTTCCTGTGGGCGCCGGTGACCCAGTTCAGCGCCTACCTGTTCGGTATCGCCATGGGCCTGCTGTGGCTGTCGACGGTGCCGTTGACCAACGGCACGGTGGCGACCCTGTTCGGTGTGCGCAACCTGTCGATGCTGGGTGGCATTGTGTTCCTTTTTCACCAATTGGGGGCCTTCCTGGGCGGATGGCTGGGTGGTGTGGTGTACGACAAGACCGGCAACTACGACCTGGTCTGGCAGATCTCGATCCTGCTCAGCCTGCTGGCGGCAGCGCTCAACTGGCCGGTGCGTGAGCGCCCGGTCGCACGCCTGCAGGCGCAAGCGGCATGAGCCGTTTTGCCCTGCGCGGGTTGCTCGCCCTGGCTGCACTGGCGCTGTTGGCGCTGGTCTGGTGGGGCTGGCATGAGGGTGGGCTGGCATTGATGCAGTTGGGCATGGGCGTGTGCTAGGAGTAATCTGAAGTTTCCACGCCGGTTCAAGGGAGAGATGACGATGCGCACACGCTGGATGTTGGTTCCACTGTTCACTCTGATGGCGGCAGCCTCTGCCCAGGCCGCCGACTGCCCGGCGCTGCTCCAGGGCAGCCTGCCGGAGCTGCGCGGCAAAGAGCAGATCGACCTGTGCCAACGCTTTGCCGGCAAGCCCCTGGTGGTGGTCAATACGGCCAGCTACTGTGGTTTCGCCCCTCAATTCGAAGGCCTGGAAGGGGTCTACAAGACCTACCACGCACAGGGCCTGGAAATGCTCGGGGTGCCGTCCAACGACTTCAAGCAGGAGGACGCCGACGCCGAGAAGACCGCCAAGGTCTGCTATGCCAACTACGGCGTTACCTTCACCATGACCAAGGCCCAGCCAGTACGCGGCAAAGACGTCACGCCATTGTTCGAGGAGTTGGCCAGGCAGAGCGTTGCGCCGAAGTGGAATTTCTACAAGTACGTGGTCGACCGCCAGGGCAAGGTGATCGCCAACTTCTCAAGCCTGACCAAGCCGGACGATCCGGCGTTCACGGCCGCTATCGAGAAAGCCATCGCGTCGCAGCCGTGAGGCGTGGTGTCAGTGGTGCGGGTGAACGGTCCAGGCTACCAGCTTGAGCACGATCGGGCGCACCACCAGTACACAGGCAAAGGCGACCGGCATGGCCAGTTGATAGGCCTTGAGCACATTGCCCAGGTAGTGATCGTCGATGCCGCCATTGGCGGCGGTGATCACGAAGCACATCAATAAGGCCATGATCGCCGACATGTACAGGGCAAATACATAAGGGGTGGCGCGAACGCCCAGTTTGCGGCGGCTGCGGCTGGCATTCCGTGTTGTCATGCGAAGGTCCTTGCGTTCAGTTGGGCAGCGCAGCCTAGCAAGCCTGCAAGCCGCACAGGTAGACGGTCGGGACTTAGGTCTTTATAAAGGAATTCTTACGAATACCGGACCGCTCTGCATGAATCTGCTCGGCTCGATCAAGAGTTTCATCAAGGTGGTGGAAGCCGGCAGCATTGCCGGTGGTGCCCGCAGCCTGGGCTTGAGTGCCGCCGCCGTGAGCCAGAACATCGCCCGCCTCGAAGCTCATCTGGATGTCCGGCTGCTGTCGCGCACCACCCGCAGCATGGCGCTGACCCCCAGTGGTACGCTGTACTACGAGAAGGTCAAGCATATCGAGCGTGACCTGGAGCTGGCGCAACTGGCCGTCACCACGCCTGATAGCGAGCCCAAGGGGCGCTTGTGCATCGCTTCGTCGTCGGCCTTCGGACGCCATGTGCTGGCGCCGCTGATACCCGCGTTCAGCGCCCGCTACCCGCAGCTTTCGATTGAACTGATTACGAATGATCGGCGGGTCAATCATGTTCAGGAGGGCGTGGACGCCAGCATTCGTATCAAGCCCCAGCTTGAAGATGGGCTGCTGGCACGACGCATTGCCCGGGTGCCCTTCATCTGTTGCGCCTCGCACGAATACCTCGCGCAAGCGGGATGGCCGGCAGCGCCCGAGCAGTTGGCGGAACATCGCTGCCTGGTGTTCCGCTATCCGGTCGATGGACGCTTCTTGCGCTGGGGTTTCGTGCGCGACGGGCTGCGCTTTGATGCCGAGTTCGACAATGTATTGATCAGTGACGACATTGATGTGTTGACCCAGATGGCGGTCAATCATGGCGGTATCGCGCGGCTGGCCGAGTTCGTCGCCCGTCCCTTTATCGAGCGCGGGCAACTGGTGCCGTTGTTCGAGTATTCCCAGCCTGCGCGACCCTACGCGCATACCGAACCGATGGACATCTACCTGTGCGTGGCCGACCGTTTTGCCATGACCCCCAAGGTGCGTGTGTTCATGGACTATCTGCACAGCAACCTCTCGCATACCTGGCCCTGTGAGCAGGCATGAAAAAACCGCGCAATGCGCGGTTAATGAGATGGTCACCCCGACACCCTGCGAGGGCTACGCTTTCGCAGGGTGTTTTAATTCTGAAGTCCATCACCATGAGCGATTTGGCACTGGTCGGTATCGACCTCGGCACACCTTTCATCTGTACGGCCAGGATAAGCCCGGCCGAGAGCTGTTTCGCAAGAAGCTCTCACGACAGCAAATGATGTGGTTCTTCGCCAACCTGCCAGGGTGCACGGTGGTGGATGCGGCGACACTCAATACGAAGCAGGGCCGGGCGCGATGAACGCCTGACCCTGCGGCTGTTGCTGTACCACGATTCACCTTTCAGGTTTTGCGATAGCTGAACAACAGATGATGTGAGCGGCCTACCGGCCTGGCGAGGATCCTGACATAAAAATCGGCTCTCGAAGCCGAGCGGTTTCTAAGGATCGCCAGGCGCGACTCTCATCGTGGCGCGGGGCAAGCCCCCAATTGGACGCCGGATAGATTCAAGCAAGCCAACCACTTCATCCGTTAATCAGTATTGCAAAAATGGGGTGACCATAGGTTTTTTGTGTTGCCAGCGTCGGATCAGAAGCGGTAGGTGAGCGATGCACCGATACCGTGGGCGCTGTTCTCGTACTTGGCCTTGTAGGCACCCTTGCTAGGGCTGGCCAGGTCGACCTTGGTGTCTTCTTCCCACAGGTAGGAGTAGGCCAGGTCGATAGTCATGTCTTCGGTCGGGCTGTAGCCGGCACCCAGGCTGAACACACGGCGGTCGCCAGTCGGGATGCGCGGCGAGCGGTCGTGGTTGTTGGTCGGCGACTGGTCGACGGTGAAGCCGGTGCGCAGTACCCACTCTTTGTTCAGCTTGTACGAAGCACCGATAGCGTGAGCCCAGGTGTCGTGCCAGTTCTGCTCTTCGCTGATGGTGCCGAACTGGCCGGCCAGTGGCGCAGGAACTTCGTTGCTGACGGTGATGGCTTCCAGGCGGCTCCAACGGGTCCAGGTGCTGCCCGCGTAGAGGGTCCACTGGTCATCCAGCTCGTGGGTAACCGAGAAGTCCACCGATTCCGGGGTCTTGATCTTCAGTTCGGCGTCGAACTTGCTGCCGCTGAACGGGCCGATCAGGGCCGAGTTGACCTTGGTGTTGCCCTCGAGCTTGTAGTCGACCATCGAGTGATAGGTCAGACCCAGGCGAGTGCTGTCGGTCGCTTGTACCAGGACACCGATGTTGTAGCCGACGGCAGTGTCGTCACCCTTGATCTTCACTTCGCCATCGTTGAAGCCTGGCGTGCGTGGGTTGAGGATGTTCGAGCTCAGCTCGCCCTTGATACGGTTGAAGGTCGGACCGAAACCGATCGAGACCTTGTCGTTGAAGGCATAGCTGACGGTAGGCTGGAAGGTGATGACTTCGACGTAGCTTTTCTTGGCCCAGTAGCGGCTCTGCGCTTCGTCTTCGTATTCGGTCATCAGGCCGAAGGGGGCGTAGACGCCGAAACCGACGGTCCAATTGTCATCGATGGGCTTGACGTAGTAGCCCATGGGCACGCCAACGAACGGCACCATGTCGCCATCGTTGCTGCCCGCGAAGGTGCCGCTGCCCGAGATATCGGACTTGGCGATCACGGCGGCGGCGCCGACCGTCACTTGTTCACGTTTCAGGCGCGACATACCGGCAGGGTTGCCGAATACGGTGCTGGCATCATCGGCAGAGGAAGAACGACCCGCGAAACCTGTGCCCATGCCGCTGACGCTCTGTTCGTTGAGGGCAAAGCCGCTGGCGAACAGTTGAGTCGAGGCGAGTGTGACGGCGAGGCTGAGAGAGGTTTTGAGCATTACTTTTTTCATTATTAGAACTCCTTGGGATCTCCGGGGCGGAAATTACCAACATTTCGCCCGCAGCGCTATAGGCTGTATCGCAGGAGATAGAGCGGTTTTGTAGGACAATCCGACCAAAATGACGGATATTTTCCGATTAAGGAGTGCAGTGACTGTCAGCAGGCTTGAAGAGTCACAGGGGCGATGCAGGTTTGCCATGCGCAGGTGAAATCACGCAGGCGGCCCTGAGGGTGAAAGGTCTGGCGCCAGATGCGCGCAAGGCCGAGCAGGTCGTCTGCAGGAGGAAGTTCTGGCGCCTGTTCTTCGATCAGCATCCAGGCGATGGCGGTGGCGTAGCGCAGGTTTACCGTGAGTTCGAGGTGCGGGCCGCTGAGGAATGCATGCTGGCTGGCCAGGCCCCGGACCAGGCTTGCCAAATCCGGGTCGCGGGCCAGGAACTGGTCCCAGAGCGACTGGTGGCGAAGCTCGCCGATGCGGTACAGGCCATGGCCGCGTCGATCATGCAGGGCCGAGCCGAGTGCGGACTGGCTGGCGGCAACACCGAGTAACAATGCTTCAGCGCTTGCGCAGTGACGGCCCAGGTAGATCAGGGTCGGGCGGATCACAAACTGGCTCAACTCGCTCGCGGCGATACCCATAATGCCCTCGAACTGGAATTTGGCCGGCGGACGCTGGAGCTTGGCAGCTGGTGAGTCGGTCAGGCCCGCCGGAAGCGGCCTATGCCGCTTGAGTTGAAGTGTAGTGTCATATTCGCGCTGTAAAGGTCTGTTTTAAAAACATTTACGGCTTTTAGTTATAAATCATATGCCCTGCAGCAATTAAGAAAACGCGCGTAGGAGCGGGCTTGCCCCGCGATTGCGTTCTCAAAGCCAGCAACGCTCGCGGGGCAAGCCCGCTCCTATCGGCAGGCATAAAAAAGCCCCGCGAGAGGGCGGGGCTTGAGCTGTTGCAGCGAAGCGCGAATCAGGCAACCAGGGCCTGGCGGGTGCGCTCGATGACTGCTTGAAGCGGCTCGGCTTCGCTGTACTGCTCGGGGTACAGGCGCTCGCTGTGACGGGCAATGCCGTGCTCATTGACCAGGGTGAAGCTGAAGCCGCCTTTGCGCGACGCCAGGATCAAGCAGTTCAGTGGGGCAAATGCCTGGGAAAGGGTGCGAATCGCAGCCTGAGTATGGATTGTATGAGTCATAGTTATTAGATGTTCCTGCAATAGACACGGTTTCGATCCGTGCACACTTAAAACGTTCCAGTAACGCCGGCATTTAGGCCTGGGCGATGAACCTGTCTGGAACAGGGCAGCCAGTTTTGGGCGCATTTATCATGTGGCGCTGGGGCTGACTGGTAGGTACGTCAGAGGGCAGGCAACACACCGGGGTTGAGGTTCTGAATCCGCGGGTGAAGATCCTGATCAATCTGCAGGTTGGTTCGGTCAGAGTAAGAAGTGATTTACCTGGGAACCATCAAGTGGGCCGGTCCTGGTTTCAACAGGCGCTATCCCGGGGTGGGTAGGGCACTGCAAGGACTGCTTTGGCCAGAATTGACTTTCAGCTTGGTACTAACGGCGGCAAGACTACAGCAAGGACCGTATCTTGGCAAGCCGAGGGGGCTTTTGTTTCGGGGAGCCGGCCAGTATGTCGCGTTTCAAGCCGTCTGTGAAGAGCTGGTTTCCGGGGGTTGGCGTAGGGAACGTGCCAAATTCGTGCAGCGAACTGCCTTTCTTTGGGGCGCTTGTACACACGTGGAGCAATCGATGTTACAGCCTTGCAACAACATCGCCTGGGGCTGCCAATGACTTGGCCGGGAACTTAAGTCAATGAAAAAAAACACTTATTTTAGCTGGTGAAAAAATCATCAGTCTGAGCCAAAGCCCCATTCCATAGGGGTTTGCGGGGTCCATAAGGGGGTTGTCCACCGAGTTATCCACAGCTTCTGTGGATTGTCCCGAGCGCTTGCTCTAGGACGGGCGTGCCAGCTTTTTCCGACGTGTCCGACAATACTCATGAAGGTTTCTGCCCGGGTGAAAATTCCTCTTTTAGCGTCAATAAATAAACACAGAAATATTTTGAAAAAAGTTTTGGTAACGCTGGGGCCATTGTCGAAAAAATGGAGTAGAGTGGCGCGCCTCTCGAGTTGCCTTCGCTGTTTGTCATGAAGTTTCGCGCCAAAATCCCTGCAATTTCTTCTGTTCAGCCGCCTTTGCCAGAGCCCAAGCGCTTTTCCTTGAAGGTCGCCCTGTGGCTGCTCGACAACCCGCGCCTGGGAGACAACCCCAACGTCAAGCATTTTGCCGGTCGCCTGCTCAAGCAGCCGGCGCGCCAAGGCGTGGTGGTAGCGCAAAGCCGATTGGGGCAGATGCTCTGCCGCGACTGCGGCAATGCCCGCGACCGGCGTATCGGCCATGACCTGCTGCGCCAGGCTGCCCGCGCCGGCGACCGGCGTGCCCAGCTTGAATATGGCCGGCTGTGCGCCCAGCCCCAGGTCAACGAACCCGAGCAGGCGCGCTACTGGCTGGAGCTGGCAGCATCGCAGGGCTCCCAGGAAGCACGGCGCCTGCTCAAACAGTTGCCCGACGCCTGACTGCAGGTGAGCGGCAAGGCTGATAAGCTCAACCGTTGATTTCAGGTGGGGGTGTACAGGTGGCAATGGCGTTGGATCTGACCAGTATCGTGCTGGGTATCGTAGCGGCCGCCGTGCCGTGCCTGGGGTGGGTGTTTCAGCAGCAGCGCCGGTTCGCCGCCCGTGAAGCGCAGGCGGCCTTGCTGGAGGAGCGCTTGAGCAGCGCCCAGATGGCCCAGGAAGGCTTGCTCGCCCAGCTCGACGCCAGTCGCGACGAAATCAGCGACCTGAGCCAGGCCAACGCCGCCAAGCAAGCGACCCTCGCTGCCCAGGCCCGTGAACTGGAGCTGCTGCAGATCGATCGTGACAACGCCCGCGATGCCGCCCACGCCTGGCAGATCGAACGCGCCGCCCGTGAAGCCGAATTGCGGCGCCTGGATGCCCACAGCGCGGCCCTGAGCGCCGAGTTGCGCGAACAGCACGACAGCCACCAGCAGCGCCTGGCCGACCTGCAAGGTTCACGCGATGAGTTGCGCGCGCAGTTCGCCGAAATGGCCACCAAGATTTTCGATGAGCGTGAGCAACGCTTTGCCCAGACCAGCCAGCAGCACCTGGGCCAACTGCTCGACCCGCTCAAGGAGCGCATCCAGTCCTTCGAAAAGCGCGTTGAAGAAAGCTACCAGCAAGAAGCCCGCGAACGCTTTTCCCTGGCCAAGGAGCTGGAGCGCCTGCAGCAACTCAACCTGCGCCTGAGCGATGAAGCCACCAACTTGACCCAGGCCCTCAAGGGCCAGAAGACCCAGGGCAACTGGGGCGAGCTGATCCTGGAACGGGTGCTGGAACACGCAGGCCTCGAAAAGGGCCGCGAGTACCAGACCCAGGTCAGCCTCAAGAGCGCCGATGGCGAACGCTTCCAGCCCGATGTGCTGATCATGCTGCCGGGTGACAAGCAGGTGGTGGTCGACTCCAAGGTCAGCCTGACCGCCTACCAGCAGTATGTGGCCGCCGACGACAGCGAGCTTGCCCAGGCGGCCCTCAAGCAGCACGTGCTGTCGTTGCGCAATCATGTCAAAGGATTGTCGGGCAAGGATTACAACCGCCTGGAAGGGCTGCACAGCCTGGATTTCGTGCTGCTTTTCGTGCCGATCGAAGCGGCGTTTTCCGCAGCGCTGCAAGCCGAACCGAACCTGTTCCAGGAAGCCTTCGACCGGCA
Source organism: Pseudomonas putida (assembly GCF_028682455.1). Classification (GTDB taxonomy): domain Bacteria; phylum Pseudomonadota; class Gammaproteobacteria; order Pseudomonadales; family Pseudomonadaceae; genus Aquipseudomonas; species Aquipseudomonas putida_AA. The sequence continues at coordinate 22,052 of NZ_JANHLD010000001.1, forward strand.
GATCGTGATCGTCAGCCCCACCACGTTGCTGGCCACCCTGCGGGTGATCGACAGCCTGTGGAAGCAGGAGCGCCAGAGCCAGAATGCCCGGGAAATCGCCGAACGTGCCGGCTGGCTGTACGACAAATTCGTGTTGTTCATCCAGGACCTGGACGAGCTGGGCAATCGCCTGCAACAGGTCGACAAGGCCTATAGCGCCGCGCGCAACAAGCTCTGCGAAGGGCGCGGCAACCTGATCAGCCGTAGCGAGCAGCTCAAGCTACTGGGCGCCCGGGCCAGCAAGAGCCTGCCGGCCGACCTGCTGGAGCGGGCCATGAGCGAAGGCGACCCGATGGCCGCCAGCGCCCTTACTGGACCAGGCTCAAATGCCGATTGAGCAGGGCGCGCAAGGCGGCCGGCTTGACCGGCTTGGCCAGGTAGTCGAGGCCGGCAGCGTGGACCTGGGCAATGGTCTCGCGGCGCCCGTCGGCGCTGATCACCACGCCCGGTACCGGTTCGCCCAGGCGGGTGCGTAGCCAGGCCATCAGTTCGGTACCGGTGTCACCGTCATCCAGGTGGTAGTCGACCAGCGCCAGGTGCGGGCGCAACCCTTCCGCGAGCAGGGCGTCGCATTCCTGGCGGTTGCGGGCGGTGTGCACCTGGCAGCCCCAGCGGCTGAGCAGGCTGCTCATACCGATGAGGATGCTGTCTTCGTTGTCGATGCACAGCACCTGCAAGCCGGCCAACGGCTGGCCGGCCTGTTCGGTCGCAGTCGCCACCGCTGCGGCGGGCGCCGTGGCCAGCGGTACGCTGACCCGGAATACGCTGCCCTTGCCCGGCCAGGAGCGTACTTCCAGTGGATGGCCGAGCACCCGGCATAAACCATCGGCAATCGCCAGGCCCAGGCCCAGGCCTTTCTCGGCACGGGTCTGGTGGCTGTCCAGGCGCTTGAACTCCTCGAAGATCACCTGCAGCTTGTCATCGGCGATGCCCGGGCCACGGTCCCAGACCTCCAGCCAGAGCTTGTCGCCCTGGCGACGCACGCCCAGCAGAATCGGGCTTTTGCCGTAGCGGAAGGCATTGGTCAGGAAGTTCTGCAAAATCCGTCGCAGCAGTTTCATGTCGCTCTGTACCCGCAGCCGGCTGCCACGCACGCGGAAGTCCAGGCCCTGCTGCTGGGCCAATACCTTGAACTCCGCGCCCAGGGTGTCGAACAGCTCGTTGAGGGCGAACGGCTTGGGATCGGGGGTTATCTTGCCGTTTTCCAGGCGCGAGATATCCAGCAGATCACTGATCAGCTCTTCGGCCGAACGCAGCGAGCTGTCCATGTGCTGGACCAGTTGCTGGGCGTCTGCCGACAACCCTTCGCCCTGGTGGGAGAGGGCGGCGGAGAACAGCCGCGCGGCGTTCAGCGGTTGCATCAGGTCATGGCTGACGGCGGCCAGGAAGCGGGTCTTGGACTGGTTGGCAGCCTCGGCGTGGCTCTTGGCTTCGGTCAGCGCCTGGTTCAGTTGCGAGAGCTCGTGGGTACGTTCGGTCACCCGTTGTTCCAGGCCTTCGTTGGCCTCCTTGAGCGCTTGTTCGGCTTCGCGAAACGGGGTGATGTCGGTGAAGCTCATGACGAAACCGCCGCCGGGCATGGGGTTGCCGATCAGTTCGATGACTCGGCCATTGGGGAACAGGCGCTCGGAGGTGTGCGCGCGGCCCTGGCGCATCCAGTGCAGGCGCCGGGCCACGTGGACCTGGGCCTCGCCCGGGCCGCACAGGCCGCGCTCGGCGTTGTAGCGAATGATGTCGGCGATCGGCCGGCCCACGCTGATCAGGCCGTCGGGGTAGTTGAACAGCTCCAGGTAGCGGCGGTTCCAGGCGACCAGGCGCAGGTTCTGGTCGACCACGCTGATGCCCTGGCTGATGTTCTCGATCGCGCCTTGCAACAGGGCGCGGTTGAACTGCAGCACCTCCGAGGCTTCGTCGGCGATGCGCACCACATCCTCAAGCTGCATGTCGCGGCCTTCGATGGCCGCCTTGACCACGGCGCGGGTCGAGGAGGCCCCCAGCACACCGGCAAGTAGGCGCTCGGTGTGCTCGATCCAGTCACCGTCTGCGTTCTGATTGGGGTTGAAGCCCTTGCCCTGGCGATAGGCGAAGCGAATGAAGCTCTGGCGTGCCCTTTCTTCGCCGACAAAGCGTGCCGCGAGGTGCAGCAGGTCGTCGATCTGCACCGCCAGCAACGAGCGGCTGTTGGGCCGGGCGCTGGTTTGCTGGCCGATGAAGCGACCGGCCTGCCAGTGCTCGGATACCCGTGTGCGCGACAGGATCGAAACCCAGGCGAACAGGGTGAAGTTGCCGGCCAGCGACAGCACCACGCCTTGGGTCAGCGGGGTGATCGGCAGGCCCAGCGGGTTGCCGTGCAGCCAGGCAAGGCCCGGGAACAGGTCCAGCGACCAGCCGACACTGTGGGCGGCAATCGGCAGCACCAGGGTGTAGAACCACAGGAAGATCCCGGCTGCGAGGCCGGCGAACACGCCACGACGGTTGGCCTGTTTCCAGTAGAGGGCGCCGAGCATGGCCGGTGTCAGTTGGGTCACCGCGGCAAAGGCGATCTGGCCGATGGTGGCCAGGCTTGCGGTGGAGCCCAGCAGGCGGTAGCTCACGTAGGCCAGCAGGAGGATGGCGACAATGGTTACCCGGCGTACCGAGAGCATCCAGTGGCGGAACACTTCGAACGGCCGCTCGGCGTTGTTGCGACGCAACAGCCAGGGCAGCAGCATGTCGTTGGACACCATGGTCGACAACGCCACGCTGGCCACGATCACCATGCCGGTGGCCGCCGAGGCGCCGCCGATGAAGGCCAGCAACGCCAGCGCCGGGTGGGCTTCGGCCAGCGGCAGGCTGATGACGAAGGAGTCGGGAATGACCGAAGCCGGCAGCAGCATCTGCCCGGCCAGGGCGATCGGCACCACGAACAGTGCGGCGAGAATCAGGTAGGCGGGGAACACCCAGCGGGCCAGGCGCAGGTCCTGGGGCTCGATGTTCTCGACCACGGTGACGTGAAACTGTCGCGGCAGGCAGATGATCGCCATCATCGCCACCCCGGTCTGTACCACCATGGACGGCCAGTTGATGGTTTCCTGCCAGTAGGTTTCCAGGCGCGGCGCGAGCCTGGCCTGGGTGAACAGATCGTCGAAACCGTCATACAGGTTGAAGGTCACGAAGGCGCCGACGGCCAGGAAGGCCAGCAGCTTGACCAGCGATTCGAAGGCGATGGCCAGGACCATGCCGCGGTGGTGCTCGGTCACGTCCAGGCTGCGGGTACCGAAAACGATGGTGAACAACGCCAGTACCAGCGAGATCACCAGCGCGGTGTCCTGCACCCGGCTGCCGGTGGCATCGGCGCTGGCACCGATCAGCAGGTTAACGCCCAGGACGATGCCCTTGAGCTGCAAGGCGATATAGGGCAACACCCCGACCAGGCAGATCAGCGCCACCACCACGGCCAGCGTCTGGGACTTGCCGTAGCGGGCGGCGATGAAGTCGGCGATCGAGGTGATGTTTTCCTGCTTGCTGATCAGCACCATCTTCTGCAGCACCCAAGGGGCGAACAGCAGCAACAGCACAGGGCCCAGGTAGATCGGCAGGAACGCCCAGAGTTGTTCGGCGGCCTGGCCGACGGCGCCAAAGAAGGTCCAGCTGGTGCAGTACACCGCCAACGACAGGCTGTATACCCAGGCGCGCAGGCGCGGGGGCAGCGGGGTGCTGCGGCGGTCGCCATAGAATGCGATAGCGAACATGATGGCCATATAGGCCAGGGCGACCACGGCGATCAGCCCACTGGACAGCGACATGACTACTCCGAAGCGAAAAGGTGGAACAGCCGTCTGCGCAATGTCGCTACAACGTAGCCACAACGCAGGCGCAACGGCGAACCTTGATCAATCAGTCTGGCACGCCGCTGGCGCTTCGTCAGCGCCGACGATGGTCGCAGTGGCAGAGCGTCGCAGGGGCTGGCCCTTTGGTCAGCCTTCGCTGGCGACCTGTTCTACCTGGCAGGGGCTGCTGCGCGCGCCCAGGTAATAGAACAACGCCGCCAGCAGCACCGCGCCGATCAACAGGTAGAAGGTGGCCACCGGCACCAGGTGGGCCAGGGCGAACCCGCAGATCACCGGGCCCAGGGCCGCGCCGAGGTTGGACAGGTTTTGCGCGCCGTAATACACCCCGCGCAGGTGTTCCGGGGCAATGCTGTCGATGAACATGTACTCGGCCGGGATCACGATGATCTCGCCTAGCGTGAAGACCAGCATCGCCAGGCACCAGACCAGCAGTGACTGGGCCAGGGAAAACCCCAGCAGCCCGACCACGAACAGCGCCATGCCGGCCATCAGCCAGGGGATCAGCCGACGGGCATTGATGCGCCGGCCGATGACGTACTGCAGGGCAATCACCGTCAGCGCGTTGGTGGCCACCAGGTAACTGATGTAGCGCGCCGCTTCGCTTGCGTTGCTGGTCACCACCAGGTACTGCGACAGATAGGCGGTGAACTGGCCGAACACCACCGCGCTCAGCGCACCGCCCAGGGTGAAGCAGATCAGCCGTCGATCCTTGAGCAACTGCCCGCCCACGCTGAGAAAACCGGCCTGCGGGCTGCCCTCGAGCTGCGCGCGCGCCGAGCGTTCGCCCCAGCGTCGGTACATCAGGCACATCGCCAGGCCCAGCAGGGCCGAGAGCAAAAAGGGCCAGTGGTAGTCGAACATCACCAGCGCCACCCCGATGAACGGCCCCACCGCATAGGCCACGTTGTTCAGGGTGTACTTGATCGCGAACACTTCGCCGCGTTGCTCCAGGGGCAGCAGTGCGCAGAACCCGGCCTTGGCGGCAATGGTGACCACCGCAAGGGCCAGGTTGATCAGCACCAGGCTGATGAAAAACAGACTCAACTCACGGCTGAGCACTGCACTGATGAACGCCAGGGTAAAGGTCAGGGTCGAGGCGATGATCACCGTGTAGCTGCGCAGGGTGTCGATCAGGTAGCCGCCGTACAGGCTCAGCAGTGACGCGACAATCAGCGCACCACCGATCATCAGGCCGATGCCGCTGACATCCAGGGCAAAATTTTCCGAGAGGTATACCACCAGGTAGGGCAGGGTGATCGCCCGCGCCAGGGTGAGGGTGAAGGTGGTCGCCAGCAACAGGCGAACCTGGGGTGTATAGCGTCTGATGGCGTCGAGCATTATCACGTCCTTGTTGGTATTGCGTGGAGCCGTCAGGGCGCAGGATACCTCGACGCAGATAGGTGTAACAGAGCGATCTATATCTATGAAATAGATAACAGATAGAGAAAATACCCGTTATATGGATATTCTTTTGAGGCATAACATGGGTCCTACCTCATCAGGGGACAGGAGAACCGACCATGACTTGCCTGCAACAACACGCGACTTCGCCCTTGCGCCCGTTGAGCCATCTGGCTCATCCGCGTGAAGTGATCCGCCAATTCACCCCCAACTGGTTCGCCGCCACCATGGGCACCGGGGTGCTCGCGCTGGCGCTGATGCAGGCAGGGGTGGAACGTCTGTACGGCCTGGCCGAGGCGCTGTGGTGGCTGACCATTGCCCTGTTCGTGCTGTTCAGCGTGCTGTACACCGCGCGTTGGGTGCTGTTTTTCGACGAAGCGCGGCGGATTTTCGCCCACTCCACCGTGTCGATGTTCTTCGGCACCATCCCCATGGGCCTGGCCACCATTCTCAACGGCGCCTTGCTGTTCGGTATCAACCGCTGGGGCGAGGGTATCGTGCCGTGGGTCGAGGCGTTGTGGTGGTTCGACGTAGGCCTGGCGCTGTTGTGTGGCGTGGCCATTCCCTACCTGATGTTCACCCGCCAGGAGCACAGCATTGACCAGATGACCGCCGTCTGGCTGCTGCCTGTGGTCGCCGCGGAGGTGGCGGCTGCCAGCGGTGGCCTGTTGGCACCGCACCTGGCCGATGCGCACAGCCAGTTCCTGGTGGTGATCACCAGCTATGTCATGTGGGCGGTGTCGCTGCCGGTGGCCTTCAGCATCCTGACCATCCTCATGCTGCGCATGGCCCTGCACAAGTTGCCCCACGCCAACATGGCCGCCTCGAGCTGGCTGGCATTGGGCCCGATCGGAACCGGGGCGTTGGGCATGCTGGTGCTGGGCGCCGATGCGCCGGCGGTGTTCGCTGCCAACGGCCTGGGTAGCCTGGGCGAGATCGCCCGTGGCCTGGGGCTGGTCGCCGGTATCGTGTTGTGGGGCGCCGGACTGTGGTGGTTGCTCACCGCCGTGCTGATCACCCTGCGCTACATCCGCCACGGCATGCCGTTCAACCTGGGCTGGTGGGGCTTTACCTTCCCGCTTGGGGTCTACACCCTGGCGACGCTCAAGCTGGGTGCCTGGCTGGGGCTGGCGTTCTTCCAGAACATGGGCCTGGTGCTGGTAGTGGCCCTGGCCGGCCTGTGGCTGCTGGTCGGCAGCCTGACCCTGCGCGGTGCCTGGCGGGGTGAGCTGTTCGTGTCGCCCTGTATCGCCGGGCTGAACAAGTAGATTGCATTTACCTGGGTGATTGTGGCTTTGTTCGGCCTGCGCGCCTCCAATGACAAAGCCCCACTCAGGTACACGGACGATGAGTCAAACCTCGCAATTCAGCCTACTTGGCAAGCGGCGATTTTTGCCCTTCTTTATTACCCAGTCGCTGGGTGCCTTCAACGACAACCTGTTCAAGCAGTCGTTGATCCTCGCCATTCTCTACAAGCTGGCGATCGACGGTGACCGCTCGATCTGGATCAACCTCTGCGCCTTGCTGTTTATCCTGCCGTTCTTCCTGTTTTCTGCCCTGGCCGGGCAGTTCGGCGAAAAGTACGCCAAGGATGCGCTGATCCGCCTGATCAAACTGGCGGAAATCGGCATCATGGCCATCGGCGCCATCGGCTTTCTGACCAACCACCTGAGCTTGATGCTGCTGGCGCTGTTCGCCATGGGGACGCATTCGGCGCTGTTCGGGCCGGTGAAGTACTCGATCCTGCCCCAGGCCTTGCACGAGCAGGAGCTGGTCGGTGGTAACGGCCTGGTGGAGATGGGCACGTTCCTGGCCATCCTGGCCGGTACCATTGGTGCCGGGATCATGATGTCCAGCACGCACTATGCGCCCGTGGTGGCGTGCGCCGTGGTGCTGGTGGCCACCCTGGGCTACCTGTCGAGCCGGTGGATTCCCCGGGCAAGTGCCGCCTCCCCGGACATGAAGCTGGACTGGAACATCTTCACCCAGTCATGGGCCACCCTGCGCCTGGGGCTGGGCCAGACCCCGGCGGTGTCGCGCTCGATTGTCGGCAACTCGTGGTTCTGGTTCGTAGGTGCGATCTACCTGACGCAGATCCCGGCCTATGCCAAGGACTGGCTGCACGGCGACGAGACCGTGGTCACCCTGGTGCTGACCCTGTTTTCGGTGGGGATCGCCCTGGGTTCGCTGTTGTGCGAGCGCTTGAGTGGGCACAAGGTGGAGATCGGCCTGGTGCCGTTCGGCTCCTTTGGCCTGACCCTGTTCGGTTTGCTGTGGTGGTGGCATTCGGGCGATGTGCAGGCGGCGGCAACGCCCCATGACTGGCTGGCCCTGCTGGGCATGAGCGAGGCCTGGTGGATCCTGCTGGCGATTGTTGGCCTGGGGATTTTCGGCGGCTTCTATATCGTGCCGCTGTATGCGTTGATCCAGTCGCGCACCGCGGTCAACGAGCGTTCGCGGGTGATCGCGGCCAACAACATTCTCAATGCGCTGTTCATGGTGGTGTCGGCCATTGTCACCATCGTGTTGTTGAGCCTGGCCGAGTTGACCATTCCCCAGCTGTTCCTGGTGGTGTCGTTGCTTAACATCGGCGTCAATGCCTACATCTTCAGGATCGTCCCCGAGTTCACCATGCGCTTCATGATCTGGCTGCTCAGCCATTTGATGTACCGGGTCGAGCATCGCGACCTGCAGCAGATTCCAGAGGAGGGCGCAGCGCTGCTGGTGTGCAACCACGTGTCGTTTGTCGATGCCTTGCTGATCGGCGGGGCGGTGCGCCGGCCCATCCGATTTGTCATGTACTACAAGATCTACCAGCTACCGGTGCTCAACTTTGTCTTCCGTACTGCTGGTGCAATTCCCATAGCCGGGCGCCATGAAGACCTCGAGACCTACGAACGGGCGTTCAAGCGCATTGCCGCTTGCCTGGCCGATGGCGAACTGGTGTGTATCTTCCCGGAAGGCAAGTTGACGTCCGATGGCGAGATCGACGAGTTCAAGGGCGGTGTGAGCCGGATCATCGAGCAGACGCCCGTGCCGGTGATTCCGCTGGCCTTGCAAGGCTTGTGGGGTAGCTTCTTCAGCCGCGATCCGGCAAAGGGCTTCTTTCGGCGCCTGTGGTCGAGGGTGACCCTGGTGGCCGGTGCAGCAGTCCCGGTGGAGGTAGCGCAGCCGGCACTGCTGCGAGAGCGCGTCAGCCAGTTGCGAGGCGAACTGCGCTGACGACCCAGGTCAAGGTCAGCTGGCGCTGACCTTGAGGCCGACCAGGCCGGCGACGATCAGGGCAACACTGAGCAGGCGCACCAGCGCCATGGACTCACCGAACAGGATGATGCCGGCGATCACGGTGCCGACGGCGCCCACACCGGTCCAGATGGCGTACGCGGTGCCCAGGGGCAGCTCCTTCATGGCCAGGCCCAGCAGGCCGAGGCTGATGGCCATGGCGGCGATAGTCAGGACCGTAGGCAGGGGGCGAGTGAAACCGTCGGTGTATTTTAGGCCGACGGCCCAGCCGACTTCGAACAGACCGGCGAAAAACAGAATGATCCAGGACATGGGGTAATCTTCATCAGTGGATGGGGGCCGTCCCTGCAGGAGCAGGCTTGCCCCGCGATAGCGACCTGACAACCAGCTCGAAATCGCGGGGCAAGCCCGCTCCTACCTGTTCCTCAGACCCCTTGTGGGATCTCTTCACCGCCCAGTGCTTCGAACAGCGCCGGGAGGAATTCGCCGAAGGTCAGCATCATCAGGGTGAAGCTGGCATCCAGTTGTCCCAGTGCCTCGTCGCCACCGTCTTCTTCGGCCTGATCCTGCAACAGCTCTTCAAAGCGCAGGCGCTTGATGACCATCTTGTTGTCGAGCACGAACGACAGTTTGTCTTGCCAGGCCAGGGACAGCTGGGTCACCACTTTGCCGGTCCCCAGGTGCAGCTGGATCTCGTCGCTGGTCAGGTCCTGGCGCTTGCAGCGGACGATACCGCCATCTTCGTGAGTGTCGCGCAGCTCGCACTCGTCCAGTACATAGAAGTCCGGGGCGGCTTGCTGGGTCTTCACCCAGTCGGTCATGGTGGCGCTTGGGGCGATCTTCACGGTGACCGGGCGTACCGGCAGCGAGCCCATGACTTCACGCAGGGTCGAGAGCAGGTCTTCGGCGCGCTTGGCGCTGGCCGAGTTGACCAGGATCAGGCCTTGCTTGGGGGCGATGGCAGCGAAGATCATCGAGCGACGAATAAAGGCACGCGGCAGGAAGGCCTGGATGATCTCGTCCTTGATCTGGTCGCGCTCCTTCTTATAGACCTTGCGCATCTGCTCGGCTTCGATCTCGTCGATCTTCTCCTTGACGGCATCGCGCACCACACTGCCCGGCAGGATGCGTTCTTCTTTACGTGCAGCGATCAGCAGGAAGTCACCGCTGACATGTACCAATGGAGCATCCTCGCCTTTGCCGAATGGCGCGACGAAACCGTAAGTGGTCAACTCCTGGCTGGCGCAAGGGCGCGCCGGCTTGCTGGCCAGAGCGGTTTCCAGTGCTTCGGGATCGAACGGGACATCCTGGGTCAGGCGATAGGTCAGCAGGTTTTTGAACCACATGGGGTGAATCTCTCCTCAACACATAAGGAGGGCATTATTCTCCGAGCAGGCGCTTCAGGCCAAGTCCGCTAAGTCTTTGGAACGCCTGAAAAATTTTTTTAAAAAAGTGCTTGCCAGAGTGTTCGGTGCTCCGTAGAATGCGCGCCACACCGAGACGAAGGGTGATTAGCTCAGCCGGGAGAGCATCTGCCTTACAAGCAGAGGGTCGGCGGTTCGATCCCGTCATCACCCACCACTTCTCAGTGTATCGCGCAGCGGTAGTTCAGTCGGTTAGAATACCGGCCTGTCACGCCGGGGGTCGCGGGTTCGAGTCCCGTCCGCTGCGCCATATTTAGCTTCCAGGGCCCACTGAACACCCGGAAGCCACAAAGAAAGCGACCTTAGGGTCGCTTTTTTTGTTTCTGCGATTCCAATCGCCACCCTGTCCGTGCCTCTGCATGGTGCGCGCCTCCCCAAGGCGGTGCGCCTTGCGCATTCAAATACGTTCAAAACCCCGCCATTGAAGGGCTGCGCGAGCTGGCGCGACCTTTGCTACTGCCTGGCTATCCGGCAATCAACGCAGATTGCCCCGTTCACGACAAAGGCGCCGTGTTGCCCTGGCTTGTTTCCACAAGCCGGGACAGCAGGGCGCCTTTTTGTTTGCGCAAGCAGGAGGTAGGCAGATGAGCAGCACCAGCGTGCGCAGCGTTTGCCCGTATTGTGGGGTGGGGTGTGGCATCGTCATGACGGTTGAAGGCAACCAGGTGACCAAAGTCAGTGGAGACAAGCAGCACCCGAGCAATTTTGGCCGGCTATGCACCAAGGGCCTGACGTCGCACCAGCCGCTGCGCGACTCGGGGCGCATGGAGCATGCCTATGTGCGGGAACTGCGCGAGCGTGATCCGGTGCAGACGGACGTCGATGCCGCCGTCGAGCAGGCCGCCCGGCGGCTGCGCGCGATCATCGACACGCACGGGCCCGACGCACTGGCGTTCTATGTCTCCGGGCAGATGTCGCTGGAGGCCCAATACCTGGTCAACAAACTGGCCAAGGGGTTTGTGCGCAGCCGGCACATCGAGTCGAACTCGCGCCTGTGCATGGCCAGCGCCAGCAGCGGCTACAAGTTGTCGCTGGGCGCCGATGGCCCGCCGGGCAGCTACCAGGATTTCGACCGCGCCGAGGTGTTCCTGGTGATCGGCGCGAACATGGCCGATTGTCACCCGATCCTGTTCCTGCGCCTGCTTGACCGGCTCAAGGCCGCAGCTCGACTGATCGTCGTCGACCCACGGCGCAGCGCCACCGCCGACAAGGCCGACCTGTTCCTGCAGATCAAGCCCGGTACCGACCTGGCCTTGCTCAATGGCCTGCTGTATTTGCTGCATAACAATGGCCAAACCGACGCCGAGTTCATTGCCCGCTACACCGAAGGCTGGGAAGCGATGCCGGCCTTTCTCGACGATTACACCCCCGAGCGGGTCGCCGCCATCACCGGCCTTGCCGAGGACGACATCCGCAAGGCCGCCCAGTGGATCGGCCAGGCCCCTGAGTGGATGAGCTGCTGGACCATGGGCCTGAACCAGAGCATCCACGGCACCTGGCAAACCAATGCGTTGTGCAACCTGCACCTGGCCACCGGGGCCATCTGTCGGCCGGGCAGCGGCCCCTTTTCGCTGACCGGCCAGCCCAACGCCATGGGTGGACGCGAGATGGGCTACATGGGCCCGGGCCTGCCCGGGCAGCGCTCAGCCCTGGTTGATGCTGACCGCGCCTTTGTCGAGCAGCTGTGGAACATCCCGCCAGGCAGTCTGCGGGTTGAAGCCGGTGACGGTACGGTGGCGCTGTTCGAGAGCATGGCGACGGGGTCGATCAAGGCCTGCTGGATCATCTGCAGCAACCCGGTGGCCAGCGTCGCCAATCGCCAGCAGGTGATCGACGGCTTGCAGGCGGCAGAGCTGGTGATCACCCAGGATGCCTTCATCGACACCGAAACCAACCGCTATGCAGATATTCTTCTGCCCGCCGCCCTCTGGGCCGAGGGCGAAGGGGTAATGGTCAATTCCGAACGCAATCTGACCTTGATGAGCAAGGCTGTCGAGCCCCCGGGCCAGAGCCTGCCCGACTGGCAACTGATCGCCCGCATCGCCTGTGCGATGGGCTATGCCGACGCCTTCAGCTACGCCAGTGCGGAAGCGGTGTTCGACGAAATCCGCCAGGCCTGGAACCCGGCTACCGGCTATGACCTGCGCGGTGCCAGCTACCCCAGCTTGCGCGTAGCACCGCAGCAGTGGCCGTGCGAACCGCAGCGCGAGAGCTCGCGCAGCCCGCTGCGCTACCGCAACGACGGCGTGAGCCAGCTGCTGTTGCGCGACGAGCAGGGCCAGGTGCCCGCCATTGCCTTCGCCACGGCCAGCGGCAGGGCACGGTTTTTCGCCCGGCCGTATTTGCCGCCCGCCGAGTTGCCCAGTGAGACGTTTCCGCTGGTGCTCAATACCGGACGGGTCCAGCACCAGTGGCACACCCTGACCAAGACCGGCAAGGTCGCGGCCCTGAACAAACTCGATCCCGGGCCCTTCGTGGAGATTCACCCCGAAGATGCCGCGCAATTGGGCATCAGCGAAAAAGACCAGGTGCAGGTGCGTTCCCGACGCGGGCAGGCGGTGCTGCCTGCGCGAATCACCACCCGTGTACTGCCCGGCAACTGCTTTGCGCCGTTTCATTGGAACGATGCCTTCGGCGACCACCTGGCGGTCAACGCGGTGACCAGCGATGCCGTCGACCCGCTGTCGCTGCAACCGGCCTACAAGTATTGCGCGGTAACCTTGAGCCGGGTTGCGGGCGAGCGCATCGAGGCTGTGCAGGTTGCGCCGGTGACCTCGGTCCGCGACCAGCACCTGTTGCTCTGGGCATCGCAGACTGGCAATGGCCAGGCGCTTGCCGAGCGCTGCGCCGAGCATTTGCGCCAGGTCGGGCTGCCGGTGCAGCTCAGCTGCATGGAAGATGTGCAACTGGAGCAACTGGACAGCCCCGCCAGCCTGCTGCTGATCGCCAGCACCTTTGGCGATGGCGATGCTCCGGACAGTGGCACGGCGTTCTGGCAAGGCCTGCATGGCGAGCATTCCCGGCGTTGTGCAGGCCTGCCCTATGCCGTGCTGGCCCTGGGAGATTCCAGCTACGAGCAGTTCTGCGGCTTCGGTCGCAAGCTCGACCAGCGCTTGCAGGACCTGGGTGGCCAGCGTCTGCTGGAGCGGGTGGATTGCGAAGGCGATCCGCTGGAGCCTGCCGGGCAATGGTTGCAGGCGTTGCTCGTCAAGTTCGGTCACCAGGGCTCGGCGTCCGTTGCCAGCCTGGCGTCGGCCGAAACATCGGGTTTCAGCAAGCAGCGACCCTTGCCGGCCCGGTTGCTGGGCAATCAGTTGCTCAACAGCCCGGGTGCCAACAAAGAAACCCGGCAAGTGGTGTTCGATCTGGCGGACAGCGGTTTCAGCTACCAGGCCGGCGATGCCTTGGGGGTGTGGCCGCGCAACTGCCCGGAGCTGGTAGAGGAGCTGCTGGCAGCCAGCGGCCTGGACGGCAATCGCAGTGTCAGCCTCAAGGGGCACCGCGAAATGCCGTTGTTCGAAGCATTGAGCGACCACCTGGAAATCACTCGTATCACGCCAGCGATACTGGAGGCCGTTGCTCATCACGGTGACAACGCACAGGTGCAGTCGTTGCTGGCGGTGCAGAACAAGGCAGCGCTCAAGAACTGGCTGTGGGGCAGGCAACTGGTCGATCTGCTTCAGGCGTACCCCGTGCGCCTTGACCTCGACACCTGGCTCGGCCTGCTCAAGCCGTTGCAACCGCGGCTCTACTCGATCAGTTCGAGCCCAGGGTTTCATCCCGGGCAGGTTCACTTGACGATGTCCACGGTCCGCTACGGCCAGCGCAAAGGCGTGTGTTCGACCTACCTGGCCGACCGTGTCGGGCAAGGCAATGCCCGGATCTTTACCCAGCCGACGCAACACTTTCTTCTGCCTGCCGACCACCACGCTCCGGTGATCATGGTAGGGCCCGGCACGGGTGTCGCGCCGTTTCGCGCCTTCCTTCAGGAGCGCCAGGTCCAGGGCGCCACGGGGCGCAACTGGTTGTTCTTTGGCGAGCAGAAGGCGGCCACCGACTTCTACTACCGCGACGAACTGTTGGCCTGGCAACGCGACGGCCATCTCACGCGCCTGGATACCGCTTTCTCCCGGGATCAGGCGGCGAAGATCTATGTACAGCAACGCATGATCGAGCAAGGCGCCGAACTGTGGCGCTGGCTGGAGGAGGGCGGCCACTTCTATGTGTGTGGCGATGCCGAGCGCATGGCCAAGGATGTCGACGCGGCGCTCAAGCAGGTGGTCCGCGAACACGGTGCGCTGAGTGCGGATCAAGCCGATGCCTACGTCAGCGAACTGAGCCGCAACAAGCGCTACCTGCGCGACGTGTATTGAGTGCCCCATTAGGGGGAGCGCTGCACCAGCCTGGTTCGCCAACGGCGCCCGGTTGAGCGGCCAAAGCCCGGGGTTTCGGGGCTTGCGACTGTTGGCACGCTCCCTGCTTTTATCGAAATACAACGTTCTGCGGGTCAATGGCGATCTGCACCGGAACTACAAAAAACGACCAGGCAAAGGCGCCTGGAGCTTCGGCTCCAGGCGCCTTTTTTTTGTTTTTCGGGGCTCGCCCCGGCAGCACAGCCACCGTGAATGGCCTTGAGTGAGGATCGGGTATGAATGCAGCAACGACCATCGCCGTGCGGGAGCAACTGATCATCGTCGGCAACGGCATGGTGGGGCACCACTGCGTCGAGCAACTGATCGAGCGAGGGGCCTTGGGCCGCTTCGAGGTGCGGGTGTTCGGTGAGGAACGCCAGCGGGCGTACGACCGGGTACACCTGTCGGAGTATTTCAGCGGCAGCGATGCCGAGACCCTGGCCCTGGGCGCAGCGGACGTGTACGCCAAAAACGGCATTCGCCTGCACCTGGACGAGGCCGTGGTAGCGATTGATCGCGAGCGCCGTGAAGTGCTTACCCCGCTTGGCCGCTATGCCTATGACCAGTTGATCCTGGCCACCGGTTCCTATCCCTTCGTGCCGCCCATTGACGGATGCGACGGTGCTTCGCGCCTGGTGTACCGCACCCTGGACGATCTCGATGCCATTCGCGCGGCGGCCACCGATGCCCGGCGCGGTGTGGTGGTCGGTGGCGGGCTGCTGGGCCTGGAGGCGGCCAACGCCCTCAAGTCCCTGGGGCTGGAAGCCCATGTGGTGGAGTTTGCCCCGCGCCTGATGCCGGTACAGCTCGACGCCGAAGGCGGCGCGGCCCTGCGAGCGCAGATTGAGGCGCTGGGTGTGGGCGTGCACCTGTCGCGGGCGACCCAGTCGGTGGTTGCCGGCGCAGACTACCGCTATCGGATGAACTTCGATGGTGGTGATTACCTCGAGACCGACCTGATCGTGTTTTCCGCCGGTATTCGCCCCCAGGACGCCCTAGGCCGCAGCAGTGGCCTACAGATCGCCGCCCGGGGAGGCGTGGTCATCGACAGCGGCTGTCGCACCAG
This sequence comes from Pseudomonas putida, assembly GCF_028682455.1. Lineage (GTDB taxonomy): Bacteria > Pseudomonadota > Gammaproteobacteria > Pseudomonadales > Pseudomonadaceae > Aquipseudomonas > Aquipseudomonas putida_AA. The sequence continues at coordinate 37,467 of NZ_JANHLD010000001.1, forward strand.
CGACGCGCAGATCTTCGCCATTGGTGAATGCGCCTCGTGGAATGGCAGCGTGTTCGGCCTGGTCGCGCCTGGCTACACCATGGCGCGCAACGTGGCGGCGGCACTGGCCGGTGACGAGGCCGCCAGCTTCACCGGTGCCGACATGTCGACCAAGCTCAAGTTGCTGGGCGTCGATGTCGGCTCCATCGGTGACGCCCATGGCGCGACACCCGGGTCGCGCAGCTATCGCTTTATCGACGAAGCCAACTCGGCCTACCGTCGCCTGGTGGTCGATGCCAGCGGCAAGCGGGTGCTGGGCGCGGTGCTGGTTGGCGACAACAGCTACTACGACACGCTGCTGCAGTACGCACAAAACGCCATTGCATTGCCTGCCGATCCGTCTGCCCTGATTCTGCCGCAATCGAGCGGTGCGCCAACCCTGGGCGCCGATGCCTTGCCCGACAGCGCAACTATCTGTTCTTGCCACAACGTCAGCAAGGGGGCGATCTGCAGCGCCATCGACAACGGCTGCGGCGAGCTGGGCGCGCTCAAGCAACAGACCAAGGCCTGCACCGGTTGTGGCGGTTGCGCGGCGCTGCTCAAGCAGGTGTTCGAGCATGAGTTGATCGCCCGCGGTGTCAGCGTCGACAAGAGCCTGTGCGAGCATTTTGCCTACACGCGCCAGGAGCTCTACGCCCTGGTGCGTGTCGAAGGCATCCTGAGCTTCGATGAAATGCTCGCCAAACATGGTCGCGGTCACGTCGGCTGCGACATCTGCAAGCCCACGGTCGGCTCGATCCTGGCCTCCTGCTGGAACCAGCCGATCATGGACCCGTCGCTGGTGCCCCTGCAGGACACCAACGACACCTTCATGGCCAACATGCAGAAGAACGGCACCTATTCGGTGGTACCACGTATCCCGGGTGGCGAAATCACCCCCGACAAGCTCATCGTCATCGGCCAGGTGGCCAAGAAGTACGACCTCTACACCAAGATCACCGGCGGCCAGCGCATCGACCTGTTCGGCGCCCAGCTCCACGAGTTGCCGGCCATCTGGGGCGAGCTGATCGAAGCCGGCTTCGAGACCGGCCATGCCTATGGAAAGTCCACGCGCACGGTCAAATCCTGCGTCGGCAGTACCTGGTGCCGCTATGGGGTGCAGGACAGTGTGCAGATGGCCCTGACCCTGGAAGACCGCTACAAGGGCCTGCGCTCGCCACACAAGCTCAAATTCGCGGTGTCGGGCTGTACCCGTGAATGTGCCGAGGCGCAGAGCAAGGACATCGGTGTGATCGCCACCGAGAAGGGTTGGAACCTGTATGTGTGCGGCAACGGCGGCATGCGCCCGCGGCATGCCGAATTGTTCGCTACCGACCTCGACGATGCGGCGCTGATCCGGACCATCGACCGGGTTCTGATGTTCTACATCCGCACCGCCGACAAACTGCAGCGCACCTCGGTGTGGCGCGAGAGCCTTGAAGGCGGGCTGGACTACCTCAAGCAGGTCATCCTCGACGACAGCCTGGGCCTTGGCGCCGAGCTGGAAGCGCAGATGCAGCTGGTGGTCGACCGTTACGAGTGCGAATGGGCCAATGCCCTGAAGGACCCTGAAAAGCTCAAGCGCTTCCGGACCTTCGTCAACGACCAGCGCCCGGACCCCGGTGTGCATTTTGTTCGCGAGCGTGGCCAGCGCCGTCCCATCGGCGCCGCTGAACTTCATTTGATCCCGACCACTGAAGAGGTGTTGTGATGAGCCTGTCCAATGCGGCTGTAAACCTGCAAACCCGACACTGGCATGCGGTCTGTAGCCGTGATGACCTGGTGGCGCAATCGGGCGTGGTGGTGTGGTTCGAGGGGCGGCAGGTGGCGTTGTTCTACCTGCCGGAGCAGAGCACGCCGGTGTATGCCGTTGATAACGTCGACCCCAAGTCGGGTGCCAATGTGATCGGTCGCGGACTGGTAGGGCACCTCAAGGGCGAACTGGTGGTGGCGGCGCCGTTGTACAAGCAGCACTTCTGCCTGAGCGATGGCCGCTGCCTGGAGGATGCGCAACAGGCGTTGCAGGTGTGGCCGGTGCGGTTGCGCGGTGAGCAGGTCGAGATTGGTCTGGGTTGACGCTTTTCGCGGGGCAAGCCCGCTCCTGCGGCACCCGTAGGAGCGGGCTTGCCCCGCGAAAGAACGGCCCGATACACTCCGCGGATGAACCTCGACACCCGCATCAAATTCCGCCACCTCCTGTGCTTTCTGGAAATCGCCCGCCAGGGCAGTTTCGCCAAGGCCGCCGATGCCATGGCGATCAGTCAGCCGGCCATCTCCAAGACCCTCAAGGAGCTTGAAGACCTGTTGCAGACACGCCTGTTCGAGCGCGGCAAGCAAGGTGTCGAACTGACCCCGGCCGGGGTGCGTTTCATGCGCTATGCCGGGCCCAGCGTGCAGGCCCTGCGTGAGGGCGTGAGTACCTTGCGCGGTGAGGAACATTCCCCGCCGCAGGTGCGAGTCGGTGTGCTGTCGACGGTAGAAAGCCTGCTGATGCCCGAGGTGCTCTGTCGCCTGCACCAGCGCCATGACGCACTGGTGGTCAGCGTGGCCACCGGCCCCAGCGCGCACTTGCTGGGGCAACTGCATGTGGGTGAACTCGACCTGGTGATCGGGCGCATGACCGACAGTCCACAGATCCAGGGCCTGCTGTTCGAGCACCTGTACAGCGAGTCGATGTCGCTGGTGGTGCGTCCGGGTCATCCGCTGCTGGCCCGCCAGCCGATCGAACGCAACCAGGTGGGCCGTTATCCTTTGGTGCTGCCCCTGGCCGGTACCACCATCCGCAAGCACGCCGACAGCCTGTTTGTGCAGTGCGCCATCGAGCAGCCGCTGCAGCGTCTGGAAACCCTTTCCCCGGCCCTGAGCCGGCGTTATGTGCAAGGCAGCGATGCCGTGTGGGTAGCGCCGCGCGATGCGGTACGGGTCGACCTGGGGCGGGGCGAGTTGTGCGAGCTGGACCTGGGAGTGAAGGAACCCGGGGGCTCGGTGGGTATCTGCAGCAACGCCGCCTTGCCGCTGAGTCTGCCGGCCCGCTGGTTGTGCGAAGTGCTGCGGGAAGTGGCCGCGCAATACCGCGATGGCAGCTACCCCTGAAATGTTGTCCTTATTACAAACTGCTACAAAAACTGCGCGCAAATTTGCTCAAGCGTCATGTCCCGTCAATACTGGCCACTGGCTGCAGCTTTACATGAAGAAGGATTTAACTGGCTGAACTTATCCGGCTTTTGTTGCTCTCATGCCGGTAGCCATTGGTCGTGGCCGCCTGATAAGCTCGCGGCTTTACTCGATTGCCCTATTGGCGCATGAACAAGGAAATAGCATGAAACAGCATCGGTTGGCGGCTGCGGTTGCCCTGGTTGGTCTGGTCCTGGCGGGTTGCGATTCGCAGACCAGCGTCGAGCTCAAGACTCCGGCACAGAAAGCCTCCTACGGTATTGGCCTGAACATGGGCAAGAGCCTGGCTCAGGAAGGCATGGACGACCTTGATTCGAAAGCAGTAGCTCAAGGCATCGAAGATGCTGTGGGCAACAAGGAACAGAAGATCAAGGATGAGGAGCTGGTCGAAGCCTTTGCTGCCTTGCAAAAGCGCGCTGAAGAGCGTCTGGTCAAGATGAGCGAAGAGTCGGCGGCCGCTGGCAAGAAATTCCTTGAAGAAAACGGCAAGAAGACTGGTGTCGTCACCACCGCTTCCGGCCTGCAGTACGAAGTGATCAAGAAGGCCGACGGCGCCCAGCCGAAGCCGACTGACGTGGTTACCGTCCACTACGAAGGCAAGCTGATCGATGGCAAGGTGTTCGACAGCTCCGTCGAGCGTGGCAGCCCGATCGACCTGCCGGTCAGCGGCGTGATCCCGGGTTGGGTCGAAGGCCTGCAACTGATGCACGTTGGCGAGAAGTACAAGCTGTTCATCCCGGCTGACCTCGCTTACGGCGCCCAGAGCCCAAGCCCGATGATCCCGGCCAACTCGGTCCTGGTTTTCGAACTGGAACTGCTGGGCATCAAGGATCAGGCCAAGCCTGAAGCCGACGCCGCAGCCGAGTAAGCTGCCGCGGTACCGACAACGCCCCGTCTCGACGGGGCGTTGTCGTTTGTGGTGATTGCATCGAACCCTGGCAGTACACCAGGGTCTGAAATGCTGCAACGAATGGAGAAAAGGCGCACGATGGGCAAAACGTTTGCGCCATTGAAACAGGTGTGTAAAAAACGCCCGATTTGAGCCCGGCCCTTGCCTGGCGGGCGCCTCGAGGTGCAAATCTCGCTCTGTTCACAAGGTTATCCACAATAATTGTGGATAACCTTTCCCTGGCTGGTCCCTGGAGGCCGTATGAAAGCACCGTGGAATTTCGCCCGCTTTCTGCCCCTGGCCGAGCGCCTGCTCAGCCGTGGCCGTCTGCCGGCACTGATTTTTGCCGTGGCGCGCAAAGGTCCGCGGCTTGGCAAACTGCGCGAGGACGTGCGCCTGATGCAGGCCCTGTGCCTGGCCTGGTGGCGTGGCGAGTACCGCGCGATCAGCCCCAAGGCCCTGATTACCGTAGTGGCCGGGCTGTTGTATTTCGTCAGCCCCCTGGACGCGATTCCCGACTGGCTGCTGGGCGTGGGCTTTCTCGATGACATCGCTGTACTGGCCTGGGTGATGAAGGCCGTCTCCGATGAACTGGCCGCCTTCAACGCCTGGCGCACGCGGCAGTCGCCGGAAAAGCTGCGGGTGGTCGAACGCCTGCCAGATACGGCCGAATCCCTGCGTCTTGAACAGGAAAAGCACTGATCACGACGCGCTCCCCTGCACACCCTTGTGGCTGGTAATATAATTGGCATAAGGGTTATGCCTACGGATTACATGTCGTAGTCCTACAAGGGGGTTGTAATGAGTATTCAGGTCATCAGCCGAGACGGTCAACCCGAGTACGCGGTTGTACCCTGGGAGCAATACCAGGCACTGCTCAAGGCGGCCGGCCAGGCCGAGCAGGTTGCCGTCGAGCACGCAGATTCCACCCCTGCACACAGCGCCAGCTTGCCGAGTTTCAGCGAGCTGGCGCGTTTGCGTGAAGGCAAGGGCCTGGCGCCGGAGCAATTGGCGCGCAGCGTCGGTATCAGCCCGGTGTATCTGGCCCTGATCGAGAGCGGTGAACGCCAGCCGGATGCCGCCATTCGCCGCAGCCTGGCCTGGGAGCTGGGGGTGGCCGGATGGAGCGAGCCGTCGTGAGCAGCGTACGTATCAGTCGCCAACACTGGGATGGCCTGCTTGGCGAGCTGGACCTGGCCCGTCGTCAACGGCACTTGTTGACCTACCGCGCCTTGCTCGAACGCCTGCAACTACCAAGCCCCGCGATGCAGACACTCACCGCCGCCCTTGAGCACCTGGCGGCGCTGGATGCCCGCGCCGAGCAACCCTTGCGCAGTTCGCTGGTGATCAGTCAGGGGGCGAGCCGTTTGCCGCGCACCGGTTTCTTTGAGTGCGTAGAGCGTCTGGGGCGCTTCTCGGGGCCTTCCGACGGCATGGCTGCCGCGTCCTGGCACGCTTCCGAAGTGGTCCGGGTGTTCGAGTACAGCTACCCCGAGGAAGCCTGAGCGCCAGGGGCGGTATCGATCCGGTAGACACTGTGCCCGGACAGGTCCTTGGCCTGGTGCTTGGCCTGCGAGGCCAGCTCGGCCAGTTGCCCGGCATCCAGGTCGGCGCAGGCTTGCGGGTGCAGTTGCACCACGCCAATCGACAACGACAGTAGCGCGAACTCCTGACGCTGGCCCTGGCGGTTGGGGGCAATGAAGCAGCCCGCCTGCAAGTGCTCGGCTCGGTAGAAGCGCCGACACTGTTTCTGAAAGTCTTCCAGCAGCAACTGCAGCCGGCGCTCCCAGTCGGCGGAGCCCAGCACCAGCATGAAATCATCGCCGCCAATGTGGCCGACGAAATCGTGGTTGGGGTCGACGCGCTCGTTCAGGCATTGGGCCAGGCACAGCAGCACTTCATCGCCACGGGCGTAGCCGTAGATGTCGTTGAACGGCTTGAAACTGTCGATATCCACATAGCAGATCGCCGCCTCGCGCTGCTGCTGCAACAGGCGGGTCAGGCACTGCTGGATCGGCACGTTGCCGGGCAGCAGGGTCAGGGGGTTGGCATAGCGCGCCTGCTGGATCTTCTGTTCGGTGATCAACTTGAGTACATCGATGACCCGGCCCAGGCCCAGGTAGCGGCCATTGTGGGTGATGATGAAATCTTCTTCGATCCGCTGGCGGGCGCGACTGGTCAGCAGGCGACTGACCTTCTGCAGCGACTGGACCAGCTCCACGGCGAGGAAATCATCGCTCATCAAGCGACTGATCGGCTTGCGTGCGAACAGGTCGGTGGCAAACGGCTTGAGCAGTGCATCGGACAACGAATGGCGATGGACGATACCGCAGGGCTGGCGACGCTCGTTGAGCACTGCCAGCGAGTTGAGATTGGCCTGGCGCCGGAACAGCTCCAGCACTTGCGCCGTGGGCGTACCTTGCGCCACCGCCGGTTGCTCATTGAGCAGCGCGGCCAGGTTACCGCAGTCGTCGTTCGGCACCTGCACGTCACGGCGCGAGCTGCCCAGCATCTGCTGGATGTCCCGTGACGCCTGCTCCTGGGGGCGGCCGAGCAGGTAGCCCTGGACCAGGTCGACGCCCATGTCGGTCAGTACCTGCAGCTCCTCGGCAAGCTCGATGCCTTCGGCGATCACCTGGGCCCGCGAGGCGCGGGCAATCTGCAGGATGGAGCCGACAAACTCGCGCTTGACCGCATCCTGGTGGATGCCGTCGATGAAGTGGCGGTCGATCTTGACGTAGTCCGGACGCAGCTCCGACCAGAGGCGCAGGCTAGAGTAACCTGCGCCCAGGTCATCCAGGGCAATGGAGAATCCCATGTCGCGATAGTGGTGCAGGGCATTGAACAGCAGCTGGAAGTCGTCGGTGGGGGTCTGTTCGGTCAGCTCGATCACCACCCTGCTGGGCGAAAGCCCGAGGTCGTGGAGCATTTTCAGCGTGCGCCCGGACTGATACTGAGGCTCCAGCAGCGACTCGGGAGAGACGTTGAGAAACAGCTTGCCTTCCAGTTGCTGCTGGCTGAAGCGTCGGCAGGCGCTTTCCCGACAGGCCACTTCCAGCTCGGTCAGGCGGCCGGCCTGGCGGGCGACGGCAAACAGGTTGATCGGCGAGTGCAAGGGGCTGTTGGAGGGACCGCGGCTCAAGGCCTCGTAGCCGAGGATACGCCGCTGCGACAGGCAGACAATGGGCTGGAACAGGCTGTGCAAGCCGCTTTGAGCAAGAATGGTGCTCAACGCGCTGAGCTGTTCGGTCACGGTCATGGCAGCACTACCTTGAAAAAAAGGGACTGGAGCCAACGGCTTCAGTCCCTTTATTTCACGACAGATTCGTGACTATTTAATGACGCAATAGCGGCACGATCACATTATTTTGCCACTACCGTTTCAGCGGTTGTTCTTGGCCACCGCCGAGTTCAACCCCAGGTAGTCGAGCAGAATACGCCCGGACTCCGTCAGGTAGGCGTCGTCTTCGGGCTTGGTATCGTCCGGCTCGACGGGCAGGGCGTCTTCGTCTTCCTTCTTCAGTTCCTTGAGCGGCTCTTCGCCCTTGGCCTTGCGACGGGTGTTCTCCAGGGCCAATTGCTTGCTTTCGATATCGGCATGCTGGGCGCGACGCTCGGCTTCGTTGAGGCTCACGGTTTTTTCGTTCATCAGCTTCTGGGTCAGCGCCAGGCGATCGCGGATGTAGACGAACTCCGGATCCTTGGCCGTACGGCTGTCGTGACGGGCCTTGAGCTGCGCCAGGAACGGTTTGAACGGATCGACCGCAGGCTTGATGGCCGGGCGGATGGTGTCCCATGGCATGGCTTCGGGCAGGGCGCTCTCACCGATTTCCTTGGTGTCGATGATCGACGGGTAGTCGATGTCCGGCAACACGCCCTGGTGCTGGGTGCTCTGCCCGGAAACCCGGTAGAACTTGGCCAGGGTCAGCTTCAGCTCGCCATGGTTGAGTGGCTGGATAGTCTGCACGGTGCCCTTGCCGAAGGTCTGGCCGCCGAGAATCAATGCGCGGTGGTAGTCCTGCATGGCACCGGCGAAAATCTCCGAGGCCGAGGCCGAAAGGCGGTTGACCACCAGCGCCAGCGGGCCTTTGTAGAATGCGCCGTTGTTTTCGTCTTCAAGCACGTCGACGCGGCCGTCGCTGTTGCGTACCAGTACGGTCGGGCCCTTGTCGATGAACAGGCTGGTCAGCTCCGTGGCTTCCTGCAGGGAACCGCCGCCGTTGTTGCGCAGGTCGATGACCACGCCGTCGACTTTTTCCTTCTGCAGCTCGGTGAGCAGTTTTTTCACGTCGCGGGTGGTGCTCTTGTACTCCGGATCGCCGGCACGGAAGGCCTTGAAGTCCAGGTAGAAGGCTGGGATCTCGATGATGCCAAGCTTGTAGTCGCGCCCGTCCTGCTTGAGCTTGAGCACGGATTTCTTCGCGGCCTGCTCCTCGAGCTTAACGGCCTCGCGGGTGATCGGTACGATCTTGCTGGTCTGGTCGTTCGGCGCGTTGCTCGCCGGAATGACTTCAAGGCGAACCACCGAGCCTTTCGGGCCGCGGATCAGCTTGACCACTTCATCCAGGCGCCAGCCGATGACATCGACCATTTCCTTGTCGCCCTGGGCCACGCCGATGATCTTGTCGGCAGGGGCCACTTGCTTGGTCTTGGCGGCAGGGCCGGCCGGCACCAGGCGCACGATCTTGACCAGGTCGTTGTCGCTTTGCAGCACGGCGCCGATACCTTCGAGCGACAGGCTCATGTTGATATCGAAGTTTTCCGCGTTGTCAGGCGACAGGTAGTTGGTGTGCGGGTCGTAGGACTGGGCGAAGGTGTTGATATAGGCCTGGAAGATGTCTTCGGCGCGAGTCTGGTCCAGGCGGGTGAGCTGGTTCTTGTAGCGCTTGGTCAGCAACTCCTGGATGGCCTTGGGCTCTTTGCCGGCGATCTTCAGGCGCAGCACTTCGTCCTTGACGCGTTTGCGCCACAGGTCGTCGAGTTCGGCCTGGTTCTTCAGCCACGGGGCGTCCTTGCGGTCGATCAGCAGGGTTTCCTTGGTGCTGAAGTCGAAGTTCTCGACACCTTTGTTCAATTCGGCCAGGGCGAAGTCCAGGCGCGATTTGACCCGATCCAGGTAACGCTTGTAGATGGTGAAGCCGGGGTCGAGGTTGCCGCTCTTGAGGAAGTCGTCGAACTGGGTCTTCCACTTGTCGAACTCGGCGATGTCGCTGGCCAGGAAGTAGCTGCGGGCCGGGTCGAGCAGCTTGATGTAGCTGTCGTAGATGATGACCGAGCGCGCGTCGTTGAGTGGTGGCTTGCTGTAGTGGTGGCGCTTGAGCAGCTCGACCACGTTGAGGCTGGCGACCACTTCGTCACGCCCGGGCTGGAGTTTGTCCCAGCTGTTGCTGGCCCATGCACTGCCCGCCAACGGCAGACTGCCCAGACCGATCAACAGGGCGAGGGTGGTGCTTGGCAGAAAATGCTTCATGCTGATTCGACGTAGGGACAATTGATCACGCATATTAGGCCGTCTTTGGATTCGCCGGTTCCATGAAAACCGGACGCATAATGCAAAAAGCCCGGGGCTACAGCTCCCGGGCTCAGTCATGACTCAACTATGGAGGCACTGTGAAAGCATTGCAAGGCGTTGACGGACATGTGGAGTGGGTTGCGACGACAAGTCCAGCCTGCGATATCGGTCAAGTACGAATTCGCGTGGCCGCAGCCGGCCTCAATCGCGCCGACCTGCTGCAACGTGCCGGGCACTATCCACCGCCTCCGGGGGCCAGCGAGTTCCTGGGCCTGGAATGCTCCGGTGTGATCAGCGAAGTTGGCGCAGGGTCGTCCTGGCAGGTGGGGGATCGCGTCTGTGCCCTTTTGGCCGGTGGCGGCATGGCCGAGGAAGTGGTGGTCGATGCGCGCCACGTGCTGCCGGTACCCGAGGGCCTGAGCCTGGTAGAGGCCGCCGCGATCCCGGAAGTGTATGCCACCGCCTGGCTCAACCTGTTCCAGCTGGCCGGGCTCAAGCCGGGTGAAAAGGTGCTGTTGCACGCCGGCGCCAGCGGCGTGGGGTCGGCGGCGATCCAGCTGTGCAAGGCGTTTGGCAATCCGTGCTGGGTGAGTGTCGGCTCGGCCGAACGTCTGGCCTACTGCGAGTCGCTCGGTGCCAGCGCGGGGGTGGTGCGCGGTGACGACCTCGACAGCCTGAATGACTTCGGCCCATTCGATGTGATCCTCGACCCGGTCGGTGCCAGTTATGCCGAGCTCAACCTCAAGCTGCTGGCCCGTGACGGGCGCTGGGTGATCATTGGCTTGATGGGCGGGCGCAAGGCGGAGCTGGACATGGCGCAATTGCTGGTCAAGCGCGTGCAGGTGGTGGGCTCGACCCTGCGCACCCGCGACGATCAGTTCAAGGCCGATTTGCTCAGCGATCTGGGGCAACAGGTGTGGCCGTTGTTCACCGAAGGCCGGCTCAAGCCGCAATTGGCCAAGGCCTATCCGGTCAAGGATGCCGAGGCAGCGTTTGCCGAACTGGCGAGCAACCAGGTGTCGGGCAAGCTGGTACTGCTGATCGACGAAAGCCTGGTGTAGCCAGGCTACTCGCGGGGCAAGCCCGCTCCTGCCGCTGTGTAGGAGCGGGCTTGCCCCGCGATGCGTTTTCCTCAAGTCCAAGCATGAATCGGCCAGCCGTTCTTCTCGGCATGTTCGCGCAAAACCGGATCAGGATTGACCACATGCGGGTGATCCACCTTCACCAGCAGGGGCAGGTCGTTGCGTGAATCGGAGTAGAAACTCGCCCCTTCCAGGTTTTCTTCTTCCTGGTCCAGCCACTCCAGCAGGCGGGTGATCTTGCCTTCGCGGTAGGTCAGCACGCCGCTGGTCTTGCCGGTATACACGCCATTGTCGACCTCCAGGTTGATGCCCAGGTATTCGTCGATGCCCAGGCGCGCTGCGATCGGCCCCACCAGGTGGGTGCCGGAGGCGGAGATCACCAGGATTCGGTCGCCTTTCTTGCGATGCTCGGCAATGCACCGGCAGGCGTCGCTGAAGATGATCGGCTCGATGAAGTCCTCGACCCAGGGTTCCACCAGGTGCTCGACTTCTTCCAGGGTGCGTCCGGCCACCGGCTCCAGGCTGAAGGCCATGTAGTCTTCCATCGCCAGGTGTCCCTTGCCGTAGGCATCCATCAGTTCGCGGTCGCGCCGCAGGAAGGACTCACCGTCGACCCATCCAAGGCGGGCCATCTGTTCGCTCCACAAGGAGGCGCAATCGCCGTGGATCAGGGTTTCGTCCAGATCGAAAATCGCTAGTGCCATGTTCAGAAAAACTCCTGTGCAACCCTCAGGCGACTTCGCAGAGGGCGGTGGGATCGATCGACAAGGATACCCGCTGGCCGTCTGCGTGCAGATCGGCAGACGAGCGGTTGAGTACATCGACCAACAACTCTACCCCGCGGGCTTCGATCCGGTAGCGGATCACATTGCCGAGCAGGCTGTGGCTGCGCACCAGGCCTTCCAGCTCTCCGGTCAGGCTCAGGGCGATGGCTTCCGGGCGAATCGCCAGGCGGCTGCTGACCGGGCGCTGCAGCAGGCGGCTGGCGCTGTCGGCGTCGAGCAGGTTGTAGTTGCCGATGAAGCCTGCCGCGAACACATCCACGGGGGCTGTGTAGAGGGTTTCGGCATCGCCGCTCTGGACGATGCGACCCTGGTTCATCAGGAAGATGCGGTCGGACATGGTCAGCGCTTCTTCCTGGTCGTGGGTGACGAAGATAGTGGTCAGGCCCAGTTCACGCTGGATCTGGCGGATCTGTTCGCGCAGGTGTTTGCGGATCCGGGCATCCAGTGCCGACAGCGGCTCGTCGAGCAGCAGCAGGCGCGGGCGGGTGACCAGCGAGCGGGCCAGGGCCACGCGCTGGCACTGGCCGCCAGACAGCTGGTGCGGGTAGCGGCTGGCAAAATCCTGCAGCTCGACCAGTTGCAATACCTCGCGAACCCGGCTGCGGCTGTCGTCGGCATTGACCTTCTGCATGCGCAGGCCAAAGGCGACGTTCTGCTCCACGGTCATGTTGGGGAATAGCGCGTAGCTCTGGAACACCATGCCGATCCCGCGCTTTTGCGGGCTAAGGGGTACCAGATCGTTACCGTCGAGGAGGATCTGGCCGCTGTCCACGGCCGTCAAGCCGGCGATGCAGCGCAGCAAGGTGGATTTGCCGCAGCCCGAGGGGCCCAGCAGGGTGACGAATTCACCGCGCTCGATCTGGCAATTGATGTCGGTAAACACAGGGCTTGCGCCGTAGCTTTTCTGCAGATTCTGTACGCTGACAAAGCTCATCAGGACTTGTCCTTGTTCAGGCGGTTGGCTGCCCAGGTCAGCACCAGCACAAAGAGGAAATAGGAAATCACCAGGGCGCTGTTGAAGTGGCCACTGCTATTGCGCATGTTGTTCAGGTAAACCTGCAGGGTTTCGTAGCGGGTACCCACCAGCAGGTTGGCGAACACGAATTCGCCGAACAGGAACGAGAACGACAACAGCAAGGCCACCAGCAGGCCCTTGCGCAGGTTGGGCAGCACGACCAGGAACGCGGCCTGGAAGGTGCTGGCGCCCAGCAGTTGGGCGGCGTCCATGAGGTCGCGCAGGTTGATCGCCTGCAGGTTGTTGGTAATGGCCCGGTACATGAACGGCAGGGCCACGGTGAAGTAGCAGCCGATCAGGATCCACGGGGTGCCGACCATTGCCATCGGGCCTGAGCCATACAGTTGCAGCAGGCCTACCGACGACACCACGGGCGGTACCGCGAAGGGCAGCAGGATGAGAATGTTCATCAGCGCATCGAGCCGCGGGAAGTGATAGTGCACCACGAACAACAGCGGCAGGATCAGCAGCACCGATAGCAACAGCGCACCGACGCACACCAGCAGCGACTGCCCGAAGGCCGCCAGAAAGCGAGGGTCGCTCCAGAGCGCCAGGTACCACTTGAAGGTCAGGCCACTGGGCAGCAGGCTCGCCGACCAGCTGGTGGCCAGGGAATAGAGCAGGGTGCCGGCCAGTGGCAACAACAGGATCAGGAACAGCAGGTAGACCATCAGGCGGTGGTAGAGGCGGGCAGTGCCCGTTTCAGCGCGCGACATGGTAGCTCCTCTTCAACAGCCATTGATGGACGACGGTCACCAGGGTCATCAGCCCCACCAGGATCATTGCCAGGGCGCTGGCCAGGTTCGGGTCAAGGGAGATGTCCCCCGCCACCAGCGCGGCAATACGGATGGGCAGCACGTTGAAGTTGCCTGTGGTCAGCGCATAGACCGTCGCGTAGGCGCCCAGCGCATTGGCCAGAAGAATCACGAAGGTGCCCAGCAGGGCCGGGGCCAGCACCGGCAGGCCGATAAGCCGCCAGTATTGCCAGGCGTTGGCGCCGAGCAGCTCGGCCGACTCGCGCCAGTCTTCGCGCAGGGCGTCGAAGGCGGGGTAGAGCAGCAGCACCCCGAGGGGAATCTGGAAATAGGTGTAGAGAATGATCAGGCCGGTTTTCGAATAGAGGTTGAAGTCTTCGATGATCCCGGCCTGTTTCAGCAGCAAGGTCAACGCACCGTTGAACCCGAGCAGGATGATGAAGGCGAAGGCCAGCGGAACCCCGGCAAAGTTGCTGGTCATGTTGGCGAAGGCGTTGACGAAGTCGCGCAGGCGTGAGTCGACCTTGCGCAGGGAATAGCTGCCGAGAATGGCGATCAGGATGCCGAACACGCTCGACCAGAAACTGATCTCAAGGCTGTGCTGGATGGCCTGGCGATAGAACCTGGAGCTGAACACCTTGCTGAAGTTTTCCAGGCCCCAACCGCTTTCGGCCTGCAGGCTGTGAATCGCCACCCAGGCCAGCGGGGCAATCTGGAAAACGATGAAGAACAGCGCAAATGGCAGCAAGAACAGCGACGCCAGCCACCGTGTGCGTTTGATCGAGTTCACTTGAGCAGCTCCCGGCACACCGGCTTGTCGTGGGGTACGCCGAGCAGCTCGCAGATCGTCCCGCACAGGTCGGTCTGCAGGGGTTTGGCGGCCGGATCGAGGCTGAAGGCATCCCCGAAGACGAACAGCGGTACCTCGCGTTCTTCCGCCAGCAAGCCATTGTGCGAGCGGTCGTTGTTCATGCCGTGGTCGGCCGTGACGATTACCTGGTAACCCTCATGCAGCCAGGTGTGCAGGTAGTCGGCCAGGAGGATGTCGGCGCTGCGGGCGCTATTGCGGTACTGGCTGCTGTCCAGGCCATGGCGGTGGCCGGCGTCGTCGATGTTCATCGGGTGCACCAGCAGGAAGTTCGGGGCATGGCGACGGCGCAGGTACTCGGCGTCGGCGAACAGGTGCGAGTCGGGGTAGTGGTCGGCGTAGTAGAACAGGCCGTGCTGGATTGGCAGCTTGGGGGCATGGGTGTGGCGGTCGCGCAGCGGGTCGAAGGGGGAGCGGTTGTACAGCTCGCTGACCCAGTGATAGGCCGCCGCCGCTGTGCCCAGGCCGGCTTCGCGGGCGTAGTGGAAGATACTGCGCTGGGTCGACAGACGGGTCACGTTGTTGTGCACGATGCCGCTGTCGATCGGAGGTACGCCGGTCAGGATGCATTCGTACAGGGGGCGCGACAGTGCCGGCAGTTCGCACTCAAGGCGATACAGGGCGGCGCGGTCGGCTTCGACATAGGCGTGCAGATGGCCCATGGCGTGGTGGGCGACCTGATGGTTGAGACCATCGAGCAAGACCAGGATGACGTTGTGGTTCATGGTTTCTCCGGATTAAGCGGCGGCCTTGTTGCCGGCAGCGCCGGCTCCCACGATAGATTGTGGGTGCCGGTGTTGCCGGCGCCTGGAAAGGCTTACTCCATCTCGATGATCACTTGCTCCTGCCACATCTGCGGCAATTTCTTGGAGGTCGCTTCCCAGGCCGCGGCATCCTTGATCGGCTGCACCGCCTTGTACTGCTCGTTGGGCAGCAGCTTGGCCTGTACATCCGCCGGCAGCTTCAGGTGTTCGGCGCGGATCGGCCGGGCGTGGCCGATGGCAAGGTTGGTCTGCCCGGCATCGCTGAAGATGTACTCGCGGGTCAGCTTGGCGGCGTTGGGGTTCTTCGCATACTTGTTGATGATGGTGGTGTAGCCGGAAATGACCGAGCCATCGGAAGGAATCAGCACTTCGAAGCGGTTGGGGTCGATCTGCTGGCGGTAGCTCAGGCCGTTGAAGTCCCACACCACGCCCACCTCGATTTCACCTTTTTCCAGGGTCTGGATGGTCGGGTTGGCCAGCGACAGGCGTTTTTGCTGGGCAAGTTTGGTGAACAGCTGGAGGCCCGGCTCGATGTTCTTTTCGTCGCCCTTGTAGGCGATGGCGGCCGCAAGTACACCGTTGGCGGCCTGGGCGGCAGTGCCGACGTCGCCGATGGCGACCTTGTACTTGCCTTTTTCCAGGTCATGCCAGGTTTTGGGCATGTCGGCTTCTTTCACCAACTGCTTGTTGATGATGAAGGCGATGCTGCCGGTATAGGCCAGGGCCCAATGACCGTCCTCGTCCTTGGCCCAGGCCGGTATCTGCTCCCAGGTGCTGGGCTTGTAGGGCTGGGTCACGCCCTTGGCCACGGCAATCGGGCCGAAGGCGGCACCCACGTCACCGATGTCGGCGCTGGCGTTGTCTTTCTCGGCGTCGAACTTGGCCACTTCCTGGGCCGAACTCATGTCGGTGTCCATGTGCTTGAGGCCGTATTTCTTCGCCAGGTCCTCCCAGGTGCCTTTCCAGTTGGCCCAGGCATCGGGCATGCCCACGCTGTTCACGGCGCCCTCTTTACGGGCGGCGTCCTCCAGGGCCTTGAGGTCGGTGCCGGCAGCCATGGCCGAAGTACACAGGGCGATGGTCGAGCCTAGCAGTGATGCCAGAAAAAGCTGTTTCATCCGAAGCTCCTTGGTGGGTGCCTTGCAAAACGCGAATTGTGGTGTTGGACGTAATTGCGATTCGGTTGGTCTAGGTCAGCAATACCTGAGCCAAGGTAGGCCGGGTGCATGACAATTTGATGTCCAAGCCGGCGCTCGGCCAGGGCCTGCGCCCCTGAAAATCAAGCGTAGACCACCCTGGCTGTCATCTGGCATTCATCTGTATTGCCTAGGCTTGTTCTATTCTCATAGCCCTGAAAGCGCCAATTGGGTGCGCTGCCGGTGCTGGACTAGTCCAGATAGGTAACCTTTGATGCAGCCACTGCCACCGCGAGCAGTAACAGCTATTTGCCATGCCCTGCAGGAGCAGATCGAGCATGGCCTCCTGCCGTCCGGCTGCAAGCTGCCCGCCGAGCGCAAGCTCAGCGAAGTGTTCGCCACCACGCGCATCACCTTGCGGGAGGCACTGGTGCAACTGGAGGCCCGCGGGCTGATTTACCGGGAGGAACGACGCGGCTGGTTCGTGGCCCCGGAGCGCCTCACGTACGACCTGAACGAGCGCAGCCACTTCCATGCAATGGTCCGCGCCCAGGGGCGAGAGGCCAGTACCGAGCTGGTTTCGGCGCGCCTGCAACCGGCGGCGGCGTCTGTGTGCGCGCGCCTGCAGTTGTCACCGTTGTCGAGCGTGATCCAGATCTGCCGCCTGCGGCGTATCGACGGGCGTGCGGTGCTCTATGCCGAGCACTACCTGAACCCCGAGTATTTCCCCGGCATTCTCGAGCATGACCTCAGCCAGTCGTTGACCGAGTTGTATGAGCGGCACTACGCGATCCACTACGGCCGGGTACGTTTCGAGATTCTGCCCACGGCGTTGCCGCTGGCCGCGGCCACGGTGCTGAAGGTTTCAACGGGAAGCCCGGGGCTGCACATCTCCAGGGTCAACAGCGATCAGCAGGGCCGGCTGATCGACTGCGACCTGGAGTACTGGCGCCACGACGCGATTCGTATCAAGGCCGAAGCGGGCTAGGCCTTGGCATCGGGCTCGTTGAACGGGGTGCCTGCGCCGGCGGTGATCACTTGCACGCTCAGGCGTGGGGTGGCCAGGTCCAGCCCGGCTTCATCGAGCTGACGCTTGAGCGCCAGGTTGAATGCCCGCGACACTTCCCATTGCCGGATCGGCGCGGTCTTGAAGCGCGCGCGCAGGACGGCCGAGCCGGACTCGAAACTTTCCACCCCCTGCAGCTCCAGCGGCGACCAGATAATGCGGCGCATCAACGGATCGTTGCGCAGCTTCTGGGCGACGTCGCGGATCAAGGTGATGGCCTGGTCGATGTTCATGCTGTGGGGGATCGCCACGCGGAAGATCGCGTAGCCGAACTCGCGGGAGTAGTTCTTTATGCTCTTGATTTCACTGAACGGGATGGTGTGGACGATACCGTCGATGTCCCGCAGGCGCACCGTGCGGATGGTCAGGCCTTCGACCGTGCCCAGGTGACCGCCGACATCGACATAGTCGTCGATGGCCAGGGAGTCTTCGATGATGATGAACAGGCCGGTGATCAGGTCGGCGACAAGTGACTGGGCGCCGAAACCGATGGCCAGGCCGATCACACCGGCACCGGCCAGCAACGGGGTGACGTTCATGCCCATGTTGGCCAGGGCGACAATCACCGCAATGATGAAAATCGTCACGAACAGCACGTTGCGGATCAGCGGCATCATGGTTTGCGCGCGGGTGTTGGCCAGGCCCTTGCGCGAGCGGGTCAGGGCATGGTGCACGGCCGTGTCGGCAAGGATCCACACCAGCCAGGCGGCGATCAGAGTGCCGGCCAGGCCGAAGAGGCGTACCGCCACCTCGTGGCCTTCGCCTTCTGCAAAGCTGATCAGCGAAAGCCCCCAGACCCGCAGCCCCAACTCGATGAACACCAGCCAGATCGTCATGTGCACCAGGGTGTAGCCGAAGTTGCGCAAGCGCTCGCCATACACGGCGTGACGACGATGGGCGCGCAGGGGCTTGAGCCCGTGGCGGCGCACCAGACCGTTGATGACCATGCACAGAATCAGCAGCACCGTACACATCAATGACTGGCGCAGCGCGGTGCTGGTGTCGCCGGCGGAGACAAAGGTGGCGATCAGCGAGATGCCCACCAGCACCAGGGCCGGCAAATACCAGAAGGTGCCGAGGATTTCGATGGTGTCACTCAAGGCCCGGCGCGTCAGCCGCCGGGACAGGGGCTGGTTGCGGATCAGGTGGGCGATGGGGCGCCGGAAACGCAGGATGAACAGGCCCGAAGACAGCCCGGCGAGGATATTGGCCAGAGTCGCCAGGGTATGGGCCAGGTGATCGCCCAGGGTGCTGGCCATGCGCGGGTCGTTCATCGCCTCGCCGAAGGCGGCGAAGCTGCCGATCAGCCACAGTGGGCGGAACGCCTGGTGGCGGAGAATATGCAGGGCGCGGTGGCGATGGGGGCCGTCGAGCAGCGAGAAGGCGATGACGCAGATGGCCGAGAAGCAGGTGCCCACCACCAGTGCGTAGGCCAGGACCATGGCCATCGACTTGCCCAGCGACGAGGGCAGGGCAAAGCTCAGGTACACGGTGATGACCAGCGCCACCAGCCACGGACCGAGCTTGCGCAGGGCGAAACGTACCAGGTCCCAGGTGCGGGGGTGTTGCGGCAGTTCTTCGGTGAGGCCAAAGCGCAGCCGCACCTGATGGCTGACCCAGTTCAGGGCGTAGGCCACCAGGCTCCAGATGGCAATGATGGCGGCGAAGCCGAACAGAATGGGTGGCCATTCCTGTAGCGGGACCATCCGGGCGTCGAGCTCGATCCGGGCCAGCTCAAGCTCTCGCGTCCAGCGATTGAAAGGGCTCGCCTCGCCACTGAACTGCTTCTCGAGCTCGCCGAAGGTCGTGCCGATCAGGCCTAGCACGCCTTGTTCGGCGCTGGGTTGTGCTTGCTTGGTACTGTCGCGCAGCTTTTTGAGGTCGGCCAGCAGCTTGGCCCGTTGCTGGTCGTTTTCCAGCGACTTGATCACTTCGTCCAGCGACTGGGCCAGCGGCTCGGTGGCCTCGGGTTGTGCCTTGCTGCCACCGAGCAGGCTCGGCAGGCCGGCGGCGTGCGAGGGCGCCACGATGAACAACGCCAGGAACAGGGTTAGAACGCGGAAAAAGACAGGCACCGGACAATCAACCTCAAACGATCAATCGCCCGAGTGTAGTGTATTTGTCAGTTGAGTTTCTCGAGGATCTTCCAGCACATGATCCCGATCATCCCGAGGGTACCGATCCACATCATGAACACGCCGATATTGCGGTCGCGCATGTTGAAACCCACGGTCAGCAGGATCAGGCCGGCGATGACGGGAAGGAACAGGGATTGGAAAGCTGACATGCGGCAAGGTCCTTGGGTCTGACAGTTATGAGGCAAGCTTAGCGGGAAACGGAGGGGGCGGCTTGACCGGGATCAGGCCTTATCGCCGGCAAGGCAGCTCCCACAGGAATTGTATACCCCAGCCCTGGTGGAAGCGGGCTTGCCAGCGATACAGGCACCATCTGTCAAGGCAGATCGCGACTGCGATAGAACGCCGTCAGCACCTTGACCAGATGCGCCAGGTCATGGCTGCCGCACAGCTCGCGGATCGAGTGCATGGCGAAGGTCGGCAGGCCGATGTCCACGGTGCGCACACCCAGGTGGCTGGCGGTGATCGGGCCGATGGTCGAGCCGCAGCCCATGTCGCTGCGTACCACGAAACTCTGCACCGGCACTTCCTCGGCCATGCACAGGTGGCGGAAGAAACCGGCGGTTTCGCTGTTGGTGGCGTAACGCTGGTTGTTGTTGACCTTGATCACCGGGCCGGCATTGAGTTTGGGGCCGTGGTTGCCGTCATGCTTGTCGGCATAGTTGGGGTGAACGCCATGGGCGTTGTCGGCCGAGACCAGCAACGAGCGCTGGATGGCGCGGACGAAGTCGTCACCGTCGGGCAGCAGGCGGCGCAGGGTCTGTTCGAGCATCGGGCCATCGGCGCCGCAGGCCGAGCAGGAGCCGACTTCTTCATGATCGTTGCACACCAGCACGCAGGTTTCGTCGCTGTCGGCATTGAGCAGGGCCTGCAGGCCGGCATAGCAGGACAGCAGGTTGTCCAGGCGCGCGCCGGCGATGAACTCGCCGTGCAGGCCGATCATGGCCGCGCTCTGGGTGTCGTAGAAACTCAGCTCGTAATCGAGCACCACATCGGCGTTCAGGCCGTGCTCGCGGGCCAACTGGTCGGTCAGCAGCGCGCGGAAGTCGACGCGCTCGTCACCGGCCACCTGGGCCAGGATCGGCGGCAGCTCGGTCTGCGGGTTGATCGCCCAGCCTTCGTTGGCGGTACGGTTGAGGTGGATCGCAAGGTTCGGGATTACCGCAATGGGCAGCTTGAAGTCGACCAGTTGGCTTTCGACCTTGCCGTCGCGACGGAAGGTGACGCGTCCGGCCAGCGACAGGTCGCGATCGAACCACGGGGCGAGCAACGCACCGCCGTAGACTTCGACGCCCAGCTGCCAGAAGCCATGGCGCTGCAGCTCGGGCTGCGGCTTGACCCGCAGGCAGGGGCTGTCGGTGTGGGCGCCGACCAGGCGGATGCCATCGAGCAGCGGCGAATGACGGCCGAGCTTGAACGCAATGATCGAGGAGTCGTTACGGGTCAGGTAGTAGCGCCCGCCGGATACGGTGGCCCAACTGTCGCGCTCGTCCAGGCGCTGGTAACCGGCAGCTTCCAGGCGCTGGGCCAGGGCAGCGGTGGCATGGAAGGGCGTGGGGGAAGCCTTGAGGAAGTCGATCAGGCCTTGATTCAGTGCATCGCGCATAGGTCACTCCAGACAGCAGTGGCGGCATTTTAGCGGGTGAGCCACAAGCCGCAAGCTGCAAGAGGCGCAACGCTTGAAGCTTGCAGCTTATGAGTTGCCGCTGCGCCGTCAGAACGGCGCCGGGCACTCGAAGCGCAAACGCTCACCGGAAACCGGGTGGGTAAAGCTGAGCATGCTCGCATGCAGGCACAGGCGCTCATGGGCGGCCAGCGCATCGGGGTAGGCATATAAACGATCGCCCAGCAGCGGGTGACCGATCGACAGCATGTGCACGCGCAACTGGTGCGAGCGCCCGGTGATCGGCGTCAGTTCCACCCGGCAATGGTTCCCACAGCGCTCCAGGATGCGCCAGAAGGTCAGGGCATGCTTGCCCTGCTCATGGTCGACCACATGGCGTGGCTTGGTCGGCGGATCGTAGCGCAGGGGCAGGTCGATGCTGCCGCTGTCCAGTTCCGGCTGGCCCCAGCACAGGGCAGTGTAGGCCTTCTCGGTTTCGCGGTCGTGGAACTGCCGGGACAGTTCGCGGTGACTGTCGGCATCACGGGCCAGGAGGATGATCCCCGAGGTTTCCCAATCCAGTCGATGGACGATCAACGCGTCGGGATAGCCGTTTTCCTGCAGTCGAGTGATCAGGCAGTCCTTGTTGTCGTCGGCACGGCCGGGCACCGAGAGCAGCAGGGTCGGCTTGTTGATCACGAGGATGGCGTCATCCTCATACAGGATATGAACATTGGACAGCGGCATTGCGTGTTCCGAAAAATAGGTGGGAGCGGGCTTGCCCCGCGATGCGATGGGGTTTCGCTATCGCGGAGCAAGCCCGCTCCCACTGGGTTACCCGTAGGCGCCGATCAACGATCGGGCAGGGTGATATTGAGTTCCAGGATCGAGCAGCTGCCCTGGTTTTCCAGAGCGACCTGCACATCATCGGAGCCGATGTTCACATACTTGCGGATTACCTCCACCAGTTCCTTCTGCAAGGCTGGCAGGTAGTCCGGCGTACTGCGTTGGCCGCGTTCGTGCGCCACGATGATCTGTAGACGCTCTTTCGCGACCGACGCGGTGCTTACTTTTTTGCTGGCACGAAAGAAGTCAAAAAGGTTCATTGGTCAGTTGCCTCCAAACAGGCGCTCGAAGAATCCCTTCTTCTTCACATCAAGGAACCGATGTTCCACATTTTTGCCCAGAAGGCGGTCAACGGTGTCGCTATAGGCCTGGCCTGCGTCACTCTGGTCGTCGAGGATCACCGGGACACCCTGGTTGGATGCCTTGAGCACCGCCTGGGACTCAGGGATCACGCCCAGCAGGGCGACCGAGAGGATTTCCTTGACGTCTTCAACGCCGAGCATTTCGCCCTGGCTCACGCGCTCTGGATGGTAGCGGGTGATCAGCAGGTGTTCCTTGATCGGGTCTTCGTTGCGTTCGGCGCGGCGCGATTTGCTCGCCAGCAGGCCCAGCATACGGTCCGAGTCACGTACCGAGGACACTTCAGGGTTGGTCACGACGATGGCTTCGTCGGCGAAGTACATCGCCAGGTGAGCACCTTTCTCGATGCCGGCCGGGGAGTCGCAGACCACGAATTCGAAGTCTTCCTTCAACTGCATCAGGACTTTTTCCACGCCTTCCTGGGTCAGCGCGTCTTTGTCGCGGGTCTGGCTGGCGGCCAGCACGTACAGGTTCTCGAGGCGCTTGTCCTTGATCAGGGCCTGCTGCAGGTTGGCTTCGCCGTTGACCACGTTGACGAAGTCGTACACCACGCGGCGTTCGCAGCCCATGATCAGGTCGAGGTTACGCAGGCCGACGTCGAAGTCGACGATGACAGTCTTGTGGCCGCGCAGAGCGAGGCCGGTACCAATAGCGGCGCTGGTGGTGGTCTTACCCACACCACCCTTGCCGGATGTAACCACGAGAATCTTGGCCAAGGTGTTTCACCCCTAATGAAAAAGGACATCGAGTCCCAAAAATACAAAAATCGGCAATCGTGAAAAAATTGCGCGGAAAATGGCGGCAGTATCCGTTAAAGACGGGTGATGTTCAACACGTCACCGGACAGGCTGATCTGCACCCCGGTGCCCCACAGTGGATCGCGGCGCAGGTCTTCGGAGACCTTGTATTGCCCGGCGATCGAGACCATTTCGGCGGTGAGTTGCTGGCAGAAGATCCGTGCCCGGGTATTGCCCTTGATTCCGGCCAGCGCTCGTCCACGCATTGCACCGTACACATGGATGTTGCCATCGGCGAGAAGTTCCGCGCCCGGGCTGACCGACGACACCACCACCAGGTCGCCGCCCTGGGCGTAGATCTGCTGGCCGCCGCGTACCGGGGTGGTAATGATCTTGGTCGGCTTGATTGCAGGTTCAGGCGGTGGCGGCGGGGCGGGGGCAGGCTCGGGCTTCTTGACCTCGGGTTCCGGCTCCACCGGGCGCTCGCGGGCGCCGGAGGGCGGCAGCACGGGCAGGTCGATGGCAATGGCCGCGGCGATGTCTTCGATACGGCTGGCGCGGATGGCCAGGGTGCGCAGGCCGTGATGGCGGCAGATGCGCATCAGCCCGGGCAGGTCGACCGCACCTTCACCGGCCGGGAGCTTGTCCAGGGCCAGTACCAGCGGGGTGTTGCTGAAGAAGTTGGGTGCCTGGGCGACCTTGGCCGCCAACTGTCGGTCGAGGCCTTCAAGGTTGTTCTGCGCGAGCTCGAGCACGGTAATGGCAAGCATGCTGCCCTTGAGCTGGAACACGGGGGCGGAGTCTGGCGATTGAGTTGGGCTCATGGTCTGCATTAGGCGGCTTGTTACGAAAAAGTGCCCAGACTTATAACGAGAACGCCGGTTAGCCGCAACCCGTGCCGAACCGTTGTAGAATGCCCGGCCCTTGTCTTTCCGGAATCTTTAATGGATCGCCCGCGTTTTCGTCCTTATTTTCTGCACCCACGCTTCTGGCCGCTGTGGCTGGGCCTTGGGCTGCTGTGGCTGATCGTGCAGCTGCCGTACCGGGTATTGCTGGTGATCGGCCGTGTCCTGGGTGCCCTGATGTACCGCGTGGCCGGTGAGCGCCGCTACATTGCCGCGCGCAACCTGGAGCTGTGCTTCCCTGAACTACCGTCCGTCGAGCGAAAGTGTTTGCTCAAGGAAAATTTCGCCTCCACCGGCATCGCCTTCTTCGAAATGGCCATGAGCTGGTGGTGGCCAAAGGCCCGCCTGGCGCGCCTGGCGCACATCGAAGGGCTGGAGCACCTGCAGGCCGCCCAGCGTGATGGCCAGGGGGCCATCCTCATGGCGCTGCATTTCACCACCCTGGAAATCGGCGCCGCCTTGCTCGGGCAGGAACACACCATCGACGGCATGTACCGCGAGCATGGCAACCCGGTGTTCGACTTCATCCAGCGCCGTGGCCGCGAGCGCCACAACCTCGATTCGCTGGCGGTGGAGCGTGAGGACGTACGCGGCATGCTCAAGCTGCTGCGCAGCGGACGTGCCATCTGGTATGCGCCCGACCAGGACTATGGCGCCAAGCAGAGCCTGTTCGTGCCGCTGTTCGGCATCCAGGCCGCCACGGTGACCGCCACCACCAAGTTCGCGCGCCTTGGCAAGGCCCGGGTGATTCCGTTCACCCAACAGCGCCTGGCGGACGGCAGCGGTTATCGGCTGGTGATCCATCCGCCGCTGCAGGATTTTCCCGGTGAAACCGAAGAAGCCGACTGCCTGCGGATCAACCAATGGATCGAAGGGGCCCTGCGCGAGTGCCCGGAGCAGTACTTGTGGGCGCATCGGCGCTTCAAGTCGAGGCCGCCGGGGGCGCCGAAGCTGTACGCTAAACGGCGCTGAAGCGATCGCTGGCAAGCCAGCTCCCACCAGGACCGTGTGGGTGCTGGCTTGCCAGCGAAGAAACCGTCACAACTCTCAGGAAGGGGCCTGCCAGATGTCAGCACCGATCACCGGATTGATCCTTTCTGGCGGCGGCGCCCGCGCCGCCTACCAGGTCGGCGTGCTCGCCGGCATTGCCGACCTGCTGCCCCCTGGCGCGGCGAATCCTTTTCCGGTGATCGTCGGTACCTCGGCCGGGGCCATCAATGCGGTGACCCTGGCCAGTGGTGCCCTGCACTTTGGCGACGCGGTCCGCCGCCTGACCGGCTTCTGGCAGGGCTTTCGCAGCCATCAGGTGCTGCGCAGCGACTGGCCCGGGGTGATTCGCCAGGCCAGTCGCTTCGTTGGCCACAGCCTGCTGGGGCTGGGCGCTCCGGTTCCGGTGGCGCTACTCGACAGCTCCCCTTTGCGCCACCTGCTCAATGAGCACCTGGAATTGAGCGGCATTGCCCACGCCATCGAGCAGCGCTGCCTGCACGCTGTGGCGGTGACTGCCTTTGGCTACGAGTCTGGCCAGGCGGTGACGTTCTTTCAGGGCAAGGGCGCCATCGACCCCTGGCTACGCCACCGGCGCATCGGCCTGCCCACTCGCTTGAGCGTCGAGCACCTGTTGGCCAGTTCGGCGATTCCGTTGCTGTTTGCCCCCATCAAGCTGGGAGATGAGTACTTCGGTGATGGCGCTGTGCGGCAGTCGGCACCGATCAGCCCGGCGTTGCACCTGGGCGCCAGCCGGGTCCTGGTGGTCGGTGTCAGTGGCAACCCGCAGCGACCCACCGAGGGCGGGCCGCGACCGCGCATTTACAGCGGCCAGCAACCGAGCCTGGCGCAGATCGGCGGGCACATGCTCAACAGCACGTTCATCGACAGCCTGGAAGACGATATCGAGCTGCTGCAGCGCCTCAATCACTTGAGCCACTTGATGCCGGAGCACCTGGAGCGTCGGCGCCTGGGCCTGACGCCGGTGGAGGTGCTGGTGGTTGCGCCAAGCCAGCCGCTGGACGAGATCGCTGCCCGTCATCGGCGTGACCTGCCCGCGGCCTTGCGTCTGTTTCTGCGCGGCCCGGGGGCGACCAAGACCAGTGGTGCGGGGGTACTTAGCTATTTGTTGTTCGAGGCGGGTTATTGCAGCGAGTTGATCGAGCTGGGGCGGCGTGATGCCTTGGCCAAGCGACGGGAGTTGTGTGGTTTTTTGGGGGTGTAGTACCCATCGCGGGGCAAGCCCGCTCCTACAGGAGCGGGCTTGCCCCGCGTTTTTTTACTCGGCGATCTGCAGCTTGCGTGCCTCGGTATAGACGTAGCGCACCTTCTCGTACTCGAACGGTGAGTTCAGCTGGCCGTAGCGGAAGCGGGTGGTGTAGCGCTTGTCTACCGCCCGCAGCACGACGATTTCCGGATGATCGCGGCTCACTTCGGCGACGTTGAGGAAGTTGATCTGGTCCTCGGCGACAAAGTCCACCGCCAGCCCGCCGGTATCGCGCAGGTTCGACGGCCCCAGGATCGGCAGCATCAAGTACGGCCCCTCAGGCACGCCATAGAAGCCCAGGGTCTGGCCGAAGTCTTCGCTTTGATACGGAAGGCCCATCTTGGTCGCCGGGTCCCACAAGCCGGCCACGCCGATGGTGGTGTTGAGCAGCAAGCGTGCGGTGATCTCCATCGAGCGCTGGCCCTTGAGCTGCAACAGGCTGTTGAGCAGGTTAGGCACATCGCCCAGGTTGCTGAAGAAATTACTGACCCCGGTGCGCACGAAGCTTGGGGTGATGTAGCGATAGCCGTTGACCACCGGCAGGAACACCCATTGGTCGAAGCGGTAGTTGAAGTGATACAGCCTGCGGTTCATCGGCTCGAACGGGTCGTAGACGTTGAGCGCGGCGAGGGTCGAGCGTTCGAACTCGCGCTGGTTGAGGCCGGGGTTGAACTTGAGTTCCTTGAGTGGCTCGGTGAAGCCGTCGGCCTCGACCACACTGGCGCGCGGTGCGGTTTCGTCCGCCTGGGCCAGACCGCTGGCCAGAAAAGCAGAAACAAGCAGAAGACGTTTAACCACGGAAGAACTCCAGCATGGCGTCGCTGTTGACGCGGTAGTTGAGGTTGCCGCAATGGCCGCCGTGAGGGTAAACGGTCAAGCGATCGCCAAAGGTGCTACGAAGGAAACCAAGGTCGCCCGGCCCGAGGATGACGTCGTCGGCGTTGTGCATGACGGCAATCTTCGAGCTGGTCTGAAGGTAGTCCTTGAGCGCGTACAAGCTGACCTGGTCGACCAGTTGCAACAGGCTGCCGCCGTCGGTACGGGCACGCCACATAGGAATGACCTGTTCGGTCAGGTAGCAATCGAAATCGCACTGCAGTGCACGTTTGAAGAATGGCGTGAGGCTGCTGCTTTCGCTGATCGGGTACTTGGGTGGCGTGATCAGCCCACGGCGGTTGACCAGATCGGAGGTAAAGGCGATGTCGGCCGACGAGAAACGGAACGAGGTGCCGATGACCATGGCCATCTGTTCGTTGGTCAGGTGCTGGCGTGATTGCTGGAAGTCATAAAGCAGGGCGTCGTTGAGGTCGATATAACCCTTCTGCTGGAAATAACGGGTCAGCTTGGTCAGCACCAGCTCGTAGAAGGTAGTGCTGCTGTTGACGCCCTTGACCTCGGTCTGCACGAGCTTGTCGAGGTTGCTGATCGAGGTGTAGAGGTTGACCGGTGGGTTGAGCAGCAGCACACGCTTGAAGTTGAAGCTGCGCCGGGTTTCGTCCAGGTGGCTGACGAACGCCGCGTCAAGGGCACCGAGGCTATAGCCGCTGAGGTAGTACTCGGTCACCGGCAGGCGCGGGTGCTGGGCGCGTACGCCCTGCATGACCCGGTACAGGTCTTCGGCATCTTCGCGGCTCACGCCCGGCGTGGCGAAGCGTGATGCCGAAATGATGAAGTCGAAGCTGGTGGGCGACGACAACTGCACCACGTGGTAGCCGGCCTTGTAGAACAGCTTCTTGAGGTATTCGTTGATGCTGCTGGAGTAGGGCGCCCCGGTGCCGGCAATCAGGAAAATCAGCGGCGCCGGGTGATCTTGTTTGGCCAGGCGGTACTTGAGCTGCTTCACCGCCCAGAAGTTGTCCGGCAGGGTGAACCCACGCTCGGGGCGCATGTTCAGGCTGTAGTCGGACTGATCGATGTCATCGTCGCTGGGCAGCTCCGGGCGCAGCTGCGGCGGTGTCGTGGCGATGGTGGCTTCGAACGGATTGGTAAGTGGGTACCCGTAGCTGGCAGCGTCGATATCCAGTGCCGAAGCGGACGCACTCAAGAATAGGCCGCCCGAGAGGGCAGCAAGGCGCAGTAATCGAAGCATCAACGAATCCCCAAAAAAGCAGCAGCAAAGTGCGTTACGCAGGCTAGGACCATCGTGTCCCTTGCAAAGTTGCCTGGCGCTCCGGCATTTATCGTCCCAGATGGTGCCGTTTGCGACCGTGGTACGGCAACAATTGGTTCCGTGTATCTTCAGTTCAAAGTAGCCGAGGTTCGCGCTTTTGCCTTGCATAGACGGCTTGGGCCTTTATGCTGGGCGCCGATTTCGACGATTCCGGAGTGTCTCATGTCCCGCCGCTTGCCGCTGATCTTGTTGCTGCTGTGCCTGCCGATATGGCTGGCGGCAAGCTATGGGGTGCGCTACGTGCTGATGGAAGACGCCCAGTGGGTGGGTACCTGTGTCGAGCAGGCGCAACTGTGGCAATGCCAGGCCCGTTCGACGCTGGGCTTGTTGATTCACTTCAGGGTGATTGCCTGGACCGCACTGGTGCTGGCGTTGCTGGCCCAGGTGATCCCTGCGCGGGGTGGCTGGCGCGTCGCGGTGCTGGCGCTTGTGTTCGGGATTCCGGCGCTGGTGTTGTATAGCGCCAGTATCGCGGTATTTGCGGTGGTACTCGCGGGGTTGCGGTTGGTTCGCCGCTAGAGCGATCGCGGGCATGCCCCGCGAACATTTCAGGACGCCAGACGCATCCGCAAACTGCGCCACAACGCCCCGACCATCAATACACTCACGCCTGCCCATGCCAGCGCCTGCTGGTTGCTCAACCCTTCCTGGAACAGCTGTGGCGCAATCCCGGTACCGACGATAAACGCCAGCAAGCCGATCTCCGCCCGCGGCCCTCTTACCGGGCGCAACAGGTAGACCACGGCCGGCACCACCAGTGCCGCGCTCGGGAAGGTGCGATAGCGCGGGTCGAACACCAGCGCCAGCATGCTCACGGCCGCGGCAAAGCCGGCGGCGGCCAGCCACCAGCCGGCACGCGCCTGGAGCCAGGCGAAGGTCCGTTCGCGCCAGCCATCGCGTGCGGACAGCGCCAGCACACCATGGGCCAGCACGATCAGGTTCAGCCCGGCCAGCAGGATGGCCCAGACCCATTCGCCGGCAAAGCGGCTGTTGATGCGTACCAGCTCGCCCCACAACCCCAGGCTGGCGGCGCCCAGGGCGGCCAGCAACGGCAGGAGCAGGGCGGCCCGGGTGCTGCGCACGCGACCGGCCAGCAGCAGGGTGACGAAAAACAGCACGACACTAGCGGCCAGCCATTGCGGCCACAGCGCCAGGTTGCTCACCGGGCCTTCGAGAATGCCCTTGTCCTGGCGGTCGGCATCGTACAGCCCCCAGTAGCCGCCCACTGCGCCCTCGCTGGCGCGCTTCCAGGGCTGGTCGAAGGCTTCGATCAGGTTGTAGTGCCAACCGTTCCGTTCGGCCATGGCGACAAAGCCGCGGATAAAACGCGCTTCGTTGACCGGGCTGGGCAGGGCGGTTTCGCGCTGGCGGCCTTCGCTCGGCCAGCCGGTTTCGCCTATGACGATATCCTTGGGGGCAAAGCGGTTGCCGAACACTTGGCGAATCTCGCCGACATGGCGCAGGGCATCGTCGATACCTCGCGGATCATCTTCCCAGTAGGGCAGCAGGTGAATGGTCAGGAAGTCCACGGCCGGGGCGATTTGCGGATACTGCAGCCAGAACTCCCAGACGTCGGCATAGGTCACCGGCACACTGACCTCGCGCTTGACCTGTGCGATCAGGCTGGCCAGTTGCGGGCCGGTGACTTCCTTGCGCAGCAGGGCTTCGTTACCGACGATCACTGCCTTGACTACATCCGGGTTGGCATTGGCGGCAGCGATCAGGGCCTTGACCTCTTTCTGGGTATCGACCGGATTGGCGTTGACCCAGGCGCCGAGCATGACTTTCAGGCCGTGCTTGCGGGCAAGTTCTGGAATGGCCTCGAGGCCTGTCATGGAGTAGGTCCGCACGCACTCGAAGCGCTGGGCCAGCAAGGCGAAATCCGCATCCATGCGTGCCGGTCGCAGCTGGAAAGGCTGATCGAAGGGCGACTGGTCCTTGTCGAACGGGGTGTAGGACGCGCACTGCAGTTTGTGCGTGGCACTGGCCGCATCCGGCAGCACCACCGGCTTGCCCAGGCCGTACCACAGCCCGCCCAGCGCCAGGAGGCCAAGCAGGCAGGCGAACAGATAAGGCAGCAGCGCAAAGCGGGCAGTCGAGGACATGGATCGAACCGTCAGGAAGCAAAGCCGGCAATACTACCTGCAATTGGCGCCAGCTAAAGCCTTGGCGTGCAAAGATCCCGGGGCTGATGGTGCGCGATATAGCGATAAACGTTACTGGCCATGTGATGTCGTTTCTCGGTGTTTCGACGTCGTTGTCAGAGCAGGTCGGCAGGCACCCGAGGTTGATGATGAAGCTTCCGTGACGTGATGAGGGGAAGCTTTGATGAAAATGCGACGACTCCTGGGGGTGGGTACCGCCCTGGCAATGGCTATCGGTGTGGGGCAGGCGATGGCCAAGGAAGTAAGCATCGGCTACGTCGATGGCTGGTCCGACAGTGTGGCGACCACCAACGTAGCGGCCGAAGTGATCAGGCAGAAGCTCGGTTACGACGTCAAGCTGCAGGCCGTGGCCACCGGGATCATGTGGCAGGGGGTCGCCACCGGCAAGCTCGATGCCATGCTCTCGGCCTGGCTGCCGGTGACTCATGGCGACTACTGGACCAAGAACAAATCCAACGTGGTCGACTACGGCCCCAACTTCAAGGATGCCAAGATCGGCCTGATCGTCCCCGAATACGTCAAGGCGCAGTCGCTGGCCGACCTCAAGGCCGACGACAGCTTCAAGAAAAAGATCGTCGGTATCGATGCCGGCTCCGGCGTCATGCTCAAGACTGACCAGGCCATCAAGGACTACGACCTGACCGGCTACAAGCTCCAGGCCAGCTCCGGTGCAGCCATGACCTCGGAATTGGGCCGCGCCTATGCCAAGCAACAGTCCATCGCCGTCACCGGCTGGGTGCCGCACTGGATGTTCGCCAAGTGGAAGTTGCGTTTCCTCGAAGACCCGAAAGGCGTTTATGGCGCCGCCGAAACCGTCAACAGCATCGGTAGCAAGGAACTGGCAACCAAGGCACCGGAGGTCGCCGAATTCCTGAAGAAGTTCCAGTGGCAGTCCAAGGACGAAATCGGAGAGGTCATGTTGGCCATTCAAGAGGGCGCAAAACCCGAAGCGGCCGCCAAGGACTGGGTGGCCAAGCACCCTGAGCGCGTCGCCGAGTGGACCGCTAAATAATGGCTTAAGGCCTCTATCTGGCACCTTCCAGGGCCGCAGCATCGCAAATGATGCTGCGGCCCTTGTCGTTCAAGGCTGTTACCGATTTGGTAAAACACTGTTGCATCTAAGACTAAGGTCGTCTGGAGCGCGTCCGAAGGCAGCATAAAGTGGAGTGGGTTCTACCTAATCTGTGCTGCGAGGACAAAAACAATGAACGACAGCATTTACCTCTCGATACAAAACAGCCCGCGGTTCAAGGAGCTGGTTTCAAAACGCGAACGTTTCGCCTGGATTCTCTCGGCGATCATGCTCGGTCTCTACTCCGCTTTCATCCTGTTGATCGCCTATGGCCCGCAAATCCTGGGTGCCAAGCTCAGCCCCGACTCTTCCGTGACGTGGGGAATTCCCCTGGGTGTCGGTTTGATCCTCTCTGCCTTCGTGCTTACCGCGATCTACGTACGTCGCGCCAACGGTGAGTTCGACGAGATGAACAAAGCGATCCTCAAGGAGGCACAGCAATGATCCGGCGTCTTCTGGCAACTCTGGCCTTCGGCATTTTCGCACCCGCCGTCTGGGCCGCCGACGCCCTTACCGGCGAGGTGCACAAGCAACCCTTGAACGTTGCGGCGATCCTGATGTTCGTCGCTTTCGTCGGTGCCACCCTGTGCAT
The DNA here is from genome assembly GCF_028682455.1 of Pseudomonas putida. Lineage (GTDB taxonomy): Bacteria > Pseudomonadota > Gammaproteobacteria > Pseudomonadales > Pseudomonadaceae > Aquipseudomonas > Aquipseudomonas putida_AA. The sequence continues at coordinate 69,370 of NZ_JANHLD010000001.1, forward strand.
CACCTACTGGGCTTCCAAGCGTAACAAGTCTGCCTCCGACTACTATGCCGCTGGCGGACGCATCACCGGTTTCCAGAACGGTCTGGCAATCGCCGGCGACTACATGTCGGCAGCGTCCTTCCTGGGTATTTCCGCCCTGGTGTTCACCTCTGGCTACGACGGCCTGATCTACTCGATCGGCTTCCTGGTCGGCTGGCCGATCATTCTGTTCCTGATCGCCGAACGCCTGCGCAACCTGGGTAAATACACCTTTGCCGACGTGGCCTCCTACCGCCTCGGGCAAAAAGAAATCCGCACCCTGTCGGCCTCCGGCTCGCTGGTGGTGGTGGCGTTCTACCTGATCGCGCAGATGGTCGGTGCCGGCAAGCTGATCCAGCTGCTGTTCGGCCTGGACTACCACGTGGCGGTCATCCTGGTGGGTATCCTGATGTGCATGTACGTGCTGTTCGGCGGCATGCTCGCGACCACCTGGGTACAGATCATCAAGGCAGTGTTGCTGCTCTCCGGTGCCAGCTTCATGGCGCTGATGGTGATGAAACACGTCAACTTCGACTTCAATGCCCTGTTCTCCGAAGCCATCAAGGTCCACCCCAAGGGTGAAGCGATCATGAGCCCGGGCGGCCTGGTCAAAGATCCGATCTCGGCATTCTCCCTCGGCCTGGCACTGATGTTCGGTACCGCTGGCCTGCCGCACATCCTGATGCGCTTCTTCACCGTCAGCGACGCCAAGGAAGCACGCAAGAGCGTCCTGTATGCCACCGGTTTCATCGGCTACTTCTACATCCTGACCTTCATCATCGGCTTCGGCGCGATCCTGCTGGTCAGCACCAACCCGGAATTCAAGGACGCTGCAGGCGCCCTGATCGGTGGCAACAACATGGCGGCGGTGCACCTGGCCGATGCCGTGGGTGGCAGTGTGTTCCTGGGCTTCATCTCGGCGGTGGCGTTCGCGACCATCCTGGCGGTGGTTGCAGGCCTGACCCTGGCTGGTGCCTCGGCGGTGTCCCACGACCTGTATGCCAGCGTGATCAAGAAGGGCAAGGCCAACGAGAAGGATGAAATCCGCGTCTCGAAGATCACCACTGTCGCCCTGGGCGTGTTGGCGATCGGCTTGGGCATTTTGTTCGAAAGCCAGAACATCGCCTTCATGGTGGGCCTGGCGTTCTCGATCGCTGCCAGCTGCAACTTCCCGGTCCTGCTGCTCTCGATGTACTGGAAGAAGCTGACCACCCGTGGCGCCATGATTGGCGGCTGGATGGGCCTGGTCAGTGCCGTGGCGCTGATGATCCTTGGCCCGACCATCTGGGTGCAGATCCTCGGCCACGAGAAAGCCATCTACCCGTACGAGTACCCGGCGCTGTTCTCGATGATCATCGCCTTCGCAGGGATCTGGTTCTTCTCGATCACTGACAAGTCCAAGGCGGCTGATGAAGAACGTGCGCTGTTCTTCCCGCAGTTCGTTCGTTCGCAGACGGGCCTGGGCGCCAGCGGTGCGGTATCGCACTGATTGAGTTCGGCACGATGAAAAAGGCAGCCCGCAGGCTGCCTTTTTTATTGCCTAGATTTTGCCTAGCAAGAGCAGGATCAACAGGATGATCAATACCGTACCAATGATGCCGGAGGGGCCATAACCCCAACTTCTGGAGTGCGGGAAGACAGGTAAACCACCGATCAACAGCAGTATCAGAATGATGATGAGTATGGTGCCCATGGCAGTGTCCTTGTTTGGCTGGAGAGGGTAGGCGTATCACTTGATCCATCTGTTCGGTCATGCGTTTCATGCCCGCCTGTAAATTCCGACTCCCGCCATCACTGAAAAGTTTAATAAAGCGGTTTCACCACCGTTTGCACCGGCCATTCAGCATCCTGATACAGCGTGGGTGAGGGCCTTGCCTTCGCTACACTGGCGCTAACTTTCCAGAACAGTACAAGGCGTCCCGCTATGCAGAACCGCATGATGATTACTGGCGCAGGCTCGGGGCTCGGTCGTGAGATCGCATTGCGCTGGGCGCGCGAGGGATGGCAGCTGGCATTGGCCGATGTCAACGAGGCCGGCCTCAAGGAAACCCTGGCGTTGGTCCGGGAGGTGGGTGGGCAAGGCTTCGTGCAGCGCTGCGATGTGCGTGACTACAGCCAGCTGACCGCCTTGGCGCAGGCGTGCGAGGAGAAGTTCGGCGGCATCGATGTGATCGTCAACAATGCCGGGGTTGCCGCTGGCGGCTTTTTCTCGGAGCTGTCGCTGGAAGACTGGGACTGGCAGATCGCGATCAACCTCATGGGTGTGGTCAAGGGCTGCAAGGCCTTCCTGCCGCTGCTCGAGCGCAGCAAGGGGCGGATCATCAACATCGCCTCGATGGCGGCGCTGATGCAAGGGCCGGCCATGAGCAACTACAACGTGGCCAAGGCGGGAGTGCTGGCCCTCTCTGAAAGCCTGCTCATCGAGTTGCGCCAGCAGGAAGTGGCGGTGCATGTGGTGTGCCCGTCGTTCTTCCAGACCAACCTGCTCGATTCGTTCCGCGGCCCGACCCCGGCAATGAAGGCCCAGGTGGGCAAGTTGCTGGAAAGCTCGCCGATCACTGCTGCCGACATCGCCGACTACATCTATCAGCAGGTCGCCGCTGGCGAGTTCATGATCCTGCCTCACGAACTGGGCCGCGAAGCCTGGAAGCTCAAGCAGCGCGACCCCCAACGGCTCTATGACGAAATGGCCGTCATGGCCGAGAAGATGCGCGCCAAGGCGAAACCCGTGTAGGAGCGGGAATCAGTTACCCTAGGCCGTTTTTCAACTGGGCCAGGATTGCTGAAGTGATCAATTACCTGTGGTTTTTCCTCGCGGCGATTTTCGAGATCGCCGGTTGCTATGGCTTCTACATGTGGCTGCGGCTGGGCAAGAGTGCCTGGTGGATCGCCCCCGCGCTGGTCAGCCTGACCCTGTTTGCACTGATCCTTACCCGCGTCGAGGCCGCCTATGCTGGACGCGCCTATGCAGCTTATGGCGGCATCTACATTGTCACGTCGTTGCTCTGGCTGGCATTCGTCGAACGGGCACGGCCCTTGGGCAGTGACTGGATAGGCGCGCTGCTCTGTGTACTGGGCGCCAGCATTATTGTGCTGGGCCCCCGACTGCAAAGTGCTTGAGTGCGTAGAAAATCGGGTAGTTTGTAGGTTAATTCGCTGATTCTGGTAGGAATAGGCTAATTAATCGTCAGAGTATTGAAGGGGGCAAGCGCCCCGTGCAGTCTCCGAACTCTCAGCACAGTGGAGGATCGGAGCATGTTGGTCATAGGCCGCGAAATAGGCGAAGTCATCGCCATTGACGATCACATCAAGGTCAAGGTGTTGTCGGTCGACGGAAACGTGGTGCGCTTTGGGGTCAGCGCACCTCGTCACATCGAAGTGCACCGGGCGGAAGTCCACCAACAGATCGCCGCGCAAAAGGTCAAGTCCGAGCCGTAGTCAGTCGAACAGTTCCTTGGGCACGTCGTGCTTGGCCAACAGTTGGCATTGCTGGCTTTCGAGGTCGAACAGGATGAACGCCTGCTTTTTCGCCAGCGCCTGTCGCACCCGCAGTACGCGGGTTTCCAGTGGGGTGTCGTCACCGTTGTCAGTGCCGTCGCGGGTGACGAAATCCTCGATCAGGCGGGTGAGGGTTTCGGCTTCCAGTTGTTCGTAGGGAATCAGCATGGGCAGGGCAGGTTTGGCGAAATGTGACGGTATGCTACGCCAAAGCTGCCCTGACTGTGTAGGCGCTAGTGCTTGTTGCCGATCAGGCTGTCGACTGTAGGCACGCGGGTTTCGGTTTCCATCTGTGCGTCATGTTCCAACTGATGGCTGAAGCTTTCCAGTGAGCTCCCGGCGGCCTGCGAGTCGCTGGCAAATACCGGTGGACTCAGCAGGTAGGCGGTCAACAAGCGGCTCAAGGCGGCCAGGCTGTCGATATGGGTGCGCTCGTAGCCGTGGGTGGCATCGCAGCCGAAGGCCAGCAACGCGGTACGAATGTCGTGGCCTGCGGTGATCGCTGAATGGGCATCGCTGAAGTAATAGCGAAACAGGTCACGGCGAGCCGGCAGTTCGTTTTCGCGGGCCAGCTTCAGCAAGTGGCGAGACAGGTGATAGTCGTAGGGGCCGGCCGAGTCCTGCATTGCCACGCTCACCGCGTGCTCGCTGGAGTGCTGGCCCGGGGCGACCGGGGCGATGTCGATACCGACGAACTCACTGACATCCCAGGGGAGGGCCGCCGCGGCACCGGAGCCGGTTTCCTCGGTGATGGTGAACAGCGGATGGCAGTCGATCAACGGTTGCGCACCGCTGTCGACCACCGCCTTGAGCGAGGCCAGCAAAGCGGCCACGCCGGCCTTGTCGTCCAGGTGACGGGCACTGATATGGCCGCTTTCGGTGAACTCCGGCAGCGGGTCGAATGCCACGAAGTCACCGATATCGATACCCAGGGACTGGCAATCAGCCCGGGTGGTGCAGTAGGCGTCCAGGCGCAATTCAATATGTTCCCAGCTCACCGGCATCTGGTCGATGGCGGTGTTGTAGGCATGCCCGCTGGCCATCAAGGGCAGTACGCTGCCGCGCAACACGCCGTTGTCGGTAAACACGCTGACCCGGCTGCCTTCGGCAAACCGGCTCGACCAGCAGCCCACCGGCGCCAACGACAGGCGACCGTTTTCCTGGATGGCGCGGACGCTGGCGCCAATGGTGTCCAGGTGGGCGGAAACGGCCCGGTCGGGCGAGCTTTTAAGGCCCTTGAGAGTGGCGCGAATGGTGCCGCGGCGCGTCAGTTCGAAGGGAATGCCGAGCTCTTCGAGGCGCTCGGCCACATAGCGCACGATGGTGTCGGTAAAGCCGGTGGGGCTGGGAATGGCGAGCATCTCCAGCAGCACCTTTTGCAGGTAGTTGAGGTCTGGTTCCGGAAGTTGTTCGGTCATGCGGCCTCCTGTGATCATGGGGCCGGCCGGCTGTGGGGAAACAGCAGGTCGACGAAACGTTCGGCGGTGGGTTGCGGTTCATGGTTGGCCAGGCCGACCCGTTCGTTGGCTTCGATGAAAACGTGCTCGGGCTGATCGGCCGCCGCGACCATCAGGTCCAGGCCGACCACCGGGATGTCCAGGGCACGGGCAGCGCGCACGGCAGCGTCTACCAGCACCGGGTGGAGGCGATCGGTGACGTCTTCCAGGCATCCACCGGTGTGCAGGTTGGCGGTGCGGCGCACGGCCAGGCGCTTGCCCGCGGGCAATACCGTGTCGTAATCGACGCCGGCGGCCTGCAGGGTGCGATGGGTTTCGTCGTCCAGCGGAATACGGCTCTCACCGCCGGTGGCGGCCTGGCGCCTGCGGCTTTGCGCCTCGATCAGCGCGCCCACCGCCTGTTGCCCGTCGCCGACCACCTGCGCCGGATGGCGAATGGCAGCGGCCACCACTTCAAAGCCGATGACCACGATGCGCAGGTCCAGGCCCTGGTGAAAGCTTTCGAGCAACACGCGGCTGTCGAAGCGCCGGGCGTTTTCCACCGCCCGGTTGATTTCCTCAAGAGTAGTCAGGTTGACTGCCACTCCCTGGCCCTGTTCGCCATCCAGTGGCTTGACCACCACCGCGCCATGGTCCTCCAGAAAGGCCAGGTTATCGTCGGCACTGCCCACCAACTGTTGGGCCGGCAGGCGCAGGCCTGCCTGCTTGAGCGTCCGGTGGGTCAGGCTCTTGTCCTGGCACAAGATCATGCTCACAGCGCTGGTCAAATCGCTCAGCGATTCACGACAGCGTATCCGCCGGCCGCCCAGGCTGAGGGTGAACAGTCCGGCATCGGCATCATCGACCTGCACATCAATACCGCGTCGGTAGGCTTCCTCGACAATGATTCGCGCATAGGGATTTAGCCCGGCCTGGGGCCCCGGCCCCAGGAACAACGGCTGATTGATGCCGTTCTTGCGCTTGACCGCGAAGGTCGGCAGGGTGCGAAACCCCAGTTTGGCGTACAGGCGCTTGGCCTGGCGGTTGTCGTGCAGCACCGAGAGGTCCAGGCAGCTCAGGCCGCGGCTCATGAAATGCTCGATCAGGTGGCGCACCAGCACCTCGCCAACGCCAGGGCGGGTGCACTGCGGGTCCACCGCCAGGCACCACAGGCTGCTGCCGTGCTCGGGATCGGCAAAGGCCTTTTCATGGTTCAGGCCCATGACGCTGCCGATGACTGCGCCGCTGTCTTCGTCTTCGGCCAGCCAATACACCGGCCCGCCAAGGTGATGCGGGGTGAGCCGCGCAGGATCGATGGGCAGCATGCCGCGGGCCAGGTACAACGCGTTGATCGCTTGCCAGTCGCTGTCGCTCTGGGCGCGACGGATACCAAAGCCGCGAAACACGCGCTGGGCCTGGCGGTAGTCGCTGAACCACAGGCGCAGGGTGTCGGAAGGGTCGAGGAACAGTTGATGAGGCGCCTGGGCCAGCACTTGTTGCGGCGCCGCCACGTACAAGGCGATATCGCGCTCACCGGGACGCTCGTCCTGCAAGGCGCTGGCCAGGCTGGCGGGGTCCGGGTAGGTGTGGCCGATCAACAGGCGACCCCAGCCGCAATGCAGCGAGCGCGGCTGATCGTGGGGGTCGCTGCCGTCGCCGGCCAGCTGCGCCTGTAAACGCTCATAGGTTGGCACCTGGCCGCGTACCAGGCGCTGGCCATAGGGTGAGGCATGGGCTTTCATCGGTCAGATTCCTTGTTCGCTGAGCCACAGGTTCAAGGCTGCCAGTTGCCACAGTTTCGACCCGCGCAGCGGCGTCAGTTGGCCATGCGGGTCGCTGAGCAGGCGGTCCAGGGCGGCGGGCTCGAACAGGCCGCGGTCCTGGCTTGGGTCAAGCAGAAGTTCACGCACCCAGTCGAGGGTCGCACCCTGCAGGTGCTTGAGCCCGGGCACCGGGAAGTACCCCTTCTTGCGGTCGATGACTTCGCTGGGAATGACCAGGCGAGCCGCTTCCTTGAGCACCTGCTTGCCGCCGTCGGGCAGCTTGAAGCGCGCGGGAATGCGCGCCGACAGCTCCACCAGGCGATAGTCGAGGAACGGCGTGCGTGCTTCCAGGCCCCAGGCCATGGTCATGTTGTCGACCCGCTTGACCGGGTCATCGACCAGCATCACCGTGCTGTCCAGGCGCAGCGCCTTGTCTACGGCGTCAGCGGCGCCCGGTTGGGCAAAATGCTGGCGGACGAAGTCGCCGGCGGCGTCGTGCTCGAGCCGCCAGGGTTGCTGCACGGTGGCGGCGTAGTCGTCGTAGCTGCGGTCGAAGAAGGCATTACGGTAAGCGGCATAGGGATTCTGGGCGCCATCCACCTGCGGGTACCAATGATAACCGGCGAACAATTCGTCGGCACCCTGGCCGCTTTGCACCACCTTGCAGTGCTTGGCCACTTCCCGCGAGAGCAGGTAGAAGGCAATGCAGTCGTGGCTGACCATCGGCTCGCTCATGGCACGAAAGGCTGCAGGCAATTGCTCGATGATTTCCCGCTCGTCGATGCGCAATTGATGATGGCGAGTGCCGTAGTGACGGGCGATGAGGTCCGAATACTGGAACTCGTCACCGCGCTCGCCGCCGGCATCTTCAAAACCAATGGAGAAGGTCGACAGGTCCTCGACGCCCACTTCGCGCAGCAGTCCCACCAGCAGGCTCGAATCGACGCCGCCGGAAAGCAGCACGCCGACATCCACCGCCGCCCGCTGACGAATCGCCACGGCTTCACGGGTGCTGTCCAGCACTCGCTCGCGCCAGTCTTCCAGGGTCAGCTGTTGCTCGTCGGTGTGCGGGCCATAGTGCAGTTGCCACCAGACCTGCTGTTCGGTACGGCCCTGGGCGTCGATACGCATCCAGGTCGCCGGCGGCAGTTTCTCGACATTGGCCAGCAAGGTGCGCGGTGCTGGCACCACGGCGTGGAAATTGAGGTAGTGGTTCAGGGCCACCGGATCGAGCATCGGATCGATGTCGCCGCCTTGTAGCAGGGCGGGCAGGCTCGAGGCGAAGCGCAGCCGCTCGCCATTGCGCGACAGGTACAACGGCTTGACCCCGAGTCGGTCGCGGGCCAGGAACAGTTGCTGGGTATCGCGCTCCCAGATCGCCAGGGCGAACATGCCATTCAGGCGTGGCAGCAGCTCGGCGCCCCAGGCGTGATAGCCCTTGAGCAGCACCTCGGTGTCGCCGTCGGAGTAGAAGGCGTAGCCGAGACTTTCCAGCTCGCTGCGCAGTTCGGGGAAGTTGTAGATGGCGCCGTTGAAGGCCAGCGAAAGGCCCAGCTGGTTATCGACCATGGGTTGGGCCGAGCCGTCGGACAGGTCCATGATCTTCAGGCGGCGATGGCCCAGGGCGATCGGCCCCTGGCTATGAAAGCCCCAGGCGTCGGGGCCGCGAGGTGCCAGGTGATGGGTGATCCGCTCGACCGCGGCGAGGTCCGCCGGGCGTGGTGGGTGGGCAACAGGGGTGAAACGAAACTCTCCAGCTAATCCGCACATAAGTCCTTACCGGTTTTGCCGTTGGGGAAGGTGCCTGAACCCAGGCACATGGAAACTGACCGGGGCGGATAGCGAGAGTTTTATATCAATACGTTATAAGCGGGAGCGACAAGCTTTAAGCGGCAAGCTGCAAGCGAACCGCTCTTGCCTTAACTTGCTGCTTATAGCTTGCCGCTTGCAGCGGTCTTTTTCCCCCTGATCAGATCACGGAGCATGAAGCGGTTGGGGTGGCAGGCTTCAGCGACGCTGCGCGGGACCGGCAGCGGGGCGTTGTCGGCCCAGGCGGCGATCAGTTCGCCCGACAGGGGCGCGGTGATCAGGCCGCGCGAGCCATGGCCGCTGTTGACGTACAGGCCATCAAGCCAGGGGCATGGGGTGTCGGGTACCTGGCGGGCGTCCTTGGCCAGTACCGCGTAGTGCTGGTCGAACCCTTGCCGATCGGCCAGCGGTCCGACGATTGGCAGGTAGTCGGGGCTGGTGCAGCGGAACGCGGCCCGGCCTTGCAGCGTGTGCGGATCAAGGTGATGGGCGCCGAGGCGCTCGGCCAGGTCGCTGGAGATTTCTTCCAGCAAGGCCAGATTGCCGATATGTTCGCCAGCGGTGGGTGTCAGGTCGGTATTGTGGAAGTCGAAGCTGGCACCCAGGGTGTGTTCGCCCTCGCGAGGCGGCGCTACGTAGCCGTCGGCGCAGACCACGGTGGTAAGTGACTGGCTTTGCGTGGTGGCCGGCAGGCGGGTGATCTGGCCGCGAATGCGCTTGAGCGGCAGCGTTGCGCAGGGTTCGAACTGGTGGATGTCGGCGGCAGTCGCCAGCACCACCAGTGGCGCGCAGGCCAGCAGCTTGTCACTCTCCCAGGCTTGCCAGAGGCCGTCGACCTTGCGCAATTGCAGCACCTGATGGTGGGTCAGCAAGGTGGTGTTTGGGTGCTGCAGTTGTGCCAGGCACAAGGCAGGCGGATGAACCCAGCCTCCCTCGGGGTAGAACAGCCCGCCACTGGCCAGGGTCACTCCCGCCACCGCTTCGGCGTGTTCACGGTCCAGGCGCTGCAGCAACTGCGGGTCGAAGGCATCGGCCAGCACGGCCTGGCGCTGGTCTTCCTTGGTATCGAAAGCCAGTTGCAAGACCCCGCAGTCATCCCAGTCGAGGCCGCGTTGCAGGGATTCAAGCTGGCGTCGGGTGTAGCCGAAACCGCTCAGAATCAGCCGTGACAACGCAGTGCCGTGGGCCGAGAGCTTGAGATAAAGCACCCCTTGTGGATTGCCGGAGGCCTCGGCCGCGGGCGTTGCGTGGCGTTCCAGCACCGTGACCTTCCAGCCCCGGCGCGCCAGGCTCGCCGCTGTTGCGCAACCGGCAAGCCCGGCACCCACCACCAGCGCATGGCGGGGGCCAGGCAGGGGAGCTGGGCGTCTGAACCAGGGGGCGGGAGCGGGGGCTTCGAGGTCGGTTGGCTGGCCATGAAATGCGCCACGCAGGATCTCCCACTTCTTGCCGATGCCCGGGATGCGCTTCATCTCGAAGCCCACCGCGATCAGTCCGCGGCGTACCCAGCCGGTGCTGGTGAAGGTGCCCAGGGTGGCATTGGCGGCCGACAGGCGTCCGACCTGGGCAAACAACTCCGGCGTCCACATCTGCGGGTTTTTTGCCGGGGCGAAACCGTCGAGGAACCAGGCATCGACCTGGGCGTCGAGTTGCGGTAGTTGTTCCAGGGCATCGCCGATCATCAGGGTCAGTTGGACCCGGCCGTGATCGAAGCAAAAGGTCTGGAAACCTTCGTGCACCGCCACGTACTGGGCCAGCAACTGGGTGCTGAACGGCGCCAGTTCCGGCCACAGCGCCAGGGCGCGGGTCAGGTCGGCGCGACTGAGCGGGTACTTCTCCACACTGATGAAATGCAGGCGGGCGTCGGCGGTTGCGCAGTCGGCAAACAGCTGCCAGGCGCAGAAGAAATTGAGCCCGGTGCCGAACCCGGTTTCACCGATCACCAGGCACTGGCCCGGCGCCAGCGCGCTGAAGCGCGCACGCAGGTCATTCTGTTCGATGAACACATGGCGAGTCTCCTCCAGGCTCTGGTCCTTGGAAAAGTAGATGTCATCGAACTGGCGCGAATGGGGGCGGCCCTGGTCGTCCCAGTCGATCTGGGCGTAGTGGATTACATCGGTCATGGTCGGCTCAGGTCAGGCTAGAGCGGCATTTTAGCTGATCGACAGCCCGCTGTTGATTTGACCCTGGGCAATCTTTGCGCTCCCCGACAAAGCAGGCACAGATCCGCTAACCTTGCTTATCCAAGTAGGGAGCCTGGTATGTTCGAATCCGCTGAAATTGGTCACACCATCGACAAAGAGACGTACGAGGCCGAGGTACCGGCGCTGCGTGAAGCCTTGCTCGAAGCGCAGTTCGAGCTCAAGCAGCAGTCGCGTTTTCCAGTGATCGTTTTGATCAATGGCATTGAAGGCGCCGGCAAGGGTGAAACGGTAAAGCTGCTCAATGAGTGGATGGACCCGCGCCTGATCGAAGTGCGCACCTTTGACCAGCAGACCGATGAAGAACTTGCCCGTCCACCGGCCTGGCGCTACTGGCGCGCCCTGCCGGCGAAGGGGCGCATGGGTATATTTTTCGGCAACTGGTATAGCCAGATGCTGCAGGGTCGCGTTCATGGCCACTTCAAGGATGCCGTGCTCGACCAGGCCATTCGCGGCGCCGAGCGCCTGGAAGAAATGCTCTGCGATGAAGGCGCCCTGATCTTCAAGTTCTGGTTCCACCTGTCCAAGAAGCAGATGAAAGCCCGGCTCAAGGCGCTGCGGGACGATCCGCTGCACAGTTGGCGCATCAGCCCCCTGGATTGGCAGCAGTCGGAAACCTACGATCGCTTCGTGCGCTTCGGCGAGCGGGTGTTGCGCCAGACCAGTCGCGACTATGCACCCTGGCATGTCATCGAAGGGGTCGATCCTCATTACCGCAGCCTGGCGGTAGGTCGCATTCTGCTTGACGGGCTGCAGACCGCACTCAAGGTCAAGCATGCCCCGGTGCACATGGCCAACATTGCCCCGTTGAGCCACGCCATCGACGAGCGCAGCCTGCTCGCCAGCCTGGACCTGACCCTGCAACTGAGCAAGAGCGACTACCAGGAACAGCTGATTGTCGAGCAGGCCCGGCTGGCAGGGCTGCTGCGCGACAAGCGCATGCGCCGTCACGCGCTGATAGCGGTTTTCGAAGGCAACGACGCAGCAGGCAAGGGCGGCGCCATTCGCCGTGTGGCGGACGCGCTGGACCCGCGCCAGTACCGCATCGTGCCGATCGCGGCGCCGACCGAGGAGGAACGTGCGCAACCTTACTTGTGGCGTTTTTGGCGACACCTTCCGGCTCGGGGCAAGTTCACCGTGTTCGACCGCTCCTGGTACGGCCGGGTGCTGGTGGAGCGGGTCGAAGGGTTTTGCAGTCAAGCCGACTGGATGCGGGCCTATGGCGAGATCAACGATTTTGAAGAGCAGTTGGTCAGCGCCGGTGTGGTGGTGGTCAAGTTCTGGCTGTCGATCGACCAGCAGACCCAGCTGGAGCGCTTCCAGGAACGTGAACTGACGCCGTTCAAGCGCTTCAAGATCACTGAGGAAGACTGGCGTAACCGCGACAAGTGGGATCAGTACGCCGAGGCGGTGGGGGATATGGTCGACCGTACCAGCACCGAGATCGCACCTTGGACCCTGGTAGAGGCCAATGACAAGCGCTGGGCGCGGGTGAAGGTGCTGCGCACCATCAATGATGCGCTGGAGGCGGCGTTCAAGCGCGACAAGAAGTAGCAAGGTGGGAGAAAACTGTGGGGGCCTGCCTCCACAGTTGGAGTGGGCTTGCCCTGCGAAGCTGAACTGAGGGAATGAAGTACTGAAATCTTTTCCGCAATTGTACCTGTCGGTCCTCCGTACCCTCCCCGTAGAATTCAGCCTTCCCCACCACCGGGTAATTGAGGCTGGTATGCACATTTCTTCCGGACGCTGGGTCTATGGCCTGTCGTTATCGCTATTGACGGCCTTGCTCTGGGGCATTCTGCCGATCAAGCTCAAGCAGGTACTGCAGGTGATGGACCCGATCACCGTGACCTGGTTTCGTCTTTTGGTATCCGGTGGCCTGCTATTCGCCTGGTTGGCGGCAAGCAGGCGGCTGCCTTCGTTCAACGGCCTCGGTCGCAAGGGCTGGGGGCTGGTGGCGCTGGCCACCTGTGGGTTGGTTGGCAACTACGTGCTGTACCTGATGGGGCTCAACCTGCTCAGCCCCGGCACTGCGCAACTGGTGGTGCAATTGGGGCCGGTTTTGCTGCTGGTTGCCAGTGTGTTCCTGTTCAAGGAGCGCTTCACCTTCGGTCAAGGCATGGGCCTGGTCATCCTGCTCACGGGCTTCGGTCTGTTTTTCAATCAGCGCCTGGATGAGCTGTTGACCTCCTTGAGTGTCTACACCACGGGGGTGCTGACCATTGTGCTGGCAACCACCATCTGGGTGTTCTACGCCCTGAGCCAGAAGCAGTTGTTGACGGTGTGGAATTCGCTGCAGGTGATGATGGTGATCTACCTCTGCTGCGCTGCATTGCTCACTCCGTGGGTACATCCGCTTGAAGCGCTGCAGTTGAGCCCGTTGCAAGGCTGGCTGTTGCTTGCCTGTTGTCTCAATACCCTGGTGGCCTATGGCGCATTCGCTGAAGCGCTGGCTCATTGGGAAGCCTCGAAAGTCAGTGCCACCCTGGCGCTCACGCCGTTGGTGACCTTTATCGCCGTGGCGCTGGCGGCCTGGTTCTGGCCTGATTATGTGCAGGCCGAGCAGATCAATACCCTGGGCTATATCGGTGCGATGGTGGTAGTGCTGGGCTCGGCGCTGACCGCGCTGGGGCCGTCGCTGATGGCCGGCTGGCGAGCCAGGCGCGTACGCCTGGCCCGGTGATTCAGCCTTTCTTGCCGGGTTCGAGCATATCCTGCGGGCGGACCCACTGGTCGAACTGCTGGTTGGTCAGGTAGCCCAGGGTGAGGGCTGCCTCACGCAGGGTGGTGCCTTCGCTGTAGGCCTTCTTGGCGATTTCGGCCGCTTTGTCGTAGCCGATATGCGGGTTCAGGGCCGTCACCAGCATCAACCCGCGCTCCAGGTGCGCGGCCATCTGCTCGGCATCCGGTTCGATACCGGCCACGCAGTGCTGCTGGAAATTGCTGCAGCCGTCGGCCAGCAGTTCGATGGACTGCAGCAGGTTGTGGATGATTACCGGCTTGAACACATTCAACTGCAGGTGCCCCTGGCTTGCGGCAAACCCGATGGCGGTGTCGTTGCCCAGTACCTGGCAGGCCAGCATCGACAGGGCTTCGCACTGGGTCGGGTTGACCTTGCCTGGCATGATCGAGCTGCCCGGTTCGTTCGCCGGCAAGCGCACTTCGGCGATACCGCCACGGGGGCCGGAGCCGAGCAGGCGCAGGTCGTTGGCCAGCTTCATCAGTGCCACCGCCAGGGTTTTCAGGCCGCCAGCCAGGGTGGTCAACGGCTCGTGGCCTGCCAGCGCAGCAAACTTGTTCGGTGCAGTGACGAAGGGCAGGCCGGAGAGGGCGGCGAGTTCGGCGGCAATGGCCTCGGCGAAACCGTGCGGGGCATTGAGCCCGGTGCCGACTGCGGTGCCACCCTGGGCCAACTCGCACACGGCCGGCAAGGCCGAGCGGATCGCCCGCTGGGCATAGTCGAGCTGGGCGACATAAGCCGAGATTTCCTGGCCGAAGGTGATCGGCGTGGCGTCCATCATGTGGGTGCGGCCGGTCTTCACCAGGTGCTGGTGGCGCGCTGCCAGCTCCGCAAGCCCGGACGACAGCTCGATGATCGCCGGCAGCAGCTTGTGCTGGACCGCCTGGGCGGCGGCAATGTGCATGGCGGTGGGGAAGCAGTCGTTGGAACTCTGGGAGCGATTGACGTGATCGTTGGGATGGACTGGAATCTTGCCACCCCGGCCTTTGCCGGCCAGCTCGTTGGCGCGTCCGGCGATCACTTCATTGACGTTCATGTTGCTCTGCGTACCGCTACCGGTCTGCCAGACGACGAGCGGGAACTGGTCGTCGAGCTGGCCGTCGAGCACTTCGTCGGCGGCCTGTTCGATCAGCCGGGCAATGTCGGCCGGCAGGTCTCCGTTGCGGTCGTTGACCCGTGCGGCGGCTTTCTTGATCAGTGCCAGCGCGTGCAGGACGGCCAGCGGCATGCGCTCCTTGCCGATGGCGAAGTTGATCAGCGAGCGTTGCGTCTGGGCACCCCAATAGGCCTGGTCAGGAACTTCGACCTGACCCAGGCTGTCAGTTTCGATACGGCTCATACTGCGCTCACTCCCTTGTGGTCTGAATTCGCAGTTTAGGTCCCTTTTCGTCGCAGCGGTTCCATTGCTCGTCGACCCACTTGAGCGACGTGCCCGAGTCGGCGCAGAATGCTCTACTCTGGGGTACTACCTCCTCTGCTAATGAAGGAATTCCGATGACCCGTCTTCGCGCCCTTTGCACCGCTGTTGCGCTGGTCTGCGCCAGCGGCCAGGTGCTTGCCGATACCGCCAGCCACAACGCCAGTGCCGAAAAATTCCTCATGATGGCGCACGCTGACAAGCTCGGCACCCCGGTCTACATGCAGGTGCAACAGATGTTTGCCCAGCGTTTCGAACAGACCAAGGCCCCAGCCTCGAAAAAAGCCGTGCTCGACAGCTACCAGGCCAAGGCCAATGCCGCCCTGGACCAGGCCATCGGCTGGAACAAGCTGAAGCCGGACATGGTCAAGCTGTACACCAACACCTTTACCGAAAGCGAGCTCAAGGACCTGGTTGCCTTCTACCAGTCGCCCCTGGGCAAGAAAGTGCTGGAAAAAATGCCCCAGGTTACCCAGCAGTCGGCCCAGCTGACCCAGCAGAAACTGGAGAGCGCCGTGCCGGTGGTCAACAAGCTGCTGGCTGACATGACCAAAGAACTCGACCCGAACGCCGGCAAGGCCGCCGCTCCGGCGAAGAAGTAAGTCGCGGAGCCGCCCATGTCCATGCAGCAGAAGATCGAACAGAGCCTGGCCGCGCTCGCGCCGCAGCACCTTTCGGTGCTCGACGAAAGCCACATGCACAGCCGTGGGCAAGAAACCCACTACAAGGCCGTGCTGGTCAGCGAGCAGTTTGAAGGCCTGAACAGCGTCAAGCGCCACCAGAAGGTCTACGCCACCCTGGGTGAATTGATGGGGCAGTTTCATGCACTGGCCCTGCACACCTATACCCCTGAGGAATGGCTGAAGGTCGGCGCAGCACCGGCTTCACCCACCTGTGCAGGTGGTAGCAAACACTGATTTCATCGTCAGGTTTTTGCTAGAATGTGCAACGCGCCGCTCGTCGGCGCGTTTTTTTTGTGTGCGCCAGGCATGGCGCGTTGCGCGTAAGCGCAACCCGCTTGGCTGTGGTGGCCAAGCGGGTGACTTGGAGGTGAAAGTCCTCTACACACCCGGCAAGGGGAAGTGTTAGCCGGAGGCAAGGGTGTCGCGGGTGACCGCGAATCTGAAGGAAGCCCGAGGCAAAATGCTGGCCTGACGAACAGGAAGCGGATAGAGGCGGCACAGCGGGGTGAGGTGGCACAAATCGCCAAAGCCCAATACTTGCACGGAACGCTGTGACGTAGATCCGACAGGCATAAGCAGGAAGGTCGCGCGAATTACCCTGGGAGATCTGTACGTTTGCCATTGTGCTACCGCGCGTCGAAAGGCGACGGGATGAGCGTGCAGAAGTCAGCCGAAGCCGTAGTAAGTGGCGGTTAACCGCGCCACCAAGGGCCGAACAGGTTATGCCGCCAGTAGGCGTCGCCGTCTCGTTGGTAACCGTAATGCAGAAATTTCCCACAGCGGAAACTGTCATCCCGAGCTCCGGCCAGAAGCCGAGGGTGACGCCTGACAGTGCAAAGGTATCGACGGCGTCCGTGACGTGGACGAACGCGGAGCCGGACACGCTGATGGAGCGGGTGCTTGCACCGGCCAACCTCAGACGTGCGTATCAACGCGTGGTCAGCAACAAGGGAGCACCGGGTGCCGATGGCATGACGGTTGCTGACTTGGCGGGCTACGTGAGACAGTATTGGCCAACCCTCAAGGCCAGGTTACTGGCCGGTGAATACCAGCCCCAAGCAGTGCGAGCGGTTGAAATTCCCAAGCCGCAGGGCGGCACACGGCAACTGGGAATCCCCAGCGTCGTGGATCGCCTGATCCAGCAAGCACTGCAGCAGCAGCTCACACCTATCTTCGACCCACTGTTCTCGGACTACAGCTATGGTTTTCGTCCGGGCAGAAGTACGCATCAAGCCATCGAGATGGCTCGTGCTCATGTGACAGCGGGACACCGCTGGTGCGTGGAACTCGATCTGGAGAAGTTTTTCGATCGGGTCAATCACGACATCCTCATGGCCTGCATCGAACGTCGGATCAAAGACAAGTGCGTACTCAGGCTTATCCGCCGCTACCTTGAAGCCGGGATCATGTCGGGCGGTGTCGTCAGCCCACGGCAGGAGGGGACGCCGCAAGGCGGCCCGCTTTCGCCGTTGCTGTCGAACATCCTGCTCGACGAACTCGACCGCGAGCTGGAGCGACGGGGCCATCGCTTCGTACGTTATGCCGATGATGCGAACATCTATGTACGCAGTCCCCGGGCCGGCGAACGGGTGTTGGTCAGCGTCGAGCGCTTCCTGAGAGAACGTCTGAAGCTGACGGTGAACAGGAAGAAAAGCCAAGTGGCAAGGGCGTGGAAGTGCGACTACCTAGGCTATGGGATAAGCTGGCACCAGCAGCCAAGGCTGCGCGTGGCAAGGATGAGCCTAGACCGCTTACGCGACCGGCTCAGAATGCTGCTGCGCAGCGTACGGGCTCGCAAAATGGCGACTGTCATCGAGCGGATCAACCCCGTCCTGAGAGGCTGGGCTAGCTACTTCAAGCTCAGCCAGAGCAAGCGGCCGCTTGAGGAACTGGATGGTTGGGTCAGGCACAAACTCCGCTGCGTCATCTGGCGTCAATGGAAGCAGCCTCCCACGAGGCTGAGAAACTTGATGCGCCTGGGGTTGAGCGAGGAGCGTGCCAACAAGTCAGCCTTCAATGGCCGAGGTCCATGGTGGAATTCGGGAGCGCAACATATGAACTACGCGCTGCCAAAGAAACTGTGGGACCGGCTCGGGCTGGTCTCGATACTGGATACGATTAACCGGCTTAGCCGCGTAACCTGAACCGCCGTGTACGGAACCGTACGCACGGTGGTGTGAGAGGACGGCGGGTGTGAATCCGCCTCCTACTCGATCATCCGGTCCGCCCTTTGCGAGGGCGACCACCTGGAGAGTCTTTGCATGACCCAAGCTATCGTCGTGGCGGCGCTGTACAAATTCGTCACCCTGAAAGATTACGTCGAGCTGCGTGAGCCGCTGCTCGACAGCATGACCGCCAATGGCATCAAGGGCACCTTGCTGCTGGCCGAAGAAGGGATCAACGGCACGGTTTCCGGTACCCGTGAAGGTATCGACGGCCTGCTGGCGTGGCTGCGCAGCGATGCCCGCCTTGTGGATATCGACCACAAGGAATCCTACTGCGACGAACAACCGTTCTATCGCACCAAGGTCAAGCTCAAGAAAGAGATCGTCACCCTGGGCGTCGAGGGCGTGGATCCGAACCAAAAGGTCGGCACCTACGTCGAGCCCAAGGACTGGAACGCGCTGATCAGCGATCCGGAAGTGCTGTTGATCGACACCCGCAACGACTACGAGGTGTCCATCGGCACCTTCGAGGGCGCGATCGATCCGAAAACCACCACCTTCCGCGAGTTCCCCGAGTACATCAAGGCCAACTTCGACCCGTCGCGGCACAAGAAAGTGGCGATGTTCTGCACTGGTGGCATCCGTTGCGAAAAAGCCTCCAGCTACATGCTCGGTGAAGGTTTCGAAGAGGTCTATCATCTTAAAGGCGGGATCCTGAAGTACCTCGAAGAGGTTCCGCAGGATGATAGCCGCTGGCAGGGCGACTGCTTCGTGTTCGACAACCGGGTCACCGTGCGTCACGACCTGACCGAAGGCGATTACGACCAGTGCCATGCCTGCCGTACCCCGATCAGCGTGCAAGACCGTGCGTCCGAGCACTATTCGCCGGGTATCAGCTGCCCACATTGCTGGGACACCTTGAGCGAGAAGACCCGACGCAGCGCCATTGACCGGCAGAAGCAGATCGAGTTGGCCAAGGCCCGCAACATGCCGCACCCGATCGGCCACAATTACCGTAAAGCTGCCGAGGCCTGATTGATGTCTGCACGCCTGCTCTATGTGATGGATCCGATGTGCTCCTGGTGCTGGGGGTTCGCCCCCGTGGCCCAGGCCCTGATCGCCCAGGCGCGTGACGCCGGGGTCGAAACCCACCTGGTGCCAGGTGGATTGCGCACAGGCAGCAGCGCGTTGGATGCATCGACCCGGGGCTACATCCTGGAGCATTGGCAGGCGGTCAACGAGGCAACGGGCCAACCCTTCACCCTTGAGGGCGCGATGCCGGACGGCTTTGTCTACGACACCGAACCTGCCTGCCGTGCCTTGGTGGCGGCCCGCGGCCTTGACCCGCAGCGCACCTGGGCCTTGCTTGGCGCGATCCAGCGAGCGTTCTACCAGGGTGGCGAAGACGTCACCCTTGCCCCGAAGCTGGTTGAGCTGGCCGTGCAGGCCGGTTTCGAGCGCTCGGCGTTTGCCGAGCGTTTTACCAGCACCGAAGTGCGGGCAGCCACTGCCGCCGACTTCACCTGGGTGCAGGATCTGGGAATCGCCGGCTTTCCCACCTTGCTTGCCGAGCGTAACGGGCAACTGGCCTTGCTGACCAATGGCTACCAGCCCCTGGACTCCCTGAGCCCACTGCTCGGACGCTGGCTACAGCAGGCCGCCTGTGCTTGACCTGCCAGGGTCGCCCGACCCTGTGCCGGGGCCTGCCCCCGCCGTTGCCGATCGTTTGAGCTGGGCGGAAATCCGCCGTCTGGCCCTGCACCATAAAAAAGCCCTGTGGATCGCCAATGGCGTCGCCGTATTGGCGGCACTGTGCAGTGTGCCCATTCCCTTGCTGTTGCCCCTGTTGGTGGATGAAGTCCTGCTGGGGCATGGCGACGCCGCGCTCAAGTGGATGAACCAGTTCCTCCCGGACAACTGGCAGGTGGCGGCGGGCTACATTGGCCTGATGTTGGTGGTGACCCTGGGGCTGCGGTGCGCCGCGCTGGCCTTCAACGTGGTCCAGGCCAAGTTGTTCGCGGGTCTTGCCAAGGACATCGTCTATCGCCTGCGTATTCGCCTGATCGAGCGGCTCAAGCGAATTTCCCTCAAGGAATATGAAAGCCTGGGCAGCGGTACGGTAACCACGCACCTGGTTACCGACCTGGATACCCTCGACAAATTCGTTGGCGAAACCCTGAGCCGCTTCCTGGTAGCGATGCTGACCCTGACCGGCACCGCCGGGATCCTGATCTGGATGCACTGGCAACTGGCGTTGCTGATCCTGTTGTTCAACCCCCTGGTGATCTTCGCCACGGTGCAGTTGGGCAAGCGGGTCAAGCACCTGAAGAAGCTGGAAAACGACAGTACTTCGCGCTTCACCCAGGCCCTCACGGAAACCCTGGATGCCATCCAGGAAATCCGTGCCAGCAATCGCCAGGGCTATTTTCTTGGGCGCCTGGGCATGCGTGCCCAGGAAGTACGCAACTATGCGGTCGCCTCGCAGTGGAAAAGCGATGCCAGTGGCCGGGCCAGTGGCCTGCTCTTCCAGTTCGGTATCGATATCTTCCGCGCTGCGGCAATGCTCACCGTGTTGTTCTCCGACCTGTCCATTGGCCAGATGCTGGCGGTGTTCAGCTACCTGTGGTTCATGATCGGCCCGGTCGAGCAATTGCTAAACCTGCAGTACGCCTATTATGCCGCCGGGGGTGCCCTGAGCCGGCTCAACGAGCTGCTGGCACGCGCCGATGAACCGCAGTATCCAGGAGGGGTAGACCCCTTCAAAGGGCGCGACACGGTGGGTATCGAGGTTCAGGGCTTGCGCTTTGCCTATGCCGATGAGCCGGTGCTCGACCAGTTGAACCTGTCGATCGCGCCAGGGGAGAAGGTGGCCATCGTCGGCGCCAGCGGCGGCGGCAAGAGTACCCTTGTGCAACTGTTGCTCGGCCTGTACAGCGCCCAGGCAGGCACCATTCGCTTTGGCGGCTCGACTCTGCAGGACATCGGCCTGGAAACCCTGCGTGAACATGTGGCGGTGGTGCTGCAGCATCCGTCGCTGTTCAACGACACCGTTCGCGCCAACCTGACCATGGGGCGCGACAGCAGCGACGAAGCCTGCTGGCAGGCACTCAATATCGCCCAACTCGATACCACCATCGCGGCCTTGCCCCATGGGCTCGATACCGTGGTCGGCCGCTCCGGCGTGCGGCTGTCGGGTGGCCAGCGCCAGCGCCTGGCAATTGCGCGGATGGTGCTGGCGGAGCCCAAGGTGGTGATTCTCGACGAGGCCACCTCGGCCCTGGATGCTGCCACCGAATACAACCTGCACCTGGCACTGACACGTTTTCTCAGTGCGCGCACCACGTTGATCATTGCCCACCGATTGTCGGCGGTGAAGCAGGCCGACCGTGTCCTGGTATTCGACGGTGGGCATGTGGCCGAGGATGGCGATCACCAGCAGTTGATCGCCGGTGGCGGCTTATACGCCAAGCTGTATGGGCATTTGCAACAGAGTTGAGAGTGCGCGGTATGTAATTGAGAAAAGCTCTCCAGATTCAATGGCAAATAGCCTAGGCTGTGGGGTTGTAGGTAGAGATTCATTCGGCTCTATGTGCAAGGGACCTCATGAAGCGAAATCGGACTCTCGAAGCACCACGGTTGTTGGGCATTATTTGGCCATTCGTTGCCGTGGTGCTGTTTCAGGCATTGCTGGGGAGCATCAGCCTTTACGCCTTGTCGGCAGTGCGCGGCTATGTGGCAGGGGAAAGCCTCTGGTCCAAGGGGCAGAAGGACGCCATCTACTACCTCACGCTGTACGCCGACAGCCGTGACGAGTCTGATTTTCGTAAATACCGCAGAGCGATTGCCGTGCCGCAGGGCGGGCACGAGCTGCGGGTGGCCCTGGATTTGCCTACCCCGGACCTGTATGCGGCGCGGCGCGGTATTCTGCAGGGAGGGAACCATCCCGACGACGTCTCCAGCCTGATCTGGTTGTATCTGAATTTTGGTCAAGTCAGCTACCTGAAAAAGGCCATAGCGCTGTGGGCGGAGGGTGACGGCTTTCTCAACCAGCTGGACGAAGTCGCCAGGCAAATGCACGAGGGCTTCCGTTCGGGCCTGGCCGATGCGCCCGCGGTGGCCCAGTGGAAGGCGCGCATTGCCGAGATCAACGAGGGGGTGGCCCCGGCAGCCCGGGCATTCAGCGACGCCTTGGGCGAAGGCTCGCGCATGCTTTTGCGGGTGTTGCTGCTGACCAACCTGGCGACCGCGCTGTTCCTGATCGCCCTGGCCTGGATGCGCTCCAGCAAGTTGCTTGCCCAGCGCCAGGCATTTGCCAGGGCCCTGGAGGTTGAGAAAGAGCGGGCGCAGGTCACCCTCGAGTCGATTGGCGACGGTGTGATTACCACCGATGTCGACGGCTGCATCGCCTACATGAACCCGGCGGCCGAGCAATTGACTCACTGGCACGCCGCCCAGGCCCAGGGGCTGCCGTTGGCAGCGCTGTTCAGTCTGCTCGATGAAAATGCCGAGAAAGATGGTCGGACGCTGCTCGAGCATGTGCTCAGCGGCGGCCTGAAGGGTGGGAGCGAGCACATCAAGCTGATCCAGCGGCTCGATGGCAGCACCGTGTCGGTGGCGTTGGTGGGGGCGCCGATCATGGCAGAAGGCAAGGTCAGCGGCATTGTGCTGGTATTGCATGACATGACCCAGGAGCGCCAGTACATCGCCAATCTGTCCTGGCAGGCAACCCATGATGCCCTGACCGGGTTGGCCAACCGCCGAGAGTTCGAGTACCGCCTGGAGCTGGCGCTCAATGCCCTGGCTCGCAAGCCGGCGCGCCATGCCTTGATCTTCCTGGACCTGGATCAGTTCAAGCTGGTGAACGACACCTGTGGGCATGCCGCGGGTGACGAGCTGCTGCGGCACATCTGCGCCGTGTTGCAGGCAGGGCTGCGTGAGGGCGACACCCTGGCCAGGCTCGGTGGCGACGAGTTCGGCATCCTGCTTGAAAATTGCCCGCAGGAGCAGGCCGAGCGTATCGCCGAAAGCCTGCGCCTGGCAGTGCAGAGCCTGCATTTTGTGTGGAAGGGGCGCCCGTTCATGACCACGGTGAGCATGGGACTGGTGCATATCACCCAGGCGCCGACCACACTGGAGGCCTCCCTGCGCGCCGCCGACATGGCTTGCTACATGGCCAAGGAGAAAGGCCGCAATCGGGTGCAGGTCTATCATGCCGATGACAGCGAGCTGTCCATGCGCTTTGGCGAGATGGCCTGGATCCAGCGCCTGCATGTGGCGCTGGAAGAGAACCGCTTTTGCCTGTATGCCCAGGAAATCGCCGCGCTCGGCTCCCATGGCGGGGCTGGCCACCTGGAGATCCTATTGCGCCTGCACGATGAAAGCGGGCGGATCATTCTGCCCGACAGCTTCATCCCGGCAGCCGAACGCTACGGGTTGATGACTGCGCTGGATCGCTGGGTGGTGCGCAGTGTGTTCCAGGTTATCCGCCAATGCCTCGATGAGCGCCGGGAAGGCCCGTTGGCCATGTGCGCGATCAACCTGTCGGGCAGTAGCATCGGCGACGACAAATTCCTCGAGTACCTCCGGCGTCTGTTTGGAGAGTTTGCCATTCCGCCGCATCTGATCTGCTTCGAAATCACCGAAACCAGTGCCATTGCCAACCTGGGCAGTGCCATTCGCTTTATCAACGAGCTCAAGGGACTGGGCTGTCGTTTCTCGCTGGATGACTTCTGCGCCGGAATGTCTTCCTTCGCTTACTTGAAGCACTTGCCTGTCGACTACTTGAAGATCGACGGCAGTTTCGTCAAGGACATGCTCGATGATCCGGTCAACCGGGCCATGGTGGAGGTGATCAACCATATCGGCCATGTCATGGGCAAGCGCACCATCGCCGAATTCGTCGAAACCCCGCTGATCGAACAGGCCCTGCAGGAAATAGGCGTCGATTACGCCCAGGGTTACCTGATCGAGCGGCCACAGGTGTTTACCTGCGATAGTCTTCGGCGCCAACGGATTGCGGCAAGGCCCCTGTTGTCTCGGGCACCAGGGGCCTTTCGCTGAGCATCTGCCAATAATCACAAGGAACAAGGAGCTGACAGTGATTGATGCGTTTATTCGAACCGGTCCATTGATGGAGGCCTCCAGCTATCCGCTCTGGGCTCAACAGTTGATCAGGGATTGTCATCAGAGCAAGCAGCGGGTGGTGGAGCACGAGCTGTACCAGCGCATGCGCGACGGCCGGCTCAGTAGTCGCACCATGCGCCAGTACCTGATCGGTGGCTGGCCGGTGGTGGAGCAGTTTTCCCTGTACATGGCCAAGAACCTGACCAAGACCCGCTACGCCCGCCATCCTGGAGAGGATATGGCGCGGCGTTGGCTGATGCGCAACATTCGCGTCGAGCTCAACCATGCCGACTACTGGCTGTACTGGAGCCAGGCGCATGGCGTCAGCCTGCAGGACCTGCAGGCCCAGGAGGTGCCTACCGAGCTCAACGCCTTGAGCGACTGGTGCTGGCATACCTGCGCTGCCGACTCGCTGGTTGTGGCTATCGCCGCGACCAACTATGCCATCGAAGGGGCGACCGGTGAGTGGTCGGCGGTGGTCTGCTCGACAGGTGTCTATGCCCAGGGTTTCCCGGAGGAGGGGCGCAAGCGCGCAATGAAGTGGCTGAAGATGCATGCCCAGTACGACGACTCCCACCCGTGGGAAGCACTGGAAATCGTCTGTACCCTGGCGGGCAACAATCCGCCGCAGGCATTGCAGGTCGAGCTGCGCCGGGCGATCTGCAAGAGCTACGACTATATGTATTTGTTCCTTGAGCGCTGCATGCAGCAGGAACAGCGCCAGCCCGCCCGGATCCAGGCGGAGCTGGCAGAGGGCTGAGCTTACTGGGCGTTGAACGCCTGGCCGTTGATGCCAGTGCTGTCCGGGCCCATCAGGTACAGGTAGACCGGCATGATCTGCTCTGGCAGCGGGTTGTTCTCCGGGTTTTCACCTGGATAAGCCTGGGCGCGCATGCTGGTGCGGGTGGCGCCCGGGTTGACGCTGTTGGCACGCACCGGCGCCACGCCTTCGAGCTCGTCGGCGAGGGTCTGCATCAGGCCTTCGGTGGCGAACTTCGATACTCCATAGGCCCCCCAGTAGGCGCGACCTTTGCGTCCGACGCTGCTCGAGGTGAAGATCACCGAGGCATCCTGGGACAGCTTGAGCAGCGGCAGCAGGGTGCTGGTGAGCATGAACATGGCATTTACGTTGATTTGCATGACGCGCATGAAGTTGTCGCCCGACAGCTGCTCCAGCGGCGTGCGCGGACCGATGATCGAGGCATTGTGCAGCAGGCCGTCGATATGGCCGAACTCGCTTTCGATCATGGCCGCCAGTTCGTCGTACTGGTGCGGCAGGGCCGTTTCCAGGTTGAAGGGAATTACGGCAGGCTTGGGGTGGCCGGCGGCTTCGATCTGGTCATAGACCTCGGCCAGGTTGCCTTCGGTCTTGCCCAGCAGCAGGACGGTTGCGCCATGCGCGGCATAGGCCTTGGCGGCAGCAGCGCCGATTCCGCGACCGGCGCCGGTGACCAGGATGGTCCGGCCCTTGAGCAGGTCGGGGCGGGCGGAGTAATCGAACATGGGGTTACCTCTTGAATTGTGGTGCCCATCGCGGGACAAGCCCGCTCCTGTATGTGGGAGCGGGCTTGTCCCGCGATGCTTTTATGAGTCAGCAGCCGCACAGTGCGCTATCAAGCACCTTGCGCAGCTCCAGCGGATGATCGACCACCACATCCGCGCCCCAGTTGTTGGGGTTGTCTTCTGGATGAATATAGCCGTAGCGCACCGCCGCGGTACGGGTGCCGGCATCGCGGCCCGACTCGATGTCGCGCAGGTCGTCGCCGACGAACAGGACGCTGGCCGGGTCCAGGTTGAGGGTCTTGCAGGCGAGGATCAGCGGCTCCGGGTCCGGCTTGCTGTTCTTCACGTGATCCGGGCAGATCAGCAGGGCCGAGCGTTCGGCCAGGCCCAGGCGCTGCATGATCGGCTCGGCAAAGCGTACCGGCTTGTTGGTCACCACGCCCCACAGCAGGTTGCCTTTCTCGATGTCGGCCAGAAGCTCCGCCATGCCGTCGAACAGTTTGCTGTGTACCGCGCAGTCGCGCTGGTAGCGCTCCAGGAACTCCAGGCGCAAGGCTTCGAATTCTGCCGCTTCTGGCTTGATGCCGAAGGTGACTTCGACCATGGCGCGGGCACCGCCCGAGATCACGTCGCGGATCCGCTGGTCGTCGATGGCAGGCAGGCCGCGATCGGCGAGCATGGCCTGGCAAATGGCGATGAAGTCCGGCGCCGTGTCGAGCAGGGTGCCGTCCATGTCGAAAAGTACTGCTCGCAAACGCATGTTCATTCCTCGCGCAGGGTCTGGATCATGTAGTTGACGTCAACGTCGCTGTTGAGCTTGTAGTGCTTGGTGAGCGGGTTGTAGGTCAGGCCGATGATGTCTTTGACGTTCAGCCCGGCCTCGCGGCTCCAGGCGCCCAGCTCCGAAGGGCGGATGAACTTCTTGAAGTCATGGGTGCCACGCGGCAGCAGCTTCATGATGTATTCGGCGCCGATGATCGCGAACAGGTAGGCCTTGGGGTTGCGGTTGATGGTCGAGAAGAACACCTGGCCGCCCGGCTTGACCATGCGGTAGCAGGCGCGGATGACCGAGGAAGGGTCGGGCACGTGCTCGAGCATTTCGAGGCAGGTGACCACGTCGAACTGCTCGGGCATTTCTTCGGCCAGGGCTTCGGCGGTGGTCTGGCGGTACTCGACCTGTACCCCGGATTCGAGCTGGTGCAACTGGGCGACGGCCAGGGGCGCTTCACCCATGTCGATACCGGTCACGGTGGCGCCGCGCAGGGCCATGGCTTCACTGAGGATGCCGCCGCCGCAGCCGACGTCGAGCACCTTCTTGCCGGCCAGCTTGACCCGCTCGTCGATCCAGTTGACCCGCAGCGGGTTGATGTCGTGCAGCGGCTTGAACTCGCTTTCGCGGTCCCACCAGCGGTGGGCCAGGGCTTCGAACTTGGCGATTTCGGCGTGGTCGACGTTGCTCATGGAACAGTCCTCTGAAACTCTGATAAAGGTGCTACGGGCTGGCAGTCCTGCTGCCAGCCGGTTATTCGGTACGTTCGCCGATCCGCTGGCCCCAGGCGCATGCCTTGGCATGCAGGACCTGTTCGTCCAGGCGGGTCAGGCGGCGCTCGTCAAGCAGTTGCTTGCCAGCGACCCAGACATGCTTCACGCAGTCGCGGTCACTGGCATAAATCAGTTGTGAGACCGGATCGTAGATCGGCTGTTGGGCCAGGCCCGACAGGTCGAAGGCGACCAGATCGGCGGCCTTGCCTGTTTCCAGGGAGCCAGTGACTTCGTCGAGTCCCAGTGCACGGGCACCATTGAGGGTGGCCATGCGCAATGCCCTGTGGGCATCAAGGGCGCTCGCCGACCCGGCCACGGCTTTGGCCAGCAAGGCTGCGGTACGGGTTTCGCCGAGCAGGTCGAGGTCGTTGTTGCTGGCCGCGCCATCGGTCCCCACCGCGACATTCACACCCGCTTGCCACAAGCGCTCGACAGGGCAAAAGCCGCTGGCCAGCTTGAGGTTGGATTCTGGGCAATGCACCACGCTGGTGTTGCTTTCTACCAGCAGGGCGAGGTCTTCGTCGCTGACCTGGGTCATGTGTACCGCCTGCAGGCGCGGCCCCAGCAAGCCCAGGCGGGCGAGGCGTGCCAGCGGGCGCTCGCCACGGGTGGCCAGGGATTGCTCCACTTCGAAGGCGGTTTCGTGGATGTGCATGTGGATCGGCGCGTCCAGCTCCTCGGCGATGACCCGGATTTTTTCCAGGTTCTCGTCGCTCACCGTATAGGGGGCATGTGGGCCCAGGGCGACGGTGATGCGGGGGTGGTGGCGCAGGTCGCCGAACAGCTCGACGCCCAGGTGCAGGCCTTCTTCGGTACTGCGTGCGCCGGGTATCGGAAAATCCAGCAACGGCACGGCGATTTGCGCGCGAATGCCGCTGTTGTGCACGCGCTCGCTGGCAATCTTGGGGAAGAAGTACATATCGGAGAAACAGGTGATGCCACCCTTGATCTGCTCGGCGATGGCCAGGTCGGTACCGTCGCGAACGAACGCTTCGTCGACCCAGCGACCTTCGGCCGGCCAGATGTGCTCTTCGAGCCAGGTCATCAGTGGCAGGTCATCGGCCAGGCCGCGGAACAGGGTCATGGCCGCATGGCCGTGGGCGTTGATCAGGCCGGGGCTGAGCAGACAGCCTGGCAGCTCTCGGGTTTCGCTGGCGACCAGGCGCTCGGCCTCGGCCCTGGGGCCGATGAACACAATCTGCCCCTCGCGGATGCCCAGGCCGTGATCCTTCAAAACCACTCCGGCAGGTTCGACAGGCACCAGCCAGGTAGGCAGGAGCAGCAAGTCGAGCGGCGTAGCGGGTTTGGGCATGGCAAGGTTTCCCTGGGGGGCTTGAGCTGAGGGCGAAGTATACCCGAGCGTCTGCGCCTGGGGCTCGCTATAATCGTCCGCTTTTGATGTCCGAATGACGGGGTGAGGCATGCGCGATCGACTACTGGCGGCAGAGAAGGTGAGCGCTATCGATTGGCGTGATGGCGTCCTGTACCTGCTTGATCAGCGCGCGTTGCCGTTCGAGCAGACCTGGCAGGCCTGTACCGATGCTGCCGAGGTGGCCCAGGCCATTCGTTCCATGACGGTGCGTGGTGCCCCCGCCATTGGTATCAGCGCGGCTTATGGGCTTGCCATGGCCGTGCGCCAGCGCCTGACGGAAGGCGATGACTGGGAGATGGCCCTGGAAGAGGATTTCGAGCTACTGGTGCAGGCGCGCCCCACTGGCGCCAACCTGTTCTGGGCCCTCAACCGCATGCGCGAGCGCTTGTTGCGCATCAAGGCGGGTGACGATGTGGCGGCGATCATGGCAGCCGAAGCAGTTGCTATCCATGACAGTGATCGCGAGGCCAACCTGACCATGGCCCAGATGGGCGTCGATCTGATTCGCAAGCACCAGGGCAACGAACAGGCCTTGCTGACCCATTGCAACACGGGGGCGCTGGCAACCGGTGGCTTCGGCACCGCGCTGGGCGTCATTCGAGCCGCCTTTATGGAAGGCATGGTCGAGCGGGTCTACGTCAACGAAACCCGACCCTGGCTGCAAGGTTCGCGCCTGACGGCCTGGGAGTTGGCCGGTGAGGGCATTGCAGTGACGGTCAATGCCGACTCCGCCGCGGCTCACCTGATGAAGACCAAGGGCATCACCTGGGTCATCGTCGGCGCCGATCGCATTGCCGCCAACGGCGACGTAGCCAACAAGATTGGCACCTACCAACTGGCCGTCAATGCCATGCACCACGGGGTTCGCTTCATGGTCGTGGCGTCGAGTTCGAGCATCGACATGAACCTGGAAAGTGGCGAGGACATCTTGCTGGAAGAGCGCAGTGGCAGTGAGCTGCTGGAGGTCGATGGCAAGCAGGTAGGGGCCGATGTGGATGCCTTCAATCCGGTATTCGATGTGACGCCAGCAGACCTTATCGATGTGATCGTGACCGAGAAGGGTGTCGTCGAGCGTCCAGATACGGTGAAGATGGCGCAGTTGATGTGTCGCAAGCGTTTGCATTGAGTCTTTTCCTTCGCTTGCGGCCCTGTTGTGGCGGCTAACGGGCGTTACTGACGAGCAGTAGGGTAGTAGTGCCGCACCCTACTCCCACCGTCTGGGCGATTGTGGTAACATCCGACGGTTTCCAAGGTGGCCCCGCGGGGCCGTCTTTACTGCGCAGATCCATGGCTTAACTCGTTGATTTGTCGTAAGTCGTTGCAAGGAGACACTTTGCAGCGGCGAGCTTCGTTCGTCCCATATGGATGTGACGAGGTTTCACCAGAAAAAGGAATCAGGCTTCTCATGGGCGAACTGGCCAAAGAAATCCTCCCGGTCAATATCGAAGACGAACTGAGACAGTCCTACCTCGACTACGCGATGAGCGTCATTGTCGGGCGTGCACTGCCCGATGCGCGTGATGGCTTGAAGCCCGTGCATCGCCGCGTTCTGTATGCGATGAGTGAACTGGGTAACGACTGGAACAAACCGTACAAGAAATCCGCCCGTGTGGTCGGTGACGTGATCGGTAAGTACCACCCGCACGGTGATACCGCGGTCTACGACACCATCGTCCGTATGGCGCAGCCGTTCTCGCTGCGCTATCTGCTGGTCGACGGCCAGGGCAACTTCGGTTCGGTGGACGGCGACAACGCCGCGGCCATGCGATACACCGAAGTGCGCATGACCAAGCTGGCCCATGAGTTGCTGGCTGACCTGCACAAGGAAACCGTCGACTGGGTGCCCAACTACGACGGCACCGAGCAGATCCCGGCGGTCATGCCAACCAAGATCCCCAACCTGCTGGTCAACGGCTCCAGCGGTATTGCCGTGGGCATGGCGACCAATATTCCGCCGCACAACCTCGGTGAGGTCATCGATGGTTGCCTGGCGCTGATCGACAACGCCGACATCACGGTCGATGAACTGATGCAGTTCATCCCGGGACCGGACTTCCCGACGGCCGCCATCATCAACGGTCGCCAGGGCATCATCGAGGCTTATCGCACCGGTCGTGGCCGCATCTACATGCGCGCTCGCTCCACCGTCGAAGACATCGACAAGGTCGGTGGCCGCCAGCAGATCGTCGTCACCGAGCTGCCTTACCAGCTGAACAAGGCGCGCTTGATCGAGAAGATCGCCGAGCTGGTCAAGGAAAAGAAACTCGAAGGTATCACCGAGCTGCGCGACGAGTCCGACAAAGATGGCATGCGCATAGTCATCGAGCTGCGTCGTGGCGAGGTTCCTGAGGTCATCCTCAACAACCTCTACGCCCAGACCCAGCTGCAGAGCGTCTTCGGCATCAACATCGTTGCCCTGATCGATGGGCGTCCGCGGGTGCTGAACCTCAAGGACCTGCTCGAGGCGTTCGTTCGTCACCGCCGTGAAGTGGTCACCCGCCGTACCGTATTCGAGCTGCGCAAGGCCCGTGAGCGTGGCCATATCCTTGAAGGCCAGGCGGTAGCCCTGTCCAACATCGATCCGGTCATCGCCCTGATCAAGGCCTCGCCGACACCGTCCGAAGCCAAGGAAGCGCTGATCAGCACGCCTTGGGAATCCAGCGCCGTGCAGGTGATGGTCGAGCGCGCCGGTGCCGACTCCTGCCGTCCGGAAAACCTCGACGAGCAGTACGGCCTGCGCAATGGCAAGTACTTCCTTTCGCCGGAACAGGCCCAGGCCATCCTTGACCTGCGCCTGCACCGCCTGACCGGTCTTGAGCACGAGAAGCTGCTGGCCGAGTACCAGGAGATCCTCAACCAGATCGGCGAGCTGATTCGCATCCTAAGCAGCGCCGAGCGCCTGATGGAAGTGATCCGCGAAGAGCTGGAACTGATTCGTGCCGAGTACGGCGATGTGCGTCGCACCGAGATTCTCGATGCGCGCCTGGACCTGACCCTGGGTGACATGATTCCGGAAGAAGACCGGGTCGTGACCATCTCCCACGGCGGTTACGCCAAGACCCAGCCGCTGGCCGCCTACCAGGCCCAGCGTCGCGGCGGTAAAGGCAAGTCGGCCACTGGCGTCAAGGACGAGGACTACATTTCGCACCTGCTGGTAGCCAACAGCCACACCACGCTGCTGCTGTTCTCCAGCAAGGGCAAGGTGTACTGGCTCAAGACCTATGAAATTCCCGAAGCCTCCCGTGCCGCGCGTGGACGACCGCTGGTCAACCTGTTGCCGCTGGACGAGGGCGAGTACATCTCGACCATGTTGCCGGTCGAGGAATACACCGAAGGTCACTTCATCTTCATGGCGACAGCCAACGGTACCGTGAAGAAGACTCCGCTGGAGTCCTTCAGTCGCCAGCGCAGCGTCGGCCTGATCGCCCTGGAGCTGGATGAAGGCGACGTATTGATTTCTGCCGCCATCACCGATGGCGAGCGTGAGGTCATGTTGTTCTCCGACGCCGGCAAGGTCACCCGCTTCAAGGAGTCCGACGTTCGCGCCATGGGCCGTACAGCCCGCGGTGTACGCGGCATGCGCCTGGCCGAAGGCCAAAAGCTGATCTCCATGATCATTCCGGAAGAGGGTAGCCAGATCCTCACCGCGTCCGAGCGTGGCTACGGCAAGCGTACCGAAATCGGCGAGTTCCCCGAGTACAAACGTGGTGGCCAGGGCGTTATCGCCATGGTCAGCAACGAGCGTAACGGTCGCCTGGTCGGTGCCGTACAGGTGCAGGATGGTGAGGAAATCATGCTGATTTCCGACCAGGGCACCCTGGTTCGTACCCGCGTCGGCGAGGTCTCCAGCCTGGGTCGCAACACCCAGGGTGTAACCCTGATCAAGCTGGCCAGCGACGAGACCCTGGTGGGTCTGGAGCGTGTCCAGGAGCCATCCGAAGAGGAAGGCGACGAGGATTACGAAGGCGATGCCGACACCGTCGAGGCACCAGAGGCTCAGGCCGCTGGCGACGAAGAGGCGCCGCAGGAATAAACAACGCAGTAGCGCAACCCTGGTGGGGTGGTCGTGATGGCGCCGCAATAGCGCCGTCCGGCCTGCTCCACGGACATCAAGAGCAGAGCGAGAGTGGATGTGAGCAAACGAGCCTTTAACTTCTGCGCAGGCCCTGCTGCGCTCCCTGACGCTGTACTGCAGCGTGCCCAGGCCGAAATGCTGGACTGGCATGGCAAGGGCTTGTCCGTGATGGAGATGAGCCACCGTAGCGACGACTACGTGGCGATCGCCGAAAAGGCCGAGCAGGACCTGCGTGACCTGTTGTCCGTTCCCGCCAACTACAAAGTGTTGTTCCTGCAGGGCGGGGCGAGCCAACAGTTCGCTGAAATTCCGTTGAACCTGCTGCCTGAGAATGGCACTGCCGACTATATCGAAACCGGTATCTGGTCGAAAAAAGCCATCGAGGAAGCCCGTCGCTTCGGCAACATCAACGTCGCCGCCAGCGCCAAGGCGTATGACTACCTGGCTATCCCTGGTCAGAACGAGTGGAACCTCACCCCCAACGCAGCCTACGTACACTACGCCTCGAACGAGACGATCGGTGGCCTGGAGTTCGACTGGGTACCGCAGACCGGTGACGTACCGCTGGTGGTCGATATGTCGTCGGACATCCTGTCTCGCCCGATCGACGTTTCCGATTTCGGCTTGATCTATGCTGGCGCGCAGAAGAACATCGGTCCGAGCGGCCTGGTGGTAGTCATTGTTCGCGAAGACCTTCTCGGCCGCGCGCGCAGCAGTTGCCCGACCATGCTCGACTACAAGGTCGCCGCCGACAATGGTTCGATGTACAACACCCCGGCTACCTATTCCTGGTACCTCTCGGGCCTCGTTTTCGAGTGGCTGAAGGAGCAGGGTGGTGTCGAGGCGATGGAGCAGCGCAACCGCGCCAAGAAAGACCGCCTGTACGGTTTCATCGACAGCAGCGATTTCTACACCAACCCGATCAGCGTCAATGCCCGTTCGTGGATGAACGTGCCGTTCCGCCTGGCCGATGAGCGCCTGGACAAGGCCTTCCTCGCTGGTGCCGATGCCCGCGGCCTGCTCAACCTCAAGGGCCATCGCTCGGTGGGTGGCATGCGTGCCTCCATCTATAACGCGCTGGGCCTGGATGCCGTGGAGGCGCTGGTTGCCTACATGGCTGAATTCGAGAAGGAGCACGGCTGATGTCGGAGCAGGAACTCAAGGCGCTGCGGGTGCGCATTGACAGCCTCGACGAGAAGATTCTCGAGCTGATCAGTGACCGTGCCCGCTGCGCCCAGGAAGTGGCGCGGGTCAAAATGGCCGAGCTGCCAGCCGGTGAAGAGCCGATTTTCTATCGGCCTGAGCGTGAAGCTCAGGTGCTCAAGCGAGTCATGCAGCGCAATCAGGGGCCGCTGGGCAATGAAGAGATGGCGCGGTTGTTCCGTGAAATCATGTCTTCGTGCCTGGCCCTTGAGCAGCCGCTCAAGGTCGCTTACTTGGGGCCCGAGGGTACCTTCACCCAGGCTGCGGCGATGAAACACTTCGGTCACGCTGTGATCAGCAAGCCGATGGCAGCGATCGACGAAGTGTTCCGTGAAGTGGCGGCCGGTGCTGTCAACTTTGGCGTGGTCCCGGTAGAGAACTCTACTGAAGGTGCGGTCAACCACACCCTGGACAGCTTCCTTGAGCACGACATGGTCATCTGCGGCGAAGTCGAGCTGCGTATTCACCACCACCTGTTGGTGGGCGAGAACACCAAGACCGACAGCATCAGCCGTATCTACTCCCACGCCCAGTCGTTGGCCCAGTGCCGCAAGTGGCTGGACGCGCACTATCCCAACGTCGAGCGTGTTGCTGTGTCGAGCAATGCCGAGGCTGCCAAGCGCGTCAAGGGTGAGTGGAATTCGGCGGCGATCGCCGGCGATATGGCAGCAGGCCTGTATGGCTTGACCCGTCTGGCCGAGAAGATCGAAGACCGCCCCGACAACTCCACGCGCTTCTTGATGATTGGTAACCAGGAAGTACCGCCGACCGGTGACGACAAGACGTCGATCATCGTTTCGATGAGCAACAAGCCAGGTGCCTTGCACGAGTTGCTGGTGCCGTTTCACCAGAATGGCATCGACCTGACGCGTATCGAAACTCGTCCTTCGCGCAGCGGCAAATGGACCTATGTGTTCTTCATCGACTTCATGGGGCATTACCGTGATCCGCTGATCAAGGCCGTGCTGGAGCAAATCAGCCAGGAAGCCGTGGCCCTCAAGGTGTTGGGCTCGTATCCCAAAGCGGTGCTTTGAGGCAATGCGTGGTGAACAAGCAGTTTTGAACAGGGTCCAGCTCCGTGGTTGAACATGTGGTAAGCAAGGTCGAGCCGATCATTGGCAGGCTGGTGGTAGTCGGGCTGGGGCTCATCGGTGGCTCCTTCGCCAAGGGGCTGCGAGAGAGCGGCTTGTGCCGTGAGGTGGTCGGTGTAGACCTGGATCCGCAGTCGCGCAAGGCGGCGGTGGAGCTGGGTGTGGTCGATCGCTGCGAAGAAGACCTTGCCGCTGCCTGCGAGGGGGCCGACGTCATCCAGTTGGCAGTGCCGATCCTGGCCATGGAAAAGCTGCTGGCTCGCCTGGCCCAGCTTGATCTGGGGCGTGCGGTGCTGACGGATGTCGGGAGCGCCAAGGGCAATGTGGTGCGCGCCGCTCGCGAGGCCTTTGCCGAGCGACTGGCTTGCTTCGTGCCCGGCCATCCGATTGCCGGCTCCGAGCAGAGCGGGGTGGAAGCTTCCAATACCGCATTGTTCCGTCGCCACAAAGTCATTCTTACCCCGTTGGCGGAAACCGATCCGTCGGCCCTGGCCCTGGTCGACCGACTTTGGCGCGCCCTGGAGGCGGATGTCGAGCACATGCAGGTCGAGCGCCACGACGAAGTGCTGGCGGCGACCAGTCATCTGCCGCACCTGCTGGCCTTTGGCTTGGTCGACTCGTTGGCCAAGCGCAATGAAAACCTGGATATCTTCCGTTACGCTGCCGGGGGGTTCCGCGATTTTACAAGAATCGCTGGAAGCGACCCGGTCATGTGGCATGACATCTTTCTCGCCAACCGCGAAGCTGTCCTGCGCACACTGGATACATTTCGCAGTGACCTCGACGCCTTGCGCGACGCGGTCGATGCAGGGGATGGGCACCAATTGCTGGGCGTCTTTACGCGCGCCCGGGTTGCCCGCGAGCATTTCAGCAAAATCCTGGCCCGTCGGGCCTATGTGGACGCTATGAACTCCAACGACCTGATTTTCCTGGCAAATCCTGGTGGCCAACTGTCTGGCCGTATTCGCGTACCAGGCGACAAATCGATTTCACATCGCTCGATCATGCTGGGCTCCCTGGCCGAAGGCACTACCGAAGTCGAAGGTTTCCTTGAAGGTGAAGACGCCCTGGCGACCCTGCAAGCGTTCCGTGACATGGGTGTGGTCATCGAGGGGCCGCATCATGGTCGCGTGACCATTCACGGTGTAGGCCTCAATGGCCTCAAGCCGCCGCCGGGCCCGATCTACCTGGGTAACTCCGGTACCTCCATGCGCCTGCTGTCCGGCTTGCTGGCTGCCCAACCGTTCGATACCGTGATGACTGGCGATGCGTCGCTGTCCAAGCGGCCGATGAACCGCGTTGCCAACCCGCTGCGGGAGATGGGCGCAGTCATCGAAACGGCGGCCGAGGGTCGTCCGCCGATGACCATCCGCGGTGGTCACGCGCTCAAGGCGCTGACCTATACGCTGCCGATGGCCAGTGCCCAGGTGAAGTCCTGCCTGCTGCTGGCGGGGCTGTACGCCGAAGGCAAGACCACCGTCACAGAGCCTGCGCCGACTCGCGATCATACCGAGCGTATGCTGCGCGGCTTCGGTTACAGCGTGAAAGTTGATGGTCCTACCGCCTCTCTCGAGTCGGGCGGCAAGTTGACTGCAACCCATATCGAAGTACCGGCAGATATCTCCTCCGCGGCGTTCTTCCTTGTTGCGGCGTCGATTGCCCAGGGCTCGGAGCTGGTGCTGGAGCACGTGGGTATCAACCCGACGCGTACCGGTGTGATTGATATCCTGCGCCTGATGGGCGGTGATATCACCCTGGAGAACCAGCGCGAAGTGGGCGGTGAGCCGGTTGCCGACCTGCGTGTGCGGGGAGCCAAGCTCAAGGGTATCGAGATTCCCGAGCACCTGGTGCCGTTGGCCATCGACGAGTTCCCAGTATTGTTCGTGGCTGCTGCGTGCGCTGAAGGCCGTACCGTGCTGCGTGGTGCAGAAGAGCTGCGGGTCAAGGAGTCCGATCGGATCCAGGTCATGGCTGATGGCCTGCTGACCCTGGGTGTGAAGTGCGAGCCGACTCCGGACGGTATTATCATTGACGGCGGCCCAATCGGTGGCGGCGAAGTGCACGGGCATGGCGACCATCGAATCGCCATGGCGTTCAGCGTGGCCTCGCTGCGCGCTACTGCGCCGATCCGCATCCACGACTGCGCCAATGTCGCTACTTCCTTCCCGAACTTCCTGGCTTTGTGTGCCGAGGTCGGGATTCGTGTTGCAGAAGAGGGCAAGTCGTGAACCTGAAAGCGCCAGTCATTACCATCGACGGTCCAAGTGGTTCGGGCAAGGGTACCGTCGCTGGTCTTTTGGCACGTGAGCTGGGCTGGCGATTGCTGGACTCGGGAGCGCTGTATCGTTTGCTGGCCTTTGCTGCCAGCAACCATGGCGTCGATCTGACCAACGAAGAGCTGCTGGTGAAACTGGCTGCGCACCTGGATGTGCAGTTCATCGCCGCAGAGCCCGGCAAGTTGCAGCAGATCATTCTTGAGGGTGAGGATGTCAGCAACGTCATTCGCACTGAGACGGTAGGGGCCGGTGCTTCTCAGGTTGCCGCGCTGCCTGCGGTGCGCGATGCCTTGCTGCAGCGCCAGCGGGCATTCCAGGAAGCGCCGGGTCTGATTGCCGACGGCCGGGACATGGGGACGGTTGTCTTCCCGGATGCGCCGCTGAAGGTATTTCTGACCGCCAGCGCCGAGGAGCGTGCCCGTCGCCGTTACTTGCAGTTGAAGGGCAAAGGCGAAGATGTTAGTCTGTCGAGTCTGCTAGATGAGATTCGTGCGCGCGATGAGCGCGACACCCAGCGTGCAGTGGCCCCGCTCAAGCCGGCGGCCGATGCAATCCAGCTGGATTCCACGGAGTTGTCCATCGAGCAGGTGCTGGAACGTATCAAGAGCGAGATCGCACTGCGCGATATCGCCTGATAACCAGGGAAGCAAGCAGGGGCACCAGTCAACGTCCTGCTGGCTTTCCTTTTAAATGAACGAAACCCACATTGTCTGGAATGTGGCTGATGGGCGTATGTCTCGCCCTAATCTACAGGAATTAAAATGAGCGAAAGCTTTGCAGAACTCTTTGAAGAAAGCCTGAAAACCCTCAATCTTCAGCCGGGTGCGATCATCACCGGTATCGTTGTCGACATCGACGGCGACTGGGTTACCGTACACGCTGGCCTGAAGTCCGAGGGCGTCATCCCGCTCGAGCAGTTCTACAACGAAGCTGGCGAGCTGACCATCAAGGTCGGTGACGAAGTTCACGTTGCGCTGGACGCGGTCGAAGACGGCTTTGGCGAAACCAAACTGTCCCGTGAAAAAGCCAAGCGCGCCGAGTGCTGGATTGTTCTGGAAGCAGCTTTCGCCGCCGAAGAAGTGGTCAAGGGCGTTATCAACGGTAAGGTTAAAGGCGGCTTCACTGTCGACGTTAACGGTATCCGTGCGTTCCTGCCGGGCTCCCTGGTTGATGTCCGCCCAGTGCGCGACACCACCCACCTGGAAGGCAAAGAGCTGGAATTCAAGGTCATCAAGCTGGACCAGAAGCGCAACAACGTTGTCGTTTCCCGTCGCAGCGTCCTGGAAGCCGAAAACAGCGCCGAGCGCGAAGCTCTGCTGGAATCGCTGCAGGAAGGCCAGCAAGTCAAGGGTATCGTCAAGAACCTCACCGACTACGGCGCATTCGTGGACCTGGGCGGCGTCGATGGCCTGCTGCACATCACCGACATGGCCTGGAAGCGTATCAAGCATCCATCGGAAATCGTCAACGTTGGCGATGAGATCGATGTCAAGGTTCTGAAGTACGATCGCGAGCGTAACCGTGTATCCCTGGGTCTGAAGCAACTGGGTGAAGACCCATGGGTTGCTATCAAGGCTCGTTACCCAGAAAGCACCCGCGTAATGGCGCGTGTAACCAACCTGACCGACTACGGCTGCTTCGCAGAGCTGGAAGAAGGCGTGGAAGGCCTGGTACACGTTTCCGAAATGGACTGGACCAACAAGAACATCCATCCTTCGAAAGTCGTACAAGTCGGCGACGAAGTGGAAGTCATGGTTCTGGACATCGACGAAGAGCGTCGTCGTATCTCCCTGGGCATCAAGCAGTGCAAGTCGAACCCATGGGAAGACTTCTCTGGCCAGTTCAACAAGGGCGACAAGATCTCCGGCACCATCAAGTCGATCACCGATTTCGGTATCTTCATTGGTCTGGACGGCGGCATCGACGGCCTGGTTCACCTGTCGGACATCTCCTGGAACGAAGTCGGCGAAGAAGCCGTACGTCGCTTCAAGAAGGGCGACGAGCTGGACACCGTCATCCTGTCTGTTGATCCAGAGCGTGAGCGTATCTCGCTGGGCATCAAGCAGCTGGAAAGCGATCCGTTCTCCGAGTACGTTCAAGCGAACGACAAGGGTGCAATCGTTAAGGGTGTTGTAAAAGAAGTTGACGCCAAAGGCGCCATCATCACCCTGGCCGACGACATCGAAGCCACTCTGAAAGCTTCCGAAATCAGCCGTGACCGCGTTGAAGACGCGCGTAACGTCCTGAAGGAAGGCGAAGAGATCGAAGCCAAGATCATCAGCGTCGACCGCAAGAGCCGCGTGATCAGCCTCTCCATCAAGTCGAAAGACGATGCTGAAGAGCGTGAAGCTATCCAGAGCCTGAAAGAAACTGCTCCGGAAGCTGCTGCTGACACCACCATGGCCGCGCTGCTGCGTCAGGCAATGGCCAAACAGAACTAAGTTCTGCTTGGATAAAAAAAGGGCGACTTCGGTCGCCCTTTTTTGTGCCTGGCATTTGGCTGCGCCAGGTTTGAGGTCCAGGCTGTAACCCTTGTGGTGGCTGGGTTTGATGGCAAATCATGCTGTAGGGCATGAACTCCCTGTTGGAGGGTGAAGCAAGCATCCTTGGCTAAGCCAATAACCGCCCTGTTCAAATCCCTCAAGCCATGCTAAAAACAAGGAAGCAATGATCTAGCTGCTTGATAAAGAAGGGAAAAATATGACGAAGTCAGAGCTGATCGAACGTATTGTCACCCATCAAGGGTTGCTCTCGTCCAAGGATGTGGAGCTAGCCATCAAGACTATGCTTGAACAAATGTCGCAGTGCCTTGCGACCGGAGATCGCATCGAGATCCGTGGTTTTGGCAGTTTTTCGCTGCACTATCGGGCTCCGCGCGTAGGGCGCAACCCGAAGACCGGCCAGTCAGTTAGCCTGGATGGCAAGTTTGTACCGCACTTCAAGCCGGGGAAGGAGTTGCGGGATCGGGTGAATGAAGATGAAGAACACAAGGCTTGATAGCGTTGTGTATAGGAGGGGTTTGTGAAGAGTTTTAAGCGGTTTTTGCTTGCCTTGTTCTTAATAGTTATTGTTGTTGGGGGCTTGGTATTTGTTTTGGAAAATCAACAGTTAGTGACATTGGTTTTCCTAGGTTGGTCACTGCCACAGCTTCCTGTTTCGGTGTTCGTGCTGTTGGCGCTGCTGGTTGGGTTGGCGATTGGGCCGATTTTAGGTCTGATTGCGTCGAAGCGACGTCTCATATAAATGTCGGGCGCGCGATGTCGGTGCCATTGGTCGACTGATCTTGGCTAAAAAGACACCTGCTAGCGAACTGGCTCAGCGTAATCAGCTCTTTGGTTGGTGCCCTGTGGGTTGTCCGTCGTGCTGAGCGATTTGTTCTGATCTGGTGCGCCATCGACGACAATCTCCAGTCGGTAGTCGATAAGCTGAGTGAAGATAAAAGGCGAGCAAGCATTCGACCAGGTCGCAAACGATTGAGCTGCAGTAGCTGATTCTCAATGAGCGTGCCGAGCAAGCGCGGCTGCTCAAGAGCTCAATAGCACAGGGGGGCGGCAGCAGTCATTGTCCATAGCGGATTGCAGAACGTGCAATGGGCGCCTGTGGTACAGTTCCATGCTGGCCAGCCGAAAGAGCTGCGTAGGTTGGTCGGGAAGGGAGGAACTCATAGAGCAAGTCCCCCTCTACACATGGTCAAAGCCTTCGGGCGAAGCTCCGCGCGCTTACTGGTTAATGACGATGCTTTACCCTGTGCCGGTTATTGCCTGCTAGCGGGGCTGAGTGAGACGACCAGAAATGTAGAAAAACTGACGGGAAAAGGAAAAGAAGAATCTATGCCCAACGAGCTTGAGCGCCTGAATGGCAGTGACGAGGTGAGTTTCCTGGAGCTGGCTGAGGGGCTCTGGAAGTATAGAGTGCTGATCTTATCGACGGCTTTGCTCATAACTGGGCTGGCGATGGCTTATGCCTTCCTGACTACGCCAATCTATCAGGCTCGAGTCCTTGTCCAGCCTCCCACTCAGGATGACATTTCGCAACTAAACTACGGTCGGGGTGGGGACAGTGGTTTCGAGAAGCTGACCTCCAAAAAAAGGGTATTCATAAAAGGTTGTTGATGGTCTCCCGACTCTCCGTTGCTACAACTGCTTTTTGATTTCGAGAAAAGATGTTGACAGTCATGGGGCAAGGCGTTAGAGTTCATCTCAGGTGCTGAACACACCTCTCTAGGCGGAAGCCGCTCCCGAAAGTCAAAGCGGCTTTTTCACGTCCGTAGGTTTTGCGCTGCCTTCCAATGCGGGACAATGCATGCTTATGGCCGGGTGGCGCGCAGCTATACAAGACCCTTCGGGGGAAATCTGCGGGCCGTCCTAGAGCGGTGTTCAAGCGCCCGGCCGCCTCTCTGAACAGGAGGCGAAATTGAACGATCTCTAGGAGGCCATCGTGGCTGCTCAATCCAATCTGCTCCCTCAGGGCGTCGCTACTGACGACACCCCGCACCAGACCTTCAACTTTGACCACTTGCCAGTTCGCACGGTCAACCGTGATGGCGAAATCTGGTTTGTTGCCGCTGATGTGTGCGCGGCACTTGCACACACCAACCCACGGATGGCAGTGTCAAGGCTGGATGATGACGAAAAGGGTGTAAGTAATGTTTACACCCCTGGAGGCTCACAGGAAGTGATGATCGTCAGCGAATCGGGCCTGTACAGCCTGATTCTGACCAGCCGCAAGGAAGAGGCCAAGCGGTTCAAGCGGTGGATCACCCACGAAGTTCTTCCAGCCATCCGTAAGACAGGGGTTACCAGAAATTCGAAGCCGCGCCCGCTTTGGACGTGACAGACGCCCCGTCCATGAAAGTTATGCGTGAGGTAGCCGACGACTACCTCAATGCCTACTACGAGGCGATCAAGGCAGGCAAAACACGCCACCACATTGATGGCGTGCAGACCGAAGTACTCCAGGCCATCTTGGCCCATGCGCTGATGAGTCAGCGCATGTTGGTGTCCTTCAATTCCATCGGTCAAATGAACTGCCGCCTGATTCCTGGTGATGCATCTGTTGTGAGCTTTGCCAAGGATGACTACTTCGACATTGCCCAGCATGTCCCGATGGAGCGACTGCCTGACATGTTGGATGCGCTGAACAAGCGCGTAGCCTGCCATCTTGGCGCTTTTAGCGAGCGCTTGCGCCGCGACTCTTCGAGGAAACTGGCGTGAGTGATCTGGCCATCCCGCAAACGCTTTTGCACCCGCTCAAAGCTACGGTAGTGGGCTTCCATGAGGAAGAGAACGAATACAGCTTCCAGGTGGAATATCCCGACCCCGAGGTTTGCCCTAACTGCGGGACGTGCGGCGAGGTGGTCAGATTCGGCAAGAAGCAGGTGAAGTTCCGTGACCTGCCGCTGCACGGGCGGTGGGTCACGCTCTGGCTGGTTCGCCGCCGCTTCATGTGCCGGGCCTGCAACACCACGTTCAGCCCGGCGCTGCCGGAGATGGCCGAGAGCAACCGGATGACCCGGCGGCTGGCCGACTACATCATCAAGGCCACGGTGGGCCGCACCAATAGTGACGTGGGCCGTGAAGTGGGTGTGAATGAGTCGGTCATCCGTACCTTGTTCCGCGACCACTTCGAGGCGCAGAAAGACCGCTACAAGCCTACCGCACCCCGCGTGCTGGGCATTGATGAGCTGTACCTGCAGCGCACCTATCGCTGCGTGCTTACCAACATCGAGGAGGAGACCATCATCGACCTGCTGGAATCACGCACCAAGCCACAGGTGACGGCCTA
This sequence comes from Pseudomonas putida, assembly GCF_028682455.1. Lineage (GTDB taxonomy): Bacteria > Pseudomonadota > Gammaproteobacteria > Pseudomonadales > Pseudomonadaceae > Aquipseudomonas > Aquipseudomonas putida_AA. Next base: position 112,069 of record NZ_JANHLD010000001.1, read on the forward strand.
CCTGTCGCGTCTCAAAGACCGCAAGGACATTGAGATTGTGTGCATGGACATGTGGAACCCCTACCGCGAGGTGACAAAGGCACTGATGCCACAGGCCACCATCGTGGTGGACAAGTTCCACATTCAGCGCATGGCCAATGAAGCCATGGAGAAGATCAGGAAAAGCCTGAAGGCCGGGCTGTCACAGCATCGCCGCAGGGCGCTCAAGGGCGACCGAAAGCTGATGCTAATGCGCGAGCACGACCTGAACCCGATGAACAGGATGGTGGTCGATACCTGGCTCAACCAATTCCCGGAGCTGGGCGCGGCCTACCGTCTCAAGGAGGAGTTCCTGAACATCTGGAATTTGGAAAATGAGTCTGACGCCAAAGAAGAATACCGGCGCTGGCATTCCAGCCTAACGCCGGAGGAGCGTCCGCAGTGGGCACCACTGACCACAGCAATGAGCAATTGGGAGGCGGAAATCTTCGCCTACTTCGGTAACGGGCAGCGCAACACCAATGCCTTCACCGAATCGATGAACCGGCAAATGAAAGACCTGAATAGGCTCACGCGCAGCATGTCCTTCGAGATGTTCCGCGCCAAGATTCTGTTCTCGGTCGAGCACAAGATGAAGCGCAAGGAAAAGCCCCGCCGGGAATCGCCATTCACTATGGGCTACGGCCTCCCGACAGATGCCAACCTTGCAGGGCGGGCGCCCTCTATGCGCGACATGGGGGCGCCCATTCGTCCTCTGCTGGAGTTCCTGCTGGAGCCTCCCATCAACATCAACCCGATGCCTTCGGCTGAGGGTTAGGAAGCTCCTGCATCAACAGGCTTTTATGAATACCCCAAAAAAATCTTTGCCACCTATGTTCGTAACTTGCAGTCAGAGTCACTACGACGTGATTTCTTCGAAGAAGTCTATTTGCCAAGTCTGGCAGAGAATAAGCGGAGAGGAATGAAGGGGGAGCTGTTCGAGCGCTTCAATCACACCTTGACTATCGTTTCGGTCAAGGAAACACCTGATCAAATCTATGTTCAGGTTAGCTTGGCTGATCCAGAGCAGGCTGCTCATTGGGTGGAATTGTACACTCAGCAGGCAGGCGAGCGGGCCAAGCGGGAGTTGATTAAGGACGTAAGAGCTGACGCTAAGGTCAAGGCGAAGAATCTTGAGCAGCAGATCCGCCAAGCACGTGAGAGTACACGGAAGCATCGGGAGGACCAGATCATTCAACTGACGGAAGCGATTAGGATCGCCAACTCTATTGGTTTGGAAAAGCCCCCTATCATCGATAGTGCTTTAGCGTCCGAAGTGTCCGCAGGGATGGGGGGGGTGCTAACTTACATGCGTGGTAGCAAAGCTCTCATGGCTGAGGTTGAAAACCTGAGAAATAGACCATCCGATGACCCATTTATCGAAAACCTCCGTAAACAACAAGAGTCTTTGAACTTCTATCGATCTTTGGAAGTTGATCCAGCGTCGATCGAAGTGTACCGCCAGGATGGGGCCGTCCAACTACCTGATGAGCCCGTAAAGCCCCAAAAGGCCATTATTATTGGGGTAGGGGCATTGGCGGGTCTGACCTTGGGGGTTCTGTTGGCATTGATGCGAAACTTTGTCGTTCGACGAGAGGCAGAGCTGGGAATGTCTTAGACAAAAATGCGTCTCAGAAAATGTCCGGCTATGCTTTCGACGTAAGAAGTATAGATTATCATGCGACGTCGCGACTGCCGGGTGCTTTGGTTTTTGAGGGAAAGCTATTGGTCACTGTGTTTTAACCTCAGATCCGTCGATCCGATTTATGGCCCTGCGTATAGTTATAATGCTTAACTTGTGTATAAGGTTTTCAGCGCGTGATAGTGAATTTAGTCGTCGGGTTGTTTCGGTAACTCGATTAAGCAGCGTGTGAGCAAACTGGTCGCGAGCCCCGATGCCGCAGAAACTGGACTTGAGCCCGCGTCAGAGAAAGTTGGAGTTTAATGTGAAAACGTTGTGCATTTTTGGGACCCGACCAGAAGCCATTAAAATGGCTCCCCTAGCTCTCGCTCTCAAAAGCGACCCACGCTTTGAAGCTAAGGTGTGTGTGACCGGTCAGCACCGCGAAATGCTTGATCAAGTAATGAATCTCTTTGGGTTAGATCCTGAGTTCGACCTCGATATCATGAAGCCAGGACAGGATTTGACCGATGTCACTACCAGCATTATGCAGGGGCTGAAGTCTGTCTTCTCAAAATACAGGCCAGATGTAGTGTTGGTTCACGGCGATACAGCAACAACGCTCTCTGCTAGTCTGGCTGCTTACTATCATAAAATTCCAATCGCACATATCGAAGCTGGACTGCGTACAGGTAATTTGTATTCGCCTTGGCCAGAAGAAGCTAACCGGAAATTAACCGGTGCTCTAGCAAGTCTGCATTTTGCTCCTACCGAAAACTCTAGGAGCAATTTGATCGCTGAAGGCGTGCTAGACAGTCGAATTCTTGTTACTGGTAATACCGTAATTGACGCCTTGTTGGATGTTGTTAATAAGCTCGAGAGTAACTCAGAGCTCAGAAAGGTTGCGGCACGTCCTACTGAGTTCCTTGACCCCGCCCGTAAGGTTATTTTGGTTACCGGCCATCGCAGAGAAAGTTTCGGCGATGGTTTCGAGCGTATTTGCAACGCCTTGGCAGAGGTGGCCCGAGCCAATCCTGAAGTGCAGATTGTCTATCCTGTGCATTTGAACCCTAATGTACGAGAGCCTGTCAATAGGCTACTCAGCAATATTGAAAACGTTCACCTGATTGAGCCGTTAGATTATTTGCCGTTCGTCTACCTGATGAGTCGCTCGTATATTATCCTGACCGATTCAGGTGGCATCCAGGAAGAGGCCCCCTCCTTGGGCAAACCGGTGTTGGTGATGCGTGATACCACGGAACGACCGGAAGCAGTTGCTGCGGGAACGGTAAAGTTGGTTGGTACAGAGACCCACAGTATCGTAAACGAACTAACTCGACTCTTGATAGACGAAGAGTATTACGGGGCGATGAGTCATTCGCATAACCCCTATGGTGATGGCAAAGCATGTAATCGCATATGCGAAGCGTTGCTGAAAATTTAGTGTTGGGCTGGAAGTAGAATGCAGGACTATCGCCAAAGCGCAGTAAATGCCATTTATCTGATTATGGTTCAGGGGATGAACTATCTCGTCCCTTTGTTCCTTATGTTTCATTTGATCAAATATTTAGGTGTTTCTGGCTTTGGCGAGTACGCATTCTGGTACTCGGTTCTTTTATATGTCCAAGCCATCGTTGAATATGGGTTTTCATTTTCCGGAACACGGGAAGTGGCGACCGCCAACAATGATTCAGGTCGGCTATCAAATATCTTTTTTCAGGTCACTGTTGCCAAGTTACTCATGGCGTTTGTTGTGCTTTTTGTGGCGTTGTTTTGCTTGATCTTGAATATTGTCCCGATAACTGCAATTTTCGCGGTTCTCGCAGGTATAGCGCTGGCGTTGATCCCGAACTGGTATTTTCAAGGCTTACAAAAATTACGTGGTATCACTATCCTAGGTGTGGCGCTCCGGGTTGTATTCATTATATCTGTGTATATTTTGATCGATGGTAGTTCCACGGTGAAACAGGTTCTCTTCCTTCAGTTGCTGTCGCTATTGCCCTTGTTGTTTGTTGGCAACTACCTTGCCTGTCGACAATTGTGTCGCCCACGCGAAATGCGTGCAAAAGATATTTTTCAACAGTTGAGGGCAGGTTGGCCATTGTTTTCGACGTCCATGCTCTCGATGGTTATTAGCAATGGAGGGATACTTTGGCTGGGCGCTACGGCAACGCCTCAAGTAGTAGGTGTGTACGCTGCGGTCGAGCGGGTTGTGAAAGCAGTTTTGGGTATGTTTACACCGATCAGTCAGGCACTCTACCCACTCAACAGCAAAAAATTTGCGACTTCATTTGAGTCTGGGTTGCGTAGCGTTCTGTTGTCAGGAGCAGTAATGCTTACATTAGCTGTGCTTGCAGTATCCTTCGTGGCCTTGACGCAAGGAATTTGGTTCGATGTGTTCACTATTCCGGAGGAAGCTAAGAGCCTCGTTCCTCTGCTGTTGTTGTGGGCGTTTTTGAGTATCTTCAATAACGTGGCCGGGATCCAAACCCTTAGCGCGAGCGGTGCTGCAGTCCGTTATGCAATAAGTTTTAAAGTTTCTGCGTTAGTTTTTGTTGCTGTCTTGTTTTTTGGTAGTGCAAGCTCTCCTGTCAACGCTGTCGTGCTTGCTCTAGTGCTGGCTGAAAGCTCGTTGGTGGTCTTGCTTCTGGGAAACATCTTTCACTTGGTAAGACGCAGACGTTTTGTTGGTTGACCTTGATTGTGATTTATTAAGTTGGCTTACTATAAAACCAACAAGAGTACGGGCATTGATGGGGAGCAAGGTTTGGACGAAAATAAGGTCTTCATATTTAGAGGGCTTCCACTGGTTGCGGACTCTCGCACAGTACGGAATGGAAGTTTTTTTGATCAAGTTCAGTTTCATACGTGGGAAAAAAAAGATAAAAGCGATTATGCAGGTAGGGATGTAGTAAGTTATCCATTTGCTAAGGATGGTGGGTGGATGATATTGAAGTACCCACTATATTTGATCTACCTTTTTCTGTTTTCTTTGTTAAAGATCAAGGGGCGCGATACCTGCATGTGCATGGATCTGGATACGTTTGTGCCTGTCTGGTTGGGAAGTTTTTTCAAGCGCACAACGTTAATCTTTGATGTTGTGGATCCTGCGTCTCAAGCAAGATTTAAAAAGCTACCCTTCAGCCGCTTGATCGATAAGATTGAGTTTTTTTTCATCATAAGGGCTACGTTGGCAACTTTTCCACACGCGTGCAGAGTTCAATACTATGAAGATTCGATTGGCGTGAACCTTGATAGGGTTAATGCTTTTGTAATTGAAAATATGCCATCTTTCATTCGGAAGCAGAAAGATGCGACCAACTGTGGTTCGCTCCATGAATCCAATAGAGTGGTCATTGGTTACTTCGGAACGTTGGATGGTAGCCGGGGGCTTAATCTATTGATGGATTTTGCGCGCTCCAATGCCGATAGCATTCAGGTGTCGGTGGCTGGAGATGGTCCATTAAAATCGTACGTCAAGAATTTATCTGATCAGGCTGAAAATATTAGCTTTTTGGGGCGTTATGCGCCTGACCAATTAGGGGCTCTTTATAAGAACGTTGACTTTTCTTGGATGTATTATGACCCTAGTGTCAGTTTGCATCGTTATGCTGCGCCGAACAAATTTTATGAGCATTTGTGTTTCAAGGTTCCAGTGCTGACTAACTCAATTATCCCACAGGCCCGGTTCGTGGACGAAAACCACACGGGTGTCGTACTCGACAAGCTGGGAGAAGAGTTGATAGTCGATGATGTGATTAGCAATGCACTGGTGGCCAGATTGAAAGGTTTCAAACCGGGCAGGGCATTGAATGAGTATTGGGATCAGCAGTGTACCACGTACTATGAAGATGTCGCCGAGCGTCTTCGCGGTGTGATACTGGAGTCAAAGAAGTGAACTGGGCGCTTTTTTTCGCTCTGCTCTCCATTTGCTCAAGAGGTGGTCTTGAGATAGTAATGCCAAAGCCGTTGGCGTATTTGGCCTCGCTCCTTGGATTCTATGTTGGTGTTCTTTGTTTTTACTTGGGTAATGGAATAACTTTCAGGGCGCGGATGCCTGTGCTGTTCCTGTCATTGGCTTTTATTTTCACTTCATTCATTTCACTCTCCATTACGCTAAGTAGCACGCCTGATCTCCTTTACGCAGTTTATGTCGTCTACCCCGTTGCTATCGCATTTTCATTTTTTGTTTTTTATTCTGTGCGATGTGAAGGTTTGGTGCTGCGAGAGATTGAGCGTTCAATTGCAGTTTTGATACTCCTTCTGTTTATCCTGGCTACACTGCAGGAATTCAGATTGATTGATCTCCCAGGTGCAACACCGGCATATGGAATTCCAGGCAACCTAGCGCGCCCCTCTTCAATTACTGGCAGCTACCTTCATTACCCGCTCATCATGGTGATGCTGGGGGTGTTCCTTCAGGTGTTAAAACAGCGTTTGAGTTTCGTTACACTTATTGCGTTCGCGAGTGTGTTTCTGGCGTTTTCGCGATCAGGAATGATGCTGGTGTTGGCGTACATTGCGCTTATGATGGCACATGTTCTGCTTACCGGAAGGCTTCGGTTGAGTTACAGGCGATTGATATACGCGCTATTGATGCTTGTGGTTGTAGTAGTTATTTTGATAATTACCGGGTTGGCCGATATCTTGTGGGCGCGTGCGGTCTCTGCGCTTGATACGCAGGGCATAGGGAACGACGATCGGATTGCCGCTTGGGCATTCGGAATGAAAGTCATCTCTGAGTCGAATTTACTGTTTGGTAGTAATTTCGGGATGGCTACCAACTTGACTGCTAACCTGGCTGGCGCGAAGTCCTACGTAGTAGAATCGAGTGTATTGCAAAACATGGTCAACTTTGGGTTCGTAGGCTCTTTGGTGTTTTTTGGGTTTTTTATTTACATGTATCAGATAAGTCCAGAAAGATACTTTAAATTTTTTCTGGTCTCTGTGCTGTTGCAGTCGTTGGTGTATCAGTCGACGGAGGTTCTGCCTTTTATCCTGGGTGTGATGTTTTTGAGATCGTTAGTTGTATCTCCAAATAGTGCAGCGTGGCGATATCCTTGAGGGTGTCATTAAATAATTATTTCGTAGGTGACATTAATTGCTTGTTCAGAATCTATTGAGGCGTAACGCCAGCAATCTCGATGTGATTCGGGTTGTTGCTGCATGCATGGTGATTTATGGTCACGCGTATTCTATTGCACCTGAAGCAGGGTATTCGGATTTTATACAAAACCTGTTAGGATTTGATTATACGGGATCGCTAGCGGTCAAGATTTTCTTTTTCATAAGTGGGTTGGTAGTCACCAACAGCTTGCTGGTAAAAAAAGATATCGTTTCATTTGCGATTTCTCGATTTTTTCGAATTTGGCCTGCCTTCATGTTTGTAGTGTTGGTGAGTGCATTAATTATAGGGCCTTTGTATAGCACGCTTGGGGTTGTTGATTACTTTAAAAGTTCCCAGTTCAATGTGATTGATTACATTTGGTCAAATTTTGTTCTTGATATCAGGTATTACCTGCCAGGCGTTTTCTTTGACTTGCCATACGAGGCTGCCGTAAACGGCTCTTTGTGGACGCTATATTACGAGGTGGCGGCCTATCTGGCGCTTTTACTTTTTTTTGTTTTAGGTATATTCAGAGATCGGTTTGTCGGAACGTTGGCACTCCTGTTGGTAATAACTAGCCTCCATTTTTTACAGCCGGACGGGCTCCATCCTGTTATGCATCAGCCTCTTTTGATGCAGTGTTTCGCATTTGGCGCATTGATCGCGCTCTACAAAGATCTGTTTGATTTGCACTTCGGTGTTCTGGCACTTAGCTGGCTCGCCTACATTGTGACGAAAGATCTGGCGCTATCAAAATACTTCCTCTATGTCTCAATTTTTATCACGTTGTTGTATGTCTCGGGCCTTCGGCTCATGTTGTTGCTCAAGACGCGAGTAGATATTTCTTACGGGGTGTACCTTTGGGGCTTCCCGGTTCAGCAGATTTTGGCGCACCACTTCTTGGATTTGGGAGTCCACTTCAATCAAATGGCCGGTATCTTGATCTGTCTATTGCTAGGTTTCCTTTCCTGGCACCTGATCGAATTTAGGTTCATTCGTTACGGCTCAAATTTGGCAAAGTTGATCAATGAATCCTTATCTCGGGTGAGTAACAGTCAATCAGGTCGCGTGTGAGCCCTCGGGTATTGCACGCGCGAGTTTGTTATCTATTGCTCTCGCGCTTTTCGCTGACTCTTACAGAAGGTACTCGACTTGAAAGTGGCTTGTATTGTTCCAACCTATAACGGACGGAATGACTTTCTCAGGTTGATTGGCTCTTTGGCCAAACAAACCGCTGAGATGGATGTGTTTATTGTTGACTCCAGTTCTAGTGACGGAACCCAAGAGGCGTCTATTGAGTATGGCTTGAACCTGAAAGTCATTTCAGGTTCTGAGTTTAATCATGGTGGCACACGCCAGATGATGGTAGACGTCAATGCGGGCTACGATGTGTATGTGTTTCTTACCCAAGATGCCTTTCTTGAAAATACAAATGCCATCTGTAATCTGGTCAAGCCCTTCAATGATCCGGAGGTGGGAGCTGTATGCGGTCGGCAGCTTGGTCATCTCGACGCAACGTTGCTGGCCAAGCACGCACGTTTGTTCAATTATCCTGATCATTCCCGTGTGAAAAGCCTTTCGGATTCTTCTGAGTTAGGGATTAAAACTCCTTTTATGTCTAACTCTTTTTCAGCATATCGCGGTGACGCGTTGCGCGATGTGGGGGGGTTTCCTACGCATGTCATACTTTCTGAGGATATGTATGTAGCAGCCAAGATGCTTTTAAAGGGCTGGAAAGTCGCCTACGCCAGTGAGGCGGTATGCCGACACTCTCACAATTATTCGATCAAACAAGAGTTTTGTCGTTATTTTGATCAAGGTGTCTTCCATGCAAGAGAACCTTGGATTCGTCAGGCTTTTGGCGGGGCGGGTGGTGAAGGCTTGCGCTATGTTAAGTCGGAGCTCCGATTCTTGTCGTTGAGGCATTCGTACCTTTGGCCTGAGGCATTTTTTCGTAACGCCATCAAGCTGCTTGGCTTCAAGCTCGGTATGCGCGAGCAGAGTCTGCCGCTAGCACTGAAGAAAAAACTCAGCATGCATAAGCGGTACTGGGATACCTGGGCGTAGTAGGCCTAGAGGGAGGCGCACGCTGGTTTCTCTGGAGCTTGACGATGAATTGTGGTAAATCGTTCGCCGTGCCAAGAGCGTTGAATGTTTCGCCTGACACTGTGTTCTGCACAGGCAGACGTGAGTTGATCGAAGCAGTTTAGATTTTATGACTGCCTGTAGGAATGCTAGAGTACTGGAGGAAGTAAATTTAAATGCGAGCTATACACCGACACCAACCGATATTTGCGGAACGTTACCCAGTTCCCTTCCTGGTTGCGTTGTTAGATATGTTAGTCGTAATTGCTGCTGGGATATTGGCATACGGATATCGATTCGATAGTTTCGATATGAGCGGACGTTACAACTCAGCGACTATGGTTACGGCTATTATCACTGTGACCTGCTTGGCTATAGGTGGTGTCTACGGCTCACAACGTGGGCTGTCTCTCTGGCGACAAATCGGCACTCTGGTTGTCTGTTGGATGGCGGCTGCGGGCATACTGTTTTCACTTCCTTTTCTGTTGAAGCTGTCAGATAATTATTCTCGTATCTGGTTTGTTGCCATGCTTAGCATCGGATGGGGGGTAAGCTTAGCATTCAGAGTTGGTTTGTATTATTTCCTTCGGAAGATACGGAGCTCGGTCCATAATCTAAAGAGCGTCTTGCTAGTCGGCACTGGCGGTAGTGCTAGTGATCAGTTGCGTGACCAAGATTCGCTCAGGGAAGATGGGTTCAAGTTAGTTCGTGAAATTCCATTGGGTCATGGCGACGTGTGGTTGGATGAACTTATTGCCGCTGCCGATGAGGCAAACGTTCATGAAGTATGGCTTTGTCTGCCGTTGAGCGAAGGCGGTCTCGTTCGTTCTATCCTGTATGCACTTCGTCACCATACTGTCGCGGTTCGATTCATCCCTGAATGGGATGACATCCGCCTACTGAATCACAAAGTCAGCCATATTGCCGGGCTCTATTCGCTGGATTTGAGTTGTAGTCCAATGGATGGACCTGCTCGTGTGCTCAAGCGAGTCGAAGATATTCTTTTGGGAGGCTTGATCTCGCTACTCATACTACCGGTCTGTGCCGTTATTGCGGCAGCTATCAAGTTTTCTTCACCAGGGCCTGTGCTATTCAAGCAGTATCGTACCGGGATTAATGGAAAGCGATTCAAGGTTTACAAATTTCGTTCCATGGTGGTTCACGCGGATACTTCGGTGAAACAAGCGACGCGCGGTGATGTACGAGTCACCCGAGTAGGCGCGTTTTTGCGTAAGTCCAGCCTCGATGAGCTTCCTCAGTTTTTTAATGTGTTGCAAGGGCGCATGTCCATTGTTGGGCCTCGTCCTCACGCGCTCGCACATAATGAGTATTACAAAGAGCTGGTTGAGTCTTACATGAAGCGTCATAAGGTAAAGCCTGGCATCACCGGTTGGGCTCAGGTCAGTGGTTATCGCGGCGAGACTGATACCTTGGAAAAAATGCAGAAGCGTGTCGAATATGACCTTTGGTATATTGATAACTGGTCTCTGTGGCTCGATTTAAAAATTATAATTTTGACCTTTTTCAAAGGTTTTATTAATAAAAACGCATTTTGATTAAGTGGGTTTTGCTTTGGGCGAGTATCAGTGATGAGAGTGGTTGAACTGGTTAGTAGGGGGAGGTTTAGCAGCGTCGCATTGTTTATTATGGCGCTGGGTTTTTTTATCCAAATGGCTGGAAAGATTTTTATTGAGTCCAGTAGTGCGCGTAACACACAAGTTTACCTTTTCCTGCTCTTTCCTGCCCTTTGCGTAGTTCTTTACCGTGTCGTCGTGCGTCGCGCAGTCCAGCTTCGTGCGATTTATCTTCCGTGGATTCTGTATCTGGCGTGGGTAGCGCTGACGACGATATGGGCATCGGGCAGCGATGACAGCGCCCTCTCATTAGCCAAGCGCGGATTGTTCATTGGATTGTTTCTGGTGGCAGTCGCGCTACTCATGCAAGATGATCGCTACCTGCGTCGTGCTTTGCTGGCAGGCATTGGCATCGTAGCGTTCGGGGCGTTGGCAAGTTTGATCTATCAGTACGTTGTACTTGATCGACCGCTCGCTTATCGTGCCTTTCGTATAGACCGCCTCGGATGGCGTGATTTTGCCGATTTCAGATGGCCTGTGGCTGCAGGTATTTTCTATGGTGCCATGGCGACATGGGCATTCGGCATTGCTATCGACAGGACCACGGGCCGCTGGGCGTCGGTGTGGTTTTTTGGCTGTTTTATGATTATCTCGCTTTATGTTTTGTTGACCTATACCCGAGGCGCCTGGATAGGGTTGGTGATCGCAGTCATTGTTGCGGTTTTCATACAAAGGACGCGCCGCGGTTGGTGGTCCCTGGTCCTGGCTGGGGGGGCGGCACTCGTTGCAATCGGCAGTTTCTGGCCACAGCTCGTTATCGAGTTCCAACAAAACAAGTTGTCGGGGCGGGGTGCTATTTGGGATTACTATCTTGAGGTGATGCCCGGTCATTGGTTGTTCGGGCATGGTTTGGGGACGCCTTTTGAGTACCTGTGGGAGAATGGCGTCACGGTATCACCCCATGCACACAGTTTGTATCTGCAACAGGTATACGATAGTGGTTTGATCTCACTGTTATTTCTACTTTCCGGAGTATGCTGGCTGCTTTTTAAAGGGTGGCAACAGAAAGATGAGGGCTGGGTTCGCTTGGCTTATCCTGCCTACATCTTTTCTTTGATTGTTATGTTGACCGATGTCGAGCGGTTGTTCACTCGGCCCGGTGATTTCTGGACTGTATTTTGGATGCCGGTCGCCATCTTGTTGGCTGTGGTTAGCCGAGATCATTCTCGATAAGGGGAGTTCTGTGCGGGACTCAAGATTGTCCAGCACCAAGGGTGTGTTGATTTTTTTCGTTGTGTTCAGGCATTCCGTCGATTTCGCAGGCAGCTGAAGTGGCATTCTGCTCAGTGTCATTTCGACCGGTATTTACATTATCCATATTCCAGCGTTTATTTTTTACAGCGGTGACGGTAAAGGTCGAGGGTTTCGGGATAAGTATCGTGACGCTGACATTTCTTTTGCTTTCCTTCCAGGCACTTTACCTGCCTGTGTTGACTTTAAGGGTGGGGCTATCTGGATAGTTGGGAGGCTGATCGGCCCTTGGCTTGGCGTCCTATGACGGCCTGCCAGCGTCGTGTATATGTGTTGGGTAAAGGGTTTTCAGAGCTTCATTCTTTGAACTGCCAAGTATGCTGGGATGTCAGATAGACAGGATTGACGCCTTCGTGATGCCGGGGTCACGGGTATAGGGGAAAGCCTAGAGTTCTATTTCAGAATAGAGAGCGAGTACAGCCAGTCGGGATATTTTAATATTGCAGTTTTATATTCGCCAGGTTTAAAGTCGCTACAGATGCTATTCTGTCTAGCATATTCAAAAGCGGGGAGGCGTGTGCCTAATAATTCATCGTTTATTACTTGACTGAGGCAAAAGAAAGGCCGACCCATTGCATTCCTCACCAGCGTGTCCACTTGGGCTTTTTCATCATAATAGATGTAGACAGGGACATCTCCGCGTAGTTCTTCTGAAGATTGTGCTGAAAATGAAAAGTCTTCATTGGTCGCCCCGATGGTGTCGAACTGATCCCGAGGTAGTATGCCTTCTTCGTAAAAAAACTTGTTGAGCGCGGGTTTGTGGTCTCCCATGACGACGATCAACGTGCTCGGATTCAGTAGTTTTACTTGAGTTACAAATGTTGCGATCCGATCCAACGCATTAGCAAGTCGCTCACTGTAGTTTTTCTGGCCGTAGTCATTATCAAAAAAATAAGGGCCGTGTGTGGAAACGGTAGTTAGGAACAGAAAGTTATTGCCTTTGTTTTTCTGAATATCGCTGAGAGCCCGGTCGAAGAGGATTTTGTCATCCGCCCAAAGAATGCCAACTTTTTCGCCCATATCCTCCAGGCTTATGAACTGATCAAAACCAAACTTTGGTGCTACTATATCGCGACGCCAGAATCGTCGCCCATGATTATGTTCTTCAAGTGTTCGGTAGCCTATGTCTCTGAGGTAGCGCGGCAGCGTATGCGCGGCGGGGGAGATCAAGGACGCATATTCCTGGTAAATGACACCACTCAATGCTCCGTTTGCAGGCAGGCCGGTTAGCAGTTCAAAGGTAGCGTTCACCGTTGATCCGCCATAGACCGGGGAGATGGCGCGAGTTTGCTTGAAACCGAGTGCCTCCAGTTTAGCGAAGGGGGCTGCAAAGTGATGTTCATCATGCCAGCATGCTTCACAGAGAATGTAGATGATATTTCTCGGGAGCTCCTCAATTCTCTCAGGAGCGTGGCGCAGATTTTCAAATGCCAAGACATCTTGTGAGGTTGGGGTGTCAGGAATTCTGCGTCGGCTGGTGTGCGCCAGGTGCAATGGAAGACCATGACGTTCAATGTTTAATTCCCAGTCCCATGATATATACGTTGCTTCAAGTTTTTCGGCAAGTTTTAATCCCTCAGCGGCTGTCACACGGCCAATTATGTCCCCATAGAGATAGAATGGAATCGGCGCCAGCAACAGGCAGGCGATCAATCGAGAAATAGTGCTCTTTAGAGAAGTTTTTTTTCGCGGATTTATTTTCCAGGCAAACAAAAGAGTAAGTAAGATGGCAAGTAGTAACAAGCAGTGTTGCAGTGTCAAGTAGTGCGTTATCACCGAGGCGTTGGCGGTTGAGGATAAATCGCTCCACGACAAGGGGTCATTAGTAAGCGATAACTTGATACGATTGGCAATGGATAATACCCAAAGGGTCGCGCTGGTTGTGAGTGCCGAGAGTAAGGGTGCAAAGAAAAATCTGAGAAGTAAATAAAATAAAATGACAGGTGTAACTGAAAGTAAAATTGGAAGTGACCTTAAATTTTCGTCAACATAGAACATGAAATTTTGCAGGTACAATCCAGAAGCAAGCTGAGCTGCGCAGATGGACAGAATGCTGATACTCTCTACGCATTTGTTTGATGGGATTTTCACAGAATTCATAAGCTGTCGTGTGCTGGTTAAAGGGTCATTATTTTTGTGAACAAAGAGTTTAACGGCATGTGATGGAAGCGATACCCGACTGTACTTGGTTTAGCTGCCTCTGTCTTAACATTACTCTAATGTTCAGTCGCCTACAATTTTTTGCAAATTTTCATCGAGGTGCCCGGCGTGCTTGAAATTATGTGTCGATAATCCTCCTCGCTTGAGCAGGATCTCAATCATAACCCTCATGTTGGCGAGGCATGCCAGCCAGCGTAACCATGCGCTGCACCGGCCGCACAGCTGATGTGCCCCCTGGGTGGCTATCCAGGAAAGGTCTTGAGTCAGTGTGTGTGGATATGATGTGTGGTATTTTCCAATGCTCATGCGTTTGAGGGTGTGGTCTAACCAGCGGCAGCCCGCCCCCTGTTCAAATCAATACTCAATCCACTTTGGTGATTTTTGTGAAAGCCACCCCGCTAGCAATTTCCGATGTCATTCTTTTCGAGCCTCGTGTATTTGGCGATGATCGAGGATTTTTCTTCGAAAGCTTCAATCAGCGGGTTTTCGAGGATGCTGTCGGACGGCGCGTAGATTTTGTCCAGGACAACCATTCCGCATCGGTCAAAGGCGTATTGCGAGGCTTGCACTACCAGATTCATCAGCCACAAGGCAAGCTGGTGAGGGTGGTTGAGGGTGAAGTCTTCGACGTCGCTGTCGATCTACGGCGTTCGTCAGCTACTTTCGGCAAGTGGGTAGGCGCCTATCTCTCGGCGCAGAACAAACATCAGCTTTGGGTTCCAGAGGGGTTTGCTCATGGCTTTTTGGTGCTCAGTGAGCGCGCGGAGTTCCTCTACAAAACGACCGATTTTTATGCGCCTAGCCGCGAACGTTGCCTTGCGTGGAATGATCCGCACTCCGCGATCCAGTGGCCATTGAGCGAGCCGCCATTGCTATCAGATAAAGATAAATTGGGCAAACTGTTGGTAGAGGCTGAGTGTTTTGACTGAGTGGCTCCTGAAAATAGACGGTACAATGAATGCCGCTCACGATGCTTAATGCACTGGTAAGTGCTGAATTCCTGGTTTTTCCAAGTGAAGTGTGGCTGGCCTGTTACGATTCCTTTCAAGGTCTTTCAGTGTCGCAGGTCATGCTTGGCCAGGATGTTCCGCCATCATTCTTACGAAACCACTGAAAAGATCAGAAAAATGACTATCTTAGTAACTGGCGGAGCCGGCTTTATCGGCGCCAATTTTGTTCTGGACTGGGTAGCTCAGAAGGATGAGCTCGTCATCAATCTAGACAAACTGACCTATGCCGGGAATCTCCAAAGCTTGGCTTCCATCGATGGTAACCCCAAGCATCTCTTCGTTCACGGCGATATTGGTGATACTGCGCTTGTGGAGCGGGTGCTGGCTGAACACCAACCTCGCGCAGTGATAAACTTCGCCGCTGAGTCGCATGTGGACCGTTCGATTCATGGTCCCGAAGATTTTATCGAGACCAACATTGTCGGTACGTTCCGACTGTTGGAAGCAGTGCGAGCCTACTGGAAAGCACTAGCAGATGACGCACAGCGGGTTTTCCGCTTTCTGCATGTATCCACTGATGAAGTCTATGGCTCTTTGGCTGCCAATGAGCCCGCATTCACCGAGACCCATCAGTACGAACCCAACAGCCCTTACTCGGCAAGCAAGGCGGCAAGTGACCATCTCGTTCGCTCGTACCACCATACCTACGGCTTGCCGGTGCTCACCACCAATTGTTCCAATAACTATGGGCCGTATCATTTCCCGGAAAAGCTAATACCGTTGATGATCGTCAACGCCTTGGGGAATAAGGGGCTGCCGGTCTACGGTGATGGCCAACAGATTCGCGACTGGCTTTACGTCAAGGACCACTGCAGTGCTATCCGACGCGTGCTTGAGGCAGGTAGGGTCGGCGAGGTCTACAACGTTGGCGGTTGGAACGAGAAGCCAAACCTGGAAATCGTCAATCGTATTTGCGCGTTACTGGACGAACTGCGTCCGCGCGCGGATGGCAAATCCTACTGTGATCAGATTACGTTCGTAACGGATCGCCCAGGTCACGATCGCCGCTATGCGATCGACGCTCGTAAGTTGGAGAGAGAGTTGGGTTGGAAGCCGGCGGAAACGTTCGAAACGGGCATTCGCAAAACCGTTGAGTGGTACCTGAGTAACTGGCAGTGGGTGGAAAATGTCCAATCCGGAGGTTATCGGGATTGGGTCGAGAAAAACTACGGTGAGCGTACCGAATAATGAAGATACTCCTGCTCGGCAAGAACGGCCAGGTAGGCTGGGAGCTGCAGCGCAGCCTTGCGCCACTGGGTGAGCTTTTGGCCCTGAGCTCCAAAAGCAAAGATTATTGTGGTGATCTGACGGATCTACAAGGATTGGCTGAGACGGTCCGGTCTTGGGAGCCCGATGTAATTGTCAATGCAGCCGCTTATACTGCGGTCGACAAGGCTGAGTCCGAGCAACATCAAGCCGAAAGAGTCAATGCGCAAGCGGTTGAAGTGCTGGCACAAGCAGCGGCACGCTCTGGTGCGCTGTTGGTCCATTACTCCACAGACTACGTTTTCCCTGGTAACGGTTGTGCCCCTTGGCGGGAAGAGGACGTTGTTGGACCGTTGAATGTCTACGGTCGGACAAAACTGGCCGGTGAGCGTGCTGTCCAGTCATCCGGATGCCCACACCTTATATTTCGCACTTCCTGGGTATACGCGGCACGCGGCAATAACTTCGCTAAAACCATGCTGCGTTTAGCGACCGAGCGTGACACGCTAGGGGTGATAAATGATCAGTTTGGTGCGCCGACAGGCGCAGAACTGATTGCTGACGTCACCGCTCATGCAATTGTTGCATGGTGTGCCAAGCCAGAGTTAAGTGGGCTTTATAATCTTGCGGCAGGGGGAGAAACCACGTGGTGTGGATATGCTCGTTTCGTCCTTGAGCTGGCAGAGGAAGCGGGTGTGTCTCTTAAGGTGAAGGCCGACGCAATCAAGGCGTTGACTACTGACGACTACCCAACTCCGGCGAGCCGCCCGGCGAACTCACGATTAGACACCCATAAACTTGAACAGGTTTTCGGGCTACAGCTTCCGAACTGGCGCTTGGGCGTCGCAAGGATGCTGACGGAAATACAAGGGAAATAACGGCAATGAAACGTAAAGGCATTATTCTGGCAGGTGGCTCGGGTACCCGGCTGCATCCTGCAACGTTGGCGATCTCCAAACAGCTCTTGCCGGTTTACGACAAGCCGATGATTTACTACCCTCTGACGACGCTCATGCTGTCAGGTATCCGCGATATCCTGATCATTTCAACTCCGCAGGACACGCCACGTTTCGAGCAGTTGCTGGGAGATGGTCACCAGTGGGGTCTGAATATTTCCTACGCCGTTCAGCCGTCTCCCGACGGTT
Source organism: Pseudomonas putida (assembly GCF_028682455.1). Taxonomy (GTDB): domain Bacteria; phylum Pseudomonadota; class Gammaproteobacteria; order Pseudomonadales; family Pseudomonadaceae; genus Aquipseudomonas; species Aquipseudomonas putida_AA. The sequence continues at coordinate 129,306 of NZ_JANHLD010000001.1, forward strand.
TGGCACAAGCTTTCATCATTGGCGAGCAATTTATTGGCAACGATCCTTCAGCGCTGGTGCTAGGCGATAACATCTTCTACGGCCACGATTTCCAATTGTTGCTGAGCAATGCAAATAGCCGGACTGTAGGGGCAAGCGTATTTGCGTACCACGTGCACGATCCTGAGCGTTATGGCGTAGTCGAATTCAATGCACAAGGTTCAGCAATTAGCTTGGAAGAGAAGCCAGTACAACCGAAGTCCAGCTATGCAGTAACCGGACTTTATTTTTACGACCAGGATGTGGTCGAAATTGCTAAAGGCATTAAACCATCGGCACGGGGTGAACTAGAAATAACCGATGTGAATCAGGCCTACCTTGAGAACAACAGCCTATCAGTCGAAATCATGGGGCGCGGGTATGCATGGCTGGATACCGGCACTCATGACTCGTTACTTGAAGCGAGCCAGTACATTGCTACTATTGAGCGCCGTCAAGGGTTGAAGGTTGCGTGCCCGGAAGAGGTTTCGTTTCGCCAGGGCTGGATAAGTGCTGAGCAACTCGAGAGACTTGCAGCACCGCTCTCGAAGAACGGCTATGGGCAGTATCTGAAGCGTTTGTTGCAAGACAAAGTTTACTGATTGGCGCGATCGGTACTCTGTTGAATAGGGCGGCGGTTCTGCCCAGCTTAATATGAGTCAGGGATCAGGGGTTGTAACAAATCTTCATAAAGTGGTATCAGATTGATTTGGAAACGACTTTCTACCCTGACTGGTTTGAATCTTCGGGCCTTGGGTCTAGATTTCAGAAGCAGCCAAGGAAACGCTGCCTCTGAAACTACCAAGGAGTATTAAAGTATGCGTAATACCGTTCTGTCCTACCTGCTACTTCCGTTGTTCGCGAGCATTTCCTTTTCGTCCAGCGCTGCGTCGGTCGCAACTCCAGCCAACACGCCGGTGCCAGTTGTCGCAACCCAGCCGGTTGCCGCTCTAATCAATCTGAACACCGCCGACGCCCTCACCCTACAAACCAACCTCTCCGGTATCGGAAAAACCAAGGCCGAAGCCATCGTCGCCTATCGCGAAGAGCATGGTGCGTTTGCCTCGGTGGATGAGTTGCTTGAGATCAAAGGGATCGGCAAGGCGCTGCTCGACCGCAATCGCGACAAGCTCACCATCAACTAGCGTCTCCAGAAAGGCCGGTCAGTGACCGGCCTTCTTGTTTGTGAGGGGCACCTTTGGTCGGCCGGGCTTGTATAAATATTATGGTAATAATATTTTGTCTTCGCAGGCCAGTTCTTCCTCCGCAAGCCTTGGAGATCACCGCTATGTCAGGTCTTTCGAATTTGCCCACCGCCCTTGTTACGGGCGCTTCTTCAGGTATCGGCGCGGTTTACGCCGAACGAATCGCTGCCCGTGGCCATGACTTGATCCTGGTCGCTCGGGACCGGCAGCGACTCGAGGCGCTGGCCGCAGATTTGCAGGCCCGTCATGGTGTGAATGTTGAGGTTTTACCGGCGGACCTTGCGAAATCAGCGGACGTCGATCGGGTCGATGAACGCTTGCGTATCGACAAGGCCATCGGTGTATTGGTCAATAATGCGGGCATAGCCATGCACGGTACCTTGGCCGAAGCGACAGCCGCGCAGATCGAGTCGCTGGTCGCACTCAATATTGTTGCGCTGACGCGCCTGGCATCCGCGGCTGCGGTTCAATTTGGCAATGCCGGTCGCGGCACTATCATCAATCTTGCCTCGGTCGTCGCCTTGGCCCCCGAGATGTTCAACGCCGTCTACAGCGCCAGCAAGGCGTATGTATTGAGTCTGACTCAGACGCTCAATGGCGAGCTCAAGGACAAGGGTGTGCAGGTTCAGGCCGTGCTGCCCGGGATCACCCGCACGGAAATCTGGGAGCGCTCCGGGCTGGATGTTGCCCATATCGACCCACAGATGGTGATGGAAGTCGGGGACATGGTCGATGCCGCGTTGAGCGGCCTGGACAGCCAGGAGTCGGTGACGATTCCTTCGTTACCTGATGTCGCCCAGTGGCAGGCGTTCATCAAGGCCCGTGATGCGCTGCGGCCAAATTTGTCGCGCAGTTCTGCCGCAGCGCGCTATCTGCAGTGAGGCGTGTCGGGTCCGCGCGTTGGCTCAGCGGTCCTGTGCATCCTTTGCGTCCATTTCGGCGTTGCGCTCATGCACGCGCTTGAGCTGTTCCTCGGTAAGGGGCAGCTTTTTGGCGGTGTCGCGCAGTAGCATCAAGCCACCGACGATGGAGCCGATTGCCAGTACCAGAATCAACCAGGCATACCAGGGCATGTAGTTCTCCTATGAGCGGCGAATGACGCCGCTCCTTCACGTATGAGCGAATGCATCATTCATTGGTTCAATTATAGGGAGATGTCCGCAACCGGGCCAATTAGCGATCATCGGCCCCCTATGGCGCGTCGCTTCGTTTACAATGCGCGCCGTTCAAGACTTGCCAAGAGACCAGCCCATGTCCGCCTGCCAGACGCCCATCATTGTCGCCCTGGATTTCCCTACCCGTGAAGCCGCCCTGAAGTTGGCCGACCAACTTGATCCTGCTTTGTGCCGGGTAAAGGTCGGTAAAGAGCTGTTCACCAGCAGCGCATCGGGTATCGTCGAAACACTGTGCGCAAAGGGCTTCGAGGTTTTCCTCGACCTTAAATTCCACGACATTCCCAACACCACCGCGATGGCCGTCAAAGCCGCCGCGGAGATGGGCGTTTGGATGGTCAATGTGCACTGTTCCGGTGGCCTGCGCATGATGGCAGCCTGTCGTGAAGAGTTGGCCAAGCGTAGCGGGCCGCAGCCGTTGTTGATTGGCGTGACCGTACTGACCAGCATGGAACGTGAGGATCTGGCCGGTATCGGTCTGGATATCGAGCCGCAGGAGCAGGTATTACGCCTGGCTGCCCTGGCCGAAAAAGCCGGTATGGACGGGTTGGTGTGCTCGGCCCTGGAAGCGCCAGCGCTGAAGGCGGCGCACCCATCGCTGCAGTTGGTGACCCCAGGTATTCGCCCGGCTGGCAGCGCCCAGGATGACCAGCGCCGTATTCTTACGCCGCGCCAGGCACTGGACGCGGGCTCCGACTACCTGGTGATCGGTCGCCCGATCAGCCAGGCAGCGAATCCGGCTCAGGCCTTGGCTGACGTGGTTGCCCAGATCAGGGCTTGAGTACCAGCTTGCCGAAGTTTTCCCCGCTGAACAGCTTGAGCAGTGTTTCGGGGAAGGTTTCCAGGCCTTCGATCACATCTTCCTTGCTTTTCAGTTTGCCGGTTGCGAGCCAGCCGGCAATCTCTTGTGCCGCCTTGCCGTAGTTGGCGGCATGATCCATCACCACAAAGCCTTCCATTCGTGCACGGTTCACCAGTAGTGACAGGTAATTGGCCGGTCCTTTGACGGCCTGCTTGTTGTTGTATTGGCTGATCGCGCCGCAGATCACTACTCGCGCCTTGAAGTTCAGGCGGCTGAGAACGGCATCGAGGATGTCGCCGCCAACGTTGTCGAAGTAGACATCCACGCCTTTCGGGCACTCGCGCTTGAGGCCCTCCAGCACGTCCTCCGCCTTGTAGTCGATCACGCCGTCAAAGCCCAACTCGTCCTTCAGGTACTGGCATTTTTGTTCTCCGCCAGCGATGCCGACCACACGGCAGCCTTTGATCTTGGCGATTTGTCCGGCAATGCTCCCCACTGCACCGGCAGCCCCGGAGACCACCACGGTTTCACCGGCTTTCGGAGCGCCGACGTCTAGCAGGGCGAAATAGGCAGTCATACCAGTCATGCCCAGGGCCGAGAGGTAGCGGGGCAGCGGCGCCAGCTTCGGATCGATCTTGTAGAAGCCTTGAGGTTCACCGAGGAAGTAATCCTGCACCCCCAGCGGACCATTGACGTGATCGCCAACGGCAAAGCCTGGATGTTTGGAGGCGATCACTTCGCCCACGCCCAGCGCGCGCATGACCTGACCGAGTGCCACCGGTGGAATGTAAGACTTGCCTTCGTTCATCCAGCCACGCATGGCCGGATCCAGCGACAGGTAGAGGTTCTTGACCAGAACCTGGCCTTCGCCGGGTTCACCGACCGGAACCTGCTCGAAAGTGAAGTCGTCACGGCTGACTGCGCCGACAGGGCGCTTGGCAAGCAGGAAACGGCGATTGGTCTGGGAGGTCATGGCAGGGTTCTCGCGTGAAGGGCAAAGTTTGTTGATAGACCCTGACCGCCATTGCGGCAAGGTATTTCCGCTTGGCGAATGCATTGTGATCCACCGGAGTGATTCCAGTTTCTCTCGATAATCACCCGTGCAGATAACCCTTCAACCGGCGCCCTGATGATGCTGCCAAACGAGGCCTGTCGCTGACTAGACTCCTGGCCACTGACCCAATTTGTTGCAGGAGCGAGCGATGAGCATGACTTTTACCGGCCAGGTTGCCCTGGTCACCGGTGGCGCTGCAGGTATCGGCCGGGCGACAGCACTGGCGTTCGCCGCCGAAGGCTTGAAGGTGGTCGTGGCTGACCTGGACCGCGAAGGTGGCGAAGGTACGGTCCAATTGATACGCGCAGCTGGGGGCGAGGCGCTGTTCGTGACGTGCAATGTAACGCGCGACGCCGATGTCCAGCAGTTGCTGGCGCGTACGGTCGAGGTGTACGGGCGGCTGGACTACGCCTTCAACAACGCCGGTATCGAGATCGAGCAGGGGCGACTCGCTGAAGGTAGCGAGGCCGAGTTCGATGCGATCATGGGGGTCAATGTTAAAGGTGTCTGGCTGTGCATGAAGTATCAACTGCCGCTGATGCTCGCCCAGGGCGGCGGCGCTATTGTCAACACGGCATCGGTGGCTGGTCTTGGTGCGGCACCGAGGATGAGCATCTACAGCGCCTCCAAGCATGCGGTGATCGGCCTGACCAAATCTGCTGCTATCGAGTACGCCAAGAAGAAAGTCCGCGTCAACGCCGTGTGCCCGGCGGTGATTGATACCGATATGTTCCGCCGCGCCTACGAGGCAGACCCTCGCAAGGGCGAGTTTGCCGCGGCCATGCACCCGGTGGGCCGGATCGGCAAGGTCGAGGAGATTGCCAGCGCAGTGTTGTACCTGTGCAGCGATGGCGCGGCGTTTACAACGGGCCAGGCGTTGGCGGTCGACGGTGGCGCCACCGCTATTTGACGGACGCAGTAATCGCGGCCAGCTGGCCTTTTGGGCTGCGTAGCAGGGCCACGCCGACCATCAGGCAGCCGCCCAGTAGCGCCAGGCCGAACACCAGCAGGGCAGTGCTTGCGCCAAGTCGGTCAACCAGCATGCCGGTCAAGATCACCGGCAGGCTGAACCCCAGGTAAGCCAACAGGAAAAAGCCCGCGCTTGCGCGGGTTTTTTCTGCGCCGGCCAGGTTATTCACCGCTGACAGGCCGCCCAGATAGATGAAGCCGTAGCAGGCACTGCTGGCGGCGACGGAGCCGAACAGCACCGCGCTCAAGGCGCCGCTATCCGCGCCCCAGGCCAGTAGCGCATAGCTGCAGGGCAATACGATCAAGCCGATTGCGGTGGCCCTGGCTGGCGACAGTCGACGCGCAAAGGGTTGGAACAGTAAGCCGCAACTGATCACGCAAAAGGTCGAGAACCCCGACCAGTTGGCCAAGCCGTGCTGCTTGAGGATCGATGGCAGCAACGCGATCACCAGGCCCACGCAGGCCCATGCCAACAGGATGGCCAGGCCATAAGCCAGGCTGCCGGTGGGGTAGAAGGGCAAACGCAGCAGTTGCGCCGACTGCCCCGGGCGTTGATCGGGTAAGCGCCAGACTGCCAGCAAGGCCAGCAATGCGAGCAGCAAGTGCAGGTAGAAACTGCCCGGCCGCAGGCTTGGGCCGTCAAGCAGGAACACGCTCGTCAGCGCCGCACCCAGGCCGAATCCCAGCGAAGTGCTGGCCGTGACCCAGGTTGCGGCGCGCTGGTTGTCGTGGCTGTGTATCAGCTCGCTCATGTAGGCGGTACCGGTGGCTGATGCCAGTGCTGTACCGATGCCGAGCAGCAGCCTGGCAAAGCCCAGGGTTTGCAGGCTGGGCGCGATCAACATCGTCAGGGTGGCAAGCATGGAAAGTCCCAGGGCGGCGAGGATCAGCGGTCGCCGACCGACGCGGTCGGCAAGGCCGCCGAGTAACAGCAGCACAGGCAAAACACCCAGCACATATCCAGAGAACGCAATCGCGGTGGCGCCGGCACCATAGCCGGAGAGTTCGGCATAGGCGGTGTACAGCGGGGCCTGCAGGTTGACTGCAAAGGTGATAAGGCACAGGGCAAAGGCCAGCAGGGCCGGGGAACGCGAGGTGGACATGGGCAACTCCTTGTTGTCGAGGCGACTATCCGCTGGCAACTGTTCCCTCACAAGGCACACCGCATGGGGTTTTGTGATTAACTGTTCGGACAAAATAAACGAACACTTTGCCTATGCACCTTACCCTCGACCGCCACTCATCCACGCCTCTGGTGCAACAGGTGGCTGATCAACTGCAGGCATGGATCGAGCACAAGCGGCTGCGTCCTGGCAGTCGCTTGCCGTCGATCCGCCAGTTGGCACGCGAGCAGGGGCTTAGCCAGTCGTGCGTGATCGAGGCCTATGACCGGCTGGTGGCGGCCGGCTGGCTACAGGCGCGTCACGGCGCGGGCTTTTTTGTCGCCGAGCACAAGCTCCATGAGCCGCTGCTCGACCAGCCATTGCGCGATGAAATGTTCGACAGCCGCTGGCAGCAGTTCAGTGATGACGCCGTGTTGCTCAACCTCTGCTGTGGCTGGGTGCCGTCCACGTGGCGTGCCAGCGAAGCCATTGCTCAAGCCGTACGGCAGGTAAGCCGAGGCGCTGTTGAAGAGCTGATCGACTATTGCCCGCCAATGGGTCTGGCCAGCCTGCGCATGCAATTGCACAAGGGGCTTGCCCAGATCGGGATTCAAGTTGGCCCGGAGCAGATACTGACGACCCTGGGCGCCAGTCATGCCCTCGACCTGTTGGTCAGGACCTTGCTCAAGCCGGGTGACAAGGTGTTGGTGGAAAGCCCGGGTTATTACAACCTGTATCGACTGTTACGCCAGCACCAGGTCGAAATGCTGGAGATGCCACGTACCACCAGTGGCCCGGACTTGCAGGTGCTCGAAGCGCTGCTCAAGCATCATCGCCCACGCTGCCTGTATATCAACAGCTTGTATCAAAACCCTACCGGCAGCAGCCTGGCGCCCAAGGTTGCCTATCGCCTGCTGGAGCTGGCCCGTGAATACGATGTACAGATTATCGAGGACGATATTTATGCCGACTTCCAGGAAGGCACGGTGACACGCCTGGCTACCTTGGACGCCGAGCAACGGGTGATTTACCTGGCCAGTTTCTCCAAGACATTGAGCAGTTCGCTGCGGGTCGGTTACCTGGTGGCGCCCCCTGCGCTGATCGCCCGGCTGGCAGAGCTCAAGATGGTCACCGGGCTTGGAACCTCCCGTTTTGCTGAGCAGGTAGTAGCGCAGATGCTGGCCACCGGAACTTACCGAAAAAGTGTGGCACGCCTGCGCCTGCGCCTGGCCCAGCACATGGCCAAGGCGCTGGCGCAACTGGAGGCGTATGGGTGGGAGGTATTCACCGAGCCTTATGGCGGCATGTTCGTCTGGGCCCGCTGCCCGGGCCGTGATTTTGCTTCGCTTGCCCGTGAGGCGCAGGCCTGTTCGGTGCTGCTGGCGTCGGGCAGTGCATTCGACCCCCAGGGTGCTGCCAGTGACTGGTTGCGGATAAACGTCGCCTACGCTCAGGACCAGCGGGCGCAGGCGTTCCTTCTGCGTGCAGGACGCCCCTTGTAGGAGTGGGTTTGCCCCGCGATGCGATGTGACAGCTAGATCGCTATCGCGAGGCAAGCCCGCCTACGCGGCTTTGCGCCAGTTGAGTATCAGCAGCGTCAGTACGCCCGCCACGATTCCCCAGAACGCCGAGCCAATCGAGAACAAGGTAAAGCCCGATGCGGTCACCATGAAGGTGATCAGCGCCGCTTCTCGTTCCTTGGCCTCGTTCATGGCTACCGTCAGGCCGTTCATGATCGAACCGAACAGGGCCAGCGCGGCGATCGAGAGCACCAGTTCCTTGGGCAGGGCGGCGAACAGGGCGGCGAGGGTGGCGCCAAAGATGCCGGCAATACCATAGAAAATTCCGCACCAGACGGCTGCTGTGTAGCGCTTGCTCGGGTCTTCGTGGGCGTGGGGGCCGGTGCAGATCGCCGCGCTGATGGCGGCCAGGTTGATCCCGTGGGAGCCGAAGGGCGCCAGTACCAGTGAGGCCAGGCCCGTCACCGAGATGAGTGGCGAGGCGGGTACCTGGTAGCCGTCGGCGCGCAGTACGGCCACGCCGGGCATGTTCTGCGAGGTCATGGCGACCACGAACAAGGGGATACCGATGCTGATGGTGGCTGCCAGGGAAAAGCTCGGTGTGGTCCACACCGGCGTGGCCACCTCCAGGCTGAAGCCGCTGAAGTCGAGCAGGCCCATCGCCCCCGACAATGCAGTGCCGACCAGCAATGCGGCGAGCACGGCATAACGCGGCGACAGGCGCTTGATGATCAGGTAGCTGAAGAACATTCCCAGTACCAGCGTGGTGCGATGCTGGGCGGCAATGAAGATTTCACTGCCGATCTTGAACAGGATACCCGCCAGCAATGCGGACGCCAGTGAGGCGGGGATACGCTTGACCAGGCGCTCGAAGCTACCGGTGAGACCGCAGATCACGACCAGCACGGCGCAGGTGATGTAAGCCCCGATGGCTTCGCCATAACTGACACCGCCCAGGCTTGTGATCAACAGGGCGGCACCCGGGGTCGACCAGGCGACGGTGATGGGGGTGCGATATCGCAACGAGAGGCCGATGCTGCACACGGCCATGCCGATCGACAGGGCCCAGATCCACGAGGAAATCTGGGCGCTGGTCAGGCCGGCAGCTTGTCCAGCCTGGAACATCAGCACCAGGGAGCTGGTGTAGCCGGTCATCATGGCGATGAAACCTGCGACCACGGCCGAGGGGGAGGAGTCGGCCAGCGGGCGCAATTGCGCGGAGGTGGCGTCGGGCATGGGGCAATCCTTGTTCTGGGTGTAAGCAGATTTTTCAGACTACCGTGCAGCTCCTTGATCTTTGCCATACAGCAACCATTGCATTTAGCCGTACAGTCGCCAACTATGTGGGCGGGCACGTTTCAGCCATTGAATGGGGGAAGTGATGTACAAGGTTTACGGTGATTACCAGTCGGGCAACTGCTACAAGGTCAAGTTGATGCTGCATTTGCTTGACCTGCCCTACGAATGGCACTCGGTGGATATCCTCAAGGGTGAGACAGAAACCCCGGCGTTCCTGGCCATGAACCCCAATGGCAAAGTGCCCGTGCTTGAGCTCGAGGACGGCACTTACCTGTGGGAATCCAACGCGATCCTGAACTTCCTCGCCGATGGCAGCGAGTACCTGCCCACCGAGCCGCGTCTGCGTACCCAGGTGCTGCAGTGGCAGTTCTTCGAGCAGTACAGCCATGAGCCGTACATAGCCGTGGCGCGCTTCATCCAGTATTACCTGGGGTTGCCACAAGAGCGCCTGGAGGAATACAAGACCTTGCACAAGGGCGGCTACAAGGCCCTGCGGGTCATGGAGAAACAGCTGCAACTAACGCCGTATCTGGTGGGTGATCGCTACTCGATCGCCGACGTTGCCTTGTATGCGTACACCCATGTCGCCCATCAGGGCGGGTTTGACCTGGATGCGTACCCGGGCATCCAGGCATGGCTGGAACGCGTGGCCAGCCATCCCCGTCATGTGACCATGATCGGTTGATCGATCAGGCGGCGAAACGCTTGTTGAGGTAGTCGATGATCACCTTGGATTCGTACATCCAGGTGGTCTTACCGTCTTCTTCGATGCGCAGGCACGGCACTTTGATTTTGCCACCTTCGCTGAGCAGGGTCTGGCGATCCTGTTCGTTGTTCTTGGCATCGCGCAGGCTCACCGGCACGTTCAGGCGATGCAGGGTGCGACGGGTTTTCACGCAGAATGGGCAGGCGTGGAACTGATACAGGCTAAGGCCCTTGGCCTGTTGCTCGATCAGGGCCTGGGCAGCCGGGTCACGCTTGAGCTTGGCCGGGCGGCTGATCCAGTCGGCGAATACAATTAACTGGCCAAGGCCCACACGCAGTGCTTTGACGATCATGGCAACTCCTCGGAATGAAAAAAGCCGACCCCCGAGGGTCGGCTCGCAGGCACGCCCGATTACTTGATCAGGCTGAGAAACTCGCTGCGGGTCGCGGCGTTTTCGCGGAATTCGCCGAGCATCACCGAAGTGATCATGGTCGAATTCTGTTTTTCCACACCGCGCATCATCATGCACATGTGCTTGGCTTCGATAACCACAGCCACGCCCAGTGCGCCAGTGACCTTCTGGATCGCTTCGGCGACCTGGCGGCTGAGGTTTTCCTGGATCTGCAGACGACGGGCGTACATATCGACGATACGCGCTACCTTCGACAAACCCAGGACCTTGCCATCGGGAATGTAGGCCACATGGGCCTTGCCGATGAACGGCAGCATATGGTGCTCGCACAGCGAGTACAGCTCGATGTCCTTGACCAGGACCATTTCGCTGTTGTCGGAGCTGAACAGGGCGCCGTTGGTCACTTCTTCGAGCGTTTGTTCATAACCGCGGCAAAGGTACTGCATGGCCTTCGCAGCCCGCTTGGGCGTGTCGAGCAGGCCCTCGCGGGAGACGTCCTCGCCGAGCTGGCCGAGGATAGCGGTGTAGTTCTGTTCCAGGGACATGGATCTACCTGTGGGAATTATCGCAAACGCGAAGGGTACGGCGGCTGTGGCGGCGCTGCAAGTACGGCGTTACTCGTCACGGCCTTCGAGCATGGTTCGTTTGAGCATCACATACACTGCTCCGGTGCCGCCATGGCGGGCCTGGCAGGAGGTAAAGCCCAGTACCTGAGGGTGCTGGCGCAGCCAGGTGTTGACGTGGCTCTTGATCATCGGCCTCTTGCCATCCAGGCGTACAGCCTTGCCGTGGGTGACGCGCACGCAACGGACTTCGAAGCGGGTCGCCTCGGCGAGAAACGCCCACAGGGTTTCACGGGCTTTTTCAACGTTCATGCCGTGCAGGTCGAGACTGCCTTCAAAACCGACCTGGCCAAGCTTGAGCTTGCGCATCTGGCTTTCCTGGACACCGTCACGGCTCCAGTGCAGGTCATCCTCGGGGCCAACATCGATGACAAACTGGTCAGAAAGGCCGTCGACCACAGTCTGGTCGCTGCGCACGGTGGCGGCCTGACGCAGGCCGGCCAACTGCTTGCGGTCGGCCTTGGGTTTGCCGACTTCGGCGCGATCATGCTTGATCGGCTTGACGCCGCGCATTTCGCTTTTGAACAGGGAAAAATCGTCGTCTTGCATGTAAGCCTCCGCCTGGGCGGCGTAGTTTACGCGACTCCCCCGCAGGTTGCAGTCAATCGTGTTTTTTCATCAGGTGGGGCGACAGGTTCAGTTCGCGGCTGCGCCGCAGACGAAGACGGCTGCGGCGCCAGAACCAGATACCCAGGTACAGCAGCACCAGGCCCGCGGCGAGAATCACCGCGGCACCGGCCCGATTGGCATTGAGCTCGGCCAGCGCTTCAGGGTTGCCCAGCAGGCTGGCGGCGCCAGCCATGGCCAGCAGAATACCTGCGGTGGCCAGCAGCGCCGAGAATGCCGCCGCCAGGCGAGCGCCCCAGTTACGTGGTTGACGCTGGCGCAAGCGCTTGGCATCGAAACCGTCGTTCAACTTCATGCCGATTCCTCTATGGATATCCGCAGTTGGACTGAAACGCCGCCGGGTGGTTCCGCCAGCCCGTCGGCCGACCTGTCAGATCAGGCTGCTGGTCGGCGCCACGCAGGCGAAGTTGTCGGCCATGATCGCCATCTCGCTCTGCTGGATTTGCGCAGCAGCAATGACACCGTCCTTGAACGGCAGGTCGCGGGTGGCACATGCATCCTCGATCAGGGTGCAACGGTAACCATAGTCCTTCGCCCGGCGCACGGTGGTGCTGACGCTCGAATGGCTCATGAAACCACAGACGATCAGGTCCAGGTGGCCGTAACTCTGCAGGGTTTCGTGCAGCTTGGTGTTCTTGAAGGCGTTGGGCATGCGCTTCTCGATGATCACCTCGTCACCCTGGGGCTCAAGGCCCGGGATGAATTCGCCGCGCGAACCTTGAGGGTCGAACAGGCCACCGACGGTACCCAGGTGGCGCACGTGGATGATCGGACGACCGGCCTTGCGGGCAGCCTCGAGCATTTTAGCGATGTTCTTCACAGCCTCGTCCATGCCGGAGAGTGCCAGCGGACCGCTGAGGTACTCTTTTTGCGCGTCGATAATGACCAGGCTGGCATTGCTCAGTTTGGCTGGCGGATAGCCGCGGCCGCTGAGGTGGAACATCGTCGTTGGAACAGACATCAAGGGCTCCTTTGGATAGGGCTTTTCACCTATTGTCCCCTGCCTGAGCACTTATGTGAATCGCTTCGCGTACAAGCGGCGTGGTTAGTGGCCTGCAGCCACCCCGGCAATTCTCTTACGCGGCGTTTTGGGCGACCTTTTCTGCGACCGGGCTGTTAGAATTGCGGGTCGTCTTTCAAGGAGTCTGTCGTGATCACTTCTCGCCTGCGCACCCTGCGCGATCATATCCGTTGGGCTGTCAGCCGTTTCCATGAGCGTGGCCTGTTTTTCGGGCATGGTGCCGACAACGCCTGGGACGAGGCGCGGCTGCTGGTGCTGGGTTCGGTCCACTTGCCCTGGGAAGTCGCCGACAGCTACCTGGACTGCCAGTTGGAGGACGACGAGTTGGTGCACCTGCAGCGTCTGCTCAAGCGCCGGATCGAAGACCGTGTGCCTACTGCCTACCTGTTGGGGGAGGCGTGGTTCTGTGGCATGTCCTTCATCGTCGACGAGCGTGTGTTGATTCCGCGCTCGCCCATTGGTGAGCTGATCGAAAAGCGCTTCGAACCGTGGCTGGCCAGCGAGCCTGCGCGCATTCTCGACTTGTGCACCGGCTCCGGCTGCATTGGTATCGTCAGTGCCGAAGTGTTCCCGGACGCCGAAGTGGTGCTGGCCGACTTGTCGTTCGAAGCGCTGGAAGTGGCCAATCAGAACATCGAGCGCCATGGTCTCGAGGAACGGGTGTTCACCGTCCAGGGCGATGGCTTCGAAGGTTTGCCGGGGCAGCGTTTCGACCTGATCCTGTCCAACCCGCCGTATGTCGATGCCGAGGATTTCGCCGACATGCCGGAGGAGTACCACCACGAGCCGGAGCTGGGCCTGGCCTGTGGCAACGATGGCCTGGACCTGGTGCGGCGCATGCTGGCCGAGGCCGCCGACCATCTGACTGAAAAAGGCCTGCTGATCGTTGAAGTGGGCAACAGCCAGGTTCACGTCGAGGCGCTTTACCCGGAAGTGGATTTTGCCTGGCTGGAGTTCGAGCGTGGTGGGCACGGGGTGTTCATGCTCACGGCGGATCAGTGCCGGCAGCATCAGAAGCTGTTTGCTTCCAAGGTGTAGGATTTTTCGCGGGGCAAGCCCGCTCCTGCAGGTTGTCTGTGGGAGTGGACTTGCCCCGCGCTACATTCAGCGGTGCGTCGCAATCCAGATCAGCAGCCCGGCCTGGAACACAGCGAACGCCACCAGGCAAGTAATGGTAAATCGCAGGCCGCTGTCTTCACGACGGTACTTGTTTACCCGCTCATCGCGTTCGCGCAATTGCGCTTCTTTTTCCTGCAGGGTCTGCTCGGCCTGCTGAAGCATCTGCGCGGCCTCGAGTATCTCCACCCGCTGCACCTTTTCGGTGTTCCAGCCGCCCTTGAGTTCACCGACCTGCAGTTCGACGTAGCGCCCCTTCAGGTGCTGGGCGTCGGCATATTCCACTTCCAGGCCATGGCTGTCGAGCACGTGATCGCGGCGCAGGCGAGTGTCTTCGTTCAGCGCATCCTTGTTCGCCAGCGCGCCGCCTTCGACCCGGTAGTGCGACCACTTGCGTTGGGCCCAGCTCACCGCGTGGGCCAGTAGAAAACGACCCAGGCCACGGTTGAGCGGTTCGATCTGCAGGCCGCTGTCAGGGCCAATGCGCACGCTCTTTTCCTGGTGGTCGACCCAGATGTCCAGGTGGTTCTGCTCCTTGCGCACTTTTTGCCCGGGCAACTGGATTGCCATGCGCAACAGGCTGATGTCCTTGTTGTGCCGCTCGGCATACCCGTACTGCACGAAGCGCAGCGGCCGGGCGCCGCTGTTGCGGTCGGTCGGCAGGGGTGCCAGGCGCAGCATCTGGAAATGCTCCGGGGTAACTTCTGCCCAAGGCAGTGGGGCGGGTTCCGGCGCGTCCTCTTGGGTGTCGGGGGCGTCCTGGTGGGCGGCTTCAGTCATCACGGCGATCCTCTTGTGCACAGCAGGCTGGACACAATCACGATGCCAGCATCGGCTTTATCGGCAGGATTCTTCGGGACTGGAGGCACAATTTCGGTGAACGCCGCTCAGGCCGCGGGCAGCCTGTGGATAAAGTCGACGATCCGCTCTCCCAGTTCGCTGGCCTGTGGCAATTTCGGATTCAGGTAGCTGTCACGTTGCTGGCTGGCGTCTGCCGGGGCAATGCGCAGCATGTGGTTCATGCCCTGGATCAGTGCCAGTTCGGCATCCGGCTTGGCGGCCTTGAGGCGTTCGGCATTGCTGACATCGACCTGGACATCATGGGTACCCTGGACGATCAATGCCGGGACTTCGACCTTCGCGAACGCCGCGGCAGGATCCTGGTGGAAGAGTGAGATCAAGTAAGGCTGTACCGAAGGCCGCAACAGGTTGCGCAAGGGCGGCGGGACATTGGGGGGGGTAAGGCCGGCCTTGAGTGCATCCAGTGCCTGTGCTGCGCCGGGTTTGTAACGGGCAGCCAGCCGGTCAACCAGTTGCGCGCGCATCACTTCGTCAACCGGCCGGCCGCTGCCCGCCACGCTGATCAGGGCGCTGGCACCACCGGGTTCCGCCGCCAGGCTGGCGATCAACGCACCTTCGCTGTGACCGAGCAGGATCAAGGGGCCGAAACGAGGGTCGGCGCTGAGCTTGCGACTCCAGGCCACGGCGTCGGCCACATAGCCTTCAACCGTGAGGGTGCGCTCGTCCGGCGCCGCCGCCTGGCTGGCAGCTACGCCGCGTTTATCGTAGCGAACACTGGCGATGCGGTTGTTCGCCAGCACCAGGGCCAGTTGCCTGAGGTTGTCGGTATTGGCGCCGTCGGGGTTGTTGCCATTGCGATCGGTGGGGCCGGAGCCGGCGATGATCAACACCACCGGCGGCGGTTGTTCGGTGCGCGGCAGCAGCAAGCTGCCATACAGCGTACCGCTACCGGTATCAAGGCTGATCGGGCGTTGCAGCACCGTGGGGGTAGCGGCCTGGACCAGACCGCCGAACAACAGAGCGACTACCGCGAGAACGCGCAACATCATGAGGCCACTATCGGGAAGGTGGAGTTTGGACCGGGGGCGCGGCAGAAGGTTCGCCGTCAGGGATGAACTGAATGGTTAGCCTGCGTATACTGGCGTCCTTGTTCAAATCAGGCTGATTCGCGGAGCGTCCTGCATGTCCGGCAATACCTACGGCAAGCTGTTCACTGTCACCACCGCTGGCGAGAGCCATGGTCCGGCGTTGGTCGCCATAGTCGACGGCTGTCCGCCGGGCCTGGAAATCTCGCTCGCCGATCTGCAGCACGACCTCGACCGGCGCAAGCCGGGCACCAGCCGGCACACCACCCAGCGCCAGGAAGCCGATGAGGTCGAGATCCTGTCGGGCGTGTTCGAGGGGCGTACCACGGGTTGCTCCATCGGCCTGTTGATCCGCAACACCGACCAGAAGTCCAAGGATTACTCGGCGATCAAGGACTTGTTCCGCCCGGCCCACGCCGACTACACCTACCACCACAAATACGGTGAGCGCGACTACCGTGGTGGCGGTCGCAGTTCGGCGCGAGAAACGGCCATGCGTGTCGCGGCCGGTGCCATCGCCAAGAAATACCTGGCGACCCAGGGCATCCAGATTCGCGGCTACATGAGCCAGCTCGGCCCGATCGAAATCCCGTTCAAGACCTGGGATTCGGTCGAGCAGAATGCCTTCTTCAGCCCGGACCCCGACAAGGTTCCGGAGCTGGAGGCGTACATGGACCAGCTGCGCCGTGACCAGGATTCCGTCGGTGCCAAGATCACCGTGGTAGCCGAAGGCGTCATGCCAGGCCTGGGCGAGCCGATCTTCGACCGCCTGGACGCCGAGCTCGCCCATGCCCTGATGAGCATCAACGCGGTCAAGGGCGTGGAGATCGGCGCCGGTTTCGCCAGTGTCGCCCAGCGTGGCACCGAGCACCGTGACGAGATGACCCCTGAAGGTTTTCTCAGCAACAATGCCGGCGGCATTCTCGGCGGGATTTCATCCGGCCAGCCGATTGTCGCCCACCTGGCCTTGAAGCCGACGTCGAGCATCACCACGCCCGGCCGCTCCATCGACATCCATGGCAATCCGGTCGAGGTGATCACCAAGGGCCGTCACGACCCGTGCGTCGGTATCCGTGCCACGCCCATCGCTGAAGCGATGATGGCCATCGTGCTGGTGGATCACCTGCTGCGTCATCGCGGACAGAACGCCGACGTGAAAGTCACCACTCCGGTGCTGGGCCAGCTGTAATGCTGGCATCTGCCAAGCGCGCTGCGGCCTGCTGAGCCGTGGCGCCGATTCCCTACTGGCGGTTGTCCAGTTTCTACCTGTTCTATTTCGCCTTGCTCGGTTCTACAGCGCCTTTTCTGGCGCTGTATTTCGATCACCTGGGTTTTTCCAGTGCGCGTATCGGTGAGCTGGTGGCCATTCCCATGCTGATGCGCTGCATTGCGCCAAACCTCTGGGGCTGGCTCGGCGATCGCACTGGCCAACGCCTGCTGATCGTGCGCCTGGGAGCGCTGGCGACGCTGGCGACGTTCTCGCTGATCTTCTTCGACAAGAGCTATGCCTGGCTGGCGCTGGTGATGGCGTTGCATGCCTTTTTCTGGCATGCGGTGTTGCCGCAGTTCGAAGTGATAACCCTGGCCCACCTCCAGGGCCAGACCGCGCGCTACAGCCAGGTCCGGTTGTGGGGCTCGATCGGCTTCATCCTCACCGTGGTCGGTTTGGGGCGCTTGTTCGAGGGTTTGAGCCTGGATGTCTATCCGCTGGCGCTGGTGATCATCATGGCCGGCATTGTGCTGGCCAGTCTCTGGGTGCCCAACGCCCAGCCACCTGGCCAGAACGAGCGCAGCAGCGGGGGAGGCTTCCTCAAGCAATTGGCCAGTCCCGGTGTGGCGGCATTTTATGTGTGTGTGGCGCTGATGCAGCTCAGTCACGGCCCGTACTACACCTTCCTGACCTTGCACCTTGAACATCTGGGCTACAGTCGCGGCATCATCGGCATGCTCTGGGCGCTGGGGGTAGTGGCCGAGGTACTGATGTTCCTGGCCATGAGCTGGATCCTGGCCCGCATGTCGCTGCGCCGGGTACTGATGGCGAGCTTTGCCCTGGCCGCCCTGCGCTGGCTGCTACTGGGCAATTTTGCCGAACACCTGGGCGTGCTGCTGTTTGCCCAGGTACTTCACGCGGCCACGTTCGGCAGTTTTCATGCCGCCGCTATCGCCTTTGTGCAGCGCAGTTTTGGCGCGCGCCAGCAGGGGCAGGGGCAGGCCTTGTATGCCGCCCTGGCCGGTACCGGTGGCGCGCTGGGTGCATTGTATGCGGGCTACAGCTGGAACCTGCTGGGCGCGGCTACCACCTTTAGTATTGCCAGCGTCGCCGCCCTGGCGGCAGCCGTTATCATTGCGACTCGAATGAAAGAGGACAGGGCTTGAGCCTTGGCCGTGACCATTGGCCGGAATAAGGAGTTGCCCTGATGAGCAGCCTGACCGTGTATCACCAGTCCACCCCGGATATCCCCAACAAAGTCCTGACCCATCTGGAAGATATCGCTGCCACCTTGGCCGAGCAGGGCGTGCGCTTCGAGCGCTGGCACGCCCTGGCGCCGCTCCAGTCGGGGGCAAGCGATGAAGAGGTGATTGCGGCCTATCGGCAAGACATCGACAGCGTGATGAGCGAACGCGGGTACACCTGCGTCGATGTTATCCGCGCGACGGATACCCGCTTGCTCGACGAGCACACGCGGGACCAAGACCTGGTGCGATTTTTCGCCGCAGGCCGTGGCCTGTTCAGCCTGCATATCGACGACTACCTCTATGCGGTGCTGTGTGAGAAAAACGACCTGATTTGTGTGCCTGCGGGCGTACGCCATTGGGTCGATATGGGGGATGACCCGCGATTTGTCGCGATTGGGCTGGGCACCAGCCGCGAGGCTGGGGTGGTCACATCGACGGGTGAGAAGATTGCAGAACAGTTCCCGCGCCTTGACGATTGAGCGTTCGCGGGGCAAGCCCGCTCCTGCACATCGTGTAGGAGCGGGCTTGCCCCGCGATGCATTCATTCACCGATAAGTCGGCAACGCAAACCGCTGCTGGCTCTGCAGCATGGAAATCACCGGCAACTCACTGGCCTGCTCGGCCAGGTCGCGGCGAATCGCACTGATCGCCCAGGACAATTGCTCTGCGCAGTGCAACTGGCCGTAGGAGAGCGAGCGCTTGATTTGCTTGCCATCGGCTGCACGCAATGTCAGCAGAATGCCGCCATCGGGGCGCGCCTGGGTGGAGACGTCGTAGGCGGAGAATACCGAGGCGAATTTTTCCTGGATGAGGTCCATATCAGCTCCTGACTGTAGATGGCAGACATGGAGTGATGAGTGCAGCGACTGTGCCAGATTTGCAGTTATCAAAAAATCCTTTAAAAACAACTAGTTAAAATAATTCTTGGTGCACCGTGCCGTGCATTCTGCAGGGTCGTGCAGTTTGCACAGTGCATTTTGCATGATGCCCTGGCCAATAGATTTACGCTGTCGGGGCAATGACTTATCTGACATTGACCTGGGGCCGCCTGTGACAAAGACTTGGGCTTTACCGGCTACCAGGAGGTTCCCCATGTCCGACCCACGTACACCCGTGCAGATGAATGATGACGAAGCTGTGGAATTTGCCGAGCAGGTATTCGATCGTGCCCGGCAGGGTGACGCCACCATGCTCGACCGCCTGCTGGAAAAAGACCTGCCGGTGAACCTGCGCAATGGCAACGGCGATACCTTGCTGATGCTCGCCAGTTATCACGGCCACCTGGATGCGGTGCGGGTGCTGCTGAAGCATGGCGCCGACCCGCAGATCGCCAACGACAAAGGGCAGCTGCCTATTGCTGGCGCGGCATTCAAGGGCAATCTGGAAATGATCCAGCTGTTGCTGGAGCAGGGCGCACAGGTTGATGCAACCTCTGCTGACGGCCGTACCGCCTTGATGCTGGCCGCCATGTTCAACCGCACAAGTATCGTCGAGTACCTGCTGGGCAAAGGCGCCAACCCTGCGCACCGCGATGCCCAGGGCACCACGGCACTCGCAGCGGCCCAGACCATGGGCGCCGCCGATACCGCCGCGCAGCTGCAGGCGCTGGCCGGCTAACCCCCAGGGGCCTTTTGCGGCTATCCTTGGCGACTTTTTTATCGTCGCAGGGCCCCTCATGAAATCCCAACTGGTCGAACTCATCGGCAAAATCAGCGCTGGCTGCATGCGCGAAGACGATATCGAGCGTATCGCCGACGAAGCCGCCCAGGCCTACGCCGACCCCCACGCCTTCCTCGCCGCCAACCCGGATATCAACTACGACGATAGTTTTCCCTTCCCCCTGGGTGAATGGATCATCGTCGGCAGCCTGCCAGATACCGTGTTGTTCCAGGCCGACACCTACCAGGACCTGTTCGCCCAGATCGTCGACTCCTTCGACAAGAGCGTCCCGTTCAACCTCAAGCCCAAGCAACTGGCCAAGGTCGAACCGTTGACAGCACTCAACCGCATCCAGGTGCAGATGGGCGCGATGAACAAGGAGGCGGGCGGCTATGTGCTGATGAACTTCAGCCAGTTGCTCGATGATGAGCTGCAGATGGTGATGGTCGGCAATGAAGATCTGGCGCGGGTGCTGGAGCTGTGCGCCGAGGTGGGGATTGCCGCAGCGCCTGCACTGGAGGCGCTGCGGGTGGCGGTACACGTTTAACCCAGCGCGGTATCGAGGAACATCATCACTGCAAAGCCGCCCATCAGGCCGAGGGTGGCTGAGGTCTGATGGCCATTGCGGTGGGTTTCCGGAATCACCTCGTGGGACACCACGAAGATCATCGCCCCGGCAGCCAGGCCCATGCTCACGGGGTAGGCAATGGCAAAGCCGGTGGAAATGCCCAGGCCAATGACCGCGCCAATGGGCTCCATGAGGCCGGAACCGATGGCTACCAGCGCCGCCTTCAGGTTCGAAAGCCCGGTGGCGCGCAGGGCCAGGGCTACGGCGAGGCCTTCGGGAATGTCCTGGATGGCGATGGCGCTGGTCAGCGGCAGGCCGACATTCAGATCCCCATTGGCAAAACTCACCCCGATGGCCATGCCTTCGGGCAAGTTGTGCAGGGTGATTGCCAGCACGAACAGCCATACCCGGTTGATCCGTTCGGCTTGCGGCCCGCAGGGGCCGGTGCTTTCGTGTTCGTGCGGGGTGAAGCGGTCCAGCCCCAGCATGAGCAGCACCCCAAGGCCCATGCCCACCACGACGGTCAGGGCCGCATAGGGGCCGTTGCCGGTGATTTCGCGCGCGGCGTCCAGGCCCGGCAAAATCAATGAGAACGAACTGGCCGCGAGCATCATGCCGGCGGCAAAGCCAAGCATCACGTCCTGGCTGCGGGCACTCACGTCACGCAGTACCACAGCCATGATCGCGCCCAGGGCGGTAGCGGCAAACCCGGCCAATCCGCCGAGCATGGCCATGTGAAGGTTTTCCTGGTGATCACCGTGCACGGCGTTCCAGGCGCTGGCCATCAACAGGCCAAGCACCGCCAGCAGGCTCATGCCCAATCCGGCGCTCAGCCAGGGCGTGGATTGCGCCTGTTGCACCCAGGCGCTCCAGAGGGAGACTGGAGAAGGGCTGCTGGAGCTTTGGGCGGGGGGCATAAAGACCTCTCTGAAACAAATCGATGGAGCGAGTGTAACCAGCGTGGCGGCGGCGCAGCCAACGATTCGCGTCTATGAGGCTTATAGCCAGCTATCCTTCTGGGCAAACGCGAACAAAGGGAGCGACATCATGGGTTCCACCTTCAACGGCCTGGTAGGCCTGATTATCCTCGCACTGGATATCTGGGCGATCATCAATGTGGTCAAAAGCAGTGCCGGCATGGGCGCCAAGATCCTCTGGATCCTGTTGATCCTGCTGCTGCCGGTGCTGGGCTTGATTATCTGGGCGATTGCCGGGCCGCGGGGGAATGTGCGGCTGTAACGAATTTGCGGGGCAAGCCCGCTCACACAGAGCTGGTGGGAGCGAGTTTGCCCCGCGATTCCTATCCTTCAAATCAACCACGCCCCTTCAAGCTCCAGCAACAATTGCTTGCGCTCCACTCCCCCGGCATACCCCGTCAACGTTCCGTTGCTGCCGATCACCCGGTGGCACGGCACGATGATCGAAATCGGATTGGCGCCATTGGCAGTACCCACCGCGCGAACGGCCCGCGGACGGTTGATCTGCTGCGCCAGGTCGCCGTAGCTGCAGGTCGTACCATAGGGAATACGCTGCAATGCCGCCCACACCTCGCGCTGAAACGCCGTGCCCTGCGGTGCCAGCTTGAGCTGGAATTGCTCGCGCGTACCGGCAAAGTACTCATCCAACTGACGCGCCACCTCATCCAGCTGACTGCCTGCAGGCTGCCATTGGGTGGGCAGTTCCCAAGGCTGTGCAGCGTCCATGTGGACAAGGTGCAGCCCATGTTCGTCACCCGCCAGCAACAGAGGGCCGAGCGGGCTGGGCAGGTAGCGGTAATACATGACAGGAGGCTCTGGTCGGTAAGTGATAGGCAAAGATACCGCACCCTGCGCAGGTCATCACCGATCATGTCGGCAACCTGGCGGACAACGAAATTTTCACATTCGATTATGGAAAATCCGCGCGCGCAATTATCCGTTCGCCGAATGGCCGTGCATTGCCCTCGGGTTTAGTGCACATTTGCCGATTCGTTTTTTCGCCTTCTTGAATCAATCCTAGGGATCTTCCAATCCATGGCTAACACGGACGCCTTGAGTGATCAGCGGGCTGCGTCGCGCCCGCTGCAACCAACGCTAAAATCGCACCTGGCCTACACGCTGCTGTGCGGCCTGGTGATCATGCTGATGCTCAGCCTGGTACGCCTGGCGCTGCTGATCTACAACAGCGACATGATAGGCGACACGCCGATGTCGACCGTCGCCGAGGGCTTTCTCAATGGTTTGCGCTTCGACCTGCGGGTCGTGGTCTACCTGAGTATCCCGCTGTTGCTGGCCATTCTCAGTGCCCGTGCCATGGCCGCGCGCGGCCTGTTCCGGGCGTGGCTGACCATCGCCTCGAGCATCGTGATGTTCCTGGGCCTGATGGAACTGGACTTCTACCGTGAGTTCCACCAGCGCCTCAACGGCCTGGTGTTCCAGTACGTGAAGGAAGATCCCAAGACCGTATTGAGCATGCTCTGGTACGGCTTCCCGGTGGTGCGCTACCTGTTGGCGTGGATTTTCGGTACCTGGTTGCTGAGCCTTGTGTTCAAGGGCATCGACCGCCTGACCCGTCCGCGTGGCAGCTATGAGAACAAAGTTGCCGGAAGTCGCAGCGTGGCGCCTTGGTATGTGCGTGGCGTGGTGTTCTTCATGATTCTGCTGGTCGCCGTCATCGCAGCCCGCGGCACCCTGCGCCAGGGCCCGCCCATGCGTTGGGGCGATGCCTTCACCACCGACTCGAACTTCGTCAACCAGTTGGGCCTCAATGGCACCCTGACCCTGATCGATGCTGCCAAGAGCCGTTTCGGCGAAGACCGCGCCAATATCTGGAAGTCGACCATCGAGCAAGGCCTGGCCACCCAGACCGTGCGCGACATGCTGCTGACCGACAACGACAAACTGGTCGATGCCGACAGCGCCGCCGTTCGCCGTGACTTCACCCCGCCAGCCGACAACACCCTGCCGATCAAGAACGTCGTGGTGATCCTGATGGAGAGCTTCGCCGGTCACTCGGTGGGCGCTCTGGGCAGTCCGAACAACATCACCCCGTACTTCGACAAGCTGGCCAAAGAAGGCCTGCTGTTCGACCGCTTCTTC
Organism: Pseudomonas putida; assembly: GCF_028682455.1. Lineage (GTDB taxonomy): Bacteria > Pseudomonadota > Gammaproteobacteria > Pseudomonadales > Pseudomonadaceae > Aquipseudomonas > Aquipseudomonas putida_AA. Next base: position 152,600 of record NZ_JANHLD010000001.1, read on the forward strand.
TCCAACGGCACCCATACCCACCAGGGCATGTTCGCCACCATGGCCTGCTACCCGAACCTGCCAGGTTTCGAGTACTTGATGCAGACCCCCGAGGGCGGCCACAAGCTCTCCGGCCTGCCGGCATTGCTCAGTGCCCGCGACTATGACGACGTCTATGTCTACAACGGCGACTTTGCCTGGGACAACCAGTCGGGCTTCTTCGGCAACCAGGGCATGACCACGTTCATCGGCCGCAACGACTTCGTCAATCCGGTGTTCTCCGACCCGACCTGGGGTGTGTCCGATCAGGACATGTTCGACCGTGGCGCCGAAGAGTTGGCCAAGAACTATGGCAAGAAGCCGTTCTATGCGCTGCTGCAGACCTTGTCCAACCACACCCCGTACGCGCTGCCCAAGGATCTGCCGGTAGAGCCTGTGACCGGCCAGGGGCGCCTGGACCAGCACCTGACCGCCATGCGCTACTCCGACTGGGCCCTGGGCCAGTTCTTCGAGAAGGCGCGCAAGGAGCCGTACTTCAACGAAACCCTGTTCGTCATCGTCGGCGACCACGGCTTCGGTAACCACCAGCAGGTCACCGAGTTGGACCTGGGCCGTTTCAACGTGCCGCTGCTGCTGATTGCCCCCGGCATTCAGGAGAAGTTCGGCGCGGTGAACCACACCGTGGGCACCCAGATCGACATCGTACCGACCATCATGGGGCGCCTGGGCGGCGAAACCCGTCACCAGTGCTGGGGCCGCGACCTGCTCAACCTGCCGGCGGGCGACGAGGGCTTCGGCATGATCAAGCCATCGGGTAGCGAGCAGATTGTCGGCCTGGTCAAGGGTGATCGCATCCTGATCGAGTCCAAGGACATGTCGCCGCGGATGTATCGCTACCAGTTGGGTGCCGACTTCAAGGCCGAGCTGATCGAGAGCCCGGACCAGAAGGACCTGACCCACAAGCTCGAGTCGTTCATCCAGACCGCAACCAAGAGCTTGCTGGACAACACGGCAGGTGTCGTCCATGGCACGCCGCAATAAGCGGTAGCCATGTGCTGGAAAAAGAGGCCCGTCGGGCCTCTTTTTTTTGCCGGTGGCGCGCTGCGGCTGAACATTCACCTGCGCAGTGGGTCAACGGAAGGTAGGCCGATTCACCCTGAGTGTCCGTACTGAGGAGAATCCAATGAAAGCGTGGGAAATTACCTTTGTCGATCAAAAAGGCGAGCGTACTTCGCTGCCTGTCACTTGCGAGCAACAGCCCAGTGTCGAAGAGGCCGCGCGGCTGATTCGCTCCCACCTCTATCCGGTCATGGACGAGCTGGACCTCAATGATTTCCAGGATCGCGCCAGTTCTCCCACGGCCAAATGGCTGAAAGAGCAGAGTGGTGTCGAGATCACCGCGATCACGGAAAAGCCCTGAATCCGCTGTTTTCTGGCACGGCGGTCAACTTGCCGCTACGCTGCAATCAAGCTCGGGCCGTTTTTTGCGACAGTCCGGACTTGCCGATCCACGTCATGCATCAGCTCGAATTGCCCCCGCACGGCTTGTGTGGCGGGCAGGTGCGTTTTGCACTGAAAGTCTATCCATCGGTAGTTAGGAGGACGATTCATGAGCAGCCAATACGAGGACATCAGCAGCACCGTATTGCGACAGATGAAAGAGGGCGGCTTCAACTTCGCCCAGATTCATCCCATCGAGTTTTATGCGGTTTTTCCCGATGAGGCACGGGCACGACGGGCAGCAGGACAGTTTCGTGGGGAGTCGCTCAGTGCGCAGGTGCGCGAGCGCGATGATGGTGCCTGGCACCTGGAATTGAGCAAAGTGATGTATGCCACCTATGGCGGTATCGGCGAATTCGAACAGGATTTCGAAGCGGTGATTGCGCCGTTGGGTGGGGAAATCGAAGGCTGGGGCGTGAAACATGAGCGCCCGCTGGCCTGAACGACGCTTCGCAATGGAGCGTTGAACGCAACGTAAACGAAGCGGTTGCACGCATCTGGTGCAACCGCTTTGCGTTTTAAATACAACCTATTGAAATGTAAGGAATTATGCCGCTGGCACGAGGCTTGCGATGGCTCGGGTGCACGGGTGACAAGGAGTTCGGCATGATCCGCACCTTTTATGACGAGATGTACAGCGCAGACGGTCAGGTCCGTCCGCACTACCGGGAATTCGCCCGTTGGTTGGCCGACACCCCGCCTGAACTGCTGGCGCAACGTCGGCGCGAGGCCGACCTGTTGTTTCATCGCGCCGGCATCACTTTCACCCTGTATGGCGACGAGCAGGGTACCGAGCGCCTGATTCCCTTCGACACGATTCCCCGCAGTATCCCGGCCAGTGAGTGGCGGGTGGTGGAGCGTGGCTGTATCCAGCGGGTCAAGGCCCTGAACCTGTTCCTGGCCGACCTCTATCATGGCCAGCGGATCCTGCGCGCCGGGATCATTCCTGCCGAGCAGGTGCTCGCCAACGAGCAATACCAACTGGCAATGCAGGGGCTGGACCTGCATCGCGACATATATGCGCACATCTCCGGGGTCGACCTGGTGCGTGATGGCGACGGCAGTTACTACGTACTTGAAGACAACCTGCGCACTCCCAGTGGCGTCAGCTACATGCTCGAAGACCGCAAGATGATGATGCGGCTGTTCCCCGAGCTGTTCGCAGCCCAACGCATCGCGCCAATCGACCACTATCCCAACCTGTTGCTCGATACCCTCAAGAGCGCCAGTCCGCTGGACAACCCAAGCGTTGTGGTGCTCACGCCAGGGCGATTCAACAGCGCATTCTTCGAGCATGCCTTCCTTGCCCGGGAAATGGGCGTCGAACTGGTCGAAGGGGCGGATCTGTTCGTGCGCGACGAGCGCGTGTTCATGCGTACCACCGACGGCCCAAAGGCGGTGGACGTGATCTACCGGCGCCTGGACGACGCCTTCCTGGATCCGCTGGCTTTCAACCCCGAGTCGATGCTCGGGGTGCCCGGGCTGCTCTCGGCCTATCGCTGCGGCAACGTGGTGCTGGCCAATGCCATCGGCACCGGGGTGGCTGACGACAAGTCGATCTACCCCTATGTCACCGACATGATCCGCTTCTACCTGGATGAAGAGCCCATCCTCAAGAACGTACCGACCTGGCAGTGCCGCAAACCCGAAGAACTGTCCCATGTGCTGGCGCATCTGCCGGAGCTGGTGGTCAAGGAAACCCAGGGGTCGGGTGGCTACGGCATGCTGGTGGGGCCTGCGGCGACCCGGGCCGAGATCGAGGCCTTCGCCGCGCGGATCAAGGCACGGCCCGCGGCCTATATCGCCCAGCCAACCCTGTCGTTGTCGACTTGCCCGACCTTCGTCGAGAACGGCATTGCGCCGCGCCATATCGACCTGCGTCCCTTCGTGCTGTCGGGCCGGGAAACCCGCGTGGTGCCCGGCGGCCTGACCCGGGTCGCGCTGCGTGAAGGGTCGCTGGTGGTCAACTCGTCCCAGGGCGGCGGTACCAAGGACACCTGGGTGGTCGAGGATTAAGTCATGTTGAGTAGAACTGCCTCTGATTTGTACTGGATGTCGCGTTACCTGGAACGCGCGGAAAACCTCGCGCGGATGCTCGATGTGAGCTATTCGCTGTCGCTGATGCCCCAGGATGGCCGTGGCGATGGCCTGGATGAAGTGGCCATGCCGCTTTTGATCACCGGCACACTGGACGACTACCTGGAGCGCCATGGCCAGTTGCATGCCGAACGCCTACTGCACTTCTTCGCCCTGGACCCGGACAATCCGGCCAGCATCTACAGTTGCCTGGGGGCGGCCCGGGCGTCTGCCCATGCCGTGCGGGGGCGGATCACCGCCGACATGTGGGAAAACATCAATGCCACCTGGCTCGAGATTCGCGGCGTTGCCGAGCAGGGCCTGGGGCGCTATGGCCTGAGCCGCTTCTGCGAGTGGATCAAGGAGCGCTCGCACCTGTTTCGCGGTGCCACCTACGGCACCATCATGCGTAATGACGCGTTCCGCTTCATCCGCCTGGGTACCTTCATCGAACGCGCCGACAACACCCTGCGCCTGCTGGACGCTCGCTACGAGATGCTCGGCGAGGAGGCCGAGGCGGTCAGCGACAGCTCCGCACGGGGCTACTACCAGTGGAGTGCCTTGTTGCGGGCGCTGTCTTCATTCGAGGCCTACACCGAGATCTACCGCGATGCCCCGGCGGCACGGCATGTGGCCGAACTGTTGCTGCTGCGCGCCGATGTACCGCGTTCGCTGCGCGCCTGCACCGAGGAGATCGATCTGATCCTGGCCAGCCTGCCGGGCAGCAACGGCCGTGCGGCACAGCGTCTGGCCGCCGAAGTGGATGCACGGCTGCGCTACACCGGCATCGACGAGATCCTCGCCGAAGGTCTGCACCCCTGGCTGAGCCATTACATCCCGCTGGTGCGCCAGTTGGGCAATGCCATTCACAGCGCGTACCTGGAGGCCGTATGAGACTGACCATAAGCCACGAAACCGCCTATCACTATGAAGATCAGGTGCGTGCCAGCATCCAGTATTTGCGCCTGACACCCCACGACAGCGAGCGCCAGCAGGTGCTCGCCTGGCAGTTGGACCTGCCGCGCCCGGTGCGGGCGCAGCTCGATCCCTTCGGCAATATCCTCCACGTATTGAGCCTGGAAGAACCGCATTCGGACCTGATCATCGGCGCACGCGGCCTCGTGGAAATCGACGAAAGTCGCGAAGCCGAGCATGAAGAGCAGTCACCTTTGCCGTTTCTGCGCTTCACTCGCCTGACCGAAGCCGATGACGCCATGCGCGCGTTCGCCAGCCAGCAATGTCGCAAGCGCCGGGACCGTTCGGCCCTGATCGACCTGATGAATGCGCTGAACCAGCGCATGGCCTATCGACCTGGCAGTACTGCGGTGGATACCAGTGCTGCGCAGGCTTTTGCCGGCGGTGCCGGTGTGTGCCAGGACCATACCCATGCTTTTCTGGCCTGTGCACGCAGCCTGGGGGTGCCGGCGCGCTATGTCTCGGGCTACCTGTTCGACAGCGAGAGCCAACAGATGGCCAGCCATGCCTGGGCCGAAGCCTGGCTCGATGATGCCTGGTACAGCTTTGATGTGACGAACCAGCTGGCCCGCCCCGAGCGGCATCTGAAGCTGGCGGTCGGCCTGGACTACCTGGACGCCTGCCCGGTGCGTGGCATGCGCCGGGGTGGAGGTTGCGAGCAGATGCACGCCAAGGTGCTGGTGACGCCGAGCTTTACTGCCCAGCAACAATGAGCGTCAGGGGTGCTTGCGCGTGGCCATGTGTGAGAGGTAGGCGAGCAGGGCGTCCAGCTCGGCGTCGCTGAGCACCGCGCTGCCGAATCCGGGCATTTTTGCCTGTGGCCATTGGCGCAGGCTCTGTGGATCGCGGATGTAGCGACGCAGGAATGCTGGCTGGAAGTATTCGGTGGGGTTGTGGGGCACGTTGAGGTCGGGACCGAACTGCGCGTCGCCCGCACCGTTGAGGCGGTGACAGGCCAGGCAGTTTTTCTGGAACAGGGTGAATCCCAGGTTGATCGGGTCGTTACTGGCGAGATCCTTTGCAGGCAACAAAGCGGGGAAGCGCTCGACCACCGGGGCCAAGCGCCGAATGCTGGCAACCCGGAAGGGCCACTGTTCCGGGCTGATACGCCCGGCTTGTGGTTGGGTCCAGACCAGGTAGAAAGGGCCTGCGCTGTGTTTGTCCTTGCCCAGCGGGGGCCAGGGGTGGGCGGGGTCTTCAATGGCCAGCCAGGCACGCGCGGGCCCTTTTTTCAGCAGGGGCGCGGCGGGCATTTCGGCGGCAAAGCCGTCATCGGCCACGGCTTGCAGGTGATCTTCGGGGGCTATGCCTTCAAGCAGCGCTGCCAGCGGCACGGCACGGTAGTGCATGGTTTTCTTGTAGGACACATCGTCCGGGATCTCGATGTTCTGCGCCTGGGGATGGGCGAGCAGTTCGGCGCTTTGCCACTGGCGAGTACCGTTACCCAGCTCCAGGGTCAATTGCGCCGCCTGCAGCGGCAGGCAGAGCAGGGTCAACAGCAGGACGAGGCAGCGGCGCATGGGCAGACTCCAACCATCAGGGCTGGCAGAGTACCTGCGCGCCACCGCAAAAGGCCATAGAGAGGTCAGCCGAACAGGCGTGACAAGTTCGGCAGAATCAACAGTAATGTCGTGGCGAAGAGAATGAGCCCGGCTTGGCGTACTTTGGGTTGTTTGAACATGGCTGACCGCCTTCTTGTTGTTATTCCTGAGTGCCCAGTGGCTTCCTTGTCGTCGATCCGGCAAACGGGTAACGCGGTTTGACGTCCAGACGCGAACCTTTGCTGATGGGTATACAACTAACCTTAGGGTCAACGTCAGTTGTGTTTTAGAACGCTTTCATATGTTTTTATAAATTACTGTTTCTTTTGGCTATGAGGCCAAGTGCCATCCAGCAACATTTGCCCTTGCTAGACGCCTGCGAGCAGTCAGCGCCTGGATCCACCACCGGTGACCGTTCGTCAGTGCATCCTACTTGCTTGCAGGCCTTATTCGGGGCAGGCTCTAGGGGGCAATCCCGCCTTTTGTCGTTCAGGACTAAATCTATGTCGTTACGCATCTGCATCCTGGAAACCGACGTCCTGCGACCCGAGCTGGTCGATCAGTATCAGGGCTACGGACGGATGTTCGAGCAACTGTTCACCCGCCAGCCGATCGCCGCAGAGTTTCGCGTCTATAACGTGTTGAACGGCGAATACCCGGAAGATGACCAGGTATTTGATGCCTACCTGGTGACGGGCAGCAAGGCCGACTCGTTCGGCGATGATCCCTGGATCGAAAAACTCAAGACGTTCCTGCTCGATCGCTATCAGCGTGGCGACAAGTTGCTGGGTGTGTGTTTTGGCCATCAGTTGCTGGCCCTGCTGCTGGGCGGCAATAGCGAACGTGCCGTGCAGGGCTGGGGCGTGGGCACCCATCGCTATGTCATGAACGCCAAGGCGCCGTGGATGAGCCCGCAGGTCGAAGAGCTGACCCTGCTGATCAGCCACCAGGACCAGGTGACGCGCCTGCCGGAGAACGCCACGGTGATCGCCTCCAGCGATTTCTGTCCGAACGCGGCCTATCACATCGGCGACCAGGTGCTGTGTTTCCAGGGCCACCCGGAGTTCATCCACGACTATTCGCGAGCGTTGCTGGAGCTGCGCCAGGACAACCTCGGCCAGGAGGTGTACCGCAAGGGCATCGACAGCCTGGCGTACGAGCACCAGGGCAGCACGGTCGCCGAATGGATGATGCGTTTCGTTGCCCACAAGCCCCAGGGCACCTCGGCCTGAGGCTGTCCGTTACAACCAGCCGGAACGTTTGAAGCTGGCAAACAGCGCCGTGCAGCCCACGGCGATCCCGCCCAGTACGGCGAAATAGCCGTAGTGCCAGCTCAGTTCCGGCATGTTCTGGAAGTTCATCCCGTAGATGCCCGCCACAGCGGTGGGAAACGCCAGGATCGCTGCCCAGGCGGCGAACTTGCGTTGCACGATGCTCTGGCGCGATGACTCCAGCAGCATGCCGATCTCGATGGTCTGGCTGGCGATATCACGAATCCCGGCCAGGTCTTCCATCTGCCGGGTGACGTGAATCTGCACATCGCGAAAATACGGGCGCATGTTCTTGTCGATGAACGGGAAGGTCAGGCGCTGCAATTCTTCGCTGACTTCAACCATGGGCGCCACGTAGCGACGCAGGCGAAGAATGTCGCGACGCAAGCTGTGCAGGCGGCGGATGTCTTCTTCCTGGAGCGAATTGCTCAGTACGTTCTGTTCCAGCTCTTCAATCTCGCCGTGGATGGCTTCGCCGATCGGTTGATAGTTCTCGGTGACGAAGTCGAGCAGGGCGTAGAGCACGAAATCCTCGCCATGCTCCAGCAGCAGCGGTCGCGCTTCGCAGCGTTGGCGAACCAGGGCGTAGGATTTTGAATGGCCATTGCGGCAGGTGATGATGTAGCCGTTGCCGGCGAAGATATGGGTTTCGATGAACTCCAGCTTGCCTTCGTGGCGCACGGGCGAGTAGGTGACGATGAACAGCGCATCGCCGAAGGTCTCGAGCTTGGGGCGGCTGTGTTTCTCCAGCGCGTCCTCGATTGCCAGTTCATGCAGGTTGAACTGGCATTGCAGGTTGGCCAGCTCCTGGGCGTTGGGCTCCTCCAGTCCGATCCAGACGAAGTGCCCAGGTTTGCTGGCCCACTGACTGCCTTCATCAAGGCTGATGTTGGTGACCTTTCTGCCGGCGCTGTACACCGCCGCCGCAACGACTCGTCCCATGGTGGTTCGCTTCTTCTGATTTTCGTGCCAGTAGCTTGGTCTGACACACAGAATTGAGCAACCACTCAGGCCTTTTGCAATTCAGCTTCCATCAGGTCGATGCAGCGCTGCATCTGCATCCGGCACTGCTCGGCCAGGGCAGGTACGTCCTGCTGGGTCAGGCCACTGGTGGCGATGGGCGGCAGGGAGCGGATGATGACTTTGCTGCGGCGCCAGCTGTTCAGGCTCAGGCGCCGGGCATATCGGCTGACGCAGACAGGCACGATCGGCACACCGGCTTCCACGGCCATGTGGAAGGCGCCTTTCTTGAACGGGATCAACTGATCGTCGGCGTTGCGAGTGCCTTCGGGGAATACCCAGATAGATGTGTTGTTCTCGCACAAGGTGCGGGTGGTGGTCTGCATGGCGCGGCGGGCCTGGTAGGCGTTGCCGCGATCGATCAGGACGTTGCCGCCCAGCCAGAACAATTGGCCGAACAGCGGAACCCATTTCAGGCTTTTCTTGCCGATGCACACGGTACGCGGCGGCACCACGTGACCGAGCACGAACAGGTCATGGTTGGATTGGTGGTTGGCAATGATCACACAGCCAGGCGGCTGGTCGAACAGCGGGCCGACCTCTGCCTTGACATCAAGGTGCATCAGCCAGGTGGCGGGCAGCCCGTACAGGCGTGCATAGATACGGCTGTTGTCCGGGTTGAATGGCCGGCACAGGCCGATCAGTACACCGACAATTCCAATGACAACAAAATGCAGCCCCAACAGGAGCATGCGTACAAGAAAAAGCATTTTACGACTCACACCAGGCAAACGCGGCGCAGTGTACGGGTGTGCACTTGCGCGGGCAAACGCTCAATGAAGTCGTGACGGCCTGATTGCGTAACCAAATGCAATCAGGCCTTGGTAGGGGGCTTAGCCCATGTGCTCCTGATCGCGGATGATCGCGTCGTCGAGGCTGTCGAGCAACGCCTTGCGCACCTTGAGTTTGGTGTGCTTGTGCGCATTCATGTTGATTTTCTTCAACTGGCGCGCGGCGCTCAGGGCAGCCTCCTGCAGTTGTTCGGCCGGAACGACTTTATCGAGGAAGCCGGCATCCACGGCGCTGGCGGGGTCGAACATCTCGGCGTTGATGACCGAGCGGTGGAATGCCGAGCGACGCAGGCGGTCGCGGGCCAGTTCGATGCCGGCATGGTGCATGGTCATGCCGATCTGCACTTCGTTCAGGCCGATGCTGAAGGGGCCTTCGACGCCGATACGGTAGTCGGCCGACAGCAGCAGGAAAGCCCCTTTGGCCACGGCGTGGCCAGGGCAGGCGACGATGATCGGGAACGGGTGCGAAAGCATGCGACGGGCCAGTGTAGAGCCTGCGGTCACCAGGCTGACGGCTTGCTTGGGACCGGCTGTCATCACCTTGAGGTCATAGCCACCGGAGAGAATGCCGGGCTGGCCGGTGATGATCACCACTGCGCGGTCTTGTACAGCCTGGTCCAGGGCACTGTTGAAGGCGGCGATGACATCAGGCGAGATGGCGTTGACCTTGCCGTTGTTCAAGGTCAGGGTCGCGATACCGTCTTCGAGGTGGTAGGAAATCAGCTCACTCATGACAGGGTTCCTAAAGGGGGAGTGGGGCAGACGTTACTCAGGCCGGGCAGCGAGGTAAAGCGCCGTGACTGACTGACCAGTCAGCCATGCTGCCGGTTGCCTTGAGCTGCGGGAGGGCCAAGGCAAGGGATGCCGAAGCACGCCAGAGATTGGCAGCTATGCCATCTGCCTCGGGCTTTTTGGTTATCCGGCTTAAGCGCATGAATATTCTGAAAAAAACCTTTGCCAAGCGCAGCACTTTCGACTACATTAGCGCACCTCGACGGGCTGAACGGCCTGAAGATACCCGGTGAAGTGTCCGAGCGGTTGAAGGAGCACGCCTGGAAAGTGTGTATACAGGAAACTGTATCAAGGGTTCGAATCCCTTCTTCACCGCCACTTTTAGAAAAGCCCCCGGTCTGAAAAGACCGGGGGCTTTTTGTGTGCGCCAGGCATGGCGCGTTGCGCGTAAGCGCAACCCGCTTGGCTGTGGTGGCCAAGCGGGTGACTTGGAGGTGAAAGTCCTCTACACACCCGGCAAGGGGAAGTGTTAGCCGGAGGCAAGGGTGTCGCGGGTGACCGCGAATCTGAAGGAAGCCCGAGGCAAAATGCTGGCCTGACGAACAGGAAGCGGATAGAGGCGGCACAGCGGGGTGAGGTGGCACAAATCGCCAAAGCCCAATACTTGCACGGAACGCTGTGACGTAGATCCGACAGGCATAAGCAGGAAGGTCGCGCGAATTACCCTGGGAGATCTGTACGTTTGCCATTGTGCTACCGCGCGTCGAAAGGCGACGGGATGAGCGTGCAGAAGTCAGCCGAAGCCGTAGTAAGTGGCGGTTAACCGCGCCACCAAGGGCCGAACAGGTTATGCCGCCAGTAGGCGTCGCCGTCTCGTTGGTAACCGTAATGCAGAAATTTCCCACAGCGGAAACTGTCATCCCGAGCTCCGGCCAGAAGCCGAGGGTGACGCCTGACAGTGCAAAGGTATCGACGGCGTCCGTGACGTGGACGAACGCGGAGCCGGACACGCTGATGGAGCGGGTGCTTGCACCGGCCAACCTCAGACGTGCGTATCAACGCGTGGTCAGCAACAAGGGAGCACCGGGTGCCGATGGCATGACGGTTGCTGACTTGGCGGGCTACGTGAGACAGTATTGGCCAACCCTCAAGGCCAGGTTACTGGCCGGTGAATACCAGCCCCAAGCAGTGCGAGCGGTTGAAATTCCCAAGCCGCAGGGCGGCACACGGCAACTGGGAATCCCCAGCGTCGTGGATCGCCTGATCCAGCAAGCACTGCAGCAGCAGCTCACACCTATCTTCGACCCACTGTTCTCGGACTACAGCTATGGTTTTCGTCCGGGCAGAAGTACGCATCAAGCCATCGAGATGGCTCGTGCTCATGTGACAGCGGGACACCGCTGGTGCGTGGAACTCGATCTGGAGAAGTTTTTCGATCGGGTCAATCACGACATCCTCATGGCCTGCATCGAACGTCGGATCAAAGACAAGTGCGTACTCAGGCTTATCCGCCGCTACCTTGAAGCCGGGATCATGTCGGGCGGTGTCGTCAGCCCACGGCAGGAGGGGACGCCGCAAGGCGGCCCGCTTTCGCCGTTGCTGTCGAACATCCTGCTCGACGAACTCGACCGCGAGCTGGAGCGACGGGGCCATCGCTTCGTACGTTATGCCGATGATGCGAACATCTATGTACGCAGTCCCCGGGCCGGCGAACGGGTGTTGGTCAGCGTCGAGCGCTTCCTGAGAGAACGTCTGAAGCTGACGGTGAACAGGAAGAAAAGCCAAGTGGCAAGGGCGTGGAAGTGCGACTACCTAGGCTATGGGATAAGCTGGCACCAGCAGCCAAGGCTGCGCGTGGCAAGGATGAGCCTAGACCGCTTACGCGACCGGCTCAGAATGCTGCTGCGCAGCGTACGGGCTCGCAAAATGGCGACTGTCATCGAGCGGATCAACCCCGTCCTGAGAGGCTGGGCTAGCTACTTCAAGCTCAGCCAGAGCAAGCGGCCGCTTGAGGAACTGGATGGTTGGGTCAGGCACAAACTCCGCTGCGTCATCTGGCGTCAATGGAAGCAGCCTCCCACGAGGCTGAGAAACTTGATGCGCCTGGGGTTGAGCGAGGAGCGTGCCAACAAGTCAGCCTTCAATGGCCGAGGTCCATGGTGGAATTCGGGAGCGCAACATATGAACTACGCGCTGCCAAAGAAACTGTGGGACCGGCTCGGGCTGGTCTCGATACTGGATACGATTAACCGGCTTAGCCGCGTAACCTGAACCGCCGTGTACGGAACCGTACGCACGGTGGTGTGAGAGGACGGCGGGTGTGAATCCGCCTCCTACTCGATTTTCAGCTGTAGGAGCGGGCTTGCCCCGCGATGCAGTGTGGCTGACACACCGCTATCGCGGGGCAAGCCCGCTCCTACATGCGTGTTTAAAAGCTTACCGTCGCCGATACCCGCGCCGTCCTCGGCGCGCCCTGGAACAGATAGCCATCGCCCAGGTATTCCCCGGCGTCCCGCCAGTAGCGCTTGTCGAAGACGTTATCCACCATCAGGCGCACCACAGTGTCGTAGCCTGCGATCCGCGTGCTGTATCGGCTGCCCAGGTCGAACACCGCGTAGCTGCCCACTTCCACCGTACCGGCCTGGTTGGCGTACTTGCTGGCGCTGTAGCGTGCCCCGCCCAGCAGGGCCAGGCCCTGCACCGGCAGACTGTAGTCGGCCTGTACGGCGGCGCGAAAGTTGGGCACGTTGATCGCCTGGTGACCTTCGAAGTCGGCCGTGTCGCTGTTTTTCACCCGCGCGCGGATCGCCGCAGCGCTGGCGTTGATCTGCAGGCGCTCGGTCAGCCAGCCGCTGGCGCCCAGCTCCAGGCCCACGTTTTTCTGTTGCCCTTGTTGCACGTAGGTGAAGTTGCCGTCGCCCTCCGGTCGTGAGTATTGATAAGCCTGGCGCAGCTGGAACAGCGCGGCGCTCAGGCTCAGGCGCTGCCAGTCGCGCTTGACGCCCACTTCCAGTTGATGGGACAGGGTCGGGGCAAGGATTTCGCCACTGTTGCCGGCAAACCACGGGGCGGTGCCGCCCGAGGAAATGCCCTTGCTGTAGCTGGTGTACAGGGAAATGTCCGGGCGTGGCTTGTAGATCAGTGCCGCGTTGGGCAGCAACTGATAGTCGCGGGTATGTCTGCCGGGGGTGCCATCTTCGGCGAAGGTCTTTTCATCCAGCCGCACCAGGCGTGCGCCGAGCACGGTCTGCCACTGTTCGTTGAAGCTGATCCGATCGCTGGCAAACAGTCCGTACTGGCGGCTGTCCAGGCGGCGGGTGCTGTGGCCTGGCGTTTTGTCGGAGGGTTGGAGCGCCGGTGTTTCCTGGTAGATATTGCCGCTGCCGATCCATTCGTTGAAATACGGGCGCTGATCCAGGGTGCGCCGTTGGGCGCTGGCACCCATGGTCAGTTCGTGGCCCAGGCCCAGGGTATCGAAGCGGCCATTGAGCGCTGCCTGTGCTTCATCGGTGCGGCGGGTATCGTCGGGGCTGCGGTAGTCGTAGATGTCATAGTCACCCGCACTGCTGAAGTACGCGCCTTCGCTGGAACCCCAGGCAAATGAGCTGTAGTCGTCGATCACTACCTTGCTGTGCGAGGCGCTGAGGCTGCCGGTCCAGGTGTCGTTGAATCGGTACTCGAACCGTGTGCCCAGGTTCAGCGAGTCGATGCTCACCGGGTTCGCCCACTGCTGATAGGCAAGGCGGTCGTGAGGGTCGATGTCATGGGGCAGGCTGTTGCCCCCGAGCAGTTGATAGCCCGGCACCGAACGCTGTTCACGGTGTTGGTACTCGGCATCCACTTGCAGCAACGCGTCGGGGTTTATCTGCCAGTCGAAGGCCAGGGCGGCGAAATCGCGCTTGCCATCGGCATGCTCGACATAAGAGCGGATATCTTCATGGGCTAGGTTGGCGCGCAGGCCGAACTGCCGCTCGCTGCCGAACCAGCCGCCCAGGTCGGTGGCGATGTAGCGCTCACCTTGCTCGTTGCTCGACACCGTCACCGAGCGCACGTCTTCAGGCCGCTTGGTGACGTAGTTGATCAGCCCTCCGGGTTCGGCGACGCCGCTTTGCAAGCCGGACAGGCCCTTGAGCAATTCGACCTGCTGCTTGTTCTCCAGCGCCACGTTCTGCTCGCCAGCAATGGTCTGGCCGTTGATCTTGTAACTGCTGGCGGCATTGAGCTCGAAGCCGCGCACGTTGAAGTTCTCGTAGTAGCCGATCGGCGCATAGCTTTCGCCCACCGAGGCATCGCTTTGCAGCAGTTCGCTGAGCTTTCGCACCTGCCGATCGGCGATCAACTGCTCGCTGAATACGGCAACCGACGCGGGGGTCTCCAGCAATGGGGCGGGCATAAAACCTGTCACCGACGCTTCATCGACCTTATAGCCCTCGCTGTACACCTCGGACACCTTCACTGGTGCCAGTGTGATGCTGTCCTGCGCCAGGCTGTGGGCGGCGGGCAAGGCCAGGCTCAAGCCGAGCAGGCCCAGGGGCAGGTGGGGGCGGGGCAGGGACATGCAGAAAGCTCCTTGAAGGCATGCAGCAGACGCGCCGTTATGCACCGTCGCGGTCCGGGGGCGTGGATCTGATGAGTTGAAGAGGGGACAGGCCTGCCGGCATTGCGCCGGGCAGGCGGGCGCGCATCTTAGCAGGGGGCGCCGGATTGCGGAGCACCTGTTTTGACCGCTTAACAGCAATGAGCGAGGGAGGTACGAAAGCCGGTTCAGCGATTGGCGGCGGGCAACGCCTGTCGACGCCAATGGCCATTGATTTTCGACCAGGTCTTGCTGTCGGTGACGGCCATCAGCTTGCGGCCATCCTTGAAGGTGGCGAGAAAGGTCACCTCCTCTTCCTTGCCACCCAGCCACAGGCCGGCAATCAGGCCGACGGGGCCTGCGACGAGCGCGCCTGCCATGCCCCAACCCAAGGCACTGCCTAGGCTGCGGCTGGACTCCTGGTTGGCGACGATCAGGTCGCTGATGCGGGTAAGGGCGATTTTTTCCCCAGGGTTGGGGCTGCGGCAGGTCTTGAGTGTGAGCGATCCATTGCGATATTCGCCCTCACCTTGCAAGAAATCGCCGGACTGGACCGTGAGTCTTGTCATTGTGTCAATCCAATTTGAAGGGGCTTTCGACCAACCCGTACTCAACGCTCGGGCTACTGCAAGTCAATGCCCAGGCGACGGAGGGTCGCCTGGGCGGCGCAAGTCAAACCGTGCGTGCGCGCAGGCTGCGCTGGCGCTCCGCCAGGCTCCAGACCAGCAAGGCCAGGCTGCCGATGGCAAGGCCGGCGATGACGATGGCGTTCCAGCCGTGGGACTGGAACAGTTGGGTGCCGAGCAGCGAACCCAACGCCCCGCCGATGAAATAGCAGGTGATGTAGCCGGCATTCAGACGGTTGCGCGCCTCCGGGCGCAGCGCAATGACTGCGTTCTGGTTGCTCACATGTACCAGTTGCACGGCGAGGTCCAGCAGCAGCACGCCAGCCAGCAAGGCCAGCAGGGAGGATTGGGCAAAGCCCAGGGGAATCCACGACAACAACAAGGCCAGCAGCCCGACCGTCGTCCCCAGCGGCCCCTTGCCGCGGTCGGCCAGGCGGCCGGCCCAGTTGGCCGAGAGCGCACCGGCGGCACCGGCCAGGCCGAAGAGGCCGATTATCGCGTCGGAGTAGTGATAGGGCTCGGCAGCCAGGAGAAACGCCAGTGGTGTCCAGAACAAGGCGAACAAGCTGAAGGCCAGCAGGCCGAGCAGCGAGCGCAGGCGCAGCACCGGCTCATCGACGAACAAGCGGAACACCGAGCCGATCAGCGCCGGATAGTTGAGCCCGGCGTGCTGGTGGCGTTCGGGCAGGGCGCGATACAACGCAATGGCACACACCGCCATCAAGGCGGCCGCCAGCAGGTAGATGCTGCGCCAGCCGCCGAGCTCGGCCATGAAGCCTGCGGCGGTTCGCGCCAGCAGGATGCCCAGCAGCAGCCCACTCATCAGTGTGCCGACCACCCGACCGCGCTGGCTCGGGTCGCTCAGGCCGGCCGCCATGGGCACAAGGACCTGGGCTACCACCGAGAACAGGCCGGTCAGCGTGGTGCCCAGCAGCAACCACGGCAGGCTCGCAGAGAAGGCGCTGATCAACAGCCCGAGGGTACTGATGCCGATCATGCTGACAATCAGCCGGCGTTGTTCGAACAGGTCGCCCAAGGGTGCCAGCAACAGCAGGCCCGCGCCATAACTCAACTGCGCGGCAATCACGATGGCGCCGGCGCTGGCGGTGGTCAGGCCGAAGTGTTCGGCGATGCTGTGCAACAGCGGCTGCGCGTAATAGTTGCTGGCTACGGCGAGACCGGTGGCTATCGCCATCAGCAGGATCAGGCCGCGACTCAAGGGGGAGGTGGAGGTGGTCATGGACCGTCTCGATCAGTGGCAGATGGGAAGTGACAGTATCGGAAATGCGCTAGCATGACGCCAATGTATCGTTTTCATTCTATCCATCTTGAAAACAGATTGATCCATGAACCTCAAGCAAATCGAATATGCCCTGGCGGTCGTCGATACCGGTAGTTTCACTCGGGCTGCGGAACGTTGCCACGTCGTTCAGTCGGCGCTCAGTCACCAGATTGCCCGGTTGGAGGAAACTCTGGGGGTCAGCCTGTTCGAACGTAGCTCGCGGCGAGTGCGCCTGACCGCTGCGGGTGAGGCGTTCGTGCAGAGTGCGCGGCCTGCGCTGGAAGCCACCCGGCGCATTGCCGAGGACGTAGCGGCCGCCTGTGGCGAAGTGCGTGGGCAGTTGTCCATTGGCGAGATCACCTCGCTGACCGAGCTGGACCTGGTCGACTTGCTGGCCGGCTTTCATCGCCGGTATCCGCACGTGGATATCCGCTGGCTGATGGCCAAGAGTGAGCTGTTGATCGCCGACGTGCTTGAGCGGCGACTGGATGTGGGCTTCATCGGGGTATGGCCCGGAGGCCGTCCGGAAGGCGTCGAATGCCGCCTCCTGGCCGAAGAGGAACTGGTGGCGGTGCTGCCTCTGGGCCATCCACTGGTGGCGGTCGAGGAGCTGTCGCTGGCGCACCTGGAAAACCAGCCGCTGGTGGATTTTCCGGCCGGCACCGGCGCCCGGCGCCAGACCGACGAGGCGTTTGCCGCGGCAGGCTTGCGCCATCGGGTGCAGTTCGAGGTCACCAACATTCGCCTGGTCGAGAAATTCGTCCAGCGTGAGCTGGCCGTTGGACTGGTGCCCGCGCGTATTGCCTGCGGGTTCACTGAGGTTGCCGTGGTGGCCGTGCGTGATGCGCCGCGACGTCACCTCTATGCGATCTGGTCGAAAAACCCGACCCCGGCGGCCAGGGCATTCGTTCAGATGATTGAACACAACCTGGACGCCAGGGCAGCAGACTGATCGCATCAGGCCGCGAAACCGCCGTCGATGGTCAGGCTGGCACCCGTGATGTAGGCGGCTTCCGGGCTGGCCAGGTAGGCAACGAAGCTGGCGATCTCTTCGACTTCACCGTAGCGTCCCACGGCCATGTAGCCCATCAGGCTTTCGGCGAACTCGCCCTTGGCCGGGTTCATCTCGGTGTCCACAGGGCCGGGTTGCACATTGTTGATGGTGATGCCCAGCGGGCCGAGGTCCCTTGCCAGGCCACGGGTCAGGCCGACCAGGGCGGACTTGCTCATGGCATAGGGGCCGCCGCCGGCAAAGGGCATGCGTTCGGCGTTGGTGCTGCCGATATTGATGATGCGACCGCCTTGGCCCATGTGCCGGGCCGCAGCTTGCGTGGCAACGAACACACTGCGTACGTTTACCGCCAAGGTGCGGTCGAAGTCATCCAGGTCGAACTCCAGCAGGGGGGCGACGGCCAGCACACCCGCGTTGTTGACCAGGATGTCCAGCCCGCCAAAGGCATCGACCGTGGTTTGCACCGCGTGTTGCACGGCGCTGGCATCGGCGCTGTCGGCCTGGATGGCCAGGGCCTTGCCGCCGCTGGCGTTGATGCTGGCTTGCAGGGCATTGGCCTGTTCGGTGGCGTTGGCGTAGGTGAACGCGACACTGGCGCCTTCGGCGGCCAGGCGTTTGACGATGGCTGCACCGATACCGCGTGATCCGCCCTGGACCAGGGCCACTTTACCGTTGAGGCGGGTTTGGGTCGACATAGTGTGCTCCCGAAAGAACAAGGCCGAATGCCTTGGATGGGGCCCAGTATCGGCGTCGTATTACCCTCTGAATAGCCGGTAATCGCTATAGTCTGTGTAAACCACAAGTATGGAATCGGCTCCTTGGAAACCTTCAGCAGTATCGAATGCTTTGTGCGCAGCGCCGAGGTCGGCAGCTTCGCCGAAGCCGCCAGGCGCCTGAGCCTGACACCGGCGGCAGTGGGTAAGAACGTCGCGCGCCTGGAGGCGAACCTGGGCGTGCGACTGTTCCAGCGCAGCACCCGGCGCTTGACCCTGACCGAGGCTGGGCAGCGATTTCTGGGGGAGGTGGCCAGCAGTTTCCAGACCATCCAGTACGCCGTGGCCAACCTGGCCAGTGCCGAGGGGCAGCCGGCCGGCACCTTGAAAGTGAGCATGGGAACGGTGTTCGGGCGCCTGTACATCGTGCCGCTGCTGGGCGAGTTTCTGCGGCGTTATCCGGCCATCAACCCCGACTGGCACTTCGATAACCGCCAGGTCGACCTGATCGGCCAGGGTTTCGATGCCGCCATCGGCGGCGGTTTCGACCTGCCCCAGGGCGTAGTGGCGCGCAAGCTGACCCCGGCGCACCGCATCCTGGTGGCGGCACCGGCCTTCATTGCGCACCACCCGCCGATTCATCGGCCTGCCGACCTGCACGCAGTGGACGGAATCCTGATTCGTTCGCCGCAGACCGGCCGGGTCCGCTCGTGGCCATTGACCAATCGCCAGCAGGAGCAATGCCCGCTGGACATTCGCCTGCGAATGACCATGAGTGATTCGGAAGCCGCGTGCGGGGCGGCGCAGCAGGGGCTGGGCGTGGCGCTGGTGAGCATGCCGTTCGCAGTGCCTTACCTGGAGGCGGGGAGTCTGCTGCGGGTGTTGCCGGACTGGTACGTGGATGACGGCAACATTTCGCTCTATTACGCCGAGCACAAGTTGTTGCCGGGCAAGACGCGGGCCTTCGTGGATTTCATCCTCGAGCAGTTTGCGGCCCAGGGGTTGGCGCAGCGGTTCGACGGGAGCATCGCTCAGTAGGTGCAGGCTTGCCCCGCGATCAGCAAACTTCTGCCACCCAAAAATGCTGCTGCCTTCCCCCCAGCACCAGGCTGACTTCCTCATCCACTGCCTTGCCGATCAACCCCTGCCCCAAGGGTGAGCGCGGGGTAATCACCGTCACCAGTTGGTCGCCCTGGCCAATTTTCATCCCGGCGCCTTCAGGCCCGAGAAACAAGCGCTGGCAAGTGCCGTCCTCGGTTTCCAGGGTGACCAGATTGCTGACCTGAATGCCGCACGACGGGTCGTAGTCGCGCAGCACCAGTTGCAGGTAGGCGGTGCGCGCCTGACGGATCTCCTCCATGCGTCGGGCTTGCCCGGTCGCCAGGTAAGACGCTTCCAGCCCCAGGGTGTCGTATTTGTTCTCGGCGATGTTCTCTTCGGCAGTGGCCGTTTCGTAGGCGGTCTGTGCCGCCCGTTGAGCTACGTCGAGGTCCAAGCCCAGGGTGTCGATGATGCTCTTGAGCAGGTCGGCTTTGTTCATGATGGCGTTAGTTACACAATTCCAGGACGAGTGCGCGGCTCTTTTCGGTGGGCGCGGTACGGTTCTGCTGCAGCCAGAACTGGCACTTGGGATTGGACAAGTTACGCAGGCTGCTTTCAGCCTGTTCCTCTGCTTGCTGTGTTTCCTGATTGCGCAGGATCCGCTTGTACTGTTCGAACATCTCGATCTGCTGGTCGACTTGCGGTGCGACGCTTGCCGGTGCGGCGGCTGGCGGTACGAGTTTCTGGGCCAGGGGTTGTACGGTTTCAGGTAGCAGGCGCCAGGCCAGCCAGAGGCTCAAGGCAATGGCAACCGCGCCAAGCCACAGGCCCAGTGCGACACACAGAATCAACTGCACGGGCTTGAGGGTGATCTTCAGTTCGCGAGGACGGGGCATGATGGCCTCCTGGCCAGGACACAGGCGGCCATTCTCGCACGGCGCGACAGGTTTTTTTCGTCCCAGGCTTTTGTCTGCGATGATTTACCCGGACAATCGGCGCTTTTGCCAAGGGGCCCGCGATGAAAGCGCACTGGGATATCTTCTGTTGTGTCGTCGACAACTACGGCGATATCGGTGTGACCTGGCGCCTGGCCCGGCAACTGGTGGCCGAGCAGGATGTCGCGGTGCGCCTTTGGGTGGATGACCTGACGGCTTTTGCGCGCATCTGTCCGCAGGCCGACGCCCAGGCGTCCCGGCAATGGCAGCAGGGCGTCGAAGTGTGTCATTGGACGTCCCTGTGGCAGGACACGCCCGTGGCCGACGTGGTGATCGGCGCCTTTGCCTGCCAGCTGCCGAGCTCCTATGTGCAGGCCATGCTCGAGTGCCCCCGTGCCCCGTTGTGGCTGAACCTTGAATATCTCAGCGCCGAAGACTGGGTCGAAGGCTGCCATGGCTTGCCGTCACCCCAGCCCAATGGCTTGCGCAAGGTGTTTTTCTTTCCGGGTTTTACCCCCAGGACCGGCGGCTTGCTGCGCGAGGCACACCTGTTGGCGCGTCGCGAGGCCTTCGAGCAGGACCCGGCGGCGCGCCGGGCGTTTCTTCAGGGCCTGGGCGTGACACCGCTCAGCGACGCCCGAATGATTTCATTGTTCGCCTACGAGAACTCGGGCCTGGGCAGTTGGCTCGATGCCCTGGCCGCCGACAGCCGTGCCAACCACCTGCTGGTGCCGGAAGGTCGCATACTCGGGGATGTGCAGTCCTGGCTGGGCGAAGGTGCCCTGGCGGCGGGCAGCGTGGCGACGCGCGGCGCTCTGACCGTGCAGATCCTGCCTTTCGTCAGCCAGAATGAATACGACCGACTTTTGTGGTGCTGCGACTTCAATGCCGTGCGCGGCGAAGACTCGTTTGTTCGCGCGCAATGGGCGGGGCGCCCGTTGCTCTGGCATATCTATGTGCAGGAAGCGTACGCCCACTGGGAAAAGCTCGAAGCGTTTCTCGACCATTACGTGGTGGGGCTGTCGCAGCCGGCCAAGGCGGCCATTGTCGACCTATGGCGTGCATGGAACATGGACCGCGACATGGGCCAGGCCTGGCAACAGGTGCTGGAGCACTGGACCGAGCTCGACCAGCATGCCCGCCGCTGGAGCTCCACACAGGCCGCTCAGCCGGACCTTGCCGCAGCGCTGGTACAGTTTTATCGAAATTGGCTATGATATGCGGCCTCGATTTTTGTAAATCCATCCAAATTCGGATATCTCGCAATGAAAACTGGTAAAGAACTGAAACCTGGTACCGTACTGCGGATCGATAACGACCCGTGGCTGGTCCAGAAAGCTGAATTCACCAAGTCGGGCCGTAACAGCGCGATCATGAAGACCAAGCTGAAGAACCTGCTGACCGGCTACAAGACCGAAACCGTTTACGGTGCGGACGACAAGCTGGACGACGTGATCCTGGATCGCAAAGAAGCGACCCTGTCGTTCATCAGCGGTGACACCTTCACCTTCATGGACACCACCGACTACACCATGTACGAACTGAACGCCGAAGACATCGAGGCCGTTCTGCCGTACATCGAAGAAGGCATGACCGACGTTTGCGAAGCCGTTTTCTTCGAAGACCGCCTGGTATCGGTAGAACTGCCGACCACCATCAGCCGTAAAGTCACCTACACCGAAAACGCTGCTCGCGGCGACACTTCGGGCAAGGTCATGAAGCCAGCGA
Source organism: Pseudomonas putida (assembly GCF_028682455.1). Lineage (GTDB taxonomy): Bacteria > Pseudomonadota > Gammaproteobacteria > Pseudomonadales > Pseudomonadaceae > Aquipseudomonas > Aquipseudomonas putida_AA. Next base: position 174,398 of record NZ_JANHLD010000001.1, read on the forward strand.
AGCTGAGCAACGGTACTGAGATCCAGGTTGCCGACTTCATCGAAATCGACGAGATGATCGACATCGACACTCGCGATGGCAGCTTCAAGGGCCGTTCCAAGAAGTAATTCTTGCGCCCACTAAAAACCCGGCCTTGGCCGGGTTTTTTTATGCCTGGGATTTACCCTCACACCGTGACGTGCAGGCGTACATCAACGTTGCCGCGGGTGGCGTTGGAGTACGGGCATACCTGGTGCGCCGCGTCGACCAGGGCCTGGGCATCGGCTTGATCCAGGCCGGGTAGGTTCACATGCAGGTCGATGTCCAGGCCGAAACCGCCAGGGATCTGGCCGATGCCGACGCGGGCCTTGATCGAGCTGTCGGCCGGAATCGCCTTTTTCTGCTGGCCAGCCACGAACTTCAGTGCGCCGATGAAGCAGGCCGAGTAGCCGGCGGCAAACAGTTGCTCAGGGTTGGTAGCCGCACCGCCTGCACCACCCAGCTCTTTGGGCGTGGCCAGGGCGATATCGAGAATGCCGTCGCTGGATTTGGACCGACCATCGCGACCGCCGGTGGAGGTAGCTTCTGCAATGTACAGCGGAGTGACCTTTTGCATCTTGAGCCTCGCATGGAATGCGCCGTGGCGCTGAGTGGGTACGGGAATTAACTTAGCGCGCAGTTATTTAGTGCGCAAGTTAATTTTTCGACCTTGCTACGAACGGTCATTCACAGCATAGACCTCAAAGGCTTTTTTGCAGGTTGGCCCGCAGCTCCAGCAGTTCGGCCTGTAGTTGCTGCAAGCGCTCCAGGCTCTGCCCACTGGCACTGAGGATGCACGGTGGCACGCGCTTGGCCTGTTCCTGCAGGTCCCGACCCTGTTCGGTCAGTTGCACCAGCACGACCCGTTCATCGTCGCGACTGCGGGTACGCTTGAGCAGTCCCTCGGCTTCCAGGCGTTTTAGCAGTGGCGTCAGGGAACCCGGGTCGGTCAGCAGGCGGTGGCTGATCTCACCCACGGTCAAGCCATCCTGTTCCCAGAGCACGAGCATCGCCAGGTACTGTGGATAAGTCAGGCCAAGTGCTTGCAGCAGGGGCTTGTAGACCTTGGTCATGAGCAGCGAAGTGGAGTGCAGGGCGAAGCACACCTGGTTGTTCAGGAGCAGTTCGTCGCAAGGGCCTGGGGCGTGGGTATCGGCGTTCATGCAGATCCTTTGATCGGTTGATCCTTTGAATTTAGCACGCTGTTCATTAGCGCACTTACTACCAGCGCAGCTCGCTTTGCAACGCCAGGTCCCAAGGGGGCACCGGGCTGAAGCGGCTCTTGAGGAATTCGAGCAGCAAACGACTGCGAGAGTTCGTTTCATGTTCCAGGCGCAGGGCATAGATACCGCTGGACTCGGTCGCTGGCAGGCCGTTCTCGCAAAACAGGGGCAAGAGCTCGCCGCGTAACAGGTACTCGCTGATCAGCCAGGTAGGCAAGTGGGCGATCCCGAGGCCGGCAAGGGCGCCGAACAGCAGGGTCTCGGCGTTGTTGGCGCTCATGCGCATCCGCGTCGGGCGGTACAGGCGCAACTGGTCGTCCACGGCGAAGCGCCAGGCGAAGGGCGGGGCCAGGCCGTCCCAGTCCAGGCCGTCGTGTTCGGGCAGCTCGGCCGGTGAGGCAGGGATGCCGCGTGCGGCCAGGTAGGCGGGGCTGGCACAGGCGATACGCACCATCTTGGCCAGGGAGGTGGCCACCAGGCGCGTGTCTGCCAGCGGGCCTGCACGCAGCACCAGGTCGACTTCGCCCAGGTGCGAGCCGTGCAGGTCGACGAAGCTGTCGATCAGGCGCAGCTGTACATCGAGCCCGGGATAGGCCACCAGAAAGTCGGCAATGGCTGGCGCCAGGTGACGACGGCCGAACGCTGCGGGCGCGTCGATGCGGATCAGGCCTTCCGGGGCATTGCTCAACGACACCGCTTCGGCACGGGCCAGGCGCAGTTCCTCTACGATACGCTGCGCGCGTTCGGCAAAGGCATTGCCAGCCGGTGTGGGGCGTACGGCATGGGTGCTGCGTACGAACAGGCGGCTGCCAACGGCGCTTTCCAGGGTGTCGATGCGCCGAGCGACGGCCGATGGAGTCAGCGGGTGGCGGCGAGCCGTGGCGGAAAAACTGCCGGTTTCCAGCACATCCAGGAACAGGCTCAGTTGTTCGGTGAGGGCGTCAGGATTCATTTCGCGTAATCTGCTTTTGCGTAAATGGCACAGCCATTGTGCGTTGCTGTGCGTTTCCCCGCTAGCATCGGGTCGGTAGCATGCACCGATTGAAATCTTAGAGAGACAGCAATGATCGAGTGGGTGATGTACATAGCGCTGGGCGCTGCACTGGGGACAGTCGGCGGGCTGTTCGGCATCGGTGGGGGATTGATCGCGATCCCCGCGCTCGGTGTGCTGTTCGGTCTTGACCAGCAACTGGCCCAAGGCACAGCCCTGGTGATGGTGGTGCCCAACGTGTTGCTGGCGCTGTGGCGTTATCACCAGCGCAATCGCATCGAGCTGCGCCATGCCTTGCCGTTGGCGGCGGCCAGTTTCGTGTTTGCCTGGCTCGGCTCGATCTGGGCCGTGGGTGTCGATGCCCAGGCCATGCGATTGGGCTTCGTCCTGTTCCTGGTCGCGCTGGCGCTGTGGAACCTGGCGCGGATGTTCATGCCCAAGGCCCAACCCAGCAGCGAGATGCGCTACGCCTGGCCGTGGCTCGGGGTGCTGGGCAGCGGCGCCGGCGTGCTCGGCGGTCTGTTCGGTGTAGGGGGCGCCGTGGTGGCAACACCGGTGCTGACCAGTGTTTTCGGTACCACCCAGGTGGTCGCCCAGGGGCTGTCCCTGGCGCTGGCCGCACCGAGCACCGCTGTGACGCTGTTCACCTATGGCATCCACCAGCATGTGCTGTGGAGCATGGGCATTGCGCTGGCGATCGGCGGCCTGTTGAGCATCAGTTGGGGCGTGAAGCTTGCTCACGCCTTGCCCGAAAAAGTCCTGCGTTCGCTGTTTTGCGGTTTTCTGGTGGTCTGCGCGGTGATGCTGGCCTTCAAGATCTGAAGCCTTCCACGATGTAATCGGCCATGCAGTCAATCATCTGCGATTGATGGGGCCCGTTGCGCAGCAGCATGATGCTTGCGGTCGGTAATTCGGGCAGGCCTTCTGCCTCGCCGATGATCCGCAGGTCGCTGGTAATCAGGCTCTGCAGCTGCGCCGTGACGGCCAGGCCTGCGCTGACCACAGCCATGATCGCGGGGGTACTGGCACTGGTGTAGGCGATTCGATATTCCTTCCCCAGTGCATCCAGGGCATTGCAGGCCCAGGTGCGGCAGCAGCAGTCGGTGTTGAATACCGCCAGCGGCAAGGGCGTGTGTTCGTGCGGACAGAACCCTTGCGCCTGCACCCAGACCGCGCGCTCGCGGCGTAGCAGTTGGCCGACCTCATGGCCGGGCTCGCAGGTGATGATGGTCATGTCCAGGTCCTGGCGCTGCATCAGCTGGCGGGAGCTTTCGCAATGCACTTCGACCTGGATCAGCGGATAGGCCTGGGCGAAGCTGGACAGAATGCCCGGCAAAAAACGCATGGCGTAGTCGTCGGGGGTACCGATGCGCACGGTCCCGACCATATGCGGCATGCGTAAGGTGTTGAACACTTCGCCATGCAGCTTGAGGATGCGCCGGGCATAGCCGAGCAGCACCTGGCCCTCGGCAGTCAGGCGGACCTGGCGGCCGTCGCGCTCGAACAGCTGGCGCTGGATGATGTCCTCTTCCAGGCGCTTCATCTGCATGCTGACCGCCGACTGGGTGCGGTTGACCACTTCGCCGGCGCGGGTAAAGCCGCCATGTTCAGCAATGGCCACGAAGGTGCGCAGGACTTCGGAATCGATACTCTGGTACTGGGACAAGGCATCAATCTCCTAGATGTATTGCATCAGGAACATTCGTTGGATTGATCTTAGACCCGAGCAGACACTGACGTCATCCCAACACGGAGGGTACGACGATGAAAGGTCAGAAGTCGCTTGTGTTGATGTATCCCCAGTCCCGGCAGGACGGGTTCCCCCACTGGGTCCAGGGTGTGGTCCAGCAGTTGGCGCGCTGGCGGCAGCTGCATCGCCAGCGCATGGAACTGGCGCGCCTGAGCGATGCGGCGCTGCATGATATCGGCATGAGCCGTGCCGATGTGCTGCAGGAAGTGGAGCGCCCATTCTGGGATGACCCGCTGAAAAAATGAGTCGCGCCACCCGAAGGTCGCGACTACCTTGAGTGGGCTTGTTCAGAAGGAGCCGGGCATGCCCACCACTCAATCCTTTTCCCTGCTGCAGGCGCGACGCCTGTCGTTATCGGCCCAGGGCTTCGCTGCGCGGCCACCGCGCACGCAGGTGGGGGTTGCTCACCTGTCGCGGGTGATCGAACAACTGGGCGTGGTGCAGATCGATTCGGTCAATGCGCTGGTGCGCTCCCATTACCTGCCGCTGTTTTCCCGCCTGGGCAGTTATCCACAAGCGTTGCTCGATCAGCTCGCCTGGGGGCGCAACCGCCAGCGCAAAGTGTTCGAGTATTGGGGGCACGAAGCCTCGCTGTTGCCGCTGGCGCTCTATCCCCTGCTGCGTTGGCGCATGGACCGGGCGCGCCAGGGCCAGGGTATTTACCAGCAACTGGCGCGCTTTGGCCGCGAGCAACAACCGACCATCGCCCGGGTGCTGGCGGCCGTGACGGAGCAGGGCGCGCTGGGCGCGGGCAGCCTGTCGACGCGAGAAGTGCGCGCCGGCCCCTGGTGGGACTGGAGTGCGGAAAAACATGCGCTGGAGTGGTTGTTTGCTGCTGGCCTGGTCACCGTGGCGGGCCGTCGTGGCTTCGAACGCTTGTACGATTTGCCCGAGCGAGTGCTGCCGCGGGCGCTGCTGCAACAACCGCCTGTAGGTGAGGACGAGGCCCAGCGGGGCCTGTTATTGCAGGCAGTCAATGCATTGGGCGTGGGGACGGAGAAAGACCTGCGGGATTACTATCGCCTGAGCCCCGTTGACAGTCGCGCGCGCCTGGCCGAGCTGGTGGAGGAGGGGCTGGTGCAGGTGTGTGCGGTGCAGGGTTGGTCGCAACCGGGTTACTGCCTGAGCGATGTGCGTCTGCCGCGCAAGGTGGTCGCCAGTGCCCTGCTGTCGCCCTTCGATTCGCTGGTATGGGAGCGTGAGCGTACCGAGCGTTTGTTCGATTTCCGCTATCGGCTGGAAATCTACACGCCGGCGCACAAGCGCGTGTACGGCTATTACGTTCTACCGTTTCTGCACAATGAGCGGATTGTTGCACGAGTCGATCTGCGCGCCGAACGCGCCAACGATCGCTTGGCGATCCATGCGCTGCATGAAGAGGAACGAGGGCTCGACGAAGCCGGCATGCAGGCCCTGGCCGAGCACTTGTGGCGCATGGCCGGCTGGCTGGGGCTGGCGCAGGTCCAGTTGAACTGCCCGCGGGCCAGTGCCGAGCGATTGCGCCCGGCACTGGCCCGCAGTGCGTTCAGCGCCGGACCTGCTTGAGGGTCTCGGCGATCAGGAAGGCCAGCTCCAGCGACTGATCGGCGTTCATGCGCGGGTCGCAGTGGGTGTGGTAACGGTCGGACAGGGCGTCCTCAGTGATCGGGCGGGCACCACCGATGCATTCGGTAACGTTCTGCCCGGTCATTTCGATGTGGATGCCACCAGCATGGCTGCCCTCGGCCTGGTGCACCTGGAAGAACTGTTTGACCTCGCTGAGAATCTGGGCGAAGTCGCGCGTCTTGTAACCGCTGCTGGCCTTGATGGTGTTGCCATGCATCGGGTCGGAGCTCCACAGCACCTGGCGACCCTCGTGTTCGACACTGCGGATGAGCGCTGGCAGGTGGTCACCGACCTTCTCGGCGCCCATGCGTACGATCAGGTTGAGGCGGCCGGGGTCGTTGTCCGGGTTTAGCACATCGATCAGGCGAATAAGCTCTTCGGTGTTCATGCTCGGGCCGACCTTGACCCCGATCGGGTTGTTCACCCCGCGCAGGAACTCGACATGGGCGCCGTCCAGCTGGCGGGTGCGATCCCCGATCCAGAGCATGTGCGCCGAGCAGTCGTAGTAGTCGTTGGTCAGGCTGTCGCGACGCACAAACGCTTCTTCGTAGTTCAGCAGCAGGGCTTCGTGGGCCGTGAAGAAGCTGGTTTCGCGCAGTTGCGGAGAGCTGTCCATGCCGCAGGCACGCATGAAGGCCAGGGTTTCATCAATGCGATCGGCCAGTTGGCTGTACTTCTCGGCCAGGGCCGAGTTGGCGATGAAGTCCAGGTTCCACTTATGGACTTGATGCAGGTCGGCGAAGCCGCCCTGAGCGAAGGCGCGCAGCAGGTTGAGGCTGGCGGTGGACTGGTGATAGGCCTGCAGCAGGCGCTCGGGGTCCGGCACCCGGCTCTTTTGGTCGAAGCCGATGCCATTGACGATGTCGCCGCGATAGGCCGGTAGCGTCACCCCGGCAATGGTCTCATCGCCCGCCGAGCGAGGCTTGGCGAACTGCCCGGCCATGCGCCCGACCTTGACTACGGGGCAGCCCGCGGCAAAGGTCATGACAATGGCCATCTGCAGCAGGACCTTGAAGGTGTCGCGGATTTTCGCTGCCGAGAATTCGGCAAAACTCTCGGCACAATCGCCGCCTTGCAGGAGGAACGCCCGGCCCTGGGTCACCTCGGCGAACTGTCGACGCAGTTCCCGTGCCTCGCCGGCAAAGACCAGCGGCGGGTAGCTGGCCAGGGTCTGCTCGACTCTGAGCAGATGGGCTGCGTCGGGGTAGGTCGGTTGCTGCTGGATCGGCAGGGCGCGCCAGCTGTCAGGACTCCAGGGTTGGTTCATCACGGGCTCGATCTTGTCGTAAATGGGCTGTGTGCCATGTTAACAGTTGCCGCATGCCTTGTTGCACTGGCGCCATTGACGGACAATGGCGGTTTTTGCCTGGGGTAGCGGCGTGTGCCGGGAGACAGCATGACAGTGGAACGGGTGGAGCGGCTGCTGGCCCAGGTGCAGGATGACTACGGCACCATCAGCGTGCTGGAAGTCGATGACTATCGGTTTCTCGAGTTTGGCGAGGCCATCGAGCAGAGCTGCGTGTTCACCGCCGACCCGAGCTGGCTGGAGTACGACTACACCCGCGCCATGCTGATCGGTGCGCTTTGCCATGCCGAGCCGGAGAGCGCACTGTTTCTCGGCCTGGGGGCGGGGACGCTGACCCAGGCCTGCATGAAATTCCTGCCGCTGGAAGATATCGAGGCCATCGAACTGCGCCCCGATGTGCCGCGCCTGGCCATCGAGTACCTGGGCCTGGACGATGACCCGCGGCTGTATATCCGCATTGGTGATGCGGTGGAGCTGCTCGACAGCGCCGAGCCTGCCGATCTGATTTTCGTCGACCTCTACACCGATCATGGCCCGGGGGTTGCCCACCTGGCCTGGCGTTTTCTGGAAAACTGCCAGAAGCGCCTCAATCCCGGTGGCTGGCTGGTGATCAACCAGTGGGCCGGCGATGATGGCAAGCCGCTGGGCGCCGCCTTGCTGCGCGGGTTGTACCATCGTCACTACTGGGAACTGCCGGTCAAGGAGGGCAATGTGATCCTCATGGTGCCGGCCGATCTTGATCAGGAGCTGGACCTGGCCGGGCTCAACGCCCGCGCCGACGCCCTGGCGCCACGCCTGGGCTATTCGTTGCAACCGCTCATCGCAGCGATCCGACCGGCCTCCTGAGGCGCGCCGTTGAGCTGTCGGCAGAAAAACGATTCAGCCGCCAGCAGTGGTACCACCCCAGACACCGTTCGAACGGGGTCTGGCGCTGGCGTGTTGCAATAAAAAAATCTCCCGTAAATTCCGAATTCAGGTATAGTACGCGCCGGTCTTTTACCGGACCTCGTTTAGGTAGTGCAATTCCCCGAAGCCAGCTTCGGCTGCGCGTCCGCACCGCGGACTCTCCTTAGACGTTCCTATTTTTCTTCAATCGTTTTCGCAAATCCCCGCCGACAAAGCTGCCAGGGTGACCTTCGGGTCTTACAAGGCATGTGCAGCTTTGGAGCATGGGTCTTTGCGGATGCACTTAGAGGCAGACCCATGACCCAGGAAACCGGCGGCTTCGCCGCTCTCGATCTTCATCCGAGCATTGTTGCTGCTGTACTGGCTACCGGCTACGAAGAGCCATCCGCCATTCAGCAGCAATCGATCCCGATTATTCTCGCCGGTCACGACATGATCGGTCAGGCGCAGACAGGTACCGGTAAAACCGCTGCCTTCGCACTGCCTATCCTGAACCGCATCGACCCGAGCAAGCGCGAGCCGCAAGCCCTGATCCTGGCGCCAACCCGTGAGTTGGCGCTGCAAGTAGCCACTGCATTCGAAACCTACGCCAAGCAGATGCCGGGCGTAACCGTGGTGGCCGTATACGGTGGTGCCCCAATGGGCCCACAACTCAAAGCAATCCGCAATGGCGCGCAAATCGTCGTTGCTACCCCTGGCCGTCTGTGCGACCACCTGCGTCGCGACGAGAAAGTCCTGGCGACCGTCAACCACCTGGTGCTCGACGAAGCTGACGAAATGCTCAAGCTGGGCTTCATGGACGACCTGGAAGTCATCTTCAAGGCCATGCCGGAAACCCGCCAGACCGTTCTGTTCTCGGCCACCCTGCCAGCCTCGATCCGCGCGATTGCCGAACGTCACCTGCGTGACCCCAAGCACGTCAAGATCCAGAGCAAGACCCAGACCGTTACTGCAATCGAACAAGCCCACCTGATGGTCCATGCCGACCAGAAGGTTTCCGCTGTCCTGCGCCTGCTGGAAGTGGAAGAGTTCGACGCGCTGATCGCCTTCGTGCGCACCAAGCAAGCGACCCTGGACCTGGCCAGCGCCCTGGAAGCCAAAGGCTACAAAGCCGCTGCGCTGAACGGCGACATTGCCCAGAACCAGCGTGAGCGCGTCATCGACTCGCTCAAGGATGGCCGTCTGGACATCGTTGTCGCGACCGACGTTGCTGCCCGTGGTCTGGACGTACCGCGCATCACTCACGTGTTCAACGTTGACATGCCGTACGACCCGGAGTCCTACGTTCACCGTATCGGCCGTACCGGCCGTGCCGGTCGCGAAGGCCGTGCGCTGCTGCTGGTTACCCCGCGCGAGCGCCGCATGCTGCAGGTGATCGAGCGTGTTACCGGTCAGAAGGTTGCCGAAGTTCGCCTGCCGAACGCTCAGGCCGTTCTCGATGCTCGCATCAAGAAGCTGACCAACAGCCTGGCGCCGCTGGTTGCCGAAGCCGAGTCGACCCACGGTGATCTGCTCGATCGCCTGACTGCCGACATCGGTTGCAGCCCGCGTGCGCTGGCTGCTGCGCTGCTGCGCAAGGCTACCAACGGTCAGGCCCTGACCCTGGAAGCGGTCGAGAAAGAGCAGCCGCTGGTGCCGACCTACACCCCGCGTGAGCGCACTGGCGAACGTCCAGAGCGTGGCGAGCGTGAGCGTCGTGCGCCGATGCCGCTGGGCGAAGGTCGTGCTCGTTGCCGTACCGCGCTGGGTGCGCGTGATGGTATCGCTGCCAAGAACCTGCTGGGCGCGATCCTCAATGAAGGCGGCCTGGCCCGCGAAGCGATCGGCCGCATCCAGGTGCGCGACAGCTTCAGCCTGGTCGAGCTGCCGGAAGAGGGCCTGGAGCGCCTGCTGGCCAAGCTCAAGGACACTCGCGTTGCCGGTAAGCAGCTGAAGCTGCGCCGCTACCGCGAAGATTGATCCGCGAGGCATAAAAAAATCCCCGACTTGATCGGGGATTTTTTTTGCCTGGTGGAAAGTTCCTACTCGAATCTATAGATATCCATGCCCAATGCACCGAGGGTGAAGCCCTGGTGGGCAATGCCGAACCGACCACCCGCACCCCGGGCAAAATACAGCGGCAACAGGTGCTCGTCGCTGGGGTGGCTGCGCACGGCAAAGGGTGCCTGGTGACGGTAGTCGTGCAGTGCCTGGGTGTCGTCGGCAGCAAGCTTCTCGATCATCCAGTCGCGAAACGCCTTGGCCCAGGGTTCGATGCTGTCCGGGCCGGCGCGCCAGTCCAGTTCGCCCAGGTTGTGGGTGATGCTGCCCGAGCCGATCAGCAGGATGTTCTCTTCACGCAGGCCGGCCAGTGCGCGGCCGACCATTTCCTGCAGTTTCGGTCCGAGCTGGGTGGGCAGGGAAACCTGCACTACCGGGATGTCCGCACTGGGGTACATCAGCGACAGCGGCACCCAGGTGCCATGGTCGAACGGGCGCTGTGGGTCGAGGCGGGCAGGCAGGCCTGCAGTGCACAGCAGTTGGCTCACGCGCTGGGCCAGGGCAGGTTCGCCCGGGGCCGGGTACTGGACGGCATACAGCGCGGCAGGGAAGCCGCCGAAGTCGTGCCAGGTGTCAGGCTGCGGGCTGCTGCTGACCAGCAGCTCACGGCTTTCCCAGTGCGCCGACACCACCACGATGGCCTTGGGCCTGGGCAGTTCGGCGGCCAACCGGGCGAGGGCAGGGCCACTGGCGCCGGGTTCCAGGGCCAGCATGGGCGATCCATGTGAAATAAACAGGCTGGGCAGCATGGAGAAGGTCCTGAAGGTTAAGATGGCACTATCTTCAATCAGGTCATTAATCTAAATCTAATATAAGTTTTAGCATTATTTGATCGAAAAATTCGAGGTGTGCGCATGCAGGCGGAGTTCTGGCACAAGCGTTGGGCCGACAATCAGATCGGGTTTCATCAGGGGCAGGTCAACGCCTACCTGCAAAAGCACTGGTCGGCGCTCAACCTGGAGGCGGGCAGCAAGGTGCTAGTGCCTTTGTGTGGCAAAAGCCTGGACTTGGCCTGGCTCGCAGGGCAGGGGCACCAGGTACTGGGTATCGAACTGTCCCAGCTTGCCATCGAAGACTTTTTTACCGAGCAGCAGCTGCAGCCTGAAATCAGTCAGCAGGGAGCATTCAGGGTTTACCGGCACGAGGGCCTGGAGCTTTGGTGTGGAGACTTTTTTGCCTTGCGCGCGGAAGACCTGGGCGCCTGTGCAGGGCTTTATGATCGGGCTGCCGTGATTGCCCTGCCGCCGGCCATGCGCGAGCGCTATGCCGCGCTGCTGAGCGATTGCATGCCCCAGGGCTGCAAAGGCCTGATGATCACTCTGGATTACGAGCAGCAATACCTGGACGGGCCGCCCTTCTCGGTGCCCGATCAGGAAGTGCTGCAATCGTTTTCGGCGTGGCAGCCTACGATGCTGGAGGCGTGGGATGTGATCGAGCAGAGTCCGAAGTTTGTCCAGGCGGGTGTGACAAGTTTGTTCGAGCGGGTGTACCGCTTGCAGCGCTGACAAAAAAAGGGCGACCGAAGTCGCCCTTTTTATTGCTGTGTCGATCAGCCGCGACGGCGCAGGGCCTCGATACGATCTTCCAGCGGTGGGTGGCTCATCAGCAGGCCGGCCAGGCCCTGCTTGAGGCCGCCATTGATGCCGAAGGCATTCAGGGTGTCGGGCATGTGCACCGGCACGCCTTGTTCCGAACGCAGGCGCTGCAGGGCGCCGATCATTGCGCTGGTGCCGGCCAGGCGGGCACCGGCTTCGTCGGCACGGTACTCGCGCTTGCGCGAGAACCACATGACGATGGTGCTGGCCAGGATACCCAGGATCAGTTCGGCAACGATGGTTGCGATGTAGTAGGCGATACCCTGGCCTTCTTCGTTCTTGAAGATCACCTTGTCGACGAAGTTGCCGATGATGCGGGCGAAGAACATGACGAAGGTGTTGACCACGCCCTGGATCAGCGCGAGGGTCACCATGTCGCCGTTGGCCACGTGGCCGATCTCGTGGGCCAGTACGGCGCGCACTTCATCGGGCGAGAACCGCTCCAGCAGGCCCTGGCTGACGGCAACCAGCGCGTCGTTGCGGTTCCAGCCGGTGGCAAAGGCGTTAGCCTCGTAGGCCGGGAAGATACCCACTTCCGGCATCTTGATGCCGGCTTCGCGGGACAGTTCTTCGACGGTCTGCAAGAGCCATTGTTCGTGGCGGGTGCGCGGCTGGCTGATGATCTGGGTGCCGGTGCTCATCTTCGCCATCCACTTGGAGATGAACAGCGAGATCAACGAGCCGGCAAAGCCGAACACGGCGCAGAAGACCAGCAGCTGGTCGAGCTTGAGGTCAACCCCGTTTGCCGCCATGAACCCATTGAAGCCGAACAGGCTCAGGGTAATGCTGGCAATCAGCACAACCGCAAGGTTGGTGGCTACAAACAGTAAGATGCGCATCATGGTTGTTACGTTCTCCTGACGGATAAAAATGTCACGTATGCGGGGTATATAAGGTGCGGGCTCCGGTGATTCAACCGGGCGACTATTTCAAACTGTGTACTTTCCTGTATTACAGCCGAATTCCGCTTTCCCGCACGCCAGAGCGCCGAGTCCTGCAATAGGTGGGGACATGTTCTGAAAGGCCCGCCTAGCAAGGCGCGGGCCCTTTCGATTTACCTGCAGGTTACTGCTGATATGTCTTTAGGAAGTTTCCGATTCGGCCAATGGCTTGTTCCAGGTCGTCGACCCTTGGCAGGGTGACCACGCGGAAGTGATCCGGCCATGGCCAGTTGAACGCCGTACCCTGGACGATCAGCAGTTTTTCCGAGAGCAGCAGGTCAAGAACGAACTTTTCATCGTTGTGGATAGGGCAGACCTTCGGATCGATCCGCGGGAAGGCGTAGAGTGCGCCCATCGGCTTGACGCAGCTGACGCCGGGAATGTCGTTGAGCAGTTCCCAGGTGCGGTTGCGCTGTTCGAGCAGGCGGCCTGGTGGCAGGACCAGGTCATTGATGCTCTGGTAGCCGCCCAGCGCGGTCTGGATGGCATGCTGGCTCGGCACGTTGGCGCACAGGCGCATGTTGGCCAGCATGTCGATGCCTTCGATGTAGCTCTGGGCATGCTGCTTGGGCCCGGAGATGGCCAGCCAGCCGGAACGGAAGCCCGCCACCCGGTAGGACTTGGACAGGCCGTTGAAGGTCAGGCAGAGCAGGTCTGGGGCCAGCGAAGCGGTGCTGATGTGCACGGCTTCGTCGTAGAGGATCTTGTCGTAGATTTCGTCCGAGAACACCACCAGGTTGTGCTGGCGCGCCAGCTCCAGCATGCCCAGCAGCAGTTCGCGCGAGTATACGGCGCCGGTCGGGTTGTTCGGGTTGATGATCACCAGTGCCTTGGTGTTGGAGGTGATCTTGGCCTTGATGTCGTCAAGGTCGGGGAACCAGTCGGCCTGCTCGTCGCACAGGTAGTGCACCGGGTTGCCGCCCGCCAGGCTCACGGCGGCGGTCCACAGCGGGTAGTCGGGGGCCGGGATCAGCACTTCATCGCCGTTGTTGAGCAGGGCCTGCATCGACATCACGATCAACTCGGAAACGCCGTTGCCCAGGTAGATGTCTTCGATGCCGACACCTTCGACCTGCTTTTGCTGGTAATACTGCATCACCGCCTTGCGCGCGCTGAACAGGCCCTTGGAGTCGCTGTAGCCCTGGGCTGTCGGCAGGTTGCGGATGACATCCTGGAGGATTTCATCCGGCGCCTCGAAACCAAAGGGCGCCGGGTTGCCGATATTCAGCTTGAGGATGCGATGGCCTTCCTCTTCCAGGCGTTTGGCGTGCTTGAGCACTGGGCCGCGAATGTCATAGCAGACATTGGCGAGCTTGTTCGATTTGCTGACCTGCATGATGTGATCCCGATTAGAAAAGATCGCCGCGCATTGCGCTGTGAAAACGTTTGAAATGCGTGTAACGCGGGTGCCAGACTGATGTCTGATGAGGCGCAATAATATACGTGCCGCCCGCGTTGGGGAAAAGACGCAACGCGGGGTTTTTAGTCTGCCGAGGCCTGCAAATGGATAAGATCGAGAAAACCCTGGATGAATGGCGTGCAATGCTCGACCCCGAGCAATACAACGTCTGTCGCCTGAAAGGTACGGAGCGTCCGTTCAGCGGCAAGTACAACGGGACCAAGACCGACGGCGTCTACCACTGCATCTGCTGCAATGCCCCGTTGTTCGATTCGAAGACCAAGTTCGACTCCGGTTGTGGCTGGCCGAGCTTCTACGCGCCCATCCAGGACAGCGCGATGATCGAGATTCGCGACACCTCCCACGGCATGATTCGCACCGAAGTGACCTGCGCCCAGTGCGATGCCCACCTGGGTCATGTATTCCCCGACGGTCCGCCGCCGACCGGGCTACGCTATTGCATCAACTCGGTCTGCCTGGACCTGGTTCCACGCTAACTGAGGAGAAACGGCCATGGCCGACGGGTTGCTGAACGTTCCCTGCGTCACCCTGGCGGGTGAGCAGAAGGTCCTGGGGGATTTCCAGGGCAAGGCGCTGCTGGTGGTCAATACCGCCAGCCAGTGCGGCTTTACTCCGCAATACAAAGGGCTTGAGCAGCTCTGGCAGCGTTATCGCGACCGCGGCCTGGTGGTGCTGGGTTTCCCGTGCAATCAGTTTGGCAAGCAAGAGCCAGGCGATGCCCGGGAAATCGCCCAGTTCTGCGAGATGAATTTCGGTGTGAGCTTTCCGCTGTTTCGCAAGATCGAGGTCAACGGCGCCAATGCGCATCCCTTGTTCGTCGAACTGAAAAAACGCGCACCGGGGCTGCTCGGCTCCGAACGGATCAAATGGAATTTCACCAAGTTCCTCGTCGACCCGGCCAGCGGTCGCGTCACGCGCTATGCGCCCAGCACCAAGCCCGAGGCCTTGACCACCTCTATAGAGAGGCTGCTCACGTAGCGGTCAAGGGTACCCAGTGATCGATCAGGGCCAGTAGCTCCTCTCGCCGAAAGGGCTTGGCCAGGTAGTCGTTCATGCCTGCCGCCCGGCAGCGCTCGCGCTCTTCGGGCAAGGCGTTCGCGGTGAGGGCGACGATGGGGAGGTCGGGCCAGTGTCCGCTCTGGCGGATTCTGCGACTGGCCTCATAGCCGTCCATGACCGGCATGTTGCAATCCATCAAGACAAGATCGAAAGGTGTGGCGTGCAGCTGCTCCAGGGCTTCGGCGCCATGGGCTGCGATATTCACTTCGCACCCCAGCTTGGCCAGCATGCCCTTGGCCACCAGCTGATTCACCGGGTTGTCTTCCACCAACAGGATGCGTGCACGGCGTTCGCTGAGCAGGGGGCCGTCGTGTGCCGACAGGAAGGTGCTGTCATTGCCAAGCAAGGTGCGCCGCAGTGTCTGGTACAGGGCGTTGCGTGCCAATGGGCGGGCTTGTTGTTGTAGCGGCGCCAGCTGCGCGGCCTGTTCGCCGGGGAGGAAGTTGCCGTAGGCGGTCACCAGCAGGATAGGTGTCTTGATGTGCGGGCGCAGGTTGAACAGGCAGTCCAGGTTGTCGGTGATCAGCAGGTCGGGTAGGGCATCGCTCAGTTCGTCGAGATTGTCATAGCGTTGATAATCCAGTCCCCAGTCGGGCAATACGGTTTCCAGCAGCTCGGCAAGGCCGCTGGCGGCATTGCTGATGGCGGCAACACGGCCGCGCAAGCGCTCGGCGGGCACAGCCGGGCTATGGGTGGGTAGTGGCAGTTCGGCGCAGAACTGGCTACCAAAGCCGGCTTCCGAGCTGATGCTCAGGCGGCCTTGCATGGCTTCACACAGGTTGTTGGTCAGTGCCAGGCCAAGGCCTGTGCCGCCGTACTGGCGAGTGATGCCGGCACCGGCCTGGGTGAATGGCTGGAAAATACGCACCTGGGCTTCCCGTGGGATGCCGATGCCCGTATCGCAGACCTCCAGGCGGACGCCGCCGGTATAGGCGCCCAGGCGCACGTCGACACGACCGAATCGGGTGAACTTGAGCGCGTTGGACAGCAGGTTGCTGACAATCTGCCGCACGCGGGTAGGGTCGCCCAGGACCATGGCGGGAAACTGTGGGTCGATCAGGCAGGTGAGTTCGACGTTGGGAGCTGCGTTCTGTGACAGCAGGTTTGCGGTGTCTTCGACCAGGGCGCCCATGTCGAACGGAATGCGCTCAAGCTCCAACTGGCCGGCATCGAACTTGGACAGGTCGAGGATATCGTTGAGCAACTCCACCAGCACTTTTCCCGAGTCGTGGGCGATGGATAACTGCTGGCGTTGTTCGGCGTTGAGCGGGCTGTCCAGGCACAGGGCGATCATGCCCAGCAGGCCGTTGAGCGGAGTGCGGATCTCATGGCTCATGTTCGCCAGGAACGCCGCCCGGGCCTGCGCCATGTCCAGGGCCTGGCGCCTGGCCTGTTCAAGCTCTTCGTTGGACTGGCTCAAACGGGTATTACTGGCCTTGAGCTCGATGGTGCGCGCCGAGACGATGTTTTCCAGCTCATTGAGATACTCGGTCAGACGATTCTCGGCATTGCGTCGCTGCTGGATTTCAGTGCTCATGCTGACGAATTGCTGGTTGGCCACCTTGACCAGTACGCCGATCTCATCGTGTTCGTGACCTGGCGGGAACGACAGTTTCGATTTGGCGGGGTGGCGGGTATTGCTCTTGGCCAGGGCGCTGATCACTCGCACCAGGGGTTGGGTCAGCATGAAATAGAACAGGGCGAGGAGAATGCCGGTCAGTACCAGGCTGCGCACGAACCCATTGAGCAGGGTGATTTCGGCCCGCTCGAGAAAGCGGTTGCCGAAGGCGAACGTATCGACCTCAAGGTACAGGGTGCCCAGGTACTCGTCTGGCATGTGGCTGAAGAACAACGGGTCCTGGAACTGCCGGCTCTCGCCGAACAGAAAGTCACTGATGAAGCGATAGTTGCTTTCCTGGCGGGTGCGCTCCACGTCGGCCAGTACGGTTTCATTGTTATCGATTAGCCAGGCCCGGGTAATTGCCGGGGATTGCAGCAGGCCACCCGTCAACTCCTGGGCAAGTTCCGCATCAATGTTGTAGGCAATGCGCGAGGCCGGGTTATGACTGATTTTCAGTAGAGCCTGCACCTCACGGTTGATGGAGGCATCTTCACTGGCATAATCCATACCGATCTGGATGAGACTGAGCAAGGTCCCCAGGATGAACCCGACCAGGACCGTCAGCCGGGCTTGCTTGTAGGACAGGCGATTGGTGAACTTTATATCCATGAGCCCCGAGCCAGTTTCACGTTCCGTGCGCTGCGCAAGCATAGCCGATCAGCCCCGGCTGCTGGCATGCCCTGTCACGCATTCCGTTGTGTCGTTGTCCTTGAATTTGTCTTGAGGAGCTGTTGTGGACTCTCGTTTGAATGCTTTTCTGGAGCGCGCCGAAACCGTGCTCGCTCGCCTCGAACCCCTGCTGCCCGCGCCACGTCCGGACATCGACTGGAGCCACTGCCTGGCCGCCCGTTGGCAGCGCGACGGTCGCACCGGCTACTTGTTGCCGCTTGAGGTCAGCCTGGATATGCGCCTGTCAGACCTGATTGGCGTCGACTTGCAACGCGACCAACTGGGGCGCAATACGCGTCAGTTCCTCGACGGCATGCCCGCCAACCATGCGTTGTTGTGGGGCTCGCGCGGTACGGGCAAGTCTTCGCTGGTGCGTGCCTTGCTGGCCGAGCATGCCAAGGCAGGCTTGCGCCTGATCGAGATCGAGCGTGATCACCTGGCCGACCTGCCGCGGGTGGTCGAGCAACTGAGCAAGTTGCCGCAGCGTTTCGTGCTGTTTTGCGATGACCTGTCGTTCGAAGCCGGGGAGGGTGATTATCGGGTGCTCAAGAGCGTGCTCGACGGCTCGCTCGAGCAGGCGCCGGACAACGTGCTGTTGTACGCCACTTCGAACCGCCGGCACCTGGTGCCGGAGAAGCAGAGCGACAATGAGAACTGGAAGATGGTTGACGGCGAGCTCCACCCCAACGAGGCGGTGGAAGACAAGATTGCCTTGTCGGACCGTTTTGGACTGTGGCTGTCGTTCTACCCCTTTACTCAGGAACACTTCCTCAACGTGGTCGAGCACTGGATCACCGAGCTGGCCAAGGGGCCGGGTCTGGTCTGGCAGCGCGACGAAGAACTGGAAAAAGCCGCCGTACGCTGGGCAACCGGTCGCGGCAACCGAAATGGCCGTTGTGCCTATCAGTTCGCTCGTTATTGGGTTGGACTGCAACTGTTGGAGCAAAAGCAATGATTGACCTGAACGCTTCCGGGGTCGGGCTGGAAGGCTACGGCCTGTTGGCGGCGCAACTGGAAGCCTTGTTTGCCGATGAGCGTGATTTCATCGCCAATGCGGCGCAGTTTTCGGCCTTTCTTTATAGCCAGGTTGAAGAGCTGAACTGGGCGGGTTTTTACCTGAATCGCAATGACGAGCTGGTGCTGGGGCCATTCCAGGGCCAGGTCGCCTGTGTACGTATCCCGTTCGGGCGGGGTGTTTGTGGGGCGGCCGCAGCCAGTCGCGAGACTCAACGGGTTGACGATGTGCATGCCTTCCCAGGGCATATTGCCTGCGACAGCGCATCGAACAGCGAGCTGGTAATCCCGCTGGTGAAGGAAGGGCGTTTGATAGCTGTGCTGGATCTGGACAGCCCCAGGCCTGGGCGCTTCAGCGTCGAGGACCAGGCGGGACTTGAGGCGTTGGCGGCGATATTCCTGCGATTGACAGACTGCTGAAGCCGGGTGGGGGCGGGCTTGTCCCGCAATTGCGATCCGATTGATGTATCGCATCGCGGGGCAAGCCCGTTCCTACACGGATCAGTCGTAGATCACTTTTTTCTTCCAGTCATCGCTGCCATCGGTCTTCAGGCCTTCGGTCAGCTCGTTGACTTCATCTGCGGCAGGCTCGAGCTGGCTCAGCACCTGGGCGTTGGCGCGGGCCAGGAGCTTTTCCAGGTACTCGAGCTGTTCTCGGTACAGCGCAGGGTCTGGTTGCTTTCGCAGGTACTGGACACCCCGTTCGAAAGCCAGGCGTGCATGCCCCGGCTGATTCTGTTGCAGCGCCTGTTGGCCCAGATTGTTGAAAAACTCGATGTGCAGCAGTACCAGGATGTGGCGGATTTCCTTGATCCAGGCCTTGGCTTCGCTTGTGGGCAGAAAGCCTTCCTGGGCAGCGCGGGTGATCTGGTTATGCAGGCCTTCGAGCAGAAACCGTACGTCCTTGGCCCGTGCTTCGGTCTGGATCGGCGCGGGTGGGTTGTTCACTGGCAGTGCTTCGCCCTGGGCGATCAGGGCTTCAAGTTCGGCGATGCGTGCGCGGATTTCGCCGTTGTGCTTGTCGAGGGCGAGTCGGCGCTGGTTGAGGTTGAGTTCAAGGCGGGTCAGCAGCAGCTTCAGGGCCGGCGTCATCAGCTGGCCGGGGAAGGTTTCGGTGATCTCGCCGCAACGGCGCAGGCGTTCTGTCAGCTCGATCTTCAGCCGGGCACGCTCGAGCTTGTTGCTCTCGACCACGTTGTTGAGGTAGCCGATCACGATCAGTAACGCGATCCCCGCCACAATAAGCAGGGTGATCATAAGTGGTGTCACCGTTAACGCCTCATACAGGATGATTTACCATTTGAGTGTAGTGGCTAAGCATTTAGGCGGATAGAGTTGTTTGGCGGTTGCCGGGCCCCTTGATGGCGTTTTGCCTCGGGGTTGCCGCAGTGGTGAGGGTTTGCACCAAGGGCGCGAGTCAGAAAATAAACGCCAGGCGTCAGGCGCACCGCTATCGGCTACAACACCGCAAAGCACGGGGAAGTCATTGATTTAAATAAATTTATACAGAGGGGTTGACGGCTTCTCAAAGCATCCCTAGAATGCGCGCCACTTGCAGCGTAAAGCACACAGCGAAACGCGGCAGGGAGTGAATGTTGTAGTGTGTCCCCTTCGTCTAGTGGCCTAGGACACCGCCCTTTCACGGCGGTAACAGGGGTTCGAGTCCCCTAGGGGACGCCAATGCGGGAATAGCTCAGTTGGTAGAGCACGACCTTGCCAAGGTCGGGGTCGCGAGTTCGAGTCTCGTTTCCCGCTCCAGTTTACAAAGGCTTTGCTTAACGGCAGGGCTTGTAAAAATCCAGGTGCCAACCTTAAGGGTTTGAATCTGGTAACTGAAACATGCGTTGCATGTTTTGGGCGTCGTCCCCTTCGTCTAGTGGCCTAGGACACCGCCCTTTCACGGCGGTAACAGGGGTTCGAGTCCCCTAGGGGACGCCATTTTGCGGGAATAGCTCAGTTGGTAGAGCACGACCTTGCCAAGGTCGGGGTCGCGAGTTCGAGTCTCGTTTCCCGCTCCAAATTTCTTTCTGTAGCGTTGGCACGCTGCAGATCGGGAAGAAAGGGCAGTAGCCCTTTTTTTCTGTCCGGCAAAACCGGATGTTTCAAAATGCGGGAATAGCTCAGTTGGTAGAGCACGACCTTGCCAAGGTCGGGGTCGCGAGTTCGAGTCTCGTTTCCCGCTCCAAATCAAAAAACGCCGTTCGGTTGAACGGCGTTTTTTTTTGCCCTCAGGTTTCAACCCGAATCAGTCACCATGCTTGTCTGCAAGGCCGAACAGTGCGCTTGCGAGCGAGGTCGAGACCTCTGCACGCAGGATGCTGCGTACTTCCAGGCCCTGTTGTGCTTGTCGGCGTTGGTACTCGATACCCTTTCGTGCATCTTCGAGTGTCTTCAGATGGCCGCTGCCATGGGCGAAACGCTCACGCGGGGTGTTGGCATCAGGGTAGTGGAAGTGCGCTTCCCACAACGGCTGGTTCTGCAGATCCATGATGAGGTAATTGTCCAGGAAGTGGCGCTTGCTGCCTTTGCCCAGCAAAATCCTGGCATTGTTTACTTTCCTGACCTTGACCTGCTGCAGGCGTATCAGGTTGGTGAGGTAGCTGGCATTGGGCTTGTTCAGGTTTTTATAGATTTGCAGGGTCAGCTCGTTGGCCAGGCCACGGAGCCGATTGCTCTGGTCGGCCAGGGCTTGGCGTTGCGTGAGCCATTTCTCTTCAAGTGGGGCGCTGGTCGCTTGTTTGTCGAAACCTGTGATCAGCGCATCCAGCCTGTCTGCACGATTGAGCAATGGCTCATAGACGTTGGCCGCGACCGCATCGTTGCCGACGGCGAGGGCCTTGGCCTGTTGGATCAATTGTTCGATGTCCCGCAGGCTTTGTACTGAGGCATTGCCCAGTTGGCCGAGAGTCCGTTCCGGCGAGGCCACCGTTTCCTGCCAGCCGCCTTCTCGCATGCGCTCGACATGGCGAGGTGCGGCACCTTTGCTGGGGTCCACCAGCACCAACTTGTCGGCATCGTCTCCATGTTGCTCTGCCAGCGCCAATCGGTAATTGCCGTGATGCTTGATGGCAATGATGCGTTTGCGTCGAGCAGGCGGCTGTGGGCGCGATGGATTCGAGGGTTGTTGTGGCAGGTATTCGATATCGATGCCATCCAGGTCGGTGGACGGCACGATTTCACCTTCGTTTTTATTCAACAGGGCCTGCAATCGCTCAAGACTGTAGTCGCGGAAGAACTCCACCCCCTGGATGCATTCCTCGAGGTGCTGCGCATCGCGATTGAGTTCACTGACAGGGTGCCCCTCCTTGAGGTGGGTGAGGCCGTGGATAACTCCATCAAGGCGCTCCTGCACATGGGCAAGCAATGCGAATTGCTTGTCCGTCGGGGACTGGGCCACGTCGATCAGCAACACGGCTGCCTGGACGAAGCTGTTCGCCAGGTGCATCACATGGGGGTTGAGTTGGGCCGGCGCCAAGGGGGCATGCGTGTCGCTGACGCTGAGCAGTTGGCAGCGCAGACTCACCATGCCGATACGCACCTGGTAATGGGTGTGCGATTGAGCTATTTCAGCGACCTGTTGTTGCTCGATGGCGGGGAGCACGGATTGATCAAGCTGTTCCAGGAGGTGATCGCGGCGGATCTGCGGTGCCAGCCTGTTGATATAGCCCTGAAGGACAATGTGCCGGGCCCTGCGGTAGTCACTGAACAGGTGCGGGGCGGACAACGCTTCGACAATATCCAGGCCTCGTTCTATGTCCAGCGAGTTTGCATCGAGTTGATCATGCATGTCGAGATTGAAAAACAAGCCCAGGTGATTGAGGGCAATGATCAGTTTGGCCAAGGTCATATGGTAGCTGGCCTTGTAGACCGCTTGGGAGCGCAGGCCGATGACATGCTCGCGATGCTGTTCCAGCAAGGCTTTGTATTGGTTCAGGTGATCGATGAATTCGTTGTACTTTTGCCTGGCCGTGTCGCGCTTGGCGCCAGGCCGGGACGAGACTGTGATGATCATCGGCATGAGCGTGGTAAAGCGGTCGATCTTGTCGGCCAACGCGTCCAGGTCTTTGGCGATTCTCTCGTTTTGCGCCCGCATTTGCGCCAGCTTGCGGCCCCTGCCTCGGCCCGATCCTCCCAGGCCGCCAACCAGGACACCTTGCCATTGACCCTGTGCATCGAGGGTGACAGGTTCGCTTCGGCCCGGACGGGATGCGTGGTATTGATTGTCTGGCGCAGCGGCCACCGGGTCTTCAGGGCGCACGATGCGCCACACGGTCTGGTCGGGGGACGAAGCCTGCGGGTCGCGAAGTACCTGGTAAGCGCTTCCTTCAATCAGTGCGTAGCATTTGCCGTCGAAAGGAACGATGCCTTCCTCATTGCGCGCAACATCCGTCAATGGAAGTGGTTGGCGAAAAGCCGAGAGGCGTGACGCGCTCAGCGAATACGTATTGGCTTGCGGCAGCAGCTCGGCCAGATCCGGGCGTGAGTCTAGCGCCTGGCGCTCAAGGGCTGCGATCAGCGTACTGCTGGCAAAGATGTCGAAGCCGATCGTCCTGCGCTGTTCGTCGTCGAGTGTTCGAAGAATTGCCTGGGCCAGGCCGCTCTGGCCAGGATCGACCTGGATCAGGTCTCCCGTGTGGAAGGTTCCCGCGTACCCCGTTGGCGCACGATACAGATCGATGAACGTCTGCGCCGACTCCAGGCCGTAATGGGCAAGCCGTGTTGATGTGGCAGTGATTTGACCGCCGAAGTCCGTGATCCCGGAAAAGATGCGTATACCCAGGGATTGCGGCCAGTCAGGCCGGCTAACCAGTAGGTCACAGAGCAGTGCTTCACTGTCTGCATGGGGCGGTACGCTCGAGGGCGCTGCAAACCTGTGGACGCTTTGTATCACCCGTTGTTCTGCTTGCACTTGAAGAATGGAGGCCATGGCGTCAGGCGCTATCAGGTTTTCATCGCTGAGTACGCGCAATGCAGGGTGTTGCACCAACAGATGTTCGCGTGCAGCGGGCGACAATTCGGAGAAGCGTCTGCTCAAGGCCCCTGTGTCGGCAGGAAACTCAGGTTTGAAATCACTCAGCTCCTGTTGCAGGACTTCCAGAAGTTGCCATGGAGGTGTGGACTCTGCGTGCCAGATGGCCTCCAGCTGGGAGCGTTGTATGCCGGCCAGGTTGAGAAGCCATTGCGCCCGGTGGGCGTCGACACCTGCCAACCCTTCAGGGAGCAGTCGTTGCAGCATCTGGGCATCTGACAGGTCACTGGTTTGCTGGTCGTTGGGAGTAAGCCCGTCACTGACCGGGCCGCTGTCAGACCAATTCAGATTCAGCTGGCCATTAACCTGGCGGGTCACGGTGGGGTTGCCCAGCGACTTGATCAATTGCCGCGTTCGACGGCGTGAAAGCGTGGCGCCCAGGCCTTGTAGGCGAGCGCTGATCGCCAGGTCCGAGAGGTCTCCCAGCGCTTGTATGAATGCAGTGCGTTCCTCGTGACCCAATGCAATGCTGGCGTTGATGGTCTGGTAGGCCAGGCTGCCCAGGGTTGAGGCCAGCATCAGCCGATTCAATCCGGTCACCCCGCCCGGTACGGGAAGCGTGAGCAGTTCCAATGTCTCCCTGAGCACGATACTGGCGGCATCGGCGAGTGATTTGTAGCGTCGTTCGTTCAGTGTTGCAGCCATCGACGACAGGTCGCTGCGCAGGTTGGAGGTTTGCAAGGCGACCAGGTTTTCGCCTAGCGAGCCATGTTGGGTGCCAGTGCTGATCGTCAGTTTCTGTCGAGGGGTCTTGCTGTCGCCAAAGGCGGCGAATAGCAGACTGGCAGCCCAGTTCAAGTCGTTACGGTCAACGGCGGGGGTGTTCAGGTGTTTGCGCAATGTGGCTTGGTCTTTTTCCTTCAATGAGGCCAGCAGCCAGCCGTCTGTAGGATTCGCCCGGATTTGCTCGATGATTGAATCAATGGCGTCGTGGTTGCTGAAATGTCGGCGCAAGGCTCCCCCTGGACGATTGGGGAAGTAGCTCACAGTCCGGTGGTTGCCCAGTGTCGCAAACTGGCGGATGAAAAACGGCAGGGGGATCGAATTGCCGGAAAAGGTCAGGTTGCAGCGGATCCAGGGCTGGGCGGCATCGTTGAAGGTCTGGCTGATGGTTGGCAGGTCGGGCAAGGCGATGCCGTTTTCTTGCGGTTGACGTACGGCATCGAACCCTGCGATCTCGAACAAGGACGCGTGATAGTCGATAAGTTGTGCGTGAAAGTCTGCGTTCATGACCCCGTCGAGTCGCGTATCAAGGTCTGCGCCAAGATCAAGTCGGTGGGCGTGCTGCTCGAAGGTGGCTGCACTGAGAACATCCGGGTGCTCTTTCGCGCCGTGGGGGTGCCGGCTGATGTAGCTGTGCTCCAGGTAATTGTTCTGATAGGACGGTGGATAAGTGTTCGACAGGTCCAGCCTGGCAGCGTCCCACAGCGTGAAGGACTGGACGCGTTGCCTTGGGGTGTTGCCCGAGAGGTCTCTACGATCGCGAATGGGCATTTCGACAATACGGGTATGGAAGTACCACGTTCGCGGATCGATGTGCTCCCGGGCAAGCGGGGCCAGGGTCTGTTGAAGGCGGTGGACGCCCTCGCGCTCGAATGACTGCATGCACGCGGCAAGTGACTGGGTCAACGTGCTCTGTTGAGCGGTGAGGTGCTCGCTCAGCTTGAGGTAACGGTGTTGCCTGGCGCTATCGAGCGGGCCGAAATGCTGCTTCAGGTTCTGTTCGATGTACGCCAGGACACGCTGGTCCATGTAGCTGCGCGCAGTGTGCAGCGCGGTGTCTGGGTGATCGACAACGAGAGATTGTGCGTGCTCGGGCATGATTGCTTCCTGCGGTAATCGAGCCTGGTCGGGCCCGTGGTTGATTACAGTTGCAGGAGCAATGGAAACGTATTGTGCAGGCTGCGGGAGCCTAGATATGTACTACGAGGATAGTGTTGCCGGGGGAAAGCTGGCAGTGCCGATGTCGGTATTGCCAGCGTTTGTGGTCAGTGCTTGCTGTCGTCGTCGGACATGCTCAGCAGTTGCTTTTCCTGGTTCCAGTCGAAAGGCTCGTCGTTCTGCTCGGCCTCATAGCGACGCTCTTCAAGGGTCTGGTACACCTGCAGTTCCTCGTCGGGCATGTAGTGCAGGCAGTCGCCACCGAAGAACCACAGCAGGTCCCGTGGTACCAGGTGGGCGATTTGCGGGTAGCGTTGGATAACCTGGCACATCAGGTCCTGGCCCAGATAGGTGCTTTCCGGGTCGACCGGCAGCTGCAGCATCAGGTCGTCGAAGCGCTCCAGGAACAGCGCGTGGCTTTCTTCCGGCACCTGCTCGGCCTCACCCAGGGCTGCCAGGATGGTGCGCAGGTGGGAGAGCAGGGCGAGATGATATTCCAGGCGATCGGTAGCCATGCTGGCGGTCCTCATGAGCAAAAAACGGGCGCGGGAGTATACGGCTCCCGGCGCCCGATGTCCCGGCCCTTATCGAATTTTACCGGGCGTGGGCAGCAGTGCCTCCTTGCTGAATGCATCGACATCTATGACCGCGCGTCGAGCCGCCTCAGCGGCGTGCAGGGTCTGCGCTTCGTCAGTCTCGAGCGCGCCAGCTCGCACAGCGGCGTCGATGTTCGACTCTCCTGGTGTCGGGTTGACCTGCCCGTTCTTGAGCGCCTGATGCAGTTTTTTCTGCAAGGACATACTCGCATCCAGCAGGGTGCTGGCGTGTTGCAAGGCGCCGACCGGGTCGTTGGGGTCTTGAGGGCGGTAGCACCCGGCAAGCAGTTCCTCCAGTGCCGGGTCGCCCTTGGCGCGGCCGATCAGTGAGGCCACCTCGGCGTCCAGCGCATCGCTCGGGCCGGTATGCCGGCGCCCGAACGGGAAAACCACCAGCCGCAAACCGCAGCCGAGCCAGCGATTGGGGAAGTTGTCGAGCAGGCGGTCCAGTGCTTTTTCTGCCTGGCCCAGGCTTTCTTCCAGCGCCCAGCGCAGCAACGGTTGCAGGTGCGCTGGCGAGCCAAGGTCGTGGTAGCGCTTGAGCGCGGCCGAGCTCAAGTAGAGGTTGCTCAACACATCGCCCAGGCGCGCCGACAGCCGCTCGCGGCGCTTGAGCTCGCCGCCGAGCAGCATCATGCACAGGTCGGCCAGCAGGGCGAACGCCGCCGCCTGGCGATTGAGGGCCCGGAAATAGCCTTGACTCAGGGCGTCGCCGGGAACTTTTTCGAAGTGCCCCAGGCCAAGGCCGAGGATGAGGGTGCTGGCGGCATTGCCGACGGCGAAGCCGATATGCTGCATCAGCAGGTGGTCAAACTCTTTGAGTGCCTGATCATGGTCTTCACGTCCGGCCAGGGCCATTTCCTTGAGCACGAAGGGGTGGCAACGAATTGCACCCTGGCCAAAGATCATCAGGTTGCGCGAGAGAATGTTGGCGCCTTCTACCGTGATGAAGATCGGCGCCCCTTGCCAGTTTCGCCCCAGGTAGTTGTTCGGGCCCATGATGATGCCCTTGCCACCATGCACGTCCATGGCGTGCTGGATGCACTCGCGGCCCCGTTCGGTCAGGTGGTACTTGAGAATCGCCGACAGCACCGACGGTTTTTCTCCCAGGTCGACGGCCTTGGCCGTGAGCAGGCGGGCGCTGTCCATCAGGAAGGCATTGCCACCGATCCGCGCCAGGGATTCCTGGATACCTTCGAAGGCCGCCAGCGGCACATTGAACTGCTCACGGATCCGCGCGTACTGGCCGGTGACCAGGCTGGTGTACTTGGCTGCGCCGGTACCCACCGCAGGCAAGGAGATCGAACGCCCCACCGACAGGCAGTTCATCAGCATCATCCAGCCTTTGCCGAGCATTGCCTGGCCCCCGATCAGAAAGTCCAGCGGCACGAACACGTCCTTGCCGCTGTTGGGGCCGTTCATGAAGGCCGCCCCCAAGGGCAAGTGGCGTTGGCCGATCTCGACGCCCGGGGTATCGGTCGGGACAAGCGCCAGGCTGATACCCAGCTCCTCTTCCTCGCCCAAGAGATGTTCCGGGTCGTAGGCCTTGAAGGCCAGGCCGAGTAATGTCGCAACCGGGCCGAGCGTGATGTAGCGCTTTTCCCAGTTCAGGCGCAGGCCGATCACTTCTTCGCCTTGCCATTGGCCTTTGCAGATGACGCCGGTATCGGGCATGGCACCTGCGTCCGAGCCGGCCAGCGGGCCGGTGAGGGCAAAGCAGGGGATCTCGTCGCCTAGGGCCAGGCGTGGCAGGTAATGATTGCGTTGCTCATCGGTGCCGTAGTGCAACAGCAGTTCGGCCGGGCCCAAGGAGTTGGGCACCATGACGGTCGAGGCCAAGTCGCCGCTGCGAGTGGCGAGTTTCATGGCGATTTGCGAGTGGGCATACGCCGAGAAGCCCTTGCCGCCGTACTCCTTGGGAATGATCAGGGCGAAGAAGCCATGGGACTTGATGTGCTCCCAGGCTGCAGGCCGCAGGTCCAGGTCCTGGCCAATCTGCCAGTCGCTGACCATGGCGCAGAGCTCCTCGGTAGGGCCGTCGATGAAGGCTTGTTCTTCTTCGGTCAGTTCTGCCCGGGAGTAACCGAGCAAGGTATTCCAGTCAGGGCGCCCGCTGAACAGCTCGCCATCCCACCATACGGTGCCGGCGTCGATGGCTTCGCGCTCGGTCTGCGACATGGGCGGCAGGGTACGCTGGAACCAGCCGAAAAACGGGCCGCTGAAGACCTTGCGACGCAGGTCAGGCAGCAGCACCAAGGCCGCTTTCGCCGCCAGTACCAGCCAGAAGATCGCCAGCAGCCATCCGGGCGCGTGACTGAAAATACCCATCAGCAGCACATAGGCTGCGAGTATGGCCAGCGCCGGGACGGCGCCAATGCGTCGGTGGGCCAGGTAGGCCGCACCGATCACCAAAACAACCAACCACAACAGCAACATAGTCCTTCCTCCGTGAACGTCGGGGCATCAAGCGACCCCTCAGAGCTTAGTCGGCATCCAATATTCGGCTTGTCTGAACAGTGACAGGGTGGGGTTGCGAGAGTTCGCCACGATGCCCAAACGATTGCCTCGAAAAATGTCAGGAGTAGACTGGGCGGCCCGAACATTCATCAGGACGACGTCATGCTCAAGATCTGGGGCCGGAAGAATTCGACCAATGTCAGGAAAGTGCTGTGGTGCGCCGAGGAGCTTGGGCTTGAGTACGAGTCGATCGATGCCGGTGGCGCCTTCGGCCTGGTCAACGAGCCCGAATATCGGTCACGAAACCCCAACGGCCTGGTACCGATGATCGAGGACGACGGCCTGGTGCTCTGGGAATCCAATGCCATCGTCCGCTACCTGTGCGCGCAATATGGCCAGGACGCCGACTGGTATATCAATGAGCCTCGTCAGCGCGCCGAGGCAGACAAGTGGATGGATTGGGTCACTTCTTCTTTGGCCACGCCGTTCCGGCCTTTATTCTGGGGCATCCTGCGCACGCCGGCCGAGCAACAGGACTGGGTGGCGATCAATGCCGCACACAAGACCTGTGCGCACCTGCTGTCGATTGCCGACCAGGCGCTGGCCACGCGTGCGTACTTGTCGGGTGAGCAGTTGGGCATGGGCGATATCCCCCTGGGCTGCTTTGCCTATGCCTGGTTCGAAATGCCCATCGAACGGCCCGAGATGCGCCACCTGCGCGCCTGGTACGAGCGTTTGCAGGAGCGTTCGGCCTATCAGGGCGCAGTGATGACCGCACTGACCTGATCAAACGGTCGACCTGATAGTTATTATCGATACACATGACTGTACTTGTATGGCCTGGGCAAGCACCATGGCCATATTCACTGCGGCCGGTCTGTTCGGTCGCGTCCTGACCCCTTCATTCTGGTGCATGACCCGCTATGAGTTCTGCTCTGTCCATAAGGCAGCTAACCAAGACCTACGGCAACGGCTTCCAGGCCCTCAAGGGCATCGACCTGGACGTCGCCGAAGGTGACTTCTTTGCCTTGCTCGGCCCCAATGGCGCCGGCAAGTCCACCACCATCGGTATCCTCTCGACGCTGGTCAACAAGACCAGCGGTACCGTGAACATCTTCGGCAACGACCTGGATCGCCAGCCGGCTGCGCTCAAGCGTTGCATTGGCGTGGTGCCGCAGGAATTCAACTTCAATCAGTTCGAGAAGACCTTCGACATTGTCGTGACCCAGGCCGGTTATTACGGCATCCCGGCCAAGGTGGCCAAGGAGCGCGCCGAGAAGTACCTCACCCAGCTGGGGCTCTGGGACAAGCGCGATGTGCCGTCGCGCTCACTGTCCGGTGGCATGAAGCGCCGCCTGATGATCGCTCGGGCACTGGTGCACGAGCCGCGCCTGCTGATTCTCGATGAGCCGACGGCGGGCGTGGATATCGAACTGCGTCGCTCGATGTGGAGCTTCCTGACCGAGCTGAACCAGCAGGGCATCACCATCATCCTGACCACGCACTACCTGGAAGAAGCCGAGCAACTGTGCCGCCATATCGGCATCATCGACCACGGCACCATCGTGGAGAACACCAGCATGCGCGCGCTGTTGAGCAAGCTGCATGTAGAGACGTTCCTGCTCGACCTCAAGCACGATTTGCCCCAGGCGCCCAACCTGGTCGGTTACCCGTGCCGACTGGTGAGCCCGCATACCCTGGAAGTTCAAGTGGACAAGGACGTGGGCATTACGGCGCTGTTCAGCCAATTGGCCTTGCAGAATATCGAAGTGCAAAGCCTGCGCAACAAGACCAATCGTCTCGAGGAGTTGTTCGTGTCTCTGGTTGAAAAGAACCTGGCGAAGGTGGCGGTATGAGTTCGGAGCTGAGCGCCAACCTGGTCGCCCTCAATACCATCGTCTATCGCGAAGTGCGCCGTTTCACCCGCATCTGGCCGCAGACCTTGCTGCCGCCAGCGATCACCATGGTCCTGTACTTCGTGATCTTCGGTAACCTGATCGGCCGGCAGATCGGTGACATGGGTGGCTTCACCTACATGGAATACATCGTGCCGGGGTTGATCATGATGTCGGTGATCACCAACTCCTACGGCAACGTAGTGTCGAGCTTTTTCGGTAGCAAGTTCCAGCGCTCCATTGAAGAGCTGATGGTTTCGCCGGTGTCGCCGCATACCATTCTCATCGGCTACACCCTGGGTGGCGTCTTACGTGGCTTGGCGGTAGGGTTGATTGTGACCCTGTTGTCGCTGTTCTTCACCGACCTGCAGGTGCATCACCTGGGCGTGACCATTCTGGTGGTGGTGTTGACCGCGACGATCTTCTCGTTGCTCGGCTTTATCAACGCCGTGTTTGCGCGCAACTTCGACGACATTTCGATCATTCCGACCTTCGTCCTGACTCCGCTGACTTACCTGGGTGGGGTGTTCTACTCCATCAACCTGCTGCCGCCGTTCTGGCAGACAGTGTCGATGGCCAACCCGGTACTGCACATGGTCAACTCGTTCCGCTACGGAATTCTCGGCGTCTCGGATATTCGCATCGGTGTGGCCATCACCTTCATGCTGATCGCCACCGCCGTGCTGTATCTCGGCTGCGCCCGTCTATTGGTCAGTGGGCGAGGAATGCGTACCTGACACCTTTTGCTTGCGCCGGCGCCATTGTCGGCCTACCCACCAGCGCCAGTAGAGCATGGTGAGGCAATAGGCCAGGGCGCCGAGCAGCAGGCCGCAGACCACCGACCCCAGCAGGAAGGGTTGCCACAGGGTGGAGAGCTGGCCGGTGATCCATTCGAAAGTGAGCTCTTCAGGCAAGGTCCTGGGCGGAATCTGCATCAGCCAGGCGCCCATCTGGTAGGTGCAGAAAAACACCGGCGGCATGGTGATCGGATTGGTCAGCCAGACGAGGCTGACGGCAATCGGCAGGTTGCCACGGATCATGATCGCCAGGCTCGCCGCCAGCAACATCTGCATCGGAATGGGAATGAACGCGGCGAACAGGCCAACCGCCATCGCCCGCGCAACCGAATGTCGGTTCAGGTGCCAGAGGTTCGGGTCGTGCAACAGCCGGCCGAGAAAGCGTAAGGATTTGTGTTCCCTGATGCTGGTCGGATCGGGCATGTAGCGTTTGAAGAGACGACGCGGCATGTAGGCTCTCGGCTATATGAAGGGGGCCAGTATGCACGGATTCTAAAAACGCCCCATTACAGACTTTGTGACAATTATTGAGCGGAAGCGCGACTCCAGTGAACTAAGCCTCAGAGGGTGGATTTGCACTGGAGCTTCGAACCATGCGCACAGGGATATTAGCGCTTGCTCTTGGGTTGTTGTGCCTGAGGGTTCTACCGACTGTGCCATCGGTCGGAATGGTGGCCATGATGGCCTTGGTCGGGTTGTGTTGCCTGCCTTGGAGGGCGCGTCCACTGGGATTTTTCCTGCTGGGATTGAGTTGGGCGTGTGCGTCGGCGCAACAGGCGCTGGATGATCGCCTGGTGCCAGCACTCGATGGACGCACGGTATGGCTGGAGGGACGGGTGGTCGGCTTGCCGGAGCTGGGTGGACGCGTGGTGCGGTTTGAACTCGAAGATGCACACTCACGACGCGCCGAACTGCCCCGAAGGCTGAATTTGAGTTGGTTTGGCGGGCCACCGGTGTTCAGTGGCGAGCGCTGGCGCCTGGCGGTCAGCCTCAAGCGTCCCTACGGCTTGCTCAACCCCCATGGCCCGGACCGCGAAGCCAGCTTGCTGGCTCGACGCGTGGGCGCCACGGGTAGCGTCAAGGCCGGTGAGCGCCTGGCGCCTGCCGAAGCAGCCTGGCGCGATGGCGTTCGTCAGCGCTTGCTGAATGTCGATGCCCAGGGGCGCGAGGCGGAGTTGGTGGCGTTGGTGCTGGGAGACGGCAAGGGCCTTGCCCGGGAAAACTGGGAGGTGTTGCAGGCGACTGGCACGGTTCACTTGCTGGTGATTTCCGGGCAGCACATCGGCTTGCTGGCCGGGCTGGTCTATGGGCTGATTGCAGGGCTGGCCCGCTTGGGCTGGTGGCCGCAGGCGCTGTCCTGGTTGCCCTGGGCGTGTGGCCTGGCGTTTGTCGCAGCGCTGGGGTATGGGCTGCTGGCTGGTTTTCAGGTGCCGGTCCAGCGCGCCTGCATGATGCTGGCAATGGTGCTGCTGTGGCGCTTGCGCTTTCGCCATCTGGGGGTGGGCCTGCCGTTATTGCTGGCGCTTGTTGCAGTGTTGCTATGGGAACCGCTGGCCAGTCTGCTGCCGGGGTTCTGGTTGTCCTTTGCCGCTGTCGCGGTACTGACCTTTACCTTCAGTGGCCGGTTGGGTGCCTGGAACCGTTGGCTGGCCTGGGGGCGGGCACAGTGGTTGATTGCACTGGGCCTGCTGCCGGTGCTGTTGGCGCTGGGGCTGCCGATCAGTATCACTGCACCGGTGGCCAACCTGTTTGCCGTACCCTGGATCAGCCTGGCGGTGCTACCGCTGGCACTGCTAGGGACGGTGTTGTTACCCGTGCCGCTGGTGGGCGAATCCATGCTCTGGTTGGCTGGTGGCTTGCTCGATGGCTTGTTTCGGCTGTTGGGTGCGCTGGCGCTGTGGCGTCCGGCGTGGCTGCCAGAGCCCTTGCCCTGGCCGGTGTGGGGACTGTTAGGTATCGGAGCGCTATTGCTGCTGTTGCCTCGGGGGATGCCGATGCGGGTGCTGGGCTGGCCGCTGGTGCTACTGGTGGTGTTTGCCCCCAGAGAGCGGCTGCCCCATGGTCAGGTGGAGGTATGGCAGCTGGATGTTGGCCAGGGGCTGGCCTTTGTTCTGCGTACCCGACACCACGCGATGCTGTATGACGCAGGGCCCGCGATGGGTGATCAGGACCTGGGAGCGCGTATCGTGCTGCCGACCTTGCGCAAGCTGGGTGTGAGCTCGCTTGAGCTGATGCTGCTCAGCCATGGCGACGCCGATCATGCCGGAGGTGCCCCTGCGGTGCTGCGCGGTCTGCCGGTGCTCAAGGTATTGGCCGGCGAGTCGTCGAAGCTGCCAGCGGCCTTGCAGGCACAACCTTGTGACAGCGGCCAGCGTTGGCAGTGGGATGGGGTGAGCTTTTCGGTCTGGCGGTGGGCGGGTGCGCGGGATAGCAACCAGGACTCCTGTGTGTTGTTGGTGGAGGCGAGCGGTGAGCGGTTGTTGCTCACCGGCGACCTGGATGCCCCAGGCGAGCGGGCCTGGGCCCGTGACTGGCAGGCCACCCGGGTCGACTGGTTGCAGTCTCCGCACCACGGCAGCCGCAGTTCCTCGAGCCAGGCCTTGTTGAGCGCCACGGCTCCCCGCGGCGTGTTGATCTCCAGGGGGCGCCACAACGCGTTCGGCCACCCCCATGCCGAGGTCATGGAGCGCTACCGGACAAATGGCATCGAAGTCTTCGACAGCGCTGTACGGGGTGCACTGCGCTTGCGCCTGGGTGACTTTCGCGAACCGTCGGGCATGCGTGATCAACCGCGCTTCTGGCGCGACCCCAGTTGACGACCTTCGGCAGATGAGTGCCCAAGGGTCCTATGGTAAAGTGGCGGACTTTTTCAAGGGGATGCTAACTGTGTGGGAATTGGTCAAGTCCGGTGGTTGGATGATGCTGCCGATCATTCTGAGTTCCATCGCTGCCATGGCTATCGTCGCCGAGCGTCTCTGGACCCTGCGCGCCAGTCGGGTCACCCCACCGCACCTGCTCGGCCAGGTGTGGATGTGGATCAAGGACAAGCAACTCACCAGTGACAAGCTCAAGGCCTTGCGCGCCGATTCGCCGCTCGGCGAGATCCTCGCCGCCGGTCTGGCCAACTCGCGTCATGGTCGAGAGATCATGAAAGAGTGCATCGAAGAAGCCGCGGCCCGGGTCATCCATGAGCTGGAGCGCTACATCAATGCCCTGGGCACCATTGCCGCGATGGCGCCACTGCTCGGTTTGCTCGGTACCGTTCTGGGCATGATCGACATTTTCAGCTCGTTCATGGGCTCCGGCATGACCGCCAACGCCTCGGTGCTGGCCGGTGGTATCTCCAAGGCGTTGATCACGACTGCGGCAGGCCTGATGGTCGGTATCCCGGCGGTGTTCTTCCACCGTTTCCTGCAGCGACGCATCGATGAGCTGGTGGTCGGCATGGAGCAGGAAGCCATCAAGCTGGTCGAGGTGGTGCAGGGCGATCGCGATGTCGACCTGGCCGAGGGCAAGGCGTGAAATTCCGGCGCAAGCCACGGGAGACCGTGGACATCAACCTGGCATCACTGATTGATGTGGTGTTCATCCTCCTGCTGTTCTTCGTGGTGACCACCACGTTCACCCGGGAAACCCAACTGCGGGTCGAATTGCCGGAGTCGGTCAGCGGTACCCCGCCATCCGACACCCAAACCAAGCAACTGGACATCACCATCAGCGCCGATGGCGTCTATTCGGTCAACAACAACCTGTTGCCCAAGAGCGATCTGGCCACCCTGATCGAAGCCCTGCAGAGAGAGTCTGCAGGTGATACCAAACTGCCGTTGTCGATCAGCGCCGACGGCAAGACCCCGCACCAGGCGGTGGTGACTGCCATGGATGCGGCCGGCAAGCTCGGTTTCAGCCACTTGCGCATGACCACGGTCGAGGCGGCTTCGGGGACACCTTGATGGCCTTTGCCGATCGCCTGCTCAATGCCTGGTATGCCGGGCACCCGGCCTTGGCGCTGTTGCGCCCGCTGGAGTTGCTGTATCGCCGGGTGGTGTTGCGCAAGCGTGCGCGCTTTCTGGCGGGGGAGGCCGGCAGCTACCGGGCCCCGGTGCCGGTCGTCGTAGTGGGTAACATCACGATTGGCGGCACCGGCAAAACACCGATGATTCTCTGGCTCATCGAACACTGTCGCCAGCAAGGCCTGCGCGTCGGTGTGGTGAGTCGTGGCTATGGCGCCAAGCCCCCTCTATTGCCCTGGCGCGTCAGTGCCGAGCAGAGCGCAGCGCAAGCCGGCGATGAGCCTCTGCTGATCGTGCAACGTAGCGGTGTGCCGCTGATGATCGACCCGGACCGCTCGCGCGCCGTGCAAGCATTGCTGGCCAGTGAAGCGCTGGACCTGATCCTGTGCGACGACGGCCTGCAGCATTATCGCCTGGCGCGTGATCTGGAATTGGTGCTGATCGATGCAGCCCGCGGCCTGGGCAATCGCCGCTGCCTGCCCGCAGGCCCCCTGCGCGAGCCTGTGGAGCGTCTGCGGGACGTCGACGCGGTGCTCTACAACGGCGCCACGAGCGATCGCGACGATGGCTTTGCCTTCGTTCTCAAGCCCACCGCCCTGGTCAATGTCCGCAGTGGTGAGCGCGTGGGGCTTGAACACTTTCCTGCTGGCCAGGCCGTACATGCCGTGGCCGGCATTGGTAACCCGCAACGTTTCTTCAATACCCTGCAAGGGCTAAACTGGCGGCCGGTAGCGCATGCGTTCGCCGATCATGCGGTGTATAGCGCCCAAGCTCTCAGCTTCACACCCGCGCTGCCGCTGATCATGACCGAGAAGGATGCGGTCAAGTGCCGCGGCTTCGCGGCTGACGACTGGTGGTACCTGGCCGTCGACGCCGCGCCTTCGCCGTCCTTCGCGGCCTGGTTCGACGGGCAGCTCGAACGGCTGTTGCAGGCAGCATCACAGCCCTGATTCTTTTCTTTTTCCGGCCGTTGGCCTGAGGAATACCCATGGACACCAAACTGCTCGATATCCTGGCCTGCCCGATTACCAAAGGCCCTCTCAAGCTCAGCGCCGACAAGACCGAGCTGATCAGCAAGGGTGCTGGCCTGGCCTACCCGATTCGCGATGGCATCCCGGTTATGCTGGAGAGCGAAGCCCGTACCCTGACCGATGAAGAGCGTTTGGATAAATGAGCCAGCCGTTTACTGTAGTGATCCCCGCGAGGCTGCGTTCCACCCGCCTGCCGGGTAAGCCATTGTTGCTGATCGCTGGCAAGCCGATGATCCAGCATGTCTGGGAGCAGGCCCGCAAGAGCGGTGCCAGCCGCGTGGTCATTGCCACGGATGACGCCGGCATCTACCAGGCGTGCGAGGCCTTTGGCGCTGAAGTGCTGATGACCCGGGAAAACCATGAGTCGGGTACCGACCGATTGGCCGAGGTCGCTGCCCAGTTGGGCCTGGCGCCCGACGCCATCGTCGTCAACGTCCAGGGTGACGAGCCGTTGATACCGCCGATCATCATCGACCAGGTGGCCGCCAACCTGGCGGCTCATCCTGAAGCCGGCATCGCTACGTTGGCCGAGCCGATCGAAGACGTCACTGCCGTGTTCAACCCTAACGCAGTGAAGGTCGTCAGCGATTGCAACGGCTTGGCCTTGAGCTTCAGCCGGGCGCCGCTGCCCTGGGCGCGCGATGTCTTTGCGAACAGTCGCGATACCCTGCCGGAGAGCGTGCCTTATCGCCGTCACATCGGCATGTACGCCTACCGCGCGGGTTTTCTGCATGACTTCGTCAGCTGGGGTCCTTGCTGGTTGGAGCAAACCGAGTCGCTGGAGCAGTTGCGAGCGCTCTGGCATGGTGTGCGCATCCATGTGGCCGACGCCATCGAGGCCCCTCCCGTGGGCGTTGATACCCCTGAAGACCTGGAGCGCGTACGGCGCTTGCTGGAGGCCTGATGCGGGTCCTGTTTGTGTGCCTGGGCAACATCTGTCGCTCGCCCACGGCTGAAGGCGTATTGCGTCATCAGTTGCAGGCTGAAGGCCTGGGGGCGCTGATTGAAGTAGCGTCGGCCGGTACCGGTGACTGGCATGTCGGCAAACAGCCCGACAGCCGCACCCGGCGTGCTGCTCAGTTGCGTGGTTACGACCTGTCGCAACAGCGGGCGCAGCAGGTTCGCCGCGCGGATTTCAATGACTACGACCTGATCCTGGCCATGGACAAGAGCAACCTTGGCCATCTGCAGGCGATGCAACCTGCCGGGGCGAAGGCCGAGCTTGACCTGTTCCTGCGTCGCTACGAAGGGGCTCTGGATGAAGTACCGGATCCTTACTATGGCGGCGAACAAGGTTTTGAACAGGTCCTGGATTTGATCGAGGCGGCCTGTCACCAACTGGTCATCGAACTCAAGGGACGTCTATGAGCGGGCAGTGGCAGGAGCAGGTATCGCTCAAGCCGTACAACACCTTCGGCATTGATGTGAAGGCACGTTACTTCACTCAGGCCCACAACGACGAAGACGTCCGCCGGGCACTGGCGCAGGCAGCTGCGCAAGGGGTTCCGGTGTTGGTGATCGGTGGTGGCAGCAATCTTTTGCTCACTGCAGATGTGCAGGCGCTGGTGTTACGCATGGCAAGTTCCGGGCTGCGCATAGTGTCTGATGACGGCCAGCGGGTAGTCGTCGAGGCCGAGGCGGGGGAGCCGTGGCATCCTTTTGTAGAGTGGTCCCTGGCCCAGGGCCTGGCAGGCCTCGAGAACCTCAGCTTGATTCCTGGCACCGTGGGTGCGGCGCCAATGCAGAACATTGGTGCCTATGGTGTCGAGATCAAGGATGTCTTCGTCGGGCTGACGGCGCTGGATCGTCAGACCGGCGCGTTGCGCGAGTTCGACCTGGAGGAATGCCAGTTTGCATACCGTGACAGTGTGTTCAAGCGCCATCCCGGTCGCTGGTTGATCTTGCGCGTGCGCTTTGCCCTGAGTCGTGTGCTGCATGCGCACCTGGACTACGGTCCGGTTCGCCAGCGCTTGAGCGAGCAAGGCATCAGCAACCCGACAGCGCAGAACGTGAGTGATGCGATTTGCAGTATCCGCCGGGAAAAACTGCCGGATCCGGTTGAGTTGGGCAATGCAGGGAGCTTCTTCAAGAACCCCGTTGTGGCTGGCGTACTGGCGGACAAGATCCGCGTTCAGCATCCAGGGCTGGTGGCTTACCCACAGGCTGACGGGCAGTTCAAGCTGGCGGCCGGCTGGCTGATCGAACAGGCGGGGTGGAAGGGGCATCGTGAAGGCGATGCCGGCGTGCACCGCTTGCAGTCGCTGGTCCTGGTCAATTACGGCCATGCCACGGGTTTGCAGTTGCATCAGTTGGCACAGAAAATCCAGGCGGACATTCTCGAACGTTTTGGTGTCACGCTTGAGATGGAGCCGAATCTGTACTGACCTGTAGGAGCGGGCTTGGGCCGGGCTTGAGTAAGTTGGGATGGCGGTAGAAGCGATGAAAGCTTTGTGTTGTCTTGTGGTAGGCCCGCTAAGGCAGCACTCTGATCAACCACCGCCAATTTAAAAGACAGCGAGTAATCACGCTGTGTGCGCTTTACACCTTGCTCCATCTGACTCTCCAGAAATTCGGGGTGGGAGGTGTAAACCTTATTCAGGACGGAACACAGCAATAAAAAAAGCCCCGCCAGTTACCTGGCGGGGCTTTTTTTCAGCCTGGAAGATCAGACGAGCGGTTTGTGCTCTTCAGCGGTTTCCCGGGCTTCGGGTTGCTGCTCGGTCGCTGCCTTGGCTTCTGCTGCTGCAGCGGCGGCGGCCTCGGCTTCACGCTTGCGACGACGAACTTCGCGCGGGTCGTTAGGGGCGCGGCCGTTGCTGGTCAAGGCGCTGGCCGGAGCAGGCGCTTCCACCGGAGTTTCAGCCACTACAGCTGTCGCTTCGGCAGGTGCCTCGTTTGCTGCAACCGGCGCTTCAACTGGTGCTTCAGCGGTGGCCGGGGCAGGTTCGACGACAGCTTCAGCAGCCACTTCCGGTTCCGCCTGCACCGGCGCCTGGAACTCAGGCTCGGCAGCGACAACTGGCTCGGCAACTTCAACTGCCGCGACAACCACCTCTTCAACCACGGGTGCGATGCTGACTTCAGCAGCTTCTACCGGTGCCTGGAAGGGTTGCTCGACAACCGGGGCAGCAGCGACTTCGGCAATTTCAACGGCTTCAACGGCTTCGGTCACTTCAGTCACTGGCTGAGCTGCTTCGACAACCGCAGGCTCGACGGCAGCTTCAGCAGCAGGTGCCTGCTCTTCGACGGCGGCGGTTGCGCGTTCTGCTTGCTGGTTGGCCTGGGCCTCGGCATCGGCGCTGATGTTGCTGGTAGCAACAGCAGCGGTCACGGCCAGGCCGGCAGCCAGATCAGCACCCAGATCAGCACCCAGCGCGCTTGGCTGTGGCTGTTCTTCGTTGCCTTCCTCGGCGCCTTCTACCAGGTTGCCGTTGGCATCACGCTGACGCTCGCGGCGGTTGCTGCGGCGACGCTGGCCACGGGAGCGACGACGCGGACGATCGCCTTCGGTGCCTTCCTGGTTGTCGTCCTGCAGCAGTTCTTCGTTCGGCAGTTGCTCTTCAGCGGCTTCGGCAGCTTGTTCAGCGGCACGTGGCTGGCGCTCTTCACGTGGTGGGCGTGGTTGACGCTCTTCACGCGGCGCACGTTCTTCGCGAGGAGCGCGCTCTTCACGTGGGGCACGTTCTTCGCGTGGTGCACGCTCTTCACGAGGCTGGCGTTCTTCGCGTGGGGCACGCTCAGGGCGCTCTTCACGTACGGCCGGAGTACCGGCATCCAGTGGCTCGCGCAGTTCACGAACCGGACGCTCTTCGCGGGAGCGACGCTCTTCGCGAGGGGCGCGAGGCTGACGCTCTTCGCGTGGCTGGCGTGGGGCGCGTTCTTCGCGGGCCTGGGTTTCTTCGCGGGCTTCACGGGCTTCGCGAGGCTGGCGCTCTTCACGCGGTGCGCGCTCTTCGCGAGGCTTGCGATCTTCTTCGCGACGGCCGTTGCGATTGCGGCTCTGCTGGCGACCGTTGCGACGTTCTTCGTTACGCTGTGGGCGCTCGGTCGCTGGCTTTTCGGCAACGACTGGTGCGGCGGCAGGCTCTTCCTTGCCGGCAAACAGGCTGACCAGCGACTTCACCAGGCCTTTGAACAGGCTTGGCTCAGGCGCGACGTGGACCGGGGCTGCCGGTTGTTCCACGGCGGTCGGAACTGGTGCGTTGGCGCGGGCCGGTGCGGTCTTGACCGCGGCTTCCTGGCGAACCAGCGTGCGAGTGGCTGCAGTCGGCTGGACTTCCTCGGTCTCGGCAGCGGCGATTTCGTAGCTGGACTGGCCGCTCAGGGCTTCCGGGCTGTCGTCGCGCAGGCGCTGGACTTCGAAGTGCGGGGTTTCCAGGTGGTCGTTCGGCAGGATGACGATGCGGGCCCGGGTACGCAGTTCGATCTTGGTAATCGAGTTGCGCTTTTCGTTGAGCAGGAAAGCTGCGACCGGAATCGGCACTTGGGCGCGAACTTCGGCGGTGCGGTCTTTCAGGGCTTCTTCTTCGATCAGGCGCAGGATGGCCAGCGACAGGGATTCGACGTCACGGATGATGCCGGTGCCGCTGCAGCGTGGGCAGACAATGCCGCTGCTTTCGCCCAGGGAGGGACGCAGGCGCTGACGGGACATTTCCAGCAGGCCGAAACGCGAAATGCGGCCGACCTGTACGCGGGCGCGGTCGGCTTCGAGGCACTCGCGGACCTTTTCTTCGACGGCACGCTGGTTCTTGGCCGGGGTCATGTCGATGAAGTCGATGACGATCAGGCCGCCGATGTCACGCAGGCGCAGCTGGCGAGCAATTTCTTCGGCCGCTTCCAGGTTGGTCTGCAGGGCAGTTTCTTCGATGTCGCTGCCTTTGGTGGCGCGCGCCGAGTTGATGTCGATGGACACCAGGGCTTCGGTCGGGTCGATCACGATCGAGCCGCCGGACGGCAGGTCGACGACACGCTGGAAGGCGGTTTCGATCTGGCTTTCGATCTGGAAGCGATTGAACAGCGGGACGCTGTCTTCGTACAGCTTGATCTTGCTGGCGTACTGCGGCATTACCTGGCGGATGAAGGTCAGGGCTTCTTCCTGGGCATCGATGCTGTCGATCAGCACTTCGCCGATGTCCTGGCGCAGGTAGTCGCGGATGGCGCGGATGATGACGTTGCTTTCCTGGTAGATCAGGAAAGGGGCGGAGCGGTCCAGGGAAGCTTCCTTGATCGCGGTCCAGAGCTGCAGCAGGTAATCCAGGTCCCACTGCATTTCTTCGCTGCTGCGGCCCAGGCCGGCAGTGCGTACGATCAGGCCCATGTCGGCAGGCGCGACCAGGCCGTTCAGCGCTTCGCGCAGCTCATTGCGCTCTTCGCCTTCGATGCGACGGGAGATA
Source organism: Pseudomonas putida (assembly GCF_028682455.1). Lineage (GTDB taxonomy): Bacteria > Pseudomonadota > Gammaproteobacteria > Pseudomonadales > Pseudomonadaceae > Aquipseudomonas > Aquipseudomonas putida_AA. Next base: position 215,645 of record NZ_JANHLD010000001.1, read on the forward strand.
CCGCCGGCACGCGGGTTGTTTGGCATCAGGACCAGGTAACGACCGGCCAGGCTGATGAAGGTGGTCAGGGCGGCGCCCTTGTTGCCACGCTCTTCTTTCTCGACCTGGACGATGACTTCCTGGCCTTCGCTGAGTACTTCCTTGATGTTCACCCGACCTTCCGGGGACTTCTTGAAGTATTCGCGGGAGATTTCCTTGAGGGGGAGGAAGCCATGGCGTTCGGAGCCGAAGTCGACGAATGCGGCTTCCAGGCTAGGTTCGATCCGGGTGATCCGGCCTTTGTAGATGTTGGCCTTCTTCTGCTCGCGCGCACCGGACTCGATGTCCAGGTCGTAGAGACGTTGGCCGTCCACCAGAGCTACACGCAACTCTTCGGGTTGAGTTGCGTTAATCAGCATTCTTTTCATGTAATACCGTCGGTTTCCGGGCTGCCGGAAACGGCGTTCGGCACACACGACTTCTCACGGTCGGTGTCAGGTGCGCAAGGGGTGGCGGGCCACCCCCGTGTCCAGCGACATTCGAGCCAGTCTGGTAACCCAGTGCTGCCGAAGTCGCGACGACGCGTCCTGCTTGCTGTGGTGTCAAATGCACTCAGTCAGGAGGAGGAATCAGCCTTCGGCCGTGGACGCCCCAGGGGCATCTTGATCAAGACCGGGTCCGGTCGCCTGGCCTAAAGGCCGCTGGACTGGACGCAGTACTACACGGTCCGACGGTTGTGCATCTCCACCCTACACGTATCCCTGATAATTCGGGTGCTGCCGCGCGCTGAATCCGCAACGGGTTGCATTTATCGCCAGCTCCGATTGGGGAGCCCGCGCCTTTTATGTCCAAGGCTGGTATTTCCGAAGCCTTCGCCATGACTGCGTGAAATTGACGGCACTGACAGAGTGGCATCGAAAAAAACGTGGGGGAGGGCGAAACACCGCTCTTGTAGTTTTTTATCGGTCTTCTCTGCACGGCGCTGGTGGCGATTCCAGGCATTTCTGTAAACTGGCAAAAGCCCCGTCGGACGGCCTCGCGTCCTCGAGATTTGCGTCGGTCAGGGCCGGCTAGAAGCCGTGAGTCCGCTGGCCTGCCGCTTTTGGCGGCGTTCGCGACTATAGCAGCAATCATTAAGTGCTTCAAATCCATAAAAAATTGTTATGATTGGCAAATGACGACTAATGCCCCTCCGACCTCCGGCGTCCAGCTGATTGAGGTCGCGCCGGAACTTGCCGGCCAACGAATCGATAATTTCCTCATCACTGCGCTCAAGGGTGTTCCCAAGACCTTGATTTACCGCATCTTGCGTAAAGGCGAAGTGCGCGTGAACAAAGGGCGGATCAAGCCTGAGTACAAGCTGCAGGCCGGCGATATTGTCCGCGTGCCACCCGTTCGTCTGCCTGAGCGCGACGAACCTGTGCCTGTGGCCCAAGGCTTGCTTCAGCGTCTTGAGGCCGCCATCGTCTATGAAGACAAGGCCTTGATCGTCCTGAACAAACCAGCCGGTATTGCCGTTCATGGTGGTAGCGGTCTGAATTTCGGCGTGATCGAAGCCTTTCGTCAGTTGCGTCCCGATGCCAAGGAGCTGGAGCTGGTCCACCGCCTGGACCGCGACACCTCCGGTTTGTTGATGATTGCCAAGAAGCGCAGCATGTTGCGTCATCTGCATGCCGCTTTGCGCGGCGATGGTGTCGACAAGCGTTACATGGCGCTGGTGCGCGGCCATTGGGCGACTGCCAAGAAGCAGGTCAATGCCCCGTTGCTCAAGAGCAACCTGCGCTCCGGTGAGCGCATGGTCGAGGTCAACGATGAGGGCAAGGAGGCGCTGACAATGTTCCGCGTCCTGCGCCGCTTTGGTGAGTTCGCGACCATGGTCGAGGCACGTCCGATCACCGGGCGTACCCATCAGATCCGTGTGCATGCCCTGCATGCCGGGCATTGTATTGCCGGTGACAGCAAGTATGGGGATGAGGATTTCACCCGCGAGATTCGTGACCTGGGTGGCAAGCGTCTGTTCCTTCATGCCTATGCCCTGACCGTGCCGCTGCCCGATGGCGGCGAGCTCAAGCTCGAGGCGCCGGTCGACGACATGTGGGCCAAGACGGTGGAGCGCTTGAGTGCGTCGTGATTACGATCTGCTGATTTTCGATTGGGACGGCACCCTGGCTGATTCCATAGGGCGTATCGTCGAGGCCATGCACCTGGCTGCGGATCGGGCGGGGGAGTCGACCTGCGATGATGCGGCGGTCAAGGGCATTATTGGCCTGGCGCTACCCGAAGCCATTTCGACGTTGTACCCGCACTTGGGGGTCGAGCAGGTGGCGGCGTTCCGCCAGCACTATGCCGATGTCTACATGGCGCTGGATGTGCAGCCCTCGCCATTGTTCGAGGGTGTGGTCGAGTCGCTTGAGGCGTTCCGTGCCGAGGGTTATCGTCTGGCAGTGGCTACCGGCAAGGCGCGTCGTGGCCTGGATCGAGTGCTGCACGCCAATGGCTGGCAGGATTACTTCGATATCACCCGCGCTGCCGACGAAAGCCGTGGCAAGCCGCATCCGCAGATGCTTGAAGAGATTCTCGCCCATTGCCAGGTCGAGCCATCGCGTGCATTGATGGTCGGTGACTCGTCATTCGACCTGCTGATGGCCAGCAATGCCGGCATGCATTCGGCGGCAGTCGGTTATGGGGCGATGTCGCTCGAGGCGCTAGGCGCCTTCAGGCCTCAGGTCTGTCTTGAGCATTTTTCACATTTGCAGGCCTGGTTGAGCCGGTCGCCTGCTGAAGTACTTCCAGGGTAGGTGAGCATGGCTGACGAGTGGAAGGCGCCAAGCGCCGAAGGCAACGAAGAGCAAAAGAGCTGGAAGTTGTTGGAGAAAACCCTCCTGGCGGGCGTGCAGGAGCAGCGTCGAGCCCGGCGCTGGGGGATTTTCTTCAAGTTGCTGACCTTTGTGTACCTGTTCGGCATCCTTGCCCTGTTTTCGCCGTTGATGAATATGGATAAGGCCGCATCGCGCAGTGTCACGCATACCGCACTGGTCGAAGTGCGCGGGATGATTGCCGACCAGGAGCCGGCCAGCGCCGACAATATCGTCGGGGGCCTTCGCGAGGCCTTCAAGGACTCGAAAACCAAGGCGGTGATCCTGCGGATCAATAGTCCGGGTGGCAGTCCTGTACAGTCGGGCTACATCTACGATGAAATTCGCCGGCTGCGCGCGGAGTATCCGGCGATCAAGCTGTATGCGGTGATCAGCGACCTGGGTGCCTCCGGTGCCTACTACATTGCCAGTGCCGCCGATGAAATCTATGCCGACAAGGCCAGCCTGGTTGGGTCTATCGGTGTCACGGCGGCAGGGTATGGGTTCGTCGGCACGATGGAGAAGCTTGGTGTCGAGCGTCGCACCTATACCGCTGGCGAGCACAAGGCCTTCCTCGATCCGTTCCAGCCGCAAAAGCCTGAAGAGACGGCGTTCTGGCAAGGTGTGCTGGAAACCACCCACAAGCAGTTCATCGCAAGTGTCAAGCAGGGTCGTGGCGAGCGCCTGAAGGACAAGGAGCACCCTGAGCTGTTCAGTGGGCTGATCTGGTCTGGCGAGCAGGCGCTGGCCCTTGGTCTGGTGGATGGCCTGGGTAGTGCCGGCTACGTGGCGCGTGAGGTGGTCGGCGAGAAAGAACTGGTGGACTTCACCATCGAAGAGTCGCCGTTTGATCGCTTCTCCAAGCGCCTGGGTACCAGTATTGCGGAGCGTCTGGCGATGTGGATGGGCTTTCAGGGGCCTTCGTTGCGCTAGTAGTCCCGAGGTATAAAAAGCCGGCTCGTTGAGGCCGGCTTTTTCGTGCGCTACAGGTTGATGCCTTCGTGCTGGAGCATGTCTACCAGGCTGATCAGTGGCAGGCCGATCAGGCTGGTGGCGTCGACGCCGTGGGTGCTCTGGAACAGGCTCACACCCAGGCCTTCGGCCTTGAAACTGCCGGCGCAGTCGTAAGGTTGCTCCAGGCGCAGGTAGCGCTCGATGCGCGGCAGGTCCAGTTCCCGCATGTTGACCGTGAACGGCACGCAATCGACCTGGCAGTGGCCGGTCTGGGTGTTGAGCAGCGCAAGGCCGGTGAGGAAGGTGACATGATTGCCGCTTGCGGCGAGCAGTTGCTCGCAGGCGCGCTCGAAGGAGTGCGGCTTGCCGAGGATCTGTTCGCCAAGTACGGCGACCTGGTCGGAGCCGATGATCAGGTGCGCGGGGTGGCTTGCCGCAAGTGCCTGGGCTTTTTCACGGGCCAGGCGCTTTACCAGGTCCAGGGCTGGCTCTTCGGGGTGTCGTTGTTCGTCTATGTCGGGGCTTGCCCAGCTGAACGGCAGGTGCAGGCGGGCGAGTAATTCGCGGCGATACGGTGAGCTGGAAGCCAGTAACAAAGGCAGCATGATGAACTCCTGGGCAGGTGAAACGATTCTAACATGCTGAACGGAGCCGAATTTCCTTTGACAGGGGCGGGGGTCGTCCCTAGAATGCTGCGCCTATGTTGAATGACCCGATTCCACCTCACGTTGACCCGCGCAAATTGGCCGATCGTGGTGTTTCTATTGAAGGAACGCTGCAGCTCGCCGATTTGGAGAGACTCTGCGACCCGCTTTCCGATAATGTCGGTACGGTGCAGGCTAAATTCGATTTTGAGCGAGACGAGCAGAAGGCCGTGGTTGTCCACACCGCACTCGACGTCGAGGTCAAAATGGTTTGCCAGCGTTGTCTTGAGCTGGTCACCCTGCCGATCCACAGCGAGTGTACCTACGCCGTGGTGAAGGAGGGTGCGAATACCCAGTCGTTACCGAAAGGTTATGACGTGCTGGAACTGGGCGAAGATCCTTTGGATCTGCAGGCCTTGGTCGAGGAAGAGCTTCTGCTCGCCTTGCCCATCGTGCCTGCTCATCATCCGGAAGAATGCCAGCAGCCGGCGGGCGCCGATGAGCCCGAACCGAGCAAGGACGAGGTAACACGGTCCAACCCGTTCAGTGTATTGGCGCAGTTAAAGCGTGACCCAAACGTTTAGGAGTTAATCAATTATGGCTGTTCAGCAGAACAAAAAATCCCGCTCTGCCCGTGACATGCGCCGTTCGCACGACGCCCTCTCGGAAAACGCTCTGTCCGTAGAGAAAACCACTGGTGAAGTGCACCTGCGTCACCACGTATCGCCAGAAGGCGTATACCGTGGTCGTAAAGTGATCGACAAGGGCGCTGACGAGTAATCCTTGTCCGCTCAGATCATCGCGATTGACGCAATGGGCGGGGACTTCGGTCCCCGCAGCATTGTTCAGGCGAGTATTGCTTGCCTGTCGGCTACACCCTCGCTGCACCTGACCCTCGTCGGTCAACCCTCCCTCCTTGAAGATTTGATCGCTGGCCAGTCGGCAGCAGATCGCGCTCGCCTGCAGATTGTCGCTGCCAGCGAAGTGATCGGCATGGACGAGCGGCCCTCCCAGGCGTTGCGTGGCAAACCCGATTCGTCTATGCGCGTAGCCCTGGAGTTATTGCGCGATGGCAAGGTCCAGGCCTGTGTGAGTGCTGGCAATACAGGCGCACTCATGGCGCTGTCGCGCTATGTGCTCAAGACGCTGCCGGGCATCGATCGGCCCGCCATGGTCGCGGCTATTCCCACCCAGACCGGCTACTGCCAGCTGCTTGACCTGGGCGCAAATGTCGATTGCAGTGCCGAAAACCTGTTCCAGTTCGCCGTCATGGGCTCCGTCGCCGCCCAGGCGCTGGGTATCTCCCGGCCTCGGGTAGCGCTGCTCAATGTCGGCACCGAAGACATCAAGGGTAACCAGCAGGTCAAGCTCGCGGCCAGCCTGCTGCAGAACGCTCGCGGCCTCAACTACATTGGCTTCGTCGAAGGCGACGGCTTGTACCGTGGCGAGGCGGATGTGGTGGTGTGCGACGGTTTCGTTGGCAACATCCTGCTCAAGTCCAGCGAAGGCCTGGCGACCATGATCGGCTCGCGCATTGAGGCCCTGTTCAAGGGTGGCTTCGGCGCGCGCCTGGCGGGAGCGGTGGCCATGCCGCTGCTCAAGCGCCTGCAGGCCGATCTCGCGCCGGCACGCCATAACGGTGCAAGCTTTCTCGGCCTCCAGGGTATCGTCATCAAGAGCCATGGTTCTGCTGGCGTGCAGGGCTTCCAGAGCGCCATCCAGCGTGCCCTGATCGAAATTCAGGAGAACCTGCCCCAGCGTTTGCACGGGCGGCTGGAAGACCTGTTGCTTTAGGCATATCCGTCAGGAAGTGGTTAAATGTGACCGCTTGGTCTGCGTTAACATCCAAGTCTTCAGTTTCTTGTGCTCAGTCGCGTGCTGGGCGCTTCATTTCCGACGACAAGATCATTAGGGGCTTGTTCAATGTCTGCATCCCTCGCATTCGTCTTTCCCGGTCAAGGTTCGCAGTCCCTCGGCATGCTCGCCGAGCTGGGCGCTCAGTATCCGTTGGTTATTGATACCTTCCGCGAGGCCTCCGAGGCTCTGGGCTATGACCTCTGGGCGCTGATCCAGAACGGCCCGGAAGAGCAACTCAATCAAACCGACAAAACCCAGCCGGCCATCCTTACTGCCTCCATCGCCCTGTGGCGCCTGTGGCTGGCGGAAGGGGGCGCACGCCCTGCATTCGTCTCCGGCCATAGCCTGGGCGAATACAGCGCGCTGGTCGCCGCCGGCAGCCTGAGCCTGGCCGACGCGGTCAAGTTGGTGGAGCGTCGTGGCCAGCTCATGCAGGAAGCCGTTCCGGCCGGGCAGGGCGCCATGGCAGCCATCCTGGGCCTGGACGACGCCGACGTGGTGGCCGTGTGTGCCGACGCCGCCCAGGGTGAGGTGGTCAGCGCAGTGAACTTCAATTCGCCTGGCCAGGTGGTAATCGCCGGCGCCAAGGCAGCTGTCGAGCGTGCCATGGAGGCCTGCAAGGCCAAGGGCGCCAAGCGCGCGCTGCCGTTGCCGGTGAGCGTGCCGTCGCACTGCGAGCTGATGCGTCCTGCTGCCGAGCGCTTTGCCGAGTCGGTCAATGCCATCGACTGGAAGGCTCCGCAGATTCCACTGGTCCAGAATGTCAGCGCTGCCGTGGCGGCCGACCTGGATACCCTCAAGCGCGACTTGCTCGAGCAGCTGTTCAAGCCGGTTCGTTGGGTCGAGTGCGTACAGACCCTGGCCGCCAATGGTGCGGTGCAGCTGGTCGAGTGCGGCCCGGGCAAGGTCCTGGCCGGCCTGAACAAGCGCTGTGCCGACGGCGTGAACACCTTTAACCTCAATACCCCGGATGCTTTCGCCGCCACCCGTGCGGCGCTGGCCTGAATTAGGAGAAGCTTGCATGAGCCTGCAAGGTAAAGTTGCACTGGTAACCGGCGCCAGCCGCGGTATTGGCCAGGCCATCGCCCTGGAGCTGGGCCGTCTGGGCGCGACCGTGATCGGTACCGCGACCTCCGCTTCGGGTGCCGAGCGCATTGCCGCCACCCTCAAGGAACACGGCATCACCGGTACCGGCATGGAGCTGAACGTGACCAGCGACGAGTCCGTCACCGCCACGCTCGCCGCGATCCAGGAGCAGTTCGGTGCACCGACCATTCTGGTCAACAACGCCGGCATTACTCGCGACAACCTCATGCTGCGCATGAAGGACGATGAGTGGTTCGACGTCATCGACACCAACCTGAACAGCCTCTACCGTCTGTCCAAGGGCGTGTTGCGCGGCATGACCAAGGCTCGCTGGGGTCGTATCATCAGCATCGGTTCGGTGGTAGGTGCGATGGGTAACGTCGGCCAGGTCAACTACGCTGCCGCCAAGGCCGGTCTGGAAGGTTTCAGCCGTGCCCTGGCCCGTGAAGTCGGCTCCCGTGCCATCACCGTCAACTCGGTGACCCCGGGCTTTATCGACACCGACATGACCCGCGAACTGCCGGAAGCACAGCGTGAAGCGCTGCAGACCCAGATCCCGCTGGGGCGTCTGGGCCAGGCTCAGGAAATCGCCAATGTGGTGGCTTTCCTGGCGTCCGAAGGTGCAGGTTATGTGACTGGCGCTACGATTCCGGTCAACGGCGGCATGTATATGTAAATTCAATGTGACGGATTGCTTCAAAAAAATGTCATACGAGCTGTCTAAAATCCGTTATAAAGCTGCAACCAGATTCTAGTCGGTTGGCAGGTGTGGTCTGGCGAGGCGAGTTGCGCTTGAAAAGCAGACGTCTTTCTATACACTTACACACCGGCCAGCTGCCTGACATATGTCCATTAGGAGTGAAAACAAGGTATGAGCACCATCGAAGAACGCGTCAAGAAAATCGTCGCCGAGCAACTGGGCGTTAAAGAAGAAGAAGTAGTGAACACTGCTTCCTTCGTCGAAGATCTGGGTGCCGATTCCCTTGACACCGTTGAGCTGGTGATGGCTCTGGAAGAGGAATTCGAGACCGAAATCCCTGACGAAGAAGCTGAGAAGATCACTACTGTTCAAGCTGCTATCGACTACGTCAACAGCCACCAGGGCTAAGACGTTGTAGTCGTCGCTTCTTGTCATGGAAAAACCGCACTGCCTTCGCCGGCGTGCGGTTTTTTCTTTACAAGACATGTAGTCAATGTGAATAAGGAGAGTGCTGTGTCGCGTAGACGCGTCGTGGTCACCGGTATGGGTATGCTGTCGCCACTGGGTACGGATGTGCCGAGCAGTTGGCAGGGCATTCTGGCTGGCCGCAGTGGCATAGGTCTGATTGAACATACGGACCTGTCTGCCTACTCCACCCGTTTTGGCGGCTCGGTAAAGGGCTTCGAGGTTGAGCAGTACCTGTCGGTCAAGGAAGCCCGCAAGCTCGATCTGTTCATTCAGTACGGCCTGGCAGCCGGTTTTCAAGCGGTGCGCAACGCCGGCCTGGAAGTTACCGATGCCAACCGCGAGCGCATTGGCGTGGCCATGGGCTCGGGTATCGGTGGCCTGACCAATATCGAAGAAACCAGTCGCACGCTGCATGATCAAGGCCCGCGACGCATCTCGCCGTTCTTCGTGCCTGGTTCGATCATCAACATGATTTCCGGTTTCCTGTCGATCCACCTGGGTGTACAGGGACCTAACTACGCCATCGCCACCGCCTGCACCACCGGTACTCACTGTATCGGCATGGCTGCGCGCAACATCGCCTTCGGCGAGGCCGACGTGATGATCGCCGGTGGTGCGGAAATGGCGGCCTGCGGCTTGGGCATGGGTGGCTTTGGTGCCTCGCGCGCGCTGTCGACCCGCAATGACGACCCTACCCGAGCCAGTCGCCCTTGGGACAAGGGTCGAGACGGTTTCGTCCTCTCCGATGGCGCCGGCGCCCTGGTGCTTGAAGAGCTCGAGCATGCGAAGGCCCGTGGCGCGACCATCTATGCCGAGCTGGTTGGTTTTGGCATGAGCGGCGACGCCTACCACATGACCTCTCCGCCAGAAGACGGTAGCGGCGCTGCGCGTTGCATGGTCAACGCATTGCGTGATGCCGGTCTTGATGCCGACCAGGTAAGCTACATCAACGCCCACGGTACCTCGACGCCGGCAGGCGACCTGGCCGAAGCGTCGGCGATCAAGTCGGTGTTTGGCGAGCATGCCTACAAGCTGGCGGTCAGTTCGACCAAGTCGATGACCGGGCACCTGCTCGGCGCTGCCGGCGCCGTAGAGGCGATCTTCAGTGTGCTGTCGATCAACAGCCAGGTGGCGCCGCCGACCATCAACCTCGATGAGCCGGACGAAGGTTGCGACCTGGACTTCGTGCCGCACGAGGCGCGCAACATGTCGATCGACGTTGTGCTGTCCAACTCCTTCGGGTTTGGCGGTACCAATGGCTCGCTGGTGTTCCGCCGGTTCGCCGGCTGATGCACAGTTGGCTCGATGGCCTGCCGGCAGATGCAGTCAACCTGCAAAGCCGCGGCCTGGCCTATGGCGATGGTCTGTTCGAGACCATCGCTGTGCGGTCCGGGCGGCCATCGTTGCTCGAGTATCATCTCGATCGCCTGGCGCTGGGATGCCAGCGCCTGGCGATCGATGCCGATCATGGCCTGATCCGCGACGAGCTGTGCCGTTACGCCGCTGCGCTGGGTGACGGCGTACTCAAGCTGATTCTGGTACGTGGCGACAGTCAGCGCGGCTATGCGCCCGCCGCTGGTGCTGCACCACGACGTATCCTGCAGGGCAGTCCTTTGCCCGCCTATCCCTCGCAGAATGCCGAGCACGGTGTTCGTCTGTTCCCCTGTGCCACGCGTCTTGCGGAACAACCCTTGCTGGCAGGGCTCAAACATCTCAATCGGCTCGAGCAGGTCCTGGCACGCTCCGAGTGGCAGGATACCGAGCACGCCGAGGGCTTGATGCGCGACACGTCGGGCAGGGTAGTCGAAGGGGTTTATAGCAACCTGTTCCTGGTCAGTAAGGGCCGGTTGCTCACGGCTGACCTGAGTCGTTGTGGCGTGGCGGGGGTCATGCGTGCCGCGCTCATTGCCCAGGCTGGTGTCGCGGGTATCCCGGTGGGGGTCGCCGATCTGTCCCTGCAGGACCTGGAGCAGGCCGATGAAGTCTTCGTCTGCAACAGTGTTTACGGTATTTGGCCCGTGCGAGCATTTGCATCGCTGAACTGGTCGCCGGGACCACTCACCCGTAAACTGCAGGCCATTGCCCGTACGTTACTGGATACCTGATTTGTGAGACGTAAATTCTTGGTGCTGCTGGAGGCTGGATTGATCCTGGCAGGCCTGATGCTGGGTTTTTCGGCCTGGAAAGTGAACTCCGCACTCGAGCAGACCCTGCATGTTAGCCAGGAGCAACTGCTTGACGTGCCGACCGGCACCAACCCCAATCGCATGTTCTACCGCATGGAAAAAGAAGGCCTGCTGGACGATGCGTTCTGGTTGCGCCTGTACTGGCGTTTCAATATGGCCGGCGTGCCTTTGCACACGGGCGAGTACCGCATGACGCCCGGCATGACCGTGCGCGACCTGTTCGAAGTCTGGCGTCGGGGTGATGTCGTGCAATACAGCCTGACGCTGGTCGAGGGCTGGAACTTCCGCCAGGTGCGCTCGGCGCTGGCCAAGCATGAAAAGATCAAGCAGACCATCGACGGCCTAAGTGATGCCGAGGTGATGGACAAGCTTGGCCATCCTGGTGTGTTCCCTGAAGGGCGATTCTTCCCGGATACCTATCGTTTTGTTCGTGGCATGACCGATGTGGAATTCCTCCAGCAGGCATACGCTCGTCTCGAGGAGGTCCTGGCCAAGGAGTGGGCGACGCGTCCCGCCGACCTGCCGTACCGCGATCCGTACCAGGCGCTGATCATGGCCTCGCTGGTCGAGAAAGAGACGGGGGTGCCCCAGGAGCGTGGCGAGATTGCTGGCGTATTCGTGAGGCGCATGCGTATAGGCATGCTGTTGCAGACCGACCCGACCGTCATCTACGGCATGGGCGAGCGCTACAACGGCAAGATCACTCGTGCCGACCTGCGTGAGCCGACGCCATACAACACTTATACCAATGCCGGGCTGCCGCCGACCCCGATCGCCATGGTCGGGCGTGAAGCCATCCATGCGGCGCTGAACCCGACCCCGGGCACCAGCCTGTACTTCGTGGCGCGCGGCGATGGCAGCCATGTCTTCTCCGACGACCTGGACGCGCATAACTCGGCCGTTCGCGAATATCAAATCAAGCGTCGAGCCGACTATCGTTCGAGCCCGGCCCCCGAGGTTCCGGTCGATGCTCCCGTCCAGGAAGCGCCCGCCCAGGACGCGCCTGTCGATGCAGAGCAAGCGCTGCCCGAACCGCAAGCGCCGGCCAGCGAACCCACCCCGCAATGATCAACTGTAAGGACTGCCTGTGAGCGGCTTGTTTATTACCCTGGAAGGTCCCGAAGGCGCGGGCAAGAGCACCAATCGCGAGTACCTTGCCGAGCACCTGCGTGCCCAGGGCGTGGATGTGGTCCTGACTCGTGAACCTGGCGGTACGCCGCTGGCCGAGCGGATCCGTGAACTCCTGTTGGCGCCCAGCGAAGAGGTCATGGATGCCGACACCGAGCTGTTGCTGGTGTTCGCCGCCCGTGCCCAACATCTGGCGCAAGTGATTCGTCCGGCGCTGGCTCGAGGGGCGGTGGTGTTGTGCGATCGATTCACCGACGCCACCTATGCCTACCAGGGTGGGGGCCGCGGTCTGTCGGTGTCGCGCATTGCCACTCTGGAGCAATTCGTCCAGGGCGGGTTGCGCCCGGACTTGACCCTGGTCTTCGACCTGCCCGTGGAAATCGGTTTGTCCCGGGCGGCGGCGCGTGGTCGCCTGGATCGCTTCGAACAGGAAGGCCAGGTATTTTTCGAAGCCGTTCGCCAGGCCTACCTGGCGCGTGCCAAGGCCGCCCCGCAGCAATACAAGTTGATCGATGCCTCGCAAACCCTGGCGCAGGTGCAGCAGTCGCTGGATGCCTTGTTGCCGCAGATCCTGGAGCGTTGCCGTGGCTGAGGCCTTCCCTTGGCAGCAGGCCTTGTGGCAGCAACTGGCCGGACGTCCACAGCATGCCCATGCCTACCTGCTGCATGGTCCTCAGGGTATCGGCAAGCGCGCGCTGGCCGAGCGATTGATGGCGTTGCTGTTGTGCCAGCGCCCGGCCGGTCTCAAGGCCTGTGGCCAGTGCAAATCGTGCCTGTTGCTGGCTGCGGGTAGCCATCCGGACAACTACGTGCTGGAGCCGGAGGAGGCCGACAAGCCCATCAAGGTCGACCAGGTGCGTGACCTGGTGTCGTTCGTGGTTCAGACCGCGCAATTGGGCGGGCGCAAGGTGGTGCTGATCGAGCCGGTCGAGGCGATGAACATCAACGCTGCCAACGCGTTGCTCAAGAGCCTCGAGGAACCCTCGGGCAACACTGTGCTGTTGCTGGTCAGCCATCAACCCAGTCGTTTGTTGCCGACCATCAAGAGTCGTTGTGTCCAGCAGGCCTGTCCGCTGCCGGATACCGCACAAAGCCTGGCCTGGCTGGGCAAGGCGCTGCCTGATTGTGACGAGCAGGAGCGCACTGAATTGCTCACGCTGGCAGCCGGTTCACCACTGGCAGCGGTCAGTCTTCAGGCCCAGGGCGTACGCGAGCAGCGTGCGCTGGTGGTCGAGGGAGTCAAGAAGCTGCTCAAGCAGCAGCAGTCCCCGAGCCAGTTGGCCGAGGCCTGGAATGCCATCCCCTTGTTGCAGTTGTTCGACTGGTTTTGTGATTGGTCCAACCTGGTCCTGCGCTACCAGTTGACCGAAGACGAGGAAGGGTTAGGCTTGAACGACATGCGCAAAGTGGTGCAGTACCTGGCGCAGAAAAGCAGCAAGGGCAAGGTGCTGGAGATTCAGGACTGGATCCTCGCCCAGCGCCAGAAGGTGCTCTCCAAGGCCAACCTCAATCGTGTGCTGCTGCTCGAGGCGTTGCTGGCGTCCTGGGCGATGTTGCCTGGCCAGCGTTGAGCTGGGCGTTCGAATCCATTCATTTTTCAATGTCGTCGTGAAGCCATGCTTGTAGATTCCCATTGTCACCTTGATCGTCTAGACCTCACCGCTCACCAGGGCTCCCTGGATCTCGCCCTCGAGGCGGCCCGGGCTCGGGGTGTCGGTCACTTTTTGTGTATCGGCGTCAGTGCCGACAACGCCAAGGCGGTCAAGGACTTGAGCGAGCGCTACAGCGACGTCGATTGTTCGGTGGGTATTCATCCGCTGGACCTGACGCCCGATGGCGCCCCACCGCTGGATTGGCTGCTCAAGGAACTCGAGCACCCGCATGTGGTGGCCATTGGTGAAACCGGGCTGGACTACCACTACGAGCCCGAAGCGGCCCAGGTGCAGCAGGATTCTTTCCGTCTTCACCTGCAAGCGGCCAAGACTACCGGTAAGCCGGTCATCATCCATACCCGGGCAGCCCGGGCCGATACCCTTGCGCTGCTGCGCGAGGCCGACTTGAGTCAGGCCGGTGTGCTGCACTGCTTCACCGAGGACTGGGACATGGCCAGGGCGGCGCTGGATCTGGGCTACTACATCTCGCTGTCTGGCATTGTCACCTTCCGCAATGCCGATGCCTTGCGTGATGTGGCCCGCCAAGTCCCGGCCGATCGCCTGCTGGTCGAGACCGATTCCCCATACCTGGCGCCAATCCCCCATCGCGGCAAGCCGAACCTGCCGGAGTACGTGCGCGAAGTGGCGGAGTTTGTCGCGATGCTGCGTGGCGAAAGTTATGAGCAACTGGCCGGGCAGACCACGGCCAACTTCAAGCGCCTGTTCCCGCTGGCACGGGTGCGCTAGGAGCGGGCTTGCCCCGCGATGCGATGTATCAGAGGGTACGCGATCGCGGGGTAAGCCCGCTCCCACAGAAAAAACGCGGACAAAAAAAACCCGGGTTCTGGGGGGTGAATCCGGGTTAAGACCATTAGGAGTAAAACAAAGGTACGCGGTCCCTGAGCACCTTTATCGGCGCGCCACTTGGGGGGATGCGCCGCGCCAACACCTGAAGTATTGGTCAGGATTGGCGGGCTGCCAGCGCGTGTTGATCGTTTTTTAAACAGATTTGGAATACGGCCGCAGCTGCTGAGCACTCATCGCTCTGCTATCTGCCTGACTATTGCCAGAGTTTCGTCGATTATCGGTTTAGGTGTGTAGAAATGCGGGGAAAATCGCACACCTAGACCGCGGGTGATGCACACCACCTGTTCCTGCTTCAAACGTTGATAGACCTGAAGGTTATCAATCCCCTCAATGCTGAATGAAACAATGCCACCACGCCGTGCGGGATCCTGCGGGCTGTGCAGTCGCACGCCGGGAATCGCCGCCAGGCCATCGTGCAGCCAGCTCACGCGCTCGGCCAGCGCCGCAGCCACCTGATCCATACCCACTGCTTCGAGCAGCGACAGGCTCGCCTCCAGTGCGGCGGCACCGAGCATGTTCGGGCTGCCGCACTCAAAGCGCCTGGCGCTGTGTGCCGGTTCCCACGTGGTGCGGGTGTAGTCGCCCATGTGCTCGAGCATATGCCAGCCGTATTCGCTGAGCTTGAGGCTCGGGCGAATGTCGGCACGGCAATAGAACACGCCCAGTCCTTCCGGGCCGAGCATCCATTTGTGGCCATCGGCCATGGCGAAGTCGCACTGATAGGCCTGGACATCGAAGGGCAGGGCACCCAACTGCTGGATGGCATCGATACAGAACAATACCTGGCGTTCACGGCAACCCTGACCGAGCCGTGCCAGGTCCAGGCGCAGGCCGCTGGCGAACTGCACGGCGCTGATGGCCAGCAGTCGAACCCGTGGTCCGCAGGCAGCCAGCAGGTCGGCTTCCGGGTCCGCACCCTCGAGGCTGACCTGGACCACTTCCACGCCTTGGTTGGCCAGCGCTTCCCAGACGATGCGGTTGGAGGGGAATTCCTCGTCACTGATGACGATCTGGTCGCCAGCCTGCCAATCAAGCCCGAAAGCGACGAACGACAGCGCCTCGGAAGTGTTCTTGACCAGGGCAATGTCATCGGTCGATGGCGCGTTCGTCAGGCGCATCAATCGTTCGCGCAGGCGTTGTTCCATGTTCATCCAGTCTGGATAGTCCCTTGCGCCCAGTAAAACGTTCTCCTGGGCGAAGCGCGCAACCGCCTGACTGGCGCGTTTCGGCCAGGGTGCCACGGCTGCATGGTTCAGATAGCGAAGGCCCGGGGCTTGTTCAAACTCATCAAGAAACATAGACATGGTTGGATGATCCGTGCATTTTGGCGCAAGTTAGGCATAATAACCGGCTTCGATTTTGATCCAGTCCTTCTTATGCAGAAAGAACCTCGTAAGGTCCGTGAGTTTCGTCGCCGTGAGCAAGAGATTCTCGATACCGCGCTCAAGCTGTTTCTCGAACAGGGTGAAGACAGTGTCACCGTCGAGATGATCGCTGATGCCGTCGGTATCGGCAAAGGCACGATCTACAAGCACTTCAAATCCAAGGCGGAAATCTACCTGCGCCTGATGCTCGACTACGAGCGCGATTTGAACGAACTGTTGCACTCTGCCGACGTCGACCGCGACAAGGAAGCCCTGTCGCGCGCCTACTTTGAATTTCGCATGCGTGACCCGCAGCGCTACCGGTTGTTCGATCGCCTCGAAGAGAAAGTGGTCAAGGGCAACCAGGTACCCGAGATGGTCGAGGAGCTGCACAAGATCCGTGCCTCCAACTTCGAGCGCCTGACCCTGTTGATCAAGGGTCGCATCAGCGAGGGCAAGCTCGAAGACGTACCGCCTTACTTCCACTATTGCGCAGCCTGGGCCTTGGTGCATGGGGCCGTAGCGCTCTATCACTCGCCGTTCTGGAGCAATGTGCTGGAAGATCAGGAAGGGTTCTTCCAGTTCCTGATGGACATCGGCGTACGCATGGGCAACAAGCGCAAGCGCGATCCGGATGGCGCCGGCAGCTGAGGCATTCAGGGTGCCGATGGCGCTACTGGGATGACCCCGGCGGGAATATACTCAGGTATGAGGCTTGCAAAAACCTGATTTTTGAGTCAGGTTTTGCAGGCCCGATTCATCCATGCCGGAGTCACCCATGATCGTCGACCGCCAAGGCAGGCGTTTTCGCAACTTGCGCGTCAGCCTCACCGCTGCCTGCAACTATGCCTGTACTTATTGCGTACCGGACGGCAAGCGTCTGGTGGCGGCCCAGGATGAGCTGTCTGCCGAGGCCCTGGCCCGTGGTGTGGCTTACCTGATCGAGGCGGCCGGCATCGAGCGCCTGCGGGTGACCGGGGGCGAGCCGTTGGTCAGCCCCAAGCTGGAAACCTTCCTGACCTCCGTTGCCATGCTCGGCCTGGATGAAATCAGCCTGACCACCAACGGTCAGTTGCTGGCTCGCAAGCTGCCGCTGCTGCGCGCTGCCGGCATACGCCGACTCAATGTTTCCCTCGATACACTCGATCCGGATGCTTTCCGCCGTATCGCCCGTGGTGGCGACCTGGCCACGGTGCTCGATGGCATGGAGCAGGCCAGCGCGGCCGGAATGAAGATCAAGGTCAACATGGTGCCCTTGCGTGGGCAGAACTTCGATCAAGTCCTGCCGCTGCTCGAGTACTGCATGGCTCGGGGTTTCGAATTGCGTTTCATCGAGCTGATGCGCATGGGGCACCTGGCGCGCGACAGCAACGCCTTCTTGCAGCAGTTCGTCAGCCTTGAGCATCTGCTGCAATTGATCGGCGAGCGCTACGAGTACCTGCAGGCCAACGCTCCGGTGGACGCCACTGCCCTGCGCTACCAGATTCCTGGCCATGGTTTTTTTGGTGTGATCGCCAATGAGAGCGTGCCGTTCTGCCGTACCTGCTCGCGATTGCGCCTGTCGTCCACTGGCTGGCTGCATGGTTGCCTGTCGTCGAGCAACCGTCACTATGTCGGCGATCTGCTCGACAAGCCTCGCCATGAAGCCCTGCCTGCGTTGCAGGGATTGTTGCTCAAGGCTTTGGGCGACAAGCAGCCGGTGGCATTTTCCGGTGGTGCAACGGTGATGAAAATCATCGGCGGCTGAGACTGGCGCAAAAGCTGCATCTGTCAGCCGTTCGCCGGTTTTCCGTCACCGGCCACTGGAGGATAGATGCGTAGCCTGATTCTGCTGCTGGCGCTGATGGCGCTGGGCGGCTGCATGAATGTCAGCGACTTGGGCGAGGGCGCCCGTTACCACATGAGCGACGCTGGTTTGCTCGATCACAGCGACACGCGTCGTTCGTTGTCGGTACGCCTGCAACCTGATTCATTCATCTATATAGGCCAGGGCGCCTTCGTCCCGCCGGGCAAGGGACCCTATCCGCGTCCCAATGTGGTTGCTGAAGAGGCGTTCAAGGGCTTTGTCGAGTACTTCCCCATGGTGCGGCGTGCCCAAGGGCCCCTGGGCCTGGAAGACGCGCTGGTGGAGGCTCGTTCGGTGGGTGCCCACTACCTGCTCTATACCCGCTTTGCGCGAACCGATGATCGCATCGGCAATGGCGACGAATGGTACGACGAGCAAGCAGTCGATCGCCTGGGTATCGATACTGGCGTGGTCCAGTTGATGCTGATCGAAACCAATACCCGCTACCTGATCGACACTGCACGGATCAGAAGTCGTGGCGGTTTGCTGACGTTCCACGATAACAAGCCGGAAGATTTGCTCGGGCCACCCCTTGAGGATTACGCTCGTAGCCTTCTGGGTATGAGTCGATAGGAGAATGTAATGACGGATTCCGGCAAGGCAAACGATCTGCTGTCGCAGATTCCCAAGGCGGAAAAAGGTTTGCCACCTGTGCATCTGTGGAATCCGGATTTCTGTGGCGACATCGACATGCGTATCGCCCGCGACGGTACCTGGTATTACCTGGGCACGCCGATCGGGCGCAAGCCGATGGTGCGGTTGTTCTCCACCATCCTTCGCCGCGATGGTGACGACTACTTCCTGGTCACGCCAGTGGAGAAGGTCGGCATCAAGGTCGATGATGCGCCGTTCGTGGCGGTAGCGCTGGAAGTGCAGGGCAGTGGCGAACAGCAGGTGCTGCGCTTCACCAGTAATGTCGAGGATCAGGTCGAGGCCGGCGCCGAACATCCCCTGCGCTTCGAGATCGATGCGCAGACTCAAGAACCATCGCCGTATGTCCATATGCGCAGCAACCTCGAAGCGCTGATCCACCGCAATGTGTTCTATCAACTGGTCGAGCTGGCTGTGCCGCGGCAGATCGATGGCCAGCAATGGCTTGGTGTGTGGAGCAGCGGTAGGTTCTATCCGATTGGCCGCAGCTGATTAGCCTCCGCGTTTTTCGCCGAATTGGCGCTTTTGACCTCGTGGGCGCCGGCTTAACCTGCCGGTATTCACACAATTGAGGTCATGCCGATGAAATCCCGCCCGTTACCCCTCGCTACACTGGTCATCGCCAGCCTGTTTGCTCTGCCGGGCGCCTGGGCCCATGGCCCGGAGCAGGGGCAGGAGGCAGTCAAGGTGTTGCAGCAGCAACTGCCGAGCAACGCGCCCGGCAAGAAGGCCATCATGCTGACAGTCAGCTATGCGCCCGGCCAGAAATCCGTGGCGCACCAGCATCCGGGTGCAGTCATGGCGTATGTGCTGGAAGGGGTGGTGGTGTCGCAGCTCAAGGGTGAGCAGCAGCCAACGACCTACAAGGCCGGAGATTTCTGGTACGAGCCGCCGGGCGCGGTGCACCTGGTGTCGCGCAACGGCAGTGAATCGGCATCGGCCAAGTTGCTGGTGTGGACGCTGGTGGATGAGCAGCGACCTGTCACCGAGCCTTACCAGCCCTAGGAAAATGCGAGGGGCTGAAACGAAAAAACCTCCAGTGCTTGAGGCAACTGGAGGTTTTTCAGGTATTTGGCTCCGCGACCAGGACTCGAACCTGGGACCCAATGATTAACAGTCATTTGCTCTACCGACTGAGCTATCGCGGAATCTGTGGCGTATCTTACTGATTGCTAAGGGGAAGTCAAGCCTCCCCTTGGCAAAAGGTCAGTTACAGGACCTCGACGATGGCCTTGGTCACCACATGGATATTGCTCTGGTTCAGGGTGGCGACGCAAATACGACCGGTGTCCAGGGCGTAGATGCCGAACTCGTTCTTCAGGCGTGCCACTTGCTCAACGGTCAGGCCCGAGTAGGAGAACATGCCGCGCTGACGACCGACAAAGCTGAAGTCGCGCTGGGCGCCATATTCGGCCAACAGTTCGACCATCTGCTTGCGCATGCCGTGGATACGCTGGCGCATTTCACCCAGCTCCTCTTCCCACATTGCACGCAGTTCCGGGCTGTTGAGCACGGTGGCGACGATGGTGGCGCCGTGGGTCGGCGGGTTGGAATAGTTGGTGCGGATCACGCGCTTGACCTGCGACAGCACGCGAGCGCTCTCTTCCTTGGACTCGGTGATGATCGACAGTGCGCCAACACGCTCGCCGTACAGCGAGAAGGATTTGGAGAAGGAGCTGGAAACGAAGAAATCCAGGCCCGACTCGGCGAACAGGCGAACAGCGAAGGCGTCTTCGTGGATGCCGTCGCCAAAGCCCTGGTAGGCCATGTCGAGGAACGGCACGTGGCCCTTGGCCTTGACGACTTCCAGGACGTTTTTCCAGTCGTCCAGGCTCAGGTCGACGCCGGTCGGGTTATGGCAGCAGGCGTGCAGGACGATGATCGAGCCGGCCGGCAGGGCGTTGAGGTCTTCCAGCATGCCGCTGCGGTTGACGTCGTTGGTGGCGGCGTCGTAGTAGCGGTAGTTCTGCACCGGGAAGCCTGCGGCTTCGAACAGTGCGCGGTGGTTTTCCCAGCTTGGATCGCTGATCGCGACCACGGCATTGGGCGAGATCTGCTTGAGGAAGTCGGCACCGATCTTGAGGGCTCCGGTACCACCAACGGCCTGGGTGGTGATAACCCGGCCTGCAGCCAGCAGAGGCGACTCGGCACCGAACAGCAGCTTCTGCACGGCCTGGTCGTAGGCGGCGATACCGTCGATCGGCAGGTAACCGCGGGAAGCGTGCTGGGCAGCGCGCTGGGTTTCGGCTTCGATCACTGCGCGCAGCAGTGGGATACGCCCTTCTTCGTTGCAGTAAACACCTACACCCAAGTTGACCTTGTTGCTACGGGTATCGGCGTTGAAAGCTTCGTTGAGGCCCAGAATGGGATCGCGTGGTGCCAGCTCGACAGCGGAAAACAGGCTCATTATTACCTTGGCTCTGAATGGAGTGTGATAGAGGTCGCACGCTCCAGTCGAATGCACTAGAGCGGTGCACAAACGGGGAGTCAGTATAGTGATACCCGTCGGTCACGGCGACAGTCCAGCGCAGCTTTTCCTGCTGTTTCGCCGAATATTTTTCGACCGTTAGTCGATTTGAGTCGTCCAAAACAGCAATTGCCCCCAACACTGAGTTGAAACTGGCGCTGTGCGCCATTAATTCGGTATAACTACTGTCTATAGATACAGTTGCCTGCAGCCGCGATAAAACAGAGGTCCGTCATGTCCGAGTTTCAGCTCGTCACCCGTTTCCAACCGGCCGGCGATCAGCCGGAAGCCATTCGCCAAATGGTCGAAGGCATCGAGGCGGGGCTGGCGCACCAGACCCTGCTCGGGGTAACCGGCTCGGGCAAGACGTTCAGCATTGCCAACGTTATCGCCCAGGTGCAGCGCCCGACCCTGGTGCTGGCGCCGAACAAGACGCTCGCGGCGCAGCTCTACGGTGAATTCAAGGCGTTTTTCCCCAATAACGCCGTGGAGTATTTCGTTTCCTACTACGACTACTACCAGCCCGAAGCCTACGTGCCGTCCTCCGATACCTTCATCGAGAAGGATGCCTCGATCAACGACCACATCGAGCAGATGCGCCTGTCGGCGACTAAGGCGCTGCTCGAGCGGCGCGATGCGATCATCGTCACCACGGTGTCGTGCATCTACGGCCTGGGTAGCCCGGAAACCTACCTGAAGATGGTCCTGCACGTGGATCGCGGCGACAAGCTCGACCAGCGTGCCTTGTTGCGTCGCCTGGCCGATCTGCAATACACCCGCAACGAAATGGATTTTGCCCGCGCCACCTTCCGCGTGCGCGGGGATGTGATCGACATCTTTCCGGCCGAATCGGACCTCGAGGCCATCCGCATCGAGTTGTTCGACGATGAGGTGGAGAACATTGCCGCCTTCGACCCGCTGACCGGCGAGGTGATCCGCAAGCTGCCGCGCTTCACCTTCTACCCCAAGAGCCACTACGTGACTCCGCGTGAGACCTTGCTGGAGGCAATGGAAGGCATCAAGGAAGAACTGCAGCAGCGCCTGGAATACCTGCACAAGGCCAACAAGCTGGTCGAAGCCCAGCGCCTGGAGCAACGTACCCGTTTTGACCTGGAGATGATTCTCGAACTCGGCTACTGCAACGGCATCGAGAACTACTCGCGCTACCTCTCCGGTCGTCCGGCCGGGGCACCGCCGCCGACCCTCTACGACTACCTGCCGCCTGATGCCTTGCTGGTGATCGACGAGTCCCACGTCAGCGTTCCGCAGGTCGGCGCGATGTACAAGGGCGACCGCTCGCGCAAGGAAACCCTTGTCGAATACGGCTTCCGCCTGCCATCGGCGCTGGACAACCGGCCGATGCGCTTTGACGAATGGGAGGCGGTCAGCCCGCAGACCATATTCGTCTCCGCGACCCCGGGGGCGTACGAGGCTGAACACGCTGGCAGGGTAGTCGAGCAGGTGGTGCGCCCGACCGGTCTGGTCGACCCGCAGGTGGAAGTACGCCCGGCCATCACCCAGGTCGATGACTTGCTCTCGGAGATCCGCAAGCGGGTCGCCGTGGAGGAGCGAGTGCTGGTGACCACCCTGACCAAGCGCATGGCCGAAGACCTCACCGACTACCTTGCCGACCACGATGTGCGGGTGCGCTACCTGCACTCGGACATCGACACGGTGGAGCGGGTCGAGATCATTCGCGACCTGCGCCTGGGCACCTTTGATGTGTTGGTGGGGATCAACCTGTTGCGTGAGGGCCTGGACATGCCGGAGGTGTCGCTGGTGGCGATCCTCGATGCCGACAAAGAGGGCTTCCTGCGTTCCGAGCGCTCGCTGATCCAGACCATCGGTCGTGCGGCCCGTAACCTCAACGGCCGCGCGATCCTCTATGCCGACAACATGACCGGCTCGATGCAGCGAGCCATCGGTGAAACCGAGCGGCGTCGTGACAAGCAGATTGCCTTCAACGAAGCCAATGGCATCGTCCCCAAGGGCGTGGTCAAGGACATCACCGACATCATGGAGGGGGCCAACGTGCCCGGCTCGCGTAGCAAGAAGCGCAAGGGCATGGCCAAGGCTGCCGAAGAAAGCGCGCGCTACGAAGCCGAGCTGCGTTCGCCGGGCGAAATTGCCAAGCGCATCAAGCTGCTGGAAGAGAAGATGTACCAGCTGGCTCGAGACCTGGAGTTCGAGGCGGCGGCGCAGTTGCGCGACGAGATCACGGCACTGCGCGAGCGCCTGATCACCGCTTGAGCAGGGCAAGCCCGCTCCTGCATTGGAATTTAGTGGGCTTCCCCGGCCTTCAATCCTTGCGGCAATTTGCGCGTCATCAGTACCGCCACCATGCTGATTGCCAGCCCGATGCCCACAAAATGGAAGGCGTCGTTATAGGCCATGATCATCGCCTGCTGGTGGGTAATCTCGCTTAGCTTGCCTAGCGCCGCAGCATCGCTCCCCAGCCTCTCGGACAGCTGCGCCAGGCGCTCGGCTACCTGCGGGTTGTTCGGTACCAGGGCTTCACGCAGGTATTCGAAGTACACCTTGGTGCGCGCATCCAGCAGGGTCGCCAGCAGTGCAATCCCGATCGCCCCGCCCAGGTTACGCAGGATGTTGAACAGGCTCGATGCCGAACCTGCGTCCTGCGGCTGGATGTAGGCGGTGGCAATCAGCGAGATGGTCACCATGATCATCGGTTGGCCCAGCGCCCGGATGATCTGGATCTGGTTGAACTGTTCGCCGGCAAAGTCCGGGTTGAGCACGCCAGAACTGAAGCTGGCCAGGCCAAACAGGCCAAAACCCAGGGTGCAGAGGATTTTCGGCGAGATGACTTTCATCAGCTGTGGCACCAGCGGAATCAGGAACAGCTGGGGAATACCCATCCACATGATGACTTCGCCGATCTGCAGGGCGTTGTAGTTCTGGATCTGCGCCAGGTACAGCGGCAGCAGGTAGATCGAACCGTATAAGCCAACCCCCATTCCCAGGCTGGCGATGCTCGACAAACCGAAGTTGCGGTTGCCGAGGATGCGCAGGTTGATCAGCGGATTGGGCTTGGAGAACTGTAGGATCACGAAGGTGATCAGGCTCAGCAGGGCGATGCTGCCAAGCCCGACGATCAGGCTCGACTCCAGCCAGTCCTTGCGGTGGCCTTCCTCCAGAAATACCTGCAGGCACCCCAGACCGACGCCCAGGGTGACGATGCCGGCGTAATCGGTACTTTTCAGCAGTTCCCAGTGGGCTTCTTTCTTTTCCAGGCCGTACATCAGGCCGGCGATCATCAAGAGACCCGGGGGAATGTTGATGTAGAAGATGTATTCCCAGCCCCAGTTCTCGGTGAGCCAGCCGCCGAGGGTAGGGCCGATGGAGGGCGCGAAGGTAGCGGTCATGGCGAACATGGCCATGCCCTTTGCGCGATGGTGCTCGGGGAGCTTGATCAAGGTCAGGGTGAACGCCAGCGGGATCAGTGCGCCGCCGGTAAAGCCCTGCATGGCGCGAAAAATGATCATGCTCTCCAGGTTCCAGGCCATGGAGCACAGCAGTGAAGACACCAGAAACCCCAGCGACACCCAGACTGCCAGGCGTCTGGCCGACAACAGCTGCACCAGCCAGGCCGTGAGCGGAATCATGATGATCTCCGCCACCAGATAAGAGGTGGAGATCCACGAGCCTTCCTCCAGGGTCGCCGACAGGGCGCCCTGGATATCCTTGAGCGAGGAGTTGGTGATCTGGATGTCCAGTACCGCCATGAAGGCGCCGAGCATTACGCTCATCACTGCGATCCAGTCGCGTCGGCTGGGTTCGCCGACGGGACGGATCAGTTGATCACCGGCCATTGTCGGCGTTGTCTCGGATATCCACGGTCGCGGTAACCGACATGCCGGGGCGAATCCTGCCTTGCAACGGGTTGTCGACATCGAAGGTGAGCTTCACCGGAATGCGCTGCACCACCTTGGTGAAGTTGCCGGTGGCGTTGTCCGGTGGCAGTAGGCTGAACTGGGCGCCGGAGGCGGCGAACAGACTGTCGACCCGGCCCTGGATCGGGGTGTCGGGATAGCTGTCGAATACCAGTTGGGCGAGTTGTCCGGGCTGCATATGACCGATCTGAGTTTCCTTGAAGTTGGCCTGGATCCAGATGTCCTGGTCCGGAACGATGGACAGCAGATAGGCACCGGCCTGTACCACTTGGCCGTTGCGGGCGGCCCGCTGGCCGATCATGCCGCTGATCGGGGCATGGATTTCGCTGCGGGTCAGGTTCAGTTCGGCCTGGGCCAGCTCGGTTCGGGCATTGACGATCTGGGCGTCCAGGCGCTTGATCTCGGCGGTCAGGGCATTGACCTGCTGGCGCTGGCCTTGCAGATCGGCCTGGGCCTTGCTCACCTGGGAGCGGGCGACGTGGTTTTCCGCCGACAGGGTAGTTACGCGCTCCTCGGAGACGTAACCCGGCTTGCGCAGCGCCTGGGCACGGTTGAGGTCCAGTTCGGCACGGCCCAGGGTGGCCTGGTTGGCGGCGACCTGGGCCTGGCCGGCGGCAATCAGGCTGGCTTGCTGGGTCAGGCGGCTCTCGGCTTGCAGGCGTTCGGCTTCGCGGGTGTCGAGGGTTGCCCGGGCGCGCTCCACGGCCAGGCGAAAGTCGTCCGGCTCCAGGCGCACCAACAGGTCACCCTTGGCTACATGCTGGTTGTCCTGTACCAGCACTTCATCGATGCGCGCGCCAAGCTGACTGGAGACCCGGGTGATTTCGCCCTGTACATAGGCGTTGTCGGTGCTTTCGTAGAAGCGTCCCTTGAGGTACCAGTGGGCGAGGAAGGCGAGGGCAATCAACAGGACAAGGGTGAGAAAAACCAGCAGGCGACGCTTGAGTTGGGCAGGCATGAGACGATCGTTCCAAAAATGTAAGCAAATTTAACCGTGTTTGGATCCACGACCACAAGTGCCGATCGCGCCCATTGCTGGAGCCCGATGCCCGCTCCCTGTTAACATCCAGCCTTTGTTTCATCTCTAGTTCGAGACTGTCCATGACCACCGTTCGCACGCGTATCGCGCCTTCGCCTACTGGCGATCCCCACGTCGGCACCGCTTACATCGCCCTGTTCAACTACTGCTTTGCCAAGCAGCACGGCGGCGAGTTCATCCTGCGTATCGAAGATACCGACCAGTTGCGTTCGACCCGCGAGTCTGAACAGCAGATCTTCGACGCCCTGCGCTGGCTGGGCATCGAATGGAGCGAAGGTCCGGATGTCGGAGGCCCGCACGGCCCGTACCGGCAGAGCGAGCGGGGCGACATCTACAAGCAGTACGCCCAGCAACTGGTCGATGCCGGCCATGCCTTCCCGTGCTTCTGCACCGCCGAAGAGCTGGACCAGATGCGCGCCGAGCAGATGGCCCGCGGCGAAACCCCGCGCTACGACGGCCGCGCCTTGCTGCTGTCGCCTGAAGAAGTGCAGCGTCGCCTAGCCGCTGGCGAGCCGCATGTGATCCGCATGAAGGTGCCGAGCGAAGGTGTGTGCGTGGTACCGGACATGCTGCGTGGCGATGTCGAGATCCCATGGGATCGCATGGACATGCAGGTCCTGATGAAGACCGATGGCCTGCCGACCTACTTCCTGGCCAACGTCGTCGATGACCACCTGATGGGCATCACCCACGTACTGCGGGGCGAGGAATGGCTGCCGTCGGCGCCCAAGCTGATCAAGCTGTACGAGTACTTCGGCTGGGAACAACCGGTCCTGTGCTACATGCCGCTGCTGCGTAACCCGGACAAGAGCAAGCTGTCCAAGCGCAAGAACCCGACCTCGGTGACCTTCTACGAGCGCATGGGCTTCATGCCCGAAGCCATGCTCAACTACCTGGGCCGCATGGGCTGGTCGATGCCGGACGAGCGCGAAAAGTTCTCCCTGGCCGAAATGGTCGAGCACTTCGACCTGTCGCGTGTCTCTCTGGGCGGGCCGATCTTCGATATCGAGAAGTTGTCGTGGCTCAACGGCCAGTGGCTGCGTGACCTGCCGGTGGAAGAATTTGCCGCCCGTGTGCAGAAGTGGGCATTCAACAGCGACTACATGATGAAGATCGCACCGCACGTGCAGGGCAGGGTAGAGACCTTCAGCCAGATCGCGCCGCTGGGTGGTTTCTTCTTCGAGGGTGCCCTCAAGCTCGATGCCAAGCTGTTCGAGCACAAGAAGCTGTCGGCTGACCAGGTACGCCAGGTCATGCAACTGATCCTTTGGAAGCTTGAAAGCCTGCGCCAGTGGGAGAAGGACCGCATCACCGGGTGCATTCAGGCCGTGGTCGAAGCGTTGGAGCTGAAACTGCGGGATGCAATGCCGCTGATGTTCGCCGCGATCAGTGGCCAGGCCAGCTCCGTATCGGTACTGGACGCCATGGAGATCCTCGGTCCCGACCTGACCCGCTACCGCCTGCGCCAGGCCCTGGACCTGCTCGGTGGCGTGTCGAAGAAAGAAAACAAAGAGTGGGAAAAGCTGTTGGGCACCATTGCCTGATTGAATTTCCGGTAGAAACATCGCGGGGCCCGCCCACTCCTACCGTAGGAGCGGGCGGGCCCCGCGGTCTGCAAAACCCCGTAAAATCGGGGTGTTCTACCCGCCAGGTCGGTAAGTGTTTGTTATCTCGGAAATTTTTTTTGGATTTTGTTGAAAATATATTTGACAGGTCTGCAATCCGATCTTAATATGCGCCCCGTCCACAGCGATGAACGAAAACGAAACGCGAAGCACCCAGCCAAGCGATTCGGTTCAAAGCGACATAGTGGGGCTATAGCTCAGCTGGGAGAGCGCCTGCATGGCATGCAGGAGGTCAGCGGTTCGATCCCGCTTAGCTCCACCAAATTCCGATTCGTAGTCAGCTACACTGACTGCGAAATCAACCGGGTTACAGCAGCCGGGTTGTTAAGGTAAGAAGGTTCGTCCCCTTCGTCTAGTGGCCTAGGACACCGCCCTTTCACGGCGGTAACAGGGGTTCGAGTCCCCTAGGGGACGCCAGTTTCACACAAGCGATATCGAAAGAGATCGCTGGGCCGCGAGGCTAGAAACCTGGGGCTATAGCTCAGCTGGGAGAGCGCCTGCATGGCATGCAGGAGGTCAGCGGTTCGATCCCGCTTAGCTCCACCAATTTTGCCAGGATTCGTGAAAACGGATCTGTACGAAGGTTACAAGTCCCCTTCGTCTAGTGGCCTAGGACACCGCCCTTTCACGGCGGTAACAGGGGTTCGAGTCCCCTAGGGGACGCCATTTTACCCACTTTGTGGGATTTCAAGGCTCATTCGATTATTGAATGAGCCTTTTGTTTTTGTCTCGAGAAAAGTTTCCCTTCCTCCCCTGCATCCCCGCACGACAAACGGCAGGGGATAGTGCTTGCATAAAAATATTATGAGAATAATATTCTATCCATAATATTTGGAGGCAAGTCATGAACGACAAGAAGGCGAAAACCCGCGAACGGATCCTCGAGGCTGCCTGCAGTGCATTGATCCAGCATGGTCCTGCCGATCCCAGCGTCAATGAAGTCATGGGCGCGGCCGGGCTGACCGTGGGTGGCTTCTATGCACACTTCGACAGCAAGGATGCCCTGATGCTCGAAGCGTTCAGCCAGTTGCTCAATGAGCGCCGGGCACTGCTTGCCGAGGTCGATCCGAACATGAGCGGCGAAGAGCGTCGCGCCCTGGTAGCAGCCTTCTATCTGTCGCGCAAGCATCGTGACGCCACCGAACGTGCCTGCCCGCTGCCCAACTCCCTGGGCGAGATATCCCGCCTGCCAGAGGCGTTTCGCAAGGTGCTGGCAGAACATCTCGAATTGATGATGGCCAATCTTGCCGACAGCCCGGAAGAGGCCGACAAGGTGTTGGCCGACCTGGCCCTGATGGTTGGTGGCTTGGCCCTGGCGCGGGCCCTGGGCACTGACCAGTTGTCTGATCGTATCCTGCGTGCCGCCAAGTCGGCGGTTGTCTGAACCCACGAGACCACCGGAGCGAAGCGATGAACACCTTGACCTGGATTCGTAGCGTCAACGGCACCCTCGGACGGCTGGCGCCGGAGCATGTAGCAAGCAAGATGCGTCGCGCCTTCATGACCCCGCGCAACCTGCCCCCACGCGAGTGGGAGCTGCCGTTGCTGGCGCGTGCGGAGCGCATCACTTTGCGCTTCGGATTGTCGGCGCTGCGCTGGGGCAAGGGGCCTACGGTGTTGCTGATGCACGGTTGGGAAGGGCGGCCCACCCAGTTCGCGCACCTGATCGATACCCTGGTGAAATCGGGCTACACCGCCGTGTCGCTGGAGGGGCCGGCGCATGGTCATTCTCCGGGCCACCAGGCAAATGTCGTGCTGTTTGCCCGGGCGCTGCTGGAGGCGGCTGCCGAACTGCCTCCGCTCAAAGCCGTAATCGGCCATTCCATGGGTGGTGCCAGTGTCATGCTCGCCTTGCAGTGGGGGTTGCGCGCTGAACGGGCGGTGAGCATCTCCGCGCCTGCGCAGTTGATGGGGGTATTGCGTGGCTTTGCCAATCGCCTGGGGATGCCGGCGCGGGCGCGCGCAGCCTTCGTTCGCCAGATCGAGCGGGATGTCGGGATTCAAGTCTCGCGCCTGAACGTGAGCGGCTACCAGCTGGAAATCCCGGCGTTGATCGCGCATGCCGAGGACGACAGCCTGGTGCCGTCCACTGAGGCTCGTGCAATCCACGACGCATGGTTCGACAGCCGCTTGCTGTTGCTGCCCCAGGGTGGGCACCAGCGTGTACTCTCCGATCCGCAATTGATCGAGGGCGTCATGTCGCTGCTGGCGCGCCAACCTGTGCCCGCCCGGCAATCTGCCTGAGCATCCGTTACACTCTGCCCGTTCATCACAGACCTGGAGCGGGCATGAGTTGGGATCTGGCTACACCGTTCACCATCGACCTGCGTGTCGGTGCCGACGATATCGACGGCCTCGGCCACGCCAATAATGCGGTCTATGTCACCTGGCTCGAGCGCTGTGCCTGGCGCCACTCCCAGCGCCTGGGGCTGGACCTGGCCGAGTACCGCCGGCTGGACCGGGCCATGGCCGTCGTCCGCCACGAAATCGACTACCTGGCCGCTGCCTATGAAGACGACGAACTGCAGCTGGCAACCTGGATCGTCGATTGGGACCAGCGCCTGAAAATGACCCGGCGCTTTCAGCTGGTGCGACCCAGTGATGGCACCACCTTGCTGCGTGCGCAGACAACGTTCGTCTGTATCGAGTTATCCACAGGGCGGCCCAAGCGCATGCCTGGCGAATTCATCGACGGCTACGGCCAGGCGCTGATGACCGGGGCACTGTAGGTAGCGGATTTTGCTAGACTGCCGGCCTTTTTCACCCGAGATGCATTCCATGCAAATTGCCCTGGCCCCGATGGAGGGGCTGGTCGACAACATCCTTCGTGACGTACTCACTCAGGTGGGTGGTATCGACTGGTGTGTCACCGAGTTCATTCGCGTCTGCGACCGGCTGTTGCCGGCAGCCACCTTCGACAAGCTGGCGCCAGAGCTGCGCCATGGTGCGCAGACCCTGGCCGGGGTGCCCTTGCGTGTGCAGCTTCTGGGTTCTGACCCTGTGTGCCTGGCAGAGAACGCGGTGCTTGCCTGTGAGCTGGGCGCGCCGGTGATCGACCTGAACTTCGGCTGCCCGGCCAAGACAGTGAACAAGTCCCGTGGTGGCGCGGTGCTGCTCAAGGAGCCCGAGTTGCTTCATGCGATCTTGCGTGAAGTGCGCCGAGCAGTGCCTGCGCATATTCCTGTCACCGCCAAGATGCGCCTGGGCTTCGACAGCCCGGATGGCGCGCTGGACTGTGCCCTGGCCCTGGCCGAAGGCGGTGCCGAGCAACTGGTGGTGCATGCACGGACCAAGGTCGATGGCTACAAGCCGCCAGCGCATTGGGAGTGGGTGGCGCGGGTGCAGGACGTGGTCAAGGTGCCGGTCTATGCCAACGGTGAAGTCTGGACCCTGGACGACTGGCGGCGCTGCCGCGAAGTCAGCGGTGTCGAAGACATCATGCTCGGTCGCGGGCTGGTATCGCGCCCGGACCTCGCCCGGCAGATTGCTGCGGTGCGCGACGGTGTCGAATTCGTGCCGATGGACTGGCAGAGCCTGTTGCCGTTGATCCACGACTTCTGGGGCCAGGCCTGCGCGCAATTGACCCCTCGGCAGGCGCCGGGGCGCTTGAAACAATGGGTGGCAATGCTGACCCGTACCTACCCGGAGGCGGTCGCGTTGTTCACCGAGCTGCGCCGGGAAACCGACTGCGATCGCGTCGGGCAACTGATCGGCATGCCGGTCAGCGAGGCGGCCTGAAAAATTTTTTGCAGGGTCGCTTGAAAAAAAAGCGAGGGTCCTTATCTAGGGAGTACGCGATGCCGAAGTCGGGTCGCGTGACTAACAACCTCGCTGATTTTCAGGAGATGCACCATGACTACTGCTTTTTCTCTGGCTCCACTGTTCCGTCATTCCGTAGGTTTCGACCGTTTCAACGACCTGTTCGAATCTGCGGCGCGTAACGAGGCGGGTAGCAGCTACCCTCCCTACAACGTTGAAAAACATGGCGAAGACCACTATCGAATCGTTGTTGCTGCAGCCGGTTTCCAGGAGCAAGACCTGGATCTGCAAGTGGAAAAAGGCGTCTTGACCGTTACCGGTGGCAAGCGTGACAACAACGGTGAAAGCGTCACCTACCTGCATCAGGGCATTGCCCAGCGGGCCTTCAAGTTGTCCTTCCGCCTGGCCGACCACATCGAGGTCAAGGCCGCCGGCCTGGCCAACGGCTTGCTCAGCATCGACCTGCTGCGCATCGTTCCGGAAGAGGCCAAGGCAAAACGCATCCCGATCAATGGGGATAGCAAGCCTGCGCTGAACTGAGTGCGGTAATGTAAAAAAGGGCACCTTCGGGTGCCCTTTTTCGTTGCTGTAGGAGCGGGCTTGCCCCGCGAATGCCATTTGCCTGCGGGATCGCAATCGCGGGGCAAACCCGCTCCTACAAGGCTGGTGCCTCCAGCAGCATGCGGCGAAACTCGATCAGCGGCAACGGCCGGCTGTGCAAATAGCCCTGGTACAGGAAGCACCCCAGCCGCTCCAGGAACTCCAGCTGTTCCGACAACTCCACACCCTCGGCAATCACTGCCAGATCAAGGCTTCGCGCCATGGCGACGATGGCTCGTACAATCTCCGCGTCGTTCGGGTCCAGTGGCGCATCGCGTACAAACGACTGGTCGATCTTCAGCGCATCCACCGGCAGACGCTTGAGGTAGGTCAGCGATGAATACCCGGTGCCAAAATCATCCATGGCAAAGCTCACGCCATAGCGCTTGAGCTCGCGCATTTTGCTGATGGTGTCTTCCAGGTTCTGGATGACGATCCCTTCGGTGATTTCCAGCTTGAGCATCTTGTACGGCAGGCGGAAGTCATCGAGGCTGCGCAACACACGCTCGACAAAATCGTTCTGGCGAAACTGCCGTGGACTGATGTTCACGCACAGGCTGAAGTCGTCCGGGTCGATCAAGTGGTCTCGCAGCATACCGGCGCAGGCATCGCACGCTTCTTCCAGTATCCAGCTGCCCACTTCGAGAATCAGGCCGCTTTCTTCCAGTACCTGGATGAACTGTGCCGGAGGCTGCTGGCCCAACTGCGGGTGGTGCCAGCGCAACAGCACTTCGGCGCCGACGATGCGGTTGTCGCGGGCATCGACCTGTGGCTGGAAGTGCAGGGCAAGTTCGCCGCGGGCCAGGGCCAGGCGCAGGTCGCTTTCCATGCGCAGGCGCTCGCTGGCGGCCTTTTGCATGGTGGTATGGAACAGTTGGGTGGTGTTGCGGCCGGAGTCCTTGGCCCGGTACAGGGCGATGTCGGCGCGCTTGAGCAGGTCGGCCGGCGTCGAGCCGTGGTCGGGAATCAGCGCCACACCGATGCTGGGGGTTACCTGCAAGCGCTGGCCGTCCAGCGACATCGGTTCGGCCAGCAGCTCGCGTAGGGTGTCGGCCAGCTCGCGGACCTTTTCCGTCACCTCGTCACGGCTGCCTTCCAGGCCGCTGAGCAGCACCACGAATTCATCGCCACCCAGGCGCGCAACGGTGTCTTCCAGGCGCACGCTGGCTTCCAGGCGCGCGGTGATGATCTTGAGTACCGTGTCGCCCACCGGGTGGCCCAGCGAGTCGTTGATATGCTTGAAGTGATCCAGGTCCAGGAACAGCAGGGCGCCGCGCAGATTATGGCGCTTGAGCAAGGCGATCTGCTGGCTGAGGCGGTCCATCAGCAGGGCACGGTTCGGCAGGTTGGTGAGCGGGTCGTGATAGGCCAGGTGGCGAATCTGGGCCTGGGCATTTTTCAGCTGGCTGACATCGCGGGCGGTGAGCAGCAGGCATTCGGTTTCGTTGAGGGTGAGCGGCTCGATCGACACCTCGACCGTCAGGATCTCGCCACGCTTGTTGCGTCCGAGCATTTCGCGGTGGTGTACCCGGCCCCTGTCCTGCAATTCATTGATCAGGGCGGTGCGTTGCTTGTCATCGGCCCAGATTCCGATTTCATACACGGTGCGGCCGACCACTTCGGCCGAGCTGTAGCCGGTCAGACGACAGAATCCGTCGTTGACCTCCAGGTAGCGACCGCTTTCGAGCTCGGTGATGGTAATGGCGTCGGGACTTGAGTGGAATGCCTTGGCGAATTTCTCTTCGCTGGCCTTGAGCGCGGCCTCGGCCCGTTGCTGCTGGGTGATGTCGCGCAGGGTGGTAACGCTGCAGGGGTGGTCGTCGACCGTGATCAGGCGACTGGAGATCACGCAGGTCAGCGGCTGGCCTTCCTGGTGATTGACCACCACCGCGACATTGTTCAAGGCCTGGTCGCGAATCACCTGCTCGATGCGCCGGGCACGTTCGGCGGATTCGGCCCACAAGCCGATTTCCTCGGCGGTATGACCGATGACCTGGTCGGCGGTCCAGCCGAAAATCTGGGTGAAGGCAGGATTGATCTCGATGAAGCGGCCGCTGTCCTGGCGGGTGACGCAGATCGGGTCGGGACTGGCCTGGAACAGGCTGGCGAACTTTTCTTCCGAGCTGGTCAGGCGTTGCTCGCGTTCGACCTGGTCGGTGATGTCCAGCAGGGTGCCGGCCATGCGCAGCGGTTTGCCGTGTTCGTCGCGATACAGCCGGGCGCGGCTTTCGATGTAGCGCGAAGTGCCGTTTTCCAGCTGTATATGGTAGGTGATCTGGTAGTTGCCGGCCGGGCCTTCACGCAGGCTGCGGTAGGCTTGGCGCATGGTGCTGCGCTCCAGCTCCGGCACGCCCTCGAAGAAGGCATCGAAGGACTCGTGGAAGGGCACCGGTTCAAGGCCATGCAGCTCGGCGGCGCGAGCCGATCCATAGAGCATGCCGCTGGGGATATGCCAGTCCCAGGTGCCCAGCTGGGCTGAATCCAGGGCCAGGTCCAGGCGTTCCTGGCTGTCCTTGAGGGCTTGCTCGGCGCGCTTGCGTTCGCTGGTGTCGACGAAGGTGCTGAGCA
Source organism: Pseudomonas putida (assembly GCF_028682455.1). GTDB lineage: Bacteria > Pseudomonadota > Gammaproteobacteria > Pseudomonadales > Pseudomonadaceae > Aquipseudomonas > Aquipseudomonas putida_AA. The sequence continues at coordinate 249,851 of NZ_JANHLD010000001.1, forward strand.
GGCAGACCGTGCCTTCGAGTTCGATGTTCTGGGTGCTGAGGATGCCGTCGTGGATCTTGCCGCTGCTGGCGCGGAACTGTACCTCCATCGTCACCGGGCCACTGTTGCCCCGGGTGGCCTCCAGCACGGCATTGCGTTGTTGCGGGTTGGCCCACAGGCCCAGCTCGATGGTGGTCTTGTTGATGACCTGGTGGCCGGGCCAGCCGAGGATCTGTTCGAAGTGCTGGTTGACCTCGTGGATCAGGCCGTCGGAGCGGCGGGTGAGGAGCACCACGTTGGGACTCAGGTGAAACAGCGTGGCGAAGCGCTTTTCCGAATTGATCAGCGCGGTTTCCCGATCTCGTTGGCGGGTGATTTCACGGATGACGCCAATCATCTGCGGGCGCCCCAGTTTGTCCTTGCTCAGGCTGCCGTTGATTTCCAGCCAGTGCAGGCTGCCGTCTGGCCAGCGGATGCGATGGCGCAGGGCTTGCTCCACCGGCTCGCCATTGATCACTGCATGAAAGGCCTGCAGGGTGCGGGCGCGGTCTTCGGCAGGCAGCAGCTCGAGGTAATCCAGGTCGTTGGGCAGCGGTTGATCCGGGTCGAAGCCGAACAGCGCCTGGGTGCCGCGTGACCAACTGATCTGACCGGTTTCTATGTCCCAGAACCAGGCGCCCAGATGCGCGCCATTGAGCGCCGCCAGCAATTGCGGGGCGTTCTCCCAGGTCTGCTCCGACGCCTGGGGATCCACCGCATGGATGCGTGGCAGGCGCGGAAAGCGGTTTGCTGATTTGGGCATCGGTACCAGACCTTTGGCAGGTGACGCGTCCTTGAAGGGCCTACCGGGTTTTACCTCAATGGCTCAGGAGTGCCGTGCGTGGCTGTCGAGCAGGGCCATGAAGGCTTTGGCGGCATTCGATAGCGTTCGCTCGGTATGCAGAATGTAGCCTAGCTGGCGGGATAGCTGTATGCCCGGCAAAGCGATAGGCGCAACCTGCTCATCGAGCATAGTACGTGGTAGCACACTCCACGCCAGGCCGATGGAAACCATCATCTTGATGGTTTCCAGATAGTTGGTGCTCATGGCGATGTTCGGCGTCAGGCCCTGGGCTTCGAACAGCCGCTGGACAATATGGTGTGTAAAAGTGTTGCCACCTGGGAACACCGCCGGATGGTGGGCGACATCGGCAAGGCTCACTGAGCCATTGCGCGCCAGCGGGTGTTCTGGGGCGGCGACGAAATCCAGCAGGTCGTCCCAGACTGGAACCGCCTTGACCAGTGGGTGCGGTTCGGGCGCCAAGGTGATGACGGCAATTTCTGCGCGGCCATGGAGAATCTCGTCGTAGGCGGCCTCCGAATCCAGAAACTGTATATCCAGTGCCACCGCCGGGTACTGGCGGGTGAACGCCCGCAGCACCGGGGGCAACCGGTGCAGGCCGATGTGGTGACTGGTGGCAAGGGTCAGGCGGCCTGCCACTTCACCGGTGAGGTTGGTAAGGGCGCGGCGGGTATCATCCAGTACGTTGATGATCTGGTAGGCACGTGGCAGCAGAGCACGACCGGCTTCAGTGAGGTTGACCTCTCGCCCAAGGCGATCGAACAGGCGCAGGTCCAGTTGTTGCTCGAGCCCGGCGATGCGTTTGCTGATAGCGGGTTGGGTCAGGTGCAGGCGTTCGCCGGCCCCGGAAAAGCTGCCGGTTTCAGCCACGGCGATAAAGGCATTGAGGTTGGCGAGGTCCACGGCTTGTGTATTCCTTTGGGTTATCCAAAGCATAAAAATTATGAATTTGAGTTATTCAATCTACCGTCATAGCATCGTCCGTACAAGCCAAGGGGTTATTGGCATAGAAAGACGCTGATGAGGAACAGTCTGATGGCCGGCAAAACGCTCTACGACAAGCTCTGGGATTCGCATTTGGTCAAGCAGCGCGACGATGGTTCGGCGCTGATCTATATCGATCGTCACATCATTCACGAAGTGACGTCGCCGCAAGCCTTCGAAGGCCTGCGCCTGGCCAATCGCAAGCCCTGGCGCATCGATGCCAACATCGCCACACCCGATCACAACGTGCCGACCACGCCTGAGCGCAAGGGCGGTATCGAGGCCATCGTCGACCAGGTGTCGCGTCTGCAGGTCCAGACCCTCGACGAAAACTGCGACGAGTACGGCATTACCGAATTCAAGATGAACGACGTGCGCCAGGGCATCGTCCACGTCATTGGCCCGGAGCAGGGTGCAACCTTGCCGGGCATGACCGTGGTCTGCGGCGACTCGCACACCTCCACCCACGGCGCCTTCGGGGCGCTGGCCCATGGCATCGGTACTTCCGAGGTCGAGCACGTGCTCGCCACCCAGTGCCTGGTGGCCAAAAAAATGAAGAACATGTTGGTGAGCGTCCAGGGCCAGTTGCCGTTCGGCGTCACTGCCAAGGACATCGTCCTGGCCGTGATTGGCAAGATCGGCACCGCTGGCGGCAATGGCCATGCCATCGAGTTCGCCGGCAGCGCCATTCGCGACTTGTCCGTCGAAGGCCGCATGACCATCTGCAACATGGCCATCGAAGCCGGTGCGCGGGTAGGCCTGGTGGCCACCGACGAGAAGACCGTGGAATACGTCAAGGGTCGTCCATATGCGCCCAAAGGCGAGCAGTGGGCACAAGCAGTCGAAGCCTGGAAAGACCTGGTTTCCGACGCCGACGCCGTGTTCGACACCGTGGTCGAGCTCGATGCTGCGCAGATCAAGCCACAGGTCAGCTGGGGCACCTCGCCTGAAATGGTACTGGCGGTCGACCAGTGCGTGCCGGACCCGGCTGCCGAGGCCGACCTGGTCAAGCGCGGTTCCATCGAGCGGGCCTTGAAGTACATGGGCTTGAGCGCCAACCAGGCGATCACCGACATCCAGCTGGACCGGGTGTTCATCGGCTCGTGCACCAACTCGCGTATCGAAGACTTGCGTGCTGCCGCTGTAATCGCCAAGGGCCGCAAGGTGGCTTCGACCATCAAGCAGGCCATCGTGGTGCCGGGCTCGGGCCTGGTCAAAGCCCAGGCCGAGAAGGAAGGCCTGGACAAGATCTTCCTGGAAGCCGGATTCGAATGGCGTGAGCCTGGTTGCTCCATGTGCCTGGCGATGAACCCGGACCGCCTGGAGAGTGGCGAGCATTGTGCCTCGACCTCCAACCGCAACTTCGAAGGTCGCCAGGGTGCTGGCGGTCGTACCCACCTGGTGAGCCCGGCCATGGCCGCCGCCGCCGCTGTAACCGGTCGTTTTGTCGATGTACGTGAGTTGATCCAAGGGAGCGCAGCATGAAAGCCTTTACCCAGCACACCGGCCTTGTCGCGCCATTGGATCGTGCCAACGTCGACACCGACCAGATCATCCCCAAGCAGTTCTTGAAGTCGATCAAGCGCACCGGCTTTGGCCCCAACCTGTTCGACGAGTGGCGCTACCTGGATGTCGGCCAGCCGTACCAGGACAACAGCAAGCGTCCCAAGAATCCTGAGTTCGTCTTGAACCACGACCGTTACCAGGGTGCCAGCGTGTTGCTGGCCCGTGAGAACTTCGGCTGTGGTTCCAGCCGTGAACACGCCCCGTGGGCCCTCGAGGAATACGGCTTTCGCAGCATCATTGCGCCGAGCTATGCCGATATCTTCTTCAATAACAGCTTCAAGAACGGTCTGTTGCCGATCATCCTCAGCGATGAAGAAGTCGATGAGCTGTTCAAGCAGGTCGAAGCCGACCCGGGTTATCAGTTGACCATCGACCTGCAGGCACAGACCGTGACTCGCCCGGACGGCAAGGTGCTGAACTTCGAGATCGACGCATTTCGCAAGCACTGCCTGCTCAATGGCCTGGACGACATCGGCCTGACCCTGCAGGACAGCGATGCCATTGCCACCTTCGAAGCCAAGCACCGGGCCAGCCAGCCTTGGTTGTTTCGCGATGCTTGATTGATGCAGGCTCCCACAGCGATGCATGTGGGAGCTGGCTTGCCAGCGATAGGGCAGCAAGGAGATCCAGATGACCAGCACCACCCATACAGATGTCGTCCAACGTCAGTTCGGCGAGCAAGCCAGCGCCTACCTGAGCAGTGCCGTGCACGCCCAGGGCAGCGAGTTCGCCCTGTTGCAGGCCGAGCTTGCCGGGCAACACCAGGCGCGTGTGCTGGACCTGGGTTGTGGCGCCGGGCATGTGAGCTTCCACGTTGCACCGCTGGTGCGCGAAGTGGTGGCCTACGATCTGTCGCAGCAGATGCTCGACGTCGTTGCGGCCACGGCTGGCGAGCGTAACCTTGCCAATATCGCCACCGAGCGTGGCGTTGCCGAGCGCTTGCCGTTCGCCGATGCAAGCTTCGACTATGTCTTGAGTCGTTACTCGGCGCACCACTGGAGCGACCTGGGCCTGGCCCTGCGCGAAGTGCGTCGGGTCCTCAAGCCTGGAGGCGTCGCTGCGTTCATCGACGTGATGTCGCCGGGCAGTCCGTTGCTCGACACGTATCTGCAAAGCGTTGAAGTGCTGCGCGACACCAGCCATGTGCGCGACTATTCGGCAGCCCAATGGTTGCAGCAGGTCAGCGAGGCTGGCTTGCACACTCGCAGTCATTCGCGCCAGCGCTTGCGCCTGGAGTACAGCTCCTGGGTCGAGCGCATGCGTACCCCGGAGGTGATGCGTGGCGCCATACGCCATTTGCAGCAGGCGATGGGCGAAGAAGTACGGCAGTATTACCAGATTGAAGCCGACGGCTCGTTCAGCACCGATGTCCTGGTGCTCTGGGCCGAGCGCTAGTTATTTTTCCGGCAGGCCAGTGCGGCGTGTCGCTTGAGTCGAACAAGAGGAACCCATGAGCAAACAGATTCTGATTCTCCCAGGTGATGGCATTGGTCCGGAAATCATGGCCGAGGCGGTCAAGGTGCTGGAGCTGGCCAACGACAAGTTCCAGCTGGGTTTCAGCCTGTCCCACGACGTGATCGGTGGCGCCGCCATCGACAAGCATGGCGTGCCGCTGGCTGACGAGACCCTGGAGCGTGCGCGCCAGGCCGACGCCGTATTGCTGGGTGCCGTGGGCGGTCCGAAGTGGGACAAGATCGAGCGCGATATTCGTCCTGAGCGCGGCCTGCTGAAAATCCGTTCGCAACTGGGCCTGTTCGCCAACCTGCGTCCGGCAATCCTCTACCCGCAGTTGGCCGATGCCTCGTCGCTCAAGCCGGAAATCGTCTCGGGCCTGGATATCCTCATCGTTCGTGAGCTGACCGGCGGCATCTACTTCGGAGCCCCGCGTGGCACTCGCGAGCTGGAAGGCGGTGAGCGTCAGTCCTACGACACCCTGCCTTACAGCGAAAGCGAAATCCGTCGCATTGCCCGCGTCGGCTTCGACATGGCCCGTGTGCGCGGCAAGAAGCTTTGCTCGGTGGACAAGGCCAACGTCCTGGCGTCCAGCCAGCTGTGGCGCGAAATCGTCGAGGAAGTGGCCAAGGACTACCCGGATGTGGAACTGTCCCACATGTACGTCGATAACGCCGCCATGCAGCTGGTGCGTGCGCCCAAGCAGTTCGACGTGATGGTCACCGACAACATGTTCGGTGACATCCTGTCGGATGAAGCTTCCATGCTCACCGGCTCCATTGGCATGCTGCCGTCAGCGTCGCTGGATGCCAGCAACAAGGGCATGTACGAGCCTTGCCATGGCTCGGCGCCGGACATCGCCGGCCAAGGCATCGCCAACCCGCTGGCAACCATTTTGTCGGTGTCGATGATGCTGCGTTACAGCTTCAACCAGCAGGCGGCTGCCGAAGCGATCGAACAGGCTGTCAGCCAGGTGCTGGACCAGGGGCTGCGCACGGGCGACATCTGGTCGGCCGGTTGCAGCAAGGTGGGTACGCAGGAAATGGGCGACGCAGTAGTCGCAGCGCTGCGGAATCTGTAATCTCTCGGGCCCGCTGCTGTTTTTCCTTGTGAAGCAGCGGCCCACTTTTTAGCAAAGGTGTAGTTGCGATGAAACGTGTAGGTCTGATCGGTTGGCGCGGTATGGTCGGTTCCGTGCTCATGCAGCGGATGCTGGAAGAGCAGGATTTTGATCTCATCGAGCCGGTGTTCTTCACCACCTCCAACGTGGGTGGCCAGGGTCCGGCCGTGGGCAAGGATATTGCTCCGCTCAAGGACGCTTACAGCATTGAAGAGCTCAAGACCCTTGATGTGATCCTGACCTGCCAGGGCGGCGACTACACCAATGAGGTTTTCCCCAAGCTGCGCGAAGCCGGCTGGCAGGGCTACTGGATCGATGCCGCCTCCAGCCTGCGTATGCAGGATGACGCGGTCATCGTCCTGGACCCGGTCAACCGCAAGGTGATCGACCAGCAACTCGATGCCGGTACCAAGAACTACATCGGCGGCAACTGCACCGTCAGCCTGATGCTGATGGGCCTGGGTGGCCTGTTCGAAGCCGGCCTGGTCGAGTGGATGAGCGCCATGACCTACCAGGCAGCCTCCGGTGCCGGCGCGCAGAACATGCGTGAACTGATCCGCCAGATGGGTGCTACCCACGCGGCAGTGGCCGATGACCTGGCCAACCCGGCGAGCGCCATTCTCGACATCGACCGCAAGGTTGCCGAGGCCATGCGCAGCGAAGCCTACCCGACCGAGAACTTCGGTGTTCCCCTGGCCGGCAGCCTGATCCCGTGGATCGACAAGGAACTCCCGAACGGCCAGAGTCGTGAAGAGTGGAAGGCCCAGGCCGAGACCAACAAGATCCTCGGTCGCTTCAAGAGCCCGATCCCGGTCGACGGTATCTGCGTGCGTATCGGTGCCATGCGCTGCCACAGCCAGGCGCTGACCATCAAGCTGAACAAGGACGTGCCGATCGCCGATATCGAAGGCATGATCAGCCAGCACAACCCTTGGGTGAAACTGGTGCCGAACCAGCGTGAAATCAGCATGCAGGAGCTGAGCCCGACCAACGTCACCGGTACCCTGAACATTCCGGTGGGTCGCCTGCGCAAGCTGAACATGGGCTCGCAGTACCTGGGCGCCTTCACCGTTGGCGACCAACTGCTGTGGGGCGCAGCCGAACCGCTGCGCCGCATGCTGCGGATCCTGCTGGAGCGTTGATCGCTGCAGTGAGCTGAACCCGAAGCCCGTGCTGCCAACAGCACGGGCTTTTTCGTTGTAGGGGCGGGCTTGCCCCGCGATCTCGGTTTGTCGGTCATATCGTATCGCAGGGCAAGCCCGCTCCTACAGCAAGCCTGCTCCAACAAAGGTATTCCACAGCTACAAATCCAAGTAAAGTGCCGCTCCCGCCGTTCCAGCAGAGGATTTTCCATGAGCCAGCCTATTGATATCGCCGTGATCGGTGCCACCGGTACCGTCGGTGAAACCCTTGTGCAGATTCTCGAAGAGCAGGACGTCGCCGTCGGGACCCTGCACTTGCTGGCCAGTAACGAATCGGCAGGCAGTGGCGTGATGTTTCGCAGTAAAAGCCTGCGGGTGCGTGAGGTCGACAGTTTCGACTTCAGCAAGGTGAAGCTTGCGTTCTTTGCCGCAGGCCCGGCTGTAACCCGAAGCTTTGCCCCGCGGGCGCAGGCTGCAGGCTGCACCGTCATCGACCTGTCCGGCGGCTTGCCCGCCGATCAGGCCCCGGCGATTGTTCCTGAAGCCAATGCTGCCCGTCTTGAAAGCCTGCTCCAGCCAGCTCAGGTGAGCAGTCCGAGCGCCGCAGCGGTGGCATTGGCCGTGGCCCTGGCCCCGCTCAAGGGGTTGCTGGACATCGAGCGGGTCCAGGTCACTGCCTGCCTGGCGGTTTCGGCTCAGGGCCGCGAGGCGGTCACCGAGCTGGCTCGCCAGACTGCCGAACTGCTCAATGCCCGGCCGCTGGAGCCACGTTTCTTCGACCGCCAGATGGCATTCAACGTACTGGCCCAGGTGGGTGCCAACGATGAACAGGGGCATGGTGCGCTGGAGCGTCGCCTGGTCGAGGAGCTTCGTGAGGTCCTCGATTTGCCGGCACTGAAGATTTCCGTGACCTGCATTCAAGTCCCGGTGTTTTTCGGCGATAGCTACAGTGTGACCGTGCAGAGCCGTGAACCGGTTGACCTGGTTGCGGTCAATGCTGCGTTGGAAACGGCCGACAGTATCGAGCTGGTGGAGGCGGGCGACTACCCGACGCCGGTGGGTGACGCAGTCGGCCAGGACGTGGTCTATGTTGGACGAGTACGGGGTGGGATCGACGAAGTTGAACAGCTCAATCTCTGGCTGACCACGGACAACGTGCGCAAAGGTGCGGCCTTGAACGCCGTGCAACTGGCACAGTTGTTGATAAAACACATTGTGTAAAAGATACTTGCCGATAATTTTTACCCGATATTTCTCGGTTGCCGGGGACGGTTCTTTCAAAGGAAGAGGTCATGCTTCGAATTCGCAAACTGGTCTTAGCAATAGCCGCGGCGTCGGCGCTGTCGTCCGGTATGGCGCATGCCCTCGGCTTGGGTGAGCTGACACTCAGGTCGGCGCAGAACCAGCCCCTGGATGCCGAGATCGAACTGCTCGATGTGCGCGATCTCACGGCGGCCGAAATGGCGCCAAGCCTGGCACCGCCCGAAGAGTTCGCCAAGGCGGGGATCGAGCGCCAGGCCTACCTCAACGACCTGACTTTCACGCCGGTGATCAATCCCAACGGCAAGAGCGTGCTGCGCGTGACTTCGAGCCAGCCGCTGCCGGCGCCGATGGTCAAGTTCATTGTCCAGGTGATGTGGCCGAGCGGGCGTCTGCTGCGAGACTACAGTGTGCTGGTCAACGCCGCTGCATTGCCGGGGGCCAAGCCGGATTCGGCTATCACACCCGCCACCAGCGCAGCTGCCAACTACACCACGGTACGCCGCGACACGCTGTGGGAAATCGCCTCCAAGGCTCGTCAGGGCGGCTCGGTGCAGCAGACCATGCTGGCCATCCAGGCCTTGAACCCCGACGCCTTCATCAATGGCAACATCAACCTGCTCAAGACCGGTCAGGTCTTGCGCATGCCCGACCAGCAGCAGATCGCCAGCATTCCCCAGGGCGAGGCTGTAGCAGAGGTCGCCGAACAGTATGCCGCCTGGCGCGAAGGGCGCCGCCTGGGCCCGCGCGCCCGGCAGTTGGATGCCACCCGTCGCGAAGGTGCCGAGGCTGCCCCGGCGCGGATCGCCAACCAGGACAACCTGCGCCTGGTCGCGCCAGGCGACAAGGCTGCGGGCGGTAACGGCAAGGCGGTCAGCGACAAGCTCGCAGTCGCCAAGGAAAACCTCGACACCACCCGTCGCGACAATGCGGAGCTGAAAAGCCGCATGCAAGACCTGCAAAGCCAGCTTGACAAGCTCGAGCGCTTGATCGCCCTCAAGAACGACCAGTTGGCAAGGCTCGAAGCTCAGGGCACTTCCGCTGAAACACCGGCCGTGCCTGCCGATTTGCAACCTGCGCCTGAGGACGCGGTGATCACGCCGCCCCCCGCGGCGGTCGATACTGCACCGCTCGACGCTCCGGCGCCGGTTCCGGTTCCGGAACCTGCCGCTGAACAACCGGCACCTGGCGGTTCCGGCAAAATGCTCGATGACTTGCTCGGCAATCCATTGCTGCTGGCATTGATCGCCGGTTCAGCCTTCCTGGTACTGCTTCTGCTGCTGTTGTTGCTGGCACGCAAGCGCAAGGCCGATCAGGAAGCCGAAAAGCACTTGCGCATGGCGCGCGCCCTGGCTGAAGAGAGTGAGCGCGGTCCGGACCTGGACCTGGCGCCGAGCAGTTTCGAAGGGCTGGAAATGCCAGAGCCGAAAGTCACGCTGGCGCCTGCCGTGGTCGCGGCCTCGGCCGCCGCAGCCACTGCCGCCGAAGCACCGGCCAGTGAGGTGAAGCCGGTCGAGCCCGTCCAGCCCCAGGCCATGGCGGCGCCCCTGGTTGCCCCAGCCGCCGATGCAGTACCAGCACCCACCGGTGATGCGCTGCTCGATGAAGTACAAGCGTGCATTGCCCAGGGTCGCCTCAACCACGCGGTCGACCTGCTTGAGCCGGCCGTCGCCGCTGAGCCGCAACGCAGTGACCTGCGCCTGAAGCTGATGGAAGTCCATGCACGCCAAGGTGATCGCGATGCCTTTGTGGGGCATGAGCGCCAACTGATCGCCACCGGTCAGAACCATGCGGATGTCGAGGCCCTCAAGGGACGTTTCCCGGCCATGGTCGCTCTGGCGGCTGGCGGGATCGGGGCTGCAGCCCTGGCTGCCGAACTGGATGCTCAATACGTCCAGGCCCTGCTCAACGATGAGCCGCAGGCAGACGACGCGCCTCAGCCACAACCGGAGCCGGCACCTGAAGCTGTTTCGGCGCTGGAGCCAGAACCAGAGCCCGTGCTGGAGCCCGTGCTGGAGCCAGAGCCGATCATCGAGGATGACCTGGACAGCGCCTTCGACCTGAGCCTGGACGACGACCTGCAAGGCCTCGAGCTGGAAGAGCCGCCATTGCTCGATGAGGCGGCAGCTGCAGAGGCTGAAGCCGTAGCCGTAGCAGAACCTGAGCTAGAGGCCCCGGTCGTTGCGCAGGACATCCAGGCACCGGCCGAGCCATTGGTTGAAGCGGTCCCGGAGCTGGCCGATCTTGCAGATTTCGATCTCGATGTCGCGGGCGACCAGCCTGGCGTGCTGCCCGAAGGCGAGCAGGTAGATATCGCTGCAGAGCTTGCCGCGTTCGACGAGTCGATGCCGGAGTTCGACCCGTTGAGCGAGCTCGACCTGCCGGAAGATTTCGACCTGTCGCTCTCGCTGGACGATGAGTCCGATGCGGCCAAGCACTTTGCCACCGAGCTCGACGACGTCAATGCCGAACTCGACAAGCTGTCCCAGAGCCTGGAGCAGCCCTCGATCGAGCCGCATTTCACGGCTGAAGATGCAGTGGTCAGCGACGACCTGAGCGATGACCTGGAGTTCGATTACCTGGGCGGCGCCGATGAGGCCGCTACCAAGCTCGACCTGGCCAGGGCCTATATCGACATGGGTGACCATGACGGTGCCCGCGACATCCTCGACGAAGTGCGCAAGGAGGGAAGTGATGCCCAGCGCCAGGAAGCCGAAGAGATGCTCTCGCGTCTGGTCTGAGTCCTGCCCTTGAACGTCCGACGGCAGCCCGAGTGGCTGCCGTTGTCGTTATAATTCCCGCCATCTGCAAAATCGACAGGCTGTATCTTCTTGGAAATCATTGATAACACGGTTGCCGAATCGGCGGCCGAAGGCTTCTTCCGCATCGCCCTGGGCGTTGAATACAAGGGTTCGCGCTACCGCGGCTGGCAGCGTCAGGCCGATGGCGTGCTGAGTGTGCAGCAGACGCTCGAAGAGGCGCTGTCCAAAGTGGCCGATTCGCCCGTGACGCTGTCGTGCGCCGGGCGTACCGATGCTGGCGTTCATGCCTGTGGACAAGTGGTGCACTTCGACACCCAGGCCGTGCGCAGCATGAAGGCCTGGACCATGGGGGCCAACATCAACCTGCCTCACGATATCAGCGTGACCTGGGCCAAGGAGATGCCTGCGCATTTTCATGCCCGCTTCAAGGCCATTGCCCGGCGCTACCGCTATGTGATCTACAACGACCAGATCCGCCCGGCGCACATGGGCCAGGAAGTTACCTGGAACCACCGGCCGCTGGACGTCGAGCGCATGGCCCAGGCTGCCCGGTTCCTGGTCGGCACCCACGATTTCAGTGCCTTTCGCGCCGGCCAGTGCCAGGCCAAGTCGCCGGTCAAGAACATTCACCACCTGCAGGTGACCCGCCACGGCAGGATGATCGTCCTCGATATCCGCGCCAGCGCCTTCCTGCACCACATGGTGCGCAACATTGCCGGCGTATTGATGACGATCGGCGCGGGCGAGCGCCCGGTCGAGTGGGCGCGGGACGTACTGGAGAGTCGTGAGCGGCGTACCGGCGGGGTGACCGCGCATCCGTTCGGCCTCTACCTGGTACAGGTGGAGTACCACGACGAATTCGCGTTGCCCGAGCGCTACATCGGCCCGCACTTCCTCACCGGCTACGAAGCATTGGCGGCTGACGATCCGCAAGCCATTTGCTAACATCCGGGGCTTTCCGGATCAGCTGAGGTTCACAGGTCATGAGCGCCGTTCGCAGCAAAATCTGCGGCATTACCCGCATCGAGGATGCGCTGGCCGCAGCCGAGGCGGGCGCCGATGCCATCGGCCTGGTGTTCTATGCCAAGAGCCCGCGGGCGGTGGATGTGCAGCAGGCGCGGGCAATCATTGCCGCCTTGCCGCCGTTCGTGACCACCGTGGGCCTGTTCGTCAATGCCAGTCGTTGCGAACTCACCGAGATCCTCGAGGTCGTACCGCTGGACCTGCTGCAGTTCCATGGTGACGAAACCCCAGCCGATTGCGAAGGCTACAACCGGCCCTGGATCAAGGCCCTGCGTGTGCGCCCCGGGGATGACCTGGAGGCCAGTTGCAAGCTGTACAGCCGGGCCAGCGGGATTCTGCTCGATACCTACGTGGCCGGTGTGCCGGGTGGTACCGGTGAGGCGTTCGACTGGTCGCTGATCCCCGAGAAACTGAGCAAGCCGATTGTCTTGGCGGGCGGGTTGTCAGTGGACAACGTAGCCGGTGCAATCGCCCAGGTACGTCCCTATGCCGTTGATGTCAGCGGCGGGGTGGAGCAGGCCAAGGGCATCAAGGATGCGGCGCGCATCGAGGCGTTCATAAAGGCGGTAAAACAGGCGTGATAACGTCTGCTGCTGCGGATGTGACGGCTGGCCGCGCGCCATCGTCCATAGCTTTCGCAGCCCGGTGCTGCCGGATCGCGCCCCAGGGCCGGTCGAAATTACCGGGTGACGCCACAGGCGTTGCCCTTACAGGTTGACGATGGAGCGGTATCGGGGCGACTCGCTGTACGCGAGGCGCCAGGGCCGGCCCATCATCGCGTCATACACGAATTGAGCTCAAGGGCATACGCGCGACCAGGCAGTCAAAGCCTGCCGGTCGCCGCTACTGGAGAAAGAAAGCATGAGCAACTGGTTAGTAGACAAACTGATCCCTTCGATCATGCGTTCCGAGGTGAAGAAGAGTTCGGTGCCTGAAGGGTTGTGGCACAAGTGCCCGTCCTGCGAGGCCGTGCTGTATCGTCCGGAGCTGGAAAAGACCCTGGATGTCTGCCCCAAGTGCAATCACCACATGCGCATTGGCGCCCGTGCCCGCATCGACATCTTCCTGGATGCCGATGGCCGTGCCGAGCTGGGTGCGGATCTTGAGCCGGTCGACCGCCTGAAGTTCCGCGACGGCAAGAAGTACAAGGACCGCCTGACAGCCGCCCAGAAGCAGACAGGCGAAAAAGACGCCCTGATTTCCATGAGCGGTACCCTGTTGGGCATGCCGATCGTGGTCAGCGCTTTCGAATTCTCCTTCATGGGTGGCTCGATGGGGGCCATCGTCGGTGAGCGCTTCGTTCGCGCCGCCAACTACGCCCTGGAAAACCGTTGCCCGATGGTCTGCTTCTCGGCCTCCGGTGGCGCGCGCATGCAGGAAGCGCTGATCTCGCTGATGCAGATGGCCAAGACCTCGGCCGTGCTGGCACGCCTGCGCGAAGAAGGCATTCCGTTCATCTCGGTACTGACCGACCCGGTCTACGGCGGCGTATCCGCGAGCCTCGCGATGCTTGGCGACGTGATCGTCGGTGAGCCAAAAGCACTGATCGGCTTTGCCGGGCCGCGCGTGATCGAGCAGACCGTGCGTGAAAAACTGCCAGAAGGCTTCCAGCGCAGCGAGTTCCTGCTCGAGCACGGTGCCATCGACATGATCATCTCGCGTCAGGAACTGCGTCCGCGCCTGGGTAACCTGCTGGCGCAGATGATGGGCCTGCCGACGCCGAAGTTCGTCGCGCCTGTGATCGAGCCGATCGTCGTACCGCCGGCGCCTGCCACCGTATGACCCAACGTACCCTTGGCGACTGGCTCGCCTATCTCGAGCAGTTGCATCCCTCGGCCATCGACATGGGCCTGGCGCGTTCGCAACAGGTTGCGGCCAGGCTCGGGCTGGACAAGCCGGCGCCACGGGTGATCACCGTGACCGGTACCAACGGCAAGGGCTCGACCTGCGCCTTTGTGGCCGCCTTGCTACGCGCCCAGGGGCTCAAGGTCGGGGTCTACAGCTCGCCGCACCTGCTGCGCTACAACGAGCGGGTGCAGATTGACGGCGAGGAAGCGGCCGACCAGCAGTTGTGCGAAGCCTTTGCTGCCGTCGAGGCCGCCCGTGGCGAAATCTCCCTGACTTACTTCGAAGCCGGCACCCTGGCGGCGTTCTGGCTGTTCAAGCAGTCGGCGCTGGATGCCGTGGTGCTCGAGGTCGGCCTGGGCGGGCGACTGGATACGGTCAATATCGTCGATGCCGATGTGGCGCTGGTCACCAGCATTGGCGTCGACCATGTCGACTACCTGGGAGACACCCGGGAGTTGGTAGCCTTTGAAAAGGCCGGGATCTTCCGCCAGGGCAAGCCTGCCCTGTGTGGTGACCTCAATCCGCCGCAACCGCTCCTGGACAAGACCCGCGAACTGGCCTGCCCGTTCTTCCTGCGCGGCCGTGATTTCGACCTGGCCAGCACCGATCGTTACTGGCAGTGGCGGGGCGTGGATATCCGAGGCCAGGTGGTGGAGCTGCACGACCTGCCGCTGCTCGATCTGCCAATGGAGAACGCCGCCCTGGCGCTGCAGGCCTACCTGCTGCTGGACCTGCCCTGGGATGCCGGGCAAATCGCTGCAGCGTTGCAGTCCACGCGCATGGTCGGTCGCCTGGATCGCCGGGCATTTCGCTGGCAGGGCAAGGATTTGACTATCCTCATGGATGTCGGGCACAACCCTCACGCTGCCGAGTACCTGGCCCAGCGCCTGGCCAGCCGGCCAGTGAAGGGCAAGCGTCTGGCAGTGTTCGGCCTGTTGGCCGACAAGGACCTTGCCGGTGTGGTGCAGCCATTGCTCGGCCAGGTCCAGGCGTGGGCTGTCGCGCCGCTGGATACCGCTCGCAGCCGTCCGGCAGGCGAGCTTGAAGCGGCGCTGGCGAACCTTGGGGCCGATGTTGCGTCTTACACCAGCGTAGCGGCGGCCCTGGAAGGGCAGAGCGCACTGGCGACGGCGGATGATGAAATCCTGCTGTTCGGATCGTTTTTCTGTGTCGGTGAGGCCCTGCAGTGGCTGAGCGGGCAGGCCACGGAGGATGGGGCAAATGGCATTGCTGGATAAAGTGGTCAAGCAGCGTATGGTTGGCGCGCTGGTGCTGGTGGCATTGGCGGTGATCTTCCTGCCCATGCTGTTCACTCGCGAAGACGAAATGCGCCAGGTGCGCGTCGAGGCCCCCGAGGCGCCGGCAGCGCCGAGCATGGCGCAGGTGCAGGTCGAACCTGTGTCCGTGCCGGAGCCTCAGGTATTGCCTGAAGAACAGCCCGTGATCGTCGAACAGTCCAACGCACCTGCCCAGGCGCCAAGCACGCCGATTGCCCCGGCCCCAGCGGCGGTACCGGTGCCGACAACAGAGCCTGTGGTCGCTGCCAAGCCTGTCACGCCACCCCCTGCGGTCAAGCCAGAAGCCAAGCCGACAGCCACCGTTGCCACCGCGGCCAAGCCTGCCCAGGGCAAGATCGACGCCAATGGCCTGCCAATCAGCTGGTCGGTGCAGTTGGCCAGCCTGTCCAACCGAGCCGGTGCCGACAAGCTGCAGTCGACCCTGCGCAGCCAGGGCTACAACGCCTATATCCGCTCGGCTGGAGGCATGAACAGGGTGTACGTCGGGCCGGTGATCGAGCGTAGCGAAGCCGAGCGTCTGCGCGACGTGATCAGCCGTCAGCAAAAGCTCAACGGCATCGTGGTGCGCTTCCAGCCCGAGCGCAGCTGATTGCTCGTCGCCCGGCCAGCGCCGGGCGGAAAATCACTGCTTACCGACAGCCCGCCGCTCTGGTAAAATGCGCCGCCTTATCCGTTTGCAGGCAACACTGTGGCATTTACCTGGGTCGACTGGGCGATTTTCGCGATCATCGCCATTTCTTCGCTGATCAGTCTCAAGCGCGGCTTTGTCAAAGAGGCCTTGTCGCTGCTTACCTGGATCATCGCCGGTGCCGTGGCCTGGATGTTCGGTGGTTCGCTGTCGCAGTACCTGGAAGCCTATATCCAGACGCCTTCGGCACGAGTCATCGCTGGATGCACCATTCTTTTCGTCGCCACCCTGCTGGTGGGGGCAATGATCAACTTTCTCATCGGCGAGCTGATTCGCGTCACCGGGCTTTCCGGGACCGACCGCTTCCTGGGCATGGCCTTCGGCGCCGCCCGTGGGGCCTTGCTGGTGGTAGTGGCCGTCGGGCTATTGAGCCTTGGGCCGGTACAACAGGATCAGTGGTGGCAGGAGTCTCGCCTGGTGCCACAATTTCTATTGGTGGCTGACTGGTCAAAAAACCTCATTCTGGGGTTCACCAGTCAGTGGCTAGCCAGCGGGATCAGCGCACCGGCTGATCTCCCGTTCAAGGATCAGCTTCTGGGGCCCAAAACGCCTTGAAAGCTGTTCAGTCCAGTTTCATTAAGTAGGGGTTGCGTCGCATGTGTGGCATCGTCGGTATCGTCGGTAAGTCGAACGTCAATCAGGCGCTGTATGACGCGCTAACCGTCCTCCAGCACCGCGGCCAGGACGCTGCCGGTATTGTGACCAGCCATGATGGCCGGTTATTCCTGCGCAAGGACAACGGCCTGGTCCGTGATGTGTTCCAGCAGCGCCATATGCAGCGCCTGGTGGGCCACATGGGCATCGGTCACGTGCGCTACCCAACAGCGGGCAGCTCGACCTCGGCCGAGGCCCAGCCGTTTTATGTCAACTCGCCCTACGGCATCACCCTGGCGCACAACGGCAACCTGACCAACGTCGAACAGTTGGCCAAGGAGATCTACGAGTCCGATCTGCGCCACGTCAATACCAGTTCCGATTCCGAAGTCCTGCTCAACGTCTTCGCCCATGAGCTGGCGGTGCGTGGCAAGCTTCAGCCGACCGAAGAAGACGTGTTCGCTGCCGTCACCGACGTGCACAACCGTTGTGTCGGCGGTTACGCCGTGGTGGCGATGATCACCGGCTACGGCATTGTCGGCTTCCGCGATCCGCATGGTATCCGTCCGATCGTCTTCGGCCAGCGCCACACCGACGAAGGCGTGGAGTACATGATCGCCTCCGAAAGCGTGTCCCTGGATGTGCTCGGCTTCACCCTGATCCGCGACCTCGCGCCGGGCGAAGCGGTGTACATCACCGAGGAAGGCAAGCTGCACACGCGCCAGTGCGCAATCAACCCGCAGTTGGCCCCGTGCATCTTCGAGCACGTCTACCTGGCTCGTCCCGACTCGATCATCGATGGCGTCTCGGTCTACAAGGCGCGCCTGCGCATGGGCGAGAAGCTGGCCGAGAAAATCCAGCGCGAGCGTCCGAATCACGACATCGACGTGGTCATCCCGATTCCCGACACCAGCCGTACCGCTGCACTGGAATTGGCCAACCACCTGGGCGTCAAGTTCCGTGAAGGCTTCGTCAAGAACCGCTACATCGGCCGTACCTTCATCATGCCCGGCCAGGCGGCACGCAAGAAGTCGGTACGCCAGAAGCTCAACGCCATCGAGCTGGAGTTCCGCGGCAAGAACGTGATGCTGGTGGATGACTCCATCGTCCGCGGCACCACGTGCAAGCAGATCATCCAGATGGCCCGCGAAGCCGGCGCCAAGAACGTCTACTTCTGCTCCGCAGCCCCGGCTGTGCGCTACCCCAACGTCTACGGCATCGACATGCCGAGCGCTCATGAACTGATCGCCCACAATCGCAGCACCGAGGATGTCGCCGAACTGATCGGCGCCGACTGGCTGGTCTACCAGGACCTGCCGGACCTGATCGAGGCTGTAGGTGGTGGCAAGATCAAGATCGAGCATTTCGACTGCGCCGTGTTCGACGGTAAGTACGTTACCGGCGACATCGACGAGGCCTACCTGGACAAGATCGAGCAGGCGCGCAACGACGCCTCCAAGGTCAAGAACCAGGCGGTCAGCGCCATCATCGACCTGTACAACAACTGATTTAGGAGCAGCGGCATGACACAGGAATGGGATGCCGGGCGCCTGGACAGCGACCTCGAAGGGGTCGCTTTCGACACGCTGGCGGTACGCGCCGGCCAACATCGCACGCCGGAGGGTGAACACAGCGACCCGCTGTTCTTCACCTCCAGCTACGTGTTCCGTACAGCGGCCGACGCCGCTGCACGGTTCGCCGGCGAAGTTCCAGGCAACGTCTATTCACGCTACACCAACCCCACCGTACGCGCGTTCGAAGAGCGCATCGCCGCCCTGGAAGGCGCCGAGCAGGCAGTGGCGACTTCCACTGGCATGTCGGCAATCCTGTCCACGGTAATGGCCTTGTGCAGCGCTGGCGACCATGTGCTGGTCTCGCAGAGCGTATTCGGCTCGACCATCAGCCTGTTCGAGAAGTACTTCAAGCGTTTCGGCGTCGAGGTCGACTACGTTCCACTGGTGGACCTCGCCGGCTGGGCGCAGGCAATCAAGGCCAATACCAAGCTGCTGTTCGTCGAGTCGCCGTCCAACCCGCTGGCCGAGCTTGTGGATATCTCTGCCCTTGCCGAGATCGCCCATGCCAAGGGTGCCCAACTGGTGGTCGACAACTGCTTCAGCACCCCGGCCTTGCAGCAGCCGCTCAAGCTGGGCGCTGATATCGTCGTCCATTCGGCCACCAAGTTCATCGACGGCCAGGGTCGTTGCATGGGCGGTGTGGTTGCCGGGCGCAGCGAGCAGATGAAGGAGGTGGTGGGTTTCCTGCGCACCGCCGGGCCGTCCCTGAGCCCCTTCAACGCCTGGATCTTCCTCAAGGGTCTCGAGACCCTGAACCTGCGCATGCGCGCTCACTGTGCCAATGCACAGGCCCTGGCCGAGTGGCTGGAGCAGCAGGAAGGCATCGAAAAGGTTCATTACGCAGGCCTCGTGAGCCATCCGCAGCACGAACTGGCCAAGCGCCAGATGAGCGGCTTCGGCGCGGTGGTGAGCTTTGAGGTCAAGGGCGGCAAAGAGGGCGCCTGGCGCTTCATCGACGCCACTCGACTGATTTCGATCACCGCCAACCTGGGCGACAGCAAGACCACCATCACCCACCCGGGCACCACCTCCCACGGTCGCCTGTCGCCGCAGGAGCGTGAGGCTGCCGGCATTCGCGACAGCTTGATTCGCGTGGCGGTGGGCCTGGAAGACGTGGTTGACCTCAAGGCCGACCTGGCCCGCGGTCTGGCGGCGCTGTGATCGACTGGTCGGCGGGCGACAGCAGCCATAACGGCCGCGTCGCCCTGGTGACCGGTGCGGCTCGCGGCATTGGCCTGGGCATCGCTGCCTGGCTGATTGCCGAAGGTTGGCAGGTCGTGCTTACCGACCTGGATCGCGCGCGCGGCGCCAAGGTTGCCAAGGTGCTGGGCGACAACGCCTGGTTCATCGGCATGGATGTCGCCGACGAGACCCAGGTCAAGACCGGGGTGGCCGAAGTGCTCGGTCAGTTCGGTCGTCTCGATGCACTGGTGTGCAACGCTGCCATTGCCGATCCCCACAACACCACCCTGGAGACCCTCAGTCTGGCGCACTGGAACCGTGTGCTGGCGGTCAACCTGGGTGGTCCGATGCTGCTGGCCAAGCACTGCGCGCCTTATCTGCGCGCTCACGGCGGGGCCATCGTCAACCTGGCCTCCACGCGTGCGGCCCAGTCCGAACCCGACACCGAAGCCTACGCGGCGAGCAAGGGCGGTCTGCTGGCCCTCACGCACGCCCTGGCGGTGAGCCTGGGGCCGGAGATCCGGGTCAATGCGGTGAGTCCCGGCTGGATCGACGCCCGGGACCCGTTCCAGCGCCGAGCCGAGCCGTTGACCGAAACCGATCACGCCCAGCATCCGGCGGGCAGGGTAGGGACGGTAGAAGACGTGGCAGCCATGGTTGCCTGGCTGTTGTCGCGCAATGCAGGCTTCGTCACCGGCCAGGAGTTCGTGGTCGACGGCGGCATGACCAAGAAGATGATCTACAAGTAACGGCAAGCGGCAAGAAGTGCCCGAGTTGCTTTTGATTCGGCTTTTTCTTGGCGCTTGCAGCTTCAAGCTTGCCACTGGTTTTTTCACCAATATGAAAAAAACTTCAATCAGAGTATTGACTTAGCATCGATACCTGCGTAAATTTCGCCACCTCAGCGAAGCACACGGGTGATTAGCTCAGCCGGGAGAGCATCTGCCTTACAAGCAGAGGGTCGGCGGTTCGATCCCGTCATCACCCACCACTTCCTGAGATGTTCCTGGCCCGACACATTCGCAAGAAGGTGTTACCAGAGAGGAACAGGACGCAAGTCCATATGCGCAGCGGTAGTTCAGTCGGTTAGAATACCGGCCTGTCACGCCGGGGGTCGCGGGTTCGAGTCCCGTCCGCTGCGCCACTTTTCTCCAGATCGGTTGAATGACCGGTTTGAGGTCCGAAGGCACCGAAGCCTTCAGGCCAGATCCCAGTTTCAAGCAGGCGAAAGTCTGTGTGATACGCAGCGGTAGTTCAGTCGGTTAGAATACCGGCCTGTCACGCCGGGGGTCGCGGGTTCGAGTCCCGTCCGCTGCGCCATATTCGCTTCGAGGCCCTTGAACTCCTCGAAGCAGCAAAGAGAGCGACCTAAGGTTCGCTTTTTTTGTGCCTGAGATCAGCGGCAGTTTCGCAGTCCAGGTTTGCACGACACGCAGCGGTAGTTCAGTCGGTTAGAATACCGGCCTGTCACGCCGGGGGTCGCGGGTTCGAGTCCCGTCCGCTGCGCCATACAGCAACAAAAGAAGCGACCCTAGGGTCGCTTTTTTTGTGCCCGCGCCTTTACCTGCCGACCAACGGCTTGGCCCTGTGCTCATCAGGGCTTGACGCAGGTGCCAAAGAATTTTCCGTGGTGATTGACCGGCTGTGGTTTCAGTGATCCGCCGATGTGTTGCACAATAGGCACCGACCGTTTTACTCAGGATTCGCAATGTCAAAGTCAACCGTCTTCAGTGCGCTCGGGCTAGCCCTGGTGCTGGCGGGTGTTTCCGGCTGTTCATCGAAGAAAGCTGCCATCTACGAACACGAGAATTTCGACGACTCGGGTACTTTTTCGCGCAGCTTCCCGGTCAGCGAAGCGGGTTCGTGCGAAGCGGCCCGCCGCGCCTTGCTCAGCCAGGGCTACATCATCACCAGCAGCGATGCCGGCCAGGTCAATGGCAACAAGAGTTTCCAGCAGACCGGCGACTCGCACCTGCAGATCAGCTTCAACGTGGTCTGCGCCCCCGACAGTGGCGGCGAAAAGCGTTCGACCATGTTCGCCAACGCCCTGCAGGACCGTTATGCACTGAAAAAATCCAACACCTCGGCCAGTCTGGGTGTGGGCGTGCTGGGTTCGGTGTCGATGCCGATCGGCTCTTCCGACGACTCCATGGTCAAGGTCGCCAGCGAAACCGTGACTTCGGCCAAGTTCTACGAGCGTTACTTCGCCCTGGTCGAGAGCTTCCTGCCCAAGGAACAGAAGAAAAAGGCGGCGCCGAAAAAGCCCGTCGAAAAGCCTGCGCCTGAATTGGGGATTCCCGAGCCTGCACCGGCGGCCTTGCCCCCGGCCAATGCGGCAGCACCTGCAGCCGTACCCGCTGCTGTAACCCCACCGGCCACCGAGTCGGCACCGGTACAGCAGGCACCTGCTGCCGAGGCCGCAGCGACGCCGGTGGTCGACGACAGCAAGGGTTCGATGCCGGTTGCCCCGCCAGCAGAGGCGACGCCGATCAGCGCCGAGCAACCGGCGCCCGCGGCGGCTGAGCCGGTCCCCACCGTTGCTCCAGTGACGCCTGCCGTCAATCCCGAACAGGCGCCGCTGTAAAGGCGGATAAATCTTCCATCTGCTGCTACGTTGTTTTGATGAGCGTCATTGTCATTTTTCTTTCATCGCGGCACTTTAGGCTCGATAACGAATCAATGACATGAATGAGAAAACGACGGAGCAGACGATGGACGACTATCAAGAAGAACTACTCGAATTGCGCGCCCTGGAGCTCGATCCGCCCGAGCCTGCCGAGGACGCCACCGAGCTGTAGTTTCAGCCGGTACGCCGCTGGCTGCGGCGAAACTCCCCCGGGGTGATGCTGTTCCAGCGCTTGAACGCGCGCTGGAAGGCTTCGGCCGACGCAAACCCCAGCAAATAGGCGATCTCGCCAAAGGCCAGCTCCGTGTCACGGATGTAGGTCATGGCAAGATCGCGTCGAGTGTCGTTGAGAATGGCGCGAAACTGCGTGCCTTCCTCGGCAAGCTTGCGTCGCAGTGTCCAGGTGGGCAGTTGCAGATGACGCGCCACTTCCTCCAGATCCGGTTCCCGCCCGCCATTGAGCAGCGGCCCCAGCAGGTGGGCAATCCGCTCGCCCAGGCTGCGAATCCGCGTGCGCTGCTCCAGCTCCGCCTCACACAAGTTCGACAGGTGCTGCCAGGTACTAGGGCAATGCGCCGGGTTGCGCAGGGCAAGGCTCGCTCGACTCAGGTGCAGTTGGTTGGTCGTGGCGCCAAATTGCACGGGGGAGGTGCACAGCACCTGGTAGTGCGAGGCATAGGCGGGCGCCTCGAATTCGATTTCCACCCGGTCAGCCTGCAGGGGCGTGCCCGCCAGGCTCGACAGCTGGGCCAACCAGCCAGACAGCAGGGAGTCCACTACAAAGCGGTTGTAGGCGTTGTAGGGGCTGATGGAGTAGAAGCGCAGCCAGGCGCCGCTGCTGTCCTCGTGAAAGCTCGAACGGCCACGGTAGTTGGAGGCGTAAAGCGGTTCGAATCGCAACAACGTACGCGCCGCGTCCCCGACAGTCGGCGCCTGGGCCGCGGTGACGCCGGCCAGGCCCGTCTGGCTGAGGCGGCTGATGCGGCCCATGTGCAGGCCCAGCGCCGGGTCGCCGGTGAGTTCGATGGCGGCATGGCCCAGGTGCATGTAGCGGGGGATGGACAAGCGTGCGCCTGCTTCGGCCAGGCGTGCGGCATCGAGCCCATAGCGCTTGAGCAGCGCTGTGGGCTCGATACCGTGTTGTTGCAGTGCCTCTTCAAGGCTCTGGACAAAACCCACTGACAGGTCACCCAGGCGCATCCGTGGGCGGGTCATGGTCGGGCTAGAGCCACAGGTTCAGCAAACGAGCGCCGTGGGCGCTGTTGCCGTTGAGGTTCAGCCCGTCACGATTGGCAAAGCCCTGGCCCTCGGCGACGAGATCCCAGAAGCGTCCGCGCGAAAACACGCTCATGCTGCTCATGCCCCCGGGGTTGGCGCTCAAGGTCAGTTGCTGCCAGGCCCGGGCTTCGCTGACTTCGCCTGGCTTGAAGGGCAGGGTGGCCGCCAGGGGCTGGTGACGGTTACCGCGCCACGGGCCGGTCCAGCTGTCTTTGCCACCCAGGAATGCCGGGTTGGCGATGAACTGCGCCGATTGGTTGGCCAGTTGTTGCTGGTTGCTCGGGTACCAGCTGTCGCTGCCGATCAGCACGCCCAGGCGTCCGGCCGGGGTCTGCAGCACTTGCGGGGGCTGGTCGGTACCACTGTCGATGTAGCGGCGTACGTCGCCGTCGGGGTGCTGCTGCAGTTGCGGCTGGCCGAGGACCGAGCCGTCGCCGGCGAACACCAGGGTGCTGTTGTACAGTGCGCCGACGCCGACCTGGAGGGTGCCGCGCTCCACATACGGCGAGGGCAGCACGATGGAGCCTGCCACCAGTGTGACGCCAAACTCCTTGGCCAGGCCGCCGAACAGTTGCTGGTAGTCATTGGCCATTTGCTGCGCCTTCATGCGCAGGTGGGCATCGGCGCGCCGGTCATCGCCTTCGGCGCCGAGCATGGCCAGGCCATAACGGATCGGGTTGCTGAGCTCCAGCCACTGCCAGGCCTCGCGGCGCTCGGTGACCTGGTACAGCTCGTTCTTTTCGCCCCGCGCCCACAGCCAGGTGCCGATGTGCTCGGGCAGGATGACAATGGTGCGGGCATTGATCAGGCCCTGGCTGCGGGCCTGGTCCAGATAGGCAGCCAGCTTGCGGTGCAGGCGATGCAGGTTCTGGTAATCCCCCGGGTACAACTGCGGTTCGACCCCAAGCAGGTTGCCATTGCCTGCGGGAGTGCCTTCGCTCAGGGCGAGCTCGATACGCAGGTCCGACAGGTAATGCCCCGCCGGCCGTTGCTCGGTCCAGAACCCGTAGCCGCTCAAGGCAGCGATGACAACCAGCGCCAGGGCGCTCAACAGAATTTTTTGCATGGCGTTAGTTTGCACTGAAATTCAACAGAGCAATACCGCAGATCAATGGCTTAAGGGCGGGTTTTGCTCGGGAGCCTGTGTTTAGCCAGGATTTCGCCTCCTTTATCACGGGCAAGTGGGCTTGTCCATGTCTGGGCGCGCGCGTAGCCGTGGCTTGAGTGCGGGTAGTGCAAGAATGCTTTAAATGAAATACATTCGCATTTATACTGCGCCGCACATTTGTCCACTCCAGGCCCTCGTCCTTTCCTTCGCGCAGGTCATCGTGCAGGTCGACCCTCCCAAGCCATCGCTGCTCACCACCCTGGTTCGCCACTATGAAGAACTGGTGGATCACGTTCGTCGACGTTTTGGCGAGCGAGTCTTCGCGCGCGAGGTGGTCCATGACCTGTGCATTCAGCTGCTCGAAAAGGATGAGAAGGACGATGTACGCACGCCCTTGGCATTGCTGCGTAAAATTGCCCACGACACCGCTGTCACTCGCTATCGCAGCGAACGTCGACGAGAAGCCTGGATTGTGGCGATGCCAGCGCTGCCGGAAGTCGCCAGCAGTGCGCCGAGCCAGCAACGCCACCTTGAAGGTGCCAGGGCCCTGGAGCTTTTGACCGAAGCGATTGCCAACCTGCCGCCGCGCTGCCAAATGGTGTTCGTCATGCACAAGGTCCACGAGCTGCCACAGGCCGAAGTCGCCGAGCGCATGGGTATTTCCCTGAAAACCGTAGAGAAGCACCTGCGCCTGGGCATGAACGCTTGCCGCGAGCACCTGGGTGCCGAGGTGTTGCCATGAGCCGTACCCCGCGCGATGCCAAGGACTACAGCCAGGAAGACGAGGCCATCGCCCGCTTTCGCGAAGAGCTCAAGCAACGTTTCCCGCTCCCCGCGCCCACCCCCGCCAAGAACAAGCGCGCAACCGCAAAGACCCTGGGCCTGCTGTTGTTGGCAATCGCTGCCGGTACGGCCTGGGTCGACCCTGCCTACCAAAGCCAGCACCTCGTCAGCCAGGTCGGTCAGCGTCAGGCGTTGCAACTGGCCGATGGCAGTACGGTGCTGCTCGATAGCGACAGTGAGATAACGGTCAGTTGGCACCTGCGCACGCGCCAGGTCGCGTTGCAAAGAGGCCAGGCGCTGTTCGACGTCTCGACGAGGTTGTACCGCCCATTCCTGGTCGACGCCGGGGCGGCTGCGGTGCGCGTGGTGGGGACCCGCTTCAACGTCAATCGGTACGAAGACGATGTGCAGGTCACCGTGGCCGAAGGCAAGGTCGCCGTTCGTGGTGGTACCGACGCGGTCGCGCTGCTCGAGCCCGGCCAGCAAGTGCGGGTGCGCAAAGGTATTCCAGGCCAGGTGATGCGGGTCAGCGTCGACGATGTCAGTGCCTGGAAAGACAGCCGCCTGGTGTTTGAAAGCACGCCGTTGGCCGAGGTCGTCGACACGCTCCGGCGCTACCACCGCCAGCCAATCACCCTGATGGACCAGAAGCTTGGCCGCTTGCCGGTTTCCGGTGTGTTCGACAGCGACCATGTTGACCGCCTGCTGTCGCTGTTGCCCGCCATCCTGCCGGTGAGCGTGTCTACCGCTGCCGATGGCGCGGTACTGATCAATTCACGTGACAAGAAAAAATAATCGTCGATCGAGGTAGGGTTTCGCAGCGCTGCTGACGGCTATCTCCATGCAACCTTAATCCGTGGAGAATAAAAACGTGAGTCAGCCCCTCCTGCGTGCGCCTGTGCGCCTGTCCTTGCTGGCCAGCAGCCTGCTGCTCAGCCAATGGTCGTTGGCGCAATCCGCACCGGTCGATTTCGATGTCCCAGCCACATCGCTGGAGAAGTCACTCAATGCCGTCGCCCGGCAATCGTCGGCCCAGATTCTGTTTGCCAGCGAAATCACTGCCGGCAAGACGGCACCTGCACTGCGGGGGCGCTACACCTTGCAGGAAGCCCTTGAGCGGCTGCTGGGAAAAAGCGGGCTGACCGCACAGGAACGTGACGAACACACATACCTGGTGGTGCCGGGCAAGCCTGCAGAGGTTAGCCAACCATCGGGTCGCGACACGGGCGCGGTGGAGCTGGCCAACCTGGAAATCAGCTCCTCGCGCCTCAACAGTGACCTGGTGCCACAGGCCCGGCAGGTCAATGTCATCGAGCGCGAGCAACTGGAGCAATTGCGCCAAGGGTCCGATGGCCTGGCCACCTTGCTGGCCAAGAGCATTCCCGGCATGGCCGACTCCAGCCGTACCATCACCGACTACGGCCAGACACTTCGCGGACGGACGATGCTGGTGCTGGTCGATGGTGTTCCGCTCAATACCAACCGCGACTCTTCACGCAACCTGGCGAACATCGACCCGGCGCTGATCGAGCGCATCGAAGTGACGCGCGGCAGCAGCGCCATTTATGGTGCCGGTGCAACCGGCGGGATCATCTCGATCACTACCCGGCCAGCCGGCGGCGAGCCGCGAGCAGAGACCAGCCTGACTGCCGTATCGCCCCTGAGCCAACTGGACAGCGATGGCCTTGGCGGCCAGTTGCAGCATCACCTGTCCGGTTCCCGGGGCCAGGTCGACTATGCCCTGGACTTTGGTGCCCGGCACATTGGCGCCTCCTATGACGCCAAGGGTCATCGCATCGCCCCGGAACCAAGCCAGGGCGACCTGTTCGATTCCAACACCTACAACATCGGCGGCAAGTTGGGGTTGCGTATCGATGATGTCCAGCGCATCCAGCTGTCTGCCAGCCATTACAACGCCGACCAGGACACCGACTACACCTCCGACCCCTCTGTCGCCCGCCTGCCTCCAGGTACGGTGCCGGCGCAGCCGTTGTCGGGCCTGGTGCTGGACGAGCAGAACCAGATCAAGAACACCCTGTTGAACCTTGAGTACGCACACACCGACATACTCGGCGGCACGCTCAATGCGCAGCTCTACTACCGGGACTACTTCACCCGCTTTACGCCTTTCGATGCGCGGGCGGTGGCCACTCGGGGGCGCAATGTCGACCAGGTGATGCAGAACAGCGAAGTGTTCGGCAGTCGGGTCACCCTGCGTACCCCGCTCGGAAACCAGGGCAGCACGGAGCTGTTGTGGGGCGCCGACTTCAA
Organism: Pseudomonas putida; assembly: GCF_028682455.1. GTDB lineage: Bacteria > Pseudomonadota > Gammaproteobacteria > Pseudomonadales > Pseudomonadaceae > Aquipseudomonas > Aquipseudomonas putida_AA. The sequence goes on from NZ_JANHLD010000001.1 coordinate 277,230, forward strand.
CCAGGAGCGCAGCGACATGCCCATCGACATCTTCGATCCGCAGGCGTATGACGCCAGCGGTGGCAGGGTGTTCGACAAGATCGGCAAGCTGACCTACATGCCCGACCTGACCTCGCGCAGTGTCGGAGGCTTTGCCCAGCTGCAGCACAAGTTCAACGATCAATGGTCGATGGAGGGTGGGCTGCGCTATGAATACGCCACCGCCGAGTACGATGACTTCATCCCGCTATCGGAGTCGACAGCGGCCCAACCGGCCACGGTGCAGGGTGGCGACGTCCAGTACGATGCGGTGTTGTCCAACATCAGCGTGACCTACTCACCCGTCGCCGGCCAGGAAGTCTATGCGGCGTTCAGCCAGGGCTTCCAACTGCCCGATATCGGTGTGCAGCTGCGAAATGCGCGCCGCGGCTTCGATATCGACTCTTCGAACCTGGAACCTGTGAAGACCAACAATTACGAGTTGGGCTGGCGCGGGGCGCTGGGCGAGCAGACGCTGGCATCGCTGGCGGTGTTCTACACCACGTCCAAACTGGGGGACGTGCAGAGCTTCAACAACGGCCTGATCCTCACGCGCACCAAAGAGCGGATCTACGGTGTGGAAGGCAGTGCCGACTGGCTGACCGTCGATGAGCGCTGGGGAGCGGGGGGGACCTTCACCTGGATGAAGGGGCGGGAACAGCCCGACGGTGGCGACTGGCAGGACATGACCGGGTATCGCATCCCACCACTCAAGCTGACCGCCTACGTGCAGTTCAAACCGAGCGACGTCTGGAGCAACCGCGTACAGGCAACCTACTTTGACGGTGATGACTACCGCCTGGATGGGGTTGCCAGCTTCGGTCGACGCAAGGTCGATGGCTACACCACCGTCGACCTGATCAGCCAGTACCAACTGAGCGAGGACGACCAGGTCAGCGTGGGCCTGCAGAACCTGTTCAATCGGGACTACTACCCGCTGTACAGCCAACTGATGCGTAGCAGCAACAACACCAGCCACCTGCCAGCTCCCGGCACGGTACTCACGGCCAGCTACACCCACCAGTGGTAAGCGCCGGCGCTTGAAGAAAGGGCAGGGTGTGCAGCACGTCTTCCAGGCATTCAAGCTGGAGCGCGTGCTGTACCAACTGTGCGTCATCGCCTCCTGTGCACAGCCCGCCTGTACAAAAGGATCATTAACCTGTCACTTTCGATCATTGAACCCCGCCCTCTGGCTCTTTAATGTCGTTCACAGATAACTGACGGGCCCCGCCACATCGGTGAGGTGCCCGCATTCCGTGATTACGCCTGTTGTGGAGTTCACTATGGCCGCCGCTCGTTACCCGCACCTGCTTGCCCCGCTGGACCTGGGTTTCACCACTTTGCGCAACCGCAGCCTGATGGGTTCGATGCATACCGGTCTTGAAGAGAAGCCAGGCGGTTTCGAGCGCATGGCTGCGTATTTTGCCGAGCGTGCCCGTGGCGGCGTCGGCCTGATGGTCACCGGCGGTATCGGGCCGAACGTGGAAGGCGGGGTGTATTCCGGCGCTGCCAAGCTGAGCACCCCGGAAGAGGCCGATAAACACCGCATCGTGACCCGGGCCGTGCACGAGGCCGGTGGCAAGATCTGCATGCAGATTCTTCATGCCGGCCGCTATGCGTACAGCCCCAAGTCGGTGGCGCCGAGTGCCATCCAGGCGCCGATCAACCCGTTCAAGCCGCGTGAACTGGACGAAGAGGGCATCGAGAAGCAGATCCAGGATTTCGTCAACTGCTCGTTGCTGGCCCAAAGCGCCGAGTACGACGGCGTCGAAATCATGGGGTCGGAGGGCTACTTCATCAACCAGTTCCTCGCTGCCCACACCAACCACCGCACCGACCGTTGGGGCGGTAGCTACGAAAACCGCATGCGTCTGGCGGTGGAAATCGTCAGCCGCGTGCGTGAGGCGGTCGGCCCCAACTTCATCATCATCTTCCGTTTGTCGATGCTCGACCTGATCGAAGGCGGCAGCAACTGGGAAGAGATCGTGCAGCTGGCGCAAGCGATCGAAAAGGCGGGTGCAACCCTGATCAACACCGGCATCGGCTGGCACGAAGCGCGGATTCCGACCATCGCCACCAAGGTGCCGCGGGCGGCGTTCAGCAAAGTCACCGCCAAACTGCGTGGCGCAGTGCAGATCCCGCTGATCACCACCAACCGGATCAACACCCCGGAAGTGGCCGAGCAGATTCTCGCCGAGGGCGATGCCGACATGGTGTCCATGGCCCGTCCGTTCCTCGCCGACCCCGAGTTCGTCAATAAGGCCGCTGCTGGCCGCGGCGACGAGATCAACACCTGTATCGGCTGCAACCAGGCCTGCCTGGACCACACCTTTGGCGGCAAGTTGACCAGTTGCCTGGTCAACCCGCGGGCCTGCCACGAAACCGAGCTCAACTACCTGCCTGTTACCCAGCTCAAGCGCATCGCGGTTGTCGGTGCAGGCCCGGCAGGGCTTGCCGCTGCCACGGTGGCGGCCGAGCGTGGTCATCAGGTGACGCTGTTCGACTCGGCCAGCGAAATCGGCGGCCAGTTCAATGTGGCCAAGCGTGTACCGGGCAAGGAGGAGTTTTTTGAGACCCTGCGCTACTTCAAGCGCAAGTTGCAGACCACCGGGGTCGAGCTGTGCCTGAACACCCGCGTCGATGTCGAGCAACTAGCGGCCGGCGGATACGATGAAATCATCCTGGCCACCGGTATCGCGCCGCGCCTGCCGGCGATTCCCGGCATCGAGCATAGCAAGGTGCTGAGCTACCTGGACGTGCTGCTTGAGCGCAAGCCGGTGGGGCAGAAGGTGGCGGTGATCGGTGCGGGCGGGATCGGCTTTGACGTCTCCGAGTACCTGGTGCACCAGGGCGTTGCCACCAGCCAGGACCGCGACGCGTTCTGGAAAGAATGGGGCATCGACACGGCGCTGGAGGCCCGTGGTGGCGTTGCCGGGATCAAGGCCGAACCCCATGCGCCGGCGCGCCAGGTGTTCTTGCTGCAGCGCAAGAAATCCAAGGTCGGCGATGGCCTGGGCAAGACCACCGGCTGGATTCACCGCACGGGCCTGAAGAACAAACAGGTGCAGATGCTCAACAGTGTCGAGTACCTGAGCATCGACGACGCCGGCCTGCACATCCGCATCGGCGAGGGCGAGCCGCAGGTGCTGCCTGTGGATAACGTGGTGATCTGTGCCGGCCAGGACCCGCTGCGCGAGCTGCACGAGGGGCTGCAGGCAGCCGGACAATCGGTGCACCTGATCGGCGGCGCCGATGTGGCGGCCGAGCTGGATGCCAAGCGGGCGATCAACCAGGGCTCGCGTCTGGCCGCCGAGCTCTAAGCGTTGCGTGCGGCGGGGTGCCCACCTCGCCGCACTGGTAGACTGGCGCGTCCCTGCGCCAGTGAACTGTCATGACCGGTTTTGATTCCCTTCCCCACGCTCCCTTGCAACGATTCGAGCTGAGCTGGCTACGCCCGTTCGGCATCGAGCTGGCAGTGTTGCGCCTGGACCTGATCGACGCGCTGATCAGTGGCAACAAATGGTTCAAGCTGCTGGAACATCTGCGCCTTGCCCAGGCCGCCGGCTCGCCGGGGGTCATCAGTCTTGGCGGCGCCTACTCCAATCATCTGCATGCCCTGGCAGCGGCCGGCAAGCGCTTCGGCTTTGCCACGGCGGGGCTGTTGCGCGGTCACGCCCAGGACACGCCCACGGTACGCGACCTGCATGCGTTCGGCATGCAGCTGCACTGGCTCGGCTATGCCGGCTACCGGGCGCGGCACCAGGCGGATTTCTGGCAAGCCTGGCAGGCCGAGTATCCGGGTTGGCACTGTGTGCCTGAGGGCGGCGGTGGCCCACTGGGCGTCAAGGGTTGCCGCTTGATTGTCGAGCAGGCCCGGGCACAGCTGCCGGCCTTTGGCTGGGCCGACTACGACGCGTGGTGGCTGGCGGCAGGAACCGGCACGACCCTGGCGGGGTTGGTGCAGGCCGAAGCCGGTGCGCGCCCGGTTTTCGGCGCGTTGGCGGTGCCGATGAACCATGGCGTGGCGGGTGCGGTCGAGGCGCTGGTGGGCACAGGAGGATATTCGCTGCACGATGCCTGTCGCGGCGGCTTTGCCAAGGTCGATGAGGCGTTGCTGGGGTTTATCGAAGACTGCGAGCTCGAATCTGGCGTACCACTGGAGCCGCTGTACACCGGCAAGGCGTTGCTGGCGTTGCGCGAACAGATCGAGGCGGGTGCCTTCACCCCCGGCACTCGCCTGATATTCCTGCACAGCGGCGGCCTGCAGGGCCGCCGCGGTTTTGCCTAGTGATGGCCCGGCAGCATGCGCACCAGGGTGTTGTCACGCTGTACATAGTGATGGAACAGCCCGGCCAGGGCGTGCAGGCCGATCAGCCAGTAGCCCCAGCTGCCGATGCGTTCGTGCCAGCCCTTGATGAACTTGGCCAGGTCCGGGTCGGGTGCGATCAGGGCGGGTAGCTCCAGGCCGTAGAACGGGATCGGCTTGTTCGCCGCACTGAGAATCAACCAACCGGCAATCGGCAGGCCGATCATCATCAGGTACAGGGCCAGGTGCATCAGATGGGCCAGGCCGGTCTGCCAGGCGGGAGGGGCGGGAACGATGGGCGGGGTAGGGCGCCTCAGGCGCAGGGCCAGGCGCAGCCAGACCAGCACGAACACGGTCAGGCCGAGCATGAAATGCAACTCTTTCATCAGGTTGCGCCCGGCACTGTCCTTGGGAAACAGGCCGCGCAATTCGATCAGGGCGTAGACCGCCACCAGCAGCACCAGCATCAGCCAGTGCAGGGCAATCGACAGGCTTCCGTAGCGCGCCTGGGGGGTATTCAGGGTCATGGTCGATCCTCATTATCAGGTTTGGGCTCGCGCTCTTGGTGGCGCATGGGCATAACTGTAAACGCTGTCGCGCTGTTTAGGAATCGCTGATCAATTCAGATTGGCGCGGCGGCCGTTCCAATCAATGGTTTTTTGATGCAGCCAACCCGCTCTCGGCGACAGCACCACGCAAATCATCTTCAATTCTGGCCATTTGGGCCAGTTTTCACCAGTACCGGGTTTCAAGACGCAATAACCCCGTCTGTCATCGCATAACACCGCTTGGCCAACACCAGGTTGGCCAGTGCAAACAGGCTGAACAGCTGGGCCTGATTCTTCTCCATGCCACGGTAGCGTACCTTGCGGTGGCCAAACAGGTTCTTGATCACATGGAACGGGTGTTCCACCTTTGCGCGGATGCTCGCTTTGCAGTGTTCAATACGTTGCATGATCTGCTTCTCCGGGCCATCTTCCATTTTTTGATGGTGCTGCGCCGTGCAGCAATTCGCAGTGCAGGGAGGCTGTCGCCACACCCAGCAAGACGCTTGCCAAGCCCCGTGTAACCGGCATCGGCATAGACTGGTTCCTTGCCGTCCCGCAGGAGCTGCTCGGCTACCGTTATGTCCGCCTGGTTGGCCGAGGTGGCCACCACGCTGTGCGTCAGACCGGTTACTGCATCAACACCGATATGGGCTTTCATGCCGAAAAACCACTGGTTGCCTTTTCGAGTCTGCTTCATTGATGGATCACGTTGCTTGGCCTTGTTCTTGGTAGAAGGTGCAGCAGCAATGATGGTGGCATCGACAATGGTCCCTTCGCGCATGAATAGTCCGCGTTCTGACAGGCTGGCGTTAATCTCCTCGAAGATCCGCTGCGTCAGCGAATGCCTTTCCAGCAGGTGGCGGAAACGCAGGAGTGTTGTAGCATCCGGCACGCTTTCGATGGACAGATCAATGCCGACGAAATCACGCATCGCCTGACTGTCGTAGATCGCATCCTCAAGAGCCTCATCAGCCAGGCCATACCACTGCTGCAGGAAGTAGATTCGTAGCATCCGCTCTAGCGGAGTAGGTGGGCGGCCACGCTTGCCGGCAGAGTCAGGGTAATATGAGGGCGACAGGGCATCCAGCAGGCGCTGCCAGGGCACCAGTACATTCATCTCAGCTAGGAAGCGTTCCCGGCGAGTAACCTTTTTCTTGTTCTGATGCTCGGCTTGGGCGAATGTGATCTGTTTCATCGGGTGGCTTGGCTGAGGTAGTGGCAGTGTCTGGTGATTATACGCGGAGCTGGGCACTCAGGCAGATGGCTGATTTGTGCAGCGTTTCCTTTACCGCCCTATCGCAACAAAAAATGGCCGCTGCGGTATTGATCTGTCGCTAGAATTCGCCGCGTCTTTCCCTCTAATGCAAGGCTGTTTTCATGTTGATGGCGTCGTTGATCTTCCTCCTGACCATTACTTTGGTGATCTGGCAGCCCAAGGGCCTGGGCGTGGGCTGGAGCGCCACGGGCGGGGCGTTGCTGGCGCTGTTGAGCGGAGTGGTGCAGTGGAGCGACATCCCGGTGGTGTGGCAGATCATCTGGAATGCCACCGGTACGTTCATTGCGCTGATCATTATCAGCCTGCTGCTCGATGCCGCCGGGTTCTTCGCCTGGGCGGCGCTGCACGTGGCGCGCTGGGGGCGCGGCAGCGGGCGGCGCTTGTTCTGCTACATCATCCTGCTCGGGGCACTGGTGTCGGCGCTGTTCGCCAATGACGGCGCGGCGCTGATCCTCACGCCGATCGTGGTGGCGATGCTACTGGCCCTGCGCTTCAGCCCGGCGGCGACCCTGGCATTCGTCATGGCGGCGGGTTTCATCGCCGATACGGCGAGCCTGCCGCTGGTGGTCTCGAACCTGGTCAACATTGTGTCGGCGGACTTCTTCGGCATCGGCTTCAACCGCTACGCCGCGGTGATGCTGCCGGTGAACCTGGTCAGCGTGGCAGCCACTCTGGCGGTGCTGCTGTGGTACTTCCGTCGCGACATCCCTGCTGACTACGACCCCTTGCAACTGGACCGACCACGCAGCGTGGTGCAAGACCCGGCAACCTTCGTTGCCGGTTGGGTGGTGCTGGTGATCCTGTTGATCGGCTGCTTTGCCCTGGAGCCGCTGGGGATCCCTATCAGCGCGATTTCGGCGGTGTGTGCACTGGTATTGCTGCTGGTGGCGGCGCGCGGGCAGCGGATATCCACACGCAAGGTGCTCAAGGAAGCGCCCTGGCATATCGTGGTGTTCTCCCTGGGGATGTACCTGGTGGTCTATGGCCTGCGCAACGCCGGGCTGACCGACAACCTGGCCGGCTGGCTCGACAGCTTCGCCACCGGCGGGGTGTGGGGTGCGGCGATGGGCACGGGGCTGTTGGCGGCGCTGCTGTCGTCGGTCATGAACAATCTGCCGACGGTGCTGATCGGTGCCTTGTCGATCGATGCCAGTTCGGCCAGCGGTGTGGTCAAGGAGGCGATGATCTACGCCAACGTGATCGGCAGCGACCTGGGACCGAAAATTACGCCGATCGGCAGCCTGGCGACATTGCTGTGGCTGCATGTGCTGGAGCGCAAGGGGGTGAAGATCGGCTGGGGGTATTACTTCAAGGTGGGGATTGTGTTGACGGTGCCGGTATTGCTGCTGACGTTGGCGGCGTTGGCGGTGCGGTTGGGATAGGGCGGACTTTGCCGGCCTTTCGCGGGGCAAGCCCGCTCCTACAGGGGGGATGGGAAGTTTGGCCAGGCGTCGGCTACCAGGAACAAGCGCTCGGCCTCTTCCCAATCGCCATCTTCTCCTGCCGCCCAGCGCACCAGCAGTTGCGCGGGGGCCAACGGGTCGAGCGCCTGCAGCCAATCCTCGAACTGTTCCGGCGACCAGCGCTCCTGTTCGCTGCAGCGGGCCGACGCCAGCCAGGCATGCCGGGGTATGGGTTGCCAGCAGGCCTGGGGATGCTGGCCAATGAAAGCCGGCCAGTTCCGTCGATGCAGCCATCGCCCCCGCAAATGCTGCGGATGGGCGCCTTCAGGTGCGTCGGCATGCCCCGGCCAGGGATAGAACAGGTAGCCGGCCAGCCACAGTTGGGCACTCAAGTGCGAGATATCCAGCGCTGCCAGCGCCTCTTTGCTTTCTTCCCGCGCCGAAATCGGCAACTGGTGTTCGGCCAGGTGCGCCAGCTTGCGGTCCAGCCGATCATGACAACCCGGCCCCAACCAGTGCGCCGGATCCTTGCCGTCGCCCCCTGGCGGCCCCAGGTACAACTTGATCGCCAACTCCAGGTGGTGCACGCCTTCGACGTCCTGCAGGAGGATGTCCAGCTCGCCCAGGGTATGCCCGCCGTCGCGGATCGGCAGGTTGGCCGCCAGCAGGGTCACGCCGGGGGCGTGCTGCAGGGCAAACTGCCATAGACGTTCGTAGTACAACCCCAGGCGCCGTGTCGCGGCCTGGGCAAGCCAGTGCTGCAGGCCGCTGCTGTCCCGATCCAGGGCCAGCAGCCACTGCTGCAGCTGTGCAGGGTGGGCGACCCAGTCGCTGGCGGCCAGAGGATGCCGCTGGGGCCAGGGCGTCGCGTGCAGCATGGGCGGGGCGAGGATGACCCAGGCCAGGTCGCGCACCTGGGGGTGGCGCAACTGGCGTGGCAGGTCGATCAGGCCGGGAAAAGGGTTCATCCAGCGAGCATAGTCCTTAAGCCGCGCTCCTTGACGATTTTCTCCTGCGTTTGCCGCTGCCAGGGGCTTTCGCCCATAATCGAACTCTTTGGCGAACCTCGCCTCTTTACCCGCCGTAGCGCCAAGCAGGAGCCCCATGGAGCAATTTCGCAATATCGGTATTATCGGCCGCCTCGGCAGCTCCCAGGTGCTCGATACCATTCGCCGACTGAAAAAATTCCTGCTGCAGCGGCATCTGCACGTCATCCTCGAGGACACCATCGCCGAAGTCCTGCCGGGCCACGGCCTGCAGACTTCCTCGCGCAAGTTGCTGGGCGAGGTCTGCGATCTGGTCATCGTCGTCGGCGGCGACGGCAGCCTGCTCGGCGCCGCCCGCGCCCTGGCCCGGCACAACACCCCGGTGCTGGGGATCAACCGCGGCAGCCTGGGCTTTCTCACCGATATCCGCCCCGACGAGCTGGAAGTGAAGGTTGCCGAGGTCCTCGACGGCCATTACCTGGTGGAAAACCGTTTCCTGCTCCAGGCAGAGGTTCGTCGCCACGCCGAAGCCATTGGCCAGGGCGATGCGCTCAACGATGTGGTGCTGCACCCAGGCAAGTCGACGCGGATGATCGAGTTCGAGATCTACATCGACGGCCAGTTCGTCTGCAGCCAGAAGGCCGACGGCCTGATCGTCGCCACCCCGACCGGCTCGACCGCCTACGCGCTGTCGGCGGGCGGCCCGATCATGCATCCCAAGCTCGACGCCATCGTTATCGTGCCGATGTACCCGCATACCCTGTCTGGCCGGCCGATCGTGGTCGACGGCAACAGCGAGTTGAAGATCGTGGTGTCCAAGGACCTGCAGATCTACCCGCAGATTTCCTGTGACGGCCAGAACCATTTCACCTGTGCCCCGGGCGACACCATCACGGTGAACAAGAAGCCGCAGAAACTGCGCCTGATTCACCCGCTGGATCACAATTACTACGAGGTATGCCGGACCAAACTCGGTTGGGGCAGCCGCCTGGGTGGTGGAGGCGAGTGATGCTCGATCCAGCCCGTAGTTTCGACCTGATTGGCGACGTGCACGGTTGTGCGCATACCCTCGAACGCCTGCTCGATGCCCTTGGCTACAAGCGCCAGGGCGGTGTCTGGCGCCACGCCGAGCGCCAGGCGCTGTTCCTTGGCGACATCATCGACCGCGGCCCGCGGATTCGTGAGGCGCTGCACATCGTCCATGACATGGTCGATGCCGGGCAGGCCCACTGCATCATGGGCAACCATGAGTACAACGCCCTGGGCTGGAATACCCCGGCCTTGCCCGACAGCGGCAAGCAATTCGTGCGCGAGCACACCCCGCGCCACGGCCGCCTGATCTACGAAACCCTGACCCAATTCGAGCAGCATCCGGGCGACTGGCATGATTTTCTCGAATGGTTCTACGAGCTGCCGCTGTTTATCGATGCCGGACGGTTCCGCCTGGTGCATGCCTGCTGGGATCCACGCTTGATCGAACCCTTGCGCCAGCAGTACCCGGATGGCCGCATCGATGAGCACTTCATCCAGGCGTCCGGCGTAGCGGACAGCTTTGCCGCGATGGTTTGCAACCGCCTGCTGCGCGGCACCGACATGCGCCTGCCCGATGGCCTGACCCTGACCGGTGGCGACGGCCTGACCCGTGCCTTCTTCCGCACCAAGTTCTGGGAGGAAGACCCGCAAACCTATGGCGATATCGTCTTCCAGCCCGACGCCCTGCCGGAAAAGGTCGCCAGCACCCCCTTGAGCCACAGCCAGAAGAACGCCTTGCTGCGCTATGGCGAGGACGAGCCGATGCTGTTCGTCGGCCACTACTGGCGCAGCGGCAAGCCGGCACCGATCCGTTCCAACCTGGCCTGCCTGGACTACAGCGCCGTGCTGTACGGCAAGCTGGTCGCGTATCGACTCGACGATGAAACCCGAATAGACCCGCGCAAGTTCGTGTGGGTCGATGTAGACCGGCCGGAGGCCAGCCAATGAGTGCAGTGGTGGTATTGCGCATGCCCTTGAACACTGACCTCAGCGGCTTTGTCGGCCTGCTGCGGCGCCTGCAGGTGCCGCACCGGGTCAGCGAGGAGGGGGGGGACCAGGTGTTGTGGGTGGCTGAAAACCTGGCCGAGGACGTGCGCGAGCTGTACCAGCGCTTTCCCGAAGGCAACGCCGATTTCGAACTGCCGGCCGGTGCGACGCTGGCGCCCCCCGCCCGCCCAAGCGTCGGCGAGCAACTGCGCGCCAGCAAGGCTACGGCTGCGGTGTTGCTGCTGTGCCTGATCGTCGCCGGCCTCACCGGGCTTGGCGACAACTTCGCCACGCTGAGCTGGCTGACCTTCCTCGATTTTCGCGTGCAGGGTGATTACCTGTACTTCACGCCGTTGGCCGCGAGCCTGGCGGAGGGCCAATGGTGGCGCTTGTTCACGCCGATGCTGGTGCATTTCGGCATTCTCCACCTGGCCATGAACGCCCTGTGGTACTGGGAGCTGGGTCGTCGTATCGAGCTGCGCCAGGGTTCCTGGTCGTTGCTGAGCCTGACTCTGCTGTTCAGCCTGGTGTCCAATGCCGCGCAGTACCTGTTCGGCGGTCCGAGCCTGTTCGGCGGCCTGTCGGGGGTGCTCTACGGCTTGCTCGGGCATGTCTGGCTGTACCAGTGGCTGGCGCCCAACCCGGTGTATCGCATGCCGCGCGGGGTGCTTGTGATGATGCTGGTCTGGCTGCTGCTGTGCCTGTCCGGGCTGGTCAGCCTGCTCGGTTTTGGCCAGATCGCCAACGCCGCCCACGTCGGTGGGTTGTTGGTCGGTTGCCTCAGCGGGCTCTTGGGCGGGGCGCTGGCCCGGCGTAAACTGACGGCTTGATTTGGGAGACGCTATGTCCACTTTTGCGCAAATGATCGAAAACATCACCCCGGAAATCTACGAAAGCCTGAAACTGGCCGTCGAACTGGGTAAATGGGCGGACGGGCGCAAGCTCACCGCCGAACAGAAAGAGCTGTCGCTGCAGGCGGTGATCGCCTGGGAAATCCAGAACCTGCCCGAAGAGCAGCGCACCGGCTACATGGGCCCGCAGGAATGCGCATCGAAGTCGGCGCCAGTGCCGAACATCCTGTTCAAGTCGGATGCGATCCATTGATCGAACTTGGCCGCGGCTCCATCAGTAAAATGTCGGCGCGTCTCGACGCGCCTGTGGTGCAGTACGCTTTTCGCCTGGGCGAGCAGGAAGTACCGGTCAACCCATTGATCGGCAAGACCCTGCGCCTGGAATACCTCGGGGCCATTCACTGCACCCACTGTGGTCGCAAGACCAAGACCAGCTTCAGCCAGGGTTACTGCTACCCGTGCATGACCAAGCTGGCGCAGTGCGATGTCTGCATCATGGCCCCGGAAAAATGCCACTACGACCAGGGCACCTGCCGCGAACCCGGCTGGGGCGAGCAGTTCTGCATGACCGATCACGTGGTCTACCTGGCCAATTCCTCGGGCATCAAGGTCGGCATCACCCGTGCCAGCCAGTTGCCCACCCGCTGGCTCGACCAGGGCGCCAGCCAGGCCCTGCCGATCGTGCGGGTTGCCACCCGCCAGCAGTCGGGGCTGGTCGAAGACCTGTTTCGCAGCCAGGTGGCCGATCGCACCAACTGGCGCGCCCTGCTCAAGGGCGATGCCGAGGCGGTCGACCTGCTGGCGGTTCGCGAGCAGCTGTTCGACAGCTGCGCCGAAGGCTTCAGCGCCTTGCAGGTACGTTTCGGCCTGCAGGCCATCCAGCCGCTGAACGACAGCGAAGTGCTGGAAATCCGCTACCCGGTCGAGGCCTACCCGAGCAAGATCGTCAGCTTCAACCTGGACAAGAACCCCGTGGCGGAAGGCACGCTGCTGGGCATCAAGGGCCAATACCTGATCTTCGACACCGGCGTGATCAATATCCGCAAATACACGGCGTACCAGCTCGCCGTGCATCAGTAAAAGGACCGCCACATGCGTACCGAACAGCCGCAAGTGATCTACCTCAAGGACTATCAGGCACCCGAGTACCTGATCGACGAGACGCACCTGACCTTCGAACTGTTCGAGGACCACAGCCTGGTCCACGCGCAGCTGGTCATGCGCCGCAACCCCGCTCGCGGTCCCGGCTTGCCGCCGCTGGTGCTCGATGGCCAGCAACTGGAACTGTTGAGCGTGGCCCTGGACGACCAGGCCTTGAGCGCTGGTGACTACCAGCTCGATGACAGTCACCTGACCCTGCAGCCAAAGGCGGCGACCTTCACTCTCGATACCAGCGTGAAGATCCACCCCGAGAGCAACACCGCACTGGAGGGCCTGTACAAGTCAGGCAGCATGTTCTGCACCCAGTGCGAGGCCGAGGGCTTTCGCAAGATCACCTACTACCTCGACCGCCCGGATGTGATGAGCACCTTCACCACCACGGTGATTGCCGAGCAGCATCGCTACCCGGTGCTGCTGTCCAACGGCAACCCGATCGGCAGCGGCCCGCAGGACGATGGCCGGCACTGGGCGACCTGGGAAGACCCGTTCATGAAGCCGGCCTACCTTTTTGCCCTGGTGGCTGGCGACCTGTGGTGCGTCGAAGACAAGTTCACCCGTCAGTCGGGCCGTGACGTGACCCTGCGCATTTATGTCGAGCCGGAAAACATCGACAAATGCCAGCACGCCATGACCAGCCTGAAGAAGTCCATGCGCTGGGACGAAGAAGTCTATGGCCGCGAATACGACCTGGACATCTTCATGATCGTGGCGGTCAACGACTTCAACATGGGCGCCATGGAAAACAAGGGCCTCAACATCTTCAACTCCAGCTGCGTGCTGGCCCGCGCCGAAACCGCCACCGATGCCGCCCACCAGCGGGTCGAGGCTGTGGTTGCCCACGAGTACTTCCACAACTGGTCGGGCAACCGCGTGACCTGCCGCGACTGGTTCCAGTTGTCGCTCAAGGAAGGCTTCACGGTGTTCCGTGATTCGGAGTTCAGCGCCGACATGAACTCGCGCACCGTCAAGCGCATAGAAGATGTCGCCTACCTGCGTACCCACCAGTTCGCCGAAGATGCAGGTCCCATGGCCCATGCCGTGCGCCCGGACAGCTTCATTGAAATCTCCAACTTCTACACCCTGACCGTCTACGAGAAGGGCTCGGAGGTGGTGCGCATGGTCCGCACCCTGCTGGGCGCCGAAGGCTTCCGCAAGGGCAGCGACCTGTATTTCGAGCGCCATGACGGCCAGGCGGTGACGTGCGACGACTTCATCAAGGCCATGGAAGACGCCAACGGCGTCGACCTGACCCAGTTCAAGCGCTGGTACAGCCAGGCCGGCACGCCGCGCCTGGTGGTCAGCGAAGCCTACGATAGCACCGCCCAGACCTACAGCCTGACCTTCCGCCAGAGCTGCCCGGCCACCCCGGACAAGGTCGAGAAGAAGCCCTTCGTGATTCCGGTCGAGCTCGGCCTGCTCGATGCCCAGGGCAACGACATCGCCCTGCGCCTGCAAGGCGAGCCGGCTGCGGTTGGCAACTCGCGGGTGCTGTCGGTGACCGAGGCCGAGCAGACCTTTACCTTCGTCGACGTAGCGGCCAAGCCGCTGCCGTCGCTGCTGCGCGGTTTCAGTGCGCCGGTCAAACTCAGCTTCCCGTATGACCGCGACCAGTTGATGTTCCTGATGCAGCACGACAGCGATGGCTTCAATCGCTGGGAAGCCGGCCAGCAGCTGTCGGTTCAAGTGCTTCAGGAACTGATCGCCCAGCACCAGCAGGGCAGTGCCCTGGTACTCGATCAGCGCCTGGTCACCGCGCTGGGCACAGTGCTGGCCAACGAGCAGTTGGACCAGGCCATGGTCGCCGAGATGCTCTCGCTGCCAAGTGAGGCCTATCTCACTGAAATCAGCGAAGTGGCCGATGTCGATGCCATCCATGCAGCCCGCGAGTTCGCCCGCAAGCAAATCGCCGACCAGCTGTTCGCTGCACTCAATGCCCGCTACCAGGCCAACCGCGGTGTATCGCGGGGTACCGAGTATGTGGCCGAGGCCGAGCATTTTGCCCGCCGCAGCCTGCAGAACATCGCCTTGTCGTACCTGATGCTCAGTGGCAAGCCCGAAGTGCTGGCCGCGACCCTGGAACAGTTCGACGCCTGTGACAATATGACCGAGCGCCTGACCGCGCTGGCCGTGCTGGTCAACTCGCCGTTCGAGGCTGAACGGGCCAAGGCGCTGGAAGTCTTTGCCGAAAACTTCAAGGACAACCCACTGGTCATGGACCAATGGTTCAGCGTGCAGGCAGCCAGCACACTCCCGGGTGGCCTGGCACGGGTGAAGGCGCTGATGCAGCACCCGGCGTTCACGATGAAGAACCCGAACAAGGTTCGTGCGCTGATCGGCGCCTATGCCGGGCAGAACCTGGTCAACTTCCATGCGGCGGACGGCTCCGGCTATCGCTTCCTGGCGGACCTGGTGATCGAGCTCAATGCCCTCAACCCACAAATCGCCTCGCGGCAACTGGCGCCGCTGACCCGCTGGCGCAAGTACGACAGCGCCCGCCAGGCGCTGATGAAGGGTGAACTGGAGCGCATCCTGGCCTCCGGTGCGCTGTCCAGCGATGTGTATGAAGTGGTAAGCAAAAGCCTGGCCTGACGGCCTCATCGCGGGGCAAGCCCGCTCCTGCATACCCTGTAGGAGCGGGCTTGCCCCGCGTTCTTTTTCTGCTTAACAAAAGATAACGTCCCGTTCGTTGTCAGCCCTTCGCAAACCCCGATAGGATGGCTTCAGCTATTGCGGGGCTCTGGAACACGGTTTTTGGCAGTACCTGCAAATAGATTGACCCAAATAACAATAATCGGGGGACAGATCTATGACCGAGCCTTACATGGCAGGTACCGGCGGCGCTGCGCGCGCACGCCCATGGGCATTGGCCGCCAGCGGGTTGCTGGTGATGGCGATGGGGGTGTGGACCAACACAGTCGAGGCGGCAGCGGCCGAACCGAAGGTCTACTCCACCGAATCGGCCAAGGCCGAAAAGAGCCTGTTGCTCGACGTGACCCAGGCCGGCCCACGCCTGATCGCCGTTGGCGATCGCGGCCATATTCTCTTCTCCGATGACCAGGGCAAGACCTGGACCCAGTCCAAGGTGCCGACCCGGCAACTGCTCACCGCCGTCTACTTTGCCGACGAAAAGCACGGCTGGGCGGTCGGCCATGACGCACAGATCCTCGCCAGCAGCGACGGCGGTGTGACCTGGACCAAGCAATTCGAAGACCTCAAACGTGAAGCGCCGCTGCTGGATGTCTGGTTCAAGGACGCCCAGCACGGTTTTGCCGTGGGCGCCTACGGTGCACTGCTGGAGACCACCGACGGTGGCAAGCAGTGGGACGAGGTCGGTGACCGGCTGGACAACGAAGACCAGCTGCACCTCAACGGCATCGCGGCAGTCAAGGACGCCGGGCTGTTCATCGTTGGCGAGCAGGGCAGCATGTTCCGCTCCAGCGACGACGGCCAGACCTGGCAGAAGCTCGAAGGCCCTTACGAGGGCTCGCTGTTCGGTGTGATCGGCACCGCCCAGCCACGCACGCTACTGGCCTACGGGCTGCGCGGCAATCTCTACCGTTCCAGCGACTTTGGCGACAGCTGGCAGCAGATCGAACTGAACGCCGCGCGCGGGGCCCTCGAATTTGGCCTGGCAAGCGCTACGCTTCTCGATGATGGCAGCCTGGTATTGGTCGGCAATGGCGGCACCGTCCTGCGCAGCAGCGACGACGGCCAGACCTTCAGTGTCTTCAACCGCGCCGATCGCATCGCCCTGGCGGGTGTCAGCGGTCGCAAGGGCGAAGGCCTGATCCTTGTCGGCCAGGGCGGCGTGCACCTGGCTTCGGCCAAGGGCGCCGAAGGAGTGCAGCCATGACCAGTCAGGAGCAGTTCAACATGAATCAGCAGCAACACCATCAGGACAAGGCGACGCTGCTCGAGCGCCTGATCTTCAATAACCGCCCGGTGGTGATCCTCATCTGCCTGCTGGTCAGTGTGTTCCTGTTCTGGCAGGCCACGCAGATTCGTCCTTCGACCAGCTTCGAGAAAATGATCCCGCTCGAGCACCCCTTCATCGAGAAGATGCTCGAACACCGCAACGACCTGGCCAACCTCGGCAACACCGTGCGGATCTCGGTGGAAGCCACCGATGGCGATATCTTCAGCAAGGAGTACATGGAGACCCTGCGTCAGATCCACGACGAGGTCTTCTACATCCCCGGTGTCGACCGTTCCGGTCTCAAGTCGCTGTGGAGCCCCAGCGTACGCTGGACCGAAGTGACCGAAGAGGGCTTCGCCGGTGGCGAGGTCATTCCCAACACCTACGACGGCTCGGCTGACAGCCTCGAATTGTTACGCAACAACGTGCTCAAGTCGGGCCAGGTCGGTCGCCTGGTCTCCAACAACTTCAAGTCGAGCATCATCGATGTGCCGTTGCTGGAGTCCTACCCGGACCCGAAAGACCAGGGCACGCTGATCAAGCTCGATTACCAGCAGTTCTCCCACCAGCTGGAAGAGAAGATCCGCGACAAGTTCCAGGCCCAGAACCCCAATGTGAAGATCCACATCGTCGGTTTCGCCAAGAAGGTCGGCGACCTGATCGATGGCCTGATGATGGTGGCGATGTTCTTCGGTATCGCGCTGGTGATCACTTGGGTGCTGCTGTACTGGTTCACCTGGTGCATCCGCAGCACCATCGCGGTACTGATCACCACCCTGGTGGCGGTGGTCTGGCAACTGGGGTTGATGCACGCCGTCGGCTTCGGGCTTGATCCTTATTCGATGCTGGTGCCGTTCCTGATCTTTGCCATCGGTATTTCCCACGGCGTGCAGAAGATCAACGGTATCGCCCTGCAATCGAGCGACGCCGACAACGCCCTGACCGCTGCCCGGCGCACGTTCCGCCAGCTGTTCCTGCCCGGGATGATCGCCATCCTGGCCGACGCCGTGGGCTTTATCACCCTGTTGATCATCGACATCGGTGTAATCCGCGAACTGGCCATCGGTGCGTCCATCGGTGTGGCGGTGATCGTGTTCACCAACCTGATCCTGCTGCCGGTGGCGATCTCCTATGTCGGCATCAGCAAGAAAGCCATCGCGCGCAGCAAGAAAGACGCGACCCGCGAGCATCCGTTCTGGCGACTGTTGTCGAACTTTGCCAGCCCCAAAGTGGCACCGGTGTCCATCGTCCTGGCCTTGCTGGCCTTCGGTGGCGGCCTCTGGTACAGCCAGAACCTGAAGATCGGCGACCTCGACCAGGGGGCCCCGGAGCTGCGCCCGGACTCGCGCTACAACAAGGACAACAGCTTCATCATCGACAACTACTCGACCAGTTCGGACGTGCTGGTGGTGATGGTCAAGACCCCGGCCGAAGGCTGCTCGGTGTACTCGACCATGGCACCGATCGACGAGCTGATGTGGAAGATGGAGAACACCCCCGGCGTGCAGTCGGCCATCTCGCTGGTGACAGTGTCCAAGCAGATGATCAAGGGCATGAACGAAGGCAACCTGAAATGGGAAAGCCTGTCGCGCAACACGGATGTGCTCAACAGCTCCATCGCCCGGGCCGACGGCCTGTACAACGCCGACTGCTCGCTGGCGCCGGTGCTGGTGTACCTCAACGATCACAAGGCCGAGACCCTGGACCGTGCGGTCAATGCGGTGAAGGAGTTTGCCGAGACCCACAACAAGGATGGCCTGGAGTTCCTGCTGGCTGCGGGTAACGCCGGGATCGAGGCCGCCACCAACGAAGTGATCAAGTCGGCCGAACTGACCATCCTGATCCTGGTGTATATCTGCGTGGCGGTGATGTGCATGATCACCTTCCGCTCGTTCGCCGCGACCTTGTGCATTGTCCTGCCGCTGGTGCTGACGTCGGTACTGGGCAACGCCCTGATGGCCTTCATGGGCATCGGCGTGAAGGTTGCGACCCTGCCGGTGGTGGCGCTGGGCGTGGGTATCGGTGTCGACTACGGCATCTATATCTACAGTCGCCTGGAGAGCTTCCTGCGTGCAGGCCTGCCGTTGCAGGAAGCCTACTACCAGACGCTCAAGTCCACCGGCAAGGCGGTACTGTTCACCGGCCTGTGCCTGGCCATCGGCGTGTGCACCTGGATCTTCTCGGCCATCAAGTTCCAGGCCGACATGGGCCTGATGCTGACCTTCATGTTGCTGTGGAACATGTTCGGTGCGCTGTGGCTGCTGCCAGCGCTGGCGCGCTTCCTGATCAAGCCCGAGAAAATGGCGGGCCAGGAAAGCAAGTCGATCTTTGCTCACTGAGTGATATCGCGGGGCAAGCCCGCTCCTACGGTTACCTGTAGGAGCGGGCTTGCCCCGCGAAGCTTTCAGGTATCATGGCGCTTTACCCCTCGATGATACCCACGCAATGACAACCCTTTCCCAAGCCCTGCACGCCTGCGACATGCTCCTGGTCGACGGCCTGCACGCCTTTGACTTCACCTTCGACGACACCGGCCTGCACATCGAGTGCATGGATGGCCGGGCACTCAAGAAGTGGTCCTTCTCACCCGAACAGATCGCCGCCGCCCGTGCCGAGGGCCAGGACTGGCTTATCGCTGCCGACACCAGCGAGCATCGACTAGTCTGTATGAGTGCCTTTCGCGCACCGGACGAGGATGACGATGAAACGCCAGCTGACGACCCTGCTGATCGCTAGTGCGATGAGTGTCTGTGCCACCGCCCACAGCGCGCAGTTGCTGGTGGGCAGCTACACCGATGGCGCCAGCGAAGGGTTGTACCGCTATGCGTTCAGCAGCGTCAGTGGCCTGATCGGCGAAAAGCCGTTACAGGTGCTCAAAAGCGATAACCCCTCCTGGTTGACCCTGTCGGTGGACAAGCGGCTGTTGTTCGCGGTCAACGAGAACGGCGACGGCAAGGGCCAGGCCAGCAGCTTTTCCATAAGTGCCAAAGACGGCAACCTCAAGCCGCTCAACCAGGTCAGCAGCGCCGGTGACGAGCCGACCCATGCCAGCCTCAGTCATGACCAGCGCTACCTGTTCGTTGCCAACTACGGCGTGCAGCCGACCCCGGGCGGCAGCCTGAGCGTGCTGCCGGTCGACAAGGATGGCAGGTTGCAGGCTTCGGTACAGCAGGACCGCCACAAAGCCAGCGGCGCCAACCCGCAGCGTCAGGCCGGGCCGCATGTACATTCGGTGGTGTCGTCCCCCGATGGGCATTTCGTCTTCGCCAGCGACCTGGGGGCCGACAAGGTGTTCATCTACCGCTACGACGGTGCCAGCCCCAAGCATCCGCTGAGCCCGGCCGAACCGCCTGCCGTTGACCTGCCACCCGGCAGTGGGCCGCGCCACCTGGTATTCAGCAGCGATGGCAAGCAGGCCTACCTGACGCTGGAAATGAGCGCCCAGGTGGTGGTCTTCGAGCACAACGATGGCAAATTGATCGAGCGCCAGCGCCTGCCGCTGACCGATCAAAACGACGCCGCGGCCAAGGCGGCGGGCGCCTTGCACCTGTCGGCGGACGGGCGATTCCTGTATGTCAGCAACCGCGGTACGGCCAACGAGATTGTGGTGTTCGCCGTGGATGACGACAGCGGCAAGCTGATGAAGGTGCAACAGCGCAGCGTGGAGGGCGATCACCCCCGGGAGTTCACCCTCGACCCCTCCGGCAAGTTCCTGTTGGTGGCCAACCAGAAGAGCAACGAGATCGTGGTGATCCGCCGCGACCCGCGCAGCGGCATGCTGAGCGAAACCGTGCAGAAGCTGCCCCAGGCCGCGCCCTCCGACCTGAAGTTTGTCGACTGACTATCAACCGCCTTGATAATGGCTACTGCTGCAATGAATTTCTGTGCGCCGCTTGGGCGGCGTAAGTTTGAACCACGGCCTGAAACGGCCACTTCAAACCACAGACTTCGAGATCAGCGCCATGAACTTCAATATCTTCCCGGTCATCGCCGCTTCTGCCATTTCTGCTTCGGTTGTGTTGCCTGCCCACGCTCAGGTCGAAATCAGCGAACGCAAATCCTCTACCCCCAGCTACACCCAGAAATACCTGCAGCAAAGTGCCCGTTTCTATGCCGCGCTGAGCCATTGATTGTAGGAGCGGGCGTGAATCACTTCGCCATGATCGCCTTGAACAGCGCCGACTCCAGCCAGCCGTGCAACCAGGCACGTACGCGTGGGTAGGGCGCCTGCTCTAACCACTGCGGCTCAACCCCGGCAAACTGGCGCATCAATGGCAGCAAAGCAGCATCCGCGAGGCTCGGGTGATCTGCGAACAGGTACGCATGCTGTGCCAATAGCGCTTCGAGCTCCGCCAGCCAGGCCTCGGCCTGCTGGCGGTAGTGCTCTCGCGAATGCTCGGGGTAGCGCTCGGCGTACTTGTACAGGTTGACCCGAACCTTGAAATCGCGGTCGTTGCGCTCGATCAGGGCATCGGCCGCCTGCGCGGCCACCGGGTCCGCACGCAGCAGCCAGTCCTGCGGGTCGTGCCGGGCCAATGCCCAGCGCATGATCTCCAGGCTCTCATCGAGCACGCCTTCATCCGTACTCAATACCGGCACCGTACCCTTGGGCGAAAGCTCAAGCAGTTCGGCGGGCTTGGCTTTCAGGCTCACCTCGCACACCTGGACCGGGCACTCGGCATAGCGCAGCGCCAGGCGTGCACGCATGGCCCAGGGGCAGCGACGGAAGGAGTACAGGATCATCCGCTGACCTCCACGCTGCTCAGGCCATTGCCTTGGCGCCTGACTTGAATCTGCACCGGAATCCGCTCGTGCATTTCCTGCACGTGGGAAATCACCGCGACCTTGCGGCCCTGGGCCTGCAAGCCATCCAGGGCATCCATGGCCAGTTGTAGCGACTCAGGATCCAGGCTGCCAAAACCTTCGTCGATGAACAGCGACTCGATGCGCAGAGTACTTGATGCCATCGACGCCAGCCCCAGCGCCAAGGCCAGCGACACCAGGAAGGTCTCGCCACCCGACAACGAGTGCACCGAGCGCAGTTCGTCGCCCATTTCGGTATCCATCACCAAAAGGCCGAGCAGGCTGCCGCCACGCTTGAGGCGGTAGCGGCGGGCCAGCTGGCGCAATTGGGCGTTGGCGTGATGCACCAGCAGGTCGAGGTTGTAGCCCTGGGCGATCTTGCGGAAGGTGTCGCCGGTGGCAGAGCCGATCAGTGCATTGAGCCGTGCCCAGCGCTGCCACTGGGCATACGCCTGGGCGATCTGCTCGGCCAGGGCCTGGTTGGCCTGTTGGCGGCGCTGGTCGTCGGCCTGCTCGGCACGCAGCTCCGCGCAGGCCTGTTCGCTGCTCGCAAGCTGGCCTTGCAGGCTTTCGATCGCCTGTTCAAGCGCTTCGGCTGGCAGTTCGAGCGTGGCCAGGGCCTGATGTTGCTCCAGGCGCTGCTGGCGCTCCTTGAGCAGAACCTGCGCTTGCTCCAGGGATTTGTCGCTGTCTTGCAGGCGCTGGCGCAATTGCGCGACAGCGTTGTCGTCGAATGCCAGCAGTTGCTCAAGACCACTGTCATCGAGCTCAGGATGAGCCTGGCGCCACTGTTCGATCTGTGCGCGGATTTCGCTGCCTTCCTGTTCAAGCGTGGCCCGGCGTTCTTCGCTGGCCTTGATCTGCGCGGCCAGTTCGACCAGTTGCGTCTGGGTGTCCTGCAATTGGCGGGCGGCCTGGGCGTCGAGCTGGCGCGCCTGCTCCACGGATTGCTCCAGGTGCTGCTGCCAGTGTTCGGCGCTGGGTTGCTCGCCGATCAGGGCGGTGAGGCTTGCCTGGCTCGCGTGTTGCTGGTGTTGCAGTTCGGCGTACTGCTGCTGCAGTTCCTGTTGTTTCTGCAGGCGGGACTGCTGCTGAAGCTGGGCCTTGTCCAGGGTCTGCTGGCGCTCGCCGAGTTCTTGCTGTTCATCCTTTTGCCGTTGCAGCAAGTCCAGGCGCAAGGCCAGTTGCTGGTCCAGACGCAGGAATGTCGCCGCTGGCGCCTGGCGCAGGTCGTCGAGAATGTCGGCCGGCAGCAGGCTGGCGAAACTGGCCAGGTCTTGCTCCAGGCGCTCCTGATCGGCAGCCAGTGCCTGCTGCTGATGGCTCAGTTGCTGAATGGCCTGCTGGCTGGCTTCGGTTGCGGCCTGCAGTTGTTGCTGCAGGCGGGCGGCGTCCTTCTGCAAGGTCAGCAGGGTGTTCTGGCGTTGTTCGTCGCGGTTGATATCGTCGTTCAGGCGCCGCGCCTGCAGCTCCAGCCAGGCGGTACGCTGGCTGATGTCCTGCTCGCACAGTACGGGGAACAGTTCATGGGCCTGAAGGGAGGGGGCCAGGGCCTGTTGCTGCTCGGCCAGTTGTTCCTGCTGGTGCAGGTACTCCTTGATCTGGCCGTTGACGCCGCCCAGTTGCGTACGCAATTCGTCGAGTTGTTGCTTCAGCGCATCGACCTGTTGCTGGGCGTTGCGCTCTTCGTCCTGGTCATGGCGGCCCAGGCTCTGCAGCAGGGCTTCAGGCTGGTGGTAAGGGTGCTCCTGGCTGCCGCACACCGGGCAGGGCTGGTCATCCTGCAGCTGCGCGCGCAGCTCTTCGACGCTCTGGCTACGCGCCAGGCGCTGACGCTCGAGCAGTTGCCGGGTGACGTTCAGTGCCTGTTCGGCGGCGTTCAGCTGGGTCTTGCAGTTGAGGCCCTCGCCGATCAACTGCTCGCGTTGCTTGAGGGCGCTCTGCTGGCGCTCGCGAAGGGCAGCGAGGCGTTGATCGAGATCCTGCTGCTGGCTCCAGAGGCGGCCGAGTGTTTCTACCTGACGTTGCTGCTGGCGGTTTTTCTGCAACAGCTCACTCAGCAGGCCGACCTGTTCGGCCAAGGCGTCGGGCTCGGCCTGGGCTTCGTGGTAGAGCAGGGCGATGGCGGCGCGCTGTTGCTCCAGCGCGGCGCTGGCCTGTGTGACCCGGTCTTGCAGGCCGGGTAGCTCCGCGCGGCCCTGGTTCAGCCGATTACCCAGTTGCATCAGCTGTTGCAGGCGATCGCGGTAGGCATTCCACGCCTCGCCGAGGCCGGCGAGGGAAGCGCTTTGGGCCAGTTGTTCGCTGATCTGGCCGAGGCGTTGTTCGCTCAAGCGCTGCTGTTCGACCAGGCTGTCCAGCTGTTGCTGGCCTTCGCTGCTGGCCAGTTCTGCCTGCTGCTTGAGGGTGTCACAACTGGCCAACTCCTGGGACAGGCGCGCCAGGGTGTTCTGCTCGGCAAAAGCCTGGCGCAACAAGGGGGCACTTTCGCTGTGTCGTGCCTGGGCTTGCGCCAGTGCCTGCTGGGCGTCGAGTTGCTGCGCCTGCAGGTGCTGCTGGCGTGCTTGCAGATCGCAGTGCTGTTGGCGCTGGGCACTGATGCTGGCGGCCAGGGGCGCCAGCTGGCTGTCGAGCGCCTGCTGGCGGGCAAACTGATGGCGCTGCGGTGCCAGGTGCTCCAGGCGTTTCAGGCTCAGGCGCTCGACTTGCAGGCTGTCACTGTGCTGCTGGGCACTGAGCAATTGTTCGGTGCTGCTCTGCACTTGGACTTGCAGTTGCAGCAGTTCGGTCATCCAGGCCCGTTGCAAT
Organism: Pseudomonas putida; assembly: GCF_028682455.1. Classification (GTDB taxonomy): domain Bacteria; phylum Pseudomonadota; class Gammaproteobacteria; order Pseudomonadales; family Pseudomonadaceae; genus Aquipseudomonas; species Aquipseudomonas putida_AA. Next base: position 301,325 of record NZ_JANHLD010000001.1, read on the forward strand.
TCAAGCTGGCGCAGTCGGGCCTGCTCGCCCTTGAGCTGCTCGACGGCCAGGTTATAACGCTGGTCGAGTTCGGCACGGGCTTGTGGCGCCAGGGGCATGACCCCGGCGGCCTGGTCCTGCAGGGCCTTGTGGGCTTCCTCGGCTTCCTTGTTCTTGCTGTAGGCGCGGCGCCCCAGCTGGCTGTAGATCGCCGTGTTGGTGAGTTTTTCCAGCAGTTCGCTGCGGTCTTTGTCGTCGGCCTTGAGGAAGGCGCTGAACTCGCTCTGGGCCAGCATCACGGCGCGGGTGAACTGCTCGAAGTTCAAGCCCAGGCGCAATTCGATCAGTTGCTTGTACTCACCTTTGCTCTGGTTGCTCAGCAGTTGGTCGCTGTCGAGGTCATGCAGGCTCTGGCGGCTGCCCTGCAGTTTGCCATTGGGCTTGTCGCGGGCGCGGTTGGCTTCCCAGCGGGCACGGTAGTGGCGTCCGTCGATACCGACGAAGTCGACCTCGGCAAAGCCGCTGCCGGTACCGCGGCGCAACAGGGTGCGCGGGTCGCTGGTGAGGATGTCGCTGTCGACTTCCGGCAGCTTGGTTTCGCGGCCGATGTTGCTTAGCCGCGGTACCGCACCGAAAAGCGCCAGGCACAGGGCATCGAGCAAGGTGCTCTTGCCGGCGCCGGTGGGGCCGGTGATGGCGAACAGGCCGGCGCTGGCCAGGGGCTCGGCGGTAAAGTCGATTTCGAAGGGGCCGGCCAGGGAGGCCAGGTTCTTCAGGCGGATGGCAAGAATCTTCATGGCTGCTCCTCCTCGTGCTGGACGTCCTGCAGCAACAGGGCAAAGTCGGCCAGGGTCTGTTCGTCCACGGCACTGCCGTAGGCCTGGGCCCAGGCACGGCTGAACAGCTCGTGCGGGGTCAGTTGGCCCAGATCCACCAGGGCGGCCTCATCCAGCTCATCGCCTGCGCGGTTGCCGGCGTATTCGGCGCCGATGCGTACCAGGCGCACGGCCTTGCCCTGCAGGGCGGCTTCCAGTTGCTGGCGCAGGTCGGGCTGCGGTTCATCCAGCTGCACCCGGATCTCCAGCCAGGGCTGGCGTTGCGGGTCGTCAAGCAGGTCGACCACCGGCAGGTCGGCCAGTTGCCCGAGAATTTCGGCCAGAGGTGCCGGGCCCAGGCGCTGCAAGTGCACCGCCCGCGGCACCAGGCGCGACTCGACGCTGACCAGCGTGGCGCCGTCCAGTTCGATCTCGAGGATCTGGTGCTGATAACCGATTTCGGAGAACGACAGCGGGATCGGCGAGCCGCTGTAGCGGATGCGCTCTTCGCGGTTGACCCGCTGCGGTTTGTGCAGATGTCCCAGGGCCACGTAGCTGATGTCCTTGCTGAACAGGCTGGCAGGCAGGGCCTCGGCGTTGCCGATGATCAGGCTGCGTTCGGAGTCCTCCGAAATCGAGCCCCCGGCCATGTGCGCGTGGCTGACGGCGATCAGGGCCTGGCCGGGCTTGCGTCGTTCCAGCGCGGCGTCGATCAGGCGTTCGTGTACCTGGCGGATACCGCGCAGGTAATCGTCGCCCAGGTGGGCGCCGGTCACTTCGGCAGGGCGCAGGAAGGGCAGGGCCAGGCACCAGGCCGCGACCTTGCCGCGGGCGTTGGTCAGCGGGATCAACAGCCGGTCGCTGTCCAGTACGCCTTCATCGAGCCACTGCACCCGGCCCAGGGCGTGGGTGCGCAGGCGCCGCATCAGCGGTGCCGGCAGCTCGATACGCGAGCCCGAGTCATGGTTGCCGGCAATCATCACGATGTTCAGCTTGGGCTGCTGTTCGTGGGCCTGGACGATGAAGTCGTAGAGGCGTTCCTGGGCTTTGACCGGCGGGTTGACCGTGTCGAAGATATCGCCGGCGATCAACAGCGCATCGGGTTGGCGCAGCTTGAGCTGGCCGAGCAGCCAATCGAGAAAGCAGGCGTGTTCGAAATCGCGTTCCTGGCCATGCAGGGTTTGACCCAGGTGCCAGTCGGAGGTGTGAAACAGACGCATGAGGGGTTCCGCAGATTGCCGGTGCAGCGCCGGGGCGCTGCACCTGGAGGTTATTTGGGGTAGAGCGGTGGCAGGCTGCCGTTCTCGCTCGCGGCCGGCTGGATCTGTTCGGCCGCCGGTATGGTGCCAATGGCACGCCAGAGTTCTTCACCCTGCCAATACTGCCCGGTTTCGCTGTAGAGGGCACCGTTGAGGCCGTCCAGTGCATCGGACAGTGGCACGAAGCGAGCGGCCATTTCAGCCAGGGTTTCCGGTTGCTGGCGTGCCCAGGCATCCAGGGCCTGGCGGGTTGCCTGGGGATCGTTGGCCTGGCAGGCACGCTTGAGGTCGTCCAGCAGGGTGCGTGGGCTCGGTCCGGCCTGCGCTGCCCGCAACACGGCCGGTTGCGAACGCGCTCGCCACCAGAGGGCAAAGCCCAGCAGGGTGGTCAAGGCCAGTACCAGGGTACTCAGTTGCCACGGCCACACGGGGCGAGCAGCGGTACTGAGCGGGTCGACGCTGGCAGGCTTGTCGGCGCTCAGGGCCGGGTTGTCCTGGATCTGCAGGCTGCGCGCCGGCAGGCTGCTGTGCTCCAGGTGGTCTTCACGAGTGTTCCACCAGAACACTTCCTGCGCCGGCAGGTCGAGCGTGCCGCTGTGGGTCGGGACCAGGGCTTCGCGCTCTTCGCGAATACCGAGCAAGCCACGGTCGTTGACCTGGTTGCGCAGTTGCGGCTGGTCCGGGTAGCGACGCAGGCCGACCACCTCGGTGGCCGGCAGCGGGGGCAGCTGGGCGCTGGACAAACCCTCGGCCTGGACAATCACGGTACGCGTCAGCGAGTCGCCGATCTGCGTCTGTTGCTGGGCCGGATCGGGGCTCCAGTGTTCTTCCAGGCTCAGGTTGCTGGTCGGCAGCCACGGGGCGTTGGCGGGGTAGTCGGCGGGTATCGGGTTGACCGTCAGTACCAGTGCCGTGGAGCTGACATGCACCTGTTTGCCGGCCCTGGGGGTGTTGAGTGCTTGCTCGGCATCGGTCTGGGCGGCGGTGGCGCTGAAGGTCAGGGCAGGTATCTTCAGGTCGCCGCTGTGTTGTGGGTAGATCGCGTAGCGCATTTCAATCACGCCGTGGCGGACCCCGTCGATGTCTTTCTCGAAGGTGCGCGATTCGCCCAGCGGTTCGACCTTGGCGTCGGCCAACTGCAAGGGGCTCAAGCTGCTGTCATCGTACAGGGGCACCGAGTGATAGATGCTCAAGGTCAATACGGCCTGGGCCTGCACATAGACTTCAGGCTGGTCGAGACTGGCGTCGATGAATACCGGGCCGTGGTCTTCATCGCTGGCGGCCTCCACCAGCACCTGCAGGCTGATCGGCTCGCTGCGCAGCTCACCCATTTGCAGCGCCGGGATTTGCACGCTGCCGCTCTGGCGCGGCAGCAAGGTGATGATCCAGCGAGTGCCGGCCGACGTCTGCTCGTCGAGGCTGTTCAGGCTGTTGACCTGGCGGGTGCCGCGCACTTCGAAATTGGCGTCCAGTGGGGTCAGGTCCGGTTTGCCGAACTGGGTCACGTCCTGGGTCTGCAAGGTCAGCTCCAGGGTTTCGCCGGCGTTCAGGCGCGTGCGGTCAACACTGGCAAGCAGCGCCGCGGCCTGCACCTGCAGGCTGAGAAAGAGGCCGAGTACAACGACGCAGACGCGACTCATCGATGGGGTTCCTGATGTTGTTGCTGTTCGTACCAGAATTTTCGTCGCAGCAGTTCGGACGGGTTGTCCGGGATCTGCCGCAGCCATTGCTCCAGGGCCTGGCGCTGCTCGGCATCCAGGGTGCTGTCCTGCGGGCGCTTCGGCGGCTGGGTGGTCTGTTCATCATCGCCGGTGGCCGGGTGCTGCGCCTGTTCACTGGCGTTGTCGGCGTCCTCGTTGTTGTCGCTGGGCTGCTGCGCAGGCTTCTCGCTGGCCGGGGCCTGGTTGTTTTGCGCGGTGCTGGCGTTGTCGGCCTGCGTCTCGGGTGTGTCCTGGTCCATGTCCTGGGGCGGCTGCTCGGGCTTTTTCGTCTGCTGTTCCTTGAGTATCCGTTCGACCAGGGCTTTGTTGCTCAGCGCGGCCTGTAGTTCCGGTTGGCGCTCCAGCGCCTGTTCATAGGCATCCACGGCTGCTTCCAGTTCACCGCTGCGGGCCAGGGCGTTGCCGCGATTGTAATGGTCGGCGGCGCTGTTGCCTTGGGCGAACAGGCGGGCGGCACCGTTGAAGTCGCCTGCCTCGTACAGGGCCAGGCCTTTCCACTGGCGGTCCTCGAAACGCTGGGCGGCCTCGGCCGGGCGCTGTTGCTCGAGCAATCGCTGGCCTTGCTGGTCGGGCCGCAGCCACAGGTCATCGAGCTCGAAGGCATGGCTTGGCTGCGGCAGCACCAGCAGCAGCGGCAGGCAGAACAGCCAGCCGCGCCGCCCGGCGCAGGCGGCCAGCAGCAGTAGTGGCAACAGCAGCCAATAGCCCTGGTCGGCCCAACTGTCCAGTTGCAGGGTCTGGCCATCGCCTCGCAGCCGTTTTGGTGTGTCGAACAGGCGCAGGCCGCGCAGGTCGAGGTCGTCGATACGGGCGGTACGGTAGCGTCCACCGGTGCTGGTGATGAATGACCGCAAGCTGGCGCTGTCCAGGCGGGGCATGAGAATGCCGCCCTGGTCATCCTTGAGGAATTCACCGTTGGCTTGCTTGACCGGCGCGCCCTCGGCAGTGCCGATCCCCAACATCAGCAGGCTGGGGCCCTGGCGACCGAGGGCCTGGCTGATGCCTTCTCGCTCCTGAGGGCTCAATGACGACCCCACCAGCAACAGGCGACCCTGGCCAAGGCCTGCCTGGGCCAACAGGGCCAGGCCCTTGCGTACGGCCAGGTCGGCGCGCTGGCCGGCCTGGGGCATGATCGACGGGGTAAGGGCCTCGAGCAGGTTGCGGCTGGTGGCCAGGTCGTCCGACAACGGCACCAGGACATGCGCACTGCCGGCATAGACAATGATCGCCGTCTGGCTGTCGCGCCGATGCTCGAGGACATCGAGGATCTTGCGTCGGGCCTGTTCGAGGCGCGTGGGCTGGGCATCCTCGGCGAGCATTTGCGGGGTCAGTTCGAGCAGGATCACCAGGGGATCGGCCGGGCGCTGCCGGGTTTCTTCCAGGCGCTGCCAACTGGGCCCCAACAGCGCCAGTACGGTGAGCAGCCAGGCCAGGCCCAGGGCAATCCATGGCAGCTTGCTGGTGCGTCCATTGCCACCGCCGAGCAGCACGGCATGGAAACTGGGCGGCAGGATCATCTGCCAGCGGCCGGCGCGTTTTTGCCGGTGCCAGAGTTTCCACAGCAACCAGGCAAGCAGCGGCACCACGATCAGCCAGGCCGGGCGCAACCATTGCGGCCACAGGTCAATCATCGGCGTCTCCTCAGGCGCAGGCGTTTGAGCCGCTCGCGCCATTGCGGGTGCGGGGCGAGGAAGCTGGGCCGGCGCAGCAGGCGTTGCAGCAGGTTGTCTGGCCATTGTTCGCGAACCACCAGCACCAGGCTGAGCAACAAGGCCAGGGCCAGCGGCCAGCTGTAGAGCGCCTGGGCGGTACGCGCCTGGGTCGGCTGCTGGGCCACCGGCTCCAGGCGATCGAGGGCGTTGTCGATGGCTTGGAGTTCTTCACCGTCACGGGCCCTGAAGTAGGTGCCGCCGGTTTGTTCGGCGATTTCCCTGAGCGAGGCTTCGTCCAGGTCCAGGCTCGGGTTGATGCCGAGCAGGCCTGCGGTGCCGGACGCCTCGGGGTCGGCTCCGATGCCGATGGTGTAGATGCGCACGTTTTCCTGGGCAGCCAGGCGTGCGGCGGTCAGCGGATGGATCTGACCGCCGTTGTTGGCGCCGTCGGTCACCAGTACCAACACCCGGCTCTGCGCCGGACGCTGGCGCAGGCGCTTGAGCGCCAGGCCAATGGCGTCGCCGATGGCGGTGTTCTTACCGGCGATGCCGATCTGCGCCTCGTCGAGGAAGGTGCGCACGGTGTGGCGGTCGAAGGTCAGGGGCGCCTGCAGGTAGGCCTGGCTGCCGAACAGGATCAGGCCGACGCGATCACCCTGGCGCTGCTCGAGAAAGTCGCCGAGCAGTGACTTGACCAGGCTCAGGCGGCTGACTTCTTCGCCCTGCCAGTGCATGTCGGGGAAGTCCATGGAGCCGGACACGTCCACCGCCACTAGCAGGTCGCGGCCACTGGCGGCTACCGGCAATGGCTCACCCAGCCATTGCGGGCGGGCGGCGGCGAACAGCAGCAACAGCCAGACCAGCACGAAGGGTGCCTGTTGCCGCCAGGTCGGCAGGTTCAGACGCGCGCGGCGGCCGGCAAGGCCTTCGAGTTCATCCAGAAAGCTGACCTTGAGCACCGGCTCGCCGCTGTCGGCGGCAGGCAGCAGCAGGCGCGCCAGCCAAGGCAATGGCAACAGCACGAAAATCCACGGCCAGGCCAACTCAAACATGTTTGCGGATCCAGGTTTCGACCGCCTGGTTGAGCCCGGCAATGGCCTTGTCGTCGAGCTTGCACTCGGGCTTGTAGGCGCCTTCGACCAGCACCATCCAGCGGGTCAGGCCGGCGGCCGGGCAGCGGTTGTCGAGGAAGGCCAGCCATTGGCGACCGTTGAGGGTATGGCTGTGGCTGCCGGGGTAATGGTTACGGCACAGGCGCTTGAGCAGGGCATTGATCTGCTGCAGCCAGGCACCGGCCGGCTCGCCATCGTAGGGCTTGGGTAGGAGGGCTAGCTCCGCCAGGGCTTCGACACGGATCGGATCCAGGGGCAGTTCGGCGCGCACGATGGGCTTATTGCCCGGGCGCCAGTGACGCAGGCGCCACAGGCCCCAACCCAGTACCGGCAGCAGGGCCAGCAACACCCACCAGCCAGGCGCCAGCGGCCACCAGCCAATCGGCGGCGGGGCAATCAATGGCTGCAGTTGCTCCAGCGGGTTCACTGGCCTTTCCCCGGTCGTTGCGCGTTGAGGTACTCGCGCAGTTGCTCGATCATTTCGCTTTGGGTGCTCAAGGGCATCAGTACCACGCGCAGCTTTTGCGCCAGCAGTTCCCAGCGCTCGATGCGCGCATCGCTTTGTTGACGGTAGCTCTGGCGCAAGGTCGGGTCGAGGGTGTCGAGCTCGAGCTGCGCACCGTGCTGGGCAAAGCGCAGCAGGCCGGCGGCGGGCAGGGCGTGGTCGAGGGGGTCGGACAGCGGCAGCAGGAGCAGGTCGCAGTGGCGCGACAGCAGGCTCAGCTGTTGCTCTACGGTCGGGCTCAGGGCGCGCTCGTCGCAGATGATAATGGCAAGGCTGCCCGGACGCAGCACCTCACGGGCGCGGCGCAGGGCCAGGCCGAGGCTGTCTGCCTGGGGTTGGGCCTCGGTGTGCAGTGACTGGTTCACCCGTGCCAGGCGGTTGAGCAACTGCAGCAGGCTCTGCTTGCTGCGCCGGGGTCTGATTTCGTAGTGCTCGTTGTCGCCGAACACCAGGCCGCCGATGCGGTCGTTGTGACCCAGGGCGGCCCAGCCGATCAGGGCAGCGGCTTGCGCGGCGAGCACCGACTTGAACATCAGTCCCGAGCCGAAGAACAGGCGCTGGCTCTGCTCGACCAGGATGAAAATAGGGCGTTCGCGCTCTTCATGAAACAGCTTGGTGTGGGGCTCCTGGGTACGCGCCGTCACCCGCCAGTCGATGTTGCGCACATCGTCGCCGGCCTGGTAGACCCGCACCTGGTCGAAATCGACCCCGCGCCCGCGCAGTTTGGAGTGGTGCAGGCCCACCAGCGGGCTGCGCTGGCCGGGCCGGGAGAACAGCTGCACTTCACGCACGCGATGACGCATCTCGATCAGCTCGGCGAGGCTGATACGGATTCCGGGCGCGGCCAGCAGGCGTTCGGGCATGGCGTCAGGCGACGGCGACGACGTCGAGGATGCGCTGGATCACCCGGTCCTGATCGATCCCGGCGGCCTCGGCCTCGAAGGAAAGAATGATGCGGTGGCGCAGCACGTCGAAGAGCACCGCCTGGATGTCCTCGGGGCTGACGAAGTCGCGTCCGGCCAGCCAGGCGTGCGCCCGTGCGCAGCGATCCAGGGCAATGGAGCCCCGCGGACTGGCGCCGTAGGCGATCCAGTCGGCCAGCTCCAGGTCGAACTTGGCCGGGGTGCGGGTGGCCATGACCAGCTGCACCAGGTATTCCTCTACCGCATCGGCCATGTACAGGCCGAGGATTTCCTTGCGTGCGGCGAAGATGGCCTGCTGGCTGACCCGCCGCTCGGGCTTGGCCTCGCCATTGAGCGCCTCGCCCCGGGCCTGCTGGAGAATGCGGCGCTCAACGGAGGCATCCGGGAAGCCGATCTTCACGTGCATGAGGAAGCGGTCGAGCTGGGCCTCGGGCAGCGGGTAGGTGCCTTCCTGCTCGATCGGGTTCTGGGTGGCCATGACCAGGAACAGCGGCGACAGCTCATAAGTGCTGCGCCCGACGCTGACCTGGCGTTCGGCCATGGCTTCGAGCAGGGCGGACTGGACCTTGGCCGGAGCACGGTTGATTTCGTCGGCCAGCACCAGATTGTGGAAGATCGGCCCTTGCTGGAAGACAAAGCTGCCGGTTTCCGGGCGATAGATCTCGGTACCGGTGATGTCGGCCGGGAGCAGGTCGGGGGTGAACTGGATACGATGGAACTCGGCTTCGACGCCTTCTGCCAATTCCTTGATGGCCTTGGTCTTGGCCAGGCCAGGGGCACCTTCGACCAACATATGGCCGTCGGCCAGGAGCACAATGAGCAAGCGCTCGACGAGTTTTTCCTGGCCCAGAATCTGGGTTGAAAGAAAGGTGCGCAGCGCGATCAGCGCCTCACGGTGTTCCATCGTTGACGATTCCTGGAAAAATGCCAGGGCGTACCGCGTGAAAGCGCCCGGGCGGGGGCTGTTACTTTAATGCATCCGGGGGGCTGGGGACTAATGGCGTCGCGTAAATTTGTGCAGGTGCAAAGGCGTCGCGGGGCCAGCGCGCTCCTGCAGGTACGTGCAGGAGCGGGCTGGCCCCGCGATCACACGCCTCAGTTCTTGAACTTGGAGTGCTTGTAGCCCTGGTCGCACAGGGCAAACACCACCACTAGCACCGCGGCGACCGCCAGGATCACCGCAACGCCGTCGGTGGAATGGGTCGCAGAGCTGGCCACCAGGGCCAGGCCACCCAGGGGTGCCAGGCCACCGGCCACGGCAGTGCCGATCTCACGACCAGTACCGAAGCCCGAGGAGCGGGTCTGGGTCGGGAACTGGCGGCTGAGGAACGAGCCCTGTGGTGCGAACATCATCGGCGCCAACAGGCCGGTACCGATGGCGATGGCGAGGTAGATCTTCATCGGCTCGCCAGTATTGAGCAGTGCCAGGAACGGGTAGGCGAACAGCACCGAGAACACACCACCGAGGATCAGCACGGTCTTGCTGCTCCAGCGGTCGCAGAGCCAGCCGAAGAACGGCACGGCAAAGATCGCCACCAGGCTGGCAATGGTCACCGACAGCGAGGTGACATGGGCTTCGACGCCCTTGAACTGGGTCAGGTAGGCCAGGGAGAAGGTCTTGAAGATGTAGCTCAGGGCGTTGTAGCCGATGGCCACGAAGAACACCACGGCCAGGCCCTTGAGGTCATTCTTGAACAGCAGTTTGAGCGGCGAGACCTGGTCCTTTTTCGGGGTCTTGTCGAGCTCCTTGAAGTCCGGGGTCTCGGGGATGCTCCTGCGCACCCACAGGCCGACACCGACCAGCACGATGCTGCAGATGAACGGGATGCGCCAGCCGCCGGCCAGCAGGAAGTCGTTGCCGTTCATGGTCAGCAGGTAGACGGTCAGCGACGACAGCAGCAGGCCCAGGTTCAGGCCCAGTGCCGGCCAGGCGCCCTGGCTGCCGCGTTTGCCTTCGCTGGCGTGCTCGTAGGAGGTGACCGCCGCGCCTGCAAGCTCTGCACCGGCACCCAGGCCCTGGATGATGCGCACGAAGACCAGGATGATCGGCGCCCAGATGCCGATCGTGGCATAGCTGGGGATCAGGCCGATCAGCGTGGTGCACACGCCCATCAGGCAGAAGGTGAGCACCAGCACCTGTTTGCGGCCGAAGCGGTCGCCCAAATAGCCGAACAGCACGCCACCGAAAGGCCGGGCGATAAAGCCGATGGCGAAGGTGGAAAAGGCCAGCAGCGAGGCCACGGCCGGGTTGCTGGCGTCGAAGAAAATCTTCGAGAACACAATCGCCGCCATGGTGGCGTAGAGGTAGAAGTCATACCACTCCAGCATCGAGCCGAAGATCGTCGCCGCCGCGACTTTGCGCAGGCGCTTCTTTTTCTGTTCCGGGGTTTCTGTCGCGGCCGCAGCCGCCTCATGTACCGACATGGGAGGTTTCCTTTTTGTCTTTGTAGTTATGTGTGCAGCTGGGGTTCAGCGGGTCTTGAAAATCCTGTCGGCGATCATCTGGCCGATCGGGATGGCAGAGGTGGCGGCCGGTGACGGTGCGTTGCAGACATGCACCATGCGTGGCGTCTCGGCGAACAGGAAGTCGTGCACCAGGGTGCCGTTGCGCATCACCGCCTGGGCGCGGATGCCGGCTTCGTAGGGCAGCAGGTCTTCGATATCGAGCGACGGGCAGTACTTGCGGCACTGCTCCAGGTAACCGCCCTTGAACAGCGAGTTCTTCATTTCGGTGGTGCCGGAGCCCAGGTTGTTCCAGATGGTTTTCCAGAAGCCGGGGAAACGTGCGTAGTCGGCGACATCGCGCCAGTTCACCGAGAACTTCTTGTAGTTTTCCCGGCCCAGGCCCAGCACGGCGTTCGGACCCACGGTGACGCTACCGTCGATCATTCGCGTGAGGTGCACGCCCAGGAACGGCAGCTCCGGATCGGGGATCGGGTAGATCAGGTGGTTGACGATGTCGTTCTTGCTCGCCGGGAGACGGAAGTACTCGCCACGAAACGGAATGATCTGGTGGTCGATCTTCACCCCGGCCAAGGCCGCCAGGCGATCCGACTGCAGGCCGGCGCAGGCCACCAGCTGGCGCGCACGCCAGACCTTGTCGTCGCTGCTGACGGTGACGTTGTCGCCGTTCTCGACAATGGCGTGCACCGTGGTCGACAGGTGCACTTCGCCACCTGCGGCCTGGATCACCTTGGCCATGGCCTGGCAGACCTGCTTGTAGTCAACGATGCCGGTGGCATCGAGGAACAGCCCGCCCAGGCCGACGATGTTCGGTTCGCGGCGCTGCAGTTCGCTGGCGTCCAGGCGCTCGACCTTGAGGCCGTTCTGCTGCGAGCGCTCGTACAGGGCGTGCATGCGCTGCACTTCCAGGGGCGTGGAGGCCACCAGCAATTTGCCGCAGACGTCGAACTTGATCTGGTGTTCCGAGCAGAAGTCCTTGGTGGCCTGGGCGCCGCGCTTGCACAGGTCGGCCTTTAGGCTGCCCGGGGCATAGTAGATGCCCGCGTGGATCACGCCGCTGTTGTGGCCGGTCTGGTGCCGGGCAAGGGAGTTTTCCTTCTCCAGGATCACCAGCGAGGCGCCAGGCTGGCGTTCGAGCAGCGCCATGGCGGTGGCGAGGCCGACGATGCCGCCGCCGATGATGCAGTAGTCGTAGATCATGCAGGTGTCACCTTGGCTTGTTCTTATCAGAGAGTCTGCTTATCAGGTTGTCAGACTAAGTAGGTCAAACAAAAGGGCGCTGTGCAGCAGCGCCCGCTCTATACGGCAAATCAAAGGGTCAATCGATAGTTGGCAGATCCAGCTTCAGGCGCTTGGCCGAGGCGCGCAAGTGCGCTTCGGCGCAGGCGGCGGCAGCCTGGCGGTCGCCGTCGGCGATCGCCTGGTATAGCGCCTGGTGTTCACGGTTGGCGTCCGCCGAGCCACCCACCGAGTGGGCGGCGGAGTTTTCCCAGGCAGTCCTGCGGGCGGCGGCCAGCTGGCCACGAAGAAAGTCGTGGAAGGCGATGAAATAGTCGTTCTTGCTCGCTTCGGCGATGGCGCGGTGGAAGGCGACATCGGCGGCGGCGGCAGCGGCAAAGTCGCTGCGCTTGTCGAGCATCTCCTGCAGGGCTTTGTTCATGCGTGCCAGGTCCGTCGCGTCGCGGCGTTGGGCGGCAACGGAGGCGGCCTGGGTTTCGATCCACAGGCGCACTTCAAACATCTGCACCAGGTCCGGGCTGCGGCCCTGGGCTGCGGGGAAGCGGAAGACGGTGCCGGTCGGGGTTTGCGAAATGTACGACCCCAGGCCCCGCCGAGCGATCAATACACCGTCGGCCTTGAGCTGGGCCACCGCCTCGCGCACTACCGAGCGGCTGACATTCAGCTGTTCGGCCAGTTGCTGTTCGGTGGGCAGGCGCGATTCGGCCGCCAGGCGCCCGGAATCGATCTCTGCACGGATGGCACCGACGACGCGTTCGACCAGCGTATCGGGGCGCTGAAGCTCAAGCATGGGGGTATTGCTCATTAATCAGGTTGTCAGACAATGCCTCTGGCGCGGTTTCTTGTCAAGAAACCGCAGCGCCGATTACAGCTCGCTGACGTAAGTGCCAGTGCCCTGGAGGATGTTCTGCAGGGTTTCCTCGACCTCGGCCAGGTCGGTGCCGTCGCTGCTCAGGATGATTTCAAGGTGATCGTCGCCGTTGAACACATCGGCATCTCCCGGTGCCACTTCGACCAGCAGGCGCTTGGCGCTCAGGGTGACCTTGAGGCCATCGATGGTGCAGGGCTCGTCGTCCAGGGTGATGTCCACCGTGTCTTCGTCCGGGTAGCGGGTCATGAGGAACATCTGGCCCTTGTCGCTGTGGCAGCACAGGGTGGCCATGTTGTCTTCTTCATCATCGCAAGGGGTGGCGAAGAGCAGGGCGGTGGTCAGTTGCATGGGCAGCTCGATAAATAAGTTGAAACACGATTCTGCCAGTCTTCGGTCCCCGGATAAACGTGGTGTTGCACCTCAATGTCCGAATATGTCGCAGCACCGCAAGCAGGGGCGGGCGGGCACTCGTTAAGCTGCGCTGTCGATGGACACCCGTAAAGACACAGCCCGCCTGGTGCAGTCGTCTTTGCAGATGCCCATCCGTGGAAGGGGGAAAGCTGACCAGTGAGTCGCGTTTTACACCTGTTCTTCCGGTTTTACCGTCCTTCGGCTACGGGTTGGCTATCGTTGATCCGTATACGGCGGACGCGCACGACGCTTCACTCCATAACAAAGCCCAAGCGGAGTACCACAGATGGCGTTTTTCACCGCAGCCAGCAAGGCCGACTTCCAGCATCAACTGCAAGCGGCGCTGGCGCAGCACATCAGCGAACAGGCACTGCCACAAGTGGCGCTGTTCGCCGAACAGTTCTTCGGCATCATCTCTCTTGACGAACTCACCCAGCGCCGCCTGTCGGACCTGGCCGGTTGCACCCTCTCTGCCTGGCGCATCATCGAGCGTTTCGACCACACCAAGCCCGAGGTTCGTGTCTACAACCCCGATTACGAGCGCCACGGCTGGCAGTCGACCCATACTGCGGTCGAAGTCCTGCACCATGACCTGCCATTTCTGGTCGACTCGGTCCGCACCGAGCTGAACCGCCGCGGCTACAGCATCCATACCCTGCAGACCACCGTCTTGAGCGTGCGTCGTGGGGCCAAGGGCGAACTGCTGGAAATCCTGCCCAAGGGCACCCAGGGCGAGGGCGTGCTGCAAGAGTCGCTGATGTACCTGGAGATCGACCGCTGCGCCAACAACGCCGAGCTCAACGTGCTGACCCGCGAGTTGGAGCAGGTGCTGGCCGAAGTGCGCGTCGCCGTTGCCGATTTCGAGCCGATGAAGACCAAACTGCGTGAAATCGCCGCGCTGGTCGAGCAGACCCCATACGCCCCGGCCCAGGGCGAGAAGGCCGAGGTCAGCGCCTTCCTCGAGTGGCTGCTGGGCAACCATTTCACCTTCCTCGGTTACGAAGAGTTCGTTGTCCACGGCGATGCCCAGGGCGGCCAGCTGGTGTATGACGATAGCTCCTTCCTCGGCCTGACCCGCCTGCTGCGCGCCGGCCTGACCGCCGAAGACCTGCGTATCGAAGACTACGCGGTCAACTACCTCAACGAGCCGCTGCTGCTGTCGTTCGCCAAGGCGGCTTACCCAAGCCGCGTCCACCGTCCGGCCTACCCCGACTATGTGTCGATCCGCCAGTTGGATGCCGACGGCAAGGTCATCAAGGAATGCCGCTTCATGGGCCTGTACACCTCTTCGGTGTACGGCGAGAGCGTGCGCAACATCCCCTACATCCGCGGCAAGGTAGCCGAAGTCGAGCGTCGCTCGCATTTCGACCCCAAGGCCCACCTGGGCAAGGAGCTGGCGCAGGTACTGGAAGTACTGCCGCGCGACGACCTGTTCCAGACCCCGATCGATGAGCTGTTCACCACCGTGATGTCGATCGTGCAGATCCAGGAGCGCAACAAGATCCGCGTGTTCCTGCGCAAGGATCCGTACGGCCGCTTCTGCTACTGCCTGGCCTACGTGCCGCGCGACATCTACTCCACCGAAGTGCGCCAGAAGATCCAGCAGGTGCTGATGGAGCGCCTCAAGGCCACCGACTGCGAGTTCTGGACCTTCTTCTCCGAGTCGGTGCTGGCTCGCGTGCAACTGATCTTGCGCGTCGACCCGAAAAACCGTATCGACATCGACCCGCAGCAGCTGGAAAACGAAGTGATCCAGGCCTGCCGTTCGTGGCAGGACGACTATGCCACGCTGACCGTCGAAAGCTTCGGTGAAGCCCAGGGCACCAATATCCTGGCCGACTTCCCGAAAGGCTTCCCGGCCGGCTACCGCGAGCGCTTCGCCGCCCACTCGGCGGTGGTCGACATGCAGCACCTGCTGACCCTGTCCGAGCGCAAGCCGCTGGTGATGAGCTTCTACCAGCCGCTGACCCAGGCCGGCAAACAGCAGCTGCACTGCAAGCTGTACCACGCGGACACCCCGCTGGCGCTCTCGGACGTGCTGCCAATCCTTGAAAACCTCGGCCTGCGTGTGCTGGGCGAGTTCCCGTACCGCCTGCGCCATGCCAATGGCCGCGAGTTCTGGATTCATGATTTTGCCTTCACCTACAGCGAAGGCCTGAACCTGGATATCCAGCAGCTCAACGACACCCTGCAGGATGCGTTTGTCCACATCGTCAATGGCGATGCGGAAAACGACGCCTTCAACCGCCTGGTACTGACTGCCGGCCTGCCGTGGCGCGACGTGGCGCTGTTGCGCGCCTATGCCCGCTACCTCAAGCAGATCCGCCTGGGCTTCGACCTGGGCTATATTGCCAGCACCTTGAACAACCACACCGACATCGCTCGCGAGCTGACCCGGTTGTTCAAGACCCGCTTCTACCTCGCGCGCAAGCTCACCGGCGAAGACCTGGACGACAAGCAGCAGCGCCTGGAACAAGCGATCCTCACGGCACTGGATGACGTCCAGGTGCTCAACGAAGACCGCATCCTGCGTCGCTACCTGGACCTGATCAAGGCCACCCTGCGCACCAACTTCTACCAGACCGACGCCCAGGGCCAGGCCAAGTCGTACTTCAGCTTCAAGTTCAACCCCAAGCTGATTCCCGAACTGCCCAAGCCTGTGCCCAAGTTCGAGATTTTCGTCTACTCCCCGCGTGTCGAAGGCGTGCACCTGCGCTTTGGCAACGTGGCCCGTGGCGGCCTGCGCTGGTCGGACCGCGAGGAGGACTTCCGGACCGAAGTTCTGGGCCTGGTAAAGGCCCAGCAAGTGAAGAACTCGGTCATTGTCCCGGTCGGGGCCAAGGGTGGCTTCCTGCCGCGCCGCCTGCCACTGGGCGGGAGTCGCGACGAGATCCAGGCCGAAGGCATCGCCTGCTACCGGATCTTCATTTCCGGCCTGCTGGATATCACCGACAACCTCAAGGACGGCGCCCTGGTGCCGCCGGCCAACGTCGTCCGGCACGATGATGACGACCCGTACCTGGTGGTGGCAGCCGACAAGGGCACCGCGACCTTCTCCGATATCGCCAACGGCATCGCCATCGACTACGGCTTCTGGCTCGGCGATGCGTTCGCCTCCGGTGGCTCGGCCGGTTATGACCACAAGAAAATGGGCATCACCGCCCGTGGTGCCTGGGTGGGTGTACAGCGTCACTTCCGTGAGCGCGGCATCAACGTCCAGGAAGACCCGATCACCGTGGTGGGTGTGGGCGACATGGCCGGTGACGTGTTCGGCAACGGCTTGTTGATGTCCGACAAGCTGCAACTGGTGGCCGCGTTCAACCACCTGCACATCTTCATCGATCCGAACCCGGAGCCGGCCAGCAGCTTTGCCGAGCGCAAACGCCTGTTCGATCTGCCGCGTTCGGCCTGGAGCGACTACGACACCAGCATCATGTCCGAGGGCGGCGGGATCTTCCCGCGCAGCGCGAAAAGCATCGCGATCACCCCGCAGATGAAAGAGCGCTTCGCCATCGAGGCCGACAAGTTGACCCCCACCGAGCTGCTCAATGCATTGCTCAAGGCGCCGGTGGACCTGCTCTGGAATGGTGGTATCGGCACGTACGTCAAGTCCAGTGAAGAAAGCCACGCCGATGTGGGTGACAAGGCCAATGACGCCCTGCGCGTGGATGGCGACGAATTGCGCTGCAAGGTCGTGGGCGAGGGCGGCAACCTGGGCATGACCCAACTGGGCCGGGTCGAGTTCGGCCTCAATGGCGGCGCCACCAACACCGACTTCATCGACAACGCCGGTGGTGTGGACTGTTCCGACCACGAGGTCAATATCAAGATCCTGCTCAACGAGGTGGTGCAGGCCGGTGACATGACCGAGAAGCAGCGCAACCAGCTGCTGGGCAGCATGACCGACGAAGTGGCCGGCCTGGTGCTGGGTAACAACTACAAGCAGACCCAGGCGCTGTCGCTGGCTGCTCGTCGGGCCCGGGAGCGCATCGCCGAGTACAAGCGGCTGATGGCAGACCTGGAAAACCGTGGCAAGCTGGACCGTGCCATCGAGTTCCTGCCGACCGAAGAACAACTGGCCGAGCGCATCGCTGCCAACCAGGGCTTGACCCGGGCCGAATTGTCGGTGCTGATCTCCTACAGCAAGATCGACCTCAAGGAAGCGCTGCTCAAGTCGTTGGTACCCGATGACGACTACCTGACCCGCGACATGGAAACTGCCTTCCCGCCGTCGCTGGTCAACAAGTTCGCCGAGGCCATGCGTCGCCACCGCCTCAAGCGCGAAATCGTCAGTACCCAGATCGCCAACGACCTGGTCAACAACATGGGTATCACCTTCGTCCAGCGCCTGAAAGAGTCCACTGGCATGAGCCCGGCGAACGTCGCTGGTGCCTATGTGATCGTGCGGGACATCTTCCACCTGCCACACTGGTTCCGCCAGATCGAGGCGCTGGACTACCAGGTGCCGGCTGAAATCCAGCTCACGCTGATGGACGAGCTGATGCGCCTGGGCCGTCGGGCCACCCGTTGGTTCCTGCGCAGCCGACGCAACGAGCAGGATGCCGGTCGGGACGTCGCTCACTTCGGGCCGAAGATCGCGCAACTGGGCCTCAAGCTCGACGAATTGCTGGAGGGGCCGACCCGCCAGCGCTGGATGACCCGCTACCAGGGCTTCGTCGAGGCCGGTGTGCCGGAATTGCTGGCGCGCATGGTCGCCGGTACCACCCACCTGTACACCTTGTTGCCGATCATCGAGGCGTCCGATGTCACCGGCCAGGACCCGGCCGAAGTGGCCAAGGCGTTCTTCGCGGTCGGCAGTGCCCTGGACCTGACCTGGTACTTGCAGGAAATCAGCAACCTGTCGGTTGAAAACAACTGGCAAGCCCTGGCCCGCGAGGCCTTTCGCGATGACATCGACCTGCAGCAGCGGGCGATTACCATCTCGGTCCTGCAGATGGTCGATGCCCCTGAAGACATGGACGCACGGGTGGCCTTGTGGCTGGAGCAACACCGCGTGATGGTCGAGCGCTGGCGCGCAATGCTCGATGATCTGCGGGCGGCGACCGGTACCGATTACGCCATGTATGCGGTTGCCAACCGCGAACTGGTGGATCTGGCCATGAGCGGGCAGGCCGCGGTGATGCCGTCCTGAGTCCGAGCTGAAATGAAAAAGCCCCGGCATTTGCCGGGGCTTTTTTGTAGGCGCGATGACGGTGCTGGCCGCACCATCGTATCGCGGGGCAAGCCCGCTTCTACTTGAAGCGGCGCTCCACGCCTTTTTCTACCAGGATTTTCGCTGCGATCTCTTCCACCGAGAAATGGGTGGAGTTGATGTTGGGGATGTTCTCCCGGCGGAACAGGTTTTCGACCTCGCGCACTTCGAACTCGCACTGGGCAAAGCTCGAATAGCGGCTGTTGGGCTTGCGCTCATGCCGGATGGCCGTCAGGCGATCCGGGTCGATGGTCAGGCCGAACAGCTTGTTCTGGTGGTTCTTCAGCGCCTGGGGCAGTTGCAGGCGCTCCATGTCGTCTTCGGTCAGCGGGTAGTTGGCCGCCCGAATGCCGAATTGCATGGCCATGTACAGGCAGGTCGGGGTCTTGCCGCAACGCGACACGCCCACCAGGATCAGGTCGGCCTTGTCGTAGTAGTGGGTGCGGGCGCCATCGTCGTTGTCCAGGGCAAAGTTGACCGCCTCGATACGCTCCATATAGTTGGAGTTGCCGCCAATGGAGTGGGATTTGCCCACCGAATACGATGAGTGCGCGGTCAACTCCTGCTCCAGCGGGGCCAGGAAGGTCGAGAAGATATCGATCATGAAACCGTTGGAGGTGGCCAGCACCTCGCGGATGTCCTGGTTGACGATGGTGTCGAAGATGATCGGGCGCATGCCGTCCCTTTCGGCGGCGGTATTGATTTGTTGTACCATGGCCCGCGCTTTTTCCACGCTGTCGATGTACGGGCGTGTGAATTTATTGAACGGAATGCTATCGAATTGGGCAAGCAGGCTTTGCCCCAGCGTCTCGGCCGTGATGCCGGTGCCGTCGGAAATAAAGAAAGCAGTTCGTTTCATTTGCGCCTTGGGCCTTAAGCTGATGACGAATCTTGTTTATGATAGGTTCGGTTTGCCGAACGAGGTGTTCGGCATTCTCACTTATTTTCCAGGTCCAGGCCACAAGCGCCCGGCCAAGCCAGAGCTGGCAGGCGGGCGACCTGAGCTTTTCCAATACAGTTAGTGGAGAGATCACCTTGGTAGAGTACGTAGTTTCCCTCGATAAGCTCGGCGTCCATGATGTGGAGCATGTGGGGGGCAAGAACGCATCCCTCGGCGAGATGATCAGTAACCTCGCGGGTGCCGGTGTATCGGTTCCCGGCGGCTTTGCCACTACGGCTCAGGCGTACCGTGATTTTCTCGAGTTGAGTGGCCTGAACAAGCAGATTCACGATGCGCTCGACGCACTGGACGTCGACGACGTCAATGCCCTGGCCAAGACCGGTGCCCAGATCCGCCAGTGGATCATGGAAGCCGAGTTCCCCGAGCGCCTGAACAGCGAAATCCGCACCGCCTTCGAGCAGATGTCCCAGGGCAACCCGAACATGGCCGTTGCCGTGCGTTCCTCGGCCACCGCCGAAGACCTGCCAGACGCCTCGTTTGCCGGTCAGCAGGAAACCTTCCTGAACATCCGTGGCGTGGACAACGTCATTCGCGCTGCCAAGGAAGTTTTCGCTTCCCTGTTCAACGACCGCGCCATTTCCTACCGTGTCCACCAGGGCTTCGACCACAAGCTGGTCGCCCTGTCTGCCGGTGTGCAGCGCATGGTGCGTTCGGAAACCGGTACTGCCGGCGTGATGTTCACCCTGGACACCGAGTCGGGCTTCCGTGATGTCGTGTTCATCACCGGCGCCTACGGCCTGGGCGAGACCGTGGTACAAGGCGCGGTCAACCCGGACGAATTCTACGTTCACAAGGGCACCCTGCAAGCCGGTCGCCCGGCCATCCTGCGCCGCAACCTGGGCAGCAAGGCCATCAAGATGGTCTACGGCGAAGAAGCCAAGGCCGGTCGTTCGGTCAAGACCGTCGATGTCGACAAGGCCGACCGCACCCGTTTCTGCTTGAGCGACGCCGAAGTCAGCGAGCTGGCCAAGCAGGCGATGATCATCGAGCAGCACTACAAGTGCCCGATGGACATCGAGTGGGCCAAGGACGGTGATGACGGCAAGCTGTACATCGTTCAGGCTCGTCCTGAAACCGTGAAGAGCCGTGCCCAGGCCAATGTCATGGAGCGCTACCTGCTCAAGGAAACCGGCACTGTCCTGGCAGAAGGCCGTGCCATCGGCCAGCGCATCGGCGCCGGCAAGGTGCGGATCATCAAGGACGTCTCGGAGATGGACAAGGTCCAGCCAGGCGACGTCCTGGTCTCCGACATGACCGACCCGGACTGGGAACCGGTGATGAAGCGCGCCAGCGCTATCGTCACCAACCGCGGTGGCCGTACCTGCCACGCGGCGATCATCGCCCGTGAACTGGGTATCCCGGCAGTGGTCGGTTGTGGCAACGCCACCCAGCTGCTCAAGGATGGCCAGGGCGTGACCGTTTCGTGCGCCGAAGGTGATACCGGCTTCATTTTCGAAGGCGAGCTGGGCTTCGACATCCGCCAGAACTCGGTCGATGCCATGCCTGACCTGCCGTTCAAGATCATGATGAACGTCGGCAACCCGGACCGTGCGTTCGACTTCGCCCAGTTGCCCAACGCCGGTGTCGGCCTGGCGCGCCTGGAGTTCATCATCAACCGCATGATCGGCGTGCACCCCAAGGCGCTGCTCAACTACGCCGGCCTGCCACCAGAGCTCAAAGAAAGCGTCGACAAGCGCATCGCCGGTTACAACGACCCGGTCGGTTTCTACGTCGAGAAGCTGGTCGAAGGTATCAGCACCCTGGCGGCGGCGTTCTGGCCGAAAAAAGTCATCGTGCGCCTGTCGGACTTCAAGTCCAACGAATACGCCAACCTGATCGGCGGCAAGCTCTACGAGCCGGAAGAAGAAAACCCCATGCTGGGCTTCCGTGGTGCGTCGCGCTACATCAGCGAATCGTTCCGCGATTGCTTCGAACTCGAGTGCCGTGCACTCAAGCGCGTACGCAACGAGATGGGCCTGACCAACGTCGAAATCATGGTGCCGTTCGTGCGCACCCTGGGCGAAGCCAGCCAGGTGGTCGACCTGCTCGCCGAAAACGGCCTGGCCCGTGGCGACAACGGCCTGCGCGTCATCATGATGTGCGAGCTGCCGTCCAACGCCATCCTCGCCGAAGAGTTCCTGGAGTACTTCGACGGCTTCTCCATCGGCTCCAACGACCTGACCCAGCTGACCCTGGGCCTGGATCGCGACTCGGGCATCATCGCTCACCTGTTCGACGAGCGTAACCCTGCGGTCAAGAAGCTGCTGGCCAACGCAATCCAGGCCTGTAACAAGGCGGGCAAGTACATCGGCATCTGCGGCCAGGGTCCTTCGGATCACCCGGACCTCGCCAAGTGGCTGATGGAACAGGGCATCGAGAGCGTTTCGCTGAACCCGGACTCGGTACTCGAGACCTGGTTCTTCCTGGCCGAAGGTCAGGATGCAATCTGATGTGTTGAAGTGAAGGGCGCGGCCGCCAGCGTGTGGCCGCGCCTTTCGTTGATCTTCCAGGGCGAGTTCCAGTGATGGTTCCCGCCCTTTTTCGTACAAGTACCCTATGCAAAGCAGCAGTACCCTATTTCCCGTGGCCTTGCTCAGTGCCGAGCGCCGGGGTGACCTGAGCGAAGATGTCTACCGGATCAAGGCCGGTAACAGCCCGGATCGCACCGTGGAACTGGCGCTCACCCGCCTGGGCATGGCCGACCAGACCGAGGTGCGCGGCATCCCGGTCATTTTGCTGCATGGCAGCTTTTCCAACCGGCGCTTCTGGTATTCGCCCCGGGGCATCGGCCTGGGCGCGCAACTGGCACGTGCCGGTTTTGACGTATGGATCCCGGAGATGCGCGGACACGGCTTGTCGCCGCGCAATCATGACTATCGCAACAACCGTGTTGCCGACTACGCCCGCTACGACCTGCCGGTGATTGGCGCCTTCGTCAGGGAAAAGAGCGGCCGTGCCGCGCACTGGATGGGACACTCGCTGGGCGGCACCACCCTGGCAGCCGCGCTGGGTGGGCAGTACCTGGACCCCGAACTGGTCGCCAGCGCCGCGTTTTTCGGAACCCAGGTCAGCCGCACTTACTGGCCGCTGAAAATACCGCCCGTGGAATGGGGCAGTCGCTTGCTGCTCAAGCGCTTTGCGCAGATCTCAGGGGCGCGACTCAAGCGCGGCCCGGAAGACGAGCCTATCGGCCTGGCCCTGGAAAGCATGCGCTGGTTCGGTTTGTTCGGTCGATTCGGTGACAAGGAGCGCGACTGGTGGGCCGGCCTTGCCGAAGTGAATGTGCCGGTACTGGCGGTGGCTGCAGCCGGCGATCACCAGGATCCGGTCTGGGCCTGCCGCAAGCTGTTCGAGCAAGTGGGCAGCACGTCCAAACAGTTCGTACGCCTGGGGCGCGAGGAGGGGTTCGACAACTTCGGGCATGTCGACATGCTGGTCAGCAAGTCGGCGCAGGCTCAAGTCTGGCCGCTGGTCGAACGCTGGTTGCGCAACCCGATGGAGCCTTTGCTCGAAGCCGCAGCGACAAGCGTTTCACCGACGCCTGGTTATCGCTAAGATGTGACGCATGTTGTGAATTTGGTCATTTTTGGCTTTAGCGAAGATGATGTGTTCATCGGGCGGGTGCTTCAGCGCGACTTCGGGTGACCGGACCGCTCTGGACGGTGTAGCCTTGGGCTGTATCGCTGCACCTCGTCTCATCAATGACACTGCGACACTTACATCCAATGTCTTGGCAACCGACAGGAGTTACCCATGCATTACCTCACGCCCGACTTGTGCGACGCCTATCCGGACCTGGTCCAGGTACTGGAGCCGATGTTCAGCAACTTCGGTGGCCGCGATTCCTTCGGTGGGCAAATCGTCACCATCAAGTGCTTCGAGGACAACTCCCTGGTCAAGGAACAGGTTGACCTGGATGGCAAAGGCAAAGTGCTGGTGGTCGATGGCGGTGGTTCGCTGCGCCGGGCTCTGCTGGGCGACATGCTCGCCGAAAAGGCCGCCAAGAATGGTTGGGAAGGCCTGGTGATCTACGGCTGCATCCGCGACGTCGACGTCATCGCCCAGACTGACGTGGGTGTGCAGGCGTTGGCCAGTCACCCGATGAAGACCGACAAGCGCGGCATCGGCGACCTGAACGTGGTGGTGAGCTTTGCTGGCGTGACCTTCCGTCCGGGTGAGTACATCTATGCCGACAACAACGGTGTGATTGTCTCGCCAAGCCCGCTTAAGATGCCTGAATAAGCACGTAAACCGCTGAGTGGAGCAGGAATGTTCGAGGAAGAAAACGCGCAGTGGGGGCTGGTGCATGCCCTGGTGCTCGATGGCAAAGGCGGTGCGCGTTCGATCGCTCGAACTGAACTGAACGATCTGCAGTTGCAGCCAGAGCAGAGCCTCTGGCTGCACTGGGACCGCAGTCACCCGCAAACCCGGACCTGGTTGCGCCACGAGAGTGGCCTGAACGAGTTCGCCTGCGACCTGCTGCTTGAAGAAAACACCCGTCCGCGTTTACTGGCCTTGCCTGAAGAACAGATGTTGCTGTTTCTGCGCGGGGTCAATCTCAATCCCGGTGCCGAGCCTGAAGACATGGTCTCGGTGCGCATCTTCGCCCAGGCGCAGCGCGTCATTTCGCTGCGCCTGCGGCCTTTGCGGGCCAGCGACGAGCTGCTCCAGCAACTCGCTGAAGGTCGTGGGCCAAAAACAGCCTCCGAGTTGCTGCTGAGCATGGCGCAATTGCTGACCGAAAAGGTCCAGGCGCTGGTCAGCGACCTGTCGGAAGTGGTCGATCTGGAAGAAGAAAAGCTCGAAGCCGACACACGGTATGCGCCGGAGCAGGGCTCCTTGCAACAGATTCGCCGTCGTGCTGCCGGTCTACGGCGGTTTCTTGCACCGCAGCGCGAAATCTACGCCCAACTGGCGCGTAATAAGTGGAGCTGGTTCGCCGAAGACGACGCCGACTACTGGAACGAGTTGAACAACAGCCTGATCCGCTACCTGGAAGAACTCGAACTGACCCGCGAACGCGCGGCGCTGGTGCTGGAAAGCGAGGACCGGCGGCGGGCCGAGCGGATGAACCGGACCATGTACCGCTTTGGCATCATTACCTGTATTTTCCTGCCCATGAGCTTTGTGACCGGCCTGCTCGGGATCAACGTCGGCGGGATTCCCGGCGCCGAAAGCCCCTACGGTTTCCTGTTCGCCAGCCTGCTGGTGCTGGGGTTGGCGCTGGGGCAGTGGTGGTTGTTCCGCCGCCTGCGCTGGGTATGAAGCAGTGACATTTGTGAACGCTCAGTCATTTACTGTCTACCGGGTTCATGTGACCCACACCGGCGCGACCTCGTCTTTGACAGATATTGCGCGAGGTGCCCATGCACGATCCGTTTGAAGAATCCCTGCGAGACCTGCTCAAGGCTTCGTCGTCCGGCCAGGACCGAGACGATGACGCGTGCCTTGGCCGGGTCCTGAAAACCGCCAACCGCCAGGTGGGCGCGGGCGATCTGTTCAGCCTGCTTGGCCGCTGGAGCCAGGCACTGATGATTGCCGTGAACAATGGCTCGGCGCATGTCGCGCCGGTCCGCCGTAACGCTACCGCTCGTAAAGCTGATAAGGCCGATTGAATATGGAACTTGATCTCTGGACCCAGAGCCTGGTCACCGCGATGACTGCGTTGTGGACCAAAGTGGCGAACTTCATCCCCAACCTGTTTGGCGCCCTGGTCGTGGTGCTGTTGGGCTTCGTGGTCGCCAAGTTGCTCGATACCCTGCTCTCGAAGTTGCTCGCCAAGTTGGGCCTTGACCGCCTGATGGGCGGCACGGGCCTGACCAAGATGCTCAGCCGGGTTGGCATCCAGGTACCGATCTCGACGTTGATCGGCAAGATTGTCTATTGGTTCGTGTTGTTGATCTTCCTGGTTTCTGCTGCTGAATCCCTGGGTCTTGAGCGGGTCTCGGCGACGCTGGACATGCTCGCCCTGTACCTGCCGAAGGTCTTTGGCGCGGCGCTGGTGCTGTTGGCCGGCGTACTGTTGGCGCAGCTGGTGAACGGGCTGGTGCGGGGTGCCGCCGAGGGTATCGGGCTCGAGTACGCCGCAGGCGTCGGGCGGATCGCCCAGGGCCTGGTGATTATCATCAGTATCTCGGTGGCAATCAGCCAGCTCGAAGTCAAGACCGACCTGCTCAACCACGTGATCGTCATTGGATTGATTACCGTTGGTCTGGCCGTTGCGTTGGCAATGGGCCTTGGCAGTCGTGAAATTGCCGGGCAGATCCTGGCCGGAATCTATGTGCGCGAACTGTACCAGGTGGGCCAGCAGGTGCAGGTTGGAGAGGTTGAAGGGCAGATCGAAGAGATCGGAACCGTCAAGACGACGCTGCTGACTGACGACGGCGAGCTGGTCTCGTTGTCCAACCGGATTCTCCTGGAGCAGCGGGTCAATAGCCGCTAACCGGGTAATCCTGCTAATGTATGCCGCCGCAAAATTGCCCCAGGCAGGGGTAAGCGGCGACATTGACCTGACTGTCGGCCAGATCCGTTTTGAATAAAGTTCACTCGCTGCCCATGCGTTACGACCCCCGCGAGCTCACTGACGAGGAGTTGGTGGCGCGTTCGCATGAGGAGCTGTTTCATGTTACTCGCGCGTATGAGGAACTCATGCGCCGTTACCAGCGAACTCTTTTTAACGTGTGTGCGCGTTATCTAGGGAACGATCGGGATGCTGACGATGTCTGTCAGGAGGTCATGCTGAAGGTGCTCTATGGCCTGAAGAACTTCGAGGGTAAGTCGAAGTTCAAAACATGGCTCTATAGCATCACCTATAACGAATGCATCACCCAGTACCGCAAGGAGCGGCGCAAACGTCGTCTGATGGATGCCTTGAGTCTTGATCCACTTGAGGAGGCCTCGGAAGATAAAGCGCCGAAACCGGAAGAGAAAGGTGGACTGGATAAATGGCTAGTGCATGTAAACCCGATTGACCGTGAAATTCTGGTGCTACGATTTGTCGCAGAACTGGAATTTCAGGAAATCGCCGATATCATGCATATGGGCCTGAGCGCAACGAAAATGCGGTACAAGCGTGCGCTTGACAAGCTACGTGAGAAATTTGCGGGCCTTGCTGAAACTTAGCAGCGTGCAAATATCTCTAACGTACCGGCAAGTTCTGCTAGACTTGCCGTCGAGTTGTCCCCCGGATGTTGGTGGGACTGCTTAACTATCACCAGATGGGGATTTAACGGATGAAATTGAAAAACACCTTGGGCTTGGCCATTGGTTCTCTTGTAGCCGCAACTTCGCTCGGCGCTCTGGCACAAGGCCAAGGCGCGGTCGAAATTGAAGGTAACGTTACCAAGCAGTACTACGATAGCGAGCGCAATTTCAAGAACGACGGCACCAATCCTGGTGTTCGCCTGGGTTACTTCCTGACCGACGACCTGTCGCTGGATCTGGGCTACAACGAAACTCACAACGTTCGTGGCGATGTCTTCAACAAGGACATCAAAGGCTCCAAGGCCAAGCTCGACGCTACCTACCACCTGGGCACCGTAGGCGACGCAGTACGTCCTTACGTCTCCGCTGGTTTCGCGCACGAGAGCTTGGGCCAGAGCTTCAACAACGGTCGTGACCACTCCACCTTCGCCAACGTTGGCGCTGGCGCCAAGTGGTACATCACCGACATGTTCTTCGCCCGTGCCGGCGTTGAAGCCATGTACAACATCGACAACGGCAACACCGAGTGGGGTCCATCCCTCGGTCTGGGTCTGAACTTCGGTGGTAGCGGTGGCAAGGTTGCTCCTGCTCCAGCCCCAGTTGCTGAAGTCTGCTCCGACAGCGACAACGACGGCGTCTGCGACAACGTCGACAAGTGCCCTGACACCCCAGCCAACGTTACCGTTGACGCTGACGGCTGCCCAGCTGTTGCTGAAGTCGTACGTGTTGAGCTGGACGTCAAGTTCGACTTCGACAAGTCGGTCGTCAAGCAGAACAGCTACGGTGACATCAAAAACCTGGCTGACTTCATGAAGCAGTACCCACAGACCACCACCACCGTTGAAGGTCACACTGACTCCGTCGGTCCTGACGCTTACAACCAGAAGCTGTCTGAGCGTCGTGCAAACGCCGTTAAGCAAGTTCTGACCAACGAGTACGGTGTTGAGTCGAACCGCGTTGAATCGGTTGGCTACGGTGAAACCCGTCCGGTTGCTGACAACGCCACCGACGCTGGTCGCGCTGTTAACCGTCGCGTAGAAGCACAAGTAGAAGCCCAAGCCAAGTAATTGGTCCAAGCGCTACTGAAAAGCCCGGCCTAGGCCGGGCTTTTCTTTGCCTGCGATTCAGGCAGTCAGTTGGATCAAGCCCATCGCTTGTTGTCCTGCCACCTCGCCGATTACCAGAATGGCCGGGCTGCGCAGTTCGAAGCTGGCGGCGTCTTCAGTCAGGCGGGACAGGGTGCTGCGTTGCTCGCGTTGCTGGGGCAGGGAGGCGTTTTCGATCATGGCCACTGGCGTATCCGTAGGCATGCCGCCTTCGATCAAGCCTTGGCGCACCTCATCCAGTTTGCTGACCCCCATGTACACCACCAGGGTGGTACCGCCTTGGGCAAGTGCCTGCCAGTTCAGCGGGCTGTCGTCCTGGGTGTGGGCGGTCACCAGCGTCACGCCGCGGCTGATGCCGCGCAAGGTCGGGGAAATTCCGCACTGCGTGGCCGCGGCCAGCCCGGCGGTAATGCCATTGACCAGTTCGGCCACGATGCCATGGCTTTGCAGCCAGGCGGCCTCTTCACCGCCGCGCCCGAAAATGCACGGGTCGCCGCCCTTGAGTCGCGCCACGCAGCGTCCCTGGCGGGCGTAGCGCAACATCAGGCGCTGGATGAACGCCTGGGGTGTCGAGCGACAACCACCGCGCTTGCCCACGGCAATTACCCGGGCCTGGGAGCAGTGCTCCAGGATCAGCGGGTTGACCAAGTCGTCGATCAGTACCACTTCGGCCTCCTTCAAGGCGCGCACGGCCTTGAGCGTCAGCAACTCCGGATCGCCGGGGCCCGCACCAATCAGCCAGACTTTTGCATTCATCGGTTTTTCCTCATCGGCAACGGACGCTGTCAGCCCTTTAGCAGGCTGATCAGCAGGATCAGATTCAGTAACAAGGACAACAATGCCAGGCCGCGCCAGACTTTCAGCGGCTCGCGCTCAAGCAGCGGGCGCGAGCGCAGAGTCGGTGCCAGCCGTTCACCTTGTTCAAGCAGCAAGAGCCACTGCTCGGCAGTTTCGAAGCGTTGCCCGGGGTCGGCGGCGACCGCCTGGGCCAGGTTGTGCTCCAGCCATGGCGGTACATCCGGGCGAAACCGAGCAGCGCTGGTCGGCTGGTTGAAGCGCGGGTGCTGGAAGGCTTCTATCTCGCCGTAGGGGTAGTGGCCGGTGAGCAGGTAGAACAGCGTCACGCCGACGCTGTAGAGGTCCTGCTGTGGGCTCGGGGCCTGGCCTTCGAATGCTTCGGGAGCGATGAACGACGGGGTGCCAGGCAGTTCATGGGCGCGGTCCTCGGAGAGACCGGGACAATACGCCAGGCCGAAATCCAGCAGGCGCAGCTGGCCGTTGTCGTCCAGGTGGATGTTCTCGGGCTTGATGTCGCGATGCAGGATGTTGCGCCGGTGCAGCATGCCGACCGCCTGGAGCAGCTGCTGGGCCAGGCCTTGCCACTGCGCCAGGGGCAGCGGGCCGGAGTGTTCCAGCAGTTGGGCCAGGGTCTGGCCGCGGTATTCGCGCATCAGATAGTAGAGGTGCTGGCGCTGGTTGGCCGGGTGTACTTCAGGAAAGTAGCGTGCGGCCATACGCCGTAGAAACCATTCTTCCAGCAGCAGGCCCTGCAGGGCTCCGGGCTCGTTTTCTCGCGCCAATGGCAAGGTTTTCAGCAGCCAGGCGTTTTGCTGGTGGTCACGCACTCGATACAGCAGCGACTGGCGACTGTGGCCCAGTGGCTGCTCGACCTGCCAGCCGTCGATGCGCTGGCCGATTCGCAGCGCGGGTGGCAAGGGCCACTGCTGATGCTGGGCCAGGGCGTCGCCAAGGGTTGCCGTACCCAAGCGCTCGACCCGCACCAGCAAGGCGCTGGCGTTGTCCTGGCTGCCGCACAAGTGAGCTGCCTTGACCAGCGTCTGCGCAGCATCCTGCAGGTCAGGTTGTTCACGCAGCACTGCCTTGATCTGAGTTTCGCTGAGGCTCGCCCAGATACCATCGCTAAGCAGGGCAAAGCATTCGCCCGAGCGCATCTCGCCTTCCAGATAGTCCACCAGCAAGTGCTGGTCCAGCCCAAGGGCACGCTTGAGTACGTGCTGCATGCCCGGCTGGTCCCAGACATGGTCCTGGCTGATGCGTTGCAATTGTTCGTCCTGCCAGCGGTACACCCGGCAGTCGCCGATGTGCGCCAGGGTAAAGCGCCGACCCCGCATGACCAGGGCGCTCAGGGTGGTCAGCAGCGGTTGCCCGCCACCGTTGGCCCGTAGCCAGCGATTCTGGGCCAGCAGCAGTTTGTCCAGGGCCTGGGGCACGCTCCAGGTGGCCGGGGTGGCGTAGTAGTCCATCGCCAGCGCCTGCAGGCTGGCCCGCGCCGCGAGGCCGCCGTCGGCACACTGGCTGACACCGTCGGCCAGCGCAAACAGGTAGCCTTTGCTGGCGGCCAGCTCTGCGTTGGGCGTGACCAGGCGCAGCGCATCCTGATTTTGCTCCCGGGGGCCGGTGGCGCTAGCTTGGGCGAAGCTCAATTGCAGGCTCATGGTGCGGCCTCAAACCCGCGCGGCGGTAACGGCGGCCGAGCCCCAGGTGGTGCGCCAGCGTTGCTTGACGCCGTGAAGGCCGAACCAGGCCAGCACGCCCAGGCTGGCGAATAGCCAAAGCCCCAGTTGATAGTCGCCGCTGTGCTGTTTGATCGCCCCCAGGCCCGCCGCCAGCAGGAAGCCACCAATGCCCCCGGCCATGCCGATCAGGCCAGTCATGACCCCGATTTCCTGGCGAAAGCGTTGTGGCACCAGCTGGAATACCGCGCCATTGCCGGCACCGAGGCCGAGCATGGCGCTGACGAACAAGGCCAGTGCAGCGATCGAGCTTGGCAGGTTGAACCCTACTGCGGCGATGCAGACGGCGGCCACGGTGTACATCGCCAGCAAGGTGCGGATGCCGCCAAAGCGATCGGCCAGGGCCCCACCCAGGGGGCGCATCAGGCTGCCGGCGAAGACGCAGGCAGCGGTGTAGTAGCCGGCCGTGACCGGGCTCAGGCCGTACTGGTCGTTGAAGTAGCCGGGCAGGGCGCTGGCAAGGCCGATGAAACCGCCGAAAGTGACGCTGTAGAAAAACATGAACCACCAGCTGTCGCGGTCACCCAGGGCCTTGAGGTAATCGGCCACGGCCTTGGGCTTGGGCCGTTGCGGGGCATTGCGGGCCAACAGGGCGAACAGCGCCAGGGTCAGTAGCAGGGGGATCACGGCAAAGCCGAACACATTGTTCCAGCCAAAGCTTGCGGCCAGCACCGGGGCCAGCAGGGCGGCGAACACCGTGCCGGAGTTACCGGCGCCGGCAATGCCCATGGCCTTGCCCTGGTGCTGGGCGGGGTACCACTGCGAGGCCAGCGGCAGCGAGACCGCAAAGGAGGCGCCGGCCACACCGAGGAACACCCCCAGCAGCAGCGCTTGCTCATAGCTGTGGATGCCCAGGTTCCAGGCGCAGAACAGAGCGACGATGACGATCACCTGGCCAATCAGGCCCGCGGTTTTGGGCGACAGGCGATCTACCAGCACCCCCATGACAAAGCGCAGGATCGCCCCGGCCAGGATCGGCGTGGCCACCATGAGGCCGCGCTGCTGCGTGGTCAGTTGCAGGTCGGTGGCAATCTGCACGGCCAGAGGGCCGAGCAGGTACCACACCATGAAGCTCAAGTCGAAATACAAAAAGGCGGCGAACAGCGTGGGGACATGCCCGGACTTCCAGAAACTCGTATTCATCGAACACCTCGTTGAACGTTGCACTGCAGGTCGCGCCCCAAGGGGCAGAAACGAAAAAAGACGTCGCCACCCGACCCGCTGTTGCGAGTGGGGGGCGACGTCTTTGTCGTGAAGGGGCAACCGCCGTTGGCTACCGATACAAAAGAATTAGCAAGAGCCGGGCCAACGCCGGCTCAGCCGAGCAGGTCGCTCATGGCGATGATCTGTTCGGCCACCTGGATCAGCTTCTGTTGCTTGCTCATGGCCTGGCGGCGCATCAAGGTGTAGGCCTGCTCTTCGTTGCAGTCCTTCATTTTCATCAGTAGCCCCTTGGCCAGTTCGATACGTTTGCGCTCGGCCAGTTGCTGGTCGCGGGCCTGCAGCTGGGCCTTGAGCGCCTGGTCGCTTTCGAAGCGAGCCATGGCCACGTCCAGGATGGGCTGCAGCCGGGCGGCATGGATGCCCTCGACGATATAGGCGCTGACCCCGGCCTGGATCGCCTGGCGCATGACCCCAGGGTCATGCTCATCGGTGAACATGACGATCGGGCGCGGCCGGTCGCGGCTGACCAGGATCACCTGCTCCATGACATCCCGGCCGGGTGACTCGGTATCGATCAGCACCACATCCGGGCGCACCGTTTCGACGCGCGCCGGCAAGTCGATGGTCAGGCCGGACTCCTCGATGACCTCGAAGCCCGCCTCGACCAGGGCCATCTTCAGGCGTCCGACTTTTTTCTCGGTGTCATCGATCAACAGGATTCGCAACATCGTGGCGTCTCCCTGTCAGTGGTGGGCACGCGCGGCAGGCATGTCGGCCAGCGCGTGGAGGCGGAAGCTGCGGGCATAGGCGGCCGGGTCGCTACCGTCCCACGCGATGCCGTCGATCAACTGGCTGCTGCGCATGTTCTGCGCGTCGCAGGGCACACCCAGGGCGCTGGCCGCGTCGCGGTACAGCGCCAGTTGTTGCACCTGCCGGGCCACGCCCAGGTAGTCAGGGTCTTCACGCAGCAGGCCCCAGCGGCGGAACTGGGTCATGAACCACATGCCGTCGGACAAGTAGGGCAGGTTTGCGCGGCCCTGGTCGTGCAGGCGCAGGGCGTGGGGATCGTGCCAGTGATTGCCCAGGCCATCGTCATAGAGGCCGAGCAAGCGCGGCTCGATGCTGGACAGCGGTGCATCCAGGTAGGCCTTGCCGCTGAGCAGTTGCGCGGTGCTGTGGCGGTTTTCCGGGCTGTGCTCGATGAAGCGGCTGGCGGCCAGGATAGCCATGACCAGCGCCCGCGCCGTGTTGGGGTACTGCTCGACGAAGGCGCGGGTGCATCCCAGGACCTTTTCCGGATGATCCGGCCATATCGACTGGCTGGTGGCCAAGGTAAAGCCCTGGCCTTGTTCGACAGCCCCGGCCGACCACGGCTCGCCTGCGCAGAATCCGTCGATGCGGCCTGCCTGCAGGTGGGAAATCATTTGTGCTGGAGGCACCACGACGCTGTCGACGTCATGGAGTGGATGGATGCCCTGGCTAGCCAGCCAGTAATACAGCCACATAGCGTGGGTGCCGGTGGGAAAGGTCTGGGCAAAGGTCAGTTTTGTTCTGCTTTGGTGCACGAAGCGCTCCAGTGCCTCGGGACTGGTCACTCCCTGGCGCTGCAAGGCAGATGACAGGTTGATACCCTGGGCGTTCTGGTTCAGCCCCATCAGCACAGCCATGTTGGTGGCGCTGGTGCCGCCAATACCCAGGTGTACGGCAAAGATCAGCCCATACAGGCTGTGGGCTGCATCCAGCTCGCCGCTGACCAGTTTGTCGCGCAGCCCGGCCCAGGAGCTCTGGCGCTTGAGGTTCAGGGTCAGCCCGTAGGGCTGGGCAAAGCCCTGGGTGGCGGCGACCACCACCGAGGCGCAATCGCTCAGGGCCATGAAGCCGATGTTCAGGCTGTGCTTCTCTGGCGCGTCGCTGCCATTGACCCAGGCCAGGGGAGTAGGGGGGATGTCGTTGTTCACAGTGTCGTGCCTGTATCGAAGGTCAGGCCGTGCCGTTTGCGTGGCTGGCGTTACAGTCGACAAAGCAACGCATATGCCAAGGCAGCCCTGTCCCCCGGACGACGCCACGGCTATAATCGCCCCCCTCACTCACGTCGAGCTAAGCCCGCCCATGTATACCCTGGCCCGCCAGCTGCTGTTCAAGCTCTCCCCGGAGACCTCCCATGACTTGTCCCTGGACCTGATCGGCGCCGGTGGCCGTCTGGGCCTGAACGGGTTGCTGACCAAAGCCTCGGCTTCTGTACCGGTCACGGTCATGGGCCTTGAGTTCGCCAACCCGGTGGGGCTGGCGGCAGGGCTGGACAAGAACGGCGCGGCCATCGACGGCTTTGCCCAACTGGGTTTCGGTTTTGTCGAGATCGGCACGGTCACGCCCCGCCCGCAGCCTGGCAATCCCAAGCCACGCTTGTTCCGCTTGCCCGAGGCCGAGGCGATCATCAACCGCATGGGCTTCAACAACCTGGGCGTCGATAACCTGATCAACCGCGTGCGGGCGGCCAAGTACCGCGGCGTGCTGGGTATCAATATCGGCAAGAACTTCGACACCCCGGTCGAGCGTGCAGTGGACGACTACCTGATTTGTCTGGACAAGGTCTACGACCACGCCAGCTACATCACCGTCAACGTCAGCTCGCCCAACACCCCGGGCCTGCGCAGCCTGCAGTTCGGCGACTCGCTCAAGCAACTGCTCGATGCCCTGGCCGAGCGCCGTGGGCAACTGGCCGGGCAGTATGGCAAGCACGTACCACTGGCGATCAAGATCGCCCCGGACATGAGCGACGAAGAAACCGCGCTGGTGGCCAGTGCCCTGGTCGAGTCGGGCATGGATGCAGTGATTGCCACCAACACCACCCTGGGCCGTGAAGGGGTCGAAGGCCTGCCGTATGGCGATGAGGCCGGTGGCTTGTCGGGTGCACCGGTGCTGGAGAAGAGCACCCATATCGTCAAGGTGCTGTCGGGCGAGCTGGGCGGCAAGCTGCCGATCATCGCCGCAGGCGGGATCACCGAGGGCAAGCATGCCGCGCAGAAAATCGCTGCCGGTGCCAGCCTGGTGCAGATCTATTCGGGGTTCATCTACAAGGGGCCTGCGCTGATTCGCGAGGCCGTGGACGCTATCGCCGCGATGCCGCGTTGACTGCGCCGGCATAAAAAAGGGCCCCTTGAGGGGCCCCTGGGCCTTAGCCCGCCGCCCGGATGGGGCGCGCATGGTTAATCGAATTCAGATCCTCGTTCAGCCAACGGCGTGAAGTTCGTTGAGTCTATGAATACCCGCAGTGCCGGTCATACCGTCCCAGTTGTCGCCGCGTCCTTCGCGCCAGCCATTGATCCATGCCTGGCGTACAGACGGTAGAGTAAAGGGGCAAAGCTCGCGGGATTTGCCGGTGACCCCATATTGGTAGCCACGTGAAAATGCTCGTTCCAACGGATCACGCTTAAGTCTTCTCATAGGGTGTTGCCCTCACTTGTTGACTGTAATGTCCCGTCGGCCTCTAGGAGGCCGGGCAGAATC
This sequence comes from Pseudomonas putida, assembly GCF_028682455.1. Taxonomy (GTDB): domain Bacteria; phylum Pseudomonadota; class Gammaproteobacteria; order Pseudomonadales; family Pseudomonadaceae; genus Aquipseudomonas; species Aquipseudomonas putida_AA. Next base: position 335,962 of record NZ_JANHLD010000001.1, read on the forward strand.
GTTCTGCCGGTTTGCGCTCGCTGCCGGCGTCGCGAGCGAAAGTGTTGCCCCGTTGCGGTGACAACCTGAGATGAGTTCTAACCAATGCACGACACAGTGTGAATGATCGTTTTGTCATAAGGACGTAACGTTTCTGAGGGTCACAGGATAAGTAAAAATTTGCGTCAGAGCAGGGTTTGACGCAAAGCCCGCTATGATCAGGGTTTGATAAGAATTGAAGTCACTTGGCCATGCCTCGTTGATAATTTGTAACAAGGCAGTCAATACGACGAAGGGTCGTTTTTCACCCTGTAAATCGTGAAATTTTCATTCTGCCCGGCAATCAAAGGCTTTTTACCCAGGTAAAGGTCAGGTTGTCCGGGTGGCCCGGCACTGCTGCAGTGCCATTCGAACGCTCGCTGGAAAGGCGCTCGATTAAACATCGGCAGGGCAATGCGCTTGTCCTCCACTTTATGCTCAAGGCACTGGATACCTCATGTCGGACCGTTTCGAACTCTACCTTACCTGCCCCAAAGGCCTCGAAGGCCTGCTTGCCGAAGAAGCCCGTGGCCTTGGCCTTGAAGAGGTGCGCGAGCACACCTCCGCCATTCGCGGCTCGGCCGACATGGAAACCGCCTATCGGTTGTGCCTGTGGTCACGCCTGGGCAACCGCGTGTTGCTGGTGCTCAAGCGCTTCAACATGAAGAACGCCGAAGACCTGTACGACGGTATCCATGCCGTCGAATGGCAGGATCACCTGGAGCCAAGCGGCTCGCTGGCCGTGGAGTTCAGCGGCCACGGCTCGGGCATCGACAACACCCACTTCGGTGCCCTCAAGGTCAAGGATGCCATTGTCGACAAGCTGCGTACCCGCGATGGCGAGCGCCCGTCGGTCGACAAGCTCAACCCGGATCTGCGCGTGCACCTGCGCCTGGAGCGCGGTGAAGCGATCCTCTCCCTGGACCTTTCCGGCCACAGCCTGCACCAGCGAGGCTATCGCCTGCAGCAAGGCGCCGCACCGCTCAAGGAAAACCTCGCTGCCGCGGTGCTGATCCGTGCTGGCTGGCCACGTATTGCCGCAGAAGGCGGCGCCCTGGCCGACCCGATGTGCGGTGTGGGTACCTTCCTGGTCGAGGCCGCGATGATTGCTGCCGACATCGCCCCTAACCTCAAGCGCGAGCGTTGGGGCTTCAGCGCCTGGCTCGGCCATGTACCGGCGCTGTGGCGCAAGCTGCACGATGAGGCGCTGGCCCGTGCCCAGGCCGGCCTTGCCCGTCCACCGCTGTGGATTCGTGGCTACGAGGCCGATCCGCGGTTGATCCAGCCGGGGCGCAACAACGTCGAGCGCGCAGGCTTGAGCGACTGGGTGAAGATCTACCAGGGTGAAGTAGGCACTTTTGAACCGCGTCCCGACCAGAACCAGAAAGGCCTGGTGATCTGCAACCCACCCTACGGCGAGCGCCTGGGCGATGAGGCCAGCTTGTTGTACCTCTACCAGAACCTGGGCGAGCGCCTGCGCCAGGCCTGCTTGAACTGGGAGGCGGCGGTGTTTACCGGTGCCCCGGACCTGGGCAAGCGCATGGGAATCCGCAGCCATAAACAGTACGCGTTCTGGAACGGCGCCTTGCCGTGCAAATTGTTGCTGATCAAGGTACAGCCGGATCAGTTCGTCACCGGCGAGCGCCGCCAGCCTGATCGCGACAGCACCGGCAATGGCAATGACGCTGCAGTCCAGCGTTCGGCCGCCGCGGTGGCCAGCGAGCCTGCGCGCCTGAGCGAAGGCGGGCAGATGTTCGCCAATCGCCTGCAGAAGAACCTCAAGCAACTGGGAAAGTGGGCCAAGCGCGAGCAGATCAGTTGCTACCGCTTGTATGACGCGGACATGCCCGAGTACGCCCTGGCCATCGACCTCTACCAGGACTGGGTCCACGTCCAGGAGTACGCCGCGCCTCGCTCGGTCGATCCGGAGAAAGCCCAGGCGCGACTGTTCGATGCCCTGGCAGCCATTCCACAGGCCTTGGGCATTGACCAGAGCCGTGTGGTGGTCAAGCGCCGCGAGCGCCAGAGCGGTACCCGCCAGTACGAGCGCCAGAGTACCCAGGGCCAGTTCCTGGAAGTCAGCGAAGGCGGCGTGAAGTTGCTGGTCAACCTGACCGACTATCTCGACACCGGCCTGTTCCTCGACCACCGCCCGATGCGCATGCGCATCCAGCGCGAGTCGGCCGGCAAGCGCTTCCTCAACCTGTTCTGCTACACCGCCACTGCCAGCGTTCACGCGGCCAAGGGCGGCGCGCGCAGCACCACCAGCGTCGACCTGTCGCGCACTTACCTGGACTGGGCACGGCGTAACCTGTCGCTCAATGGGTTCTCCGACAAAAACCGCCTGGAGCAGGGTGATGTCATGGCCTGGCTGCAAGCCTGCCGTGACGAGTTCGACCTGATTTTCATCGACCCGCCGACGTTCTCCAACTCCAAGCGCATGGAAGGCGTGTTCGACGTCCAGCGTGACCATGTCGAACTGCTTGACCTGGCGGTAGCTCGCCTGGCGCCGGGTGGCGTGCTGTACTTCTCCAACAACTTCCGCAAGTTCCAGCTCGACGAACATCTGGCCGAGCGTTATGCGGTAGAGGAGATCACGGCCCAGACCCTGGACCCGGACTTCGCCCGTAATACCAAGATCCATCGAGCCTGGCGAATCCAGGCACGCTGAGCCGGGATCATTCCCGGACCTGATTGCTTCATTGATGGCTAATGGCTATAACTGAAGGTGGGTCCGGGAAACGCTGCATGCTGGCGTTATGAGTGTTGTTTATGTCGATGCAGGGCGTTCGTCCAAAAATGCTCGGCTTTGTCAGCGAAGAAGTATCTGCCTGGCTGGTGGCTCTAGTGGCTCTGGTAGCCGGCGGGCTGTTGACTGCGTTACTGGCGCTGGCTACTCACGAGTTGTACCAGCAGCAGTTGCGCCAACGCTTCGAGTTGCTCGCCAATGAGCGCTACAGCCGCATCGAAGAACGCTTCGAGGATCAGGCGCAGCGCCTGGATAGCCTGCGCCGGTTCTTCGTTTTTGCCAACGAGATCACCCTGGAAGAGTTCAACGGCTATGCGCGACCGCTGTTGCATCGCACCCAGGCCTATTCGTGGGCGCCACGGGTGCTCGCCGAGGAGCGCCACGATTTCGAGCGGCGCGCCAGCAAGGTGCTGGGCCTGCGCTATGAAATCCTTCAACTGACCGACAGTGGTGCCTTGCTGGCCTCGCCCGAGCGGCCTTTCTACTACCCGGTCCTGTTCACCCAGGCGCTGGCCTGGCAACGTCAGCCGTATGGTCTGGACCTGCTTTCCCAGGCCCTGCGCCAGGACACGCTCAAACGCGCCTCGGCACCGGGCAGTATGGCGGTGTCGGCGCCATTGACGCTTACCGATGTCGATCCTGTTTACGCCCGTGGCGTGCTGATGGTGGCCCCGGTGTTCGCGGCTCAGCATCTTGCACGAGAACCGCGAGGCTATGTGATGGCGGTCATCAGCATGCGCCAACTGATGGCCGAGGGGCTGCCAAACGCCGCCCAGGACAATCTGGTGGTGCGGATCCGCGACTTGACCGGGCCGGACACCGAGCATGAGGTGCTGTTTCAGTCCGGCAACCAGGGCGCCACGACGGCACTGGCTGCCAGCCACCTGTTGCACCTGGCCGATCATGACTATCAGCTGGATATACGCCCGAGCCTGGCGTTCATGCAGGCCAACCGGTCTTCGGCGGTGATGGCAGTGGTGTTTCTGGGGGGATTGCTCAGCCTGATGCTCAGTGCCTTGCTGTTCAGTTTGTTCAGCCAGCGGCAGCGCGCCTTGACCTTGGTCGAGCAGCGAACCGCCGAGTTGCGCGTCAGCGAGCAGTCCTTGCGCAACACCCACAATCAGTTACGCAGCGTGCTGGATGCCGCGACCCAGGTTGCGATCATCGCCACCAGTCTGCGCGGTGTGATCAGTACCTTCAATGCCGGGGCCGAACGCATGCTGGGCTACACCAGCGCCGAAGTCGTGGGCAGCCTCACCCTGGAAGCCCTGGTGTCGCCCGAGGAACTGCAGCAGCGGGCCAGGGCCTTGAGCATGCGCTACGGTCGTGAGGTTAGCCTGGCCCAGGCTATGTTCGCCGAAACGATCCAGGAAGGCGGTAGTGTGCCGGGCGAGTGGACCCTGCAGCGCAAGGACGGCACCCATTTGCTGGCCAACATGCTGGTGACGGCAGTACTGGATGAACATGGCCTGTGGGTAGGGCACCTGGCGATCTGCATCGATGTCACCGAGCGCAAGCGTATCCATGACGCCCTGGCAGCCCGTGACCGTCTTCTCGACAAGCTCAGTGCCGAAGTGCCCGGCGGCATCTACCAGTTCAGCCTTCGGCCCGATGGCAGCTCGTGTTTCAGCTATGCCAGCGAAGGGCTGAGGGATATCTACGAAATCGAGCCCAGCCTTTTGCGCCTGGATGCGACGGCGGTGTTCGACCGTATTCACCCGGATGATCTGGGCCGGGTGCGCACGTCGATTCGGTATTCGGCCGAGCACCTGACGCCCTGGCGCGAAGAGTACCGGGTGTTGTTGCCCCTGGCCGGGCTGCGCTGGGTGAGGGGGGAGGCAACCCCGGAACCTGCGGATGATGGCGGTACGCTCTGGCACGGCTACGTGACGGATATTTCCGACCTGAAACGGGTCGAGGAGGAGCTGCGGGCGTTGTCAGTGACGGACGCGTTGACCGGCATCCACAATCGGCGCTATTTCCAGGAGCGGCTGAAGGCCGAGCTGGAGCGCGCTCATCGCGACCAGCAGGACCTGGCGGTCATCATGCTGGATATCGACCATTTCAAGCGGATCAACGATCAGTTCGGCCACGCGGTGGGCGACCACGTGCTGCGCAGTCTGTGCCAGCGCATCAATCACCGGCTGCGGCGTACCGACGTATTTTGCCGCCTGGGCGGCGAGGAGTTCATGGTGTTGTGCCCGGGCAGCAACGTCGACCAGGCGCATTCGCTGGCCATGGAGCTGTGGCAGGGACTGCGTAGCGTACCCGTGGAGGGTGTGGGGATTGTTACCGCCAGCTTCGGCGTGGCCGGCTGGCGTCCGGGTGAGGGCGCCGATGCCTTGCTGCTGCGTGCCGATTCCGGGGTTTACGCGGCCAAGCAGGCCGGCCGCGACAGGGTCGAGGCCGAGCTGCCCTGAGCCGTTACTTCAAGGTTGGACGGCTGCGGTGTTGTTGATCAGTTTTGGCTGGCGGTACAAGTCCAGCAGTACCTGATCAAGCACGGCCGAGGCGCCCCAGGGTTTCGGATCGTTGAGGATCGCCGCCACGGCCCAGGTATTGCCGTTGCTGTCGCGGCTGAAGCCGGCGATGGCGCGTACGGTGTTCAGGGTGCCGGTCTTGATATGCGCTTCACCGGTCATGGCGGTGCGCTTGAGGCGCTTGCGCATGGTGCCGTCCATGCCTACCAGCGGCATCGAGCTGATGAACTCGGCGGCATAGGGGCTGTTCCAGGCCGCTTGCAGCAGGGCGGCCATTTCCCGGGTGCTTACCCGTTCGGCGCGCGACAGCCCGGAGCCGTTTTCCATGATCAGGTGGGGGGCCGTAATACCCTTTTTCGCCAGCCACTGGCGCACCACGCGTTGCGCGGCGCGGGCGTCATCGCCGTCGGCATCGGTACGGAACTGCGCGCCCAGGCTCAGGAACAGTTGCTGGGCCATGGTGTTGTTACTGTATTTGTTGATGTCGCGGATGATCTCGACCAGATCGGGCGAGAAGGCGCGGGCCAGAAGGCGAGCGCTTTTTGGCACGGCATCGATGCGGTCGCGACCCTGGATGGTTCCACCCAGTTCACTCCAGATGGCTCGCACAGCGCCCGCGGCATACGTCGGGTGGTCGAGCAGCGACAGGTAGGTCTGCGAGTTGCAGCCGTCACCCAGCTGGCCGCTGACGGTCACGCTGACACTGCCATCGGCCTGGGTTATCGGGTTGTAGCGCACGTCACCGCTGCACTGCTTGCTGTTCACCGCCTTGACCTGGTTGTCGATGCGGATCGTGGCAATGGGGGGCTCGACCGATACCAGCACCTTGCCGCCATCGTTGCGGGCCACGAAGCGCAGGGCCTTCAGGTTGATCAGCAGCGAGTCGGGCTTGACCAGGAAGGGCTTGTTCTCGTCGCCACCGTCGTCATTGAAGTGGGGCAGCACGGGTTGGACGAAATGGCTGCGGTCCAGTACCAGGTCGCCGCTGATGGTTTGCACGCCATTGGCACGCAGGTCGCGCATCAAGAGCCAGAGCTTTTCCATGTTCAGCTTTGGGTCGCCACCGCCCTTGAGGTAGAGATTGCCTTGCAAGGTGCCGTTACGCAGCGGGCCGTCGCTGTAGAACTCGGTTTTCCATTGATGGGTCGGGCCGAGCAGCTCCAGGGCTGCATAGGTGGTGACCAGTTTCATGGTCGAGGCCGGATTGACCGACACATCGGCGTTGAACACGGTGGGCGTGCCCGGGCCGTTCAACGGCAGCATGACCAGCGACAACGCTGAATCCTGCAGTTTGTTGGTTTTCAGCGCTTGCTGGACTTTCGGTGAAAGGCTGGTGTTGATCGCGGCCGCGTGAGTTGGGAGTGCCAGTGGCAGCAGCAGGCCGGCGAGCAGAAGAGGGCGAAGAGATTTGATCATGTGCAATAAAACCCTGCGAGCGAGGGGAGAATGTCGGGGCGAGAAAAGGTGAAGGCCCCGGTTAGAAAAAATATAGCGCGCATTATGCCCCAAGGCGCGGGGTGATGGGGCAGTGCAAAGGGGCGGCTTATCGGCTTTTATTCCGGCAACCTTGCGGCGAAACTGGTAAAGTGCCGCGCGTTAATACTCAAGAGGATTGTTTCATGGCCACTAACCGTTCCCGCCGTCTGCGCAAAAAACTCTGCGTGGATGAATTCCAGGAGCTGGGTTTTGAGCTGAACCTGGAATTCAAGGAAGATCTGTCCGACGAAGCCGTTGATGCCTTCCTCGATGCATTCCTCGTAGAAGCCATGGACGCCAATGGTCTGGACTATGTTGGCGGCGATGACTTCGGTCTGGTCTGCAAGGCTGAGCGTGGCTCGGTCAGCGAAGAACAGCGCGCCGCTGTTGAAAGCTGGCTCAAAGGCCGCAATGAACTGACCAAAATCGAAGTCAGCCCGTTGCTGGACGCCTGGTATCCGGAAAACCCGATCAATCCGGTTGCCTGATGCCTGATAAAAACGGCGGCCCCAGTGGCCGCCGTTTTTTTTACCCCGTTTTTGTCACCGCGCTGCTCAAGGTGTTTTCGAGCAAGTGCCGTTCCAACGCTGCTTCTACCGCTGTCGTGGCCAGCAGGAGTTGTTGCTGGAGCTGTTCCAGCGTGGCAGTGGGCATCTGGGCCTCGCACGCGGACTCCAGTTGTTCGCAGGCAGTGATCAGCGTGTCGGCCTGGATGATTCGCGCCGCACCAAGCATACGGTGTGCCTCGTTCATCAACTGCTCGGCGTGATGCATCGGATCGAGCTCCTCAAGGGTGGTCCGATCCTTGGCAAGGTTGCAGTGCAGTTTTTCGAGCAGTCTCTGCAGGTCGGCTGCACAGTTGCCCACCACCGGCTCCAGGGCTTGTAGATCGAACAGGGAGGCAGGCGTCGGGCGGGGCGGCAAGGGCTTGGCCTTGGTCAGGCGCCGGCCCAGCGTCTTGAGGCTGATGGGTTTGAGCAGGCAATCATCCATGCCCGCCTGCTGGCAGCGCTCGCGCACCTCAAGCTGGGCATTGGCGGTATAGCCAAGGATCGTGCAGCGGGGCAATCCCGTTTCCCGCTCGTGCGCACGGACGGCCTGGGCAAACTGATAGCCATTCATGCGGGGCATGTTGCAATCGACGATCAACACATCGAAAAGCTCGCGCCGCCACAGCTCCAGCCCCTCCAGGCCGTTGTCGACGCTGCAGTGCTGTAGCTCCAGGTAGTTCAACTGCTGGGTCATGAGCAAGAGATTGGCGGGATGATCGTCGACCACCAATACCTTAAGCCCGGAGACCGCGACGCACGGTTCGGTATGGGGCGCCGGGGTATTCGTGTCGCTGCTCATGCCGCTCAATGGCATGCTGATGTGCGCACGGGTGCCTTCACCGTAGACACTGTGCAAGGTCAGGCTGCCTCCCATGATGTGGCACAGGTCGCGACTGATGGTCAGGCCCAGGCCCGTACCGCTGCGCGCCAGCTCGCTGTCAGGATTGGCTTGGGCGAAGGGCAGGAAGAGGCGACGCTGATCCTGCTCGCGAATACCGATTCCGCTGTCCTGCACGGTCAACTCGAGACGCTGGGATGCAGACGCGGTGTCGGTTTCAAGCGCGAGGTCAATGATCACCTGGCCTTGTTCGGTGAACTTGATGGCGTTACTGACCAGGTTCGACAGGACCTGCTTGAAACGCATGGGGTCGAGCAGCACGTTGCACCGGGCGGCGGGGGCGATCTTGAGCAGCAGGCGCACGTTCTTCTGTCGCGCCACGCCATCGAACACTCGACCGACCGACTCCACCAGATCGACCAGATTGACTTGCTCGGGCGCCAGGGTCAGGTGTCCAGCCTCGATACGGGCGATGTCGAGAATATCGCCGATCAGCGCGAGCAGGTCCTTGGCCGAGTTGTAGGCCACTTCGACGGCTGAACGATCCAGGTGACCCTGGCCGGCTTTTTCGAGGGTCAGCTCGAGCATGCCGAGGATGGCGTTCATGGGTGTACGGATTTCATGGCTGATGGTGGCCAGGAAGGTGCTCTTGGCACGGTTGGCATCATCGGCCTGCTGTTTGGCCAGGCGCAGGTCCTGCACCAGTTGGCGCCGTTCGCTGATGTCGATCCAGCCACCGATGAGGCCCTGCACTTCGCCGAGGGAGTCCCGATACGGCAGGATCCAGTGGTAGATGGTCAGTTCCTTGCCTTTGAGCAGCAAGGGACGATCAACGATCAGCGGGACGCCCTCGTTGATCACCTTCTGGTAGTCGGCCTGCATCTGCCCGGCGAAGTTGCGGTCGCTCAATACCCCATCTTCGATGCCTTTGCCCAGCACTTCATCCAGCTGCAGCTCGACCGCTTCCAGGTAACTGTCGTTGCAACTTTGCAACAGGCCTTCGCGATCACGCACATACATGGGGTGTGGCGTGCCGTTGAGCAATGCGCGCATGAATTCAAGCTGATCGCTCAAGGCCCGCTCGACCGCTTCGCGTTGCTTGATCTGTCGACGCATGCGAGCGTTCCAGGCCAGCGAAATCAGTAGCAGCAGGCTGGTGCACAGGATGATCTGGAATATCAGGTTCTGGTACTTGTCCCAATAGGCGTCGGTCTCGGTGCGATAGCCCCGCCAGCGTGAGTTGATCACCCCCAGCTCTTCCGGCGCGATGCTCAGCAGCGCCTTGTCCAGAATCGATGCCAGCTCGGGCGCGGTGCCTGCCGTGGCCATGGAAAAGGTCGCAGGCTCGGCGCCAACGGTTGCGCGAATCGTCAGCCCCCGGTGGGTCGTGAGGCTGAAATTCGCGGTGATCAAGGCGGTGACAAGGGCATCGACGTGTCCGTTGGTGAGCAGGGTGGCTGCATTGTAGGTGCTTTCGGTTTCTACCAACTGGACACCGGGTGCTCGTTTTTGCAGGGTTTCGGCCAGCGGGCTGCCACGGACCAGGGCGACGCGCCGGTCTTTCAATTGCGCTAGCGAACTCGGCTGGTCCGTGCCTTGGCGGGTCACCAGGACATAGGAGTTTTCCAGGTATGGGCGGCTGATGGTCAAGCTGCTTGCGTAGGTATTGGGGGCAATGGCGGCGATGACATCGGCCTGGTTGCTGTTCAGACGTTCGATCATGTCGCTGACGCCTGTGGCGCGTTGGACTTCGAAGCGCAAGCCGGTACGCAGGCGAATCAGTTCGAGCAAGTCGGCAGCGATACCACGAAAGTTGCCATTGCTGTCGAAGAAAGTCAGCGGGGCTGCGCTTTCGTTGACCACCACGCGCACCACCGGGTGCTTGCTCAACCAACGTTCTTCGCATGGTGAGAGCTGCAGTTTGCGATCGGTCAGCAGGACATCGCTGCCCACGCTCCAACGCTTGAATATGGTTTCGCGGGTATGGCCGGAGACGTTTTCGAGGGTCGCGTTGATCAATTCCAGCAGCTTGTGGTTGTTCTGTTGTACGGCGAAACTGAATCCTTCGGGCTCGTGTTTACCGAAATTGGCCATTTTGACGTTTTGAAGATGGCCCTGGTTGATCATGTAGTGGGTGGAAATGGTGTCACCGAGAAACACGTCTGCCTGGTCGAAGGCGACGGCATTGAGGGCATTCTGGTAGGAGGGGTAGGCCTGGATCCTGGCTTCGGGGTAGTTGGCCCGTATTTCGTTCAGGGGCAGGTAGTGGTAGACCATGCTCAAGCGCAGGTTCGATAGGCCGGTATCGAGGGGACGACTTTCGTCTTCTCGGGTGACCAGTACCGGTTGGTCCACCGCATAGGGCCTGGAAAGCACAACGCCCGGGGTAGCAGCTTCGAAGCCATTGGCACTGCCGAGCAGGTCGATCTTTCCCTGAACCAGGGCCCGCACCGCCTCCTGGCGCGTGGCAAAGCGCTGCACGCGGATCGGCAGGCCCAGCGTGCTGCTCAGGATCCCGGCATAATCGGCGGTCAAGCCCTCGTAGTCACGGCCGCTGGCGGTCATGTCGAAGGGCGGGTAGTCCGGCGCAGAAGTGCCCAGTATCAGGACTTCCTTCTGGTTGATCCATTGCCGTTGTGCAGTGTCCAGGGCAAGGGAAAAGGGAACCGGAGGTGTCCGGCTGAGCAAGTTGTACCAAGTGGGTTGGGTCTCATCCGCCTGTACCGCCATTCCCATGCACAGGCCGGCCAGTACGCTCCACAGACAACGTGAGAGTCTGCACCTACGCATGGCCCGCCTCAAACCAGTGCGTTGCGTTTGGCCATTTCAATGAGTTCCACCAATGAATTGGCCTTGAGTTTTTGCATCAGGCGTTTTTTCTAAGTACTGACGGTCTTGTTGCTGAGAAACATGCCCTGGGCTATTTCTTTATTGTTTCTACCCTGGGCAAAAAGTTGCAGTACCATCAGTTCTCGATCATTGATGTGCTTGAACAGTTCCAGCTCATGCGGGTGGTTGTCGGTCGGGTGCTGGTTGATGGCCTGGCTCGGGAAATAATTGTAGCCAGACAGTACCGCTTTAATTGCACTGAGTAATTCGCTGAGGTCTTCTTGTTTGCACACATAACCGGCGGCGCCGGAATGCATGCAACGAATAGCGAAGAGTGCTGGAGATTGTGCGGTGAGCACCAGTATTTTCAGCGGTACGGCCATGGAGTGGAAGCGCGACAGCACCTCAAGGCCGTCCAGCCTCGGGATGCTGATATCGAGGATGATCAAGTCTGGCAGGCATTCGCGGGCCATCTGCATGGCATCCACGCCGTTATCCGACTCCCCGACGACGCGGTAGCCTTCATTCTCCAGGAGCATTCGTACCGCCAGGCGAATGACCGGGTGATCGTCGACAATGAAAACTGAGTGCATGCTGAACTTTCCAGTTAATGTGCCATAGGTAGGTTCGCACCTTAACGCAGATATAGGAGAGCGCACATGAAGGGAAGGGTGGGTAGAGCCTGTATGGGAAAAGTCTTACTTAAATAGCAGGCTTGGATTACAAGTCTTCTCGGATTGCACTAATGTCAATCCAGATATTAGTAACGGGGTATTGCTAAATACACTCTGTGTTTAAACGGATGAGTCCATTTGCGTTTAATTACTTCTGTCGAGTCGGTGGCCAGGTGTTCGATCACTGTCGCAATCGCACCGCCTGGCCGTTCTCCCACTCTTTCAGGTAGGGCTTGAGCGCCCCGTCATTTCTCGCGCCATTTCGCTGGCGTAGCTGTCGGTCATCCCGGCAATAAAATCGATCATGCGCAGGAACGAAGTGTGAAGCGACGCTGTAGGGTCTGGTGCGTTGTTGCCCAGCAGATCGAGGATGCGCCGGCTCTTGAAAGAGGGGGTACGCCCGCCGTGTTGTTCAAGCGCTGCCCCGCAGAAGGCATTGAGCAATATCTCCAGGGTGGTATAGGCACCGATTTCGTGGAGCGTCTTGCGTTTATCCTGAAATATCTTTTTGCGTGCCATGTCCTTCGCCTGTAGTACGCAACGCTTGGCCGGACCATGCATATGCTCCACCAGGTCGCCCTGCAACTGTCCCGACAGCAGGGCGTCTTGTTGTTCGACAAAGGCGCGGGCGGCGGCGTTGGTCAGGTGCTCGATGGCTTTGCCGCGCAGAATCGCCAGTTTGCGTCGACGCGAATCCTGCGGGCCCAGCTGACGATAGGTTTCAGGCAGGTCGTCACCGACCAGGCTCAGCAGCAGCGACTCGACTTCCGGATAATCGAGCAGGTCCATCTCCAGACCGTCTTCCAGGTCGATCAGGGCGTAGCAGATATCGTCGGCGGCCTCCATCAGGTAGACCAGCGGGTGCCTGGCCCAGCGTTGATCCTCCAGTTGTGGCAAGCCGAGTTTGCGGGCGATCTGTTCGAGCAGCGGCAGTTCGCTCTGGTAGCAGCCGAATTTATGCTTCTTGTAGCCCAGCGCGTCTGCGTGGCGAGCGGTCCAGGGGTATTTAAGGTAAGTGCCGAGGGTGGCGTAGGTCAGGCGTGTACCGCCATCGAACTGGTGGTATTCCAGTTGGGTGAGTACGCGAAAACCCTGGGCATTGCCTTCGAAGTTGAGGAAGTCGGCGCGCTCGGCCTCGCTCATGGCGTCCAGCCAGCCACGTCCTGCGGCCTGCTGGAACCAATGGCGGATGGCGTCTTCGCCAGAGTGGCCGAAGGGAGGATTACCAATGTCGTGGGCCAGGCAGGCTGATTGCACCACCATGCCCAGGTCACTGGGCTCGCACCATTGCGGCAGCCTGTCACGCAGGGTTTCACCCACGCGCATGCCCAGGGAGCGGCCGACGCAACTGACTTCCAGTGAGTGGGTCAGGCGGGTGTGGATGTGATCGTTGCTCGACACCGGGTGTACCTGGGTCTTGCGTCCCAGGCGGCGGAAAGCGCCGGAGAAGATGATCCGGTCATGGTCCTTGTGAAAAGGGCTGCGGCCGAGCTCTTCAGAGCTGTGCAGCGGCTTGCCGAGACGTTCGCGGGTGAGCAGGGTTTGCCAATCCAAGGCCTGTACTCCAGATAGATGCAGGCCCCTAGCTTCCCGTGTGGGGCCTGTATCTGCAAGCCCTGCGGGGCACTGCCTTCAACGCTTGCTGGCAGTGCCCTGCATGGCCAGCTTGAGCAGAGGGATCAGGCTGGTGCCCAGGCGGATCAAGCGGCTCACACCGCCGCTCCTGGCTCCTTTGCCGGTCAGGAATCCCAGCAGCACCACCGCGCCGATGCCCCACAGGGGGGCGTGCTTGATGCCCAGCCCGCCCTGCAAGCCGTCGCCCATGGCACGCAGGCGAGTCAACGGGTTGAGCAGTTGCCCGGACTCATGGCGAATTTCCTGGCGGTGCATCTCCAGGCGCAGGCGCACCAGCGCCTTGCGCAGTTCACGGCGGTTGGTGGTGTTGGGCAGTTCTGGCAGGCTCATGGCAACAGGCGCTCCCGGTCCTTGGCAAGTTCTTCGAGGGTCGAGCTGAAGGGTGATGACTCATCGTACACCGCAGCCTTCAGGCGCAACCCGCAATACAGTGCCGCCACCCCATAGAACACGCACAGGCCGATGACACCGGCCAGGCGATAACTGTCCCACAGCAGCACCAGCACCAGGCCCGACAGGGCGACCAACAGCAGCAGGGCGAACACCAGGGCCAGCCCGGCGAACAGCAACAGGCTCAGGGTGCGGGCCTTTTGCTCCTGCAGCTCGATGCCAAACAGCTCGACATGGCCATGCAACAAGCCAAGAACCGCTGCGCCCAAGCGCTTGCTCGATGCCCCGGTGGTGGCGGTCGATTCGCTTTCCATAGCCCGGACCTCAGCGACGACTGGCGAGCAGGCCGATCAGAAAACCGACTCCGGCCGCAATGCCGATCGATTGCCACGGGTTGCTCTGGACATAGTCCTCGGTCGCGCTCAGGGCCGCTTCGCCGCGTTCACGCATCGAGTCCTGGGTCTGTTGCAGGGTTTCCCGGGCGCGCAGCAGGCTTTCATGGATCTGTCCGCGCAGTTCGTCAGCCTGGTCACCTGCCAATGTGGCGGTGTGTTCCAGCAGCTTTTCGGTGTCGCGAACCAGGGCCTGGAAGTCAGCCATCAATATGTCTTGAGCAGTCTTTGCCGATTTGCTGGCCATGGGGCTCTCCCTAACGGTGTGTGTGGCTATTTCGAGTAATGAGCGCTTGCGAAGGTTCAGTTCAAATCGCTGGTACAGCTTTTGCTGTGGGTTGGTGCGCCAGGTCCGGTGCCTGCGCCGAATTCGGGCGAATGCAGGCAACCGGGCCTTTAAACCTTAAACCAATCCACGACAAACCCAAGGAAAAACTCCACATATCAGCAGGATCGGCCAGGGAGGTGCCGTGCATGTGATCCAGGCTGGTGCAAAAAGGAGTTTTCCCGCGCTGTCTTGGTGCTCTTTTGAGAGGCCTGCCGACCTTATGGATAACCTGCAAAGTGCAGTGGACACGCTCGTTCACGGCTCCAACACACTGTTCATTCTGCTGGGTGCTGTCATGGTCCTGGCCATGCATGCCGGGTTCGCCTTTCTTGAGGTGGGCACCGTGCGGCACAAGAACCAGGTCAATGCCCTGTGCAAGATCCTCAGCGATTTCGCCGTTTCGACCCTGGCGTACTTTTTCGTGGGCTACTGGATTTCCTACGGTGTCAGTTTCCTGCAGCCGGCGGCCGTGCTGGGCAGTGAGCACGGCTACAACCTGGTGAAGTTTTTCTTCCTGCTGACCTTTGCCGCGGCAATCCCGGCAATCATCTCCGGCGGGATCGCCGAGCGGGCACGCTTTGCGCCGCAACTGTGCGCCACGGTGTTGATCGTTGCATTCGTCTATCCGTTTTTCGAAGGCATCGTCTGGAACGGCAACTTTGGTGTGCAAGCCTGGCTACAGGCGAGGTTCGGCGCCGGCTTCCACGACTTTGCAGGCTCCGTGGTGGTGCACGCCATGGGGGGATGGCTGGCGCTGGCGGCGGTGCTGTTGCTCGGTCCGCGCAACGGTCGCTATCGGGACGGCAAGTTGGTGGCGTTTGCGCCGTCGAACATTCCGTTCCTGGCCCTGGGCTCGTGGATTCTGATTGTCGGCTGGTTCGGCTTCAACGTCATGAGTGCCCAGACGCTGCAAGGCGTCAGTGGCCTGGTCGCGGTCAACTCCTTGATGGCCATGGTCGGTGGCACCGTGACGGCCTTGCTGGTGGGGCGCAATGACCCAGGTTTTCTGCACAACGGGCCATTGGCCGGTTTGGTGGCGGTGTGTGCAGGCTCCGACCTTATGCACCCGGTCGGTGCCCTGGCCACCGGCGCGATTGCCGGCGGGCTGTTCGTGTGGTGCTTCATTGCCGCACAGAACACCTGGAAGATCGACGATGTGCTGGGTGTCTGGCCGCTGCACGGCTTGTGCGGGGTGTGGGGCGGGATCGCCTGTGGGATCTTTGGCCAGACCGCCCTGGGGGGGCTGGGCGGCGTCAGCCTGATCAGTCAGCTGATCGGCAGCCTTGCCGGGGTGCTGGTGGCGTTGGTCGGTGGCTTTGCCGTCTATGGCGCGATCAAGGCGATGCATGGCCTGCGCCTGAGCCAGGAGCAGGAGTACTACGGCGCCGACCTGTCGATCCACAAGATCGGCGCCACCAACCAGGAGTGATCCGCCTCAGCGTCCCGCCACCAGTCGTGCCTCGCACGCCTCGAGGGCCGACAGCGGGCCGCTGAGCAACACCGCATCGCCGGCATGCAGGCAGGTGCCGGCATTCACCGCCAGCTCCTCGCCGTTGCGTTGCACGGCCTGCAGTTCGACGCCCAGCTGTTCCAGGTCAAGCTCGGTCAGCGGGCGTCCGCAGGCGTAAGCGTCGGCGCCGAGGTTGACCGCATGCATCATGGTCTTGGGCTGCCCCTCGCTGTCCACCGGGCTGGTCTGGGCGCCGTGGTAGAAGGCCTGGAGCATGCGATAGCGGGTCTGGCGCACTTCGTCGATGCGCTGCTGGACATGTTCCATCGGCAGGCCGAGCATCACCAGGGCGTGCGAGGCCAGCATCAGGCTCGACTCAAGCAACTCCGGCACAACGGCGGTTGCCCCGGCGGCACGCAACTCCTCGCGCTGACTGTCGTCGCGCGTGCGTACCAGCACCTGCACCTGGGCATGACGCTCTCGCGCCGCCTTGAGCACGCTCATGGCGATGTCGGTCTTGTCGACGGCGATTACCAGCAAGCGCGCGCGTTCGAGGCCGATGGCGCTGAGCAACTCGCCACGACGAGAGTCGCCGTAATGCACGCAACTTTCGCCGGCCGCGGCTTCCTGGACGCGTACCGGGTCGTCATCCAGGGCGATGAACGGAATGTTTTCCCGGCGCAGGAAGCGACCGATCGACTGGCCGACACGACCGTAGCCGCAGATCAGCACGTGGCCAGTCATCGAGGCGCTCTGGGCCTCGATTTCTTCCAGGTGGACTTCCTGGTTCGGCTTGCGGTGCAGGCGGGCAGCAATACCAGGCGCGGCGCGCAGCAGCAGCGGCGTCACCACCATCGAGCAGAAGGTGGCTGCCAGCAACAGGTTGCCGATGGATTCGGGCAACAGGTGGGTCTGCTGCATCTGCGCCATCAGGGCGAAACAGAACTCACCACCCTGGGCGAGGGCCAGGCCGCTGCGCCAGGCGGTTTCCGCATCGCTGCCGCGTAGCCGGACCAGTACCGCCACCACGATCCCTTTGACCAGCAGCAGGCCCAGGGTCAGCCCGAGGATTTCCAGGCCATGGGTGGCGAACAGCTGCAGGTCGATCAGCATGCCGATACTGACGAAGAACAAGCCCAGCAAGATGTCGCGAAACGGACGGATGTCCGCTTCGATCTGGTGGCGATAGTTGCTTTCGCCCAACAACATGCCGGCCAGGAACGCGCCCAGGGCAGGGGACAGGCCCAGCAGGTGGGTCAACCAGGCGGTCAACAGCACGATGACCAGCGCCAGCAACACGAACAGCTCCGCCGAATGGGAACTGGCCACTTCATGGAACAGGCGCGGCAGCAACCAGCGACTGGCCAGCAGCAGGCCGATGAACAACACCACGGTCTTTGCCAGGGTCAGCGGCAGCGCCCAGTACCAGGCTTGGCCGCCTTCGCCGGCGAACACCGGCACCAGTGTCAGCAGCAAGACAGCGACCACATCCTGGAACAGCAGCACACCGATGGCGTTCTGGCCATGGCTGCTGAAAATTTCCCCAAGGCTGGTCAGCTCCTTGCTGACGATGGCCGTGGACGACAAGGCAAGCCCGGCACCCAGCAGCAACGCAGCATTCGCAGGCATCCCCAACAGTGCCAGCAACCCGGCCAGCAGCACTGCCGTACAGATCACTTGCAGGCTGCCCAGACCAAACACGACGTTGCGCAGGGCGAGCATTTTCGACAGGGAGAACTCTAGGCCCAGGGAAAACAGCAGGAACACCACTCCCATTTCTGCAAGGTCTGGCAGTTCTTCGCTTTCGTTGACCCAGTTCAGGGCGGTGGGGCCGACAAACAGGCCGACGCACAGGTAGCCCAGCACCGGGGGCAATTTCAGTCGTCTGAAGAAGGCAATGACGACCAGTGACGAGGCCAGGATGATCAACAGGTTGGCGAACACAAAACACTCCATGTAGGAAAGCGGCAAAAAACCAGTAAGTCTGAACAATAGTCGCTGTTCGAGGGCTGACCTGGATCAGGGGACCGGAAGTCAGGCCGGGTCTGGGCCTTCTGCTCGACGGTCCGTGGCAGCAGACCTAGAATAATGACTCTTTGTAACTATTGCCGGTACCTGTAGATGCCTCCTGAATGCCAATTGTTCGGCACCCTCGGTTGCCACCTGTGTGAAGTGGCCGAAGCCGTGTTGATGCCCTTTGTCGAACACGGCCTGCTGGTCGAGCTGGTCGACATCGCCGATGACGAGACCCAGGTCGAACGCTACGGCCTGCGGATTCCGGTGCTGCGTCGCTGCGACACCGGGGCCGAGTTGAACTGGCCGTTCGATGCCGAGCAGGTGGTGTCCTTCCTGCAGTGAAGTAGTCGTTTGCGTGGAGCGATTTCCTGTTGTGCGCGACAGGGCGTCGGCATGGACAATCCTGGCTTTGCAACGGCATGCCAAGGAGCGGGCCATGTACTTGAGTGAACACTTCACACTGGCTGAAATGGTCGTATCGGAGACGGCGGCGCGTCGAGGAATCGACAACACGCCCACCCCGTCGATCATGGCCAACCTTCGTCGCTTGTGCGCTTTTCTCGAGCAGGTTCGCCTGCTGCACGGTAAGCCGGTGTTGGTCAGCAGTGCCTATCGCAATGTCGAGTTGAACACTGCCCTGGGTGGCTCGACCAGCAGCGCTCACACCCGTGGCCTGGCAGCGGATATCAATGTGCCTGGCGTCACGCCGGCAGCATTGGCGCAATGCATGGCCGACAGCCCGCTGATGTTCGACCAGGTGATTCTCGAATTTGACCAGTGGGTACACATCGGCCTCGCCGATGGACAACAGCGCCGTCAGTTACTGACGATTCGCCGGGGCACCGGCTACCTTCCGGGCCTGGTCTGACAGCCAGTGCCTGATTGACGCCAAAGACATCTCTGAATATGCTGTATATAAATACAGTATGTGGGGTGGCGTTTACCCCGAGGGTCCGGATCATGGTCAATGTCGAACAACTGAAATACACCGTCAATCGTATGTCCACCGAGGTGGTGAGCGAGGCGGTGCTGGAGTTGCGCCTCGATGGCCTGGTGCTGGAGGGCAAGACGCCATTCAATAAATTGCATTTCAACACCTGCTTCGCCGAGATCGAAGCCTTGTTCCAGCGTGCCGGTTATCATCGTCCGCTGGACGTGGTGGGTTACCAGGGGCTCATCTATGCGTTGTACGACCCAAGCCGCTGGGAGGCTGTCGATGTACTGCGCTGGCTCAAGGAGTTCGTCGAGGCGGCCGCCACCCAGGTTGGCTGAGGCGCCAGGCATGAGGGATAATGCCCGGTCCATCCGTCACGAGCGTTTCCATGGCCACTGCCCCTTTCGATCCGGCCCAGCACCAAGCCAGCACGGTCTGCCTGCCACCTGGCAACTGGGCGACCGTGCTCGACTGCCTGAGCGACCATTTCAGCGCCATCGGGCGCGAGCAGTGGCTTGACCGCATTGCCCGCGGGCGGGTGCTGGACGCCCAAGGGCAGCCGATAGCGGTGACACTGGCCTACAAGCCCGGGTTGCGCATCCACTATTTCCGCGAAGTGCCCAACGAGAAACCGATTCCGGTTGTCGAACAGATCCTCCACGTCGATGAGCACCTGGTGGTCGCGGACAAACCTCATTTTCTGCCGGTCACCCCGACGGGCGAGTATGTCGAGCACACCTTGTTGCGCCGGCTGATTCGCCGTCTGGACAACCCCAACCTGGTGCCCCTGCATCGCATCGACCGGCACACCGCCGGGCTCGTGCTGTTCTCTGCCAATGCGCAGAGTCGCTCGGCCTATCAGTCGCTGTTCCCCACCCGCCAGATCGACAAGCGTTACCAGGCGATTGCCCGGGCGCTGCCCGAGCTCGAGTTTCCCTTGGTGCACAAGAGCCGCATGGTCAGCGGCGAGCCGTTCTTTCGCATGCAGGAAGTCGAAGGGCAGGCCAACAGTGAGACCCTGGCCCAGGTGCTCGAGAAGCACGGCGACCTCTGGCGGTACGGGTTGTCGCCGGTCACCGGCAAGACGCACCAGTTGCGCGTGCACATGACTGCGCTGGGGGCGAGTATCTGCAACGATCCGTTCTACCCACAGGTGGTGCACGCGCCGGATGACTACAGCAAGCCGCTCAAGTTGCTGGCCCATAGCCTGCGCTTCAAGGATCCGCTCAGTGGCGAAGAACGCTATTTCGAAAGCCGGCTGACGCTCGACTGGTAAGGCGGGAAAACGGCGCACCGACACGGGTGCGCCGTTTTTTTTAGCGGTTGAAACGCTCGACCAACGAGTACTGGCTGGTGGCCGTGCGGGTCAGCTCCTCGCTGAGCAGGGCCGAATGCTGGGCTTGCTCGGAGGTCTGGTCCGCCAACTCGGCGATGGTGCTGATATTGCGGCTGATCTCGTCGGCCACAGCGGTCTGCTCTTCGGTCGCGGCGGCGATCTGGGTGGTCATGTCGGTGATGTTGGCCACCGCTTCACTGATACCCACCAAAGCCTGGTCCGCTTCCATCACCCGTGCCACGCCTTCCTCGGCCTGGCGATGACCGGCTTCCATGGTTTGCACGGCATTGGTGGCGGTCTGCTGCAGCTTGGCGATCAGGTTGTGGATCTGCCCGGTCGACTCGGCAGTTCGCTGGGCCAGTTGGCGAACCTCATCGGCCACCACGGCAAAGCCTCGGCCCATCTCGCCGGCACGGGCCGCTTCGATGGCCGCATTGAGCGCCAGCAGGTTGGTCTGATCGGCAATCCCCTTGATCACATCGACTACGCCACCGATTTCGTCGCTGTCGCGGGCCAGTTGAGTCACGGTCAGGCCAGTCTCGCCCACGGCGGCCGACAGCCGCTGGATGGCATCGCGGGTTTCGCCGGCGATGTCGCGGCCACGCCCGGTCAGGCGATTGGCTTCCTGGGTGGCATCGGCCGTGCGCTGCACGTGATTGGCCACTTCCTGGGTGGTGGCGGCCATCTGGTTGACGGCGGCAGCGACCTGTTCGGTCTCGACCCGCTGGCGCTCCAGGCCCGAGGAACTGTTATGGGCCAGGGTGTCGGACTGCCGCGCCTGTTCGTTGAGGTGCTCGGCGGTATCCTGCAGGCGCGTCAGGCAGGTCTTCATGCGGGCATCCTGACTGAGCATGGCCATTTCCAGGCGTGCCTGGACGCCACGGCTGTCGGTGTACATCTGCGCGATCAACGGGTCGGAGGTGGTCTGTTCGGCCAGGCGCAGCAGGCGCTTGAGGCCGCGCTGCTGCCAGCTGAGGCCCAGCAGGCCCAGCGGTACCGACAGGGCTGCGGCCAGGGCGAACCCCCAGGAGTGCCCCAGCCAGCTGCCGATCAGAAAACCGATCTGGCTGATCAGAATGAACGGCAACCAGTCCTGCACCACCGGCAGCCATTTATCGCGACGCGGAATCGCCGGCTTGCCCTGGTTGATGCGCTGGTACAGGGCTTCCCCCCGGCGGATCTGTTCGGCCGTGGGCTTGACCCGCACCGATTCGAAGCCTACGACCTGATTGTTCTCGAACACCGGCGTGACATAGGCGTTGACCCAATAGTGGTCGCCGTTCTTGCAGCGGTTCTTGACGATGCCCATCCACGGCAAGCCTTGCTTGAGCGTGGCCCACATGTGCGCGAACACGGCAGGTGGCACATCCGGGTGACGCACCAGGTTGTGCGGGGCACGCATCAACTCCTCGCGGGAAAACCCGCTGATCTCGACGAAGGCATCGTTGCAATAGGTGATCACACCCTTGGCATCGGTGGTGGAGATCAAGCGTTGTTGAGCAGGGAAAGTCCGTTCGCGCTGGGTAATCGGCTGGTTGTTACGCATAAGCTGTTCAATCCGCAAGGCTTTCGAGGGGTATCGGCAGCGTGGAGGTTTTATTGAATGAAAATTTGCAGTTCGTCACAGTTTCAGCATGGGGTAGGTGAAGCCGGCGAAGTGGCTCAGGTTGAGCGCGAAATGGCAGAGCACGGCGGCGAACAACCCACCCTGGCGATAGGCCAGGCCGTAGCCGAGCCCTGCCACGGTTGCCAGCAGCATCCACTGCCAGCCTGCTCCCAGGTGAGCCAGGCCGAACAGGCCGCTGGCCAGCATCAGCGCCAGTGTGCGGCTGTTCAGCAGCCGCTCGAGGCCACCCTGGATGTACCCCCGAAACAGCAACTCTTCGGTCAGGCTGACCAGTAGCAGGTTGTTCAATGCCCAGATCCAGGCCTGCCCGGGCCATTTCGGTGCCCAGGCCACGACGCCCAACAGCCAGGCAGCGCCCAGGCACACCGCGATGACCGTCGGCAGTGTCAGGGCCAGACCGGCCAGTGGGCGTTTGGCGCCGATACCCAGCACCCCGGGACAGGCCAACAGCAGCCAGAAGCCGATCAGGGGTTTGTCCAGGTTCAGGTACATCGAAAACGGCAGGGCGCCTTCGCTGAAAATCGCCGCGTCGATGACCTTTGCGCTTTGGAAGCCGGGGAGCCAGTGCAACGCCAGGCACAGTGCGAGCAACAAGAACAGGACATGGCCGAGCGACTGCTGCCAGCGGGCGGAGCGGTTCACCAGCATGCCGGCGCACACCAGCGCGATCAGGCCAGGCAGGGCAAGCAGGCCAAGGCTGCCGTGAACCAGTGCAAAGGCGTAGCCCAGGCCGAGCAGGGCCAGTCCGATTCCTTGCGAGACGAGCATATGGATTCCTTTGGCAGTAAGACCTGATGCTTACGACTTCCCGTGCGGCAGCCGGGACACGTTCAGCGGCCATGCCAAGGACGGGGCGCGCAGCCGTTCTGGCCGGTGCCCCGAGGAAAAAGGCCCGGCCACATGGGCCGGGCCATTGCTTCAGGCTGCGATCAATTGCCGCAACACATAGTGCAGGATGCCGCCTGCCTTGAAGTACTCCACCTCGTTGAGGGTATCGATGCGGCACAACACCTCGATCTGTTCCTGGCGACCATCGGTGCGAGTGATCTTCAGGTTCAGCGGCATGTGAGGCCGGATGTGCGCGTTGCTCAGGCCGAGGATGTCGATGCGCTCGCTCCCGTCCAGGGCGAGGGTCTTGCGGGTCTGGCCAGCGCTGAACTGCAGGGGCAACACCCCCATGCCGACCAGGTTGGAGCGATGGATACGTTCGAAGCTCTCGGCCAGCACCGCCTTGATCCCCAGCAGGTTGGTACCCTTGGCCGCCCAGTCGCGGCTGGAGCCGGTGCCGTACTCCTGGCCTGCGATCACCACCAGAGGGGTGTGGTCTGCCTGGTAGCGCATGGCCGCGTCATAGATCGCCATCTTCTCGCCCGTGGGCGCATACAGCGTGTTGCCGCCTTCTTCGCCGCCGAGCATTTCGTTGCGGATGCGGATGTTGGCGAACGTGCCGCGCATCATCACTTCATGGTTGCCCCGGCGTGAACCATAGGAGTTGAAATCCCGCGGCTCCACGCCCTTGTCGCGCAGGTAGCGGCCGGCGGGGCTGTCAGCCTTGATGTTGCCGGCCGGGGAGATGTGGTCGGTGGTCACCGAGTCACCGAGCAGGGCCAGTACCCGGGCGCCATGAATGTCTTCGATGTGTGGCAAGGGGCCGGTGATGTCATCGAAGAATGGTGGATGCTGAATGTAGGTGGAGTCGTCCTGCCAGACATAGGTGGCGGCCTGGGGCACTTCGATCGCTTGCCATTGGGCATCGCCGGCGAAGACTTCGGCGTATTCCTTGTGGAACATCGCGGTGTTGACGCTGGCGACCGCCGCGGCGATCTCCTGCTGGCTTGGCCAGATGTCGCGCAGGTATACAGGCTGCCCGTCCTTGCCGGTACCCAGCGGCTCGGTTGACAGGTCCAGGCGCACGCTGCCGGCCAGGGCATAGGCCACGACCAGCGGAGGCGAGGCCAGCCAGTTGGTTTTCACCAGCGGATGCACCCGGCCTTCGAAGTTGCGGTTGCCCGAGAGCACCGAGGCGACGGTGAGGTCGGCGCCGGTGATGGCTTTTTCGATGGCCTCGTCCAGCGGCCCGGAGTTGCCGATACAGGTGGTGCAGCCGTAGCCGACCAGGTCGAAGCCAAGCTCATCCAGGTAAGGCGTAAGGCCGGCCGCGCGGTAGTAGTCGGTGACCACCTTGGAGCCGGGGGCGAGCGAGCTCTTGACCCAGGGTTTGCGTTTGAGGCCTTTTTCGACGGCTTTTTTCGCCACCAGGCCCGCGGCCATCATGACGCTCGGGTTGGAGGTGTTGGTGCAGGAGGTGATGGCCGCGATCACCACCGCGCCATCGCGCAGCAGGTGGCTCTGGCCTTCATGCTCGTAGCTGACTTCACCGGCCTGGTCGGCATTGCCCACGGCCACACCGCCGCCACCTTCACTTTCGAGGCGGCCTACCTCCTTGTTGGAGGCGCGCAGTTGCAGGCCGAGGAAATTGTCGAACGCCTGGCTGACCTGCGACAGGGCGACCCGGTCCTGGGGACGCTTGGGCCCGGCCAGGCTGGCTTCGACTTCGTGCATGTCCAGCGCCAGGGTGTCGGTGAACACCGGTTCCTGGCCGGGCAGGCGCCACAGGCCCTGCTCCTTGCAGTAGGCTTCGACCAGCTTGACGGTCGCTTCGGGGCGGCCCGACAGGCGCAAATAGTCGAGGGTGACCTGGTCGACCGGGAAGAATCCGCAAGTGGCCCCGTATTCCGGGGCCATGTTGGCAATGGTGGCGCGGTCGGCCAGCGGCAAGTCGGCCAACCCGTCACCGTAGAACTCGACGAATTTGCCGACCACGCCTTTCTTGCGCAGCATCTGGGTGACCGTCAGCACCAGGTCGGTGGCGGTGATGCCTTCACGCAATTTGCCGGTCAGTTTGAAGCCGATGACTTCCGGAATCAGCATCGATACCGGCTGGCCGAGCATGGCCGCCTCGGCCTCGATACCGCCAACGCCCCAGCCGAGTACGCCCAGGCCGTTGATCATGGTGGTGTGCGAGTCGGTGCCGACCAGGGTGTCGGGGAAAGCGTAGGTACGGCCGTCTTCCTCGCGGGTCCAGACTGTGCGGCCGAGGTATTCCAGGTTGACCTGGTGGCAGATTCCGGTTCCGGGCGGCACCACGCTGAAGTTATCGAAGGCGTTCTGGCCCCAACGCAGGAAGGCATAGCGTTCGCCGTTGCGCTGCATCTCGATGTCGACGTTCTGGGCGAAGGCGTCCTGGCTGGCATACCGGTCGACCATCACCGAATGGTCGATGACCAGGTCCACCGGGGACAGCGGATTGATTCGTTGCGGGTCGCCGCCGGCCTTGGCCATGGCGGCGCGCATGGCGGCCAGGTCGACCACCGCCGGTACGCCGGTGAAGTCCTGCATCAACACCCGTGCCGGGCGATACTGGATCTCGCGGTCGGAGCGACGCTCCTTGAGCCAGTCGGCCAGGGCGCCAAGGTCGTCGCGGGTGACGGTCTTGGCGTCTTCCCAGCGCAGCAGGTTTTCCAGCAGCACTTTCAGCGACATGGGCAGGCGTTGCAGATCGCCGAGGCTCTTGGCGGCTTCGGTCAGGCTGAAGTAGTGATAGGTACGGTCGGCGACCGTCAAGGTCTTGAGGGTTTTCAGGCTATCGAGCGAGGGCATTTCCAACTCCTTCTGCGCCGGTGAACGGCAATCTTCCCTGCAGTCGCCGATTCACCGCCTCTGTGACGGTCCGCACGGCACGGACCTGGCTGAGCGGTCAGGTTAGCCCTGTTTGGCGTGCCTGACCAAGTACTGGACCGGCGGGGCGTGTCGCAGGTTCCGAACTTCCTTTATCATTCGCCGATTTACCGGCGCTGTTCATTGCGCCCGGTCAGGGTTGGGGCGATTGGCCACCAACCGCTCTGGAGTGAAGATGAATACCCTGTTTATGCATTGCCGGCCCGGTTTCGAGGGTGAAGTGTGTTCCGAAATCGCCGATCACGCCGCGCGATTGAACGTCGCCGGCTACGCCAAGGCCAAGCCGCAGAGTGCTTGCGCCGAATTCATCTGCAACGATGCCGACAGCGCCGAGCGCTTGATGCGCGAACTGCGCTTCAGCCAATTGATCTTCCCCCGGCAGTGGGCCCGTGGCGCCTTCATCGAGCTGCCGGAAACCGACCGGATCAGTGTGCTGCTGGAGTCGCTGGGCGATTACCCGGTGTGTGGCAGCCTGTGGCTGGAAGTCATGGACACCAACGACGGCAAGGAGCTTTCGACCTTCTGCCGCAAGTTCGAGGTGCCGCTGCGAAAGGCCCTTAACAAGGCCGGGCGCCTGGTCGACGACCCGAACAAGCCACGCCTGCTGCTGACCTTTGTCAGTGGCCGGCGAGTGTTTGTCGGCCTGGCAGCGGCAGACAACTCGGCGATGTGGCCGATGGGCATCCCGCGCCTGAAATTCCCCCGCGAAGCGCCGAGCCGCTCGACCCTGAAGCTCGAAGAGGCCTGGCATCACTTCATCCCCCGTGACCAGTGGGAGGCGCGGCTGTCGGACGACATGACCGGCGTCGACCTCGGTGCGGCGCCGGGTGGCTGGACCTACCAGCTGGTCAAGCGAGGCATGCTGGTGACGGCCATTGATAATGGCCCGATGGCCGAGAGCCTGATGGATACCGGCCTGGTCCAGCACCTGATGGCGGACGGCTTTACCTACAAGCCCAGGCAGACCGTCGACTGGATGGTCTGCGATATCGTCGAAAAGCCGGCGCGCAGTGCCGCATTGCTGGAGACCTGGTTGGGCGAGGGGTTGTGCCGGGAAGCGGTGGTCAACCTCAAGCTGCCGATGAAGCAGCGCTACGCCGAGGTGAAACGCTTGCTGGAGCGTATCGAGGAAGGTTTCAAGGTGCGCAAGGTCAAGGTGTCGATTGGCTGCAAGCAGCTGTATCACGACCGTGAAGAAGTCACCTGCCACCTGCGCCGCCTGGACATCAAGCCACGGTAGGAGCGGGCTTGCCCCGCGATTAGGCCGATGCAGCCCATGCAAGTCGCGGGGGTGACCTCGCTGCTTGCCTGAGCGACAATAGCGGATTGTTTCCGGAGTTCTCCATGACCGACTTCACCCCCGACGCCATCCTCGACGCCACGGGCCTCAACTGCCCAGAGCCTGTGATGATGCTGCACCAGCACGTGCGCGACCTGGCCGCTGGCGGCTTGCTCAAGGTGATCGCCACCGATCCGTCGACCCGTCGCGATATCCCCAAGTTCTGTGTGTTTCTGGGCCACGAGCTGGTCCAGCAACAGGAAGACGCGGGCACCTACCTGTACTGGATCCGCAAGAAAGCCGATTAAGCCCGTTCAGCGCGGCGGATGTGCTTGCCGCTGCTGCGCGCCAGCCGAATCGACAGCATCAGGGCGGCGCAGGTCAGCCCGGCGATGAGACCTTCCCACAAGCCGTTGGGGCCGCTGGCCGGCCCGAAGTAGTCGGTAAGGCCCAGCAGGTAGCCGACCGGCAGGCCGATGCCCCAGTAGGCGAACAGGGTCAGGATCATGGTTACCCGGGTGTCCTGGTAACCACGCAGGGCGCCTGCTGCGATCACCTGGATCGCATCCGAGAACTGATACAGCGCGGCGTACACGATCAGCATCGCGGCAATCTGGATCACTGCGGTATCCGGGGTGTAGATCGAGGCGATCGGCTCGCGCATCAGCAGGATCAACCCCGCCGAGAAGCAGGCAAACACCAGCGCCGCACCCAGGCCGACCAGGGCGGCAAAGCGGGCCTGGCGAGGTTCGCCCGCGCCAATCGCCTGGCCGACCCGTACCGTTACCGCCATCCCCAGTGAATACGGAATCATGAACAGCAGCGAGCTGATGTTCAGGGCAATCTGGTGCCCGGCCACCACGGTCGGGCCGAGGCTGCCGATCAACAGGGCAATCACTGCGAAAATGCTCGATTCGGCGAACACCGCGATGCCGATGGGCAGGCCGACCCCCATCAAGCGCTTGATCACCGCCCATTGAGGGCGCTCGAAGCGCACAAGTACGCGGCTGTTCCGGTAGACCGGCGCCCAGCGGCTCCAGCCGGCCATGCTCAGCGCCATGAACCACATGACAATGCCACTGGCCCAGCCGCACCCGACGCCACCCAGGGCCGGCAGGCCCAAGTGCCCATAGATCAGCACGTAGTTGAGCGGGATGTTCAGCAGCAGGCCCAGTAAACCAATGACCATGCTCGGCCGGGTGCGGCCCAGGCCATCGCTGTAGCAGCGCAGCACGTAGTAGAGGGCAATGCCGGGGAAACCGAAGGCGATGCCTTGCAGATAACCCATGCTGGGTTCGATCAACTGCGGATCGACCTTCATCAACTGCAAGACCGGTTGCGCGCTGACCAGCAGGCCACTGGCAATCAACCCGACAATCAGCGCCAGCCACAGGGCCTGGCGCACCAGTGGACCGATCTCGGCGTGCTGGCCGGCGCCAAAGCGCTGGGCGACCTTGGGCGTGGTGGCCAGCAGAATGCCGGTCATCAGCAGGAACACCGGAATCCAGATCGAGTTGCCCAGCGCCACCGCAGCCAGGTCGCGCGGGCTGACCCGGCCGGCCATCACGGCATCGACGAAGCCCATGGCGGTGGTGGCCAGTTGCGCAATGATGATGGGCGTTGCCAGCAGCAACAGGTTGCGCAGTTCGGTGCGAATGTGGGACAGGCGAGACAGGGCAGCAGAGGGGGTGTCGGTGGTCATTGATGTCACAAGGCGAGCGTCCACAGGAAAGTTGCGCGGAACAGCGTAGTGTACGCGTTGACGCATCGGTCAGGAAACTCATCGGCGGGTTTGCCGCCTAGCTGGATTAGCCCCTGGCAAGCGCCTACACTGCGCTCCCCGATAGGAGAGCGCCATGCTGATAGTTGCCGACGAGAATATCCCCTTGCTCGATGCCTTCTTTGCAGGTTTCGGCGAAATCCGCCGTTACCCTGGACGCGCGATCGACGCGGCCTGCGTGAAAGACGCCGATGTTCTGCTGGTGCGCTCGGTGACTCGGGTCGACCAGGCGTTGCTCGAGGGCAGCAAGGTGCGTTTTGTGGGGACTTGCACCATTGGCACCGATCACCTGGCCCTGGATTACTTCGCCCAGGCCGGCATCCAGTGGTCCAGTGCCCCCGGCTGCAACGCGCGCGGGGTAGTGGATTATGTATTGGGCAGCCTGCTGACCCTGGCCGAACTCGATGGTGCCGAGCTGCCTGGCCGCACCTATGGCGTCGTCGGCGCCGGTGAAGTAGGCGGGCGCCTGGTCGAGGTGCTGCGTGGCCTGGGCTGGAACGTGCTGGTCTGCGATCCTCCACGCCATGCTCGTGAAGGCGGCGACTATGTCAGCCTCGAACGCATTCTCGCGGACTGCGATGTGATCAGCCTGCACACCCCATTGACCCGAGAGGGCGAGCACGCCACCTGGCATCTGCTCGATGATCGGCAACTGGCAGGTGTGCGCCCAGGCACCTGGCTGATCAACGCCAGCCGTGGCCCGGTCATCGACAATGGGGCACTGCGCGAGCTGCTGCTTGAACGCGAAGACGTACTGGCCGTGTTGGATGTCTGGGAGGGCGAACCGCAGGTCGACCTGGAACTGGCCGACCTCTGTGTATTGGCTACGCCGCATATCGCCGGCTACAGCCTGGACGGCAAGCAACGTGGCACGGCGCAGATCTACCAGGCCTTCTGTGCCTGGCGCGGTGAGCCGGCCACGGTGCAGCTGGCGGATTTGCTGCCACAACCCTGGCTGGCAGAGATCGGCCTGCAGGCCGAGACCGACCCGGCCTGGGCCCTGGCTACCCTGTGCCGCGCCGTGTACGACCCGCGCCGCGACGATGCGGATTTTCGTCGTAGCCTGAGCAGTGACCCGGTCGAGCAAAAAGCGGCGTTCGACACGCTGCGCAAGCACTATCCACCTCGTCGCGAAATCGAAGGCCTGAGCGTGCGGTTGCACGGCGACGCGCCACGACTGGCGCAGATGGTCCGTGCCCTGGGTGGCGTGCTGGTCTGAATTGCAGGCAATAAAAACCCGGCGCAGGCGCCGGGTTGAAGAATCCGGGTGGGTCAGTCTTTCTTGGCGAGTTCTTTGCGGCTTTGCTCCAGCTTCTCGCAGGCTTGCTGGATCATCTCTTCGGTGATCGTGATCTCTTTGCCATGTTGGTCAATGATCGATCCACCTACCGGCGCCTGTGGGTTGGGCGCGGTTTTTTGCTGCGTGTTACTACCCTGTTGCAAGCCCATTTCCTGTCTCCTCATCAGGTTGCAAGCTCAGACTAGATGCGCTTCGTGACCGGGCTGTGACAGCCTCTTCGATGATCACTGTACGACCCTTCCAGTCCACCAGAAAGCCGAGTAAACCTCCAGCAGTACTTTAGAACGAAACGATCTAGCCACTTTCGGGGCGGACCTTAACGGTTCGCACGCCCCGGTGCAGATCCGACGATCCCATATTGCCATGAGTTCCTTGGCGCAAGACGAGCGGTCAGGTGTAGGCTGGGCGAAACTGCTGACCAACGGTCCTTCCATGCTCAATCGCTTTTCATCCCGCCAGCGTCAGGCACTGCGCCTGGGCTGGCGCTTCATTCGTCCCTATCGCAAGCAGGTGCTGCTGGCTTTGCTGGCGTTGGTGATCACCGCGGGGATCACCTTGTCGCTGGGACAGGGCATACGCCTGATGGTCGATCAAGGTTTCATGACCCGTTCACCGCACCTGCTCAACCAATCCATCGGCTTTTTCCTGGTGTTGGTGGTGGCCCTAGCGGTCGGCACCTTCAGCCGTTTTTACCTGGTGTCGTGGATCGGCGAACGCTGCGTGGCCGATATCCGCCAGCAGGTGTTCGATCACTTGATCTACCTGCACCCAGGGTTTTTCGAGAGCAACCGCAGCTCGGAAATCCAGTCGCGCCTGACCGCCGATACCACCTTGCTGCAATCGGTGATCGGCTCGTCGCTGTCGCTGTTTCTGCGCAACGCCCTGATGGTGCTGGGGGGGATCGTTTTACTGTTCGTCACCAACCCCAAGCTCACCAGCATCGTGGTGCTGGCCTTGCCCCTGGTGCTGGCGCCGATCCTGATATTCGGGCGACGGGTGCGCACCTTGTCGCGCCAGAGCCAGGACCGCGTGGCCGATGTGGGTAGCTATGTGGCCGAGACCCTGGGGCAGATCAAGACCGTGCAGGCCTACAACCATCAGGCGCGCGACCAGTTGCGCTTCGGCAGCACCGTAGAGGCGGCCTTCAGCGTCGCACGCAAGCGCATCCTGCAACGAGCCTGGCTGATTACCCTGGTGATCGTGCTGGTGCTCGGCGCCGTGGGCGTGATGCTCTGGGTGGGTGGCATGGATGTGATCGCCGGGCGGATTTCGGCAGGCGAGCTGGCCGCCTTCGTTTTCTACAGCCTGATCGTCGGCAGTGCTTTTGGCACTCTCAGTGAGGTGATAGGCGAGCTGCAGCGCGCGGCCGGGGCGGCAGAGCGCATTGCCGAGCTGCTGGCTGCGCGCAGCGAAATCTCGGCCCCGGCGCAAGGGCTGGAGCACACGCCGCCTTGGGTCAGCGGCCGACTTGAACTGCAGGACCTGCACTTTGCCTATCCCTCGCGGCCAGAGCCCGCGGCCATCGCTGGCTTGAGCCTTGCCGTGGCGCCTGGGGAAACCCTGGCCCTGGTCGGGCCTTCGGGGGCTGGCAAGTCGACCTTGTTCGACCTGTTGCTGCGTTTTTACGATCCTCAGCAGGGCCGCATCCTGCTGGACGGCCAGGACCTGAGCCGTCTCGATCCCCAGGACCTGCGCCGACACTTCGCCCTGGTGGCGCAGAACCCGGCGCTGTTCTTTGGCACCGTTGAAGAGAACATTCGCTACGGACGCGCCGATGCCACGCCTGAGCAGGTACAAGCGGCTGCGCGCAGTGCCCATGCCCATGAATTCATTCTGCAGTTGCCTCAGGGCTATCAGACGCACCTGGGCGATGCCGGCCTGGGGTTGTCCGGCGGGCAGCGCCAGCGCCTGGCGATTGCCCGGGCCTTGCTGGTGGATGCGCCGATCTTGCTGCTCGACGAGGCCACCAGCGCCCTCGATGCCCAGAGCGAGCACCTGATCCAGCAGGCCTTGCCGACCTTGATGAGCGGGCGCACCACCCTGGTGATTGCCCACCGCCTGGCCACGGTCCAGCATGCCGATCGTATCGCCGTCATCGACCAGGGGCGGCTGGTGGCGGTGGGCACTCACCGCCAACTGATCGCCGAGAGTCCGTTGTACGCCCGGTTGGCCGCCTTGCAGTTCAACATCGTTACGGATTTGTGACGGGGTTCCATGGCCTTGTCACATTTCTGTAGTAATCCCTTGAGAGTATCTATTCCAGCTGTTGCGTAACGCTCGAACTTGGCTGCTATCGACCGATGGCAGCTTTTTTTTCGCCTGCAGCCGTGGCCTGCAAACGAAGACCAGGAAGTCTTCGCCTGGTCGATGCCGCGTGGCGTCGCTCCCTTTTTTTCCTTGTCCCGAGATTCCTTCCGATGTTGCGTCAATCCCTCAGAGTGCAAATCCTTGCGTTACTCGGTGGCAGCCTGTTGGCGATACTGCTGATTGCGCTGGTCTGCTTTCAATTGCTGTCGTCCAGTGTGCGCGGGTATGGGCAGCTGATTAACGGTCCGCTTCAGGCTTCGCAATTGATTGATGAGGCCAATTTGCAATTCAAGGTTCAGGTTCAGGAATGGAAAAACGTGCTGTTGCGCGGCAAGCAGCCGGCCGAGCGAGATAAATACTGGCAGCAGTTCCAGGCCCGTGAGCAGCAAGTACAGGGCATTCTCGAACAATTGATCCAGGGCAGCGATGCAACGCTCAAGGCCCGCGCCGAGCAGTTGAAGGAAAGCCACCGCCAGTTGGGACAGGCGTATGAGCGAGGGCGCCAGGCGTTTCTTGCTGCGGGCGCCGATCCGGTGGTCGGCGATCAGGCCGTCAAGGGCGTGGACCGCGCTGCGAGTGAGCAGATGAGCGCGCTGGTCAACCAGTTGCGCAGCGATGCCCAGGCCCGCGCCCAGGCCATCAGCCAGTCGGCGGAGCGTACCGTGTGGCTGGGGCTGCTGGTGATGTTCGGTTCGGCATTGCTGGTCGGTGTGTTCAGCCTGTGGCTGGTCAACCGCAGCTTGATCGAGCCGATTCGGGGCTTGATCGAGTATGTCGCGCAGTTGAGCCAGGGGCGATTCGAGGCGCGTGTCGCCACAGACCGTCAGGATGAGCTGGGCCGCCTGGCGGTCGCGGCCAATACCTTGCGCGACTTTCTTGCCGATACCATCGCCCGCCTGCAGAACAATGCCGGTGAGCTGGAAACCGCCAGCGGTGAACTGCGTACCCTGGCCGGCAGCATGGCCCGTGGCACTGATGACCAGTTCCAGCGTACCGACCAGGTGGCCACGGCCATGCATGAGATGTCTGCCACGGCCCAGGAGGTTGCCCGCCATGCCGCCGAAGCGGCAAAAGCGGCCGATGACGCCGACCATAATGCCCAGGCAGGCGAACAGGTGATGCAGGCCACCATCGCCACCATCGCGATGGTGAATCAGGAAATCGCCGGCACCGCGTCAGTGATTCGCAACCTGGAGGGCGACAGTGCGCGCATTGGCAAGGTACTGGAGGTGATCCGCGGGATTGCCGAGCAAACCAATCTGCTGGCGCTCAACGCCGCCATCGAGGCGGCGCGGGCAGGGGAGGCGGGGCGCGGCTTCGCGGTGGTCGCCGACGAGGTGCGCAGCCTGGCCCAGCGCACGGCGGCCTCGATTGCCGAAATCAACCAGATCATCAGCGCGGTACAGTCCGGCGCCCTGGAGGCGGTCAAGGCCATCGAAAGCGGCCAGCAACGCAGCGAGGAAGGTGCCGAGCAGGTTCAGCACGCCGGGCAGATGCTGCAGCGCATCACCGTGGCGGTGGAGGCCATCCGCGACATGAACCGGCAGATCGCCACTGCCGCCGAAGAGCAAACCAGCGTGGCGGAAGACATCTCCCGCAACCTGGTGGAAATCACCCGTATCGCCACGGCCAACCAGCAAGCCGTACAGCATACCGAGCAGGCGGGCCACCGATTGCATGGCTTGTCGGGCCAATTGGGAGAAGTGACCGCGCGGCTGAGCGCATAAGCGGGGGAAACCCGCCACATTGAGCGTCTTGAGGCAGTCGGTGTGGCGGATTGTCGCCAGTCAAACCGTCAAATATGGGGTGCGACGACTCGTCCTAGCTATTAGCCCTTGGTATTGCAAGAGTTGGCCTGTTTTGTGCTTAAAGGCGGGCAGGCCTATGCCTCGCAAATGCCCGGCGACTGTCTTCACGGCCAGCCGCCAGGGTGACGACCGTTCCCGATCCATCGAACAACCCCAGCCGCCAACCATCGCGCGTGCACTCAGGCCGATTGCCCGACCGCCGGGTCCAGCTAAGCTTTGGTTTGCGCGAGCAACAACAAGAATCAGGGCGTGCACAACGGGGCCAGCGGTCATTGCCAATTACTTCACCTCAATTGGATTGAATTATGAAAAAAATCCTGCTGACGCTCCTGTGCCTGAGTGTCATCGGCTGCTCCAAGCCCAGCGAGCCAGAGAAAACCGTAGACGTGCTGCTGATCGGCGGCGGCATCATGAGCGCAAGTCTCGGTACCTACCTCAATGAGCTCGAGCCGGGCTGGTCGATCGACATCTACGAGCGCCTGGACAAGGTCGCCGAAGAAAGCTCCAACGCCTGGAACAACGCCGGTACCGGTCACTCCGCATTCTGCGAGCTGAACTACACCAGCGAAGGTGCCGACGGCAAGATCGATATCAGCAAGGCGGTCGGCGTCAACGAGCAGTTCGAGATCTCCAAGCAGTTCTGGGCCTACCAGGTCGAGCAGAACGTGCTGAGCAACCCGAAGTCGTTCATCAACAACGTTCCGCACATGAGCTTCGTCTGGGGCGAGAAGAATGTCGAATTCCTCAAGAAGCGCCACGAAGCCCTGCAGCACAGCTCGCTGTTCCGCGGCATGGAATACTCCGAAGACCACGCACAGATCCAGAAGTGGGTGCCGGTCGTGATGGAAGGCCGCGCAGCCGACCAGAAGATCGCCGCGACCCGCATGTCGATCGGTACCGACGTCAACTTCGGCGAAATCACCCGCCAGATGATTGCCTCGCTGACCAAGCACGACAACGTCAAGCTGCATGTGCAGCATGAAGTGCGCGACATCGTGCGCAACGCCGACAACACCTGGACCGTGGTCGTTGCCGACCTGGCCAACAAGGGTGTCGAGCGCAGCGTGAAGGCCAAGTTCGTCTTCATCGGTGCTGGTGGTGGCGCTTTGAAGCTGCTGCAGAAGTCGGGCATTCCCGAGGCTGATGGCTACGCAGGCTTCCCGGTTGGCGGCCAGTTCCTGATGACCGACAACCAGGACATCGTTGCTCGCCACAAGGCCAAGCTGTACGGCAAGGCTTCGGTTGGTGCGCCGCCGATGTCCGTTCCGCACCTGGACACCCGTGTGATCGACGGCAAGGAAGTACTGCTGTTCGGCCCGTTCGCCACCTTCTCCACCAAGTTCCTCAAGAACGGTTCGCTGCTGGACATGTTCGCGGCGCTGACCACGCACAACATCCTGCCGATGACGCATGCGGGTATCGACAACATCGACCTGAGCACCTACTTGATGGGTCAGCTGATGCTCAGCTTCGAAGATCGCATGGACGCCCTGCGCGAGTACTACCCGAACGCCAAGGATCAGGACTGGAAGCTGCTGCAGGCCGGCCAGCGTGTCCAGGTTATCAAGAAGGATCCGGTACACGGTGGTGTGCTGCAGTTCGGTACTGAAGTCGTAGCCTCCCAGGACGGCACCATCGCCGCACTGCTGGGTGCATCGCCAGGTGCTTCGACCGCCGCGCCGATCATGCTGACCGTGCTCGAGAAGACCTACAAGGATCGCATCAAGACCCCTGAGTGGCAGTCCAAGCTCAAGGAGATCATTCCGACCTATGGTCAGAAGCTCAACAACAACCTTGAGCTGACCAACAAGACCCGCGAGTGGAGCAGCTCGCGCCTGGGCCTGCTGTATGTTCCGGTGCTGCCGGAAGCAGCCCCTGCGGTACAGGCTGAGCCTGCGCTGTAAGCTTGAGTCGCGGCAAAAACGAACAACCCCCTGCATAGGGGGTTGTTTTGTTTCCGGGCCCTGAATGCATCGCGGGGCAAGCCCGCGCCTATCGATAGGCGCGGGCTTGCCCCGCGAATGGCGCTATCAGTGACGCTTCTTGCGATGGTCATCCGCCAGGTTGTTGCCCAGGGCGCCGCCGGCAGCACCACCCAGGCCTGCACCAATGGTGGCACCGGTCTTGCCGCCCAGCTTGTTGCCGACCAGCGAGCCACCAGCCGAACCCAGGCCGCCGCCAATGGCTGCCTTGGTCTTGTTGCCTTTTTTCGCGGCCATGGCGCTGCCGGTGGCACCACCGACACCGGCACCGATTGCGGCACCGGTACTGCCGCCAAGCTTCTGCCCGACCACGTTACCCAAAGCACCACCCAGGCCACCGCCAAGAGCGGTCTGGCCATCGCCGGCCACGGCGCCTTGCGCGCACAGCAGGCCCAGGGTCAGGGCGGCAAGAGTCTTACGCATGTGAATCAACCTCAAAGTTCGAAAGGCGCGCATTCTGCTGGCCCTGTTGCTGCGGCGCAATGCTGGCCAGTGCAGTTTGTAGAATGACGGGCATGAAAAAGCCCGCATCAGGGCGGGCTTTTCGTTGAGTAATCTGGTCGGAGAGACAGGATTCGAACCTGCGGCCTTCTCGTCCCGAACGAGACGCGCTACCTGGCTGCGCTACACTCCGATGGAGAAAATATTACTCAAAATTTGCTCCCCGGCAAGCCCCCTTCGGGAGGCTTGGCGCAGGTGTCAGAGGTCCTTGACGGTACGCACCTGATCCTTGTTGATACGGGTTTGCTTGCCATCAAGTTGTTCGAATTCGTAGAAACCCGACTCTTCGTCGTACTGCGGCGTGTCGACTGCCTGGATTTCTCTCCCGTCATTCAGGGTGATGACGGTTGGCGATGCACAGCCAGCCAGGGTGCCCAGACCCAGGGCGAGCAGGAAGGCGGGAAGGGTCCGTTTAATCATGGTGTGTCTCCAGTAAAGGATGGTGCGTATTGTCCTTGAGACGCAGTGTGGCTGCGCAAGTTCCTTGTAGATTGCAGCATAGCCCCTGCGCGGTGTTGTGGATGGGCAAAAATCCCATGTAGGGCTGTGATATAAATCCGCTGCATATTCCCCCTCAATATGGATTCAAGATCTGATGAAAGCCAAGGCAGATGTACCTTTCGTGCCGCTGAACATCGCGGTGTTGACGGTCAGCGATACCCGTACCCTGGAAACCGATACCTCTGGCCAGATGTTCGTCGATCGTCTTACCGAAGCCGGCCATGGCCTTGCCGCACGGGTGTTGCTCAAGGACGATCTGTACAAGATCCGCGCCCAGGTAGCGACCTGGATTGCCGACGATCAGGTGCAGGTGGTGCTGATCACCGGCGGTACCGGCTTCACTGGCCGCGACAGCACCCCTGAAGCGGTCGCTTGCCTGCTGGACAAGCAGGTCGAGGGCTTCGGTGAGCTGTTCCGGCACATCTCTGTGGCAGACATCGGCACCTCCACCGTGCAGTCCCGCGCCTTGGCAGGGCTGGCCAATGGCACCCTGGTGTGCTGCCTGCCAGGCTCCACCAATGCCGTGCGCACCGGCTGGGACGGCATTCTCGCCGAACAGCTGGATGCCCGTCATCGCCCCTGCAATTTCGTCACTCACCTGAAGCAGGCCGAACCCTGCGCCAGCCGTGGCTGAGGCGCCTGTGAGCAAGCCATTGATGCCGGTCGAAGAGGCCCTCGCGCGTTTGCTGGCGCTGGCCGAGGCCGCCCCGATTGCAGGCACCGAGACCGTCGCCCTGGCCGATGCCGAAGGTCGCGTGCTGGCCGAGGAGCTGGTTGCAAACCTCGACCTGCCGCCCTGGCCCAACAGCGCCATGGACGGCTATGCACTGCGGTTGGACGACTGGCAGGGCGAGTCGTTGCCGGTCAGCCAGCGGATCTTCGCCGGACACGCGCCGCAGCCGCTGCAGCCGGGAACCTGTGCGCGTATCTTCACCGGTGCGCCACTGCCGCCAGGTGCCGATTGCGTCGAAATGCAGGAAAACGCCGAGGTAGAGGACGATCAGCGCGTGCGCTTCACCGAGCCGCTGCGCATCGGCCAGAATGTTCGCCCGCAGGGGCAGGAGGCTCGCAAAGGGGACTCGGTGCTGGCCGCCGGTACCCGCCTGGGGCCAATCGAATTGGGCCTGGCCGCGACGCTCGGTTTTGCCGAGCTCGCGGTGGTGCGCAGGGTCAAGGTAGCCGTGCTGTCCACCGGCGATGAGCTGGTGGAGCCGGGCTTGCCGCTGGGGCCGGGGCAGATCTACAACAGTAACCGGCGATTGTTGGTGAGTTGGTTGCAACGCCTGGGGTGCGAGGTGATCGATGCCGGGATTCTTGCCGATGACCTGCAGAAAACCCGCGATTGCCTGGCTGGCTTGCAGCACGTCGACCTGATTCTCTCGACCGGGGGCGTGTCGGTAGGCGAGGCGGATTATCTGGGGCTTGCCTTGCGCGAAGCCGGGGAGCTGGCGCTGTGGAAGCTGGCGATCAAGCCCGGCAAGCCGTTGACCTTCGGTCATTATCAAGGCGTGCCGGTCATCGGGTTACCGGGCAATCCGGCCTCGACGCTGGTGACCTTCGGGCTGCTCACGCGGCCGTACCTGCTGCGCCGCCAGGGTGTCGTCGATGTGACGCCGCTGCAGTTTGCAGTGCCTTCGGGTTTCGACTGGCCGGTAGCTGGCCATCGCCGGGAGTACCTGCGAGCACGTCTGGAGCAGGGCCAGGCCCTTATCTACAAGAACCAGAACTCGGGCGTGCTGCGCAGTGCCGCGTGGGCCGAGGGCCTGGTGGAAGTCCGTGAGGGCACCACGCCGACCAAGGGCGACACTGTGCAGTTCATCCCCTTGAGCGAACTACTCGGCTGAACGGCTGAGCAGTCCATCGCTGCTCGGCTGCTCACATGCCGGCGCGCGCTGGCTCAGGCGCGCATGGACGTTCTCGAGCTGGGCAGCGGCAATGCTCCAGTCATGGCGGTCGTTGACGAACTGGCGCGCCGCCTCCGACAGTTGGCGCATGCGCCAGGGCTGGTTGAGCAATTGGGTGATCAGCAGGGCCAGTTGATCGGGGTCATCGCTGCCCAGGTAGTGCTCGCCCAGCGCTACTTGCAACCCGGACACTCCCTTGAGTGTGGTGACGACCGGCAAGCCTGCGGCCATGGCTTCCAGTACCTTGATTTTCGAACCGCCGCCATAGCGAAGCGGGGCGAAGAAAATCGCCGAGTGCCGTTGCAGCTCGCGCAGGTCGGGCAGATAACCCACCCATTCGATTCGCGGATCGGTCCAGCGCGACTTCCAGCTCTCTGGCAGCCCATACCCCACCACGGCCAGGCGCACCGCCGGGTTGCTCTGCCAGACCTGCGGCAGGATGTCTTCCAGCGCCCATTCGATGGCTTCAAGGCTGGCACCGTGCTCGAAGTTACCGACAAATAGCAGCCGCTGACTGTGCGGTGAGGGGTGAATGTCGCGAAAGTGCGTGCAGTCGACGCCGTTGATCACCAGCGATGCCGGGTTGCTGGTCAGGTGGCTGATGTGTTCGGCATCGATAGGGCTTACCGCGACCACTTCATCGGCCTGGCTCAGCACTCGGCGTTCCCAGTGCCGATAGCGCCAGCGGTCGAAGGCATTGAAGGGGCGCAGCCACAGCGGCAGGCGGTCGTGACAGGCATCGCCTGCCGTTGATTCGATGGTGTGTTCGCTGAGTACGAAGGGCAGGCCGCGGGCTTGCAGGGCTTTTTCGAAGGGTTGGAAGCTGTAGCTGTGTTCGATCTGGATCACATCCCAGTGTTCGTCCAGCAGGTGTTCGAAGCAGTGACGCAGGTGCGGCGCAAGGCCGTTGACACTGGCCCGCATGGGATAACCGACATACAGCGCCGCGAGGACATTCAGCGGGCTGTGCAAGGGCCGCCTGGGCAACACGATCAGGCGTTCGAGCAGTGGCTCGAGCGCCTGGCGCGCAGCTTCGCTGGGAGGGATTTTCGACTGCACCAGCAAGGTGATCTGGTGGCCGCGCTGCGCCAGGCTGCGCAGCAAGTGATATTGCCGGGATTTGCCGCCGCTGGTGGTCGGCCAGGGCAGGTAGGGCAGTGTCCAGAGTACGCGCATGACCCCTTTCCTCTAGTGCCGGGCGGTGACGACATGCAGACAACAAGGACGCGCCCAGGGTCTCAGCTGATGGCTGGCTCCCGGGCGCGTCCGTAGCTATCAGTAAAGCGCACGATGTCGTCCTCACCCAGGTATTCGCCACTTTGTACTTCGATCATGACCAGGTCGATCACGCCGGGGTTGGTCAGGCGATGTACCCGCCCCGGCTTGATGAAGGTCGATTCGTTGGTGTCGAGCTGGAACTCCTGTTCACCGTTGGTCACCCGGGCAGTGCCGCTGACCACAATCCAGTGTTCGCTGCGGTGATGGTGCTTTTGCAGTGAGAGTGACGCTTGCGGGCGGACCACGATGCGCTTGATCTTGAAGCGCGGGCCTTCCTCGAGCACCGTGTAGGTGCCCCACGGGCGATCGACCGTACGGTGCAGGCGATAGGCCGTGTGGCCCTGGCGCTTCAACTGCTGGGCAATCACCTTGACCTCCTGGCTGCGCGAGGCATCGGCAACCAGCAGGGCGTCAGGTGTATCGATGATGATCAGGTTGTCCAGGCCGACGCCGCCTACCAGGCGGCGCGGCGAGTCGATGTAGCAGTTGGACACGTCGTGCAGCACGGTTTCGCCGTTGCAGCGGTTGCCCTGGGGGTCGGCTGCCTGAAGCTCGCGTACGGCCTGCCAGCAGCCGATATCGCTCCAGCCAAGCTGCGCTGGCAATACGGCGACCCGCTGAGAGGTTTCCATCACGGCGTAGTCGATGGAAATGTCGGGGACCTTGTCGAACATTGTCGCGTCGAGCTCCAGTTGCTGCTCGCCCAGGCCCTGCTTGCATGGGCTGTGTTGTATGCACCGATTGACGGCAGCCAGCAGTTCGGGGGCGTGCTGCTCAAGCTCGGCGAGGATCGCGTCCACGCGCATGCAGAACATGCCGGCATTCCACAGATGCTGGCCCCCCTGCAGATACGCTTGGGCGCGGGTGGCATCGGGCTTTTCGACAAAGTGCGCGACCCTGTAGCCATTCCCGGTCAGCGGCTGGCCTTTTTCGATGTAGCCAAAACCGGTTTCTGCACGGTCGGGAACCAGGCCGAACGTTGTCAGCCAACCTTGCGCCGCCAGTGTGCGAGCCTCGCTGACGGCGCGCTCGAAGGCAGCGGTGTCGGTAATCAGGTGGTCGGCTGGCAGTACCAGCAATTGGGCGTCTTCGCCATGCAGGTGCGCGCAGTGCAGGGCTGCGGCGGCAATGGCGGGCGCCGTATTGCGCCCGAACGGCTCGAGGATAAAGTCCAGGTCCAGGCCGGTCTGGTTCACCTGGCGGTATTCATCCAGCGTACGGAAGTACACGTCACGGTGGGTCACGGTCAGCACGCGCTCAATGCCGGACAGTTTGCCAGCGCGCGAAAAGGTTTTTTGCAGCAGGCTCTGGCCATCGGGCAGGCGCATGAAGGGCTTGGGCATGGCTTCGCGGGAAACGGGCCAAAGCCGGGTGCCGGCGCCACCAGCGATGATGCAGGGAATCAGAGCGCTCATTCTACGGCCTTGAAGTCAGTGCACTGGAGCTACAGTGCAGGATGGGTATTAGGAAACGGAAAGGAGTGTCAATAAAATGTCACTCTTGTTGTTTGTATTAAGTATGGCCAATTATTTGTCGAGTGCTGGGTCCAAATGGCCATACTTACAATTTTGTATGAAGAGGTGCCTGGGAATTATCCGTTACATCGACCGCAAGGTGTGCAGCATTCGCTCATTTGCGCAGGTCCAAATGCGCTCGAGGGACTTGATTAAGTGGGAGACACTATGGCGCAGCGCAAGGCTTTGATGATCCTGCATGGCAAGCAAGCCATGAACGAGCAGGTGCGGGCGGCCGTTGTCGCCATGCGTGAACGCGGTTGGCAGTTGGATGTGCGAGTGACCTGGGAGGGCGGTGATGCCGCGCGTTTGGTCGAGGAGGCCCTGGCAGCCGGGTACGGTCATCTGGTGGCTGGCGGCGGCGATGGCACCTTGCGTGACGTCGCCGAGGCCATGGCCCGGGCCCGTACCCAGGCCAGCCTGGTGCTTCTGCCGCTAGGCACGGCCAATGATTTTGCGCGCGCCGCCGGCATACCGCTGGAACCCGATCAGGCGTTGGCACTGCTGGAGGTGCCCGCCACGGCCATCGACCTGGGGCAGGTCGGCGAGCAGGTATTTCTCAATATGGCCACTGGCGGCTTTGGCAGCCAGGTAACGGCCAATACCTCTGAAGACCTGAAGAAGGTATTAGGCGCGGCAGCCTACCTGTTCACGGGCTTGTCCCGCTTCAGCGAGCTCAGTGCGGCCTCGGTGGAGCTGCACGGCCCGGATTTCAAATGGCGCGGAGACCTGTTGGCGCTGGGAATCGGCAACGGCCGCCAGGCAGGGGGTGGGCATGTGCTGTGCCCCGAGGCACTGGTGGATGACGGGTTACTGGACATCAGTATTCTGCCGGCGCCACAGGAAGTGGTGGGCGCCTTGCGTAGCTTGCTCAGCGATGGACTGGGCCTTGAAAACATGTTGGTGCGGGCGCGTCTGCCGTGGGTCGAGATCAAATGCTCGCAAGGCCTGGACATCAACCTGGACGGAGAGCCGTTGCAAGGGGACAGCCTGCGCTTCGAGGTGCTGGCAGCGGCGTTGCGGGTGCACCTGCCGGTCGGATCGCCGCTGCTCAGTCGTCGAGGCTGATGATCTGCTCGCGTAC
Organism: Pseudomonas putida; assembly: GCF_028682455.1. Taxonomy (GTDB): domain Bacteria; phylum Pseudomonadota; class Gammaproteobacteria; order Pseudomonadales; family Pseudomonadaceae; genus Aquipseudomonas; species Aquipseudomonas putida_AA. The sequence goes on from NZ_JANHLD010000001.1 coordinate 378,661, forward strand.
GGCGAACAGCACAAGACCTGCCACGTCATAGATCTGCAGGCGTTTCATGATCTGTGAGCGGTGGGTTTCGACGGTCTTGATGCTCAAGCCCAGCCCTTGGGCGATTTCTCGGGTGGACTTGCCGCGCACGATCAGGCGCAGGATTTCCAGCTGGCGGGCCGTCAGGTTGTGGTTTTCGGTGGCGGGCGGCTTGCCGGTCTGGGCTCGCAGCAGGGCCTGGTTGATTACGGTGTGGGCAATCGCAGGGCTCAGGTAACGCTCGTTGCTGCGCAGCGCCGCCAATGCCTGTTCCAGTTCGGTGGCCGTGGTGTCCTTGAGCAGGTAGCCATGGGCGCCGCTTTCCAGGGCCTGCATGATCAGTTCGGGGTCGGTGTGCATCGACAGGATCAGCACCTTGCTGCGACAGCCGCTGGCGCGCAGGCAGCCGAGGGCTTGCAAGCCGCTGGTCGAGCGCATGGAAATGTCCAGCAGGACGATATCCGGGTCCAGTTGCTCGACCAGCTCGACGACCTGGCTGCCATCGTCGCCTTCGCCAATCACGGTGTACCCGGGGATGTCCGACACCAGGGCGCGGACTCCGGCGCGAATCAGTGAGTGGTCGTCCACCAGCAGCAATTTACAGGTCATGGGGCGGTACTTGTCTTGGCGCGTTCGAGGGTGCGCGGCGGCCAGGGAAACAAGGCATGGATCCGGGTGCCTTGGCCAGGTTGGCTGCTGACCGACAGGTTGCCACCGAGCAAGGTGGCGCGTTCGGCCATGCCGGCCATGCCCCGTTGCCCTTCGTCGGCTGGGTTGCTGGCGGGCAAGAACCCCTGGCCGTCATCGTCGATCGTCAATGACAATCCTTCAGGCAGGCGTTGGATGCGTACTAGCAGGTTGCCGGCGCGGGCATGGCGCAGCATGTTGGTTACCGCTTCCTGGGTGATGCGGAAGGCCGCGATGGCCATCTCCTCGGGTACGCCACCCAGGCGCTGGCGGCACTCCAGGCTCCAGTTGACGTCGGTGTTCTCCAGGGTTCGCAGCAAATGCGCGCGCAGACTGGCCTCCAGCCCCAGGCTGGCAAGCTGGCGCGGGTTGAGTATGGCTGCAACGTCGCGCACGTTGGCCAGGGTGTCATCCAGTGTGCTGAGCAGGGTGCTGCATTGCGCCTGCAACTCGTTCGGCGCGCGACGTTGCAGCCAGCTGACCTGGAGTTTTGCTGCAGTCAGCAGTTGACCGATTTCGTCGTGAAGCTCGCGGCTCAGGCGCTGGCGCTCGTTTTCCTGGACTTTGAGCAGGCGATCGGCAAGTTCGGCTGGGCGCATGGCAATCGTGCGTGCCCAGTGGCGCAGGTGGCAGCCGATGCTCAACATCGCCACCAGGTGCAGGGCCATCACGCTGGCAGGCATCGGTTGGCCGCTCAGGTACAGCGCCAGGTTGGCAATGATCGAGGCCAGGCACAGAAGCGCGGTCGACCAGCGCAACAGGGCGGCCCCGGGACGCCAGTGCGTGAGTGTCTTGAGGCTTGTGAGCATAGAAAATGAAGCCACTGAAATTTCGCTATCGAAGTCTTGCAATGGTCAAGCTAGAGGCGTTGCCGTATTGCCTTCAATAATAGTTGACGGTCGTTGTCGGGCGCGTTGATGAAAGGCGTGTGACAAATGAAGGAATCGAAATATCGGTCAACCCAAGTGTAAAAGTCATCCTGCGGTGTGCATGGTATCACTTCAAATACAAATGGTCGCGGACTCCTATAACTGTCTGAATCATCAGGTTTTACGGGCGGGTAGAGAGGTTCCGGCGCGCGCACTGGCCTAGCACTTTGCCATCAGCTGGAAGCGCAAAAAAACTATTACAAGATGAATTAGATCAGCAGTTTCGCGAGCGCGAACAAGTGATCGGTGTGTAGGCAAAGTTCCACCTTAGTATATGGCGCTCAATACCATGAACTGAGTTGGGCAAATAGTTTACTAAGGTTGCTTAGTTGCCCGTAGTTGAGCGCCCCATTGCCATTTTGGGTACCTGGGCAGGGTGCTCGCAGGGGCTCATGCTCAAGGTGCAGGGCGCGCAGGCTTGAGACGGGTGCAGGGCAGTCGCCAGGTTGTCGAGCAGCACCACTTGCTCCTCGGTGTCCAGGTTGAGGCGACCGGTGCGCGGATCGACCAACTCCAATTGCCAGGCCAGCAACGTCAAACAGTCCTGTATGGCCGTGAGTGCACCTTCGGGCAGGTGGATCGGTGCCTGTGCCGACTCAAGCAACTGCTGCAGTTGCTGGCAGTAGCCAGCCACCTCCACCAGTCCCAGCGCCTGGGCGCGGGAGACCAGGATCGCGAGGGTGTCGTTCAGGCAGTGGCAGGCATCCGGGTCGTTGTCGATCAGCTCCAGGTGCTGCAGGCACTCTTCGGCCTTGGTCAGCAGGACCTGGGCATCCACCAGGAAATCCTGCAGGGCGCTGCTGATCAGTGAGTCGATAGTCATCATTTGGCTCCAGCACACAGGGCTGGAGCAAGGATTGGCAACAATGAGGCGATCGCTGACAAAAGCCTGACTCCGTTCATGCAATGAGAATGGCGTCACATTAATGGCTAATGGATATCGCGAACATCAGGTCTCACCCGATTGTCACTAGGGGTTTCCCTGATGGGGTGTTTTGATCGCGACCCTTTGGAGGCAATCGCGACAGGAAGGGAGTGAGCGCAGTAAAGCATGATGTTAAAATGACATCAATGATTGGCCGCGCATTTTCTTCAGGGGTCAAGCTGCGTGCGATCTGGCCGATACAGGGCCATTGAATTCATTTCTTCGAACACGACTGGGGGTTCTTCAATGGCTGGCATTCTCGACACGGTAGACCAAAGAACGCAGCTGGTAGGTGAGAACCGCCTGGAAATCCTGATGTTTCGCCTGGCCGGCCGGCAGTTGTTCGCGATCAACGTGTTCAAGGTCCAGGAAGTGCTGCAAATGCCCAAGCTGACCTTGATGCCGCAACGCCACCCATTCGTCTGCGGCGTGGTCAACCTGCGCGGGCAGACCCTGCCGGTGATCGATCTTTCGCAGGCCATCGGCATGCGCCCGATCACGCCCGGCCCAGGCAGCACCATCATCGTCACCGAGTACAACCGCTCCGTGCAGGCGTTCCTGGTAGGTGGGGTCGATCGTATCGTCAACATGAACTGGGAGGCCATCATGCCACCCCCTTCCAGTGCCGGTCGCCAGCATTATCTGACGGCAATCAGCAAGGTCGACGACCAGTTGGTGGAGATCATCGACGTCGAAAAAGTACTGGCTGAGATCGTGCCGTACAACGCCAGGGTCTCGCGTGAAAAGCTCGAGGATCCGCTGATGGCTCGTGCCCGTGGTCGTGAGGTGCTGCTGGTGGATGACTCTTCTGTGGCCTTGGCGCAGTTGCGCGATACCTTGTCCCAGCTGGGCGTGAAGATGCATGTGGCCAGCGATGGCCTCAAGGCGCTGCGCATGCTCAAGGGCTGGGCAGATGCTGGCGAGAATGTTTGCGAAAAGCTGCTGATGGTCTTCACCGATGCCGAGATGCCGGAAATGGACGGCTATCGCCTGACCACCGAGATCCGCAACGATGCACGCCTGCGTTCGTTGTACGTGGTGCTGCACACGTCGCTGTCCGGCAGCTTCAACGAGTCGATGGTGAAAAAGGTCGGCTGCGACAACTTCCTGTCCAAGTTCCAGCCCGACAAGTTGGTCGACGTCGTACGCCAGCGCCTGATGCTGGATGAAGTGACGGTCTGAGTCGGTATAAGCTAGGCCTCCGACCCTCAAGCAAGGCAGCTAGAAATGCGTCTGAGTGCTCTGTACCGCTACCCGCTCAAGTCCGCACGCGCCCAGGCGCTGCACTCTTCCTCGCTGGACATGCTGGGGTTGAACGCAGACCGTCGCTGGATGTTGGTGGAGCGCGACAACGGACGCTTCCTGACCCAGCGCGCCTATCCGCAGATGAGCCAGCTGTCGGCGACCTGTGCCGAAGACGGCGGGCTGATCCTGGACGCTGCAGGGCGTACGTCGTTGCATGTGCCGGTGCCCGAAAGCGATAGCAATCTGCGTGGTGTCCTGATCTGGCGCGATACGTTGCGCGTGCCGGATGCCGGTGACGAAGCGGCGCAGTGGCTCAGTGAATTCATTGGCAAGGAGGTGCGCCTGGTCCATGTGCCTGAGCAGCGTGCCCGCTATTTGCCCAATGGCTATGGCCTCAACAGTGATCGGGTGGCCTTTGCCGACGGTTTTCCCCTGTTGCTGATCGGCCAGGCATCGCTCGATGACCTGGCGCAGCGGGTCGGTCGACCGGTGGAGATGCTGCGCTTTCGTCCCAACCTGGTGGTGGAGGGGGGCGAAGCCTTTGCCGAAGACGGCTGGAAGCGCATTCGTATCGGCGAAATGGAGTTTCGTGTGCTCAAACCGTGTGAGCGCTGCATCCTGACCACCATCGACCCGCAGACTGGCGAGCGCAGTGCCGACCGCGAACCCTTGGCCACGCTCAAGACGTACCGGCAGAAGGAAGGGGATGTACTGTTCGGGCAGAACCTGGTGGCTGATGGTAGCGGGGTACTGGAAGTAGGGATGACAGTAACGGTGCTGGAATAACGATCGTGGGGCAAGCCCGCTCCTGCTGTTAGGAGCGGGCTTGCCCCACGAGGCTTCATTCACTCACTGATCATCGAAATAGCGCTCATGCCAGTCCACCAGCGGCTGTGGCGAATTGAGCTTCTGCCCGTAGATCACCGAGTACGACAACACGTTTTGCACGTATTGGCGGGTTTCATCGAACGGAATCGACTCGACCCACACATCGAAGCTCAGGTGGTCGGCGCCGCGCAACCATTGGCGCACGCGCCCTGGGCCGGCATTGTAGGCCGCCGATGCCAGTACCCGGTTGCCGTTGAACTGGCTGTGCACCTGGCTCAGGTAGGCCGCCCCCAGCTGGATGTTCTTGTCCGGGTTGAACACCTGCGCCGGTGACGCCAGCGGGATGCTGAACTTGCGCGCGGTCTCCTTGGCGGTGGCCGGCATCAGTTGCATGAGGCCGCTGGCCCCGACGCTGGAGCGAGCATCTTCCATGAAGGCGCTTTCCTGGCGAGTAATGGCGAACACCCAGCTCGAATGCAGGCCACGTACCTTGGCTTCGCGGACCAGCGTGTCCCGATGGGCCATCGGGAAGCGGATATCCAGGTCGTCCCAGTACTGCGCCTGGCTGATCGTGCGGATGGCCGGGAAGTACCAGCGCATGTCGTAGGCAAGCTTGGCCTGGGCGACCATTTCATCGCGGTTGAAGTGACGGCTGACGTAGTACCACTCGCGTCGGCCATCGACGATCTGGCCGCGGGCGTGGAACTCCAGGGCGCGACGGATTCCCGGGGTATTACGCACCTTGTTCATCAAGGCCTGGCTCAGCACCAGTGGCTTGTTGTTCAGCTGGTATGGGGTTTGCGCGCGGTCGGCGGCGAGGAAACCGTAGAAGTCGCGCTCGCGAGCGACCGTCTTGTACAACATCGGAACCTGCGGGTTCTTCGGCTGGGCCAGCTCCAGGCTGCGAGCCTGCCAGTAGCGCCAGCGGTTACTGCTGGCCAGGTCCTGGGGCAGGCGCTTGGTCAGCTCGTAGGCTTCTTCCCAGCGGCCCAGGCGCAGCAACAGGCGCAGTCGCCATTCGGTGACGGTGTTGTCGCGCAGCTCTGGGTCGTAGCGGGTCATCAGGTCGAGGGCGCGCGGGTCATAGCGGCGGGCCAGAGTCAGGCCGATTTCCCGGGCGATGGCGACTTTTTCATCGCGGGAAAAATGCATGCGGTTGGCGTAGTCGTCCAGCAGGCTCATGGCCCGCTCCGGATCCTGGCGGGCCAGGCGTCGCAGGCCCAGGCTGACCACGTCGGACATCGCCTCGTTGACCGGCACGAAGCGCCCAGGCTGATTGAGCAGTTGTGGCTTTTGCGCCACGTCTACCAGCAGGCGGCCTTGAGGGGCAAGGGTGGTGAGGTCCTTGTTCAGGGTGTTGGCCAGCGCATAGTTGCGGGCCTGGGCGGCCAGCTTGATGCGCTCCCAGCGCTTCTGCTCGGTGAGCTGGCCTTCGGCCGCCCAGCGATTGAACAGGGCATCGCAGGCAGCGGGTTGCGACTTGCCCACCAGCCAGAGTTTTTCGGCGGTGGCAAAACCTTCGGCCCGCTGGCCGTGGCTCAGTTGGTATTGGCCATTGAGGCAGTCGAGCTCGGTGAAATTCAACTTGGGATCGTAGTAGCGGTTGAAGGTCGCCCAGTCGCCACGTTCGGCCAGCCAGCGCAGCCAGCGCAATTTCATCCAGTTGGACTGGGGCAGGTCGCCGTGGGCGGCGAGGAATTTCTCGATCTCTTCATTGCTGGCGCTTTTAAGGCGTGCGGTCAGCTCGTCGTAGGCGAGGTAGGGCGTCAATGGGTAGTCGCGCAGCGCCTGGGCATAGCGCAGGTACGGGCCCTTGTCGCCCTTGGCCAGGGCACGCTTGGCCTCGTCATAGTATTGGCGTTGTACGGTGATGTCGGTGGCCTGGGCGACGCTGGCCGCGGAGGCCGAGAGAAGCAGGCAGGAAACTAGGCTGAACAGGCGGCTGCGCATGAGACTTCCGGGCAGTTTGACCATGAAAAGTGACGGCGAAGCCAGCACTGTTGGGATTACGTTGCTTAAGCTTAGCCGTTTGCCAACGGCGGATGAAAGCATTGTGCTTGTATCGAGTTGTAATCGGGCAGTCTGTCGTCGGAATAGTCTGTAGGAGCGCCTGCTTAATGTGAAGCCGGCCCAAGTCGGGTAGAATGCGCGCCCTGTTTTTGGAGAAGATCATGACCCTGCTCAAATTAAGCGATGTGTCCCTTGCGTTCGGCGCCATGCCGTTGTTGGACAAGGTGTCCTGGCAGATCGCCCGTGGTGAGCGGGTGTGCATCATCGGCCGTAACGGTACTGGCAAATCGAGCATGCTGCGCCTGGTCAAGGGTGACCAGAAGCCTGATGACGGTGATGTCTGGCGTGCCCCTGGGCTCAAGATCGGCGAGCTGCCGCAGGAGCTGCCGGTGGCCGATGGCCGTACGGTGTTCGATGTGGTGGCTGAAGGCCTCGACGGTGTCGGCGCCTTGCTGGCCGAATACCACCACCTGAGCCAGAACATCCACAGCGATGCCGACCTGGAAAAACTCATGCACGTCCAGCACGACCTGGAAGCGCGTGACGGCTGGCGCCTGCAGCAGTTGGTCGACAGCACCCTGAGCCGCTTGCAACTGCCGGCCGACAAAACCCTGGCCGAGCTGTCCGGTGGCTGGCGTCGCCGCGTGTTGCTGGCCCAGGCACTGGTGTCCGAGCCCGACCTGCTGCTGCTCGACGAACCGACCAACCACCTGGACATCGGTGCCATCGCCTGGCTTGAAGAAGCCCTCAGTGGTTTTGGCGGCGCCGTGCTGTTCATCACCCACGACCGTTCCTTCCTGCAGAACCTGGCCACGCGCATCCTCGAACTGGACCGCGGCGGCCTGATCGACTGGAACGGTGACTACGCCAGCTTCCTGGTGCACAAGGAAGCCATGCTGGCGGCCGAAGAAACCGCCAACGCCCTGTTCGACAAGAAGCTGGCCCAGGAAGAAGTGTGGATTCGCCAGGGCATCAAGGCCCGGCGTACCCGCAATGAAGGCCGCGTACGCGCACTCAAGGCACTGCGTGTAGAACGCAGCGAACGTCGCGAGCGTACCGGCAAGGCCAACATCCAGCTCGACGTTGCCGAGAAGTCCGGCAAGCAGGTGATGGTGCTGGAGAATGTCAGCTTCAGCCACCCGGGCGGCCCGCAACTGGTCAAGGATTTCTCCATGGTCCTGCAGCGCGAGGACCGTATCGGCCTGCTCGGCGCCAACGGTACCGGCAAGACCACCTTGCTCAAGCTGATGCTCGGCGGCCTTGAGCCCACCAGCGGCAAGATTGAAGCCGGTACCCGTCTGGAGGTGGCTTACTTCGACCAGTTGCGCCATCAGCTGGACCTGGAAAAGACCGTGATCGACAACCTTTCCGAAGGTCGCGACTTCATCGAGATCGACGGGCAGAACCGTCACGTGTTGAGCTACCTGGGCGACTTCCTGTTCAGTCCGCAGCGTGCGCGTACGCCGGTCAAGGCGCTGTCTGGCGGTGAACGTGCACGGTTGTTGCTGGCCAAACTGTTCAGCAAGCCTGCCAACCTGCTGGTGCTCGACGAACCGACCAACGACCTGGACGTAGAAACCCTCGAGTTGCTCGAAGAGGTGTTGTCGGCATTCAAGGGCACCGTGCTGATGGTCAGCCACGACCGGGCGTTCCTGGACAACGTGGTCACCAGCACCCTGGTCTTTGAAGGCGAGGGCAAGGTACGCGAGTACGTCGGTGGCTATCAGGACTGGATTCGCCAGGGTGGTTCGCCGAAGTTGCTCGGTGTCACCGAGAGCAAGTCAGGCAAGTCGGAACTGAACACCGCGGTGGTCGAAGCCGTAGCGCCGGCTCCGGTCGTTGCGCCGGTCGCCGAGGCGCCAAAGAAGAAGCTCAGCTACAAGCTGCAGCGTGAGCTGGAAGCCTTGCCTGGTCAGATCGACGCCCTGGAGCAGAAGATGGCTGCGGTGCAGGAAGAGATTTCCGATCCGGCCTTCTACCAGCGCCCAATCGACCAGACCAGTGCCGTACTGGCACGTCTGGAGCAGATGCAGGCTGAGCTGGATGTCCTGGTGGAGCGCTGGGCCGAACTGGACAGCTGAAGAGAGAGGCCCGACGATCGTGCGTCGGGCCTTTTGCGTTACTCGGCTTTTTTCTGCAGGCGTACGGCCAGCACATCGCATGGTGCGCCGTGCAGGACGTCGTTGGCCGTGGAGCCCAGCAGCAGGGCCAGGCCGTGACGGCCATGGCTGCCCACCACGATCAGGTCGCAACTCTGGTCCTTGGCCAACTGGTGGATTTCCTGGCGAGGCTGGCCGTAGGTCAGGTGCGAGTCGCCGCGATTGATTTCAGGGTACTTGGTGAACAGGCGGTCCATGCGCTCCTTGGCCTGGTCGAACTGTTGCTGTTGCAGCTGCGAGAGGTCCATGGGGACATCGCCACCAAAGGCCATGGCCATCGGTTCGACAATGTGCACCAGGGATACCTTGGTGCCCGCGGGTGTAGCCAGCTCACGGGCGCGCTTGATGACCGGGTCGCATTCTTCGGTCAGGTCGACGGCAACCAGAATATGTTCGTAGGGCATGAGTAGCTCTCCTGACAGTTGCATTAGTTCAAGTATGGTCGGTTTCAGGCTGATCGCTTCAAACCCCGGCTAACCAGCTCATTTGCAAAGCTTTATGGGAACAACAGATATGACGGTCTGGCTAGTGGTGTCAATCCTTGCGCTGATTTTGAGTCCTCTGGCCTGGTTGCGCCCTTCGCGCAACCAGAGTGGCCGAATGGCCCTGCGCATGGAGGCCCGACGCATGGGCTTGAACATGCAGCTGGCGCCTCAGCAGTGGCCACACTGGCTGCCCAAGGAGCCTCCCAGCCCTTGCGCGCAGTACGTGCGGCCTCGCCGCCAGGGCAGAGCGGACAGCTGGAGCTATTGGCAGACCACGCCGGGTACCTGGCTGAACCAATGGCGCGAACCCTGCAGCGATCCTGCCTTGATGGCGCAGTTCGCGCGCCTGCCCGACAGCGTCTACAAGGTCGAGGCCGGTACACAAATGGTTGCCCTGTACTGGGGTGAACGAGGTGAAACGGCTGTATTGCAGGATATTGCCGATGTATTGAAAGCCCTCGCCTGACCGCGCTCAATAAAAAGCCCGATTACGCATCGGGCAGACGGGCCAGGCAGGCCGGTGTAGTTGACTTCCTCCCAGTGTAGCGGGCCTCGCGCTACCTGCCGCTTTTTTGAATCTCTCCGTTGTGCGCGTCGGCGCATGTCTATCCTGCTCACGCAGGTGTAAGCCTTTGACCATTATCGTCGTGATGAATACGGCCAGATCACCGAAGCCGGTGTTTGCTTACGAACAGTGAATAATGACCGCAAAGTCGCGTTTTCAAGCTGCTTTTGGGTATTTGACAACAGCGATTTTTTCGTTGAATGTGTGCGTACCCAAATCAAACGGGCGTATGAATTGAGCGTTTGTATTGTCAGAATGCTCTTACAGAATCCCGACTATCGCGCTGACGGGTGTGCCTGGCGCAAGGATTCGGCAAACAACGGCCTTGGGCCGGCCGGGTTTTTCACCAGCGATCGGCGTGTACAGTTCAGCTTCCATATCGTGGAGATCAGTTGATGATTTACGAAGGTAAAGCCATCACGGTTAAGGCTCTTGAAAGCGGCATCGTCGAATTGAAGTTCGACCTCAAGGGTGAGTCCGTCAACAAGTTCAACCGTCTAACCCTGAGCGAATTGCGTCAGGCCGTAGACACCATCAAGGCCGACGCCTCTATCAAGGGCGTGATTGTCAGCAGTGGCAAAGACGTGTTCATCGTCGGCGCGGACATCACCGAGTTTGTCGATAACTTCAAGCTGCCCGAGGCCGAACTGGTCGCCGGCAACCTGGAAGCCAACCGGATTTTCAGCGATTTCGAAGACCTGGCCGTGCCGACCGTAGCCGCGATCAACGGCATCGCCCTGGGCGGCGGCCTGGAAATGTGCCTGGCTGCCGACTACCGCGTAATGTCCACCAGCGCCAAGATCGGCCTGCCGGAAGTCAAACTGGGTATCTACCCAGGCTTCGGCGGTACCGTACGCCTGCCGCGCATCATCGGTGCCGACAACGCCATCGAGTGGATTGCCGCCGGTAAGGAAAACCGTGCTGAAGACGCCCTGAAGGTAGGTGCCGTCGATGCAGTGGTTGCCCCTGAGCTGCTGCAGGCAGCGGCCCTGGACCTGGTCAAGCGCGCCATCAGCGGCGAGTTCGACTACAAGGCCAAGCGTCAGCCTAAGCTGGAAAAACTCAAGCTCAACGCCATCGAACAGATGATGTCCTTCGAAACCGCCAAAGGTTTCGTGGCAGGCCAGGCCGGTCCTAACTACCCGGCACCGGTCGAAGCGATCAAGAGCATCCAGAAAGCGGCCAACTTCGGTCGCGACAAGGCGCTGGAAATCGAAGCCGCAGGTTTCGTGAAGCTGGCCAAGACCTCGGTTGCCGAGAGCCTGATCGGCCTGTTCCTCAATGACCAGGAGCTCAAGCGCAAGGCCAAGGCACATGACGAAATCGCTCACGATGTGAAGCAGGCCGCCGTACTCGGCGCCGGCATCATGGGTGGCGGTATCGCCTACCAGTCGGCGGTCAAGGGCACTCCGATCCTGATGAAGGATATCCGCGAGGAAGCCATCCAGCTGGGTCTGAACGAGGCCTCCAAGCTGCTCGGCAAGCGCGTTGAAAAAGGTCGCCTGACTCCAGCCAAAATGGCTGAAGCGCTGAATGCGATTCGCCCGACCCTGTCGTATGGCGACTTCGCCAATGTCGACATCGTCGTCGAAGCCGTGGTCGAGAACCCGAAGGTCAAGCAAGCGGTGCTGGCAGAAGTGGAAGGCCAGGTGAAGGAAGACGCCATCCTGGCTTCCAACACCTCGACCATCTCCATCAACCTGCTGGCCAAGGCCCTCAAGCGTCCGGAAAACTTCGTCGGCATGCACTTCTTCAACCCGGTGCACATGATGCCGCTGGTGGAAGTCATCCGTGGTGAGAAGTCCAGCGACGTAGCCGTTGCCACCACCGTTGCCTACGCCAAGAAAATGGGCAAGAACCCGATCGTGGTCAACGACTGCCCGGGCTTCCTGGTCAACCGTGTGCTGTTCCCGTACTTTGGCGGTTTCGCCAAGCTGGTCAGCGCTGGCGTCGATTTCGTGCGCATCGACAAGGTCATGGAAAAATTCGGCTGGCCGATGGGCCCGGCCTACCTGATGGACGTTGTCGGTATCGACACCGGCCACCACGGCCGTGACGTGATGGCCGAAGGCTTCCCGGACCGCATGAAAGACGACCGTCGCTCGGCCGTCGATGCACTCTACGAAGCCAACCGCCTGGGCCAGAAAAACGGCAAGGGCTTCTACGCCTACGAGACCGACAAGCGCGGCAAGCCGAAGAAAGTCGCCGACGCTTCGGTACTCGAAGTGCTCAAGCCGGTCGTCTACGAACAGCGTGAAGTCAGTGACGAAGACATCATCAACTGGATGATGGTCCCGCTGTGCCTTGAAACCGTTCGTTGCCTGGAAGACGGTATCGTCGAAACCGCCGCTGAAGCCGACATGGGTCTGGTCTACGGCATCGGTTTCCCTCCCTTCCGTGGCGGCGCACTGCGCTACATCGACTCGATCGGTGTGGCCGAATTCGTTGCCCTGGCAGACAAGTACGCCGATCTGGGTCCGCTGTACCACCCCACCGCGAAGCTGCGTGAAATGGCCAAGAACGGCCAGAGCTTCTTCGGTTAAGCGCCCAACGATAGAGAGCGAGAGAATATATGAGCCTGAATCCAAGAGACGTGGTGATTGTCGATTTCGGTCGCACGCCGATGGGCCGCTCCAAGGGTGGCATGCACCGCAACACCCGCGCCGAAGACATGTCTGCGCACCTGATCAGCAAGGTGCTGGAGCGCAACACCAAGGTCGACCCCAACGAAGTCGAGGACGTGATCTGGGGCTGTGTGAACCAGACCCTGGAGCAGGGCTGGAACATCGCCCGCATGGCCTCGCTGATGACCCAGATCCCTCACACTGCTGCCGGCCAGACCGTCAGCCGTCTGTGCGGCTCGTCCATGAGCGCCCTGCACACCGCGGCACAGGCGATCATGACTGGCAACGGCGATGTGTTCGTTGTCGGTGGTGTCGAGCACATGGGCCACGTCAGCATGATGCACGGTGTCGATCCGAACCCGCACATGTCGCTGTACGCCGCCAAGGCGTCGGGCATGATGGGCCTGACCGCCGAGATGCTGGGCAAGATGCACGGCATCAGCCGTGAGCAACAGGACCTGTTCGGCCTGCGTTCGCACCAGCTCGCCCACAAGGCGACGGTCGAAGGCAAGTTCAAGGATGAAATCATCCCGATGCAGGGTTACGACGAGAACGGTTTCCTGAAGACGTTCGACTACGACGAAACCATTCGCCCGGACACCACCCTGGAAAGCCTCGCGGCGTTGAAGCCTGCCTTCAACCCTAAAGGCGGTACCGTGACTGCCGGTACGTCCTCGCAGATCACCGACGGCGCCTCTTGCATGATCGTGATGTCGGCCCAGCGCGCCCAGGACCTGGGCATCCAGCCGCTGGCCGTGATCCGTTCCATGGCGGTGGCCGGTGTCGACCCGGCCATCATGGGCTACGGCCCGGTGCCGGCGACCCAGAAGGCGCTCAAGCGCGCTGGCCTGACCATCGCCGACATCGACTTCTTCGAGCTCAACGAAGCCTTCGCGGCACAGGCCCTGCCAGTGCTGAAAGATCTGAAAGTGCTCGACAAGATGGATGAGAAGGTTAACCTGCACGGCGGCGCCATCGCCCTGGGTCATCCTTTCGGTTGCTCTGGTGCGCGGATTTCCGGCACTCTGCTCAACGTCATGAAGCAGAATGGCGGGACCTTCGGCGTCTCGACCATGTGCGTCGGCCTGGGTCAGGGCATCACCACCGTCTTCGAACGCGTCTAAGCGCTTCGCGGAAGGAAGCCGGGGCCTTGTGCCCCGGTTTTTGTTTTTTGCGGGATATTTTTTTCAAGAGGGTGAGCAACATGCAGATACAACCAGGCGTATACCGGCATTACAAGGGGCCTGAGTATCGTGTGTTCGGCACTGCGCGCCATTCCGAGACCGAGGAGTGGGTGGTGTTCTACCAGGCCCTGTATGGCGAGTTCGGGCTGTGGGTACGACCACTTTCGATGTTTCTGGAGTCGGTCGAGGTTGACGGCGAGCAAGTGCCGCGCTTTGCTTTGGTCAAGGCTGAACCCGAGCTGTTTTCGCGGCCCGATGCCGAGGGCGGATAAAGCCCCGCGCTTGACCTCACTGTGTTGCCACTATATATAGCGGTGCCGCGTCAGGTACCTGCCGTGTTTTTATTTTCAGTATTCAGGAATTTTCCGATCCATGGGCAAATCGCTGGTCATTGTGGAATCCCCGGCTAAGGCCAAGACCATCAACAAGTACCTGGGCAGCCAGTACGTGGTGAAGTCGAGTATCGGCCATATCCGAGACCTGCCCACCAGCGGTTCGGCCAGCGCCAGCAAGGAGCCTGCCGCCAAGCGCGGCAAGGCAGCCGCAGGCGAGGCGCCGGCCCTGTCGCCGAAAGAGAAGGCGCGCAAGCAGCTGGTTGCGCGCATGGGGGTCGATCCGGACCACGGCTGGAAAGCCAAGTACGAGATCCTCCCAGGCAAGGAAAAGGTCATTGACGAACTGCGTCGCCTGGCCAAGGATGCCGACACCATCTATCTCGCAACCGACTTGGATCGCGAGGGGGAAGCCATTGCCTGGCACCTGCGCGAAGCCATCGGGGGTGACGACAGCCGCTACAAGCGTGTGGTGTTCAACGAAATCACCAAGAAGGCCATCCAGGAAGCCTTCTCGCAGCCAGGCGAGCTGGATATCGACCGGGTCAACGCCCAGCAGGCGCGTCGTTTCCTCGATCGCGTGGTCGGCTACATGGTCTCGCCGCTGTTGTGGCAGAAGATCGCCCGTGGCCTGTCTGCTGGCCGCGTGCAGTCGGTTGCGGTGAAGCTGGTGGTCGAGCGTGAGCGCGAAATCCGCGCCTTCATCCCGGAAGAATACTGGGAAGTGCATGCCGACCTCGGGACCGCCAAGGACGCCAAGGTGCGCTTCGAAGTGGCTCGCGAGAAGGGCGAGGCCTTCAAGCCGTTGAACGAAGCCCAGGCCATGGCGGCCCTGGAGAAGCTCAAGGCCTCCAGCTATACCGTTGCCAAGCGCGAAGACCGTCCGACCAGCAGCAAGCCTTCGGCGCCTTTCATCACCTCCACTCTGCAGCAGGCGGCGAGCAATCGCCTGGGCTTCGGGGTGAAGAAAACCATGATGATGGCCCAGCGTCTGTACGAAGCTGGCTACATCACCTATATGCGTACCGACTCGACCAACCTTTCTGTCGATGCGGTAGAAATGGCCCGCAGCTACATCGAGAGCGAATTCGGCAAGAAGTACCTGCCCGAGGCGCCGATTGTCTACGGCAGCAAAGAGGGCGCCCAGGAAGCTCACGAAGCTATCCGCCCTTCGGACGTGAACACGCATCCGACCAAGCTCAGCGGCATGGAGCGTGATGCAGAGCGTCTGTACGAGCTGATCTGGCGCCAGTTCCTGGCCTGCCAGATGCCGCCGGCGCAGTACCTGTCGACCACCGTCAGTGTCACCGCTGGCGACTTCGAGCTGCGCGCCAAGGGCCGTATCCTCAAGTTCGACGGTTACACCCGCGTGCTGCCGCAACAGAGCAAGCCGGGCGATGACGACGTGCTGCCCGAGATGAGCCAGGGCGAAGTGCTCAAGCTGATCCAGATCGATCCGAGCCAGCACTTCACCAAGCCGCCGGCACGCTACTCCGAGGCCAGCCTGGTCAAGGAAATGGAAAAGCGCGGTATTGGCCGTCCTTCCACCTACGCGGCAATCATCTCGACCATTCAGGACCGCGGCTATGTGACCTTGCACAACCGTCGTTTCTATTCCGAGAAGATGGGCGACATCGTCACCGAGCGCCTGTCGGAGAGTTTCTCCAATCTCATGGACTACGGCTTCACCGCCGGCATGGAAGAGAACCTCGACGATGTGGCCCAGGGCGAACGTGACTGGAAGAACGTATTGGACGAGTTCTACGGCGATTTCAGCAACAAGCTGAAGCTGGCCGAGGATGCCGAGAAGGGCATGCGTGCCAACCAGCCGACGCTGACCAACATTCCGTGCAAGGATTGCGGTCGGCCGATGATGATCCGTACTGCGTCCACGGGCGTGTTCCTGGGTTGCTCGGGCTACAGCCTGCCACCCAAGGAACGCTGCAAGGCCACGGTCAACCTGGTTCCGGGTGATGAAATTGCAGCCGATGACGAGGGCGAGTCGGAATCGCGCGTGTTGCTCAACAAGCACCGTTGCCCGATCTGCTCCACCGCCATGGATGCCTACCTGCTCGACGAGAAGCGCAAGCTGCATATCTGCGGTAACAACCCTGATTGCACCGGCTACGAGATCGAAGAAGGGAACTACCGCATCAAGGGTTACGAAGGGCCGAGCCTGGAGTGCGACAAGTGCGGTAGCGAAATGCAGCTCAAGACCGGCCGCTTCGGCAAGTTCTTCGGTTGCACCAATGCCGAATGCAAGAACACCCGCAAGCTGCTCAAGAGCGGCGAGGCGGCGCCGCCCAAGATGGATGCGGTGAAGATGCCGGAGCTCAAGTGCGAGAAGGTCAACGACACCTACGTGTTGCGTGACGGTGCTTCGGGCCTGTTCCTGGCGGCCAGCCAGTTCCCGAAAAACCGAGAGACCCGTGCGCCACTGGTGATCGAGATCATTCCACACAAGGATGAGATCGATCCGAAGTACCACTTCCTCTGCGAAGCGCCGAAAAAGGATCCGGACGGTCGCCCGGCGGTGATCCGCTACAGCCGCAAGACCAAGGAGCAGTACGTGCAGACCGAGGTCGAAGGCAAACCGACGGGCTGGCGTGCTTTCTACGACGGCAATGCCTGGAAGGTCGAAGATAAGCGCTGATCACGCTGCATTCATCTGACCGCGGGGCAAGACCGCTCCCACAGGAGGAGCGGGCTTGCCCCGCGATGCTTTTCAGTAGTGTAAATTGACTGACCGCCTTGCAGCCTATCGGAGGGCACCCAGATGGCCCAGGAACTCTATACCCGTACCAATCAGAAGATCTATTTCGCGGGCCTCGCCCTTGAGGCCTTGGGCAAGGCGCAGGAAAGCCGGGCCATGAACGCCCAGGCGCTGATTCAGGCCGAGCGCGAATCCGCGCTGTTCCATCTGTATGGCGCGCTGCTGGGGCTTTGCCATGAGATTGCCGGGTTCTATCGTTTGCCCCAGGCAGGGGCGCCACGCGCTGAACTGCTGTTGACGCGTGAAGTGCTTGAGGCAGTGGCCATTCCGGAAATGGCCGAGCTGGTAGAGCTGGCAGAGCAGCGGGAAACCTGGCTGGCGCAACTGCTAGCAGCTTATGCCGATTTGTTCCGACCGCCGGTCGCGAAAAAAGCGCCAAAAACCGATGTAACCCAACCGCTGATCCAGGCTGTGAGCCTGGATGAGCCCGAGGTAGTGCCGCTGTCGAGGGAAGAGCTGGAGAGTTGGAGGCAGAATCTCAAGGGCCTCACCGTTCGTTTTCGCGAGGGCTTGAGTGAGTGCTGATCGGGGCAGTCGCTGATACAATAGTGGCCTTTCGTGGAGAACAGCCCCTTATGCCAACGTCCTTTCTAGAAATTGTCGAGTTGCCTGATGGCCGGATCGAGCTGCGCCGCGCCGAGGACGAAGGCTCCCTGGTAACCCTGGATTTCTCCGAGGACGCCAAGGCTTTCCTGCAGGGTCAACACGTTGAAGTGGCAAAGGCCATGCTCAGCGTCGGCGTGCAGATGGCTGGCAAACTGGTAGAAGGCGAAATCGAGCGAGACGAAGGGCCGCGCGTCCTGCATTGATCGTCCTGCATGGCTTCCTCGTCCTGAGGAAGCCTGGCGAATCCCATTTGAAACAAGCCTGAACATCACCCAAGGCGGATGTTCAGGCTTTGTGCGTCTCCGGTACGGGCGGCGTTGCTCAGTTGTTGGCGAGCGCTGCTGCTGACGGTGCTCAACCAGCTGACAACCGTATGGCTGCGGCCCAGTCGCAGGGCATCGCAGGCCAGTTGCAGGGCGCTTTGGTTGCCGCGCGGCTGCAGCAGCAGGATGCGTTCGCGATTGAGGCCTGCGTCGCGTAGCCAGGCGTGGGTGAGGATGGCTGGCGGGGCGATCAGGGTCAGCCAGCGGGCGTCCTGCTCCTCGCTCAACTCGCTCAGTTCACGCAGCATGGGGGCCAGCAGGTTCTGGCAGCTACCCAATGCGCCACGAAAGGACAGTTCGCTGAAAACCTGCGCCGTGCCCGCATGTGGGGCTGGCTTGGTGGCTTTCAGTCCGGGCAGAACCGGCTGGGCCAGGAACGCTTCGAACAGGGGCAATTGTGCTTGCTGTGGTGCATGGGGGAACTGCATGACGCCTCCTTTTATCGGCGAATGACGCCGACACTCAAGCCCTCGATTACCAGCTCCTGATCTTTCAGGTTGACTTCGATGGGGGCGAACTCAGGGTTTTCGGCAATCAGCCAGACTTTGTTGCCTTCGCGCTTGAAGCGCTTGACCGTGACTTCATCGCCCAGACGGGCGACCACGATCTGGCCATTACGGGCTTCGCGGCATGTGTGTACAGCGAGCAGGTCGCCATCGACGATGCCGACGTCCTTCATGCTCATGCCGTGAACGCGTAACAGGTAGTCGGCCCGGGGATGGAAGAAGGCCGGGTTGATGTTGCAGGACTCTTCGATATGTTGCTGGGCGAGAATGGGCGCGCCGGCAGCGACCCGACCAATGATCGGCAGGCCGCTGTCTTCGGGCTTGGATTCAAGGCCGGGGATGCGGATGCCGCGGGAGGCACCCGGGGTCATTTCGATCGCGCCCTTGCGGGCCAGGGCCTTGAGGTGCTCCTCGGCGGCATTGGGCGACTTGAAGCCCAGCTCCTGCGCGATTTCCGCGCGGGTGGGCGGGAAGCCGTTGTCTTCCAGGCAGCGCTTGATAAAAGCCAGAATCTCAGCTTGGCGTGGCGTCAGTTTTAGCATGTTGATCGCTCTGTCTTTTTATACAGTGACTGGAATTATATACAGTAGATGGCAAGCTGCAAGCGCCAAGCTGCAAGAAAGGCTGGGGTGCACATTCCAGCAGTGGGAAGCTTGTCGATTGAGGGTGTGATTTAATACGTGACCGTGTGGCCGCAAAACGGCTGTGCAGGCTTGACAAATCACCGCTTTGAAACGTATGTTTCAAACAAGTGTTTGTCAGGCGGAGTAGTCATGGCCCAGTCGGAAACCGTTGAACGCATTCTCGATGCTGCCGAGCAGTTGTTCGCGGAAAAAGGTTTTGCCGAAACCTCATTGCGGCTGATCACCAGCAAGGCCGGCGTCAACCTGGCGGCGGTGAACTACCATTTCGGTTCGAAGAAGGCGCTGATCCAGGCAGTCTTCTCGCGTTTCCTGGGCCCGTTCTGTACCAGCCTCGAGCGTGAGCTGGAGCGTCGCCAGGCGCGTCCTGAGCACAAGCCAAGCCTTGAAGAGTTGCTTGAGATGCTGGTCGAGCAGGCGCTGGTGGTGCAGCCTCGCAGCGGCAACGACCTGTCCATTTTCATGCGCCTGCTGGGGCTGGCCTTCAGTCAGAGCCAGGGGCACCTGCGTCGCTACCTCGAAGACATGTACGGCAAGGTGTTCCGCCGCTACATGCTGCTGGTCAACGAGGCAGCGCCGCGCATTCCTCCCATCGAGCTGTTCTGGCGCGTGCACTTCATGCTGGGCGCCGCTGCTTTCAGCATGTCCGGGATCAAGGCCCTGCGGGCCATTGCCGAAACCGACTTCGGCATCAATACCTCGATCGAACAAGTCATGCGCCTGATGGTGCCGTTCCTCGCTGCCGGCATGCGTGCCGACACGGGTGTGACCGATGAGGCAATGGCCGCTGCACAGCTGCGCCCGCGCAGCAAATCTTCCAGCGTGCCGGTCGCCGCCAAGGCCTGATTCAACGGCTGGGCGCCGCGAGCCGCATCGGCTAAGCTAGCGCCCTATGCACAGTCTCGATTCCCTGCACATTTCCCTCGCCGATCAATGCCTCTACGGGTTTTCCCGGGGGCAGTTGTGCCTGCGCCTGCCGGTCTCCACCGCGCTGAACGGTGCGGGGGAGCGCAACGGTTCAGGCTGTACGCCGCGTGGCCTGCATCAGGTGCGGGCGAAAATCGGCGCAGGTCTACCGCAAGGCGCGGTGTTGCGTGGGCGACGCTGGACCGGCGAGACCTGGACGCCCGCCCTGCACGCACAACACCCGGGGCGCGACTGGATCCTCTCCCGGATCCTCTGGCTCAGCGGCTGCGAGCCAGGGGTCAATCGCTTGGGGCCGGTCGACACCTTCCGTCGTTATATTTACCTGCACGGCACACCCGACAGCGAACCAATGGGCGTGCCGTTGTCCCATGGCTGTGTGCGCTTGCGCAATGCCGACCTTTTATACCTGTTCGAACACGTACCGCTGCATTGCCCGGTGCGGATCGACGAAGCCGCATGCCCCCAATGGGCCGATGCGCCCCTGAATTGAAGGATCATTTATGAGTGCCAGCCTGCAAGGCTCCTTGATGGTGGACATCGCCGGTACCTGGTTAACCGCCGAAGATCGCCAGCTTCTGCGCCAGCCTGAAGTGGCCGGCCTGATCATCTTTGCTCGCAACATCGACTGCCCTCGCCAGGTGCGTGAGCTCAGCGCTTCGATCCGCGCCCTGCGTCCCGACCTGATCCTGGCGGTGGACCAGGAGGGCGGTCGGGTCCAGCGTCTGCGCCAGGGCTTCGTGCGCCTGCCTGCGATGCGTGCGATCGCCGACAACGATAACGCCGAATACCTGGCCGAGCAGTGTGGTTGGTTGATGGCAACCGAAGTCTTGGCGGTAGGCCTGGACCTGAGTTTTGCACCCGTTCTGGACCTGGATCACCAGCGCAGCGCGGTGGTCGGCAGCCGGGCCTTCGAAGGCGATCCGCAGCGCGCCACGGCTCTTGCCGGTGCCTTTATCCGCGGCATGAACGCCGCCGGCATGGCGGCCTGTGGCAAACACTTCCCCGGGCATGGCTGGGCTGAGGCTGACTCGCATGTGGCCATTCCAACCGATGAGCGCAGCCTGGAGCAGATCCGTGCAGCCGACCTCGTGCCGTTCGCGCGCCTGGGTGGGCAACTGGCGGCGGTCATGCCGGCCCATGTGATCTACCCACAGGTCGACAACCAGCCTGCCGGCTTCTCGCGCCGTTGGCTACAGGACATCCTGCGCGGTGAGTTGGGCTTCGATGGGGTCATTTTCAGTGACGACCTGTCCATGGCCGGCGCTCATGTGGTGGGTGACGCTGCCAGCCGCATCGAGGCGGCGCTGAGTGCCGGTTGCGACATGGGGCTGGTCTGCAATGATCGTGCGGCAGCCGAGCTGGCGCTGAGCGCTGCCCAGCGGCTGAAGGTCAAGCCATCGCCGCGCATTGCACAAATGCGCGGGCAGGGCTTTGCGCGTACTGACTACCGCCAGCAGCCTCGTTGGCTGGAAGCGCTTGGGGCGCTCAAGGAAGCGCAGTTGGTGGATTGATGTAAGCGTCGCGGGGCAAGCCCGCTCCTGCCTGGTAGGAGCGGGCTTGCCCCGCGATGGATTCAGCCTTTGCGCGGGCCCGGCAAAGGCGCAAACAGCGCATCGATATCCTCCGCCGCCAAGCGCCAATCCCCCGCCTGGCGTCCGTCCAGCACCCCGGCCGCCAGTGCCGACTTCTCTTGCTGCAGTTGCTGGATCTTCTCTTCCACGGTGCCCCGGGTGATCAGCTTGTAGACGAACACCGGCTTTTCCTGGCCAATGCGATACGCACGATCCGTGGCCTGGTTCTCGGCGGCCGGGTTCCACCACGGGTCGTAATGGATCACGGTGTCGGCAGCGGTCAGGTTCAGGCCCACGCCACCGGCCTTGAGGCTGATCAGGAAAATCTGCAACCGGCCATTCTGGAAGTCTTGTACCGGCGCGCGACGGTCACGGGTTTCGCCTGTAAGCAGGGAGTAGGCAATGCCGCGGTGCTCGAGTTCGGCCTCGATCAATCGCAACATGCTGGTGAACTGCGAGAACAGCAGTACCCTGCGACCTTCGGCGAGCAGTTCCTCGAGCATCTCCATCAGGCTTGCGAGTTTGCCTGAATGAGCACCGCGGGCAGTCGAGGCCTCGCTGTTGACCAGGCGCAGGTCGCAGCAGACCTGGCGCAGTTTCAACAGGGCTTCCAGAATGATGATCTGGCTGCGGGCGACGCCTTTACGGGTGATCTCGGCGCGTACCTTTTGATCCATCGCCAGGCGCATGGTCTCGTAGACATCGCGCTGGGCATCGCTGAGCTCGACCCAGTGGACCATTTCGGTCTTGGCCGGCAGCTCGGTGGCCACCTGCTCCTTGGTGCGACGCAGCAGGAAGGGCTTGATCCGCGCGTTCAGGTGTTGGAGTCGCTCGTTGTTGCCTTGGCGTTCGATAGGAGTGCGGTAGTCGCGGTTGAAGGCCTTGGCATCGCCCAGCCAGCCTGGCAGCAGGAAGTGGAACAGCGACCACAGCTCGCCCAGGTGGTTTTCCAGTGGCGTGCCGCTCAGGCACAGGCGTTGACGGGCTTCGAGCTGGCGCGCGGCCTGGGCCGCCTTGCTACCCGGGCTTTTGATGTACTGGGCTTCGTCGAGGATCAGTACATGCAGCTTCAGGTTCTTGAAGTGCTCCAGGTCCTTGGGCAGCAGCGCGTAGGTGGTCAGCAGCAGGTCATAGTCTTCCAGCTTGTCGAACTGCTTGCGCCGCCCGAGGCCTTGCAAGGCCAGCACGCGCAAGCTGGGCGCAAAGCGCGCGGCTTCGTCCTGCCAGTTGGGAATCAGGCTGGTGGGCATTACCACCATCGCCGGGCGGGTGAGGCGGCCGGCGTTCTTTTCGGTCAGCAGGTGCGCCAGGGTTTGCAGGGTCTTGCCCAGGCCCATGTCGTCGGCAAGGATGCCGCCCACTTCCAGTTCGCGCAGGGCCTGCATCCAGCTCAGGCCTTCCAGCTGGTAGCTGCGCAGCGTGGCGTTGAGGCCCTCCGGGGCTTGTGCCGGCTGTCGGCGAATGTCACGCAGGCGCTCGCCCAGGTTGCGCACCTGGGCGCCGCCTTGCCAGTTCAGCGGAATGTCTTCCAGGGCGTTGAGGCGGGTGGCATCGAGCGTTGGCAGGCGCACACTGGTTTCGCCAGGCTCGCGCAGGTAGAAGTCGCCCAGCGTTGCCAGTACCGGCTTCAGGCGGCCGTAGGGCAGTGCCACTTGCAGATTGCGACGTGCCTCGCCTTGTGGCGCGGGTATCTGCACCAGCAGGCTTTCGTCATCGCGCCGCTTGTTCAGCTGGGTGGGGTTCAGCAGCTCGGGGTGGGTGCGCAGCACGTTCAGCAGGATGGGTAACAGGCTCAGGCGCTGGCCGTTAACCTCGATGCCCACTTCCAGGTCGAACCAGTCGCGTCCGCTGGCCTCGTCGACTTGGGCGTACCAGTCATCGACCTCGGCGAGGTTGAAGGCGAAATCGTCGGTGTACTCGATCTGCCAGCCTTGCTCGCGCAGGCTCGGCAAGTCGTTGAGCATGAAGCGCAGCCAGGCGCCTTCAGTGCTCAGTTCCATCAGCTCGCCCGCGCTCTCTGGCAGTGCCTTGCTTTGACGGGTGGCCACCTTGAATCCCAAGCGCAGCAGCTTCAGGCGAATCAATTTTTCGGCGTCAGCCTGGCGCTGGATGCGCTGGTTGGTATTGCCTTCCAGGCGGGTGACTTCCGTGCCTTGACGGCCACTGGCGCGAACCCCGTCATAGTCGAAAGACAGTGCGGCGCGATGCTGGTGCTGGCGTTGCATCCTGCCCGACTGCGGCACATAGGCGCTGAACTCGTGGCTGCCCAGGATCAGGTGGGGCGTGGGGGCAATACCGTCGATGATCGTCTCGCTCAATGTTCTGGGGGTGGGGATCTGCCGGTTGAGGGTCTGGAT
Source organism: Pseudomonas putida (assembly GCF_028682455.1). Taxonomy (GTDB): domain Bacteria; phylum Pseudomonadota; class Gammaproteobacteria; order Pseudomonadales; family Pseudomonadaceae; genus Aquipseudomonas; species Aquipseudomonas putida_AA. Next base: position 402,356 of record NZ_JANHLD010000001.1, read on the forward strand.
CCGGTGACTGAAACTGACCACCTGGCTTTCAGGCACCAGTGGTGCCAGGGCGAGGGAGGAAGCAATGACTTCATCATAGCCGTGGCTCAGCAGGCCAACCTGGCCCTGTTCGGTGTCAACGTAGTACAGCGGCTGCAGCGCCAGTACCAGCTTGAGCATCCTGCCCTGGTGATACCAGCCGCCTCTGTATCGTTCGTCATCGAGTTTTTCCCAGCGGAACTCGCCTGCCAGGGGCGGGCCTGGTTTGAGCGGCCCCTGATCTCCCAGCAGGAACAGGCGTCCGGTGCCAAGGGCGTGTTCAAGCAGCTCCGCACCTTCACTGCCGTCGAGTGTTACACCGCTGGTAAGCGCGCCCGCGGGCGTTCTGGCGACCACCATGCGTAAGAATCTGGCATCGCTTTCGGTTGGGTAGCCTGAGCTTTGCCGGAGTATTTCGTGCGGGTAAAGGAGAGGCTTGAGTTCGGTGAACCGGCCATCCTTGAGGTGCTTGCATTTGTACGTTGTGATGGTGGCGTTGCCGCTAGGGTGAAACTCAAGCTCATACAGCAGGGTGCGTACGCTTTGCCCGGCGGGCTTTTCAGTGCCGGGGAGCGGTACTGCCAGGCGCTCAAGCCAGCGCTCGAGAACAGGGCTAAGTTGCGCGCCGTGCGTACCCGTTGGTTCTTCGGGCAGCTCCATCACATGGTACAAGGCCGCTACGCAGTGCTTGCAGTCGAAGCCGACCGGACAGGTGCAGGCGGTGTCGAGCGACGAGACGTGTTTACTGCCCTCTACTCTGATGTGCTGGGTATAGATGTTGTCACCTGAGCCGCGACAGACCGACGTAAGCCTGTGGGGCTCCAGCGATATCACCGTTACCCGGTGTTGATCGGCATATTCGAAGCCCCTTTCCAGTGTCCTGGGGGGGAAAGCGTGGGTCCAGTCACTGTCCTCGAGCAGTTGTCGCAGCGTTTTCGGCATCAGGCTACTGCTCCATCATCTCCGGCGCAGGAGTGGGTGCACTGGCTGGCCGGTTGGCGGTGACCTTGAGCAGCAGGGCCAGGTGCCCGCCATCCAGAAAGGTCAGCTCGCCATTTTTTACGGTGCTGTTGCTCTGCTTGAGCTGTTCGCTCTGGATCACGCTGCCGTTGCTGTCGAACTGGTTGACCCAGAAGCTGGCGTCGACCGCGATGAAGCGATCTTCCGTCACGCTCAGGTTGCCCTCGATGGGGAACTGGCCGAACTGCTCCTGGCCCTCACTGATCGCCACGGCACCGGCCTCCTGCTGCCAGGCCTTGTGAAGCAGGATGGTGTACTGGCTCGGGTCGGCGGCAAGCCTGGCGGCTTGATCGGTCATCGAGGGCTGGCGCATATCGCCCTCGGCAGGCGCCTGGGCGCCGTTGCTCCAGTCTTCAGGAGCAAACTGGCTGGTAATCGCCGGCACGGCGTTCTGCCGCACCAGAATCATTTCGACCTGATAGGCGCCTTCAGCGAAGGCTGCCGGGGCGAACAGGGCCAGCAGCAGGGTCAGGCAGCGAATGGCACGCATGGATCTTCCTTCACGCAGATTGTGGGGTCAGGCGCTCGAACAGCGCCTCGAGATTGTTGAAGCGTTCTTCCGGGCGTTCCATCGGCACCATGAACTTGAACTGGGTGGCACCCTCGAACTTGTAGCGCTTGGGCTGGCCCTGGATCAACTTGATCAGCACCAGGGGGTCGACCGGGGTCTGGGCTTCGAATTCGATCTTGCCGCCGTTGGGTCCGGCATCGACCTTCTTGATGCCGAGCTTTTCGGCCTGCAGCTTGAGCAGGGTGAGGCGCACCAGGTTCTTGGTCGGCTCCGGCAGCAGGCCGAAGCGGTCGATCATTTCCACCTGCAGGTCCTTGAGGCCGTCTTCGTCCACGGCCGAGGCGATGCGCTTGTACAAGATCAGCCGCGCATGCACATCCGGCAGGTAGTCTTCGGGAATCAGCGCCGGCAGGCGCAGGTTGATTTCCGGGCCGCCGCCCAGGGGCTGGTCGAGGTTGGGCTGGGTGCCCTTGCGGATGGCCTTGACCGCGCGCTCGAGCATTTCCATGTACAAGGTGAAACCGACCGCCTGGATCTGTCCGCTCTGGCCTTCGCCCAGCAGTTCGCCGGCGCCGCGGATTTCCAGATCGTTGGTAGCCAGCACGAAACCTGCACCCAGGTCCTGGGTATTGGCGATGGCCTCCAGGCGCTTTTCGGCATCCGGGGTGATCTGCTGGCGCGGCGGGGTGAGCAGGTAGGCGTAGGCCTGGTGGTGGCTGCGGCCCACCCGGCCGCGCAATTGGTGCAGTTGGGCCAGGCCGAACTTGTCGGCCCGCTCGATAATGATGGTGTTGGCGCTGGGCACGTCGATGCCGGTCTCGATGATGGTCGAGGCGATCAGCACGTTGAAGCGCTTGTGATAGAAGTCGCTCATCACCTGTTCGAGCTCGCGTTCGCGCATCTGCCCGTGGCCGATGCCGATACGTGCCTCGGGCACCAGTTCGGCGAGGTCGGCGGCGCATTTCTCGATGCTCTTCACATCGTTGTGCAGGTAGTAGACCTGGCCGCCGCGCAGCAGCTCACGCAGCAGGGCTTCCTTGACCGTGCTCTTGTTCTGTTCCATCACGAAGGTGCGTACCGACAGGCGGCGCGCCGGTGGCGTGGCGATGATCGACAGGTCGCGCATGCCGGCCACGGCCATGTTCAGGGTGCGCGGGATCGGCGTGGCGGTGAGGGTGAGAATGTCGACCTCGCTGCGCAGGGCCTTGAGCTGTTCTTTCTGGCGCACACCGAAGCGGTGTTCCTCGTCGATGATCACCAGGCCCAGGTCTTTGATCTTGACGTCGTCCTGCAGCAGCTTGTGGGTGCCGATGACGATGTCGATCTTGCCTTCGGCAAGGTCGGCGACCGCGGCGGCGACTTCCTTGGGCGACTTGAAGCGGCTCATCACCTCGACGGTCACCGGCCAGTCGGCGAAGCGGTCGCGAAAGCTGTTGTAGTGCTGTTGGGCGAGCAGGGTGGTGGGCACCAGGATGGCCACCTGGCGGCCGCCATGCACGGCGATGAAGGCGGCACGCATGGCAACTTCGGTCTTGCCGAAGCCGACGTCGCCACAGACCAGCCGGTCCATGGGCTTGGCCGCCAGCATGTCTTCGCGTACCGCTTCGATGGCGCTTTGTTGGTCGGGGGTTTCTTCGAACGGGAAGCCGGCGCTGAAGGTGGCGTAGTCGGCAGACGGATCGGCGAAGGCATAGCCTTTGCGTGCCGCGCGGCGGGCATAAATGTCGAGCAGCTCGGCGGCGACGTCGCGCACCTGTTCGGCGGCCTTGCGCTTGGCTTTCTGCCAGGCCTCGGAGCCCAGGCGGTGCAGCGGTGCCAGCGCGTCGTCGCTGCCGGTGTAGCGGGCGATCAAATGCAGGTTTGCCACCGGCACGTAGAGCTTGGCGCCCTCGGCGTATTCCAGGGTGAGGAACTCGGCAGCCTGGTTGTCGATCTCCAGGGTCGCCAGGCCCAGGTAGCGGCCAACACCGTGGTCGATATGCACCACCGGCGCACCTTCGCGCAGCTCGGTGAGGTTCTTGATCACCGCATCGTTGTTGCCGTCGCTGCGTTTTTCCCGGCGTCGGCGCTGCATCACCCGCTGGCCGAACAGCGGGCTCTCGGCGACCAGGGCAACCGCCGGGTCGTCCAGCAACAAGCCTTCGTCCAGGGGCGCGATGGTGATCGCCAGGCGCTCTTTGCCGGCAACGAAGGCGCTCCAGCTGTCGACCGTCTGAGGGCGCAGCTTCAGGCGTTCGAGCAGTTCAAGCAGCACTTCGCGACGGCCCGCCGATTCGGCGGTGAACAGCACGCGCCCCGGGAACTGGTCGAGAAAGCCCGAGAGCGCTGCCAGAGGCTGGTTGGCCTTGGCTTCAATGGCGAGGTTCGGCAAGGCCTGGGCCGGAAAGCGTTCGCGGCCCGGGCCACTGTCCAGGTCGTCCTGGCTGACCACGACGCGTGGCCAGTTCTTCAGCCGGGCGAAGCAGTCTTCCACCGGCAGGAACAGTTCGGCCGGCGGCAACAATGGTCGCGCCGGGTCGATGCGACGCTCTTCGTAGCGATTGCGCACATCGCTCCAGAAGTGCTCGGCGGCCTGTTCCACGCCCGGCAGCGAGAACACCTGGGTGTCCTGGGGCAGGTAGTCGAACAGGGTAGACGTCTGTTCGAAGAACAACGGCAGGTAATACTCGATACCCGCCGGAGTGATGCCGCTGGAGAGGTCCTGGAAGATCGGGCTGCGGCGGAAGTCGACGTCGAAGCGCTCGCGAAAGCGCGCCTTGAACTGGGTCACGGCGTCCTTTTGCAGCGGGAACTCGCGGGCTGGCAGCAGGCGTACCGAGTCGACCTTGTCGATCGAGCGCTGGGTCTCCGGGTCGAAGGTGCGCAGGGTCTCGATCTCGTCGTCGAACAGATCGATCCGGTAGGGCAGTTTGCTGCCCATCGGGAAGAGGTCGATCAGCGCGCCGCGCACGGCGAATTCGCCATGTTCGTACACAGTATCGACGCAGCGGTAGCCGCTGGCTTCCAGGCGCAGGCGCATCTGTTCGACATCGAGCTTTTGGCCGATGTCCAGCACCAGGCTGCTGCCGAGCAGGAAGCGCGTCGGCGCCAGGCGGTGCAGGGCCGTGGTGATTGGCACCACGAGAATGCCGTGGTCAAGCTCCGGCAGCCGGTACAGGCTGGAAATGCGCTGGGAGATGATGTCCTGGTGCGGCGAGAACAGGTCGTAGGGCAGGGTTTCCCAATCGGGGAAGGGCAATACCGGCAGGTCGGGCGCGAAAAAACGCAGCTCCTGCTCGAGCCGGTCAGCGCTCTGGCTGTCGGCGGTCAGTAGCAGGGTGAAGCGCTTGGCGGCGCTGGCAGCCTCGGCGATGGCAAGGCTCAGGGCGGCGCCCGGCAGGTTGCCCCAGGTTTGTTTGCCGGCGGTGGCCGGCAGGTGCGGTAGACGCAGAACAGGCACGGGAGGTCGAGCTCCAAGCGTTGCGACAAAGACGCCAATTGTACCGGGCGCAGGCCCGTGCTGTCAGGTTCGAGCAGGCTAAATCCATGTAGTGAAGCATCAGCGACAGGCGCTCATTGCTCGATGGGCTGCGGGGCGTCATAATGTAGCCCCTTTTTTCTGTCCCTACATGTGGAAGGTTCCCGTGACTCAGAAGCCCGACCAGTGTCTTGGTGAGTGGATTGATCGTGAAGCACTTGCAGAAGCGATGATCCCGCTTATCGGTCAGCTCTACCGCAATAACAATGTGGTGAGCTCGATCTATGGCCGCAGCCTGATCAACCGTTCGGTGATCTCGATCCTCAAAGCGCACCGCTTTGCCCGTCATCGCCAAACCGACGAAACCGAACTCTCTGTCCACGAGACATTCCCGCTGCTCAAGGCCATGAGCGAGCTGAAACTGGGCGCCGCTTCGGTCGACCTGGGCAAGCTGGCCAACAAATTCAAGCTTGAAGGCAACGGTCGCAGCGCCGAGCAGTTCGTGCGTGAAGAAATGGCCGACGTGGTCGGTCAGCAGAACGCTTCGGCCCGCAAGGGCACCGACGTCGTGCTGTACGGTTTCGGTCGTATCGGCCGCCTGCTGGCGCGCATCCTGATCGAAAAAACCGGTGGCGGCGACGGCCTGCGCCTGCGTGCCATCGTCGTGCGCAAAGGCGCCGAGAACGATCTGGTCAAGCGTGCAAGCCTGCTGCGTCGTGACTCGGTTCACGGCCCGTTCGATGGCACCATTACCATCGACGAAGAAAACAACACCATCACCGCCAACGGCAACCTGATCCAGGTTATCTACGCCAAGAACCCGTCCGAAGTCGACTACACCCAGTACGGCATCGAGAACGCGCTGATCGTCGACAACACCGGTGTATGGCGTGACGCCGACGGCCTGGGCCAGCACCTGGCCTGCCCGGGCGCTGCCCGCGTGATCCTCACCGCACCTGGCAAGGGCGCGCTGAAGAACATCGTGCATGGCATCAACCATGCCGACATCACCGCTGACGACAAGATCATCTCGGCGGCATCCTGCACCACCAACGCCATCGTGCCGGTGCTCAAGGCTGTCAACGACAAGTTCGGCATCGTCAATGGCCACGTCGAAACCGTTCACTCGTTCACCAACGACCAGAACCTGATCGACAACTTCCACAAGGGCAGCCGTCGTGGCCGCGCCGCGCCGCTGAACATGGTTATCACCGAGACCGGTGCCGCCACTGCAGCCGCCAAGGCACTGCCGGTGCTCAAAGGCAAGCTGACCGGTAACGCGATCCGCGTTCCAACGCCGAACGTGTCGATGGCCATCCTGAACCTGAACCTGGAAAAGGCCACCAACCGCGAAGAAATCAACGAGTACTTGCGCCAGATGGCCATGCACTCGGACCTGCACAAGCAGATCGACTACGTCAGCTCGCAGGAAGTGGTTTCCACCGACTTCGTTGGTTCGCGCCACGCCGGTGTGGTCGATGCCGAAGCCACCATCTGCAACGATAACCGCGTTGTCCTGTACGTCTGGTACGACAACGAGTTCGGTTACAGCTGCCAGGTTGTGCGCGTGATGGAAGACATGGCCGGTGTAAACCCGCCAGCCTTCCCACGCTAAGCTTCACAGCGTGATCAAGAAACGGGAACCTCAGGGTTCCCGTTTTTTTTGTGTGCGCCAGGCATGGCGCGTTGCGCGTAAGCGCAACCCGCTTGGCTGTGGTGGCCAAGCGGGTGACTTGGAGGTGAAAGTCCTCTACACACCCGGCAAGGGGAAGTGTTAGCCGGAGGCAAGGGTGTCGCGGGTGACCGCGAATCTGAAGGAAGCCCGAGGCAAAATGCTGGCCTGACGAACAGGAAGCGGATAGAGGCGGCACAGCGGGGTGAGGTGGCACAAATCGCCAAAGCCCAATACTTGCACGGAACGCTGTGACGTAGATCCGACAGGCATAAGCAGGAAGGTCGCGCGAATTACCCTGGGAGATCTGTACGTTTGCCATTGTGCTACCGCGCGTCGAAAGGCGACGGGATGAGCGTGCAGAAGTCAGCCGAAGCCGTAGTAAGTGGCGGTTAACCGCGCCACCAAGGGCCGAACAGGTTATGCCGCCAGTAGGCGTCGCCGTCTCGTTGGTAACCGTAATGCAGAAATTTCCCACAGCGGAAACTGTCATCCCGAGCTCCGGCCAGAAGCCGAGGGTGACGCCTGACAGTGCAAAGGTATCGACGGCGTCCGTGACGTGGACGAACGCGGAGCCGGACACGCTGATGGAGCGGGTGCTTGCACCGGCCAACCTCAGACGTGCGTATCAACGCGTGGTCAGCAACAAGGGAGCACCGGGTGCCGATGGCATGACGGTTGCTGACTTGGCGGGCTACGTGAGACAGTATTGGCCAACCCTCAAGGCCAGGTTACTGGCCGGTGAATACCAGCCCCAAGCAGTGCGAGCGGTTGAAATTCCCAAGCCGCAGGGCGGCACACGGCAACTGGGAATCCCCAGCGTCGTGGATCGCCTGATCCAGCAAGCACTGCAGCAGCAGCTCACACCTATCTTCGACCCACTGTTCTCGGACTACAGCTATGGTTTTCGTCCGGGCAGAAGTACGCATCAAGCCATCGAGATGGCTCGTGCTCATGTGACAGCGGGACACCGCTGGTGCGTGGAACTCGATCTGGAGAAGTTTTTCGATCGGGTCAATCACGACATCCTCATGGCCTGCATCGAACGTCGGATCAAAGACAAGTGCGTACTCAGGCTTATCCGCCGCTACCTTGAAGCCGGGATCATGTCGGGCGGTGTCGTCAGCCCACGGCAGGAGGGGACGCCGCAAGGCGGCCCGCTTTCGCCGTTGCTGTCGAACATCCTGCTCGACGAACTCGACCGCGAGCTGGAGCGACGGGGCCATCGCTTCGTACGTTATGCCGATGATGCGAACATCTATGTACGCAGTCCCCGGGCCGGCGAACGGGTGTTGGTCAGCGTCGAGCGCTTCCTGAGAGAACGTCTGAAGCTGACGGTGAACAGGAAGAAAAGCCAAGTGGCAAGGGCGTGGAAGTGCGACTACCTAGGCTATGGGATAAGCTGGCACCAGCAGCCAAGGCTGCGCGTGGCAAGGATGAGCCTAGACCGCTTACGCGACCGGCTCAGAATGCTGCTGCGCAGCGTACGGGCTCGCAAAATGGCGACTGTCATCGAGCGGATCAACCCCGTCCTGAGAGGCTGGGCTAGCTACTTCAAGCTCAGCCAGAGCAAGCGGCCGCTTGAGGAACTGGATGGTTGGGTCAGGCACAAACTCCGCTGCGTCATCTGGCGTCAATGGAAGCAGCCTCCCACGAGGCTGAGAAACTTGATGCGCCTGGGGTTGAGCGAGGAGCGTGCCAACAAGTCAGCCTTCAATGGCCGAGGTCCATGGTGGAATTCGGGAGCGCAACATATGAACTACGCGCTGCCAAAGAAACTGTGGGACCGGCTCGGGCTGGTCTCGATACTGGATACGATTAACCGGCTTAGCCGCGTAACCTGAACCGCCGTGTACGGAACCGTACGCACGGTGGTGTGAGAGGACGGCGGGTGTGAATCCGCCTCCTACTCGATCCATGATTCCAGGAGGACTGATGCGCAGAGGGTTGTTGATCGGTTCGTTGCTTATCCTTGCCGCTTGCTCGCCGGGCGAGTCGCTGGAGCACATCAGCGGGCCGACCATGGGCAGCAGCTACACCGTGCAATACGTGCGTACGGCGGATGGGCCTGCACCGCAGCGGGTCCAGCGGGAAGTGGAGCAGGTGCTCGAGGGGATCGACCTGCGGTTTTCCACCTACCGTAGCGATTCGATGATCGAGGCGTTCAACCGCCTGCCTGCCAATAGCTGCCAGTGGATGCCTGCCGATGTGCTGGAACTGGTTGCGGTCGGCGAGCAGTTGTCGCAGCAAGGCGATGGTGCGTTCGATCTGACCGTGGAGCCGTTGCTCGACCTGTGGGGGTTCGGGCCGCAATCGAGATTGGAAAAAGTCCCCACCGCCCAGGCGCTGAGCGAGGTTCGCCGACGCGTCGGGCATGGGCATTTGCGCATAGTGGGCGAGCAGCTGTGCAAGGATGAAGCGGTGGAGGTGGATTTCAACAGCATTGCCGCCGGGCATGCCGTCGACCTGGTGGTGGCTCGCCTCAACACGCTGGGGGTCGCGAATCTACTGGTCGAAGTCACTGGTGAGCTCAAGGCGTTGGGACGAAAGCCCGATGGCAGTCGCTGGAAAATTGCCCTGGAGTTGCCGCGCGACGATCGCCAGATTGCCCGCCAGGTGGTGCCGGTGGACGGTCTGGGCGTGTCTACCTCCGGTGACTATCGCAACTATTTCGAGGAGAATGGCCAGCGCTATTCACATACCTTCGATGCGCGGCTGGGCAAGCCGGTCAGGCACGACCTGGCGGCGGTGACGGTATTCGACCGCTCGACACTGATGGCCGACGGGTATTCGACACTGTTGTTGATCCTGGGGCCGGAGCAGGGGTGGGATTTTGCCCTCGAGCACCAGCTTGCTGCGGTGTTCGTCACACGGGTTGCCGATGGCTTTGTATCCCGAGCGACCCCGGTGTTCGAGCAGGTGCTGGGGATAGATTGAAAAACCTCGCGGGGCACACCCGCTCCCACATGGGTAGGAGCGGGTTGGCCCCGCGATGAAATACATGTAGTGCAGAGAAAATTAGCCTACGACGCGACCAAGGGTTAATGTGCGCGGCGCTCAAGCTTGATTAGACTGCACCCGAATTTTTCATGGCGCCGCTGGCGACATGATCTAGCCCCGCTCGCCAATGTGGCGACCGGGCCTGTTCTGAAGGAGTACGCATGGCTGTCTACAACTACGACGTAGTGGTGCTGGGTTCCGGCCCAGCAGGAGAAGGGGCGGCAATGAATGCTGCCAAAGCAGGACGCAAGGTGGCGATGGTCGATAGCCGTCGCCAGGTCGGCGGTAACTGCACCCACCTGGGCACCATCCCGTCCAAGGCCCTGCGTCACTCGGTCCGCCAGATCATGCAGTTCAATACCAACCCGGTGTTCCGGGCCATTGGTGAACCGCGCTGGTTCTCGTTCCCCGACGTGCTCAAGAGCGCCGAGAAAGTCATCTCCAAGCAGGTTGCCTCGCGCACCGGCTACTACGCCCGCAACCGTGTCGATGTGTTCTTCGGTACCGGCAGCTTCGCCGACGAGCAGACCATCGAAGTGGTCTGCGCCAATGGCGTGGTGGAAAAGCTGGTGGCCAAGCACATCATCATCGCCACCGGGTCGCGCCCGTATCGCCCGGCCGACATCGATTTCCACCACCCGCGGATCTACGATAGCGACACCATCCTCAGCCTCGGCCACACCCCGCGCAAACTGATTGTCTACGGCGCCGGTGTCATCGGCTGTGAATACGCCTCGATCTTCAGTGGCCTGGGCGTGCTGGTGGAGCTGGTCGACAACCGCAGCCAGTTGCTGAGCTTCCTCGACTCGGAAATCTCCCAGGCGTTGAGCTACCACTTCAGCAACAACAACATCACGGTTCGCCACAACGAAGAGTACGAGCGGGTCGAAGGCCTGGACAACGGTGTGATCCTGCACCTGAAATCCGGCAAGAAGATCAAGGCCGACGCCTTGCTGTGGTGCAACGGCCGTACCGGCAACACCGACAGGTTGGGCCTGGAAAACATCGGCATCAAGGTCAACAGCCGTGGCCAGATCGAAGTCGACGAGAACTATCGTACCCACGTGCCGAACATCTACGGTGCCGGCGACGTGATCGGCTGGCCGAGCCTGGCCAGTGCCGCCCACGACCAGGGTCGTTCGGCCGCTGGCAGCATCGTCGACAACGGTAGCTGGCGCTTCGTCAATGATGTGCCGACCGGCATCTACACCATTCCGGAGATCAGCTCGATCGGCAAGAACGAGCAGGAGCTGACCCAGGCCAAGGTGCCATACGAAGTGGGCAAGGCCTTCTTCAAGGGCATGGCGCGGGCGCAGATCGCCGGCGAGCCGCAAGGCATGCTGAAGATCCTGTTCCACCGCGAAACCCTGGAAATCCTCGGCGTGCATTGCTTTGGCTATCAGGCGTCGGAGATTGTCCACATCGGGCAGGCGATCATGGATCAGCCGGGTGAGCGCAATACCCTGAAGTATTTCGTCAACACCACCTTCAACTACCCGACCATGGCCGAAGCCTATCGGGTAGCCGCCTACGACGGCCTCAACCGGCTTTTTTGAGCGGCTCCGGCCGGTGGCCTGAGCCGGCCGGGGAGACCGATTTCAGCGATTCTCGAGGGTGGCGCTGGCCAAACCGGGAAAGTCTGTAATCAGGCTGTCTACGCCGAAGTCAGCGAGCCTGCGCATCAGCGATGGCTCGTTGACTGTCCACACCGACACGTGCAACCCCTGGCGCTGGGCCTTGATCAGGCGCTCGGGGGTGCACAGCGTCCAGTTCAACGCCAGCAAGTTGCAGCCATAGTTCTGGGCGACCTTCAGTGGGTCGAGCCAGGCCCTTTCGGCCACCAGCCCCCGCGAGATATCCGGCGTCAGCTCCTGGGCAGCGCCCAGTACTTCCCGTGAGCTGGAGGTGATGGTGATTCTCTCGAGCAGGCCGAACTGCTGGGCCAGCTCGCGAATGGCCAGCACGGTGGTGACGGCGCGGGTGCGCGACGCGCTCTTGACCTCGAGCTGCCAATGCTCGAAATCGCACTTTTCGAACAGCTCCTCAAGGCGCGGGATCGGGCAGGGCGATACCCATTCGGGGCAGCCCTTGCGGGCGTCGTAGGTCACGAGCTCCGCTGCGGTGTGCTCGACCACCTTGCCGCTACGTCCGGTGGTGCGCTTGAGGGTCGAGTCGTGAATCACCATCAGCTCGTTGTCGGCCGACAGGTGCAGGTCCAGTTCGCAGCGACGCACGCCGTGCCCGAGGCACTGCTGGAAGCTGGTCAGGGTGTTTTCGGGGGCTTCGCCCTTGGCGCCGCGGTGGCCATAAATCTGGGTCACGTTTGTTCCTTCAAGAAAGAGTGAAACTCAGGAAACGCTCGGGTTGGATTGGTCCAGCGCCTGGCGACGTTGTTGTGCCTGCCGTTGCAGGATGTAGCGGGCCAGCAATTGGCGTTGGGCATCGGTCATCTCGACGAACTCGCTACCTATCGCGTACTGGCCGTCGGCCTGTTGGTCGCAGTGGGTGATCTTGGCGCGCAGCAGCAGGCCCAGGGCCTGGGGCATCAGGACCATCTTCACGGCAATCCGACTGCCAGCGGCAATGGCCCGGGCCTGGGTGAACTCGATACCGCCTTCGGACAACACGACAGGCTGGGGTGCGTTGAGCTGGCCGAGCAGGGTTTGCGCAACCACCGCGCTGAGCAGGTCGATGCGTTTGTTCTGGGCCTTGAGAAACGCTGCCAGGGTACGATCCTTTTCGCTGATCTGGCGTAGCAGGTGCTGGGATTCGAACTCGCTCAGGTGCAGTTCACTGAGCAGGTTGAAGAGTGGCGAATCATCTTGCAACAAGTCTGAGTCAAGGGCTTCAGCGGCACTCAACGGGCTAATTTCCAGTGCGATCCGGTCCTCGATACGGTAGTATTCGCGGCGATCTTCTTCATCTAGTGTCGACATGGCGAACCCATGGTAGCGGCGGTGGTCTGAGTGTAAAGCTGCTATTCAAGCCCCGCCACAAGGACGTTCCTCTTTCACCCGAACAAGCCCCGACATGTTCAGACCTCTCTTCGTATTCATTGGTACGCGCTACACCCGTGCCAAGCGTCGCAACCACTTCGTCTCGTTCATTTCCCTGACCTCGATGATCGGCCTCGCCCTGGGCGTGGTGGTGATGATCGTGGTGTTGTCGGTCATGAATGGCTTCGATCATGAAATGCGCACCCGGGTATTGGGCATGGTGCCCCATGCCACCCTGGAAACCGGCCAGCCCATCAACGATTGGCCTGCCCTTGCCGCTCAAGTAAAGCAGAACCCACGGGTGGTGGCCGTCGCGCCCTTTACCCAGATGCAAGGCCTGCTCACCCATGAGGGCAAGGTGCAGAAGGTGCTGCTCAATGGCATCGACCCTGCCCAGGAGCGCAAGGTCTCGATCATCGACAACTTCATCCGCGAGGGTAAGCTCGATGACCTGGCCCCGGGCGACTTCGGCATCATGATCGGTGACAAGGCGGCGGCCAAGCTGGGCGTCGGCATCGGCGACAAGCTGACCTTCGTCGCCCCCGAGGTGACCGTGACCCCGGCCGGTATGTTCCCGCGCATGAAGCGCTTTACCGTGGTGGGCATTTTCCATGTGGGGGCCGGTGAAATCGACGGCTACCTGGGCCTGACCAACCTGTCGGACCTGTCGCGCCTGCACCGCTGGAAGGCTGACCAGGTCCAGGGCCTGCGCCTGAAGTTCGATGACCTGTTCCAGGCCCCACGCGCAGCCTGGGACATTGCCCAGAAGCTGGGCGAGCAAGAGTTCTATGCCCGTGACTGGACCCGTACCCACGGCAACCTGTACCAGGCGATCCGCATGGAGAAGGCCATGATCGGCCTGCTGTTGCTGCTGATCGTCGCCGTGGCGGCGTTCAACATCATTTCCACCCTGGTCATGGTGGTCAACGACAAGCGGGGCGACATCGCCATCCTGCGAACCCTGGGCTCGACCCCCGGGCAGATCATGGCCATCTTCATGGTCCAGGGTACGGTGATCGGTGTGGTCGGCACCTTGATCGGTGCGCTTGTCGGCATCTTTGCCGCGCTCAATGTCAGCGCCGCCATTGCGGGCATCGAGACCCTGATCGGGCACAAGTTTCTCAATGCCGACGTCTATTTCATCGACTACCTGCCATCCCAGGTCATGGCCGAGGATGTGTGGATGGTGTGCGGTGCGGCATTGGTCCTGAGTTTCCTCGCCACCTTGTATCCGGCCTGGCGTGCGGCACGCACCCAGCCTGCGGAGGCGCTACGTTATGAGTGAGTTGGGCATGAGTGATAAAGCAGTGCTGAGTTGCCGCAACCTGGGCAAGTCCTACGAGGAAGGCCCGGAGTCGGTGCAGGTGTTGTCCGGTTTGCAGCTGGAGCTGCATCCCGGCGAGCGGGTCGCCATCGTCGGCAGTTCGGGGTCGGGCAAAAGTACCTTGCTCAACCTGCTCGGTGGGCTCGATACACCCACCCAGGGCAGCGTCTGGCTGGCCGGAGAAGAACTGTCGGCCCTCAACGAGCGTGCCCGCGGCCTGCTGCGCAACCGCGCGCTGGGCTTCGTCTACCAGTTCCATCACCTGCTGCCGGAGTTCACGGCGCTCGAGAACGTGTGCATGCCACTGCTGATCGGGCGCACCGCCATTCCCGAGGCCCGTGAGCGCGCCGAAGCGCTGCTCAAGCGTGTGGGGCTGGGGCATCGCCTGACGCACAAGCCGGCCGAGCTGTCGGGCGGTGAGCGCCAGCGCGTGGCTATCGCCCGCGCGCTGGTGAATCGTCCGGGCCTGGTGATGCTCGATGAGCCCACCGGCAACCTCGACCATCACACCGCCCAGGGCATCCAGGACCTGATGCAGGAACTGAGCAGCGCCTCGCAAACGGCCTTTCTGGTCGTGACTCACGATCTCAACCTGGCGCGCCAGATGGACCGTGTGCTGCGCCTTGAAGACGGGCACCTGGTGCCGATCTGATCTAGGCGTGCAAAGTGCCCGTCAAGCAAGACGGGCACCTTGATTCTTTTCTTTACCTGGGTGCTTCCATTCATGTTCAGACCCTTGTCTATCTTCATCGGCGCGCGCTACACCCGCGCCAAGCGCCGCAACCATTTCATCTCGTTCATTTCCATGACCTCGATGATCGGCCTGTCCCTGGGCGTGCTGGCGATGATCGTGGTGTTGTCGGTGATGAACGGCTTCCAGCGTGAAATGAGCTCGCGGATCCTGGGCATGGTGCCGCATGCCAGCATTCTGGGTGTCAAGCCACTGGATGACTGGCGACCAGCGGCCGAGGCGGCGCTGAAGAACCCGCAAGTGATCGCCGCAGCGCCACTGACCGAGATGGAGGGCATGCTCTCCTACAAGGGCGCGATGCAGCCGATCCAGGTCAGCGGTATCGATCCGGCCCAGGAGGGCAAGGTATCGATCGTCGGCCAGCACATCGTCCAGGGTCGCCTGCAGAGCCTGGAGCCGGGCGAGTACGGGGTGGTGATCGGCGAGATCACGGCCCGGCGCTTTCGCCTGAACGTCGGCGACAAGCTGACCTTGATCGTACCGGAAGTGAGCAGTGCACCCGGTGGCATCACCCCGCGCATGCAGCGCCTGAACGTGGTGGGTGTGTTCAAGGTGGGGGCCGAGCTGGATGGTTCCATGGCCTATATCCATATGGCCGATGCTGCACAGATGCAACGCTGGCAGCCGGGGCAGGTGCAGGGCGTGCGTATCAAGCTCAAGGACCTGTACAGCGCGCCCCAGGTGTCCAAGGCGATTGCCGCCGGGCTGGGCGAGCAATACCGCGCCGATGACTGGTCGCACACCCAGGGCAGCCTGTTCAGTGCCATGAAGATGGAAAAGACCATGATCGGCCTGTTGCTCCTGATGATCATCGCCGTGGCGGCGTTCAACATCATTGCCACGCTGATCATGGTGGTGAACGACAAGGGCGCGGACATCGCCATCCTGCGCACTATCGGCGCCACACCTGCGCAGATCATGGGCACCTTCATGGTCCAGGGTACCTTGATCGGTATCGTCGGCACCTTGATCGGCGGTGTGCTCGGGGTGATCGCTGCGCTGAATGTCAGTCAGATCGTCGGCTGGCTGGAGCGGGTCAGCGGGCAACACATCTTCACCTCCGATGTGTACTTCATCAGCAGTTTGCCGTCCGAGCTGCAGTGGGGGGATGTGGCGCTGATCTGCAGTGCCGGCCTGGTGATGAGCTTCCTGGCGACGTTGTACCCGGCCTGGCGCGCCTCGCAGGTAGAACCGGCGTACGCCTTGCGTTACGAGTAACGCGGGTAGGAGAGGGCTTGCCGCGAGAGGCCAGTGCAGATTGCCTGGGTCGCGGGGCAAGCCCGCTCCCCCCAAGCTGGCTGATCAGGCCATCGGCAGCTCAATCACGAACCGCGTCCAGCCCCCCGACGACTCCCCGCGAATGGTCCCTCCATGGGCCTGCACAATCGAACGGGTGATCGCCAGTCCCAGACCCGCATGCTCGCTGCTGCCTTCACGGCGCGCCGGATCGGCGCGGTAGAAACGGTCAAACAAGCGGGGCAGCAGCGCCGGGTCGATCGGCTTGCCGGTGTTGGCCACTTGCAGGCGCACCTGCCTTTCTTTCACTTCGATACTCACGCGGATCTCGCCGGCCGCCGGGGTAAAACGCAGGGCGTTGTCCAGCAGGTTCGACAAGGCCCGGCGCAGCATGTGCCGGTCGCCCTCCAGCCTGGCTTCGCCATCGCGCGCCAGGGTGACGCCAGCGTCTTCGGCCAGCGGGGCGTAGTACTCGATCAGTGCGTCCGCTTCTTCTGCCAGGTTCAGGTGCTGACGGCTTGGCATCAGCAGGCCGTGGTCGGCCTTGGCCAGGTAAAGCATGTCGTTGACCAGTTGTGCCATCCACTGCAGTTCTTCGAGATTGCTGTGGAGGGCTTCCCGGTATTCGTCCAGGTCGCGGGGGCGGGTGAGGGTGACCTGGGTGTGGGTCAGCAGGTTCGACAGGGGCGTGCGCAGCTCATGGGCAATGTCGGCGGAGAATGCCGACAGGCGCTGGAAGGCGTCGTCCAGGCGCTGGAGCATGGCGTTGACGGTTTGCGCCAGCTCCTCCAGCTCAAGCGGCATCTGTCCCTCGGGCAGGCGGGTGGTCAGCGAACGTGCCGACACCTTGGAGGCCACTTCGCCCATTTGCCGCAGTGGACGCAGGCCGCTGCGCGCCGCCCAGGCACCGAGCAAGGCCGTGGCCAGGGCCGAGAGGCCGACGGTCAGCCAGATCAACTGCTGCATGCGCTGGAGAAAGTGCTGATGGTGGGTGATGTCCAGAAACAGGGTCAGCTGGGCGGACGTCGGGTCGTCGCTGTCGAGGTTCACGCACAAGCTGCGGTAGTCGCTGCTGGTGCTGTGCAGGGTGCTCAAGCCCGGTACCTGGGGCGAGTCGGGCAATCCTGCCTGGCTGTCGAACAACACCTGGCCATCCTTGCCGCGGATACGCACGGCCAGGTCCGCCTGGTGGCTCAGCTCCGACTGCAGGTCGCCCAGGCGTGGGGCAAGGCTGGCCGAGTCGTGCACACCGTCGAGCATCTGCCGCAGCACGGACAGCCGGCTGTTGAGCAGTTGCTGGTCCAGCTCGATGAAGTGGCTTTCACTGGCGCGGCTGAACAGCACACCGGCGGTGAGTGACACCGCTGCCGTGCAAGCGGCGAACAGCAGTGCCAGGCGGCTGCCCAGGGACAATCGACGCATCAGGCCGCCCGCTCTTCGAGTACGTAGCCCATGCCGCGCACGGTGTGGATCAGCTTGTGTTCGTGGCTGTCGTCGATCTTCAGGCGCAGCCGGCGAATGGCCACTTCGATGACGTTGGTGTCGCTGTCAAAATTCATGTCCCAGACCTGCGAGGCGATCAACGATTTTGGCAGCACTTCACCCTGGCGTCGCAGCAGCAGTTCGAGCAGGGCGAACTCTTTGGCGGTCAGGTCGATCCGTTGGCCGGCGCGTTCCACCCGGCGGCGAATCAGGTCCAGGCGCAGGTCGCCAAGGCCCAGACTGGTTTCCTGGGTTGGGTTGCTGCCACGGCGCAGCAGGCTGCGCACCCGCGCCAGCAGCTCGGAGAACGCAAAGGGTTTGACCAGGTAATCGTCCGCCCCCAGCTCCAGGCCGTGCACACGGTCTTCCACAACGTCGCGGGCGGTGAGAAACAGCACCGGGATCTCAAGCCCGGCGGCGCGCACAGCCTGCAGGATCTGCCAGCCATCGCGCCCGGGCAGCATCACATCGAGGATCAGCAGGTCGTAGTCGCCCGTCAGGGCCAGGTGCTGGCCGGTGTTGCCGTCGGCGGCAAGCTCGGTGGCAAAGCCTGCTTCACTGAGGCCCTGGCACAGGTACTGGCCGGTTTTGGTCTGGTCTTCGACGATCAGCAGTTTCATCGGGAGGCTCTTGGACGTGGGTTGCCGGGTGTTTATACCGCGCCGGGTGTTGCGGATGGCCAAGCTGACAAAGTTGTAATCTTTTTGTCAGGTAGCTGCCAGCGCCGGTTTTCTACAGTTAAGCCTGATTCGTCGCAACCCTGGAGTGGGCCTGATATGAAACACGTTATTTTCGCAGGTGCCTTGGCGCTGTTCAGCCTGCCAGCACTGGCATCGCCGGCGCATTCCTTTGCCTTTGGTACACCCGCGCCCGCTGCAAAGGCCGACCGTACCGTGGAAATCGTCATGGGCGATATGTATTACGAACCGCGCAGCCTGCAGGTCAAGGCTGGAGAGACAGTACGCTTCGTGCTGGTCAACAAGGGCGCTGTGATGCATGAGTTCAGCCTGGGTGATGCCGTCATGCATGCCAGGCACCAGAAGGAAATGATTGCCATGCAGGGCCAGATGGACCACGCGGCCATGGGGCACGGCAATATGCACCAGGGTGCCAGCATGAAGCATGATGATCCCAACACCGTAATGGTCGAGCCCGGCAAGCGTGGCGAACTGACCTGGACCTTCAGCGATTCGACCCCTATCGAATTCGCTTGCAACGTGCCCGGTCACTACCAGGCTGGCATGGTCGGCAAACTGACCATCGGCCAATAACAGCCCAATACCCAACGCATGGCACAAACCCGATAAACTAGGCGCATTTCGTCCTTCAGGTTTGAGCCATGCATCCCGCCGCCGAGCACTCCCCGCTGGGTAAATCCAGCGAATACATCGCTACGTACACTCCCTCGCTGCTGTTTCCGATCCCTCGCGCCGCCAAGTGGGCCGAGCTGGGTGTCAGTGCCCAGACCCTGCCGTGGCAAGGGGTGGACTTCTGGAACTGCTTCGAGCTGTCCTGGCTGCTGCCTTCGGGCAAGCCGGTGGTCGCCATTGGCGAGTTCGCCATTCCCGCCGACTCGCCGAACATCATCGAGTCCAAGTCGTTCAAGCTGTACCTGAACTCGCTCAACCAGACCGCATTCGAGTCGAGTGCCGCATTGCAGGCCTGTCTTGAAAAAGACCTGTCTGCTGCAGCCGGCAAACCGGTGGCGGTAAGGATACGCAGCCTGGCCGAGGTCGAAGGGCAGGGCGTGGTGGCATTGCCGGGCGTGTGCATCGATGACCTGGACGTCAGTATCAGCAACTACGAGCAGCCCCAGCCCGAACTGTTGCGCTGCGACAGCAGCCGTATCGTCGAGGAGTCCCTGCACAGCCATCTGCTCAAGTCCAACTGCCCGGTCACCGGCCAACCGGACTGGGGTAGCGTCACCGTGCACTACCGCGGCGCCGCGCTGGATCATGCCAGCCTGCTGACCTACTTGATCAGCTTCCGTCAGCATGCGGACTTCCACGAGCAGTGTGTCGAGCGGATCTACCTGGACCTCAAGCGCTTGCTCAATCCCGAGTTCCTGACGGTCTACGCGCGCTATGTGCGCCGTGGCGGGTTGGACATCAACCCCTACCGCAGCACCGAGACGGTAACGCTGCCGAACCTGCGCCTGGTTCGCCAGTAACGAAAAAGCCCCGCCTGATGGCGGGGCTTTCTTATTGCGGTGAAGTGTTCAGATGCCCATGCTTTGCAGGCTCTGGACGATATTGCGCAAGGTGGCGGTCAGGCCCGGGTGATCGACTTCGAAGCGCTCCACGGCCAGGTTGACGCCATCGACGAGGTTGTTGTCCGGGGTGACGGCCTCCAGTTCGATCTTGGCCTCGATCTGCTGCATCAACTCATGCAGGTGGACGCGCTCTTCTTCCGAAAGCGGCGGGTTTTGCTCCAGTTGCTCGCGCAGGGCGTTGAGTTGCTCTTGCAGTTCGCGGGCAGGCATGGGTGATCTCCCTCTATGAATAGGCACAGTCATGGACCCCACCAGTGGGCGAAAGGTCCCTGTCTTGCCTACTAGAGTAATCCACTGCCGGCGGCTTTGCATGACCCGGATCAAGGCCCCTGCCTCAGGGCTTTTCGCCTTTGAGGCGGCGCTGGGCGATATCGGCCAGGCAATCGCCGAGCGATTCGAGGTGATCGATCACCGAGTGCACGCCCAGCGCGAACAGTTGCAGGGTGGCATTGCCACGCTTGCGTTCCTGTTCCTGGGCGCTGAGTGCCTGCCACTGCTGGCGGTCGACGCCACAGAGCGAACTGCAGGTGGCGAGACCGATGGTCCACAAGCCGGCATTGAGTCCCGATTGCAGCAGGCGCGGCTCTCCGCTGACCAGCACGCAGCCGTCCAGCGTACCCGTCTTCAGGGTCATCAGCGCGTGCCAGCAGGCGTCCGGTGCTGGCCAGGGTGCGGGGGTGCAGTGCTGGGCTTTGATCCAGCCAGGCAATGGGCTGGCCATGCGCTCGGCGTCGGCGCCGCCCAGTTCGTCCAGCCAGGCGCAGGGCACCCTCTGCTGATTCAACCAGTCGAGGGTCTGCAGGGCGCCGGGTGTGGCTTGCGGGGTGTTCGAGGGACTGTTGGCTTCGACCAGGCAGCTGCGCAGGCCGAACAGTAATGCGGTAAAAGCGGGGGAGTCTGGCATGGCAACGTCCCTGAAATAGCCTTCAGGCTACGCGCGGGTTGTTACGTTCTGGTTACGTCACCCAGATACGGTTGTTCACAATTTCATGACCTCGGATGTGTCAGGCTGGTTATCACTGGAAGACCCTTTATACTTGTTTCCTTTTAAACGCCAGGTGCTTGGCACTTGGCGCTGTGACTGTCGAGGAGTAACTCTATGCGTAGGATCGGTACAGATGTGATCGATCGGATGGCGCGGGCCTGTGTCTGTGCAGGCTTGTTGCTGGCGCCGCTCGGCGCGGCCCAGGCGGCTACCGAAGAAGATCCCTGGGAGAGCATCAACCGCCCGATCTTCAGGTTCAATGACACGGTCGACACCTATGCGCTCAAGCCGCTGGCCAAGGGCTACCAGGCAGTTACCCCGCAGTTCCTCGAAGACGGCATTCACAATATGTTTCGCAACCTGGGGGACGTGACCAACCTGGCTAACAACGTCCTGCAGCTCAAGCCGCATGCGGCGGGTGTCGACACCGCGCGCCTGATCGTCAACACCACCTTCGGCCTGGCCGGCTTCTTTGATGTCGGTACCAAGATGGGCCTGCAGCGCAACGATGAAGACTTCGGCCAGACGCTGGGTTACTGGGGCGTGGGCAGCGGCCCTTACGTGATGCTGCCATTGCTCGGCCCGAGCACTGTGCGTGATGCCATTGCGAAGTACCCGGATACCTACACCGAACCCTACCGTTACATCGACCACGTGCCGACCCGCAACACGGCGATCGCCGTGGATGTGGTCGATACCCGTGCCAGCCTGCTCTCGGCAGAAAAACTGGTGAGTGGCGACAAATACGTGTTCATTCGCAACGCTTATCTGCAGAACCGCGAGTACAAGGTCAAAGACGGCGAAGTCGTGGACGACTTTTAAGCCTCGCGCTCCTGAAAAAGGCGACCCTCGGGGTCGCCTTTTTTTGTGTGCGCCAGGCATGGCGCGTTGCGCGTAAGCGCAACCCGCTTGGCTGTGGTGGCCAAGCGGGTGACTTGGAGGTGAAAGTCCTCTACACACCCGGCAAGGGGAAGTGTTAGCCGGAGGCAAGGGTGTCGCGGGTGACCGCGAATCTGAAGGAAGCCCGAGGCAAAATGCTGGCCTGACGAACAGGAAGCGGATAGAGGCGGCACAGCGGGGTGAGGTGGCACAAATCGCCAAAGCCCAATACTTGCACGGAACGCTGTGACGTAGATCCGACAGGCATAAGCAGGAAGGTCGCGCGAATTACCCTGGGAGATCTGTACGTTTGCCATTGTGCTACCGCGCGTCGAAAGGCGACGGGATGAGCGTGCAGAAGTCAGCCGAAGCCGTAGTAAGTGGCGGTTAACCGCGCCACCAAGGGCCGAACAGGTTATGCCGCCAGTAGGCGTCGCCGTCTCGTTGGTAACCGTAATGCAGAAATTTCCCACAGCGGAAACTGTCATCCCGAGCTCCGGCCAGAAGCCGAGGGTGACGCCTGACAGTGCAAAGGTATCGACGGCGTCCGTGACGTGGACGAACGCGGAGCCGGACACGCTGATGGAGCGGGTGCTTGCACCGGCCAACCTCAGACGTGCGTATCAACGCGTGGTCAGCAACAAGGGAGCACCGGGTGCCGATGGCATGACGGTTGCTGACTTGGCGGGCTACGTGAGACAGTATTGGCCAACCCTCAAGGCCAGGTTACTGGCCGGTGAATACCAGCCCCAAGCAGTGCGAGCGGTTGAAATTCCCAAGCCGCAGGGCGGCACACGGCAACTGGGAATCCCCAGCGTCGTGGATCGCCTGATCCAGCAAGCACTGCAGCAGCAGCTCACACCTATCTTCGACCCACTGTTCTCGGACTACAGCTATGGTTTTCGTCCGGGCAGAAGTACGCATCAAGCCATCGAGATGGCTCGTGCTCATGTGACAGCGGGACACCGCTGGTGCGTGGAACTCGATCTGGAGAAGTTTTTCGATCGGGTCAATCACGACATCCTCATGGCCTGCATCGAACGTCGGATCAAAGACAAGTGCGTACTCAGGCTTATCCGCCGCTACCTTGAAGCCGGGATCATGTCGGGCGGTGTCGTCAGCCCACGGCAGGAGGGGACGCCGCAAGGCGGCCCGCTTTCGCCGTTGCTGTCGAACATCCTGCTCGACGAACTCGACCGCGAGCTGGAGCGACGGGGCCATCGCTTCGTACGTTATGCCGATGATGCGAACATCTATGTACGCAGTCCCCGGGCCGGCGAACGGGTGTTGGTCAGCGTCGAGCGCTTCCTGAGAGAACGTCTGAAGCTGACGGTGAACAGGAAGAAAAGCCAAGTGGCAAGGGCGTGGAAGTGCGACTACCTAGGCTATGGGATAAGCTGGCACCAGCAGCCAAGGCTGCGCGTGGCAAGGATGAGCCTAGACCGCTTACGCGACCGGCTCAGAATGCTGCTGCGCAGCGTACGGGCTCGCAAAATGGCGACTGTCATCGAGCGGATCAACCCCGTCCTGAGAGGCTGGGCTAGCTACTTCAAGCTCAGCCAGAGCAAGCGGCCGCTTGAGGAACTGGATGGTTGGGTCAGGCACAAACTCCGCTGCGTCATCTGGCGTCAATGGAAGCAGCCTCCCACGAGGCTGAGAAACTTGATGCGCCTGGGGTTGAGCGAGGAGCGTGCCAACAAGTCAGCCTTCAATGGCCGAGGTCCATGGTGGAATTCGGGAGCGCAACATATGAACTACGCGCTGCCAAAGAAACTGTGGGACCGGCTCGGGCTGGTCTCGATACTGGATACGATTAACCGGCTTAGCCGCGTAACCTGAACCGCCGTGTACGGAACCGTACGCACGGTGGTGTGAGAGGACGGCGGGTGTGAATCCGCCTCCTACTCGATCCTGCAGATTCAGATCAGCGTGATGATGCGCAGGCCGAGTTTTTGTTGGCCCTGGGGCTGGTCGGCGATCCATACAACTTCGGTACTGGCCTGAAGGCCCTTGAGCGCCGGGTGCTCGGAGTCGATATGCACTTCGAGCTTGTCGCCGACCTTGAACTGACGAGGTGATTGAATCTGCATGCCGCTGCTGGAGAGGTCCAGGCAGGTGGCTGCCACGACCTGGCCCGCATGGATAAGGCTGACACCCGCATCGACCTTCATGCGTATGAAGTCGCGTTTCTCGCTGTAGTCCGTATGCGTTGAGGTCATACCGGCATCCTTCCATTGCGTTGCGGTTCGAAGGGTTTTTATAACTCCCGGCTCTTTAGCCTGTAAAGAGCAGCGGCGGGCATCGGCGTACCCTTGAAACGCCCGGCGGATGGGAGTACCGTCTGCGCCTTACAGGGCACCTCTGCTAGTTGCCGGACAGCCTGTCTTGTCCTACAACTCATAGAAGAGTGGCTAGAAGCGAATCCAGTATGCGTGCTCAAGCCTTGTCGAGCCGCCTACGCCAACCTAATTCTGGCGCCGTTTGCCCACATGCAGAAAACCAGTGCAACGCTGCTGATAATCGATGACGACGACGTCGTACGTGCGAGTCTCGCCGCCTACCTTGAAGACAGTGGTTTCAGTGTCCTGCAAGCGAGTAATGGCCAGCAGGGCCTCCAGGTCTTCGAACAGCACCAGCCCGATCTCGTGATCTGCGATCTGCGCATGCCGCAAATGGGCGGACTGGAGCTGATTCGCCAGGTGACCGAGCGCGCCCCCGAGTTGCCGGTGATCGTGGTTTCCGGCGCAGGGGTCATGAACGATGCGGTCGAGGCGTTGCGCCTGGGCGCTGCCGATTACCTGATCAAGCCCCTGGAAGACCTCGCGGTACTGGAGCATTCGGTGCGCCGTGCGCTGGACAGGGCCCACCTGGTGCTGGAAAACCAGCGTTACCGGGAAAAGCTCGAAACCGCCAACCGCGAACTGGAAGCCAGCCTGCACTTGTTGCAAGAGGACCAGACGGCCGGGCGGCAGGTGCAAATGAACATGCTGCCGGAAAGCCCCTGGGTTGCCGACGAACTGTCGTTCGAGCACCAGATTATTCCGTCGCTGTACCTGTCGGGTGACTTCGCCGATTATTTCCGGGTCGATGAGCGACGTATCGCCTTCTACCTGGCAGATGTTTCCGGGCATGGCGCTTCGTCAGCATTCGTGACGGTGCTGCTCAAGTTCATGACCACCCGGCTATTGTTCGAATTCAAGCGCAGCGCGGCCCTGCGTGATTTCAAGCCGTCGGAAGTGCTCGGGCACATCAACCGCGGCCTGATCAACTGCAAGATGGGTAAGCATGTGACGATGGTCGGTGGTGTCATCGACGAAGACACCGGCATCTTGACCTACAGCATTGGCGGCCACTTGCCGTTGCCCGTGCTCTATACGCCGGGCCAGGCTCATTATCTGGAAGGCCGCGGTTTGCCGGTCGGGTTGTTCGAAGAGGCGACCTACCAGGATCATGTCCTGGAGTTGCCCCCGCAGTTCAGCCTGACGCTGCTCTCTGATGGCATTCTGGACCTTTTGCCTGGAGAAACACTCAAAGATAAAGAAGCGGCCCTGCCTGAAATCATCAAGGCCGCAGGGGGCAGCCTGGATGGGCTGCGCCAACGATTCGGATTGGCTACGCTTGGGGAGATGCCGGATGATATCGCCCTATTGGTGTTGAGCAGGAACCTTCAATGAGTACGGGTAGAATCCAGTTCGCCGAGCAGAGCGGCACCTTTGTGCTGAAGTTTGTCGGTGAAGTGCGCCTGACCTTGTGTTCGGCGCTGGATGCGACGATTGAAAAGATCTTCACGGCGCTGAATTTCTCGGCGATCGTCATCGATCTGACTGAAACCGAAAGCATCGACAGCACCACCTTGGGCCTGCTGGCCAAACTCTCGATCCTGTCGCGGCAGAAGGTCGGGCTGCTGCCGACGGTGGTGACCACCAATCCGGATATCTCCCGGTTGCTGCAGTCGATGGGCTTCGACCAGGTGTTCAACATCGTCGACCGGCCGATCCCTTGCCCGGAGTGCCTGACCGACCTGCCTTCCCAGGACCAGAACGAAGACGTAGTGCGTTCCAAGGTGCTGGAGGCCCACAAGATCCTCATGGGCCTGAACGACTCCAATCGCGAAGCCTTTCACGACCTGGTCAACGCCCTCGAGCGAACCTGACCTGCCCAACAGGCGCCTATTGGCGCCTGTCTTTCCTGGCTAGTCCGTCGTTGCCCTTGGCGGAAACTCCGTTTTCGCAGCGCCATTGGCATTGAGCTGGAATATCTGCTGCGGCTGCCCTTGTTCATTGAAAAATACCTGGCCCAGGCCTGCGCTGTTCCACAGTCGCTCGCCGGCTTTGCAGTGCGCGGGCGTGCGTGGAATAACCTCCATCTCGCGCCGCTTGGTCAGCCAGTTGAGCGGTGAGCGGGGTGCATAGAGCCAGCGATTGAGGCGGTCGAACACATCCAGCAGGCGCCGCGGGAACTCGTTCTTGATGCCGCTGCTGGTGATCTGCCACAAGTGCGGGCTGCGTTGGCGGTGGCGTATCAGCACTTCGTAGACGAAGGAATAATGCACATCGCCCGACAGCACCACGTAGTGCCCCGGTGTGCGGGAGTGTCGGAAGATATTCAGGATCACCTGTGCGGCGCCGCGATGGGCCATCCAGTTCTCGGCATCGACCAGCAGTGGATACCCCAGCCAGCTGAACGCCCGCTGCACCGTCTCGATCAGCTTGACGCCAAAGATGGGGGCAGGCGAGACGATGATGGCCGAAGGGTGGTCGAGCAAGGCCTGCTGCAACTCGCTCAGGGCTTCCCAGTCGAGCAGGCCGGATGGTTTCTTGAAGTTGCTTTCACTGCGCCAGCGGCGGGTGCGGGTGTCGAGCACCAGCAGTGGCGGGTTGCTCGGCAGCACGAACTGCCAGCCCTGGAAGCACAGCACATCGTCAATCAGGGCATCTTGCAGCGAAGCATCCAGGGCTCGGTCGGCCAGTGCGCTCTGGCTCAATGCCTGGCACTGGGGGATCAGTTCGCGGCAGGCGTCGGGGTCGTTGCCCCAGCCTTGGCACAGCAGGTAGGCCAGCAGCGCATTGCCGATGATGCGTTTGGAGAAGGGATGACCGTAGGCGGTCTCCTCCCACTGCGCCGACAAGTTCCAGTCGTCAGTGATGTCATGAGTATCACAGTCGGAAGCCTGAGGAGTATGGACAGCAACTGGAAGCTAGAAAATGCAGCGTTTCCGTCGAAATCACAGCTAGTCCATATGGACTAGCTCAAATATGGACATTTTTTACAGAATTGTCCATAGGGGCTCTGCCTCGCTCAGAGCAGTGGTCACTCGCTACGGGAATCTGCGCTAGTACAAAAGCATTCCGTTGCAGCCTACCTATGGTGGGGGATTTCGCATTCGCCAAAGCCTCCGGTTGGTTAGTCTGATTTGGCATTTGTCAGGATTGAGTCATTATGTTTCACTGGAATCTCCAGTAAGTGCTAGAAGTTTTGCTCTGAGCGAGTGGTTCTGATGTATAAGTGAAACAATTTGGCATAGGGCTTGTTCATAGTCTTTTTTTAGTTTCTTGATTTCATCATGGTTTGTCTTGTTTTTTTGCTTTAAGCTGTCGGGGTTGAGGGTTTGTTTGGAGGCGTTAAGTGATTGGGCTGCAGCAGCTTCGATCGCTGCAATTATTGAACTATGTTCGGTTCTGCTTTTTTTTATGGATCCTCGCTTTCGCCCCGCTTCCAGAGCAACGGTGTCCTTGTTTATAGAAGATTTTGCTGGAAGAATACGGGTCTTGCCTTCGATAATTCGTTTCAATGCCGAAAAATAATCTTCATTGCTGCTCATAAATCCTCCATTTTTTTCAGTAGACCATATCCCTTTACACTTTCGTAGGTGGCGTCAATTTCATTTTGTAATTGGATGTATTGTGGGGAGCCTGATTCATACATTTTTTGCCCCCGCTTGAGTGTTGTAATGCCTGTTTTAATTTTCCTTAAACTGTGATCATCAAGAATTGATTTTTCGCATCCGGCACAAGCGCGAAGGATATTTGTAAAAGAAATCTTGTCACATGGCTCAATGTTTGTGCAGTGGCCAAGAGGGCCTGGTTTGTATACCATTAGTCCAGTTCTGAATTTTTGCTCAGTAACGGCTCTGTCAGTTGTAATGATGAGAGGGCGCCCTTTGTTTCTAGCGACTTGAATTCGATTGCCCTCACCTCCCCATAAGAGGTTGTTGGAGTTGATTATGTCAGCGTCGTAGTCAAGGAATTGCGCCATTTGGCGTTCGGTTTCCAATTCATCCATCAGTTGCAACGAGTCATCAGTTTTGATGAAGTTAACAGCAAAAGCGCTGCCGCGCCGGTAATATGAAGCCATCATTTCTGTGAATTGTTTAAATTGCACAGCCAGGGAGCCCACTGAAACGAGTTTTGATCGCGCGCAGTAAACAGCTAATGAACGCCTGCATTGATGAGTTGCAAGCGGCCAAGGCTCTGCTAAAAGCACATCTGAATCGTTACGCCAGTCCCGAAAACCGTCAAATTGTTCTAGTTCTCTGATATCAGATTCACGCACGAGCATGTCGGGCCATCGCGCAAGCAAGCGTTTGAGAGTGCGTGCATGGCAGGCAGGAGATATTACTGGTGCGCCATCATATGCTCGAGTTATCTGTTGGACTTTCTTTAAGGCTGGAAAAAGAGGATAGCTATTGATTTTTGTTCTGTCGTACTTGAAGAGTTTTGCGCAGAGTTCACCAATCTTCAGGGCAGAGTTTATGCCTATTTGAATTATCTTGGATGTAACCCAGAATGTATCAGTATGGATTTGACTGCCGATTTTTGAAGTGTATCCACGTAAGATGCTAATCGCGGTCCCGCCAGCTGATATTGTTGTTAAGCTATCGGCGGGTAGGTGCCTGGCTTCATTGTGTCGCATTCCGCTAAATAAATGCACCCAGTAGAGCGCAGCGCATTGAATCTCTCCAATGTAACTGCTAAGCGCTTTCCAGTTGCTAATGGATTTGTTTGAGAAAAAAGCATCAAGGTCTAGAGCGCTCGAAGCATCCTGCCAAGAAATGGCTTTATGCTTTCTTGCTCGACGTAGTGGAGATCCATACATTGGATCTTCAATTCGCCTCGCGTACAGTTCAATGATGGCATCAGATTTAGTATTGAAATCTGTTAGTTCAGAGTGTAGTAGAATTAGTAGTGTGGCATAAAGTCGAGAAGGAATTAACTTGGTTTGCTGCGGGGCGTCTCTCTGCGCTTTCGGGTGTTTGTCATACATAGCCTGCATTAGCGATATGGTTTCGAAACTAGCTGGACCTAGGGTGAGCTGAGCATGTTTTGCTCTTATATAGTAAAGTTCTTTTATTAATCCTAAGGTAAGAAACATTTGTTTTGCGCTAAGGTGTGAGTAACTTGGGAGCAAGATCTTGCGCATATTGCGCTCTTCAAATAGTTCGGAGAGTGTAAGTCTATTTTTTAAAGCTAGTTTAGCAAATTTCCTTAGTTCTATCAGAGTGATCGAAATTGGCCTTCGAGGTTTGTGATAGAGGAATAATCGAGAGATCTGAATTTTTTTCATCTCTTCGGTGATTTCTCTAGCGATTGAGGTATCTTCTCCAGAGTGCCAGCTTGAAAAGTTGTAAACGCAACGTCCCTTTGCGTCGTATGTTTTAAGGTTCCATATGTTCTCTCCGTATTTTGATAGAATATTTCCATCTTTAGTTCGGGAAATAACAAAGTTTCGATCTAAATCGAAATAGTCTGAAGGTTCTGCGCGATGGTCTGGTAGTTGATGGGGGTCAATAGATGAAAGTTCTAGATATGCGATGATGCTCATGAAATGGCCCCAAGTACGACAAGAGTGTCAAAATGGATTGCCCAGAATGGATCGAGCTTGCCCGTTGCTATTTCCGAATTTATTTCTGTTATCTTGTCGGCATATGATCGTCCAGTGTCAGCGATCTCTGATAATATTTCATCGATTCTATGTTTTGTGGGGGCGCTTGAAGATAGTACTGGGTCGGGAGAGTCGTTGTCATTTGTGATTTCAATGATGTAGCGAAGGGAAAGTAAACGTCGTATATCTTGGTCGTCGGCATGGACTCCATAGTGGGTGCAGAAGATACAGGTTTCTGGAGACTGACAATTGGGGGTAGGAGCATGATGAGTAAAACCATTTGCATGCTCGGGTTCAGTCAGCGCTTTTTTCGTACAAGCGCCGATGTTAGTTTTGCTGTCATGTGTTGATTCGTCTAAAATAATTACTGGAATTTTTGAGGCAGAACGCGTTCTGTCGATTGCTGATTGGTGCATTGCCTCAAAAAAACTCGTCATTTCCTTTACGTAATCTTCCAAGGCGGGACGACTATAGCTTTGGCGTATAGTCTCCTCCGTGTTTCCAAGTTTCTCTGCCGTCAGCAGCATATCTCCGCCGCTAAGCTTTATATATTGATAGCTTATATTTTTTCTCCACTGGGTTGGATTAATCCATACCGTATTCGGAAGAATCATTCCAAGGTGTTTTTTGAACGCCCTTAAAGCGGATGTCGAAACAACAGAGATACTATCTCTGCTTCGGTGTGTACTCACAGGTATCGGAAATGCTAAATCAGTTTTTTCATTAGCGATAAGCCAGTCACGAATCTTTAGGTGCTTGTCAAATACCGATGAGAAGCGCGCTCCGAACTCGGGCAGCACTGTCTTTCCCTTAGCCCTATACTTAACCCCGGACATGCGTTTACCTTGCGTTGTAGGCACGATTTCTAAGGAAGTAAGGCGGAGTTGTTTAGCGACGCTCGTATTGCAACCAGTAGCCGCGATGAACGCAAGAAATCCGGCTGTAATTGCGTGGATACCTAAACGGATTCTTGTTAATGATCGTAAGTCGGAGTTCCGATCTTCTATGCGATAGCGCGTTTGATCGAAACGGGATCTCTCAATCACCGTCGTTGCGGCCCGCCAGTCCAGCCCATAATGACGTGTGACATCGGGCCAAGAAGGAAAGTGAGGTGATGACTCTAATAGCTTGGCGATAGAAAAATGATCAGGATTTCTTGAAGCGAAGTGGACGGACCAAAGATAATATGTAGGGTTGTCTGGCGAAACTATCTTTAAGGGAAGCGGAGCGCCTTCCACAAGCACGCGATAGGCTTCCTCTACGTAGCAGACTAACGTTGCGAATGTCCTCGCTTGAGTATCTGAGTCGGGGAGCTCAAGACTGATATGTCTAGAGTTATCTCGGCTTTGAGTGATGTAAGTCGCAAAGCCTTTTATTTCATTCTCGCTTAGCTCTGTGGTCGACGCTATTATGAAGCGCGCTGCACGTTGGTATGATGATGCGGTGCTTAGCTTGATCGGGCTGTCGTTAATTCCTGATTTTCTTACCCGCATCAATAGATTGGCAGTATATGCGAAGTAAGCGCTTCGCATGGATGCTAAATTATTGAATTCGTATGCTTGTTCTTGTGCGTCAATCCAATCCATAAACCTTGAGAATTCACCAAACATTCCAATTGCGGTGCTGGCTGGCCTTCTGCTTAATTCTTCAAGCATGAAGCGCGCTATTGGTATCCTATGTTTATCTAGCGAGGCGAGGTCAACGGGACAGCTTAAGTGCTGAGGGAGTTTACTGCCTCTCTTTGTATAACACAGTGAGCCAATATCCAGGGTGCGCGAGCACGAAGCGTATTTATTGAATACGTTCAGAACTGAAAGCTCAGGTCGCATTATATGTACGTTGTCATCAGCAGGCAGGAATTCCATAGTCTTTCTCTGGATGAGAGTCTGTTTCATTTTATCTGCTCTCCCGAGATGCTAGTGAGAACATGCTTGAAGAGCTCCTCTTCAAATTCATGCTGGATGCTTTTTTTCCACTCCATTCTTGTCTTGTAGTTTAGGTATTGTAATGTGGTGTTCTTGTTTGTGTGCCCCATGCGCTGCTGGACATGTTCAATTGCATAATTTGTGCTCGTGTTGCCAAAATGCTTAATTTGGCTTTCCATAAGATTCATTCCAAATGTGGCGCGCAAGTCATGGAATTTGAATTTTTTGAAATTTGGATGAGTGCGAAATATTCTGGGAAGAAGTATTTGCTGGATGTGAACACGAAGGGCGGCTCCGTCTTGTATATTTACTTGCTGCGCTCTGCGGCTCATATTCCCGTTCGATGTGAACATTTTCTGGCTTTTGCTCGATATTTCTCGCCTGCTTGTGTAGTAAGGAATTCCACTCTTGCTCAAAAAAACATAGTTGTCTTTGGAGTCTCCGTAATAAGAGCGTAGTCGCCGCTTAATAGCTTCAGGGCACCTGCTATAAATAATTATGTCTTTCACTAACCAGCCTGGGACTAATAGTGTCATTTTTTTATTTTTCTTTGTATCTATTAAGGTTCCAGAGCCTATGGCGAGCCTTAAATTTCCATCGGAGTCGAGCCTGCCTTCAAAATCTCGTATTCGGAGGGTACCAATTGTCTGGATGCGTGCGCCCGTAAATAGAGCAAGATAAAATATAAGCTGATATTCACGCGAGGAGTGATGTAACGTTTTTAGAACGATAGCTTGCTCGTCGGTGGTTAATGGGCGAAGTTCCTCGTCATCTTTGATGTACTCGGCACAGCTTTGTTTAGATCCTCCCTTGAGGGATAGGTTATGAGAGGAAATCTTTACTTTTCCGGCAGCTCCGTACTCAGTCTTAACGAAAAGCTCTCTGTTGATTCTCGTGAAAGCTATGCCGTCACCGCATGGCTGGTTTACTAAGCCCCACTTTGTGATGGCGTCATAAAAATTAACTACAGCGTTAATTCTGGATTTTGCTGTGCTTGTTGAGAGTTCTGCATTATCCACAAAGTTCAGTAATTGCTCTCTATATCGATATGTCACTTTCAGACGATCATTTTCCGGAAAGTGAAGAAAATTAAGTTTCTGATCCTCCAGGAAGCGCAGATAGTCAAGTAAGTGGTCCGCAATACCTCTGTATGTCTTCGACTCATATCCAGGCTCACGTTCTAGTTTCGTCGTCAGGTAAAGATTTCCGATGAGCCATGGCTCACCATTACCCTGTATTAAAACTGGAAAGTTTGGGTAGTAACCACTTTCGCTGCGTGTGAATATATCGTCCAGCGCCTTCGTCGAGTCGAGGGGGAAGTCTATGTTTATGCTTTTAAGTTCTAGCAGAAAGAACTCAGGAATTAGAACTCTTCGCGCTTTTGATTCATAGCGGCAACTGTTGCCTTTGAATTTTTGATTTTGATTAGTCATGCATAATCACCACGGCGCTGAAAAATTACTTTCTTGGGTGGTTATGCAGCTTTGTTTATAAAGACCAAGGATCAACCCTGATAAGCTGATTCGCTCTACTGTTCGGGTGTTAGCTTGGTAGGTTTTATATGGGAAATAAAGATAAGACGACACACTTACTCTCCAATTAGAATATTATGGAAAGTAAGGTCGTCCATATCCTCTTAACGGGGGCCGCCTCACCGTGCCATCATATACCGTGAAGATTTTGCGTTAAATAAATTTTGTCTATCAGAATTTTCTTTCCGATAGTATGATCGAGTGCTAAGGTTTGATGGAGTTGCAAAATTCTGGAGCCTAGCGGTTATTTGTTCCTCAAACTGACTACGCCTGGCCTCAGACGGGCGACCTCCTAGGCAGGGATTCTGAATTGGATCCCCTAGATTTCCGTACCTCCATTCCAATTGTCATGGGGCGGTCAGTTCAGCTTGCGCCGGATATTGACGTACGATTGGTGCGACATTGTCAGCGCCTTCAGCCTGCAGAAGCGTGTGCACTGTCGCCAGGATTGGCTCCAGCTGATCCTTACTCACCGTAACTCGACTACCGCCATTGGCTTCAAACTTCGGTGGTCCCGACGTCTCCGCATCTGATTGACGTGCCGCGCGTCATGCAACCATACAAGATGATGTCACCGTGAGATTACTGGGTTAATATACAGTTCTATGGACAGCTGACCCAGCAGGAGGATTTGATGTCTCTCTCTCGTGGCATTGTGGAAATCAGAACGCTTGATGAACTGTCATCTCTGTACGAGATTGCCCCAGACTGCACTCTAACGAAGGAGCAGTATCGAAACCCGCTGCGGCCATATCGGCTGATTCGCCCTGAGGCGAGCTGCCAATACCAGAAAAACGGGAAGCGCTGTTCCCAGCTGCATCAGCACGGCTTTGTGGTCGAGCTGCACGACGATTCAAAGGTATTGATAGGGAATTGCTGCGCACTCAATCATCTGGGTCTTGATGACGAACAGGTCAGAGGCGATTTCAAGCGGCTAAGCGCTACTGAGCGGCAGAACATACGTCGGCATAAGATCGAGACAATGCTCAACCAGCGGGACAGCCTCATTGTCCGGACCCGCGCTGCGAGTATCGAGTACAGAAAATTGCACAGCTCAGCTATGCAGACTCTCAAAGCACTCCCCATTGAAGTACGTCGTGCTCTGCTTGATCGCTGGAAGCGGAATGCATTAGAGGTTTCTTGGGAATACCTGATCATCAAGAAGGGGAAAGACGAAACGGGGAAGCCATATGAGGAGCGCGGCTGGTATGCGCATTCCTTCGGTCAGTTCAAAGGGCTGGGCCTGTGGCTGCAACTGGATCAGCAGCTGTATCAGGAAACGCTTTTGAATCTACGTCGGCAGCTCGAAGCTGTCCCCAACAAGGCGCGATTGAACCAAGTGGAGTTGGAGCTTGCGGAAGCTGCGCTTAGCCAAGTGGCGACCCTGGAGACCATCGAGCGCGAGTTACACGGCCAGTCTGAGCTGTTGGAGGATTTCCGCAAGCCGGCGAATTTACAGTTGGCAATCCAGGTCGTCAGCAACCAAAAGGTCCGCGCTGAAACGGTAAAAGCGATTTACCAGCTTATGGGTGAAGCCTGCAGCATGAACCCTGAAAAATATGTCGCCGAAATCGATCTGGCGTTGAAGCAAAAATATTCGGCGAACGGCATTCGCATCGCCTCTTAACCTGCCTCGACCGGCGCCTCATCGTTAAGCCCTGACTGGCAGTTTTTACCAACCTGCCAGCCAGGGTGGTTAGGATACCGATGCCATTAGCATCAGCCCTTGGTCCACGCTCAAAAGCAGGCGACCAAATGCTGACCTATTGCAGAGTCGAATTGAAAGCTGCAGGTAGCTCCCTATGTGCCTCGCTTCTCGATTTTGGCAGCTCAAAATAGCCTCTATCCCACTCACCGAAAACCCACTCTGCGGATATTGGTCTCCGCTCGCCGAGGAGCAGAGGGTGGTTGCGTACCCTGCTGCAGGTTCATTAGTACCACTGTCGATTCTTGGCTCGGGTATGCATGGAGCCACTTACAGCGCATTGGGGCTTCCGTTTGCTTTTGCTTCCCAGTTCGCGCCTGGTCAGCTTCGCCAAGCACTGCCGATCCTTCACAGATTCCTCTCCTACGGGAAGACTTAGGAGCACCACACCAACTCCTAGGAGTCGCAGATTTTGGCTTTAGCTGATCGAATTTCGCAGAGCGGACCGCGCTGGGGCAAAAAATCCAATCAGAGCAGAGGTGATGGTGATGAATACCTCAGTCCGAGAGCGGCACGTTGAGTTCCTGACGTACCCGTTCGAGGATGGAGTCCAACGTGGCGTCCTCGTCCATGAAAAGGTAGCACTGAGTCAAGATTGTCAACGGATGAACGTCCATCACAGAGGCAAGACCATGCACCATTTCAAGGGTAGGGCCCTTTCCTCCGGCCTCGAGTTGACTGAGGTAGGTTTGGCTGCTGTGCGCACCGAAGTCTTCCTGGCTGAGGCCGCGAGTTCTCCTTAGCAGTCTCATCGCTTTACCAAATGCCTGTTTCAGCTGCATTTTTTTCATTCCTACAAAAGGAATGATGAAGCCGTCTTGAACGTCAGACATCCATTAACTATTGTTAATATTTTGAGGATTTATTCGATGTTCAAGACCTACAGGCACGCCGAGCTGAGCCCTGCCAGCATCTTCGGGGAACCTTCCACCCGACACTGGCAATTTATTGAGCTTGAGCTGCACCACCCGTGGTTTTACGTGGAGCTGGTACGCGATCATGGCGATGACATCGTTGGAAGCATGCTGATGATCCCCACGGTACCGATTCTTCAGCAAATGCTATCGGAACTGGATGATCATTCCTGGTTCGCGCAGGCGCACCTGATGTCTCCCGGCCACATGAGGGGAGGGGACGACTGGGTGATGGAGCCGCTCATTGAGGTAAGCGTTACCGAGGATGGCTCAGGGTGTATTGGAGGCTACTTATATAAGGTGGAAGGGGGCAAGAGTTACAGTATTCACTATGCGTCTTCGCGCGAGAACGTCAAGGTTAAAGAAATAATTTTTTCGGCTGAGCGCGATTTGCGCGTACGTGGCTAAGCTTGTACTCGCCGAAATTCACGACTTCCTGAAGGCCAGGTTGACTTGTTCGGTGACGCATATCTTGGCTTTGAGTTAAAAATCCGCCCTCGAAGAGTCTATGTCGACGGGTACATATCCTTTGTTTTTTATATTTCATCCTCATTCTTCTGCCAGCAGGCTGCGGGTTTCTTCTGATTGTAGTGGGTTCTGATCCTTTGAATTGCATGCAGTATGGTTTGAGCACATCTGGATATCATAGGCCGCGTCTGTAATTCAGGGGGTTAGCGATGTTGATAAACCCGCTCCGTGAGCTGCTGTATTCACTCTGGGTTTTTCCATGCAAATATATATTTCTGATTCAAAATATGGCTAGGCGCAAACTGGCATGTAGGGCTGGTGAATATACCGGGCTGGCTCTGTTCTAAACGGTTTATAAGTGCCAATATTCTCAGGCGTTCCTTTATTGATAGCTTGAATTTGGGATGCAATGGGCTATGTTACGGAGACGGCAACGTTGGCTTGATGTGATGCTGATTTTTCCAACAGAGGGCGTAGTGGTCCAGTACTCTCTGCACTGGTGTCTATTGATGCCGGAACGTGCCATGAAGCATTCCGCTTGTCGTAACGGTAGAGTAAATATGATTGTTCGAGGTTGATTCGACTGATCATAAGCCGAACCAAATTGTAAATTGCATCACGGGGGCAAACGGTCCTAGGAGGAAGCCTTCGTCGAAAGTTTCCACAAGTCATAGTAAAAGTTGAGCGGCTTTGTCAATCAGCATCAGTTCCTTGGGCTTATCTATGCTGCAGTCGATCGGGTTGATGTGGATGACCACGACGCACGCCGCCAATGCGAGGTCGGAAAAACAGGCGGCTTGCATGACTCCCCTTGAGGAGACAATCGCCAGCAGAGTGACAAAATGCCGCGTCGGCTGCGTGCCGGCCTTCCAGGGCCTCGCCGTACCACACCATGCCAGACGCAGTTGGCCATTGCAGTGGATACAGCGCGACGGCTCGGCCAGTTAGCCGTCCAGGGTGACGATCTGCTCAACGTTGCTGAGGGCGGCGGTACGACGAGAGGCGAATCATTTGGGCGTCATCAGACTGCCATGCAGATACACGACGCGCTGACTGCCGGCACGTCATGCAGTTCATCAGCATTATGAGTGCTTACCTTTACCCGGTATCGGCTGTCAGCCAGGCGAGCAATTGCTTGGTGCGCCGCATTGGGTTGTGCCTACAGCAATTGATGGCGAGCCTCGAGGTACCAGATCCACACTAGCGCAAGGCACCTACGACAGTCACTGACGTTTCCAGGCGGTCGCCTTTGGCTCTAATTCTGGCGAGCGGTCAAAGTAAAAAGCCCGCCGAAATCGGCGGGCTTATCAATTGTCTCCAAGGGGAGGCGGAGCGCCAACAAATCTCGGAGCCAGCCCTCATAGCATACTCCAGTTTGGCGACAACTGGGGGCCAGTGGGGTGCTTGCTGCTGGTTTGCCACACCGTATACGACTAAATCAAGGCATGGTGGGTCTAGGAAAAACCCGTCATTCACCGTCGCGGAACCAATCGTTCCGGCTGGCCAGGCCCAGTTCCACTTCGCTGGGGATGGGGTTGCTTTCGAACAGATGCGCTGTCCGCCGCTCCTGTTTGAGACAGGCGAGGGGGGTAAAGAAGCAGCGCTCGCACAGGTGCACTTCATAGCGCTCGCCGTCGTGCGCCGTCCCATAACCCCACTGAGCTTCCAACGTCCCGAACTGCAGGTTGCCGCTCGCCTGCCGAGTGGACTCATCACAGATATCACAGCGCAAATCGGTCACGGCCTCCTGTTCCACGCGTCCCAGGATCTTCATGAGGTTATCTCGTTCGTCAGCGTAACTTTAAGCGTAGAAGTTGGCGGCTTGCGCACTGGGCCATCGGTCGCAAGGCCTAAGGCCTTACAGGTCAGGCTGCGCAGCGGCTCACCGCTACGCTGAGAAGTGGTTGCACCTCGGGCGCTGTGCCGGGCGAACGCAGTCTACTGCGCAAGATCGCTAGCCGGGTTTGGCGAAGGTGGCTGTCGATGGCCTGTGAGAGATCTCTCTGCGAATATTGCTCGCACGCGGAAGCCGTCGTGGTCAGATTGCTACTGCCCGCTCTCGGAGTTCGGTATTCAAAATTCGATCGTTTTCGCTATAGTCGACTGGACAGTCGATCACGTGCACGCCTGGGTTGGAAATGCAGCGATCGAGCAGCGGTAGCAAAGCATCAGCGCTTTCTACACGGTAACCGTTGGCGCCGTAGGACTCGGCGTATTTAACGAAGTCCGGGTTCCCATAGTCCAGGCCGAAATCGGTGAAGCCCATGTTGGCTTGCTTCCAGCGGATCATGCCGTAGCCGTCGTCGCGCAGGATCACCACGGTGATGTGCATGCCCATACGGACGGCGGTTTCCAGTTCCTGGCTGTTCATCATGAAACCACCATCGCCGCAGACCGAGATCACTGGACGGTCCGGGTGCACCAGGTGCGCCGCCATCGCCGATGGCAGGCCGGCTCCCATGGTTGCCAGCGCGTTGTCCAGCAGCACGGTGTTCGGGTTGTGCGCCTTGTAGTTGCGGGCGAACCAGATCTTGTAGATGCCGTTGTCCAGGGCAACAATGCCTTCGGGGGGCAGTACACGGCGGATATCGGCGACCAGGCGTTGCGGATAGATCGGGAAAGGGGTCATGCCGAGATAAAGGAAAATTAGGACATACGCGCTGCAACTGATTGTATTTAAATATTTTTCTAGCGTCGCTGAGCTGCTCAGGGTGGGCTTTATAGGCTTTTATAGTCAATTATAGAAACGGCTCTGAACGCCTGATTGAGGTTATGCCGAGGCAAGGGGGAAATTCACTCATTTGTCCTGTAACTCATTGTTATTAATGAGTTTATTTCGACAAGAGGGCGTGCCGAGATAAGGCAAAAATTAGGGCATTCGCTCTGTAACTTGCCGCACTTAAACGAACAGATTGGAAATCCTGCTCAAGCGAAGGCGCGCTTAGCGTAATGGCTTCAGCCAGATACCGCTGAGGATCAGTTCGGCCTGCTGCGAATTAAGTAGGCCGATCTGGAGTTGGCAAAGGTACTGGGGTGTCGGTATCAAGGCTCTGAGCCCAAGTCTCGACCAATGCGTGATCGATCACCAAACCCTCGCTCACGTCGGCCAATGCCTCGCGTGTTAGATCAGCGAGTCGTTGGTCGTGATTTATTGAATTGGCCATTCCCCGTCCATTTTGCCGTGCTCTGCTGCTAGCTGACGGGCGTTGGCTCTGAATAGCCCGTCTTCACGCCCTGGGTGGCCGCGTAATGGCGGGTTTGGAAAGCCAGGACATCCTGCATCTGCTTGCTGACGTCCTCTTCAAGCCCCCATTCATAGGCCAGCTTGTCGAGTTGGTAGCGAGAGACAAGCTGGGTCGCACGCGGTGAGCGCTCTGCTGGTTTCAGGTTTGACCAACTGCTGACAAAGCCTTTTAGGCGCGCGGCTTTGTCCGTTGATACACAGGGAAAGCGACGCAGCAGGTCGACGAGATAGAGGGCACGCAGCTTCTGTTCAGGCTCGCGCAGCTTGCCTGCCACTTCACGCTGCAGTACTGGCACGAGGTCGCGCTCTTCGTACCACAACTGCTTGGCGAGCTCCACAAGAGCATCGGACGCAACTTGGCTAAGACGCTGCTGGGTGACAGTCTCCAGAAGCGTGCCAAAGCTTTGTTTACGATCCAGACGTGGCATCTCGCCCATCCTCCAGGTACTTCGCTGTGACCAGTTTCAGGCAGCCTAGCATTGCACTTCGGTTGCCCACGGCATAATCGATTGCCTCTGTTGCTAGTGTAACAAACTGGCCGACATCGACACGGCCACATTCGATGAGCTGTTCGATATCAGATTGATCGTTTTCCGTAAAGCGGCCGAGCTTGGAGATGGCCAGATCCACGCCGGCGGCAACGAAGATATGTAGCGGCTGCTCACCCTCGAAACCCTCCATGGGGATGGCGCGCTCGCGGTAATCCTCGTGCAGTGGCCCGAGGGCATTGGTGTAGTTCTGGTCCAGGTACACCTGCAAGTCGCGGCCGTCGCCGTCCTCATATCCCTCTGGCGGTGTGTAGACGGCCATGATCTCGTCCTTACGCAGCACACGGGCCGCCTCGATCTCCGCATCGATGTCCGCACTACCACGCGCATGGGTGAGCAGGTGCACCGCGCAGCCGCCGAAGACGAAGACCTTGAGTGAGCCTGGCGGATTGCCATCCAGTAGCGGCAAGGCCCGGGCGAACAGATTACCAATGGCCTGGCCCAGCGGCGTAGTCAGCCGGACAGGTTCCGCAGCCCCCTCATCGGCAGTCTCAAGTAGTGTCATCTCCACCTCCGCTCAGTGCATAGGCTCAGTGTGCCGGTTCATGTGCTACGTGCGCCATCGCTGTTCACAAGCGGCACCCCGAGTAGCTTTAGCTGTGTAGTGGCTTCGACCAAGCGCTCCTGCAGGCCCTGCGTCTACTGCACCTGAAGCGCGGATGCTTCGCTCAGCCGGGACACCTCCTCCTGCAATGTGCGACAACGCTGTTCAAGGGCTTCATTCGAGCGTTCGGAGCCGGCCAGCGTGCTCTGCAGAGCCTCCAGGGCCTGAGTTTTCTGCGCCACTAGCTGTTGCTGTGCATGTCGCTCTTTTTGCAACTGCCGCGCCTCGGTGAGCAAGCGTGCATTGTCGCGGTTCAGTTGCGTCAGTTCGTCCTGCTTGATTATCAAGGTCTGCTGCAGTTGCCGCAGTTCTAGTTGCAATTGTTGTATCTGCGACTCGTGTCGGCGTTGTTCCTGCTCACGCTGTTCCTTGCTGGCCTGCCGGTAGTGCTCCAGGGTGTCGCGCGCATGTCGGTGTTTTTCCTCCAGCGAGTGGATCTGTGCGTCGCGATCCTTGTGCCGCTCCTCCAGGTCGCGATTAGCCTGCTGTAGGCGGGCGTTCTCGATCTCGGCCTGCTGCCGTTGCTCGCGTGCCTGCTGCAACTCGTGATGAGTGGTCTCAAGTCGTTCCGCGTCGAGCGCGGTCTGGCCTTCCAGTTGTTGGATGCGGTTTTCGGCCTGTCGAAACCGATGCTGGTAATCGAGCCGTTCGCGGGCCAGTTGTTCGCGCTCCTGGGCCACGGCGGCCTGCGCCTCCTCCTCTAGCTGATCTGCCAGTTGGCTGACCAGATTGGCCAACTGTTCGCTGAGCGGGATCAAGGCCGCATCCCGGCCGCGCTCGGCGTCTTCAAGCTCTTTCAGGTAGCGGTGAATGGTGGTCTTTGAACCGGTATTGCCCAGCTCGATGCGCACCGCATCAATACTGGGGTGGATACCGCGGGCGAGTAGAGAATTCCGGGCTTTCTGCACGATTGCTTTGTTGATGCCACCGCGGGCCATAAGTGGAACTCCTGACGATTTCGTTCTGTGGTATGTACTATGTAAATACATAGCATATTATCAAGAACTTCGTTTTTTTCCGCTCGTATTCTAGAATTGGATAATCATGAATTATCCAAGGTGATGCGGTGTTTTTGTCGTTTGGCAGTCGCTCACCGGTACACCAAGGGGATGCGCTCAGATGAGCCAGGAGATCGAGCGGTACCTGCAGGCCGGCACTCGTGCCAACACCCGGCGGAGCTATCAGCAGGCGCTTGAGCACTTCGAGGTGACGTGGGGTGGCTTTCTGCCGGCGACTAGCGATACAGTCGTGCGCTATCTGGTCGATCACGCCGCCACCCTGTCCAGCAATACCTTGAAGTTGCGCCTCGCGGCGTTGGCGCAGTGGCATGTCAGCCAAGGCTT
Source organism: Pseudomonas putida (assembly GCF_028682455.1). Classification (GTDB taxonomy): domain Bacteria; phylum Pseudomonadota; class Gammaproteobacteria; order Pseudomonadales; family Pseudomonadaceae; genus Aquipseudomonas; species Aquipseudomonas putida_AA. The sequence continues at coordinate 444,123 of NZ_JANHLD010000001.1, forward strand.
CCCGGATCCGACCAAGACTCCGCTGGTCCGCCAGATCCTCAAGGGCATTCGTACTTTGCACCCACGCCAAGAGAAGCAGGCCGAACCTTTGCAGCTGCGCCAGCTCGAACAGTGCGTGTTGTGGCTGGAACAAGCTTTGGAGCAGGCCCGCGCGGAAGACGACTTGCCACGGCTACTGCGCTGTTGCCGCGATCGCGCTCTGATACTGATCGGCTTCTGGCGGGCCTTTCGCAGTGATGAGCTATGTCGCCTACAGGTCGAGCACATCCAGGTGCGGACCGGGGAGGGCATGCAACTGTTCCTGCCCTGGAGCAAAGGTGATCGGGACAACCAAGGCCAGACCTTCAACGCGCCGGCGCTGGCCAGGCTGTGCCCAGTACAAGCCTACGTCGACTGGATCAGTCTTGCGGGTATCGCACGCGGGCCGGTATTCCGTGGAATTGATCGCTGGGGGCACTTAGGTGAGCAGGGCTTGCACCCAAATAGCGTTGTCCCACTCATGCGCGCCGTACTGCAGGCAGCAGGGCTGCCTTCGGAGCTGTACAGTAGCCACTCGCTGCGCCGCGGGTTTGCCACCTGGGCCACCCGCAGCGGCTGGGATATCAAAGCGCTGATGCAGTACGTAGGCTGGAGCGATGGGCAATCCGCATTGCGCTATGTCGAGAGCACAGGAGTGTTCCCTGGGCAACTGAGTGCGCTACAACACATCTCAAACTGGCCCGAGGGACTGCCATAAGACCGCCTTCCGCGGCCCCGATCTGCACCTAGCTGCGCACTGGGAACACCAGCTCGTCATGTGCGGTGCAAATGAGTCGATGATCCAGCACATGGAAAATTGCAGGGTTCTTGGCATCCTGGGCACCCACAAAGAAGAGGTAACTGCGGGATGCCTGCTTGTCTTTTTTGGCTTTTATGTTCTCTTGCCGGGCTATTTCCAGCTCATTTTTCAGTCGCCCGCGGGCAGCTGCTGACCACTCGCTCCAAAGGACGACCACCTGGTAAGGCGTTAGTTTTTTCTCTTCCCATTCGCCCGCGTTGAGTGAAATGGTCAAGTGTTCATGCTACAAAGACGCGCTGAGGGAACGCTGGTCGAGGCAGTCCAGGTTGTACTGCCTGCGAGGCTGAATGGATCCAATGACTGGACGATGGAGAAGCTGACCGAGCTGATAAGGGTCTATGACCGGGACGAACGAGTCTTGGGCTACGACTTCCAAACGGCATCAGGCCAGACCTACTCGCACAGAGATTGCCTGTACTCACAGGACGGAGCCAAGCACCAGGTCTATTGTTCGATGATGTGTCCCGCATGAGATGGTCGCCACCTCTGGTGGTTCTTGGCAGGGCCACTCACGAGGTTTGACAGGACAATGAAGGCTCTTCCCGAGAAAATCCTGGACATCATTCAACAGCTTCCAGAAGGTGAGGTTCTGACACCTAGCAGATTCCTGCATCATGGTTCTCGCCATGCTGTGCAGCGAGGACTCTCTCGCCTGGTCGAAGGTGGAAAGCTGTTTCGCGTTGCTCGGGGCATTTATGTTGCCGCAGTCGAAACTCGGTTCGGCGTGCGCCCGCCGGCACCGGAGAAGGTTGTCCACTCGCTGGCTAATGCGCTGGGTGAAGTGCTGGTCGACCACGGGGCTCGTGCCGCGAATAAATTAGGGCTGAGCACACAGGTTCCAGTTCGCTATGTCTTTCTAACCGACGGACGCTCTAGGGAGCTTCAGGTAGGCAAGACCACCGTGTCGATTCGGTATGCGCCTCGATGGTTGATGGCTCTAGGCGCTACTGGAGCGGGGGAAGCCATTCGAGCATTGGATTGGATTGGCGAGGCAAGCGTGGGGTATGCCGTTTTCAAACTTCATAAACTACTACCCGAGAGCGAATGGGGTGATCTGGTGTCAGCTCACCGCTCGTTACCTATCCGGATGGCGAATGCAATCTGCGCTCAGTCGAGTTGCACCCACCCTGTCAAGTTGGGCTAGCGGTTTAGCTGTAGCCTACTTACCGCCAGATCGGCATCATCTGGAATGGGGCAATTCGATGTGAAAGCCCGTGAGGCCGGCGGCTGAGGTGCACCAGATGCGGCCTTTGTGAGCCTCAATGATGGATCGGGTGATGGCAAGTCCGAGCCCGGCGTTGCTCGGGCTTCCCTCCCGCCGAGCGGGGTCGACCCGGTAAAAGCGGTCGAAGAGCTTCTCTAAATGCTCTGAGCTAATTGTGTCCCCTGGGTTCTCGATGCTGAAGGTTGTGGAGTCCGCTGTCTCGCGGATCAAAACCGAAATTGTATGTCCCACCGGCGTGTAGCGCAGTGCATTGGACAGCAAGTTGGAAAGTGCACGATCAAGCATCAGCCGATCTCCCAGCACTTGGCCTGTGCCTGTGAGCGATAGTTCAATGCCATGTTCTTCGGCCAGAAGGTGGTAGTAGTCAAACAGCTTGAAGACTACGTCAGCCAGTTCGATCCTGGCCTGCTCGGGGATGATCAGGCCATTATCAGCCTTGGCCAAGAAAAGCATGTCATCAATCATCCGAGACATGCGCTTCAAGTCCTCCAGGTTGGAGTAGAGATTCTCTTCATAGGCATTGATATCGCGTTTCTTGCTCAGCACGACCTCGGTGTGGGTCATCAGGTTGCTAACGGGCGTGCGTAGCTCGTGGGCAATGTCGGCCGAAAAATTGGAGAGCCTAACGAAGGCATCCTCTAGCCGAGCCAACATCGCATTGAAGGATAGAACCAGTTGCTGAAGTTCCCGCGGCACTGGTTCGAGAGGGATTCGTTCCTGTAACGAGCGAGCGGACATCCCGGAGGCCACATGAGTGACTTGCCGCAGAGGCCTAAGGCCGCTGCGAGCAACCACCCAGCCGAGCGCGGCACTGAACAGGGCACTGATGACCAATCCAATCCAGAACCATCGTTGCAGCGTGTCGAAAAAGTGTGTGTGATTGGTGACGTCAAGAATCAGCAAAGCTGTGAGCGGCTCAGCCTGATCGGCTACCGAGATTTGCGCCGTCATGCCGCGGTACATGTGTTGGCCGTTCTGCCACTCCCACATGCTCTGCTCATTTTCACGTCTGAAACGCTCTGGTACTTCGACTGCTCTGGGGTCGGAGAACAGTACAGAACCGTCACTGGCCAGGATAGTGGCCGCCAGATCCTGATGGGCTCCCAGCAAGGCTCGCAACTGCGGTAATTCTTCCGAAAGGCTCGCTTCACCGCGAGCATTGTTGAGGATATGTTTGGCGGATTCGAGTTTCTCCACCAGGGCCTGCCGATCCAGCATCTTGAAGTGGTGCTGGCTGAGCATATTGAAACTCAGCCCTGCTACCGTCAGGACTGCAATTACCGCGGACATGAACATCAGGCTCATGCGTGCTGTCAGCGAAAGGTGCTTCATATTCACTCCGGCGCATCCATCATGTATCCCATGCCGCGGGCGGTATGAATCAGCTTGAGATCGAAATCGTCATCGATTTTTGCGCGTAGCCGGCGTACCGCAACCTCAATGACATTGGTGTCGCTGTCGAAATTCATGTCCCAAACCTGAGAGGCAATCAGCGACTTCGGGAGCACCTCGCCGCGCCGGCGCAGTAGCAGTTCCAGCAGTGAAAACTCCTTCGCGGTCAGGTCAATTCTTTTCCCGCCACGGATCGCACGCCGCTTCATCAGATCGACTTCCAGATCGGCAATTTTCATGGTGGTCTGCGTCGGCGAACCATTACCTCTGCGCAACAGCGTTCTGACCCTGGCCAGAAGCTCTGAGAAAGCAAATGGCTTGATCAGGTAGTCGTCCGCACCCAGCTCCAACCCTTTAACGCGGTCTTCCACACCATCGCGTGCCGTCAAGAACAGTACGGGGACGTCTTTTCCTGCTGCGCGCAACATGCGCAGCACTTCCCAACCGTCCAGCCCAGGCATCATTACATCCAGAATTAGCAGGTCATAGGCTTCGCTAAGTGCATGCTGAAGGGCATCTGTACCGGTCATAACCCGGTCGACATTGAACCCAGCCTCGGTGAGACCTTGCTGGAGGTACGTACCGGTTTTGGGTTCGTCTTCAGCTACCAGTAGTTTCATGTGTGCAGACTCCAAAAGTCGGGTGGCCTGAGTTTGCAGGCAAACCGCGGCCCCAACCAGAAGCTTACGAAAATGTAATTCTGACTTCAGCTCACTGACAGGGTGGCTTGTCTAGGGTGCAAGCATGAGCACTAGGTTGTGCTCTCGGCCCTCGACAGACCAAAAGCAGAGGTGCCGGCCATAGTTAGCACTGATGGAGACTGCCCCATGAAATCGCTGAAACCTTTACTTCTGGTTGGTTCGCTGCTGCTTTCTTCTATGGTCTGGGCCGAAGGGGGGGGTGATCGTACCTTTGAGCGCATGCAGCAGATGCGCGACAAAGCGGAAGCCGTGCTGATCCAGGCAGAGAAGGCCCCAGTCGGCGAGCGGCATGTGCATATGAAGGAGCACATGAACATGCTCGAAGACCTCATGAGTCAGCTGCACAATGAACATCCTGCTCCAGGCATGTCTGCCGAAGATCATTTGGCCTGGATGGAAAAACACGACAAGTTAGTAGACGACGTGCTGGGTCAAATGATTCGCGAGCACAAGCTGATGATGGCCGACAAAGAGTGCCATAAGTAAGAGTTTCCCCCATCTTCCAGGCCTTCCGTGATTGCTCCTTTGGCCTAGCGGCGCCTCAATGGCGCCGTGCTTTTTTCCAGCTGACGCAATTGTAGTTTTGGGGTCAGCGGCCTGGCAGGAAGCGGGGAATAGCATGAGATTTCCAGCCTACCTAGCGAGGTCTCACCATGAAACGCATCCCTCTTAAGCTGCTGATCAGCACACTGTTCATCAGCACCACTTTTCCGGCATTTGCCGAGACCAGCGACAGTAGCAATGGCATTGGGCAGCAGGCCCAGGCGACGCCAGCGACTCGTACCATCTTGGTAAAGATGGACGACATCAACTACAGCCAGAAAACGATCGATGTGAAGCCAGGTGAAACCGTGCGCTTCGTTCTGAAGAACGAGGGCGCGTTGATGCACGAGTTCAACATCGGGCAGGCAGCGTCCCAGCTGGAGCACCAGCGCAAGATGGCGTCCTTGTTCAAGGACGGCACACTGACCCCGACCGGCATGGCCGAGCGCATTGTCTGGCATGAGCGTTATGGCACGGGAGACTCCAACCCTCCAGGCTATCCGGAAGTCATCAAAGCCAAGCATGACGACCCGAACGCGGTTCTCGTCGAGCCCGGCACAACCAAAGAGTTCGTGTGGACCTTCCCTAAGGCGGGCAGTTTGAGCTTCGCCTGTACATTGCCTGGGCATTACCAGGCGGGGATGGTCGGTGAGTTTGCTCTGCGTTAGTCCGGCATCGGTGCTACCCGTTGGCAGCGGGCTGGGTAGCACCGATCTGACGAACCTTACTGCGATGTAGTTTTCACGTCAGCGTACCGCCAGCTGCACCTCATTAGCATCGGGACTCATCCCTCCTCAACACCTCAGAGGCACACCATGAAACTCAGACCCGCTTTCATAATCACCACCCTTGGCTTGCTGCTCAGTGCTGCCAATGCGCTGGCCAGCCCGGGCCACAAGAAAGACAGTATTGGGCAACCGGGAGACGGTCAGGCAGTAGATCGCACCATCGAAGTCCGGATGGGGGACATCTTCTTCGAACCCAAAGCAATGGAGATCAAAGCAGGCGAGACAGTTCGCTTCGTCCTGAAAAATGACGGTGCACTGCTACACGAATTCAATCTTGGCAAAGCGGCATCTCATGCCGCGCACCAGAAAGAGATGGCCGCGATGTTTCAGAACGGCACGCTGTCCCCTACAGGTGCACATGACATGAGCAATATGGGCCATGCCATGGGCGGCATGAAGATGGTCGGTATGGAACACGATGACCCCAACAGTGTTCTTGTCGAACCTGGAGCACGCGAAGAGTTGATCTGGACCTTCTCCGCCGCCACCGAACTGGAGTTCGCCTGCAATATTCCAGGACATTATCAGTCGGGAATGGTCGGTAAGGTGACCGTACGCTGACGTTTATTGATACTCGCCAACTCCGTCCAGTCTGAGACACCTATACTGATCCGGCCGCCATTGAAACGAGGCTATTGTCGTGGACCATACCCATCACACCAGTACCACTGAGCCGCCTTTTTGGAAGAGCAAGATTGGCATTGCGCTGATCATGCTGGCCGTAATCGGCATCTTCTATGTAGCGCGTGAGCATTACGGTCATCTTTCGCAGGCCCTGCCGTACCTCATCCTGCTGCTATGCCCGCTGATGCATCTGTTTGGCCACAATCACGGCGGGCACTCCCACTCCAGCAGCACCGCTGTTTCCAAGGACGAAGAAAGGACATAGATCGCATGCAAAAGACCTCCTGCCATCATGACCAGGATCATTCACATAACTCGCACGCCCACTCCGAGAGCCAGCGCGACCCGGTGTGTGGCATGGAGGTCAAACCTGATGGCCCTTATCGCGAGAGCTTTGAAGGGAAGGCCTATCATTTCTGCAGTGCGAAGTGCCTAGAGAAATTCCAAGCAGATCCTCATCAGTACATGAGCCATCAGTCTCATGGGGAGCATCACCAGCACGCGACTCCAGCACCCACATCGACACCTGTAGGTGCTGAATACACCTGCCCGATGCATCCAGAAATCCGTCAACCGGCTCCCGGAAACTGCCCGATCTGCGGGATGACGCTGGAACCTGTCATCCCGGAGCTGGAAGAGGAGGAAAATCCAGAGCTGAAGGACTTCTCGCTGCGGTTCTGGTGGACCCTACCGTTGACCGTCATCGTGACCGTATTGGCGATGGCCGGCCATTCCTTGCAACTGTTTCATGGCACGACCCAGAACTGGGTCGAGCTGGCTCTGGCGACGCCCGTGACGCTATGGGGTGGCTGGGTATTCTTCACCCGCGGCATTGACTCCATCCGCCACCGCAGCCCCAACATGTGGACCCTGATCGGTTTGGGAACGGCCGCTGCCTACCTCTACAGCGTGGCCGCTACCTTGGTTCCGCAGTGGTTTCCGGCGGCCTTTGCCCAGGACGGACGTATCGGCGTCTATTTTGAAGCAGCCGCAGTGATTATCTCACTCACGCTGTTGGGCCAAATGCTCGAACTCAAGGCCCGCTCGCAGACTTCGGCAGCCATCAAGTCACTGCTGAGGCTGGCACCAAAGACTGCGCGTCGCATCAAGCACGATGGCCAGGAAGAAGATATTCCGCTGACACATGTCCATCAGGGCGACCACCTACGTGTCCGGCCGGGAGAGAAAGTCCCGGTGGACGGTACGGTTCTAGAGGGGGAGAGCGCCGTCGACGAGTCGATGCTTACCGGAGAACCGTTACCCGTGACCAAGCGGGTAGGGGATGCCCTTATCGGTGCCACCATGAACACCCATGGAAGCCTGGTGATGGAGGCGCAGAAGGTCGGTGCCGAGACCATGCTGTCGCAGATCGTTCAGATGGTGGCCAGAGCCCAACGTTCCAAGGCCCCCATGCAGCGTATGGCTGATGCGGTGGCAGGGTATTTCGTGGTCGGGGTGATCCTGATCGCGATTCTGACCTTCTTCGGCTGGGGGCTATTAGGGCCGGAATCAGGCTGGGTATTTGGCCTGATCAATGCGGTGGCGGTGCTAATCATTGCGTGTCCCTGCGCTCTGGGTCTGGCAACCCCGATGTCCGTCATGGTTGCGACTGGCAAGGCCGCTAGCAGCGGTGTGTTGTTCCGCGATGCCAGCGCCATCGAAAATCTATGCAAGATCGACACGCTCATCGTCGACAAGACTGGAACCCTGACTGAGGGGCGTCCCGTATTCCATAGTGCGGAAGGGACAGGCGGTTACGACTCCAATGAAGTGCTGCGCCTGGCTGCTAGTCTCGACCAGGGTAGTGAGCACCCGCTGGCTCATGCCATAGTCGATCATGCGCGCGGTCAGGGCATTGCACTGGTCAAACCGGACACTTTCGAATCTGGCTCGGGTATTGGTGTGCGCGGCCAGGTCGATGACTATCAGCTGCAGCTCGGCAACACCGCACTGATGGACGAGGCGGGCGTCGATATTACCCCGCTGCGCAATCGCGCCGAGCAACTGCGTCTGGGAGGCATCAGCATCATCTATTTGGCCGTTGATGGCCGCCTGGCGGGACTACTGGCCGTTTCCGATCCGATCAAGCCTACTTCTCAACAGGCTGTCTCCAAGCTTCAAAGCGAAGACGTAAAGGTCATCATGGCCACTGGTGATGGCCTCACCACAGCAAGAGCCGTGGCGCAGCAGCTCGGAATCGAGGAAGTGCATGGTGAGGTCAAACCGCAGGATAAGGAGAAACTAGTCGCCGATTTGCAGGGCTATGGCCGTCGTGTCGCCATGGCGGGTGACGGTATCAACGATGCGCCCGCCCTGGCCAGGTCTGACGTAGGTATCGCCATGGGCACCGGTACCGATGTGGCGATGAACAGCGCCCAAGTGACGCTGGTCAAGGGAGATCTGATCGGCATCCTGCGAGCGCGCACCCTGTCAGTGGCAACCGTGAAAAACATGAGGCAGAACCTCGCCTTTGCGTTCATCTACAACGCGATGGGAATCCCGCTAGCAGCGGGGCTGCTGTACCCGCTGACGGGGCATCTTCTGTCGCCCTTGATTGCTGCGCTGGCGATGAGTGTCAGCTCGGCGTCGGTGGTCTTCAATGCTCTGAGGTTGAAATCAACGGACATGGGATAGGCTTCCATACCACCGACCAGGTGATTATTCAGAAGCGCATCTGACCGGAAAATGCCGTACGGTAGTTTCCGGTCCGACCTATCTGTCGCAACACATAGTGACGAGGTGACGTTCTATGGACTGTTGCCGCTGCGGGTAGGAGACTGGTCGTCGTTAACCCATGAGGACTCTCCGTGGCCCGCATTCGCAGACTGATTATCAGCAACTTCCGATCTATCCAGGCGCTCGACTGGGTGCCGGCCCCAGGAATTAACTGCCTCATAGGTCCTGGCGATAGTGGAAAGTCCAGCATTCTAGATGCGATTGACCTTTGCGTCGGTGCCCGCCGGGGCGGCACGTTCGGCGACATGGACTTCTTCGCTCTGAACGTCGAAACACCCATCACCATCAGTGTGACGCTTGGCGATTTGCCGGTATCGCTGATGGATATCGATGTTTACGGCGAGTTCTTGCGTGGATTCAATCCAGGAACGGGAGAAGTCGACGACGAACCGCGAGCGGGGCTGGAGACCGTTATCACCTTGCTTCTGCAAGTTGGTGCCGATTTGGAACCTACCTGGACACTTTTTTCTGAGCGTGCGGAGCAGCAGCAACTCGAACGCACTCTTCCCTGGAAGGAACGAGCGGCACTAGCACCCGCCCGTATCGGCAGCTTTGCGAGTTCGAACTTGTCGTGGAGTCGTGGCTCAGTGCTCAATCGACTTACTGACGAGCGTGCAGAGCTAGGTGCCGAACTTGCGCGCGCCGCGAGGCAAGCAAGAGCGAACTTTGGCAATCAAGCCGCCGGACATCTAACTCAGACGCTTGAGGTGGTGCAACGCACGGCTCAGCATCTTGGGGTTTCGGTTGGAGCGATGCCACAAGCACTCCTTGACGCACATTCTGTGTCGATTGGCGAGGGTGCGATCGCGCTGCACAGCGACACAGGCATTCCCCTTCGCTCCCTTGGCACGGGCTCGTCGCGATTGCTAGTGGCAGGGTTGCAAAGAGCTGCAGCTAGCGCCGCGCCAATTGCTCTTGTCGATGAGGTGGAATATGGGCTTGAACCTCATCGGCTCATGCGATTCTTGGACTCCCTGGGCGCAAAGGACGCTGCCGCTCCGCTGCAGGTCTTCATGACGACTCACTCACCGGTCGCGCTGCGCGAATTGTCCGGCAGCCAGTTATTCGTTGTTCGGTCTGGGCCTCAACGCCACAGCGTTATGGCGGCAGGGGAGGCCAACGAAGTACAAAGTACCCTTCGGAAGGACCCAGAGGCATTCCTCGCCAAATCCATTATCGTTTGCGAGGGTGCCAGCGAGGTTGGCTTCGCGCGTGGCCTTGATCAATGGTGGGTCAGTCTTGGCGCTACCTCATTCCTGGCTCATGGCGGCGCTTATGTGGACGCCGGCGGAGGAAGTCCCGATAACAGTCTTATCCGTGGAACAGCACTTCAGAACCTAGGCTATCGCGTGATGGTTTTTGTAGACGCCGACAAGCCTTCGACCGCGGGGCTCCCTGAAGCATTCTTGGCCGCAGGCGGACAAATTCTTACATGGCGACCAAGCCTCACTTTGGAGGACGAGATCTTCCGCCATCTCAGTGACCAAGCACTCGATGCACTTCTGGCGAAAGCCGAAGCAATAGTGGGTGCAGAGCTGATGAACGCACACATCCAGTCGAAGTCCCAAGGACGTGTGACACTACATGACATCAAATCTGAAAGATTTATTCAGGGCTACTCGCCCGCGACGCGAGAGCTGTTGGGAGCTGCATCTCGTATCCGCAACAGCGGGTGGTTCAAGTCGTTGACAACCTATCAGGAGGTTGCAAGGGACATCGTCGGCCCGTCTCTACAGAACGCCGACCCGGGCTTCATGGCAGTCACGAATCAGCTCTGGACGTTTACAAGTGCCCCTTGAGATTGATCTTTTTGCTATCGAGCGTGGCTCCATAACAGCCCCCGCAGGTTGTGGAAAAACGCAATTGATTGCCGAGACGCTCATCGCGCATAGACAGAGCAAACCCATCCTCGTACTAACGCATACGAACGCAGGCGTTGCGGCCTTACGGGCACGCCTGAGACGCGCCGGCGTCCCTAGCTCCGCCTATCGAGTATCCACCATCGACGGATTCTCGATGCGCCTCATCGCCAAGTTCCCGGCGCGAAGCGGCCATAACCCGCAAATCTTGGAGCTCCACCAGCCCAACACTGACTACCCTGCAATTCGAGAGGCTGCCAGGCAGTTACTGCACGCTGGCCACCTTGCTCAGTCTCTCCGTGCCACCTACGCGCGGTTGCTTGTCGACGAGTACCAAGACTGCAATGTGGTCCAGCACGCTATCGTTTCAGGTTTAGCCCAGGTGCTTCCGACCTGCGTGCTCGGTGATCCAATGCAAGCCATCTTCGACTTCCGTGGCAACCGACTGGTGCATTGGACGAACGAGGTACTACCCCAATTCCCGGCAGCGGGAGAACTGGGGACGCCGTGGCGCTGGCGACTGGCCGGCGCTGAGAACCTCGGGCAGTGGCTGCTCGCCATACGGCAACAACTTCAAGCTGGCCAGCCGGTGGATCTGCGCACGGCTCCGGCTGAAGTGCGCTGGGTGCAGCTCAACGCCGGGACCGAAGTCCAGCAGCGGCTGGTGGCCGCTAGAACCGAGTCACCCAACGCTCGGGGCAGCGTCCTCATCATCGGGGACTCCATCAACGTGCAAGGTCGCCATCAGCTCACGAGCCAGACACCCGGCGCCATGGCCGTCGAAGCCGTCGACCTAAGGGACCTCGTCAACTTCGCCAGGAACTTTAACCTGCAGGGTGCCAATGCTCTGGCACAACTTGCGGAATTTGCTTCAAGCGTGATGACGGGGGTAGGTGCAGCAAACCTGCGAACGCGTGTGGAGTCTCTGCGCACAGGACGTGCCCGAACGCCACCGACCCCGGCCGAGGCCGAGGCCGTCGCATTCGTCGGGGAGCCAACACCGCAGCGAGCACTCCTTGTGCTCAACGCCCTCGCCGAACAGCCGGGGGCACGGGTGTAGGGGTTATGCCGAGATAAGGCAAAAATTAGGACATTCGTTCTGCAAGATATTGAACTAAAAGGAAATTTATTGAGTTCTTGATTGCTGGTCATCCCCCGCCTGACTAGCCGTCTATGCTGATGTTTTGCCTTACTTGGGGGATGAACTCAATGGCTTCGGTGGAAAGGACAGCCTACCGGCTCTTGCCCAGTCAGTTGCCAGCTAAGGAGCTGCATCGATGCTATTCCCTGTCTGATTCAGAGATCGAATGGGTCAATAACACCGCTAAGAGTCCAGCGCTATCGATTGGGCTGGCAATCCAACTAAAGGTGTTTCAGCAGCTACACTATTTTGTTCCGTTCGAGGAGCTTCCTCAGGAGCTCATCAGTCATGTCCGACAATGCCTTCGCTACGGCGCACGAATAGCTCCGCGCTACAGCAACCCCCGCACCCTTTACCGACACCAAGCGGCGGTTCGGCAGTACCTGCAGGTTACACCCTTCTATAGCAGCGACGGGCTAGCGATCACTGAGGAAATCGCACGTGACTGCGCTGTAGTGCTTGAGCAGCGAGTCGATCTCATTAATGCCATGCTTGATGAGCTGATTCAGCGTGGCTATGAGCTTCCGGCTTATTCGACGCTCAACAACATCGCAGAAACCGCTTTGGCGAGTGCTCAGGAAGTTACCTTCAACCTGATCGTGCTCCGAGCGCCAATCGAGGTGATCTACAAGCTAAAGGAGCTGCTCGACACGGATTTCGGGCGTCGGCAGAGTGACTTCAACGCACTCAAGCAGGCACCCAAGAAGCCTTCCCGCAAGCACCTGGAGGTGTTGATCGACCACCTGGCGTGGTTAGAGAGCTTCGGAGATCTGGATGCCATTCTTGAGGGGGTCGTCGATGCTAAGATCCGCCACTTCGCCATCCAAGCCGCCGCGTCGGACGTCGCCGAGCTGAAGGACTGCTCGCTGCCGAAACGCTACACACTGATGCTGGCCTTGATCTATCGGATGCGGGTGCGAACTCGGGATCACCTGGCCGAGATGTTCATCCGACGGATTTCGACGATCCACAAACGCGCCAAGGAGGAGTTGGAGCAAATCCAGGCGCGGCAACGCCAGAAGCTGGAGCAACTGGCGGCCACCCTGGATGGCGTGGTGCAGATTCTTGTTCAGGAACCGGATGACCAGGAGGCTGGCAGTCTGATCCGGGAATTCCTCTCTCCCGATGGCAACCTGGATCGGTTGCGCGAGACTTGCGCCGAAGTCCAGGCTACGGGCGGTAACAACTACCTGCCGCTGATCTGGAAGCACTTCAAGTCCCATCGCTCGCTGTTGTTCCGTCTGAGCCACCTTCTTCAACTGGAACCCACGACTCAGGATCGCTCACTTATCCAGGCGCTTCAGCTCATCCAGGACAGCGAAAATCTACACCGCGAGTGGATCGACGAGCATGTCGACTTGTCGTTTGCGTCGGAGCGCTGGGTTAAGGTCGTGCGTCGTCCTGCCAGTGAAGGGCCACCTACCAACCGGCGCTATCTGGAAGTCTGCGTGTTCTCTTACCTGGCCAGTGAGCTGCGCTCGGGTGATATGTGCGTGCTGGGGTCGGAATCTTTCGCCGACTACCGTAAGCAGTTGCTGCCCTGGGAAGAATGTTTCCATCGTCTACCGGCCTACTGCGAAAAGGTGGGGCTGCCTGGCACGGCGAAGGAGTTTGTCGCCTCCCTCAAGATTCAGCTGGAGGAAACCGCGCAGCATCTGGATGAAAAATTCCCTTCTTGCCGAGGTGACGTATCGATCAATGAAGCCGGCGAACCGGTGCTACGCCGAGTGATAGCGCGGGACATCCCGCCTTCGGCCATCTCGCTACAGACGGCGCTTATGCAGCGCATGCCGGCCAGGCACGTGCTCGACATCATGGCCAACATTGAGCATTGGATTCAGTTCACTCGGCATTTCGGGCCGATGTCCGGCAACGAGCCAAAGCTCAAAGAACCGGCCGAGCGCTACCTGATGACGATCTTCGCCATGGGCTGCAACCTTGGCCCCAACCAGGCCGCACGGCATCTGGCCGGTAATGTCACGCCGCACATGCTGTCCTATACGAATCGCCGCCATCTCTCGCTTGAGAAGTTAGACAAGGCTAACCGCGAGCTGGTGGAACTCTATCTGCAACTTGACCTGCCCAAGCTCTGGGGCGATGGCAAGGCGGTGGCCGCGGACGGTACGCAGTTCGACTTCTATGACGACAATCTGCTGGCCGGCTACCACTTCCGCTATCGCAAGATGGGGGCCGTGGCGTACCGACACGTGGCCAATAACTACATCGCGGTGTTCCAGCACTTCATCCCGCCTGGTATCTGGGAGGCAATCTATGTGATTGAGGGGTTGCTCAAGGTCGACCTCAGCGTCGAACCCGATACGGTGTACTCTGACACCCAGGGCCAGTCGGCCACGGTGTTCGCCTTCACTCATCTGCTGGGCATCAATCTGATGCCGCGTATCCGCAACTGGCGCGACCTGGTGATGTGCCGGCCAGATCGCGGCGTTTCGTATAAACACATCAACCGTCTGTTCACCGACACCGCCGACTGGCACCTGATCGAAACCCACTGGCAGGATCTGATGCAGGTCGCGTTGTCAATCCAGGCCGGCAAGATTTCCTCACCTATGCTGCTGCGCAAACTTGGCTCCTACAGTCGGCGCAACAAGCTCTATCATGCCGCGCAAGCGCTGGGCAGCGTGATCCGGACGATCTTCCTACTCAACTGGATCGGCAGCCGCGAGTTGCGCCAGGAAGTCACCGCCAACACCAATAAGATCGAGTCCTACAACGGCTTCTCTAAGTGGCTGTCCTTTGGCGGTGACGTGATCGCCGAAAACGATCCGGACGAGCAACAGAAACGCCTGCGCTACAACGACATGGTGGCCTCGTCGGTGATCCTGCAGAACACCGTGGACATGATGCGCATCCTGCAGAAGCTCGCCCGTGATGGCTGGCAGTTCACTGACGACGACGTATCGTTTCTCAGCCCCTACCTAACCAGCAATGTCAAACGTTTTGGGGAGTTCAACCTGAAACTCAAACGCCCACCGGAACCCTGGATCAAGGATTCCATTTTCCAGCAGGCTGCGGGATCAATGCGTGCGAAACAGATGTCTGACAGCAACGTTGAGGTGACGAACTGATGCATATCCCGCCAGCTTCGTTCCGCGTGACACCTTATGGGGACGTCGATACCAAGGTACTCGACTCTCTGCGTGCAAGCTACGACACCGCTCAGTTGCTCAACTTGGTCGACCGGCTGGATGCCTGCCTTGCTGAAATCGGAGGGGTCGGCAGCATTCGAGAAGACTTCCTACGCCTGCATGGCATGGCCATGACGGTGCTGGAAGGTTTCCCCCTCACTGTGGCTACCAGTGATGTCGACAGTATTTGGGCGCAGGCGATGGCCCTTCAAGAGGATATTTCTGCTTTATGTTCATGCTTGCAGGCGGGTTCTAAACACGTTGCTCCTTTGGCAGCGCTTGCTCCTGACTATCAGGACTAGACTATTCGTGCAAATGGGCTGCCGGCAGACTGAATACAATGGAGGTGCAGAGTAAAACTGATGCTGCAGGACTGACGAGTAACTCTATAGCATCGCTGTACTGTGGGGTGAATTTGACTCTGGGTAGCCGGTTTTGACGCCCTGTAGGCACGCTGCCATCCTCCCGGGCATCGGCCTAGATAAAACTACTGACGAAGCCTTCGGGCTTACATTAGCCACGAGCGGACTTGCATTAAATCTCAATGGACTCACGCTTTCTAAAAAAAACCAGAGCCACTTTCCAGAGGCAAAGATTAGTCGTCGTGACGGGTACTGACCTCTGGTGTGCAGGGGTGATCAGGCTCGGATGCCGCTCTCTTATCCGCGCGCGATATGAAGCGCTGATAGCATTCAAGGCCACAGAAGTGCACGACGTACTCGGTACCTTCCGGCGTCAGTGCGGCGTCAAGGGAAATTTCCTTGCAACATTCGCAGCAACTGATAGTGGGGGTGTCGTTTGCGTTCATGATGGGGTTTCTCCATCGTCCAAGAAAACCTAGTAACTCTTCCACACCTGCGATCGAACCTGCGCGCAGATCGACCTGCGGCTGGCAGTGCAGCAACAATTCCCAACGCTCCCAAGCCTGCCGCAACTCGGCAGCGGAGACCGCGCCGTGCTCCGAGCGGGTCACGCCCGCTTCCGAAAGGCCCGTAGAGCCGCTCTCAGGAAGAGGACGAAGAGAACCGTCAGCACGAGCGTCGCGAGGCTCCAATGCTCGCTGACGAAGGCCCCGGCCGCAGTCCCCGAGAGCAGTAATGCCAGCACCGGCAGATGGCAGGGGCAAGTGAGCGCGGCGAGCACACCCCACGTGTAGGCGTGCCAGCGGGGCATCTTGATTGATTCGGATTGGTTGGTATTACGCATGGGTGTGACCTTCGATGGCACGATGAGTCAGCCCGGCCAACTCCGTTTTCACTGCGTCTAAAGCTGCCAGCCGGGTCGCGATTTGCCCAAGCAAGCGGTCGATACACCCGATCACATCGGTACTATCGTCTGCATCGAGCGCTCGACAGAGCCGCGCCAATTCGTCGAGCCCGATACCGGACTCAAAGGCGGCACGTACGAAGCACAGCCGCGCCAGGGACCGCTCATCGAAAATGCCGTAACCGCTTTCCGTGCGCCGCGCGGGGTGCAGCAAGCCGCGCAGCATATAATCTCGGACTATATGGACACTGACGCCCGCGTCCTCGGCCAATCTGGATATGGAGTAGGCATTCATCGCCGACACTCCCGACCTTCACCGCAAACTGGGGCGCTCAGATATTTCCTTCCGGCTAGGCGCTCAGGTAGCCAGATGAGCAACGGTGCAGCTCCCAGAGCCAGTAGCAGCCACAACCTGGAGAGATGCTCGCCGTTTTGGTCAAACACATAAGCCAATAGCGCACCAACTGCGAGCAACAGGAAGTGAGGCCCCGTTATGTAGCAGTGAAGGCGGCGACAACGCGTGGCGTTGACCAGGCAGGCGCCGCCCATCACGGCCAGCGCGGCGCCTGCTGCCAGGAACAACGCGGGGCGTCGATTAGACAGAACAATCGCTATCGTCGCCACGACGGCAGGCAGGCCCCAGAAGCTGACCAACTGCCATGTCTTGCGTAGGCTGTCGCACCTACCGAGATCGTCTGCCGTGTTGCTCATGTTTCAACCTCCCTCTCTCATTACCCTGCGCAGCAGGACAATTGTTTGACGTCTTTGTTAAAGGTCTGTGCGGCGAGTTTCAGTCCCTCGACCATCGTCAGGTAGGGGAACAACTGGTCAGCCAATTCCTGCACGGTCATACGGTTGCGGATGGCGAGTACCGCCGTCTGGATCAGTTCTCCTGCTTCCGGGGCCACAGCCTGCACTCCCAGCAGTCGGCCGGAGCCCGCTTCGGCAACCAACTTGATGAAACCCCGCGTGTCGAAGTTGGCCAACGCGCGCGGCACGTTGTCCAGGGTCAAGGTGCGGCTGTCGGTTTCGATCCCGGCGTGCTGCGCTTCGGCTTCGCTGTAGCCGACGGTGGCCACTTGCGGATCGGTGAACACCACGGCCGGCATGACGTCGAGATTGAGCTTGGCCTCGCCGCCGGTCATGTTGATTGCCGCGCGGGTGCCAGCCGCTGCCGCGACGTAGACGAACTGCGGTTGGTCGGTGCAGTCGCCGGCCGCATAGATATCCGCTGCGCTGGTGCGCATGCGCTCGTCGATCTGGATGCCGCCGCGCTCGTCCAGCTGCACGTCGGCCGCTTCCAGGTTCAGGCCCTGGGTATTGGGCGTGCGGCCGGTGGCGACGAGCAGTTGGTCGGCACGTAACTCACCATGGTTGGTGGCCAGTACGAACTCGCCGTTGGCGTGGGACACCTGGCTGGCTTGCGTTTGCTCCAGCACTTCGATGCCCTCCATACGGAAGGCCTCCGTCACCGCCGCGCCGATGGCCGGGTCTTCGTGGAAGAACATCGCACTGCGTGCCAGGATCGTGACCTCGCTACCCAGCCGGGCGAAGGCCTGCGCCAGTTCCACTGCCACTACGGAGGCGCCGATCACGGCGAGCCGCTTAGGGATTGTATCGCTCGCCAGTGCCTGGTCTGAGGTCCAGTACGGCGTGTCTTTCAGTCCTGGAATCGGTGGAACGGCCGCGCTTGCGCCGGTGGCGACCAGGCAGCGGTCGAAGGCTACGATGTGCTCGCCACCCTCGGCCAGTTTCACGCTGAGCGTGTGGCCGTCCTGGAAACGGGCGGTGCCGCGCAGCACGCTGATCGCCGGCGTGCTCTCCAGGATGCTTTCGTACTTGGCGTGGCGCAGTTCGGCGACACGGTCTTGTTGCTGCGCGAGCAGACGTTCGCGTAGGACGGTCGGCGTCATGGCGGAAAGCCCGGCGTCGAACGGGCTCTCGCGGCGCAGATGGGCCACATGCGCGGCACGAATCATGATCTTGGAGGGCACGCAGCCCACGTTGACGCAGGTGCCGCCGATGATGCCGCGCTCGATCAGGGTGACGCGGGCACCGCCTTCCACCGCCTTGAGCGCGGCCGCCATGGCGGCGCCACCACTGCCGATGACCGCGACGTGGAGCTTGTCGCCCTCTTTCCCGGCGTCAGTGCTGCTCAACCAACCCCGTGCCTTATCGAGCAGGCCAGGACGGGCTTGTACCATGGCGTCTTCGAACGCCGCTCGATACCCCAGGGCCTCGACAGCGGCCTGCATCTGCTCACGGCTTGCGCCCTCGTCGACCTTCAGTTCGGCCTTCCCGCTGGCGTAGGAAACATCCGCCCGATGCACGCCCGGAATCTTCTCCAAGGCCTCTTTCACATGCACGACACAGGAGGCGCAGGTCATACCAATGATTTTCAGTTCGGTCATTTCGTTACTCATTAGATCGTCTCTTGTCAGGTTCACTGGTTTGGCGGCGTCGGACAGGCATCCGGCCCACAACGGCGATGAGCGGGCGACACGAGATCCCATATCGACACCCCAAACATGAGGGCCAGGCCGATATAGAGCAGCCAACCGCTCCGCCAGCCATAAGCCCGCATAAAAAATACCGCTGCCAGTACCAGGGTAGGACCGATCAGGCCGAGCGCAGTCCGTCGCCACTGCCGATGATTGAGCCAGCCGAGGGCATTGACGAGCAGAGCCAGTCCAGCAAACAGAGGCAGCAGCGTGGTGATGAACAGGCCTTCCCACTGGCTCAAAAAGCCCAGACCGAACGCGGCCCCCAGACTAGCAAGGGCGGGAAAGCACATGGCGCAGCCTATGGCAGAAATCAGCACGCCGACGGAGCCGGCTTTGTCACCGATCCGCGTGAACAGATTGAGAGGATTTGCCATCGGAAGTCCCTCCTATTGCTTGACGCTGGACGGATAGCCAGCGTCCTCGGTCGCCTTAGTCAGCGCCAGGGCATTGGTCTTGGTATCGTCGAAGGTGACGATGGCCTCGCGGTTCTCGAAACTCACCTCAGCCTTGGTCACGCCATCGACCTTGGTCAACGCCGTCTTCACCGTAATCGGGCAGGCGGCGCAGGTCATGCCCGGCACCGCCAGGGTGACGGTCTGCGTGGCCGCCCAGACGGGTGTGGCGACCAGGCTGGCGAGGGCTAAGGATGCGAGCAGTTTTCTCATGGTGAACTCCTGATCAGTAGAACAAGGGAAGGATGTAGGGGAAGCCGAGCGCGACCAGCACCAAGGCCGCCACCAGCCAGTACAGCAGCTTGTAGGAGGTACGTACCTGAGGGATGGCGCAGACCTCGCCCGGTGCGCAGGCTTGAGCGGGGCGGAAAATGCGCCGGTAGGCGAAGAACAGCGCCACCAGTGCCGCGCCGATGAAGAGCGGGCGGTACGGTTCCAGCACGGTCAGGTTACCGATCCAGGCCCCGCTGAATCCCAGTGCGATCAGAATCAGCGGCCCGAGACAGCAAGCCGAGGCGAGAATCGCCGCAAGCCCCCCGGCGACAAGAGGGGCGCGCCCGTTTGATGGTTCAGACATGCATTTCTCCTTTCGAGCATTTGATCGATGGTTTAAGGTTAGTCCCGTAGTCATGTACGGAATCAAGCGGTATGAAAAACAATTTGGAAAGCCTGACCATTGGCGCTTTCGCCAAGGCGGCCGGGGTCAACGTGGAAACCATCCGGTTCTATCAACGCAAGGCGCTGTTACCCGAACCGGACAAGCCCTACGGCAGCATTCGCCGTTACGGTGAGGCGGATGTCGCCCGGGTGAAATTCGTTAAATCCGCGCAACGGCTGGGCTTTAGCCTCGATGAAGTGGCCGGGCTGTTGAGGCTGGATGACGGTGCTCACTGCGATGAAGCGCGTGTGCTCGCCGAGCAGAAGCTTGGGGATGTGCGTGGCAAGCTCGCGGATCTGCGACGGATCGAGTCAGTTTTGGAGCAACTGGTTCACGACTGTTGTGCGAGCCACGGGACTGTTTCCTGTCCGCTGATCGTTTCGCTGCATGGGGACAACTCGGGCGTTAACCGAGGATTTCCCGTTGCGTAAGGCGCCCCTGTTGGTCGGCTTGCGCTTAGAAAAAAGCGGCGCTCAATGAGCGCCGCTGAATGGCCAAAGGAGCACTTGCAAAGGGCACAGTTTGGTATTGCTATTTGCCCTCGCGCCTCAGCAGAGTGGGCTCACGTTGCATCTGGTCGAGTAGCACAGGCTCTACTTTGCAGGCGGACAGGCGGGCTGCGCTTCGCTACGGCCTGCCGCCGTGGGGCCCAGTTGCTTAATCTCCTTGACGGTTTCCGCCACCAGGGTCGCTTCAGCCCTCTCGCGTGCAGCAATTCGCTCAATCGCTCGGTCGCTCCCGCCCTCGGCCCATACGGTGGATGACAGCAGAGTCGCACCCACTACCAGCAGCAGTCTTAGGTGTTTCATAACGGCGATCTCCTCTCGGGTTTTCGATCCACGATTCAACTCTACCTCCGTAGTTAAGTACGGAATCAAGGAGAGAGGAGATGAAGGTCCTGGATTATGGCGCTGAGAGGAAATGGCAGGGCTCCGCCATGAAGACGGCGATTGCTTCAGGGCCGTCTAGGGCTGCTGCTGGGTCGTAGTCGTAAATTTTTTCGCTCATTCTGACCTCCACTCGCTGGCGAGTTTTTTAGCCGCTTCAATATCACGGCTTTGGCTGCTTTTGTCGCCGCCGCACAACAGCAAAACGAATTCATCACCTCGCTGCTGGAAATAGGGGTTGGGGGAGCAACGGAACAGAAAGTGCACTTAAGCTCAGTCGCTGCCCCGCAAACCCTTGCAACGTCTGGATAGTTTCGAAAAACGACCGTTTTATGAAACCGTTTCCGCTATCGCGAGGAAAGGTCACCAACACCCGAAAATCAGTGCAATAAACCTTTCTCACGAATCAAAGTTCGTTAATTCGCAGTCGCTGACGAGTAAAACGAACTCTAATTCGGCTTACGTTGGTTTTCAGTTCCATTGCTCCCCAACCCCCGATGTCGCCCGGGTGAAATTCGTAAAGTCCGCGCAACGGCTGGGCTTTAGCCTCGAAGAAGTGGCCGGGCTGTTGAGGCTCGATGACGGCGCTCACTGTGATGAAGCGCGCGTGCTCGCCGAGCAGAAGCTTGGGGATGTGCGTGGCAAGCTCGCGGATCTGCGACGGATCGAGTCTGTTTTGGTGCAACTGGTTCACGACTGTTGTGCGAGCCACGGGACCGTTTCCTGTCCGCTAATCGTTTCGCTGCATGGGTAAAACGCTCTGCGTTGGCCAGTGGTTGTGAAGGGAACCAGCGGACAAGGTCTACGGCTGCCGCGGCTGTGAAGCCGCACCGGTCACCGCCGACAAACCGGCTCAACTGATCGAAAAGAGCATGGCCAGTCCTAGCGTCCTGGCGATGCTGTTGATCACCAAATACGTCGATGGTCTGCCGCTGCACCGCTTCAAAAAAATCCTCGGTCGTCACGGCGTCGATATCCCCCGCCAAACCCTGGCGCGCTGGGTGATCCAGTGCGGCGAGCACCTGCAACCGCTGCTGAATCTGTCTACGAAAACAGCCCGGCGTGCCGCGTCGGCACGAAGGCCGTATTGCGGTGCAAACCAGCGATACGCGTTGGTGCTCGGACGGCTTTGAGTTCCGCTGCGAGGACGGAGCCAAATTGAGCGTAACCTTCGCCCTGGACTGCTGTGATCGCGAGGCCATCGGCTAGGTCGCGAGCCCGACCGGGTACAGCGGCGATGATATCCGCGACTTGATGCTGGAAAGCGTGGAGAGGCGCTTCGGTGATCAACTGCCCGCCACGCCGGTGCAATGGCTAAGCGATAACGGCTCGGCGTACACCGCCGACCAGACGTGCCTGTTTGCTCGACAGATCGGCTTGCAGCCGGTGACCCCCCAGTTCGCAGCCCGCAGAGCAACGGCATGGCCGAGAGCTTCGTGAAGACGATCAAGCGTGATTACGTGGCGCACATACCTAAGCCGGATCGAGAAACGGCACTACGTAACTTGGCCAATCCCTGTGATCCTGCGTGGTCGTCTTACTTTGCCCAACGTCGAGCTGCGATAGACGTGGATTGATTGCCCGGTACTAGACCATGGTGCTGACGAAAGACTTGAGCCGGATGAGGCGCGACTCTCATGCCCGGTTCTTTGGGGGCGGTGGCGCAGTAATGCGCTGCTGTTACCCGACGAAAGTGTACTTAAGCCCTACCATCTTATCTCGGCGCCATAAACCAGGACCTTCATCTCCTCCCTCCTTGATTCCGTACTTAACTACGGAGGTAGAGTTGAATCGTGGATCGAAAACCCGAGAGGAGATCGCCGTTATGAAACACCTAAGACTGCTGCTGATAGTGAGTGCGACTCTGCTGTCATCCACCGTATGGGCCGATGGCAGTTCCGATCGCCTGTACGGTAAGATGATCCAGGCCAACGAGCAATCCATGCGCGAATACGCTAGCGCCCAAGGCAAGAACCCGCCAGAAGTCACTCACTACCGCTATGGCATGAAGCTCGACATCGCCAAGGTCATTCACGTCACGTCGACCAATGGCAACTGCGATGTGATGCCTGCGCAAATGACCTACGAGGATTCGAGCGGAAACCTGCATATTCTGGAGTACCGCGTATCAGGAACGGACTGCAGGAGCCAGCACTGAGCATTGTTGACGTGTTGCTGACGGAAAAGTAATTTTCACGTCACCCTGACGTTATTTTGCATGTGGAAGTATGTAAGAAGCGCACCCGGCTATGCCCGGCGCGCTTCGGCATATACACAACCGCACAATGAAAAATCTGCCAAAACATCAAGAGCGTTTATGAACAACAAGGCCCTGTTGGGACTTTCTCAGATCGTCTTGAGCATCAGCGCTGCGCAGGCTGCAATGGCCGCCGAGGAAAAAGGCGAGGGATTCATCGAAGGCAGCAGCCTGAGCATCCTCAATCGAAATTTCTACTTCAACCGTGATTTTCGCAAAGGCCAGTCCAGCAGTACAGGAAATGGCTACTCGGAAGAATGGGCCCACGGAGTCATAGGCCGATTCGAGTCGGGCTCGGCCAGGCCGAGGACAATTACTCCAAGCTCGGCGGCGCCGTAAAGACCCGTTTCCTGGACACTGAAATCAAAGTAGGCGATGTCTTCCCTGTCACGCCTGTCGTGCAGTACGGCGATTCGCGACTGCTTCCGGAAAGCTTCCGCGGCGTCACCGCATACAACACCAGTGTCGAGGGCTTGGTGCTACAGGGCGGACGCCTGCACGCGATGAGCCAACCCAGCTCCAGCAGCATGCGGGATGATTTTGCAACCTTCTACGCAGGCGAAGTCGGCTCTCCGTGGATAGTCGGCGGTGATTACACACCCAACGACAACCTTGGCTTCAGCCTTTACACCAGTTGTCTCAAGGATGCCTGAAACCAATACTATACCGGCACTACCTGGAGCTACCCGCTTGCAGATGATGTCGCCTTGGTCGGTGGTTTGAATTACTACAAGGCCGTCGATGAGGGGAAGCAGCTCCTCGGCAGTTTTGAGAACGATATCTGGAGCGGCAAGGTCGGCCTCCGTGTCGGGGCGCACACCGGCGAGGGACGGAGACGGCCGACGTGAACCAGATCGCTATTGTGCCTTGCTATCGCCCTTCGGGGACTCCATTCCAATGTGTTGGTTCATGTTCTCCATCATTGTATTGCAGTTTTTCATCATCTTGGACATTTCCTGCATGTCCATCATCGGCATATGGTTGCCGTCCATCATGTGCATGTCCTCACCCTTATTTGTCTCGGCACTGCTTTGGGCGGGGGCTTTGGCCTGTTCGGCAAATCCCGTGGCAACAGTTCCAAGGGCTATGAAGGTAGCAAGGACGGTGTAGGTAATGGCGTTACGCATGGCGACTCTCCTCATCTACGACCTTGGTTTCCAGCCAGGCTGTGTATTGAAGAGTTGATTGCTCCACTGTCCTCCTGTTTGGCTCCTTTGGTTTGGAGGATGGTTTCAGGCGCCTGAGGTAGGCGCCTTTTTCGGTCAACAAGTCTTCGGCTTCATCGCTCTGGACTCTGCGAGCTGGCTTGACAGCACCGCGTTGTCTTGCACGAGAAGCTGCTTTTCTGTGGCCAACTGGCTCAATTGGCTTTCAGTTTGGCTTAAGCGTTCCGCCAGCAGGCTTCGCTCCCGTTCATTGACGGCCAGGTAAGTCCGCGTCTCAGCCAAACGCTGCTCACCTTGGCCATGGCGCTGCTCCAGTGCCTGATGCGACTGTTGCAAGTCGGTGAATTGAAGTAAGACGTGTTCATGCGCAATCTGACTCTGCGCGAGCGTCGCTTGCGTCGTGAGCAGGGTGCTCTCTAGACGATCATGGTCCTGCACCAGGCGTTGTTCCTGCGCCTGCAGTTCGCCCAGGCGGGTTTGCTGCGCGAGCAGACGCTGCCGGAGCGCTGCCAATTCGTGTTCCAGGCGCTGCTGGCGTTGCTCAGTGGCCTGGCGCTCGTCGCTGCGTTGTTGCGCGACCGATGCCTGGTAGTGCTCAAACTGCTCCCGCGCTTGTTGCAGTTGCCGGGTCAGTGCGGCCGCCTCGGCGGCGCGGTCAGCCAGACGTTGTTCGAGCCCGGTCTTTTCACTGCCCAGGCTGGCCAGGGCGATCTCCTGACGCTGCAGGGTGTCAGCCAGCCCCTGGCTGCGCGTAGTGGCTACGGCAAGTGCCTGGGCCTGCTGCTCCTGAACGCTGAGTTGCGCGTCGCGCTCGACGAATGCCTGCTGCAACTGTTCCTGCAACGCGTCGGCCTCTGCCTGGTGAGCCGCTACGGCCTGCTGGAGTTGGACGGCCGCCTCCGCCTGAACTTTTTCGTACAGTCCTTTCAGCGCCAGGACCAGCTCCGCGGGCAATCCCAGTTCGGCCTGGGCCAGCGTGCCGGGATGCGCGGCTTTCCAACGCTTTAACAACGGAGCAATCGTGCTTTTGCTGCCCGTCCCACCCAGGGCGACGCGGATGCTGTCAATGGTGGGGTTGTGGCCCGCAGCCACCAGTTGGGTGGCCGCCTGGGCAACATGCAGGTAGAGGACGCCGGAACGGGCCATGAACACCTCGGATTTTTTCGTACCGTATTATGGAAAATGTAATACCTCGATTTAAGTACAGAATAGTTCAGCCGACTGAGACCGTCAGTTGACCCACGATAAGCGCGGTTATCGTGAGTTAAGTCATCGCGATCGAGGGTTGTGTCTATAATCTGCGGTACACATGGCCTAAACAGGCGCTTCGTGATGACAGCCGGCAATAATGACGAAAACCTCCCCACCAGGCGGCACGAAGAGCCGACAGTACTTGCGCGTACCCCCGGTACGCTCACCACCCCCGAACAATTGGCTGAGCAACATCAGCGTTTTCTCGCCGCCGCGACAACCGACAACACCCGGCGCACCTACCGCTCGGCCATTCGCCACTTTCTCGCCTGGGGCGGCGTGCTGCCGTGCGATGAAGCCGCGCTGATTCGTTATCTATTGTCTTTTGCGGAAGTATTGAACCCGCGCACCCTGGCCCTGCGCCTCACGGCGCTGTCGCAATGGCACCGTTATCAGGGTTTTCCTGACCCTACCGCCAGCGCCACCGTGGGCAAAACCTTGCGCGGTATTGAGCGGGTGAACGGGCGGCCTCGACAAAAAGCCAAGGCCCTGGTCCTAGAGGATCTCGAACGCATCGTGGTGCACCTGAACACGCTCGACGGACTGGCGACACTGCGGGACAGTGCACTGCTCCAGGTCGGGTATTTTGGTGCGTTCCGGCGCAGCGAATTGGTCACGCTGGAGATGCAATACCTCGAGTGGGAGCAGGAAGGTCTACGGATCACGCTGCCCCGTTCCAAGACCGATCAGGAGGGCGAGGGACTCGACAAGGCGATCCCATACGGCGACAGCATCTGCTGCCCCGCGACAGCGCTACGCCGGTGGTTGGACGCGGCTCAGATCGTTCAGGGGCCACTGTTCCGGCGCATCAGCCGCTGGGGCGTACTCGGCGAGGTGGCACTGCACGAGGGCAGCGTGAATACCATCCTGACGGCACGTGCCGAAGCCGCAGGGCTGTTGTATGTGCCCGAACTGAGCAGCCACAGTCTGCGTCGGGGACTGGCTACCAGTGCGCATCGGGCTGGGGCGGATTTCCTTGAGATCAAACGACAGGGTGGCTGGCGGCACGATGGCACCGTACACGGCTATATCGAGGAAGCTGGAGCTTTCGAGGAGAATGCGGCTGGCTCGTTATTACGACGCAAACCGTAGCCAAGGTTTGTAAGCAGGGCTGGTTAGAATCCCAAGTGGCCACCCTCTATTCTCGACCGTCCTTCCGCAGCACATGAGCAGTTCCCTTAAAAACAGTTACTTACAGAACGAATGTCCTAATTTTTGGCTTATCTCGGCACGCCCCCGGTGTACCGACCGGAAGTTCTGCACTGCTGCCGGTCCGCTATGCAAGCTGTGGCGGGAGGTACAGCCGACTTTCTGAGTGCAGCCATTCAAGCGCGAGAACGCAATCGACACCTTGCCCGCCCCATCGCAAGACGCTCGGTAGGCAGCACATTACTTCTCAAGGGGCTCGAGGCGGATGTCTCGGTTGTTCTGCATCCTGAACTTATGACCGCTCAGAATCTGTATGTCGCCCTGACGAGGGGCGCAAGGCACGTAGTGGTGTGTTCATCGAACCCCATCCTGATGCCTGTGAACAACGGCTGAGCCTTATTGTTGCGTTTGCGCACTTGACCTTGCCATCGTGTCAAGGTCGATACTGTCTGTGCGGTAACTTGAGCCGCGGACGAAATGAGGTGAGAGAGATGTTCAGCCTGAATGTTTCGGGTATGGGTTGTGGCAGTTGCGTCAGCAAAATCACGAAGGCCATCCAGACGCTGGATCAGGACGCACGCGTAGAGGTGGATCGGGCAGCCGGCAAGGTCACTGTAGAGAGCACAGAAAGTGCCGAATCGATCCGCGAGCTGATCCAGGAGCTTGGTTATGCGGCCCAGGTCAGCGCTTGAGCGCTGGCCTGCCGACCGACTAAATCTCCAGTTCTGAGAGCTCTTTCAGCCCGTGGATACTGGTGACCTCGTTAGTAAGGGTAAGCGGATTAAATGGTTGATCTTACCTTTGCATGAGAGTGAGACAGACCGGCATCTCATCGGATTATCTGGTTGATGCTTCACCTACTGCTGGTGCATGTTTCCTTCGCTAATTCCAGCAAGAACCCCACACGCCTCAACTTCCCGGTCATCGTTGCAACTCGCTCTCAGTGAAACGAGTTGTTTCTCAAGCGCTTGCAGAGCGGTTATCTGCGACCGCACATGAGAGATGTGATCATCGAGCAAGGCGTTGACGGCGGTACAAGGCTGATGAGGGTCGTCCTGATAGCGCTTTAGTTCGTGAATTTCTGCCAGTGACAGATCCAGGATGCGGCAGCGACGAATAAAGGCCAGCCGCTCAACGTGTTTCTCGGTATAGACACGGTAACCGTTGTCCTGCCGATCAGGCGGCGGCAACAAGCCCTGCTGTTCATAGAAGCGGATCGTCTGTGTTTCGACCCCTACCAACTGCGCCAACTGACCAATGCGCATCAGCCTCCTCCCAACGGATTCTTTACTCTATTGACCTTATAGTAGCTTTATAGTTTTAAATGGTACCACAACATTGTTCAAGTGGAGTCGTATCATGAGCAAATCCTGTGGTGGCGCCTGTGGCGGTGATGCAACGTCCGCAGCGGATACCGATATACAGGCCTCCTCCGAGGCGCCAGGGAGATGGGTCAGTGTTTATGCCGTGCCGAAGATGGACTGTCCATCAGAAGAACGAATGATTCGCCTAGCCCTGAACGGCTTTGAGGAGATTCGGGCGCTGTCCTTCGACTTGTCGAACCGCCGGCTGAAGGTCGTGCATGACGGCGAGGTCGAGCCCGTCACCTCGAAACTGAAGACCTTGGGGCTAGGCGCCTCGCTTCAGGAAACCGTCGCTGCAAATCCGGAGACCATCAAGGCCGCCGAGTTTTCGGCAGCTTCTGCTAAGCAAGAATCCGGGACCCTGCGCTGGTTGCTCGGCATCAATGCACTTCTGTTCGTGGTGGAAATGACTGCCGGTCTGATCGCCCGGTCCACCGGCCTGATTGGAGAATCCCTGGACAATTTTGCCGATGCGGCGGTGTACGGGCTTGCCCTTTATGCGGTTGGACATAGCGTGAAAATGCAGGTACGTGCCGCGCATCTTGCTGGTGTACTGCAACTGATCTTGGCTGTGGGCGTGCTCGTAGAGGTGGTGAGACGCTTTGTATTCGGTAGTGAGCCTGAATCGCTGGTGATGATGGCTATCGCATTCGTCGCATTGATTGCCAATACCAGTTGTCTGCTGCTCATATCCAAACATCGGGAAGGCGGGGCGCACATGAAGGCAAGCTGGATATTCTCGGCCAACGACGTGGTGATCAACCTGGGGTCATCACCGCCGGCGCCCTGGTCGCGTGGACCGGTTCCAATTATCCGGATCTGATTATCGGCACCATCGCGGGGGCATTGTACTTAACGGTGCCAGACGCATTTTGGCGTTGAAGGGTTAAATAATGCTCATTATTGGCAAAAGCTCTCGCCGTATGCCCTATTGTCCATATCGGGCCTGCTGGCAGCGTCTGATCAGGCTGTAAAGTGGCTGGTGCAGCAATCAATGGCCTATGGCGAGTATGTTTCGGTGACCCCGTTCTTTAACTGGGTGCACCTATGGAACACCGGTGCCGCATTCAGTCTTTTGCGAATGGTGGAGGCTGGCAGCGCTACTTTTTATCGGAATCGCGGTAGTGGTCTCGATTTTTCTGATCAAGCTGATCCTTGAAAATCGTCATAAAGGAGAAGCCATCGCTTACAGTCTTATCCTCGGTGGCGCCATGGGCAACCTGATTGACCGGGTCTTTCGCGGCTATGTTGTGGATTCCTTTGATTTCTATTGGCGAGACTGGCATTGGCCGGCCTTCAACCTGGCTGATATTGCAATTGTCCTCGGTGCCTTACTTTTCGTTTCCAGCAGCTTGTTGGGTAAAAAAGCAAACACCAATGCCGAGTCGGATGGATCTGACTGACACCTACGCCTATACAACACCATGACCGAACTTCCCGACAACATCCTTCACCTGCCGCAATACCAAGTACTGGGCTGCAAATCAACCGACGACGAAATGCACTTCCAGGTGGACGTGCCCGATCCCATCGCCTGCGAGGAATGCGGCGTGCAGGGTGAGTTCGTACGGTTCGGCAAGCGTGACGTTCCCTATCGTGATCTGCCCATCCACGGCAAGCGGGTCACTCTCTGGGTGGTCCGCCGCCGATACACCTGCCGGGCCTGCAAGACAACATTCAGGCCCCAGCTACCGGAGATGGTGGACGGATTCCGTATGACACTGCGGCTGCATGAGTACGTGGAGAAGGAATCCTTCAACCACCCCTACACCTTTGTGGCGGCACAGACCGGCCTGGACGAGAAGACGGTGCGCGACATCTTCAACGCCCGCGCCGAGTTCCTGGGGCGCTGGCACCGCTTCGAGACGCCCCGCATCCTGGGCATTGACGAGCTATACCTGAACAAGCGCTACCGCTGCATTCTGACCAACATTGAGGAGCGAACCCTGCTCGACCTGCTGGCCACCCGCCGCCAGGACGTGGTGACCAACTACCTGATGAAGCTGAAAGACCGGCAGAAGGTCGAGATCGTCAGCATGGACATGTGGAACCCCTACCGGGCAGCGGTCAAGGCTGTGCTGCCCCAGGCCCGTATCGTGGTCGATAAGTTCCATGTGGTGCGCATGGCCAACGATGCCCTAGAGAGAGTGCGCAAGGGCCTCAGAAAGGAGCTGAAACCGTCCCAGAGCCGGACTCTCAAGGGAGACCGGAAAATCCTGCTGAAACGCGCTCACGAAGTCTCAGACCGGGAGCGCCTCATCATGGAGACCTGGACAGGCGCGTTCCCGCAACTGCTGGCCGCCTACGAGCACAAGGAGCGCTTCTACGGCATCTGGGACGCCACCACACGGCTCCAGGCAGAAGCCGCCCTGGACGAGTGGATAGCCACCATCCCGAAGGGCCAAAAGGAAGTCTGGAGCGATCTGGTCAGGGCAGTGGGAAACTGGCGCGAAGAGACCATGACCTACTTCGAGACGGACATGCCCGTCACCAACGCTTACACGGAGTCCATCAACCGACTGGCCAAGGACAAGAACCGTGAAGGGCGCGGTTACTCCTTCGAGGTGATGCGGGCACGAATGCTCTACACCACGAAGCACAAGAAGAAGGCACCGACTGCGAAGGTCTCTCCTTTCTACAAGAAAACCATCGGTTACGGACTGCCGGACTTCGCAGAGGAACTCAACTACGGAGTCGATCTATCAACCATCTGAGGGTGGTATCAGATTGATGGGGTGAAGGTGCCCCATCAACCATTAAATCCGTATACCCGTTAGTAATACCTTCTTCCCCATCTCGGCCGCGAAGCCAGTTTGAGTGATTGCCTGGCTCGCGCATTTCCAGCGTGTCATAGGAGTAGCGCTTTCGCTTGAACAGGCTTTTCAATGCGGCGAACTCGTGGCTTTTCTCGTCTTCTATTCCGACGACTTTTCCTACAAGCGCCTCCCAATGACCTACGCCGTCGGCCAGCATCGCCTGGTAAGTCTCTGGGTCCAGCAAGGCTTGCTGTTTGAAATGAATGATGCGGTGTGTCATAGACGCGCTCGGGAGTGGCCAAAGAGAAGTCGCTAGCCTATAGGTTCCGGGTCATTCGTGAATAGTTGCCCTGAGCTTTAGCAAACCTTCGTTGACCCACAATTTCAACCAAGTTGCGGCCTGCAGGGGGCTTGCTCTCCATGTGTTGCGCTCAATGACTCGCAGAGTTCGGCGAACGATCCACCCTCGACGAAAAACCGCAATGCTGACGCCTCTTCTGGCTCCAGGCTTCGGTACTGGCATACGAGGTTATGACGCCAGACCAGACAGTCTCGATTCCCGGCTGGTTGGGTGGCAACGGGAAGCAGATCCCCAGACTTGGCAGCCTTCCACAGCGCCAGGGTGTTGTACTGCAATCGCAGCCATCTGGCAGATGGAGTCAGGGAAACCCTGAATGAAACCCAGTCTTCAGCCGAAAACTCACTGATGGCCTGCAGTGAAAGCGCTTCGACGTCCTGCGCATCGAAAGCCAGTGTAAAAGCCCACTCAAGCTCCGCGAGTTCGCGAATCGGTGAAAGTTGAGGTTCCGCAATGTAGCTGCCAATAAACTCGGGCAGCTTCTCACCAAGCCAGCGAATGCTGAAATGCCGTGGTGGCCAGGCGGTGAAATAGGCCAGTGCGAGTTGCTCGAACGACTCTTCTCCCAGCCATTGCTGCAGCGCCGGGAAATCCTCGCGCAGCACCGCCAGCAGGCGCGAGCGATAGGCGTTATGGTAGATCCGCAGGCCTTCGAGGGCACTCAGCGCAGTGCAACCCCGGACTTGCTCCAAAAGCTCGTTGGAGGGCAGGGCACCATCTGTCAGGTAAGTTTCAAATGCAGTCTGTAAGGCGCTCAGGCTCAAAGGGTTGCCCTCGATATCACGCCATTGGCGATAGCTCGGGCATGCTCCAACTCGGATAACAGATCCTCGAACGGTGGAAAATGATCATCCCGCTCGATCAACGTCGACGTTGGACCCAAGTAGCTCAAAGTCTTGCTGTAGAGCGCCCAAACCGGGTCAGCGATGGGCTGGTCGTGGGTGTCGATGAGGTATTGCCCGTAATCGCTATGCCCGGCCAGATGAATTTGACGAATCCGCTCGTGCGGCAATTCCAAGATGAACTGCCATGGGTCAAAATCCTGATTTCGTGCGCTGACGTAGACGTTGTTCACGTCAAGGAGCAATTCGCAACCGGTCAGGAAACTCAGTTCCGAGAGAAACTGCGATTCGCTCATGCTGGACGTCTTCCACTGCACGTAAGAGGAAACGTTCTCCAGCACAATGGGACGTTCCAGAACATCCTGCACTAGACGCACCCGCGCGGCGACATGCAGCAGGCTTTCTTGGGTAAATGGCAGCGGCAGCAGGTCGTGGAGTTGATGGGCGTTGCCGCGACTCCAGCACAAGTGGTCGGAAACCCACTGGGGCTGTATCCGGTCCGCCAGTTGCTTGAGCTGTCGTAGGTAGCCCATGTCCAGGTTATGTGAACCGCCGATCGACAGCGATACTCCGTGCATCACCAACGGGTATTGCTCGCCAATCGCATCGAGAAAGTAGAGGGCCTTGCCACCGCCCACCAGGTAATTCTCGGAAATGATCTCAAACCAGTCGACCGCAGGTCGCTGTTCAAGAATCTGCTGGTAATACTCACTGCGAAGGCCAAGACCGAACCCCAGTGTTTTGTGCTTACTCATTCAAGACTCCAGCAGGGGAGTGGCAGGCACTCCCCGCAACGGCATTATTCGCTGGTCTTACCACCGGCCTCATCGCACTTGGCCTGAGTCATCAGCTTGAAACCCTGGCCTTTACATTCTCCCTGGCCTTTGCAGGCATTTTTGGCGGTCATGCAGTCGTTCTGGCCCTTGCAACCGTTGACGCCGAAGCACTTCACTTCAGCTGCTTTGGTGTCCTGGGCGGCCTGGACAGGCAGGGTAGCAAACAGGCTGGCGGCCACGAGAGCCAGAGCGGCACCGGTAGCGACGTTGGATTTATTCGACATAGTGACAATCTCTCTTAATTGTTGGTGGTCTTATCCGCGGGTGCGAATGACCCTGAGTAGCTTAGGCATCGCTGCCGAGCATGCCCTCTCAAGAAATTCGCAAGGCTTTATGAGGGCATGAAAGACAGTACCGAGCCTTCTGGATGGGCTACAAGAAAGAAATAGCAACCTGACAGAACTGTAATGTTCGGCTCAGGTTGCTGACAGGCTCTCTTAGTTAACGTGACATCGAGCCTAAAGCTCGGCCTCTGCAGTTGCAGGGACCACTTAACTTACGAGGAATACCCAAAATGAAATCGATCAAAGCTCTGCTTGTAGTTACTGCTCTGAGCATCTCCAGCTTGGCAATGGCTGAAGGTGGTGCTGACCGAACCTTCGCGCGCATGGAGCAGGCACGCCAGACGTCTCTGGAGGCCTACCGGGTGGCCCAGCAGCAGAAAGTTGAGGCTCCTGTAGCCAGCAGTCCAACCGAGCAAGCAGAGCACACCAACTGCTGAAGTCATCTACCTTACAGAAATGTAATCACCCGGATGGTTGGGATATGGCAGTTTCATACTGCTCATCGTCGGTAAGGCTTGTGCAATGCACCGACGTGGAAAGTTGAGGGGTAAATCCCCGACATTGAAGCAGCCATGAACCCGAGACCGGGCACACCATCACCGGCTCATTTGACGGATTGGACAAAACGGCATGCAAAGCAAAACCACAAGGCGCACCTTCGTCAAAGGCCTGGCAGCCACCGGTATTATCGGCGGACTTGGCCTGTGGCGCACGCCGGTCTGGGCGGTGAACAGCCCCGGCCAGCCCAACGTACTGACTGGTAACGAATTCGACCTATTCATCGGTGAAACCCCGGTGAACATCACCGGCGCAGCGCGCACGGCCATGACCATCAACGGCTCGCTCCCTGGGCCGATTCTTCGTTGGCGCGAAGGCGATACCGTCACATTGCGCGTGCGCAACCGCCTCAAGGAGGACACCTCCATCCATTGGCACGGCATCATCCTGCCGGCGAACATGGATGGCGTTCCTGGCCTGAGCTTCCATGGCATCGCCCCTGATGGCATGTATGAGTACAAGTTCAAGGTCAACCAGAACGGCACCTACTGGTATCACAGCCATTCTGGGCTCCAGGAGCAGGTCGGCGTATACGGTGCGCTGGTCATCGATGCCAAGGAGCCCGAGCCCTTCAGTTACGACCGTGATTACGTCGTGTTGCTGAGCGACTGGACGGATGAAAATCCAACGCGGGTACTGGCCAAGCTCAAGAAACAGTCGGACTACTACAACCAGCACAAACGCACCGTTGGTGACTTCATCGATGACGTAAGCGAGATGGGTTGGTCCGCCGCCGTAGCCGACCGTAAGATGTGGGCCGAAATGAAGATGAGCCCGACTGATCTCGCCGACGTCAGTGGCTACACCTACACCTACCTGATGAACGGCCAGGCACCTGATGGCAACTGGACCGGCATATTCAAACCAGGCGAAAAGATCCGCCTGCGCTTCATCAACGCCTCGGCGATGACCTATTTCGATGTGCGCATCCCGGGCCTGAAGATGACTGTGGTTGCGGCCGATGGTCTGCACGTCAAACCGGTCAGCGTCGACGAGTTCCGTATCGCCGTGGCCGAGACCTACGACGTGATCGTCGAACCAGACAGCGAACAGGCGTATACCGTGTTTGCACAATCCATGGATCGCACTGGCTATGCGCGCGGCACCCTTGCTGTACAGGAGGGGTTGAGTGCACCAGTACCCAGCCCCGACCCGCGTCCGCTGATTGCCATGGGCGACATGGGTATGGATCACGGCAGCATGGGCGGTATGGATCACGGGAACATGGCCGGGATGGATCAGGGCAATATGGCGGGAATGGATCATGGCAGCATGCAGGGTGGCATGGCTGGTATGGATCACAGCCAGATGGCCGGAATGGATCATTCAAACATGGCTGGCATGGCTGGCATGGCTGGCATGGCTGGCATGGCTGGCAACATGCAGGCACACCCGGCCTCAGAGACCAACAATCCTTTGGTCGACATGCAGACCATGACGCCGACGCACAAGCTGGACGACCCAGGTATCGGCCTGCGTGATAACGGCCGGCGCGTGCTGACGTACTCTGACCTGCGCAGCACCTTCCCTGATCCGGACGGGCGTGAGCCAAGTCGCACCATCGAGCTGCACCTCACCGGGCATATGGAGAAATTCTCCTGGTCCTTCGATGGAATCAAGTTCTCTGACGCCGAGCCTCTACGCCTCAAGTACGGCGAGCGTGTTCGCATCACGCTGGTCAACGACACCATGATGACTCACCCGATCCATCTTCATGGCATGTGGAGTGATCTGGAGGATGCGAACGGCAATTTCCTGGTGCGTAAACACACCATCGACATGCCGCCAGGTTCCAAGCGCAGCTATCGGGTGACCGCCGATGCGTTGGGGCGTTGGGCCTACCACTGCCACCTGTTGCTCCACATGGAAATGGGCATGTTCCGTGAAGTCCGTGTGGATGAGTAAAGGAGATTTCTGATGAGTACTTTTATGAAGCGTAATGCCCTGTTTGGCAGCGCAGCGATGTTCAGTTTTTTGGCTGCTTTGTACGCGCCGACGTCATTGGCAGGTGAGGGGCACAGCGAGCACGAACAACATGCTGCCGAGTCGGCTGCGCCCGAGGCCATCAGTGACAAGCCTGCAGATCAATCGAAAGGCAAGGCCGCTGGCCAGCAGATGGATCATGGCACCATGGATCATGAGGGCATGAACCATGACGATATGGGGCACGAGAAGATGATGGATAAGCATGGCGGCACCGAAGCCGAAGCAGGTTCGAACCATGACCACTAGGTTTTCACGCCCGTCCCTCATAGCGCTGGTCGTGTCGCTGAGTGCACTCAGCGGCGGCGTTACCCAGGCTGCGGAAGAAATGGATCATTCGGCAATGGGGCACGGCTCCATGTCGATGGACCACAGCCAGATGGGCCACGGTTCCGCCAAAGCGCCGATGGAGGGCATGGATCACAGCAAGATGGATCATGGTGCCATGCAGAGCGAATCGGGCAGCATGGACCATAGCCAGATGGGCCACAGCCAGAGCCAAGAGAAGGCCCCAGCCATGGACCACAGCAAGATGGGACACGGCACCATGCAGGGACAGATGGAGGGCATGGATCATTCGAAGATGAACCATGGCTCCGCTGAAGCCCCGAGAACTACCAGTCGTACGCCGATTCCCGTTCTGACGGATGCTGATCGCCAAGCGGCTTTCCCGCCACTGCCTGGCCACAAGGTGCATGACAGCGCCATCAACAGCTTTTTCCTGCTCGATCAGCTCGAATACCAAGACGCAGATGAGGGCAGCACCCTGGCCTGGGATGCGTCGGGTTGGGTAGGCGGTGATATCAACCGGGTCTGGTTCCGCTCCGAAGGCGAGCGTACCAACGGCGTTACCGAGGACGCTGAATTACAGCTGCTGTACGGCCGCTCGATCGGCCCTTGGTGGGATGTCGTCGCGGGCGTCCGCCAGGACTTCAAACCGGAGTCGCCGCAGACTTGGGCCGCCTTCGGTATCCAGGGCATGGCGCTTTACGCCTTTGAGGCCGAAGCCACGGCCTTCGTCGGCGAGAATGGCCAAACTGCTGCCCGACTGGAGGGCGAGTACGACATTCTGCTGACCAACCGGCTGATTCTCCAGCCAACTGCCGAAATGAACTTCTACGGCAAGAACGATCCTGAGCGAGGTGTGGGGTCCGGGTTGGCCAATACCGAGCTCGGTTTACGTCTGCGTTACGAGATTGTCCGGCAGTTTGCCCCCTATATCGGGGTTTCTTGGAGCCGCTCCTATGGCAACACGGCAGACATGGTGCGCGACGAGGGCGGTGATGTAGACGAGGCGCGTTTTGTCGCCGGTATCCGGATGTGGTTTTGAGAACCTGACATGAAAAGAACAATTAAAACTTTGGTGGCGGCCGGCGTGGTCGGTAGCACAGCTGTCCTGGCCGGTGCCTACTTTGGCGTGGTCAACGTGGGGGCCGACGATCCCCATTTTCCTGCAGTGCATGCGTTTCTCACGATGGCCCGTGACCGCTCTATCGAAGTCCGTTCGCGGAACATCGAGGTTCCCAACCTGGATGATCAAGCTCTTATTCGCGCCGGTGCGGGCAACTACAACTCCATGTGTATCGGCTGTCATTTGGCGCCAGGTGTGGCGGAGACCGAGCTAAGCCAATCGCTTTATCCTGCGCCTCCCAACCTCGCCAAAATCGGTGTCGATGGCAATCCGTCAGCAGCGTTCTGGGTGATCAAGCATGGCATCAAGGCAACGGGTATGCCTGCGTGGGGCAAGAGCATGGGCGATGAGTACATCTGGGGCATGGTTGCCTTCCTTGACCAATTGCCGGCGATGGATGCCAAGCAATACCAAGCACTCGTCGCATCCAGTGGCGGCCATCAGCATGGTGGTGGGGAAACGCAAATGCACAATCATGAAGGTCAGCACGGCGACAACAAGCCTGGCCATCATGGCAATAGCGGCGGTGGCGAAGACCATCATGGAACAGGTGATGCCGGAGAGCCTGGCCATCACGATGCCGCGGCTACTGATAGCGAGGGTGGCTCCGCACCTGAGGCAGGTCACCATTCGGACATGAGTAGCGATGACCACCATGCCGGGGATGAGGCCGCCCCAAGCGGCGGAGACCATCATTCCGAGCAAACTCCGAATGCCTCGCCCAAGACCCATACCCACGCCGATGGCAAAGAGCACGTGCATGAAAGCTAAATATCTGGCCTTGCTGGCCGCTCTCTCCGTCACATCTGCAGTTCAAGCCGCTGATGCCCTGACGATTGATGTCCATCGTGATGCTAATTGCGGATGTTGCAAGAAGTGGATCTCACACCTCGAAGCGAATGGCTTCAAAGTCGTCGACCATGTCGAAAGCAACATGACGGCAGTGAAGCAAAGTCTGGGCGTTGCGCCGCGGTTGGCGTCTTGTCACACCGCGGTGATTGACGGCAAGTTCGTCGAAGGTCATGTGCCGGCGGCTCAGGTCATCGAACTCACCAAGCGCGATGATCTGCTGGGCATCGCTGTTCCCGGGATGCCGGCGGGCTCCCCCGGCATGGAAGTCGATGGCGTACAGCATGCCTACCAGGTCATTGGCTTGACCAAGACGGGTTCTGATCAGGTCGTTGCAGAATATCCCGCCCAGTAGTACTGCCTGCCAGCACGGCCGCTTGTGTGTAGTGGCCGACTCATTTTCATACGTCCTTTAACCTAAGTAAAAAAGGCGCCCTAGGGCGCCAAGGGCTGTCTCCAAACCAAAGGAGCACTACGAGGGGACAGCAGGACCAAGGAGCGAGCGGGCAATCAACCCGCTCGCTTGCCAGGGTTAGAGAACTTCCAGCGGGTACTCGACAATCAGGCGGAACTCATCCAAATCCGACTCGAAGTCGGTGGCGCGAGTCGTGGCTTGTCGAATGCGAAAGGACATGTCCTTCAACGACCCAGACTGCACAACGTACTTGGCCTCGATGTCCCGCTCCCAGCGCTTCTGGTTGGTCAACGGATCGCCGTTGTCATCACGGCGCATATAGACTTCGTTGGCGTTGCTGTAGTCGGCATCCCAGCCCTGGGCATATCGAGTCATGAAGCTCAATCCAGGCACACCGAAAGGCTCCATATCCAGGTCATAGCGCACTTGCCATGACTTCTCCTTCGGCGAGTTGAAGTCGCTGTACTGGATGGAGTTGTCGAGGTAGATGGAGTCCGATTGGCGCAAGTAGTCGAAGTCATCATCGCCATTGTTGCGCTGGAGACCCACCAGCACTGTATGAGCGCCGAATTGGATGCCGACCTTGCCGCTCCAGATGTTGTTATCGAAGCTCCCGAGGAGCTGCCTCCCTTCATCGACCGCCTTGTAGTAGTTCAGCCCGCCGATCAAGGCGACATCGTCCGCAAGCGGGTAGCTCAGCGTGGTGCCCGCGTAATATTGATTCCAGGCATCCTTGAGGCGGCTGGTGTAGAGACTAAAGCCGACGTTGTCATTAAGCGTGTAATCACCACCGAAATAGGCGATCCATGGCGAGTCCACTTCGCCCGCGTAGAAGGTAGCGAAGCCGTCGCGCATGCTGCTGGTATTGGGTTGGCTCATCGAGTGGAGGCGACCGCCCTGAAGCGACAGTCCTTCCACGCTGCTGTTGACCACGGTGACACCTCGGAAACTCTCCGGTAAAAGCCGTGCATCACCGTATTGGACGACCGGGCTGACGGGAAAGACGTCGCCTACCTTGATCTCGGTATCCATGAACCGAGTTTTCACCGCGCCCCCCAGTTTTGAGTAGTTGTCCTCAGCCTGCCCGAGGCTGTTGTAAGGCATCACGTCGACTGAGCCGCCTGCTCCAGAACGGCCGTCGCCGGTGTCAAGCTTGAGCCCTAGCATGGCAAAGGCATCGACACCAAAGCCTATGGTGCCCTCGGTGAAACCAGACTCGAATCTGCCTATCACGCCATGCGCCCACTCTTCCGAATAGCCATTACCCGAGCTGCTGGACTGGCCTTTACGGAAATCGCGGTTGAAGTAGAGATTTCGATTGAGAATGGTCAGGCTGCTGCCTTCGATAAATCCCTCGCCTTTCTCGCCGGCGGCCATTGCAGCTTGCCCGGTACTGACGCTCAGAGTGAGCAGAGAAAGTCCTAACAGGGTTCTGTTATTCATAAATGCTCCTGATGTTATTGGCAGTTGTCATTGTGTGGTCGCATATATGTGCCAAGCGCGCCGGGCATAGCCAGGCACGCCTTGGTCATATTTCCACATGCCAAATAACGTCAGGGTGACTTGGAAATTACGGGTAAGCGGATTAAATGGTTGATCTTACCTTTGCATGAGAGTGAGACAGACCGGCATCTCATCGGATTATCTGGTTGATGCTTCACCTACTGCTGGTGCATGTTTCCTTCGCTAATTCCAGCAAGAACCCCACACGCCTCAACTTCCCGGTCATCGTTGCAACTCGCTCTCAGTGAAACGAGTTGTTTCTCAAGCGCTTGCAGAGCGGTTATCTGCGACCGCACATGAGAGATGTGATCATCGAGCAAGGCGTTGACGGCGGTACAAGGCTGATGAGGGTCGTCCTGATAGCGCTTTAGTTCGTGAATTTCTGCCAGTGACAGATCCAGGATGCGGCAGCGACGAATAAAGGCCAGCCGCTCAACGTGTTTCTCGGTATAGACACGGTAACCGTTGTCCTGCCGATCAGGCGGCGGCAACAAGCCCTGCTGTTCATAGAAGCGGATCGTCTGTGTTTCGACCCCTACCAACTGCGCCAACTGACCAATGCGCATCAGCCTCCTCCCCAACGGATTCTTTACTCTATTGACCTTATAGTAGCTTTATAGTTTTAAATGGTACCACAACATTGTTCAAGTGGAGTCGTATCATGAGCAAATCCTGTGGTGGCGCCTGTGGCGGTGATGCAACGTCCGCAGCGGATACCGATATACAGGCCTCCTCCGAGGCGCCAGGGAGATGGGTCAGTGTTTATGCCGTGCCGAAGATGGACTGTCCATCAGAAGAACGAATGATTCGCCTAGCCCTGAACGGCTTTGAGGAGATTCGGGCGCTGTCCTTCGACTTGTCGAACCGCCGGCTGAAGGTCGTGCATGACGGCGAGGTCGAGCCCGTCACCTCGAAACTGAAGACCTTGGGGCTAGGCGCCTCGCTTCAGGAAACCGTCGCTGCAAATCCGGAGACCATCAAGGCCGCCGAGTTTTCGGCAGCTTCTGCTAAGCAAGAATCCGGGACCCTGCGCTGGTTGCTCGGCATCAATGCACTTCTGTTCGTGGTGGAAATGACTGCCGGTCTGATCGCCCGGTCCACCGGCCTGATTGGAGAATCCCTGGACAATTTTGCCGATGCGGCGGTGTACGGGCTTGCCCTTTATGCGGTTGGACATAGCGTGAAAATGCAGGTACGTGCCGCGCATCTTGCTGGTGTACTGCAACTGATCTTGGCTGTGGGCGTGCTCGTAGAGGTGGTGAGACGCTTTGTATTCGGTAGTGAGCCTGAATCGCTGGTGATGATGGCTATCGCATTCGTCGCATTGATTGCCAATACCAGTTGTCTGCTGCTCATATCCAAACATCGGGAAGGCGGGGCGCACATGAAGGCAAGCTGGATATTCTCGGCCAACGACGTGGTGATCAACCTGGGGGTCATCACCGCCGGCGCCCTGGTCGCGTGGACCGGTTCCAATTATCCGGATCTGATTATCGGCACCATCGCGGGGGGCATTGTACTTAACGGTGCCAGACGCATTTTGGCGTTGAAGGGTTAAATAATGCTCATTATTGGCAAAAAGCTCTCGCCGTATGCCCTATTGTCCATATCGGGCCTGCTGGCAGCGTCTGATCAGGCTGTAAAGTGGCTGGTGCAGCAATCAATGGCCTATGGCGAGTATGTTTCGGTGACCCCGTTCTTTAACTGGGTGCACCTATGGAACACCGGTGCCGCATTCAGTCTTTTTGCGAATGGTGGAGGCTGGCAGCGCTACTTTTTTATCGGAATCGCGGTAGTGGTCTCGATTTTTCTGATCAAGCTGATCCTTGAAAATCGTCATAAAGGAGAAGCCATCGCTTACAGTCTTATCCTCGGTGGCGCCATGGGCAACCTGATTGACCGGGTCTTTCGCGGCTATGTTGTGGATTCCTTTGATTTCTATTGGCGAGACTGGCATTGGCCGGCCTTCAACCTGGCTGATATTGCAATTGTCCTCGGTGCCTTACTTTTCGTTTCCAGCAGCTTGTTGGGTAAAAAAGCAAACACCAATGCCGAGTCGGATGGATCTGACTGACACCTACGCCTATACAACACCATGACCGAACTTCCCGACAACATCCTTCACCTGCCGCAATACCAAGTACTGGGCTGCAAATCAACCGACGACGAAATGCACTTCCAGGTGGACGTGCCCGATCCCATCGCCTGCGAGGAATGCGGCGTGCAGGGTGAGTTCGTACGGTTCGGCAAGCGTGACGTTCCCTATCGTGATCTGCCCATCCACGGCAAGCGGGTCACTCTCTGGGTGGTCCGCCGCCGATACACCTGCCGGGCCTGCAAGACAACATTCAGGCCCCAGCTACCGGAGATGGTGGACGGATTCCGTATGACACTGCGGCTGCATGAGTACGTGGAGAAGGAATCCTTCAACCACCCCTACACCTTTGTGGCGGCACAGACCGGCCTGGACGAGAAGACGGTGCGCGACATCTTCAACGCCCGCGCCGAGTTCCTGGGGCGCTGGCACCGCTTCGA
The DNA here is from genome assembly GCF_028682455.1 of Pseudomonas putida. Classification (GTDB taxonomy): domain Bacteria; phylum Pseudomonadota; class Gammaproteobacteria; order Pseudomonadales; family Pseudomonadaceae; genus Aquipseudomonas; species Aquipseudomonas putida_AA. The sequence goes on from NZ_JANHLD010000001.1 coordinate 486,400, forward strand.
GACGCCCCGCATCCTGGGCATTGACGAGCTATACCTGAACAAGCGCTACCGCTGCATTCTGACCAACATTGAGGAGCGAACCCTGCTCGACCTGCTGGCCACCCGCCGCCAGGACGTGGTGACCAACTACCTGATGAAGCTGAAAGACCGGCAGAAGGTCGAGATCGTCAGCATGGACATGTGGAACCCCTACCGGGCAGCGGTCAAGGCTGTGCTGCCCCAGGCCCGTATCGTGGTCGATAAGTTCCATGTGGTGCGCATGGCCAACGATGCCCTAGAGAGAGTGCGCAAGGGCCTCAGAAAGGAGCTGAAACCGTCCCAGAGCCGGACTCTCAAGGGAGACCGGAAAATCCTGCTGAAACGCGCTCACGAAGTCTCAGACCGGGAGCGCCTCATCATGGAGACCTGGACAGGCGCGTTCCCGCAACTGCTGGCCGCCTACGAGCACAAGGAGCGCTTCTACGGCATCTGGGACGCCACCACACGGCTCCAGGCAGAAGCCGCCCTGGACGAGTGGATAGCCACCATCCCGAAGGGCCAAAAGGAAGTCTGGAGCGATCTGGTCAGGGCAGTGGGAAACTGGCGCGAAGAGACCATGACCTACTTCGAGACGGACATGCCCGTCACCAACGCTTACACGGAGTCCATCAACCGACTGGCCAAGGACAAGAACCGTGAAGGGCGCGGTTACTCCTTCGAGGTGATGCGGGCACGAATGCTCTACACCACGAAGCACAAGAAGAAGGCACCGACTGCGAAGGTCTCTCCTTTCTACAAGAAAACCATCGGTTACGGACTGCCGGACTTCGCAGAGGAACTCAACTACGGAGTCGATCTATCAACCATCTGAGGGTGGTATCAGATTGATGGGGTGAAGGTGCCCCATCAACCATTAAATCCGTATACCCGAAATTACATTTCAGTCAGCGCGATGTCATTTATCTAGTTTTGATTACGGCAACCTGTCCCGGCTGCCCGGTATTCAAGAATATTCAGATCGCCATTGGAGTCCTCGTAGGTCATCTGGGCCGGCATCACACCGCAGCTAGAGTCCGTCGGGGTAGTGGCCACGACCCTGGCGATATCGAGTTTCATGCCGTAGCGGTAATGAATAACTTCAGGCGGATTCTTTCCGTTAGCGGCAGCATACTCTTGCATGGCCTGCTCATTGGCCTGAATCATCCGACCATAAACACGATCAGCGCCGCCTTCTGCCAGAGTGGCAGAGGAAACAACCATAGCGGCAAGGGCTGCAATAACTTTGAGGCTTTTCATGTTTAATCACTCCTTCAAGGTGGTGATTAAAATATATCCGCTCAACCTGTCATAAAAATGAAGTCAAAGTTACATCGCCGTAATGCTTCCTGCCGCGTTACCCGGGCGAGTCAGCTTGGCGCGTGGCTTGCCCGGGTTTGTAAAGCTATAGCTCCTGCGGTGCGCGAACCTTCTGTGTACGCTGCCTTCGCATCAGCCAGTACGCGGCCGGCAAAACCAACATGGACATCAGCGGCGCGGTAATCATGCCGCCGACCATGGGCGCGGCGATGCGCTTCATCACCTCAGATCCGGCACCTCCGCCCCAGAGGATTGGCAACAGGCCGGCGATGATCACGGCCACCGTCATCACCTTGGGCCGCACGCGCAGCACTGCGCCTTCACGAATTGCCTCCAGTAGTGCCGGGTCACCGCTGCGCCCGGCATCCATACGTGCATGCCAGGCATTCTTCAGGTACAGCAGCATGATCACCCCAAATTCCGCCGAGACGCCGGCCAAGGCGATAAAGCCGACCCCAGTGGCAACCGACAGGTTGAAGCCGAACCAGTAGAGCAGCCAGATGCCGCCCGATAGGGCGAAGGGCAGGGTTGCCATGATCAGTAGGGCCTCACCGAAGCGGCTGAAGGTCAGGTAAAGCAGCACGAAGATGATCAACAAGGTCGCCGGTACCACCCAGGCCAGCCGTGCATTGGCGCGCTCCAGGAACTCGAACTGACCGGAGTAGGAGACGGTCATGCCAGCATCGAGTTGTACCTGCTCAGCTACGCGTTGCTGCAACTCGCGCACGGTCGATGCCAGGTCGCGCCCACGGACATCGACATAGACCCAACCGGACAGACGCCCGTTCTCGCTGCGCAGCATTGGCGGCCCTTCGGTCAGACTAACCTGGGCGACGGTGCCCAAGGTGATCTGCTGGCCGGCTTGCGTGAGGATCGGCATACGCCGTAGTGCCTGCGGACTGTCTCGCCACTCCTTGGGATAGCGCAGGTTGATCGGGAAGCGGGCCAGTCCTTCAACCGTCTCACCAATATTGCTGCCGCCGATGGCGCCCGATACCACCGCCTGCACATCGGCGATGCTCAGGCCATAGCGCGCCGCGGCCAGTCGATCGATCTGGATGTCCACGTAACGGCCGCCAGTAAGGCGTTCTGCCAAGGCCGAACTCACCCCAGGCACCTCTTTGGCCACGGCCTCGATATCGCGCGTTATGCGCTCGATGTCGACCAAGGAGGTTCCGGACACTTTCACCCCAATGGGGCTCTTGATCCCCGTCGCCAGCATGTCGATGCGGTTGCGGATGGGCGGCACCCAGATATTGGACAGCCCCGGAACTTTTACCGCGCGATCCAGTTCCTCGATCAGCTTTTCGGGTGTCATCCCCGCGCGCCATTGATCGCGTGGTTTGAACTGCACCGTGGTCTCGAACATTTCCAGCGGTGCTGGATCGGTGGCGGTCTCTGCTCGCCCGGCCTTGCCGAATACCCGTGCCACTTCGGGCACCGTGAGGATCATCCGGTTGGTTTGCTGCAGCAGCTGGGTGGCCTTGCTGGCCGGCAAGCCGGGCAGGGCTGATGGCATGTACAACAGGTCGCCCTCGTCCATCGGCGGTAGAAACTCTCCTCCGAGTCTGCTGAGGGGCCAGAGACTGGACAAAAACACTAGCAAGGCCAGCGCTAGGGTCACCTTAGGCCAAGCCAGCACCCACTCCAGCACCGGCCGGTATGCACCGATCAGCCAACGATTCAAGGGGTTCTGTTGTTCGCTGGGGATATGCCCACGAATCCAATAGCCCATCAGCACCGGTACCAAGGTGATCGAGAGGCCAGCAGCGGCAGCCATGGCATAGGTCTTGGTGAATGCCAGCGGGCCAAACAAGCGACCCTCCTGGGCCTCCAGGGTGAAGACCGGGAGGAAAGACAGGGTGATGATCAAAAGGCTGAAGAACAGCGCCGGCCCGACCTCGGCCGCAGCTTCGCCGATCACCCGCCAGTGCGCCTCGCCCTGAAGCGGTTCACCGGGGTGTCGAGCCTTCCAGGCCTCGATGTGCTTGTGCGCGTTCTCGATCATCACCACGGCGGCATCGACCATGGCGCCGATGGCGATTGCGATCCCGCCGAGCGACATGATGTTGGCATTGACGCCCTGGTAGCGCATGACGATGAAGGCCATCAGGATGCCCAGGGGCAGGGTGATGATCGCGACCAGCGACGAGCGCAGGTGCCAGAGGAAGATCAGGCAAACCAGGGCAACCACCGCGAACTCTTCCAGCAGCTTGTAGCTGAGGTTATCGATGGCGCGGTCGATCAATTGCGAACGGTCATAGGTGGTGACCACCTCGACGCCGGCCGGCAAGCTGCCCTTCAGGCTGTCCAGCTTGGTCTTCACCGCGGCGATGGTATCGCGGGCATTCTTTCCGGAGCGCAAGATGACCACGCCACCTACAACTTCACCCTGGCCATCCAGCTCGGCAATGCCACGACGCATCTCTGGCCCCAACTGAATGGTGGCCACCTGACCCAGCAGCACCGGAACTCCGCTGGCCGAAGCCCGCAGCGGCACATTGCGGAAATCCGCCAGGCTCTCTAGATAGCCTGAAGCCCGGACCATGTACTCGCGCTCTGCCAGCTCCAGGATGGCGCCGCCGGTTTCCTGATTGGCGCTCTTCAGCGCCGCTTCGACCTCCTGCTGAGTTACCCCATAAGCCACCAGCTTCTGGGGATCGAGCAGCACTTGGTATTGCTTGACCATGCCGCCGAGGGTGGCCACTTCGGCTACGTTGGGCAGGCCCTTGAGTTCGTACTTAAGGAACCAGTCCTGCAGTGCCCGCAGCTGGGCAAGATCATGCTGGCCGCTGCGGTCGACCAAGGCGTACTGGTAGATCCAGCCCACGCCGGTGGCATCCGGCCCAAGGGTGGTGGTAACACCCTCGGGCAGGCGTTCCTGCGCCTGGTTGAGGTACTCCAGCACCCGCGAGCGTGCCCAGTAGAGGTCGGTATCGTCCTCGAACAGCACATAAACGAAGGAGTCGCCGAAGAACGAGTAGCCGCGCACTGTCTTCGCCCCCGGCACCGAGAGCATGGTGGTGGCCAGCGGGTAGGTCACCTGGTTCTCGACAATCTGCGGTGCCTGCCCGGGGAAGCTTGTGCGGATGATGACCTGGGTGTCGGACAGATCCGGCAGTGCATCCAACGGCGTGTTGCGCAGCGACCAGATGCCCAGGGCGGTGATGAACAGGGTCGCCAGCAGCACCAGAAAGCGATTGCCGATAGACCAGTGGATCAGGCGTGCGATCATGGCTGGTCTCCTTCCTTGCTGAGCTGCTCGATCATCAGGCCGGAGTTTTTCTGGCGGGCGCCGATACGTACGTGATCTCCTGGCTTAAGTCCCACAGCTACTTCTGAGCTGACCAATGGAAAAGCCATGGTCATACCTGGCATATTCAGGCTCTCGAAGGGCCCGTGCTCCAGGGTGACTGACTCCGCGTCCAGAGCACGAATCACACCATGGGCCTCATGTAGTTCCTTCTTATTGTCCTGCTCGGCATGGCTGGCCATGACACCCTGTAGGCTGGCCTCCGAATCGATGAGGAACTGGCCGGAGGTAACGACCGCCTGACCCTCCTCAAGACCGGACAACACCTCCAGACGCCCATCAGCCTCGCGGCCCAAGGTTATTTCCAGGGGGCGGTAGCGCCCATCGCCTTCTACCAGCATCACCAACGCACGCTTCCCGGTGCGAATCACGGCTTCACTCGGCACAAGAAGCGTGGATTGTTCGACGGCACTGTTCAGGCGTACGGCGGCGAACATGCCGGGGCGCAACTTACCGGCAGGGTTGGGTAGCTCGCTGCGTACCGTGAGCGTGCGTGTTTGCGGATCGGCACTCGGCAGCAAGGCTATGACGCGGCCCAGCAGCGGTCGATCAGGAAAGGCCGTCAGGTTGGCGCGGATCTCGTCCCCGACCTGGATACTTCCGGCCATGGCCTCGGGTATCGCCGCATCGAGCCAGACACTGGATAGCCCGTTAATCAACGCCAGATCCTGCCCGGCTTCGACGGTCATCCCGGCGCGTACCTGCAAGGCTTGGAGCTCGCCGCTGATAGGTGTGGTGAGGGTTTGCACCGCCCGTGGTCTGCCGCTGCGGCGGACCTGCTCGATCAACGTTTGAGGCATGCCAAGCAGGCGCAGGCGCTCTTGGGCCGCACTTATCAAGCGAGTGTCAGCGGTACGCAGTACCGCCAGGAACTCCAACTGCGCGGCGGACCATTCGGGAATCAGCAGGTCGACCAGGGGGGCTCCGGCAGGCAGCACATCGCCCGGGGCGCGACCGTAAACCCGCTCGACGAATCCGCCGGCGCGGGCCTGGAGGTTCGCCACTTCTCGCTGGTTATAGGCCAGGGAACCCACCGCCTCGATATCCGAGGGCAGTACACCTCGGATCACCATCGAGGTTCGCATTCCGAGGTTCTGCACGGCTTGAGCGGGGATGCTCAGGACAGACGGATCCTGCTCGGATCCTGCGTATTTAGGGACAAGTTCCATATCCATGAAAGGTGACTTGCCCGGCTTATCGAAGCGCTGCTCAGGCTGCATCGGGTCGTACCAATAGAGCACCTTGCGCTCGTCCGTCGGTGCGGAGCTAGGCAGGATCTCGTGTTTGGCTTGCCGCTGGGCCAGCCAGTAGCCACCGCCCGCCGCGCCAATGCCCACGGCCAGCAAGGCGACCGCAAAACCAAATGCCGATATCTTCATTTCAGTCCCTCCACATAGGCGTAGTACAGGCTTGCGGAGAGCTGGCTCAGCTTGCGCTGCTGTTCAATCTGCCGTAGCTGAGCCTCGATCAGGTCGCGCTGGGCGGTGAGGACGGATGTCAGCTGGCTGTTGCCGGCCTGGTAAGCGGCAAGTTCGAGATCGGCACGTTTGCTTGCAAGCGGGATCAAGGTTTTTTCGGTGCGTGACAAGGTCCTGCGCAGTTGCTCAAGCTCGGCAATACCGCCTTCCAGCTCAGCCTGATGGGCGCGCAGTAATGCTTCCTGCTCGGCTTCCATCTGCGACACGCTTTGTTGTCTGGCGTTGATCTTGGGCCCCTGACGTGTGCCTACGAACAACGGCAGGTCGAAGGTAAATTGCACCATCACCATATCGCCGAATTGGTTGTCGCGATTGTTGTAGGCAAACTCAACACCCCAGTCGGGGGTCTTCTCGGCGATGGCCTCGTTCAGCTCGGCGCTAGCCTCGCCGACTCGGGCGGAGGCAGCGCGCAACTCAGGGTGTGAGGCAATGCGTTGCTGCAGGTGCGGTACCACCAGGTTCAGATTGGGAACACCTCCTTGCAAAGGCTGGTCAGCCTCGTTGCCTATCCAGCGGCGCAGCTTGGCACGAGCTACTGCCACATCGCGATTCAGTTCATCTCGCCGATCTTGTAACGCCAAAGCTTCCTGGTCGGCCTGCAACAGCTCGCCAGGCTGAGCACTACCGCCGGCAATCAGCGATTGCACGGTCGAGCGGAGCATCTCGATCTGACGGTCCAGTTGATCGAAGAGGCCAACACTGCGTTCGGCGTAGTACACGTCCAGCCAGCTCACTGCTGTCTGGCGCTTGATCTCCAACTGCATGGCACGCTGCTCGGCCTCGGCTCGGACAACTGAAGCCTCGGCCACCTGGCGCCGAGCCTGACGCTTGTCACTGTTGGGGACTTCCTGCATGAGCCCAATGCGGCGCATGGTCATGGAGTCACGATTAAGTGTGTAACGGTCAGGGCCTTCGATCGGCAGGTTGTCGATGCCTAGAATCAGCTTGGGATCGGGCAGGGCGTCTGCGGGCCCTACAGCCTGTTGTGCCGAAGCCACCTGCGCCTGGCGCGCGAGGTTCTCAGGGGCACTCTGCTCGGCCAGAGCTTGGGCTCGTTCGAAGGTTAGGGGCTGCGCCTGCGCGGCAAGCCAGGGAGCTGCCCAGAATGCGGCAGCCAACACACCGAGATAGCCACGGCGTGGAAAAAGGAAAGCGGACATGCTTTCGCCTCCAATGCGATTGATCGAGGTCGCAGCTACGAAACGTGGCCGCGACGATGCGCCTGACTGTAAGGCGCGGGATGATCACTGCATTAGACGAAACGAGGAGGGCGCCAGAGTCCTGCTGGCTCTCGCTTAATCACCGACTGTGTCAGCAATATTTCGGGGCGTGAGGGAAGAGGGGATATGCTCTTGATCACATTGGTCTGGAGAAGTCCTCCGGTCTTGCATTCCTGGCCGGATTTGCAGGGAGACTTATTGGCCACCCCATCAGACGTGTCCATTTGCTCGCAGCACGGAGCATCGGCCGTTGCATGGCCCTGATGATCGGCGCTCTGCATCGGGCAAGGTTGTGCCGGCATGCTGAAAGCCATACCGCCGAAGGTCGGCAGCACGAGGCTAGCAATCATTACCAGGATCAATCCAATCCGACGCACAGCAATTCACCAAGCGGGGCTATAGGGCGACTATAGCAGATTGCCTCGAGGCATGAGTGCACTTCGACGTGCCCCGCAAGCGTGTGACATGTGTGGGAGGTTGAGGTCGTAATGATGCGGACGTGTACTACGTGTCGATTGCTGAAATTTGTAAATGACTGAGCTCGATCCATTGATCCACTTGGTTAAGGCCATAGGCTGCCGCTGGACGAGTCGGCGCCATAGAAGAGCTCATTGCGCGTCTGCCCCGGGCTGAAGGCGTTAAATGTATACACAATGTTCAATTCGCCCCAAAAGCGTGTTCACTTGCTCATAGCCCGATCTAGTCATCAGTATGCTGCAAGGCACTTGATGTGCTAATCCGATGGCGGGCTTGTACAGCCAGAGTACGGCAAGCGTTCGAGATCCAAGCACATGCGTAGCTAGTGCTAATGCCTGCTGGCACCTTCCAACGAAACACCGATGGACGAAGCTCCAGCAACCCAATGGTGCAATGGGGCAAAACGCGATTATTTCAGTTTTGTTCATGTTGCACCCCTCAAAGGTGAATCCTGCCTTTCAGCCACACAGTCGCCCAGCGGGCTCCATTTTTTTGCCACTTTGCGCGGCAATGTCGAGCAATCTTCCTTGTTTCTCAGACCGAGCAAGCAGAATCTCTCGTGCGCCGTCTTCAATTGTCGATTTTAGAAGCCATCTGTCAGTCTTTATTTTCCGTCGACCCTTCATCGCATATCTCCGCCCGTAGGGCCTGGGGCACCAGTTACAACTGAGAGGATCTCGTAATCCCTGGTTACGCCAGCCAGAGTAGCTTGGCTCCTGCAGTGGGCTCCATTCAATATGGGTATGACAGCTGTGCAGCTCATAGCGCTCCCCATCATGGGCAGTGCCATAGCCCCAGTGTGCCGAACTGATGCCCGTCAGTATCCAAGCGGGTGGAGCAACTGCATACATCGCACACGACGTCTGTAACGGTCTCGACCTCAGCTCTTCCGGTTATTTTCATCGCTGATTCCTACAAATGCCCCTGACTTTCGCTTTCAGCATACAGGCTCCAGGACGGAGCGTAGGCTAGCCGAAGCATTTCTAGACGTTCACCGACTTAACGTAGTTGTAGTCACTCATGTTCGCATGGATGGAAATCAGGACGTTGAAGGTCTTTCCCAGAGAGGCAGAGATTAGATGGTGTCCATAACTGCTGTACGTTCGGATTACGCTGCCCGCACCCCTACGTTCGGACTATCGTCGAAGATCATCAGGCTCGGCAGGTGCGCCAGCACCCGGGCCACGCCACCCAGGCCGCTGACAAAGCCCTCGATCAGCTGTTGCTCCTGCCCAAAGCGCGCCTGGCGCTGTTCGGTGAGCCCGGCGGGCATTTGCACATCGACCAGCGTCCACGGCACCGGCGACCACACCAGCAGGTACATGGCCATGACCTCGGCAAAGGTCACCAAGTGATTGTCGGCATTGCTGCTGGTGAAGATCGGCTTGCGCGTACCGCCGAAGAAGCGCTCGCGCAGGGATTCGTTGCTCTCCAGGGCTGGTAGCAGGTCGGCACGGTGGTAGTAGCTGGCAGGGTGCTGGTAAAGCGCCTGGCTGTCATCGACAACGGCGCCTTCAAGGTGCTCGTCAAACAGCTCCAGGCGCGCGATCAAGGCATGGATGGCGCGCAGCATGGGGCCGGCGACGTCATCGGCATACACCTGGTCGCCACTCATCATCAGCAGGGCAGGGCGTGCGGTGGGCTCGGTACATTCCATCAACAGGCGATCTGCACACAGCAGGCCGTCGGCAGCGGGGTGGTGCGGCTTGCGGCAGGACCCGTGAAGCAGTTGCTCGAGACGTGAATGCAGGACGAAGCTGGGGAGCTGGGCGCCCTCGTAAAGCAGGTGCGGGGCCCATTGGGCGATACCTTGCGGGCCGGTCGCGGTCTGCAGGATCAGGTCATAGTCGATCTGCACATCGCAAGGCAGTGGGCTGTCGAGGTGGATATCGATCAGGTGCACGAAGGCCTGGCGACCGATAGGCACGACCTGGCAGTCGATGCTGGGTGCAATGCCTGCAGCACTTAGCGCAAGTTCTGGCTGCACGGGCTGTGAAGCGACCAGCCAGAACACCATCCTTTGTGATTCGAGGCGGCGCAGCACGGGGCCGGCCAGTACTGCGGGTAGTGCAGAAGGTTCAGGCATCAGATCTCTGAAAGCAAAGTCGAAAGCATCGCGGGTCAAGCCCGCTCCTACCGGCTGGAGGAGCGGACTTGACCCGCGATGTGGCCTTCAAGGCCGCAAAAAGGAAAGAATGCTCCGCATTCCTCGCCTCAGTGGCAAACGTCGATTTGTATCAGGCTTTTGCAGCCAGCAAGGCCTCAAGTTTTTCCTGGTCCCGTGCAAACTGGCGAATCCCCTCGGCCAGCTTCTCGGTGGCCATGGCGTCTTCGTTGGACGCCCAGCGGAATTGCGCCTCGGTCAGTTGCTGGCGCGTTTCGCCCTTGTTGCCCGGCTTGAGGATACGCGGCAGGTCGCCCTGGTCGTCGCTCAGCTGTTGCAGCAGTTCAGGGCTGATGGTCAGCCGGTCGCAGCCAGCCAGCTGCTCGATCTGGCCAATGTTGCGAAAGCTCGCCCCCATCACCACGGTGTTGTAACCGTTGGTCTTGTAGTAGTCGTAGATCCGCGTCACCGACTGCACGCCAGGATCTTCGGCGCCCACATACTCCTTGCCGGTGGACTTCTTGTACCAGTCGTAGATACGGCCCACGAACGGTGAAATCAGGAACACCCCGGCGTCGGCACAGGCTTGGGCCTGGGCGAAGGAGAACAGCAGTGTCAGGTTGGTCTGGATGCCTTCCTTCTCCAGCTTCTCGGCAGCACGAATGCCTTCCCAGGTGGAGGCCAGCTTGATCAGCACGCGATCGCGGCCAACGCCGGCTTTTTCGTACAGCTCGATCAAATGGCGGGCCTTGGCCAGCATGGCAGGCTCATCAAATGACAGGCGGGCATCGACTTCGGTAGAGATACGCCCCGGAATCACCTTGAGAATGCCGGCGCCAATGGCCACGGCGAAGGTGTCACAGGCCAGGCCGACATCGCCTTTGCCGTGCTCGACCGACTGCTTGAGCAGATCGGCATAACCGGGCATGGCGGCGGCCTTGAGCAATAGCGAGGGGTTGGTGGTGGCATCGACCGGTTTGAGGCGGCTGATGGCATCAATATCACCAGTGTCGGCAACCACAGTGGTGAACTGCTTGAGTTGTTCCAGCTTGGAGGTCATGGGCGTGCTCTGTCCTGTGCGATGGATCGACATTACCCGAGCGTTGCCAGCCGCTCAAGGGCTGGCGGGCAAGCAGGGGCAATGGATAAGGCTTCGAGTCCGCAAGCCCGCACAGGTTCCGGAGCTAGCGACCTTGCAGCAGCTCGCCGGCCTGGTCGAGCAGGGCCAGTGGGTCGTGGGTCTTGTGGATATCCACCGAGAGCAACTGACGGAACTTGCGTGCCCCCGGGAAGCCCTGGCCGAGGCCGAGAATGTGCCGGGTCACATGGTGCATGGCACCGCCCGACGCCAGGTGCGCGGCGATATAAGGACGCAACTTGGCCAGCGCCTCGCTGCGGCTGATCACCGGTGCCTGGCTGCCGAACAGTTGCTGGTCGACTTCGGCCAGCACATACGGATTGTGATAGGCCTCGCGCCCCAGCATCACCCCGTCGAACGTCTGCAGATGTTCCTGGCATTCGGCCAGTGTCTTGATACCGCCATTGAGCACGATCTCAAGATCAGGGAAATCCGCTTTCAACTGCGCGGCCACGTCATAACGCAGTGGCGGAATCTCACGGTTTTCCTTCGGCGACAACCCTTCAAGAATCGCAATGCGCGCATGCACGGTAAAACTGCGGCAACCCGCGTCACGCACCTGGCCAACGAAATCGCATAGCTCGGCATAACTGTCGCGACCGTTGATCCCGATACGATGCTTGACCGTGACCGGAATCTGCACCGCATCCTGCATCGCCTTGACGCAATCACCCACCAGCGCCGGGTGCCCCATCAGGCAGGCACCGATCATATTGTTCTGCACCCGATCACTGGGGCAGCCGACATTGAGGTTCACCTCATCGTAGCCAGCGTCCTGGGCCAGCCTGGCGCACGCAGCCAGATCTGCCGGCACGCTGCCGCCCAGTTGCAAGGCCAGGGGGTGTTCGGCTTCGTCATGGCGCAGAAAGCGTTCGGTGTCGCCGTGCAGCAGGGCGCCGGTGGTGACCATTTCGGTGTAGAGCAGGGCATTGCTGGAGAGTAGGCGCAGGAAGAACCTGCAATGCCTATCCGTCCAGTCCATCATCGGCGCTACGCTGAAGCGGCGGGAGGGCTCAGGGCGCGTGTTTTGTGGATTTGAGGCTGTTTCTAGGGTCATTCTGGTCTACGCATTTTTGTACCATTTTCCGGGGTTTTTGGGCGTTTTTGGTGTGACGGTGGTACGATGTACCACCGCCAATTACGCTTGTACCACCGAAAATCATGGCAACGATCAGAGCAAGGAAAAAGGCCGATGGGACGGTGAGTTATACCGTCCAGATCCGCCTCAAGAAAAAGGGTGTCATAGTCTACCAAGAAGCCCAGACGTTCGCCCGAAAGCAGGCGGCTCAGGCGTGGGCGAAGCGACGGGAGACTGAGTTGGCTGTTCCCGGTGCAATCGAGCGGGCCAGCCGAAAAGGGCACACTATCAACGAAATGATAGATCGCTATCTGGTCGAGGCCGAGAAAGCCCGGCCCTTGGGCGAGACCAAGCGGCGCACCCTCAGCGCTATCAAGAAAAGCTACCTAGGTGAAAAGGTCGACTCGGCAATCAGTCAGCAAGTGCTAGTGGACTATGCACTGTGGCGCATGAGTCCAGACGGGGGAGGGATTAAGCCGCAGACGGCCGGCAATGACTTGGCGCACTTGGGCTCAGTGTTGTCGTTGGCCAGGGCGGCTTGGGGCTATGAGATTGATCCCCAGGCAATGCCTGATGCGCGGCTCGTGCTCAAGAAGTTCGGCTACAACATGAAAAGCCGTGAGCGAGATCGGCGGCCTACGTTGGAAGAGTTAGATAAGGTGTTGAAGCACTTCTTCGAGATGCTAGAGCGTCGACCCAGCGTTATACATATGCCCAAGGTATTAGCGTTCGCTATTTATTCTACGCGACGGATGGATGAGATCACCCGCATTCGATGGGAGGATCTGGACGAGCATCAGCAGGCTGTGAAAGTGCGGGACATGAAAAACCCTGGTCAGAAGATCGGCAATGACGTCTGGTGTTACTTGCCCGATGAAGCTTGGATTGTTGTGCAGAGTATGCCCCGGGAGTGTGCCGAGATATTCCCGTACAATACGGATTCAATAGGCACAGCCTGGTCAAAGGCGTGCAAGATGACCGGCATCTTGGATCTGCACTTTCATGACTTGCGCCACGAAGGGGTGAGCCGGTTGTTTGAAATGGACTGGGACATTCCGAGGGTTTCGAGTGTGTCTGGTCACCGCGACTGGAATTCGCTACGGCGTTATACCCATTTGCGTGGGCGCGGGGATCGGTACAAGGATTGGAAGTGGTTGGATCAGATTATCCAGGCGCCGGTTAAACTCGGCGCCCGGGTAGGCTAGTTAGCCTGCACGTAGAGGTTTGTTCAGTTGCGCGCATTCGAGGCGCGCAGCTTCCCTCTGCCGGTCCAGGTAGAGGGCCAGATCAGCGATGTGCACGCCTCTGGCACTTTTCTGGCTAGCTTCGAGCCTGGTGATCGGGAGCTGGATTTGCCCGGCCAGCACCTTGCGTTGAAACATATCGGGCGTCAGGTGCGTGAAATAGTCGGTGCACACCTGCTCTATTGAGATGATGGCTTTGCCGTTGTATTGCGCCATCAGAACGAAAGCGGTGTTCATGGGTGTCTCCCCTGTGTTCGTTTTGCGGCCACGTTCGCCATGTACGCTGCCCACTTGTCGCCCTCCCTCTGTTGGCGGATACGACTGCACTTCGTGTGCCGGCGGGTCGACCTACCGTTGCCGCAGACATCGCAGATGGCGGGTAGGTCGAGACTGTGCGAGGCCATGGGAGGGCGGATGCGTGTGATTGCCTTGCTGGTCATGGCATCTCCCTCTGGAACTCGACGACCCAGACCCAGGGATTGGCGTCCCAGTTGCCTCCAGTTGAGTTCCATAGGCCTGCAAAACCGAGAATCTCCGCTTCCCGGCAGAGGTGGCGGACAGGGGATGTCTCCAAGTGTTGGCGGCAGATCTCGCCGTCCACGCCTTCAGCTACCGCTTGGTCCGGTGTGATGTGCTGCAGGCGTTGGACGCGCACATCCGTGATCTCCAGCAGGATGCGGCTGGCCCAGCGTGGCATATGGATGCTCGGCACCCATCCGGTGTAACCGCTCTCGGCTGCCCAGGTGCTGCCGTGTTCAGGGTCGGGCTGCAAGCAGCGGTAGGGGTGTGCATGGCTGTGATAGACCACTGGGTAAGGCCCGTCAGCTCGATAGATTGTTCGGTAGGTGACGCCGGGTGGGCCAGGAATGCCAGACCGTCCAGCTTGTGAGTAGCGGCCGTCTGCCACTTGCACGGGGTGTACGTCTTGCCAGCTTTCGCGCACCCACAGGCGGTCGCCTGGCTGGCCGAATGGGCACTTGAAGTCCCAGCCATTGCTAGGCACTCCGTTCAAGTGCCCGAGTTGAGGCCGCCAGTACCAATCGACAGTTGCGGGGCCGTGTGGATAGTCACGGCGCGGGATCGCGTCGGTTACCGGCACACCAGGCTGATGCTTGACCGCCCGACGCGTTACCGTCTTCCGGCCTTCCAGCAGGGCGCGAATCATGGTGCTGTTGAACAGGATTGGGCGCTCTTTCATGGCTTGCGCTCCAGGGCTGCGCGGGCTTCAAGCAGAGCATCGCCTTCGTCGGTGATTTCCCAATATGCTGGGCTTCGCTGCACTCGATTCAGTAGACCAAGTTGCACCAAAACGTCAAACCACGCCTTTCCAATATCAGCGCCCTGGCTGTCTTCTGCGCAATCACGAAAACGCTTGAGCTTTTTGATTACTCTCTGGGCGAAGCGGGGCAGCTCAACGCGCTCAACCGGCGCACGCCGTATGTTACAGATCGCGACAGTTTCATCATCCAGAGTTACGACCGGGCCAAGTTCAGCTAGGGTCTTGATGGCCTCGGGATGATTCGCTTTCAGGGCCTCCCGCTCGGCCGACTTCCAGAGGTACACTCCTGTGCTGAGGGATTCAGCTCCTTTCTTGGCGTACTTAAGGAAATCCTTCGTGCGGCAATGTGGGCAGATGTAAAGCGGGTCGTCATCCTCCCCTTCGCCCGTGTTAGCGTTGTAAAGGTAGCCGCCAGGCTTGCACTGCCAGTCACCTGTCGAGTATCCGCACGCCTTCTTGCTCGGCTCTGCGTTGGCGGATAGGTTGCTGATCTCGGGCTTGCAGCCCTCAGCGTTTACCAGGCGGTGGCGCTCGATCTCTGCGATCAGTTCCAGCACAGTCGTTGGCGGTACCGCCATACCGTAGTCATTCAGTGCCGCATAGTCGTGCTGATCGCGCTGCGCTGCTTCGGCCAAGGTCTTCAGTTTCAGGATGTTGATGTTCATACCTTGGTCATCCTGCTTGATGATGAACCCCGCTGCCTGGCGGATCTTGGAGCACTTGTCGTGGCCGCCCTTGCGCACACGGGGCTTGCTGCATACATCGCAAATTGCCGACATGGCTGGTCTGAACATGGTTTGCATGCCCTTGTGGCGGCGGATGCTTGGTTGGTAGGTCATGCTGCCTCTCCTGTCTTACTGGTACCGGCAGGGGTGTTGCGTAGTTGGGAGTGGATGCGCCGGGCAAGGCTCTGAATGCTGAGACGGCCATTGTGGGCTCGGACACACCACGGCTCGGTCCCTTTCGCAGCTTCCCAAGTGCGCTGGGCCATCTGCAGAGTTTCTGCAGCTTTCGTCAGTTGCTCATAGTCACTTTTGGTTACCGCGAGCCCGGTGTAGGAAAGGATCCTGGCCTCCAGCTCTGCGTTGGTTGCCTTCAGTGCTGCCTTAATCTGAGCGAATCGCTTCTGCTCGGCTTCGCGTTCCTTGGCAAGGTGCGTGATGTCATTGCTTAGCGCTGTTGTGTGCCCCCGACTGAGTCGCTGCATCTCGATGAGGCCGGCGCTATACCCTGAGTTGTATGCACGCTGTCGGGTGGTGCGAAACAGGAATGGGAGAAATGCCAGGGTAAACAGCCACAGAGCGGCCAGGGCGAGGATGTAGTGTTGCTGTTGCATGTGTTGTGCTCCAGATGTCACTCGGCACCAAGCCATGAAGCCGTGGTGAGGGCTTGGTGCCGAGCAAAGTGTCCCTGCGGGCCGGGACCGCCTTTAAGTCGCTTGCTTCGCTTGCGTATCGAGGAAGTCAGCGAGGTCGTGTAGGTACACCACTGGCTTGGCTCGTGCGGAGTTATGCGGCTTGCTGAGCTTGAGCCCGATCCGTTTGGCTTTAATCAGCTCGCGCAGACGGCGATCTGTTTTGATGTGCGGGAAGTAGTGTTCTCGCACAGCGCTCAGCGTCGGGCAGGGAGTGGGGAACTGCTTGCGTAGCTGTGCCAATGTGTCGGTCATGGACGCCCCCCGCCCCCCTCTTGTTTTGGCCGGAGCTGAGTGCGGATGACCTCGGCAAGGTGGTCCTTGCAGGTACCCTTTGCGGCGGCACAGACGTCCCCCTGGTCGTTGGTCACGACGGCGCCGAAAGGGTGGACTGGGTCCGTTGTAGGTGTGATGTAAGCGATCTGGTTGGCATCAATGAGGCCGTTCAGGTGCTCCAGTGCCTCCAGCATGGCGATGGCTTGCTCGGACTGGCGCCCAGACTCAGTGCGACCGTTGGCAAGATCCTGGATGAAGTCTCGAAGATGTTGGTATTTGGCTGTGTCATCGCGCTGAAGGGTGAGCGAGCCTTTCTGCGGGCCAAACGTCACCGTTACCCGATGAGTTTCGGCGTCAGTCTCGATCATGACTTCGGCATTGATGGTCGCTTCGGGGCGCTGAACTGGGCAGATGGTTTCGCCGCCTTGGTCCAAGGCGTGCTGAAGCAGCATCACGTTGCGGAGAGGAACGATGTATTCGCTCACGCAGCACCTCCGCTCTGAACGGCTCGGGCGTGCCCATTGGGCGAAACGATGATTTGCAGGCCGGTACGGCGCTGGAAGGCGTCGACAGTGGCGGGGCGGCTGCAGGTGGACGGGTGTAGGTAGACCGTGCAGGTCGAATGACGATTTTTGGCTTGCATGCCTGGACCTCTGTGGTGAGAAGGTTGCGGTCCAGACAATACTCAAACGAATTAACGTGGTCAATACTTATGCGTATTGATTGAGTGGGTGATTGAGGGTTAGAAGATCTGGGTATTCATAAAAGGTTGTTGATGGTCTCCCGACTCTCCGTTGCTACAACTGCTTTTTGATTTCGAGAAAAGATGTTGACAGTCATGGGGCAAGGCGTTAGAGTTCATCTCAGGTGCTGAACACACCTCTCTAGGCGGAAGCCGCTCCCGAAAGTCAAAGCGGCTTTTTCACGTCCGTAGGTTTTGCGCTGCCTTCCAATGCGGGACAATGCATGCTTATGGCCGGGTGGCGCGCAGCTATACAAGACCCTTCGGGGAAATCTGCGGGCCGTCCTAGAGCGGTGTTCAAGCGCCCGGCCGCCTCTCTGAACAGGAGGCGAAATTGAACGATCTCTAGGAGGCCATCGTGGCTGCTCAATCCAATCTGCTCCCTCAGGGCGTCGCTACTGACGACACCCCGCACCAGACCTTCAACTTTGACCACTTGCCAGTTCGCACGGTCAACCGTGATGGCGAAATCTGGTTTGTTGCCGCTGATGTGTGCGCGGCACTTGCACACACCAACCCACGGATGGCAGTGTCAAGGCTGGATGATGACGAAAAGGGTGTAAGTAATGTTTACACCCCTGGAGGCTCACAGGAAGTGATGATCGTCAGCGAATCGGGCCTGTACAGCCTGATTCTGACCAGCCGCAAGGAAGAGGCCAAGCGGTTCAAGCGGTGGATCACCCACGAAGTTCTTCCAGCCATCCGTAAGACAGGGGTTACCAGAAATTCGAAGCCGCGCCCGCTTTGGACGTGACAGACGCCCCGTCCATGAAAGTTATGCGTGAGGTAGCCGACGACTACCTCAATGCCTACTACGAGGCGATCAAGGCAGGCAAAACACGCCACCACATTGATGGCGTGCAGACCGAAGTACTCCAGGCCATCTTGGCCCATGCGCTGATGAGTCAGCGCATGTTGGTGTCCTTCAATTCCATCGGTCAAATGAACTGCCGCCTGATTCCTGGTGATGCATCTGTTGTGAGCTTTGCCAAGGATGACTACTTCGACATTGCCCAGCATGTCCCGATGGAGCGACTGCCTGACATGTTGGATGCGCTGAACAAGCGCGTAGCCTGCCATCTTGGCGCTTTTAGCGAGCGCTTGCGCCGCGACTCTTCGAGGAAACTGGCGTGAGTGATCTGGCCATCCCGCAAACGCTTTTGCACCCGCTCAAAGCTACGGTAGTGGGCTTCCATGAGGAAGAGAACGAATACAGCTTCCAGGTGGAATATCCCGACCCCGAGGTTTGCCCTAACTGCGGGACGTGCGGCGAGGTGGTCAGATTCGGCAAGAAGCAGGTGAAGTTCCGTGACCTGCCGCTGCACGGGCGGTGGGTCACGCTCTGGCTGGTTCGCCGCCGCTTCATGTGCCGGGCCTGCAACACCACGTTCAGCCCGGCGCTGCCGGAGATGGCCGAGAGCAACCGGATGACCCGGCGGCTGGCCGACTACATCATCAAGGCCACGGTGGGCCGCACCAATAGTGACGTGGGCCGTGAAGTGGGTGTGAATGAGTCGGTCATCCGTACCTTGTTCCGCGACCACTTCGAGGCGCAGAAAGACCGCTACAAGCCTACCGCACCCCGCGTGCTGGGCATTGATGAGCTGTACCTGCAGCGCACCTATCGCTGCGTGCTTACCAACATCGAGGAGGAGACCATCATCGACCTGCTGGAATCACGCACCAAGCCACAGGTGACGGCCTACCTGTCGCGTCTCAAAGACCGCAAGGACATTGAGATTGTGTGCATGGACATGTGGAACCCCTACCGCGAGGTGACAAAGGCACTGATGCCACAGGCCACCATCGTGGTGGACAAGTTCCACATTCAGCGCATGGCCAATGAAGCCATGGAGAAGATCAGGAAAAGCCTGAAGGCCGGGCTGTCACAGCATCGCCGCAGGGCGCTCAAGGGCGACCGAAAGCTGATGCTAATGCGCGAGCACGACCTGAACCCGATGAACAGGATGGTGGTCGATACCTGGCTCAACCAATTCCCGGAGCTGGGCGCGGCCTACCGTCTCAAGGAGGAGTTCCTGAACATCTGGAATTTGGAAAATGAGTCTGACGCCAAAGAAGAATACCGGCGCTGGCATTCCAGCCTAACGCCGGAGGAGCGTCCGCAGTGGGCACCACTGACCACAGCAATGAGCAATTGGGAGGCGGAAATCTTCGCCTACTTCGGTAACGGGCAGCGCAACACCAATGCCTTCACCGAATCGATGAACCGGCAAATGAAAGACCTGAATAGGCTCACGCGCAGCATGTCCTTCGAGATGTTCCGCGCCAAGATTCTGTTCTCGGTCGAGCACAAGATGAAGCGCAAGGAAAAGCCCCGCCGGGAATCGCCATTCACTATGGGCTACGGCCTCCCGACAGATGCCAACCTTGCAGGGCGGGCGCCCTCTATGCGCGACATGGGGGCGCCCATTCGTCCTCTGCTGGAGTTCCTGCTGGAGCCTCCCATCAACATCAACCCGATGCCTTCGGCTGAGGGTTAGGAAGCTCCTGCATCAACAGGCTTTTATGAATACCCGAAGATCTCGACCTTTGAAACCACTACACCGCATATCAATGCGTCATCAGGTAGCTCGATGATCGGATCTGGCCAGGATGGGTTGAGAGGCTTGAGAAACTGTCGCTGCCCTTCAATAACGAGCTGTTTGAAGGTGGCCTCTCGGCTATCTGCGAGTTTGGCAATGACGAGTGACCCATTTTCATAGTCCTTTGCAGGGTCGACGAAGATGATGTCGCCTTCCCTGAACGACCGCCGCTCGTGGGGATTGAACATTGATAACCCTCTCACCCGAAGGGCAAAAGTGGCACTGCTATGCGATACAGCGCAGGGGAGCCAGCTTTCTACGTCCTGCAGTTCAAGCACTTCCTGCATTTCACACCAAGCTCCAGCTTGCACCCATGAGATCAAGGGAACGAAGCCGCGAATTCTCGGGCCAGGCTCAATGTTTGAATTGGGGCCGGTGTGGATGTTGGGAGCTTCTCCTCCTTTCCACAGCCACTCGGTCGTTACGCCAAGGGCTTTCGCTATTTTCTCAACGTTCGCTTGGCGAGGGCTGGCCGAAGCGCCGGTGAGGATCCTATGAATTGTTGGCTGAGGAACACCAGACTTCCTACCTAGCTCGCCTTCTGACCAGCCCAGTTCGTGCATTCGCTGTGCTACACGGTTTCCTATCACGGTCTGTTGCTCTGATTCGTTTACGTATCGGAAGTGTATTGCTTTGCTCAATACGTATGGGTATTATTGGTTCAATTCGGAAACGCATCGGTAATCACAATGACTATCCAGCAGATGCTTCAAAAACTGATTGGGTTGGGTTTTTCGCAGCGAGCAATTGCTGATCGAGTTGGTACGACCCAGCCGACTATCTATCGGGCAACGAAGGGGGCGGCGGTCCGCTATGAAGTGGGCAAGGCCATTGAGCTTTTGTATGAAGAGCAGATCAAGCTTGCTGGCACTTGCCAGAGTAAAGACTGCTGAGCTGGGGCCTCTCACCACAAGATTTTCCCCAGCTCAGCGATGACGGCGCAGTAGCGCCACCAAACCCACCATCCGGTTCCTTCTCACCACAAGATTCACCGGATGACTAGAAAGACATGCCTTGTCGCACAACACATTTGAACAGGCATATCGGTCGTGGTCGTAGGATAGGGCTTGCCCAATCTCATGGCTACACCGTTAATCGAGGTTTAACGGTTATGAGTCGCATAGATACATTGCCGGGCACAGGCCTGGTCCTTTCCCTGCGGCAAGCGCTCTATCGCGCTGGTCGTGACTACCACGGCGGGATCACTCGCCTGGCCTTCGATATGGGCATCGATATTGATGCCCTGCAGAAGAAGCTCAAACATGATGAAGAGCGCCGCTGGCTCTCGCCGGACGAACTGGAGGAAGTTCTGCAGTGGACCGCGGATACCCGCGTGCTCGATGCACTCTGCCGGGCGGCAGGCGTTGTCTGGTATCGCCCAGAGCCGGTACCGGCCACCAATGAAGCCCTGAAAGCCGTTGGCAAGCTCTTGGATGAAGCGGGGGCGTTCGTTGGCAGCATGCACGACGGTGCGGCAGACAACGTGTGGGAGCTGCACGAAGTTCTCGACCTTGAGAAGCGAGGCATGGACGTCATTCGGCAGGTGCTGGCCATCATGGCTGGTGCCCGCCAGGCGATGGAGGACCGTGCAAATGGCTGACATCGCCGATCTGGCCAATGACCAGGCCGACTACTTCCTGCAGATGTCGTTGCAGCGCCAGTTGCGTGCAAGTGCAAAGCCCAGCGCGCAATTCTGCGAAGACTGCGACGAACCTATCCCGGCGTTGCGTCAGCAGTTGGTCGCAGGTTGCGAAACCTGTGTCAGCTGCCAAGAGCTGCGGGAGCGGCATGCATGATTGACCTCCAAGGACAGCCAACTGCTGCATGGGCGCGGCACTACATTGAAGCCTACGGGCTTGCACTGGTACCGATTGAACCAGGTGAGAAGGGCCCGAAGGGCAGTGGGTGGAACAAGCCTGGTGGTTACTACACTGACGCCAATGCTGCCGAAGCACTTTGGCAGAAGCGGCCTGCGCACAACCTCGGCGTGGTCCTGGGGCCGAGCCGAGTTTGTTCGCTTGATGTCGATGATGTAGAACTGAGTCGGCTTGTGTTGCAACAGCAGCTGGGCATGGATCTGGATGCCCTGGCAGATGCCTATCCGACCACAATCGGTAACCCGGCGCGCTTTCGCGTTATGTTCCGTGTGCCAGATGGTGTCGAACTGAGCCGACACTCGCTGGTATGGCCCAACAAGACCGACCCGGATGGGTCGATTTTCAAGGGGATCATGTCCCAGGTGAAGGCGGCGGTAGATGCAGGCGATACTGCTCGGGAAGCTGCTTTTCGCCTGGCCGCTGAGCCCTTCAAGAAGATCACTGTCTTCGAGTTGCGGGGCGGCCTAGTCCAGGACGTCCTGCCACCCTCTATCCACCCTGGAACAAAGCAACCTTATACCTGGCGTAACCCGCCATCGCCGGATGGGTTGCCGGACCTTCCGCCTGAGTTGCTGAGTATTTGGCTGGGGTGGGATGAGTTCAAGCCCGGTGCTGAAGCGGCTTGTCCTTGGTTGCCCAAGCCTCTGGCGCCGCCAGTGGTCACTACACCCAAGTCGCGTTCTACACCGGAGCATTCCGGTAAGTCGCTGCCCGAAGTCATTCCTGAGTTCAACCGTTGCCATGACCTGGCAACGCTGATCGAGGCGCATGGCTACAAGCGAATCGGCAACAAATGGTTGTGCCCGCAGAGCGGCAGCGGCCTTCCTGGTGTCACCATCAGCGATGACAAACTGTATTCGCACCATAGCTCTGACCCGCTGAACAACGGGCACAAGAATGATGCGTTCGATGTGTTTTGCATCCTGCAGCATGGTGGCAACACCCGTGAGGCGACGAAGGCGGCAGCGCGTATGCTGGGCATCGACGCGAAGTCGCGACCACCATCCCCGCCACCTCTTGGTGAACTTCCCCGCCCCTACTCGAAATGAGGCCGACGATCAGCCGTTCACACTTGATGACCTCGCCCAGTTAATTGCTGACGATCTTCCCCGCGCCCCATTGGAAGGGGCAAGCCCCAGCCCGGCCGACTCCTGCAGCACCGGGGGCGCGGGGGACGACGCCCTCGACATTGAAATTGCCATGCGGCGATTCGCGCTGGTCGAGGGCACCACTCAGGTGTGGGACATGGATAAGGGGCGGCAGATGAAGCGCTCTGGTTTCGAGGCCCTGGTCGGTAAGCCGCTGGCGAAAGAATGGATGGAGCGGACTAACAAAAAGTTGGTTGCTGCTGAGCAAGTCCAGGAGTTAGAGCAGGCCCGGCGCATGTCCAGCAAAAGGGCGGCGCATTGAAACTCGAGCCCATCGAACGGTACGTCTACATCGACGGGACCAAGGACGTATGGGACCGAGAGAAGAAGCGCCGGATTGCCGAGGGTGCCGTCAAAATGGCCCTTGGTGATGCCTATTCGCTGTGGCTGAACAGCCCCAGTCGGCGGGTGGTGGATGTCGACCACATCGTGTTCGATCCCACCATGACCAAAGATCCCGCTACCCACATCAACACGTTTGAAGGGCTGCCGCTGGAGCCGGTGAGGGATGACGCTGCGTGCGAAAACCTGCGCTGGCTGATCTCGTTCTTGTGCAATCACGATGCCGAAGCATTGGACTGGCTGTTGAAGTGGGTCGCGTTCCCGTTGCAGCACATGGGGGCCAAGATGGACACGGCTGTCCTGTTCCACTCGACAATGGAAGGCTCAGGCAAAAGCCTGTTGTTCTCCGACGTACTGGGGGAGCTTTACGGCCAATACGCGGCCACGGTCGGGCAGTCCCAGTTGGAGGGAAGTTTCAACGCTTGGCAGAGCCGCAAGCTTTGGGCGGTGTTCGAGGAGGTTGTTAGCCGCGATCAGCGTTACAACCAGGTCGGCAAGATCAAGCACATGATCACCGGCAAGACGGTACGCATGGAGTCGAAGTTCATCAATGGTTGGGAGGAAGCCAACCACATGAATGCGGCGTTTCTCAGCAACGAGATCATGCCCTGGCCGATCAGCGAGGATGACCGCCGCATGTTGGTTATGTGGCCTCTGGAGACGCTTCCTGTCGAGCGCCAGAAGGCCATTGGTAATGAGTTAAAGAATGGTGGTGTGGCGGCGCTTTATGGCTGGCTTTTGAGCATCGAGCTGGGTGAGTTCAATCAGCGCACACGACCACCGAAGACCGAGGCGCGCCAACGCTTGGTGGCTCTCAGTAGGACCGCATGGCAGACGTTCCTGTACCTGTGGCGCATGGGCGAGCTCGGGCGTGGCCTGTGGGGCTGCTGTCTGTCGACGGACGTGTACGCCATGTTTCTTGAGTGGTGTTCGCGCAACCGGGAGCACTCGATGAGCCAGACGAAGTTCTCCTTGATGATCAGCGCAACGGTGGAGAAGACCCGAGCGATTCCGTGGACTGATGGCAACAACCGTCGTTTCGCCGCGTTCTTCTTTCCGCCCGATGGAGATCCTTCCCTGCCCCCATCCACAAAGTCGGCCGAGCTGGGCGCGTGCGTCGCCGAGTGGCGTGCCAGGGCAAAGCTTGCGGGTTGGAATGTCGATGGCTGGGACCATGTGAAGGGGCTGGCAACATGAGTGCGACCATAAGCGTGTTGAGTGTGTTGGGTTTGTGTCGGGTCGATGTGCAAGGGGCAACACACGTATGGGCCGCAGATTCAGCGGGTTTGCCGAGGGTCGTGGTGGGTGTGTTGGGTTTGTCGTCGCGCACGCGCAGGCGCGCAACTTTTGGCGACATTCATCAGGATCAAAATAATTCCCATACGAGGCTAAATAAACTCAACAAACCCAACACACTCAACTCGAATACCTTTAATGCTTTGAATTTATTAGGTTTTATCTGTGTTGGGTTTGTGTTGAGTTGCCTAATTGTGTGTCGGGTAGCGGGTTTCGGGGGGATGCGTTGATGATGGCGGACATCGAAAGCTTGGAACTGGCAGAGCGCTTGGCGATGGTTGAAGGTTTGATGCGGCATTGGGCCGAACAGCGCGCCCGGCTCGGCCTGGAGGCGGGGTTGGGTAGTCAGATGGGTAGCATCATGGAATGGAAGGGCGCAGCACCGAGAGGCGGAACATCAGGGCATCGGATCCTGCTGGGTGGTGCTGGCCTGGATCGCTCTGCTGCGGAAGTCGACGCGGCTGTTGCCGAGCTGGGGCGTCGAGATAAGCGGGGTGCGGTGTTGTCTACGTTGGCCGAGTTTCGTTACCTGCATGGCGCACCGATTCGGGAACAGATGCGCGAGGTTGGCCTGGCCGAAGATGCAGACCGAACCTATCGAAACTGGGTCAAGGCGCTGCACCTGCAAGTGCTGTCGCTGCTGATTGCACGCTCAGGGGTTAACAGGCGGCATACCGTTCGTCGGTTCACAATGCGCCGAGCGTGCGCCGACAGTGCGTCGAAGTAGCGTCGAGACGACGAACCGAAAACTGGCCCTTTTCGGTTTTTCCGAACGCAGGTAAAAAGTCGCCACGATATGAAAAGTGCGCTTAGGCGCTTCCCCACAAGCACTGTGCTGTGCAACCGCTCCGACCTGTCGTTGCATCGAGAACCCTGCCAATTGGCGGGGTTTTCTGTTTCTGGCGCCGTGCGTTGACCTATGAGGCACTGATGAACAGTGAGCAGCAAACTTTAGTTGGGCTTCCTATCTGGATGGTGATCGTACTTTCCCTAGTTGGGGGTGTCCGGCGAGATGTGGCGCGCAGACAAGGCCGGAATAACAGGCTGGTCACTGCTACGTCGCTTGGCGTTGCGCTCTGGGGCCTGTGTGACCTGCGGCTTGTCAGCCAACATGCTTCTGTATGCGCTGGGTGTTTCGGTCATCGCGTCAGCGGCGGTGGGTTGCCTCACGGCCATGGCCGGTGCCGATGTAGCAATCGGCTTGTACGAACGCTGGGCCGCCAAGCGCCTGGGCGTCTGCGAAGTGCCGCCGTCCAGTCACCCTGGTGCTGAATAAGATGGACCACCAGGATGACGGAGCGCTTTGAGTCGTGCTGATTTAGCTCGGTAACCCAAAGTAATGGGTGGCTACGAAGCGGGAGCCCACCGACAGTACTTCGCCCGCCAGGCTGCCCACGATGCTCTTGGTACCGCTTTTGGTGGCATCAACGAGTTGGTCGCCTAGGGATGGACCAACGGTAAGGCTAGCGGGAACAGCCTTGAGGGCTTCAAGGCCTTTTGCGGTTAGAACCACTCTTTCAAATCCTGAGTCATGCAGTTTCTCTTTAAAGCGCAGGTATCCCGCCTCTGCCAGCCACTCGACACAGGCGAAGAAAAACTCACCGTTCTGATTGGGAAAGTCTCCCTGCGCGCCCTCATCGTAAGAAAACCCGTCTTCCAGGAAGTCTTCGATCAGCAGATGTCTGGCTACCGGGAAGTTTTCATAGAGAGCACCAAACACCCGGCCGGTGATCTCATCAAATTTCTGAATGTTGGAGGTGGTCATGTCCTTGACTCCTGAACAAGAGAAAGCAAACCCCCAAAGCTGGGAGCAAGTATTGGGCTTCATCGACAGACAAGTGCGCCGAGATTTCGATTTTATGCGTGCGCGACATTACTGGGAGAAAACCCTGGAGGAAACCCCCAAGGAGGTCCTGGTACAGGCGTTGAGCATGGCGCTGGCCACGGGGCGTTACCAAGAGAAGCCTCGCTGCCGGTGTGGGCGGTGTTGCCGGACTTGCTGATGCCTCAGCGTTGCAGGCACGGGTGACCCCACCGGGCACGGGCGGGCGTGGTGAAATTTTGGGTCCTCCCCTGGCTCGCCCCCTACACGGGTACGGGGACTCGCGGAATCTCTGCAGCTGAGGTGTATGCAGGGATGTCCGTCTTTTCAAGGACTTAGCAATGGGCAGGACAGTCAGCAAGGCCGACCTCGGTGAGATCGTCGGTCGAGATGAGCGCACCCTCAGCCGCTGGCAGAAAGACGGAATGCCCGTCATCGAGTTCGGCGTGGGTCGCGGCAACGAAAACCAGTACGACACCCAAGCGGTGATCGAGTGGCTCATGCGCCAGGCTGCGTTGAACGGCAAGAAGGAAAGTACACGGGATCGGCTGGACAGGATACGCGGCGACCGCGAAGAGCTGGCGCTGGCAAAGGACCTGGGCGAAGTCGTGATCGAGGCAGAGATGGTTTCTCGCTTCGAGGACGTTATCACCGCCGCCAAGATCGAGTTGCTAAATACCCTGCCGGATGAGTTGGCCGCGACTTTGTCCGCGCAGTACGGCGTTGAAGTCGACGACCAACTGATTCGCGAGCCCATCGAACTAATACTCAGGAGGTTGTCCGCGTATGACGAGGGTGACGATGATCCCGAGTGGGATCCTGACGAGCCGGACGATGAGGAGGGCTCTGAAGAAGACGGCGAGTAAGGGCATCAGCCGGGCGTGCCGAAAATGGGCGCCGCCACCACGTATGAGCATCATCGAATGGGCCACCAAGTACCGTTACCTCTCAACTGAAGAGGCAGGGAAGCCTGGGAAATACCGCTTCGATGTCACGCCTCACCTGGTCTGGCCGGGTGGCCCGCTGGAAGCCTTGGACGATCCGAATGTGTTCGAGATCGTTGGTCGCAAGTCCGCCCAGGTGGCCTGGACCTCGGGGTGATGGGTAACGCCATCGGCAAGTGGATCGACCTTGATCCGTCCCCGATCCTGATTCTGTTTCCCAAGGCCGAAGCGGCCAAGCAGTACGTCGCTGAAAAGCTGGAGCCGATGATCGCGGCGACCAAGCGCTTGCGCAAAAGGTCGATCTTCGCAGCCGTAAGCTGCAGCAGCGCCAAGACTTCAAGCGGTTTCCTGGCGGCTTCCTCAAGATGGTCGGCTCGAACAGCCCGTCCAGTGTGAAGTCCACCCCGGTGCCTCGGGTCGCAGTGGAAGAGCCGGACGACTGCAACCTGAACCTGCGGGGGCAGGGGGACAGTATCAAGCTGGCTAAGGAACGACTGAAAACGTTCCGTCGGTCCAAGATCATCATCGGCGGTACGCCCACCATCAAGGGGCTCTCAGCGATTGACGCTGAGCTGGAGCTGTCGGACAAGCGCATTGGCCTGGTGCCATGCCATGGCTGCAGCCAGGCGCATGCCCTGAGCTTCGAGCATCTGCATTGCGACGAGGATCCCAGTTACTACCATGAGGTGTACGGTAAGCGTCGCCCGGAAACGGCGTACTACGCCTGCCCGCATTGCGGCGAGATCTGGGACGACCACCAGAAGAATGCCAACCTCCAGCACGGCCGTTGGGAGGCTACCGCCGAGTTCCGGGGAATTGCGGGTTACATCCTCAATGAGCTGTATGCCACGTTCCACGGCTCTCGCTTTGAAGTGCTGATGGAGAAGAAGCTCCAAGCCGAACACGCCGCGTCGAACGGCAACCACGGCCCGATGATCGCGTTCACCAATAGTCAGATGGGCGAGTGCTACGAGTACAAGAGCAATGCGCCCAAGACCGATGAGTTGGAGAAACGCGCCGAGCCTTACGCCGAATTGACCGCGCCGAAAGGCGTGCTGTTGGTCACTGTCGGCGTGGACGTTCAAGGCGACCGCCTGGCCCTGGTGATCGTGGGCTGGGGCAGGGGTGAAGAGTCTTGGCGGTTGTACTGGGGCGAGTTGGAGGGCAATCCGATTGACCCCCACGATCCAGTGTGGACTGAACTCGACAAGATCATTGCCACCCCCATCACCGCCGAGGGCGGCGCTCAGCTCGCCGTTTCGGCGGTCAGCATCGACAGCTCCGACGGCAACACCAGCGATGCGGTGTACACCTACGTGCGTGACCGACAGCGCTTCAACATCATGGCGATCAAGGGTGCATCGATCGATAGCCGGGACCGGGAGATTTTCACCAAACCGGCCCAGTCGGCGGACACCAGCCAGGACAACACCAAGGCGGCCAAGTACGGTCTGCGGGTGTACATCGTCGGCACCCACAAGGCCAAGACGCTGATCGATGGTCGCATGCGACTCTCGGGCAGCGGGCCGGGACGGATGCACTGGTACAGCGAGATCCGCGCTGACTATTACGAGCAGGTGACCAACGAGGTACTGGCACCGCACCCGCGACAGCCGAGCAAGATGGTCTGGCAAAAGAAAGCAGGGCGACGCAACGAAGCTTTGGACTGCGAGGTGTACGCCTTGCACGCGGCGCGCAGCCTCAAGACCCACCTGCTACGCGATCACGAATGGGACCAGCTGGAGCAGCAACAGCTTCAGCCTACCCTCTTCAATACTGAGCAGGCGGTAGCGCCGGTGCCACGCCGCGCAGTGACTCGCGGACGTGGTACTCGGAGTCGCGTCAGCTAATCGAGGTTCACCATGACAGAAGCACAACAACGCCTTGCGGAAGTTCGGGCGGCGATCTCGGCCGTCCTGAAGAACGGCCAGCGCCTGCGCCGGGCGGATCGTGAAGTCCAGATGGCCGAGCTCAACAGCCTGCGTCTGCTGGAGAAGCAGTACGCCGATCAGGTCGCCGCTGAGGCGGCAGCGCTCCAGCGCCGTGGCCGCAGCCGCGTTTCCTACGTGAGGGTTTAAGCATGGCCTTCTGGAAGCGTGAAAGCGCAGCGGATCAGCTAATGCGCGAAGCCCTGAAGCTGGCCAAGGCTACGGTTGGCGGTCAGCAGATCGTTGCCCAGGGGGCGGTGGTGGGGTCGAAACCCGTTGGCGTGGTGCCTCGCGAGTGTTGCGCAGCATGGCCAGCTGGATTCCTGGCCTTGGCAGTCCACGACGCGACTTCAACCAGAGTGAACGGCGGATGCTGGTAGCCCGCTCCCGCGATGCCATGCGCAACCACCTTATCGCACGTGCGGCGATCACGCGGTTGCGTACCAACGTGGTTGGTACCGGCTTGGTCTGCCGTGCCCAGGTTGACCATGCGGCACTCGGCATCAGCGAAGAGGCGGCGGACGACCTGAACGGCGAACTTGACCGCCTGTGGTCGTTGTACGCCGACGACCCACGGGAATGCGATGCAGAGGCCACGCTCAACCATTACCAACTCCAGGCGCTGGTCCTGGTGTCGTCAATGGTGGCGGGCGATGTGTTCGTGGCCAGCCCGGACAAAGAGCGTCCCGGGTGCATCTTCAGCACCCGTCTGCAGTTGATCGAGTCCGACCGGGTCAGCAATCCGAATACCGGTTTGGATCGGGTCGACCTGGTCGATGGCGTCGAGTTCGACGAGCTGGGTTCGCCCGTGGCGTACCACGTGTGCACTGGGTATGTCGGCGAGCACGTGGCTGGAAAAAACCTGGCGTGGGAGCGGTTGAGCGTGTTCGGCGCTGAGACAGGCCGCCGCCGCGTGCTGCATGTCTTGGCGGACAAGGAACGGCCCGGCCAGAAGCGGGGCATGCCCTACCTGGCACCGGTACTCGAACCCCTGCAGAAGCTTGAACGCTACGCCAGTGCCGAGCTTATGGCGGCGGTGATCTCGGCCATGTTCACGGTATTCATCAAGAAGAGCAGTGACTTCCAGACAGGCAACCTGCCGATGACTGCCCTGGCTGAAGAGACTCCGGGCGGGGATGACACCACCGACGGCGAGTTGGCCTTGGGCGAGGGGGCCGTGGTTGACCTCGGTGTCGGCGAGGAACCGGTGGTGGCCAACCCCGGTCGGCCAAATGCTCAGTTCGATCCGTTCTTCACCGCCGTGGTGAAAGAGATTGGCGCCGCCCTGGAGCTGCCGCTGGAGGAACTGCTGCTGCACTACAGCAGCAGCTACAGCGCTGCCCGAGCCGCGATGCTTCAGGCCTGGCGTTTTTACAGCCTGCGCCGCTGGTGGCTGGCTTGCGACTTCTGCCAGCCCAGCCGCGAGCTGGTCATCGACGAAGCGGTGGCCAGGGGCTTGATCGACCTGCCGGGTTACGGCGACCCGGCCAAGCGCAAAGCGTACTGCCAGGCCATCTGGATTGGCCCGGCGCGTGGTGCCATTGACGAACTCAAGGAAGCGAACGCCGCCGGTAAGCGCATTGAAATCGGCGTTAGCAACGAAACGCTGGAAACCGCAGCAATGACCGGCGAGCCCTGGCAGCAAGTGTTCCGTCAGCGCGTGCGCGAAGTCGATCAGCGTCGCAAACACAACCTGCAGGCCCTGCCAAAGAGCGGGCTGGAAAATCCGCCTGACCCTAAACCCGAAGAGGAATAAGCATGCCGCGAGCACTTGAGCTGGCTGCCTCGCAGCCCTGGCTGATGCTGCCCGACGCCCTGGACAACCTGCTGGCCATCTCTGATCGCATGGGCGATCCGATGGCGCTGGCGACCAAGCGCGGCGAGCGGCTTGAAGAAACCCGCAGTGTAAGCCTGCGCAACGGCGTGGCGGTGGTTCCGGTCATTGGACCGATCTTCCGTTACGCCAACCTATTCACCGAGATCAGCGGTGCGACCAGCACCCAAGTCCTGGCCACTGACATCCAGCGAGCCTTGGACGACCCCAAGGTCAAGGCCATCGTGCTCAACATCGACAGCCCTGGTGGCGTGGCGTCGGGCATTAACGAACTGGCAGAGATGATCTTTGCCGGCCGCTCCCGCAAGCGCATCGTCGCGTACATCGGCGGCACGGGAGCGAGCGCGGGCTATTGGATCGCCTCGGCAGCCAGCGAGATTGTCATCGATGAGGCCAGTCTGGCGGGAAGCATTGGGGTCGTTGTGGAAGCGGTCGTCGAGAACGAGTCCACAAGCGGCCGCAAGCGCTACCAGATCGTCAGCCGCAATGCTCCGAACAAGCGCCTGGATCTCTCCACCGAGGAAGGGCGCAGCAAGCTGGGCGAGACCATCGACGCCCTGGGCGATGTCTTCGTGAGCAAGGTTGCCCGCAACCTTGGCGTCGATGCCGAGCAAGTCCCCGAGATGGGCGATCACGGCGGACTGCGTGTTGGCGCTGACGCCGTCAAGCACGGCCTGGCCCATCGCGTGGGCTCGCTGGAATCCCTGATCACCGAACTGGCCAAACCGGCCATCACCTCTCAAGGATACACACCATGACCACCGTCAAGACCACGGCAGAACTGCGTGCGGCACTGGCTGCCGGTACCGATGCCAACACCATCGAGATTGCCCAGGCCGACCAGCCTGACACTACCTCGATTCGCACCGAGGCTACCACCGCTGAGCGCGAACGCATCAAGGGTATCAACGCTCTGGCTAGCAAGGGTTTTGAGAAAGAAATCGAAGCGGCTATCGATAACGGCAGCTCAGTCGAAGCGACCGCGCTGGTGATGTTCAAGGCCGCACAGGATCGCGGTATTTCGCTGGCGAGCATCAAGAGCGATGCCCAGGGCGTCACCGGTACCACCCCACTGGCGGCGAGCAGGGCGAGCGCAAAGTCGCTGTCAACGCAATCGTTGCAGGCGCCTCGCGCCGTTAACTGGAGACATCCATGAGCAACCCCGAACGCACTACCTACCAGCCACGACAGCTGTCGGCCGGCGACTTTCCCATTGCTATGGACACCGGTGTCATTGCCGCTGGTCAGGATCTGACGCGTGGCGCAGTCCTGGGACAGGTCACGGCCACTCAGGAGTACCTGTTGTGTAAGGCCGCAGCCGAGGACGGATCGCAGGTACCGAAAGCCATCCTCGACCAGGACGTCGACACCGCGAGCGGCGCGAAGAGCGCGCCAATTCGTCTGACCGGCCAAGTGCTGGGCAGTCAACTCACCCTCGGCGAGGGCCTGACCCTTGCCGCTGCGAAGGCCGCACTGCGTCCTCTCTGCCTTTTCATTCGCTGACCGGAGCAACCATGACCGATATTTTCGACACCCTGACCATGCTGGAAGCGGTTGAACAGATGCAAACCCCGCGTCGCTTCCTGATGAGTACCTTTTTCAATGGTGCCAACCCAGTGACCTTCGGTACCGAAGCGGTGACCATCGACATCGTGAAAGGCCAGCGGACAATGGCGCCCTTCGTTCACCCTTCGCTGCCGGGGAGCATCTCGCTGCGTACCGGCTTCAGCAGCGAAACCTACACCCCGCCTTACATCCAGCCGAAGCGTAAAACCCGTGCCGAGCAGATCCTCAAGCGCGCCGCAGGTGACAATCCCTATTCTGCCCGCACCCCGCTAGAGCGAGCGGGCGAGCAACTGGGTCGTGACCTGATCGAACTGGATGACGAGATCACCCGCCGGGAAGAGTGGATGTGCGCCCAAGCGCTGAGCACCGGCCGGGTTCGCGTCGTTGGTGAGGGCGTGGATGACACCATCGACTTTCTGATGGAAGACACCCACAAGGTCACCTTGGCCAGTGGCCGTTGGAACACCTCGGATTCTGACCCCATTGCCAACCTGCGGCAGTGGAAGCGCCAGATCGCCAAAGACTCCGGGCGCACCGGCAACGTCGCGGTGCTTAGCGGTGAGGCCCAGGACGCGTTTCAGAGCAACGACGCCGTGTTGAAACAGCTCAACACCCGGCGCGTCGATATGGGCCTGATCAAGCCTGAGTTGCTGCCAGACGGCGTGACTTACCTGGGCTACCTCAACGATCCGGGCATCGACCTGTATGTGTATGACGAGTGGTACCTGGACGACGAGGGTGATGAACAGCAGATGGTGCCTGAGGGTGGTTTGATCCTCGGCGCTACTTCGACGCGTAACGCGATGTTGTACGGCGCTATTCAGGACGTCGATGCCATCGAAAGCGGCCTGGTGGAAGCGGTGCGCTTCCCGAAAAGTTGGGTCACCCCAGACCCAAGCGCTCGCTGGTTGAAACTGCAGAGTGCCGCCTTGGCCGGCATGCTGGAACCTAATGCTTTCTTGTACGCAAAGGTGGTGTGACATGGCGGTAAAAATCGAGTACGTCGTGGCCGATGGTTGCATTCAGGACGGCAGCAAGACCTACAAAAAGGGCGAAACCTACCCGTCGACCAATAAGGAGATCCTTGAACTGCTGGTCGATGAAGGCAAAATCGCGCCTCGCGGGAAGCTTCCAGCCAAGGACGAACAAGACGACGGTGAGTGATCATGGCCTTCCGTGACCAGACGGCTGTGATGGACGCGCAGTTGCTGGAGGTTCTCGGCGATGAAGCGATGATCGATGGGCGCGCAGAGCCGGTGCCGGGGTTTTTCTCGGCACCGTGGCTGCAACCTAAGGTCGGTGGCATCAACACTGGCCTGCGCGAACCAACCTTCGCTGTGCGGATCGCACATGCTAATGGCATCAAGGAAGGCCAGCACCTGGTCGTCCAGCTTGCTCCAGAGGATGGTGGCGGACGCTACATCATCACCAAGCGGGCGCCGGACGGTACTGGCTGGATCAACCTGACCCTGCGGGAGATTCGATGAACGTTGGCAGCTATCA
This sequence comes from Pseudomonas putida, assembly GCF_028682455.1. Taxonomy (GTDB): domain Bacteria; phylum Pseudomonadota; class Gammaproteobacteria; order Pseudomonadales; family Pseudomonadaceae; genus Aquipseudomonas; species Aquipseudomonas putida_AA. Next base: position 520,361 of record NZ_JANHLD010000001.1, read on the forward strand.
CAAGCAATCGTCCAGCTCAGGGCTCCTCACGCTTCAGGTTGATCAGTCGGACCTGAAGGCTTTCGCTGATTTTGCTGCATTGGTCCCCAAGGCCGCGATTGCGGCCCAGCGTCGAGCCATCAACAAGACCCTACGTTGGTTGCGCACGTATATCGCGCGTGAGGTAAGCCAGCAAGAGCGTGTTGCGGTTGGCGCAGTGCGGCAGCGCTTGCGTGCTTACTCAGTTGGCAGCAATGGCCAGGGCAAGCTGTGGTTCGGCATCAACCCGATTGAAGCTAGTCGCGCTGGCCGGCCTCGGCAGACGCGTGCTGGTGTGTCGGTGGGGAATCGCCGCTATCAAGGGGCGTTTTTCAAGAAGGTTTACGGCGGGCAACCCGATATCTGGATTCGCACTGCAAGCAAGCACTTCAAGCGCAGCGACTATCCCGCCAGTGAGGTGTCTGGAGCGGGAGGGGCCAGCTCGGGTTGGATCTCGGAAAATGACAGTCGGTATCCGTTAGCCAAGGCCAAGATCTCCTTGGATGACGTGCGCCCGCACTTTGAAAAGTGGGTGCGCCAGGCTGATCAGCATTTGCTGAAGGTGCTGCACCAGGAGCTGAACTTTGAACTACAGAAGTACCTTCGAGGATCCGTCCGTGTCTGAACCTGAATTCAGTCTTGAGTTGTTGTATCGCGCCATCGAGGAGCACATTGCGCAGGCGATCCCCGGACTGACCTGTGTGTGCACCATGCCGCATATGGCCGAGCAAGTGGATTTGCCGGCGGCCGTAATCGAGCTTGTCGAGTTTGAACCTGGCCAAGACCAGGGCACCGGGGAGACACCGCTTATCGCACGGTTTGAGGTGCGCTTTATCGTTGGCAGCGAGGATGTTGAATGCCATCAGAAGGTGGCATTCGCAGCCTCGCAAATGGCGGTGCTGCTGCGGATGCAACATTGGGGTTTGGCAGTCGGGCAGGCGCAGTTCGTGCGCTCCTCTCAGGATTGGACTCGGCCTGAACTGGATAGCTGCGCGGTGTGGGTCGTTGAATGGACTCAGGACATTTACCTCGGTGAGGAAGAGTGGCCGTGGCCCAATCAACCGCCTAGCAAGCTGGTGTGGGGCTTCAGCCCTGACACCGGCCCCGGGAGTGAACAGCACTATCAATCGCCGGAGGCAATGGCATGAGCGCAGCAAGCGCGGCCCATGACCGCATGCTGGCAGGCCTGATCATTCCTTGTCGGGTGGTGGCGGTCGACCTGGCTGCCGCCAAGGTTCGCGTTTCCGACGGCGCTGGCTGGACAAGCGCCTGGGTGCGTTGGCACAGCCAGGCGGCCGGTAAGGCCCGGCACTGGCGAGCGCCAAGCCTGGACGAGCAGGGTGCGTTGATCAGTCCGAGCGGGGAGCCAGCGCAGGGCACGTTTGTACTGGGACTCTACGGCAACGCTGGGGCCCAGCCGGATAACCGCGATCACGTCGAGGTATGGCGTTTCGATGATGGCGGCTCGCTGGTCTACGACTGGCAGGCCAAAACCTACACCATCGACCTGCCCGGCGGCACCGTCAGTATCAAGGTCGGCAGCACCGAGGCGGTGTTGACGGATGACGCGATCACGGCCAAGTCGGGGGCGGCTACCGTTGAGGCGGCCAGCATCACCCTGACAGGCCAGGTGCAGATCAACGGAACGTTACGCGTAACGGGCGATATTCTCGGTGGCGCCAGAATCATCGACACCGCCGGTAACACGGCAAACCACAAGCACTGAGGAAAGAATGATCGAAACCATAACTTTAGGCCCGATCAGTGGGTTTGATCGCTTCCAAATTTCCAATATGGTCGATAGGCAGATCAGTCAGGAGTTCGACTATCACCGCATGCTTTCTTTCTGGAAGCGGCTGATGGCGGGTGACAATGAGCCAGAGGAAATTGCCCAAGGTCTTTGCATCGCCCTGAGTCTCGGGCGCTACGTCCGCAAAGAGGGCGCAGGAATCCGCAACGTCAGTATTCAGGTGTTCGGCGAGGTCGACCCCAAGGAAATTGCCAAGGCCGTAAGCGGAGCTATCACAGGCTCGACGTATACGGGCGCTTAGTTCCGCTATCCAATTCACCCCAGCCCGCCCTGTGCGGGCTTTTTCATGCCTGGAGAACAAACATGGCTACCCCCAAGAAAACCGCCGATGCCGCTGAGACAGCGGCGCAAGTGACCTTTCGCGATACGGCCTACACCTCCCGCGTGCTGATCCTGACCAAGGGTCGCCAGTTGCCGGTCGAGCGTGGCCTGGTGACGGTGGCGGCGGATGACGCCGAGGCGCTGCAGTTCCTGCAGGCTCACCCGGATCTGAAACCGCTGCAGGAGTAACCCACCATGATCGGACTGGACCGCCGCACCGGGCAGCCCATTGCCGGCCTGGCGCACCTGCGACAGTCCATTGAAGACATTCTGACCACGCCGCTGGGCAGCCGGCGGATGCGGCCGGAGTACGGTAGCCACCTGCGCCGTTATGTTGACCTGCCGGTCAATGAGGGCTGGAAAAGCGCGGTTCAAGCCGAAGTGGCTCGCGCCCTGGGGCGCTGGGAGCCGCGATTGAAGTTGGAGCGGGTGCGGGTCACGGCGGTGGTCGGTGGCCAGATCAAGCTGCAGCTGACGGGCCAGTACCTGGCACAGGCAACCACCCTGGAGGTTCGTGCATGATTGATCTGTCCCTGTTGCCACCGCCTGAGGTGGTGGAAACGCTGGAGTTTGAAACGCTGTATCAGGAGGTGCTGGCCGACTTTCGCCTGCAGATGGGCGACCAGTGGACCGCGCTGTTGGAGTCCGACCCTATCGTCAAGTTGCTGGAGGTGGCAGCCTTTCAAAAGATGCTCGGCCGGGCCCGAGTCAATGACGCGGCCAAGTCCAGCCTGTTGGCCTACGCCCGGGGCACCGATCTGGACAACCGTGCGGCCGACTATGGTGTGCAGCGGCTGACCCTAATCCCGGCCGACCCTGACGCGGTGCCGCCAGTGGCGGCGGTGATGGAGGGTGACGAAGCGTTGCGTTACCGCACGCGGTTGTCACTAGAGGCACTGTCGGTTGCCGGCAGCCGGGGCGCCTATGAGTTTCACGGGCTGAGCGCGTCGGCCAGCGTGGCCAGTGTCTCCGTCGATTCGCCGACGTTCAAGGGCGTGCCGGTCCCAGCAGCGCTGCAGGCGCAGTTGCCGGCCGGGGCGATTGTGCTGGTCTGCGACTACGCCGCCGGCCTCGACAACCCGTTGCCGGGCGACGTGTCGCTGGCGGTGCTGCCACGCCTTGACAGCCCGGTACCGGGCGCCGAGGTGGTGGCCGGCGTGCAGGCGGCACTGTCGGCCGAGGATGTGCGGCCGCTGACGGATCGCCCCCGCGCTCAGCTCGGCCAGCCCACTGCGTTCAACGTGGCGGCGGTGCTGGAGCTGGACGCCGGGCCCGATCCGGCGGTGGTCAAGGCCGCGTCACGGGCCAGTCTCGATGCCGCTCTGGCGGCAGCGCGGCGGCTGGAGGGGCAGTTGCCGTTGTCGGCGATCTATGCCGCGTTACACGTAACGGGCGTGCGTCGGGTGCGGTTGACCCAGCCGCTGGCCGATGTGACCAGCGACAAGCGTCATTACCCCAGTTGCAGCAGCGTCACGCTGGCCACTGAGGTGATTGCATGAGTCTGTTACCGCATAACGCCACCGATCTGGAGCAGGCGCTGGTGGTTGCCTGCGACCTGGGTATCGACCCGGAGGTGATCCGGGGGGTGGCCGACTCGGCACGCTGCCCGCCGAACTTCCTGCCCTGGCTGGCCTGGGCCATGAAGGTCGAAGGCTGGGATGCGGCAGATAGCGAGGACCAGCAGCGGGCCTTGATACGGGAGGCGATCCCGATTCACAAGACCAAGGGCACCGTAGGCGCTGTGCGCCGGGTGCTCAAGGCGGTGCGGGTCAATTCGGAATACAAGGAATGGCACCAGATCCCAGGTGCCGCGCCGTACACGTTCCAGTTGACCGCCTGGGCCAACCACAACCGACCCGGCGAAGGCTCGATTCTGTCGCCGCAGCTGTACGCCCGATTGCGCGCCCTGGTCGACGCGGCCAAGAACGAGCGTAGCCACTATGACTTTCGCCTGGGCGCCGGCTTCGATGGCGGTTTGCGCCTGGGCAACGCCGCTCAGCTGCGCACCGTGTATCGCCGTTCGGTGGATGCCCTGGGCGTGCCGCTCGATCCGGCCCTGCAGGGCTTGCAGCTGGGCAACGCTATTAACCTGCGCTGTGTGGTTCGACGGTCCGTCGAGGCGCAGGGCATTCCGATCAACGCTGAACAGGGCCTGCAGATCGCTAACGCGGTACGGCTCCGCATTGTCGTGCGCGGCACGATGGAGGCTGTTCTATGAGTATCCCTTTGCAACCCCTCATCACCAAGGCCGGCTTGGCCGCAATCTGGCGAGCCGACAACACTGGCGTGTCGGCTGAGATTACCCACGTCGTCCTGGGCTCGGCGGGCTACACCCCGCGAACCGACCAGAAAAGCCTGCAGGCGCAAGTCGCCAAGTACCCCATTGCCGGCGGGGAGCGCCTGAGTAGCACGCAAATTCATCTGACCGCTGTCGCCGATGATGATCGTGCGTACTGGGTCCGCGAAATCGGCTTTCTGCTGAGTGACGGCACCTTGTTGGCGGTGTGGTCGCACCCCACCGAGGCGCTGACCTACAAGCCTGCCGATGCAGACTTTGTGCTGGCCTATGACGTGTCGCTGGCCGCGCTGCCGGCTGACAGCGTGATCATCAACAGCGTACCTGGTGGGCTCAACCTGACCTTGGCGGGGCCGTTGGCAGCCCAGGCATCGGCCCTGATCGCCGAACAGCTGCGCGGTCTGCAGCAGCAAGACCAGATCATCGATCAGGCCGCCCAGCAACGTATCGCAGGCGAACAGATCGCCAATCTGATGTCGCGCATGAAATCCGTCGAGAAGCGCCAGGCCGAAGACCGCGACGGCCTGCTAAGTGCTGCGGTTTCTAACGCGGCTGGGCTGATTGCCCTGCAAACCCTTGTTGTCCAACACATCCATGGAGCATAAGACAATATGAGTCTTGAAACCGACGTTGCCAATTTGGTAACCAAAACCACTCAGTTGGTTGACTACTTCAACGGCAAAAAGACTGGCATTGATGCTGCGGTTGCTGCTGCCATCGCGGCAGTTCCGATCAACAAGAAAGTTTACTGTGTGCATCCTTTGCTCGGCCTCGACACCAACGACGGCACCATTGACCGTCCGCTCAAGACCATCGAAAAGGCAATCTCCAATACCCCGGTAGGTGGCGTTTGCAGTATTCGGCTGATGGCCGACTACAACATGGCACCGAACGTTATCTCCGTGGAAGGTGTCGCGGTTGAATTGCGCTCCGACATTATCGGGACTCGCCGCATTGTGCGACCTACCTACTTCAAGGAAGAGACGGCCGGGGCGACGGTGATCAGTTGCTTCTCGGCAAACATCGGCGCGCAGTTCTGTGTGCGCAACATTTCTTTCGAGCTTCCAAGTGCGAATAACCAGAACCCTGCTCCCACTGGCGGCAACAATGCGCTGATCAAGGCAAATACCACATCACCGGCACCTGTGCTGGCGGTCAAGATGATTGACTGCGATGTGATCGATCTACCGGGTGCTACCGCCAACTTGCTCTGGTCATCGGTATCGCCGGTGATCCTGGGGGTTGTTGGCACGTCGTTCCCGGTAGGGTTTGCCGGCCGCTATATGTCAGGCGTTGCCGCTGGAACCCAATCCCATACTGTGCCATTCGTGAGCACAAACCTGCCTACTTTGTAAGGAAAAAGCGCAATGCAAACTCAAAGTCTGATTGTGGTTTACGACGGTCGAAACTATGTCGGTTACGACTATATGGCGCTGCCGTTGGGGGCTGCCCTGGCAGTTGCCACCCAGCAAATCGAGCAATGCGCGGACCAATCGCGCAGTGCGGTATTGGGCGACCCTCTGCGCGCCGTTGAATACCGCCTGACGGCAGATGAAGCCGAACGCTTCGCCGCTGCAGATTACGCTGGCCCAGTGCCGCCAACTGTTCAAGCCTGGATGGATGCGGCCGGCCTGGAGGCTCAGACCGCCACTGACGACATTCTTACCGAGGCCCGCGCCTGGAAGGCGGCAATCTACGCAATTCGCGCCGAGCGGCTGAAGGGCAAGCAGGCGGTGCTCAAGGCGACCAGTCACGCCGAAGCCGAACGCCTGGCCGATGCTGCCATTACTGCCATCCGCACTTGCATCGTCGGTGTCGGCAACGCCGCCTGACCCGCCTCCCTCAACGTCAACCCAAGGCCGCCGAGTGCGGTTTTTTTGTGCCTGGAGTAAGCATTTTGAATCGAACCAACTGGCAGCACGCCCTGGCGGGCTTGCTCATCATGGCCCAGGTCTGGGGTTTTATGGCGCTGTTCGGCGTACCGTCCGGGCAGTGGGTCGGCGCCGCTGCTGGCGTCTTCTTCTTCCTGGGCCGGGAGTACACCCACGGCGAGCGCAAGCTGGCCCATGACCTGGCCCTGCACCTGAGTCACCTGCGCTGGTACGACGGTTTGCGCATCTGGCGTTGGAGTCCAGATGGGCGCCTCGATCTGCTGTTTCCCCTGGTTGCCTGCCTGCTGGCCGCACTGGTGGTGCCGCTGCTGCTCTGATCGGCTCCGACCACCTGCAGCCACACCTGGGGCGCCTTCTTCCTTTCTGGCCGCGTACGTCGCGGCCTTGTGCTTTCTGGAGTTTCACATGCCATCAGCTGGTTTCTTTCACGGCGTTACCGTAACGAACGTCGACACCGGCGCGCGCAACATCGCGCTGCCTTCCTCTTCGATCATTGGCTTGGTCGACACCTTCACCGAGGGCGCGAACGCCACGGCCAAGGCCGGCGACCTGGTGCTGATCACCAACGACAGCGAAGCGATTGCCGCCTTCGGTCCTGATTCGGCCATGACCAAGTCTTGCCTGGCGATCTTTACCCGCGCCAAAGCGGTGATCGTCGCCAGTGGCGTGGCCAAGGCCGTCGACGCGGCTGCGCAGACGTCCTCGATCGTTGGTGGCGTCCAGGTCGGTGGCAAGCGTACCGGCCTGCAGGCGCTGCTCGATGGCAAGAGCCGGTTCAACGCTCAGCCGCGGCTGATCATCGCGCCCAAGCACAGCGCTACCCAAGCGGTGGCCACCGCGATCGATGCACTGGCCGGCAAGCTGCGCGCGATCGGCATCATCGACGGGCCAGGCACGACCGACGAAGCGGCCACCACCTACGCCGGGCTCTTTGGTTCCAAGCGCCTGTTCATGGTCGATCCGGGTGTGCAGGTGTGGGACACCATCACCAGCAAGACCGTGGATGCGCCGGCGTCGGCCTGGGCGGCGGGTCTGTTCGCCTACACCGACAGCGAATACGGCTTTTGGGCGTCGCCGTCGAACAAGGAGTTTGTCGGCATCACCGGCACCGGCCGTGCCATCGAGTATCTGGACGGCGACCCGAGCTGCCGGGCCAACCTGCTCAACAACGCCAACATTGCCACCATCATCCGTGATGACGGCTTTCGCTTGTGGGGCAACCGCACGCTGAGCACCGACCCGAAGTGGGCGTTCGTTACTCGCGTGCGGACGATGGATATCGTCATGGACGCGATCCTGTACGGCCACAAGTGGGCGGTCGACCGCTCGATCACCGCGACCTACGTCAAGGACGTGACCGAGGGCCTGCAGGCGTTCATGCGCGACCTCAAGAACCAAGGCGCAATCATCAACTTCGAGGTCTACGCCGACCCCGTGCTCAACACGTCCAGCCAGCTGGAGCAGGGCAAGGTGTATTGGAACATCCGATTCACCGACGTGCCGCCGGCCGAAAACCCCATTTTCCTCGTCGAGGTCACCAACCAATGGCTGACCGAAGTCGTCGACACCGCCGCTTAAGGAGCGCACCCCATGGCAATGATTCCCGAAACCCTGGCCAACCTGAACCTGTTTGTCGACGGCGTGAGCTTCCAGGGCGATGTACCCAGCCTGACCTTGCCCAAACTCACGCTCAAGACCGAGGAACACCGCGCCGGCGGCATGGATGTCCCGGTGGAGCTGGATATGGGCATGGAAAAGCAGGAGGCCGGCTTTGTCACTACCGGCGTACGCCGCGAGTCGCTGAAGTTTTTCGGCCAGGCCGATGGCACCGCGTTCAACGGCACGTTCCGTGGTGCCTTCAAGGGCCTGAAGGGCGAAATCACACCGGTGGTTGTCACCCTGCGCGGCTCGTTGAAAGAGGTCGACATGGGCGATTGGAAGCCCGGCGACAAGGCTGAAATTAAGCACAACGTCGCGGTGACCTATTACAAGCTGGAGGTTAAAGGCCAGCTGATCTACGAAATCGACCCGATTGGCATGAAGCGCGTCATTAACGGTGTCGACCAACTTTCTGCCCAACGTTCGGCCCTTGGCCTGTAAGGAGACTCCCCATGAGCAATGCAATCAAGATCCCATCGTTCCTGAAGCTGACTGCCGACGCCGTGATCGTCACGCTGACCAAGCCCACCGAAGCCAATGGCGTGCAGGTCGACAAGCTGTGCTTGCGTGCGCCGACGGTGCGCGACATTCGCGCCGCCCAGCAGACCGCCGGCGGCGATGACGAGCAACGCGAAATGAACCTGTTCGCTTCTCTGGCCGAGGTCGGGCCCAAGGATCTGGAGGGCCTGACCCTCAAGGACTATGCCCGCGTGCAGGCCGGCTATTTTCGCCTGGTGCAAGACGACGAGCTTTGACCCCGCCCTGCAGAAGCTGGCAGCCAAGCGACTGGCTGCCGAACTGAATTTTTCTGCTGAAGAGATCATGACCATGTCTTACAGCGACATGGTCTGGTGGCTCACGGATTGAGCCCGCACTTAAGGGGGAGTCATGGCGAACAAACTGTCGTTAGGGCTGGTCATCGGCGGTGCTGTCAGTTCGTCGGTAGGGGCGGCCTTCAATACGGTGACCAGCGGCATCAGGAAGCTGGAGCAGCAGGGCAACAAGGCCAAGGTGTTGAAGAGCACCATCGGCGAAACCATTCGCCTGCGCGAGGAGTGGAAGAAAGCGCACGACAGCGGCGCGGCCTCGGCGGCCGGGTTGCTGCGCAAACTGGACGGTAACCTGGAAAGTCTGCGCAAGCAGGGTGTCGAAGTAGGGCGACTGAACCGCGAGTATCAACGCCTGGGCCGTGCCGCCAAGTCGGCCGATCTGCAGATCAAGGGACATCAGCAGATCGAGCAGGGCAAGGCCGGGATGAAGTCGAGCGTTGGCCAGGCAGTGGTCGGCGTGGGCGCGCTGGGTGTGGCGGGCAAGATCAGCGCGGACTATCAGGCGATCATCCGTGACATTGCGATTAAGGCGAACGTAGCCAACAAGCCGGAAGAAGTGCAGATGACCCGCACTGTCATCCAGACTTCGCAAGATACCGGCATGGCGCGCAACGACGTGGCCGACCTGGTCAACCAACTGGTTGGCGCCGGTATGGAGCTGGACAAGGCGTTGGCTTATGCGCCGACGGCGGCCAAGTTCGCCATTGGCCAGGGAGCCAGCGGCGTCGACACGGCCAGCATGATTCAGGCGCTCGAGCAGAACGCCAAGATCACTGACCCCAAGGTCATGCAACAAGCCCTGGAGGCTATCGCCCTGCAGGGCCAGGCGGGCAGCTTTGAAGCCGCCGACATGGCCAAGTGGTTTCCGCAGTTGTTGGCGGGCATGGAGAAAAACGGCAGCACCGGCATGGATGCGGTTAGCTCGCTGGGTGCGATGCTGCAGGTACAGATGAAGACGGCCGGCGGCTCGGACGAGGCGGCCAACAACCTCAAGAACTGGATGGAAAAGATCGGTTCCGGGGAGGTGGTCAAGGCTTACGCGGATGCCGGTATCGACTACCAGGCGTCGCTGAACTCGGGCATTCAAAAGGGCATGTCGACGCTTGAGTCCAGTTTTGCCCTGGCCATGAAGTACATCCAGGCCACGGACCCGGCCAAGGCCGCGAAGATGGCCGAAGCCCAGGCCAACATCAGCAAGCAAACCGACCCTGAGAAAGCCAAGGCGATGCTTAACGCCCTGGAGCAGTCCCTGCGCACCGGCGATATCTTCGCCGATATGCAGGTCAAGGCGGCACTGACGGCCTATGCGGCCAACCGTGGTCTGTATGAGCAGCTGAAAAACGACTCGAAGAATGCGGCAGGCATTCTTGACAAGAACCTGGCCGAGCGCCGCGAATCCTCGGCGCAGATGTGGGCCGAGACGGGGCAGGCGGTTAATGACGCCATGCGCAGTATCGGCGATGCCATTCGCCCGGCGACTGACCTGGTGGCCAAGGGCATCAAGGCGGTGGCACAAGGGTTGACCAACCTGTCGGATGGCTCGCAGATAGTAGTGCTGGGGCTTGCCGCCGCCGGTGCTGGGTTTGTGGCACTGAAGACGATTCTGAGCGGCCTCAAGATCGCTCGAGGCGTGGCCAACATCGGACGGGGCGTGATGCTTGGGCGTGCTGGCTCCAAGGGGTTGGGTGACGTTGCGGGCGCTGTGGCAGAGAAAGGCCCGCAAACCGGTATCAAACCCGTGGACGCCGGTATCAAGGTGTTGGGTGGTCTATTGGGGGCCAGCAATGACGACAACGCCGGCAGCAGCAAGGAGCCGCAGCGCGTGTTTGTCGTCAATGCCAACGCCATCGGCGGTCTGGGTGCTGCTGGGCCGGCCCCTGCAGGGTCGCGTCGGTCGCGTCGTCGTCAGCGGCGAGCGGCGGGGCGTGCTACTGCCGTGCCGAAAATGGCTGCCCCTGCAGTTGCACCAGGGCGATTTGCCAAGATGCTTGGCGCTGCAGGCAAGCTGGGTATGGTCGGCCGGGTAATGCCGGGTGGCTCGATACTTGACGCCGGTGTGAAGGCTGTCGACACCTACATGAACGCCGAAACCAAGGAGGACAAAGCCGAAGGCTATGGCGGTGCCGTAGGTGGGCTGGGCGGCGCGCTGGCGGGAGCGGCGACCGGCGCAGCGCTTGGCGCTGTAATCCCGCTAGTTGGTCCCCTTGTTGGTGGCGCCGTCGGTGCGTTCCTCGGTGGAATGGGTGGAGAAAGTCTGGGCGGCCTGTTGGGCAAGAACTGGTTTGGCGGAGAAGACAAACCGGAGGAAGTCGCCGCCGATGAGAGTACGCCAGGGGAGAAGGTGCCGGCGACCCCGCAGGCCAAGGCTGTCGAGGTGGCACCTATGCCGGCAGCCCCGGCACTGCTTGGGCCTCTTGCGCCTCCAGTCGTGGTTGCCATGCCGGCTCCCTTGCCAATGCCATCGCCAGCAGCGGTGCCGGTGCTGGCTGAGAAGCCGCCGGCAGTGTCTTACGACCCACGCGACCCGAACGCCAAAGACCCGTTCATGCTGCCGGCCCTGGCCAGCCAAAAGGTCCGCTTCCCTGGCGCTGAGCTGGCCCGGCCGGATCCGGTCCCGGCGCCGGTGGTGGCTGCAATGCCTGCACCCGTACCAGTGCCTTTGCCGGCAGCGGTACCGATGCAGGCTGAGAGGCTGTCGGCAGAGTCCTACGATCCACGCGACCCGAATGCCAAAGACCCATTCTTGCTGCCGGCGCTGGCCAGCCACAAGTTGCGGTTCCCTGGTGCCGACCTGGTTCGGCCAGAGCCCGCAGCGGCGCCTGCGGTGGCAGCAATGCCGCCGCCAGTGTTCAGCATTCCCCGACCAGGACCAGCCCGAGCGGAACCTGCAGCGTTGGTACCGACAGCCCCGGTGGTGGCCAAGATCATGGATCAAGGCAGTCCGCAGGCGCTGAGCGTTTCGCCTGGCAAACCTCCAAGCAACACCAATGAACTTGGCGATGTGGTGCGTTCCCTGGTCGCGGCAGTGCCATCGGCGGCGGCTTTGCCGGTACCGCCCAAGGTAGTTGAGCAGCGCAAGCCCGAGGCGCCAAAGGTCGACCAGCAGTTCAGCTTCTCCCCAAGCATCGAGGTGACGGTGAATGGGGACGTGAAAGATCCTGCTCAGTTAGCCAATGAACTTGCTCCGCACCTGCAGCGGCAGTTTGAGGAATACAGCCGCCAGGCGCTGAACCGTCAATTGCTTGATGCACCGCATGCATAAGGAGGGGAAATGCCCTACATGGAACAGATGGAGTCCGGTTTGAAGTCCCTGGTGCAAGCCGGGGAGGCCGGCCGGCAGGGGCTCGACGGCATGCTGGGCCCCATGAATGGTGCTATCGGCGACATTACCGGCGCCGCGTCGGAGCTGGAAAGTATCCCGTTCGTGGGTCCGGAAGTCGGCGCCAAGCTGCAGCGCACCATGCGTGGCATCAATCTGGCGCAGTCCAAGGTGGGCGAGGTTGCTGCCATGTATGGCCAGGCCACCTCGGGAATGTCCCAGATCCAGTCGCGCATGGGCACGCTCAAGGAGCAATCGGCCCGGGCGGGGATGCGATCAACAAAGTGGTGGGCAAGCTGAGCCCATCGCTGGCAAACGTGGTGTCGACGTCGAGTTTTTCGCCGTTGGCGACCCCGGCTGCCGAGTCGGTCACGCCGTTCCCGCACCTGCTCATCATTCGGCCACTGCGGCCGGATGCTCGGCCGTATTACTTCAACCTCAACACGGCGGCGTTCGATGAGTTACGCAGGCAGACCGCGTTTCGCTGGGCTGGCCAGGAGCGCTTGAGCCGCAGTATTGCCCAGCAGGCCATCGGCCAGGGCGAGGACAAGCTGAGCCTCAAGGGCGCGATCTTTCCTGGCTTCAAGGGCGGGCTCAAGCAACTGGATACCCTGCGCAGTATCGGCAGGGCTCTGGAGCCGCTGAGTCTGATCACAGGCTATGGCGAGGTGCTGGGCAGCTGGTGCTTGCTCAGTCTGGACGAAGAACAGAGCCATCTGCTCGCCGGTGGTATCCCGCGTAAACAGTCCTTCAGCCTGGAGTTTGTGAGCTATGGCGGCGACCTGCAGAACGTCTGACGGAGATTTGCTTGATGTGATCTGTCAGCACCATTACGGACACCTCAACGGTACGGTAGAGGCGGTGCTCGAGGCCAATCCCGACCTGGCAAGGCAGGCGCAGCCGTACCGCGCCGGCCTGGTGTTTCACCTGCCGGACCTACCGGCGCCAACCGATGCGCTGGTGCAGTTGTGGGATTGATCCCGCATTACGCATAACGATGAAGCCCCGCCCCGTGCGGGGTTTCGCTTTTCTGGAGTCCCATGCATGAAACCCACTTTTCGCATCGTCGCGGACGGCAGAGACATCTCCGCGATGATCAACGACCGGCTGTTGTTGCTGCGCACAAGTGACAAGCCGGGGATGGAGTCCGACGAGTTTGAGCTGCGCATCGATGACCGTGATCAGGCGGTGGTGCTGCCGCGTCGCGGCGCCAACATCGAAGTGTTCCTGGGCTATGCCAGCCAGGCTTTGACCCGCTTGGGCCGTTACACGGTGGATGAGGTCGAGCTGTCGGGCCCACCTGACAGCCTGGTCATTCGCGGTAAGGCCAGTGACATGCGCGGTAGCGGCAAGACTACGCGCAGCGGTAGTTGGGAAGGCGTGGCCCTGCAGCAGATCGTGCATGACATCGCGGCTCGCAATGGCTGGGAGCCGGTCTGCCCGGTGGCCAGCAAGGTGCCCCGCGTCGACCAGCTCAATGAGTCGGACTTTAACTTCATCACCCGCTTGGCCAAGCAGTATGACTGCACCGCTAAGGTCGGCGACGGCAAGTTGTTGGTGCTGCCGCGTCAGGCTGGGCAGAGCGCAAGTGGCAAGGCCCTGGGCACCGTCACCATCACCCGCCAGGACGTGAGCCGCTATCAGTTCCGGGTCAGTGACAAGACCACCCACAAGGGCGTGCAGACCAAGCATCAGGACGAGAAGTCGGGCGAACTGAAAGTGGTCGACCTCGATAACGACGAGTCTCCCAACGGCCTGCCGCCGGTGCATACCGACCGTCATATCTACCCAAACAAGACTGCCGCCGAACAGGCCGGCAAGGCGCGCTTGGCCGCATTCAATCGGAGCACCGCCGGTGTACGCCTGGAAATGGCCGGCCGCACGGATCTGTTTGCCGAGCGCCTGGTTAATGCCCAGGGCTTCAAAGCCGGTCTCGATGGCGAGTACCTGGTGGATTCGGTCGAGCAGGTGTTCACCCAGTCCGGCTGGACCACGACCGTCGAATGCAACGGCGGCAAGAAGGGCAAAGCCAAGGCCGGCGACAAGAAGAGTAAAGAAACCAAAGAACTCAAGACCATGGACCTACAACCCTAACTATTACTGGAGAATCCTGATGTCTATCACTGCGCAGCAATTGCTGCAGATCCTTCCCAACGCCGGCCGCCAAGCCGGCGTTTTTGTTCCTGGCCTCAATGCCACGATGGGCAAGTACGGAATCATCACTAGCTTGCGCATGGCCGCCTTCATTGCCCAAATCGGCCATGAATCCGGCCAGTTCCGCTACGTCCGCGAGCTGGGTGGTGATGCGTACCTGAGCAAATACGACACCGGCAAGCTAGCCCAGCGACTGGGTAACACCCCTGAGGCTGACGGCGACGGGCAGAAGTATCGCGGTCGCGGCCTGATTCAGGTGACCGGCCGTGACAACTATCAGGCCTGCAGCGAGGCCTTGTTCGGCGACAGCCGTTTGCTCAACATGCCTGAGCTCCTCGAGCAGCCGGTCTATGCTGCGATGTCGGCGGGCTGGTTCTGGCATCGCGCTGGGCTCAATACTTTGGCCGACCAGGGCGACTTCGAAACGATCACCCGCCGTATCAATGGTGGGCTCAATGGTTGGCTAGACCGGCAGAAGCTTTACAGCCGCGCTTTGGAAGTCCTGCAATGAGTTCTCTCGGTTGGCGGGAGGTAGCCTTTGTCCTGTTGCTCGGGGTATACGCCGGTGCCCGAGGCGCCTGGTCGTGGCAGGCCAACCACTACGAAAAGGAGCTGGCCGACCAAGCCAGTGCTTACACCACCGAGCGAGAGCTTGCCGCCACAGCGGTGAACGATTGGCAGGAGGCTGAACAAGCCCGGCGTCGAGCGCTGGAGGAACGCCTGCAGGCAAATGATCAGATCCACTACCAGGAGTTGCGCGATGCCCAACAGACTCAAGCCCGCTTGCGTGACCGCCTTGCTACTGCTGATCTGCGGCTGTCAGTCCTACTCGCCGCCCCCGCCCAGGGTAGTGGCGGTGGGATGCCAGCCGCCACCGGCAGCGGCTGCGTGGTTCATGGAACCCTACGAGCCGACCTTGACCCAACGCATGCTCGACGAATTGTCAGCATCACCGATTACGGCGACCAAGGACTAATTGCACTCAAGGCCTGCCAGGCTTACATCCGGCAGATCCTTTATTGATACGGTCGGAGTCCAGTGACTCCGACTTTTTACATCTACAATCATTCGCTTAGTTTCAACTCCAAAGGCAACTCTTTGTGTGATTTTGGAGTGTAGTTGTAGAAGTCGGAGTAATATCCACCTGCTTCATCTTTCCCTTTAATGGATATTTCAACGGATATATTTGAAAGTTTCAGGTTTGGTGTAATTTCGCGCTTGTAAATTAATGTTTTGGTCTCGCCGGGGTTGATTGTAAATTCCTCGGAGCTCCAGTAATTTTTGGGGACGCTAAATTTTTCCCTTAATGATTGTTTTGCGTCTTCCGAGTTGTCTCCGTATACCGTGATTTGGGTAATTTCGCGGTAGTATTTTATGTCAATGCCACTTATGGATGCTTCAATTTTTTGCGGGTTCTTTTCCGTGTTAGTGACATGCACGGGGAAGTATATCATTTTGTCTTTGACGTATAGGGGTCAACCGTGATGGGAAGTTTCTGATCAAAAAACGGCAATTTAGACGCGATGTAGTTATCTGAAATAATGCTTGGTAAAAAGCCTTGTTGATAAATACCGTGATATCTTGCTTTGAAAAATGTCTGGTGTAGGTTTTGACCAGACCATGTTGCATACCCACCAAGCGCAAAAAGGCCAATAACAAAAGATAAGCTTAAAACTGCTGGGCCTAAACTGGGCCAGACATTTTCTGCTCCCCAAAAAGATCGTCCGCGTGTGTCCTCTGACTTTATCGTAGGGAGGTTTTTTTTATTTATCTTGTTGTGGCCTTTTACAAAAACCATTAGGGATAGTTTTTCTTTGGGAGCAAGCCTATCAATTTTTATAATATTTTTTTCATATGAAATGCCTGATTGGCTTTGTGAGATTACTTGACAGAAAGTGGTTGCGGGGAAAATTATTTCGATGCCTTTTTCTTTGTCCTTGCCCTTGTTAAATACTGTAATGGAGGCTGTGTATCCCTCTACATTGATGTCGTGGCAGTCAAGTATTTGTTCTGCGGCAAGATAGAGTTGGCGGACGCGTAGCGTGGAAAGGATTTTGTTGGAGAACATGGTTATCATTAATGTAATTATCGCCTTGATTGCTATATCGCTCATGAGTGGTCTGCTTTGGCACAGCCTTTATTTGTTGTGTGTGATGTGTGGTGTAAATAAAAATATTACCATTGCGCAGTTTTCGTTGCTGCCTGCCCGGAGTCGAAATTTATAGTTTCAGCCGGTGTGCGCATGACCAAGACTACAAAATCGTGGATGATATGAACAGGTTCAATGCGCACATCAAGGTGGTCGACTGGAACAAATCGCTGTCACCAAAAGTTTCACAGTCTTCGCATAGAGCGAACGAATCACGTCACGTGGGGTAATAATTGAACGGCGAGTACCTCACTCGGTCCCGCAATATTCATCACTTCGTTAAATTTTTCCCCTCGAAAGCCACATGTGCCAGATCCAGCAATCCCCGGTATGCGCCAGGAATTCTGACAACCTTCAGCACCAGCGTTTAGGGCTACTGAGGGCTACTGGTTGAGTGGGTTCTTGTTTGCTGGCCGATCATTCAACCAGGTGAAAATCTGCTCTGCTGCTGGGGTCGAGGGTCGCTCCCCGGCAGTTGCCTCCTATCATCGGAGCATGCCCAGGGAAGAAAATCAGTCCTTCGACCTCAAAAGCGAACGCGAGAGCTTGCATGGTCACTGGGCGAAGTGATCGGGTGCCAGATTCAAGTTGTCTAATAGCATTAATGGAAACGCCAGATCGAAAGGCCAGTGCTTCGACGGACCACTTCAGTCGCTCTCTGGCTTGCGCGCAGTGGTCGCGGCCAAAGCCAATCGGAAAGTCTTCAATCGAAAGCATTGGCACTCTGTGCGCCTGCTTCCGGATGCGTGCTTGTTCTAAGTCGAAAAGTTCTGCGGTCACCTTGCATTCCTCGCTTTCTGTATGCATATACAGTAAACGAGAATGGGGGATCCGGCCAACCCCTGCGACAGCCATCGAGCAGCACCATGGTTGCGCCACTCGGTATGGGGGCGGTGAGCAGAGCCTTACCCAAGTAACGGCTGATCAGCACCGATTCTGGCGCGCTCGCGCTGTGACGGTTAACCACCACCTCAATCCCTCCCGCTTGGCGGTATGTATGAGGTCCGGTGTCTGGCCATAGACCACCGTCAAGTCGGCAAGGCCGCAATAGGACAGCATGCCCCCGGCTATACGGTCAGTTCCCGCACGAAGGCCAGCAGAGCGTCGGTGTCCGCAGGGCTCAATTCCTCACGCTGCAGAGCGGCAAAGATATGGCCGTGCACTAGACCGATGTCATAGGACAGCTGCTCGGCCGGGGTACGGGTCAAGCTGGCCAGGAGGCCGACTAATGCGCAACGTGGGCTCTCGTCTAAGCCCAGAAGCGCCGACAGCAGTGCAGTAGGCAGGCAGGCCCGGTCGGCTATGTAGTTAGCCTTGATGCGAGCTAATATGGCTTCAGCTTTTGGTTCAATCATCAGAGCCGCTCCATGCAAGGTCAGAGGACCAAGTACGTCGATTGCAGTCTAGTGGGTCAGCGCGATGAGACGTGAACATTCCTTGTGATCGTAAACGAGTCGCCCCTCTCGGGCTAATCACCCACGCAGACGCTCTATCCCCTCTCTGATCGCATCGTCTTGGATGTCCAGCGTCGCTAAGATGACCAGGATATTTTCGTGATCTTGTAGCGAGCTTTTACGGCTGACAGACAATGAAAGCTCCTCTATAGCTGCCCTGATGGCCACCTGATTCAAAAGCAACAGCTCAAGCGTATCAGCTGTAGTTGAGGTTTTTTCATCCATCAGCCTGCACTCTGCGTGGAGAATTCTTAGGGCAAAATTAGGGCAAATCGTAGGCCGTATTGGACCGAAGCGGGCCGCGCGTCTATGACAGATTAGCCGAATTTTCGGGCCTACAGCGACCTACCATGCAGGATGGGCGGGTTCAAATCCCTATCGAGATCGAGGCAGATGCAGGTGCCGGCTCGGCCTCCCAACCCGGGAAATCCCCATGTGCGTTTGCTATGCCGGAATGCAAAAAGGCGCCAAGCCATGATACTTCGGGTCTTGGGCGCCTTTTCCTGTCTTACTACAGCACAATCGGAAAGTGCTACACACTTGCTCAGCACTGCTGGGCTGAATTGTTTTTCAGATCGCCTTCCTAAGCACCCGGTTTATGATCTCCCCGCGCACTATTCTATTGCCTCTATCGTTGCTGGCTTGCAGTGCTGCTTTATAGTAACGCTCTGCATCTGGGTTGCCAGGATCTTTGCCGGTACCTGCCATTTCTACTAGTTCGAAAAAGGACTCTAGAAGATGGCGGGTAGTTACTAGGTCTAGATTGATATTGGTGTTTGATAGTAGCTTATATGTCTCGACAAATAAGGTGAAAAAGTCAGCTTTTTTATATACTCTTGACTTGGGTGGGAAGTTGAGGCGATCTATGAAGGATAGTGTGCGCTCGAAGTTCTTTAGGATTTCGTCTTCATTCGGAATTTCTTCATTAAATTGCTCTAGATAGGTTTCAACTTCGCTGTCGCGGTTAAAGTAAGTCGACATCGTGGTGGCAATCAGGCCCGCGCAATACATGGTGTCATTCATGCGTTTTACGTCGGTGGACGTAAATATCCTGTGCTCTTCGAAAAATTCAAGCTGTGCAATTTTTTCAGCGAATTTTTTGAACTCGCCACCGTAGCGGGCATTATGGATTTCCATCGCGTTCAACCCGTAACTGGTTGAATTGATGCGCTGGAAAACCTGCTTTATCTGATCTATGGTCATGTTTCCTAAGTCGCGTACTACGACTTTATACTCGAGAAATTCGACCTGTTGATCTTCAGAGAGCTTGCTGTAGGGGGGGAGGTCTTTTGGAAGTCTTAGATCCGGGGACCCTTTAAAATACTGGTGTAGGGTGGTGATCCGCTGCTGGCCGTCTACCAACATTTCAGCGCCTTCGCCAGTTTTTGTATCGACTTTGCCAGCGGCGATGTATATTTCGGGGAAGGGGTAACCTTCAAGTACAGTTCGTATGAACTCTACTTTATCCTTGTTTATCCATACCAGCCGTCTTTGGAACTCTGGTTGAGGAATTAGTGTTCCGTTGCCGATTGCAGTCAACAAAACACGTAGGCGTCTGTTGGAAGCTGAAGTGTCCATTATAGTGAATCCTTGCATTGCTCTACACAGATTTTTTGATATTCTTGTAGAAAGTAATTTGAGTGGTAAAGGCCGGCTTTTATGGGGTAGGGGCCGTAGTTTCCGCTCGAGGTTAGACTGTTGAAGAAGTCCCACCAATTTGAAGTGAATTCGAAATATCTGTTGCGTGGTAGCTTATCAGGTCTGATCCAGCCTTCGGATAAGTACCTGAAGAACTCTGAGGATTTCGGCCAATATGCCCCGCCTTTCTTGAAGGCATAGGCTTCGGTCCATACCTTTTCGAAAAGCTTTGTCGATACTACCGCAATATCTATATCCGATTCGTCGCCGAACGCTTCAAACCTACGGCTAGGTTTAATGCTAAACCCCAACTTGCCTGAACCAACCATGATTACGTCATTGTATTCTACATCAAAATGTTCACATACCCTCTCTTTGAGTTGGTAGTGTTGGTTAGCTGTCAATATATGACTTTCTGCTGAAAAAATATATTTTCTGACGATCTGCAAGCTAGAAAGATTGCTGAGATCTTTTTTGAAGTCATCAATCATCTTGTAGAGTCTGCATTTAGATAGGATTCCCGCCCTTGCTTATCCTGCGCTTGCTAGATAGCGTTAAGTGTCCGTAGTGGCATAACGATTTCACGTATAACACTACGTCGCGGGCTTGCACCAGTCGTTTTGTGGGCTGATGCCGACTATTTGCAGTGGTAGCTTCGACTGGATGGTACAAATTTGGTACAACGCTCTGAGTGATGGTCCTCGGCCCTTTAATTACAGGGCTTTCAGGTAAAGCATGCCCAATCCATCATCGGCGCTACGCTGAAGCGACGGGAGGGCTCAGGGCGTGAATTTACGGAAGTTGATGCAGTAGTGGTTGGCATTGGTGCTCGGAATCTGTCGCGGTAAGCCGGCATTCTACCAAGTGCGCGTGGTGTTCGCCCGTCAGTAGTCGCAAAGCCCCTGGCCGGTATGGGCGAGAAGTTCGGTCGTCGGGCGCCAAAAATCGAGAGTGCCGGGTCGGAAGATGAGCTTGGAAATCTGGGCTGTCACAAAAATCTATTTTTGTGCCGTTATCATCCGTGCTCTAAAGGCTGCGAGTGGAGAGCGAGGCCAAATGTTTGTCGAGTCTTTGCAACAAATTCTCACCCACGTGAACCGCGTCGAACATTCCCTCGCCGCCCGCCGCTTAGGATTTTCCTTGGCCCTTCAGACCGCGTATCATTCCTACGGATATTTCTGAAGATTTCCTACGTGATGCGTGTAGGCCATCAGCCTTTGCACCCTTCCTGTGTGCAGCAAGGCAACCTCCAGATAAAAAGATGATCCGCAGGTGACGTTTAACGACTTGCCAAAAGAATATTGGCCTGGCACGCCGGCTGTCCGCAGGATGGGACGGTGCCCGGAAGAGTTTTAAAGGAATGGGTTTTGACAAAGCGTAGACAGGTAGCAATTGTTGGTTGTTCTTTCCGTTTTCCCGGCTCCACCACGAGCAGCTTCTGGCAGAACTTGATGGCCGGGCGGGACCTGGTTACCCAGGTCGACGCCTCGCGCTGGGATCATTCCGAGTTCCTGCACCCGGACAAAGCCAACCCGGCCACCAGTTATACCTTTGCAGCCGGCACCCTGGGCGACGTTAGCGCGTTCGATGCGGGCTTCTTCAATATCTCCCCACGCGAAGCGGCAGTGATGGACCCGCAGCAGCGAATGCTGCTGGAAATGTGCTGGGAAACCTTCGAGAACGCCGGGGTCAAGCCGTCCAGTCTGCGCGGCAGCAACTGCGGTGTGTACCTGGGAATCGCCGCCGTTGAGCAGGCGTATCGCCTGGTGGAAGACATGGCGTCGATCGATGCCGCCACCGCCACCGGCAATACCATGAGCATCGCGGCCAACCGCCTCTCGTTCTTCTACGACCTGCGCGGCCCGAGCATGGCCATCGATACCGCCTGTTCGTCTTCGCTGGTTGCCTTTCACCAGGCCTGCCAGGCCATTATCAGCGGTGATATCGACCAGGCCGTGACCGGTGGTATCAGCCTGCACATGCACCCGTTCGGCTTCATGATTTTCGCCAAGGCCTCGATGCTGTCGCGCACCGGGCGTTGCCACTCCTTCGATGAGAGCGGTGACGGTTACGCACGCTCCGAAGGCGGTGGCCTGTTCCTGCTCAAGGACTACGACCAGGCCGTAGCCGACGGCAACCCGATCCTGGCCGTGGTCGCCGCCAGTGCGGTCAACACCGATGGTCGCAAGTCGAGCCTGACCTTGCCTAATGCCGATGCCCAGGCCGCCCTGCTGAAAAGCGCCTACGCCAAGGCCGGTATCGATCCGTCGCAGCTGGATTACCTGGAAGCGCACGGCACCGGCACCGCAGTCGGAGACCCGGTCGAAACCCGCGCCATCGGGGAGGCCCTGGGCCAGGCCCGTGGGGCTGGCAATCCGCTGCCAATCGGCTCGGTCAAGAGCAACCTGGGCCATCTGGAAGCCGCCTCCGGCGTTGCCGGCCTGATGAAGGCCCTCAACTGCCTGATCGAACGCAAAGTGCCGGCCACCATCGGCATCGAGGAGCTCAACCCGAACATCGCGTTTGCCGACCTCAACCTCAAGGTCGTGACCGAAACCCACACCCTCAAGCCTGAAGGGCAGTTGACCGTCGGTATCAACTCCTTCGGCTTCGGCGGTGCCAACGCGCATGTCATTTTGCAAAGCCCGACGCCGCACACTACCGCTGCCGCGCCAACCGGCGCACGGCGACTGCCGCTGATGCTCAGCGCCAAGGATGGCAACGGCCTGCGGGCCACGGCCGAGCGCTTTGCCGACTACCTGGCCGCGCACCCGCAGGCCAATTATTACGACGTGGCCTACCAGGCCATGTTCCGTCGCGACGCCCACCCGCATCGCTTGCTGCTGATCAGCGCCGATCCGGCAGAAGCCGCCCAGGCGCTGGCCGACTATGCCGACGACCCGAGCCTCAGCGAGCTGAGTTCGGTGCTCGAGGCCGGCCAGGCGCTGGACAAGGTCCAGGGCCCGGTCTTCGTCTATTCCGGTAACGGTTCGCAGTGGCAGGGCATGGGCAGCGCGATGCTCGGCAACCCGCTGTTCGAGGCGGCGGTCGGCGAAGTCGATGCCATTTTCCAGCCGCTGGCGGGCTATTCGCTGCGCGCCGAGCTGCTGGGTGAAAACGGTGAAGATCGCTATGTGCACACCGAGATCGCCCAGCCTGCGTTGTTTGCCCTGCAAGTGGCGGTCACCCGCGTGTTGGCAGCCCAGGGCTTCCACCCGGTGGCAGTGATTGGCCACAGCGTGGGTGAAGTGGCCGCAGCCTGGGCTTGTGGCGCCTTGAGCCTGGAAGATGCCACCCGGGTGATCTTCCACCGCAGCCGCCTGCAGGGCCTGACCCGTGGCAACGGCCAAATGACCGCCGTGGGGCTGTCGGGCGAAGCCACTGCAGCAGTGCTGGTCGAGCTGGGCCTGGACGGGCAGTTGGTGGTCGCAGGCGAAAACAGTGCCCGTGGTGCCACGGTCGCCGGTAGCGTCGAGGCGTTGAGCGTGCTTGAGGAGGCACTCGCCGAACGGCAGGTGTTCGCGCGCCGCCTGGGCCTGGACTATGCCTTCCACTCTCCGGCGATGAATCCGATCGAGCAGCAGGTCATTGCTGACCTTGCGCACATCCAGCCGCGCAGTGGCGATATTCCGTTCTACTCGACGGTCGTCGGCAGCGCGCTGGACGGCGAGCGCCTGGACAGCCGCTACTGGTGGCAGAACATCCGCTTCCCGGTGTTGTTCCAGGGCGCGATGGATGCGTTGGTGGGACAGGGCTTCAACCTGTTCGTCGAAGTCGGCCCGCACCCGATCCTGCGCTCCTACGTCACCGACGCCCTGGCCCAGTGCGAGCTGCCGGGTCAGGTCATCGCTACCTTGCTGCGCAAGGACAACAGCCCGGCATTGCTGGAGCGTTGCGTGGCCAAGCTGCTGATCGCCGGTGCCGAGCCGGACTGGCAGGCGTATTTCCCGGTGGCCGGCAACAACCTGCGCCTGCCGAACTACGCCTGGCAGCGTGACAGCTTCCAGCTGCCGGTCAGCGCCGAATCCTTCGGTGTACTGCAACGCGAGCGCGTGCACCCGCTGCTTGGCTACCCGCTCACCGACCGTGCCCTGGCCTGGGAGAACCGTCTGGACACCCAGCTGTTCCCGACCCTGGGCGATCACAAGGTGGGTGAGTCGGTACTGTTCCCGGGCGCCGGCTTCACCGAGCTGGCCTTGGCCGTTGCCTTGCTGCACCAGCCGGGTGAGTTCGTCGACATCGAAGAGTTGGAGATTCACAACCCGCTGCTGCTCGGCAGCGAGGGCAGCAAGAAAATCCGCGTCAACGTCGAAGAGGCCGACGGCACCCTGCGGGTTACCTCACGTACCCTGGCCCAGCGCGAAGAGTGGGTGCAGCACGTAGTGGCGCGCCTGCCGGGTGAAGCCCGTGGTGTGCTGCTCGGTGGTCGTGCGCCAGCACTGCCGCAGCGCCCGGCGGATTTCACGGCTGAGCAGCACCTGGCACTGACCTGCGCGGTCGGCCTGAACTATGGCCCGGCCTACCAGGCGGTATCCGCCGTCTGGGTAGAGCCTGCCCGGGTGTTGGCGCAGCTGAGCGTGCCCGACGCCATCGCCGACGAACTGGCCACGCTGCACCTGCACCCGGCCTTGCTCGACGGTGCCTTCCAGTTGATCACTGAACTGCTGGTCAGCCAGCCGGGCAGCAACAAGGGCCTGGCGTTCATTCCGGTCAAGTTCGGTCGCATCGCCTTTGCCAAGGCTGGTGGTGTGCCGTGCCTGGCCGAGGTGGTCCAGCTCAAGCGCACCGAGCATTCCTTGCTGGTGGACTTCACCTTGTTCGACGCAGCCGGCGATGCCGTGTTGTTCATCAAGGATGCGCGCTTTCGTGGCGTGCGCCTGCAACGTGACCGTTCTGGCGACATCAAGCGCATGGCCCATGTCGGTGTCGCAGCGCCTGGTCAGGCCGTTCCGGTGTTGCGTGACGCCATGGCCGGCACGCCACTGGTTGCTCATCTGCAGGGGCTGGCCGATGAAGCCGTGCAGGCGCGGTACCTCAACGAAGTCGAGCCGTTGCTCGAAGCCCTGTGTTCCAGTTTTGTCCTCGACCTGATCGAGCAGGCCGGCGGCCAGTTGAGTGCCGAGCAGGTTGCCCTGTGGTCGCAGCACGAAGGCGTGCCGGGTGACTACCTGGCTACCTTGCTGCGCCACGGCCTGGACGACGGCAGCCTGAGCTGCGATGCCGGTGGCACCTGGCAGATCGTCGAGGCGGGCGAGCGTCCTGCCTCCGAGGAAATCTGGCAGGAGCTGTTCAAGAGCTATCCGGAACACTTCCAGATCATTCATTCGGTCGGCCGTATCGGTCGCCATTTGCTGGCCTTGCTGGACGGTCGTCAGACCCTCGAACAATTGCTGCCGCGTGAAACCAGCGGCGCCAACCTGGCACGCCTGGTGCTGGGCGCAACGGGGCAGCAACGCCTGCTCGCCGGGGTGCGCGAAACCCTGGCCCAGCGCCTGGCCGCATTGCCGGCCGGGCAGCGACTGCGGGTGCTGGAGCTTGGCTTCGGTGGCCCGTCCTTTATCGAGACGCTGTACGCCGGTATCGACTTTGATCGCGTCGATTACAGCTACTGCGTGCAAGAGCCGGAGCTGGCGCAGATGCTGCGCGACGATTGCCCGGCGCTGGACATCATCGGCTTTGATCAACTGGTGGATGCCCGTGGGTTCGACTGGGTGCTGATGCCGACTGACCTGGCGGCACTGGACAGCATTGGGGATGCCCTGCGCCAGGCCGCGAGCCGCCTTGACCCGCACGGCCAGTTGGCCTTGCTGGCGCAACACCCGGCACGCTGGGCCGACTTCGTCTTCGGTGCCCAGGCCGACTGGTGGCTGGCCGGCCCGCAACAAGCGCTGTCGCGGCAGCAGCGGCCATCGTTCTGGCTGCATGAGCTGCAGCGCCATGGCCTGATCCCGACCCATACCCTTGAAGCCTTGCCAGGCAATGCCTGTGGCAGCTACCTGCTGCTGGCCGAAAAAGCGTCCAACAGTGCTGCGCCTGCTGCCGAGATTGCCGTGCAGCGCTGGGCCTTGCTGGCCGAGGCCGGGCAGGGCGCCGCTGAACAGCTGGCCCAGGCCCTGCGTGGGCAAGGCCAGCAGGTCAGCCTGCTGGTGCCGGGCGATGCCCTGGCGCTGGGGCAGCAACTCGCCGCGCTTGGGCAAGCACCGGAGCAGGTCGTGCACCTGGCCGGGTTCGATGCCAACCTGGGCCTCGATGGCCAGGGCTTGCGCTGCATGCAAGCGGCTGCACTGGTACAGGCATGCGAGTCGCTGGGTATGGCGCCGCAATGCTGGCTGTTGACCCGTGGTGCGGCCACTCACCTGTACGCCGGCGACAACGCCGCCAACGTCGATGCCATCGCCGATGCCGCCTTCTGGGGCTTTGGCCGCACCTTGGCGAACGAGTCGGCCAGCTGCAAAGTCCGCCTGCTCGACCTGGCCTTCGATGCCCCGATCGACAGCCTGCTGCCGGCGCTGCTGCAGGCCGACGCCGAGACCGAGGTTGCGATCACCGCCGATGGCCAGCGCTATGTGCCGCGTTTGCGCGTACTGCGCGATCAGGCCCAGGCAGTGGGCGACAGCGACAAACGCATCAGCCTGGGCTTCGATCTGCCGGGCCAGCTGCGCAACCTGCGCTGGGAAGTGCGCGAGCCGCGCCTGCCTGCGCCGGACGAGCTGGACATTGCCGTACGCGCCACCGGCCTGAACTTCCGCGATGTCATGTTCGCCCTTGGCCTGCTGTCGGATGAAGCCATCGAGAATGGCTTCTCCGGGCCGACCCTGGGGTTTGAATTCTCCGGTGTGGTCCAGGGCAAGGGTGCCGATGTACTCGGCGATTTCGCTCCGGGCGACCGCGTGGTGGGCTTCGGGCCGTGCAGCTTTGCCAACCGCCTGGTGACCAACGCCAACGCCGTGGCGCGCATTCCAGATGGCATGTCGTTCGAAGCGGCGGCAACCATTCCAAGCACCTTCTTCACCGTTTACTACGCCCTGTATTACCTGGCGCGCCTGGAGCCGGGCGAGAAGGTGTTGATCCACGGCGCCGCGGGCGGTGTGGGCATCGCTGCGATCCAGATCGCCAAGTGGTGTGGCGCAGAAATCTACGCCACCGCAGGCAGCGACGAGAAGCGCGACTTCCTGCGCCTGCTGGGTGTCGACAAGGTGTTCGACTCGCGCTCGCTGGCTTATGCCGACGAAGTGCTAGCAATAACCGGCGGACGCGGCGTCGACGTGGTGCTCAACTCCCTGGCGGGCGAGGCGATCAACCGCAACCTGCGGGTGCTCAAGCCGTTTGGCCGGTTCCTGGAGCTGGGCAAGCGCGACTTCTACCAGAACACGCGAATTGGCCTGCGCCCGTTCCGCAACAACATCAGCTACTTCGGCATTGATGCCGACCAGTTGATGAGCGAGCGCCCGGACCTGACCCGGCGCCTGTTCGCGCAGATGATGGAACTGTTCGAGCAGGGCATCCTGCACCCGTTGCCGTTCCGCGAGTTCGATGCCAACCAGGTGGTCGAGGCCTTCCGCTACATGCAGCAGGCGCGGCAGATCGGCAAGATCGTGGTCACCTACGGCAACCCGATCGA
This sequence comes from Pseudomonas putida, assembly GCF_028682455.1. Classification (GTDB taxonomy): domain Bacteria; phylum Pseudomonadota; class Gammaproteobacteria; order Pseudomonadales; family Pseudomonadaceae; genus Aquipseudomonas; species Aquipseudomonas putida_AA. The sequence continues at coordinate 547,522 of NZ_JANHLD010000001.1, forward strand.
GCAACTGGTGGAGACCCGCCAGCAGCCGGTGGAGCAGCTGCAACTCAGTGGCGATGCCACCTACCTGGTCACCGGCGGCCTGGGCGGCTTCGGCCTGCGCACGGCGCAGTGGCTGGTGGACAAAGGCGCGCGGCACCTGGTGTTGCTGGGCCGCCGTGGCCCGGCCAGTGCCGAGGCCCAGCCCGCCCTGGCGGCATGGCAGGCCCAGGGCATCGATGTACAGGCCCTGGCCTGCGATATCACCGATGCACAGCAGCTGCGTGGCGTATTCGAGCGCATCAACGCAAGCGCCTATCCATTGCGCGGCCTGGTGCACGCCGCCACGGTGATCGACGACAGCCTGATCCGCAATCTTGATGCCGAGCAGTTGCAGCGCGTGCTGGAACCCAAGGCCAAGGGTGCTCAATACCTGCACGAATTGACTCGTGAACTGGCGTTGGACTTCTTCGTGATGTTCTCGTCGGCCACCACCTTGTTCGGCAATCCGGGCCAGGCCAACTACGTAGCGGCCAACCATTGGCTCGAGGCTCTCGCCCGCCATCGCCGCAGCCTGGGGCTGGCGGCGACCGCCGTGCTTTGGGGTGCCATCGACGACGTGGGCTTTCTGGCCCGCAACGAACAGATCAAGGATGCCCTGCAAAGCCGTATGGGCGGTGCAGCACTGCGGGCTGACGTGGCGCTGGCGCACCTGGAGCAGATGCTGCTCAAGGGTGACGACGGTATCGGTGTGCTGGAGCTGGAATGGAAGGCCTTGTCGCGCTTCTTGCCGAGTGCGGCGACACCGCGCTTTATCGAACTGGTCCGTGCCCACGGCGGCGAACAGGACGATGACAACGACGCCGAAGACATTCAGCGCATGCTCGCCGAGCTTGACGACGAACAACTGCTGGAGCGTTTCGTCGAGCTGCTCAAGCACGAAGTCTGCGAAATTTTGCGCCTGCCGGCAGCGCGCCTGGACACCCAGCGCCCCTTGCAGGAACTGGGGCTCGACTCGCTGATGAGTGTCGAGCTGGTCGTCGCGCTGGAAGAGCGTTTTGGCATTCGCCTGCCGGTGATGGAACTCAGCGAAAGCTCCAGCATCGACAAACTCAGCGTGCGCATCCTCGAGCTGCTGCGCGGCGAAGCAGGGGCCAACGAAGCCTCGGCGCCTGCCGCCCTGGCCGAGAACGTGCTGGCTCGTCACGGCAGCGAACTGAGTCGTGAGCAGATCGCTGAACTTAACGCCGAGCTTGCCGATAACACTGCAGTCCCCAACCGTTTGATTGATTGAGTGAAAGTCCGATGACTGCAAAAACGCCCACCGGCCTGGGTGCCGGTATCAAGCAGCGGTTGATCCAGCAAGCGCTGGAACGCCGTCGCAGCGAGGCGGGCGATACGGCCGGCGGCGCGACCCTGGAGCAAGCACAACAGGCCGCGCTGAAGGTGCCCGAGGCGTTCTACCGCTTCGACCAGCACCCCGGCTACCAGCAGTTGCGGGTGATGCAGCAGAGCGCTGCACGCCTGGGCCTGGCCAATCCGTTCTTTCGTATGCACGAGGGCACGGCGGGCGCCGAAACCTGCATCGGCAGCCGCGAATACATCAACTTTGCCAGCTACAACTACCTCGGCTACTCCGGTCACCCGGTGGTGGCCGAGGCGGCCAAGGCTGCGATTGATCGCTATGGCACCTCGGTGTCGGCCAGCCGCCCGGTGTCGGGTGACCGCCCGCTGCACCGTGAGCTGGAGCGTGAGTTGGCCAGCCTGTATGAGGTGGAAGACGCGGTGGTGTTCGTCAGTGGCCACGCCACCAACGTCACCACCATCGGCTACCTGTTCGGCCCGCGTGACCTGGTTCTGCATGATGAGCTGATCCACAACAGCGTGCTGCAGGGTATCCAGTTGTCCGGCGCGCGGCGCTTGAGCTTCGCTCATAACGACTGGCAAGCGCTGGATCGGATCCTGGCCGAGCAGCGCCAGCATTTCGAACGGGTGCTGGTGGTGGTCGAGGGCATCTACAGCATGGACGGCGATTATCCGGACCTGCCGCGTTTCGTCGAGCTCAAGCGCAAACACAAAGTCTTTTTGATGGTCGATGAGGCGCACTCACTGGGCGTGATGGGCGCGACCGGCAAAGGTATTCGCGAGCATTTCGGCCTGGCGGGCGATGACGTCGATATCTGGATGGGGACCTTGAGCAAGGCCCTGGCCAGTTGCGGCGGCTACATTGCCGGCAACACGGCGCTGGTCGAGCACCTTAAGTTTCTAGCCCCGGGGTTCCTGTACAGCGTCGGCATGCCGCCGTCGGTCACCGCGTCGGCGTTGGCGGCGCTCAAGTGCATGGCCCACGACCAAGAGCGGGTGCAGACCATGCAGGCCCGTGGCGAGTTGTTCCTGCGCCTGGCCAAGGCCGCCGGCCTCGACACTGCGACCAGCACCGGGCTTGCAGTGATACCGGTAATCACGGGTAGCTCGTTCAAGGCGGGACGGTTGTCCAGTGCGTTGTTCGAGCGCGGGATCAACGCGCAGCCGATCCTTTATCCGGCAGTACCGGAAAAGGCGGCGCGGGTGCGTTTCTTTGTGTCTTGCGAGCACACCGAAGAGCAGATCATCAGCACCGTGGCCATCGTCGCAGAAGAGATGGCCAGGCTTGCGTGATTCAGGCGGCATCTGAAGGGCAGGCTGCACTGGCCTCATCGCTGGCAAGACCAGCTCCCACAAGTACAGCGCAGACCTCAGGCTTTGCGCGGACCCTGTGGGGGCTTGCTTGCCAGCGATCGGCTGCACGGCGGGCGTAACCCCGGCGGTACCTGAAGGGCAGGCTGCACTGGCCTCATCGCCAGCAAGGCCATCACCCACTAATACACACAGACCTCAAGCTTTGTGCGAACCCTGTGGGAGCTGGCTTGCCAGCGATCAGCTGCACGGCGGGCGTAACCCAGGCGGCACCAGAAGGGCAGGCTGCACTGGCCTCATCGCTGGCAAGACCAGCTCCCACAGATACAGCGCAGACCTCAAGCTTTGTGCGGACCCTGTGGGAGCTGGCTTGCCAGCGATCGGCTGCACGGCGGGCGTAACCCAGGCGGCACCAGAAGGGCAGGCTGCACTGGCCTCATCGCTGGCAAGACCAGCTCCCACAGATACAGCACAGACCTCAAGCTTTGCGCGGACCCTGTGGGGGCTTGCTTGCCAGCGATCGGCTGCACGGCGGGCGTAACCCAGGCGGCACCAGAAGGTCAGGCTGCAGTGGCCTCATCGCTGGCAAGACCAGCTCCCACAGATACAGCACAGACCTCAAGCTTTGCGTGGACCCTGTGGGGGCTTGCTTGCCAGCGATCGGCTGCACGGCGGGCGTAACCCAGGCGGCACCAGAAGGGCAGGCTGCACTGGCCTCATCGCTGGCAAGACCAGCTCCCACAGATACAGCGCAGACCTCAAGCTTTGCGCGGACCCTGTGGGAGCTGGCTTGCCAGCGATCGATACTTCGGGATTTAAAGCCATTCGGCATCCCAATGGGGATAATCACCAATGCCTTGTACCAACCCTGCGCGCAAGGGGTTGGCAACCAGGTAACGTGCAACGGCGCGCGGATCATCTTCTTGACGTAATGCCCGGTCATGGAACCCTTGCTGCCATAACCTTCCTCGTCGTTTACAAGCTTTGTTCACGTCGAGAGTACTTCGCGATTTGACCCTGCGCATGAGGGTTTTCAGCGTCACTTGTCGCAACTCGACCAACCAGTGAAAGTGATCGGGCATGACGACCCATGCCAACGATTTTGCCTCATCCATCTGTTGTGCAACTCGAAAATGATGGGCAATCAGGCGGGCCAGGTGAAAGTCTTCGAAAATGGGCGCTCGGTTTTCAACCACTGTTGTGAGCAGATAAAGCCTGCCTGGTTCTGATACGCGGCCACGGCGTAGGCGATGGGAGCTGGGACGGTCCATGTCGATCTCCTGAAGTTGAAACTTCAAGGTAGATTCAAATGGTCGGACCTGTGGTTTGCTCACTTAACGGGATGTGTAATCACATCGCTGGCAAGCCAGCCACAGGTTTTGTGTGTGTCGGTCAGATATACGGCTTTTCGTAAGCGTTGAGCGCCTCGATAAAACGCCAGTGGCTGCGCTTGTCAAAACCCATCAATCGCTTGAGGCGGATGTCCCAGCGCATGTGATGGTTGGCGATCCAGGGCAGGGCGAACAGGTGTGCGCCGCGCCACGGAATGAACGGATTGCGCCGCAGGCTCGCGTAGATCTCCACCCGATGGCTCGGGCGCAAACTCGGACAGCGGGCATGAAAGCCCGAGGTGTCGGCTACCACCAGCGTATTGGCCGCAACCGAGAAGCGCCGCGGCATCGGCAGGCCGAGTTCGGCCAGTTCATGCTCGTGAATCCGGAACGACCCCTCGCGGTGCATCTGCTCCGGCGAGCGCGCCGCATCCAGGCTCTGGCGGTATTCCCAGGCCAGGCGCTGCGGCGTCAGGCGATGCGAGCCCGGCACATAGCTGAATGGCCCCTGGTCATCTTCCACGTCATCCAGGAACAACCACGCCTTGGCGGTCGGATGGAAGGTATCGGCATGCAGGCGGGTTTGCGGATCCTGCTCGGCATTCACGCCATCGATCACGATCGACTGCAGCTGATAAGTAATGCCGCCGGTGTTGGACGACGCATAGGCGATCAGGTCGCGTACACCGCGGTCGGCCACGAACGCGGCGCTGGCCGGGTGCTTTTCCAGTACATCCTGGTCCAGGCTCACACGGCGTGTCACGGCCTTGCCCTGGCGCATCTCCCAACCGGTGCTGCGCAGGTTGCCAAGCTCGGCGCGTAAGGCGGCGAACTGTTCGGCAGGCAAGGCGTTCTCGCGCACAAAGAAGCCCTGCTCTTCAAAGTGAGCCAGCTCGCCCGCATCCAGCCGTGGCGCCAGCGCCCGACGGCGCATCGCCGCCATGCCCATGGCCAGCTGGCGACGCTGCACGTGCAAGCCCAGGGCATTGAGCCGGGCGCTGCCCAGTACGGGATTGTTCTCGAATGACTTGGCGTGGGTCAGCAGTTGCAGGCAATGCCAGGGCAGCGCCGCATAACGGCCCAGATCCTTCAATGATGCAGGCATGGTCTAATCCTTCAGTGGGGCCGGTGCACGGCCGCAGCCGAGCATGGTCCGGGTGTAATTGAGCAGCGGCAGCAGGCGTGGGTGCTGCGCCAAGTGCTGCGGGCGACGGTTCGACAGGCATGTCAGGGCATGCCAGGCATCGCAGGGCAAAGCGTGCTGGGGGTCGGCATAGCGCGCATAGCGCAACAGGGCGCCGGCTACCAACTCATCCAGGGTCAGGCGCCGGGTGCGGCGCGCGAAGGGCAGGTGGTCGTGGGTCAAGCCCCAACCCGCATAAAAGGGGGTGCCGTAGGTAGCCACGGTCAGGCCACGCAACAGCGCTTCAAAACCAGCAGTGGAACTGAGGGTATGCACTTCATCGATCTGATCGTAGAGGCTGGTGATATCGACGCCGCAAAGCACTTGATCGGCCAACCCGAGCTGGTTGTGGTCAGGTGCAAAGCCGCGACGCTTGCCGGCCTCTACATCCGGGTGGGGCTTGTAGACGATCCAGGCATCCGGAGCGTTAGCCCTCACATGGGCAAGCAGTGACAGGTTATCGCGCAGGCCGTCGGTGCAGTAGCGCAGCGAGGCGTCGTCTTCCACTTGCCCAGGGACCAGGATACGACGCTGGCCCGGGCGGGAGCGGACCTGATTGTCGGCGGCACTGTTGAGGTTGTACTTGCTCACGCGCCGGGCAACGATGCCTTCGCGCAGCCGGGCCGCTTCCCTCAATGTTTCGGTATCGAAGTCTGTATGTTCCAGCAGGTGTTCCAGGTCGCACGGGGCGCTGGTGTCGAAGTGCATACCGCTGCGGTCGAGCACCAGCGACAGCGCCGGCGCGTTCCGTACACCCAGGCCATTGGAGCGCAAAAAGCCATCCTCGACACGCCACACCGGTACGTCGGCAGCGGCGGCACGAGCTTTGAGATCAGCAGGTTCGCGCGCAGCCCAGACCAGTAGCTTGCCTTGCCTGGCGGCGATATCGGTTATCAGTGACGGGTTGTCTTGGGCGAAGGTCAGGCGCCCCAGCGGCTGCTGAAAAACGCCGGATGTTGTGCTGCTTATGGCGCTTGATCCCGAGCACGGTGATATCGCCGGCGAACTCTGCGTCTTGCGCTTTTTTACGTGCCAGTTGCCGGGCTACTGTCAGTGCATCGGTGAGCTGGCCAGTCAGCGGATCGACATAGCGGCAGTAGCGCACGTAGGCCGCCGCCACCAACTGCACCAGGTCAGGCCGTGCCTGGCGCCTGGGGATCGGCATGCGGTCGTCGGTCAGGCCCCAGCCTGCGTAGAACGGCAGCCCGAAACAGGTGACGGGCACCCCCTGGATCAGAGCTTCAAGCCCGGCCTGACTGGTCCCGATGTAGACCCGTCGGGCACGACGGGCCAGCGATGCCCATGACACTGGCCTGGCTTCCAGGGTGACGCCGCGCTGGGTGGCAGCGGCCAATAGGCAACTCGGCTTGTGTCCGCCCACGCAGTCGGGGTGAATACGTACTCGCACATCCGCATCCGGGTTCTCCGCCAGGGCGGCATCGAGCATGCGGACGTAATCGGCCTCGGTCAGGCCGCCGCCGGGAATCGAGTAGTCGCCAGCCGTCTGGTCCACCACTAGCACCAGCGGGCGCTCGCGCCCCAAGGTATCCGTTGGGTCCAGATCCGGGGCGTTGTTGTACTTGCCGATGCCGCTGCTGCGCATCAGCGCAATCAGTTGGGCAGCGCTGTCCAGTTCTGCCGCACTCAATTCCTCAGGCGCCTGGAGGATGTTTTCCAGCAGCGAGGGGCGGTCGGCCAGGTAGTGGATACCGACGGGGTCGACCACCAGCGACATCGGTGTATCGCCTTCGATACCCAGGGACGAAGAGCGCAAAAAACCGTCTTCGATGGCAACGTAAGGCAAGCCCCAGCGCTGGCACAGCACCCGGGCTTGAGCGGAGGAGTCCTTATAGCCGATACCCGCGATAGCCTTCAGGCCCTTGGGCGCTTTTTGCCCGCGTCGCCACAACCAATAGGGGGGGCCTTCAGGGCCGAGAAACTGCGGCAGGTGCAGCACCTTCCAGGCTACCCACTGCGACATCACACCAATCCAGCCGGGGCCTTCCACCAGCGCTTGCAGGTCAATCCTTGGGCCGTTCACAAGGCAGGCTCCGCAAGCCGATGCATGCTGCGCACCGGTGGAAAGGGCACCCAGCGTTTGCGCAATAGATTAAAGCCGTTGTGCAGGTACAGGGCACGGGCCCGGTTGTTGTTCAGCGGCACTTCGAGAAAGACGTCTTTGAACCCTTCTGCGCCAGCGTGTGCACAACAGGCCTGCACCAGTGCAGAACCGATGCCACGGTTTCGGGCCGTCTTGCTTACGCGCAACCCGTACAGCAAAAACGAGTAGCGCCATTCTCGGTATTCACTCAAGCAGAATGCAGCGAATCGGACCCAGCCTAGAACCTTGCCAAATTCCTGGGCGAAGGGCTGCACGCGCAGGGCAAAGGGACCACGCAGATGATGCTTGAACGCCACATAGCCCAGCGCCTTGCCTTCTTCCATGGCCAGCAGGACCCGGTCCCAGTTGATGCAGGTGCCGAGCAGGCGTTGGCGGCAATCGGTGTTGCCCAGCAGGAACGCCAGCGAGCCACGTCCTTCGGTTACCACGCGCTGCAGGGCCGGATCAGCGGTTTGCTCCGGCGCAAGGCTGGACCCCAGCACAATCGTCACCACGATTCAGGCCACGCCTTCAACAGCAGCGTGCGCGCGCTGCTTATGCGCGCAATCGACCAGGCGACTGGACAGCGCTTCGACCCGAATGGGGCTGGGAGAGGTGCCGGGCTGGTGTCGGTTCGACCAGATCAGGTAATCGGTATCGCCGGCCGGTGCACCAATGGCCTGATAAACGTCCGGCAGGATTGGTACATGGTCGCCAAAAAAGCACAGCAGCGCTTGGCGAGGATGCCCAAGCAACGTCTCGCGCAACTGGCCGAGCATGCGGTCGGCATTGGCGATATGGCGCACATAGGGTGCCAGGTCATCCATGCCGGCAAGCAGCGGACGGTCGAACCAGGTAGGCAGTTCGGCGGCTGCGACCTGTTCCAGGTGCAGGGGACCATGGTTCTCCATGGTGATCGCGTGAATGAACAGCGGTTGGGTACGGGCGGGGTCCTGCAGCAACTCGCGGACTTTGTCGGCCACAGCGCAATCGCCAATGAACGGACCGGCCTTCTGCGAGTTGTCGAAACTGCGCACGTCGATGAATTCATCGAAACCCAGCGCCGGCAGCACCTTGTCGCGGCCATAGAAACTGCCGTTGTACGGATGGATGCACACGGTGCGATAACCTTGCGCCTTGAGGTGCGCGGCGATGCTTGGCAAGCCCTGGCGCGCCAGCACCCGGTAGGGGTTGAAGCGATGCACGCCCAGGCGCTCGCTGGCAATGCCGGTCAGGTAGGCGAATTCAGTGCGCACGGTATTGGCACCCCACGCGGCGACCTGCAACTTGCCCCGGGCCAGTGCCTCGCCGGCAAGGCGGTCGTACTCACTCAGCACCTGGGGTTTCACGCCAGGCCACAGGTCGCGCACATCGAAGAACGATTCGCTCTGCACCGACACCAGGTCGGGGAGGGGCGCAGTCGATGGGGTTTTAGCCGGGATGGTGAAGGGCGATCCCAGAGCATTGCGTTCAACTGGCGCACGGGCCGCCCAGTAGTAGCGCCACAGGCTGCTGGCCAAACCGCAGCGCTTCACGTCCGCTTCGGCATCGAAGCTCGGCACCTGGCGACGATGACCAAGTCTCAATAGCAACAGGCCCCCCAGCCCCAGCCATAGGGCCTCGATACGACCTCCCGATACAGGCGTCTCGAACGTCAACCCGGCCCACAGGTAAGCGACAAAACCAAGGGCCAGCAGCACGGCCTTGCCGAAGCCAAAAAACGGCAGGTACAGCCGCGGAAAGCGCACCGCATCGCTGAAGTATTCGAAGTCGGCGCACACAAACGGCTCGCGCAACGAGTGGTACTTGGCGTTGCTGACCATCACGATCAGCAGCCACAGCAGCAATACGTTCACGCCACTGAACAGTGGGCGCGCAGTCAGGCCGTACAACAGCGCAAGGCAGGTGCACCACAGGCCGCCGTGCAGCAGCCAGCAGCTCAGCGGACGACGCAGGTTCGGGCGAGGGATAAGCAAGCGCTCGACCAGCACGGTCAGCAGCAGGCCGATAACGCCGGCCTGCAGGATGGACAACTCAATCACTGTAATTCAGACCACGCAGGATGAACGAAGAAAGACGCTGCGGGATCACACCCAACAGCCAGGTGCCGAAGTTCAGTGGGAATGGGAAGCTGATGCGTGCCTGGTCCGCGGCCAGGCCTCGCTTGATACGCCGGGCGGCCTTTTCGGCGGTCCACAGGAAGGGTTTGGGGCCGGGCATCTCGAAGCACATTTTCGATTCGACGTAGCCTGGGATGATCACATTGAGCTTCACCCCCTGCGGGGCCAGCCAGTCGCGCATCGCTTCGCCATACACCCGGATCGCCGCCTTGCTGGCGCTGTAGGTTGGCGTCACCGGCAAGCCGCGCCAGCCGGCCAGCGAGCTGAACAGGGCGATCTGGCCATGGCCGCGGGCACGCATGGCCGGCAAGGCCGCTTCTACGGTGGCGAGCGCTGCCATCACGTTGACTTCGAGCAGGGCGCGGCTTTCATTCCAGCACTCGGCCTCGCCATTGCTGCCCACCGCGGTATTGAGCCCGGCACCGACCAGTACCAGATCGGGCTGCTCGGCATCGCTGATCCGGCGCACCATGGCGCGCAGCTCATCCAGGTCACGCACGTCCAGGGCTTCGAGCAACACACGGGCGCCCAGGGCGCGGCATTCGCTGGCCATCTCTTCCAGGCGGTCCTGGCGGCGGCCTTGCAGGATCAAAGTCACACCTGGTGCGGCATAGGCTGGCGCCAATGCGCCGCCGATGCCACCGGTGGCACCCGTGATGAGAATGCAGCGGGGTGAAGAGTGTTGCGTCATAGGAAGTTTTCGATTCTTGAAGTTTTTGCCATCAACACATCGATGCAATTGCTCACGGCCATGTCGATGCCGCAGCGGGTGTAGAAGCCGCCGTTGACTTGCGTGGTGTGGATGACGGTGTTGCGAAAGTGTTGGAACAGCGCCATGTCTGGCGCCTCAGGGAGGTGCCAGAAGTCGTCCAGGCTGCCTTGCTGGGTGAGCCCCGGCATGGCGTAGATCGGGTTGGCCAGGGCAAAGGTCGGGCGGCTGTGCAGTAGCGCCGAAGCACCCGCGGTGCTGTTGACGGTGACCATGCCGGCGATATGCGACAGCAGTGTCGGCATGTGCCCGGTGGCGAGGAAGTCAACGCGGTCACTCACGCCGTACTGCTCGGCCAGCGCCTGGGTGATGCGCTTGTAGTTCACCAGGCCCGGGCTCAGCGGATGGTCCTTTACCAGCAGCCTGGCTTCGGACGGCGCGTGAGCGGTGAACGAGGCGATCACATGGTCGATGACCTCGAACATGTTGGCGAATGGCGAGTGGTCCTTGATCTGCGCGTCGCTGTCCAGTTGCAAGGGCAACAGGAAGGTTGGGCGGCGCTCGCGGGCGACTTCATCCACCAACTGATTGGCGCGGCGCGTGGCAAACAGCAAGCGAATACCCTGGCGGATAAAACCTGCGTACTCCATGGCTGCACTGTACGGCGCATGGGTGCGGTAATGAGGGAAGCACACTTTGTTCAGCGCCCCGCCGCTGTGATAGAGCACATCGTGCGCAGCCCGGGATACAAAAGACAGCTTGAAGGCATTGCCATTGCCATAGCGAGCAATGTGCTTGCCGACCTCGCGGTACCAGTCAGGGTCCCGTGGCAGCAGCGAGTTGTTGTTCACGCCGTCGCGCTCCAGGGTGATCCAGTAGGGGCGGAAATACCCTTCCTCGAACACATGCACACGAATACCAAGGCGTCGAGCCAGCACGATTGCAGGACGATGCACCGGACGGCAGTCGCCGAACAGCACAAGGTCAGTCACGTCCAGCTCACGAAAGCGTTCGCTGTAGAAGGCATCCAGCTCATCGGGTCGCATCGAGCAAGAGCTGCGTGAGCCTGCGTTGTACAACACGTCGCCCACATTGAAGCTGATGCAGTTCACACGTTGATCGTTTGCCCGCAATGCTTTGGCAAGCCGACTGAAAAAAGGCGAGCTGACGCCCTGTAGAAACAGAAAGCTGTTACGCGGATGTGGCGCTAGAGGGCGAAGCGTTGCTCGCGCCTTCAGCTTCTCAGGCGTTTCAAGCCCAATAAACTGCTCAAGCGCTGAATCAAGTCTTGCCATCTGGATGTTGCTCCGGGCTGCGGTAACGCGTGCCAATGCTGTAATTCGTAGAGAGCCTGTTCGGCGGTGGTGAAGCGGTTGGTGATGCGGCTGACGTAGGTGGGGTAAAGCAACAGGGTGCCGGCGACCAACTCATCGACGCTCAGTTGTCGTGAGCGACGGGCTTGCACATCGGCATGCAGCGACTTGTCCTGGGTCAGGCCCCAGCCGGCGTAGAACGGTTGGCCGTACGTAGTCACCGGCACGCCGCGCAACAAGGCTTCGAAGCCGGATTGCGAGGTCAGCACGTGCACCTCGTCGACGCTATCGAGCAACTGTTGCAGTGGTGTGTCGCCAATGACTTCATCGCACCAGTGCACCGTCTGCGCTTCGTCATCGCCCCGTGCTCGGGTGCCCGCCAGGACTTCCGGGTGCGGCTTGTACAGCACCCAGGCATCGGGGTTGCCCTTGCGTACGGCCTGCAACAGTTGCAGGTTGCTGCGGATGCGATGGGCGCCGAAGCGGATCGAGGCATCGCCTTCGACCTGGCCGGTTACCAGGATGACGCGTTGTACATTTGCGGGGCGTTGCCAGGTGCTACCAGGCAAGTTGTATTTGGTGATCCCGGCCTGGCAGATGGCCAGGCGCAGTGCGTGTGCCCGATCAAGCAGCGCCTGGTCGAAGGGCTCGGTGCGCAGAATGTGTTCCAGGCGCGAAGGGCGCGTAGCGTCGTAGTAGATACCCAGGTCGTCGACGACCCAGGACAACGGGCGAGCCTTGCCAGCGCCCAGGCCTACCGAACGCAGGAAACCATCTTCGACGCGGTGGACCGGATGAGGATGCGTGGTTAGGTCGGCGTCGTGCTTGCAGCCCCAGGACACCACTGAGAGCTTTTCAGTGAGGGGCTGCTCGGGTTTGACGAATCGAATAGCCGCACCGTCGAAGAACAACTTCACCAGTGGCTCTTTCCAGCGACTGAAACCCAGCATCTGCACAGTGTTCGGCAGCAGGCTGCGGTGGCGACGTTGCAGGCCGAGCCAGTTGATCAGCACTTCCGGGCTGCAAGGCTTGCCGTGCTCGGGGCAAACATAGCGGGGGTAGCCTACAAGGCTTGCATGGATCAACTGCGCAAGGCTTGCCGGCATGCGTCGGGACGGTGCCGGAAGGCGGTCATCGGTCAGGCCCCAACCGGCATAGAAGGGCATGCCCCAGGTGTGTACGGGCACGTTCCACAGCAGCGCATCGAAGCCCAGTTGCGAGGTCATCACGTACACGGCGCGCATGCGCGGCAGCAGCTCGGCCGGGTGAACATTGCGCGACAACACCTGCACACGAGGATGGTTTGCCAGGCCCTTCAGGTCGAAATGCCCCTGCTTGCGACCGGCCACTACGTCCGGATGAACCTTGAGCAGGACGGTGCTGGTGGGGTAGCGCTCCAGGGCGGCACCCAGCATTGCCATGAAGTCCTCTGGACCTGCGCCCTGCAGCGAGGCATCACCGAAGGTCTGGTCGGCGACCAGTACGCAGTCGTCAGGCAGGTCGAGGGACTCGATACGGGCGTCGTTGTACTTGGAGACCCGCTGTTGCTGCCATAACAGCTGCAGCGCCAGGGCACGCTCGGTTTCGCAGGCGGTCAGGGGCGTGGCGATCAATTGTTCAAGGCGTGAGGGAGCGCTGGCATCGTAGTAAATGCCCAGGTCATCGACGATCAGCGACAGCGGCGGATCATCGGTACCCAGGCCTACGGAGCGCAGAAAGCCGTCTTCCAGTGTCAGGACAGGTTTGTTGCTCTTCGCCGCGATGGCCATCGCCTTATGCGCGCTGGGTTTGCGTCCCCAGGCCATGATCTGCTCGGCCTGCTCTGCATCGCCCACAGCACCGTTATGCAGCACGTAGTCGGGCAGCAGCGAGGGCAGTGTGGCAATGCGTTGAGCACCTTTGGACAGGATCAACAAACGCGGGCGAGGAAAAGCGTCATCCATAAACGTGGAGCAGAAATCCGTTTGAGTGTGTGGCTGCGCGCGGCAGTGCCGATAGGGTGCCTATCGGGGAAATTATGTCGCGCGGATGTTAATACAAATTCACAAACGGATGACGGACATTTCGTACAAATAAGGAGAAATATCCGACAAATCTTAGGTTCACTCTGGGGGCTTCACCCTCGGTTGCTCAAAGCAGGCTGAGCAAGTAGTCGTACTTCTCCCGCAGCACTGCCATGCGTTGCTTTGCCTGGTACTCCTCGATGGTTTCCGGGCGCAGGCAGTGGTACAGCGCAGTCAGCAGGAATAGGTAGTTCAGGTTGCGCAGGGCCTCGTCGATGTCGAAGCGGGGGGGCAAGGCTGCACGGTAGGCCTCGATGAATTCCTGTTGCGCGGCGAGGAACACTTTCATGTCCTTGCGACGGAACAGGCTGCCAAGATAAGCACCGCCATCAAAGCCCACGCGCCCCACCTTGACCTCGCTCCAGTCGATCAACAGCAGTTTGCCTTTGTCGACGAACAGGTTCTTGCGCAGATAATCCATGTGGCTGATGCAGCGTGGGCTGCGTCGGGCGGCGGCTTGAAGGCGGGCCAGCACGGGGGTGAAGGCCTTGAACTTGTCTGCCAGGCCGGTGAAGCGCTCGTCGCGCTGTGCCAGGCGCTCGAGCTCAGGCAGGCAGCGGGCAAAATTGAAGCGCGGACGCAGCAGGAACCAGGGGCGGAAGAAGTCCATGCTCCACAGCAGCGGTGCCTTGTGCAGCGGCTGCTCGTGCAAGTAACGATGGCTCAGGCTTTCAAGCTCGACAATGCCCAGCGCCAGCTGTTTGGCGATGGCATGCATTCGCGGCGGTTTGCCACGTACGAACTCGGTGAAAATAAGGCTTTCGCCGGGGGTTTCGATAACCCCCAGGCAGGCGGGGTAGTGGAAGTGTTCACTGCCGCTGAGCATGCCCTGAATACGGTGGAATCGCGCTTCCTGGCTGCCTATAAAGGCGAGCTTGCGAATTGATTTCTCAACCAGTTCGACTTGCTGGCCGGTGCAGGGGTCGAGCAGTTGATGATGACGGACGTAGTTGACGAATGAAGCGTTCGAGTCAAGGTCCTGGCTAGTGATGTCCAGCGGCAGTTCGCCCCATTGAGGCATCAGCGCCTGCAGGTGGTGGTCCAATCGGCCTTGTTGCCAGCGGTAAAGCGTTCTGCAGCCTTGCAGGGGGTGTAGATCCGTATTCATGAGCTTCAACTTAGGCAACTGCCGTTTGTCCGATTTGTAGCGGTTTTGGTAACAATATGCTGAGTCATACAGAGCGCAGGCACAACGAAAAGTTTACCTTGCTGGCCGCCGGAGTGGGATGGAGGCCACATTGGCGCGTTTAAATTGGCCGCTCAGCCGTAAAGGGACTTTTCTAAATGTTGCAAAATCCTTAAAATTCGCCGCTCGAAACCATGTTGTTTTTCAGGGACGAAAGTCAAAAAATGAATCACCTCGCTATTGCTAAAGAAGCCCTTATCGCGCAAGCCCAGGCGGTTACCCAACTGGCAGATCGCTTGAATGGCGAATTCCAGCAGGCTGTTGAACTGATTCTCGGTTGCCAGGGACGCACCGTGGTCTGTGGCATGGGTAAATCCGGCCTTATCGGGCAAAAGATGGTCGCCACTTTTGCATCCACCGGTACCCCAAGTTTCTTCCTGCATCCGGCTGAAGCCTTCCACGGCGACTTGGGGATGCTCAAGCCGATCGATGTGCTGATTCTGATCAGCTACAGCGGCGAGACTGAAGAGCTGATCAAGCTGATCCCGAGCCTCAAATCCTTCGGCAATAAATTTATCGCCATGACTGGCAACGGCAACTCGACCTTGGCCAAGCATGCCGACATCTGGCTGGACATCTCCGTCGAGCGCGAAGTGTGTCCGAACAACCTGGCGCCGACCACTTCCACCCTGGCAACCATGGCCATGGGTGATGCACTGGCGGTAGCGCTGATCGAGGCCATCCAATTCAAGCCTATGGACTTCGCCCGTTACCACCCCGGCGGCAGCCTGGGCCGTAAATTGCTGACCCGCGTCAGCGATGTCATGCACTCGCCAGCACCGGTCGTTACCCCGGACACCAGCTTCCATGATTGCCTGATGGTCATGACTCAATGCCGTATGGGCCTGACGGTAGTCATGGACGAGCACAAGCTGGTTGGTATCGTTACTGATGGCGACCTGCGTCGTGCGTTGCTCGAAAACGAAGGGATCATTCACACTACCGTGGCCCACTTCATGACTGCCAATCCGCATACCATCAAGTCGGATGCGCAATTGTCTGAAGCCGAAGCCTACATGCGGGACAACAAGATCCGCGCCTTGGCTGTGACCGACCATGACAATGCGGTTGTGGGTGTGGTCGAGATCTTCGACTGATCCAGCGGCGTCACGCTGAAAGTAGAACGGGGCCTGAAGGCCCCGTTTTTTTGCTTGGTTATTGCGCCATCTTCGCCATCACTTGCGCATAGCCTGCCGCAGTGCCCAGCACCGCATCCTTGCCTTGCGCAATCAGAATGGCGTCCGCCACCTCGCGGAATGCACCGGTACCTCCAGCAGCACCGAGTACGTTGGTAGCCGCTGCCTTGACGTATGCCGGCGCATCGGCCACGGCAAACGACAGGGCGCAGGCTGCAAACGCCGGCAAGTCGATGCAGTCGTCACCGATACACGCCGTTTGCGCAGCGCTGACACCGGCTTCGGCCATCAGCTGATTGCAGGCTGCCTGCTTGTCCTTCACGCCGAACTGGCAGAGCGTGATACCCAGGTCGGCAACCCGCTTGCGCAGCGTCGCCGAGTCACGACCCGACAACACCGCCACGCGCACACCGTTCTCTTCCAGCAGACGCATGCCCATGCCGTCGCGCACATGGAAGCGCTTCAAGCATTCGCCCGTGGCGTCGTAGTAAATGCCGCCGTCCGTGAGGACGCCGTCGACATCGGTAATCACCAGGCGAACGTCATTGAGCGTCGGCTTTGCAGCTGGCGCCTGGCCGCTCATCAACGCACGCACTTGCTCCAGGCACTCAGGCGTATCAACGCCCGGGCCGGTCGGCTCCACCTGATAGGCACGAATGCAGTAACCGGCGGCCATCAGTCGCAGTTGCTCAAGCTTCTCGGCGTGCTCGAGCATTGGCTGTGGCAAGCCGCTGTAGTCGGCCAGTACATCGCGGCGATAACCGTAGACGCCCACATGCTTGAGGTAGTTCGCCACTTCACCATCACGCGGGTAGGGGATCGGCGAGCGGCTGAAGTACAGCGCATTGCCGTTGTTCGCCAGTACCACTTTTACCGTATTGGGGTTGGCGGCCTCGTGGCTGTCGATCGCGTGGCACAGAGTGCCCACCTTCACGCTGGCATCGGCGAGCATGCCAGCGGCCAGGGCTTCGATGTCTGCCGGGCGCACCAGCGGCTCATCGCCTTGCAGGTTGATGTAGATGTCTGCCTCGACCTGGGCCATGACTTCAGCCAGGCGGTCAGTACCGGAGGGATGCTCCGGCGAAGTCATCACACATTTGCCGCCGAATGCGCGCACGGCTTGTGCGACGCGCTCGTCATCAGTGGCAACGACTACCATCTGGGCATTGGCGACCTGCAGGGAACGCTCATACACGTGCTGCACCATCGGTTTGCCGACGATATCAGCCAGTGGTTTGCCCGGGAGGCGCGTGGAGCCATAGCGGGCCGGAATGACAATCGCGACCCGTTGTTCTGTGCTAGTCATGTTCACAATCCTTGCTTTGACAGACGCAGCTTCAGGCGATGTTCAGCGGTGGGAACGACTTGACCAGATCATCCAGGGCTTTGATCTGCGCCAGGAATGGTTCCAGTTGGTCAAGCGGCAGAGCGCTTGGGCCGTCGCATTTGGCTTGATCCGGATTCGGGTGGGCTTCCAGGAACAGGCCAGCCAGGCCAACACCCATACCGGCACGTGCCAGCTCGACCACTTGCTCACGACGACCGCCGGACGCTGCACCCGATGGGTCGCGCTGCTGCAGGGCGTGGGTCACGTCAAAAATGATCGGCAGGTTGTCGCAGGTACGCTTCATCACGCCGAAGCCGAGCATATCGACAACCAGGTTGTCGTAACCCAGGCAGGTACCGCGGTCGCACAGGATCAGCTGGTCGTTACCGGCTTCCTTGAACTTGTGCACGATGTTCTGCACTTGCGACGGGCTCAGGAACTGAGGCTTCTTGATGTTGACTGGCTTGCCGGTTTTGGCCAGGGCCATGACCAGGTCAGTTTGACGAGCCAGGAACGCAGGCAACTGCAGTACGTCGCACACTTCGGCAACGGGGGCAGCTTGGTAGATTTCGTGGACGTCGGTAATCACCGGTACGCCGAACTCGGCCTTCACCTTCTCGAAAATGCGCAGGCCTTCTTCCATGCCTGGGCCACGGTAGGAGTGGATGGAAGAGCGGTTGGCCTTGTCGAAGCTCGCCTTGAACACGTAGGGAATGCCCAGCTTTTCGGTGACGCGTACATATTCGGCGCAGGCGGTCAGGGCCAGGTCCAGGGATTCAAGGACGTTGATGCCGCCGAAGAGGACAAAGGGGGCGCTGTTGGAGCATTCGATAGCGTGTGAAATTTTCAATTAGTATCTCTCTTTAAAGCGTCTAGCATTGTTCAAGCAACATATTCGTCGTAAAGACGCAGCGCATTGATCAACATGGCTTCTTGGCGATCTGGTCGGTCGGAATGCAGCGGTAACATAGACAGGAACAGAAGTACCGTCAATGGAAGTATGGCCTTACCCTCTATGCCGGGTATTAACTCGGCATCCAAAAACGACTTCTGAATATTTAAAAGTCTATCGTCGGTGCGGAAGCGAATTGTAGGGGCCTGTGACTCAAAGCGTTCTATCTGGTAGCGCCCAGCGATAATAAAATCATAAAGTCCAACGACTGAGTGGCATGCCTTCGCCAGGTCGTATTTTTGATCACCCAATAGCGTGAGCTCTTGCTTCTGATTCATGCCTCGAGGGTCGATGACCTTGAGTGAGACACTACGAGAATCAAACAGGATATTGCTGAAGCAAAGATCGCCGTGAAGAATGGTTGGAATCAAAGGTAGCGCTAAGGTGCGCTGGATACAATCCTTGGCAATATCAAGGAGGGAGCCAAAACTACGCCTCCCGTAAGACATTGACGCGCTGAGGTTCAGGCCGGTAGCGCTGCAATATTCTTCGAGCCGGGCATAGGTTTTGTTTTCATACAAATGGATTGCATCGGCTGCAATGCTATCAATTTGAGCAGAAGACAAAATGTCCGAGGCGCACGCGCGTGCATCATTCAAAAAAATCGCGGTGAGCTTAAATATCCTGCGCCAGAAGAAATCGGGGTTCCGTCCGTGAACGAATACCTCATTCAAAGGGCTGCAAGGAAGATATTCAAGTACGTAATAGGGGGCGCCATTTTCTGGGTTCAAGCCGCTATCGATGAGCTGAGGCGTATAGCGTCGTAAGCCAATGGGGAGTTTTTTGAACCACTCACTTTCGGCAAGAATTTTTTTGTGGGCAGTTCCGGATTTCCAAACAATACCATTCTCTATGCGCAAGTCGTTAAATACGCGTTGAGTGGTAATTTGTGAGCGGGAAGAAAAATAGGTGTTGACATGACCCAGGTCATGCCAGCCGGATGCCTCTTCCACCGAAAGCGTATTGAAATCGGAATAAAGTCGCACCGACTTAACGAAATTTCCTTGAGACAGTGCAAGCGAGCGAATAAAGTGGCGCGGGGAAGAGAAGGAAAAATAACCGCACCAAACCAATGGCGAGCCGGCGGTGTTTTTTTCAGATTCCCAATTGTAATCATCATCCGATGGGGCGACAGCAATAATATCTAGCGCTCGAGGTATCTCATCGAGAAGCGTATCGCCATGTAATAGTCGTAGAGGCTCTTCAAAACTTTTGTGGGTGGTAACTGTGTTGAGAACAAACAGCAACGCCTCTGCCAAGCTGAACTGCTCAGGCACGTAGACGGGTTCTATGTCGAGCGCTTTAAATATATGTGTTTCATCAATAGTCAATTCATATCCATTGGGGAGCGAGACGTAAATCTGCTCACCGCAGGCTTTTCGCAGCATTGGAACTTGGTATTCCAGCAACTTTTTGTTGCCGAGAGGCAATAAACACGGAGGAATTCTACCAAATTCAGTCCTGAATTCAGGGATCACATAGGCTGCGGAATTGATGATGATCATGTTTCGATTCCTGTCAGCATTTTGATTTCATCGTATGAAAGATTCGCAAATTCCTCAGGTCGAATTGCCTTGTCGTCAACATAAAAACCTTCATGCCCACACCACGGTTTGCCTACGTAAATTTCATCGAACGGGACGTCATGGCGAGCCAGCCAGTCCATAATAACGGGGAGTGTGTTGGCAGTAATTTTCCCAACGTTCCCTGAGTAGGTGCGCATATTCCGGCTTGTGCTAATAACAATTTCGAAGCCCAGCGCTTTGTACTCTCGGAGCTTGTTGATTACAGGAATGTTTGGTGTGGATTCGGCGTATTTTCCTGCTTGTGTAGAGCAGATCGTCTCGTCTAAATCCATGATGATTCTTTTCATTAATTGTCCCGAATTATCTCTTGTCTGTTGAGTCTGAGTGACGGTCCAGAAGAAGTTGGTATTCCTCAGGTGTGCCGCAGAAATCAATCTGATCTAACTCGATAATGTCAAATTTGACGGTGGCGCCACGCTCGATCAATTCATTGTAAAGAGGTGCAATATAGTACTCTCCACGCACTGTGCGTTCATGCTTGAGGGCATCAAGAAAAAGAGCCTCGAAAACGGACTTTTGCTTGAAGTAATAAAGGCCGTCACTGCATAGGTCTGAGATTCGATCTTTTTCAGTTGTTCTGATAACGTCGTTCTGTCCGTTCGGTAGGACGAAAGACCAGTGATTGCCTTCGGCACGAAAAACCTCGAGATATCCATCGCACTGATCGATAAAATTCGGCTTTTTATAGGCGTGACGAAAAGTGTCTATGTTAAAAATGTAAATAGGAAAGTCGTCGTTATAGTTTTTTAGTGCTAAATATGCAGTCTCAGCCTGTCCGCGAGTTTCTTCGTTCAGAATGATGATTTTGAAGTCGGCGATTCCTAGTTTTCTTGCTTCATTTTCTACAAATGTAGGTGTGTCGTGAACATCTCTTACGACAAAAACAAAAGGCTCAGTGCTGAAGTAATGTTTAAATGAAAGTACCGAGTGAGAGAAAACAGAGGTGCCATTCAATTCAAGCTTGTATTTGGGTTGTAAATACCCTGCTTTAAAAAATCGACTACTCAGTCCAGCCATTGTAATCAAGATCATTGCTAAATATTACTCAGGTGAATGCTATTTTTGATTTGCGCATTTCAAGATACTTGCTATGAAATGCTTCAAGAAGTGGCTTGAGTTCGCACGCTTCAATATCGTCAGCCAAGTCGTCTTTGATGTCAGTAGAGTTAATGGATAGGGTGGTTGTAAAGTTTGACTTTTCTGGCTTTATGAACTTAACGTCAATGCCGTGAAGGAATAAATGGTTCGCCATCAAGGACTCTCCTGCAAAAGCGGATACTTGTTGGTCGAAGGAGTCTGAGTACTTAAACTGTTTGCTCGACCACACTTTCTCCCATATCGATGAATATATGTCCATGGCCTTCTTTGAGCCGATGGCGAACTGATCGCCATAGCCGACCGCTGTTAAATAGCTTACATATATTACATTTTGGTTGCTGTGGGCGGATTCTATATATTCTTTAATGTTTGGGAAGCTGATTTCCAAATCGGGCCTAGTGCGTATAACTACATCAAACTCCATTTCATGGTCTGATGAGTAATTGGTAGCAAGCTCATGGCATTTCTTAATCTTGTAGAACATTTTTGCCTGATTCAGATTGCCTCTGAGCCTCAGTTTTGGTGCTTGCTCCGATACGGCTTTCTCAAAAATTTCCTCGTCCTCAATTCTGACTGTAGCACTAGGTAGATAATTTTTGACGTAATCGGATGTAACTGAGCTAGTGATAGGGCTAGTGAGTTTCTTAGTCGTACGCGGAAGGTACTGTCTGAAGCCATCGGGCATTTTCAGTTCGACTGGCAGAAGATTCCATAGTTCGTTGCCAATCAGCCGCTGAACACGGGTGAACGTGGGGAAATTTGATCTTTGAGTTTTCCACGTGTCTATAAAAAGGTGTCCGTTGGTATGATCCAATAGCTCGGAAATCACGCTTTTTGAACTTTTTTCTATTCCCCGGAGTTGACCCGATATACAAATGGCAACTCTTGGGTGGGTGCTTTTGTATATCGGTGTTTTTTGGCAAATAGCTGACAGGGGGGAATGAAGTTCCATTTCAATTGAATGGCACAGATTTCTGTAGTGTAGCTCTTCATTGCTATTGGCTGTAAGTATGGATTTGCTGAGTTTTCGGTGTAGGGAGAATGCATAAAAATTACGATCGGATTTGCCGGGAACGAACTCAGGCAAAACCTCGGTCGTAGCGGAACCCAACACTACTGACGCCCTTGCATTAAGGTGAAGAACCTCCGTGTTTAAAACGGAGTTTTCGATCGCTTTGCTTGTGATTTCATAAGCAGAGTTAACTTCACTTGCGTGTAGAAAAGTTCTTGCTCCGTAAGCGATGAATGTTGGATTTTTTTTGAAGGTTCGCGCTGCTTCGATTCTAAAAAACATAACCCTGGCGGAGATATCGAGCTCGGTTGCCAGTGGTTTGCAAACAACTTCAAAGAATGCTTCAGATCGCTCGCCCGCGTTGTACGCTAGCCAGCTGAATTCATCTGCAGTACTAAAATTCCGTTCCTTGACGTAATTGGAGTATGTCTCAGCACATGTGGACGTGTGCTCTCGAAGCCTGGAGGTTTTTTCCGCGATTTCAACCTTCAGCTGATCGATTGCAGGGGAATGGGCTGCTAATGCGTCGTAGGCGATGGTGCTCTTTGTGATTTTTGTCAGCTCGAAAATGGTCCGAGTGAAGCCGCTATTCTCTCTGAGATTAGTAAGTGTTTCTTGCGGGCACGATGCGACCAGCTTCCATGCGCTACTGTAGTCACGGGTATTAAAGTGGCGCACAACAAGGCGAGCGACAACAAGTGGATGATATCTTATCTGTGTAAGAGGCGAACTTAGGACTGCTAGTGAGTCGCCATCAAATCCGAGCTTAAAGAGATTGTCGTACGCGCATAAATACCCGCGAGCTTTCATTGGGTATTTTTGTATGTAACAAAATCCGACTGCTACTAGTTTGATCGGATCGTTCTCGTGTGTCGTTAGTAGTTTTTCAAGCTCGTTAGCAGTCGGGTTGGAGTTCGAAATTTCAAAGTAAGCTTTATTGATAAAATTTGTAATGGGGTCGTTTTTTTTGAAATTTATCACGAGAGAACTCACTTAATGCCTGCGCGATACATGTAAAGTCTGCCGAGCGCTCTCACGTGAGTCGACTTGGAGTCAGCAAAAAATTTCGAAGGGGTTTCCTGGAATTTTTTGAATTTCCTGTCATTGGAGGTTCTACGAACCAACCATTGAATGACTTTATGTTCTAACTTTGGCTTGTGCGCAACCTGGAGATGTTTAAGAGGTTGAACCTGCATCTCTGCCTCCTCCACGGGACGCTTTTCGGTCTTTGCTGCAACTGGGACAACATTTTTAGCGGGGCTGGCAGCTTTTGCTGCGGGGGCCTGCTTTGCGGGGGGGTGTTTTTCCAGGTGACCTTTGATCGCCGCCATGCCGACTTTCCAGACACAGTTGTCGTCAATCTTTCCTTTTGGAGGAAGTATCGTTTTAAGCCCTGCGCCCCCATAAGCGTCTTCAAAAACTACGCCGCTGAACATTTGCGCATCTACCGGGTGCGGGCTATTAAAGAAGCGGTCGAGCAGCCGGATAGACTTATTGGGCTCGATATCAATAGCACGCAGACGATGACCCAAGATCGCGCAAACTTCTTCGATGAAGTCAAGCGCGCCACTATGAATCATGTGTACAACTTCTTCTCTACGAGCTTCCGCGGGGAATCGCTCCATAAACACAGGAGTCAAGTCGTTGTTCCAGTCGCGATCCATCCTGATGAAGGAGGTATCTTTGCTGCTGAACAACGTCTCGTAAAGAGGTACATGTTTGCAGAACGGGTGGAACGTATCGTGCCTGTCGATGAACTCGCCCAAGTAGCCTCTGATGGGCATTCCATACATATCAACGCGTCTCAGGGCTTGCCGGAAGGTGATGAGGTAGTAGCCACCAATCAGTTTCTTTTTGTCAGCGAGTTGATAGAGCGATTCTTGCATTGTTCCGGCATATCCGATGTCAACGATGCTGACATTGCCGTCATCCAGCAAGCCTACCTGCGTCAGATAGGACAGGTAATTTGTGCGCTCTTTTTCAGCGGCAGCAAGAATAATCGGAAGCATTTCAATAAAGAAAGGCTTCAGCATTTCCTGATGCCTGTTGTTGACAACAGTGTCCAGAGTCAGATTGTGTCCGGCGAGAATCGCTTCAGGGATTTCAGTGATATGAAGGCCGAAGCGTGTGGTAAGTAAATGGCGAATAGTGGTGCGAGAAAAATCTACATGCAGTAGATCCATCACGCCTGCAACATCTTTAACTTTAGCTAAGTTCACTGCGCGGCGCGAGCACAGTAGATAAATGCTCTTAGGCGCATCGGGATAAAGTTTGGCAATGCGATCATAGGCCTCCTTCATGATGAGGCCGTCGCGGGACAGGAAATACAGCCGATCAACTTTATCGCGAATGGCTTTTTCCAGAACCCATTTCACATAGCCGAGCAGCAACGGCCCATGACCGGCAAACCCGAGACGCCATGGGTCGCCGCAGAAAAGCGTTCCACGTCGATGAGGCAGGTAGGGGTTGTCATGGAACCTGTTGCCGATGATGGCGAGCATCATCTGCCAGTCTAGGGCGTGACGGTCTTCGTCGCGTTTCCACGGGATGAGATAGCTATCACATTCAGAGAACGCCTCTGATGCTTTCACCAGGTGGAATGGCTTGATGCTGCGGTCTTTAGCCTTGATGACGTCCGCGGCCAAGTTGTCGCCAATGTGGAGTATTGTCTTGGCGGGGATGTTCAGATCTTTCAGTACGTAATCGAAAAGCCGTCCATTATGCTTTTTGACTTTGGCTTCCGAGGAAACATAAAACTTATCGTATCCCGTATAACCATTTTTCTGAAGAACACTCTCCAGGAATGACTTGGGGAGGTACATGTCAGAAATCAAAATGATTCGACGCCCGAGGCTTTTGGCTTCATTGAACGCTTTGAAACCAGACAGTCTCGGGTACAGAATGTCCATCTCGGTTTGCATTTCCAGCGCTTTAACTTTGTTAGCAGTTTCAAAGCTAAGTTCTAGTTGCTGGGAGAATGCATGATAGATGTGATCAATGTGCGTCTCGCCTTCGCCCCTGGCGATGGCCGCTTCAAAGGCCGCTTTTTCCGCAGCGCGTCGTGCATTTTTAAAGTTGAGCGAAGGGATATTGCAAATCGCCCGCACCTCTTCCTCCATCATGGCAAACATGTCGGATGGAGATTTCAATGGGCGGTAAAGCAATGTGTCAAAAATGTCGAATGAAACAACAGGGTATTTTGCTATCTGATGAGACAGCTCAACGCAGTGGTCAATAGTCGATTCGTTATTGACTCGTTTGGAGTACCCAAGCTGCTTCAGGTATTCTTCTTCACGTCTGAATTTCTTCAGTGGTTCAACAAAATCAGTGCCGTTGTTCCACTCTGGGTAGCTACCCGATGGCAGCGTGCTCGCTTTCTGCAGCCAATCCAGGTACTTGGCGCCCTCGGCGGCGATGAGCTGAATCGGGACATGCCGTGTCTTGATGGTGGTGATGATAGTACTGTCGCGGCTAACTTGCTCTCTGGAGGAAATTTGCGCGAGGAAGTCTTGCCATTTAGAGGCGCTTGCAAACTTGGAGATATGGCTTTGTCCCAGCGTTAGTAGGGGCTTCTGCCAGAATGCTGCCTGGTACCCGAGCGACGAGGAGATGGAGACGACGCCGTCGACATCAGGAACGATAAGTTGGGACACCGAAGGAATGTTGTCAAATAGCTCGACATATACAAAGTTCGGGTAGCGGGATCGCAAGTACTCGATATTTTGTCGAGTCAGTACGGCGCTTCTGGTTTGCCCCGACCAGTAGTTTGTGACGAGGAGCGCGTAATCACTTGGAATCTTTTCCAGCACTTCAATCAGAACATCAAATTGGCTTTTTCGGCCAATCACAGAACTGATCATGAAGTAATTGTCAATTTGCAACGGTAGCAGGATGACGCGCTGGAAGCGCTTCTTCACTTCGCTGAGAGCCACTTTCGTAGGGGCTACGCTATTCAGGAAGCGCCGTTCATACTCGCGCAACTCTTGAATGGCATCGTGGTCTTCGGGTGCGCAGGCGTCCAATTTGAGAGGGGCGCTATTTTGCAATAGGCCGTCATCAAACGAAATAAGTTCTGGATAGGGAGAGCGCGAAAAAAAGCCAGGCATTTGATAAAGAATGCGTGCTTTCTCAAAAATTGATTGGAGGTACGGCATAGGGGATTCCCACACCAGTACCACATCGGGTTCAAAACCCTCGGGCAAACCTTCTTTTATCAGGCCTGTCAGTCGATCTACCTCACCTTCGCGGAACGTCCCTTCTTGATGGCGAAGAGAGCGCTCAAAGGTGTTTTCGCCTTCAGTCCATTGAATAGGGTCAATGACGGATACCGTTCCAAGCGCTTTCATATGCCCGTCACGCAACGCATGCTCAGCTACCGCTGTGCTCATGATGCAGTGAACATTAGCGCCAGCCCCTTTGAGGGCGACAACTTGCGATACGATGGAACTGCGCAGGGTAGGGTAGCGGAATACGGGATTGCCCAGCTCGATGGCCGGCTCTAAGAAGAAAATAATATTCATGTAATATCTCGATATTCCTGCCCCGCGCAGGTCCCTCGCACGAGGCTTATTCATAAACGTAGTTTGCAGTCTGTAGTGATCGAACTGGCCAGCGGTTAGTTATAGGCGCCGGTCGCTCGTCCCAGAAGCATGGTTTGTACGATAGGCGAAATGATTTTCTGCCATTCGTAAACTGCCGCATTGGTCACATAGATCGTGTCATCAGGTTTGATAGCAATCTGACGAGCGTAGAAGATGGCGGCTGGATCACGCATGTTCAGTCGCAGTACCGTAGGCTTAGAGTTCGCGTCATCGCTCATACGGAACACAAATACACCCTCGGGATTTGCATTCTGCTCGCGCAATCCACCGACACTACCGAGTGCGTCCAGTAGCGTAGTCTTCTGGCTAGGCAAATCTTTCAGGCCTGGCTCCCCCACCGCACCCATTGCCACAAATCTCTGGCGAGCACGGTCCAACACAACTTCCGAGTTTGGGCTCAGCACCATGTTGTTGCCAGACAGTACATCCTCATAGTTGAACTGTTGAACTTGGCTGCCAGTACGTACGGTGACGTTGACCAAGTGTGGTTCCATTACCGGGCCACCTGCCTGATTAACGGCATCCAGCAACGTCAGTGGGCCTTGCAAGGTGCTGAAGCGGCCTGGGGTCTTGACTGCGCCGGCAACCAGTACAGAGCCCGACAGGTCACCCACTAGTTCAACGTGGGTCTGGACGTCAGTGGTAATACCTTTTAGCTGACGACGAATCATCTGTTCAACCTGATTCAGGGTCATGCCCGCAACGAACTGGCGCCCTACATAAGGCAGTGAAAGCATGCCCTGAGCATCAATGCGCGACTTCAGTTGAGTGCCACCGGTGGCCAGTGGGGCGAATACGGCAGAACCTACTGGTGCGGTGTCGGCGATCAGTACGTTCAGCGTATCACCTGGGGCCAGGCGCACTTCCGGCGATAGCGGCTTGGTGACGCTGGCCACTACAGGGCGTGCAGCGCCGGCCATGTACGGTGCGATGTTGCTGGAATTGATGTCGACCAGGTTGTACGGCTGGTTCTTGGCCTCGATATCGCCCTTGTACGGGCCGGCACCGGAAAGGGTGCCGCCACATCCCGCCAGGCCCAGGGTCGCGAGGGTCAGTGCTGCCAGTTTCAGGTTGAACTTGTGAGAGACAACAAGGGATTTAATCACGATGATCCTCGATCGAAGCCAGGATGAAGCGGGTGATGCCGTACAGCATGAGCAGGCCTAGCAGGATGGTTGCCAGGTTGTACAAGCGCTCTGGGTACAGGGCCAGTTGTGGGGTGTTGGGGCTGACTACGGTGACCAGGGTGCGGATTTTTTTGCTGGCCTCGATACGGGCGTTGTCGAGGGCGGCAACCGCGGTCTTGTAGCTTTCTTCGGCGATGCCGGCGTCCAGGGTCAGTTGCTGGAAGCGCGAGGCGACCACGTTCAGCTGCGAGCCGTTAGGCGATGAAACCAGCAGGCGTTTTTCCTTGGCCAGTTGCTGGGTGATCGCGTTGACCTTTTGTTTTTGCTGTTTTACCTGAGGCGAGTCAGCGCGCAGTTTGAACAGCATTTCGGTAAGTACGGCCTGCTCTTTGGTGTACTGGCCTTCCAGGTCGGCAATGATGGTGGCACGGCTTTGTGCGGTGTTGCCGCCGTCCAGTACCTTGTTGACGTTCTGGAAGTCGAGCAGCTCGGTCTTGCGCTCGGCATAGTTGATGCGGGCGGTTTCCAGCTCACCTTTGGCAAACTTCATTTGCTCGCGGGCAATGCTGTGGCTCACTTCGTTGACGAAGTGTTCGCTGGCCTTGAGGATGGTGCGCAGCATCTGCTCCGACAGCTCCGGGGTGAAGGCTTGTACTTCTACACGCAGCAGGCCGGTGGTTTCGTCGTAGTGCGCCGACACCATGCGCTGGTAGTACTTGAGCAGGTCTTCGCGTTCGGCGTCCTTGTTCAGCCAGAAGAAGATGTCGCTGCGCTGGGCGGCGTACTGCTCGATCCAGTGCAGGCGCTCTTCGAGCAGCAGCATCATGTCCATCGACACGATGTACTCGCGCAGGTACAGGGTTTCTTCCCGAGAGGCCGGATTGGTGCCGGTCAGCAGAGTGGCAAGGCCAGGCACCTGGGCGCCCTGGTTGCCGCCATCCTGGCGGACGACCACCTGGGCGGAGCTGACGTAGCGATCGGAGGCGAATACGCCGTAGTAGATAGCCGCGAGGATCATTGGCACGACCACCATGCCAATCGCCAGGCGCCAGCCCTTGTTTTTACCCGTACTGCTCATATGTGATGCATCCTTGATGTGGAACGGTGCTGCGATAAAAGGGGGGTGGATCAGGTGTTGTAGGCCTTGATGCCTTCGGCGACGTCTTCGTAAACCTGGATGCCGCCGTCACGCACCAGCAGGACGATGTCGCACAACTTCTCGATCTCCGGCATGGAATGCGAGACCAGTACGACGTTCGACTTCTGCAGCTTTTCCTTGAAGACTTCGGCGCATTTGCGCTTGAACTGGGCATCACCTACCGACATCACTTCGTCGATGAGGTAGTAGTCGAAGTCGAAGGCCATGCTCAGGCCGAATGCCACGCGTGAGCGCATGCCGGAGGAGTAGGTCTTGATCGGTTCATCGATCCAGTCACCGATTTCAGCGAACTCCTGGACGTAGCGGACCTTCTCGCGCATGGCCTCGCCTTCGGCACCGTAGACCCGGCACACAAACTTGATGTTGTCGCGGCCGGTCATGCTGCCCTGGAAGCCGCCGGTCAAACCTACGGGCCAGGAGATGCTGCGGTCAGTCACTACCGAGCCGGAGTCGGGGATATCGGCTCCACCAAGTAGACGCATCAGGGTGGACTTACCTGCACCGTTACGGCCGATCAGGCCGATGTTCTTGCCTGGTGGAATGGCCAGTGACAGATTACGGAAAACGTATCGGCGACCGTTGGGTGTCAGGTAGGACTTGGTGACGTTTTTAAGTTCGAACACGGTGGACTGTCCTTATCCGTTCTTGGTCGACATCAGGTGCAGTCGGCGGGCACGGTAGCTGCCCAGCGCTATGAACAGCAGTACGATGGTGAAGGTAATAACGTAGGTTTCAGACACACCATCGACAGGGGTGTAGTGGGGCAGTACTTCGGCGCGGATCAATTCGACGAGGTGCAGGAAGGGGTTGAGCAGCAGCACCGGCATCATGGCCTGCGGGAGGTAGGCTGCAGGCAGGAGCACGCCGGAGATGAAGTAAAGCGGGAAGAAGGCCATACGGATGATCATCTTCAAGCTGGGCAGGGCGTGGGTGATCAACGCCAGCAGCATGCCCAGGCCAAAGGCGAACAGCAGGCCCAGGGCCAGCGTCGCAGCCCACTGCAACGGGCTGTGCACAGACATATCGAAGCCGTACCAGGCAAAGCCGAAGACCAGAATCGCGTACACGGTGGCGCTGATGCAGGTTTCAACCAGCACCCGGGCAACATAGGTGTCCAGAGGTTTGATTTGCTTGTAGCCGAACAGCGAACGGTTTTCGCGAAGGCTGTCCATCAAGCGAAGGGCGGTGTTGCGGTAAAGCAGAAAGGGGGCCATGCCCACCAACACGAATACTGGGTACTCAACACCGGCCACTGTGCGGCCGCGAATCAGAGCAAACAGCACGCTGAAGATCAGGAGGTGGCAAATCGGCTCAATCAACGTCCAGACCGCCCCCATCCGACGATCCCCAAAACGCGCACGCGCTTCGCGGAGAACCAGGGCAAAGATGACTGATTTTTGGATCTGGAAGGAGGAACGAGGCTTCAAGATGTTTACCGCAAAGCGAAGCAGTGCGCCGGGGCACACTGGTGAATTCATTTCAGGAAAATTCCGGTTCCGCGCCGTGTTTTGGGGAACTGGATAGCTTCCATGCTTTAAAGGCCCGCGAGATTAATCGCTAGGTGGCATAAGCGTCAAGCGAGAGGACTGTAGGACAATTCTTTCGGACTAATGGTAATTGGCCTGCATTGGGTGATATCAAAAAGCCAGTTTGTAACCGATCATCAATAGCATTCCCGCCAGGCAAGGCCGCAGTACGTTGTCGGAAATACGTCCGGTCAAATGGCTGCCAATGTAGATGCCGGGCAGCGATCCCAGCAGCAGGTAACCCAGCAATGACCAGTCCATGTTGCCCATGCTGGCGTGGCCCAGGCCTGCGACCAACGTCAGGGGTACGGCGTGGGCGATTTCGGTGCCGATCAGGCGGCGGGTGACCAGGAACGGGTAGAGCAGGAACAGCGCCACGGTGCCCAGGGCGCCCGCACCAATGGATGTCAGCGAGACCATGATGCCCAGGATGACGCCGGTGACCACGGTCAGCAGGTTCAGGCTGGTGCCGCTCAGGTGGTAGCGGTCGCCGGCGTGTTTGCTGGCGAAGGCTTGCAGTTTGCTTTTGAACAGGATGGCCAGCGCGGTGAGGATCAGCACCACGGCCAGGCCTTGTTTGATGACGGCATTGGCGGCCTGGGTATCGGCGTCCAGGGAGCTCAGGAACCACAAGGTCAGGGCGGCAGCCGGGACGCTGCCCAGGGTCAGCCAGCCGGTGATTTTCCAGTCGATGTTCTTGTTTTTGCCATGCACCCAGACGCCGCTGGCTTTGGTGATGGCCGCGTAGAGCAGGTCGGTGCCGACGGCGGTGGCCGGGCTGATGCCGAACCAGAGAAGGATGGGGGTCATCAATGAGCCGCCGCCGACGCCGGTCATGCCGACGATAAAACCTACGACGAGGCCTGCAATGGTAAAGCCGAAAGAACCTACATCCATATTCTCTAAACGCCCAACGTGCCCGTGATCGGATGGCAGCCAGCATAAAGGTTTTTTTATAGCCAAATAGACTAGTTCGTTATTAGGTTATAACTGTTGTGGGGGCGGGCTTGGCTCGTGATAGCGACTTTCCAGATACATTGCATCGCGGGGCAAGCCCGCTCCTACCTGAGTGTGGTGGTGCTTCTGGATGTTTCCTTGGCTGGCTAAATATGGTCCTAGGAAATACCCTACGCGGTCTGTCGATCCCGTTCTGATTGCCCTTGGAAACCGGTCCTTCTAGGCTCCTCGGGTCGCTGTAGGTACAGCGATCGGGTGTGGAAACCCGAGCAGGTGAACGGTGTTGTCGTTATGGCAGCTGTGCGCGGGAGGTCTCATGGCCTGCCGGGCTTACCCGTTCGCCCGGTTTTCCACCCTGCGTACAGCTGCCACCCTTAGTGTGGAAACGACGGGTTGCAGCCCAACTGAATGGGTTCGCCATGAAAAAACTTGTCCCCGATCCACCCACCTCACTCTATCCCACCCTCGACAAACCCTTCGGCGACTGCACCGCCGGCCACCCCCAACTCTTCTCCGTCAACGCCGGCATCGCACCCCACGACGCGCTGGTACATACCTCGTTGTACCTGCGCTGCGCCTACGATACGGCGCACAAGGCATTCGATGGCATCGATGATTCAGCCAAGGGGTTTCTCTGGTCCACGCTGCACTCGGTGGAAATGGCCAAGGGCTTGATAGAGGCCTTGCTGGATGCGCTGGAAGATCGTCAGGTGACTCAGGGCTAGCCGTTGTGGGCAAGCCCGCTCCTACAGGTGCGGCGGGAGCGGGCTTGCCCCGCGATCCGGCTACCGATCCGTCATCACCACCATCACATGCGCATCCCCGCCATCGTCGGTCTCCGACAGATAGATATGCCCTACGTTGCTGTTGAAGTAGGCCGTTTCCTGCGGCCCGATGCTCACCGCTTCGCCTGTCTCGAACACAATTCGTACCCGCCCGCTGAGCACCAGCGCAAATTCCTGCCCCGGGTGGCGGATGAATTCATCGAACTGCTGCCGCTCCCGGGCAATGATCCGCGCATACATCGGGGTCATCAGGCGCTCGGGAAATTCCCCGGCGATGGGGTGGTAGTCGTAGGTCCCGGTGCTATAGCCGGGTGCCGTGGGCAGTGAGTTGACCACCACCGTGGTCGGCGCCGGTGCATCGCCCATGCCGGTCGAGCGAAACAGCTGGGCGATGTCGACGTTCAGTGCTCGCGCCGCGGCAGCCAGTTTCTCGTAGCTCACCGACACCTGCGCCAGTTCCATTTTCGACAGGGTCGACACCGGTACCCCGGAGCGTTCCGACAGTTGCTTGAGGGTCAGTTGCTGGCTCTTGCGCACCAGCCGCAGGCGGGCGCCGACTTCGGCGCGGTCGATCAGGGGCAGCGCGCCAGGGCGGTCGGCAGCAGGGGAGCGGTCGGCACTCATCAAGGATCTCGGTCGGGCATCAGGGCAGGCATCTTACCGTGGCAGCTTGCGTATTTCTAAATTCTCATATATTAGAATTCTCATAAGTGATAATTTCAGCTTCTTGAACAGGCGATGGCAAGGTTATGACGCAGACGTTCGATAGCGTGATCATTGGCGGCGGTATTGCCGGCGCATCTCTCGGCTACCGGTTGGCGCCCAGGCAACAGGTGCTGATCCTGGAACGCGAAGCCCAGCCGGGTTACCACTCAACTGGCCGGTCGGCGGCCATGTTCATGGAGGCCTATGGCACTGAACAGATCCAGGCGCTGACCCGGGCCAGTCGGGCGTTCTATGAGTCCCCTCCCGCCGGCTTCTGTGAGCATCCGCTGCTTGAACCGCGCGGCTGCCTTTATGTCGCCAGCCTGGAGCAGCAGGACCTGCTCGCCAGCACCTATGCCCAGAGCCTGGCCAATGGCACCGAGGTCACGCTGCTCGATCATCAAGCCGCGTTGGCCCTGGTCCCGAGCCTGCGCGCCGATACGCTGGCCGGCGCCATTCACGAGCCGGGCGCCATGGACCTGGACGTGCACGCCTTGCACCAGGGCTTTCTGCGCGGCTTTCGTCAGGCCGGTGGTCAGGTGCAGTGCAATGCCGAAGTGGTCGAGGGTTACTTCAATGACGGCCTCTGGCATTTGAGCCTGGCCGACGGCAGTGGGGTGCAGGCGCGCCAATTGATCAACGCCGCCGGCGCCTGGGCCGATGAGGTTGCGGGTGTGTGTGGCGTGCAGCCGGTCGGCCTGCAACCGTGCCGGCGCAGCGCCTTCACCTTCGAAGGCCCACCAGACCAGGCCTTCGCCAGTTGGCCCGCGGTGATCGGCGTTGATGAAAGCTTCTACTTCAAGCCCGACGCCGGGCAGTTGCTCGGCTCGCCCGCCAATGCCGACCCGGTCGCGCCCCAGGATGTGATGCCCGAAGAGCTGGATGTGGCCCTGGGCATCTACAACATCGAGAACATGACCACCCTGAGTATCCGCCGTCCCAGCCACACCTGGGCCGGGCTGCGCTCGTTCGTCGCCGATGGCGACCTGGTGATCGGTCATGACCCGGCACAACCTGCGTTTTTCTGGCTGGCCGCCCAGGGCGGTTACGGCATTCAGTCGGCCGCCGGTGTATCGCAGCTGGCCGCCGCCTTGTTGCTCGGCCAGCCCTTGGCGCAATCCCTCAGTGCCGAAGGGGTCGAGCCCCAGCGCTTGTCTCCGGCACGTTTTCGTTAACCACCGTTGAAGGACTTTCCCATGACTTCCAGCATCCAGCGTATCCCCAGCCACCTGCCATTTCCGTTCTCCAAGGCGGTGAAGGTCGGTGGCTTTCTGTTTCTCTCCGGCCAGGTGCCAATGACCCGCGAAGGTGAAGTGGTGCGCGGCGATATACAGGCCCAGACCCGCGCCACCCTCGAGCGCATCAGCGAAACCCTCGCCGAATGCGGCGTCGGCTTCGAGCAAGTGGTCAAGGCCACGGTGTGGCTGTCGGACATGCAGCATTTCGCCGGCTTCAACGAGGTCTACAAGACGTTCTTCACCCAGGGCTACCCGGTGCGCTCCACCGTCAGTGCCGGCCTTGCCCTGGGCGTTGACGTCGAGATTGAAGTGCAGGCCTGGATCGGCAATGACTGAGTAGCACCCGCGCCGCCTTGGCGCATCGCTGGACAAAAACAACAAGGCCCGCACAGGGCCACACAAACCAGAGGATTCAGACATGCAAGAGCAGCTGAAAATTGCCGGTGCGTTTATCGGCGTCATCGTCGGTGCAGGTTTCGCCTCAGGGCGCGAGTTGTTGCTGTTCTTCGTAGACTTCGGCCTCTGGGGGCTGCTTGGCACCCTGGTCAGTGCGGCCCTGTTCACCTTTCTCGGCATGGCCCTGGCCGGCCTGGGCAACCGTCTTCAGGCTTCCTCGCACAAGGATGTGGTGTACGCCATCTGTGGGCGCTACCTGGGCCTGTTCGTCGACCTGATGATCACGTTCTTCATGTTCGCGGTCACGGTGGTGATGCTGGCCGGTGGCGGTGCGTTGCTGGAGCAGCAGTTCGGCGTGCCGGCGCTGGCGGGCAGCATGCTGGTGACGCTGTTGGTGATCGCCATCGTTTGCCTGGATGTGCAGAAGGTGATCGTGTTGATCGGTGCGGTCACGCCGTTCCTGATCCTGGTCGCCACGGCCATTGCCTTGTATGGGGTGTTCACCCGCGACCTGAGCTTTACCGCGCTGAACGAGGTAGCCAGCCGGCAAGCAGCGGGCACCAGCCACTGGCTGCTCGGCGCGTTCCTTTATGTGTCGTACAACATCGTTGCCGGTGCGCCGATCCTGGCGATTCTCGGCGGCTCGGCGCGCTTTGAAAAAACCGCGATCTGGGGCGGGCTCCTGGGCGGTGCGGCACTGGGCGGCTTGATGCTGGTGATGAGTGCGGGACTGCTGTCGCGCCTGGACTCGGTCGCCGACCTGCCCATGCCGATGCTCTCGATTGCCAGCGAAATCTCCCCGGCGCTGGGCGTGGTGATGTGCGTGATCATCTTCGGCATGATCGTCAACACGGCGGTGGGCACGCTCTATTCGTTCGTCGCGCGGCTGTTGCCGGCCGGGACGCGCAGTTTTCGGCTGGGGTCGATGGCCGCGGGGGTGGCAGCGTTTGTCTGCAGCCTGATCGGCTTTATCAGCCTGGTCGGCCAGGTGTATCCGTTCTTCGGTTACCTGGGCTTTGTGCTGATGCTGGCGGTGTTGATCGGCTGGTTGCGCATCGGGCGCTTCAAGCGCGCCGTTGCGCTTTAGCGGTAGGCACCTGGCGAGTGGTGCAGTGTGCCACTCGCCAGAATGCCCAGGTCAGATCTTGAAGCTGTCGACCAGTTGCTTCAAGCGACCGGCCTGCTGGGCCAGGGCATCGCAGTGACGCAGGGTGTCGTTGAGGTTGGCGACGCCTTGCTGGTTCAGCACGTTGATCTGGGTAATGTCCAGGTTCAGGCTCTCGACCACGGCGGTCTGTTCTTCGGTGGCAGCCGCAACCGACTGGTTCATGCCGTCGATCTCGCCGATGCGCTGGGTCACGCTGCTCAGGCGCTCACCGGCCTGGTTGGCGACCATCACGCTTTCCTCGCTCGATACCTGGCTGGCGTTCATGTTGTGCACCGCCTCGCGGGAGCCGACCTGCAGGGTGGTGATCATCTTGTGGATCTCTTCGGCCGACTCCTGGGTGCGGTGGGCCAGGTTACGCACTTCGTCGGCCACCACGGCAAAGCCGCGGCCGGCTTCACCGGCGCGGGCCGCTTCGATGGCTGCGTTCAAGGCCAGCAGGTTGGTCTGCTGGGAGATGCCCTTGATCACATCGAGAATCTGCCCGATGTCATCGGTGCTGGCGTTGAGGGTTTCGATCTGCGCGCAGGACTCGCTGATTTTCTGCGACAGTGAAGTCATCGCCGAGATGGTGTCTTCCACCACCTGGCGGCCATCGTTGGCCTGCTCGCTGGCGCCGCTGGCGTGCTGCGAGGCGTCGGCGGCGTTGCGGGCGATTTCCTGGGTGGCGGCGCCCAGCTCGTTGATCGCCGCAGCCACGCTATTGGTGCGCATGCTTTGCTCTTCGGAACCGCTGATCGAGGCATTGGAGGCGCTCATCACCCGTTCCGACAGGTCATGCACCTGGCGGGTGGCCGACGACACTTCGGCAATCGAGGCATGAATTCGCTCGACGAACTGGTTGAACGCGCCGGCCAGCTCACCGAACTCGTCCTTGTTCTCCACGACCAGGCGGCGGGTCAGGTCGCCTTCGCCCTGGGCGATGTCCTGCATGGCGCGGCCCATGGTGGTCAGCGGCCGCATCAGCACCGGGATCAACAGGCCCAGCACGCCGGCGATCGCGGCAACGGCAATGAGCATGGCGATGATCGCCGAGGTACGGAACTGGCTGATACCGGCATAGGCTTTGCTTTTGTCGATGGACAGGCCGATGTACCAGTTGGCCGACGGCAAGCCGTTGACCGGGGCAAACGAGATGATCCGCTCTTCACCGCCCAGGGTGACGTCATGAATGCCCGGGGCCACCTGCAGGCTGCTGCCCGGGTAGATGTCCTTGAGGTTTTTCATCACCTGGTCTTTGTTCGGGCTGACGATCACCTGGCCATTGCGGTCGACCAAAAAGGCGTGTCCGATACCGCCGAAGTCCACGGCGTTGATGATGTCGACCAGGGTCGCCAGGCTCAGGTCGCCACCGACCACGCCAATCAGCTCGCCGTTGGCCTGGCTCTTGACCGGCATGGCGATGGTCACCACCAGGCCACCGACAGCGGCCATGTAGGGCGGAGTCAACATGGTCTGGTTGGCGGCCACGGCGGCGGTGTACCAGGGCCGTTGGCGCGGGTCATAGCCGTCGGGCATTTTCGCGTCCGGGCGCTGGGTGAATACGCCGTTGGCCTGGCCCACATAGGTGAACTGGAAGTTGTTGGTGAACGATGGCTGATCGACCAGCCCCGGGAAATCGGCACCGCTGCCCTGGTGGGCGACGTTCTGCGCGAGATTTTCCAGTACCAGGATGCGGCCGCTCATCCAGTTCTGCACGCTGCTGGCCGTCTGGGCGCCGGCTTGCTTGACCGAGGACTCGATGTTCTGGCGGATGGTGTTGCGCTGCAGGTAATCGTTGTAGAGGGTGAACAACGCAAATGCCAGAACCACGACGCCGCAGGCGCACAGCAGGATCTTGTGGCGAAATTTCAGGTTCATGTTCCGAGCCCTTGTGCCATGAAAGAGGAGTGCCGAGCGGTGCTTTTGGCGAATGCTCGTACCTGTCCATCCGGGTATCGGCCGCAAGGGTAAAAGGTTGAAAGACAGATTGCCGCAGGCCGCTCCTACAATAATCTCACCAGCTCCTGGGCGGCTTTTTGCAGCGGCTGGTTGTGACGCCAGAAGGCATGCACCGGCAATTGCAGTTCATTGCGGGTGTTCTTGAAGTCCAGGCGCAGCAAGCGGCCGGCCTCCAGCAACGGCGCCACCCGCGACAGCGGGAAGTCGCCCCAGCCCAGCCCGGCCTCGACCATCTCCAGGGCCATGCCCAGGCTGTCGGTGCGCCAGTAGGCCTTGCCGATCAGGGCGCGGGTATCGGTGATCGGCAGGTCGCGGCTGGCTACCAGTATCTGGCGGACACTGGCCAGGTCCTCGAGGTAGGTGATTTGCCGGGGCTGGCGCTGCAGGACAGGGTGGTTCGCAGAGATGGTCGCCACCAGCGATTCCATGCCGATGTTCTGGAAGCGCTGCCGCGGGTCGACCGACAACCCGGCGAACGCCAGGCACAGGCTGACTCGCCCCGTGTGCAGCAACTGCAAGGCTTCTTCCTGGGGCGCGTTGAGCACTTCGACCTCCAGCAACGGATAGCGCTCGCTGATCGTCTTGATGGCGTTCAGCAAGGGCGCATGGTCGATGTCGGGCACCACGCTGATCGTCAGGGTGCTTTCCAGCCCCTGGGAAAGCTCCAAGGCATGCACCTGCAATTGCCCCAGTTGCGCAGCGATCATCCTGGCGTGGGGTTCGAGCGCCTGGGCGAGGGCGGTGGGGCGGGTTTCGCGATGGGAGCGCTCGAACAGGGCAAAGCCAAGCTCCGCTTCAAGATTGCCGATGGCCATGCTCACCGCTGATGGCACTCGACCCAGGGCGCGGGCAGCAGCCGAGAACGAGCCGCAGTCGAGTACCGCCAGAAAGAGTTCGATGTTGTCGCTGGAAAAATTCAAAGGTCAATCTCCTGTCAGTCAATCTGATAGCTGCTGACTTTTGCTGTCAAGAAGATTGACGCAATCTGGCGCGCTTCTGCTGTCCATTGAGGCAGCACTTCATGACGGATTCGAGGTAATACGGTGCAAGGTGTCAAACGCAAACTGGTGTATGTGACTGCCTACGAAATGATCGGCCTGTGCATGTCGACGTTGGGGCTGGCGTATCTGTCAGACACGGCCCCCAGCAACACCGGCCCCCTGGCGGTGATGATCACCACCATCGCCATGGCCTGGAACTTCATCTACAACACCCTGTTCGAGTGCTGGGAAAGCCGGCAGGCCAAGCGCGGGCGCAGCGTCGCGCGCCGGGTGGCCCATGCCATCGGTTTTCAACTGACGCTGGTGATCTACCTGATCCCGCTGATCGCCTGGTGGCTGGACATGAGCCTGGTCGAAGCCTTCCTGGTGGACCTGGCCTTTATCATCCTGATCCCGTGCTACACCTTTCTCTATAACTGGGCATTCGACCGGATCTTCGGCCTGCCGACCTCGGCCCAGGGGCAGGCTGCGGCGGCGTGAATCACTGCGCGGGGATGACAATGCGCAACGAGCCGGAGTCCGGCTCTTTCTGCAGGCGGGTGGCACCGAGCAGGTCGTCTTCGATCTCGCCCGACAGGTAGTACACCCCGGCCATGGCCCCGGTCTTGCGGTTCTCCATCAGCTCCCGCCACTCCTCGTTGAGCGCCACATTGAGGATCACCCGCAACTGCTCGATCATCGCCGGTTGTTCCTGGCTATGGGAGAACACCCCATAGCCGGTGGCGACCACCGAGATCAGCGCGCCGGCGGTGCGGCCCACCGCGCTGGCAACCGCGCTGGCGATGCCGCGTGGTGCCAGGGTCGCGCCGATTTTTTCACTGGCCTGTTGCGCCACCGACGACAAACCGATATCCGAGCGCTGGGTGCCGGCGCGCACGGCGCTGTGCATACGGGTGACCAGCGCCGCATAGGCCGGTTGCTCGGCCAGCGACTTGCTGAACAGCAACTGGTAAAGCGAGGCATTGTGGGAGGCGGGCGGGGCGAGGGTGATGGCCTGGATGCGCGTCAGGCGCAGGTTGAACTGCTCGGGCGGCGCCCGGTAGCGTTGGGCGAGTTGTTGCAGTTGCTGGCCGAGCAACTGGATATACAGCTCCATGGCCCGGTCGCGAATCGCCTCGGGGTCGATCTCCTTGGCGACCTGGTCGAGCACGCGTTGGTGATACTGCTCCTGCAGGTACAGGGCCAGGCGCTTTTCGGGCGGGTCCTTGCCGTCGCCGCTGTTCATCTTGTACCAGGCCACCTTCATGGTCAGCCATTGCTGGGTCCAGTAGCCGGTGAACCAGGGGATGAAATCGCTTTCGGTGTATTGCTGTACGCGATCTTTCCATACCCGCATGGAGCGGCGGGTGTAGTCATTGACCGAACTGGTCGCGGCCAGGGAGGCATCGATGATCTCCCGGTCGATCTGCTCCCAGGTGGCGGGGCTCAATTGCACCGGGGGCAGCTCTACGGGTTTTTGTCGAGAGGCACACCCACCCAGCACCAGCAGCAGGGTGAGCAAAAGGAAGGTGAGCGGGGAAGGCGGCTTCACATCGCAGCCCCTGTGGACAGTCTGGTGTTTGGGTATTCCTATTTGAGTATAGGTAGGAGCGGGCTTGCCCCGCGATGGTTCAGACGCCCAGCTCCAACTTCGCCTCGATATGATCCAGATGCTCATGCATCAACGCCAACGCCGCGTCCCCATCCCCTTTTTCCAGGGCATCGATGATCGCCGCATGCTCCTGCCACGCGCAGTGGCTGCAAGGGCGGCTTTCGTACTGGGCGATGATCAGCGAAGTCTGCGGCACCAGGCCATTGAGAAAGCGGGTCAGCGGTGCATTGTTGGCAATCTCCGCCAGTTTCAGATGAAACTCGCCACCCAGGCGGATCGCGGTGCAACGCTGGCCCTGTTCGTGGCTCTGGCGCTCGCGGGCAACCAGTTCGCGCAACTGGCGGATCTTCGCCGGTCGCGAGCGCTGCACGGCGAGGGTGATGAGCGTGGTTTCGGCCAGGCGCCGCGCGCTGAGGATCTGCCGCGCCTGTTGCGGGTCGGGGGCGGCCAGGTGCGCGGTGTGGCTGGGGCGCTGGACGATCACCTGTTGGTCGCACAGCCTGCCCAGCACGCGGCGGATCACGGTGCGGCTCACGCCGAATGCGTCGCCCAATGCCTGCTCGGGCAAGGCGCTGCCGGGGGCCAGGCGCTGTTCGAGAATGGCGTCGAACAGGCGCGGGTAGATCTGTTCGGCCGACAGGCGCACTTCGCCGTGGGCAAGCAGCGGCGGCAGGGTAGTCACAGGGGCTTGGGCGCTGGCGTTCATCACTGCTCTCCTGGGTTCAGTTGCCCGGGTGTTCGTCCGGGATGTTCAGTTCGATACCCATGCGCCGGCCTTCCTGAAGGATGTGGTGGCGCATCTGCGCGCTGGCCTGGGCGCTGTTCTTGTTGCGGATGGCACGCACCACCGCTTCGTTTTCTTCCAGTCGCGCGGCCAGGTGCTCGGGCGAGTTGCGCAGCACGCCGGCGCTCTGCTTGAGGGCATTGCTGGTCTGCTGCACCACGTTCTGGAAGATCGGGTTGGCGGTCAGGGTGAACAGTTCTTCGTGGAAGGCGATGTAGGCGTTGACGCCAGCTTCGCTGTCCTGGGCCTCGAGTGCTTCGCGCATGTCCATCAGGGTCAGGCGCAGTTGGCCGATTTCCTTGCTGCTGATGGACTGGGCCACCAGGCCGACGATGAACGGTTCCAGGGTGTAGCGCAGTTGCAGCACGTCTTCCAGGCTGGCTTGGGCGACCGCGCTCTGGGCCTGCATCGGCTCGACGCTGCCAGGTTCGAGCACCAGTACACCCTTGCCGGGCAGTGAACGCACCAGGCCCAGGGTTTCCAGCACGGTGACCGCTTCACGCAGGCTCGGGCGGCTGATGCCCAGTTGCTCGGCCAGTTCGCGCTGGCCCGGCAGCATGTCGCCCGAGCGCCATTGGCCGCGGTCCAGGGCCTGGCGCAGTTTTTCTACCACGGAGTTGACGACGGTGGATGAGCTGATCACGGTTCACTCCCTGAGATCGATTGCATGTTGTGCTCCTGGGGCCGGCACCGCAGTGCCGGCCCTTTGACTCAGAACTCTTGTTGGTGGGCGGTCGGGGCCTTGCGCTGGGCAAAGCTGAAGCCCTGTTTGCCGGCCAGCACATTGTTAGCCCGCTCCATGTCGATATCGCCTTCCCAGCGGCCGATGGCCACGGTTGCCACGCAGTTGCCGATCAGGTTGGTCAGCGCCCGGCCGATGCCCATGAACCAGTCCACCGCCAGCACCAGCACCAGGCCCACCACCGGGATCGCGGGGATGGCGGTCAGGGTCGCGGCGAGGATCACCAGGGCAGAGCCGGGAATACCGTGGGCACCTTTGGAGGTGATCAGCGAGACCAGCAGGATAGTCAGCAGGTCGGTCATGGCCAGGGGCGTACCGGTGGCATTGGCGATGAAGACGATGGCCAGGGTCAGGTAGATCGAGAAGCCGTCGAGGTTAAAGGAATAACCGGTGGGAATCACCAGGCCGACGGTGGAGTTGCCGATGCCCAAATGCTCCAGCTTGCGCATGATCTGCGGCAGTACCGCATCGGACGATGCCGTGCCCAGGACGATGGTCAGTTCTTCGCGCAGGTATTTGATGAACGGCAGGATACGCAGGCCCGACAGGCGCATCACCGTGCCCAGGATCAGCAGCACGAAACCGATGCAGGTCAGGTAGAACAGCGCCACCAGGCCACCCAGGTGCTGCAGCGACTCCAGGCCATATTTGCTGGTGGTGAAGGCGATGGCACCGAACACGCCCAGCGGCGCCAGGCGCACGATCATGCCCATGATGCGAAAGATCACATGGCTCAGTTCGTTGATCAGCCGCGAGATGCCCGAGGCGGCTTCACCCACCAGGTTCAGCGCACTGCCGAACAGCACCGAGAACAGCAGCACTTGCAGGATGTTGTTGTCGGCAAAGGCACCCACCACCGAGGTCGGTATCAGGTCCATGAGGAAGGCGGCCGTGCCGTGGATGTGCTGGCCGCGCTCGGCCAGGTTGCCGGCTTCGGCGGCCGACAGTTGGTCGAGGTGGATGTTGGCGCCGCTGCCGATACCGGAGGTAAAGGCGAACACCAGGCCGATGACCAGGGCAATGGTGGTCAGCACTTCGAAGTAGATCACCGACTTGAGGCCGATCCGTCCGACCTTCTTCAGGTCGCCCGCACCGGAGATACCGCTGACCACCACGCAGAACACGATCAGCCCGATGAGCATCTTGATCAGCTTGATAAAGCCGTCGCCCAGGGGTTTCAACTGCAGGGAAACTTCGGGGAAGCTGAGGCCGCAGGCAATGCCTAGCGCAAGGCCCAGCACCACTTGGAGGAAGATCGAACGCGAGCACCATTTGAGCATGGGAGGGATCTCTGATCGGTGTCCTTGCTTCGATAGCCGCAGGGGGCGAAAGAGCGGAGGACTTAATTATTGTGGTATTACCGGTATGTCCAGTGCGTGCTCAGTGTAGGCGCGTATTTTACGGGTTGGCAAGGCTTTTTGGTTTGACCGGTCTGACCAGTTGTTTTCACCCCTGTAGGAGCGGGTTTGCCCCGCGAAGGGCCCTTGAGGTCCATCGCGGGGCAAGCCCGCTCCTACAGAAAAATGTCTATTCCAATCAATAAGTTAAAGATAACTATTGGCATTTGGTCGCAATTAAACACATAACGATTTGTTACAGAAATGTGGTGTAATTAGTAGGGTTATTTGAACGAGCAGTTAAAAACCCTGGTTAACCCCGGGTTGCTGCTTGTTGCCGCCATAAAGGGAGTTTCAACGTGCGTTTCAACCTGCCGGTCACCTCGGTCGAACAGACGTTCGGTGAGGATCAACGGCTCATTTCTGCCACCGACACCGCCAGCAATATCACCTACTGCAATGCCGAGTTTGCCGCCATGAGCGGTTTCAGCCAGGCGGAACTGATCGGCAGCCCGCACAACCTGGTGCGCCACCCCGACATGCCGCCCGCGGTGTTCGAGCAGATGTGGCAGTACCTCAAGGCCGGCCAAAGCTGGATGGGCATCGTCAAGAACCGCTGCAAGAACGGCAACTTCTACTGGGTCAGCGCCTACGTCACGCCAATCCTCGAAGGTGGCCGGGTGGTGGGCTACGAGTCGGTGCGGGTCAAGCCGACGCGCGAGCAGGTGCGCCGCGCCGAAGTGCTGTATGCCCGTTTGCGTGAAGGCAAGCCTGCCGTGTCGG
The DNA here is from genome assembly GCF_028682455.1 of Pseudomonas putida. Lineage (GTDB taxonomy): Bacteria > Pseudomonadota > Gammaproteobacteria > Pseudomonadales > Pseudomonadaceae > Aquipseudomonas > Aquipseudomonas putida_AA. Next base: position 591,129 of record NZ_JANHLD010000001.1, read on the forward strand.
CCGGCCGGCGCCTGGCGCTGCTCGCGCAGGTACTGGGCCTGCCGTTGCTCGCTGGTGGCACAGCAATCGCGGCCCAGCTCTGGCTGCCAGGTTGGGTCGCCCACGGGATCACCCTGGGGCTGTTCGGTATGGTGGGGCTGTGGGCACACCAACGCATGGGGCAGCAGATGGCGCAGATCGCCCGTTGCTCCAGCAACACGTTCTCCGATCCTGTCGTCGCACTGACCTACAGCGATGCGCTGGGCCCTGCCGCCCAGTTGCAGATGATCCTGATCAGTGAAGAAGCCCGCCTCAAGACGGCGCTGACCCGCCTGAGCGACCTGGCCGTGCAGATGAGCGAGGCCGCCGGCGACTCCAGCGGCCTGTCGCGCCAGACCGAGTCGGCGCTGCTCGACCAGCGTGCCGAGACCGACATGACTGCCGCCGCCATGACCGAGATGGCCGCTTCCATTGCCGAAGTCGCGAGCCATGTACAGGAGACCGCAGACCAGGCCCACACGGCCAACCAGCTTGCCGGGCAGGGCAACCAGGTGGTGGGCACCACCCGGGAGGCGATCCAGCTGCTGGCCAGTACGGTCAGCCAGATCAACCAGGCGGTCACCCACCTGGCCGGGCAGACCGAGGATATTTCCGTGGCCGCCGAAGTGATCCGCTCGATTGCCGACCAGACCAACCTGCTGGCGCTCAATGCCGCCATCGAGGCGGCCCGTGCCGGCGAGCAGGGGCGCGGGTTTGCCGTGGTCGCCGATGAGGTGCGGGCGCTGGCCGGCAAGACCCGCCAGTCCACCGTGCAGATCCAGGGCATCATCGAAAGCCTGCGGGCTGGCGCCGTCGATGCGGTGAGCATCGCAAGCCTGGGCATCGACGAGGCCGAGCAGGGCGTGGCCCGGGTGCTGGAGGCACAGCAGGCGCTGCAAGGCATTCGTGCGGCGGTTGAGCGCATCAGCGACATGAGCCAGCAAATGGCCGCTGCTGCCGAGGAGCAGTCGTCGGTGGCCGAGTCGGTGTCCGAGCAGATCAATACCGTGGCCGGAACCGTGCAGCACACCGCACAGAACGCCAATGCCGCCGCTACCCGCGGGGCAGAGCTGGAACACATTTCATTGGGCCTGCGCGCCCTGGTCGAGCGATTCAACCGCTGACGCGAAGGGTAACGAGCGCTTCATGGATGACAACTACCGCGCGGCCGTGGATGCGGCGGCGATTTTTTCCGAAACCGACCTGCGCGGTCGGATTACCTACGTCAACGAGCAGTTCTGCAGTATCTCCGGCTACAGCCGCGAGGAACTGCTGGGGGCCAATCACCGCATTCTCAATTCCGGCCTGCACGAGCGGGACTATTTCGAAGGCATGTGGCGCGCCCTGGTGGCCGGCAAGGTCTGGAAGGGCGAGATCTGCAACCGCGCCAAGGACGGCTCGTTGTACTGGGTCGACAGCACCATGGTGCCGCTGATCGACCCGGCCAGCGGCCAGGTACGCAAGTACGTATCGATCCGCTTCGACGTCACCGAGAAGCGCCAGCTGCTGCACACCCTGCAGTGGCGCGTGGGGCATGACGTGCTGACCGGGCTGCCCAATCGCGCCTATCTCTCCGACCTGCTCAACCAGGCGCTGGCGTTTTCCCGCCGCGAAGGCATCGCGTTGGCGGTGTGCATGCTCGACCTGGATGGCTTCAAGGCGGTCAACGATGGCTACGGCCATGCCAGTGGTGACTTGCTGTTGGTGGAAGTGGCCAAGCGACTCAAGGAAATCCTTCGCGGCGACGATGCGGTGGCTCGGCTTTCGGGCGACGAGTTCGTGTTGATACTGCGCCATGTGCAGGCACCGTCGTCATTGCACTCGGCACTGGACCGGGTGCTCAAGGCGATTGCCGCGCCGTATTCGATCCGTGACCAGCAAGTGAGCGTCAGCGCCAGCATCGGCGTAACCCTGTTCCCCCTCGACAACGAAGACGCCGACACCCTGGTGCGCCATGCCGACCAGGCGCTGTACGTGGCCAAGCAGAGCGGGCGCAACCGCTACCACCTGTTCGACGTGTCGCTGGACCGCGAGGTCAAGGCCACGCACCAGACGGTGGCGCGGGTGCGCCAGGCGATGATCAAGGGCGAACTGCGTTTGCACTATCAGCCCAAAGTGAACATGCGCAGCGGCCAGGTGCTGGGTTTCGAGGCCTTGCTGCGCTGGCAGCATCCGACCGAAGGGCTGGTGGCGCCGGGTGAGTTCCTGCCGCTGGTGGAGCAGACCGACCTGATTGTCGATATCGGCGAATGGGTGATCGCCCAGGCCCTGGAACAGATGCAGCGCTGGCAGCAGACCGGGCATGTGTGGCCGGTGAGTGTGAATATCGCCGCCCGGCACGTTCAGCGCAGTGACTTTGTCGAGCGCCTCAAGGGGCTGCTGGCAGGCTACCCGAGCGTGGCGCCACAGATGCTCGACCTGGAGATCGTCGAGTCGGTGGCCATCGAGAATATCCAGCGGGTCAGCCAGTGCCTGGAAGCCTGCAAGCAGTTGGGCGTGCAGTTCTCCCTGGATGATTTCGGCACCGGCTATTCGTCGCTGAGTTACCTCAAGCGTTTGCCCACTCGCACCATCAAGATCGACAAGTCATTCGTGCGCGACATCCTCCACGATCACGACGACCTGGCCCTTACCCGCGCGGTGATCGGCCTGGCCCGGGCCTTTGGCCGCCAGGTGATCGCCGAGGGGCTGGAGTCGGTGGAGCACGGCCAGCTGTTGATGGGCCTGGGCTGCGACGTCGCCCAGGGGTATGGCATTGCCCGGCCAATGCCGGCCGAGGCTGTGATCAACTGGGCCGTGCATTACGTGCAGCCGCCGCAGTGGCGGGCGCTGGCGGGGCACTGAAGGCGTTCTTTACGCATTCTTTATAGGTTGCAAGCGGTCCTGGTCTCGCACCTTTACAGCACCTCTTCGGACAATGACCGTCAGCGGCAAACAGCCGTAAGGACGGAGAGATTCGATGAGCATTCTGGACGGGGTGTCGCTGCTGCTGGCAGTGGCGTTGATGATCTACCTGATGGTCGCGCTGCTGCGCGCCGACCGGGGCTAGGAGCGACCATGCACAGTTACGATTACGCGTTGCTGCTGGCGTTCTTCGCGCTGGTACTGGTGCCGGCGCCGTGGCTTGGGCGCTTTTACTACAAGGTGATGGAAGGCCAGCGTACCTGGCTGTCGCCCGTGCTGGGGCCGGTGGAGCGGGGCTGCTATCGGTTGGCTGGCGTCGATGCCGATGCCGAGCAGGGCTGGAAGCAGTACACCCTGGCCTTGCTGGCGTTCAACCTGGCGGGCTTTGTGCTGGTGTTCGCCGTGCTGTTGTTGCAGGGCTACCTGCCGCTCAATCCCCAGCACCTGCCGGGCCAGGAATGGTCGCTGGCCATGAATACGGCGATCAGTTTTGTCACCAACACCAACTGGCAGGCCTATAGCGGCGAAGCCTCGGTGAGCTACCTGAGCCAGATGATCGGCCTGACCGTGCAGAACTTCGTCAGTGCCGCCACCGGCCTTGCCGTGCTGGTCGCCCTGTGCCGTGGCATTGCCCGGCGTTCGGCGCAGACCCTGGGCAACTTCTGGGTCGACATGACTCGCGCCACCCTCTACGGCTTGTTGCCGCTGTGCCTGCTGCTGGCGCTGTTTCTGGTCTGGCAGGGCGTGCCGCAAACCTTCGGCGACTACGTCCAGGCCCTGACGCTGCAGGGCGCCGACCAGACCCTCCCGCTGGGCCCGGCGGCCAGCCAGATCGCCATCAAGCAACTGGGTACCAATGGCGGCGGCTTCTTCGGCGTCAACTCGGCGCACCCGTTCGAGAACCCGACAGCCTGGAGCAACCTGTTCGAAATGGCCTCGATCATCCTGATCCCGGCAGCCCTGGTGTTCACCTTCGGCCACTACGTCAAGGACCTGCGCCAGAGCCGGGCGATCATCGCCTGCATGCTGGCGTTGTTCCTGATCGGCGGCGGTACTGCGCTGTGGTCGGAGTACCAGGCCAACCCCAGCCTGAACAACCCGCAGGTCGAACAGGCCGCGCCGCTGGAAGGCAAGGAGATGCGCCTGGGCACCACCGCCAGCGTGCTCTGGACGGTCACTACCACCGCCGCCTCAAACGGCTCGGTGAACAACATGCACGACAGCCTCAACCCCATCAGCGGCATGGTTGCGCTGGTCAACATGATGGTTGGCGAGGTGATCTTCGGCGGCGTCGGCGCCGGGCTCTACGGCATGTTGCTCAACGTGTTGATCGCGGTGTTCCTGGCCGGGCTGATGATTGGCCGCACGCCGGAATACCTGGGCAAGAAACTCCAGGCCCGCGAGGTGCAACTGCTGGTGGCCACCTTGCTGGTGATGCCGGTGGGCGTACTGGTGCTCGGCGCCTTGGCGGCAAGCCTGCCTGGCCCCGCAGCGGCGGTCAGCAACCCCGGTGCCCATGGCTTCAGCCAATTGCTGTACGCCTATACCTCGGCCAGTGCCAACAACGGTTCGGCCTTCGCCGGCTTCGGCGCCAACACCACGTTCCATAACCTGATGCTGGGCCTGGGCATGCTGATCGGCCGCTTCGGCTACATCCTGCCGGTGCTGGCCCTGGCGGGCAGCCTGGCGATGAAAAAAGCCGCGCCGGTGGGCGAGAGCAGCTTCCCCACCCACGGCCCGTTGTTCGCCACCTTGTTGGTGGTGACCATCCTGCTGATTGGCGGCCTGACCTTTTTGCCCGCCCTGGCGCTGGGCCCGATCACCGAACAACTGAGCCTGGGTTTGTGAGGAGCGAATCATGAACATGCCGATTCCCGAAGTGAAAGCAGCCCCGGCCTCTGCGGCGCCCACCACCTTTGCAGCATTGTGGCGTCCGGCATTGGTGCAAGCATTTATCAAGCTCGATCCACGTCAGCTCAAGCGCTCGCCAGTGATGCTGGTGGTGGAACTGACCGCGATCTTCACCACCCTGTTGTGCCTGGTGCCCGCCAATGGCGTGCCGACGGCGGTAGCGGTGCAGATTGCCCTGTGGTTGTGGTTTACCGTGTTGTTCGCCAACTTTGCCGAAGCGTTGGCTGAAGGGCGCGGCAAGGCCCGCGCCGACAGCCTCAAGGCGGGCAGCCAGGGTTTGAGCGCACGGCGTCGCAGCGACTCGGGCAGTTTCGAGGTGGTGCCGGCGTCCAGCCTGCGCAAGGACGACGTAGTCAAGGTCATGGCCGGGGAGATGATCCCCGGTGACGGCGAGGTGCTCGAAGGTATTGCGGCGGTCAACGAAGCGGCGATTACCGGTGAGTCCGCCCCGGTCATCCGTGAGTCCGGTGGCGATCGCTCGGCGGTCACCGGCAACACGCGGCTGGTGTCGGACTGGTTGCTGATCCGCATCACCAGCAACCCGGGCGAGTCGACCCTGGACCGCATGATCGCCCTGGTCGAAGGCGCCAAGCGCCAGAAGACACCCAACGAGATCGCCCTGGACATCCTGCTGATCGGCCTGACGATGATCTTCCTGTTGGTCGTGGTGACCTTGCAGCCCTTTGCCCACTTTGCCGGTGGCAGCCTGCCGCTGGTGTTCCTGGTGGCGCTGCTGGTGACCTTGATCCCGACCACCATCGGTGGCCTGTTGTCGGCCATCGGTATTGCCGGCATGGACCGCCTGGTGCGCCTGAATGTGATCGCCCGCTCCGGGCGTGCGGTGGAAGCGGCCGGTGACGTGCATGTGCTGATGCTCGACAAGACCGGCACCATCACCTTCGGCAACCGCCGCTGCAGTGCCTTGCATGCAGCCCCCGGGGTTACATCCAGGGAACTGGGGGAGGGCGCCTTGCTGGCTTCGCTGGCGGACGACACCGCCGAGGGCAAGTCGATCGTCGAGTACCTGCGCCAGTCGCTCGACTTCACCGCGCCGGCCGCAGGCCAGCTGAACCCCGTGGCCTTCAGCGCCGAGACGCGGCTCTCGGGTGTGGATTACCAGCAGCGCCGCTTTCGCAAGGGGGCGGTGGATTCGGTGTTGGCCTTCGTCGGCATGCAGCGCCTGGAAATGCCGGCGTCGCTGGCCCGCGAAGTGGACAAGATTGCCCAGAGCGGTGGCACGCCGCTGCTGGTGTGTGTCGACAAGCGCCTGCTCGGCGTGATTCACCTCAAGGATGTGGTCAAGCCCGGGATTCGCGAGCGCTTTGCCGAGTTGCGCAAGCTGGGTATTCGCACCGTGATGGTCACCGGCGACAACCCGCTCACTGCCGCGGCCATTGCCGCCGAAGCCGGCGTGGACGATGTGCTGGCCGAAGCCACCCCCGAGAAAAAGCTGGCGCGGATTCGCCAGGAGCAGAACGATGGCCGCCTGGTCGCCATGTGCGGTGACGGAGCCAACGATGCCCCGGCCCTGGCCCAGGCCGATGTCGGCATGGCCATGAACGACGGCACCCAGGCCGCCCGCGAGGCCGCCAACATGGTCGACCTGGACAGCGACCCGACCAAGCTGCTGGACGTGGTGCAGGTGGGCAAGGCGCTGCTGGTCACACGCGGTGCGTTGACCACCTTCTCGATCGCCAACGACGTGGCCAAGTACTTCGCCATCCTGCCGGCGCTGTTCGCGGCGATCTATCCGCAACTGGGCGTGCTCAACCTCATGCACCTGCACAGCCCGCAGAGCGCGATTCTTTCGGCCATTGTCTTCAACGCCCTGATCATCGTCGTGCTGATCCCCCTGGCCCTGCGCGGTGTGCGGGTGCAGGCCGCGAGCGCCGCGCACCTGCTGCGCCGCAACTTGCTGATCTACGGGGTGGGCGGGCTGATCGTGCCGTTTGCCGGGATCAAGCTGATCGACCTGCTGCTCACTGCATTGAACCTGGTCTGATGCCAAGGAGATGACCATGACAACTTACGTACGCCCGGCCTTGAGCCTGATCCTGCTGATGACCCTGATCACCGGTGCCGTGTACCCGCTGGTGGTCACCGGGGTAGCCCAGCTGGCCTTCCCCGACCAGGCCAACGGCAGCCTGCTACGCGACGACCAGGGCCAGGTCCGCGGCTCGCGGTTGATCGCCCAGGCCTTTACCGGCGACGCCTGGTTTCACCCACGGCCTTCGGCGGCGGATTTTGCCACCGTGGCCAGCGGTGCCAGCAACCTGGCGCCGAGCAATCCGGCGCTGGCCCAGCGCATTGCCCAGAGCGCCGCGCAGCAGTACGTCGAGCAACGGGGGGCGGTGCCGCTGGACTTGCTGACCACCTCCGGCAGCGGCCTGGACCCGCACTTGTCGCCCGCCGCCGTGGCCTACCAGCTGCCGCGCGTGGCAGCGGCGCGGCAGGTTGACACACAAGCCTTGCAAGCCCTGGTGGAGCAGTCCACCCTGCAGCCATTGATCGGTCCGCCGGTGGTCAATGTACTGACGTTGAACGCAGCCCTCGAGCGGCTCGCCCCGGTTTCGAAATAAGGAAGAGCAGTGAGCGATAGCAACTCCGAACGCGCCGATGCGTTGTTGGCCGGACTGCCGCGCGAAGGGCGCGGCCGACTCAAAGTGTTCCTGGGGGCGGCGCCGGGGGTAGGCAAGACCTACGCGATGCTTCAGGCCGCCCATGCCCAGCTGCGCCAGGGTGTGCAGGTGGTCGCGGGGGTGGTCGAGACCCATGGCCGGGCCGAGACCGAAGCCTTGCTGGCCGGCCTGGCGCAGCAACCCTTGGTGCGCTCGGAGTACCGTGGCGTGCAGTTGGAAGAGATGGACCTCGATGGCTTGCTCAAGGCCACCCCGCACCTGGTCCTGGTCGATGAACTGGCCCACAGCAACGCCCCCGGCAGCCGGCACGCCAAGCGCTGGCAGGACGTGCAGGAGCTGTTGGCCGCAGGCATCGACGTGTACACCACGGTCAACGTCCAGCACCTGGAGAGCCTCAATGACCAGGTGCGTGGCATTACCGGTGTGCAGGTGCGTGAAACCCTGCCCGACTGGGTGCTGCAGGAAGCTTTCGAACTGGTGCTGATCGACTTGCCGCCACGGGAATTGCTCGAGCGTCTGCGCGAGGGCAAGGTCTACGTGCCCGAACAGGCGCGTGCGGCCATCGATGCCTTTTTCAGCCAGACCAACCTCACCGCCCTGCGCGAGCTGGCCATGCAGACGGCCGCCGCCCAGGTCGATGCCGATCTTGCCCACGGCTATCGCCAGCTGGGCCAGGATGCACCGACCTTGCGCGGGCGCTTGCTGGTGGGCGTGGATGGCGATGCCCAGGCCGAGCGCCTGGTACGCCATGCCTGTCGGGTGGCCCAGCGGCGTCATTTGCCCTGGAGCCTGGTGCATGTCGATAACGGCAAGCTGCGCGACGAAACCGCCCGCCAGCGCTTGCAGGCGGCCCAGCAACTGGCCGAGCGCCTGGGCGGCGAAGTGGTGCTGCTGCGCGCCGGTGAAGTGGCCAAGACCCTGATCCAGCATGCCCTGGAGCGCCGCGCCAACCTGGTGTTGGTGGGGCAGTCGCGTGATCGCTTGCGCCGGCGGTTGTTCGGCGCCGGGGTGGCGACGCGGTTGCTGCGTGAGGCCCATGGCCTGGAAATCAACGTGCTGGACCGTGACGAAAAACCCGAGCCGCCCAGCGCTGCAGTGAAAAAGGCCTGGGTGTGGCGCCATTACCTGCTGGCCCTGGTTGCCACGTTGCTGGCCACGGGGCTGGCCTGGGGAGTGGCCAGTGTGCTGGCGCTGCCGAACATCTCCCTGGTGTTTCTTGCCGCGGTGTTGCTGGTAGCGGTGCGCAGCAGCCTGGGGCCGGCATTGGCCTGTGCGGTGATGTCGTTCCTGGCTTACGACTTCCTGTTTATTCCACCGAATTTCTCCTTCAGCATCCAGCGCGAAGAAGACGTGCTGACCTCGCTGTTCTTCCTGCTCATGGCTGCACTCACCGGCAACCTGGCGGCCCGCCAGCGCCGCCAGTTGCAGGCCCTGCGCGAAACCCAGGAGCAGACCAACCAGTTGCTGGAGCTGTCGCGCAAACTCACCGCCGCCACCGACCGCCAGGCGGTGTTCAATGCCGCCGGTCAACACCTCGATGGCTGGAACGACCTCAAGGTCTGCCTGCTCGAGCGCAGTGCCGACGGGCGCCTGCAGGTGGCCAGCGCAGACAACCCGCAGTTCAGCGACAATGAGCGCGCCGCGGCCGAGTGGGCCTGGCAGCACGACCAGGCGGCGGGGCTTGGCAGCGACACCTTGCCCAACGGCCGCTGGTGGTGGTGGCCACTGTCGGTGGACGAGTCGCCACTGGCGCTGCTGGGTGTTCGCCCGCGACAGGGCCAGAGCCTGACGCCCCAGCGCCGGCGTCTGCTCAAGGCCTTGAGCCAGCCGCTGGCCCAGGCACTGGCGCGGGCACGCCTGGCCGAGCAACTGGAGGCGGCACGCTTGCATGGCGAAACCGAGCAGCTGCGCAGTGCCTTGCTGGCATCGGTGTCCCATGACTTGCGCACGCCCCTGACGGCCATGCGTGGCAGCATCGACAGCCTGCTGGCCCTGGGCGACGCGATCCCCCAGGCGGACCGCAAGGAGCTGCTTGAAGGCACGCGCGACGAAGCCGAACGCCTGGACCGTTACATCCAGAACCTGCTGGACATGACCCGCCTGGGGCACGGTGGGCTGAAGCTGGCCCGTGACTGGGTGGCGCCGACCGACATCGTCGGCAGCGCGCTCAATCGTCTGCGCGTGGTGCTGGCGCCGTTGCAGTTGACCACCGAGGTACCGGAGGGCTTGCCGCTGTTGTTCGTCCATGCAGCCTTGATCGAGCAGGCACTGGTCAATGTGCTGGAGAACGCCGCGCGCTTTTCTCCCGCCAATGGCCGCCTGGCGTTGCAGGTCGCGGTGGTTGACGAACAACTGCAGCTTGCGGTGAGCGATGAGGGGCCGGGCATTCCCCTGGCCGACCGGGAGAAGATCTTCGACATGTTCTACACCGCCGCCCGTGGCGACCGGGGCGGGCAGGGCACAGGGCTGGGTCTGGCGATCTGCCAGGGCATGATCGGTGCACATGGCGGGCATATTCGGGTGGATGATGGTATCGATGGTCGCGGTACGCGCATCACACTATGCTTGCCGCTTCCCACTCAGCCCGAGCCTGAAAGCGAAGCCCCATGAGCCAGATCGCTACCCTGCTGGTCATCGACGATGAACCCCAGATCCGCAAGTTCCTGCGCATCAGCCTGAGTTCCCAGGGCTACAAGGTGCTGGAGGCGGCGACCGGTGCCGAAGGCCTGGCCCAGGCGGCGCTGAGCCGGCCGGACCTGGTGGTGCTCGACCTCGGCCTGCCGGACATGGACGGCCAGCAGGTACTGCGCGAACTGCGCGAGTGGAGTGCGGTGCCGGTGCTGGTGTTGTCGGTGCGTGCCAGTGAAATACAGAAGGTCGAGGCGCTGGATAACGGCGCCAACGACTATGTGACCAAACCGTTCGGTATCCAGGAGTTCCTGGCCCGGGTGCGCGCGTTGCTGCGCCAGGTGCCGCAAGGTACCAGCGAACAGGTGGCGCCGCGCTTTGGTCCGTTGACGGTGGACCTGGCCTTTCGCAAGGTCACCCTGGACGGCGATGAAATTGCCCTGACCCGCAAGGAATACGCACTGCTGGCGCAACTGGCCACGCATCCGGGGCGGGTGATCACCCAGCAGCAACTGCTCAAGGATATCTGGGGGCCGACCCATGTCGATGACAGCCACTACCTGCGCATTGTGGTAGCGCATGTGCGGCAGAAGCTGGGGGACGATCCGACGGCGCCGCGATTCATCATCACCGAGCCTGGGGTGGGGTATCGGTTGGTGGTGCCGGAGGAGGGCTGAAGATTCTCGCGGGGCGAGCCCCGCGGTGTATCGACCGGTCAGCGCCGCTCCGCCTCGTAGTTATCCATCGTATCGCGGGCAATCTCCCGGCCCAGGGCGATCAGTTCCGGCGCCTTGTAGAACTCGAAGAACCGGCAGACCCGCTTGGGCACGTTTATCAGTACATCCGGCGGGTAGCCGGCAATCTTGTACTGGGCCAGCGACGTCTGCATCACCTCGAAGCTCTGGTTGATCAGATCCAGCAAGGAGGCCGGCCCGACGTTGTCGATGATGAACGAGCCGCTCGCCGACTTGGGCGCGCCGTCGCTCTCTGGAGCGGCAGCGGGCTGCTGGGCTTCGGGGTCGGCCGCGTCGCTGAGCCAGGGGTTGGGAATCTGCGCCGCTTCCGACGCCAGCCCTTGCTCGATGCGCATCAGTTGCTCGGCCTGTTTGCGTCGGAATGGCAGGTGCGAACCCAGTGAGTTGATCAGGTTGTCAAAGCGCAGTTTGAAGGCGGCAGGGCGCTCGATCACCGGCAGCTGATAGTGCTTCTGGTTGGTGGAGTTGAGGTTCACGGCAATGATCAGGTCGCAGTGGCTGGACACCACCGGGATGATCGGCAAGGGGTTGAGGATGCCGCCGTCGACCAGCATGCGGTTGTCTTGCACCACCGGGGTGAACAGGCTGGGAATCGCTGCGGAGGCGCGCATGGCCTGATGCAGGCAGCCTTCCTGGAACCAGATTTCCTGCTGGTTGGTGAGGTCGGCCGCCACGGCCGTGTAGGGGATGCGAAGCTCCTCGATATTGATTTCGCCGACGATCTTGCGGATCTGGCCGAACACCTTCTCACCACGAATGGCGCCCAGGCGAAAGCTCACATCGACGAGGCGCAACACGTCCAGGTAGTCCAGGCTCTCGATCCAGTTGCGGTATTCCTCGAGCTTGCCGGCGGCATAGATGCCGCCAATCACCGCGCCCATGGAGCAACCGGCCACGCAGGCAATGTCATAACCGCGCCGTTCAAGCTCTTCGATCACGCCGATATGCGCATACCCACGGGCCCCGCCCGAGCCCAGCACCAATGCCACGCGTTTGCCCATGATGCCCCCCGTCTGTGCTTTATCGATGGTCTAACAATGCGCCCATTCGTGTCTGTGCTTCAATCGTCATACGCGCTGCGCTACGCTTGCCGGGCACTTTTCTTCTTTGTAGCCGTCGAACTCGCCACTTGAACATTTTTTTTTGAGGTAATACCGATGAAAGCCTGGATCTGCCTGCCCCTGATTGCCCTGGTGTTGACCGGTTGTGCGGGGAAAACCGCCTACCGCGACAGTTGCGCCAATCAGTTGGATTCGGCCTGGAAAGAGCTCGACCTGGCCAAGGCCGAAGGCTTTGCCGGTACCGTCAGTTATTCCAAGGCGTTGTCACTGTTGACCGGCGCCAAGACCCAGCAGCAGTTCGAAGCCTTCGAGGGCTGCAGCAAGAAGGCCGAGAAGGCTCGTTTTTATATTCGTGAATCCCGCGCCGGTCGCTGACACAGGAGAACACCATGTCGGCCATGCTCGACCATGTGATTGCCAAGGTACTGGCCCTGCAGGTTCGCCTGCTCGGTTGCCAGGCGCGGCTGGCAGCTGATACCGACAGCGAAGCCCTGCACGATCTGCGCACCGCCACCCGGCGCTTGCGCAGCCTGCTGCGGCCGTTGCGCGAGTTGCCGGGTGTCGAGCAACTGGAGGGCGCCGCCAAGGCGCTGGGCGACCTGACCACGCCGCTGCGCGACCGGGAAGTGCTGGCGGCGCAGCTGCTTGAACGCGAGCAGTTCGACGCCGCGTACCAACGCCTGGCTCATCGACGGGAAACCTTCGCCAGCGTCGCCGAGAGTGATGAACTCGGGCGCCTGCTGGCGATAGTCGATGCGTTTCCGATCTTCCTGCGTGCCGCCCAGCGTGAAGGCTTGATCGGCAAGCTGCACCAGCGTATCGACAAACGCCTGGAGAAACAGTGGAAGCAGTTGGGCGAAGCGCTGGATGACCCCGCTCATGATCGCCACCGCCTGCGCCTGCTGATCAAGCGCGTGCGCTATGGCACCGATGCCTACCCGCAGTTGGAGCATGCCGGCAAGCGCCTGCAATGGGCGCTGAAACGAGCGCAAGGTGACCTGGGCGATTGGCACGATTTGCATCAGTGGCTGCTGCAGGCCGAACAGCAGCCCGACCTGGCACCTTGCATCGCGCATTGGCAAGCGCGTTTGCTTCAGGCTGAACAACGTGCCGACGTCACGCTGGAGCGTCTGCAGAAGGCTCTGGCGCAACGATAAGCCGCTGATATGGCCGAAATGCGGGCTGTCGCTGGCGGTCGCGCTGGTTAAGATCGGACTTTTCCCACGGATGAGTTCGGCATGAATCTCTCGCGATTGCTCAAGGCGGTCCGCCTGCATCCCCAGGCGGTGACCATTCCTGCCAGTTGGGCGCAAGGGCGCGCCTGTTTCGGTGGCCTGATGGCCGCCCTGTTGTACGAAACCATGCGCGCCAAGACTTCGCCCGGTCGCCCGGTACGCTCCCTGTCGATCACCTTTATCGGCCCGGCCGAGCCCGAGGTGCCGATCAGTTTCGAGGTGGAGTTGCTGCGCGAAGGCAAGGCGGTCAGTTCACTGCTGGGCCGGGCGGTGCAGAACGGTCAGGTGGTGACCTTGATGCAGGGCAGTTTCGGCGCCGGGCGCGACTCGGTGGTGAACGTGCCAGCATTGCCGGCAATCGATATGAAAAGCCTGGACGAATCCACCACTGAGCTGCCCTACATCAAAGGCGTGACGCCTGAGTTCATGCGCCACGTGTCGCTGCGCTGGGCCATTGGCGGCATCCCGTTCAGCAATACCCCGTCGCGCAACATGGGCGGTTGGGTCAGATTGCGTGACGAGGGGGGCGACGAGACCTTGAGCGAGGCGCACCTGCTGGCATTGACCGATGCCTGGCCACCGACCTTGCTCTCGCACCTGAACAGGCCGGCAGCCGGTAGCACCCTGACCTGGACCATCGAGTTCATCCAGCCGGTGCCAAGCCTGACTACTCACGACTGGTTCAAGTACTGCGCGCAGACCGAGCATGCCCGCGATGGCTACGGGCACGCGGCGGCCGCGTTGTGGACGGCCTCGGGCGAATTGCTGGCGATCAGCCGCCAGACGGTGACGGTCTTCGCCTAGTGGCGATGGCGATCCCGCCAGGCGCGCCACCAGGCGCCGCTCAGGACAAAGCGCGGGAAGGTGACGAACTGTTCCACCAACAAGCGGCTGATGGCGTCCTTGCGGCCGCTGAAGGGTTCCGGCTGCTGGGCTTCCAGGCGATGGCCCTGGCGCTGCAGGCCAAGGCCTGCGATCAGGGCGATGATGCCGACGGCCACTTGACCCAGGTCGAGCGAGAACACGCCTGACAGCACCAGCAGTACGCCGAGGATGAACAGCGGCACGGCAATCAGGTGCAACACCAGGTTGGTCGGGTTGCGGTGATTGTGGTGGTAGCCACGCCATTGCCAGGCGGGCAGGTTGGGCAAGCGCTTGCTCATGGGCAATTCCTCAGGGTTCTACCTGAAGAATAGTGCGGCCCCCGCCGGGGGGCCAATGAGCGGCGCCTATCGGCCTTATAGCTTGAGTTGGCCGATGACCTTGTTCAGTTCACCGGCCAGGGTGGCCAGCTCGCTGCTGGTGGTAGCCGAGTCGACGGTTTGCTGAACGGTCTCTTCGGTGACATCGCGAATGCTCACCACCGCGCGGTTCATTTCCTCGGCCACCTGGCTCTGTTGTTCGGCGGCCACCGCGATCTGGGTATTGCTCTCGCGCATCTGCGCCACGGCGCTGGTGATTTCCGCCAGGGCGACTCCGGCTTCCTGGGCCTGCTGGACGCAGTCGTCGGCCTTGAATGAACTCTCCTGCATGAAGTCCACTGCGTCGCGGGTACCGGCCTGCAGCGCCGAGACCATGGTGGTGATCTCGTCGGTGGAGGCCTGGACACGCTTGGCAAGGTTCCTCACCTCATCGGCAACCACGGCGAAGCCCCGGCCCAGGTCGCCGGCGCGGGCCGCCTCGATGGCGGCGTTGAGGGCCAGCAGGTTGGTCTGCTCGGCGATGCTGTGAATCACCCCGACCACGCCATTGATCTTCTGGCTGTCTTCGGCCAGCTGGCGAATCATCTCGGCTGTTTGCTGTACGCCGCTGGACAGGCCGGCAATCGAGGTCTGCACCCGGCTGACCACGGCCTGGCCGCTGCCGGCGAGGGTGTCGGCGGTCTGCGACAGGTCGCGGGTGGCGCCGGCGTGCTGGGCGATGTGGTAGACGGTGGCCGACATTTCGTTGATGGCGGTAGCAGCCTGGTCGGTCTCGCTCTGCTGGCCGAGCATGCCGTGACGCACGTCATTCATGCTCGCGGCCAGGCGGGCGGCACCGGAGTCCAGCTGCGCGGCGGTGCGTGCCACTGTATTGACCACCCGGTGATAGGTGGCTTGCATGGCGTTGAAGGCGCTGGCCATCTGGCCGACTTCATCGCCGCACGACAAGGGCACCCGGGCCGCGAGGTCGCCGGTCTTTTCCACGTGCAGCATCACATCCTTGAGGGTGTTGAGCTGGCTGAGCAGGAAGCGGATCAACAACTGCGAGGCGCAGAGCATCGCCAGCATCAGGATCAGCACACAAACGGCATAGTTGGTGAAGCGCTCGGTAAATACCTGGAGCAGGCTGGGGGAGGGAGCGAGTACGGCGATTTGCTGACCCTCGCGGCTGATCACCTGGGCGCCGCTGAGCGGGTCGCTGCCGGTCAGCGCCAGGCCATGCAGTTGCACCCAGCCCTGGGCGTTGGCCAGTGCCTGGAGTTGTTCACCTTCATGGCTCGGCGCGGTACCGGGGGCGTACTGCAGCCACAAGCGGTTGTGCGGCAGTGCCTGCCCGGCGGGCCAGGCAGCGAGCAGTTGTGCCTGGGCCTGGGCTTTGTCCTGGGCTTCCTGGGCCCGGGCCTGTTGCTCCAGATGCACGGCATAGAGCACCAGGAACAGTGTCGTGACGAAGGCCACCGCGTTGACGGCCCAGAACTTGTACTTCAGGGAGATATTGCTAAGCCAGGCACCCATGTAGGTCTTCTCTGATTGAGCGGAAACAATGTTGGCAAGGTGCCATCATTGTGCCGAGCCTATCAGAGGGACGTCTTGATATGCGTCAAATAATCGCGGGGAGGTCAAAGAAGGCGCGGGCGCAGGCGGTGGTATGTGCTGCCAGGTGCTCGATGCTTTCGCCACGGTGCAGGGCCACTTCGCGTAGCACTTCGGTGAGGAAGGCCGGCTCGTTTCGACCGCTCTTGGGTTTGGGTCGCAGGCTGCGTGGCAGCAGGTAGGGCGCGTCACTTTCCAGCATCAGCCGACCCTGGGGAATACTGCTGACCAATGGATGCAGGTGGGTACCGCGACGCTCGTCGCAGATCCAGCCGGTGATACCGATATGCAGGTCCATGTCCAGGTAGCCGAACAGGGCCGCCCGCTCGCCGGTAAAGCAGTGCACCACCGCAGCGGGCAGGCGGTCACGGTAGTCCCTGAGGATCGCCAGCAGGCGCTCGCTGGCGTCGCGTTCGTGCAGGAACACCGGCATCTGCAGCTCCACCGCCAGGGCCAGTTGCTCTTCCAGGGCCTTTTCCTGTTGTGGGCGGGGCGAGAAGTCGCGGTTGAAGTCCAGGCCGCATTCACCCACGGCATGTACCCGGGGTTGCTCCAGCAGGGCGCGCAGCTGGCGAGTGCTGTCGCTGTTCCAACTGCTGGCATCGTGGGGGTGTACACCGGCGGTGCTGAACAGTCGCTGGCCGATTTCATCCAGTGCCAGGCACAGTTCCAGCGCCTGTTCGCTGCCTTCGAGGCTGGTGCCGGTGACCATCATCTGCACCACGCCCGCCGCCTCGGCGCGTTCAAGAATGGCCGCGTGTTTGTCGGCAAAACTTGGGTTGGTCAGATTGACGCCGATGTCGATGAGTTGCATGGTGCTACCTCAGGCCGTAAGCCGGCCAGCATAGCAAAGCTCGAGGAATTTCGATAAATCGAAGAACTTCAACGCGTTGTCGTGGTCTTTTGCGGTCAATTGTCATGGATCGACTGCAAACTATGGCGCCAACCACACACCCGCGAGCCTTCAAACGGATGACGCGTGCGCTGTTTTTGTCGATTGTGCTGGGCTTGGCGCTGCTTCAGGCAGGGCCGGCCAGCGCGCGCCTGCCCGGGCCACAGCAGTCAGTACCCAAGGCCCAGGTTCGCGACCTGGCGCAGATCCGCAGCACCCGGGTGCTCAAGGTGCTGGTCAATCAGAGCCGCAACAGCTCGGGCGAGGTCAAGGGCGAGCCGGTGGGTGTCGAGTACCATCGCCTGCGGGCCTTCGAGCACTACCTCAACGCTCGCGCCCAGGATGGCCAGGAAATCCGCCTGAAAGTCATTCCCCGGGCCAAGGAGCAATTGCTGGCGGCCTTGCAGCGCGGCGAAGCCGATCTGGTAGCCCCCGGTGAATTGCTCGACCCGACCTCGACCCGCGGCCTGGTGGCCAGCGATCCGGTGGTCGACAAGGTCCCCATGGTGCTGGTCGGGCGCAAGGGCGAGCGCAGCTTCCAGCGGATCGAGCAGCTGTCGGGGCGCACCCTGGCACTGACCAGTGCCAGTGCTGCTGGCGATACCCTGCATGAAATCAACCAGAGGCTGGCCTTGCGCAAACTTGCGCCGATCAAGGTCGAGTGGGTAGACCCGACGCTGGCGGTGGAGGATGTGCTGGAAATGGTCCAGGCGGGGATCTTTCACCTGACCGTGGTCGAGCAGCCGATTGCCGAGCGTTGGGCGCGGGTGATGCCCAAGCTGCGGGTCGATCGCCGGGTGCAGGTGGCAGCTCCGGAGGCCATGCGCTGGTACGTGCGGCGCGATGCGGTGATGCTGCACGCCAGTGTCGATCGTTTTTTGCAGGGGTATAAGCCACCGCAGAATCAGGATGCGGCGTTCGAGCGGATCTATCGACGGTTGTACCGGGTACACAATCCACTGGCCCGCAAGGATCGCCAGCGGCTGGAGGCGTTGAGGCCGGTGCTGCAGCGCCATGCCACTGCGCAGAATATCGATTGGTTGAACCTGGCGGCGGTGGCGTTCAAGGAATCTTCGCTCAACCCTGCGGCACGTGGCGCGGGTGGGGCTCATGGCCTGATGCAGATCACGCCCAGCGCAGCGCAACGGGTGGGGGTGAGTAATATCAGCAGTGTCGATGGCAATGTGCAGGCCAGTGCTCGCTACATGGCGCTGATCCGGCGCAAGTTTTTTTCCAGCAATCAACTTAACGAACGTGAGCGCATGGCGTTCACGCTGGCGGCCTATAACCTGGGGCCGGAGCGGGTCCAGGCGATGCGCGCCGAGGCGCGCAGGCGGGGGCTCAATGGCAATCAGTGGTTCTTTCAGACCGAACGCATTGCCATGGAGCAGGTGGGGATGGGGCCGGTCAGTTACGTCAACAGCGTGAACAAGTACTTCCTGGCCTTCGACCGCGAGCGCAAAGCGCTGGAACGGTAGGAGCGGGCATGCCCCGCGATTGGTCCTTGGCATGGATGAGCTGGTCCACTGTCGCTTCGCTCTTGCTTGCAGCTTCAAGCTTGCCCCTTGAAGCGAAGCCGAGTTTTCTCTAGCATGCTGACTTGCGCCGATTTAAACAGCTACTTGCGGGGCGCAGGGGGAACCTCCCGGGGTTTTTCCAAATACCGCTAAAACGCTGGTTCGGTGACGCCTCCCACCGCAGCCCAGCGGGATCTGCGAGGCGGAGAATCATTCCATGAGTTGTCCACGTACCAGTGTCTGTTTGAGCCCCCTGCCTGCCAGTCAGGCCACGCGCGTGCCGCGTATTCTACTGGGCGGCACTCACCAGCCCACGCTCCTGCGTTTTCTCGATGGCTGGCCTCGTCGCAAGGGCCGCGCCACCGCATTCCTGATCCAATTCGCCGATAACCGAGCATCGCTGAGCCAGTTTGCCAGCGACCGTTTCGACCTGGCCGTCATCCAGTCGCCCGGCGCCGAAGATGCCGCCGAGGTGATCGGCCACCTGACCCGGATTGCCCGGCAGGGGCTGATCACGCGCGCGTGAGCGTCGGGCTCAATGCTCCTTGGCTTTGCGGATACGCAGCAGAATCACCAGCAAGATCAGGATCGCCAACGGCGCCATGCCCAGTAGCGCCTCGCGTGCGCTTAGCGGTGCGCCCAGCGTGTGCAGGCCGCTATAGACCAGTTTCAGCAGGCTGAGCAGGTAATAGGTGATGGCAATTATCGACAGGCCTTCCACCGCCCGGTGTATCTTGATCTGGGTGTCGGCGCGGGCATTCAGGCTGCGCAGGATCTCGGCGTTCTGCTCCTCCATTTCAACCTGCACGCGCGCCTGCAGCAGCTCGCCGAGGTTGGCCACGCTTTCGGCCAGGTGTTCCAGGCGTTGTTCGGTGGCGGCGCAGTAGCGCACGGTGGGTTTGAAGCGCCGCTCGATGAACACTCCCAGCCGCTGGCAATCGGCGACGTGGCTTTCACGCAGTTCGCCCAAGCGCTCGAACACCAATTGTGCATAGGCCTGGGTGGCGCTGAATCGGTGGCGGTTCTTGACGGTACTGCCGACCACCTGGCGCGACAGTTGCGCGATGTCTTCGAGCAGCGCCTTGGCATTGCCACCGTCGCTGGCGACGTTGCGCTGCGAAAGACTGACCAGGGTGCGGTCATAGGTATCGAGTTGGTTGCTCAAAGCCTTGGCGTTGTCCAGCGCCAGTGAAGCCATCATCCGGTAGGTCTCGATTTCCAGCAGCCGGCGAATCATTCGCCCCTGTCGATAGGCATTGAGGCGACGGTTGATGAACAGGAAGCGGTTGGTGCCGTCGTCGGTCAGGCGAAAGTCGCTCCAGACCACGGCATCCCCACCGCCGACACAGGAGCCGCAGGGGTCTTTGAAGCCGTAGCGGGCAAGGTCGAGCCCGGCCTCGTCGCGCACGATCACCTGCACCGCGTTGATGATCTGCTGCTGGTAGGGTTCGATGGCTTGCGCCAGGGCCTGGGGAATGGTCGTCCAGATCAAATCGCTGTCAGCGGCAGGCACGACCAGGGTCAGGGTGAAGAACTCGGCGTGGCGTTCCCATTTGAACGGATGGCCGTCGAGGACGGTGATGCCTTGGGCCGCGTCGGGCTCGAAGGTGTCGGGGCAGCAGCGCTGCAGCAGGTCATCGCATTGAGCGGCGGTGCCGAGAAAAGCCAGGTGGAAAACATGGGCCGGCTCGTCGAAGTACAACGACGGGCGGGCGTGCAGCTCGTTGTGCAGCGCTTTTCGTTGGGCATGCATGGGGTTCAGACCGTGTTGTTGTGTTTGTCTGCTGTTCCAGGTGCCAGGGGCACTTTCGTGGGACGGGGCCAGGGCCGACGCAAGTCACGCACCCGGCAGCAAACACCCGACAACCGTTACGCGTCCTCAGGCGTCGGGGGCGAGCCGTAGGTGATGCGATTGATGTACCAGGTCGCCTCTCCACTTGGCGTCTGGACCACCACTTCGTCGCCTTGCTCTTTTTTCAACAGCGCGCGGGCCATGGGCGCGTCGATCGAGATGTAGTCGTTACGCCCGTAGATTTCGTCGTAGCCGACGATTCTGAAGGTCTTGCGTTCACCATCGTCATTCTCGATCTCCACCCAGGCACCGAAGAACACGCGGCCTTCCTGCTCGGGGGCGTAGTCGACGACCTTGACGTCTTCCAGGCGCTTGCGCAGGTAGCGAACGCGACGATCGATCTCGCGAAGCAGCTTCTTGTTGTACTGGTAGTCGGCGTTCTCGCTGCGGTCGCCCAGCGATGCCGCCCAGGCCACCTTGGCGGTGATTTCGGGGCGGTAGGTGCGCCAGAGGTGATCCAGCTCACTCTTGAGTGCTTCGTGGCCTTCTCGGGTGATGATGTTTGTAGCCAAGCTTCATCCTTAATGGCGTAAGTGGAGCCCGGGGTGAGGGCAGGCTAACCATATCGCATCGGCAGGGGCCGACAAAGCGCCTGGCGCCGAAGTATCAGCGTCAGGCGCAAGTGGATTGGGGAATGGTGCCCCGAACTGGGGGGAAGAGGGGGTAGACGTTAGCGCAGTCCACCCTTGTCGTCGCCGGGCTCGCCCCCCAGGTGGACGCCGCGATCATCGCCAGGCTCGCCTGCTGCGTGAACGCCACGGTCATCGCCGGGTTCGCCCGCGGCGTGAACACCGTGGTCATCGCCGGGTTCGGCGTGGGTGCCTGAGCGGCCGGAGCTGGCGGTGCCGGCGCTGTTGTGTCCGGAGTGACCATCGCCATGATCACTGCCACTGTGGCCACTGCCACCGTTGTGGCCGCCGCCGTTGCCGCTGCCATGTCCGCCACCGCTCCCACTCCCGCCGCCACCGCCGCTGCCACCACCGTGTCCTCCGCCGCCGCTACCGCCACCATGTCCGCCGCCGCCCCCTCCACCATGTCCGCCACCGCCACCGCCACCGCCACCGCCATCCTTGGCATATGCACTCGAGAATCCGGATAGGGTGTCGGGTATCAACACGGTTGATGTAGACAGGATTGCTCCGATGGACAATGCCAATAAGGATTTCGTAATGCTCATGCGAACCTCCAGTACGGCGCTAGGGATGGGTGCTGCAGAGTGAGCCTAGCAAGGCGTGAGCCAAGGGCACTGGAGGGCGATGCGCGGTCGGGCGGGGAGGGGGTGACACTCAAGCGGGCCTGGGCAGGCCCGCTTGAGTCGAGGGGCGATCAGCCGTCGCGCAACACGGTGAGCGGGCTGGCATTGAGCGCCCGGCGGGTGCCATAGACCCCAGCCCCACCAACCAGCAGGGCGCCGATCACCGGCAACAGCAACAGCCAGGGGTGAGGGCTCCAGGTCAGGTCGAAGGCATAGCGGTACAGCAGCAGGGTAATCAGTTCGCAGCCAATGGCGGCAAGCAGCCCGCTGGCGGCCCCGAGCAGGCCGAATTCGATACGCCGGGCCTTGATCAGCAGGGCCCGGCCAGCACCCAGGGCACGCAACAGCGCGCCTTGGCGAATGCGCTCATCCAGGTTTGCCTGCAAGCCTGCGAACAACACCGCAAGCCCGGCCGCCAGCACGAACAGCAGCACATATTCCACCGCCAGGGTGACCTGGGCGAGGATGCTGCGCAGTTGTTCGAGCAGGGCATCGACCTGCAGGATCGTCACCGCAGGGAAGGCTCGGGACAGTGCCACCACTTGCTGGTCGTGGCCGGGGGCGAGGTAGAAACTGGTGAGGTAGGTGGTAGGCAGGTCTTGCAGGGTGCCAGGCTGGAAGATCATGTAGAAGTTGGGCTGGAAGCTGTCCCAGTTGACCGTGCGCAGGCTGGTGACCACGGCCTGGCGCTGCTGGCCACCGATGTTGAAGTTCAGTTGGTCGCCCAGCTTGAGCTTGAGGCTATGTGCCAGCTCGGTTTCCACCGACACACCGGGCAGGCCGTTGTCGGCCCCAGGGCTCGCCTGCCACCACTGGCCTTCGCTCAAGGCGTTACCTGTTGGCAGGTCGGCGGCCCAGGTCAGGCTCAGGTCGCGTTGCACGGCACGATCGCCGGTGGACTCCTTGCTGACGATCTGCTGTACGGCCTGGCCGTTGATGTCGGTCAGGCGACCGGGAATCACTGGGTACAGCGGCGCAGCTTCTGCGGAGAATTCGTTCAGGCGCTGGGCGAAACTGTTTTTGTCGTCAGGCAGGATGTTCAGGGCGAAATAGTTCGGCGCGTCCTTGGGCAGTTGGTTCTGCCAGGTATCGAGCAGCTCGGCACGCAGCAGGGCAATCAGGGCCATGGCCAGCAGGATCAGGCCAAAGGCCAGGGATTGCCCGGCTGCCGCCAGCGGGTGGCGGAGCAACTGGCCCAGGCCCAGGCGCCAGGCCAGTGGGGAGCCGGCGAGCATGCGGCGCAGGCTGCGCAGACCGAGCAACAGCAGGCCACCGAGCAGCACTGCCGCTACCAGGCCTCCACCCAGCAGAGCGAAGGTCAGCAGCAGGTCCAGGCTCAGGCGCCACATGATCAGGCCCAGGGCGAGCAGGGCGGCGCCGTACACCAGCCAACTGCTCGGGGGGACCGGCAACAGGTCGCGACGCAGCACGCGCAGGGGCGGCACACGGCCAAGTGCCGCCAGTGGCGGCAGGGCAAAGCCGGCCAGGGCCACCAGGCCGGTGGCGATACCGGCCAGCGCAGGTGCCAGCCCGCCGGGTGGAATCTGCGCCGGCATCAAGCCTTGCAGCAACTTGAACAGGCCCAGCTGGGCCAGCCAGCCGAGCAGGGCGCCGCCCAGCGCCGCGAGGCTGCCGAGGATCGCCAGTTGCAGGCAGAACAGGCTCAGTGCCTGGCGCCGGGACAAGCCCAGGCAGCGCAACAGGGCGCTGGCATCGAAGCGGCGGGTTGCAAAGCGGCTGGCCGACAGGGCCACGGCCACGCCCGCCAGCAGCACGGCCACCAGGCTGGCCATGTTCAGGTAGCGCTCGGCCTTGCCCAGGGCGCCGCCGATCTGCTGGTTGCCGTCGCGTGAATCCTGCAGTCGCTGGTTTGGCGCCAACCCCTTGGTGACACTGTCCCGGTAGGTGGCAAGCGCCTCGGGCTCACCGCGCCACAAGTCGCGGTAGCTGACCCGGCTGCCGGGTTGCACCACGCCGGTGGCGTCGAGGTCGGCCAGGTTGATCAGTACCCGGGGCGTCAGGCTGTAGAAGTTGCCGGCGCGGTCCGGCTCGTAGGTCAGTACCCGGCTCATGCGCAGGGTTTTCATGCCGACGTCGATGCTGTCGCCGACCTTCAGGTCCAGGGCTGCGAGCAAGCGCGGCTCGACCCAGGCCTCGCCGGGTGCCGGGCCACCGCCGCTGGTTTCGACGGCGTAGGGTTCGGGGGCACTGCGCAGCTCGCCGCGAAGCGGGTAGGCGTTGTCGGCGGCCTTGATGCTCGAGAGCTGAATGCCGTTGTCGGTGGCTATCACACTGGAGAATTCGACCACCTGGGCATGCTGCAGGCCGGCAGCCTTGCCCGAGGCGATCTGCTCGGGCTGGGCGGGTGAGCTGCCGCGCAGCACCAGGTCGGCGCCGAGGAATTCGGTGGCGCGCAGCAGCATGGCGCCGTTGAGGCGAGCGCCGAAATAACCGATTGCCGTGCTGGCGGCCACGGCGACCAGCAAGGCAAAGAACAGCACGCGCAGTTCACCGGCGCGGGCATCACGCAGCAACTGGCGCACGGCCAGCGCCAGCAGGCGGAAAAACGGCAGGCGGGCCATCAGGGCTCCAGCGGCGCGACCAGGTGGCCGGCGTCCAGGCGAATCAGACGACGGCAGCGTTGTGCCAGGCGTTCGTCATGGGTAACCAGTACCAGGGTGGTACCGCGTTCTTTGTTCAGTTCAAACAACAAGTCGCTGATGCGCTCGCCGGTGTGGCTGTCCAGGTTACCGGTAGGTTCGTCGGCGAACAGTACCGCAGGCTCTGCGGCAAAGGCCCGGGCGATGGCCACCCGTTGCTGCTCGCCGCCGGACAACTGGCGTGGTGAATGGCTCAGGCGCTGGCCCAGGCCGACTCGCTCCAGCAGGCTGCGGGCATGCTCGCGGGCATCGCGGCGGCCGTCCAGCTCCAGGGGCAGCATCACGTTTTCCAGGGCGTTGAGGCTGTCGAGCAACTGGAACGACTGGAACACGAAGCCCACATGTTCGGCGCGAACCCGGGCGCGCTGGTCTTCATCCAGCGGGCCGAGGTCGTGGCCGGCCAGGGTCACCGAGCCTGCGCTGGGCAGGTCCAGGCCGGCCAGCAACCCCAGCAGGGTCGATTTGCCCGAGCCGGAGGCACCGACAATCGCCAGGCTGTCGCCTTGTTTCAATTCCAGGGAGAGTTCGTGCAGGATGGTCAGATCGCCTTCCGCGCTGGGAACCACTTTGCTAAGGTTCCGCGCAGTGAGAATGCTGGGGCCCATGGAGAATCCGATGCGAGTGTGGTTATTGAGTGCTGGCCTGGCCTTGATGTGCATGGCCCAGGGCGCAGCAGCGGGTACCGTCTTGATTGTCGGCGATAGTATCAGTGCCGCTTTCGGCCTGGATACCCGCCAGGGCTGGGTTGCCTTGCTGGAGCAGCGGCTGAAGGCCGAGGGTTTCGACAGTAAAGTGGTCAATGCCTCGATCAGTGGCGACACCAGTGCCGGAGGCCAGGCGCGGCTGCCGGCGCTGCTTGCAGAGCACAAGCCGGAGCTGGTAGTGCTGGAGCTGGGGGGCAACGATGGCCTGCGTGGGCAGCAGCCTACGCAATTGCAACAAAATCTTGCCTCAATGATTGACCGTTCCCGCGAAGCGGGCGCCAAAGTCCTGCTGCTGGGCATGCGCCTGCCGCCCAACTATGGCGTGCGCTATACCACGGCCTTCGCCAAGGTCTACGAAAACCTGGCGAACGAAAAGCAGGTGCCGCTGGTGCCCTTTTTCCTTGAGGGGGTGGGCGGAGTGCCCGAGCTGATGCAGGCCGATGGCATTCATCCGGGGCAGGGGGCGCAGGCAAGGTTGCTGGAAAATGCCTGGCCGCAACTAAAACCGCTGCTTTGACGCTTTTATAGTGACCGGCTTTCGGCTAATGTTGCGCCCCCGATTTGGAGCCCCCGATGCCGCGTCCCGCCTGGTCCCTGTATGCCTATCAATTGATCGAGCCTGACGAACAGCTTGACCTGTTCGCCTGCCAGGAGATCCGCGTCCATCTTGTGGCCCGCCAGCTTGAGCTTGGAGGCTCGGCCGACCGCACCCTGTGCGGCACGCTGTTGCCGGCCCAGCCGCGCTGGTCGACCGTCGAGCGCGGCATCTACCGCGACCGCCGCCTGTGCACACTGTGCCGGGCAATCCTCGATGCCCAGCGCCGTGGCACGCGGCCTGTCTGGCCGCAATTGGAAGTCGGCTGATACAGGCTGATACAGCCTTTCATCCCCTCAATTGTCTTCAACTACCCCCGTCACTCCCGATTGTGCTGGGGGCGGTGTACAATCGTCGACTTGACCTCAAATGAATTTGCGAAGGATTTCCCGGATGTTGCCGCGCTTTCCCGCCGTCACCCGTTGCCTGTCCCTGGCCGCCCTGCTGGCGGCAGGTCCTGCTGCTGCGCTGGAGTTTCCCCTGCCACCGCCTGGTGAAGACGTCATTGGCCAGGTCCAGGTGATCAAGGCCAAATACGAAGACACCTTCGCCGATATCGGCACCGCCAACGACCTGGGCTATCTGGAAATGATCGCCGCCAACCCGGGCGTCGACCCCTGGTTGCCAGGCGCCGGCACCGAAATCATCCTGCCGACCCGCTTCATCCTGCCGCCAGGCCCGCGCGAAGGTATTGTCATCAACCTGGCCGAGTACCGCATGTACTACTACCCGAAAGGGCAGAACGTGGTGCACACCTACCCGCTGGGTATCGGTCGTGAGGGCTGGGGCTCGCCCATCGCCAACACCAAGGTGACCGCCAAGACGCCAAACCCGACCTGGACGCCCCCTGCCTCGATCCGCAAGGAGCACGCCGAAGACGGTGACATCCTGCCGACCGTAGTGCCTGCTGGTCCGGATAACCCGTTGGGCCCGTTCAAGTTCACCCTGGGTGTGCCGGGCTACCTGATCCATGGCTCGAACAAGAAGTTCGGTATCGGTATGCGTACCAGCCACGGTTGCTTCCGCATGTTCAACAACAACGTGCTGGAGCTGGCCAAGATGGCCCCGGTCGGTGTAGCGGTGCGGATCATCAACGAGCCTTACAAGTTCGGTGTGAGTGCAGGCAAGGTTTACCTGGAAGCGCACACGCCTCTGGATGACAAAGGTGATCCGTCGGTGGTCGACAAGCACACTGCGGTGATCAACGCCTTGCTCAAGCGCGAAGATCTTGCCAACAACCTGCGCATGAACTGGGACATGGTGCGTGATGTGGTCGCTGCCGAAGATGGCATGCCAGTGGAAATTGCCGTGCCGATCACTGCCCAGCAGCCAATGGTCTCGAGCGTACCGCTGGACATGCAGTAACCCTTTGCGTTGTTGCTCCCGAGGCCTGCCATTGTGCAGGCCTCGTCGTTTTTGCGGGATTACTTTCTTCGGGGCAATAAAAAAGCCGACCCACAAGTGGGTCGGCTCCAAATAACAATCCCGGGGGATTATTACTTACGGCTGGCTTTGTCCAGCATGCGCAGAGCGCGCTCGTTGGCTTCGTCAGCGGTCTGTTGAGCTTTTTGAGCTGCAGCCAGAGCGTCGTCAGCTTTGCGATAGGCTTCATCGGCACGAGCTTGTGCACGAGCTGCTGCGTCTTCAGTAGCAGTCAGACGAGCTTCGGTTTCTTTGGATACGCTGCTGCAACCGGTAGCCAGAACTGCGGCCAGAGCCAGAGCAGAGAATTTCAGAACGTTGTTCATCGTGTTCCCCTTCAAGGACTTTCTATTAAATAGCCATCTCTCAACAATGAGAAACTGACCGGCGTACATAGTACCCATTACTTGTAGTAAGTAAACTGACAGAGCGCAAGAACTGGAAAAAAAATGCGCTTGCGCTTGTGCCGCCACCGGGTTTTCTGGAAAACCGCCTGGACGCTGCCTGTACGGGCGTAAGAGAGTGTAGCAAACTTGCTTTTTGTTGAACTAAAGGTGACTTAAAGTGTCATCAAACGTCTTAGCACTACAACATCCGGCAACTGTACGGGCTGCTGTCGGCGGCCTGGTTCACCTGCTGCAAGTGCGTGATTTTTGCGACCAGTCGCCTTGAGTAACCGGGCCCTGGGCGCCTACTATTTGTACGTGCTCATTTGCCACAGAACGACCATGCTGTTCTTGCTGTCCAACCGGGCACGGGGTGGCGTAGAGGTTTTTTCGCCGGACAAACATCGGTAAGGTAGGGGTCAGATCATAAGACCCGCGAGGAGTAGTGATGAGCGAGGCGTTGTCCATCCACCATGACCAGGCTGGTCATCAGTTCGAGACCAGTGTGGACGGTCATCGTGCTTACCTGACCTACATGGACCTGGGTAAGCAAACCCTGGATATCTACCGCACCTTTGTTCCCAATGCGTTGCGGGGCCGGGGTATTGCCGCGGCGCTCACCGAGAAGGCGCTGCAGTATGCAGAAGACATGGGCTACACCGTGATTCCGTCATGCTCGTACGTGGAACGTTACATGGAGCGCCAGCAGCGGCACTCCACCAAGGCTTGAGAATCGCGAAAGGCAGCCCTGGGCTGTCATTCAAAAGCACACACAAGAACGCCGGGCATTGCCCGGCGTTCTTGTGTGTGGCGCTCAGGCGCGGTTGCGCTTGGGCAACACGTCCTTGAGCTTGGCGTGCATGCTGCGCAGGGTCTTCTCGGTGGCGTCCCAGTCGATGCAGGCGTCGGTGATGGATACACCGTACTGCAGGTCGTCGAGGTTCTTCGGAATAGACTGGCAGCCCCAGTTCAGGTGGCTTTCGACCATCAGGCCGATGATCGACTGGTTGCCTTCGAGAATCTGGTTGGCAACGTTCTCCATCACCAGTGGTTGCAGCGCCGGGTCCTTGTTGGAATTGGCGTGGCTGCAATCGACCATGATGTTCGGCTTGATCTTGGCCTTGGCCAGTGCCTGTTCGCACAGGGCGACGCTGACCGAGTCATAGTTCGGCTTGCCGTTGCCGCCGCGCAGAACCACGTGACCGTAGGCGTTGCCCTTGGTGGTGACGATCGACACGCCGCCTTCCTGGTTGATACCCAGGAAACGGTGGGGGCTGGAGACCGACTGCAGGGCATTGATGGCCACAGTCAGGCCACCATCGGTGCCGTTCTTGAAGCCCACTGCCGAGGACAGGCCGGAGGCCATCTCGCGGTGGGTCTGGGATTCGGTGGTGCGCGCGCCGATGGCCGACCAGCTGATCAGGTCCTGCAGGTACTGCGGGGAGATCGGGTCGAGGGCTTCGGTGGCGGTGGGCAGGCCCATCTCAGCCAGGTCCAGGAGCAGTTGGCGACCGATGTGCAGGCCGTCCTGGATCTTGAAGGAGTCGTCCAGGTACGGGTCGTTGATCAGGCCTTTCCAGCCGACGGTGGTGCGTGGCTTCTCAAAATACACGCGCATGACCAGGTAAAGGGTGTCGGACACTTCAGCGGCCAGGGCCTTGAGGCGTTCGGCGTACTCGTGGGCAGCCTTGATGTCGTGGATCGAGCAGGGGCCGATCACCACGAACAGGCGGTGGTCCTTGCCGTCGAGGATATTGCGCACCACTTCACGGCCCGCAGTCACGGTCTTGAGCGCAGTGGCGCTCAGGGGAATTTCCTTCTTGAGCTGATCGGGGGTGATCAAGGTCTCGTTGGAGGCAACGTTTAGGTCATCGATCGGTAAATCAGCCATCGTGTTACTCGTCAGGTCACGGGTGCCGGCCGCCAGCGATCCCCGTGCGGCGGAGCAGCATGATTGTACGCAGCGGGGAGCCGAACCTTAGCGCGTTACACCGTGGCTAGACAATGGGCAGAGCCCGCTTTCCTGCGTGTGAAAGCCCGCAGGGGCAGGGTTTTTGTCGTTAAATGAGAATCTGTCGGGTATGGGTGGCTTCAAGGCTTGCCTCGGAGAACTCGCCCGCGTGCACGCTGACCCATTGGCAGGCGAGGGTGTCGAGGTCGGGCGGGGTGGTTTCGTCGAGGGACTGCTGCTGGTAAAGATGCTGGATCTGGCAGACCTGCTCACTCATTCGCGCCCCGAACAGTGCCTGTTCATCGACAAAGGCAATGCCGACCCGATAGCCGTCCTGGTGTTTCTGGCACCAGGCCACATAGCCTGGGTAGCGTGCCGACTCACCGAGCGAGGGAATGAACATTTCAATGGCCATGCCCCGGCGGTAGGCGCGGGGGTGGTTGCAGGCGATACCGCCCAGGCTGATAGTGTGCAGGCGCTGGCGAAACAGGCTGGGTGACTGGCGTAGGGCCAGTTCGACCGGAACATCGTCCGGGTGTGTCAGGTATCCACGCATGATCGACTCCGTGTCGATTTTTTGACCTTGTTCGCCTCAGTATAGTGAAGGTTGGAAAAGCGGTTGATTTGCGTGTCAAAAAAATGAACAAACAATAAGCAATCGAGGAGAGCAGCATGAGCACCAGCAGTCCGCGTATCGGCGTCATCGGAACCGGCGCCATTGGCGGCTTTTATGGGTTGATGCTGGCACGGGCCGGGTTTGACGTGCACTTTCTTCTGCGCAGCGAGTTCGAAGCGGTCAATACCCGGGGATTGCGGGTCGAGAGTGCCGTGCACGGCACGCTGCAGATGCCGGTACAGGCCTACGCCGATGCCAGCGATATGCCGCCGTGCGACTGGTTGCTGGTGGGCGCCAAGACCACCAGCAATGCCGAACTTGCCCCTGTGATCGCCCAGGCTGCGGCGACTGATTGCAAGGTCGTGCTATTGCAGAACGGCCTGGATGTGGAAGAACGGTTGCGCCCGTTGTTGCCTGCCAACCTGCACCTGCTCGGTGGCCTGTGCTTTATCTGCGTCGATCGGCAGGCGCCAGGGGTTGTGCGTCACCAGGCCCTGGGCGCGGTGCACCTGGGCTATCACAGTGGCCCGGCGGCGGACGCCGCCGCGCGCCAGTATATTGTCGAAGCCGGGGCCGACCTGTTTCGCGCGGCCGGTATCGACTCACAGGCCATGGGTAACCTTGCCCAGGCGCGCTGGCAGAAGCTGGTGTGGAACGTGCCTTACAACGGCTTGTCGGTGCTGCTCAAGGCCAGCACCACGGCGCTGATGGGCAATCCGCACAGTCGGGCATTGATCCAGGCGTTGATGGCCGAGGTGGTCGAAGGGGCGCGCTCATGTGGCCATGAGTTGCCTGAGGGCTATGCTGAGCATCTGTTCGCGGTAACCGAAAAAATGCCCGACTACTGGCCGAGCATGTACCACGACTTTACCGGGCAGCGACCGCTGGAACTGGAGGCGATCTATGCTCAACCCCTGGCCCAGGCGCGGGAAGCAGGCTGCAGCTTGCCGCGGATCGAGGCCCTGTATCAGGCGCTGGCGTTTATCGAACGGGGTAATCGCGGGGCAGGCTCGCACCCACAGGCCCCGGGAGGGCGCAACGAATGAGCAAGAACCTGGGCGATAAACTGGTCATTGCCATCTCCTCGCGGGCGCTGTTCGACCTTAGCGAGAGCCATCGCATCTACCTGGCGCAGGGGGTCGAAGCCTACCGCCAATACCAGATCGACCATGAGGACGAAGTGCTCGCGCCCGGCGATGCCTTCCCCCTCGTGCAAAAGTTGCTGGGCCTCAATGCCCATCTTGGCCAGCCGCGGGTCGAAGTGGTTTTGGTGTCGCGCAACAGTGCCGACACGGGCTTGCGGGTGTTCAACTCCATCGAACACCACGGCCTGGGCATCTACCGCGCAGCGTTCGTCGGCGGGCGCAGCCCATATCCGTACCTGGCGGCCTTTGCTTGCCACCTGTTCCTCTCCACCGATGCCGATGATGTACGCAGCGCCCTGGAGGCCGGGTTCGCCGCAGCGACCATTCTTTCCGGTGGTGCGCAGCGGGCCAACAGCGATGAATTGCGCATCGCCTTCGATGGCGATGCGGTGCTGTTTTCCGATGAATCCGAGCGGGTATATCAGCTGGGTGGGCTCGAGGCGTTTCAGGCCAGCGAACGCCAGTCGGCCCGCGAACCGCTGCGGGGAGGGCCGTTCAAGCCATTCCTGGCCGCGCTCAATCGCTTGCAGAAGGAGTTTCCCGAAGGTACCTGCCCGATCCGCACGGCGCTGGTGACGGCCCGTTCGGCGCCGGCCCATGAGCGGGTCATTCGCACCCTGCGCGAATGGGATATCCGCCTGGATGAGTCGTTGTTCCTCGGCGGCCTGGACAAGTCGGCATTCCTCGAAGCCTTCGCCGCCGATGTGTTTTTCGACGACCAGGCCGGCCATTGCGAGCGGGCCCGCAGCGTGGTGGCAACCGGTCATGTCCCCCATGGAATCAGCAACGAACCGACCCTGGGCTGAGGCTTTTGCGCCTGGCGCCGGACGGAACGGCGCGTTACACGGGCGCTGCTAAGCTGAAGCTTGCTCTGCCCAGGCGGCAGTCGAGGAGGTCGAATGATCCGTTCCATGCTCTATGCCACCGACCTCGGTGTATACGCACCTTTTGTCATGCAACACGCCCTCGCACTGGCGCGCACCTTCAATGCAGAGCTCTATGTGATTCATGCCGTGGAGCCCATGGGGCAGTTCGCCGAGTCGCTGCTGCAAAGCTACCTGGACGAACGCACCCTCGACGAGTTGCATAGCCAGGGGGTCAACAGTGTCATGGCCAACATCGAGCAACGGGTGCTGGACAATTTTCGCGACGAGCTCGGCGAGGAGGCCGACCTTGCATTGATCAAGGCAGTGCGCGTGCGCCAGGGCGATCCCGCCCAGGTGATTCTCGAGCAAGCCCAGCGCCTGAGTGTCGACCTGCTGATCTTCGGCAGCCACAGCCAGGGGGCGGGTGTCGATATTCCCATTGGCCGCACCGCTGTGCGCTTGCTGCAGTTGTCGCCGGTGCCGGTGTACATGGTGCCATTGGCGCAGCACTTGGGGCGTAGGAAGGTATAGCGGGGCGTTGTAAGCGGATTAGGACTAGACTGCCAAAATAGTTCTAGATTTATTCTTCTAACCACTAATATAGTTATAAATCGTCGCTGCTGCCGGTGACGCCCCAGCAGATTTGAGGGATACCTATGAAGCTTCAACAATTGCGCTACATCTGGGAAGTGGCGCACCACGACCTCAACGTCTCCGCGACAGCGCAGAGCCTGTATACGTCTCAGCCGGGCATCAGTAAACAGATCCGCCTGCTCGAAGACGAACTGGGCGTTGAAGTGTTCGCCCGTAGCGGTAAGCACCTGACCCGCGTGACGCCGGCCGGTGAACGGATCATCACCACAGCTGGCGAGATCCTGCGCAAGGTCGAAAGCATCAAGCAGATCGCCCAGGAATTCTCCAACGAGAAAAAAGGCACGCTGTCGATCGCTACCACCCACACCCAGGCGCGTTATGCCCTGCCGCCGGTGATCAGCAGCTTCATCAAGCAATACCCGGAAGTCGCCCTGCACATGCATCAGGGCTCGCCCATGCAGATCGCCGAAATGGCCGCGGACGGCACCGTGGACTTCGCCATCGCCACCGAAGCGCTGGAGCTGTTCGGCGACCTGGTGATGATGCCGTGCTATCGCTGGAACCGTTGCGTGGTCGTGCCCCAGGGCCACCCGCTGACCAAGTTGCCCAAGCTCAGCCTCGAAGCGCTGGCCGAATACCCGATCGTGACCTACGTGTTCGGTTTCACCGGTCGCTCCAAGCTGGACGAAGCCTTCAGCCACCGTGGACTGACCCCGAAGGTGGTGTTCACCGCCGCCGACGCCGACGTGATCAAGACTTACGTTCGCCTGGGCCTGGGTGTCGGCATCGTGGCCAAGATGGCCGTCGATCCAAAGCTGGACAGCGACCTGGTGGTGCTGGATGCCAGCGAACTGTTCGAGTCCAGTGTGACCAAGATCGGTTTCCGTCGTGGCACCTTCCTGCGTGGTTTCATGTGCGACTTCATCGAGAAGTTCGCCCCGCACCTGACTCGCGAAGTGATGGCCAAGGCCATCCAGTGCCACAACAAGCAAGAGCTTGAAGAGCTGTTCGAAGGTGTCGAGCTGCCGGTGCACTGAAGCTTCAGGTTCCAAGCTCCAAGCTCTAAGAGAAAGCAGTCCGCGTGCGGGCTGCTTTTTTCTTGTGGCTTGAAACCTACAGCTTGCAGCTCAAGTCTTTGCGATCAGATTGCCGGCGTGCAGCCCGCATTCCTTCTGGGTGGATTCCTCCCACCACCAGCGGCCTTCACGCTCGTGCTGGTTCGGCAGTACCGGGCGGGTGCACGGCTCGCAACCGATGCTGATGAAGCCACGCTCGTGCAGGCTGTTGTACGGCAACTCCAGCATGCGAATGTAGCCCCAGACTTCCTCGCTGCTCATCTGTGCCAGCGGATTGAACTTGTACAGCGGGCGCTCAGGCGTGGAGAAGGCGCCGTCGATTTCCAGCGCGGCCACCTGGCTACGGGTGCCTGGGCTCTGGTCGCGGCGCTGGCCGGTGGCCCAGGCGCTGACCGTGCCCAGTTTGCGTCGCAGCGGTTCGATCTTGCGGATGCCGCAGCATTCGCCATGGCCGTCCTTGTAGAAACTGAACAGGCCCTTTTCCTTGACGAAGGGGTCGAGTTTGCTGCGGTCGGGGGAGAGGATCTCGATCGGCAAGTTGTAATGCTCGCGCACCTGATCGATGAAACGGTAGGTTTCCGGGTGCAGGCGGCCAGTGTCGAGGCTGAATACCTTGACGTTCTTGTTCAGCTTCCAGGCCATGTCCACCAGCACCACGTCTTCGGCGCCGCTGAAGGAGATCCACAGGTCATCGCCAAAGTGCTCGAAGGCGAGCTTGAGGATGTCTTGCGGGGACTTGTTGGCGTAGGTCGCGGCCAGGGCGGCGACGTCGAAGGGTTGGCTCATCAGGCGGCTTCCGGTCATTGAATGGCGCTTGGCGCTCGTAATGTGCCGATCTTAACAAAAATTGCCCGGGCAGACGCCTCGCATGTAGAGTGCGGCTTCCCATTTTTGGCGTTGTTCGAGGAGTGTGCTGTGGAAATTGCCTGTCTCGACCTGGAAGGCGTATTGGTCCCGGAAATCTGGATCGCCTTCGCGGAAAAAACCGGAATCGAATCGCTGCGGGCTACCACCCGCGATATTCCCGACTACGACGTGCTGATGAAACAGCGTCTGCGTATTCTGGACGAGCACGGTCTCAAGCTGTCCGACATCCAGGCGGTCATCGCCACGCTCAAGCCGCTGGACGGCGCCATTGAGTTCGTCGACTGGCTGCGCGAGCGCTTCCAGGTGGTGATCCTTTCCGACACCTTCTACGAGTTCTCCCAGCCGCTGATGCGTCAGCTGGGCTTCCCGACCCTGCTGTGCCATCGCCTGATCACTGATGACACCGACCGCGTGACCGGCTATCAGTTGCGCCAGAAAGATCCCAAGCGCCAGTCGGTGCTGGCCTTCAAGAGCCTGTACTACCGGGTGATCGCCGCCGGCGACTCGTACAACGACACCACCATGCTGGGTGAGGCCGATGCCGGGATCCTGTTCCATGCACCGGAGAACGTGATCCGCGAATTCCCGCAGTTTCCGGCCGTGCATGACTTCGAGGCACTGAAGAAGGAGTTCATCAAGGCTTCGAACCGGTCGTTGAGTCTGTAGCGGCCCCTCGCGGGGCAAGCCCGCTCCTACAGGCAATGTGTGTAGGAGCGGGCTTGCCCCGCGATGCATTCAAAGCCCCTGCAACGTCTCGAGCAACACCTTCACCTTGGTAATCGACTCCTCGTACTCCGCCTGCCAGTCCGAGTCGGCTACCACCGCACCACCGCCCCAGCAACATACCTGACCGTCCTTGACCAGCAAGCTGCGGATGGCAATCGAGCTGTCCATCTCGCCACGCACGTCCACATACAGCAACGAGCCGCAGTACAACGCCCGACGGCTGGGTTCCAGCTCGTCGATGATCTGCATGGCGCGGATTTTTGGTGCGCCGGTGATCGAGCCCCCAGGGAAGCTGCCGGCGATCAGGTCCAGGGCGTCCTTGTCGGCAGCCAGGCGGCCGGTGACGCTGCTGACCAGGTGATGGACGTTGGGGTAGCTCTCCAGGCTGAACAGCTCCGGCACCTTCACCGAGCCCACCTCGCAGGTGCGACCCAGGTCGTTGCGCAGCAGGTCGACGATCATCAGGTTCTCGGCACGGTCCTTTTGGCTGGCCAGCAGTTCGGCGCCGTTGCGGGCGTCTTCGGCGGCATCTGCACTGCGTGGCCGGGTACCCTTGATCGGGCGGGTTTCTACCTGGCCGGCGCTGACCTGGATAAAACGCTCCGGTGAGAAGCTCAGCAGGGCGCTGCCGTCAGCCAGCAGCTGGAAACCCGAGTAAGGCGTCGGGCAGGCCCGGCGCAGTGCCTGGTAGGCGTGCCATGGGTCGCCCTGGCACGGTGCGCGAAAACGCTGGGTGAGGTTGATCTGGTAGCAGTCACCGGCATGGATGTACTGCTGCACCCGGTCGAACGCACTGCGATAGTCCTCGGCGCTGATGTCGCCACGCATGGGCGCCTGCAGTGAAAAGTGCGCTTGGTCTTGCCCGGCCGGTGCTTCGAACAGCGCGATCAGGCGCTGGCGCTCGGCATTGACAAGGCTTGGGTGAAACACCAGCTGGCTCTGCTTGCACTGGTGGTCGCTGATCAGTGCCCAGGCGTAGAGCCCAAGGTGGGCGTCCGCCAGGCCCAGGTCGTCGACGGCCAGGCTCGGCAAATGCTCAAGGCGTCGGCCGAAATCGTAGCTGAGATAGCCGATCAGGCCGCCGGCAAAGGGCAGCTCAGCGCCCGGGGGCAAGTCGGCATGGCCCAGTTGCCCAAGGCTCTGGCGCAGGCGTTGCAGGTAGGTTTCACCGCTCTCGCGGGTCTGCGGTGCCAGGTTTTGCAGCGGCCAGGCGCTGAGCAGGTCGTAGCGGCCGCGTTCGGCGCCCGGGCGTGCGCTGTCGAGCAGTACGGCACCAGGCGCCTTGCGGATGCGTGTGAAGTAGGCCGCAGGGTCGGCGAGATAAGGCAGGGGGTGGAGCGTACAGGTCGGCATGCAAGTGAACAGCTATGAATGCGGGGGAGGCGATTGTAGTCCTGTGCAGGAACTGCGCCTAGCGCTGACTGCGACCGTGAGTGCCTGGCCCGCGTCAGCCAGTATTGGTTGGCGCGGGCCAGGTGTTTGCACTCAGGTGGACGGTACGTGGCCGAACAGTGCCTGGGCGAAGCGCACGCGCTCCTCGGCGGTTTCCTGCTTGCCGTCTTTGGCCAGTTGCTCCAGGTGCGCCTCGATGGCGTGGGTGCGCTTGGTCAGGCCGCAGTCGTTGGCGATCTGGATGTTCAGGCCCGGGCGGGCATTGAGCTCGAGGATCAATGGGCCCTTGTCCTGGTCCAGCACCATGTCGACACCGATGTAGCCCAGGCCGCACAACTCGTAGCAGCCGGCCGCCAGCTTCATGAAGCCATCCCAGTTCGGCAGTTGCACGCCATCCACTGCGTTGGTGGTGTCCGGGTGCTTGCTGATGATGTTGTTCAGCCAGGTGCCGCGCAGGGTCAGGCCGGTGGCCAGGTCGACACCGACGCCGATGGCGCCCTGGTGCAGGTTGGCCTTGCCGCCGGACTGGCGGGTCGGCAGGCGCAGCATGGCCATCACCGGGTAGCCCATCAGCACGATGATGCGGATGTCCGGCACACCTTCGTAGCTGATGCTCTTGAAGATCTGGTCGGGGGTGACCCGGTACTCGATCAGGGCGCGGTCGCGGTGACCGCCCAGGGAGTACAGGCCCGTGAGGATGCTGGAGATCTGGTGCTCGATCTCCTCATGGCTGATGATCTTGCCCGAGACCGTGCGGTAGCGGTCCTCGAAGCGATCGGCAACTACCAGGATGCCGTCACCGCCGGCACCCTGGGCAGGCTTGACGACGAAGTCGTTGCGCCCGCCGATGATCTCGCCGAGTTTGTCGATCTCTTTCTCGGTGGAAATGATCCCGTACATTTCCGGCACATGGATGCCGGCCTTGATGGCGCGTTCCTTGGTGATGATCTTGTCATCGACGATCGGGTACAGGTGGCGCTTGTTGTACTTGAGGACGTAGTCCGCATTGCGCCGGTTGATACCCATGATGCCCCGGGCCTCCAGGGCTTTCCAGGTTTTCCAGAGTCCGATCATCAGGCGTCAGCCTTCACGAAAGCCTTGAAGCGCACCAGCTCCGTCAGGCGGTAGCCGCGGTAGCGACCCATCGCCAGCATGAAGCCCACCAGGATCAACAGTACCGCCGGGAAGGTGAAGACGAAGTACACCAGCTCCGGCACGCTCATCAGCAGGTGAGCCAGGGAGGCGGCGAACAGGGTGCCGATGGCGACTTTCATCGCATGGCCACCGCCACGTTCTTCCCAGGTGATCGACAGGCGTTCGATGGTCATGGTCAGGATCACCATCGGGAACAGGGCAACCGACAGGCCGCGTTCCAGGCCCAGCTTGTGGCTGAACAGGCTGATGGCGGCGATCAGTACCACCACGAAAGTCAGGACCACCGACAAGCGCGGCAGCATCTGCAGCTTGAGGTGTTCGAGGTAGGAGCGTAGCGACAGGCCAAGCGCGGTGATCACCGTGAACAGGATGATACCGAAGCCCAGCTGGGTCTCGCGGAAGGCCAGGGCGATCAGCACCGGGGTGAAGGTACCCAGGGTCTGGATGCCGATCAGGTTGCGCAGTACCAGGATCACCAGCACGCCGATCGGGATCATCACCATGATCATGAAGGTCTGCTGGGTCTGCAGGGGCAGGCCGTAGAGCGAGTATTCGAGGAAGTCGGCGTCGGTGTTCTCGTCGGTCAGCTTGGCCAGGCGGATGGCGTTCATCTCGCTGTTGTTGAGGCTGAAGCTGACGTTGGCTTTCTTGCCGCCGTCGACGGTGATCAGGTTGTCGTCACCGGTCCACCACAGCAGGCGGTCGGTCGGCAGGCCCTGCTCGCCGGTATCCGGGTTGAAGTACAGCCAGTCGGTGCCGTTGAAGCTGCGCAGCCACAGCTCAGGGGTTTGCGGCTGGTCGGCGACCAGGCGGATGGTGTGGACCTTTTCGACCGGCACGTGGGCGATGGACAGCAGCAGGTCGATGACCTTGGCCTTGTTCAGCGACGAGGTATCGCCGGCCAGCAGCAGCTTGACGTTGTCGTCGTTGAGGTTGTTGACCCGCTTGATGGTCTCGCTGACAAAGGTCTCGACGTCGGCCGAGTGCTGGCGGATGGGCGCCATCAGGGCTTCGGCGGCGATCTTCTCCGGGCCTTCGACGGCGAGGCTGTCGCGGAAGGTCGGGCCCTTGATCTTGGCTTTTTCGGTGCTGTAGCGCTTGGTCAGGACCAGGCGGTAGTACAGGGTCTGGTTGCCGCTGGCGCGACGGGCCGACCAGGTCACCTTGCGGTTGCCGTCGACGCGGTTGACGCTGACCCCGTAGTTGTTGGAGATGAAGCTCTCGTTGAGGCTGACATAGTCACGGCTCAGCGGTGGCACGAACATCTGTACCTTGACCGGGTCCTTGGGGTTGGCGACGAACTCGACCTTGGCATCGATGTTCCACAGGTCGTCGGTTTCGTCTTCGGTCACCGGGATGCCGAGGAAGAAAATCTGATAGGCCGTGACAATGATGCCCAGTAGCACCAGTACGGTGATCAGGACTTTCAGATGAAGGGTAAGAGAGCGCATCGGGATTACTCTGCGGTGTGAGCGTCAGGGGCGCAGGCAGGTTTGCCGGCCGCGTATTTAAGGCTTGGGTCGACCAGTGCATCGAAGTGCTTGAGCGCCTCCGAGCCGATCAGCAGCGGGTACTGGAACGCACTGCGGTCGGTGAGGTTCACTTCGATGACGCGTTTGGCCGTCCCCATGCAGATGTTCATTTCAATCACTGGACGGGCGGTGTAGGCCTTGCCTTCGTCCGGGTTGTAATCGCCGGCGCGGCGCTTGATCTTGCTGACGCGGGCCAGGGGTCGTTCTATCGGATGCGCGTGGGCGGCGTCAATTGCCAGGTAGAAGCGCACCCAGGACTCGCCGTTGCGCTTGAAGCGCTTGATGTCGCGGGCGCTGAGCGAGGCGGTCTTGGCCCCGGTATCGAGCTTGGCGGCAACCTCAAGGTCGATATCGGCAAGGCGGGCGTATTCATTAAGGCCGTACACGGTCTTTTCTGCGGCCTGGCTCGGGGCAGGCAGGAAGAACAGGCTGAACAACAGTGGGAGGGGCGTAAGTCTCATAAATCCTGGCGCGGTGCTGTGCGATGTTCGGGTCAAGGCCACTGGCAGTACTGCGCAAGCTTCCTCGTTCATCTGTCAGCAACACAAATTGATGACAGGCACACTATTCATGCCTCGTGTGAGGCGCGGCATTCTATCACGCTGGTGTGCTGGCGCCAGCGGCTGCACTCTGACAACGCTGGGGGTAGTGAAGTTCGTTCTTAGACGATTGTCGACAATGTTCATTTTGTCTTTGACTCTTGCTGTCGATTTGGCTAGTTTTGGCCACATTGATTTACGAGGTGTCGACAATATGCTGGACACAGCCCAAGCCCCCGGCGCAGTAGCAGAGGATTCGGAAACCCTCTCCGAAAACGTCTTCCGGCGCATCCAGGCGGCTATCGTCAAGGGCGAGATCGCCCCGGGCAGCAAGATCTCCGAGCCTGAGCTGGCGCGTACCTACGGCATCAGCCGCGGGCCGCTGCGCGAGGCCATCCACCGCCTTGAAGGCCAGCGCCTGCTGGTGCGCGTGCCTCATGTCGGGGCGCGGGTGGTGTCGCTCAATCACGCCGAACTGATCGAACTCTACGAAATCCGTGAATCCCTGGAAGGCATGGCCTGCCGCCTGGCGGCCGAGCGTATGAGCGTAGCCGAGATCGAAGAGCTGCGACGGGTGCTCGATACCCACGAGCGCGACGCCACCTTCCAGGCAGGCCTTGGCTACTACCAGCAGGAAGGCGACTACGACTTTCATTACCGCATCATCCAGGGCAGCGGTAACCGTACCCTGGTACAGATGCTCTGTGGCGAGCTGTATCAACTGGTGCGCATGTACCGCATCCAGTTCTCCGCCACGCCCAATCGGCCGCGCCAGGCGTTCGCCGAACACCACCGGATTCTCGATGCCATCGCCGACCGTGACGGCGAACTGGCCGAGCTCTTGATGCGCCGTCATATCGGCGCCTCCAAACGCAACATCGAGCGTCATTACCTGGACGCTACCAGCCCACGAGGTGAGTCATGAGTCAGAAAAGCAGTCCCGGCCAGCGTTTTCGCGATGCCGTCGCCGCCGAGCACCCGTTGCAAGTGGTCGGTGCGATCAATGCCAACCATGCGCTGCTGGCCAAGCGTGCCGGTTTCAAGGCCATCTACCTGTCGGGTGGGGGCGTAGCCGCCGGTTCCCTGGGCCTGCCGGACCTGGGTATCACCGGCCTGGATGATGTGCTCACCGACGTGCGCCGCATCACCGATGTCTGCGACCTGCCGCTGCTGGTGGATGTCGACACCGGTTTTGGTTCCTCGGCCTTCAACGTGGCCCGCACCGTCAAGTCGATGATCAAGTTCGGCGCAGCAGCCATCCACATCGAAGACCAGGTCGGCGCCAAGCGCTGCGGCCACCGTCCGAACAAGGAAATCGTCTCCCAGCAGGAGATGGTCGACCGCATCAAGGCGGCGGTAGACGCCCGTACCGATGACAGCTTCGTGATCATGGCGCGTACCGACGCCCTGGCCGTCGAAGGCCTGGAAGCGGCCCTGGACCGCGCTGCCGCGTGCATCGAGGCCGGTGCCGACATGGTGTTCCCGGAAGCGATCACGGAACTGGCCATGTACAAGACCTTCGCCGACCGCGTGAAGGCGCCGATCCTGGCCAACATCACCGAATTCGGTGCCACCCCGCTGTACACCACCCAGGAGCTGGCCTCGGTCGATGTTTCCCTGGTGCTGTACCCGCTGTCGGCGTTCCGCGCCATGAACAAGGCCGCCGAGAACGTCTACACCGCGCTGCGTCGCGACGGCACGCAGAAAAACGTCATCGACACCATGCAGACTCGCATGGAGCTGTACGACGCCATCAACTATCACGCGTTCGAGCAAAGCCTCGACGCCCTGTTCGCCCAGAAGAAGGGTTGAACGTCTCAAACCCGTAGGAGCGGGCTTGCCCCGCGATTAGCCAGATATCCAATAACAAATTCAAGAGTGGAGAAAAACAATGGCCGAAGCAAAAGTACTCAGTGGTGCCGGCCTGCGTGGTCAAGTGGCCGGGCAAACCGCACTGTCGACCGTGGGCCAGGCCGGTGCCGGTCTGACCTACCGTGGCTATGACGTCCGTGAACTGGCCGAGCACGCCGAGTTCGAAGAAGTCGCCTACCTGCTGCTCTACGGCGAACTGCCAGGCGCGGCCCAGCTGGCCGAGTACAAGGGCAAGCTCAAGACCCTGCGCGACCTGCCGCAAGCATTGAAAGAAGTGCTGGAGCGCATTCCGGTTACTGCCCACCCGATGGACGTGATGCGTACCGGTTGCTCGGTACTCGGCACCCTGGAGCCGGAGCTGAGCTTCGACCTGCAGCACGAGAAGACTGACCGCCTGCTGGCACTGTTCCCGGCGATCATGTGCTACTGGTACCGCTTCAGCCATCATGGCGTGCGCATCGACTGCACCAGCGACGAAGACACCATCGGCGGCCACTTCCTGCACCTGCTGCACGGCAAGAAGCCGAGCGAGCTGCACGTCAAGGTGATGAACGTCTCGCTGATCCTCTACGCAGAGCACGAGTTCAACGCCTCGACCTTCACCGCCCGCGTGTGTGCCTCGACCCTGTCGGACCTGTACTCCTGCATCACCGCGGCCATCGGCTCGCTGCGCGGTCCGCTGCACGGTGGCGCCAACGAAGCGGCGATGGAAATGATCGAGCTGTTCAAGACCCCGCAGGAAGCCATCAACGGCACCCTCGGCATGCTCGAGCGCAAAGACAAGATCATGGGCTTTGGCCATGCGATCTACAAAGAGTCCGACCCACGTAACGAAGTGATCAAGGGCTGGTCGAAAAAGCTTGCTGACGAAGTGGGCGACACCGTGCTGTACCCGGTGTCCGAAGCCATCGACAAGACCATGTGGGAACAGAAGAAACTGTTCCCCAACGCAGACTTCTACCATGCCTCGGCGTATCACTTCATGGGCATCCCGACCAAGCTGTTCACGCCGATCTTCGTCTGCTCGCGCCTGACCGGCTGGGCGGCGCATGTGTTCGAACAGCGTGCCAACAACCGCATCATCCGTCCGAGCGCCGAGTACACCGGCGTTGAGCAGCGCAAGTTCGTGCCAATCGAACAACGCTGAGCAATCGGCTGGCGCTCCCTCCTGCGGGTGGGAGCGGGCTTGCCCCGCGATAGCGATCGATCAAGTGCATCGCTTCGCGGTACAAGCCCGCTCCCACGGCAGCAAGGAGGGGTAGCCGGATTGCCTCCCGACCCTACCGTGATTGAGTCCCTGTGCCATGAATACTGAATTTCGCAAGAACCTGCCGGGCACTGGCCTGGATTATTTCGACGCCCGTGCGGCTGTCGACGCCATCAAGCCCGGCGCCTATGACCGTCTTCCCTATACCTCGCGCGTACTGGCCGAAAACCTGGTACGCCGCTGCGATCCGGCGACCCTCAACGACTCGCTGAGCCAGCTGATCGAGCGCAAGCGCGACCTGGACTTTCCCTGGTTCCCGGCGCGCGTGGTCTGCCACGACATTCTCGGCCAGACCGCCCTGGTCGACCTGGCCGGCCTGCGGGACGCCATCGCCGACAAGGGCGGTGACCCGGCCCAGGTCAACCCGGTGGTACCGGTGCAATTGATCGTCGACCACTCCCTGGCCGTGGAGTGCGGTGGTTTCGACCCGCAGGCGTTCGAGAAGAACCGCGCCATCGAAGACCGTCGCAACGAAGACCGTTTCCACTTCATCAACTGGACCAAGAAGGCGTTCAAGAACGTCGACGTGATCCAGCCCGGCAACGGCATCATGCACCAGATCAACCTGGAGAAGATGTCGCCGGTGATCCACGCCGAACGGGGCGTGGCCTATCCCGATACCTGCGTCGGTACCGACAGCCACACCCCGCACGTCGATGCCCTGGGTGTGATCGCCATCGGTGTGGGCGGCCTGGAAGCCGAGAACGTCATGCTCGGCCGTGCGTCCTGGATGCGCCTGCCGGAAATCGTCGGTGTCGAGCTGTCGGGCAAGCCGCAACCGGGCATCACCGCCACCGACGTGGTACTGGCCCTGACCGAATTCCTGCGCAAGGAAAAGGTCGTCGGTGCCTACCTCGAGTTCTACGGCGAAGGCGCCCGTGCCCTGACCCTGGGCGACCGAGCCACCATCTCCAACATGGCCCCGGAATACGGCGCTACTGCGGCGATGTTCTCCATCGACCAGCAGACCATCGACTACCTCAAGCTCACCGGCCGTGAAGACGCGCAGGTCAAGCTGGTGGAAACCTACGCCAAGGTCGCCGGCCTCTGGTCCGACAGCCTGGCCAACGCCGAGTACGAGCGTGTGCTGCGCTTCGACCTGTCCAGCGTCGTGCGCAACATGGCTGGCCCGTCCAACCCGCATGCGCGAGTCGCCACCAGCGACCTGGCCAGCAAAGGCATCGCCGGACAGTGGGAAGAAGTGCCGGGGCAAATGCCCGATGGCGCAGTGATCATCGCTGCCATCACCAGCTGCACCAACACCAGCAACCCGCGCAACGTAATCGCCGCCGGCCTCCTGGCGCGCAATGCCAACAAACTTGGCCTGGCCCGCAAGCCATGGGTGAAATCGTCCCTGGCGCCCGGCTCCAAGACCGTTGCCCTGTACCTCAAGGAAGCGGGCCTGGACGATGAGCTGGAGCAGCTCGGTTTCGGCATCGTGGCCTTCGCCTGCACCACTTGCAACGGCATGTCCGGTGCGCTGGATCCAACTATCCAGCAGGAAATCATCGACCGTGACCTGTATGCCACCGCTGTTCTTTC
This sequence comes from Pseudomonas putida, assembly GCF_028682455.1. GTDB lineage: Bacteria > Pseudomonadota > Gammaproteobacteria > Pseudomonadales > Pseudomonadaceae > Aquipseudomonas > Aquipseudomonas putida_AA. The sequence goes on from NZ_JANHLD010000001.1 coordinate 635,498, forward strand.
GGGCAACCGCAACTTCGACGGCCGTATCCACCCGTACGCCAAGCAGGCGTTCCTGGCCTCGCCGCCACTGGTAGTGGCCTACGCCATCGCCGGCACCATCCGCTTCGACATCGAGAAGGATGTGCTGGGCGTGGTCGACGGCAAGCAAATCCGCCTCAAGGACATCTGGCCGAGCGACGAAGAGATCGACGCAGTGGTCAAGGCGGCGGTCAAGCCGGAGCAGTTCCGCCAGGTCTACATCCCGATGTTCACCATCGAAGAAGACACCGGTCCCAAGGTCCCACCGCTGTACGACTGGCGCGAGATGAGCACCTACATCCGCCGTCCGCCGTACTGGGAAGGTGCGCTGGCCGGTGAGCGTACGCTCAAGGGCATGCGCCCGCTGGCCGTGCTGCCGGACAACATCACCACCGACCACCTGTCGCCGTCCAACGCCATCATGCTCGACAGCGCCGCCGGCGAATACCTGGCGAAAATGGGCCTGCCGGAGGAAGACTTCAACTCCTACGCCACCCACCGTGGCGATCACCTGACCGCCCAGCGCGCCACCTTCGCCAACCCGAAACTGTTCAACGAAATGGTTCGCGAAGACGGCAAGGTCAAGCAGGGTTCGCTGGCGCGGATCGAGCCGGAAGGCAAGGTCACGCGCATGTGGGAAGCGATCGAAACCTACATGGATCGCAAGCAGCCGCTGATCATCGTTGCCGGTGCCGACTACGGCCAGGGCTCGTCCCGCGACTGGGCAGCCAAGGGCGTTCGCCTGGCGGGTGTCGAGGCCATCGTCGCCGAAGGCTTCGAGCGTATCCACCGCACCAACCTGGTGGGCATGGGCGTCCTGCCACTGGAGTTCAAGTCGGGTGTGAACCGCAAGACCCTGGACATCGACGGTACCGAAACCTACGACGTGGTGGGTGAGCGCACGCCGCGCGCAACCCTGACCCTGGTGATCACCCGTCGTAACGGCGAGCGCCTGGAAGTCCCGGTCACCTGCCGCCTGGATACCGCCGAAGAAGTGTCGATCTACGAAGCGGGCGGGGTGCTGCAGCGCTTTGCCCAGGACTTCCTCGAATCGGCGACTGCCTGAGGTGAGCCGGGCCGGCTCCCACCGGCCCGGTATCCGTCTTACGTTTGCGTGTTTTTACTCAGGACAAGATTCCCATGGCTCACGTACCGCAGATCAAGATTCCCGCCACCTACATCCGTGGCGGCACCAGCAAAGGCGTGTTCTTCCGCCTGCAGGACCTGCCCGAGCGCGCCCAGGTACCGGGCGCTGCCCGTGATGCGCTGCTGCTGCGCGTGATCGGCAGCCCCGACCCGTACGGCAAACAGATCGATGGCATGGGCGGTGCAACTTCCAGCACCAGCAAGACCGTGATCCTCGCGCGCAGCAGCAAGCCCGAGCACGATGTCGACTACCTGTTCGGCCAGGTGTCGATCGACAAGGCGTTTGTCGACTGGAGCGGCAACTGCGGCAACCTCTCGGCAGCGGTCGGCTCCTTTGCCATCAGCGCGGGCCTGGTCGATAGCAGCCGTGTGCCGCACAACGGCATCGCCACCGTGCGTATCTGGCAAGCCAACATCGGCAAGACCATCGTCGCCCACGTCCCGATCACCCACGGTGAAGTGCAGGAAACCGGCGATTTCGAACTGGACGGCGTGACCTTCCCGGCCGCCGAAGTGCAGCTCGAATTCATGGACCCCGCCGCCGACGAAGACGGTGAGGGCGGTTCGATGTTCCCTACCGGCAACCTGATCGACGATCTGGAAGTGCCTGGTGTCGGCACCCTCAAGGCGACCCTGATCAACGCCGGCATCCCGACCATCTTCATCCAGGCCGAAGCCATCGGCTACACCGGCACGGAGCTTCAGGACGCGATCAACAGCGACCCGCAGGCACTGGCTCGTTTTGAAACTATCCGTGCCCACGGTGCGGTGCGCATGGGCCTGATTGCTCATGTCGACGAAGCCGCCAAGCGCCAGCACACCCCCAAGGTCGCGTTCGTGGCACCGCCTGTGGCGTATCAGTCGTCCAGCGGTAAAACCGTGGCCGCCGGCGACGTTGATCTATTGGTACGGGCGCTGTCGATGGGCAAGTTGCACCACGCCATGATGGGCACCGCCGCCGTGGCCATCGGCACCGCCGCGGCAGTGCCGGGCACGCTGGTGAACCTCGCGGCCGGTGGTGGCGAGCGTAGCGCCGTACGTTTCGGACACCCGTCGGGCACCTTGCGCGTTGGCGCCGAGGCTCGCCAGGTGAACGGTGAGTGGACTGTCACCAAAGCAATCATGAGCCGCAGCGCTCGCATACTGATGGAGGGCTGGGTGCGTGTACCCGGTGATGCCTTCTAACGGTTAGCGGCGCTTGGCTCCCTGTTTACCCAACAGAGAGATGTGAAATGAGTGCCAACGTTGATCTGAACAACCGCCCCGACTACGACCGGATTCTGCAGGACATTGCAGACTACGTCCTGAACTACACCGTCGTATCCGGGGAGGCGCTGGACACGGCGCGCAATTGCCTGATGGACACCCTGGGCTGCGGCCTGCTGGCGTTGCGCTTCCCTGAGTGCACCAAGCACCTGGGGCCGCTGGTGGACGGTACGGTGGTGCCGCATGGTGCGCGGGTACCGGGTACAAGCTATCGCCTTGACCCGGTCAAGGCGGCCTGGGACATCGGTTGCATCGTACGTTGGCTCGACTACAACGACACCTGGCTGGCTGCCGAGTGGGGGCATCCCTCGGACAACCTTGGCGGCATCCTGGCCGTGGCTGACCACCTTTCACAAAAGCGTGTCGCCAATGGCGAGGCGCCCTTGAGCATGCGCACGGTGCTCGAAGCCATGGTCATGGCCCACGAGATACAGGGTGTCATCGCTCTGGAGAACGCCTTCAATCGCGTCGGCCTCGATCACGTGCTACTGGTCAAGGTGGCGTCCACGGCGGTGTGCGCCAAGCTCATGGGCGCCAACCGCGAGCAGCTCCTGTCGGCACTTTCCCATGCCTTCGTTGACGGCCAGGCACTGCGGACCTACCGTCATGCCCCCAATGCCGGCTCGCGCAAATCCTGGGCGGCGGGGGACGCCTCCAGCCGAGGCGTGCGCCTGGCCGATATCGCCCTGCGTGGCGAAATGGGTGTGCCCGGGGTGCTCACGGCGCCGCAGTGGGGCTTCTACGATGTACTGTTCAGCCACACCAACAAGGACCTGGCGCTCAAGCCTGAATGCAAGCGTGTCTTCAGCCTCTCCCAGCCGTTTGCCAGCTATGTGATGGAGAACGTGCTATTCAAGATCAGCTTTCCTGCCGAGTTCCATGCCCAGACCGCCTGTGAGGCGGCGGTGGCCTTGCATCCGCAGGTGCGCAACCGCCTGCATGAAATCGACCGGATCGTCATCACCACCCACGAGTCGGCGATCCGCATCATCTCCAAGGTCGGCACGCTGGCCAATGCTGCTGACCGCGATCACTGCATCCAGTACATGACCGCCGTGCCGCTGATTTTCGGCAACCTGGTGGCCGAACACTACGAAGACGAATTCCATGCCGCCCACCCGACCATCGACCGGCTGCGCGAGAAAATGGAGATCGTCGAAGACCCGCGATTTACCCGTGAATACCTGGAGGCCGACAAGCGTTCTATCGCCAACGCGGTGCAGGTGTTCTTCAGCGATGGGTCGAGTACCGAGCGGGTGGTGGTCGAGTACCCGATTGGCCACCGCCGGCGTCGCGCCGAGGGTATTCCGTTGCTCGAGGAGAAGTTCAAGGCCAACCTTGCGACGCGCTTTGCCGGGCAGCGGGTGAGCGAGATCTTTGCGTTGTGCAAGGACCAGGCGATGCTTGAGGCGACGGCGGTACACCGGTTCGTTGACCTGTTGGTGATCTGAGGGCGCGCATCCTGGGGCAGGCCGCGATCGGCTGCGAAGTGGTCGTGGGTCAGGCAATCCCGAGCGTGCTGGCTGTACTGACCTCTCGCGGGAATGGCTGATCAAGACAGTTGCTCCCCCCCTGGAGGCCACCGGTGCCGTGGGCACAAAAAACCCCGCCGATTGGCGGGGTTTTTTTACGCTAAGTCAGCTTAGGCTTGAACGACCGGGATGTTGGCGTTCGCAGCGGCTTCACGGAACTCGGCGATCTGGTCGAAGCTCAGGTAGCGGTAAACGTCGGCAGCCATGCTGTCGATGTTCTTCGCGTATTCCATGTACTCCTCGACGGTTGGCAGCTTGCCCAGGATCGAGGCAACGGCAGCCAGTTCGGCGGAAGCCAGGTATACGTTGGCACCATCACCCAGACGGTTCGGGAAGTTACGGGTCGAAGTCGACACAACAGTCGAGTTCGCCGCTACACGTGCCTGGTTACCCATGCACAGCGAGCAGCCCGGCATTTCCATGCGCGCGCCAGCTTTGCCGTAGATGCCGTAGTAGCCTTCTTCGGTCAGCTGGTGAGCGTCCATCTTGGTTGGAGGGGACAGCCACAGGCGGGTCGGGATCGAGCCTTTGACCTTCTCCAGCAGCTTGCCGGCAGCGCGGAAGTGACCGATGTTGGTCATGCACGAACCGATGAACACTTCGTCGATCTTCTCACCCTGGACGGTGGACAGCAGACGGGCGTCGTCCGGGTCGTTCGGTGCGCAGAGCACAGGCTCGTTGATGTCGGCCAGGTCGATCTCGATGATCTCGGCGTACTCGGCGTCCTTGTCGGCTTCCAGCAGAACCGGATTGGCCAGCCAGGCTTCCATCGCTTGGGCACGACGCTCCATGGTACGAGCATCGCCGTAGCCTTCGCTGATCATCCAGCGCAGCAGGGTGATGTTCGACTTCAGGTACTCGGCCACTGCCTTTTCCGGCAGCTTGATGGTGCAGCCGGCAGCGGAACGTTCGGCCGAGGCGTCGGACAGTTCGAACGCTTGCTCGACAGTCAGCTCGTCCAGGCCTTCGATTTCCAGGATGCGGCCGGAGAAGGCGTTGATCTTGCCTTTCTTCTCGACAGTCAGCAGGCCGTTCTTGATGCCGTAGTAAGGGATGGCGTGTACCAGGTCACGCAGGGTGATGCCGGGTTGCAGCTTGCCCTTGAAGCGAACCAGTACCGACTCCGGCATGTCCAGCGGCATGACGCCGGTGGCAGCGGCGAAGGCGACCAGGCCGGAACCGGCCGGGAACGAGATGCCGATCGGGAAGCGGGTGTGCGAGTCACCACCGGTACCGACGGTATCCGGCAGCAGCATGCGGTTCAGCCAGCTGTGGATGATACCGTCGCCTGGACGCAGCGACACGCCGCCACGGGTGCGGATGAAATCCGGCAGGGTGTGGTGGGTGTTGACGTCGATCGGCTTCGGATAGGCCGCGGTGTGGCAGAACGACTGCATGACCAGGTCGGCAGAGAAGCCTAGGCACGCCAGGTCCTTGAGCTCGTCACGGGTCATCGGGCCAGTGGTGTCCTGGGAGCCGACGGTGGTCATCTTCGGCTCGCAGTAGGTGCCTGGACGAACGCCAGTCACGCCGCAGGCCTTGCCGACCATTTTCTGGGCCAGGGTGTAGCCCTTGCCGGTGTCGGCAGGCTGCTCAGGCTTCTGGAACAGGTCGGAAACCGGCAGGCCCAGTTCGGTGCGGGCTTTGTCGGTCAGGCCACGGCCAACGATCAGCGGGATACGGCCGCCAGCGCGGACTTCGTCGAGCAGCACCGGGGTCTTCAGTTCGAAGGTGGTGATGACGTCGTCGGTACCGTGCTTGCAGACTTTGCCGGCATGCGGGTACACGTCGATGACGTCGCCCATGTTCAGGTTCGAGACATCGAACTCGATCGGCAGGGCGCCGGCGTCTTCCATGGTGTTGTAGAAGATCGGGGCGATTTTCGAGCCGAAGCAGAAGCCACCGGCGCGCTTGTTCGGTACGTGCGGGATGTCGTCGCCGAAGAACCACAGCACCGAGTTGGTGGCGGATTTACGCGAAGAACCGGTACCGACCACGTCACCGACGTAGGCAACCGGGAAGCCTTTGGCCTTGACTTCTTCGATCTGCTTGAGCGGGCCGATGACGCCTTGTTGCTCAGGCACGATGCCGTCACGGGCCATTTTCAGCATGGCCAGGGCGTGCAGCGGGATGTCAGGGCGCGACCAGGCGTCCGGGGCAGGGGACAGGTCGTCGGTGTTGGTTTCGCCTGGGACCTTGAAGACGGTCAGGCTGTATTTTTCAGCGATGGCAGGCTTGCTGGTGAACCACTCACCGGCGGCCCAGGATTCCAGTACGGCCTTGGCGTGGACATTGCCCGCCTTGGCTTTTTCGGCGACGTCGTGGAAGGCATCGAACATCAGCAGGGTGTGCTTGAGTTGTTCGGCGGCGACGGCGGCGAGTTCGGCGTCATCCAGCAGCTCGACCAGGGTGGCGATGTTGTAGCCGCCCTGCATGGTGCCCAGCAGCTCTACGGCACGTTTCTTGTCGATCAGCGGGGAAGTGGCTTCGCCCTTGGCGATAGCGGAGAGGAAACCGGCCTTGACGTAGGCGGCTTCGTCCACTCCTGGTGGAACGCGGTTGGTGATCAGGTCGACGAGGACGGCTTCTTCGCCAGCAGGGGGGTTCTTCAGCAGCTCGACCAGGCCTGCGGTTTGTTCGGCGTTAAGCGGCTGGGGCACGATACCCTGGGCGGCACGCTCTTCGATGTGTTTGCGGTAGGCTTCAAGCACAGTTATTACCCTCATCAGTGGTCCCAAATGGGTGTCCGGGACGCTCATCCAGAAAGTCCGGCACCCGTGCGCAATACGGCTTCTTGGGCCGCGTAGCCAGGGTTGCAGGAAATCCTCACAGAAGCTGCTTTCAAAGTTTTACGCCTGTAGAACGGAGGCTGATGAGGGCTGGCGCGGGACATGCGACAGGCGAATATCCCGGGCCAACGCCGTTCTACCGGATGAACTGTGCTCGTGACGCTTTGAAAACAGCTTCTAACGGACATTGGCGCCTTAAAAAGGCCGGGTGATTCTACGGTAAAAACTGGATAAAGGTAAGGCGCGCTGTAGGACTTTAACGAGTGACCCCCGTTAGACAAAGGGCTAACATGGCAGCCTGTTCCACCGCCAAGCTGCTGTCTTTTTCATGTCCAATCAGTCAATAAAAACGCCTTGTGTCGGCCTCTGTTCCACGGTTTACGGGGATCTGGTGTGTCGCGGCTGCAAGCGTTTTCATCATGAAGTGATCAACTGGAACGGCTACAACGACGACGAAAAGCGTGCGGTGTGGCTGCGCCTCGAGCAATTGCTGGTGCAGGTCATGATCGCCAAACTTGAGGTCTTTGATGCCACGCGCCTGCGCCTGCAGCTGGAGCAGCGCAAGATCCGCTTCGTGCCGCACCAGTCCGAATACTGCTGGGCCTACCAGTTGATCGCCCGCGGCGCGCGGGTTATCCGCGATCTCGAGGCCTATGGCATGGTGCTGTTGCCGGAGTTTCGCGACTGGGAACTGCCGCAGTTGCGCGACGCCATTGATCGGGAATTCTTCCTGCTGTCCGAGGCGCACTACCAGCGTTATATCGCGCCGGGCTTTCTGAAGGATGCATTGGGCTAGACGTAACGCGGGGCAAGCCCGCTCCTGCAGTAGGAGCGGGCTTGCCCCGCGATGGCTTCAGCCTTGTGCCAATTCGGTCAGGTGTACCCGCGCCTCTTCACTCTTGAGTACCAGTACATCGCTCTCCAGCGAATCGAGTACCACCTCGGCGGTGTTGCCGATCAGCGCGCCAGAGATCCCGGTGCGGGCCACGGTACCGATCACCGTCACCACGGCGTCGTACTTTTTCGCGGTGTAGGGGATCAACACATCCGCCGGGCCTTCGGCCACATGCAGGCGATCGTCCTTGATATCGAACTCTGCCTGGAAGGCACTGCATTCCTCGCGATAACGCTGCTCGATGGTTTCCTTGAGTTGATACACCGGATCGGCCGCCGACAGCATCGGTGACGGATGCGCGCTGATCACGTGCAGGTTGCCCTTGGCCAGGTTGGCGATCTCATAGCCGTGGTCGATGATGTTCTTGTGCAACAGGCGGTGCGCTTCGTCATGGTTGCCCACGTCGACTGCAGCCAGGATCACGCCGCCAGTCCAGGGGCGCTCGTGCTTGACCATCAACACCGCGCACGGGCACTGGCGCAGCAGTTTCCAGTCGCTGGGAGTGAGCAGCGCCTTTTTCAGCGGGTTGTCCGGGCGATGCTCCTTGATCACCAGGTCGCAGCCCTCGGCTTGCTGCACATCGATGATCGATTCGTGCAGGGTGTCGTGCCAGGCCTGCTCGTGGGTCACGTTGTCGAAGCCATCGTCATGCAACTGGCTGGCCAGCAGGCTGAGCAGGGCGCTGTGGTCCTGCTTCTTGTCGCACATCAGCAGGTGCAGGCGTGCGCCTGTGGCACCACCAATCAGTTTGGCCCGGGTCAGGGCGCGGCTGTGGGCATGTTCGGGATCGAGTACCACCAGGATGCTGCGTACTTCTTGCATGAGCGTGAACTCCCTTCAGAAATGGCGACCAATGCCTGACTATAGTCGGCGCCAAGTGCAATGGGCGTTGATACATATCAAGCATAGTCACTGGTGATCGCCACCGCCGCCGGTATAATCGCCGGTCTTGCCGTTGCCCTGCCTGTTTGTGAGCCTATGTCCCTTATTCCCGAAATCGATGCCTTTCTTGGTTGCCGTACGCCTGATGCCTGGGTCCAGGCGGCCCTCGCCGACCAGGAAACCCTGTTGATCGACCACAAGAACTGCGAGTTCAAGGCTGCCAGCACCGCGCTGAGCCTGATGGCCAAGTACAACACCCACCTTGACCTGATCAACATGATGTCGCGCCTGGCCCGCGAGGAGCTGGTGCATCACGAGCAGGTGCTGCGCCTGATGAAGCGGCGCAAGATCGGCCTGCGCCCCTTGTCGGCCGGACGCTATGCCTCGGGGCTGCGCCGGGTGGTGCGGACCCACGAGCCGGTCAAGCTGGTCGACACCCTGGTGGTCGGGGCCTTTATCGAGGCGCGCAGTTGCGAGCGCTTTGCCGCCCTGGTGCCGCACCTGGACGAAGAACTGGGCAAGTTCTACCACGGCCTGCTCAATAGCGAGGCCCGCCACTACCAGGGGTACCTCAAGCTGGCACACCAGTACGGTGATGCGGCCGATATCGAGCGTGTGGTGGAGAAGGTCAGGGCGGTGGAAGCCGAGCTGATCAGTTCGCCAGACGAAGAGTTCCGGTTTCACAGCGGTATTCCTGCCTGACCTGGGTTCGCTGAACCTGCGTGGGAGTCGGCGTTGCCGGCGATGATCTGAAAAACGACCGCGAGACGGTCGATCGCTGGCAATGCCCCCACGAAATTCATCCTTAATAATTGCCCCATCAGGGGAGCGAACTTGCCTTGAGCCATTAATAAGCTAGCTAATTAATGCCTTGACGTTAGCTGCTTAAGCAGTAACATTATGTTACTAACTGCCTAAGCAGGTATCTCCTGTCATGCCGCACTACACCCCCGAGAACTTCCAGTCCTGCACCCTCGGCCTGTTGCTGGCCCGCGCTGCGCTGGTCAAGGACCGCATCCTCGACAGCCACTTGCAGGCCTTTGGCGTGACCGCCGCGCAATTCAAGGTGCTGATCATCGTCGCCCAGTACGACGTCGATACCCCCGCCGAGCTGTGCCGCTTCCTGGCCCTGGACAGCGGATCGATGACGCGCATGCTCGATCGCCTGGAGCAGAAGGACCTGATCGTGCGTCGACGTTGCCCTGACGATCGCCGCCAGGTTCGCCTGGAACTGAGCGAAGAGGGCCAGAAGCTCGCCGACCAGCTGCCGCATGTCGGGGCTGCGGCCATGAACGAACTGCTGGGCGTATTGGCAGCGGATGAGCTGGCAAGCCTTGAAGGCCTGTTGACCAAGATCCTGCTCGCCGCCGGTGACACCCTGACTGCGCAGCGCACTGCTGCGGCGCAGCCTTCCATTTCAGAAAACGCGTAAGCCAAGGTATTCGATATGGCCATTGCCAACACTCCGGACCCTGCTGGCGCCACGCAGGACCTCGACAACTCCCGCAAGCGCAAGACCTGGCTGCTCGGCCTGCTGCTTCTGATCGTCGTGGTCGGTAGCGCCGTCTGGGCCTGGCATGAACTGTACGGACGCTGGAACGAAGAGACCGACGACGCCTACGTCAATGGCAACGTGGTGGAAATCACCCCGCTGGTGACCGGCACCGTGGTCAGTATCGGCGCCGATGATGGCGACCTGGTGCATGAAGGCCAGGTGTTGATCGAGTTCGACCCGAGCGATGCCGAGATCGGCTTGCAGGCGGCCCAGGCCGAGCTGGCCCGTGCCGTGCGCCGGGTGCGCGGGCTGTACAGCAATGTCGACGGCATGAAGGCCCAGGTGGCAGCGCGCCAGGCCGAACAGACCAAGGCCCAGGAAAACTACACCCGGCGCAAGACTTTGGCGGCTGGCGGGGCGATCTCGCTTGAAGAACTGTCCCACGCTCGTGACGATCTGGCCTCGGCGCAGAACGCCCTGATCAATGCCCGTCAGCAACTCAATACCACCACCGCACTGGTCGATGACACTGTGGTGTCGTCTCACCCCGAAGTGATGGCCGCCGCCGCCCAGCTGCGCCAGGCCTACCTGGCGGCTGCCCGCACCACCCTGGTGGCGCCAGTGACCGGCTACGTGGCCAAGCGCACCGTACAGCTGGGCCAGCGCCTGGAACCGGGGACCGCGACCATGGCGGTGATTCCGCTGGACCAGTTGTGGATCGGCGCCAACTTCAAGGAAACCCAGTTGCGCAACATGCGCATCGGCCAGCCGGTGGACATCGTCGCCGACCTGTACGGCAGCGAGGTCAAGTACAGCGGCACCATCGACAGCCTGGGCGCCGGAACCGGCAGTGCCTTTGCCTTACTGCCGGCACAGAACGCCACGGGTAACTGGATCAAGATCGTCCAGCGGGTGCCGGTACGCATTCATATCAATGCCGAGCAATTGGCGAAGCATCCACTGCGCATCGGCCTGTCGACCCAGGTCACCGTCGACCTGCATGATCAGAGCGGCCCGGTGTTGGCCCAGTTGCCACCGCAAAAGGCCTCGTTCACCACCAAGGTGTATGACCGCCAGTTGGTCGAAGCCGACGCCATGATCACCCGGCTGATCCACGACAACAGCGCAGCGGCCAGCAAGACGGCGGCGCGATGAGCAACACTGCGTCATTCACGCCGCCCAGCCTGTTGCTGACCACCATCGGCCTGTCGCTGGCGACCTTCATGCAGGTGCTCGACACCACCATCGCCAACGTGGCCTTGCCGACCATCGCCGGCAACCTGGGCGTGAGCGTGGAGCAGGGCACCTGGGTGATTACCTCGTTTGCGGTGAGCAATGCCATCGCCTTGCCGCTGACCGGCTGGCTGAGCCGACGCTTCGGCGAGGTCAAGCTGTTCATCTGGGCCACTCTGCTGTTCGTGCTGGCCTCGTTTCTGTGCGGTATCGCCCGCTCGATGCCGGAGCTGGTCGGCTTTCGCGTGCTGCAAGGTATCGTCGCCGGCCCGCTGTACCCGATGACCCAGACCCTGCTGATTGCGGTCTATCCCCCGGCCAAGCGGGGCATGGCCCTGGCCCTGCTGGCGATGGTCACGGTGGTGGCGCCGATTGCCGGTCCGATTCTGGGGGGGTGGATCACCGACAGCTATAGCTGGCCGTGGATCTTCTTCATCAACGTGCCCATCGGCCTGTTCGCCGCGGCGGTGGTGCGCCAGCAGATGCGCACGCGACCGGTCAGTACCAGCCGCCAGCCCATGGACTACGTCGGGCTGCTGTGCCTGATCATCGGCGTGGGCGCCTTGCAGATCGTGCTGGACAAAGGCAACGACCTGGATTGGTTCGAGTCGAACTTCATCGTTGTCGGCAGCCTGATTTCGGTGGTGTTCATTGCCGTGTTCATCATTTGGGAGCTCACCGACAAACACCCGGTGGTCAACCTGCGGCTGTTCGTGCACCGCAACTTTCGCATCGGCACCATCGTGCTGGTGTTCGGTTATGCAGGCTTTTTCGGCATCAACCTGATCTTGCCGCAGTGGCTGCAGACCCAAATGGGCTATACCGCCACCTGGGCCGGGTTGGCCGTGGCGCCGATCGGTTTGTTGCCTGTGCTGATGTCGCCCTTTGTCGGCAAGTACGCGCACAACTTCGACCTGCGCGTGCTGGCGGGCCTGGCCTTCCTGGCGATCGGCACCAGCTGTTTCATGCGCGCAGGCTTCACCAGCGAGGTGGACTACCAGCACATCGCCCTGGTGCAGTTGTTCATGGGGATCGGCGTGGCGCTGTTCTTCATGCCGACCTTGAGCATCCTGCTCTCGGACCTGCCACCGCACCAGATTGCCGACGGCTCGGGCCTGGCCACCTTCCTGCGTACCCTGGGCGGCAGCTTTGCCGCCTCGCTGACCACCTGGATCTGGATTCGCCGGGCCGACCAGCACCATGCGTACCTGAGTGAAAGCATCAGTACCTATGAGCCGGCCACCCGTGAAGCGCTCAACCACCTGGGCGGGGCGAACGGGCAGTCGTATGCGCAGCTGGAACGGATGCTCAGCAGTCAGGCGTACATGATGTCGACGGTGGATTACTTCACCCTGATGGGCTGGGTGTTTGCAGGGTTGATTCTGCTGGTGTGGCTGGCCAAGCCGCCGTTTGCGGCCAAGGCCGGGCCTGCTGCGGCAGGGCACTGAGGAAAAAGCATCGCTGGCAGGCCAGCGCCCACAGGGTTGCTACATGACCTGTGGGGCTGGATTGCCAGCGATCGGCGCTATCAGGGGAAGGCAAATGGCTGCAGTTGAAACCCTTGTTCATCCACCTCCAGCGCCCAGCCCTGGCGATCCCAGTCGCCCAGCACGATTCGCCGTGCCGGTTGACCATCGACCAGCAGTTTGTGAATCGCCGGACGATGGGTGTGCCCATGCACCAGCGTGCGCACGCCGTACTGGGCCATGATCCGCGGCACTTCCTCCGGGGTCACGTCGACGATATCGGTGGCCTTCATCCGCGTTTGCGCGCGGCTTTCGCTGCGCAGCTTGCGCGCCAGTTTCTGCCGGGTGCCCAGCGGCAGGTGCCGCAGGATCCACAGGCTCACCGGGTTGCGCAGGTAGCGGCGCAGTTTCATGTAGGCCAGGTCCAGGGTGCAGAGGCTGTCGCCATGCATCAGCAGCACCGGCTCACCGCCCATTTCCACCACGCTCGGGTCGGCCAGCAAGGTTGCGCCTGCGGCCTTGCAGAAGGCCTCGCCAATCAGGAAGTCGCGGTTGCCGTGCATCAGCAATACCTGCGTGCCGCTGTCGCTCAAGGCGCGCAGGGCCTGGCAGATGCCGGTCTGGAAGGGGGTCATGCCATCGTCGCCGATCCACGCCTCGAAGAAGTCACCGAGGATGTACAGCGCCCGGGCATGGCGGGCACGTCCGTCGAGCAGATCAAGAAACGCCCGGGTAATGTCCGGGCGTTCTTCTTGCAGGTGCAGATCAGAGATCAGCAGTATCACTCAATGATCTCTGCTTTCTCGATGATCACGTCGTCCTTCGGCACATCCTGGTGGCCAGCCTTGGAACCTGTGGCAACGCCTTCGATCTTGTCGACGATGTCCTGGCCTTCGGTCACTTCGCCGAACACCGCATAGCCCCAGCCCTGCACGTTCTTGCCGCTGTGGTTGAGGAAGTCGTTGTTGGAGGCGTTGATGAAGAACTGCGCCGAGGCCGAATGCGGCTCCATGGTACGGGCCATGGCGATGCTGTACTTGATGTTTTTCAGGCCGTTGTCCGCTTCGTTCTGGATGCTGGCGCGGGTTTTCTTCTGGCTCATGCCTGGCTCGAAACCGCCGCCCTGGATCATGAAGCCCTTGATCACACGGTGGAACACGGTGTTGTCGTAGTGGCCTTCTTTCACGTACTGAACGAAGTTCTCGACGGTTTTAGGGGCCTTTTCGGCGTCCAGTTTCAGGATGATGTCGCCGTGGTTGGTGCTCAGTTTGACTTTGGACATGCTGGAATTCGCTCTTTCAAGGCATTTGAAATAGGGTCGCGCCGCAACGCGATGTAAACCTGACGCACAGTCTACAACCCGCGATACGTGGCTCGCGGCAGTTTTTTTGCATTGCCGGTCGAATATCCCGCCAGTTTGTCGGCAGGGCGCTGTCGGCAGCTCGACCGCTTCGGCTATGATAAGCGCTTTGATTCAGTCGGCCTACCCAGGCCGTGTACCCGTATTTCAAGGATCCTATGAGCAAGCCCACTGCCGACACCGCTCCCAACGCCGCTGCCAAAGGCGCGCCCGCCGTCCCTGCGAACTTCCTGCGTCCGATCGTGCAGGCCGACCTGGACTCGGGCAAGCACACCAGCATCGTCACCCGTTTCCCGCCAGAGCCCAACGGTTACCTGCACATCGGCCATGCCAAGTCGATCTGCGTGAACTTCGGCCTGGCCCAGGAGTTCGGCGGAGCCTGTCACCTGCGTTTCGATGACACCAACCCGGCCAAAGAGGACCAGGAGTACATCGACGCCATCCAGAGCGATGTCAAGTGGCTGGGCTTCGAGTGGACCGGCCCTGTGCGCTACGCCTCGGAGTACTTCGACCAACTGCACGACTGGGCCGTGGAGCTGATCAAGGCCGGTGACGCCTACGTCTGCGACCTGACTCCCGAGCAGTCCAAGGAATACCGTGGCAACCTGACCGAACCTGGCAAGAACAGCCCGTTCCGCGAGCGTTCGGTCGAGGAGAACCTGGACCTGTTCGCCCGTATGAAGGCCGGCGAGTTCAAGGACGGCGAGCGCGTGCTGCGCGCCAAGATCGACATGGCGTCGCCGAACATGAACATGCGCGATCCGATCCTCTATCGCATCCGCCATGCCCACCACCACCAGACCGGTGACAAGTGGTGCATCTACCCCAACTACGACTTCACCCACGGTCAGTCGGACGCCATCGAGGGCATCACCCACTCCATCTGCACCCTGGAGTTCGAAGGCCATCGTCCGCTGTACGAGTGGTTCCTGGACCACCTGCCGGTGCCGGCCAAGCCGCGCCAGTACGAGTTCAGCCGCCTGAACCTGAACTACACCATCACCAGCAAGCGCAAGCTCAAGCAACTGGTTGACGAACAGCACGTCAACGGTTGGGACGACCCGCGCATGTCGACCCTGTCGGGCTTCCGTCGCCGCGGCTACACCCCGGCCTCGATCCGCAACTTCTGCGAAATGATCGGCACCAACCGTTCCGACGGCGTGGTCGACATGTCGATGCTCGAATTCAGCATCCGCGAAGACCTCGACCGCACCGCGCCACGCGCCATGTGCGTGCTGCGCCCGCTTAAAGTGGTCATCACCAACTACCCGCAGGACCAGGTCGAGAACCTCGAACTGCCGCGCCACCCGAAAGAAGACATGGGCGTGCGCGTATTGCCGTTCGCCCGCGAGCTCTACATCGACCGCGACGACTTCATGGAAGAGCCGCCAAAGGGCTACAAGCGCCTGGAACCCGCCGGTGAAGTGCGCCTGCGCGGCAGCTACGTGATCCGCGCCGACGAGGCCATCAAGGATGCCGACGGCAACATCGTCGAACTGCGTTGCTCGTACGACCCGGACACCCTCGGCAAGAACCCTGAAGGCCGCAAGGTCAAGGGCGTGATCCACTGGGTACCGGCGGCTGCCAGCGTCGAATGCGAAGTGCGCCTGTACGACCGTCTGTTCCGCTCGGCCAACCCCGAGAAGACCGAAGATGGCGGCACCTTCCTCGACAACATCAATCCCGATTCGCTGCAGGTACTCACCGGTTGTCGTGCGGAACCTTCCCTGGGCCAGGCCCAGCCAGAAGACCGCTTCCAGTTCGAGCGCGAAGGCTACTTCTGCGCCGACCTGAAAGACTCCCAGCCGGGTCGCCCGGTATTCAACCGGACCGTGACCCTGCGCGATTCGTGGGGCAGCTGAGGAACGCTCGTGCTTACCATCTACAACACGCTTAGCAAAACCAAGGAAGTCTTCAAGCCGCTCGAAGGCAACAAGGTGCGCATGTACGTCTGCGGCATGACTGTGTACGACTACTGCCACCTGGGCCACGGCCGCAGCATGGTCGCCTTCGACCTGGTCACCCGTTGGCTGCGCTACAGCGGCTACGACCTGACCTACGTGCGCAACATCACTGACATCGACGACAAGATCATCAACCGGGCCAACGAGAACGGCGAGTCGTTCGACGCGCTGACCGCCCGCATGATCGACGCGATGCATGAGGACGAGCGCCGCCTGAACATCCTGCCGCCGGACCAGGAGCCGCGTGCCACCGACCATATCGCCGGCATGCACGCGATGATCCAGACCCTGATCGACAAGGGTTATGCCTATGCGCCCGGCAATGGCGACGTGTACTACCGCGTCGGCAAGTTCGTCGGCTACGGCAAGCTGTCGCGCAAGAAGATCGAAGACCTGCGCATCGGTGCGCGCATCGAGGTCGACGAAGCCAAGCAGGATCCGCTCGATTTCGTCCTGTGGAAGGGCGTCAAGCCGGGCGAGCCGAGCTGGGAATCGCCATGGGGCCCGGGCCGTCCGGGCTGGCACATCGAGTGCTCGGTGATGTCCACCTGCTGCCTGGGTGAAAGCTTCGACATCCACGGCGGCGGCAACGACCTCGAGTTCCCGCACCACGAGAATGAAATCGCCCAGAGCGAGGCCGCCACGGGCAAGCAGTACGCCAACTCGTGGATGCACTGCGGCATGATTCGCATCAATGGCGAGAAGATGTCCAAGTCCTTGAACAACTTTTTCACCATTCGCGATGTGCTCGACAAGTATCACCCAGAGGTGGTCCGCTACCTGCTGGTGTCGAGCCACTATCGCAGCTCGATCAACTACTCCGAAGACAGCCTGCGCGAGTCCAAGGGTGCCCTGGAGCGTTTCTACCACGCCCTGCGCGGCTTGCCGCGGGTCGAGGCCAAGGGTGGCGAGACGTACGTCGACCGCTTCACCCTGGCGATGAACGACGACTTCGGTACCCCCGAAGCCTGTGCCGTGCTGTTTGACCTGGTGCGAGAAATCAACCGCCTGCGCGATAGCGAGCCAGAGGCCGCAGCTGGCTTGGCGGGTCGCCTGCGTGAGCTGGGTGACTTGCTGGGTGTGCTGCAACTGGATGCCGACGACTTCCTGCGCGCCGGTGCCGAAGGCAAGGTCGATGCGGCTGAAGTCGAGGCCCTGATCCAGGCGCGCCTGCAGGCGCGTGCCGACAAGAACTGGGCTGAATCCGACCGGATCCGTGACCAGATCACCGCCATGGGTGTGGTGCTGGAAGACGGCAAGGGTGGGACCACCTGGCGCCTGGCCGACTGACCGATCGCGGGGCAAGCCCGCTCCTACACGGTAGGAGCGGGCTTGCCCCGCGATGAGGCCCGACAATTCACCACCAACCTCGCCCCCCAATTCGCTATTCCCCACCTCCAGCCCGAAGCCATGCAAATCAACGATCGCCGCAACGATCGACAGCCCTAGCCCGAACCCCGGGTGGCGATGGCCTTCCTCGCTACGGTAGAAGCGCTTCAACACCGCCCCGCGCTCGTCTTCGGGAATCCCCGGCCCGCTGTCCTCGACCTCGATCTGCACATCCCCAGCATCACTGCTGGCGCGCATACGCACCTGGCCGCCTGCGGGGGTGAACTTGATGGCATTGCCCAGCAAATTGGCCAGCGCTTCGAACAGCAACTCGCGATCGCCATGCAGCGGCGGCAACTGCGCTGGCACCTCGAGGCTCAGCTGAATTTCACCGTCCTCGGCCAGCGGCAGGTAGAAGTCATGCATCTCCAGCAGCAGCGCCCGCGGGTCCAGTTCGACAAAGCCGGCACGACGCTGGCGGTCTTCCAGTTCGCTGATCCGTAGCAGGCCGCGAAAGCGCGCCATCAGCGTGTCGGTGTCACCAATGGCCTGTTCCAGCGCCTCGGCCTGGGGCGATTCGTCGCCGGCCTGCTGGCGGATGCGGTAGAGCTGGGCGCGCAGGCGGGTCAGCGGAGTGCGCAGGTCGTGGGCAATGTTGTCGCACACGCCCTTGACCTCGTGCATCAGCCGTTCGATGCGGTCGAGCATGGCGTTGACGATCGCGGCCAGCATGTCCAGCTCGTCACGGCGCTGCGACAGCGGCAGGCGTCGGGTCAGGTCGCCGGCGACGATCTGCTCGGCGGTGGCCTGGATCGCGCGGATGCGCTTGAGCGGCCGTCGACGCAGCAGGTACCAGCCGGCGATGCCGGGAATGATCGTCAAGGAAAGGCCCCAGAGCAGGGCATGAAGGATGATGCGGGTGACCACGAACAGCGATCCGTTGTCGCGTACCAGGATCAGCCAGCGACCATCGCGCACCTTGATGGCCACCGCATCGCAGCTGTCGCGTGGCAGGTGCGGGTCGTCGGCGTCCAGGCAACGGTTCAGCTCATGGATCTTGCCGTCCAGGCCCAGCTCCGTCGGTACCTGGCGTATCTGTCCGCCCAAGGGGTTGAACTGCGCGTCGAACAGGCCGTAGGCGTCGAAGCTGCGCTCTTCGAAAGCCTGGCTCGCGATCAGGGCATCGTCCAGCTGCTTGCCACTCATGTGCGCGAACAGGTGCTGGCGCTGCAGCAGCGAATGGCGGGTGAGTTTGTTCAAATAGCCCGAGACCTCGAAATACAGCACTCCCATGAGGATGCTGCTCCAGGCCACGAACAGAAAACTGTACAGCGCAAGCAGGCGACTGGTGGACGAACTCCAGCCCTTAGACGGGTTCGGCAATGGCATAGCCCGAGCCCCGTACGGTCCGAATCAGCGGGGTCTGGCCTGCGGCATCGATCTTCTTGCGCAAGCGGCCGATATGCACGTCGATCAGGTTGGTGCCGGGGTCGAAGTGATACCCCCAGACTTCCTCGAAAATCATCATCCGGGTTATCACCTGGCCGGCATGACGCATGAGAAATTCCAGCAACTTGTACTCGGTGGGCAGCAGGTTGAGGGTGTGCTCGCCGCGCCGGGCTTCATGGCTGATCAGGTCCAGCTCCAGGTCGCCGACTTGCAGGCGGGTCTGCGCCAGCGGCACGCTGTTGCGGCGCAAAAGCACTTCGACCCGGGCGGCCATTTCGTCGGAGGCAAAGGGTTTGGTCAGGTAGTCGTCGCCACCGGCACGCAGGCCGCGTACCCGTTCGTCGACATCCGAGAGGGCGCTGATCATCAGGATCGGCGTGGCAATCTTGAGGTTGCGCAGAGTCGTGACGATGGTCAGGCCGTCGAGCTCGGGGAGCATGCGGTCCAGGGTGATCAGGTCGTAACCGCCGGCAATGGCCTTGGCCAGGCCTTCGCGGCCGTTGTCGGCCCAATCCACTTCCAGGCCATGGCTGGAGAGTTCGGCGACGATTTCTTGTGCGGTGACCGCATCGTCTTCGATAGTCAGTACGCGGGGCATGCTATTACCTGGGCGGCGAGTAGAGACTTGATTGTGCCAAAGAATAGGCGGTACCCGGGTTAAAGAAAAATTCATCTGGGCAACGCCTCCCCCTCTTATGGGCGGCAGGGTCTTGGGGGTAGGTTTTGGACCAGGCCTACCCGATGCTCGGACAGGTCCTGCATCTTCGATTTGGGTGCTCTTGCAAGCTTGCAGTCGTTACTACTTTACAAATGCTAATAGACATCTTGAATGCTGCCTTGAGCATTGAGGGGGCTACTTCAATGCAGAAGTTTGGTGATGTGTTCCTTGGGTCGCTGCCAGGATATATGAAAGAATTGAAAATTCCTGGTCGATCGATGGGGAATGGTTTTAGAAGTCCGCCTCTGCGCGCTAACTTTGAGTCTGTCGCTGAAATCCAGAGAGCGATGCGTGAAGTGTGTGGCGGAGCATAAGTCTGCAATCACTTCCTGTGAGTATAAAAGCTCCATAATGCACGCCATGATGATTTCCACCAGGCCGGTATTGCGTATCGATGTTATCGGTCTGCGCAATGCAAAGGGATTTAGTGGCTTCTGGTCGCTGTTTTTTAGCGTTGCGGTTCGACCCCAAGTTCGGCTATAGAGATGTCGGTTTTCGAAAGAATGTTATTGTTCGATTAATTTCAATGCGTGTCGAAATTTGAATTGGCTATTCAAACTGGGTAATTTCATGGATTATGAATACACTCTGGTTGCGCTGGGCTTCTTTGCATTTTGCGGTGGTTTAATAGATGCGGCAGTGGGGGGGAGGGGGGCTAGTTCAAGTGCCGGCGCTCTTGCATGCTTTGCCGCAATGCAGCGTGGCGACTGTTTTTGGAACCAATAAGCTCGCGGTGCTCGCAGGGAATCTTTCTTCTGTCTTCAGCTATACAAAAAGAATAGAGATTGTGTGGAAGCTCCTGCTTCCTACGCTGGCTTCGGCATTCGTGTTTGCATTGCTAGGCGCTTTCTCTGTCTCGCTCATACCGAAAGCGTTTATGGAGCCCGTTGTTCTAGTTGTTCTGATAGTGATGGCTATCTATTCCTTTATTAAAAAGGATTTGGGGCGGGTTCATGCGCGCATAGAGTGTGGGGACAAGGAAGTGCTGTTGGGGGTGTTTTTTGGAGGGCTGATTGGTTTCTATGACGGGATTTTTGGTCCGGGGAGTGGGAGTTTATTGCTTTTTCTGTTTGTTAAGTATTTTGGCTTCGATTTCTTGAACGCCTCCGCTTCGGCAAAGCTGGTGAATCTAGGGACGTTTAGCGCCGCGTTGCTCTTTTTTATTCCGTCGGGGCACGTGTTATGGGCGATCGGTGGGATGGTGGCTGTGTGCAATATCGCCGGTTCACTTACGGGGGGGGTTTTGGCATTGCGGTATGGCAGTGGTTTTATTCGGGTATTTTTTCTGGTCTTGCTTATATTTCTTATCGGCAGAATGGGCGTGTCCATGTTGATAAGATAAGGGCATGCCATTGCTGGCATGCCCTTCAGTCATCGCTCATCAATGCCTCAGGCGACCTTGACGATCCAGCCAGCCGGCGCCTCAACGTCGCCGCTCTGGATACCGGTCAGCTCCTGATAAAGCTTCTGGGTCACCGGGCCCACTTCGGTTTCGCTGTGGAACACATGCAGCTCACCGTTGTACTGGATGCCGCCGATCGGGGTGATCACCGCCGCGGTACCGCAGGCGCCAGCTTCCTTGAAGCGCTTGAGGTCATTGATCAGCACGTCGCCTTCGATCACCTTCAGGCCAAGACGCGACTCCGCCAGCTCCATCAGCGACAGACGGGTGATACCCGGCAGCACGGAAGCGGATTTTGGCGTGACGAACTCGTTGTTGGCGGTGATACCGAAGAAGTTGGCCGAGCCGACTTCCTCGATCTTGGTGTGGGTCAGCGGGTCAAGATAGATGCAGTCGGCGAAACCGGCCTGCTTTGCCTTGTAGCCTGGCTGCAGGCTGGCTGCGTAGTTGCCGCCGACCTTGGCGGCACCGGTGCCTTGTGGCGCGGCGCGGTCGTAGTCGGAGATCAGGAACTTGTGCGGGGTCATGCCGCCCTTGAAGTACGAGCCAACCGGAATCGCGAAGATCGAGAAGATGAACTCCGGGGCGGTACGCACGCCGATGTTGTCGCCTACGCCGATCACGAACGGACGCAGGTACAGGGCACCCTTGCCATACGGCGGCACGAAGCGTTCGTTGGCCTTGACCACTTGTTTGCAGGCCTCGATGAACACATCGGTAGGCACCTGCGGCATCAGCAGCCGATCGCAGCTGCGCTGCATGCGCAGGGCGTTCTGGTCAGGGCGGAACAGGTTGATCGAACCATCCTTGCAGCGGTACGCCTTCATGCCTTCGAAGCATTGCTGGCCATAATGCAGCGCGGTCGAGCCTTCGCTGATGTGCAGTACGTTGTCTTCGGTCAGGGTGCCCTTGTCCCACTCGCCATTGCGGAAGTAGGACAGGTAGCGCTTGTCGGTCTTGATGTAGTCGAAGCCCAGCTTGTCCCAGTTAATGCTTTCGTTACTCATGGCACCCTCGAATGGTTGGCATATGCCTGATGGCTCAGGCGGCTGAAATAGCGCACGCAGCCACGATAATACATCCCGTGCAGATCGGAAACGCCCAGTCATAGATTGGACCATGGTCGCAGTGAAAATCAGCGCAAATCGTCACCCGCCAAGCTCGCGCAGCAGTACCAGGCGCGCGCCGAAGCCGATCAGCAGGGTGCCGAACAAGCGGTTCTGCAGCTTCTGTTTCCAGGGGCTGGCAGCCACCCAGCGACCCAGGCGATCACCGCTCAGGGCATAGACGCTGTCAAAGCCCAGGCCGACCACCACCAGCACCGTGCCGAGAATGGCAAATTGCTGGCTGATCGACCCCGCATGCGGGCTGATGAACTGCGGCAGCAACACCGAACAGAACAGCAGCGCCTTGGGATTGAGCAGGTTGGTCAGCAGGCCCTTTTTCAAGGCAGCCGACCAATGGCCAGGCTGGCGGGCCTCTGCCGTGCTCGTCGGCAGTGTCGAGACCTTGGCGCACAGCAACTGCCAGCCCAACCAGGCGAGGTACAAGCCACCGGCGATGCTCAGCAGGTCGAAGGCCCACGGGTGAGTGCGCAGCAGTGCCGCCAGCCCCAGGGCGGCCAGGGTGACGTGGGCGGCACGGGCCAGGGCCAGGCCCAATGCGGTCATCAGGGCCTGGCGGCGGCCTTCGCTGGCGCCGGTGTTGAGCAGCAGGAACATATCCGGGCCGGGCACCAGGTACACCACCAGCAGGGCTGCGATAAACAAGCTGTATTGAGTCATCTGCCCATCTCCGGCAATTCACGACGAGGTAAAAATTCTATGCCGGGAGAGGCTGGCAGGTGCTTGCGAATGTTGCGTGGGCTGCAGGGTGTATTGATATAAAATGCCAGGATCAGTAAAGGAATATACCGATCATGCCAAAAATTACCCTGGATGCTTTTGACCGCAAGATTCTCGACGCCCTGCAGCGCAACGCGCGTCTGAGCAATGTGGAGCTGGCCGAAATGATCGGCCTGTCTGCGTCACCCTGCCTGCGCCGGGTACGCCTGCTGGAAGAGGCGGGGATGATCAAGGGCTATGCCGCCCAGCTGGATCGCGACGAAGTGGGCCTGGGGCTAACGGTGTTCGTCGGGGTCAAGGTCGAGCGCCACCACGAACCGGCTGCCCAGGCTTTCCAGCAAGCGGTACTGGCCTTGCCTGAAGTGATTGCCGCGCACCTGGTGTCGGGCGAGTCGGACTTCCTGCTGCAGGTGGTGGTACCGGACCTGCGCAGCTACGAACGTTTTCTGATCGACACCCTGCTCAAGCTGCCGGGGGTCAGTGATATCCGCAGCAATTTCGCCATCCAGACGGTCAAGCCCCATGGGCCGCTACCGTTGGGCCATTTGGCCGCACATTGAGCTGGACAGACTGCAAAGTCGGGAGCACCATAAATTCAACGAAGCTTTGCCCGCTGACCTCGATACGTACCACGACCGCCGCCAATCGCGGGGCAGGTACGATAGTTTGAACACCAGGCAGCAGGGTAAACCAAGGCCCCGTCCAGCAATGGACGGGGCCTTGTCGTTTCAGCGCCCCAGCCGCCACTCGCCGTCCAGCCCCAGCTGCTGCAAGAACACCCTGTCGTGGGAGGCCACCAGCAGGGCGCCGCGGTACTGGCGCAGCATGCTTTCCAGGGCGGTGAGGGAGGGCAGGTCGAGGTGGTTGCTCGGTTCATCGAGCAGCAACAGCGGCACCGGGGTGTCGCCATAGAGCACGCCCGCCAGCGCCGCCTTGAGCCGTTCGCCGCCACTGAGCAGGCCGCTGGGCAGTTCCACCCGATCAGCACCCAGTCCCAATTGCGCAAGGCGCGTGCGCAGGCTGCTTTCATCCAGGCGCACGGTGCATTGGCGCAGGTAGTCGAGCACCGATTGCGTGGCAGGTAACAGGTTGCAGTACTGATCGAGGTAGGCGACTTCAACGCGAACCTCGACGTGGCCGCAGCGGGGTGCGAGGAGACCTGCCAGCACCTTGAGCATCGTCGACTTGCCGCTGCCATTGGCACCGATCAGCGCGACCCGATCGCCGCTGTACAGGCAACCGTCCAATGGTGACTGCAGCGGGTCGCCGAACGGCAGGCGTACCGCCTGCAGCGTTACCAGCGGGCTGCCCGCCTGCCGCGTAGGGGCCGGTGCCTGGAGGGCGATGGTGTTGCTGGCCTCCACCCGCCGGGCAGCTTCACGCACTTTCTGCGCCATTGCCTGCCGGGTGGCCTGATGGTCGCGCTGCAGTTTGCCGGCGGTGGCTTCGCTGCGTTCCTGCCTGCGATCCAGGAGTATCTTCGCCTGGTTGCTGTCGCGCGCCTCCCGGCCAGCCCTGGCCTGGCGCCGTTCCAGCCGCTCGCGTTGCTGCTGCAGCTCGCGGGCCTGGCGCTGGCGTTCCAGCTTCAGGCGCTCCAGCGTGCGTTCGGCCTGGGCGCTTTGCTCGGCCTTGCACTGGGCATACACGCTGTAATTGCCGCCGTAACTGGCCAGGCCAAGGGGCGAAAGCTCGACGATCCGCTGCATGTGCGCGAGCAGTTCGCGGTCATGGCTGATCACCAGCAAGCCCTTGTTCCACTCTCTCAGCAGGGTAAGCAGTTGGGCGCGCCCGGGGCCGTCCAGGTGATTGCTCGGCTCATCGAGGATCAGGTAGTCGGCCTCGCTGAGAAATGCCCCGAGCAAGGCCACGCGGGTGGCCTGCCCGCCGCTCAAGGTGGCGACCGGCCGATCTGCATCCAGTTGTTCCAGCCCATGGCGCGCCAATTGCGCTTGCAGGCGCTCGCGCATATCCCAGCGTTCGCCCACGGCGTCGAAGTCGGCTTGCGAGCAACTGCCGGCCTCGATGCGGCGCAAGGCATCGAGCACCTCGCCGACCTGGGCCAGTTGCGCCACGGTGGTGTCGGGGCCGGCCAACTGCTGCGCCAGGTAATGCACCCGGCCAGTGGCGCGGCAGTGCCCAGAGGTGGGCGCCAGGCCCCCGGCGAGGATTTGCGCGAGGATGCTCTTGCCCACGCCATTACGCCCGACCAGGCCCGTGCAGCGCTGGTCGAAGCATTCATTCAGGTCGGTAAACAACGGCCTGCCATCGGGCAAGGCAAAGGCGACGCGATCGAGCGTCAGAATCGAGACAGGGGTCATACGACACTCCATAAAATGCCAGCAACGTCCCCGGCAAAGGGGGATGAAGACGGGCCGTCAAACAGACGGCGGCATTAATGGCGCATCGGACTACACCTCGGGAAAACACAAGTGGGGTACAGCTTAAGGGCGCAGGCGACGCGGGTAAAGCGCCGCCCAATACAACGGTGTGATCAACCCTCGATCTGCTGACAGAACCGCAGGCGATTGCCGAACGGGTCGGCGATTTCCATTTGCAGGCCCCAGCCGACGTGCTGCGCTTCGGGGCGCGAGTAGCCGTACTGCTTGGCAATCAGCTCGCGCTGCAGGGCTTCGATATCTTCGACACGGGCAAACACGGTAGAGCCTGGCGTGCTGTCGCCGTGGTGTTCGCTCAGGTGCAAAATCAAGCCGTCACGATGGACCTGGGCGTAGAGGGGCAGGTCGGGTTCGAAGCGGTGTTCCCAGTCGAGGGTGAAGCCGAGAAAGCCCAGGTAGAACTCCTTGGCCTTTTCCACCGAAAAAATGCGCAGAACCGGAATGGCGGGGGCGAGGTGCATTGCGAAGATCCATAAGATAATTGGAAAGCTGGATCATAGTCTGTTGGAGCGGGCTTGCCCCGCGATAGCGAACTGTCTGCTACATCGCATCGCGGGCCAAGCCGGCCTCTTTGTAGATCGAGGCGGTGGGTTAGAACGTGGCCTTGACCTGCAGGCCCAGCACCAGGGCATTGTCGATCTGCTCACCCGAAAACGCTCCTGGCTCGATGATGTATTGCACATCCGGGCGCAAGGTCAGCCAGGGGGTGGCCTGATAGCCGTAGCTCAACTCGATCAGTTGTTCGGCGCTGTCCAGGTTGGCGAATGCCTCGCCATTGGCCAGCGCGGCGTCCTGCTGCACGTCGCGGCTGCGCGGATTGGGCACGGCGCGGCCGTAGCCCAGGGCGACGGTATCGCGGGGGCGGCCTTCGAAGGGCTTGTACAGCACGACGCCTGTGCCATACCAGCTCTTGAAGGGCGATGCTGCCGCACTGGCCGCCGAGTATTGGCCGAAGGCGTGCAGGCTGCGGCCCGTCGAGGCTCGAGAGGTCCACACAGCCTGGTCGATCAGCAGGTAATGACCGCCACGCCCGGCCACTTCATCGTCGCTGCCGATGCGCTTGGCGTCGGAGCTGTCGTAGTAGTAGCCGAGCTTGTATTCCCCTGGCAATTCGCCGGCATGCTTGTACACCAGCTCGATCGGTACCACGGTGCCGGTGGTGTGCTTGGGCCCCAGGTGCCAGGCGCGGCTGGAGTTGCCATTGCTCTGGGGGTCGACATTGAACGCGGCAACGCGCAGTTGCCAGGCCGGCGACAGGTCGTATTTGACCCGCGCGCCGAGGTGGGCGTTGGGGTAGTTGGTCCAGCCGCTGCCGCCCGACATGTTCAGCGGGTGCCC
This sequence comes from Pseudomonas putida, assembly GCF_028682455.1. Classification (GTDB taxonomy): domain Bacteria; phylum Pseudomonadota; class Gammaproteobacteria; order Pseudomonadales; family Pseudomonadaceae; genus Aquipseudomonas; species Aquipseudomonas putida_AA. The sequence continues at coordinate 662,020 of NZ_JANHLD010000001.1, forward strand.
GCAGAACCCTGCGTTCATGAAGTTGCACAGGATGCCGCTGTCCAGCCCGCCGAGGTCGTTGCCCATGGCCATGTAGCCGAGCTTGACGTTCAGCGCCGGGGTAAACAGGGTGCGCTCGTAGCTCAGTTCGGTCAGGCGGGTGTAGAGGCCGCCGTAGTTCTCCTGGATCGGCAGGCGGTTGCCCACCAGGTCTTCGGAGGCGCTGTTGCCGCGTCGGTCGTTGACGGTGAGTTGGACCTTGCCGCCGTCGTCCAGGCCGTACAGCTTTTGCAGATCGAACTGCACACCGAGCTTGATGTTCTGCGAGTAGCGCGCCGAGCGGTGCAGGCCGCCGTTGGCGTTGTAGGCGGTCTCGCCGCTGTAGTCACCGGTGAACTTGATGCCTTGTTCGTCCAGCTGGTGGCGAAGGCCGCCCCAGTCGCCGGTGAGGGTGTTGTCCTGGGCCAGGGTAGTGGTGCTGACAAGGGCGGTAAGCAGGCAGGAGGTAAAGCGCAAAGCGGAGGACATCGAGGGGTATTCCTGAATCTTTTTGGGGCGATCGCGGGGTAAGCCCGCTCCTACTGCAGGAGCGGGCTTGCGCCGCGAAAAGGAGTTGAATCAAGGCAAGGCGTAAGCCATCACATAGTCGCCGCGATCCGTGGACTGGCGCGCGCCACCGGCGGTAATCACGATGTACTGCTTGCCGGTCTTCGGCGACACGAAGGTCATCGGGCCGCCCTGGCTGCCCACGGGCAGGCGGGCTTTCCAGACTTCTTCACCGTTACCGCTGTTGAAGGCGCGCAGGTAGAAGTCCTGGGTGCCGGCAATGAACACCAGGCCACCCTGGGTCGACAGGGTGCCGCCGAGGGTCGGCAGGCCGATCTTGATCGGCAGGTGCATGCGGATGCCCAGCGGGCCGGTATCCTCGACGGTGCCCACCGGCACTTGCCAGGCGATTTTCTGCGTCTTCATGTCGATGGCGGTGAGAGTGCCGAACGGCGGCGCCTGGCACGGAATACCGGCCACCGACAGGAAGCGGTTCTTGTTCACCGCATACGGCGTGCCCTTGAGCGGAACCGCGCCCATCCCGGTGTTCAGCGCCTCGCCACCGGAGGCGGCCTGGCCCTTGTTCTGCGAGGGGATCATCTGGATCCACAGGCCCAGGCGCATATCGTTGACGAAGATGAAGCCATGCACCGGGTCGGTGGAGAGGCTGCCCCAGTTCATGCCACCCAGCGAGCCTGGGAAGCTCAGCGACAGGTCGGTGCCGGGCGCTGTGTACAGGCCGTCGTAGCGCATTTTCTTGAAGTCGATGCGGCACAGCAGCTGGTCGAAGGGCGTGGCGCCCCACATGTCCGATTCGGTCAGTTGTTGGGCACCGATCTGCGGCATGCCCACCGACTTGGGCTGGGTTGGCGAGTAGGGTTCGTTGGGGATGTTGCCGGCCTTGACCGGTACTTCATCGACCTGGGTCAGCGGCTTGCCGGTGGCGCGGTCGAGCACGAAGATCTGCCCGGCCTTGGTGCCGATCACTACTGCAGGCACCGACTGGCCATCGGCCTTGGTGAAGTCGATAAGGCTCGGTTGCATCGGCAGGTCGAAGTCCCAGAGATCGTTGTGCACGGTCTGGTACACCCACTTTTCGGCACCGGTGCTGGCGTCCAGGGCCAGCACCGAGGCGCCGTACTTGTGGTTCAGCGCGGTGCGCTCCACGCCATAGATGTCGGTGGACGAGCTGCCCATGGGCAGGAACAGGGTGTTCATGGCCGGGTCGTACGACATCGGTGCCCAGCTGTTGGGCGTGCTGCGCACGTAGGTGGCGTCGCCTGCCGGGGCGTTGCGATCTTCGGGGTTGCCCGGGTCGAAGGCCCAGCGCATCTTGCCGCTGACCACGTCAAAACCACGGATCACGCCGCCGGGCATGTCGGTTTGCACGTTGTCGGCAATGCGCCCGCCAACCACCACGGTGGTGCCGGCCATCAGCGGCGCCGACGACAGTTGATAGTAGCTGTCTGGCACATTGCCGAGGCCGGCCTTGAGGTCCACCTGGCCGTTGTCGCCAAAGCCCTGGCAGAACTCTCCGGTGTCGGCATCGACCGCGATCAGCCGGGCGTCGATGGTGTTGGTCAGCAGGCGGCGCTGGCAGTTGGCAGCGGCCGGTACGCTGGCGGCAATGATCGCCGAGCTGTCAGGCTGGGTCGGTTGGGCAATGGGGGCGGTAGCATCGAAATACGCCATGCCGCGGCACCGTTGCCACACCGCCGACTTGGCATTGATCTCGTTCTTCCACAGCTCTTTACCGGTATCGGCATCGAGGGCGATCAGGTTGTTGTGTGGGGTGCAGATAAACACCTTGTTGCCGACCTGCAGCGGAGTCAGCTGGTCTTCGGCGCCGTTGCCGTCGCTGATGGCGACGTCACCGGTGTGGTAGGTCCAGGCCACTTGCAGCTTGTTGACGTTTTCGCGGTTGATCTGGTCGAGCGCTGCGAAGCGGCTGCCGCCCTCGGTGTTGCCGTAGTGGGCCCAGTCTTTCTGCGCGGTGGCAGGGTCCACCGGAGTGATACCAGGGCCGGTGCCGGTCGGCGCCACGCTTGGATGGGCGACGAACATATTGCCCACCGCAATCACCAGGGCGACGGCGAGCACGCCCGCCACTCCATAGGCACCCCGGCCCGGGGTGGCGCCGCTGGCACGGGCCAGCAGCGGATAGACCAGCGCGACCACAAAACCGATGGCGCCAAACATGAACAGGCGCGAGAACAGCGGCCAGAATGCCAGCCCCACATCGGCCAGGGCCCAGATCGCCGTGGCCACCAGGAAGGCGGCGAACAGCCAGGCGCCGGCAGGCTTGCGCCGGGCAATCAGCAGGCCGGAAACAGCCATCGCCAGGCCGCCGAGCAGGAAGTACCAGGAGCCACCCAGGCCGGCCAGCTTCACACCGCCGGCGGCGAGTGCAAGGCCGAGCAGGGTGATGATCACGCCCAGGCCAACCAGGATGAATGAGGAGGCGCCAGCGGCGCGCGGTGCGTGCTTCATATCGAAAAAAACTCGAAAGGGGGGTGGCCGAATTATACCCTTAGCAAGCTAATTAACAAGTTAGTACATAATTTGCCGATGCTTGCGCGCAGGGTCGCTACAGCAGAGAGACTAGTTGCGGATCCAGCGATAGGGGCAGCGCTTCGAGCAATGCCAGGGTCACCGGCAGCTTGAAGCGCCTGGGGCCGGCACTGCCCGGATTGAGATACAGGCGCTCGCCCCGCCATTCGATCAGGGGCTTGTGCGAGTGGCCGGTGATCACCAGGCGGATGTCGTCATCGAGCAGTGCCGGCACATCGGCAATGTCATGCACCAGCAGCACGGGCCAGCCGTTGAGTTCGAAACGCAAATGGTCGGCAAGGCTGTCTGCCCAGGGAAGGTTCAGGTCATTGTTGCCGCGCACTACCTGCAATGGCGCGATGGTCGCCAGTTGCCGAAGGATCTCCGGCTTGCCGATATCGCCGGCATGGATGATCCGCTCGCAACCGCCCAGCGCATCCAGTGCTTCGGGGCGTAGCAGGCCATGGGTATCGGAGATCACGCCAACCTTCATGCAGGGCTCCCGGAGCAGGTTCAGGTTGCTGTCAGTGTACCCACAGCGGGCAGGTTGTCGTGCAGCCAGGTGGTAAAGCTGCGTGCCATTGGATCGTGCTCGCTGTCGCGGTGGGTCAGCAGCGCCCAGTTCGGGCCGCGGATGGTCTGTTCCACCAAGGGCTGCAACAGCCCGCTGGCACGTGCCTGCCGGCTGAGCAGTTCGCTGACCAGGGCGATGCCCAGCCCCGCGGCCGCGGCATCGAGCAGCAGGCCGGGGTCGGAAAAATTCAGGCCCTGGTCCTGCTGGCCGACATCGATGCCGGCCTCCACCGCCCAGTGGCTCCAATCCATTTCCCGCTCGCCATGCAAGGTGGTGCGCTGCTCGCAGGGCAGGGCCCGTACGCTGGGGTGGCACGCCGGATACAGGCGGTCGGCGTGCAGCACTTTGAAGCTGCATTCGGCCTGGGCACTGATGTCATCGCGTACCGCCAGGTCGATGGTCTGGCTGGCCATGTCCGGTACTTCGTCGGTGGTGAAAATCCACAAATCCACTTGCGGATACTGGCGGCGAAACTCGCCCAGTCGCGGCAACAGCCAGTGTCGGGCGAACGCCGGGGTGGTGTTGAGCACCAGTTGATTGGGCTTCTGGTACTGGCCCAGGCGGCGGATGCCCACGGCCAGTTGCTGCAGCATCGCCTGGGTGGTGCTGAGCAGGTCGTGCCCTGCATCGGTCAGGCTGACGCTGCGCCCGCTGCGGAAAAACAGTGGCTGTTCCAGATAGGCCTCGAGGCTGCGGATCTGCTGGCTGATCGCCGATTGGGTCAGGTGCAGTTCTTCGGCAGCCTTGTGAAAGCTGCCCAGCCGGGCGGCTGCTTCAAAGCCGCGTAGGCTGCTCAGTGGGGGCCAGTGCTTGAGCATTGATAAGTTGTCCTAATCAGTTTTCTGCAAAATCCATCGTTTGTTAGCCCGTTTTTACAGCCGTAGCATGCATGCCAAGACCGCCAAGGCAGTTTTCATTGAACACAATGGCTTAACTCAAGGGTATTTGTCATGCAGCAGAACAACGTGCTTAACGATGGGTGGTGGATGCCGGCAGAGTGGGCCCGGCACGCGGCGACCTGGATGGTCTGGCCCCACAACCAGGCGCTGTGGGAATCGGGCTGGGGCGTGACCCTGGCGCAGGTGCAGGAAGACTTCGCACGGGTGGCCAATGCCATCGCCCGCTTCGAGCCGGTCAGACTGGTGGTCGACCCTGCTGCTGTCGGCAGTGCCAAGGCCCTGTGCGGGCCGAACATCGAGTTGATCGAACTGGCGGTGAACGACAGCTGGTGCCGGGACTCGGGGCCAAGCTTCGTGTGCCACCCGCAGCATGGCGTGGCGGGGGTGAGCTGGCGCTTCAATGCCTGGGGCGGCAAATCGGCCCATGACCTGGACGAAGGCCTGGCCCGTCGCGTGCTCAATGGCCTGGGCCTGCCGTGCTTTGGCACGCCGTTGAGCAACGAAGGCGGCGCCATTCATGTCGACGGCCAAGGCACGCTGATCACCACCGAGTCGGTGTTGCTAAACCCCAATCGCAATCCGGGCGTGAGCAAGGCCGAGATGGAGGAGATCTTCAGCCGCCTGTTGGGCATCAAGAAAACCATCTGGTTGCCGGGCGACCCCGGCTACGTGACCGGCGACATGACCGACGGCCATGTCGATGGTGTGTGTGCCTTCGCCCGCCCTGGCGTACTGCTGGTGGACGCCACCCATGACCAGGGCTCGGTGTACGCCGGGGTAGCGCGGGAAAATCGTCGTGCGCTGGAGCTGGCCACCGATGCCCAGGGCCGCCACTTCGAGCTGATCGAACTGTATGAGGCCAGCGAAGCGGTAGACACCGACGCCGAAGTGTTCTGCGCCTCCTACACCAATTTCTACATCGCCAATAACGCGATCATCATGCCGGCCTATGGCATCGACGCCGACCAGGCAGCGGCTGACGTGCTGGCGCAGGCGTTCCCGGGGCGCGAGGTGGTACCGGTGCGCATCAACCACCTGGCCCATGGCGGCGGCGGGGTGCATTGCATCACCCAACAGCAGCCGGCCTGGCCGGTGCAGGGGTGATGCCATGAGCCTGTTGACCGTAGCCACCACCCAGATGCCCTGCACCTGGAACCTCGGGCAGAACCTCGACCACGCTGAGCAACTGGTGCGTGAGGCCGCAGCCAAGGGCGCCCGGCTGATCCTGCTGCAGGAGTTGTTTGCCACGCCGTACTTCTGCATCGAGCAAAGCCACAAGCACCTGGCGCTGGCCGAGGAGTACCGCGACAGCAAGGTGCTCAAGCGCTTCGCCGCGCTGGCCCGGGAGCTCGAGGTCGTCCTGCCGCTGAGCTGGTTCGAGCGGGCCGGCAATGCCTGGTTCAACTCCCTGAGCGTGGCCGATGCAGACGGGCAGTTGCTGGGTGTGTATCGCAAAACCCATATCCCCAATGCCATCGGTTATCAGGAAAAGGAGTACTTCAGCCCCGGCGATACCGGTTTCAGGGTCTGGGACACGGCGGCCGGGCGCATCGGCGTGGGGATCTGCTGGGACCAGTGGTTCCCCGAGACTGCCCGCTGCCTGGCATTGATGGGCGCCGAGATCCTGCTGTTTCCCACAGCCATCGGCTCGGAGCCCGGCTGTGAAGGGCTGGATACGCGTGATCACTGGCAAATGGCGATGCGCGGCCATGCCGCCGCCAACATCCTGCCGGTGGTGGCGGCCAATCGGGTCGGCCGAGAAGTGGCGACCACCGATGCGAACCTGCAGATGGACTTCTATGGCTCGTCGTTTATCTGCGACCACAAGGGCAAGCTGCTGGTAGAGGCCGACCGTGGCAGCACCGGTGTGTTGCTGAGCAGCCTGGACCTGGCTGCGATGGCCGAAGAGCGCCTGAGCTGGGGCATTTACCGCGACCGCCGCCCGGAGATGTACGGACCGCTGTTGAGCCAGGACGGCCGTCACCTCAATGCTCGCTGGAACCGCCAAGGAGTCTGATATGCACGCTGCCAACAAACGCCTGCTGTGCGCGCTGGGCCTTGCCCTGGGTTGCATCATCACGCCGCTGCACGCTGAAGAGAAAACCCTGCGGCTGTACAACTGGGCCGATTACTTTGCTCAAGACACCCTGGCCAGGTTCAGCGCCGAAACCGGTATCAAGGTGATCTATGACGTCATGGATGGCAGTGAAACCCTTGAGGCCAAGTTGATGGCTGGCGGTAGCGGCTATGACCTGATCTTTCCCGGCGATACCGTGGCCGAGCGGTTGATGCGTGCTGGCAGCCTGAAGGTGTTGGATCAATCCAGGCTCAACGCCATGAACGACATCGAACCTGGCCTGCAAAAGCTGCGCACGCACTATGTGCATTCAAGCCCTGCCACCGTGCCCTACACCTGGGGCACCATCGGCCTGACCTACAATGCCGAGCAGATCAGCCAGCGCATGCCCGACGCCCCCGTCAACAGCCTGGACATGCTGTTCAAGCCGGAGCTGGCGGCCAAGTTCGCCGACTGCGGCATTTCGATGATCGACTCGCCCGATGAAGTGCTGGCCGTGGTGCTCAACTACCTGGGTCGCGAGCCGCGCAGTGGTCGGCGTGAAGACCTGGCCGCCGCCAGTGAGGTATTGCTCAAGATCCGGCCTTACATCCGCAAGTTCCAGTCCCAGCCGGTGACCGACCTGGTCAACGGCAACCTGTGCCTGTCGCTGGGCTACAGCGGCGACATGACCCAGGCGCAGCGTACCGCCGACAGCGCTGGCAAAACCACCCGATTCGAGTACCGCGTTCCAAAAGAGGGGACTACCGTGTGGATGGACACCATGGCGATTCCCGTGGACGCCAGGCATCCGGAGTACGCCTATGCCTTCATCAATTTCGTCATGCGCCCGGAAAACATGGCCGCCATCAGCAATTTCACCGGCTACCCCACCGCCAACGCCAAGGCGCGCCCGGATGTCGATGCGAGCATGCGCAACAACCCCGACATCTACCTCGACGATGCCACCTATGAGCGGCTGATTCCGGGCCAGGACATTCCCCAGGCCGACATGCGCGCCCGCATGCGTACCTGGACCAAGTTCAAGACCGCCACCGCGCAGTAAGCGTGCGAGCAACTATTCAAGGATCCACCTATGACCACACGTCGTGACTTCATCAAACAGGCTTCGGTCGTTGCCGGAATGGGCGCCGCCGCAGCCCTGGGGCTTGGCCTGGGCCCCTTGCGCGCGCAGGCAAGCGTGGGCACCTGGCGCATGCCCGATGAGGGTGACCGGCACCAGCGGGCTTTCGTGGCCTTTGGTGCCCAGGAGGCGATCTGGGAAGACTTCACCTCCGACGTGCAAGCAGCCATTGGCCTGATCGCCCGTACCATCGCCGGTTATGAGCCGGTGACGGTATTCTGTCGCCAGCATGAGCGGGAGCTGGCCCGGCAACACTGCGGCACGACCAACATCACCTATGTCACCACCGAGCTGGACGATGTGTGGATGCGTGATACCGGCGCCAATTTCGTCGTTGACGGCGAGGGCGCCCTGGGTGCGGTGGATTTCAACTTCAACGGCTGGGGCAACAAACAGCAGCACGATGAGGATGCGCAATTGGCCGGGTTGGTGGCCGACACCGTGGATGCGCACTACATCCAGAGCGAGCTGGTGGGCGAGGGCGGTGGTATCGAAGTGGACGGCCACGGCACCGCGATCATGACCGAAAGCTGCTGGATCAACCGCAACCGCAACCCCGACTGGAGCAAGGCCGAGGTCGAGAAAGAGCTCAAGGCGCGCCTGGGCTTGCGCAAGATCATCTGGCTGCCCGGCATCAAGGGCAAGGACATCACCGATGCCCACGTCGACTTCTACGCACGCTTCGCCAAGCCGGGCGTAGTCATTGCCAACCTCGACAGCGACCCGGACTCCTACGACCACGCCGTGACGCTGGCGCACCTGGAGATTCTCAAACAGGCTACCGATGCCGATGGCCGGCCACTACAGGTGCTGACCCTGTCGCCACCGCTCAAGCCGCGAAAAAGCAAGTTCAGCAAGAACAACCCCGACTTTGCCGCTGGCTATATCAACTACTTCGTCGTCAATGGCGCGGTCATTGCCCCCGAGTTTGGTGACAAGGCGGCGGATGTTGCTGCCTATGAACTGTTGTCGCAGTGCTACCCCGACCGTGAGGTGGTGCAACTGAACATCGATGCCATTGCCGCTGGCGGCGGAGGTATCCATTGTGTGACCAGCCATCAGCCGCAGGTTTAAAACACCAGGCCCAGCTTGGCGCCATATTCGTTGCGGGTTTGTTTGTCGAAGTTGGTGATGAGGAACTGGCCGTCGAGGTCGTATTTGAAGTGGCTGTAGTACAGGGTGGCGACAACCGGGAAGTCTCCCTGTTGATTGAACAAGACGTGAAGTTCGGCATAGGGGTTGCTGGTGTCTTTCAAGTCCAGGGTGTCGCTGCCGACGCGACTTATTTCCAATCGCGAATCGCCATCAATTGTTTTGCGAACACCTGCTTCCAATCTCACGGTGGCATTATCGAATTGATGGTTATAGCCAATTGCAACTTTGGCGAAGGGTGTGCGGCTGGTGAGTTCAATGTCGTACTTGCTGTAGTCGGGATGAAAGCGGTTCCATTTGTAGCCGGCGCCAATCAAGGCGTCTATAAAGTTGCTGTCATCCAGCGCCACGCGCCAGCCAAGGTCGACGTCAGCCTGGGCGTCCTTGACCCGCTCACCCTGACGTTCCACATACTGGCCGCTCAACTCGGCCTGGTATACCAGGCCGGTGTGTGCAGTCAGCTTGTTGCCGAAGTTGATGAACAGCCCGCCCTCGGGGATATATTCGGTATCTGTTGAAGTCCGCCCCTTGAATTCCAATTCGCTATAGCTGCCGATCAAGCCGACGCCCAGTACCGGATCGGTTGTGGTCGCAGCCATAGTTAAGACAGGCACGAAACCTGCGAGCGTGGTGGTAACGGCGGCAGCAATTATTGTTGTTTTCATCAGCAACACCTTCGGCGCACCAAGGGTCCGTTGCGGACCTGTTAATTAGCAACATAGCTGCTCTTTTTTTAAGTGCAGGGCTTTGTTGTAAAAATAATGGCCACTGGCTAGGTGGTGAGGCAGGACGCAGGCGGTAGCCATGTTCTGGCAGTTTGTCTACCCGTTTGTTTATTAACTAAAAGTTACATTTCGCCTGGATTGTTGTGGATCCAATTTTAATCGGGTAGTTGTTGGTTGAAATAAATTGACGCCAATACTCAGTGCGCTATTTATTGTTTTTGAAGTATCAACTGCTCTTTTTAAAGCGAAATTGTTTATCGAGAGTCCATTGATTGGCCGTTTAATCACCCAGTCCTCGGCCAGCCTTGTCGAGCAACCACCCCCGGAATGCTTCCAGCGCGGGTAATGCCTGGTTGCGCGGCGGATACACCAGGTAATAGCTGCGCGCACTGGCATACGGCAGGGTCGGGCTGCACAGTTCGCCGTTGGCAAGCTCTTCGGTGATCAGGATGCGCGGTACCAGGCCGATGCCGATGTCGGCGCGTACGGCCTGGATCAGGTGCGAGGTAAGTTCGAAGCTCGGTCCCAGGCGCATGGCCTGGTGCGCCAGGCCATGGTGGGTGAACCACTCGCCCCAGGCGTTGGGGTTGTTGGCGACGCTGAGCAGTACCTGCTGGCTGATGTCTTGGGGGCTCCAGGCCGGGCGGGTGGCGGCCAGGGTGGGGGAGAGGATCACCATCAGCTCTTCGGCATGCAGGCGATGGCAGATCAGCCCTGGCAAGTCGGCGGTGGCCACCACGATGGCGGCGTCGATGCCGCTGGTGGCGAAGTCCACCGGTTCGATCCTCGAATTGATATGCACCATCACTTCCGGGTGGCTGCGGTAGAACGCATGCAGGCGCGGCAACAGCCATTTCGAACCGAAGGTGGGCAAGGTCGCCAGGCGCAGGCTGCCGCCGCCGGCCTGATGGGCGATGGCGTGCAGGGTGGCGCTGCGCACCCGGCCCAGCGCCTCGACGATTTCGCGCTGGTACAGGCGCCCGACATCGGTGAGCTTGACCGTGCGGCCTTCGCGGCGAAACAGCATGACCCCCAATTGCTGCTCCAGGGCCTGGACCTGGCGACTGACGGCGCTCTGGGTCAGCGACAGCTCGACGGCGGCGCGAGTGTAGCTTTCATGCCGGGCGGCGGCTTCGAAGGCCAGCAGTAACGACATCGAGGGGGTGAGGTTGCGGTAATTCATTCGTAAAAGTCATCAAAGGTTGCGGGATTATCCGTTTGTGCCGGGCGCAAGGGTGCGGGATCATTGGCATCATCCACTACCTGGCGGTGTACTGACCATACCGTTTCAGCACGTATTCCTGATTAGCCCGACATAAATGAGGCCGTCCCCCGATGATCGCCCGACTGACTGGCACTGCGCCGGCCACTCTGTACCCTGATTTTCTCGATGCCCTGCGCAGTGCAGGTTTTCGTGGCCAGCTCAGCGCTGACTACGCCACCCGCACGGTGCTGGCCACCGACAACTCGATCTACCAGCGCCTGCCCCAGGCCGCGGTGTTTCCCGTGGACGCCGACGACGTCGCCCGCATTGCCACGTTGATGGCAGAGCCGCGCTTCAAGGCGGTCAAGCTCACCCCCCGTGGCGGCGGCACCGGTACCAATGGCCAGTCGCTGACCGACGGTGTGGTCGTCGATCTGTCGCGGCATATGAACACCATCCTCGAAATCAACGTCGAGGAACGTTGGGTGCGGGTGCAGGCCGGTGTGGTCAAGGACCAGCTCAATGCCGCGCTCAAGCCCCATGGGCTGTTCTTCGCCCCGGAGCTTTCGACCTCCAACCGTGCCACCGTCGGCGGCATGATCAATACCGACGCCAGCGGCCAGGGCAGCTGCACCTACGGCAAGACCCGCGACCACGTGCTGGAGCTGCACAGCGTCTTGCTGGGCGGCCAGCGCCTGCACACCCGGCCCTTGAGCGATGCCGAGCTCGAGGCTGCCTGTGCCGAGCCCGGGCGTGCCGGTGAGGTGTACCGCACCGCCCGGCAGATCCAGGAAACCCAGGCCGAGCTGATCGAACGGACCTTCCCCAAGCTCAACCGCTGCCTGACCGGCTATGACCTGGCGCACCTGCGCGACGAGCAGGGTCGCTTCAACCTCAATAGCGTGCTGTGCGGTGCCGAAGGCTCGTTGGGCTATGTGGTCGAGGCCAAGCTCAATGTGCTGCCGATCCCCAAGTACGCGGTGCTGGTCAACGTGCGCTACACCAGCTTCATGGACGCCCTGCGCGACGCCAATGCACTGATGGCGCACAAGCCGCTGTCGATCGAGACCGTCGACTCCAAGGTACTGATGCTGGCGATGAAGGACATCGTCTGGCACAGCGTTGCCGAATACTTCCCCGCCGATGCCGAGCGCCCGACCCTGGGCATCAACCTGGTGGAGTTCTGCGGTGATGACCCGGCCGAGGTGAATGCGCGGGTACAGGCGTTTGTCGCCCACTTGCAGGCCGACCAAGGGGTCGAGCGCCTGGGCCACACCCTGGCCGAAGGCGCCGAGGCGGTGACGCGGGTCTACACCATGCGCAAGCGCTCGGTGGGCCTGTTGGGCAACGTCGAAGGTGAAGTGCGCCCGCAGCCGTTCGTGGAAGATACTGCGGTGCCGCCAGAGCAACTGGCCGACTACATTGCTGATTTCCGTGCGTTGCTCGACAGTTATGGCCTGGCCTACGGCATGTTCGGCCACGTCGATGCCGGTGTGCTGCACGTGCGCCCGGCCCTGGACATGAAAGACCCGGCCCAGGCCGCACTGGTCAAGCCGATTTCCGACGCCGTGGCGGCGTTGACCCTGCGCTACGGTGGCCTGCTGTGGGGCGAGCATGGCAAGGGCCTGCGTTCGGAATACGTGCCCGAGTACTTCGGCGAGTTGTACCCGTCGCTGCAGGCGCTCAAGGGCGCGTTCGACCCCCACAACCAGCTCAATCCCGGCAAGATCTGCACCCCGCCAGACAGCGCCCAGGGCCTGATCAAGGTCGACGAGGCACCGCTGCGTGGCGACTACGACCGCCAGATCGACGAGCGCGTGTGGCAGAGCTTTGGCAGCGCCGTGCACTGTAACGGCAACGGCGCCTGCTACAACTACGACCCCAACGACGCCATGTGCCCGTCATGGAAAGCCACCCGCGAACGCCAGCACTCGCCCAAGGGCCGTGCCTCGCTGATCCGCGAATGGCTGCGCCTGCAGGGCGCCGCCAGTATCGACGTGCTGGCCGTGGCCAAGGGCAAGACGGCCTGGCTCAAGGGTCTGCCGACGCGCCTGCGCAACAACCTGGCGCGCAGCAAGGGCGAGGCGGACTTTTCCCATGAGGTGTACGACGCCATGGCCGGCTGCCTGGCGTGCAAGTCCTGCGCGGGCCAGTGCCCGATCAAGGTCAACGTACCGGAGTTTCGCTCGCGCTTCCTCGAGCTCTACCACGGGCGCTACCAGCGGCCGCTGCGTGACTACCTGATCGGCTCGCTGGAGTTCAGCATCCCGTACCTGGCCCATGCGCCCGGGTTGTACAACGCGGTAATGGGGTCGAAGTGGGTGAGCAAACTGCTGGAGCGTCATGTCGGCATGCTCGACAGTCCCTTGATCAGCCGCTACAACCTGCAGGCCACACTGACTCGCTGCAACGTGCGCATGGCCAGTATCCCGGCACTGCGCGAACTGACCCCGGCCCAGCGCGAGCGCAGCATCGTCCTGGTCCAGGACGCCTTCACCCGCTATTTCGAGACACCGGTGCTGGCGGCCTTTATCGACCTGGTCCACCGCCTGGGGCACCGCGTGTACCTGGCGCCCTACAGCGCCAATGGCAAGCCGCTGCATGTACAGGGCTTCCTGGGTGCCTTCAACAAAGCGGCGATCCGCAATGCCCGTCAGCTCAGCGCCCTGGCCGAGTGCGGCGTGCCGCTGGTGGGCCTGGACCCGGCGATGACCCTGGTCTACCGCCAGGAGTACCAGAAGGTGCCGGGCCTGGGCGGCTGCCCGACCGTGCTGCTGCCCCAGGAGTGGTTGATGGACGTACTGCCCGAGCAGCCGACCCGCGCCACGACCACCTACCGGCTCATGGCCCACTGCACCGAGAAGACCAACGTCCCGGCCAGCACCCGCCAGTGGGAACAGGTGTTCGCCCGCCTGGGTCTGAAGTTGTCCACCGAAGCCACCGGCTGCTGCGGTATGTCCGGTACCTACGGCCACGAAGCCCGCAACCAGGACACCTCGAAGGTGATCTTCGAGCAGTCCTGGGCGGGCAAGCTGGACAAGGAGGGCGAAGCCCTGGCGACGGGATATTCCTGCCGCAGCCAGGTCAAGCGTCAGGCCGACCGCACGCTGCGCCATCCGCTGGAAGTGGTGCTGCAGCAGCTCAACGCCTGACGCTCCTGCAGTCAGGGGTAGAACAGCACCAGGCCGAACACTGCAAACACGACCAGGTGCATGAGGCCCTGGATCGGTGAGGTCTTCTGGCTGTTGAAGCTGAGCATGGTCAGCACAACGGTGATGATGAAGAGCAGGATCTCGGTATTGGAAATCCCCATCACTACCGGCTTGTTGGTGAGCATGCCAATCACCAGCACCGCCGGCACCGTGAGGCCTACGGTGGAAACGAACGCGCCCAGGCACAGGTTGATCGCCCGCTGCATTTCGTTGTTGATCGCCGCCTTCACTGCGGTAATGGACTCGGGGGTGAAGACAATGATCGCGATCAATACACCGCCCACCGCAGTGGGCGCGCCGACGGCCTCGATGCCGTAGTCGGTTACCACGGCCAGGTAATGCGCCAGCAACACAATGGGCAGTATCAAGCCGAGCAGCACCAGGGAACGTATCAGGATCTCTTTGCTGTCGAGCGAGGTGTGCTCGTCGGTACGCGGCGCATCGCTGTGCGATTGCGGCTGGGCAATGCTCATGTGTCCGGCAGGTGGCTGCATGAAGAAGCGCCGGTGGCTGCGCATTTGCATCCACAGGAACGCTGCATACAGCGTCAGGGTCAGTACCGAGATGCCAACTGCCTGGGTAACGCTGAACTCGCCGGCGCTGGAGGTGTAGTTGGGCAGTATCAAGGCAATCCCGGTGAGCAGCACGATCATCGAGATATAGGCATTGGCGCCCTGGATATTGAACGCCTGCTCGCCGTTGCGCACAGCGCCGGCGATCAGGCAGATACCAATGACCAGGTTCATGATGATCATCATCACGGCGAAGATCGAATCCCGGCCGATGCTCGGGAAATCCCCCGGCCCGAGCAGGACCGAGGCGATCAGGATCACTTCGATCGATACGATCGATAACGTCAGGATCAGGGTGCCGTAGGGTTCGCCAAGCTGCTGCGCCAGGTGATCGGCTTCGTGTACCACACCGAATGACGCCATCAGGATGGTGAAGAACAGCAGCAGGAACACCCAGGTCGAGGTCAACGAGTTCAGGGTGCTGCCCAGCAGGTCTGCGCCCATCAGCATGAACAGGCCGACCACCAGCCAGGCGCCGGCCAGCCGCATCCAGGTCGAAAGCGCAATGAGTGGGCGTTTGATCGCCTCGTCGAACAGGGTGTCGTGACGGGGTGCTGTGGTCATGGCGTTAGCCTCCCTGCGAGCAGGATGGATGTTTGGCCTCATGGGTTTTGCCCCGGGGCTTTTTTGCGACGCCGCCATTGAGGGCGCCCATTGCGCCTTCATAGACCAGCCCGAGCAGCAGGATGCCGGCGAAGATAGTCGCCCCGATGAATCCGGCCCAGCCTGTTTCCCTCACTGAGACGGCATAGGCAAATAGAAACAGCGCCTCGGCCTCGAAGATCACGAACAAGATCGCAACCAGGTGGAATTTGGCCGATAGCCGCAGGCGGGCATTGCCCACGGGCAGCATGCCCGATTCGAAGGGCTCGTTCTTGCTCCGTCCCCAGGCCTTGCCGCCCAGGAAGCTGGAAATACCCAGCATCAGCAGGCAAAGCGTGACAACGCCCAGCAGGAAGACGCCGAACGCCCAGTTGTGCGAAATGGTGGCTGTTGTCTCTGTCATTGTTCAGTCCCCGGTATGAATGGATCAACGTGACGTTGGTCATTGAAAGCTTCAGGTGGGGGCTGGCTAACCACAGGCGCACGGGTCTGACGGGCAGAATCGAAAACGCTGCGCGGGCGAGAAGTACAGGGGAAGGGTAGGGAGTGCGGATACATCGGTCACGGCTTGCTTCCTTGGAAGTCCAGGGCCGTCCCCGATCAGTATTCGAGCCTGAGGTCGTCCTCAGGTGAGCGTGTCATGTAGCGAGCGGGACTGTACTGATTTTTCCCGCCGATGCCAATGCTTGTGTCCGTCGGCGTTCAGCGCTGTTGCATCAACCCGTGCAACAAACCAAACCTGAGCCCGGGCTCGGACGGCGTCATCTCGGTGATCCCGAACGCCTTGAAGGCTGCCAGCATGATTGCCAATCCGCCGGGCAAGACGTTCTGGCGATGGGGTTGCAGGCCGCCCAGGCGGGTGCAGTTCACATGCCCGGCATCGAGCAGCAGCACCGCCAGGCGCAACAGGCCGCGATAGGTGATACCGCCTTCGCCGCAGTCGTTCAAGGCATTGGCCCTGAGCACCTTGGCCAGCATCCGGGCGGTGCCCGACGAGCCGATTGCCTGCTGCCAGCCCAGGTGACGATAGCGACGGGCAACTTTCTCGAATTGCATCGTGGCGCTGCGCTCGGCATCCAGCAGGGCCTGTGCCGATACCAGGCCGCCCGGGAAAAACCGTGTGCTCCACGTGCCGCTGCCGATGGTAAGGCTTTCGGTCAGCAGTGCCTGCTCGCCCCGGCCCAGTATCAGCTCGGTGGAGCCGCCGCCGATGTCCACCACCAGGCGCATGGTATCGGACGCTGGGATGCGATGGCTGACGCCGGCATACACCAGCTTGGCTTCTTCTTCGCCCGAAATCACATCGATGGGAAAGCCCAGGTGACGCTGGGCATCGCTCAAGAACAGCCGGGCATTGGCGGCTTCGCGCACCGCGCTGGTGGCCACGGCGCGCACGCGCCCGGGCTCGAAACCGCGCAGTTTCTTGCCAAACCGGGCGAGTGCTTGCCAGCCCCGGTCCAGCGCCAGTTCATCCAGGGCGCCAGCGCGCAGACCCTCGGCCAGGCGGACGGGTTCGCGCAAGGATTTCACCTCTTCGATCACCCATTGACGGTTCCGCTTGACCGGTTGGCCGATCATCATGCGAAACGCATTGGACCCCAGGTCAATGGCCGCAAACAGGGAGGTGTCGCCTTTCATCGAGTGTTCCTTGCACGTTCATCGGTAGCGCTCGAAAGCATGTCCGATGATCTTGCCACTCGATCCATGACGCGTTGATGACAGCGCTATCGCGGGGCAAAGCTGCTCCTACAGGGGGGAGATGGTGCCCAACGCGCCGATGCCGATCGCCAGCACCAGAAAGCCAACCACGAAAAATGCAAGCTTGCCCATATGAACTCCGAATTGAACAGGAAAGAGGCAAACGCGCCTTACAGGGCTTTATTGTCGGAGTCTCAGGCAATGCATTACAGATGCAGATAACGCAGAAAAATACGGATCAGAATAAAAACGCCCCGACCCGAAACCTCGGGTCGGGGCGTTGTGGCGCTCCTCTTACGCCAGGTCGAAACGGTCCAGGTTCATTACTTTGGTCCAGGCGGCGACGAAGTCATTGACGAACTTGTCCTTGGCATCGTTGCTGGCATACACCTCGGCCAGTGCCCGCAACTGGGCATGGGAACCGAACACCAGATCAACGCGGGTGCCGCTCCATTTCACCTCGCCCGTCTTGCGGTCGCGCGCTTCGTAGGTGTCGTTGGCGCTGGAGGTGGGTTTCCATTCCACGCTCATGTCCAGCAGGTTCTGGAAGAAGTCATTGGTCAATTGCTCCGGCCGTTTGGTGAACACGCCGTGCGCGCTCTTGCCGGTGTTGTTGCCCAGTACCCGCAGGCCGCCCACCAGCACCGTCATCTCTGGCGCGGTGAGGGTCAGCAGTTGCGCTTTGTCTACCAAAAGCGCCTCGGGCTTGACCTTGACCCCCGCCTTGACGAAGTTGCGAAAGCCATCGGCAACTGGCTCCAGCAGGTTGAAGGACTCGACGTCGGTCTGTTGCTGCGAAGCATCGGTGCGACCAGGGGAAAACGGCACGGTGACGCTGTGGCCGGCATTTTTTGCGGCTTGCTCCACACCCGCATTGCCCGCCAGCACGATCAGGTCGGCCAGGGAGATTTTCTTGCCGCCACCCTGGGCGTTGAACTCGTTCTGGATGCCCTGCAGCTTGCCGAGCACCTCGGCCAGTTGCGCCGGCTGGTTGGCCTCCCAGTCTTTCTGCGGTGCCAGGCGCAGGCGTCCGCCGTTGGCGCCACCGCGCTTGTCCGAGCCGCGAAAGCTCGAGGCGGCCGCCCAGGCCGTCGACACCAGCTGCGACACCGACAGCCCCGAGGCCAGGATCTTGGCCTTGAGCGCAGCGGCATCGGCCTCGGTGACCAGGGCGTGGTCGACCTTGGGCAGCGGGTCTTGCCACAGCAGTTCCTCGTTGGGCAGCTCCGGGCCCAGGTAGCGCGACAGCGGGCCCATGTCACGATGGATCAGCTTGTACCAGGCGCGGGCAAAGGCGTCGGCCAATTGCTCGGGGTTTTCCTTGAAGCGTCGGGCGATGGGCTCGTAGATCGGATCGAAGCGCAGGGCCAGGTCCGAGGTGAGCATCCGCGGTTCCTGTTTTTTCGACGGGTCGAAGGCGTGCGGGATCTGGCCTGCGCCTGCGCCGTTCTTCGGTTTCCACTGGTTGGCGCCGGCCGGGCTCTTGGTCAGTTCCCATTCGAAATTGAACAGGTTTTCCAGGTACTCGTTGCTCCATTGGGTCGGAGTCGAGGTCCAGGTGACTTCCAGGCCGCTGGTGATGGTATCGGCGCCGACACCGCTGCCGAAGCTGTTGCGCCAGCCCAGGCCCTGTTCTTCAAGGCCCGCGGCTTCGGGTTCGGCACCGACATGGTCGGCAGGGCCTGCACCGTGGGTTTTGCCGAAGGCGTGGCCGCCGGCGATCAGCGCTACGGTTTCTTCATCGTTCATGGCCATGCGGCCGAAGGTGTCGCGGATGTCCTTGGCCGAGGCGATAGGGTCGGGGTTGCCCTCCGGGCCTTCCGGGTTCACGTAGATCAGGCCCATCTGCACGGCGGCCAGCGGGTTCTCGAGATTGCGGCCGGGGTTGTCGTTGCGGCTTTCTTCTTTGCCGTGCATCGACGGCTCGGCTACCAGCGGCGCGTCTCCGGGAGGCTGCGCCTTGCCGTAGCGGGTGTCGCCCCCGAGCCAGACGGTTTCAGAGCCCCAGTAGACGTCTTCATCGGGCTCCCACACATCGGCGCGACCACCCGAGAAGCCGAAGGTCTTGAAGCCCATCGATTCCAGGGCGACGTTGCCGGTGAGCACGATCAGGTCGGCCCAGGAAATGTTCTTGCCGTATTTTTGCTTGACTGGCCAGAGCAGGCGCCGGGCCTTGTCGAGGCTGACGTTGTCGGGCCAGCTGTTGAGCGGGGCGAAACGCTGCTGGCCGGAGCCTGCGCCGCCGCGCCCGTCACCGATGCGGTAGGTACCGGCGCTGTGCCAGGCCATGCGAATGAACAGCGGGCCATAGTGGCCGAAGTCGGCGGGCCACCAGTCCTGGGAGTCGGTCATCAGTGCCCGCAGGTCTTGCTTGAGGGCGGCGAAATCCAGGCTCTTGAAGGCCTTGGCGTAATCGAAGCCTTCGTCCATGGGGTCGGATAGGCAGGAATGCTGGTGCAGGATCTTCAGGTTCAGCTGGTCGGGCCACCAATCACGGTTGGTGGTGCCACCGCCAGCAGCATGGTTGAACGGGCATTTTGACTCGTTTGACATGACTGTTTCACCTCTGGATGGCTATCACGGACAGGCAAGCGAAGCGGCAATCTCGTTATCGGCTTGAGGCCCACTGCGGGAGAGGGCGGCTGTCGCCGCTTGGTGACCGCCTTCCCAGAAGCCATCCGGCCGGATCAGTGCAGCGATAAATATAGGCTAGTCGTGGAGAAGGGCGAGGGCTAATAGCGGGAGTATTGGAGGGTGATAGAGCTGCTGCATATATAAGAGCGGGCTTGCCGTTCAGTCCGTTGTGGTCAGCGATTGCCCCGCCACATGCTGCGCCTGTGGGGTGACTATGCCCTGGGCGGGTCGTTGGAGCGCAGCCGCGCAACTTCATGGTGTCGGTCAAGGCGAGCTTCTAACGCAGGCAGGAGCGGGCTTGCCCCGCGATAGCGATCTATCTGACACATCGCATCGCGGGGCAAGCCAGCTCCGACCATCGTCCCTTTTAGAATGTGCCGCGCAGGGTCAGCATGTAGTTGCGCGGCGCCCCGTACCAGTTGCCGCCATCGCTGGAGTTGACCGTCTGGTAGTAGGTCTTGTCGAACAGGTTGTTGGCATTGACCTGCGCGGTCCAGTGCTGGTCGATCTTGTATTCGACCAGGCTGTTCCATACGGCATAGCCGGACTGCTCGAACGAGTACGCCTCTGCCGAGCTCAGGCTGCCGTCAGGCAGGCGGTGCTGTACGAAGCCGCTCTTGTAGCTGTCGCTCTGGATGGTCGCACCCAGGCCAACTTTCCAGCGTTCCAGCTCGCCCGGCAGTTGGTAGGTGGTGAAGAACTTGAACAGATGCTTGGGCGTTTGCGTGCTCATCGGCTTGCCGTCGTTGGCCGAGTCGCCTGCGGTGCGCTGTTTGTTGAGGTTCAGCGTGTAGCCGACGATGGCCTGCCAGCCCGGCGCCAGTTCACCGGATAGCTCGGTATCGATGCCCTTGCTCACCACTTCGCCGGAGGCGGTATAGAAGCCGTTGCCGGTACTCACCGCCTCGTTCTGGCGCTTGGTGTAGTACAACGCCGAGGAGAGATTCAGGGCACCGCCGAGCAGTTCGCCCTTGGTACCGAACTCATAGGTTTCACCCTCGATCGGGTCCAGTGGGTGACCGCTCTGGGATTTATACGCGGTCTGGGGCGAGAAGATCTCGGCGTAACTGGTGTACAGCGACCATTGTTCGGTCACCTCCAGCACCAGGGCGCCAAATGGAGTGACTTCGCCGCGGTTGCTTTCCTTGACCCGGTTATCGGCGTTGAAGCTCGGCACCACGGTGCGCACGTTGTCGCGGTAGTCCGAATAGCGCGCGCCCAGGGTCAGGTGGAGCGGGTCGGCAAGCTGCGCCTTGAGGGTGGTGTAGGCGCCGGATTTTCGCTGGTTCCAGTCCGGGTTGTAGTAGTAGATCCCGGGTGTGGGCGGTTTGGGCATGGAGCCGGCGTCGCCGGTGTTGATGTCGAACGGTACGTTGATGGCGCTGGGTGTGGTCAGGTCGCTGTGGTCGGAGTAACTGCGCATGACTTCGGCGTAGTCGGCACCGACCAGCAGTTCATGTTGCAGGCCGAAGGCGTTGAATTTACCGGAGACGTTGGTATCGAACAGGTCTTGCTCAATGCTGTAGCCACGGATGAAACGCGAGAAGATCGTGCCATTGGTGACGTTCGGGGTGACCGAGCTCTTCACCTCGCCGATGTCCTGGGTGGAGTCGAATTTGCTCTTCGTGTAGCTGGTGTTGATCTTCCAGTTGTCGTTGAAGGCGTGCTCGACCTTGGCGAAGTACTCGGTACGCTTGTAGTTGTTGGCTGACCAGTCGGCAGCCAGCGAGGTGCTGCGCGAGGCGCCAAGTTCTGTACCGTCCTTGTAGCGCACCAGCCCCCGGTCCCAATAGCCATCCATGTCGCGCCATTCGTAGGTACCGCCCACTGTCAGCAGGGTTTCCGGCGTCAGGTCGGCTTCCAGGGTGCCGAACACCACGTGCTTCTCGCTGTCGGCATTGTCGTAGAAGTACTTTTTGTCTTCATACGACATGGCCATCCGGCCGCGCAGGGCGCCATCGAAACCCAGGGGGCCGGTAACATCCACTTCGGTACGGTAGTTGTCCCAGCTGCCTGCCGACTGGCTGACCTTCAGTTGGTCGTAGGCCAGCGCACGCTTGCGAACCAGGTTGATGCTGCCACCGGGGTCGCCGGTACCGCCATACAGGCCATCGGAACCGCGCAGCACCTCGACGTGATCGTAGGCGGTCATGTCTGGCAGGGTGTCGAAGGCCTCGTTGCGCAGCATCGGCGCACCGCCATCCGTCTGGATGCTGCGAATCACAAAGCCCCGGGAGTAGATCTCGTTCTTCGAGTCGTTGCCGCCCACTACGGTGATGCCGGTGGTCTGGTCGAGCACCTGGGTCAGGCTGCTCAGGTTCTGGTCTTCCATGCGCTGCTTGCTCATGACCGAAACCGATTGCGGCGTTTCACGCAGGCTGCGCGGTGTCTTGCCTCCTGCACCGATGGCGCCGGAGGTGTAGGAGCCGGTGTTCTCGGTAAGCTCGCCCAGGGTGGCGGCCCCGACGACGCTGGTGGCAGCCAGCGCCACGGCACCGGCGGAGGCTGGCTCGGCAGGTATCAAGCGAAAACCACCGTTGCCCATGGCCAGTGCCTGCAGGCCACTGCCGGCAAGCAGGCGCTCCAGCGCCTGGTCGACAGTGAAGCGTCCGTTCAGTCCGCGGCTGTGCTTGCCTGCCAGATCGGCGGGCTCGAAGGCGATGTTCAGGCCAGTCGCGCGGCTGAGTTCGGTGAGTGCAAAATCCAGCGAACCTGCCGCAATGGAGAACTCACGGGCAGCGCTGGCGCTGGCAGGATCGGCCGCATGGACGAACGGAACGGGGCTCAGGCCGAGGCCCAGGCAGAAAATGGCGTGGCGAACGGCGATGCGAAGGGACGGGTGGTGAGTCACGATGATTCTCATTAGCAGATGGGATCTGATCTGTATGCCGTGCCAGATCGAAAACCCCTTCACGGATCGCGAACTTTTTTATCGTGCTGCCCTAGGTGCTCAGGCGCACCCAGTAGCGCGTCAGGGTGTGCAGCTGCAAACCATGGGAACGTGCTAGGAAGGCCAGGGTGGCGTCGGTGTCTGCCAGGTTGAAGTTACCGCTGATCGGCCGGTGGGCGATCTCTGGCGCGCAGCCCAGGTAGCCGTTGCGGTAGCGGCCGAGCTCCTGCAGTACATTGGCCAGCGGCATGTCGCGCACTGCCAGCAGGCCGTCGCGCCAGGCCGCGGATTGCGCGGCATCGCCGGTCAGGCGATGGGTGGCAGTAGCCTCCAGTTGCCAGATTTCCCCGGCCTGTGCGACAGCGGCATTACCGCCCCGCGGGTGCATGCGTACCGCACCTTCGGTGACGCCCAGGCGGCAGGACTGTTCGTCCAGCCGTACGCTGAAGCGGGTGCCCAGGGCCTCGAACATACCCAGCGCAGTACTGACGCGCAGCACGCGCCGGGTCGGACTGTCGCCATCCTTGCCGCTGATCAGGTGCAATTCACCCCGCAGCAGTTCGATATCACGGGCCACAGCGTCGAAACGCAGGCGCACGGCGCTATCGGTATTGAGCTCAAGCAGGCTGCCGTCGGCCAGCGTCCATCGGCCGCGTTGCCCGACCTGAGTGCTGAAGTCGGCCTGCAGACGCTGCCAGGGAATGGTTTGGCGGGTTGTCCAGGCTGTAGCGCCGACCGCTGCGAATACCGATAGCAGTTTCATCATCTGCCGTCGTTGCAGGCGAGCCTCCGGCAATTTCTCCAGGGCCTGCATGGCCAGCTCCGTGGGTACTCCGGCAAAACGCCCGCCCAGGCTCTGGATGCGTGCCCAGGCCAGGCGATGCGTATCGGCACGGGCCAGCCAGGCATCGAAGGCCAGGCGCGTAGCCTGGTCAGGTTGGTTGTAGGTGAGGCGAATCGACCACTCGATGGCCTGGTCGACCACCTCGGCTGGCAGCGAGGGCAGGGCGGCGCCGTTCATAGCGCGTCCTCGAACACTCGTTTGTAGCAATGGCGCAAGGCCTTGGCGATATCCCGCTCGACCGTGGACAACGACACCCCCAACTGCTCGGCGATCCGAGGACAGGGCAAGCCGTCCAGTTGCGCCAGAAGGAAGGCGACACGCACCCGCGCTGGCAACTCGTCGAGCAGGCGGTCGATGGTCACCAGTGCCTCGATGGCCAGGGCATTGGTTTCCGGTGAAGGGATGTCTTCAGTCGGTAGATGGGCCAGGGTTTCGAGCCAGGCCCGCTCGATGTCGCGATGGCGCCACAGGTCGATGACCAGCCCGCGAGCTACGGTACGCAGGTACGCCCGTGGCTCCAGCAGCGCCTGGGCGTGGCGGCGTTGCAGAACGCGCACGAAGGTGTCCTGGGCAAGGTCCGCCGCATCCGCGGCATTGTTCAAGCGATGGCGCAGCCAGCCCTGTAGCCAGCCATGGTGTTCGACGTAGAGATGTTCGATGGGGTGTTTGCCAGACATGCCGTTCCTTCCACTGCGGCGGCTTTTAATTGTAAATCGGTCGCATTATCACTCAGTGCGTAGGAAAAGAAACCCGTGTTTGATGCGCAGAACATCTTCGACCGCGTTCGACCGCGAGTACGTATCGGAGCGCGAAAGCAAAGGTGCCTTAGAACTTTTTCCTGTTTACCGGTCTATGTGGATAGGCACATCCGATTGTCAGGAACGAACCTTCAGGTTTCCTGCAGCCGGATGGCCACACGCCCAATTGTCCAGCAGAGGTTGTCTTCGCTCATGAAATTCCATGTCCCACGGATGGTGCTCTTCGGCCTGTTCGCGTTCGCGGCAATGGGCTCGGCATCGGCAACACAGGTCAACACCTCAACCCCGCCCGTCGCGAATGTACAGGCGGCGGCCGGCAACCCATGGGCGACGCTGGCCAGTGAGCCGGCCGGGCCGTTGCTGGCCCATGACGACCGCTACCGGCATGATGACCGTTGGCATGATCGTCGGGACGATTGGCGTCGCGACAACTGGCGCCGGGATCAATGGCGCAGGGAGCAGGCCCGCCGCGAAGCTGCCCGCCATCGTGATTGGGAGCGCCACCATGACCGGGCCATGCGCCACCGTTACGAGGATGACCGCCGCTACTATCGGCGCTAGTGCAATTGATCGCGGGGCAAGCCTGGCCACCGGATGGCAGACCTTGTGGGAGCTGGCTTGCCAGCGATGAGGGCAGTGCAGCTTGCCTGTCACAGGGGGCCTGAATGACGACCGCTTTGCGGTCGATCGCCGGCAAGTCCGGCTCCTACGAAGTCTGTGCAAGGCTGTTGCTTGCCCTGCGCCAGCCGCGCAGCGGGGCGCTCACTCGCAGGTTAGCTCCGAGTCCTGGCTGCCTTCAGCGGCAAGCTTCAATCGATCAGCCTTGCTGATGTATTTAGGCTTGTTCTTCGGCGCCAATTTGGCACTGGCCTTTTTGGCGTGCGCCTTCAGTAGCTGCTTGATCTTTTTTTGACGGTTCATCATTCAACCCGGCTCGTGGATGCTTGAATGATACCAGCCCCATCCCGCAATAGCCTTTACTCGCACAGTCGCGTTTGAACGCGACTGTAAAATTGCTGGCTAGTAGTCGGGCGTATTGGTTGGAGGTGTTGCAATGACAACGATCGATGTGAAATCCCGATTCGAAGCAAGGCTACTTCGTCCGGCACACCCTGGCAGTGATACGTCGTGGGCGTTTGTCGTACTGCCAAGAGAGGCGAGTGAACAGCTTCCGAGGCGAGGAAGAACCACAGTCGAAGGCACAATCAATGGGCACCCTTTCCAGGCCACCCTTGAGCCGGATGGTCAGCTCAGCCATTGGCTGCAGGTTGGTAGCGCGTTACTCGAAGCCGCAGGCGCGGTCGTCGGGGATATCGTCACACTCGAACTCGCCCCCGTGAAGAAGGAGCCCGAGCCTGACATCCCAGCAGATTTTCAGGAGGCCTTGGCCGCCACGCCCGAGGCTCGTGAGGCCTGGAACAATACGACGACCATCGCACGCGTAGACTGGATCCACTGGATGACTTCAGCCAAGCAACTCAAGACGCGCGCCAAACGAATTGGTGATGCCTGCGAAATGCTTGCATCCGGCAAGAAGCACGTCTGCTGTTTCGACTCGTCCGGCTACTACAGCAAGGCATTCCGTGCGCCCGAGGCAGAAGACATTTAACAGGTGCCATGCGTTGATTACGCCTGACAATGCATTCACCTCTGCTTGCCGCTGCTGAGATCCTGCGAGACCTGAGAAGCCACATCGTCTGTTTGGATTACTGATCGGTGCGGCCGTGCTTGTACCTTGTTGCTCAGGCACACGGACCGGCACGACCCGAGGAGATGGCATGACCCCCACCGATCAACTGGAAACGCGTTTGCGCATGCTTGAAGACGCCGAGGCGATTCGCCGGCTGAAAGCGCGC
This sequence comes from Pseudomonas putida, assembly GCF_028682455.1. Taxonomy (GTDB): domain Bacteria; phylum Pseudomonadota; class Gammaproteobacteria; order Pseudomonadales; family Pseudomonadaceae; genus Aquipseudomonas; species Aquipseudomonas putida_AA. The sequence goes on from NZ_JANHLD010000001.1 coordinate 687,916, forward strand.
TACCTGGCTTGTTGCGACCTCAAGGATGCGCAGGGCATGCGCGACTGCTTCGCGCCAGGCCCGGTGCGCATCGACTACGGCCGGATCGGTGAGTTCGAGGACCGCGATCAGCTGGTGGCGATTTTTCAGGCGCTTGGCTGCCATCCCCACGTCGTCGAGATGCATCACGGCGTCAACCCGCAGATCGATGTGCTCGATCATACCCAGGCCCGCGGCACCTGGGGCCTGCATTACCAGAGGATCGACACGCGCTCGCGCGTCATCACCCAACTCGGTGCGTACTACGAGGATGAGTACCGCAAGGTCGACGGCCAGTGGAAGATCTCTGCCACGCGCTGCGTTGTAACGTCCACCTTGGAAGCGAGCTACGCGGACACTGCACCCGGTGTGCGCTTTGCCGGGATTCAGCCGATCGCGATGCAGTCCACTCACTCCGCAGCACAGGGGTTCGCAAATGAATAACGATCTCAGCAATCGGGTCGCGGTCGTGACCGGCGCGTCGCGCGGTGCCGGCAAAGGCATTGCGCTGGCGCTCGGCGCGGCAGGCGCGACGGTCTACGTGACCGGCCGCTCGCAGAACGAGGGCGACGCGCCGTTGCCAGGCACGATCCACGCGACCGCGCGCGAGATCGACGCATTAGGCGGCAAGGGCATCGCTGTCGCGTGTGATCACGCCGATGACGAGCAGGTGCGATGCTTGTTTGAACGGGTCGAACGCGAATGCGGGCGGCTGGACATTCTGGTCAATAATGCGACCTTTCTGCACGATCAACTGATTGAGCCCGGCCCGTTCTGGGAGAAGTCGCTCGATCTTGTCGACATCCTCGATGTCGGCTTGCGCTCGGCCTATGTGGCGAGCTGGCATGCGGCTGCGCTGATGGCTAAGCGGCGGGGCGGGCTGATCGCGTTTACCTCGTCATTCGGCGCGAACTGCTACATGCACGGTGCTGCCTATGGCGCGCAGAAGGCCGGTGTCGACAAGTTCGCCAAGGACATGGCCGTTGACCTTCGCCCCTACGACGTTGCGGTGGTGTCCATCTGGATGGGCCCGCTGCGCACGGAGCGCACGACACGCGCATTGGAAGACCACCCGCAGCGGTACGAGGACTTCTCGTTTGTGCTGGAAAGCCCGGAGTTCACCGGGAAGGTCATTCACGCGCTGTATTGCGATCCGAACCGGATGACGCAATCCGGGCAGGTGCTGATCGGCGCAGAAGCGGCGCTGGCGTATGGCATTGTCGATCTGGACGGCAAGCAGCCTGCCTCTTATCGCGAGCTGCTGGGTGGCCCGGTGCAGGCGCATCCGGCGATTGTCGAATAACGGGGCACCCGGCGAGATCATGTCCTGGGGACCGGCCAGCGGCCATCGCTTAAAAGCGCGGGACTTCAGGGTGAAAAACCGGATAATGGCGGCCAATTTGTTTTGCTCGATGGTAATCCCGCATGGAAATCAAGGTTAACTTTCTCGACAACCTTCGACTTGAAGCCAAGTTCGATGACTTCACGGTGGTGGCCGATCAGCCTATTCGCTACAAGGGCGATGGTTCTGCCCCGGGTCCATTCGACTACTTCCTGGCTTCGTCGGCCCTGTGTGCGGCTTACTTCGTAAAGCTCTACTGCCAGACGCGCGATATCCCCACCGACAATATCCGCCTGTCGCAGAACAACATTGTCGACCCCGAGAACCGCTACAACCAGATTTTCAAGATCCAGGTCGAGCTGCCGGCGGATATCTCCGAGAAAGACCGCCAGGGCATCTTGCGTTCCATCGACCGTTGCACGGTTAAGAAAGTGGTACAGACCGGTCCCGAGTTCGTCATCGAGGAAGTGGAAAACCTCGACGCCAACGCCCAGGCGCTGCTGATGGTCAATCCGGATTCGGACGCCAGCACCTACATCGCTGGCAAGGACCTGCCGCTGGAGCAGACCATCGCCAATATGTCCGGGATCCTGGCGGGCCTGGGCATGAAGATCGAGATTGCGTCGTGGCGCAATATCGTGCCCAACGTATGGTCGCTGCACATCCGCGATGCGCAGTCGCCGATGTGTTTCACCAACGGCAAGGGTGCCACCAAGGAAAGCGCGCTGGCTTCGGCGCTGGGCGAGTTCATCGAGCGGCTGAACTGCAACTTCTTCTACAACGACCAGTTCTGGGGCGAAGAAATCGCCAACGCGCCGTTCGTGCATTACCCCGACGAGCGCTGGTTCCAGCCGGGTCGCAAGGATGCGCTGCCAGCCGAGCTGCTCGACGGGTACTGCCTGGAGATCTACAACCCCGACGGCGAGCTGCGCGGCTCGCACCTGTTCGACACCAACTCGGGCAACGAAGCGCGCGGCATCTGCTCGCTGCCGTTTGTACGCCAGTCGGATGGCGAGGTGGTGTACTTCCCGTCAAACCTGATCGAAAACCTCTACCTGAGCAACGGCATGAGCGCCGGCAACACCCTGGCCGAAGCCCAGGTACAGTGCCTGTCGGAAATCTTCGAGCGGGCGGTCAAGCGCGAAATCCTCGAAGGCGAGATCGCCCTGCCCGATGTACCGCAGGCGGTGCTGGCCAAGTACCCCGGCATTCTGGCCGGTATCCAGGGCCTGGAAGAGCAGGGCTTTCCGGTGCTGGTCAAGGACGCTTCGCTGGGCGGGGAATTCCCGGTCATGTGCGTGACCTTGATGAACCCGCGCACCGGCGGCGTGTTCGCCTCGTTCGGCGCGCACCCAAGCCTTGAGGTGGCGCTGGAGCGCAGCCTGACCGAACTGCTCCAGGGCCGCAGTTTCGAAGGCCTGAACGACTTGCCGCAGCCTACCTTCGAAAGTCACGCGGTGACTGAGCCGAACAACTTTGTCGAGCACTTCATCGACTCCAGCGGTGTGGTGTCGTGGCGCTTCTTCAGTGCCAGGGCGGATTTCGAATTCGTCGAGTGGGACTTCTCCGGCCAGGGCGAACACGCCAACGCCGAGGAAGCCGCGACCTTGTTCGGCATTCTCGAAGGCATGGGCAAGGAAGTGTACATGGCGGTGTACGAGCACCTGGGCGCAACGGCCTGCCGCATCCTGGTACCGGGCTACTCGGAAATCTACCCGGTGGACGACCTGATCTGGGACAACACCAACAAGGCTCTGTTCTTTCGCGCCGATATCCTCAACCTGCACAGCCTCGACGAGGCCGACCTGCAGGCACTGCTCGATCGCCTGATCGAGAGCGAGCTCGATGACTACACCGACATCTCTACCTTGATCGGCATCGAGTTCGACGAAAACACCGCCTGGGGTCAGCTGACGATCCTGGAACTGAAGCTGCTGATCCACCTTGCCTTGCAGCAGTTCGACGAGGCCAAGGAGCTGGTCGAAACCTTCCTGCAGTTCAACGACAACACCGTCGAGCGCGGGTTGTTCTACCAGGCCTTGAACGTGGTGCTGGAAGTGGAGCTGGACGACGACCTGGAGATGGACGACTACGAGGTCAACTTCCGGCGCATGTTCGGCAACCCGCGGATGGATGCGGTGATCGGCTCGGTGGACGGCAGCGTGCGCTTCTTCGGGTTGACGCCGACGAGCATGAAGCTCGAAGGGCTCGACAAGCACCTGCGCCTGATCGACAGCTACAAGAAGCTGCACAGCGCGCGGGCCCGAGTGGCGGCGTTGTCCAGCTAGATTGCGGCAAACAAAAAAGCACCCTCGGGTGCTTTTTTGTTTTCTGCTGCTAGGCAATCAGTTCGACTTTACCGGTGGCCAGGCGGTAGACACCGCCTACGACCTTCAAGGTGCCCTTGCCGAGGGCATCGGTGAGCAGCGGCGTGGCGTTTTTAAGGCGCTGCACCGAGTCCTTGACGTTTTGCGCGGTCGCATTTTCCATGAGGTTGCCGGGCTGCTCGAGGACCTTTTCAATGGAGGGCTTGAGTGCTTCGGTCAGCTTGGGGATATGCCCAGGGAACACAGTCTGCTCCTTTACTGCCTTGATGCCGGCATCGATGGCGCCGCAGCTTTCGTGTCCCAGCACCAGGATCAATGGTGCGCCAAGCACGGCGACCGCATATTCAAGGCTGGCCAGGCCTTCGTCGGTGACGAAATTGCCGGCCACCCGGATGGCGAAAAGATCGCCGCGTGCGGTATCGAAGGCATACTCGGGGGCGATCCGTGAATCGGAGCAACTGAGCACCGCCACGAACGGGTTCTGGCCGGAAACCAATGCTTCGCGTTCGTCCTGAAAGTCGTGGGTGTCGGAGTTGCCACTGACATAGCGTTCGTTGCCTTCAACCAGGCGATGCAGGGCCTGGTCGGGTGTCATCACGTTTTGGGGTTTGGGGGGCGCAGACGATTTCTCCGCGGCCTGGATCATCCGTGCAGGTAGCGCACCCGCCAGTAGCAGGGCACTGGCCCCGAGTCCGGCAAGTTGAAGAAAGCGACGACGGTCGGTGGGGGTGGACGTTGAAGTTGAATCACATGATTTACACATGATGGTGTGTACTCAGGTCAACTCGGTGAGAGTAACTGCGCTTGGGGCTGGTGCCTTGCGCAACGCGCGGCACCAGGACCCTCAAGTGTAGCTGACCGGCACGCTACGCCTTTTGTGGTGCAGTGCCGACCGGCCCGGGTGCCTGGGCCTTCGCCTTGGCAGGTTTCAACCGTGAAACCCCGAACAGCACCAGGGCCAGCCCGGCCATCTGGTACATCGACACCTCCTCGCTGAGCACGGCCCACGAGGCCAGCACTGTCAGCACCGGCCCCAGGTTGCCGACTGCCGCTGTCTGGGTTGCGCCCATGCGCTGGATCGCCAGCGCCACCCAATAGATCGGCAGCACCGTGGACACCACCGCCATCAGCGCCGCGTACATCCACACCGACGCGGGCAGCTGCCAGAGCCCGGTGAAATCGGCCACCAGCACATAATGCGCCAGCACCATCAGCGACGATGCGCCGCCCGCCAGCCCGGCCAGGCGCATGGAATTCATGCGCTTGAGCATGATGCCGGTGCCCGAGTAGTACAGCGCATAGGTCACGGCACTGGCGAACACCCAGGCAGCGCCGACGATCACCTGGTTGCCCATGCCCGAGACGCTGACGTCATGCACGAAGGCGATTCCCAGGCCCAGGTAGCACAGGCCCATCGCCGCCAGGGTGCGCAGGGTAGGGCGCTCGCGCAGGGCGATGGCCTGGAATACCAGCACCAGGGTGGGGTAGGTGAACAGGATCAGCCGTTCAAGCCCGGCGCTGATGTACTCAAGCCCATAGAAGTCGAACAGGCTCGCCAGGTAATAGCCGAACAAGCCCAGCAGCATCACCCGCACGCTGTCGCCCAGGCCCAGCGGCGCGTTGGCAGGGCCCCGGCTGGCCCACACCAGCCAGGCAAACAACGGCAGGGCCAGGCCCATGCGCATGGCCAGCAGGGTGATCGCATCCACGGGGCCTGCCGCATACGACAGCTTGACGAAAATCGCCTTGAGGCTGAACCCCAGGGCAGACAGCACCGCGAACAGGCTGCCGTTGTGGACGCAACGCTGGCACAACGCACGCAAATTATTCATGGGCAACCCAGGAGAGGAGTTGGAGACAGGGGTTATTCTAAAGAGAACGCAACCGGCGCAGAATCGCATTTTCCCGAAACAAGCCTTCGCCAAAAGAGAACGCCCCGTGCACTTCGACCTCCCCGATTTACGCCTGCTGGTCGCCATCGCCACCACCGGCAGCCTGAGCAAGGCGGCGGCCAGCATACCGGTTGCTGTCTCCGCCGCCAGCAGCCGCTTGCGCCTGTTCGAGGAGCGCTGCGCCGTCACCGTGTTCACCCGCAAGGCCGACGGCATGCAGCTCACCCCCTCCGGGCGCTTGGTCCTGGAAGCGGCCCGTAGCGTGCTGGGCGAAGCGCAAACCCTGCAGGACACACTCAAGGAACTCGCCGGCCAGCGCCGCATCACCCTGCGCCTGGCGGCCACCACGGTGACCACCAACACCCTGTTGCCGGCTGTGCTGGGATCGTTCCTGGCCGACTACCCGGAGGTCGACTTGCAACTGACCGAGTACAGGAGCGCGGACGTCATGCGGGCGGTGCTCACCGGTGAGTGCGAAATCGGCGTGTATGACGGCAGCGTTATCAGTGACGGGGTGTTGTCGTTGCCGTTTTGCAACGAGCGGCTGGTGATGCTGGTGCCCAACGAGCATCCCCTGGCAGGCAGCGAACACACCCGCCTGAGCGATGCGCTGAGCTATCCCTTCATTGGCATGCCCACCGAGCGGGCCATGCAGCGGTTCGTCGAAGAGCGGGCGAGAAAACTGGGCATGGCGCTGCAGATCCGCGTGCGGGCACCGAGCTTCGAGGCCATCGCGCAACTGGTCGCCCAGCGCGCTGGTATCGCCATGCTGCCGCAGACCACGGCGTTGCGCATGGAGCAGGAGTTGCCTGTGCGGATGATTCTGCTCGAGGAAAGTTGGGCCACCCTTGAGTTGCGGTTGTGCATCAAGGGCTGGGAGTCGCTCAGCAGCCACGGGCGTGAGCTGGTGAGTTTTCTGAACCGTGATCGCGGAACAAATAGTTAGATACAAGCTAATGAGAAGTATTACCATGCGTGATTTCCTCGCCGCCCAGGAGATCCCGCCCCATGCCCCCGTCCAGCCCGCACGATGTCGGTGAGCTCTACCTGCAGCATTACAGCTGGGTAGTGGCCATGCTCCGGCGTCGGCTCGGCAACCGTGAACAGGCACTGGACATGGCCCAGGACACCTTCGTCAGGCTGCTGCGCAGCGAGATGCCGTCATTTCTACGTGAGCCACGGGCGTACCTTGCCACCGTTGCCGGGCGCCTGTGCCTGCAGCACTTTCGCCGACAGGCGCTGGAGCGCGCCTACCTTGAAGGCCTGGCACTGATGGAGCCGCAGCATCACCCCTCGGAAGAAACCCGCCTGCTGGTGCTCGAGGCGCTGGACGCCGTCGGCCAGGTGCTCGATGGCCTGGGCAGCCGGGTGCGTGAGGTGTTCCTGTTGTCCCAGCTCGATGGCCTGACCTACCCGCAGATCGCCGAGCAATTGGGCCTGACCGTCAATATCGTGCAGAAGGCCATGCTCAAGGCATACCGGCATTGCTACGCGGCGGTCTACAGCGAATGAAAGCGTTCAGCTCCAATGATCCCCATCCAGACCCGGAGGTGCTGGAGCAGGCCATGCTGTGGATGGTGCGCCTGCAATCGGGAGTCAGTACCGAAGCCGAGCAACATGCCTGCCAGCGCTGGCGCCAGGAAAGCCCGGCCCACGAACTGGCGTGGCGGCGCCTGGAGGGCATCGGCCAGGGCCTGCGTGACGGCACGCGTGGCTTCTGTCCGGCAGGAGCCCGAGGGCTGTTGAACGCACGCACGCTGACTTCGCGCAGGGCCGTGCTCAAGGGCCTGGCCGGTGTCGGCGTGGTGGTCGCCAGCGGCTACGGCGTGCAACAGCGCAGCCTGCTGCCGACGCTGTTCAGCGACTATGGCACCGGCACTGGTGAGCGGCGCAACGTTGCCCTCGAGACGGGGCTTGCGCTGCAACTGGACACCCGCACTGCGCTGGACAGCCAATTGGTGTCCGGTATCCGCGAGCTCACCCTCAACAGTGGGCGTGTGTCGCTCAAGGTGGAGCAGGGCGCCATGGTCAGCCTGCATACCGCCGACGCCGCGATCCACCCAGGGGAGCTGGCGCAGCTGATCGTCAGCCGGGACCGCGCCGGCACCCAGGTGCAGCTGCTCCAAGGCAGCGCCCTGGTGGCGCAGGCACAAGGTCGGCGTTTCACGCTGCAGGCGGGTTGGCAGCAGCGCTTTAGCGATGGGCACATCAGCGCGCCCTCGCCATTGCCCGCAGGTGCAGGAGCCTGGACGCAAGGGCTGCTGGTGGCCGAGCGGCTGTCGCTTGGGCAACTGCTGGCAGAGCTGGACCGCTATCGGCCGGGCGTGCTGCGCTGCGATCCGCGTATCGCCGGAATGCTGGTCAGTGGCTCGTTTTCGGTCGACCAGCCCGAGGCCAGCCTCGATCTGCTGGCCCAGGTATTGCCGATTCGTGTCCAGCGCGTATTCGGCTACTGGGCCAACGTCGTGCCGGCCTGATTTTTTTCACCGCTGCCGGCAGGTTTTGCGGGCTCGCGCATCAAGACAAGGGAAGACGCCAGGTACACGGCGTCATGTCCCCAACTGCTTCCCAAGGATTGTCTCGATGCAAACTTGCCTTACTCCCCTTGCAACAGCCGTGCGCGTCCTGGCGCTTGGCGTTGTCGTGGCTTGTGCCAACCCAGTCGTGCAGGCCGCAGAGACTCGCGCCGAGCAGGGCGCAGAGCGCACCTATGACATCGCCCCGGGTAGCCTGGACAGCGTGCTGGGGCAGTTTGGCCAGCAAGCCGGGGTAATGGTCGCGGTAGATTCGCAGCATGCCCAGGGCCTGAACAGCCCCGGCCTGCGCGGTCGGTTTGAGCTGGACCAGGCGCTGGCGCGGCTGATCGCGGGGACCGGCCTGCAGGCGGTAGCGGTGGGGCCGGGCCGCTACCGGCTGATCCCCCAGGCAGCCGAGAGCGAGGCGCTGGAACTGGGGGCCACGAGTATCAATGCGGCAGGCCTTGGCGCCACCACCGAAGGCACCGGCTCCTACACCACAGGCGCTACCAGCACCGCCACTAAGATGAACCTGTCGATTCGCGAAACCCCTCAGTCGATCAGCGTCATCACCCGCCAGCGCATGGATGACCAGCAACTGCACAGCATGTCCGAGGTGCTCAACCAGACCCCCGGCATCACCATGTCCCAGGATGGCGGCGAGCGCTTCAACATCTACTCGCGTGGCAGTGCCATCAATACCTACCAGTTCGACGGCGTCACCACCTACCAGGAAAACCAGACCCGCAACATGCCCAGCACCCTGATGGACATGGCGATCTACGACCGCGTGGAGGTGGTGCGCGGTGCCACGGGGCTGATGACGGGCGCGGGCGATCCCAGTGGGGTGGTCAATGTGATCCGCAAGCGCCCCACCCACGAGTTCCAGGCCTATGTGCAGGGCGGTGTCGGGTCCTGGGACTACAAGCGCCTGGAGGCGGATGTCTCCGGCCCGTTGACGCCGACCGGCAACCTGCGCGGCCGCATGGTGGCGGCCAAGCAGTTGAACAATACCTTCATGGACTGGTACCAGCAGGACCGCGACATTCTTTACGGCGTGCTCGAAGCCGACTTCACCGACAGCACCGTGGTGCGCTTGAGCATCGACCACCAGCGCTACCGGCCGACCGGTGCACAGGGTGTGCCGATGTTGTTCAGCAACGGCCAGCAGACCGATTTCTCCCGCTCCACCAGCTCTGGCGCGCGCTGGAACTCGGACCGCTTCGACACCAACAACTACACCCTGGGCATCGAACAGCAACTGGCCAACGACTGGCAGTTGAAGGTGGCGGCCACCTACATGGAGGTCGACCGCGATACACGCACAGGCTCCTACCAGAGCTCGACCGGCATGTCGTACATCACCCCGGAGGGTATTGCGAGCATCAGCCAGAGCTGGTCCGAAGCCAACCAGCGGCAGAAGGCCATCGACGCCACGCTGCAAGGGCCATTCGAGTTGTTCGGGCAGACCCATGAGTTGATCGTGGGCAGCAATTACCTGGACTACGTCAACCACCATTACGCGACCACCGGCAGCCCGGCGCTCGTGGACTTCTACACCTGGAACAACGAGCTGCCCAAGCCGGACAAAAGCACCTTCTCCCCGACCCTGGACTACGACGTCGACACTCGCCAGAGCGGCTACTTCGTGGCCAGCCGCTTCAACCTCAGCGACCAGTTGCACCTGATCCTCGGCGCCCGGGCTAGCAACTACCACTATCACTACTACTCCAAGAGCCTGGCCTCGGGGTTCACGATGGACTACGGCATGACCGAGCGTGGCGAAGTCACGCCCTATGCCGGCGTGGTCTACGACCTCACTGCGCAGCAATCGGTGTACGCCAGCTACACCGATATCTTCAAGCCGCAATCGAGCCAGGACCGTACTGGCAAGACGCTCGAGCCGGTGGTCGGCAAAAACTACGAACTGGGCTGGAAGGGCGAGTTCTACGACGGCCGGCTCAATGCCAACGTCGCGGCCTACCTGGTCAAGCGCGACAATGTCGCCGAGCTCGATGCCGGCTTCACCGTGCCGGGTACCGATGAAGACGCCTACCGTGCGGTGAGCGGTGCCAAGACCAAGGGCGTCGACCTGGAGCTGTCGGGCGAACTGGCGCCTGGCTGGGAGTTGCAGACCGGCTACAGCCACTCCCGCACCGAGGATGCCGAGGGCGAGCGGCTGACCACGCAATTGCCGCTGGACACCTTCCGGCTGTGGACCACCTACCAGTTGCCCGGCCAGTGGCAGCGCCTGACCGTGGGCGGTGGCGCCAGCTGGAACTCCAGCAACTCGCTGTACTTCAGCCGCTACAACAGCCGCGTGGGGCAGGACGACTACGCCGTGGTCAACCTGATGGCGCGCTACCGGTTCACCGACCACCTCTCGAGCTCACTGAACCTGAACAACCTGCTCGACGAGAAGTATTACTCGGGGTTCTCCGGCAGCTATGGCCATTACGGGCCGCCGCGCAACCTGATGATGGACGTGCGCTACGACTTCTGAGCCTGTGCCTACATTGCATCGCGGGGCAAGCCCGCACCTGCCGGTTCGGCGATGCGTGGTGTACGCGACACACTCAACCCCAGCAGCCCACCGATCACCAGCGCAGCGGCCATGAAGTACATGGCCGCATGGGTGTTGCCGGTGAGCTGCGTCAACCAGCCGACCACAATGGTGCTGAAGAACCCGGCGATGTTGCCCAGCGAGTTGATCAACGCGATTCCGGCTGCCGCCGCCGCGCCACCCACCACTGCAGTGGGCATGCCCCAGAACACCGGCAAGCTGCTGATCATTGCCGCCGTGCCGATGGTGAGGCCGATCATCGACAGCACCAGGCTTTCGCCGAACAGCGTGCCGAACACCACCCCGGCACCGCCGATGAAGGCGCAGATCGCCAGGTGCCAGCGATATTCGCGAAGGCGGTCGGAGCTGCGGCCCACCAGCACCATGCTGACCGTGGCCACCGAGTATGGGATCGCCGTCAGCACGCCAATGGCCCAGGGCTCGGCAACACCGCTGTTGCGGATGATGGTCGGCATCCAGAAGCTGATGACGTATTGCCCGAGCACCAGGCAAAAGTACACAGCGCCCAGTAGCCAGATCTTCGGGTTGAGCAGGCCGTCGCGCAGCGAGTGGCGGGCCTTCTGCTTGGCTTCGCGATCCAGTGCAGCCTGCATGCCGCGTTTTTCGTCGAGGCTGAGCCAGTCGGATCTGACATTGCGGTCGCGCAACAGGAAGAACACCGCGGCACCCAGGGCCACGGCGGGCAAGCCTTCGATCACGAACAGCCACTGCCACCCGGCGAAGCCGGCCACGCCATCGAACGTCTGCATGATCAGGCCGGAGATCAGCGAGCCGAGCATGCTCGAGATCGGCAAGGCGGCGATGAACAGCGAAATCATCACGCCCCGGCGATGACTCGGGAACCAGGTGGTGAGGTAGAAAATGATCCCGGGAAAGAAGCCCGCTTCGGCGATGCCGATCAGAAAGCGCAGCACGTAGAAGGTCATGGGCGTTTCAATGAACATCATCGCCGCCGACAGCAAGCCCCAGGTCATCATGATGCGGGCGATCCAGCGTCGTGCGCCGAACTTGTGCAGGGCGATGTTGCTGGGTATCTCGAACATCAGGTAGCCGACGAAGAACACGCCGGCGCCCAATCCGTACACCGCATCGCTGAATTTCAAGTCGTCGAGCATCTGCAACTTGGCAAAGCCCACGTTCACCCGGTCAAGGTAGGCGACCAGGTAACAGACAATCAGCAGCGGAATGATCCGCCAGGCCGTCTTGCGGTAGGCCGATTGCAGGGCTGCGTCCGGCATGTGATCGGGGCGTGGGGGTGGGGTGTTCATCTCGAGCCTCTTTCTTGTTGTTGTAGGGGCGAACTTGAAATGGCATTGCTCGCGGGTCAGAGCGCGCGACCTCCCGGCCAGTCGCCGCTCGCGCACATGTCCCGGACGACTTCGCGGATCAACTCACTGATCAGCGTCTTGAGGTGGCTGGCGGGCATCGAGGCGCAACTGCAGATGCCCAGGGTGCGCGAGACCCCGTCGGCGGCAATCCGGTGGGCCACCAGGCGTCCGTCATCGATTTCGCGCATGGCCAGGTTCAACGGCATGATGGTGTGGCCGATGCCGGCCTCCACCGCGCTTTTGAGGATGTGCACGGAGTTGACCTCCATGGCGATCTCGCCCACGGTCAGCCCGTGGCGTGCCACCGCCTGCTCGACCAGGGTGCGGGTGCTGTGGCCGTGGGCCTGGCTCGGGAACACCAGTGGCCGGGCCAGTGCCTGGGCCAGCGACACTTCACCGGCAGGTGGCGCATCGGCGGCGTTGGCTCGGTGGATCAGGTAGAAGTCTTCTTCGATCAAGGCACTGAACAGCACTTGCGCGGGCAGGTCGCCGGAGGTGAACAGGGCAAGGTCCACGCGGCCGCGGATCAGCTGGTCCATGACGTTGCCGGTCAGCTCTTCATTGAGATGGAACGACACCTTGGGGTAGCGCGCGGCCACTGCCCGCATCAGCGGCATGGCAAGGATGGTCGCGACGCTTTGCGGCAACGCCACGATGATCGAGCCGCTGACCGAGTCCGGGCTGCTGGTGACCGCGGCGCGGGCATCGACCAGGTGCTTGAGCATGCCCTGGGCATATTCGTAGAACACCTTGCCGGCTTCGCTGGCGATCACGCCATTGTGGCTGCGGTGAAACAGCTGCACCCCCAGCTCGTCTTCCAGCGCCGACATCTGCTTGCTCAAGGCCGACTGCGCCACATGCACCTGGCGCGCGGCTTGGGACAGGCTGCCGCAGTCGATCACGGCGACGAAGTATCTGATCTGGCGGATTTCCATTGGGGCTTCCTGCGGCACTGGAATGTACGGGGCCGGTGATGGTACAGCGCGTCAGCCTGCGACGCGTGCGCGAGGAAAAATCTTCCCGGGGTTCATCAACTGCTTCGGGTCCAGTGCGGCCTTGATCGCCTTCATGGTGTCCACCGCGTTTGCCCCGTGTTCAACCGCCATGAAGTGTTGCTTGGTCAAGCCGATACCGTGCTCGCCGGTGCAGCTGCCGTTCATGGCGATGGCCCGCTCGGCCAGCCGGTGCGCTGCCGCTTCGGCGCGCTCGACTTCGGCATGATCGTCCGGGTCGACGAGAATCAGCGCGTGGAAATTGCCATCGCCGACATGGCCGAAAATCGGAGCGATCAAGCCGCTTTCGGCAAGGTCGGTGGCGGTCGCTTCAATGCAGTCGGCCAGCCGCGAAATCGGCACCACTGCATCGGTGGTCAGGGCACGGCAGCCGGGGCGCAAGGCCAGGGCTGCGAAATAGCCATCGTGGCGGGCTTGCCACAAGCGGCTGCGGTCTTCCGGGTGCACCGCCCACTCGAAGTCCAGGCCCTGGTGTTCGTCGGCGACCATGCGCACGGTCTCAAGCTGTTCCTTCACTCCGGCGTCGGAGCCATGCAGTTCGAAGAGTAGCGAGGGCGCCTCGCGCAGTTGCGTCTTGCTGTAGGCGTTGAGGGCGCGCATGGTCAGCGCATCGAGCAGCTCGATGCGGGCGACGGGGACGCCCAGCTGGATGATCTGGATCACCGCCCGTACCGCGTGATCGACACTGGGGAAGCGGCACACGGCTGCCGAGATGGCCTCGGGAATCGGGTGCAACTTGACGGTCAGCTCGGCGATGGTCGCCAGGGTACCGCCCGAGCCCACCAGCAAATGGGTCAGGTCATAGCCTGCCGATGACTTGCGGGCCCGGCCGCCGGTGTTGATCACTCGCCCGTCGGCCAGCACGGCGGTCATGCCCAGCACGTTCTCGCGCATGGTGCCGTAGCGCACGGCGTTGGTGCCGGAGGCGCGGGTCGCCGCCATACCGCCCAGGGAGGCGTCGGCGCCCGGGTCGATGGGAAAGAACAGCCCGGTGCCATGCAAGGCTGCATTGAGTTGCTTGCGGGTCACGCCCGGTTGCACGGTGGCGTCCATGTCGTCGACGCGGATATCGACAATCTGGTTCATGCCGGAGACATCGATGCTCACGCCACCGTGGGTGGCCTGCAGCCAGCCCTCGAGGGACGTGCCGCTGCCATAGGCGATCATCGGCACATCGTGGCGGTAGCACGCGGCGCTGATACCGACGATATCGTCGAGGCTGTTGGCGTAGGCCACGGCATCCGGTGGCATCGGATCGAGGGCGGAAATATCGCTGCCATGGTGCTCGCGCACGCTGGCAGAGGTAGAAAACCGCTCGCCGAGCAACAGGCACAGGTCATCGCGCAGGGATTGGGGAAGGGGCATCGAGCAATCTCCGATTCTTGTTCGCCGCCTCAAGCGTGCGGCATTTGTAGGGAGGTAGTGCTCATATTAGGCAGGCTTCGGCCAACACCCGTAGTGCTGATTTCAGATGGAGCCATCTCTTGAAGAGATAGGCGTGCGGTGGTGTGGGAGCGGGCCTGCCCCGCTCCCACAACAAGCCCATTACACAGCAAGCCCTGCGCTCAGCCTTCCTTGATATCGCCGCAGAACAGCGGTTGGCTGCCGTCTGCCGGGCTGGTGCGCACGAGCAGGGCATAGTCACCCTTGGCCAGTTCGCTCAGCGCCACCGGTGCCTGGGCCCAGTACTGGGTACGCGGGGCCAGCGAGGGATAGTCGACGCTGTTGGCCTGGCGGGCGGTGTAGGCAGGGTTGCCCAGGTGCTGGCACGACCCGGCGACGATGGCCGTGTCCAGGCGGCTGGGTACGGCCAGGTCATGGGGAACCCCGCCGATGGTGAGCTTGATGCCGGTCTGGTCGCCCACCGGGCTGAGGGTGGCCCGAGCGATATGCGTTGCGTTCAGCGGGGTAGCCTGGAGGGGGACATCGACAACTTCGGATCTGCTCGCGCAGCCTGAAATTGCCCCGACCGCCGCTACCAACGCCAGCCAAGATGCTCTGTTCATCACAGATCTCCGGTTGTGAGGTGCGTTGATTTCGTCCCCCATATGAAGTCTAGTGGCCTGCTCCGGGCGTGGGATCCAACTGATGGATGGTCACAGTAGAAGCGGGCTAACAATGTAAAGAGGTGAGGTTGCTTGAACGTTGAAAAAAGCGCAGTCGCGCTGGACTGGAAGGAGGTAGGGGAGGGTTTCAAGCAACTGATGCCCATTTCCCTGTTTGTCGTGGTGTTCGGCGTGGCCTTCGGGCTTGCCGCCGCACAGCGAGGCCTGGACGACGCCTCGACTGTGCTCATGAGCGCCCTGGTATTTGCCGGTGCGGCGCAGTTCGCTGCGCTCGATCTGTGGGGGCAGCAGGTGCCGGTGGTTCCGTTGATGGTCACGGTGTTTGCAATCAATGCCCGGCACCTGTTGATGGGGGCGACCTTGTACCCCTGGCTTCGCGAACTGCCACGGGCCAGGCGCTACGGTGTGATGCTGGTGGTCTCGGACGCCAACTGGGCAATGTCGATGCAGGCCTACAACGCCGGCAAGTCGGGCTTGGGGTTGTTGTTCGGTGGCGGGCTGGCCTTGTGGTCGGCATGGGCGCTGGGCAGCTGGCTGGGGCTGGTGTTTGGCAGTGCGATCCACGATCCGGTGAGCCTGGGCCTGGACATGGTGATGGGCTGCTTTTTGCTGGCGATGGTGATCGGCGGGCAAAAGAACCTGCGCATGCTGATCATCTGGAGCGTGGCTGCGGGCGCGTCGCTGCTGGCGTACGCCTACTTGCCGGAAAACAGCCATGTCGTGGCCGGGGCATTGGCCGGCGGCATTCTGGGCGCAGTGTGGATGGAGAAAAAAATTGAGCATTGATAGCGCAGGTTTCGGCACCTTCTACCTCATCCTGATCATGGCGGTGGTCACCCTGGCCACGCGCTGGGGCGGCGTGTTCGTGATGTCCTTCGTACCGATCAACTATCGGGTGCAGCAGTTCATCAGTGCCATGTCCGGTTCGGTACTGGTCGCGGTGCTGGCGCCGTTGGCGGTCACCGGCGACAACGGCGCGCGACTCGCTTTGCTGACAACGGCCATCGTCATGCTGGTGCTGCGCAAGCCGCTGCCCGCGATTGCGGCGGGGGTCGTTGTGGCAGCGCTGTTCAGACAACTCTCGGTTGTCCTGTAACATGCCCACTTCTTTCTCTGTGCCAAGAACCTGAAAATGGACCTTCACTCGATTCTCGCTTTTACCCTGGTGGCCGCCATTGCCATCGCAAGCCCTGGCCCGGCGACGTTGATGGCGATCAACAACAGCCTGGCGTATGGGCCGCGTTACGCGGTGTGGTCGTCGATCGGCAATGCCAGCGGGCTGTTCTGCCTGTCGGCGGCGGCGATGTTGGGGCTGGGCGCATTGCTTGCGAGCTCCGAGTGGATGTTCAACGCCGTGAAAATCCTGGGCGCGGGCTATCTGTTCTACCTGGGCGCCAAGCAGTTGTTCAGGAAGACGCCGATGCTGGCGTGTGATGTTCAAGCCGGGGGTATCGTGGCCAAGCCATCGCGCTTGAAGCTGTACAAGGCGGCGTTCCTGACAGCCGCCACCAACCCCAAGGCGACGATGTTCTTCACCGCGCTGTTCCCGCAGTTCATCGATCAGGGCGCAGCGTTGCTGCCGCAGTTCCTGCTCCTGACCTCGATCTTCATGGCGTTGTCGCTGGCCTCGTTGAGCCTGTATGCCGCATTGGCCTCCCGGGCCAAGGGTGTACTGACCCGCCCGGCGTTTTCGGTGTGGATCAGCCGAGTGGTGGGCTCGACGTTCATCGGCTTCGGCGCCGCAATCCTGGCAATGCGCCGACAAGTTGCATAGCCCCTGTAGGAGCGGGCTTGCCCCGCGAGAGGTCGGTACGTCTACAAATGAAGAAGGGCTGCAGTTGAACGAACAGACATTGTCCATGCGACTTGAGCGCGTGGCAGCACAGGTGCCCGCCGGGGCGCGCCTGGCCGATATCGGCTCGGATCATGGCTACCTGCCGGTGGCCTTGATGCGCCGTGGTGTCATCGCGGCGGCGGTGGCCGGCGAAGTAGCGTTGACGCCGTTTCGCGCCGCCGAGCGCACTGTGCGCGAAGAGGGCCTGGAGCAGCAGATTACCGTGCGCCTGGCCAACGGCCTGGCGGCGATCGAGCCGCAGGACGGCATTACCGCGATCAGCCTGTGTGGCATGGGCGGCGAGACGATCCGCGACATCCTCGAGCGTGACAAGGCGCGCCTGCGTGGCGAGGAACGCCTGATCCTGCAACCCAACGGCGGCGAGCAGCCATTGCGCCAGTGGCTGATGGAAAACGGTTATCGCATCCTCTTTGAAGAGGTGCTGCGCGAGAACCGTTTCGACTATGAAATCATCGTCGCCGAGCGCAGCGGGCCGGTGCAGTACACCGACCGGGAGCTGTACTTCGGCCCGCTGCTGATGCAGGCGCGCAGCGAGGCGTTCCTGGTCAAGTGGCAACGTCGGTTGCGCCTCAAGCAACGGATCCTCACCCACCAGGCAGCGCCTGAAGACGTCGCCCGGCAAGTCCGCTGGATCAGCGAAATGCTCCACCTGTAGGGGCAAGCCCGCTACTACGGTCAGATGCGGAAGCTGCCCACCAGGTGCTTCAGGCGGCTGGCCTGTTGTTCCAGGTCGGCGCAGGCGCGCAGGGTGGACTGCAGGTTTTCCACTCCTTCCTGGTTGAGCATGTTGATTTCGTTGATGTCCATGTTGATCGCCTCGACCACGGCGGTCTGCTCTTCGGTGGCCGTGGCTACTGACTGGTTCATGCCGTCGATTTCCCCAATGCGCAGGTTCACGCTACCGAGGCGTTCACCGGCCTGATTGGCGATCTCGACGCTGTCCTGGCTGTGGCGCTGGCTCTGGCCCATGGTGTCGACCGATTCGCGGGCGCCTACCTGCAGCTCCTCGATCATGCTCTGCACTTGCTGCGCCGATTCCTGGGTGCGGTGGGCAAGATTGCGCACTTCATCGGCGACCACGGCAAAGCCGCGGCCGGCTTCACCGGCCCGCGCCGCTTCAATGGCCGCGTTGAGGGCCAGCAGATTGGTCTGCTGGGAGATGCTGGTGATCACCTCGAGGATCTGCCCGATGTTCACGGTCTTGCTGTTGAGCGTCTCGATGTGCGAACTGGAGGTGCAGATCAAGTCCGAAAGACGGTTCATGGCGGCAATGTTGCGATCGACCACCTGCTGGCCTTCTTCGGCCAGGCGTCGAGCCGAGCTTGCCTGCTGGGAGGCTTGCGCGGCGTTATGGGCGATTTCCTGGGCGGCGGCGCCAAGCTCGTTGATCGCGGCGGCCACGCTGTTGGTACGGTTGGCCTGCTCGTCGGAATTGACCATCGACGAGTTGGAGGCACTGACCACCCGCAGGGCCACTTCATTGACCTGCTCGGTGGCCGAAGACACCTCGCGGATCGAGGTATGGATACGCTCGACGAACCGGTTGAAGGCGTTGCCCAGGTCGCCGAATTCGTCCTGGCTGTGGATGCTCAGGCGTTTGGTCAGGTCGCCTTCACCTTGGGCGATGTCTTCCATGGCGCGAGTCATGGTGTGCAGCGGTTGCAGCAGGACTTGGATCAGCAGCCCGAGCAGGCAGATGATGATGGCCACCGCAATGAGCGTGGCAATGATCGCCGAGGTGCGAAACTCGCTGAGCATCGCATAGGCCTTGCCCTTGTCCACCGACAGGCCGATGTACCAGTTGGCCGAAGGCAGCCCCTTGATCGGCGTGAAGGTCAGCAGCCGCGCCTGGCCATCGGCCTGGACCTCGGTCAGCTCGCCGGACAGTTTTGGCGTGCGCCCAGGGAACAGGTCCGACAGCGATTTCATCACCAGGGTCTGGTCTGGATGGACCAGGATCTTGCCCTGGTCGTTGACCAGGAAGGCATAGCCCATGCCGCCGAAACTCAGCGAGTTGATGATCTGCGCCAGGCCGTCCAGCGCCAGGTCGCCACCGACCACGCCGATGCTGCTGGAGACTTTGCTGAGAATGCCGATGACCATGTTGTTGGTGGTCAGGTCGAGGTAGGGTTCGGTGAGTATCGCGCCGCTGGCGCTCATGCCGTCCTTGTACCAGGGGCGGGTGCGTGGGTCGTAGTCGTCGGCCATCTTGGCGTCGGGACGCACGCTGAAACCGCCATCGACCTTGCCCAGGTAGACCGTGAGAAAGCTCGAGACCAGCGCCTGTTGCCCCATCAGGGTTTCGGCGTTGGCGGGTTGCTGGGCGATATTCTGTGCCAGGTTCTCCACCAGCGTGATGCGCCCCTCCAGTAGGTTGCGAATGTTGGTGGACGTCGATTCACCCATTTCTGCCAGGTAGTTTTCCAGGCTGGTGCGGGTGGCATTGCGTTGCAGGTAGTCGTTGTAGAGGGTGAACAGGGTGAAGGCGAGCAACACGATCAATGAAGCGGCCAAAAGAATTTTGTGACTGAAACGAAGACTTCTGTTCATGGCGTGGTGAGTTCACTCGATTTTTATCGGGATGTTCGAACGGTATCGGCCATGGGTAGACAGATCTTGAGTATTTAATGATGGCTACTTGCTATCTACTTGTAAGGGCAAGCCCGTTCCTACCGGAGAGTGGCTAAGCTTTCGAGATCACCCCCTGTTTACGAGCGGATCTCGCCATGAGCCTTGCCTCCCTGTCCGAGCTCGATGCCGCACTGCCTGGTCTGGCCCGCAGGATCCGTGTGCTGGATGCACTGTCCTGGCCGGAGGGTGTCGAGGACGTTTTCCTGGCGAACTGGCGCGCCGGTAAAGCGCAACTGCCCGACGTCGAGCAGTGCCCACGTGACCACAGTGGCGACATCGCCGCGTTGGAAGCCTTTATCGGCCGTTGCGATGTAAGCCATCCGGCCGGGCACTTCCTCGCCATGACCGCGCGCAGCTATGCCACCGCCGCCCGCATGCTGGGCGCCATTGGCACGCCCGCCTTCACGCAATATTGCGCTGCGCTTTATCGGCGCCCGGATTTCTATTACCCCAGGCAGCAACTGAGCATGCTCGACGCGGCCCGTTTCTTTCTCCAGACCACCGACGCCCTGTTGGGCGGCTCCCGGATTCCACCGAGCGAGGCGACTATCCCGGCCAAGGATTTCGCCGCCTGGATGCAGCCGGAGCTGGACCGTTTTTTCGGCGTGGGCCAGATCAGCGTCAGGCTCGACCCGACCCTCGCCGCCAAGGCCATCGCCGGGTCGAGCCGCATCCGCCTGCGCGCCAGTGCGCTGTTCTCGGAGCTGGACAAGAACCAGTTGCTGCAGCACGAGGCCTTCGTGCATGTCGCCACGGCGCAGAATGGCGCGTTGCAACCCAACCTCAAATGCCTGGGCCTGGGGGCGCCGCGCACCACCCAGACCCAGGAAGGGATTGCCACCCTGGCCGAGCTGTTCACCGCCAGCATGGACATCAACCGCCTGCGCCGCCTGGCCTTGCGCGTGCTGGCGGTCCAGCAGGCGCTCGACGGCGCCGACTTCATCCAGGTGTTCGAAGGGTTCCTGGCAGCAGGTCAGTCAGAGGAGGAATCTTTCCGCTCGACCCAGCGGATATTCCGTGGCGCCGACCTGCGTGGCGGCTCGGCGTTTACCAAGGATGCGGCCTACCTGACCGGCCTGCTTGGCGTCCACACGCTGATGCGCATCGCCATCCGCGACAACCGGCCGGAACTGGTGGGCCGCTTGTTTGCCGGGCGCCTGAGCCTGAGTGACACCGTGCGCCTGGGACCGCTGTTCGAGTCGGGCTGGCTCAAGGGGCCGGTACATGTTCCGGCCTGGGCCAGTGACCTGCGACTGCTGGCCGCCAACCTGGCGTTCTCGGCGTTCATCGCCAGGATCAAGCTGGAGGTGCTGGACCTGGAGATGTTCATGGCCTTCGCCGATGAGCACGAGGCGGATGCCAGCGCTCGATAAGGACTGCTAGGCTGTCGCAGCCTTTCCTGTGCAAAGGACAATTACCCAAAGGAGTGGACCATGCTGTTCAAAGACAAAGTCGCCATCGTCACCGGGGCTGCCCAGGGGCTTGGGCTTGCCTACGCCAAGGCACTGCTGGCCGAAGGTGCCCGGGTCGTCGTCAGCGACCTGGGCACTGACCGGGCGGGTGCGGGCAAGGATGAAGGCGTCGTGCACGCGGCCGTACGCGCATTGCAGGCCGAGGGCGGGCAGGTGGTGGCGCATGCCGGAAACCTGGACGAAGAGGCCGGGTGCAAGGCGTTGGTCGCACTGGCTGTCGAGCGGTTCGGTGGGCTCGACATCCTGATCCACAACGCCGGTTGGGTCGGTTACCAGCCGATCGAGGAGCAAGACGCGTCGTTCCTGCAACGCTCGCTGGGCATCAATGTGCAGGCGCCGATCTGGTTGAGCAAGCATGCCTGGCCGCACCTCAAGCGCTCGGCCGCTGCGCGAGTGGTGCTGACCACCTCCGACCGCGCCATGTACGCGCAATACGCCCAGGTGGGCCTGACTGCCTACGCGGCCGGCAAGATGGCCCAGATCGGGATCATGAACGCCTTGAGCATGGAGGGCCGCGAGCACGACATCCTGGTCAACGCGGTGTCGCCGGTGGCCAAGACGCGCATGTGGGGTATCACCCAGCCACCCGAGAACCTCAAGCCGGAATGGGTGGTGCCGGGGGTGTTGTACCTGGCCAGCTCGTTGTGCCGGGACACTGGCGTGATCCTGCGGGCCAGCAACGGCCAGTTCACCGCCACGCGCTTTTGCGAGAACCCGGGAGTGGACTACCCGACCGACCTTGCCCGGATCAAGTGCGCGAGTGTGCAGGAGGTTGCCGATCAGTGGCAGCGGATCACCGACCGGGGGTGGCGTTGATCTGCGGCAATGTCGCACCAGCGGGGCAGGCCTAGGCTGTAGTGGCTGGACACAGGCCAACGGCCAAGGCGGCAACATGAACCGTAAACGCATCGTCTGGGAAAGCATTCTCCTGGGGTTTCCGTGTGTGCTGCTGCCGGTGCTGTTGATGGGCTACCTGGCCTGGATGCTGAACCTGCAATCGGCCCAGCAGCGTCTCGAAACCCTGGCGGGCGTCGCCTCCAGCAGGGCCAACGGCACCTTTCACGAGGCGGCCGGCGCGCTCAAGAGCATCGCCGGCTCCACCCTGGCACCCTGCACGCCGGAAAGCATCGACCAGATGCGGCTGTTGACCATCAATACCTTTTCCGTGAAGTCGGTCGGCTATGTCGAAGAAGAGGTCTTTGCCTGCGGATCCTGGGGTTCGCTGGGGCGTCATGTGACGCCCTGGCGGGAAGACTTCACCACCTCCGACGGCGTGCGGGTTTCGCTGGGCGTGCAGCCGCGAATCGTCGCGGCCAAACCGATGATGGCCCTGCAGTACGCCGCGTTCAACGTGCTGGTGGACCCGGAGCAGTTCCTTCAGGTGCCCCTGGACGACAATGTCCAGTTGGCAGTGGGGACCGCCGGCGGCCACTTGGTCAGCGCCTCGCGGCCGGAGGTGGAACACTTTTTGAGCCGTGTGCATTCGGGCTCCGCCAAGGGGCTTGAGGAAGGCTACCTCTACACGCTGGTTCACAGCGGCGACTGGGTGGCGATTGCCGCCTTGTCGCGACGGGAGCTGCTGCAAGGGCTGGTACGGATGGAAATGCTGTTGCTGCCCATCGGCGGGTTGATGGCCGGGGTGCTGGCCATGGTGCTGGTCAGGCGGACACGACGACGCTTGTCGCCGTTGGCCGCGCTTCGCTTGGCCGTGCGCAATCGAGAGTTCATCGTTCACTACCAGCCGATCATGAGTCTGGGCGATGGCCATTGCATCGGCGCCGAGGCGCTGCTGCGCTGGCGCCGCCGGGACGGGACCCTGGTGTGCCCTGATGCCTTCATTCCGCTGGCCGAGAAGAGTGGCTTGATCTTGCCGATCACCGATCAGGTGTTCGAGCAGGTGATGCATGACCTCGGTCCGCTGCTGGTACAGGAACGTGGCCTGCATGTGTCGATCAACCTGGCGGCCGCGGATGTCAGCAGTGGTCGCTTCCTGCCCAAGTTGCAGGCGACCCTGCGCAAGGCCGGGGTGAGTCCGCAACAGATCTGGCTGGAAGCGACCGAGCGTGGCTTTGTCGCGATCGACGAGGCGCGAGCTACCGTCAATCGAGCGCGCGCCTTGGGGCACCTGGCGGCCATCGACGATTTCGGCACCGGCTTTTCCAGCCTTCAGCACCTGCAGCAACTGCCCCTGGATATTCTGAAAATCGACAAGTCGTTCGTCGATACCCTCGACCCGGATGCCACTGCCGGTTCGGTCACCACGCACGTCATCGAAATGGCCAAGAGCCTGCGCCTGCAGATCGTCGCCGAGGGCATCGAGACCCAGGCGCAAATGGAGTATCTGCGCGGGCAGGGGGTGCAGTTCGGCCAGGGCTGGTACTTCGCCAAGGCGATGCCTGCCCAGGCATTTCAATGCTTCTATCAGGCACATGCGCCGTCCATGTCGCGGGGCCAGCCCGCTCCCACCGAAGTGGCGTGAACCCTGTCGGATCAAAAGCAAGACCAAGAGCGCAATTCACTGCGCTCTTGCTGGCCTGTGGTGTTCTTGCTTGCTACGCCGATCCTGTGGGAGCTGGTTTGCCAGCGATGAGGCCAATGCAGCCTGCACATTCGAGGTTGCCTGGCCTGCAGCAGGATCAGCCACGCAAGCGCCGCCACAGCGTCGTGCGGCTGATACCCAGCCGCCGCGCCGCTTCATCGTGATTGCCCTGGCACGCCTCCAGCGTCTGGCGAACATGCGTCAACTGCGCCGCCTTGCCCAGCGCGCGCAGGTCGTGCGCTATCGCCGGTAATGGCGCTGGCGGGCGCTCGCGTTTTTCGAATAACTCCGGCAGCAAGCGCGCCAGCCGTTGCTCGTCGATGCCGCCGTGCTGGGCCAGGTCGTTGGCCGAGAGCACCGCGCGCTCGACGATGTTTTCAAGCTCGCGCACGTTGCCCGGCCAGGGGTAGTCCAGCAGGTACGGCAGCAAGGCCGGGGGCAGGGCGCCTGCACCGCGCGGCTGGCCACTGACCAGCAGCCCCTGAACGATGCCGCGGGCGATCAGCGGGATGTCTTCGCGACGCTCGCGCAAGGGGAGAGTCTGCAAACGCAGGATGTTCAGCCGGTAATACAGGTCGGTCCGAAAGTGCCCGGCCTCGATGGCGCCCCGCAGGTCCTGATGGGTGGCGGCGATAATGCGCACGTCGATGGAGATCGGCTCGGTGCCGCCCAGGCGCAACACTTCGCGCTCCTGCAGCACCCGCAGCAGGCGGGTCTGCAGCGACACCGGCATGTCGCCGATCTCATCGAGAAACAGCGTGCCGCGGTGCGCCGCCTCGAACAGACCGGGCTTGCCGCCCTTGCGCGAGCCGCTGAACGCGCCTTCCTCGTAGCCGAACAGCTCGCTCTCGAGCAGCGTCTCGGGGAACGCCGCACAGTTGATCGCCACGAATGGCCCATGGGGGCGCTTGCTGGCGTTGTGGATGCCCTGGGCCAGCAGCTCCTTGCCGGTGCCGCTCTCGCCGGTGATGAGGATGGTCGAGTCGGTCAGGGCATAGCGCTCGGCCAGGCGCAGCAGTTCGCGGTTGGCCAGGCTGTTGCCGCTGATCTGCTCCAGCCGGTACTTGGCGGCGAAGGCGCCGGGGCGCCGGGAGGAGCGGATGCGCTGGTCGGCGCGCTGTACCGCAGTGATGTCCTGGCAGACCAGCACCATGCCGGTACGCTGCCCGTTTTCCAGCAGCGGCAGCAGGTTGCTGACGACCTGGTGGACGCCGAGACGGATGACCTGGTTTTCTTCGCCGACGCCTTCGCGCAACGCCTGCTCCAGGTTCAGCCCCGGACACAACTCCTGCAAGGAACGCCCGAGGGCGGCGCTGGCCGGGAGATCCAGCAGCAGCGCCAGGGCCGGGTTGAGCGATTGCACGATGCCCTGGTTGTCGACCGCCGCCACCCCCGCCGGGATGTGCTGCAACACGGCGTTCAGGTGCTGGCGCTTGGCAATCTCGATGCGCTGGCTGTGCAGGATGCCGAGCGCCTCTTCAAGGGCCTTGCGCACGGTCTCGCTACTCAGTGACAGCACGCCATGCAGGCCGGCCTGCTCGGCCAGTTCCAGCACCGTGGATGAGCCGATGACGCTGCGACAACCCAGCCGTGCCACCTGATCCACCGCCGCCCGCGCTTGCTCCAGGGTGGTATAGGACGCCTGCTGGAACTGCACGGTGAACAGCCCGGCCATGGCCTGCAGTTCGGCGTTGATGTGGTTGTAGCTGAGGATTGCCACCTGCGAGGAGTGCGAGCGCGCCTGCTCCAGGGCACGCAGCAGGTCGGCGCCGCTGATACGCATCGACAGCACCGGGCGGGTGAGGTGCTTGCGCAGGTAGGCGGCGGTGGCGCCGGCACACACGAACACATCGACTTCGCCGCGCCGTTCCAGTTCGCAGGCTACCTGCAGTGCGTGGTCCACCGAAGTGTCGAGCACCTGGATGCTCGCCTCTTCGGCGTAGTCCCCCATCACTCCCTCGACCACCTGCGCCAGACGACTTTGCTGGTTGGGGCGTTGCAGGTGGCTGATGAGCACGACGATTTGCGCACGGGGCAACGGCATGGGCGGCTCCTCTGTTCAAGGATGAAATTGTTTTTCAGAGTTGAACAGATTTGTCTCGAAAGTGAAACGAGTATCCGTCGCCGACCGCCGAGCCTTGGCGCCCTTGTGCTACGGCAACCCAGCTACGGCGGGGCATTGCGTCGATTCATAGGCGCCGGGGCGATGATTGGCCCGGCCATTGCTATAGCTCTGGTCACCAGCAACTCCCGATAAAAAATCCAAAGGGCAGGGCGAATCGCTTCATGAGCAATCTCAACGCAGCATCTCAAGCCGCTGGCGTGCACAGCGACGCGGCGAACGACCAACCCCTGCTGGCGTTCATCGGCGAGCAGGCCCAGGCGCAGCGGGTGGTCATCCTGCAGCGCAAACAGCTTTCGGGCGGTGCGATTCAGGAAAACTGGCTGCTCGAAGTGCAACTCGACGGCGGTCCCTTTGCCGGTGTGCAGCGCTGGGTACTGCGCAGCGATGCCGCCTCCGCGCTACCGGCCAGCCTGAGTCGCGCCCAGGAATTTGCCGTGCTCGGCCGGGTGCACCGGGCCGGGGTAAAAGTGCCTCGGCCACTGTGGTTGTGCCGTGACCCGGCGGTGATCGGCCGCGCCTTCTTTCTCATGGAGTGGCTGCCGGGGGTTGCCGCGGGCCGCTTGCTCAGCGGCCAGTGTGCGCCCCAGGGCAATGCCCGCCTCGCCGCCGAGCTGGGCGCCAACCTTGCGCGGCTGCATCAACTGCGCCCGCCCTGCGCCGAGCTGGACTTTCTGCCGGTGCCCGACAGCGCCCCGGCACTGGCCAGCATCGCCACGTACCGGGCGTTCCTCGATCGCCATGAAGGCGCGCACCCGGTGCTGGAATGGGGCCTGCGCTGGTGCGAACTCAACGCACCGACCGACAGCGCCGTGTGCCTGCTGCACGGCGACTACCGCACCGGTAATTACCTGGCCACTGAAGGCGGCTTGCAAGCGGTGCTGGATTGGGAATTCACCGGCTGGGGCGACCCCCGCGAAGACATCGGCTGGTTCAGCGCGCGCTGCTGGCGCTTCACCCGGCCGGACCTCGAGGCGGGCGGCATCGGTCAGCTGGAAGATTTTTTGCGGGGCTATCGCGAGGTCTCCACGCTGCACATCGACCGTGAGCAACTCGACTACTGGCAAGTGATGGCGACCCTGCGCTGGGCCGTGATCGCCCTGCAGCAAAGCCAACGCCACCTTTCGGGTGAAGAGCCTTCGCTGGAGCTGGCGCTCACCGGACGCCTGCTACCCGAACTGGAACTGGACATTCTGCGCCTGACGGCGGGAGGCACACGATGAAGCGTCCCCAGGCCCACGAGCTGCTGCACATCGCCCGCCTGACCCTGCTGCAGGAGCTGCTGCCGGCGCTGCCTGCCGACAAACGCTACCTGACTCTGATGGTTGCCAGCGCCATGGCCATCGCTGCCCGCGAGTGCCAGGCCGCAAGCGACGCCGATGCCCTGGAACAGGAGCAACTGCACGCGCTGCTGGACAACTGCCCGCTGTCGCTGGCGGACGCCCGTCAAGGGCTGGCCGCCGCCATTCGCGAAGGCCGCTTCGATGCGGGCGATGAACGCGGCCGGTTGGTCGGGGCGCTGCAACACATCACCCTCGCACAGCTGGCGATCAGCAATCCGAAGGCGCTGCCATGAGCGCGCCAGTCGCCCCCTTAGAACACCGCACCGTGCCAAGCACCCAAGGACAACCATGAATTTCACCATTCCCGATGAATTGCTCGCCCTGCAGGAGAAAACCCGCGCCTTTATTGCCGAGCAGGTGATCCCCCTGGAAAACGACCCTGGCCAGACCGCCCATGGTCCCAGCGAGTCCTTGCGCCAGACGCTGGTCGAGCGCGCCCGCAAGGCTGGCCTGTTGACTCCGCACGCCAGCCGCGAAATGGGCGGCCAGGCGCTGAGCCATATCGCCAAGGCCATCGTCTTCGAAGAGGCCGGTTACTCACCGCTGGGCCCCGTGGCGCTGAACATCCATGCGCCCGACGAAGGCAACATTCACCTGATGGACGTGGTCGCGACCGAGGCCCAGAAGGACCGCTGGCTACGGCCGCTGGTGCAGGGCCACATCCGTTCCTGCTTTGCCATGACCGAGCCTGCGCCGGGTTCCGGCTCCGACCCGTCGATGCTGCGAACCACCGCCACCCGCGACGGCAACGACTACCTCATCAATGGTCACAAATGGTTGATCACCGGCGCCGAGGGCGCTGGGTTCGTGATCATCATGGCGCGCATGGAGGACGGTACGGCGACCATGTTCCTGTCCGACATGGACCGCGAGGGCATTGTCCACGAGCGGCAGCTGAACTCCCTGGACAGCTGCTTTACCGGCGGGCATAGCCAGCTGCGCTTCGACAACCTGCGGATTCCGGCCAGCGACGTGCTGGGTGAAATCGGCGCCGGTTTTCGCTATGCCCAGGTGCGCCTGGCACCGGCGCGGCTGACCCACTGCATGCGCTGGCTCGGTGCTGCCCGCCGGGCCCACGATATCGCCTGCGACTACGCCCGCACTCGCGACTCTTTCGGCAAGCCGCTGGGCGAGCATCAGGGCGTCGGCTTCATGCTCGCGGACAATCTGATGGATCTGCACGTGGTGCGCCTGGCGGTCTGGCATTGCGCCTGGGTGCTCGACCAGGGCCAGCGTGCCAATGTCGACTCGAGCATGGCCAAGGTGATCAGCGCCGAGGCGTTGTGGCGGGTGGTCGACCGCTGTGTGCAAATGCTCGGTGGTCGCGGCGTGACCGACGACACCGTGGTCGAGCGGATCTTCCGCGACATTCGCCCGTTTCGCATCTATGACGGACCGAGCGAAGTGCACCGCATGAGCCTGGCGAAAAAGATACTCGACCGCCGTACAGGAGCGCACTGATGCAGCCTTCCATTGCCCAGCTGTTCAACCTCGACGGTCGCCGCGCCCTGGTCACGGGGGCCTCCAGTGGGCTGGGCCGGCACTTCGCCCTGACCCTGGCGGCCGCCGGTGCGCAGGTGGCGGTGGCGGCGCGGCGCAGCGAGCCGTTGCACCAGTTGGTGGAAGACATCCAGGCGGCCGGCGGCACGGCCCGGGCCTTCACGCTCGACGTGACCCGTCGCGATGATGTCAGCCGCTGCCTCGATGAAATCGGCCCGCTGGACATCCTGGTCAACAACGCCGGCGTCAGCGACAGCCGCAACGTGCTGGCCTACGACGACGAAGGCTGGGACCGCATTCTCGACACCAACCTCAAGGGCGCCTGGAGGGTTGCCCAGGAAGCCGCGCGGCGCATGGTGCAGGCAGGGCGCGGCGGCAGCCTGATCAATGTCACCTCGATTCTTGCCAGCCGCGTGGCCGGGGCCGTCAGCCCCTACGTGGCGGCCAAGGCGGGGCTGGCCCAGCTGACCCGTGCCATGGCACTGGAGCTGGCGCGCCACGGCATCCGGGTCAACGCCCTGGCTCCCGGCTACGTGATGACTGAACTGAACGAAGACTTTTTGCGCAGCGAGGCGGGAGAGAAACTCCGGGCGCGGATTCCCAGCCGTGCCTTCAGCCGGCCGGGCGACCTCGATGGTGCCCTGTTGCTGCTGGCATCCGATGCCGGCAAGGCCATGACCGGTGCCGAGATCGTGGTCGATGGTGGGCATCTGTGCAGCGGCCTGTAGCCGCCAGGCGCATCACTGCATGAGAACAACAACAGACCGATGACGGTCGGGAGAACTACATGATGCCTTCGATGTTCGACACCCCGCTGGCGCCCAACGACGCCAACTATGTACCCCTGTCACCGGTGTCCTTTCTCAAGCGTGCCGCGCACATCTACCCGGACCGCGACGCGGTGATTCACGGCGAGCGTCGCTACAACTATCGACAGTTGCACCAGCGCAGCCGATCGCTTGCCAGCGCCCTGGAGCGGGTAGGGGTGCAGCCTGGCGACCGCGTGGCGCTGCTGGCGCCGAACGTGCCGGAGCTGCTTGAAGCCCACTACGGGGTACCGGGCGCCGGCGCAGTGCTGGTGAGTATCAATATTCGCCTGGAAGCACAGAGTATTGCCTTCATTCTTCGCCACTCGGGCGCCAAGGTGCTGATCTGCGACCGCGAGTTCAGCGCCACCGTGCGCCAGGCGCTGACACTGCTCGAGACTCGGCCGCTGGTGGTCGATATCGACGACCCCCAGGCCAGTGGCGGTGAGCTGATCGGCGAACTGGACTACGAGGCGTTCCTGGCCCAGGGCGATGCCGGGCGCGCGCTTTCGCTGCCAGAAAACGAATGGCAGTCGATTGCCCTCAACTACACCTCCGGCACTACCGGCGATCCCAAGGGGGTGCTCCTGCATCACCGCGGCGCCTACCTCAACGCCTGCGCCGGGGCGCTGATCTTCCAGCTCGGGCCGCGCAGCGTGTACCTGTGGACGCTGCCGATGTTCCATTGCAATGGCTGGAGCCACACCTGGGCGGTAACCCTCTGCGGCGGCACCCACGTCTGCCTGCGCAAGGTGCAGCCCCACTCGATCTATACCGCGATCGCCGAACACGGGGTCACCCACATGAGCGCGGCGCCGGTGGTGATGTCGATGCTGATCCATGCCGAGCAGCAGTTCGAACGGCGTGGTGGCCAGCCGGTGGAGGTGATCACCGGTGGCGCCGCACCGCCCAGCGCGGTGATCGCCGCGATGCAGGCGCGCGGTTTCAGCATCACCCACGCCTATGGCATGACCGAGAGTTATGGGCCGAGCACCCTGTGCATGTGGCAACCAGGGCTGGACGAGCTGCCCCTGGAGGCCCGCGCACAGTTCATGAGCCGCCAGGGCGTGGCCCATCCGATGCTTGAAGAGGCCACGGTGCTCGACGTCGACAGTGGACAGCCGGTCGCCGCTGACGGGGTCACCCTGGGCGAGCTGGTAGTGCGCGGCAACACGGTGATGAAGGGCTACCTGAACAACCCTGAGGCGACCCGCACCGCCTTCGCCGATGGCTGGCTGCACACCGGCGACCTGGCGGTGCTGCACCCCGACGGCTACGTGGAAATCAAGGACCGTTCCAAGGACATCATCATCTCCGGCGGCGAGAACATCAGCTCGCTGGAAATCGAAGAAGTGCTCTACCAGCACCCGGGGGTGATCGAGGCCGCCGTGGTGGCGAGTCCCGACCCGCGTTGGGGGGAAACACCGCATGCCTTCGTCACCTTGCGGGCCGACGCCGCAGCCAGTGTCAGTGGCGATGACCTGATCCTCTGGTGTCGCGAGCGCCTGGCGCATTTCAAGGCGCCGCGACAGGTCTCGCTGGTGGCGTTGCCCAAGACAGCGACCGGCAAGATCCAGAAATTCGTGCTACGCGAGTGGGCCAAGGCGCCCCGGGAGGTGCCCAGCCACGCCGAGCAGTGATGGACCAAGCGCACACATTTTCCAATAACAACACGTGCTTTCGTCAGAGGTGGTCACATGCCCAGTTCCAGTCCCTTGTATGCACGCATACGGCGCAACACCCAATTCATCGAGCTGGTGGCTCGACGCAACCGGCTTACGCTCGGTCTTCTGGTGGTGATCGTGGCGGTGTTCTACGCCTATATGGGGCTGGTGTCGTTCTGGCCCGAGCTGATTGCCCGGCGCCTTGCCGAGGGCTCGAACCTGACCTTCGGGGTGGTCGCCGGGGTATCGCTGTTCGTGTTTTTCTGCGCGTTGTCCGGCTTCTACGTGTACCGCGCCAATGGCGAGTTCGACCGCATGACCCGCGAGCTGATCGCCCAGGTCGAGCAGGAGGAGGCACGATGAGCGCGCGTCTGCTGCTGGCCCTTGGTACCGCGTGCGGCTCCACCTCGCTGCTGGCCTCGCCAGCGATGGCGGTGGCGACGCAGCAGCCGTTGAACCTGCATGCCATCGGCATGTTCATGGTGTTCGTGGTCTTCACCCTGGCCATCACCTGGTGGGCCGCGCGGCGTACCCGCTCGACGGCCGACTTCTACAGCGCCGGGGGTGGCATTTCGGGGTTCCAGAACGGCCTGGCGCTGGCGGGCGACTATATGTCGGCCTCGACCCTGCTGGGCATCACCGCGCTGATCTACACCTCCGGGATGGACGGCTACATCTACCTGATCGCCTTCTTCGCCGGCTGGCCGGTGCTGCTGTTGCTGATGACCGAACGGCTGCGCAACCTGGGGCGCTTCACCTTCGCCGACATCACCTCGTACCGCCTGGACCAGGGCAAGGTGCGGACCATGGCGGCGATTGGTTCGTTGACCGTGGTGTGCTTCTACCTGGTGGCGCAGATGGTGGGGGCGGGGCAGTTGATCAAGTTGCTGTTCGGCCTGGACTACCACATTGCCTTGCTGATCGTCGGTGCGCTGATGATGCTCTACGTGACCTTCGGCGGCATGGTGGCGACCACCTGGGTGCAGATCATCAAGGCTTTCTTGCTGATGGTGGGCGGCACCCTGGTGATGCTGCTGGCGATGAACGAGTTCAACTTCAGCTACGACACCCTGGTCACCCGTGCGATGGGCATCCATGGCCTGGGTGAACGCCTGCTGGCGCCCGGTAGCCTGCTGGCCGATCCGCTGACTGCACTGTCGCTGAGCCTTGGGCTGGTGTTCGGTACTGCCGGGCTGCCACATATCCTGATGCGCTTCTTCACCGTCAGCGACGCCAAGGAGGCGCGCAAGTCGGTGCTCTATGCCACGGGCTTCATCGGCTATTTCTTCAACGTGATCTTCCTGCTGGGCCTGGCCTCGATCGTGATCGTCAGCCAGGAGCCGCAGTACTTCGAGGGTGGCCAGGCCGGCGGCAAACTACTGGGCGGCGGCAACATGGTCGCCATGCACCTGGCCCAGGCGGTGGGCGGCAACATGCTGCTGGGCTTTCTCTCGGCGGTGACTTTCGCCACCATCCTGGCCGTGGTGTCCGGGCTCGCCCTGGCTGGCGCTTCGGCCATTGCCCACGACCTCTATGCACGGGTGATCAAGAAGGGCACGGCCAGTGAAGCGCAGGAGTTGCGCGTCACCAAGTTCGCCACTCTGGGGCTGGGCCTGGTGGCTATTGGCCTGGGCATTGTGTTCGAGAACACCAACGTCGCGTTCATGGTGGCCCTGGCGTTCGGTATTGCCGCGTCGGCGAACTTCCCGGTGTTGTTTCTCTCGATGTTCTGGCGTGGGCTGACCACGCGGGGCGCGCTGGCGGGAGGCTACCTCGGGTTGGTGAGTGCCATGGCGTTCGTGGTGCTGTCGAAGCTGGTGTGGGTCGATGTGTTCCACTTCAGCGAGCCGCTGTTCCCCTACACCCAACCGGCGTTGTTCTCCATGCCACTGGCGTTCCTGGCGGCCTATGTGTGCTCGAAACTCGACCACAGCGCCCGCGCCAAGGCCGAGCGCGAAGCCTTCGAGGACCAGTACGTGCGCGGCCAGACCGGCGTGGGCGCAAGCGGCGCGTCGGCACATTGATGCGGCAGGAGCGGGCTTGCCCCTACGGGTGATGAGGGGCTAGAGGCCTCGCTCCTTCAATGTGGTCGTCACGAATTCAAGCGCACGTCGAAACAGCGGATGGCAGTCGGCGTAGGGCAACCGGTCCAGTGAAGCCCAGAAGAATTCGAAGCAATGGCCGTGGTCGTCAAGCGTGTGATGGGACCATTGCTCAGGCAACGGCTCGTACACCTGGCACAACTGAAACGACCAGACCTGGCCAAGATGCCCGGCGTCCCAGCAACCTAGGTCGCTTGAGGCGTGGGCAGCAGTGATACCCGACTCTTCCTTCAATTCACGCAGGGCTGCTTGCGCGGGCGCTTCTCCCTTTTCGATCGTGCCCTTGACCAGTTGCACGCCCGCCAGAGGGTGGCGGAACAGGAGAATACGAGGCTGGGGTGCAGGGGAGAGGACGACAGCGCAGGCTTTGTTGGGATGCATGGCGATTTCCGCATGGTGGATCTGGTATGGGTTGGGGTCGCGGTCGGTTCACGAGGCGTCGGCGGCACGTCTGACTTTGTGGCAGTCGGACGGTCCCAGTACTTCACCGCTCGATGAGCGAACCTGCAGCGGCATCAGCGCCTGTCCGGACGCGTTGTCCACCAGTACGGAATGCATCTCGCCCGGCTCAAAGAGAAAACGTTCGCCCCACTGCCGCAGGCTTACCACGACCGGGAAAATCTCCCGTCCTTTCTGGGTGAGCACGTACTCCTTGTAGGCGCTTCCATCAGACGCCGGCCGGATGTCGAACACGCCGATCTCCACCAACGTTTTGAGTCGCGATGCCAGGATGTTCTTGGCCACGCCCAAACGCTTCTGAAATTCGCTGAATCGACGAACGTCATCAAAGGCATCGCGGATGATCATCAGCGACCAGCGATCCCCGATCGCCTCCAGTGTTCTTGCTACCGGGCATTCGCTGCTTTGCAGTGCAGTCTCTTCGACCATCGTATTGACCTGTTGGAGAACCGGAAAAATGTGGTTGCATTTTGAAACCTGAATTGGCAACAATGCGATCAGGTTTCGAATTGCAACCAGTTTAGCGCCATGGAGGCGTACATGACAGTAGATGCCGAACGTTTCACCAGGCAGACGCCCGGGGCGCCGCATACGGACACTGGGCAACGCTGCGGGGCCGACGCGTCTGCGGGGCTCTGTGCTTCGCTCACGCTGTTGTTTTCCGTCACCTGCGCACTGGCCGTGGCCAATGTCTACTTCGCTCAACCCTTGCTGGCCTCGATGGCGCAAAGCCTGGGCGTCACTGCGGGGCTGATCGGCGGCGTGGTGACCGCCACCCAGGTGGGGTATGCGCTAGGGTTGCTATTGATCGTACCCCTGGGTGACAAGGTCAACCGAAAGCGGCTGATCCTC
Source organism: Pseudomonas putida (assembly GCF_028682455.1). GTDB lineage: Bacteria > Pseudomonadota > Gammaproteobacteria > Pseudomonadales > Pseudomonadaceae > Aquipseudomonas > Aquipseudomonas putida_AA. The sequence continues at coordinate 722,347 of NZ_JANHLD010000001.1, forward strand.
ACCCAAGTGATACTGTTGGCGATTGCATTGGCGGCTGTTGGCGCATCCCAGCAATGGCTGGCCCTGCTGGGTGCGATGGTCGTGATGGGCTTGATGTCGGTGGTCGTCCAGGTGCTTGTGGCCTATGCCGCCGTGCTGGCAACGCCCTCGCAGCGTGGGCAGGCGGTGGGTACCGTAACCAGTGGAATTGTCCTGGGCATTCTGCTGGCCCGGTTTACCTCGGGGCTGATCGCCGACCTTGCAGGTTGGCGCGCGGTCTACTTCGTATCCTCGGGGTTGATGCTGAGCATCGCAGTGGTGTTCTGGAAGGTGGTGCCCGCCACCGTCTCGCCTCCCAGCCAACAGTCCTACCCAGCGCTGATCCGATCGCTGTTCATGCTGTTCCTGACCGAGCCGGTGTTGCGGGTCAGGGGCTTGCTGGCACTGTTGATCTTCGCCGCTTTTTCTGTGCTGTGGACATCGGTCGTGCTGCCATTGAGCGCTGCGCCGCTGGCGCTTTCACACACGGCCATCGGCATGTTTGGCCTGGCGGGCGTGGTCGCTGCGCTGGCCGCCAGACGAGCCGGCCGCTGGGCCGATCAAGGCCTGGGGCAACGCGTTACCGGCATTTCGCTGGGCCTGCTGACACTGTCCTGGTTACCCATCTCGTTCACCGAGTCGTCCCTGATCGCGCTGGTGTGTGGCGTGGTGTTGCTCGACTTCGCGGTGCAAGCCGTGCATGTCACCAACCAGAGCCTCATCTTTGCTGCACGACCCGATGCCCAGAGTCGCATGGTGGGCGCCTACATGGGCTTCTACTCGGTCGGCAGTGCGCTGGGGGCGGTAGCCGCGACCCAGGTGTATGCGCTTTGGGGCTGGGTGGCTGTCAGCCTGCTGGGCGCCTTGATCAGTGCTGCGGCATGGGTGGTCTGGGCATTCACAGGCCCAACCAAGGTGCAGGAGGGAGCAATTTGACCGATGCCAGGCGCCCCGGGCACAGCCGCCATGACACGAGACAACAGGCATAAAAATAGCGCCGGTTGATCGAGAAGGGGCGCTGTTTGCACCTTGATCAGTTTGGGCGGGCTGCTAAACCCGGTCGCTGCATTGGCAGCGACTGGCCGAGCTCGCTGATCAGAATGCGCATTTCGGTGAACCCGCCCCCGTGGTTGGACCAAACTTGATGCTTCGTCTTTACTGTGTCGAGCCATGTCAAGGACGCGCATTGATGAGTGCACATACTGAAGGAAAGCTCAATGTAGTCGCGCTGACAGCGCTAGTCGTAGGCTCAATGATCGGAGCAGGTATTTTCTCGCTCCCTGCGACTTTCGCTGGCGCTACAGGTGGCTTGGGGGCACTCATCGCTTGGTTGATCGCGGGCATTGGCATGCTGATGCTTGCCTTCGTCTTCCAGAACCTTGCGCACCGCAAACCCGAGTTGGACTCCGGCATCTATGCGTACGCAAGGGCCGGTTTCGGCAACTACCTTGGCTTTGCCTCTGCGTTTGGCTTCTGGGCCGGCACCTGCATCGGAAACGTTTCTTACTTCATTTTGATCAAGTCGACGCTGGGCAGCTTCTTTCCAGTGTTCGGCGACGGTAATACGCTTGCCGCTATCGCTGCTTCATCCGTGCTGCTGTGGGGTTTCCACTTTCTCGTCCTGCGGGGTGTGCAGCAGGCTACGGTGATCAACACGATTGCTACCATCGCCAAGATCATTCCCATCGTGGTTTTCGTCGTGGTGCTAATCGTGGCCTTCGACCGCAACCTGTTCATGCTGAACTTCTGGGGTGACGCCCTCACGGCAACGTCGCCCGACCTGGCGCATGCCGACGATTACGGCCGCGTCGGCCATGCGGCGGTGGAGGCCGCGCAGGCTGGCAATGCCGACGGCTCATTGTTCGAGCAGGTGCGCGCCACGATGTTGGTCACCGTATTCGTATTCCTGGGCATCGAGGGCGCCAGCGTCTACTCACGCTACGCGACAAATCGCCGAGATGTCGGCATTGCGACAATACTGGGATTTTTGGGCGTCTTAGGCCTGCTGATGCTGATCACCCTGCTGAGCTACGGGGTGATGCTTCGCCCCGAGCTTGCCGAGTTGCGCCAGCCTTCGATGGCAGGAGTGCTGGAGGCGATCGTGGGGCATTGGGGCGCGATTTTCATTAGCATCGGCCTGCTTGTGTCGGTGCTCGGTGCATACCTGTCCTGGACCTTGCTGGCAGCCGAAGTGCTCTTCTCGGCGGCGCATGATAAGGCGATGCCGCAGTTCCTGAGCCGTGAAAATGCCCACAAGGTACCCAGCGCGGCACTCTGGCTGACGACACTGCTGGTGCAGTTCTTTCTGGTTCTGACGTTCTTTACTGAATACGCGTTTACCTTGGCACTGGAACTGACCAGTTCATTGACACTGATTCCCTACCTGTTGGTGGCAGCGTATGCGCTCAAACTCGCAAAGACCCGCGAAACCTACACGGTAGTTGAAGGGGGACGTGCGAAAGACCTGGTAATCGCCATCCTGGCAACGGCGTATGCGCTGCTCATGCTGTATGCGGGAGGGTTGAAGTACCTGCTGCTGTCCGCGGTGATTTACGCGCCGGGCACGTTGCTCTACATCCAGGCCCGGCGTGAGCAAGGCCTGCCCGTTTTCAGCGGGCCAGAGCGTTTGCTATTTGCGGCCACCGTGGTAGGGGCGATTGTCGCTGTACATGGGTTGGCTACGGGATGGATTACGCTTTGAAGGACAAGACGCGGCACCTTTGGAGTTCACGGTGCTAACGGCGACACAGATCCTCCATTTTTCAGCCACTGCTCGTTCCCAACACTGCCTACCACCAGAAAGTGAACCTTCTTGCTCACTGCCCCCCAATCAATCCACCCCGGCACCGGTGCTGGGTTGTTCAGGGGAAGCGTGGTCGGGGCGGTGAAAGGTTGGGCGTCATTGCTGTGAGTCCCCGTAAATTGCTGAACACTTCAAGCAGTTCCGCAGCGGCTGTTCTGGAACTCTTGGTGCAAGTCGACCATGAAGCGGTACTCCTTACTCTTCCATCTCAAGCTGCGGGTTGTAGTACTTCGCCGCATCCGGGGTGAAGGTCACCACCATGCCGGTGCGCGCGCAGTTCAAGGTCACCTCGGTGCTGGTGTCGATCTGCAGGTCTTCGCCGCGCAGGCCTTGCCATTGGGCGAGGTATTTGAGCGAACCGTATTTTTCACGCTTTTTCAGAGTGCGTTCGACACCGCCTTTCCAGCCCAGTACGGGGAGTTCGCCGGCCAGGCAGCGTTGGGCGATTTCCGGGTGTTTGAGGGCGCGTTCACGGCCGATTTCCCAGCAGCGGATCAAGCCGTTGTCCGGGCCTTGCCAGGTGTCGGTCCAGGTGAGGGTGGGGCGGAGTGAGACGTGGATCGGGCGGTGGACGATGGTGGACATTGAGCCTCCCTGGCTGGCTTTTTTGTAGGACAACATGGTTTTTGGAGTGCGATGCTACTAATTGGCCATCATTGATGTCCAGTGCTGGAAGATAGTCGGGCATCCGGCGGTTTGTGGGTGACCGGCCTGCGGCCGCCTCGCGGGCAATCGCAGGCAGGCGGCGGTGGTTTTCAAGCGGTGGCGGCGTCGTCCAGGCTGGCCATGTCAATGACGAAGCGGTAGCGCACATCCGAGCGTTCCATGCGCTCGAAGGCTTCGTTGATCTGGTCCATGCGGATCATTTCGCAATCCGGCAGGATGTTCTTGCGGGCGCAGAAGTCGAGCATTTCCTGGGTCTGGGCGATTCCGCCAATGGGCGACCCGGCCAGGCGTCGGCGGCCAAGAATGAAGGGCACGGTGAGTTGTTCGTCGATGGGACCGACCTGGCCGACGATTACCAGTGTGGCGTCGACGTCCAGCAGCGCCATGTACGGTGATACGTCGTGGCGCACGGGAATGGTGTCGATGATCAGGTCGAAACTCGAGCGTGCAGCGGCCATGGCCTTGGCGTCGGTCGATACCAGCAGGTTGTCGGCACCCAGTTCCAGGGCGTCGGCGAGTTTGTCGGGGGTGCGGCTGAGGACGGTGACGAAGGCGCCCAGCCCAGCTGCAAGTTTCACCGCCATGTGGCCCAGGCCACCCAGGCCGACCACCGCCACGCGACTGCCGGGGCCGACGTTCCAGGTGCGCAGGGGCGAGTAGGTGGTGATGCCGGCGCACAGCAGCGGGGCGGCCTTGGCCAGGTCCAGGCCGTCGGGGACGCGCAGCACGAACTCTTCGCGTACCACCAGGTGCTTGGAGTAGCCGCCGTAGGTGGGCTCCCTGGTGATGCGGTCCAGGCCGTTGTAGGTCTGGGTGTTGTTCTCGCGGCACAGTTGTTCTTCGCCTTTGCGGCACTGATCGCACTGTTGGCAGGAGTCGACCATGCAGCCGACGGCCACGGCGTCGCCAACCTTGTAGCGGGTGACGGCGCTGCCGATGTCGGTCACCCGGCCGATTATTTCGTGGCCGGGAACGATCGGATAGCGGCTGATGCCCCAGTCATCCCGGGCCTGGTGCAGGTCGGAGTGGCACACTCCGCAGTAGAGGATCTGCATGGCCACGTCGTTGGGACGCAGGCTGCGGCGCTGGAAGGTGAATGGCGCCAAAGGCGCCTGCGGGGTTTGTGCTGCGTAGCCGATGGTGAGCATGGCGGGCACCTCTCTGTAAGGAGTCGGATGGGCGAGTCAGTCAATGACTATAGCCATCCTTGGTGCTGCAGGAGCGGGCTTGTCCGGCGATAGCAATCTGTAAGGCACATTGCATCGTGGGGCAAGCCCGCTCCTACCGGTCAGCGTTGCGTCACCCAATGGTCATGCAATGCTCGTGCAGCCGGCTCGATGGCCGCCACGCGTTGGCGATGCAGCACCACGTCGAAATCCACCGGCAGTTCGTAGTTGTCCTGCTCGGCGCAGTCGGCGATCAGTTGCAGGCGGCTCGCCAGTGCCTCGCTGAGCGCCGGCCAGTTGCCCACGGCCACGCCACGCACATAACCGAAGCACCATTCCTCGGCCAGGGTCAGTGGCTGGCCGCGGTGTTCGGTTTGCTCGAAGCGCGCCTTGAACGTCTCGGGCGCGGTTGCCAGCTGGCTGGCCAGGGTGTTGAGGTGGCGCACGCAGAGATCGATGAAACGCCGGCACTCTTCAGGCTTTTGCCACTCCGGAGTTTTGCCGCCCCAGATGGCCGGGAACCATTCGGCGATATCCACCTGCGCGGGGCTTGAGACCAGCGCCGTGAAGTAACCGTCAAGCTCGGAGGGGTTGAGCACGGAGTGGTCGTCGCCGTACTTGAGCAAGGTGTCCTCGATGAACTCGAACTCGCTGGGGGTCAGGGGTTGGGCTTGCATAAACAGGGTCCTTGGCGAGGTGAGCGTGAAAAAAGTCGGGGAGGATGGGGCTTTGCGACGAATTTTTCCAGTCCGGGGTGAGATGACTGTCGCTTGCGGCCGCCTTGCCCCCTGTGAGATTCATCGGCTGTCGCCCCGGGCATTGACGCCATGGGCGTGGTGGGCGAGCCTTGACGGCTCACTCATGACGAGGTGCAAGGGATGTTGATCAAGCCCAACCAGGCCAGCCTGCTGGTCATTGATGTGCAGGACAAGCTCATTGGCGCGGTCAGCGACCCGGCCGGCACCCTGGCCCGCACCCGCTGGCTACTGGCAGCCACGCACCTGCTGGGCGTGCCCACGGTGTTCTCCGAGCAGTACCCCAAAGGTTTGGGCCACACCGTGGCGGCGCTGATCGAGGCCTCGCCCGATGCCGAGGTGGTGGAAAAACAGCACTTCTCCTGTGTTGCCGCCAACTGCCTGCCGGCCTCGCTGCTGGCCCGCGAGCAAGTGATCGTCTGCGGTATGGAAACCCACGTGTGCGTGCTGCAAACCGTGCTTGGCCTGCGCGAACTTGGCAAGCAGGTGTTCGTGGTCGAAGACGCTTGCGACAGCCGCAGCAGCGCCAGCAAGGCGGCCGGTATCGCCCGCATGCGCGACGCCGGGGCGCAGATCGTTACCCGCGAGATGGTGTTGTTCGAGTGGATGCAAAGTTCAACGCATGAGCAGTTCCGCGCTATCAGCAAGAACTTCATCGTGCCGGGGGATGCTTGAGTCCCGCCGTGTGAAAAGCCGAGTGCGCCCAGCATCGCCCCGCAGGCCATGCTCGACCATGCCGGTGTCGTACCTTTTCGACTTCCAGTAAGTAGCGGTGCTTGATTGCAGTCGGTCCCGGCCCTCGCTACTGTGCTGCTGTCAAGGCACGAGGCGAGGGCGGTACATGCGGGTCAGGGGATTGATGTTGGCGATTGTTGTGCTGCTGACGGTGCAGGGCTGCGTCACGCAGCGCGAGGCACCGGAGGAAGACCCGGCCAAGGTGCGCGCGCAGATCCTGCGCTTGTTGCCGGCAGCCGCCAACGACCGTGAAGGCTGGGCCCGGGATATTCAGACGGCCTTTACCGCGCAGAACATCACCCCCAGCCGTTCCAACCTGTGCGCCGTGCTGGCGGTGACCGAGCAGGAGTCGACCTTCCAGGCCGATCCGCAAGTGCCAGGGCTTGGCCGCATTGCCCGTACAGAAATCGACCGTCGCGCCGCCAGTCTGCATATTCCGCAGATGCTGGTGAACGCGGCGTTGCAGACACGCTCGCCCAACGGCCAGACCTACAGCCAGCGGCTCAATGTGGTGCGCAGTGAAAAACAACTCAGCGCGATCTTCGATGACTTGATCAGTACGGTGCCGCTGGGGCGCACGTTGCTGGGGGACTTGAACCCGGTGCATACCGGTGGGCCGATGCAGGTCAGTATCGAATTTGCCGAACGCAACGCGCAGGGCTATCCCTACAGCCATTCGGGGACGATTCGCCAGGAGGTGTTCAGCCGCCGTGGCGGGATGTACTTCGGCATCGCTCATTTGCTCGGCTACCCCAGCCATTACGAGCGCCAGCTGTATCGTTTTGCCGACTTCAACGCGGGGTGGTACGCCAGTCGCAACGCGGCGTTCCAGAGTGCGCTGAGCCGGGCCAGCGGGGTGACCCTGGCCCTGGACGGGGATTTGATTGCGCCGGGGGCGATTTTCCCGGGTACTACCGAGAAGGCCGCGCGGCGCTTGGGAGAGCAGTTGAATCTGCGTAACCCCAGCATCCGCAGTCAGCTGGAGAAGGGCGACAGCCTGGCGTTCGAGGAGACGCGGTTGTACAGCGGGGTGTATGCGCTGGCCGAGGGCAAGGCGGGTAAGGCGCTGCCGCGGGCGCAGCTGCCGGGCATTGAATTGAAGAGCCCGAAGATCACCCGCAAGTTGACCACGGCCTGGTTCGCCAACCGGGTGGATGAGCGCTATGAGCGCTGCATGAAGCGCTGACACCCTGCTGGCCTGTGGTGTTCTTGCGAGCTACGCCGATCCTGCTTATGGAGCTGCCACGCCCACTGTAAAGAGATGCCATGGGATGTATTAACTTGTTCGGGTCGCCAAACCCGATCACCGAGTATTCAGTGACCGAGGGAGCCTGGGGTGAAGTCTTTCCCCCGGCAAGTAACTGAGGTCGACAGGTTGCGTAGGGCTCTGGTTAACGGGGCCTGAAGATCAAAAGCAAGATCCAGATCAAAAGCACAATTCGCTGCGCTCTTGCCGGTCTGCGCGGTACCTGTGGGAGCTGGCTTGCCAGCGATGAGGCCAGTACAGCTTGCACTTTCGAGGTTGCCTGGCCTCCGGGATCGCGGGGCAAGCCCGCTCCTACAATGCGCCCACCACTTGCTCGATGCTGGCCTTCAACCCTGCCAGGGTATCCTGCGGGTCGGTGTCGATCACCAGCAGCTTCGCACCGCTAGCGGCAATCACATCCACCACTTCTTTGCTCGGCTGCTTGTGGTGCATCACCAACGCCACATCCTGGCCTTTGAGCTCATCTGCCAATTGCTTGAGCGCCGCGGCGTCCCACTGGTCGTCGGCCACGCGCGGGTGGTCGATCAGGTCCAGGTTCAGGCCACTGATCAGGTAGTCCAGGCGATCCGAGAGGTTGACCACACTGAGGTTGTCGGCCTCTGCGAGGCGCGACTCACTGCCAGCACTCAGCTCCAGTAGCTGGCGCTTGAGGTTGGCAAGGTTGGCCTGGATTTTCGGTTGATCGCCCGGGCTCAACCGCCCCAGGTCGTTGGCCAGCACATCGGCCATGCGCCCAAGGTTGGTCGGGTTCAGCCAGGGGTAGCCGGCAAAGGCGTTGCTGCCCTGTACGGCAATCCCCGGCAAGGCGCCGTCCACCGGGCGGGCCGCGTCGATTTCGACGATGCGGATGTTGCTGCGTCGGGCCATTGGGTAGAGCGGGTCGTCACTCCAGATCGAACGCAGGGCAATCACCGCATCGGCCTGGGTCGCTATTTTTTGCAGGCTGGCGCCACCCCGGCCACTGAAGTAGGACGGCTGGCGCGAGGCCGGGATGTTCGCCGGTGCCGCGCGCTGCAGTTTGACGGAGGTGCCGTCGAGCAGGGCCAGTGCCAGGGCATGGGTGACTGGCAGCGAGGCCAGGACGGTGGTCGTCGCGGCCTGCTGCGGGGCCGCAGCCGGTGCGCTCTGGGCCAGGCTCAGGGGCGACAGGCCGGCGAGCGCCAGGACCAGGCACAGGTGCTGGAGTTTGAAGGTCATGCCGGGTTTCCTTGCAGGCGTGGAACAAGGCCGCGCGCCAGTGCGGCGAGGGCGAAGAAGGCGCCAGCGACGAGGATGATCGCTGCACCCGATGGCACCGGCAGGTCGAAGACGATCGGCAGCAGGATGCCGACCAGGGTGCTCAGGGTGGCGATCAGCACCGAGGCCCAGAAAAAAACCTTGAGCGACTGGCTGATCAGTCGCGCCGCCGCTGCCGGGATGACCAGCAGGGCACCCACCAGGATCGCCCCGATCACTTTCACTGCGGCCACGGTCACCAGGGTCACCAGCACCACGAACAGGTAGTCCAGGCTCTTGACCGCCACGCCGCGCACGGCTGCCAGCTGTGGGTTGAAGCTGGCCAGGATGATGCGGTTGTACAGCGGCAAGGCCAGTGCCAGTACCAGGCTGCCGACGATGCCAAGCACCAGCAGGTCCTGGGCATTGACGGTGAGCACCGAACCGAACAGCACGTTCTCGAGAATGTGTACGTTGATCTTGCCGGCCAGCATCAACAGCAGGCTCGCCCCCAGCGCCAGCGACACCGAGAGGAACACGCCGATCAAGGTGTCGGGTGACAGCCCCGTGCGGTTGCGCAGGAAGTTGAGCAGGATGCCGAACAGCAGGCAGTAGCCGAACAGGCTGCCATAGGGGCCGGTGTAGGGTTCGCCGAGCAGGATGCCGATGGCCACGCCGGTCAGCGCGGCATGGCCCACCGCTTCGGAAAAGAACGCAAAGCGCTTGACCACCACCAGGGTGCCCAGGCCGCCCAGCACCGGGCCGATCATCAGGCCTGCCAGCAGGGCATTGACCACAAAGCCATAGGCCAGGGCTTCGGGTAGGTAGCCGGCGGTGGCCCAGCCCTGGATCAGCAGGCGGAATTCTTCGTAGTTCATCAGGCGATGCTCTCGCTGCGCGGGTGGATGGAGAACAGGCCGAGCAGGCGCTCCGGGGTCAGCGCTTGCTTGGGCGGGGCATCGAACAGCACGCGGCGGCTCAGGCCCGTGACCCGGTCGGCCAGGCGTGTGACCGCTTGCAGGTCGTGCTCGATCCACAGCACGGTGGTCCCGGCGGCGCGCCAGTCCAGCAGCAAACGCTCGAACACCTGGATACCGGCTTCGTCCAGCGCCGACATCGGTTCATCCAGCACCAGCAGTTGGGGGGCCGGGATCAGGCCCTGGGCCAGCAGCACGCGCTGGCGCTCGCCACCAGAGAGGGCGCCCATGCGTCGCTTGCGTTTGTCGAGCATGCCGACCCGCTCCAGTGCCGCATCGATGGCCGGCGCCACCTTGCGCGACAGGCCGAGGAAGGCCGGGCGGCGCTGGCACATGGCGGCCATGAAGTCGTCCACTGTCAACGGCAGACCTCGGTCGAACTCCAGCGCCTGGGGCACGTAGCCAATGATCTGCGCATCGCTTGGCCAGGTCAGGGTCAACTGGCCCTGGTGCGGCATCTGCCCCAGCAGCGTCTTGATCAGCGAACTCTTGCCGCCGCCATTGGGCCCGACCAGCGCATGCACGCTGCCGGCGGCGACCTTGAAGCTGACCTGGTCGAGAATCCGCGTGCGGCCCAGGGTCAGGTCGATGCCGGCAAATTCGATGTCGGGCCCGCAGGGCAGGATGACGACGGTTTCGGCCACGGTCATGCCTTGGACTCCTTGATCGCGCGCACCACGGTGTCGAGGTTGCGCTTCATTTCCACTTCGTACTTCTCCTTGCTGTAGTCACCGTAGGAGATGTGGGTCAGCGGGTAGATCTTCACCCCCGACTCGCGCTGGATGGTCTCGACATAGGCCGACGGAAAGTCCATCTCCGAGAAGATCACCTTCACGTCCAGGGCCTTGAGCTGGTCGATGGTCTTTTTCAGCTGGCTCGGGCTTGGCTCGATGCCGTGGGCAGGCTCGACCACGGCAGTCACTTCCAGGCCGAACTCGCGCACCAGGTAGTCGTAGGCGGCGTGGATGGTGGCCACGCGAAACTCCGCCCCCGGCGCCTCGGTCACCTGGGCCAGGGCGTCGGCGCGCAGCTTGCGCAGGCGCTTGGCATAGGCGCGGGCGTTCTGGCTGTAGTACTTGGCGTTGTCCGGGTCGAGCTTGCCCAGCTCGCGGGCGATGTTGTTGACCTGGGCGATGCTGGCGCTGATCGACAGGAAGGTATGCGGATTCACCACTTTGCCCGCGCCGCGTGCGGCCACACCGGTAGCCGCCAGCAGCGGTACGTTGGTGTTCGATTCGATCACGGTGATCTGCGGCTTTTCGCTGGCGGCGATCATGCGGTCGGCGAAGTCGTCGTGGCCGATGCCGTTGAGCACCACCACGTCGAGGCTGCCGATGCGCTTGATGTCCTCGGCCCGCGGCTCATAGGCGTGGGGGTTGAAGCCTGCCGGGATCAGCGGCACCACCTCGGCCTTGTCGCCGACGATGTTGCTCACGTAGCTGTAGTAGGGGTGCAGGGTGATGCCGATACGCAGCGGCTTGCCGTTGTCGGCCAGGGCCAGGGTCGGCAGGGCGCAGGCGATCAACAGGCTCAGAACACGGCGGGCGAGGGCGGAGCGAAGCATGGGGCGTCCTTGTATCAGTGGCGATGCTGGCGGGTGACACCGGCGTCGTAGTGGGCGGCGATCTGTTGCCAGCCGGCAGCGATCAGGGCGGCGGGGCTGAGGTCGGCAGGGGCACCGGCGCTCGCCGTGCGCTGCAGCCAGATATCGGCGGCGCCGTCGTGCGCGCTGGGCACCAGCAGCAGGAAGCTGCCGGCTACGCTCGGCGACTGGCTCAGGCCCAGGTAGGCCTGCTCGCCCAGCAACTGCCAGCGATGCTCGCCACGGCTGGCGCTGCTGGCATCGGTCACGAAGGGTGGGAAGCCTTCCTCGGCCAGCACCGCCACCTCGACCAGTGCAGGGGCGCTTTCGCGCAGCAGCTGGATTTCCTCGAAGGCCACCCGCAGGTCGGCATACACCCCTTGCTCCGCGGCATTCAGATCGCGGCGGGCGTCGAGCTGATGGGACTCGATGCTGACCTCGTCGTGATCCTCACCGCGCAGCGCCACCACTCCGGCGGCCACCGCCAGGATGAACAGGCTCACCAGCAGCACGTAAAGGGTTTCATGCCCGGCGCCGGCCGGGCGCACTACCTGGACCCGGCTCATGGTTCACCGATATCGGCGTAGTCGATTTCCACCACGTGACCGGGGCCCGCGTCGAACAGCACATACCATTCGCCATCAGGGCGCTTGAAGGTCAGCTTGGAGTTGTCGCCAAGCTTGCCGGGCACCAGGATCTCTTCGTTGTAGCCGATCACATCCAGGGTGACGCCCGGTGCACCGCTGCCATCGGAGAAGCCGCCCGTGCATTCGATCTGCTCGCCGTCGATCGGCTTGCACTCGCACATCGGGTTGTGGGCCAGGGCCGGGCCGGCGGCGCCGAGCAACAGCAGGGGCACAAGCAGCCTGCGGGCGATAAACGTCATTACTTGCCTCCTTGTTTGTTCAGCCAGGCCACGGTGGCCGGCGAGGCCTTGGCCAGCGGGATGGAGCCTTGCTGCATGCTGCCGTCCCAGCCTTCGAGGGTGATCCAGATCTCGGCGTCCGGACGGGTCTTGGTCGGGACTGGCAGGCCGGTGCTCATGCGGTAGGGCGGGCCGAAGAAGATGGTCCCGGCAGCGCGCAGGCTGCGCGGCTTGCCGATACGCAGGTAGACGGCCTTGACCTCGGGAATGCAGGTTTGGCAAAGGGCCAGGTTGAAGGTCTTGAAGTAGCCGGCCGGGCCATCCTGGCGCGGGGCTTCGTCGCGCATCTCGGCCAGCTTCACGCTCCAACGACCCACTTGCACATCGCCCAGCTCACGCTCGCCCAGGCCGCTGTCACCACGAAACAGCGCAGCATCGGCGAAGTACTTGGGCATGAAGCCCAGGGGTATCAGCAACAACAGAATGTTCAGGTGAAAACGCCACTTGTGCCACCAACGGCTCAATGGGCTGGCGGTCTGGACGGCTGCCTTGCTCATACGCTGGTCTCCGTGGCGGTGTCAGGGGTGGCGCTAACGGCCTGTTTGCGTGGGGTGCGCTCGCTGCGCTTGAGGGCGGCGGCGGTGGCCTGGGCGGTACGCTTGGTCCAGATCAACAGGCCGCTGAGCACCATCAACGACAGCACCAGGCCAAAGAATGCCCAGATCAGCTTGATGATCAGGCCGCCGAAATCGCCGGTGTGCAGCGGGCGCATCGACTCGGTGACGAACTCCAGGGTCGAGCGGTCTTCGATCAAGAACTGCGCCTCGATCTTGCTGTTGTACGGGTTGACGTTGACCGTCTGGAACATCAACGGGTACCAGCCACGACCGCCCAGGTACAGGTGCGAGTAGGCGTTGCCGGGCATCTGGATGAAGCTCACATCGAGGCCGGTAATCTGCGACTTGGCGATGCGCTCGGCTTCATCGAGGTCGATGCGCGGGGCTGGCGCGCCCGATGCGTTGATCGGTACATCCTCACGGGCAATCACCGGTACTACAGGCTCGGTGGAAATGGTGATGTGGTTGTCGCCGAGGATCGCCTGGATCAAGAACCAGGTACCGGTAATGGAGATCACCGCGATGAACCAGATCGACCACACCCCGCTCAAACGGTGCAGGTCGCCCCAGAAAATCCGCGAGCCATGGTTGGCACGTGGCAGCTTGAAAAAGCCCTTCCAGAATTTTTTGTACACCACAAGCCCGGTCACCAGCGAAGCCAGCATCGGCAGGCCGAGCAACGACACCAGGTACCAGCCCCAGCTGTAGCCGTTGGTGAAGGGCACCAACCACCAACCGTGCAGGGCACGGGTGAAGCCTTCGAAGTTGAACGACGGGCTCTTGCCCTGGATCGCCCCGGTATACGGGTTGACGTAGAGCGTCGGCGCACTGCCGTCGGGATAGGTCACCGCCGCGGTCAGGGCGAAGTGCGAGCCATCGGGTTGGCTGATAAAGCGCACGGCCATCTCCGGTTCGGCCTTTTGCATGGCATCGAGCACTTGCTGGAAGCTCAGGCGTTCGGCATCGGGGCTTGGCTTGGTGGCGCGCACGTCCGGGTTGGCCAACCAGACGATTTCCTGGCTAACCACGGCCAACGTGCCGGTAAAGCACACGATCAGCACGAAAAACCAGATCGGCAACGCGAGCCAGCTATGGACCAGGAACCAGATTTTTGAGCGTGACTTTTTCGACATGAGCCTGTCTTTTATTGGTGAACGGTGGGCAGCCGATCTCGTCAGATAAGTTACCCGTCTCTATAAGGACGGATGAGCAGGGCAAAACCCGTCTGCTTATTTGCAAGAAAATGTATCTAATTCTTACTAAGGCTCTGTTTCGCGGGTGGACGTCCTGCGCTGGTCGGGTTTGCTCTTCAAGTTCTAGCGGGGGCGGCCGATATGTACGCTATCCCAAGTACCCTTCAGGAAGATCAAACCATGGCAGGCATCGGTGCCGTAACGCTCAACGGGAATCCACTGCAAAGCAGCACGCTCGCCGCAGGTTCGCGGGTGACGATCAATGCAGATCAGCCGCCAGCAGAGGTTGCGCCCGGAAAGGTAGTGGTCGATCCGTCCAGCCTGCGCAATTCCAAGGCGCAGGCCAGTGACAGCAGCGATCCGCGAACCGACTCGGAGCCGGCTCATGTCAAGCAGTTGCGCAAGATGATCGAGAAGCTGCAAAAGCAGCTGGAGGAGCAGCAGAAGCACCTGCAGCAAGTGATGGCCAGCCGGATGGAAGAAACCGCCAAGGCCGCCGCCGTTGCCGCGGCGCAGTCGGCAATCGGCGCCACCATGGCGGCATTGGGGGCGGCCACCGCCGCACTGGTCAAGGCCTTGACCGAGAGCGGCGGCGCAAGCTCAGGTTCGCTGGTCAGCACCAGCGCCTGAGGTCAACGCGGGTCAGTCGAGCGCCGGGCGGTTCTGGCTGCGCTCGGACTTGTAGCGCATGGCCACCGCCGGCGCCGGCTTGGCACTGCCGGTTTCCAGCCATTGGCGCATGCGGCTGGCATCGGCGAAGTGGGTGTACTTGCCGAAGGCATCGAGAATCACCATGGCCACCGGGCGGTTGTCCATCTTGGTCAGCAGCACCAGGCAATGGCCGGCTTCGTTGGTGAAGCCGGTCTTGGTCAGCTTGATATCCCAGTTGCTCTTGTTGACCAGGTGGTCGGTGTTGCGAAAGCCCAGGGTGTAGTTGGGCTTACGGAACGCCACGGTCTTCTGCGGGGTGCTGCTCAGCTCACTGAGCATCGGATAGTTGCGCGCGGCCATCAACAACTTGCCCAGGTCCCGGGCGGTGGAGACATTGCTGTGCGATAGCCCCGTAGGCTCGACATAGCGGGTCTGGGTCATGCCCAGTGCCTTGGCCTTGGCGTTCATCGCCTTGATGAAGGCGTTGTAGCCGCCTGGATAGTTGTGCGCCAGGGTGGACGCGGCGCGGTTTTCCGACGACATCAGGGTGATCAGCAGCATGTCCTTGCGGTTCAACTGGCTACCCAGCCGCACCCGCGAATACACGCCTTTCATTTCCTTGTTCTGGGCGATGGTGACCGTAAGCATTTCGTCCATGTTCTGCTTGGCGTCGAGCACTACCATGCCGGTCATCAGTTTGGTCACCGAGGCAATCGGCACCACCCGGTCGGCATTGTTGGCGTAGAGCACCTTGTTGGTCTGCAGATCGATCAGCAGCGCAGCGCCGGAAGCCAGGTGCAACTTGGCAGGATCGCGTTGCACCTGGGCCGGGGGTTGCGCAGCAGCGGCCGGGGTGACAGTGGCGGTACCCGTGAGCAACAGCAGCAGGCTTAGAATCGAAAGGGAGGTTTTCACGTTGAGGCTCACTAAAAGTTGTTATGTCGTTGGCTGTGCAAGGGTTTTCCCCCAAAAAAACCGCTGCATTCTGGAGTATGGCCGAGTTGCTGTCGATTGCCCTGTATCTGCTGGGGCAAACATGAAAAAGATTTAATCCTGTCTTAATTCTGGACCCATGGCTGCGTGCCCAGCTTGGCCAACTCGGCCCGGTCACTGGCTGAGTTCAACCAGGCCTATTACCAGATGCGACGCTGTTCGCATCTTTTATACAGCAGACCCTTAACGTCCCATTTAAAGTGCGGGAATGTCACATTGTGCCAGCGCTTACGGCAAGTCATGTGCATTCCCGTAGTTTCGGGCTGTGCTAGAAGCTCCACTCCTCAGCCCGAACTAGCTGGCAGAACGGGCCGTCAAGAGTTGCATTGTGATGAGCAACGATGTCCTTGGCTTTCATCATTGGCGTGTCTGAACAGGTATGACCTTCGGCGACAAGTACCGCATCGAAGCCAAGATCACGAGCAGCACGGCAGGTGCTGTCGACGCAGTACTGAGTTTTCATGCCAGTGATTACCACCCCGGTAGCCCCGCGAGACCGCAAATCGTCCGCCAGGTCGGTCATTTCGAAGGCGTTGGGTCGCCGTTTTTCGAATACCACCTCTCCACCCAGAAGTTTCAGTTCCTGCGCAACCATCGTCAACGGACTGTCTGGTTCGATTGGAGATCCAGCGGGCCCGATGTGGCGCGCGAGAAAAATCGGAGCGCCAGCGGTGCGTGCCTTGTCCATCAGGGTATTCACTGTTTCCAACAACTCTTCGCAGCGCCATGGTTTTTCCGGGCCGTGAACAAGCCCGACTTGCATATCGAGTATCAACAGGGCGTACATGGGTGCATCTCCTTGCGTTTGAGCCAGCGACACAAGGGCATAAAAAAGGCCCTGTCCATCGCTGGCGGGCCTTTGAAGTTCGTCTGCTATTGGCTCACGACACCTCGCACGCTCCGCTTTCAGCGGTCGTGGTGGTGGTAGTCGAGGTGAGGCAATAGTTAGTCATAGATCGACACTAGCAATATCGCAGTGAGCTGACAAGCCAGTCTTTCAGACGTCTTGAGGCAAGTGAACTTCCTGCAACATTGTCGTCTACATTGGAGGGGGCTTCCCTTTATGAGAGAACGGATATGCTCAAATCGAAAGCACTGATTTCATTGCTTGCCAGTGTTGCCCTTGTCACAGGCTCAGCCAGTGCCTTTGCTGACCCCGGTAATGGAAAAGGTCAAGGCGGCGGAAAGGGGAAGCCGCAGAATGTTCAAGACCATGGCGCTGAGGGCGGCGGGGCCAAGGGCAAAAACTCAGGGCACAATGACTGGGATCATGGCCCTAGCATTGATCGGGGCAGCGTCCTGAGCGTGCTGAGCAGTTATCACAACTATTGGAGCCCGGGGCAAGCACTACCACCTGGAATCCAGAAGAACTTGGCGCGAGGAAAACCGCTTCCTCCTGGTATTGCAAAAAAGCTCGATGGTAGGCTTCTTGGCCACCTGCCACGTT
Source organism: Pseudomonas putida (assembly GCF_028682455.1). Lineage (GTDB taxonomy): Bacteria > Pseudomonadota > Gammaproteobacteria > Pseudomonadales > Pseudomonadaceae > Aquipseudomonas > Aquipseudomonas putida_AA. The sequence continues at coordinate 739,297 of NZ_JANHLD010000001.1, forward strand.
ACGATGGATATGAGTGGCAACAGGCTGGGGCTGATCTGATACTTGTCGCGATAGCTACTGGCATCATTTATGAAGTTCTCAGCGGGGCGCTGGATTAGCAGGTTGCCATTGGCTGGTCGCTCACCATTCTAACTAAGCCGGGAGGAGCCCACTCAGTGGAGGGCCCTCAATTTCGCTGAACCTTCCAGGCCGCCTTTATCTCTACCGAGAAACAGCTATCGGAGACGGTCATGGACTGCGAAGAAAGAGATAAAGCGTTAGAGGCTTGGCGCGCTATCGGGTTGCAGCACTATCGTGCAGATGAAAAAACTTATTCCAGCTGACTTTCGTCCGCCCATAAAAAGCCCCGCCAAAAGGCGGGGCAAGGGGGCTGTGCGGAGCAACGCACGATAAAAACGGTTGACCCTCAGGCGCGCATGCCCGGGTACTGCAAGCGGCTGGCAAGGGCCTGGGCATCGGTCAGCGACGTCAGCGGGCCGGACACCTGCTCACCTTCGCGGACCAGGTACCAGCAGGCCAGCAGACCCAGGGCCCTGAGGGGGGCGGGGACGGCGCTGCCGATGACGGACATGATGCTGATAGGTGCCATGGGGGTTCTCCTGCGATTCATGGGCCTACCTTACGGGGTGAGGCGGGCCGGTTGAAATCAACCGGCTCGATAGTGTTCATCACTGTCATCGACCCGGCTTCACCAGCGTGGCCTCTGTAGTAGACCGGCGGCGGATCGTAGTAGCGTGGAACCGAGCGTTGCACAGTGCGTCTGAGTAAAGGTTTTGTAAGCGTCGATCAACGGTAGAAGCGGGTGCTGTGCATAATGCCGGCTCGATCGCAAAGGAGTTTCAAATGGCCCACGTTCCCGGTAAAGACACCGTCTTGTGTATCTCCCTGGCGGGTCGCCCCGGCACTTTCGGGGTGCGTTTTCACAATCACTTGTATGAGCAGCTGGGCCTGGATTTCTACTACAAGGCCATGACCACCCAGGACCTGCCAGCGGCGGTGAATGGCATTCGTGCCTTGGGGATTCGTGGATGTGGCGTGTCGATGCCTTACAAGGAAGCCTGTATGGCCCTGGTCGATGAGATCGACCCCTCGGCCGCGGCGATCGAGTCGATCAACACCCTCGTCAACGACGGCGGTACGCTCAAGGGCTACAACACCGATTACCTGGCGGTGCGCCAGCTGCTTGAACAGCACCGGGTCGATCCGTCAACGGCGTTTGCCTTGCGGGGCAGTGGCGGCATGGCCAAGGCGGTGGCCAGCGCCCTGCGTGATGCCGGCTTTACCCAGGGCATTATCGTGGCCCGCAACGAGCAGGCTGGCCGGCAATTGGCCGACAGCTGCGGCTATCGCTGGCAGGCAGACCTGGGTGACCTGTGCCCGCCGATGCTGGTGAATGTCACGCCGATTGGCATGGCCGGCGGGGTGGAGGCCGAGCAACTGGCGTTCAGCCGCGAGGCGATTGCAGTAGCGCTATGGGTGTTCGATGTGGTGGCGATGCCGGCGCGCACGCCGTTGATCGCCGAGGCCGAGCGCCAGGGCAAGGCGGTGATCAGCGGGCTTGAGGTGATTGCCTTGCAGGCGTTGGAGCAATTTGTGTTGTATACCGGGGTGCGGCCGACGCCGGAGCAGGTGAAGCTGGCGGTGGCGTTTGCCCAAGATGCCGGGCTTGCTCCGCGATAGATCGCGATCGCGGGGCGAGCCCGTTCCTACAGTGTCACTCCAGCTGGGCCAGGCGCTCTTCGAGTGCGGCAATGCGGGCTTCCAGTGCTTCGATGCGTTCCAGCGATACCGCGCCACCACTGCGCTCCGGCCCTTGCTGGCGCGCTGCAAGGATGGCGTCGATCTCGGCCGGATCACCCAGCGCATGGGTATAGCGATCTTCCCGCTGCCCGGCCTGGCGCGGCAGGTGCAAGGCGAAGCCACGGGCAATCAGGCGCTCCAGCTGGTGAACCACCTGCTCGGCATCTTCGAACTCATGCATGCGGCTGCTGCGGGTCAGCAGTTCGTTCACGGTTTGCGGGCCGCGCAAGAACATCAGGCCGAGCAGGGTTACCTGCGCCGGTACCAGCTCCAGGGCCTTGTCTACTCGTTGCTCCCAGCGGTCGGCGCGGCTGCCCATCTGCAGGCGAGTCAGGCCCTGGCCCTCAAGATTGCGCAAGGCCTGGCCGACCTGGCCCTGGCTCAGGTTCATCACCGGCTCGCGGCTGGTCTTCTGGTTGCAGGCCAGCACCAGGGCGTTCAAGGTCAGGGGGTAGGTTTCTGGGCTGGTGGCCTGTTTTTCGATCAGCGAACCGAGGACGCGGATCTCGGTGCTGTTGAAGCGGGCTTCGGAAGGGGATTCTTGATCGTCGGACATGACCCTGTCTCTATGCGAAGTAAGGCCTCTAGCCTAGGGGCGCGACAGGGTAAAACACAAGCAGCCGGTGCAGTGCGCACCGGCTGCGTGCCAGGTTCAGGCAGCCTTGTGCTTTTCGGCCATGCAGGCCGCGGCGGTGAACAGCACGTCGGTGGAGGAGTTCAGCGCGGTTTCCGCCGAGTCCTGCAATACACCGATTATGAAGCCTACGGCTACCACCTGCATGGCGATCTCGCTAGGAATGCCGAACAGGCTGCACGCCAGGGGGATCAGCAGCAGCGAACCACCGGCCACGCCCGAAGCGCCACAGGCGCACACGGCAGCCACGACGCTGAGGAGGATGGCGGTGGGGATGTCGACGGCTATGCCCAGGGTATGTACGGCGGCCAGGGTAAGCACGGTGATGGTGATGGCGGCGCCGGCCATGTTGATGGTCGCACCCAGGGGGATCGACACCGAGTAGGTGTCTTCGTGCAGGCCCAGGCGCTCGCTCAGGGCCAGATTGACTGGGATGTTGGCGGCGGAGCTGCGGGTGAAGAACGCGGTGATGCCGCTTTCGCGCAGGCACAGCAGCACCAGCGGGTAAGGGTTGCGGCGGATCTTCCAGAACACGATGAGCGGATTGACCACCAGCGCAACGAACAGCATGCAGCCGATCAGCACGGCCAGCAGGTGCAGGTAGCCGAGCAGGGCGTTCAGGCCCGACTGGGCCAGGGTCGAGGCCACCAGGCCGAAAATACCCAGCGGTGCGAAACGGATCACCACGCGTACGATCAGGGTCACGCCGTTGGACAAGTCTTCGACCACGGTGCGGGTGGTCTGCCCGGCATGACGAATCGCCACGCCCAGGCCGATAGCCCAGGCCAGGATGCCGATGAAGTTGGCGTTCAGCAGGGCGTTCACCGGGTTGTCGACCACGCTCAGCAGCAGGCTTTGCAGCACTTCGCTGATGCCGCCAGGGGCACTGAGGGTGACGTCCGAGGTGCTCAGCGCCAGGTTCGACGGGAAGGCCATGCTGGCGATGACGGCGACCACGGCCGCCGCGAACGTGCCGAACAGGTACAGGACCAGAATCGGGCGAATGTGGGTTTCGGTGCCATGTTTATGGTTGGCGATGGAGGCCATCACCAGAATGAACACCAGGATCGGTGCCACGGCCTTGAGGGCAGAGACAAATACTTTGCCGATGAAGCCCAGGCTCAGGGCGATCTCGGGATCAAGCAGGGCCAGGGCGATACCGGCCACCAGGCCGATCATGATCTGTACCACCAGGCTGATACGGCTCAACAGCTTTAGAACGGGTGTCATGACGGGTATTTCTCGGTCTTGTAGGAGGGCTGCAAGCCCGTCGCGACGCCGGAATTACCGGGCGTCAGGCGTTCAGGGCCGTGAAAGGGGCGCGACTTTAGCACAGCAGCCACTTTTGGTGACGGTCCTGTGTCAGTCGGTCGCGCGCGGGGTGTAGTATGCGCGCCCCCTTGAAACGGCTGCAGGCCGTGGATGTTTAGAACTTCTGGAGTGTAGATGTTACTGCCGATCCTGTTGCTGGCTGCTGCTGGCTTCACTGTGTTGACCACCGAGTTCGTGATCGTCGGGCTGTTGCCGGGCATCGCGCGCGACCTGGCCGTGAGCATCCCCCAGGCCGGGCTGCTGGTTACACTGTTTGCCTTTACCGTGGCCTGCTTCGGTCCCTTTCTAACCGCCTGGTGCGCGCGCCTTGAGCGCAAGCGCTTGTTTGTGGGGATTCTGCTGTTGTTTGCCGCGTGCAATGCCCTGGCGGCAGTGGCTCCCAACATCTATGTGATGGGTCTGGCGCGATTGCTGCCTGCGCTGGGCTTGCCGGTGTTCTGGTCGCTGGCCAGTGAAACGGCAGTAGACATCGTTGGCCCGGCCTATGCCGGGCGAGCCATTGCCAAGATCAGCTTTGGCGTGGTGTGTGCCACGGTGTTCGGTATTCCGGTAGGTACCCTGGTAGGCGACGCCCTGGGCTGGCGCGCGGCGTTTGCGTTGCTCGCGGTACTGGCGTTGGCCAAGGCACTGTTGCTGCACCTCTATTTACCGCGTACACCACGGCATAACCAGGTCACCTCGTTGCGTGGCCAGTTCGGGCTGCTGCGCAGCGGATTGCTGCAGGGGCATGTGCTGCTGTCGGTGCTGGTGTTCAGCGGCATGTTCACCGCCTACACCTACCTTGCCGATATCCTCGAGCGCCTGGCTGGCTTCGACGGGGCGCGGGTCGGCTGGTACCTGATGGGCTTTGGCGCAGTGGGCCTGATTGGCAACAGCCTGGGCGGTCGTGCCGTGGATCGCCACCCGTTGCTGGCGTCTGCAGGTTTTTGCGCGCTGATGCTGGTGGGGTTGATTGCCCTGGTGCCAAGCATTCATTCCACCTATGGCCTGATCGTGGCACTGGCAATCTGGGGGGCGGCGCAGGCGGCGTTGTTTCTGGTCAGTCATGTGCGGGTGATCAAGGCTGCACCCCAGGCGCCGGCCTTTGCCGCTTCGCTGAACATCGCCGGGGCGAATCTCGGCATTGGCCTGGGCGCGGTGATCGGCGGGCGGGTGATCGACCACCTGGGGCTGGCCAGCCTGGGTTACGCCGCTGCGCTGCTGATCGGTCTGTCGGTGCTGCTGGCGCTGGGCCTGGCGCGGATACGCGCTACCAGTTGAACAGCTGGCGCCGGGCGCCTTCGGTGATAGCGATGATGCCCGGGTGCTTGACCTTGCGCTCCACCGAGATGGCGTAGAACGACTCGATCACAGCGTCGGTCTGGCCGATCAGTTCGACGCCGTACTGCTTGCACACCTCATCGGCAATCACGCTGGGGCCGATGAAAATTCCGCTGCCCGATTGCCCGAAGGCCTGCATCAAGGCGCTGTCGTCGAACTCACCGACGATCCTGGGTTGCAATTGTTGCTCGGCGAACCAGCGCAGCAGGCGGCTGCGCACCACGGTTTCCTGCCCGGGAATCAGCAGCGGGGCATGCTGCAGGCAGGCCGGGAAGTCGCGGCCAAGGCTGGCGGCCAGGATAGGGGTGGCAAAAAAGCTGATCCCGCATTCGCCCAACTTCTGGCTGTAACCCTTGATGTCCAGGTGAGTGGGCATGGGGCTGTCGGAGATCACCAGGTCCAGGCGCTGGATCGCCAGGTCCGCCAGCAGGCGTTCGAGTTTGTCTTCGCGGCAGCTCAGGCGCAGGGCGTCTTCCATGTCCATGGTAGGCGCCAGCAGGCGGTAGACAATGGACTTGGGCACCACATCGGCCACCCCGACCCGAAACAGGATCTGCTGCTCATCCGGGCGCGCCCGCAGCATGGCCTCCAGTTCGCCGCCAATCTGGAACATCTGCTCGGCATAGGTGAGGGCCTGACGGCCGCTTTCGGTCAGCTCCAGCTGTCGGCCGACCCGGCGAAACAGCTCGATGCCGTAGGTTTGCTCAAGCAGGCTGATCTGCCCGCTGATGGTCTGGGGCGTCAGGTTCAGTTGCTCGCCGGCGCGCACGATGCTGCCGGTGCGGGCCACCACCCAGAAGTAGTGCAACTGTCGATAGTTGAGCATTACGGAGTCCGGATTCGTAAAAACCGAAGTATAACTGCTGAAAATACGAATTTTCCTGATGTATCCAGATATTTAGAATCCCCAGCCATCACGGTGCCCGTGATAAGGCACTGATTCATTTGCATGGAGATCCACAGATGCTTCACTTCAAATCCATCGGTACACCCTTGGTGTTGCTGTTGGCCCTGCTGGCCATGAGCGGTTGCGAGCAGGCGGAAAAGTCCGCCCAGCAGATGCTCAACCAGGCAGCCGAGTCGGCCAAGGAAGCCATTGATAAAACCAACGATGCGGCCCAGCAGGCCCTGAGTGAAGCCACGGGCTCCCAGGGCGGCGACAAGGCTGAAAAATCCGAGCGCGACGACAGCGCTCAAGAAATCTGACCCACCCCTTACCTCGATTCAGGATTGATTCATGGAATATTTGCTGGAACTCGCTGCAAGCCCGACCGCCTGGGTAGCCCTGGCCACCCTGGTGGCGATGGAGATCGTGCTGGGCATCGATAACCTGATTTTCATCTCTATCCTGACCAACAAGCTGCCCGAGGAATTTCGTTCCAAGGCGCGCCGAATCGGTATCAGCATGGCGCTGGTGATGCGTCTGGGCCTGCTCAGCACGGTGGCCTGGATCGTCCAGTTGACCGAGCCTGTGGTCGACGTGTTCGGCCATGCCTTCTCCTGGAAGGACATGATCCTGATCGCCGGTGGCCTGTTCCTGCTGTGGAAGGCGACCAAGGAAATCCACGAGAGCGTCGATCCGCGCGCCCAGGCCGAAGCCAAGGCGTCGTCGACCATCACCCTGGGCTTTGCTGCCGCTATCGGTCAGATCCTGGTGCTGGACATCGTCTTCTCGATCGACAGTATCATTACCGCCGTGGGCATGACCGAGCACCTGCCGATCATGATCATCGCTGTGGTCAGTGCCGTGATCGTGATGCTGGTGGCGGCCGACCCGCTGGCCCGGTTCATCAACGACAACCCGACCGTGGTGATGCTGGCCCTGGGCTTCTTGATCATGATCGGCATGACCCTGATCGCCGAAGGCTTCGGCGCCCATGTACCGAAAGGTTATGTGTATGCGGCGATGGCGTTCTCGACGGCGATCGAAGTGCTGAACATCATGTCGCGCCGGGCGCGCTTGAAGCGTGAGGCTGCTGAAGGCTGATCAGCCGGACCGCTGTGGGAGCCAGCAAGGCTGGCTCCCACAGGTTTTTCCAGGTTCAGTGGGCGTTGGCTTGCCGGCGGCTGCGCCGGGCAGGTACGGGCTCGTTGCTCTTTTTCGGCAAGGTATGGTGCGGGTGGTGACGGCGGGCAATCCGCAGGACGCCCCACAGCATGGCGGCGGCGACGCTCAACCAGGCGCCGACCAGCATGATGATTGCCATAGTCAGGCTCATGTATGCCTCCTCAAGTCCCTGGCCAGCCCATGATGCTCGCCACGCGGACACCCCTGTAGTCTAGCCGAAGGCATGTTGCAGGCCATTGACCGATGGTCTAGCCCCTTGGGTTACTTTGTTCTAAGCCCCTGTCGGGCTATACCCGCACCGCCGGCCAGCCTATGATCGCAACCCAGGGCCGGGCGCTGTCTGCCGGGCATCAGCACAAGCGAGTGTTCATGCTGCCACTGTCTTTCTCATGCTTTTCCCCGCGTCGCCTGTTGACGGCCTGTGCGCTGGCTGTTGCCCTGGCCGGCTGTGCCAGCCAGCCACCGGCCCCGATCAAGGACGGTTTGGCGCAGCGCGTCGAAATCGGCTCGGTGCCGTTCTTCCGCGGCAATGCCAACCAGAGTGCGCCCATGGCGCTGGCAGCCCTGCTGTCGCAACAAGGGGTGCGCATCACCCCGGGTCTGCTCGAGCAGCCGTTGGGCCTGCCCCTGGGCGTGGACAAACTGCAGGACTCGATGCAGAACGTCGCTCGCCAATACGGCATGGTGGTGTATCCGCTGGAGCCGAAACTCAACGCCTTGCTGACCCAGTTGTCGGCCGGGAATCCGGTGCTGTTGCGCTATTCCGAGGGGTCGACCTTCTGGGCCGAGCCGCGCTACGCCTTGATGGTCGGCTACGATCGCTACAAGCAGCGAGTACTGCTGCGTACCGGTAATCACCGGCGCATGCTGATGGACTTCGACGACTTTACATCGGCGTGGAACAAGGAGGGGAGTTGGGCTGTGCTGGTGCAGCAGCCGGGCCAGTTGCCAGCCCAGGTAGACCGCCAGCGCTGGCTGAAAGCGGCCAATGACCTGGCCCAGGCGGGCCAGGAACAAGCAGCCCGGCAGGCCGTCAGTGCGCTGGGGCAGTGACGGGGCCGGCCGGGCTCGGGCTTAGAAGCCCAGGCGGTCGCGCAGGCTGTAGTACCAGGCGCCCAGGGCGCTGAACGGTACGCGCAGCATCTGGCCACCCGGGAACGGGTAGTGCGGCAGCTCGGCGAAGGCGTCGAAACGCTCGGCCTGGCCACGCAGGGCTTCGGCCAGTACCTTGCCCGCCAAGTGGGTGTAGGTGACGCCGTGGCCACTGCAACCCTGGGAGTAGTAGATGTTGTCGCCCAGGCGGCCGACTTGCGGCAGGCGCGAGAGGGTCAGCAGGAAGTTGCCGGTCCAGGCGTAGTCGATCTTCACGTCCTTGAGCTGCGGGAAGGCCTTGAGCATCTTCGGACGGATGATCGCTTCGATGTTCGCTGGATCACGCGCGCCGTATACCACGCCGCCGCCAAAGATCAGGCGCTTGTCGCCGGTCAGGCGATAGTAGTCGAGCAGGTAGTTGCAGTCTTCGACGCAGTAGTCTTGTGGCAGCAACTGGCGAGCCAGGTCTTCGCCCAGCGGCTCGGTGGTGATCACCTGGGTGCCGCATGGCATGGACTTGGCGGCCAGTTCCGGTACCAGGTTGCCGAGGTAGGCATTACCGGCAACGATGATGAACTTGGCGCGCACTTTACCTTGCGGGGTGTGCACGACCGGGTTGGCACCACGCTCGATACGCACCGCAGGGGACTGCTCGTAGATCTTGCCACCCAGCGACTCGACCGCGGCGGCTTCGCCAAGGGCCAGGTTCAATGGGTGAATGTGGCCGCCGCTCATGTCGAGCATGCCGCCCAGGTACTGGTCGCAATCGACCACTTCACGGATGCGCTTCTGGTCCATCAGTTCCAGCTGGGTATGGCCGAAACGTTCCCACAGGCGTTTTTGCGACTCCAGGTGGCCCATCTGCTTGGCGGTCAGGGCTGCGAAAACACCGCCGTCCTTAAGGTCGCACTGGATGTTGTACTTGGCCACGCGCTCACGAATGATGCGACCGCCTTCAAAGGCCATCTGGCCGAGCAGTTGGGCCTGCTTGGGGCCGACGGTGCGCTCGATGACGTCGATGTCACGGCTATAACTGTTGACGATCTGGCCACCGTTGCGGCCCGAGGCGCCGAAGCCGACTTTGGCGGCTTCCAGGACGGTTACGCTGAAGCCACTCTCCAGCAGGAACAGGGCGCTGGACAGACCGGTGTAGCCGGCGCCGATCACGCAGACATCGGTCTGTACCTCTTCCTGCAGCGCCGGGCGCGGCGGTACCGGATTGGCCGATGCGGCGTAGTAGGACTGAGGGTAGGGGGTATTGGCCATGCTGCGAAACCTCTGTTTTATATTTTTTACGACTGTACCGATGCTATCAATAATAATAAACACCCGCTAGTCGTGTGTTGAAAATCCTTTACTGAGGGTTTTCATAAATATTTTTAAGATTCAGTGGCTTAGCGTGAAAAAAAGAGTTGACACTGTCAGCCGATTCCGTAGAATGCCGCCCCACAGCAGGCACATAGCTCAGTTGGTTAGAGCACCACCTTGACATGGTGGGGGTCGTTGGTTCGAGTCCAATTGTGCCTACCAAATCAAATCCGCCCCTGCTGGCGGTGCAAAAAAGGCGATCCGAAAGGGTCGCCTTTTTTGTTTTGGGCGACTTTGCTCGAAAGACTAAAGCTGCTGATTTTTTTATGAAATTTCGCTTTACGACAGGTTCGTACCTGCGTATTATGCGCCCCACAGCAGGCACATAGCTCAGTTGGTTAGAGCACCACCTTGACATGGTGGGGGTCGTTGGTTCGAGTCCAATTGTGCCTACCAAATCTCGACAGAAAGGGCGATCCGAAAGGGTCGCCCTTTTTGCTGTTGGCCCAAAAAAAGACAGGCATAAATGCTAGAATCCGCCGCTTGTATCCAGGAGATAGACGCGTGCGCAAAGTGGCGATGGTAATGGCAGTTCTGGCGCTGGCCGGCTGTGAAAATGAAATCGAAGGCGTGCACAAGCAGATTGCCGAACAGCTGCCAAACCCCAAGACAGCCAAGTTCGCTAACGTGCGGACCGATACCCGGGGCGACATCTGCGGCCAGGTGCGCAGCAAGGACGATACCGGCACTTTCCTGCCGTACCGCAGCTACGTGGCGATCAAGAAAACCGACGGCTTCGAGATTATCCTCGCCGACAAGGGCAGCAACCTGCGCATTCGCGAAATCTGCGGTGGAGCCGACCTGCAGCGCCGCGCCGAAGCCCTGGCCGACCAGCCGGCCCCGGAGGGCTGGGATGTCGAGATCGTCCAGGGCCCGAACATGGGCGCCTTGAGCGACATGACCGCACGCCTGATCGAGAAGCAGATCCCGTCTTCGGTCGCCTACCGTGACGGCAAGCCGGTGGTGCTGCTTGGCCCATTCCCGACCAAGGCCGAGGCGCAATCCCGGCAAGCCGACGTCATGGCCCGCCTGGGCACCGACTCGGTGATCATCCAGCACGGCGCGACTCGCTAGCCAGTTCGTTTCCCGGCCCCGTACACTCACGGCTCAACGCAAGGAGAGTCGTGATGAAGGAAGCATCCCCCGCCATTACCCATCAGCCAGCACTGGCTGTGTACAAGCACCATGGCTTTGAAGTCGAAGGACAATTGGGCGACTATGCTTTGCGTGACGGCGTGTTGATCGATGTCTACAGCATGGCGCGCCTGAAATGGCGCGGGCATTGAGCGGGAGGGGCCTAATGTCGACATTGGAACGGGCCATTGCGGTAGCGGCAAGGGCGCACGAAGGGCAACAAGACAAGGGTGGTACCGCGTATATCCTTCATCCGCTGCGGGTGATGCTGAGGGTATCGACAGTGGAGCAGCGCATCGTCGCTGTGCTGCACGATGTGCTCGAGGATTCGCCCATGACCCTGTCGGACCTTGCCCGTGAAGGTTTCGCCCTGAAGATCCTGGCGGCGGTGCAGGCGCTGAGTCGGCGCGATAACGAAAGCTACGAGGCCTTCGTCATCCGCCTGGGTGGCGACCCGCTGGCGCGGGTGGTCAAGCTGGCAGACCTTGCCGACAACAGCGACCTGTCGCGTATCGCCCTTCCCGGTCCTGAAGACATGGCCCGCCTGGCCCGCTACCAGCAGGCCAGTGCCTACCTGCAGGCGCTGGCCTGAGCCTCAACCGCAGGCTCTGAGGTTCACCGGGCCGACAAAGTCATTTCCCCGTCCCATCACGCAAGCTACCCGCTGATTGCGCTGGCGTTCCCAGGCCTGCGGCGGGTAGGTTTTGTTCCAGGCTTCATATAGTTGGCGGTCCTGCTTGGACAGCTTCAGGTTGTACTGCTTGCTCATATAGAAGTAGGTGCGCGCGATCATGCCGCGAATTGACGGGCGCGGCATGACCTTCTTGGCCTTGAAGTCCACCTGGGTCAGGCACGAGCCGTACTGCCCGCGCTGCTCAGGCAGCCAGCCGAAGCTGAAGTTGCTGCGATCCCCGTTCACCTCGCCAATGCTTGGTACCAGGTTGTGCAGGTCGGCTTCGGCGCGCTGGAAGACCTTGTCATTGCGCGCGCAGTTCTTGCGCCCGCCGTCCTGCCAGCATTGGCGCTGGTGGCCAATCTGCCAGGCAGGAACGATATGCTCCCACTCGATACGCGCGGCACGGTTGGCGTTCTTGCGAGGTACATAGCCGCAGGTGGCGAGGTCGACCTTGTTGCCGTTGTACTTGCAGCCACAGTAGAACTCGGTGGACTGCGGCGCATACAGGCGCCAGGCAACCTTCTTGGCTTCGCTGAAGGTACGAGGTGCATCGGCGTGGGCGGTGGTGACACTCAGCAGCAGGCACGCGACTGCAAAAAACGAAACTCTCATTCGCGATCAGTCTTCCTTCGGCACAACCCAGAAAATCTGCACGCCACCGTCGTCCCGATAGGCGAGGGTGACGTTGTCGTTCTCGGCGATTTCTTCGAGTAGGGTTGCCCAATCGTCGGGAGATTCGTGCTCCAGGCGGAAGATCAGTGCGGCCCGGGCCTTTTGTGCGGTGGGCGAGTTGATGATTTTCTGGATGCGAATGCCCAGTTGCTCGTAACTGCTGGCAGGGGCGGAAGTGTTGGTCACGAAGCGTTCCTTGTTTGGCTGTATGCGCATACAGTATTTTACTGTAAGTGTTTTCGCAACTGCTCGTCAGTGAAAGAACGCATGAGGCCCGGATCGCGCAGCTTTGCTGTGGTCTGTTGATCGTAGTTGGGCGAGGGTGGGAGAGGGCGAGGCCCACCTCGACGGTGAGCCCGCGCCTAGCGCTCAGTATTCCCAGAAGATCCGCTGCAGCTCTTTGCTGTCCTGGGTCTTGGTCAGGGCGACCATGGCCAGGATGCGTGCTTTTTGCGGGTTCAGGTCGTGGGCCACGACCCAGTCGTTCTTGTCGTCAGGCTGCTCGGCGTTGCGCAGCACGAAGCCACCGGCGTTGACGTGGGAGGAGCGAATGATTTGCACGCCTTCCTTGCGCAGTTCCTGCAGTGCAGGCACAACGCGCGACGACACCGAGCCGTTGCCGGTGCCGGCGTGGATGATCGCCTTGGCGCCATTCTGAGCCAGGGCCTTGTAGGCGGTGTCGCTCACGTTGCCATAGCCGTAGGCGATGTCCACGGCAGGCAGGCTGCTGATGTTCTTGATATCGAACTCCGAATCCATGGTGTGGCGCTTGGCTGGCAGGCGGAACCAGTAGGATTTGCCCTCGACCACCATGCCCAGCGGGCCCCATGGGCTCTTGAATGCTTCGGTCTTGATGTTGATGGTCTTGCTGACGTCACGACCGGACTGGATCTCGTCGTTCATGGTGACCAGCACACCTTTGCCGCGCGATTGCTTGTCACCGGCAACGGCCACGGCGTTGTACAGGTTGAGCATGCCGTCGGCCGACATCGCGGTGCCCGGACGCATCGAGCCCACCACTACGATCGGCTTGTCGGTTTTTTCGACCAGATTGAGGAAGTAGGCGGTTTCTTCAAGGGTGTCGGTGCCGTGGGTGATGACGATGCCGTCGACGTCCTTGCTGTCGGCCAGTTCAGCCACGCGCTTACCCAGTTGCAGCAGGTTTTCGTTGCTGATGCTCTCGGAGGCGATCTGCATCACTTGCTCGCCGCGTACGTTGGCAATGTTGGCCAGTTCCGGAACGCCGGCGATCAGTTTGTCGACGCCCAGCTTGGCGGCCTGGTAGGTCGCACTGTTGGCGGCACTGGCACCGGCGCCGGCAATGGTGCCGCCGGTGGCGAGAATCACCACATTGGCGAGTTTCTGCTGGTTTTCGGCTTCCTTGGCGTTGACGCCGGCAGGCAGGAGCAGCAGTAGGGCGAGTGCCCCTGGGACGAAGGAGTTAAGCGCAGCTTTCATTGTTGTTCTCTCTTATTGATGGAGTTAGCTGTGTAACCCCCAAGAGCGAGCAGAAAACGTACCAGCTCATCCGTTCGTCCCTTTTCATATACAACTTATTGATTTAAAACTAAATTTATTTGATTTGCAGGCCCCGCGCGAGGCCTTGTCTATTCGGGATTCCGAATATTGCATGCAAGGAGTGTTCGGTTTTACGGTTGTTTGAACGATAATTCCTACGCGCGCTATCCCGACCGTTTCCGGCAGCGGATTTGACAAAGTTTGGTTACATTTCCATAGTTAGCTAACGCAAACGTTTGCGACCCGATAAAAATCATAAGATCCGGAGTAAACCCATGAAGCTGCCGTTCCCAGGACGCCTGCTGGCTGCCGCCGTACTCTCTTCGCTTACACTCGTTGCCCCGTTCTCCCAGGCCCTGGCTGATGAAAAGCCGAAGGTCGCGTTGGTGATGAAATCCCTCGCCAACGAGTTCTTCCTGACCATGGAAGATGGTGCCAAGGCTTACCAGAAGGCCCATGCAGGTGACTTCGAGCTGATCTCCAATGGCATCAAGGACGAGACTGACTCGAGCAACCAGATTCGTATCGTCGAGCAGATGATCGTCTCCGGGGTCAACGCCCTGGTGATTGCCCCCGCCGATTCCAAGGCCCTGGTGCCGGTGGTGAAAAAGGCCATGGATGCCGGTATTACCGTGGTCAACATCGACAACCGCCTGGACCCCGAGGTGCTCAAGAGCAAAAACCTCAGCGTTCCCTTCGTAGGCCCCGATAACCGCAAAGGTGCACGCCTGGTAGGCGAGTACCTGGCTAAGGAAAAGCTCAAGGCCGGTGACCAGGTCGGCATCATCGAGGGCGTCTCCACCACCACCAACGCCCAACAGCGCACCGCAGGCTTCAAGGATGCAATGGAGGGGGCGCAGATGAAGGTGGTCTCGGTGCAATCGGGCGACTGGGAAATTGCCAAGGGCAACGCGGTGGCCGCCTCTATGCTCAATGCGCACCCGGATATCAAGGCATTGCTGGCCGGCAACGACAGCATGGCCCTGGGGGCGGTATCGGCGGTGCGGGCGGCGGGCAAGGCCGGTCAGGTGCAGGTGGTCGGCTACGACAACATCAACGCCATCAAGCCGATGCTCAAGGACGGTCGGGTGCTCGCCACTGCCGACCAGTACGCGGCCAGGCAGGCGGTATTCGGCATTGAAGCGGCACTGAAGATGCTCAAGGGCGAAAAACCTGAAGTGGATGCCGACAATGTCATCCAGACCCCGGTCGAACTGGTCACCCAACCGTAGTCGCACAAGGTGCGCCTGCCCGAGTTGGGCGCCCAGGAGAATCGGCAATGTCAGCGACCGCGGATGTCGTGCTTTCAGTCAGCGCAATCGGCAAGACCTACGCCCAGCCCGTACTGAGCGATATCGACCTGGGCCTGTATCGCGGCGAGGTGCTGGCGCTCACCGGCGAGAACGGGGCGGGCAAGAGCACCCTTTCCAAGATCATCGGTGGCCTTGAAGTGGCCACCACCGGGCAGATGCAGTATCAGGGGCAGCCGTACCAACCGGGCAGTCGCGCTGTTGCCGAGCGTGCCGGTGTGCGCATGGTCATGCAGGAACTCAATCTACTGGCGACCCTCACCGTGGCCGAGAACCTGTTTCTCGACAATCTGCCCAGTTGCGCGGGCTGGATCAGTCGCAAGCGCCTGCGCCAAATGGCCCAGGCGGCCATGGCGCAGGTTGGCCTGGAGGCCATAGACCCGGACACGCCGGTGGGCGAGCTGGGCATCGGCCATCAGCAGATGGTGGAAATCGCCCGCAACCTGATCGGCGACTGCCATGTACTGATTTTCGACGAGCCGACGGCCATGCTCACCGCGCGGGAAGTCGAGTTGCTGTTCACCCAGATCGAGCGCCTGCAGCAGCGGGGCGTGGCCATCGTCTACATCTCTCACCGCCTTGAAGAGCTCAAGCGTATCGCCCAGCGAGTGGCCGTGCTGCGCGATGGCAAGCTGGTGTGTGTCGAACCCATGGATCGCTACAGCAGCGCGCAACTGGTCAACCTGATGGTGGGGCGCGAGCTTGCCGAGCATATCGACCTGGGGCAGCGCGAGATCGGCCCACCACTGCTCAAGGTCAAGGGGCTGGGGCGGGCCGATAAAGTTCGCGATGTGTCCTTTGAAGTACGCAGTGGCGAGATTTTTGGCATCTCCGGATTGATCGGTGCCGGGCGCACCGAGTTGCTGCGCTTGATCTACGGTGCCGACCGAGCCGACAACGGCACTGTCGAGATCGGCAATCCGCTGCGGGCGGTGCACATCCACTCGCCGGCGGCGGCCGTCCGTGAAGGCATTGCCCTGATCACCGAAGACCGCAAGGGCGAGGGGCTGCTTCTGTCGCAATCGATCAGCGCCAATATCGCCCTGGGCAACCTGCCGGCGATCTCCCGTGCGGGCCTGCTCGACGGCGGCGCCGAGCGTGCGCTTGCCCAGCGGCAGATCAGCGCCATGCGCATCCGCAGTTCCAGCCCCGACCAGGTAGTGGGGGAGCTGTCTGGTGGCAACCAGCAGAAAGTGGTGATCGGCCGCTGGCTCGAGCGCGACTGCTCTGTGTTGCTGTTCGATGAGCCGACCCGCGGCATCGATGTCGGCGCCAAGTTCGACATCTACGGCCTGCTCGCCGAGCTGGCGCGCCAGGGCAAGGCGCTGGTGGTGGTGTCCAGCGACCTGCGCGAGCTGATGCTGATCTGCGACCGCATTGGTGTGCTCAGCGCCGGGCGCCTGATCGACACTTTCGAGCGCGAACACTGGACCCAGGACCAACTACTGGCCGCGGCCTTCGCCGGCTATCAAAAACGTGATGCGCTGCTGCACGAGGCGGCACCCAGGATGGCCCCATGAAAACCACTCCACTGGACACCGCCGTCCCCCGCGTAAAGCGTGGCGGCACCTACTACGGCCTGGGCACCTACCTGGGCCTGGCCGGCGCATTGCTGGCGATGATCGTGCTGTTCTCGCTGCTGAGCGATCACTTTCTTTCCTATGGCACCTTCAGCACCCTGGCCAACCAGATTCCCGACCTGATGGTGCTGGCGGTGGGCATGACCTTCGTCCTGATCATCGGTGGTATCGACCTGTCGGTGGGATCGGTGCTGGCCCTGGCGGCGTCGGCGGTCAGCGTGGCGATACTGGGCTGGGGCTGGAGCGTGCTGCCAGCGGCCTTGCTGGGCATGGGCGTGGCGGCATTGGCCGGAAGCCTGACCGGCGCGATTACCGTGGCCTGGCGGATTCCGTCGTTCATCGTTTCGCTGGGCGTGCTGGAAATGGCGCGGGGCGTGGCGTACCAGCTTACCGACTCGCGCACCGCCTACATCGGGGACGCTTTCGCCTGGCTCTCCAACCCGTTGGCATTCGGTGTGTCGCCGTCGTTCATCATCGCCTTGCTGGTGATCATCCTCGCCCAGCTGGTGCTCACTCGCACCGTGTTCGGCCGCTACCTGACCGGCATTGGTACCAATGAAGAGGCAGTGCGCCTGGCCGGGATCGACCCGCGTCCATACAAGGTCCTGGTGTTCTCGTTGATGGGGATGCTCGCCGGGCTGGCAGCGCTGTTCCAGATTTCCCGCCTGGAGGCAGCCGACCCCAATGCAGGGTCAGGCCTTGAACTTCAGGTCATCGCTGCCGTAGTGATCGGTGGCACCAGCTTGATGGGCGGGCGCGGGTCGGTCATCAGCACCTTTTTTGGCGTGTTGATTATCTCGGTGCTGGCCGCAGGGTTGGCGCAGATCGGCGCTTCGGAGCCCACCAAACGAATTATCACCGGGGCGGTCATCGTGATCGCCGTGGTCCTCGACACCTACCGTAGCCGGCGTGCAAGCCGGCGGAACTGAACAATGGCAACGATCAAAGATGTCGCGGCACTGGCGGGGATTTCCTACACCACCGTGTCCCATGTACTGAACAAGACCCGACCGGTCAGCGAGCAGGTGCGCCTGAAAGTGGAGGCCGCCATCGTTGAGCTCGACTATGTGCCCAGCGCCGTGGCGCGCTCGCTCAAGGCACGAAGCACTGCCACCATCGGCCTGCTGGTGCCCAACAGTGTCAACCCGTACTTCGCCGAGCTGGCCCGGGGCATCGAGGACGGCTGCGAGCGCAAGGGCTATTGCGTGATCCTGTGCAACTCCGACGATAACCCGCAAAAGCAGCGTAGCTACCTGCGCGTGCTGCTGGAAAAGCGCATCGACGGCCTGATCGTCGCCTCTGTGGGTGAAGACAGCGACCTGCTCGACAGTCTGGCCAGCGTGCGCACGCCCATGGTGATCGTCGACCGTGCCCTGGAGGGGGTCGAGGCCGACATCGTTCGTATCGACCATGAGCAGGGTGCCTATCTTGCGACCCGGCACCTGCTTGACCTGGGCCATCGCGATATCGCCTGCATTGGCGGCCCGAACAACACCAGTGTCGCCCAGCTGCGCCTGGCGGGCTTCGAGCGCGCCCTGGCCGAGGCGGGAGTGACGGTGGCCCAGGAGCGTATTCTCAGCAGTGACTTCACCAGCCTTGGCGGTTACGCCGCGGCGGCGCGCCTGCTGGAAGGGCAGCGTCCGACGGCAATATTTGCCGGCAACGACATGATCGGTATCGGCGTGCTGCGCGCTGCCGCCGAGCGCAACATCTGCGTACCGAGCGAGCTGTCGGTGATCGGTTTCGACGACATCCAGCTCAGCCGTTATGTGTTTCCTGCACTGACGACGGTGGGGCAGTCGATTCGCGAGTTGGGCGAGAGCGCTGCGGCCTTGTTGCTGTCACGCATTGCCCAGCCTCTGCGTGGCGCACCGGAGCAACGCATTGTTGCGCCGAAGATCGTGCTGCGCGAGTCCACCGCGCCACGCCCGGACCTTTTCAATGATTACCGCTGAGAGCAACACGAATATGCACGCCAAGGTAGTGGTGGTCGGCAGCCTTAACATGGACCTGGTGGCCCGCGCCCAGCGCCTGCCACGCGCAGGCGAGACGCTGGCGGGCGAGTCCTTTGCCACTGTGCCGGGCGGCAAGGGCGCCAACCAGGCGGTTGCTGCGGCGCGCCTGGGGGCACCGGTGGCGATGATCGGAAAGGTTGGCGACGATGCCTACGGCGAGCACCTGCGCCAAGCCCTGCTCGATGAACGGATCGACTGCCAGGGAGTAGGCGTGTGCGCTGGTGTCTCCAGTGGCCTGGCGCTGATTGTGGTCGATGCAAGCAGCCAGAACTCCATCGTCATCATTCCCGGTGGCAATGGCCAGTTGCTGCCAGAATCGGTGCAGGCTTTCGATGAGCTGCTGCAAGGCGCCGAAGTCATCATCTGCCAGCTGGAGGTGCCGCCGGCGACGGTGGCCTACACCCTGGGGCGCGGTCGCGCGCTGGGCAAGACGGTGATCCTCAATCCGGCGCCGTGCACCGGTCCCTTGCCCCAGGACTGGTACCACGCCATTGACTACCTGATTCCCAACGAGAGCGAGGCCCAGGCCCTGACTGGCCTGCCGGTGATTGACCTGACCGGCGCTGAAGTGGCGGCCAGCCATCTGCGCACCCTGGGGGTGAAAAACGTGATTGTCACCCTCGGCGCCCAGGGCGCATTGTTTGCCAATGCCCAGGGCATGCGCCACTTTCCGGCGCCGGTGGTCCAGCCGCTGGACACCACGGCCGCTGGCGACACCTTTGTCGGCGGCTTTGCCGCAGCCCTGGCGCGGGGCATGGAGGATGGTGAGGCCATTGCCTTCGGCCAGCGCGCGGCGGCGCTGTCGGTGACTCGCGCTGGCGCCCAGCCTTCGATCCCTTACCTGGTCGAGTTACAGCCATGAAGAAGACCGCCTTGCTCAACATCGCGCTGTCCCGAGTTGTCGCCTCCCTGGGCCATGGCGACATTCTGGTGATTAGTGATGCCGGTCTGCCAGTGCCTCCCGGTGTCGAACTGATAGACCTGGCGCTAACCCCAGGTGTCCCGGACTTTGCCAGTACGTTGCGGGCCGTACTGAGCGAAATGCAGGTGGAAAGTCATGTGCTGGCCAATGAGTTGTTCAAGGCCAATCCCCCCGCGCTGACCACCATCGAGCAATGTTTCGCACACGGCCAGCTCGGCGTCCGCAACCTGCTCGGCCACGCCGAGTTCAAGCAACTCAGCCGCGGTGCCCGCGCCGTGGTGCGCACCGGCGAATGCAAGCCGTACAGCAACATTGCCTTGATTGCAGGTGTTACCTTTTAGGTGCAACCACCAAACGTTTGCTTCAAGGAGTACTGCTGATGTCGCTGCTGACGGCCGATGCCGCCCGGGCTGCCCCGATCGAGCTGATCATCGATACCGACCCAGGCGCCGACGATGTGGTGGCGTTGCTGCTGGCCATGGCATCGCCCGAGGCGCTGAACATTCGCGCCATCACGACCGTGGCCGGCAATGTGCGCCTGGACAAGACGTCGCGCAATGCGTGCCTGGCCAGGGAGTGGGGAGGGCGCGAAGATATTCCGGTGTATGCCGGTGCCTCCAGGCCACTGTTGCGGGCGCCGGTCTATGCGGCCGATATCCATGGCGATGAGGGGCTACCGGGTGTTGCGGTGTACCAGCCCAGGCTGGGGCTGGCTGAAGGTGGCGCGGTGCAGTACCTGATCGACACCTTGGGGGCCGCCGAGTGGCGCAGTGTCACGGTGGCTATGCTCGGTCCGCAGACCAACCTTGCACTGGCGCTGATCCAGGCACCGGAAATCACTCGGGGTATCAAGGAAGTGGTGGTGATGGGGGGCGCGCACTTCAACGGTGGCAACATCACGCCGGTGGCCGAATTCAACCTGTTCGCCGACCCAGAGGCGGCAGAGGTAGTGCTCAGCAGTGGCGTCAAGCTGACTTACCTGCCGTTGGATGTCACCCACCAGGTGCTGACCAGCGAGGCGCGGCTTCAGCAACTGGCCGCCGTGAACACCCGGGCCAGCAAGCGGGTGGTGGAAATCCTCGATGCCTATGTCGCCGCCGACATGGCGCGCTATGGCATCCCCGGCGGCCCGGTGCATGACGCCAGCGTGATCGCCTACCTGCTCAAGCCCGACTTGTTTGCCGGGCGACAGGTTCATATGCAAGTCGACAGCCGCGAAGGCCCGACCTACGGCCAGACCATAACCGACTGGTACAACGCGCTGGGGCAGCCAGCGAATGTGATGTGGATCGATCGTGCCGATGCCCAGGGCTTTTTCGACCTGCTCAGTACGCGGCTTGGGCGTCTGGCGTAGTGTGTGCGTAGCGCTCGAACACCTGCTCGACGAAGCTGCGCGCCGCTTCGTTGCCCAGGTCTTTGACCAGCAGGTCGACGGCAATCAGCATCAGCTCTTCGGCACTGGCTGGGCTGTAGGCACTCTGGCCTTCGGGCCATTTGACCTTGATGTCGGCATCGATGATGTGGTTTGTCATGAACATTTCCGGATAAAAACTGCGCGCACTATGGGTTCAAACGCCGGGCCCTGGCGATTGAAGAGCAAGGCCAAGCTGCCGTTGCCCAAGGAGTGCAGTAAATCATGCCAAGGCGTGGCAAGGCACTGCGACTTAGGCATAAGGGCAGGGGGCGTGGCAAACTAACGGTTTCCAGTTTGTCGGAAGCGCGCTGTGCAGATCGATTTGAACAACCCAGAACAGTTTACCGTTGAAGCGGTGCGCAGCTTGCTTGCTGCAGGCAACAACGGCCAGCACAGCCAGTTGCGGGTCAACCGTGGGGGCATTGCCTGGCTTTCCCAGGTGGTGGGCGGTCGTGAGCTCGACGGCCTGGCCTTTCGTCTGGAAACCTGGGCGGCGGGATCCGGCTGCGTCGGCGCACAGGCCGCGGAAGACGAACGCTGGGTGCTGCAGGTGTTCAATGCGCTGAAGAACAACTGGCCCAAACCTGCGAGCGATTACATCGACCTGTACTGACTGTAGGCAGGGCTTGTGCAAAATCCCGTGACGATTAGGTTTTCCTTGAGTGCGCTGGCTCAGGCAGACTTTGCGGGTTTTGCAACGAAAAACCAGTGAGGCTGTCAGATAGGCAGCATTCCGTATTTAAAGGAGGATTCATGTTCCGTGCATCATTGATGAGCCTGTTGGCAGTTGCCGCTCTGGCCGGTTGCAGCACTGGCGGTTCGTCGTCGAAGACGACCGAGCCCGTGGCTGCGAACACTGACGGCCGTTGCCAGGCCAGTGGTGCCGAGTTCGCCGTCGGCAAGCCGGTCACCCCCCAGTTGCTGGAGCAGGCTCGCAAGGCTAGCGGTTCGCAACTGGCTCGCGCCCTGGGGCCTCATGATGTGATCACCCTGGAGTACCGCTCCGAGCGCCTGAACCTGAACACTGATGCCCAGGGCGTCGTCACGCGCGTCAACTGCGGCTGAACCTGCGGTGCAGGAGCGGGCTTGCCCGCGGTCGCAAGCGCGGTTCACGCTGGTTCCTGCAGGCACAAAAAAACCCGTCACATGGACGGGTTTTTTTATTCGTCAGATCTTACTCTGGACGAACTTGTGCAGCCTGCATGCCCTTCTGGCCTTTTTCGGCAACGAAGGAAACGGTCTGGCCTTCCTTCAGGCTTTTGAAACCGTCGGTTTCGATAGCCTTGAAGTGAACGAACAGATCGTCGCCGCCACCTTGTGGAGTGATGAAGCCGAAGCCTTTCTCATCGTTGAACCATTTTACGGTGCCGGTTTGGCGATTAGACATGGGTGTATCTCCAGGAAACATGATTTTCAGTAGTGCGGTGTTGCCGAGGCCAACAGGGTGCACGCCGACCATCATAGTCTAATTATGGGCTTGTAGCCCCTTTTACCTTCGCAGATTGCTGATCTGGAGCAAATTTGCGATGGATTACAGGGCCAAATGCCTATTTTTTCGGGGCGCAAGCAGCTGCAACTTTTTCTTGCGCGCGCTTCATGGTGTTGGCGTCAATGCCATCCGAACTGTCCAGATCCTTGATTTCCGCATCGGTGAATTCCTTTTCGATCACTTTCCCGGCACAGCTGCAGTGCTGTTCGGCGGCAGCCTTCGCCAGGCCTTGCTGTTGCGCTTGGGCCACGCAATTGGACTGGTAGCCTGCGGGTAGCTTGCCGGCATGGGCTCCCAACGGCAGCAGCAGGACAGAAGCAGCCGCCAGGGCCAGTAGAGACTGAAGTCGCATAACCAAACACTCCTTGGGGTCGAGTCTCACAAGAGTAGGACGCTTCACAAACTCTGAGCAGAAAAAATCCGCGCAAGTTCACCGCCAAGGCTTAAATTCAGAATATTTCTACCGAACCGCGCTAATCCGCCCTCAATCAGCGCAAAGCTTTGTGCTAGCATGCTCGGCTTGAGTTCGCCGCTGGCTTTTCTTGTCGCTTGCGGCTTGCAGCTCCCAACTATTTTTTACTATTCCAGTCACTCTGGTTCGTTCCCTGGCAGGCTCTCGGGCTTCTGCCACTGTGAGGCAGGCTTTGCTTCGGCAAGGACAGGGGCGGATCGCGTACTGGCTCATCCCAACCCACGTGACCTTTGGTAGGGGTCACCACTAGGAGAGGAGGCGCCATGCCCATTATTACTCTTCCCGATGGCAGTCAACGTTCCTTCGACAAGGCCGTATCCGTAGCCGAAGTCGCCGCATCCATCGGTGCCGGCCTTGCCAAGGCCACCGTCGCCGGCAAGGTCGACGGCAAGCTGGTCGATGCCTGCGACCTGATCGAGCACGACGCCAGTCTGCAAATCATCACGCCCAAGGACGAAGAGGGGCTGGAGATCATCCGTCACTCGTGCGCTCACTTGGTCGGTCATGCCGTCAAGCAACTGTACCCGACCGCCAAAATGGTCATCGGGCCGGTCATCGACGAAGGTTTCTATTACGACATCGCCTACGAGCGTCCCTTCACGCCTGACGACATGGCGGCGATCGAACAGCGCATGCAGCAGCTGATCGACAAGGATTACGACGTCATCAAGAAGGTCACCCCGCGCGCCGAGGTGATCGAGGTGTTCAAGGCCCGCGGCGAAGACTACAAGCTGCGCCTGGTCGAAGACATGCCGGATGAACAGGCCATGGGCCTGTACTACCACGAAGAATATGTCGACATGTGCCGCGGTCCGCACGTGCCGAACACCCGCTTCCTGAAGTCCTTCAAGCTGACCAAGCTGTCGGGCGCCTACTGGCGCGGCGATGCCAAGAACGAGCAGCTGCAGCGTGTCTACGGCACTGCCTGGGCCGACAAGAAGCAGCTGGCTGCGTATATCCAGCGCATCGAAGAAGCGGAAAAACGCGATCACCGTAAGATCGGCAAGCGCCTGGGCCTGTTCCACCTCCAGGAAGAAGCGCCGGGCATGGTGTTCTGGCACCCCAACGGCTGGACCCTGTACCAGGTGCTCGAGCAGTACATGCGCAAGGTGCAGCGTGACAACGGCTACCTGGAGATCAAGACCCCGCAAGTGGTCGATCGCTCCCTGTGGGAAAAGTCCGGTCACTGGGCCAACTACGCCGACAACATGTTCACCACCCAGTCGGAAAACCGCGACTACGCCATCAAGCCGATGAACTGCCCTTGCCACGTGCAGGTGTTCAATCAGGGCCTGAAGAGCTACCGCGAGCTGCCGCTGCGTCTGGCCGAGTTCGGTGCTTGCCACCGTAACGAGCCATCGGGCGCCCTGCACGGCATCATGCGTGTGCGTGGCTTCACCCAGGATGATGCGCACATCTTCTGCACCGAAGAACAGATGCAGTCCGAGTCCGCCGCATTCATCAAGCTGACCATGGATGTCTACGCCGATTTCGGCTTCAAGGACATCGAAATGAAGCTGTCCACCCGTCCTGAGAAACGCGTGGGTTCCGATGAGCTGTGGGATCGCGCCGAAGCCGCGTTGGCTGCAGCACTCGACAGCGCCGGCCTGCCGTACGACCTGCAGCCGGGTGAGGGCGCCTTCTACGGTCCGAAGATCGAGTTCTCGCTCAAAGATTGCCTCGGCCGTGTCTGGCAGTGTGGTACCCTGCAGCTCGACTTCAACCTGCCGATCCGTCTGGGCGCAGAATTCGTCTCCGAAGACAACGGCCGTAAGCATCCAGTCATGCTGCACCGTGCGATCCTCGGTTCGTTCGAGCGTTTCGTCGGAATTCTGATCGAGCACTACGAAGGTGCTTTCCCGGCTTGGCTCGCGCCAACCCAGGCGGTGATCATGAATATCACCGACAAGCAGGCCGAATTCGCCCTGAATGTTGAAAAAACTCTCAATGAAAGCGGATTCCGTGCCAAGTCCGACTTGAGAAATGAGAAGATCGGCTTTAAAATCCGCGAGCATACTTTGCTCAAGGTCCCTTACCTTTTGGTTATAGGGGACCGTGAGGTCGAAACGCAAACCGTCGCCGTACGTACCCGAGAAGGCGCAGACCTTGGCTCCATGCCGGTCGCCCAGTTCGCGGAGTTCCTTGCGCAGTCGGTTTCCCGGCGTGGTCGCCAAGAATCGGAGTAATTACTATTAAGCGTGATATGAGAAACGATAAACGAGCTGCACCGAAGGCCCCGATCAACGAGAATATCTCGGCACGCGAGGTTCGGTTAATTGGCGCTGACGGCGAGCAGATTGGCATCGTCTCGATCGATGAAGCGCTTCGTATCGCTGAAGAAGCGAAGCTGGATCTGGTAGAGATTTCTGCCGACGCGGTACCTCCTGTTTGCCGCGTCATGGACTACGGCAAGAGCCTTTTCGAGAAGAAAAAGCAGCAGGCCGCCGCCAAGAAGAATCAGAAGCAGATCCAGATTAAAGAAATCAAGTTTCGTCCAGGGACGGAGGAAGGGGATTACCAGGTAAAACTACGCAACCTGGTACGTTTCCTTAGTGATGGGGACAAGGCCAAGATTTCCCTGCGTTTTCGCGGCCGTGAGATGGCTCACCAGGAGCTGGGTATGGAACTGCTGAAGCGGGTCGAAGCTGACCTCGCCGAATACGGTACCGTCGAACAGCATCCGAAGATGGAAGGACGCCAGCTTATGATGGTCATCGCCCCCAAGAAAAAGAAATAACCACCAGGGCACGGCAGGCCTTGCGGTTATGTTTATCAACTGAATGCGGAGTATCCGAACATGCCAAAGATGAAAACCAAAAGCGGTGCAGCCAAGCGTTTCTTGAAAACGGCTAACGGCATCAAGCACAAGCACGCTTTCAAGAGCCACATCCTGACCAAAATGTCGACCAAGCGTAAGCGTCAACTTCGCGGTAGCAGCCTGCTGCACGCGTCGGACGTTGCAAAAGTCGAGCGCATGCTGCGCCTTCGTTAATTTTTGGTCAAAGATAGAGGAAATTACTCATGGCTCGTGTAAAGCGTGGCGTCATCGCTCGTAAGCGTCACAAGAAAATTCTGAAACTGGCTAAAGGTTACTACGGCGCACGCTCGCGCGTATTCCGTGTAGCCAAGCAAGCGGTCATCAAGGCAGGCCAATACGCCTACCGCGACCGTCGTCAGAAAAAACGTCAGTTCCGCGCTCTGTGGATCGCTCGTATCAACGCTGGTGCGCGTATCAACGGTCTGTCCTACAGCCGCCTGATCGCTGGCCTGAAAAAAGCGTCGATCGAAATCGACCGTAAGGTTCTGGCCGATCTGGCAGTGAACGAAAAAGCGGCGTTTGCTGCGATTGTCGAGAAGGCTAAAGCCTCGCTGGCTTAAGTACCCCCGACAATCACCCGGCGTCATTTCCGGCGCCGGGTGTTAAACGTCTTAATAGGGGAAGAGCCTGCGCTCTTCCCCTATTTTGTATCTGGAGTCTGTACATGGAAAACCTGGACGCGCTGGTCTCCCAAGCCCTGGAGGCCGTGGAACGCGCTGAAGACATCAATGCCCTGGAACAGATCCGGGTTCAATTCCTTGGCAAGAAAGGCGAACTGACCCAGGTGATGAAGACCCTGGGCAACATGCCTGCCGAAGAGCGGCCAAAAGTTGGCGCGCTGATCAACGACGCCAAAGAGCGCGTCACCGAGGTGCTCAACGCGCGCAAGGCAGCTTTTGAAGAGGCCGAGCTCAGCGCCCGCCTGGCTGCCGAATGCATTGATGTGACCTTGCCGGGCCGTGGCCAGACCTCCGGTGGTCTGCATCCGATCACCCGCACCCTGGAGCGCATCGAGCAGTTCTTCACCCATATTGGCTACGGCATCGCCGAGGGCCCTGAGGTCGAAGACGACTACCACAACTTCGAAGCACTCAACATTCCCGGCCACCACCCGGCCCGGGCAATGCACGACACCTTCTACTTCAATGCCAACATGCTGCTGCGCACCCACACCTCGCCGGTGCAGGTACGGACCATGGAGTCCAGCCAGCCGCCCATCCGCATTGTCTGCCCGGGCCGCGTCTATCGCTGCGACTCGGACCTGACCCACTCGCCGATGTTTCACCAGGTCGAAGGCCTGCTGATCGATCGCGATATCAATTTCGCCGACCTTAAAGGCACCATCGAAGAGTTCCTGCGGGTGTTCTTCGAAAAGGAACTGGCGGTCCGCTTCCGTCCGTCCTTCTTCCCCTTCACCGAGCCTTCGGCTGAAGTCGACATCCAGTGCGTGATGTGCAGCGGCAACGGTTGCCGTGTGTGCAAACAGACCGGCTGGCTGGAAGTCATGGGCTGCGGCATGGTTCACCCGAACGTGCTGCGCATGTCTGGCATCGACCCTGAAGAGTTCCAGGGCTTTGCCTTCGGCATGGGCGCCGAGCGTCTGGCCATGCTGCGTTACGGCGTCAACGATTTGCGTCTGTTCTTCGACAACGACTTGCGGTTCCTTGCGCAATTTCGCTAGGTCGCGCACCCGTAACGAATCTTTCAGGAGAGCAGGATGAAATTCAGTGAAAAATGGCTGCGCGGTTGGGTCAACCCGCAGGTATCCCGAGACGAGCTGGTTGCCCGTCTGTCCATGGCCGGTCTTGAAGTCGACAGCGTTACCCCGGCTGCCGGCCAATTCAGCGGTATCGTCGTGGGTGAGGTGCTGAGCACCGAGCAGCATCCAGATGCCGACAAGCTGCGTGTGTGCCAGGTCAGCAACGGCAGCGAGACCTTCCAGGTAGTGTGCGGCGCGCCCAATGTGCGCCCTGGCCTGAAGATCCCGTTTGCCATGATCGGCGCCGAACTGCCGGGCGACTTCAAGATCAAGAAAGCCAAGCTGCGTGGCGTTGAATCCAACGGCATGTTGTGCTCGGCGGCCGAGCTACAGATCAGCGAAGAGAACGACGGCCTGTTGGAACTGGCTGCCGACGCCCCGGTGGGCGAAGACATTCGCGTGTACCTGGACCTGGACGACGCCAGTATCGAGGTCGACCTGACCCCGAACCGCGGCGACTGCCTGTCCCTGGCTGGCCTGGCCCGTGAAGTTGGCGCCCTGTACGCCGAGCCGGTCACTCGCCCGCAAGTCCCCGCCGTTGCTGCCGTGCACGACGAAGTACGCCCGGTCGAAGTCCTGGCCCCAGCCGCTTGCCCGCGTTACCTGGGCCGTGTCATCCGCAACGTCGACCTGTCGCGTCCGACCCCGTTGTGGATGGTCGAGCGCCTGCGTCGCGCTGACGTACGCAGTATCGACGCTGCCGTCGACATCACCAACTATGTGATGCTCGAGCTGGGTCAGCCGCTGCACGCATTCGATCTCGCCGAAATCAATGGCGGTATCCGTGTGCGCATGGCCGAGGAGGGCGAGAAGCTCGTTCTGCTTGATGGCCAGGAAGTAGCATTGCGCAGCGATACCCTGGTTATCGCCGACCACACCCGCGCCCTGGCTATCGCCGGCGTCATGGGTGGCGAGCACAGTGGTGTGTCTGCCACCACGCGTGACATCTTCCTTGAAAGCGCCTTCTTCGAGCCGATTTCGGTCGCTGGCAAGGCCCGTTCCTATGGCCTGCACACCGACGCTTCGCACCGCTACGAGCGTGGCGTCGACTCGCAGCTCGCCCGCGAAGCCATGGAGCGCGCCACTGGTCTGCTGCTGGAGATCGTCGGCGGTGAAGCCGGTCCGGTTATCGAAACCGTCAGCGAACAGCACCTGCCAAAGATTGCACCGGTGACCCTGCGTTCCGAGCGCATCAATCAGATGCTCGGCATGGACATGGACACCGCGGAAGTCGAGCGCCTGCTCAACGCCCTGGGCCTGAAAACCAGCGGTGAAGCCGGGCAGTGGCAGGTCGAAGTTCCAAGCCATCGCTTTGACATCAGCCTGGAAGTCGATTTGATCGAAGAGCTGGCCCGCCTGTACGGCTACAACCGCCTGCCGGTTCGTTATCCGCGAGCGCGCCTGGCCCCGCAAGCCAAGGCCGAGGCTCGTGGCGAACTGCCGGCCCTGCGCCGCCTGCTGGTTGCCCGCGGTTACCAGGAAGCCATCACCTATAGCTTCATCGACCCGAAACTATTCGAACTGTTCAGCCCGGGCGTCGAGCCGCTGCTGCTGGCCAACCCGATCTCCAGCGACATGGCGGCCATGCGTGCCTCCCTGTGGCCGGGCCTGGTCAAGTCGCTGCAGCACAACCTCAACCGCCAGCAAGACCGCGTGCGCCTGTTCGAGAGCGGTCTGCGCTTTGTCGGCCAGCTGGGCAACCTGCAGCAGCAACCGATGCTCGCTGGCGTGGTGTGCGGCAGCCGCCTGCCGGAAGGCTGGGCCAACGGTCGCGACACCATCGACTTCTTCGACGTCAAGGCTGATGTAGAAGCCCTGTTGGGCTTCTCGGGTTCGCTGGCCGAATTCAGCTTCGTACCGGGCAAGCACCCGGCGCTGCACCCGGGCCAAACTGCCCGCATCGAGCGTGCCGGTCGCGAAGTCGGTTACCTCGGTGCGATCCACCCGGAGCTGGCCAAGACCCTGGGCCTGGACCGTCCGGTGTTTGTCTTCGAGCTGGTATTGGGTGAAGTGGCCGAAGGCCGCCTGCCGAAGTTCAGCGAACTGTCGAAATTCCCTGAAGTCCGTCGTGACCTGGCTTTGGTAGCAGGACGTGATGTTGCTTCGAGCTCGGTGCTTGAAGTAATTCGTGACAATGCAGGCGAATGGCTGACAGACCTCAGGCTGTTTGATGTTTATCAGGGTAAAGGTATTGATCCTGATAGAAAAAGCCTGGCCGTTGGCTTGACCTGGCAGCATCCATCGCGCACTCTTAATGATGAAGAGGTGAATACCGCGACCCAAAACATCCTCACCTCGCTCGAACAAAGGTTGAACACCACGTTAAGGAAATAGCGTATGGGTGCTCTGACGAAAGCTGAGATGGCCGAACGGCTGTACGAGGAGCTGGGCCTGAATAAACGTGAGGCCAAGGAATTGGTCGAACTGTTCTTTGAGGAAATCAGGCACGCTCTAGAAGACAACGAGCAGGTCAAATTGTCCGGATTCGGCAATTTCGACCTGCGTGACAAGCGCCAGCGGCCGGGCCGCAACCCCAAGACAGGGGAAGAGATCCCGATCACGGCGCGTCGAGTCGTCACCTTTCGTCCAGGGCAGAAGTTGAAAGCCCGAGTTGAGGCCTATGCTGGAACCAAGTCATAACGACGAGCTTCCGCCGATTCCAGGCAAACGCTACTTCACTATTGGTGAAGTCAGCGAGCTTTGTGCGGTAAAACCGCACGTGCTCCGCTACTGGGAGCAGGAATTCCCCCAACTCAACCCGGTGAAGCGCCGCGGCAACCGACGGTATTACCAGCGCCAGGACGTGCTGATGATCCGCCAGATCCGCGCGCTGCTGTACGACCAAGGCTTCACCATAGGCGGGGCGCGTTTGCGCCTCTCTGGCGATGAAGCCAAGGACGACACCACCCAATACAAACAATTGATCCGGCAGATGATTGTCGAGCTTGAGGATGTATTGGTGGTGCTGAAGAAGTAACCTCTATCGGGCCATGAATTTTGGAAAAAATGCTTCCATAATTCAAAAGGTTAGGGTAAATTCTTCAACGTTCTCAGCAACTAGGGGAACATGCTTCAAGCCCAGTCGGGGCGTAGCGCAGCCCGGTAGCGCACTTGCATGGGGTGCAAGGGGTCGAGTGTTCGAATCACTCCGTCCCGACCATTATATTCAATGACTTAGGCCAGATTCGTGAGAACTGGCCTTTTTCATGTGCGTGACTTTTGCGTGACTTCTCCAATTTTCACGCCTGCCTCCTCTTCAGAATCGTCAGCACTGGTCCTCTCGAATCAGTGGCTGATACCATGTTTGCCGCCTCGATCAGTTGGCCAAGCTCGGCGCCCGAGTAGTGACTGGTGATGCTCCCGTTCTTGTGCCCGAGCAGCGCCTTGCGGTCTTCCTCGGTTACCCCGGCAGCCTTCAGGCGGCGGCCGAAAGTGTGCTTCAGATCGTGAATCCTGATAGAAGCGTATCCAGGGTGAGCAGGGCGAAGGTTTTTCTCCTGCCAGAGTTTCGCTGCTCTCACCCGTGCTTTCTTCCAGGCCGAATCGTTCATACGATGCATCGCGGTGTCGTTGTACGGGAAAACCCACTCCCGGCTGATGCCACGCTGCCTGTCGATGATCGACTTGGCCACGCTATTCAGCACCACCAGGCGCTCATCTCGGTTCTTTACTCCCGAGTTGGCGTGCCGGCCGCCGAAGTCGGCGGGGATCAGGAACACACTCGTTCCCAGCTCTGGTACTGAAATCTCCCAATCCCACTTCAATTTGCAGACCTCCTGCTCGCGACACCCTGTGTTCACCTTGAACAAGGCCATCGTCTGTAGGTGAGCCGGCAACTCTCCGAAAAGGATCGACTGCTCTTCCCAGGACAATGGGTAGGGCTTCCTGCTAGATCTTTTCTCTTCCAACTTGCTCAGCAGTGGCACGCTATCGAGCCACGGCCTGCGCTCCTCGTCTCGCCATTTCCTTGCACACAACGACAGAACCCGGATCACGCGCTCGATCGCGATGTTCACTGTGCGGTTGGTTACCGCGGGCTTTACCTTGCCGTCTGGTAGCACCTGGTCGGACTGGCGTTCCGCAATGAACGCCTCCAGGGCCTGATCGTCAATATGGGTTAGCGGCAGGTCTCCGATGTAAGGATCCAGCTGCTTCAGGCACAAAGCCGTCAAACGTATCGACGGCTGGTCTCGGTGCTCAAGGATGTAGCGAGTTGCTGCTTCCCTGAACGTGCGTACCTGACGAACCCCATAAACCTTCCGCTGGCGAATCTGCTCGAGCCGGTGAATCAGGTAGCGCTCTGCTTCTTCCCGCTCACCAGTTCCAGTGCTCTCGTAAAGTCTTTCTCCGTTGATTTTCTTGTCGATGTGCCAAATGCCGTTCCTTTGGGAAAGGCCCGTGATTGTCTTTCGCGCCATCCTTTATCTCCTGATGGACGCTCGCTGCCGGGTGATTGTCGTCCCTGAGCGCCGTCTTTCGCAATTGCCATGGCCAGGATGTAATCGTTCATCCAGGCATCCAGTTCTTCCCGGTCAAAGCCGACGCCGCGCTCTCCGATGGGGAATTCGCTCACATACGGTCTGACGGTTTTGTTGAATTCAGCTCGGCACATGCCGAGGTACTTTGGAGCTTCGCCTGCGCGGAGAATGCGCGGCAGAATTCGTGCGGCCGGTGCCGCGCTGGCGTTTGCCATGGATGTTTGTCTCCACGCCGCCGGCGGCGGCACAGTAGGAAGGTTTATGCGAGGAAGTGGTGGCCGACAGACGCGGTCCGGGCGGCCTGCTCGGTACGGAACATGAGCCTGGTGGTGCTGGTTCTGCCCCAGCTGTCGTATTCCACGTCGACCCACCAGTGGCCGAACTTGCGGTACGGCTCGCCGAGGATCTTCGTGACGTAGCAGTCGATCAGGTTCATGGGTTATCTCCACGCCGCGCATGGCGGCAGAGGTGAGGAGGGGTTAGGCCTTGGCCGGGAACCACTCGTTGTCGAATTCGAACTGGCTGACTAGCTCGACGGAGATGTGAGGGATCTCGCGCTCGAAGCGCAGCGTGCCGTAATGACGCTCGACGAAAGCCTTCGCCTCTTCGACGAAATGCTCTTTGAATATGCGCAGCAAGTGGTCGGCTGCCTTCTCGTAGTCCTCTTCCCGGTAGTTCTCCTCGACCAAGCCACCGCGGCAGACTCGCCACACGCAGCGCTTGGGCTGGGCCTCGGCGGTCTTGATCTTTTCGGCCATCTTGTCGCGGGCGTAGCGCAACTGGTCCAGGGTCAATGTCTCCACCCACTGATCTGTGCTGACTCGCATGGTGTGGCCTTGGTGACAGGTGATTTCAGGCATGAGTGGTCCTCGCCCACCTACCGGCAGGCTTGAGTTGTTGTAGGGGGTGGGGTTACTGAATCTTGCCGGTGAGGCGTTCGCGCCAAGTCAGGCGCCGGGGCAGGTGTTCGCGGTCGTCAACCTCGACCACTACATAGGCTGTTCGGTCAAAGGCGGCGTCACGTCTCGCAGCAAGCAGGCATGCTTCGTCATCAGCGGTTTGCTGGGTGGTCGCGTTCAGCTCGTGCACATCGAAGCCTTTACTGCTGACGTGCCAGCCGTGGACCACGGCAATGAATCGGCTCATCGCGGACCCCTGTAGATCAGGTAGGCCATGTACATCAGTGACAGGATCATTGCTTCTTCTCCTGTGCGCGGCGTGCAACCCCCTCCATGATGGCGCTCGACATGCGCCGGCGTTCTTGTACTGCTGGGCTGTCGGGGTCGTTATTGGGGCCGAGCCAGCTCCGCGGGTCCTTCCCCATTGCCCGCTTCAAGCGACCGAAGTTCTCGTCGCGTTGCCAGACACAGCTGTACACCAAGAACGGTTTCTTGCCTTCCGTTTCGGCCTCGGCCAGCTTCCAGATGGCCTGTCGATCAAACGTCATGAGCGCATCCATGGCGCATACAGCCAGCCGCAGGTCCTCGTAGTCAGGGCGTTCGCCGGATTTCGCGGCTTCGATGATTTCGCCGAGAGTCTTCATGGCATCAGCTCCTTCGGCACCTGGACGGTATGGCCGAGTTTGTAGTGGACGAAGCCCCGGGAAAATGCGACTAGTGCAGTGGGCCCGTAGCACCAGGCGCCAGCAAGCCCCGGGCCGCCGCTGTACTGGACTTCTTCGCTTAGGCCTGGGCAGTGCTGGGTGCTTCCGTGGTGCTTGTCGATCAGTTGGCCACCAAGTGTCCAGTCTTCCCAAGGGTTGAAGCGTTTGGTGTGCTCGATGGCCTGGCCCTGGTACCGGGCGAACACCCGCCAGGGGTTGCCGTACTGCGGCGGGACCAGTTCAAGGTTCAGCCCTTCGGCCTTGCCAACGGCCCAGCCCAGCGCCTCGCCTGCCAGGTCTGACGTCTTTACTTCGATCAGGTCGGTCATGGCTGCCCCTGCAGCGCGATATCGATCGCCATCCTTTTTGCCTGATCCTCTTCTTGGGCACTCGGGCTGGTCAGCCTGACCGCTCCGTACGTTTTGTTGCCCATGAAGCCTTCTTCGACATAGATGTCCCTTCCGCCAAATGGCAATACCTCAACCACTACCTTTCGGAATTTGCACAGCATGAAGTCCAAGCGCTGCGTATCCGTGAATTCGCTCACAGCTGATACCTCTCATCAATCCAGCGCCCAGGCGCCAGTGCGGGTGTAGGTTGGTTGTCGGTCTGTTCGTGCGGGGAGAGCTGGCGCTCGTTGCGGGCCAGGTCCGACCTGTGCAGCATCCAGTCCGGCAGGCAGGAGATCCCGCCATTGCCACCGCCGTACTTCCAGCAGGTGACCTGCCGGTGATCGTCGTGCATCACCTCTACGTGGGTGTCTGGCCTGGCCGCCCGGTGCTGGGCGAGCTGTTCTGGCGTCATGGGCTCGCAGCCGGCCAGGGTGGCCAGCAGCAGGAGGCAGAGGGCGAGGCGGGTCATTCCTTCACCTCGATGGTCACGTCGTCATGAATCCACTCGATGTCGAGCAGGTCGTCTTCGGTGATCTGGTCTTCCCGGGTGTCGTTCATGCTCACCAGGTCCTGAACCTCATCGTCAGGTACGTTTTTCATGACCTTGCGGAAGTTCACGACCGCTTTCCCGGTCAGGATGATTGTTTTGCCCACGGCAGATCCTTGGCCGCCATATCGCGGCAGTGAATAGAGGGGAGAGGGGGTTAAATCAAGTAGGAGTACAAATGTACTCCATGGTCATTCGGGGGATTGGCTGGCTGCTTTCAGCTCATCCGAGGCGTGCTGGCGCCAGTCAGAGCCGTGCTTCAGATAGTGTCCAAGCAACCAATGGATAACGGTGGCCTGTTCTTCTTCGGCTTTTCTGGCGATGGTGTGGCCCATCTTGCGCAGTGCCTGGGCGATACCGATACAGGTGAAGCCCGGACGGCCCAGGATCGCGCGGAGGTCTTCGTTCAGTTCGGTGATCGCCCGCTGTCCATCCCTGAATGCCTTGGCACCCTGGTCAGCCATATCACCGGCGCTGAAGCCGGCGGAGGTTGGTGGGTGGAGGTAAAGCTTGGCGCCGACCTCAGGCATTTGACCTTTCCGCCAGGCGACTTCTTTCAAGCCTTCTCCGAATGAAACGATCTCGGCCAGCGGCTCGCCCTGGTGCTGGGCGGCTGGCTGAGCGAGAAGAGCCCGAACCTCTTCTGCAAATTCTTTGAATCCGTAGCTGCCGACGATGCGCAAGGCTTCTTCAAACTTGTCACGCGGCACGCTGACCATCTGTTCGGTGTTGCCGGATCGGTTTTCTATGGGCATGAAATGTTCCTTGCTGTAGTGCCAGCTCAGTCGTTAAGTTATTGAATAAGAGTGATAATTTCATGGAGTACGGAGTCGATTAGCCATGAACAAATTTCAATTAGTATTCGCAGCGGGAGCTTTTTTTACGGGGCTTGTACTGGCCGTGCTCGCAATTTTGGAAAGTCGCTATTGGGGAGCAGCGGGATGCCTTGCCGCAGGCCTTGCGTTGGCAATTACTATTCTTCTTTTTGAAGATGTAATGAGTCCTAGCTTTTGGCTTGCATCGACGTGTACGGCAGCGCTTACGCTCTTTTCGATCTTGGATACATTTACATCCAGTCATCTGGTAAATCTCAAAGAGGCAGACGCTCAAAACGACTTCGTCACAGAACTGATGCAACTAGAGGCCGGATCAGCCCGTTTGAATTCTCGGGAAAAAGGAAT
The DNA here is from genome assembly GCF_028682455.1 of Pseudomonas putida. GTDB lineage: Bacteria > Pseudomonadota > Gammaproteobacteria > Pseudomonadales > Pseudomonadaceae > Aquipseudomonas > Aquipseudomonas putida_AA. The sequence goes on from NZ_JANHLD010000001.1 coordinate 774,891, forward strand.
CGTTACCGAAGCTTTAAAGACTTGTGTGGTGCAGGGTTACTCGGACGGTATGGACATGGTCGTAAGCGCTCAAAAATCCATCTACTTCGGTCCGACTTTGTCGCTTGCTGATGGTGTGAACTCTGCCCTTCAGATCGAACGACCACCACGCTGCCTCGATTACTATCGAGAGTTGCGTAAAACCCAACCTCAGTTATTTATGCAGATGGAAAAATCTCATCCGTGGCTACTAGATTCCCATCCGAGTTGATTCATGTCGGATCGGATTTTTGCGGACACGGGCAATCCTCTTAGGCCGCTTTCGAGAAGTCGGGCGTGTAGTCAGTCCACCCAATTTTCGGCATCTTGGTCTTCTGATTGATCACCGGTTTGCCTTTGGCGTCGGTAATCACGCATTTGGCCCTGATGCGTAGATCGCGGCACTGGCCTGTCTTACGCGCAAGCTCCATGAACTGCTGGGCGTACTGCGGTGCATCGAACATCTGGCTCAGTTGCTTCACCTTCTCGCCGGCCATGATCGCTGCAGCGCAGTCAGCCACGGCCTGCTCCCATTCAGCCAAGGTCAGCTCTAGGGGGGGGGCAGCCAGCTTTCCCGCTCGGCTTGGTCGTCTTGGTAATCTTCCTGGCCTCAGCCAGCGCTACGTCGGCGGTCATGCCGAAGACTGCGAATGTGCTCATGGTTATCTCCAGGCAGCCACCAGCCTCGCCGGGGTGGCGTGATTTGTTGAAGTGGGGTATTGGTATTCGGCTTGGCGACACTTGGTCGCGATGCGTGTTTAAAGGAAGAACAAGATGGACTGTTGGAGCTGGGACGCGCTATCGGCAATAGGCACGATGGCCGCTGTCATTGTCGCCCTGTGGGTTTCTGTCCAATCAATTTTCGCTAATCGCTCTTTAAACAGGGATCGGGCTCAGCTAGCTGCGGCAAGGATGCTTAGCCCATTGTTGGCTCTCGACAGGAAAGCAGGTTTCATCGGGCTTCGTTTCGGATTTAGGCATCTCGATGAACATGATGTAGACCAATCCGCGCTGAAGGCTTTGGAAGAACTTCAAGGTATTTGTAAGTCGATTTCTATTGACGACTTGTATCCACTTCTCCCACTACCTAGGCATGCCGCTAAAAGATCGGCCAAGGCTTTGGGCTTGGCTGAGGTTTTTTTTGATGATGCTCATTCCATGCTTACGCATCCATATTGGGCCGAGCTGGATGCTGAGCAGCGGAACCTGCATTACGACAGATGGATGAAGATGCTTTCTGAAATTCATGATCACTTGTCTGTCGCTGTTTTTGAGGCAGAGTCGGCCTCGTCGACTGGGGCACCTAGACCTTCGCGAGGGAAAAAGGGCGCCCTTAAAAACTAATCGTGATCCTTGTTGCGCTGACCTAAGCTATTGAAAGGAAAGGCGCTGGCGGGCAGAGCCGAAGGGTCAGGCGACGAGGCGATTTTTCCAGGCCGCTGCATCGGCTTTGCGCTTGCTCAGCACGGCTTTGTAGCTGGTCTTGGCGAGTGCTGCCGTTGTCGACCATTCGCCCTGCACGTCTCGGTCAGAGGACCAGTCGTAAGCGGTATGGCCGGAGCGGGTGCGATACATACGGTATTGCCACTGGCCATCATGCCTGCGTTTCTCACGGTGAGGCCGGTTGATCCCCAAGAACTCGTGGAAGTCGCAGGTCCATTCCTCGTCGTAGTACCGGTCGTAGTTGGTGCGGCGTGGAGGCCTGGGTAGGGCGCCCGCCATCTCGCCGTACTCAATGCCGTCGACGGGGTGGTACCGGCCTGGCTGGCGCTTCGTGCTTTCGTCGAGCACGATGCCGACGTAATGACCGAAGTCGGCGGTGATGACGCCAGGCTTGCCGTAGGCGATCACTCGTCGTCCGATGCACGCCGGGACCTGGTAATACTGCTGAACGTATTCGCAGGGTGTGCCGATCATGGCTTTCTCCATGCATACGCCGCCCTCCGTGGCCGGATGCGGTCGTGTGATTTGGGTTATTCGTCGTGACAGATGCGAAGTGCTTGGCGCTGGTAGGCGAGTTCTAGCCTTCGCGCCACGATTGGAGAGACTGTGATTTCGTGGCGCGGAGGCGTGAAGAATGGCCTCGACCCCTCCGGGCCCATGGCGTGAAGATGATGCAGGGCCAGGGTCATAGCCTCGCCTTGCTCTTCAATTCCGTGCCACTCCATCAGTTCGGCCAGAACATTCCGGGTTCCTTGGCGGGCCCGCATTCGCAGCTCTTCCTCGCCAACAGCCTTTCGCTTGCTGGCTGCCTTTGCCGACCGGTCTTGCTGGCTCGCAGCCATACACCACCTCCTTCAGTCCGCTAGGCGGCAAGTGAACCTGTGCCCGGCGCTGGTGGCGCTGTAGGGCCATTCGTTTGAGTTTCATGGGTGAGTTCCATATCGGCATCGTGCCAACCCGCAAGCCACCATCCGCCGTCGACGGTCATGTTTCCGTAGGGCTGAGAGAGGCGGCACTTTCCATCTTGGCGGCAGGCCCGGCCCTGGTAATAGGCCGTGGGGTAGATGAGGCGTAACCGTTGGGCCTTCATGGCTACGTCCCGGCCAGGTGGTGCAGCGGGGCGAACGGGATATCGTCGTCGAAGTCATCCGGCGGCGCGGCCTGCTGGTTCTGCTGGGGCGCCTGGCGGGGCTGCTGCCGTTGCTGTTGAGCCTGTCGCTGTTGTTGCTGGCCGGCGCCTTGGTTATCTGGCCGGCCGCCCAGAAGCTGCATGGTGCCGTTGATATCGACATGCACCTCAGTGCTGTAGCGCTTGATGCCGTCCTTCTCCCACTCGCGGGTCTTGAGCTTGCCTTCGATGTAGCACTGCGACCCCTTGCGTAGGTACTCGCCGGCGATCTCCGCGACCTTGCCGAACAGCACTACGCGGTGCCATTCGGTCTTCTCGACTTTCTGGCCGGTCTGCTTATCGGTCCAGGCTTCGCTGGTGGCCAAACTGAGGTTGGTGACCGCGTTGCCGTTCGGCAGATAGCGGACCTCCGGGTCCTGGCCGCAAGTGCCGACCAGGATGACTTTGTTGATGCCCCTCATACTGCTTTCTCCGCGAGTTCTGCTTTGCGTTGGTCTTTGGCCGCGTTCAGCTGTGCCAGGTGGTCAGGTGACTGCTCAAGGATTCGGTACGCGGCGGAGTACACGCTCTGCAGCTCCTGCATGGTCTCGGTAACCGGGATCTTCGACAGAGCATCCTGCAGCGCCGTGGTCTGCAGGTCGGCCTGCGACTTGCCGTCGTTCAGCCAGGCAAGAAGGCGGCGCCCTGTGTCCTCGCTGATCACCTCGGGCTGATCGAACAGCTTCGTCCGGTCCTTGCTGGCGATGGCCGCATGCCCGTCATGGGTGATGTCGAGCACCACGGTGAACTCGTAGTCTGTGCCGTCCCGCTGCTCGGACTTCATGCCGAGCTTGATCACCTTCTTGCCTTCGCCCTGAACCGTCTCGGTCTTGCTCCGCATGGTGCAGATGATGTGCAGCGGGCTGGTCAGGATCTTGTCGGTCAGCTTGCGGTGACGCGGCGTGGTTTCGCTCCAGGCCGCCCAGGTGTTGCCCTTGAACTTCTGGTGCGCGAGCTTCTCGTTCGACTCCAGGCAGCCACCAGAGCCGGTCCACTCATGCGAGTAGCTGTCGATAATCAACACGCTGTAGCCGGCTTGCTCGGCGGCAGTGATTGCATCGGCGTAGCGCTCAGGCGAGTAGGGCGCGTGTAACTCGAGCACATCGAAGTCGGCAATGTCGGCGTACAGCGACGCGCTACCGTGCTCGGTATCGATGACCGCGATTCGACCGCCAAGGCCCTTGGCCATGAGCAGCGCGGAGAAGGTCTTTCCAGACCCTGATGGCCCGGCAAGTGCCAGCCGTAGCTTGGCCTGCTTGCGTTCGGCTTTCTTGAACATAGGATGTCCTCAGTTCGGTTGGTTGTCCCACTGCCGCTGGATGCGCGCGGCCTCGTCTTCGTACACCTTGCGCTGCTCGCCGTTGAATTGCTCGGGCGAGAAGGCTCCGACCATCTTCCAGTCGAACTGGGCGGCCAGGCGGGGAGTTGTGTTCATGGGCGCCTCAGTAAGCGATGGTGATGGCGGGAATCCTGCGCTGCGCGATTAGGGTGATGGCCTGCTTGGCGCACTCCTCGGTCATGCCGCCGGCTACGAATGCATCAAGGGCGGCACGGTTGATTTTTGCTTTGTGCAGCTTGTCCCGCTCGCGGGCTTCCTGCTGGCGGACAATTTCGGCGGCCGCTGCATCAGCGCGGCGGCGTTCGTCCTGGCGGGCCTGCTCAGCGGCTTCCGCTGTCCGACGCTCAGCTGCCAAGCGCTCTTGTTCAGCGCGCTGCACGGCGGCGATGCGGTCGGCTTCGGCCTGAGCTGCGGCGCGTTCTGCCTGTTCGGCCTGCAGCTTCAGTTCCAGCTCGCGGCGATCTGCGGCGGCCTTGGCTTCGAGTTCGCGGCGATGGGCTGCTTCACGTTCGGCCTGGGCCTTCTGTTCGGCTTCGATGCGAGCGAGCTCGGCAGCTTCCCGGGCGATGCGCTCCTCGCGCTCCTTCTGCCCGCGTGCTTCCTCCTCTGCACGCAGGCGGGCCAGTTCAGCCTGTTCTGCTTCGTACTGCTGGCGGATGGCGAGGGCAGCGCGCAGCACCTTCAGCGAATCGTCCTTGGCCCGGGCGGCTTCGGCTTCGAATTCTTCCCACTGCTGGCCCAGGGTGACCGCTTCAACCTTTGCGATCCGGTCAGCCAGGTCCTCGGCGGTGATGCCGTCCAGAGCTTCGGCGTTGAGCTTTAGGCGAGCAATCGCGTTATTGTGGCGGTCGACCCGATCATCTTCGTCAGCCTGCCAGGCATTGAGAGGCCGGCGCACCTCTGCTTGCCACGCGTCCAGCGTGTCGCGCATCCGTTTGCGCTCGGCGTCGATCTTCTTCGGGATCTCCTTGAGCTCGGCGACCAGGTCCTTGCCGACGTTGTCCAGCAAGGTCTTGGACCTAGCCACTTTGTAGGCGATCGAGGCGATGGCCTCGCGCCCTTTGCGGGTGGTGACATCCGGCACGAAGGCGTCAATCTCGTCGCGTATCTTTTGCAGGTAAGGGTCAAGGCCGTTGGCAGCCTGGAACACCTGAAGTGCGGTTTCTTTCGGCGGCACAGCGGCCAGCTCGGTTTGTGCAGACATGCGAATCTCCCGCGCCATCCATGCGGTGGGCGCTGATATGGTGATTACTGGGTGATGCAGCCGGCCAGGGCGCTCAGGAGGAGCCAGCCGGTGCAGAAGGTGAGGGCGATGAAGGAACCGCGCCAGGTGGCGATTCGGCGGGCCCGCTGGAAGGAGGTCATGGGCACGGTCTCGGCCGGGCAATAGGCCGGCGCTTCAGCCAGTCAGCCTTCATGGGGTGGCGCAGATCCCGAACAAGCATATCGCGGGGAAAGTGGAAGGTGCCGCGCACTTGGGCGGCCTGGGCTTCCTCGACCTGTTCGTGAATCAGGGATTTAACGGGTGCAGTGCTCATTGGTGCCTCCCCATGCTTTCCATGGTTTGCTGGTGGTCACGCTCAAGGATCTTGTGGCGGCGAGCCACGTAGTGTCGGTAGAGGTCGGTGCCGATGGCACCCAGGGCATAAGCCATCTCGATTGCCATGGATGTCTCGCCGTGGAGCATTGCTGAGCTGGACTGTCGAAGGGCGTCGAAGCGCGCATCAATGATCTCAACCGCTTTTTCGTGCCTGCTCATGCGGTCCTCCTCGTGGCAGCGCCGTTTCCACACTTTGCTTCCATCTTGTCGAGCGCCGCGGCCATCGCTTTCTTGCCGCTGGCTTTCCTGAAGGCTTCCTGCTGCCTGATCATTGCAAGCCACGCCCGGTTGTTCTCGGCGGCCTGCTCGGGGGTTACGCCTTCAGCCCAATGCACGTCGTCACCGGACAAGCGACGATCCAAAGCGCGCGCCTGGGCGCTGTCTGCATACAGCTCATGGTCGCGATTCATGGTCGCCTCCAGGTGGTGGGTTACTCGGCTTCCAGCTTCGCGAGCTCGTCACGAAGTCGTGCAATGCGATCGCTCTTTGCCTTGTTCTTCGCGGCCTCGTACTTCTCGACGACACCGGGAGGCGTCACGATGCCTTCGATCTTCTGCCAGGTTTCGAGGTAGAGGTTTTGGTTGGTGCCAGACAAATAGTCAGCACACTGCTTATCGAAGTCGGCCTGCGCCCACTCAAGGGCCTCTTCGTAGCTGGTAGCAGGTCGGATCTCTGCGCTCCCGCCACTGCCGTCGCGATAGGTGTGAAGTCGGTAGGTGAGATTGCCGTCCGAGTAGCCGAACAGCGAAACAAGCTTCATCCCGTCAACCTTGACTCGGCGATTCCACGAGTCGTTATCGGTGTCGAATGACTTGAGGTCGTCTGCCCACTCGAAAATTTCAGGGCTGTAGCCGCCCTTGTAGAGGTGCGTGATTTCGCCGGAGAGGAACTTCTTCAGAGTGTCCAACTGCGTGTCTTCGGCCTTATTAGCAAATGCCATCAGAGCGTCGGCATGGGACTTTGCCTTCTCCTTGGCGATACCCAAGCGGCGAGATTGGGATTCAAGATCATCCTTCAGCCTTTTGGTTTCACGCTCATACCGCTCTTCTTGCTTCTTCAGGTCGTTGCCTTTCCACGATACGGCTGGAGCATCGTGCAGGCTTTTCACGACGAAGTTCTCGTCGCTTGGGATTTCCTGGCCGTTGCTGACGAAGATTTCCTGCACGATCGTTTGCTCGGCGTTGAGCTTTCCGACGACGACAACTTTGCGGCCATCGCTGGTGTACTTGATGCTGTTCATCTTGAGCCTCGATATGACCGCATTGGCCAGGAGCCAGGCGAAGGTGACCAAACCCACCGTGAAAGGTGGCCTGGCGCCTGCCAATGCGGTCGATGTGAAGGGAATGGGTGCAGGCGGTGAGCGCTACCTCACATGCATCTGGTCTGGCCAAGAAGGCCCCGGATTCGCCTACGGTGATGCGATCTGCATCGATGATTCGGCTTGCTGACACCTGCCAGCGCCTATGGCTAAGCCTGATACCCGCGCTTCCGTAGAATCGCCTGACCAGCCTTGCAGCCGGTAGCGGGGCCTGGCATCACTGCTACTGGGTTCCGATTCAAGCCGAACGCGGATGAAGAAAGGTGCATCGGTGATGTGACTTGGCGGGGATTCGAACCCCAAAGACTTATGCCAGCTTCGGCAGCGCTACCTAACTGGCCGCACCCCGCACGCAGGGCGCCCCTGATCCACCGAGACAAACTCCAAGTCACATCACCGATGCAGCCTGCGATGGGGAGCAGAGCATCGGGCAGTTAACGTCAGGCTGACGTGGCGCTGGTAGTTCAGTCGACGCCGATGTTCCCGCCGCCTGGCTTGGCGATGGTCTTCAGCATCTCGCGTTGCAGCTCGCCAATCGCCCAGGCTGCGGCCATAACTGCAACGTCTCGGCACATCGCGCCCTTAACGTTGAAGCCTTCGACGCTGATGCCGTCTTTCGTGATGGTGACGCGCCCGGTCTTTGTGATCTTCATCTCATCATCGGTGCAGTACATGCTGCCCTCCAGGGCGGTTGATTTCCCAGCAGCCACTCGTGGGAATGGCTGCGAGTGAAATCGTCATACTTCGAACAGCTCTTGCTGATCATCAGAGCGGCACCAATGCTGGAAGTAGTCGGCGTTAGCTAGATCTCGCGTCTCTCGAATCGGGGCATCGGGCACATCCCGTGCTACGTATCCGACCGGCCCTTCGAGTCGAAACCTGCCAATAGCTATCGAAGTTGCCTTGTCGTGGATACGTTGGCATTTCTGGCAAATATTCGGTTTTTCCGAATTTCTCATTTCGGCTTACTCCAGTAGATTCCCCCTGATGCGCCCCGCTTGAGGCGCACCGGGGAATCGTCTGTTCAGCCGTGCACATACGGCACGTTGTTGCCAATCAGCCATTCCTCCATCCAAGCATTGCCAGATGAATGGATGCTTCGGCAGTCGAAGTTGAGGCAGTCCAGGCACCAGCTGCCGATGTGCCTGCCATCGGGCAGTGTCACCTTGAGCCACTGACCCCCATCCTCTTCCGTGACGGCATTGAGGGTGCAGCCTGCTTTCAGCAAGGGCTCAAGCGCTACGGTTACGGCTCTTCCCATGGTCGTTTCTCCAGGTGGATTCCCAAAGCCGGCTCATTGAGCCGGCAGAGGTGAATCGTTCTGTCCTATTACCGCCGGGGTGGCGGGGCGCATTGCATGCCCGGGTCGTTCTCTCGGTTAGGGCGTTTCACCTTCGTCAGCCGTACAGGGTGATCCCTGTCGTGGGCAGCCTTTCGGGGCTGTCTGGCGCCGGTCGCCGGTAGAGGCAATGCGGTCTGTTCACCAGTTCCATAGCTGGCATGGGGATCGAATTTATTGCTCGCGCTGTGCCGTTGCCGGGATCGATCCGCGAGGTTCCCATCGATGTGTAAAGAGCGGAGAGGCTTGAGGGCCTCCCGAGGGGCTGTGTAGCGCCTCGATGGATGTAGTTAACCATCGGTATATTATTAACGTCAATACCGATGGTTAATTTATTTTTCGAGGGTGTGAGATATGATCTGAATAACTGGATGGATATACAGTTAATGAGGAGGTGACATGGCCAAGCAGAAGAAGTCGGCGCCGCAGCAGGAGCGCCAAGTGATGACCGGGCTAGAGCGGCTAGGGCTTCGAGTATCCAGCATGATTAATCACCCGATCGCGCGCGAGCAGCGCTGGGTCGTGATTCATCGGCTCGATACGGACGGGGAGGCGGAGTGGGAGGAAATCATGAGGCTGCTTTCCGAAACGGACGGCCTGGAGATGACTTTCAACGATGACGGCAGCGTGAAAATCGAATGGGAGATGCAAAGCGACGATGACCGCGAGGCGCCATCCGAAGAACTTGAGTACCTGGAGGAGGGGCCGCCTTTCTAGTGGGCACAAAAAAGCCCGCGACATGGCGGGCTTTCTGGTCACGGCGGGAGCAAAAAATCATCGTTCAAGCTCTAGGTCGATGAGTCTTCTGAGTTTAGCGACCAGCCTGCAGCATAAAGGATGTGAGGCCGATCCTGATTGTTTATAGGCCGAGTGTGCCTGTCGATTTTTACATCCTCTCGCCTTGCCTTTGGGGCTGGCGTAAGACGGCTTTCCAATCCAAGCCCAATCACTGGAGCGGATTTCCATGTCTCGATCATGGTGGCAGTCGAAGGCTTAGCCTTTTTCAACTGTTCGGCCAAACCTGGGCCTCGCTTGCCTTTGGCCCTCCTCTCGGCTCGCCGCAACTTCTTTTCCTTGCGAGAGAGAGGATTCGTTTGTGATTTTGAATTTGGAATCAGCGAAGGAGGGTGGCGATCTAGGTATTCAAACAATCGGTTCGCCAAGATGGGGTAATGTTCATGACCTCGAATCGATATCAAGGTTTTGTACAGAGCCGCGTATAGGTCCCATTCCTTGGGGTCTTTGAAGTCACTGCGCTGGCGACCGCTCCTGCAAACAAATTTTGAAAGATTCTTTGGGGGCTTGGCAGCTTCAAATTCAAAAATTCTTTTCTGAAGCAGGATGTCCATTCCTTGTTCCCCCGGCGCAGTGAGTTTTTGAAGGCTGGCTACGCCTTCCTCGCATTCCAGATCAACAGCACTTTGGCGTGAATGGTCACGTCATCAATGCGTGCCTGCTGATCTTTGTGCTTCTCGTTGTCGGAGATCAGCCAGAAGTGCTCTTCATCGTGGAATTGCAGACGCTTGATGTACAGGTGGCCATGCCAGGTCAGCACATAGATTCCTTCCCCGACGAACTCGTTTACGCCCCGATCCACAATAAGTGGGTCTTTGTCGTTGATCGTGCCCTCCATGCTCTGACCCCAGCCGAAGATCATCGCCAGCGCAGACTGAGACGTGTAGGTCACGCCTTTTTCCTGCAGTACCGACTCCTTCACGATCACATTACGGATCGCCTCGGTGTAATCCGGGGGGACCTGGCCGTGGCCCATTGATGCGCGGATGTCGTACTGCGGGATGAAGATTTCATCCTTCTTGACCTTCAGGCCGGAGAAGTCCGCCGAGATCACGTTCGTCTTCGGTTCATCCGCCAGGCTCTCAGCCACTGCTGCTGCGATCTTCTGCTGGGCAGCATCGTCAAGCTTCTTTCCGGCGTGCTCGCGAAGCATTGCCATTACCTTTTCGGCCGCCCCGGTCTTGTGATCTGTGTCACCGGCAGGGACTGAGCGCAGGCCACGAATCTCATCGGCAAGCCTGGGGCTGAATTTCTCAACAGGCACATCCAGAAGACGAGCCAGAACCGAAGCGAACTTCGCATTCAGCGGGTTGATGCCTTTGAAATACAGATTCACGGCAGCAGGGGTCATCCCGGCCTCATCCGCAATCTTCTTCTGACTGAGCTTCATTTCGTTCTTTTTGGCCAAGAACAGCTCATGCGCCGCTTCGCATTCAGCGAGGCGGTCAGGGGGGAGGATTCGTTTTTTGGTCATTGGCCGAATGTATACCAACGGTTAAAAAATAGAAGAAACCATCGGTATGGACAAAGAATCAACCGATGGTTAATATCCGGCCTATGTACAACCGAGGCCAGATCATGAAAGAGACCCCCCTCGACAAGTTCGTTGCTGAAAAAGGGCAGTCCGAGGCCGCCAGGCTTCTTTGTGTGACGGCCCCGGCAATTCACAAGGCGCTTACTGCCAAAAGGGACATTCGCGTTGTTGAGCAGCCGGATGGGAGTTACGTCGCCCAGGAAACGCGGCCGTTCCCATCTCAGAAGAACGCAGCCTAACCATTTCAACCACACAGGAAACACAGCATGTATCAGGACCCCAGTCAGAAACGCGCCATTCCGGTGAAGGTTCGTTTCGAACCTGTTCTTGACCGGATTCTCCGCAAGGCAGCAACGAAGACTCGTATGCAGCACGCCACTTACCTCTACGAAATTATCGAGTGGGCCGTAGCCAACGGCGTTATCGAAGAGCTGATGCAGGACAAGCAAGAAGATATCGCGGGCTGAAGGCCCTTTGGAGGCCCAAATGACCGTAGAGCTAGAACGGTTGCCGCCTGATACGCGGCGACAAGTTGAGGGGTTGATGAGCGCAAACGGTTGGAGCTTCGACCGAGCCATCAACGAAATGATCGAGGCATCAATTGCCAGTGGTGCGCTTTCCGAGGTCGGGAGGCGGAAAGCGAAGGTCTTGCAGCTTGTGCCCCCAATAAGGGCCTCTGCGAGGGACTCTTGAGGGTAGGGCAGAGGCCCTCTCTGAATTCCAGGCACAAAAAAGCCGACGGACGAGGTCGGCTCTTTCTACAGCAAGTTCAGCGAGAAGAATCATGACAAACATCGTCCACATTGACAAGTCCAGGGGGTTTACCCGGATGGACAATCAGCTGATGGATGCGCTGGCAGCAGTGCACTTGTCCCCGGCGGAGTTCAAAACGCTGCATGCCATCACCCGCATGGTGGTCGGTTACAACCTTGAGCACCGCCGTGTGACTGCCGATGAGGTGGCTAAGATGACCAACATCCTGCCTGCTCATGCCTCTCGTGCAATCAGTAACCTTCTGGCTCGTCGCGTTCTGTACCGCGTTGGCGGAAGCCGTGGCGATATCGGCATCTGTAACCCGACTGAGTGGGTTTACCAGGAGCCCAAGAAAGACAAATCGACTCAACCAAAATCAGTCGAAATTACCAAAATTGGTAGTTTCGCAACGGTAACGAAACTACCAATTTCCGACGACTCCCTTCTTTATACGAAAGAAATACCCCTAGTAACTGTTCCTACGGAACAGATTACTGCCCCCCAGGGGGCTGAACCCGCCCAGCTCGAGCCCGAGGCAACCGAAACCACGAAAGTTTCGTTCAATGGGGAGGACTTCGAAGTCGACACCACCCTGATCACCAAATGGGCGCAAGCGTACGCACCGATTGACGTTGAAGCCGAAATCAAGCGTGCCGCCGCCTGGGCCAGCGGGAGCAAGCCGAAGAAGGACTGGCGCCGCTTCCTGGTCAACTGGCTGGGCCGAGAGTTCAAGCGCAACCCGAACGGCGCCTCCGAGGCCGGCGTTCCCGTCGACAAGATCATCGACCTGTACCACAAGATCTGCCCGAGCCTGCCAGCGGTTACTGTCAAAACCGACCGGGTCCTGCGCAGCATGATCGCCGAGCGCTGGAACGAATCGCCCGACCACCAGAGCGGCCAGGGCTTCTGGCTTGGCTTCTTCCAGAAGGCCAACAACCGTAGCCAGGTGTTTTTCCGTGGCGCAAACGTGGCCCCGCGCCTTGAGGCCCTGGTCAGCCGTGCAGTGTTCCGCGAAATTGCGGAGGCCGCGCAATGAACGAACTCCACAGCCTCGAAGCCGAGCACGGCGTACTGGGTGCAATGCTGCGCCAGCCGCACCTGATCGACGTGCTGTCCAGCGACCTGGCAGCCGACGCATTCGCCTGGGAAGACAGCGCCGACCTGTACCGCCTGATCCTGGAGCTGCACGCCGACGGCCAGCCGGTGGACGTGATCACCCTGAGCGATCGCCGCGCAGAGCTTCCGAGTGGCACCAGAACCCTGGCCTATGCCGGCGAGATCCAGGCGAACACCCCGAGTGTGGCAAACGCCAAGTCCTACGCCCAGATCATCCGTGACCGTGCTATCTGCCGCCAGTTGGCCGCCGCCGCTGAGCGCATCAACGAGGTGGCGCATGAGCAGGCCGATATCGAGGACAAGATCTCGCTGGCCCAGTCCATCGTGTTGGGCCTGGACGCCACCGGTAACGACGGCGAGTGCCAGATGATCGGCGATATCCTCGCCGAGCACATTGAGACCCTGCAGGCGCGCCTGGATCGGTTCGAAAGCGGCGTAGTGATGGATGGCCTGGGCTCTGGCATTCCTGATCTCGACAAGTACACCCAGGGCCTCAAGCCAGGGCAGATGGTCGTCGTTGCTGGCCGCCCAGCGATGGGCAAGACCACGCTGGCGATGAACGTCGCTGCGGACGTGGCGATCAACCAGCGCAAGCCGGTGCTTGTTGTCAGCCTGGAAATGACCAAGACCCAGCTCATGGATCGCCTGCTGGCGGCGGTGGGCGGTATCCCGCTTCCATCGCTGAAGACTGGCGAGTGTGCAAGTGACTACTCCACCGAATTGGCTGCAGCGACTCTCAGGTTGCGTGACGCGCCGATCTGCGTATCTGACGTGCCAGTCATGACCATGCCGCGCATACGCTCCATTGCCCGGCGCCAGGCCCATCGCATGGGTGGCCTTGGGTTGGTGGTCATCGACTACCTGGGGTTGATGGAGGGCGAGGGCAAGGGGCGTACCGAAGACGTTACCGCCATGTCGCGCCAGATCAAGCTGCTGGCTCGCGAGCTGGATTGCCCAGTGATCGTCCTGTCCCAGCTCAACCGCGGCTGCGAATCGCGCCCAGACAAGCGCCCGGTACTGAGCGACCTGCGCGAATCCGGCGCCATTGAGCAGGACGCCGACATCGTGATGTTCGTGTACCGCGACGAAGTCTACCACCCCAACACCCAGGACAAAGGCATCGGGGAAATCCTGATCCGCAAGAACCGTGACGGCGAGATCGGCACGGTCCCCACTGCATTCCAGGGTGACCGCTCTCGGTTCATGCCGCTGGCTAACCGTTCCCGCCAAGACAACGTCGTGCAGGTGAATTTCTGATGAGAGAGCGCAGAACGATCTACCACCACAACGGCTATCGGCTCCGCTCCTATACCGAACTGATGTGGGCTCGGCTGATGGACGCTGCTGAGATCACTTACCTGTACGAGCCGGACCTGGTTCGTGTCGACGATGGCTGCTACCTGCCGGACTTCTGGCTGCCGCATGTCGGTATCTACTTGGAAGTTAAGGGCAAGCAGCCAACCGAAGAAGAGATCCAGAAGGCTGACGCGGTGATGGCTCGCACTGGCCGCGAGGTGATGTTCCTGGTCGGTCGCCCTGAGTCTGACCAAGGCGGGTTGTTCAATTGCGGCCTCCTCGTTCGAGGGGCCTCCGGCTGGAATAGCAACATCACTCCGAACGACTTGCATCGCCTTGTTCGCGACCACGTTAACCACGAAATGGGAGCGCGAATGCGCCTGGCAGTGCAACAGGATGACCTGGACTACGTCCGCCAAGTCGGAGAAGTGCTGGAGGAAATGTTCCTGGTTCGCGCTGACCGTTCGGACATGGAGCGCGTGCTGCGAGAAGTTCACGCGCCGCTCAACGCTGAGTGCCTGGCGGATCTGCCGGCTCCAACCATTTGCGAGAAGGCCCTGAAGTCTTTTCTCGATCGCCAGCAATTTCGGATCTCTCAGCGAGGTGTCGCGTGAACCGAATCGCCAAGTTGAACATCAAGCGCGCCGGGCAGCCGGCCGGGGAGGGGGTGTGATGGACAAGCCCGATCAAAAACTGCTGGAACTGGCCGCCAAGGCAGCCGGCATCGGCCCAGTGCTCTGCTACGAATCGGCGCGGAACTGCCTGCGCATTGGGCCTCGCTCGAACTACCGGCTGTGGAATCCGCTGGACGACGACAGTGCTGCGCTGCGCCTGGCCATGAAGCTTGGCATCTGCATCCAGTTCATCCCGCAGTGCGACACCGTCCAGGTCTACCAGGAACGCGAGTTCACTGCCGAGCCGTTCAACGTGCACGTAGCTGGCCTGGGCGATATCGAAACGCGCCGGGTCATCACGCAAGCCGCCGCCGAGATCGGCAAAGCCATGCAGGAGAAGCACTGATGGACACCAACAAGATGCGCGAGGAGCGCGCTCAGGCTGATGCGCGAGTGCTGAAGTACCTGCAGAGCTGCCAGGGCTCTACTGCGTGGGCGATGTCGGGCGCAGTGCGCTTGAGCCGAGAGGAAGTCTCCAGGGCATGCCAGAGGCTCAAGCGCAAAGGCCTGGTGGCCACATCCCCAACCCTGGCAACTTTCTGGCAGGCGGTGATGGCATGAATCTGAGCAGAGAAAGGATCGAGTCCATCCGGCAGAAGGCCAAGGCCAAAGCTTTGCTCGATCTAGGCGAGGTAGCCGACCTGATCGGACACAACGAACACCTGACTGAGTTGTGCGAGGCGCGTGCACGACTGCTGCTTGCCGCAGATTCGGAAATCGAAGGTCTCCGCGATCACAAGCAACACCTGGTCGACCTGCGCGAGACACACGGCTTCGACAGCTGGTCTGCCGCACTGGTGGAGGTCGACCGTCTCAAAGCCGAGAACGAGACCATACGCACCGAAGCAAAGCGGCAGGAGGACGGCCTGAGGGAGATGCTGCGCCGCCAGAACAAGCAGATCTGCGCCCTCAAGGGGAAGCGCTATGACTGACTTCGTGATGCACAGCATGGCTGACGCCAATCGTCTCTTCGGCATCCTGCAGGCCCAGGACTTCACCCGCCCCAAGAAGATCGTCATCAAGGACCAGGACCGCAGCGGCGAGCAGAACAAGAAACTGCACGCCTGCCTGTCCGATATCGCCAAGCAGGTCGAGCACGCCGGCAAGAAGTGGGACGTCCTGATCTGGAAACGCCTCCTGACGGCCGCCTGGCTGCGTGAGAGCGGCGAACAGCCTCAACTGATACCAGCGGTAGACGGTAACGGCTTCGACGTCGTTTACGAGCGCACAAGCCAGCTGAGCGTGAAGCAGTGCGCGAGCCTGCTGGAGTGGATTCAGGCGTTTGGCGCCGAGCACCAGGTTCGATGGAGCCAGAAGGATCTGTGGGAGGGGCGGTATTGATGAGCCATCAATTCAAGCCGGGCGATCTGGCGCTTGTCACCAACCACACCTACCCGCCAGCCATCGGCCTGTGCGTAGAGCTGGTTTCCCGCCACCTTGTCGGCCCGGTCGATCGTCGTGACCCAATGGACCCTGGCGTCTACGAGAAGGAAGGCGGCGAGGTCGTGTGGGTGGTCAGCGAAGACAAGGCCATCGTCTGGGAAAAATGGCTCATGCCCCTGCGCGGCGACTTCGCCCCCGAGCAGCAGAAAGCCAAGGAGGCTGAACCGTGCGCGTAGCTCTCAAGGAAGTGAAGCAGAAGACCTGCAAGTCCTGCGGCGGGAAGTTCCGGCCATCGCTGTCGACGCAGAAGGCCTGCAGCGTGAAGTGTGCCCTGGCCCTGGCGCCCGCCAATCACGACAAAGCCCGCAAGGCCATCGACCAGCGCAAGCGCCGCGAGATCAAGGTTCGCAAGGAGGGGCTCAAGACCCGGGCGGATTACATCCGTGAAGCCCAGATCGAGTTCAACGCCTTTATCCGGTTGCGTGACAAGGACGAGCCCTGCATCTGCTGCGGCAGCTATGGCCCGGGCGAAGACTGGCTTACCGGTGGCAAATGGGACGCTGGCCATTTCCTCGGTCGGGGTGCCTATCCAGAACTCCGCTTCGACGAAGACAACTGCCACAAGCAGCTCAAGTCTTGCAACGGCGGATCGGGCAAGTACGCCGCCAAGGGCCGCACCGTCGCCCAAGGATACCGCGAGCGGTTGATCCAGAAGATTGGTCAAGAGCGTGTTGACCGGCTTGAAGGCCCTCATGAGGCCCAGCGCTACACCATCGAAGACCTCAGGGTTATCAAGGCCGAGTACCGGGCAAAGATCAAACAGCTGAAGGAGCAAGCAGCATGAACTGGACACCACTCGACACCGCCCAGCTGCTTCTCCTGGGCATGGCAATCCTGGGCACCTATTGCATCGTGAAGGGCATGGTCATAGCCAACCGCCGGAAGCGGGAGGAGCGGGGATGAAGCTGAACAGTGCGAGATCGGTGTGGCACGACAGCCTCTACGTGGCCAGGGACAGCCAGGGCGCCTGCCTTCAGGAGATTGGGATGCTCGGCCGCATGATTCAGAAGACCGAGCGGTTGACCAACGCCAGCCATGCAGCACACCAGGCCGTGGCCGGGCGCATCCAGCAGGCAATCGACACGCTCCCAAGCCGCCTCAAGTCCTTTGGCAACTTCATGTACAGCCCGCTTGCCTCCGACGACGAGAAGGAAGAAGCGGAAGATGCCGTATTCCTGATTGCATATGCCGCAGGCCAGAAGATGTACGCGAAGAAGTTCGAGAAAGCCCGCCTGGTTGCCGTTGGTGTGCTCTACCGGTACCGCCGGATGCACCAGGGCGGCCAGAGCGAGGGGGTTGACCCTTGCCCAACACCAGAGGCATTCCGCGCCTGGTTGCTGCAGGTGCTTGGCCTGGAGCTTTCATCGGAGCAGTGGGCGAGGGAGTGGGGTGGCTTCGTTCAAGCCTGTTTCGACGCCTGCAATGACCTTGATCGGGATGCCTTGGTGCCTGTCTCTTTGGCGATAAAAGAAATGAAAATAGCTGCTTGACGACAAATGTCCGGCTCAGGCAGTATATTCCCCATCGTTACAGTTTTGCCTTTGGCAAACATTTCCAAGAAACCGGCCGCTGAGCCGGTTTTTTTGTGCCCATTTTTCACGGTGCTGCTCCTGGCAACACTTGCCCGCTCACGGCGGGCCTTTTATCACCGACGTGCTTCAGTAAGAGGTTGAGCGCATGGAGTTCTTTCACCGCCTGCTCGACAAACTCGACTGGGCTATTGCGGGCCTCATTGGGGCTGTCGTCGCCAGCTGGTGGCACCGGGAGGATCTGACCGACCGAAAGGCCTGGTTGATCTTCCTCTGCACTGGTGCTGCCTGCGCGCATTACCTGACCGGTATGGTTAGCGCGTACTTCGGCATCATCGAGCCCCGGAGTGTTGCTGGGGTTGGGTTTCTACTGGGTACCTTCGGCGGATCGCTAATCGCTGCGATCACCCGTGCCATCAAAGCCGCTGATCTCTGGGCCTTCATTCGGTCCAAGTTCGGGGGAGGCGCACCATGACCTTTGAATACATCTCGGGCTATGCCGCCGGCGTTATCGCTGTATGGGCGACCTGGTGCGTGCTGAGCGGGAAGGTCCGCGACGGCGTCCTGGGCAAGTTGATCTACTCGGTCATCGCTTTCAGCGGCTACGCCATCCTGGCGCGTCCTGACCGCGCATTCGCCGCTTCAGGTGCTGCCGAGGCAACCCTGTACGTTTCCCTGGCCTTCGCTGGTGTCAGGCACATGTTCATTGTCATGTACTGGCAGCGGGTCAAGATCTGGCTATGCCGAGCATTGAAGTGCGAGCATTGCCTGAAGGATTGCCGGTTCGGTCCGGGCGGGATTGAGCGGCGCAAGCAGTAGCCTGCGCCACGTTTAGCGCATGTGCCATTTCGTGGCGCGCAAAGGATAACCAATGACTGAGAAGCAGGCACCAGACTGGGAGCGCATAGAGCAGCTCTACCGGGCTGGACTTCTGTCTGTGCGTGAGATTGCTGCGGCCTGCGGCGTCTCTCACACCGCAATCCAGAAGAAGGCGAAGGCGCTCGGATGGGAGCGAGACCTTCAGGCCAAGATCAAGGCAAAGGCCGATTCACTGGTTGCCAAGTCAGAGGTTGCCAAAGAAGTTGCCACGGAAACCTTGGCAACCGAGCGTGGAATCGTCGATGCCAACGCCCAGGTTATTGCCAACATACGCATTGCTCACCGGGCTGACATTCGCCGGTACCGGAACCTGGCAAACAGGTTGTTGGAAGAGCTGGAAGGATTGACCGACAACCGTGTGCTGTTCGAGGAGCTGGGGGAGATCCTCCATAACCCCGAGGACCCGCGCCTGAGTGATGCGTACCACAAGGTCATCGCGCTGCCGGGTCGCACCAAGACCCTCAAGGACTTAGGCGACACCCTCAAGGTGCTGATTACTCTGGAGCGCCAGGCCTACGGGCTCGCCAACGATGACGCTGGCGGCCCGCCATCCGCAGCTGACGCTGCGTTCCCAAATGACCCAGTGGAGGCGGCCAAGGCCTACCAGAAAATGATGGGCTGAAGTCATGCCGATTCCATTCCCGTTCGACTTCCGTAAGCCGGACTACGGGCAGGTATTCGAGTGGCGGGCGGAGCGCCTGCAACGGATCAGGAAGGCGCCCGGCGCTATTCCAGCCATGAAGGCGTTCTACAAGGACAATCCTGCCCAGTTCATTATCGACTGGGGCATGACCTTCGATCCTCGAAACGTTGAGCGCGGGTTGCCGGCCAACATCCCCTTCCTGCTGTTCCCCAAGCAGGAAGAGTGGGTGGAATGGTTCATGGAGCGCTGGAAGTCCCAAGAACCCGGCATCACCGAAAAGACCCGGGACATGGGTATGTCCTGGCTGACGATTGCCCTGGCCGACACCGTATGCCTATTCAATCGCGGCATGGTCGTCGGGTTCGGGTCTCGCAAAGAGGAGTACGTCGACAAGATCGGCGCGCCCAAATCGCTGTTCTGGAAAGCCCGAATGTTCCTCGACATGTTGCCCGTCGAATTTCGCGGGAGCTGGAACCTCAACAAGCATGCACCGCACATGCGGATCATGTTCCCCGATACCGAGTCTGTGATCACCGGTGAGTCTGGTGACGGCATTGGCCGGGGTGACCGGTCGAGCTTTTACATCGTGGACGAGTCTGCGTTCCTTGAGCGCCCGCAGCTCGTTGATGCCTCTCTGTCGGCGACCACCAACTGCCGACAAGACATCAGCACGCCGAATAGCATGGGCAACCCGTTCGCCCAGAAACGCCACAGCGGCAAGATCAAGGTATTCACGTTCCACTGGCGCGACGACCCACGGAAGGATGACGCCTGGTACGCCAAGCAGGTCAATGACCTTGACCCGGTGACCGTGGCTCAGGAGATCGATATCAACTACTCGGCTTCGGTCGAAGGCGTGGTGATTCCGTCAGCCTGGGTGCAGGCTGCCATCGGGGCGCACACGAAGCTGGGTATCGAGCCCACGGGCATGAAGCGTGCTGGCCTGGACGTGGCAGACGAAGGCAAGGACTTGAACGCCTTCGCCGGGCGCCACGGCATCTTGCTGGAGCACTTGAGCTCATGGTCGGGTCGTGGCGGTGACATCTACTCGACTGTGGTCAAGGCCTTCTCGATCTGTGATGAGCTCGGCTACGACTCGTTCGACTATGACGCCGACGGTCTGGGATCGGGTGTGCGTGGTGATGCCCGGGTGATCAACGAGGCGCGCCATGACGCTGGACGCCCTCGCATCTACGACGAGCCTTTCCGAGGCTCAGGTGCGGTCCACGACCCTGAAGGCGAGATGGTCAAGGAGCGCCAGAACAAAGACTTCTTCATGAACGCCAAGGCCCAGGCCTGGTGGGCGCTCAGGTTGCGATTCCAGGCGACCTACCGTGCCGTGGTTGAAGGGCTGGAGGTTGACCCCGACGACATCATCTCGATCTCGCCGACGCTTCCAGAGCTCTCAGCGCTGACCATGGAGCTGTCCCAGCCAACCTACACCATCAATCAGGTGGGCAAGGTCGTCATCGACAAGGCCCCCGAAGGCACGAAATCTCCGAACTTGGCTGACTCAGTGATGATCTGTTTCCAGCCTGCGGCTCGATCACTGGACATTTGGCAGAGACTGGCAGGATGAGCAAAAGACATCAGATCAAGGCGCGAGCCGCGAAGGTAACCGCTGCGACTGACGCCGCCCGCAAATCCTTCATGACTGGCGACAGCTTCGAGAACTTCGCCGCGCGCGTTGGGCTCCAGGCCAACAACCAGAACTCGGCCAGCCACTACACCTTCGACCTGGTAAGCCGCAACCGCATCCAGATGGAGGCGGTATATCGCTCCAGCTGGATCGCTGGCATGGCTGTCGACTTGGTCGCCCAGGACATGACCCGGGCCGGCATTGAGCTTCAGTCGGACATGGAGCCCGAAGAGAAGGACAAGCTGAACCAGGCCCTTGAACGCATGCAGATCTGGAATCAGCTCTGCGACAATGTGAAATGGTCACGGCTCTACGGTGGCTCAATCGCGGTGATGCTGATCGACGGCCAGCGGCCTGAAACCGCGCTGCGTCTGGATAGCATCAGCAAAGGCCAGTTCAAGGGGCTGCTGGTGCTGGACCGTTGGCTGGTTCAGCCATCGCTGGAGGACCTGGTCACCGAATATGGCCCATACCTCGGCAAGCCGAAGTTCTACACCGTGCTCGCTGATGCCCAGGCCTTGGTCAACCAGAAGATTCACTACTCCCGGGTCATCCGCCTGGAGGGCGTGCAGCTCCCGTACTGGCAGCGCATCGCTGAAAACGGGTGGGGGCAGTCGGTCTTGGAGCGGTTGTGGGATCGTCTCATCGCCTTCGACAGCACCAGCAGCGGCGCTGCCCAGCTGGTCTACAAGGCACACCTGCGCACCTACAAGATCGAGAAGCTCCGCGAACTGATCGCCACTGGCGGCAAGGCCTTTGAGGCCGTGGTGAAGCAGATCGAAATGATCCGGCTGTACCAGTCCAACGAGGGTTTGACCCTCATGGATGCATCCGACCAGTTCGAGACGCACCAGTACAGCTTCACGGGCCTGTCCGACGTGCTGCTGAGCTTTGGCGAGCAGATAGCGGGTGCGCTGCAGGTGCCCCTGGTGCGGTTGTTCGGTCAGTCTCCTGGCGGGCTGAACAGCGACGGTGACAGTGCTCTTGATACCTACCACGACAACGTGGCCGTCTGGCAGGACCGCGACCTTCGGCCAGGTATGACCACGCTGCTGGAGGTCGCGTCGCGGTCGGTGCTTGGCAAGCCAATGCCAGAGGGGTGGGACTTCAAGTTCAACCCGCTGGGGCAGTTGACCGACACCGAGAAGGCCGACATTGCCAGCAAGGACACATCGACCGTGGTCGAGGCGTTCGAGGCGCAGTTGATCAGTCGATCCACAGCGCTGAAGGAACTGCGCCAGTCCAGTCAAACCACTGGCCTCTGGTCGAACATCACCGACGAGGACATCAACGATGCTGAGAACGATCCTCCCCCCGGTTCAGAGGCACTTGCCGATGCCGGCCTGCCAGCCTCCGAGAAGCCTAAAGCCCCAGAACAAGGCGCAGAGCCCTGACCGTCGTACATCAATTTCGGTTGGCCCCCTGAAGATAGGCGTAGTCGGCGAGATGGTCAGAGTGACGGTGTTTGGTTACCCGCTTTACAGACGAGTCGGCAGCGAGTGCGCCTTGGGCCGCTTTGCCCGGTGGAGAAAGCGTAGTGCGGACCTTGGACCGAAAGAAACGCCGCAATCCGGTAAAGACCGGGCGGCCTGAGCGTGAATACCAACGGTCGTTGACCCAGGTGGCGCGCCAGGTCGGCTCGATCATCAACGGGTTTCCGCCGGGCGATCCTGCTGCTGACCCTACGATCAGCCAGGTGCTGCGCAGATACTCCGACCTGCTGAACGACTGGGCCGTTGCTACTGCCGGCCGGATGATCGCCGACGTGAACCAGCAGGACCGCAAGGCCTGGGCAACACGATCGGAGGAGATGGTCAGGGCCTTGGGCATCGAGATTCGCAACGCCGACACCGGCGCCGCGATGCAGGGGCTGCTTGCCGAGCAGGTGACGCTGATCAAGAGCATCCCCTTGGAGGCTGCCCAGCGGGTGCACGAACTCACGCTCAAGGGCATAGAGGACGGCACCCGGGCAGGCGAGATCGCCAAGGAGATCCAGCGCTCCGGCGAGGTGGCCACCAGTCGGGCGCAGCTGATCGCCCGAACGGAAGTGTCACGCACAGCCGCAACCCTCACCGAGGCTCGGGCCAAGGCCGTCGGAAGCGAAGGCTATATCTGGCGCACAGCCCACGACGGAACGGTTCGCCACTCCCACAAGGAGATGGAGGGCAAGTTTGTGCGTTGGGATTCACCGCCGACCCTGGACAAGCTCACCGGTCACGCCGGATGCCTGCCGAACTGCAGGTGCTGGCCAGAACCGGTCATCCCCGAATAACACCCGCCACCCGGCGGGTTTTTTATGAGTGCCTGAAATGGAACCGGTAACCGAAACCATCACAGTGCAGATCAGCATGCGGCGCGGCATGGGCCCGCTGCTGGTGCTGGTCAACCACGCCCGTGTTTTGCTGGGACTAGACATCTGGGTGCCAAGTTGGGCGTTTCGGATCGGCAAGCCAGTGTCGAGGCCAGCGAAATGACCAGGTCAAGAACCCAGGACGAGGCCGGGCGCTGGTTTGCGCCTGAGCGCTTGAGTGCGCGGCAGAGCATGACCCCTGAAGGCTTCCTACTGTGCGAAGCCGTTCCAATCGCCCGCACCGGCACGCTGCTCTACGACGAGAGCGAGCTGGTAAACGAAGACGGTCCTCTCATCGAGGGTGGATCTGGCGGCCTGGTCACCATTGAGCGCAACGCCGATGAGGTGTTCCGCGCCGAGACCATCGCCAGCTTTGAAGGCAAGCCGGTAACCCTGACGCATCCCGACGACTTCGTGAACCCATCGAACTGGCGCGAGCTGAGCATGGGCATTACCCAGAACGTCCGCCGAGGTGATGGTGTCGAGAGCGACCTGATGCTCGCGGATCTGCTGATCACCGACTCAGCAGCCATTGAGGACGTCCGAAACGGCCTACGTCAGGTGTCATGCGGATACGACGCCGAATACGAACAGCTGGCAGTCGGTCGCGGCCGACAGACAAACATCGTGGGTAACCACGTAGCCCTGGTAGAGCGTGGCCGCTGCGGCCCGCGATGTGCAATTGGAGATTCTGACGAAATGAGAACGACAGACGCGAAGACGCAAAAGCGCACCTGGATGGATCGAGTCCGCACTGCCTTCAAGGCGAAGGACGAAGCCGCCCTTGAAGAGGCCCTGGAGGAATCCAAGACCGAGGACGAGGAGGCCGAAGAGGAGAGCAAAGAGAAAGCCAAGACCGGCGACTCCGCAACCCTCGACGCCATTCTCAAGGCGGTCAACTCCTTGTCCACCCGTGTCGGCGACATGGAAGGCAAGGTGGATGAGCTGACCAAGGACGAAGATGAGGATGACGACAGTAGCGAGACCGAAGACGACATTCTCAATGCCGAAGAGGCCGAGCACACCAGCGAAGCCGGCGGCAAGACCTACACCGGTGACGCCGTGCTGTTGACGGATCTGCGCTCCCGCGCGGAGATCCTGGCCCCAGGCATCAGCTTCGCTACCCGTGACAGCAAGGTTAAAACCACTGATCACATCTGCGCGTGCCAGCGCCAGGCGCTGAAAACGGCCATGGCCACCGACGGCGGCAAGACTGTTGTCGAGCCATTCCTGATGGGGCGGGCCCTGGACCAGATGACGCCCGAACAGGTGTCCGCTGCGTTCACTGGAGCCAGTGAGCTCGCCAGGCAGCGCAACAATGCCGCTGGCACCCGCAACAGCATCACCACCAAGGACTTCGGGCGCACTGCAAGCGTGGCCGACATCAACAAGCGCAACCGCGAATTCTGGTCTCAGGGCCGTCAGTAAGGGGAATCCCGATGAGCAACGCATTTCTGTACCGCATGCCTGCGGGCATTCCTGGTGACGTGACCCGCGCCAGTCAATCGACCATCGAGCCGGTGTTTCTGAACCCGTCGCTGCCGTTCGTCGGCTTCGGCCTGTTCGGCAAGATCGACGGCGACAAGTTCGTGCCATTCGGTGCTGGCGATGCTGCTGGCGCTGAATACGGGCTGCTAGTTCGCTCGTACCCGATCACCGGTGGTTCTGGTTCCGATCCGCTCGGTACCTCGACGCCGCCAACCAAGGGTGTCGCTGACGTCCTGCGTCGCGGCTACATGACCGTGAAGCTGAACGCCGGTACCGCCGCCAAAGATGGCCAGGTGTATGTCCGCGTGGCTGTTCCCGCTGCTGGCAAGCCAATCGGAGGCATCGAAGCCGCAGCCGATGGAGCCAATACCGTCGCGATCACCACCGCCCAGTTCATGGGTGCGGCTGATGCCTCCGGTAACGTCGAAATCGTCTACAACATCTAAGGAGTACGCTCGATGAGCAATCTGATTCTGCCGCGCTCGATCAAGCGTGCGCAAACCCGTGACAACCTTCAGACCTTCGATGCGGCAACCATCGACTCTACCGGCGTGTTCCTGATCGGTGAGCTGGAGCGTTTGGACCAAAACCTGCACGGCCCGTTGGCTTCCGTAACCTGGACCCGCGACATCATGCTGCGTGAAGACGTGAGCATTGCTGATGAGCTGTCCAGCTTCACCAACAGCACCTTCGCCGCTGTCGGCGGCACCAATCCGAACGGAAAGGCCTGGATCGGTAAGGAATCCAGCGCCATCGCGAGCATGGCCCTGGACATCGGCAAGACCGCCAAGCCACTGACTCTGTGGGGCATGGAGCTGTCGTGGACGCTGCCTGAACTGGCATCTGCTCAGCAGCTGGGTCGCCCGGTCGATAGCCAGAAATTCACCGGCATGCAGCTCAAGCACAACATGGACATCGACGAGCAGGTTTATGTCGGTGACACCGATCTGGGTGAAACCGGCCTGGTCAACTCGGCTGCGGTCTCCAACGTCAGCAACGCTATCACCGGCACCTGGGGAACCGCCACCCCGGCGCAGATCCTGGTCGACGTCAACGACCTGCTGAACAGCGTGTGGGCTGCCTCTGCATTCGCCATCTGCCCAACTGAATTGCGCCTTCCTCCAGTGCAATTCAGTCAGCTGGTAAGTCGGATCGTCTCCGACGCCGGCAACATCTCGGTGCTGGAGTTCCTGCGCATCAACAGCCTGTCGAACTCCATCAACGGCCGTCCGCTGAACATCCAGCCGCTGAAGTGGCTGACCAACCGCGGTACCAGCAACCGCAACCGCATGATGGCGTACACCAACGAAGTCGACCGCGTTCGCTTCCCGTTGGTGCCGCTGCAGCGCACTCCGCTGGAATACCGCGGCATCCGCCAGATCACCACTTACTACGGCCGCCTGGGCGTGGTGGAGGTGGTTTATCCAGAAACCATCGGCTATCGCGACGGCATCTGAGGGCTCTATCATGGCAAAGCGCAATGTGATCAAGCCCTTCAAGCTGAACACCCCGGGCGGCGTGATCGAGTTTGCCGCCGGCACCCAGGTGATCGACGACCAATATGTCGATCACTGGTTTGTCCTGGCGCACCTGGAGCCCGAAGTGGCCGAGCCTGAAAGCGAAGAAGACGAGAAGAAGCGTCTGATCGCTGAGCTTGCCGCCAAGGGCATCAACGTCGGCGGCAACATCAAGCTCGAAACCCTACGCGAGCGCGTGGCCAAGGCCTAAGCCGACGCCTTAGACAGGATAGGACCATGGATGCAGCCAAGTTCCGAGCGGACTTTCCAGAGTTCGCCGATACCACGCAGTACCCTGATCATGCGGTGAATCTCTGGCTGGACTTGGCGAGCAAGACGCTTCCGCCGGATCGCTGGTGCGACTACCTGGATATCGGCATGGAGTTGTTCACGGCCCATAACCTGGCATTGGCCGCTGGCAACCAGGCCTCCGCAGCTATTGGCGGCGCACCTGGCCAGGTCAAAGGACCGCTCACCAGCAAGGCGGTGGATAAGGTCAGTGCCGGGTACGACACAGGCGCTGTAGCGCTGCAGGACGGCGGGTTCTTCAACCTGACCACCTACGGCATTCAGTTCCTTCAGTTGTCCAGGATGATCGGCTCTGTGGGGATCCAGCTATGACCATGACGGTTACAAAGGACAATGTCGGGAAGGTCCTGGCATCCATCCAGCGTCTTGTAGGTCAAGAGGTGCTGGTGGGCATCCCCGCAACCACCACCGAAAGAAGCGAAGGTGAGCCGGGACAACCGATCAACAACGCTCAGCTCGGCTACATCCATGAGTACGGCTCGCCCAAGGCCAATATCCCCGCACGGCCATTCCTTGAGCCCGGCGTCGAGGATCAGCGGGAAAGCATCGGTAACCATCTGCAAAAAGCCGCATCATCCGCCCTGAAGGGAGACGACGGAAAGCTTGATGCAGAGCTCAACGCCGCCGGGCTGATTGCCCAGGCCGGTGCACGCAACCGCATTACCAGCAGCAACTACGAACCGCTCTCGCCATCGACCATCCGCAACCGGCGCAAGAACCGCAACACGCAGTCCATGCGCGTGG
Organism: Pseudomonas putida; assembly: GCF_028682455.1. Taxonomy (GTDB): domain Bacteria; phylum Pseudomonadota; class Gammaproteobacteria; order Pseudomonadales; family Pseudomonadaceae; genus Aquipseudomonas; species Aquipseudomonas putida_AA. The sequence continues at coordinate 801,825 of NZ_JANHLD010000001.1, forward strand.
AAGAGCAGAAGTACCTGGATCTGGTCGCTCAGGGAACATCACCGGCGCAGGCCCAGGCTGACGCGGGCATTCAGCCGCTGATCAATACCGGGCAGTTACGCAACTCCATCACCTACGTTATCCGCAAAAAGGAATAGATCATGGCGCAGCTCGATGTCTCTGAAATCCTGCTTGACCCGGATTTCATGGACAGAGGGCTGACCTGCACGCGATCTGTCCAGACCGTAGGCGACAACGGCAGGCCTACAGTCGCCGAAACGGTTACGTCGTTTGCTGGTGTTGTGACCAGTGATAAGGGCGACATCCTCGAACGCCTGGCCGGTGCCGAGCGCAAGAAAGGATCAATCCTGATCCATACCATCTTCCAGCTTACTGCCGGTTCTGGTGACACCACCGCCGACGTGGTGACTTGGCGCGGCAAGCAATACACCGTCTCCAACGTGAACGATTACGCCCACTTCGGGCGTGGTTTTGTCTGCGCGACCTGCGACCTCCTACCCCTGAAGGGATGACTCATGGCGAATACATCCGCAACCGGCGGTTATCTGGCGCCGGTGAGTGCGCCTGCGCCCACTCAGGACGTCGAGCTTGAGGACGTGCTGCAAGGCATGGTCAAAGGCATCACCGGTCTACCCGGGCAGTTCGTGCGGCCCAGGTGGCAAGAGAAGATCCCCAAACAGCCCGAGCCTTCGGTTAATTGGTGCGCGATAGGCGTCCACAGCACCAAGACCGTGGCATACCCGTCTGTGACTCATGACGGCGGTGCGGACGGGCACGACAGCTACGAAATGCACGAAGAGCTCAGGGTTGTGGCGAGCTTCTACGGCCCGCAGGCCCAGGCGTATGCATCAATTCTCCGTGACGGGATCTTTATCCCGCAGAACGGCGAGGCCATCCGCGCCCAGCGCATGGCATTCATTGGCGCGTCGGACGTCCTCCCGGCTCCGGAACTGGTCAACCAGCAATGGGTGCGCCGCTACGACATTTCCATCCAGATGCGACGCCAGGTCATTCGCGTCTACCCAGTCCTCAACATCCTGTCGGCTGAGCCAACAATCGTCGACTGATCACCATCCCCGGAGAAATCAATGCCTACTCTCGCCGTTTCGGACGTTGTAAACGTCCAGATCGTCATGTCTCCAAAGGCGGCCGCAACTCGAGACTTCGGGGCGCTGCTGATCCTGGGCGCTTCGAACGTGATCGACACGAACGAGCGCATCCGCCGTTATTCGACCCCGGATGCAGTGGCGGCTGATTTCGGTACTACTGCACCCGAGTACCTGGCCGCGAACCTGTTCTTCAGCCAGTCACCGCAGCCTGCAATTCTGTACATCGGCCGCTGGGCCAAGACGCCATCGTCGGCGCGCCTCAATGGCGGGGCGTTGTCGATCGCGCAGCAGGCGCTTGCGAATTTCACCGCTATCACTGCCGGTTCGATGAAAATCACCGTCGATGGGACGCTGAAAACCCTTTCCGCCCTGAACTTCAGTGCGGCAGCCAACCTGAACGCCGTCGCATCCATCGTTACCACGGCGCTCGCTGGGGCTACCTGCGTCTGGAACGCCAATTACAGCCGTTTCGAGATCACCAGCCCTACCACTGGCGCCACCTCGACGCTGACCTATGCCAGCAGTACCGGTACCGGAACGGACGTCTCCGCGCTTCTCGGCCTGGTCACCGGCGTGGCGTCTGCACCGGTGGGTGGTGTTGTCGCCGAGACGCTGATCAATTGCGTTACCAGCCTGGCCAGCTTGTCGAGCAACTGGTATGGCCTGCAGATTGCGGATACTTCTCCCAGCGACGCCGATGTACTCGGCGTGGCAGCGTTCATCGAAGGTGCCAGCCCGTCGCGCATCTTTGGCGTAACTACCCAGGCTGCGATCGCGCTGGACCCAACCAGCACCACAGACATGGCCTACAAGCTCAAGGTTGCGAACTACAAGCGCACCTTCTGCCAGTTCTCGTCTTCCAGCCCGTATGCCGCAGCGTCGATTTTCGGTCGGGCGTTTACGGTCAATTTCCAAGGCAATAACACGACCATCACCCTGAAGTTCAAACAGGAACCTGGCGTTACCGCAGAGGGCCTGAATACGACCCAGGCGGCCGCCCTGAAGGCCAAGAACTGCAACGTGTTCGTGAATTACAACAACGACACGGCAATCATCCAGGAAGGCGTGATGGCCAACGGGTACTTCTTTGACGAAGTGCATGGTCTGGACTGGCTGCAGAACGACCTGCAGACCGCCGTCTACAACCTGCTGTACACCAGCCCTACCAAGATTCCGCAGACCAACCAGGGCATCAACCGGATCGTCACCACCATCGACTCACGCTGTGACCAGGCGGTGAATAACGGTCTGTCGGCGCCGGGTCAGTGGAATGGCCCCGATGTGGGCGCGGTCACCTCGGGCCAGTATCTGACCAAGGGTTACTACGTCTACGCCAACCCCATCGATAGCCAGTCGCAGGCAGACCGCGAGGCCCGCAAGGCGCCGGTTATCCAGGTCGCCTTGAAACTGGCGGGCGCGGTGCATTTCGCCGACGTCATCGTCAACGTTAACCGCTGATCGGAGCTGATCATTCATGACCACCTATAGCTTTCTCGATGTAAACGCTACCCTGGTCGGCGCCGGTGCAGTGATTGACCTTGGCGCCGGATCTGCCAACGCCGAGGAGGGCATCTCTATTGCCCAGGTAGGCGACAAAAACACCATGCTGATTGGTGCAGATGGCGAAGGCATGCACTCACTGCACGCCGACAAGTCGGGTACCGTCACCGTTCGCCTGCTCAAGACATCCCCGGTCAACGCCAAGCTGATGGCGCTGTACGACGCGCAGAGCCTGAGCTCCAGCCTATGGGGGCAGAACGTCATCACGATCACGAACAGTGCCAGCGGCGATGCCATCGGCTGCCGGAGCTGTGCATTCAAGAAGCGGCCGGATCTGAACTATCGGAAGGATGGCGACATCGTCGAGTGGGTGTTCGATTCGATCAAGATTGACGCAATCCTGGGGACCTACTGATGAGCGAATTCGACCTGGGTGATAGCACCTATCGGATCGGGAAGCTGGACGCCTTCAAGCAGTTCCACCTGTCACGCAAGGTCGCTCCAATCATCCCGACGTTGATTCCAGTGTTCTTGAAGCTTCAGCAGAGCGCTTCCAAGAGCCCGCTCAGCGGCGACATTGGCTCTATGGCTGAAGTCATGGCGCCGTTCGCTGATGGCATCGCCGCCATGCCGGATGAGGCCGCAGAGTTCATCCTGGGCACCTGCCTGACGGTTGTCCAGCGTAAGCAAGGTGATCGCTGGATGCCGGTGTGGAGCAGCAGCCAGAGCACTTGCATGTTCGACGACATGGACCTGGGTGTCATGCTCCAGCTCACCTTCCGCGTCATCAAGGAATCCCTCGGCCCTTTTATCAGCGGGATGCTTTCCGGCCAGGGCACTCCGAAGGCATAACGGTCGAGCTTGAGCGCCTGCCTGGCGGAGAGGACTGGCTACTGCTGCCGGTTCTTGAAGGGCTGTGCCGGTACGAATCCCTGAAAGACGGCACGCTGAATCTCGCGGATATCGCCCTGATGAACGATGCGCTCCTGGTGCGCGCCGAGAACAAAGCGCGCATGCGCAAGGCCCTGGAGGACAGCAATGGCTGATCAAGACGTCATCAAGGAGTTTCTGGTCAGCCTTGGCTTCAAGCAGGACGAGAAAAGCCTCAAAACCTTCACCGGCGGCATCGACAATGCGACCAAGGCTGTTACACGACTGGTCACCACTATTGCCGGGGCGTCCCTCACTGTTGCGGCCGGTGTTTCTGCCTTCGCGTCCAGCCTTGAGGGCCTGTACTTCGCGTCGCAGCGGATCGGCTCATCGGCAGACAGCCTCAAGGCGGCAGACTATGCAGCCCGCGACCTGGGCGCATCAGCCAACGAGGTACGTGGTTCGCTTGAGGGCATGGCACGCTTTCTGCGCGAGAATCCAGGCGGTGAAAGCTTCCTGAAGGGGATAGGTGTCCAGACCCGGGATGCCAACGGCAACCTCAAAGACACTGCCGACCTCCTGGTCGGGGTGGGTGACAAGCTGCGGGCTATGCCCTGGTACCAGGCAAACCAATATGCCGGCGTACTGGGTATCGACGAGAACACCCTGCGGGCGATTCGCAGTGATGAGTTCGGGCGCAAGCTTGAGCAAAATCGGGCGAAGCTGCGCCAATCTGGTCTTGATCAGGCCACCCGTGACGCGCACGCGTTCATGGAGACCCTACGGGAAGTGGGGCTGCAGTTCGAGACGTTCTCGGTGCTGGTGCAGTCAGCGCTGATGCGCAAGCTTGGGCCTGACCTCGAGCGCTTCGCTCAGTGGTTTGAGCAGAATGGACCGGTGATCGCCGACCGAGTGGCGGATATCACTGTCAAGCTGGTGGAGTTGGTAGAGAAGGCCGGCCCCGACTTGGAAGAGATCCTGGACTTCTTCGTTGGGCTGGATGAGGCAACAGACGGTTGGAGCACCAAAATCATTGCACTGCTTGTCCTGCTCCGGGCGCTGGGAGCCGCTTCACTGGTTGGGGGGATACTCAGCCTGTCCAGGGCATTTCTCGCTTTGGGTACCAGAATTGCCGGTGCTGGTGCAGCAGCGCTGCTGCTCAGCGGAGACCAGTCGGAAGGCGAGAAGGCAGCCCAGGACCTGCAGCAAAAGGCAATCGCCGGGTCAAGAGAGGCAGCGGTGGCTCTTGCTCGCACACAACTCAAGAACAACCCCTTCAGTTGGTTTATCGAAGTGACTGAGGAGGACGTTCAAAAGCGTGCTGATTCGATCATGTCAGGAGAGCAGGCTGGCCAGGCGCTACCGGGTGGCATAGACATGGCGACGTTCGTCGCCGACTTCTTTGAAGAGCAAGGCTGGACACGGAACCAGGCGGCCGGTATCTCTGCCAATCTCGGGGCTGAAAGCGCATACAACCCCAAAGCCTTGGGGGATGCTGGGCGCGCACGCGGTATAGCGCAATGGCATCCGGACCGGCAAAAGGCCTTTGAGCAGTGGGCTGGTTTCAACCTTCGGGATGAGCGTGCCGACCTGGTCAAGCAGCTTGAATTCGTGCAGTACGAGCTGACTGAGGGGGCCGAGCAAAAGGCTGGGAAGCTACTTAAGGCCGCACAAACCGCGCAGGAGGCTGGCGCTACGGTGTCTCGATACTATGAGCGTCCAGCGCAAGCAGATGCCGCAGCGGCCATTCGAGGGGCAGCAGCAGTGCAAATCACCCAGAAGACCGAGATCAACGTCAACGGTACAGGCGACCCAGTCTCGACAGCCAACGCTGTCGGGGCAAATCAGGATAGGGTCAATCAGGATATGGTGAGAAACATGAGCTCAGCGGTGAACTGACATGCCGAATTTTGCTGGCTTCATCACCATCGACCCCAAACGCTCTATCGACACGCTGGTTGCTCATGTGACCCTGGAGGAGGTCTCCAGCGACGAACTTCAGATCACTGAGCATCCGGTGGAGATCGGGGCGAACATCACCGACCATTCCTACAAGCGAACTCCCGACCTTCTGGTCAAGTGCGGATGGAGCAATGCGAGCCTGGCCGGGGTTCTTGCTGGAGTGAAAGGGCTGGTATCAGCCGTTACCGGCGGCGATGCCTTCGGCTCTGACTACGTCTCCGGCATCTACAACCAACTTCTCGCTCTGCAGGAGTCTCGCATTCCCTTTGACGTGTCAACGGGAAAGCGCCTCTACAGCAACATGCTGATGCGCAGCCTCACTGTGACTACGGATGAGCGCAGCGAGTACACGCTGATGGTCACTGCGGTGTTCAAGCAGGTCCTGATCGTCGAGACGCAAGCGACGACACTGCCGCCGAAGGACGACCAGGCCGATCCGCAAGCCACGGCGGAGACATCGAATGCCGGGGTCAAGCAGGTGGCCACCGCATACCCAGCGCCGGGCGGTTCCTGGCAGCCACCAGGTGGGGGTGCATGACGTATGGCCAACTTCGAAATTCCGCTTTCACCGAATCCCCAGTCCTTTTCCATCACGCTCTCGGCGGTCGAGTATCGCCTGACGGTGCAGTTCCGGAACGCAGAGCAGGGCGGCTGGGTGCTCGACATCGCCGACACCAGCAATAATCCGATCATTGAAGGCATTCCCCTGGTGACCGGTGTGAATCTGCTGGAGCAGTACGGCTACCTTGGCTTCAAAGACATCCTTTGGTGCCAGACCACTGATGACCCGGATGCAGTTCCGACTTTCGACAATCTGGGGATCGGGTCACACCTCTACTGGTACACGGCCTAGGAGCAACCATGAGCGTTCCTCAATATCTCCGCCAGATCAGCCTGAAGATCGGGAACGACCAAGATGCCCTTGACCTGTCGCAGCTTCGCATCAGCTTTGCAGTACGCCGTGGCGACCTGAAGACGCCAAACTCTGCGGATATCAGGGTTTACAACGTCAGCGAAAATACAGCCAATCGTGCGGAGAAGGAGTTCGAGCGGATCGTCCTGCAGGCCGGTTACGCAGGAAACTTCGGCGTGATTTTTGACGGCACCATCAAGCAAGTGAGGCGTGGTCGCGAGAGTCAGACAGACACCTACATCGACATTACGGCAGCTGATGGAGATAGCGCGTACAACTTCGCGGTGGTTAGCGCTTCACTTGCGGCCGGTTCAACTGCAGATGATCACTTGCAAGCAGCCCTGCAGTCGATGGCATCGCGTGGCGTGACTATGGGCGAGAGGCCAGCGCTAGCGGCAAACAAGCTTCCGCGCGGCAAGGTGATGTTTGGAATGACCCGGGACTACCTGGATGTTTTGGGGAAAACTCAGGATCTCAGTTGGAGCATCCAGGACGGGAAGGTAACGCTGATACCCAACACTGCCTACCTGCCTGGCGAGGTGGTAGTGGTGACCTCTGCCACCGGCATGATTGGTTTGCCTGAACAAACCCAGAACGGCATCACCGTCCGAACGCTGCTGAATCCAGGGATCAGGATTGGTCGACGGCTACAAATCGACAATGCCAGCATCCAGCTTTACCGATATGGGCTCAGTACCAACGCGTTGGCAAACAACGAGTTTGTCGCACAGCAGGCGCGAATCGACGCCGACGGGATCTATCGTGCCATGGTAGTCAACCACTCTGGAGACAACCGGGGGCAAGCCTGGTACACCGACACCATCTGCATCTCCATCGATGCTACCACCCCGGTCGGCCTGCTCCCGCAGACTGGCGGCGTCGGGGCGGTCGGGCCTGTTAAACCCTACGGCTAGGGGCACATCTCTATTGCCTTGGCATGGGGCGTGTCCTGGTTCGGCGAGGCCAAAACTGTAGCCTTGCCATTAGATGACAGCTTCGCCATGACGTAAGCGTTGCTCGATGCGGTAGTCCTCACAGAGTCCTCGCGAACGATCACATACGATCCATCAAGGGCGCGACCAAAGCACCCGTTTTGCTGGAGCCGTGGGCCTTGAAACCGGTAGGCCATCCACCCGCTTTTGTCTGCCAGCGGCAGTTCACATGCCCGTTCGGGGTACAGGACTTCAATTGGTTGGGAGATATCGAACTTGTCTCCCCGGCACTGATGCCCTTTGCCTTGGGTAACCAACACCTGCTCTGCCATCGCCGATGCAGCGAACAGCATCAAAGCACTCATCAGAACAACTTTTTTCACGGTGAACTCCTTGGATAGACGCGAGCGCATTGACGATCCACTTGAAGGGCTCGCTATTGCCCTGGGCGGTTGGCAGTCAAAAATCTGGACGTCAATGCCCGGAATCATTCAATCCTTCGATCCAGGCGCAATGACTTGCACTGTACAGCCAGCAATCCAGGCATACGTCAGGGACGAGTCAGGGAATCTTACCAGCACAAACCTACCCCTTCTTCTAGATTGCCCTGTCCAATTTCCGGCCGGTGGTGGCTGCACACTGACCTTCCCGGTGGCGCCGGGTGACGAGTGCCTGGTGGTGTTCGCATCCCGCTGCATAGATTCCTGGTGGCAGTCCGGCGGAATCCAGAACCAGGCCGAGCTGCGCATGCACGACCTATCGGATGGCTTTGCGCTGTTGGGCTTCAGGTCACAGCCCCGAGTGATCGGCGCAATCAGCGGCAGCGCCGCTCAGTTGCGCAGCGATGACGGTGTGGCCTTTGTCGAGGTCAACCCCGCCACGCATGCCATCAACGCCACGACAACCGGCCCACTGAACCTGACAGCGCCCTTGGTGACCATCAATGGTGACGTCCAGGTCAATGGTCGAGTGGACACAACCGGCGACGTGAAAGCCGGCGTGATCAGCCTTCAGCAGCACCGCACAAGCGGCGTAACGCCTGGCAGCGGCACAAGTGGAGCGCCCGTTGTATGAGATACCGAGAACTCGACGCAAACGGCGACTACTCATTCGGCAACCAGCAGGCGGACTTTTATCGCGATTCGCCCGATGTCGTAGCCCAGGCGGTCAAGACGAGACTGCAACTCCACCGCGGCGAGTGGTTCCTTGACACCAAGGACGGCACCCCGTGGGAAACGGAGATCCTCGGCGAAAGGACCACAGCGACGCGTGATGCTGCGATCAAAAAACGCATTCTCGGAACTCAGGGTGTCGTCCAGATCGACAGCTTCGACAGTTCACTCGACCCAGAAACCCGGAGGTTTTCCGTGACGGTAACCATCACCACCGTGTACGGGCAGACCACCATCAGCGAGACACTGTAAATGGCCTCTCCGACAGCCCCTGTCATCTCCGCAACTGGGATCTCGGCACCTACCTATGCTGAGGTGCTGGACTACCTGAAGACCACTTACCGCTCGATTTACGGCGCGGACACATACCTCGAGAGCGATTCTCAGGACGGCCAGTTCCTGGCTTTGATTGCGCTGGCGATCAGTGACGCGAATGCCGCAGTCATGGCTGCCTATTTCTCCTTTTCACCCAACACAGCGCAAGGTGCAGGGCTCTCGAGTAACGTCAAAATCAACGGCATCGGCCGTGCAGTGCCAACCAACTCCCAGGCTGATCTCAAGATCGTTGGACAGGCAGGCACAGGCATTACCCAGGGTGTTGCCCAGGACGAAGCGGGCAACAAGTGGTTGCTGCCTGATTCTGTGACCATTCCGCCTTCCGGTGAAATCACGGTTACCGCAACCTGTTCCTCCGTGGGCGCAGTGTCCGCTGGACCGGGTCAGATCAACAAAATCGCTACCATGACACTGGGTTGGCAAAGTGTTACCAACCTGTCGGCCGCCACTGTTGGGGCGCATGCTGAAACCGACGCGGCGCTGCGACAAAGGCAAAAGCTCTCCGTGGCGTTGCCGTCCCGCACGGTTCTTGAGGGGATCACTGGCGCCGTGGCGACCATCGTCGGCGTTACTCGACTTGCCACCTACGAGAATGACACGGGCTCTACAGACGCCAACGGCATCCCAGGCCACTCGATTTCCCTGGTGGTGGAGGGCGGCGATGCCGCCGAAGTTGCCAAGGCGATCGCTGACAAGAAAACGCCAGGCACGGGCACTTTCGGCACCACTTCGCAGACCGTCACCGATGTATATGGTCGGCCAGTCACCATTAACTTCTTCAGGCCGACATATCGCGCCATCACGGCAGCCATTTCGCTGAAGGCCCTTGCTGGGTACAGCTCGACTGTAGGGGTTGCCGTGCAGCAGGTCGTCTCGGACTACATCAACTCCGTAGCAATAGGTGGCGACCTGAGTGGCACGGTGGAATGGGCTGATGCAATCACCGCTGCGAACAGTGTCCCAAACAGCAACACCTTCAAACTGACAGCCCTGACGCTGACAGGCCCAGCCGGCGCCGGGACGCCTGATGTTCCGCTCGCCTTCAATCAAGCCGCGCAGTCTACGCCGGCATCCGTAACCATCACGGTGACCTGACTCATGGCTGACACTACCGATTACACGGGGCGGATCACCAGCGAGCATTCCGACAAGCCGAAGTACATGGCCATGGTCGACGCTACGGTTCAGCCGCTAGTAGATGCGCTCAATGTGTCCAATGGGCTGCCGGTAGATTTCGACCTTGATAGCGCAGTCGGCGTGCAACTTGACCAGGTTGGCCTTTGGATCGGCATAGGGCGGCGCATCAACACCCCCCTCACCGGGGTGTACTTCTCATTCGATACCGAAGGACTGGGGTTCAATCATGGCGTGTGGAAGGGGCCATTTGACCCGGATACCGGGGTAATCGAGCTTGATGATGAAACCTACCGTCTGCTGCTGAGAGCAAAAATCGCTGCGAACCATTGGGATGGCACGATGGAAACATCAAAGCCGATCCTGGACGCTGTTTTCAACCCGAGGGGAGGCTCCGAATTTATCGATGTCACTGCGAACAACGAAACGTTCGCTGTGGGTGATGGGGTGTCCACTGAGTTTCAGCTTCGCTACCAGGGGCAGGCCGTCTACACGACCAGTTCGATGACGATCTACAGGACCGATTGGCAGGGCCAGCAACAGCTGTACTCGACGCCTAGAACGAACAACTACCTGTTCAACCAAGACCTGAGCAATGCTTATTGGGGAAAGGGGGCTGGATCAATATCATCAGCCGGGACGGTAGGCGATGTGGCGGTGTTCAAGTTCACGCCTGATACGGCCAACGCGGGACACCTCATATCACGAGCAGTGAGCATGCCGTCCGGCTCAACAGTAAATATAAGCTGGATAGCAAAGGCTGACGGTTATAAACGCTTGTCGGTACGGGTTGCGCCAGGCGGCCCGATCCTTGGGCGGGTACTTTTCGACGTGCTGGATGGCTTCATCGCCCAAAACAACACCGGGATCACTGCGGACATTGAGCCGTTCGGCGATGGCTTTTTCAGGTTCTCCGTTACGTTCCCTCTAGGGACAGGCGTCACTGGTGCCGGTGCAAACCTTGAAGTGGCAACTGACACCAATGGCCTCACCTTTGCCGGTGATGGGGCTAGCGGAGTCTTGCTGAGTTCGCCCCAAATAGAAATCGGCTTGATGACAAGCATCATCAAGACTGAGGCATCTGCGGTAACTGTCATCGACTACGCAGTCCAGCCCTTCAACAACATCGTGCTCCCGGCACCCCTCCCTGCTGGGGCCCAGTTGTCCTGGAGCGGAGAGGGTACAGCCTACGCTGCCGGCACCTATGCCTTCATTGAAGACAACCAGGACATGTCGATGACTATCGGCATAGCGGGGACCATTCCGTCGGCCATAGCTCTGGCACTGATCTCTGGTGGCTACATCTCCCTCAAGCCCTGCGGTGTTCAGGCCAATTACTACATTGCGACGTCCGTCGACAACGCCCCCCTGTTCGGCTTTGACATTGATAACGGAGTGATCTCCGGTTTCGATAAAGGCGCCTGGGGCACCTCTCTTTAACTTTGGAGTTACATATGGCTAACGACTTTCTGCCTTTTGCCGGGGATGCCGGTGCCAACGTTCTGACGCAGTCGGCATATGCTGCTTTGGGCGCCCGGACTACTGGTTTTCTAGCTGGCGTGGCCAAGTCTCCGGAGCTCAACAAGGTGTGGCGCCAGAGCTCCATCATGGCAGCATCCTTGGCGCAGGCGGTGGCAGACATTACCGGATCGGACATGATCGATAACGGCACCACTGCCGCTATCGTTGCCGCCATCAAGAACATGATGAAGCTTCAGGCGAACTCCACCACGATCGGGCCATCCGGCGAAAAGATGTCGACTTTGGCGGCCTCTGCCAGCGCGACGTTTACCGCTGACGAGGTAATCGTCAAAACATCCCTGGGCGGCGTGGCCTACGTCATCCCCAACGTGAACAAGACCATCAACCTTGCCACGGTAGGGTTGGGCGGGATGGATGTGGGCGCTGCTCCAGTCAACGGCTTCGTGTCGATCTATCTGGTGTACAACCCGACAACCGGAGTGCATGGGCTGTTGGCGTGCGCGGGCACTACTTCCGATGGTCCTGTGTATACCGGGGCCAACATGCCGGCTGGTTTCACCGCTTCGGCCCTGGTTTCATCGTGGGGCACCAACGCGTCTAGACTTTTGGTAATCGCCCACCAGAGCAACCGCCTGGTCTCCCTGATGCAGAACGAAGCCATCAACACCACCGTCCAGCAGCCGCTGCTCCAACCGATCACGCTCACTACTGTCCCGCCCAACGCTAAATCGGTATTGGGGTGGACCGGCGTGACATCGTCAGGCACCGGCCTGAACAAGATGATGGTGGCATCGAGGGCGGATGGCCTGGGCTGGTCGCAATGCACCATCTCCGGTGCCACCAATACCGACAACGCGTTCAGGGAGTTGTCGCTTATCACCCCGCGAACCATTTATTACAGCGTCACGGTGTCGACCGGCTCCCTGGTAAGTGCCACGGTTTCGGTAACTGGATACAGGTTCTGACAAAGAGGGCTACAGAATGTACGTGCAGTTTGAGGATGCGAGCGAACAGTTCATTGTCGCGCGGTTCGGTGGGCCGCAGGATGTTGACGCCTATCCGCATCAGGGGGAGGTGGACGAAGCCGATCCGCGCTACCTCGATTTTGTGGTCAGGGTTGGCGAGAACGATCGTGATTCGCCAGTGGTGCCTGTGGCTGAGTGAGCCAAATCTACCAAGACCGCCAGTTGGCGGTATTTTTTTGCCTGGAGAAAAGTTGATGCCGATCACCGAGCAGCAGCTGCTGCAGATCCTCCCCAGAGCCCGCCCTGTAGCGGGCATTTTTTTGCCTGCACTGAACCGGGCCATGACCCGCTTCAAGATCGACAGCCGGGTTCGTCAGGCAGCATTCCTGGCCCAGGTCGGGCATGAGTCGGGCCACCTGCGCAACCTGGTGGAGAACCTGAACTACAGCGCTGAAGCACTGATTCGGGTGTGGCCAACCCGGTTCAATTCCGCCCTCGCCAAGGAGTACGCCCGCCAGCCTGAGCGCATAGGCAATGTCGTCTACAACGCGCGCATGGGCAACATCCACGCGGGTGACGGTTGGCGGTTCCGTGGACGAGGCCTGCTGCAGGTGACCGGCCGGGCGAACTATGCGGCCGCCGGTGTCGGCCTGGGCCTGCCGTTGGAAGAGCAGCCGGAACTGCTCGAGCAACCGGAGCACGCCGCTATGTCCGCCGCCTGGTGGTGGGCGAGGCACGGGCTGAACGAGCTGGCAGACGCTGGCCGTTTCCAGGACATCGGCAGCATCATCAACACCGGCAAGCCGGGACGGGTCCCACATGGTGCTGCCGAGCGCAAGGCCTTGTATGACCTGGCCCTGAAGGTGCTGGTGTGATGCTGCCCGCCGGCAGTGGCCGGCTGCTGGCGTACCTGCTGGGCGCGCTGCTCCTGACCGGCCTGGGCGCAGCCCTCGGCATTTGGCAGGCCGCTGAACACTACCGGCCGCAGCTCGACGACACCAAGGGGCAGTTGGCCAGTTGCAAGGCCGCCCGGGGCAACCTTGAGGCTCTGGCCACTGAGCAGGGGCTGAAGCTGGGTGAACTGGTGCTGGCCGGCCAGCAGCGGCAGGAGCGAGCTGAGCAGGCAGTGAAGGAGGCCGCCGAGCTGGCGAAAGAAGACTTCGATGCGGCGAACCGCCTGCAGCAGGAGCGCACCGGTGGCGATCAGTGTGTGGCCGCCGAAACCATCATTAACCAGGAGCTTGGTCTATGAGTCGAATGTCCAGCTTTACACCTGGTGTAATGATGGTCGTTTTGTGTTTGATGCTGGCCGGGTGCGCGGCGCGCTCCGAGCCAGAGGTGCGCACCGTGCGCGTCGAGGTGCCGGTACAGGTGCCGTGCCGCGCGCCGGAGGTGACGGTACCGCCCTGGGCTGCTGCCGGACTGCAGAAGACTGACAGTCTGGAGGTAAAGGTGCGGGCACTTCTTGCTGAGCGCCGACAGAGAATCGGTTACGAGCGACAGCTGGTTGCCGCCAATCAGGCTTGCCGCTGATCGGTAATTGCCAGGTCCCAGGCAAATTCATAGCATGCTGTGTTTTTGTACAGTGGTGGGCAGTATGCGTTTCCTCATCCTGCGCCGGCGAAAGCTTGGCGTTGCCATTCCTGTCGGTCAACTGCGGAGGGTGCAGCCGCTGGCCGGCGACATCCAAATCAGTGAATGTCATAGCGACAGCCTGGGGCGTTCGACAATCAGCGCCTGGATCTTCAGTTCAGGGCCAGGCCCCGACGCTCTCCCGCGACTGCTCGACGTGAAAATCACCGGCATGGCCCAGGGCGGCATGAATCTCTCAGGAATTGAGGAAGTGGACGGCGCCTTCTATGCGCAGTCGTGGTGGTGCAGGGTGGAGTAGGGCGTGCATATAAAGGAAGGGAAGTGGTCGGCAGGACGCCGGAGACGGGCGCAGCAGGCTGCGTGAGATTTGCGTGACTCTACGTGACTCTTGAAAACACCTATAAGCAGTCGATTGCAGCGAGCGCTGAGTGAGGTGCCGTATTTACAAGGGTTTCATGGCTCCTGCACGCATGGGGTGCAAGGGGTCGAGTGTTCGAATCACTCCGTCCCGACCATTATATTCAATGACTTAGCCACCTTCGGGTGGCTTTTTCATTTCTGCGTGTGGGGACTTTTTCGGGACATCATCCGATTTTCCTCTTCAAGATCGTCAATACCGGCCCGCGTGAGTCGGTTGTTGATACCATGTTCGCAGCCTCAATCAGCTTCCCGAGTTCTGCGCCCGAGTAGTGACTTCCGATCTTCTTCAGTCACTCCCGCGGCGCGCAATCGGCGACCAAACGTATGCTTCAGATCGTGAATCCTGATCGAAGCGTATCCAGGGTGAGCGGGGCGAAGGTTTTCCTCCTGCCAGAGTTTCGCCGCTCTCACCCGCGCCTTCTTCCAGGCGGAGTCGTTCATGCGGTGCATTGCGGTGCCGTTGTACGGGAAAACCCACTCACGACTGATGCCGCGCTGCTTGTCGATGATCGACTTGGCCACGCTGTTCAGCACCACCAGACGCTCATCTCGGTTCTTCACTCCCGAGTTGGCGTGTCGGTCGCCGAAGTCGGCGGGAATCAGGAACACGCTCGTTCCAAGCTCCGGCACTGGAATCTCCCAATCCCACCTCAGTTTGCATACCTCCTGCTCGCGACAGCCTGTGTTCACCTTGAACAAGGCCATCGTCTGCAGGTGCACCGGAAGTCCCCGAAAAGGGTCAAGCTGCTCCAGGCACAGCGCGGTCAGCTTGATTGATGGTTGATCCTTGTGCTCGAGCAGGTATCGGGTGGCTGCATCCCGAAACGTCCTGATCTGGCGCACGCCATACACCTTCCGTTGTCGCATTTTCTCCAGAAGGTGAATCAGGTACTGCTCTGCTTCCCCCCTTTCACAAGTGCCAGTACTTTCTTGAATTCGTTCTCCCCGGTAGATCTTGTCGATTTTTCAGATGCCGCTGGGCATTTTCTGGAGGCCTGTGATTGCTTTTTTGGCCATGGGTTCTCCTTGTCGGTTTTCCCTTGGCGCTCGCTGCGGGGCCGATTGTTGTCCTGATTGGCTGCTTTTTTTCAGTTGCCATGGACTCGATGTAGGCGTCAGCCCAAGCGTCTAGCTCCAAGCGGTCGAAACCAACGCCCTGTTTCCCAATTGGAAACTCGCGGAGGTGGGGCCTGACGGTGTTCTTGAATTCGTCCTTGCACATGCCGAGGTAGCCGGGCGCATCTTTCGCGCGCAGAAACCTTGGCTACAGGCCGGGTTGAACGGCTGCAGTTGCATTTGCCATGGGTGGTTATCTCCACGCAGCCGGCGGCAGCGCAGTAGGAAGGGTTATGCGAGGAAGTGGTGGCCGACAGTCGCGGCCCGGGCGGCCTGCTCGGTGCGGAACATGAGCCGCGTCTTGCTGGTGCCATCATCGCTTCGGTTTCTTCCTCGTCTTCGTTGAGGGTCGGGAACGCCTGATGGCGAACCTACTCGATGGCAAGTCGTTCCGGAACGTCAAAGGTGGTCGTGATGGTCGTTTTGACGGTAACAACGGGCATGGGTCATCTTCGCCCGCGTATGTCGGCGGGCTTGAGTTGTAGGGCAGGGGGTGCTGAATCTTGCCGGTAAAGGGGTGCCAGTTCAGTCTGAGGGGTAGATATTTGTGATCAATGATTTCGATCTCTGTACATGCGCAGCAGTCCCAGTCCTAGGTAAAGCAGCTACGCTTAGTGCATCTATAGGTGCCAGAGAGCACTTTGATTATTGGAAATGATTGCCCCGGCGCAGATTGTCTGCAGTTGGGTAGTGGAGTCGCCACCAATCTATGAAGAGTCCCAGTCAATCGTCAATCGGCCTTCGCGGGCTGATACTTACATTCGTTTTGATCGCGGTTCTTTTCACCTTGGCCAACTGCCTACTGGTCGCTTATAGCGTGCAGCGGGACGCTCTTATTCATTCTGCCTTGGAAGCCAATCGAGCTTATGCATTCAAAGTGGCGACAAGCATCGACGGCTTCCTACGCTCGGTACATGAGCGGTTGACGTTCAGCAGTCAGATCCTTGGGCGTGATTTCAGCCCGCAATCACTCAAGGCAGAATCCTACCGACTGCAAGCTCAAGATTCGGAACTCGATACAGTGTTGGTGGTAGATGCAGCGGGCACAGTTTTGCAATCGCGTCCAGACCTGCTCGAAGTCGGCTCGACTGTCGTTGCCCGGGAAATGAAATTTGCTTTGCAAGAGCAACGACCCATGGTCAGTCATGTGTACACCGCTGCAAACGGCAAACTCATCGTCTTCGTGTCGCAACCAATCTTCAATCCGTCTGGTCAGTACCTTGGCTTGATTGGTGGCTCAATACAGCTTGAGCAGCATGGCGTAATGCACAATCTTATCGGTGAGCATCAGCTCAACGGAACTTTTGCCTTCGTCGCGGACGCCAACCGCCGCCTCCTGTATCACCCGGATCAAAAACGGATCGGAGAAGCACTGATTTCCAGTGCGACAGTAGATGCGGCAATACGAGGTGAACAGGGCCAGATGCAGGCCAGCAATTATCAGGGAGTGCCAATGCTGGCTGGATATGCGCAGGTCGCTGACGCCAAGTGGGCTGTCGTTACCCAGCAGCCGCGAGACGAGGCGCTCGCTCCTCTGAGCAAGTTGATGCGTGACATGCTGGTCAACATCATTCCCGCGGGCTTGATCGGCCTGCTGCTAATTACGCTGGGGGCCTTATTGATCAGTCGGCCACTTAGGCAACTCGCTAGGTATGCAACTGATCTATCGGCGGCTCAGGCAGGCACGCAACTGTCTACAATCCGAGCTTGGTACGCCGAAGCTGCCGCGATACGGCAAGCGTTAATAGCGAGCGTGCAGCTACTGCAGCAGAAAATCGGTACCCTGAGCCAGGCTGCTGATAGCGATCCTCTTACAGGACTGGCCAATCGCCGAGCGATGAATGCAGCGCTCAAGCGGCTAGACGATGCAGGCCATCCCTATGCCGTTCTAGCGTTGGACATTGATCATTTCAAGCGTGTCAACGACACGCATGGACACGATGTTGGAGACGAGGCGCTTAAGCACATCGCACGCATAATTGCTGGCTGCTCTCGCGCTGGTGACCTGACCTGTCGCGCTGGTGGCGAGGAGTTCTGCCTTATATTGCCCGACGCCACTCTGGATATCGCTCAGGAAATTGCCGAGCGCATTCGCTCCCTGATTGCTGTATCGGTGATGGAGCCGATTGGTACCCTGACCATGTCCATTGGCGTTGCATGTCGCGGATTAGAGACGCCAAACGCCCCAAGTATCCTCAAACGAGCTGACGAACGATTGTATCTCGCCAAGCAGAGTGGACGTAACTGCGTGGTGTCGACAAGCAGATAGAGGCAAGCGCTTGTGACGATCGGCAGGAGGCAGAGGGCGAGGCGGGTCATGGCTGCCCCCGCTTGAATTCGACGGCCCAAACCCAAGGGTTGGCGTCCCAGCTTTCTGGGCCGTTGATGGATCGCCATAGGCCGGCGAATGCCTTCGAAGCGTGAGTCTCCAGTGGAGCGGATCCGTCGTCAGGGCCAACCATGTAGCCGCGGCAGATCGGAAATCTATCATCAGGCCCGAAGTCAACTCCAACGATTCCCTCGGCCAGCGCCTGTTGCTCAATGATATCCTGCAGCCGCTCCACCCGCACGTCGATGATTTCCAGCAAGATACGGCTGGCCCAGCGCGGCATGTGGATCGAAGGCCTGTAGCCCATACCCTTCTGTCCTACGTGTTGGAGATGGTCGGCTCTGGACTACCCCCGGAAAGGTAGACATCCCCGGCCTATGCTTTGAGCGTAGGAGGAAGTCTATGAGTACCCAGCGATACACCCCGGAATTCAAGGCGGAAGCCGTCAGGCAGGTGGTTGAACGCGGCTATTCAGTCGCGGAGAGTGCCGCACGCCTCGGCGTCTCGACTCACAGCCTCTATAAATGGGTGAGCGCCGTCACCCCTGATAAATCAGAAAAGCAGGCCAGCGAATTGCTCGAAGCCAAGAGTGAAATCCTGCGACTACGGGCCCAAATGCGCCGCCTTGAAGAAGAGCGGGATATCTTAAAAAAAGCAGCGCGGTACTTTGCCAGAGAGCCCGAGTGAAGTACCGCTTCATGAACGAGCATCGTCATCAGTATGCAATTACCACGATGTACAGGGTATTGCGGATCGCTCGTGCCGGGTTCTACCAATGGCTGCACAAGCCCGTTTCTGAGCGCGACCAGGACAACGACCGCTTGCTGAAACTGATCCGCGATTCCTATGCGGCTAGCCGAGGGGTTTACGGTGCTCTACGCGTCTATGGCGACCTGCGGGAAGCCGGCGAGAGTTGCGGCAAACACCGCGTTGCGCGGTTGATGCGTGCCAACCGGATCAAGGCGTTGAGGGGCTATAAGGCGCCACGCCCAATTGCCGGGCGGCCGTCGATCATTGCACCCAATCATCTCAACCGAGCATTCACAGTTGATGCCCCCAACAAGGCTTGGGTGATCGACATCACCTATATCCGCACATGGCAGGGTTGGCTGTATTTGGCCGTGGTGGTGGATCTCTATGCGCGCAAGGTCGTGGGCTGGTCGATGAAGCCGACATTGGCCCGTGAACTCGCGCTGGACGCGTTATTGATGGCGCTCTGGCGCCGTCGGCCCAAGGAGCGCGTACTGGTGCATTCCGATCAGGGCAGCCAGTACGGCAGTGATGACTGGAAGCGCTTTTGCTTGGCCAATAACCTTGAGCAGAGCATGAGTCGGCGTGGCAACTGCTGGGATAATGCCGTGGCCGAATCGTTTTTCAGCAGTTTGAAGAAAGAACGGATCCGTAAGCGCATCTACAAAACCCGTGACTTGGCCAGGGCCGATGTGTTCGATTACATCGAAATGTTTTACAACCGAACCCGCCGCCACAGTCACCTGGGCGGCGTTAGTCCTGAGGCCTTTGAAAGCGCCTCGTTATGAGGCCGGGAAATGTCTACCGGCGTGGAGGTAGTCCAATCAAGCGTTGCACCACCTTCTCTGACAAACGCATACGCTGCCTGCTCAGCGAAGCTCGCATCGCCAGCAATGTCTTCTCCCGATTGGTCAGGACTTGCTGATCGATGCCCATATCTTTTTTTATGAGTTCATTCGCCTTCATCAACAGTTCGTGTTCAAGCTGCAGACGACGCACGTCGAGCCGAAGAGATTCAAGTTGCCGCTCCAACTCTTCTCGTTCCCGTGACGATGGAGCTTCTTGTCGCGTTCACAGCGCGATGATCCCGGCCTGCTTCATCGCTAGCGGGCGAGCTAGCCCGTCAGATCGACTGACGACGAGCGTGCGCAGTTATTAGGGGTGCAACTTGTGAATCCAGGCACGCAACGAAGATCCCGTGCTGGGTAGCCCAACGCCTTGATGGTGGAAGCGATGCAGCGCCCGTGGTCGAGATAGTACTCAACAGCACTTTTCCTTTGGGCCAGAGAGTACTTCGACTTCGAGAGCACATAGCCACGCGGCAGGTCGAGGCATCGGCCCAAACACGCTACTTCAGATCACCCTTTCCAAAGAAGTCGCGCAACGCCCGTTGCAAGAGTCCTTGGCATTGAAGCGTTGACGAAGGCGCGGCGTCATAAAAATAGCATCAAACGTCATATTTTAGTCGTCATTAATCTAGCGCGGAGCTTGGTTCGCTAATGCAACTCGGCTGCCGTAAATATATTGTCGCCATGAATCTGACAACTAACTTTGTCTTTCTATTGAATTCCTTTGTCGTCGTTGTTTTGGCGCCATTAAGTCAAAGTCATTGTTTGTGATTTATTTTTAAATTGCTCTATTGCTTTGATTTGCCTAAGTGCTCAATATGCGTCCCGGGCTGGAGCTAATGAAGAAAGCTTTCGTAGCTTTGGTAGTGCTGTACTCACTTTTATTTCGTCTATCTTGTGCTTGGTGTTGCCATTGTTTGTTATGGCGGCAATTGGCTCTCGTGTGGCTTTTCACAAGAACTATTGAAGTTACTAAATTTTATTTATGTAGGTCGGCGTACATGGCGCAGTCCTACTGTTTGCAGGTCGTGGATTAAAGTTGCCTGTAAATGGATACGGGAATGTTATAGGGACATTCCATGACCTTAAGTAGCAAGGAGCGTTCGTAGCATGCGAATCAGCATATTTGGTCTGGGTTACGTCGGCGCGGTATGTGCCGGATGTTTGTCGGCAAGAGGGCATCAGATCATCGGGGTCGATGTTCAGGCGCTGAAGATTGATCTGATCAACAGTGGCAAGTCGCCCATTGTCGAGCCGGGTCTGGGCGAGCTGCTCCAGCAAGGGATCGCCAGCGGCAGGCTGCGCGGCACGCTGGATGCCCGCGAGGCCGTCCTCGAAACCGATATTTCCTTCCTCGCACCGCCGACGCCGAGCAAGCGCAACGGCGACCTCGATGTGACCTACATTGAAGAGGTGTGCCGGCAGATCGGCGAGGTGCTACCGCTCAAGACCACCCGTCACACGGTAGTGGTACGCAGCACGGTGCTGCCGGGCACCCTGCGCAAGGTAGTGATTCCGACCCTGGAGCAGTATTCCGGGCTCAAGGCCGGCGTGGACTTCGGCGTGGCGGTGAACCCCGAGTTTCTGCGCGAGAGCACCGCGATCAATGACTACGACTATCCGGCGATGACGGTGATCGGCGAGCTGGACAGCACCTCCGGCGACTTGCTGGAAGAGATCTACCGCGAGCTGGATGCGCCGATCATCCGCAAGACCATCGAAGTCGCGGAGATGATCAAGTACACCTGCAACGTCTGGCACGCGGCCAAGGTCACCTTCGCCAACGAGATCGGCAACATCGCCAAGGCGGTCGGTGTCGACGGCCGCGAGGTGATGGAGGTGATCTGCCAGGATCACAAGCTCAACCTGTCCAAGTACTACATGCGTCCGGGCTTCGCCTTCGGCGGCTCCTGCCTGCCCAAGGATGTGCGCGCGCTGAGCTACCGCGCCGGCCAGCTGGACGTCGAGTCGCCGCTGATCGACTCGCTGATGCGCAGTAACGCCGCGCAGGTGCGCAAGGCCTTCGACATCATCGCCAGTTACGACAAGCGCAAGGTCGCGCTGATGGGGCTGTCCTTCAAGGCCGGCACCGACGACCTGCGTGAAAGCCCGCTGGTGGAGCTGGCCGAGATGCTCATCGGCAAGGGCTTCGACCTCAGCATCTACGATCGCAACGTCGAGTACGCCCGTGTCCACGGTGCCAACCGCGACTACATCGAGTCGAAGATTCCCCATGTTTCGTCGTTGCTGCGCTCCGATTTCGACGCAGTGGTCGCCAATGCCGACGTGATCGTCCTGGGCAACAGCGATGAAGCCTTCACGCCCCTGGTCGACCGGGTTCCCGCCGACAAGCAGGTCTTCGACCTGGTTGGATTCATGCGCCAGTCCAGCGGTGCCGGACTCGAAGGTATCTGCTGGTAGAACCGGTGGAGTGATGCTCGCGGGGCGCCCTGGCAACAGGCGCGGCGCCCCTGTTGCCGTGTTGTTGATAAGTCATACAGGTCCGAGACATGGATGTTTTTCAGAGTCGCCTGCGCACCGCCGCAGGGTGGTTACTGCTGGTAATCACGCTCATGGGGATGGCATTGCTGCTGCCGCGCAGCACATTCGACCCGGAGTCCACCGATTTCATTCTATTGCTGGGTGTCATTGGCATCTGGCGCTATTCCATGGGCGCCGTGCATTTCGTGCGGGGGATGATCTTCCTCTACCTGGTGTTCCCCTGGTATCGGCGTAAAGTGCGGCAGCTCGGTGCGGCAGCGGCCCCGTCCCATGTGTTTTTGCTGGTCACCAGCTTCCGCATCGAGGCGCTGACTACCGCTCAGGTCTACCAATCGGTGCTCCGCGAGGCCATTGCCTGCGGCTACCCGACCACCGTGGTGTGTTCCATCGTCGAGCGTTCGGATGAGCTGCTGATCGAGAGCCTGTGGCGGCAGATGAACCCTCCGGAGCGGGTCAGGCTGGACTTCGTGCGCATCGCCGGTACCGGTAAACGCGATGGCCTGGCCCATGGCTTTCGCGCCATTTCCCGGCACCTGCCCGATGACGATGCGGTGGTGGCGGTGATCGATGGCGATACCGTACTGGAGCAAGGCGTGGTGAAGAAAACCGTGCCCTGGTTCAAGCTCTTCCCCTCTGTCGGTGGCCTGACCACCAACGAGTTCTGCGAGGTGCGGGGCAGCTACATCATGAGCGAGTGGCACAAACTGCGTTTCGCCCAGCGCCATCTCAACATGTGCTCAATGGCGCTCTCCAAGCGTGTGCTGACCATGACCGGGCGGATGTCGGTATTCCGCGCCAGCGTGGTGACCAACCCCGGCTTCATCGCCGATGTCGAGAGCGACCACCTGGAGCACTGGCGCCTCGGACGCTTCCGCTTCCTTACCGGCGACGATAAGTCCAGTTGGTACAGCCTGATGCGCCTGGGCTACGACACGTTCTACGTGCCGGACGCGGCCATCAACACCGTTGAGCACCCGCCGGAAAAGAGCTTCATCAAGGCCAGCCGCAAGCTGATGTTCCGCTGGTACGGCAACAACCTGCGGCAGAACTCCCGCGCCCTGGGCCTTGGCCCCAATTGCCTGGGCTGGTTCACCTGCCTGGTGCTGGCCGACCAGCGCGTATCAATGTGGACCAGCCTGCTGGGGCCCACCGTGGCGATCATCGCCAGCCTCAAGTACGGCTTCGGCTTCCTGATGCTGTACCTGCTGTGGATCGGCATTACCCGCCTGGCGCTGACGCTGTTGCTGCTGGCATCCGGGCACAAGGTGGGGCCGGCCTATCCGCTGATCCTCTATTACAACCAGATCATGGGTGCGCTGGTGAAGGTGTACGTGTTCTTCCGCCTCGACCGCCAGTCCTGGACTCGTCAGAACACCAAGCTTAATCGCGACCTGGCCAGCTTCTCGCGCTGGTTCAACACCTGGTCTTCACGCGCCATGACCTTCTCGGCGGGCAGCGTCTTTCTGGCCTTGCTGATGTTTGTGGTGTGAGCGGCGAAATTGCCCAAGAAGCCTTGAAACCAGGTTCAACTTACTAATTCGAAAGGGAAACGTTATGAGTGCAGTGATCAGCCCGGTGGGCAACGCCAATGTGGTGCATGAGTCCGAGGCGCAGCGTCAGTATGCGCGCCTGAAGCTGCCGGCGAAGGTCCGGTTCCAGGGCCAGCAGGGGGGCGTCCAGGAAGTCCAGCTGTTAGATCTCTCCGCGGGCGGTTTCAGCTTCGAGCAGGGCGGCCAGTCGGTGATTGAGGGCAAGCTCTATCGCGGCAAGCTGATGTTTGAAGTGGAGGGCATCGGTTTCGCCATGGATGTCGAATTCCAGGTGCGCTCGATCATCGGCGGCAAGCGCGTCGGCTGCGAATTCCACAACCTGCGTCCGCGCGAGGTGTCGGCGCTGCGCTACCTGATCAGCTCCTTCGTCAGCGGCGAGCTGGTCAACGTCGGTGGCCTGATCAGCATTCTCCAGCGCGAGAACTTCACCAAGGCCCGGGGCGGCAAAGGGAATGAACAACTCAGCCTGGTCGGCCGCCTGCGTGCCATGGGTTTAACCCTGGTGATCCTCGTCGCCGGTCTGAGCGCCTTTGCCTATGTGCTGTACCAGTTCTACGACATCTACTTCGTCACCCACGCCGACTCGGCCCAGGTCAGTGTGCCCGGCTCGCAGGTCGCAATGCCGCGCGAAGGCACCGTGCAAAGCCTGGTCACCGTCGGCAGCA
This sequence comes from Pseudomonas putida, assembly GCF_028682455.1. Taxonomy (GTDB): domain Bacteria; phylum Pseudomonadota; class Gammaproteobacteria; order Pseudomonadales; family Pseudomonadaceae; genus Aquipseudomonas; species Aquipseudomonas putida_AA. The sequence goes on from NZ_JANHLD010000001.1 coordinate 825,973, forward strand.
CTGTCAGCAAAGGCGCGCCGGTGGCCACTTTCACGGCGAACATGCTGGATGCCCTGAAGGGCGCGCTGCCGGAATCGGAGATGACCCCGGACAACCTGGAGCGCCTGTTCAACAAGACCTTCCAGGGTACCCTGACCAGCCCTTGTGACTGCAAAGTGGTCAGCCAGCTGGTGGGTGATGGCCAAGTGGCGCCCAAGGGTACCCCGGTGTTCCTGCTGGCGCCGGTGGACAGCGTCGCCACCGTCGAAGCCCGCTTCCCTTACCGCGCGTTCAGCCAACTGCAACCGGGCACCCCGGTGACCTTCCTGGTGGGCGGCGAAGCCACCGAGCGCGGCGGCCGGATCGTCAGCATGGCCCTGCAGGACGGCGGCCTGGCCTCGGACATCCGTGTGCAGATCCAGCCGAACGAGCCGCTTGCCAGCAATCTGGCCAAGCGCCCGGTGGAAGTGCGCATTCGCCCGCTGAACGGCGTCTTCGTCAACAACAGCCTGGCGTCTGAAAAATGAACAGGACCGGACTAGCATGCGGGCTGCTGAGCTCGCTCAGCCTCGGCCTGCTGGCCGGTTGCGTGGCGTTGCCCGATCTGCAGCTGGCCAAGCAGGCCAGAAGCAGTGGTGACCTCGCGACCGCGGAACAGAACTACCGCATCCTCGCCAGCCAGGGTTATGTCGATGCCCAGATCGGCCTCGCCGATCTGCTGGTACGCAGCCCTTCGGTGGAGCAGCGGATGCAGGGCGAGACGCTGTATCGCCAGGCCCTCGATCGCTCTGCGGCGGCGCCGGCGCGGCTGGGTAAATGGCTCGCGAACAAGCCACAGGCGACTCATGCCGAGCGTCTGGAGGCCGAGCAGCTGTTGCGCAAGAGCCTGGCGGCCGGCGACAACAGCGCACTGCTGCCGCTGGTGCAGGTACGACTGCAGGATCCGCAAAAGCTTGCCAGCGGCGAGCTGGAGCGCGAGCTGGAGCAATGGCAGGCGCAAGGCATCGGTGAAGCCCGGCTCGGCAAGGTGCTCCTGTACCGTGTGCGTGGCAACTACGAGCAGAAGCTGGACGAGATCGAAGCCATTTGTGCCGGCTGGCTGGACCAGGCCAGTGAGTGCTATGTCGAACTGGCCGAGGTCTACCAGCGACGTGGCGACAAAAGCAGCCAACAGCAGTTGCTGGCGCGGCTGGACTCCGCCTATCAGGCCGGCCTGGTGTCGCCTGAACGTGTGCAGGGCGTTGCCAAGGTACTGGCCGACAGCAGCCTTGGCGAAGCCGATCCGCAGGCTGCCCAGGCGCTCTACACGCGTACTGCGCCGGCCTACCCGGATGCCTGGTGCGGTTTGGCCGAGCTGGTCTTGCGCTTCCCCGACCTGGGGGATGCGAGCGTACTCACCGGGTACCTGAACAAGGGCATGGAAGCTGGTTCCAGCCGCGCCGCGTTGATGCTCGGGCAACTGTACCTCAAGGGCCAGGCCGTGCCGGCCGACCCGCGGGCGGCAGAGCAGTACCTCCTACAGGCCGCGTCCAGCCACACCAAGGCGCACCTGCTCTTGGGCCGGCTGTACCGGGATGGCGCGCTGGGCGACATCGAGCCGGAAAAGGCACTGGAGCATCTGCTGATTGCCGCCCGCGCGGGCGACCCGAGCGCCAACATCGCGCTGGCCCAGTTGTTTGGCGAGGGCAAGGGCGTGCGGATCAACCCCGTCTACAGCTACACCTTCGCCAAGCTCGCCTCGCACCAGGGCATGGCCCAGGGGCAGGTCCTGATGGAGCGCCTGGCGCCGAGGCTGCAGGCGCAGGACTACCAGCAGGTCGAGAGCCTGCTGGCCCGTGAAATCGAGGCGCGCGGTGGCCAGCAGGTCACCGCCAGGAATCAAGCTGATCAAGCGCAGGAAGTGCTATGACTTTGAAATACAGTCCCGCCACCACGCTGGCCTGCATGGCCGGATTGCTGGCCAGCTCCGTCGCCCTTGGGGCGCAACCGCAGCCCGGCTTGTCTTATGGCGCCAATCTCAAGTTCACCGCGCAGTCGATCGAGGACCTCGATCTGGGTACCCGCGACGGTGGCGACTTCAATGGCGCCGGCCTCAGCGTGCGGCCCTGGATCTTCACGCGGCAGGGCGACTGGAGCGCCTTCGCGCTCGGCGAGGCGTTCCTTGCCAGCGACACCATCGAGTCGGATACCAGCGAATCCGACACCTTCGACCCCAACGACGCCCGCGACCGGGAGGACAAGTTCCTCGCCCTGCACGAGTTCTGGGTCGACTATGGCGGCCTGACCGCTTATCCGGGGGAGTCCCTGCGCCTCGGTCGGCAGAAGATCCGCAGTGCTGACGGCCTGTGGTGGGACAGCAATATCGAAGCCTTGCGCTGGAACTTCGAGACAACCCTGCTCAGTGCCCACATCGGCATTGCCGAACGTTTCAGTGACTACCGCACTGACCTGGATGAGCTGGCGCCCGAGGACGAGGATCGCCTGCACCTGCTCGCCGACCTGTCCTGGCAGTGGCAGCCGGGTCACTGGGCCGGGCTGAAGCTCCATCACAGCGACGATCGCGGCAACCTGCCCGGGCAGGGTGCTGCAGTGGATCAGTTGAGTAAGACCACGACAGGCGAACTCACCTGGCTAGGGGCCGAACTCAATGGGGATTTCTATAACGAGCGCAGCAACCTGCCACTCAGCTACTGGGTCGCCGCCACCTGGCTGACCGGCAATATCGACACCCTGCGCACCAGCACCGTAGCCGGCCAGCGCCAGGCCGACGGCCAGCTCAGCCAGGACCTCGACGCCTGGGCGGTCGACCTTGGTCTGCGCTGGAACATCGACCAGAACTGGCGCGTCGGCGCCACCTATGCGCGTACCAGCGGCGGCTCCGACGGCGACGACTCCGAGCAGTTCAGGCAGACCGGGCTGGAGAGCAACCGCGCCAAATTCACCGGCACCGGGAGTGGCATCAACCGCTTCGGCGAAGCCTATCGCGGCGAGCTGAACAACCTGCAGGCGGCCAGCGTGTTCACCGGCTGGCAGTTGGGCGAGGACTACGACGCCAGCCTGGTCTACCACCGCTTCTGGCGGGTGGATGACCAGGCCGACAGCAGCAGCGGCCTGAAGGCCCAGTTGGTGCCCGGCGAGAAGGATATCGGCCAGGAAGTCGACCTTGTGGTGACGCGCTACCTGAACCGCGGGCAGATTCCGGCCGGGCTGGAGTGGCTGAGGGCATCCTCCGCGCTGGTGCGCTTTCGTGGCGGGCTGTTCTTTCCGGGCGATGCCTTCGGCAAAGGCACGGATTCGAGCATGCATCGCGCAGTCGTTGATTTTGTCTGGCGTTACTGAGTGCCGCCTGCCGAGCTGACCATGGAGTTGGACGCTATGTATTCACACACAAGAAACAGGCAGCGCTGGACCGCCGGCCTGCTCCTCGCGGGTAGCCTCGCGTGGGCGGCCGTGGCGCTGGCCGGGGACGCCGCACCCGCTTACCAGGTGTCGAGCATTCCAGCCGAGCCGCTGCTGATCGCGCCGCCGCAGTTGCCCGATCTGTCGCCCTATACGGCCGAAGCGGCCAAGGCCCGGATCGTGAGCAAGCCCACCGGCAGCGTGGTGCTCAAGCGCATGATCGGCGTGGACCAATTGGTGGAGTTCACCGGTGGTGACGAGCGCCTGCGGGAGTGGGTGAAACGCCAGGGTGAAATGCCCCAGGCGATTTTCATCGAGGGCGGCTATGTCACGCTGACGGATCTGGCCCGCAGCCTGCCGAAGAAATATTTTGAAGAGACCGAACCGGGTATCTATATCGCTCGCCTGCCGATCGTCGTCAGCCGGGGCGCGACCCTGCACATCGGCGTGGAAACCCGTGACTTGCGCCTCTCCAGCGAGCGCGGCGCGTTCCTGATCAACGACGGCAAGCTGTTCATCATGGATACCCGCCTTACCGCCTGGAGCGAGGAGGAGAACCAGCAGGACTGGTTCAAGAAGAAGGGCAAGTTCCGCCCCTTCCTTAACGCCTGGGGCGGTACCGAGACCTACATCGTCAACTCGGTGGTATCGAGTCTTGGCTACACCGCGAGCAAGTCCTATGGCGTATCCATCTCCCAGTACAGCCCGGCAATGCACCCGATCATGCAGCGCGAACATCCCAGCGGCTGGCTGATTGACTCGATGTTCGACGACATGTGGTACGGCTTCTACTGCTACGAAGCCTATGACGTAGTACTCAAGGGCAATACCTATCGCAACAACCTGGTCTACGGTATCGACCCGCACGACCGCTCGCGGCGCTTGATCATTGCCGAGAATACCGCCTATGGCACCCGGGAGAAGCACGGCATCATCGTCTCCCGCGAGGTGAACGACAGCTGGATCTTCAACAACCGCTCCTATGAGAACACCCTCTCCGGGATCGTGGTCGACCGTAGCAGCGTCAACAACGTGGTGGCCAACAACGAGGTTTATCGCAACGGCTCCGATGGCATCACCATCTATGAGAGTGGCGATAACCTGCTGTGGGGCAACCGGGCGTTCAACAACTCGCGGCACGGCATACGCGTGCGCAACAGCGCCAATGTCGGGCTCTATGAAAACCTCGCGGTGGCCAACGGCCTGCTCGGCATCTACGGGCACGTCAAGGACCTCACCGACACGCCCCGCGACCTGACGCTCGACCCCTTCGACATGAACCTCTCCCTGACCGTGGTTGGCGGTCGCCTGATCGGTAACGAGTCGGGTGCCATCTCCGTGGTTTCACCGCAAAGCGTGAAGCTCTACGGGGTGGAAATGCTGATGCCGAGCCAGCCCAGCGGCATCGGCATATTCGGTGCACTGGCCAAGGAGCAGAGCCGAATCATCGACCTGCTGGTACGACAGAAGCGGGCCGTGCAGGTGCTGCCGCTCGACAAGTTGGCTCAACTTCAAGTGAGTGACAAACAATGAAAGGGTGTTCAATGAGCCGCTTCGCCCAGGCCTGGCGGATGTCCGCAGCGATTGCGACGCTTTTCGCCAGCTCCCTGAGCCTGGCTGCCGAGGCGCCGGAATACGCGATCGAGCGCTGCTGCCAGATCTGCCCGCAGGCGCTGCAGGACAGCAGCTACCCCGGTGATCTGGGCGATTTCCGCCAACTGGTGCAGGGGCAGGAGGACTGGCTGTTCCGCAGCAAGATCGACTTCATGACCAACATCGGGACCACGCCCGAGGGTTTCAAGCTGCTACAGGATCTGCGTGATGCGCTCAAAGCCAGGGGCGTGGAGCTGGTGATGGTCTACTTGCCACCCCGTGGCCTGCTTGTCACTGAAATGCTTCGCCCCCAGGACCGCAGCAGCTTCAATGCCGAACTGTCGCGCAAGAATTACCTGGCGACCATCGAGCATCTGCGCGGCCTGGGCATACGTGTGCCGGACCTCTCCGCACTGCTGGCCCATCCGGCCGAGGTGCGCAGCAAATTCTTCTTCAAGCGCGACAACCACTGGACCCCGCAAGGTGCTGAGCTGGCCGCGCAATTGCTGGCCGCTGAATTGAGTAAGTCGGACGTCTTCAAGGGGATTGCGCGCAAGGAGTTTGCCACGCGCACGGAAGGTAACCTGTACAAGGTCGGCTCCCTTAACCAGGCATTCGGCAAAATCTGTGGCAATGGTTACGCCAACGAGTATTTCACTCGCGCAGTGACCGAGCCCAAGGAAGAGAGCGCCGAGCTGTTTGGCGATACCGAAGCGCCCGATGTGGTGCTGGTTGGCACCAGTTTCAGTTCCGCGCAGTACAACTTCGACGGTTTCCTCAAGCAGTACGCCCGCGTCGACGTCGACAACCGCTCGGTGACAGGCGGTGGCTTCCACAGTGCCATGCTGCAGTACCTCGGCAGCCAGGACTTCCAGGACAAACCGCCGAAGGTGCTGATTTGGGAGGTCAACAGCTATTACGACCTGGCCATGGCGACTTTCTACCGCCAGGTCATGCCCCTGCTGGATAACGGTTGCCGGAACGTAGCGGCGACTCTAGGCCAGAAGATGGCCCTGCGGCCAGGCAAGAACGAGGTGTTGGTCAACACCGGGGTCAAGCCGATCCGCAGTGAGGACTCCGTCGTCGAGATCCAGTTCAGCAAACCCGTGATCAATGAGTTGCGCAGCACCATCTGGTACATGACCGGCTCCAGGGAAAACCTGTTGATCAGCCGGGCACGGGAAGTCGAGCCGAACGGCCGCTTTGTTTTTCGCTTGCGTGAGGACGCCGAGTGGGCAGGGCAGACGCTGCTCTCCCTTGAAATCGACATGCCGGCAGACATGCCCCAGGGCCTGCAGGTCGAAGCGAAGATCTGCCGCAGGGCGGACAAACCTGAAAACGTGATGCAAGCCAAGGCCAATTGACCCGAGGGCGCCTTGCGCCGGGTTGTGCCCGGCGCATGGGCTCCTCAGGGCAACGATGATCATTCAAACGGAGATTGAGGGCGTGGTCTTTTCTTCCAACGTGTTCCTGTTCCTGTTCCTGCCGATTTTCCTCGGCTTGTACTACCTGGTCGGGACGCGCTATCGAAACCTGCTATTGCTGGTCGCTAGCTACATCTTCTATGCCTGGTGGCGCATCGACTTTCTGGCGCTGTTCGCGGTGGTGACCGTGTTCAACTACTGGATCGGCCTGCGCATCGGCGCGGCCGGGGTGCGCACGAAAACGGCGCAGAAATGGCTGCTCCTCGGCGTGGCGGTGGACCTCTGCGTCCTCGGCTACTTCAAGTACGCCAATTTCGGCGTCGACAGCCTCAATGCCATCATTACCTCGTTCGGCATGGAGCCCTTTGTGCTCACGCACATCCTGCTGCCGATCGGGATCTCGTTCTATATCTTCGAGTCCATCAGCTACATCATCGACGTCTACCGCGGCGACACCCCGGCCACCCGTAACCTGGTGGACTTCGCAGCCTTTGTGGCGATCTTCCCGCACCTGATTGCCGGCCCGGTACTGCGTTTTCGCGACCTGGTGGACCAGTTCAACCACCGTACCCACACAGTGGACAAGTTCGCCGAAGGCTGTACGCGCTTCATGCAAGGCTTCATCAAGAAGGTCTTCATTGCTGACAGCATCGCGCCCATCGCCGACCACTGCTTTGCGCTTTCCGACCCCAGCATGGGCGACGCCTGGCTTGGCGCCCTGGCCTACACCGCGCAGCTGTACTTTGACTTCTCCGGCTACAGCGACATGGCCATCGGCCTCGGCCTGATGATGGGCTTTCGCTTCATCGAGAACTTCAACCAGCCGTACATCAGCCAGTCGATTACCGAGTTCTGGCGACGCTGGCACATCAGCCTCTCCACCTGGCTGCGCGACTACCTGTACATCAGCCTGGGCGGCAACCGCGGCACCACCTTCCAGACCTACCGCAACTTGTTCCTGACCATGCTGTTGGGCGGCCTGTGGCACGGCGCCAACTTCACCTACATCCTCTGGGGCGCCTGGCACGGCGCCTGGCTGGCCATTGAGCGCGCCCTGGGCGTGGATGCCGCACCACGGGTGCTCTACCCGCTGAAGTGGGCCTTCACCTTCCTGCTGGTGGTGATCGGCTGGGTGATCTTTCGCGCCGAGAACCTCGACGTGGCCTGGCGCATGTACGCGGCCATGTTCAGCTTTGCCGACTGGCAGCTCTCCGAGCTCTTGCGCGCCCAGCTGACCAGCCTGCAGATCGCCACCCTGGTGCTGGCCTATGTCGTGCTGGCCATCTTCGGCATCCGCCAGTTCCACGCCCAGCCGCTGGCCGGCGCACCCAAAGCCAGCATCCGCGAAGACCACGACGGCATCGCCATCAACGCCAACGGCAGCGCCGCCGTGGCGCGTCTGCGGATCGGCACCGTGGCCTTCCACACTGCCGTGCTGCTGCTGTTCACCGTCTCGGTGTTGAAGCTCTCGGCGCAAAGTTTCTCGCCCTTCCTGTATTTCCAGTTCTGAGGGAACCGACGATGAACAGAACCCTGAACCTGCTCTACAGCCTGCTTTTCTGCAGTTTGTTGCTGGCGCTGTGCCTGTGGTCGCTGCGCGCGGTATTCGGCTTTTCCGCAGCCAGCGAAACCCGCGTGCTGGACGGCAAACTGACGCAGGCCTTCGAGAAGCACTACGACGCCGAATTCCCGGTCAAGCAACTGGGCACCAACCTCTGGGCGCTAGCGAGCTACACGCTGTTCGGCGAAGGCCGCCAGGGCGTGGTCATCGGCCAGGACGGCTGGCTCTTCTCGGACGAGGAGTTCAAGCCTGCGACACAACCCGATCAGTTGCAGGACAACTGGCGGTTGGTGAACGCGGTACGGCTGGAACTCGAGCGTCGTGGGGTGACGCTGGTGCTGGCGCTCCTGCCAGCCAAGGCCCGGCTCTATCCGGAGCATCTGAACGACGATCGCCCCGCGCTGGCCCAGCAGCGCCTGTACCCAATGGCCCACGAGATGATGCGCCAAACCGGGGTGAACGGGCCGGATCTGTTGCCTGCCCTGCGGCAGGCAAAGGCGCAGGAACCGGTGTTCCTGCGCACCGATACCCACTGGACTCCCTTCGGCGCAGAGGTCGCGGCCAGGAGCCTGGCGGAGCATCTGGCGCGGCAGGGTATCTGGCAGCACGGCGACCAGACCTTCGTCACCGAGGCTGTCGACAGCCGGGAGCACAAAGGTGACCTGCTGAGTTTCCTGCCCTTGGAGCCGTACTTCGCCGACCGGCAGCTACCGGCCGAGCAGCTGCGCCTGCGCCTGACCCGGGCCGCCGAGGGGCAGGAGGAAAGCGCCGAGGATGCGCTGTTCGTCGACGCCCAACCGGCGATCGCCCTGGTCGGGACCAGCTACAGCGCCAACGCGAACTGGAACTTCGCCGGTGCCCTGAAACAGGCCCTGGGCAGCGATCTGCTCAATTACGCCGAGGAGGGCAGGGGCCCGCTGGTGCCCATGCTGAATCTGCTGCAGCAAGGGGATAAAGAGCTCGCCGGGCTGCGCCTGGTGATCTGGGAGTTTCCCGAGCGCTATCTGATGCTACCCAGCGACCTGTCCAAGCTCGACGCGGCCTGGCTCGCCCGGCTGCGCAACGACGAGAAAGCGGCTAGCCGCGCAGCGCTGCAAACCGCCACCGGCCCTGAGCCCATCCTGCAACCTTAGGAGAACCTGTATGTCCCTTTTTTCCTCGATGTCCTACACCCTGCGCCTGGGCAGCCTGCTGCTTGGCCTGTCCGCCCCGTGGGCAATGGCTGACGAAGCGGCGCTCTACGGTCCGGCGGCACCGAATGGCTCGGCCTTCGTGCGCGGCTTCAACGCCGCAAGCAGCAGTTTTGACGCCAACCTCGGCCCTGTCCGCATCAACGACCTGGGCGCCAAGAGCAGCAGCGATTTCGCCTTTCTGCCGGCCGGCAGCTACACCGCCAGCGCGGACGGCAAGAGCCTGGCCGTGAAGCTCGACGCCGAGCGCTACTACACACTGGTGCAGATGCCGAGTGGGAAGCTGGAGCTGGTGGAGGAGCCGCCGTTCAAGAATCGCCAGAAGTCGCTGCTGCGCCTGCAGAATCTTTCCGACACCGCCCTGTCGATCAAAACCGCCGACGGTCGTACCGAGGTCATCCGCCCGGTATCGGCCAATGCCCGAGGCGAGCGCGAGATCAACCCGGTCAAGGTGCGCCTGACGCTGTACGCCGGCGACCGCAAGATTCGTGACCTCGACCCGCTGGTGCTGGAGCGCGGCGAAGTGGTCAGCCTGTTCGTCACCGGTTCCGCCGACAAGCTGTCACCGGCCTGGGTCAAGCGTCCGGTCGCGACCAACTGAGGAATGGCTATGAAACCCAGCCTGATCTGTTCGCGGATGGCGCTGACCGGCCTGGGCCTGCTGTTGGTCGCCGGCTGCAGCAAGCCCCTGGAAGACAACGCTGGTGCCCGCCTGGTGCCGCCCAGCGGCTTCTACCTGGCCGCGCCGCCCCCCACGGGCAAGAAGCCGGCCTGTGCCGGGGCACCCGAGCCCTACACGGGCGACTTGCAGTTTCCGAGCAAGTACGAAGGCTCGGACTCGGCCAGGGACAAGCTGAACCCGCAGGCCGCGGCGCGCTACAAGCGGCTGACCGGCGAGGTGCGTGCGCTGGAAAGCGGCGTGAGCAAACTGGTCGGCAAGTATCTGGAGGACGGCCGTCAGGAATACGCCGACTGCGCCCTGGCCTGGTTGAACACATGGGCCGAAGCCGACGCGCTGCTCAGCCGAAACTACAACCACACCGGCAAGTCGGTGCGCAAATGGGCGCTGGGAAGTCTGTCCTCCGCCTATCTGCGGCTGCAGTTCTCCGGCTCCGAACCCTTGCGTGGGCATGAGGCCGAAACGCGCGCCATCGAGCAGTGGTTCGCCCGGCTCGCCGACCAGGTGGTGCAGGACTGGAACGAGCAACCGCGCGAGCGACGTAACAACCACCAGTACTGGGCCGCCTGGGCGGTGATGGCAAGTGCCGTGGTGCTCGACCGCCAGGACCTGTTCGACTGGGCGGTCGAGCAGTACCGCCATGGTGTGGAACAGGTCGACGTCGAGGGCTACCTGCCGCTGGAACTGTCCCGGCACACCCGGGCACTGGCTTACCACAACTACAGCCTGGGGCCGCTGATGATGATCTCGGCATTCGCCCAGGCCAATGGAGTAGACCTGCGTGGCGACAACGGCGGTGCCTTGCAGCGGCTCGCCCGGCGGGTCGAAACGGGCGTGCACAACCCGCGCCTTTTCGAGGCCCGGACCGGCTACCCGCAGGAGCTGGAGGATTTGCAGGAGGACGGCAAGTTCGCCTGGCTGGAGCCCTACTGTGCACTTTATCGCTGCTCGGCCGAGACCGACGCCTGGCGGCGCTCCCTGGAACCCCTGGAGACCTATCGGCTAGGAGGGGATGTCACTCAGTTGTTCAACCCCTGATCGCATCGATGCATCCACTTTCCCGGCAGTCCGAGGCAGGGCCTCGGCGGGGACAAGTAATAATTTGAAATGGAACTTTAATGGAGGCGTCTCCCATGATTCCGGTAATTCTTTCTGGTGGTAGTGGTTCCCGCTTGTGGCCCCTTTCGCGCAAGCAGTATCCCAAGCAGTTCCTCGCCCTGACCGGCGAGTTCTCGCTGTTCCAGCAGACCCTGCAGCGCCTGGCCTTCGAAGGTATGCAGAGCCCGCTGATCGTGTGCAACCAGGAGCATCGCTTTATCGTCAACGAGCAACTGGAGCGGATTGGCGTCCAGGGGCACTCGATACTGCTCGAACCCTTCGGCCGCAATACCGCGCCGGCCGTGGCTATGGCCGCCTTGCAACTGCTGGCCGAAGGCCGCGACGAACTGATGCTGGTGCTGCCGGCCGATCATGTGATCGAGGACAAGCCGGCGCTGCACCAGGCACTGGAGGTAGCACGTACGGCGGCCGAGGAAGGGGAGATGGTGTTGTTCGGCATCCCGGTCGAGCGGCCCGATATCGGCTTCGGCTACATCAAGGCGAGCCGCGCAGGTGACGCCGGCGCCATGCATCCCGGTGCCTACCGGGTCAGCCACTTCGTCGAGAAGCCCAATGCAGAACTGGCCCGCGAGCTCGTCCGCGCGGGTGGCTATTACTGGAACAGCGGCATGTTCCTGTTCCGTGCCAGCCGTTATCTGGACGAGCTGCTCAAGCATGAGCCGGGCATCTACGACGCCTGTGCGCTGGCCCTGGAGCGCAGCCACCGCTGCGGCAATGTCATGACCATCGATACTGACACCTTCGAGTGCTGCCCGGACAACTCCATCGACTACGCGGTGATGGAGAAGACCTCCCGCGCCTGCGTGGTGCCGCTCGCCGCCGGCTGGAACGACGTGGGCAACTGGTCCTCCCTGTGCGACGTGCATGAGAAGGACCAGGCCGGCAACGTGCTCAAGGGTGATGTGATGACCCACGACAGCCGCAACAGCTTCGTACACAGCAGCGGCAAGCTGGTGGCCTTGGTCGGTGTAGACGATCTGGTGGTAGTAGAAACCAAGGATGCGGTGATGATCGTCCACAAGAATTCGGTTCAGGACGTCAAAGCACTGGTCAACAGCCTGGATCTGAAGGGACGCTCGGAAACCCAGAGCCATTGTGCGGTGAATCGTCCTTGGGGCTGCTACGACTCGGTGGACAACGGTATACGTCACCAGGTCAAGCGCATCACCGTGAAACCCGGCGCGCAGCTGTCGCTGCAGATGCACCACCACCGCGCCGAGCACTGGGTCGTGGTATCCGGCACCGCCCAGGTGACGTGTGACGACAAGGTGTTCCTGCTTACTGAGAACCAGTCCACCTACATCCCGATCGCCTCGGTGCACCGCCTGGCCAACCCCGGCAAGATCCCGCTGGAGATCATTGAGGTGCAGTCCGGCAGCTACCTGGGCGAGGACGACATCGAGCGCCTGGAGGATGTCTATGGGCGGACCGGCCAGGCGCTGGAGGCAACCAAGCTGGTCGCTGGCGGTTGAGCCAAAGCACCAGAACGAGCCAGCAGATCCATGCACGCGGACCTCTTGGCTGAGTACCGCTGCGCGTCAGGTGCTGCTCAATGCAGCACTTGAACGTAGCTTAGCGCCCTTGGCGCAGGTGCTGGGCGAGCGGACCAGGTCGTAGTGTAGTGGTCAACTAATCCCGGGCACTGCGTTAAGTTTTTCCTCAACCACGCCGGGTGCCAGCACTCCGTTGAATTGATGTGGCCGTTGCCAGTTGTGCCTGTGCATCAATCGGCCCATATCCTGCTGCTTGCTGATCAGTTTCATCTCGCTCATAAGCTTGCTCACCTTGAATCTTCCAATCTCTATGCCGTCCTCGCTAATGCTTCGGCTGCCCGCCGCGCTGTGAACAGCTCACTCTGCCTACGCTAACCAGACGATGAACGCATGGCCGACTCGACCAGCCCAAGTGACCGGGCGGCAACGACGTTGCTTGGTCATCAGGCACTCGACCCTTGGGCCGTTAGCCCACGAAGCCCCCCGCACCTTTCTCCATGTCTCGCCGCACCAAAGCGTTCTGCCGTCTGTACAGGTTGCGGAAAAATCCTGGGTGAAGAATTTGACACCGATAAAGCTATAGCTATATAGTTTTGAAAAGGGTGAAAATAACAGCGCGCAGATGACTCTGGCCACCCTCGGTTTACCGCTCAGACAATCAGCAGGAGCAAGATCCATGTATGACGTAGAGCTAGGTCTGTATATCGACGGTCAATGGCGCGCTGGTGAGGGGCGGCGCACCCTCCCGGTGGTCAACCCCGCTACTGAAGAAGTACTCGCCCATCTTCCACTGGCGAGTGAGCAGGACATTGCGGACGCGTTGGCATCGTCGCAGGAAGGTTTCGACATCTGGCGCACTATCTCGGCCTGGGATCGTCAGGTGCTGATGAATCGTGCCGCCGACTTGATCCAGGTGCGCCGAGAAAATCTGGCTCACGTGCTCACCCTGGAGAACGGCAAGCCGTTGACTGATGCCCGCGCAGAGATCGATCGGGTAATCGAGACGATCAAATGGTGTGCGGAGGAGGGCAAGCGTGCCTACGGCCGTCTGCTGCCGCCGCGTCAGCCTGAACTGGTGCAGACGACCGTGAAGCGCCCGGTCGGTCCGGTCGCGGCCTTTGCCCCATGGAACTTCCCAGCCGTGCTGGTGGCGCGCAAGGTGGCTGCAGCCCTGGCTGCCGGCTGCTCGGTGATCGTCAAGCCCGCCGAAGAAACCCCTGGTGCCTGTGTCGGAGTCATCCGCGCTTTCATCGATGCCGGGTTGCCCAAAGGCGTGATCAACATGCTGTTCGGCGAACCGAGTCAAGTGTCCGATCGGCTGATTGCATCGCCAATCACTCGCAAGGTTTCGTTCACGGGCTCGGTGTCTGTCGGGCGTTTGCTCAGCACCCTGGCAGCGAAACAGCTCAAGCCTGTGACCATGGAACTGGGCGGACATTCGCCAGTGGTGGTGTTCGACGATGTGGATGTGCAGGCCGTGGCTCGTGCCTGTGCCGGCTTCAAGTTCCGCAATGCCGGCCAGGTCTGCGTGTCGGCCAGTCGCTTCTTCGTGCATGAGCGGGTTTATGAAGAATTCACCCGGCACTTTGTCGAGTTCGCCAACGCAGTGAAAGTCGGCAATGGCCTCGAAGTCGGCGTCAGCATGGGCCCGCTGGCCAACGCGCGCCGCCTGGAGTCGACGATGGATCTGGTTGCCGATGCGAAGGCGCGAGGCGCCACGGTCGCCGCCGGGGGCAGCCGGATGTTTGAACGCGGTTATTTCTTTCAGCCGACGGTGCTGACCGATCTGCATCCGCAGTCACGCATTCTGCATGAGGAACCGTTCTGCCCTGTCGCGCCGATCATGCCGTTCAGCGACTTCGATGAAGTCATGAAGCGCGCCAATGGTGTGGATTTCGGCTTGGCGGCGTACGCCTTCACTCAGTCGATCAAGCGTGCAACTGAGGTGAGTGAAGGCTTCGATGCCGGCTGGATCGGTATCAACTGCTTTACCCCCGCTTTGGCTGATGCGCCCATCAGCGGCACCAAACAAAGCGGTATCGGCCACGAAGGTGGCCCTGAAGGACTGGATGCTTACTTGCAGACTCGCTTCGTCAGCCAGGCAAGCTCCTTCTAGTCGGTGTCGTAATCCTAACCCTAAAAACAATAGTAATGATGAGGATCGAACTATGAGCCGTGCAGATGGTAAAGCGCAGAACATCCCTTTCGGTGGCTACCACTACAACATTATCCCGACTGAAGATGCCGAGCTGACCCGTGTCGGCCCAGGCACTGAAATGGGCGAGTACATGCGGCGTTTCTGGCACCCGGTCTGCCTATCCGAGGAGCTGGGCGAACTGCCGAAGGCCATCCGTATTCTCGGTGAAGACCTGGTGGCGTTTCGTGATCGCAGTGGTCACATCGGTGTTCTGCATCGCCACTGTGCCCACCGCGGCGCTTCGCTGGAGTTCGGCATCATCCAGGAGAACGGCATTCGTTGCTGCTACCACGGCTGGAAGTGGGGCGTAGACGGTACCTTGATGGAAACGCCTTGCGAGCCGCAAGATAGCAAGCTCAAAGAGAGCATCTGCCAACCCGCTTACCCGGCGTTCGAACGCCATGGCCTGGTGTTCGCCTACATGGGCCCGCCGGATCAAAAGCCGAAGTTCCCTGAGTATGAGTCCTTCACCCAGCCGGCCGGTACCGAGCTGGTAGCGTTCTCCAACATCTACCCCTGCAACTGGCTGCAGGTGTTCGAGAACATCATGGACCACATGCACACGGCGGTGCTGCATAACAACATGACGGTAGAAGGCGTGGACGCGGCAACCTCCGCCGGCGTCTCCCTGGAAGGCTTTGGCGACATGCCGGTCATGCACTGGGAGCCGACCCGTGATGGCAACGGCGTCGCCTTCGTCGCCGGGCGTCGTGTCGGTGAAGACAAAGTGTGGACCCGCATCACCGAAATGACGTTCCCACACCTTTGCCAGATCGGCTCGCTGGTGCCGTCGGCGGCCGAAGAGCGTCACTCCACTGTCGCCATGAGCCGCTGGCATGTGCCGGTGGACGATACCAACACAATCCTGTTCGGCTGGCGTCACTTCAATGATGAAGTGGACCCGCGTCATTTGGGCTGCAAGGAAGATTGTGGCGTCGACAAGATCGACTTCCTCGAAGGGCAGACTGGCAGCCGCACCTATGAAGAAGGTCAGCGTGCACCCGGCGACTGGGAAGCACTGGTCAGTCAGCGGCCAATCGCTATTCACGGCATGGAGCACCCGGGTCGTTCGGACATCGGTGTCTATCTGTGCCGTAAGTTGCTGCGCGATGCTGCGCGCAAGCTGGCCGAAGGCAAGCCGGTGGGGCGTGCCGACCTCAACAGCGATGACCCGTTGGCCATGTACTCCCAGGATTCGGTGTTGAAGATCCCCCGTGATCCGGCCCGTGACGATCGTGAGTTGCTGATGGAAATCAACCGTAAGGTCATCGGTGTGATGAAGGACGCTGACCGTTTCCCGGCCAGCGAGCGCGACGCCTATGTGCGCCAGCGTCTCGATGAACTCGACGATCAGCAGCTCTCCCGCAAGAGTTGATGGGGTGGTCGGGCCTGGGGTCTCAGGCCCGACCCACTGACGATTCATCGCCCAGACAACAAAAAAGATCGAGGCGCAACATGCAGACAGTCAAAGTACGGTGCATCGAGAACCAGGCCGCTGGTATCAACACCTTTGAGTTCGTCGATCCGGCAGGCAAACCGTTGCCTCCTTTCACCGCGGGTGCGCATATCGACGTGCACCTGCCCGGCGGTTTCATTCGTCAGTACTCCCTGTGCAACAGCCCGCAAGAGCGGGACCGGTATGTCGTCGGTGTATTGAACGTTGCCGGTGGTCGCGGTGGTTCGCGCAGCCTGCACAGCAACGTCAAGGCCGGCGATCTGCTGCAGATTTCCGAACCACGCAACCATTTTCCAGTCGTCGACCAGGCGCAGCGGCATCTGTTGATCGGCGGCGGCATAGGCGTGACGCCGATGATGGCGATGCTCGAGCATTTCGAAGCGAGCGGCGCCGAATACATTCTTTACTACTGTGGCGAGACACCTGAGCGCACCGCGTTCAAGGAGCGCCTGTCGTCCCTGCTCGGCGAGCACGTCGTTATCCATTACGACGGAGGTGATCCGGCCCGTCGCCTGGACATCCGCGAATTGCTGATGCACCACGAGCCCGGTACCCACCTGTATTGCTGTGGCCCTGGCGGGCTGATGGCGGGAGTCAAGGCGGCAGCTGAGCATTGGCCGGAAGGCACGGTGCACTTCGAACACTTTGCCGCACCGGTACCGCCGCCAAGCGTCAGCACCGCCAATGAAGTTGAGTTTCAGATCACCCTGGCCCGTAGCGGCCAGACCCTTGATGTACCGAGCAGCAAGAGCATTGCGCAAGTACTGCGTGAAGCCGGCCTGCCTTGCGAGACCTCTTGCGAGGCCGGTATCTGCGGCACCTGCAAGACTCGCTTTATCGATGGCGAGGCCGACCATCGCGATTTCATCCTCAGCGACGACGAGAAACAGGAGCACCTGCTGATCTGCTGCTCCCGTTCCAAGAGTTCGACGCTGGTGCTGGACCTGTAAAAAAATTTCCCCGTGAAAAGCTATGTAGCTGCCTAGCTTTGGAGAGCAAAATGACTAAAGCCAAGAACCTCATCGTGTTCATGTCCGATGAACATAACCCTAAAGCCCTCGGTTGCTACGGCAATGATTTCGTCAAGACACCAAATCTGGACGCCATTGCCGCCAGCGGTACCCGCTTCACCTCGGCCTATTGCAACTCTCCGGTGTGCATTCCGGCCCGTGCGACCTTCGCCACCGGCCGTTACATCCACCAGATGGGCTTCTGGGACAACGCCGACCCCTACGATGGTTCGGTCACCAGTTGGCACCACCGGGTTCGTGATGAAGGGCAACATTGCGTCTCGATCGGCAAGCTGCACTTCCGCTCCATCGATGACGACAATGGTTTTAGCCAGGAAATCGTGCCGATGCATGTCATCGAAGGCAAAGGCGACCTGATGGGCCTGGTTCGCGAAGACCTGCCGCGTCGCGGCGGTGCCTGGAAAATGGCCGGGCAGGCCGGGCCAGGTGAATCGTCGTACACGATGTACGACCGCAACATTGCTGCGCTGGCGCAGACATGGCTGCGTGAAGAAGCACCGAAATACCAGGACAAGCCCTGGGTGCTGTTTGTCTCATTCGTCGCTCCGCATTTCCCGCTGACTGCGCCGCCCGAGCATTTCTATCGCTACTACCTGGATGACAACCTGCCTTGGCCAAAGCTTTACGACAAGGCCGATCGCCCTGAGCATCCGTTTATCAAGGACTACGCCTCAAGCTTCGCCTATGACGAATTCTTTGACACCGAAGACAAGGTGCGGCGCGGCCTGGCTGGCTACTACGGCCTTGTCAGCTTCCTCGACGAGAACATCGGCAAGGTGATGAGCGCCCTTGAAGGCAGCGGCCTGCGCGACGACACCCGGATCATCTACACCAGCGACCACGGCGACAACCTGGGTAGCCGGGGGCTGTGGGGAAAGTCGACGATGTTCGAAGAAGCCGTTGGCGTACCGCTGATCATCTCCGGTGACGGCATCCCGGCGGGCGTCGAAAAGAAGACCCCGATTACCCATATCGACGTCTACCCGACCATTCTTGAAGCGGTCGGCATCGCACCCACCGAAGAAGAGAAATCCCTGTCGGGCGAGTCTCTGTTCAAACTGGCCAACCAGCCCGATGGCAACCGTCTGGCCTTTGCCGAATACCACGGAATGGGGTCGGCTACTGGAGCCTTCATGATTCGCGACGACCGCTACAAGTACGTTCACTACGTCGATTACCCGCCGCATCTGTTCGATCTGCTGGAAGACCCGGAAGAATTGCTCAACCTGGCGGAGATCCCGGGTAACGAGGCACTGGTGGCCGAGTACCGCGCGAAGATGGAAACCATCTGCATTGCGAAAGACGTGGATGCCCGCGCCAGGAAACGTCAGGCCGAGTTACTGGAACTAAATGGTGGCCGCGACGCGGTGGTGGCCCGTGGTGACCTGGGTTATTCGCCCCCTCCAGGGGTTGCAGTGGATTTCAACTGAGGCCCTGCCTCGACTCCGAAAAACAATAAGGCTTGAACAAGGAAGTGCCTGCAGCCGCCCGCTTTCACATAGCGAAGGCGGGGCTGTACAGGGCGCTACCGGCCACCCAACGAGGAGAACACCCGTGAACGCACCTGAATACGATTACATCGTGGTGGGCGCAGGCTCAGCCGGATGTGCCCTGGCCAACCGCCTCAGTGAAGGCGGCAAACACACTGTCCTGCTACTCGAAGCGGGCCCGAACGACCGGCACTTCTGGATTCACCTGCCGATAGGCTATGGCAAGACCATGTTCAACCCGACCTATAACTGGTCCTTCAATACCGAGCCGGTGCCGGCGCTGGACAACCGTCCGATCTACTGGCCTCGGGGCAAGACCCTGGGCGGCTGTAGCTCGATCAATGGACTGGTCTACATCCGTGGGCAATCGCAGGACTATGACCACTGGCAAGCGCAGGGCAACCAGGGGTGGGGCTGGAGCCACGTGTTGCCGTACTTCAAGAAAATGGAATGTAACGAGCGCGGCGAAAGCGCCTACCACGGCGGCAGCGGCCCGTTGCATGTATCGGATCTGCGCGAGCCCAACGAGTTGGTCGAAGCCTTTATCCGCGGCGCCAACCAGATCGGGGTGCCGCGCAACGATGACTTCAATGGCGCGCAGCAGGAAGGGGTGGGTTATTTCCAGCTCACCACGCGCAACGGTTGGCGTTGTTCGGCGGCCAAGGCCTACCTGAAGCCGATCCGCGACCGCAAGAATCTGACCGTCGAAACCGGCGCTCATGCCAGCAAAGTCTTGATGATCGACAAGCGCGCGGTCGGCATTGCTTATGAGCGGGCGGGGCAATCGGTGTCGGCAAGGGCACGCAAGGAAGTCCTGCTGTGCGCGGGTGCACTGCAATCGCCGCAGTTGCTGCAGCTGTCCGGGATCGGTCCACGTGACGTGCTGGAGCAACATGGCATTGACGTCGTCCACGAGCTGCCTGGCGTTGGTCGCAATCTGCAGGATCACTTGCAGATCCGCATCATGTTCAAGTGCACCAAGCCGATCACCACCAACGATCAATTGCGCACCTTGTGGGGGCAGGCCCTGATCGGCATGAAGTGGGCCTTTTTGCGCAAGGGGCCATTGTCGGTGGGTATCCAGCAGGGCTGCATGTTCGCCAGGAGCCGTGAGGAGGAAAAGACGCCAGATATCCAGTTCCACTTCGGCACCCTGAGTGCGGACATGACAGCCGGCAAGCCACACAAGTGGCCCGGCTTCACCATGTCGGTGTGCCAGTTGCGGCCGAGCAGTCGCGGTGAATTGCGGATTCGTTCGAAGAATCCGAAAGACGCCCCGTGGATCGAGCCAAATTACCTGGCGACCGAAGAAGATCGGCAGACAATGGTTCGCGGTTTCAAAATGGCCCGCAAACTCGCGGCGAGCCAGGCCATGGCCGGGTATATCGCCGAAGAGTACACCCCAGGAGTGTCGGTGCAGACAGAAGAGGACATGCTCAACTTTGTACGCCGCAACGGTTCTTCGATTTTCCACCCGGTCGGCACCTGCAAAATGGGCAGCGGTCCGGAAGCGGTGGTTGACGAGCGGCTGCGTGTGCACGGCCTTGAAGGGCTGCGGGTAGTCGATGCCTCGATCATGCCGACGCTGATCTCGGGCAACACCAACGCCCCGGCGATAATGATTGCCGAAAAAGCCGCGGACATGATCAAGGAAGATGAGCGTTATCCCATTGCCCGCGCTTCATCCACTGCGCCGGTCGGTAATCCCGCAATGGCGGTATAGCCTATCCATGGCGGCAGCAAAAGGCCCTCACGGCAGACTGCCGTCGAGGGCATTTTTGGTTTTGGCATTCAACAGGCAAACAGCATCATGACGGCACATCCGGAAGACTTGAGCAAAATTGAGCGCATCGATCGTGGCCCGCGCTCCTCACGGCTGCTGGCGGGCGGCAGTGAGCCCGATCCACGCTTTACCCTGGCCAACGAACGAACCTTTCTGGCCTGGATCCGCACCGCGCTGGCACTGTTGGCCGGCGGTATCGCCGTGCAAGCCTTCACCCTGGATGTGTTTACCCCTGTGGTACGCACGATGCTTTCGGTTGCACTGCTGCTGATGGCAATGCTCATCAGCGGCTCGGCCTGCCAGCGCTGGCTGAACGTTGAACGTGCACTGCGCAACAAGGCGCCTTTGCCACTGCCGTTGCTGGTTCCGCTGCTGTCGATCGGCAGTGCATTGGTGACGCTGACGTTGATCGGCGTCTTCTTGTTGCGCCAGGTGCATTGAGCCATGGCACGCCGTCGCCATGACATGCCCCCCCTTCAGGCGCCGCACAATGACGCCGGGCTGCAGCCGGAACGCACCTCCCTGGCCTGGGGGCGCACCTTGCTGGTGTTATGGGTCGTGGCCTGTCTTTACTTGCGCTGGATGCAAACCCGGGTTTGGCTGGGCGCGATGCTGGCGGTGCTCAGTGTGTTGGCCGGGTTATACATCTGGATGACGCAGCGGCGTCGCTACCGGCGCAGCGCCAACGCCATTCTTACAGGCCATCTGCGGGCCGACGTCGTGTCGGTTTTGTTTACGGGCGGGGTGGTGGCCGGTTTGTCCGCAGTGTCTCTTTGGGCAGTACTCGGCCGCCTGTAGGACAGGAGCAAGCTTGCTCGCGATGAACGACGACGCGGTATTGCTGACAACCCACGGCAATCCATCGGCGGTGAACCTTGCTCCTGCCAGTCGACGCGGGATTGCCCCGCGCCTATTTTGTGTTTACCAGACCGCCAGTTTATAGCCGACCAGCACGCGGTTCTCGTCGACATCGCGGGTTAGTCCGCTTCCGGATCGGAAACTGATATTTCGCATCTGCACGTAAACGTTCTTAAGCGGGCCGCTCTGCACCGTATAGGTCAGTTCAATGTTGCGCTCGCGTTCGGTACCTTGATCGCGGCCTTCGACTAGCGCGTGGTCGCCGCTGACGTAACGGGTCATGAAGGTCAGCCCTGGCATACCCAGCGCCGCGAAATCGTAGTCGTAGCGCGCTTGCCAGGAATCCTCTTCTTCTCGGGCGAAGGTGTTGTAGAAGGACAAGTTGACGACATAGGGATCGTTGCCGATGAATGGAAATTCACCGGCACCGGAAATGCGCTGGTAGGCGCCGCTGAACTTGTGGCCACCCAAGGTCAGGCTGACCATGCCGTTGAGGTTGTTGTTGGCGAAGCGGCCCATTTTGGCCATGCCGTCGTCGTTGCTGCGAAAGTACCGAAGGTCAGTGCGAAGGCTCGCACTTTGGCTCAGGGGCAAGGTGTGGACGAGGCCGACGAAATGCTGCCGATAGATGTCTTTGAGTTCGCCATAGTAGTAGCTGGTGGTCAGCTGGGGAGTGAGCTTGTAGCTGCCGCCGGCAAAGTCGAAATGATCGCTTTCCACCCCGCCGCGGTAATAGGTGATGCGGTCATTGCTGCTGGAGTTGCGCAGGTTGGCCTGGGTGATGCGACCGGCATTGACGGTCAGGCCGTCGATTTCGTTCGAGGTCAACAGCCCGCCGCTGTAGCTCGAAGGCAGCAGGCGTCCGAAGTTATAATTCAGCACAGGCAGGGTCGGATAAAGCGTACCCAGGCGCAGGACACTCTTGGAAACTTTGAGTTTTCCAGTGAAGCCCAGTTCGCTGAATTCATTAGCGGGTGTACCGTCGGCACTCTGCGGGAGGATGCCGTTGTCGCCGCTACGACCGCGGGCCGAATCCAGCTTGAGGCCGAGCGCGGCATGGGCATCCAGCCCCACGCCAACGGTCGTGTCAGTGAAGCCGGATTCAGCATGCATGACGAATCCCTGCGTCCACTCATCCTGGGTCTCTGGACTACCCGGTTGCCGGTAGTCGCGATTCATGTAGAAGTTGCGAATGTCCAGGTTGGCCGTGCTGTCGGCAATGAAGTCCGCCGAAGCATTGCAGCACAAGACGAGGCTGGACAGGCCGAGCAAGGGGGTAGGTAGTGCGCTTAACCGTAGATGTTTCATTGTTATTATCTCTAGGGCAGGGGGCTACAAGCTCAAGGCATAGGCGTTGAGAACTGCGGTGACACAGCGGGAAAAATTTTGCCTGGACGTGCGCTCATGGCCGGCTTCACAGGGGCGGCCGTGGCGTTCGGCAGCACTGCGGTGAGCGAGATGAAACCGCCCATCGCGACAAACAGCGCAAAGGCACCGCGACGCATGCTCAGGTCGGACAGTTGCGGCGGAAAGCGCACATACAGCCAACTGGCGAGCATGGCGACCGGAATCGACAGCATGCCCAGCGAGATGACCTCGGCGCTTAGCTCCCCTTGCAGGACCTGCATGATCAAGCGGATCAATGACATGACGCCGGACAGCGCCAGCAAGCTGGTACGGATGGCCTGAATGGACACCGGTTGACGATAATAGTGATAGATCAGCGGTGGCCCCGGTATGCTGAACATGCCGCCCATCAGGCCTCCGAGCAGGCCCATCATGACGAAGCTCATGGGGCTTGAGCGGGATGGATGAGGCCGTGGTTTGATGAGCAGGGCGATACCGCCTGCCACGATCAGCCCACCCAGCAACAGTTGCAGCAGCGCGGTATGTTCTTCGCCCATTTTGCCAAGCAACCATAGGCCCAGCAGCGTGCCGGGTGCCAAGCCGATGAGGGTCTGGCAGAACGATGCCCGGTCAATGTGCCGCCAGTGGCGAGCGAGGGCGATGGCGATGCCGGGCAGGGCGACGATAGTGATGGTGGTGGCGACGATGGCGATGGGGGCCGCGTGGGTGAGTACGGCAATCGCCAGTACGATAATGCCCAGCGCGAACCCGGTGAACGCTTGCAGGTAGCTGCCAATGGCTACGGCGACAAGAATGATGAGGAGTGAGTGGAATTCCGGGTGTAGTTCCATGGATCATCCTGCCGGGATCGGCTGCTGTTCTTGCCGCTCGCGCGGGCGGTTGGCAGGGGGTCAGGTCGGGCAGACACGGTGGAGTATTTCCGGGTGTCATGAGCTATAATATAAAGCTATATAGCTTTGGTCAATGTCTCTCTGGCAAAAGCGTCGGAGAGGTCTGAAGGAGTACAAAAAATGTCTGAAGTAGAAACGGTCGATTTTTACGATCGTTACCAGCCACAGGAAGTGCTCGGCTTGCCCAAATACGCGCAACTGCGGGAAACCCTGCTGGCGGCAATCAATGACGGTTACTGGGGACCGGGTTCGCAGTTGCCCAATGAATCCACGCTGGCGGCCATTACCCCGTTCAGCCTGGGCACTGTGCAGAAGGCATTGCGTGAGCTGGTTCAGGCCAAAGTGATTGTGCGCCGTCACGGACATGGCACTTTTGTGGCCGAGCGAGCGATGCCGATGATGTCGCCGATGCACCTGCGTTTCGAGGACGACGCCGGACAAGTCCTGCCGATCTATGCCGAAGTGGTTGGTCAGGAAACCGGCCTGGACGGCAAGGATTGGGCCGACAAGCTGGGCTCGAACGTGCGTAACGTGGTCAAGGTCGACCGGGTGTTTGCCGTGGATGAACTGTTTCACTGCTTCACCCACTTTTACATCGACAGCGATCGTTTCCCGGCATTTGCCGAGGCGGAGCTGCTCGATTTTGCCGGTGCGAACTTCAAGGCGCTGCTGTTCAACCGCTACCACATCAGCATCGCCAGCCTCGACCAGAAGCTGCGCTGCGAACGTTTCCCGGACGAGGTCTGCCAGCAGTTGGCACTTGAAGAGGGCACGGTCGGCGCGGTGCTCGAATTTCACGCCATGGGCAACAATGGTCGACCGCTGTATTACCAGGAAGCGTTCATTCCACCCAATGGCTATCGGCTGCGTCTGGACGCCAATCTGGAGCCTTGACCCCGTCGGAGTCTACATAGCGGGGCCGTCCCCTGGTCCCGGTTGAACGCACGCTTGCCTGTTATTGATGGGCGTTGCCGTGCGATCCCACCAAGACACGAATCGGTCTGCTGCAGGTTCACCACAGCCTGCGGTAATACTGCCGATTCCGCAGAAAACAAACACATTTGACATGCACCCCGGGCGGGCGAATAGCGCTGGGCGTCTTCTGATGGATGGTGATAAATTTTCTATACCTTCTAAGCTATAGTGCTATATAGTAATTCTGCGGTGCAAAACAACAACAATAAACTCGACTGGGGCCAAAGTACCTTCAGTCAGCCTGGAGAACGTCATGTCTGTGCACACAACGTTTGCTGCTACCTTGAGTAATATCCTTTCCATGCCTGGATGTCCCCGCCCGCAAGACCGGACCTCATCCGATCGCTACGTTTCAGATTGTTCCAGTTAATTCCACTTCGGCTCGCATCACGACGACCCGATGGTTTCAACATCAATTCTGAGGTGGGATATGGCTCGCTTTAAAAGTACCAAAACGCATGCCTGGGTCATCACGATCCTGCTGGCGGTGTTCATGGTGATCAACTTCATGGACAAGGCGATTCTCGGCATCGTCGCAGGTCCCCTGATGGCCGACCTGGGACTTTCTCCCGCTGAGTTCGGCATGATCGCCAGTAGCTTCTTTCTTCTATTCTCGTTGTCGGCCATCGGGTTCGGCTTTGTGGCCGAGCGGGTGTCATCCAAGAAGTTATTGCTGGTATGTGCCGGCATCTGGGGCGTGGCGCAATTTCCGCTGGCCTTCGTGGCCTCGGTACCGCTGCTGTACTTTTCACGCATCCTGCTCGGCATGGGGGAGGGGCCGGCTTATCCGCTGGCGCTGCACGCCTGTTACAAGTGGTTCCCCAACGACAAGCGCAACTTGCCGTCCGCGGTGATCTTTCAGGGCGTCACTGCCGGACTGCTGATCTCCGGCCCGCTCCTGACGTTTGTCGTGGTGAAGTGGAGCTGGCATGCGGCGTTCATGGTGCTCGGTGTGGCCAGCCTCGTGTGGATGGCGCTGTGGACTTATTTCGGTGCCGAAGGCAAGGTCACTGAACAAGGCGCGGTGCAGGCCGATGGCGATGCGCCCCGTCTGCCTTACTGGGAGCTGATTACCGACAGAACCTTCCTGGCGAACATGCTGATGTACTGGACCAGCTATTGGATCTTCTCGGTGATGTTCACCTGGGTACCGTCCTACATGGGCAAGGTGATGCATTACGACCCGACTGATGCCGGTTGGATGTTCATGGTGTTCACCGCGTTCAACATCCCGATCGTCCTTTGCGGCTCCTGGGTGTCCCAGCGTTTGCTGAAATCAGGGCTCGCCTCGAAGTATGCACGGGGTTGGCTGACCTCCTTGCTGGTGCTGATTGGCGGTGCGCTGATCCTGCTCGCGGTCTTTGCTGTGCACAATCCGCTGCTCAAGGTCATCCTGTTGGCGATCGGTTGCAACTTGCCGCAGATCACCTTCGTGCTGAGTTCGGCGATCGTTGCCGAAATTATGCCGGCCGGGCAGCGCTCCTCGATGATGTCCATCAACAGCGCCCTGGCCACCACTGGCGGCCTGGTCGCGCCCGCACTGATGGGGGCTTTTATCCAGGGCTCCAACACACCTGCGCTGGGCTATGACAAGGGCTTCGTAGTCGCGGGCGCGCTGTGCATCGTCACCAGTGTCATCGGCTTGTTGCTCATCAATCCCGAAGCGAGCAAGCGCCGGTTCGCCCGGCTTATCGAAACCCGCCGGGCCCGTTCAGAGACCCGTTCCCGAAGCATTTTGGCCAAGTGACCGGGCCGTCAGCGGTCGCGCATGGCATCCGCTGACTCACCCCGTTTCTGCAACCAAAGCACAATCCGGCTGTTCTCTGTGGCTTCAGCCGTTTGACCAGCCCCTGCGGCCTCGCACCCCCGAACTGGCCGCCGGGGTGATTGATGGAGACAAGCAATGTTACCGGCGACTTTTACCACCGCTGTCGAGCGGCTGATTCCCCGTGACCGGCGTTTCGATGACCCGCTTTCGACCCTCGCGTTCGGCACCGATGCCAGCTTTTACCGGCTTATTCCCCAGTTGGTGCTGCGGGTCGAATCCGAGCACGAAGTGGTCGCGCTGCTCAAACTGGCCAATGCCGAGCGCGTGCCGGTGACCTTCCGCGCCGCCGGCACCAGCCTCTCTGGCCAGGCCATTTCCGATTCGGTATTGATCGTGCTTGGCGACCGTTGGAACCGCCGTGATATCCGTGGCAATGGCCAGCAGATCCGTCTGCAGCCCGGCGTCATCGGCGCCCAGGCCAATGCTGCACTGGCCCCTTTCAAACGCAAGATTGGTCCTGATCCTGCGTCGATCAACGCTGCCAAGATTGGTGGTATCGTCGCTAATAACTCCAGTGGCATGTGTTGCGGCACGGCCCAGAATACCTATCACACCCTCGCTGGCCTGCGCCTGGTGTTGGCCGACGGCACCGTACTAGACAGCGAAAGTCCATCCAGCATCGCCGCCTTCCGTGCCAGCCACGGCGAGCTGTTGCAGCAGCTCGCCGATTTGGGGCGCCAGACCCGAGCCAATCTGCCTTTGGCCGCCAGGATTCGCCACAAGTACCGACTGAAAAACACCACGGGCTTCTCGATCAACGCCCTGATCGATTTCGAGGACCCGCTGGATATTCTCAATCACCTGATGGTGGGTTGCGAAGGGACCCTGGGGTTCATCAGTGCGGTGACCTATGACACCGTGCCCGACCACCCGCACAAAGCCAGCGCGCTGATCGTCTTTCCCGACGTCGGCATCTGCTGCAAGGCCGTACCGGTGCTCAAACAACAGCCTGTCGCGGCTGTGGAGCTGCTTGATCGGCGCAGCCTGCGCTCGGTGGAGAACATGGCCGGTATGCCCCAGTGGGTGCGTGAATTGTCGGCGGGCGCCTGTGCCTTGTTGATTGAGTCGCGTGCGGCAACCGGTGCACTGCTGCAAGAGCAACTGGCGCAAGTCATGGCCGCCATCGCGCATTTCCCGGTGGAGAAACAGGTTGACTTCAGTGATGACCCGCAGGTCTACAACCAGCTGTGGCGGATCCGCAAGGACACCTTCCCGGCAGTCGGTGCGGTGCGTCAGACGGGGACCACGGTGATCATCGAGGACGTGACCTTTCCTGTCGAACAGCTTGCCGAGGGCGTCAATCGACTGATCCAGCTATTCGACAAACATGGTTACGACGAAGCGATCATTTTCGGCCATGCCCTTGAAGGGAACCTGCATTTCGTCTTCACCCAGGGCTTCGATGACCCGCACCAGGTGGCCCGTTACGAGGCCTTCATGGGCGATGTGACCCAACTGGTGGCGGTGGAATACGGCGGTGCGCTCAAGGCCGAGCACGGCACCGGGCGTAATATGGCACCTTTCGTCGAGCTGGAATGGGGCACTGAAGCCTACCAGCTGATGTGGAAAATCAAGCGCCTGCTCGACCCTCGCGGCATCCTCAACCCCGATGTGGTGTTGTCCGAGGATCCTCACATTCACTTGAAAAACTTCAAGCCGATGCCGACGGCCGATGACATCGTGGACAAATGCATCGAATGTGGTTTCTGCGAACCGGTGTGCCCCTCCAACGGCCTGACGCTGACCCCGCGTCAACGCATTGTCATCTGGCGTGACATCCAGGCGCGCAAGCGTGCCGGCATCGATACTGCTGAACTGGAGCGCGCCTACCAGCGCCATGGCCTTGATACCTGTGCGGCCACCGGCCTGTGTGGCCAGCGCTGTCCGGTGGGCATCAACACTGGTGATCTAGTCCGAAAACTGCGCGGCACCCGGGCCCACAGCCCCCGTGCGGCCAATTGGCTGGCCGAGCATTTCGCCTCGGCGGTGCAGGGCGCTCGCTTCACCTTGTACGTGGCCAATACGGCGCACCGGATGCTGGGCACTCCGTTGTTCGCCAAGACCACCGCGACCCTGACCCAGGTCAGCCAGGGCAAATTGCCCGAGTGGACGCCAGCGATGCCGCAGCCTGTGCAGCGTCTGCAGCTCCCTGAACCGGCCACTTCGGATGAACGTCCACGGGTGGTGTATCTGGCGGCCTGTGTGTCCCGTGTCATGGGCCCGGCAGCCAGCGATCAGGAGCAGCAACCGCTGTTCGACAAAACCTGTGCCCTGCTGGAAAAAGCGGGCTACCAGGTGATTTTCCCGGACAACCTGGACGCGCTCTGCTGCGGCCAGCCTTTTGCCTCCAAGGGCTACGCGGAACAGGCCGAGTACAAACGCCAGGAAACCCGCGATGCCTTGCTCAAGGCCAGCCGCGGCGGGCTCGACCCGATCTATTGCGACACCAGCCCTTGCACCTTGCGGCTGATGCAGGACCTGGCCGATGAGCGACTCGAGATCCATGACCCAGTGCGCTTTATCCGCACCTATCTGCTCGACCGCCTGGAGTTCGAGCCCCAGGATGCACCGATCGCCGTGCATGTCACCTGCAGCACCCAGCACCTCGGCGAGGCCCAAGCCCTGATCGACATCGCCCGGCGCTGTTCCACGCAGGTAGTCATTCCCGAGGGTATTCATTGCTGCGGCTTCGCCGGCGACAAGGGCTTCACCACCCCGCAGTTGAACAGCCACGCTTTGCGTAGCCTCAAGGAGGCGGTGCAGTTTTGCGACGAAGGCATCTCCACCAGCCGTACGTGTGAGATCGGATTGTCTCGACACAGTGGCATCGACTACCACGGGCTGGTTTACCTCGTGGACAGAGTCAGCCGCCGTATACCTGCTGTTCGAGCTCAATTGTCACAGGCTGGAGAACGCATCTCAGAAGCTGTTGCTGAATGACCTAAAAACAGCTGGAAAACAAATCACCACAAATCTGTAATGTGTAATTGATCAACATACTCGCATTCTTAAACCTTCAGAGGCGAGGCTGGCAGGGAGACTCGGAGTAAATCCGAATGTCTCCTTTTGGCCGAAACGGTTGAAAAAGCCGGCCATGGTTTCAGCAGCTGGAAAGTATGCTTGCGAGATTGATATCTTTACTTTCTACTCCCCCGGCCCCAGCACAGCGCTCATCACAGATGGCTATGTAGATAAGGAACAACTGTTCTCTTGCGACATGCAAAGCGAACTAGCCTGAATTGATGGAGGAGAGTTCTCCATCGCAGTGAGGGCGTTTCTATGAGCACTGCATCCATCAATACCGATTATCTGGTGATCGGCGCGGGGGCAACAGCGATGGCCTTCGTCGATACCTTGCTTGATGAGTCGGATGCGAGTGTGTTGATGGTGGATCGACATGCTCAGCCGGGTGGACACTGGAACGATGCCTACTCGTTTGTCCGGCTGCATCAACCCTCTGCTTTCTATGGCGTCAACTCCCGCGAGCTTGGCTCTGGTAGGAAGGACGAGTCCGAATGGGGCGGTGGGATGTATGAGCTGGCCTCAGGCGCCGAGATTGTCAGTTATTTCGATCAATTGATGCATCAGCGATTCTTGCCTTCGGGTCGAGTGCATTATTTTCCAATGCACAGCTACGAAGGGGATCGCACTGCGAATCATTGCATCACTTCCTTGCTCACCGGCGACAGTCGTGCTGTCCAGGTGCGCAGGAAGCTGGTGGACGCGACTATCGCCCAGACCGCCGTTCCTTCCACCCATGCCCCACGCTACCGGGTCGCTCCAGGTGTACGGTGTATCACGCCGAACGACTTGCCAAGGATCGGACAGCCTCCCTTGCGTTATGTTGTGGTGGGAGGAGGGAAGACCGGTATCGATGCCTGCCTGTGGCTACTGCAGAATGGCGTGGCGCCCAGCAGGATTCAATGGATCGTTCCAAACGCGTTCTGGCTGCTGGATCGCGCTAACGTCCAACCCGGGCAGGAAAACTTTGTTCGAACAATCGGTAGCCTTGTGAAGCAGTTCGACGCAATAGGCGCTGCTGATTCGATCTCTGACCTGTTCCTGAGGCTCGAAGGTGCCGGGGAACTGCTGCGCATAGATACGGCTGTCGAACCTAATGGTTTTCGTGGTGCAACCGTTTCACAAGGTGAATTACAGGCGCTACGGCGTATCAGCGATGTGGTGCGCCTGGGCCGGGTTCAGGCGATTGAATCCGATCGTGTAATCCTCGAAAGAGGCAGCTTAGCCGGAGATCCCGACGCCCTTTACATTGACTGCAGTGCGAGTGCTGTTCCAATCATTCCCGATGGAAGCGTGCATGCATTTGAAGGTAGTCGCATCAACTTGGTGACGGTCAGCAGTTACCAGATCTTGTTCAGTGCCGCACTCATCGCCTACGTAGAAAGCCACCTCGACGATCAGGTACAGATGAATAGCCTATGTGGGGTTGTCCCTGCGCCACGTTCAGATGTGGACTGGATCAGAATGTGGGCTGTTTATCTTGGCAACCAGCGCCAGTGGAAGCACCACGCTGGATTGTCCAACTGGCTCGCCCAGTGCCATTTGCATCTGTTACCGGCGGTGTTGAAGAGCCTGCAGGAAGGAGATCCTGCAAAGCTGGCTGTGTTGAACCAATTTACCGCGGCTCGAAAAAGAGCCTTGGAAAATCTGCCCAGGCTTTTGCAGGAAGTAGCAGATTTATCTCGAAAATCCTGAGCCTGAGCTACCGGCCCGGTTCGCGTCCAGTAAAACCTCTGGCAAGCTCAACGGCCGCAGTAATGGCTGCTCGAGCTTGCGGGCTGTTCTTCCAGCAGGTCGATCCCACCGCGGCCGACGCTTGAGCGAGGATGTCGCCGACATCCGACTTGCCCAGCTCGGCCAGCGAATCGATCCCCATCTGTTCAAGCCTGGTGAGGACGGTAGGGCCTACGCCTTTCAGTGCCAGCAGTGCCGTTCGCTCGTTCGGTGGAAATGGCATCCTTGAAATCCTTTTCGGGTGCGAGAGTTCCTGGGAGCTTGCCCTAAGTCTGCGCGTGTCTCAACTAAACCGTTGAAAGGGCAGGCAAAGACCTTCGAACAGGCAACGGCCGCGGCACGGCACCTTATGCGTCTGTCAGACAGCTACAGCGGTCAGGTCGATGTTTCTGTCTTGAGTATCCATGATGAAGTGCAGCGGCATGTGCTCTGGCGTATCAAGGGTTGATACTTCGAAACCACCCACGACCAGTGGCTGTCGAGCTTCCTGCTCAAGCGATTCCTGCGCCAGCCTTTTGACCATTCTCGCGTGGTTCATTGCGATTTCACTGAGCGTCGACACGGTACATCTCCGATAACAAGCAATTATTGTGGCCGCTGCCGCGTCAGAATTACGTCTTGTCGAGGCCGCTGGAGCCGGCTTGTGCAATTGGCAAGCCAGAGGTTGGTAGGGTGTGGCTGGAGTGTTTCCAAATGCGACGAATGGTGGTGAATGGCAGGACCGCTGCCTCAGCTCAATTCAACACAATGATCCGCGACACCAGTTCTGCGCTGTTCTTCGCCGAGAGCTTCTTCATCAGCCGCGCCCGATGCACTTCCACCGTTCGGTGCGAGATAGCCAGCTTGCGGCCAATCTCCTTGCACGTCAGCCCGTTGACGATATGCGCCGATATCTCTCGCTCCCTGGGCGTAAGGTTGACGGTAGGCCTGAACACACGGTCCATGCGCTCGAAATGCCACACCATCAGTTGAAAGGGATCGTCCGGGGTCAGGGTATAGCCGTTGGCCCGGGCCCAGAAGACTTCGCCACTATGATGCTGCATGAAACGCTCGTCGGAGTAGGCGCCGTTCTTGGCGTGGCGCAGCCAGCTCAGGCTGCGTTCGCCGATGGCCTGGTAGTCGGCCTGTGAGGGGTAGAGCTTGAGGATCAGCTCACCCATCAGTTCATCACGCTGGTAGCCGAACAGGCTCTGGAAGGCTTCGTTGAGGTCGAGCATGCGGCGATTGCCGGTGATGACTTGCGGCGCAGGCGACACCTGGAAGGCGAGACGCTCGAGGTCTTGCAGTTGTCGGGCTGGGTCGGTCATGGGCAGGCCTGCCTTGGGCATGTGGATGGGGACGGGCTTGCGCCGCGATGCGATTTGTAGGGCAAATCGCAATCGCGGGGCAAGCCCGCCCCCACAAATTCTGCTGCGCTACTCATCCTTGTACGTAGTTGTACGAATAGCGAGGCCCTGGAGGTTCGGGCCATTGTAGGGAACGCCTGTTCAACCACAAGGATAAAAACCATGGCTACCGACTCCGTCAGCATCGTCGCCGCCGCGCATTCGCGCTTTGGCCGCTTGCACGATGCCACGCTCGAAGACCTGATTGTCGATGTCACCCGTGCCGCCCTGGCCGATGCGGATGTTGCCGCTTCGCAGATCGATGCGCTGTTCCTCGGGCATTTCAATTCGGGGCTGGTGCCCGACGGTTTTCCGGCATCGTTGATGTTGCAGGCTGACCCGGCGCTGCGTTTCAAGCCCGCTACCCGTTGCGAGAATGCCTGTGCCTCTGGCTCGGCGGCGATCCAGGCGGGGATCAACGCGATTCGCTCGGGCGCCGCAGAGCTGGTGCTGGTGGTGGGGGCCGAGAAAATGACGTCGAACTCCACCGCTCAGGTGACCCAGGCCCTGGCCGGGGCAGGGTACCAGCATGACGCAGAGGAAGCTGGCTTGAGCTTCCCGCAGTTGTTCGGGCTGGCCGCCGCAGGATACGGGCAGCGCTACCAGAGCCCGCTGTCGGCGATGGCTGCAATTGCCGCGAAAAACCATGCCAACGCAATGGCCAATCCGTTGGCACAGATGCACAAGGCGATGAGTTTTGAACATTGCAACACGGTGTCCGAGAGCAATCCCTATATTGCCGAGCCGCTGCGCCTGACCGACTGCTCGCTGGTCACCGATGGTGCGGCGGCGATTGTGCTGGCGTCGGAGCAGCGCGCCAGTCAGTTCCGCCGCGAGGTGGCGATTCGCAGCATGGTCCAGGTCAACGATTTTCTGCCGTTGTCCAGCCGCGACCTGCTGGCGTTCGAAGGGCCGCAGCGGGCCATCCGCACGGCCCTGGGCAAGGCGCAGGTGACCCTGGATGACCTGGGTTTTGCCGAAGTCCACGATTGCTTCACCATCGCCGAATTGCTGATCTATGAAGCCATGGGCCTGGCACCGCAAGGGCAGGGCTATCGTGCGCTGGACGACGGAATCGTGCAGGCCGGTGGCAAGCTGCCGGTCAACCTGTCGGGCGGGCTCAAGGCCAAGGGGCATCCGGTGGGAGCCACGGGTGTGTCGATGCATGCCCTGGCGTTCGGTCAGCTGACGGGCAAGCCGATTGGCCTGTCGGCCGCCAATGCCGAGTTCGGGCTGTTGTTCAACATGGGCGGGATGGCGGTGGCCAACTACGCCTCGGTGCTGCAGGCGCGGAGGGCGTAACGGTGAATATTGCCAACTGGTTGCACGCCGCCGCCCAGCGCTGGCCCGAGCGTCCGGCGCTGTTCGAAGGGGCACGGCAGGTTGCCGACTATCAGGGTTTTGCTGCCAGGGTGCGTGGTCTTGCCCATGAATTGGTGCATCAGCACGGGGTCGAGCCTGGTGATCGCGTCGCGCTGTTCATGAAGAACTGCTGCGAGTACCTGGAGTTGATGTACGCGGTGTGGTGGGTCGGTGCCGTGGCGGTGCCGATCAACTGCAAGCTGCACCGCAGCGAGGCCGGCTGGATCGTCGATAACGCCCAGGCGCGGGTGCTGTTCACCGATGACGGACAGGTGTTCGCTGCCAACGAGCTGGCCTGCCGCGAAGTGGCGGGGCGCGGCCGGGCGCTGGCGAACACTGGCGATGCCCAGGCCATTCCCTACACGTGCGACGCCGATCACCTGGCCTGGTTGTTCTACACCTCCGGCACCACCGGGCGCTCCAAGGGCGTGATGCTGTCCCATGGCAACCTGGCGGCAATGTCGCTGTGCTACCCGCTGGATGTCGATGCGGTCAGCGCCCGGGACGCGGTGGTCTATGCCGCCCCCATGTCCCATGGCGCCGGGCTGTACAACTTCATTCATGTGCGCTGCGGTGCCCGGCATGTGGTACCCGAGTCCCGTGGCTTCAAGGCCGATGAGCTGTTCGCGCTCGCCAGCCAGTTGGGCGAGGTGACCCTGTTCGCAGCGCCGACCATGGTCAAGCGCATGGTCGAGCAGGCCCGCTGCAGTGGCTACGCCGGCGAAGGCATCAAGACCATCGTGTACGGCGGCGCGCCCATGTACCTGGCCGACCTCCAGGACGCCGTCAGTACCTTCGGCCCGCGGCTGGTGCAGATCTACGGCCAGGGCGAGAGCCCGATGACCATCAGTGCCTTGCCCCGCGAGCTGATTGCCGATCGTCAACGCCCGGACTGGGCCCGCATCGCGTCATCGGTGGGGCTGGCCCATGCCTGCGTGGATGTCCGCGTGCTCGACGCCCAACTGCGCCCGTTGCCGGCAGGGCAGCCCGGCCAGATTGCCGTGCGCGGCCCGACGGTCATGCACGGCTACTGGCGCAACGAGACCGCCACCCGCGAAGCGCTGGTCGATGGCTGGCTGCTGACCGGTGACATCGGCTACCTCGACGACCAGGGCTACCTGACCCTCACCGACCGCTGCAAGGACGTGATCATTTCCGGTGGCAGCAATGTATATCCGCGTGAAGTGGAAGAGGTGCTGGCGCTGCACCCCGAAGTGTTCGAGGTTTGCGTGGTCGGCGAGGCGGACGAGGAGTGGGGCGAGTCGGTGGTGGCCTTCGTGGTTGCCCGGGGCAACCAGCCGCTGGACCAACATTCGCTCACCAGCTGGTTCCTCGAGCGCATGGCTTCGTTCAAAAAGCCCAAGAAGTATGTGTTCCTCGCCGAGCTGCCGAAGAACAGCTACGGCAAGGTGCTCAAGACCACACTGCGTCAGTGGCTGCAGGAGGCTGCCGGTACTGCTGTTACCCCGTGACTGTTTTCCATCAATAAGAACAAGACAGGAATACTCCTATGGCTACGCGTGAGCACAACCCGGCCCGGCAACGGCGCCGTGCCTTTATCGGTGCGACCTCCGGGCACCTTATCGAGTGGTACGACTATGGCGTGTACGGCTTTCTGGCGGTGTACATCGGCCAGGCGTTCTTTGTTTCCGACGACCCCACCACCAGCCTGCTCAGCAGCTTTGCTGCCTTCGCCCTGAGCTTTTTCATCCGGCCGTTGGGCGGGCTGTTTTTCGGGCCGCTGGCCGACAAGATCGGTCGACGCAAAACCCTGATCACCGTGCTGGTGATGATGGCCGGCTCCACCTGCCTGCTGGGCATGCTGCCCACCTACGCCTCCATCGGCATCGCCGCGCCGATCCTGCTGGTGCTGATTCGCTGCGTGCAGGGCTTTTCGGCCGGTGGCGAGATCGGCACCATCACCAGCTTCATTTCCGAGTACGCAGGGCCTGGTCGGCGGGGCTTCTCCACCTGTTGGCTGATGGTCACCGCAGTGCTTGGCCTGGTGCTGGGCGGGGTGGTTGCCAACGGCATGACCTGGTTGCTCGGCGCCGAGCTGATGCAGGACTGGGGCTGGCGCATTCCGTTCCTGGTGGCCGGCCCCATGGGCCTGATCTCCATGTACATTCGCCTCAAGCTCGAGGACAGTCCGGAGTTCCTGGCCCTGCAGAAAGCCGGCGAAACCTCCAAGGCGCCACTGCGTGAAGTGTGGCAATGGAAGCGGGCGATCACGCTGGTGTTCTTCATCATCACCCTGCACAGCTCGATCTTCTACCTGGTGTTGACCTTCGCCTCCACCTATATGTCGCGCATCCTCAAGTTCGACAGCGGCACCACGCTGCTCTACGTGTTCATCGCCAGTTTGACGGCTGCGTTCGTCATGCCATTTGGCGGCCTGTTCACGGACCGGTACGGGCGCAAACCCTTCCTGATGGTGGTGGGAGTATTGGCGACGCTGGCGATGTACTGGTTCTTCAAGGCGGCGCCTACCGCTACGCCAACCTCGTTCTTCCTGCCGTTGATGGCGGTGGCGATCTTCTTCGGGCTGTATGCCTCCTCCACCTACGCGACCATGAGCGAATTGCTGCCCACGCGCATCCGCTCCACGGGGATCGCGGTGGCCTACAACATTCCGGTGGCGGTGTTCGGCGGCAGTGCGCCGTTCATTTCGACCTGGCTGATCCAGCAGACCGGGGATATTTCCTCACCCTGGTACTTCTATATCGGCACCGGGGTGGTGTCGCTGATTGCCCTGGCGGTGCTGCGCAAAGAAGACTTCGTCGCCTGCCAGAGTGCTGTGAGCGGGGTTGCCCCGCGAAGCGATGTCACTGAACGATCGCTTTCGCAGGGCAAGCCTGCGCCTACACTTTGAACGTAGCCATCAGCCCTTGCT
Organism: Pseudomonas putida; assembly: GCF_028682455.1. Taxonomy (GTDB): domain Bacteria; phylum Pseudomonadota; class Gammaproteobacteria; order Pseudomonadales; family Pseudomonadaceae; genus Aquipseudomonas; species Aquipseudomonas putida_AA. Next base: position 862,681 of record NZ_JANHLD010000001.1, read on the forward strand.
GATGATTGGCCAGGCGGTTCAACGCCTGGCTGATCTGCGCCGACTCTTCAGCCTGCCCGGAGAGCGACTCAGTCACATCGCGAATGCTCGCCACATTGCGGTTCACCTCTTCAGCCACCGCGCTCTGCTCTTCAGCCGCCGAGGCAATCTGCAGGTTCATGTCGGTGATCACCGTCACCGCCTCGCCAATTCGCTGCAAGGCCGGCAGCGCCTGCTCGGCCTGGCTCACGCTGTTCTGGGCCTGGCGATGGCTGCTGTGCATCGAGCCCACCACCTCGCGGGTACCTTGCTGCAGCCCTTCGATCACCACGCGGATCTCATCCACCGAGTCCTGGGTACGCCTGGCCAGGTTGCGCACTTCGTCGGCCACCACGGCAAAGCCCCGACCGGCTTCACCGGCGCGGGCGGCTTCGATGGCGGCATTCAGGGCCAGCAAGTTGGTTTGTTCGGCAATCGAGCGGATCACGTCGAGTACCGAGCCGATCTGCTCGCTACGGCTGGCCAGTTGCTGGACTTCCTCCATGCCGGCGGTCATTTCACACGCCAGTTGTTCGATGGCGCGGGTGGTGGTGCGGATCAGCGCCAGGCCCTCGCGTGTGGCCTGGTCGGCACCGCGCGCCGCTTCTGCCGCCTGGGCGGCGTTGCGGGCAACGTCCTGGGCGGTGGCGCTCATCTCCTGGGAGGCCGTGGCCACCTGGTCCACTTCCCGAAATTGCTGCTGCATGCCGGCGCTGGTCTGGCTGGCAATGGCCGCCGACTGGTCGGCGGTGCCGCGCGCATCCTGTACCGAGGTCTTGACGTCGGCGATCACTGGTTGAAGTTTGTCGAGAAAGCGGTTGAACCAGCCCGTCAGTTCTCCCAGCTCATCCTTGCCGGTGTAGTCCAGGCGCCGGGTGAGGTCGCCTTCGCCGCTGGCGATGTCCTTGAGCATCGCCGCCACCTTGAGGATCGGCCGAGTCACGCCCCGGGCGGTCATCCAGATCACCAGCAGCCCTAGCACGGCGGCGCCCAGGGCCATGAGCAGGCTGGTCAGGTTGGCGCGCGTGTTGTGGGCATCGAGGCGCGCGTTGAGCTCGATGGCAGGAGCCTGCAGGACCTGCTCGGGCACTTCCAGCAAAACGCTCCACGGCTGCGCACCGGGCACCGGTACGAACGACTGGCTGACCTGGAGCAGGCCGTTGTCGGTGAATTCTGCCGCCTTGCCGGCGCGAATCTGTGTGGTCAGGGCGCTGGACTGTGGGCCGAACACCGTTTCGATGTTCTTGCTCAGCTGGCTGCCGTCACGGCTGTGTCCGGCCAGCAGGCCTGCGGGGCTGACGATGCTGACCTGGCCGTTGCCGTCGAACAGTTCCTGGCGGCCGTCCAGGCTCAGTTGCTGCAGGTTGTCGAGACTGATGTCCAGGCCGATCACGCCGATCACCTTGCCGTCCTGCTTGAGCGGGATGGCGATGCTGGTCATTAGCGGCGTGCGGTCGCCGACGGTATCGAAATAGGGGTCGATAACGCAGGTGCTGCCGGTCTCCAGCGGGCAGGTCAGCCAGCGATTGTAGGCAAAGCCGTTGGCACCCAGGGTGGTGTCGGCGAGCATGGATTCGGGCATGGCCTCGGACTCCAGCTGGCCGGGTGCTGGTTGCGACCAGTACAAGGAAAAGCGTCCGTTTTCATTGCTGCCCAGCTCGGCCTGATCGATGAAGGCACTGTCCTTGCCATCAAGCGCGTCCGGCAAAAACACCAGGTACAGGCCCAGCAGTTCAGGGTTATCGGCCAGTGCCGTTTTTGCTTGTGCAGTCAGCACCTGGCGCAGGTCATCGGCGCCTTGGGCCTTGAGCACCGTCATCAGGTGGGCGACGCCATTGCCATACAGGTAGGCGTCCTTGAAATAGCGCTGGATGCGTGATGCCTGCAATTGGGCGTAGGTGTGCAGGCGCAGGCGGGCGTTCTGGTCGAGTATCTGCGTGTTGGCCGTGTTGACCAGCGCTGCACTGCGACTGGATTGAAACAGCGCCGCCGCCATCAGCACCGCGACGATGGCCAGCAGGCACAGGCCCGCCAGCAGGGTGATCTTCCATTGGATGAGCAGGCGGCGTAGCAGCATGGGACGTCCTTTTTTATTGTTGGCGGTGTTAAACGCAAAAGCCCGTCGATATCGACGGGCTGTTTTCAGTGGGGCACTACTCGGCAATGAAGCTCGGCGGCGCAACCTTGAAGGCTTTGGTCAGGTACGCCAGGTACAACACCCCGGTCGCGGCCCAGACTCCGCCAAACAGCAGCGAGTGTTCATCGAGGTCCAGCCAGAGAATGGCGATGATACAAAAACCGATGGTAGGCACGACCAGGTACTTGAACTTGTCGGCCAGGGTCTTGCTGCGGCCTTCACGCCAGTAGCAGTGAACGATCACCGACAGGTTCACGAAGCTGAAGGCCACCAGCGCGCCGAAGTTGATCACCGAGGTAGCGGTCACCAGGTCGAAGAAAATCGCCGACAGCGAGATGAAACCCACGATGACGATATTGATGGCCGGGGTTTTCCACTTGCCATGCAGGCGCCCGAAGTAGCGCTTGGGGATGACGTTGTCACGGCCCATCACATACAGCAGGCGCGACACACTGGCCTGGGAGGCCAGGCCCGAGGCCAGGGTGTTGATGAAGGTGCAGCAGATGAAGATCGACTGGAACAGCTTGCCGCCCACATACAGTGCGATTTCCGGCAGGGCGGCCTCGTGGTCCTGGAAGCGGTCCATGTTCGGGAAGAACGACTGGATGTAGAACGACACGATGATGAACACCAGGCCGCCGATCAACGCAATCAGGAAGATCGCCCGCGGGATGACCTTCTCGGCGTTTTCGGTTTCTTCCGACAAGGTGGTGACCGCATCGAAGCCCAGGAACGAGAAGCACAGGATGGTGGCGCCGGCCACCAGGGCATTGAAGTGGGTGTCTTCTCCGGCAAACGGCAGCAGGCTCCAGGTGGTACCCAGGCCTTCGCCGTTGTGCAGGCCGCGCACGGTCAGGTAGATGAACACACCGATGATGATGGCCTGGATTGCCACGAACAAGGTGTTGAAGTTGGCGACCAGGTTGATGCTGCGGATGTTGATCAGGCTCATGATCGTCACGAAGCCCACCACCCAGGCCCAGGCCGGTACCTCGGGGAACATTACCGACAGGTACAGCTTGGCCAGCAGGGCGTTGACCATCGGCAGCAGCAGGTAGTCGAGCAGCGACGACCAGCCGACCAGAAAGCCCACGTGCGGGTTGATCGCCCGGCGCGTATAGGTGTAGGCCGAGCCGGACTCGGGAAAGCGGCGAACCAGCACGCCGTAGCTCACGGCGGTGAAGAGGATGCCGAGCAGGGCCAGCACATAGGCGCTGGGCACATGCCCATCGGTGATGCCGGAGACGATGCCGAAGGTGTCGAACACGGTCATCGGGGCGATGTAGGCCAGGCCGATGATCACCACCTGCCAGAGTTTCAGGGTTTTTTTGAGTTGGGCGTCGGGGGCTGTGGCGTTGTTACTGGGCATGCGGGTCGCGCTCCTGGATCTGTGGAGCGGACGGGCGAGGGGTAACGCTGAGAACGGGTCCTTTGTTCTGCTTGCTGGGTGCGCGTGAAGAGACTGGCATCATGGATGGCACTGGCCCGTGTTTTGTTTGGAATTATTTTTTTGAGAGGTGAGGCAGGAGGGAAAATAAGAAGGTGGCAGGGGTGTGTCAATTAAATTCTGACAAATTGTTTCAGGGGTATGTCGGGTTTATCGAGGTGAATGCTCTATCTTGCGGGTTGTAGCAGGGTGTAGCGCAGATGATGCGTCTATTAAAATAGACGGCCTGGATTTTGTTGCCGATATTTATCGGCAAATAGCTGGTTGGAGCGGGCTTGTCCCGCGATGGCCATTCCAGGCCCCCAGGTGTGTTGGCTGTGCACGCTTTATCGCGGTGCAAGCCCGCTCCCACAAGCTTCGATGAACACCGATTCGGCCCGGCTCATGCGCTGTTCGCGGTTCCACAATAGGTGAATGTCGACGTCGGCAATCCCTTCATGGGGCGGCAGCTGCCAGAGCAAGCCGGCCTCGACATCCGCCGCCACCACATGGGCAGGCAAACAACCAATGCCAAACCCGGCGATCACCAGGCGCCGCACTTCTTCAAGGCTCGGTGACGAGGCGACGATGCGCCCGCTGAAGCCTTGCTGGTCACGAAAAATGGTCAACGGCGAGAGCATGCCGCCAATCTGGTCGCTGGTGAAGCTTACAAAGTTCTCTTTCTGCAGGTTGCCTTCGGCCACGTCCACCTTGCCGAACAGTGCATGGTGCCTGCCACAGAAAAAGGCATAGCGCTGGCGCAGGAACAAGCGCTGCTCCAGGCGCGGCTGCGGGCGGCGGTTGAGGCTCAGGCCAAGGGTCGCAGTCTTTTCCTGCAGGGCGCTGATGATGTCGGAGCTGCGCATCACGTCGATTTCCAGGTCTACCCGCGGATGCTGGCGATGAAACTCGGCGAGGAAGTCGTCGAAGGGCTCCGAGCAGATCCGGCTGATCATCAGCAACCGCACCTTGCCGATCACCTCGTCGGCCGGCTGCTCCAGCACACCGCTGACCTGCGACATCTGCCCGTAGATTTCCCCCGCCAGGTGGAAGATCTGCTCGCCCACTTCGGTGAGGGCAAAGCGCGGGCCGCGACGGGCAATCAGTTGGCGGCCGAGCTGCTCTTCCAGGCGCTTGAGCGCCTGGCTCACCGCAGGCTGGGTGAGGTGCAGGCGGGCCGCGGCGCGGCTGATGCTCAGTTCCTGGCCGATTACCCGGAAGGTGCGCAGCAGGTTCCAGTCCAGGCGGTCGTTGAGCAGGCGGTCAGGCATGGGCGGGCACCTGTGGCATGAATATAAGGGTGGCTAATAGTTCGAATAATAAATAGAAAATTGACTAATCATAGCCCCGAGCCGAAAAATCGGTCCTGCACAGGCGCCGCCAGAGCGCCAGGCACACCGTTCTCTCCTGCCAGAAAAATAATCAAAGGAGCCTGACCCATGACGCCTTCCGCTTCGCCCCAACCCCGCCGGGCTGCGGCTGCTGCCTTTATCGGCACGATGATCGAGTGGTACGACTTTTACATCTACGCCACGGCCGCTGCCCTGGTGTTCGGCGCCTTGTTCTTCCCCTCCGACGATAAACTCTTCAGCACCATGGCCGCCTTTGGCACCTTCGCCGTGGGCTTTTTCGCCCGCCCCCTGGGCGGGATCGTGTTCGGCCATATCGGCGACCGCATCGGCCGCAAGAAATCGCTGGTGATCACCCTGCTGATGATGGGGGTGGTCACCGTGTGCATCGGCCTGCTGCCGACCTATGCGCAGATTGGCGCCACGGCACCGGTGCTGCTGGTCCTGTTGCGTATCGTCCAGGGTATTGCCGTGGGCGGGGAGTGGGGCGGGGCGGTATTGATGGCCGGGGAACATGCCCCCAAGGGGCGGCGCAATTTCTTTGCCTCCTTCGCCCAGCTGGGCAGCCCGGCGGGCTTGATCCTGTCGCTGCTGGCCTTCAGCGCTGTTACCCGCTTGCCCGAAGAAGACCTGATGAGTTGGGGCTGGCGCCTGCCGTTCCTGGCCAGTGCATTGCTGCTGCTGGTGGGCCTGGCGATTCGCCTGGGGGTCAACGAGTCGCCGGAGTTCCTCGCCAGTCGTGAACAAGCCAGCAAGGCCAAGCGCAAGGAGCAGGCACCGGTGATGGAGGTGCTGCGTACCGCCTGGCGCCCCCTGTTGCTGTGCATCGGCGCCAATACCCTGGGAATTGCCGGCGTGTACTTCACCAATACCTTCATGATCGCCTATAGCACCCAGCAGTTGGCCTTGCCCCGCTCGTTGATCCTCGAGTGCCTGTTCGTGGTGGCGATCATCCAGTTCTGTATCCAGCCAATGGCCGCTTGGGTCGCGGAAAAAATCGGTGCCACGCGATTCCTGTGCCTGGTGTCGCTGCTGGCGATGGCCTCGCCCTATCCGATGTTCGTGCTGGTCAGCTCCGGCGATGCGCCGCTGATTATCGTCGGCATCGCCCTGGCGGTGATTTGCATGGCGTCGTTCTATGCGGTGATCGCCGGCTATGTCAGTGGCATGTTCGAAACCCGTGTGCGCTACACCGCGATCTCCTTGGCCTATCAGGTGTGTGGCGCAATTGCTGGCGGCCTGACGCCACTGGTGGGTACCTGGCTTGCGCACAAGTTCATTGGCCAATGGTGGCCGATGGCAGTGTTCTACAGCGTGATTGCCGCCATTTCGCTGTTCTGCGTGCTGGCCCTGGCACGCCGCCATGCCGCCGCCCATCGCCTGGAAATGGCCTGAATCTCAAAAAATCCTGGAGTAGCTGCGATGTTGAAGAGCAACGGCGAACGCCTGTGGGCGAGCCTGATGGCCATGGCCGAAGTAGGCGCCACTGCCCGAGGTGGCAGCTGCCGCCTGGCCCTTAGTGAAGAAGACAAGGCCGGGCGCGCGCTGTTCGCCCATTGGTGCAGTGAGGCGGGGCTTACCCTGAGTGTCGACCCCATTGGCAACCTGTTTGCCCGTCGCCCGGGGGTTGATGCCCATGCGGCCCCGGTGATGATGGGCAGCCACCTCGACACCCAGCCTGAAGGCGGGCGCTTCGATGGCGTGTATGGCGTGCTGGCCGGTCTTGAGGTAGTGCGCAGCCTCAACGATTCGAAGATCCAGACGCAAAAGCCGCTGGAAATCGCGGTATGGACCAACGAGGAGGGCGCGCGCTTCACACCGGCCATGTTCGGTTCGGCGGTGTTCACCGGCAGCATGGAACTCGAGGACGCCCTGGCGGTGCGCGATGCCCAGGGGATCAGCGTCGCCGAGGCGCTGGAGCAGACCGGCTACGCCGGCAAACGCCCGTTGGGCGGGGCGGTGGATGCCTATTTCGAGGCGCATATCGAGCAGGGCCCGATCCTTGAAGACAACGCCAGGAGCATCGGTGTAGTCAGCGGCGGCCAGGCCATTCGCTGGCTCGATGTGCAGGTCGAGGGCATGGCTGCCCACGCCGGCACTACGCCGATGCCGTTGCGTAAAGATGCCCTCTATGGCGCCGCACCGATGATCCAGGCCATCGAGCAACTGGCCAGCGATTTCGCGCCCCAGGGCCTGACCACGGTGGGCGAGCTGAGCATCGCCAAATCGTCGCGCAACACCATCCCCGGCTTGCTGCAGTTCACCGTCGACCTGCGTCACCACCACGACAGCGCCATCGAGGAAATGGAACGGCAGGTCGAGGCGCGCTTGCGGGCCATCGCCGCTGCGCGTGGCTTGAAGGTCACCATCGATCGCCACTGGGTCAGCCCGGCCACTCCCTTCGATGCCGACTGCGTGGCCGCGGTGCAGGCGGCGGTGGATGGCCTGGGATACACACAGCAAAGCATCGTCAGTGGTGCCGGTCACGACGCGATCCTGCTGGCGCGCTACTGCCCGACGGCGATGGTGTTCATTCCGTGCGTGGGCGGCCTGAGCCACAACGAGGCCGAAGACGTGTTGCCCGAAGACGTGCGCCAGGGCGCCGACGTACTGCTCAACGCCGTGCTGGCGCGTGCCGGCCGGGTCGAATAAGGAGAAGCTCATGCGTTGCTACTTTCACCCCGAACAACTGCTCCACCATCCGCGCAGCTACTACTCCCGCGGCCAGATGCGTACCCCCCAGGAAGTGCCCGAGCGCGCCCAGCACCTGCTGCAGGCGGCCAGGCACCTGGGCTTGGAGATCGCCGAGCCAGTGGACGCGGGCCTGCAGCCGCTACTGGCGGTGCACGGCGCGCCCTATCTGACGTTCCTCGAGGAGGCCCACCGGCGCTGGAAGGAGGTGCCCGAAGACTGGGGCGATGAAGTGATGTCGAACATCTTCGTGCGCGAACCCAATGCCCTGCGCGGCATCCTCGCCCAGGCTGCCCGCTACCTTGCCGACGGCAGTTGCCCGGTGGGTGAGCTGACCTGGCGCTCGGCCTACTGGTCGGCGCAAAGCGCGGTGGCCGGGGCCAGGGCGCTGCTCGATGGCGAGCCTGCCGCCTATGCCTTGTGCCGGCCACCAGGCCATCACGCTCGTGCCGAAGCCGCCGGTGGTTTCTGCTACCTGAACAACGCCGCCATTGCTGCCCAGGTGCTGCGCGAGCGATTCGGGCGAGTGGCGGTGCTGGACACCGACATGCACCACGGCCAGGGCATCCAGGAGATTTTCTACGACCGGGATGATGTGTTGTACGTCTCGGTGCATGGCGATCCCACCAACTTCTACCCCGGCGTGGCCGGCTTTGCCGACGAACGCGGCAATGGCGCCGGGGCCGGCTACAACCTGAACCTGCCGATGGCCCACGGGGCCAGCGAAGCGGACTTTATCGAGCAACTGGACCTGGCCCTGGCCGCCGTGACGGACTTTGGCGCGCAGGTGCTGGTGCTGTCGCTGGGCTTCGACATCTTCGAGCTCGACCCGCAAAGCAAGGTCGCGGTCACCCGCGAAGGCTTCGCCACCCTGGGCGAGCGGATCCGCGGCCTGGGCGTGCCGTGCCTGATCGTGCAAGAGGGCGGTTATCACCTGGAAAGCCTGGAGGACAACGCACGGGCGTTTTTCGTCGAACCCTCGGTATGGCGAATTCAGAGCCGCATCGCCAACCGCTGATCCGCTCCCGCGCCCCCGGTTGTGCGACGGGCTACGATGAAGGGTTGCTACTACCCTACCGTGGGAGATTCGGCCATGAAAGTCGTCGTGATCGGGGGCACCGGTCTGATCGGTGCCCAACTGTGCAACAACCTGCGCGCCAAGGGACACGCAGTGCTGGCCGCGTCACCGAGGACTGGCGTCGATGCCCTCACCGGCGAAGGTCTGGACAAGGCGCTGCAAGGCGCCGAAGTAGTGGTCGATGTGTCCAACTCACCGTCGTTCGAGGATGCCGCGGCGCTGTCGTTCTTCGAAACCTGCGGGCGCAACCTGTTTGCCGCCGAGAAGACGGCAGGCGTGGGCCACCACGTAGCGCTGTCGGTGGTCGGCACCGAGCGCATGCTCGACAGCGGGTACTTTCGCGCCAAGCTGGCCCAGGAAGAACTGATCAAGCAGTCGGGGGTGCCCTACACCATCCTGCGGGCCACGCAGTTTTTCGAGTTCATGGCGGGCATTGCGTATTCCGGCGCGGAAGGCAACCGGGTGCGCCTGACCAACGCCGCCTTGCAGCCGGTGGCGTCCGCCGATGTCGCCCTGGCCCTGGCCGACATTGCCGAGCAGGTCCCGGCCAACCGCACCCTGGAAGTCGCCGGTCCCGAGCGGTTGCCGTTGGTGGAGTTTGTGCGCACCTACCTGCAGTACAACCACGACTCTCGCGAAGTCATCACCGATCCCCAGGCCACCTACTTCGGCGCCCCCATCGACGACCGCTCGCTGACGCCCGATGAGGGTGCGCGTCTTGGCGCCATTCATTTCCAGACCTGGCTGAAAACCACCTCCGTTCAACGCTGATACACAGGACCAGGAGAGCGACATGCGCATCCAGCCTTTGATCATGCTTGTACCCTTGATGAGCGTCATGAGCGTTCATGCCCAGCCCCCCGGCGCGCCCCCGCCCAGCGTCAAACCCGTGATGACCCAAGCGCTGCCCGACTATCCCGGCAAGGAAGTGTTGATCCTGGAAGTCGAGTACCCGCCAGGCGGCGCCGATCCCGTGCATCGCCATGACGCCCACGGGTTTGTCTACGTGCTGGAAGGCTCGGTGGTCATGGGCGTGAAGGGCGGCAAGGAAGTTACCCTCATGCCGGGTCAGAGCTTTCATGAGGGCCCGGCCGACATCCACACCGTGGGCCGCAATGCCAGCCAGAGCGAGCCGGCCAAGTTCGTGGTGTTCCTGCTCAAGGATGTGAACAAGGCGGCGGTACTGCCGGCGCAGTGAGCTGGTCAAGTGCGAGGGTTCGCTCGCCGGGAAGGTAGTTCTACCTGTGCGCACAGGCCGCCACCGGGCCGGTTGCTCAAGGTCAGGGTGCCGCCGATGGCCTGGGTCAGTTGCTGGGCGATGGCCAGGCCCAGGCCGGTGCCGCCGGTGGTGCGGTTGCGCGAGCCTTCGACGCGGTAAAAGGGCTTGAGCACTTCATCGAGCTCTTCGGCGGGAATGCCGGGGCCGTCGTCCAGCACCCGGATCACCGAGCTGTCGTCGGTACCCGCCACCACTTCCAGGTGTGCGGCGCCGGCGAACTTCAGGGCGTTGTCGATCAGGTTTGCCAGCACCCGGCGCAAGGCATGGGGGCGGGTGTCGATGACCGCGCCCGTGGTTGCCCCCAGCGCGACCTGCTGGCCGCTGTCCTGGTAGTCGAGCACCAGGCTGTCGAGCAGGGCGTCCAGGTTGACCCGGCAGCGGGCCTCGGTGCTGCCGTCGATGCTGCGGGCATAGGCCACGCCCTCGCGCACCAGGTGCTCCATGGCTTCGAGGTCGCTCCACAGTTTGTCTTTTTCGTGGGAGGGGTCCATCACCTCGACCCGCAGCTTCATGCGTGTGATCGGGGTTTGCAGGTCGTGGGAAATCGCGGCCAGCAGTTGCATGCGCTCCTTGAGATAAGCGGCGATCCGCGCCTGCAATGAGTTGAACGCCACTGCGGCGTACTGCACTTCTCGCGGCCCGCGTTCTTCCAGTCGCGGGCCCGGCACGTTGGGGTCGAGGCTGTCCACCGCCTTGGCCAGGCGGGTCAGCGGGCTGATGGCAGTCTTGACGGCAAGCCAGGTGCAGAGCAGAAGCACCAGCAACTGGATCACCAGCACCACCGGCAACCAGGTCGACAAAGGCACTGTGGTCGGGGTGACGTCCACGGTCAGCGGCTCGCCGTCGGCCAGGCGCAGGTGCACCTGGAAGTGTGGGCGCGGGCCGGGAATGCTCTGGTAGTCGAGAATGTAGTGGCCGCCGATGGCCTTGTCGATGGACTGTGCGGCCATCGGCGCATCGTTCAGCTTCAGGGGCTGGCCCGGTTCGCCGCCATCGAGCCGATAGCGGTAGTTGTGTCGTTCCAGGCGTGGCAACCAGGCTTCGCGTTCCGCCGCAGGCAGGCGCTCGAGTATGGCCACCGAGGTCGATACATCGAGCTCCAGATTGCCCAGCATCATCGAGCGTGCGCTGACATAGCGCTCATAGAACTGGAAGCTGAACGACAGCCCATAGGCCAGCACCAGCCCGGTGAAAAAGATCAGCGCCAGGCGCGAGGCCAGGGTGCGCGGCCAGCGCAGGGGAGCGCTCATGGCTGGGCCTCGACCCGTTGCACTGCCAGCGAGAACACATAACCCTCGCTGCGTACCGTCTTGATATAGGCCGGTTCGCGGGCGTCGTCCTGCAAGCGTTGGCGCAGGCGGCTGACCAGCAGGTCGATGGAGCGGTCGAACACGTCCGCCTCGCGGCCTTGGGTGAGGTTGAGCAATTGTTCGCGGCTGAGTACCCGTTGCGGATGGTCGAGAAATACCCGCAGCAGACGGTACTCGGCACCACTCAAGGCCACCAGGGTGCCGTCGGCGTCGAGCAGGTGGCGCGCGGTGGTGTCCAGGCGCCAATGGCCGAACCCGATCAGCCGGCTGCTTTCGCTGATGCTCAGGTTGGGTGGCAGCATGCGTGTGCGACGCAGCACGGCGTTGATCCGCGCCAGCAGTTCGCGGGCCGAGAAGGGTTTGCTGAGGTAGTCGTCGGCGCCCATTTCCAGGCCGATGATGCGGTCGGTTTCATCGTTGCGTGCGGTCAACATCAACACCGGGGTGGCCTTGTGCTTGCTGGCGCGTAGCTCGCGACACAGCAGCAGGCCGTCATCGCCGGGCATCATGATGTCCAGCACGATCAGATCGACCGCATTGGCTTCCAGGAAGGCACGCATTTGCCGGCCATCGGCGACGATGCTGGTGCGCAGGCCGTTCTTCTTCAGGTAGTTGCCGACCAACTCCCTGATTTCACGATCGTCATCGACGATCAGTACGTGGTCGACATGGTCCATGCCGGGCTCCTGTTCAAGGGTTCTGGCGCCAGTGTATCGAGCCCCGTGGCGGCTGCCTGCCGGGGTTTGTATTGCAGTGTATCTGCAACGGCTACAGATACCTGGTGAGGCAATGCGGCGGTTTGCAGACACATCGGCGATACCTTGCGCGCTTCAAATAAGTCTCGACGGGGAGGGCTGTTCCTCTTCGGCAAACGGTGACGTGTTCACCCGGGAGACTCGACATGACCCTCAAGACCCTGGCCCGTATCGGCCTGTTTGCCACCCTTGGCCTGGGTGCGCTCAGCGCCTTTGCCGGCACTGGCGTACCGGTGCAGCGCTACCATTACGGTCAGCAACTGGATGTGCAGAAAGTGTTGGCTGTGCATGAAGACAACGCCCGAGGCTGTGGCGTGACCACCGCGCAGATGGATTACCTCGATTCCCACGGCCAGCCGCGCAGCGTGCAGTACCAGACCTACACCACCAATGGCTGCCACGAAGGCGGCTAAGCCCCCACAAGGAGTGATGGTCCATGCCAATGAAAACTACGCTGGGTGGCGCCTTGCGCCGCCTCACCCCCACACGGCGCAGGGTCGGCATTGCCATGGTGCTGACCGGTGTCCTGGCGGTCCTGGGCGGGCGGTTGTTCGCCGACAGCAGGCAACTGGACAGCCTGGGGCCGATGCCGCCCTTGAGTGGCGCGGTGCAGTGGCTCAATTCGCCACCCCTGGACCGCGAGGCACTCAAGGGCAAGGTGGTGCTGGTGGACTTCTGGACCTACGACTGCATCAACTGCCGGCGCAGTCTGCCGCATGTGAACAGCTGGGCCAAACGGTACGCGGATCAGGGCCTGGTGGTGGTCGGCGTGCATACGCCGGAGTACGACTATGAAAACGACATCGACAACGTACGGGAGCAGGTGGCCAGGTTGGGCATCGAATACCCGGTCGCCATCGACAATCGCTATGCGATCTGGAATGCCTTCGCCAATCAGTTCTGGCCGGCGCATTACTTTGTCGATGCAAGCGGGCAGGTGCGCTACGTGCACTTCGGTGAAGGGGCGTATGCCGAGCAGGAACAAGTGATCCAGCAGCTGCTGGCCGAGCGCGGGCATGCCCCGCGACCCGATGCGACCGAGTGAATGCAGCCGCCGGGCATTGGGTCACTTTTGCAGGGCTGTGGCCAGGCGCTTCATGGCGGTGTCGATTTCATGGGCGGTCAACGACGAATACCCCAGCAGCCAGCCCTGTCGCTTGTGCGGCCCGGCATACAGGCGGCTGAGGCCGGGCAGTTGAATGCCGGCGTTGGCGGCCTGGGCAATGGTCTGCGCCTCTGACCAGCCCTCGGCCAACAAGCAGGGTATCTGCAGCCCACCCTGGGGCCGCAGTGCGCTGACGATGCCGGGCAAGTGTGTGTCAATGGCATCGAGCATCGCCATCCTGCGCGTGGCATAGAGCTTGCGCATGGCCCGTACATGGGCGTTGTAGTGGCCGTCTTCCATGAACCGTGCCAGGGTCAACTGCAGGATCTGCGGGGTATGCCCGTCGATGATGCTGCGTGCATGGGCGAAGGGTTTGACCAGCTCGGCGGGCAACACCATGTAGCCCATGCGCAGGCCCGGGTAGAGGGTTTTGCTGAATGTACCGATGTACAGCGTACGCGACGCTGCATCCAGGCCCTGCACGCAGGCGGTCGGCAATCCGTCGTAGTGGAACTCGCTGTCGTAGTCGTCCTCGATGATCCATTTACTGCCGTCGGCGGCCCAGTTGATCAGCTCCAGTCGACGTTCCAGGCTCATCGTGGCGCCTGTGGGGTATTGGTGCGAGGGCGTCACGTACACGCAACGGGCGCCGCTGCGGTCGGCCACCAGCAGGTCGGTGCGGATGCCCTGGGCATCGACATCGACAGGCACCACGCGGGCCTGGGCCGCTTCGAAGGCTTTCCAGGCGCCGAAATAGCCGGGATTTTCCATCAGGATCGGCTTGTCGGCATCCACCAGCAGTTGCGCGCACAGGTACAGGGCCTGGCGGGTGCTGCTCAGCACCAGGATTTGTTCCGGCGAGACCTTGGCGCCACGCTCCAGGTTCAGGTAAACCGCAATGGCGTTGCGCAGTGACTCGGCGCCTTGTGGGTCGCCATGCAGCAATACGTGGCCGCGGTGGTCCCTCATGGCCTGGCGCTGCAGACGTTCCCACACATCGGTGGGGAACGAGCGGGTTTCCGGCAGGCCGGTGGCAAAGGCCTTGATCGCTTGTTGATCACTGACCCCGCCGCTGGCATGGATCACCCGGCCGCGAAGGCTCAAGCCCTCGGCGGCGGCGGGCAGCGGCGGCGGGGCATCCTGGCGCCTGATGCGCCGGCGGGCCGCGCCGCGCAGTTCCATGCCCAGCGTCTGCGACACGTAGCTCCCCGAGCCCTTGCGCCGCTCGATGAAACCATCGCGGTGCAACTGCACATAGGCGTTCTCCACCGTATCCCGGGCCATGCCCAGGGCCTGGGCCAGTGCCCGGGTTGCGGGCAGCTTCAACCCGGGGTCGAGCGCGCCGTCGAGAATCAGGCCGCGCAAGGCTCGCTGAATACGCTGGTGCAGGTCCAGGTGCTGGAGGTGGGGGTCGTTGAGGCGAATCTTGAGGGTGTCGAGTTCGAAAGTGGTTGCCATGTGGTCTGCCGTACATCCGTGAACTGGCCTGATCTGGCAGGCCAGCTTATTCGTAGACTGGGGCGGTCGCAACGGCGTTTCAGCCCTGCGACGTCCCAGTCTCCGACAAGGAAGTACAGCCTCATGCCTCATTCAACGTTACGCCCTGGCGACCTGTTCCATCCGCTGGTGGCCGGTTTGATTTCGGTCATCGTCAACTATGGCGGTACCTTCATCCTGGTGTTCCAGGCCGCCAAAGTGGCAGGGCTGAGCCCCGCACTCACGGCCTCGTGGGTAGGGTCGGTATCGATTGGCGTGGGGGTGACGGGGCTTGTACTCAGCTGGGTCAGCCGCCAGCCGGTCATCACTGCCTGGTCCACACCGGCGGCGGCGTTCCTGGTGGTGGCCCTGGCCAACACACCCTACGCCGAAGCCGTGGGCGCCTACCTGATTTCAGCCGCTGCCTTCGTGCTGCTGGGCATGTCGGGTTACTTCGAGAAAATCATTCGCCTGGTGCCGGCAGGGATTGCCGGAGGACTGCTGGCCGGCATCCTGCTGCCGTTCGGTCTCGGTGCATTTGCCGGACTGAGCGTGGATCCGCTGCTGGTGGGCGGACTGATCGTCGCCTACGTGTTGTTCAAGCGCTTCAGCGCCCGTTATGCGGTGGTTGGCATTCTGCTGCTGGGGTTGGGCGTGCTGCTGATGCAAGGGCGGGTCGATCTGGCCGGGTTGAGGCTGGAGGTGGCAACACCGGTGTTCACCGAGCCCACATTCTCAGTCAATGCATTGCTCAGTGTGGCCTTGCCGCTGTTCCTGATCACCCTGACGGGCCAGTACATGCCGGGAATGCTGGTGCTGCGCAATGACGGCTACACGGTCAGCGCCAACCCGATTGTCACGCTCACCGGGCTGGGGTCGTTCTTGATGGCGCCGTTCGGCTCGCATGCGCTGAATATCGCGGCGATCACGGCGGCGATCTGCACGGGCAGGGAGGCGCACGAGGATCCGTCCAAACGCTGGATCGCCGGCATCGCCGCCGGGTTGTTCTACCTTGTGGTCGGTGTGTTCGGCGTGACCTTGGCTGCGCTGTTCATGGCGTTTCCGGCAAGCTTCATCACTACCCTGGCCGGGTTGGCCTTGCTGGGTACGATCGGTGCGAGCCTGGCCAGCGCGGTGGCCGATACACGCACACGTGAAGCCTCGCTGATCACCTTCCTGGCGGCAGCCGCCAATATCAACCTGCTGGGCATTGGTGGTGCGTTCTGGGGGCTGGTGATCGGCCTGCTGGCCTATGGCGTACTCAACGGTCGTTTGCCAGGTGCGGCGGCTGCAGCGCCTGGCAAGGCCGCGTCGTGATCGACGACGGCCACCCTGTCAGAAGTTCGCCGGGGTGTTGGCGCTGATGATCTCGGCTTCGTCGGGGCCGATGTTCTTGAAGCTGTGGGGCAGGGTGGTGGGGAAGTAGTAGCCGTCACCGGAGTTGAGGATGCTGACCTGGCCATCGACTCGCAGCTCGATGGTGCCACGGGTCACCAGGCCGCACTCTTCGCCTTCGGCATGCACGATCGGCTCGTCGCCGGAGTCTGCGCCAGGGGCATAGAGCTCGCGCAGCATGCGCATCTGCCGGCCTTCGACGCTGGCTCCGACCAGCAGCAGGCGCAGGCCGCTATTGCCGAGGTCCGGTTGTTCGGTCGAGCGAAAGACAAAGCGTTCCTCGCGTGGCGGCTCATCGAAACTGAAGAACTCCGCCAGGGACATGGGAATGCCTTCGAGCAGTTTTTTCAGGGAGCTGACCGAAGGGCTGACGCGGTTCTGCTCGATCTGGGAGATCGTCGAGTTGGTCAACCCGCTGCGACGGGCCAGCTCCCGCTGGGAGAGTTTGTTGCGTTCACGCACCAGTTTGAGTCGTGTCCCCGTGTCCATAGCCGCCTTATAAGTTGAAAATTTTGGGCGAAGCATTAAAGCACATTCCGTCATGTATTAGCGGTCCGCTTGCACGGTTGCCGGGCGCGGGTGCGGCCACAGGCCGATCAGCAGCAGCAAGACTGCGACGATCAGGTACGGCAGGCGGGGGTCGACGGCATAGACAAGGGTGCCTGCCAGCGGACCGACTACCACGCCCAGGCCTTGCGCGGCGCCGATGGAGCCGGCCGTGGCGCCTTGCTCGGAGGCGTCCATGGCATTGGCCGCCAGGGCCGAGAACGCCGGGAACACCCAGCCCATGCCGCAGGCCGAAACAAAGAAGCACGCCGACAACAGGGTCGCGCTAGTGGCAAAGGCGGCGGCGGCAAAGCCCACGGCGGCGATGCTGGCGCCCACGGCGATCATCCGCAGGGGTGGCCACTGCAGCTTGCGCACCAGCAATTGCGCCACGATCAAGGCGACGCCCACCATGGTCAGGGCAATGCCGGCCGTTTGCGCCGCTTCTGCCGGGCCCATTCCCAGGCGATCCAGGGCGAAGAAGCCGACGGTGATCTGCGCCACCGACACACTGACCATGGCCACGAAGGCCACCAGCAGCGGACGGCGCAGGCGTGGATCGGTCAGGCGCACCGGGCGCGGGGGTTGCTTGAGGTGCAGCTCCTGGCGCTTGAGTTTGAGCAGCAACACCAGGAATGCCAGCATCGGCAGGATCGCCATTGCATAGAACGGCAGGCTCAGGCTGTGGCGGGCCAGCAGCGCCGCCAGGGCCGGGCCGATCACCAGGCCCACGGCGTTGGCCGCACCCAGCGAGGCCAGGGTGCGGGCACGGTACTGCGGGGCGATGTTGTCGGCAATCAGCGCAGCGCCGGCAACCGGCAGGGCGGCATAGAACGCGCCGATCAGGCCGCGGCCGATCACCAGGCCCGCGAAGGCCAGCGCCGCACTCGGCAGTGCATGCAGGGCGGTGTCGATGAACAGGCACAAGGCCCAGTAGGCGACGGTGAAGCCGGCGGTGCCGAGTAGCAGCACTCGGCGCCTGCCCAGGCGGTCGCTGGCCTGGCCCCAGGGCCTGGCCAGCAGCATCCAGATCACCCCGGCCACGGTGACCGCGGCCCCCGCCTGCCAGGTGGCCAGCCCCAAGGTGCGCGCGATGGGGCCGATCAGGGCGACGAACGCCATCATCGCCATGGTGCAGGCCATATTAGCGATCAGCAGCGGGCGCAGGTCGAAGCTGGCCTGGGCAATCTCGGGTTGGGCAGGGTCCTGTGCGGCGTTCATGGGCTATCCAAGGCAGTGAAGGCGGGCCGGGCATTGTGCCGCAAAAGGCCGGCCGACAATACCTGCCATGGCTTGGCTACTGATCGCGCCGAACCGGCCCGGGCCACATGCTGCGCATCACGCTGTCGCGGCGTACCAGGGCGTGGACCGATGCCGCGCCCAGGTGCACCAGCACCGTGGCGAACAGCACATAGGCCAGCCAGCCGTGGGCCCGGCGCAACACGGCATAAAGCTCCAGGTCGTGGGGCAGCAGGGCCGGCAATTGCAGTGGCAGTGGGTAGCCACCGGCCGATAGCATGCCCCAGCCTATCAGTGGCATGGCCAGCATCAAGGCGTACAGCATCAGGTGCGAGGCCCCGGCGGCCAGGCGCTGCCAGGGTGGCAGGTCGCTGGGCAGCGGTGGATGGGGCAGCATCAAGCGCACGGCGATGCGCACCAGTACCAGCACCAGCAAGGCCAGGCCGATGGCTTTGTGCAGGCTGACCAGCACGGTGTGGCGGGGCGACAGGTCGACGACCATGCTCACCCCGACGAACAGCATGGCCAGGATCAGCAGCGCCATCAGCCAGTGCAGCAGCCGTGCCAAGGGGTGAAAGGCAAAGGGTGAGGAGGGGTTCATGGTTGCGCTCCCTGGTGGCCGGCTTCGCGACTGCGGCGATTGAACGACACGGCATAGGCGGCCGAACGCGCCGCCAGGATCGGGTCGTCCGAGGGTTCGATGCCCGAGGGCAGGATCAGCGGGTCGAAGTTGAGGTCGCGACAGGCCCCTTGCTCGGGGCCGTCGACCTGTTCGATCACCAGGGTGCCGGCGTCGATGTCGCGACGTTGCGCCGGCCAGGGCTGGGCCGGGTCATCGACCGGGTCCCCGGGTTCGGCCAGGCTCAGGTGCAGGGTCCAGCGCAGGGGGGCCAGGCCCAGGCGCCGCTGCAGGTCGTGTTGCAAGTAGTCGCGGTCATCCACCGGGGTTTGCAGGGCGGCGAACGGGGTTTGCGGCTCCAGGCGCCAACGCACGTACTGGCGGGCGCCGCTGGCGTTGACCAGGGCAAAGGCGTTGATGCTGTGGAAGCTGGAATTGGCGAAGCTGTCGGGTGCCTTGTAGTCCTTGGCCCACTGGCGAAAGGCCGCGCTTTCCGGGTGAGCGGCGAAGAAGGCCTGGATCCGGGCCGGGTCCGGTTTACCGGTGGCGGGGTCGGGCTTCATGGACAGGACCTGCTGGTAGAAGGCTTCGGGGGTACTCACCGGCAGCACGGGAGGGGTATTCATGCCGGTGCGCCAATACTGGCCGTCATCGCTGCTGAACTGCAGTGCCAGGCTGCGGGTCGGCACACTGGTGTCGGGGCTGTAGGGGTTGCTGCCGCCGATGGCGAAGCGCCCGATCACCGGCACCTTGTCCTGGCTGAACACCCTGGCGCGGGACAGGGGCTGGGCCTTGCCGCTGGCCTGGAAGTAGCCACTGACACACAGGCCCTTGGCGTGGTTTTTACGGTAGCCAGGAAAGTGGCCGCCCTGGGCTTCGAAGGTGTCGATGATGCGCTGCGGGGTCAGGCGTTCGGCGCCGATCCAGCCGGCGGCGTAGGCAAAGGTTGCGCCGAGGGCCGCCAGCCCGACACCGATGGCTGCTAGGCGCAAGGCGCGCGGTGCACCGCGTAACGGTGTGTTCATGGGAGCAATCCGGTCAGTGAATGAGCCGGTACGACGCTGGTGACGGGTATTTATTCCCGCACCAGGGAATAAACTGTTTTCTTCGGCGTCTGTTTTGAAGTTTGATCGCGGGGAGAGCCCGCTCCTACCCAAGGCCCTGCCAATGAATGACCTGGAAGACGACCAACTGCGCGAGATGCTGGAGCGGCTGCGCCGCTTTGCCCTGTGGCTGACCCGTGAGGCCAGCAGTGCCGACGACCTGGTCCAGGCCACGGTCGAGCGTGCCTTGACCCACCGCGGCCAGCAGCGTGAGGAGGGTAGCCTGCGGGCCTGGTTGTTCTCGATCCTGTACCGGCAGTTCATCGACGGCAAGCGTCGGGAGCGTCGCCATGCGCGCTGGTTGGCATGGTTCGGGCGTGCAGAGGAGGGCGGCAATGCCACCGAAGACATTGTCCTGGCCCAGTCGGGCCTCGCCGCCTTCGCCCACCTGCCTACCGAGCAGCGGGCCTTGTTGCTGTTGATCAGCGTCGAGGGCCTGAGCTACAAGGAGGCCGCCCAGGCGTTGCAGGTACCCATCGGCACTGTGATGTCGCGTTTGTCGCGAGCCCGTTCGGCGCTGCGAGAACTGGCCGAGGGCAATACACCGCCACCGGCGTTGCGGAGATTGAAATGAGTCAGTTGATCCCCTCTGAAGAAGAGCTGCATGCCTATGTCGACGAGCGTCTGGACAGCGAGCGTCGGCGCGCGGTGGAGCGATACCTGGCTGCCAATCCCGAGCAGGCGGCCCGGGTCGAGGGCTGGCGCAACGATGCCCGGCACTTGCGCGCGGCGTTGTCTGGCCTTGCCGGGCACGCGCCCAACCCGCGACTGGACCCCGCGGCGATTCGCCGTGACCTGCGGCGCAAGCGCCAGCGGCGTTGGGCCAATGCCGCTGTATTGCTGGTGACCCTGGGCATTGGCGGCTTGGGAGGGTGGCAGGTGCGCGAGTCGAGCCTGTTGGCCAGTAGCCCGCCCATGGCCGATGCCGTGCAGGCACACCGGTTGTTTGCCGATGCCAGTGCCCTGGACCTTAGCGCGCGTGATCCGGCGCGCCTGCAGGCCTGGCTGGGCGAGCACTTCAAGCATGTCGGCAATCTGCCGGATTTTTCCGTCTACGGCTTCACGCCGGTGGGGGCACGGCTGTTGAGCAACGAACAGGGGCCGGCTGCCTTGCTGGTGTTCGAAGATGCCCAGGGCCAGCGGGTCAGCCTGTTTCTGCGTTCACCCGGCGAGCGCTATGCGCGCATGCCCAGTGGCGAGCGAACCGACGGCCAGTTGCAGGCCCGCTACTGGTCTCGGGGTGACTATAACTACGCCCTGATCAGCGCAGCGTCCGACAGCCGCGGCGCAACGCTGCGCAATGCACTGGGTGTCGCCTTGTAGCCGGTCCGCCATTGCGGGCGTAAGCTCGGCAGTGTCTGGCTTGGCAATTCGTTCCACTACGTGCGAGGTAAGCCAAAATGAAGCGCATGCAAGGTTTGGTGGTAGCCATCGTGCTACTGGCCGGCCAGGACGCGCTGGCCTCGGTACCAGAAGTGAAGGATGCGCGTCTGGTTGCCCATGAGCAGGCAGTGCAGGCCTATGCGGCAAGAACCGGCAAACACGTCCCTGCAGTTCAGGACTACACCTACGGCACTCACGTCGAGGTGGCGCGCCTGATCGAGCAGACCCCCCAGGCCCGCGGTTGTGAAGCGGCGCCGATGCTGATGACCTATGAGGATGCGAGCGGGCGACTGGTGACGTTGCGTTATCGGTTGGAGGGGCAGTGTCCACGGTTTCAATCCACGCAATAGACACCTGCGCGGACAAAATCAGAAAGTGCTGGCTGATCAGGTGATGGCCAATTAGCATCTGCGGCTTTATTCGTGCCACAGGGGTTGGCCATGAAGGTGGCAGGGAGCACACAGGCCAGTCGTCGCAGCATGCTCCGGCGCGGGCTGGCCTTGGCGGTCGCGGTGCCGGGCAGCTGGTTGCTGGCCCGGCACTTGCCGTTGGCTGCATGGAGTGCCGACCTGCGCACGGCGGTTGGCGAGCGGCGCGGGGTGCGCCTGGAGGATGGCAGCGTGCTGCAGTTGAACACCGCAACGGCGGTCAACCTGAACCTGGCGCAGCATTGCGTAAGGCTGATCGAGGGCGAGATCGCCCTGAACGTCAACCACGCGCGCCCCTTGCATGTCGATTTCGGGGTGGCCCGGGTCACCGTGGGCCAGGCGCAGGTCGCCGTGCGTTGCGATGACAGGATGTGCCGGCTTTCGGTGCTGTATGGCTCGGTACAGGTGCAGGTCAGACAGGAGATGCCACTGGCGCTGCATTACGGCGACCAGTTGACGGTATTTGCCGATGGCAGTGGCGCCATGGGGCGGCTCGATCCGCATGCACCGGACTGGCGTGACGGTGTGCTGAGTGTCGAGAATCAGCCGTTGGGCGATTTTCTGCGTGAGGTTTCACGCTATCGGCCAGGCGCGCTGCATTGGGAGCCGGAGCTGGAATCTCATAGGGTCAGCGGTACGTTCCAGCTGCATGACACCGATTCCATACTTGATCGCCTGGCCGTCAGTCTGCCGCTGACGGTGCTGGCGCGCAGCCGTTACTGGGTCACCCTGGTATCGCGGGGCAAGCCCGCTCCTATCGGCAGGAGCGGGCTTGCCCCGCGATAGGGCGCGCTCAGGTGTTGTCCTTGACGGTTTTGCTGCTGCCGTTGATTTTCACCGAGGCTATGCCCGCGTCGCGTGATTGCGCGCTGGCGTACATCTGGCTGGTGCCGATCACCTGGTGATTGGCCGCCTTCAGGTTGAAGTGGAACTTGCCGTTGCTGGCCTCCTTCTTTTCATAGCGCTCGTCAGTGCCGCTATTGGCCTGGACCGAGGCAATGCCGGTCTCGGCGGAGGCCTTGGCCTTGTACAACTCACTGGTGAGGATGACTTCGCCATTCCCGGCCTTGAGAACAAAGCGGTACTGACCGTCACTGCTGGTGCCCAACTCGAACCAACCTGCCATGGGAGCTCCTTGGAGTGTGTAGATCATTCAGGGGCTGCTTGCGTGCGTGCTTGCAGTGACGAGTCAGTATGGTGGGCTTTGTGGGGTTGTCCAACTGGGTGCTCGGGTCACGCCACGGGCGCCGCCAGCCAGCACACCTTCGAGTCGACATGCACATGCTGTTGCCGGGCGGGCTCGAAGGGGGTGTCCAGCGTCCCCAGGGCGACACTGATCCAGTCTGCAAACCTGCCTGCTGCATCGGCCCAGAACAGGTTCGCGCCACAGCATGAACAAAAGCTGCGGCTGACCGTGGGCGAGGAATGGAACACGCGCACCAGGCCCTGTGGGTCCAGGCACGTCAGGTGGGCGACGGGCACGCTGCCATAGGACGCAAAGGCTGCGCCATGGCCCTTGCGGCACTGGCTGCAATGGCAATGGCTGACGGCCTTGATCGGCGAGTCGATGTGGTAGGTAACAGCGCCGCACAAGCAACTGCCGTGGTAGATCACATTCATCAATCGAGCGTCCGTGGAAAGTCCGGCGAGGATGATACACGCGCTGCGACGGTTACCTGCGTGCCACCGCGTGGCGAACACACTGCTCGTAGTAGGTCTGCTTGATGGCGGCAGGCTTGAGGCGCGACTGGCTGTTGTAGGTCTGCTCGGTGATGCCCATGGCGGTCATGCGCATCCAGGGCTTGGGGAACTTGCGCACCTGCAGCCGTTTGCGCGCCGAGTACAGGGTCACCCCGGAAAGCTTCGATTGTTGCGCGCCGGCAGCTATATCCGACCCCCAGCTACACACGTAGCGATCATTCTGGCCCAGTGCCTTGGCGTGGGCGCCAAGGGAGAGTGTGGCGAGAAAAACGGTTGCAAGGGTCAATCCATAAGCCCGCATGATGCCTACCTAAGCTATTGAAAGGAAAGTGAGTTTGCCAATGTGACGGAGGGCAGGGGGCCAGCAGGGCAGACAATCTTGACGTTTTTTTCAGAGCTTTCCGAAGGAGGTATCAAGTAGGCGATACCTATAATCCGGGGTTCGAAAAACAAAATCATCGTGGAGTCAACCCTATGCGACCAAGCATGCGCCTGGGCCTTTTTGCTGCCGCGGCGGCCCTCACCGCCAGCACTGCGGCATTCGCCGCTCCCACCTTCATCAATATCCTCACCGGCGGAACCAGCGGGGTGTACTACCCCATTGGCGTAGGCCTTTCGCAGGCCTACAGCGCGGGTATCGAGGGTTCCAGGACGTCAGTGCAGGCAACCAAGGCGTCGGTTGAAAACCTCAACCTGCTGCAAGCCGGCCGTGGCGAACTGGCACTGGCCCTGGCCGATTCGGTGGCCGACGCCTGGAATGGCGAGGAGGAAGCGGGCTTCAAGACGCCGCTGAAAAAACTCCGGGCGATCGCCAGTACCTACCCCAACTACATCCAGGTGGTTGCCAGCGAAGAGTCCGGCATCAAGACCCTGGCCGACCTCAAGGGCAAGCGCATTTCGGTAGGCGCGCCCAAGTCGGGTACCGAGCTCAACGCCCGGGCGATCTTCAAGGCTGCCGGCCTCTCCTATGACGACATGGGCAAGGTCGAGTACCTGCCCTACGCCGAGTCGGTCGAGTTGATCAAGAACCGCCAGCTCGATGCCACCTTGCAGTCGGCCGGCCTGGGTATGGCGGCTATTCGTGATCTGGCCTCGACCATGAAGATCCGCTTCGTGGCCATTCCTGACGATGTCGTCGCCAGCATCGGTAACCCGGCCTACCAGACTGGCATCATCCCAGCCGGCACCTACGACGGCCAGGACACGGACGTGCCGACGGCGGCGGTGGCCAACATCCTGGTCAGCCAGGAGAAAGTCTCCGACGAGCTGGCCTACCAGATGACCAAGCTGATGTTCGACAACCTCAACCGCCTGTCCACTGCCCACTCCGTGGCCAAGGACATCGCGCTCGAGACGGCGACCCAGAACCTGCCCATTCCCCTGCACCCCGGCGCCGAGCGTTACTACAAAGAGCAAGGTGCCCTTTAACTCCCCCCGCGTATTCGCCGGTCGGGCCTGGTATCGCCAGGCTCGACTTGTTGCGCGTTTGTGATCACCGAGGTACCGATCCATGAGTGAACAACCACAGGGCCTGACGGCCGGTGTTGGCAATTGGCCCAAGGCGCTGTTTTTCGTCGCCCTGGCCTTTACCACCTTCCAGATAATCACCGCAGCCTTCCACCCGTTCTCGAGCCAGGTGCAACGTGCCGGGCACGTGGGCTTCTTGCTGATGCTGGTGTTCCTCAGCTACCCGGCCCTGGGCAAGGCGCGCCCCTACCAGCCCCTGGCCTGGTTGCTGGGGTTGCTGGGTCTGGGCACGGCGTTGTACCAGTGGTGGTTCGAAGGCGATCTGATCCAGCGATCGGGTGACCTGTCCCAGGCGGACATGGTGATCGGACTGATCCTGATCGTCATGGTCTTCGAAGCCGCACGTCGGGTTATGGGAAGTGCCTTGCCGATCATCTGCGGGCTGTTCCTGGCCTATGGCCTGTTCGGCGAATACCTGCCGGGCGAGCTGGCCCATCGCGGCTACGGCCTGGACCAGATCGTCAACCAGCTGTCCTTTGGTACAGAGGGGCTGTACGGCACGCCGACCTATGTATCGGCCAGCTACATCTTCCTGTTCATCCTGTTCGGTGCCTTCCTCGAGCAGGCCGGCATGATCAAGCTGTTCACCGACTTCTCCATGGGCCTGTTCGGTCACAAGGTGGGCGGCCCGGCCAAGGTGTCGGTGGTGTCCTCGGCACTGATGGGTACCATCACCGGCTCCGGGGTGGCCAACGTGGTCACCACCGGGCAGTTCACCATTCCGTTGATGAAGCGCTCCGGGTACAAGTCGGCCTTTGCCGGTGGCGTCGAGGCCACCGCCAGCATGGGCAGCCAGATGATGCCGCCGGTGATGGGCGCAGTGGCGTTCATCATGGCCGAGACCATCAATGTGCCGTATATCGAAGTGGCCAAGGCTGCGCTGATCCCGGCGCTGCTGTTTTTCGGCTCGGTGTTCTGGATGGTTCATCTGTCGGCCAAGCAGGCCGACCTCAAGGGCCTGCCCAAGGACCAGTGCCCGAATGCCTGGGCCGCGGTACGTGAACGCTGGTACCTGCTGATTCCCTTGTTCGTGCTCGTCTACCTGTTGTTCTCCGGCCGCACGCCCTTGTTCTCGGGCACTATCGGCCTTGCCCTGACGGCGATCGTCATTCTCGGTTCGGCACTGATTCTCAAGGTGTCCAGCAACGGCTTGCGGATAGCGTTCTGGATCGCGCTGGGTGTTCTGTGCGCCGGGTTCTTCCAGTTGGGTATCAGTGTGATCTTTGCGGTGATCGCGGCCCTGGTAGCGGTGTGCTGGTTCATCAAGGGCGGGCGCGATACCTTGCGGGTCTGCCTCAATGCGCTGGTCGAAGGTGCCCGCCATGCCGTGCCGGTGGGTATCGCCTGTGCGCTGGTGGGGGTGATCATCGGCATCGTCAGCCTCACCGGTATCGCCACCACCTTTGCCGGCTACATCCTGGCCATCGGTGAAGACAGCCTGCTGCTGTCGCTGGTGCTGACCATGCTTACCTGCCTGGTACTGGGCATGGGCATCCCGACCATCCCCAACTACATCATCACCAGCTCCATCGCCGCGCCGGCATTGATGGAACTCGGCGTTCCCCTGATCGTTTCGCACATGTTCGTGTTCTACTTCGGGATCCTCGCAGACCTCACGCCACCGGTGGCACTGGCCTGCTTCGCCGCTGCGCCGATCGCCCGGGCGTCGGGCCTGAAGATCAGCCTGTGGGCCGTGCGTATTGCCGCTGCCGGTTTCGTGGTGCCGTTCATGGCGGTGTACGACTCGGCGCTGATGCTGCAAGGCGACAGCGTGTGGGCGAGTGTCTACATGATAGGCAAGGCAGCCTTTGCCATCGGGCTCTGGGGCGCGGCGTCGATCGGCTATCTGGCCGGGCCGCTGGCCTGGTGGGAACGTTTGCTGGCGCTGCTCGCGGGCGGCCTGCTGATCCTGGCAGTGCCGCTTACCGATGAAGTGGGCTTTGCCCTGGGCTTGCTGCTGCTCGGCCAGCACCTGTGGCGTACCCGCAGGGTGGCGGCGCTGGCGTGATCGGATTGTGCATGGGCCTGGCCGGAGTGGTGTGGAGTCAGCTGCTGCTGAGCGACTTCACCCTGGCCTGGAACCACAGCATCGAGAAGATCCGCTGGGAAGAGGATTATCGCGTCACGCCCTCGGGGTTGCTGCTGGGCGAGGCGCGTGTGAAGGGCTCCGGCGCGGGTATGGAAATCCCCGACGATGCCCGCCTGCATGACGGCAGTTGGCGCTTCCAGCGCCAGTTGCCACCCTTGCAGCCCCTGCGCCTGGGGCGTTCGCCCGAGGCCGGGGACTATCACTTGTGTATCGATGGCCGCTGCCTGGCCTTGAGCCACTGGTTGGGGCCGCCACAGGCGAGCCAGCCTGCGGTGGAGTTGTGGAGCTGCGCGTTGGGCTGAATGGCAGGCGCCTGCCGATTCTACGGTTGCCGGCAGACCGTTGTGTCGATACCATTCGGAACAATTCTCACTTACATCCCTGCCAGGTGCGTCCATGTCTGCTGCCGAGCCGACCTTCCAACGTGCGATCCATGAGCTGTACAGCGAGCACCATGGATGGTTGTTCACCTGGCTGCGACGCAAACTGCGTTGCCCGCAGAATGCCGCCGACACCGCCCAGGATACGTTCCTGCGCATCCTGGGCTCACGGGATTCGCTGGTGGGCATTCGCGAGCCGCGGGCATTCCTCAGCACCACCGCGCGCCGGTTGATCATCGACAAGGCTCGCCGCCAACATATCGAAGACGCCTACCTGCGCGAGCTGGCCCTGACCGTCGACGTGCTCGAAGGCCATCAGTCACCCGAGCAGATCCTCACCACCCTCGAAGCCCTGGAACAGATCGCCTTCGTGCTCGAAGGCCTGACCGACAAGGTGCGCCAGGCCTTTGTCGATTATTACCTCGACGAGCTGACCCAGGTGCAGATTGCGCAGCGCCTGGCGGTGTCCGAACGCATGGTGCGCAAGTACCTGCTGCAGGCGCTGATGCACTGCAACCAGGCACTGGATGTGTGAGGCCGGTGCACGCCGATGACAGCATCGAGGCCCAGGCTGCCGAGTGGGTCCTGCGCCTGAGCGAAGGTGAACTGAGCGAGCAGGAGCGCCAGGCGTTCGAGCGCTGGCGCCAGCTCGACAGCCGTCACCAGGCCACCTTCGACCGCATCGACAGCGTGGTTGCGCAACTGCACAGCCTGCGCACGCAGCGCCGTGCCGTGCGGGCCGCATTGGAGGTCAGCGGCAAGCGCCGCAGCAAGATACCGCGCGCGCGCCATCTGCTGGGCATCGGCGTGTTGCTGGCCAGCCTGGGCCTGGCAATGCACCTGGGCGGATATCGCGTCGATGACCTGTTCGTCGACCTGCACACCGCGCCTGGCGAGTGGCAAACCCGCACGCTGGAGGACGGCTCGCGCATCACCCTGTATGGCAACAGCGCTGTCGATCTGAACTTCGACAATGGCCAGCGCCGTGTCGAGCTGCAGCGCGGACAGGTGCTGGTGGACGTTGCGCCCGATCCCGGCCGGCCGTTCGTGGTCGTGACCGACGACGGTAGTTTCACGGCCCTGGGCACGCGCTTCGTGGTCAGCCGTGGAGACGAGCAGAGCGAGTTGAGCATGCTGCACTCCAGCGTGGCGGCACAAAGCGCGGACCACAGCCAGTCGCTGCAGGTGCGCAGCGGTGGGCGTGTGTGGGTGCGCCCTGATGCGCTTGGCCGGCTGCCGGATATCGACCCCGCCAGCTTCGAGCAGGCCTGGCAGGGGCATCAACTAGTGGTCGAGCAATGGCCGCTGCCCCAGGTGCTGGAGGCACTCGGGCGCCAGCGTCGCGGGCATGTGCAATTCGATGCCTCGGCCCTGGCCGACCTGAAGGTGTCTGCCGTGTTGCCGCTGGACGATACCGAGCGTGCGTTGCAGTTGCTGGCCCAGGCCTTGCCGATCCGCCTGCAGTCGTTCACCCCGCTGTGGACGCGCATCGAACGACTGCCTGCGGAAAAATAATCATTCCCATCGGTTCCGCATTGTCAGCGTGGCCCGTCAAGCAAAGGGCCAACATGATTAAAACAGGAGCCGTTTCACCATGCGTCGATTTGCTGCTTCACCGACCCTGAGCCCCATAGCGCTGTGTATCCACCTGGCCTGTGCCGGGGTGGTCGTGGCCATGCCGCAGCTGGCCGTGGCCCAGTCCCAGCAGCGCTACGACATTCCGGCCGGGCCGCTGGGCACCGCGCTGAACCGCTTTGCCCAGCAAGCCGGTGTGGCGCTGGTGTTCCAGGCCGATGATCTGGCAGGGCGTACCAGCCATGGCCTGATCGGCACCTACTCCGTGGAGGACGGCTTTGCCACCTTGCTCGACGGCAGCGGCTATCGCATCAGCCAGAGTGACAAGGGGTACGTGCTGTTGCCGGTGGTCGACCTGCAGTCCGGGCAAACCCTTGAGCTGGGTGTGACCACGGTTGCCGGCCAGGGCATGGGGGAAAGCACGGAGAACACTGGCAGCTACGCGCCGGGCCTGATCAGCGTTGGCTCCAAGTCGCCCACCAGCCTGAGAGAAACGCCGCAGTCGATCTCGGTGATTACCCGCCAGCTGATCGAAGACCAGCAGATGACCGACATCAACGAGGCGATGAAGGCCACCCCGGGGGTGATTACCCAGAGCACCACCTTCCGTATCCAGGACTTCATTTCCCGCGGCTTCTCCATCCAGAACCTGCAGATCGACGGCGCCGCGCCCCAGGCCCTGGGCACTGCCATGGGCTCGTTCTATTCCTCGAACATCTTTGACCTGGCCGAGTTCGACCACGTCGAAGTGCTGCGGGGTTCGGGGGCCCTGTTCGGTGGGTCGGGCGACCCTGGCGGGATTATCAACCTGGTGCGCAAGCGGCCGATGGCCTACAACCAGCTCAAGCTGACCCTGAGCGCCGGCAGCTGGGACAACTACCGCCAGGAGCTGGACCTCACCGGCCCGATGGGCTGGGACGGTCGCCTGCGGGGGCGCCTGGTGGTGGCCAACACCGACCGTCAGTACTTCGTCGACAAGCGCAGCACGCAAAAGCCGCTGGTGTACGGCGTGATGGAAGCCGATATCACCGACGCCGACATGCTCACCTTCGGCGTCCGGTACAACAAATCCCATGAGAACGGCACGCAGAGCTCGGTGCCACGCTACAGCGATGGCGCCGACCTGGGCCTGCCCCGGCACACCGGCCTGACCCAGAACTGGGCGTTTGCCGACACCACCGCGCGTGAGTACTTCGCCAAGTACGATCACCGCTTCAACGACGACTGGAAGCTCAACCTGTCGTACACCAACATCTGGGATGTGTCCTGGTTCAAGACCGCCAGCACCCTCAACGCGGTCAACCCCACCACCGGCACTGGCGTGACCTGGTACGGCACCCAGAGCCGCCAGGAAAACGAGCAGCACTTGTACGACGTCAACCTGGCCGGTGACTTCCAGGCCTTTGGCCTCGATCATCAACTGGTGCTGGGTGCCGACTACCAGCGCATCGACAGCCGCTGGCTGGGCACTGCGCCGCATCCGGGCTTCGGCGGGCCGGTGGACGTCTTCGATCCGGGCGCCACGCCCTGGGAGGAGCCGGCCAACCACACCGACTACAGCCGCGACTACAACCCCAACGCCCAGCGTCAGTACGGCCTGTACTCCAGCCTGCGCCTGCAACTGGCCGAGCCGTTGCACCTGATCGTCGGCGCCCGCGCCCAGCGCTATCACTTCAACCAGACCTACCAGACCCGTAACGGCGATGTGTGGAGCCCGGTGTCGGATGTCGACCAGCGCATCGGTACCAAGCTCACCCCCTTCGGCGGTGTGGTCTATGACCTGAACGACCAGTGGTCGGCCTATGCCAGCTACTCGGAAATCTACAAACCGCAGGCCAACAAACTGTCCGGCCCGCAGCCGGGCAGCCCGATCGAGCCCATGAAAGGCAAGACCTACGAGACCGGCCTCAAGGGCGAGCTGTTCGATGGCGCCTTGAACACCAACATCGCCCTGTACTACACCACTCGCGAAAACGAGGCGGTGATCGACCCGGCCTACGCCGGTACCAGCAGCCTGTTCGCCGGCAGTTGCTGCTACCTGAGCAACGGCAAGGTGGTGAGCAAGGGCGTCGACATCGAAGCCTCGGGCGAGCTGCTGCCGGACTGGACCCTGATCGGTGGCTACACCTTCAACCTCAATCGCAACCGCAGCGCCGATTCGCCCCTGAGCACGGTGATGCCCAAGCACCTGTTCAAGCTCTACACCACCTACCGCCTGCCTGGCGTGCTGCAGGACTTCAAGGTCGGTGGCGGCGTGCAGGTGCAGAGCGCCACGTATGTGTCGGGTACCACCACGCGCTTCAATGCCGATGGCAGCGCGGCCCAGAGCAACGTGCCGTTCGACTTCAGCCAGGGCGGCTATGCCACCTGGAACGCGCTGGTGGACTACACACTGGACGAGCACTGGGACCTGGCGCTCAACGGCAACAACTTGTTCGACAAGAAGTACTATCAGACCGTCGGTACCTCGACCTACGGTAACTACTACGGCGACCCGCGCAACTTCATGCTGACCCTGCGCGGCACTTACTGATCGAGCGCAACGCGGCGCTCGACGGGGGGAGCGCCACCTCTACCAAAGTCCGGGAATCAGTTTCCAGCGCACGCGCCGGGTATAGTCGGCATAGCCGGCAAGCCCGGTCTGCAGCAGTCGGTCTTCCCAGCCAGTGCGCACGATCAGCAGCGCTGCGGCCAGGGTGGCCGGAAGCAATGCCCAGAACGAGCCCAAAGCCAGGGCCATGCCGAAGAACAACCAGAGTGCGGCGATGTAGCCTGGGTGACGGACAACACCGTAGGGGCCGCTGTCGATCACCCGTTGCTGGCGCTCGGACTGAATGCGCACGCCGGGCTCGAAGAAGGGATTGACGGCCTGTGCCCAGGCGGTGACCGCGATCCCGGCCAGCATGCCGAGGTAACCCAGCAGTACCAGCCAGGTCGGCACCGCCGATCCATGAAAGCGCCCGGCATCCAGCGCCGCCACAGGCAGCACCGCCGTCATCGCCGGCAGAATCATGGCCAGCAACGCCTTGTCCCAGCCTTTGGTGCCAGGTTGAAAGCGGCTGCGGGCGCGGTAGATCACCGGATTGACCCGTGCAAGTACCAATGCCGAGACGCCGAAGCCCACCACCATTACACCCAGAAACCACCATCCCGGTGCCCAGCCGAGGTTGCCGGCGGGCAGGAAGATCAAGGCCAGCAGTGCCAGGGGCAGGCCGATGGCGTAGGCGACGGCGGTGCGCCGGCGCATCGGTGGTGGGTCGATCGGGCTCATCAAGGACCTCCTTGTAGGAGCGGGCTTGCCCCGCGATCCGGCATTGATAACAATGGTGCCCGCCAAACAGGCACCCTTGTTTATAGACCGAGATCCCTATGCTTTCGATCCACGATTCCTGCCCGACCGTCCACGAGGCCCGGTCATGAGCGAGCTCACCGTCGAGCTGCTGCAGACCGGCCCGGAGCATGTCGAACTGATCCGCAACCTGTACCAGTTCTATGCCTACGAGTCCTCGGACTGGGAACAGGAGGACGTCGAGGTGGACGGCCGCTTCTACGTTCACGACGAGCATCTGCTGCGCTATTGGCAAGAGCCGGACTGGAGCGCCAACCTGATCCTGGTCGATGGCTTCATTGCAGGTTTCATGCTGATCGAGCGCAGTGAACTGCCGGGGCTCAACGCGCTGGAGTTGGCCGACCTGTTCATCCTCAAGCGTTATCGTCGCAAGGGCATCGCCAGCGCATTGGCCAGCCAGGTATTGATGAGCGGGGAGAGCGACTGGCTGATCCGTTTCTACGACCAGGACGAAACCGCTCAGGCGTTCTGGCGCAAGGTGCTCGACAACCTGCCGCGACCCACCCGGATGATCGAGCTCACTGATGAGCCCGACTTGCAGAACTACCTGGTAACCCGGGCGCTGCACTGACCGGCGCTGCGCTTGCCAAGCGTGGCGGTGTCATGTTCCATTGGGGCTTTGTGTCAAATCGCAACGCCTCGATAACAAGGACAAACCATGAGCTTGCAGTCAGTCCGGGCCTATTTCGCCCATCACGCCCCCGACATCGAAGTGGTGGAGCTGGGCACCAGCACCGCCACCGTCGCCCTGGCCGCCGAGGCCCTGGGTGTCGAGCATGGCCAGATCGCCAAGACCCTGTCGCTGCGGGTGGGCGAGGAAGTCATCCTGCTGGTCACCCGTGGCGATGCACGCCTGGACAACCGCAAATACAAACAGCACTTTGGCGTCAAGGCGCGCATGCTCGATGCCGCGCAGGTCGAAGAGGCGACCGGCCACCCGGTCGGCGGCGTCTGTCCGTTCGGCCTGGCCCGGCCGTTGCCGGTGTACTGCGATGTCTCGCTCAAGAGCTTCCCGGTAGTGTTCCCGGCGGGCGGTGCGCCCAACGCGGCCGTACGCATCGAGCCGGGGCACATGGCGACCTTGGTCGGCGCGCAGTGGGTGGATGTGGTCTAGCCATCCATAATCACGGGCTGTGTGCGAGCTTGCCCCGCGATCCAGAACAGCTAGGCTCAAGCGCGGGATCTTCTTACGGCAGGAAGCATGAAGTACTTACGTCCGAGTTCCATAAGCCTGCGCGGCCTGATTCTTACTTTCGTCCTCCTCGCGGTCATGGCCACGCTGTGCAACAGCTTGTGGGTGGCTTACGGGGTGCAACGCGATGCGCTGGTCCACTCACGGCTGGAAGCCAACCGCGCCTATGCCTCGAAGGTGGCCTCCAGCATCGGGCAGTTCCTGAGCTCGGCGCATCAGCACCTGGGGTACAGCAGCCAGAGGGTTGCCGAGGATTTCGGCAACCCTCAATTGCTCCGGGACGAAGCCGTCCGCCTTCATGGCCAGGACACCGACTTCAACGCCGTGCGCATCATCGATGCCAGCGGCAAGGTCGTGCAGGCCTACCCCGACCAGGCGCACATCACGGGCACCACCCTCAAGTCCGAGGAAATCCAGCAGGCGCTGAAGGAACGCCGTCCACTGGTCAGTCATGCCTACGTGACGGTAGCGGGCAACCTGATCGTGTTCATTTCCAACCCCATCTTCAGCGCGAAGGGCCAGTTTCTAGGTGTTATCGGCGCGTCGGTGTTCATCCGCCAGCAAGGTGTGCTGCACACGCTGATCGGCAACCACTATCACCATGACGGCACGTACGCCTTCGTTGCCGACGAGAACCGGCGCCTGCTGTACCACTCCGATCATGCGCGCATTGGCGAGGTGCTCACTTCGAGCCCGACCGTCGATGCAGCCTTGAGGGGCGAGAACGGGGCGATGGATGTACCGAACTACAAGGGCATTCAAATGCTCGCCGGTTACGCCCAGGTGACGAATGCCAACTGGGCAGTGGTCGCGCAGCAGCCACGGGACCTGGCGCTGGCGCCGCTGAACAAGCTGATGCGCGATATGTTGATCAAGATCGTGCCGGCCGGGCTGGTAGGCCTGGTGTTGATTCTGCTCGGTACCATGCTGATCACCCGGCCCTTGCGGCAACTGGCCAAAAGCGCGACCCACCTCTCGGACCCGGCCGCCACCGAGGACTTGCGTGGCATCAATGCCTGGTACGAAGAGGTCGCAGCCATTCGCCGGGCATTGTTCAACAGCGTGCAACTGGTGCAACAGCAGATCGGCAGCCTCAGCCACGCCGCGCAAAGCGATGCGTTGACGGGGCTGGCCAACCGCCGTGCGATGGATGCGGCCCTTCAGGCGCTTGATCAGTCGGGCCGGCACTATGCGGTACTGGCGCTCGACATCGACCACTTCAAACGGGTCAACGACAGTTTCGGCCATGATGCAGGCGACGTGGCCCTCAAGCAGGTGGCAGGCATTATCCGCCAGTGCTCCCGGGACCAGGACCTGGGCTGCCGGGCCGGGGGAGAGGAGTTCGTGCTGGTGTTGCCCGAGGCCAGCCTGGAAGCGGCCAGGGATATTGCCGAACGTATCCGCCAGACCCTTGCCAGCACCGAAATAGCTCAAGTGGGCACCCTCACGATCTCTATCGGTGTGGCCTGCCGCAGCGCGGACACGCCGACACCCGAGGCGATTCTCAAGCACGCCGACCAGCGCCTGTACCGGGCCAAGGCGGGGGGGCGAAATTGCGTGGTGGCCGACGACGCCCAGGCGCAGGCGGTCTAACCCGGCAACACCCCTTGCAGCACCAGGCGAGTGATGCTGGCGACGGCGTGGTCGAGGTCCTCGTCGCGGGGCTTGTCCTTGTGCGCATCGTTTGCAAAGTGCGCGCCAAAATTGGCATAGGCCTGGGTGGTCGCCCACAGGCTGATCAGCAGGTGCCGGGCGTCCACAGCGACCAGTTGGCCGTTGTCGATCCACTGCTGCAGGCACGCAACGGCTTTACCCACTTCATCCTGCAGGCGCGCGGCGTGTTCGCCGGGCAAGTGCCGCGCACCGTGCATCATCTCTGCCACGAAGACTCTCGCCGCCCAGGGGCGCGTGCGGATGATCTTGAGTTTGGCGCCGATCAAACGCTCCAGTGCCGGCCGTGGGGCATTGCCGGGGTGCAACTGGGCGAACGCGTCCAGATAGCGCTGGGCAACGCTGTCGAGCACCTGCCGGTAAAGGTTTTCCTTGGACTGGAAGTAGTAGTTGACGTTGGCCTTGGGCAGGCCGCTCAGCTTCGCCACCTCGCTCAGGGTGGTAGCGGCGAAGCCGTTACGGGCGAAGGCCTTGGCTGCGACCCGCAAAATCAGCGCGCGATTGCGCCGGCCCGGTTCATTGGGTTTTTTCTCGACCAGTCGTTCGCTCACATAGGTCACGCCGGTGGGTGAGTTCGGAGTGTCCTGATACAGCATGTTTTCCATCTGCCTTCTCGTCTGGCCAGTCTGCCCGCTTCGCAATATACAAAAATATATAGCGAAACAGATAGGCTTTCTGAAACCCTTGGCGCAAAGCCGCGCAGGGTGATCAGGCTGGAAAGGCCGGATGAGGTTCTTGTCACATTCTGCGACAACGGGCCGCACCCCGAAACTAAAGGGTTACAGACGTACGGGGCGATCGGCGCTGGAACCCTGGGCGGCCCACATGACAAAATGTCGCGCTTTTTCGACAGGCCTCACCTACGAGGCGCAACACCCTCCCAAAAGGATGGTTACATGACTGATTTACTGACCCGGCGCCAGGTCATGGCCGGGATCAGCCTGCTGAGCCTCGGGGTTCTGGCAGGTTGCGACAGAGGCGGTGGCGCCTTGTCGTTCAAGTACGGCAAGGACATGAGCAACAAGATCCTTGGCCGCTCCTTCAAACTCAAAGACACCCAGGGCAACGAACGTACGCTGTCCAGCTTCTGGGGCACCATGCCGATGGTGTTCTTCGGCTTTACCCAGTGCCCGGCGGTGTGTCCGACCACCCTGGCGCGCGCGGCGCAGATCAAGAAGCTGATGGGCCGCGATGGCGGCTTTTTGCAGGTGGTGTTCATCAGCCTGGACCCGGAGCGCGACACGCCCGAAGTGCTCGATGCCTACGTCAAGGCGTTTGATCCCTCGTTCGTGGCGCTGTCCGGCACCCTCGAGGAAACCGCCGCAGCCGCCAAGGAATTCGGCGTGTTCTATGAAAAGGTCCCGGCGGGCGATACCTATACGATCTCGCACACCTCGACCAGCTATGTCTTCGACTCCCGTGGCCAGCTGCGCCTGGGACTGTCTCATTCACTGACCGCCAAAGAGTGCACGGAAGATCTGCTCACGGTCATGGAGGTATGTTGATGCGCTACCCAACTCTCAAACGCACCCTGGCCGCCCTGGCTGTTTTCGGCCTGGCGTTGCCGGCCTTCGCCGACACCAGCGTCACCGATGCCTGGGTGCGCGCCACCGTGGCGCACCAGCAGTCCACCGGTGCCTTCATGACCTTGACCGCCAGTAGCGACAGCAAGCTGGTGGACGTGCAATCGCCTGTGGCCGAGATCGTCCAGGTACACCAGATGACCATGGACAACGACGTCATGGGCATGAAGCAGGTGCAAAGCGTCGAGCTGCCGGCCGGCAAGGCGGTCAGCCTCGACCCCAACGGCTATCACGTGATGCTCATGAAGCTCAAGCAACAGGTCAAGGAGGGCGAGCAGGTGCCCCTGACCCTGGTGATCGAAGACGCCAAGGGCCAGAAGCAGACCCTCGAGATCAAGGCTCCGGTGCGCGCACTGAACGCCGAAATGCACGGCCACGAACACATGCATTGATCGCCAGCTCGCTGTAGACGCGGGCTTGCCCCGCGTCGCTCGCGATGAACAAGCCAGGCTGCCGTCAAGAACGGCAGCCTGGCTTTTTTGTGCGTGGCTTCAAATATTTTCGCAGTAAAAGCATTCACTTCTCATTTACAAATCGTTACCATTCGCGCCCCTTTACAATCTTTACAAATAAAAAAAGGAACGCATGGTGGCATTTTCGCGCATTCGCCCGGCTTCTCTCTCCGTCCTGGGCATGCTGGTCGCTCCAGCGCTGCAAGCCGAAACCCTGGCCATTCCGGCAACCTCGGTCAACAGCAGTTATGAAGAACAGAGCTACAAGGCCAGTGAAAGCAAAACGGCGCTGAAGATCGACGCACCGCTGCGCGACATCCCGCAGACGGTCAACGTCGTGCCGCAAAGCGTGATCAAGGACCAGGGGGCACAGTCGATGGAAGACGTGCTCAAGAACGTGCCCGGCATTGGCCTGTCCAACGGCGACGGCCAGCGCGACCAGGTCACCATCCGTGGCTTCAGCGCCATTGGCGACATGTACGTTGATGGCCTGCGTGACGATGCGCTGTACTACCGCGACCTTTCCAACGTCGAGCGAGTCGAGGTGATCAAGGGCCCGGCGGCCGTACTCTACGGGCGCGGGTCATCCGGCGGCCTGATCAACAACGTCAGCAAGAAGCCCACCTTCAGCCCGGTGCAGGAAGTGGGCGCAAGCTTCGACAGTGAAGGCAAGCGCCGTACCCAGTTCGATGCCGGCTGGGCCGACCAGCAGCAGGGCGACAAGGCTTTTCGGGTCACCGGTGCCCTGGAGGACAGCGACACCTTTCGCGATGACGGCTACATCGACCGCAAGGCCATCGCGCCGACCGCCTATTTCAAGCTCTCCGACGACCTGGACCTGACCGTAGGCGCCACCTACCTGTACGACAAGCGCCTGATCGACTTCGGGATTCCGGCCCTGGGCGACCGGCCGGTGGATGTCGACCGCGACAAGCGTTTCGGCGCCGGCGATCCGGACGACGACTACGCCCGCAGCGAAGTGTTCTCGTTCACCGCCGGGGTTGATTACCGCCTCAACGACGACTTCACCCTGAGCAACACCAGTCGCTATTACCATTACGACCTGGACCGCAACAACACCCTGGCCGACACCAGCCCCACGCGTTTTGTCACCGCCGCAAACGGCGATCTGCTGGTCAAGCTCAACCGTGGCAACGTGCAGCGTACCGAAGACGGCTGGTTCAACCAGACCGAGCTCAAGCACCAGGCGCAACTGGCCGGCATGAACCACAACTTGCTCTATGGCATGGAACTGGGCCGCCAGGTCAAGGACCAGTCGGTGTTCAGCCAGAACAACGTGGCCCAGGTGCCGGTGTTCCGCGATGGACTGGTCGACGTGCCATTCCAGGCCAACCGCCAGACCGCCAAAGGCACCACCACCCAGGACACCGCGGGCTTCTATGTGCAGGACCTGATCGAGCTGGCCCCGCAGTGGAAGGCCCTGGTCGGCGTACGCTACGACGTGTTCGACCAGGAATACGCCGATGACCTCAGCGGTGCCGACCTTACCCGTACCGACACCACCTGGAGTCCTCGTGTGGGCCTGGTGTTCCAGCCCGACCAGATCCAGTCCTACTATGTGTCGGTCAGCCGCTCCTACCAGCCATCCTCCGAGGTGTTCGCCCTTAGCACCGGCAACCAGGGCCTGGAGCCCGAAGAAACCACCAACTATGAAATCGGCGCCAAGTGGGACCTGCTCGACAGCCGCCTGGCGGTGACCGCAGCGCTGTTCCGTCTGGAGCGCACCAACATGAAGACCACCGATCCGGCCAACCCGGCCAACCTGGTGCTGTCGGGCGAACAGCGAACCGATGGTTTCGAGGCGACGGTCAGTGGCCAGTTGACAGACAAATGGCAGGTGTATGGCGGCTTCGCGTTCCTGGATGCGGAAATCACCAAATCCAACAGCAGCACCAATGGCGTACCTAACGAAGGCCAGACCCCGACCCTGACCCCGCGCACCAGCGCCAACCTGTGGCTGGTGCGTTCCCTGAGCGAAACCTGGCGGGTGGGCATGGGCGCAAACTATGTGGACGAGCGCTACACCGCGCTGGACAACGTGGTGGTGATGCCGTCGTACACCACGGTAGATGCGGCCTTGCTGTACAACCAGCCGAAGTGGGACATGGCGCTGCGCCTGCGCAACGTCTTTGACCGCGACTACTACGCCTCGGCCCACGGCTCGGTCGACCTGATCACCCCGGGCGCACCACGTACCCTGGAGCTGAGCACCAACTACCGCTTCTGAGGTTGATGAACGGCATCGCGGGGCAAACCTGCTCCTACCTGCAGGAGCGGGTTTGCCCCGCGAATGATTTCAGAGGTTGCGCCGCTTACCGGTAATCATCGACAGCGGCAGGTTCTCCTTGAGGCGCAGGCTCTCGAACACGGCAGCGCCGATGTGCACACAGACCAGCCCCAGTAAGATGTTGGCCATGTATTCATGAATATCGCGCGGCAGTTCTTCACCCCAGAAGTAATCGACTTCCTCCATCAGGAAGCCGCTGAGCCCCAGGCCGACCATCAACAGCAACATCAGTACCATGACCAGCGCGCCGATGGGCGAGTGGCCGAGGCGGTGATAGTTCTCACCGTGGATCAAGGCGTGCAGGTGCCATTTGAGCCGGGCAGGGGTTGGCCAGAAATCCACCCAGCGCGCCGCAGACGTGCCGACAAAACCCCAGAGCGTACGGATCAGCACGATGGCCACGGCGTAGTAGCCCAGCCAGCGGTGCCAGCCATCGCCTTCTTCGGTAAAGAAGTAACCGCCGACAAAGGCCACCACCAGCGACCAGTGGCAAAACCGCACCAATGGGTCCCAGAGGCGCAGGGTATCGGCCTTCACCTCAGTCGATCTCTTCCTTCACCTTCTTGCCGGTGACCGGGTCGAAGTAGATTTCGACTTTGCGCTTGTCCTTGTCCCAACCGTAGATCTCATAGCAGTTGCCGTCGGTGATCTTGAACTTCTTGATCTCGTAACCCTGCTTTTTCAGCTCTTGCTGGAAGTTGTCCGGGTCCTGCCACTGGACCTTGTCGGCCTTGGAACATTCGGTCTTGGCCAGCGCCAGCGGGCTGGCGACAAGCAGGGCGGCAAGCAGAAGGGTACGCATACGCATGACAAGTCCTCGCGATTATGGAAAACGCGGCAGCACAGCCATGAAGCCGGATTGAGCTTATGTCGGGTGTGGCAACGATCAGCGAAAACGCGGCAGCGGCCGTTCGACGTTGAGCGAGGTCAGGGTCTTCTTGACCAGGGCTTCGTCGGCCTCCACCACCTTGAGGCTGGCGCGGATCTTGCCGGCCACCGGAATATCGCCCTGGCGGTCGATCCAGTCGGCAATCTCTTTGCAGGCGCTGGCCAATGTAGTCTGCCGATGGTCGATAAGGGTCAGTAGTTTGGTGATTTCTTTGTCGGACATGGTGTAATCCTCCGCGTGCGAATTCAGTGTAGCAGTGCCCGCTGAAACTGCCGCCGCCGGCCCGCCACGCGGTTGTGAGCCGGCCAACGACGTACTATCCTTGCCGCCAAGCGATACCCCGCATACTTATAACCAATTCCTCTGCGCACACGCTTCCACTCAGGTCCGATGGCCTTGGGTGCTTCATGCTGGGCGCACGATCCGTGCCTTGCGACTGCAAACGATCTGGAGTAACACCCCCACCGATGAATACCCCCGTGGATGCGCGAGCCGGCAGCTGGCTCAGTGTGATCGCCCTGGCCCTGGCGGCCTTTATCTTCAATACCACCGAGTTCGTTCCGGTGGCACTGCTCAGTGATATTGGTGAAAGCTTCCAGATGCCTACCGCCCAGGTTGGCCTGATGTTGACCATCTATGCCTGGGTGGTGGCCCTGGCGTCGCTGCCGATGATGCTGCTCACGCGCAACATCGAGCGGCGCAAGTTGCTGACCATTGTCTTTGCGCTGTTCATCGTCAGCCACCTGCTGTCGGGCGTGGCCCAGAGCTTTGGCATGCTGTTGCTCAGCCGTATCGGCATCGCGCTGGCCCACGCCGTGTTCTGGGCCATCACCGCATCGCTGGCCGTGCGCGTGGCGCCGCCTGGGCAACAAGCCAAGGCCCTGGGGCTGCTGGCGACCGGCACCACCCTGGCGATGGTCATGGGCATTCCCCTGGGGCGGGTAGTGGGGGAGGCGCTGGGCTGGCGCACCACCTTCCTGGCGATTGGCGGCGTAGCCCTGGCGACCTTGATCTGCCTGGTCAAGTCGCTGCCGTTGCTGCCCAGCCAGAACTCGGGCTCGCTGCGCAGTGTGCCGGTGTTGTTCAAGCGTCCGGCGCTGGTCACGGTGTACGTGCTGGTAGCGCTGGTGATTGCCGCACAGTTCACCGCCTACAGCTACATCGAGCCCTTCGCCTTGAACGTCGCGCAGATCAGTGGCGAGCTGACCACCGTGCTGCTGCTATTGTTCGGCGGCGCCGGGGTGTTTGGCTCGGTGCTGTTCAGTCGCTACAGCGAGCGCTTCCCCAGTGGTTTCCTGATCGCCGCCATCGCCATGCTGGCGGCCTGCCTATTGCTGTTGCTGCCGCTGTCCGCCGACTTCGGCCTGCTCGGTACGCTGAGTGTGTTCTGGGGCATTTCGATCATGTGCTTCAGCCTGGCGCTGCAGTCAAAAGTGCTGATCCTCGCCTCCGATGCCACCGACGTTGCCATGGCGATGTTCTCGGGGATCTACAACATCGGTATCGGCGCCGGGGCCTTGATCGGCAGCCTGGTCAGCGTGCACATGGGATTGGCCAACATCGGCCTGGTGGGAGGCTCGCTGGCCGTGGTCGGCCTGCTGTTGTGCGGGGTGACCACCTACCGCTTCGCAACTGCCGGTGTGACCGATCGCCCGCTGTAGCGCACAGGGGGCGCCATCCCTAGGCTGGACCATCGCCCCCGACATCCCTATACTCCCCGTCTCGCAATTCACCTTGACCCTGCAGCAGCGGGGTCGCCATCCAGGTCACGCTCAGTGACCCGACGCCAAGCGTCGAAGCACGCTCTGCCTTTTTTGCAGATACCTCGCGCCGGTGGCGCGTCTTGCACGTTCGCGCAGGTCTGCGCGCATCCGCATTTCTGCTCAGTGTTTCGACGGCTCGGCCATGGGGCTCGCCGCCCATCGCATCCCGCGCAAACGGCCTGCTCGCAGCCACCTCTGGTCATGCATGACCGAACCTGCGAAAGACAAGGGAAAACACGATGCAAGAAACTGCTTTTTACCAGCTGTCAGCCACCTCAGCGATACTGCTGCTGGTCGGCTTCTACGGCGCCACCTTCCTGCTGTCATTGTTGATTCGTGAGAAAAACGAAAACGTCGATGGCTTCATGGTCTCCAACAGCGCCGTGGGCTTCGGGTTGTCCAGCGCGAGCATGATCGCCACCTGGATCTGGGCTGCCTCGTTCTATGCCAGCGCCACTTCAGGCTTCAAGTACGGCCTCTCCGGGCCATTGCACTATGGCTTCTGGGGCGCGCTGATGATCCTGTTCATCTATCCCTTCGGTAAGCGCTTTCGCCAACTGGCGCCCAAGGCCCACACCCTGGCCGAAATCCTTCACGCCCGCCACGGCACCTCCAGCCAGATGATCATGGCGGTGTCCAACATCATTGGCAGTTGCATCAGCCTGATGGTCAATTTCACGGCCGCCGGTGCACTGGTGTCGATGCTCAGCCCGCTGACCTTCATCCAGGGCGTGCTGATCGCCGGCCTCGGCGTGTTGTCCTATACCCTGTGGTCGGGCTTTCGCGCCTCGGTGATGACCGACTTCGCGCAACTGGTGGCGATGATCCTGGCCGCGGTTATTATTATTCCGCTGATCTTCTTCAATGCCGGTGGTCCCGACCTGCTGGCCGCCAACATGTGGCGCCTGGATGCCCAGCAGGCGGACTTCTATTCCACCAAGGCGATCCTGGAGCAGGGGGCCCCGTACTTTGTCGCGGTGCTGGCCTACGCGATTGGCAACCAGACCATTGCCCAGCGCCTGTTCGCCGTACGCGAAGACCTCATCAAGCCCACCTTCCTCACCGCCACCATCGGTTACGGCGCGATCGTCATCGGGCTGGGCATGCTTGGCCTGCTGGCGCTGTTCACCGGCCTTGAGCCTGTCAATGGCGACATGAACAACATCATTCCGCAGATGGCCTCCACCTACCTGCCGCCCATCGGTATCGCGTTGTTCTTCATCCTGGTGATCGGCTCGCTGTCATCGACCGCCGACTCCGACCTCACCGCACTCTCGGCCATTGTCATGA
This sequence comes from Pseudomonas putida, assembly GCF_028682455.1. Taxonomy (GTDB): domain Bacteria; phylum Pseudomonadota; class Gammaproteobacteria; order Pseudomonadales; family Pseudomonadaceae; genus Aquipseudomonas; species Aquipseudomonas putida_AA. The sequence goes on from NZ_JANHLD010000001.1 coordinate 905,787, forward strand.
CCGATGTGTATGGCAAGAACCTCGCCAGGGGCAACCCCGACCCGCGCCGCATGCTGTGGTGGGGACGCGCGACCATGGTGATCGCCACGCTGTTCGGGGTGGTGTTCGCCAGCCTCAAGTTCGACATCCTGGTGATGCTGGTCTTTGTCGGCGCCTTGTGGGGCGCGATCGTGTTCCCGGTGATCGCCAGCTGCTACTGGGACCGGGTCAACAATCGTGCGTTTGTCTGGTCGGTGTTGTCGGCGGTGCTGCTGTTCACCGTAGTGCGCTTCGAGCTGGTGCCGGTCGACGGTGCGGTAGCTGTGTTCTTCGAGGTCTGCGCGGCAATCGGTGGCGCAGTGGTACTGGGGCTGATGACCTTCGGCTTCTTCGGCCGCACGGCGGCATTGGCGGTGGCTGCGCTGGCGCTGGCGCTCATGTTGCCGGTGTTCATCGGCACCCTGCGCGAGTACATCGTGCTATTGGGTTCGCTGACGGCCTATGGGGTCAGCACGGTGGTTTGCGTGGCGCTGAGCCTGCGCAACAACGAGCGCTTCGACTTCGACCTGCTGGCAACGCGGGTGACCTCGTTCCAGCGTGAACAATCCTCGATCCAAGGAGAAGTGGTATGTGGTTGACTCTGTATTTTCTGGTCTGGCCGGCGATCTCGCTGGGAGTATTGATCGTGCTGCTGGTCACCCTCTGGCGCGATGTGCGTGCGGCCCGCAAGAGCGGCGAGGCGATGATCTGACGTCCGTCTACAGGCGGCCGGTCAGGCCGCGTTCGGCAAAGTACTGCTCCAGCACGTCGGCCCCGGCATTGCTCCAGGCCAGGGCCACGTAGCTGTCGGGGCGCAGCAGGTACACGGCATCGCGCATCAGCCCGGCGGCTTCATGGGCTTCGCTCCAGTTGAACACCTCCACCGGTATGCCACGGGTGCCGCACCATTGCACAAGGTCGGCACCCACTGCGCCGTATACCTGCACCTGCCAGCTCATGCGGGCAAGACTGCTGTAGTTGTCGCGTCCACCGTCGGCCACCCAGGGCAGTCGATCGCCACCCTGGATATCTCCCGCGCTGCCGACGCTCAGCGGCATGTCGCGGTAGTTGATGCCGATTTGCGAGACGGTGCGAAACAGAAACTCGCGCGCCGACTTCAATGCCACCACCCGCGGGAACAGCCGCGGCGCCAGGCGGGTACGCAGCAGGCCGGCCAGGCGGCCATCGGCGGTGATGAAGTTGAACACCTGGTCGGTGGTTGCCACCAGCCGCCTGGCAAAGGCGCTGCGTTCGATCTCGAACGTGTCGAGCAGGCTGTCCTCGGCCTGGCCGCGCAACACGCTGGCCAACTTCCAGGCCAGGTTGATGGCATCGCCGATGCCCGTGTTCATGCCCTGGCCGCCGGCCGGGCTGTGTACATGGGCGGCGTCGCCGAGCAGGAAGGCCCGCTGCTGGCTGAACTGCTCGGCCACCCGGTGATGTACCCGGTAGGTGGAAAACCAGTTCACCTGTTGCACCTGCACCTTCATATGCTCGATCGCCCGTCGGCTGACATCCTCGAAACGCAGCGTGTCGGGGTGTTCGGCGCGTTCATCGCGCACGGTGCCGATCAGGCGCGCACGGCCACTGCCCGCCAGGGGGAAGACCGCCAGGAAATCCGCTTCGTCCAGGTCCACATGCAGCTCACCGTTGAGTGCCGGGCCCTGGGCCTGCACATCGGCCACATAGAACACTTGCTGGTAGGTACCACCCGGAAAGCCGATGCCCAGCGCCTTGCGCACGGTCGAGCGGGCGCCGTCGCAGCCGGCCAGGTAAGCCGCTTCGCAGTGCGCCTGCAGGCCGTCGGCGTGGTGCAACTGCGCGCTGATCCCGCGCTCATCCTGGGTAAAGCCCTGCAGATCGGTCTGGCGTTCCACCTCCACGCCAAAGCCTTGCAAGCGTTCGATCAGCAGTTGCTCGTGCTGGTCCTGGGGTAGATGTGCAGGAAGGGATAGGGGGTAAGGTCGGCACCGATATCGCTGAAGGGCAGGCGCGCCGCGGCTTCGCCCTTGACCCACAGGTTGGCCGCCGGCACCCGGTGGCCCTGTTCGAGAATCGCCGAGGTAAGGTCCAGCTGGCGGTACAGCTCCAGGGTTCGGGCCTGTACCGCCAGCGCCCGGGAGGTGGTGCCAGGGCCGGCGGTGCGGTCGACGATGCGTACCTTCACCCCCAGTTTGCTCAGCCACAACGCCAGCACCAGCCCGGTGGGGCCGGCGCCGACAATCAGTACCTCACAACGGTTCATCGCACGCGCTCCTCAGCGCTGGGCGAACGCCAGGTTCAGGCCCAGGCCGGCAAAGGATGCCGCAAAACTGCGGCGCAACCAGTTCTGCACCTGCGGCGACTCGATCACCGCGCGGCGGAACAGGTTGGCCAGCAGGCCGTACAACACGAACACCACGAACGTCATGAGCATGAACACACCGCTCAGGCCGAGCATCTGGGCGGTCACCGAACCGCCCTGCGGGGTGATGAACTGGGGCAGGAACGCCAGGAAGAAAATAGTCAGCTTGGGGTTGAGTATGTTCAACAGGCCCGCGCGCAGCATCAGGCTGCCGGCGCTGCCGACCTGGGTGTTGCTGTCTACGGCGAAGGCCGAGCGATCGCGCCAGGTCGCGTAGGCCAGGTACAGCAGGTAGGCGACACCGGCGAACTTCAGCCCCTGGAAGGCCAGGGCACTGGTGTGCAGGATGGCCGACAGGCCGAGTATCGAAGCCAGCAGGTGCGGGACGATGCCGGCGGTGCAACCGAGCGCGGTGTACAGGCTGGCCCGCTTGCCTGCGACCAGGGCGGTGGAAATCGTCAGGATTACACCGCTGCCGGGAATCAGCACGACGATCAGGGAAGTAATGAGGAAATCCAGGTTCGGCATTGTGTTGCGCTCCATGCACGCAGAAGGAAAGACACTCCCCCAAGTGTAAGACGGCCCGGAGGATTTGCGCGCCGGTCGTCGGCACGGCTGTGCGTGGATGGTGGTGATGTATGATCTGGATTAGTATGGATTCGTCATATCCAATCTAATCACACGGAGCTCCCATGAACCGCCGGACCGACTCCAAGCAACAGCGCCTGCGCGAAGCCGAAAAAGTCGTCGCGGTGGCCCTGGCCCAGGCCAGCCCGCGCGAGGCGGATGCCATCGCCGAAACCTTTGCCAACATTGCCGGGTTGGTCAAGGACCTGGTCGGCCGCCAGCACCGGCAGGCCCTGGAGTCCATCGTCGAAGCCCTGGTACCCAAGGTGCCGCCCACGCCCACCGCGCTCAAGGAGGCCGCAATGCTGGCCAAGGCGCGCACGGCGGTGCTGGAGAGCGGCGAGTGGTTGACCGCGGCGCAGATCGCCGGGTTGGCCGGGTTCAGCCTGAGCAACCCCAGCGCCCAACCGAACAAATGGAAGCGTGAAGGGGCGATTTTTGCCTTGCGCCACCATGGCGTGGATTACTTTCCGGCCTATGGACTGGACGCTGGCGCTGGGTACCGGCCCCTGAAGGCCATGGCCCCGGTGCTGGAGCGGTTTGGCGAGCACAAGGACAGCTGGGGCCTGGCCTACTGGTTCATGTCGGCCAACAGCTTCCTGGCCGGGCAGCGCCCCCTCGACCTGCTGGCCCGGGAGCCTGCGCGGGTGCTGGCTGCAGCCGAGGACGAGCTGCAGGTCGTTGCCCATGGCTGATACGCCGCAGCCGCCGGCCACACTGCAGCTCTCGACCCTGACCTGGGCGGCCGGAACGCCGATCCACCGGGTGCATCTCGACTGTTATGGCGCCGACCAGTTCAACCCGGGTATCCGGGGCAATGCGCGCTTCAGCCCGATCCACGACGAGCACGGGCAGCCGATCCCGACGCTCTACGGGGGCACCAGCTTCGACTGTGCGGCCATGGAGACAGTGTTTCATGACGTGCCCTTTGCCGCCGGTTTCAAAACCTATGACAAGGGCAAGCTGGCAGGTCAGCAGCACTCGCTGCTGCACTGCGTGCAGGACTTGCTGCTGGTGGACCTGGGCAGCAAGGCGTTGCGCAAGCTGGGGGTGCCGCGCAAGTTGTTGATCGACACCGAGAAGGATCAGTACCCGCTGACCCGGTGCTGGGCCGAGGCGATTCATCGGCAATGCGCGCACGTCCAGGGACTTTGCTGGACATCACGCCAGGACGACAGTGCGCGGGCGCTGATGTTGTTCGGCGACCGGGTCGGCGCGGGGTCGCTGGTGCGCCAGGGGCAAGGGCGCAGCCTGTTGGCAGACAGTACGGCCTACCTGCAACTGCTGGGGGTGGCGGAGCAGATCGGCGTACTGATCGTGGCGGGGCGGGTGAGTTGACCTGCTGCGTTCGCTGGGCAAATCCGGCTCCCACATTTGCCCAGCGATGTCCTACTCGGCCTTGCCGCGCACGATACGCCCACTCTTGATTTCGTCGGCGTAGGCGTGAAGCTTGTCGGAGTCCTTGTACAGGCGGTTCATCAGGTGCAGCACGGCCACCACGTCGACGCCGTCGATGCGTTCGGCCAGCTTGCTGATTTCTCCCGCCGTGCGCTCAAGGTTCGAGGCGACGCTTTTAAGGTCGCGCTTGAGTTCAGCAGACGATTTTTTCAGACCCATGGGAAACCTCGGTAGTGGGCGACATCAACCCGGAAACAGAAACGGACTGACGCCGCTACGCCCGTACCCTTCACGTTCTACCTCGGCATCCAGGGCCAGGGTGGCCAGGTCGTCGGCCAGCAGTTCCTGGTCGCGGTCCTTTTCCGGGTAGAAGACTTTCAGGTAACTGTGACAGTCGTTGCAGCTTTCAGCCTTGAGCGCGGCATCCTGACGGTCCAGCGACCAGTAGTCCAGCGCGCCGGTACCTTCGCAGTTGCTGCACTTGACCCGCACCATGTGCCAACGGCACTCGCACAGGCTGCAGTGCAGGTAGCGCAAGCCTGCCTGGGCACCGGTCATCACCACGCTTGCCACCGGCGCACTGGCGCACACCGGGCAGTGCTGGCGCTGTTCGCCCAGCGCGGCACTGGCCGACGCCGGCAGGGCGCTGGCCAGTTGGGTGAAGTACAGCGACAGCGCGGCCCAGACAAACAGCGCCTGGCCGCTGCCGACCTGCTCGAAGTGGCCAGCCAGCAACGCGCCGGCGAGGTTTTCCAGTTGCTCAGGCGTATGCTCGCGAAGGCCATCGAGGGTCGCTCGCACCGCCGGGTTGGCGTCGGCATGCAAGGCGTCGATCAAGCCCTGCAGCAGCTGCTGCCAGTACGGGTCACGCGGGTAGTCGGCACTGTCGAGCGGGGCCTGGCCGCGGCCCAGCCGCTCGCCCAGCCCGGCCGCCAGCACCGGTGGCAGCGGCATGCGTTCGAGCAGCTGGTGCTGGGCCTGGACCAGTTGCGCGCAGAAGTCCAGGTAGTCGCCCATGGCATGGGCTTGCGCCAGTTGTTGCAGGCGCGCCGCACGCTTGCTGTAGCGGTCCTTGAGCGAGGGCAGCAGCACTGCGACGATTTCGTTGACGCCGCCGGTGGGCGTCTGCAGTGGAGTCATCTGGATGCTCATGGCTTGCTCCCGGGCTTGTCCTGCTTGCTGATCTGGCGGTACCAGCGGTCGTGGTGGGTCTTGGCCCAGGCGCGGCTGACGTAGCCGGTGACCATGCCGCGAATCGAGCCTTTGACCCAGAACGCGAGGTAAGCGTGGCCAATGATCAGCAGGATCAGCGCGATGCCGGCCAGGGCGTGCACCAGCAGGCCGATGCGGATGGTCGGGATGCTGAACAGCGGCGCGAAGTACGGCCGCCAGATCACTACGCCGCTGAGCAGCAACAGGCTGATCAGGCCCATGATTCCCCAGAACAGTATTTTCTGCCCGGCGTTGTATTTGCCGATGTTCAGCGCCGGGTCATGTTTGCCGGCCAGCACCTGCCTGACGTTCTTGAACCACTGCACGTCTTCGCGTTCGGGAAGGTTGTAGCGCACGAAACGCACGAACAGGAACATCAGCAGCACGAACACCACCACCCCGAAGAACGGGTGGAGGATGCGTGCCAGTTGCGGGGTGCCGAACACCGCATTCAGGCCATTGAACGAGGGGAAGAACCACGACAGCCCCGAGAGCGCCACGGCGAAGAAGCAGATCACCATGAACCAGTGGCAGGCGCGGTCGATGAAGCGGGTGCGCAGGATCAGTTTGTCGGTGTTCATGCGTGGGTATCCTCCTCATGTTTCTCGTCCGCTTCATCGACCTCGTTGGGGCCCACGCCGATGTAGTGGAACAGGGTGCCGGCCAGGGTCGCGAAGAACGCGGCCGCCGCCACCGGTTTCATCCAGCCTTTCCAGCCCTGGATCGCGGTGCTGATGCGCGGGTCGGTGGGCAGCTTGTGGTACAGCTGCGGCTTGTCGGCATGCTGCAGCACGTACACCACATGGGTGCCACCCACGCCTTGCGGGTCGTAGATGCCAGCGCCGGCAAAGCCGCGGCCCTGCAGTTCGCTGACCCGTTCGCTGGCCTGGTGCAGCATGTCCTGCTTGCTGCCGAAGTTGATCGCGCCGGTGGGGCAGGTCTTGACGCACGCCGGCTCCTGGCCGACCGAGACGCGATCCACGCACAGGGTGCACTTGTAGGCCTTGTTGTCTTTCTGGCTGATGCGCGGCACATCGAAGGGGCAGCCGGCGATGCAGTAGCCGCAGCCGATGCAATGTTCGGACTGGAAGTCGACGATGCCGTTGGCGTACTGAATGATCGCCCCCGGTTGCGGGCAGGCTTTCAAGCAGCCGGGGTCGGCGCAGTGCATGCAGCCGTCCTTGCGGATCAGCCATTCGAGCTTGCCGCTTTCGTCTTCGACTTCGTCAAAGCGCATCAGCGTCCAGGTCTCGGCAGACAGGTCCGCCGGGTTGTCGTACACGCCGACGTTGTGGCCGACCTCGTCACGCAGGTCGTTCCATTCGTTGCACGCCACCTGACAGGCCTTGCAGCCGATGCAGATGCTCACGTCGATCAGCTTGGCCACTTCGGCCTGGTGATCGCGGGTGTGTGGCGCCGGGGTCAGCACGCTGGTGGCCGAGCGGCGGACGATGTCTTGGGATTGCATGGACATGGTTTCGCCCTCAGACCTTTTCAATGTTCACGAGAAACGCCTTGTACTCCGGCGTCTGGGTGTTCGAGTCGCCGATGCCCGGGGTCAGGGTGTTGGCCAAAAAGCCCTTGCGCGTGGCGCCCTCATAGCCCCAGTGGCACGGGATACCGATGGTGTCGACATCCTGGCCATCCACCGCCAGGCGGCGTATGCGCTTGGTGACCACGGCCTTGGCCTTGATGTAGCCGCGCTGGGTGGTCACCTTGACCGTGTCGCCCTGGACGATGCCTTTGTCGTGGGCGAGCTTTTCGCCGATCTCGATGAACTGCTCGGGCTGGACGATGGCGTTCAGGCGCGCGTGCTTGGTCCAGTGGCGGAACAGCTCGGTGATCGAATAGGTGGTGGCCACGTAGGGGAAGTCTTCGCGCTTGCCCATGCGCTTGCGGTCGCTTTCGTACAGCCGTGCAGTGGGGCTGTAGGTGACGTTCGGGTGCAAGGGGTTGTTCGCCAGCGGGCTTTCGGTCGGTTCGTAATGTTCAGGGAACGGGCCGTCGTTCAGGGCGCCGACCGAGAACAGCCGGCCGAGGCCTTCGGGCAGCATGATGAACGGATTGACCTTGCCACCTGGGGCGGCATTGATGGCGAAGTCGGGCACATCCACGCCGCTCCAGCGCTGGCCGTCCCAGCCGATCAGCTTGCGCTTGGGGTCCCACGGGTTGCCCTGGGGGTCGGCCGAGGCGCGGTTGTAGAGGATGCGTCGGTTCTGCGGCCAGGCCCAGGCCCAGCCGGGGGTGCAACCCAGGCCGCTGTCGGCGTTGTCGCGGCGAGCCATCTGGTTGCCCTGCTCGGTCCAGGAGCCGGCGAAGATCCAGTTGAAGCACTGGGTACTGCCGTCATCGCGCAGCTGCGAAAAATCACTGAGCAACTGGCCCTTGCGCAGGATCAGGTTGCCTTGCTCGTCGTGCAGGTCGGCCAGGGCGCGGCCGTTGGACTCCTTGGCCACTTCCTCGGGCTTGGGGTCGTACGGGTCGGCATAGTCCCAGGCCATGTTGAGGATCGGTGCCGGGTTGGCACCGCCTTCCTGCGCATACAGCTCGCGGATTTTCATGAACAGGTGACCGAGGATCTTGCCGTCGTGCCAGGCCTCGCCGGGCGGCGCGGCGCCTGCCCAATGCCACTGCAGCCAGCGCCCGGAGTTGACGATCGAGCCGTCTTCCTCGGCGAAGCAGGAGGAGGGCAGGCGGAACACTTCGGTCTGGATCGCGGCAGTGTCGACGTCGTGCTGCTCGCCGTGGTTCTGCCAGAAGCTCGATGTCTCGGTGGCCAGCGGGTCGATGATCACCAGGAACTTGAGCTTGGCCAGTGCCGCCTGGGCCTTGTTCTTGTCGGGGAAGGCCGCCACCGGGTTGAAGCCCTGGGCGATGTAGCCGTTGACCTTGCCTTCGAACATGCGGTTGCTGTAGTTGAGCACGTCGTAGCTGTCGTCCCACTTGGGCAACCAGTCGAAACCCCAGTCGTTTTCCCGGGTAGCCTTGTCGCCCCAGAGGCTCTTCATCAGGCTGATGAAGAACTTGGGCGTGTGCTTGTAGTAGTTGACCTGGTCTTCGAGCAGCGCCGTGGGCGTGGTCTGCTTGAGGTAGGTGGCCAACGTGGCCTGCTCGTCGGAGGGCAGGTTCATGTAGCCGGGCAGGCGCAGCGAGAGCAGGCCCAGGTCGGTGTAGCCCTGGATGTTGGAGTGACCGCGCAGGGCGTTCACCCCACCACCGGCCATACCGATGTTGCCCAGCAGCAGCTGGATCATGCCCGAGCCACGGATCATCTGTGCGCCGTTGGTGTGGTGGGTCCAGCCCAGGGCGTAGAGGAAGGTGGCGGTGCGGTCGGGTACGCAGGTGCTGGCCAGGATCGCGCAGATCTCGAGGAAGTCATCCTTGGGCGTGCCGCAGATGTTGCTGACCACCTCGGGGGTGTAGCGGCTGACGTGGGCCTTGAGCAGGTTCCACACGCAGCGCGGATGGCTCAGGGTCGGGTCGCGCCGGGCATGGCCCTGTTCATCCAGCTCGTAGGTCCAGGAGCTGCGGTCGTAGCTGCGCTTGCCGGCATCATAGCCGCTGAACAGACCATCGTCGAAGTGGTAGTCCTCGCGCACGATCAGGCTGGCGTTGGTGTAATGGCGCACGTACTCGTGCTGGACCTTGTCGTGGCTGATCAGGTAGTTGACCACGCCCATCAGGAAGGTCACGTCGGAGCCTGCGCGGATCGGCGAGTAGATATCGGCCACCGCGGCGCTGCGGTTGAAGCGCGGGTCGACGACGATGACCTTGGCGCCATTGCGGATCTTCGCCTCGATCACCCACTTGAAGCCCACCGGGTGCGCCTCGGCCGGGTTGCCACCCATGATCAGCACCACGTTGGCGTTCTTGATGTCGACCCAGTTGTTGGTCATCGCGCCACGGCCGAAGGTCGGCGCCAGGGCCGATACAGTCGGTGCGTGGCACACCCGGGCCTGGCTGTCGGTGCCCAGGATTCCCAGCGCGCGGGTGAAGCGCTGGTCCAGCGAACCGGTTTCACTGCTGGCCGCCGAGGAGCAGAGCATCCCGGTGCTCAACCAGCGGTTGACCGTGGTGCCCTTGGCGTTCTTTTCGATGAAGTTGGCGTCGCGGTCGTCCTTCATCAACCGGGCGATGCGCTCGATGGCGTGGTCCCAGCTGATGCGCTGCCACTTGTCCGAGCCCGGTGCGCGGTACTCGGGGTAGAGCAGGCGCTGTTCGCTGTGCACGTAGTCCACCAGGCCCGCGCCCTTGGGGCACAGCGAGCCACGGCTGACCGGGTGGTCCGGGTCGCCTTCGATGTGGAAAATGCGCGCCTTGGCGTTCTTGGCACCGTCGCCCAGGCTGTACATCAGAATCCCGCAACCCACCGAGCAATAGGTGCAGTTGTTGCGGGTTTCCTTGGCGCGCAACAGCTTGTACTGGCGCGACTGCGTGGCCTGGGCCATGCCGGGGGCAAAGCCCAGAGTGGCGCAGGTGGCGGTGGCGACACCGGCGGTGCAGAGCTTGAAGAACTGGCGTCTGCCGAGTCCCATAAGTATCTCCTTATTCTAGTGGCGGCCATTTTCTGGCGGCTGCACAAAGCCACGGGCATAGGCATGCCCGGCAACAAGGCGTCGCAAGCGCAGTTGGCTGGGGTGAGGTCACGATTGGTCGAGGGCCCTGTCTGGCGCAGGGCTCGGATGACGCGGATGCGCGGTAGTGTATTCCCTTACGGAATGTACGGGCTAATCAAGGGTGTCGATGATCCTATCGAGCGCATCTATCAAGGCTGTCTTTACCAAGGCTTTATCTATCGCTCGGCCAACTGTTCGCCAGGCAACAGCAGATCCACACATAGCCTGTATTTCGAACAATTGTTTAACCTCAAGTTGTGTCCCAAGTGCCCGTAAATCAAGGGTTTTAAAGGTTGGCACGGTCGCTGCAACAGCTACCTTCGAGATTGACTATACCAATAGAAACTCGCCTATTTTTTTAATCAGGTGGGGAGCAAGACCTTGAATTTCGTGCCTCGGGCAACATCCGCAATACGCACTCATTCGACCAAAGTAGTAGGGAGGGACTGGACACTGGCCGGCGTTGGCGCAGCACTGCTGACACTGGCTCCCTTGGCCGAGGCCCAGGACGGCGCAGCACCCGAACAACGCCTGCAGACCGTCACGGTCGAGGCCGCCAAAGTCACCCCGGTGGAGCAGGCGCAGGCACAGCTGGACGAGATCCCCGGCGGTACCAGCCTGGTCAGCCAGGCCGAGGTGGAGAAGGGCCGCTCGGCGACCCTGGAAGACACCCTGGCCTACCAGCCGGGCGTGTATGCCCAGGCTGCCGGTGGCAACGATGCGATCAAGATTTCCATCCGTGGCTCGGGCGCCAATACCTCGCCCGGTTATTTTCGCGAAGGCACCAAGTTCCTGTTCGACGGCCTGGCCCTGACCGGCGCCGGCGGCACGCCCTATGAGCTGCTCGACACCCAGGGCCTGAACTACACCGAAGTGCTGCGCGGGGCCAACGCATTCGAATTCGGCGCCTTGTCGCTGGGCGGGGCGATCAACTTCGTCACCCAGTCGGGGCTCACCGCGCCGGGCAACCGCATCAAGGTCGAAGGCGGCAGCTTCGGCTGGCAAAAGCAGACCCTGAGCACCGGCGGCGCGGCGGGCAATGGCGACTACTTCATCAGCGTCGACAATTCGCGTCGCGACGGGTACCAGGATTTCACTTTCACCAAGGCCAAGGGCGTGGTCACCAACTTCGGTTATCGCTTCAACCCGAAGCTCGAGACCCGCCTGTATATCCGTTACCGCGAGGAGTACCACGAGAACTCGGGCACCCTGACCCTGGCGCAGTTGAAAAAGAATTCCTCCCAGACCAACCCGGCCACCCAGGCCACCCGGGCCGACTCCACCAAGGAGGGCTCGACCTGGGTCGGCAGCAAGACCACCTACACCTTCGACGACGACTCGACCCTGGTCGCCGGCCTGGTCTATCACAATTACCCGCAGATTCTCAGCAAGAAGAGCACGGTCAACCCCAACTACTGGGACTGGCGCGACATCAACTACTCGCTCAACTACACCCGCAACGATGAGCTGCTGGGCCTGCCGAGCATCACCACCGCGGGCTGGACCAGCACCCAGCACATCCGCTCGGGGGTTCGCACCTACAGGGGCGACAAAGACCTCGGCGTGCTGCAAAAACAGGTCGAGTACGACGGCTCTTTCGACCACGTGTTCACCCTGGGCAACGACCTGGGCCTGACCGACAACCTGTACCTGTCCACCGGCGTCTCGGCCATCGAGGTCAAGCGCAATGTCGATGTGACCTTCAGCGACCGGCCCAACACCAGCAGCTTTCCCAGCCACTACCGCTACCAGGAATGGAAGCTGGCGCCGCGGGTAGGCCTGCGCTACTACCTGACCCCCGATGTGCAGGTGTTCGGCAACGTCAGCCGTTCGATCGACCCGCCCAGCTCCTGGTCGAGCTCGGGCTCCGGGGTCACCACCAACTTCGCCAAGACCCTGGTGCCGCAAAGCGCCAACACCGTGGAACTTGGCATTCGCGGTCGCTCGGAGATCTTCGACGGCAGCCTGACCCTGTACAAATCCTGGATCAAGGATGAACTGCTCAACGTCGAGATCATCCCGGCGACTACCACCTCGGCCTCTGTGGTCTCGACCGCCAACGCCAGCCCGACCATTCACCAGGGCGTCGAGGCGGGGCTGACCACCAAGCTGTGGCAACGGGCCAACGGCGATGTGCTGAGCTGGCGCCAGGCCTACACCCTCAACGACTTCCACTACCAGCACGACCCGTTGTTCAGCAAGAACGAGCTGCCCGGCCTGCCCAAGCACATCTACCAGGGCGAGCTGTTCTACCAGTACGCCAACGGCTTCTACGCAGGCGTCAACGTGCGCTCGGCCTCGCGCACGGCGGTGGACTACGCCAACAGTTTCTACGCGCCGTCCTACACCCTGTGGGGCGCACGCCTGGGCTACGACGCGCCGAACAACAAATGGCAGGTGTACCTGGACCTGAAGAACCTCACCGACAAGGACTACGCCACCGCCCTGTTGCCCACCTACGACGCCAGGGGCCAGGACACCGCGGCGCTGTATCCGGGCGACGGTTTCGGTGCCTACACCGGTATTGCCTACAACTTCTGAGCCAGGGGCAGGTGCCGTTCGCGCGTCACCTGCGGGAGAACCACATGAGTGTATTCACACGGCTGGGCGTGCTCGGCGCGCTGCTGGCCCTCACGGCCTGCGAGCCTGCGGGCGACGTGGGGCAGGGCGCTACCAGCGCGATCGATGGCAGCTTCAGCAACGGCACCCTGAGCTATGTCGCCCAGGACTATTACGAGGCTGTACCGGGCAGGCCCGGCGGCACTTTGCGGGTATCGACCGCCTCGGACACCACCACCCTGGATGTGCATTCGATTTCCCACGGCAATGTGCAGTGGCTGGGGCGCATCCTGTTCGATTGCCTGCTGTACCAGGACGAGCAGGGCAACATCTCGCCGTGGCTGGCCAAGGCCTGGAACATCTCCGCCGACGGCAAGACCTATACCTTTCACCTGCGCGATGACGTGACCTTCAGCGACGGCGAGAAATTCAACGCCCGCGCGCTGCAGGTCAACCTCGAGCACATGCGCGACCCGGCCACCAAGTCGCCCCTGGCGGCGGCCTACATCGCCCCCTATGTGGACGGGCGCATCGTCGATGAGTACACCTTCGAGGCGCACCTGCGCGAGCCGTACTCGCCGTTCCTCGATGTGCTGGCGCAGTCTTGGCTGAGCATGATTTCGCCACGCCAGATCCTTGAGGCACCGAAGAGCATCGCCGAGCATCCGATCGGCTCCGGGCCCTTCGTGCTGGAAAGCTACACCCGCGACCAGGGGGCAAGTTTCGTCAAGCGCAAGGGCTACAACTGGGCGCCGCCGGTGACCCGTCACCAGGGCGAGGCCTACCTGGATCGCCTGGAACTGAGCATCGTCCCCGAACCGATGATCCGCTTCAGCACCCTGGAGTCGGGCCAGTCGGACTTTACCGTCGATGCCCCGACCCAGAATGCCCGGGCCATTCGCGCCAACCCCGAGCTTGAACTGCGCAGCCGCATCCGCAAGGCCAATCCGTTTCGCAGCCTGACCTTCAACGTCGAGCGCTTTCCCTTCGAGGATGTCGCGGTGCGCCGGGCAGTGGCCAAGGCCATCGACCGCGACGGCCTGGCGTGGATCACAGGCTTTGGCGAATACATGGCCAAGGGCGATTTCCTGGCCGCCAACACCCGCTACTACGACCCGGCGTTCAAGGACGCACTGACCTACGACGTGACAGAGGCCAACCGCATCCTCGACCAGGCCGGCTGGCAGCAACGCGATGCCCAGGGCTATCGGGTCAAGAACGGCCAGCGCCTGGCCGCGCACCTGCTCACCTACGAGACCGCTGCCTACCCCAGCAGCATCGCCGTGGCCATTCAGTCGGACCTGAAAAAGATCGGCCTGGAGATCGACATCGACCTGCTGCCGCTGGCGCAAGTCACCCAGCGCCGCTACGCCAGCGATTTCCAACTGATCGGCGGCGGCTACTGGCATACCAACACCCCGGACGGGCTGTACATCCTCTACCACAGCCAGGCGATCAGCACGGCCAAGCTGATCGGCCAGAACGTCGGGCGGTTTCGCGACGACGAGCTGGACCGGGTACTCAGCGCGGCCCGGCGCACCACCGATCCGGTGGAACTTTCCGGGCTCTACCGCACCGCCCAGGAGCGCCTGGCGCAGACCATTCCCGCCGTGCCGGTGTTCGAAAGCCATGTGCTGCTGGCCTACCGCAAGGCGGTCAAGGGGGTGATTTTCGACACCTCGCACAACACCCCGTTCTTCACCAGCGTCTGGCTCGACCAGGAGGGCATATGAACACGCTGCAGCGTATTTTCTGGCGCCTTGCCGCCGGTATCGGTGTGCTCTGGGGTGCAGCGACCCTGACCTTCCTGGCCATCAACCTGAGTGCCGGCGACCCGGCGCTGGCGATTCTCGGCGGCCCCGAGGCGATGCCCAGCGCCGAGCTGATTGCCCAGGTGCGCGCCGAATATGGCCTGGACCAACCGCTGCTGGTGCAGTACGGCCAGTACCTGGGGCGCCTGGCCCAGGGCGACCTGGGTGAGTCGTACCGGCTGCGCATGCCGGTGCTGCAGGTCATCGGCGGGCAACTGGGCGCCACGGTGCAGCTGTCGCTGGCCGCTGCAGTGCTGTCGGTGCTGCTGGCGGTGGTGTGCGCGGTGCTCAGTGCCAACCGGCCACGCTGGGTGCGTTCCTTGGTGTCCGGCACGGAGCTGGTGCTGTCGTCGGCGCCGTCGTTCGTGATCGGCATCGTGCTGCTGTTGCTGTTCTCGTTCGGCTGGCACCTGTTGCCGCCGTCGGGCTCCAGCACTTGGCAGGCATTGATCCTGCCCAGCCTGGCGCTGGCCTTGCCGGTTGCCGCGGTGTTGACCCAGGTACTGCGCCAGGAGCTCGAGGACATCCTCGAACAACCCTTTATCGCCATGGCCCGGGCCCGTGGCATGTCCGAGACCGGCGTGCGCCTCAAGCACGCCTTGCGCCATGCCCTGGTGTCGCTGGTGACGCTGTCGGGCTTTGTCTTCGCAAGCCTGCTGGGCGGGGCGGTGATCATTGAATTGCTGTTTGCCCGCCAGGGCATCGGGAGGCTGATGCTCGACGCTGCCCTGGGCAAGGACATGCCGTTGCTGCTGGGCATCACCCTGCTGGCTGCGGCCATCTATGTGGTCGTCAACTTTCTCGTCGACCTGATCAACCACTGGGTCGACCCCCGTAGCACTCGGGTATGAACCCGTATCAAGGACCTACCATGACTGCCCATCAACTGCACACCCCGCAGGCCACCGCCAGCGCTGGCCTGGACTACCCGCAATTGCTGGCGCGCTTCGCGCCGCTGTTCGCCCGTATTGCCGAAGGCGCGATCGAGCGCGAACAACAGCGTGAACTGGCTCACCAGCCAGTGGCCTGGCTGCGTGAAGCCGGCTTTGGCGCGCTGCGTGTGCCTCGGGCCCTGGACGGCTCGCAGGTCAGCCTGCCGGTGCTGTTTCGCCTGCTGATCGACCTGGCCGAGGCAGACTCCAATCTGCCGCAGATCTTCCGGGCTCACTTCGGTTTTGTCGAAGGCCGACTCTCCAGCGACGACGGCGCATCGCGACAGTACTGGCTGGCCAAGGTGGCGGCGGGGCAGTTGTGGGGCGCGGCCATGGCCGAGCGCACCGACACCACCGGCAACTCGGTGCTGCTCAGCCCGGCCGACCCCCAGGCACCTGAAGCTGGCTGGTTGCTGGACGGCGAAAAGTACTACTGCACCGGCGCTATCTATGCCGACTGGCTGGCAGCGGTGGCCGTGGACGACAAGGACTTTGTCAGTGTGGTGGTCTCGACCAGGGCGCCCGGAGTGCGCCTTGAAGACGACTGGGACGGCTTCGGCCAGCGTCTGAGCGGCAGCGGCACCACCCGCTTCGACCAGGTGGCGGTGGCACCCGAGCAGGTGCTGCGCCGCTTCAAGCCCGGCGAATTGCGCGCCGAGTCGTATCTCTCGGCCTTCTACCAGCTGTTCCACCTGGCCACCCTGTCTGGCATCGCCCGCGCCGTGCAGCGCGATGCGTGCGCATTCGTGCAGGGCCGCACCCGCGCCTTCGGCATTCCGGGGCAGTCCAGCCCCAAGGACGACCCACTGGTGCAACGGGTGGTCGGACGCCTGTCGAGCCTGGCCTATGCCGCGCAGGCCGTGGTGCTGGACGTGGCCCAGGTGCTGCAGCAGGTCCATGAGGCCGAGCAGGGTGGCACGGTCACCGAGGCCGACTACGTGGAAGCCGACATTCGCACCTTCCAGGCCCAGCAGGTGGTGCTGGAGCAGGTGCTTGAAGCCACCACACTGCTGTTCGAGGTGGGCGGAGCCTCGGCCACCAGCCAGGCCCGACGCCTGGACCGCCACTGGCGCAACGCCCGCACCCTGGCTTCGCACAACCCGGCGATCTACCGCGAGCAGGCGCTGGGCAACTACTACCTCAACGGCATCAGCCCCGGTGCGGCCTGGCGGGTGTTGCACGCCGCGCAACAGGATGCCGGCGCGCGCGATGAAGCCAGTGCCGTTTGAACCCCCTTACCTTGGAGTTGCCATGAGCCAGTCCACCCCACAGATGAGCATCGGTATGAACATCCTTGGCTTCGGCGCCCACGCCGGGGCCTGGCGCAAGGCCGAGGTGGCCGCCGATGCCTACCTGGATGTCGAGTACTACCGCAACATCGCCCGCATCGCCGAACGCGGCAAGCTCGATGCGATCTTTCTCGCCGACGGCCCGGCGCTGGTCGGTGACATCGCCCAGCAGCCCGCCGGGCGCCTGGAGCCGACCGTGCTGCTCACCGCGGTGGCCCTCGCCACCCAGCACATCGGCGTGATCGCCACGGCATCGAGCAGCTACAACGACCCGTACAACCTGGCCCGGCGCTTCAGTTCGCTCGACCATATCAGCGGCGGTCGCGCGGCCTGGAACGTGGTCACCAACGCTGGCGATGCTGCCGCGCAGAATTTCGGCCTGGCCGGGGCGCCGCGGCATGTCGACCGCTACGCCCGGGCCGACGAGTTCATCGATGTGACGCTCAAGCTGTGGGACAGCTGGGAAGACGACGCGGTGATCGGCGATGCTCAAGGCGGTCGCTTTGCCGACCCGTCCAAGGTCCATGCCATCGACTTCGTCGGCGAGCACTTCTCGGTCAAGGGCCCGTTGAACCTGCCGCGCTCGCCGCAGGGGCGGCCGGTGCTGGTGCAGGCAGGCTCGTCCGAAGGCGGCAAGGCCCTGGGCTCGCGCTATGCCGATGCGATCTTCACCACCCAGACCACCCTGGTCGATGGCCTGGCGTTCTATCAGGAGATGAAGCAGCGCGCCCGCCAATGGGGGCGCAACCCCGAGCACCTGAAGATCATGCCGGGGCTGTCGACGGTGATCGGCAGCAGCGAGGCCGAGGCCCAGGCGCGGTTCGACGAGTTGAACGCCTACTACGGCGAAGAAGGGCTGATCAACCAGGTGGCGGCGCGGGTCGGGCTGGCGGTCAGCGAGCTGGAACTGGATGCACCCTTGCCGTGGGCGCGGATCGGCCCGGTCAACGCCTTCGAGCGCGGCTCCCACGGTTTTCTCGAGGCCCAGTTGAACCTGGCGCGTCGGGAGAACCTGACCATTCGCGAGCTGTCGCGGCGGATCCTGGTGGGGCACCGGCTGATTGTCGGCACCCCCGAGCAGGTGGCCGACACCCTGGAGCACTGGTTCCGTGCCGGCGCCGCCGACGGCTTCAACATCATGCCCGACATGTTTCCCTCCGGCGTCGAGGTGTTCGTCGACGAGGTGGTGCCGTTGCTGCAAAGGCGCGGCGTGTTTCGCCACGACTACCAGGGCAGCACCCTGCGTGAGCACCTGGGCCTGCCGTACCCGGCCAGCCAGTATCAACGGGCAGCCGCGGCTGTCTGATCCCACTTTTGCGCACACGGACTCACCATGATCAAACGCACACTAGGCAACAGCGATATCCAGGTCAGCCTTCTTGGGCTTGGCACCATGACCTGGGGCCACCAGAACAGCGAAAGCGACGCCCACCAGCAACTCGACGCGGCCCTGGATGCCGGCATCAACCTGATCGACACCGCCGAGATGTACCCCACGCCCACCCACGCCGAAACCTGGGGCAGCACCGAACGCTTCATCGGCAGCTGGTTGGCCAGAAGCGGGCGGCGCAGTGAGGTAGTGCTGGCCAGCAAGATCATCGGCCCGGCGCGCCAACCGGGGGCGGGGGCGCATATCCGCGAAGGACGCACCCGTCATGACCGGGCCAATATCGTCGCGGCCCTGGACGGTAGCCTCAAGCGCCTGCAAACCGATTACCTGGACCTCTACCAACTGCACTGGCCAGACCGCACCACCAATATTTTCGGCCAGCGTGAATACCCCTACGGCGCCGATGACGCCCAGGTCGTGAGCATCGGCGAAACCTTGCAGGTGCTGGCCGAGCAGGTGGCCGCAGGCAAGATTCGCCATATCGGTGTGTCCAACGAGACGCCCTGGGGCGTGGCCGAGTTCCTGCGCCAGGCCCGTGAGCAGAACCTGCCGCGCATCGTCAGCATCCAGAACCCCTACAGCCTGCTCAATCGCCTGTACGAGGGCGGCCTGTCGGAGTTCGGCGAGCGTGAAAACATCGGCCTGCTGGCCTACTCGCCACTGGCCTTCGGTGCCCTGACCGGCAAGTACCTCAACGGCGCCTTGCCCGAGGGGTCGCGGCTGTCGTCGGTGTATCGCACCTTCAATCGCTACGACAGCCCGGGCGCCCACCAGGCCATCGCCGCCTATGTGGCGCTGGCCGCCGAGCTGTCGCTGAGCCCGGCGCAGCTGGCCCTGGCCTTTGTCATCAACCAGCCCTTTGTCAGCAGCGCCCTGACCGGGCAGACCAGCCTTGCCCAGTTGGCCGACAACCTCGGCGCGCTCGACGTCAAGCTCGACCCGCAGGCGTTGGCGCGCATCGAGCAGATCCATCGCCGGGTGCCCAACCCGGCCCCTTGAACCGCAACCCTTTGCACGTGGAGGTGCCCGATGGCGCCGATCAATTCAACTGCCGCGGTGTTGCCGAGCGCCGGGCCGATCCTGGCCCAGGCGCGCTTCGGCGCCCGGCGCCGGAGCCTGCAACAACTGGCCGTGCGCCCGGGGCTGGTGCTGGCTGCACTGTTCGTCGCGCTGCTGGTGGCGGCGGCCCTGGCCCCTGGCTGGCTGGTGTCGGCCGACCCGCTGGAGGCCAGCGCGCGCCAGGCGTTCCAGGCACCGGGCAGCCTGCACTGGCTGGGTACCGACGAAAACGGCCGCGACATTCTTGCGCGGCTGGTATACGCGGTGCGCCCCTCGCTGGTACTGGGCCTGAGCGCCACCGCCCTGGGCCTGTTGCTGGGGACCGTGCTGGGGCTGGCCGCGGGGCTGGGGCCGCGTTGGCTGGATGGCGCGGTGATGCGCCTGGTGGATGTGCTGCTGGCGTTCCCCGACCTGCTGCTGGCCCTGGTGATCATCACCTTTTTCGGCCAGGGCGCAGTCAACACCATCATCGCCGTGGGCATCGCCAGCGTGCCGCGCTATGCCCGCCTGGTGCGCGCGCAAACCCTGGTGGTGCGCGGTGCCGGTTACGTCGAGGCGGCCACCACCCTGGGCCTGGCACGTCGCCAGGTGATCTGGCGGCATGTGCTGCCCAACGCCATCAAGCCGATCCTGATCCTGGCCACCATCGGCATCGGCAGCACCATCGTCGCCGGTGCTGCCTTGAGCTTTCTTGGCTTTGGCGCGCCGCCTCCCGAGCCCGAGTGGGGCGGCATGCTCGCCATCGGCCGCAATTATCTCGCCAACGCCTGGTGGCTGGCGGCCTGGCCGGCGCTGGCGATCACCCTCACGGTGGTTTCGATCACCGCCATCGGCCGCGAACTGCTGCGCCGCAACGAAGGTAAACGTCTATGAACGCTCGCATTCAACCGCCGGAGCCGCTGATTGATGTGCGCGACCTGCAGGTGCGTTTTGCCCACGGTGCACCGGTGCTCAAGGGCATCAGCTTCAGCTTGCAGGCCGGCGAATGCCTGGCGCTGGTAGGCGAGTCGGGCTCGGGCAAGAGCGTCACCTCGCGCACCCTGGCCGGGTTGACCGGTGCCCATGCCCAGGTCCAGGCCAGTCGCCTGGCCTTCGCCGGTCTCGATCTGCGCCAGTTCAACGAACGTGCCTGGCGCCAGGTGCGCGGCGCGCAGATCGGTTTTGTCATGCAGGATGCCCTGGGCTCGCTCGACCCGTTGCGCCCGGTGGGCAAGGAAATCGAAGAGCCCCTGCAACTGCACAGTGCCTTGAACCGCGAGCAGCGCCAGGCACGGGTGCTGGAACTGCTGCGCCTGGTGGGCGTGCCGTCGCCCCAGTTGCGCGCACGCCAATACCCCTGGCAGTTGTCGGGCGGGCTGCGCCAGCGGGCGCTGATCGCCTCGGCCATTGCCTGCAATCCGCGCCTGCTGATCGCCGACGAGCCAACCACTGCGCTGGATGCCACGGTGCAGGCCCAGGTGCTGGACCTGCTTGAATCGCTGCGCGGCGACAGCACCGCCATGCTGATCGTCAGCCATGACCTGGCGGTGGTTTCGCGCCTGGCCAATCGGGTGGCGGTGATGCACAACGGGGTGATCGTCGAGCAGGGCAGTGTCGAGGCGGTGCTGCAGGATCCGCAGCACCCATATACCCAGTACCTGCTCAAGGCCGGAGCTGCCGTGCATTTTCGCCGGCCGCAAGTGCCGGCGCTGGCGGCGGTTGCCCAGGCCCCGGTCGAAACCGCCACGCCGCTGTTGCAGGTGCAGGGCCTGAGCAAGGCCTTCAAGGGCCCGGACGGGCAACTGCGCACGGTGGTCGACGGGGTGTCGCTGCAACTGCACAAGGGCCGAACCCTGGGCATCGTCGGTGAGTCGGGCTCGGGCAAGACCACCCTGACCCGAATGATCCTCGGCCTGGAAACCCCCGATGGCGGCGACATCCAGATCAAGGGCCGGTCCTGGTTGAGCCTGGCGGATGCTGAAAAACGCCAGTTGCGCCGCAGTATCCAGGTGGTGTTCCAGGACCCGCTGAGCTCCTTCGATCCACGCTACACCGTGCAGCGCGTGCTGTTCGAGGCCCTGGAAGTGGCCGGCCATCTGCGCGCCAGCTGGCGCGCCCGGGCCCTGGAGCTGCTGGAGCTGGTGCGCCTGGAGGCAGGCCTGCTCGAGCGTCGGCCGATCGAGCTGTCCGGTGGCCAGCGCCAACGCATCGCCATTGCCCGCGCCCTGGCGGCGCAGCCGCAGATTCTGGTGTGCGACGAGCCGGTTTCGGCCCTGGATGTGTCGGTGCAGGCGCAAATCCTCGAACTGCTCGACGACCTCAAGCAACGCCTGGGCCTGGCGTGCCTGTTCATCTCTCACGACCTGGGGGTGATCAACCATGTCAGTGACCAGGTGCTGGTGATGAAAGACGGCGTGGCGGTGGAATCCGGCCCGGTGCGCGATGTCTTCGATCGTCCGCAGCACCCCTATACCCGCGCCTTGCTCGATGCCATCCCGCACCTGGAAAGCGGCCGGCGCACCAGCTTCGAATTTCTCCGCCTGGCGATCTGATTCGCCCGATTCTACAAGGATGCTTTATGCCTGGTTTATCTGCAGTACCCCAACGCCGTCACCTGGACGAGCTCAAGGGCAATACCGAAAACCTGCTGGCGCTGATTGGCGCAGGCGCCGCGCAACGTGAACGCGAGCGCCAGTTGCCTTATGAAGCGGTGCGCCTGATCGCCGAGGCCGGGCTCTACACCTGCCGCATCCCGAAGGCGCATGGCGGACCGGGCGCAAGCGTCAGCGATGTGATCGGCCTGCTGCTGCGCATCGCCTCAGTGGACTCCAACGTCGCCCAGGCGCTGCGCCCCGGCTTCGGCTTTGTCGAAGGCTTGCTGGCCTCCCGCGCCGAGGGCGCCGAGGCCGAGCGCCAGCGCTGGTTCGCCCGCTACCTGGACGGCGCGGTGCTGGGCAATGCCGGTTGGGAGGTGGGCGGGGTCAATGGCGCGATCACTGCGCGCATCGTGCGCGATGGCGAGCACTACCGCGCCAGCGGCAGCAAGTACTACAGCACGGGCTCGCTGTACGCCGACTGGATCAGTGCCGTGGCCCTGGATGAGGACGATCAGCCGGTATCGTTCGTGCTGCCCCGTGACCGCCAGGGCCTTGAACTGCTGGATGACTTCGACGCCATGGGCCAGCGCCTGACGGCCAGCGGCACCACCCGGCTCAACGATGTGCGGGTGTATGCCGACGAAATCCGCACGCGCACCGTGGAGGAGGGCAAGCGCACCATCGTCACGCCGTTCCTGCAGTTGTTCCTGGCCACGGTGCAGGCCGGGATCGCCCGCAATGCCCTGGACGATGCCACCCGCTTTGCCCGCGAGCACGCCCGGCCGATCAAGCACAGCAGCGCCACGCGTTCGGTGGATGACCCCTACGTGCAACAGAGCGTTGGCGACATCGCTGCCCGCGCCTTCGCCGCCGAAGCGGTGGTGCTGCGCGCGGCAGGCGCCATCGACCGGGCCTGGGCTGCCGACCTCGATCCGGCGCTGGTCGACCAGGCCGCCATCGACGTCGCCCAGGCGCAGTACATCGCCGCCGAGTCGGCGCTCAAGGCCGGTGAGCTGCTGTTCGATGTCGGCGGGGCCTCGACCACTGGGCGTGGCCACAACCTCGACCGTCACTGGCGCAATGCCCGCACCGTCGCCAACCACAACCCGCGTCACTGGAAGGCGGCGGCGGTGGGCGCCTGGCACCTGACCGACACGCCACCGCCGACCTCGGGGTTGTTCTGACTTGGGCGCGCTACAGGCGCCGCCCCTGCTACCCGTCGCCAGCACCTCGCGGCGGGTGCCGGTCATCATCGGCTGCGCGCTGTTGATGGAGCTGATCGACGCCACGGTGGTGATGACCGCCTTGCCGCAGATGGGCGTTGAGTTCGGCGTACCCAGCGTACGGATGAACCTGGTGGTATCGCTATACATGCTCGCCGCCGCCCTGGCGGTGCCGGTCAGCGGCTGGGCGGCCGACCGCTTCGGGCCACGGCGCTTGTTCGTGTTGGCGATGGTGCTGTTCACCCTGTCTTCGCTGGCGTGCGCGATGGCCGGCTCGTTGTTGCAACTGTGCCTGGCGCGCCTTTGCCAGGGGGCCGCGGGAGCAATGATGGTGCCGGTGGGAATGATGATCCTGCTGCGTTGGTCGCCGCGGGAAGATCTGCTGCGCAACATGTCGTACCTGACCATCCCCCCGTTGATCGGGCCGATGCTCGGGCCACCGCTAGGCGGCCTGATGGTCACGCTGCTGTCGTGGCAGTGGATCTTTCTGATCAACCTGCCTATCGGCGTGTTGGGTGTCTGGCTGGTGTTGCGGCATATCCCGGATTATCCGGGGGCGAGCGAGCGGCCGCTGGATGGACGCGGGCTGGCGCTCAGCAGCGTTGCCCTGGGGGCGCTGGTGTTTGGCTTCGAGGCCCTGGGCCATGGGTTGCTGGCACGCCCGTGGGTGCTGGTGCTGCTGGCGGTTGGGGTGTTGGCGGCGCTGTTGTATGTACGCCACGCCCGGCGATGCGCGCAGCCCTTGCTGGATTTTTCGCCGCTGCGGGTGCGCAGTTTTGCCTTGAGTTTCTGGGGCGGGAACCTGTTTCGATTGGGGACTGCGGCGCAGCCGTTCTTGATGGTGTTGCTGTTTCAGCTGTGTTTTGGCTTGAGCCCGTTGCAGGCGGGGTTGTTGACCTTCACCGGCGGGGTGGGCGCGTTCGTGGTGAAGCTGCTGGCAGTGCGGATCGTGCGACGCCTGGGGTTTCGGCGGACCTTGAGCCTGAACGCATTGATGACTGGGTTGAGCCTGCTGGCCTGTGCCCGCTTCGACCTGGACACGCCTTATTGGCTGGTGGTGATGGTGCTGTTTGGCAGTGGACTGATTCGTTCGTTGCAGTTCAGTGCCATGGGCGGATTGACCTATGCCGATGTGCCGGCGCACTTGCACAGCAGGGCCAGCAGCCTGTCGGCGGCCACGGTGCAGTTGACCATGAGCCTGTCGGTGGGGATAGCCGCCTCACTGCTGGGTGCGTTGATGAGCTTCAAGGGTGAACAGCAGGTGGGGGTGGCGGATATCGCCACGGTGATTGGCGGGTGTGCGTTGGTATGCATGGCGTCGGCGCTGGTGTTTCGACGCCTGGCACCCGAGGCGGGACGGGATGTCTACCTGTAGGAGCGGCTTGCCCCGCGATCAGCTCATATCGACAGGTTCAACACCCGCTCTCCCTGGACACTCCCGGCAGGTTTTCGCCGGTTCACCGCCAGCTCGCCAATCTTGATCAATCGGCTACGGGTGATGTTGCGGCTGAGCCCCAGGAGTTGGGCGGTGTGGACCTGGTTGTAGTGGCTGAAGCGGTAGGCCGCACGCAGCAGCGCATCGTCGACTTTCTCGTGCAAGGCCCCCGGCGCTTGCTCGAAAAGCTTCTGGAAGGCGCGCTCGAGCAACCCTTCGGCCGAGTCGTCGCCGTCGCTGCTGTCGTCGGGCCGTTCGATGCGCAGGTTCGACAGGCGCAGGTCTTGCTGGCGGATCACGCCGTCGCGGCAGATCAACAGGGTGTGGTGGATCACGTTCTCCAGTTCGCGGATGTTGCCCGGCCAGCCATAGCTGCGCAGCCTGGCTTCGGCCTCGCTGCTCAGGCTCACCGCGCCGTAGCCCAGGCGCTGGCTGTAGGACTGGATGAAGTGGCGCACCAGCGGCAGGATGTCGCCGGGCCGCTCGCGCAGGGGCACCAGTTCCAGGCTGACGACGTCCAGGCGGTAGTACAGGTCTTCGCGAAAATGCCCGGCGTTGATGGCTTTCTCGAGTTGTACGTTGGTGGCCGCCAACACCCGGACGTCGATGGGAATGCTTTTGCGCGACCCCAGGCGCACCACTTCGCGCTCCTGCAGAACCCGCAGCAGCTTGACCTGGATGGCCATGGGCAGGTCGCCGATTTCATCGAGGAACAGGGTGCCGCCGTTGGCTTCCTCGAACCATCCAGCCTTGGCAGCCAGGGCGCCGGTAAAGGCGCCTTTTTCATGGCCGAACAGTTCGGCCTCTACCAGCGACTCGGAGAACGCACCGCAGTTGACCGCGACAAAGGGCTTGTCGCGTCGGCCACTGAGGTTGTGGATGTGGCGGGCCACCAGTTCTTTGCCGGTACCGGTCTCGCCGATGATCAGCACACTGGCTTCACTGGGGGCGACCTGTTGCAGGTGCGCGAGCAGCGCCCGGGACTTGGGGTCCTCGAACACTTGCGCCGTGGCGCGGATCGAGGTGGCCAGGGCCGGTGAGGGCGGGAGGGTCAACAATTGCATGGCGGTCACACTATGAGTAGAAGGTCGGAGTCGGCAGTTGCCCGTTCAGGGCCCATTCGCCGAGTTCGTGCAGCTTGTAGTCCAGCGGGTCGTGCAGGCTCTGGGTACGCAGGTTGCGCCAGTGGCGGTCGAGGCCCACCGAGGACTGGGTGGCACGGGCACCGGTGACTTCGAAGACCTTGCTGCAAATCTCCAGGCCATCGCGGCTGGCGGCGACCTTTGCCGTGGCGATGGTGACCGCCAGGCGTCCGCGTTGCTCGGCGGTGAGCGCCGAGCCTTTGGCCCAGGCGTCGTCCAGCGCGGCGCTGGCCTGCTGGACCAGGCCCCGCGCCCCTTGCAGGCGTACCCAGAAGTCACCGAAGCGGTTGAGCACATATGGGTCCTGGTGCACCTGATCGACAGGCGATTTGAACCAGCGCCGCGATTCGTTCAGGGCGTAGTGGCGCGCTTCTTCGAAGGCGCCCTCGGCAATGCCGAGAAAGACATGGGCGAAATGCAATTGGGCAATCAACGGTCGCAGGCAGGCAAAGGGCGTGCTCAGGGGGCCGGGGTCGAGCAGCAGGTCGCTTTCCTCCACCCGCACCCGCTCGAAGGTGGCACTGCCGCTGTCGGTCTGGCGCTGGCCCATGTTGTGCCAGTCGTTATGCAGGGTGATGCCACTGCGGCCGCTGGGGATGGCAGCGATCAGCAGCTTGCCGCCGGCGCCTTCATCCACGGCTGAGGCGATCAGCATCTGTGAGTCGCTGGCGCCGGAGCAGAAGCTCTTCTTGCCGGAAAACTCGCGGTAACTGCCGTGGTCCTTGACCACGGTGCGGGTGTCCAGCGGGTTCAGGGCATTGCCCCAGAACCAGTGCTTGCGCGCGGTCAGTTCGAACCAGGGCTGCCACTGCGCCGGGGTGGCGAACAGGCGCACGGTGGCGAGCATCAGGTGATGAAAACCGAAGACGTGGGCCAGCGAGCTGTCGACCCGGGCAAATTCGCGGACCACCTCGAAGGTCTGCGTCCAGCTACCGCCCAGGCCGCCGAACTCGCGGGGAATGCTCAGGGCCAGCAGGCCGCTGCGACGTATGGCATCGCGCTCGACCTTAGGCGTGCCGCCCTGGCGATCACGCTCGACGACGGTGCGGGCAAATTCGCTGGCCAGTGCCCGGGCCGTCTGCAATGGGGTTGAGGGGGCGATATGCAAGGTGCGCTCACTGAGGGGCTTTGAGAGATGTAGTGATGCTAAATGATCTAAAAAACTGAAAATAAATAACTTGTAGATCTTTAGATATGTCGTTTTTGATATTTCTAAAAAATCTAATCAAGTAAGTATTTATTCTTTTTAATTTTAATCGCCGCAGCGCACTCTTCACCTCAAGCACTGCGCGGCAGTGCATCCAGAACGAGGAAGCAGGCATGACCATCAAGGCGATCAACGTACGCAATCAGTTCAAGGGCACGGTAAAGGAGATCATTGAAGGGCCGGTGGTTTCAGAGATCGACGTGCAGACCTCCGCCGGTATCGTCACCTCGGTGATCACCACCCGCTCGGTGCACGAGCTGGAGTTGCGGGTGGGCAGCGAAGTGATTGCCTTCGTCAAATCCACCGAGGTGTCGATCGCCAAGCTATGAGGCGTCGCGCGCCAGTTGAAAGCGACACACTTGTCCGCCACGCAGCATGCACTCCAGGTGCTGCACCTGCCCGCCGCCCAGGCGACCGATCAGCGCCAGGTCGAGCTCACAGATTTCCGGGTGAGCCTCGGCCAGCTGATGGAACACACAGTTATGGGCGACGATCTGCGCAGGGCCCCCCGAGCGGAAAAACACTTCGGCTTCGTAGCCGACCTCCTTCATGTGCGCGGCGATCTGCGCTTCGTCGAGACGGGTTGCGCTCAGGTCCCGGGCCATTTTCTCGCCCAGGCTGCGCATCAGGCTGACCAGTGCCTCATGGCCGATCAGGCTGGCGACCTCGCCAATCAGCAGGTTGGCCAGCAGGTGGTAGTGGCGCGGGAACAACTCCTGGCCCTGGCGGCTGAGGCGGTACAACTGCTCGGGGCGCCGACCGGTGGCGCGCAGGTCGCCGCGCACCACCAGGTCGTCACGTTCCAGCGCCCAGAGGTGCTGGCGCACCGCCGTGCGGGTTACCGCCAGCTGGTTGGCCAGTTCTTCGATGCTCATGCCCCCGGGCTTGTACAGCAGGGCCGAGAGCAGATCCTGTTGGGTACGTCCCAAGCCTTCGAACATCGACCGACCTCGTTTAGAACTTGTCCGGGAACTGTTTGACCAAGGCCGCCGCCAGGGCATCGGCCAGGCCCAGGATATGCTCGCGCATGTGTTTCCAGGTGGCCGCTTCTGCCTTGTAGTCCTTTTTGCCGAATTCGTCGATCTGGGCGATATGGTGCCCGCCATGGGCGGCGAGCAGGGTGTTGAGCGTCGACTCCGGCAGGTTGGGGTTGGCGGTTGCGAGGAAATTGGCCAGGGCCTTGGCATTGCTGGACAGCTCGGCCACGGCGGCCTGTTTGCCGCTGGCCGACTGGCTGACGCTGGCATCGCTGTAGTGCTTGACCGCTCCCCAGTGTCCACCGAGCAGTTTCAACAGCTGGTCGGCGGCAGGCTGGCCGTAGAGCGGGGCGATGCTGTTGGCGATGGCCGTGGCATTGTTGACCACTTCCTGGCTTGCGACCTCGGCTTGCGGGCGATCACCGGCCTGGTTGGCCAGGGCGTAATTGCGTATCCAGAAAATATGCTCAACCCACAGGTCACGCAGGGCCAGTCGGGTGGTCAGGGCGGCCGAGTCGGCCGTAGGCGGGGTGGGTTGTGCGGCGGGGCTCAGGGCGGGGAGTGTGCACAAGGCTGCAAGCAGCAGCACGAGAGGCAGTCTGATCTTCATGGCAGTACCCTCGAGGGGTGAAGTGGCCTACAAGATCAATTACAGCATAAAAATATGTCGCTATTGGCTGGGGTGCCGAACGGTAGCTGCCCACCGCCAGGGCGGTGGGCAGCGCAGGGCTCAGCTCAAGAGCGAACGGCGTCCGGGAGGATCATCCGTGCCGGTGCCTGGGCGGCCTTGCCGCGGGCCACCAGGTAGTACAGCACGCTCGGCACGACCAGGCCAATGATCCACGACACATCGACGCCGCCCAGGTACGCGACCATCGGACCGGTGTAGAGTTTGGTGGCAATGAACGGCATCTGCACCAGTACACCGATGGTGTAGACGATGATGCCCGGCATGTTCCAGCGTCCGTAGCGGCCCTTGGGGTCGGCCAGAGCCGGTACGTCGTAGCGCTCCTTGGTGATGAAGTAGTAGTCCACCAGGTTGACCGCGCTCCAGGGCACGAAGAAGGTCAGCAGGAACAGGATGAACGACTTGAACGCGGTGAGGAACGAGTGCTGGCCGAGCAGCGCCACCACGGTCGAGGCACCGACAATGGCGAGCACGAAGAACAGCCGTTGGCGGCGAGTGACGTCCATGTGTCCGCGAAAGCCGCTGATGATGGTAGCGATGCACATGAAGCTGCCGTAGGAGTTGAGGGTGGAGATGGTCACCTTGCCAAAAGCGATGCTGAAGTACAGCAGCGCGGCGGTGGCACCAGTACCGCCCAGGCCTACGATGTAGGCCACTTCACGACCGGAGAACTGGCCGTTGGCGATGGCGGCGGCAAACACTCCGAGGATCATCGACGCCTGGGCGCCGACGACCGAGCCGAGGCCGGCGGCAAGGAAGGTCTTGAACGATGAGGTGCTGCTGGGCAGGTAGCGCGAGTAGTCGGCCACGTAAGGCCCGAAGGCGATCTGCCAGGACGCCGACAGCGACACCGCGAGCAGGAACGAAGCCCAGGTGAAGTGGCGGTTTTCCAGCAACTGGCTGATGTCGGCGATGGCCATGATGCGGCTGAACAGGTAGACGAAGGCGATGATCCCCAGCACGCTGGCGATGCGGCCGATCCAGTGGATCACCCGGTAGCCCAGCACCGTGGCCAGGACGATGACTGCGGCAAAGATCAGGATCCCGGTGCTGTCGCTGACGCTCAGCAACTGGCCGATGGCCTGGCCCGAGAGCACCGTGCCGGTGGCGGTGAAGCCCAGGTACATCAGGCACACCAGGGCGATCGGAATGGCCGCGCCATACACGCCGAATTGCACCCGGCTGGAAATCATCTGCGGCAAACCCAGCTTGGGCCCTTGGGCAGCGTGCAGGGCCATGACCGCGCCGCCGGCCAGTTGGCCGATCAGCAAGCCGATCAACGACCAGAACACATCGCCGCCCAGCACCACGGCCAAGGCCCCGGTGACGATGGCAGTGATCTGCAGGTTGGCACCCAGCCACAGGGTGAATTGGCTGTACAGGCGTCCGTGCCGTTCGTTTTCCGGGATGTAGTCGATCGAGCGACGCTCGATCAAGGGCTTGCTGCGCGAAGCGCTGGCCTGGGACATTGCTGTGGATCTCCGCATATTGTTGTTGTCGAGCGGTCGTATCACCGGCCGGACGCAGGGGCGGTGATGGCTACAGATATGAGCATGTATATACAATTACGGTCAAGCAATTGTGTCGAAAGATTGCAGCTCTGCTAGGCTGCAGCTTTTCAGCTCGACAGGGTCTACCGCCATGCCTGATTCAACGCCCGAACCCCAAGCCGTGTGCAGCCCGATCACCCGCAGCGCCATCTACCTCGTGGTCACCCTGAACCCTGGCGACGAGGCGGCCGAGCGGGTCCGTGGCTGGTGCGCCGATATCGCCGGGCTTACCCGATCGGTGGGCAAGCGCTCGCAAGGTGGCAACCTGTCGTGCGTCTGTGGCTTTTCTGCCAACGGTTGGGACCGTCTGTTCGGCCAGGTGCGCCCGGCAAGCCTGCACGGCTTTCGCGAGTTCGGCCCGCCAGAGCGCCGCGCCCTGGCTACCCCGGGTGACTTGTTGCTGCACATTCGCGCCGAGCACATGGACCTGTGCTTCGAGCTGGCCACCCAGTTGATGCAGGGCTTGGGCGATGCGGTCACGGTGGTCGATGAGGTGCAGGGCTTTCGTTACTTCGACATGCGCAGCATCATCGGTTTCGTCGATGGCACCGAGAACCCCGAGGGGCGCAAGGCCGAGGCCTTCACCCTGATCGGCGATGAAGACCCGGCGTACAGGGCGGGCAGTTACGTGCTGGTGCAGAAGTACCTGCACAACATGACGGCGTGGAATGCGTTGTCGGTCGAAGCCCAGGAGCGGGTCATCGGGCGCACCAAGCTGTCGGACATCGAGCTTGACGAATCGGTGAAGCCGAGCTGCTCGCACAGTGCGTTGACGACCATCACCGACAGCAACGGGCAGGAGCTGAAAATCCTGCGCGACAACATGCCCTTCGGCCGGCCCGGCGCCGGTGAGTTCGGTACCTATTTCATTGGCTACGCCCGCTCGCCGGCGCCTATCGAGCGGATGCTGGAGAACATGTTCGTCGGCAACCCCGAAGGCAACTATGACCGCCTGCTGGACTTCAGCACGGCGGTCACCGGAGGGCTGTTCTTCGTGCCGTCAGCCGATCTGCTCGAGGAACTGGCCGAGCGCACACCGTGACCGGTGCCCACGCTGTTACGGCGCGTCGAGCATCGCCTTGACCTCGGCGAAGCATTTTTCCGCCAGGGCCGAGCGCGGTTCGGTACGGCGCAGCAACAGGCCGATCGGCGCATGCACGCTGGCGCTGGCAATCGGCACGATGCGAATGTGTTCGCTCAAGTCGTCCAGCCCGCAGTTGAGCGGCATGATGGCGCAGCAGATGCCTGTGCAGATCGCCTGGATCAACTGGTAGGTGGAATCACTCTCCAGCACAGGCTTGGGGTACAGGCCACGGCTGCGAAAGCTCAGGTCTACCGACTGGCGATAGTGCATGCCCTTGGAAAGCATCCCCAGGGGCAGATCGCTGATCAGGTCCCAGGGCAGCTCGGGCTGCTCGAACTGGTAGTGGCGCGTGTCGTACAGCAGGCCCATGCTGGTGGAACCCAGTTCGATCACCTCGAAGTAGGCGGTGTTGATCTGGTCCAGGTAGCAGATACCCAGGTCAAGCTGGTTGCGGCTCAAGCCATCGATGACCTGCTCCGAGCTCAACGACGAGAGCTGGAACTGCAGCTCTGGGTAGCGCTGGGCCAGCGGGGTGAGAAAGCTCATGGGGTTGATGCTCGACAGCGGCACCATGCCCAGGCGCAGATTGCCGACGATTTGCCCGCGGCAGCTGGCGGCTTCGGCCTGCAGGCCATCGTAGGCGGCCAGTAGGGTCCGGGCCCAGGCGAGGATGCGCTCGCCGGCCTCGGTAAAGCCTTCAAAGCGCTGGCCGCGGGTAACCAGCACCAGGTCCAGCTCGTCCTCCAGGTTGCGCAGGCGCATCGACAGGGTGGGCTGGGTGACGTGGCACAGGGCGGCAGCCTGGCCGAAGTGGCGGGTCTGGTCCAAGGCGATGAGAAACTTGAGTTGTTTGATGTCCATGGCACGGCCCGGCAGTTGATTTGAAGCGATCATCCAGTGTCACCGATGGCAGTAATATCCGTCCAATGAGAAATCGTGAACGGCCGATAGGTGAGGTCGATCAAGGCCGGACCAGAGCGGTGCGCGGCCAATAGACGTGGTCGATGGGGTGTTGGGAACTGTCGATTGGACGGCCTTGGCGTTTGACACTAGTTTGCCCGGGAACAATGAACCTTGAAGAGCCTGACGACATGAGTGTGAAACTGGACGCGGTCTTCGTGCCGCTCAACATTGCCGTGCTGACGGTCAGTGATACACGCACCTTCGAAACCGATACATCCGGGGAACTGCTGGCCACCCGGGCGGTGGAAATGGGCCATCGCCTGGTGGCCCGTGCCCTGGTCAAGGACGATATCTACAAGATCCGCGCCCAGGTGGCGACCTGGATCGCCGATGAGCAGGTGCAAGTGGTGCTGGTCACCGGTGGCACCGGCTTTACTGCCCGCGACAGCACGCCCGAGGCGGTCGCCTGTTTGCTCGACAAGCACATTGAGGGCTTTGGCGAATTGTTCCGCGCCCTGTCGATCCTCGATATCGGTACCTCGACAGTGCAGACCCGCGCCCTCGCGGGCCTGGCCAACGGCACGCTGGTATGTTGCGTGCCGGGCTCCACCGGCGCCTGTCGCACCGCCTGGGAAGGGATCCTTGCCGAGCAGCTCGACGCCCGTCACCGGCCTTGCAACTTTGTCGCCCACCTCAAGCCCGGACTGCTGTGCGAGTCGCGCCAATGAATAAACCAGCGCTTGTTGCGGTTGACGATGCGCTGAGCCAGCTGATGGCGCTGGCCGGGCGCGCGCTCCTCGACTCCGTCGAGACGCTGCGCCTGGCCGACGCCGAGGGTCGCGTGCTGGCCTGTGACGTGTTGGCGATTGTCGATGCACCGGCGTGGTCGAACAGCGCCATGGATGGCTACGCCTTCAACCTGGTCGAGGCCATTGGGTTTGCGTTGCCCGTTTCCCAGACCATTTTTGCCGGCCAGGCGGGTGAGCCGCTGGCACCTGGCACCTGTGCACGGATTTTCACCGGGGCGCCGGTTCCCCAAGGTGCCAATTGCGTGCAGATGCAGGAAAACTGCACGGTGCTGGAGGACGGCAGGATTGCCGTGCACGGTACGCTGCGCGAAGGCGCCAACATTCGCCTGCAGGGCAGTGAGACCGGCGTCGGTCAGTTGCTGCTGGGCAAAGGAACGGTGTTGAGTCCGGTGGCCCTCGGGGTACTGGCTTGCCAGGGTATCTACCGGATCTCGGTGGTGCGCAGGCTCAAGGTCGCCTTGCTGTCCACGGGCAACGAGTTGGTGGGCGAGGGCGAGGTGCCGGCCCCCGGACAGATCCACGACAGCAACCGTGTGGTGTTGCAGACGTTATTGCAGCGCATGGGCTGCGAGGTCATCGACCTGGGCAAGGTCAAAGACGAACCGGCGCTGATACGTGCAGCCCTCGAGCGGGCCGACAGCGCCGACCTGATCATCAGCAGTGGCGGAGTGTCGGTTGGAGATGCCGATTGCATCGGCGCACTGCTGCGAGAGTCGGGTGAAGTGCTGATGTGGAAGATGGCGATCAAGCCTGGCAAGCCCTTCACCTTCGCTCATTTCAACGGCGTGCCGTTCATTGGCTTGCCGGGTAATCCGGGGTCGTCGCTGGTGACCTTCCTGATCTTGGCCCGGCCTTACATTCTGCGCCGGATGGGACGTACCCAGGTTGAACCGATGCGCTTGCCGGTGGCTTGTGGGTTCGACTGGCCCAAGCCGGGAACACGTCAGGAGTACTTGCGGGTCAGTCTTGAACAGGGGCGTGCGGTATTGCAGCCCAACCAGAGCTCGGGAACCTTGCTCAGCGCCACCTGGGCCGATGGTCTGCTGGAGGTACCGGTGGGCGTCACCTTCAAGGCGGGCGATTGGCTGGACTTCATTCCGTTTGCCAGTCTGATGGAGTGATACCGTCTTGCCCCGCGAGGGGCCGGTACAGCCTGCACTTTCGGGGGGCTGGCCTACGGCCGCAGAGCGGCCGATCGCCGGCAAGCCCGCTCCCACAGGTACGGCGCAGGCCAGTAAGAGCGCAGCGGTGCGAGGCTCAGCTGAGCACGAAGTCCACTGGCTGCAAGGGCGCAGGCAAGTCCGTGCGGCCGATCGCGGTGAGTATTTCCCGCTCGATGGTGCGCACCATGGCATCGGTGGGCAGGTCGTTTTCTTCGCGGCCGAAGGGGTCTTCCAGTTCATCGCTGATGGCATCCAGGCCAAAGAAGGTGTAGCTGACGATGGCGGTGAAAATCGGCGCCAGCCAACCCAGCGGCTGGGCCATGGCAAAGGGCAGCAGCACGCAGAAGATGTAGATGGTGCGGTGCAGCAGCAAGGTGTAGGGGAAGGGCAGCGGTGTGCTCTTGATCCGCTCGCACACGGCCTGGGCTTCGGACAACCCGTGCAGGCGCTGCTCCAGGGTCATGTAGCGCCATTCGCTGATGGCGTGTTCTTGCGCCAGGCGCGAGCAGGTGCTGCCGGTGTCTTGCAAGATGGCGTCACTGACGTTGTGTTGCGCCAGCGTGTGCACCTGCGGCACCCATTTGCGCGCCGCCTTCACTTCGTCTTCACCGCGCAACCTGGCATTGAGCGCGTGGGCGTAGCCGCACAGGCCCAGCAGCAGTTGTTCGCGCAGTGCGGTGTCGGCAATCACGCAGCTCTCGCGGATGAACGAGCGCATCTCGATGATCACCAGCCCCCAGGCTTTGCGGCCCTCCCACCAGCGGTCGTAGCAGGCGTTGTTGCGAAAGCTCATGAAGATCGACAACGAAATACCCAGCAAGGTGAAGGGGGTGGCGTTGACCTTGGAGAACAGCGCCGGGTGCAGGTTTTCGATCAGGACAATCAGCGAAGCGAGCGCCGTGACCATGAGGGTGCGTCGGGCGATGCGCTTGGCGATGGAACCTTTGAGGCTGATCAGGACGTTGAGCAGGTTGGGTTTGGGGTGAACGATCATGGGGGTCCTATCGGCGGCAGCACTCAGCCGCCGGTCATGTTCATGAAACGCAGGATCTGTACATCGCCATCGACCTCGAAGTGATGGCGATAGGGCTTGAGGGCCATGGCGTTGCATATGGCCTGGTCAAGGCGGGCGCTGTCGCCCGGGTGGGCGCGCAATACTTGCTTGAGGTCGCTGGCGTGCTCGTTGCCAAGGCACAGTAGCAAGCGACCTTCGACGGTGAGCCGCACGCGGTTGCAACTGGCGCAGAAGTTGTGGCTGTGGGGCGAGATGAAGCCGATGCGAATGTGCGGTGCTTCGGCCAGGCGCCAGTAGCGCGACGGCCCCTGGGTGGTTTCGGCCGATTCGATCAGGGTGAACTGCTCGCCAATGCGCGCGCGCACTTCATCGCTCGAGCAGTAGGACTCGCTGCGTTGGTGTTCGCTGATGATGCCCAGGGGCATTTCTTCGATGAAGGAAATATCCAGGTCGCGGTCGATGGCAAAGCGCACCAGGTCGTTGACTTCGCCATCGTTGCGGCCCTTGAGCACCACGCAATTGAGCTTGGTGCGACGAAAGCCGGCGGCGCGTGCCGCATCGATGCCGGCGATCACCTGTGCCAGGTCACCCGTGCGGGTGAGGGCCTTGAAGCGCTGGGCGTCGAGGCTGTCGAGGCTGATGTTCAGGCGCGACAGACCGGCATCGAACAATGGCCCGGCCAGGCGCCCCAGTTGCGAGCCGTTGCTGGTCATGCACAGCTCGCGCAGCCCAGGCAGCGCGGCAATACGGGCGCACAGCTCGACGATGCCGCTGCGCACCAGGGGCTCACCGCCGGTGAGTCGGATCTTGCGGGTGCCCAGGGCGACGAAGCGCTCGGCCACCTGGTACAGCTCTTCAAGGCTGAGGATTTGCTGGCGCGGCAGGAATTGCATGTCTTCGGCCATGCAATAGACACAACGAAAGTCGCATCGGTCGGTTACCGACATGCGCAAGTAATCAATCTTTCGATTGAAACCGTCGACCAGTGTCTTTTCAGTTGCATTCACAGTTGCCATTACCTCTTTTAATGCGAATGGGTCGTGGTGGTGAACGCATTGTTTGAAGTTAATTAAATAAATATTCCAACTTGTGTCGAGCATAGGTAGCGCGGGAGAGGGCGTCAAATTGCTTTTAGTGACCAACCGATAAGTGTCGTCTATCACGGCTGGAAGCACCGTATTTTGCAGCTTCTGGCGTGATAGAGATCCTTGATCATGCTGTCATTACTTTCGATTGGACGTGCCGTGAATGGAACAATAGGCTCAAACGGTAGAACAACTTCAACCGTGGCTGGCCAGTGACTGACTGTTATTCGAATAACACCGGTTAATTGGCCGTGTGGCTGTGTGTTGCCTTGAAATTGTTCAAATCGCTTGCGTGCACATCGAGGACTACCGTGATGAGTCAAGACGAACACATCAAAAACTATAATGGCCCGGCCGCCGGCTGGGGCGCACTTAAAAGTGTCACCAAGAGCTGGCTGGGCAGTGACAACGCGTTCAAGAACCTGCGGGCCATGCTCAAGACCAACCAGAACGGTGGTTTCGACTGCCCCGGCTGCGCCTGGGGCGAGTCGCCTGAAAGCGATATGGTCAAGTTCTGCGAAAACGGCGCCAAGGCGGTCAACTGGGAGTCCACCGGCCGCTCCGTCGACCCGGACTTTTTCGCCCGCTACAGCGTGAGCGCCCTGGCCGACCAGACCGACTACTGGCTCGAGTACCAGGGGCGGCTTACACACCCGATGCGCTATGACGCGGCCACCGACCACTATGTCGAGACCTCGTGGGAGGAGGCCTTCGCGCTGATCGCCCGGCACCTCAACGCACTGGAGTCGCCCGACCAGGCCGAGTTCTACACCTCGGGCAGGGCCAGCAACGAGGCGGCATTCTTGTACCAGTTGTTCGTGCGCGCCTTCGGTACCAACAATTTTCCCGACTGCTCGAACATGTGCCATGAGGCCAGTGGGGTAGGGATGGGCGAGGCGCTTGGCGTGGGCAAGGGCACCGTGGTGTACCACGACCTGGAACAGGCCGATGCGATCTTCGTGATTGGCCAGAACCCCGGCACCAACCATCCGCGGATGCTCGAGCCCCTGCGCGAGGCGGTCAAGCGCGGTGCCCAGGTAGTGTGTTTCAACCCGCTCAAGGAGCGTGGCCTGGAACGCTTCCAGCATCCGCAACATCCGCTGGAGATGCTCAGCAACGGGTCCCGGCCAACCAACACCGCCTACTTTCGCCCGGCCCTGGGCGGCGACATGGCGGTGATGCGCGGCATCGCCAAGTTCCTGCTCAAGTGGGAACGCGAAGCCCAGGCCAACGGCGAACCGGCAGTCTTCGATCATGCTTTCATTGCCGAGCACACCTCGGGCCTGGATGCGTACCTGGCTGAAGTGGACGCCACCCCCTGGTCGCACATTGTCGAGCAGTCGGGCCTGAGCCTGGCCGAGCTCGAGCTGGCAGCGCGGATGTACTGGCGTGCCGAGCGGGTGATCATGTGCTGGGCGATGGGCGTGACCCAGCACCGGCATTCGGTGCCGACGGTGCAGGAGATCATCAACCTGCAGTTGCTGCGCGGCAACGTCGGCAAGCCGGGCGCCGGGCTGTCACCGGTGCGAGGCCACAGCAACGTGCAGGGGGACCGCACCATGGGCATCGACGAGAAGCCGCCCACCTGGTTGCTCGATGCACTGGAGCAGCGCTTCGCGTTCACCGTGCCGCGCGGGCATGGTCACAACGCCGTGCTGGCAATCCAGGCCATGGAAGAAAAGCGCGCCAAGGTATTTATCGCCCTGGGTGGCAACTTCGCCCAGGCCACCCCTGACAGCCCACGCACCCATGCGGCCCTGCGCAACTGCGAGCTGACCGTGCACATCGCCACCAAGCTCAATCGCTCGCACCTGGTGACCGGCCGCGACGCCTTGATCCTGCCATGCCTGGGCCGTACCGAAATCGACATGCAGGCCGAGGGCCCGCAAGGCGTGACGGTGGAAGACACCTTCAGCATGGTGCATGTGTCGTATGGCCAGTTGAAACCGCGTTCGCCCTTGCTGCGCTCGGAGCCGTGGATCATCGCCGGCATGGCCAAGGCCACCCTGGGCGACCGGCCCATCGACTGGGACTGGACCGTGGCCGACTACGGGCGCATTCGCGACCTGATCGCCGACGTCCTCCCAGGCTTTGCGGACTTCAACGCCCGCCTGCAGCACCCGGGCGGCTTTCACCTGAGCAATGCCGCTGCGGCGCGGCAGTGGCAGACCGCGTCGGGCAAGGCGCAGTTCACCCCCAGCGTGCTGCCCGCGCAACTGGTCAATGAAGCGGTATTGGCGCGTGGCGACACTCCGGACCTGATCTTGCAGACCCTGCGCTCCCACGACCAGTACAACACCACCCTGTACGGCCTGGACGATCGCTATCGCGGGGTGTTCGGCCTGCGAGAAGTGGTGTTCGCCAACGAGCAGGACATCCGCCGCCTGGGCTTCACGCCCAACCAGAAGGTCGACCTGGTCTCGCTCTGGGAGGATGGACGCGAGCGCCGGGTCAGCGGCTTTACCCTGGTGGCCTATGACATTCCCGTGGGGCAGGCGGCGGCCTACTACCCGGAAACAAACCCCTTGGTGCCGCTGGAAAGCTACGGCGACCGGACCTATACGCCGACCTCCAAGTTCATTGCCATCAAGCTGGAAAGCGCACGGCCCGATAACCGCATCCCCTCGGCGAAGCTGTAGAGCCAGCCGCGGGTGTGCGGTCGCTGCTGTTTCGTGGTTATGATGTTGCGAAATATTACAAAGAGCGGGTGTGGACAATGCCATTAAAGGACTTGCTGTTGGCGCTGGTGGTGATCGTTGCCTGGGGCGTCAACTTCGTGGTGATCAAGGTGGGCCTGGATGGCCTGCCGCCCATGTTGCTGGGGGCCTTGCGCTTCGCTCTGGTGGCGTTCCCGGCAGTGTTCTTGATCAAGCGACCGCAGTTGCCGTGGCGCTGGCTGATCGCCTATGGCGCCACC
The DNA here is from genome assembly GCF_028682455.1 of Pseudomonas putida. Lineage (GTDB taxonomy): Bacteria > Pseudomonadota > Gammaproteobacteria > Pseudomonadales > Pseudomonadaceae > Aquipseudomonas > Aquipseudomonas putida_AA. Next base: position 944,816 of record NZ_JANHLD010000001.1, read on the forward strand.
ATTTCGCTGGGGCAGTTCGCCTTTCTGTTCGAGGCCATGGGCAATGGCATGCCGCCTGGGCTGGCGTCGCTGGTGCTGCAATCGCAGGCGTTCTTCACCTTGTTCTTTGCCGCGATCTTCCTCGGTGAGCGGCTGCGCGCAGCCAGTGTGCTGGGCCTGTTGGTCGCCGCGGCAGGTTTGGCCCTGATCGGCAGCGAGAACGGTGCCAGCGTACCGTTTTTCGCCTTGGTCCTGACCTTGTGCGCAGCGGCCATGTGGGCCATGGGCAACATCATCACCCGGCGCTTCGGCAACATCGACCTTGTGGCATTGGTGATCTGGGGCGGGTTGATTCCACCGCTGCCGTTCCTGGCGCTGTCGTGGTGGCTGGAAGGGCCGGTGCTGATCGAAAGCGCCCTGCGGGGTATCGGCTGGAGTTCGATCCTGTCGCTGGCCTACCTGGCGTTCGTGGCCACCATGCTGGGCTACGGCTTGTGGAGCTATCTGTTGTCGCGTTACCCGGCCGGCAAGGTCGCGCCGTTCTCGCTGCTGGTTCCGGTCGTCGGCCTGAGCGCTTCGGCGTTGCTGCTGGATGAGCGCCTGAGCCCGATGCAGGGGTGGGGTGCACTGCTGGTGATGGCCGGGTTGCTGATCAATGTTTTCGGCCCTCGGCTGTTGGCGGCCCGCAGGCTGGCCAGTCAGGGCGAGGCCTGAGGCAGGGAACCCGCTTGTGAATTCACCGGTGCGGTCCTAATATCCAAGCTTTCACTTGTGTAATAGGACGAGGCATCAAATGGAATTGCACGTTTCCCTGTGGCTGTTTCAGGTCACCCTGGCGCTGGGCCTGAGCCTGTGGCTCTGCATCGCGGTACTCAATAACCTCCAGGCCTTTGCCGCCTCGGTCGGAGCGGTGGGGGCAACCATGGCCATGGCACCGTTGCGCCAGGCACCTGCGATCGACCTCCCGCTGTTATCGCGTGCCCTGCATTCGCCGGTGGCGCACCGCCTTGCCCTGGCGGTGGTGCTGGTGCTGCAGGGTGTCGCTGCGCTGGCGGTGCTGACCGGCAGCTACGCCTTGCTGTTCGGGGCGGGTCTCGAGCCGGCGCGACCCTGGTTGAACCTGGCCCTTAGCGCGATGCTCGGCTTTACCTTCTGCATGCTGCTGGGCGGGCTGTGGTTCGGCTACTGGATTCGTCAGGAAGGCCTGCAACTCACGCACCTGGTGCTGGTGCTCTGGGCGTTACTGGCCTTTGTGGTGTTCAACCTGCCGTGGGCATGAGGGCCGGCCTGGGGGTGACCCGGTACACGCAGCGCCGGTCGCCCGCGAGCAGGTGCTCGCAGCGCTCGACCCGGGCCTGGTCGCCGATTACCGCCTGGAAGATCTGCAGCTCCGATCGACAGAAGCCCTGGCAGCGGCTGGCCGCAACGCAGATCGGGCAGTGGTGTTCGATGATCAGCCAGCCATCGTCGCAGGCTTGCATACGGGCCATGTAGCCCGCCTGGTCGCGTAGCCGGACCAGGACCTGGACCTTGTCTTCAAGGCTGCGGGCCTGGCTGCAGGCGTGTTGGTATTCCTTGAGGTTGCTGGCCTCCATGCGGCTGATCAATTGATCGACGCCGTGGGTGCCGAACACCTGCTCGACGGATTCGATCAGTTGCAGGGTCAGCACACTGTGGGTATCGGGGAAGCGCCGTTGGGCGGCCTCGGTGAGTATCCATTTTTGCGAAGGCCGCCCGGCACCTGTGGCCGGGGTGCTGAGACCGGTGATCAGGTCGGTGCCCTGCAGCTTCTGCAATTGCTGGCGCGTGGCCTCGAAACTGATTTGCAGCAGTCTGGCAAGGTCGGTGGTTTTCAGCGGTCCGCGGGTCTTGAGCAGGAACAGGATGCGTTCGGCGGTAACCGTCGGGGTCGGGGAAGCGGGGGTGTCATGCACGATGGACGTCCTGCAAAGGGGTTGAACGCATGCGTCAGGCCGGGACCTTGGCCGGCGTACCGGTGATTCGCCAGACCAGCACCAAGGTCAGCACCGGCGCCAGGGCGAACAGTCCGAACAGCCAGGCGGCGGCATGCTGGGCGCCGCTCACACCGCCTGGGTCGACCAGGCCTGCGCCATTGCTGACCGAGCCGGCCAGGGCCGCGGCGAGAGCCGTGGCGTACAGCTGCACGGTGGTGATCGAGGCCGAGGCAAGGTTCTCTTCACCCGGGCGCGCGGCACTCAGGACCCGGGTCAGCAGGTGCGGCCAGCCCAGGCCGATACCCAGGCCGACGCCGGCCAGGGCCAGGCAGTAGCTCGCCACGCCGGCGCTGTTGTCCAGCCAGTTGATTCGGGGCGTCATCAGCGCCAGGGCCAGGAGGGCAATGACGATCAGCACAGGCCCGGATCGCATCAGGCGCTCGGCCGATTCGCCCGCGCGCCCGGCTCCGAACAGGGCGCCCAGGGTCCAGCCGGCGGCCATGGCGGCGGTCATGTAGCCAGCGGCGAGCGGGCCGAGGCCGTGGATCTGCTGGAGGAAATAAGGCACGAAAATCTCGGTGGTCATGGCGGTGATCAGCAGGCACATCATCCCGTACAGCACGCCCAGGCGCGTGCCCAGCGAGTAGGCCCCGGTGGGTAGCAGGCGCCGGTCAGGGTGACGGTCGAGGCGGGCGATCAGCACGGTGATGGCCAGGCCCGCGCCGATGCCCAGCAGGTTGAACAGCAACTGGCTGGACAGGCTGGCGGTCGAGACGACGAGTACCGAGACGACCAGGCAGGCGATCAAGCCATAGGGCGGGCGCGAACGCGCCGCCGCGGCAGCGACGGTGCTGCCCAATTGCTGGATCACGATCGCGGCCAGCAGCGCCACCACCGGCAACAATGACCAGAACGCCCAGCGCCAGTGGCCGAGCTCGGCGAACACGCCGCCGATGGCGGGCCCGCACAGGGTGGCGACGCCCCACATGCCCGAGACCATGGCCATGGCACGCGGCCACAACGCCTCATCGAACACCAGGCGAATCAAGGCGTAGCTCAGGGCAAACAGGATGCCGCCGCCAAATCCTTGCACACTGCGACCGGCCAGCAGCACCGCCATGCTCGGTGCCGCGGCGCACAGGGCCGAGCCTGCTGCAAACACGACCAGGGCCAGGAGGTAGGCGCGCCGGGCGCCGAGGCGCTCAAGCAGCTGCGCCGAGAGGGTGGAACCAATGATCGAGGTGACCACGAACAGCGTGGTGCTCCAGGCATAGAAGGCCAGCCCGCCGATGTCGGCAATCACCGTCGGCAGGATGGTGGTGACGATGTAGACGTTGATGGCATGCAACCCCACGCCACCGGCCAGGGCAATCGAGCGCAGGGCGTTGCGGCCCTTGAGCAGTTGCGCCCAGGAGGCGTTCCGAGGGGCAGGGGTAGTAGACATGCGCGACTCCTTCGCACGGGCTGGGTGGCAGGAAGTCTAGGTGTGCGAGTCTGGTTAAACAAGTTATGGCTTGCATAAATAGGCGCCTGGCCAGGGACGGGTTTTTGCTACCATCGTCGTCTTTTGCCGGCGCGTGCAGCACCGAAGGAGAGCTCCATGATTGTCACCACCACAGGCACTGTCGAAGGCCGTCAGATCGTCGCCTACCTGGACGTGGTCAGCGCCGAGTCGGTCCAGGGCATCAACGTGGTACGGGATGTGTTCACCAGTTTTCGCGACTTTTTCGGTGGTCGTTCGCAAACCCTGGAAAGCGCCTTGAAAGAGGCCCGCATCCAGGCCACCGATGAAATAAAGGCCCGGGCCCGCAGCCTGCAGGCCGACGCCGTGGTAGGCCTGGACTACGAGATCAGCATGCCGTCGTCCCGTGGCGGCATGGTCGTGGTGTTCGTCACCGGTACCGCGGTCAAGCTCAGGTAAGCCCGGGGTGCGACAATCTGGCCCGGCCATTGGTCGGGCTTTTTTGTGTGCGCCAGGCATGGCGCGTTGCGCGTAAGCGCAACCCGCTTGGCTGTGGTGGCCAAGCGGGTGACTTGGAGGTGAAAGTCCTCTACACACCCGGCAAGGGGAAGTGTTAGCCGGAGGCAAGGGTGTCGCGGGTGACCGCGAATCTGAAGGAAGCCCGAGGCAAAATGCTGGCCTGACGAACAGGAAGCGGATAGAGGCGGCACAGCGGGGTGAGGTGGCACAAATCGCCAAAGCCCAATACTTGCACGGAACGCTGTGACGTAGATCCGACAGGCATAAGCAGGAAGGTCGCGCGAATTACCCTGGGAGATCTGTACGTTTGCCATTGTGCTACCGCGCGTCGAAAGGCGACGGGATGAGCGTGCAGAAGTCAGCCGAAGCCGTAGTAAGTGGCGGTTAACCGCGCCACCAAGGGCCGAACAGGTTATGCCGCCAGTAGGCGTCGCCGTCTCGTTGGTAACCGTAATGCAGAAATTTCCCACAGCGGAAACTGTCATCCCGAGCTCCGGCCAGAAGCCGAGGGTGACGCCTGACAGTGCAAAGGTATCGACGGCGTCCGTGACGTGGACGAACGCGGAGCCGGACACGCTGATGGAGCGGGTGCTTGCACCGGCCAACCTCAGACGTGCGTATCAACGCGTGGTCAGCAACAAGGGAGCACCGGGTGCCGATGGCATGACGGTTGCTGACTTGGCGGGCTACGTGAGACAGTATTGGCCAACCCTCAAGGCCAGGTTACTGGCCGGTGAATACCAGCCCCAAGCAGTGCGAGCGGTTGAAATTCCCAAGCCGCAGGGCGGCACACGGCAACTGGGAATCCCCAGCGTCGTGGATCGCCTGATCCAGCAAGCACTGCAGCAGCAGCTCACACCTATCTTCGACCCACTGTTCTCGGACTACAGCTATGGTTTTCGTCCGGGCAGAAGTACGCATCAAGCCATCGAGATGGCTCGTGCTCATGTGACAGCGGGACACCGCTGGTGCGTGGAACTCGATCTGGAGAAGTTTTTCGATCGGGTCAATCACGACATCCTCATGGCCTGCATCGAACGTCGGATCAAAGACAAGTGCGTACTCAGGCTTATCCGCCGCTACCTTGAAGCCGGGATCATGTCGGGCGGTGTCGTCAGCCCACGGCAGGAGGGGACGCCGCAAGGCGGCCCGCTTTCGCCGTTGCTGTCGAACATCCTGCTCGACGAACTCGACCGCGAGCTGGAGCGACGGGGCCATCGCTTCGTACGTTATGCCGATGATGCGAACATCTATGTACGCAGTCCCCGGGCCGGCGAACGGGTGTTGGTCAGCGTCGAGCGCTTCCTGAGAGAACGTCTGAAGCTGACGGTGAACAGGAAGAAAAGCCAAGTGGCAAGGGCGTGGAAGTGCGACTACCTAGGCTATGGGATAAGCTGGCACCAGCAGCCAAGGCTGCGCGTGGCAAGGATGAGCCTAGACCGCTTACGCGACCGGCTCAGAATGCTGCTGCGCAGCGTACGGGCTCGCAAAATGGCGACTGTCATCGAGCGGATCAACCCCGTCCTGAGAGGCTGGGCTAGCTACTTCAAGCTCAGCCAGAGCAAGCGGCCGCTTGAGGAACTGGATGGTTGGGTCAGGCACAAACTCCGCTGCGTCATCTGGCGTCAATGGAAGCAGCCTCCCACGAGGCTGAGAAACTTGATGCGCCTGGGGTTGAGCGAGGAGCGTGCCAACAAGTCAGCCTTCAATGGCCGAGGTCCATGGTGGAATTCGGGAGCGCAACATATGAACTACGCGCTGCCAAAGAAACTGTGGGACCGGCTCGGGCTGGTCTCGATACTGGATACGATTAACCGGCTTAGCCGCGTAACCTGAACCGCCGTGTACGGAACCGTACGCACGGTGGTGTGAGAGGACGGCGGGTGTGAATCCGCCTCCTACTCGATTTTCGGGCAGGAAGTCCGTAAATGACCGGCTAGTCTCAGAGGCTCTTGGGTCGGTACTTTCCTGGGCAAACATCTGCTTGCCGGTACCGTCCCGCTGTCAGAGGGAGACAGGGCATGAGCGAATCCTACTTCGAGGACAACGGCGACGAATTCCCCATCAACAGCCAGGTGCGGTGCGGTCAGGCGGCGTTTCGCCTGGGTTTTGCCCACATGACCCTGGATGACTCGCAGCAGATTCAGCCCAGCCATTTGCAGCGCGCCAAGCAGGGCAGGTTCATGCCCAGGGTTCCGCCAAAAAAGTGAACAGGTTCACATCACCCCGCCCGTTGAGGCGGGGTTTTTTCTGCATTGTTTGACCTTGCTCAACGTATGCGAAACGGGCGCTCGCCTGTGTTGCGCATGTGTGAGTTACTTGCCCCGCCGTTAACTACACAGGAGCCAACCGATGCGTATCAGGGAAGAAACTTTCTGGAAATGGGCGGATGCGCAATTGCACAGCCGCAGCCATGAAGAGGCACTCAGTGACGGCACCAGCATCGACGTCCAGGTCCGGTTGTCGCGCACGGGCGCCACGCAATTGTTCCTGGGCATTTATGCGCGCCAGGGCAAGGCGATGGTGGAGGAGTACTACGACAATCGCCCCGGCGAGACCATGACCCGGGCCATGGCCTGGGGTGTCGAGCGGGCGCGGGCGCTGGTGAGCGGCTGGCTGCCGCTGGAACAGGCGCCGCTGCGCCGTCAGGCCTGAGCGTGGCGGTTGCGGCTGGCCTGGACAATGCGCTGGGCCGGCACGCGCAACTGGCGCAGCAGGTACTCGGCGAACTCCGGCGAGTAGCGCTGTAGCGCAATGGCCTGCTCCATGCAGCTCAACCAGATATCACTGTGGGATTGATCGATCGGCCATTGGGCGTGGAAGGCCGGAATGGCGATCGACCCATAGCGTTCGCTGAACAGCGCCGGGCCGCCGAGCCAGCCGCTGAGAAAACAGGCCAGCTTGTCGCGCGAGGTATCGAGGTTGTCCGGGTGCATCCGACGCACCGGCTGGGCACTTGGGCTCTGGTCCATCAGGCGGTAGAAGTCATCGACCAGGCGGCGCAGGCCATCAATGCCGCCAGCGGCCTGGTAGGAGGCATCGCCGGTGCCGAATGCGGGACTGTTCATGTCGGGGCTCTTGAAGGGAAAAGGCCATTGTACCCAGGCCGTCCGCCAATGAAAAAAGCCCGATCCTTGCGGATCGGGCTTCAGTGTTGCCGTTGCGTGACCTCAGCAGAGGCGGTCGATCACCGCGATTCCCGGTTTGTCCTGCAGCGCAGCCCACTCATGTTGCAGGGTCTGCAGGACGCGGCCAACGTATTGGGTGTCGGCGGCGGCTTTCTTGCCGACATAACCCTGGCCACGGCGGTACATCTTCAACCGGGCGCGCATGTTCGGCGTACGTTGCTCGAACTGCGCTTCATCGGTCAGCGGCCCCAGGCTGTCGAGGCGAACTTCGCCGCGTTCGCATACCCAGAGGATGTGGCTGTCGAGTGTGTCTTTGCGCGCGGCGAACAGCCGGGCCAATTCGTCGACAGTCGGTTGATTGTTCAGATTCATCATAAAGCCCCCTAGACCATTCGTAGTTGAGTTCAAACTCGGCGCACATCACATGTAGCGTTGAAAGAAAGCTGCTACAGCAGCGTCGCAACTGGGGGCTTTTACACGCTGCCTTTTGGGCAGTACCCATCCGCATACAGCTCATGGATCCTTCGAGCTGCCTGGAACACCCTTGCCAGTGTCCCCGATCGGGGAGACGGCCTCATCATGCAAGGGCCGATGAACGGCGTCAATATGTTTTGTAGTGATTTTTTTCGAGCACTACATTTTTGTCGGACAATGCCCGATTCCTTGGGAATTGATGCGAATCAGTTCACTTGCCGAGGATGTGTTCGATCATGCATGACTCATGCATTGCAGGGAGATTCACATGAGTTCGTCGGCCAGCGCACCCGATGCGCAAACCACCCGAATGAAGGTTCCAGTCGGGCTGCTGGTGGGGGTTGCCGCCTTGATTGGCGTGCTCTTGCTGCCGTTGCCGGCTGACTTGCCGGTGGCCGGACACCGGGTGCTGGCGATCCTGGCGTTTGCCGTGGTGGTGTGGATCAGCGAGGCGGTGTCGTACGAGGCCAGTGCGATCATGATCACTTCGCTCATGGCCTTTTTGCTCGGCACGGCGCCGACCGTGGCCGACCCCTCGGTGACCTATGGCTCGTCTGCGGCGATCAGCCTGGCGCTGACCGGGTTCTCCAACAGCGCCCTGGCCCTGGTGGTCGGCGCGTTGTTCATTGCCGCAGCCATGACCCATACCGGCCTTGACCGGCGCATTGCCCTGGTGACGCTGTCCAGCGTTGGCGTCAGTACCCGGCGCATTCTGCTCGGCGCGGTGGCGGTGACCATCCTGCTCAGCCTGGTGGTGCCCAGTGCCACCGCGCGCAGTGCCTGCGTGGTGCCGATCATGATGGGGGTAATTGCAGCGTTCGGTGTCGACAAGCGCTCCAACATCGCCGCCGGGATCATGATCATCGTCGCCCAGGGCACCAGCATCTGGAACATCGGTATCCAGACGGCCGCGGCGCAGAACCTGCTGACGGTGGGCTTCATGGACAAGATGCTCGGCGCCCGGGTGTCGTGGATCGACTGGCTGATAGCCGGTGCTCCGTGGGCGCTGATCATGTCGGCGGTGCTGATCTTCGTGGTGCTCAAGATGATGCCGCCCGAGAGTGACAGTATTCCCGGCGGCAAGGCTGCGGTGAGCAAGACCCTCGCCGAGCTCGGCCCGATGAGCGGGGCGCAGAAGCGACTGCTGGGAGTTTCGATCCTGTTGTTGCTGGCTTGGGCCAGCGAAGGCAAGTTGCACCACTTCGACACCACCTCGACCACTTATGCGGGCCTGGTGATCCTGCTGTTGCCGCGCCTTGGGGTGATGACCTGGAAAGACGTGCAGGCACGGATTCCGTGGGGCACGGTGATTGTCTTCGGCGTCGGTATCAGCCTGGGGACCACTTTACTGACCACCCAGGCCGGGCAATGGCTGGGCGCGCAGGTAGTGGCCCACACCGGGCTGGATCAACTCGGCACCCTTGGCGTGTTCGCGATCCTGGCGGCGTTCCTGATTCTGATTCACCTGGGCTTTGCCAGTGCCACGGCGCTGACTTCGGCGCTGCTGCCAATACTGATCTCGGTGTTGCAGACCTTGCCGGGTGATTTCAGTCGCCTGGGCATGACCATGGCCCTGGGCTTCGTGGTCAGCTACGGCTTCATTTTGCCGATCAACGCACCGCAGAACATGGTGTGCCTGGGGACCGAAACCTTCAGCGCCCGGCAGTTCGCCCGCGTCGGTATAGTGATCACTGTTATCGGGTACCTGCTGATGCTGGTGTTTGCGGCGACCTGGTGGAAGTGGCTGGGGTGGATGTAGTGACACCCTGGGCTGGCATTCAAGGTAGGATCGGCATTGGTTTTTTTCAGCAACGAGGTTACCTGTGAAATACCCGATAGTTCTGCTGCTTAGCCTGATGCCGCTGTTGGCACAGGCCGTCGAGGTTGGCGAGCGCCTGGCGCCCTGGACCCTGCTGGATCAGCATGACCAGGCCTACAGCCTCAACGACCAGACCCGCACCTTGCTGGTGGCGCGCAACATGGATGGCGCCAAGCTGGTCAAGGCTGCACTGGCTGATCGCCCCAAGGGCTACCTGGAGGAGCGCAACGCGGTGTTTGTCGCCGACATCCAGCGTATGCCGGCATTGATCTCCAAGCTCTTCGCCATCCCGGCGATGCGCGACTACAGCTACCGCGTGCTGCTGGACCGTGAGGGCAGCGTCGCCACGCGCTATGCAGGCGCCGAAGACAAGGTGCTGTGGTTGCAACTGGACAAGGGGCAGGTAGTGGCACAGCGTGAATTCGCCACGGCCGAGCAACTGCGCCAGGCGCTGGAGCAGGATTGAGGTAGGGCCCCTTGCAGCCCGCTCCCACCGAGCAGACTGATCGGCACAGTTGCTCCCACAAGAGTTCTGCGTGCCTCCCTCATGGGTTAGAGGCAAGGGGCACGTGCAAGGTCGACTTGACCCGCTCCAGTACCACGATTGTCCTGAACCATTTCACGTTGGGATTATCGTGGAACAACCGTTGGGTAAGGGCCTGGAACTCGCTCATGCTCGCCACCGTCAGCACCAGCATGAAGTCGGCGTCACCGGTGACGTAGTAGCACTGCTGGATCTCGGGCCCCGAAAACGCCTGCTTCATTGATTCCAGGTCTGCCGACTGGGTACGGTCGGCGTGAACCTCGACCATCAAGGTGATCACCTGGCCGACTTTTTCCGGGTCGATCACTGCCGTATTGGCCTGGATGTAGCCGGTCTTTCTCAGCCGCTGGATGCGCCGTTGCACCGACGCCGAGGACAGGTGCACCCGCTCGGCCAGCTCGCGCAGGGGCAGGCTGTTGTCTTGTTGCAGGGCATCGAGCAGGGCAAGGTCGAAGTCGTCGAGCGCAGGTTTCATGTGCAAGAATTTCTCATTTTTTGGGTGGTAAACGAGGGCACTTTTCAGGCGCAACGCAATAAATTATCACCCTCTGCCCCCTGCAAGAAGGCTTGCGTCATGGACCCTCGCACTACCCCCAACGCCACCCTCGGTGTTGCGCTCAATATTCTGGCCTCGGTGCTTTTCGCGGTGATGTACGCCTATACCCATCTGCTGCAGGCGCTGGGCGGTGAGGAGATCTACGGTTGGCGGATCCTCCTCACGGTGCCTTGCCTGACCCTGATGGTCATCGCCAGTGGCCATTGGCACGAGGTACGCCGACTGTTCGCGCGGGTGCTGCGCGAGCGCCTGTTCTGGGCCGTGCGCCTGGTCTCGGCGGCGTTGCTCGGCGTGCAGCTGTGGTTGTTCATGTGGGCACCGATCAACGGCTATGGCCTGGATGTGTCGCTTGGTTATTTCCTGATGCCGCTGACCATGGTCATCGTTGGCCGCCTGGCTTTCAACGACAGCATCAGCCGCCTGCAACTGCTGGCTTGCGCGTTGGCGGCGCTGGGCGTGATCAACCAGATCGCCATTGCCCAGGCCATCACCTGGCCGGTGCTGGCGGTGGGGCTGGGGTATCCGCTGTACTTCTGGCTGCGCCGGGTCAGCGACAGCAATACCATGGGTGGACTGTGGTTCGACATGAGCCTGAGCCTGCCGGTCAGTCTGCTGTTGGTGCTCAAGGGCGGGGTGGTGCTGGGCGTGGCTGGCAGTGGCTCGGCCTTGCCCTGGCTGGTGATGGGGCTGGGGGCGATCAGTGCGTCGGCCCTGGCCCTGCAGGCGCTGTCGGGGCCCCGCCTGAACCTGACCCTGTTCGGCCTGTTGATCTACGTTGAGCCGGTGTTGCTGGTGGTGGCCTCGGTGCTGCTGGGCGAGACCATCGCCCCCGCGCAATGGCCCACCTATATCGCGATCTGGCTGGCGGTGCTGGTGCTGGTGGTGGAAGGGGCCATGCACCTGGGCAATCGCCCGCGCGGCTATTCGCCCAGCCGTTGCTCCCGTGAAGGCGGATAGCCGAAGTAGGCGCTGTAGCACTTGCTGAAGTGCGACACCGAGACAAAGCCGCAGGCAATGGCGACATCCATCAGCGGCAGGTCCGAATACTGCAGCAGGCGCCGGCTCTTGGTGATGCGCAGTTCCATGTAGTAACGGCTGGGCGAGGTGCCCAGCTGGGCCTGGAACAGGCGGTCGATCTGGCGGCGCGAGCGTCCGCTGTACTGCGCAAGCTGGTCCAGGCTCAGGGTTTCCTCCAGGTTGTTTTCCATCAGCTCGACAATGGTGCGCAGTGGCGCGCTCATGGACTTTTTCGAGCTGCTGTCCACCCGCCGGAAGCGCGCGCCGGAAAATGCCAGGATCTCCTCGACGCCGGCGGCCAGTGCCTCACCTTGCTGTACCTTGAGCAACGCCAGCATCATCTCCAGCGCACCGTTGGGGCTGGCGGCGGTCAGGCGATCGCGATCCACCACAAAGCTTGCCGGGGTGATAGTGCTCTGCGCGCTGCGCTCGGCCAGGCTCGCCCGTTGTTCGGGGTGGATGGTGCAGCTGTAGTTGTCGAGCACACCGGCGCGACCGAGAAAGTAGGCGCCGTTCCACAGCCCGCCCAAGACCAGGCCATGGGCGGCGGCATCGGCCAGCAGGCGGTCGAGCTCAGGGTATCTGAGCGGCGTGCGCAGGCCGCCGCAGACCACCAGCATGTCCAGCGACTCGAGGGTGTTGCGCTCGACACCGGTGGCGTAAATCTCCAGGCCCAGGTCGCTGGTCACCCGTTCGCTGCCCAGCGACAGGGGCGTGATGGCGAACAGATTGTTGTGCAGCAGATTGGCGGTGACCAGCACGTCCATGGCCACGGTAAAGCTGGCCATGGAGAAGTTCTCCAGCAGCAGGAAGCCCACGCGATAGGTCGGCGGCGACAGTGCCTGCGAGGGCTTGAGGTTCAGCATGTTTGTTGTACTGGTTTTCTGGCTGAAGTGACGAGGGGTGGGCAATTTGAGCTCCGCAGGGCAGGGGGAAGGCACTTCTGGATGATGCCAGAGAATGGCGCGTTGCACCGCGTCTCGATGTGCGTGTGGCGTATCGCTTTCGCGCCTGGGATAGGGCCTAATCGCAAGTGCTACCCTGACGCCCGCCCCACCTACGGAGCCGCGACATGCCCACGTCCCACCTTGATCCGCTGCGCCGGGAGATCGCGCAGCTGCACGTCACACCACCGCCCGCGCCCTGGCAATTGAAGGCGCGCTTTACCATCGTGGGCCTGATGGAGGTCGGCTTTGATCGCGACAGCGAACTGTTGCTGGTGGCTTCAAGCTCCGGGCGCAGCGTGATCGACTGCCACACCGGGAACAAGGTCGCCCGCGACCGTACCGATAACCTGGGCAGCGACCGCTTCCTGGAAACCCGGGGCCTGGGGCCATTGCTGGACCGGGTCATCCAGATGGCCGGCATTCATGGCGGCCGCCTGCCGTTGGCCACTGCCGATGGCTGGATGATCGAAGACATCACCCTGGCCTGGCCCGAGCAGCACTTGCTGCTGGTCGAGCCCGGATCGTGGCTGCACGGTGCGCGGTATCACCGACCCGCGGTGTTTCACAAACTGGGGGTGGAGCTCGAGGTGCGCGCGTTCGGATTTTCCTATAGCGGGCTTAGCCTGGTGCTGGCAACGGCGGGAGAACTGGTGGTGTTTGGCCGGTAGGCTTTTCTGTTTCGCTTCGTATTGTTATGTTATTACATAATTTTAAGGAGCCCCCCATGCACGCCCCCCTAGGAAGGTTGTCCCTCGGTTTGTCTGCCTCACTGCTCACCTTGCCAGCAGCGGCCGCCGACCCCGTCTTGCTCGAAGCCTCGAGCGTCACCGAACGTCAACTCGAGGAGTCCGCCACAGGCCCGGTGCAAGGCTATCGCGCCACGCGCTCGAGTACCGCGACCAGGACCGATACCGACATCCGCGACACCCCCCAGAGCATCGCCGTGGTGCCGAGCCAGGTGCTCGACGACCTCAATACCACGCGTATCGACCGCGCCCTGGATTTTGCCGGTGGGGTGGGCCGGCAGAACAACTTCGGCGGCCTGACCTTTCTCAATTACAGCGTGCGCGGCTTTACCACGGGCGAGTTGTACAAGAACGGCTTTGCCGTCAACCGCGGCAGCTACAGCGCCCCGGACACCTCGAACATCGAGCGCATCGAAGTGCTCAAGGGGCCGGCGGCCAGCCTGTATGGGCGAGGCGATCCGGGCGGGTTGGTGAACATCGTCACCAAGCGCCCCCAGGCCGAGGCCTTCACGCATTTCAAGGCGAGCGCCGGTAGCTGGGACCGCTACCGCAGCAGCCTGGACGCGAATACCCCGCTCAGTGAAGACGGCCGTGTGTTGTCGCGGGTGAACATGGCGGTGGAAGACAATGGCAGTTTTCGCGATTACGTCGGCAGCGAGCGGCGCATCGTCAGCCCCTCGCTGAGCTGGCAGTTGAGCCCGGACACGTTGCTGTCGATCGACAGCGAGTTTTCTCGCACCGAGTCGGTATTCGACCGCGGCATCCCGGCAGTGAACAATGAACTGGGCTCGGTGAGCCGTTCGAGCTTTTTCGGTGAACCCAATGACGGGCGTATCCGCAACGACAACCAGACCCTCGACCTGACCCTGGAGCACTACCTCACCGACAGCTGGAAGCTGCGCCTGGCCAATCATTACACCCAGGGCCGGCTCAAGGGCAACAGTTCCGAGCCGCAACGCCTGGTAGGCACGACCCTCAGCCGCTTTTACCGCGAGCGGGATTTCGAATGGAACGACACCATCACCCAGGCCGAACTGCACGGTCAGTTCGAGTTTGCCGGTTGGCAGCATCAAAGCCTGATCGGCCTTGAGTACGAGAACTACCGCAACAGCCAGAAGTACCCGCAAAGCGTGACTTCAACGGACTATGGCCTGGATATCTACAACCCGGTGTATGGCAAGCCCAAGCCTGCACTAGTGAACCCCAACGACTTCTTCGAGCGCACCGAAAGCTACGCGCTCAATCTGCAGGACCAGATCACCTTGACCGAGCGCCTGCGCGGGCTGGTAGGGGTGCGTCTGGAGCACATCGAACAGACCGCGCAGAACCGTACCAACCAGGTCAGCAACACCCAGGAAAAAGACGTGGCCACCCCGCGAGTGGGGCTGCTGTACCAACTGGTACCCGAGGTCGGCGTGTTCGCCAACGCGTCCACCTCGTTCAAGCCAAACAGCATCGGCACCCAGGGCCAGGTGTACAAGCCGGAGAAGGGCCTGGGCTTTGAGACGGGCCTGAAGCTCGACCTGTTCGACAGCCGCCTGGGGGCGACACTGGCGCTGTTTCACATCGACAAGGAGAACGTCATCACCACCGACGCCTTCGGTGACAGCGTCGCCGCCGGCAAGGCCCGTAGCCAGGGTTTCGACCTGCAGTTCAGCGGTCAGCTGAGCGAGGCCATCCGGGTGATCGGCGCCTACGCCTACATTGACGCCGAGGTGACCAAAGGCGACGCCAGCCTGCCCAGCGGCAGCGACCTGCTGGGCATCCCGCAGCACAGCGGCAGCCTGATGGCCGTGTACGAATTCCAGCACGGCTTGTTGCAAGGGTCAGATATAGGGGCAGCGGCCAATTATGTGGGGGAACGGTCCGGTCAGGCGGGCAGCAGCTTCAGGTTGCCGAGCTATAGCACCGTGGATTTGCTCGCCCACTACAAGGTCAGCGAACACGCCACAGTCGGCCTCAACCTGAACAACCTGTTCGACCGCAAATACTACGAGCGCGGCTACAACGCGGTTTGGAACCTGCCGGGCGAGCCGCGCAACCTGATGGTCAGTTTGAGCCTGGCGCTTTGAGCCGGCTATAGTTCCAGCTTTTGGCCTATCACCCTGCAAGGACTGTCATGAGCGACTCAATGGAACTGAACCGCCAGAGCTGGGACGAGCGGGCGCCGCTGCATGCGGCGTCCAGCGACTATGAGTTCGATGCGTTCGTAGCCGACCCCGAACACCTGAGCGAAGTGGTGCGCTTCGACCTGCCAAGGCTGGGAGACATTCGCGGTGCGCGGGCGGTGCACCTGCAATGTCATATCGGTACCGACACCCTGTCGTTGGCGCGACTGGGTGCTGTGGTGACGGGGCTGGATTTTTCTGCGCAGTCACTGGTACAGGCCCGTGCCCTGGCTGGGCGGTGCGGGGCTTCGATCGAGTATGTCGAGGCCGATGTGTATGCCGCAGACCAGGTGCTGGCAGCAGGTAGTTTCGATCTGGTGTACACCGGCATCGGTGCGTTGATCTGGCTGCCCAGCATCGAACGCTGGGCGCGTACGGTGGCGGCTTTGCTGAAGCCTGGAGGGCGCTTGTTCTTGCGTGAAGGGCACCCAATGTTGCTGGCAGTGAACGAGGATCATCGGGACAAGCTTGTGATTGAGTACCCGTACTTCGAGCGTGAGGCGCCGATGGTCTGGGACAGTGAACAGACCTATGTGCAGACCGACACGCTGCTGACCAAGACCGTCACCCATGAATGGAATCATGGCCTGGGCGAGGTGGTCAGCGCCCTGCTGGGCCAGGGCCTGCAGATTACTGCCCTGGTGGAGCACGACAGCATCCCGTGGGAAGCCTTGCCGGGGCAGATGTGCCTGCAGGACAACGGCGAGTGGGTATTGAGCCAGGACCGCTGGCGGTTGCCGTTGAGCTACACCCTGCAGGCCATGAAGCCGAGGTAACGAAAAACCCGCTCCTACGGTTTGGCTTTGGCTTTGGGCTTGCGGGTGCTGGCCTTGCGCTTTTTTTTCCACGGCGTACGCGCTGGCGCCGGACCGCTGATGGTCAGGCTCAATCCGGCGCAGCGCTCAACCTGTTTGCTCATCCACGCCGATTGTTTGGCGACGAACTCTTCCAGGCTCATCTCGCCGCTCTGGACCATGTCCAGGGCCTGCTCCCAGATGGCGGTGGTACCCGGGTCGGCAATGGCCCGGGGCACGCTGTCGATCAGGCTGAAGGCTGCCGGGGTGGCGCTCAGGGCCTTGCCGTTCTTGACCAGGTAGCCGCGATCCAGCAAACCCTGGATGATGCCGGCACGGGTGGCTTCGGTACCGATGCCAGTGGTGTCCTTGAGCTTTTGCTTCAGGCGCGGATCGTCGACCAGCTTGGCGACGTTCTTCATCGCCTTGATCAGGTCGCCTTCGGTGAAAGGCTTGGGCGGCTGGGTCCACAGGTCTTTGAGGTTGACCTCGGCCACGGCGCAGTCCTGTCCTTCTTGCAATGTCGGCAGTACCTGGGCCACCGGTGCCTCACGGCCTCTGGCCGGGGTCAGGGCTTCGGGCAGGGCGCGGCGCCAGCCAGGCTCGACGATCTGCTTGCCCACCGCCCGCAAGGCGACGCCTGCGCAGTCGAAGTCTGCCTGGGTACGGTCGTACTCGTGGTTGGGCAGGAACTGCGCCAGGTAGCGGGCACGGATCAGGGTGTAGACCGCCTTGTACTTGGGCGGCAACCGTGACGGGTCGCTGGCGGCGGCAGTCGGGATGATGCCATGGTGGGCGCTGACCTTGGCATCGTTCCAGGCCCGTGAGCGGCGTTGGGCCTGCAGGTGCCCTTGCAGCGGCGCAAGGCTTGGGTCTGCGCGCAGCAAGGCGGCCAGAATGGCCGGGGCCTCGGCGTGCTGGCTTTGCGGCAGGTAGCCGCAGTCGCTGCGTGGGTAGGTGATGAGCTTGTGGGTTTCGTAAAGTGCCTGGGCGATGTCGAGGGTTTCCTGGGCGCCGAGGCCGAGTTTTTTCGAGCACAGCTCCTGCAGGGTGCCGAGGTCGAAGGGCAGGGGCGCGGCTTCTCGCATGCGTTCCGTGGTGACTTTCATCACCCGGGCCGTGGCGGCGTTGCCAATGGCGGCTGCGGCCTGGCGGGCCAGGTCTTGATTGAGGCAGCGACCCTGATCGTCACAGGCGTCTTCGGCGGCGCGCCACTGCGCGGTAAAGCGAGTGCCGGCGCTGTCGAGCTGTACATCGATGGCCCAGAACGCCACCGGCACGAAGTCGGCGATGCTGCGGTCGCGGTCTACCACCAGGCGCAGGGTCGGGGTTTGCACCCGGCCCACCGGCAGTACGCCCTGGTAACCGGATTGACGCCCCAGCAGGGTGAACAGTCGGCTCATGTTCATGCCGATCAGCCAGTCGGCGCGCGAGCGGCCCAGTGCCGAGTGATACAGGCTGAAGGTCTCGTTGCCGGGCTTGAGTGCAGCCAGGGCCTTGCGAATCGAGGCGTCATCCAGTGCCGACAGCCACAGCCGGCGGATCGGCCCGCGATAGCGGCAGTGCTCCACCAGCTCACGGGCGATCATCTCGCCCTCACGGTCGGCGTCGGTGGCGATCACCAGTTCCCGGGCTTCGCCCAGCAGGCGCTTGACGGCCTTGAACTGGCTGGCGGTCTTGGGCTTGACCAGCATCTTCCATTGGCTGGGGATGATCGGCAGGTCGGCCAATACCCAGCGCTTGTAGCGGGCATCGTAGCTGTCGGGCGGAGCGGTTTCGAGCAGGTGGCCGATGCACCAGGTGACGGTGACATCCGCGCCTACCCAGCAGCCATCGCCACGGCGGTTGGCGCCGAGGACCTTGGCGATGTCCTTGGCCTGGGAGGGTTTTTCGCAGAGAAACAGGCGCATGCCGGCAGGGTGTCGTTCTGTGGCTGGGGAGGGGCATAGCATGCGCAGGATTGCCGGGAGTGGCAAGTTTTATCTGTATGCATATACAGCCTGCAGGGGCGGGCTTGCCCCGCGATGCGATGCGGCGGCCAGATCGCTATCGTGGGGCAAGCCCGCTCCTAGATGGCAGTGTTACGAGCCACTGGCCTCCAGTGCCTGGCTCAGGTCGGCAATGATGTCATCGCAGTGCTCGATCCCGATCGACAAACGCACCATGTCGCGTGGCACGCCGGCCTTCTCCAACTCTTCATCATTGAGCTGGCGGTGGGTCGTGGAAGCCGGGTGGCAGGCCAGGGACTTGGCATCGCCGATATTGACCAGGCGCACCACCAGCTTGAGCGCATCGATAAAGCGTGCACCGGCCTCTTGCCCGCCCTTGATCCCGAACGAAAGGATCGAAGCCGGTTTGCCCTGGGTGTAGCGCAGGGCCAGCGCATGCTCGGGATGGTCGGGCAGGCCTGCGTACTTGACCCAGGCCACTTGGTCATGGGCCTGCAGGTACTGGGCAACCTTCAAGGCGTTCTCGGTATGACGTTCCATGCGCAAGGCCAGGGTTTCCAGGCCTTGCAGGATCAGGAAGGCGTTGAACGGCGAGAGCGCCGCGCCGGTGTTGCGCAGCGGCACCACCCGGCAACGACCGATAAAGGCCGCCGGGCCGAAGGCTTCGGTGTAGGTCACGCCGTGGTAGGACGGGTCGGGTGTGTTGAGCAGGGCGAAGCGGTCCTTGTGATCGGCCCAGGGGAACTTGCCCGAATCGATCACAATGCCGCCGATGCTGGTGCCATGGCCGCCGATGTACTTGGTCAGCGAGTGCACGACGATGTCGGCGCCATGCTCGAAAGGCCGGCACAGGATGGGCGTGGCCACCGTGTTGTCGACGATCAACGGCACGCCATGGCGGTGGGCGGCATCAGCCAGCGCCTGCAGGTCGACGATGTTGCCGGCCGGGTTTCCGATCGACTCGCAGAACACCGCCTTGGTGTTGCTGTCGATCAGCGCCTCGAGGGCGGCGATATCGTCATGGGCGGCGAAACGGGTCTGGATGCCGAAGCGTGGCAAGGTATGGGCCAGCAGGTTATAGGTGCCGCCATAGAGCTTGGCGACCGATACGATGTTGTCACCGGCCTGGGCCACGGTCTGGATCGCATAGGTGATGGCCGCCATGCCCGACGCTACCGCCAGGGCGCCGACCCCGCCCTCAAGGGCGGCCATGCGCTGTTCGAGCACATCGTTGGTGGGGTTCATGATGCGGCTGTAGATGTTGCCGGCAACTTTCAGGTCGAACAGGTCGGCGCCATGCTGGGTGTCGTCGAAGGCGAACGAGGTGGTCTGGTAGATCGGCACGGCCACGGCCTTGGTGGTGGGGTCGGGGCTGAAGCCCGCGTGGATGGCCAGGGTTTCCAGCTTCATGCAATCGTTCCTTGAAAGGCGGGGAAAGAGGCCGATCATGGAGCGCCTGCCTGGCGCGGGTCAAGGCGTGGGGCGGGTCATCCGGCCTTGCGCAAGGTCAGGTTGATGCGCCGACTGCCCAGCAGCGGATGCACCCCAGGCTTGAGGGGTTGCACGCCATGAAAGCGCAGCCGGTCCTCGCCACCCCAGACCAACACATCGCCATGGCGCAGTTCGATGCGCCGAGTGGGGTCGCCGCGCGTATGACCGCCCAACAAGAACACCGCCGGCAATCCCAGGGACACCGACACGATAGGCTGCGTGAAGTCGCGCTCGTCGCGGTCCTGGTGCAGGCTCAATCGATTGCCGGGGCGGTAGCAATTGACCAGGCAGGCATCGGGTAAAAATTCTGCGAACCCAGCGGCAGCGCCGGCATTGCCGGCCAGCACCAGCAGCGCCTCGGGCAACGCTGGCCAGGGACGACCACTGAGCGGATCGACCGGGCTGTAGCGATAGCCCTGAACATCACTGACCCAGCCCAGAGAGCCGCAGTTGGTCAACCCCACCGCCATCGTCAAGCCACCCGGCGTGACCATATGGCGAAAGGGGGCATCGGCGATGACCTTGCGCAACGCTGGCAACAACGCCTGTACCGCCGGTAAAGCAAACCCTGGCAGCAGCACCGCCCGCGCAGCGACCCACTGCGGAGGCTGCGGGCTTGTGGGATCGAACAGATCCAGTTCGGTTTGCATCATCGGCGCGGATATCCGTAACGGGGCAGGGCATAACCTGTATGATAAGACCCTTTGCCGGGCCGGCGTCACCCCGAAGCCTGGGGGCGAACCCCGACACCACGGCACGCCAGTCCCCTTGATTGAAAAAAATAAAACTTTTTGAATTCAAGGGGTTGTCAGCACAAAAGAATGAGTACATAATTGCGTCCATCGAAAACGAGGCAGCTGAAAAGCCTAGCGTTTTCAAGGAGATAGCAGTTGTAGTGAGTTGTTTCCTTAAAGAGTTGTATATGTTTGAGATTGCTGTTTCAAGGATCTCGAGCATTTGAGGCCGAGTAGCAAAGTGGTTATGCTCCGGATTGCAAATCCGTCTACGCCGGTTCGATTCCGACCTCGGCCTCCATTATTGAAAGCCCCGCAGATTAACGTCTGCGGGGTTTTTCTTTGCGCGCTAAAAAGCTCGGAGTTTCGAAACTTTTGGCTAGGGGCTCCGAAACTTTCCTATTTTGAAGGCTTGGCAATCGCGACGATTCGGCGGTAGACCCGCTCCGTAATCTTCCGACCATCCAGCACCGCGCGAACCATCGGCCCGTTGAACAGGATAGGGCGTTTCTTTTCAGGCATGTCTTTCTCCTGCGGTAACTGCGGCTATCATGATTTTCGTGTTGAGAGTTCATATCAGTTCAAAGAACGGGCATATCGATGTAGCCGTTCATCCCCCTGTGTGTCCTACTTGAAGATCGACCAGGAGGATTCAAATGCAGCGCATCAGAGGCAGTGCCTATTGGAAGTGGGCGGATCCCACGCTTCATTGCAGAATTCATAATGAGGAACTCAGCGATGGGGCATCTATCGACGTACAGGTCCGGTTGTCCCGCACGGGCGCTACTCAGTTGTTCATTGGGGTGTACGCAGCATCGGGTCAGGCTCTCTACGAAGAGGGCATCGACTGCCGCAAGGGCGAGTCGATGACCCGGTCTCTGGCCTGGGGTGTAGGCAAGGCCCGTCATGTTGCCGAGAAGGGCGTGCCCGAGGCGCCGATGCGCTCGCAAAAGGTCTGATATGTCTGTGGAAGTGCAGATGTACTCCTTGGTCAGATAGTGTTTAGGTCTGTAAGTCTACCCAGCCAACCTTTGGTGTCTTGGTCTTGTTGTTGATAGCCCGCTTGCCGGCCGCATCGGTGACCATGCCCTTGGCTCGAATGCGTAGATCGCGGCATATGCCGGTCTTCCTGGCCTCGGCCAGCGCTACGTGGCCTGTTCGCACTCACTATCGTCGTGCCAGTTGTCAGTCCAGGAACGACCGTCAGTTGGCTTGTGGGGCCGGCGAGTGTTTTTTCGTGGGTAGTTTTATGCCCGCGCCGATCAGAAAGAATCAAAACGGATCCGCAAGTAGTCCTCAGCCCTCTCACCCTCTACTCAATGTTTCTAGGCCAGTCTTGCGCACGCAGGGGATACCTGCGCAGAAAGCTATAATTCAAGGTTCATCGGGAGGTGCCTGCCATGGCTCTTTACAACGTGAACGCAGCGAGACGAGACAAAACGGGAAAGTTGGTCGCACTGCAGGGGTTCGAGACGCACGGCATCGAGGTTGCCGCGGCTCCTGCCCAAGTCAGCCCCGATCCGCGAGCATTCTCCGTAGATGAAGTCATTGGGCTGATTCATGAGGGCGACAAGTTTCAGCTGATCTTTGGCTCACCTTTATCCTGGATAGGAGGTGGGTCGATACACCTCGATGGAAAAGGGTCGTTGACTGAAGGGAGCCCCCAGCCGGGCAGGCGAATATCTGATTTGCCCGACTTCTGATCACCGTGAACGACAGACGCCCCCAAGCCGCCACAGCCGGGGAATTGGAACAGGAATTGCTCTGTTTCAGCGACCCAACCAGCGGAAGGTACCTGGTCATGTTAATGAGGGCTGTCTATTTCACGATTTTCCTGGTCGCGATCGTGGTCGTCGTTGATGTCGTGGCGATCTGGACCTATCTGCGGGCCAGGCCCTGAACGGCAGTGGCCCCTTCATAGGGGCTGGGCCGCCCCCGAACACGGGGAGAGCAGGTGGCAATTTGGGTGCGGATGGGGTATTACGGGTGACCGGCATGGGGCCGGGTCTAGGAGGTCGTTGTGAGCTTGAATCAAGCGCAAGTCGATGCGGTAGAACACCTTCTAATGGCTTTCCTGAAACGGTCCGAGAGCGCCCAGATTGTGGCGAAGGTCTATGAAGATGCGTACTCATCCATCATGGGCAGCGAGGGCCCGGTCGGCATGGAGGAGAAGGAAGCTGCCCTTGAGCATTTGAACAACCTTCGGTTGCAGCTCAAGTAACCAGCTTTCCTGGAAATCCGCTTGGCCAAGCCCATGCAGGTGATGAATCTTCAGGCCATCGCCTCGTCCTGCGCGCCCAATGGATGAAAAGACCCGGCCGTTGCGCCGGGTTTTTTATGAGCGGTGGATTGATCTGGCGGTACCAGCTACTTTGAGGCTTCACCCAAGGAGTTCGGACATGGCAGATAAATATGTCGGGAAAATAGTGGGAATTGGCACGGATAATCTGAAATATGTGATCAACATATATCAGGACGAAACGGTGGAGCGTTCACCACACGGCATGGTTCGACATGAAGGCCTGAAGCATTTCGAAATGCAGTTTGGTGGCGAGGTGAAGAAAATCTCCGAGACGCAGTACGAGATCGTGGCCACCGGCGTGAGGGTCACCGTGCAGGAGGGGCAACGCTAAACCTTCGGTCCGTCATGTGAGCGCTTGATTGGAAGCAGGGCCGCTACCACTCGCCATGATTCACCCCCTCTCCCCGAGGGGGGTAGATGCGCGGGGTAACGATTAGCGTGGGGCTCAGTTCAAAAGACCCCCTACCTGACAAGGGCAAGGACGCGAACATGATCCTTCTCGATAACACGCCGGCTTCAGTAAAGAACCCTCCAGCGAAGCGGGCTCGCATGGCCCTCACATTGCTCGTTGGCGTGAGCCTGGGCGTGCTGGCGCAAACCACGTGGGCGCAGGCCGATAGCCGCCCGGGCAGCGCCAGCAAACCCAACATTGTGATTTTGCTTGCCGACAACGTCGGCTATGGCGTGCCTTCCAGCTACAACGGCGGAATACTCGACACCCCGACGCCGCGCATTGATCAGCTGGCCGCCGAAGGTGTGCGGCTGACCAACTTCAATGTCGAGAACCAATGCACCCCAAGTCGCGCTGCGTTGTTGACCGGGCGACTGCCGATTCGTTCCGGTATTGGCAAGGCGATTGGCTCCGGTGCCGAGGGCGGGTTGCATCGATGGGAAATCACCCTGGCCGAGATGCTAGGTGACGCAGGCTATCGGACGGCACTATTGGGCAAATGGCATTTGGGCACGGGCCCGGGACGCTTGCCGACAGACCAGGGCTTCGACCAGTGGTTTGGTTTCGAGACCAGCGATGTCAGTTATTGGGCGGGAGACACCGATATGCCGCTGCGGGATGTGGATTACATTCGCGAGGCCAGCAAGGGTGGGGCGCCTCGCAACCTGCAGGTGTATGACCAGAACACCCGTCGGCAGATAGACCGGATGGTGACCGATCGCGCCGTCGAGTACCTCGCCGCCAGTGCAAAGGATAAACGGCCGTTCTTCCTGTATGTGCCGTTCGCGTTCGCCCATCACCCTGTGCTTGCCAACCCGGAGTTCAAGGGGCAGTCGCCCGCTGGTGAGTTTGGCGACAGCCTGCTGGAGCACGACCATAATGTCGGTCGCATTCTCGATGCGCTCAAGGCGGCGGGGTTGGACGACAAAACGGTCGTGGTATGGGCGAGCGACAATGGGCCATCCCCGTTGCCGACCAATACGCCGACCTGGACGAATGGCGACGCCGGGCCGTGGCGAGGGGAGATCGGCACCGCGCTGGAAGGCAACATACGCACCCCCTACATCATGCGCTGGCCAGGCAACATTCCTGCCGGACGCGTCAGCAATCAGATCGTTTCGGCAGTCGACCTGTTCCCGACCATCGCGCACATCGCCGGTGGCAAGGTCCCGACCGACCGGCCGATTGACGGCGTGGACCAGCTCGACTTCCTTACTGCCAAACAGGAGAAGTCCAACCGTGAATCCGTGCTGGTGTTCGTCGGCGACCGCCTGATGGCCGTCAAATGGCGGAACTACAAGATCCACATGGCAGGCCTCGACCGCGTCGATGGGGTCGTCGAGGAGTGGTCGTTCCCACAGGCTTTCAACCTGGCCTCCGATCCTAAGGAGCGTTTCAATATCATCTGGCAAAACACCTGGCTAAGCAGAAAGATACAGCCGGTTATCGCGGGCTACCGTGAAAGCCTGAAGCAGTACCCTAATCTGGCGCCGGGACAGTCCAATGACGTGCTGCCGCATTACGGCAAGCAGCAAAGTACAGCTGCAACGGGAGAGCAGAAGGCTGTCCCGTGAGCTGCCTGGCTTGCTGCGCTCAGGCTCCCGGGCACCCCAATGCCCCGCATCAAACCGGCCCCTGTGCCGGCTGCCGACTTACCGTGGATGTTTGCCTCTTTTCATCGAATAACAAGATAGGTAACGATGAGAACTTTGGATGTTTCCCTTCCTGCACTGGCGTGTGCGCTGATGCTGACACCGGCGCTGGCCAAAGAAGAAAAAGCGACCGGTTTTACCAGTGATTGGCAAGAGCAATACGCATTGCATTTGCTAGGTACAGCTACATGTTGCGCCGCTTCGCCAGCACGCGACGCAACATGGGTTCGAACACGCTGAGCGCAAGGGTCTCGGCGTCCGGGTTGAAGGCCATGCTGTCGTAAAGCGCACAGAACTCTTCGGTGTGGGCGTAGTGCGGGCTGTCTTTGAACATGTCGCGCATGTTCCTGTCCGCACCGAGGTGATGGAAGTAGTAATAGCCCTGGAAGATGCCATGGTTCAGCACCATCCAGTGGTTGGCTTCGCTGACAAAAGGCTTGAGTATCGCGGCTGCGATGTCGGGATGATTGGACGCGAAGCCGAGCGTGTCACCGATGTCATGCAGTAGCGCGCAGACGACGTACTCTTCGTCACGCCCGTCGCGAAGTGCCAGCGTGGCCGTTTGCAGCGAATGGGCATATCGATCGATGGGAAAGCCGCCGCAATCTCCCTCGAGCAGACGAAGGTGTGCCATCACTCGGTCTGGAAGTTGTTTCGAGTAGGCAAGAAATTCGTTACTGATCAACTGCCAGTCTTGCCTGGTGCTGTTTTGGAAACTGGTGAACGTTGCACGATTGTTCATGACGGCTCCGAGGTAGGGGCGAATCGACTTGCCAGGGCAAACAGGCCTGTGTCGATACATAGTGCCGACCTGCTCGGGGCCGAACTGCAAGAAATCTTGCAATCCTGGAATCCATCCACTTTTTACGAGTACCGTTCGATGCACTTGGCCAAAGACACCTTGTTGGAGCGCATGTCCTCAGCGCCGTGGTTCGGTGCGTTGGACCTTCACGAACAAAAGGTGCTTCTCTGTGAAGCCACGCCACTGCATTTTGGGCCGGGCGAATTCGTGTTCCGCCAAGGCGACCGGGCTGACGGCTTCTACGCAGTGGTCGAGGGGGCCGTTAAGGGCTCTACGCTGTTGGAAAACGGCAAGGAAGCCATTCTGGGTGTGCTTGAACCGGGAACCTGGTTCGGTGAAGCGTCGATAATCGATGGCCTGCCGAGGTCTCATGATGTAACGGCGCTCAAGAGTTCGAACGTGCTTCGCGTCGGCAGCGACGTTTTTACCGAGCTGATGCACCGCAACAGTTTCGCTCGATCGATTGCACGGTTGCAGGCAGCGCGCATGCGCTCGCTCTATGAGTTGATCGAGGATGCGCTGCTACGCTCGACCAGGGCCCGGGTCGCCCGCCAGTTGCACAGGCTGGCTCGAGCAGAGGCGACGGCAAGCGGCAGTGGCCATGTGGTCGCCATTACCCAAGAGATGCTGGCAATGATGCTAGGCATCACCCGCCAGACACTCGCGCTCGAACTCAAGGAAATGGTCGCGCGCGGCATCCTTTCCATTGAATACGGTCGGATCAGGATCAGCTCTATGGAGGCTTTGAGGGGGCTCGAGCAGACGACGTGATCGGCGATGGTCCACGACGGGCTGAAGCGGATCTCAGGTACCTGTACGGAAGACACCTACACCTTGCACAGTTCCTCTTGCGCTCAAGCCAACCAACCATCACCTCGCTCCAGGCAATATCAGCCTGCAGTGCGGCCTTGGCCGTCGGCCCGTTACGGGTCCGAAGCGCTTCCAGCACCTCAAGATGCTTGTGCTCACCCGCGGCCAGGTCTCGCACGGGCACTTCAGTGTGAAAAGTCCCTAGCAACGGCCCATAGTCACCCAGATGTTCTCGAGTGTCTTGAATATGACAGGCATGCGAGCGGCAGCGACGACGCCAAAGTGAAATTCACGATTGAGCAATGCGGCTTGCTTGGGCGAAACACTGACGGCGTTCTGCACCGAATGTGCCTGCCTACGGTGCAGCCAAGTCGGCCGTGAAATCACCGAGCTCAACGCCCAGATCGTCTCGCGCATTCCCTCCGGCGACTGGGCCGAGCCCGAAGACATGGCCGGCGCGGCGATCTTCCTGGCATCGCCGGCGGCACGCTATATCAATGGCGTAACCCTTCCCGTGGACGGTGGTTACGTCGCAGCCCGCGCAACTCGCTCCAAGGGGGAGATTCAGGCATAAGCGGTCGGCGAGCCTCCTCCTTGACCATTGCAACACCGCCGTAGAAGATTGTTTTTGCTCAGGTAATGCGAGTGCGTCGCGAAGGTAGTCGCCTGGCCATGGACTTCCCGGCCAAGAAGCCTGAGGCAGTTGTCGTTCCGCCTGGCCTGCTTCAAGCCTTGGGCCTCGAAGAGGTTGAGGCGCTTTATCGCACGGATGACTACCTGGTTGTGGTCAGGGACGAGTCCATCATTGCTGACCTTGACCCCGACTTCGTGGCTCTGGCCGCATTCGATGTGCGTGGTATCGCTGTAACCGCGCCGAGTCGTGACTTCGACTTTGTCTCTCGCTGGTTCGGGCCGCGGGTGGGCGTGAATGAAGACCCGGTCACCGGCTCCGCCCATACCTCCCTTGCGCCCTATTGGGCGGAGCGGTTAGGTAAACGGGCCCTGAGTGCCGAGCAAGGCGGGGCACGCAAAGGCCAGCTGCACTGCGAAGTCCTGGACAGCGACCGGGTCATTATCAGTGGTCACGCAGCGCTTTACCTGCGAGGCAAGATCTTTATCTAACCCACGCACATTCAGCGAGCGCCGTTAGTGAGATCACCCTCGACCAGCATTTGGTTGAGGTGCTCCCGCTCTTCAGTACCGGGTAGCACGCCAGTTGTCGTTGCCTCCAGCACCGTGACTCCCTGCGCGTTGAGAATCCGGACTTCGGCTTTAGCGTGACCCCGTTCATCGATGTCGGCGATGAGCCAGTAGCAGGTGATCTGCTCGCCTGGATAAACCGGTCGTTTGAACTCGAAACTCATCCCTGTTGCCAGCCAGCCGATCTGCCCGCCAATTTCGGTGACGAGGCTGGCGGTCAGAAGACCGTGGGCAATGGGTGATTTGAACCTGCGCAGCTGCGCGTAGCGCGCATCGCAATGAACCGGGTTGTAGTCACGAGAGATCTGCGCGAACTGGCGAATATCATCCTCTGTAAAAGTGCGGACTAGGGTGAACCGATCACCGACCTGCAGGCCTTCGGCGGCACGTTCTCTCGGGCTTTTCATAAGCGCTCCCTGGTTGGGATGAAGCAATGGCTGAAAGTGGAAACTGTCATCGCTGATGTGGGATCAAACGTGGATCTGCTCCACCAGCAGCACCAGCGCAATGATGATCATGGCGACTCCGGAAAATTGACTGACCCGGCGAGCGGCGACAGGGCGGGCCTGAAGAACAACCTGCGAGCCGAATCCGACCAACAGATAGACCACGCTACAACTGACAATGTGGACGAGCCCGAGCGCAATCATCTGCATCGGTACCGGCCAGGGAGCGGTGGCGTCGGCAAATTGAGGCAAGAGCGCCAGAAACAGCAGGAAAACCTTCGGGTTCAGCCCGCTCACGCAGAGCCCCTTGAGCGCCCAGCGCTGCCACGAACCTGGCGTCCGAGTCTCATCCGCGTGAGGTGTGCAAGGGCGGGCAAGCATGTTGGCGCCCAACCAGAGCAGGTAACCCGCGCCGGCAATCGTCATCGCCGACAAGGCCAGGGGATGGTTGGCGACCAAGGTGCCAACACCCCCGGCAACAATCAATGTGGCAATCAAGTGGCCGGATAACAGGCCACCCACGGCGGGCAAGACAACTCGATGCTTCAATCCCGCCGAAATCGCGTAGGCCCAGTCTGCGCCTGGCGTGATGATGAACAGAATCGACACGGCCCAGAATGCAACGAAAACGCTGAACGTCATGGTGCTACCCGCTCCTTGAATCAACGGCAATGAATGATTGAAGGAAGAATAGTGAAATCTGATTAGAATTTACTTTCAAAAATTATCATCATGAATGCTCAGATTGGGAGATTCTTCTATATGGACAGGATTGATCGAAAGATTCTTTCCGAGCTGCAAAAGGATGGTCGGCTGTCGGTCACCGAACTGGCCGAGCGCGTGGGTTTGAGCCTGTCCCCCTGCCATCGGCGAGTGCGGGCGCTGGAGGAGGCGGGTGTGTTGCTGGGGTATCGCGCACAGCTCGATCCTGGTGCGCTCGGCCTGAACTTTTCCGCCATGGTATTTGCCACGCTTCGAGAGGGCGACCGGCAAGCTGTAGACGCCTTCGAGACGGCGCTGGTCGACATTCCCCAGGTGGTTGATGCCCAGCGTCTGTTCGGGGAGCCGGACTACCTGCTGCACGTAATCACCCAGGATCTACCAGCCTTCCAGAGGCTCTACGATGAGAGTCTTTCGACGTTACCCAATGTGCAACGGCTGACCTCGACGCTCGTCATGAAGCGGGTCGTCCAAGATAGGCCGCTTCCTTTGTGATGGGCCGCCTGCATGTGGTTCTACATGGGGCGCCTGTCAGTCGAATGTGGATGGGCGTATTGAGCGACGCCGTTACCGAACGACCAGTTCTCCTTGTGGACCTCGACCAGATTGATGAAAACGTCCTCCAGGCGCACGCCTGCCTCCCGGTTGATCCCTTCGGCGATGGCCTGGTACAGCGCCTTCTTCTGCTCCGTCGTGCGCCCTTCACTGAGCGTGATCTGGATGAACACCTGGCCCTGCGAACGCTGGATGCCCAGGTATTGCGGGTCATACACCAAGCGGTCGCCATCGTGCTCGGTCAGCACCTGGAAGTTGTCATGATCGGGGACATCGATCGTGCGCTTCATGGCGCTGTATACAGCCTGTCCAAGCTTTTGCAGGTGGGCGGGGTCGGGGTGTCTCTTGATGTCTATGCGTACCAGTGGCATGTGGGGCTCCTTGGGAAGGTGACCAGGCGAGACGCAAAAAACGGGCATTGCCAGAAATAAGATAATGTACATAATCTATTCGAGCAAGCGAGTGAAGATGGGCTTCGTGCCCTTGCGATAGCCTCTCGAGGAGCCTGGCAATGAGCGAACCAATCTATCTGCAAGACCTGGCGGTGGGCGATAGCTTCACCAGCGAGCAGTACCTGCTGGATGCCGAACAGATCATCCGCTTTGCCCGCGAATACGATCCGCAACCGTTTCACCTGGATGACAGTCTTGCCCAGGGCACTTTCTTCAAGGGGCTAGCTGCGAGCGGTTGGCATACCAGCGCGATTACCATGAGGCTGTTGGTGGGCAGCCTTCCGTTCGCCGGAGGCGTGATTGGTGCAACTGTCGAACTGAGCTGGCCACAGCCGACCCGCCCCGGCGACATCCTGCGTGTGCGGAGCACGGTGGCCAGCATCGCGCCTTCCCGGTCCCGTCCAGATCGGGGAATGGTGGTCCTTGAGTGCGTTACTTCCAATCAACGGGGCGAGGCATTGCAGCGCATGACGAGCAAGGTTGTGTGCTTCAGGCGGGAGGAGTAGGCCGGTGGGACGTTCGTCGCAGGCAAAAGCGCAGGAAAACCGCACCAGGATCGTCGAGACCGCTTGCCGGATGTTCCGCGAATCGGGTGTGGAGAATGTCTCGGTGGCACAGGTCATGGCCGCCAATGCCATGACCGTGGGAGGCTTCTACAAGCACTTCGAGTCCAAGGACGCCTTGGTGGCGGAGGCTTTTGCGCTGGCGTTCGACCAGTCCCGCCAGGCATGGGGCCAGGTTTTCCAGCGAGCCGATTCGGTGGCTGAGAGTCGCTGCTCGGCACTGGTGCGCCAGTACCTTCGCAATCGCGCCTCGGCCAAGGGGTGTCCGTTGTTGGCGTTCGCTGCGCCAGTGGCAACCGGGGAGGTCGATGGCACCTGTGCCGAGGTCTACGTTTCTGGGACGGAAACGCTCTTCGAAACCTTCGTCAATGAGGTAACCGCTGCCGACGCCAGCGGCCCCCCCACTGCGCAGGATGAAAACAGGGCCATGGTGCTGTTTGCCGCGATGGTGGGGGCGCGGCTGCTTGCACAAGCCGTGGGCGATGAACCCTGGATCAAGGCGATGGAGACAGCGGTGAATCAGGCGGCCAGCATGCCCGTGCAGCGTTGAGTATTGGCACGTCTGCAAGAGCGAAGTGATCGAAGCCCGCGAAGGCCGGATTGTGGGTGCCGTGCTGGATGATTGTCACTCCAGTATCGGCCGTCGACGGCTGCGGGCTTCGAGCACTCATACGGTAGGCTCAGTAGCTCCTGGGAAAATGTGCTTATTCATCTCCAGTTTGCTGTAGCAATTTCGCGTTATCGTTAGCGAATTGTTCGGCTGTTACAGGCGCGTCGGGATGCATCGAGTGTGAACCATTTCTCCCGCCTGCCCGGACGTACCCAGATGCGTCATCGTCGGCGAATTGCTCGGCCGCCAATGGCGCATTGGGGTGCATCGAGTGCGAACCATTTCTCCCGACTGCTTGCATATACCCTGATGCGCTATCGGCCGCGTCGTAGGAGTCTGCAAACGCTGTCAGGCACGCTGTGGTCAGCAGCGCCAAGGTCATCGCGCTCATTTTGGTAGTGCTCATTGTCGTACGCCTCCGTTAGAGTCGCACCTCGCAGTTTGAACCCCTGGGCAAAAACAATGGCTGCAGGTGACCGACGGCTTTGTGCACTGACCGCTCAGGCCTCGTCAGGAGACGCGCGTACTGCGCACGCCCGACCAGAGCGCTCGTATTCGCAACAATGGCAAAACTTCAGGCGCCTCAGGTGCTTGCGAGTACCTCCAATAACAAGACCGGAAAAGCATCGGTTCAGATCGGCAATCCTGATAAAAGGAAATAAGCTCCCCTGATTCTCATGCCTTTTTCTGGCCGAGTCAGATTCCTCTGCTAGATTTTCCATCGATGTGTTCACTGCCAGGAACACCTCTGTCGAAAACTCTCGAGCAAGGAAGCACCTTCATGCACAAGACCCCTTTATTTACCTGTTGCCTGCTCGCCACTGCGATGTGGCTCGGTGCGACGGAGGTTCAGGCCCAGAGCGAGCCGCCGGCCCAGGTGTCCGGGCCTGAAGCGGATGTGAAGGTGACCGAAACCTATGTGCGCATGATGGCGCGCGAGGCGTATTTCTGGGGTTGGCCGATGGCCAACATCTATAACCGGCGCCAGAAGTTCAAGGATCTGCCGCAAGCGGGGCTGATGGGCGGAATCGTGCCCGTGGCACCGATCAACCACCTGTCGATGCTCACCGATTACATCTCGCCGGGCGAACGCCTGGTGGCCTGCCCGAACCAGGACGTGGTCTACGGTGCCGGCAGCATTGCCCTGGACCTGGAGCCGGTAGTACTCCAGGTGCCGGACTTCGGCGACCGGTTCTGGGTGTATCAGGTCGTCGACCTGCGCTCCGACAGTTTCGCCGAGCTGGGCAAGATGTACGGCACCAAGCCCGGCTTCTACCTGTTGGTGGGCCCTGACTGGAACGGCAAGGTACCCGAGGGCATCACCCAGGTGTTCCGGGCAAAAACCAACACCGGTTTCGTGATTCCACGGGTGTTCCAGGACGATACCCCCGAGGACCGCAAGGCGATCCAGCAGTATCTGTCTGGCATCGATATGTACCCGGTGTCCAAGTACGACGGCAAGCTCAAGCAACGTGACTGGAGCAAGTCGCCGAAATTCCCGTCAGAAGCGGCAGGTGCCGAAGAAACCCGCTGGGTGTTCCCGGAAAAATTCTTCGATGAGTTGCCGGCGATCCTCAAGGACGCCAAGCCGTTGCCCGGCGAAGAGGCCCGTTATGCGCAGCTGTCGGCGCTGGCGCAGATAGCCCAGCGCGATCCCCAGCTGAAAAAGGCCATGATCGACGAGGCGCAAAAGTCCGATGCCGAGGTGGTCAAGCCGCTGTTGCAGTTCCGCAACTATGGCAAGCAACTGCCCAACCACTGGAGCACCATCGACAACGGCGCAGCGTTCGGCACCGACTACTTTCTGCGTACCGCAGTCGCCCGCTCGAACATCTTCGTCAACAAGCAGATCGAGACCAAGTACTTCTACCAGGACCTGGATCAGTCCGGCACGCGCCTCAATGGCGGCCAGCGCTACAGTGTGACATTCCCTAAAGATGCCTTGCCCCCGGTCAAGGGTTTCTGGTCGCTGACCCTGTACAACGAGCAGCACTTCTTCGCGGAAAATCCGCAGGGCCGCTACTCCCTTGGCACCAAGAACAAATCGCTCAAGCCCAATGCCGACGGCTCGCTGACGCTGTATGTGCAGAGCGAGTCCCCGGGCGCCGACAAGGAAAGCAACTGGTTGCCGGCCCCCAAGGGCGCCGATTTCTCGCTCTACGTTCGGGCCTATTGGCCCCAGGCCGCTGCAATGAACGGCCAGTGGACACCGCCTGCGGTGGTCAAGGTCAACTGAGGCAGCGCCTGCATCCTCTTCAATCTGCGCAACATAAGGACATTTCATGAGCAGTTTGCGAGCCACCCTGACCGCCCTGGCAGTGGCGGTTTCTCTGAGCGGTGTCGCCGATGCCGCCACGCGTTACGAAGAACTGGCCAATCAGCCATTCGAAAACGGCTTCCCGACCGAGGCCACCGCCCGCAGCATGATCGACGAGCTGATTTTCCAGCGCGCGGTGCAGGCCTACCTGTGGTCCTTGCCGGCCATCAACATCTGGTCGATGAAAGAAGCGTCGGAGAAGCAGTTCGGTGCCGGCTACAACATCCTGCCGACCTGAAAGAAGCGCATCAACGCCAAGACACTGGTGACCACGCCGAACTCCGACCTGGTCTACGCCATGAGCTATCTGGACCTGGAAAAATATGGCCCGCTGGTGGTCGAGGCACCGCCCGGCGTGCAGGGTATGTTCGATGACTTCTTCCAGCGGCCCATCGTCGGCCCGACCATCGATGGCAAGACCTGGCGCGGCGACGTCGGCCTGGCCGGCCCCGACAAGGGCAAGGGTGGCACCTATGTGCTATTGCCGCCTGGCTACACCGGCCCGGAACCCACCGAAGGCTACGTCTACCGCTCGCGCACCAACAACGTGTTCCTGTTCTGGCGCACCTTCTTCAAAGACCCTAAAGACCTGAGCGTGCCGGTGGCCCAGGTCGAGCGCACCAAGATCTATCCGCTGGGCAAGAAGGACTCGGCGCTGCCGATGCAATTCCCCGATGCCACCGGCGCACCGATCAACATGCTGTTCCCCCAGGACGGTCGCTATTTCGAACTGCTGTCACGTTTCATCGAGGCCGAGGCGGTCGACCCGGCGGACATGGACATGCGCGGCTTCCTGCATACCATCGGCATCGAGAAGGGCAAGCCCTTCGCCCCGGATGAGCAGCGACGCAAGCTGCTGGATGACGCGGCGCGTACCGCGTTCAAGATGAGCAAGGTGGTCACCAGCCATCTGCTGATGAAAGAGCCGGGCGGCCTTTACTACAAGGACCGGCAGTATGTGAACACCTTCGCCGGGGAAAATACCGAGTTCCAGGCCAGCGGCACCTTTACCAACCTTGAGCAGCGTGTGGCGTTCTTTACATCGGCCTATTCCGACAGCCCGGGCATGGTGATGAACATGGTCGGCGCCGGCGCCAAGTACCCAGCCACCACGCGCGATGCCGACGGCAAGTTCCTAGACGGTGCCCAGGCCTACAAGCTCAACCTGCCCGCCAATGTGCCAGCGGCGTTGTTCTGGTCGGTGACCGCCTACGACAACTATACGGCTTCGGGCCTGGATAATGGCCAGCCGTTCCCGTCGCTCAACCAGATGGATAAACCGGCGCAGAACAGCGACGGCTCGACCGATATCTATTTCGGTCCCGAGTCACCGGGCGAGGGCAAGAACTGGATTCGTACGGTTCCAGGCAAAGGCTTCCTGGTGATCGTGCGCTTGTACGGTCCCAAGCAAGCGTTCTTCGACCAGAGCTGGAAGCCCAGCGACTTGATCAAACAATAACGGCCAGGTAGGAGCGGGCTTGCCCCGCGATAGCGATGTACTGTTCGAATCGCTATCGCGGGGCAAGCCCGCTTCTACAGGGGGCGGTCCCAATGAATCAGGCCCGCAACCGCGCCAAGGTCATCGCCGTATCCTCGATCATGTCTTCCTGCCCGCCGACCATTCCGCGTCGGCCCATCTCTACCAGGATCTCCCGCGCCGGCACGCCGTACTTCTGCTCGGCACGCTTGGCAAACAGCAGGAACGAGCCATACACCCCCGCATACCCCATGGTCAGCGCATCGCGGTCGCTGCGGATCGGGAAGTCCATGATCGGCACCACCAGGTCTTCGGCCACGTCCTGGATGCCGAACACGCTGACGCCGGTCTCGATACCCATGCGATCGCATACCGCCACCAGCACTTCCATCGGCGTGTTACCGGCACCGGCACCCAGGCCCGCGCAGGCGGCGTCGATGCGCGTAGCGCCGGCGGCGATGGCGGCGATGGAGTTGGCCACGCCCATCGACAGGTTGTGGTGGCCATGAAAACCGATCTCGGTGTCGGGCTTGAGTGCCGCGCGCATGGCCTGCACCCGCGCGCTGACGTCGTGGGGCAGCAGGTAGCCGGCCGAGTCGGTGAGGTAGATGCAGTTGGCACCGTAGCTCTCCATCAGCAGGCCCTGCTCGACCAGGCCTTCGGGGCTGTTCATGTGCGCCATCATCAGAAACCCGACAGTGTCCATGCCCAGGTGGCGAGCGTGGGCGATGTGTTGCTCGCTGACGTCGGCCTCGGTGCAGTGGGTGGCCACGCGGATGGTATTGACCCCCAGTTCGAAGGCCATTTTCAGGTGGTCGACGGTGCCGATGCCCGGCAGCAACAGGGCCGAGACCTTGGCGTTCTTCATCAGCGGGATCACCGCCGACAGGTACTCCTCGTCAGTGTGTGCCGGGAAACCGTAGTTCACCGAGCTGCCGCCCAGGCCGTCGCCATGGGTCACTTCGATCAGGGGCACGCCGGCCTGGTCCAGGCCGCAGGCGATGTCTTTCATCTGCTGCAGGCTGATGCGGTGGCGCTTGGGATGCATGCCGTCGCGCAGGCACATGTCGTGAACGGTGATTTGCTTGCCGCTAAGTTCCATGGACGTTTCCTCAGGCAATGGCAGGTTCGGGAGTGGCGCGCAGCACCAGGTCGCCCTTGAGGATTTCCTCGGCGAACATCTCGGCGGTGCGGGCAGCGGCGGCAGTCATGATGTCGAGGTTGCCGGCGTACTTGGGCAAGTAGTCGCCCAGGCCTTCGACTTCCATGAAGATCGACACCCGATTGCCGTCGAACACCGGGCCATTGACCAGTTTGTAGCCCGGTACATAGCGCTGCACCTGGGCGATCATCGCGTCGATGGCGGCGCGGATGGCCGGCTCGTCCGGGGTGTCCGCGGTCAGGCAGTGCACGGTGTCGCGCATGATCAGCGGCGGCTCGGCGGGGTTGACGATGATGATCGCCTTGCCCTGTTTTGCGCCGCCGACCTGTTCCACTGCACGGGCGGTGGTGCGGGTGAATTCGTCGATGTTCTTGCGGGTGCCCGGGCCGACCGACTTCGACGCGGCGGTGGCGATGATCTCGGCGTAGTCCACTGGTTGCACGCTGGACACCGCCGCCACCAGTGGGATGGTCGCCTGGCCACCGCAGGTGACCATATTGACGTTCATCGTGCCGCGCGCCAGGTTGGCCTTGAGGTTGACCGGCGGCACGCAGTAGGGGCCGATGGCGCAGGGGGTAAGGTCGATCATCAGCACGCCCAGGGCGTTGAGCTTGCGCGAGTTCTCGGCGTGGACGTAGGCAGAGGTGGCATCGAAGGCGATCTGCACCTGATCTTCCAGCACATGGGGCAACAACCCGTCGACACCCTCGGCGGTGGTTTTCAGGCCCAGCTCGCGAGCCCGCTGCAAGCCTTCGGAGCCAGCCTCGATGCCGACCATCCAGATCGGCTCCAGTACCTCGCTGCGCATCAGTTTGTAGAGCAGGTCGGTGCCGATGTTGCCCGGCCCGATCAGCGCACATTTGATTTTCTTGCTCATGATTCATCGCTCCTGGGAGGGAAAAAGGAGGGCGTACTCAGGCGACGAAACGCAGGCTGGCGTTGCCCAGGCCGCTCATCGACAGGTTGATGCGATCTCCCGGCACCAGCGGTACCAGGGGCGCCAGGGCACCGGAAAGAATGACTTCGCCCTGGCGAAAGGGGATCCCCAGCTCGCCCAGGGTGTTGGCAAGCCAGGCCACCGCTTCGCACGGGTGCCCCTGTACCGCCGAGCCCAGGCCGCTGCCGGCCGGCTGGCCGTTCTTGAGCATGTGCATCTCGACGCGGGCCAGGTCCAGGTCGCGCGGGTCGATGCGTTGTTCGCCCAGGGCGAAGACCCCGCACGAGGCGTTGTCGGCCACGGTGTCCTGGATGCGGATCTGCCAGTTGTCGATACGCGAATCGACGATCTCGAAGCAGGGCGCAACCGCCTTGCTCGCTGCCAGCACGTCTTCGGCGCGAATGCCGGGGCCCTTGAGGTCTTCACCGAGGATAAAGGCGATTTCGCCTTCGGCCCGCGGCTGGATCAACTGGTAGCGGGCAAAGCTGACTTCACTGCCATCGTCCACCTGCATGGCGTCGGTGAGAAACCCGAAGTCCGGCTGGTGGACGTCGAGCATCTGCTGCACGGCGCGGCTGGTAACGCCGATTTTCTTGCCGATGACGCGCTCGCCCAGGGCTTCGCGACGCTGCAGGAAGCGCAGTGAGATACGGTAGGCCTGGTCCAGGCTGATGGCCGGGTGGCGCTGGGTCAGTGGGGCGAGGGTGGTGCGCCCGCGCAGGGCATTGAACAGTTCATCGCCCAGGGCGGTGATCAGAGAGGCATCCATGGTGGTTTCGCTCTGTACAGGTAATAAAAAAGCCGGTCCCAAGGGTCCAGGGCACCGGCAAAAAGGGGGCCTCAGCCGGGCCAGACGCTGCTGTCGGCGCCGCCATCGACGTCGATGATCTTGCCGGTCACCCAGCCTGACGCCGGGCTTGCCAGGTACAGCGCCGCCGCGGCGATATCCTCGGGGCTGCCCAGGCATTTGAGCGGGGTGTTGGCTTCCATCGCCTCGCGCATCGCCGTGGGCATGACCTTGTTCAGCGCCTCGGTCAGGGTCGGGCCGGGGGCCACGGCATTGACGCGCACCTGGGGGGCGAAGTCCTGGGCCAGCAGGCGGGTCAGGTGGCTCAGCGCGGCCTTGGCGGTGCCGTAGGCGCTGAAGTGGCGCTGGGCGTAGCGCGCCGCCACCGAGCTTATGTTGATGATGTTGCCGCCGCCGGCCTCGCGCATCAGCGGCACGCACAACTGGCACAGGGCGTAGGCGCTGGACACGTTGAAGTGCAGGATCTCTTCGAATTGCTCCGCGGACATGCCCAGGGCATCGTTGGGACCGCCACCGCCGGCGTTGTTGACCAGGTGGGTGATGCGCCCGAAGTGTTCCTGGCTCTGGCGTACCAGGGCCTGGCGTTGCTCGCTGTCGTTGACGTCGCAGGCGATCGCCAGGGCGCGGCGGCCGAGGCTGCGCACTTCGTCGGCGACCCGTTCGATGTCTTCAGGGCTGCGTGCGCTGCAGATGACGTCGGCGCCGGCTTCGGCGTAGGCCAGGGCGATGGCGCGACCGATGCCACGGCCGCTGCCGGTGACGATCGCGACGCTGCCTGGTAGCTGGAATCGTTGCAGGATACTCATTGGCTGGTTTTCCTTGAGCGTGAGTGGACGCATGGCAAAAGTATTTCCGGGTGATCGATGGGGGGCATCGTCTCAATGGACTAAGGCTTTTCTGGGCATATCCTTATGCTGCGCGCTTGCTGGCCTGCGCTGAACCTGTGGGAGCCGGCTTGCCCCGCGAGAGGCCGCAAAGCCGCCCACAGCCCTAGTCCGCTTTGACGATGAAGCAACGGCTGTGCAATCCGATCATCAATCACGGCTCGCGCATTGGCGCAACGAGATTGGGAGAACAAGAAGGATGCACAGCATGCGAGAAAAGACCCAGGACGAAATCGAACTGCTGGAACGGGCGCGGCGCCTGGTGCCGGCGCTGCGCGAACGCTCGGCGCAAGGGGATCGCGACCTCAAGGTCGCCGATGAAAGCATTGCCGAACTGAAGTCGGCCGGCCTGTTGCGCGCCCTGCAGCCCCGGGCGTTCGGCGGCTACGAGGTAGACCCGCGGACTTTCTTCGAGATTCAGATGACCCTCGCCGAAGGCTGCATGTCCACCGCCTGGGTCTACGGCGTGATGGGCGTACACCCCTGGCAGCTGGCCCGCTACCCGATCGAGACCCAGCGCGAGGTGTGGAGCGAGGATCACGACACCCTGGTGTCGTCCACCTATATGCCGACCGCCAAGGTGACGGTAGTCGAAGGCGGCTACCGCATCAGCGGCCGCTGGGGCTTCTCGAGCGGCAGCGAGCACTGCCAGTGGGTGTTGCTGGGCGGCATCCTGCCGGCCGAAGGTGAGCTGGCAGCCGAGCACGGTACGTTCCTGTTGCCGCGCGCCGACTATCAGATCCAGCGCAACTGGGAAGTGCTCGGCCTGCGTGGTACCGGCAGCCACGACATCGTCGTCGAGGACGCCTTCGTGCCGGCGCATCGGGTGCAGCGCACCAACAACTGCACCCTGGAGGCCACGCCAGGCCGGCAGGTCAACACCAACCCGATCTACGCCATTCCTTTTGCCCAGGTGTTCTCCCGCGCGGTGTCCACCTCGGCCATCGGCGCGCTGCAAGGGGCCATCGATCTGTTCCGTGCCAATGCTGCTCAGCACATCGGCAAGCACGGCGCGCGCACGGCGGACGACCCGGCGGCGCAAACCGCTGTGGCCGAGGCCACGCTGACGGTCGACAGCCTCAAGCTGGTGCTGGAGCGCAATTACGAGCACCTGATGCAGCTGGCCCGTGCCGGTGAATACCCGGATGTGGAAACCCGACTGCTGTACCGCTACCAGTCGGCCTATGTCACCAACTTGTGCGCCGAGAAGGTCAACGAGTTGCTGCGCTGCATGGCGGCCTCGGGGTTGTACAACAGCAACCCGGTGGCGCGGCTGTTCCGCGATCTGCACCAGGCCCGCGGGCATATCGCCAACAACTACCAGGCCTATGGCCGCACGCTGGGCGCGGTGCAACTGGGCCTGCCCAACCCGGACCCATACGTCTGAAGCCATCGCCCGTCTACCTGCCCGCCTGCCGGGCAGGGGACTTTGAGAGTTGAGCCATGAATGACTTTGTTGCCTTGCGCGTGGCGCGGGTGGTCGAGGAAACGGCCGATGCCCGTTCACTGATCTTCGATGTGCCCGAGCACCTGGCCGAGCGCTTTCGCTACCGGCCCGGGCAGTTTCTGACCCTGCGCATCCCTTACGGCGACGACTGGCTGCCGCGTTGCTACTCGTTGTCGAGCACGCCCCTGCTGGACGAACCCCTGCGAGTGACGGTCAAGCGCGTGCGCGACGGGCGCGCTTCGAACTGGTTGTGCGCCGAGCTGCAGGAAGGCCAGACCCTGCAGGTACTGCCACCGGCCGGGGTATTCGTGCCGCACAACCTGGACGGCGACCTGCTGCTGTTCGGCGGTGGCAGCGGGGTGACACCGGTGCTGTCAATTTTGCGCTCGGCGTTGCTGGCCGGGCAGGGGCGCATTCTGTTGATCTACGCCAACCGCGACGAAAGCTCGGTGATCTTTCGTGACGAGTTGCGCTTTCTGGCCAACGCCCACCCCGAACGCTTGCAGATCGTCCACTGGCTGGACTCGGTGCAGGGCATTCCCGCCGCGGCGCAGCTGGCGGCGTTGGCGCAGCCGTTCATCGATGCCCAGGCCTTTATCTGCGGCCCGGGCCCGTTCATGGACACCGCCGTCAGTGCGCTGAAAAACCTGGGGCTGCCCAGTGAACGGGTGCATGTCGAGCGATTTGTCTCGTTGCCCGGCGAAAGCGAAGTGGCCCAAGTGGTTGCCAGCGACGCGGCCGTGGCCGCACAACTGGCGGTGCGCCTGGATGGCGAGGATCACAGCCTTGCCTGCGACAGTGGCGAGACCGTGCTGGCAGCCATGGAGCGAGCCGGCCTCAAGCCGCCGAGTGCCTGCCGGGTAGGGGGCTGCGCCTCGTGCATGTGCACCCTTGAAAGCGGCGATATCGAACTGTTGATCAACGATGCGCTGGACGCCGACGAACTGGCCGAGGGCTGGATCCTGGCCTGCCAGGCCGTGCCCACCAGCGCGCACCTGCGAATCCGCTTTCCTGAGTGATGCCGATGAATGAATTTGCCATGACTTCACCCTGGGTCGATGCCGCCACCAGCGCGCCGACCACCATCGCCCGGCTGTTGTTCGACAGTGCCCGGCGTTTTGCCGGACGCACGGCCATTGAAGACGGCGGCGTGTGTACCGACTACGCCGAACTGCCGGCGTTGGCCCTGACCGTTACCCGCGGCCTGATGGCCCTGGGCATCCAGCCGGGCGACCGGGTGGCGGTGTGGGCGCCCAATGGCCGGGACTGGATCATCGCCGCCCTGGGTATTCATTGCGCAGGCGCCGTGCTGGTGCCGATCAACACCCGCATGAAAGGCACCGAGGCGGCCGACGTACTGGCGCGTAGCGGCTGCCGGGTGTTGTTCGTGCAGCAGCGTTTCCTGGACGTCGATTACCCCGCGATGCTCGAGGCCCACCGTCCAGGCAGCCTCGAGCACCTGGTGGTGTTTGCCAGCGACTCGCCGCGCGAGGCCTGCGACCTCGGCTACGAGCAGTTCGTCGCCGGGGCCGCGACCGTCGAGGTGCTCAAGGCCGAGCGTCGGGCCCTGGCGGTGCAGCCAGAGGCGGTGTGCGACCTGCTGTTCACCTCAGGCACCACCGGCAAGCCCAAGGGCGTGATGAGCGGCCATGGCCAGTGCCTGCGTGCCTTCAGTGAGTACGTGCGGGTGATCGGCCTGGTGCCGGGCGACCGCTACCTGATCGTCAATCCGTTCTTCCATGCCTTTGGCTACAAGGCCGGCTGGCTGACCTGCCTGATCGCCGGGGCGACCATCCTGCCCCATGCCGTGTTCGATGCCGAGGCGGTGTTCCAGCGTATTGCCAATGAGCGCATCAGCGTACTGCCGGGCGCGCCGACGTTGTACCTGTCGTTGCTGGCCCATCCACGCCTGCACGAAACCGACCTGTCGAGCCTGCGCATTGCCGTCACGGGCTCGGCCAGCATTCCCCCGAGCCTGATCGAACGCATGCGCAGCGAGTTGGGTTTCAGTTGCGTGACCACCGCCTACGGCCTGACCGAATGCGGCGGCCTGGCGACCCTGTGCGACCCGCAGGATTCGGCCGAAGTGATCGCCGGCACCAGTGGCCGGCCGCTGGCCGGTACCGAGGTGAGTATTCGCGATCCGCAAAACCAGGCACTGGTCACTGGCGAGACCGGGGAAATCTGCCTGCGGGGCTTTCATGTCATGCAGGGCTACTTCCAGAACCCCGAGGCCACGGCCGAAGCCATCGACAAGGACGGCTGGCTGCACACCGGCGATGTGGGGCGGCTGGATGAGGCGGGCAACCTGACGATTACCGACCGGCTCAAGGACCTGTTCATCGTCGGCGGCTTCAACTGCTACCCGGCAGAGATCGAAGCGGCGCTGATTGCCCACCCGGCCATTGCCCAGGTGGCGGTGGTGGGGGTGGCCGACGAACGCATGGGCGAGGTGGGGTGTGCTTGCGTGGTGTTGCGTGAGGGGGAGCAATTGCAGGCGCAGGAGCTGATCGCCTGGAGCCGCGAGCGGATGGCCAACTACAAGGTGCCGCGCCATGTGCGCTTCATGGGCGCGCTGCCGTTGAACCCGTCGGCCAAGGTGGCCAAGAACGAGTTGCGCGCGTTGGTCGCCACATGAAACCTGTGGGCGCTGGCTTGCCAGCGATGAGGCCGGACGGCCTAGGCCAAATGGATGATGTTCACCGCGCCGCCGCGTTTCACTCTGCGCACGTCAACCACAACAACAAGAAAAGGATTGCTGCATGTCTAGGTTCAACGCGACTCAAGGCGGGCTGCTGCTGACACTGACCATGGCCTGTGCAAACGCCAACGCCGGCCCACGGATCGAACTGGGCGAGGACACCACCCTCGACTCATCGCTGACCGTCAACTACACCGCTTCGATGCGGACCGCCAAACCCGCCCATCAATACCTCAACGACATCAACAACGACGACGGCACGCGCAACTTCGACCGGGGTGCGCTGATCACCAACCGTGTCAGCCTGTTCGGCGAGCTTCTGCTCAAGCACGACAACCTCGGTGCGGTGCTGCGGGGCAGTCATTTCTACGATGACGTCTATCACAACCGCAACGACAACGACTCGCCAGGCACGGTGAACAAGATCGGCCGCGCCGATGGCTTTACCGAAGACACCCGGCGCCTGAGCGGCAGCAAGGCGCGCCTGCTCGATGCCTACGTGTACGGCAACTTCGATGTCGCCGAAAGCCAGTACCTGTCGATCAAGGCCGGTCGCCACCTGGTGGCCTGGGGCGAGAGCCTGTTCTGGGCCAACATCAGCCAGGGACAGGCACCGGTCGATGCCACCAAGTTCAACGTCCCCGGTACCGAAGCCAAGGATTCCTACCTGCCGGTGGGCCAGGTCTCGGCTTCCTGGTCGCTCAACGAAGACCTGGCCCTGGTCGGCTTCTATCAGTACGAGTGGGAGAAGACCCAGCTCAACCCGGTGGGCGACTACTTCGGCAGCGACACTTTCGGCCCCGGCGCCGAGTTCTACCGCCTGGGTGCAGGGGTGATCGACAGCCTGCCGGATAATACCTTCACCGGCGTGACCTACGCCGGTGACGTCGAGCCCCGCGACAGCGGCCAGTGGGGCCTGGGCGTGCGGTATAGGGTCACCGAGAACACCGAGGTCGGCCTGTTCCACTACCGCTACCACGAGCGGGTCGGTGCGCTGTTCTTCGACTTCAGCGGCCAGACCCAGTACTCCTCGCTGCACAGCATCGGCAACTATGCCGTCGCCGGCGGCGGCCCGGTGTATCGCCTGGGCTATTTCGACGATGTCGAGCTGACCGGTGCGAGCTTCAGCTCCAAGGTAGGCGATTCGGTGCAGTTCGCCGGTGACCTCAGCTACCGCGACGGCGCCGCCGTGTACCTGGACAACGGCGCCCCGGCCCGTGGCCAGATCTGGCAGGGCAACCTCAACGGCAGCTACATGATCGGTCCCAGCTTCCTGGCCCATCAGACCACGCTCATGGCCGAAGTGGTGCACCAGCACATCGAAGGCGTCGACACCTTGCACATCACCGGCGGTGGCCCGGGCGTCGATGGCAGCTTCGACAACTTCGAGTCCGACACCCAGACCCGTGGCCAGACCCTGCTCGGTATCGGCGCCTACATGGATTACCTGGGCATCGCCGACGGCCTGGACCTGAACACCCGCGTGGTGTGGACCCAGAACGTCGACGGCAGTGCCTATCAGGGCCTGGGCCGTGACGAAAAACGCCTGACCGTGGGCGGCGACTTCAAGTACCTGGGCAACTTCCAGGTCGGCCTGACCTATGTTGCCTACCTCAGTTCACCGGACATCGCCCAGGGCCGCATGCTGGCCGACCGCGATTACCTGTCGTTCAACGCCAAATACACCTTCTGATCAAAAGGCCCTGCCATGCACACGTCTCCCTTCAGTCCGATCCAGATCGGCCCGCTGACCCTGAAAAACCGCTTCATCAAGGCGGCCACCAATGAAGGCATGAGCACCCAGGGCCTGCCTTCCAAGCAACTGGTCAAGCTGCACGCCGGGCTTGCCCGGGGTGCGGTGGCACTGACCACCGTGGCCTATTGCGCGGTCAGCAAGGATGGGCGCACCTTGCCCAATCAGCTGACCCTCACCCGTGAAAGCCTGCCGCACTTCAAGGCCCTGACCGATGAAGTGCACCGTGAGGGCGGGCTGGCCAGCGCGCAGATCACCCATGGTGGCTGCTTTACGTTTTTGCGCGAACGCGCCACCCGCTATCCGCTGTCGGCCAGTGGCGGCTTCAACAAGATCGGCATGATGAGCGGCATGTTCTTCAAGCAGGCCATGACCGAGACCGACATGCGTCAGGTGGTCGAGGATTTCGCCCAGG
Source organism: Pseudomonas putida (assembly GCF_028682455.1). GTDB lineage: Bacteria > Pseudomonadota > Gammaproteobacteria > Pseudomonadales > Pseudomonadaceae > Aquipseudomonas > Aquipseudomonas putida_AA. The sequence continues at coordinate 989,562 of NZ_JANHLD010000001.1, forward strand.
GCGCGCGGCTTGCCCGCGAGGCCGGCTTTGATGCGGTGGAAATCCACATGGGCCACGGCTACCTGCTCAGCCAGTTCATTTCGCCGATGTACAACAAGCGTCGCGACCAGTACGGCGGCACCCTGGAGAACCGCCTGCGCTTCCCGCGCCGGGTGCTGCGGGCGGTGCTCGACGCGGTAGGTCGTGACCTGGCGGTGATCTGCAAATACAGCGTCACCGAGGGTGCGCGCGCCGGCAACAGCGCCGAGGATGGCGCGCGGATCGCGCGCATGCTGGAGCAGGAAGGGGCGCACCTGCTGGTGCTCAGCGCCGGCATGAACGTCGAGTCGATCACCACCATGTTCGGTTCCTCCTTCCCGAAGGAAAACCGTGTGCAGCAGAAGAATCCGATCATCGCCCTGGCCATGAAGATCCAGCGCCTGCGCGACCCGGTGGTGCAGTTCCACGAGTTGTACCTGCTCGAGCATGCCCGCAAGGTGCGCGCGGCGGTGAAGATGCCGCTGGCCTACCTGGGCGGCGCCAAGAGTCTCGAGAGCATCGAGCAGGTGATGGCCGAGGGGTTCGACCTGGTGGCCATGGGCAGGGTGCTGCTGGCCGAGACGGACTATGTAGAGAAGCTTGCCACCGGCGCCAGCACCGACTCGATCTGCACCGCCTGCAACCGCTGCGTGGCGATGATGTACACCCCTGGTGGCACCTCGTGCGTGCTGGGCAAGCCGGGTGATGCCGAGCTTAACCGGCTGCCTGCGGCGTCCTAGGCGCCTGCCTCCCGAAAGCGGCGGGCTTGCCCGGCGATAGCGATCTGTCTGTTACCTCGCATCGCCGGGCAAGCCCGCTCCCAACTGACCTCAACCGTGCTGCAGGAAATCCAGGCAGCTGCGGTTGAACAACTCACAGTGCTCTACCTGAACCCAGTGCCCGCAGCGGTTGAGCACGATGAAGCGGGCGTTGGCGGCGCCATCGATGATGCGCTGGGCCCCGCTGACCGGGTTGAAGTTGTCGTTGCTGCCCCAGAAACCCAGGATCGGGCACTGCAATTCACCCAGGCGTGACTCCATGTTCGGCACCTGCATGGTGCTGAACAGGTTCTTCGGCTGTGTGACTGCCACCGCCACCCGTTCCAGCAACAGGCTTTCCGGCAGGATCGAGTCATCGAACAACTGCAGGCGCATCATGCTGCGCATTTCCTCGAGGCCGACGGGCCCTGCGTTGAACAGACTCACCATGCGCACGATGCCTTCCATCTTGAAATAGGCCTCGCGTTCCTCGACGCCACCCGGCGCCAGCAGAATCAAGCGCTCGATCCGCGACGGCAGGCGCAGCGCCACGCCCAGGGCAATGGCGCCGCCCAGCGAGTTGCCCAGCAGCGTGCAACGGTCGATGTCCAGGGCGTCGAGCAGGGCCGCCACGTTGTCGATGAAAAAATCCAGGTGGTACTGCACATCCTCGGGTTTGTCCGAGCGGCCGAAACCGGGCAGGTCGAGGACGATGTTGCGATAGCCGGCCTCGACAAACTGCGGGTAGTTGCCCTTGAAGTTGCTGAAGCCGCTGGCGCCCGGGCCGCTGCCATGCAGCCAGACCACCACAGGGCCGCTGCCTTCATCCAGGTAGTGCAGGCGCAGGCCGCCGGGTGTGGTGAGGTAGTGGCCGGTGGGTAGCGGCAGGTCGGTGGTTGAGGTCATGACGAGTCTCCGTGTCGACGAGGGGAATGGGGCGCGTACACCAGGCCGCGGTGGCCTGAAGGGGCGAAGGTGCCGGGCCTGGTTCGCGCAGGGTCGATCCTCTATCGCTGCAAGCGGGGCGGCATCGTCCATTCAGACCACGCACCGAGGCTGGGCGGTAGTCCTATCGGACGATGCCTGTGGCCGTGTCGCGGCCTAATCATGCAAGTGACCGGCCTGCTGTGTTGTCAGTGGGCTTCTACGCACTGCACCGCAGGAGAACGCTATGAAGTTGCTGAACAAAGTCGCTTTTGTCACAGGCGCAGGACAGGGCATGGGCCAGGCCATGGTGCGCCGTTTCGTTGCCGAAGGCGCCAGGGTAGTGGCGGTGGACCTCAATCAAGAGGCCCTGCGCAATAGCCTGGCAGATCTGGCCGACCTCGACGATCGGGTACTGGCGCTGGCCTGCAACGTCGCCGATGCCGCCTCGGTAGCCGACGCCATGGGTCAGGTCGAGGCGCGTTTTGGCGGGCTCGATATTCTGGTCAACAACGCCGGCGTCGGTGCCTTCGACAGCTTCCTCGACACCCCCGACGAGAGCTGGGCACGGGTGATCGGGGTGAACCTGGGCGGTACCTTCCTGTGCTGTCGCGAGGGCGCACGGCTGATGGTCAAGGGTGCGCGCAAAGGGGTGATCATCAACCTCTCCAGCACCGCCGCACTGACCGGTGAAGGCCCAAGCCACTACTGCGCTTCCAAGGCCGGGGTGATGGGCCTGACCCGCTCTATCGCCCGCGAGCTTGCGCCCACCGGTATTCGCGTCAACAGCCTGGTACCGGGCCCGACCAATACCCCGATGATGGCCGGGGTTGCCGAGGAACACATGCAGGCGATGCTCAAGAACGTGCCCCTGGGACGCCTGTGCGAAACCGACGAGATCGCCGGGGTAGCGGTGTTCCTGGCAGGCGACGACGCCAGCTTCATCACCGGCCAGAACATTGCAGTCAACGGCGGCATGGCCTTTATCTGAGGGGGAAACAATGAGCAAACGACTAACCGGCAAGATTGCCTTCATCACCGGTGCAGGCTCCGGCATCGGCCAGGCCACGGCCCTGCGCTTTGCCGAAGAGGGCGCAACCGTGGTGCTGTGCGGGCGACGCGAGCAGCCCTTGCAGCAGGTGCTGGAACAGATCCAGGCCGCAGGCGGGCAGGGTCACATCGCCGTGGCCGATGTGAGCGACGAGCAGGCCTATGTCGGCGCCCTGGAAGACGCGGCCCGGCGCCATGGCCGCCTGGACATTCTGGTCAACAACGCCATGGCCTACACATGGGGCGGCGTCGATACCCTGTCGACCGCCGACTGGCACGCCAACTTCAGCACCACCGTCGATGGCACCTTCTTCGGCACCCGCACCGCCATGCGCCTGATGAAAGACCAGGGCGGCGGCGCCATCGTCAACATCGCCTCGATCTGCGGCCTGTTCGGCACGGCCTGGATGGCCGGCTACTCGGCGGCCAAGGCAGCGGTGATCAACTTCAGCCGGGCGGTGGCCAGCGAAGGCGCGGCGCACAACATCCGTTGCAACGTGGTGATTCCGGGCGTGGTCGACACCCCGGCCACCGCGGGCATGCTCAGCGACGCGAAAACCCGTCGCAACACCGAAAAGGTCATTCCCATGCAGCGGGTCGGCCTGCCGGTGGAGCTGGCCAACGCAATCCTGTTCCTGGCCAGCGACGAAGCCTCCTACGTGACAGGTGCAAGCCTGGCGGTGGATGGCGGGCGCAGCTCGGACCTGTACACGGTGCTGGAGTGATGGACATGGACGCGCTGCACGCGCGCATCGACCGCCTCGAGTCGCTGGATGCCATCCGCCAGCTGGCAGGCAAGTACGCCCTGGCCCTGGACATGCGCGACATGGACGCCATGGCCAACTGCTTTGTACCGGACGTGAACGTCGGCCGCGACAAACAGGGCCGCGCGCACTTCAAGGCCTGGCTGGACGACACCATGCGCCGCCAGTTCCACGGTACCTCCCATCACCTGGGCCAGCACATCATCGAGTTCAGCGATGCCGACCATGCCACCGGCGTGGTCTATTCGAAGAACGAGCATGAGACCGGGGCGGAGTGGGTGATCATGCAGATGCTGTACTGGGACGATTACGAGCGGGTTGACGGGCAGTGGTGCTTTCGTCGGCGGCTGCCGTGCTACTGGTACGCCACCGACCTGAACAAACCACCGATTGGCGGCATGAAAATGCGCTGGCCGGGGCGTGAGCCTTATGCCGGCAGCTTTCATGAGCTGTTTCCGTCGTGGGATACGTTCTGGGCCCAGCGTCCGGACAAGGACGCCTTGCCGCAGATTGCCGAGCCGGCGCCGCTGGAGCAGTTTCTGCTGACCATGCGCCGCGGGGCGGGGGAGCCGAAGATTCGCGTTCGGTAGTGGAGGCCATCGGCGGCAAGGCCGGCTCCCACCAGGCTGACTGATCAAGACAGTTGCTCCCACCGTTGCCTCAACTGAAGCCAGAAAATGTAGATGCATTTTAGGAAGCGTCTGACATCAAGTTGTTTCCACTCTTGGTAGATTTTCCCTCTTTCACGCCGGCCCAAGCACGATTCGTCTTGGGCATGGCGTTGTTTTGTCTCCGGTTTAAGGACAAACCCATGCTCGCGGCGGGCAGCCGCAGCTCGCCCGCCAATGGCGGTTATAACCTCGACTTGAACAAGGACGTGCGATGTACAAGCCCGCAACAGAAGCCGAACTGAAACGGGCCCGGCGTAACCAGCAATTCACCAACGCGCCTATCGGCAGGGGGCAGTGCCCTTGGCAACAGCCGGAGGTGGCGATATTCCCGGTGCGGTATGCCCTGGACGAATCCCCGCTTGGCAAAGGCAGTCACCAGGGGCCGAATCCACTTCCGGCCGGCTGGTCGAGCAAACTGCCTGAACTGCACACCCGCAGCTACACCCTGCGCCAGTTACGCGATGGCTGGCTGTATGTGTGGAACAGTGTCGACCAGACATTCCATGAATATCAGGTATCCGGTGAGCACTTCACGCGTCACCTGTGGACTGACAGCCAGTTGAACCAGGATGTTCGTCACAACCCGGGTGAAACCCACCCATACCTGCTCTATTCTCGGCGCAGCCAGCTGCGTATCGCCTATTCGCCAGTGCAATGGACCTGGCGCCTGTGCGAGCTGATGCGCAGCAATCCCCACGCACAGCGCCAATGGATGCGCAGCCTCGATCTGCCGGGATTTTGCGCCAGCGGCCAAGCCGAGCACGGCGACGAGATTACCGAGCTGGGCAAGCGCGTGACGGATATCTTCGTCTATGGCGCAACAGCGCCGACCTTCACCAGCACGCTGTTGCCCACCATCGCGAGCGAGCCTGGCCTGCCGTACAAACCCGCGTTTGAGGAGGCGCTGGTGCGCGGCAGGGTGCCCGAACAGGACACCGCGCTGTTTATCGCCCTGGACGATCCGTTAGCCATGGTCGACGACCTGAGCATGAACCTTATAGGTCGGGTCCTGGAGCAGCGCCAGTTTGAAAGCCTGCATCAACACAGGCTGGAAAGCGCTGTCGCCGTCGAGCGGTTGTGTGGTTTTGATACCGATGCGTTTATCCCGGACACGCTCCACGACCCACTGCAACGCCAAGCCTATACCGACGATCTGTACCGCTTGCTCAACGCCCTGGATGAAGTCGAGCGCGGCAAGGATCTGGTCTCTGCCGATCTGGGCGGCGTGGTGGAATTGGGCGCAACCTCGGCAATCACTGCCGTCAAGGCCTCGTTTGTGGCCCGTTGGGGGCAACTGCCCACTCAAGGCGACTGGCCAGCTGCGCTTGAAGAATGGAATGCCAAGCGCTTATGGCGCCAAGACGTGCGCTTTGACGACGTACAGCAGTACCTGAGTCAGACCACGGCCCAGGCGCAACGGTTGCAGGACCATTGCCAGCGCAGCGAAGCCGATCTGCTCACCTGGCTTGACCGTCTGAAGCCCAGCGCAGAGGCCGTTTACCACGACACCTGCAACGTCGAGCAGGCCAGCCAACTGCTGGAGACCGCCCATGCGCTGTACACCGTACTGGCCAATGGGCAGGCCGGGCAACAGTGGCTGTGCCGGCAGGCTGAGCGCCCGAGCAGCCTGTTCGGCCTGGCACTGTTCAACTTCAACCCGCAAGTGGCGACCTTGATCAAAACCGTGTCGCACAACTTCAGTACCTACGGCACGCTTGACGATCAGGGCCGTGAAGGCGATGGCAGCACCCCCGCGCTAACCCCGAGCTCGGCGGCGGATGCCTCCAGCCTGGCCAGCCGAGCCAATGAGCTCAAAGCGGTCTTTGACCTGGAGACCCTACAGCGCAGCCAGCACTACCAGGCCATGAACAGCGCCGCCCGGCAAGCCCTGAGCACCCTGGTCACAGTCGCCAACCACCAGGCGCGGGATGCCTGGCATGGGCTGAGCGGCATACTGCTGCCGGCCATGAAGCAACAGATCGGCTTTACCCTTGCGGCGACCCAGGTGTTGATCTCCACGGAAATCTCCAGTGCCACCCAGCTGCTGGTGAATCCGGTCTACGCCCGCGAGTACCAGGCCTGGCTGCTGCAAGTGCAAATTGTGAGCAATAAGATAAGCGGCGCCAAACGCGTGTTGCAGCGCTCCGGTAAGCGCCACGACCAGCGCAGCGCGCGCATTTATCTGCAAACCCATGAAGAGCAGCTGAAGGCGCTGTTATTGAAACGCCCTAATCAGGTCATAGCCCAGGCAACGGGAACCACGCGCCTGAATGCCAGCCTGGGGCAAATCAACAGCTGGCTCGCCGACCTGGGGCAGGGAGAGGTGAGGGCGCAACTGAAAATAGCCGGTACTTTTGAGTACCTGACGCGCACCAAAGCCTGGATGGGGCAAAACCTCGGTAACGCCCTGCCGGCATTGTTGGTCGGCTTGAATGCCTGGAACCTCTGGAACAGTGCTAAGCAAGCGCAGAACGACGGTCGTTTTACTGCTGATGAGTGGCGCACGGTGAGTTCTCATGCCGCGTATGCAGGCAATGCCCTTGCGGCGCTGTGGGTTGGGCCGGCATGGAAGCGGGCGGGGGGGATGACTGCGAAGTTGGGGGAGAAAACGCTTAAGGTTGCTCAGGCTGGATATTCTCAATGGTTAGGAAAAGCCAGAACTGCTGCCAGCGGCAGCGCTCAGGCCGTGCTGGCAAACGAATTTGCGGCGGTTTCGAAAGGTTTGATTTTCCGCACGGTGACGTGGGCAGCGTTGGGGGCCGTTGCAGCTGGGCTAGAGGCGTGGCAGATTTCTGAAGAGGTTGGCAGGGCTACCAGTAAGGAAGAGAAATCGATGCTGTCATGGAAGCAATATTCTGCTGCGACTATCGCTGCTGTTGCCACGGGCCAGCTAATTGGTGCACGCCTCGGCTATTGGTTCAGCTTTGCCTGGGTAATGTCGACACCGGTGACGATCATACTAGCGCTCCTCGGGATCACTTACTTGATGGTTTCCATGGCCGCCAACCGCGTCAAACGTGAGGGGCTACGTCTGTGGTTGTATCGTTGCAGCTGGGGGCGCGGGGCAACAGCGCAATGGCAAGGCGAAAAAGGGCATCTCGAGCAGATGCAAGCGCTGTTGGAGACCCTGCAGCGACCCACGGTAGTGGGAAGAGCCCTGTCTCACGGAGGCGGTAGCACTCCACGGCGGTGGCTGGGCTTCTGGGTACAAATTCAATTGCCTACAGCGTTGGCAGGCAAAGACCTGACCTTGCAACCGACAGTGGTTCAGCGTCGCACTTTTACCCACGATGTACTGGAGGCTACGGAAGATAGCTTCTACAGCCAGTTTCTTGATGGCAATTGGGTTGATCCGAAGCTGCTCGGAGTGTTGCCCGACGGGCCAGGAAATAACCTTCACACAGCGGATTTTACTTCCACCTCGAAGGAGCAACACCGCCTATGGCAAGTCTGGGTGGATTGTACGACGGCCAGCCCGACCCTTGAGTTGGAGGTTAAATACCCACCTGGGGTGTGGCAACGATCAGATGACCGCGGTTACATGTTTCGACTGGCTTTGGAATGGGCCACCAGTGAAGCCGATCGTGCCAATGATGCGTTTAGTAGTGAGTTGCTGGAGCAGGATGGCATTGTGCTTTCCAATCAGCACACGCAGCTATTAAAGCTGTCCATCCCCCATTAATTTGATTGTTGAGCGCTGGTATGTTGAATTTTAATAAGCCCCTTGCGCTACCGTCGCAGCTTGAATGGAAGTTTGCGCATGAGCCTGAGCTGTTGAGTTGGACAATTCGGGCGCGCAATTACAATACATTCGTGGCTAACTGTATGTTCGCCTTCATGTCAGTCGTGCTAGTGGGGTTGTCATATTTTTTGTACTCAACTCCTGCAGGGGGTGAGGGGGTTTTACCTCGATTAATAGCAAGCCTGTGCTTTTATATAATTTTTTCCCTTGTAGTTGCCAGTATGACTCATCAGCGGATGAATTTCGCTTTTCGCCTCACCCACTCTGGAGTGGAATATTGTAAGTGGAAAGATTTTCCCAAGTGGGCGCTGACGTTTTTGAAATGGCTTACGGGCATCACGGCGATTTTCTTCGTTTTCATGGCGGTCATTGATCCCTCACTCTTGCTTGGCGCGTTGATAGGGCCAGGAGGCCTCGCTTTGACATACCTCTCCATGGCGAACTCAAAGAGTTACCAGGAAATGCAAACCGAATACCATCACCATGAATTTAAGTGGGACGAGTTTACGCAGCTCGCTATCGCTACCAATCGTGAGGTCGTCGATTTGAAGTACAGCGTCATCCTAGAAGGGGATGACTTTGTAACCAGGTGGAGCCTAAATATTTTTTGTAAACGTAAACAGAAAGAAAAGGTAGCGGAACTCATCAGGCCTTATCTGTCCCCAGGTGTGCCTTTCATTAAGGCTAAAGTTAATGTTCCACTCAGCACGGATTGATGGGGCTGGCTTTGGAATGGGCCACCCGTGAGGCCGATCGTGCCAATGATGCGTTTGGTAGTGAGCTGCTGGAGCAGGATGGCATTGTGCTTTCCAATCAGTGTACACAGCTATTAAAGCTGTCCGTCCCCCATTAATTTGATTGTTGAACACTGGTATGTTGAATTTAAATAAGCCCCTTGCGCTACCGTCGCAGCTTGAATGGAAGTTTGCGCATGAGCCTGAATTGTTGGGTTGGACGATTCGGGCGCGCAATTACAATACGTTTGTGGCAAACTGCATGTTTTTGTTTATGTCTGCCTTGATAATGGGTTGGACGTATTTTTTGCACACAACCCCAGGGCCAAATGAAAGTGTTTTGTCCGCGTATTTGGTTAGCCTGTGTTTCTATATTGTTTGCTCACTTGCAATTGCCAGTATGACTCATCAGCGGATGAATTTCGCTTTTCGCTTCACTCAATCTGGTGTGGAGTATTGTAATTGGAAGGATTTTCCAAAGTGGGCGCTGACGTTTTTGAAATGGCTTACGGGCATAACGGCGATTTTCTTTATTTTCATGGCAGCCATTGATCCATCATTCTTGTTTGGCGCGTTGATAGGGCCAGGAGGCCTCGCTTTGACATACCTCTCCATGGCGAACTCAAAGAGTTACCAGGAAATGCAAACCGAATACCATCATTATGCATTTAAATGGGAGGATTTTACGCAGCTCGCCATCGCTACCAATCGTGAGGTCATCGATTTGAAGTACAGCGTCATCCTAGAAGGGGATGACTTTGTAACCAGGTGGAGCCTAAATATTTTTTGTAAACGTAAACAGAAAGAAAAGGTAGCGGAACTCATCGGGCCTTATCTGTCCCCAGGTGTGCCTTTCATTAAGGCTAAAGTTAATGTTCCACTCAGCACGGATTGATGGGGCTGGCTTTGGAATGGGCCACCAGTGAGGCCGATCGTGCCAATGATGCGTTTAATAGTGAGCTGCTGGAGCAGGATGGCATTGTGCTTTCCAATCAGCGTACACAGCTTTTAAAGCTGTTCGTTCCCCATTCATTTGATTGTTGAACACTGGTATGTTGAATTTAAGTAAGCCGCTTGCGCTTCCGCCGCAGCTTGAATGGAAGTTTGCGCATGAGCCTGAATTGTTGGGTTGGACGATTCGGGCTCGTAATTACAATACGTTTGTGGCTAACTGTATGTTTGCCTTCATGTCAGTCGTGCTAGTGGGGTTGTCATATTTTCTGTACTCAACTCCTGCGGGGGATGAGGACGTTCTATATCGACTTATAACAAGTCTGTGCTTTTATGTAATATTTTCCCTTGTAATTGCCAGTATGACTCATCAGCGGATGAATTTCGCTTTTCGCTTCACCCAATCCGGAGTGGAGTGTTGTAATTGGAAAGATTTCCCAGAATGGGCTCTGACTTTTTTGAAGTGGCTTACGGCCCTAACGGCAATTTTCTTTATTTTCATGGCGACCATCGACCCGTTTTTCTTGTTGGGCGCGCTGATAGGGCCAGGTGGTCTCGGTTTGACGTATCTGTCGATGGCATACTCAAAGAGCTATCGAGACATGCATACCCAATACCATCACCTGATTTATGAGTGGAAGGACTTTACGCAGCTGGCGATTGCAACCAATAGAGAGGTTGTAGATTTAAAGTTTACTCATTTCGATAAGCGGCTTGGCCGAATAGTAAATTGGAGTCTCAATATTTTTTGCAGGCGCAAGCAAAAGCATGACGTAGCAGAATTCATCAAGCCTTTTCTATCTCCCGGTGTGCCTTTCATTAAAGCTAAAGTTAATGTTCCACTCAGCACGGATTGATGGGGCTGGCTTTGGAATGGGCCACCAGTGAGGCCGACCGTGCCAATGATGCGTTTAATAGTGAGCTGCTGGAGCAGGATGGCATTGTGCTTTCCAATCAGCGTACACAGCTATTAAAGCTGTCCGTCCCCTATGTATGTGATTATTGAGTGTCGGTATGTTTAGTTTAAGTAAGCCCCTTGCGTTACCGCCGCAGCTAGAATGGAAGTTTGCGCATGAGCCTGAATTGTTGGGTTGGACGATTCGGGCTCGTAATTACAATACGTTTGTGGCTAACTGTATGTTTGCCTTCATGTCAGTCGTGCTAGTGGGGTTGTCATATTTTCTGTACTCAACTCCTGCGGGGGATGAGGATGTTCTATATCGACTTATAACAAGTCTGTGCTTTTATGTAATATTTTCCCTTGTAATTGCCAGTATGACTCATCAACGGATGAGTTTTGCCTATCGCATCACCCTATCTGGTGTGGAGTATTGTAATTGGAAGGATTTTCCAAAATGGGCGCTGACGTTTTTGAAATGGCTTACGGGCATAACGGCAATTTTCTTTGTTTTCATGGCGACTATTGATCCGTCATTCTTGCTTGGTGCGTTGATAGGGCCAGGAGGCCTCGCTTTGACGTACCTTTCCATGGCGAATTCAAAGAGTTACCAGGAAATGCAAACTGAATACCATCACCATGAATTTAAGTGGGAGGAGTTTACTCAGCTCGCTATCGCTACCAATCGTGAGGTCGTCGATTTGAAGTGCAGCGTTATCCTAGAGGGGGATGACTTTGTAACCAGGTGGAGTCTAAATATTTTTTGTAAACGTAAACAGAAAGAAAAGGTAGCGGAACTCATCAGGCCTTATCTGTCCCCAGGTGTGCCTTTCATTAACGCTAAAGTCAATGTTCCACTCAGTACCGATTGATGACGCGTATACGAGCTTTTACGACCATTTTAATGACCGTCGGGTCGGTACGAAGCTGCTCGGAGAAGTGCCCGACGAGCCAGGAAATAACCTCCACATAGCGGATTTTATTTACACCACTGAAGAGCAACCCCGTCTATGGCAAGCCTGGGTCGCCTTGCCGCAGATTGCCGAGCCGGGGCCGCTGGAGCAGTTTCTGCTGACGATGCGCCACGGGGCGGGGGAAGCCGAAGATTCGCACCAGATAGATCTTGCAGCCTGAAACCTGCAGGAGCGCATTCACCGGGACGCCGGACCGCCGCGATGGGGCGCGTAGCGGCCCCAAAAATGGGCCTGCTACGCAGACCCGGTGAATCCGCTACAGGCCCTCAGGCCCGCGGCTCGCGCGGCATCCCCAACGCCCGTTCGGCAATGATGTTGCGCTGGATCTCGTTACTGCCGCCATACACCGTGTCGGCCCGACTGAACAGGAACAGCGCCTGCAGCCGGCTCAGCTGGTACGGCGCACCTTCGAGCACTTCGGCCTCATCCCCCAGCACATCCATCGCCAGCTTGCCCAGTTCGGCATGCCAGGTCGACCAGGCCAGTTTGTAGATCATCGCTTCACGCCGCAGGCTGCCGTCCTGGGCACCGGAGAGCATGCGCAGGGAGTTGTAGCGCAGCACTTTCAAGCCCGCCCAGGCCTGGGCAATGCGCTGGCGCATCAGCGGGTCGCGTGACGCTCCATTGCGCTTGGCCACCGCCATCACTTGCGCCAGCTCATTGTGAAACTGCATCTGCTGGCCCAGGGTCGAGGCGCCGCGCTCGAAGCCCAGAAGGGCCATGGCGATTTTCCAGCCTTCGCCGGGCTGGCCGATCATGTTGTCGACCGAGGTACGGGCCTGGTCGAAGAACACTTCGTTGAACTCACTGCTGCCGGTCATCTGTTCGATCGGTTGCACGCGAATCTGCGCCTGGTCCATCGGCACCAGCAGGAACGACAGGCCATGATGGCCACGGCTACCCGGTTCGGTGCGGGCCAGTACGAAGCACCAGTCCGCCTCGTGGGCCAGTGAGGTCCAGACCTTTTGCCCGCTGATCAACCAGTGCTCGCCACTGTCGTCCAGGCGGGCGCGGGTCTGTACGTTGGCAAGGTCGGAGCCCGCGCCCGGCTCCGAGTAGCCCTGGCACCAGAACTGGGTGCCGTTGAGGATGCCCGGCAGGAACCGCTGTTTTTGCGCCGGGCTGCCGAAGGCGGCCAGGGTCGGGCCGACCAGGCCTTCGCCAATGTGCCCCATGCGGCCCGGGCCGCCGGCGCGGGCGTATTCTTCATGGAAGATCACCTGGCGGCTCAGGCTCAGCCCACGCCCGCCCTCGGCTGCAGCCCAGCCCACGCCGATCCAGCCACCAGCGGCCAGTTCCCGTTCCCAGGCTTTGCGTTGTTCGGGAAAGCTGTGCTCGTCCCCGGGCCCGCCACGAAAGCGCAAGGGCGCAAACTCACCCTGCAGGTGTTCGCTCAGCCACTGGGCGACCTGGGCGCGGAAGGCTTCATCCTCGGCGCTGAATCCGATTTTCATGGTGCGTCTCCAAATAGCTGCGCCGCCAGGCGTTCGCGGTGCAGGGCAGGGCTGCCGAGCAACTGCTCGCTGGCGCGGGCGCGTTTGAAATACAGGTGGGGGTCGTATTCCCAGGTAAAGCCGACACCGCCATGCAACTGGATCGACTCGCCAGCGCAGGTGAAAAACGCTTCGCTGGCATGGATCTGCGCGGTAGCGGCTGCTTCCAGCAACTCACCCGCAACCCTCGCGTCGCCAGCCGGGTCAAGCCGCTCCTGGGCCACGCAGGCTGCGTACCAGGCCGCCGAACGGGCGCATTCCAGCTGCAGCATCAGGTCGGCACAGCGGTGCTTGATGGCCTGGAAGCTGGCGATGGCACGACCGAACTGATGCCGCTCGCCGATATAGGCCAAGGTCAGGTCGAGGGTCTGCTGGGCGCCGCCGGTCTGCTCGGCGGCAAGGCCGATGGCGCCGATCAGCAGCACGTCGCGCAGCAATGGCCAACCCTGGCCCGCGTCAGTCAGCAGTTGCGCCGACGCTACGGCGACGTCCTCGAGCTCGAGGCGCGCCAGGCGGCGGGTCTGGTCGAGGGTGGGCAGGGTGTGGCGGGTGATGCCGGGGCTGTCCGCCGGCACTGCGAACAGGCTGATACCCGTGTCACCCTGGCTGCCCGCAGCGCGCGCCGCCACGATCAACAGCCGGGCCTGGGCACCATCGATCACTTGCAGGTACTGGCCGTTCAAGCGGTAACCGTCGCCTGCCGGCTCGGCCACGGCCTGCACGCTGTCGGCATCGAGGCCGGGCGCACTGGCAAAGGCGAGGGTGGCGCAGGCGCCGCCGGCAATCGCGCCAAGCCAGTGGTCCTGCACGGCCGGGTTGCTGGCCAGCAGCAGGGCCGGCGTGGCCAGGCAGGTGGTGGCGAACAGCGGTGCGCACAACAGGTGGCGGCCGCTCTGTTCCAGCAGGATCGCCAGCTCGACAAACCCCAGCCCCAGCCCGCCGAAGCGCTCCGGGATCATAAGTGCCGGCCAGTACAGCTCTTCGCCGATACGCTGCCACAGGGCCGGGTCGTAGCCCCCGGGCAGCGCCATGGCGGCGCGCACCGCCTGGGAATCGCTGACCTGGGCGAGAAAGCGCGCGGCGCTGTCCTGGATCATCAGTTGTTCTTCGTTGAATGCGAACTCCATAAGCGTCGACTCGGTCAAGGCGGGTAGAGGCCCGAGTCTAGGAGCGGCGCTTTTGCCGACGAATCATTGAAACGGACTAGTCCGCAAGCCGGGCCCGGCACCAAGGGGGCGTAGTCTCAACGGACGATGAGGGCGATCGGCGCGCTTCGCACAATGGCAGCCAGTACCGGATTTGCCATTCAGGAGCAGCGGCATGATCGAGATTCGTGGTTTGAGCTATTTCGTCGCCATGAGCGAGAACCTCAGCCAGTGGCAGCGCTACGCCGAAGACGTACTCGGCATGCAAGTGCAGCCGGCGCCTGCGGGCGGGCTGTACGTGAAGATGGACGAGCGTCCGTTTCGCATGTTGATCGTCGAAGGCAGCGAACCGCGCTACGTGGCCTCGGGCTGGGAGCTGGCCTCGGAGCAGGCATTCGAGGCGGCCCTGGCGCATTTGCGCGAGCGTGGCATCGAGTGCCAGCGCGGCAGCGCCGAGCAGGTCGAGCAGCGCGGCGTGCAAGCGCTGGTCAGCCTGGTCGACCCGTCGGGCAACTGCCATGAGTTGAGCTGGGGCCATCGTTCCGACTGCCAGCCGTTCGTCTCACCCCAGGGGGTGCCGCGCTTCATTACCGGTGACATGGGCCTGGGCCACACCGTGCTGCCGGCACCGAACTTCGACGCCACCCTGGCCTTTGCCAAGGACGTGCTGGGCTTCGAGCTGTCGGACATCTTCAACTTCCGCCCTGATCCGTCGGCGCCGCCGATCCGCATCCACTTCCTGCATTGTCGCAATGCCCGCCACCACAGCCTGGCCCTGGCCGAGTACCCGGTGCCTTCAGGCTGCGTGCACGTGATGGTCGAGGTCGACTCGATGACCGAAGTCGGCCGCGCCCATGACCGTCTGCTGGCCCACGACGTACGCCTGTCGGCGAGCCTGGGCCAGCACCTGAACGACCGCATGACCAGCTTCTACATGAAGACGCCGTCGGCCTTTGACCTGGAATACGGCTTTGGTGGCCTGCAGGTCGACTGGGCCGAGCATTCGGCGTTCGAATTCACCCGCGTGAGCATCTGGGGGCACGACTTCTCGGTCGGACAACAGTAAGGAACCTGCACATGAACAAACAACTGACGGCGGCCGATGCGGTCGCACAACTGCGCGATGGCATGACCATCGGCTTTGGTGGCTGGGGGCCGCGGCGCAAGCCCATGGCCCTTGTGCGCGAGATCCTGCGCTCACCGGTCAAGGACCTCACCGTGGTCGCCTATGGCGGTCCGGAAGTGGGCATGCTGTGCGCCGCCGGCAAGGTGCGCAAGCTGATCTTCGGCTTTGTCACCCTCGACGCCATCCCGCTGGAACCCTACTACCGCAAGGCCCGTGAAGCCGGTGAGCTGGAACTGCTGGAGCTGGACGAAGGCATGTTCCAGTGGGGCCTGCGCGCCGCCGGCATGCGCCTGCCATTCCTGCCCACCCGCTGCGGCCTGGCCACCGATGTGACAGCGCTCAACCCGGCGCTCAAGACCATCGCCTCGCCCTATGCCGACGGCGAGGTGCTGCTGGCCATGCCGGCGCTGGAGCTGGACGTGGCGTTCCTGCACGTCAACGTTGCCGACCGCCTGGGCAATTGCCTGGTGACCGGCCCCGACCCGTATTTCGATCACTTGTTCGCCCGCGCCGCCCAGCAGTGCTTCGTGTCGTGCGAGCGCCTGGAGGAGCGTCTGTCGCTGGACGCCGAGCAGGCTCGCCTGAACACCTTCGAGCGCTACCTGGTGACCGGTGTGGTGCACGCACCGCTGGGCGCGCACCCCACCTCCTGCCCATCGGACTACGGCTGGGACCTTCAGCACCTGAAGGGCTACGTCGCCAGCAGCCAGCAGGAGCAGGGCTGGGAGCAGTACGTCAGCACCTACGTGGCCGGTGGTGAGCAGGCCTATCAAGACGCCAACGGCGGCGTCGCACGCATGGGCAGCTTGCCCCTGCCTGTGTTCTGAGGAGGATGAAAAATGTCTGCAACCTGTGAGTTCACCCTCGCCGAACTGATGATCGTCGCCGCCTCCGAAGCCTGGCGTGGCGATGGAGAAGTGATTGCCTCGGGCCTGGGCGTGATTCCGCGCCTGGGGGCAAGCCTGGCCAAACTGACCCACAGCCCGCAGCTGCTGATGACCGACAGCGAGGCGTTCCTGGTCGAAGAGCCGGTGCCGCTGGGCCCAAGGGACGGCTACCAGCCGCGCTACTCGGGCTATCTGTCGTTCGAGCGGGTATTCGAATGCGTGTGGGGCGGTCGTCGCCACGCCATGATCGGCCCGACCCAGATCGACCGCTGGGGCCAGACCAACCTGTCGTGCATCGGTGACTATCAAAAGCCCAAGAGCGCGATCCTCGGGGTACGCGGCTTGCCGGGCAACAGCATCAACCACCTCAACTCGTTCTTCGTGCCTAACCACAACAACCGCGTGTTCGTCAGCGGTGAAGTGGACATGGTCTCGGGCGTCGGCTTCAAGGCCGAGCGCTGGCCCGAGGGCGTGCGCCGCGACCTGATGGACATCCGCCGGGTGGTCACCGACCTCTGCACCCTGGACTTCGATGGCCCCGGTCGCGCCGTCCAGGTGCGCACCCTGCACCCAGGGGTGAGTTTCGACGAGGTCCAGGACAAGACCGGCTTCCCGTTGCTCAAGTCGCCACTGCTGCAGGAAACCGCACACCCCAGCGCCGAACAACTGGCCCTGATCCGCCGGCTCGATCCCCACGATTACCGCGCCGCGGCAATCAAGGGCAACCCGCCCGGCATTCGTACCGCCTGATCCGAGGAGCGCCAACATGCACAGCAGCGACAGCCAGTTCGTGGAACGTGAAGACCTTGCGGTCTACGAGACCGAGGCGCCCGTGCTCTATAGCGTGGCCGAGCACATCGCCACGCTGACGCTGAACCGGCCGACCTTCAACAATGCGCAGAACTCGCAGATGACCTACGCGCTGGATGCCGCGCTGCGCCAGGCGGTGGACGATGACCAGGTCAAGGTCATCGTGCTGCGCGGGGCCGGCAAGCATTTTTCTGCCGGCCACGATATCGGTACGCCGGGGCGCGATATCAACAAACCGTTCGAGCGCGCGCACCTGTGGTGGGACCACACCAACAAACCCGGCGGCGAGCAGTTGTATGCACGCGAGCAGGAGGTATACCTGGGCATGTGCCGGCGCTGGCGCGAGTTGCCCAAGCCGACCATCGCCATGGTCCACGGCGCCTGCATCGCCGGTGGCCTGATGCTGGCCTGGGTGTGCGATCTGATCGTCGCCAGCGACGATGCCTTCTTCCAGGACCCGGTGGTGCGCATGGGCATTCCGGGGGTGGAGTATTTCGCCCACCCCTATGAGCTCAACCCGCGCATCGCCAAGGAGTTCCTGTTCACGGGCGATCGCATGTCGGCGAGCCGTGCCTATGAGATGGGCATGGTCAACCGCGTGCTGCCGGCCGCCGAACTGGAACAGGCCACCTACGCCCTGGCAGCCAGCATCGCCCGCCAGCCGCGCATGGGCCTGGCGCTGACCAAGCAGGCGATCAACCACGTCGAAGACCTGCAAGGCAAGCGCACGGCCATGGACGCAGCCTTCGCCTGGCACCACTTTGCCCATGCCCACAACGAACTGCTGTCGGGCGACAAGCTCGGTGGCTTCGACGCCAAGGGCATGGCCAACGCCAATCGCCAGGAGCACGCCAGCCGCCAGGAGCAGTCGTCATGAGCACCTGGATGAACACTGCGCTGACCGAGGCCCTGGGCTGCCGCTACCCGATCGTGCAGACGGCCATGGGCTGGGTGGCCGACGCTAACCTGGTGATCGCCACCAGCCGTGCCGGGGGCTTTGGCTTCCTGGCGGGAGCGACCATTGCCGGCAAGGACCTGGAAGGCGAGATCCGCAAGGTGATCGACGCCACCGGCGGCAGCAACTTTGGCCTCAATTTCCACATGTTCCAGGACAACGCGGCGCAGTGCGTGGACCTGGCCATTCGTTATCGCCTGCGTGCCGTCAGCTACGGCCGCGGGCCGGATGCGCAGACCATTGCTCGCTTCAAGGCGGCCAAAGTGCTGTGCATTCCCACCGTCGGCGCCGTCAAGCATGCGCAGAAGGCCCAGGCCCTGGGCGCCGACCTGATCACCATCCAGGGCGGCGAGGGCGGTGGGCATACCGGCGGCGTGCCTAGTTCGATCCTGCTGCCGCAAGTGTTGGACGCGGTCAGTGTGCCGGTGATCGCAGCCGGCGGCTTTGCCACCGGACGCGGCCTGGCCTCGGCCCTGGCCGCCGGTGCCAGTGGCATTGCCATGGGTACGCGGTTCCTGATGACCCGCGAATCGCCCACGCCGCCTTCGACCCTGGCCCGCTACCTGAAGGTCAACGACCCGCAGCAGGTGAGGGTGACGACCGCCGTCGACGGCATGCGCCACCGCATGATCGAAAACCCCTTCATCAACCGCCTGGAGCAGGCCGGGCCGTTCGGCCGCCTGC
The DNA here is from genome assembly GCF_028682455.1 of Pseudomonas putida. GTDB lineage: Bacteria > Pseudomonadota > Gammaproteobacteria > Pseudomonadales > Pseudomonadaceae > Aquipseudomonas > Aquipseudomonas putida_AA. The sequence continues at coordinate 1,008,146 of NZ_JANHLD010000001.1, forward strand.
GCATCGCCCTGGGCAGCGCCTGGCAGTGGAAGCAGCACACCGGCATGAGCCTAGGGCACATGCTCGGGGTGTTCATGCGCGGCCTGCGTGAAGACCCCTCGGCGTTGTCGCAGGTGGTGATGGCGGCCAACCAGCCGGTGCTGTTGCAGCGTTCGATGGTCGACGGCCTGCCCGACGAGGGCATCTTGCCCAGCGGCCAGGTGGCCGCCGCCATCAACGAACTGCTCAGTTGCCGCGAGGTCATCGAAGGCATCGCCGAGGAAGCCGAGCGCTGTCTGAACGCCCTGTTGGCCCGGCGCGAGCCGGCCTGTGAACCTGCCCCCTCAATTCGCCTGGCGAACACTGGAGAAACCCTGTGAATCCTGCCTTTACCTCTGAACTCAACGCCGGGATCGCAGAACTTGTGATCGCCAACCCGCCGGTCAACGCCCTCGACAGCCAGCAATGGCAGGGCCTGGCCGAACACATCGAAGCCCTGGGCGCCAATCCCGAGGTGCGGGTGATCGTTATTCGTGCCGAGGGCCGGGGCTTTTGCGCCGGTGTCGACATCAAGGAACTCGACGCCCACCCCGAGCGCATCGTCGCGGTCAATGCCGGCAACTACGCCACCTTCAAGGCCGTGCACCGCAGCCCCGTGCCAGTGATCGTGGCCGTGCACGGCTACGTGCTCGGCGGCGGCATCGGCATCACCGGTGCCGCCGACATCGTGGTGGCCGCCGAGTGCGCAAGCTTTGCCCTGCCGGAAGTCGACCGTGGCGCCATGGGCGGCGGCGCCCACCTGCAGCGCCTGTTCGGGGTGCAGAAGGTGCGCTACCTGTTCTTTACCGGCGACAGCATCGGGGCCCGCGAGGCCAGCCAGCACGGCTTCATCGAGCGCGTGGTGCCGCGCGAGCAACTGCGCGAAACCGCCCTGGAGATTGCCGGGCGTATCGCCAGCAAGAGCCCGCACATGATCCGCATCGCCAAGGAGGCGCTCAACGGTATCGAAGACGGCAACCTGGAAGACAAATACCGCTGGGAGCAAGGCTTCACCCTGCAGGCCTACAACAGCCCGGACTCGGCCCAGACGCGCCGGGCCTTCGTCGAAAAACGCGACGCGAAGTTCTGAGGGAACGCCATGGAGCTTACCTATACGCCTGAACAGATCGCCTTTCGCGCCGAAGTGCGCGCCTGGCTCAAACACAACCTGCCGGCCGAACCGCTGGCCAGCTACGACACCCGCGAGGGCTTCGAGCAGCACCGCGCCTGGGAAGCCAAGCTGTTCGACAGCCGCCTGTCGATGGTGATGTGGCCGGCCGAGCTCGGCGGTCGCGGTTGCGGCCTGATCGAATGGCTGATTTTCGAAGAGGAGTACTACGGCGCTGGTGCGCCGATGCGGGTCAACCAGAATGGCCAGTTGCTGCTCGGCCCGACCCTGATGGAGTTCGGTACCGAGCAGCAGAAAAAGCACTTTCTGCCACGCATGGCGGCCAGCACCGACATGTGGGCCCAGGGCTGGTCGGAACCCAATGCCGGCTCCGACATGGCGGCGATCACCAGCAAGGCGTTGCTCGACGGCGACCACTACGTGCTGAACGGCCAGAAGACCTGGTCGACCCGGGCGATCTACGCCGACTGGCTGTTCGGCCTGTTCCGCAGCGAACCGGGCTCCACTCGTCACCATGGCCTGTCGTTCCTGATGGTGCCGTTGAACGCCCCTGGGGTGAGCATCCGGCCGATCAAGGCCCTGAACGGCAAGGATGCCTTTGCCGAAGTGTTCTTCGACGATGTGCGGGTGCCGGTGGCCAATCGTATCGGCGCCCAGGGCGAAGGCTGGCACGTGGCAATGGCCACCGCCGGCTTCGAGCGCGGCCTGCTGCTGCGTTCGCCGGCGCGCTTCCAGTACACCGCACGCAAGCTGGTGGAACTGTACCTGGCCCACCAGGCCAGCGCCGACCGCGATCCTGGCCTGCGCGACGCCGTGCAGGACTGCTGGATGACCGCCGAGGCCTATGCCCTGTCGGCCTACCACACGGTCGGGCGCCTGAGCCAGGGCGCGCAGATCGGCGCCGAGTCGAGCATCAACAAGATCATCTGGTCGGAGCTTGACCTGAAGATGCACGAAACCGCCATGCGCCTGCTCGGTGCCCGTGGCGAGCTGCTGGCCAGTGCCCCGGCCGCAGGCGATGCCGGTGGCTGGCTGGAGGGCTTCCTGTTCGCCCAGTCCGGGCCGATCTATGCCGGCACCAACGAAATCCAGCGCAACATCATTGCCGAGCGGATGCTCGGTTTGCCGAAGTAGGAGCAGGCCATGGACTTCACCTTTAGCGATGATCAGCTGACGTTCCGCGAGGCCATCAGCCGTTTTCTGATGACCGAGGCGGCGCCGGAAATGCTCCGGGAAATCTGGGACACCGACGCCGGGCGCTCCCCGGACTTGCGCAACAAGATTGCCTCCCAGGGCCTGACCGCCTTGTCGGTGCCCGAGGCCGAAGGTGGCCTGGGCATGGACGATGTGGCGTGGGCGCTGATGACCCAGGAACTGGGCTACTACGCCATTCCCGACTCGCTGGCCGATACCGCCTACGTGGCTGCCGGGTTGCTGGCCAGCCTGCCGGTCGATCACCCGGCCCGGGCCCGGCTGCTGCCGCGGATTGCCGAGGGCAGTGTGCGCCTGGCCATCGGCCATCCGATCAACCCGCTGGTCAGTGATGCGCAGCTGGCCGAAGTACTGATCCTCTGCGACGGCGACGCCATTCACGCAATACCCCGTGCCGAAGTGGACGTCGAGGCCAACCCCAGCATCGACGCCTCGCGGCGCCTGGGCCGGGTCAGCTGGCGCGCCAGCGCGGCGACCTTGCTGATCGACGGCGAGCAGGGCCATGCCTTGCAGGCACGCTTGCTCGACCGTGGTGCGTTGTCGGTGGCCGGGCAACTGCTGGGCCTGGCCCAGCGCATGCTGGACCTGTCGGTGGACTATGTGGCCCAGCGCAAGCAGTTCGGCAAGCCGATCGGCAGCTTCCAGGCGGTCAAACACCACCTGGCCGATGTCGCCCGCCAGATCGAGCAGGCCAAGCCGGTGCTGTACCGCGCCGCCCATGGCCTGGCCCGGGGGGATGCCAGTGCCGGGCGCTGGGTGTCCCAGGCGCGCCTGGCCTGCTGCGAGGCCAGCTGGCTGGCCGCGCGCAAGGGCATCCAGGTGCACGGCGCCATGGGCTACACCTGGGAAGTCGACCTGCAGATGTTCATGAAGCGTGCCTGGTCGCTGGACGCGGCCTGGGGCGACCGTGGTTTTCATAAATCCCGCGTCGGCGACTACCTGTTCGCCGCCGGTGCCCGGCTGGGTCCGGGCCATACTTTCGAGGACTGATCCATGCCCCAGGCTTATATCGTTGATGCCCTGCGCAGCCCGACCGGCAAGCGCAAGGGCGCGTTGTCGGAGGTTCACGCCATCGACCTGGGCGCCCACGTGCTCAAGGCGCTGGTGCAGCGCAACGCCATTCCCGCCGAAGACTACGACGATGTGATTTTCGGCTGCGTCGACACCATCGGCGCCCAGGCCGGCGACATTGCCCGTACCAGTTGGCTGGCCGCCGGCCTGCCGCTGTGCGTGCCGGGCACCACGGTGGACCGCCAGTGTGGCTCGTCCCAGCAGGCCGTGCATTTTGCCGCCCAGGCGGTGATGAGCGGCACCCAGGACGTGGTCGCCGTGGGCGGCGTGCAAACCATGACACGCATCCCGATCAGCTCGGCGATGCTGGCTGGCCAGCCGCTGGGTTTTCCCGACCCGTTCAGCGGCAGCGTTGGCTGGCGCAAGCGCTTTGGCGATCAGCCTGTGAACCAGTTCTATGCCGCCCAGCGCATTGCCGAACACTGGCAGCTGAGCCGCGAACAGATGGAGGCGTTCGCCCTGCAAAGCCACCAGCGGGCCCTGGCGGCCATCGAAAGTGGCCGTTTCGATCGCGAAATCGTGGCCTACGGCGAGCTGCGCCAGGATGAAACCCCACGCCAGACCAGCCTGGAAAAAATGGCCAGCCTGGAGCCGGTGGACCCGCAGTTTCCGCGGATTACGGCCGCCGTTTCCAGCCAGACCTGCGACGCCTCGGCGGCGCTGCTGGTGGTGTCGGAGGCGGCCCTCAAGCGCTACGACCTGACCCCACGGGCGCGTATCCATCACCTCACGGTCATGGGCGACGACCCGATCTGGCACCTCACCGCGCCGATTGCCGCAACCCGCAAGGCCCTGCAAAAGGCCGGCTTGCGCATGGCCGATATCGACCGGGTGGAAATCAACGAGGCCTTTGCCTCGGTGGTGATGGCCTGGGCCAAGGAACTGGACTACGACCCGGCGCGCACCAACGTCAATGGCGGCGCCATCGCCCTGGGTCATCCCTTGGGCGCCACCGGTGCGCGGCTGATGACCACGCTGCTCAACGAGCTTGAGTGCACGGGCGGCCGCTACGGCCTGCAGACCATGTGCGAAGGCGGCGGCCAGGCCAACGTCACCATCATTGAACGTCTTTGAATGTCAGGAGTGCCACATGGCAATGTGTAGCGGTCGTACCGTAATTATCACCGGCGCAGGCGGCGGCTTGGGCCGCGCCTATGCCCTGGCGTTCGCCGCCGAGGGCGCGAATGTCGTGGTCAACGATATTCGCGATGAAGCGGCTCGCGATGTGGTCGGGCAGATCCGGGCGGCCGGTGGCCAGGCCATCGCCAACAGCGATGACATCACCACCCTGGACTGTGCCCAGCGTATCGTCGATGCCGCGCTGGCGGCCTTCGGCGAGGTGCATGTGGTGGTCAACAATGCCGGGGTGCTGCGTGACCGATTGTTCCTGAGCTTGTCGGAAGATGACTGGGACACGGTGATGCGCGTGCATCTGAAGGGGCATTACTGCCTGGCCAATGTGCTGGCGCGGCGTTGGCGCGACCTGGCCAAGGCGGGTACCCCGGTGGCGGGGCGGATCATCAACACCAGTTCCGGGGCCGGCTTGCAGGGGTCGATCGGCCAGTCCAACTACTCCGCGGCCAAGGGCGGAATTGCCTCGCTGACCCTGGTGCAGGCGGCGGAGCTGGGGCGCTATGGAGTGACGGCCAACGCGCTGGCGCCGGCGGCGCGCACGGCGATGACCGAGGGCGCGATGCCGGAGCTGGTGAAGAAGCCGGAGGATGGCAGTTTCGATGCCTGGGCGCCGGAAAACGTGGCACCGTTGGTGGTGTGGCTGGGTAGCGAGCAGTCCGGGCATGTGACCGGACAGGTGTTCGAGAGCCAGGGTGGGCGGATTTCGCTGGGCGATGGTTGGCGCACCGGGGTTACCCGCGACAAGGGCGCTGCGTGGCGGGTGGAGGAGGTGGGGGTTGTTGTGGATGAGATCCTTGCCCAGGCGCCGGGGGCGCAGAAGGTTTGGGGTAGCTGATTGCTTTGGGTGGGGCGGGCAAAAAATTCTCGCCCCACCAGGGGCCCTACGCTGGTTAATGAGGCCGGTAGATCACTCAATTCGCTGCACTCTTGCTGGCCGCATCGCTGGCAAGCCAGCTCCCACAGCAAGCCAGCTCCCACAACAAGCCAGCCCACAACAAGCCAACAGCCACAATCGCTGCGCTCTTGCGGGCCTGCGCCGAACCTGTGGAGGCTGGTCTTGCCAGCGATCCATACCCCGTTTTGACGATGTTCCCTCCAGGCCAAGGCTTTATACCTGTTTGCCTAAAGAGCCCCTGGAGATTACCGCTGTGAAACAAGCTCCCCCCTATGTGCCCGGCCACCAGTTACTGGCCGGCAAGTCTGTGCTGATCACCGCCGCCGCCGGCGCCGGTATCGGTTTTGCCGCTGCCCGGCGCAGTGCCGAAGAGGGCTGCCGGGCGCTGATGATTTCAGATGTTCACCCACGCCGGCTGGAAGAAGCCGTGGAGCGGCTCAAGGCCCAAACCGGTCTGCAGGCGGTCTACGGCCAGTTGTGCGACGTAACGTGTGAAGAGCAGGTCCAGGCCCTGGTCACCAGCGCCGAAAGCGCCCTCGGTGGGGTCGATGTGTTGATCAACAACGCAGGCCTCGGCGGGCAGAAGCGCGTGGTCGAGATGACCGACCAGGAGTGGTCCAAGGTGCTCGACGTGACCCTCACCGGCACTATGCGCATGACCCGCGCGATGCTGGCGCGTATGCAACCCCGCGGTACCGGGGTGATCGTCAACAACGCTTCGGTGCTCGGCTGGCGCGCGCAGAAGGAACAGGCCCACTACGCCGCGGCCAAGGCCGGGGTCATGGCACTGACCCGCTGCAGTGCCGTGGAAGCCGCCGAGTTCGGGGTGCGGATCAATGCCGTGTCGCCCTCGATCGCCCTGCATGACTTCCTCAAGAAAGCCTCCAGCGAAGAACTGCTGGCCAGCCTCGCCGGGCGCGAGGCCTTTGGCCGCGCCGCCGAGGTATGGGAGGTGGCCAACGTGATGATGTTCCTGGCTAGCGACTACGCCTCCTACATGGTCGGCGAAGTGCTGTCGGTCAGTTCCCAACAAGCCTGAGGACGCGCCGATGACCCATGTATTCACCAGCGCCCAGGCGCTGCTCGATGCCCAGGGCATGGACCTGGGCTGCACCGACTGGCTGACCATCAGCCAGGAGCGGATCAACCTGTTCGCCGAAGCCACCGGCGATCACCAGTGGATTCACGTCGACCCCGAGCGCGCCGCCAGCGGCCCGTTTGGCGCCTGCATCGCCCACGGCTACCTGACCCAGGCCCTGGCCAATCTGTTTTTGCCGCAACTGATGCGCGTCGACAACCTGGCCATGGGCGTGAACTACGGCTGCGACCGGGTGCGCTTTCCCGCGCCGGTGCCGGTGGGCTCGCGAGTACGCGGGCGCGCTGAAGTGCTGCGCGCCGAGGCCATCGGCACCGCCGTGCAGCAGGTGGTGCGCGTGAGCGTCGAGATCGAGGGCCAGGAGCGCCCGGGCTGTGTGGTCGACACCATCAGCCGCTACACCTTCAACCCTGTCAGCGAGTGAACCCGTCCATGGACCAGCATGAAGTTGTTATCGTCGCCACCGCCCGTACGGCGCTGGCCAAATCCTTTCGCGGCTCGTTCAACGACACCGAGGCGCCGGTACTGGGCGGCCATGTAGTGCGCGCGGTGCTCGACCGCGCCGGAATCGAGGCCGATGCCGTCGAGGACGTGATCATGGGCGCCGCCGTGCAGCAGGGTACCCAGGGCTACAACATCGGTCGCCTGTGTGCCTACACCGCAGGGTTGCCCGACAGCGTGCCGGGCATGGCCCTGGACCGCATGTGCGCCTCGGGTCTGATGAGTATCGGCGTGGCCGCCAAGGGCATCATGGCCGGTGAGATGAACATCGCCATCGGCGGTGGCGTCGAGTCGCTGTCGCTGACCCAGACCAAGCACAAGAACAGCTACCGGGCCCGTTCCGAAGCGGTGCTGGAGGTGATGCCCAGCGCCTATATCCCGATGATCGAGACCGCCGAGATTGTCTCGCGCCGCTACGCCATCAGCCGCGCCGCCCAGGATCAGTACAGCCTGCAGAGCCAGCAGCGCACGGCGGCGGCCCAGCAGGCCGGATTGTTCGATGATGAGATCGTCGGGCTGACCGTCAACAAGCTGCTGCTGGACAAGGAAGGCAAACCCGCCGGGCATGAGTCGATCTGGGTCGACCGCGACGAGTGCAACCGCCCCGGTACCCGGCTTGAAGACCTGACCGCGCTCAAGCCGGTGTGGAAAGACGGCCAGTGGGTCGAGCAGGGCGAATTCGTCACCGCCGGCAACGCCTCGCAGTTCTCCGACGGCGCTGCCGCCAGCCTGCTGATGAGCCGCGCCGAAGCCCGCCGCCGGGGCCTGGCGCCGCTGGGTATCTACCGCGGCATCGCCGTGGCCGGCTGCGCGCCGGAAGAAATGGGCATCGGCCCGGTACTGGCGGTGCCCAAGCTGCTCAAGCGCTTTGGCCTGAGCGTGGCTGACATCGGCCTGTGGGAAATCAACGAGGCATTTGCCTGCCAGGTGCTGCATTGCCGTGATGCCCTGGGCATCCCGGCGGAGCGTTTGAACGTCAATGGCGGGGCCATTGCCATCGGCCATCCATTCGGTATGTCGGGCGCGCGCATGGTCGGCCATGCCTTGCTCGAAGGGCGTCGTCGTGGCGCTCGCTATGTGGTGGTAGCCATGTGCATTGGCGGCGGGATGGGCGCCGCAGGGCTGTTCGAGCTGGACTGACTAAGCCATTTGGACGATGTTGGGTATGTGGGGCGAGCTGATGATCCTGTCAACAATAACAACAGGATCGACGCCCCATGTGCCTCCCTTCACGACTCATTTCCCGGAGCCCGGTATGCGCCAGCTGATCGGATACGCTGTCAGCGGCGTGATCCTGGCCGCCGTGGCTTTCGCTTTTGCCCCACGCAACCCGGCCCCGCTGGCCGCCACCCAGTTGCAGGTCGACCGGGTGCAGGTCAATGCCCTGTTGGTCAACGGCCCGCAGCTGTTGGCCGCGGGCGAGCGCGGTACCTTGCTCAGCAGCCTCGACAGTGGCCGCTCATGGCAGGCCGCGCGGGTCTCGGCCGAGCGTGAGGCGACCCTGACCGGGCTGATCGCCTTGAGCCCCGAGGTGCTGGTGGCGGTCGGTCACGACGGTTGGATCCTGCGCTCGGCCGACAGCGGCAACAGCTGGCAGGAAAGCCGCTACGACGCCGAGCTCGGCGAGCCCTTGCTGGGCGTCTGGAGTGGCGACGGTCAGCAGGTGGTGGCCTACGGCAGCTATGGCAAGTACCTGGAGTCCAGCGATGCCGGCCAGCACTGGCAGGCGCGGGAGTTGCCAGGCGACGGCGCCCACTTCAACGGCATGGACGGCGACCGCCAGGGGCGACGCATGCTGGTGGGCGAGCAGGGCCTGGTGCTGCGCAGCGACGATGGCGGGGCGACCTGGCAGCAGCTGCCGGCGTTCTACAACGGTTCGCTGTTCGGCGTGGTCAGCCTCTCGGCCTCGCATTGGGTCGCCTATGGCATGCGCGGCCAGGTGTTTCGCAGCGAGGACTTCGGCGACAGCTGGCAGCATGTCGCGCTCGACAGTGCTCAGCCGATCTACGGCCATGCGCGCCTGCCGGGTGAAGCCGGGGTGGTATTGGTGGGCGCCGGCAGCCAGCTGGTGCACCTCGATGCCCAGGGGCGCCTGCTCGACAGCACCCGGCGCAGTGGCCTGGGCACCCTGACCTCGGCAGTGGCCCTCAATGCCCGGCACCTGTTGGTGGCCGGTGAACGCGGTGTTTCCCAGGGACCGGACAGCGGCCTTGCCGCCCATGCACAGTGAGCTTCCCATGACTTCGACTACCACCCGGCTGCAGCGCTGCGTGCAGGGCTGCGCCGATCTATTGCTCAATCACCGCCGCGCCTGGCTGGCATTGTTCCTGCTGTTGAGCCTGGGCCTTGGCTACAGCGCCACCCAGGTGCGCCTGGACCCGGGGTTCAACAAGCAGATTCCGGTGCGCCATGAGTACATGCTCAACTTCCTCGACTTCAGCCGGGTGTTCACCGGTGCCAACCGCCTGCTGGTGAACGTGCGCTGGAAAGGCGAGGGCGACATCTACAACCCCGAGTTCCTCGATGTGTTGCAGAAGGTCACCGACGATGTGTTCTTCATCTCCGGGGTCAGCCGCCCCAGCGTGACCTCGCTGTTCACGCCCAACGTGCGTTATGTGGAGATCACCGAGGAAGGCTACGTGGGTGATCTGGTGGTACCGCCGCAGTACGCCGGTACCCCGCAAGACCTGGCCAAGGTGCGCAGCAACGCCGCCCGCGCCGGGCAGGTCGGACGGCTGCTGGCCAATGACCAGCGCTCGGCGCTGGTGCGGGCCGACCTGCAGGACACCGACCCCAAGACCGGCCAGCCGGTGTCGTACGTCGAGATCGCCCAGCGCCTGGAAGATATCCGGGCCCGCTACAACAGCGACACCATCGAAATCAACGTGGTGGGCTTTGCCAAGCTGGTCGGCGATGTGGTCGAGGGCCTGAACACGGTGCTGATGTTCTTCGCCGTGGCCTTTGTGATCACTGCCGCGCTGCTGTGGCTGTACACCCGTTCGCTGGCCCTGACCCTGGTGGCCCTGGTGGTGGCGTTGCTGCCGGTGGTGTGGCTGCTGGGCCTGCTGCCCCTGCTGGGGCTGGGCATCGACCCGATGTCGGTGCTGGTGCCGTTCCTGATTTTTTCCATCGGAGTGTCCCATGCCGTGCAGATGAGCAATGCCTGGCGCCAGGAAGTGCTGGCCGGCTGCGACGCGCGCCGGGCCGCGCACAAGGCGTTTTGCGCGATCTTCATTCCCGGCGCCCTGGCCCTGTTGATGAATGCCCTGGGCTTCGCCGTGATCATGCTGATCGACATTCCCATCGTCCATGAACTGGGCGTGACCGCCTGCATCGGCGTCATGCTGATGATCGTCACCAACAAGATGCTCTTGCCGCTGATCCTGGCCGGCCTGCAACTGGCGCCCGCCAAGCGTACTGCCGATGTGCAGACCCGCCGGCATGCCTTGTGGTGGCGCTTGTCGGCCCTGGCCGAACCGCGTCCGGCGCTGGCGGTGTTCGCGGTCAGCCTGGTGTTGCTGGGCGCCGGCGTGCTCAAGGCGCGCCAGCTCGAAGTGGGCGATATCGGCGTGGGCGCGCCGGAGCTGCGCGCCGACTCGCGCTACAACCAGGACAACCAGCGGATCATCGGCAGCTATTCCATCGGCCTGGATGTGCTGTCGGTGTTCGTGCAGACCAACGCCGGCACCGAGGCCTGCCTCAACCCGCAGGTGATGCGCGCCGTCGAGGCCTTCGACTTCCAGATGCGTGCCGTCGCCGGGGTGCAGTCGGTGCAGAGCGTCGCCGGCATGGGCAAGGAAATGATCGCCGGCAACAACGAGGGCAACCCGCGCTGGTCGGCCATTCCGGGGTCGTCACGGGGCCTGCAGCAAGGCTCGCTGGCTTATTCGCCCGACTCGGGGCTGGTGACCGAAGGCTGCCAGCGCATGCAGATCCTGGTATTTCTCAACGATCACGAAGGGGCGACGGTGTTCCATGTGGTCAACGAGGCCAAACGCATCATTGCCGGGATCAAGGCACCGCAGGTGACGTTCAAGCTGGCCGGCGGCAACGTCGGGGTGATGGCGGCCTCCAACGAGGCGGTCAAGCATGCCGAGGTGATCATGCTGGCGGCGCTGTTCTGTTCGGTGGCGTTGTTCTGCCTGCTGACCTTCCGCTCGCTGCGGGCGGTGTTGTGCATCCTGGTGCCGCTGGGGGTGGTGGCGATTCTGTGCAATGCGCTGATGGCCATGCTAGGCATCGGCCTGAAGGTCGCCACCTTGCCGGTCATGGCCCTGGGCGTGGGGGTGGGGGTGGACTACGGCATCTACCTGTACGAGCGCATCCAGCATGAGATGGCCGAGGGCGCCGGTCTGCGCGAGGCGTTCTACCGGGCCATGTGCCAACGGGGCACGGCGGCGGTGTTCACGGCCCTGACCATGGCCATCGGCGTCGGTACCTGGGCCTTTGCACCGCTCAAGCTGCAGGCCGACATGGGCATTCTTTTGGCCTTCATGTTCCTGGTCAACGTACTCGGTGCGATATTCCTGCTGCCGGCCCTGGCCGCCTGGTTCAACCAGGGCCGGCCACTGGTTGGTAGGAGCGGGCTTGCCCCGCTATACGATCAGACCGTCACCGCGCATCGCGGGGCAAGCCCGCTCCAACAAAAATAATCACGGGGGGTTCCTATGCAGAATTCGCAGGTGCTGGCGCAGATGGGGCTGGATCTGGAGAGCTACGAGCAGTTGATTGGCGAGCTGTACGACGGCGCCCTGGATACCCGCCGGGTAGCCGAGTCGCTACGCAAGCTGCAGCTGCTGTTCCAGGCCAATATCGTCACATTGATACTGCGCGCGGTCGATGAACCCTACCTGTCGCCGATGCTGGCGGTGGGGGAGGTCAGCGGCGCCGGGGAGATTCAGCACTACGCCTATTACAGCAAGTCGACACCCTTCAACAGCCTGCCGCTGGACCAGGTGTTCACCATCGACGACCTGATGACCGAGGCCGAGTGGCTGGGCTCTTCGTTCTACCTGTTGTACTGCCAGCCCTATGGCTGCTTCCAGATGCTCGGCGCCGATATCAGCATGCCCGACGGCGGCAAGCTGCGCATACGCATCAACCGCCGCCGCGACCAGCCCAGGTTCAACGACTGCGAGCGGGCATTGTGTGCCATGTTGCTGCCGCACCTGCGCCGGGCCCTGCACTTGCACGCGCAACTGGACCGCAGCGAGTCGCTGGGCAGTCTGTATTTCCAGGCCATCAGTCGCTTGTCGGTGGCCACCATCGTGCTCGATGAAAGCGGCAGTGTGCTGCAGCTCAACCCGGTGGCCCGCGACATCCTCGACAGCAACGACGGCCTGAAACTGGTGGGCGGGCGCCTGGAGGCCACCTATCCCAGTGACAACCGCGAGCTCACGCGCCTGGTGCGCGACGCCTTCCAGCGTGCGCGTCAAGGCGATGTCGGCCATTGCAATGCCGCTGCCTTGTCGATTTCGCGACCGTCAGGCCAGGTCAACCTGGGCGTGGTGGTGGAGCTGATCCCGTCCCAGGAGTGGGTCGAGGGCAAGGGTCAGCCGACCGTGGTGGTGTACGTGCGCGATGCGGTGGGCAAGTCGCTGGTCAGCAACCTGGCCACCGCGCAGCTGTACAACCTGACCCCGGCGGAAACCGGCCTGGCCATGGAGCTTGCCAACGGCCTGTCGCTGGAGGAGGCCTCCGAGGTGTTGAACATTCGCCGCAACACGGCCCGTGCGCATTTGCGCTCGATCTTCTCAAGACCGGGGTGCGGCGCCAGACGGAGCTGGTGCGCATTCTGCTCAACAGCGTGGTGGCCCTGGGGCCGCCCGGGGCCTTGCCGCCGGTGGTCAAGGCGGTCGGGTAAAAATGCGTTAGTCCGAGCAGACGATGTGGGGCTTTGAGCCACTGCCAATACTGGGTCACCGCTACCGGAAAACCACGGAGAACAACAATGACCGAGCGTAATCCACCCCACCTCAAGGCCCACGGCAGCCGCCATCATTGGCTGCTGGCCGTATTGCTGGGCACAGCCTGTGCGGGCTCCGTACAAGCCGCCCCGGAAGATGCGGCGCGCCTGGGCAGCGAGCTGACCTGCATTGGCGCCGATAAAAGCGGCAACGCCGATGGCAGCATTCCGCCCTACAGCGGCAAGTGGCTGGGGGTGCCGCCACAGGTGCAGTTCCAGGGCACCGGCCATCATCCGGTCGATCCGTATCCGGACGAGAAGCCATTGTTCGTGATCACCTCGGCCAACCTTGCGCAATACGCCGAGTACCTGTCGGACGGCCAGAAGGCCTTGTTCAAGCTCTACCCGCAAACCTACAAGATGCCGGTCTATCCAACCCACCGGGATTTCCGCTTTGCCGACTCGGTGTGCGAGGCAACGCGCGAGAATGCCAGCGTCGCGCGTCTGGTGGACGAAGGCGAAGGGGTCGTGGGCAAGACCGGCGGCACGCCGTTCCCGGTGCCGCGCAATGGCCTTGAGCTGCTCAAGAATGCCTCGACCTTCACCTTGCGGGCCTGGACCGAGGAATATGTCTCCGACAACGCCTATGTGCTCAAGGACGGCAACATCAACTGGGGGCGGGTGCACTCGCGCAACCTGGCGCCGGCGCTGCAGCCGGGCAAGGTCGGCGACACCGTGGGCAACTCCTCGTTCTACCTCAACGAAACCCTGCTGCCCCAGCGTGACAAGGGCGAGATCAACACCGGCACCGAGTTCTGGAACGACAAGACCGAGCCGCGCCAGAGCTGGCGCTACGACCCCGGAACCCGGCGGGTACGCCAGTCGCCGGGCTATGGCTTCGACATGGCCTTCCCCGGCTCCGGGGGCTCGATCACCGTGGACGAGGTGCGCCTGTTCAACGGCTCCGGCCAGCGCTACGACTGGAAGATCGTCGGCAAGCGCGAAATGTTCATCCCCTACAACACCTACCGCCTGCACGCGGCCAACCTCAAGTACGCCGACCTGCTGACCCCGGGGCACATCAACCCCGAGGCCATGCGCTACGAGCGTCATCGGGTCTGGGAACTCGAAGGCACCCTCAAGCCCGGGTATCGCCACCTGTACGGCAAGCGCAAGTTGTACATCGACGAAGACACCTGGTTCCCGATGCTCGCCGACAACTACGACAACCGTGGCGAGCTGTGGCGCACCTCGATGGTCAACTACTTCTACGCCTATGAAACCCAGGTGCCCCAGGCCGGGGTTGGCCTCTACCACGACCTCAACGCGGGCAGCTACCTGGCGTTCAACCTGATCAACGAGCAGCGCAACGGCTACATGCTCAACAAAGGTGGTTTCAGCCCGCGTGACTTCGGCCCCGAGGCTGCGCGCCGGGCAGGGCAGTAGGGCGTCGTTGTCGATCTAGTCCGTTTGAACGATGAGCAGCCCGCAAGGGCTGCTCAATGATGTCGGGTAGGGGATTGCGCCGGCGGCCTGGTCCGGCAAGGCTCGACCCGGGGTTTCCACCAGAGGAAGAACAAGAACATGACGAAACTCGCTGAATTAAGCATCGAAAGCACCCAGCGCACCCACCGCTACGCGCGTGGCTGGCACTGCCTGGGCGATGCTGCCGCCTACCGTGACGGCAAGCTGCACACCCTGAACATCTTCGGCACCCGCCTGGTGGCGTTCGCCAACAGCGAGGGCGCGATCAGCATCCTCGATGCCTACTGCCCGCACATGGGCGCCGACCTTTCCCAGGGCACCATCGAGAACGATACCGTGGTGTGCCCCTTCCACCACTGGAAGTACGACACCACCGGCAAGTGCGTGGAGATCCCGTACTGCAAGCGCATCCCGCCCAAGGCCAAGACCCGCAGCTGGTTGACCTGCGAAGAGAACAACCTGCTGTTCGTGTGGAACAACCCCGAGGGGCGAGCGCCGAAAGAGGGCGTGGTGATCCCGCACCTGGAGGAGATGGACAGCGACGAGTGGATTCATGAGTGGAACATCGACACCATGCTCATCGAAACCAACCCGCGCGAGCTGGTCGACAACCTGGTCGATGCCCAGCATTTCGGTCCGGTGCATGGCACCCCGACCAAGTACTTTGCCAACGTGTTCGAAGGCCATATCGGCCGGCAGATTTTCCACGGCGACTCCGAGCGCCTGGGCGGCGACCTGATCGCGCCGTCGGCCTACTACGGCCCGGCGACGCACTTCACCCACCTGAGCTCGATGTTTGGTGATGTGCGGGTGCATGCGATTCTGCTCAACAGTCACGTGCCGGTGACGCCGGACAGCTTCCAGCTGCGCTTTGGCTGCATGGTCAAGCGCGTGCCGGGCTGGAGCGAGGAGCAGAACCGCGAGGTGGCCCAGGCCTATGTGATGGGTAACCGGGCGTCGTTCTACCAGGACGTGGATATCTGGAAGCACAAGATCCGTATCGACAAGCCGGTGCTGGCCGAGAACGATGGTCCGGTGTACCAGTTGCGCGAGTGGTACCAGCAGTTTTTCACCGATGAGGACCTGGTGCCGGCGAGCATGGCCGAGCGTCGCGAGATTGTGACGGTCGACGAGCGTTGAGTGGCTGTCGGCCCCGGGGCAGCCTGGGGCCGGCGTGTTGCGTTGATCTGGTTGCGGGAGTGCCGATAATGAAAATAAAAAGCCTTCGAGCCTACTGTGTACCGCTGTTGAGTGTTGTGATTGTGGTGTATGCGGCGTTGACGGTGACGCCGGCCAAGGACCGCAGTTGTCCGGCTTGTGTGATGATGCCGAGTTTTCAGGGGTTGCAGACGTTGCGGTAGGGGGCATATCCATTATTTGTGGTGATGTCGAGTCACCTTTGCGCCCCTACGGCGCCTTACTTTTTTTCAGTCGAAAAAAGTAAGCTTGCGCGGTACCTGTGGGAGCGGGCTTGCCCGTGATCGGCCGCAAAGCGGTCGTAATCCAGGCCACACCTTTATTTGGGTTTTAAGGGGTGGTGAGCATATCCATTTGCCAAGGGGATGCCGGTTCACCTTTGCGCCCTTACGGCGCCTTACTTTTTTTCAGTCGAAAAAAAAGTAAGCAAAAAATTCTCGCCCCACCAGGGGCCCTACGCTGCGCTTCGGGTCCCCTCACTGCGGTGTCGCTACGGGGCAATGCGAGCTACGAGTTGCAAGCAACTCTACGCTTCGCATCTTCGGCATTCGCCGAAGGCGCTGCGCGCTAGCCCCTCCACGACACCTCTGTTCGGCCCTTCTGGTTAACGGGGCCTGAAGATCAAGAGCACAAATCGCTGCGCTCTTGCTGGCCTGCGCGGTACCTGTGGGAGCGGGCTTGCCCGCGATCGGCCGCAATGCGGCCGTAATCCAGGCAAAGCAGGGTAAGCAGGCTGTACCTCTTTCTCGGGGCAATTCCGCTCCTACCTGGCGATCAGGCAGTGGTTTCCTGGGCTTGCTCCAGGCCGTCGAGCAAGGCATCGATCAGCGCTCTGGCCATTTCAACTGAATGCTGGGTTGACCACACAAATCCTCGACCCGCTTCGCTGGTGTGCTGCACCGCCTGGCCAACGGTGGTGCTGGCGCATTTGAGGTACAGCAAGGCGTGCACCAGTGCATCTTCGGCACTCACGCCTGCGCGTACGTTGAACAGGGGAGGGTGTTCCGGGCAGCTGTTGACGCTGGTCTCGGTGGTTTGGGTGAGCTGCAATGTGGGGGGATCGGGGACGAGTTTTTTCATGGTCAACTCCAGGTCGTGTTGGAGCTGCCACTGCACCGTCGCCAAACGAATGGGTGGCAGCCATGTGCGGGTTGGCGAACCGGGACGACACTGGAGAAACCCGGCAGGGTCGAAACCCTCCCGCACATAGCCGCCATAAAAAATGGAAGCGTTCTGTCAGTATCATTTTGCCAGGTCGCCAAACCCGATCACCGAGTATTCAGTGACCGAGGGAGCCTAGGGCGAAGTCTTTCCCCCGGCAAGTAACTGAGGTCGACAGGTTGCGTAGGATAGGTCCTAGGACTTGGTGCTGACTAGGGTATGGCTCAGCCACATAGGTAACAAATCAGTTCACGCGCATAGGTAACAGCCGGCAGCTGAGTGGGCTTGGCCCGCGATGAGGTCTTGTGTGTTGATCCATTGTTTGTGGTGATGTCGAGTCACCTTTGCGCCCTTACGGCGCCTTACTTTTTTTCAGTCGAAAAAAAAGTAAGCAAAAAATTCTCGCCCCACCAGGGGCCCTACGCTGCGCTTCGGGTCCCCTCAGTGCGGTGTCGCTACGGGGCAATGCGAGCTACGAGTTGCAAGCAACTCTACGCTTCGCATCTTCGGCATTCGCCGAAGGCGCTGCGCGCTAGCCCCTCCACGACACCTCCGTTCGGCCCTTCTGGTTAACGGGGCCTGAAGATCAAAATCAAAAGCACAATTCGCTGCGCTCTTGCTGGCCTGCGCGGTATCTGTGGGAGCGGGCTTGCCCGCGATTGGCCGCAATGCGGCCGTAATCCAGGCAAAGCAGGGTAAGCAGGCTGTACCGACGCTCCTACCTGGCGATCAGGCAGCCACCACATAGGTAACAATTCAGTTCACGCACATAGGTAACAGCCGGCAGCTGAGTGGGCTTGGCCCGCGATAAGGTCTTGTGTGTTGATCCATTGTTTGTGGTGATGTCGAGTCACCTTTGCGCCCTTGGCGCCTTACTTTTTCAGTCGAAAAAAAAGTAAGCAAAAAATTCTCGCCCCACCAGGGGCCCTACGCTGCGCTTCGGGTCCCCTCAGTGCGGTGTCGCTACGGGGCAATGCGAGCTACGAGTTGCAAGCAACTCTACGCTTCGCATCTTCGGCATTCGCCGAAGGCGCTGCGCGCTAGCCCCTCCACGACACCTCCGTTCGGCCCTTCTGGTTAACGGGGCCTGAAGATCAAAAGCAAGATCAAGATCAAAATCAAAAGCACAATTCGCTGCGCTCTTGCTGGCCTGCGCGGTATCTGTGGGAGCGGGCTTGCCCGCGATCGGCCGCAATGCGGCCGTAATCCAGGCAAAGCAGGGTAAGCAGGCCGTACCTCTTTCACGGGGCAATTCCGCTCTTACCTGGCGATCAGGCAGTGGCTGCCTGGCGAACCGGTAAGTTAGGAATCCGGCAGGGCCAAAGCCCTCCCGCTCACAGCCACCACAGAGGTAACAGTCGGTAGCTGTAGGAGCGGGCATCCGCGACAGGCCGGTACAGCCTGTAGATCCGGTGTTGCCGTGTTACGACTGCTTCGTGGTCGATCGCGGGTGAATCCGTTCCCACAGGTCCTTTGAAGCCGACTCCGGTCAAATGCTCAGTATCTCGCCCACCAACCACTCCAGTGCCCGCTCGCGCCCGCGCTGGGCCAGGTACACCAGGTCCACGTCGAAGGCCTCCAGGGCAAACGGCAGGTCGAACAGTTGCAGCGGCATCAGTGCCGCGAAGTGGCGTGCCACTTGGGTGGGCAATACGACGCACAGGTCGGTCGCCGCCACCAGGTGCGCGGCCTGCAGGTAGTTGGGGGTGGTGTAGACGATCTGCCGGGCCAGCCCTTGTTCTCCCAGCCACTGGTCCACCATGCCGCGTGTCTGGCCGCCATACACCCACAGGTGGCGCAAGCCCAGGAAGGTGTCCAGGTCCAGTCTGCCCTGCACCTGCGGATGGTCGCGCCGCACGGCGATCTGCAAGGTCTCGCTGCGCCAGTGATGACGCGCAAAGCGCGCCGGGACTTCGTCGAAGCGGCCCAGTACCAGGTCGAGGCTGCCACGGTCCAGGGCATCCACCGGCAGGCTCGGCGCCAGTGTTGCCACGTCCAGGCGCAGGTTCGGCGCGCAGTCCTGCAGGCGCACCAGCAGGGTCGGCATGCACAGCTGTTCGACAAAGTCGGTCATGGCCAGGCGAAAGTGCTGGCGGCTGTGCAACGGGTCGAAGCTGTCGCCCACGCTGAGGGTCTGTTCGATCTGCAGCAAGGCGGCACGAATGGGGCCTTCCAGCGCCAGGGCCCGGGGCGTGGGCTGCATGCGCCGGCCGACGCGTACCAGCAACGGGTCGTCGAGCAGTTCGCGCAGGCGCGCCAGGGCGTTGCTGACGGTGGGCTGGCTGAGGGCCAGGCGTTCGGCGGCGCGCGAGACGTTCTGCTCGCGCAGGAGCACGTCGAGGATGCGCAGCAGGTTGAGGTCGAAGTTGGATATATTCATCTAACCAATATCAGGCATATGAAAATGAAATTTCTCAAATAGTAGGCAGCTGCTTAGGGTGTCGGCAATCCTTCATGACGATTTGGGAGTGCCAGGTGTGAGTAACGGATTCGATGTGCAACAGGCAGCAGTGGTAGGCGCCGGTACCATGGGCCGGGGTATTGTCATCAGCCTGGCCAGTGCCGGTATTCCGGTGTTGTGGCTCGACAGCAATGCGCAGATGGTCACCGCCGGCCTCAAGGTGGCCGCCGACACCTGGGCCCAGCAGGTGGTCAAGGGGCGTATCAGCGAAGCCCAGGCCGAGCAGAACCTGGCCCGTGTGCAAGCGGTGGACAGCTACGCGGCGCTGGCCGATGTCGACCTGGTGATCGAGGCGGTGTACGAGAACCTCGAGCTCAAGCAGGAAATCTTCCGCACCCTGGACACCACCCTCAAGCCCGGCGCGATCCTGGCCAGCAATACCTCGGCCCTGGATGTCGATGCCATTGCCGCCGTTACCCGGCGCCCGGAGCAGGTGCTGGGCCTGCATTTCTTCAGCCCGGCGCACATCATGAAGCTGCTTGAAATCGTTCGCGGTGCGCAGACCGCGCCTGCCGTGCTGGAGGCTGCGCTTGTTCTGGGCCAACGCCTGGGCAAGGTGGCGGTGGTGTCCGGCAACTGCCGCGGTTTTATCGGCAACCGCATGCTCAAGACCTACGCCGACGAGGCCCGCAAGATGCTGCTCGAAGGGGCCTTGCCCCATCAGGTGGACGGCGCGCTGCAGGCCTTCGGCTTTGCCATGGGGCCGTTTCGCATGTACGACGTGGTCGGCATCGACCTGGAATGGCGGGCTCGGCAGTTGGCCGGGCAAGGCATGGACAGCCCGCTGGTGCAGGTGGACAACGCCCTCTGCGACCTGGGCCGCTTCGGCCAGAAATCCGCGCGCGGCTATTACCGCTATGCCCAAGGCAGCCGCGAAGCCGGGCACGACGCCGAGGTCGATGCGCTGGTAGAGGAGGTCGCCAAAGGCCTGGGCTATCGCCGCCATGCCATCAGCGACCAGGAAGTCGTCGAGCGTTGCCTGCTGGCCCTGGTCAACGAGGGCGCAAAAATCCTTCAGGAAAACATCGCCGCCAACGCCCATGACGTCGACCTGGTCTACCTCAACGGCTATGGCTTCCCAGCCGCGGTGGGCGGGCCGATGAGCTGGGCCGACGGCCAGGGCCTGGCATCGATCCAGGAACGCCTGGAACGCTTGCAGCGCATGCTCGGCGAGCATTGGAAACCCGCCGCCCTGATCACCCGGCTTGTGGCTGCGGGCAAGAGCTTTGCCGACGTGCAGGAGGGCCGGGTATGAGCTATCAGGCACCGCTGCGCGACATGCGATTCGTGCTGCATGAGCTGTTCGATGTGCAGGGGCACTGCGAGCAACTGGGCAATGGCCTGGACCGCGAGACCATTGACGGCGTGCTGGAAGAGGCCGCGCGCTTCGCTGCCGAGGTGGTGGCGCCGCTCAATCGCAACAGCGACGAGCAGGGCTGCCGGTTGCAGGACGGCAAGGTGACCACCCCGGACGGCTTTGGCCAGGCGTATCGGCTGTATGTAGAGCAGGGCTGGGCGAGCATGACCGGGCCGCTGGATTTCGGTGGCCAGGGCTTCCCGCAGATGGTCTCGGCCAGTTTCCACGAGATGCTGATGGGCGCGTCGCTGGCGTTCCGGGCGTATTCCGGGTTGACCGAGGGCACGGTGCTGGCGCTGGACCGGCATGGCAGCCCTGAACTCAAGCAGGCCTACCTGTCACGCCTGGTCAGCGGCGAGTGGACCGGAACCATGTGCCTGACCGAGCCCCAGGCCGGTACCGATCTGGCCCTGCTGCGCACCCGCGCCCAGCCCCAGGCCGATGGCAGCTACCGGCTGCACGGCAGCAAGATTTTCATCACTGGCGGCGAGCAGGACCTGAGCGCCAATATCATTCACCTGGTGCTTGCCCGGTTGCCCGATGCGCCGCCAGGGGTCAAGGGCATCAGCCTGTTCCTGGTGCCCAGGCACCTGCTGGCGGCCGACGGCACGCCGGGTGAGCGCAATGCCCTGGGATGCGGCGCCCTGGAGCACAAGATGGGCCTCAAGGGTGCGTCCACCTGCGTGATGAATTTTGACGGCGCCACCGGCTGGCTGGTGGGCGAACCCAACCAGGGGCTGGCCTGCATGTTCACCATGATGAACGACGCGCGCTTCCAGGTCGGGTTGCAGGGCCTGGGGATTGCCGAGGCGGCGTTCCAGGGTGGCCTGGCCTATGCCCGCGAGCGTTTGCAGTCGCGCGGCCTGGCGGGAGCGGTGGCACCGGATAAACCGGCCGACCCGATCATCGTCCACCCGGATGTGCGGCGCATGCTGCTGACCCAGAAGACCCTCAGCGAAGGTTGCCGCATGCTCGGCGCCTACACCGCTCGCCAGCTCGACCTCGAGCACGGCGCCAGTGAGCCTGCGGGGCGCAAGGCCGCCTCGAAGCGCGCTGCGTTGCTGATTCCCATCGTCAAGGCGTTCTTCACCGATGTCGGCCAGGAGGTCGCAAGCCTCGGCGTACAAATTTACGGTGGCCACGGTTTCATTCGCGAGTGGGGCATGGAGCAACTGATGCGCGACAGCCGCATCACCCAGTTGTACGAGGGCACCAACGGTATCCAGGCGCTGGACCTGATCCGGCGCAAGGTGCTGGGCGATGGCGCTGCCGAGCTTCACGGCATGATCGAGGAGCTGGCCGCCCAGGTCGAACAGGCGCAGCAGGACCCGGCGCTGGCGGCGCTGGCGGACAAGGTCGGCGGGTACCTGGAGCAGTGGCGGGCGCTGGCCGCTTCGGTATTGACCGCGTGCGCACGCGACCCACAGGAAATCGGCGCGGTGTCGGTGGATTTCCTCGCGTACTCGGCCTACGTGCTGTTGGCGGCGTTGTGGCTGCAAGCGGCGATCAAGGCCCGTGCCGCACTGGTTGCCGGCAGTGACGAGGCGGCGTTCTACCAGGCCAAGCTGCAGTCGGCGGACTTCTACCTGGGCCGGGTGTTGCCACGGGCCGGTGCCCATCGCGAGGCGCTGCTTGCCGGTGCCGATTGCCTGATGGCCATGGCGCAGGCGGATTTCGCCTTTTGATGCAGCCCTGCGGACCATCACAACAACAATGAGGAACGCCGCATGCAGTCATTCAGTTTTGCCACTACCGCGCAGATCCTCTGTGAGGCTGGTGGTGCATCGCGCCTGGCCAGCCTGTGCCGGGAACGCGGCGCACGCTCGGTATTGATCGTCACCGACCCGGGCATTGTCCGCCTGGGGCTGCTGGAGCCGCTGCTACCGGGCTTTGCCGGGCAGGGGCTGATGGTGCAGGTGTTCGACCAGGTGCGGGCCGATCCCCCTCAGGCTTGTGTACTGGAGGTGGTGCAGCAGGCCCGGTCCATGCAGGCCGAGCTGATCGTCGGCTTCGGTGGCGGCAGCTCCATGGACGTTGCCAAGCTGGTGGCCTTGCTGGCGCATCCGGAGTGCCAACAGCCCATTGAAGCCCTCTACGGTGTCGATCAGGCGCGCGGTCGGCGCCTGCCGCTGATCCAGGTACCGACCACCGCCGGTACCGGCTCGGAGGTCACGCCGATTGCCATTGTCACCACTGGCGAGCACACCAAGATGGGCGTGGTGTCGCCGCTGTTGCTGCCCGACCTTGCCCTGCTCGATGCAGACCTGACCCTCGGCCTGCCACCGGCGGTCACCGCGGCCACCGGTATCGACGCCATGGTCCATGCCATCGAGGCCTTCACCAGCAAGCTCAAGCGCAATCCGCTGTCCAGCCTGCTGGCCCGTGAGGCGCTGCGGCTGCTTTGCGGCAATCTCCACCAGGCCGTGCACGATGGCACCAACCGTGAGGCCCGCCAGGCCATGCTGCTGGGGGCGTGCCTGGCCGGCCAGGCGTTCGCCAATGCGCCGGTGGCTGCGGTGCATGCCCTGGCGTATCCGCTGGGTGGGCATTTTCATATCCCCCATGGGTTGTCCAATGCCCTGGTGCTGCCTCATGTGCTGCGTTTTAACGCCGAGGCTGCGGCACCCTTGTATGCCGAGCTGGCTCCGTTGCTGCTGGGCGAGCGATTGCGGCCAGGGAATGCGCACAGCCTGACCGGGCAGTTCGTCGATGAGTTGGCCGCGCTCGGTCCGCGCTGTGGCCTGCCCAGCCGCCTGCGTGATGCCGGCGTGCCGCAGGACTGCCTGGAGCAGTTGGCGTGCGATGCCATGCAACAGCAGCGCCTGCTGGTCAACAACCCGCGTGAGGTCAGCCAGGCCGATGCCTTGGCGATCTACCGCGCGGCCTATTGAGAGGCCCCTGTGATGAGCCCACCGCTGCGCGATGCGTTTACCCATTTCCAGCCGATCACCACGCGCTGGCACGACAACGATGTTTATGGCCACGTCAACAACGTCGTCTACTACAGCTTTTTCGACAGCGCGGTGAACACCTACCTGATCGATGGCGGTGGTCTGGATATTCACCAGGGCGAGGTGATCGCCTATGTGGTCAATTCCAGTTGCGACTACTTCGCCGCCATCGCCTTTCCCGAATCTATCGAGGTAGGTGTGGCGGTGAGCAAGCTGGGCAACAGCTCGGTGCATTACGCACTGGGCATTTTCAAGGCCGGGGAGCGCCAGGCGTGCGCGGCGGGGCGGTTTGTCCACGTCTTCGTCGAGCGCGCCAGCAATCGCCCGGTGCCTGTTCCTGAACCTGTGCGGGCGGCATTGGGCCGCTTGCTGTGTGACTGACCCTGGAGTGCTTTGCCATGCAAGATGCCGTGATTGTCTCGACCGCCCGCACGCCGATCGCCAAGGCCTTTCGCGGGGCTTTCAACGACTTCAAGTCGCCCTCGATGAGCGCCGTGGCCATTCGTGCCGCCGTGGAGCGGGTAGCGATCGAGCCGGGGCAGATCGACGACCTGGTGATGGGCACCGCGATGCAAGGCGGTACGGCGTCGACCAACCTTGGGCGCCTGTCGGCGCTGGCGGCTGGCTTGCCGCTGTCGGTCAGCGGCCAGACCATCGACCGCCAGTGCGCCTCGGGCCTGATGGCCATCGCCATCGCCGCCAAGCAGATCATGATCGACGGCATGCACGTTGCGGTGGGTGCCGGCCAGGAGCAGATCAGCCTGGTACAGAACGCGCACATGAAAGCGGCGAGCGCCGAGATGGACGATACCGTCCTGCGCATGGCCGAGCATGCCTACATGCCGATGCTGCAGACCGCCGAGCTCGTCGCCAAGCGCTACGGCATCAGCCGCGAGGACCAGGACGCCTACAGCCTGCAGTCCCAGCAGCGCACCGCCGCGGCGCAGGCAGCCGGGTGGTTCGCCGAGGAGATCGTGCCGGTGACGGTGCGCAAGAAAATCGTCGACAAGGTCAGCGGTGCGATCAGCCATGAAGAAGTGCACCTGACCCGCGATGAAGGCAACCGGCCGCAGACCACCCTGGCCGACCTGCAGGCCTTGGCACCGGTGCTCGAAGGGGGCTGTATCACCGCCGGCAACGCCAGCCAGCTGTCTGACGGCGCCAGTGCCAGCGTGCTGATGAGCGGCAGCCTGGCCGCGCAACTGGGCATCCAGCCGCTGGGCCTGTACCGCGGTATAACCGTGGCGGGCCTGGCACCGGAGGAGATGGGCATCGGCCCGGTATTGGCGATTCCCAAGCTGTTGCGTCAGCACGGCCTGACGGTGGATGACATCGGCCTGTGGGAAATCAACGAAGCCTTCGCCTGCCAGGTGCTGTATTGCGCGCAGACCCTGGGCATCGATATGGCCCGGCTCAATGTCAACGGCGGCGCTATCGCCATCGGCCACCCCTACGGCATGAGCGGGGCGCGCATGGTCGGCCACGCCTTGCTCGAAGGCCGGCGCCGTGGCGTGAAGTACGTGGTGGTGAGCATGTGCGTGGGCGGCGGCATGGGCGCCGCCGGTCTGTTCGAAGTGCTCTGAGACCGGTCAGCGCGTCCGGTAGGTGCCGGGCGCGCAGTCGAACCAGCGCAGGCAGGCGCGGTGAAAGCTCTGCACGTCGCTGTAGCCAAGCTGATCGGCGATCTGCACCAGCTCCAGCTCACTGCCACGCAGCAAGTCTTCGGCACGGTAGCGCCGGTATTCGTCCAGTAACTCGCTGAAACTCCAGCCCAGCGCCTTCAGGCGCCGGGCTGCAGTGCGTTCCAACAGGTGCTGGCGCTGGCAGAAGTGCAGCCAGCGTTCGCTGTCGGCCAGGTGCACGGCAAGGTGATCGCTGGCCAGCTCCAGCAAGGTCGGGCGGCTGTTGTGCTGGGTTTGTTGCACCAGCGCCACCAGCATCTGCTCCAGTGCCTGGTTGCCCGGCGTCAAGGGTTGGCTGAACAGTCGCGGATCGAGCTCGATGCCGTGTTCGCCATGGCCCCAACTGACCGGTGCGCGCCAGGCCTGCGGGTGCGCGGCGGTATTGGCCGGGGCCGGGTGGGCCAGGCTGATGGCGAGAATCGGGTCCTGCTCGACGCCACTGGCCAACAGCTTGCGGCGCAGCATGCTGAGCAGGCTGGTGAGGATGTAGTCGGTGATCGGCGCACTGGCCTTGAGGCTGCCGCAATCGTTCAGGCGCAGGGTGATGCGCTGCTCGCTGCGTTCGATGCAGGCGCGAAAGTGGCCGTTGAAGAACGGGAAGTACTCGACGAAGTAGTGGCAGGCACTCTCCAGCGAGGCGGCCACATCGAACAGGTAGGTCAGGCCGTTGGTGGTGGTGGAGACAAAACGCCGTCCGGCCGCCAGGCCTATCAGCGGGTCACCGGTATACGCCAGGGCAAGGCTCCAGAAGCGCCGCGACATCACCAGCGGTACCCGCAGGAACGGCGTGCGCAATTCGAACAGGCTGCGGCGAAACACCGCTTCGATCGATGCCAGGTCGACGCCGCGGGCCTGCAGCTCTTCGATGGCCGGCAGCAGGGTGGGGGCATAAAAAGCGTTGGCCGGGGTAGCGGGGAGTCGGGTCATGGATTGCTCGCCAGCAGGTGCTGATCCACTCGCAGGATCGTGTCGATCATAGCCTGCGCCGCCGGCGTCAGGGAGTCGCCGGCGCGGCTGACGATGCCAAAGCGCAGCAGCAGATCGTCCTCGCGGGCTTCCATGTCGACAGAGCTCATGTCGACAAAGCTCAGCACGCGGATTTCGCCGGCGGCTACCCACTCGGTCAGGGACTCTTCGGTGGCCAGGCCAATGGTGTCGGAACGCGAAACCACCCGGCGGATGGCATCGAACTGGGCACACTCCACCCGGATGAGGAAGTCATCGACACCCTGGGCGCGGGCGAGGATCTTGCGGATCATCGGCGGGATGCGCGTGCCGGCGACGGGGTAGTCGAGCAGGGCACTGAGCTTGAGGGGACCGAGGTCTGCCAGGGGATGCCCGGTACGGCAGAAGAATCGACCGCGCCGACGGCGCAGCAGGTGTACCTGGTAGCGCGGGTCGTCGACGAAGTAGCGCGAGTCGGCGACGAAGAATTCGATCTGCTGTTCCTTGAGCCACATGCCCAGCTGCTCCCAGTCGGCCATGTGGAAGCGCGTGCGGATCAAAGGGTGGTCGTTGATGAACTGCGCCAAGGCTTCGGGCACCAGCAACTGGGCCGGGTAGGGGCCGCTGCCAAAGCTCAGTTCCCCCCCTTCGAGGCCGTTGTACTGCATCAATTCGCTCTGCAGGGTCTGGCTGCCGGCCAGCAGGCGCCGGGCGTGTTGCAGCACCAATTGGCCCTGGCCGGTCAGGCGGAACTCGCGGCTGCCGCGCTCGACCAGGGCGCAATCCAGGTCGCGTTCCAGGGTCTGGATGCTGCGGCTGAAGGCCGGCTGGCTGAGGTTGACGGCATCGGCGGCGCGCACGAAACCACGGTAGTCGGCCAGGGCCACGAAGTGGCGCAGTTGTCGAAGGTCCATCATGCACCCTTTGCATGTTGCAGATACTTTTTATGCATTTGATCGATAGTCCAAGGGCTGGCATAAGTCAAGGTCATACTTGCTTTTGTGGCCTGCCATGCTCGCTTCAGCTTTTGTTTCCAGCGCCTTTACCCGCACCCTGGTCGCCCACGCCCAAGGGTGTGGCTTGCCCGTCGAGCGCCTTTTGCAACGGGCCCAGATCGACCCTGCCTGGCTCGAGGGGCACCGCGAAGTGCCTGCGCTGCTGGTGGAGCAACTGCTGCTGGAATGCGAAGCGGCAGGCGCCGGTCGCACCTTTGGCTGCGAGCTGGTGCGCGGCATGGCGACCAGCTCCCTTCAGGGCCTGAACATCCTGCTCGATTCGGCGGCCACCGTGCGCGCCAGCATCGACTGTTTCATCCGCTTCCTGCCACTGGTGACCAACTGCGTGCTGGTCACCCTGGACGACTCCGATAGCTCGGCGGTCCTGCATGTGCGTCGTTTTCAGCACACGCCCCATTACTACATGCTCGATGCGGCGGTGTTGAGCCTGGTGCGCAACATCGCCCGGCGTGCGGGCAGGACGCCGGCGCAGATGTTCACCCAGGTGCGGTTGCAGCCGCAGCAGGCGGCGGGAGACTGGTTGCGTGAATGGGGCGTGGAGGTTGCCGAGGGGCCGTGGTTGAGCCTGCAGTTGGCCCCGCAGGCGCTGGAGTTGCCGTTGCCGGGCGCCAATACGTTCCTGCACCAGAGCATGTTGCGCCAATGGCAGGGCGGGGCGATCGACGATGGTCGCAAAGACAGCCTGCAACTGGCCCGGCACTGGCTGGCGGCGGGAGACCAGCCGATCGAGCGGATTGCCGAGCGCCTGGGCTATCGACAGCCCAGCAACTTCATCCGCGCGTTTCGCAAGCAATTCGGGGTGACGCCCAAACAGTTTCGCGTAGGCGCGGGCCTGCCCCGCGAGGCGATGGAACCGACCCACCGCCATCGCGGGGCAAGCCCGCGCCTGCAGATTGCGGACACTTCATCCGGATGATTATTTTTTGTCGTGCGCCGCTTGCGTCTGGCAGTCGGCGCTTGGGCATCTTGATCGAGCTGCTAATCCTCATGGAGCTCGATAATGACAACAACAAGCTCAGCAACGGCAGGCGCGCGCCTGTGTGCCATCCGTAAAAAACCTTCACCGCTGTTGCTGGCGGTGCTGGCCAGCATCGCCGCCCCGGCGCAGGCAACCACGTTCGACATCAACGACGACTGGAGCTTCACCACCCGCACCACCTTGAGCCTGGGTAGCAGCTGGTCGACCCAGCACCCCAACCGGCACATGATGACCCGCGCCAACGCCTTGCAGGCCCAGGGCGTGACAGCCGATGGCAGCAGCGTGAGCGCCGATGACAACCGCCTGAATTTCGAGAAGGGCGATCCGATCTCCCAGACCTTCAAGGGCCTGACCGACCTGAGCCTCGATGGCCAGGGCCAGGGTGCCTTCCTGCGCCTGAAGTACTGGTACGACCACGCCTACGAAACCCGCGATGGCCGCTTCAAGGACTTCGACGACAGTGGCTGGGACGACCTGGCCAAGTTCCAGGGCCTCGAGGCGCTCGATGCCTACCTCTGGAAAGACTTCGAGGTGGGCGGTCATCCGCTCAACGTCAAGCTGGGCAAGCAGGTGCTTTCGTGGGGCGAGGCGCTGTTGATCCAGAACGGCATCAACGTGATCAACCCGCTGGACATCAC
This sequence comes from Pseudomonas putida, assembly GCF_028682455.1. Taxonomy (GTDB): domain Bacteria; phylum Pseudomonadota; class Gammaproteobacteria; order Pseudomonadales; family Pseudomonadaceae; genus Aquipseudomonas; species Aquipseudomonas putida_AA. The sequence continues at coordinate 1,036,979 of NZ_JANHLD010000001.1, forward strand.
GGCCTTCAACCGCCCGGGTGTCGAGATCAAGGAAGGCCAGCTGCCGGTGGAGATGCTGTCGTTCAGCCTGGGTATTACCGACACCCTCAACCTGGAAGGCTTCTATCAGTACAACTGGCGCCCGAGCGTGCTCGATGGCTGCGGCACCTTCTTTGCCGCCAGCGATGTGATCCAGCCCGGTTGCGGGCCGTTGTACCTGAGCCAGGTCCTGACCGACGATCAGATGCAGGCCAGTGGGCTGTACGCCACCTCACGAGGCAATGACTCGCCTTCGGACACCGGCCAGTTCGGCTTCGCCGTGCGCCAGATGCTGCCGTCGCTCAACGATGCCGAGGCGGCGCTGTACTTCATCAACTACCACTCGCGCTTGCCGTACCTGAGCCTGGATGCGCGCAATTTCAACGTGCCCGGCACCTTTCCCGGTGGCGGCCAGGGGCCTTCGTACGGGGCGTCTTTTCCCGAGGACATTCGCCTGTATGGCGTGAGCCTCACCGGGGTCGAGCCCTACAGCGGGATCTCGCTGGCAACCGAACTGAGCTATCGGCCGAACATGCCGCTGTCGTTCAACCCGCCGGATGTACTCACTGCAGTGGTGTCGGGGGCGCCCGGCAGCTCCTGGCTGCAGTTGCCGGCAGACTTCAACATTCGTGCCGGCGACCGATTGGATGCCTGGGAGCGCAAGGGTGTGTGGCAGTGGACCGGCTCGGCCACCCAGGCCATCGACAACGTGCTGGGGGCCACGCGCCTGAGCCTGTTCGGCGAGGTGGGGGTGGTGCATATCGACGGCCTGGGCGATGAGCGCCTGGGGCGCAACGCCGCGTTTGGCCGCAGCGCACCACGCAACGGCACAGCCTGCAACACGCCAGCCTCGGGGGTGACCAACCGCTACTGCACCGACGAGGGCTTCACCACGGACTGGTCGTGGGGCTACCGGCTGCGCGCCAGCCTCGAGTACAGCGACGTGCTGCCGGGGGTGAACCTGATTCCTGCCGTCAACTGGCGTCATGACGTCGAGGGCTATTCCTACGATCCGGTCGGGCCGTTCCAGGAAGGCCAGCAGGCCCTGGGTCTGAGTCTGACGGCCAACTACCTCAACGACTACAGCGTGGAGCTTGCCTACAACAGTTTTTTTGGCAGCAACGACTACAGCACCCTGGATGACCGCGACTTCGCCTCGGTCAGTTTCAAGGTCGATTTCTAAGGAGAACAATAACAATGCGTATTCATCCCCTGTTGTTGGCCCTGACCTGTGTCAGTGCCCTGGTCCAGGCCAAGAGCAACGACCTTGGCCCGCTGGACAAGACCCTCACCCCGATGGGCTCGGAGCGCGCCGGCAATGCCGACGGCAGTATTCCGGCCTGGACCGGCGGCCTCGACAAGAGCGCCGGCAGTATCGACAGCAATGGCGGCTACAGCGATCCGTTTGCCAACGAGAAGCCCCTGTACACCGTGACCGCGCAGAACCTGGCCCAGTACCAGGCGCTGCTCAGCCCTGGCCAGGTGGCGATGTTCAAGCGGTTCCCGGCCAGCTTCCAGATGCCGGTGTACCCCAGCCACCGCACTGCGCGGCTGCCGGCCGAGGTACTGGCCGAAAGCCGCGTGAACGCCGGCAAGACCACCCTGGCCGATGGCGGCAACGGCCTGCACGACTATGTGCGGGGCATTCCCTTCCCGCTGCCCACCGAGGGTATCGAAGTGATGTGGAACCACATGACACGCTGGCGCGGTGGCAGCTACGAGCGATTCAGCAGCATTGCCCTGGTGCGCGAGAACGGCGCGGCGAGTTTCATTCGGGCGCAGTCGCTGGTGAGCTTTGCCGAAGCGGTCAATGGCCTCGAGCCCAAGTCCAATGTGCTGTTCATGTTCAAGAGCCGGGTGCTGGAACCTGCGCGCCTGGCGGGCGAAACCGTGCTGGTGCACGAGCCGGTCGACCAGGTCAGCGAACCGCGTTCGGCCTGGCAGTACCTGCCGGCCCAGCGCCGGGTGCGGCGTGCGCCGATGCTGGCGTACGACAACAGTGCGCGCTACAGCAACGGGTTGATCACCGCCGACAACATCGATGGCTTCAATGGCGCGCCCGATCGCTTCGACTGGAAGCTGGTCGGCAAGCAGGAATTGCTGATTCCTTACAACAGCTATCGCCTCGGCAGCCGTTCGGTGAGCCTCGCCGAACTGGTCAAGCCCAATCACATCAACCCGGCCTATACCCGTTACGAAAAGCACCGGGTGTGGGTCGTGGAGGCCACGCTCAAGCCGGGGGCGCGGCATATCTACAGCAAGCGTCGCTTCTATGTGGATGAAGACAGCTGGCAGATTGCCCAGGCGGACCAGTACGACAGCCGCGGGGAGCTGTGGCGCAGTTCGGAGTTGCATGCGATCCAGCATTACGACCACGACTTCACCTACAACGTGCTGGAGACCTCCTACGACCTGATCTCGGGACGGTATTACGCGGGTGGGTTGAGCAACGAAGAAAAAGCGCCGATGCGCGTGGGCTTCACGGCGAAGACGGATGACTACACGCCGTCTGAATTGCGCAGATGGGCCAAGTAGTCGGTCGTAGCGGGCCCGCTCCTGTAGGAGCGGGCTTGCCCCCGAGAGGCCGCTACAGCCTGCGAATCCGGTGTTGCCGTGTTACGACCGCTGCGCGGCCGATCGCGGATGAATCCGCTCCCACAGTGTGGGCGCCGGGCTTGCCGGCGATCGGCCGCACAGCGGCCGTAATCTACAGGCCTGCTGTTGCTGCAAGTCGGGGGATCAAGGCGTCACGATGTTGAACTGCGGGCTGAAGGTGTCGAGTGTGCCCAGCAACTCGGCGAATTTCTGCCCGTTGCCTTCGAGTTTGATCAGTCCTTTTTGCATCGCGCCAGGGAAGTCCAGCTGCTTGAGGCTGATCTGCTCGAGGGTCGCCTTGCTCATGGTCAGGCCTGCATCCGCCTTGGGGTTGAAGCCTTCGCGGTGGGTCAGGACGCCGTTGCGCAAGGTCAGGTTGAACACCTGGTCCGGTTCGCTGAAGCGCCAGTTGAGGTTCATGTCGTGGCCCACGGCTTTGTCGACGTCTACACGTACCGCCATGAAGTCGAAGAACATCTGCGGGGTCAGTGCACGCACCATGTCGGCCGACACCGAGCTGCCCGGGTTCTTCGGTACGCCGTTGCGCAACTCCATCGCGCCGGTCAGGTAGATGTTGCGCCAGTTGGCGTTCTCGCTCTGGTAGCCCAGCTGGTCCAGGGCTTCGGCCTGGATGGCACGGGCCTTGGCGTTCTCAGGCTCGGCGAACAGCAATTGGTTGCCCAGTTGCGCTGCCCAGCGGTATTCGCCCTTGTCCATCGCCGCGCGGATTTTGCCCAGCACGGCGTCGCCGCCGCCCATGGCCTCGACAGTCAAGCGTGCGCTTTCCACCGGTGGCAGCGGGTTGAGGTTGGCCGGGTTGCCGTCGTAAAAGCCCAGGTAGCGCTGGTACACCGCCCGTGAGTTGTGGCTGAGCGAACCGTAGTAGCCCTGGGTGTACCACTTGTTCTGCAGCTCGCCCGGCAGCGTTTGCATGTTCTGGGCGATTTCCATGGGCGTCAGGCCCTGGTTCAGCAGGTGCAGGGTGCGGTCATTGAGGAAGGCATACATGTCGCGCTCGTCGGCGAGCAGGGTACGTACCGACTCGGTGCCCCAGGTCGGCCAGTTGTGCTGGCCGAACAACACCTCGGTCTTGTCGCCGTAGCGCCCCAGGCTCGCGTCCAGGTACTGCGACCAGGCCTTGGCGTCACGCACCTGGGCACCGCGCGGGGTGAGGATGTTGTGCATGGTCTGCGAGGCGTTTTCGGCGATGCCCAGGGCCTTGAATTTGGGCAGGTAGAGGTTCATTTCCGATGGTGCTTCGGTGCCGGGGGTGAGCTGGAACTCGAGGTCGACGCCGGCAATGCGGCGGGTCTCGTAAGGCTGGCTGATCAGGTCGGTAGGCGGGATAAGGGTGATGGTGCCGCCGACGGCCACGGCCTTGCCGATGGCCGCATCCACCTGGCCCTGTTCACTGCGCGGCAGGTACAGGCCGAACTGGTACTGGGCGCGGCGGCTCATGGCGTTGCCGGCATAGACGTTCTCGCTCATCACGTGTTCCATGAACCCGGATGGCGCCAGCACCTTGACCTTGCCGGCCTTGACGTCGGCTTCGTCGACCACCCCGCGCACGCCACCGAAATGGTCGGTGTGAGTGTGGCTGTAGATCACCGCCACCACCGGTTTGTGCGGGCGGTTCTGGTAGTACAGGTCGAGGGCTGCGCGGGCAGTTTCAACGGCGGTGAGCGGGTCGATGATGATCAGCCCGTCGTCGCCTTCGATGATGGTCATGTTGGCCAGGTCCATGCCGCGCACCTGGTAGAGGCCGGGAGTCACTTCGAACAATCCGGCGTGACTGTTGAGCTGGGCCAGGCGCCAGAGGCTCGGGTTGACCGTGGCGGGGCTGTCTTTCTTGTTCAGGAACTCATAGCTGGCCAGGCTCCATACCGGCCGGCCATTGGCGTCCACCACCTGGCCTTTGAACGGTGCGACCAGGCCGCGAGTGACGGCGGCGTAATCGGCGGCGTCGCTGAACGGCCGCTGCTGGAGCACGGCGGCGTTGCTGCGTGTGGTCTCGGCGCTGGCCGGGCTGGCGCTGGTGACAGGGTCGGCGTACACAGGCTGGCCCAGGCAGGCGAGGGCAATCAGGCTCGCCAGGCGAGCCCGTGGGAACAGGGAGGGAAGGGGCATGGTGTCTCCGTTTTTTTGTCGTTATGGCACACCCGGCCGAGCTTAAGGCTCGGGTTCTGCGGCCCTGCAAGCCACAGACGACAAAAAACATGCACGCTGCTCAGTCGTGATTGACCACGCAGTTGCGGCCATTTTTCTTCGCCGCATACAGGCGCCGGTCTGCGCAGGCCACCAGGTCGTCGAGGCCCTGGCAGCCGTCGACACGCAGTTCGGCCACGCCAATCGACACGGTCAGGTGAATCTCCAGCGACGGCGCGCTGGCCAGTAGGGTGCTGGCGTCGGGCACGCACACCGATTGGGCGGTAGCGCTGCGCAGTTGTTCGGCCAGCCGGGTGGCGTCGGTCAGCGAGGTCTCGGGCATCACCACACAGAACTCTTCGCCGCCGTAGCGCACCACCAGGTCCTGGTTGCGCAACAGGGCGCGTAGCAGGGTGGCCAGGTGCTTGATCACCTCGTCGCCGGCGCTGTGGCCCCAGCTGTCGTTGATGTTCTTGAAGTGATCGATGTCGAGCATCCACAGGGCAACCGGCTGATCCTGCTGCAGGCGCTGCAGCAACCCGCCGAAGTCAGCCTGCAGGCGCCGGCGGTTGGCCAGCTGGGTCAAGCTGTCGACCAGGCCTATCTCGCGCAGTTGCCGGTTCAGGCGCAACTGGCCCTTGAACAGCCGGTCGACCACATACAGGGTGAGCATCATCAACAGTGCCAGCAGCACCCAGACACCGAGGAACAGGCTGTCCATCTGGCTGTTGACCCCTGCGCGCAAGTCGTCGGCGCTGATGTAGTTGACCAGCATCAGGTCGATGCCTTCGAGCTCACGGTACTGCAGGTAGCCCTGGTCGAGTTCCAGCGTACCGTGGTCACGCTGGAACAGGGTCTGCAGCGATACAGGCCGGGGGCTGGCCGGCAAGGTCTGCAGCCAGTTGCCCTGGTAGGGTTTGAAGGCATGGTCGCTGGAGGCGATCAGGTTGCCCTGGTCATCGATCAGGGCATGGTGCTCGTCTGCTTCGGTGGTCTGGTACAGGTATTCCTGTACCTTGTTCTGCGGCAGGTCATAGATCAGCGCACCGCGCATCACCGCGTTCAGGTACACCGGGGCGCTGAGCAGCAGGTGCGGGATCTTTCCGAAGTCGCCGCCGGCCAAGGGGAGGAAGGTGATGTCCAGGTCTTCGCTATAGGCACGGCCCAGATGCATCAGCGGCGAGCTTGCGAACTTGCGCAGTACCGGTTCCAGCTGCGCGTCCTGCATCGCCGGGTAAGCAATGACAATGCCGGAAGTGGTCAGGAAGAGGATCCGCTCAAGGTTGCCGCCACTCTGGAACTGCGCCGGCAATACCTGGCTCATGGCCCGCGACAGGTGCAGGTCTTCGACCAGCTGTTCGTGGTCGCGGCTCAGGCCCTGCACGGTGGCCAGCTGGGTATCGCCGATGGCGCGGATCGGGGCGTCGGACTTGGGCACCGGCAAGCCCCAGACCGGCTGATGGCTGTTGCGCACGGCCAGGTCGATCGCATCGTTGCGCCGCATCGATGGCTGGTTCTGGGCCTCGACCAGTACCCGTTCGGCGATGCTGCGCAAAAACTGCAGCTGGCTCTTGCCGTGGTACACCACTGTCTCGATGGCCAGCGCCTGTAAATGCAGGTTGTGCTGGCGGTCTTCCAGTTCGCGCTGGTGCAACTGCCAGTACTGGCGCCCGGCAAGGACCACGGTAATGACGAAGGCCGCCAGAAAACACAGGATCACCGTGCGCCGGGGACGCGCGCAGGCCAGCGGCAGGAACAGGCGTGATCGCGACGCAGGCGGGGGCTTTGGCGGCATCGGGTATATCCACTGCTGAAGAAGCTGTGATTATAGATCGAAGCCGCCCGCCTGCCGGGTGCTCCCGCAGTCGCCTGGCGCGGTTATTTCAACTGTTTGAGGTAGGCGATCAGGTGCTCGCGGGCCTTGGCATCGGCCTGGCCCGGAAACATCATCATGTTGCCCGCGACCATCGCGGCAGGATTGGTCAGCCAGCGGTCCAGGCTGGCGTCGTCCCAGGTGAGGCCGGCAGCCTTGAAGACGGGCGAATAGTTGAAGCCCGGCGCCTGGGCGCTGGCCTTGCCGGCCACGCCCAGCAGGCTGGGGCCCATCATGTGCTTGCCGGCCTCGACACTGTGGCAGTAGCCGCACTGGGTCGTGAACAGGGCCTTGCCCTGGGCGGCGTCGCCCTGGGCCAGGCACAGGGGGGCGGCCAGCAGCAGGGCGCTGGCGGTGATCAGGTACGTGTGGATCATGGGTATTCCTGTAGACAAGAGCGGTCCGCCAGGCGGGGCCTGGCGGGGTAGCGAAAGGATCAGAACGGGTTGGCCAGGTCGATGCCCGACTTGCCGGGGGCCAGGATGTTGTTCGGGTCCAGGGCACGCTTGAGGGTGTGCTCAAGCTTGCGCTTGACCGGCCCGTAGCTCTGCGCCACCCGCTCCTGGAAGGCAGTGTTGACCCGGTATACGGCGTAGCCTTCCTGCTCGAACACATCCAGCAGCTCGGCGAAGCAGGCATTGGCGCGTTTGGTTTCTTCGGGGCTGCTGCGGTCGTACAGCACGTCGATCACGTGGTGCATGTCGCGCCAGCCGACGATGAACTCACCGACGTAGTCCAGGCCATGCTTATTGAGGATTCTCTTGGCCAGGGCCTGTTGCTTGTCGCACTCGCTGCCTCGGGCCTGGCTGACCGGCGCGAACCACATCGAGCCACCACCCCCGCGCCAGTTGTACAGGCCGAACTCCTGCAGGTTGGGCACCCCGGACATCAACTGTGCACGGTACTTGAACGGCTGGGTGTCGCCGGCTTGCTCCTGGGTGACGATTCGGCCCTTGCCCAGTTGCTTGAGGGCGCCGGTGACGATCTTCCAGTTCACATCGACCTGCTCCTGGGTGCCGTACAGCGCGGCATAGACGTTCCAGGCACCGAGGTTCTTGTCTTTCTGGATCTGCTTGAGGATGGCGTCGGAGGTGGCGCCAGGCTCGGAGGTGTAGTCGCTGCGACGGGTGTTGCAGGTGGAGGCTTCCCACAGCACGCCGGCGATCACCACCGAGTTGGGAATGATCTGGGCGATGCGTAGCGGGCGGATGAATTCGACGATCTCGGCGATGTCCGACTGGTTGTCGAACTTGATCTCGAACGGTTTGAACACCGGCGGCTTGGGCATCAGCCAGAAGCCCATCTTGGTGCAGATACCGTAGTTGGCCTGGGTGAACATGCCATCCAGGGTCGGGCCGTAGCCCCACTTGAACACCTGCCAGGCATTGTCGCCTTTTACCCCGCCCATGCCGGTGCGGTACACGTCGCCGTTGGCCAGCACCACTTCCATGCCGCACTGCATGAGGAAGTGCTCGCCGTAGGGGGTATAGCCCACGCCTCGGTCCATGGTGTTGCCCAGGGGGCCGGCGATGGCCGAAGGCGCGGAGAACGACAGCATCAGCGGCAGATTGTGCTCCTGGATGTAGTCGTAGAGCTGCTGGTAGGTGACGCCAGGCTCGACCAAAGCGGTGCACAACTCGGGGTCGACGTGGAGGATCTTGTTCATCTTCTTCAGATCGAGGATCACCTGGCCGCGCTGGCCGGGGGCCGCCGAGCCGTAACCGAAGTTGCGGCCGGTGGAGATGGTCCAGACCGGCACCTTGAACTGGTTGCAGATCTTCACCACCCCTTGCACCTGCTCGACGGTGGTAGCGGTGACGGCTGCAGACGGCGCGTGCTCGGCGTTGTCCACGGCCATCATGATCTTGTTGTAGGGGATCAGTTGCTCGTCCTTGACCAGGACGTTCTCTTCACCCAGCAGGGCGCGGAACTGAGCGATGGCTTGCTGGAAGTTGGCGTCGTTGACGCCGCGGGGCAGCAGGGTGTTGGCGGTTGCTTGGCTCATGTTGGAATCCTTCAGACTGCGATCGAGAACGACACGTAGGTGCCGGTCAGTGCCGAGGGGCGGCTGGCAATCAGCGGCGCCTGGCCGGTGTCGGTGCTGCCCAGTACGGCCAGGGCGTAACCCAGGGTGGCGGCCCATTGGTCGCCGGCCTTGGCGCGGCGGGCGGTGGCCAGTTGCAGGGTCGGTGCCGGGCTGTGCAGGCGCTGCTCGTGCAGGCTGAAACCCTGGCCGCAAACATGCAGCTGGTGGCCCAGTTGCAGCGCGCAGCCATGAGCGGCCTGGGCGCTGAGCAACTGGTGAGCGGTACGATCAGCGGCTGCACTGTGCTGGCCCAGCCATTGGATGCGGGCGCCGGCGCTGCGGGCCAGGTCAATGATCAGCGCGGCGCTGGCATCGTCCACCAGGCCGATCAGGCGCTGGCCCTTGCCGTTGGCAAGGCGTTGTTGCAGGGCCTGTACAAAGGCCAGCTCGAGCCCGCTGGGCAGTACCTGCAGTTGCGCGCTGGCCGGGCTTGCCTGCAGGCCCTGGACAAACGCAGAGCCTGCGACCTCGGGGCTGACAATGGCCAGGCTCGCGCACTGCGCCGGGACGCTGCGGCCCAGCACGCTGTTGGCCAGGCCCAGGCCCGAGCTGGCCATGGCTACACCGGCCGCGCCACCCACGGCCATGCCCTTGAGCAACGCGCGACGTTGGAGAGTCATCATGGTCGGGCCCTCAGGGTTTGGCAGCTGGGGCAGGGGACTTGGACAAGTACTCGCCCACCTGTTGCAGCGCGTTGTCGTCGATGAACGAGGCCGGGAACGCCGGCATGGCCCGAAAGCCGTTGCGCACCACGGCGCTGATGTACGCCGGCGGCAGTTGCCGGCCTTTTATTTGCGGGCCAACCTGGCCTTCGTGGCAGTGGCCGCAGACTTTGGCGTAGACGTTCTCGCCGCTTTTCCACACACCGTCGCCATCGGCGGCGGCGCTGCCGGCAAGCAGCACCAGGGGCAGGGCAAGGCAGGCATTGACGGTCCGTCGCACAGCCTGGCGGTTGGGCAGTAGGGACATTGCGGACTCCTTATTGTTATGGGGTAGGGCAACGCAGAGAGAGTGGCCAATCAAAATGGATAGGCCCGTGGGTGGTGCTGTACGGTGATCCAGTGATCGGTGGTGAACTCCGCGATGGCCCAGTCGCCGTTGAAGCGTCCAAGGCCCGAGTTCTTCTCGCCACCGAAGGGTGCGTTGGGTTCGTCGTTGACCGGGATGTCGTTGATGTGGGTCATGCCGGCATGGATCTGCTGGGCGAACTGCACTCCGCGCTCCAGGCTTGCGCTGAACACCGCGCTGGACAGCCCGTACTCGCTGCGGTTGGCCAGCTCCAGGGCATGTTCGGCATCGCGCGCGGCCTGGATGCCCACCAGCGGGCCGAAGATTTCCTCGTGGGCGATGTCCATGTCGGCGGTGACGTTGCCGAACACATGGGGGGGCAATACGTTGCCCTGGGCCTGGCCACCGGTGAGCAGGTGCGCACCTTCGGCCAGGGCGGTGGCGATCTTGTCCTGCAGGCCGGCCAGTTGCCGTTCATTGATGACCGGGCCGATCACCGTGCCGGGCAGGCTCGGGTCACCATACGGCAGGGCCTTGACCCGCTCGACGAAGCGCTCGGTGAAGGCTGCGAGCAGCGGTTGCTCGACGATGATGCGGTTGACCGCCATGCAGATCTGGCCCTGGTGCAGGAACTTGCCGACCACGGCCGCATTGACCGCCTGCTCCAGGTCGGCATCGGCCAGCACCACGAACGGGCTGTTGCCGCCCAGCTCCAGGGCCAGGTGCTTGAGGTGTTCGCCGCCGCTGGCGATGCGGCCGATGTTGCGACCCACCTGGGTGGAGCCGGTGAAGGAAATGAACGCCGGCACCGGGTGCTCGACGAAGGCGTCGCCGATCTCGGCGCCGGCACCGACCACCACGCTCAGGGCACCTGCCGGCAGCCCGGCTTCTTCGAAGATACGCGCCAGCAGCAGGCCGCCGCTGACCGGGGTGTCGCTGGCCGGCTTGACCACCACGGTATTGCCCAGGGCCAGGGCAGGCGCCAGGGAGCGGGCAGTCAGGTGCAGGGGGAAGTTCCAAGGGCTGATCACCCCGATCACACCCAGGGGCTTGCGGTACACGCGGCTTTCCTTGCCAGGGATGTTCGAGGCGACGATGCGCCCGTGCACGCGGCTGGGCAGGCTGGCCGACTCGAGGATGATGGCGCGGGCGGCGCCCCATTCGATCTGGGCCTTGATCCGGGTGCTGCCCGACTCGCGGATGATCCAGTCGATGATCTCTTCGCGGCGCTCATCGAAAATGCGCGCCGCCGCCAGCATTACCTGGCTGCGGGCGGCTGGCGCGTGCGCGGCCCACTCGGGCTGTACCTGTCGGGCGCCGCGGTAGGCGGCATCGAGGTCTTCGCGAGTAGCCAGGGGAATGTGCAGCAGGGCCTGCTGGTTGAATGGGTCGGTCACCGTCAGCGAGCGCTCGGCACTGCCGGCGCGCCACTGGCCGGCCAAGGGCTGCAGATGAAGGTTCTGGTAGGCAGGGCGGGAAGGTGTCATCGGCTTCTCTCTTTTGTTGTGACATTGCGATGAATAGCCCTTAACAACTATCGTGCCACCTCTTGGTTGACGATAAAAATTCAATAAAAACAGTATGTTGTGTGTTTTTTTAGGGGTTGTAGGCAAGGCGCAGGCGCTGCGGGTGCGAAAATTTATGCAGAGAAGTCGGCGTTTGCAGAAAGCTCGACAACGCCGCTTGGCCGTGAAAAATCCGTGCGGTTATCGGACGTTTTCAGGCGATGTCTGTGCGCTATGACTGACTGTCGATTGACCCCGGCGGGCCGGGGGGCATACTGAAGGCCTTTACCTTCTGCCTTGCACATATTGCCTATGACTCCTACAACACCTGGCAAATCGGGTCGGCCTGTTGACGAAGCGTTCTTCAAACAACTGCTGGGTCGCCACAAGCGCCTGATCGTCGATCGCACCAATCAATTTGGCAGCACCGGCCTGCCGTCGGCCGAGCAACTGGCCGAGTCGGTGGCCTTTGCCCCCCAGGACGGCAGCATCTGGCTGTGCGGCCAGCGCATGATGCTGCTGCAAGGCTCGGCATTTGGCGCCATTCGCCGCGAACTGATCGACGCCCTGGGCCTGGACAAGGCCCGTGGCCTGCTCACCCGCATCGGCTGGCAGGCCGGTGCCCGCGATGCCGCGCAGGTCAGCGAGCAATGGCCCGAGGGCGATCACGCCAGCCTCTACAGTGCAGGCCCGCGCCTGCACATGCTCGAGGGCATGGTGAATGTCGAGGTGGTGCGCTTCGAGATCGATTCGAGCATCGGTCATTTCTATTCCGAGTTTCTCTGGCACAACTCCCTGGAAGTCGATGAGCACATCGCCGCCTATGGCCTGGGCGGGGAGCCGGCGTGCTGGATGGAAATCGGCTACGCCAGTGGCTATGCCTCATCGTTGCTCGGGCGCCTGGTGGTGTTTCGCGAGCACCAGTGCCGGGCCATGGGCCATGCGGCTTGCCGGATCGTCGGCAAGCCTGCCGAGCAGTGGGACGACATCGATATCGACCTGGCGTACCTGGACCCCGGTGATTTTCTCAGCCGCAGTGCCTATCACGCCGGGGTCGACACACCGGTGGCGGACCTTGAAGTACCTGCCGATGGCAAGCAACTGGTGGGTATCTCGGCAAGCTTCGTGGCCGCCAGCCAATTGCTGCAACGGGTGGCGCCGACCCAGGCCACGGTGTTGCTCACCGGTGAGTCGGGGGTGGGCAAGGAGTTGTTCGCCCGCACCCTGCACCAGGCCAGCAGCCGCCAGCACATCCCGATGGTGGCGCTCAACTGCGCGACGCTGCCGGAGAATCTGGTGGAGGCCGAACTGTTTGGGGTCGAGCGCGGTGCCTACACCGGTGCCGAACGCTCGCGACCCGGGCGCTTCGAGCGGGCCCACGGCGGCACCTTGTTCCTGGATGAAATCGGCACCTTGAGCCTGCATGCGCAAAGCAAGATCCTGCGCGCCCTGCAGGAAGGTGAAATCGAGCGGGTGGGCGGCAGTGCGCCGATCCAGGTGGATGTGCGGGTGATCGCTGCCACGAACCTGGACCTGCGTCGTGAGGTGGAGGCGGGGCGCTTTCGCGAAGACCTGTTCTATCGCCTGAACGTGTTCCCCATTCATTTGCCGCCGCTGCGTGAGCGGCGCGAAGACATCCCGCTGTTGATGAGCTACTTCCTGCGCACTTTCAGCCAGCGTCATGGCCGCCAGTTGGCGGGCTTCAGCATGCGCCTGGTGAACGCGCTGTTGACCTACCGTTTTCCCGGCAACATTCGTGAGCTGCAAAACCTGGTGGAGCGCGGCGTGATCGCTGCCAGCGACGGCGAGGTGATGGACGTGGTGCACCTGGCCGAAGCCGGTGCGCCGCTGATGGAGGCGGCCATCGGCCTGACCACCGAGGGGCGGCTGGCCATGGGCAAGGTAGCGCCCGAGTCGATGCCTGCCTCTGATGGCGGTGCAATGCCGGCAGGCGAGGGCGGGGCGCCGGAGCTTGCCAGCCTGCAGGCGTTCTTCAGCGGCCAGCAGCGGGTGCTGGGGACGTCGTTGGAAGAGATCGAGCGGCGCCTGGTGCAACTGGCTCTGGAGCGATCCGGTGGCAATGTCACCGCGGCGGCGCAGATGCTCGGCATGAGCCGCGCCCAGGTCAGCTACCGGCTCAAGGGCAGCTGACCCGGGGCGCTCGTTTCACAGCGCGGTGGTGAATTTGAACCAGTAGGTCTGGCCTTCGGTACGGTTGCGCACGCCGGAGTCGTCCTGCCATTTGGCGCTGAACATCCAGCCCTGCTTGCTGCTGTATTGCACGGCAGGGCCGATGGAGAACGAACGGCCGCGGTTGCCATCGTTGGCATCGACCAGGGCGGCCGCCGCGCAGTCGCTGGCGCTGCATTTATCATCGCTGATCTGCTGGTAGGCATGCCCGCCAACGCCCAGCACCCAACCATTGCCCATGCCCCAGCCCAAGGTGTAGTCGGCGTGCAGCTCGCGGCCGGACTGGTAGTGGGTGGCGCGGTTTTCGAAGTTGTAGTCGTGCATCAGGCGTATGTCGGCGTTCAGGCCGTCGGGGTCCAGGTAGGTCATGGCCAGCACGGCTTGCACGGTGTAGTAGTTGTTGCCGAGGTTGATCAGGTCGTCTTCGTCGTATTCGCTGGCTGTGGGCAGGACGAAATCGACACCGGTGGCGATGTGCAGTTTGTCGCTGGGGTGAAAGCCGATCACCGGGCCCAGGTGGGCGTCGCCAATGCCGCGCTTGTGGTCGTGGGGGCCGTTCTTGACGTTCAGGCGCATGTCGTTGAGGGGTAGCAGGGCATGGAAGCCCAGGTCGCCGCCGAACACTTTCTGCTCGGTGACCCAGACCAGGCGTGGTGCCAGGGTAGTGACTCGGAGGTCGATGTCGGCGGCCTTGGCGCCGCTGTTGTCGCGCAGGGTGTCGGCCAGGTAGTTGCCGGCGAACAGTTGGCCGTAGGTGCCTGGCGGCGGCAGGATGCCCATGCCGTAGATTTCGATGCCATTGGGCCAGGAAGAGATGCCGCCTTCGGTGGCGTGGACGTGCAAGGCGCAGGTGGTCAGGAGCAGGCCGGCGGTGAGGTGGCGAGGGGTGTTTTTGAACATGGAAGGTCAGCCTTATTGTTATGGGTGATGCGTCGGGTAGCGACGCTCACATTGACCTTCTCAATATTTGTGCCAGGTTTAAAATTGTTGTTTATCAATGGGTTATGTATTTGGTTGGAGTTTGGGTGGTGGAGTTTGTTAAGGAAATTCTGCGGGGTGGATAAAAGTCTTGGGGGCTTATCCATTATTTGTGGTGACCAGGGGGCCTACGCTGCGCTTCGGATCCCCTCACTACGCTTCGCATCTTCGGCCTTTGTCGAAGGCGCTTCGCGCCAGCCCCTGCACGACAGCTCCGTTCGGCCCTTCTGGTTAACGGGGCCGGAAGATCAACAGCACAATTGGCCGCGCCTTTGCCGGCCTGCGTCGTACCTGTAGGTGCGGGCGATCTACTGGCCTACCGCGCCGGCCTGGCGAAAAGCATTGGGCGTCTGGCCGCATAGGCGACGGAAGAATCGTGAGAAGTAGGTGGGGTCGCTGAAGCCCAGGCTGTCGGACAGCTGGCTGATGCTCATGTTGGTGTAGATCAGGTTGCGCCGGGCTTCGAGCAGCAGGCGCTGGTGGATGATCTGCAATGCCGTTTGCCCGGCAAGCTCTCGGCAGAGGATGTTCAGGTGCACGCTGGAGATGCCCAGGCGATGGGCGAATTGTTCGACCGAGAGGTGCTCGCGGTAGTGCTGCTCCACCAGTTTGATGTAGCGCCCCAGCAATTGCTGGTTGCGCTCGTCCCGGTTGCCCGGCGGGGTGTTCTGCTGGCGCTGGCGGCTGATCCAGACCATCAGGCTGGCAATCAGTGAGTGCAGCAGCAAATCCCGCGCAGGGGCGCTCCCTTCGTATTCCTGGTGCAGTGTGTGGATCAGGGTGTGCAGTGCGTGGCGGTCGCGGCCCAGCGGGTAGCAGCCGATCGAGGCGAGCACGCTCAAGGGGGCGCCGAGTTGCGCTTCCAGTTGCGCCACCAACGGGGCGCCGAGGGTCAGTACGTAGCCATCGATATCGGCGGAAAACTGAAAGCCATGCACGGTCATCGGCGGGATGACCTGGATGGCCGCCTCGTGCACGTCGCTGCGCTTGCCTTCGATCTCGAGGCGGGCGTGGCCGCGCCGCACGTACAGCAGCTGGAACAGGTCGGCGTGGCGGTGCGGCTTGATCTCCCAGTGGTGCAGGCTGCTGCGCTTGGGAATGGATTCACAGTGCAGCAAGTCGGGTGTCGGCCAGGCCTGGTTTTCACCGTACAGCTTGAACACCGGGATTCTGGGAAGGCTGGATCTTGTCATTGTGGGCAACCTGCCGGGTAACTTGGACGTTGTTCGATAATCGAACTGAATGTTCAAAAGTGCAATTAACCGGAGCAATATCACCTTTTCTGGCGGTTTTTGTCAGCAAAAATGCAGGGGTCAATAACAACAAAAGCTTCAGGTGCTGCCCTGGCGGCGTGTGGAGCCCCCAACGCGAGACAAGAACAATGAAGACTCAGGTAGCCATTATCGGTGCAGGTCCTTCCGGGCTGTTGCTCGGCCAATTGCTGCACAAGGCCGGCATCGCCACGGTAATTCTCGAACGCCAGACCCCGGACTACGTCCTGGGCCGGATCCGTGCCGGGGTGCTCGAGCAGGGCACGGTCGACCTGCTGCGCGAAGCCGGTGTTTCCGAGCGCATGGATGCCGAAGGCCTGGTGCACGATGGTGTCGAGCTGCTGGTAGGCGGCAAGCGCATCCGCGTCGACCTCAAGGCGCTCACCGGTGGCAAGACGGTGATGGTCTACGGCCAGACCGAAGTCACCCGTGACCTGATGCAGGCCCGCGAAGCCTGCGGCGCGCCGATCATTTACTCGGTCAACAATGTACAGCCCCACGAGATGAAGGGTGAGCAGCCCTACGTCACCTATGAGAAAGATGGGCAGACCCACCGTATCGACTGCGACTACATCGCCGGTTGCGACGGCTTCCACGGGGTGGCGCGCAAGAGCATTCCAGAGTCGGTGCTGACTCACTACGAACGCGTCTATCCGTTCGGCTGGCTCGGTCTGCTGTCCGATACCCCGCCGGTCAACCATGAGCTGATCTATGCCCACCACGACCGCGGCTTCGTGCTGTGCAGCCAGCGCTCGCTGACCCGCAGCCGCTATTATCTGCAAGTGCCACTGACCGACCATGTCGATGACTGGTCCGACGAGCGCTTCTGGGACGAGCTCAAGGCGCGCTTGCCTGTGGAAGTCGGTGAGCGCCTGGTCACCGGGCCGTCGCTGGAAAAGAGCATCGCGCCGCTGCGCAGCTACGTGGTCGAGCCGATGCAGTACGGCAAGCTGTTCCTGGTGGGGGACGCCGCGCACATTGTTCCGCCTACCGGCGCCAAGGGCCTGAACCTGGCGGCTTCCGACGTGTGCTACCTGTACCGGATCCTGGTCAAGGTATATGGCGAAGGGCGCACCGAGCTGCTGGAGAAGTACTCGGAGCTGGCCCTGCGCCGGGTATGGAAGGGCGAGCGCTTCAGCTGGTTCATGACCAACCTGCTGCATGACTTTGGCGAGCACAAGGACGCCTGGGACCACAAGATGCAGCAGGCCGACCGCGAGTACTTCCTCACCTCCCATGCCGGACTGGTCAATATCGCCGAAAACTATGTGGGCCTGCCCTACGAAGAAATCGAGTAAGCGAAGGAGGGTGGATCATGGGTGTGTTCGACTGGAAACACTGGGTGGTTCTGCTGGTCGTGGTGGTGCTGGTGTTCGGCAGCAAGCGCTTGAAGACCTTGGGTGCCGACCTGGGCGAGTCGATCAAGGGCTTT
Source organism: Pseudomonas putida (assembly GCF_028682455.1). Classification (GTDB taxonomy): domain Bacteria; phylum Pseudomonadota; class Gammaproteobacteria; order Pseudomonadales; family Pseudomonadaceae; genus Aquipseudomonas; species Aquipseudomonas putida_AA. The sequence continues at coordinate 1,054,080 of NZ_JANHLD010000001.1, forward strand.
CGGCGTTCGGTGAGCAGCGACGAGCAAGTGACACCGCCGGTGGCGGTAGAGCGCCAGCCTCGCCAGGACTAGCGCCCCCTGTGGCGGTGCCCGCGGATCAGGCGCGGGCGCCCGCCGCCAGCAGTAGCTTCTCCATCGCCGTATAACCGCGCTGGCGCGCATGGGCCAGCGGGGTCACGCCGTCCTTGTCGGCGATGTTCACATCGGCCCCGGCCTTGATCAGCAACTCGACGATCTCGACATGCCGGGCGCCGCCATCGCTGAGCACGATGGCCTCCATCAGCGCCGTCCAGTGCAGGCGATTGATGTGGTTCACGTCGACGCCCGCCTCGATCAGTGTGCGTACCGTCTCTACATGCCCACGCTCGGCGGCCGGGATCAGCGCCGTGCCGCCGTAGCGGTTGGTGCTCTTGAGGTCGGCGCCGTGGCGCAGGGTCAGTTGCAGGATCTGGTCGAGTCCGCGGGCACCGGCGTACAGGTACGGGCTGTCGTCGATGTTGTCCTTGGCGTTGACGTCGGCGCCGGCTTCGATCAGTACCTTGGCGGCCTCGATGCGGTTGCCGTGGGTTGCCAGCAGCAGCGGGGTGCGACCCAGTTTGTCGCGGGCCTCGAGGTTGGCGCCCTGGTCGAGCAGGCGTTTGACCTGGGTGGCATCGCCCTGTTCGGCAGCTTCGCGCAGTTGGCTTTCCAGCACGCCGCCTTCGGCGTTGGCAGTGAGCGAGGTCATCATGGCAAACAGGAATGCGAAGAAAACGTTCAGGTGTTCAAGGCGCATTCGGCGGTCTCCGTGTGTTGTTTCGTGAGTTGGCGCATGATAGAAATCACGTCACGCATTTAGAAGTTAAATATTCGCATGAACATCAGTGTGAAACCGAATAGATCGCTGTTCGATCTCGACTTGCTCAGGGCCATTGTCGTGGTGGCCGACTGTGGCAGCTTTACCACGGCGGCGGCACGGCTGCACTCCACCCAGTCGACGGTGAGCCAGAAGGTCCGGCGCCTGGAAGACATGGTCGGCCACCGCCTTCTGGTACGCGGCAACCGCGACGTGCTGCCCACCGATGCCGGTCAGACGCTGCTTGGCTACGCCCGGCACATGCTGGCCTTGAACGACCAGATGCTCGAAGCCCTGGCCGGCGCGACCGTAGGGGTGACGGTGCGCCTCGGAGTACCCGAGGACTTTGTCGGCGGGCGCACCACCAACGCCTTGTCGGCGTTCAACCGCAAGTACCAGCAGGTCAAGCTGGAAGTCACCAGCGGCCTTTGTCGCGACCTGAGCCAGAGCTACGACAACGGCGAACTTGACCTGGTGCTGCTCAAGCAGCGGCGCAACAGCCGTGAAGGCGTGGCCTGCTGGCCCGAGGAATTGCAATGGATCGACAGCGCCAGCACGTCCTCTATCGACCTCGACCCGATCCCGCTGGTGACCTTTCCGCCGCGCGGCCTGTACCGCGATGACATGATCAACGCCATCGAAGGCATGGGCCGGCGCTGGCGTATCAGCTTTACCAGCTCGAGCCTGAGTGGTATCCAGGCGGCCGTGGCCGACGGCATGGGCATCAGCCTGCTGCCGCCGCGTGCGGCAACCCGCGAGCATGTTGTGCTGGGGCAACAGAACGGGCTACCGGAGATCGACAGCTATGAAATCGTCATCGTCCATCGGCCCACGGCCGATCCAATGGTCAAGGAGCTGGCGGGGGTATTGGCGAGTCTGCTTGAGGCGCACGAGGTTTGAGGTCGCCTGGGTCGCTGGTCGGTTCACGCACGCCCTGGCGCTCGGCTACCGCGCGCAAGGTGCGCAGCGACACCATCGGTGCGTCGATCACGAACTGGTTGGCCAGCCATGAGGGGATGTCGCCGGCAGGCTCGGCCTCCAGCTGGTAGGTCACTTCGGTCAATTGCTCGCCCTTCGGGACCAGGAGCCACTGGCCCTTGAGCTGAGTGACGCGGATCAGCCCCGGTACCTGCTCGGCCTTGTCGGCCTCGGCACTCAGGCGGCGGATCATCCCGCCGTCGTCGGTGCGCTCGGTCTGTACCCGGATCACCATGTCGCGGGGGCTGGCCGGCCAGGGCAAGTCGGTGGTCAGGTAGACCCAGGTGCTGTCGCCGTCGACCTCCAGCAAACGCATCGAGGCGCAGCCATACAGCCATTTGCAGGCCACCCGCAGGTTTTCCTGCAGGTCGCTCAAGGTGCGCACGCTGGCCTTGATCAGCGCCACGCCGCGAAAACGCTGGTAGTGCGAACCTGCAACGTCATCCAGGTACACCCGAATGCCGTCCTCATCCTTGGCCAGATGCCAGGTGTCGGCCTGGACGCTGCTGCACAGCAGCAAGACCTGAAGGGCGATGCAAAGGGGTAGGGGCCTCATAGTGCAAGCATAGGTCAGCCCTGCCATACCCTCCCCCGAAAACACAAAAAAGCCCGCCAGTAACGGCGGGCTTTTGTGCAACGAGCCTGGACTTAACGCTGTGGGTTCAGCACCAGGTTCATGTGGCGGTTCACATCCTTGTACAGCAGGTAGCGGAACGGGCCTGGGCCGCCGGAGTAGCAGGCTTGCGGGCAGAAGGCGCGCAGCCACATGAAGTCACCGGCTTCGACTTCGACCCAGTCCTGGTTGAGGCGGTACACCGCTTTACCTTCCAGTACGTACAGGCCGTGTTCCATGACGTGGGTTTCGGCGAACGGAATCACGCCGCCTGGCTGGAAGGTCACGATGTTGACGTGCATGTCGTGGCGCATGTCGGCCATGTCGACGAAGCGAGTGGTGACCCACGCGCCGTCGGTGCCGGGCATCGGGATCGGCTCGATGTCTTTTTCGTTGGTCACGAACGCTTCTGGCAGGGCCAGGCCTTCTACCACCTGGTAGTGCTTGCGGATCCAGTGGAAGGTGACGTTCTTGCCGCTGGTGTTGCGCAGGCTCCAGTCGGCCGCCGGCGGAATGAAGGCGTAGCCACCTTCTTTCAGGGTGTACGGCTTGCCTTGCAGGGTGATGTCGACTTCGCCTTCGACGACGAACAGTACCGCTTCGGCGTTCTTGTCCAGTTCAGGACGCTCGCTGCCGCCTTCTGGCGCCAGCTCGACGATGTACTGCGAAAAGGTTTCCGAGAAGCCGGTCAGCGGGCGGGCGATGACCCACATGCGCATCTTGTCCCAGAAGGGCAGGTGGCTGGTGACGATGTCGCGCATCACACCCTTGGGGATTACGGCATAGGCTTCGGTGAACATGGCACGGTCAGTCAGCAGCTCGGTCTGAGCCGGGTGCCCACCGTGAGGGGCGTAGTAAGAAGATTTCGACATGGACAGTCTCGACTTGTTGTTGTGTCCCCGTGCCTGGCAGCGCCGGCCGGCGCTGCGTGGGGATGCATTGACACGATATAGACAAGGCCGTGCCATCCACAAATTAAATGTTGAAATACCCGGTATTTGATTGCTGAATGGCTGTCGGTTCCTCGCTTCATTGGCTATCGTCAAGAGAATGGCAAAACACCTTTGAGCAGTAACCCACGGACGATGACCGGCCCACGCTGGCGGATTGCATTGTCAACTTTCCTGCAGACGATTGGAAAAACTCGAAGCTGCAGCAGACCAGGGACTTCAAGTTGAGCGAATACGGTTGATTTCTCCAAGTAGGTGAGAGGTGAACGTATGTCGTACAAAGAAGACTTCGCCAACTCCGAAGGTTGGTCTGCAGTGGACGTCAGCACCAGGCTCAACACCACCGCAGGCAAGGCGTTCCTGGCCTTCTTGCGCAGCAAGGGTGCCGACACGGTCATTCGCTACTATGCAAGCTCGGCCAGGCCCAAAACCATCACTGTCGCCGAAGCGAAGTTCCTGTCCAAGGAAGGTTTTGCGATCTTGCCGGTGTATCAGGACAGCAGCCGGGACATCAGCCATTTCTCCACCCGGCAGGGCATGGACAATGCCAAGAGCGCTGCCGATTTTGCCAAGTTGATCGGGCAACCCAAGGGCAAGGGCAGCACGATCCTGTTCGCGGTCGACGCCGACTACCGGCCCCAGCAAATCGATGGGCCGATACTCGATTACTTCCGGGCAGTCAAAAACGAGATCGGCAGCGCTTTTACCCTCGGTGCCTATGGCAGCGGTGCGGTGCTTTCCAAGCTGCTGGCCGAAGGCTTGATCAGTGTGGCGTGGATCTCGATGTCGCGGGCGTTCCTTGGCACCGAACAGTTTTTCTATGCCAATCGCTGGGCGATGCGTCAGGTGCCGCCCGATGTCAGCCATGAACCTTCAGGCGTCAACTACGACCGCAATATCATCCGGATGCCAGCCCAGGCGCTGGGCGCCTTTGTGGTCGATGAGAGCGGCGTAGGGAAACTGGCCTGGGACGAAGACCTGGACGCAACGTTGGGCGGGTCGCCGTCGTTGCCGGTCGCCCAAGCGCTGGACGGATCCGACCGACTTGTTACCACTGAAGGATTGCGCCTCAGGCAAACGCCCAACGGCATAATCGTGCGCGACCTGACCCTGGGTGAGCGGGTGGTGGATCTGGGCGCTTCGACTGAAGCCGGCTGGCGTAAGGTCGGGATCGGCGCCGAGCAAGGCGTGGTGTTCGGTAAATACCTGCGTGCGCCTGTACGCCCGGAAGTCGAAGCGCTGCTGCGGGCCGCGCTGGATGAATGGCTGCGTTTCGAAAAAGGCCAGGCCGATGAGCGTACAGACCCCTATTACAAGTACGTGCGGGAAATGTGGGCGGCCATCGGCGAGCCCTATGACGGTCGCAGCCGCTATGCCAACGGTACCGAGGTGCCTTGGTCTGCGGCGTTCATTTCCTGGGTGGTACGCAAGGCCGGGCCGGCCTACGCCAACTTTGCATTCGCCTCCAGCCACTCGGTGTTCGTCAACAATGCAATCAAGGCGCGCCTCACCAATCGCCTGGACAAGCCGTTCTGGGGTTATCGCATCAACGAGCAGAAGCCCGAGATCGGCGACATCATCCAGCGCAATCGCGAATCCGGCACATTCACGTATTCCTATGCCGAGAACCACAGCCAGTACATCAGCCACTCGGATATCGTCGTAGAGGTTACACCGGACGTTGCGCGGGTGCTGGGTGGCAACGTCAGCGATACGGTGACCATGAGCAGCGATCTTCAGGAGTATCAACTGGATGCCAACGGCTTTCTGGAGCCTGGACAGCGGATCATCGCGCTGCTCAAGAACCGGGCGGGGCTGGCCTGACATTCGCGTTGCCGTGCAGAAAAGAGCAGGGCCCAGCGCAATCGCTGATCCGTTACACTCTCAGCCCTGCGCGCCGCCCTTTGGCGCACTGCAAAGCAACAAGAACTGCCATGAACAGCCATTTTGAGATAACAGCATGATCGAGGTCACCGAGGTTTCCATTGCCCAGTTGCGCGCAGCGCTCGAAGCGGGCCAGACAACGGCAGTAGAGCTGGTCCAGGCCTACCTTGCCCGGATCGATGCCTACGACGGCCCTGACACGGCCACGGCCTTGAATGCGGTGGTAGTGCGTAACCCCAAGGCGCTCGAGGAAGCCCGGGCCAGTGATGAGCGTCGCGCCAGGGGCCAGACCCTGGGGCCACTCGACGGCATCCCCTACACCGCCAAGGACAGCTACCTGGTCAAGGGCCTGACCGCCGCCTCCGGCAGCCCGGCGTTTGCCAACCTGGTTGCCTACCGTGACGCCTTTACCATCGAGCGTCTGCGCGCTGGCGGCGCGATTTGCCTGGGCAAGACCAACATGCCGCCCATGGCCAACGGCGGCATGCAGCGTGGTGTCTATGGCCGGGCCGAGAGCCCGTACAACGCCGGTTACCTCACCGCACCCTTTGCCTCGGGTTCATCCAACGGCGCCGGTACCGCCACGGCGGCAAGCTTTGCCGCGTTTGGCCTGGCAGAGGAAACCTGGTCCAGCGGTCGGGGCCCTGCGTCGAACAACGGCCTGTGTGCCTACACCCCCTCGCGCGGGGTGATTTCGGTGCGTGGCAACTGGCCGCTGACGCCGACCATGGACGTGGTGGTGCCCTTTGCCCGGACCATGAACGACCTGCTTGAAGTGCTCGATATTGTCGTGGCCCACGACCCGGATAGCCGTGGTGACTTGTGGCGCCTGCAACCCTGGGTGCCGATCCCGAGTGTGGAGTCGGTGCGCCCGGTGTCTTACCTTGAACTGGCGGCAAATGCCGAGACGCTGGCGGGCAAGCGCCTGGGGATCCCCAAGATGTACATCAATGCCGACCCTGAGGCGGGCACCTCAGAGGCGCCGGGTATCGGTGGCCCGACTGGCCAGCGCATCAATACCCGCCCAACGGTGATCGCGCTGTGGGAACAGGCGCGCAAGGCGCTTGAGGCCGCAGGTGCCGAAGTGATCGAAGTGGACTTCCCGCTGGTGTCCAACTGCGAGGGTGACCGTCCGGGTGCGCCGACGGTGTACAACCGCGGCCTGGTGTCCAAGGAGTTCCTCCACCATGAGCTGTGGGACCTCACCGCCTGGGCATTCGACGACTTCCTCCAGGCCAATGGCGATCCCAAGTTGAACCGCCTGGTGGATGTCGACGGACCGCTGATTTTTCCTCACGACCCGGGCACGCTGCCCAACCGTGAAGGCGACCTGGCCGCGGGCATGGACGAGTACGTGAAGATGGCCGAGCGCGGCATCACGCCGTGGGACCAGATCAGCACCGTGCCCGATGGCCTGCGTGGGCTGGAGAAGACGCGCAAGATCGATCTGGAAGACTGGATGGATCGCCTGGGCCTGGATGCGGTGCTGTTCCCGACTGTCGCCGACGTGGGCCCGGCCGATGCCGATGTCAACCCGGTCTCGGCCGATATCGCCTGGAGCAACGGTGTATGGGTGGCCAACGGCAATCTGGCCATTCGCCATCTGGGCGTGCCGACCGTCACCGTGCCGATGGGCGTGATGGCGGACATCGGCATGCCGGTAGGGCTGACCTTTGCCGGTCGAGCCTATGACGACTCAAGCCTGCTGCGCCTGGCATCGGCCTTCGAGTCGACCGGCAGCAAGCGGATGATCCCGCCGCGTACACCGGCCTTGTAGGAGCGGGCTTGCCCCGCGAGCGATGCGACCGAGCGATCGCTATCGCGGGGCAAACCGGTTCCTACAGACAGCAAAATGCGCCCGTCAGGGCGCATTTTGTTTTACCGGAACCTGAAGCAACTCAGTTCCAGGGACGATCACCGTTCTCGTCCTTGACGCGGGTCGGCAGGCCCATCACGTCCAGCGCCTTGAGGAACGGCTCGGCTGGCAGCTCCTCGACGTTGACCATGCGCTGTACATCCCACTCGCCACGGGCGACCAGCAGCGCTGCAGCCACTGGCGGCACGCCAGCGGTGTAGGAGATGCCCTGGCTGTCGGTCTCGGCGTAGGCTTCTTCGTGGTCGGCCACGTTGTAGATGAACACTTCGCGTGGCTGGCCATCCTTGGTGCCTTTGACCAGGTCGCCAATGCAGGTCTTGCCGGTGTAGCCCGGTGCCAGCGAGGCAGGGTCGGGCAGTACCGCCTTGACCACTTTGAGCGGCACCACTTCCAGGCCTTCGGCTGTCTTGACCGGTTGCTCGGAGAGCAGGCCAAGGTTTTTCAGCACGGTGAAGACGTTGATGTAGTGCTCGCCGAAGCTCATCCAGAAGCGCACGTTCGGCACGTCGAGGTTCTTCGACAGCGAGTGCACTTCGTCATGGCCGGTCAGGTACAGGTTTTGCGAGCCAACGACCGGCAGGTCGTCGGTACGCTTGACCTCGAACATGGTGTTGCTGGTCCACTGGCTGTTCTGCCAGCTCCACACCTGTCCTGTGAACTCGCGGAAGTTGATTTCCGGGTCGAAGTTGGTGGCGAAATACTTGCCATGAGAGCCCGCATTGACATCGAGAATGTCGATCGAATCAATGCGGTCGAAATACTGTTGTTTGGCCAGGGCCGCATAGGCGTTGACAACGCCCGGGTCGAAACCCACGCCCAGGATGGCGGTAACGTTCTTTTGCTGGCATTCCTCGAGGTGTTTCCACTCGTAGTTGCCATACCAGGGCGGCGTCTCGCAAATCTTGCCCGGTTCTTCATGAATGGCGGTGTCCAGGTAGGCCACGCCGGTATCGATGCAGGCACGCAGCACCGACATGTTGAGGAAGGCGGAACCGACGTTGATGACGATCTGCGATTCAGTCTCGCGGATCAGCGCCTTGGTCGCCTCGACATCCAGAGCGTTCAGCGAGAAGGCCTTGATGTCGGCGGGCTGCTTGAGGCTGCCCTTGGCCTTGACGCTGTCGATGATGGCCTGGCATTTGGAGATGTTGCGCGACGCGATAGCAATACGACCGAGTTCGTCGTTGTGCTGCGCGCACTTGTGGGCCACCACCTTGGCGACACCTCCTGCACCAATGATAAGAACGTTCTTCTTCAATTTCGCTATCTCTCCTTTCTGTCAGCTTACGAGAGGCTGGACAGGTAGTCTTCGAACCCAAATTCACGAACCACCTCGACTGTACCGTCGAGTTGTTTCACTACGATGGACGGCATTTTCAGGCCGTTGAACCAGTTTTTCTTGACCATGGTGTAGCCCGCTGCGTCAACAAACGACAGCCGATCGCCGATGGCCAGCGGACGATCAAATTGGTATTCGCCGAAAATATCGCCGGCAAGGCAGGACTTGCCGCACACCATGTAGGTGTGTTCGCCCGCGCTTGGCGCCAGCTTGGCGTTGAGGCGATAGATCAGCAGGTCGAGCATGTGGGCTTCGATGGAGCTGTCGACCACGGCCAGGTGCTTGCCGTTGTAGAGGGTGTCGAGCACGGTGACTTCCAGCGACGCGCTCTGGGTGATGGCCGCTTCGCCCGGCTCCAGGTAGACCTGTACGCCGTACTTTTCCGAGAATGCCTTGAGGCGCGCGCAGAAGGCGTCCAGGGCATAGTCTTCACCGGTGAAGTGGATACCACCGCCAAGACTCACCCACTCGACCTTGTGCAGCAGGTGGCCGAAGCGTTCCTCGATGGTGCACAGCATTTGGTCGAACAGGCCGAAGTCGCCGTTCTCGCAGTTGTTGTGGAACATGAAGCCGGAGATCTGCTCGATGACTTGCTCGACCTTGACCGGGTCCCATTCGCCAAGGCGGCTGAACGGGCGGGCCGGGTCGGCCAGCAGGTAGTCGGAGCTGCTGACTTGCGGGTTGACGCGCAAGCCGCGGACCTTGCCTTCGGACTGTTCGGCAAAGCGCTGCAGCTGGCCGATGGAGTTGAAGATGATCTTGTCGCAGTTCTCGAGCATCTCCTCGATCTCGTCGTCGGCCCAGGCCACGCTATAGGCGTGGGCTTCGCCGGCGAACTTCTGGCGACCGAGCTTGAGCTCGTACAGCGACGAGGACGTGGTGCCGTCCATGTACTGCTCCATCAGGTCGAATACCGACCAGGTGGCGAAGCACTTGAGTGCCAGCAGGGCCTTGGCCCCGGACTGCTCGCGCACGTAGGCGATCTTCTCCATGTTGCGCAGCAGCTTGGTTTTGTCGATGAGGTAGTACGGCGTTTTGATCATTTCGAGGCCTCCGGCAAGGCCGGCCAAAAAAAGGACACGCATTGTGCCTTCACTTGGCCCGAATCGAAAGGTCAGAGAGCGGATTTCGTCTGGTGGGTGGGGGATCGGCTTTTTCGACGGAGGGGAACTCGCGGATCCTGTGCAAGCAACTGTCTTGCTCAAATCCTGCGGGAGCGGGGCTTGCCCGTGATCGGCCGCATGGCGGCCGGATTCCAGGCAACTGCAGATTTGCTGGATGTATTGGCGTCATCGCTGGCAAGCCGGCTCCCACAGGTTTTGTGTAAACCAGTGGGAGCGGCGGTGCGACGTGCCCTGCGATGGCTCAGTGCGAATGCCGCGGCATGCCACCCTCGCGGGCGATGATATTCATGTGCAGGGTCGCCGGTTCCAGGCAACCACCGGTAGACAGTTGGCCCACCAACTGGCGGTACAGCTCTTGCCACGGGGTTTGCGAGGGCTTGATGTTCGGCTGCCAGGCGGCACGCCGGCGGGCGACTTCTTCTTCGTCCACCAACAGGTCGACGCGCCGGGCATTGAGGTCGACGCGCAGCCGGTCGTTGGTCTGCAACAGGGCCAGGCCACCGCCTACCGCCGCTTCCGGCGACATGTTGAGGATCGACGGGCTGGCCGAGGTGCCGCTCTGGCGGCCGTCGCCCAGGCAGGGCAGCGAGTCGATGCCGCGTTTGATCAGCGCCGCCGGTGGCGCCATGTTCACCACTTCCGCGCTGCCGGGGTAGCCGACGGTGCCCGCGCCACGAATGACCAGGATGCAGCGCTCATCGATATCCAGCGCCGGGTCGTCGATACGCGCGTGGTAGTCCTCCGGGCCTTCGAAGACGATGGCCCGCGCCTCGAAGCTGTTCTCGGCCCCCGGCTCGGAGAGGTAGGTCTTGCGAAACGCATCGCCTACCACCGACATCTTCATGATCGCACTGTCGAAGAAGTTGCCGCTGAGCACGATGAAACCGGCACGGTGCTTGAGCGGCGCCTCGAAGGGCAGGATCACCTCGGCATTGCTGGTGACGGTATCGCGGACCACCTCGCCAATGGTCTTGCCACTGACCGTGGCGCAGTGGTCGCGCAGTTGCCCGGCCTTCTGCAGTTCGTGCATTACCGCAGGCACGCCGCCAGCACGGTGGAAGCCTTCGCCCAGGTACTTGCCGGCCGGCATGCAGTTGACCAGCAGCGGCACGTTCTCGCCGACCCGCTGCCAGTCTTCCAGCGACAGTTCTATGCCCATGTGCCGGGCGATGGCGATCAGGTGCGGCGGGCAGTTGCTCGAAGCGCCCAGGGCCGAGGCCACGGCGATGGCGTTCTCGAAGCTGTCGCGGGTCATGATGTGCGAGGGGCGGACATCCTGCAGTACCAGCTCGCAGATGCGCTTGCCGGTGGCATAGGCCATTTGCCCTCGTTCACGGTATGGCGCAGGAATACTGGCGCAGCCGGGCAGCGACATGCCCAGGGCCTCGGCCAGGGCATTCATCGACAGGGCGGTGCCCATCGTATTGCAGTGGCCCACCGACGGCGACGCCGCGGTGGTCATCTCCATGAACCCTTCGTAGTCGATTTCGCCGGCGGCCAGCAGGTTTCGGGCATGCCACAGCACGGTGCCCGAGCCGATCAGCTGGCCCTTGTGATGGCCGTCGAGCATCGGCCCACCGGACAGCACGATGGCCGGCAGGTCGGTGGTGGCGGCGGCCATCAGGCAGGCCGGGGTGGTTTTGTCGCAGCCGGTGGTGAGTACCACGCCATCGAGCGGGTAGCCGTGAAGGATCTCCACCAGGCCAAGGTAGGCCAGGTTGCGGTCCAGCGCTGCAGTGGGGCGGCGGCTCTGTTCGGCGATCGGGTGGACCGGGAACTCCATGGGAATGCCGCCGGCATCGCGGATCCCGGCCTTGACCCGCTGGGCCAGTTCGATGTGGTGGCGGTTGCAGGGAGTCAGGTCGCTGCCGGTCTGGGCAATGCCGATGATCGGTCGGCCCGATTGCAGTTCGTCGCGGGTCAGGCCGTAGTTCATGTAGCGCTCCACGTAGAGGGCGGTCATGTCGGCGTGGCTCGGATCGTCGAACCATTGTTGGCTGCGCAGGTGGCGTTTGGGCGTATGGCTCATGGATTGTCTCTCTTGTAGTTGAAGGGCGCAGCTTCAGCGTTGCCAGGCCGGGGCGCTGGCGCAGGGCTGAAGGTTGGCGCCACGGCCAACGGCGTCATTGAGGTCGGTCAGGTCGCGGCCACGGGTTTCGGTCGACAGCAGGGTGCCCAGCAGGGTCAGGCAGGCTAGCACCATTGTGTACAGCGCCAGTACCCAGTAGGCACCACCGGCCAGTCCGACCAGGAAAATCCCCAGGATCGGCGCCAGGCCCCCCGACAGCATGGCGCCGATTTCCCGCGCCAGGGCGACCCCGGAGTAGCGGTAGCGGTTGCCGAACAGTTCGGTGAAGTGTGCGCACTGGGCGCCGAGCATGCTGTTGGCGCCGAAGGCAAAGCCTCCGACCACGGCGATGCATACCAGCAGCGGCTCGCCGCTGTCGATCATCCACCACGACGGGAATGCCCACAGTGCGCAGAACAGCGCCCCGCCCCGGTACACGGCCAGGCGCCCGAAGCGGTCCGACAGGGCCCCGAACAGCGGGGTGGTGAGGACGCTCAGGATACTCGCCGCCAGTACCGCATTGGTGCCGATGCTGGTGAGGTTGCCGCCGCCATTGGTCAGGTGGCTGCTGGCAAAGCCGGTGAGAAAGGCGATGGACACCGTGGCATAGAGCGTCGAGCAGCCGGTTTCGGCCATGCGCATCAGGGTGGTGGCGGCCAGCGGCCGACGCGCATTGCGCAGCACTTCGCGCATCGGCGATTCGATCACATGCTGGCTCTGGCTGAGCTGCTGGAACACCGGGCTCTCCTTGAGCTTGAGGCGAATCCACACGGCCATGCCGATCAACACCACGCTGGCCAGGAAGGGCAGGCGCCAGCCCCAGTCCAGCAGTTGCTCGCGGGTGAGCGAGGCATCCAGAACCCGGAAGGTAATGGTCGCCAGCGCCAGGCCGCTGAACACACCGATAAAGGGCAGGGCGGCGTAAAAGCCGCGACGTTCGCGCGGGGCCAGTTCGGCCATCAGGGTGGCCGCCCCGGTTTGCTCGGCGCCGGCGCCAAAGCCCTGCAGCAGGCGCAGCAGGACCAGCAGCACCGCACCCACCGGGCCGGTGGGTAGCAGGCCGATCAGGGTGGTGGCGGTGCCCATCAGGGCGATGGTCAGCAGCAGCACCAGCTTGCGGCCCTTGCGATCGCCCAGCGAGCCGAAGAACAGACCGCCGAACGGCCGTGCCAGAAAGCCCGCGCCATAAGTGGCAAAGCTTGCCAGCAGCGCGCCGGTGGTACCCAGCGACGGGAAGAAGATGTGCCCGAAGACCAGCGCCGAGGCCAGCCCGTAGATGGCGAAGTCGTAGTACTCCAGGGCACTGCCGATGGCACCGGTGTAGATCGCCCGGCGCAGTTGGCGCGGTTCGGGCGTGGGGGAGACCTTTGCGGTCATATCAAGCCTCGCTTTTATTGTTATGAGTGAGTCTCGTGAATACGGTCATCAGTGTTGCAACAGGCCTCGCTCGGCCAGGTTGCGCATCAGCGCGCCGACCCCGAAGGTCCAGGGGGCGGCCTGGTCGCTGCCGGTGACCTGGTTGTGCAGGGCGCCCAGCAGCGGGCTGCCGATGCTCACCTGGTCGCCCGACTTGTGGGTGAAGCCTGCGCCTGGGAGGTCGCGGTCTTCGGTGGGGGCGAACAGGGTGCCAAGGAACAGCAGGAAGCCGTCGGGGTACTGGTGGTTGGCGTTGAGAGTCTGCTGCACGATGTCTTGCGGGTCGCGGCTGATCTGGTTCATCGAGCTGGTACCGGCCAGCACGAAGCCGTCGGCGCCTTGCACCTTGAGGTCGACCACGCACTGGCGTACCGCGTCGAGGTCGAAGCCTTCGTCGAACAGGCGGATGAATGGCCCGATGGCGCAGGAGGCGTTGTTGTCCTTGGCCTTGCTCAGCAGCAGGGCGCTGCGGCCCTCGAAGTCGCGCAGGTTGACGTCGTTGCCCAGGGTGGCGCCGTGGATGCGCCCGCGGCTGTCGACCGCCAGCACCACTTCAGGCTCGGGATTGTTCCACTGCGAGCCTGGGTGCACGCCGATCAGGTTGCCAGTGCCTATCGCCGCCAGGATCGGCGCCTTGGTGAACACCTCGGCATCCGGGCCGATTCCCACTTCCAGGTACTGCGACCACATGCCTTGCTCGATCAGCAGGGCCTTGAGGGCCATGGCCTGGTCGGAGCCCGGCTTGACCGTGCGCAGATTGTCGCCGATCACGGCGCGCACAGTGGCACGTACCGCCTCGGCCCTGCTCGCGTCGCCACCGGCCTGCTCCTCGATCACCCGCTCGATCATGCTGGCGGCAAAGGTCACTCCAGCGGCCTTGATCACTTGCAGGTCGAGCGGCGCCAGTAGGTAGGGGCGTTCGGGGTTGGCATGGGGGCCGGTGTTGGCAAGCAGTGCCTCGACGCTGCACACGAAGGCGCCGGGCGTCGCCCGCAGCGCCTGCAATGGGTCGTCTTGCTCCAGCAGCTCGCTCAACGTGGCGAAGCGTTGCGACAGGTCGAACACGCCATCGGCGCGCAGCACGATGGGCGAGGGGCCGGCCACCTGCCCGGGCATCCAGGCGCGGCCGATCAGCGTGCCGGCAAGGCCGTCGCAGGGCAGGGTGTTTTCTGGGGTGAGGGTTAGCGGCATGGCAGGGCATCTCTGGGCTGTAGAAAGCTGCACGCTAGGTAAGAGTGGCGATAAACTCCAATGGCATATTCTCACCATCCGATAACAACAGGTTATTGCACTAAAGGCGGATTCCATGACGGACCTTTCCTTCTCGCACTTCTGCAACTGGCTCAAGTTCCGCCACCTGGTACTGATCGACACCCTCGGCCGCACGCGCAACATGCACCTGGCCGCACAGCAGATGAACCTCAGCCAGCCGGCCATCAGCAAGATGCTCAAGGAGATCGAGCACTTGCTCGGCTTTGCCCTGTTCGAACGCCAGCCGCGCAGCATGCCGCCGACGGCACTGGGTGAGCAGGTGGTGCGTTACGCCCAGGTGGCATTGAACGATGCGCGCAACTTCGTCGACCAGATCGGCAGCCTGCGCGAGGGCGGGCATGGGCATTTGAAGGTCGGCGGGATTTTCGCCGCCACCGCCGTGGCCTTGCCGGACGCCATCGTGCAGATCAAGCAGCGCTGGCCGCTGCTGTCGATAGAGGTGGTGGAGCAGACCAGCGACCACCTGATGGCCATGCTCGATGAAAAGATCCTGCACCTGGCGGTGGCGCGTTTTACCGACGAAGCCCAGCGCCAGCGCTTCGACTTCCAGCCACTGGCCCCGGAGCCGTTCTGCTTTGTGGTCAATCACCACCACCCGCTGGCCGAAGTAGGGGCGGTCACCCTGCAGCAACTGCTCGAGTGGCCATGGATTCTCTACCCCAAGGGCACGCCGATCCGCGGGCGAATGGAGCGCGCCTTTGCCGAAGCCGGGGTGGCCGTGCCGCGCAACACCATCGACACCATTTCCATGCAGACCTTCCTCAAGGTGCTCCAGGGCGGGCCGATGATCGGCATGCTGCCCCAGGCCATGGTCGAGCCGCACTTGCACAGTGGCGTGTTGCGCACCCTCGAAACACCGCTGCACCTGGCACCGCAGGACTACGGCATTCTCACGCGCAAGGGTGAACCGCTGGTCGGTCCGGCACTGGAGTTCGCCGAGATCCTCATGGCCGACGCACGCAAGGCCCGAGAGCGGTTGGAGGCAACTCGATAACGACTGGTTATCACTCGATCCACAAATGCCATTGGGAAAGAATCGCTCGCCTGCCTAGATTAGCGACCAGTCTCATCACAGGTTTCAGGAGCGTTCATGACTCAACATGCTGGCCACAACTTCATTGGCGGTGCGCGTAGCGCCGCTGGCCACCTGACCTTGCACAGCGTCGATGCCAGCACCGGCGAGCCGTTGCCCATCGACTTCTACCAGGCCACCCCTGGCGAAGTGGATGCCGCTGCCCGCGCCGCAGCGGCTGCGTACCCTGCCTTCCGGGCCATGGCAGCGCAGCGTCGTGCCGAGTTCATCGAGGCAATCGCCAGTGAACTCGATGCACTGGGCGACGATTTTATCGCCACCGTCTGCCGCGAAACCGCCTTGCCAAGCGCCCGTATCCTGGGTGAGCGGGCGCGTACCAGCGGCCAGCTGCGCCTGTTTGCGCAGGTGCTGCGCCGTGGCGACTTCTTTGCCGCGCGTATTGACCGCGCCCAGCCAGAGCGCCAGCCGCAGCCGCGCCTGGACATCCGCCAGTGCCGCCTGGGCCTGGGGCCAGTGGCCGTGTTCGGGGCGAGCAATTTCCCCCTGGCGTTCTCTACGGCCGGTGGCGACACCGCCGCCGCCCTGGCAGCCGGTTGCCCGGTAGTGTTCAAGGCCCACAGCGGCCACATGGCGACCGCCGAGCAGGTGGCCGCCGCCATTGTGCGCGCCGCCGAACGCTGCGCGATGCCGGCCGGGGTGTTCAACATGATCTTCGGTGCAGGCGTAGGCGAAGCGCTGGTCAAGCACCCGGCGATCCAGGCCGTGGGCTTTACCGGGTCACTGAAGGGCGGCCGCGCCCTGTGCGACCTGGCCGCCGCCCGGCCGCAACCGATTCCGGTGTTTGCCGAGATGAGCAGCATCAACCCGGTGATCGTCCTGCCCCAGGCCCTGCAAGCGCGCGGTGAGGTCATCGCCCGGGAACTGGCTGCCTCGGTGGTGATGGGCTGCGGGCAGTTCTGCACCAACCCGGGCCTGGTGCTGGGGGTGCGCTCGCAGGCGTTCAGCGCCTTCATCGAGCAACTGAAAGCGCAGATCGCCGATCAGCCGGCCCAGACCATGCTCAACGCGGGTACCTTGCGCAGCTACAGCCACGGCGTTGCAGAGCTCAAGGCGCATCCTGGCATCCGCCACCTGGCAGGTGCCGACCAGCAGGGCAAGCAGGCCTGGCCGCAGGTGTTCCAGGCCGACGCCCGGTTGCTGCTGGAAGCCGACCCGCTGCTGCAGGAAGAAGTCTTTGGCCCGGCCACCGTGGTAGTGGAACTGGCCGACCACGGGCAACTGCTGCAAGCCCTGCAGGCGCTCGGCGGCCAGTTGACCACAACGCTTGTCGGCGAGCCGGACGAGCTGGGCGCGGCCGGCGAACTTGTCGCAGTGCTGGAGCACAAGGCCGGGCGCCTGTTGATCAACGGCTATCCGACCGGTGTCGAGGTGTGTGAGGCAATGGTGCATGGCGGCCCTTACCCGGCCACTTCCGACAGCCGTGGCACCTCGGTCGGCAGTCTGTCGATCGATCGCTTCCTGCGCCCGGTGTGTTACCAGAACTTCCCGCAATCGCTGCTGCCCCAGGCCCTGCAGGATGCCAACCCGCTGGGGCTGATGCGCCTGGTCGACGGCCAGCCAAGCCGCGAAGCGCTCCGTTAATTGCTGCAACACCGGGCGCCTGGCGCCCGGTGACCCGATCCATAACAACAATCAGGCATGCTCGACATGCCCAGGGGTCACACCTATGCACACATCCACCGAGCACCTAGCCTCAACGGCCCGCGACCCGGGCTTTGAGGACCGTACCTACCGCAAGGTCATTCTACGAATCCTGCCGATCCTGCTGCTGTGCTACATGGCCGCGTACCTTGACCGGGTCAATATCGGCTTCGCCAAGCTCGACATGCTCAACGACCTGCAGTTCAGCAACACCGTGTACGCCCTGGGCGCGAGCATGTTCTTCTGGGGCTACTTCCTGTTCGAGGTGCCGAGCAACCTGCTGCTGCATCGCTACGGTGCGCGGTTCTGGATTGCACGGATCATGGCCAGCTGGGCGATCATCTCGATGGCCGTGGCGTTCACCGTACCGTTGGCCAAGCTCTTTCATCTCGAGGCCAGCACCATGTTCTATGTGCTGCGCTTTTTGCTCGGGATCTGCGAGGCCGGGTTCTTCCCGGGCGTAATCCTCTACCTCAACTACTGGTTTCCCACCCATCGCCAGAGCCGGATGATGTCGGGCTTCCTGATCGCCATGCCAATCAGCCTGACCCTGGGCGGCGTGCTGTCCGGCTGGTTGATGACCAGCCTCAACGGCTGGCACGGCATGGCCGGCTGGCAGTGGATGCTGCTGATCGAAGGCATTCCCTCGGTGCTCATGGCCGTGGTGGTGTTCACCTGCCTGTGCGACAACATCGACAAGGCGAGCTGGCTGTCGAGCGATGAGAAGCAGATGCTCAAGGCCAACCTGCAGCAAGACAACCACGGCAAGGCCACGCGCCTGAGCGAGGTGTTCTTCAACAAGCGGGTATGGCTGCTGGTGTTCATCCTGCTGACCTTCAACACCGGCTTCTACGGCCTGGCCTTCTGGATGCCGTCGATCATCAAGAGCGCCGGCATCACCAACAGCCTCGAGATCGGCCTGCTCACGGCCATTCCCTATGGCGTGGCCGTGGTCGCCATGCTGCTCAACGCACGCCATTCCAACCGTACCGGCGAGCGTCGACTGCATGCGGCCATCCCGGCCTTCGTTGGCGGGTGCGGGCTGATCCTCAGCGCCTTTTTCGCCGACAACCTGGTGCTCTCGGTGCTGTTCCTGAGTGTCGCCGCCTCGGGCATTCTCAGCCTGATGCCGATCTTCTGGACCTTGCCGGGTACTGTGCTCTCCGGGGTTGCCGCTGCCGCCGGTATCGGCATGATCAACGCCATCGGCAACCTCTCGGGTTTTACCGGCTCGATGATCACCGCGGTGGCGGAAAACCTCACCGGCAACATCAACAACGGTACCTACGTGCTGGGTCTGTGCCTGTTTGCCAGTGGCCTGCTGATCCTGTCGATCCCGGCGGCGATGCTGGGGCGCCAGGGCAGTGAAGCGGCCAGCGAGCTCAAACTGGAGACTGCGTGAACATGGCGGGCAAACGCGTACTGGTCACCGCCGCCGGCCAAGGCATCGGCCTGGCCAGCGCCCGGGCCTTTGCCGAGGCGGGGTTCGAGGTCATTGCCACGGACATCCGCATCGATGACCTGGGTGATTGCCCCGGCATCCAGGCACGGCTGCTGGATGTCACCGACGGGCAGGCCATCGAGGCCCTGGGCCAGGAGCTGGGCGGCATCGATGTGCTGTTCAACTGCGCAGGCTACGTGCACAGCGGCAGCATCCTGGCCTGTGACGAGCAGGCCTGGCAGCGGTCGCTGGCGATCAACGTCACCGCGATGTACCGGATGATCCGCGCCATGTTGCCCGGCATGCTGGCGCGCGGGGGCGGTTCGATCATCAACATGTCGTCGGTGGTGTCGAGCGTGAAGGCGGTACCCGACCGCTTCGCCTATGCGGCGAGCAAAGCGGCGGTGATCGGCCTGACCAAGGCGGTGGCCGCCGACTACATTGGACAGGGCATTCGCTGCAATGCCATTTGCCCTGGCACCGTGGAGTCGCCCTCGCTGCACCAGCGCATCGCCGAACAGGCCGCCGCCCAGGGCCTGGGCGCCGACCAGGTGTACCAGCAGTTTGTCGCCCGCCAGCCCATGGGCCGCCTGGGCAGTGCCGGGGAAATCGCCCGCCTGGCACTGTACCTGGGCAGCGACGAGGCGGCCTACACCACCGGTGGCGTGCATCTGATCGATGGCGGCATGAGCCTCTGAATTTCTTTGAATCGAGCGGGAGACTTCTATGAAACTGTTGCGATATGGCGACAAGGGCGCCGAAAAGCCCGGCCTGCTGGATGCCGACCAGTGCATCCGCGACCTGTCGGGTGTGATCGCCGACATTGCCGGCAACGCCCTTGAGCCCGACAGCCTGGCAAGGCTTGCCAGCCTCGATCCGCACAGCCTGCCGCGTGTGGCGGGCAACCCGCGCATCGGCCCGTGCGTGGGCAACATCGGCAAGTTCATCTGCATTGGCCTGAACTACGCCGACCACGCCGCCGAGGCCGGCATGCCGGTGCCTGGCGAGCCGATCATCTTCAACAAATGGACCAGCGCCATCTGCGGCCCCAATGACAACGTCGAGATTCCCCGCGGCTCGCGCAAGACCGATTGGGAAGTGGAGCTGGGCGTGGTCATCGGCAAGGGCGGGCGCTACATCGATGAAGCCAACGCCATGGACCATGTGGCGGGCTACTGCGTAGTCAACGACGTGTCCGAACGTGAGTGGCAACTGGAGCGTGGTGGCACCTGGGACAAGGGCAAGGGGTTTGACACCTTCGGTCCGATCGGCCCGTGGCTGGTGACCCGCGATGAGATCGCCGACCCCCATGAACTGAACCTGTGGCTGGAAGTGGACGGCCATCGCTACCAGGACGGCAATACCCGCACCCTGATCTTTCGTATTGAGCAGTTGATTGCCTATGTGAGTCGCTGCATGAGCCTGCAACCGGGTGATGTGATTTCCACCGGCACGCCGCCCGGCGTGGGCATGGGCATCAAGCCGGTCCCGGTGTTCCTGCGTGCCGGGCAGACCATGCGCCTGGGCATCCAGGGCCTGGGAGAGCAACGCCAGATCACCGTCCAGGCCGACTGAGGAAGCGCGATGAAAACCGATTTGCTGATGCTGGCGCCGCTGCTGCCGGAGTACGAGGCGCAACTGGCCGAGCATTTTCACCTGATCCGTGCGCACACGCGTGCCGAGCAACAGGCGCTGCCGGTCGATCGCTCCCGGCGCGTAAGAGCACTGGTAACCAATGGCGGTGAGGGGGTTAGCCCGCAACTGATGGCTGCGCTGCCTAGCCTGCAACTGATTGCCGTAAACGGCGTGGGCCTGGACAAGGTCGATCTGGAGCAGGCTCGCGCCCGCAGCATTCGCATCGTCACCACCGACGACATCCTCACCGATGCCGTGGCCGACCAGGCCGTGGCGCTGTTGCTGGCACTGCTGCGCCAGGTGTGCCAGGCCGACCGCTTTGTGCGCCAGGGGCACTGGCGCCAGGGTGGCTTCGCGCCGCTGGGCACCACCTTGCGCGGGCAGCGGGTGGGCATCCTCGGGCTGGGCAAGATTGGCTTGGCCATCGCCCAGCGCCTGCAGCCCTTCGGGGTGAACCTGGGCTACCACAATCGCCAGCCCGTCGCCGATTGCCCCTATCCCTATCACGAGGACCTCGGCGCCCTGGCGCGGGCCAGCGATATTCTGATCGTCGCTGCCGCGGGAGGACCGGCGTCGCGCCATCTGGTCGACGCGCACGTGCTTGAAGCGCTAGGGCCGCAAGGGGTGATCGTCAACGTTGCCCGTGGCAGTGTGATCGACGAGTCGCAATTGGTGGCGCGACTGGCCGATGGACGCCTGGGTGGCGCAGCGCTGGATGTATTCGAACACGAGCCGCAGGTACCTGAACCCCTGCTGGCGTTGGACAACGTGGTGCTCCAGCCGCACCTGGGCAGTGCCACGCTGCAAACCCGGCGAGCCATGGCTGAGTGCGTGGTGCGGGCAGTGTTGGCGGGGTGAATGCACGGGAGGGCCGGGTGTGGCCCTCCAGGTTCAAGGTTGCGGGTTGGCCCGGGCGCCTTCATCGCAGTGTGCTGGCAGTGCCTGCACAAACTGGTCGATTTGCCGCTCACCCCGCAGGTGCACCACCGGCACCAGCGCGCCCACTCTCAACCGCACCGCCTCGATGGAAGGGCGGTAGTCGCGGTCGAATCCCCACACGAACTTGAGGAAGGTCAGGAATGCCCTGTCCAGGCGCTCGCTGCAGCCGGCGGGCTGGTCGGGGCGTGGTTTGTTCAGCAGGCTGCGCATGATCACCCGCCGCAGGCAGGTAAGGCGCGGGGTGTCCAGCCAGATCACCAGGTCGGCGCGGGGCAGGCGCAAGTCGAAGGTTCGTCGCGAATAGTTGCCATCACAGACCCAGGTATCGGAGGTCAGGGCCTGTTTGACCCGGGTACGGAAGGCCTCGGCGTCGGGTTCGATCCAGCCGGGTTCCCAGAACAGTTTGTCCAGGTGAACCACGGGGACTTGCAGGCGCTTGCCGATGGCGCGTGCCAGGGTCGATTTGCCGCTCCCTGCGTTGCCCAGGATGACGATGCGTTGCATGAGAAAAGCCTCCTTGGCGGATAGCCGGGCATTGTGCAGATTTCGGCTGGTCAGATAAAGCCTGCGAAGTAGCTATCGCTTTGTGAGGTGCCTTGATGAGATTTCTAAGAATGTTTTTGTTTCTATGAAGTACACATCTTGGAACTTCTAAGTTGCTTCTGAAAGGCGCGTGGGAATTTTCCCTTTGTCATTTTGCTGGGTGGAAATATTTGCAGGGGGGCTTCACTGTGGCGGCCCGAAAGTCAGTGCTCTTCTGGCCGGTGCCCATCGAATCACTCCTCAACACGAAAGGAAGCTGAATGACGGCGTTGTTTGACATGCATATGCGTATCGGGAGTGATCCTCGCGGCTTTGACGAGTTCGTCTCACTGCACGAAGAACTGTCGAAACTGGCCCATCCAGGGTGTCCGGATATCGACTGGATCAGAGTCGAGCAACTGTGCCTGGTGTTACTCGAACAAAACGGCGCTGAACTGCACACCGCCAGCGCCTACATTTTGGCCCGCAGTCACTCCCACGGCGTGGAGGGCATGGTGCAGGGGCTGGCGCTGATGGAGACCCTGGTAGGGGCCTGGCCGCAGTTGTGGCCAGCGCTGCCCGCGGTGCGCCTGGAGGTCCTGGACTGGTTGTTCGCCCAGATGCAGGCGGTGCTGCGCAGATTGGAAATGACAAGCCGCAGCTTGCCGGCACTCGTCAACCTCAATACCGCGCTTGCGCGCGTGAACGCTGCGCTGCAGAGTCAGGTCTACTCGCCATTGACCACCTTGCAGGCGTTGCGCCAACAGGTGGCTAGCTGCATCCAGCGCGTGCAACGGCAGAGCCCCATCGGTGAAACATTGCCCCTGGTGATGGGCCTGCCCGGGCCGAATATTTCGTGGCCCGTGTTGACGTTGCCGCCCACCCGCTTGCCAGTCTTGACGCCCCGAAAGCGCACAGCGCGCCGATGGCTGGTCGTTCTGGCCGTGATACTCACCTCAATGGGCGGGGCGTGGTTGTGGGACCGCGCGGTGAATGAAGGTGCCGGTTTTGCAAGCCTCTTTGCAAGGAAGCAAGCGATCCCCGAGCCGCTGCAACTGGACAGCCTGAGGTTGTTTGATGCCGGGAGCGCCGAGCTCAAGCCGGGCTCGGCCAAAGTGCTGATCAGCGCGTTGGTGGACATCAAGGCTCGTCCAGGCTGGCTGATTGTTATTTCAGGTCATGCCGATACCACGGGCAATGCCGAGCAGAACCAGCAGCTCTCCGAAGCCCGCGCCGTTGCCGTACGCGAGTGGATGCAGCGCATGGGGGACATTCCTGACAACTGCTTTGCCGTTCAAGGGGGAGCAGCCAGTCAGCCGATCGCCAGCAACGAAACGCTCGAAGGCCGTTCGGCCAACCGGCGTGTCGATATTCAATTGGTTCCGCAGGTGGGGGCCTGTGGCACTCAATGAGCACCTCAGGTTTCACGCCAGGTTGTCCCAATACGGCGGCGAACCAATCGCGTCGAGGAAGTAGTCCCACACCCGGCGAACTTTTTGCGAACGAAGGCGGTTTTCCGGGGATATCAGGTGGATCTGGCTGGGCGTTGCATCCACCGAGCCTTCCCAGTCGGGCAAGAGCTGGACCAGGGTCTTGTTCCTGAAGTGCTCGTTGTCGAACAGCCAGGAAGGAAACAGCACAATGCCCCGGCCTGCCAGCGCCGCTTCCGCCAATACCTGGGCATTGTTGCTGCGCAGCGGGCCTTGCACGTCGATGATCGTGGCCGCCTCGCTGCCCGGGCGGCGGAAATGCCAGCGTTGGGCGCCTCCGGTTCCTTTGTAGACCAGGCAGCAGTGCTGTTGCAGCTCTTCGGGGCTCGCCGGTTTGCCGTATCGCTGCACATACCCGGCGCTGGCGCACAGGACAAATCGCTGGTCGCAGAGCGTGCGCCCGATCAGTCCGGAATCCTGCAACTGGCCTACGCGGAAGGTGAGGTCGGCGCCTTCCTGCACCGGGTCGATAAAGGCATCGGTCACGGTCAGTTCGACGGTCAATCCAGGGTATTGCCGGTACAAACCCTCGAGCAGCTTGACGATATGAAGGTGGCCGAAGGCGACCGGGGCATTGATGCGCACCAGGCCGCGAATGTCGCCGGCCTTGCCGCTGACATCTTCATTGGCGGTGTCGAGTAACTCCAGCACTTCGCGGATTTGCACGTAATAGCGCTCACCGGCGTCGGTCAGTTTCACCGCGCGGGTGTTGCGATACAGCAGTTGTTGTCCCAGCTCTCGTTCAAGCGCGGCAATGAAGCGTGACACCGACGAGGCGGGTACCTGGAAGTGCCGGGCGGTGGCGGAAAAGCTGCCAGTTACCGCCACCATCGCGAAGTAACGGTGGGCCTTGAGGTGCACGGGGGATCTCCGGTTGCTGTTATAGCAATAGTGTTTTGCTTTTTGGCTTGATTGTGGCTGTTTTGGCAAGATCCTACCATGGCCTCATCACTCCCAGGCGTACGCCTATTCATGAGGCCCGACACATGATCGACCTGTTTGCCCCCTACAACCTTGCCGGATTGACGCTGAACAACCGGTTTGTCATGGCACCGATGACCCGCTCACGGGCGCCACAAGACATCGCCACCGAACAGTTGGCCCTGCATTACACCCAACGCGGCACGGCGGGCCTGATCGTTTCCGAAGGCACGCCGATTTCCCGTGAAGGGCAGGGCTACCTGTTCAATCCGGGGATTTTCACCGCGCAGCAGATCGAGGGCTGGAAGCTGGTCACCGATTCGGTCCACAGCGTCGGCGGCAGGATGTTCGCCCAACTGTGGCACGTGGGGCGCGTGTCCCACACCTCGATCCAGCTCGACGGCAAGGCGCCCGTCAGTTCCACTGGCAAGGTGGCCCAGGGCGCGGTTGCCTTTGGCTACACCGCCGAGGGCGAGCCGGGTTTTGTCGCCACCTCCACCCCACGCCCGTTGACCACCGAGGAAGTTGCCCGGGTGGCCGAGGACTTCGCCCAGGCCGCGCAGAATGCTATCGAGGCCGGTTTTGACGGTGTTGAAATCCACGGTGCCAACGGCTACCTCGTGGAGCAGTTCCTCAACCCGCTGGTCAATGACCGCAGCGACCGCTATGGCGCCGACACCCTGGAAGGTCGCCTGCGATTCGTGTTCGAGGTGGTCGATGCGGTCAGCGCGAGAATTGGCGTCCATCGGGTCGGCATTCGCATCTCACCTTACGGGCAGCTGTTCGACATGCCGCTCTACCCCCAGATCGACGAGACCTACGCGGCACTCTGTGCCGGCATGGGCGCCCGTGGCATCGCCTATGTGCACGTCATGGACCAGACCCACTTCTTCCTGGCCAGCGAGAGTGCCACCACACAGGAACAGGCGCTGCGCCGCTTGCTCGAACACTGCAAGGCGCAGCTGGGCGATACGGCGCTGATCCTGGCCGGCGACATGACCCTGGAGCGTGCCCAGGACCTGGTGGACGCCGGGCTGATCGACCTGGCCGGCTTTGGCCAGCCGTTCATTGCCAATCCTGACCTGGTTGCACGCCTGAAAAACGGCTGGCCACTGACCACCCCGGACCGCACCAGCTACTACGGCGGTACGGGCAAGGGCTATGTGGATTACTCGCCTTACGCCCCGGCCTGACCCCTCAACGATGCGTGTCGAGCAAGCGTCCCACGGCCTCGAGTACGGCATCAGGTACTTCTCGGTGAGGGACGTGATGGCAATCGTCGAGGATCAGGCATTCGCTCGACGCACTCGAGAGCGTGGCCAAGTGCTCCGGGTGCGCCACCGACCCGTATTCGTCGTGCTCGCCATGCAGCACCAGCAGGGGGCAGTGGATGGCGTCGATCGAGTGCTCGATTGTCCAGTGACGATAGTCTTCCCCCAGCCAGGTGCGGGTCCAGGCGTTGAGCACCCAGGGCGCCTTGGCACCGTGATAGCGCTCCAGGCGCGCCATTTGCCCGGGTTGCGCGAACTGCACCTGGGCTTCGCGGATGCCCTGCAGCGTACGGTCCTCGACGAATGCCTGCGCCGCGACGGTAATCAGCGCCGAGCACTCTCGGGGGTAGAGCGAGGCGCAGGCTGCGGCCATGGCCCCGCCTACGCTATGGCCCAGGGCAACGAAGCGCTCGATCTGCAAGGCCACTTTGAGGTGGCGGAAGCAGTGCTCAGCCTCATCGCGAATGAACGTCAGCGGCAGAGGTCCCGGAAAGACATCGGATTGGCCGAAACCGAGGCGGTCATAGGCGATCACTTCGCGGCCGGTGGCCTGGCTCAGTTGCCGGGGGAAATCCCGCCACAGCGCAACGCAGCCCAACGAGTCATGGAACAGGATGATCGGCGGCAGTTGGCCGTTGCCCGGATTGCTCGCGGGGAACCAGCGACTACAGAACAGCTGTCCGCGCGGCGTGTCGATCCAAAGCGTTTCGGTGTGGGTTGGCAATGCCATGCAAGACCTCGGTAGATGGCTCGGCGCATTCGCAAAAGACGCAGGGTAGCAGGTGCCGGGCAATCGTCCAGACGGACGATGCCTGGCGCCTGGGTGTTTTGTGACGATGTGCCCAGGCCTTGATTCCACAGGAAACCCGGTGATGAGCACCAGTGCTGTCGAGATTACCAACCTGCTCTACCGCTATGCCGAGTACATGGACGGGGGCGACCTGGAACGCGCCGCGGCGCTGTTTCACCATGCGCGGCTGAAGGTCCCTGGCCGTGAACATGATCTCGATGCGAGCGAAATCCTGCAGGTATGGAGGCGACAGATCACCTTGTACCCGTGCGGCACACCGCGCACCAAGCATGTGATCACCAACCCGATCATCGATATCGACGAAAACGCCGGGCGGGCAACGGTACGTTCCTGCTACACGATCCTGCAGGCAGCCCCGGGCCTGCCCCTGCAAGTCATCGCCGCCGGCCGCTACCACGACGCATTCGAGCGGGTCGGACAGACCTGGCGCTTCAGCTTGCGCGACTACTCCCTGCTGGAGTTGATGGGCGACCTGAGCGCTCATTTGAAAGGCTTCGCCCTGGGGCAGTAGTTTCGCCTTCGGGGTGTCGATTGTGCCGCTTCTTGTTCGACTACCTGTACGTGCACCTGTACCCGGACGAATGAGGAGAGGACCATGCGCAAGCTCACTGTTGCTGCGTTCACCAGCCTGGACAGCGTCATCCAGGCGCCGGGCGGGCCTGACGAGGATACCAGCGGCGGATTCCGCTTTGGCGGCTGGATCGTGCCCTACGCCGACGAAGTCTTTGGCCAGGCCATCGATGCATTGTTTTCGCAACCCTTCGAATTGCTGCTGGGGCGGCGCACCTACGACATCTTCGCAGGCTACTGGCCACACCAGACCGCGCCCGAGAACCAGTTCATCGCAACGTTGTTCAACCGTGTGCCCAAGCACGTGGCCACCCACCATCCCAATACGCTCGAGTGGCAGAACAGCCACGGGCTGCAGGGCACTCTGGCCGAGGCGATCAGTGCGCTCAAGCAACAGCCGGGCGACGACCTGTTGACCCAGGGCAGCGGCGAACTGGTACGCCAGCTGCTGGCGGCGGGGCTGGTGGATGAGCTGCGCTTGATGATCTTTCCCATCGTGCTTGGGCGTGGCAAACGCCTGTTCGATGACAACGCCCATCCCTCGGCCTTCACCCTGGCAGACTCGATCCTCACCCCGGGCGGGGCGTTGATCACCCATTACGTGCGCAGTGGCGAAGTGCGGACCGGGACGTTTTGAACCTGGCGTGGTAAGTGCCGGGTATTGGACTGGGTATATTCGCGCAGGTTATAGGGATGTATCCAAGTCGTCTTGTACGGCACGCGCCAGGGCTTGCCGGTTTGCGGGGTTAGCGTTTAGCTGGTCGATGGTGTGGGCGTGAGCCAGCGCCACGACTTGAAAATCCCAATAACGACCCATGGCGCGTTGATCGACTCAGGGTGAGGCACGCGCCGATGACCAAGGTGCACACCATGAGCACACCCCTGGATTTGAATGCGTTGAAGGCGCGCCAGCAGGCTGCCTGGGCCAGCGGCGACTACGCCGTGATCGGCACGACCTTGCAGCTGGTTGGCGAGCGCTTGGCTGAAGCCTGTGATTTGCGCTGGGACGAACAGGTGCTGGATGTCGCTGCCGGCAATGGCAACGCCACGCTGGCTGCGGCACGGCGCGGTTGTCGGGTTACATCGACGGACTACGTGCCCGAGCTGTTGAAACGAGGTGAAGAGCGTGCACGGGCAGAACACCTGAATGTCGAGTTCCAGGTGGCCGATGTCGAAGCGCTGCCGTTTCGTGACGGCGCTTTCGATGTGGTGGTTTCCACGTTTGGGGTGATGTTCGCCCCCGATCAGGCGCAAGCGGCGAAAGAGCTTGGCCGTGTCTGTCGGTCGGGTGGGCGGATTGGCCTGGCCAACTGGACCCCGCAAGGTTTCATCGGGCAGATGTTCAAGACTCTGGGCCGGCATGTCCCGCCACCTGCTGGCGCGCTACCGCCATCGCGTTGGGGCGACGAGGAACAGCTGCGCAGTCTGTTCGCCGATAGCCTCGGCAACCTCTCGGTCAATCGCCAGCAGTTCAACTTTCGTTATCGCTCGGCGGCGCATTTCATCGACGTGTTCAGGACCTGGTATGGCCCGGTCCACAAAGCCTTTGCATCGTTGGAGGCGGCCAACGCCAGCGCCCTGGAAAACGACCTGACCCAACTGCTGAACGACCACAACGTGGCGGGTGCCTCGTCGCTGGTGGTGCCCAGCGAGTACCTGGAGGTCGTGATCAGCCGGCGCTGAGGCAGGCGCGGGCTTGCCCCGAGGCCAGTACAACCTGCACGCTCGAGGTTGTCTGGCCTGCGGCCGCTTCGTGGCCGATCGTGGAGCAATCCACTCCCACCTCTTAGAGCGCTACCACGGGCGTCAGGGGGGCAGGTTCGCGGCGAATGGTGCCCAGTGGGACGATCACCAGCAGCAAGGTCAGGATCACGGTCACGGCAATGCCCCAGGCGGCCAGAGTGAAGCCACCGAGCGAGATCAGGCCGCCGGAGATCGCCGGGCCCACGGCCAGGCCCAGGCTCAGGAAGCTGCTGGCCGCGGCCACCACCCGGCCTTCGCGGTCCAGGGCTGCCGCCAGGCCGGTCAGGTAGCTCAGGGCATAGAAGTAGGTGATACAGATGGTCATTACGCCTGCGGTGTACAGGGTCTTGGAGTGTTCGCCCAGTACATAGCTCAGGCTGGTGCCGCCGGTCAGCAGGATCGCCAGGATCACCGGTGTGCTCATGCCGAAACGCTTGCCGACCATGGCCGCGATCAGCGGTCCGATCAGGCCGACGAACGACTGGAACGACAGCAGCACGCCCAGTTCGTCACCGCTGTAGCCGACCATGGTGCCGATGCGCTCGACGAACGCCCAGCCCATGGTGTCGCGGGCCTGGAACACGAACATCGCCAGCATCATGCAGATCGCCGGCAGGCTCAGCAGGATATTGCCCGCACCTTTGCCGGAGCCATGGGAAAACGGGCAGGGTTCGGCAACGGGCGCGCGCTGGGCCATTGCCGGAATAGCCAGGAGCATCACCGCCATGGTCGCGGCCATCGCGTAGTAGAGCCCCGACAAGCCATACAACGCCATGACCTTGGCGTAGCCAAGCATCACCACGATCATCAACAGCACCGACAGCACGTTCATGTGCCCGGCAATGCGGTCCGGGTGCTTGGCGCTGGAGACCGCGGCGTTGCCGCAGGCCAGTGCCAGGCCGGCACCCAGGCCTGCCAGGCAGCGAACGGCGGCCAGGGTATAGATGTCCGCGATGTTGGCGCTGGCAATGTTGGCTGCTATGGCCAGCACGGTTCCGGCCAGGGCCAGGGTGCGCCGGGGGGCGCGACCCATGAAGGGGGCGATCAGCAGCGAGGCGAGCATGGTGAAGCCGAACTCGGCCGACATCAGCAGCCCGGCCTGGGCTTCGTTGAGTTGCAGGTCGTGGATGATGGCGCTGATCAAAAAGGGCAGGGCCCACAGGCCGAGCAAGCCGACGCCATAGGCGGAACCGGCGGCGGAGAACACCAGACTCCAGCTCTCGGGCAGGAAGTTTCGTATTGTTGTTTTCATGAGGTGATCCGTGAGTGGCAAGGCACGTCGTGGTTAGTAGCGCGCCCCCAGGGCGCGCTTGCAGGGTGTGGCGTTACTGTTGGCTTTCGTCGACCGGGGTGCCGTCGTCGTACTGCGACAGCCAACTGACCATGGCGTCGCGGTAGCGGGTGAAACCCTTGTAGTCGACCAGTTCCTGGTCGAGGTCGCGGATCACCCGGTGCATGCGCTTGGCCCATTGCGGGGCGAACTCGGCCAGTTGCTTGAGGCTGACCAGGTAGGTGCGTACCGGGAACAGCACGGCGTTGCTGCGTGGCAGGCGGTGCAGCGGTTGCAGCTCGATGCGCAAGTTGACCAGCTCGCCGGCGTTTTCCGGGGTAACGATGGTGCGCTCCGGTGCCCAGTCCGGCAGGGTCTCGGCCGAGGTCTCCAGGCGCGGATTGACGGTGATCGACCAGTTGGTACGGCGCACCGGGTGGCCGGGGCGCAGGCGCAGCAGGAACTTCAGGGCACGTTGCAGGATGCCCATTTCATGCAGCTTGGGTACCGGGCCGTGGAACTCCATGAAGCTCATACCCAGGTTGAAACGCAGCGAATAGTCCGCCCGCTGGGTAGCCATGCCGGCACCCATGACCAGGGTCTCGTCGCGCTCTTCGAGGAGAATGAACTCGCCTTGTGCCTGGCGGGTGATGTACTCCATCGGGTCCATCGGCAAGGTGGAGGCGTCACCGAAGGTGAAGGTGTCGTCGATCTGCAGCGGGCGGTTGATCCAGTGCCACTGGCTGCCGTTCTTCTCCAGGGTGAAGTGCTCGGGGAAGTCGCGCGAGTAAGATTCCATCAGCAGTTCGAGCAGGTCCCACTGGGCTTCCATCATGTGCGGCAGGGCGGCGTAGTGGATGCCCGGCTGGCTGTCGAGGGTGTGCGCGCGGTGATGGCACTCGGAGATGTAGTGCTCGTCGATATCGAACTGCGCCCGCAGAGCGCCTTTGCCGAACGGGACATGCGGCTCGACGTTCATCGAATACATGTACTGGTCTTCCGGGTAGGGGAAGGGCAGGCGCAGGATCGCTTCGCGGCTGTTGCTGTAGGTGTGGTCGCTGCCGGCGTCGGCGTAGGTTTCGATTGGCTTGAATACGGTCATTTTGTTGTTGTCCTGTTTCAGAGGTCTACGACCAGGCGGCTGCAGTTGGCACGGGATACGCACGGCATGAATTTGCGCTTGCTCAGCTTGTCGTCCTCGCTGAGCCAGTCATCGCGATGGTCGAGTTCGCCATCGACTTCCAGTACTTCGGTCTCGCAATAGCCACAGGCACCGCCCCGGCACAGGTAGGGCACCTTGTAGCCGGCCTGTTCGGCGGCTTCGAGCAGCGATTGCTCGGCCGGCACCTCGATCGTTACGCCCTGGCGTGCAAGGGTGACGCTGAACGGCTGGCCTGTGGAGCCTTGTTCGACGAAACGCTCGTAGTGGATATGGCTGTCGGTCCAGCCCAGGGCGTGGGCGCTGTCGAGGGTGTCGTCGATCATGCTGTCCGGGCCGCAGACATAGACGTGGCTGCCCAGCGGGCGGCCGGCCAGTACGCTGCGGATGCCCAGGCGCTGCTCGCCCTGCACGTAGAGGTGTATGCACTGGCCGTAGCGGGCTTGCAGTTCCAGGCCCAGGGCGGTGTGCTCGGGGCCGCGCACGGCCAGGTGCAGTTCGAAGGTGGACTGCTTGACGTGCAGTTCTTCAAGCTGCGAGTACACCGGGGTGATGCCGACGCCGCCGGCGATGAACACATGCTGGCGGGCGTGCTTGGCCAGCGGGAACAGGTTGGCCGGCTGGAGGATCTGCAGCAGGTCGCCTTCGCGCACCATATCGTGCATCAGGCGCGAGCCGCCACGGCCATCGCTGACCCGGCGCACGGCGATTTGGTAGGCGCTGGAGTCGTACGGCGAGCTCATCAGCGAGTAGGCGTTGCGGTGTGTCTTGTCGCCGTCTTCGAGCACGACCACCACATGGCTGCCGCCGGAGAACGCCGGCAGGTGTTTGCCGTCGGGGTCGACCAGGGTGAAGCGCTTGATTTCCGGGGTCAGTTGTTCGACCCGGGCGACGCGCACGCTCAAGGTGCCGTTATGGGTATTCATGTGTCGAGCTCCTCGGCAGGTGGCAGTTCGCCTGGGACTTCGCCATCGGCCTTGATGCCCTGGAAGGCAGCCAGGCGACGGGAGTAGTGATCGCGCACCACCAGGTTGAGCTGGCAGCCGGGGCAGGTGAACACCCGTTGGGTGACGTTTTCGGTGTAGGTATCGCAGTGCGCGCACCAGACTCGGCGCACCAGGGTGCCGCTGTGTTCGCGCAGCACTTCGTCGCGGTTCAGGTCGACGGCGTTAGCGGCTTGCATGGCGGTCCCGATGAAGCTTTCCGAGCCGCTCAGGTACAGGCGGGTGCCCATGTGGGCAGCGCTCAGGCGCTCGCGCAGGGCGTCGATCAGCGCCTGGTTGCTGGCGAACACTTCGAGCCCGGCGGCCTCCGCGTCTTGCAGGGCCTGCAAATGGCTGTGGCCGGAGAACGACTCGGTGGAATACAGCAGGGAGCTGTTGTGGCGCTGGGTCTCGGACATGTCCGCGAGCAGTCGCAGCATGGCCGCGCCGCCGCTGCCCTGGCCCGCGATCAGGTGGTGCAGGCCGCCTGTCATGGGTTGCAGCCGGTCGTAGACCGGGCGGCTCTTGATGCCGGTGATAAGCATGGTGGTACACCTCGTAAGCCGTTACCGCCGTTGTGCCGAACGGTAACAAAGACGGCTGGTTTCAGACGCAGGCAGGGGAGGAAGCAGAACCCATGCCATATTGCCTATGGTTTTATATGTTTTATATCGAGGGCCCATTTCGGGCAGTTTCATCAGGCGCAACTGTGAAATCGGTGGTGCTGCCAATGCCTTGGCGTGGTGCGCGGCGCCCGGTTCAGGTGCGCCACGCGTCTGTTGTCAATGCTTGAACATGACGTGACGCACGCAGGTGTAGTCTTCGAGCCCGTACATCGACATGTCCTTGCCGTAGCCAGACTGCTTCATGCCACCGTGGGGCATCTCGCTGACCAGCATGAAGTGGGTGTTCACCCAGGTACAGCCGTACTGCAGGCGTGCGGCCAGGCGGTTGGCGCGGCCTACATCGTTGGTCCAGACCGAGGAGGCCAGGCCGTAGTCCGAGTCGTTGGCGTAGGCCAGGGCCTGGGCTTCGTCGGTGAAGGGGGTGATGCTGACCACCGGGCCGAAGACTTCACGCTGGACGATCTCGTCATCCTGGCGGGCATCGGCCAGCACGGTGGGTTCGAAGAAGAAGCCCGGGCCTTCGGCGCGCTTGCCGCCGGTGATGACGCGGATATGCGGCAGGGCCTTGGCACGTTCGACGAAGCCTTCCACACGCTCCAGGTGGTCGCGGGTGATCAGCGGGCCGAGTTCGGTCTGCGGGTCGTCCTGCAGGCCCATGCGCAGGCTGCCCACGGCGTCGCCGAGCTTGCTGACAAACGCATCGTAGACACCTTGCTGCACATACAAACGGCAGGCGGCGGTGCAGTCCTGGCCGGCATTGTAGAAGCCAAAGGCGCGGATGCCTTCGACGGCGGCGTCGATATCGGCGTCATCGAAAATCAGCACCGGGGCCTTGCCGCCCAGTTCCATGTGGGTGCGTTTCACGCTGCTGGCCGTGCCGGAGATGATCCGGGAGCCGGTGGCCACCGAGCCGGTCAGCGAGACCAGGCGCACCTTGGGGTGGTTGACCAGTGGCTCGCCCACACTTGGGCCGCGGCCGAAGAGGATGTTGACCACGCCGGCCGGGAACAGGTCGGCCATCATCCGTCCCAGCTCCAGGGCGGTCAGCGGGGTTTGTTCGGAAGGCTTGAGCACCACGCAGTTGCCGGCGGCAAGGGCAGGGGCGATCTTCCAGGCGACCATCATCAGCGGGTAGTTCCACGGTGCGATGGAGGCGACCACGCCCAGCGGGTCGCGGCGGATCATCGAGGTATGCCCCGGCAGGTATTCACCGCCGGCAGAGCCCGACAGGCAACGACTGGCACCGGCGAAAAAGCGGAACACGTCGGCAATCGCCGGGATCTCGTCGTTGAGCGCGGCCTGATAAGGCTTGCCGCAGTTCTGCGACTCCAGGCGGGCCATGGTCTGCGCCTGGGCCTCGATGCGGTCGGCCAGCTTGAGCAGCAGCTGTGCGCGCTCCTTGGGTGGCGTCTGGGACCATGCATCGAACGCCTGGTCGGCGGCTTGAACGGCGGCATCGACCTGTTCACTGCTGGCTTCGGCAATGTTCACCAGCACCGAACCCTCGCTGGGGTTGTATACGGCGTAGGGGCTGCCTTGGCCTTCGACCAGCTGGCCGTTGATCAGGAGTTTGGTATGCATGGCGTATTCCTTGGTCGTTTTGTAATTGGAAAATCGCTGGGCAGATGCAGCAGAATCCGCGCTGGTCTGCTATACATATGAAACCATATCTTAAAGTTTGAAGTTTGCCAACTGCCTTTGAAATGGCCGTACGGGCCAAAAAATGGGCAATTAAGCGGTATCGGACGACCGGCCGTTCACTATAAGATGCAAAAATGAATCTTTTAGCCCAGGCGCGCGCTATGCCTGGCAACTGCTTGATAGGGAGAGGCAATGACTGCCCTGAATTCTGCTCGTAATACCGCCTTTATCCGGTTGCGCCAGGAAGGGCGTACCGATGAGGTGGCGCGAAGATTGGTGGAGGCCATTGAACTGGGCCTGTTTGCCGAAGGGCAGCAGTTGCCCAGCGAATCGGAACTGGCCCTGCAACTGGGCGTCGCCACCGTTACCCTGCGCGAAGCGCTGGTGGTGCTGCGCCAGCGCGGCCTGATCGAGACTCGTCGAGGGCGCAATGGCGGCAGTTTTGTCTGCGCGCCGGTGGAGTTGCCCGAAGCGTTGTTGCTGCAAAAACTGCGTGACATGAGCGGCCCGGACTTGCGCGACCTGGGCGACGAACAGACCGCGATTTCCGGTACGGCGGCGCGCCTGGCCGCCAAGCGCAGCTCGCCGGAACAGCATGCGCGCATCGCCCAGCATATCGAGACCCTCAAGCAGGCCGGCTCGCGGCTGGCACGGCACCGTGCCGATGCGCGCTTTCATATCGAGGTGGCGGCAGCCGCGCAATCATTGCGCCTGACCCACACCGAGATGCGCCTGCAGTCCGAAGTCGGTGAGTTGCTGTGGCTCGAGGCGGCCGGTGGCGGCGAGGTGACGGTGGTCGAACAGGAGCACCGGGCCATCCACCAGGCCCTGGTCGCAGGCGATTCGGTGCTGGCTGGCGCCCTGGCCGAGGCTCATGTGAGTCGCGGCATCAAGCGCCTGATTAGCTTGCGCCTGGAGTTACTGGCCGAAGTGGACGCGGTCTGAAGCCGCTGTCCGAGTGAATAAAGGCGCCACCCCTGGCGTCGTAATTGCATTGCGCTGCAGCGTCCCATAAGAACAAAGCCGAACCTGCGTGAGGAAATGCCATGTTTGCCCTGAGCGACAACGATCCCCTGTCCATCTGCGCCCAGCAGCTGGACAGCACCCTGGGGACCATCTTCAGTCAGGTCCGCCAGTTAGTGGAAGAAACCCGAAACCTCTGGGAGCGGATCCTGAGCGAGGGGCGCCAGCCTGCCGCCCGTGACCTGGCCTCGCTGCGCCCGGCCATCGACCGGCAGTTGCTCGCCACCGGCGCCTTTGGCTGCGGCGGCGGTGTGATCGTCGAGCCCAACTGCCTGGCCGACCGCGAGATGCACCTGGAATGGTGGTACCTGGCCGATGGCGGCAAGACCCTGCCATTGCGCCCCAATTTCGACCGGCGCCGCGAAAACTACTACGACTACACCGAAATGCCTTGGTACCGCCGGCCCCGCGATACCGGCAAGAGTGTTGTCGAGGGGCCCTACGTGGACCTCTATGGCACCAACATGTATGTGCTGACCTTCACCATGCCGATCCACGTGCAAGGGCGATTCATTGGGGTCGCCGGGCTGGACCTGTCGCTGCACAACGTCGAGCGCCTGTTGGTACGCAGCCTGATGCGCCTGGAGCATGAGGCGGTGCTGGTGTCTGCCGACGGTCGGGTGATTGCCTCCAACACGGCCAACTGGATGGTCGGCGACCTGGCCCATGCGCTGTTGAATACCTTGCCGGTGGACGGTATTCGCCTGGCCCTGGCGGAGTCCGAGGCGGGCTGGTCGCTGGTGCGCTTGCCGGCCTTGCGCAAGGTGAATTGAGCGCGGGGCAAACCCGCCCCCACTGTAGGAGCGGGCTTGGCCCGCGATCAGGCCGACACGGCAGAGCACAGCATCTCAATCAGCCTTTGCGGCCACACTGTCTGCTGCGTGGCACGCAGCTCCTCCACCGACCACCAGTGATGCTCGGCCATCACTTTCACCTCGTGCTCGGTCCAGTCGGCGCGAGACAGCGCCTGGTTTTCCACGTGCACGACGAAGTACTGCTCGACCGAGAACACCCACTCGCCACTGGGCAGCATCATTTCAAACCTGCGTTCTGCTACTGCGTCGGCAACCGCAGTGACCTGGATGCCGGTTTCCTCGCGTAGTTCACGTATCGCGGCCGCCTGGAAGGTTTCGCCTTCCTCGAGCCCGCCGCCCGGTGTGGCCCAGTGTTCCGATCCGGCCAGTGCATCGTCGGTGTGCACGAACTTGAACAGCAGCACCTGTTGAGAGGGGTTTATCACCAGCAGTCGTGCTGATTTTCGCTCACGCATTTGAAAGGTCTTCCCTGGAGATCGAGAGGTTTGGCGGGCGCGTACTTTCGCTGCGTTGGTCGTGCTTGGCAACTACGCTGTCAATCACACCGCGTTGCCAGGGCGTTGCAAGGGATCTTCGTTGATGTTGGTCATCGAGCAGTTGCGCAAGTCGTTCAGTACCGCCCAAGGCCTGCTGCCGGTACTGCAGGGGGTCGACCTGCACCTGGCGCGTGGCAGCAGCCTGGCGCTGATGGGCGAGTCGGGCAGCGGCAAAAGCACCTTGCTGCATTTGGTGGCGGGCCTCGATCGGGCTGACAGCGGGCGCATCCTGATCGACGATGAACCGCTCGACAATCGCTCGGAGTCGGCACTCGCGCGCTGGCGCCGGGAGGGCATCGGACTGGTGTTCCAGCAGTACAACCTGATCAGCAGCCTGGATGTGGGAGCCAACCTTGCGTTCCAGGCACGCCTGGCCGACCGGCACGATCCGCAGTGGCTGGATTATCTGGCCGGGCGCCTGGGCCTGGCGCAGGTGCTGCAGCGTTACCCGGAGCAGCTGTCGGGTGGCCAGCAACAGCGGGTTGCCATCGGCCGGGCATTGGCCGGGCGCCCCGCGCTTCTACTTGCCGACGAGCCCACCGGCAGCCTCGACGAAGCCAGCAGCGATGCGGTGTTGGGCTTGATGCTGCAACTGGTCGGCGAGGCGGGCAGCAGCCTGTTGATGGTGACTCACAGTCACCGCCTGGCGGCGCGACTGCAACAGCGCTGTGTCCTGCAGGCCGGGCGCGTGCAGCCCGAGCATCGCTGATGCACGCATTGACGATTACCCTGCAGGCACTGCTGAGTCATTGGCGGCGCCACCGCCTGCAGTTCTTCAGCATCCTGACCGGGCTATGGCTGGCCACCGCACTGTGGACCGGCGTCCAGGCCCTTAACAGCCAGGCGCGCAGCGACTATGCCCGCGCCAGTGCCGTGCTGGCGGGGCCACTGCACGCGCAGCTGATACCGCGTGATGCCGAGCGCTTCGACCAGTCGCTCTACCTGCAACTGCGCAAGCTTGGCTGGCAGGTTTCCCCCGTGCTGGAGGGGCGCTTGCGCTTTGCCGGCGAGCAGCCGCGCAGTATTCGCCTGCTCGGTATCGAGCCGCTGAGCCTGCCACCGTCAACGGCTGTTGCCGGTGCGCGCCCGGAGGACTTCGACCTGCCAGCGTTCACCGGCACGCCGGGGCAGGCCTGGGTGGGGCCAGATACCTTGGAGCAACTGGGCATGCGTGCCGCCGATCAGGCGGTCGGCAGTGAAGGGCAGGGGTTGCCTCCGTTCGTCCTCGTGCCGCAACTGGCGCCGGGGGTGATCGTGGTGGATATCGGCCATGCCCAGGCATTGCTGCAGGCGCCCGGGCAGCTGTCGCGGCTGTTGGTGGCGGGCCAGCCTGGGCCCTTGCCCGCTGCCATTGCCGGGCAGCTCGAGCTGCAACCGCCCGGTGATGACGGTGGCCTGCAGCGGCTGACCGACAGCTTTCACCTCAACCTTACCGCCCTTGGGCTGCTGGCCTTCGTCGTCGGGCTGTTCATCGCCCACGCCGCCATCGGCCTGGCGCTCGAGCAGCGCCGCGGCCTGATCCGTACCCTGCGCGCCTGTGGCATCAGTTTGTACATCGTGCTGACGGGGCTTGCTCTGGAACTGGGGGTGTTTGCCGTATTGGGTGGCCTGGCCGGGGTGGCCAGCGGTTATGTGCTGGCGGCACTGTTGCTGCCCGACTTTGCGGCCAGCCTGCGCGGCTTGTATGGCGCCCAGGTCGCCGGGCAATTGAG
Organism: Pseudomonas putida; assembly: GCF_028682455.1. Taxonomy (GTDB): domain Bacteria; phylum Pseudomonadota; class Gammaproteobacteria; order Pseudomonadales; family Pseudomonadaceae; genus Aquipseudomonas; species Aquipseudomonas putida_AA. Next base: position 1,092,277 of record NZ_JANHLD010000001.1, read on the forward strand.
CCTGCCAGCCTGGTGGTGGTTGGCGGGGGTGGTGGTGAGTGTGCTGGGGGCTTTGCTGGCCGGCGTCGGCAGTGTGCTGCGCGCTGCCCGTCTGCCGCTGCTGGCCCTGGCGCAACCCCAGGCCTGGCGCCTGGCACAAGGCCCCTGGCTCAAGCGCCAGGCGTTGGCGGCGGGGCTATTGCTGCTGGTGGTGCTGGGCTGCTGGTGGCTGGGCAACAGCCTGGCCAGCGCCTTCATCCTGCTGGCGGCACTGCTGCTGGCCTCGGCGTTGTTGCTGCCGGCCTTGCTCGACGCCGCACTGGCCTGGCTGGGTGGCGCTTGCCGGCGGCCGCTGAGCCAGTGGTTCTTCGCCGACTGCCGCCAACAGCTGCCGGCGCTGAGCCTGGCGCTGATGGCCCTGCTGCTGGCCCTGGCCGCCAGCGTTGGCGTGGGCAGCATGACCGAAGGCTTTCGCAAGACCTTTGTCGGCTGGCTCGACCAACGCCTGTCCGCCGACCTCTACCTCACCCCCAGGGACGCCGCCCAGGCCCTTGAGCTTCGCGATTGGCTCCAGCAGCAACCGCAGGTTACCGCCGTATTGCCGAGCTGGCGGGTCGAGGTGCGCCTGCAGCAGTGGCCGGTGCAAGTCCAGGGCATCATCGCCGATCCCGCTTATCGCAGCCGCTGGCCATTGCTCGAGCAAAGCCCACATGCCTGGGAGCAACTGGCAAGCGGTCGGGCGGTGATGCTCAGCGAACAGTTGGCCCGGCGCCTGGGTGTGACGCTGGGCGATTCCCTCGAGCTGCCCACAGGTGCAGCGCAGGCCATGACGGTGGTCGGGGTGTATGCCGACTATGGCAACCCCAAGGGGCATTTGCTGGTCAATGCCGATTGGCTGCGCAGGTACTGGCCGCAGGCGAAACTGACCGGCCTGAGCCTGAGCCTGGACCTGGCGCCTGGCAACCTCCCGGCGCTCAAGGCGGCCTTGCGGCAACGTTTTGGCCTGGACGACAGCCGCGCGGTCGAGCAGTCGCGCTTGAAGCACTGGTCGACCGACGTCTTCAACCGCACCTTTGCCGCTACCGCCGCCCTCAACAGCCTGACCCTCGGCGTTGCCGGCATCGCCTTGTTCATCAGCCTGTCGACCCTGGGCCAGAGCCGCTTGGGCCAGCTGGCGCCGCTCTGGACGCTGGGCGTGCGGCGCAGGCAACTGGTGTGGCTGACCCTTGCCCAGACCATGATGCTCAGCAGCCTTACCGTGCTGCTGGCGATCCCCCTGGGCTTGCTACTGGCCTGGTGCCTGGTGGCCGTGGTGAATGTGCAGGCGTTTGGCTGGCGCTTGCCCCTGTACGTGTTCCCCGCCCAGTTGCTGCAACTGGCCTTGCTCGGCGTGTTGACCAGCCTGTTGGCCAGTGCCTGGCCGCTGTGGCAGTTGATGCGGCGCCAGCCGGGCGAGCTGCTGAGGCAATTTGCCGATGAAGCGTGAAGCCTGGGTAGTGGCGATCCTGCTGTTGGCTGGGTGCGACCAGCCTGCGCCCGCGCCCAAGGGGTATGCCGGGCTGGGGCAGGATGCCGGGGCATTCAAGCAGGTGACCCGTGACCAGGCGCTGGTCTTTCCCCGGGACCACGGTGCCCACGATGGCTTTCGTATCGAGTGGTGGTACGTCACGGCCAACCTCAAGGATGCCCAAGGGCAAGACTGGGGCGCGCAGTGGACCTTGTTCCGCTCGGCCCTGCGCCCTGGGCCGGAAACGTCGGGCTGGAACAGCCCGAACCTGTGGATGGGCCATGCAGCGCTGACCGGCCCGGGCGGGCATCAGTCCGGCGAAACCCTGGCACGCGGCGGCATTGGCCAGGCAGGTGTCGAGGCCCAGCCGTTTCGCGCATGGATCGATGACTGGTCGCTGGCGGGTACCGATGGCATCGGGCAGTTGCAGATGCGCGCTCGCGGCCAGGGCTTTGCCTACGACCTGAACCTCACCAGTACGGGGCCGCTGGTGCTGCATGGCGCCCAGGGCTACAGCGAAAAATCCGGCCAGGGGCAAGCGTCGTATTACTACAGCCAGCCGTTCTACCGCGTCAGCGGCGAGGTGCAGCGCGAAGGTCGGCGCGTTGCGGTCACAGGCCGGGCATGGCTGGACCGCGAGTGGAGCAGTCAACCGCTGGCGGCCGGCCAATCGGGGTGGGACTGGTTTTCCCTGCACCTGGGCAGTGGCGCCAAGCTGATGCTGTTCCAGGTGCGCGAACAACAGGGCAAGCCCTATCGCGCAGGTACCTGGATCAGCCCCCAGGGGCAGGCGCAGGCACTGCAAGGCGAGCAGATCCAGCTTGAGCCGCTGCGCTGGACGCGACAGGAGAACGGCAAGCAGGTACCCACGCGCTGGCGGGTACGGGTGCCTGGACAGGGTGTGGATGTAGAGGTCCAGGCGCTGGAGCCCAAGGCCTGGATGCACACCCGCTTTGCGTATTGGGAAGGGCCGGTGCGATTGAAGGGCAGCGAGGGGGGGCGCGAGGAGGGCAGTGGCTACCTGGAGATGACCGGGTATTAGGCGGCGCTCTACCGCTGCTTCACCGTCGGCCGCAGCCTGGCGGCAACCGCTACGCTTTCACGCTCGATTCACGCACGACCAGGGTGGCCAGGGGCGCATCGATGCGCTGGCGTTGCCCTGCGTCGTTGATCTGTTCGAAAAGCAACTCGATGGCCAGTGCCGCCACCTCTTCGAGGTGCATGTTCAATGCCGTCAATGGCGGGGTGGATTCCCGGGCGCGCAAGCCGTCGTAGCGCGTCACTACCTTCACATCCTCGGGCACCCTGAGCCCCCGCTCCAGCAATGCCCGCACTGCGCCTGTCGCAAAGGCATCGACCGGAACGCACAGGCCATCCATGTCGGGGTGCGCGTCCAGGAGCTGAAGGCACGCGGCGGCACCGGCCGCCTCGCCACCGCCTTCGTCAGCCCGGACGATGGCCGGGGCCAGTTCGTTGGCCTCGCAATAGGCCCGGTAGGCGGCCTCCATGTCCAGGTACGAGTGACGCGATTGCCCCCCGATCAGCAGGCCGACGCGCTTGGCGCCTTGCTCGCGCAAGTGCTCCAGCAACAGTCGGCCAGCGATTTCACCGTGCATGTCGATATACGGCAAGGCGGCCTGAGCCTCAGGTTGACGCCCGATCGACACCAGCTTCACACCGCGTTTGCGCAGACGCGCGACATGCGGGTCATTGGCCACCGGTTCGATGATCACGGCGCCGTCGATATCGAGGCTGTCGAGCAGGCCCTGCGCTTCATCCATGGGGGGAACCAGCACCAGGGCCACACCCCGGCGCATCGCCGCCTCGGTCGCGGTGGCGGCAATTTCCATCAGAAAGCCCAGGCGGGACGAGCCACCGGCAACCGCAAACGGCATCGAGGAGAGCAGGGCGATGGCATTGGCGCGCCCGGTACGCAGCCGTTGGGCACGCAGGTTGGGGCTGTAGCCAAGGCGCTCGGCAACTTCCTTCACCAATGCCCGTGTCGCCGGGTCGACTTGCCCGCGGTCGTTCAGCGCGTGGGAAACAGTGGTGCGCGACACCCCGGCGGCATTGGCGACATCGGCAATGGTCAGGCGGCGAGTAGTGCTGTTGGGCATGGATAGGGCGGCTCTATTAAGCGATGAGCGGAGTTATACGCTGCCTGGAGGCTATCAGCTACTCGCGCCCTGGGTTGATCTCGACCACGTTGACATGCCCATGGAACAGGAATACATTCTACCCAAATCGATTTTGGGTTGAATAAAAATCGATTTGGGCGAGCAGATGCCTACACATTCTCGCCAAGGCTACATCCAGATCCAAATAACAATAATTTCAATGGGCCACGGTGCTGGCCCAGGTCGAGGTGGGATATGCCGGATATCGCGAACAACCCAGTTTCACCCGTGGATGAGCGCTTGCCGTGGCGCCAGCTACTGATTTTTGGTGCCCAGCATGTGCTGGTGATGGCGGCATCACCGATTGCCTCGGTCTTTCTGATGGCCACGGCCCTTGGCTTTTCCAGCGAGCTGACGTTGCAGTTGCTCAGCGCCACCTTCCTGGTCTGTGGCCTGGGGACGCTCCTGCAGTCGCTGGGCCTGCGCGGTTGCGGGGCACGCCTGCCCTTCATCATGCTGCCAGGGGGCGCGCCGATCATGCTGTTCATTCTGATCGCCCAGCAAAATGGCGTGGCCACCGCATCCGGGGCGGTGATCCTGACGGGCGTGTTCTACTTTCTGGTGCTTCCGGTGTTCCGGCGGCTGTTGCGGTTCTTCCCCTCGGTGGTGGTGGGCACCATGTTGCTGCTGGTGGCGGTCAACCTGGTCAAGCTGTCGGGCCAGTTGATCGTCGGCCAACCGGGCAGCGCCAGTTTCGCTGCGCCCCAGCAACTGCTCCTGGCCTTTTTCACCATTGCCGTCACGGTGCTGTGCGCACGTTTGCTGCGCGGTACGCTGGGCCAACTGTCGATCCTGCTCGGGTTGGTGGGCGGCAGCCTGCTGGCGGTGGCCATTGGCGCATTCGATAGCTCCGGGTCCAGCCCGTCGTCCTTGCTGAGCCTGCCTACTTTCATGCCGTTCGGAGTACCGCACTTCGATGTGTTCGCCTCGATTCCGCTGATGTTGTTCTGCCTGGTCTCCATGGTAGAGGCCACCGGCCAGACCGTGGCCATCAGCGAGGCGGTCGACAAGCCCCTGGATATAGACCGGGATGTGGTACGCACGATCCGCGGGGACGCGCTGACGTCGATTCTCGGTGGGTTCATGGGCACTTCGCTGATTATCACCAGCGGGGAAAACATCGGCGTCATCCGCGCCACACAGGTTCGCTCACGCTATGTGACTGCCGTTTCCGGTGTGCTGTTGCTGGTGTTCGCACTGCTTGCGCCGCTGGCACGCTTGATCGAGGGCGTGCCGGAAGCCGTGGTTGGCGGTACCAGCCTGATTGTGTTCGCCATTGTCGGCACCATGGGCATCGACATGCTGCGCAAAGTGGACCTGCGCAATCACGGCAACATGTACGTGGTATCGATTGCCCTGGCGGTCGGGCTACTGCCCATTCTCGTACCTGGCGTCTACAGCCAGTTCCCCAACGGTGTTGCCGGCCTGCTCGGCAACGGCGTGGCCATGGGCGCCCTCACGGCGGCCGTCATGAACTTCCTGTTCCATTGCGTTGGTCGCCAGCATACCCCGGTTGACGCCAAGGCCAAGCTGATCAACTCCTGACTCGCACACTAAGGCTTCTATATGAACTGCACTGTTTCCAATCACCTGGCGATTTCGCCAGAACACCTTGTCGCGCCCGATCAACTGCTGGCACCCGACTGGATGCTGCTGCCGGAGGGCCCCCGTCGTGACCACGCCGTGCGCATAGCCAACGGTCATTTCGTGGATGTCGGGCCGCTGGAGCTGCTGCAGGGTCGCTACCCGGGCCATTCGGTGCGCCGTCTTGAAAACCAGTTGTTGATGCCCGGCTTCATCGATACCCATCACCACCTCAGCCAGAGTTTTGGCAAAGGCCTGGTGTTTGGTGAACCGTCGGAAATTTTTCGCCGCGTGTGGATTCCCCTGGAAGGCTCGCTCGATACCGACCTGCTGTACCTGACCAGCAAGCTGGCGGCATTCGAGTCGCTGCGTGGTGGTTTCACCACGGTGTGCGATGCCGGCACTCGTTCCAGGGAAGGTGTCGAAGCGATTGCCCAGGCAGTTCATGAGGTCGGCATACGCTGCGTGCTGGCCAAGACCTGCAACGACCTTGAAGGCACGCGTGTGCTCGATGCCGGCCAGGTGCTCGCGGTGGCCGAGCAGCACCTGGCGCAATGGGACAACGACCCATTGATTACCCCGTCCCTGGCGATCCCGATCCCGGAGATTGCCACCGACCCCACCCTGGGCGCTGCCTATCGCCTGTGCCATGAGGCGGGAAGGGTGTTCCAGAGCCACGTCAACGAACATCTGGTGGCGGTCGAACGCTCTCTGGAGCGTTACGGCGTCCGCCCCCTGGAGCACCTGCACCGGGCTGGCGCGCTCGGGCCCGGGGCACTGCTTGCCCACGCCACGCTGCTCACCTCGAACGAGATCTGCGTGCTGCGCGACAGCGGCGCGGCCGTCAGCTACAACCCGGTCGCCAGTGCCTGGAAGGGCAATGCGGTTGCCCAGGCACACCTGATGCACTGCCTGGGCATTCCCCTCGGCCTGGGAACCGACGGCACCCGTGGCGATGGCTTTCGCCTGCTCGACTACGCCGAGGCGGCCCAGCGCTTTGCCCACGGCTTGCCGGTAGGCGACTCGGTGTGTGGCGGCGGCCAGCTCTGGCTAGACATGGGCACCCAGCAGGCGGCGGACGTGCTTGGGCTGGGCAGGGTGACCGGGCGCATCGCCCCGGGCAAGGCCGCGGATTTCCTGCTGGTGGACCTGGCGGTGCCTGAGTTGCTGCCGTCCTGGAACCTGACCTGGGACCTGGTGCGGCTCGCCAATCGGGACCAGATCCAGGCCGTGGTGGTCCAGGGCGAGGTGCGCCTGTGGCAGGGCTGGCCCACGGACTGGGACGCACGCTCGTTGATGCGCCAGGTGGATGCGCTGGCCAGGCGCGTCGTGGACCAGGCGCCCATCCATAAAGTGCACCCCTTGCCGACTGTGGCTTAACCGACCTGGAACGAGTGAACGATGAATCTACCCTTCGACCCCCTGTACATCATTGCCGTCGCCGTTGCCTGCGGTGCGCTTATCCAGGGCACAACAGGGATGGGTTTTGCACTGATCGTGGCGCCGGTGATGGGCTTGCTGGCGCCCGAGTCGTTGCCCATCAGCCTGCTGATACTGATGTTGCCCCTCAATGCCGTGGTGGCCTGGCGCGAGCGCGAGGCTATCGATTTCAGGGGCAGCTCCTGGATCACCCTGGGGCGTTTCGCCGGCACCTTTGGCGGTGTCTGGATCCTGCTCTGGCTGCCGCTTTCGCAACTCAACCTGCTGATCGGGGTGTCGACCATAGCGGCGTGCCTGGCGACCTGGATGGCGCCGTCCTTCGTGCCCGGGCGCCGCGCGCTGATCTCGACCGGGGTGATCACCGGCATCACCGAAACGGCTACCGGTGTCGGCGGCCCGCCGCTGGCCCTGGTGTACCAGCACTCTCCCGTCGCCACCTTGAGAGGATCTGTCGCCCTGTGCTTTCTGGTGGGTGAAGTGATCTCGCTGGTAGTACTGGCCCTGGGCGGGCATTTGCACACCGAGCAAGTCTCGCCGGTGCTGGCCCTGTGCGTGCCCTTGGCACTGGGTGTGGTCGCAAGCTACTGGGCCCGGCACCTGCTCAACGAATCGCGCCTGCGCCGTTTCGTGCTGATCTTCGCCTTCGTCTCCGGCGCGCTCTTGCTGGTGCAATAAGCAACAAACCCCGCATTCCACAACAAGTACAACAAAGGAATTCGCCATGTTCGCCTTGAAAACCCCCACTGTCCGGGCGGCCTTGCTGTGCGCGTCTGCCTGGTCGGCTTTTGCTGACGCCGGTGTGCTCGACGACAGTCAGGCAACGCTGCTGTTGCGCAACTACTACTTCGACCGTGACTACAGTGACGCTGGTGCGCCGCAAAGCCAGCGTCGGGAATGGGCCCAGGGTTTCGTCTTCAAAGCCACCTCGGGCTACACCCCCGGCGTTATCGGCGCAGGCCTGGATGTGCTGGGCCTGCTGGGCGTCAAGCTGGACAGCAGCCCGGACCGCACAGGCACCGAACTGCTGCCCTATGACCACGACGATGGCCGCGCGCCCGGCAGCTATGGTCGGCTGGGGCTGACCGCCAAGCTTCGCCTGTCGCGCAGCGAACTGCGCCTGGGCGAGTTGATGCCAGACATACCCATCCTGCGTTTCAACGACGGTCGATTGCTGCCGCAGACCTTCCAAGGCGCCATGCTCACCTCGAGGGAGCTTGCACACCTCACCCTGCATGCCGGCCGGATTCACTCCTTCAGCCCGCGCAGTGCTGCCGACAGCGAAGATCTCTACCCCTCGGTTGGCGGCCGTACGGTTGCAACTGCAACCTCCGACCGTTTCACCTATGCCGGTGCCGAGTACAGCCTGGGCAAGGATTCAGCACTGGGGCTGTGGACGGCCGAGCTGGAAGACGTCTACCGCCAGAACTACTACAGCCTCACTCATTACCAGCCCGCAGGTGACTGGACCGTCGGCGGCGTGCTGGGGGCGTTCGATACCCGCGACACGGGGCGCTCGGTTGCTGGGAAACTGGACAATCGGGCGGCCTCCCTGCTGCTCTCGGCCGCGCATGGCGGCCATCGGTTCTACCTGGGCCTGCAGCGGATGTACGGGGAGGATGGCTGGGTGACGATCGACCGCTCGCTGGGCAGCAGCATGGCGAACGACATGTTCGCCAACACGTTCGTCTACGCCCGGGAGCGGTCGTGGCAACTGCGCTATGACTACAACTTTGCAGCGCTTGGCATACCGGGATTGACGATGTTGATGCGCTACACCCACGGCGACCACATCCACACCGCCGAGACCTCCAATGGTCGCGAGTGGGAGCGTGATGTGGGGCTGACCTACACCTTCCAGTTTCGCCAGCTCCAGGGGCTCAGCATTCGCTGGATCAACGCGCAAGTGGGTCGGGATTTCGGCGCGAACGATTTCACCGAAAACCGCCTGATTGTCAGTTTGCCTGTCCAGCTGTTCTAGGGCGTGCAGCCGGGTAGGCGGTGCACGCTTACCCGGAGGCCTCGAGCGCTTCGCGGTACTCGTCATGGACAAGCCTATCCCCCGGTCCTTATGCTCCCCCGACATCACATGAAAAATAACTACAACTTCCATGGATATCGAATTTCCCGCGAGCGCGTTCTGGCGACGTCTTGCCCGGCCGCGTCGCAGCCTGGTGGCGCGCTATACGCTGCTTTCAATTGTGGTCATGAGCGTGGCACTGATCGCCCTGGCGGTGCTCTATGAGCAATTGGCCAAGGACTTGCTCAACCGCCTGACCGGCGAACGCCTCGATGCCCAGGCGCTGTCCACGGCGAACCGGGTATCGTCGTTTCTCGATGACCGCTTCTACCAGCTGTCGGCCCTGTCCAATCATCCCAGCATGCCGGAGTTCATCGCTGACCAGGCTCACCCGGCCGGCGATGTCGATGCCTTGCTCAAGCTCGAAGGCGAATTGCCGTTTCTCTACGGTGTGCTGTTTTTCGACGAGAACGAGCGCCTGCTCAAGGTCATGCCGGGGCAGGCGGCCTCGGGGACACCGTATTGGGAGCGTGAAGGTTGGTCGCTCGACGGCCTGGCGCGACAGACCGTCGGTGATATCGAAGTGATCGGCCCGGTACTCCCCCAGGCGGGGCGTTCGGGCTGGCTGCTGATCCGCAAGACCATTCGCAACGGCCGCCTCGATCACCGCGTGCGTATCGGCCTGCACCTGCGTCTGGCTTCGATCACCGAGCTGCTGGTCAGCTCCGGCCTGGGTGGGGTCGTCACGCCACTGCTGCGCGTGCCGGGCGGGGCGTTTCTCGATGCCACCGGGCGCCAGGTCGAGGCGCCGACCGACTTGCGCGAAGGGCCGGTGATCCTGCCCGGCTGGCAAGTGGTCTTCAGTGTGCAACCTGCGGCAGTGCTCAAACCGCTGGACGACGCCCGCTGGTGGCTGTACCTGGCGGCCGTCGCGTTCATCGGCTTCATCCTGATCGTGTTCTTCACGCTGTCGCGCCAGCTGCGCGCACGGGTAGGCTCGCTGGTGGAAGGGGCGCATCAACTGGCGTCGGGCGACCTCGGCTATCGCCTGGCGGAACAGCCCCACAACGACGAGATCGGTCGGGTCACCCGAGCTTTCAATGTGATGGCCGGGCGCCTGGCTGATGTCATGGAGCGAACCGTGCGCTCGGAAAACCTTGCGGTGCTCGGCACCTTCGCCACCGGTGTCGCCCATGAGGTGCGCAACCCGCTGGCGACCATGAAGACCACCGTGCAGGCCTTGCTGCGGCGCGAGCAGGAAGCGGAAAGGCGCCTGCTGCTGAGCGATCTCTGCGAAGAAATCGACCGCCTGTCCCATGTCACCAGCGACCTGCTCGAATACGGCCGGCCGCGCCCGGCCGTCCCCCAGGTGGTGGACCTGGCCGCGCTGCTGGCACGCACGGTACGGCGGGTAGCGCCCGAGGCCGATGCCAAGGGCATCATCGTGACCAGCACGTGCAAACCGGGCCTGCAGCTGTGGGTCGACCCGGACCAGGCCCAGCAGGTCTTTCTCAACCTCTGTCTCAACGCCATGGAGGCCAGCGCGCCGGGCCAGTGCGTGGCCATCAATGGCCAGGTCTGGGGTGAGCGGGCCTGCGTGACCGTGATCGATCAGGGCTGCGGCATTCCCGAGGCCGCCCTGCAGCAGGTGCGCCAACCGTTCTTCACCCTCAAAGCCCGCGGCACCGGGCTGGGCCTGAGCATCTGCCAGCAATTGCTGGAAGCCAACGCATCGCGAATGAACCTTGCGAGTACTCCCGGCGAGGGTACTGTGGTGACCCTGGATTTCCCCACGCCTGCCGCGACTGACCTGAAGTGAGCGACCGATGTCCGAAATACATGTACTGATCGTCGATGATGAAGAGGCGCTGGTGCGCTCGCTGAGCTACGCCCTGCGTGGCGAAGGCATGCAACCGCGCGCGGCCTACAGTGGCGAGGCGGCGCTGGCGTTGCTGGCCGACAGCACGGTCGAGGTCGATATCGTCCTGCTAGACCTGGGCCTGCCGGGGATGGATGGTATCGCCACCCTCGATGCCCTGCGCAAGTGCCGGCCGCAGCTGCCGGTGATCATGATCTCCGCCCATGGCGACACCCGCGCGGCGGTGCAGGCGGTGAAGGGCGGGGCCACGGACTACCTGACCAAGCCCTTCGAACTGGACGACCTGCTGGCAACCATTCATGGCACCCTCGAGGTGCCCAATGGCTTTGCTGCAGCCCTTGAAGAGCAGGGCGCCTTGCTGGGGCAGAGCCTGGCCATGGGCAACCTGAAGGCAGCGGTGCAACGGATCGCCCACAGTTCTGCCACGCGGATCCTGCTGCTCGGCGAGTCCGGTACCGGCAAGACGCTGGTGGCCCAGGCGCTGCACGCCAATAGCGCGCGTGCCGCGCACCCGTTCATCGAGGTCAACTGCGCGGCCCTGCCGGAGCAGTTGATCGAAGCCGAGCTGTTCGGCTCGGAAAAGGGCGCCTACACCGGCGCCCACCAGAAGCGCATCGGCCTGGTCACCCAGGCCAACAACGGCACGCTGTTCCTCGACGAAATCGGCGAATTGCCCCTGGCCTTGCAGGCCAAGCTGCTGCACTTTCTGGAGAACGGCCGCTACCGCGCCGTGGGTGCCAGCCAGGCCAGCAGCGCCGATGTGCGCGTGGTGGCGGCGACCAATCGCGACCTGGCCGACGATGTGCACCAGGGGCGCTTTCGTGAAGACCTGTTCTACCGCCTCAACGTCATCACCCTGGATATTCCGCCGCTGCGCGAGCGCGGCGACGACATCCTGCTGTTGGCCCGGCATTTCGCCGCGCACCAGGGCAGGGAGGAAAAGGTCGCGCCCATCGAGTTTCAGGCCGACAGCGCCGCAGCCCTGGTGCGCCATCGCTGGCCGGGCAACGTCCGCGAATTGAAGAACCTGATCGAGCGCCTGACCATCCTTCTGCCCGGGCAGGCCATCGGCTGCGCCCAGCTTCCGGCGCACATGCAATCAGCCGAGCCCGCACCCAGCTCGCTGTCGGCGCTGGACGACCAGCTCGAACGTGCCGAGCGTGAGCTGGTCAACAACGCCCTCAGCCGCAGCGCCGGGCACAAGGGCCTGGCCGCCGACCTGCTGGGGATCTCCCGGCATGCGCTCAAGCGCCGTCTACAGCGCCTGGGCATCGAGCGCGGCGATGAGCGCTAACCGCTCAACGGCGCGCGCAGGCTGAGCGCAAGCCGCTCAACATCGCCTGCCAAACGCCGCGCCGGCCTCCGCCGCGGCGCCCTCAAGCCCCTCTGTGAATCACGCAAAGCCTCGTTCCAGAGCGCTTTCGTGTTATCTCATGCAGCCTGCTGCAGAGGCTGGCACAGCCTTTGCGATAACCCCTCTCGCTAACCGACAAGAGGCGTCCCCGAACGCCCCAAGGGATTTTATGCAACTGTCGTTTTCTCACCTGCCCACCGTTGTCGCCTTGAGCGGCCTGTTGCTGGCGCACGCCGACCTGGCGCAGGCCGGACGCGTCGAACTGGGCGTGGCTGCCGCACAAGCCGACCTGACGCTGGGTTGCCTGTACCCGATGACCGAGCGCGCGGCGATTTACGGCCAGGACAGTATCGCCGGCATCCAGGTCGCGTTGAGCGAGCTGCAGGCCCAGCGCGACGCCGGGCAACAGGTGCCACAGATGCGGGTGATCATCGACGACGACCAGTCCAAGGCCTCCTACGGCACCAGCCTGGCCCGGGCCTTCATTCGCAAGGACGGCGTGCAGGTGCTGTGCGGCATGGTGTCTTCGGGCGTGGCAATCGCCGTCAGCCAACTGGCCCGGGACGAGAAGGTGCTGATGATCGGCACCGACCATGCCTCGTCGCGCATGACCCTGGAAAACGGTCATCGCTACTACTTTCGCGTCACCAACGATACCTGGACCTCCATGGCCGCCGGTGCCCATTACCTGAAGGCACTGCAGGCCAGCACCGGCTGGAAGCGCCTGGCCTTCATCGGCCCCGACTACGAGTACGGCCATGTGTCGAGGGACGACCTGCATGAGGCGCTGCGCCAACTGGGTGTGCAGTTCGAGGACGTCACCGAGCTCTGGCCGCGGCTGTACGAGCCCGACTACTCGGCCTATATCGCCGCACTCGAACAGGCAAGGCCGGACATCATCGTCTCGGCCCTGTGGGGCGGCGATTTTCATGCCTTCGTCAAGCAGGCCGCCGGAACACGGCTGTTCGAGACCTCGCGGCTGGCCAACTTCGATACCGGTGGCAACTATGACTTCCTCGTTTCCCTTGGCGACAAGGCGCCGCCGGGCCTCATTCTTTCGGCTCGGCACCACAACAACTGGCCGCAGACGCAGCGCAACGGGTCCTTCGTCGAGCGCTTCCGTGCCCTGACCGGGCGTTACCCGACTTACGCCGCCGAAGGTGCCTACACCGGCGTGATGGTCCTGGCCAAGGCCAGCCAGAAGGCCGGTGGCGCTACCGACACCGAGTCGCTGGTCACCGCCCTCGAAGGGCTGGAGATCGCCTTGCCGGAAGATCCGCCGGGCTTCGTCTCGCGTATCGATCCGCTGACCCACCAGATCCAGCAGACCCAGGCCGTCGGCACCCCGGTGCGCAACGACGACTACCCGCCTGCGCAACTGATGCTCGGTGAGTGGTCGGTGTACTCCGCCCAGGACCTGCTGCCCGACCCGGCCGTGCGCGCGCGTCGGCAAGCCATGCAAATCCGTAATCCCGAGGGGCATGCCCCTTAGCTTCAGCAACCCGTAATGGAATTGACCATGAACAACTATAAGAAAAGCGTCTCGCACTCCCGCAAAGCACTGCCCCTGGCCCTGGCGATCGCCATGGCAGGGATTGGCGCCGGTAGCACTGGCGCCGCCGTGGCCGCCGAGAACGGCAAGTTCCGGGTCGGCGTGGTGACCTTCCTCTCCGGTCCGGCTGCCGGTCCGTTCGGCGAGCCATCGGCCAATGCCGCCAAGGTGCTGGTGGAAGGCCTCAACCAGGGCAAGCTGCCGGCGCCCTACGACAAACTGGGCATCAACGGCGCCGAGATCGAGATGGTGATCATCGATGAGGCCGGGGGCGCCGCCAAGCAGGTGGAAGAATTCCGCAACCTGGTGCAGCGCCAGAAGGTCGATGCGGTAGTTGGCTACATCTCCTCCGGCGATTGCCTGGCGATTGCGCCGGTGGCCGAAGAACTGGGGGCGATGACCGTGTTCTACGATTGCGGCACTTCGCAACTGTTCAGCGAGGACAAGACCCCGCAGTTCGTCTTCCGTACCAGCCTGGACGCTGCCGTGGACAACATCGGTGCCGCCCGCTACCTGGCCAAGACCCGTCCGGACGCCGTGCGCGTCGGCGGTATCCAGCAGAACTACGCCTGGGGCCAGGACAGCTGGAACGACTTCACCCTGTCGATGGCCCAGATCATGCCCAAGAGCCAGGTGGTCGAATCGCAGATGCCCAAGGTCTTCCAGGGCCAGTACGGCGCGGAGATCTCGGCGCTGTCGGTGAAGCGTCCGGACATCATCCATTCCAGCTTCTGGGGCGGCGACATGGAGGCCCTGGTGCTCCAGGCCAACTCCCGCGGCCTGCTGGAAGATGCCACCGCCGTCCTGACCTGCGGCGAGTCGGCCCTGGCGCGCTACAAGGACCAGGCACCCAACGGCATGATCATCGGCGGTCGCGGCCCGTTCGGGGCCTTCGCGCCCGAAAACGCCTTGAACACCTGGTTCACCCAGGCCTATCAGTCCGCCTACAAGGCCGCGCCGACCTACCCGGCGAGCAAGATGGCCCAGGCCATCCTCGGCCTGAAGTTCGCCGCGGAAAACGCCAAGGCCGAAGCGGGCACCATCCCGGCGCCGCTGGAAATGGCCAAGGCCTTTAAAGGCGCCACCTTCGAGTCGGTCTCGGGCACCGTGCAGATGGCCCGCGCCGGCGGTCACCAGGCCATGCAAGGCATTGCCTACGGTGAGTACCACTACGATGCGGCCAGCAAGCAGGGCAGCGTGCAGAACGTGATCGCCTTCGCCGGCGAGTGCGTGACCCCGCCCGACGGCACCACCGCGCATGACTGGATCAAGGCCGGTTTCCCTGGCGCGCAATGCAACTGATCGCCTGCACACCTGACTGATCGTGGCGGCCGTTCCAGGCCGCCACTCTTGCCAAGGTAGAACCTTATGCTGAGTCTTTACGCGGTGCTGATCGACGGCGCCATCTATGCCTCGTGGCTGTTTCTGGTCGCGGCGGGGCTCACCGTCATCTACGGCGTCATGCGAATCCTGAACATGGCCCATGGCAGCTTCTACGCCATCGGTGCCTATGCCGCCGCCTCGCTGGTGGGCTGGTATTTCAACAACGGGGTAGGGCCGGTGTGGGTCGGCTACCTGATGATGCTCGGCTGCGCACTGGCCGCAGGCCTGGTGGTCGGCCTGCTGATCGAGCGCGGCCTGCTGCGCTTCATGTACGGCCGCGATGAAGTGCTGATGGTGATCATCACCTACGCCTTGCTGCTGATCCTCGAAGACGCCATGAAGATGATCTGGGGCGTCAACCCGTACTTCGCCTACCAGCCTTATGCCGAAATGGGCCGCAGTGTGCTGGCCGGGCTGAAGGTCTCCAACTACGACCTGATGCTGGTCGGCGTCTCGCTGGTGCTCGGCCTCGGGCTGTGGTTGTGGCTGGAGCGTACCCACCAGGGCAAGGTGCTGCGCGCGGTGATCCATGACCGCGAAGTGGCCCTGGCCATGGGCGTCAACGTGCGTCGGGTGTTCACCCTGGTGTTCGTGCTCGGCACTGTGCTTGGCACCCTGGCGGGCGCGCTGACGGCCCCGGCGATTTCCGTCGCTCCCGGTATCGGCGTGGAAATCATCGTGCTGGCGTTCGCCGTGGTGGTGATCGGCGGCATGGGCAGCATCGAAGGGGCCGCCCTCGGCGCCTTGCTGGTGGGCTTGAGCCGCGCCGCGGCGGTGCACTACGCACCGCAATTCGAACTCTTTGTGATCTATGGCGTGATGGCGCTGGTCCTGGCGGTACGTCCGCAGGGGCTGTTCGGCCGCGTGCTTGCGAGGAAAATCTGATGCGCCTGGATAGAACCGAATTGATCCTGCTCGGCGTTGCCGTGCTGTTCGCCGCGGGGGGGCTGATCGCGCCCCAGTGGCTGGTGTTCCTGCTGACCATGGCGCTGGCCAAGTCGATGGTCGTGCAAGGGGTGGTGATGCAGATGCGCGCCGGCCTCGTGACCTTCGGCCAGGGCCTGTACTTCTGCATCGGTGGCTATGCCGTGGGCATGGGCGGTCACTTCCTGGATATCAGCGACCTGCCGACCCTGCTGTTGATCGGCATTGGCGCGGCGGTGGCGCTGGCCATGATCCTCGGCCTGCTGATGACCCGCTACCGCGAGATCTTCTTCGCCATGCTGTCGCTGGCGTTCTCGATGATCCTCTACGGCATGCTGGTGAAAAGCCCTGCGCTGGGCAGCACCGACGGCTTCAACGTCAAGGCCTGGACCCTGTTCGGCTGGAGCCCGGCCGCAGGCCAGGCACCGCTGGCGCTGTTCGTCATCATCGTCGCCGTGTCGGCCGTGCTCGCGGTGCTGCTGCACCGCTACGGTCGCAGCAGCGCAGGGGCGATGTGCGAGGCGATTCGCGAGAACGAGGTGCGGGTCGAGTACCTCGGCCAGTCGCCGCGCTGGGTGCTCTACATGAACTACGTCGCCGCCGCCGGGGTGTCCGCTCTGGGCGGGGGCTTCATGGCCCTGGCAGCCGGGCACATCGACCCGGAAATGGCGTACTGGATCACCTCCGGCGAGTTCGTCTTTATCGCCTTGCTCGGCGGTACGGCCCACGTGGCGGCGCCGATCATCGCCGCGATCCTGTTCGCCGTGGTGCGCACCTACGCCATCGAACTGGTGCCCCACAGCTGGCAGATGATTCTGGGCATCACCCTGCTGGCGATCATCGTCTTTCTACCCAAGGGCCTGTGGAGCCTGTTCAGTGGCCAGGCCCGCGCGGCCAAGGCAGTGGAGGCCAAGGTATGAGCTGCATTCTCGAAACCCGCGGGCTGTACAAGGAGTTCGGCGCGGTCACTGCCGCCAAGGATGTCAACGTCAGCATCAGCAAGGGCGAAGTGGTGGGGGTGATCGGCTCCAACGGCGCCGGCAAGACCACCTTCATCAACATGGTGACCGGCTATCTCAAGCCCAGCCGTGGCGAAATCCTCTTCAACGGCCAGTCGATCATCGGCCGCACGCCGCGGGCGATCACCCGTGCCGGCATGGCCCGCTCGTTCCAGGTCGCGCAGCTGTTCCCCGAACTGACCGTGCTGGACAACCTGCTGATTGCCCTGGCTGCCGCCGAGTCGCCGTTTCCGTCGCTGCTGCGGCCGCTGCGCAATGAGGTGCGGATTGCCCGTGCCGACGCGATTCTCAGCGAGTTCAGCATCCTCTCCTGGCGCGACAGCAAGGTCACCGCCGTGCCGCAAGGCGTGCGCAAGCTGATCGACATCGCCATGGCGCTGATCGTCGACCCGCAGATGCTGCTGCTCGATGAACCCACCAGTGGTGTCAGCGCCGAGGAAAAGACCCAGTTGATGGACACTGTGATGCAGGTGGTGTCGCGGCATCAGGTCACGGTGCTGTTCGTCGAGCACGACATGGACGTGGTGCGTCGCTATGTCTCGCGGATCCTCGCGTTCTACAGCGGCGAAGTGCTGGCCGACGGCCCGCCGCAAACGGTATTGGCCAATGCCCGGGTCCAGGAACTGGTCACCGGTGGTCAGCGGGCACACAAGGGGGCAACCGCATGAGCCTGGAAATTCGCAACCTCAACGTGGCCATTGAATCGGTGCCGATCCTGCACGACGTTTCGCTGCAGGTCGGTGCCGGGCAGATGGTCGGCCTGATCGGCCATAACGGTGCCGGCAAGACCACCCTGATCCGTACCCTGATGGGCCTGCTGGACGCCACGGGCGGCTCGATCCATTTCGCCGGTAACGATCTGCGCGCACAGCCGGGCCACCAGCGCGCGGCAGCGGGCATCAGCTACCTGCCCGAAGACCGCCGGCTGATCCCGGCGCTGACGGTAGAGGAAAACATCCTGCTGCCGGTGTGGGCCAACAAGCTGCCGGGCAGCGTCCAGCGCCTGGAGTGGGTCTACAGCCTGATCCCGGAAATCGCCCAGTTTCGCGAACGCCGCGCCATGCAACTGTCTGGCGGCCAGCAGAAACTGGTGGCCCTGGCGCGGGCGCTGATGCCGGGCAACCGCCTGTTGATCCTCGATGAACCGTTCGAGGGCGTGGCGCCGGTGCTGTCGCGCCGCCTTACCGAAGTGATCGCCCAGCTCGGACAGGAAGGCCTGTGCGTGCTGATCTCCGAGTCCGATGACACCCATTCCGCTGACCTGGTCGATGCCGTTTACCGCATCGAGCGCGGCAGCGTACGCGCAGGATAAGCCGCCATGTCGACCTTTACCTTTGAAACCACCCCCCGTGTGATCTGCGAAGTCGATGGCGCCCTGCGCCTGGGCACCCTGTGCCGCGAACTTGGCGCCGAGCGTGTACTGCTCGTCAGCGATCCCGGGTTGCAACGGGCCGGTCTGCTGGAGGCACCGATGCAGGCGCTGCGCGAGGCCGGGGTCGAGGTGACCCTGTACAGCGACGTCCAGGCCGATCCGCCCGAGGCGTCGGTGCTCGATGCGGTAGCGGCGGGGCACGCCTGCCGCGCCCAGGCCATCATCGGCCTGGGCGGTGGCAGCTCGCTGGACACCGCCAAGCTGGTGGCGTTGCTGTGCGGTCATGAGCAGGCGCTAGTGGACATCTACGGCATCAACCTGGCCAAGGGCCCGCGCTTGCCACTGATCCAGGTGCCGACCACGGCCGGTACCGGCTCGGAAGTCACCGCCGTGGCCATCGTCACCACCCCCAGCCACGAAAAAAAGGGCGTGGTCAGCCCCTTGCTTTACCCGGACATCGCCTTGCTCGATGCACGCCTGACCGTCGGCCTGCCAGCGGCGGTGAGCGCCATGACCGGTGTCGACGCCATGGTTCATGCCATCGAGGCCTACACCAGCAAGCACAAGAAGAACGTGCTCTCGGACGGCCTGGCCTTGCAGGCCCTGCGGCTGCTCGGCGGCAACCTCGACCGTGTGCTGGCCGAACCTGGCGATCTGCAAGCGCGTTCGGACATGCTGCTGGGTTCGATGCTGGCCGGCATGGCCTTTGCCAACGCACCGGTAGCGGCGGTGCATGCGCTGGCCTATCCACTGGGCGGGCATTTCCATGTGCCCCATGGCTTGAGCAATGCGCTGGTGCTGGTGCCGGTACTGAACTTCAACCGCACCGCAGCGCTGGCGTTATATGCAGAGCTGGCGGCCACCGTGCTGCCCGGGCAACGCTTCGACAGCCCGGAGCAGGCTTGCGATGCCTTTATCGCCTTCATGACCGCGCTAGTTGAACGCATGCCGTTTGCCCAGAACCTGACGCAAGTGGGCGTGACCGAAGCGGACCTCGACCGGCTGAGCGACGACGCCATGAAAGTCGAGCGCCTGCTGATCAACAACCCGCGCCCGGTCAGCCGGGAAGATGCCCGCGCCATTTATGCCTCGGTGCTGTGAGGAGTACGCCATGAATCATGAGTTCAGAAGTGTTCCGCGTATCGTCTGCGAGGCGGGGGCATTGCAGGGTATCGGCAAGGTATTTGCCGGGCTGGCTGTGCGCCGTGTGCTGCTGGTGTGCGACCCCGGCATCGTCAAACTCGGTTTCGCCGGCAAGGCTTGCGCCGCACTGGAAGCCGCGGGCTGCACCGTGGCGGTGTTCGATGAAGTGGTGGCCGACCCACCGGCAGCGGTGGTCGAACGGGCGGTTGCTCAGGGCCGTGCCTTCGAGGCCGATGGCGTGCTAGGCCTGGGCGGTGGCAGCTCGCTGGATGCGGCCAAGCTGGTGGCGTTGCTGATCAATAGCGACCAGCCGCTGGAAGACCTCTACGGCACCGACAAGGCGCGTGGCCAGCGCCTGCCCCTGGTGCTGATGCCGACCACGGCGGGGACCGGTTCGGAAGTCACCTGGGTGTCGGTGATCACCGATGCCCAGCAGCGCAAGCAGGCCGTGTATTCGGCGCAACTGATGCCGGACGTGGCGGTGCTCGACCCGGAACTGACCCTTGGCCTGCCGACCGTGGTCACCGCGGCGACCGGCCTGGATGCCATGGTCCACGCCATCGAGGCCTACACCAGTCGCACGCGCAAGAACCCGATTTCCGATGGTCTGGCCACCACGGCGCTGCGGCTGTTGGGCGGCAACCTGCGCAAGGTACTGGCCGACGGCAGCGACGTCGCCGCCCGTTCGGCGATGCTGCAGGGCTCGTTGATGGCCGGCATGGCGTTTGTCAATGCGTCGGTGGCGGCGATTCACGGCCTGGCCTACCCGTTGGGGGCGCGGTTTCACATTCCCCACGGCCACGCCAATGCCCTGGTGATGGCGCCGATGATTCGCTTCAACCTGCCGGCGGCGCAGCAGCAGTATGCCGAACTGGCCGCGCACCTGTTGCCGCAGGCAACGTTTGACGATGAAGCCAGCGCAGCCTTGGCCTTCGTCCAGGCCATCGAGGCGCTGGTGGGTGATAGCGGCCTGGAAACGCGCTTGTCGCGGCTGGGTATCGATGAAGCGGCGATCCCGGTCATGGCGGCGGATGTGGTGAACGGGCTGCAGCGGCTGATCGAAAGCAACCCCAGGGACATGACCGAAGGAGAGGTGGAGGCCATCTATCGGGGCATTTACTGACTATGCTCCAGCGCTCTATCGACTGTGAAAAAACGGACTAGCGAGCGCCTTGATTGTCGTCGGCCAGCCACTAGCCTCGACAACAGCGCGTTCGCTTCACCCCGCACGACAGGAGGGCGCTCATGAGCGAGCGAAACAATGCTGTGGTACTGCACTTCGATCCGGCGCTTGCGTCGCTGCGCGATGGCCTTTCGGTCGCTCTGCAGATGGGTGACACACTCTGGGTGGCCAATGACGAAACCACGAGCCTGGAGCGCCTGACCATCAGGGACGCTGCTGCGGGCGACGTGCCGACGTGCGATGCACACCAGTCGTTTGCGTTGATGAAATACCTGGATCTGCCCATACCCCAGCCAGACGCCGAGATCGATATCGAAGGTTTGGCCCATGCCGAGGACAGCGGCTACCTCTGGGTGGTGGGATCGCATAGCCTCAAGCGCAAGAAGGCCCAGGCCGGCAAGTCTGCGCAGAAGAACATCAAGCGGCTCTCGACGGTGGAGGCGGATGGCAACCGTTTTTTGCTGGCTCGCATCCCGGTGGTACAGCAGGACGGCAGCCATGTGCTCCAAGGCAAGGTAAAGGCCGATGGACGCACGGCGGCGCAGCTGCGAGGCGACGAGCATGGCAACGACCTGACCACGGAAATCGCCAAGGACGAACAACTACAGGCCTTTCTGCACATTCCGGGCAAAGACAACGGTTTTGACATCGAAGGGCTGGCGGTAATCGGCCCGCGTCTTTTGCTGGGGTTGCGGGGGCCGGTGCTTCGCGGTTGGACTGTGCTGCTGGAGGTCGAGCCCGAACTGGACAGCGGCTCGACCGACACCCTGGTGCTCAAGAAGATCGGCCCACAGGGGCGCCGCTACCGTAAGCACTTCTTCGATCTCAATGGCCTGGGCGTACGTGACCTGTGCCGCAGCGGTGACGATCTGCTGATTCTGGCGGGGCCGACCATGGACCTGGATGGTCCGGTAGCGGTCGTGCGCTGGGGTGGCGGCTTTGCAGGCGATGAAGAAAGCGTGGTGTTTGCCGACCAATTGGAGACCCTGCTGGAGGTCCCGTTCGGTCAAGGTGACGATCATGCCGAGGGCATGTGCCTGTTCGATCCGGGCGAGCAGGGCGAGGCGGGGCTGTTGATCGTCTATGACTCGGCAGCCCGGCATCGCCAGCACGGCGACGCCGGGGTGGAGGCTGACCTGTTCATCCTGGATTAGTCATACAGCGACAAGCACAGCATCAGCGAAGAAAAAAGTAGGAGTAGACCATTTTCGATAAATGAGGGTGACCGCCCACGACATCCAAGATGTGTCTGCTCCTACGAAGCTCAGGGGTACGGCAATCTGTTTCGCCGTTAGCGTCGCGTCTGCGGTCAATGATGAACAATTGGAGCGCCATAGTGCCCCCCCTGTAATGGGCGGGGGTGACGGGGGCTCACCCCCCGTCGGGGTACTGAAGTGTCGGGGGCAGCGGCCTGGACGGCTCAGTCGCCGCTGACCAACTGACGGGCCAGCTGGTTGTGGCGTTCCAGCACCCGCGGCAGGTCGACCGTGGTGATGCGCCCGTCCTGGACCACCACACGGCCATTGATCACGCTGGTGTCGACGTGGGTCGGGGTGCAGAACACCAGGGCCGCCAGCGGGTCGTGATGGGCACCGGCATAGGCCACGTGACCAAGATCGAAGGCGACGAAGTCGGCCACCATGCCCGGGGCCAGGGCGCCGATGTCATTGCGGTTGAGTACCTTGGCGCCGCCCAGCGTGGCGATTTCCAGCGCTTCGCGAGCGGTCATCGCATCGGGACCGAAGCCGACACGCTGCAACAGCAGCGCCTGGCGGACCTCGCCGATCATGCTGGCACCATCGTTGGAGGCCGAACCGTCCACCCCCAGGCCCACCGGCACACCGTGGTCGCGCATCTTGCGGATCGGCGCGATCCCCGAGGCCAGGCGCATGTTCGAGCACGGGCAGTGGGCGACCCCGGTACCGGTACGCGCGAACAGCTCAATGCCGTGCTGGTCGAGTTGCACGCAATGGGCGTGCCAGACGTCGTGGCCGACCCAGCCCAGGTCTTCGGCGTACTCGGCAGGCGTCATGCCGAACTTCTCGCGGCTGTAGGCGATGTCGTTGACGTTTTCTGCCAGGTGCGTGTGCATCGACACCCCGTACTGGCGTGCGAGCACCGCGGCTTCGCGCATCAGGTCGCGGCTCACCGAAAACGGAGAGCAGGGCGCCACGACCACGCGCAGCATCGAGCCATGGCGGGCGTCGTGGTAGTCCTCGATCAGGCGCTGGGACTCCTTGAGGATGTCGCTCTCTTTTTCCACCACTGAATCGGGCGGCAGGCCGCCCTGGCTTTGGCCGACGCTCATGCTCCCGCGTGCGGCGTGGAAGCGCATGCCGATTTCTTCGGCGGCATGGATGCTGTCGTCGAGCTTGCAGCCGTTGGGGTAGATGTAGAGGTGGTCGCTCGAGGTGGTGCAGCCGGAGAGAATCAGCTCGGCCATTGCCGTCTGGGTCGACACCGAGATCATTTCCGGCGTCAGTCGTGCCCAGATGGGGTAAAGGTTGGTCAGCCAGTTGAACAACTCGCCGTCCTGGGCCGCCGGTACGACACGGGTGAGGCTCTGGTACATGTGGTGGTGGGTATTGACCAGTCCCGGAATGACCACCTTCCCGGCCATGTCCAGAATCACATCGGCCTGTTGCGGCAGTGTTTCGCTGGGGCCGACCTGCTTGATCAGGTTGTCCTCGATGAACAGGCCACCGCGCCTGATCTCCCGGCGCTCGCCATCCATCGTCACCAGAAGCTCGGCGTTCTTGACCAGTAGTGTCTTGGGCATACGTATTCCTCTGCGGCATGGGGGCCGCTTTCAACGTGATTGTGTTGCAGGCACGGTGCGTGGCGTGAGCGAAGCCCTGGCAACCCGGCACTGCGTGGGGCAAGTCCTTGTTGGCAGGATCGGTCAGTGCACGTGCGCGCGCAGGGACACTGCCAAGGCACTTGTCCTGGGCTGGTCCACGCCGTGGCGCAAGGTGATGGGCACATGATCCCGTCCACCTTGCGAAACCTCGCCGATCGGCAGGTACTCAATGGGGGGCCAGGAAGAGGTGTGGGCGAACGGGATAAAGACGAAGGCGTCGCTGGACGACGTTCGTGATTGACGCTCGAGGGGGGCGAGCAGCAGTGGGTGTTGCATGGCGTGAGACCGTCGCAATACGCAGCGGCGATTACCGGTGTCGTAGGCGTGGAATTATGTAACCAGAATAATTTATTTTTGTATACAGGGAATAAAGCATTGCCTGGGGCTGATCCCTCCCGCACCCGGCGTCGCCACCCGCTACGCTTCCAGCATTCTCGATCAATGCAGACAACGGTGAAGCATATCCTGATCGCCGACGAACAACCCCCTTTCGCCTGCAATCGCCGGCGGACGCGATGCCCATGGTCTGGTTCGACCCGCACGCGGGCGCCAAGATCACAGCTACCGGTTCCACGCCGAGCCACAGCTAGCCGGCCAGGCGCAAGACCTGGCGGCGGTGGCTCAATGAACCGGACTACGGCCGCTTCGCGGCCGATCGCGGATGAATCCGCTCCCATCGAGCTGGCCGATCAAGACAGTTGCTCGCGCAGAGGAAGCGCCGTCCGGCCCCGCGACAGCGCCGTTCGCCCTCTACAGTGACACCAGCACATCACACTGGGATTCGTTGAGGACATGCTTGGTGATGCTCCCGATCAACAGCTCTTCCAGGGCGCTTTCACCCTGTTTGCCGATCACGATCAGGTCGCAGTCCAGCTCCAGCTCTTGCTCGACGATGCGCCAGGCCGGGTCGCCATGCACGACGATTTGCCGGGCATTGACCAGCCCCGCGACGTCGCTCAAGGCCGCGAGTTTTTCCACGGCGTCTTTTTTGATGACATTGCGGTAGTGGGTGAGGGTGTCCTGGTCGATGTGGGCGAAGCGCATGCTGCCCTCGAAGGGGGCTTCGTATACGTGCAGCAGGGTGATTTCGGCCTGCGGGGCAACCGATTGCGCGAGTTTGATGGCGCGAAGCGATGAAGGCGAGAAATCCACGGGAACGAGCAGGGTACGGTAGGCGTCGCGGGGTGGGTGCTTGACCACCAACATGGGGCAGAGCATGCGGCTCAGCATTCGTTGCACGGTCGAGCCCAGCAGCAGGCGACGGGCCAGGCTCTGCCCCTTCGCTCCACACACCAGCAGGTTGCTGCGCTTGTCTTGCACCACGCGGGTGATTTCCGTGGTGACCGAGCCTGTCGCGACCTGTACGCCAGGGGCGATCTCATAGCGCTGGAACAGCCTGTTCGCCAGTTCGTGAGTCTTCTCGCTTGCAGTCTCCAGCTCGCGTTTCAACAAGTCGTCGTCAGGTACCACCAGTTGCTTGAGACGCTCGAAGGGGGCGGGATTGGCGACGTAGAGCAGATCCAGCGCGGCCTGCTGCGCCTTGCTCAGTTCAGCCGCCCGCTCTGCCGCGTTGCGGGCAGCGGTGGACAAGTCAGTGGCAACCAGGACGTGGTTCAACGGGGACATGGTAGGGCTCCTTGTGCAGTCCGTGCGTTGGACCATCCTCTCGCGAACCGAGCCTGGTGTCTTGACCTGCGTCACCTGTTGTCGCCGATGGGCAATCAGCCTTCTCGTGAAATCGGCACGCCAGGGCTCGATTTAGGTCCGGCGGCTGCCCAGGCGATCAGGCCCAGCACCGGCACAAAAACAATGAACACGATCCACAACATCTTGCGGTCCGCCCGGCTCTTGCTGCCGATGATGCGTTTGATGGCCCAGAGTTCGACCAGGGTGATCAGTACTGCGAGCGTGATCCAGATATGACCGTTTTCCATGTAAGCCTCCAGTGGGTTCTGGAAGTTAGGTGCATCGAAATGGTCAGGGTTCATTCCGATTTGGCTGATAAAGAAGGGAAGGGGAGCAGGAGCATTACCCGCTCCCCCATTGGTCAACCTCGAACGAAGGCGAGCAGGTCGGCGTTGATCGCATCGGCGTGGGTGGTGGGCATGCCGTGCGGGTAGCCCGAGTAGGTTTTCAGCGTGCTGTTCTGCAACAGTTTGGCCGACAACAGTCCGGAGTTTTCATACGGCACAATCTGGTCATCATCGCCATGCATCACCAGCACCGGGATGGTGATGCGTTTGAGGTCTTCAGTGAAGTCGGTCTGCGAAAAGGCGACGATCCCGTCGTAATGCGCCTTTGCGCAGCCCATCATGCCTTGGCGCCACCAGTTGCGGATGATGCCCTCCGATGGTTTCGCGCCAGGGCGGTTGTAACCGTAGAAGGGCCCGGCTGGAACGTCATGGTAGAACTGTGCGCGGTTGGCTTTGAGCTGGGCCTGCAAGTCGTCGAAAACCGACTTCGGCAAGCCGCCAGGATTGCCTGGGGTCTGAACCATCAATGGCGGCACGGCGCCGATGATGGCGGCCTTGCGTACCCGGTCCTGGCCATGGCGAGCGATGTAATGAATGACTTCGCCACCACCGGTGGAGTGCCCCACATGGACGGCACCCTGTACGCCAAGATGGTCGACCACGGCCGCCACGTCATCGGCATAGTGATCCATGTCGTGGCCATCCCAGACCTGGCTGGATCGCCCGTGGCCGCGGCGGTCGTGCGCAACGACCCGGTAGCCGTTGTCCAGGAAGAACAGCATCTGCGCATCCCAGTCGTCCGAACTGAGTGGCCAGCCGTGATGAAAGAAGACCACCTGGGCATCGCGTGGGCCCCAGTCTTTGTAAAAGATCTCGACACCGTCCTGCGTAGTGACATACCCCATGTTCGCATCTCCTGTATGAAAGGGCGGCCACGATCGGCATCGTGTGCTGAGCGTGGCCGTTATTGAACAGAGTGCAGCCGATCCCATCCCAACAGGCGGCTCGCCGCTTGGCCGCCAAATCACTTTAGGTTTAAAGTCAGCTTCAAGGTCAATGGCTTTTTTTGGGTGGACTATGAGAATAGGCGAACTGGCGAAAATCAGCGGATTGGCGCCGTCACGCATCCGCTTCTACGAAGCGAGCGGCCTGATCAAGTCGGTAGCGCGCAAAGCCAATGGATACCGGGACTACGCACCTGACACCGAGTGGGTCCTGGAGATCATCACGGGCGCACAGGCTGCGGGTTTTTCGTTGGAGGAAATCCGTCAATTGCTGCCGACGAATGCGAACGGTTGGCGTCACGAAGGACTGCTTGGCGGGCTCAAGCGCAAGGTCGAGGAAATCGAGATCCTGCAACAGCGGCTGGCCCAGAACAAAGCGCAACTCCTGCTGGTCATCGAGGGTATCGAGAGCAAGCCCGAAGGCATGGCCTGCGTGGACAATACCCAGTTGTTGCTGCATCGCCTGCGCGAAGAGGGCGGGGAGGCCGCAGGCCGCCGTAAAGGCACGCCTGCCAAGTAACCCCGCGAGCGGCCCTCAAGCCAACAAGTCCGGCGCTCCCCTACATCCCCACCTTGCCCTTGAGCTCCGCCTCGCTCCACACCCCGCCGAGCGGACCGCCTGGAAGTCCTTCATTGGCCCTCGACAGCGGGAACAGAACCGGCACGAACCCCGCATCGCGCACCAGGCGAGCACCCACCTCCCGGGCCTGGGCGTCGTCGGCAAACACCGGCAGGGCCTTGCCGTTGCCAGACTGATCTTTCATGGCGGCATAGCCGAGGGCGTTGAACGCCCGTACCAGGTGCGCACCGGGCAGATACTGCTGGTCGGCCTGGGCAACACCCTGGTCCAGCGCCGCAACCCCGACCTCGCCGTCGCGGCCGCTGAAGGGGTTGCTGGTGCTCAACACCACCTTGCCGTCCAGCTTGCCCTTGAGCTGCTCGGACAAGCTCGGCATCGCGCCGTAGGGCACACTCAACACAATCACCTCGCCCCAGGTCGCGGCCTCGCTTACCGAGCCTGCCCTGGCGTTGGGACCAGCGGAGCTGACCAGGTCGGTCAGCGTCTCGGGGTGGCGCGACGAGAACATCACGGCGTGCCCGGCCTTTGCCCACAGCGTACCCAGCGTGCCACCGACCTTGCCGGCACCGATCACGCCGATCTTGAGGGAATCGGCCATCGCCTGGCTGGCGCACAGGACCAGGCCGGCGACCATCAGCATGAGAGTTCTGACCATGTGCTGCGCTCCTGATTGAACGGGGTTGTTATCACCGTAGTCGAGCCGGCCTCGAGCGTCTTGCAAAAAGACCGTATCGACCGATCACTCCCCTCAATACAGTGGCATCAACCAAAGGCATCACACCGGGCATGAATACAATTTGTCCGACAGTGCTAACGCGCATTGTTCAGTTGTGAACAACAGTGGCAGCCAATCAGCACGATCATGCACAGGCCATGGAGGCTTCTGATTCCCGGCCGCCGCTGCTTCGCTGCCCAGTTGCACAACTCGTTGATCGGAGAATAAGAAATGCTGTGTGCTCGACAATGGTTCATGCGCGTTGCGTTGGTGGCCGTCCCGCTGTTGGGGGGCATCACGCAAGCCACTGCTGCACCTCAACCGAATATCCTGGTGATCTTTGGCGATGATGTCGGCGTCAGCAATATCAGCGCTTACAACCAAGGGCTGATGGGCTACGAAACGCCCAGCATCGACCGCATCGCCAAAGAGGGCACGACCTTCACCCACGCCTATGGCGAGCAAACCTGCACCGCCGGGCGCGCGGCGTTCATCCTTGGCGAGCATCCCTTTCGCACGGGGTTGCTGACGGTGGGCATGCCGGGCTCGCCCCACGGCATTCCAGACTGGGCACCGACCCTCGGTGATGCCATGAAACAACAGGGCTATGCCACCGCTCAGTTCGGCAAGAACCACCTGGGTGACCGCGACGAACACCTGCCGACCAAACATGGTTTTGACGAGTTCTTTGGCAACCTCTATCACATGAATGCCGAAGAAGAACCAGAAACCTACTACTACCCGAAAGATCCCCAATTCCGCAAAAAATACGGCCCGCGCGGTGTGATCCACTCCTACGCGGACGGCAAGATCGAAGACACGGGGCCGTTGACCCGAAAGCGCATGGAGACGATCGACGATGAATTCGTGCAGTCTGCCGAGAATTTCATCGACAAATCCCATGCCGCCAAGAAACCCTTCTTCGTCTGGTTCAACAGCACACGCATGCATGTCTGGACTCACCTGAAAGAAGGCTCGCAAGGCAAGACCGGGATCGGCCTTTATCCTGACGGCATGGTCGAACACGATGAACAGGTCGGTCAGTTGCTGAAGAAGCTCGACGACCTGGGTATCGCAGACAACACCATTGTGATCTACACCACCGACAACGGCGCGCAGAAGGCCACGTGGCCCGAGTCTGGCAGCTCACCGTTTCACGGTGAGAAGGGCTCTTCCTTCGAAGGCGGCCATCGAGTACCGCTGCTGGTCAAGTGGCCGGGTACGCTCAAGCCAGGCACTCGCAGCAACAACCTGATTGCCCATAACGACTGGATGCCGACCCTGGCCGCCGCGGCCGGCCTGCCCAATCTTCGTGAAGGCCTCGCCCAGGGCATGACCCTCAATGGCAAGCCATTCAAGGTGCACCTCGATGGTTATGACTTCCTTCCATTCTTCAAAGGTGAAGCCAAGGAAAGCCCTCGCGAGGAGTATCTGTACTTCGGCATGGGCGGTGAGTTGAACGCCTTGCGCTGGCGTGACTGGAAAGTGAGTTTCGCCAACGTCGAGGGAGGCGTAGCGTCGGGTTCGCGCAAGGTCAGCAACATGCCAATCATCACCAACCTGAAGGCGGACCCGTACGAAACGGCGCCCTACGAGTCACGGATGTATGCGCGCTGGATGGCTGACCAGGTCTGGCTGTTCGTGCCCGTGCTGGACAAGGTCCAGAAGTTTCTCGCCACCTTGCCGCAGTATCCCTTCCAGGAAGGCGTGAACCTCAATCCTGCGAACGTCAACTACCAGACGCTCAAGGCTGCGAAAGTCATGCAGCAGGTTCAGCAGCTAAAGCCTGCCCAGTAAGCGCCGGCCCCTTTGCACACTGCTCTCATCGAAGATTTCACTCAGCACGGAGCTGACATGAATTACACCTCTGACGATGCGCGTTCATGCCCGGTAAAAAGCACACTTCGCAATGTTGCGCTTGCGGCCCTTGTCGCTGGCGTTTCCACCTATGTCTCTGCCGGCCAGCCCCCGGCCAGTGAGCCTGTAGCGTCCACTCCCGTAGCCTTGAGCGCAGCTTCAGGCCAATCCGCGGGGTGGCGGGAGGAGTACGCTTACGCGGTTGGTATCCAGGCGTACATTTACGCCTACCCGCTGATCTATCTTTCCGAGCTTCGCTACAAGTGGGCCAATGACGCAACCTCCTACCCCTATGCGGCACCGAACCACTTCTACCATTTCCCCAATATCGCCGACGCCAGTTATAAGGATGGCGGTTCCCCGAATAACGATACCCTCTACTCGTGGGGCTTTCTTGACCTGAGCAAGGAACCCGTGGTGATAGCGCATCCAGACATGGGCACGCGCTACTTCACCTTCCAGCTGGCGGACATGTATGCCGACAACTTCGGGTTTATAGGCAAGCGTACAAGCGGTTCGAAGGCCGGCGCATTTCTGGTGGTTGGCCCGAACTGGAAAGGTGATCGACCCGCCGGCATCAAGGGGATTATCCGCTCGCGTACGCCCAGCGCCCTGGTTTTTGGCCGAACCTTCACCGCAGGGCCAGAAGACGTTCCAGCGGTCAACCAGCTCCAACAACAGTTTCAAGTTGTCCCACTCAGTTTGTGGGGCAAGAAGGGCGTAGCGCTGCCCGAGAACCGCAACGTCATGAAGCCCTTCGAGCGTAGCGCCGATCCGCTGGCCGACTGGAAAACCATCAATCGAATGATGGATGAAAACCCGCCACCCGCAAAAGATGCGCAGCTGGCCAAGCTGTTTGCCAGCGTCGGCATCGGTGCTGGCCAGGCCGGTACCTTCGATCGGCTCAACGAGCAAACAAAACGGGGCTTGGCGCGCGCCGCGACAGAAGGGCGACGGCTGGTGCAAGCCATGGCCACTCAAGGCGTCAGTTCGAAGTTGGTCAACGGCTGGCTGATCACGCCGCATACGTTTGGTCGCCAAGGGTTGACCGACGAATTCGGCGGGCGTGCGGCGTGTGCCAAAGGCGGGATCATCTGCAACGACGCCGAGGAGGCGGTGTACTTTCCGGCGTATGTCGATGTAGACGGCAAGGTATTCAACGGCGCCAATCACTACACGCTGCGTTTCGAAAAAGGCCAGCTGCCTCCCGTCAATGAGTTTTGGTCAGTCACCCTGTACGGCCCTGACTTCAACCTCGTCGATAACCCCATCGACCGATATGCGATACGCAGTCGCACCCCTGGCGTCAAACAGGATGCAGACGGTTCGACGACGTTCTACCTACAGCCTGATTCACCTGGCCCGGATAAAGAGTCAAATTGGTTGCCGACGCCAGAACAAGGCCGCTTCAGCATGCTGCTGCGAGCGTACTTGCCAAAGCAAACCGTGCTCGACCAGACCTGGGTTCCGCCAACAGTGAAGGTGGTCACTCACTAGCCGGATCCGACAGAAAAGGGCTTGCCCGGGTAAGCCCTTGACTCGATTTGTTGCGCGAAAAAATTGTTGACCTTCCTGATGTGTCAAGTCCGATAACTGATTCGAAAGCTGATTGATCTCAGCACATACAAGTCGAATCCAGCCGAGGAAGGCACACGATGAAGCGCAACCGCGTAACCCTGATCTCTGCGACGATAGGTGTCGCGCTCACGCTGGCTGGCTGCAAGGAGACGGTGCCGTCCGCCGCACCGGCGCAACCACCCAGTGTTCCGGTTGCAGAGGTGATCGTTCGCCCGGTAACGCCCTTTGTCGAGTTCACAGGTTCGCTCACTGCCGTCGAACGGGTCGAACTGCGTCCGCGCGTGGCTGGCTATATCCAGGACGTCAGCGTGCCGGAAGGACGCCTGGTTGAAAAAGGCAGCAGGCTGTTTCTCATCGATCCACGGGTATTCCAGGCTGCGCTGAATGTCGCTACGGCGCGCCTGCGGGAGGCCGAGGCGGCAGCATTGCTGGCCCAGCAGGAACATTCCCGGGCTGAAGAGCTGTTTGCCAAAAAAGTGGTTGCCCGCGATCGCCTGGACACGGCGATTGCCTCGCGCAATGCCGGCAAAGCCCAGGTAGACGCCGCCAGGGCAGCGCTGGAGGCGGCGCAACTGGACCTGAGTTTCACCCGCGTCACCGCGCCGATCAGTGGCCGTGTCGGCCATGTGCAGGTCACCGAGGGCAACTATGTCACCAATGGCGTGACACCCCTGACGACCATTGTCTCGGTCGATCCGCTGCATGTGTATTTCGATGTCGACGAACGCACATACCTGCGCTCACTGGCACCTGGGCGGAGCAAAGCGGTTGCCGATGCCTCGCAGGCGCCGAAGGTGATGGTGGCGCTGCTGACCGACAACGCCTATTCACGCCCCAGTCGCCTGGACTTCCTGTCCAACGCTGCTGATCGTGGAACGGGTACGGTGCGGGTTCGTGCGATTGTCGACAACCCCGATGGCCAGCTGACGCCGGGGCTTTTTGCCAAGGTCAGGCTGGAAACCGGTGCGCCGCAGGATCGGGTGCTGATCGCCGATCATTCAATCGGTACCGACCAGGGCAGCCGTTATGTGCTGGTGGTCGATGAAGGCAACAAGACGCAATACCGGCCGGTGGAGCTGGGGCCGATGATCGATGGCTTGCGTGTCATCAATCAAGGCCTGCACGCCGGGGAGCGCATTGTCGTCAAAGGGCTGGTGCGCCCTGACATGCAGATCGCTCCTCAGGTGGCTGCGATCGACGGCACGCCAATCGACCTGTCGAACATCGTAGGAGACGCGCCATGACGTTTCCGCGTTTCTTCATCGATCGCCCGATCTTCGCCATCGTCCTCTCGGTGCTGATGATGATCGCAGGCGCGGTGGCCTTCTTCCAGCTGCCCCTCAGTGAATACCCGGCGGTTACGCCACCCACTGTACAAGTGACCGCCGCCTATCCGGGCGCCAACCCCAAGGTCATCGCCGAGACAGTCGCGGCACCGCTCGAGCAGGCAATAACCGGTGTGGAGGGCATGCTCTACATGTCTTCGCAATCGGCAACGGATGGCCGAATGATCCTCACGGTCACCTTTGCCCAGGGGACCAACGCCGACATGGCTCAGGTCCAGGTGCAAAACCGGGTCTCGCGCGTGTTGTCGCGGTTGCCCGAAGAGGTGCAGCGCCAGGGCGTGGTCACACAAAAGACCTCGCCGGACATTCTGATGGTGGTTCACCTGCTGTCGCCCGACAAACGCTACGACCCCCTGTACATCTCGAACTACGCCTACCTCCAGGTGCGCGACGAGTTGTCCCGCATCCAGGGTGTCAGCGATGTCCTGGTGTGGGGCGCTGGCGAGTACAGCATGCGCCTCTGGCTCGACCCGGACCTGATTGCCGCGCGCGGGCTGACCGCTGGCGACGTGATTGGCGCAGTACGTGAACAGAACGTACAGGTGGCGGCCGGCTCGGTGGGCCAAGCGCCCGATTCCACCGCTGCATTCCAGATCACGGTGAACACCCTCGGCCGCTTGAGCGACGAACAGCAGTTCGCTGACATCATCATTCACACCGGCGACAACGGCCAGGTGACCCGGCTGCGCGATGTCGCACGGGTCGAGATGGGTGGCGATGCCTATGCACTGCGCAGTTTGCTCGATGGCGAACCGGCGGTTGCCTTGCAGATCATCCAGAGCCCCGGTGCGAATGCTCTGGATGTTGCCCAGGCGGTGCGTGAAACCGTACAGCGGCTTGAAGGTAACTTCCCTGCAGGACTCAGTTCGCGCATTGCCTATGACCCGACGGTGTTCGTTCGCGCTTCGCTGGAGACGGTGGCGACCACGTTGCTCGAAGCGATCCTGCTGGTGGTCATAGTGGTCGTGGTGTTCCTGCGCAACTGGCGGGCTTCGCTGATCCCGCTGATGGCCGTGCCGGTGTCCCTGGTCGGTACTTTCGCCGTGATGCACCTGATGGGCTTTTCCCTCAACACCTTGTCGTTGTTCGGCCTGGTACTTTCAATCGGTATCGTCGTCGACGATGCGATCGTGGTGGTCGAGAACGTCGAGCGACATATCGAGAATGGCGAGCCGCCTCTCCAGGCGGCACGGCGTGCCATGGACGAGGTGACCGGTCCGATCATTGCGATTACCTCGGTACTCGCTGCGGTATTCATCCCGACCGCGTTCCTGAGCGGCTTGCAGGGCGAGTTCTATCGCCAGTTCGCGCTCACCATCGCCATCTCGACCATTCTCTCGGCGGTCAACTCGCTGACCCTGAGCCCGGCACTCGCCGGCATGCTGTTGCGTCCGCGCAAGGCCGGGATCGCCCGTGATCCGCACAGCCTGCAGGGGCGCGTTGCGGCTGTGCTGCAAGCGCTAGGGCGGCCATTGCAGCGTGTCCCGGGTATTTATGGCAACACCGTGCGCAAGGTCGTGCGGGTCAGCGGGGTGGCACTACTGGTGTACGTTGGGCTCCTGGGCCTGACCTTCTTCGGCTTCCAGGCCGTTGCGCCGGGCTTCGTGCCGATGCAGGACAAGTACTACCTGGTCGGCATCGCCCAATTGCCGAACGCGGCATCGCTGGATCGCACCGAAGGCGTGGTCAAGCAGATGTCCAAGGTTGCGCTGGCCGAACCCGGTGTTGAAAGCGTCGTTGCGTTCCCCGGGCTGTCGATCAATGGCTTCGTCAATGTCCCGAACGCCGCAGTGATTTTCATCATGCTCGACCCGTTCAAGGACCGCGCGACGCCTGAGCTCGGGGCGGCCGCGATTGCCGGGCGCCTGCAAGCGCAATTCGCCACGATTCCCGACGGCTTTCTCGGCGTGTTCCCGCCACCGCCGGTGCCTGGCCTGGGGGCTACCGGTGGTTTCAAGATGCAGGTCGAGGACCGTGGCGGTGCTGGCCTTGAAGCCCTGGTCCAGCAGACCCGGATCCTGATGATGAAGGCCAACGAGTCTGGCCAGCTGGCAGGGCTGATGACCAGCTTCGACATCAATGCGCCGCAGCTCGACGTGGTCATCGATCGTACCCAGGCGAAAAGCCAGGGGGTGAAGCTTGCGGATGTGTTCGAGTCGCTGCAGGTCTACCTGGGCTCGCTCTACATCAATGACTTCAACCGCTTTGGCCGCACCTACAAGGTGACCGCCCAAGCCGATGCCGACCATCGCATGCAGGCCGAAGCCATCGGCCGCCTGCAGGTTCGCAACGAGGCGGGGGCGATGTTGCCGTTGTCTTCGTTTGTAACGGTCTCGCCGAGCTCCGGCCCGGACCGGGTGATCCGCTACAACGGCTACCCCTCGGCCGATATCACCGGCGGCGCGATGCCCGGGGTCAGTTCGGGGCAAGCGGTGGCGGTCATGGAGCGTCTCGCCAAGGAGGTGTTGCCAGAAGGCATGAGCGTTGAGTGGACCGACCTGACCTACCAGCAGAAACTGGCCGGTGATAGCGCGTTGTTCATCTTCCCGCTGTGCGTACTGCTCGCCTACCTGATCCTCGCGGCGCAGTACAACAGCTGGTTGCTGCCGCTGGCGGTGCTGCTGATCGTGCCGATGTGCCTGTTGAGCGCAATCATCGGCGTGTGGATCGTGGATGGCGACAACAACGTCTTCGTGCAGATTGGCCTGGTCGTGCTTGTGGGCCTGGCCGCGAAGAACGCCATTCTCATTGTCGAGTTTGCACGAACGCTGGAAGCCCAGGGATCGAGCACGCTGGACGCGGTGGTCGAGGCGTGCCGATTGCGGCTGCGGCCAATCCTGATGACCTCGCTTGCCTTCATAGCCGGTGTCGTGCCGCTGGTGCTGGCGAGCGGCGCCGGGGCCGAGATGCGCCAGGCGATGGGCGTCGCGGTGTTTGCCGGGATGCTCGGGGTGACCTTGTTCGGCTTGTTCCTGACACCGGTTTTCTATGTGCTGATCCGCGCCCTGACGGTTCGCTGGGAGCGGTACAGGGAAAAATTGCAGCCGCAGCTGGAGGAGAGCAGCTCATGAAAAACCTTGTCCAGAACCTGCTGCTACCCCTTGGCGCGGCCTTGCTGCTGGGCGGGTGTGCGGCGGTAGGCCCCGACTATTCTGCGCCATCGGCGACGGCGCGCTATCCGGTCAGTTTCGGGGAGGGCTCGCAGGGGCTCGGCCCGGGAAATGTCGAGGTCCAGTGGTGGCGCGCCTTTGATGAGCCGGTGCTGGTGAGCTTGATTCAGCGCGCACTCGCCGCCAACCATGACATCGCCATCGCAGCCATGCGCCTTGAAGAAGCCAAGGCCATTCTGCGCGAGAACCGCCAAAGCTTCCTGCCGAGCGGCGGGCCTGCCTTCGGTTATGAAAGTTTCAAGCGCAGCGATGCTGAAACACCCTCCGGGCAGGCGCGGCATATCGAGACCTATCGCGCTTCAGTCGATGCCTCGTGGGAAATCGACCTGTTCGGTCGCGTGCGGCGATCCGTGGAGGCGGCCCAGGCCCAAGCGGGCTCGCGCGAGGCGCTGCTGCGCGATGTGCAAGCCAGCGTCGCTGCGGCGGTGGCGGCCACCTGGTTCGAACTGCGTGGTCTGCAAGTCGAACGGGCAGTCGTTGACGACATCAGTAAAAGCCAGCGCGAAAGCCTGCACATGGTCGAGCGCCTTGTCCAAGCGGGTTCCGCCCACGAAGTCGACCGGCTGCGTGCCGAGGCGTTCCTGCACGCTGTAGAGGCTACCGCCCCGGACCTTGAACGGCGCCGCGCAGCGTCCAGCAATGCCTTGGCGGTGCTTCTCGGTGAGGCGCCGCAGACCTTCGGGTTGCCTGCTGCTTCAGCCGAGCTACACACCCTGGCCATTCGAACGATCGGGATAGGCGACCCCGCCGGGCTCCTGGCTCGGCGTGCCGATATCGTCGCAGCCGAACGCAACCTTGCCGCCGCGACGGCGCAGATCGGCGTGGAGACCGCCGGCCTGTATCCCGAGGTGCAGGTGCGGGGTTCGCTCGGCCTGGTTGCCGGCAGCCTTGATGCGTTGAACGACGCCGGAGCCCCCTCGAACTTCATTGCCCCGGTGATTCGCTGGTCGCTGCTCGATCGTGGGCGGGTGCGCGCGCGGATTGCCGCCAGCGAGGCCCGCAGCCAGCAAGCGTTGCTCCTCTACGAGCAGACGCTGTTGCGCGCCTTGCAGGAAACCGATGATGCCTTCAAAGGCTATGGTGCCGCAGGTAGCACCCTGGCGCTCCAGCTGCTGGAGTCAGCGGCAAGTCGCGAGGCAGCGCGTCTTGCGCGGGAGCGTTTTTCAGCAGGCGAGGGGCTTTACCTGGAGGTGCTGGAGGCCGAGCGATCCGACTTGAACAGTCGGCGTGCGCTGGCGGTCGCCCGTACCAATCAGCGCCTGGCGGTGGTCAGCATCTACAAGGCGCTGGGGGGTGGCTGGGAGGTTTGCACGCAGCCGGACCAGGACTGCAGCGGCGCGGGTGAAAGCAAAAGCTTGTCATTTGTGCGACAGATCAGCGCCAGGCCTTGACCTTCCCCCGTTGGGAGGCTTCAAGCTTTCGTCAACAGCACATTAGAGGAGTAATCCAATGGCTTCTGTCGAGGTTCAACCAGGCTCCAAATCACCCGTGTCTTCCAGTCGTCTGAGTCTGCCGGTCGATGGCATGACCTGCGCCTCTTGCGTAGGTCGGGTCGAGCGTGCGCTCAAGGCGGTACCCGGCGTCGATTTGGCTGCAGTCAACCTTGCCACCGAGCGCGCCGATATCACCTTCAACGGCCAGGCCGACCCACAGGCGGCGGTCACTGCCATCGAGCGCGCAGGCTATGCCGTGCGCGAAGAGACCCTTGAGCTGGCGATCGAAGGCATGACGTGCGCCTCCTGTGTTGGCCGTGTCGAGAAAGCGCTGAAGAAAGTCCCGGGTGTGCTCGAAGCCAACGTCAACCTGGCGACCGAGCGCGCTCGGGTGCGCCACCTGGCCGGAGTGGTGTCGGCCGCCGACCTGGAAGCGGCAATCAAACACGCCGGGTACAGCGCCCGCCGTTTGTCTGCTGAAACCCAACAGGCAGGCGATGCCGACGGCGACCGCCGTGAACGCGAAGCCCGCGGATTGCGGCGCTCCTTGCTGATTGCGGCGGTCCTCACCTTGCCGGTGTTCATCCTGGAGATGGGCTCGCACCTGATACCCGGCATGCACCATTGGGTGATGGAAAACATCGGGCAGCAGACTAACTGGTACATGCAGTTTGTCCTCGCTACCCTGGTGCTGTTCGGTCCGGGGCTGCGCTTCTTCCACAAGGGCGTGCCCGCGTTGTTGCGCGGCGCTCCAGACATGAACTCGCTGGTCTCGGTCGGTACCGCTGCAGCCTATGGCTATTCGGTGGTAGCCACCTTCGTCCCCAAGGTGCTGCCGCCAGGCACCGCCAACGTTTATTTCGAAGCCGCGGTGG
This sequence comes from Pseudomonas putida, assembly GCF_028682455.1. Classification (GTDB taxonomy): domain Bacteria; phylum Pseudomonadota; class Gammaproteobacteria; order Pseudomonadales; family Pseudomonadaceae; genus Aquipseudomonas; species Aquipseudomonas putida_AA. Next base: position 1,130,181 of record NZ_JANHLD010000001.1, read on the forward strand.
TCATCGTTACCCTGATCCTGCTGGGGCGCACGCTTGAGGCACGCGCCAAGGGCAAGACCTCGCAAGCCATCAAGCGCCTGGTCGGGCTGCAAGCCAAGACCGCGCGCGTCGAGCGCAATGGCAAGACCCTCGAGGTTGCTCTCGACGAGGTCACCACTGGCGATATTGTATTCGTGCGTCCGGGCGAGAAGGTGCCGGTCGATGGCGAAGTCATCGAGGGCTCCTCCTACGTTGACGAGAGCATGATCAGTGGCGAACCGGTGCCCGTGTCCAAAGGCGTGGGCGCCGAAGTGGTCGGCGGTACGATCAACAAGACCGGGGCGTTCAGTTTCCGCGTCACCAAGGTCGGCGCCAACACTGTGCTGGCCCAGATCATCCGCCTGGTGGAGGAAGCACAGGGCTCCAAGCTGCCGATCCAGGCACTGGTCGACAAGGTGACCATGTGGTTCGTGCCAGCAGTGATGCTCGCCGCCACGCTGACTTTCCTGGTCTGGCTGGTGTTCGGTCCGGAACCGGCGCTGACCTTCGCCCTGGTCAACGCCGTGGCGGTGCTGATTATCGCCTGCCCATGCGCCATGGGCCTTGCCACACCGACCTCGATCATGGTCGGTACCGGGCGGGCGGCCGAGCTCGGCGTACTGTTCCGCAAGGGCGAAGCCTTGCAAGCGCTGCGTGATGTGACCGTCGTTGCAGTCGACAAGACCGGCACCTTGACCAAAGGCCGCCCGGAACTGACCGACCTGATCACCGCCGAAGGCTTTGAGTACGACGAAGTGCTCGCCCTGGTTGCAGCGGTCGAGACCCGCTCCGAACACCCGATAGCCGAAGCTATTGTGGTGGCGGCAGAACAGCGCGGCCTCACAGTCGCTGCGGTCGAGCGATTCGATGCCACACCAGGCTTCGGTGTGTCTGCCACCGTCGCTGGCCGCACCGTCGCCGTGGGCGCGGATCGCTTCATGACCCAGCTTGGTCTTGATGTGTCCGGTTTCCTGGCCACTGCCAAGCGCCTCGGCGAGCAAGGCAAGAGTCCGCTGTATGCAGCGATCGACGGCCAACTGGCAGCGGTGATTGCGGTCGCCGACCCAATCAAGGAGTCGACGCCCGAGGCCATCAAGGCGCTGCATGCGCTTGGCCTGAAGGTCGCGATGATCACCGGCGACAACGCGGCAACCGCAGCGGCGATTGCCAAGCAGCTGGGTATCGATGAGGTGGCCGCCGAAGTCCTGCCCGACGGCAAGGTTGCGGCACTGAAGAAATTCCGCAGCGAGGGTGCGCGGGTAGCGTTCGTCGGTGACGGCATCAACGATGCGCCGGCACTGGCCGAAGCCGACGTCGGCCTGGCCATCGGTACCGGCACTGACGTGGCGATCGAAGCGGCCGACGTGGTGCTGATGTCGGGTGACCTGCGCGGCGTGCCGAATGCCATCGCCCTCAGCCAGGCGACCATTCGTAACATCAAGCAGAACCTGTTCTGGGCCTTCGCCTACAACGCGGTGCTGATCCCGGTCGCGGCGGGGGTGTTGTACCCGGTGAACGGCAGCTTGCTCTCGCCGATTTTCGCCGCAGCGGCGATGGCGCTTTCCAGCGTATTCGTGCTCGGCAACGCGCTGCGGCTCAAACGCCTGCAGGCTCCGCTGTCGGTTGAATCGCGCGCCGAGAGCGCCGCAAGCAGCAACGCCGCCGTACCGGCGAATTGACCCTTGATCAACCCGGCCTGCGGGCCGGTTGATCCAGCCCCTTGAGAAGAGCGTCCTGATGAAACAGATCGAGATACGCCAGGCCGGACGGACCATCGTTGTGCCAGACGGTATGACGATCCTGGAAGCGGCCCTCGCCGACGGTATCGCCTACCCCCATGGCTGCCGGTCCGGGCGCTGCGGGTCGTGCAAGTCACGGCTGATCAGTGGCGAAGTGGAGCTGCTGGAACACAGCCGCTTCGCGCTCTCGCAGGAGGAGAAGTGCCTGGGGCTGGTCCTTGCCTGTCGGGCCCTCCCGCGAACCGATGCGATCGTCGCCTGGCTTGGCGGCGACGAGCAGCTGCCGGTCCATCCCCGTCGTCAGCTCAACTGCCGGGTCAAAGCCATCGACAATGCCACCCACGATATCAAGCGTATCCAGCTCGATATCGGCGAGGCCGAGCCGCTGGCGTTCACCGCAGGCCAATATGCGCAGCTTACCTTCCCGGGTGCGCCTGGCCGCGATTACTCGATGGCGAACCGGCCTGGCGAGCGAGTGCTGGAGTTTCACATACGACGGGTGCCGGACGGCGCCACCACCGGGCGCGTTCACCAGCTGTTGCAGCCCGGCGACCCGGTAGCGCTCGAAGGGCCGTTCGGCTCTGCCTGCCTGCGCGAGCAACACACCGGGCCGATCTTGTGCATCGCCGGTGGCTCGGGCCTTGCGCCTATCAAGGCGATCGTCGAGGCAGCCGTTGCCCAGGGCATGAAGCAACCGATCCACGTTTATTTTGGGGCGCGCAGCGAGCGTGACCTCTATCTGGTCGAGCACTTCCAGGCGCTGGCGCGACAGTACGCCAACCTGAGGTTTATCCCTGTGCTCTCGGACGTCGCCGTTACGGGGCATTGGCGTACCGGCTACGTCACCGATGCGATAGCCCACGACCTGGCCGATCTCGATGGCTGGAAAGCCTATGTGGCAGGGCCGCCATTGATGGTGGAGGCGGCTATGCAGATCACCCAGGCCCGCGCACTACGTACCGAAGACCTGCATGCCGACGTGTTCTTCACGCCTGCGGGAGAAAATGAGGAGACATGATGTGAACAAGTTAGTTGTTACTGCCCTGATAGTTGCCACTATTGCACTGGCTTCCCCTGCGATCATGGCAAAAGGCGGTAACCCGCATAACAATGGCAATTATGATTTAAAGAAGATAGACACTACGCCGCTGCTGGTGTGGCGAAATGGAAAGTTGGTGAAAAACCCAGCGTACGCAATCGAGCGCAGCAACGCCCAGGACCAGTCTAGGCAAGCCTCCCGCGCCAGCGAAGAAGGCATGCAAGACGAATGACTCGTTGGTTTATTTCGCTTCAAAGTGATTGACCTTGCCCCACGGGCAAGCACTAGACTTTTTGAACGTCGTCAATAATCAGGAGATACAGATGCATAGTTTCCATGTTCCCAATATGACCTGCGGTGGCTGCGCAAAATCGGTTACCAATGCACTTAAAAGTATTGATTCGGACGCGAAAGTTGAAACTAACCCGTCAGCTCGCGAAGTGAAGGTCGAAAGTTCGCTGGACAGGGACGCTTTCGTCCAAGTGCTTGGCGAAGCCGGCTATCCCGTCAAGCAGTAACCCGTGGTTTGCAGGCCGCACCTGGCCTCATCGCTGGCAAGCCAGTTCCTGCAGGCTTGTCAGCGGCGGGCTGAAAGCTGCTGCGGCGCTAGAAATGCATCATGGAAGTAGTTTCGAAACGCACTCATCGCCGGGCTGAACTCCCGCTCCCGGTGCCAGGCCAATCCCACACTCATCGGCGTCACCTTGTCGGTAATCGTCAGGGTTTCGATCCGTTTGCCTTCCAGCGACCAGGGCCGGTGCACCAGGTCCGAGAGTATCGCCACGCCACTGCCGTTGGCCACCATGCTGCGCACCGCTTCCACCGAGCTGGTGCGCACGCGCACGTTAGGGCGTTGGTGCGCGTGTTCCCAGTAGCGCATGGCGCTTTGTTCGGCTTCATCGACGGTCAGCAGGATGTAGGGTTCCCTGGCCACGTCGGCCAGGCTGACGGCGGACTGTTCGCACAGAGGGTGGTGGCTGGGCAGCCATAGGCGGCGTTCGGAGTTGAACAGGGTTTCGGAGACGATGTCCGGGTGGGTGAGGTTGGCGGTGAGTACCACGGCCATGTCGAACTGGCCCTGCAGCAGGCCTTGTTCGATGGATTCCCTCTCCTGCTCATGCACTTCGATGGCCACGTCCGGGTGCCAATGCCCCAGGCGTTGCAAGTGGTGGGGCAGGAAGTAGCCGATCACCGTGTAGCTGGCGGCCAGGCGCAGCAAGCCGCTGGCACGCACGTCGGGCAGCGGGCTGTTGAGGGCGTCGTCGACGCTGCGCAGGATCACGTAGGCCCGATTCAGAAAGTGCCGGCCGGCATCGGTCAGGCTCATGCCCTGGGCCGAGCGCTGGAACAGCAGGGTGCCCAGCATGGCTTCCAGCTCCTTGATGGCGGTGGTTACCGCCGATTGGGAGATGTTCAGGTGGATCGCCGCTTGCGAGATCTGGCCGATCTCGGCAGTGGCAACGAAGTAGCGCACCTGGCGCAAGGTCAGTGACATGAAGGCTCCGGCCGGGCAGGTATCTGTTTTTCAGAAGATGCCCTATCTGTTAATAGATCTTCCCAAGGGGTGGGGAGGAATCTAACGTGGCCTGCAGGTAGTGACAAGTGTCAGGAGCGAGCACCATGCAGGCAGTAGATTTCAATTCGGACATGGGCGAAGGCTTTGGTCCGTGGACCATCGGCGATGGCGTCGACAATGAGCTGATGGGCTTCATCAGTTCGGCCAACATCGCCACCGGTTTTCATGCCGGCGACCCCGGCACCATGCGCCGCACGGTCGAGCAGGCCAAGCGCCTGGGCGTGGCGGTCGGCGCGCATCCGGGCTTTCGCGACCTGGTCGGTTTCGGCCGCCGGCACATCAACGCGCCGGCCCAGGAGCTGGTCGACGACATGTTGTATCAGTTGGGTGCCCTGCGCGAACTCGCCCGGGTCCAGGGCGTTGCGCTGCAGCACATCAAGCCCCACGGCGCGCTGTACATGCACCTGGCCCGGGACGAAGAAGCGGCGCGCTTGCTGGTGGAGAACCTGCAGCGCCTGGAGCCTGAGCTGTTGCTGTACTGCATGCCCGGCTCGGTGATCTGGCGGGTTGCCAACGAGCTCGGCCAACCGGTGATCCGCGAGTTCTACGCCGACCGCGAATACGATCTCAGCGGCTCCATCGTCTTTACCCGGAACGTGCGTGCCTACGACCCCGCCCAGGTGGCGGCGCGGGTGTTGCGTGCCTGCCAGGAAGGCGTGGTGCGCACGGTCGAGGGGGAAGACCTGGCGATCGAGTTCGACTCCATCTGCTTGCACAGCGACACGCCCGGTGCCCTGGCGCTGGTCGAAGCCACGCGCAAGGCGCTCGACAGCGCGGGGATCATCGTGCGCGCGCCGCGCTGAATCCGGGGCAAGCACCCAGTGCCAACGTCGCCGGGGGCTGCCCACCCATTTTTTTTGCCTGCCTTTCTACAACTAATTCCAAGAGGAACAGACATGGCCGAACACACTGTTATCACTCCATTGCCCGGCACCTTCTACCGCAAGGCCACCCCTGATTCGGCGGTCTACGTCGAGGAAGGGGCGCAGGTCAGCGCCGACACCGTGATTGGCCTGATCGAAGTCATGAAGCAGTTTTCCGAACTGACCGCGGGGGCGGCAGGGCGGCTCGGCGCCTTCCTGGTGGAAGACGGCGACCCGGTGGAACCGGGTCAGGTCATCGCAACGCTCGACCCAGCGTGAGGGCGTGATCATGACGCAAGCCATTCGTAAGTTACTGGTCGCCAACCGTGGCGAAATTGCCGTGCGGATCATCCATGCCGCCAAGGCCCTGGGCATTCCCACCGTGGCCGCCTGCAGCGAGGCGGATATCGACTCCCAGGCCGCGCGCCTGGCGGACGAAGTGCATATCCTCGGCCCGTCCCGTGCCGACAAGAGCTACCTCAATGTCGAGGCCTTGCTCGGCGCCTTGCAGGTCACCGGTGCCAATGCGGTACATCCCGGGTATGGCTTTCTTTCGGAGAATGCCGACTTTGCCGAGGCGGTGCTCGCCGCCGGCGCGATTTTTGTCGGCCCCAGCCCGCAGACTATCCGGCGCATGGGCGACAAGGCCGAGGCGCGGCGCACGGCACAAGAGGCTGGTGTACCCGTGGTGCCGGGCTCGCCCGGTGAGCTGTTCGACGTCGATTCGGCTCTTGAGGCTGCCGAGTCCGTTGGCTACCCGTTGCTGATCAAAGCCTCGGCCGGTGGCGGCGGGCGTGGTATTCGCCTGGCGGAAAACGCCCAGCAATTGAGTGAAGAGTTTCCTCGCTCCCAACGCGAGGCCCAGGCTGCATTCGGCAATGGCGCGGTGTACCTGGAACGCTTTATCAGCAAGGCGCGGCACATCGAAGTCCAGGTGTTGGGCGATGGCAAGAACGCCGTGCACCTGTTCGAACGTGAGTGTTCACTGCAGCGTCGGCGGCAGAAGATCTTTGAAGAGGCGCCGTCGCCGGCGCTGAATCAGCAGCAGCGCGAAACGCTCTGCGCCAGTGCGGTGCGCCTGACCGAAGCCCTCGGCTACACCGGTGCCGGGACGCTGGAATACTTGTATGACGACGTCACCGGCGAGTTCTTCTTCATCGAGATGAACACGCGGATTCAGGTCGAGCACCCGGTCAGCGAGTTGATCACCGGTATCGACCTGGTCCAGGCGATGCTGCGCATTGCCGGTGGCGAACCGCTGGGATTGAGGCAAAGTGACATCCAGTTGAACGGCGCCGCCCTGCAGATGCGCCTGAACGCCGAAGACCCATCCCGGGACTTCTTCCCCAGCCCCGGGCAGGTAGACACGCTGATCTGGCCGCAAGGGGAGGGCGTCCGGGTCGATAGCCATCTCTATCAGGGTTACCGCGTGCCGCCTTACTATGACTCCCTGTTGGCCAAGTTGATCGTCCATGGCAGCGACCGTGCCCAGGCATTGGCCCGTGCGCGCCTGGCGGTGGAGCAGACCACGCTCACCGGCATGGCCAGCACCTTGTCGCTGCACGGCGAACTGCTGCAGCAACCCTGGTTGCACAGCGCCGATTTTCATACCGGCACCCTCGAAACCTGGCTGGCCGAGCGCCGCAGCGGAGGTAACGCATGAGCACCCCGATCCGTTACAGCTTTGGCGCAGACGAGCATTTGTTTGCCGAAGTCAGCGACAGCATGTCGCTTGAAGCCTTCTTCAAGGGCATGGCGGTGACGCGCGCGGTGGAGCGCCTGGCCCTCGATGGCGTACTGGATGTGTGCCTGGCCAATGCGTCGTTCCAGATCCGTTTCGACCCGGACCGCATTGCCCCTCAGGCACTGCTCGAAGCGGTCAAGACCGCCGAAGCCGAGGCCGTCGCGCAACGCAGCCTGCACACGCGGATCATCGAGATTCCGGTGCTGTACAACGACCCCTGGACCCACGAAACCCTGATGCGCTTTCGCGACCGCCACCAGGACCCGAGCGTGACCGACCTGGAGTACGCCGCACGGGTCAATGGCCTGGCGGATGTCGACGCGTTCATCGCCGCCCACAGCGGTGCACCGTGGTTCGTGTCGATGGTCGGCTTCGTCGCAGGGCTGCCGTTCATGTTCCAGATGGTCGAGCGCGAGCGCCAGTTGCAGGTGCCCAAGTACCTGAGCCCACGTACCGATACGCCGAAGTTGACCCTGGGCCACGGCGGCTGTTTCGGCTGCATCTACTCGGTGCGCGGCGCCGGTGGCTACCAGATGTTCGGTGTCACGCCGGCACCGATCTACGACCCGCAGCAGAACCTGGCGTACCTCAAGGAGCACATGGTGTTCTTCCGCCCGGGCGACATCGTGCAGTTCAAGCCGATGGATCGTGAGGCCTACGACCAGGCCGTCGCCGAAGTGGAGGCGGGACGCTTTGATCTGCGGATTCGCCCGGTGGAATTCTCGCTGGATGCATTTCTGGCCGACCCAGTCGGCTATCCCAAGTTGTTGCAGGAGGTGCTGGCATGATCAAGGTACTCAAACCCGGCCTCGCCACCTCGGTGCAAGACCTGGGGCGCGAGGGCTACTACCACCTGGGGATCCCGCCTTCCGGCGCGCTCGATCAGTACGCCTTGAGCGCGGCCAACCAGTTGGTCGGCAACCCGGCCGGTGCGGCGGGGCTGGAATGCACGCTGCTCGGCCCCGAGCTTGAGTTCCAGCAGGATGCCCTGGTGGCAGTGTGCGGGGCGCACATGATGCCGAAGGTCGATGGCATCGACATGCACCCCGACACCGCCTTCACGGTAAAGGCTGGGCAAGTGCTGCGTTTTGATTTTCCCAAAGCCGGCGCGCGGGCCTACCTGGCGGTCGCCGGTGGCATCGATGTGCCGGTGGTGCTCGGTAGCCGTTCGACCTATGCCCTGGGTGCGCTGGGTGGCTTTCACGGCCGCCGGCTGATTGCCGGGGACGAGTTGCCGGTGGGGGTCGCCAGTGGCAAGAGCCGGGCCGGGGCGAGCCTGCCCATGGCTTTGCGTCAGTCATTGGGTGGCGAAATCACCCTGCGCGTGGTGCCGGGCTTGTATTACGAGCGCCTGACTGCCGCCGCGGCCGACAGCTTTTTCGCCGAAGCCTGGACCGTGGGCTCGGAAGCCGACCGTATCGGCTACCGCTTCAAGGGCGGCAGTGCGCTGAACTTTCAGCCGCGCGAGCAACCGTTCGGTGCCGGTTCCGATCCGTCGAACATCGTCGACAGCTGCTACCCGATTGGCTCGATCCAGGTCCCGGCCGGCCTCGAACCTATCGTGCTGCACCGGGATGCGGTGTCGGGTGGCGGCTACGCCATGATTGGCACGGTGATCAGCGCCGACCTCGACCTGATCGGCCAGATGCAACCCAACCAGAAGGCCCGGTTTGTTGCCGTCACCCTTGAAGAAGCGCTGGAAGCACGGCGTTCCTACAAGAAAAAACTGGCCTGCCTGAGCAAACTGTTTCCCTCCTGATCCCTGGTAGGCGCGGGCTTGAATCGCGAGGCGGTGGTGTGGCTGATCACGTCATCGCAGGGCAAGCCCGCTCCTACCGGCGTATACTCCGCGGCCATATCAAGCGCCGGGGGAGAAGTTCATGCGCCAGGTTTTGCTTATCGTTGACGTCCAATCCACATTCAGCCCACCCGAGTGGCTGGTCGACGGCGTGCGGGCGTTGTCTGCGAGGATACCTGCGGTGGCGTCGGTCGAGTTGCATGATGAGCAGGTAACGCCTTTCCAGCAGCAGCTTGGCTGGCACCCGGCGGCCGAGGACGAAAGCCTGGTCGAGGCCGACCAGGTGTTTATCAAGCACGGCTATGGCCAGAGTGCAGAGGCCATTGCGTACTTGAAGCAGTTGGGCGTCGAGCGGGTGCTGGTCTGCGGTATCCAGACCGAAACCTGTGTGCTGGCCGCCGGCTTTGCGCTGTTCGATGCAGGGCTCAACCCGACGCTGATCACCGACTTGACCGTCGGCTCGTCCCTGGACAGGTCTGGCCAGCTGGGGATCGACCTGTGGAAGCATCACTTCCGCCAGGTCACCACCGGTGCCGAGGTCATCGCCGAACTGTCGTAGTCGCGGGGCCAGCCCGCGCCTGCAGGACGGTTACGCAGCACGCTCCAGGGCGCCCAACAGGTCCACGAACTCCATCGAGAGTTTGTTGCGCGGCGCCAGGCGGACCAGCGGGATGGACGCTTCGTGGGATTCGCGCATCTTCACCGAGCTGCTCAGGTAAGTCGGCAGAACGGGCAGGCCTTCGGCGAGCAACTGGTCGATCAGGGTTTGATGAAGGGTGGTCCGACCGGAGAACTGGTTCACCACGATCCCCTCGAGAAGCAGCGACTCGTTGTGGTCGAAGCGCAGGTCCTCGACCTGGGCGATCACGCTATACAGCGCCTGGCGGGAAAAGCTGTCGCAATCGAAGGGAATGAGCAGCCTGTCGGCCGCCACCAGGGCACTGAACGTATAGAAGTTCAGCGAGGGCGGGGTATCGATATAGATGCGTTCGTAGTCTTGCGAAAGCTCGACCAGCAACCGGCGTAGCTTGTTGACTTTGAACTTGCTCTCAAGCTTGGGCTGGATGTCTGTCAGGTCTGGGCTGGCGGTCACCAGGTGGAGGTTGTCGTACGCCGTTTCGGTGATGGTCACGCGGGATTTCTTGCTCGCAGGTCCGCTGGACAAGGTCTGCTTGAAAAAGTCGGTGATACCGGACGGGATGTCGTTGTCGAGAAGACCCGTGAGGTAATGCGTTGAGTTTGCCTGAGGGTCGAGGTCGACCAACAGTGTCCGGTATCCCTCGGCGGCACTGACTGCGGCGAGGTTGCACGCAATGCTGGATTTACCCACTCCACCTTTCTGATTGAATACAACTCGACGCATGAGGCGCTTGATCCTTGAGTAAGGCTACGACTGAATGAAAAATCAGGAGCAGTCCTTAATTTATTACCAAGATGTTTCAGAATTAAGTCACTTATCCAGAATCCTCCTGACCTCGTCTGTAGGAGCGGGCTTGCCCCGCGATAAGGCAGATGCCGCCCACGCAAATCGCTGGGCAAACCCGCTCCCACCAAGTTCGGTGCAAGGCGTCAGGCCAATGTGTCCACCACACCTCCATCCACACGCAAGGCTGCACCCGTTGTCGCCGATGCCTGCCGGGAGGCCACATAGACCACCAGGCTGGCCACTTCATCGACCGTCGACGCCCGCTGAATGATCGAGCTTGGGCGGTGCTCCATGACGAAGGCGGCGGCGCATTCTTCCAGTGATCTTCCGCTCTCGGCGACCTCGTCCTTGAGCATGTGCGCCACCCCCTCGGACAAGGTCGGGCCGGGCAGTACCGCGTTGACCGTTACGCCGGTCCCCGCCAGTCGTTTGGCCAGCCCGCGGGAAACCGAGAGGTTGGCGGTCTTGGTGAAGCCGTAGTGGATCATGTCGGCCGGGATGTTCAGTGCCGATTCCGAGGAAATGAACACGATGCGGCCCCATTTGCGCTCGACCATGGCCTCGGCATAGGCCCGCGACAACCGTACCCCGGACATCACGTTGACATCGAAGAACTGTTGCCAGGTGTCGTCCGGCGTGTCGAAGAAGTCTTGCGGGCCGTAGATGCCGACGTTGTTGATCAGGATGTCCACCCGTGGCACCTGCGCAACCAGCTGCGTGCAGCCGTCGGCATTGCCGACATCGGCGCTCACGCCGCCTACCTTGGCAGCAGCGAATGACTGCTTGATGGAAGCCACCGCAGCGTCTACCGCTGACTGGCCTCGGCCATTGACGATGACCTCGGCGCCAGCCTCGGCAAGGCCCTTGGCGATGGCGAATCCGATACCCGTAGTGGAGCCCGTTACCAGGGCGATCTTGCCGCTCAAATCGATTTTCATGGCCTGTATCTCGTAGCGAGGGGGTGTCTGAAATCTAGCAGTATTGCCTGGCGACGATCATCGCCGCGCACGGGCCCGGCTTGCGGCAGGTGGCATTCACAGGAAGGGCAAGGCTTGTGGCAGGTCCAGTTCCAGCGCCCAGCGCAGTGGTCCGCCGTCGCCCGGGGTAATAACCTGGGCCTTGGCCTGCAAGCGCAACAGCAGGCGCTGGATGCTCGCATGGGCCAGCAGGGCGCGGGTGTCCTCGGGGGGCGGCTCGACCCAGGGCGACAGCACAAGGCTCAGGCGCAGCAAGCCTCGTGGCTGGATAGTGGTGGTCAGGTGCAGGTCGATCCGCGCCGGCAACGCTACCCGTTGCAGGTAGCCGAACAGGCTGTCGAGCAACTGTCGGTAGTGGCGGGCGTCGATCCAGGCGCATTGCAGGGCGCGCAGGCCGGGACCAATGTCCAGCTGGCAAGCTTGGGCGGCGAGTCGCTGGCGCCAGGGGGCGAGGAGTTCATCGGTCAATAAGCCCAGGTTGTGGGCTTCGGTGTGTGCCTCCTGTTCGTGGGCATCCAGCGCCATCACTTCATCGACCCGGGCCAGGCTCTGGCGCATGTCGTCCAGTTGCCTGGCCAGCGCGTTCAGGCTGGGCTGCGGGTTGTCGGTGCCGGGTTGCAAGGCCTGGTTGAGGTTCTCTTGCATGCTCTGCAGCAGGGCCTGCAGCTCGTGGCTGACGGCCACCAGCGTGGCGCTCTTGAGGTGGCTTTCAAACCGCGCCTCGGCCCCTTCGTGGCGCAGGGTGGTGAGTAGCTTGTCGCGCTCGGTCAGGTCGCGCATGCCGCCGAGCATGGCGATCAGTTTGCCGGCCTCGTCACGAAACGGCGTGCACCAGATATGCAGGGCGGTTGGCACCCCGGAGATGTCGACCACAGCCTCGGTCATGAAGGGTTCTTCACGGATCACCGCCTCGCGAAAGCGCAGCCATGAGCGCTCGCGCATAGGCGCCGCGAGCCACAGCGCCCGGTCGATGGTTGTGCCGCGGATCATCTCGAAACTTTCGCCGGTGTAGGTCAGGTAGCGGCGATTGCACATCAGCAGGTGGCCTTCCAGGTCGCGCACGAACATGGGGTAGGGCGCCGAGTCGAGCAGGCCCCGCAACAGGCCGTATTCGCGCAGCTGTCGCGGGTCGACCAGCGAACCCTGTACCCGCCCGGTGTCATCGCCGGCCACCAGGCCATGGTTGCGGGCGACTTCCAGCAGTTGGAAGTCATTGTCGACCTTGAGCTTCTGGTGCAGGCGCGCCTTGTAGGTGCTGACGGTCTTGTAGCTCAGGCTCAGTTGCCCGGCGATGTCCTTGTTGTTCAGGCCCTGGCTGAGCATCTGCAGTACGGTCAGTTCACGGCCGGAGAGCTGCTCCAGTTCGCTTTCGCCCTCCTGGCGCGGCGCCTCGGTGCGGGTTGCCTCGCGGGGGAAGTAGCTGCGCCCGTGGCTGACCGCCTGCAGGGCATGTTCCAGCTCGGTCAGCGCCTCGGTCTTGCTCACATATGCGTCGGCCCCGGCCTGTAGCGAGCGGGCAGCGTACAGGCTGGCCTCCTGGACGCTGTACACCAGCAGCTTGATGCCCTCATGGCTGGCGCGCAGGCGGCGCAGCAGGTCCAACCCGCCCAGGCGCGGCACCAGCAGTTCGAGAATCACCAGCTCCGGGTGCAGTTGGCGGCATTTGTCCAGGGCATCCTGGCCGTTGTCGACCTCGGCCAGCACCTGGTGGCCCGTGCGCGCAAGCAAGGCCCGCAGCCCGTCGCGAACGATGGGCAGGTGGTCCACGAGCAGCACTGTGCTCATGCGCAGTTACCTCCGAGGCGGTTCCCGCCCAAGCATAGTTCAGTACGGTCGAGAGTCACTCCTACAAGGGCGTGGATGTTGCTCCGACATAAGCCTCCCCGGCACTCGCGCAGACTGCACGCACCCCATTTCCAGCGCCCGCGAGGCTGCCATGAAAACCTTCACCCGTCATCCACGCCCTCCGAAGTTCCAGCGCAGCTGCCTGGGCCAGGCCATCGGCCTGGTACTGGCGGGACTGTTCAGCCTCAACGTGATTGAAGCCGAAGCCGAGGACAACGCCATCGAAGCACCGGCCCGGGACGTCGACCCACCCTCGGCCGCCGGCGTCATGGCCAGCCCGTCCTACCTGCAGCTCGCCCTGCAGGCCAGTGAAGACGCCCCCCGGGTGTTTGCCGCACGCCTGCTTGGCGCCCCGGCACCGATCAACGTCACCGTTGCCGACGGCATTGGCATTGCCACTGCCGGCGCCCACGACGATGCCACCGTCAACCTGGCTGCCGCGCGTACCGTGGGTGTACTGGCCCAGGGCGCCAGCAGCGTCGGCTTCAACGGCGGCACCGTCAACAGCAGCGCACTCATCGCCGCCAACGCTGCCGGCCAGACCGGCCTGCTGGCAAGCAATGGCGGCCAGCTCAGCGGGAACGGCGTGACCGTCAACCTGGCGCCCAAGGCCTCCAATGGCGTTGTACTCACCGTCAGCAACATGACCGGCGTCAGCGCCAAAAGCGCTGGCCAGGTATCGCTGCGTGACAGCAACGTCAGCATGGGCGGCAACGTCAGCGGCCTGAACAACCAGGGCCTGGTGGCCAGCGGTAGCGGCAGCCACATCGATTTTGCCGGCGGCAGCGTCAGCACCCTGTCGAAAGGTTCGGTCGCTGTCGTGGCGCAAGACGGTGGCAGCATCCGCCTGAGCGAGGGCAGTGTGATCAGCACCACCGGTGCGCCCAGCCCGACCACCGCCAGCCATGGCCTCAAAGCCACTGGCGCTGGCAGCCGGATCGATGCAAGCGATGTAGCGGTCAACGTCGGTGCTGCGGGGGCAAGTGCTGTCCGCGCCGAGGACGGCGCGCACATTCAGCTCAAGGACAGCACCCTGCTCAGCACTTCGGCGGCCTCCAGCACCAGCAGTACGGCCATCCTGCATGCGCTCGGCGGTGCCTCGATCGAGGCCGACAGGTCTCAGGTCAGTGCAACCGGCAACTACCTCGGCGGTGTACGCGCCGACGGCGCCGGCAGCAGTGTCACGGTGAAAAACGGCAGCAGCCTGTCGATCAAGGGTTCCGGCAGCGCCGCTGACTATGCCTCGGGCGCCCGCGCCATGAACGGTGGCGCGGTTGTCCTGCAGGACAGCACGGTGTCGACCCAGGGCACTTTCAGCCATGGCGTCTCGGTGGAAGGCAGTGGCTCCCGGGCCGATGTCTCGAACAGCAGCATTAATGTGGACGGTGCTCGCTCACACGGTATCTACGTCAAGGATGGCGCCAGTGCCGCGGTGAACAGCAGTAAGATCAGCCTCGATACTGTTCCCGGCAATGCCGGCCCCTGGGGCCTCGGCGCGTTGGTCGAAGGCACTGGTTCATCCCTGCGCCTGGACGACAGTGAAGTGCGCACCACCCAGAAAACCAGCTATGGCGCACGTGCCCTGGCAGGTGCCAACCTGGAGATCAACAACGGCCTGATCGACACCCAGGGCAATTACTCGACCGGCCTGACCGCCGCCAGCTCGACTGTGGTGGCCCGCAACCTCACCATCACCACCTCGGGTAACGACAACGCCATGGGCGTCGTCGCCGATACCGCTTCCACCATTACCCTGTACGGCGGCTCGGTGACCACCACCGGCAACGGCTCGCCGATCTCGTCCAACCTGACCTTTCCCCATGCCCTGGCCTCCCGCAACCCCGGCGCGCAACTCAACGCCTATGGCACCAGCGTGCGCACCACCGGCACCCAGGCGTACGGCGCGGCGGTGGACGACGGCGGCAGCATGTTGCTCGATGGCCTTTCGGTGCAGACCGAAGGCCAGTATTCGGTAGGCCTGTACGCCGGCATCGGCAAGCTCAAGCCCTCTGCGGTGAGCCTGATTGCCCGCAACGTCAGCGTCGAAACCCATGGCGACCAGGCCCCCGGTGCGCTGGTCAGCCGCCAGTACCAGGCCGATGAAGCCAAGCTGGAGCTGTTCGATTCGACCGTCAGCACCCACGGCCTGCGATCCCACGGCCTGCAGGCGGAGTCCGGGGCGCAACTGAGCGCCAGCAACACCTCGGCCAGCACCACCGGTGTCAGTGCCCTCGGCGCCCTCGCCAACAACACCGCCCATGTCGATCTCGACCAGGTCGGGGTGAACACCAGCGGTGACCTGGCCCACGGCGCCGTAGCCAAGAACGGGGGCGTACTGGCCGCCAGCGCCAGCGTGATCAACGCCTCCGGCCAGGAGGCCGCCGCACTGTACGCCCAGGGCACCGATACCCTCACGGGCAAGGCAACCATCGACAACAGCGTGCTGCACAACCGTGACGGCGCCACCGTCGGGGTGGCCGGGGTGGCCGACATCAGCCTGATCGACTCCATCGTTGGCGGCAGCGGCCAATGGCTGAATGTCGACAGCGCAGTGGCCAGCGACGGCAGCACCATGCCCGACATGGGCACCGGCCAGTGGCAGGGCGTGGGCAGTACCCTGGCCAGCGCCGGCAATG
This sequence comes from Pseudomonas putida, assembly GCF_028682455.1. Taxonomy (GTDB): domain Bacteria; phylum Pseudomonadota; class Gammaproteobacteria; order Pseudomonadales; family Pseudomonadaceae; genus Aquipseudomonas; species Aquipseudomonas putida_AA. Next base: position 1,145,842 of record NZ_JANHLD010000001.1, read on the forward strand.
CGCGGATCGATGTATCGGGTTCGGTGCTCAACGGCTCGGCACGCACTGCTGCAGGCAGCGACTCCACGGTCAGCCTGAGCGACACCAGCATCTGGAACCTGACCGGTGAATCGAATCTGGGCAGCCTGCGCAACGAAGCCAGCCTGATCGATTTCAGCGCCCCGGTAGGCGGCAGTTTCAAGAACCTGACCGTCAACAACTACCACGGCGACAACGGCACCATTGCCCTGAACACCTACCTGTACACCGACAACTCGCCTTCGGACAAACTGGTGGTGGATGGCGGCACGGCCGATGGCAGCAGCAACCTGATGATCAAGAACGCCGGCGGCCCCGGCGCCCTGACCCAGGGCAATGGCATCATGGTGGTCGATGCAGTCAACGGCGCCACTACCGATACCGAGGCCTTTCGCCTGCTCAACCGGGTCAAGGCCGGCCCCTATGAATACACCTTGCATCGCGCGAGCCAGGACGACAGCAACGGTGAAGCCTGGTACCTGCGTTCCACCAAGGATGCCGACCCTGTGGATCCGGTAAAACCAGTAGACCCGGTGAATCCAGTCAACCCAGTCAACCCGGTAGATCCGCTCGACCCTGTGGTCAACCCGGTTCCCGACACCCCGGTACGTCCACAGGTGCCCAATTACCGTGCAGAAACCTCGCTGTACCGTGCGCTGCCCTCGATGCTGCTGCACTACAGCCACGCGATGGTCGATACCCTGCACGAGCGGGTTGGCGAAGAGCGTCGCCTGGCCACCGATCCACTGCCTGGCGAGGCCGTCGATACCTACGGCCCGAGCCTGGGCTGGGGTCGCCTGATCTACCGCAAGGGTGAGCAGGACCTGGGCGACGGCGCCAGCGCCGACTATCGCATCCACGCCTTCCAGGTGGGTGCCGACCTGTACCGCAACGACGACATCGATGGCAGCACCGACCAGGCCGGCCTGTCGCTGAGCATCGGTCGCATTGCCGGCAGCGTCGAACACAACGATGGCGCCAATGCCGGTGATGACCTGCTGCGCGCCTACGGTGTGGGTGGCTACTGGACCCACTTCGGCCCTGAAGGCTGGTACCTCGATGGTGTGCTGCAGTTCAACCAGTTCGACCTCAAGACCAGCCCCAACGACCTGGACGGTCTTAAAACCCGCGCTCGTGGTGTGACCGCCTCGCTGGAAGCCGGCTACCCGTTCCATGCCGAGAAAGACAAGGACCTGCACGTGGAGCCGCAAGCCCAGGTGATCGTCAGCAAGATCAAGGTCGACGACACCCATGACGAAGCCTCGGATGTACGCTTCGACGACGTCGACTCGCTGACCGGCCGCATTGGTGTACGCATCGACAAGGACTGGTTCCGCGAAGACGACAAAGGCAAGATCCACCGCACCAATGCCTGGGTCCGTCCAAGTGTGTGGCACGAGTTCAAGGGCAAGGCCAAGACTGAGTTCTCGTCGGCCGATGGCTACATTCCCTTCGGTACGGACATGAGCGGCACATGGGGTGAGATGAACATGGGCGTGGACTACCAAGTCAACGAACGCACGACGGTGACGGGTTCGCTGGGTTACCAGAAGGCGTTTGGCGAAGACAGCAGGAGCTATGAAGGCATGATCGGGATCAAGGTCAAGTTCTGACAGGCATCGCGGGGCCCGCTCCTACAGATGGAGTGGGCCCCGCGATGGTTTCAGGCCTTTTTGACCGAAGGCAACAGCACCGTCAGAATCCCCAGCAATGGCAGATAGGAACACAACCGGTACACCGCCTCGATCCCGTGACTGTCCGCAAGATGCCCCAGCAGCGCCGCTCCAATCCCGCCAAAGCCGAACATCAGGCCAAAAAATACCCCCGCAATCATGCCGACGTTCCCCGGCACCAACTCCTGGGCAAACACCACGATCGCCGAAAAGGCCGACGCCAGGATGAAGCCGATGATCATGCTCAGTACACCGGTCCAGAACAGGTCTACGTAAGGCAGCGCCAGGGTGAAGGGCGCAGCCCCCAGGATCGAGAACCAGATCACCGCCTTGCGCCCGATCCTGTCGCCGATAGGGCCGCCAAAGAAGGTGCCTGCCGCCACAGCGCCCAGGAACAGGAACAGGTACAACTGCGAGTTGGCGATCGATACGTCGAATTTCTCGATCAGGTAGAAGGTGAAGTAGCTGGTCAGGCTGGTCATGTAGAAATACTTGGAGAACACCAGCAGTGCCAGCACCACCAGGGCAAAGGTCACCCGCCCCTTGGACAACCCGTGGGTCGCCTGGCTGCCCTGCTTGAGCTTGAACAGGTCCAGGTGGTGGCGGTACCAGCGGCTCAGGCCATACAGCACGGCTATGGCGAACACGGCGAACAGGCCGAACCAGGCGACATGGCCCTGGCCATAGGGGATGACGATGGCCGCTGCCAGCAACGGGCCGAACGCACTGCCGGCATTACCACCCACCTGGAAGGTCGACTGTGCCAGCCCGTATCGCCCCCCGGAGGCCAGGCGCGCCACGCGCGAAGCTTCCGGGTGGAAGGTCGAAGAGCCGATGCCTACCAGCGCCGAGGCGAGCAGGATCGCGGGAAAACTGCCCACGAAGGCCAGCATCAAAATGCCGACCAGGGTGCACACCATGCCGGTGGGCAGCAGCCAGGGCTTGGGGTGGCGGTCGGTGTGATAACCCACCCAGGGTTGTAGCAGCGAGGCGGTGAGCTGGAAGGTCAGGGTGATCAGGCCGATCTGGGTGAAGCTCAGGCCATAGTTGGCCTTGAGGATCGGGTAGATCGACGGCAGTACCGCCTGGATCAAGTCGTTGATCAGGTGGGCGAGGGCACAGGCACCGATGACCCGTATGACCAATGGGCTGGCTTGGCGGGCAACCGAGGCGCTGGCCAAGGCTGGGTTGAGGCTGGTGGATGACATGCTGAGGCTTCCGCAGGCAAGGGATTCAAGGTTGCAGCGTTATCCTAGGGGCGGCAGAATTGCCTGTCTCACGCTATTCGGGCAATTACTCTCGCAAAAAGGGCATGACGATGAAGCCGTTGGCTGTAATCCTGCAAGAAATCGACGACGGCCCCTGGGCGGTGCGCAGCAGAGCCACCGACTATCCGGAAAACCGCTTCATCGCGCCCCATTCCCACCGCAAGCATCAACTGATCTATGCCATCGAGGGCGTCATGGTCGTGCATTCGGCCCTGCATCAGTGGACCGTCCCGCCCAGCCGGGGCATCTGGATGCCCAAGGGGCACGTGCACTGGATCCGCTGCATTGGCGAGGTAAAGATGCGCAGTGTTTTCGTGCAGCCCGATGAGCGGCTCCAGTTGCCCGACGAAACCCGTACAGTGAGTATTTCACCGCTGCTCAGCGAGCTGATCAAAGCCTCGGTCGGCATCGCCCAGCCCTGTGCGGCCGACTCGCGAGAGGCGCGGGTTCTGCGCCTGATCCTCGATGAACTGCAAGTCTTGCCGACCTTGCCCCTGCACCTGCCGCAGCCGAGTGACCCGCGCCTGCAGCGCATCTGTTCTACCCTGCAAACTGACCCAGGCGACGGATCGACCTTGTCGCAATGGAGCGTGTGGTTGAACCTTGACGAGAAAACCATCCAGCGGCTATTTCGCAAGGAGACCGGCATGACCTTCGGCCAGTGGCGCCAGCAAGCGCGCTTGCTGCTGGCCCTTGAGCGGATTGCGGTGGGCGGCAAGATCATCGATGTGGCCACCGAGCTTGGCTACGACAGCCCCAGCGCGTTCACTACCATGTTCAAGAAGCAGTTCGGCACGACCCCCAGCCACTTCTTCAAGTAGAGAATGGAGAACCCGGATGATCAGCAAAAATACTATTTGTCTCTGGTACGAAGGCGACGCACTGGAGGCAGCAACGTTCTACGCCAAGACCTTCCCCGACAGCGCCGTGGGCGCCGTCCACCTGGCCCCAGGCGACTATCCGGCCGGCCAGCAGGGCGATGTGCTGACCGTCGAATTCACGGTGATGGGCATCCCTTGCCTGGGCCTCAATGGCGGGCCGATGTTCAAGCACAGCGAGGCGTTCTCGTTCCAGGTGGCCACCGACGACCAGGCAGAGACCGACCGCCTGTGGCACGCGATCGTCGATAACGGCGGCGAAGAGAGCGCCTGCGGCTGGTGCCGGGACAAATGGGGACTGTCGTGGCAGATCACTCCGCGGGTGTTGACCGAGGCCTACACCCAGCCAGACCGTGCCGCCGCCAAGCGTGCGTTCGAGGCGATGATGACCATGACCAAGATCGACATTGCGGCCATCGAGGCAGCGGTCAGGGGGTGAGCGGCAGCGCTCAGCTGCGGTTTACCCGGATGCTGTTGCGTCCGCCACGCTTGGAGGCATACAGCGCCGCATCACTCTGTTCGATCAAGGCTTCCAGTCGCTCCGGTGGCTGCTCGAACAGGTTGGCGCCAATGCTCAAGGTTACCGGCGCAGGCGTCATGAACCCGGAAGTGGCGGCATGAAACCGGTCGCGCAACAGGCTGCCCAGCTCTTCGATGCGCTCGTTCGAGGCATTGCCCAGCACGATGATGAACTCATCGCCCCCAAGCCGGGCCGCCAGGGCGTCTTCGGGCAGCACCGCGCGGATCATCTCGCTCAACGTCACCAGCAGGCGGTCACCCGCGGTATGCCCATAGTGGTCGTTGACCAGCTTGAAGTTGTCGATATCGATCAGCAACAACGCACCGGGCCGGGTGCTGGAAACGCTTTTGAGCAGGCCAGGTGCGCGTTTGTCCAGGGCGCGGCGGTTGTACAGCGCGGTCAATGGATCGCGCGCAGCCAGGCGCTCGATTTGCTGCTCACGGCGGTGCCGCTCGGTGCCGGTCATCGACAATGCGATGAGCATGATCGCCATCGCGCCTTCGACCAGGGAAATCTGGATGATCTCGCCGCGAAAGGCCGTGAGGTCGATCAGCGTTCCGGGGACGATGGCGGGTATGGTCTTGGCCAGGTAGAACAGCCCGTGGGCCAGCAGCACATAGCGCAATTGAACGGCGCCCACGCTCAATGACTTGCCATGGGGGCGCAGCAGGAAGCTGGCCCTGAGGGTCACCACGGCCACCAGCAACGAGTTGACCACCAGCGTGACCTTCGACCAAGGTTGCTCGCCGGGCAATAGCAACAGTGCCAGCCAGGCGACGAAGATCAGGTACCAGGCACGCGACAGTTGCGTCTGGGTGAAGCGCGCGACGCCCAGCAGAAACAACCAGTGCGCGGTGACCAGCAGGCCGTTGGCGAACCAGATGCCGATCAGAATCAGGCCGCTGCCGCGCAGCAGGGCCAATGTCGAGCCCACGGCTATGGTGGCAAAGCCTGCGCTCCAGAACAGCAGCGAGGGCTCGCGAATGCTGCGCCACTCGATCGCCAGGTACAGGGCCGCGGCCGCTGCCAGGGCGACGGAAAGCGTCAACAGGGTGGAGGGATCGAGCGTCATGGCTTCACGGGACGGTCAAATGGGTGGGCGAGGCGGCTGATTGTAAGCGTTTGAAGGGGCCTGGTGTAGGCGCGGGATTGCCGCTAGATAGCAATATGCCACTTGGTTGCTATCGTAGGGCAAGCCCGCTCCTACCGCCATGCCGATTCGTCGGCGTTGCGGTGGAAGAAATCCCGCAGGTGCTCAATGAACAGCGACACCTTGGCCGACAGGTTCAGCCGCTCCAGGTACACCGCATAGATATCCGCAGGCGGAGTTTCATAGTCCCCCAGCACCTCCACCAGGCGGCCCGAGCGCAGGTGGCCGGCGAGATTCCACTCGGCGCGCATCAAGATCCCGTGGCCATCGAGTGCCCAGTTCAACGCCACCTCGCCGTCGTTGGTACTCAGGCTGCCTCGTACCTTGACCGACTCGGTCTGCTTGCCCCGGCTCAACCGCCAACTGCCAAAGGCTGCGTCGTTCTGGCGTAGCACGATGCAGTTGTGCTGCACCAGGTCCCTGGGAGTCTGCGGGTGTCCATGAGCCTGCAGATAAGCAGGTGCCGCGCACAGCCGCCGACGGTTGGCCGCGATCTTGCGCGCGATCAATCGCGAGTCGGGCAGTTCGCCGAAGCGGATGGCCACGTCGATGGCATCGTCCGGCAGGTTGATGGGGCGGTCGGTCAGTTGCAGCTGCACCTCGACGTCCGGGTAGCGCCTGGCAAACGAAGACACCGCCGGGCCGACGTGGGTGCGACCAAACCCCAAGGGGGCATTCACCCGCAGCAGCCCCTTGGGTTCGGCCCGGCTGCTGGACACCTGGCGTTCCATTTCTTCGATCTCACCCAGAATCCGCTGCGCATTGATCAGGTAGGTCTCGCCCTCGGCGGTGAGGCTGATGCTGCGCGTGGTGCGATTGAGCAGGCGTACGCCCAGGCGCTGCTCCAGCTGGGCCAGGCGCTTGGTTACCGCCGGCGGCGTGAGGTTCAGTTCGCGTGCAGTTGCAGCCAGGCTCCCGACCCTTACCAGCAAGGCGAAAAAGGCCAGTTCCGAGACCGGATTCATACTTAACCTCAGGTAAATAATGAAGTGAATTTCATTGTATTACTGCATTTAAAAAAAACCATTACCTTTGGCCCCCGTGATTACCCACAAATAATCTGGGGCCGTTACCGGGCCCCGCCGCCACTCAAAATCCGACTCACAACAATAATGCGGAGAAGACAATGGCCAAGCGATTCATCGGCAAGTTGTATGTCCAGGTGCTGATCGGCGTGACCGTCGGCATCCTGCTCGGCGTGTTCTGGCCTCAGGTCGGCGTCGACCTCAAACCCCTGGGCGATGCCTTCATCAAACTGATCAACATGGTCTTCGCCCCCATCATTTTTGCCACCGTCGTGCTCGGCATCGCCAAGATGGAGAACATGAAGGAGCTTGGCCGGGTCGGCATCAGGGCGCTGATCTATTTCGAGGTGCTTTCGACCTTTGCCCTGATCCTGGGCCTGATCGTGGTCAACTTCGTGCAGCCAGGCCAAGGCATGAACGTCGATCCCGCCACCCTCGATACCCAGAGCATTGCCAACTACACCTCGGCGGCGGCCAGTGACTCCGGTGGCTTCATCGACTTTCTGCTGAAGGTCATTCCGGCAAGCGTGACGGAGGCGTTCGCCAAGAACGAAATCCTGCCGATCCTGCTGTTCTCGACCCTGTTCGGTATCGCACTGTCGCACCTGGGGCCGCGTGGCAAACCCATGGTCGATGTGCTGGAAGCCTTTTCCCACGGCATGTTCCACATCGTTGGCATGGTGATGCGAGTCGCTCCGCTGGCCGCGTGCGGTGCAATGGCGTTCACCGTGGGTAAATACGGGCTGGGGTCGATCGTTTCGCTCGGCAAGTTGATGGCCACCATGTATGTGACCTGCTTCCTGTTCGTGGTGTTCATCCTCGGCTTCATTGCCCGCCTGTCCGGTTTCAGCCTGTGGAAGTTCCTCAAGTACATCAAGGAAGAGCTGTTTACCGTACTGGGCACCAGTTCGTCGGAATCGGTGGTTCCGCAACTGATGAACAAGCTGGAGAAGGTCGGTGTTGCCAAGCCGGTAGTGGGGCTGGTGATTCCATCAGGGCTGACCTTCAACCCTGACGGCCAATGCATCTACTACACCATGGCAGCGATTTTCATCGCCCAGGCCACCAACACCCCGTTGACCCTGACCGACCAGTTGATCGTGCTCGGCGTGTTGTTGCTGACCTCCAAGGGTTCGGCGGGGGTAACCGGCTCTGGCTTCATCACCCTGGCCGCCACCCTGGCATCGCTCGACAACATTCCGGTCGCCGGCATGGTCTTGCTGCTGGGCGTCGACCGCTTCATGTCCGAGGCCCGGGCCATCACCAACACCATCGGCAACGCGGTCGGCACCCTGGCCATCGCCAAGTGGGTGGGTGCACTCGACACGGCGCGCATGGGCCAGGTGCTCGATGGCCGGACCGTACCAGAGCAAGCCCAGCCCCAGTCCCAGTCCCAAGAATCGCAAACGTTGAACCCGACCGTGAAACCGGTCACCACAGCCACCAGCGCCTGAACCGCGCGGTGTGCTTTCGATACCTGCAATGACCCGCCTTGTAATGCCGTAAGGAGAATAACCGTGGACAAAGAATCAGCTGTGCTTTCGCTCACCGATACGATGGCGAAATTTACCGCCTACATCGGCAAACGCCTGCCAAAGGACGTCAAGGAAAAAACCGCAAAGTTGCGGGCCGCAGAAACCAACCCGCTGGCCATCGCCGTGTACGACTCGATGGCCGATAACCAGGAATATGCCGACAAGCTGGACCGTCCGAGCTGCCAGGACACCGGAGTCATCCAGTACTTCATCTCGGCGGGCGCCAGGTTTCCGCTGCTCAGCGAGCTGGAAGGCATCCTCGAAAACGCTACCCTGGAAGCGACCATCAAGGGCCCGCTGCGTCACAACGCGGTAGAAACCTTCATCGAGAAGAACACCGGGACCAACACCGGCTCGAAGATTCCCTGGCTGGACTGGGAAATCATCCCCGATGCCGACTATGCACTGATCGACGTGTACATGGCCGGTGGGGGCTGCACCCTGCCAGGTTCGGCAAAGGTACTGATGCCGGGCCAGGGCTATGAAGGGGTCACCGAGTTCGTCTTCGACGTCATCACCTCGCGCGGTGTCAACGCCTGCCCACCCCTGTTGGTGGGGGTCGGGGTCTCGACCTCGGTGGAGACGGCGGCGCGTCTCTCCAAGCGCGCCATCCTGCGTCCGGTGGATTCCAGCCACCCCAACGAGAGCGCGGCAATGATGGAGCGCTTGCTGGAAGACGGCCTCAACGAAATCGGCATCGGTCCGCAGGGGTTGACCGGTAACAGCAGCGTGATGGGGGTGAACATCGAGTCCTCCGCCCGTCACCCCTCGACCATCGGAGTGGCGGTATCGACCGGATGCTGGGCGCACCGCCGCGGCAAGATCCGCATCAATGCCGACCTGACCTACGACATCCTCTCCCACGAAGGAGTAGTTCTGTGAAAAAGATCCTGACCACGCCGATCAAGGACGAAGACCTGGCGGCCCTCAACGTCGGTGATGTGGTGTACCTGACCGGCCAGTTGGTGACCTGCCGCGACGTAGCCCACCGCCGGCTGATCGAACTCAAGCGCGAACTGCCGGTGGACTTGCGCGGTGGCGCGATCTTCCACGCCGGGCCCATTGTGCGCAAAAAGGATGACGGCAGCTTCGAGATGGTCTCCATCGGGCCGACCACCAGCATGCGCATGGAGAAGTTCGAGAAGCAATTCATCGAGGAAACCGGCGTCAAGCTGATCGTCGGCAAGGGCGGCATGGGCCCGGAGACCACCACCGGCTGCCTGGAGAACAAAGCCGTACACGCCGTGTTCCCAGGCGGCTGCGCAGTGCTGGCCGCCACCCAGGTCGAGGAAATCGAGCGGGCCGAGTGGCAGGACCTGGGCATGCCGGAAACGCTGTGGGTCAACCGGGTGCGAGAGTTCGGCCCGCTGATCATTTCCATCGATACCAAGGGCAACAACCTGTTCGAACAGAACAAGCTGCGCTTCAACGAACGCAAGGGCGCGGTGATCGAGAAGATCAACAGCCAGGTTCGCTTCATCAAATAGCCCGTCGCGGCGGCCATGCCAGGGACGACGTGGCCGCTTCTGGGTCACTGCAAATGCCGGTAGCCCGCCGCCTGGGTGATATCGGCCAAGGGGTGCCGGGTCGAACCCGAGCATAGGGTGATCGTCGATCCGCCGTTGATCATCGCGGGGGCCGCGCTGGGCTAGCGGCGCTCGGCGACCATCAGCAGTGATTGCGGCACCGGGCTTTGTGGATGTTGTGGCTCCTGCAGGCTGGCCAGCGAGAAGCCGGCCATGTCCAGCGCGTTGATCCAGCTGGACAGGGTGCGCATGTACCACGGCATGGGCTGCCACTGCCCCGGGAACCCGGCAAAAGTCTCTTCGCGCCAGCCATCCTGGTAGTCACCCGCCGCGACAGCCCAGGGGTGCAGGGTCTGGATCAGCAGCATGCCAGTCGGGGCGAGCAGGGCATGCAGGGCGCTCAGCAGCGGGATGATGTCCTGGTGCAGCAGGGCGAAGTTGGCGCAGACCAGGTCGTAGTCGCGACCGATGTCCACCGTGGCGGCGGCCAGTGCCTCGTAGCTGGCCACCTGCACCTGCCGGGAGCCTGCCGCTTGCGCCGCCTTGACCAGGGTCGCATCGCCATCCACGCCGACCGCTTCGATGCCCCGGTCAGCCAGCGCGCGCAATAGCCAGCCTTCACCGCAGCCCAGGTCGAGTACGCGCTCAGGCTGGCGGCTCAGCACCGCCAGCAGGATGGCCTGGTCGGTGACCTGGCGACGGCTTTCGATGGCGCCGCTGCGCACCGCGTCGATCCAGGGCAGGGCGTTGTGGTGCCAGCTTTGCAGGAGGGTGGTTTCGGGGCTGGGCATTCGAGTGTCCGAAATAGGGAAGGTGGGATGGGTTCAAGCATAGGCTGCTATTTTTACAAATTCCGATAACCACCGTTCGGGAGGTCAGCATGGACCACTACACCGCAGGGTGCCTATGCGGCAACGTACGCCTCGTGGCAACCGGGCATCCTTACCGGGTGGGCATCTGCCACTGCCTGGATTGTCGCAAGCATCATGGCGCGCTGTTTCATGCCAGCGCGATTTTCCCGGAGGATGCGGTAACCATCGAGGGCGAAACACGCGACTATGCCGGGCGGTTTTTCTGCCCGCGCTGCGGGTCGTCCGTTTATGCCCGCAGCGCCGACGAAGTCGAGGTGAACCTGGGGTCGCTGGATTCCCCGGACCAACTGGTGCCCACCTATGAAAGCTGGGTTATCCGGCGCGAGTCCTGGTTGCCGGCGTTCGCGCTGGCTCGGCGATACCCGCGTGATCGTGACGACAAGGGGCGGTCGTAGGCTTGGGGTGACCTACACCTCAAAAAAATGCAGCCAGCCTGCATTTTTTTGAATTACCACCGCCAGGCGCATCCCCGGCAGAATCCCTGCCACGCTGGAACCCTTCAAGATTCCATCTCCACGGACGGAGCCCATTAGGTATTGCCCCCGCGATACTCAGCCCAGCCGCTTTGGCCGGGCTTTTTTTACTGCCAGGTACCTCGTTCCCCATGTTTACCCGCGGTCTGCTCCACCGGCTGCTGCCGGCCCCACTGAACATCCCCTTCAAAGAATGCGTTCGCGCAAGTATTGGCGCATTGCTCGGCCTGTTGCTCGCGGGCCTGGCCTGCAGCCAGGCATTTGGTGCCACGGTGGCGCTGCACTTGCTCGGCCCCCTGGCCGCTTCGGCCGTGCTGTTGTTTGCCGTGCATTCCGGCGCCCTGGCACAGCCTTGGCCCTTTGTCGGCAGTTATGCCTGCGCCACGGTGGTCGGCCTGGTGCTGCACCACTGGTTTGGCTCGGCGCTGTGGGTGGCGGCATTGGCGCTGGGGCTGGCGATCGGGGTGATGTGCCTGCTGCGCTGCCTGCATCCGCCTGGCGGTGGGGTGGCAGTGAGCGTGGTGCTGGCCGACTCGTCCCTGGCGTCGATGGGCAATCAGGTGTTCGAGCCGATCATGCTCAACGCCCTGGTGCTGGTGGCCGTAGCGGTGATCTACAACCGCCTGACGGGGGTGCGCTATCCGAAAACGGCGGTGCCGCGCAAAGACCTGCACCACACCGCCGATACCGTGCCCGCCGAGCGGGTGGGGGTCAGCGGGGCAGACCTGGACCATGCCCTGGAAGAACTGGGCGAGTTTGTCGATGTGACCCGCGACGAGCTTGAGCGGATCATCCTGGCCACCGAGCAGCATGCCTTGCAGCGCAGTCTGGGCGGGATTACCGCCGCGTCGGTGATGTCGCGCGATGTGCAGCAGGCCACGCCGAGAACCACCTTGCAGGAGGCGTGGCAGCAGCTGTCGAGCCACCATTTGAAGACCCTGCCGGTGCTGGATGACACGCGTCGGTTGGTGGGGATTGTCAGCTTGAGCGACCTGGTCGGACCGGCGATGTCCCAGGCACGTTTCAGCTGGCGCGGGCTGTTCGGTCGGCAACCGAAGGTCGTGCTCGAGCAGATCATGAGCCGGCCGGTGGTCACCGTGCGCAGCGATGAGCCCGCCGTGGCGCTGATTCCGCTGCTCAGTGAACAGGGGCTGCATTGCTTGCCGGTAATGGACGGTGAGCAGTTGGTCGGCGTGATCACCCAGACCGACCTGATCGCCGGGCTCAAGCGGCATGTGCTCAGCTCGCCGGTGCGTTCAGATGACCGGGTCCCAGCGTTGTGACCAGTCGCTTTCACTGGCCACCACCTGCTGCAGCACGCTGATCGCCTGTTGCAGGGCCTGGCTGTCGCGCTCGCGGGCGTAGACCAGGTAGGTGGGGTAGGTGAATTCCGGGGCTTGCGGCACGCGTTCGAACACGCCGCTGTCCAGGTAGGCCTGGACCACCCGGGTACGGAAGTAGCCGCTGCCGCCATGTTCGAGAATGTACTGCAGCGCCAGCGGGCCGAGGTTGAAACTCAGGGCCGGGCGCGCGCACTCGGGCAGGGCGGCATCGTGCTGGCGGCGAAAGGCCTGGCCCCAGTCGATGTAGATGTAGGGTTCGGGCTTGTCCTTGCGGCGCACGCGAATCAGCTTTTCTTCCATCAGTTGCTCCACTTGCAGGCCGGGGCCATAGGTGGGCTGGTAGACCAGCACGGCGTCGAGCACGCCCATTTCTACCTTGCGCAGCAGCGATTCGCCGTCGCTGACTTCACTGCGAATGGCATGGCTGGGCATCGCCCGGTGCAGGGCACTGACCCAACCCAGCACCATCGGATTGCCCAGGCTCACTTCGCCGCCGATGTGCAGCACCTGGTGGCAGCCCTGGGGCAACGGCAGGTCGCGGCGGGCTGCTTCCCAGGTTTGAACCAGCTGATTGGCATACACCACGAAGGCTTCGCCATCGGCCGTGAGGCTGGCGCCGCTGCGGCTGCGGATGAACAACTGGCAGGCCAATTGTTGTTCGAGTTTCTGCACCCGGGCGGTAATGGCGGTCTGGGTGACGTGCAAGCGTTCGGCGGCGGAGACCAGGCTGCCGCTGCGGACGATTTCAAGAAAAGTGCGGGCCAGCTCGATATCCATGGAGGTTGCCGGGTGGGGAAGGTTGCCCATTCTAGTGTGTTGGCACCGAAATGGGGCAGGGGGCAATTGTCTTCGCCCCGCGATGAGGCCACTACAGCCTGCACATCAAGCGTCGTCTGGATTACGGCCGCTGTGCGGCCGATCGCCGGCAAGCCCGGCTCCCACACGGCGGGCCTGGATCAATTCCCACAGCCGCGCGTCTTCAAAATCGGCCACCACCAGTTGTGCTCCGGCCGCCTGCAGGGCCTCGGCAGACTGGCTGGTAGAGATTCCCACCGTGAAGATCCCCGCAGCGCTGGCAGCAGTCACTCCCGGTACCGAATCCTCGAACGCCAGGGCATGCGCCGCGCGCGTGCCAAGCCGCTCAAGGCCGGTGAGGTAGGGCAGCGGATCCGGCTTGGCACGGGCCAGTTCTTCAGCCACCAGCACATGTTCGAAACGCCCACCCAGAGCCATCGCCTCGAGCATGTGCTCGGCATTGGCCCGCGGCGCATTGGTGACTACGGCCATGCCGATGCCGTGCCGTTCGGCATGTTCAAGCAGGCGCAGCAGGCCGGCGGTGGGTTGCAGGGTCGGCGACAGGGCACGAAAGCGTGCCTCCTTGAGATCGGCGAAGGCCTGGTGCGCGGCCAGCGGCCGGTCGGGGAACAGGTAGCGGCACAGGTCGGCGTTGGCCCGGCCGCTGACGTGGGCGTCGAATTCGGCTTCGGTCAGCTCCCGGCCTTCTTCACGCAACAGCTGTTGCAGGGCCAGCAGGTGGAGGTTGTCGGTATCGGTCAGGGTGCCGTCGAGGTCGAACAACAGGGCTTCAAGCATGTCGGGGGTCCGCTGCAAAGGCTGTCCAGCATAACCCGATCAAGGGGGCTGGTCAGCGGGAGACGAAAAGAGTACAAATGTACTCCATGAATACTTTATCGCCCAAACGCAGCGCTATCCTCACGTTCATCCGCGACCGCATCGCCGATCACGGCCAGCCGCCGAGCCTGGCCGATATCGCCACGGCCTTCGGCTTTGCCTCGCGCAGCGTGGCGCGCAAGCACATCCAGGCCCTGTGCGAGGCCGGTTTCATCGAGGTCACGCCCAACCAGGCCCGGGGCATTCGCCTGGCCGGTGCCTTGCGCCGCCCCGAGGTGCTGGAGATCCCGGTATTGGGCCAGGTGGCGGCGGGGCGGCCGATCGGTCCCGACGTCGACATCCACGAGCAACTCATGCTCGATGCCCACCTGTTCAGCCGCTCGCCCGACTACCTGCTCAAGGTGCGTGGCGACTCGATGCTCGACGACGGCATCCTCGACGGCGACCTGGTCGGCATCAAGCAACAGGCCGAGGCCCGCGACGGGCAGATCATCGTCGCGCGCCTGGAGGGTGAGGTGACCATCAAGCGCTTCGAGCGGGTCAGCGCCCGGCATTACCGCCTGCTGCCACGCAACCCGGCCTATGCACCGATCGACATTGGCCCAGGCCAGGACTTCGTCATCGAAGGCGTGTTCTGCGGCCTGGTGAGGCGCGGCTGATGGGCGCCGTGGTCAGCCTCGACGGGCTGCTCGACCAGCAGCGCGTCTGGAAGGGCCGCCCCCAGGCGCAGCCCCCGGGGCTGCAGCCCACCGGCCATGCGGTGCTGGATGCGGCGCTGCCGGGTGGCGGCTGGCCAGCAGGTGCGCTCACCGAGGTGCTGCTGGCCGCCGAGGGCTGTGGCGAGCTGCACCTGCTGTGGCCAAGCCTGGCGCGGTTGACCGCCGGTGGCGAACGGGTAGTGCTGGTTGCACCGCCCTTCGTGCCCTACGCACCTGCCTGGCAGGCCGCCGGGGTCGACCTGCAGTACATTGCCCTGGTCCAGGCGCACCCGGGCGAGGTGCTCTGGGCCGCCGAGCAGTGCCTGCGCTCGGGCAGTTGCGGCGCGGTACTGTGCTGGCCGCACAAGGCCGACGACCGCGCCTTGCGCCGCTTGCAGGTAGCGGCCGAAAGCGGCCAGGCCCTGGCCTTTGCCCTGCGTCCGATGCAGGCTGCGCTCAACCCTTCGCCGGCGGCGTTGCGCATTGCCGTCGATGCCCGCCCGGCCCAGTGGCGGGTGCTCAAGTGCCGGGGCGGGCTGGCTCCGGCCATGCCCATTGCCTGCCCCGGGCGAGGCTGATGGATCATGCTCTGGGCCTGTATCCTGCTGCCGCAGCTGGCACTCGACGCCGTGCTGCGCGGGCGCGACGATCCCGACACGCCGCTGGTGCTGCTCAGCGGGCCGCCCCAGCGCCGGGTGCTGCAGGCGGTCAACGCGGCCGCCGCCGCCCTGGGCTTGCGCGCCGGCCAGCCGTTGACCACCGCCCAGGCGCTGGCGGGGCATTTCACCTGCGTTGACCACGACCCGGCCGCCATCGAGCCGCTACAGCAACTGCTCGCCGCCTGGGCCTATCGCTTCAGCTCCCAGGTCAGCCTGCATTACCCGCGGGTGCTGCTGCTCGAGGTCGAGTCCAGCCTGGGGCTGTTCGGGCCCTGGCCGGCATTCGAGGCGCGCCTGCGGGCCGAGCTCGGTGCCCTGGGGTTTCGCCACCGTATCGTGCTGGCCAGCAACCCGGTGGCCGCGCGCATGCTTGCCAACTGTCATGACGGCCTGGCGCTCACCGATCCCGAACAGACCCGCGCCGCCCTCGAGCAACTGCCCATCGAGCGGGTCGGCTTGCCTGAACAGGCGGCCAGCGCCTTTGCGCGCATGGGCCTGCGCCGGCTCGGCCAGGTCATGGCGTTGCCGCGCCAGGCCCTGGCCCGGCGTTTCGCCGCCCCGGTGCAGTTGCACCTGGACCGCTTGCTCGGGGTGCGGCCCATGGCCTTGGCGTTCTACCTACCGCCGGATCGTTTCGATGCCCGCCTGGAGCTGAATTTTGATGTGGAGTCGCACCAGGCCCTGCTCTTTCCGATGCGCCGCCTGATCAACGACCTGGCCGCTTTCCTGGCCGGGCGCGACAGTGGCGTGCAGCGCTTCACCCTGCACCTGGAGCACGGCGAAGGTCCCGACACCTGTGTGGCCGTCGGCCTGCTGGCTGCCGAGCGTGACCCGCAGATGCTCTTCGAACTGGCCCGTGGGCGCCTGGAGCAACTGCAACTGGGCGCGCCGGTGCGCAACCTGCGCCTGCTGGCCGAAGACCTGCCGGCCTTTGTGCCGCAACACAGCGAACTGTTCGACCCGCGCCCGCAGCAGAATCAGCCCTGGGAGCAGTTGCGCGAACGCCTGCGCGCACGCCTGGGTGACAGCGCGGTACGCAACCTCGCGGCCCAGGACGATCATCGCCCCGAGTGCGCCTGGCGCCTGGACAGCGCCGCCAAGCTGCCGCCAGCGCCCAGTGCGCCGCGCCCGGGCTGGCTGCTGGCCGAGCCCCAGGCCTTGCCGGGGGTGGGGGTGCAGCTGCTGACGGGGGCCGAGCGGATCGAGTCCGGCTGGTGGGATGGCGGTGACATACGCCGCGACTACTACCGGGTACAGACCCCGACCGGGCTGTATGCCTGGGCCTACCGCAACCTGGGTGAGGATGGTCCGCTGTGGCTGCAGGGCTGGTTTGCATGAGCGCGCTCCAGGGCTACGCCGAACTGCACTGCCTGTCGAATTTCAGCTTCCAGCGTGGCGCCTCCAGCGCCCGGGAGTTGTTCGAGCGCGCCCGCCAGCACGGCTACCAGGCCCTGGCCATCACCGACGAATGCACCCTGGCGGGAATCGTGCGGGCCTGGCAGGCGGCCAGGGCCGTCGACCTGGCCCTGATCGTCGGCAGCGAAGTGCGCCTGCACCAGGGGCCCAAGCTGGTGCTGCTGGCCGAGAACCTGACCGGTTACCAGCACCTGTGCCGGTTGATCACCCTGGGCCGGCGGCGGGCGCAAAAGGGCACGTACCAGTTGCTGCGCGACGATTTCGAGGCGCCGCTTGAGGGGCTGCTGGCCCTGTGGGTGCCGGATGGTCACGCCGATGACAGGGCCACCGGGCACTGGTTGCGCGAGCGTTTCGCCGAGCGCCTGTGGCTGGCGGTCGAGCTGCACCGTGGCGCCGACGATGGGCTGCGCCTGCAGCAGATGCAGGCCCTGGCCGAGGCGTTGCAGATCCGCGTCGTGGCGGCAGGGGATGTGCACATGCACGCCCGGGGGCGCCGCGCCCTGCAAGACAGCATGACGGCCATCCGTCACCACTGCACCGTGGCCGAGGCCGGGCAACGCCTGTTCGCCAATGGCGAGCGTCACCTGCGCCCGCTGGCGCAACTGGCCGAGCTCTACCCACAGGCCTTGCTCGACGAAACCCAGCGCATTGCCGAGCGCTGCCGTTTCGACCTGAGCCAGCTGTGCTACCAATACCCCCGCGAGCTGGTCCCGGCTGGCCAGACGGCCAGCAGCTGGCTGCGCCACCAGTGCGAGCAGGGGCAGCGCCGGCGCTGGCCGAGGGGCATCGAAGAGCAGGCTCGCGCGACCCTGGAGCATGAGCTCGAACTGATCGCCGAGCTGAACTACGAAAGCTACTTCCTCACCGTGCATGACATCGTCACGTTCGCCCGTGGCCAGGGCATTCTCTGCCAGGGGCGAGGCTCGGCGGCCAACTCGGTGGTGTGCTACGTGCTGGGCATCACCGAGCTGGACCCGATGAAGAGCCATTTGTTGTTCGAGCGCTTTCTGTCGCGCGAGCGTGATGAGCCGCCGGATATCGACGTCGACTTCGAGCACGAGCGGCGCGAAGAGGTACTGCAGTATGTCTTCAGCCGCTACGGTCGCCATCGCGCCGCCTTGACCGCGGTGGCCAGCACCTACCATGCCGCCGGCGCGGTACGCGACATCGCCCGGGTGCTGGGCCTGCCGGTGGCGCAGATCAACGCCCTGGCCGACTGCTGCGGGCGCTGGAGCGACCGCCTGCCGCCGCCCGAGCAACTGCGCGAAGCCGGCTTCGATCCCGACAGCCTGATGCTGCGCCGGGTGCTGGCGCTGACGGGCGAGCTGATCGGCTTTCCCCGGCACCTGTCCCAGCACCCGGGCGGCTTTGTGATTTCCGAGCAGCCCCTGGACACCCTGGTGCCGGTGGAAAACGCCGCGATGGACGGGCGTACGGTGATCCAGTGGGACAAGGACGACCTCGACCTGGTCGGCCTGCTCAAGGTCGATATCCTCGCCCTGGGCATGCTCACGGCCTTGCGTCGTTGTTTCGACCTGCTGTATCGCCACCGTGGCCGTGAGCTGACCCTGGCCACCGTCCCCGCCGACTGCGCCGCGACCTATGAAATGATCGGCCGCGCCGACACCGTCGGGGTGTTCCAGATCGAGTCACGGGCGCAGATGGCCATGCTGCCGCGGCTCAAGCCGAAGAATTTCTACGACCTGGTGATCGAGGTGGCGATCGTGCGCCCCGGGCCGATCCAGGGCGACATGGTCCACCCCTACCTGCGGCGGCGCCAGAACCTGGAACCAGTGACCTATCCATCGCCTGCGTTGAAGAAGGTGTTCGAGCGCACCCTGGGGGTGCCGCTGTTCCAGGAGCAGGTCATGGAACTGGCGATGGTTGCCGGTGGCTACTCGGCGGGCGAGGCCGACCAGCTACGCCGGGCCATGGCCGCCTGGAAGCGCCACGGCGGCCTCGAGCCGCACCGCGAGCGGCTGATCGTCGGCATGCGTGGCAATGGCTACAGCAGTGAGTTTGCCGAACGCATCTTCGAACAGATCAAGGGCTTTGGCAGCTATGGCTTTCCCGAGTCCCATGCCGCGAGCTTCGCCTTGCTGACCTATGCCAGTTGCTGGCTCAAGTGCCATGAACCGGCGATCTTTGCCTGCGCGCTGATCAACAGCTGGCCGATGGGCTTCTACAGCCCTGACCAGATCCTCCAGGACGCCCGCCGCCACCATATCGAGATCCGCCCGGTGGACGTGTGCCACAGCGACTGGGACTGCAGCCTGGAGCCGGGGGCAGGGCAGGCGCTGGCCCTGCGCCTGGGCCTGCGACAGGTGCGCGGCTTCAGTGAGGCCGATGCCCGGCGCATCGAGCAAGCCCGTGCCGGGCGTGGCTGGCGTGATGTCAGCGACCTGTGCCTGCGGGCACAGCTCGATGCCCGTGCCCGTGAACTGCTGGCCGATGCCGGCGCCTTGCGCGCCCTTGCCAGCGACCGCCACCAGGCTCGCTGGCAGGTGGCGGCGGTGCAGGCGCAGTTGCCGTTGTTCGCGGCCGTGGAGCCTGCCGTGGAGGTGCCGGTGGACTTGCCACGGCCCTCGGTCAGTGAGGACATGTTCGCTGACTACGCCAGCGTCGGGACTACCCTGGGGCCGCATCCGCTGACCTTGCTGCGTGGTCGCCTGAATGCGTTGGGCTGTCGCAGTTCGAAGGCGCTGGAGGAGGCCGGGCACGGCGACAAGGTCAGCGTGGCGGGGTTGGTCACCGGGCGCCAGCGCCCGGGGACTGCCAGCGGCGTCACCTTCGTGACCCTGGAAGATGAGTTCGGCAACGTCAACGTGGTGGTCTGGCGCGACTTGGCCGAGCGTCAGCGGCGGGCCCTGGTGGGGGCACGGCTGTTGCGGGTGAGCGGAAGGCTCGAGAGTGAAAGCGGGGTGCGGCATCTGATTGCACAGCGCCTGGAAGACCTCAGCCCCTTGTTGCAGGGGCTGGAGGTGCGCAGCCGGGATTTTCATTGACCCAACGGGGTGGAGCTCAAACCATCGCCAGGTGCTGCTTGCGCGTCGGTACCGGGAAGGCGCGGTCGATGGCGCGCAAATCTTCGCTGTTGAGCACCAGGTGGGCTGCCGCCGCATTCAGGCGCACATGTTCTGGGTCCACGGCCTTGGGGATGGCAATCACGCCGTCCTCGCGTGTCACCCAGGCCAGGCTCACCTGCGCCGGGGTCGCACCATGGCGCTCGGCTATCTCTTCCAGGGTCGGGTGCTTGAGCAAACGCCCGGCCTGGGCGAGCGGGCAGTAGGCCATGGTGGGCAGCTGGCGCTTGTGGCTCCAGGGCAGCAGGTCGAATTCGATGCCGCGCTGGGCCGGGTTGTACAGCACCTGGTTGGTGGCGCAGTGGCTGCTGTATTCATGCAGTTCGCGCAGGTCGTCGACATCGAAGTTCGACACCCCCCACCGGCCGATCTTGCCAGCCTCGCGCAGGCGCTCGAAGGCCTCGACGGTTTCTTCCAGCGGGTACTGGCCGCGCCAGTGCAGCAGGTAGAGATCGATGTAGTCGGTACCCAGGTGCTTGAGGCTGCGTTCGCAGGCAGCGGGTACGCCGGCATGGCTGGCGTTGTGCGGGTAGACCTTGCTGACCACGAAGACCTGGTCGCGGCGCCCGGCGATGGCCTGGCCAACCACCTGTTCGGCGCCGCCTTCGGCATACATCTCGGCCGTGTCGATCAGCGTCAGGCCCTGTTCGATACCCTGTTGCAGGGCCGCCACTTCGCGGCTGCGCTGGCCCGGGTCTTCGCCCATGTACCAGGTGCCCTGGCCAATGGCTGGCACCTGTTGGCCGGCAAGCTTTACTGTACGCATGTCACCTCCTGGAGTCGGGAATGTTGCTGCAGCACCTCAAGCAGCGCCTGGGCCGCTGCCGAGAGTTTATGGTCGGCCAGCAGGCTGACGCCAATGCGCCGTTCGATACTCGGTTCGACCAGGGTGACGCAGCGCGCGCCGAGTTCTTCCATCTGGCCGATGCACAACGCCGGTACCGCGCTGACCCCCAGCCCGTTGGCGACCATGCGGCCGATGGTCGACAGCTGGTGGCTCTCGAAGGCCACCGCCAGCTTGCCGTGTTCGGCAGCCAGGTGCTGCTCCAGCAACAGGCGCACCGCCGAAGGGCGCTGCAGGGCGATGAAGTCTTCGGCGAGCAGTTCGCGCCAGGTCACTTGCTGTTGTCGCGCCAGGGGCGAATCAGCCGGCACCACGGCGACGAAGCGGTCCAGGTACAGCGGTTTGAATATCAACGGTTCGCTGGCGTCCGGTTCGAAGCCGATGCCCAGTTCGACGCGCCGGTGGCGCACCAGTTCCAGTACTTGTTCGTTGATCACGTCGTGCACGGTGACGTTGACCCGCGGGTAGCGCTGGCGAAACACCTTCAGCGCTGCCGGCAGCAGGTTGCCGGCATAGGCCGGCATGGCGGCGATGGCCACCCGGCCCAGTTGCAGAGTAAAGCGCTGGCGCAGCAGTTCTTCGGTGTTGTCCCAATCGGCCAGCAGTTGCCGGGCCAGCGGCAGCAGCACCTCGCCCTCGGGGGTCAGGCTGACGCTGCGGGTGGTGCGGCTGAGCAGGGCGCCGCCGAGGTTGTCTTCCAGGGCCTTGATGGTCAGGCTCAGGGCTGGCTGCGACAGGTGCAGGTGCTCACCGGCCTGGGCAAAGCTCTGGTACTTGGCGACGGTGATGAAGGCGCGCAGCTGTTTGACGTTCATGGGGGTGGTCTATTCTTTTGAAAAATTAATCAAATGATCATAAAAACAAAATTAACAAATAAGTCTATTGGGGTGAAGATGCGTCAAACGCTAACCGGCACCCCTGTCGGTTCAACAACTACAAAAGGCGGATCAGCATGGCCGGACTGGACAAGCGCGTAGCAACCTATGAACAGGCCCTTGAAGGCCTGACCGACAACATGACTGTACTGGCCGGTGGTTTCGGCTTGTGCGGCATTCCTGAAAACCTCATCAACGAGATCAAGCGCCGTGGCGTCAAGGGCCTGACCGTGGTCTCCAACAACTGCGGCGTCGACGGCTTCGGCCTGGGCGTACTGCTCGAGGATCACCAGATCCGCAAGATGGTCGCCTCCTACGTGGGTGAGAACGCCGAGTTCGAGCGCCAGCTGCTCAGCGGCGAGCTGGAAGTGGAGCTGACCCCCCAAGGCACCCTGGCCGAAAAAATGCGCGCCGGCGGCGCCGGCATCCCGGCCTTCTTCACCGCCACCGGCTACGGCACCCCGGTTGCCGAAGGCAAGGAAGTGCGCGAATTCAACGGTCGCAAGTACATCCTCGAAGAAGCCATCACCGGTGACTTCGCTATCGTCAAGGGCTGGAAGGCCGACCACTACGGCAACGTGGTGTACCGCAACACCGCGCAGAACTTCAACCCGCTGGCCGCCACCGCCGGCAAGATCACCGTGGTCGAGGTCGAGGAGATCGTCGAGCCGGGTGTGCTGCTGCCCACCGAGATCCATACCCCGGGTATCTATGTCGACCGGGTGATTGTCGGCACCTTCGAGAAGCGTATCGAAAAACGCACCCTCAAAGCCTGACCCATCCCCGAACAGAACAACAAAGAGATCCTGACCATGGCACTTACCCGCGAACAAATGGCCCAGCGCGTCGCCCGCGAACTCAAGGACGGCTACTACGTCAACCTCGGCATCGGCATCCCGACCCTGGTGGCCAACTACGTCCCGGCCGATATGGACGTGATGCTGCAATCTGAAAACGGCCTGCTGGGCATGGGTGAATTCCCCACCGAAGCGCAGCTGGACGCCGACATGATCAACGCCGGCAAGCAAACCGTGACCGCCCGCCGTGGCGCGTCGATCTTCAGCTCGGCCGAATCCTTCGCCATGATCCGTGGTGGTCATGTCGACCTCACCGTGCTCGGCGCCTTCGAAGTGGACGTGGAAGGCAACATCGCTTCCTGGATGATCCCTGGCAAGCTGGTCAAGGGCATGGGCGGGGCTATGGACCTGGTGGCAGGTGCCGACAACATCATCGTCACCATGACCCACGCCTCCAAGGATGGCGAGTCCAAGCTGCTGCCACGCTGCAGCCTGCCGCTGACCGGTGCCGGTTGCATCCGCAAGGTGCTGACCGACCTTGCTTACCTGGAGATCGAGGACGGCGCGTTCATCCTGCGCGAAACCGCACCGGGGGTGACGGTTGAAGAGATCATCGAGAAGACCGCCGGTAAGCTGATCGTGCCGGATGATGTTAAAGAGATGACGTTCTAAGTCGTTCGACAGGGCCCCATCACGGGGCAACCGTGGGAGCGGGCTTCGTGCCGTTCCAGACAACCCGCTGGTGCTGTTCCTGCCGTGGTTTCTGGGAATCCCCTTGCAGTACACGCCACCGGTGATGCCGACGCCGGCTGGCTGATGGCATTGCCAGCAACGAAAAACGCCCTGCAGTGCAGGGCGTTTTTCGTGGTGGGGACGACTCAGCCGGGGATCATCGCAAAGCCGACGCCGAAGCGGTTCCAGGCGTTGATGGTGGCGATGGCCAGGGTCAGGTTGGCCACTTCGGTTTCGCTGAAGTGCTCCAGCAGTTCACGGTACTGATGCTCCGGGGCACGCAGGTCGGGCAGGCGGGTCAGGCTCTCGGTCCAGGCCAGGGCGGCGCGCTCGCGGGGGGTGAAGTAGGCGGTTTCTTCCCAGACGCTGAGGGTCTGCAGGCGGGCTTCGGTTTCCCCGGCCTTGCGCGCATCGTTGGCGTGCATGTTGACGCAGTAGGCGCAGCCGTTGATTTGCGAGGCGCGCAGGCGGATCAGCTCCAGCAGCGAATTCTCCAGCCCGGATTTGCCCAGGGCCATTTCCAGGCCGACCATCGCCTTGTAGGCTTCGGGTGCGTGTTTGGCCCATTCGATACGATTGCTCATTGATCTACTCCAGTCAGGTCCGCGTCGGGCGGCGATGGCACTACCTTAGCGCTGCGCCGGCCGGGTTCGAATAGCCAATTGCGGCAAATGTCAGGAGGCCAATTCGTCGAGGCGTTGCAGGGTATCGCGCAACCGGTCCAGGGCCGGGTCGATGTCCAGCAGTTCGATGGCGCCAAAACCGATCAGCAGCCCTGAACGCACCGGGGCCTGGGCATGGAAGGGGGCGAGCGAGTAAAGCCCGACCTCGACCTTGCGGGCCATGTCGATGACGAACTGCACGTCCAGGTCGCCCTTGGCCAAGGCACTGAGGTGATAGCCGGCGGTGGCCGGAATCACCTCGAACCAGGGCGCCAGGTCCCCTTGCAGGCGCTGCACGATCCGCGTGCGACGCGCGGCGTACACCTCATGCACGCGGCGGATGTGCTTGAGCAGCGAGCCCTCACTGATGAACCGCGCCAGCGCCCACTGGTTGAGGGTGGGGGTGTGCCAGTCGGTCAGTTGCTTGGCGATGCACAGGGCTTCGCGCAGTGCCGGCGGTGCGATCGTGTAGCCCAGGCGAAGCTCCGGCAGCAGGGTCTTGGAGAATGTCCCGACATAGGCCACCAGGCCGTGACGGTCCATACTCTGCAAGGAATCGGTGGGCCGGCCTTCATAGCGAAACTCGCTGTCGTAGTCGTCTTCGATGATGATCGCGCCCAAGGCCGCCGCGCGCGCCAGCAAGGCCTCGCGACGTACCTGGCTCATGGGCATGCCCAGCGGGAACTGATGCGAGGGGGTCACGTAGATCAGGCGGGTGTCGTCGGCGATCTGATCGACGCACAGGCCTTCGCTGTCGACCGGCACATACTGCAGGTCGGCGCCCTGGGCCAGGAACAACTGGCGCACCGGGGTGTAGCCGGGGTCTTCCATGGCTACCTTGCTGCCAGGTTCGATCAGTACCCTGGCGATCAGGTCCAGGGCCTGCTGGGCGCCATTGCACACCAGCACGTCGGTGTTGCTGCAACGCACGCCACGGGCGAAGGCGATGTGCCGGGCGATGGCTTCGCGCAGCTCCGGCAGGCCCTGGTGCGCAGCGTAGCGGGCGCTGCTGGTGCGGATCTGGCGCAGCGCGTACTGGTTGCAACGGCGCCAGTCGTCGAAGGGGAACTGGCCCTTGCTCGAGGCACCGCCGATGAAGTCGTAACGCAGGGTGGCCGAGCGCATGTCGGCCAGCGGATTGGCCCGGGCCAGCCATTTTTCCAGGGCCTGGGCGCTGGCCAGGGCAATGGAGGGTGCGGGTGTCGGTGCCTGGGTGGGGGCAGGGGTGATGAAGGTACCCTTGCCCACCTTGCCGCTTAGCAGGTTGTCGTAGGTCAGGCGTGAATAGGCTTCGGCCACGGTCTTGCGCGATACCCCCAGTTGTTCGGCCAGCAGCCGTGTGGGCGGCAACTGGGTGCCGGCTGCCAGGCGGCCGCTGTCGATACCGTCGCGCAGTTGTCGGTAGAGCTGCTCGGCCAGGCCCTTGCTGCCGTGCAGGCTGATATGAAGTTCCATGCTGGGGTGAATCCACGCGCAGTTGACTGACGCCGAGAGTAACCGATTTACCCCGCACCTGCCGTTGATCCCCTGGACCGACGCCCGGCCAATGGCACGCCACACTTTAAGGGTCGGGGTTCTCCGGCACACCGGTGAACCTCTTGCACTCGAACAGGAGCGTCGCCATGTACCTGCGAACTCTGTCGGGCCTGGGCTTGAGCCTTGGCCTGTTGCTGACCGCTACCGCCCAAGCCGATACCCCAACGGCTGTCTACCACTACGGCATGCCGCTGGACATTGCCCAGGTGCTCGACATGAGCGAGCCCGCCACCGAACTTTGCGATGTGGTGCAGGCCCGCATGGTCTATGTCGACTCGGCGGGCCAGCAACACACCCTGCAGTACCTGAAGCTGGCGCAGGCCTGCAGCGACCACGATTAGTCCCAGGCCGGTGCCAGGCTTTCGGGGTTGGTCAAGCGCAGGCCGCTGTCCAGCGTGGCGATGCGTGCCATGTCATCGTCGCTCAAGGTCAGTTCGCGGGCCTTGAGGTTGCCGGCCAGGTTTTCGCGGCGGGTCGAGGATGGGATTACCGCATAGCCCTGTTGCATCGCCCAGGCCAGGGTCACCTGCGCCGGGGTGGCGTTGTGCTGCCCGGCGATCTGCTGGATCACTGGGTCTTGCAGGACCTTGCCGTAGCCCAGGGTCATGTACGAGGTCACGGCGATGCCCTGGTTGCGCATGAATTCGACCAGGGTGCGGTTCTGCAGGTAGGGGTGCAGTTCGATCTGGTTGGTGGCGATGGCTTCCTTGCCGACCACCGCGATGGCCTGGCGCAGCAGGTCGATAGTGAAGTTGGACACACCGATCTGGCGGGTCAGGCCCTGGGCCCGGGTTTCTTCCAGGGCGCCCATGAACTCGGCGACCGGCACCGCGCCCTTGGGTGACGGCCAGTGGATCAGGGTCAGGTCCAGGTAGTCGGTGCGCAGCTTGCTCAGGCTGTCCTTGAGGCTCGGGATGAGCTTGTCGGCCGCCAGGTTTTCCGTCCAGATCTTGCTGGTCAGGAACAGCTGGTCACGGGGCAGGCCACTGGCGGCCACGGCCTGGCCGACCTCGGCTTCGTTGCCATAGATCTGTGCGGTATCGATGGCGCGGTAACCCAGGGCCAGGGCCTGACTGACCGAGTCGATCACGACCTGGTCCTTGAGGCGGAAAGTACCGAGGCCCAGCAGGGGAATAGACATAAAGAGGCTCCTTGGAAAGGGCGGTTGCACATGAGGCGTGCAGTATTGCGACTGTATAGCGTGGGAAAAATCCCCGTTACAACACAACTTTTTTGCCTGCGACGCACGAATCCGCCAAGCCTGGTGGTAGCCTTGCCAGGTCAGTCGCAATGGATCTGGTCATGACCCGGCACAAGCTCAGCATTCGTCAACGCAATGTTGACAACATCCTCCTGGCGGCCGAACAGGTCTTTGCCGAAAAAGGTTTCGCCGGCACGGCCATGGCCGATATCGCCGAGGCGGCGCAGTTGCCGCGCAGCAATGTGCACTACTACTTCAGCACCAAGGCCGAGCTGTACCAGGCGGTGTTGTTCGGCCTGCTCGAGGTGTGGAAGCAGGATGCCTTGTGCTTCGAACTCTACGATGATCCGCGTATCGTGCTGTCCAGCTATATCCGCGCCAAGATGATCCATTCGCGGACCCGGCCATATGGCTCCAAGGTCTGGGCCAACGAGATCATTCATGGTGCGCCGAACCTTGGCGCGGCGCTGGATGATCCGCTCTATGGATGGGCGAAGATGAAGGAAGCCAAGATCCGCCAGTGGATCGAGGATGGCCGGATCCTCGCGGTGGAGCCGTCGGGGCTGCTGTACATGATCTGGGCGTCGACCCAGCACTATGCGGACTTCAGCCACCAGGTAGGGCTGCTCAACGATCACCAGCCGCTCTCCGACCTGCAGTTCGAGCGGGCGGTGCAGACGGTGACCAGTGTGATCCTGCGCGGAATCGGGCTGGAACCGTAGGGGCGGTTATCGGCCTGCGAAGGCCTTGAGGCCTTCGCCTTCCAGGCGGTAGCGCACCCACTCATCCTGCGGTTGCGCGCCCAGCGAGCGGTAGAACTGGATCGCCGGTTCGTTCCAGTCCAGTACGCTCCACTCCAGGCGCCCGCAGTCGTTGTCGCAGGCTTCCCGGGCGATGTGGCGCAGCAAGGTCTTGCCCGCACCGCCGCCGCGTTGTTCCGGGGTGATGTACAGGTCTTCGAGGTAGATGCCGTTGCGCCCCAGCCAGGTCGAGTAGCTGTAGAAGTACACCGCATAACCAATGGCCACGCCGTCGCGTTCGCAGATCAGGCTCAGGGCCTTGGCGCCGTCGTCGAACAGGGTGCGTTCGACATCCTCCACCGAGGCGATCACTTCGTGGCGGGCACGTTCGTAGTCGGCCAGTTCAGTGATGAAGGCGAGAATCCGGGCAGCGTCTTCGCGTCGGGCAGGGCGAATGTGCAAGGTCATGGCAGGCGTCCGTGGGGGCTGGTAAGGGCGTTTATCTTAACAAGACAGACGCGGGCTTGACCGGCGATATGATGTGATGGTTGGATCGGCTTCGCGGGGCAAGCCCGCTACTACAAGGACCCTGCAATGACCTGGTCAGCCGAGCAATACAGCACTTTCGAGAACGAACGCACCCGGCCGGTGCGCGACCTGGTGGCCGCACTGCCGCAACGGGCGATCCGCACGGCCATCGACCTGGGGTGCGGCCCGGGCAATTCGACCCAGGTGCTGGCCGAGCGTTATCCCGAGGCAGCCGTCACCGGCCTGGACAGCTCCAGGGACATGCTCGCCGCCGCCCGCCAGCGCTTGCAGGGCATCGAGTTCGAACTGGGGGATATCGGCACCTGGACCGCGCCCGAAGGCATGGACGTGATCCTGGCCAATGCCTCGCTGCAGTGGTTGCCCGATCACGCGCTGCTGTATCCGCACCTGGCCAGGCAATTGACCGAAGGCGGCAGCCTGGCCATCCAGACTCCCGACAACTTCGACGAGCCGGCCCACCGCCAGGCGCGGGAGATCGCCAGCCGTGGCCCCTGGGCCGACAAGATCGGCGCGATCAAGCATCCGCCTCGGCACAGCGCCGCCTTTTACTACGACGTGCTCAGCCCGCACTGTAGCCAGGTGGATGTGTGGCGTACCACCTACTACCACCCGTTGATGGGCGGCGCGCAGGCGGTGGTGGAGTGGTTCAAGGGCTCGGCCCTGCGCCCTTACCTGGCTGCATTGGACGAGCAGGAACAGGCAGACTTTCTCCAGCTGTACCTGCAGGCCATGGAACACGACTACCCGGCGGCAGCCGATGGCAAGGTGCTGTTGCCATTCCCACGCCTGTTCATCGTCGCCACGCGCTGAAGCACACCCACAGGTAGACCGGTGCATTGACCAGCACCACCACGCCCCCGAGCACCCACTGGATGCCCGGGGTGAGGCCGGCAGGGTAGATGATCGGCCAGATGTAGTGCTCGACGAAACCGCCCGCATAACCTGCCATGCCGGCTGCCTGGCGCAGGCTGTTTTCCCAGTCGGTGAGGGGGCAGGGCAGGTGCAGGAACTCCACGGCGATGCCCCAGCACATCGCCGGCAGGTGCCACCAGATTGCGCCGCGCCACTTGAGCAGCAGCAGGCCGCCCAGCAGCACGAACACGATGAACAGCAGATGAAACAGCACCAGTCCATCGGCGCCCAGGCGGTAGAGCATGGCTAGGGGGTCCTTGCGTGTTGAATGTGCCTACGCACCATCATAGAAGTATTCGTTGCTGGCGCCGTGCCGCTCGATCACAGGCGTTGTGATGGCGACGCCTTGCAGGCATTCTGGTGGTTTTCTGCCCGCGGAACCTGCCATGGATGCATCCACGCTGTTGCTCTACGTCATCGCTGCCAGCGCGGTGATGATCACCCCCGGCCCGGCCATGCTCCTGGCCCTCAACAATGGCGCCTCCCACGGTATGCGCGTGGCCGGTTTCGGCATGGCCGGGGCGATGCTGTCGGACCTGCTGCTGATCGGTGCCGTCGGTTGCGGCCTGGGGGCCTTGTTGCAGGCTTCCGAGCAGCTGTTCAGCCTGGTCAAGTGGGTGGGCGCCGTGTACCTGCTGTACCTGGCCTGGGTACTCTGGCGGGCGCCGGGCCATGCCCTTGAACGTGTGCCGGTGAATGCCGGGGCCACTGGCCGCTCGGCGTTCCTGCGTGCCTTGTTCGTGGGCCTGTCCAACCCCAAGGGCCTGCTGTTTTTCTCGGCCTTTTTGCCGCAGTTCATCCGCCCGGACCAACCGGTGGCCGAGCAGTACCTGGTGCTGGCAATCACCAGCGCCGCGCTGGACGGGGTGATGATGGCGGTGTATGCCTACGGCGGCCGGCATGCCATGCGCCGGTTTTCGGTGCGCACCATGCAGTGGATCAACCGCAGTTGTGCCGGCATGCTCGCGGCCCTGGCGGTCGGCCTGAGCCTGTACCGACGCAACGACCTGCACTGACAGCACAACGACGAGGGAGGCTCAGTGAGCCTCCCTCGTCGTTTACCTCACCTGCATGCCCGCGCTTCAGGACGCTTCGCGGTAGGGGTTGCGCGGGTCGTGCTGCCAGTCGAGAAACGGCTTGCCAGTGTCCTGCGGCACCATCTCGATGCAGTCCTCCACCGGGCAGGTGATCTGGCACAGGTTGCAGCCCACGCACTCGGCGTCGATCACCTCGTAGCGGTGGCTGCCGTCGGCCTGCTTGAGGTTGGCGATGGCCTGGTGCGAGGTGTCTTCGCAGGCGATGTGGCAACGGCCGCAGCCGATGCAGGCATCCTGGTCGATCCGGGCGATCACCTGGTAGTTGATGTCCAGGTACTTCCAGTCGGTGGTATGGCCCACGGCGCGGCCGCTGAAGTCCTGCAGGCTGCGGTAGCCCTGGCTGTCCATCCAGCGCGAGAGCCCGTCCTTCATGTCTTCGACGATGCGAAAGCCATGCAGCATGGCGGCGGTGCACACCTGCACGGCCCCGCAGCCCAGGGCGACGAACTCGGCGGCATCGCGCCAGCTGCCGATGCCGCCGATACCGCAGATCGGCAGGCCGCGGGTGGCCGGGTCGCGGGCGATCTCGGCGACCATGTTCAGGGCGATCGGCTTGACCGCAGAACCGCAATAGCCGCCGTGGGTGCTCATGTCGCCGACAATCGGCAGGGCGACCATGCGCTCGAGGTCGACGCTGGTGATCGAGTTGATGGTATTGATCAGCGACACCGCATCGGCGCCGCCACGGTGCGCGGCACGGGCAGACTGGCGGATGTCGGTGATGTTGGGGGTGAGCTTGACGATGACCGGCAGCGAGCAGTGCGTCTTGCACCAGCGGGTGACCTGCTCGACGTACTCCGGTACCTGGCCCACCGCCGCTCCCATGCCGCGCTCGGGCATGCCGTGGGGGCAACCGAAGTTCAACTCGATGCCGTCGGCACCGGTGGCCTCCACCAGGGGCAGGATGGCTTTCCAGGACTCCTCGACGCACGGCACCATCAACGACACGATCAGCGCGCGGTCGGGCCAGTCCTTTTTCACCTGGGTGATTTCGCGCAGGTTGATTTCCAGCGAGCGGTCGGTGATCAGCTCGATGTTGTTGATGCCCATGACCTCGCGGTTGACGCCGTAGTGGGCCGAGTAGCGTGACGACACGTTGACCGCGGCCGGGTCTTCACCGAGGGTTTTCCAGACCACGCCACCCCAGCCGGCCTGGAAGGCACGGACCACGTTGTAGGCTTTGTCGGTGGGCGGGGCGGAGGCCAGCCAGAACGGGTTGGGCGCCTTGATGCCAGCGAATTCGATCGACAGGTCAGCCATTATGCAGCCTCCACATTGAGCATCAGTTGGGCATGGATGGCCTCGGCGGCCAGCTTGCCGTGCTGCACGGCCTGGACGGTCAGGTCCTGGCCCAGGTGGGTACAGTCGCCGCCGGCATACACCCCGGGCAGGCTGGTGCGCATCTGTTCGTCGACACGGATGCGTTCGCCATCGCGGGCCAGGGCCTGGGCGCTGGCGTCACTCAAGGCCTGGTCGTCGAAGGCCTGGCCTATGGCCTTGAAGATCGCATCGGCGGCCAGTTCGAAGGTTTCCCCGGTGGTCTGCAGGCGGCCCTCGACCATCCGCGTACGGGCAAAGCGCATGCCGCGCACCCGGCCCTGGTCGTCGAGCAATACCTGTTCGGGCTGGGCCCAGGTCAGCAGGCGCACCTGGTTGTCCTTGGCGATGTGCTGTTCGTGTTCGGTGGCGCCCATGTCCTCGGTGCCACGGCGGTACACCAGGTTGACATCGCGGGCACCGAGACGGGCCATCTGCACCGCCATGTCGATGGCGGTGTTGCCGGCACCGAGCACAATGCAGCGATCGGCCAGGGGCAGGGCGCCGAGGTCGTCGGCCTGGCGCAGTTCACGGATGTAGTCGGTGGCGGCCAGCAGGCCCGGGGCACTTTCGTCGGCCAGGCCCAGCTGGCGACTGGCGTTGAGGCCAAGGCCGAGGAACACCGCGTCGAACTGTTGCTGCAGATCGGCCAGGCTCAGGTTCTTGCCCAGCACCTGGTCATGACGGATCTCGATGCCGCCGATCTGCATCACGAAGTCCACTTCACGCTGGGCGAAGTCGTCGACCACCTTGTACTTGGCGATTCCGTATTCGTTCAGGCCACCGGCCTTGGGCCGGGCCTCGAAGATCACCACGTCATGGCCGTGCCAGGCCAGGCGATGGGCGCACGACAACCCGGCAGGCCCGGCGCCGACCACGGCAATGCGCTTGCCGGTACTGGCCGCGCGCTGGAACGGATGCTCGGCGAACTCGGCGTGGTCCAGGGCGTAGCGCTGCAACTGGCCGATCAGCACCGGGGCGCATTCCTGGTGATGGTTACGTACGCAGGCTTGCTGGCAGAGGATTTCGGTGGGGCACACCCGCGCGCAGCTGCCGCCGAGGATATTGGCCTCGAGGATTTTCTGCGCCGCGCCCTGGACGTTCTCCTGGTGGATGTTGCGAATGAACGAGGGGATGTCGATATCGCTGGGGCACGCATTGACGCAGGGCGCGTCGTAGCAGTACAGGCAGCGCGAGGCTTCGAGCGCTGCCTGGCGGGCGTTGAGCGGGGGGGCGAGGTCGCTGAACTGCTCGGCCAGGGTGGCGTTGTCGGCGGCTGGTCGGGGGAGGTGGTTGAGGGAATCGATCACGGTGGTTTCCTCTTTTTTATTGTTCTGTGTAGGAGCGGGCTTGCCCCGCGATAGCGATCGTCCAGTCACATCGCATCGCGGGGCAAGCCCGCTCCTACAGCTTCAGCGTTTCACGGCAGTCGGACGCAGATGCTCGGCGCGCTTGCTCAGCAGGTCGAATACCGCCGGGTACGCCGGACGCTCGATGTAGCGCCCGGCACCGCGCTCGGCGCGCAAGTCACCGTTGGCCCAGACCAGCTTGCCCTGGCTGATGGTATGGCTGGGGATGCCCCGCACGGTCTTGCCTTCGAAGATGTTGAAGTCCACCTGCTGATGGTGGGTGGCTGCCGAGATGGTCCGGGTGCCTTGCGGGTCCCAGAGCACCAGGTCGGCATCGGCGCCCACGCGCAGGGCGCCCTTGCGCGGGAACAGGTTGAAGATCTTCGCGGTGTTGGTGGAGGTCAGCGCGACGAATTCCTGCATCGACAGCTTGCCGCTGTTCACCCCCTCGTCCCAGAGCACGGCCATGCGGTCCTCGATGCCGGCGGTGCCGTTGGGGATGCGACTGAAGTCATCGCGCCCGGCGGCTTTCTGCTCGGCGCAGAAGCAGCAGTGGTCGGTGGCGGTGGTGTGCAGGTTGCCCGATTGCAGGCCGCCCCACAGCGCTTCCTGGTGGCCGTCCTTGCGCGGCCGGAACGGCGGGCTCATCACGTACCCGGCGGCCGTCTGCCAGTCGGGGTGGCGGTAGACACTGTCGTCGAGCAGCAGGTGCCCGGCCAGCACTTCACCGTAGACCGGCTGGCCCTTGGCGCGGGCATAGCTGATTTCGTCGAGCGCTTCGCGGGTGGACACATGCACCAGGTACACCGGTGTGCCCAGGGTTTCGGCAATGCGGATGGCGCGGCTGGCCGCTTCGCCTTCCACTTGCGAGGGGCGCGACAGCGGATGCGCCTCGGGCCCGGTGATGCCCTCGGCCATCAGCTTGCGTTGCAGGTGATAGACCAGCTCGCCGTTCTCGGCATGCACGGTGGGCACTGCGCCTAGTTCCAGGCAGCGCTCGAAGCTGGCGACCAGGGTGTCGTCGGCGGCCATGATCGCGTTCTTGTAGGCCATGAAGTGCTTGAAGCTGTTGATGCCGTGCTGGCTGACCAGCTCGCCCATTTCCTCGCGTACCTGCTCGCTCCACCAGGTAATGGCGACATGAAAGCCGTAGTCGGAGGCCGACTTCTCGGCCCAGCCGCGCCATTGGTGAAAGGCTTCGAGCAGCGACTGCTGCGGGTTGGGGATCACAAAGTCGATGATCGAGGTGGTACCGCCGGCAAGGCCTGCCGCGGTGCCGCTGTAGAAATCCTCGCTGGCCACGGTGCCCATGAAAGGCAACTGCATATGGGTGTGGGGGTCGATGCCGCCGGGCATCAGGTACTGGCCGCTGCCATCGAGTATTTCGCAGCCGGTGGGAATCTCGAGGTTGGTGCCGATGGCCTTGATCACCCCGTCGGCACAGAGCACGTCGGCGCGATAACTTTCCTCATGGGTAATCAGGGTGGCGCCACGAATCAAAAGCGTCATCAGATGCTCCTCGCAGGCTTGACCGGTTGTTACCGGTTCTAGGTTTTGTACTCATGACAGCGTAGGTCAAAAACCTGTCATCGCTGACAGGAAATGAATCTAGTCGGCGATTATGGATAGGGCAAATAATTAATAAATAAGCTTATAAACATCATAATAATTTGATTTTTAACGGTTTAATCAATTTATTGGTCGACTGGGAAAACGACCAGTGGTCCTGTCGTTCTTGACAGGTTGTGGAAATGGTCAAGATTTCACATGGGCACCCGTGATTGCCCGCAATGCCCGTGCAAGTACTCCAGCCATCCTGCGGATGAGCAAAAAACACAACAACAGTGGAGCGGCCATGCAGCAGACCAGATCGCAAGTGAGCGAGCGCGACGGCTTATATGAACTCGAGGCCGGCAGCGACGTTCTCGACAGCCCGCGCTACAACCACGACATCGCCCCGACCAAGGTGCACGACCGCACCTGGAACAAATGGCATATCACCGCACTGTGGGTCGGCATGTCGATCTGCGTGCCGACCTATACCCTCGGCGGGGTGCTCACCGCCTACTTCGGGTTGACGGTGGGCGAGGCCTTGCTGGCGATCCTGCTGGCCAACACCGTGGTGCTGATACCGCTGACCCTCAATGCCTTTCCCGGCACCAAGTACGGCATTCCCTTCCCGGTATTGCTGCGCTCCTCATTCGGCATCATTGGCTCCAACGTGCCATGCCTGATCCGCGCCCTGGTGGCGTGTGGCTGGTTCGGTATCCAGACGATGTTCGGCGGGCTTGCCATTCACTTGTTCCTCGGCTCGCTGTCAGCGGACTGGAAAGCCCTGGGCGGAACCGGCGAGGTGATCGGTTTCATGTTGTTCTGGTGCCTCAACCTCTGGGTGGTGCTACGGGGCGCGGAGTCGATCAAGTGGCTCGAGACCCTGTCCGCCCCCTTGCTGGTGCTGGTGGGCGCCGGCCTGCTGGTGTGGGCCTTGCCCAACGTGTCGATCAGCGAGCTGATGGCGCAGCCGCCCAAACGCCCCGAAGGCGCCAGTGTGTATGGCTACTTCTTTGCCGGGCTGACGGCGATGGTGGGGTTCTGGGCGACCCTGTCGTTGAACATTCCCGACTTCAGCCGCTACGCCAAGAGCCAGAAAGACCAGATCCTGGGACAGATATTCGGCCTGCCGCTGACCATGTTCCTGTTTGCCGCCCTGGGCGTGGTGCTCACCGCAGCTTCCACCTCGCTGGTGGGCGAGACTGTCTCCGACCCGGTCAACCTGATCGGGCATATCCAGAGCCCGATGTGGGTGGCCCTGGCCATGGCGCTGATCATCATCGCCACGCTGTCGACCAACACCGCAGCGAACATCGTGTCGCCCACCAATGACTTCCAGAACCTGGCACCCAAGTGGATCGGGCGAACCACGGCGGTGCTGCTGACCGGCCTGGTCGGCTTGCTGCTGATGGGTCACGAGCTGCTGAAAAAGCTCGGCTGGATCGTCAGCGATGTAAGCCTTGAAAGCGTCTATTCCAACTGGCTGCTGGGGTACTCGAGCCTGTTGGGGCCGATTGCCGGGATCATGGTGGTGGACTACTTCCTGATTCGCAGGCAGACCCTGGACCTGGCCGGCCTGTACCGGGACGACGTCTACCCGGCCTGGAACGTCGCCGGCTTCATCGCCTTCGGTGTGCCGGTGGCGCTGACCCTGCTGTCGCTGCAAAGCCAGGCTTTCAGCTGGTTCTACGACTTTGGCTGGTTCACCGGCTCGGCCCTTGGGGGCTTGATCTACTACGCCCTGGGCACGCTCAAGGCGGCGCGCACGGCCAGCTTCAAACCCACTGTGTAACGCCATGGCCCACAGAGGCCAGGCACCTGATGGAGGTAACCCATGCAAAGCACACAGGACGTTCTGCAATCGAGCTTGCGGCATATCAACGGCGAGCGGCTCTGGCAGTCACTGATGGACCTGGCCCAGCTGGGCGCCACGGTCAAAGGCGGTGTGTGCCGCCTGGCCCTGACCGACCTGGACCGCCAGGCCCGCGACCTGTTTGTCAAATGGACCCAGGAGGCGGGCTGCACGGTGAGTATCGACGGCGTGGGCAATATCTTTGCCCGCCGCCCGGGGCGCAACCCGCAACTGCCGCCGGTGATGACCGGCAGCCATATCGACACCCAGCCCACCGGCGGCAAGTTCGACGGTTGCTTCGGGGTACTGGCCGGGCTTGAGGTGATGCGCACCCTCAATGACCTGAAGATCGAGACCGAGGCGCCGCTCGAGGTGGTGGTGTGGACCAACGAGGAGGGCTCGCGCTTTGCGCCATGCATGATGGGGTCGGGGGTGTTCGCCGAAAAATTCACCCTGGCCGAGACCCTGGCCAAGACCGATGCCGAGGGCATCACCGTCGGCGAGGCACTGAACGCCATCGGCTATGCCGGGCCGCGCGCGGTCAGTGGCCATCCGGTGGGGGCGTATTTCGAGGCGCACATCGAGCAGGGGCCGATCCTCGAGGACCAGCGCAAGACCATCGGCGTGGTGCTCGGCGCGCTTGGCCAGAAGTGGTTCGACCTGACCCTGCGCGGCGTCGAGGCCCATGCCGGGCCGACCCCGATGCACCTGCGCAAGGATGCCCTGGTGGGCGCCAGTGCGGTGGTGGCGGCGGTCAACCGCGTGGCCCTGGAGCACCAGCCCCATGCGTGTGGCACGGTGGGTTGCCTGCAGGTCTATCCGGGCTCGCGCAATGTGATCCCCGGCGAGGTGCGCATGACCCTGGACTTCCGTCACCTGGAGCCTGCACGGCTGGACTCGATGATCGCCCAGGTCAAGG
This sequence comes from Pseudomonas putida, assembly GCF_028682455.1. Taxonomy (GTDB): domain Bacteria; phylum Pseudomonadota; class Gammaproteobacteria; order Pseudomonadales; family Pseudomonadaceae; genus Aquipseudomonas; species Aquipseudomonas putida_AA. Next base: position 1,182,544 of record NZ_JANHLD010000001.1, read on the forward strand.
GCGTGATTGCCAGCACCTGCGAGCAGCATGGCCTGGGCCACACCCTGACACCGACGGCCGACTTTGCGCCGCTGTATTTCGAGCAGGGGTGTGTCGAGGCGGTACGCAGCGCGGCGCAGGGCCTGGGGCTGTCGCACATGGACATCGTCAGTGGCGCCGGGCATGACGCGATCTTCCTGGCCGAGCTGGGGCCGGCGGGGATGATCTTCGTGCCGTGCGAGGGCGGGATCAGCCACAACGAAATCGAGAATGCGGCGCCCGAGGACCTGGCCGATGGCTGCGCGGTGCTGTTGCGCGCGATGTTGGCAGCGGCCCAGGCAGTGGCGCGGGGCAGGGAGGCGGCGTAGGGCCCGGGATTCAATCGCGGGGCAAGCCCGCTCCCAGCGAAGATTTTGCGATCGCCGGTGGGAGCGGGCTTGCCCGCGAGGGCGCTATCAAAGGCTGTCTCGTACCATCTGCAAAAACGTCGCCACCAATCGCCGCGAACTCTGCTCACGCAAGCACACCAGCGTTTCGGTCAGCCGCCGCTGGCAATCGACAATCGGCAACGCACAGACCCGCGCATCGGCGCCGAACTCGGCCGCCGACACCACCCCTACGCCGATCCCCACCACCACGGCTTCCCGCGCGGCCTCGCGACCCTCGACCTGGATCGCCGGGCGGATGCGCAGGCCCGCTCGCTGCATTTCTTCCTCAAGGGTCTGGCGGGTCACCGAGCCCGGCTCGCGCAGCACGATTGGCGTGTCATCGAGGTCGGCCAGGCTGATCGAGCCACGGCTGGCCCAGGGGTGGTTGTGGGACACGAACGCCACCATCGGATCGCTGCGCATCGGCACGCAGAGCAGGCGTTCGTCGTCGACGTCGCGACCGAGCAGCGCCAGGTCGGCCTGATAGTTGAACAGTCGCAGCAGCGATTCGTCGGTATTGCCCGTCTCGATCTTGATGTGGATGCCGGGGTACTGCTGACAGAACTGGGCGATCTGCGGCAGTACGTGCACGGGCGCATCCACGGCCAGCACCAGGGTGCCGGTCTGCAGCGCGCGTGAGTCCTGGAGCAGTTCGTGGGCCTCGGCCTCGCACACGAACAAGCGCTGGGTGATGGCCAGCAGACGCTCGCCCAGGTCGGTCAACTGCACCGAACGCTTGTTGCGGTGAAACAGCAACACCCCGAAGCGTTCCTCCAGTTTTCGCACCTGATCGGAGATCGCCGGCTGGGTCAGAAACAACCGTTCGGCGGCACGGGTAAAGCTGCCGTGCACGGCAACGGCATGGAAGGCTTTCAACTGCGCGTGGGAAACCGACATCGCTGCACCTGTTACAAGCTGAGCTTATTTGTGAAATACGATAAATCGATTTTATTTATCAGTCAGTAATTGATTTGATCTCCTTCAGCCCGGTGCGTCTCTTGCAGTGACCAACGGGTCATGGGCCTGGCTGACAACGCATAACAATACCCGCATGCTCCAGGTTCCATCTGACCAGGTGTCGACCCTGACCGGTCGTCACGCAGTGCGCAACACAAGAACAACACAGGCGTTTTTTAAAAATTCTGCCGGCACACTCAAGCTCCGAGGTCAGAGTCACCATGAACAAATACAGTGCAGATATAAAGCGTTGGCGCGTGCAGATCTTTGCCATTACCTGGATTGCCTACGCTGCGTTCTATTTCACCCGCAAAGCCTTTTCGGTGGCCAAGCTCGGCATCGGCGAAGACCCAAGCTTTACCCTCGACAAAATGGCCATGGCCAACCTCGATGCCATCTACCTCGCCGCCTATGCGGTAGGGCAGTTCACCTGGGGCATGCTCGCCGACCGCTTCGGCCCACGGGTGGTGGTGCTGGGCGGCCTGATCATCTCGGCGGCCGCCGCCCTGGTCATGGGCAGCTACGCCACCTTCCCGATCTTCGCAACCTGCATGCTGGTCCAGGGCCTGGCGCAATCCACCGGCTGGGCGGGGTTGTGCAAGAACATCGGCAGCTTCTTTCCCTCGTCGCAGCGCGGGCGGGTATTGGGGCTGTGGAGCTCATGCTATGCCTTCGGCGGCCTGGTGGCGTCACCGTTCGCGGGGTGGTGGGCCTACACCCTGATCGGCAGCTGGCATGCGGCGTTTTTCTCCAGTGCCGCCGTGGTGGCAGTGGTGGCCGTGCTGTTCTTCTTCCTGCAGCGCAACAAGCCTGAAGACGTCGGCCTGCCGGCAGTAGACCCGGAACCTGAAAGCATGGTGCCCGGCAATACGATCTGCAGCGTGTGGGCGCCACTGCGCGAGATCCTGCGCAACCGTACGGTGCTGACCCTGGGCCTTGCCTACTTCATGCTCAAGCCGGCGCGCTACGCCATTTTGTTGTGGGGCCCGGTGATCGTCTTCGAGCAGATGCCCTCGGTGGGCAAGGTGGGGGCGGCGATTATCCCTACCGCTTTCGAACTGGCCGGTTTGCTGGGCCCGATCATGATCGGCCTGGCTTCCGATAAGCTCTTCGGAGCCCGGCGCATGCCAGCCTGTGTCATCAGCCTGCTGGTGCTCACCGTGGTGCTGGCGCTGTTCATGGGCGCGATGCAAAGCGGCAGCGTGATACTGGTGGTGGCCTTGCTGTTCGTCATGGGCCTGACCCTGTACGGACCGGACTCGATGATCAGCGGCGCGGCCGCCATCGACTTCGGCACGGCCAAGGCCGGCGCCACGGCAGCGGGCTTCGTCAATGGCTGCGGTTCGGTGGGGGCGATCCTCGGTGGCCTGCTGCCAGGCTACTTCGACGGCGTCACGGTGTTCATCGTGTTTGCTGGCTGCGCCCTGTTCTCGGCGCTGGTACTGGTGCCGCACTGGAACAGCCGACCGGCCACGGCCGAGCATACCCCGGCGGTTGCGCCCAACACCGCCATGGCCATAAAACCCCTGCGTACCTGAAACTTTCGAGGAACCCGACCATGAGACCCTTCTGGCTGCAACAGGCGCTGGATCAGGAAGATGCGCCCGCGTGCCCACCCCTGACCGCCGACACTCGTGCTGATGTGTGCATCGTCGGCGGTGGCTACACCGGGCTGTGGACCGCGCTGATGCTCAAGGAACAGAACCCGGCCCTGGACGTCGTGCTGATCGAAGCCGACATCTGCGGCGCCGGGGCCAGTGGGCGCAACGGTGGTTGTGCGTTGTCGTGGTCGGCCAAGTTCTTCACCCTCGAACGACTGTTCGGCCTGCAGGAAGCGGTGCGCCTGGTGCAGGCGTCGGAGCAGAGCATCCATGCCATCGGCGATTTCTGCCGCGCGCATGGCATCGACGCCGACTACCGCCTGGACGGTACCCTCTACACCGCCACCAACCGCGCCCAGATGGGCGCCACCGATGGCGTGATCGCCGCCCTGGAGCGCCAGGGCATCAATTCTTTCCAGCGCTTGCCGGTGGAGCAGGTGCAGCGCCTGGCAGGTTCGGCCAAGCACCTGGAAGGCTGGTTCTCCCCGGCAGCGGCCACGGTGCAACCGGGCAAGCTGGTGCGCGGCTTGCGCCGGGTTGCCTTGCAAAAGGGCGTGCGTATTCACGAAGGCACCGCCATGACCGGCCTGCAGGAAGGGCCGCAGGCGGTGGTCGAGACCACCCGGGGCGCAGTGCGTGCCGACCGCGTGGTGCTGGCGCTCAATGCCTGGATGGCGCGGGCCTTCCCGCAGTTCGAGCGCAGCGTGGCGATTGTCTCCAGCGACATGATCATCACCGAGCCCCGGCCCGACCTGCTGCGCCAGATGGGATTGACCAGCGGCATCAGCGTGCTCGACTCGCGGATTTTCGTGCATTACTACCACAACACCAGCGATGGCCGGCTGATGCTCGGCAAGGGTGGCAATACCTTTGCCTACGGCGGGCGGATGCTGCCGGTATTCGACCAGCCGTCGCCCTATGAAGGGCTGCTGCGCCGCAGCCTGGGCGAGTTTTTCCCAAGCCTTGCCCAGGTCCCGGTGGCGGCCACCTGGAATGGCCCCTCGGACCGTTCCGTCACCGGCCTTCCGTTCTTCGGCAAGCTCGGTGCCCAGGGCAATGTGTTCTACGGCTTTGGCTATTCGGGCAGTGGCGTGGGCCCGTGCCACATGGGCGGGCAGATCCTGTCGTCGCTGGTGCTGGGCCTGGACAACCCCTGGACCCGTTCCCCGCTGGTCAATGGCCCGCTGGGATACTTTCCGCCCGAACCCATCCGTTACCTGGGCTCACTGATGGTGCGCAACGCCATTCGTCGCAAGGAGCAGGCCGAGGACCACGGGCACCGGCCGCGGCGCCTGGATGTGCGCCTGGCCCGCTTTGCCGCTGCGGCGGGCAAGGCCGACAAGGCCTGAGCAGTTTTTTTGTCGATTGCCACAACGAGGATGTATAAACTGCACCCACTTTGCCGGTCGCTACCTGAACCGGCACCTGAAACAAGAGAGTCGAGATGGGCGCACAGTGGAAAGCCAAGCATAGAGAAGCAGCAGCCAACGCCAAGGGCAAGATCATGGGCAAGCTGTCCAAAGAGATCCAGATCGCTGCCAAGTCCGGTGCCGACCCGGACATGAACCCGCGCTTGCGCCTGGCGATCGAGCAGGCCAAGAAAGCCTCCATGACCCGCGAGACCCTGGAGCGGGCGATCCGCAAGGGTGCAGGCCTGGATGGCGATGCGGTGCAGTACACCCTGGTGACCTATGAAGGCTTTGCCCCGCATCAGGTGCCGCTGATCGTCGAGTGCCTGACCGACAACGTCAACCGCACCGTGGCGCAGATTCGCGTGCTGTTTCGCAAGGGCCAGTTGGGTGCTTCGGGTTCGGTGGCCTGGGACTTCAACCATGTCGGCTTGATCGAGGCGGCGCCGGCCAGCGCGGAAGCTGATCCGGAAATGGCGGCGATCGAAGCGGGTGCGCAGGATTTCGAGGAAGGTGAAGAAGAGGGTTCGACCCTGTTCATCACTGACACCACCGACCTGGATGCCGTGCAGAAGGCCCTGCCGGAGTTTGGCTTCACCGTGAGTTCGGCGAAGATCGGTTATACCCCGAAGAACCCGGTCAGCGGCTTGAGCGATGAGCAGATGGCCGAGGTCGAGGCGTTCTTGCATGCCATCGACGACAACGATGATGTGCAGAACGTTTATGTAGGTCTGGCCGGGTAATTTGCTGCCGCTCCCGTGGATGTGGGAGCGGCTTGCTCCGCGATCGGCCGCGAAGCGGTCGTAGTTCGGGCAGCCCCGAAAGTGCAGGCTGTACTGGCCTCTCGCGGGGCAGGCCCGTGCCTGCCAGCACCGGTGGCGGGCCGATATTTCCCCACCCTGCATTTGTGCATGTCCGATGAGACTTAAGTCGCCTGGCACCCGGGCCGTTGATGGCCATAATCGTTATTCGCCCTTTTTAATAACAACAAGCCCAGGGTTCAGTAACGATGACTTATCAGCACAGCTACGCCCACTCCATTGCCGACCCCGCCACTTTCTGGGCCGAGCAGGCCGATCGTTTGGCCTGGTATCGCAAGCCGCTCAATACCCTCAGTGAAAACGCCGATGGCACCCACCAGTGGTTTGCCGACGGGCGCCTGAACAGTTGCTACCTGGCCCTGGATCATCAGATCGAGCAAGGCCGCGGCGAGCAGACGGCGCTGATCTACGACTCGCCGGTAACCGGCAGCCAGCAATCGTTCACCTATACGCAGTTGCGCGACGAAGTGGCGCGCCTGGCCGGGTTGCTGCGTGCGCTGGGCGTCGAGAAGGGCGATGGAGTGATCATCTACATGCCGATGGTGCCCCAGGCGGCCATGGCGATGCTGGCCTGCGCCCGTATCGGCGCGGTGCACTCGGTGGTGTTCGGCGGCTTTGCCGCCAACGAGCTGGCCCTGCGCATCGACGATGCGCGACCCACCCTGTTGCTGACGGCCTCCTGCGGGCTGGAGTTCGACCGGGTCATCGAATACAAGCCGCTGGTCGATCGCGCGCTGCAACTGGCCAGGCACCAACCGCGCCAGGTGCTGGTGCTACAACGCCCGCAAGCCGAGGCAAACCTGATCGAAGGCCGCGACCTGGACTGGCAGGCGGCGGTGGCTGGAGCCAGCCCCGTGGCGCCGGTCGAGCTGGCTGCCGCCGACCCGCTGTACATCATGTATACCTCCGGCACCACCGGCAAACCCAAGGGTATCGTCCGCGAGAACGGCGGGAATGCCGTGGCCCTGGGCTTTGCCATGCGCCATATCTATGGGATGCAGGCGGGTGACGTGTGGTGGGGCATCTCCGATGTCGGCTGGGTGGTGGGTCACTCGCTGATCGTCTACGGGCCATTGATGAACGGCTGCACCACGGTGTTCTACGAGGGCAAGCCGATCCGCACCCCGGATGCCGGTGCCTACTGGCGGGTGGTGGAGCAATACCGGGTCAACGGCTTGTTCTGCGCGCCCACGGCCATGCGCGCGATTCGCAAGGAAGACCCCGAGGGCGCGCTGCTGCAGCGCTATGACCTGAGTTCCCTGCGCCAACTGTTCCTGGCCGGCGAGAAGCTCGACTCCAGCACTCATCAATGGCTGGAAGCCACCAGTGGCAAGACCGTCCACGACCATTGGTGGCAGACCGAGACCGGCTGGCCGGTGACCGCGCCGTGTGTCGGGCTTGACGGGTGTGCGGCACGACCGGGCTCGAGCAACCGTGCGGTGCCGGGGTACCACGTGCGGGTGCTGGACGATGACGGCCACCTGCTCGACGCCAACCAGCAGGGCGCCATTGTGATTGCCCTGCCGTTGCCGCCCGGTTGCAGCCAGACCCTGTGGGGCGACCACCAGCGTTACCTGGACGCCTACCTCACTGCCTATCCCGGCTACTACCACACCGGCGACGGCGGCTATCTGGACGAAGACGGCTTTGTCTACATCATGGGACGCACCGATGACGTGATCAACGTTTCGGGCCATCGCCTGTCCACCGGCGAAATGGAAGACCTGGTGGCGCGTCACCCGGCCGTGGCCGAATGCGCGGTGATTGGCGTGCATGACGAGATCAAGGGGCAGGTGCCATTGGCGTTGGTGGTGCTCAAGGACGGCCAGGGCATCAGCGAGGCCGCCCTGCAGAGCGAGCTGGTGGCCAGTGTGCGCGAGCAGATCGGTGCCCTGGCATGCTTCAACCGGGTGCGGGTGGTCAAGCGCCTGCCCAAGACCCGCTCCGGCAAGATCCTGCGCGCAGTACTGCGCAAGATCGCCGACCAGCAGCCTTATACGCCGCCCTCGACCCTGGACGATCCAGCGGTACTGGGGGAAATCGAAGCGGTACTGGCCAGCCTCGCCCGGGCGGGTTGAAGCGCTCGGCCTGCCCGGCAGTCAGGCCGGGCAGGCCGATGCCTGTGGCTGCTGGAGCTGGCCCAGGCGGCTGCGGGTACGCGCCAGGTCGCTGGCCGTGCCGCCCAGGCTCTGCGCCAGCGGCGCCGTGCCAATCAGTACCAGGTGCTTGTCCTGGTCATAGAGCACATCCACCAGGTTGATGAAGCGTTGCTGCGCGGCGATCGAGCAGTCTTCCAGGCGTGGCAGGCGGTCGATGATCCAGTGGTCGAAGCGTTGCGCCAGCGCCAGGTAGTCGATGACCGCCGTGGGCTGTTCGCAGAGCTCGGCGAAATCGAACCCTACCGTGCCTCCCTGGCTCATCCGGGCCGACAATACCCGCTTGCCCACCGTAATGCTGACCGGCGTATCGCCCATGGGCGGCAAGCGCAGTGCCTGGCGCTGCACAGGGCTGCCCGGCCACAAGTAATGTCCCTGGGTGAAGCGTTGTTGGCTGGCATGGGTGGGCAGGTTGCGGTAGTCCTGCTCGCCACCGACCTCAAGTACCTGCATCTGGCTGTTGATCAGGCGGATGACAGGCTCGAAACGCTGGTGGTAGAGCGGATTGGGCAATAGGCCTTCGGGGGTGTAGTTGGAAGTCACCAGGAGAAAGATCCGCCGCGCGAACAACGCCTGGAACAGGCGGGTGATGAGCATGGCGTCGCCGATGTCGTGCACATGGAATTCATCGAAACACAGCACCTGGCACGTCCCGAGCAACTCATCGAGCGTGCAGGCCAGGGCATCGTCCTGGTGGCGATGGTCGAACATGCCCTGGTGCAGGTGGGCGAAGAAGTTGTGAAAGTGCAGGCGCTTTTTGTGAGCGTGGGGCAGGACTTGGAAGAAGCCATCGAGCAGCCAGCTTTTGCCACGTCCGACTTCGCCATACAGGTACAGGCTGCGCGCCTCGCTGCTGCCGATCAGGGCGGCCTGGCTGGCCATGTGCTCGATGACTGCCAGCTGGCCCTGGCTCAGGGTGTAGCCCTGGGCTGATGCCTTTTCATTGAAATGCTGACGAACGGTACCGGCAATGCCGCTGTCACCCTTTTGCGGGGCAACCCGGGGGCGGCGAAAGGGGCGTAAAGAACGTATCCAGGAAGGCAGCAGAGTCAACAAACAGGGCTCCTTGAGGGCTTGGGGACTCAAGGACCGGCTTGAGCGAGCGCGGCTAATTTAACCAATCGCGGCAGCGTCGGCCAGCGCTCCCTTGCCCGGATTTTCCGCCTGGAAAAAGTGTACAGGCGTTGTACATTCCCGAGTGGGCTGGCAGGTTTTGCCTCGGCTGCTACCCTGATTTTCAGATTTATCCTGCGTCGAAGGAAGATAAGGTGAAGGGATGCCTGCTGGCAGCGCTGTTTGGGCTGACGCTTGTAAACAGTGCAGTTGCCGCCGATTTCATGGTCGAAGTCAAAGTGGATGTGCAGCGTGGCTGTGTATTGATCCATCAGCCCCGCGATGCTGGCGCCCAGGCCCTGGGCGTCCTCGACTTCGGCAGTGTCGCACGCCTGGATGACCCCGCCGGCCCCTTGAGCAGCCAACTGCTCGCCCAGCGCCCACCCCGCCTTGAATGCAATCCCGATACCGCTTACCAAGTGAAGGTCGATGGCGGCCAGCACGGCGGCGTGGGTGAAGTGCGCTACCTGTCCAGCAATCAACCGTTGGCACGGCCGATTCCCTATCGCTTGTACCAGGATCCGGCGTGGCGCATGCCCTTGCCGGTCAATGTCGCGCAGCACGCCCGGGTGCCGGATTCAGGCTCGGTGGCGTTGCCACTGTATGCGCGTATCGACCGCCTGGCCCAGGTGCCGCAGGTGGGTGGCTACTCGGACCTGCTCAAAGTCACCGTGACCTGGTAAGACCAGGAACGGCGCCTGCTAGAGGAACCGGCAGTATGAAACGACTCCTGTTGTTGAGCGCTGCACCCTTGCTGTTGGTCAGCCCGGATGCATTTGCCGCCATGAACGGGCATGTTCACGCCCGGCTGGTGATTACCAGTGCTTGTCAGATCAGTGGCGACCCGAGCGCTGGGGTGATCGAGTCGCCGGGGGCGGGGGTGCTGGACTTCGGCAGCCAGGGCCCCAGTTGGGTCGCGCCGTTGCGTTCGCACCTTGACGAAGCCGCCGGCGAGGGCAGCCTGCAAGTGCGCTGCAACCCCGCCGTGCGGGCCTTTACCGTGAGCATCAACGGCGGTGCCAATGGCGATGGGGCCATTCGCCGCCTGAGCAACGGCCGCGTGCTGATTCCCTACGAATTATCGGCCGACCCTTCCGGCCGGGCCCGCTACGACATCGGGCAGACCCGCAACTTTTCGGTCGCAAGCGGCGCGCAAGTGCCGATTCCGATCTACGGCGCGGTGGTTGCCCATCCCAAGGCGCTGCCGGCCGGCATCTACCGCGACACCCTGATGGTGACCCTGGACTGGTAACTCGCAAGGAGTGACTCATGCATCCGTACATTTCCCGCTTTATCTTCGCAGGCGTTGGCCTGGCGCTTGGCACGCTTGGCAGCCAGGCGCTGGCCGACACCGTCACGGGCAACATCAACGCCACCCTGACGCTGATCGCCAGTTGCCAGGTCAACGGCGGTACCGGTGCCACTGGCCAGAACTTCGGTACGCTGAACTTCGGGACCCAGGACGCGCTGTTCGCCTCTGCCAATGCCCAGGTGATGGGTGATGGGGGCGGCGCCATGAGCATCCTGTGTTCCAGTGGCACCATCCCGGCCATCAAGGTGGGCGCCGGGGCCAACGACAACCAGTCGGACGGCGGCAGCCGCGCACTGGCCGATGGCAATGGCAACTATGTGCCCTATGACTTCTACACCGACGCGGGGCATACGCAACTGCTCGCCATCGACGGGGTGATCACCTTGCCGACCAGCACCGGGGTGGCGCAGACGGTCGACCTGTACGGCCAGGCCAGCGGCAAGCCGGGCCTGCCAGCCGGGGTCTACACCGACACGGTGGCGGTCGAACTGAGTTTCTGAGCCATGCGCCGGGTGTTTCCCAGGTTGCTGGCAATGCTGCTGTGCAGCGCCGCAGCACCGCTGGATGCAGCACTTACCAGCACCTTCCAGGTCAGTGCCACAGTCGCTGCGGGATGCCTGGTGGCGGGGAGCGCAAGCAACTACGGCAACCTGGATTTCGGCAGTTACTCGGCGCTGTCCGTCGGCAGTGTGACCACAGCCCTCGGTGGCACCACGGTGACCTTGCAGTGCACGCCCGGGGTCAATCTGAGCATGAGTGTCGATGCCGGGCAGAACGGCGCCAGCGGTACACGCAACCTCAAGCGCAGCAGCGGCGCATCGCTGGTGGCCTATCAACTGTTTCGCGATGCCGGCTTCAGCCAGGGGCTGGGCATCAACCAGAGCGTACCGGTGAGCTACAGCAATGCGGCAGCCATCAAGCTGGCGGTGTACGCCAGGGCGCAACTGACTGGCAAGTTGCCTGCTGGCAACTACACGGACGTAGTGCAGGTGGTGCTGAGCTTTTGAAGCCCGGCCAATGGACGACACGACAATAAGGAGCAAGGCATGGGGGCAAGCGCTGGTTGTGCGCGCAGAGTCAAATGGGCGGCCTTTGGGCTGGCACTGCTGAGCAGTGCGCCGCTGCAGGCAGCCACTTCGGTGTTGATCTGGCCAGTCGACCCGGTGCTCGAGTCAGGCCAGAAGGCCGGTGCCTTGTGGCTGGAAAACCGCGGCAGCGAGCCTGCCAACCTGCAGGTACGGGTGTTCGCCTGGCGCCAGGGCGAGTTCGACGACCAGTACCAGGCCCAGCGCGAGATCATCGGCAGCCCGCCGGTGGCCAATATCGCCCCTGGGCAAAAGCAGCTGATCCGCCTGACCCGCACCGGCACCTCGCCGGTTGGCCAGGAACAGGCCTACCGGATCATCATCGATGAAATTCCTCCCGCGTTGCCGCCTGCGGCCAGTGCCGACAAGCCCCAGGCGGCGATCCGCTTTCAGATGCGCTACTCGGTGCCCCTGTTCGTGTATGGCGAAGGCCTGTGGGGCAAGGCCGATGCCAGCGGCCAGCGCGGCGATGCCGGGGTCGGCAGGCCGGCGTTGAGCTGGCGGCAGGTGTCGGTGCAGGGCAAGCCTTTTGTGGAAATCCGCAATACCGGACCAGTACATGCGCGCCTGACCGATGTGGTATTGCAGCAGGGCGGCCAGAGCCGGCCGCTGGTGGATGGCCTGCTCGGGTATGTACTGCCTGGCGCCAGTATGCGCTGGCCGGCACCGCAGCCGATGACGCCGGCCACGGTACTCAAGGGCCGGGTCAACGGGCAGGAGCCGGCGCAAGCCCTGAACCAGGGCCAGTGATCACCTGCAGGTAGCACCGCATCAGGGGCCAGGGAGGACCCGGTAATGGTTGGATATTGTGTGTGAGGGTTTCTCTGGCCGCGGCACGCCGCCTGGCGCTGAGGGCTTGCGGCTTGACCGTGCTGAGCTGTGCGCCGCTGTTTGGCGGCGAACTGCCGCCACCGCCGGTGTCCCTGGAGGCGGTGACCGACGCGCCGTTGTATCTCGAACTGGTGGTCAACCAGATGAGCAGCCCTGAGCCGGTCGCTGTGCAGCAACGCGCCGGACGCCTGTACATGGCCACTGCCGAATTGCGGGCCGCCGGTATCGAGCTGCCCGGTGAATACGGCGTAGAGGTTGCGCTGGACAGCATTCCGGGCCTGCACAGCGACTACGACAGCCAGGGTCAGCGCCTGGTCGTCCAGGTACCGCCGGGCTGGCTGCCGACCCAGCGCATCGGTAATTCGCAGTTGTATCCGCCCAGCGAGGCGCGCAGCAGTTTTGGCGCGCTGTTGAACTACGACCTGTACCTGAACGATACCGACGATGGCGGCCGCTACCTGGCGGCCTGGAACGAGCTGCGGCTGTTCGACGGTTGGGGCACGTTGTCGACGACCGGGCAATGGCGCCAGGTCCTGGGCGGCAATCAGTTCGACGACAGTCAGGAAGGCTTCCGTCGTTACGACACCACCTGGCGCTACACCGACGAAGCCCGCCTGCTGACCCTGGAAGTCGGCGATGTGCTCAGCGGTGCCTTGCCCTGGACCAGTTCGGTTCGCCTGGGCGGCGTGCAAGTGTCGCGCGACTTCGGCGTACGCCCTGACCTGGTCACCTATCCGCTGCCAGCCTTTGCCGGCGAGGCGGCGGTGCCTTCGTCGGTGGACCTGTTCATCAACGGCTACAAAAGCTCCAGCGCCGAGCTTCAGCCTGGCCCCTATACCCTGACCAACGTTCCGTTCATCAACGGGGCAGGGGAAGCGGTGGTGGTGACCACCGATGCGCTGGGCCGGCAGGTGTCGACCACCTTGCCGTTCTATGTCACCAGCAGCCTGTTGCAAAAAGGCCTGGCAGACTTCTCGGTGGCCGCAGGTAACCTGCGCCGTGACTATGCGATCCGCGATTTTGCCTACGGGCCGGGCGTGGCGGCAGGCAGCCTGCGCTATGGCCTGAGCGACAGCGTGACGCTGGAAAGCCATGCCGAAGCCGCCGAATCCCTGGCCCTGGGTGGCCTGGGCGGCAATGTGCAGGTGGGCAACTGGGGGGTGGTCAACGCGGCCGTCAGCCAGAGCCGCTTTGACAGTCGCAGCGGCCAGCAATTGAGCCTGGGCTACCAGTACAACAGCCGGCGCCTGGGGTTTAACTACCAGCGGTTGCAACGCCACGGCGACTACGCCGACCTGTCGCTGGTCGACAGCCCCTATGCGCGGCTGAGCCAGCGCAGCGAGCAAGCCACGCTGAGCCTGAACCTGGACCGGTACGGCAGCCTGGGGGCCGGTTATTTCGATGTGCGTGCCGGTGACAACAGCCGTACCCGGCTGATCAACCTGAGCTGGAGCAAGTCGCTGTGGGCCAACAGCAGCCTGTACCTGTCGGCCAACCGCGAAATCGGCGCAAGCCAGTGGGCGGTGCAGGCGCAGCTGGTGATTCCGTTCGACCTGCGCGGCACCCTGAGCATGAGCCTTGAGCGCAACCAGGCCGGAGAGAACCTGCAACGGGTCAACTACAGTCGCGCTGTGCCGAGCCAGGGCGGTATGGGTTTCAACCTCGGTTACGCCGATGGCGACCGCGAGGCGTATCGACAGGCCGACCTGACCTGGCGCCTGCAGTCGGTGCAACTGCAGGCCGGGTTGTACGGCAGCGACGACAACATGACGCGGTGGGCCGACGCCAGTGGCTCGCTGGTGTGGATGGATGCCGGAGTGTTCGCCGCCAACCGCATCGACGACGCCTTTGTGGTGGTCAGCACCGACGGCTTCGCCGACGTGCCGGTGAGCTACGAAAACCAGCGGGTGGGCCGCACCGACAAGAACGGGCACCTGCTGGTGCCCTGGAGCAGTGGCTATTACCGCGGCAAGTACGAGATCGACCCGATGGAGCTGCCCAGCACCGTGCAGGTGCAGCAGGTCGAACAGAAGGTGGCGGTGCGCCGCGGCACAGGCTACTTGCTGGAATTCCCCATGCGCAACGTGGTGGCCGCCAGCCTGCAGCTGGTGGATGCCAACCACAAGGACCTGCCATTGGGCAGCCAGGTGCTGCACGAGCAGAGTGGCGGCCATGCGGTGGTGGGCTGGGACGGGTTGGTTTACCTGGAGGGCCTGGCCGAGCACAACAGCCTGGTGGTCGAGCTGGCCGCCGGTGGCCGTTGCCGGGTGCAGTTCGACATGGACGGCGATCAGCAGCAGGTGCCGCTGATCGGGCCGCTGGTATGCCGATGAAACGCCTGCTGGCGTGCCTGGTGCTACTGGCCAGTTCCCAGGCATACGGCCTGTGCGCGGTGGTGGCGACGGCGCCGGCAAGCTTCGGCTCGGTCAGCTCCTCGCTGGTGCTCAGTGCGGTGCAGTCGGCCTCGACCACCAATGCCGGCCTGCAGTGCACCGGGTCGCTGCTGACCCTGCTGCGCACGGATGACCACTTCTATGCCACCTTCACTCCCGTCGGCAGCACCACCGGGCTGGTGGGTCCCACCGGCGACGTGATCCCCTACACCCTGTATGCCAACAACAGCACCAGCTACCCGATAACGCGCGGGCTGGCCTATGACTTTGCCCGCAATGGAATCATCGATGCCCTCGGGCTACTGGGAGGCAGCACGCCGCGATCGGTACCGATCTACTTGAAGACGCGGGTTGGTGCCAACGTCGCGGCCGGGCTTTATCGGGAAACGCTGGCGGTGTACTGGAACATCGACTATTGCTACGGCATTGGCGTAGGCAACCTGCTGTGCCTGGGGCGCCAGAAGCTCGAAGGCACCAGCAACCTGACCATCAGCCTGACCGTGACCAACGACTGCCAGATCACCACACCGAGCATCAGTTTTGGCAGCGCGCCGGTGGTGGGTGGCTTTGCCGCCGTCAATGGCAATGTGAACATTTCCTGCACCAAGGGCAGCAACTACACCGTAGGCCTGGACGATGGCCAGAACGTCGCGGGTGGGCGACGGCGGATGAAGTCGGCGGCCAACAACTACCTGGCCTACGACCTCTTCAAAAGCGCCGGCAATGTGCGCTGGGGCAAGCTCACCAGTAGCCGCCGCGCCAGTACCGACGCCGATATCAACCCGGGTGCCGGTACGGGTAACGGCAGCCAGGTCTTCAATTACAACGCCAAGGTCTACACCGACCAGGCCACGCCGCCAGCAGGCACATACCAGGACAGCATCATTCTCGATGTGCAGTTCTAGCGCTGTAGGGGCGGGCTTGATCTGCTCCGTATAAATCCCCCAAACCTGAATCTGTAACTCAGTACACCCGAACGCCATAGTAAGGGCCTTCGTGATGAGGTCCGAACCATGTATCAGTATGACGAGTATGACCGTGCGCTGGTGTTCGAGCGCGTGGCGCAGTTTCGCGATCAGGTGGAGCGTTTCATGGGCGGGGAGCTGTCTGAAGAAGAGTTCCTGCCCCTGCGCCTGCAAAATGGCCTGTACCTGCAAAAGCACGCCTACATGCTGCGAGTGGCAATCCCCTATGGCACCCTCGGCGCACGCCAGATGCGTACACTGGCGCTGATCGCCCGTGAGTACGACCGCGGCTACGGCCATTTCACCACCCGCCAGAACATCCAGTTCAACTGGATCGAACTGGCCCAGGTGCCGGACATTCTGCAGCGCCTGGCCGAGGTCGAGATGCATGCCATCCAGACCTCCGGCAACTGTGTGCGCAACATCACCACCGAGGCCTTCGCCGGCGTCGCCGCCGACGAGTTGCTAGACCCGCGGCCGCTGGCCGAAATCCTGCGCCAATGGTCGACCATCAACCCTGAGTTCCTGTTTCTGCCACGCAAGTTCAAGATCGCCATCTGCTCGGCCCGTGAAGACCGGGCGGCCATCATGATGCACGACATCGGTCTGTACCTGTACCGCGACGCCACCGGCCAGATGTGCCTGAGGGTGATGGTCGGCGGTGGCCTGGGGCGCACGCCGATCCTCGGCCTGCAGATCCGCGAGGGCCTGCCCTGGCAGCACTTGCTGTCGTATGTCGAGGCGATCCTGCGGGTGTACAACCGTCACGGTCGACGCGACAACAAGTACAAGGCGCGCATCAAGATCCTGGTCAAGGCCCTGGGCATCGAAGCCTTCGCCCGTGAGGTGGAGCAGGAGTGGCAGCACATCAAGGATGGCCCGGCGCAGTTGACCGAGGATGAGTTCCAGCGGGTGGCCGCGGCGTTCGAGCCGCCGGCCTACGCCAGCGTCGTCGACGAAGAGCTCGAGTATGAGACCCACCTGGCCCAGGACCATGGCTTTGCCCGCTGGGTGGCCTGCTGCGTCAAGCCGCACAAGGTGCCGGGCTACGCCAGCGTGGTGCTCTCGACCAAGCCGGGCGAGTCCTCGCCGCCAGGCGACTTGACGGCTGCTCAGATGGAGGCGGTGGCGGATTGGTCCGAGCAGTTCGGCTTTGGCGAAATCCGCATCGCCCACGAGCAGAACCTCATCCTGCCGGATGTGCGCAAGCAGGACTTGCACGCGCTGTGGCGACTGGCCTGCGAGCGCGACCTGGGAACGGCGAACATCGGCCTGCTGACCGACATCATCGCTTGCCCCGGCGGGGACTTCTGCGCCTTGGCCAATGCCAAGTCGATCCCCATTGCACAGTCGATCCAGCGCTGTTTCGATGACCTGGACTACCTGCACGACCTGGGCGAATTGAGTCTGAACATCTCAGGCTGCATCAATGCCTGTGGCCACCACCACATCGGCAATATCGGCATCCTGGGCGTCGACAAGAACGGCAGCGAGTGGTACCAGGTCACCCTCGGCGGCGCCCAGGGCAAGAACAGCACCTTGGGCAAAGTGATCGGCCCCTCGTTCAGTGCCGCCGAAATTCCTCGGGTGATCGAGCAGATCATCGCCACCTACTGCGCCTACCGCGAGCTGGACGAGCCCTTTGTCGATACCGTGCGCCGGGTGGGGCTGGAGCCATTCAAGGAGCGGGTCTATGCCAAGCGCCCGGAGGAGCTGATATGCGTAATGTGATTGCCTTGCGCGACGGCGAGGCGCAGCTGCTGGCCGAGGACGGTTGGCAGTTGCTGCGCGACGTGGAGCAACCGCTGCCCGAAGGCTTGCTGATTCTGCCGCTCGACGCCTGGCTGGCCCGCCAGGCGCAGCAGCCAGACGCTCAGGCAGGGGTGTGGCTGGGGCCGGACGATGAGGTCGAACCGCTGCTGGCGTGGTTCGCGCAGTTGCCGTTGATAGCCATCGACTTTCCCAGTTTTAGAGACGGGCGCGGTTACAGCCAGGCCTATCTGCTGCGCACCCGCCTGGGGTGGCGTGGCGAGCTACGGGCGGTAGGGGATGTGCTGCGCGATCAGCTCAGCCATATGCGTCAATGCGGCTTCGACAGTTTCGCGGTGCGTGAGGACAAGTGCGCCGAGGATGCCCTTAAGGGCCTGGCAGGGATGAGCGTGCTGTACGGGCGCTCGGTGATCGAGCCAAGGCCGTTGTTCCGGCGTCGCTAGTGCCGGGTTCCGGTCGTTGCGGTGCCCTCGAGTATGGACGTCTATCGGCTTAGAACACCTGGCGCAACAGCCAGTAGAGCCCGCCGGCCATCACAATCGCCGCGGGCAATGTCAGGACCCAGGCCATCATCAGGTTGACGATGGTCCGCATCTGCAGTCCCGAGCCATTGGCAACCATGGTGCCGGCTACCCCCGACGACAGCACATGGGTGGTCGAGACCGGCATGCCGTACATGTCGGCAACGCCAATGGTGCACATCGCCACCAACTCTGCCGAAGCGCCCTGGGCGTAGGTCAGGTGGGTCTTGCCGATCTTTTCGCCGACCGTGACCACGATCCGCCGCCAACCCACCATGGTGCCCAGCCCCAGGGCAATGGCCACGGCAATCTTCACCCACAGGGGAATGTAGCGCGTGGCGTCGTCGAGCTGGCGCTTGAACAGTTGCACCTTGTCCTGGGTGTCGGGGGTGAAAGTGACCAGTTGGTGCTTGCCGATCAGGCGGATGGTTTCGCTGGTCAGGTACATGTCGTTGCGCACGTTGGCCATCGCCTCGGCGGGCACGCGGTTCAGCGAGCCGTAGCCTTTTACCTCTTCGCCGATCGAACCTGCCAGGGCGGCCAGGGCCGGGACCAGTTCGGGGCTGGCGGCCGGCTGGCGAATGAAGTCGCTCAACGTCTGTCGTGGGTCGGCGGTCAGCAACTGGGGGGCGCTGCGTTCCAGGGCCTGCTGGGTGACCTCGGCAACCGCTGCGAACTGCAGGGACTGCTCGGCCGGCATGGTGCGGTTGAGGGCGTAGGCCATGGGCAGGGTGCCCACCAGGATCAACATGATCAGGCCCATGCCTTTCTGGCCGTCGTTGGAGCCGTGGGCGAAGGACACCCCGGTGCAAGTCAGGATCAGCAGGCCGCGAATCCACCAGGGCGGCGGTGTGTTACCGACGGGCGCCTGGTACAGGTCCTGGCGCTTGACCAGGTGACGTAGCGCCAGCAGCAACAGGGCAGCGCAAGCGAATCCCACCAGCGGCGAGAGCAGCAGTGAGTAGCCGACCTTGGCAGCCTGGGACCAGTCGACACCGCTGGTACCGTCGCGGCCGTGCATCAAGGCGTTGGCAACGCCGACACCGATGATCGAGCCGATCAGAGTATGCGAGGACGAGGCCGGCAGGCCCAGCCACCATGTGCCAAGGTTCCAGATGATGGCCGACAGCAACAGGGCGAACACCATGGCAAAGCCTGCCGAGGAGCCGACCTTGAGTATCAGCTCGACCGGCAGCAGGGCAATGATGCCAAAAGCCACGGCGCCGCTTGAAAGCAACACCCCGAGAAAATTGAAAAAGCCCGACCAGACCACCGCCACCGAGGCCGGCAACGAGTGGGTGTAGATCACCGTGGCCACGGCGTTGGCGGTGTCGTGGAAACCATTGACGAACTCGAAGCCCAGGGCGATCAACAGGGCTACCCCGAGCAACAAGAAGGGCGTCCAGGTGGTGATGACGGTGCCGGTGGCGTCGATATCGCGGAACAGGCTCCAGCCGGTGTAGAACAATCCGCCCAGCAGCAAGCCCAAAAACAGGATCAGGGTAGTGCGGCCGGGCTTGTGATTCAGGCGCGGCCGTGGATCGGCTGTGGCCAGCGTGGGGTGGCTGGTCAGCGTCGGGGTAGTCATGATGACTCCGGGTTACGTTACCTCAGGCGCCCAGCATAGAAACTCTGCATGACGCCAACGTGACCTCGGTCAATAAATGCCTCTACGCTGGTGGGATGAATGGGAGAAATCCGATGATCCGTTGCAAGCGCGTCTATGATCCCGTGTCCCCGGAGGACGGCCAGCGCGTGCTGGTCGACCGATTGTGGCCGCGCAACAAACGCAAGGACCAGCTGCAGGCGCTGTGGCTGCCGGAGGTTGCGCCGTCGACTGCATTGCGCCAGGCCTTCCATGGCGGTGAAGTGGACTTTAGCGGGTTCGCCGAACGCTACCGACAGGAGCTGACCGCCCGGCCGGAACACTGGTGGAAACTGCTGGGCATGGCCGGGCAGGGCGATGTGACCCTGCTCTATGCCGGCAAGGACACCGAGCACAACAATGCCCAGGTGCTGGCGGCGTGGCTGGAAGATGAACTGGAGCGCCGCGGCCCACCCAGCTCACCAGTCTGCTACCTGTAGGAGCGGGGTTGCCCCGCGAGAGGTCCTGAAGCCGTGCACAAGATCGCGGGGCGACCCCGCTCGTACATTCTCAGAATGAAGAACCTATGATCCTGACCCCCGCCACCGATGACCATTGCCCCTTCGCCCGCGACCTGACCCGGCGGGCGATGCTGCCTTATTACCATGAGTTCGACTTGCTGTGGATCGAGGAGGCCTTCAACCAGGCCTGGCACTGGCGCGAGCAATGGCTGGTCGTCGAGGATGACCGGGCGGTAGGGTTTTGCAGCCTGAGCCAAGACCGCCAGGCCCTGTACATTCGCGAACTGCACTTGATCGAGTCGGCGCGAGGGCAGGGCATCGGTACGCACGTGCTGGAGCAACTGGCCGATTGGGCGCGCGAGCGTCGCCTGCCTCTGCTGCGCCTGACGGTGTTCAAGAGCAACCCGGCCCAGGGTTTGTACCGGCGCGCAGGCTTTGTCGTCATGGGCGAGGATGAGTGCTTCGTGCGCATGCAGCGGCGTGTCGACTAGCGCAGCCGGCGGGGCCGGCGGCTTGTGTCGACGTTGTGAACCCGTGCATAGTGCCGGTCTACAAGGGCTGGCGTGGTTTGAGGCCGGCCCGTTCGGACGATGTACGGGAGACAGTGGAATCGCATGAACGGAATCGGATCGCGGCTCAGGGAAGAACGGGAGCGCCTGGGGATGACTCAGCGGGTGTTCGGGGATATCGGTGGCGTAGAGCCCAATGCCCAGGGCAAGTATGAAAGCGGAGAGCGCACGCCCAAGGCCGATTACCTGGCTGCCGTGGCGGCTCGCGGGGTCGACAGCCTGTATGTGCTGAGTGGGGTGCGCACACCCGTGCCGCAAGGCAGCCTGAGCGCTGAAGAAGACTATCTGCTGGGGTGCTTTCGCAATTTGCCTGCGGCCGACCAGGCCGCCGTGCAACAGTTGTTGGGCAGCCTCGCCCAGGCATTGCCCAGTCCCTGCGTGCCGATCGGTGCGCAAGCGCGCAGCATGGCCGGGCGGCTGTCGGGAAAATGACACAGGGTGGCGCACAAAGATGCGTTCCGTTAGCTCTACCACGCGATTTTTTGCTAAGGTGGCCGGATCCAATTTTTCGCCATCGTGCGAGGTGTCTGCTTGATTAGGGTCCTGGTGGTCGATGATCACGATCTGGTGCGTACGGGCATCACCCGTATGCTCGCCGATATCGATGACTTGCAGGTTGTAGGCGAAGCCGACTCCGGCGAGGCATCGCTCAAGGTCGCGCGTGAGCTCAAGCCCGATGTGGTCCTGATGGACGTGAAGATGCCTGGCATCGGTGGCCTCGAGGCCACCCGCAAGTTGCTGCGCAGTCACCCCGATGTGAAGGTCGTGGCCGTCACCGTGTGCGAAGAGGATCCGTTCCCCACGCGCCTGCTCCAGGCAGGCGCCGCCGGCTACCTGACCAAGGGCGCCGGCCTGGATGAAATGGTCCAGGCCATTCGCCTGGTGTTCGCCGGCCAGCGCTACATCAGCCCGCAGATCGCCCAGCAGTTGGCGCTCAAGTCGTTCCAGCCCCAGGGCTCGCCGTTCGACGCGCTGTCGGAGCGGGAAATCCAGATCGCCCTGATGATCGTCGGTTGCCAGAAAGTGCAGATCATTTCCGACAAGCTGTGCCTGTCACCGAAAACGGTCAATACTTACCGTTACCGGATCTTCGAAAAACTCTCGGTCACCAGCGACGTCGAACTGACGCTGCTGGCGGTCCGCCATGGCATGGTTGACGCCAGTCTCTGAGCTCATGACCCCTGTGTTCGATTCAAGTGCCTTCCTGGCGACCTGCAGCGGTCGCCCGGGTGTCTACCGGATGTTCGACGGTGACGCCCGGCTGCTGTATGTCGGCAAGGCCAAAAACCTCAAGAAACGCCTCGCCAGTTACTTTCGCAAGACCGGCCTGGCGCCGAAGACGGCTGCCCTGGTGGGCAGGATCGCCCAAGTCGAAACCACCATTACCGCCAACGAGACCGAGGCGCTGCTGCTCGAGCAGACGCTGATCAAGGAATGGCGCCCGCCCTACAACATCCTGCTGCGTGACGATAAGTCCTACCCTTATGTATTTCTCTCGGACGGTGCGTTTCCCCGTCTGGGGATTCATCGTGGCGCCAAGAAACAGAAGGGCAGGTACTTCGGCCCTTACCCCAGTGCCGGTGCGATCCGGGAAAGCCTGAGCCTGTTGCAAAAGACGTTTTTCGTGCGCCAGTGCGAGGACAGCTACTACAGCAACCGCACGCGGCCATGCCTGCAGTACCAGATCAAGCGCTGCAAGGCGCCCTGTGTCGGGCTGGTGGAGCCTGAGGAGTATGCAATCGACGTGCGCCACTCGGTGATGTTTCTCGAAGGGCGCAGCCACCAGCTGACCAACGAGCTCAATGCCGAGATGGAACAGGCGGCCATGGCCCTGGCGTTCGAGAAGGCGGCCGAGCTGCGCGACCAGATCGCGCTGTTGCGACGGGTGCAGGACCAGCAGAGCATGGAAGGCGGCAGCGGCGATGTGGATGTGGTGGCCGCCTTCGTCAACCCGGGCGGCGCCTGCGTACACCTGATCAGCGTGCGCGGCGGACGGGTGCTGGGCAGCAAGAACTTCTTTCCCCAGGTGGGTATCGAGGAGGAGGTGGCCGAGGTCATGGCTGCCTTCCTGTCCCAGTACTACATTGGCAACGCCGAGCGCGACCTGCCGGGCGAGCTGATCGTCAATGTGGTGCACGAGGACTTCGAGGCCATCACTGCAGCCATCGAAAGCTTGCGCGGTCGCGAACTGACCATCAGCCACCGGGTGCGCGGTACCCGGGCGCGCTGGCAGCAATTAGCGGTGACCAACGCCGAGCAGGCGCTGATGGCGCGCCTGGCCAACCGTCAGCACATGGCCTCGCGGTTCGAGGCACTGGCGAAGGTACTGGACCTGGATGAAACGCCGCAGCGCCTGGAGTGCTACGACATCAGTCACTCCAGCGGTGAGGCGACGGTTGCCTCCTGCGTGGTGTTTGGCCCGGAGGGGCCGCTGAAGTCCGACTACCGGCGCTTCAACATCGAGGGCGTGACCCCGGGTGACGACTATGCCGCCATGCACCAGGCCTTGACCCGGCGTTTTGGCCGGATCAAGGACGGCGAGGGCAAGCTGCCGGACGTGCTGTTGGTGGACGGCGGCAAGGGCCAGTTGAACATGGCCCGGGAAGTGCTGCAGGAGCTGGCCGTGCCTGACCTGATCCTGATCGGCGTGGCCAAGGGGGCAACCCGCAAGGCCGGTTTCGAGACCCTTTACCTCAATGATGTGGCCCATGAGTTCACCCTCAAGGGGGACTCCCCGGCGCTGCACTTGATCCAGCAGATCCGCGACGAAGCGCACCGGTTTGCCATTACCGGGCACCGCGCCCGGCGCGGCAAGGCCCGGCGCACCTCAAGCCTCGAAGATGTGGCCGGCGTGGGGCCAAAACGGCGTCGCGACCTGCTCAAGCACTTCGGCGGCCTGCAGGAATTGTCGCGTGCCAGCATCGAAGAAATCGCCAAAGCACCAGGAATCAGTAAAAAGCTTGCCGAGTCGATTTATGCCAACCTGCATAGCGAGTAGAATGCCCGCTCACTTTGCAGCCAGTTGTGCCGATGAATATCCCAAATCTGCTTACCGTTCTTCGCGTCCTGCTCATTCCGATCTTCATTCTGCTGTTTTATGTTCCGTATCACTGGAGCTATATGGCAGCGAGTACCGTGTTCGCCATCGCCGCGGCTACCGACTGGCTTGATGGCTACCTGGCCCGTCGCCTGCAGCAGAGCACGCCGTTTGGGGCGTTCCTCGACCCGGTCGCCGACAAGCTGATGGTCGCCGTGGCCCTGGTCATGCTGGTGCAGGCCCATGCCAACCTGTGGCTGACCTTGCCGGCAGTGGTGATCATCGGTCGCGAGATCGTGGTATCGGCCCTGCGCGAGTGGATGGCCGAGCTGGGCGCCCGGGCGCACGTGGCGGTATCGAACCTGGGTAAATGGAAAACGGCCGCGCAGATGCTTGCCTTGGTGATCCTGCTGGCCAATCCGGCCACGTTGAACTTCTGGGTGGTGGTAGGCTACACCTTGCTGATGATCGCCGCTGTCCTGACCTTGTGGTCGATGCTGCACTACCTGCGCGCCGCCTGGCCGCACCTGCGCGAAGGTTCGGAAAAGAAATAGCGCACCGTAGCCCCCAAAAAAAGCGACCTCGGGGTCGCTTTTTTCGTTTCTGGACGCAGGGCTGCCAGCGCCTGCGACTATTTCATCGCCTGCAGGGCGGCATTGACGAAATCATTGGTCCAGGTGCCCGCTGGGCTCAACGCCATTTCCCGCAGGGTGGGGTCGAAGGCTTGCAGGGCCTGTCGTGTTAGGGCCGGGCCTTGGGTGGGAAACAGCCCGGTGGTGGAGAATGCCGGCTGGATATTGCGATACGCCTGTTTGTAAAGGTCGGGATCACCGAGCAGGTAGGCCGGCGGCACCAGCGCTGCGACGTCATCGGCGCTGGCGCTGTGCAGCCAGTGCAGGGCCTTGACCATTGCGTTGGTCAAGGCTTGGATGGTTCTGGGGTTTTGCTCGATGAATGAAACACTGCTGTACAGGGTGCCGGCAGGCATCGGTCCGCCGAACAGCGCCTGTGTTCCCGCGGGGTGGCGGGTATCGGCAATCACCCGGATGGCGTGTTGTTGCTCCAGCAGGCTGATGACCGGCTCGGTGTAGGCGATTACGTCGATCTGGCCGCTGCGCAATGCCTGCACGGCATCTGCCGAGGTGCCCACCTCGACGAAGGTGACCTCGTCGGCACGCACACCCGCCTTGGCCAGGATCAGGTTGGCCACCATCTGGGTCGACGAGCCTGTGGCACTGATGCCGATCTTCTTGCCACGCAAGTCGCTGCCCGCGCAGTAGTCGGGGAGGGTTCGGGAAGAGACCGCCACGACAACCTGTAGCGTCTCGGCGGTCAGCACGAAGGCTCGCAGCGCATGCCCCTGGGCCTGCATCCTCAGGGTGTGGTCATAGGCGCCACTGACCACATCTGCATCGCCGGCAATCAATGCCTGGAGCGCCTTGCTGCCGGCGCTGAAATCGACCACCTCAAGCTCCAGTCCTTGCTCTTCGAAGTAGCCCTTGCGCAACGCGACCGTCAGCGGCAGGTTATAAAGCACCGTCTGGTCGCCGACCGCCAGGGTGAGCTTGGGGCGCTCTAGCGCCGGCACGCTTGCCGGGGCCAGGAGCACCAGGCAGAGCGCCACGTATTTGAAAAATGGGACCATGAGAGCTTCCTTGCAAAGTGAGGTAGCGAAGCTAATCAGGGTGGGCAGTGTGGGCAATGGCTGAAGTCTGAGAAGGACGTGGGAGGTTTCGTTCACTGGCGCTGCGCAAGCGCCCAGGCAACCGCTTGCGCGGTGATGGCCAATTAAATAAAAGTTTTTTGAATCAAGGGCTTGACGCCATTTAATGATCCTATAGAATAGCCACCACCAAAACGCGGGAATAGCTCAGTTGGTAGAGCACGACCTTGCCAAGGTCGGGGTCGCGAGTTCGAGTCTCGTTTCCCGCTCCAAGTTATGATCTACAGACTTCCACTGGCGTCTGTAAGTCGTTGAAAAAAGGGCCGAAAGGCCCTTTTTTCATTCCAGCAAAAGCCATGGAAATCCACCAACAGCCAGCGTTTTTGAGGCCAAAATTGAGGCCAAAGAATGCGGGGGGTGCAGGTTCCGGATTGTTGCTGGGGTTGGAGGGGAGCCGTGACGAGCATTGAGCCTAAGTCGCAACTTAGGAGCTCGATGATGGCACTCTCTGATCTGACTGTGCGGCAAGCTAAGGCCGCCGACAAAACCTACAGCATCCCCGACACCGACGGCCTCGGCCTGGTGGTCGCCCCTACCAGCGGCAAGTCGTGGCACCTGCGCTACTACTGGCTCGGCAAACAAAAGCGCATCTCCCTGGGCAACTACCCGGAGATCGGCCTGCGCGAGGCTCGTGCCCTGCGCGACGAGGCCCGGGCGCTGCTGGCCAAGGGCATCAACCCCCACACCGACCGCAAGCAGAAACGGCATGCGGTCAAACTGGCTTCCGATTACACCTTCAAGGCGGTCTTCGACGCCTGGGTCGAGCATCGCCGCAAGGAACTCAAGGAAGGTCGGCAAAGCACGCTCTCCCAGATCCTCCGTATCTTCGACAAGGACGTGCTGCCCAGCCTTGGGAGGATGTCGATCTACGACATTCGCCGGCCCCAGCTTCTGGGTGTCCTGGCAAGGATCGAGCAGCGCAAGGCCTTCACTACCGCTGAAAAGGTCCGCACCTGGCTGGGACAATTGTTCCGCTATGCTCTGGTCATTGTCGAGGGTATGGAAACCAATCCGGCTACGGACCTGGACGTGGTGGCGGAGCCCAAACCGCCGGTGAACCATAACCCTTACCTGCATCTGCCCGAGCTTCCCGAATTTCTCCAGAAGCTCAGGCTCTACAACCCTCGCGGCTGGCAAACCCAGCTCGGCATCCGGCTGCTGTTCCTGACCGGGGTGCGCACCGGCGAACTGCGGCTGGCGACCCCGGATCAGTTCGACCTCGACCGTGGTCTGTGGATCATCCCGCCGCAGATCGTCAAGCAGCTTCAGGACGAGATGCGCAAGGCCGGCAAGCGCCCGCAGGATGTGCCGCCCTACATCGTGCCGCTGTCCCTCCAGGCCATCGAGATCTTGCGCTACCTCCTGGGGGTGATGCGGCCGGCCCAGCAGTACCTGCTGACGCATCGCAGCGACCTCAAGAAGCGCATCAGCGAGAACACCCTCAACGCCGCCTTGAAACGGATGGGCTACGAGGATCAACTGACCGGCCACGGCATCCGCGGAACCATCTCTACGGCGCTCAACGAGATCGGCTACCCCAAGATTTGGGTGGACGCGCAGCTTTCGCACTCCGACCCGAACAAGGTGAGTTCGGCCTACAACCACGCCAAGTATGTGGAGCCGCGCCGCCGGATGATGCAGGACTGGGCCGACCGCCTCGACCTGCTCGAACAGGGCCAGGTGGAGGCTGCGAGCGCGCATCTCACCATCCATATCGAAGGGGTGCCGGCAATGGTAGAAGCGGAAGATGCCGCTGCCATCGTCGAGGCTTCCCCTGCAGTCCCCGTCCCGCCTGTGGTGGCTACTCCCATCATCGTGACGCCGAACACCGCCGGGGCCACGTTCCAGCGGCTGTCGCAAGTGCCTCCGCCCCCCACCCGGACGCCAGAGCCGGAAGTGTCCGCGATCCAGCGCGAGCGCGAGGAAATGCTCGCCATCTACGAATCGCCGAACAACCTTCCGGTTCCTCTGTTCGGCAAGCTGGCCGGGAAGTCCAAGGACCAGATCAACCGCGAGTTGAAGGCGGGCAAGCTGCTGTCCATCAGTCTAGGCAACCGGGGGCAGCGTGTTCCCGATTGGCAATTGGTGCCGCTCAAGCACAAGCTGGCTCTGGTGCTCATGAACCAGTGCCCGGAAGCGGACTCCTGGGAGCTTTACCGCATGCTGACCCGGCCACACCCGGATTTGGGGGATCGCGCGGCCATCGATGTGGTGACACCGACCAATCTGGTCGCAGTCGTCCGAACCATCGCGGGCGATCAGCAGCATGCAGATGCCCCCGAGACTGTCTCGCCGCGGCCTATCCCCGAACAGGTGCGGCAGAGTGTCCGCCGGTTGGTGGATAGCACCGTGGTGCTTGAAGGGGCTTGAACGCCGACGGTGCGACTTGGCGACCGGGGTGGGACTGTCCCGGTCGCCAGGCTCGGGATCAGGCTGCGCCAGCCTTGGCAATCTGCAGTGCTCTGCGCTCGAACCGCTCAGAAACAGAATTGGCTGGCCCGTGGGGACGCTGCAGGTGCGTCACGATTTCGTAGGGACCATC
Source organism: Pseudomonas putida (assembly GCF_028682455.1). Classification (GTDB taxonomy): domain Bacteria; phylum Pseudomonadota; class Gammaproteobacteria; order Pseudomonadales; family Pseudomonadaceae; genus Aquipseudomonas; species Aquipseudomonas putida_AA. The sequence continues at coordinate 1,209,862 of NZ_JANHLD010000001.1, forward strand.
AGAGAGTGGTCGCATGCTGATTCCCCATCCATGAGCATGCTCGATGTGCGATTGCGCGGATAAGCCGACGCCATAGCCCGCCGCCACCCATAGAGCCAGCAGCTCGAACGAAGTCATGTACCGAATGTTCCGTTGGTCTTCCGGTAGGAAGGAGGACAACCTCTGATCCAGTAAGGGACAGGCCTCTGCTTGCCAGCGAAACACCATGTAGTCCTGCAACCCGGCAATTGTGAGCGTTGCCTGATCCAGCAAAGGGAGCCGCAACGGCAGGGCAACGGCCATGCTTTCGCTCCACAGGGGCTGACTGCTCAGGGATGGATCGGCCAAGCCCTGAAGCGACATCCCTGCGTCGTAACGGCCTTCACGAAGCCCTGCCACCAGATCGTCCGCCGTGACCTCGAAAAACGCGATGGTGACTTCCGGTTCCTCCGCGCGCTGCAGCGCAAGCAGCTTAGAGAGACGTGATGACGGCACACCAGGCGCTATCGCGAGCTTGAAATGGGACAACCGGTTTGTGGCGTCGTGCATGAGAGCCCCACGAAGCTATCGGGTCAAAAAATAACCCAATATGATAGCAATGAGTTAAGTTTAACGTGGTTAAATTCTCTTGGCTGATCGACGCTTCTGTCAATGCAGAAGCGTCCAATTTCACAAGGCCGTCCCCCAGGCACAACCACATTTGAAGCCGAGCCAGCGCTGGCCTTCGGAAAAGCGGTGCGTGCCACACGCCTGGAACAAGGAGTCGGTCAGGAAAAGCTGGCAGGCTTGGCTGGGGTCGCGCGCTCGCACATGGGCAAGATCGAGCGTGGAGAGCATATGCCTACGCTGGCTCTGATACTGAAAATTGCCGCCGCGCTCGGGATAAGTGCTGCCGAACTGATGGCTGTAACAGAGCGCAACCTTGGTTCAGGCACCGATTCTTGAGATTGGCCGTCTGCGGATGGCGCCGTCAGTCGCCCAAACGGTCGCGTAGGCGAGCGATGAATCGCTCCAGCGAAACCGACATACTGCTGTTTTCGGACCAAAGCAAGTAGGTAGTGATGACTGCGGATTCCATCGCCAAGGGACGGATCACAACATCCGGACGCTGGTAGCCAGCGATCCTGGTCGTCGTTGTGAAGCCGACGCCGTAGCCTGCACCGACAAGGGTGAGCATCATGTCCAGCGAGGACGCGTGCTCAACGACATTCGGCTTGTGCTCCAGAGGCTGCAGGAGCTGTGCCAGTTGGTGGCAGTACCCCTCGCACACCTGTGGATCGCACAAGACGAGCGGGTGGCTCCCGAGTTCATGAAGTGGAACCTCCCTGTGGGCGAGCAACTCGTGCCGGGCTGGCACAGCAAGCACCAGCGGGTCTCGCCAGATCGGTTCCGCAACAATGCCATCACCGACGTCGGCGGTGTGCGCGAACCCGATCGTGAAGTCGCCTGATCGTAAGCCGCGCAATTGCTCGGCCAAAGGCACTTCGGACAGACGTATCTCGACCTCCGGCTCCTCGGCGCGGCAACGGGCCAGAAACGCCGAGAGCCGAGGGTCGGTCGCACCATCGGAGACGGCAATGCGCAGGTTCCCTCGCAAGCCTGCTGCGACCGCTCGAACGTTCTCCTGTGCCTGCTCCAGGACAGTGAACAGCCTGCGGATGTCCTGTAAGAAGGCGGCGCCAGCAGGGGTCAGCGCTGTGCCCCGGCGATTCCGATCGAAGAGCACAACCCCTAGCTCGTCCTCAAGCTCTTTGATAGTTCGAGACAAGGGGGATTGCTCTATATGCAGGCGCTCAGCGGCCCGTGTGAAATGAAGCTCTTCGGCCAAAACGATAAAGCAACGCAGGTGTCGCAGTTCCATGAGCAATGTTCCTATTCAGACGCTGACGACCTCCTTCTATTTGCTCCACGCTATGCAGGTTGAAAACTTCTAGGCGATGTTTTTTGCATATGCTCTTTGAGCACGAGATGTAGGCGTTCAACTTTTCCAAACGAGAGGCCGGGCTGTGTTTGACTGAGCATTCAAGAGCCCTGTATATCTACGGCGCTACGGTTCAATATTTACAATGTCACCAATGTCATGTACGTATGCGAGTGCATAGGCCATCTCTCCAGACGTTTGCGCATGCAAAAACATCAATGGTTGCCCGCTTGTTACCTCGTCCCCTAGGCGAACCTGCAACTGAATCCCTGCGGCCGAACTCTCTGGCGCTCCGGCCAATTTGGCTAAACGGGAAAGTTTCCGGTTGTCGATGTGTACTGCTCGTCCCGTAGTGGTTGCCAAAAGCGGTTCGACGTAAAGAGCTTGGGGTGGCTCACGAAATCCCCCCTGAGCGGCACAGATCCTCTGAAATTTTTCCCAGGCGCGGCCACTGCTGATCGTCTCGTGAGCCAATCGAATTCCATCCCCTTCTTTGGCGACGCCGCCAAGCTCAAGTACCGCACCCGCGACCAACGCCACGCGGTCACATAGGTCTTGCGGCGCATCCGCCTCGTTGCGCAATACGGCCAACACGTCGCGCGCCTCCAACGCCGGGCCGATACCTCTGCCGACAGGCTGATTCCCGTCTGTAAACAGGCAACGCAATACAAGGCCAAATGACGCGGCGACTTCCGAAAGGTGATGCGCAAGATGCTCGGCAGTTTCCCGGCTGCGGACTTTTGCGGTTGGCCCAACCGGAATATCGATCACGATGTGGGTCGCCCCTGCTGCAATCTTCTTGGATAACACCGAGGCAATCAGTTGTCCTTGCGTGTCGATATCCAGTTCACGCTCAATACGCACGAAGATGTCGTCCGCGGGGCTGAGGTGCATCGCGCCGCCCCACGCCACGCATCCACCCTCTTTCTCCACGACCTTTCTGAGCGTATCCAGGTCCAGGTCTACAGGAGCCAGCGTTTCCATGGTGTCCGCCGTGCCAGCGGGAGAGGTGATGGCGCGTGATGAGGTCTTGGGCATCACCAATCCATTGGCTGCGGCGATGGCAACCACCAACGGCGTGGTGCGATTTCCCGGTAATCCGCCCACACAATGCTTGTCCACAACAATCTGAGCCTGCCATTGCAGGCGATCTCCGACATCGACCATCGCACGGGTGAGATGGATGGTCTCTTGCATATCCAGAGGCAGTACCGCCGTTGCGGTCAGGAAGGCCGAAAGTGCGACATCGGTATAGCGACCATCGACCACATCACGGACGATCGCCTGCAACTCCGTCGTTTGCAGTCGGTGGCCGTGAATTCGCGCACGCACGGCCGACAACGATTCGAGCAGCGGAGGATGCCGAACCTGCACAAGATCGCCCTCATGAATGTCCAGGGCATCCCAGGCGGCCTCGGACAGAGCGATCTGTCCGGTTTTGAGCAGATCGCTGTCGATTTGGTACAGTAGCGCTTGCACAGTGCGGTCGCCGGCAATGATCAGTACCTGTGACCGCGGTGCCAGCCCTTCGGCACGGCAGACATGGCAGTCGGTCCGCATCAAGACGACGGGTTGATGCTGGGCATGCAGTCGCATGCGCAATGCTTGCAAGGCGGGTGTCTGGGGCGTGATGCGGGCACTCACAGGGCGAACTCCTGGTTTTGCATGGGCACCGATGCGTGCCATTTGAGTTCGCGCTGAATACGTTCGCGCAGCGCCTCGGAGGCATTGGATTCACCATGAACAATGAACACCCCTTCCGGCGCCCGGGTAAAGCCGCCCAGCCAACGCATCAGTTCATCGCTGTCGGCATGAGCCGACAACATCGCAAGCTCGGCGACCTCCGCCTTGATCGGCATCCAGCGCCCATGAATTTTGACTTCGCGAGCGCCCTCAAGCAGCTTGCGTCCGCGCGTACCTGCTGCTTGGAATCCAGAGAACAGCAGCGTGTTCTGATGACTGCCGCCAAACGCTTCTATGTGATGCAGCACGCGGCCGCCGGTGGCCATGCCGCTGGCGGAAATAATCACCTTGGGGTAGCGATTCGCCGATAGCGCCTTGGACTCTTCAACGTCGCGCACGTATGTGACTTCTGAGAATGCCGTCTCGAAATCGTGTTGAGCGAGCTTGTGGTCGTCGGCATGGCGGTGCAGCAGCGCAGTTGCGCTGGTGGCCATGGGACTGTCCAGATAGACGGGCACGTTGCGGAGCCGACCGCGCTGTCGCAACAGCCATAGGTCATAGATCAACGACTGCGCGCGTCCTACGGCAAAAGCGGGAATCACTACGGTGCCTCCGCGGCGAGTCGTACGCTCGATGATGTCGCCTAGCGCTTCGACGGCATCGGAACGGTCATGATGACGATTGCCATAGGTGGACTCGATGATGATGTAGTCCGCTTCCGTGACGGGTTCAGGATCAGGCATGACCGCATCGTCATAGCGGCCCAGGTCGCCGGAGAACACCAAACGCTTGCCGCCGATGTCGATCTGCGCCGTCGCCGCTCCAAGAATGTGGCCGGCCCTGCGTAGAACCAGGCGTGCACCGCCCGGCAATACCGTCTCCTGATGCAGTGGCACGGGCTTGAACTGCAAGAGCGTGCGTTCGGCATCTCGGACCCGATACAGGGCAAGGGCTGGCTTGTGCTTGGAAAATCCCTTCCGGTTGGCGAACTCGGCATCCTTCTCCTGCAACCAAGCACTGTCGAGCAGGATGAGTTCGGCGACGTCCCGTGTGGCTGGCGTCGAGAAAATCTTCCCGCGGAACCCGTTCAGCACCAATCGGGGGAGATATCCACAATGATCCAGGTGCGCGTGCGTCAGTACAACCGCATCGATGTCCTTGGACTCAACGACAAGATGCTGCCAGTTCAGCTCGCGCAGGTTCTTCAGTCCTTGGAAAAGTCCGCAGTCGATCAGGATGCGGGTACTGCCATATGTGATCAGGTGTTTGGAGCCGGTGACGGTACCGGCACCGCCCAGGCTGGTCAGTGAGAGCATGAAGTTGTCTCCTCGCTTGTTGGTGGGTTGTGAAATCAGGAGCTGGCGCGGTCACTGCGGACCGTGTCAGAACCACTTGAAATTCACGCGTCGGTCGCGGCAGCAGCAGCCTGCGAACTGTTCCAGCCGGTCACTTGCGCAGCGGCATAGATGGCATCCACCCAGGTGCATCGATTGGCGATCAGCATTCCAGCCACATCGAGGGTGCCGCCGTGGTTGATGTAGCCCAAAGCCCGCGTCTTCGAAGGGCCGCTGTCAATGCGGCGAAGCACGCCCAGCATCGGCTCAGGGCGGGTATGGCTTATCAACACGCGCGGCAGGTGAGGCGGGAAGAGCGCTTGCAGGGATTCGTCACCGAGCACGAAGGCGGCCTCAAGTTCGTCTCGCGGAATGCGTAGACGGCCGGGCTCGACCACCACGGTGATGCACGACGCAAGCCCATGGTGCTCCAGGCGGGCATGGGCTTTGAGCGCTTCCTCCAACTGGTAGGCGCCAATCGCTACGAATTGCAGTTGTGCGGTGGACGGATCGCCGGCTACATGGGCTGCTCCATGCTCGATCAGCGATTGAGCCGCGGCGGCACTGAAGTGATTCGGCGTGTCGCGCTTGGAGACCACCACACAAGCCACTTGGCCGCGGCTGGCGTAGACCGCTCGCAACGCGGCGCACGCCGTGTTTTCATCCACCGGGAACAACACGCGTGCGGTGTCCGACATTTCCCCTAGCAATGCTTCGCCAATGGTCGGGTCCTGGTGTGACTGCTCGTTCTTGCTGTTCTCCCAGGTGTGGGATGTGACGATCAGCGGGACGGAGATCCAGCCTGGCGGCTGGCCCAGCTCCTTCTGCCGACGCGCGAAGATGATCTCCTGGCGCATCAATCCAAGCATCTTGACCGCGAATGCCTCGTAGCTGACGATCAGGTTCAGCCCCCCTTTGTTGGCGAGGGCGGCGGCCGCAACGGCTTCTTCATTGAGTGCGGTGATCACCGAGCCATGCGTCGATTCCGGGACGCCGGGTTCGGGCACGTTGACGCGGTGCTTGAGCAGTGCCAGTGTGGCTCCCATCTTGTTGCTGGCCAGTTCATCGGGATTGCCGATCCGGACGCGCAACTGTGGATTTGCCTGCGCCAGTTTCACGAACCAACGATCCAGTGAAGACATGGCGCTGCCCGATACCTCAGTTGGCGCCCAGGCCGGCATCGGCAGATGAGGGCTCGCTGGATGGCGTAGGGCCATGGGGTGCTCGCTTTCGCGCGAGCGCTGGCTCTGGCCGTGATTCGCAAGGACGGTGAGCGCGTTTTCCAGTTCGCTCTCGGGCACGAACAGCGCCGCAGCCCCTGCGTTGAAGGCCTCGCGTGCCTGCGCATCCTCGCGCGGATTGCCGTTCAGCGGCAGGTTGTGGGCGGCATTGGTCGCCGCGCCCGGGAAGCCAAAACCTTTCTCCGTCTCGGCGATCACGTAGGGCAGCTTGACCGGATAGCGCCGATCCGAGCGTGCGGCGAAGGCGCTCAGCGTGTCTTCGGCTTCAACAATGGCCCATGCGATCGCCATCGGATCACGTCCATCAACGATGACCGGATCGAAGCCGTTGTGGCGCAGGTCCTCGGCCAGCCAGGTAGCGCCACCTTCCTGCACGATCTGGGTGCGCTGCTCGATGCGCCGTCCGTTGAGAATCATGACCGGGATGGCGAAGCCGCAGTCCTCGGCGCGCCACCAGCGCGGCGCCCAGTCCGAGCCACGTTGTTCCTCGAAAGCGCCATCACTGAGGAATGCCACCAGGCTTTCTCCCGGCAACGGCGTGTGCACATACTGCAGCCCGGCGAACCCCAGATAGCCGCCTTCGGAGATCGCGCCGGCCGTGTTCGGCCCGGCATGGCTACCCAGCGGTACCGCGGGCCGACCCTGCTTATCGATGGCATAGGAGTAGAAGTCCCCGATCAAACGCGACAGGCCCGCCTCGCTGCGGTCGTAGCGTCCACGCTGGGCGGCGGATACATCGCCGGTCAGTGCGTTCACCGCCTCGATCGCGGCCACGCAGTGCCCCTGCCCCATGAGCCAGCCGCGTGTCGTCCCGGTCAGCGCGTTGGCCAACAGATAACCCACGAAGGCTGGCACCATGTTGAGCGAGCCGCCGGTGTGGCCTTCGGGCGTTTGTTTGAAATCATCGGAGCCCAGTGGGCAGCCGCTTCGGTCGATGCGCCGGGCATAGGTCATATGCGCCACTACGCTCATGGCCGTGCAGGCCACCCGGTCGGCTGCAGCCAGCAGCGCATGGGCCGAGGCTTCGTCTGCTATACGCCTTTGCGCGACCAGACGTTGCACTAGGGCCTGCATACGTTCGATGGTTTCAGACCTGTGCGCGATGGGCCCGTAACCAGCACGCCAATCGGTTGCGAGGTTAGCTTGAGAGGACATTTCAGGTCTCCTTGAAAATAGTTGGATCGATAAAAAGATCAGCCTCGCGGATCGGTTTTCCCGCTAGAGAGAGCGTCGGCAATCAGCGAAGCGAGACCAATCCGGTTGCTCGGATGCGGTACTGCGTCGGTGGACGTAATTCGGGCAAACAACGGTGTCAATTGGGCCCAGGCATCCTCGGCGAACAGGGCATGCACCACTACGCACTCCGGCTTGCGCATTCCTTGCTCGGCGAGCTTGCGCGCCGCGACGGCGAGCGTGCGGCCTGATGATGCGATGTCGTCCACAAGCACCGGCGTTCTGCCGCGCCAGATCGACAGGTCGGGAACATCGATGTCCACGCTGCGATCGCCATGGCGTGTCTTGCGAAGCACAGCGTGCGGTACGCCGATGCGGGACGCGATGGCGCCGGCCCACTGCTCGCTTTCCTCGTCGGGGCCCACGATCAAAGGTTCTTCGACATGATTCGCGATCCAGTCGGCCAGCAGTGGTGCGGCATGCAAGGTGATGGTGGGGATCGTGTAGACCGCTGATAGTGTCGGATAGCGGTGCAGATGCGGATCCACCGTGAGCAGCTTGTCGAAGGTCGATGAGACCAGACGTGCGAAGGACCGCGACGTCACGCTTTCTCCGTCATGGAATCGCTTGTCCTGGCGCATGTAGGCCAGATACGGTGCGATCAGGTTCACCTCTTGCGCGCCAAGTTCGCGCGCCGCGTCAGCGGCAAAAGCCAGAAGCAGGAACTGCGGATCAGGATGGGCCAGCGTGCAAATCACATCCACGATCCGATCGGCAGGTTCGCCATGCAACCGGACATAGCTCTCGCCATCGGGGAATCGGCGCGTTTCGATGCGGCCGGCTTCGCTGCCGCATGCCTGCGCGATGCCGCGGGCCAGATCTTCATTGCCGGGTAGGGCCAGGGTGAGTCGTTGCATCCATTTATCTCCTTATTTGTTGTCCTTGGTCTCTTATCGAGCGCGGGTGCCTTATCGTTCAGCTCGCTGTGTTCACCTTGCCAACTGGCTAATGACGACGGCATTGGCAGTACTGCGTCGACGTGGTAGCTCCACAAGCAACCAGGCTCTTGTCATGAACAGCAACAGAGTGGCTTGCATGGCGTTCAAGGAATCGATCTGCATCAGAATCGCCGTCCTACGGTGATCGTTCCGTAGACCGGGATTTCCTTTTGTCCACGAAATTCGCGGGTGCGGTGGTAGCGGGCTATCGCGATGCGCCAGTTGCCCTGAGTCATCGCGATGCCATAGCCCACATCAGCCACGAATGGCCGTTTATCAACACTATGACTGGACTTGAACGTATTGCCGTCCAACGTGATGTCGTGCAAAACCCAGCGACCGTCGAGTGCCACGAACAGGTGCCCGTTCCAGTTGCTGCCAGCGGTCTTACGCACGGGCGAGGTGTTTTCTCCAGCCGGGCGCAGCGGTGCGGTGCCTAAGTCGTCCGGCAGGCGTAGGCCATAGCGCAGTTCTCCGCCGACATTCGCGTAGGTGGCGAAATTGCCCAAGCTGCCGCCCCAGTGGCGGGTCAGATCCCAACCCCAACCGCTGACGTTTTCTTGCCTGATGACTCGTGTTCGGCGTTCGTGGAGCAACTGCAGCACGGGTTCGTCGCGCAGTTGATGTCTCCAGCCATTGAATCTGTCCACTCCGACGGTGTCATGCCACCAGTTCTGGACTTGCCTGGCCTGGGAGGAGGGCCCCACCACCCCCACGCGGAGTTGCGAAGTGCGCAGCGTATCGCCCCGCCTCGCGTTATAGCCAAGGCTCAACATCAAGGCGCCCGCGAAAGGACGATCATCCTTGATGAGATCGCTGCGCGTTTTGTCGTTCGGGGTGTACATCATCTGCCCGAAGCCGATGGTCATGTTCTGTTCGTCAAAACCCTCGGGTTGCAGCACCGTGAGAAAACGATTCAGCCCACGGACGAGACGGGGTAGGCAAGGGTCATCGCGATAGTCCACAAGGTTGGGGGAGACCCAGCTGACGAGAAACCCGTTGGAGTACCCTTGGTCTTGTCCAATGCCGCCGAACATGTCGTTGTCGATCCGCAGATTGAGCGTTCCCGTTGAGCGCAGCGGGTTGTCCTGGTGGCAGGACTGGGCCTGTGCGGAGGCGCTCAGCAATAGCAGCAGCAAGGGGGCTGCGACTTTCAGCCTCCATTCAGTTTGGTCGGTGGACTGAACCTTCGTCACGCTGGCGTGCCACCCTGCCCAGGGGTTGCAGTCGCAATGACCGATTGGGGCTGGCGCACCAGCATCACCGGAACTGGTGCGATGCGAGCGAGCTGCTCTGCATCGCTTCCCATCAGCAGCCTGTCCACGCCCCGGCGTCCGTGGGTACCCAACACCACCAACTCGCATTGAGTAGTCAGTGCCTGCTGAGCGATGAGCACCGAGACGCGCTCGCCGTTACTTTCCAGAAGGACGGTCTCAACCACCAGGCCTCCCTGCCTCAGCCGCAGCGCCGCCTCGTCCAGCAGCTTCTGCCCGGCCGCCAGGAAGCCCGGCCTCACTTCTTCAATATAGATCCTCGGCCTCTCGAAGCCGTTGCTGTGCTTCATCTCCTCGATGACGTGCAGCAAGACGATGGTTGCGCCATTCAGGCGTGCCAGCACCGCAGCGTGGTGGAGCGCTAAATCGGCAGTAGGACTTCCGTCGAGCGGAACCAGGATTCTTGAGTACATGAATGTCTCCAGTTATCAGAGTAAAACGGGGTGACGAACAGATATTGCGTATACCGTGTCGCAATAGCGGACGCGGTATGCGCTTATTCAGTTGCGTACATATTCCCCTGGGGCGTCGCAAACAGTGGGGTATCCACTGGATTCAGCACCTATGAGCGGAGGCGCAACAACATCACCGGAACGCTCTCGCAGCCACGCCGACCATGCGGGCCACCAGGAATCCGGATGCGTCTGCATCGTCGCTTGCCACTCATCCGGCGCCATGTATCCATCACCGGCCGCGCGGGTATGGATTTGATATTGGCGCTTACCTCGGCCGGGCTCGCTCACGATGCCGCCGTTGTGTCCTCCAGTGGTCAGCACGAAAGTCAGCTCGGCCGAAGACAGGAGATGCAGCTTGTAAACCGAGCGCCAAGGCGCAATATGATCCGAGGCAGTGCCGACGCAAAACACCGGCACAGCGATGTCTCCCACTGAAACGGGGCGACCCGTGACGGGATAACGCCCCGCGCTGAGATCGTTATTCAGGTAAAGGCGTCGGAGATACTGCGAATGCATCTTCGCGGGCAGGCGAGTCCCATCGGCATTCCAAGCCATCAGGTCGGTCATTGGCCGGCGATCGCCCAATAGGTATTCGTCAATCATGCGAGACCATATGAGATCGTAGGAGCGCAGTAGCTGAAAAGCTCCGCTCATCTGGTCGGAGGTCAAATAACCGGTTTGAGCCATGCTGGCTTCCAACAGCGCCACTTGACTCTCGTTGATGAAAAGACTCAGCTCGCCCGGTTCGCTGAAGTCCGTCTGTGCGGCAAGCAGGCTTACCGACACCAGCCGCGTATCGCCATCACGCGCCATGGCTGAAGCACCAATGGCCAGTAGCGTTCCGCCCAGGCAATAACCAGCCGCGTGGACTCCATGCCCGGGGACAACGGAAGTCACAGCGTCCAGCGCTGCATGCAGGCCGAACTCCAGGTACTCATCCATGCCCAAATCTCGATCCTCAGCATCCGGATTTCTCCAGGAGATGCAAAAAACCGTATGCCCTTGCGCAACCAGATACCGTATCAGCGAGTTATGCGGTGACAGATCCAGTACGTAGTACTTCATGATCCAGGCAGGAATGATCATGATCGGTTCGGGATGGACTTTCTCGGTAGTGGGCGTGTACTGAATCAGTTCGATCAGTCGATTTCTCAGAACGACTTTTCCTTCCGTGACCGCTACGTCGCGCCCAACGACGAAGTTCTCCGTTCCCGCGGGAGGCTGGCCGGATAGTTGCCGACGCAAGTCGTCGAGAAAGTTGGACGTCCCCCGCGCTAGATTGGCGCCTTGCTCTGCGATGGTTCTTTTCAGGACAACGGGGTTGAAAACCGCAGCGTTGGCGGGCGAAAGCATTTCCAGCCACTGTTTGGCGCCAAACGCCAGCAGGCGTTGGTGTTTCGGATCCACTCCCCACACCCCCTGCGTGGCCTGCTCCCACCATTTGGTCTGATTGACGAATGAACTGCGGAAAAGGTCGTAGGGCCATTGATCCCATGCAGGATCGTTGAAGCGGCGGTCATTGACAGGTGACCGGTCAGGAGCGGTGGCTCCCCGGTTCGGGTTGGCCCGATTCTTCTTCAATACGGCCATCCATTGCTCGGACAGGGAGGCTGCAAACGCCAAAAGCTCGGCTTGCTTGCCAGGACTGTTTGCTAAATGGCTCGCCCAGTCCACCCACGCGAGCAACGATGTCTCCGGCGAAATAGACGACCAAGCCTGTGCCCAAGCGACATGGGCATCCCCATCCAACTTCGGATTGATGGCTGAGTCGATATTGCCGTTCTTTTTATTCGTCAAAGCGTATTACCTCTATTTCTGCACAAGTAGAAAGAGCCCCTTGCTTGAAAACGGGAGTCGATTGCGATTTCCTGGGCGACGACGCCTCGCCAGCGCGTCAGCGATGTATCCATCTGCCAGCTCGCTCCGCTGTTTCGCTTCGCCTAACCGGCCATCAGGCTGATTACCAGTGCGTTCGCAATATCGATGACGAACCCACATACCAGGGGCACCACAATGAACGCCTCGCGTGCCGCACCATGCTCCCGAGTCACCGCCGTCATGTTGGCGATGGCAGTGGCGGTAGATCCCAGCGCAATACCGCCGAAACCCGCGCACACCACGGCGGCTTGGTAATCCTTGCCCATTGCCCGAAAAACAATCAGCAAAACGAATGCGATGACCAGGGCAATCTGCACCAGCATCGCCGCCGTGATGAAGGCAAGCACGGGCTGCAGCTCCCAGAGCCTGAGTCCCATCAGCGCCATGGTCAGAAACAGGCCCAGTGAGATATCGGAGACCAGGGCAATGCCTGGCTGCATGCTCGGCCAGTTCCATAGACGTCCGCCCCCACTCGGCCTCATCCAGTCGGCCACCATGCGCAGGAGAATCCCGGCCAGCAGGCAGCCCACAAAGGCGGGCAGCGTGACGGGGGTACGCGCTACCAAGGCATTGATTCCGTATCCCAGCATCAAGGCCAAGTTGAGCCAGAGCAATGCCAGCAGCACGCCGTAGTAGTCCAGGCGGGCATGCTGCTCATTGCTGTGCAGCGTGCCAATTTCCAGGGCGCTGTCTCCGGCTTGAAGCCGATGCCTGCGCATGAGCAGGCTTGCGATCGGGCCGCCGATGGTGCAGGCCGCGATCAGGCCGATCATGTTCGCTGCCAATCCCAGTTCCTGCGCTTGCGCAATGCCGAGGTTTTGAACGAAGTGATCGGACCAGGCCAAGGTGGTGCCCACGCCTCCGGTCAGGGAAATCGATCCCACCATCAGCCCGGCGCGCGGATCCAGGCCGAAGGCGCGTGCCATCTCCATCCCGGCCAGGTTCTGCAGCACCATGAACCCGATGGCCAACCCCGACAGGATCAGCAAGGGCCGCCCACCATGGCGCAGCGTGCGGGCGTCGGTACCCAGGCCAATGGCCGCAAAGAAGTACAGCAGCAGCGCGTCACGCGCTTCGAGATCGAAACTGACGACGATCCCCGCACCGTAGTACAGGGCGAAGACAACCAGGGCGCAGGCCAGGCCGCCCACCAGGGATTCCGGGATGCTGTATCGACGCAAGATGCCCCAACGCGCAACCAGGCCCTTGCCCACGAACAACAGCACGATGGCGAGCGTGAATCCATGGAAGGCATCGATCGTCATCGCGCCTTCTCCCTGTCCAGGCAGGACAGTGCGTGGCTGGCGGCTATCCACTCTTCGTTGGTGGGCTCGACCGCCACGATGACCTGGCTGTGGTCGCTGGAAATCTTCGCCGCGTGGCGGGCGTTGGCGTCGGTATCCAGGGCAATGCCCAGAAAGCCCAGCGCCGCACAGATGCGCTCGCGAATGAACGCATTGTGTTCACCGACACCCGCCGTGAACACCAACATGTCCAGACCGCCCAGCACGGCGACCAGGGCCCCGATCTCGCGCACGATGCGTCGCACGTAAAGGGCCAGTGCCAAGCGCGCTCGCTCCCCCGTTTCGCCTGCATCGTTCTCGTGCCCGACAATGACGCGCGGCTCGGCCGAGATTCCCGAAACGCCGAGCAGGCCGGACTCGTGATAGAGGACGCGCCCCACTTGCTCCAGTGAGAGCTTCTCGACTTCCATCAGGTAGAGCACCGCACCCGGATCGAGCGCGCCGGTGCGGGTGCCCATCATCAGGCCGTCAAGCGCGGAGAAGCCCATGGTGGTGGCCACGCTTTTGAGTCCTTGCATGGCGCACAGACTGGCGCCACTGCCCAAGTGGGCAACGACGGTGCGCCCGCACGCGGCGTCGCCATGGCGTTCGGGCAAGGCCACTGCCATGTACTCATACGACAGGCCGTGAAACCCGTACCGACGCAGACCGCGCTCCCATGCGGCATAGGGCAACGGCAGGATCTTCTCGACCTGGGGCAAAGTGTGGTGGAAGGCCGTGTCGAAGCAAGCCATCTGTGGCAGATCTGGCTGCTCCCGCAGCAGGATCTCCACGGCTTCGAGCGCGAATGGCTGGTGCAGCGGGGCCAGAGGAATGTAGCCCTTGAGGTCGGCCAGGACATTTGCGTCCAGGCGCACGGGCATGGAGTATTTGCTGCCGCCGTGGACGATACGGTGGGCGACCGTACCTACGTGGCGGCCGTCGAGCCGCCGGCTGACACGATCGCGGATGAGGCGCAGTGCGGCGCGATACGGATGTGCCGTGTCCAGTTCGATCGAGAACGGCGCAACTCCGGTCTCTCCGAAATCCGGGTTGGCGCCGCCGATTCCCTGCACCTTGCCATTCCACAATGCCTGACGCGGCAGTGGCGCGGCCGAGGAATCGAACACCGCAAACTTGATGCTGGATGAACCGCAGTTCAGCACAAGGATCAGTCCGTGTTCGCGGCGCCCGGAGCGGGCCATGGTGACGTCCATCAGGTCGTCCTCTCTGCGCGCCGTCCGCGCGACTTCGCCGAGGTGTGCGGGGGTGTCTGCTGTCTCATCGTCTTCAGACTCAGCGCGCCGTGTAGCCGCCATCGGCGATGAGCTGGGTGCCCACAAGGAAGCTGCTTCCTTCCGACAGCAAAAACGCCACGGCATGGGCGATTTCGTCCGATGTACCCAGACGACCGATCGGATGCAGGTCAACGGCCTTCTGGAGGGCCGATTCATCCAGGAAATCCAGGATGGGCGTACGCACGTAACCGGGATGAATCGAATTGATCCGGATTCCCTTGGACGCATAGGCCAGTCCTGCCGAGCGGGTCAGCCCGGTCACGCCATGTTTGGCTGCGACGTACGCAGGGTTCGCTGCGTCGCCCACCACCCCCAGGATGGAGGAGACGTTGACGATGGCGCCGCCTCCCGAGCGCAGGATGGCGGGAATCTGATGGCGCAGGCCATAGAACACGCCGTTCAGGTTGACATCGATCACCCGGCGCCAGGCGGCAGGGTCCAGTTCTCCCGCCGGGCTCTGGTCGCCACCGATACCGGCGTTGTTGACGGCAAAATGAAGGTCGCCGAACGTATCGACCGCGCAGGCCACGGCAGCCTGGACCTCATCGATGCATGCCACGTCGGCCACGTTGGCCACGGCGTGGCCGCCCTCGGCGTTGATGAGGCTGGTGACGCGCTGCGCATTGTCGGCGCTGACATCGGAGACGACGACATTCAGGCCGTTGCTTGCAAGCAGCCGGGCAATGGCCTCGCCAATGCCAGACCCTGCACCGGTGACCAGGGCTACGCGGCCAGAGAATGAGTACTGCATGGTGTTTCCTCCAAAGGGGTGGATTAAAAAGAGGGGGTTAATAAGTTGCCGATAAGTCGGCTCAAGGGGGTGACAGCCGATAGTGGTGGGCCAGCATCAGTGCGATCGCGCATGAGGCGATGCGTGTATCACGCGAGTCGGCGCGGCTGGTCAGAATGACTGGCACCTTGGCTCCAAGAACGATCCCGGCGCTGGCTGCGCCGCCCATGAAGATCAACTGCTTGGCAAGCATGTTGCCGCTCTCCAGGTCAGGCACGACGAGGATGTCAGCTTGCCCGGCGACCTCGGAAACGATCCCCTTGATACGCGCAGCGGCGATGGAGACGGCGTTGTCGAAGGCCAGCGGCCCGTCGAGCAGGCCGCCAGTGATCTGGCCGCGATCGGCCATCTTGCACAGCGCCGCAGCGTCCAGCGTGGCCGCCATCGTCGGGCTGACCGTCTCGACCGCGGCCAGGATCGCGACCTTGGGTTCGCGCACGCCGATCACCTGTGCCAGCTCGATGGCGTTGCGGATGATGTCTGCCTTCTGTTCCAGATTCGGGGCGATATTGATCGCCGCATCGGTGACGATGAACGGGCGCGGATAGGCCGGTGTCTGCAACAGGAAGCAATGGCTGACCCGGCGCTTGGTGCGCAACCCCGCTGCTGCCGAAACCAGCGCGGACATCAGTTCGTCGGTGTGCAGGCTCCCTTTCATCAGGGCTTCGACTTCACCTGCGGCTGCCAAGGCGACGGCTTGCTGCGCAGCGGCGTGGCTGTGCGGGACGTCCACAATGGCGACGTCGGCCAGATCCAGCCCGGCCTCGGTGGCGACTGCTTCGAGCCGCCCTCGTGGCCCGACCAGCACCGGCTCGATCAACCCCGCGTGGCGCGCTTCGAGCGCAGCGGACAGGCTGGGGACATCGCAGGGGTGGGCGACGGCTACCCGAATCGGTTGCAAGTGCGCGACATGCGCCAGCAGGTGCTGCAGGCCTGTGCGGCCCTGCGCATCCGGATGGATTTCCGGCAACGCCGTGCGCGTTCTTTCAATGCGCTCAGTGGGCGCTACGACCTCTACCTGGCCCTGGAAAACCGCCACCCCCTCCTGGCTGGTGCAGGTGCAGTCCAGCGTGACGTGATGGGTGGCCGTGTCTTTGCTGCTCACCTGCATCTGCACGGTCAGCCTGTCGCCGGGCCGAACGGCTCCGAGCAAGCGCAGGTTCTGGCTGACATATTGGGTTCCAGGCCCCGGCAGGCGTGTTCCCAGCACAGCCGAGATCAGGACGTTTGCACAAATGGCCTCCGTGGTGCCCCGCGAGGGCGAAGACACCGAAGATTCCGGATCCACATCGCCCGATTGCAGCGCGAACATGTGGATGTCTTGCGGCGAAAACGCGCGTTCGAGGCTGGCGCTGTCGCCGATGGCGATCTCGTCGAAGGTGCGGTTGCGCAGAACCTGCAATGCGTCGGCGGCGCCATCGACCGGTGCGGAGGACGTCGTCATTTGCCTTTCCCTCGCCGTGTTTGACTTGTCCGCGGGGCGGCTGGCGTCTTGGACACAGTTTTCTGCGTAGCAGTTTTCTTCTGAGGCGCCTTAGGCTTTGGAGAGGATGTCTTGGAGGTCGTGTTTATGGCAGGAGCGGAGGTGTCACTGGCGGAGCTCGGCATGGCTGGCGCCGCATTCGCATCCTCGACCGCAGCGGATGTGCCACTGGCAGAGCGTGGCATGGCGGTTGTCGACTTCGCGTCCACGACCGTAGCGGAGGTATCAGTGGCGGGACTTATCACGGCGGGCGCCGAAGCCGCCTGCGCTTGGCGCTCGGCCTGCTCGAACAAGGTAGAAACCTGTTCCAGCCTGGTTTGTTCTTGTGCGGACAGCACACCGCCGCTGCCAATCACTTGCACGATCATTCCCGCCACCTGGCGGATGTCATCAGGCGCTATGCCGTTGAGCAATCCGGGGATGGCGGACACCGTGGCGTCCTCGTCGAGCCTCATGAGCAAAGCCTGCCGACGAACGAGGTGGCGAAAGACCTGCATGTCGAAGTCGTTTGCCAAATGGGGGCGCGCGAGTTCCTCTGCGCGCCGGAAGTGCCGCCCGTCGGCCTCGCCACGCGCGGCCAGCACAAAGAACAGCGCCCGTATGGAGGCTTCGGTGATCCCGCCGCTGTGAATATCCGCTTCGAGCCGTGTCAACTCTTGCGCCAGATACTGGCGATGCTCGGGCGTCTCGCTGGGATGGGGTCGCGGCGGTGCATCGTCGTGCAGGCTCTGTCCAGTCATGGCCTGCACCAGCGGCAGGCTGTACAGCGTGTCAAACGCCTGTGCGTAGATCTGGTCGCGGCAATCACGGAATTGATCCAGCATCTGTTCGACGGCGGTGGAAAACTGCGCCTGCAGTTGCAGGAAAGGGTTGGCCTCGGAGACGGGCTGACGATGGTCGCGCACGTGTTGCGCAGCCTCATGTACTGCGGCGGCGAGCGGATGCCTGTCAGACCACAATTCATAGCCCATGCGCAGCGGATGCAGCGGCTCCAGCCACTTCGCACCCTGGTCCGTGACCAGGGCACGCATCCATGGCTGCACGAAGCTGCGGTAGCAAGCCAGGTTGACCTCGGAGATCCGCGCAACGGCGGCGAACCGGCGATCGTTCTCAGGGTCGGGACGGACGATCTCACGGACTTCATCGATGTTGCTGCGCTGGATCCGAGTCAGGTAGGCGTTCCCGGTCGGCTCGCCTTCCTGCGACCCGTCTGGATTTTCATCGACCAGCATGCGGTGGATACCGGCCGGCAGCACGTCGATGACGTCGATGTTGGCGGCGAACTCCTGGTGCTCTTTACGCCCGACGCTGCCGGAGACGAAGATTCCCAGATGTCCGATGCTGTCATGGGTAGCGTAGACGATGGTCTGGTCATGTCCCAGCACGTCCAGGTCGTTGCGGTACAGGTCGGTGATCCAGCCCAGGGCCTGGGGCGGCGGGGTGATGTTGTCCCCATAGGAGCAGAACACCACGATCGGCGAGCGAATATTGCGCAGGTCGATGCGCACGCCATCGGATGTCATCAGTTGGGCGGTGCTCAGCTTGTTGCCGATGAACAGGTTATCGACGATGTACTGCATCTCCACGTCATTCAGGAAGACGTGGCCGCCCCAGTACTTTTCGAACTGCAAGTAGCGCGGGCCTTCCGTGTCGACATTGGCGTACAGGTTGTACTGTTTGCTCCAAAGCGTATTGGCCGGGTCCAGGTTTTCAAAGTTCTGTACCAGCCAGGCACCGTCGAACCGGCCGGCGCCCAGATCGCTGGTCAATGCCGTCAACCAGCTACCGCCAGTGAGGCCGCCCGCGTAGCGCATCGGGTTATCACCGGCCCAGTAGGACAGCGGCGCGCCGGCTACGATGATCGGCCCGAACAGCTCGGGCCAGACAGCGGCTGCCATCAGAATCTGCCAGCCCGCCTGGCAATTGCCGATGACAGCGGGCTTGCCGCGGCTGTCGGGGTGCAGCTCGCCGACCTTGCGCACGAAGGCCGCTTCGGCGCGCATGACGTCTTCGACGGTCTGGCCGGGAACGGGATCGGGCAGAAAGCCTACGAAGTAGCAGGGATGGCCAGCCTTGAGGGCCGCGCCGACCTCGCTATCGGGTTTGAAGCCGCCGATGCCTGGGCCGTGGCCCGCGCGTGGATCGACCACCACGAACGGTCGCTTGTGGGGATCGCTCGGCGTGTCGGCTGGCGGCAGGATACGTACGAGGCCATAGTTGACCGGCTGCGGAAGGTCCAGCCCGGACATGATGACCTCAGAGGCGAAGTCGAGTACGTTCGGCGTCTGCTCCTGCAAATGCTCCTGGTACTGGTTGCCGCGTTGGCGGCGAACGTCGGCATACAGAATGGACCGCTGCCAGGCATCCACTGCATACTCGTTTGCCATCGCCGATAGTCGCAACGGGTCCCACAGCAACTGCCCCCAAGCGGCCGTTGGTGATGTCGTGGTGTCTTGATTCATGGCGATGGGCACTCCGTCTATGATGAAACTGAAAAATTGAATGAAAAGGGGCCGCAGGCACATCGTCTTGCCGGCCCTTCCTCACTCAGTACATGTGCTGGCCACCATTCATCGACACGTTGCTGCCGGTCATGAACCCCGCAGACTCGCTGGCGATGAATGCAACCAGTGCGGCGATTTCCTCAGGCCGTCCCAGACGACCCACGGGAATACCGGCAGTCACTTGCTTGACCACTTCCTCCGACATGCTCGTCACCATCTTCGTATCCAGATACCCCGGCGAGACGGTGTTGACTGTCACACCCTTGCGCGCCACCTCTTGCGCAAGGGCTTTAGTGAAGCCATGCATGCCGGCTTTTGCGGCGGAGTAGTTGGTCTGGCCGAACTGCCCCTTGGAGCCGTTGATGGAGGAGATGTTGATGATCCTGCCCCAGCCGCGTTCGAGCATGCCGTCGATGAATGGCCGGGTGACGTTGAAAACGGAGTCGAGATTGACCCGCAGGACCGCATCCCAATCGGCGTAGCTCAGCTTGCGGAACGTAGCATCACGCGTGATGCCCGCGTTGTTGACCAGAATGTCGATGTGGTGACCGTCTGCATGAATGAGGCCGGCCAGCTCCTGGCAGGAGGCATGGTCGGCCACATCCGCGCCGTAGGCGATGAAGTTGTAACCTTCGCCTGCCTGGGTTTCCAGCCACGCGCCAATGTTGGTGTTGCCTGGCGAGTGGATGATGAGCACGGTATGGCCAACATCGTGCAAGGCTCGGGCGATGGCCTCGCCCAGGCCACCGCTGCCGCCGGTGACCAGTGCAGTGCGTTGCTCAGCCGGCATTGTGTCCTCCTGTATTGGCTGGCGCGTCCTTGTGCTGTGCAGCGACCCACACCGCTCCCCATTGCTTGAAAATATCCTGGAACGGCAATATCGCATCTGCCTGGCCTACGGCCTGCGTGACCGATTTCTGCCAGTCCTGAATGGCTTGCTGCAGGCCTTGGGTGAAGGTGGTCTGATTCTTGATTGCGACTTGCGTTAGTGCCTGCGCGCCACCCATCTGGTGCTGAAACTGACGCCAGAAGGCCTGCGCGGGCAGCGTGGCCAACTCCTGCCAGTTCTGGGCCTTGAGCAGGCTTTCGATCTCAGTGCCGGACTCGGCAATGTTTTCGCTGCCCGCGCGCGTGGCGTTCTCCAGCCATTGCTGGCCGTTTTCCTGCATCAGGCGCTGCAGGCGCAGTTGCAGTTCCAGGTTCGCCTTGAAGAGGTTGAGGGGGATGGTTTCATTGCTCATGGTCAAACTCCTTGCTTGGATTGAAATGCCCAATCGGGCGGTCAGACGATCAGGCCATCTGGCCGATCGTTTTGCGAAAGCGTGCCAGCGACAGGAAAAACAGCACCGTGCCGATCAGGGCCAGCGCCAGGAACGGCTGCCATACCGTCTCCAGGCCCGCGCCCCGGTAAAGGATGGCCTGGCTCAGTTCCACGAAATGGGTGGTGGGTGCGATCAGCATGATGTTCTGCACGATCTCGGGCATGCTCTCGCGCGGGGTAGACCCACCCGAAAGCATCTGCAGCGGCATGATGGTGAGCATCATCAACATGCCGAATTGGGGCATGTTGCGCGCCAGGGTGGCGATGAAGATGCCCATCGAGGTGGTGGCGAACAGACTGAGCGCCGCGCCAGCGAAGAACAGCGCAATGGAACCCTCGACGGGAACGCCCAGGACGCCGCGCACCATGAGATTGAGGGACAGGAAGGAGGCGATCAGCACGACCAGGGCCATCGACCAGACCTTGGAGAGCATGATCTGCGCGGGCGTGACCGGCATCACCAGCAGGTGCTCGATGGTGCCGTGCTCGCGCTCCCGGATCAGCGCCGCGCCGGTCAGGATGATGGACAATAGCGTGATCTGGTTGATGATCTGCACCACCGAGCCGAACCAGGCCTTGTCCAGTGCGGGGTTGAAGCGTGCGCGCAAGGCCAGATCCACGGGTGGCGCGTCGGTGCCGCGGTAACGCTTGACGAACTCATTGACTTCACCGGTGAAGATCTGCTGGATATAGCCACTGCCGGTGAAGGCCTGGCTCATGCGGGTGGCGTCGACATTGAGCTGCGCGGCGGGCGATCGCCCCGCCAGCACGTCACGCTGGAAGTTGGGCGGAATGACCAGGGCGAAGGTGTACAGCCCCGCATCCATGCCCGGGTCCACGTCCCCATAGTCGATCATGGCCGGTGGCGTGAACTGCGGCGGGTAGAAGGCCGAGGCAATCCGCTGGGACAGCGCCGAATTATCCTCGTCGACGATGGCGATGGGCGCGTTGTGCAGCGTCTCCGGCATGGACGTGGCCGAGGTGTAGACCGACGCGGTGAACACATAGACGATGAGTACGAGCATCATCGGATCACGCCAAAGGCTCCACAGCTCCTTGACACCGAGGTCGTAGATGTTGGCAACGTTTCTTCCGCTCATCTCAGCGCTCCTGCTTCTTGAGTAGCAAAACGGCCGCACCGAGAATCACCGGAACCGACAGCAGCATCGACCACAACGGCCCCGCCAGATCGGCCAGGCCGAGCGCTTTGCTGAACACGCCACGGCTGATGGAGATCATGTGCGTGGCGGGGTAGATCTCGCCGATGAACTTGCTGGAGCCTTCAAGCGAGGACACGGGATCGATCAGGCCGGCGAACTGGGTGGCCGGAATGATGGTGCCGATCATGGCAAAGAACATGGCGGCGATCTGGCTGCGCGTGACGGCCGAGGCCAGCAGCCCCATGCCTGTCGCGGCGAAGGAGAAGATCAGCGCGGCCAGCGACAGGGTGAAGAAGCTGCCCGTGACCGGCACACCGAAGACGGTGACCGCGAGCAGGCTCATCAGCAGGAAGTTCACCATGGCCAGACCGACATAGGGCAGTTGCTTGCCAAGCAGGAACTCGATGCGCGTGACCGGCGTCACGTAGAGATTGGTGATCGAGCCCGTCTCCTTCTCGCGCACCACCGCGAGCGCGGTCAGCATCGCAGGCAGCATGAGCAGCAACAGCGGAATCACCGCCGGCACCATGGCCGGCAGGCTCTTGACATCGGGGTTGTAGCGAAAGCGCGTCTCGACGCTGGCATTGCCGGCTGCGCTGGCGCCGCCACGCTCGCTGGCCTGTACCAGCAGCCAGTGCTGGTGCATGCCCTGAACGTAGCCCTGGACGGTTTCCGCGCGTTGCGGCATGGCGCCATCGAGCCAGGCGCCGATCTGCACGTTCTGGCCTCGCAATACATCGCGGCTGAAGCCAGGGGGGATTTCGATGGCCAGCGACAGTTCGCCGTTGCGCATGCGCCGGTCGAGGTCCTCGTAGTCGACGATCGGCGCGTGCTCGGTGAAGTAGCGCGATCCGGCCAGGTTCAGCGTGTAGCTCTGGCTAAGCGTGGTCTGGTCGCGATCGAGCACCGCATAGCTCAAATCCTCGACGTCCATGGTGATGCCAAAGCCGATCACGAACATCAGCAGCAGCGAACCGCCCAGCGCCAGGGTGGCGCGGACCGGGTCCCGCTGCAGTTCCAGTGTCTCGCGCCACAGATAGCTGAACATGCGCTGCAAGCTGAATCCGCCAGAGCGGTGCCCACCGTGTTCAGCGGGCGCCGCCGATGGCTGCTCCTCGTGATGGGCGGCCTCGGGCTGGCTGGGTGGGGTGGCCGTGCCGCCCTCGGCTTCGATGAGGTAGCCGATGAACGCCTCTTCAAGGGTTTTGGCGCCGCGCTTCTCGACCAGTCTGGCAGGCACATCGCTGTCGAGCACCTTGCCTGCATGCATCATCGACATGCGGTCGCAACGCTCGGCCTCGTTCATGAAGTGGGTGGAAATGAAGACCGTCACCCGGTCGCGACGTGACAGCTCGATGAGCAGCCGCCAGAATGCATCGCGCGCTACTGGATCGACCCCGGAGGTCGGCTCGTCCAGAATCAACAGTTCGGGCTTGTGCACCATGGCGACTGCCAGCGACAGGCGCTGGCGTATGCCCAGAGGCAGGCTGGCCGGCAAGCTGTCGATGACTTCCACCAGGCCGAAGCGCTCCACCATCTCTTCGACGCGGCCCGGAATGTCCTTCGGGGGCACGCTGAACAGCTTGGCGTGCAACTCCAGGTTCTGGCGTACCGTGATTTCGCTGTAGAGCGAGAATGCCTGCGACATGTAGCCGACGCGGCGGCGGGTGTCCAAGTCATGCGGGTCCACCTCATGACCGAACAGCCAGGCTCGTCCCTCGCTCGCCGGCAGTAGCCCGGTGAGCATCTTCATCGTCGTAGACTTGCCGCAGCCGTTGGAGCCGAGGAAGCCGAAGATTTCACCGCGCCGGATGCGGAAGGACACGCTGTCGACGGCGACGAAGTCGCCAAAGCGCATGGTCAGCCCTTTGGCCTCGATGGCGATATCGTCCGCGCCGCCATCCGACAAGGGGGGAATGACTACCGCTTGGTGTCCGCGCTTTTTCTCTTCCGGGAGCAGGCGGATGAATGCCTCTTCCAGGTTCGGGCTGCCTGTTCTTGCCAGCAATTCCTTCGGCGTGCCGGTGGCGAGGACCTTGCCGTCGTCGATGGCGGCCAGCCAGTCGAAGCGCTGGGCCTCATCCATGTAGGCCGTGGCCACAATCACGCTCATGCCGGGGCGATCGGCGCGGATACGGTCAATCAGATCCCAGAACTGCGCGCGCGCCAGCGGGTCCACGCCAGTCGTCGGCTCATCGAGAATCAGAAAATCCGGGTCATGAATCAGCGCGCAGCACAGGCCGAGTTTTTGCTTCATGCCCCCGGACAGCTTGCCTGCCGGGCGCTCCAGGAATTTGAACAGGCCAGTGGCCTGGGTGAGCTCATCGATCCGCTGGCGGCGCTCTGCGGCGCCATGACCGAACAGGCGCGCGAAGAATTGCAGATTCTCCTCGACCGAGAGCGTCGGATACAGGTTTTTGCCCAGTCCCTGCGGCATGTAGGCGATGCGCGGGCACACTTTATTGCGATGGGCCTTGCTGGCCATGTCGCCACCCAGCACCTCGACCGTGCCCTCCTGGATGATGCGCACACCCGCCAGCAATGAGAGCAGACTGGATTTGCCCACGCCGTCGGGGCCGATCAGGCCGACCATCCGCCCGGCGGGAATGTCCAGGTCGATGCCATCCAGGGCAATGACGTCGCCGTAGCGCAGGCTTACCTGATGGGCACTGGCAACGGTCGCGAGCTGCGCACTGTAGCTCATACCTTACTCCGGCACGCGAAGGGACAGGTTTTGAGGCCACTCGGCACTGGCGTCGAGCTTGACCCAGGCCACGCCGGGCAGCCCGGTCTTGACCTGGTCCAGGTGTTCACGCAGCAGCTCCTGCGAAATCTGCGCGCGCACGCGAAACATCAGTTTCTGCCGCTCGCTGGCGGTTTCCACCGTCTTGGGAGTGAACTGCGCCGCGCTGGCGACGAAGGAAACGGTGGCTGGAATCACATACTCGGGCGCGGCATCCAGAATGATGCGAACCTCCGAGCCCAGCGCAACGCGGCCGGCCACGGTTTCGGGCAGGAAGAAGGTGATGTACACGTCCGACAGATCAAGGAGGTTCAAGACACGTCCGCCCGCTCCAAGCACCTCACCGGGTTGCGCGACACGCACCTGAACCCGTCCGTCGCGCGGAGACCGCAGTTCGCTGTCGCGGATGTCGGCTTCGATGCGGCTGATACTGGCCGTAGCGGCGGACACACTGGACTGCGCGCCGACAAGCTGCGCCCTGGCGGCTTCGACCGCGGCGCGGGCAGCGGCGGCCTGTGCCTTGCTGGCCGCGAGGGTCGCTTGGGCGCCCCGTACGCGCGCCCGGTCATCGTCCAGTTCCTGGATCGAGGCGGCTCCCTCACTCGACAGCGTGCTGGAGCGTGTCAGGCGCCGTTGCGCGGCGTCCAGTTCGGACTCGCGCTGACCAACCAGAGCCAAGGCGGCAGTCACGTCGGCTTCACGCAGCGCCACCTGTGCCTGCGCCGCGGTCACCGAATGCTCAGCCTGCTGACGCATGGCCAGGGCCTCGTCGCGCTGCGCTTCAAGTGTCTCCAGTTGCATCCTGGCCAGTGGCTGGCCCGCCGCGACGAAGTCGCCTTCACGCACCAGGATGTCTTCGATACGACCGGGAAGCTTGGTGGCGATGTCGATCTCGGTGGCTTCGATGCGGCCATTGCCGTTGACGAACCCTTCGCCGGGTCCGCTGTCGGCAAGCTCCGTCCAGCCCCACCAGGCCAGCGCGATAACAACCGCTGCAGCGGCAGCGACCAGGAGTTTTTTCTTGAGAGAGGGTGAGACAGTCATAGGTTCGGCGTGCCTTAACGGGTTAATGGCGTGGGAGCGGGCGTCGAGGTTGCACCCTGGGTTTCGTCGGTTGCAGCGAGGGTGCCGCCGCCGAGCGCGGCATACAGCGCCACCTGGCTGGACAGCAGCGCGCGGCGCGCCTGTACCAGTTGTTGCTGGGCTCCCAGCAGATCGCGCTGGGCATCCAGCACTTCCAAGAAGGCGGCCGAGCCGTTGTCGTAGCGCAACTTGGCCAGGCGTGCGCGTTCGCTTTGCGCTTCCAGGTTGGCTCTCTGGATCGTCAACTGCTCAGCCAGCCAGTGCTTTGCGCTCAGCGCATCGGCCACCTCGCGGAAGGCCGTTTGAATGGTTTTTTCGTATCCGGCGACGGCGATGTCGCGGCGCACTTCGCTCAGCTCCAGATTGGCGCGGCGGCGCCCGCCATCGAAGATGGGCAGCGACAGGGTGGGCATGAAGGTCCAGGCACGACTGCCGGAATCGAACAAGCCATTCAAGTCGGAGCTGGCCGTGCCGAAGCTGCCGGTCAGCGCAATGCGCGGCAAAAACGCCGCGCGGGCCGCGCCGATGTGGGCATTGCTGGCACGCAATTGGTGTTCGGCGGAAATGATGTCCGGGCGACTGACCAGCAGCTCCGAAGGCAGACCGGCCCGCAGCTCAGCCAGAACCGTCGTTTCATCGAAGGGTGCCTTGGCGGGCAGCGGGCCGGGATCAGCGCCTACCAGCAGTGCCAGGGCGTGCAGTTGCGTGGTGCGAGCCTGCTCAAGCTGCGTCAGCAGCGCCTGAGCCTGGTTCAGCAAAGTTTGGACTTGAGTGAGGTCCAGCTTCGAGGTCGAGCCGACTTCAACGCGGCGCCGGAAAATGCGATAGGACTCCTCGCGGGTCGCGACGGTTTGACGGGCGATAGCCACGCGTTCGTCTATCTCGCGCAAGCCAAGATAACCGTCGGCCACCTGGGCGATCAGCGCCAGGTGGACGGCCTGGCGGGCCGCGTCGGAAGCCAGCCAGCTTTGCAGGGCGGCGTCTTCCAGGTTGCGGACCCGGCCCCACAGATCCAGCTCCCAGGTGCTCAAACCCACCTCGGCCCGATATTCGCCGCCCACCTGCGACCGGCCCGACATGTTCAGATCGCCAGGGACGCGGGCGCGTCCACCCTGGGCACCCACGCCCACGGCAGGAAATCGATCCGAGCGCTGAATGCGGAATGCGGCGCTGGCTTCCTCGACACGCAGCGCGGCCAGGCGCAGATCGCGGTTGTTCTCCAGCGCTGTCTCGATGAGGCGTTGCAGCAAGGGGTCGGTGAAGTACGCCTGCCAGGCAAGCTCTCCCGCGTGGGCGCCGTCGGTGCCTGATCCAAGATGCGCAGGCCAGGCTTCGGGCACGGGCAGCGGCGGGGTGTCTGGCGCCGGAGCGAGCGACATGCAGCCGGTCAAGACGACGGCGCTCAGGGCCAACGAGGCAGTGCGCAAGCTGAACGCAGGAAACAACAGGGAAGCTGGGGGCATGGTCACGTTCCGTACGGGTATCGGGCTGAAGAGGGTCTGGTCGCAGAGGAGGGAATGGCTGCCACCCACGCAATGCGGAGTTCGTGGCCGATGTCCGCAGGCCTTCTTTTCCTGCTTGCAAGTGCTGTCAAGTCCACTTCATCTCCTTGTTGATATGTGCATCCCCGTGTCCCCTGGCTGGTTGATTAGGTGCTCTTCCTGTGTCACATCCCGATGTGCCGGGTTCGTTCGCGCCTCTGAGTTGGCTTGCATCGTGAAATTTGAAAACAAACCACTGGACGGTTGTTTTCAATTATACGTTACAATCCAAGAACCGCAATCAGCGGGCTCGTCGGTCATTGACGCAGGTCAATTCGAGCTGCCGGCTTGGGTTCAAGGAAGGCCCTGATTCTTGGTAGAGCCGGTGACAGGCCCATGGGAACACCCCTCAGATCTTTGAACAGAGCCTTTGAATGCCACCCAAGAAAGATGACGCGCCAGACAACAAGCGCCGCTACCTGTCCTCTGCCGCCAGGAAAGAGGAAATACTCGACGCGGCCCTGGTCGAATTCGCGGATCGGACATACAACGCAGTGTCGATGGAGCGCCTGGCGGAATGCGCGGGCTTGTCCAAGGCTGGCATCTATGCCCACTTCAAAAGCAAGGAAGAAATTTTTCACGCCTTGCTCGAACGTACGACGAAGCAGATTTGTGATTTCCAGGGCTGGCTCCCGGATGAGGATCTGACGTTGCCAGAGCTGGTAGATGTCTACCTGGATCGCCTGTA
Source organism: Pseudomonas putida (assembly GCF_028682455.1). Lineage (GTDB taxonomy): Bacteria > Pseudomonadota > Gammaproteobacteria > Pseudomonadales > Pseudomonadaceae > Aquipseudomonas > Aquipseudomonas putida_AA. The sequence continues at coordinate 1,237,692 of NZ_JANHLD010000001.1, forward strand.
CGCGACCTTCAGCTCCCCTGCCACGATGTCGATCTACCGGCTGCTTCTGGCCGAAAGCGCCCGAACTCCAGAGCTGGTGCAGCGTTGGCACAACGAAGTTGCGCTCGGGCTGAAAGAGCGGGCGCAGACCATCATCCACCGCAACATACGCCGAGGCGTCATTCGCCCAGGCGTCTTGACCGAACACTTCTTCCCGTTGGCGCTCGCGCCCGCAGTGCTGTGGCTGAGTTCCTCGATGCTGTCCAAGGGCAGTCCTTCCATCTCGCTGGTGCAGTTACGGGATGCGCACCGGCAACTGTTGCTTGAGCTTTTGCAGCCTCAATGAGCGGAGTGATGCACATAGTCCTGCGCGCCCTTGCAGGCTTGGCGATCGGCTTTGTGGTACTGCTGCTGACTGTGTGGGGTGCGCTGGCTCTGTGGCATCAGATGCCGGGACCTTCGGTGGTGCGATGGTTCGTCATTGCCATGTGGTCTACGTTGGGTGTGACCGTTGTCTTGTCGCGGGCGGGCTTGCTTGGGCGGCGCAATCGCAACATCGCCGGATTCGCATTTGTGATCGCAGCCGCCTCCCTGCTCATGTGGTGGGGGACGCTGCAGCCGTCACACCAGCGTGTATGGGCTGACGATGTCGCCCAGTTGCTGGAGGCCAGGATCGACGGCAACCATGTTCACCTGAATAATGTGCGCAACTTCCAGTGGCGCAGCGAAACCGACTACACCCCGCAGTGGGAGAGCCGCACATACGACCTGGATCGTCTGCGCAGCGCCGACTTGGTGCTTTCCTACTGGATGGGGCCGCACATCGCCCACACCCTGGTGTCGTTCGGCTTCGATGGCGGTGAACGCGTGGTGTTCTCGCTGGAAATTCGCAAGGAACGCCATGAGTCCTTCTCGGCGGTAGGAGGATTCTTCCGTCAGTTCGAGCAGATCCTGGTAGCCGCCGATGAGCGAGACATTGTGCGTACGCGCAGCAACGCGCGAGGCGAAGATGTTTATCTCTATCGCTTGCAGATGAATCAGGCGAGTGCCCGCGCGTTGTTTCTGGAGTTTCTGAACGCGGCCAATGAACTGCGGCAGAAACCGCGCTTTTACAACACGTTAACCAGTAACTGCACGACCATCGTATTCGAGCTGGCCCGGGTCATTGCGCCCGCATTGCCAATGGACTATCGCCTGCTGCTGTCTGGATATTTTGCGCGGTACGTCTACGACATGCATGGATTGACGCCTGGCTATCGTTACGATGAATTGCAGGCACTGGGGCATATCAACGAACGTGCCCTTGCTTCCGATGTGTCAGAGGATGACTTCTCGATGTCGATTCGACAAGGCGTGCCAGGCATCCCTGCCAACGAGGTGAATCCATGAGGTTCCCGCAGGCCTGCCTTCTCATTGCATGCGCCGCTCTTGCTCCGCTGCTGCTGGGGGGCTGCTCGATCCTGCGCGAGTTCGGCCCAGTGGTTGAAGTTCATACGCTACCTGCCAGGGAGGCCATCGAACTCAAGCGCGGCGACATCCTGACACGTGGCAAGCTCAGCGATGCGACTGTCCAGACCATCAGGGTGGCGGCATTGGATGAGCAGGCATGCGCAAAGCCGATCTCCTCGGAGTGCGCGGAGGCCTTGGCTACCGTGACGGGGGTTGCCACGGATAGACGCCTGGCTGCACTGTCCGAACTATGGCTGGCGCAGGCTCAGGCCATGAAGCCCGGTTCAGCGCAGCAAGCCGCCTGGCTTGAGACGATTCGCTATGCCTATGCTTATCTGTTCCTTGGTGACCATACTCCGGGAGAGCGGGCCTTCGAGGATCGCCAGACCCAAGTGCGGGATTGGTATAACTATGCCGTCGAGCATGCGGCCACCGGCATGTTCGAAGTTCGGCAACAAATGCCGACGCAGTTGCCCGACCAGACCAGTTGGAACATTGCAGGCTGGGAACTGAAGCTGGATATGCGCGGCGCGCGCTTACCGGGCAGTACGGCGGTGCCAGCCGAACTCCTGCCAGCCTCGTCCCTGTCTTTCCGTGGATTGCGTAGCCTCTACCGGCGCGACGGCTTTGGCGCCGAGCTTGTGGCGGTCATTCCGGACGAGTCCCTGAGCGCCGCCCCAACTCGGGGTGGTCGCCCAGCGGCAAAACATGATCAGCAACCGCTGCCCTGGAGCGAGATGCCCGCGCCGTCCATGACGGTTCTGCTGCATCCCGACGGAGACAACTTGGACAGCGTGCTGCATGCTCGTACAGCCCGTCTGACGGTGCATGACCCCTATGTGGAATCGGCCATTATGCTGCGCGGCCAACGTGTGCCGCTGGCGGCCAATTTCACGGCCGGCTATGGCGTATGGCTGGCCCGTGCCAATTTCAACCGCCAGTCGCTGCGCAGCCTGCTCGGGCGCGAGGGTGGCATCGACCGCCCGCACGTCTACTTGATGCAGCCCTACGATCCGAACAGGCGGATCATCGTCATGCTGCACGGACTGGCCAGCAGCCCTGAAGCCTGGGTGGAACTCGCCAACGAAATCCTGGGCGATGAGGCCCTGCGCCAGCATTACCAGATCTGGCAGGTCTACTACCCGACCAACATGCCAGTCGCGTTGAACCACGCCATGATTCGCAGGGCGCTCGGGGATACGCTGACGCATTTCGACCCATCCGGCCAAGCGCCGGCGTCGTCCGACCTCGTGCTGGTGGGGCATAGCATGGGCGGGGTCATCGCGCGGTTGATGGTGTCGTCAACCGATCAATCGCTGGTGCAATTGGCTGCGGATCACAGTCGGTTGACGCCGCAGCAGATCAGGCGCATTGATCCCATGTTGCGCTTCGAGCCCTTCCCGAATGTCAGCAGTGCCATCTTCATCGCGGCGCCTCATCGGGGCACATCGGTCGCGGGTGGACGCCTGGGGCGCTGGATGGCGGGATTTATCCGCTTTCCCATTACGGTGCTCGAAGAACTCGCCCATACACTGGCACCCAATGCGGCCGCCAGCAGCCGTGAAAGCCTGGCAACCATTCCCAATAGCGTGAACAATCTCGACGAAAACGATCCGTTCGTGCGTACGGCGGCGGGCTTTCCCATCTCATCCCAGGTGCGCTATCACTCGATCGTGGCCCAAGCCAATTCCGAAGTGGCCCTCGATGATTCCGATGACGGTCTTGTGCCTTATCGCAGCGCACATCTTCCCGGCGCACAGTCCGAGAAAGTCATTATTTCGGGGCACAGCGTGCAACAGAGCGCGGCCGCGATACTGGAGATCCAGCGTATTCTGAGAGAGGACATGGCTCTGCGGGAAGCGCATTTACAGCCATAGACAACTGCCATCTGCTGTGCGCGGCCGAGCTGATTTCGGATTTCGTATGGGCGTAATGCATTCATCTGAATGCGCAAAGAGCATCAGACTTACTGTTGCCCGCTCGACGCTGGCACAGTGGGTCGGTGCGTGCGGCGCGCAACTGCAGCCGATGGTAAAGGCGCTGGATGACGAACTGCGTCGCCACGTGGTGCTGCACGCCCACGAGACGCCGATGCTCAAGCCCAAGCATCTTGGCGACGGCAAGGCGTACCCAACGTGATCCGCCGTCTGGCGGCGACCCAGCCCATGCTCGACAAAATCGTCGGCCACCAACGCCACATCGCTCAGGCCTACGGCATATCGATGGAGCATGCGCGCTGGCTGTTGACCACCGTGGCGTTCCACTGCCTTGCCGTGGCCGACACGGTGTACTCGGTCGCCGAACGGGAACCCGTCGTGGATGCAGACCGTGCGACGGAGGAAGCCGAGATGGAGGCCGAACTCAACAGGGCATGCACGCACTCATTGTTGGCATGCTGGCCTTGATGGATGCTGATGGCCTTTCAGGAGATAGTTGATCGTCGTTCTCGTTTGTGGGGGTTGAATGGAAATCCAGGGATGCCGTAATTGAGGAGCCTGGACGGCGTATCGTTCAGGAACAAACACGCACGGGCGGCCAGGCCCTGCCGTGGCTCGACATGACGGCCTTCCTGCGCGGGGCCATCGACCTTGCGCTAGACAACCATGCCAATGCGCCACGCAGCAATACGCAATGGGTGTTCTTCGACCGTGGCCTGATCGACGCGGCGGCAGCACCCCAGGCACTGGACGGCACTACTATTCTGGACACGATTGCCCAGTCGCATCGCTACCACTCGCGCATCTTTCTGGCCCCGCCGTGGCCTGAAATCTATGTGCAGGACGAAGAACGCCGTCACAGCATGGATGAAGCGCGGGCTGAATTCGAGCGGCTTCAGCGCACCTATCCAGCGCTGGGCTATGCGGTATCGCGGTTGCCCAAGATCAGAGTGGCGCAACGCGCTGACTTTGTGCTGGACACCTTGGCTAGCCGCTAACCTACCAAGGCGAACTCTACCGTATCTCACCGCCACGTAGGACTCCATGCTCAAATCTCTTGCGTAACTCTGAGATAAGGATTGTTGGGTGGTACTGCATCGAACAACCAATTCGCATCGATCAGCAAATACCCATGCAGCTTCCGGGACTTGCGCGGCCCGGTGACTTCACAGATCCAGATGTTCAAGCCGCTGTCGTGCTTTCGATGCAACCCCAGTTTCTCAAAGCGCTTCTGCACCCACTGCCAATCCGGCATCTTGTCCTGCCGTGCCAGCGTGCCGACATGAGGGTGCTCCTGGACGTAGCGCTGGAACACACCTGGGCTGACCAAGTAGGCCGTGTCATTCACGGAATGCACGAGCGCTTTTGCGTCGTTGATGATGAGCCGGCGCGAAGCAATTCCCTGTTTCAGCCACATCATGAAATGTTCGCCTGACGGGGGCGCTGCTGTTAGGGGTGGTTTAGCAGTAGATGGTGGTGGCGAAGGAAGCACTGCGGCAGTCGCTGGCATAGGAGTGCTGGGGTCTGCGGGGTAGCTTCTCTGTGCGACCGGCTCCACATCCTGCTCGGCACCAGGCGAGCCGCTCGTGCTCACCATTGCCAGCATGTCCTCCATGACATCGGACACGGGCTGGGCCTTAGGCGGTGAGGCGGTGACGGTACTACTGCCTTCCCAAGATGGAAGTTTCTGACCGTTCGGGGCTGCCTTCGCCATGGCCGCAGGCGGCATTTTCGGCGCCTCGGCGTCGTTTTCGGCGACTGCCGCGTCGATCGCTACCGTGCCTGCAAAAGGCGTCGGTCGCTCGCCAGATTCCCAGATCAGCGCAGGAGCGAGGCGCAACAGGGTGAACGAGTGGGACCAGCCGGTGGAACTGGTTATGGTCGCGCGCCAAATAGCCTTGCCGTCGGGCGCCGGCTGCAACATGCCGTGATCCTGGAGGACGTTGAACACCGCGGTGTTGTTCGCAGGGATGCCATCGACGCCTTGGGACAGCAGGTGCGCACGCAGTTTGTCCGAGACCGTTTTGCTCACCAGCCACAGGGCATCGTCGGTGAGCCAGCCATCGGAGGCTTCCGGCTGGTTCAGTTTCAACTGTTCCTTGAGCAGGTAGCGCAACCCGTCGAGCAGCTTGCGCTGCAGCGCGTGCTTGGGCGCAGCCATGGCGCGGGCCGGATCGCCGCCCAGCTCCTGGGCCACCGAGGCCCGGTCTGCCTGCACGACAAGTTCGCCCAGTACGCCGGCGTGCTCGTACTGCCCGGCCAGGACGTAGAGCAGTGGTGCCCACAGGGACGGATAGCCGCTGAGCCAGTCCAGGGCCTCACGGTCGAGCAGTTGGTGGTAGAGCAAACCTGTCGCGGCGCTGTGCAGGCGGTACTCGCGATCGTCGCGGTAGCGGAATCGGTATGGCTGGCGCAGCGGGCCGTGCCAAGGGTGCCAGATGCTGCCGTCGGCCAGCTCGACGTGCAGATCGACGGCGATCTTGCCGATGTCGTGCAGCAGCGCGGCGTAGGCGACGGCGGCGGTCCAGGCTTCGGACTGTGCCGCTTGGTCTTCGGGGCTGGCGCCGATGGGCAGCAGATGGGACTGCCGCAGTTTCAGACTGTAGGCGACGATTTCGAGGCCGTGGTCGAGCATGCCGCCCAGATAGGCATGGTGATGCGCCTCGGAGGCCGGGAAGGCCTGGACCAGCTCGGCGTAGCGTTCCAGGGGCGCTCGGTACAGCGTGGCGAATTGCCTGCGCGACAGCGAGGTGCGCTGCCAAATGTGCTCCAGCAGCTTCTGCCGGCGCGGGGTGGCCAGCAGCGATGCGGCCGACTCGGGCCGCATCAACCCTTTCGGGAGGACGGTGGCGGGTGCTGGCGGTGGCGCGCCGGCGACCGGGGGCCGTTTTCGCTGGAACAGGGAGAGCATGCGGGTGTCCTGTGGCGGGCCGACCGGGAGGCCTTTTTGCCTTTTCGAGGTAGGGCCTTTCCCCTTGCACCCCATTCCCTTGCCGTTTCGGCCCTTTGGCCTTTAACCGTTTCGGTATAGCGGGGCCTGGGTTGCGGTTCCAGCGTCAATGTGGAACCCGCACGAATGGATTGCGCGGCGACCAGCCGCTGGCCTCGGCCTATGCTGCGGAGACGCTGTTTTCGCCAGGTAGGTTGCTCTCTAGGCGTCAAAGTTGACAAATGCGACAAAGGCGACTAGAGTAAGTCCTGTCTCAAACCTACCTGGGAGATGACCATGCCCACCGCCATTGAATTCATTGCCGACCGTCTGCCGCGTGTCACCGTGGAGGATGTGCGCCGCTTCGCGGATACCGTCGAAATCCGGGATGCGCCGGCTTTCGCGGCCGAGTTGCAGGCGTTCATTCACGAGCGCGTGGAGGCGGTAAAGCTGCCAGCCAACCTCGAAGGTGAAACGGTGGAGCACGCCTTGAAGCGTAAGACGGCTGCGCTGCGCGCTGAGACGCGCTGGGCGCCGACTGAAACCGACGTCCAGCGAGGCCGCGCCGTGCTGCTGGAAACCTTCAACCAGCCGCACAACCTGCCGCCCGCGGAGTACGCCAAGCTGGCGGACAAGTCGCGCCAGCAGATCTACAAGGACATCCTCGCCCGTCGGCTGCTGGCGCTGAACGTGGGGCCGCGAGGCCAGAAACTGCCCGACTGGCAGCTCGACCCGGTGAAGCAGCAGTTGACCCAAACCGTGCTTCAGGAGGTCGAGGGCATCGACCCTTGGACGATCTACCGCGCACTGTCCGAACCGCTCGAAGGTTTGGGCGGCCGCTCGCCAGTGGATGCGGTGACGCATGGCACGATCGACGACGTGGCCGAGGCCGTGTTCAACGTGCTGGGCGTTCAGGTGCATTGAAGCGAGATCGCCATGAGCCACGAGCTGCCTTCGTTCCTGATCGATGCCGGTGAGCTGCTCCAGCATGTGAGCCGCGTCGTCTATCGGGGCAGCCCGCTGTACTATGGCCGCAGCAGCACCAATCGCTACGATGACCCGGCCCAGGCCTACGGGGTGCTCTACCTGGGGCGCGACCTGCCCACGGCGCTGATGGAGTCGGTGTTTCATAAGCACCAGTGGCTTGCGGACACGAAGCGCTCGATCGCGCTGAAAGAAGTCCAGAGCCGGATGGTGCGCGCAGTGGGCGTGATGGACGACGTGCTTCTGGCCGACCTCACGGCGCCGGGCGTCATGGCGGGCTACTTCGGCCTGAACCTGGAGCAGTTGGCCAGCCGCGACTACACGCACACGCAGCAGGTGTCGGCCCAGGTGCATGCGATGCTTGGAGATGACGGCCAGGTGCTGTTCGACGGGGTGCTCTATCCGTCGCGCAACAACTATCCCGCCAAGAGCATCGCGCTGTTCGAGCGTGCCAGCGCGAAGGTCAGTGTCATCGAGGACATCGATCTCGTTGACCATGTGGACTGGCCGCGTTTCGTTGCTACATACCGCATCGGCGTGGAGCCCGACCCTGGCCCGTTGGAACCGGATGACGAAGCGTCCTGAAGCAGCAAGAGAACACATTGAAGCCCTAAACAGAATGAAATGGACCAAACTGAAATAGGCATCCCTCAGCAGTAGGAGACGACCATGAACACCACGACTCGCACCAGCACCGCAGAACGCCTCGGCCGCGCCTTTGGCCGCGGATGGCGTGCCTACGCGCGCTGTGAACGGCGGGCGTCGAACTGGTTGGTTTCCAAGGGCATGCCGACGGCTGGAGCCACCGCGCTCGTGTGGATGGTTAAGCTGGCTGCGCTCGGGGTGCTGCTGTACACCACCTTCTGGCTGGCCCTGGTGATGGTGTGCGTCATGGTGGTTGCCTGGATGGCCCGCAACACCGACTTGGGCGAGGAGTTGCCCGAGCCAGAGTGGCGAAACGGACCAGCAGGATTCGGCCTATACACCTACGACGGTTTCCGCATTGATCCTCATGTCGAGGACGACTAGCAGCGATCACTTCTTCGACACTGCATTGATCGCAATGCTTCCTCCCCTTCCGCCAGCAGCCTTGGCATCTCCGGTGGCTCCTGCGAGGCCTTGCAACACGTTGCCGGCACGAACGCCCGCCCAAGCCAAGGCCATGATCCAGAACGTAGGCAGTACGATGAACATCGTGCCCGTGACAAACATCAGGAGCATGTCTCCGAAGGCGTTGTTCAGCCCCACCAGCGGGTCGAAGTTGGTGTGCGGCCGATTCCAGCCGAACCCCCAGCCATAGAGCGCATCCAGGATCGTCGAATCGATCCAGCGCGCAAGCTGAAACCAGAAGTCCGTGAAGAAGAGCGCGAACTGCACGACGCTGACGGTAACGACCGTCTTCAGATCGTAGGTGCCTACGACCAGCACAAGCGGGATGCAGATGACCAGCGCCATCTTGAGCAAGGCGAGGACCATGGGCAGAGACTGTCTCACGACGTCCATGGCGGGAAACGCGGCAATCGCGCCGACGGCCATCCCAACGTCTCCCGTGGCCCGCGTCACGATGTTCGGCAAGGTCTTGTCGATCTGGCCGCCATAGTCCGTATAGACGCTACCCTGGTTCAATTTCTGTTGCCGCGGTGACGCGATGGCGCGGATCACCGAGTCGTCCACCTCGGCCCTGCTCAGGAACCCGGCCCAGCCTGCCAGGCGATTCAACAGGTTCGGGTCCACCTGTCCCAGCAGGCGTGCCCGCAGGCCATTTCCGCCATCGGCCCACCACTGCCTGCAGGTCGGGTAGCCGCCACCGCTGCCCACCTGTGCAAGCCCCGCATCGCGGGTGCTGTCGTAGGGCCAGTCGTCGCGCGGCGTGCTTGAGCGGTAGGTGTCGTAGTAGCCGCCCGTGCCCGTGAAAAACCTCGACCCTATCCAGGTCACGTCGTGCATCTGCTGCTCATCAAGCTGAGGGCGCTGCATGAACAATTTGGCCCGCGCAGGCCCATAGCAATCCCGCGAGAAATCCGCTACTTCCTGAGCCAGTACCGGGTCGTCAATGCGGGTCGCGTCGATCTCCATGCGCATCTGCCGCAGGTCCGTGCCGCATGGGATCGCCGCCACCGAGGCGCTCGTGACGGCGCGCGAGAGCGCGTGCATGAAAGCCCACCAGACCGGCACCTTCGCCGACTGGTTGTTGATGGTGCTGAAGGACTGCGACCAGCCGGTATCCGTGGGCTGCGGCACGCTGACCTGGCACTGGGCCGAGCGCGAGCTGTCGTACTGGATGGTGTTGAGGTCCACGTCGATGAACGGGATGCCAGCGAACATCACCACCACGATGGCGACGAAGACCCGGTTCTCGATGCGCGCAGCCGAGAGCACGCCCTTGTTGCCTTCGTCGGCACCTTCCGCACGGGCCTTCAACCACTCCTGCACGATGATGGCGACGAACGGCAGCGCGAATACTCCGCTCGACACCAGCACCGCCCAGATGCCGTTGTTGACGATCCAGGACACCAGCGTCAGGTAGTACTCCAGGTAGTCGGTCGTAAAAAGCGTCATGGCGCGGCTCCCTCTTCAGCTCTGCATCAGCAGGCTGGCTTCCAGCGCCACGATGGCGACGACGCCGGCGATCTCGCTGCGCACCAGGCGTCGCCGCGCTTGCGCGTCTTCCTCGCGGGCCAGCAGCCGGCGGCGCATCCAGACCCAGCCATAGACCGTCGCGCCGTACAGGCACAGCCGCCACACCAGGAAGTAGCCCGCGCTGGCAGCCAGCCACCGCTCCCAGCCGGCAACGCTGCCGACGAGGTAGATGCCGACGAGATTGGCGCCCACGGCCGCGGCGATGATGACCACCGCCAGGAGCAGCGCCTTTGCCGCGCGCCGGCTGAAAAGCCAGCGCGGGCGCAGCCAGGCCGCGTTCATGGCGTGCCTCCCGGGTTGCCCCGCTGCAACCGATCGAGGCGGTCGGGCACCGGGTCGCCTTCGTAGATGCCGCGCGAGCCGGCCGCGCGCGTCCCGTGGCGCTGGATGATGGCCATGGGCGAGTTGTTCGCCAGTTCGCGCCGCAGTTCAAGTTCGGTCTTGAGGTTGCGGATCTCCTGATCGAGCGTGTCGCTCTCGTGGTTCACGGCCTCGACCGCCAACTGGTTGGCCGCCACGTTGGGTTCCTTCTTGCCGGTCAGCAGGGTCCGCTGGAGCAGCAATGCCTTCTCCAGCACGGACGACAACGCGACCTCGGACGCGAGACGTCGCGCCAGCAGGTCTTGGTCTGGCTCGTCGCGCAGCGCCTCGATGACGCCGCGTGTAATGGGCAGCGAGGTGCTGCCGGCTGCATGCAGGTTCTCGAACGTCGTGTTGCGCGTCCCAGAGACCAGTTCCTGCAAGGCCTCCAGCTTGGTCTCGTACTCCTCCTGGATCAGCGGCGTCAGCCCGACGCCAGGCACGGTCTCGGTCTTGGTGCAGGAATCACACGTGCGCTGTACCTGTTCCCCGAGAACCCGCGTCGCCCATTCGGTCGCCTGCTGCGGCGACGTCCAGGTCTGGCAGGACAGGCTCGCGCAACTGGCGGGCGCGATGGAGGACGTGTCAGTCACGCTGCGCCCGTTGACCAGGTTGTAGCCCGCCCGCGTCACGTCACCGACCACCCGGATGGCCGACTGGCCCGCGCCGCCGGCATTGCTGCCGCCCACCCAGGGCACGCCGTCGTTGCCGCGGCGCGTCTCGGCCTGCTCGATCGCCGATACGGCATCCGTGCTCGACACCGCATCGCGCAGCGCCATGCCTTCCGCCATCTGGCTCCATCCGAGCTGGCCGCCCGCCGTCTCGGCCATCTTCTCGGCCATCGCGCGACACGTCAGCTTGGAGCGGTCGAAATCCAGCCTCGCCTGCAGCACACCATTGGTCAGCAGGTTGTACAGCCCCGGATCGGCACGCTGGATGATCAGCGCCGGCAGCGATGCCACGGCACTGGTCGCGCTCTGGATCACGTTGCTCATGATCTGCTGGAACCCATTCGTGATCCCATTGAGCTGATTGCGCAGCGTGGTCTGGATGCTCATGTCGCCGCAGATGAGGTTGCTGTTCCAACCCAGGCCGACCCCGATCGAACGCATGCCAGCGGCGCGGCCCATGGACACCGCACTGCCACCGCCGATCGAGTACATGACCTCATCGCCGATGACGGGGCCGCTGGTCTGGAAGCCGGCCTGCGCCCACGCGAGGCCACAGACCAGGGCGAGCGCGCCGGCTAGCGCCGTGGGGCGCAGCGGGCGGCGAACCTTGGCGGATGGGTTCATCAGTTCAGGACGCTTCATCGCCGTACCCTCAATAGAAATCGACGCTGCCGAGGAACACCTGGCCCCGGCGTTCGCAGCACGCATAGGGCCGCCACAACGCCCAGGCGTAGTCGCCTTGTTGGGCCTGTGTCAGGAAGCCGTTGCGCGGGAAGACCGTGCAGGACGAGGACAGGACGGGCGTGAGTTCCTGCCACTTGCCGGTCGAGGCATCGCCCTCCATCAGCGCGCCGGCCGGCCAGTAGCCATCGCGGGAGTTGGCGAGCAGCGGCTGATAGACGTGGATCTGCCCGCGGCGCGTGACCACATCGCCGGCCCGTTGGGCCACCACGGCACCGGCCTTGTGGTCGTCCGTCTGGTGCAGGAAGCCGCCGCGCGGATAGACGTTGCCCCAGAGGTTCAGGGTCGAGCGCGCGCCGACCTCGCGCATGCCCGGGATCAATGCCTCCGGGTACACCATCTCCGGTACGTTGTAGCGCCAGGCCGGCGTGTCCAGCGTACTGAGCAGGTACGGCATGAAGGCCGTGCCTGCGCCCTCGCAGAAATAGCCCGAGGACGAGACGAACTGGTTGAACACCTCGACGCCGGGGTGGCCGATGACGTCCGCGTTCTTGAACTTCGCGAGATTGTTTTCGTGATCTTCATTGGTGGTGCCGTCCCCGCCGGCCTGGGCCGAAGGGTTGGGCGTGCTCATGGCGCGCACTTCGACCCAGGGGTTCTCGCCGGTGTTCGAGTAGGACGAAACCACCGCATCGGGGATGTAGTGCCTGACCTTGACGGACGTGCGCACCGTGCAGCCGGTCCAGGTGCAGTAGAGCCAGTAGCAGATACCCACCACCCGGTACTCCAGGCAATCGGGCGAAGCCACTGAACCCACGATGGTCGCCGTGTTCAGGGCGTAGCTGCCCGTGGCGCTGAGCAGCAGCACGGAGGTGACGGCAGCCCGCATGCGGCGCAGAAGGTCGAATGAGCGGATCACGGTTCGGCCCTCCGGTGCTGTTCGATGCGCGCGATGGCGCGGGCCACGTCAGGCTCGCCATAGACCACGTAGCGCTGATCCACCACGACAGCCGGAATGGTGGTGATGCCCAGGCTCCATGCGTCGGCAACGCCCTGGTATGCGGTGGCGATGCGACGCTGGAGGTCAGCGCCCCCCTGGCTCAGCCGGCGCTTCACGATGGCTGTTGCCTGTCCGGGATCGGCGGGCAGCGCCGCAGAAAGCTCCGCTTCGATCCGGGGCGCTTCATCCAGCTCGATCAGCTGCTCGCCACCCATGGTCCTGACCGGGTGACGGCTGTCGGTGATGACCACCACATCGGCGGCGAAGCTGGCCGGGCTGAACACGGCCAGGGAAGCCGGCAGCGCAACGGCCAGGCCAAGGGTTCGCCAGCCCGATGCGAACCTGGATGAAGATGCTGGCATGTCGAGCGCCCCCAAGAGTTGTCAAGGGCCATAGTCAAACGCCGAACGCCATGCGGCCCCAACAAACAATGCGCATCGCGGACTGCCCGCATACCTGCTTGTCTTGCGCCAATGAAAAGCGGAGGCCGAAGCCTCCGCGTGGATCAAGGAGCCGGTGCCATTGCTACAGCAGGCCGGATTCCGCAAAGGAGAACGGGGCACCCTGGCCGACGATGATGTGGTCCAGTACCCGCACATCGATGAGCGCCAGCGCGGCTTGCAGTTGCTGGGTCAGCATGCGATCCGCGCTGGACGGCTCGGAGACGCCCGAAGGATGCTGGTGGGCGAAGACCACCGCGGCGGCATTCAACTCCAGCACACGCTGCACGACGACACGCGGATAGACCGAAGTCGCGTTGATCGTGCCCCTGAACAGCGGCTCGTAGGCCAGCACCTGGTGCAGGCTGTCCAGGAACACAGCGGCGAATATCTCATTGGGCTCAGCGACCAGTTTCAGACGCAGGTAGTCCCGTACAGCGGCCGGTTGGCTGAGGCACGGTCCAGCTTTGAAGACCCGTCTCTCCAGCAGCACGATGGCTTGCTGGATGATCCAGTCCTCGTGTTGGGCAGCGATGGCGGAAAGCGACTCCAGGCAGGAGTCATTGACGGCGAAAGACATGGCGAACCTCCAGACGGTGAGATCGGAGGGCACTCGCCCTGGGAGGGCAAGCCCTCCTGGGGAACGAACAAGGTGCATCCATCACCGCGGCAGCGGTGATCGTTCGCGGCCAGGATGCGAGGCGAACGGGGTTGTGGTCAGCGCAGCGGACTGCGCCGTAGCCTTGAAGACCGGGGCTACCTGGGCATGTCGCCGACGACGTCGGCAGGCATTTCCGATGTGGGTGTGGCGGCGGGATCGCCGGCCGCGAGCATGTCCATGGCCGACAGCAAGGCATCGCCCTCGATCGGGCCCTGCAGCAGGATCGCCTTGCCGGTTTCGCGATCGTGCAGCCGCAGCGACGGCGTGGCGGTCACGCCGCTGTTCGTGGCTTCCGCAGTTTGGGTACGAATCGCCGCGTCGGGCCGCTCGCTCGCAATGCACTGTTCGATGGCTGGCGTCAGGGCGGGGTGGCGCAGGTCTTCGGGCAAGCCCTGGCCGTCGCTGTGTGTGTGGACATAGACCCACTCGACAGCCTGCCAGAAGGCGGGATGGCCGCCGGCTTCGCCCGCGCATTCCACCAAGCGCGCTTCGGCGGACGCGGCCGGCTCATGCGCGGCCAACGGCAGGTGGTGCCATTGCAAGGCCACGTCCGCATTGCCGGCTACCCAACGCTTGAGGACAGGGAAATAGGACCGGCAGAACGGGCATTCGAGGTCCGCGTAGAGCGTCAGCGTGAAACGACCTGCCGGGTTGCCCATCTGCCAAGGAGGCCCGGCCACCTGCGTCTCGCTGACAGGCGCCGAGGTTTGGGGCGTGGACTCGCCTGGCGAACGGGACACGAGCCAGATCAGCAGCAGCGCAACCAGCACTGCGCCTAACGCCCATGGCCAGCGGGCCCGCCAGCGCCGACGGCGGAACGCCTGGACCTGCATCGGAATGGATGAGCGTTTCTGTTCCATGGCGTTCTCCGGTGCACGGCAGATTCAGGGCAGGGCCAGGGCCGGCGACTCGATGCCGCGTGCCCGGTCGATCTTCTCGGCCACCTTGAAGGCGGCATCCAACTCGCTGACGCCGTGCTGCTGCATGAGCTGGTAGCGCTCGGCCTTCTCTTCGGGTTCGGTCTGCGCGAGCGCGAGATACAGGCTCGGCGGCACGGCGCGGAAGAGCACCTCCATGCTCTTGGAGAGGATGACGCCCTCGGTGAACTTGCCCGCTTCCTTGCGTGCCGAAAGCATCAGCGCCTTCTGCGCCGGCGAGAGTTCGCGGAATCGTGCGATCTTCTCCACCTCGTCCGGCGGCATCGACAGGCAGATCCACCACTCGATCATGTTGAGCATGGGCTCTGCGGCGCGCGGCAGATCGTCGATGTTTTGCGTCGCCAGCCAGAACCAGGCGCCCAACTTGCGCCACATTTTTGTAATTTTCACGACATACGGCGCGAGCAGCGGGTTCTTCGTGATGATGTGGCCTTCGTCGGTCACGTTGATGATCGGGCGGCCGAGATACTGGTCACGCTCCGCGATGTTGTTCACCGTGCTGATGAGGCTGATGTACGCGATCGAGAGCTGCGCGTTGTAGCCCTCACGGGCATAGGTCGCGAGATCCACCAGCGTGATGTCGGCCTCGGGCCACGGCGTGCCGTCGCGGTCGAACATCTCGCCGTCCGTGCCTTGGCAGAACATGTCCATCGCGTCCGCCATCTCCAGCAGCCGCACGCGCCGCATCTCGGGCAACGTCGGGTCCTGGCCGCGGGTGCGCAGCGCATTGCGCACGTCGCGCGTGAGCACCGTGCGCTTCTCGGCCACGCAGTGCTCGGCGGCGTCGAGGATGCACTGGCGGATCAGCGAGCGGTCGGCGCGCGTCATCCTGGCTTCCTCCTTGTCCTCGCCGCCAGTGATCATCAGCCGCGCCGTGATCTCCAGTTCGCCCAGCACGTCGCGCTGTTCGTCCGCCTCCATGGCTGAGGCATCGGGTGGCAGGTCTTCGTCCAGCGCATCGGCATCGAGCGTTTGCACATCGCTGGGCGTTTCGATCAGCCGGCGCGCGTCGGCGAACGGCGCTAGGCTGATGCCCGATCCGGGGGCCAGCTTGACCCGATTCACGGTCAGGCCCAGGCGCCTGGCGAAGTCGCTGAACAAGCCGAAGCTATTGCCGGCTTCCACGATGAAGAGGCGCGGCCGATAAATGGCCGTGACCTGGTTCAGCAGATTGTTGAGCGTGGCCGATTTGCCGGAACCCGTCGGGCCGAACAGGAACAGGTGGGCGTTCATCTGCCGGTCCAGGCGATTGAGCGGATCGAAGGTGATCGGCCCGCCGCCGCGGTTGAACATCGTGATGCCTGGATGCCCCGTACCCTGGGCACGGCCCCACACCGGCGACAGGTTTGCCGCGTGCTGGGCGAACATCAGTTGCGTGTACCACCGGCGCCGATCCTTGCCGGGGTTGTAGCAGCACGGCAGCCAGCGCAGGTAGCTGTTGAGCGGCGCCACCTCATCATCCTCTCGCACCGGCTGCAAACCAGCGTTGAGCATCACGTTCGCCAGGTCCAGGCCGCGCCGATCCAGTTCCGCCTCGTCGCGCCCGCGCAGGTAGAACGCCAGCGTGCCCCGGTAGAGCTTGTGCGCGCTGCCGATCAGCGAGCGGGCTTCATGCACGTCCTTGAGCGTCTGCTCCGACGCCAGCGTCTCGCCCACGGCCTTCTTCGCCAGGTGGTTCAGATCCGATTCCAGGACATCCTGGGGCGTGGCAACCATCGTGAGACAAAGCAAGGTGTCTTCCGGCATCTGGTCGAACAGCGTGTTGATCGCATCGCCCTTGCGGGTCTCGCCGGTTAGATGTCCCGTGCCGGGCGGCATGCGCAGCCGGTCGGTGATCAGCACACGGTGCGGCATGCCGTCGAAGTGCCAGGTGCCGTGCTCCGCGTCCGAACGTGGCTGGCTGAAGAAAAGCCGCTGGCTGAAATCCCGTCCGCTCGCCAGCTCGATCTCACCGTCTTCTGTCTCGTCGGGGTAGCGTGCCAGCGCATAGAAGCGTTCGCGATCCTCGACCCCAGGGCCGAGCAGCGTGGGACGCGGGTTAAACCACCGCAGTAGCCAGTCATGGACGTCGGCCGCGACCATGCGCCGGGCCTGGATGCCGGCGTTCGCCAGCCCGCCACACAGGCGATCACAGACGATGTTCAGCATCTGCTCGGGCGTCTGGCCGCGGCGGCTCGCCTGCCCGGTGGCCCGGCGATAGACGACCATGCGCACGCGCCGCGTCTGGCCGCGCCAACGCAGCCGCGTGACCACCGTGTCCTCGAACAGCCCGCCCGGCTTCGCTACCGCGCGCAGGTGGTGTCCGAAGAAGCGAAGGTAGAACTCGGTGAAAGCCGTATTGCGGGCGCGCGGCTGCACGTAGTCGCGCAGGGTCTGCATGTACTGGTCGAAGCTGGGTTCGTCCTGGGCGTAGAGCTGGAGTACCCAGGGGTTCTCGTCCAGTTCATCGAACGAGTCCTGGAGCGCGTTCTCCAAGGCGTCGCGGGCATGCGCGAGCCAGCCGGGTTCCCGGCCCTCGGTGCCCAGCGGCACCAGCTCGTAGAATGCCGCGACCGATTGCCCGTCTTCCAGCAGCATGGACTTCGAATCGGGCAGGAACTCCACCCAGGGCAGGAATTCCGCGAACGACGGCGCGACGTCGTACAGCGCCTGCTCGTCGGCCACGGTCGCCGGCCTGCGGCCATGGACCGCCGTGCCGGGTTCTGGGATGCCGGCCTGGCGCAAGGCCTCGACGTGGCGTTGCCAGCCCTCCGGCCGCTCGTCATCGCCTGCGCCGGATGCGGCCAGCTTCGGCGCGGCCGACTTGTGCCAGGGGAGTTTCCAGCGCATCAGTAGTCCTCCACGCGCTCGCCCGGCATGGCGTACTGCACGCGCTGGTACAAGGGAAAAACCGTCGTATAGCCCGGCACGGGCACCGGGTCCGTGCCTGCCAGGTGCGGGTACACGTACATCACCAGGTCGGGATTCGGCAGGCGCTGGAACTGGCGATAGACCTCGTTGCGCGCTGTGCGCGTGTAGCGCATCTGCTCGGCGGGCGCGGCCTGTACATCCATCTCGGTCAGCGGCCGGCGCAGGCTCTGGCGCGCGTCGAGCAATTGCCTGCGTGCCACCTGGCCGGCGCCACCGCCGCCGTCACCGGCGTTCTGCTGCCAGATGTCCATCATCGTGCTGTCGCCGTGGGGCAGCAGCTTTTCCTTGCTGGTGGCGCAGCCGCCGAGCACCGCGACGGCAAGGGCCAGCGCCAGGCCCTTATTCAAGTTCGAGAGCATGGCTTTCTCCTGCACGGTGATCGACCTTGCGACCTTCGGGATCGAAATCGATGGCGAGCGGCTTTTCGAGGTGGACGGCGACCTTTGCGCCGGGTTGGACATAGACGGCGGCGAAGGCCTGGCCGTACAACTTGTTCACCCAATCGGCCATGTCCCGAACGCCGCCGGCCAGGATGCGGCCCACGGCTTCGTTGCCCGAGATGCCGACGCTTCCGATGGAGCCATCGGCGCCCACGTAGGACATCTGACCGCTGTCGCTGTCGATGAGCGAGGCGACGCCGGCACCCGCCGCGGTGATCAGCGCCTGTGAGCCGAGGTACTGATGGGCGTTGCTGCGCCGCTCTCCGCTGACGCAAGGAATGCCATACGGGTCGCTGATCCAGCCCAGGCCCCCACTTTGAGAGTTCTGCTGCTGGTTGTTCTGCTGGTTGCCGTCGCGGTCTTCGGGAATCGTCCGAATGGTCCCGTCATGGAACACAAAGGTGATGCTGCGCACCTGGCCGCGCACGCAAGAGAGCGTCCAGTCGCCCGAGGCCGTGCCGGAAAACACGGCGCCCGCCACGTCGGGAATGTCGATACCGTTTGCCGTGAGATTGTCGGGACCGACCAGGACTTTGAACGGATACGGATCGTTGACCGTACCGTCGATCGGCACGCGGCCGATCAGCGCCGTCATTGCCACCGATCCCATCAGCGTCGAGTTGGTCGGCACCGTATAGACCGGCTTGGCGCTCTTGACGCCTGCGGCGCGGGCGCCCGCGTTCGCCACGGTTTGTGCCGTGGTTTCCAGCGTGCTCTGCGCGGGGCCGAAGCTCGTCGGAAAGCTCATGCCGCCACCCGTGCCGCGACTGCCGTTACGCCCATCAGCGGGCTTCGCGTCGTCCGGCTCGACCCAGCGCACGCCGCCTTCCATGCCTGCCTCGTCGCCGTTACGCAGCCCCAGGCCCACGGGTAGATCGGCGTGGCCGCCGCCGCGCCCGCCGATGCCTTCCAGGCGCCGCTGCAGGTCGGCGAGCAGTCCCTCGGTCTGCTGGCGTTCGCTGGCTGCCTGCTGCTGGTCGCGGCGCAGGTTGGAGCGCTCGGTCTCCAGCGCCGAATTGATGCGCTGGTCGATCGAGTTCTCGCGTTGGCGCAGGCGCTGGTTCTCTTCGCGCTGGGACTTGTTGTCGGACAGCGCCGTCTGCAGTTCGGTGCGCAACTGCTTCACTTGCGCCACGAGCGTCGCCACGGTATCGCGGGGGGTATCGCCCTCGATGCCCAGCGCCTTCATCTCCTCCGGCGTGAGCTTGGCGCCGGCATCCGCAGCGGGCGGCGCCGACGAGCCTCCACCCGAAAACAGCCGGATGGCGACGAACAGCACCAGCAGGGCCACGGGGATCATTAACCACTTCAGGAGTCCGTTACTGCGCATGGCGGGCCTCCTTGTCGTCGGTGGCCTCGGCTTCGGGCTGCGGCAGATGCACGGCTGGGTCGAAGCGGTTGATCGCCGGCAGCAGCGATTGCGCGAGGCCGTGCCCCCGCGTCACCAAGTACAGGACGGTCGTGTCCTCTGGCGTCCCGCGCGGGCCGAGTGCTTCGTGCTGGAAGGTGGCGGTGAGGAAATCGCCCTGCAACACGCGCGGGTCGAGGGTGATCCAGCCGCCGCTGCTATTGGTGAGGCGCACGGCTGTGACCCACTGGTCTTCCAGACGCCACGAGGCGAGCGCAACTGCGCGCACCGGCAGCGTCGGCGCCAGCGTGCCGAGGTCGAGATCGCGGCGCAGGTTCACCCGCATGACGCCCGGCAGCGGCTCCACGGTGCGCAGCGGTGCGTAGAGGTTCTGCGCGGCGAAGCGCGTCAGCACGACCGGAACCGGGGTTTCACGCCGCGCTGCCCGCGCGCCTGCCTGGTCCTGGGCGCGCGCCGGGGCGTCGTCTGCTCCGTCGGCTTGATCGCCATAGCGCGTCGGGGCGCTGTCGCCCTCGACGATGCGCACCGGCTCCAACTCGGCTTCGCCGACCTTGGCCGGCTCGGCCGCGATATCGAGCAGAATCAGCGCGCCCGTGTCGGCATCCTGCAATTGCAGCCGTGTGGGCTCGATCGGCTCGCTCGCGCGCAGGTACACCGCGCCGCCCGCACTCTGCACCCGCAAGCGCTCGCCGACGCCCGCGGGCACGCCCACGCGGACGTTCCGGTTGATAAACACGACGCGCTCCTGCCCGACACGCAGGGGCACGGCCAGGGGCATGCGTTCCCAGCGAAGGATCTCCACGGCCTGGGCAAAAGGAGCCGAGGCGACGGCCAGCAGCCCCAGCAGTGCGAGTACAAGGTGTTTCATGGGGTTTCTCCTTGAGGCGCTTGCGGAGACAGGCCGCCAGGTGCCGGGCGCGACGGCTCCGGTGTGCTGATGCGCTGGGGCGCACCCTCGTAGCAGTCGAGCGCCAGGCCAAACGGATTGCGAGCGGGATCGATGTCCACTCGCGTGACTTTCACGGGGTAGCGCACCAAAGCCCGCTTGACTTGTTCCGCCCCGTAGTACTCGTCTGCGGTGATGTCCAGCGTCACCACCCAGTCGCGGTCGGACACCACGCGCACGCGCGCCGTGGGGTCGTCACCGTAGCCGCGACCGGGGATTTCGTAGATGCCGCGCACGCGCTGACGCAGCTCGCCCGTGGAGCGGCGATAGTCGTAGTCCGCCCGCAGGAAGGCCTGGCAGGATGGGGTGAGGTACGGCGAGAGCGTGTGGAGATTACGCGCATAGTCCTCTTCGCCATTCGTTGGCCAGCGGTTGAGGGTCTGAAACACGTAGAACGTGAACGCATAGACCGATTCGGGCGGCACTTCCCACCACTTGCGGGTACTGCCGGAGCGCAGATCAGGCGGGACGTGGATGGTCAGGTCGCGCGGAGCGCTCCACCAGCCGCCGCCCATGACCAGGGCGACGATGACCAGCGCGCCAGCACCCAGGCGAAGCGTCTTGATGTGCGCCTGCAGATGGGTGATCTCGTTCTTGAAGCGGCTCATCGTGCCCCCCTTGCAGCAGACCTTCGGGTGGTCCAGAAGCCGGAGCGTGAGATCAGCACATGGCCGCCCACCCAGCCCGCCACCAGCGGATAGCGCGTGGCGATGCGCCACTGGAGTTGCCGATACAGCCAGGTGTCGGGACGCCCACGCTTGAGGCGACGCAGGATGCCGCCCCCGATGAACACGCCGAAGGCCACGCCCAGCACGACGAACGTGGGCGCGAGCGCGATCGTGCGGAACACCCAAGACAGCGGCGCACCGACCAGCAGGCCGGCGGCGCCGGACAGGCCGCAGCAGATCCACAGCTCGTCGGCGGTGAGGCCGCGCACGACAACGGGATGGCGGTTGAGCCGGTGCGGAAGGAACGTGACCGTCCCGTCAGCACGGACGTGCTGCTGCTCGGACATACCGGCCTCGCCTTACAGGATGCCGGTGGCTTCGGTGAGCAGCCAGATGCCGATCACGAGCAGCACCGCGCCGATGGCGACCGTGAGGCCGAATTGGCCCCAGGTTTTGCGACCAGTGTGGATTTCCGCGTAGGTGCCGTAGGCGTGGTAGCACACGCCAATGAACATCGACGCCACAACCAGCAGGGCCACGAGCATGATGATGTCGTAGCCGTAGTTCCTGATCGTTTCCATGATGCCGTTGCCCGTGCCGCGGGTCGGGTTCTCCAGTTGCGGCAACCCCTGCGCGAACGACAGCGCGGGCAGCGCGGCGGCGCCCAGAGCCACGGTGGCGCGCTGGACAAAACGGGAAGTGAGGATGCGGTTTTGCATGGTCAGGCCTTTCAGGTCAGGAGAGGAGGAAGAAACTCAGGACGAGGTACATCGCGACGAAGCGGATGCAGACGCCGAGGAACTGGCGCTGGTTGAGGCGGCTCTCGGACCACCCCACGTAGGCCGTTCGGATGGCCCAGACGCCCCAGACGAGCAGGACCGCGAACACGACGCCGACCAAGACGGTCGCCATCGCGGAAGGCGCGATGCCGCTGTTGGCTTGAAATGCCGAGACCTGGGCGCCGTTCATGGCTTGGCCTCCGCGGTCGTCGGCGATGGCTCGACGGCCCGCTCGGTGCGGTAGTCGCCGGCCAGTTCGGCGGGGTCGCGCGGCTGAGCACGCGAAGGAAAGAGGTGCGCCTGGATGCCGGCGCGCACGCGCGCTAGGTCAGCCAGCAGCCGCGGGTAATCGAAGTGGTAGCGCTCGCCCGGCTGGACGGGAGCATGCGCGGCGCTGTCGGCGACGGTGCGCTCCAGCGCGTCGAGTTGGCGCAGCGCCGCGACCAATTCCTGGCGCTGCGCGGGGGGCTCGGCCAACGCCATCGGGGACTGGCCCAGCAGGAGGGCCGTCACGAGAAAAGTGGGCACGCCGCGATGCGCGGCACGCAGCCAGGTTGAAGCCACCATCGCGCCATTCCTGTGTGATCAGCAATGGCTCGATCGTGGAGATCAGGGCTGCTTTAGGCCGCAAACAATAGGAACCCGCGGATGACCGGATTTATGGGAGATATAGACTCCCCGATCGGGAAGTGACTCACTCAATACTCGCAAGCCCTATGTTCCTTCTGACGCTCACAGCACTCGCAGTCTTGGCGCTATTCGCGCCAACGTATTTCTGGCTCCTGTCCGAGCGGTGCTACTACTGGCGACATCCGATCGCATGGGTCTTTGACGATGCGATGGTGCAAGGCATCGAGATGCCTACGGAGGTCCTTCTTTCTCCACTGCCCAACAGCGACTTTTCTTGGCAAGGACAAAGGCGCCAGGCAGAGCAGCTACGCTTGCACTACGGGGTTCGTAAACTGAGTGGGCGCCAGCGCAGTGCGTTGATGTAATTCATGCTGACGCCGTTGGCAGACCCGAAGGGGTTACAGGTACTTCTTGAAACTGCCTGCGGTCAGGCTCACGGCCAGTCCCAGCAAGGCGGCGCTCGGCAGCAGGATCACCAGCGGATGCACCGAGATCGGCAGCGCCAGGTACGTGACCCAGGGCAGCACAGCCAGCGGCATCAGGCTGGCTTTCGCGCGGTGGTAGATGAAGCCCGATTCCCGGCCCGCACCGAAGCGCCGCACGTCCCTCCGCACTAGGCCGTCGATCAGGCCGACGAACGCCGCAGTGAAGATCAGCGGCAACGTGAGCACCAGGACCAGCAGGCGCACAAGGAAGGTCAGCGTCGTGAAGGCTGCGGCGATCAGGTAGCTCTCGGTCCAGACATAGGCCTGGCTGATGTAGTAGCGAAAGTTGCGTGTCTGCCCGTGGCTGGGTGCACGGGCGCGCTCGGCGGTCTGGCTCATGCGCTCCAGCAAGCCCGAGCGCACGAACACCCATTCGTATCCGGTATCCACCAGCTCGTGCGCCGTGCGCCCCGGTTCCTGCACGACCACGCTGCGCGTGAAGTGGTTGGACAGGTGCCCCAACTCGTACTGCAACATCTGCTGGGAGTGTCGCCAGCCCTCGTCCTTCCAGAACAGGTGCATTCCGACGCACTCCACGACAATGGAGAACAGCAGCGAGCCGATCAGCACCCCCAGCAGCCGGAACGGCAAGGTGATGGTGCCGACGATCAGGCCTTGGCGCTGGTTCTGCTCCCGCTGCGCGGTCGAGGCGGCATCCTTCATGGCGAGGCCTCATTGCCGGCGCTGTCGTCGGTGGCCACCGGGCCAGGTTCGGCCGCAGCGGCATCATCCAGCAGGTCGTCGGGCAAGGCCCCGTCCTGCAACGCCGGGGAACTGGTGAACTCCCACCACTGCGTGGCCTCGCTGTAGCTCTGGCGCATGTAGCCCGCCAGTTGTTGCAGATCCTGCGGCATGACCTCATCGGGGTCCGGTGCCGGCAGCGGCATGCGAACCTTCCAAAGCTGGCCGCCCTGCAACAATGCGAAACATTGGCCCTTGGGTAAGGCGACGACGTGCGACGGCTCGATCATCGGCACGCTGGACATGCTGATGCGGTCCTGCGTGTTGCTGGTGAAGTCCGTCGCGCCGCGGATGTCCGAGCTGTCGGTCGCGCCGGAGACGATGGTGGTCGTATAGACCTCGACCTTCGGCAATTGCCGGGTCAGCAGTTCGGCGGTGGCCGTCTCCCTGACCCTCAGCATGAACAGATTGTTGAAATTGCCAATCACTTGACCCGCTTTGGCGCGGTTCCCGATACGGGCCTCGATGTCCGAAAGCGTCTGCGTGTACGCGGTGACCTGCAGACCGGCGCCGCCGCCTTTGTTGATCAGCGGCACGAACTCGTCACCCATCAGTTCATTGAATTCATCCGCGTGGACGTTGATCGGCACGCGCGTGCCAGCCGATGCGCCCGGCAGGCCGTCATCGATCCCGTGCTTGTAGATATGGCCTGCCACCGAAACGAGATCGCTGAACATCGAGTTGCCGACCGCTGCGGCGACCTCGGCATCGGATAGCGCGTCCAGGCCCACATAGACGACTGCGCGCTTTCGGATGACCTGCATCCAATCGAAGATCGGGCGCGGGTCGGCCAGGTCGGAATAGTTCGGGGCCAGGAGCTGCGCGATCTTGCCGCTCGTGAGCTTTTCCAGCAGAGGCAAGAGGCTGGCGACGATCTTGTCGAAATACGTCTTGTCGTACCGCACGGCAGAGCGCAAACCGTCCAGCACAGGGTCGTAGTTGCGGGCTTGTGACAGGTACTGCTCCAGCGCCACCACGCGCTTCTCGCGCCCAATCATGTTGCGCGGGATGTTCTTCTCGTTGAGCTTGGCCTCGATCTGGACGATCACCTCCCAGGCTTTGGGCTCGGTCTTGGCGAAGTAGTGCTGGGCGTACTCGATGAACAGCGCGTCGATGTTGATGACGTGCCGCTGGATCAGCATGTAGTCCGGGCGCTGCCCCAGTTCCACCAAGGCGCGGGCAATGATGTTGACGAAGCGCCACGCGAATTCCCTGAAGGCTGCGCTGTTGCCTTCGCCGGAGAGCTGCCCCGCGATGCGGGTGGCGACTTCCGAGATGCGACCGAATCGGCCTACGGCGTTGTAGCGTGCCGAAATGTCCGGCCACCCCAAATGGAAGACATAGAACTCGCCTTCGCGGCCCGCGCGCTTGGCCTCGACATACATCCGCTTCAGGAGATCAGCATCTCCTTTGGGGTCGATGACGATCACGACCTCGTGTTCGCCCGCGGCGTTCCTCCGGCGGATGTCTTGAGTGACGAAGAGTTCGGCCAAACGTGTTTTGCCCACCCTTGTCGTTCCCAAAACCAAGGAGTGGCCCACGCGCTCACCCAGCGGCAGGCTGACGTCCACCTCGTCGGGTTCGATGCCGTGCAGGCGCGGCAGGCCGCCCACTGGCGGCAGCGGCCGCACCGGATTGAAAGGCACGTCCCAGCCGGTGAGTTTCGATAGCCGGGACAGCGGGAACGGCGCGAACTCCAGCCGTTCCTCCAGGCGCCGGGCCAGCCGATAGGCCGGCGTCGGCTCGACGTAGCGCCGAAACTCTGGCCGGTACGTCTGCATGAGCCTATGGGTGTGTTTCTGCTCCCACAGAAAGCCGCGTCCCACAAACAGACGTTGCTGGCTGACCGGCACGTCCTTGCTGGTCATCACGTAGCGCGGCAGGCGACGGATGTTGCGCCGGTAGCGCAGGATGACGCGGGCATCGCGGTAGCGGATCGCGCCATAGGCTCCGAACGCCAGCGCGCTGCCGACACCCATGGCGGGGCTCAGCGCGAGCGACCACGGGGCCACCAGGGACAGAAACGCGGCGCCTGCACACGCCGCGACGGTATATAGCTCCACCGCTGGGCGAAGCAGAACCTCGACCGGCTGTTTCCCCGACATGGCTTCATTGCTCGATGCCGGTGGCCGTGACTAGCGCCGGGTAGTGCCGCAGGCCCAAGCGCTCGGCCAAGTCGTCGCCGGACACGGGTGCGAGGGGGACGCCGGGCACCCGTGTGCGCAGCCGCGCCAGGCCCTGAACGGTCTCGACGTTGACCACCAGACCGACCGCGCCGCGCTCGCGCAATGAGGCTGCATGGCGGTGCAACCAGGCCTGGGAAGCCTCGTCGTCGCCCACGACCACGAAGGGACGCAGGCCCGGGGCTTCGATCACCCGCCGCGTGACGGTGCCGGGCGTGAGCTTGGTGCTGCGCACCGGCAGCATCGCGGCCTCGTCCGCCGGCGTGGCCGGGATCTGAGGCGTCGGGATCGGCGACCGGGCCGGAGCGTTGGCGCGCGGCTGGAGGTTCAGGGATTCGTAGTACGGTAGCGCCGACGTGCCGCCACGGTCTTCGACCACGATCAGCGGCTCGCCGGCACGCGAGACCAGCGGCAGACCCGCCAGCAGCACGAGCAGGCCCTTTGCCGCGAGATGGGCCAGATGGGATTTCGTCATGGGGAGGTCTCCTGGCGCGCGGCGAGGACCGCGGCGGTTGCGCGCGCGCCCTGCACGCGCGCGAGGTGGCGGGACACGCTGCGCCGATAGCGGGCGGCGGGCTCGCCACCCGCGGGGCGGTGGTAACGGCCGATCGCCACCAGCCAGTCCTCGCCGGGGGTGTGCTGTTCTTTCAGGATCTCGGCGGCGATGGCGAGATTGCGGTACGGGTCGAGCAGATCGCATGCGCTGGCGTAGCGCTGCTGGTGGTAGCCGAGGTTGATCTGGCCCAGACCCGCGTCGATGCGCGTGTTCGGCGTGGAGCGCATGGCCTGCTGCAAACCGGCGCAGGCGTCGGCGCGGGTCGCATAGCGGCGCGATTGGCCGGCGACGTTGAGGGACCACGGCCACGGGACGATGCGCTCGTTGCGCCGGATGCCGCTCTCCTGCAAGGCCACGGCGTAGAGCACCGTCGAGGGAATGCCCGCGCGCTGGGCGGCAAGCTGGTAGGCCGGTGGCGGAACCTCCTGCGCCTGGGCGGCGCAGGCGCAGAGGCCAGCAGCGAGCACCAGAGCGCGCAACGGCGCCGTCAGGGTTGGCGCTGCCATTGGCCGTTCACTTCGCGCACGACCGCAGGCAAATCGCCGGGCAGGCCCAGCGACAGCCAGCGGCCGCCGTCGTGGTTGAGCGTGATGCTGCCGCTACGCACCCGTGCCGCGTCGATCTGTGCGCGCTTGGCCCAGTCGCGGATGCGCGCGTCGTCCTGGCGGCTGCCGACCATGTACAGGTCGAACTCGGTACCCGAGGATTGCAGGCGCTGCACGAGCTGTCCGCAGGCCACGCAGCCGTCCTTGACGAACACTGCCATGCGGCCGCTGCCGCGCACTGCGCCGGCGCTGGGCTTGTCGTCAGGCAGGTTCACCCGTTGCATGTCGGGGTTCAGGCGCTGCCAGGCTTCGTCATAGGCACGTTGATAGGCAAGCAGCTTCTCGACGCGGCGCGCTTCGATTTGCACCTGCAGTTCTGCGTAGCGCCGCCGTTCCTCGTCGGTGCGGGCCTCGATACCCAGGGCGGACAGCGGGTCCAAGTTGGGCGAGTAGATGCCTAGCGGCCCGTCCATCAACTCGCGATAGCGCGTCCATTCCTGCGGTTGCAGGCCCCACCCGCTTGCTACCTGGTCGCCCGGGGTTCGGGTGACCAGCGGACGCTCCTGGCTCTGCGCATTGCGGGCCGGGGCGGTGGCCGGCTGCTGCGCCCAGGCGGGCAACTGGGCGGATGCCAGCAGGAGCGCGGAAAGGATGATCGACGGCTTCATGTGGTGTGCTCCGGTCAGGGAATCGCCACGCGACGGGTCTGGTCGCCGGCCTGGAACACGGCGGTGTTGCCCTCAATCGCCTGTAAGCGCCACGGGCCGAGCGCATCACCTGGCAGCAGCACCTGAAGCTGGTCGGGCGTGAAGTCCGCGCTGCTCGGCGCGACGGACACGCTGCGCTGGCCAGCGCGCAATTCGGCGCCGACGACGCGGAACGGAAGCGGCGGCGGTTCGGGCTTGGCGGCGGCCTTGCCCGATGCGCGCGGCTGGGCGGGTGCGGCGGCGCGCGGAACGGGCGCAGCGGTCTGGCGCGCCTTGATCTGCTAGACCTCCGCGCGCAGCGCCTGAAGGTCGTCGGCAGCGGCATAGCCGCTCAGCGTTTTCTCAACCTGGGCTGCGCGTGCTTCCAAGACTTGGCGGGTGTCTTTGAGGTCTGCCGCCGTTGCGACGGCCGGACGCTGCTGGATGGCCTCGATCGACTCGACCAGGCCCGCCGACCGGGCTTCCAGGCGTTGCAGGCGGGAATCGAGCCGTTCCTGGTCGGCCTGGTCGTTCATGGTCTGGTAGCCCAAGGCTACGAAGACGCTGAGGCCGATCAGCCAGAGCCATAGAAGGCTCTGCACCACCACGGCGGCGGCCGGGCGCCGGGAAGCCTGCGGGGCGTTCATGGCTGGCCTCCCGAAACCGAAGGCTCCAGCGGGAACGTCTGCACCGCCTCGGCGGCGGGTGGCTCGGATGCGGGTTCGATAGCCGCGCTGTCGCCGGGGCGCTCGAAGCAAATCTGCCGTGCGCGATCATCCGCGTGCAGTTCCCAGGCCGGGCCAGCCAGTGTGAGCAGCGCATCGCGCAAGGTCATGGGGCCGAGGTGCAGGTGCGCCGCCGGCAGCGGCAGCGCATACAGCTCGATTACCGCGTGCGCCGTCTGGCACAGGCCGTAACCGCTGCGCTTGAGTACATGCCGCAGCCCATCGCCGACGGTGGCGCGGGCATCTTCGGGCATGGATACGTCGATGGTCTGCAACAGCAGGTCCCGCTGCGCCGCCGTGGGCGCTAGCTCGACCAGCGTGTAGCGACCGTAGCGCACAACGGGGATGTACTCGGGCGTCTCGGGTTCGGGCGCGGCCGAGACTTCCTCGATGGCATCAGGCGCGGGCGGCGCAGTCGTCGTCGCGCAGCCGCCAGCCAGCACCGACCAGAGCAGGCCGAGGACTCCCGCCAGCAGGCGGCGTTCGGGATGGTGAAACCAAGGTGGAGAGGGGCACATAAGCTCGGCGTCCTGAAACATCGAGCCCTCACCATCGCCGCTAAGGCCGGGGGCAGCAGCAAACAATGCGAACCACGCTGCGTCCGATTTGCCGACATAAAAAAACAGCCACGTCCACGGAAACCGTGGGCGTGGCTGCTAGGTGGGAACAACAGAAAGCCGGCGGCGCTAGGCCGGCGATGGCGTAGGGATCAGGCGGCGACCAGTTGTCGGGCCAGGGCGACTTCGACGGAATCACCGTCCTGATTGAGCACATCCAGCCCGGATTCGGGCACATCGCCCGAGGTGGACTGCGAGACCATGATCTTCTTGGCCATCAGCTCAAGGCAGGTCATCTGCGAGGAGCCGGCGTAGCCGAGGTAGATCACGCGCACGGACAGCTTCTGCCCGATACGCCAGGAGCGGCGTGCTGCCTGTTGGAGCGAGTACACGTTGTAGCCCGACTGCATGAACACGATCGTCGGAAACTCCAACAGGTCCAATCCCGTCTTGACAAGCTCGGGGTTGGTGATGAGCACGTCGATGCCACGGTCCAGCTGCTCGGCGATCCAGTCCTCGCGGCGGCTGGCGTCCACGCTCGCGCGCAGCACCGCCACCTTGAAGCCTTCCTGCTCCAGCAGCACCTTCAGGCGCGACGTGGTGTCGCGCGTGCCGGTATAGACCGTGTAGGCCAGGACCTTGCGGCCCTGCGCCTTCTCCTCTTTGCAGATGTCGATCAGCTCGCGCTCTTTCGGCGTCACCTCGAACTCGTTGAACTGAGCCGGAACGAACGCCAACGTGTTGCGCGTGCGTGGATGCACCACGGTCTCCGACCGGAAGCAGCAATCCGGCCAGGCCAGCAGCACGTTGAGGACCACGCCCAGCAGGGTCGTATCGCGTCGCGCCAGAGCCTGTTTCAACTCCGCGGTCAGCCGACCCGCCAGGTCGCGGTAGGCCGCGGCTTGCGCCGTGTCCATTGCGACTTCACGGAACTCTTCGTCATACGGCGGAAGCACGTTGCCGCCGATGTCTCTGAGCTTCAGGAAGATCGTGAACGGCAGGATGCAGCGCAACACGCCCTTGGGGCCGAAGCCTGGGGCCTTGACCGTTCTGACACTGACTTTCGTGCCTTTCGCGGTCTTGTGCGCCGTGCCGGTGCTCTCGGAATAAATGTCCTTCAAGACCCCGTGATCGCGCATGAACGCCATCGCGGCCGAGGTCATGCTGCCGCTCGTGGTCGGGCGGTAGCCGTCTTCGATCATCCGCCCGGGAAGGGCTCGGAACAGCAGGTAGAACAGATCGTCGCCGTAGCCGCCCATCAACGTGCCTGTCAGCAACAAGGTCTTGCGAGCCTTCGCTGCCAGCACGCCCATGGCCTGGCCCTGGGCGCTGCCGCCGTTCTTGTACTCGTGCGCCTCGTCGGCGATGAGCAGGTCGAACATGCCTTGCGGCAGGTAGCGCTTGATGAATTCGGACGGCTGATAGCCGCCCTCGCCAAAGCCGAACTCCATGTTGGCCATCGCACGTTCCATGCGCGTGGCTTGACGGTCGGAAAATACCAGCTCGCCGCTGCCGTCCATGAGGTTGATGAACTCATGCACGTTGTCTCCCAACATGGAGGCGAGGAAACCATCACCGAAGCGTTTCATGAGCTTCTGCGCGGTGACTTCGCCGATCGTCGGGATGCGCTTCAAGGCTTTGAGAACGGCCGAGGACTGATCGCTGCCGGACAGACTTCTCGGGCGGATCAGCGTCCACAGGGGCGCGGCGCAATGGCTGCACTTCCTGCGATACTCCTCGGCTTCGAGCGCGACTGGGTTGACCGGCTCGCCGTCGAGGTCGGTGATGACCGTGCCGCAGTCAGGGCACGCTGCCACGTCGCCATGGCGGGTGCGTCGCGTGGTGAAGACGGGCTTCCAGTGGAATCCCATCCGCATCCTGACGCGCCCCAGGACAAAGAACTCCTGGCCTGTGGGCTGCACACCCAACTGCTCGCGCAGCTTGATGAGCTTGACCAGCGTGTCCGGGCCGTTGAGCACCCAGACCTTTGCGCCCGCCACCGTCTCCTGGATCTCGCGCCGCCACTTGTAAACCAAATGGGGTGGCGAGAGAACTAAGGTTCGGCGGTAGCCTTCGGCGTTGAGGACTGCGGCCGTGGCAATACCGACGGTCGTCTTGCCGCAGCCCATTTCGCCATTGACGATCGCGGCGCGTTCGCCACGGTCGATCAGCAGCTCTGCGGCGGCATGGACGACTTCGGCCTGAGCTTGGAACAGCTTGCGCTTGAGGCTGGCGACGACGAGTTGGCGATGCGCCTGCGGTTGGCCGGCATAGACCGGTGGGTTGGCGCGGTTGAGCGAGTCGAGCAGTTCGTCGCCGAACTCACCAACGAAATCCTGAAGGCTCAGGGTCAGAGGGGATGATTCCGCATCGAGCAGTTCGCCCTGCACGGGCGTCGCGTCAGCGGCAGTGGTGTCGAGATCGAGGGACATGGTGATGCTCCAAAGAAAAATGGGGCATGCACCACCCCCAACAGGGCAATGGCATGCCCCAGGGTGGGAAGATCAATCGGCACACGGCCGACGGTGGATGGAAAACGCAGGCGCTGGCGGCCTACTGGTGAAACGTGCTCAGTCTTCGGACGGCAGCACGATGGATGTGAGATGGCGTTCCGCATCGGTGACGATGCGAATGCACAGCGCACGATGAATCACGTAGTGCGATTCCAGCAAAGCACCCGATTGAAGTGCGATGCCGTTGGCTTGCCACTGCCTGTCGCTGACGTCACCCCAGTCGCCACGGACATGGCGACGGAAGTACGGAATCGGGTCAAGACGACCGGCGCGGACCAGGCGGTCGATACCTTCGCTGAGGATGAGTGCACCTACCGGAAACAGCAGGTCCTGGCAGTAGGTTTCGATATGTCGGGATGCCATGGAGTCCTCCTTGATGGATTCATTGAGCCACGACGCCCCTAGCGGAGTGAAGTGGCTCCGTCAGGTGACTGGGATGACGATGGGTGACTTCAGATCATGTCGCGCTCTTCGGGAAGCTGGACCACCGTGGTCTGGTGGTCTTCGCTGGTCTTGACGATCAGAACCAGCTCGGGCGTGATCCGGTAATAGGAGATCATCAGGTTGTCCTGTTGGAGTGCGACGTCGTTGGCCTGGCGGGTGGCTTTGTCGATCTCGCCCCAGTCACCGCGTACATGGCGCTGGACATAGGTCAAGGGGTCGATCAGGCCTTTGCGGGCCAACCAATGCACCTTCTCGCTCAACTTCAGCGAGCCCGGTGCGAACAACGGTTGCTTCTGCGGCGCGGGCCGCTTGAACAGATTTGGGAACATGGTGTTTCTCCTTCGATGTGGTACAGCAGGACAGCAGCGCGTCCGGTGGATTAACGAATGGTCAAGACGTCGCCCCGTGTCGGGGAGCCAGGCGTCATGTCCCACGCGCGGATGACAGGTACGAACTTGTCGGTGAGGATGCGGGTCTCGGCGATGGAGCCGTCTTCGCGTTCGGTGAATTCCCGCTGGAGCGTCTTGTCCTTGTGGGTGTCACCTTTGACGACGAGCACGCGCCCCGTCTTGGAGCGCACAACCCCCGAGATCGCGCCTGCGGCCAGAGCCAGGGCGAGATGCCAGTGGGACAAGGCCCGCGCCGGTGGACGCAGCGACTGCTGCGCGGCCCCCAGGTGCGTGTCCCGCGACGGCCAGAGGCCTTGCAGCCTGCCAACCTCGTCGGCGAACTGCTTGGGCTCCATCGTCACGCGGAAGAAATGCTCCGGCTCGGCCGGACTGGCGGGGACGATGTACGGCAGGAACGGCCATTCGCTCGGCAGTTCGTCGGCTTCGATCTCGCCTTGCCCAACCTGCAGCAGCAGATTGCGCACGGCCTTGACGCCATCCGAGGCCTGCTCGCGCTGGCGCACCCGCCGGCCGAAGATCACCACTTGCTTGAACTGCGTCTCCACCGCTCGGTAGATGCGCAGGTCGGTGTAGTGGCGCGTCAGCCAGCCGACCAGCTCCGCGTCGAGCACGTAGCCGGGGACGATGAAGACCAGCACGCCGCCGTATTGCAGCAACGACAAACTGCGCTGGTAGAACAGTTTTTCGAGGCGGGCACGACCCTGGCCCTGATAGCCGATGTTGCCGTTGACGTCCTTGGACAGGTCGCCATACGGCGGGTTGAGCCAGAGCAGTCCGAACGACTGCTTGGAGACCATCGTGTCCATCAGGTCCGCGTGCAGGCAGTGATCGACCAGGCCGCGGGCATGGCGTGCCCGCTCCGCGTCGAACTCGACGGCGAACGCCTTGGCCTGCTCGCGCCCGAGGGCGTGGGCGGCTTCGGCGATCGCCACGCCTTCGCCGGCGCAGGGATCGAGGATGCACATCGGCCCGTCGCTGGGCATCAGTGCGTTGAGGGCTCTTTCGAGCGTGGGTTCATCAGTCGGGAAATACCCGTTCTTCACGAAATTGCGGGCAAGCCGCGGGAACATGAGGGCCATGGAAGTCTCCTGGTTGGCGGGGATGAAAGACGGAAGCACGCCAAGGCGTGCCTCCGAGGGTGGGTCAGGCCGCTACCACTTCCGGCGTCCAGATCTTGGCCGGGTATGGATAGGCGGTGAGCACGTCACTGCGGATCAGAGAGCCCAGCGCCAGGGTCAGCGTCGGCACGTCGATGGCGAGCCGATGGCCTTCCAGCGGCCCGAGGGCGAACGGAAGGCGGCCCAGCATCTCGCGGCTTTGCAGCAGTTCCAGCACGGTCTCGCGCCAGTGGTCGAGCAGCGGCAACGGGCACGTGTCCCGTACCAGCGTCCACAGGCGGTCGAGCCGGTGGGCGCTGTCGCGTGGCAGCAATGCCAGCGCGCTGGCGTTGGCCTTGTCGGGCTTGACGCAGCGCCGGTCGAACAGCCACACGTTGGACAGCGAACCGAACAGCGTTCGCCGGTAGGCGCGCGTGATGCGCTTTTCCAGGCGATCGACGTTGCCGATGAACACCGGGACGCTGCCGCCTTGGTCGGTGATGACGTGAAACTGGTCCAGTCCCTGCTCGTCGCGCCCGAGGGTCAGGCGAGCGAGGAACTGCTGGACGGCGGTGTCCCGCGCCCAGATCGACAGGAAGATCAGGTTGCCCTGGTCGTCGCCGACGCAGGCGTCGGCCATCACATCCGGGCATTCGTCGATGCGGTACAGCGTGGTGGAAGAAGTGTGTGCGGGCATGGTGGTGTCCTCGGATGAACGGGAACAGCACCGCCCGCTGGGGCAAGTGCTGCCCCTGGGGGTGGAAGAAAACCGCTCAGTCCGGCTCGAACTGCCGGGTGTGCGGGTTGAAGTGAAGCGCCTCGTCCACCGCGGTGATCGGCGTGAAGCCGTCCAGGTAGATGTTGTTGAGGTACTGGTCGCGGTAGGTCAGTGCCTGCCGCGCCTGTTCCTCGGTGAGGCCGTTGCTGATGAAGTACTCCAGCATCTCCTCGTCGGAGGACACTTCGTCGTTGGACAAACTCCCTTCAACGAGTGCCAGCAGCGAGGGGGAGAGCGCAGCCAGGATCAGGTCCATGTCGGTTCCTCCTGGCTCAGACCATCAGCGTTGCGGCGGGTGCCGTGACAGCCGTGGGTGTGCGTCGCCGAGCGTGGTAGGCGCGAACGCCTGCACGCCATTCGGCAGACTGCTCCGGTGCAAGGTCCAGATAGGACAGCGGGCACGAGTAGTAGTACGGGTGCATGGACTCGTCCAGCGGCTTGTAACCCCACTGGGCGCCGTTGCGTTCAAGCAGATCGCAGCGGATGTAGCGCAGGGACTGGCCGGGCGCAAGATCACGATGCACGCCTTCGACTTTGGCGGTCATTTCGACCACGGACCACAGCACGTTGCCGCGCAGTGTGTGGGCGATGACCTTCGCGCTTGCGCGCTCGGTCTCTTGCGGTGCGGTCAGTTCCGCGATCAGCTCGGACCGCGATTGGTGAGAGAAATACCAGCCCATGAGAGGCCTCCTGAAAAAGTAGAGCCGGAGGCCTCCCCCGCGGGGAAGAACCCCCAGCGAGTGGTGGAATGCCGCGTGTGCGGCGATCAAACCCAGTGCGGCCTATGAACCGCATCCGGCCGGGCAGCAGCCCAGTTCGATGCCATGCGAGCAATAGCCGTTTGCGGCATTCCAGTCCTGGGTTTCCTGCCGTTCGGCAGGCGTTGCGTAATCCCATTCCTGAGCTGCGATTTCTAGCGCTTGAACGCGCTGGTCATCCGGCAATCGGCTGGCGTGCGTGTCGATCTCCGAACTGAAGAGCGTCACGTAGTGGTCGTAGGACAGGCCGCAGCCACGCTGGGCGTGTTCAGCAGCCGTCCTGCAAAGAGCCCGCCACACGGTTTCATCCAGCGTTGAACGGGGGGTATCGCAAGCGATGGTGGACATGATGAAGACCTCCAGAAGAAAGCCGGGGCCTCCCCCGCATGGGGAAGGAACCCCGGCGGGTGGATGAAGAACACCGCGGATGCGGCGTCTGCGATCACGCAGGTTGCAGTTCGGCCTGGCGGCTCCATTCCTGCGTCTTGAAGTCCAGCGCGTAGCCCAGTTCGCCCAGGCGGGCGATCTGTGTGCGCAGGGCGCGGCGGTCGATGGTTGAATCCAATTTCACGGACTCGCCCAGCGGCCACAGCAGGCCGAACAGCGCGGCGTCGCCGTCTTCGATGCTGCCAGGGGCAGCGGTCGCGGCGGGCGGTGGCGCATCCACGCCGAAGGGCGTGGTATCGACCAGCGGGTCAGCGGACGCCTGTACGGGTGCAGGTTTGGCGGGCCTGGACGTTCTGGCGGGCTTGGCCGGCGTTGCCGCAGGCTGCGCCCCCAGCTCTTCATCGAGTGGATCGACGTCCTGGGTGGCGAAGCTGCGGGCTTCGTCGCGGCTCAGTTTGTCGATGCCGTTGAGCGTCATTCCGTCCAGGTTGGCGCGGATCTCGAACCGCATGCCGTCGCCGACCGGATAGGACTTCGGAAAGATGTAGCGGATGATGAATTCCCCGTCGTATTTTCCTTCGGGGTACTGCTCCAGCTCCGCATCCTTGACCGCGAACTTGCCGATGGGGGTGACAAGGCGGCCAACGGTGAACGGGCCGTTCTTGCCGCGTATGGTGCGCAGCGTGAGCTGGCCCGGAACAATGATGGGCGATACCGATTGCTCGGGCGCCGATGTGGTTGCCATGTTGGTTCTCCTGATGACGAATAGCGGGCCGCCGACGGCGCCCGGTGGATGAGAGGAAATGGACCTCACCCGAGCTGGGCGAGGTCCGCTTGGCATCACGCCTTGAGCTGGCGCATGCCTTCGGCCAGCAGCCACAACGCCCGGTTCAGGCGCAGGTTCTGGTCGATTCCTTGCACCGGACGGGTGCGTTGATTGCGGCCATTGGCCGAGCGTCCATTCAGTCCCCCTTTGACGAGGTTCTCCTGGACGCGGTTGAAGACGGCCCACAGGTCGTTCTTGCGATCGTCCCAGCGCCTGGGCGCCAGAAGTTGGCTCTCCGTGACAGGGGTGGACTTGGCCGGGTCGTCGTACTTGAGTGCGAGCGCGGAATTCGCAAAGATTTCCGCTTCGCCCTCATCGAGGGTGATGGTGCGCATCGCATCGCGCGCGTCCTGCACGCGCTCGAAGCCTTCGAGAACCTCGTAGGCGCCTTCGATCACCTGGCTTGCCACGTCGCCCTTGTGAGGAACGCGGATGTCGGCGGTGGTGTCACCGCAGACCAGGCCGTTGTGGCAGACGAACCGGAACATGCCGGCAAGCATCTGGTAGCTGCTCGTGCCGTCGTGGCTGTTGAGCAGGATGATCTCGTTCGCCTCATCGCCGTTGATCTGGCTTGCATGGCGAAGTCGGATGAGATGCTTGGTGTACTCGCGCCGATCCTCGTTGCGCACGCGCGTCTGGCACACCATGAAGGGCTCGAAACCCTCCTGGCGCAACCTGGTCAGCACGACCGAGGTCGGTATGTAGGCATACCGATCGGACCGGCTCCCATGTGGAGCGTCGGCAAAGATCGAGGGAACAACGGCACGAATACGGTCGTCCGAGAGTGGGCGATCGGAGCGCAGGATCGGGGATTGCGGAGCAAAACGGGATGCCAGAGACATGGCTGATCTCCTTTGAGAAATGCGGTAACCGCGCGGTCGTGTGACCACGCGGGACTCGGGGGATGAAAAGACGCAAGCACCTTTGGCGTCTTGGGGACGCGGCGGATGCTGGGGAGGAGAAGCGACAAGGCCCCATGAGGGGCCATGCCGGATCAAAACGAAGCGACCAAGGCCGGCTCCTGCTCCTCGACTTCACCCTCGGGCTCGCGCTCGGCGGACTCGACGGGTAGGTCGGAAACGGCGTCGGCGGCAGTGTCGATGGCGTTGTCGGCTTCGGGCGCGGGTGCGTCCTCCACCGTTGGCGCCTCGGCTTGCGCTTGGCTCATCGGATAGACCTGGGTGCCATCGATCTTGATCAGACCGATGTGGATCAGCGTCGACTCCAGGCTTGCGGCCGGTGCCCCAGCGTGCTCGCCCTTGGTACGGATGTACGGATCGATCTTCATATCGTTGAGACGGAAGGCGATCAGCACCTTGCGATCCCCTTCGATGGCCTGCACGCATCGGCGAACCAGATGCTCGGCCCCGGGGGTGGCGACGATCGTGTCGAAGTACCGATATTCCGGTTCATCGACAGGTCCGGCCAATGCGGCGATGGAGCACGACAGGAACGGATCGCCATCCTTGGGGGTGACGTCCTTCGGACGGTTGAGGTAGCCGATGCCACGGGTAATCAGCTCATGCTGCTCGATTGAAGCCAGTTCGGCCCGCTCGATCGGCTCGGCCTTGAGCAGTCGCGCCTTGAGGGACGCGGCGGCCTTGCCCTGGTTTTCGCCCTTGTCGCGGATGTACGCATCGCCCCAGAGGTCGCCAAGGCGGAAGCGCACCAGCGGGCGCTGCTTGGGATCGTCAACGCCGATGTAGCGCTGAACGAGCTTCTTGGCCTCGGCACCCGAGACCTTGACATCGAAGTAGCGGTAGCTGGGGTCCCTGGCGGGGCCGACCAATGCGGCGATGGTGCATGCCAGGAAGGGCTGCGCACGGCGGCCGCCCCTGACGGGCACTTCACGGACACGCTGGATGTAGCCGATGCCCGATGTGTGGAGGTCGAAATACGATTTCTCGTTGGACGTGGTGTTCATGGTGAATCTCCATTGGGAAAAGCGGAGACACACCGAGCCCACGCATGCGGGGAAAGGTGCGTAACCCCGCGGTGGGTTGATAAGGCGAAAGCATCCACCACCAGAGACTGGTGGCCGCTCGCGTATGGATGCGGTGCGAGCTGGCTCGGTCACGCAGTGGAAACTGCGCCGCAACCTCGAAGACCGATGGTTGCCTGGCATGTCGCTGACAACGTCAGCAGGCATGGGGTCAGCATGGGCGGCCCTTGCGCGCGCGGCAGCAATCAATTGGCATCCGGGTGTTTCCCTTTGTCCACGCAGCCCGGTTCAGCGCAAAAGAAAGCCCCCGGTGCGGGGGCTGCGAGGGGCGAGCGTCAGTTGCCGCTCTATGCGGGAGGAACCACCTCCAGTGACAAATGTGTGGCGGTGGCCGACAGCATCAGGTCGTCTGCGGTGTGCAGAATGCGCGTGAATACGCCGTCCTTCGGGTCGAAGTACTCCGCGAAGTCGTCGCCGCCCAGTTCGGCGCGCGCCAGTTCCCACCAGTCGTCGAACGGGTCGGTATCCGGGTTGCAGCCGACGGCATAGGCCAGCAGCTTCACACGCCCATCCGGGCGTCGCTCTCCCTGCTCGGCGAGGAAGTACACGCCCTGGTCCTTGACCAGGATGACGCGGCATTGACCAGCGATCGCCTCGGTCAGCACAGGCCGCAGGTCGGAGCCTTTGAATCGCAGTGACATGGTTGAAATCTCCTGTGTGGAATAGAGAAAAGGCCCTCCACCCGGATGGATAGAGAGCCTGTGGGGCACATGGCCAATGGGCTGAAACGACGTGAGGGAGCCTCGTGTCAGCCGAAGAACCCCCAGGATTCGGTTCCCAGGGTCATGCCGGTACCGCCTGGCGCTGCCGGGTAGCCTTGGCGTCGATCACGCTCACATCGATCACGCTCACATCGATCAGGCGCCAACGTCCGTCGTCGACGAGTCGCTCCAGCACTTCGCCGAGCATGTCGAAATACACCTCGTCATGCCGATCGAGCAAATCGCCGTCGCGGTGTAGCTCCACCACATAGGTGTCGCCGCCTCGCTCGTACAGCACCGTCACCCGGCCCTCGAACTTCGCGGTCGAGACCGTAAAGCTGATCGCAGGAGGTGTCTCGACGATCTTGGAAGGCTTGGGATCGACCCAGGTGAAGTCCCGGGCTCCCGCATCGACCAGCATGTGGGTGATGCGCCGGAAGCCATCGGGCGCCGGCATTTCCTCCAACTGCTGGATGAGCTGGCCCAGTTCCATGCACTGCGGCTCGGGGATGGGCAGCTTGGCCGGCGCAGAGCCGAGGATGTGCGTCTTGACGGTGTAGGGAACCCCGTCGGACGTCATCTCGGTGCGCTCTTCCGGGGTGTCCGCGCGCAGCCCATCGAAACGGCGCCGTGCGTAGGGTTGGACATGCACCTTGGCACCTTCGTCGGGGACGGTGGTCACCAGCTTGGAATCGAGCACAGCGAATTCGCTGGGCTTGAGCTTGACGACGATGGCGTCGTCAGTGATTGCGACTACCTTCCCGTCGAAGGACTGGGGGTCGATGGCGAAGCCCCATGTCGAAGACTGCGGCTGATCGTCGAACACGCGGTACTTGAACGACCGCACGTTGCGGGGCACGTGGCCTGCGACAAGCGAAGGCATCATGGATTTGATGAGGGAACGGTCCATGGAGAATCTCCTTGAGAAAGAAACAAGGGATTCCCCGCCCGCAAGGGAGAGGTCCCTTGTGGGTGGCGTGGATGGACGCGGTACGTCCGTGGAAAACATCGACCAGCACGGTTTCCCGTGCTTGCAGCCTTGAAGGTCTCGGCTGCCTGGGCATGTGTCGGCAACGCCGACGAACATGGGGGAAGAATGGCCCGGGAGTAAGCGGCCCGCCCGCAGGAAACGGCACCCCGCCGTACCCGCTTTACAGCGCTCCGGGCAAGAAAAAGCCCCTCGAAAGGGGCTGGAGATGTCAGGCTTCGTACACGAAGTAGTGTTCGCGCTGACGCGGGAAAAACACGTGCTTCCACGTGTCGCCGCTTGTGTTGCCACCGTCGAACACGACCATTTCGTAGTCGTCAATGTCGGTGTCCGCCAGATCGGCGCTGTCGATATGGCGCATGTGCAGCGTGCCGCTCATGCGCTCGAACACCAGAATCTGGCCGATGGCGTCGTTCTGGCTCATGGCGTTAACGCAGGCTCCAAGCTGATTCTCGAAGTCAGGCGTAGGCGAGATGAGATCGGGGAACATGAGATTGCTCCTATGGAATTGAACCGGCCCAGCTCCTGGTGGGAGGCGGGCTGGCATGTGGGGGATAAAGGGGAAGGCTTGCGCGTCGCGCGTCTGCTAGATCTCGGCCAGTGGCAGGCCCAGTAGCGCGGGTGCGTCAGCATCTAGGATGAGGATGCGTACATCGGCCTGGCCGGCCAATTCAAGGATGTTCGCCAGGTCGTCAGGCATGCCCTTGTCCCGGTGCTCCTGCCGAAGCTGCTCCGCACTGATGCCCTCGGCATACTCCAGGTTCTTGTCTGTCCAGGGCGTGGAAATCAGCTTGACGCCGATCGCCGGGCTGTATGGAACCCGGAAGGCGATGAACAGAAAGGCCTCCGGCGTCGCAAGGTCCGCTAGGCTGGCCAGGTACTGGCCGGTTTCCTGGCTGATGTGCGCGCTGCTGATTTCCCAGCATCGGCTGTAATAGCCGGTCTCGAAACTCAACCGCTGCACCACGTCTCGCGCGGCCTCGGCCGAATAGGTATCACCGACGTGGACCGGGCGACCGTCCAGGTCGTCGCCATGGATGGCATAAACCACCGCACCCACCACGCCTTCGCCGCTGACGCCTTCAATGGCATCGCATTCGGCCATCAGTTCGGCACTGACAGGCACAGTGCCATTCCTGACCACCGCGAAGTCGCTGGTGACGATGCAGGGGGAAGAAACCAGCTCCTCCTCGGAGAGGTGCTGTTGGCTCGCGTGGATGTTTCGCCACACATGCGGGCTTCCGTCTTCGTAGCTGATGCACAGCGTTCGGACGATTTTCAGATTCCAGTAGCCGCGTACAAAGGGGTTGGGATTCTGGGTCATAGGATTTCTCCAGATTGAATAATGGAGCCAATCCCCGCCACCGGGAACTGGACCCCGGTGGGTTGAAAGTCGAAAAAGCGTCAGGCGGCACTGATCGATGGCTTTGGACCAATCGGCGCTGGCTGACGGAGGGAAAATTGAGGGACATGGCCTGGTGGGCGCATGTCCCTCATGGGGTGGCGAACGACAAGGTGGTGATATTCCGGAAGCCGGCTCACCAACCGCTGTAGTTCACCAGCAGGTCGGCGATGACCTTGCGGCGTTGCAGATCGAGACCGTCGAAGTCCGACAGTCCTTGGAAGTGGCAGCGCTTGAGCATGGCACCGCCCTCGCGCGCGTTGTAGAAGCTGAACATGGCGGACAGGAACATGCGTTCTCCGCTGCTCAGGACGCCGAGAGCGTCGTTGGCACGCAGCATGTCGGGACGCAGATCCCACTTGCTCTTGGCCTGGTTCAGGCCTTCGCGTGTGCCGTCGCCAAACCATTGCGGGCCAGCGATCTCGACACCGCGCTTCCAGGCCTCGAAGAAGGCTTGGGGCGCGGCGGCGAAATGCTGCTCTTCCCACATGATCTGATCGACGACTTCCTGTGGCAAAAGCTGGTTCATGACGTGATTCCTCCAGTTGGATCAGGGCGTGGCGAGCTGGGACCAGCCGCCTCTTTCGAGGGCACGTTGAGCCGCGACATAGCTGCGGAAGTACTCGCTGGATTCCCGCGAAACGGGACCTTCGGTATCGTGCGTGCCGATGTAGTGGCCGGCGGCGCTATGCAGGACTTCGAGCGGCAGGAACTTGCCGCAATGGATCAAGGCCAACTGGCCGAAAGAGGCTTGCTGGGACATGGATGGGCTCCTTGGAGAAGCGGGGGCCTTGTCCCTCACGGGATGGCAGCTCCCGCATGCGGTTGAGAAAAAGCATCGGCGTCACGAGGACGCGCGTCCGCAGACTCGATGCGATAGCGGACTGGCGGGTGGCGCGGAGAGAATCCGCGGCAGCCTGGAAACCCTGGCTGCTGGCATGGTGCTGACGGATCAGCGACACATGCACGCAGCTTCGTGAGCGAGTCGAGCCACGTCAGCCGGAAATCGGCACCTGCTACAGCCCCTATTGGCGAACGTGGAAAAAAGAAAGCCCCGCAGCAAGTGCGGGGCTATCAGGACGGGCAGGCGATGCTGGATCAGCGAGGCTTGTCGCCCAGCACATGCTGCTTCCATAGGGCGAATGCTTCATCCGGTGCTAGCTCTGCAAGGATGACGATGGGCTGGCCCTGACGGGCGCGCAGCGATGCGAAATACGCCGGCCTGTCTGCGATGGCCTTGAGCTTGATGCCCTTGAGGAACAGCAGCTTGCCGTCTTTGATGAACAGCACCTTGTTGCCGACGTCGCGGTTGAATGCGGTGCGCAGCTTGCGCTCGGCGTACATGGCACCGGCCAGTTGATCGACGAGGAAGTCCAACGTAATGTCGATGATCAGCGGCTCTTCGTCCTCTCGTTCGAGGTCGAGCGAGGCCGGCGGAAGGCTCCTGGTGAATTCCTCCGCCTGGGCCAGAAGCGCGATCTGGCCTTGTAGCGCACGCACGAATGTCGATCCGCCATGTCCGTCGTTGCGGGCCTCGGCAATGGGAATGCCGTCGAATTCGACAATGGCGGTGAAGCACAGCGTTTCCTCGCTGGCGAAATCGGCCACCTTGAGATTATTCAGCGTGATGCGGTCTTGTTGGGTAATGGTTTCCATGGGAAGTCCTGAGTATCGACCGGGTGACGACACGCCCCTGACGGGACGCGGCATTCGTCCCGTGGGTTGGAGAAAGGAGGCATCGATGCCCCGGTGGGCAGCGTTCGCCGGTGGATGCCGGGGCGAACTGGCGGGTGGCGCGGGTGGAACCCACGGCAGCCTGGACACCCTGGCTGCTGGCTGCTGCCGACACGTCGGCAATGCAGAAGGAAGAATGGCGTGGCCGGTTGGCTGCGTCGTGCATCAATCCGATGCGCTCGATCCCGTCT
Source organism: Pseudomonas putida (assembly GCF_028682455.1). Taxonomy (GTDB): domain Bacteria; phylum Pseudomonadota; class Gammaproteobacteria; order Pseudomonadales; family Pseudomonadaceae; genus Aquipseudomonas; species Aquipseudomonas putida_AA. The sequence goes on from NZ_JANHLD010000001.1 coordinate 1,280,812, forward strand.
TTTGCAGGCACTGCACCAGCCGCTGACCCAGCCACGCGACGCAGGGCACGGCCATGGAATTGCCGATCGCCTTGTAGCGCGGGGCGTCTGCGGCGGGCTTGCCGCGATAAGGGACCAGGGTGTAGTTGTCGGACATGCCTTGCAGACGTTCGCATTCCACGGGCATCAACCGCCGCACCCGCCACTGCGACCAATCCCCCGGGCCGGGTTCATTCCAGTCGTAGCGGAAATGCGCCTCGCAGTCGGGAGCCAGCACATAGGGCTTGTTCGCGCCGCCGTCGCAAGTGCGCAACGCCGCCGCGACGCCGCCGCCAAGCTCGGCGGCAAGACCCTGCCGACCCCGCAGGGCAATGCAGGCCACCGTCGGCACCCCATAGCCCGGCTTGCCGTTGGACAGGACGGTGCAAGCCACCTGCCCATGGCCCGACTCGAAGCGCACTTCGCCGCGATTGTTCTGCGCGAAGGCGATAGCCGGCACGACACCGGCGTTCGCATGGCTGTTGCGATGCCCACCAGCACGTAGCGTCGGCGTCAGATCCATCGTGGCATCCGCGCCGCTGCCCTGGGCGGTGAAGGCGATGATCGGCACACCTTTGCCCGTACCGTCCTCGCTGCTGCCCTTGCCGCCGTTGGCGGTGTCGAGGGTGTGGCTGATGCTGCCGGCGAACGACTGCACCATGAACGTCTCCGTGCGGATGTCATGCTTGGGGCCAGCCGCCATCAGGCATGCAGCCACATCGACAGGGCCGATGCCTCCGCTGAATCCGAACGTCGTCGTGACCTTGCCGTAGGGCTGCTTCAGTCCAGCAAATCCTGCGTATCCGCCTGCTGCTTCAGTACCAGATCCAGCAACACGGGCAGCTTCTTGCCACGGCGCGCTGCCCGCAGAAGAATCCCCGTGCAGGCCTGCGCGCTCAAAAAGTACTTCGACGGGATCGAGGCCATCTCCACCACTTGCCACAAGAAACACACGCTTGCGGCGTTGGGCGACGCCGAAATATTGAGCGTCGAGCACGCGCCAGGCGATGCGGCGCCGGGGTCCAGACACACAACCTGCGTGCGCCCATTTTTGCCCTGGCGGTTCGAGCGCACGGCTTTCTCCGGCCAGTGCTCCCAGGAAATGCCCGAAGGCGTTGCTGCGGTCGTTGAGGACGCCGGGGACGTTTTCCCAGACGAGCGTGGCCGACGTGCGGCCGTCTTGGTAGCGGGTTTGGTCGATGGCATTAGCTAACTCCACATAAGCAAGGGTCAAGGCTCCGCGCGGGTCATCCAGTCCCCTGCGTGCACCGGCAACGCTGAACGACTGGCACGGCGTGCCGCCGACCAGGATGTCGGGGGCCGGCACAGTGCCGGCGCGAACCTGGTGGGCGATCGAGGTCATGTCGCCCAGGTTGGGCACGCGCGGATAGTGGTGGGCGAGCACGGCGCTCGGGAACGGTTCGATCTCGGCGAACCACGCGGCTTCGAGGCCGAGCGGCTGCCATGCCAGGCTCACTGCCTCGATGCCGCTGCACACACTGCCGTACAGCAGCGGCGCGCAAGGTTGAGGGTGCATGTCGTCTCTCCTGTTCGTGTGGCCCAGGCCAATGGCCGGACCGGGACGTTGATGGGCAGGAGAAAGGCGCCGAAGGCCCTGCGGCCTTCGGCTCGGGAGGAAAGAGGAACCACCCGTGGGCTGATTGGCAGGCCCGGTCGTCGCTAGAACCGTCTGCTCTCAGCAATCACACCCGACCCATGTCGTGGCTGGGGCCGGCATCGTCTGGCGCACATCCGCGCACAAAGGGAGCCCGTTTTTGCACCGGCGGGCACCGGCACCGATTACCGCTGACCACGAAGGGTCTCCCGGTGGCTCGTGTAGGCTGGCAAGCCACCGGGAGACCCTTCGCAGAGGGCGGAAGAAACGCAGATCAACAGAACGCGCGTGGTGCGGCTCGCGGAGAAGCTACCTTCAGGTCCCGCGGCCGGGGACGGCCAGGCGGGACGCGCACACGGATCAAGAAGGCGTTGCGCGCTGGGCGTCCCGCAGGGCATGCGGGACACGGGCCACGCCGCCGAAGGCGGGCACGGCTCACGGGGAACGGGGTCGGTCAGGAGCCTTTGCGGCCGCTACGGCGCGGGCGCGAGGCGCCGCGCTTGGAGCTGCCGGATTCGACCGGCAGCGTGCCTTTGCAGTCCGGGTAGCGGCTGCATGACCAGAACGGGCCGCTCTTGCCGCTGCGCTGGCGCGTGGGTGCGCCGCACTGCGGGCATGCCGGCCCTTGGGGAACCTTGATGGACAGGGACGCGCTGCCGTACTGCGCGATCAATTGCGAAATCCATGCGGCCTGCTTGCCGATGAACACGTCCAAGGTGAGCTGGCCGGCTTCGATCATGTCGAGCGCCTGTTCCCAGATGGCGGTGGTGCCAGGGTCGGCAATCGCCGCAGGCACGGCATCGATCAAGGTGAAAGCCGCGTCCGAGGCGCGGATGGCGCGCCCCTTCTTCACAAGGTAGCCGCGGGCGATCAGGCCGCCGATGATGTTGGCCCGCGTCGCTTCGGTGCCGATGCCAACCGTATCCTTGAGCTTCTGCTTCAGGCGGGGATCGGACACCAGCTTGGCGACGCCTTTCATGGACTTGACCAACTCGCCTTGCGTGTACGGTTTGGGCGGCAGCGTCTTGAGTGCCTTCAGATCGAGGTCGGCCACCTGGCATGCCAGGCCCTCGCGCAGCGCCGGTAGCACCTGGGCGCGGGCCGCAGTGTCGCTCTCGCCATCAGCGTCGTCGGTCTGCGGCTCGGTCAGTACCTGGCGCCAGCCCGGGATGACAACCTGCTTGCCGGTAGCCGCCAGATTCTGCCCGCCGCATGACAGCTTGGCCACGGTGCGGTCGAACTCGTGGTGAGGGAGGAACTGCGCCAGGTAATGCGACCGGATGAGCCTGTACACGGCCAGTTCCTTGTCACTCATGGCGGAGAGGTTCGCCGGTTCAAGCGTCGGAATGATGCCGTGGTGGGCCGTGACCTTGCCATCGTTCCAGGCGCGCGAGCGCTGCGAACGGTCGAGCTGGCCCATGATCGGGTGCAGCGAGGGATCGGTTTTGAGCAGGCTGTCGAGAACGGTGGGCACTTCGGCAAACATGCTCTCGGGCAGATAGCCGGAATCCGAGCGCGGGTACGTCGTGGCCTTATGCGTCTCGTACAGGGCTTGGGCGATCTCCAAGGTTTCCTGCACGTCCAGCCCAAGTTGCTTGGAACACACTTCCTGCAAGGTGCCCAGGTCGAACGGCAGCGGCGGGCCTTCGCGCACGCGCTCGGTCTCGACCGATACGACCTGGGCGCTGCCGGCGGCGCGGATCTGCTGCATGGCCTGCTGTGCGACCGGCTGCTGCAGGCAGTGGCCTGCGTCGTCGGTGCAGGCATCGGGTGGCACCCATTGCGCGTTGAAAGCCTGGACACCTGCGGACAGGGACACGACGATGGCCCAGTACGGCACGGACACGAAGGCTGCGATCTCGCGGTCGCGGTCCACGACGAGCTTGAGCGTCGGGGTCTGGACGCGGCCGACTGACAGCACGCCGTCGTAGCCGGCCTGCCGCCCCAGCACCGTGAACAACCTACTGAGGTTCATGCCCACCAGCCAATCCGCACGAGATCGCGCCAGCGCCGAGTGGTACATCGGCAGCGTCTCGGCCGAGGACCGCAGCTTGCCGAGGGCGGCGCGGATCGACGCATCGTTCAGCGCCGACAACCACAGCCGCTCGATTGGCCCGCGGTAGCCGCACAGGTCGATGATTTCGCGAGCGATCAACTCGCCCTCGCGGTCGGCATCGGTGGCGATGACTAGTTGGGTCGCCTTCGCCAGGAGCGCTTTGACGACCTTGAATTGCGTGGCGGTCTTCGGTTTGACCTCGACCCGCCAATGCTGGGGAATGATGGGCAACTGCTCGATGGACCAGCGCTTCAACTGTTCGTCGTAGGCTTCCGGTGCTGCAGCCTCTACGAGATGGCCGATGCACCAGGTGACCGTGACGCCGGAACCGTTGAGGCAGCCTTCACCGCGTTGCGTGGCGCCAAGAATCCGGCCAATGTCTTTGCCCTGGGAGGGCTTCTCGCACAAGAACAGCCGCATATCCGTCCATCCGATTCCCGTGGTTCATGAGTTGCTGGAATCGAGGATGCCGAGCACCACTGAGGGCAGCAGCAAACAAGCCGCATGCGGTGGCGACCGCTTTCACGGGATGAAATGGCGTGTGCGGGGACGACGCGTGGCCGGAAGTGTGCGGGTCGGGAGCCGCGATTTCCGGGAGCGCGTGGAACTCGGTGGACGTTGGTGGAGCTATCCCCTGGGGATAATTCGCAGCGCATGGAGGGCGGCGAAGCACTGCAGCAGCCGCCCTCCATGTAGGGTCACTTCCTGCGCTTCGTTTCCTTCGGTGCCGCTGGTTCCTGGGTGGCCTGGGGCTTCGGCTCTGCCTCCTGTGGCTTCGGGCTGAGGGTCACGGACTCGATGCGGTACGGCAGGATGCCGACACTGCGCGCGTTGACCTGCCAAGTCTCACGCGGCTGATCTTCGTTGTCCGTCCAGGGGTCGCGCTCCATGCGGCCGACGACCAGCACCCGCATGCCCTTCTGGTAGAGCTGCTGCCAGCGGTCGGCGTCGTGGTGCCAGAGTTCCACCGGCGCCCAGAAGCCGCCGCGGTCCTCGAACTCGCCGCCTTTGGTGGGAACGGGGTTGTCGAAGTACACGTTCAGCCGGAGCAACCGGCGAGGATCGTCGTTGCCGTTGGGGAATTCGCGGTACTCGGGAGGCGAGCCGATGTTGCCCTCGCCGATGAATTGTGTGCTCATGTTGATATCTCCGTGGTGGTTGAAATACCCGTGCCTGGTTGGACTCGGGCGCGTGCTCGGCTGGCTGGCGCAATCACCGATCACGCACTGCGACAGGAACGGACGCGAGCCGGCGCAGGTAGGTGTTGTCCGCCTGCGCGGCCTTGCTGGCGCATTCCTGTGCTTGCCTGCCCAGGGTGTGCAGCAGGCTGATCTGCATGTTCAGCGTGATGCGCTGCAATTCGATTGTGTGCAGGTCGTGCAGCAGGTTGACCGGCGTGCTGGGGCTGGCGATCAGTTGCCGCCACAGGGCCACGCCCATGGCCGATCGATCATGCTTGCGCCAGCGAAGAAAGGCCGTGCCTGCGCCAGTGGTCTGCTGGGCCAGCTCGACGGGAAGCAGGTGGAAGGGATGCCCGCACGCCTGTGGCAGCACCTGTCGCTGCGCCAGGGCAATCAACTCGTCGCGCATGGCGAAGCACTGGCTGGCCCAGGTCTCGAAGTCCCCCTTACCTTTAAAAGGCTTTAAAAGGCCTTTTAGAGAGGCCGCGTGTTCCAGCCGCATGAAGGCTGGCTGTTCCAGACCACGGAAGTAGCGAGGTTCGCGGTTCGGGTCGCTCATGCCTGTTCGTCCTCGCCGGTGCTGGCCTCGGCCGGATCGGCGGCAGTGCCTTCGTCGCTGGGAGGTGCGGCTGCGGAAGCGCTATCACTGCGCTGTTGTAGGCCGCGGCGCACGACGGGCGGCGCAAACTTCGAGCGGCGAGTGCCTTCGAGCACGTCCTGCGGCAGGTCGCCGAACTTCTCCAGCGCCGCCCGCGCTGCGGCGTTCTTGGCCGCGAAGTCGTCGCGGGTGCATCCCGAGTAGCGGTACTGCTGGGCCAGGCTGAACAGGCTGCGCAGCGTGTGGGCACCTTCGTTGAGCCAGCGCTCCAATGTCGAGCGATCGATCAGCGCGGTGTGATGGGCGAGGATCAGCTTGCGGGCGATGTCGTCATAGTCGGCCAGGAGATAGACCGCGGCAAAGCCAAGTTGCGCGTTCACGAACAAGGGGAGCTTCACCGGTTGCACGTTGAGGTTCTCGCCCAGGCTCAACGCCGCAGGCACGCCGGCCAATGCCTGGTCCACCTGCTCGCGCAGCGATTGCAACGTGGTCTTGGCCTGGTCGAGCTTTTCCTCGATGCGCAACATCCACCAGTCGCTGTAGGGGTCGTCCTGCTCCGAGCCGCGCTTCATCTTGTTCATCACGGCGATGTAGCCGTTCAGGCCGACGATGCCGGGTCGCCCTTCGGTGGCGGCGCGGCCATGCCAGATGCGCGAGGCGTGGTGGGTGTGAAGCGTCAGCGACATCGCGCTGCGCAAAGAGCCGAGATTGAGTTGCAAAGGTTCGTTGGTTGCCATGGTGTCCGCTCGCTTGGGAAAAGGAGCGGTCAGGATCGGCATGCAGCGGAAGGCAGTCAGTCAACAAACCGAAATGAACTGGTCCCCGGTTGTCGTGGTGGTGGCGGCCCGCAATGCGAGCTATCCCCAGGGGATAGCTCCATCAAACGCCACAGAGCGCTGCTCGCGCAGATGGTGGGTGCGCTCAGGAACCGGACGCTACTGCAGCACCGTGGACAGAAGCACCCAGCCTGTGTCTTTCGGTGTTACGCCTTGCATCACATCTATCCCCAGGGGATAGCTCTACTGACGGCCACGGGCGTCTGCTTCACGCCCTTGTCGCTCGTCGCGCTCAGCTACTGCGCAGAAGGTCGCGCAGCCGGTCGATGTGCTGCCGGGCTACCTCGGGCGGAACTACATTGCGCGGTGGCTCAGGCGGTGCATCTCGTGCAGGGGCAGGTGGCGGTGCTGACCCAGCTTGCCTGGCCCATGCGTTGAACTCGCCACGGATGGCACGTTGGATGATGCCGAACAGGTAGCCTGCCGGGTTGCGGATGGTGCTGCCACGACAGCGATCCGCCCATTCGTCCAGCACTGCCTGGCGTAGCGGGGCATCGACCTGCTGCAATGCCACCATGGCGCCGGCCTGCTGCTCTTCCTTCAAGTTGAGGAAGCGATCAGGCAGACGAACTCCCGGCATTGCGCGCACCTGCCCACGCTCACGCGCGGTAGTACGTACTTCATTAATACGACTACTACGTACAGTACGGTCCTGCTTCGGATTCCGAAGAGCGCCGTCTGACGCGGGTTTCGGCCCTGCTTCGGAATCCGAAGAGGGCTGATCAGAATTCCGAAGAAGGCTCGGCGCCCCTTCTTCGGAATCGTGAACCGTGTCCTCCTGTGGATAACTCTCCTGCGACCCGATGCCCTGGCTTGCGAGGCGTTCGGCAAGGACCTGCAGCCGCGAGGGCAGCATGCGGCCAGACAGCAACGGGTCTTCGGCGATCTCCTTGAGCGTGTGCAAGCCCACGACCTGAACGGCCCTCGCCGAATGGCCCAGGGTGTGGCTGACGAGCTGCAAGTAGTCCGGGTCGAGCTGCATCGCCTCGAACGGGGTCAGGGGCTCGTCGTGCAGGACGTAGAGGTTGCCGAGGATGCGTCCGCTCTTGGGGTCGCGCCTGCGGCGCACGAGACTCAACCAGCGCGTCAGGCGCAACAGCGTCAGCGCCCGTGCCACGGTCTCGTGGGAGGCTTGTCCGGCGCAGGGCGTTGACGCGAGCCACGGGCGAAGTTGCTCATACGTCGGAAACGCAGTGACGCCATCCTCGTTGAGCATCATCCGGAAGACTTGCCAGGCATTGCGTTCAAGTGGCGTCAGGCGTCGGTCGAGGAACAGCCGTCGCGGCACGCTCTCGTGCCGATTGCCACTGAACAGAAAACCGTCGCCAGTTGCGGGCACAGGAGACGTTGCGGATGCGGGAGCCGGCTCGGGCGCGGGCGGGCGAGGTTTCGGCGCAAGGTCGTTCAGTGCGCTGTCGAACAGATCAGCGAGGGCGACGGGGCCTTGGCGTGGTGCTCGTGGTGCAGCGTCGTCCACGGCCATGATTCAACCCAGTCCCTGATCGATCCAGTTCTTGATCGCAGCCCAGACCACCGACAGCGGCAGCTCCATGCCTTCGGCGAGGTCCATTGCCGCATCAAGAACCGAGGTCTCATCCTCCAGCTCGACGTTCCTGCTGCTGGTCACGGCCTTCCAGCGCCGCCACAGCTCGGTGTCCTGCTCCTCGTCCAGAACCGGATGGCGCCCCTTGCGTTTGGGCAGGCCGAGAACTTCGCGCCGAAGTGCGACTTCCTGATGTGTCAGCCCGTAGAAGCGGCTCACCATTTCGGTACTGGCACCCAGGCGCAGCATGCGATCGACGGTGGCGATCTCCTTCTCCACGTCCTGCGCCTGTTTGAGCAATCGCCGGAGCACTTCCCGGTTCACCGAGACAGAGCACCAGGAGACGTTGGCATTGGCCAGCACGCTGATCAGCGCCGGATGCTTGAGCGCATCCAGCTCTTCCTCGCCGAACCCCATCGCCTTGCAGCGACGCAGTTGCCCGTTGCGTAGGTCGTAGAGTGCCTGCGCGATGACGGCCTGGTTGAGTGGGTTCGGTGCGGACATGCAGGCCTCCCTCGCTCAGATCCCAGGACCGACAGCGCCGGCTTCCAGATCCAGCAGGCGCCGGGCCAGCCGCAGCAGACGAAACAGCTTGACCAGCGCGGTGTCGCTCAATCGCCGGGCCCCGCCGTCACGACGTTGACCCTGGCCGTGCAACAGCGCTGGCAGGTCTGTGATGAGTTGCCCGCTGTCCAAGCCGACGCCGGCTGGCTGCTGACCGGCCAGGGAAACCAGTAGTGCGAGCACGGCGCGTGCGAGCGGCGACGAAGCCTGGGCTGGGGCACGACACGTGAACCCGATGCCATCAGAACGATCCTCGACACACGCGTCCAGGTCGGCCTCGCCCGCGATCTCGCGCGCGAACTGCGCGATGTGGATGCGCAGGCGGTCGGGTGTGTCGAGGCCAGGGTCGATATACCAGATGTCCGAGATGGGATAGAGGCCACCGGCCTGCACGGGAATCGACTGCAAGACGTTGGCCGAGAAGTCGGGCGGCAGCGCATCGCCCAACTGGTCGGCGACCATGCGCTGGATGGACTGGAGCCGCTCCGTCGTGGGTGCCGGAGAGATGATGTGCTCGTCAAGCAGACCGCCATTCGCTGCCGCAGGGCTGGCTGCGGATGCCTCGCTCGGGGCCCCATCGTCCCGGGGCCTTGTCGGCGCGTCGGCAGAGTGGCCCGCAGAAGGTGCAGTTGTAGTGGGGGGCGGTGCCGGTTCGATCGGCGGCCGTGCGATGGCCCCAGGCTCGGGCAATGCCGGCGGCGCCGATGGCGGGGTTGGGTCGCTGACCAGGGCGCGGTGGCGGCTCTCGGATTCGGTCAGGTCCAAGGCGAGCACGTCGTAGTCGATGCCCAGCAGCTCGGACATCTGACCGATCAACTCGTCCTGCACACGCGGCGGCGAGAACTCGTCGGGCTGGACATCAAATTGCGACAGCGCCTCCAGAAAGAAGCTGTCGAAGTCCAGCGGCAGGGAGCGGCCTTTGGCATAGTGCTCCCACGTGCGTTCGCTGGCTTTGCGCATGACCGACAGCCGCTCGACCTGGTGGCGGCCGAGGCCCCCGTATAGGACGGTCGGGATCGCGGGCAGCAGGTAGCGCACCGCGTCAGCCATGCGGCTGATGTGCGACTGCTGGACTGGGAAGCCGTCGGCGGCCAGGCGGCGGGCCAGCTCGGACTGGCTCAGGGTGGTGCCGCTTTCAGCTTCATAGAACTCGCGGGCTTTCTCGACGCCCAGGGCGCGCTCGATGAACGTGAGGCCGCCGCGTAGTTCGTTCTCGGCGAGGTGCCCGGTCAGGGCGACGATCTCTCCGCGCGCAGGCCACGGCCGGAACAGGCACGATATGCGGAAGAAGCGTTCGTCCTTGGTCTCCGCCCAGAGTTCACGCAGGATCGCCAGCCTGGTGTTGCCGCCGTTGCGGATGATGTAGTGCGCCTCGCCAGGACGGCGTGTGATCGCTGGCGCCGCGTCCAGGCCGCGCTCTCGGATGGAGGCCTTGATTTCATCGTAGGCCGAGTTGCGCTTTTTGCGGGGGTCGTGGTCGTAGGGCCGCAACTGGTCCAGCGTCACGACCATCGGCGTGTCGGCGATCGGGTCGCTCAAGGCCGTGGCCGATGGCCCACTGCGCTCGAACCCGGCGGCAAGCAGCTTGCCGGCCATGTCCTGGGAGGTCATCTCAGCCATGACCACATCCCTCGGCGTTGACGGCCCGGGCCATGCGGGCCTCGCGCTCGGCGCGGCGGATCTGTGCACGGGCGTTGAGATCCGCCCGGTAGTCGCTCGCTGTTGAGCTGGTGTAGATGGTGGCGCAGCCGGCCTTGGTGAACTTGAGGTGTCCGCCACGTGTGCGCTTGACGTGCCAACCTTCGCTCACAGCAAACTCGATCAGGGCGCGCAGCCGCTTGTGGCCACGGGCCAATTCATGTGCGTTCGCCATGCGACCTCCCGGTTTCAATAGAACGTGGAGGACGGCCGGAAACGTGGGCAAATCTGTCTTGCCATTGAGGGAACAATTCGCCAGCGAGCGCGCGCATGGTGTCGAGCGCGGCGGGCGCAACTCTGCCCGGCGGCTGGCGATGCTCGACGCGATGCACCGGCAGGCCGCGGGTTGCGGCGCGCGGATAGGCCTCGATGGCCGGCACGTCGGTGCCCAGCACGCATATGCCGGCATGGTCCTGGAACAGGTCGCGCAGCGCCTGCTGGATCATCCGTGCATTCGCGGACACGGGGTGGACGCGATTGATGAGCAGGTGCAGGGATGGCGGTTCGATGCCGAGGTGCCGGTATGGCGCGATGTCCTCCAGCAACTGCATGGTGCCGCGTCGCAGTTCGCGGGCAGCGAGAATTTCCGGGGTCACGGGCGACAGCGCCAGGTCAGAGGCGAGCACCGCCATCTCCAACAGCACCGAGCGTGCACCCTGGGTGTCGATCAGCACCAGGTCATAAAGCGGCGCCAGCGCCGGCAGCAGGTGCCGCAGTCTCAGGCGTCCGTCTGGCGCGTGCAGTAGCAACGTGTTCAGTTCACCCCGGTGATCGTTCGAGAGCACCAGGTCCAGGCCCGCGATGATGGTGCGGGACACCAACTGATCGAGGGCGCGTTCGTTGAACGCCAGCAACTCATAGATACCGCCGGCAGCGCGGTGTGCCAGCTCGTAATAGGACGACAAGGTCGGCTGCACGTCGAGATCGAGCAGCAGCACACGCAGCCCCGCGTCCGCGGCGAGGCCGCCGAGGTTGGCGGCCGTAGTCGTCTTGCCTACGCCGCCTTTCGTTGAAATGATGGATACGACCTGCATGGCGCTCTCCGTTTGGCGATGGGAAAATCGAGGGGGAGCGGGTCAGGTCCGGTTGTTGAGGCGTTCGGCGATCCACTGGTCGATCTCGACCGAATCCCAGCCCACGGCGCGCACGCCCAGGCGCAACGCCTGCGGAAACTGGCGCTTCTTCATCAGGTTGTAGATGTGGGCGCGTTTGAAGCCGGACTTCGCTTCAACTTCATCGAGCCGCAGGATGCGGCGCTCGTGCGGTGGCAGTACAGGTATTTGCGACATGGCGGTCACTCCTGAACGCTCAGTGGCGTTTGTTGGCGTGACCTCTATTCAATAGACATGGCTGCGGAAAAACATTGCAAATGCAATCTCCGCGACTGCACATACAAGATGGAAGAATTCACGCGGCTGCGCTACGGACATTCTTCCTGGCATTGGCGAACTTGCCGTTCAAGGTTCGCTCCGTGATGCCCATGGTGCCGCCATAGTGGGCGAGCAATGCGGTGACGATGGCCTCCTGCGTCTTGAAGCTGGAGTACGGCACGCCGGATGGGGATTGGCTCAGCATCAGCGTCAGCATGCCGCCGATGATGTTCAGGTATGTAGTTTCCGCCCGATCACTGATCACGCACTGCTTGGGAGCCAGCAGTACGGCGGACTGCTTTAGCAAGACTTCGTGTTGCTGTTGCAGTTCGCGCATCTCGCGTCGGCTATGGTCCAGCGCGGCCTGCAGAGCCAGCCGTTCCAGCAGGATTGCCTGTCCTGTTTCGATGGTGATGAAGGGATGCACCATGCGCTCGCCCCGACTGAACAGAAATCCCGGCCGATGCTCGGGATAGTGGGTGCGCATCCACCGCTTCAGATCGACATGGCGGACGGTCAGATCGGGTGAACTCACCAGATCTGGGTCATTAAGCGTGATCCCGTTCTTGCCGAAGGGCAGTTCGGCGTTGAGGATACCGTCGTAGATGCGTTCCGAGTACAGCCGACACTCGTTCCATCGCGGGCAGTCCAACATCTGCGGCAGACAACGCGGTGATGCGATCGATGCGACGATCACCGCCTCGTACCGCAACAACCCAGCCCACCGTATGGCAGCTTCGATGGGACGATAGAACACCTTTGATAGTGGTGGCTCCTTGTGCATGTTTTCGTCTCCTTTCGGAAGCGCTACGTCACCGGCTCCTTTCTTGCCCCGCCAAGGGGCTGTTGTGTCGTTATGCCTGTGGTTGATGCCTGGGGCGATGCCCTGGAACATGGACAGAAGAGATCATGGCACCCGTCACAGGTGGTTCTCTCTTGCTCGATGTGCAAGAATTGACCAGTTGCCGGCCCGTCGAGTAACAAGGAAGAAGCACGCTCGACAATGGCGCTCACGGTGCCAGCGTCATGGGGTGCGTCAAGCCCATCAAGACCGATTCGATATGGTCTGATAATCCCCACGGTTTCACAAGGCGCACGGGATTGCATCCGCTGCTCCACGTCTAGAGGGACTTGGAGAAATCCGCGCATGTCATGCTTGTTTCGGCATCCTGATATATCGACATAGCATCTACGGGCTAAGCCACGCGGCTGGCTTCCACTGTGGGACAGCCGTCCTCGCATCGCTTCTCGGGATGCATTTCAGTTCCATCAAGCAGGCGGGGCGCTTACGACGCCCACAGCCAGCGACGGGGGCTATGTCGGCTTTGTCCAGCGCAGGTCGAATACCCAGGTCCTCTTCCGCTCGTCCCTTTTTTAGTGCGCTGACTTGGCGACGTCCAAGGTGATCTCGCCGTTCTGTTAAGAAGTGGACTTTGCCTGCCATGCTCGTGGTAAAATACCGAAGGTTTTATTGGAATTCCGTTCCTGTGCGCTCGGACTGGGTTCTAGCTTTTTAATTCAATACTTTGGTCTGACCATGACCCGTACTGCTTCGACCAACATCGCTCTGTGGTGGCGCTTCCAATAGGAAGCGGCATGTCGTTGCGGTCTTGACCGCACCTTGCCGCCGTACCGGCAGGCAAGGTTTCAAGAAGGCTTCCCGGCACGGCGGCTCCAAGATTTGAGGAGATTGCCCGATGCCCTTAGCATCCCAACCCCGTCGTCGAACTGATGCCCCGCGCGCTGCGCCGCCGTGGGGTACAAGCTTGCCCGTCTTGTCTGCGCACTTGTCCCAGCCATGCCGGCGCAAACGCTTCCTCGGCACACCGCGTTGGCGCACTCTGCGGCTTCACTCAAAACCCGTTGCTACCCTGTGCCAGCACTTGCGTGCGCTTCCTCCATCGCAATCGATCGCCGATGTGTGTAATGAAGTGTGTAATGGGGTCCGTGTGTAATGAAAATATTCAATAAAATCAAGGACTTAAAATCATGAGACTCCTGATGATCGACAACTACGACTCCTTCACCTACAACGTCGTGCAGTACCTCGGCGAGTTGGGTGCAGAGGTCAAGGTCATTCGCAACGACGAACTGACCATCGCCCAGATCGAAGCCCTGAACCCCGAGCGCATTGTGGTCTCACCCGGCCCGTGCACGCCGACCGAGGCGGGTGTTTCCATCGAAGCTATCCTGCACTTTGCTGGCAAGCTGCCGATTCTTGGCGTGTGCCTGGGCCACCAGTCCATCGGCCAGGCCTTTGGCGGTGATGTGGTACGTGCGCGCCAGGTGATGCACGGCAAGACCAGCCCGGTGTTCCATAAAGACCTTGGCGTATTCGCCGGCCTGAACAACCCGCTGACTGTCACCCGCTACCACTCGCTGGTGGTCAAGCGCGAAACCCTGCCCGACTGCCTGGAGCTGACCGCCTGGACCGCGCTTGAAGACGGTTCGGTGGACGAAATCATGGGTCTTCGCCACAAAGAGCTGAACATCGAAGGGGTGCAGTTCCACCCCGAGTCGATCCTCACCGAGCAGGGCCACGAGCTGTTCGCCAACTTCCTCAAGCAGACCGGCGGCCGCCGTTAAGGATTGACCATGGATATCAAGAGCGCGCTTGGCCGCATCGTCGGTCACCTGGACCTGAGCACTGAAGAAATGCGCGATGTGATGCGCGAAATCATGACCGGCCAGTGCAGTGAAGCGCAGATCGGTGCCTTCATGATGGGCATGCGCATGAAGAGCGAAAGCATTGACGAAATCGTCGGTGCAGTCTCGGTGATGCGCGAGCTGGCCGACAAGGTCGAGCTCAACACCCTCGACCAAGTGGTCGATGTGGTCGGCACGGGCGGTGACGGCGCCAACATTTTCAACGTATCCACCGCTTCTGCCTTTGTGGTCGCCGCCGCCGGCTGCACCGTGGCCAAGCATGGCAATCGTGCGGTCTCGGGCAAGAGCGGCAGCGCCGACCTGCTGGAAGCTGCCGGTATCTACCTGAACCTGACGCCTGTGCAAGTGGCGCGCTGCATCGACAGTGTCGGTATCGGTTTCATGTTCGCCCAGACTCACCACAAAGCGATGAAGTATGCCGCTGGCCCGCGCCGCGACCTGGGGCTGCGTACCCTGTTCAACATGCTTGGCCCGCTTACGAATCCGGCCGGTGTGAAACACCAGGTGGTCGGCGTGTTCACCCAGGCGCTTTGCCGGCCATTGGCCGAGGTGCTGCAGCGCCTGGGCAGCAAGCATGTGCTGGTGGTGCACTCCAAGGATGGGCTGGACGAATTCAGCCTGGCCGCGCCTACCTTTGTCGCCGAGCTGAAGAATGACCAGATCACCGAGTATTGGGTCGAGCCCGAAGACCTCGGTATGAAGAGCCAGAGCCTGCACGGCCTGGCGGTGGAGAGTCCGGCCAAGTCCCTGGAGCTGATTCGCGATGCCCTGGGGCGGCGCAAGACCGAGAATGGTCAAAAAGCGGCCGAGATGATCGTGCTCAATGCCGGTGCGGCGCTGTATGCCGCTGATCACGCGATGACCCTCAAGCAAGGTGTCGAGCTTGCTCACGATGCCCTGCACACCGGCCTTGCCCGGGAAAAACTCGAAGAACTGGGCGCTTTCACCGCCGTATTCAAGCAGGAGAATGAAGGATGAGTGTGCCAACGGTTCTTGAAAACATCCTGGCGCGCAAGGTTCAGGAAGTTGCCGAGCGCAGCGCCCGCGTCAGCCTGGCCGAACTGGAGCGCCTGGCCGCTGGCGCCGATGCGCCACGCGGTTTCGCCAATGCCCTGATCGAGCAGGCCAAGCGCAAGCAGCCGGCGGTGATTGCCGAAATCAAGAAGGCCTCCCCGAGCAAGGGTGTGATCCGCGAGCACTTCGTTCCCGCCGAGATTGCCGTCAGCTACGAGAAGGGCGGTGCGACCTGCCTGTCGGTACTGACCGACGTCGACTATTTCCAGGGCGCCGATGTTTACCTGCAGCAGGCTCGTTCGGCCTGCAAGCTGCCGGTGATTCGCAAGGACTTCATGATCGATCCCTACCAGATCGTCGAAGCCCGCGCGCTGGGCGCCGATTGCGTGCTGCTGATCGTTGCCGCGCTGGACGATGTGAGAATGGCGGAGCTTGCGGCCACTGCGAAAAGCGTCGGCCTCGATGTGCTGGTCGAAGTGCACGACGGCGACGAGCTGGAGCGGGCGCTGAAAACCCTCGACACCCCGTTGGTCGGCGTCAACAACCGCAACCTGCACACCTTCGATGTCAGCCTGGAAACCACCCTCGACCTGTTGCCGCGAATTCCCCGTGATCGCCTGGCCATCACCGAGAGCGGCATTCTCAATCGCGCCGATGTCGAGCTTATGGAAATCAACGAGGTTTACTCGTTCCTGGTGGGCGAAGCGTTCATGCGCGCCGAGCACCCAGGCCTGGAGCTGCAGCGCCTGTTCTTCCCCGAGCGGGCGGTGCAGAATCCGCTGCAAGGACTGGATTGATTCGAACTTTGAAGCCGGCATTGCCGGCTTTTTTGTACCTATAAGGTTATTGCGATGACTGATCAATTAATGGATGTGACTGTCGAGGCGGGCCTGCAGGCCGAGCAAGCGCTGCTGGCGGCCGTGTGCAAGGGTGAACAAGACAGCGGTGTGTTGTTCTGGCGCCCGACCGACCACGCGTTGGTGATGCCGCGGCGCATGAGCCGCCTGGAGGGTTTCGAGGCCGCCTGTGCGGAGCTGGCAATTTCCGGCTGGCCGGTGCTGCTGCGTGAAACCGGCGGTGAGCCAGTGCCGCAGTCGCCTGCGGTGATCAATATCGCGCTGGTCTATGTGGCGCCGCGCAGCGAAGGCGATCACGGTCGTATCGAGAATGCCTACGAGCGTCTGTGCTTGCCGTTGTGCGAGGTACTGCGCGAGTGGGGCGGGCTGGCTTCGGTAGGCGAGATCGAAGGCGCGTTCTGTGATGGCCGCTACAACGTCAACCTCAACGGTCGCAAGCTGGTCGGTACCGCACAGCGCTGGCGCCAGGGCCTGGGCGGCAAGCGTCCGGTGGTGCTGGTGCACGGTGCGCTGTTGCTCGACAACGAACGCGAGTCGATGGTGGCGGCGGTCAATCGCTTCAATGAATGCTGCGAGCTAGACCAGCGCTGCCTGGCAGACAGCCACATCGCCTTGCACGAAGTCGTGCCTGAAGCGCCGCTGCTCGAGCGCCTCGGCCAGGCTTATGCTGAAGTGATCAAGGGCATCGCCCGCGATTAACGGGTGCCGTAGACCACCATGGTCTTGCCTTTGACGTGAACCAGGCTGCGTTCTTCAAGATCCTTGAGTACGCGGCCGACCATCTCCCTCGAGCAGCCCACGATTCGACCGATCTCCTGGCGGGTGATCTTGATCTGCATTCCGTCGGGGTGGGTCATTGCGTCGGGTTGCTTGCACAGTTCGAGCAGGCAGCGCGCGACGCGTCCGGTGACGTCGAAGAAGGCCAGGTCACCGACCTTGCGCGTGGTGTTGCGCAGGCGCTGGGCCATCTGGCTGCCCAGGGCATAGAGAATGTCCGGATCCTGGCGCGCCAGTTCGCGAAATTTCTCGTAGCTGATTTCTGCAACTTCACATTCACTCTTGGCGCGTACCCAGGCGCTGCGCTGTTGCTCCTGCCCTGATTGTTCGAACAGGCCAAGCTCGCCGAAAAAGTCGCCGCTGTTGAGGTAGGCGATGATCATCTCGTGGCCGTCATCGTCTTCGATCAGGATGGTCACTGAGCCCTTGACGATGAATGACAGCGTCTCGGCCTTGTCGCCGGCACAGATGATGTTGCTTTTGGCCGCGTAGCGGCGCCGCTGGCAGTGGGCGAGCAGCTTGTCGATGTTCTTTATCTTGGCTGATAGGGCTGATGCAACCATGGCTGAATCCTGGTAAGAGGCAACGCGTGAACACTTTTATAGGTAGTCTGGCTAAAAGTGCCAGTGATTTGGCGTCAGCTTATCAGACACTTATTGGTGTATCGGCAGAATTCATCTTGCGCTTGAGCTTTTCCACCAGCCCTTCTGGGTCTAAGCTGGCAGCCTTTTTTCTAGCAAGGGAGTCCGGATGATGAAGGCACGTATCCAGTGGGCAGGCGAAGCCATGTTTCTGGGCGAATCGGGTAGTGGCCATGTCGTGGTCATGGACGGTCCACCGGAGGCGGGCGGTCGCAACCTGGGCGTACGGCCCATGGAAATGCTCTTGCTGGGCCTGGGTGGTTGCAGCAACTTCGATGTGGTCAGCATCCTGAAAAAATCCCGCCAGGCGGTGGAAAGCTGCGAAGCCTTCCTCGAAGCCGAGCGTGCCAGCGAGGATCCGAAGGTGTTCACCAAGATCCACCTGAACTTCGTGGTCAAAGGTCGTGGCTTGAAGGAAGCCCAGGTCAAGCGTGCGGTTGAATTGTCTGCAGAGAAGTACTGCTCGGCTTCGATCATGCTCGGGCGGGCAGGGGTGGAGATCACCCATAGCTATGAGATTGTCGAGCTAGGTTGAGTTGAATGCATCGCGGGGCAAGCCCACTCCTACGCAATCCGTAGGAGCAGGCTTGCCCCGCGAGCCGTTCAGCGACGCAGTCCCGGCAGTAGCTTCAGCAGCCCACTGGGTACGCACGCGCGAAAGCGTATGCTCAGGCCCTCACGATGCTTCTGGTACTTGAGCCCCAACCCGATGACACCCAGGCCGATCAAGGTCAGTACCACCGGGAACAGCAGCGAATCGGCAAACACTTCATACGACAGGTAACCCAGGTACGCGGCCACGCCCATGGCCCCGAACACCATGAACATGGGCCTGCGTAGCAATACCGCCAAGCCCATCAAACCGAGATTGATCAGGCAGTAAAGCGCCTTGCTCAGTTCGCTGTCGCTTTCCATCAGGCTCAGCCCCAGCCAGAACGCCAGCAAGCCTGCCAGATAGCCCCAGAAGGCATAGTCCTGGTGGGTACGGCCGTCGACTACCAGAAATACCAGCAACAAGCCCAGGCCGAACCACAGCGAAACAGTGAGCCGCTGATCCCAGTTGAAGGCGTCGCCGTAAACCCACTCGCTCAGGTCCATGGACATGAACCACAGTGCCCCGGCAATCGGCATCACGATGAAGGGGAAAGGAATCAGGCGCAGCATCAACAAACCTGCGACAACCGTAGCGGCTTCCATCAACAGCCAGCCGCCCTGCACATAGGTGTAGTAGTTGTGGTAGTTGCCCTGGCTGTCGTCCAGTGGCCAGAAACCAGTTAGCCGCTCCACGGAAAACACCGCCAGCGGCACGATACTGACTGCAACCGCGGCGAGGACGCCGGCAGGAATAACCTGGCCACGTCGCTGCAAGAGCAGCCCGGCCAGGGTCAGGCCGCCAATGTAGAGGAGGGCGATGATCAGCAGGGCGCTGTCGCCAATGCGCATCCAGGCTTCGCTGAGTAGCCAGCCCATGGCGCCCATGATCAGTAGGGCACCAAAGTAGAAGGCCACATCGGCCAGCTGGAAACTGGCGCGGGTGGTGGGCTGGCGCTTGAGGAACTCAAGCAGGGCCTGGTCCTGGCCGGGGTTCAGAACACCTGCGCTGACGGCGCGGGCCAGGTCCTTGGCATCGAAGCGTTCCGTCATGGCGTGTCCTAGATTCGGTAGGTGCTCTTGGTCATGACCTTGGCCATCAGGCTCATTCCAAAGCGCACGGGGGCAGGGAAGCGGAAGCCGCCGGCTTCCAGGGCCGACTCGGCGTGTTGCTCTTCGTCAACGCGCATCTGTTCCAGGATAGCCCGGGATTTTTCATCCTCGGCCGGGATCTGCTCCAGATGCTCGTCCAGGTGCTTGCACACCTGATGCTCGGTAGCGGCGACGAATCCCAGGCTGACCTTGTCGCTGACAAGCCCTGCAAGGGCGCCGATGCCGAACGACATACCGTAGAACAGCGGATTGAGCACGCTGGGGTGGCTGCCCAGCTGGCGGATACGTTGCTCGCACCAGGCCAGGTGGTCGATTTCTTCTTCGGCGGCGTGCTCCATGGCCTTGCGTACCTGCGGCAGCTTGGCGGTCAGGGCCTGGCCCTGGTACAGCGCCTGGGCGCAGACTTCACCGGTGTGGTTGATACGCATCAGCCCGGCCACGTGGCGGGTCTGGGTATCGTCCAGGTCGACGTCCGGCTGGATGATGGCCGGCGATGGGCGGGAAGGTTGGCCGCTGAAGGGAAGCAAGGTGCGCATGGCGGTATCGGCCTGCAGCAACAAGCGGTCGAGCGGCGAATAGTGACGTTCGGTAGCCATCGGGCACCTCCGCAAGAATGTGCCCGACAGTTTACCGCAATCGAGTTGATCGGGCTTGCCCTGGATCAGCCCGGTGGCCAGTGCATCTGGCGCTGACCCAGCACATGCATATGAATGTGGTAGACGGTCTGGCCGCCCTGCTCATTGCAGTTCATGACCACGCGGAAGCCGTCCTCACAACCCAGTTCCTTGGCCAGGCGCTGTGCGGTGAACAGAATGTGTCCGGCCAGGCCCTTATCTTCTTCGGTCAGGTCGTTGAGCGTGCGAATCGGCTTTTTCGGGATAACCAGAAAATGTACCGGCGCCTGTGGGGCGATATCGTGGAAGGCCAGAACCTGGTCGTCCTCGTAGATGATCTTGGCCGGGATTTCCCGGTTGATGATCTTGGTGAACAGAGTTTCCACTACGGTTGCTCCATGATGGGGGTCGGGCCTGAGTGTACTCAGGCTGGGGGGCGCCGCCCAGCCCTGGGCCGGTCAACGCGGGCAATAAGCCTGATTGATGACGCCTGCGAGCTTGCGGGCCAACCAGCGCGAGAGAAGTCGTGGACTGAAGGCCAGCCAGCGGTTTCGACGGCCTGGAATGATCAGTGCGCGGTTTTTTTCCAGCGCTCGAACGGTGTACAGGGCCACCTCTTCGGGACTCAGGCAGCGTTGGCGTTTCTCCAGGCGGGGAATGCGTCGCAGAGGCGAGCGAACCGGGCCCGGGCACAGTACTGAAACCTTGATACCGGTACGCTTGAGTTCCTCGCGCAGGCCTTCGGAAAAACTCAGTACATAGGCCTTGCTGGCCGCATAGCTGGTCATCCAGGGGCCGGGGGCGAAGGCGGCCAGCGAGGCAACGTTGAGGATCTGCCCACCTCCTTGCACGGCCATGGCGTTGCCCAATGCATGGCACAGGCGCGTCAGGGCGAGGATGTTGACCTCGATGAGGTCCTGTTCATCACCCCACTCCTGCGCCAGGAATGGGCCATAGGTGCGGATGCCGGCACAGTTGACCAGCAAGTCGATCTGCCGCTCGCCTTCTTCGAGCTCCAGCAAAAAGCCGGAGAGGCGCAAAGGCTCACCCAGGTCGCAGGCGCGGAACAGTACTTCGACCCCAAAGCGTTGGGTGAGCTCGATGGCAATGCTTTCCAGCAGGTCGCGCTGACGTGCCACCAGAATCAGATTGCGCCCCCGACGTGCCAGCGCCTCGGCCAGTGCCAGGCCCAGACCGCTGGAGGCACCGGTGATCATGGCGTAACGGGTCATGCAGTTCTCCAGTGGGATAGGGGCCAGGGCGCAGAGTTTACAGGAGTCAGTGCGGCCAGCGCCGGCTCAGGGTTGCGGCCGAGGCCTGGGCCTGGCGGTATTCGGCGTCCAGGCGAGCGATCAATTGCTCGGTGGAGCACAGCGCATCGATGGCGCCGACACCTTGCCCGGCAGACCAGACGGTTTTCCAGGCCTTGGCTTCGTCGTCAATGGGTTTGAGTTTGGTCTCGACATTACCGCGCAGGGCGGCCATGTCGAAGCCGGCGTTCTCCAGGCTTTGGCGCATGAAGCTGGCCGGCACCCCGGACACCGCAGGGGTGTGGATGATATCGGCTGCCTTGGCGGCCAGCATCATTTCTTTGTAGGCATCCGGGGCGCGGCTTTCGTGGGTGGCGATAAAGCGCGTACCGAGATAGGCGAGATCTGCGCCGAGCAGCTGCGCCGCGAAAATTTCATGGCCACGGTTCAGGCAGCCGGCCAACAGCAGGGTCTTGTCGAAAAACTGGCGGATTTCGGCGATCAGGGCGAACGGGCTCCACGTCCCGGCATGACCACCCGCGCCGGCAGCCACGGCAATCAATCCATCGACGCCGGCTTCGGCGGCTTTCTCGGCGTGACGACGGGTCGTCACGTCATGGAATACCAGCCCGCCATAGCTGTGCACTGCATCGACCAACTCTTTAACCGCACCCAGGCTGGTGATCACGATGGGTACTTTGTGTTCTACACAGATCGCCAGGTCGGCCTGCAGGCGTGGGTTGCTCTGATGGACGATCAGGTTGACCGCGTACGGGGCAGGGTTGGTCATGGCCTCAAGGCCAGCCTCGATCTCTTCCAGCCAGGCCTTGAAGCCTGCGCTGTCACGCTGGTTGAGCGCCGGAAAACTTCCGACTACGCCATTGGCACAGCAGGCCAGGAGCAATTGCGGGTTGGAGATCAGAAACATCGGCGCTGCAACCACTGGCAGGCGCAAGCGTTGTTCGAGCAGGGCAGGCAATGACATGACAGGTTTCCCGAGACTGAGTGATAACTGAGGTTAGAACGGTTTGACCACCACCAGAATTACGATGGCGAGCAGGATCACCACCGGTACCTCATTGAACCAGCGATAGTAGACGTGACTGCGGGTGTTTTCGCCGCGGGCGAAGCGCTTGAGCTGGGCCCCGCACATGTGGTGGTAACCGGTGAGCAGCACAATCAGGGTGAGCTTGGCGTGCATCCAGCCCTGGCTGAGGAAGCCCGGGGTCAGGCTCAGCAGCCAGATACCGAAGACGAAGGTGGCAATCATTGCCGGCCCCATGATGCCGCGGTACAGCTTGCGCTCCATGGTTACGAAGCGCTCCTGGCTGATGCTGTCCTGGCTCTGGGCGTGATAGACAAACAGTCGTGGCAAATAGAACAGGCCGGCAAACCAGCAGACCACACTGACGATGTGCAGGGCTTTGATCCAGAGAAAAAGCATGAGGTTGAGTTCCTTCAGGGTTCACGGTCGTCAGATAGTAGAGGCTAGGCGCCTGGCGGGCCATCTCAACAGTTGTGACGGCGGTGCCGGGGCCCTTATTATCGTGGGCTTTCCAGTCGGTTCGTTGATAAGGGGCACGCGTTATGGTCAAGGTCGGTATCGTCGGTGGCACGGGTTACACCGGGGTCGAGCTGCTGCGTCTGTTGGCACAGCATCCACAGGCAGAGGTGGCGGTCATCACCTCGCGCTCCGAAGCTGGCCTGGCAGTTGCCGATATGTACCCGAATCTGCGCGGCCACTACGACGGCCTGGCCTTCAGCGTACCGGACGTGAAAACCCTGGCTGCCTGCGATGTGGTGTTCTTTGCCACGCCGCACGGCGTTGCCCATGCACTGGCCGGTGAGCTGCTGGCCGCGGGTACCAAAGTCATCGACCTGTCAGCCGACTTCCGCCTGCAGGACGCTGATGAGTGGGCGAAATGGTACGGCCAGCCCCATGGCGCGCCGGAACTGCTCAAGGATGCGGTCTACGGCTTGCCTGAAGTCAACCGCGAGCAGATTCGCCAGGCACGCCTTATCGCCGTACCGGGTTGCTACCCGACGGCCACCCAACTGGGGTTCCTGCCGCTGCTGGAGGCCGGTATCGCCGATGCCTCGCGCCTTATCGCCGACTGCAAGTCGGGTGTCAGTGGCGCTGGCCGCGGCGCCTCTGTCGGTTCGCTGTTCTGCGAGGCCGGCGAAAGCATGAAGGCCTATGCGGTCAAAGGCCATCGCCACCTGCCAGAAATCACCCAGGGCCTGCGCCGGGCTGCCGGGGGCGATGTCGGCCTGACCTTCGTGCCTCACCTCACGCCAATGATCCGCGGCATCCACTCCACTCTGTATGCAGCGGTCGCCGACACTTCGGTCGATCTGCAGGCGCTGTTCGAGAAACGCTATGCCGATGAACCGTTCGTCGACGTGATGCCAGCCGGCAGCCATCCGGAAACCCGCAGCGTGCGGGGCGCCAACGTCTGCCGTATTGCCGTGCACCGGCCGCAGGATGGCGATCTGGTTGTGGTGTTGTCGGTGATCGACAACCTCGTCAAAGGCGCCTCGGGCCAGGCGGTACAGAACCTCAACATCCTGTTCGGGCTGGACGAGCGCATGGGCCTGTCCCACGCCGGCCTGCTGCCTTAAGTCTCGATAACCCGCTGCAAGCCGGCCGACTCGCGATCTGCTTATAGCTTGCAGCTACCCACTTGCGGCTTATGTATTGTTGACCGCTTTTCTCGGAGAAGCGGATAATGCGCGTCATCACGCATTATGGCGGCATAGCGCCGGGAGATAGTCAGCATGAGCGTCGAATCCTTCACCCCAGTGGCTTTGCAGTTCACAGAGGGTGCAGCGCACAAGGTGAAGACCCTGGTCGATGAAGAAGGCAATGATCGCCTGAAGTTGCGAGTGTTCGTGACAGGCGGCGGTTGCTCGGGTTTTCAGTACGGTTTCACTTTCGATGAAGACGTCGCCGAAGACGACACCATCGTCGAGCGCGAAGGCGTGGCTCTGGTGGTCGACCCGATGAGCTTCCAGTATCTGGCAGGAGCCGAAGTGGATTACCAGGAAGGCCTGGAAGGCTCGCGTTTCGTCATCAAGAACCCGAATGCCAGCACCACTTGTGGTTGCGGCTCATCGTTCTCGATCTGATCGCAGGGTAGGTTACACAGCAAAACGCCGCGCTAATGCGCGGCGTTTTGCTGTGTGCAGGTCAGGCTGGGTAGATGGCGCCAAGCACTCGCAGGCCACGGGCGCCGGTGACGCTGGGGCGATTGGCCGGGATGCCATGCAAGCAGCAATGGGCAAGCCAGGCGAATGCCATGGCCTCGACCCAGTCAGGATCAATGCCATGGGCGGCGGTGCTGTCGACATGGGCATCAGGTAGCAGCGCGGCCAGGCGACGCATCAGTGCGCCGTTGTGGGCGCCGCCACCGCATACCAGCAATGCCTGGGTGTCCTGCTGGGCGGCTTGCAGGGAACTGACGATGCTGTGAGCTGTGAGCTCGAGCAGCGTTGCCTGGACGTCCACGTCTGCAATCGCCGGTAGTTCTGCCAGGTGCTGCTTGAGCCACGGCAGGTTGAACACTTCCCGGCCGGTGCTCTTGGGGCCGGTACCGGCGAAGAATGGATCACTGAGCAGGGCGGCCAGCAAGCCTGGATCGACGTTGCCACTGGCAGCCCAGGCGCCATCGGCGTCGTAGCTGTGGCCATGTCGCTCATGAATCCAGGCGTCGAGCAGTACGTTGCCCGGGCCGCAGTCGAAACCGCTGACGGGCTTGTCCTGCTCTATCAGGCTGAGGTTGCTGAACCCGCCGACGTTGAGCACCGCCAGGCGCTGTCCCTGATGCTCGAACAAAGCTTCATGAAAGGCAGGCACGAGCGGTGCGCCCTGGCCTGCGGCAGCCACATCACGGCGACGAAAGTCACCCACCACGCAGATGCCGCTGAGTTCGGCGAGCAGCGCCGGGTTGCCGATCTGCACGGTAAACCCGCGCGATGGCTCATGGCGGATGGTCTGGCCGTGACTGCCAATGGCGCGCACATCTGCAGGCTTGAGGTTCTGCGCGGCCAACAAGTGCTCGATGCCTTGGGCCGCGAGGCGTACCCATTGGTTTTCGGCCAGGGCTGCGCGAGCTATCTCGTCAGCGCCACTGGCGCACAGAGCCAAAAGGTCCTGGCGCAGGCTGGCGGGCATGGGGATGTAATTGGTGGCGAGCAGCCGGGTGTGCTGCTCTTGCTCGATCAATGCGATGTCCAGGCCATCAAGGCTGGTCCCGGACATCACTCCCAGATAAAGAGCCATCGCTTAGCGCTTGTTGGACGCGAGCATGGTAGCCTTTTCCTGGTTCATGCGCGCAACCAGCGGCTGGCTTTGCTGCAGGAAGCGCGGGCGCTCGGCCTTGGCGATGGGGTCGGCCATCGGCAGCTTCTGGCCCAGTGGGTCGACGTGGACACCATTGACCTGGAACTCGTAGTGCAGGTGTGGACCAGTCGACAGGCCGGTGGTACCGATATAGCCGATCACCTGGCCCTGCTTGACGGTGCCGCCGGTCTTCACGCCTTTGGCGAAGCCCTGCATGTGCCCGTAGAGGGTCTGGTAGCGGTTGCCGTGCTGGATGATAACGGTGTTGCCGTAGCCGCCACGACGTCCGGCCAGCAATACCTTGCCATCACCTGCTGCCTTGATAGGCGTGCCGCGTGGTGCGGCGTAATCGACACCTTTGTGAGCGCGGATCTTGTTGAGGATCGGGTGCTTGCGGCCAGCCGAGAAGCGCGAGCTGATGCGGGCGAAATCAACCGGGGTACGGATGAAGGCCTTGCGCATGCTGTTGCCGTCGGCGGTGTAGTAGTTGGTGTTGCCCTGCTTGTTGGTGTAGCGAACGGCGGTAAAGGTCTTGCCGCGGTTGGTGAAGCGGGCGGAGAGAATATTGCCGGTACCGACGACCTTGCCGTCCATGACCTTCTGCTCATAGATGACGTCGAACTCGTCACCCTGGCGGATGTCCTGGGCGAAATCGATGTCGTAGCCGAAGATTCGCGCCATATCCATGGTCAGGCTATGGGACAGGCCGGCGCGTTGGCCGGATGCCGACAGCGAACTCTTGATGGTGCCGTGAGCGTATGCAGAACGCACCACCGGCTTGCTGATTTCACGATTGAAGGCGTAACCGTTTGCGCTTTTGGTCAAGCGGATGGTTTCGAGATTGCTGACTTTGCTGTGCAGGCTGGCCAGCTGGCCGTCCTTGTCCAGCTCGATCTGCAGGACCTGGCCGCTTTTGAGCTGGCTGAACTGCTTGGCTTGCTTGTTGCTCGCCAGCACTTCATGCACTGCGGCCGACGGCAGGCCAACTTTGGCGAACAGGGTCGACAGCGTATCGCCGCGGCTGACGGTGACTTCGCGGTGGCTTGGGTCTTTGGCGGGGGCCGCTTCCGGGGCCGGCGCAGTTGCTGGCTCGGCCTTGGCAGTGTTCTCTGCCGGGGCGGCGCCATCGTCGATCTGCGCGAATGGAGAAGCGTCTGCAGCGCTGGCGCTTTGGGTCAGCGGCGCTTCCGGCTCCTGCTTGAGCTGCTCGGCAGGGCTCTCCAGCTCCAGGTTAAGGGTGGTCTTCTTGGCTTCTACCTCGCTGGAGGGGAACACCAGCAAGGCCAGACTGAGTAAGGCGGCGATGCCGCTGGCGGCCAACAGATGGCTCTTCGGATAAAGCGGGGGCGCTTTAGGCGGTTCGTTGGTCATAGATGAATTGACTTTGAAATAGATGAATTGGAAAAGATGAATGACATGATGAAGATGAAATAACTGTATAAAATATAACCAAATCCCCTTCGGCGCAAGCGCGCAGACGTCATCAGTCGGCTTCGAGGTCACATCCGGGGCAAAAACTTGTAATTGATGGCTGATCTTGTATGGTTGGGGCCCTTTGAATCTGAGCCTTGCGGGTCTGTTATGAAGTCGGTTGAAGAGCAGCTAGCGCTGATCAAGCGTGGTGCGGAAGAGGTACTGGTAGAGTCCGAATTGGTCGAGAAGCTCAAGCGTGGGCAGCCGTTGCGGATCAAGGCGGGTTTCGATCCGACCGCGCCCGACCTGCACTTGGGGCATACCGTCCTTATTAACAAGCTGCGCCAGTTCCAGGATCTGGGGCATCAGGTCATCTTCCTGATCGGCGATTTCACCGGCATGATCGGTGACCCGAGCGGCAAAAGTGCCACGCGTCCGCCGCTGACCCGCGAGCAGGTGCTGGACAATGCCGAGACCTATAAGCAGCAGGTGTTCAAGATTCTCGATCCGGCCAAGACCGAGGTCGCTTTCAACTCCACCTGGATGGACAAGCTGACGCCGGCTGATTTCATTCGCCTGGCTTCGCAGTACACCGTGGCGCGCATGCTTGAGCGCGATGACTTCGACAAGCGCTACACCACCAACCAGCCGATCGCCATCCACGAGTTCCTCTACCCGCTGGTGCAGGGCTACGACTCGGTCGCGCTCAAGTGTGATGTCGAGCTGGGTGGTACCGATCAGAAGTTCAACTTGCTGATGGGACGCGAGCTTCAGCGTGCTTATGGTCAGGAAGCGCAGAACATTGTGACCATGCCGCTGCTCGAGGGGCTCGACGGCGTGAAGAAGATGTCCAAGTCGCTGGGTAACTATGTAGGTATCCAGGAAGCGCCGGGCGTGATGTACAGCAAGCTGGTGTCGATCCCGGATACCCTGATGTGGCGTTACTTCGAGCTGCTTAGCTTCCGCTCGATGGAAGAAATCGACGCGTTCCGTGCCGATGTGGCTGCAGGTGCGAACCCGCGCGACATCAAGATCAAGCTGGCTGAAGAGATCGTTGCTCGTTTCCATGGTGAAGAGGCTGCGGCCAACGCTCATCGCGCTGCAGGCAATCGCATGAAAGAAGGCGAGTTGCCAGAAGACCTGCCAGAGGTCGAAGTGCTCGCAAGCGAAGAAATGCCGATTTCGGCTGTTCTTAATAAGGCAGGCCTGGTGAAGAACTCGGCGGCGGCCCGTGATTTGCTGGCGGCCGGTAGTGTGCGCGTGGATGGCGAAGTGGTTGATCGGGGTTTTGTATTCGCGCTGGGTGCTACCCATGTTTGCCAGGCAGGCAAGAAGGCATTCGCTCGCATCACGCTGAAGGCTGAGTAAATTACCTATATATAGAGTGGGGCGCAGGTTGATTTGGGGTTCTTTGAAATTAACCCTTGACGCCCCGTTTTATATCTCTATAATTCGCCCCACTTCCGGCGTAGTCGGAACCGAAAACTCCTTGAGTTTCAAAGAGTTAGCGGTTTCAGGTGGTGCTGGAGGGGCTTCGATCGAAAGATCGGCAGCGGTGAAAAAGGTGGTTGACAGCGAATTGAAACGCTGTAGAATTCGCCTCCCGCTGACGAGAGATCGCAGCGAGTTAAGCGGTTGAAGTTGAAAGGCTTTTTGCTAAAAACTTCAAAATAAACGCTTGACACACTCTGAGGAAAGCGTAGAATGCGCGCCTCGGTTGAAGCGAAAGACTTCAGCCAACGCTCTTTAACAATCGAATCAAGCAATTCGTGTGGGTGCTTGTGAGCTCAGACTGATAGTCAAAAAGATTATCAGCATCACAAGTGACTACACGAGAAGTCGAAAGACTTCGAATAAGTCATTTGAGATTGCTGAGCCAAGTTTAGGGTTTTCTCAAAACCCAAGCAGTATTGAACTGAAGAGTTTGATCATGGCTCAGATTGAACGCTGGCGGCAGGCCTAACACATGCAAGTCGAGCGGATGACGGGAGCTTGCTCCTTGATTCAGCGGCGGACGGGTGAGTAATACCTAGGAATCTGCCTGGTAGTGGGGGACAACGTTTCGAAAGGAACGCTAATACCGCATACGTCCTACGGGAGAAAGCAGGGGACCTTCGGGCCTTGCGCTATCAGATGAGCCTAGGTCGGATTAGCTAGTTGGTGAGGTAATGGCTCACCAAGGCGACGATCCGTAACTGGTCTGAGAGGATGATCAGTCACACTGGAACTGAGACACGGTCCAGACTCCTACGGGAGGCAGCAGTGGGGAATATTGGACAATGGGCGAAAGCCTGATCCAGCCATGCCGCGTGTGTGAAGAAGGTCTTCGGATTGTAAAGCACTTTAAGTTGGGAGGAAGGGCATTAACCTAATACGTTAGTGTTTTGACGTTACCGACAGAATAAGCACCGGCTAACTCTGTGCCAGCAGCCGCGGTAATACAGAGGGTGCAAGCGTTAATCGGAATTACTGGGCGTAAAGCGCGCGTAGGTGGTTCGTTAAGTTGGATGTGAAATCCCCGGGCTCAACCTGGGAACTGCATCCAAAACTGGCGAGCTAGAGTAGGGCAGAGGGTGGTGGAATTTCCTGTGTAGCGGTGAAATGCGTAGATATAGGAAGGAACACCAGTGGCGAAGGCGACCACCTGGGCTCATACTGACACTGAGGTGCGAAAGCGTGGGGAGCAAACAGGATTAGATACCCTGGTAGTCCACGCCGTAAACGATGTCAACTAGCCGTTGGAATCCTTGAGATTTTAGTGGCGCAGCTAACGCATTAAGTTGACCGCCTGGGGAGTACGGCCGCAAGGTTAAAACTCAAATGAATTGACGGGGGCCCGCACAAGCGGTGGAGCATGTGGTTTAATTCGAAGCAACGCGAAGAACCTTACCAGGCCTTGACATGCAGAGAACTTTCCAGAGATGGATTGGTGCCTTCGGGAACTCTGACACAGGTGCTGCATGGCTGTCGTCAGCTCGTGTCGTGAGATGTTGGGTTAAGTCCCGTAACGAGCGCAACCCTTGTCCTTAGTTACCAGCACGTTATGGTGGGCACTCTAAGGAGACTGCCGGTGACAAACCGGAGGAAGGTGGGGATGACGTCAAGTCATCATGGCCCTTACGGCCTGGGCTACACACGTGCTACAATGGTCGGTACAGAGGGTTGCCAAGCCGCGAGGTGGAGCTAATCTCACAAAACCGATCGTAGTCCGGATCGCAGTCTGCAACTCGACTGCGTGAAGTCGGAATCGCTAGTAATCGCGAATCAGAATGTCGCGGTGAATACGTTCCCGGGCCTTGTACACACCGCCCGTCACACCATGGGAGTGGGTTGCACCAGAAGTAGCTAGTCTAACCTTCGGGAGGACGGTTACCACGGTGTGATTCATGACTGGGGTGAAGTCGTAACAAGGTAGCCGTAGGGGAACCTGCGGCTGGATCACCTCCTTAATCGACAGACATCAGCTGTCTTATAAGCTCCCACACGAATTGCTTGATTCATTGAAGAAGACGATATCGGTAACAGCTCTTAACTGGGTCTGTAGCTCAGTTGGTTAGAGCGCACCCCTGATAAGGGTGAGGTCGGCAGTTCGAATCTGCCCAGACCCACCAGTTTCTTGTTGGGGCCATAGCTCAGCTGGGAGAGCGCCTGCCTTGCACGCAGGAGGTCAGCGGTTCGATCCCGCTTGGCTCCACCACCCCTTGCTACCGTGTCAAAGCTTAGAAATGAATATTCGCGTCGAATATTGATTTCTGAACTTTTTCAGAATCGTTCTTTAAAAATTTGGGTATGTGATAGAAAGATAGACTGGACAACACTTTCACTGGTGATTGTTCAGGCTAAGGTAAAATTTGTGAGTTTTCATGAATTTTCGGCGAATGTCGTCTTCACAGTATAACCAGATTGCTTGGGGTTATATGGTCAAGTGAAGAAGCGCATACGGTGGATGCCTTGGCAGTCAGAGGCGATGAAAGACGTGGTAGCCTGCGATAAGCTTCGGGGAGTCGGCAAACAGACTTTGATCCGGAGATCTCTGAATGGGGGAACCCACTCAGCATAAGCTGAGTATCTTGTACTGAATACATAGGTGCAAGAGGCGAACCAGGGGAACTGAAACATCTAAGTACCCTGAGGAAAAGAAATCAACCGAGATTCCCTTAGTAGTGGCGAGCGAACGGGGACTAGCCCTTAAGTGGCTTTGAGATTAGCGGAACGCTCTGGAAAGTGCGGCCATAGTGGGTGATAGCCCTGTACGCGAAAATCTCTTAGTCATGAAATCGAGTAGGACGGAGCACGAGAAACTTTGTCTGAATATGGGGGGACCATCCTCCAAGGCTAAATACTACTGACTGACCGATAGTGAACCAGTACCGTGAGGGAAAGGCGAAAAGAACCCCGGAGAGGGGAGTGAAATAGAACCTGAAACCGTATGCGTACAAGCAGTGGGAGCCTACTTTGTTAGGTGACTGCGTACCTTTTGTATAATGGGTCAGCGACTTATATTCAGTGGCGAGCTTAACCGAATAGGGGAGGCGTAGCGAAAGCGAGTCTTAATAGGGCGCTTAGTCGCTGGGTATAGACCCGAAACCGGGCGATCTATCCATGGGCAGGTTGAAGGTTAGGTAACACTGACTGGAGGACCGAACCGACTACCGTTGAAAAGTTAGCGGATGACCTGTGGATCGGAGTGAAAGGCTAATCAAGCTCGGAGATAGCTGGTTCTCCTCGAAAGCTATTTAGGTAGCGCCTCATGTATCACTGTAGGGGGTAGAGCACTGTTTCGGCTAGGGGGTCATCCCGACTTACCAAACCGATGCAAACTCCGAATACCTACAAGTGCCGAGCATGGGAGACACACGGCGGGTGCTAACGTCCGTCGTGAAAAGGGAAACAACCCAGACCGTCAGCTAAGGTCCCAAAGTCATGGTTAAGTGGGAAACGATGTGGGAAGGCTTAGACAGCTAGGAGGTTGGCTTAGAAGCAGCCACCCTTTAAAGAAAGCGTAATAGCTCACTAGTCGAGTCGGCCTGCGCGGAAGATGTAACGGGGCTCAAACCATGCACCGAAGCTACGGGTATCACTTAGGTGATGCGGTAGAGGAGCGTTCTGTAAGCCTGTGAAGGTGAGTTGAGAAGCTTGCTGGAGGTATCAGAAGTGCGAATGCTGACATGAGTAACGACAATGGGAGTGAAAAACTCCCACGCCGAAAGACCAAGGTTTCCTGCGCAACGTTAATCGACGCAGGGTTAGTCGGTCCCTAAGGCGAGGCTGAAAAGCGTAGTCGATGGAAAACAGGTTAATATTCCTGTACTTCTAGTTATTGCGATGGAGGGACGGAGAAGGCTAGGCCAGCTTGGCGTTGGTTGTCCAAGTTTAAGGTGGTAGGCTGAGATCTTAGGTAAATCCGGGATCTTAAGGCCGAGAGCTGATGACGAGTTGCCATTAGGCGACGAAGTGGTTGATGCCATGCTTCCAAGAAAAGCTTCTAAGCTTCAGATAACTAGGAACCGTACCCCAAACCGACACAGGTGGTTGGGTAGAGAATACCAAGGCGCTTGAGAGAACTCGGGTGAAGGAACTAGGCAAAATGGCACCGTAACTTCGGGAGAAGGTGCGCCGGTGAGGGTGAAGGACTTGCTCCGTAAGCTCATGCCGGTCGAAGATACCAGGCCGCTGCGACTGTTTATTAAAAACACAGCACTCTGCAAACACGAAAGTGGACGTATAGGGTGTGACGCCTGCCCGGTGCCGGAAGGTTAATTGATGGGGTTAGCTAACGCGAAGCTCTTGATCGAAGCCCCGGTAAACGGCGGCCGTAACTATAACGGTCCTAAGGTAGCGAAATTCCTTGTCGGGTAAGTTCCGACCTGCACGAATGGCGTAACGATGGCGGCGCTGTCTCCACCCGAGACTCAGTGAAATTGAAATCGCTGTGAAGATGCAGTGTATCCGCGGCTAGACGGAAAGACCCCGTGAACCTTTACTATAGCTTTGCACTGGACTTTGAATTTGCTTGTGTAGGATAGGTGGGAGGCTTTGAAGCGTGGACGCCAGTTCGCGTGGAGCCATCCTTGAAATACCACCCTGGCAACTTTGAGGTTCTAACTCAGGTCCGTTATCCGGATCGAGGACAGTGTATGGTGGGTAGTTTGACTGGGGCGGTCTCCTCCTAAAGAGTAACGGAGGAGTACGAAGGTGCGCTCAGACCGGTCGGAAATCGGTCGTAGAGTATAAAGGCAAAAGCGCGCTTGACTGCGAGACAGACACGTCGAGCAGGTACGAAAGTAGGTCTTAGTGATCCGGTGGTTCTGTATGGAAGGGCCATCGCTCAACGGATAAAAGGTACTCCGGGGATAACAGGCTGATACCGCCCAAGAGTTCATATCGACGGCGGTGTTTGGCACCTCGATGTCGGCTCATCACATCCTGGGGCTGAAGCCGGTCCCAAGGGTATGGCTGTTCGCCATTTAAAGTGGTACGCGAGCTGGGTTTAGAACGTCGTGAGACAGTTCGGTCCCTATCTGCCGTGGACGTTTGAGATTTGAGAGGGGCTGCTCCTAGTACGAGAGGACCGGAGTGGACGAACCTCTGGTGTTCCGGTTGTCACGCCAGTGGCATTGCCGGGTAGCTATGTTCGGAAGAGATAACCGCTGAAAGCATCTAAGCGGGAAACTTGCCTCAAGATGAGATCTCACTGGAGCCTTGAGCTCCCTGAAGGGCCGTCGAAGACTACGACGTTGATAGGTTGGGTGTGTAAGCGCTGTGAGGCGTTGAGCTAACCAATACTAATTGCCCGTGAGGCTTGACCATATAACACCCAAGCAATCTGCAGCGCAGATTGTGGTGGTGAAGACGCATTGAACCGAAAGTTCAAAAAAACCACAGATTGTCACATACCCGATTCGCTGGAGTGTCTGCACAAGACCTTCTGGCAACAGAATTTCTTGACGACCATAGAGCATTGGAACCACCTGATCCCATCCCGAACTCAGCAGTGAAACGATGCATCGCCGATGGTAGTGTGGGGTTTCCCCATGTGAGAGTAGGTCATCGTCAAGATTAAAATCCGAAACCCCTATCTGCGTACGCAGGTAGGGGTTTTGTCTTTTCTGGGCCGCTAAATATCGATCTGCAGGGGTGGGCTTGCCCCACCGTTTGGGATCAAGGGTCAGGAGCAATCATAGGGATAGCTCGCCCCCTCACATCTTTGCTCGGCATGCGATCTCATTTCGCGTCGACCCAGTCTCCTCAGATTTCTATGCAATCCCCACCCGCATGGATATCATGCGAACCTCATTACGAGTCGAGATTGGCATGCTGAAGTTGTTGAAGCTCCTCAAGGATGGCCGGTTCCATTCCGGGCAGGATCTGGGGGTCGCCCTTGGCGTAAGCCGTAGTGCTGTCTGGAAACAGTTACAGCACCTCGAGGCTGAATTGAATCTGCCCATTCATAAAGTGCGCGGTCGCGGCTATCAGCTGGCTGCGCCGTTATCGCTGCTGGAGGCGCCGGCTATTGCCGAGTATGCCCAGGGCGAGAATTGGCCTGCCCTGATATTCGATTCTATTGATTCGACCAATGCCCAAGCTTTGCGCTCTATTAGCGAGGGGCAGGCTGCACCGTTCCTGGTGCTGGCCGAGCGGCAGACAGCCGGTCGTGGGCGACGAGGACGACAGTGGGTCAGCCCCTTCGCTGAAAACCTCTATTACAGCCTCGTGTTGCGCATTGAGGGTGGCATGCGTCAGCTCGAAGGCCTCAGCTTGGTCGTTGGGCTTGCGGTGATGCGTACCTTGCACGCATTCGGCGTTGCTGATGCGGGTTTGAAGTGGCCGAATGATGTGCTGGTCAATAATCAAAAGATCGCCGGTATTCTCTTGGAGCTGGTCGGTGATCCGGCGGATGTGTGTCATGTAGTGCTGGGTGTGGGAGTCAATGTAAACATGCAGTCGGCCGGTGAGATCGACCAGGCGTGGACCTCAATGCGTCGCGAGACCGGCTTGAATGTTGATCGTAATATGCTGGTCGCCCGGCTCAATCAGAATTTGCAATCAGATTTGGAGCGGCACCGGCATGGCGGATTCGCCACCTTCCAGCAGGAGTGGGAGCACGCCCATCTCTGGCAGGGGCAAGCGGTATCTTTGATCGCCGGGGTCAATAGGATTGACGGCAAAGTATTGGGCGTCGATGGTCAGGGTGCTTTGCGTCTTGACGTCGATGGTGTGGAGAAGAGCTTCAGCGGTGGTGAGCTCAGTTTGAGGTTGCGTGATGATTCTTGAGCTCGATTGCGGTAATAGCTTCATCAAGTGGCGCATTGTGCGTAGCGCATTTGCGACGATCGTAGCGGGCGGTGTAGTCGATTCTGATCAGGCTCTCATTGCGGCAATCACGGCGCTGGCAAGTCCTCCTGAGCGCTGTCGCCTGGTAAGTGTCAGGAGTGAAGAGGAAACCGAAAGTCTTGGCGCGCTGTTGTCGCGCCAGTTCGGGATTGACGTAATGGTTGCCCAGCCCGCCAGAGAGGTGGGTGTTGTGCGTAATGGCTATGACGACTATGAGCGCCTGGGGCTGGACCGCTGGCTTGCCTTGCTGGGGGGGTATCACCTGGCCAAGCGGGCCTGTCTCGTAATGGACTTCGGGACTGCGGCAAAGGCTGACTTCGTCGCCGCTGACGGCGAGCACCTGGGGGGCTTCATATGCCCTGGAATGCCGCTGATGCGTAGCCAGTTGCGTACCCATACCCGCCGGATTCGCTATGACGACGCATCGGCAGAACGCGCTCTGTCGAGCATGACGCCAGGGCGTTCGACAGTGGAGGCTGTGGAGCGTGGTTGCGTTCACATGCTCCAGGGGTTTGCTCGTTCTCAGATCGATCACGCGAAGGCGTTGTGGGGGGATGATTTCACAGTGCTGCTGACAGGTGGTGATGCGCCACTGGTGCAAGAGGCGGTCCCACATGCCCGAGTCGTGCCTGACCTGGTGTTTGTGGGCTTGGCGTTGGCCTGTCCGCTGGATTGAGGTGACTATGCGTTGGTTGTTTCTGTTGTTGGTGGTGCTCAATGGCGTTTATTACGTCTGGCATCAGCAAGAGGCACCCTTGAAGGCCAAGGAAGTGGCGCCTCTGTCGCTCTATAAGGGTAGTCAGCAGGGGATTCGGCTATTGAGCGAATCTGAGCAGGATAAGCGCCCGTCCGAAGGTGATCAGGAGTGCCTGTATGTTGGGGGGCTCGCCACCAAGGAGCAGCTCAATGCCCTGCGTCAGCGTCTTCTGGCATTGGATGTCGAAGCGCTACCGGTTATTGGCAGGCTGGGTGACTCAGGGGGCTTGTGGTTGCAGGTCGCTCCACAAAGCCGGCGTTTGCTGGACCAAACCCTGCTTGGAGTACTTTCCCGAGATTTCAAAGACTTAAAACATAAAATAATGTTGTGCGAGGGTATTGCAACTGGCGAATAGCTTGATAGAATGGCGCCCGCTTCACAGGGATGACCACTGAGTGGTTGAACTGAGAAGTAGCTGTCAAATTAGCTAACCTCAAGATTTTAATGAGAAAAAGCTTGACAGTAGGACGGCAAGAGTTGAAAATGCCGCCCACGCTTAGGAGGGGTTCCCGAGCGGCCAAAGGGATCAGACTGTAAATCTGACGTCTACGACTTCGAAGGTTCGAATCCTTCCCCCTCCACCAGTTTAGCGAGAGCCGCAAGCTCCGCGGGTATAGTTTAGTGGTAGAACCTCAGCCTTCCAAGCTGATGATGCGGGTTCGATTCCCGCTACCCGCTCCAGGTTTGCTGTTTTTGCACAGTGTTACGCTCTTGTAGCTCAGTTGGTAGAGCACACCCTTGGTAAGGGTGAGGTCAGCGGTTCAAATCCGCTCAAGAGCTCCATATAACAAGGCAGATATGAAAATATCTGCCTTTGTTTTAATGGTCTGTTTGATCTGCTTATTACTTCTACCGGGGGATAATCTCGATGGCTAAGGAAAAGTTCGAACGTAACAAGCCGCACGTAAACGTTGGCACCATTGGTCACGTAGACCATGGCAAGACCACGTTGACAGCTGCGCTGACTCGCGTTTGTTCCGAGGTTTTCGGTTCGGCCAAGGTCGACTTCGACAAGATCGATAGCGCCCCGGAAGAGAAGGCTCGCGGTATTACCATTAATACTGCGCACGTCGAGTACGATTCAAACATTCGTCACTACGCTCACGTTGACTGCCCAGGTCACGCTGACTACGTGAAGAACATGATCACCGGTGCTGCCCAGATGGACGGCGCGATCCTGGTTTGCTCGGCCGCCGATGGTCCGATGCCACAAACCCGTGAGCACATCCTGCTGTCCCGTCAGGTTGGCGTTCCGTACATCGTGGTCTTCCTGAACAAGGCTGACCTGGTAGACGACGCTGAGCTGCTGGAACTGGTTGAGATGGAAGTTCGCGACCTGCTGTCCACCTATGACTTCCCAGGCGACGACACTCCGATCATCATCGGTTCGGCTCGTATGGCGCTGGAAGGCAAAGACGACAACGAAATGGGTACCACCGCTGTCAAGCGCCTGGTTGAAACTCTGGACAGCTACATCCCAGAGCCAGAGCGTGCTATCGACAAGCCGTTCCTGATGCCAATCGAAGACGTATTCTCGATCTCGGGTCGTGGTACCGTAGTTACCGGTCGTATCGAGCGTGGTATCGTCCGCGTTCAGGACGCCCTGGAAATCGTTGGTCTGCGTGACACCACCACCACCACCTGCACCGGTGTTGAGATGTTCCGCAAGCTGCTGGACGAAGGTCGTGCTGGCGAGAACTGTGGCGTTCTGCTGCGTGGTACCAAGCGTGACGACGTTGAGCGTGGTCAGGTTCTGGTTAAGCCAGGTTCGGTTAAGCCGCACACCAAGTTCACCGCAGAAGTTTACGTTCTGAGCAAGGAAGAAGGCGGCCGTCATACTCCGTTCTTCAAAGGCTACCGTCCACAGTTCTACTTCCGTACTACTGACGTGACCGGTAACTGCGAGCTGCCAGAAGGCGTTGAAATGGTAATGCCAGGTGACAACATCCAGATGACTGTCACTCTGATCAAAACCATCGCAATGGAAGATGGTCTGCGTTTCGCTATCCGTGAAGGCGGTCGTACCGTCGGCGCTGGCGTCGTAGCCAAAGTAATCGAATAAGTAGTTGATTTCTCTCGATCAGGTCGGCATAATGGCCGGCCTGATAAGCTTTTAGGTCAGTAGCTCAATTGGCAGAGCGACGGTCTCCAAAACCGTAGGTTGGGGGTTCGATTCCCTCCTGACCTGCCAGATTCACCTCGTGTGTCTGGCTTTCTTTTCACAGGATTTTCCTAGATGACTCCCAAGGCTGAAGCCCAAGACTCTCGTTTTGACCTGCTCAAGTGGCTGGCTGTTGTCGCTTTGGTAGTCGTTGGTGTGGTGGGTAATCAATATTACTCCGCTTCGCCGATTCTGTATCGCGTACTCGCACTTCTCGCACTTGCTGCTGTCGCTGGCTTTATTGCCCTTCAGACTGCCAAGGGCAAGTCGTTCTTTGCGCTGGCAAAGGAAGCTCGCACCGAGATTCGTAAAGTCGTATGGCCAACCCGTCAAGAAACCATGCAAACCACACTCATCGTAGTGGCGGTTGTCCTGGTGATGGCGCTGCTGCTGTGGGGTCTCGACTCCCTGCTCGGTTGGTTGATTTCCTTGATTGTTGGCTAAGGGTGTCCCGTGGCTAAGCGTTGGTACGTTGTGCATGCTTACTCGGGTTACGAGAAGCATGTAATGCGCTCGCTGATCGAGCGCGTAAAGCTGGCTGGCATGGAAGACGGTTTCGGCGAAATTCTGGTCCCCACTGAAGAAGTGGTTGAGATGCGCAACGGCCAGAAGCGCAAGAGCG
The DNA here is from genome assembly GCF_028682455.1 of Pseudomonas putida. Classification (GTDB taxonomy): domain Bacteria; phylum Pseudomonadota; class Gammaproteobacteria; order Pseudomonadales; family Pseudomonadaceae; genus Aquipseudomonas; species Aquipseudomonas putida_AA. The sequence goes on from NZ_JANHLD010000001.1 coordinate 1,319,444, forward strand.
AGCGTAAGTTCTTCCCGGGTTATGTGCTGGTCCAGATGGACATGAACGAAGGGACTTGGCACTTGGTCAAGGATACCCCTCGCGTCATGGGCTTCATTGGTGGTACTGCAGATAAACCTGCACCAATTACCGATAAAGAAGCTGAGGCCATTCTGCGCCGTGTTGCCGATGGCAGCGACAAGCCTAAGCCGAAGACGCTGTTCGAGCCGGGCGAAGTTGTCCGTGTTATCGATGGTCCGTTCGCTGATTTCAACGGTACTGTTGAAGAAGTTAACTACGAGAAGAGCCGGATCCAAGTGGCCGTGCTTATTTTCGGTCGCTCTACCCCGGTAGAGCTTGAGTTCAGCCAGGTCGAGAAGGTCTAGCCGAACAAAGCATCCCTGACCCCGCAGCCCTATGTGCTGCGGGGTTTTGTCGTCACTGGGATAAAACGCAAGTCATCCGGGGAGCCTTCAGGCGTTCGTACCCGATATTGGAGTAGCTCATGGCTAAGAAGATTCAGGCTTACATCAAGCTGCAAGTAAAGGCCGGCCAGGCCAACCCAAGCCCACCCGTTGGCCCAGCACTGGGTCAGCACGGTGTGAACATCATGGAATTCTGCAAGGCCTTCAACGCCCGTACTCAGGGTCAAGAAGCCGGCCTGCCGACTCCTGTGATCATCACTGTTTACAGTGATCGTAGCTTCACCTTCGAAACCAAAAGCACCCCTGCTTCGGTTCTGCTGAAGAAAGCAGCTGGCCTGACCAGCGGTTCGGCACGTCCGAACACCGTTAAAGTCGGTACTGTGACTCGTGCTCAGCTGGAAGAGATCGCAAAAACCAAAAATGCTGATCTGACTGCCGCTGACATGGAAGCAGCCGTGCGTACCATCGCCGGTTCTGCTCGCAGCATGGGCCTCAACGTGGAGGGTGTGTAATGGCTAAGCTGACCAAGCGCCAAAAGGCCATTGCTTCGAAGCTCGAAGCTGGCAAAGTCTACAATTTCGAAGACGCAGCAGTGCTGCTGGCCGAACTGTCCACTGTGAAGTTCAGCGAATCCTTCGACGTTGCTGTCAACCTCGGTGTTGACCCGCGTAAATCCGACCAGGTTGTTCGTAGCGCTACTGTGCTGCCGCACGGCACTGGCAAGACCGTACGCGTTGCTGTCTTCACTCAGGGTCCAGCTGCTGAGGCCGCTCTGGCTGCCGGCGCTGACCGTGTAGGTATGGACGATCTGGCTGCCGAAATGAAAGGCGGCGACCTGAACTATGACGTCGTAATTGCTTCCCCGGACGCAATGCGTGTTGTAGGTCAGCTGGGTCAGGTTCTGGGTCCTCGCGGCCTGATGCCTAACCCGAAAGTCGGTACCGTAACTCCAGACGTAGCCACTGCGGTTAAAAACGCCAAGGCTGGTCAGGTTCGTTATCGCACCGACAAAAACGGCATCATCCACACCTCCGTTGGCAAGGTCGGCTTTGAAGCTGGCAAGCTGAAGGAAAACGTTGAAGCCCTGATCGCTGATCTGAAGCGTATCAAGCCAGCTTCCTCGAAAGGTATCTACGTTAAGCGCGTTACCCTGAGCACCACTATGGGCCCAGGTCTGGTCATCGACCAGAGCTCGCTGAACGCGTAAGACAAAAGCCGATGCGAGCGATCGCGTCGGCTTAAAAAATTGGGGTCCCTGCCTGGCGGGGGCTATCCAAGACCGTAGGCGGCGCAAGCCTTAAACCTAAAGCCTACGCAGATGGTGCTCCCGGTTCCTTACCGAATCAGACACCAAAACGACATCCGGCTTCGGCCAGATGAAACGGTAACAAGCAGGAGTTTTACCCGTGGCAATTAAACTCGAAGACAAGAAGGCCATCGTCGCTGAAGTCAACGAGGCTGCCAAAGTCGCTCTGTCCGCTGTCGTGGCTGATGCCCGTGGTGTGACTGTAGGCGCAATGACCGGACTCCGTAAAGAGGCTCGTGAAGCTGGCGTATACGTACGTGTCGTACGTAACACCCTGCTCAAGCGCGCTGTTGCTGACACTGAATTCAGTGTCCTCAACGACGCCTTCACTGGCCCGACCCTGATCGCTTTCTCCAATGAACACCCGGGCGCTGCTGCTCGTCTGTTCAAAGAGTTCGCCAAGGGTCAGGACAAGTTCGAGATCAAGGCAGCTGCGTTCGACGGCAAGTTCCTTGCCGCAAACGAAATCGACGTGTTGGCTACCCTGCCGACCCGCGACGAAGCCATCGCGAAGCTGATGAGCGTGATCCAAGGCGCTACCAGCAAGCTGGCTCGTACTTTGGCAGCTATTCGCGACCAGAAAGAAGCTACTGCTGCCTAAGGCACAGAAAGCGCTTTCGAAATCATACGTTTAATTTGATAGCTGCGTAGGCTGTCACCCCAATACAGGATTTAAGTCATGTCTCTGACTAACGAGCAAATCATCGAAGCAATCGGCCAGAAAACCGTTCTGGAAGTTGTTGAGCTGATCAAAGCAATGGAAGAAACCTTCGGCGTTACCGCTGCTGTTGCCGCTGCCGGCCCAGCTGCTGCCGCTGCCGTTGTTGAAGAGCAAACCGAATTCAACGTTGTTCTGGTTGAAGCCGGCGAGAAGAAAGTCAACGTGATCAAGGCCGTTCGTGAACTGACCGGTCTGGGCCTGAAAGAAGCCAAAGAGAAAGTTGACGGCGCTCCTCAGGTTGTCGCTGAAGGCGTTTCGAAAGAAGCTGCTGAAGACGCCAAGAAGAAGCTGGAAGAAGCAGGCGCTAAAGTCGAACTCAAGTAATTTCGACTTTGCGACTCCAGCCCGAGCGCTAAGCAAACGGCTGATGGCTGGTGGCTCTTGCCACCGGCCTTTTTCCGTTATTGGCAGCTGACTAGGTCGGCGCCGATAACGAGCTGCAACCACCAATGATGGTGGCGCAAACCAAGGGGTTTGCACGATTTTCTGGCTGCTCCCGTCGGGAGAAGCCAAACAAGCAGGTGACCAAGCTGGGGAACGCTGATGGCTTACTCATACACTGAGAAAAAACGTATCCGCAAGGACTTTAGCAAGTTGCCGGACGTCATGGATGTGCCTTACCTCCTGGCCATCCAGCTGGATTCGTATCGTGAATTCTTGCAAGCGGGAGCGACCAAAGATCAGTTCCGCGACGTGGGCCTGCATGCGGCCTTCAAATCGGTTTTCCCGATCATCAGCTACTCCGGCAATGCTGCCCTGGAGTACGTTGGCTATCGTTTGGGCGAACCAGCTTTTGATGTCAAAGAATGCGTACTGCGCGGCGTAACCTACGCCGTACCACTGCGGGTGAAAGTGCGCCTGATCATTTTCGACAAAGAATCGTCGAACAAAGCGATCAAGGACATCAAAGAGCAAGAAGTCTACATGGGTGAAATCCCCCTGATGACTGAAAACGGTACCTTCGTAATCAATGGTACCGAGCGTGTTATCGTTTCCCAGCTGCACCGTTCGCCAGGTGTGTTCTTCGACCACGACCGTGGCAAGACTCACAGCTCGGGCAAGCTGCTGTACTCGGCTCGGATCATTCCTTACCGTGGCTCGTGGCTGGACTTCGAATTCGATCCGAAAGACTGTGTATTCGTCCGTATCGACCGTCGTCGCAAACTGCCTGCGTCGGTACTGCTGCGTGCACTGGGTTACAGCACTGAAGAAGTGTTGGATGCCTTCTACACCACCAACGTTTTCCACGTATCGGGCGAGAAGCTGAGCCTGGAGCTGGTGCCTCAGCGCCTGCGTGGTGAAGTTGCGGTCATGGATATCCATGACGAAACCGGCAAGGTGATTGTCGAGCAGGGTCGTCGTATTACCGCTCGTCACATCAACCAGCTGGAAAAGGCCGGTGTTAAGCAACTGGACGTTCCTATGGAATACGTCCTGGGCCGTACTACCGCCAAAGCCATTGTGCATCCGGCTACCGGCGAAATCCTGGCCGAGTGCAACACCGAGCTGAATACCGAGCTGCTGATCAAGATCGCCAAGGCTCAGGTAGTCCGCATCGAGACCCTGTACACCAACGATATCGACTGTGGTCCATTCATCTCCGATACCCTGAAGATCGACTCCACCAGCAATCAGCTGGAAGCGCTGGTCGAAATCTATCGGATGATGCGTCCTGGCGAGCCGCCAACCAAGGATGCCGCCGAGACCCTGTTCAACAACCTGTTCTTCAGCGCCGAGCGTTACGATCTGTCGGCTGTTGGTCGCATGAAGTTCAACCGTCGTATCGGTCGTACCGAAATCGAAGGTTCGGGCGTGCTGAGCAAGGAAGACATCGTCGAGGTCCTCAAGACCCTGGTCGATATCCGTAACGGCAAAGGCATCGTCGACGACATCGACCACCTGGGTAACCGTCGCGTTCGTTGCGTCGGCGAGATGGCCGAGAACCAGTTCCGCGTTGGCCTGGTACGCGTAGAGCGTGCGGTCAAAGAGCGTCTGTCGATGGCTGAAAGCGAAGGCCTGATGCCTCAGGACCTGATCAACGCCAAGCCGGTTGCGGCGGCAGTGAAAGAGTTCTTTGGCTCCAGCCAGCTCTCGCAGTTCATGGACCAGAACAACCCGCTCTCCGAGATTACTCACAAGCGTCGTGTCTCTGCACTCGGCCCTGGTGGTTTGACTCGTGAGCGCGCAGGCTTTGAAGTCCGTGACGTGCACCCGACTCACTACGGCCGTGTCTGCCCGATCGAGACCCCTGAAGGTCCGAACATCGGTCTGATCAACTCCCTGGCAGCTTATGCCCGCACCAACCAGTACGGCTTCCTCGAAAGCCCGTATCGCGTGGTGAAAGAGGGTGTGGTTACCGACGAGATCGTGTTCCTGTCGGCGATTGAAGAAGCGGATCACGTCATCGCTCAGGCTTCGGCCGCGATGAACGAGAAGAAGCAACTGATCGACGAGCTGGTAGCCGTTCGTCACCTGAACGAGTTCACCGTCAAGGCGCCGGAAGACGTCACCTTGATGGACGTTTCGCCGAAGCAGGTAGTTTCGGTCGCCGCGTCGCTGATTCCGTTCCTCGAGCACGACGACGCCAACCGTGCGTTGATGGGTTCGAACATGCAGCGTCAGGCTGTACCAACCCTGCGCGCCGACAAGCCGCTGGTCGGTACCGGTATGGAGCGTAACGTTGCCCGTGACTCCGGCGTTTGCGTCGTGGCTCGTCGTGGTGGTGTGATCGATTCCGTCGATGCCAGTCGTATTGTGGTTCGTGTTGCGGATGACGAAGTTGAAACCGGCGAAGCTGGTGTCGACATCTACAACCTGACCAAATACACCCGCTCGAACCAGAACACCTGCATCAACCAGCGTCCGCTGGTACGCAAGGGTGATGTGGTCCAGCGTAGCGACATCATGGCCGACGGCCCGTCCACCGATATGGGTGAACTGGCACTGGGTCAGAACATGCGCATCGCGTTCATGGCATGGAACGGCTTCAACTTCGAAGACTCCATCTGCCTGTCCGAGCGTGTAGTTCAGGAAGACCGCTTCACCACGATCCACATCCAGGAACTGACCTGTGTGGCCCGTGACACCAAGCTTGGCCCAGAGGAAATCACCGCGGACATTCCGAACGTCGGTGAAGCCGCTCTGAACAAGCTGGATGAGGCTGGTATCGTCTATGTTGGTGCTGAAGTTGGCGCCGGCGACATCCTGGTCGGCAAGGTCACGCCAAAAGGCGAAACCCAGCTGACTCCAGAAGAGAAGCTGCTGCGTGCGATCTTCGGTGAGAAGGCCAGCGACGTTAAAGACACCTCCCTGCGCGTGCCAACCGGCACCAAAGGTACTGTCATCGACGTACAGGTCTTCACCCGTGACGGCGTTGAGCGCGACAGCCGTGCGCTGTCCATCGAGAAGATGCAGCTCGACGAGATCCGCAAGGACCTGAACGAAGAGTTCCGTATCGTAGAAGGTGCAACCTTCGAGCGTCTGCGTTCTGCCCTGAACGGTCAGGTCGTCGACGGTGGTGCAGGCCTGAAGAAGGGTACTGTCATCACCAACGAAGTACTGGACGGCCTGGAGCATGGCCAGTGGTTCAAGCTGCGCATGGCCGAAGACGCGCTGAACGAACAACTCGAGAAGGCTCAGGCCTACATCGTTGATCGTCGCCGTCTGCTGGATGACAAGTTCGAAGACAAGAAGCGCAAGCTGCAGCAGGGCGATGACCTGGCACCGGGCGTACTGAAGATCGTCAAGGTCTACCTGGCAATCCGTCGTCGCATCCAGCCGGGCGACAAGATGGCCGGTCGTCACGGTAACAAAGGTGTGGTCTCCGTGATCATGCCCGTCGAAGACATGCCGCACGACGCCAACGGTACGCCGGTTGACGTGGTACTCAACCCGTTGGGTGTACCATCGCGTATGAACGTTGGTCAGATCCTCGAAACCCACCTGGGCCTCGCAGCCAAGGGTCTGGGCGAGAAGATCAACCGCATGCTCGAAGAGCAGCGCAAGGTCATCGAACTGCGCAAGTTCCTCACCGAGATCTATAACGAGATCGGTGGTCGTCAGGAAAGCCTTGAGACCTTCTCCGACCAGGAAATCCTGGATCTGGCGAAGAACCTCAAAGGTGGTGTGCCTATGGCTACACCAGTTTTCGACGGTGCGAAGGAAAGCGAGATCAAGGCCATGCTGAAACTGGCAGACATGCCAGAAAGCGGTCAGATGCAGCTGTTCGATGGTCGTACCGGCAACAAGTTCGAGCGCCATGTGACCGTTGGTTACATGTACATGCTCAAGCTGAACCACTTGGTGGACGACAAGATGCACGCGCGTTCCACTGGTTCTTACAGCCTGGTTACCCAGCAGCCGCTGGGTGGTAAGGCGCAGTTCGGTGGTCAGCGTTTCGGGGAGATGGAAGTGTGGGCGCTGGAAGCATACGGCGCGGCATACACCCTGCAAGAAATGCTCACAGTGAAGTCGGACGACGTGAACGGTCGGACCAAGATGTACAAAAACATCGTGGACGGCGATCACCGTATGGAGCCGGGCATGCCCGAGTCCTTCAACGTGTTGATCAAAGAGATTCGTTCGCTCGGTATCGATATCGATCTGGAAACCGAATAACACGTGACGCGAATCGGGAGCGTGGCTGAAAAGCCCGCTCCCTGCTCCGCCAGGAGGAAAGGCCTTGAAAGACCTACTGAATTTGCTGAAAAACCAGGGTCAAGTCGAAGAGTTCGACGCCATCCGTATCGGATTGGCCTCGCCTGAGATGATCCGTTCGTGGTCGTTCGGTGAAGTTAAAAAGCCGGAAACCATCAACTACCGTACGTTCAAGCCTGAGCGTGACGGTCTGTTCTGCGCCAAGATCTTTGGCCCAGTCAAGGACTACGAGTGCCTGTGCGGTAAGTACAAGCGCCTGAAGCACCGTGGCGTGATCTGCGAGAAGTGCGGCGTTGAAGTCGCCCTGGCCAAAGTTCGTCGTGAGCGCATGGCGCACATCGAGCTGGCCTCTCCGGTTGCCCACATCTGGTTCCTGAAATCGCTGCCGTCCCGTATCGGCCTGCTGATGGACATGACCCTGCGTGATATCGAGCGCGTTCTCTATTTCGAGAGCTATGTCGTTATCGATCCAGGCATGACCACGCTGGAAAAAGGTCAGTTGCTCAATGATGAGCAGTACTTCGAAGCGCTGGAAGAGTTTGGTGATGACTTCGACGCCCGTATGGGTGCCGAGGCTGTCCGTGAACTGCTGCACGCTATCGACCTGGAGCACGAGATTGGCCGCCTGCGCGAAGAGATTCCGCAGACCAACTCGGAAACCAAGATCAAGAAGCTGTCCAAGCGTCTGAAACTGATGGAAGCCTTCCAGGGTTCGGGCAACCTGCCTGAGTGGATGGTCCTGACCGTTCTGCCGGTTCTGCCGCCAGATCTGCGCCCATTGGTTCCGCTGGATGGCGGTCGCTTCGCGACTTCCGACCTGAACGATCTCTATCGTCGGGTGATCAACCGTAACAACCGCCTGAAGCGCCTGCTCGATCTGTCCGCACCGGACATCATCGTGCGCAACGAAAAGCGCATGCTGCAGGAAGCTGTCGACGCACTGCTGGATAACGGCCGTCGCGGTCGTGCCATTACCGGTTCCAACAAGCGTCCTCTGAAATCCCTGGCTGACATGATCAAGGGTAAGCAGGGTCGTTTCCGTCAGAACTTGCTCGGTAAGCGTGTTGACTACTCCGGCCGTTCGGTAATTACCGTAGGCCCGACCCTGCGTCTGCACCAGTGCGGTCTGCCGAAGAAGATGGCGCTCGAGCTGTTCAAGCCGTTCATTTTCGGCAAGCTGGAAATGCGTGGTCTGGCGACCACCATCAAGGCCGCCAAGAAGATGGTCGAGCGCGAGCTGCCAGAGGTGTGGGACGTTCTCGCCGAAGTGATTCGCGAACACCCGGTACTGCTCAACCGTGCACCGACCCTTCACCGTTTGGGTATCCAGGCGTTTGAACCGGTACTGATCGAAGGTAAGGCTATTCAGCTGCACCCACTGGTCTGTGCTGCGTACAACGCCGACTTCGACGGTGACCAGATGGCCGTTCACGTGCCGCTGACGCTGGAAGCCCAGCTCGAAGCGCGTGCGCTGATGATGTCGACCAACAACATTCTGTCGCCAGCCAACGGTGAGCCAATCATCGTTCCTTCGCAGGACGTTGTACTGGGTCTGTACTACATGACCCGTGAAGCCATCAACGCCAAGGGCGAAGGTCGCGTATTTGCCGACCTGCAGGAAGTCGACCGCGTATTCCGCGCCGGCGAAGCTGCCTTGCACGCCAAGATCAAGGTTCGTATCAACGAAACCGTTAACGATCGCGATGGCGGCAGCGTCAAGAACACCCGTATCGTCGACACCACCGTCGGCCGTGCTTTGCTGTTCCAGGTTGTTCCACCAGGTCTTTCGTACGACGTGGTCAACCAGCCAATGAAGAAAAAGGCGATCTCCAAGCTGATCAACCAGTGCTACCGCGTGGTTGGTCTGAAAGAGACCGTGATCTTCGCTGACCAGCTGATGTACACCGGCTTTGCCTACTCGACCATCTCCGGCGTTTCCATCGGTGTTAACGACTTCGTTATCCCGGATGAAAAAGCACGCATCATCGGTACCGCTACCGACGAAGTGAAAGAGATCGAGAGCCAGTACGCCTCCGGCCTGGTAACCCAGGGCGAGAAGTACAACAAAGTCATCGACTTGTGGTCCAAGGCGAACGATGAAGTTTCCAAGGCGATGATGGCCAACCTCTCGAAAGAGAAGGTCATTGACCGCAATGGCGACGAAGTCGAGCAAGAGTCCTTCAACTCGATGTACATGATGGCTGACTCCGGTGCTCGGGGTTCGGCAGCTCAGATTCGTCAGTTGGCCGGTATGCGTGGTCTGATGGCCAAGCCGGACGGCTCGATCATCGAGACGCCAATTACCGCGAACTTCCGTGAAGGCCTGAGCGTACTCCAGTACTTCATCTCGACTCACGGTGCTCGTAAGGGTCTTGCGGATACCGCGTTGAAAACCGCTAACTCCGGTTACCTGACTCGTCGTCTGGTAGACGTTGCACAGGATCTGGTCGTTACCGAGATCGACTGCGGCACCGAGCAAGGCCTGCTGATGACGCCGCACATTGAAGGCGGCGACGTAGTAGAGCCTTTGGGTGAGCGCGTACTGGGTCGAGTTATTGCCCGTGACGTGTTCAAGCCAGGCACTGACGACGTTATCGTTCCTGCCGGCACCCTGGTGGACGAGAAGTGGGTCGAGTTCATCGAGCTGAACAGCATCGACGAAGTGATCGTCCGTTCGCCGATCAGCTGCGAAACCCGCTACGGCATCTGCGCCAAGTGTTACGGTCGTGATCTGGCTCGCGGTCACCAGGTGAACATCGGTGAAGCTGTCGGCGTTATCGCTGCACAGTCGATCGGTGAGCCGGGTACCCAGTTGACCATGCGTACGTTCCACATCGGTGGTGCTGCAAGCCGGACCTCGGCTGCCGACAGCGTCCAGGTGAAGAACGGCGGTATGGTTCGCCTGCACAACCTGAAGCAGGTTGAGCGCGCCGACGGTAACCTGGTTGCCGTATCGCGTTCCGGTGAGTTGGCGATTGCCGACGAATTCGGTCGTGAGCGTGAGCGCTACAAGCTGCCTTACGGTGCAGTGATTTCGGTGAAGGAAGGCGACAAGGTCGACGCTGGCGCAATCGTCGCCAAATGGGATCCGCACACCCACCCGATCGTTACCGAAATGAAAGGTACCGTGACCTTCGTGGGCATGGAAGAAGGTATTACCATCAAGCGTCAGACTGACGAATTGACTGGTTTGACCAACATTGAAGTTCTGGACGTTAAAGACCGTCCGGCTGCAGGTAAGGAAATCCGTCCTGCAATCAAGATGGTCGACGCCAATGGTAAGGATCTGCTGCTGCCAGGTACCGACGTACCAGCTCAGTACTTCCTGCCGGCGAACGCCCTGGTTGGTGTGGCTGACGGTGCCCAGATCGGTGTCGGTGATGTTATCGCGCGTATCCCGCAAGAAACGTCGAAGACCCGTGACATCACCGGTGGTCTGCCTCGGGTTGCCGACTTGTTCGAAGCCCGTCGTCCGAAAGAAGCCTCGATCCTGGCTGAAGTCAGCGGCACCATCGCATTCGGTAAAGAGACCAAAGGCAAGCGCCGTCTGGTCATTACGCCGAACGACGGTAGCGATCCGTATGAAGAGCTGATTCCGAAGTGGCGTCACCTGAACGTCTTCGAAGGCGAGCAAGTGAACCGCGGCGAAGTTATCTCCGACGGTCCTAGCGACCCGCACGACATCCTGCGTCTGCTGGGTGTAAGCGCGCTGGCCAAGTACATCGTCAACGAGATTCAGGACGTTTACCGTCTGCAAGGCGTGAAGATCAACGACAAGCACATCGAAACCATCCTGCGTCAGATGCTGCGCAAGGTTGAGATTGCCGAGTCGGGTGACTCCAGCTTCATCAAGGGCGACCAAATGGAGTTGACCCAGGTACTGGTAGAGAACGAGCGCCTCAGCGCGGAAGACAAGTTTGTCTCCAAGTTCACTCGTGTACTGTTGGGTATCACCAAGGCTTCGCTGTCGACCGAGTCGTTCATCTCGGCGGCCTCCTTCCAGGAGACCACCCGTGTTCTGACCGAAGCGGCGGTAACTGGCAAGCGTGACTACCTGCGCGGCCTGAAAGAAAACGTGGTCGTGGGTCGTCTGATCCCGGCTGGTACCGGTCTGGCATACCACAGCGAGCGTAAGCGTCGCCGTGATGCAGACAAGCCGCTGCGCGTAAGTGCCAGTGAGGTGGAAGCCGCACTGACCGAAGCGCTGAATTCCAGCGGTAACTGAAAGTAGGACAGGGCCCTGGCTTACCCGATCTGGTCATTGGCGACATAAAATGTTGCCGATGACCGGAGGAGGGAGGCTGGGGCCTCGTCTTGACTGGGGGCAAGATCCTCTTTAGACTCTTGTACCCCTAAATTTGGTGGGACTCCGTCCCGCCAATTTTTGCTTTTCTTGCAAGACAATAGCGTCGCAAGACAACAGTGGAGCTAGTAGATGGCAACTATCAACCAGCTGGTACGTCAGCCGCGTAAGCGTATCGTCGAGAAATCCGACGTTCCTGCGCTGCAGAACTGCCCGCAACGTCGTGGCGTGTGCACCCGTGTGTACACCACTACGCCGAAAAAACCTAACTCGGCACTGCGTAAAGTATGCCGTGTGCGTCTGACCAACGGTTTCGAGGTTTCCTCGTACATCGGTGGTGAAGGCCACAACCTGCAAGAGCACAGCGTCGTACTGATCCGCGGCGGTCGTGTAAAAGACTTGCCAGGTGTTCGTTACCACACCGTTCGCGGCTCCCTGGATACCTCCGGTGTTAAAGGTCGTAACCAAGGTCGTTCGAAGTACGGTACCAAGCGTCCGAAGTAATCGGCCGTTTGCAGCAGTTTGCAGATATTCATTTTATTGAGTCGATAAGAGTAAGGTCGGGCACGCACCCTTTGGGTCAACTGTCCCGGGCTAACCTGAAGACCGTTTGAGGGCTTATCAATGCCAAGACGTCGTGTAGCAGCCAAGCGTGAGATTCTGGACGATCCAAAATACGGAAGCCAGATCCTCGCCAAGTTCATGAACCACGTAATGGAAAGCGGCAAGAAAGCCGTTGCCGAGCGTATCGTTTACGGTGCGTTGGACAAGGTGAAAGAACGCAAGAACAGCGATCCCCTGGAAATCTTCGAGAAAGCTCTCGACGCCATCGCTCCGCTGGTCGAAGTTAAGTCGCGCCGTGTTGGCGGTGCCACTTACCAGGTTCCTGTTGAAGTTCGTCCATCCCGTCGTAACGCCCTGGCAATGCGCTGGTTGGTAGACTACGCCCGCAAGCGTGGCGAGAAGTCCATGGCTCTGCGCCTGGCTGGCGAGCTGCTGGATGCCGCTGAAGGCAAAGGTGCTGCAGTCAAGAAGCGTGAAGATGTACACCGTATGGCCGAAGCCAACAAGGCTTTCTCGCACTACCGCTTCTAATTCTGGCATCACTATTTTTGCGAGGGCTCTATGGCTCGTACTACACCAATCAACCGCTACCGTAACATTGGTATTTGCGCGCACGTTGACGCGGGCAAAACTACCACTACCGAGCGGATCCTGTTCTACACAGGTCTGAGCCACAAGATGGGCGAGGTGCATGACGGCGCCGCGACCACCGACTGGATGGTGCAGGAGCAGGAGCGGGGTATTACCATTACCTCCGCTGCTGTTACCACCTTCTGGAAAGGTTCCCGTGGCCAGTACGACAACTACCGCGTAAACGTCATCGATACCCCTGGCCACGTTGACTTCACTATTGAAGTAGAACGTTCGCTGCGCGTACTCGACGGCGCGGTCGTTGTGTTCTGTGGCACCTCCGGCGTTGAGCCTCAGTCCGAAACCGTATGGCGTCAGGCCAACAAGTACGGTGTTCCACGTGTTGTTTACGTGAACAAGATGGACCGTGCTGGTGCCAACTTCCTGCGCGTCGTAGGTCAGATCAAGAACCGCCTGGGTCACACCCCGGTTCCTGTTCAGCTGGCCATCGGTTCGGAAGATAACTTCCAGGGTCAGGTCGATCTGATCAAGATGAAGGCTATCTACTGGAACGACGACGACAAGGGCACCACTTATCGCGAGGAAGAAATTCCTGCCGATATGCTGGACCTGGCTAACGAGTGGCGCGCCAATATGGTCGAAGCCGCTGCTGAAGCCAACGAAGAGCTGATGAACAAATACCTTGAAGAAGGTGAGCTGAGCGTCGAAGAAATCAAAGCCGGTCTGCGTGCGCGCACCCTGGCCAGCGAGATCGTTCCGGCTGTCTGCGGTTCTTCCTTCAAGAACAAGGGCGTTCCTCTGGTTCTCGATGCTGTCATCGACTTCCTGCCGGCTCCGACCGAGATCCCTGCGATTCAGGGTATCCACCCGGACCACGTCGACGACGAAAACGCTCCGAAAATCGAGCGTCACGCCGACGACAGCGAGCCGTTCTCGGCTCTGGCGTTCAAGATTGCTACTGACCCGTTCGTGGGTACCCTGACTTTCGTGCGCGTTTACTCGGGCATGCTGCAGTCTGGCGACTCCGTGATCAACTCGGTAAAGGGCAAGAAAGAGCGCGTTGGTCGTATGGTGCAAATGCACGCCAACCAGCGTGAAGAAATCAAAGAAGTTCTCGCGGGCGACATCGCTGCGCTGATCGGCATGAAGGACGTCACCACTGGTGACACCCTGTGCAACGCCGACAAGCCAGTCATCCTCGAGCGTATGGACTTCCCTGAGCCGGTAATTTCGGTAGCTGTAGAGCCGAAAACCAAGCAAGACCAGGAGAAGATGGGTATCGCACTGGGCAAGCTGGCCCAGGAAGACCCGTCGTTCCGCGTCAAGACTGACGAAGAAACCGGTCAGACCATTATCTCGGGTATGGGCGAGCTTCACCTGGACATCCTCGTTGACCGCATGAAGCGCGAATTCAACGTCGAAGCCAACATCGGTAAGCCGCAGGTTTCCTACCGCGAGCAGATCACCAAGGACAACGTCGAGATCGAAGGTAAGTTCGTTCGTCAGTCCGGTGGTCGCGGTCAGTTCGGTCACTGCTGGATTCGCTTCTCGCAGCCAACAGTGGACGACAAGGGCAACATCACCGAAGGCCTGGAATTCACCAACGAGGTTGTAGGTGGTGTGGTTCCTAAGGAATACATCCCGGCGATCCAGAAGGGTATCGAAGAGCAGATGAAGAACGGCATTGTTGCCGGCTATCCGCTGATCGGCCTGAAGGCTACCGTGTTTGATGGTTCCTACCACGACGTCGACTCCAACGAGATGGCGTTTAAGGTGGCGGCCTCCATGGCGACCAAGCAGCTGGCTGCCAAAGGCGGCGGTAAAGTGCTTGAGCCGATCATGAAGGTAGAAGTTGTTACTCCTGAGGACTACATGGGTGACGTGATGGGTGACCTGAACCGTCGTCGTGGTCTGATCCAGGGTATGGAAGATTCGGTGTCCGGCAAGGTTGTCCGTGCTGAAGTTCCGCTCGGAGAGATGTTCGGTTATGCAACCGACGTTCGTTCCATGTCTCAGGGTCGCGCGAGCTACTCCATGGAATTCTCCAAATACGCCGAAGCTCCGTCGAATATCGTCGAAGCACTCGTTAAAAAACAAGGCTAATCCAGCCCTTTAGGCAAGAGGTTCACTGTCGTGGCTAAAGAAAAATTTGATCGTTCCCTTCCGCACGTCAACGTTGGCACCATCGGTCACGTTGACCACGGTAAAACCACTCTGACCGCAGCTCTGACTCGCGTCTGCTCCGAAGTTTTCGGTTCGGCCGTCGTCGAATTCGACAAGATCGACAGCGCTCCAGAAGAGAAAGCTCGCGGTATTACCATCAACACCGCGCACGTCGAGTACAACTCGAACATTCGTCACTACGCTCACGTTGACTGCCCAGGTCACGCTGACTACGTGAAGAACATGATCACCGGTGCTGCCCAGATGGACGGCGCGATCCTGGTTTGCTCGGCCGCCGATGGTCCGATGCCACAAACCCGTGAGCACATCCTGCTGTCCCGTCAGGTTGGCGTTCCGTACATCGTGGTCTTCCTGAACAAGGCTGACCTGGTAGACGACGCTGAGCTGCTGGAACTGGTTGAGATGGAAGTTCGCGACCTGCTGTCCACCTATGACTTCCCAGGCGACGACACTCCGATCATCATCGGTTCGGCTCGTATGGCGCTGGAAGGCAAAGACGACAACGAAATGGGTACCACCGCTGTCAAGCGCCTGGTTGAAACTCTGGACAGCTACATCCCAGAGCCAGAGCGTGCTATCGACAAGCCGTTCCTGATGCCAATCGAAGACGTATTCTCGATCTCGGGTCGTGGTACCGTAGTTACCGGTCGTATCGAGCGTGGTATCGTCCGCGTTCAGGACGCCCTGGAAATCGTTGGTCTGCGTGACACCACCACCACCACCTGCACCGGTGTTGAGATGTTCCGCAAGCTGCTGGACGAAGGTCGTGCTGGCGAGAACTGTGGCGTTCTGCTGCGTGGTACCAAGCGTGACGACGTTGAGCGTGGTCAGGTTCTGGTTAAGCCAGGTTCGGTTAAGCCGCACACCAAGTTCACCGCAGAAGTTTACGTTCTGAGCAAGGAAGAAGGCGGCCGTCATACTCCGTTCTTCAAAGGCTACCGTCCACAGTTCTACTTCCGTACTACTGACGTGACCGGTAACTGCGAGCTGCCAGAAGGCGTTGAAATGGTAATGCCAGGTGACAACATCCAGATGACTGTCACTCTGATCAAAACCATCGCAATGGAAGATGGTCTGCGTTTCGCTATCCGTGAAGGCGGTCGTACCGTCGGCGCTGGCGTCGTAGCCAAAATCATCGAGTAATTCTCGATAGGTTGAAAAAGCCCCCGCTCAGCGGGGGCTTTTTTTATTGGGTTGACACCCAATAGGGGCGTCTATAGAATCACGCCTCCTTTTAACGGGCGTAGTGCGCCCGGTGGGAATAGCAGCCTGGAGTCTGAAATCCAATGCAAAATCAGCAAATCCGTATCAGGTTGAAGGCTTTCGACCATCGCCTGATCGACCAATCCACCCAGGAAATCGTGGAAACCGCGAAACGTACTGGTGCTCAAGTGCGTGGTCCAATTCCACTGCCTACTCGTAAAGAGCGGTTCACCGTTCTGGTCTCCCCGCACGTCAACAAAGACGCGCGTGACCAGTACGAGATCCGTACTCATAAGCGCGTTCTGGACATCGTCCAGCCAACGGATAAAACCGTTGATGCTCTTATGAAGCTTGATCTTGCGGCAGGTGTGGAAGTGCAGATCAGCCTCGGCTAAGACTCGGGTCTTAGTCGTGTAACGCTCTGAAATGGGCGGCCATAGCGGGTGAAAGCCCCGTACACTCATGAGGTTTACAACATGACTATTGGTGTAGTCGGTCGTAAGTGCGGTATGACCCGCATTTTCACCGAAGAAGGTGTCTCCATTCCGGTCACGGTCATTGAGATCGAGCCGAATCGCGTCACCCAGTTCAAAACCGAAGAAACTGATGGCTACCGTGCAGTGCAGGTCACTGTTGGTGAGCGTCGTGCTTCGCGTGTGACTGCTGCTCAAGCAGGTCACTTCGCTAAAGCGAACGTTGCCGCTGGTCGCGGTGTCTGGGAGTTCCGTCTTGAAGAAGGCGACTACCAGGCTGGCGACTTGATCAATGCAGAAATCTTCGCTGCTGGCCAAATGGTAGATGTTACCGGTCAGTCGAAAGGTAAAGGCTTTGCCGGTACCATCAAGCGTTGGAATTTCCGCGGTCAAGATAATACCCACGGTAACTCCGTTTCCCACCGCGTCCCGGGCTCTATCGGCCAGTGCCAGACTCCTGGTCGTGTATTCAAGGGCAAAAAAATGTCCGGTCATATGGGCGCCGAGCGCGTGACCGTTCAGTCCCTGGAAGTAGTGCGCGTCGACGCTGAACGCAATCTGTTGCTGGTCAAGGGTGCCGTTCCTGGCGCTACTGGCGGTGATCTGGTTGTGCGTCCGGCTGCCAAGGCTCGCGGTTAAGGGGAAGCTGACATGCAACTAAATGTAAATGACGCTCAAGCGATCGAAGTTTCCGAACTGACTTTCGGTGGCGAATTCAACGAGACGCTGGTTCACCAAGCAGTCGTGGCCTACATGGCCGGCGGCCGTCAGGGCACCAAGCAGCAGAAAACCCGTTCCGACGTTGCTGGTGGCGGTAAGCGCCCATGGCGTCAGAAAGGTACTGGTCGTGCTCGTGCCGGTACTATCCGTAGCCCAATCTGGCGTGGCGGCGGTACCACTTTCGCAGCTCGTCCTCAAGACCACTCGCAGAAGCTCAACAAGAAGATGTACCGCGCAGCAATGCGTTCCATCCTCGCTGAGCTGGTGCGTACCGACCGTCTGGTCGTGGTTCAGGACTTCGCTGTTGAAGCGCCGAAAACCAAAGACCTGCTGAACAAGCTGAACGGCATGGGTCTGAGCGACGTACTGATCGTTTCTGACGCTGTTGATCAGAATCTGTACCTGGCTGCTCGCAACCTGCCGCACGTCGATGTACGTGACGTACAGGGTTCCGATCCGGTCAGTCTGATCGCATACGACAAAGTGTTGATCACTGTGTCGGCCGTGAAGAAATTCGAGGAGCTGCTGGGATGAACCAGGAACGCGTATTTAAAGTCCTCCTTGGCCCGCATGTTTCCGAGAAGGCTACCGTTCTGGCTGAGAAAAAAGGCCAGTTCGTATTCAAGGTTGCTACTGATGCAACCAAGCTGGAAATCAAGAAAGCTGTCGAAGGCCTGTTCGGCGTAAAAGTCGAAAACGTGTCGACTGTAAACGTTCTGGGTAAAACCAAGCGTACCGCACGTGGTCTGGGCAAGCGCAATGACTGGAAGAAGGCGATCGTCTCCCTTCAGCCAGGCCAAGATCTCGATTTCAGCAGCAGTGCTGAGTAAGGAAGGGGTGCATCATGGCAATCGTTAAATGCAAACCGACTTCCCCTGGCCGCCGTTTCGTGGTCAAGGTGGTCAACAAGGAGCTGCACAAAGGCGCTCCTCACGCACCGCTGCTCGAGAAGAAGTCGAAGTCTGGTGGTCGTAACAACAATGGCCGCATCACTACTCGTCACGTAGGCGGTGGTCATAAGCAGCATTACCGTATGGTCGATTTCCGTCGCAACGACAAAGATGGCATCGTCGCCACTGTCGAGCGTATCGAATACGATCCAAACCGTACTGCTCACATCGCACTGCTCTGCTACGCAGACGGCGAGCGCCGCTACATCATCGCCCCTAAAGGCGTGAGTGCTGGCGACCAGCTGATCGCGGGTGCACTGGCTCCAATCAAGCCAGGTAACTCCCTGCAACTGCGCAACATTCCAGTGGGTAGCACCATTCACGGCATCGAACTGAAGCCGGGCAAAGGTGCACAAATCGCTCGTTCCGCTGGTGCCTCGGCTCAGCTGATCGCTCGCGAAGGCGTCTACGTGACCGTTCGTCTGCGCTCCGGCGAGATGCGTAAAGTCCTGGCTGAATGCCGTGCGACCCTGGGTGAAGTCTCGAACTCCGAGCACAGCCTGCGTTCGCTGGGTAAAGCTGGTGCCAAACGCTGGCGTGGCGTTCGCCCAACCGTTCGTGGTGTTGCCATGAACCCGGTTGACCACCCACATGGTGGTGGTGAAGGTCGTACCTCCGGTGGTCGTCATCCGGTATCGCCATGGGGCTTCCCGACTAAGGGCGCGAAGACTCGTGGTAATAAGCGTACCGACAACATGATCGTCCGTCGTCGCAAGTAAATAGAGGGATACGACAGTGCCACGTTCTCTGAAAAAAGGTCCTTTTATCGATCTTCACCTACTGAAGAAGATCGAAGTGGCGGCGGAAAAGAACGATCGCAAACCAGTTAAGACCTGGTCGCGTCGTTCGATGATCCTGCCACAAATGGTCGGTCTGACCATCGCGGTACACAACGGTCGCCAACACGTCCCAGTTCTCGTGAACGAAGACATGGTCGGCCATAAACTGGGCGAGTTTGCCGGTACCCGCACTTATCGTGGGCACGTGGCTGACAAGAAAGCCAAGCGTTAAGGGGTAAGGAAATGGAAGTAGCCGCTAAGTTGTCGGGCGCTCGAATCTCCGCCCAGAAAGCCCGCTTGGTCGCCGACCAGATCCGCGGGAAGAAGGTGGGCGAAGCGCTCAACCTGTTGGCTTTCAGCAGCAAAAAAGCCGCTGAAATCATGAAAAAAGTCCTCGAGTCGGCCGTAGCCAACGCCGAGCATAACGAAGGCGCAGACGTTGATGACCTGAAGGTCTCCACCGTTTTCGTCAACGAAGGGCGTTCGCTGAAGCGCATCATGCCGCGTGCCAAAGGCCGCGCTGATCGCATCGTCAAGCGGTCTTGCCATATCACTGTCAAGGTTGCGGACAAGTAACGGAGTCGATCAGATGGGTCAGAAAGTACATCCCACTGGCATTCGCCTGGGAATCGTCAAGGAGCACACCTCCGTCTGGTACGCAGACGGTCGGACTTATGCGGACTATTTGCTCGCAGATCTGAATGTGCGTGAGTACCTCCAAGACAAACTAAAAAGCGCGTCCGTTAGCCGTATCGATATCCATCGCCCGGCTCAAACTGCACGCATCACCATCCACACCGCTCGTCCAGGTATCGTTATCGGGAAGAAAGGTGAGGATGTTGAAAAACTGCGTCAGGACCTGACCAAGCAAATGGGTGTGCCTGTGCACATCAATATCGAAGAGATCCGCAAGCCGGAACTCGACGGTATGCTGGTAGCTCAGAGCGTAGCTCAGCAGCTGGAGCGTCGTGTGATGTTCCGTCGCGCCATGAAGCGCGCCGTACAGAACGCCATGCGCATTGGTGCCAAAGGCATCAAGATCCAGGTGAGCGGTCGTCTCGGTGGTGCTGAAATCGCACGTACTGAATGGTATCGCGAAGGTCGTGTGCCGCTGCACACCCTGCGTGCTGACATCGACTATGCCACTTACGAAGCTCACACCACTTACGGTGTGATCGGTGTGAAGGTTTGGATTTTCAAAGGCGAAGTTATTGGTGGTCGCCAAGAAGAACTGAAACCACAAGCACCAGCGCCTCGTAAAAAAGCTGCTAAGTAAGGGGTACGCCAAATGTTGCAACCAAAGCGTACAAAATTCCGCAAGCAGATGACTGGCCACAACCGTGGTCTGGCACTGCGCGGTAGCAAAGTTAGCTTCGGCGAGTTTGCTCTGAAAGCTGTTGCTCGCGGTCGTCTCACCGCTCGCCAGATCGAATCGGCACGTCGTGCCCTGACTCGTCACGTAAAACGTGGCGGTAAGATCTGGATCCGTGTGTTCCCGGACAAGCCGATCTCCAAGAAGCCTCTCGAAGTGCGGATGGGTAAAGGTAAAGGTTCCGTGGAGTACTGGGTTGCCCAGATCCAGCCAGGCAAAGTCCTGTACGAGATCGAGGGTGTTTCTGAAGAGCTGGCGCGTGAGGCTTTCGCCTTGGCGGCTGCAAAGCTGCCTCTCGCCACCTCCTTTGTTAAGCGGACGGTGATGTGATGAAAGCGAATGAACTTCGTGAAAAATCAGCACAGCAGCTGAACGAGCAACTGCTCGGCTTGCTGCGCGACCAGTTCAATCTGCGTATGCAGAAAGCAACTGGCCAGTTGGGGCAGTCGCACCTGCTCTCGCAAGTTAAGCGTGACATCGCTCGCGTGAAAACTGTGCTCAACCAGCAGGCAGGTAAGTAATCATGGCTGAAGCTGAAAAAACCGTCCGTACGCTGACTGGCCGTGTCGTCAGCGACAAGATGGACAAAACCATCACCGTACTGATCGAGCGTCGCGTAAAGCACCCGATCTACGGTAAATACGTTAAGCGTTCGACTAAGCTGCACGCGCACGACGAAACCAATCAGTGCCATATCGGCGACAAGGTCTCCATCCGTGAGACTCGTCCGCTGGCCAAGACCAAAGCTTGGGCACTGGTTGAAGTTCTCGAACGCGCTGTTGAAGTCTAAGGGCTAAGGGTCGGAGAAATTTTATGATTCAGACTCAATCCATGCTCGATGTGGCCGATAACAGCGGCGCTCGTCGCGTCATGTGCATCAAGGTTCTCGGCGGTTCGCACCGCCGTTACGCCGGCATCGGTGACATCATCAAGGTAACCGTCAAGGAAGCAATTCCGCGCGGTAAAGTGAAGAAAGGCCAAGTGATGACTGCTGTTGTAGTCCGCACTCGCCACGGTGTCCGTCGTGCTGACGGCTCCATCATCCGCTTTGATGGCAATGCTGCTGTTCTGCTGAACAACAAGCAAGAGCCGATCGGCACCCGTATCTTTGGGCCAGTGACCCGTGAACTTCGTACTGAGAAGTTCATGAAGATCGTCTCGCTCGCCCCAGAAGTGCTGTAAGGAGATCCGACATGCAAAAGATTCGTCGTGACGACGAGATCATCGTGATCGCCGGCAAAGACAAAGGTAAGCGCGGTAAGGTGCTCAAGGTTCTCGCTGACGACCGTCTGGTCGTTGGTGGGATCAACCTGGTGAAGCGTCATACCAAGCCTAACCCGATGTCGGGCGTACAAGGCGGTATCGTCGAGAAAGAAGCGCCACTGCACGCTTCCAACGTCGCCATTTTCAACGGCGAAACCAACAAGGCTGACCGCGTTGGTTTCAAAGTAGAAGACGGCAAGAAAATTCGTGTCTTCAAGTCGACCCAAAAAGCGGTTGATGCTTGAACACTGCTAGGTAGAAGACCATGGCACGACTGAAAGAGATTTACCGGAAGGAAATTGCTCCCAAGCTTAAGGAAGAACTTAAGCTGGCGAACGTGATGGAAGTTCCGCGCGTTACCAAGATCACCCTGAACATGGGTCTGGGCGAAGCTGTCGGCGACAAAAAAGTCATCGAGCACGCTGTTGCTGACCTGGAGAAGATCACCGGTCAGAAAGCCGTTGTGACTTTCGCTCGGAAATCCATCGCGGGCTTCAAAGTCCGTGAGGGCTGGCCGATCGGCGTTAAAGTTACTCTGCGCCGTGATCGTATGTATGAATTCCTGGACCGCCTGCTGGCGATCTCCCTGCCTCGGGTTCGCGACTTCCGCGGCCTGAATGCCAAGTCCTTCGATGGTCGTGGCAACTACAGCATGGGCGTGAAAGAGCAGATCATTTTCCCGGAAATCGACTACGACAAGATCGATGCTCTGCGCGGTCTGGACATTACCCTGACCACCACTGCCAAGAACGATGACGAAGGCCGCGCTTTGCTGCGTGCTTTCAAATTCCCGTTCCGCAACTGATTGGAGTAGGAAAATGGCCAAGAAGAGCATGAAAAACCGTGAGCTGAAGCGTCAGCTCACTGTTGCCAAGTACGCCAAGAAGCGTGCCGAGCTGAAAGCGACCATCGTTAACCTGGAAGCAACTCCAGAAGAGCGTTTTACCGCTGTCGTAGCTCTGCAGAAGCAGCCACGTGACGCTAGCGCCTCGCGCCTGCGTAACCGCTGCCGCATCACCGGTCGTCCACACGGCGTTTACCGCAAGTTCGGCCTCGGCCGTAACAAGCTGCGTGAAGCAGCAATGCGCGGTGACGTTCCAGGTCTGGTTAAAGCCAGCTGGTAAGACGTACCGGCAGCGTCCAGGTGGCGGAAGAGCAATCTTCCGACCACCGGTGACATTGCATCGAAACAAGCCCCTTCTGGGGCTTGTTTCGTTTCTGGGATCTGTCTAGAATGACCGGCTCTCCTGAGCCCGGGTTTTTTGACCCTGCGCGTTCAGGCGACTGTAGTAGCCGAGAGGCTAATTTTTCTTGTATCAGGAGCGTCTAGCCCATGAGTATGCAGGACCCGTTAGCGGACATGCTAACTCGCATCCGTAATGCCCAGATGGCTGAAAAGTCCGTCGTAAGCATGCCTTCGTCGACTCTGAAGGTTGCGGTAGCCAAAGTTCTGAAAGACGAAGGTTACATCGCTGGCTATCAGGTCAGCAGCGAAGTAAAACCATCGCTTTCCATCGAGCTGAAATACTTCGAAGGCCGTCCGGTCATCGAGGAAGTCAAGCGCGTAAGTCGTCCAGGCCTGCGTCAGTACAAGTCCGTCGAAGAACTGCCGAAAGTACGTGGCGGTCTGGGCGTGTCTATCGTCTCCACCAACAAAGGTGTGATGACTGATCGTGCTGCGCGCGCTGCCGGTGTCGGCGGCGAAGTTCTCTGCACAGTGTTCTAAGGGGGGATAAGCATGTCTCGCGTCGCTAAGAACCCCGTTAAGCTGCCAGCCGGTGTCGAAGTAAAATTCGTCGGCCAGCAGCTTTCGGTGAAGGGTGCCAAGGGCACTCTCGAACTGAACGTTCACTCGTCCGTAGAAGTGATTGAAGAAGCCGGTGAGCTGCGTTTTGCTGCTCGCAATGGCGATCAACAAACCCGCGCTATGGCCGGTACTACCCGTGCCCTGGTAAACAACATGGTCCAAGGCGTAAGCCAAGGCTTCGAGCGTAAGCTCCAGCTGGTCGGTGTTGGTTACAAAGCACAAGCCAAAGGCACCGTGCTGAACCTGGCGCTCGGCTTCTCGCATCCAGTGGATTACGAACTGCCGGCAGGTATCACCGCTGAGACCCCAAGCCAGACCGATATCCTGATCAAGGGTATCGACAAGCAGCTGGTAGGTCAGGTGGCCGCTGAAATCCGCGACTTCCGTCCACCAGAGCCGTACAAAGGCAAGGGTGTGCGTTACGCGGACGAAGTCGTCCGTCGTAAAGAAGCCAAGAAGAAGTAGGGCCTAGCAAATGACCGACAAAAAAGTTACTCGACTGCGTCGCGCTCGCAAAGCACGCCTGAAAATGCACGAACTCGAAGTCGTGCGTCTCTGCGTGTTCCGCTCCTCGCAGCACATCTATGCCCAGGTCATTTCGGCCGACGGCAGCAAAGTCCTGGCCAGCGCCTCGACTTTGGACAAAGAACTGCGTGATGGCGCCACCGGCAACATCGACGCGGCCACTAAGGTTGGCAAGCTGGTAGCTGAGCGCGCGAAAGCCGCCGGTGTATCTCAAGTTGCCTTTGACCGTTCCGGCTTCAAGTACCACGGCCGCGTCAAGGCGCTGGCTGATGCTGCTCGTGAAGGCGGGCTGGAGTTCTAAGTTATGGCAAATAACGATCAAAAGCGCGACGAAGGCTACATCGAGAAGCTGGTTCAAGTTAACCGCGTTGCCAAAACCGTAAAAGGCGGCCGTATCTTCACCTTCACCGCGTTGACCGTGGTTGGTGATGGTAAAGGTCGTGTCGGCTTCGGCCGTGGCAAGTCGCGCGAAGTACCTGCTGCGATCCAGAAAGCCATGGAAGCTGCTCGTCGCAACATGATTCAGGTTGACCTGAACGGCACCACCCTGCAGTACGCCACCAAGTCCGCCCATGGCGCGTCGAAGGTGTACATGCAGCCTGCCTCCGAAGGTACCGGTATCATCGCCGGTGGCGCTATGCGTGCCGTCCTGGAAGTTGCTGGCGTTCAGAACGTCCTGGCCAAGTGCTATGGCTCGACCAACCCAGTAAACGTGGTTCACGCCACTTTCAAGGGTCTGAAGGCTATGCAATCTCCTGAGTCCATTGCTGCCAAGCGCGGCAAGAGCGTTGAGGAGATCCGCTGATCATGGCTACCGTTAAAGTTACGCTGATCAAAAGCACCGCCGGCCGTCTCCCTAACCACAAGCTGTGTGTTAAGGGTCTGGGTCTGCGCCGCATCGGTCACACTGTAGAAGTCCTGGATACTCCCGAGAACCGCGGGATGATCAACAAGGCTTACTACATGCTGCGCGTCGAGGGTTAATCGATGAAACTCAATGATCTGAGTCCAGCGCCGGGTTCCCGTCGCGAGAAGCATCGTCCGGGTCGTGGTATCGGTAGTGGTTTGGGTAAGACTGGTGGCCGTGGTCACAAAGGTCAAACCTCCCGCTCCGGTGGCACCATCGCTCCAGGCTTTGAAGGCGGTCAACAGCCGCTGCACCGTCGTCTGCCGAAGTTCGGCTTCGTTTCCCTGAAAGCCATGGACCGCGCAGAAGTGCGTCTGTCCGAACTGGCCAAAGTGGAAGGCGACGTTGTCACCGTGCAATCCTTGAAGGATGCCAACGTGATTAACCAGAACGTACAGCGTGTGAAAATCATGCTGTCGGGCGAAGTTACTCGCGCGGTCACCATCAAGGGTATCGCAGCCACCAAAGGTGCGCGTGCGGCTATCGAAGCAGCTGGCGGCAAGTTCGAGGAATAAATGGCTAAGCAAGGTGCTCTCTCTTCGCTCGGCAAAGGCGGGATGTCTGAACTTTGGGCTCGTCTGCGTTTTCTGTTTCTGGCGATCATCGTCTATCGGATAGGCGCACACATCCCAGTTCCAGGTATCAATCCGGACCGGCTGGCGGAACTGTTTCGACAGAATGAGGGGACCATTCTTAGCTTGTTCAACATGTTTTCCGGCGGCGCGCTGGAACGGATGAGCATCTTTGCACTGGGGATCATGCCGTACATTTCGGCATCGATCATCATGCAACTGATGACCGCCGTCAGCCCGCAGCTGGAGCAGTTGAAGAAGGAAGGTGAAGCTGGCCGTCGCAAGATCAGCCAGTACACCCGCTACGGCACCGTAATCCTGGCGCTGGTCCAGGCCATTGGCATGTCCATTGGTCTGGCCGGTCAGGGCGTGGCGTTTTCTGCTGATTTTGGCTTCCATTTCGTTGCGGTATCCACGTTTGTGGCTGGCGCGATGTTCATGATGTGGCTGGGTGAGCAGATCACGGAGCGCGGTGTAGGCAACGGTATCTCGATGTTGATCTTCGCAGGTATCGTCGCCGGTCTTCCGAGAGCAATCGGGCAGTCTTTCGAGTCTGCACGTACGGGCGATATCAACATTTTCGCTCTGGTCGCTATCGGTTTGCTGGCAGTAGCGATTATCGGTTTCGTGGTGTTCATTGAGCGTGGTCAGCGTCGTATCGCCGTTCACTACGCCAAGCGTCAGCAGGGCCGTAAGGTCTTCGCTGCGCAGACTAGCCACTTGCCGCTGAAAGTGAACATGGCGGGTGTTATTCCTGCCATTTTCGCGAGCAGCATCTTGCTGTTCCCGGCTTCGCTGGGTGCCTGGTTCGGTCAGTCCGAAGGTATGGGCTGGTTGCAGGACATCTCGCAGTCGATCGCTCCTGGTCAGCCGTTGAATATTCTGCTGTTTAGTGCAGGGATTATTTTCTTCTGCTTCTTCTATACGGCGTTGATGTTCAATCCGAAAGACGTAGCGGAGAACCTGAAGAAGTCCGGTGCCTTTATTCCGGGTATCCGTCCAGGTGAGCAGTCGGCGCGCTACATTGATGGCGTTCTGACCCGCTTGACCATGTTCGGTGCTCTTTATATGACGGCCGTCTGTCTGCTTCCCCAGTTCCTGGTGGTTGCGGCAAACGTTCCGTTCTACCTTGGCGGGACCTCGTTGCTGATTGTGGTAGTGGTTGTGATGGACTTCATGTCCCAAGTACAATCGCACCTCGTTTCGCACCAGTACGAATCCCTGATGAAGAAAGCCAACCTGAAAGGCTACGGCGGCAGCGGTTTGCTGCGCTGAGAGACCCTTAAGGTTCGAGGAGTTGGTGATGAAAGTTCGTGCATCGGTGAAAAAGCTGTGCCGTAACTGCAAAATTATTCGCCGCGAAGGTGTTGTTCGAGTAATTTGCAGTGCGGAACCACGTCACAAGCAGCGCCAAGGCTGAGTGTGATCTGCGCTTCAAACCCAGCAGCTAGTGCGCTGCTGGGTTGATTATTTGTTTCTACAGCGATATTATCTCGCGCCCTATTTCTTGGCTTCCGGGGCGTAGGTAGCTGTCAATTGGAGTCCCACTGAATGGCCCGTATTGCAGGCGTCAACATTCCAGATAACAAGCACACTGTTATCTCGCTGACCTACATCTATGGTGTTGGTCGCACTACTGCACAGAAAATCTGTGTAGAGACTGGGGTCAACCCAGCCGCTAAGATCAAGGATCTGAGCGACGAGCAGGTTGAATCGCTGCGTACTGAAGTTGCGAAGTACATCACCGAAGGTGATCTGCGTCGTGACATCAACATGAAAATCAAGCGGTTGATGGACCTGGGTTGCTACCGCGGCCTGCGTCATCGTCGGGGTCTGCCAGTACGCGGTCAGCGTACCAAGACCAACGCGCGTACCCGTAAGGGCCCGCGTAAGCCGATCCGCAAGTAATCGCACCAGCGAATCGACAGGAATTTAGAAATGGCAAAACCTGCTGCTCGTCCTCGTAAAAAAGTCAAAAAGACAGTGGTTGATGGCATCGCCCACATCCACGCGTCTTTTAACAACACCATCGTGACCATCACCGATCGTCAAGGTAACGCTCTGTCCTGGGCTACCTCCGGCGGTTCGGGTTTCCGCGGTTCCCGCAAGTCCACCCCGTTCGCTGCTCAAGTAGCTGCTGAGCGTGCTGGTCAAGCTGCGCTGGAATATGGTCTGAAGAACCTCGACGTCAACGTCAAGGGTCCAGGTCCAGGTCGTGAGTCCGCTGTTCGTGCTTTGAACGGTTGTGGCTATAAGATCGCCAGCATCACCGACGTGACGCCAATCCCGCATAACGGGTGCCGTCCGCCGAAGAAGCGCCGCGTGTAATCAGGAGACAGATAAATGGCACGTTACATTGGTCCAAAATGCAAACTGTCTCGTCGTGAAGGCACCGATCTGTTCCTGAAGAGCGGCGTTCGCGCTCTGGAATCGAAGTGCAACATCGAAGCAGCCCCAGGTATCCACGGTCAGCGTCGTGGTCGTCAGTCCGACTACGGCACCCAGCTGCGTGAGAAGCAAAAAGTACGTCGCATCTATGGCGTTCTCGAGCGTCAGTTCAGCGGTTACTACAAGGAAGCAGCCTCCAAGAAGGGTGCTACCGGCGAGAACCTGCTGCAATTGCTCGAATGCCGTCTGGATAACGTCGTTTATCGCATGGGCTTTGGCGCTACTCGTGCCGAATCCCGTCAGCTGGTTTCGCACAAAGCGATCAGCGTAAACGGCAAGACTGTAAACGTTCCGTCCTACCAAGTTCGTCCGGGTGACGTGGTCGCGGTTCGCGAGAAGTCGCTGAACCAGCTGCGCATTGTTCAAGCCCTTGAACTGTGCGCCCAGCGTGGCCGCGTTGAGTGGGTAGATGTGGATGCTGCTAAGAAGTCGGGCGTTTTCAAGAACGTTCCTGCTCGCAGCGACCTGTCCGCCGACATCAACGAAAGCCTGATTGTCGAGCTCTACTCCAAGTAAGGGCTAGAAAATAGGTGCATCCATGCAGATTTCGGTAAATGAGTTCCTGACGCCCCGCCATATCGATGTGCAGGTCGTCAGTCCAACCCGCGCTAAAATCACGCTCGAGCCTCTCGAGCGTGGCTTTGGCCATACCCTGGGCAACGCGCTGCGCCGCATCCTGTTGTCCTCCATGCCTGGCTGTGCAGTAGTCGAGGCCGAGATTGACGGTGTACTCCACGAGTACTCGGCAATCGAAGGTGTACAGGAAGATGTCATTGAAATCCTGTTGAACCTGAAAGGCCTGGCTATCAAACTGCACGGTCGTGACGAAGTTACGCTGACCTTGTCGAAAAAGGGTTCGGGGGTGGTTACCGCTGCCGATATTCAGCTGGATCATGATGTCGAGATCGTTAATCCCGATCACGTAATCGCTAACCTGGCGTCCAACGGCGCCCTGAACATGAAGCTCACCGTAGCTCGTGGTCGTGGTTATGAACCGGCCGATTCGCGTCAGAGCGATGAAGACGAAAGCCGCAGCATTGGTCGCTTGCAGCTCGACTCTTCGTTCAGCCCAGTTCGCCGTATCGCATACGTGGTGGAAAACGCCCGTGTCGAGCAGCGTACCAACCTGGACAAGCTGGTAATTGATCTGGAAACCAACGGTACTCTGGATCCTGAAGAGGCTATCCGTCGTGCTGCAACCATCCTGCAACAGCAGCTGGCTGCGTTCGTCGACCTCAAAGGTGACAGCGAACCTGTGGTAGTCGAACAGGAAGACGAGATCGATCCGATCCTGCTTCGTCCGGTTGACGATCTGGAATTGACCGTGCGTTCGGCCAACTGCCTTAAGGCGGAGAACATTTACTACATCGGCGATCTGATTCAGCGCACCGAAGTAGAACTGTTGAAGACTCCGAACCTGGGCAAGAAGTCCCTGACTGAAATCAAGGACGTTCTGGCCTCCCGTGGTCTGTCCCTCGGCATGCGCCTCGACAACTGGCCGCCTGCAAGTCTTAAGAAAGACGACAAGGCGACTGCCTGATCGTCGTAATCACCGAACGTAGTGTTTGGTAAGGAATGAATCATGCGTCATCGTAAAAGTGGACGTCACCTGAGCCGTACCAGCTCTCACCGCAAGGCTATGTTCCAGAACATGGCGGTGTCGCTGTTCGAGCACGAGCTGATCAAAACTACCCTGCCAAAAGCCAAGGAACTGCGCCGCGTTGCCGAGCCGCTGATCACCCTGGCCAAGGAAGACAGCGTAGCTAACCGTCGCCTGGCTTTCGACCGTACCCGTTCGAAAGAAATCGTCGGCAAGCTGTTCAACGATCTGGGCAAGCGCTATGCCACCCGTCAGGGCGGCTACCTGCGTATCCTCAAGTGCGGTTTCCGCGCTGGCGATAACGCACCTATGGCGTACGTCGAGCTGGTTGATCGTCCTGTCGGTGGCTCGGTAGAAGCTGCTGAGTAAGACGAACAGTCTGTAACAAGGAACCGGGCCTAGTGCCCGGTTTTTTGTGTGTGCGCCAGGCATGGCGCGTTGCGCGTAAGCGCAACCCGCTTGGCTGTGGTGGCCAAGCGGGTGACTTGGAGGTGAAAGTCCTCTACACACCCGGCAAGGGGAAGTGTTAGCCGGAGGCAAGGGTGTCGCGGGTGACCGCGAATCTGAAGGAAGCCCGAGGCAAAATGCTGGCCTGACGAACAGGAAGCGGATAGAGGCGGCACAGCGGGGTGAGGTGGCACAAATCGCCAAAGCCCAATACTTGCACGGAACGCTGTGACGTAGATCCGACAGGCATAAGCAGGAAGGTCGCGCGAATTACCCTGGGAGATCTGTACGTTTGCCATTGTGCTACCGCGCGTCGAAAGGCGACGGGATGAGCGTGCAGAAGTCAGCCGAAGCCGTAGTAAGTGGCGGTTAACCGCGCCACCAAGGGCCGAACAGGTTATGCCGCCAGTAGGCGTCGCCGTCTCGTTGGTAACCGTAATGCAGAAATTTCCCACAGCGGAAACTGTCATCCCGAGCTCCGGCCAGAAGCCGAGGGTGACGCCTGACAGTGCAAAGGTATCGACGGCGTCCGTGACGTGGACGAACGCGGAGCCGGACACGCTGATGGAGCGGGTGCTTGCACCGGCCAACCTCAGACGTGCGTATCAACGCGTGGTCAGCAACAAGGGAGCACCGGGTGCCGATGGCATGACGGTTGCTGACTTGGCGGGCTACGTGAGACAGTATTGGCCAACCCTCAAGGCCAGGTTACTGGCCGGTGAATACCAGCCCCAAGCAGTGCGAGCGGTTGAAATTCCCAAGCCGCAGGGCGGCACACGGCAACTGGGAATCCCCAGCGTCGTGGATCGCCTGATCCAGCAAGCACTGCAGCAGCAGCTCACACCTATCTTCGACCCACTGTTCTCGGACTACAGCTATGGTTTTCGTCCGGGCAGAAGTACGCATCAAGCCATCGAGATGGCTCGTGCTCATGTGACAGCGGGACACCGCTGGTGCGTGGAACTCGATCTGGAGAAGTTTTTCGATCGGGTCAATCACGACATCCTCATGGCCTGCATCGAACGTCGGATCAAAGACAAGTGCGTACTCAGGCTTATCCGCCGCTACCTTGAAGCCGGGATCATGTCGGGCGGTGTCGTCAGCCCACGGCAGGAGGGGACGCCGCAAGGCGGCCCGCTTTCGCCGTTGCTGTCGAACATCCTGCTCGACGAACTCGACCGCGAGCTGGAGCGACGGGGCCATCGCTTCGTACGTTATGCCGATGATGCGAACATCTATGTACGCAGTCCCCGGGCCGGCGAACGGGTGTTGGTCAGCGTCGAGCGCTTCCTGAGAGAACGTCTGAAGCTGACGGTGAACAGGAAGAAAAGCCAAGTGGCAAGGGCGTGGAAGTGCGACTACCTAGGCTATGGGATAAGCTGGCACCAGCAGCCAAGGCTGCGCGTGGCAAGGATGAGCCTAGACCGCTTACGCGACCGGCTCAGAATGCTGCTGCGCAGCGTACGGGCTCGCAAAATGGCGACTGTCATCGAGCGGATCAACCCCGTCCTGAGAGGCTGGGCTAGCTACTTCAAGCTCAGCCAGAGCAAGCGGCCGCTTGAGGAACTGGATGGTTGGGTCAGGCACAAACTCCGCTGCGTCATCTGGCGTCAATGGAAGCAGCCTCCCACGAGGCTGAGAAACTTGATGCGCCTGGGGTTGAGCGAGGAGCGTGCCAACAAGTCAGCCTTCAATGGCCGAGGTCCATGGTGGAATTCGGGAGCGCAACATATGAACTACGCGCTGCCAAAGAAACTGTGGGACCGGCTCGGGCTGGTCTCGATACTGGATACGATTAACCGGCTTAGCCGCGTAACCTGAACCGCCGTGTACGGAACCGTACGCACGGTGGTGTGAGAGGACGGCGGGTGTGAATCCGCCTCCTACTCGATCTGCACGTATTGTATTAATCTATTGATCTGAGTCATGTAATGAATTTGGTGTTGTCATAGTACTGGTCGATACTCAATCCCAAGCCGATTAGCCGGCCGTTCAAGACCGATAGGGAGATAGAGCATGAGCCAGAAGACAATACTGACCACCGCTAGCGGAGCGCCAGTCGCCGACAACCAGAATTCGCGCTCGGCAGGCCCGAGAGGCCCGTTGTTGCTGGACGATTTCCACCTGATCGAGAAGCTCGCGCATTTCAACCGCGAGAACATTCCTGAGCGTCGCGTGCATGCCAAAGGTTCGGGGGCTTACGGCACCTTCACGGTAACCCGTGACATCACCCAGTACAGTTGCGCCAAACTGTTCAGCACTGTCGGCAAGCAGACCGAGACCTTCCTGCGTTTTTCCACCGTCGGCGGTGAGCGTGGCTCGGCCGACACTGAGCGAGATCCGCGCGGTTTCGCCCTGAAGTTCTACACCGAAGAAGGTAACTGGGACATTGTTGGCAACAACACCCCCGTATTCTTCATTCGTGACCCGCTCAAGTTTCCAGACTTTATCCATACCCAGAAGCGCCTGCCACAAAGCAACCTGAAGAGCGCACAGATGATGTGGGATTTCTGGTCGCATTCGCCTGAAGCCCTGCACCAGGTCACCATTCTGTTCTCCGACCGTGGTATTCCGGATGGTTACCGTCACATGCACGGCTTTGGCAGCCACACTTACAGCCTGATTAATGCTCAGGGTGAGCGCACGTGGGTCAAGTGGCATTTCAAGACCAAGCAGGGGATCAAGAACCTGGCTCCGGCTGAGGCTGCACGCCTGGCAGGCACCGACCCTGACTACGCTCAACGCGATCTGTTCGAAGCCATCGAGCGCGGTGACTTCCCCAAGTGGGCGGTCTGCATCCAGGTCATGAGTGAAGAAGAAGCAGCTTCCCGCGATGAGAACCCTTTCGACGTTACCAAGACCTGGTCGCAGAAGGATTACCCGCTGATCGAAATCGGTGAGCTGGAGCTCAACCGCAACCCGCTCAACTACTTTGCAGAGGTCGAGCAGGCAGCGTTCGGCCCAAGCAACATGGTGCCAGGTGTCGGCCTTTCACCAGACCGCATGCTCCAGGGGCGCGTATTCGCCTATGCAGACGCTCATCGCTACCGGGTTGGTACCAACCATCAGCAACTGCCGGTAAACGCCCCACGTAGTCCGGTCAACAGCTACCAGCGCGATGGAGCCATGGCATTTGGCAGCAATGGTGGCGCGGCGCCGAACTATGAGCCAAACAGCTACGCCAACGCCCCGAAACAAGCACCGCAGTTCGCGGAGCCCCCACTTGCGCTCAACGGCGTTGCCGATCGCTACGATCACCGTGAAGACACCGACTACTACAGCCATGCCGGTGCACTGTTCCGGTTGATGAACGACGATCAGAAGGCTCTTCTGATCAGCAACATTGCCGGCGCCATGGCAGGCGTATCCGAGGATGTAGTTCAGCGCCAGTTGCAACACTTCTTCAAGGCTGATCCGGCCTATGGCGACGGGATTGCCAACGCATTGGGCATAAAACTCGCCTAAGTCGAAGTGATAAACAGAACCGCCCTCATTTGGGCGGTTTTTCAATGAATATCACTACCGTTTACCGACTTTTTTCCACTTTATTGCGTAAATCTCAGTGACCCCGCGATCATCCTGGTTCAAACTAAGACTTTCAAACAGGGAGAGGCAGGGCGATGCAAGGTCACCCGGACGTAATCGATTATCTCAACACGTTGCTGACGGGCGAACTGGCGGCACGCGACCAATACTTCATTCATTCGCGGATGTACGAAGACTGGGGCTTGAGCAAGCTCTACGAGCGTATCAACCACGAGATGGAAGAAGAGGCGCAACACGCCGATGCCCTGATGCGTCGCATCCTCATGCTTGAAGGTACCCCGCGTATGCGTCCTGACGATCTCGATGTCGGCGCTACCGTACCCGACATGATCGCTGCCGACCTGCGCCTGGAGTACAAGGTCCGCGCTGCGTTGTGCAAAGGGATCGAGCTGTGCGAGCTGCACAAGGATTACATCAGTCGCGACATCCTGCGCCTGCAGTTGGCCGACACCGAAGAAGATCACACCTACTGGCTGGAAAAGCAGCAGGGCCTGATCAAGTCGATTGGCTTGGAGAATTACCTGCAATCGCAGATGTAATTTTCTTGGAACAAAAAGAAGCCCCGCCAGTGCGGGGCTTTTTTGTGTGCGCCAGGCATGGCGCGTTGCGCGTAAGCGCAACCCGCTTGGCTGTGGTGGCCAAGCGGGTGACTTGGAGGTGAAAGTCCTCTACACACCCGGCAAGGGGAAGTGTTAGCCGGAGGCAAGGGTGTCGCGGGTGACCGCGAATCTGAAGGAAGCCCGAGGCAAAATGCTGGCCTGACGAACAGGAAGCGGATAGAGGCGGCACAGCGGGGTGAGGTGGCACAAATCGCCAAAGCCCAATACTTGCACGGAACGCTGTGACGTAGATCCGACAGGCATAAGCAGGAAGGTCGCGCGAATTACCCTGGGAGATCTGTACGTTTGCCATTGTGCTACCGCGCGTCGAAAGGCGACGGGATGAGCGTGCAGAAGTCAGCCGAAGCCGTAGTAAGTGGCGGTTAACCGCGCCACCAAGGGCCGAACAGGTTATGCCGCCAGTAGGCGTCGCCGTCTCGTTGGTAACCGTAATGCAGAAATTTCCCACAGCGGAAACTGTCATCCCGAGCTCCGGCCAGAAGCCGAGGGTGACGCCTGACAGTGCAAAGGTATCGACGGCGTCCGTGACGTGGACGAACGCGGAGCCGGACACGCTGATGGAGCGGGTGCTTGCACCGGCCAACCTCAGACGTGCGTATCAACGCGTGGTCAGCAACAAGGGAGCACCGGGTGCCGATGGCATGACGGTTGCTGACTTGGCGGGCTACGTGAGACAGTATTGGCCAACCCTCAAGGCCAGGTTACTGGCCGGTGAATACCAGCCCCAAGCAGTGCGAGCGGTTGAAATTCCCAAGCCGCAGGGCGGCACACGGCAACTGGGAATCCCCAGCGTCGTGGATCGCCTGATCCAGCAAGCACTGCAGCAGCAGCTCACACCTATCTTCGACCCACTGTTCTCGGACTACAGCTATGGTTTTCGTCCGGGCAGAAGTACGCATCAAGCCATCGAGATGGCTCGTGCTCATGTGACAGCGGGACACCGCTGGTGCGTGGAACTCGATCTGGAGAAGTTTTTCGATCGGGTCAATCACGACATCCTCATGGCCTGCATCGAACGTCGGATCAAAGACAAGTGCGTACTCAGGCTTATCCGCCGCTACCTTGAAGCCGGGATCATGTCGGGCGGTGTCGTCAGCCCACGGCAGGAGGGGACGCCGCAAGGCGGCCCGCTTTCGCCGTTGCTGTCGAACATCCTGCTCGACGAACTCGACCGCGAGCTGGAGCGACGGGGCCATCGCTTCGTACGTTATGCCGATGATGCGAACATCTATGTACGCAGTCCCCGGGCCGGCGAACGGGTGTTGGTCAGCGTCGAGCGCTTCCTGAGAGAACGTCTGAAGCTGACGGTGAACAGGAAGAAAAGCCAAGTGGCAAGGGCGTGGAAGTGCGACTACCTAGGCTATGGGATAAGCTGGCACCAGCAGCCAAGGCTGCGCGTGGCAAGGATGAGCCTAGACCGCTTACGCGACCGGCTCAGAATGCTGCTGCGCAGCGTACGGGCTCGCAAAATGGCGACTGTCATCGAGCGGATCAACCCCGTCCTGAGAGGCTGGGCTAGCTACTTCAAGCTCAGCCAGAGCAAGCGGCCGCTTGAGGAACTGGATGGTTGGGTCAGGCACAAACTCCGCTGCGTCATCTGGCGTCAATGGAAGCAGCCTCCCACGAGGCTGAGAAACTTGATGCGCCTGGGGTTGAGCGAGGAGCGTGCCAACAAGTCAGCCTTCAATGGCCGAGGTCCATGGTGGAATTCGGGAGCGCAACATATGAACTACGCGCTGCCAAAGAAACTGTGGGACCGGCTCGGGCTGGTCTCGATACTGGATACGATTAACCGGCTTAGCCGCGTAACCTGAACCGCCGTGTACGGAACCGTACGCACGGTGGTGTGAGAGGACGGCGGGTGTGAATCCGCCTCCTACTCGATTTCGCTGGGGCGGGCTTACCTCATTACGAACGTCACTGGGCAAGCCTGCTCCTACGCGCGGTCGCGCAACAGCAGCGGTTTGAGGTAGTAGCCGGTATAGGACTGCTTCATTTCGGCAACCTCTTCTGGCGTGCCGTACCCAATGATCTGGCCTCCTTTGGAGCCGCCCTCAGGGCCGAGGTCGACAATCCAGTCGGCGGTCTTGATCACGTCCAGATTGTGTTCGATCACCACCACGGTATTGCCGTGATCACGCAGGCGATGCAACACATCGAGCAGTTGCTGGATGTCGGCGAAGTGCAGGCCGGTGGTCGGTTCGTCGAGGATGTACAGCGTCTTGCCGGTATCTCGCTTGGACAGCTCGCGCGACAGTTTTACCCGCTGCGCCTCGCCACCAGACAGGGTGGTCGCCGATTGCCCCAGTTTGATATAGGACAGGCCGACATCCATCAGGGTCTGCAGCTTGCGCGCCAGGGCCGGTACGGCATCGAAGAACTCACGGGCCTCCTCGATAGTCATTTCCAGGACCTCGTGGATGTTCTTGCCCTTGTACTTGATCTCCAGGGTTTCGCGGTTGTAGCGCTTGCTCTTGCACACGTCGCAGGGCACATAGATGTCCGGCAAAAAGTGCATTTCAACCTTGATCAGGCCGTCGCCCTGACAGGCTTCGCAGCGACCGCCCTTGACGTTGAACGAGAAACGCCCCGGGCCATAGCCGCGGGAGCGTGATTCCGGCACGCCGGAGAACAGTTCACGAATGGGGGTGAACAACCCGGTGTAGGTCGCCGGGTTCGAGCGCGGTGTACGGCCGATCGGGCTCTGGTCGATGTCGACTACCTTGTCCAGGTGCTGCAGGCCGTCGCAGCTGTCATGCGGGGCCGCCTCCAGCGTGCTGGCGCCATTGAGGGCGGTCGCACTCAGCGGGAACAGGGTGTTGTTGATCAGCGTCGACTTCCCCGAGCCGGAGACGCCGGTGACACAGGTCAGCAGGCCAATCGGGATTTCCAGGTCTACATTCTGCAGGTTGTTGCCCCGTGCGCCCTTGAGCTTGAGTGAAAGCTTCTTGTTGCGCGGGGTGCGTTTGGCCGGTACGGCAATCTTGACTCGCCCGGACAGGTACTTGCCGGTGAGCGAGTCGGGGTGTGCCATCACCTCGGCCGGCGAGCCTTCGGCGACGATCTGGCCGCCGTGGACGCCAGCGCCCGGGCCGATGTCCACGACATAGTCGGCCAGGCGAATGGCATCTTCGTCGTGCTCGACCACGATCACCGTGTTGCCGATGTCGCGCAGGTGATTGAGGGTTGCCAGCAGCCTGTCGTTATCGCGCTGGTGGAGGCCGATGGAGGGCTCGTCGAGGATGTACATCACCCCGACGAGGCCTGCGCCGATCTGGCTGGCCAGGCGAATACGCTGCGCTTCGCCACCGGAAAGCGTATCGGCGCTGCGATCCAGGGTCAGGTAGTCGAGGCCGACGTTGACCAGGAACTGCAGGCGTTCACAGATTTCCTTGAGGATCTTGTCGGCGATCTCGCCGCGGCGTCCGGTCAGTTTAAGGCCGCCGAAGTAGTCGCTGGCATCGCCAATCGGCAGCCCGGTGACCGCCGGCAGCGTCTTTTCGCCCACCCAGACGTGTCGCGCCTCACGGCGCAGGCGCGTGCCGCGGCAGTCCGGGCAGGGTTGAGTGCTGAGAAACTTGGCCAGTTCTTCACGGACGGTGGCCGATTCCGTCTCGCGATAGCGGCGCTCCAGATTCGGCACGATGCCTTCGAAGGGGTGCGAGCGCTTGACGATGTCGCCACGGTCGTTGAGGTACTTGAAGTCGACGTTCTGCTTGCCGCTACCGTGCAGGATGACTTTCTGCTGCTCGGCAGGCAGCTCGCCGAAGGGTACTTCGAGGCTGAAGCCATAGTGCGCGGCCAGCGAACCGAGCATCTGGAAGTAGTAGACGTTGCGCCTGTCCCAGCCGCGTATGGCGCCTTCGGCCAGGGTCAGCTCGCTATTGACCAGTCGCTTGGTGTCGAAGAACTGCTTGACCCCCAGGCCGTCACAGGTCGGGCAGGCGCCTGCCGGGTTGTTGAAGGAGAACAGCTTGGGTTCGAGTTCGCTGATGGCATGACCGCAGATCGGGCAGGCAAAGCGCGCCGAAAAGATCATCTCTTCGAACGGTTCGTCGTCCATCGAGGCAACCAGGGCGATGCCATCGGCCAGCTTCAGTGCGGTTTCGAAGGACTCGGCCAGGCGCTGTTGCAGGTCTTCACGCACCTTGAAGCGATCGACCACTACGTCGATGGTGTGCTTTTTCTGCTTGTCCAGTTTCGGCAGTTCATCGAGCTCGTAGAGCTTGCCATTGACCCGGGCCCGCACAAAACCTTGGGCGCGCAGTTCGTCGAACACGGCCAGGTGCTCGCCCTTGCGCTCGCGAATCACCGGGGCCAGCAGCATCAGCTTACTGCCTTCGGGCTGGGCCAGCACCAGGTCGACCATCTGGCTGACGGTCTGGGCTTCCAGCGGAATGTCGTGATCCGGGCAGCGTGGGGTGCCGACGCGGGCATAGAGCAAGCGCAGGTAGTCGTAGATCTCGGTAATGGTGCCGACGGTAGAGCGGGGGTTGTGCGAAGTCGATTTCTGCTCGATCGAAATGGCCGGTGACAGGCCCTCGATGGTGTCGACGTCGGGCTTTTCCATCATCGACAGGAACTGCCGGGCATAGGCCGACAGCGATTCGACGTAGCGACGCTGGCCTTCTGCGTAGAGGGTGTCGAAGGCCAATGACGACTTGCCGGAACCGGACAGGCCGGTAATGACGATCAGCTTGTCCCGGGGCAGGGTCAGGTCAATGTTCTTCAGGTTGTGGGTTCTTGCCCCACGAATCAGGATCTTGTCCACTGCGGCCTCGCTCGGCGGGCATAAACGGTTGAGTATACGGCTCACTGCCATTACGCGGCAAAGCGTCGCGTATATGCCGTTAAGCGATGGGACTGGTAGAATCGCCGCCGGTTCACACGAGGTTTATCCATGCACGATACCCACAGCGAACGCATGAGTGGCAGCGAAACCCGCGCCGCAGGCGGCCTGGCCATGGTGTTCGCCTTCCGCATGCTGGGCATGTTCATGGTCCTGCCGGTGCTGGCGACTTATGGCATGGACCTGGCTGGCGCCACGCCGGCACTGATCGGCCTGGCCATAGGTGCCTATGGCCTGACCCAGGCATTCCTGCAGATTCCATTCGGGGTCATTTCCGACCGCATTGGCCGTCGCCCGGTGATTTACCTGGGCCTGGTCATCTTTGCACTGGGCAGTGTGCTCGCGGCTCAGGCCGACTCGATCTGGGGTGTGATCGCCGGACGAATCCTGCAGGGGGCTGGTGCGATTTCTGCCGCGGTGATGGCGTTGCTGTCGGACCTTACCCGTGAGCAGCACCGGACCAAGGCCATGGCCATGATCGGCATGAGCATCGGCTTGTCCTTTGCTGTGGCCATGGTGGTCGGGCCTTTGCTGACCCGTGCCTTCGGTCTGTCTGGCTTGTTCCTGGCCACGGCCGCCCTGGCGCTGGTGGGAATCGCCATCATCGCATTCATCGTGCCGGCGTCCCATGGCGCCCTTCAGCACCGTGAGTCAGGTGTCGCCAAACAGGCGTTGGGACCGACCTTGCGACATCCCGACCTGCTGCGCCTGGATGTGGGGATCTTCGTCCTGCACGCCATCCTGATGGCCAGCTTCGTTGCCTTGCCCCTGGCGCTCGTCGAGCGGGGCGGCCTGCCCAAGGAAGAGCACTGGTGGGTATATCTGACCGCCTTGCTGGTCTCATTTTTTGCAATGATCCCGTTCATCATCTACGGCGAGAAAAAGCGCAAGATGAAACGTGTCCTGCTGGGCGCGGTCAGTGTGTTGATGCTCACCGAGCTGTTCTTCTGGCTGTCAGCAGACAACTTGCACGAACTGGTGATCGGCACCGTGATATTCTTTACTGCCTTCAACCTGCTGGAGGCATCTTTGCCTTCGCTGGTGAGCAAGGTGTCGCCCGCCGGCGGCAAGGGTACGGCCATGGGGGTTTACTCCACCAGCCAGTTCCTTGGCGCCGCGCTGGGAGGAATTCTCGGTGGCTGGTTGTTCCAGCACGGTGGCCTGAGTACGGTGTTCCTGGGTTGTGCAGCCTTGTGTGCACTGTGGTGGATCGTGGCCCTGAGCATGCGTGAACCGCCGTATGTCACCAGCCTGCGCATGCCGTTGTCAGCCGAGGCGGTCCGTGAAGCCGGACTGACCGAGCGGTTGCTGGCCGTGCCGGGTGTGACCGACGCAGTGGTGGTGGCCGATGAAGCCGCCATCTATATCAAACTTGATACACAAATTTTGGATCGCACGACCCTGGAGCGCCTGGTAAACCCGGCCTCCGAAGCGTGTGAAGCCTAGGAGAACGTTATGGCCCGTGGGGTTAACAAAGTCATTCTGGTCGGTACCTGCGGTCAGGATCCCGAAGTCCGCTACCTGCCCAACGGTAACGCCGTGACCAACCTGAGCCTGGCCACCAGCGAGCAGTGGACCGACAAGCAGACCGGCCAGAAGGTCGAGCGCACCGAGTGGCACCGCGTCTCGATGTTCGGCAAAGTTGCCGAGATCGCCGGCGAGTACCTGCGTAAAGGTTCGCAGGTCTACATCGAAGGCAAGCTGCAGACCCGCGAGTGGGAAAAAGACGGCATCAAGCGTTACACCACCGAAATCATCGTCGACATGCAGGGCACCATGCAGCTGCTCGGCGGTCGTCCGCAGAACCAGGACGGTTCCCAGCAGCAGGGCGGCAACAACTACAACCAGGCGCCGCGCCAGCAGGCTCCGCGCCCGCAGCAGTCGGCACCCCAGCAGCGCCCGGCGCCTCAGCAGGCCGCACCGCAGCCGGCTCCGGATTTCGACAGCTTTGATGACGATATCCCGTTCTGATCAGTTGCCTGATTCTGCTGTCCCAAAAGCCCGTGGCCTTGTGCCCCGGGCTTTTTTTATCCCAAGGCGTTAATTCAGTGGCCCAGTTGATCAATTGCCGCTTGGGCAAATTGGCCGTCCAGCTCTGGCGTTGCACCGCTGATACCAATACCGCCGATGTGCACGCCACTTTTGGACATGATCGGCAATCCACCTTCCAGTAGCAGGAAGCCTGGGATAGCGGTGTAAGGATTTGCCGGCATCGCGGCACTTCGTTCTGCCAGCACTTTGGTTGATACCGGGAATTGGGCGGAGGTCGATGCCTTGAGCCGGGACACTTCGATGCTGCCGACGCTGGTGTTGTCCATGCGATGGAAGTGCTTGAGGTTGCCATGGTTGTCGACAACGCTGACAACGATCGAGAACCCTTTTTCCTGGGCGGCCTGCGCTGCGGCTTCGGCCATCGACTGCGCCATCTGCGCGGTGATGGAAGGCGGTGCAGCCTGTGCGGGGCCTGCGAGCATCAATGGTGCAATCACTGCAATGAGCGCTGCGAGCTTACGTGCTGTTTTCATGGTGCGTTGCGATCCTTGATTACGTTTTGCCAACGTAGCAGGCCGTTTCGCAGTGATAAGTAGTCCTATTTCCCTGCTTGGTGTCAGAACTTTCTGGTTGTCCTCGCGCCCTCTCCTGAAATCTTGACTAGAGTATCAACTGGTGACTGCTGTAAATGTCGCCACCGTGATCGTTCAAGAGACGCCGGCAACGTCCCGCGCGTCCACCACCTGATCAGGAGTGCACGATGGATCTCAACCGTCGGCAGTTCTTCAAGGTCGCCGCAATCGGCCTTGGAGGCTCGAGCCTGGCTGCGTTGGGGATGGCCCCGACCGCGGCCTTCGCCGAGCAGGTGCGTCACTTCAAGTTGGCGCATACCAAAGAAACCCGCAACACCTGCCCGTACTGCTCGGTGGGTTGCGGCTTGATCATGTACAGCCAGGGTGATGGGGCCAAGAACGTCGCCCAGAATATCATCCACATCGAGGGTGATGCCGACCACCCGGTAAACCGCGGCACCCTGTGCCCCAAAGGCGCGGGCTTGCTCGACTTTATCCACAGCCCCAACCGCCTGCAGTACCCGCAGGTACGCAAGGCGGGCAGCACGGAGTGGACGCGAGTTTCCTGGGATGAGGCGTTGGACCGTATCGCTGAGCTGATGAAGGCCGACCGCGATGCCAACTTCATCGAGAAGAACGCCCAGGGCCAGACCGTCAATCGCTGGCTAAGCGTAGGCTTCCTGGCCGCTTCGGCGTCCTCCAACGAAGCGGGCTACATGACCCATAAAGTCATTCGCAGTCTTGGCATGCTGGGGTTCGATAACCAGGCACGTGTCTGACATGGCCCGACGGTGGCAAGTCTTGCCCCGACGTACGGCCGTGGAGCCATGACCAACCACTGGACAGATATCGCTAACGCGAACCTGATCCTGGTGATGGGTGGCAACGCTGCAGAAGCCCATCCATGCGGCTTCAAATGGGTGACCGAGGCCAAGGCCCATAACAAGGCCCGGTTGATCGTGGTCGACCCGCGTTTTACCCGAACCGCTTCGGTGGCCGACTATTACGCGCCGATTCGTACCGGCACGGATATCGCGTTCATGGGCGGGCTGATCAACTACCTGATCAGCAATGACAAGATCCAGCACGAGTACGTCCACAACTACACCGACGTCTCGTTCATCGTCAAAGAAGGCTTCACCTTCGAGGACGGCTTGTTCAGCGGCTATGACGCCGACAAGCGCAGCTACACCGACAAATCCGGCTGGAGCTATGAAATCGGAGAGGACGGTTTTGCCAAGGTCGACCCGACCCTGCAAGACCCGCGCTGCGTGTTCCAGTTGATGAAGCAGCATTACAGCCGCTACACCCCGGAACTGGCCAGCCAGATCTGCGGCATGCCGGTGGACAGCATGCGCAAGATCTGGGAAGAGATCGCCACCTGCTCGCAACCGGGCAAGACCATGACGATCCTCTATGCCCTGGGCTGGACCCAGCATTCGATCGGCTCGCAGATCATCCGCAGTGCGGCCATGGTGCAGTTGCTGCTGGGTAACGTCGGCATGCCGGGCGGTGGGGTCAACGCCTTGCGCGGGCACTCCAATATCCAGGGTCTGACCGACCTTGGCTTGTTGTCCAACCTGTTGCCGGGCTACCTGACCCTGCCGTCGGATGCCGAACAGGACTACAACGCCTACATCGCCAAGCGTGCCTCCAAGCCGTTGCGACCGGGACAGATGTCCTACTGGCAGAACTACGGCAAGTTCCATGTCAGCCTGATGAAGGCCTGGTACGGCGCCAATGCCACGGTCGAGAACAACTGGGGCTACGACTACCTGCCCAAGCTGGATATTCCCGGCTACGACGTGTTGAAGATGTTCGACATGATGGCCAAGGAGCAGGTCAACGGTTACTTCTGCCAGGGCTTCAATCCGATTGCCGCCTTGCCGGACAAGAACCGTGTCACCGCTGCATTGAGCAAGCTCAAGTGGTTGGTGGTGATGGACCCGCTGGCCACCGAGACTTCGGAGTTCTGGCGCAATGCCGGGCCGTACAACGATGTCGACTCGACGAACGTGCAAACCGAAGTGTTCCGCCTGCCCACCACCTGTTTTGCCGAGGAAGACGGTTCGCTGGTCAACAGCAGCCGCTGGTTGCAATGGCACTGGAAAGGCGCCGACGGACCGGGCCAGGCCCGGACCGACGTGTGGATCATGAGTGCGCTGTTCCTGCGCCTGCGCGAACGCTACCAGAAGGAAGGCGGGGCCTGGGCCGAGTCGATCCTCAAGCTTAGTTGGCCGTACAAAGTACCCGACGAGCCGACGCCGGAAGAGATCGCCAAGGAGTTCAACGGCTATGCGGTGGCCGATGTCACCGATGCCACCGGCGCGACCCTCAAGG
This sequence comes from Pseudomonas putida, assembly GCF_028682455.1. Classification (GTDB taxonomy): domain Bacteria; phylum Pseudomonadota; class Gammaproteobacteria; order Pseudomonadales; family Pseudomonadaceae; genus Aquipseudomonas; species Aquipseudomonas putida_AA. The sequence continues at coordinate 1,363,158 of NZ_JANHLD010000001.1, forward strand.
CCGGGCAGCAACTGGCCGGTTTTGCCCAGCTCAAGGACGATGGCAGTACCGCGTCGGGCTGCTGGATCTTCTGCGGCAGTTGGACCGAGCAGGGTAATCAGATGGCCCGGCGTGACAATGCCGACCCGTTCGGCATGAAGCAGAACCTGGGCTGGGCCTGGGCATGGCCAGCGAACCGGCGGATTCTCTACAACCGCGCATCGGCGGATGTGCAGGGCAAGCCCTGGTCGCCGAACAAGCGCCTGGTGTGGTGGAACGGCAAGGCCTGGGGTGGCACCGACGTGCCGGACTACAAGGTCGACGTGCCGCCGGAAGCGGGCATGAACCCGTTCATCATGAACCCCGAAGGCGTGGCGCGTTTCTTTGCCCTGGACAAGATGAACGAAGGGCCGTTCCCGGAGCACTACGAGCCGTTCGAAACACCTATCGGGGTCAACCCGTTGCACCCCAACAACAAGAAGGCGACCAGCAACCCGGCGGGCCGGGTATTCGATTCGGTATGGGATTCCCTGGGGCAAGCCAAGGACTTCCCGTATGCCGCTACCACGTACCGACTGACCGAGCACTTCCACTTCTGGACCAAGCACTGTCCGATCAACGCCGTGACCCAGCCGGAACAGTTCGTCGAGATCGGCGAAGTACTGGCCAAGGAGAAGGGCATTGCCGCAGGCGACCGAGTGCGTGTCACCTGCAAGCGCGGGCATATCGAGGCCGTGGCGGTGGTGACCAAGCGGATTCGACCGCTGCAGGTCAACAACCAGACCGTGCACCAGATCGGCATTCCGCTGCACTGGGGCTTCACCGGGGTGACGCGACACGGCTACCTGACCAACACCTTGGTGCCGTTCCTCGGTGACGGTAATACCCAGACGCCGGAATCGAAGTCGTTCTTGGTCAACGTGGAGAAAATCTGATGGCCAGCCAAGACATCATTGCCCGTTCGGCCACCACCACACCGCCGCCGTCGATCCGCCAGCAGGAGGAAGTGGCCAAGCTGATCGACACCACCAAGTGCATCGGCTGCAAGGCCTGCCAGGTGGCGTGCTCGGAGTGGAACGAGCTGCGCGACGAGGTAGGTCACAGCTATGGCACCTACGACAACCCCCACGACCTGAGCGCTGAAACCTGGACCTTGATGCGCTTCACCGAGCATGAAAACACCGACGGTAACCTGGAGTGGTTGATCCGCAAGGATGGCTGCATGCACTGCGCCGATCCTGGCTGCCTGAAGGCCTGTCCCAGCCCTGGGGCAATCATCAAGCACGCCAATGGCATCGTCGATTTCAACCAGGACCATTGCATCGGTTGCGGCTACTGCATCACCGGCTGCCCGTTCAACATCCCGCGGATTTCGCAGAAGGACCACAAGGCCTACAAGTGCACCTTGTGCTCCGACCGCGTTGCGGTGGGGCTAGAGCCTGCGTGCGTGAAAACCTGCCCGACCGGGGCGATCGTGTTCGGCAGCAAGGAAGACATGAAGGAGCATGCTGCCGAGCGTATCGTTGACCTCAAATCGCGTGGTTTCGACAACGCCGGTCTGTACGACCCCGATGGAGTCGGCGGCACCCATGTGATGTACGTGCTGCACCACGCCGACTCACCGAAATTGTACGCCGGTTTGCCGGACCAGCCGGTGATCAGCCCGCTGGTGGGGCTGTGGAAGGGCGTGAGCAAGCCGCTGGCGCTTCTGGCGATGGGGGCGGCGGTGCTGGCCGGGTTCTTCCACTATGTACGGATCGGTCCACAGCGGGTGGAGGAGGATGAACACCCAGCCCCGCCGGATACCAGCGTGCATGTGGTCGATCCGGCGGTCCATGTGTTTGACCCGGGCCAGCCAGGTGCGCAAGGGGAGGAGCGACCATGAACGACAAACCCATCCTGCGCTACAACGCCAACGAACGGACCAATCACTGGATCGTGGCGATCCTGTTCATCTTTGCCGGGTTGTCGGGGCTGGCGCTGTTTCATCCGGCGTTGTTCTGGCTCAGTCACTTGTTCGGCGGCGGGCCCTGGACGCGAATCCTGCACCCGTTCCTGGGTGTGGCCATGTTCGTGTTTTTCCTCGGCCTGGTGTTTCGCTTCTGGCGCGCCAACTTCATCAGCGGCAACGACCGCTTGTGGTTGCGGCGCATTGACCGGGTGATGCGTAACGAAGAGGAGGGTGTGCCGCCAATCGGCAAGTACAACCCGGGGCAGAAGCTGCTGTTCTGGACCTTGCTGATCTGCATGTTGATTCTGTTGTTGAGCGGTATCGTGATCTGGCGCGCCTGGTTCAGCCAGTACTTCGATATCGGTGCGATTCGTCTGGCGACCCTGCTGCATGCACTGGCGGCGTTCGTGCTGGTGCTGAGCATCATCGTGCATATCTATGCCGGGATCTGGATCAAGGGTTCGGTCAGCGCGATGTTGCATGGTTGGGTCAGCCGTGCCTGGGCGAAAAAACACCATGAACTCTGGTATCGGGAAGTGACCCGCGAGGATCCGCCGGGCCCGCGGACCAGCAAAAAAGGATGACCTCTTGAGCACTATTCTGGAACCTGGGCAAATCGAAGCGGCGGCCAGCGCGCCGCCGTTTCTCTACCTGCCCCCCGCAAACCTGTTCGCGTTGCGCGCCGAGCGCCTGGAGGCCCTGGCCCAGGGCAATGCGCTGGGCGACTACCTGCAGCTGATCGCCAGCCTTTGCCGCGTTCAGCAAGGCCTGCTCGACGATCCCCCGTTGCCGGCACCGGAACACAGCGAACGCCAGCGCTTATGCCTGGAGCACGGCCTGCCGCCGCTGGCAGCCGACAGCCTGGTTCGCGAAGGACATTGGCTGGCGTATCTGAGCGCCTTGCTCGAACGCTACCCCATGCCGGCGGCCGCCGAATTGGCGGCTGCCGTCAACAGCCTGCGCGACGCCCGTGACGAGCAACGCAAACTCTGGGGTATCGCCTTGCTGACAGGACAGTACAGCGTTGTTCCGCCAGCACTGGTGCCGTTTCTTGGCGCGGCACTGCAAGCGGCCTGGAGCCACTGGCTGTTGAACCTGCCAGGCGCCGAGCTCAAGGCGGGCGACAGCCTCTGCCAGTGCCCGGGCTGTGGCTCGCCGGCCATGGCCGGGGTCATCCGCCACCGGGGCAAGCACAATGGGCTTCGCTACCTGGTGTGTTCGCTCTGTGCCTGCGAGTGGCATGTGGTGCGGGTCAAGTGCGTGTATTGCGAGCAGAGCAAGGGGCTGGAGTACTTCAACCTGGAGGATGATCGCTACGCTGCCGGCAAGGCGCCCTTGCGTGCCGAGTGTTGTCCAGGCTGCAAGTGCTACCTCAAGCAGATCTACCTGGAGAACGACGCCGGGGCAGAAGCGTTGTCGGCGGACCTCGCCAGCCTGGCCCTGGACATACGCCTGGACGAGGAGGGTTATCAACGCATGGCTCCGAACCTGATGCTGGCGCCAGGAGGGGAGTGAGGCCAGCGTCTACACTCATCGCGGGGCAAGCCCGTTCCAGCGGTATGGGCGGGCTTGCCCCGCGATAGCCGCTCCCCAGCCAAAGAAAATTGTTGAAGGTAGTCCCCCGAATGCCCTCCAATCTTGCCAAGCTTCCCGCCCGCTTACCCTCCATCGACACCTTGCTACGCCACCCCGCCTGCCAGCCTCTGCTGGATCGCTACGGCCGCGATGCCGTGCTGGCTACACTTCGCCAACTGCTCGATGACCTGCGTGAGCCCGCCCGGCAGGGGCAGCTGGAAGCCGCCGAGCTGGCCATGCCGGTGCTGGCAGGACGTGCCGGCGAACGCCTGGCCACCCAGCACCGCAGCCAGGTGCGCAGGGTGTTCAACCTTACCGGTACGGTCTTGCACACCAACCTGGGCCGGGCGCTGCTGCCCGATGAAGCCATCGAGGCCGTGCGGATGGCCGCGCGTTATCCGCTGAACCTCGAGTTCGACCTGAACACCGGCAAGCGGGGCGACCGCGACGATCTCATCGAGGGCCTGATTCGCGAAATGACCGGCGCCGAGGCCGTCACTGTGGTCAACAACAACGCGGCAGCCGTACTGCTGGCGCTCAACAGCCTGGGCGCCCGCAAGGAGGGCATCATTTCTCGCGGGGAGCTGATCGAGATCGGTGGCGCCTTCCGCATTCCCGACATCATGGCCCGGGCCGGGGTAAAGCTGCACGAGGTCGGTACCACCAACCGCACCCATGCCCGTGACTATGAAGCGGCCATTGGCCCACGCAGCGGCCTGTTGATGCGGGTGCACTGCAGCAACTACAGCATCCAGGGTTTTACCACCCAGGTGCCGACCGCCACGCTTGCCCAGTTGGCTCATCAGCACGAATTGCCGTTGCTCGAAGACCTGGGCAGTGGCAGCCTGCTCGACCTGACCCGTTGGGGATTGCCTGCCGAACCCACGGTTCGCCAGGCCCTGGCCGACGGGGCGGATATCGTCACCTTCAGCGGTGACAAACTGCTCGGTGGGCCCCAGGCCGGGATCATCGTGGGCAGCAAGGCACTGATCGCCCGCATCAAGAAGAACCCGCTCAAGCGTGCCCTGCGCGTCGACAAGATGACCCTGGCTGCCCTGGAGGCGGTGCTGGGCTTGTACCGCAACCCTGATCTATTGGCCCAACGACTGCCCAGCCTGCGCTTGCTGACACGTCCCCAGAACGAAATCCTCGCCCAGGCCGAGCGCCTGGCGCCGGTGCTGGCGCAGCAGCTGGGCGAGCAATGGCAGGTCATGGCTGTGCCGGCCCTGAGCATGATCGGTAGCGGCAGCCAGCCGGTCGCACGCCTGCCCAGCGCCGCCCTGTGCCTGCGCCCGCAGGTGTCCAGGCGCTTGCGCGGTCGTTGCCTGCAGGGCCTGGAGCAAGCCCTGCGCCTGCTGTCGATCCCGGTGCTCGGACGCATCGATGACGATGCGCTGTGGCTCGACCTGCGCCAGCTCGACGATGAGGCGGGTTGGCTGGCGCAGTTGCCCACGTTGCAATGGTCGGAGGTCTGCGGGTGATCGTGGGTACCGCCGGGCACATCGACCACGGCAAGACATCCTTGCTCGAAGCCCTGACCGGGGAGGCAGGCGACCACCGTCGAGAAGAGCGCGAGCGGGGCATGACCATCGACCTGGGCTACCGCTACGCGTCGCTCGAGCCCGGGGCACCGTTGACCGGCTTTATCGATGTGCCGGGCCATGAGCGATTTATCCACAACATGCTGGCGGGCGCCCAAGGCATCGACCTGGTGCTGCTGGTGGTGGCCGCCGATGACGGCGTGATGCCGCAGACACGCGAGCACCTGGCCATTGTCGAGCTGCTGGGCATACCCAGGGCGCTGGTCGCGATCAGCAAGTGCGACCGGGTCGAGCCGCAGCGGGTCAAGGAGGTCCAGGCGCAAGTCGCTGTCCTGCTCGCAGCCGGGCCGTATGCGGGTGCTGCACAGTTTGCGTTGTCCAGCGTGACCGGTGATGGCGTCGATGCCTTGCGTCTGGCGTTGCTCAGGGCCCAGGGAGAGGTACGTGAGCGCGGTCGACGGGGCGGTTTTCGCTTGGCCATCGACCGCGCTTTTGCCGTGTCCGGGGCTGGCATCGTAGTCACCGGCACGGCGCTGGCGGGCCAGGTGCAATTGGGCGATACCCTGGCGCTGGGCAAGGCCGGCAAACCGGTTCGGGTTCGTGGGCTGCATGCCCAGAACCAGGCGGTGAGCGAGGCCTGGGCCGGGCAACGGGTGGCGCTCAACATCAGCGCCGAACGCCTGGAACTCGAGCATATCCACCGGGGTGACTGGTTGCTTGCACAATGGCTGCACGGGCCGACCCAGCGGGTGGACATCGAGATGCAGTTGCTACCCGGTGAAATCCGCAACTTCACGCACTTCAGCCCGGTGCATGTGCACCTGGGCACCCAGGACGTCACGGCCCGGGTAGCCCTGTTGCAAGGCGAACTGTTGCTGCCCGGTGGGCGCATGTTTGCCCAGTTGCAGCTCAATGCACCATTGCAGGCGGTGCATGGTGATCGCCTGGTGCTGCGCGACCACAGTGCACAACGTACCCTTGGCGGTGGCAAGGTGCTTGACCCCTTCGCCCCGGCGCGCCAGCGTCGTAGCGAGGCACGCCTGGCGCAGTTGCAGGCGCTGGCTGGCGTCGATGGCCTGGAGCAGGCCTTGCCGGCGCTGCTTGCCAACGACGAGACAGGGCTTGACCCGCAGCACCTGGAACGGCAGTTCAACCGCCTGCGCAGTAGCTGGAAATTGCCGGCGCAGGTGCAGGTCATCGCCACCCGCCAGGGGCCGTTGCTGTTCACCACGGTGCGCTGGCAATGCCTAAAGCGCACGGTACTGGAACAACTGGCGCGGTTTCATGAGCAGGAGCCGGACCAGCTCGGCCCTGACCGTGATCGTCTACGCCGCTTTGCCGCACTCCCCTTGGAGCGTCCGGCCTTCATCAGCCTGCTCGACGAATTGCTCGCCAGTGGGTCAATGGTCGGCAACGGGCCCTGGCTGCACCTGCCCGAGCACCAGGTGCGCCTGAGCGACACCGACACGGCACTGTGGCAACAGCTGCAGCCGCTGCTCGAGCAGGGCCAATTCAACCCACCCTGGGTGCGGGACCTGGCCAAGGCCGTGTCGGTGGATGAGGCCGAGGTTCGTTTATTGCTGCGAAAACTGGCGCGTTTGGGGCAGGTGCACCAGGTGGTGCGCGATCTGTTCTATCCTGAGGCCACTATCCGACAAATGGCGTCTATGCTCTTGCAGCTGGCCAGCGACGATCCGGTAGTGCAGGTGACGGCCTTTCGTGATGTGCTGGGAATCGGCCGCAAACGCAGCATTCAGGTGCTGGAGTACTTTGATCGTATCGGCCTGACGCGGCGGATGGGTGATCGGCGTCAGATTCGTGCAGACAACGCCCTGGCACAATCGCCAGGGCCCTGAGTTCAAGGAAGGCAATCGCGCCCGGTGGCGCGGCCGGGCTTCAAACCCGGTTGGGGACGGCAACCGTTCCCGGGCAGGTTCGACTCCCGCTGCCTTCCGCCATATTCCCCTGAGCATCCGCCTGAATCGAGTGATCACCTTCCGTCGAGGACGAACTCTGCGACCGTTTGTGCCACCTGATCCGCCACCCCAGGCGTTTCACGCAAGTGGGCGGCGATGCCGTGATCGCAGTCCGAAAGCAACAAACACTCCAGGTGCGGCGGAGGTACCGAGGCGAGCAACGCGCGGGTGACCTCTTCGGGGATGGGGCTGTAGCGCTGGGCGCCCGCCAGCCAGAGCGTACCGGCCGACGTGCCGGCACCTTGCCCGTAGGCTTGGGAATTAAGCCCGTCGAACTCGCCCATCACCAACAACACACGGCCGGGAAACTTGCGCAGGAACTCGAAGCTGTCGCAGTCCAGAAAGCCGTAGGGCTTGCTGATCGCTGCCTTGAAGGCCGGCCCGAAGGGGGCATCGTGAGCGTTGTCCGGATACACGGCAGGACAGATGAGAATCAACTTGTCCACAGCCGGCTGCCGGGCCGCCAGTTTCAGGGCAATTGACGCGCCCAGGCTGTGGCCGACCAGGGTCCGGCAGCGCGGTGCGATGTGCCGCTGAAAGCGCAAGGCTTCTTCACGGTTGGTGGTGAGCGAAGGCGCGATCGCACCTGGTTCGCTGGCAAGGCTGTGTCCCGACAGATTGGCCGTCAGCGAGCCAATGCCCAGCGCCTGCAGCCTATAGAGCAGGGGGTTGAGACGGGTGAAGTCCGAGCGAGCCCCGCCCACCACGAACAAGGGCGGCGCCCGTTCCGCGTCGGGCACCAGCAGCCGGGCCTGCTGTTGATAAGTGTCGAAGGTTTCGGTGATGAAGTGTTCTACTCCGGGGCTGGGTTCATCGTATTGCCAGGTGGAGCGTATGGTTGACATCGTGTCGAGTTGCATGGGCACCGCCTAGTTGACCTGAAGATGCAGCCATTCACCCCCGCAGGTTGCCGGCAGGGAACGATGGCCTGATCAGTCTAGGACCGAAATGCACCGCATACCGAATGCTTGATCTTTATCCACAACGCAGCGCCGTGACGGGCCAGCGTTAGACTTTCCCTGCCGGAAAACGCAAAATGTGCCATTCACCTCATTTATCTGATCGGACCTGCTGACTCTATGCGAATGCGCCTGATGCTGTTGGGTGGTGGAAATGCCCTCGGGCAAGCGCTGATTCGACTCGGGGCCGAGGAAGATATCGGCTTTCTGGCACCGCGCCCGCCCGACCAGGGCTGGGACCCGGCCAGCCTGACCCAGCTGCTGGACGACACACGCCCCGACGCCCTGGTGAACCTGGCCTACTACTTCGACTGGTTCCAGGCAGAGTCGGTCAGCGAACAGCGCCTGGCCCAGCAGGAGCGCTCGGTGGAACGCCTGGCCGAGCTGTGTCAGCACCACAACATCATTCTGGTGCAGCCATCGAGCTACCGGGTGTTCGATGGCTCGCGCGCCACCGCCTACAGCGAAAAAGACGAACCGATACCCCTGGGCCAGCGTGGCCAGGCGCTGTGGCGGATCGAGCAGAGCGTGCGTGCGACCTGTCCGCAGCATGTGCTGCTGCGCTTCGGCTGGCTGCTCGACGAGAGTATCGATGGTGTGCTCGGGCGCTTCCTGACTCGCGCCGAGCAGCCCCAGGAGCTGCTGTTGGCCGACGACCGTCGCGGCAACCCGACCCCGGTGGACGACGCTGCGCGGGTGATCCTTTCGGTGCTCAAGCAGCTCGATTGTGCCGCGCCGCTGTGGGGCACCTACCATTACGCCGGCAACGAGGCCACCACGCCGCTGGCGCTGGGGCAGGCAATCCTCAGCGAGGCGTCGTTGCTGCACAAGCTGGCCGTCACCGAGCCGACCGCGCAGGCCCATGCCGCGCGCCCCGATGCCAGCGAAGAACCGCAGCATGCAGTGCTGGCCTGCAAGAAAATCCTGCACACTTTCGGTATCAAGCCCCGCGCCTGGCGCGCCGGCTTGCCGCCCTTACTGGACCGTTTCTACCGTCATGGCTGATGCCCCCATTCTGATCACCGGTGGCGCCGGTTTTATCGGCTCCCACCTGAGCGACGCGTTGCTGGAAAAAGGTTACGCGGTGCGAATCCTCGATGATCTGTCCACCGGCAAGCCGGCCAACCTGCAAATGGATCACTCCCAGCTTGAGCTGATCGAAGGCGATGTGGCCGATGCCGAACTGGTCAAGCGCGTGGCGGCGGGTTGCCAGGCAGTGGTTCACCTGGCGGCGGTGGCATCGGTGCAAGCCTCGGTCGATGACCCGGTCAAAACCCACCAGAGCAATTTCATTGGCACCCTGAATGTCTGCGAGGCCATGCGCATCAATGGCATCAAGCGGGTGCTGTTTGCCTCCAGTGCAGCCGTGTATGGCAACAATGGCGAAGGCCTGGCGATTGATGAAGACACGCCCAAGGCCCCGCTGACGCCCTATGCCGTCGACAAGCTGGCCAGCGAGCAATACCTGGACTTCTACCGCCGCCAGCATGGCCTGGAGCCGGTGGTGTTTCGCTTTTTCAACATCTTCGGTCCACGCCAGGATCCGTCTTCACCGTACTCGGGGGTGATCAGCATCTTCTGCGAGCGCGCCCTGGGCGGGCAGCCGATCACCCTGTTCGGAGATGGCGAGCAGACCCGCGACTTTGTCTATGTCGGTGACCTGGTCAACGTGATGGTCCAGGCGCTGGAACTGGCGCAGGTCGAAGAAGGGGCGGTGAATATCGGCCTGAGCCAGGCCACTTCGCTGAACCAACTGCTGGCAGCATTGAAGTCGGTACTGGGCGACCTGCCGGCGATCAGCCACGGGCCGGCGCGCTCGGGGGATATCCGTCATTCGCGGGCGAACAATCAGCGCCTGCTGGCGCGATTCGAGTTTGCCGAGCCGACACCCTTTGTCCAAGGGCTGGCGCGCTTGTTGGAGCGTTGAATGCATCGCGGGGCAAGCCCGCTCCTACCTGTCCGGTAGGAGCGGGCTTGCCCCGCGATTTACATTAGCGCTGACTCAGAACTTGTAACCCACACCCACCATATAGACCCACGGATCGACATCCACGTCGACCTTGGTCTTGCCCACGCCCAGGGCGCTCGGGCCGTCGATGCTGGCCTTGGTGTCGATGTCGATGTACCAGACCGCAGCGTTGACCAGGATGTTGTCGGTGATCATGTAGTCCATGCCCAGTTGACCGGCCAGGCCAACCGAATCCTTGAGCTTCATGTTGCTGAAGCCCTGGGCCTTGCGGTTGCTGCTCAGGTCTTCGTCGAAGAACATGGTGTAGTTCAGACCGATACCGGCGTATGGCTGGAACTTGGAGGTTGGCTCCAGTGGGTAGTACTGCAGCGACAGGGTCGGTGGCAGTTGTTTGATGTCACCCAGCTTGCCGTCCAGGCCTGCGCCCAGGCCCTTGACGCCAACCGTGTGCTGGAACGGCGTGGCCGCCAGCAGCTCCAGGCCGATGTGGTCGGTCAGCATGTAGGCGAATGCCAGGCCCAGTTGGGTGTCGCTGTCCAGGGTTGCCTTGGTGCCGGACATCTTGGTGCCGTCGAGCTTGATATCACCGCTGTTCTCGTTGGGAGCGGTGGTGATGGCGCCGGCACGCAGGATGAAGTCGCCAGCCTGGTGGGCGTGGGCAACAGGGGCTGCGAGCGCCAGGGCAATGAGCGAGGCGCTGAGCAAGGACTTGTTCATGGAAGCTCCCAAAGGACGTTTAGAATTGAATGCGTCCAATGGTAAAGGCCCGCAGGAACGGCGATTTGACGTAGCTCAATGAAAGCGTCAACGCCGTGCTACAGAGCACTCACTCCAGTTCATACGCGTAGATTTTCTCGGCATCCATCTGGTAGCCGGCATCGGCCAGTTCGCTGCTGGTGTTCTTCACCTGCAACTGCCCTTCGATCCAGTAGGGTTGATACAGGTCCTCGACCCTGACCCCCATTTCGCTGACGATATGCACGATCTGGTTCGACGGTGGTGGCGGCACATGGATGCAGGCGCCGTAGTAGGGCACCAGCAGGAACTCGGTGGTGCGCCCCTCTTCACTGACTTCCAGGGGCACGATGTAGCCCGGCAACTTCACGTGTTGGCCATCCAGGGCCTTGACCACAGGGGCGTTCGGCACTTGCTGCTGAGCCGCTGGCGCTGACTCCGAGGCCAACGCGTCGCTCAGTTGCGCGAGGTCATGCATCGGCGCCAACTGCGCCTGGATTACCGGCGCGCCACTGGGAATCAGTTGCGACCATTCCAACGTACGTGGCTCGCCCGCCCATGAAGAAGTGGCCACCAGCAGCAGGATCAACGGCAAAAGGCGCGGCATCGAAATTCTCACAGGTGTATGGACAGGCCATCGGCCAAGGATTGCCGGTAGGCACGCCAGGCCGGCACGCTACCCATCAGCAGCGCGGCGCCCAGAATAATCGCCAACAGGCTCCATTCGTGCGCGCTGGGCCAGGCCAGCGGCAGGAACAGTCCGTAGTTGGCTTGTACATAGCCTTGGGCCAGGGCGATGCCCAGGTACAGCAGGCCCAGGCCAGCGGCGATACCGGCCAGGGCCAGGGCCAGCGCCTCGAGCACCAGCAGCCCGGCAATGTGCCACGGGCGAGCGCCGACCGAGCGCAGGATGGCCATCTCTCGTCGCCGCTCGTTCAGGCTGGTGAGAATGGCCGTGAGCATGCCGATCAGGCCGGTCAGCACCACAAACAACGAAACCACGAACAAGGCCTGCTCGGCCGTGCCCATCAGGCTCCACAACTCCTGCAGGGCGACGCCTGGGAGAATCGCCAATAACGGTTCGCCACGAAACTCATTGATCTCGCGCTGTAGGCTGAAGGTGGCGATCTTGTTGTTCAGGCCCAGCATGAACGCGGTGATGGCCGCAGGTGCAAGGTCCATGTTGCGCGCCTGCTCGGCGCTGACCTTGCCGGCACCACGAGCGGGAACGCCGTTGTGCCAGTCGATGTGGATCGCCTCCATGCCGCCCAGGCTGATATGCAGGGTGCGGTCCACCGGCGTGCCGGTACGTTGCAGCACACCGACCACGGTGAAGGGCTTATCGTCGTGCTTGACCAGGCTGATGGCGGCCACGCCGTGGGCCAGTACCAGTTTGTCGCCCAGCTTGTAGTGCAAGGCATCGGCGACTTCGGCACCCAATACCACTTCGAACGGATCGGTGGCGAAAGGTCGGCCCTGGGCCAGTTGCAAATTCTGTTTGCGACCGTACTGGTAATGCTCGAAGTAACTGGCGGTGGTACCCATCACCCGATAGCCGCGATGGGAATCACCGAGCGAGATGGGAATGGCCCATTTCACGCGTTTGTCATTGGCGTAGTGCTCATAGCTGTCCCAACGAATGTTGTTGGTGGCATTGCCGATACGGAACACCGAATACAGCAGCAGATTCACCGAGCCGGAACGGGCGCCGACAATCAGGTCGGTGCCGCTGATGGTGCTGGCAAAGCTGGCGCGGGCTTCGGTACGCACGCGTTCCACGGCCAGCAGCAGGCACACCGAGAGGGCGATGGCGAAGGCGGTCAGGAAGGCGGTAAAGCGGCGATTGGCGAGGCTCGCCAGGGCAAGACGAAGCAGGTACATCAGGCCTCCAGGTCATTGGCCGCAACGGCCGCGCGGTTGAGTTCGGCCAGTGACAGCTGGCGATCGAACAGCGGGGCCAGGCTCTGATCGTGACTGACGAACAACAGGCTGGAGCCGGCGTCCCGGCATTCGGCGAACAACAGGCGAATGAAGGCTTCGCGGGTGTCGGCATCGAGGGCCGAAGTAGGCTCGTCGGCGATCACCAGCTCCGGCTGGCCGATCAGCGCACGAGCGGCGGCAACGCGCTGCTGCTGGCCGATAGACAAACTGTCGGCGCGGCGAGCGAGCAGGGCCGGGTCTTTCAGGCCCAGGTGGGCAAGGAGTGTGGCGGCGGCCTGGTCGATGCTGCCATGGCGTTCGCATGCGCGGTGCGCGCGGCTGCGTGAGAAGCGGCAGGGCAATTCGACGTTTTCTCGTACCGAGAGAAACGGCAGCAGGTTGAACTGCTGGAAGATGTAGCCGGTGTGGTCGACCCGAAAGCGATCGCGGGCGGCCAGTTTCAACTCGCTCAGGTCCTGGCCGAGCAGGCGGACGCTGCCGCGGTCGGGTTTTTGAACCCCGCCCAGCAGACCGAGCAGGGTGGTCTTGCCGCTGCCGCTGGGACCTTTGAGAAACAGTGATTCACCGGCCTCAAGGCGCAAGGTGGGGATATCCAGCAAGGGGGCTTGGCCCGGCCAGGCAAAGCCCAGGTCGGTCAGTTCAATCAGTGCCTGGCTCATAAATGAACGCCCGGGTTACCCCGGGCGCTTCGCTGCAAAAGGGCGGTCAGAAGGTGATCGAGGCGTTGGCCGGGGTCGCTTCGACACCCTGCTGGCCATTGGGCCCGATCAGTTGTAGCTGAATTTTCTGGGTAGCGGGAAAGGCTTTGAACAGTGGGCCCAGGTCCAGGGTGGTGAGATGCTCGGGCTTCGCGCAGACGAGCCGGTAATGCGCATGGACCTCGCTGTGGCCGGCTTCGTGTGCATGGCCGTCGTCATCGGCTGCCGGCTTGTCACCAAACAGCGGGCTTTCAAGCGCCTGGTCAGACTCGCTGCAGTTGGCCGCCTTGGCCAGGGCGAACAGGGCCAGGGGCTTTTCCAGCTGGGCGCGTGCGGCGGCGACCTTGGCCTTGTCGGCATCGCTGCTGGCGGTGTGCTCGAAGCCAACCAGGTTCATCGCCGGGCTTTCCAGCTCCAGTTCCAACGCCTTGCCATCGAGGGCTACATTGAGACGGGCAACCCCGTGCTCATGTGCGGCGAGGCTGCCGTGGGCATGATCGTGGTCATGGTCGTGATCTTCATGGGCATGAGCGATGGCCAGGGGTAACAACGCGAACGGCAAGGCAAGCAGCAGACGACGCATGGGCAAACTCCACGAGGGCACGAGTATGATTTTGTGATGTTATAACAACTTGTTCCGTGCATGCCAGCGTGCTTGGCGGCAGATCGTCAGCGTGGGAGCATGGAGCCCGTCACTGAGCAGAGGAAAAGACCGTGCGAATTCGTGGACATATCGGCGACTGGCCGGTGGACCTGACCCTGGAACTGGACCCCGCGGAATGGGCGCAACTGGGTGGCCAACTCACGGCTGTGGCGCCGGTTGCCACTGCCGCTGCAGCCGCGTCATTACCCAACACGCGCCCGGACGATGCGCTGTGGCAGGCCGCACGGGACGTGCTGCGCAAGGCGGGGCAGCTCAATGGCCCCGCGTTGCTTGAACAGCTGGAAGGGCTGGCAGGTAACACCGCGGCGGGCAAGCGCCTGCTGGTGCGCTTGCGCCACAGTGCCGAAGTGAAGGTGGAAAGCGGCGCAGATGCGCCGGTATATCACTGGGTGGGGTGACCCGTCATCGCGGGGTGTAGGAGCGGGCTCGCCCCGCGATGCGCCTGCAGAATCAATACAAGGCAGCAAACAACTTGCGGCGGTACGTCCCCACCAGCGGATGATCGTTGCCCAACAGCTCGAACACCTGCAGCAGTGTCTTGTGCGGCAGTCCGCCCTCGTAGCCCCGGTTACGGCTGAACAGCTTCAGCAAGCCGTCCAGCGCCGCTTCGTACTGCTGACGCGACAGCTGCTTGATGCACAGCTGATAAGCTGCTTCATCGTCTTCGCCGTTCTGCGCCAGACGCGCCTTCAAGTCAGCGACTTCCGGCAGATTGGCAGCCTGGCGCAGGAAGGTCAGCTGGGCCTTGGCACCTGCAAGGGCGGCCTTGTGCTCATCACTCTTGACCGCGTCCAGTACGGTCTGCGCTTCACCCAGTTCGCCGCGTTCGGCCAGGCAACGGGCATACAGGATCAGCGCGCCGGCGTTGCTGTTGTCTTCACCGAGCAAGGCCTTGAGGGTGGCTTCGGCTTCGCTGAATCGACCATCGGCGAACAGTCCCTGGGCCAGCTCCAGAGGGTCGGCAGCGGCAGGCGGGGGCATTTGCACATGGGGCTCGAGCAGGGCGCGGATGGCCGACTCAGGCTGGGCGCCGGCAAAGCCGTCCACCGGCTGGCCATCCTTGAACAGCACCACGGTGGGCAGGCTGCGGATGCCAAAGCGGGCGACGATGTCCTGCTCGATGTCGCAGTTGACCTTGGCCAGCAACAGCTCGCCCTGGTAGCTCTCGGTGATCTGCGCAAGCAGCGGCATCAGCGCTTTGCACGGCGCGCACCACTCGGCCCAGAAATCCACCAGTACCGGTTTGTGGTGGGAGTTGGCGATCACCAACTGATCGAAATCGGCAACGGTGGTATCGAAAACGTAGGGGGTGTCTTGGCTCATCACAACTCTCGAAAATCGGTGAATGGCATCACTATAAAGCTCAGCGGCTGGCGTGGTACAGGCTGACCCGGCGGAATTCGTGGGGCTCGGCCAGGTCTGGCAAGGTCAGGGCTTCAAGCACGCCCAGCGGCTGGTACAACGGGTGACTGAAGTCCCGGACGCGCGAGTCGGCCACCAGTGCCTGGCGGCCTCGGCTGAGGAACGCATCGAGCAGCGGCAGGTTGGCCCGGTCATACAGCACATCCGCCACCAGAATCAGGTCGAAGCGGTCGGCCTCCTGAAAAAAGTCGCTGGAGTAGCTCAGCTCCACGCCATTGAGTGCAGCGTTGGCCCGGCAGGCATCCAGCGCCAGCGGGTCCAGGTCGCAGGCCACTACCTCCAGCGCGCCGGCCCGTGCGGCGGCAATGCCGGCGATGCCGGAGCCCGCGCCAAAATCCAGCACCCGCTTACCGGCCACCCACTCGGGGTGCTTGGCCAGGTAGCGCGCCATCGCCAGGCCGCTGGCCCAGCAAAAACTCCAGTAAGGTGGCTCGTGGAGGATGCGCCGGGTTTCTTCGGGGCTGAACTCGCGGTCCATGTTCTGCGCGTCGATCAGCCACAGTTTGAGCGCGCACTCAGGCAGCTCGCTGACCACCAGGCGGGCGTCGCCGAGCAGCTCGCCAAGGGCTAGTTGCAGGGGGGCAGGGGCCATCATGGCGCCTTTTCAAAGCGCAGCGGGCCGGTGGCCTGGGACTGGGCCTGGGAGATACGTACCGGCGGCAGGTGCAGGATCAGTTGCCCGGATTTGCTGGCGCGGCCACGCAACTCGACCCGGGCGCCGGCGGGAAAGGCCTCGGGGTTGAAGCGCAATTGATAGGGCAGGTCCAGGCCGTTGCCGTTCAGCGTGCTATTGGCGAGCAGGCGTTGTGGCCGACCGCGGTCATCGATGACCAGCAGGGCCAGTTCGACTTCGGCGCCAGCAGGGATGTTGAGCAGGGTGCCGCTCAGTTCGCGCTGATAGGCAGGCAAGGGGCCCAGCTCCTTGGTCTTGCTGGCGACCGGGGCTTTCGGTGCGGGTGCAGGTTGGGATTTGTCACTGCTGCAGGCCACCAGCAAGGCGGCACAACTGAGCACAACGAGCGCTCGAAATGGCATGGGGAATTCCTTCGCGGTGTATTTCCTCAGTGGATGGTAACCCCTTTGGCTTGTCTTGCCAGTGGGATGCGCTACCATGGCCCTCCCTTTTTTTGTTGCCTGCCACCATGCACTGTCCCTTCTGCGGTGCCAACGACACCAAGGTCATCGACTCGCGACTGGTCGCCGAGGGCGAGCAAGTGCGCCGTCGGCGCGAATGCGTAGCCTGCGGTGAGCGCTTCACCACCTTCGAGACCGCCGAACTGGTGCTGCCCCGTCTGATCAAGCAAGACGGCAGCCGCCAGCCCTTCGACGAAGAAAAGCTGCGCGCCGGAATGCAGCGCGCCCTGGAAAAACGTCCGGTCAGCGTCGAGCGCCTGGAAGCGGCGCTGGCGCACATCAAGCACAAGCTGCGAGCCACTGGCGAGCGCGAGATCAAGTCGCTGGTTGTCGGTGAGTTGGTCATGGCCGAGCTGCAAAAGCTCGATGAAGTGGCCTATATCCGCTTTGCCTCTGTCTACCGGCGCTTCCAGGACCTCAACGAGTTCCGTGAAGAAATCGACCGCCTGGCCCGTGTGCCGGCTAAAGAGTGAGCATGTCCAGCGAACGCGCGGTACTCGACGCCTACTATATGTCCCGGGCCCTGGAGTTGGCCCGCAAGGGCCTGTACTCGACTCACCCGAATCCGCGCGTAGGCTGCGTGATTGCCCGCGACGGCCAGATCGTCGGCGAAGGCTGGCATGTGCGCGCTGGCGAACCCCATGCCGAAGTCCATGCCCTGCGCCAGGCCGGTGAACTGGCCCGCGGCGCCTGCGCCTACGTGACCCTTGAACCCTGCAGCCACCACGGGCGCACGCCGCCTTGTGCCGAGGCGCTGGTCAAGGCCGGTGTGGCGCGGGTGGTTGCCGCCATGCAGGACCCCAACCCGCAAGTGGCGGGGCAGGGGCTCAAGCGTCTGGCCGAAGTGGGTATCGAGGTGGCCAGCGGTGTGCTGGAAGCCGAGGCGCGGGCGCTGAACCCGGGCTTTCTGAAGCGTATGGAGTTCGGCCTGCCATTTGTTCGCGCCAAGCTGGCGATGAGCCTGGATGGTCGTACGGCCATGGCCAATGGCGAGAGCCAGTGGATCACCGGGCCTGCTGCCCGCTCTGCAGTCCAGCGCCTGCGTGCCCGCTCGAGCGTGGTGCTGACCAGTGCCCAAAGCGTGCTGGCCGACAACGCACGGATGACCGTGCGCGGCGATGAGCTGGGCCTGGATGAACAGACCACCGCCCTGGCCCTGGCGCGCCCGCCGTTGCGCGTACTGATCGACGGGCGCCTGCGCCTGCCGCTGGATGCACCCTTCTTCAAGGCAGGCCCTGCGCTGGTGGTGACGGCATGTGCCGTCGATCCGCGCTACGCCGATGCCGGCCACGAGCTGCTGAGCCTGCCGGGCGAGGGCGGCAAGGTCGATCTGCCTGCGCTGCTGCATGAGCTGGCCGGCCGGGGCGTCAATGAAGTGTTGCTTGAGGCCGGTGCCGGCCTGGTCGGGGCTTTTGCCCAGCGCGGCCTGATCGATCAATACCAGATTTTTGTCGCCGCCAAGTTCCTGGGCTCCAGTGCCCGGCCTTTGCTGGACTTGCCGCTGAACCACATGAACGAAGCAGTACCCTTGAAAATTACCGAAATGCGCGCAGTAGGCGATGACTGGCGAGTCACTGCAGTGCCGAACCCCGCGGCCGGCGTATAATTTGCGGCTAGCGCCCTGCGCAGCCCCGTTCCCCAGGAGGACTTCATGTTCACCGGCATCATCGAATCGATTGGCAGCATCCGTTCGCTCACCCCCAAAGGCGGTGATGTGCGGGTGTATGTCGAAACCGGCAAGCTCGATCTGGGCGACGTCAAACTTGGCGACAGCATCGCCGTCAACGGTGTCTGCCTGACCGCGGTCGAGCTGCCAGGCGATGGCTTCTGGGCTGACGTCAGCCGCGAAACGCTGGATTGCACCGCGTTCGACGACCTGAAAAGCGGCAGCCGGGTCAACCTGGAAAAAGCCCTGACACCGACCACCCGCCTGGGTGGGCACCTGGTCAGCGGTCACGTCGACGGCGTCGGCGAAGTGGTTTCGCGCAGCGATAACGCCCGCGCCATCCAGTTCCGCATTCGAGCCCCCAAGGAACTGGCCAAGTACATCGCCCACAAGGGCTCGATCACGGTCGATGGCACCAGCCTGACCGTCAACGTTGTCGATGGCGCCGAGTTCGAACTGACCATCGTCCCGCACACCCTGGCCGAAACCATCATGGCCGACTACCGTCCAGGTCGTCGGGTAAACCTTGAGGTCGACCTGCTGGCCCGTTACCTGGAGCGCTTGCTGCTGGGTGACAAGGCCGCCGAGCCGAGCACCGGCGGCATCACCGAAAGTTTCCTGGCCGCCAACGGCTACCTGAAATCCTGATTTGAAAGGGGGTGCCGCGTGGCGCTCAACAGCATCGAAGAACTGGTAGAAGACATCCGCCAGGGCAAAATGGTCATCCTCATGGATGACGAAGACCGCGAGAACGAAGGCGACCTGATCATGGCCGCCGAGTGCTGCAAGGCCGAGCACATCAACTTCATGGCCAAGCACGCCCGTGGCCTGATCTGCATGCCGATGTCGCGCGAGCGTTGCGAAACGCTCAAGCTGCCGCTGATGGCACCGCGTAACGGATCGGGCTTCGGCACCAAGTTCACCGTCTCGATCGAAGCCGCCGAAGGCGTGACCACCGGCATCTCCGCCGCTGACCGCGCGCGCACCGTGCAAGCGGCCGCTGCGCGCGATGCCAAGGCCGAAGACATCGTCAGCCCTGGCCACATCTTCCCGCTGATGGCCCAGCCTGGCGGTACCCTGGCCCGCGCCGGCCACACCGAAGCGGCCTGCGACCTGGCGCGCATGGCCGGCTTTGAGCCGAGCGGGGTGATCTGCGAGGTGATGAACGACGACGGCACCATGTCCCGTCGCCCGGAACTCGAAGCCTTCGCCGCCGAGCACAACATCAAGATCGGCACCATTGCCGACCTGATCCACTACCGGATGATCCACGAACGTACCGTTCAGCGGGTTTCCGAGCAGCCGCTGGACAGCGAGCTGGGTCATTTCAACCTGGTCACCTACCGTGACTCGGTCGAAGGCGACGTGCACATGGCCCTGACCCTGGGCGACATCTGCGCCGAAGAACCGACCCTGGTACGGGTTCACAACATGGACCCGCTGCGCGACCTGCTGATGGTCAAGCAACCGGGGCGCTGGAGCCTGCGCGCCGCCATGAGCGCGGTTGCAGAGGCCGGCAGCGGTGTCGTGCTGCTGCTCGGTCATCCGCTCGACGGCGATGTGCTGCTGGCGCATATCCGGGAAAGCGCCGAGGCTTCCCAGGCCAAAACCCCGACCACCTACAGCACTGTCGGTGCCGGTTCGCAGATTCTGCGCGACCTGGGCGTACGCAAAATGCGCCTGATGAGTTCGCCAATGAAGTTCAATGCGATATCCGGATTCGATCTGGAAGTTGTAGAATACGTGCCCTCCGAATAAAGCAGGCGGTTTGTCGCGCTGCCATTCGTGTCCCAAACCCTCACAGGCCGCCTATTTGCGGCCTGGCTCTTTAAGATGAGAACTCCGCAATGACCCTGAAGACCATCGAAGGTACCTTCATTGCCCCCAAAGGTCGCTATGCTTTGGTGGTTGGCCGCTTCAACAGCTTCGTCGTCGAAAGCCTGGTGAGCGGTGCAGTTGACGCCCTGGTTCGCCACGGTGTCAGCGAAAGCGACATCACCATCATCCGTGCCCCGGGTGCCTTTGAAATCCCGCTGGTGGCACAGAAAGTCGCCCAGCAAAGCGAATACGCCGCGATCATCGCCCTGGGCGCCGTGATCCGTGGCGGTACCCCGCATTTCGAATACGTGGCGGGCGAGTGCACCAAGGGCCTGGCCCAGGTGTCCATGGAGTTCGGCGTACCGGTTGCCTTCGGTGTCCTGACAGTCGACTCGATCGAACAGGCCATTGAGCGTTCCGGCACCAAAGCCGGCAACAAAGGCGCCGAAGCTGCCCTGTCCGCTCTGGAAATGGTCAGCCTGCTGGCGCAGTTGGAGGCCAAGTGATTAGCGACGAAAGCGATCGTTTCAACCCGCGCGATCCAAAACCTGCGGATGCTGGCAAACCATCGAAGAGCGCCAAGCGTCGCGAAGCCCGTCAGCTCGCGACTCAGGCCCTGTATCAGTGGCACATGGCCAAGCAGTCGCTGAACGAGATCGAAGCGCAGTTCCGGGTCGATAACGATTTCACCGATGTCGACGGTGCCTACTTCCGCGAAATCCTTCATGGGGTTCCGGTGAAAAAGGCGGAGATCGACGAAGCGCTCAAGCCGTGCCTGGACCTGGCGCTCGAAGAGCTCGACCCGGTTGAACTGGCGGTTCTGCGCCTGTCCACCTGGGAGTTCATGATGCGCGCCGATGTACCGTATCGCGTCGTTATCAACGAAGGCGTCGAGCTGGCCAAGGTGTTCGGTGCCACTGACGGACACAAGTTCGTCAACGGTGTGCTCGACAAGCTGGCTCCACGGCTTCGTGAAGCCGAAGTCAAGGCGTTCAAGCGCTGATCCTGGCGCTTGCTGCTGATGGGTGAGTTCGAGCTGATTCGCCACTACTTCGCTGCCGCGCCCTGTGCGCAAGGCGGCGAAGCGGTCGCACTGGGCATTGGCGACGATTGCGCCTTGCTCAGCCTGCCGCCTGGCGAACAGGTGGCGATCTCCACCGACACGCTGGTGGCCGGGGTGCATTTCCCGGCTGTCTGCGATCCTTTTCTGCTCGGTCAGCGTTCGCTGGCTGTAGCCGCCAGTGACCTGGCTGCCATGGGGGCCACCCCAATCGGCTTTACCCTTGCCCTGACCCTGCCAGAGGTGCGCGCCGACTGGCTGCAAGCCTATGCCCGGGGCTTGAACCAGATGGCCCAGGCCTGCCGGCTCAGCCTGATCGGGGGCGACACTACCCGTGGCCCCTTGAGCCTGACCATGACCGTGTTCGGCCGGGTGCCGGCAGGCCAGGCCCTGACCCGCGGCGCTGCTCGTGCCGGTGACCTGCTGTGTGTCGGCGGCGAGCTGGGCAATGCCGCCGGAGCCTTGCCGCTGGTGTTGGGTGAGCGTCAGGCCGATGCAGCCATTGCCGACCCGCTGCTCGCCCATTACTGGTCGCCCAAGCCTCAGTTCGCGCTGGGGCAGGCGCTGCGCGGCAAGGCGACAGCGGCGCTGGATATCTCCGATGGCCTGCTGGCCGATTGCGGGCATATCGCCAAGGCGTCGCAACTGGCCCTGCAGGTCGAGCTGGATCGACTACCGTTGTCTGCTGCGTTGCAGGCGCTGTTGGGGCGTGAAGGTGCCCAGCATGCCGCGCTGACCGGTGGCGACGACTACGTCCTGGCCTTCACCCTGCCCGAAGCCGAGCTTGCACCTTTGCTGGCGGCTGGCTGGTCGATCCGGGTGGTGGGCCGTGCAATCACTGGTTCTGGCGTCAGCCTGGTGGATGGCCAAGGGCAAGACATCACCCCTACAACACGGGGTTATCAACATTTTAGGGAGCAACTGTGACCGATCACCCCAATCAGGTGCCTGCGGAGAACGTTCCGCCGTCGGTCTGGCGTAATCCGTGGCATTTTCTGGCCTTTGGCTTCGGCTCCGGGACCTTGCCCAAGGCACCGGGAACCTGGGGTTCACTGGTCGCTCTACCCTTCATCCCGTTGTGGCAGATGTTGCCCGACTGGGGCTATTGGCTGATGCTCGGCCTGACCATGCTGTTCGGCTTCTGGCTGTGCGGCAAGGTTGCCGATGACTTGCGTGTGCATGACCACGAAGGCATTGTCTGGGACGAGATGGTCGGCATGTGGATCACCCTGTGGCTGGTGCCCGAAGGGTGGCAATGGTTGTTGGCGGGCTTTTTGATGTTCCGTTTCTTCGACATCCTCAAGCCCTGGCCGATTCGCTGGGTTGACCGGCATGTGCATGGCGGCGTCGGTATCATGCTCGACGATGTGCTGGCGGGGGTGTTCGCCTGGTTGGGCATGCAAGTTCTGGTATGGAGTTTTACTTAAGGGAGTAAGGCGATGACTGGATGGCGATTGGGGCTGTTGCTGTTGGTCCTGGTGGCAGGCGTGGTGCGGGCGGCGGAGTCGTCACCTGCGACACCTGCACAGATCCATCTGGTCAGCGAGGAGTGGCTCGACTACACCAACGCCGATGGCTCGGGCCTGGCCTGGGACGTCCTGCGCAAGGTGTTCGAGCCTGCGGGTGTCAGCGTCCGTATCCAGAGCGTTCCCTATAGTCGAGCGGTCGGCCTGGTCAAGCGTGGCGAGGCCGATGCCTGGGTCGGTTCCTATAAAGAGGAAGAGCCTGAAAACCTCTACCCGCGCTGGCACTTCGACCTGGATCACATCTATGCCCTGGGGCTGGCGAGCAAACCGCTACCCACCTTGAGCAACCTTGGCCAGTATCGCCTGGCCTGGGTGCGGGGCTATGACTATCAGAACTACCTGCCCAACGTCGATCATTTCCGTGAAATCCAGCGCCGCGAAGGCATCCTGCCGATGCTTGAGCATGACCGGGTGGACTTCTACATCGATGCCCTGACCGAAGTCGACTATGTGCTCAACCAGGCGAGCGAGCCCGGGGAGTTTCGCCGTACGCACCTGGTCGAGCTGCCGTTGTTCCTGGCTTTTTCGCACACCGGCAAAGGCGAAGCGCTGCGCGCCTTGTTCGACCAGCGCATGGACAAACTGGTGGCCAGTGGCGAGTTGCGGGCGATCTTCAAACACTGGCAGCAACCCTATCCGTTCGATGAGGCCAGTACCTCACGGTAGGTGTTATCAAACTTCTGGATCGGTATGGCCAATAATTCAGCCTAAGCAGCACGGCGGCGCTGCTGATACAATCGCCCACGTCAATTTTCAAGTTACTGATCAGGAGCACAACGTGCCCGTCGTCTTTGTTGCCGCTTCCAAGCTGCCTACCCCCTTTGCGACTTTCACCATGCACGGTTTTCTCGATGAAGCCACCGGCCGCGAGCACGTTGTGCTCAGCCTGGGTGATGTGGCCGACGGGCAACCGGTACTGGGGCGCCTGCATTCCGAATGCCTGACCGGCGATGCCTTGTTCAGCCAGCGTTGCGACTGTGGCTCCCAGCTTGAAGCCGCCCTGCAGGCCATCGCCCGCGAAGGCCGTGGCGTGCTGTTGTACCTGCGCCAGGAAGGTCGTGGCATCGGCCTTTTGAACAAGATCCGTGCCTATGAGCTGCAAGATGGCGGCGCCGATACCGTCGAGGCCAACGAGCGCCTGGGCTTTGCTGCCGACCAGCGCGACTATGGCATGTGCCAGCCGATGCTCGAGCACCTGGGCGTCAAGTCGCTGCGACTGATGACCAACAATCCGCGCAAGGTCAAGGCGCTGACCGGTATGGGCATCCCGGTGGCCGAGCGTGTGCCACTGCACACCGGCCATAACCCGCACAACAAGCACTACCTGGCCACCAAGGCCGGCAAGCTCGGCCACATGATGGGCAACGAGCACCAGGGTGAGGCCGGTCGGGCGTGACCCGGGGGCAGGTTAAACGCCGTCTGGAACTGGCCTGGTGGCAGTACCTGGTAGTGGCGCTGGCACCTTTGCTGGTGTTTGCCTGGGCTTTCGGTGGCATCCAGGCGCTGATCCCTATCCTGGCCATGCCGGTGTTCATCGCCGGTGTGGCTTCGATGTTTCTGAGCCTGCCTCGTTTCGGTGCCTACAAGCGGGCGCTGATCGCCACCCAGAAAGCCCTCAATAGCCCTGAAGAACCGGCGGCCTGGGTCGAACTGGCCCGTGTCCGGCGCCTGAGCATGCTGTTCGCCTGCCTGCCGGCCTGGGTCTCGGCCCTGTCGGTATTCGTCGGCCTGGAAGCTGTGCCGCAGATCCTCCTGGCCATTTCCAGCGCGGTGCTGCTGTACCTCTACCGTATCCCGCGTCAGCTCGGCTGATGCGCGGCGCTCTGCTGCTGGCATTGCTGGCACTGGCCCTGCCGCTGGCGGCCGCCCCTCGGGTGGTCAGCCTGGCCCCCTCCCTGTCGGAAATCGTTGTCGAGCTGCATGCCACGGATCTGCTGGTGGGTGTGCTCGACGGCGGCGAGCGCCCGGCCGCCCTGGCAGCGCTGCCGTCGGTGGGGCGCTATGGCCAGATCGACATGGAGCGTCTGCTCAGCCTCAAGCCGGACCTGTTGCTGCTCTGGCCCGACAGCGTGCCAGCGGCCCAGCGTGACCAGCTCAAGCGCCTGGGCATCGCCACCTATAGCGCCGAGCCCCATGGCATCGATGAATTGATCGAGCAGATCGAGGCGATTGGCGCGCAGCTCGGAAGGGCTGAGCAGGGACAAAGGCGTGCGCAGCAGCTGCGTGAACAGGTGCAGGGATTGCGCGAGCGTTATCACCGCGAGCAGCCGTTGCGGGTGTTCTATCAGGTCTGGGACAAACCGTTGTACACCGTCGGTGGCGGGCAGATCGTCAGCGACGCATTGGCGGTGTGCGGCGCTCGCAATGTGTTCGCCGAGCAGACGCTGCCTGCGCCACAGGTCAGTGTGGAGTCAGTTTTGTTGCAAGATCCGCAGGTGATTCTGGCCGGCGACCAGGCCCAGCTCGACGCCTGGAAGGCCTGGCCGCAGGTCGATGCCGTGCGCAACGGGCGCCTGTTGCAAGTGCCGGACAAGGGCCTGGAGCGACCCAGCGGGCAGATGATCGAAGCGACGGCGCGATTGTGTCAGTTGATCGCGACTAAAGCGCCGGTGTCCAGGTAACGCCGAGCAGCCAGGTGCGGCCTTCTTCGCGGTAGCCATACTGCGTGCCTTCATAGCTATACAACGCGCGCGAATAGGCCTTGTCCAACAGATTGTCGACCTTGAGCTCCAGCTTTACCTCAGGATTCAGCGCCCAACTGCTGCGCAGGCCGAGCAGGCCGTAACCGCCAATCCTGTTGCGATTGGCTTCGTCGTCAAAACTGCTGCTGACCGCTTGCCAGCTGGCACCGAGGCCGAACTGGTCATACTGGCGGTCCAGATCAAGGCTCAAGGTGCGGCGGGCGCGACGGGCCAGGGTATGGCCACTGTCGCGGTCGCGGGGATCGATCAGTGCCAGGCCGAGGTTGCTCTGCCAACCCAACCAGGTTTGATGCAAGGCTGCTTCGAAGCCATTGACCCGGGCCGACGCCACATTGCGGGGAATCGAGTCGGCGCCGAAGATGATCGCGTCACGCAGGTCGGTGCGGTAGATCGAGGCTTCAAGGCGGCTTTCTTCAGTCAGCTGGCTGCGCCATTGCAACTCGTAGCTTTTCGAGCGTTCGGGCTTGAGGTTCGGATTGCTGTACTGGGGATAGTAAAGGTCGTTGAAGGTCGGGGCGCGGAACCCTTCGCTGTAGGACATCAGCAGGTCGTTGTCCGCATCGAGCGGCAGGGTCAGGCTGCCGCTCCAGGTGTTCTGTCCGCCGAACTGCTGGTTCTGGTCGCGGCGCAAGCCAAGCTCTGTGGAGAACCACTCGCCCTTGAAACGGTGCTGGACGAAGGCCGCCCGGTTCCAGCGGCTGTCTTCATCAAAATCGGTACTGCCGTGGACGCGGTCCTGATACCAGTCGGCACCGATCATCAGGCTGTTCTGCTCGTCGAACGTCAGGTCGTTCTGCCAACTGGCCGAGTCACGGTAGGTATTGAACTCGCTGGCGTCGTTGCTGAGTTTGTCGCGCTTTTTATCGCGGTTCTCGCTGTGGCCCAGTTCCAGGCGCGAGTACCAGTGTTCGTTGAGCTGGGCACCGAGGTAGGTACCCAGGCTGCTGACGGTGTAGTCGGTATAGGGGGCCTGGCCAAAGCTCTGGAATGTGTCCATGTCGAAGCGGCCGTACGGGTTGTCGTATTCACTGCGGCCACGGCTGTCGAGCAGGTTCAGGCCGGCCTCGACGTTGTCGTTGAAACTGTGGCTCAGGCTCAGGTTGAACGACTTGTTGCGGTACGCATCATGGTCGCCATCGCTAGGGTAGGAGGTGTGGCTCCAGTCAATACCGGCGCTTTCATCCACACTGGCGCCGAGGTTGAAGCGGGTGTTCCGATCGCCACCGGAAAGCCCCAGGCCGCGCTCCCAGCTCTGGTTGCTGCCGGCGGCCAAGCGCAGGCGCGGTTGTAGACCTTGCTGGGCACTACGCCGGGTGAAGATCTGGATCACCCCGCCAATGGCGTCGCTGCCATAGACCGCCGAACGAGAACCACGCAGTACTTCCACCCGCTCTATCTGGTCGACGTTGAGAAACTGCAGGCCGCTATCGCCGGAGGTGGCATTGGCGATGCGTACGCCGTCCACCAACACCAGGCTTTGGGCCGTCTTGCTGCCACGGATGTAGATGCCCGGTACGCTGCCGCGTCCGCCTGTTGGCGCGACCTGTACACCCGGCACCCGGCTCAGC
Source organism: Pseudomonas putida (assembly GCF_028682455.1). Lineage (GTDB taxonomy): Bacteria > Pseudomonadota > Gammaproteobacteria > Pseudomonadales > Pseudomonadaceae > Aquipseudomonas > Aquipseudomonas putida_AA. Next base: position 1,390,042 of record NZ_JANHLD010000001.1, read on the forward strand.
AGATCAGTGACGCTGGAGGGTTGCAGGCGGTCGATGTCGTCGCGGGTGAATACCGTGTTGGCGGCACTGGTTTGCGTGCGGTCCTCGACCTGGCGGTTGGCGCTGATCAGTGTGTTGGGCAGCTTCAGGGCGCTGTCGCGGTCGATGGGGTCTGCCAGGAGGGGGGGGGGCAGGCACAGCAGGAGAGAAAGGCGAAGGAGCTTCATGGCAGTTCCAAAACTATCGCGGGGCAAGCCCGCTCCTACATTCTGCCGTAGGAGCGGGCTTGCCCCGCGATCAGGTCTCAAAGACCAAGCAGTTGCATACGCTCGCGTACCGCGGCGTCGATACCGGCTACATCCAGCCCGCATTCGGCCAGCATCTGCGCAGGCTTGGCGTGCTCGACATACACGTCCGGCAAGCCCAGGTGAAGCACCGGCTTGAGCACGGCTTCGCGGGCGAGGAACTCGCTGACCGCAGCGCCGGCGCCACCCATGATGGCGTTCTCTTCGATGGTCACCAGCAGCTCATGGCTGGCGGCGATTTCACGTACCAGGGCTTCATCCAGCGGTTTGACGAAGCGCATGTCGACCACGGTGGCGTCCAGGCCTTCGGCCACTTTCAGCGCCTCTGCCAGCTGTACACCGAAGACCAGCAAGGCAACCTTGCTGCCTTGGCGGCGTAACACACCCTTGCCGATTTCCAGCGGCTCGAGGTTGCTCTCGATGGCCGCGTTCGGGCCGGTGCCGCGCGGGTAGCGAACGGCCGCCGGGCCGTTGTACAGGTGGCCGGTGCTGAGCATCTTGCGCAGTTCGTTCTCGTCGCTTGGGGTCATCACCAGCATGCCGGGGATGCAGCGCAGGAACGACAAATCGAAGCTGCCCGCATGGGTCGGGCCGTCTTCGCCCACCAGGCCGGCACGGTCGATGGCGAACAGTACGTCGAGGTTCTGTACGGCAACGTCATGGATCAATTGATCGTAGGCGCGCTGCAGGAAGGTCGAGTAGATCGCCACCACCGGCTTGGCACCTTCGCAGGCCATGCCGGCTGCCAGGGTCACGGCGTGCTGCTCGGCAATGGCGACGTCGAAGTAGCGGTCCGGGTAGCGTTCGCTGAAGGCGACCAGGTCCGAGCCTTCCTTCATGGCGGGGGTGATGCCGACCAGGCGCTCATCGGCTGCGGCCATGTCACACAGCCACTGGCCGAACACCGCGGAATACTTTGGACCAGCGGATTTTTTCGGTGCCGCCGCCGGTGCATCCACAGGCTCGAGCTTGGTGATGGCGTGATAGCCGATCGGATCGACTTCGGCCGGGGCGAAACCCTTGCCCTTCTTGGTCACCACGTGCAGGAACTGCGGCCCCTTGAGGTCGCGCATGTTGCGCAGGGTGGTGATCAGGGTTGGCAGGTCGTGGCCGTCGATTGGGCCGATGTAGTTCCAGCCCAGCTCTTCGAACAGGGTGCCAGGGACCAGCATGCCCTTGGCGTACTCTTCGGTGCGGCGGGCAATTTCCCAGGCGCCGGGCAGGCGCGAGAGCACCTTCTTGCTGCCTTCGCGCATGCTCGAATAAGTACGGCTGGAAAGGATCTTGGCCAGGTAGTTGGACAGGCCACCGACATTGCGTGAGATCGACATGTCGTTGTCGTTGAGGATCACCAGCATGTCGGCGTCGACTTCCTGGGCGTGGTTCAACGCCTCGAACGCCATGCCCGCGGTCAGCGCACCGTCACCGATCACAGCAATGGACTTGCGCGGATCATTCTGCAGGCGGGCGGCTATGGCCATGCCCAGCGCTGCACTGATCGAGGTGCTGGAGTGACCGACGCCAAAGGTGTCGTACTCGCTTTCGGCGCGGCGCGGGAAGGCGGCCAGGCCGTCCTTCTGGCGCAGGGTGTTCATGCGCTGGCGGCGACCGGTGAGGATCTTGTGCGGGTATGCCTGATGGCCGACGTCCCACACCAGGCGGTCGTCCGGGGTATCGAAGACGTAGTGCAGGGCAATCGTCAGCTCGATGACGCCCAGGCCGGCACCGAAATGCCCGCCGGTCTGACCAACGGTATAGAGCAGTTCCTGGCGCAGTTCGTCGGCCAGGCTCTCCAGATCGGCTTCGGCCAGACGGCGCAGGCCGGCGGGCGTATCGGCACGGTCAAGCAGCGGCGTGACCGGGCGTTCGCGGGGGATCTCTTGAAACGTCGTGGGCATCAGGCGAATCGTTATAGGTGTGAAGAGGCGGCAGTTTACCTTATTGCGGTAATGGCTGCCCGTTTGGGCGCTTCGCGGGGCAAGCCCGCTCCTACAGAGTGTGTGGGGGCGAGCTTGCCGCGCAACAGGCCTTAATTACGGCGCTCGACGATATACCGCGCCAATTCGCGCAGCGGTTCAGCTGCCGCGTCAAATGGCCGCAGGGCATGCAAGGCCTGGTCGCGCAATTCCAGGGCGTAGGCCTTGGCGGCGTCCAGCCCGAGCAGCGCGGGGTAGGTCGGCTTGTCCCGGGCGATATCGGCGCCCTGGCGTTTGCCCAGGGTTTCGGTATCGCTTTCGACATCGAGAATATCGTCCTGCACCTGGAAGGCCAGGCCGATGGCCCGGGCGTAGGTCTGCAGGGCTTGCAACTGGAGCTGGTCGGCGCGGGCACTGGCCAGGGCGCCGAGACGGACGCTGGCCTCGATCAGAGCGCCGGTCTTGTGCCGGTGCATGAACTCAAGGGCGGTCTGGTCAAGCTTGAGCCCTACAGAGCCGAGGTCGATGGCCTGGCCGCCGACCATGCCGGCCGGGCCTGCGGCCAGGGCCAGGGTCTGGACCATGGCCAGGCGGATCGTGTCGGTTTGCGGGCTCAACTGCGGGTCGAGCAAGGCATGGAAGGCCAGGCTCTGCAGGCCGTCACCGGCGAGGATCGCGCAGGCTTCGTCGAAGGCTTTGTGGGTGGTTGGCTGGCCGCGGCGCAAGTCGTCATCGTCCATGGCCGGCAGGTCGTCATGTACCAGCGAGTAGGCGTGAATCAGCTCCACGGCGCAGGCGGCGCCGTTGGCGTGCTCAGGCGCTATGCCAAGGGCCTCGCAGGCGGCGTAGGCAAGCAGCGGGCGCACCCGCTTGCCGCCGTTCATGACGCTGTAGCGCATGGCCGCGTACAGGCGATCCAGTTCGGGCGAGGGTGCCACGAACAGTTGTTCGAGTGCCGCGTCGACGCGGGCCTGGCTGTTGGCCTGGTACTGAGCAATCATTCTGCCTGGTCCGCATCGAAAGGTTCTGCAGCCAGTTCACCATCGCGCTCCAGCAGCACCTGGACCTTCTGCTCGGCCTGGGCCAGTGCACTCTGGCAATCGCGGGTCAGGCTGATTCCTTGCTCGAACGCGGCCAGCGAATCTTCCAGCGACAGCTCACCGTTCTCCAGGCGCTCGACCAGGGTTTGCAGATCGGCGAGGGATTGCTCGAAATCAATAGAGGCTTTTTTTCGGGCCATGGCGGCTGTCTCGGTGGCGGTATAAACGGCGCGACACTAGCAGAGCAGGGCGGGGGGAGCAAATCGACAGGGGAAAAGGAGAGGCGGGGACGACTCCGGGTTGGCTTGCGGCGCCCCATGGAGTCGTCATCCCGGCCCTCGAAAAGAGGCAAATCCAGATGCCGGAAGGCACCTGCTCAGCATGTGCCGGCTGGCGTTTTGCCAGCCGCGATTCGGTCCTCTGAAATACACCTTAGACGCTGTCTGTTGTACTGTAAATTTTTTGCAACGCAATCCGTTCAACCGAGGTAGCGAGCGTGTCTTCGGGACGAGCTCAGGGGTATGACATGAACCTGCTGGAAGTGGCTGACGGCAAACCGATCAAGCTCTGGACCCAAGGCGTGCCGGTGGAAGCCGAAGCCCGCCAGCAACTGTTCAACACCGCCAGAATGCCGTTTATCTTCAAGCATCTGGCGGTGATGCCCGATGTGCATCTGGGCAAAGGCTCGACCATCGGCAGTGTGATCCCCACCCTGGGCGCGATCATCCCTGCGGCCGTGGGTGTGGACATCGGCTGCGGCATGATCGCCGCGTGCACCTCGCTGCATGCCCGCGACTTGCCAGACAACCTGCACCGCTTGCGCAGCGCCATCGAGCAGGCCGTCCCCCACGGCAAGACCTTCGGCCGCCGCGACCAGGGTGCCTGGGACAAGGTGCCGGCGCACGCCGATCGTGCCTGGCAGGATCTCGCCACGCGCTTCAAGTCCATTACCGACAAATACCCCACGCTGGAACGCACCAACAACCGTGCGCACCTGGGCACCCTGGGCGGCGGCAATCACTTCATCGAGGTCTGCCTGGATGAAGCCGAGCGCGTCTGGTTCATGCTCCACAGTGGCTCGCGCGGCGTGGGCAATGCCATTGGCAACCTGTTTATCCAACTGGCCCAGGCCGACATGCGCCAGCACATCGCCAATCTCCCGGATAAAGACCTGGCCTACTTCAAAGAAGGCAGCCGGCATTTTGCCGACTATGTCGAAGCCGTCGAATGGGCCCAGGACTTTGCCCGCCAGAACCGCGCCCTGATGATGCACGCGGTGATCGGTGCCGCGCGCCAGGTACTGGGCAAACCTTTTGATGCCAGCCTTGAGGCGGTGAACTGCCATCACAACTATGTGCAGCGCGAACGGCACTTCGGCGAGGACATCCTGGTGACCCGCAAGGGCGCGGTGTCAGCGCAAAAGGGGCAGATGGGCATCATTCCAGGCTCGATGGGCGCGAAAAGCTTCATCGTTCGCGGCCTGGGCAATCCGGAATCGTTCTGTTCCTGCAGCCATGGGGCGGGGCGCGTGATGAGCCGCACCAGGGCCAGGCAGCAGTTCACGGTGCAGGATCAGGTGCGCGCCACTGCTCACGTCGAGTGTCGGAAAGACAAGGACGTGATCGATGAGATTCCCATGGCCTACAAGGATATTGATGCGGTGATGCAGGCGCAGCGTGATCTGGTGGAGGTGGTGCATACGTTGCGGCAGGTGGTGTGCGTCAAGGGTTAGGCAATGAGGGCAGCGCTGGAGCTGCCCTCGTTCAATGCCCGTTCAGCCGTGGCCGTCAAGGCAACTTGCCTTCGGCGCACCATTGTTCCCATTCACCAAGTTGCTCGTTGTTGATCATCGCGTCTTCACCGACTTCCGCGCGATAAGCGCTCATCCAGGCATCCTGGCAGGTCTCGGTAGAGACCGCTGCAACCGTGGCGAGCCCAGGCGATGCGGTCTCCTTCACGCCATTGACCCAGCGTTCGTCGCCTTCAAGCTGGCCGGTTTGCGGGCTGTACGACTGGATGTGCCCGTCAGGAACGAGGTTGCCCGGATAATCGCTGTAGAAGTCCTCATCCTCGGCTTGCTCGGTACGCACGAGCTTTATTTCCTGGAGCAACGTTCCATCCAGCGGACTGAACTGCCTGACCCATCCAGAAACAGCGGTACCATTTTCGTAGACTACTTCGGAGGCCTGCTGGACAAGTTCGGTGTGCAGCGTGTTTTTATAAGCCTTCTGTACACCATCCAGCTGGCCGTCTTTGTAGTTCTGTTCTGCTTCTACGTAGGTCTTCAGGCTGCCGACAAAGTAGCCGTATTTAATCTGTGCGCCGTGCAGTTGGCCGTTGGCGTAGCTGTGCTTGCCTCCTGAGTCGGTCTCGTAGCCGCTGAATTTCTTGCCATCGTTCCAGCTGAGTTCGGTAAGCACCTTGCTTCCATCGGTGCTCCAGCGGGTTTCCTTGCCATCAGGCTTGCCCTCTGCGAACGTTTGTTGATGCGTCATTACGCCGTTCTGGTACTCCTCGGCAACGCCGTCCTGGCGACCGTTCTTCCAGTTCTTGACCGATAGTCTGGTACCTGACTTGGCGTCGTAGACAGTTTCCGTGCCGTTCTTATTGCCTGCCGCGTACTCGACTTCGTAAACCTTCTGAGCGTTATAGAAACATTCGCTTTTGCCGCTGTAGCGTCCCTTTTCTATTTGAGTGTTACAGAGGGCTGGAATGCCTGGCAGGCCGATTGGCATATTGATGACTCGGCCACTGAAGGGATCAGTGTCTGCGTACTTGTAGATCAGGCCGTTTCTGGTCATCACTTCGGCGTTGTCGATTTCGGCAGTACAGCCAGTGAGCACAACGGCACTTAAAGCGGCTACAAGTAGATTTCTCATGTTGTATTCCATATCGATGAGCATCTTGAGGAGCCGGGAAGTTTCGAGGCTACGACGAGTGATGTCAATGTAATGGCGCCTGTAACCGGTCATTCAGCTCGGAGTGAGTGAGCCGCGCTGTAGCTCCTGGGTGGTATCGATGATGAAGCTGCGTAGCCAGCGGTTGTGCGGGTCGTCATTGTGTTCCACGTCCCAGACCATGAACACCCGGAACGCCGGGACGAAAATGGGTACCGGGCTTACGGTCAAGCGTGCGATTCGCGCATAAGACAGCGCCGCGAAGGTAGGCAGGGTGGCGATCACGTCACTGTGCACCAGGGTTGCCAAGGCACCACTGAAATGGGTGAACGACGCCGATACGCGGCGGGCGACGCCTTCGCTTTCCAGTAGGTCGTCCACGAAGCCGCGGCGGCCATCGAAGGAAATCCTCACATGCTCGTGCATGAGGTATTCATCCCGGGTGAGCGGGCTTTTCAAGTTGAGCCGGGGGCCGTCGTACAAGCAGGAATAGGACGACGAGAACAATACCTGCGAGCTGTAGTGCGAGGTGAGTTCCTTGGGTTCGGAGCACAGCACCAGGTCGATGTCCGGGTCTGCCAGCGATGCTTTCCACAGCGAGCTGTTGCTTTGGTGAAAGGCGAATTTCACCGAGAGCCCGCGGGCCTTTGCTTCATTGACCAGCCTGGGTGACAGGTAGCTTTCAATGTCATCCGACAGTGCGATGTTGAACACCCGCGTGGACGATTCGGCAGAAAACTGCGGGCGTTTGTCCACGATGGCGGCCACCGCAGTCAGCGCTTCGGTCACTTTCGGGGCGATCTCCAACGCCCTTCGCGTGGGCACCATGCCGGCCCCGGTTCGGATGAACAGCTCATCGTGAAACTGCTCGCGCAGGCGCTTCAGCGAGGAGCTTACAGCCCCTTGGGTGACATGCAGCACCGCCGCCGTTCGGGTCACGCTGCGCTCGTTCATCAGGCACTGAAAAACGATAAGCAGGTTGAGGTCGATCCTGCTGATATTAGCAACACTAATCATGGCTATCTCTAGTATTCGTTTGATTAATTTGCCTGCGCATTCTTAATCTCAAGCTGCGTAAACACAACAATAAACAGGTGGCTCGGGATGCAAGATTCAATAGTGCAATCGGTAAAAGGTGAGCGCGCCGTCTCATCAAGCGACGCAGCAGAGCTGCGCAAGCGGGCCATTGCCGTTGGCATTGGCAACTTCATGGAATGGTTCGACTTTGCCATTTACGGCTACTTTGCCGCCGTGATCGGGCAGTTGTTCTTTCCTTCCACGGCACCGGGTGTCTCCTTGCTGTCCTCCCTGGCGGTTTTCGCCGTGGGTTTCCTCTCACGCCCCTTGGGCGCCGTTGTGCTCGGACCGATAGGTGACAAGCTGGGGCGTCGCGCCGTGTTGATCATCACCGTGTTCGGCATGGGGCTGGCCACCACCCTGATCGGCCTGCTGCCCGACTACGCGAGCATTGGTATCGCCGCACCGATCCTGTTGGTGGCCTTGCGCTTCTTGCAGGGGATGATGGTGGGGGGCGAGTGGTCCAGCGCCGGGATCTACATCGTAGAAAGCGCCCCGGCCAATCGCCGTGCCACGGCTGCGAGCGTGATCACGGGCACCGCAGGGGCTGCATTTTTGTGTGGTACGGCTATCGCCGCGATCATCACGGCGAGCCTGTCGGATGCCGACCTGATGGCGTGGGGCTGGCGCGTGCCTTTTGTCGCCTCCATTGTCATGGCCGGTGTGGCCATGTACATCCGCCGCAAGCTGGGCGACACGCCGGTGTATGAAGCGCTCGAGCACAAGCGTGCCACCAACGCCCTCGAGCCGGTGTCGCGTCAGGCCAAGCAGCGAGCCTTCGTGATTTCTTTCGCCTTCTCGGCGCTGTTCGGCGTGTCGCTGTACTACTTCATCACCTACGCCAACACCCACCTGACCCAAACCGTAGGCCTGGGCAAGTCCACCGCCCTGTGGTTGTGCAGTGTGGCGCTGGTGCTCTACACCCTGTTCAACCCCATCGTGGGGCGCCTGAGTGATCGTTTTGGCCGTCGCCCGTTCGTGCTGGCATCGGCGGCGGGGCTGACGCTACTGGCCTATCCGGTATTCCTGCTGATGAACACCGGCAGTTTCGCCGCGATCCTGCTCGGGCTGGTGATCATGGCCGTGCTGGTGGCCATTACCGCAGTGATGGATGTGGTGCTGCTGGTGGAAGTGTTCCCGGCTTCGATTCGCTCTACTGGCGCCGCGGTGGGGCACAACGTCGCGCTGGCGCTGCTCGCCGGGCCAGGACCGTTCATTGCCGTGGCTCTTATCCAGGCTACCCACAACCCGAACATCCCCGCTGCGTATCTGGCCGGCGTCTCGCTGATCTGCTTCATCGTGTTGTGGTTCCTGTTGCCGGAAACCAAGGACCGCGACATCACGCGCGGTTGATGCCGACTCTCATTACCCTTCAAGGAAAGACCCATGACCAAGGTTGCTGTTGTTCAAGCTTCATCCATTCCGTTCGAACCCCAACTGAGTGCCGAGAAAGCTGCGGGGCTGATACGCGAGTCTGCAGCGCAAGGCGTCGAACTTGCCGTGTTTCCCGAGGCGTTTCTCGGCGGATACCCCAAGGGCGCGGCGTTCGGCACAGTGGTTGGCAGCCGCAGCGATGTAGGCCGGGCCCAGTACCTGCGTTATGTACAGGGCGCCGTCAACCTGGACGGCCCCGAACTGGCCGGACTCTGCGATGTAGTCAATGAAACCGGTGTGCACGTGGTGATGGGCATCATCGAACGCCTGGGGCGCACCTTGTATTGCACCGCGGTAACCCTGGCACCGGGCAAGGGCGTTGCGGGCTATCACCGCAAACTCATGCCCACCGGCCAGGAACGCATCATCTGGGGTTTCGGCGATGGTTCAAGCATTGCCCCGGTGGATACCCCGTTTGGCCGGTTGGGCACTGTCATCTGCTGGGAAAACTACATGCCGGCCTTGCGCCAGGCGATGTACGCCCAGGGCACCGAGATCTACTGCGCCCCCACGGCAGATGACCGCCCCACCTGGGCTTCATCCATGGTCCACATCGCGCTCGAAGGACGCGTACCGGTGCTGTCAGCCTGCCAGGCGATCACCCTGGGCGAGTACCCGGCAGCCTATCGGGAAGACTTCGGCCTTACAGCCGGGGAAGGGGACTACATCATGCACGGCGGCAGCATGATCGTCAGTGCCACTGGACAGGTGCTGGCGGGGCCGGTGTTTGATCAGGAAGCCATTCTGTACGCCGAGATCGACCTGACCGTGGGGCAGGCCAGCAACCTTGATTTTGATGTGTGTGGGCACTATGCACGGCCGGATGTGTTCACGCTGAAGGTGAATACGGCGGCGATGAAGGCGGTGGTGTTCGAGGGGGATTGAAAACAGGCGGGCATTAAAAAGCCGGCTTGTGGCCGGCTTTATCATTTATTTAAAATATTGATTTATAAAGATATTTTATAATTTACTATTTTTGTCCCCCCATTTATCCCCCACACTGACATTGCGTAAGGAACTGCGCATGGAAGGACGAAGCTTGGATGCGGATTGGACTGAACGTCCGCGTCCCTCGTCGATAGCCGGTTAGGTCTCGGTATCGAGTAGGGTGTCTATTCCCAGATGACATACAGATTTCTGGAAGACTGCGATATACAATCTCGCTTCAAATTCAGTTGATAAGCAATTTGCTCATTACAAGCTTTCTGCAATGGATTGACGATAAAACGAACGGGGAATGGTGGGTCTACGCCAAACGACTATCGGCCAACGACACTGGGCTTACAGGGGGCAACGGGGTTGGCATTTATGTGCCCCAGACTGTCGCAACCGCTGCTTTACCCTCAATCGCGCGTCCTGCGTCCAAGAATCCTAGCTGCCTGCTGAAAGCACAGGTCACCTCGCATGGGTTCTCACTCCCCGTTATTGCTTGCTGGTGTCAGCGCTTTCAAACTCAGCGGCTGGACGGTTTACTCAATAAGCCAGGTCGGGGCCGTAAACCGTTTCTGCCCCTTGAAGCTGTGCGTCGCGTCCTTGAACAAGTCACTCGCAGTGGAGCACTTCTCCAAGCCTAAAACTCGAGAGGTGTTGCGTCTCAAATTCAAGATGGGTGCTGTCTGCGCGACAGGTCGCCACCAGTTCACTTCAGTTGTACAGCCAGGGCTCCAACTCACCCAGGTTCTTCACCACAATTTGCTGCGCTTCTGGCCGGGGCTCCATTTTTGTTGGGTCGATCTGATAACGCTGCAATACATATTTCACCAGCGCCCTGCGAGTAGGTATCAGTAATTGGCCATTCAGCATGCCGAAATCGGCTTCAATGATCGCCTTCTGCTCATCTGTTAGTCGCGAATCGGGCTCGATGACCAATGTTACTTCGGCATTCCAGGCCTCATCCTCTTCAATCACATTCTTGGATTTTCCTTCCAGGATGGGGGCTCCGCGCAATCGACTAAGTACAAAGTCGCGATACTGGCCGTTCTTCTCGCAATAGGCGCGTGCATGCCAACGCATACCGGTATAGACCAAGGTGTGTGGTGCGATGAGCCGGCCTTCTGGGGCGGGGTTGTTTAGTGACACATAGTCGATATCCAGGCGTAGGTGGTCGCGGCAAGCCTTGAGCAGCGGTCTAAGAATCTCCGGCTTGATTGAGCGATCTGGCACCTCCAGCACCTTGGTGTGGGCATAGGCCAGCGCCAGGCCTTCGATGTGCGGGGCTCGCTCGTTGTTCTGATAAAGCAGGTGCAGATAGGCACTGGCGCTGTCGTCGATGAACAGCGGCTTGAACTGCGTGCTCGGGACGTAGCCCTTGAGCTGCTTGTCATATGTCAAGTTTCGGGGCGCATGTTCGGTGATGTAGGTATTGATGTCTTTCGACGCCTGCTGGCGGCTGATGCCGAAGCTCTGGATCAAGTGTCCCGTGGTCAGCCGGCCCTCCCACCAGGCAACGGTCTCAATCAAACGATAGCGAAGTGCCAGATCCCAGCGGACTTGTTCGATCGACTGCTTGCGTTTCATAACCTCTCCATGTGCGCGAATACTTTACCTGTATAAGTCTACATTCTAGACCTGTCGCTAATCACTACATATCGTGTGTTTGTCTTTTAGATGAATTGAATTCACGGAAGGAGGTGGGCATGAGTATGTCGGAAGCAGTTTCGACGGGTGCATTGGTGATGATGGGGGCAATCCTGCTGGTGCTTCTGCTGCAGTGCCTGAGGTTGCGTGAACTCTGGCAAATGGCTCTAGGCTTCCAAAAGGACGTGCGCTGGGCGCGGATTTGGGAAATGGAAAACCGGGAACTGCGTTCGGCGCTGCGAGCTGAGAAAGCGGACATCGAGCAGTTGCAAAGAAAGCTGGTGATTTTGCAGGAATTGATCCCAGCAGAGGGATAAGGGAAAGGACATGAACAGACTTGAACGGATCAAAGGCTGTCTGCTGGGCGGTGCCGTCGGCGATGCGTTGGGCGCCCCGGTGGAGTTCCTCGAATGGCCTGCAATCGAAGCTAAATTCGGTCCACAAGGTATCGTTGATTTTGCCCCTGCTTTCGGTATCACCGGCGCCATCACCGACGACACGCAGATGATGCTTTTCACCGCAGAAGGCTTGCTGCGGGCTTATGTTCGCGGCAGTTCGCGAGGGATTTGCCACGTTCCCAGCATTATCCATCATGCGTTGCTGCGCTGGCTGATGACCCAGGATTACCCTGCGGCGACGCCTGTCAGCAGGGACGGGTGGCTGATCGAGCAACTGGCGCTCTGGTCTCGCCGCGCCCCTGGCACTACCTGCCTCGGTGCACTCAAGGCCAGTCCGCGGCTGGGCGCTGTTGCTGAGAACAACAGCAAAGGTTGTGGCGCCTTAATGCGCGTTGCGCCCTGCGCATTCTTTGCTAACGCCTTTGACTACGCTGCCCAGTCAGGGCGCCTGACCCACGGGCACCCTACGGGCTACCTGGCGGCTGGGCTGTTTGCCGATATTCTCCAGCGCATTGTCGATCGGCAAGACAGCCTGGAGCACGCAGTCACTCAAAGCTTGGCCAATTATGGGCAAAATCCCGGTATGGAAGAAACACGTAGTCTCATCGAGCGCGTGCTGTTCTTCTTTTACGAAGGCTACGAGCCCACCCCGCAACGCATCGGCGAACTCGGTGGCGGTTGGGTCGCCGAAGAAGCGTTGGCTATTGGCCTGTGGTGCGCCCTGGCGGCGCGCTCGTTCGAGGAGGGCGTGATTACGGCGGTGAATCACGGTGGCGACAGTGACAGCACTGGACTGATCGCCGGGCACCTGTTGGGGGCTCAGTATGGTGCTGCGGCAATTCCTGCGAGGTGGTTCGAACAATTGGAGTTACGCGAGGTGATCGTGCAAATTGCCGAGGATATTGAGCGCATTCCGCTTGAGTACTGTGGGTATGGCGGAGAGTTCGATCAACAGATCGAGCGGGTATATCCCGGTAATTGAGAGGGTTGATGCGAGGACTTCTCGGTTACACAGGAAGCCTTATCTTTAGGTGACGTCATCGAGTTGTTCGTACCTTCATCGGAGGTTTGGCCCTGTCTTCGGTCAGTGGCTCAATGTGATAACTTTCCGATGCTGACATGACCTGTTCAGCTTCGCGCGGAGGCAGTTTATGCATGAGTTATTGTCATCAACGTATTGGTAGACGCCTTGCTTACGTTTTGATCGTAAGAAGGACGGCTTGCTCTTCTTGCGTCTGTAAAATCACGCAGACCTGCAGATTCAGAGTGACGTACTCGTCCCAGGTGTATTGCTGGGCGTAGCGCATGGTGTATTGTCGATCCACCCTGCAGATGTTCGGGCGCTCTGCATAAATGGTGCAGCGCTTGCGAAGTGCATCGTAATGCATGCAAGTACCGTCGCCACGATCCAGAAATTGGGTTTCGGCAGCCAGATGAACGTGCTGGCAGCACAAGCCGCATTGGGTACAGGGGAAGGCGGAGGGTGGCGTGGTATGGCTGGACATATAAAAGTATCACCGCCTTGAAGCGGTGCCGGTTGCGACTGGGACATTTGAGGAAGGCCCGCGCGGGGGCGCGGGCACTGTTCTATGCTGAGGGCGCGTCCAGGCCCGCTTTCTGTCCGCTAGCCACAGCTGCGACGTCTTGGATGCGCTTCTCCGTTGCCAGAACCAGATTGCCGTCTTGATCCAGGATCGCAGTGTCGATCATGGCCTTGAGTAACTGAGCAAACTTGACCGAGCGGAAAACGACCTCCTTGCTTTCATCCGAGAAGGTCCGGTAATCCACGCCATTATTCTCGATGACTTTCTTCAACTCGCTCACGGTGCGGCGCAGTTGCGAGCTGATCTTGGAGAACGTGGCGTTCGCCAGGGAGGTAACCTGCTCAATGGCCCGCAGCTTACCGGTCATCAGCTCGGCTTGATCGTGAATGGTGCGGGCCTGTTCCTGGTTGCTGCGGGCAGTGTTCAGGGCTTCTTCGCCCTTGTTACCCAGAACGTGGCCGAAGATGGCCAACGCCGGTCCAGCGACGATGCCACCCAGCACCATCATGCCCCCGGCCATACCGTAGCCACCGGCTGCCAACGAACCGCCGCCCAACCAGGCAAGCGTGGCGTTGGTGGCTGCCACGCCGCCGAGCGAGGAGATGGCCGTACCCGTGCTGGCGGTGGCCAGCAGCATTGTGCCGTTGTAGGCACCAAAGGCCAGCGCTGCACCACCGCCCATGCCTGCGCCTAGACCGAGACCCGCGTCCTTGAGCGCCTGGTAGTCCTGCCGCAGACCAGTAAGGGTTTTGTTGGAAAAATCGCCAGCGTTCAGTTTATCCAGCTCTGGACTCTGACTGAGTTCGATATTTTTCAGGCGCTCGAAGGTTTCGATAAATTCGGCAACCACCCCGTTGAACGCGCGCAGCTTACGCTGGCCATAATCCTCCAGTATGGCGTTAGTGGCCTTGCGTTGCTCTTCAACCTTTCGATTGGCGCTGTCGACCATGGAGCGTGCATCGTTATTGATGTCTTTGGCGTTGCTGTGGTCTATCGCACCGCTGACGCCCTTGGCCGCACCATATATACCGGCAGCGGCTGCAACAGCACCAATGATCAGAGGAATGGGCATGATCGTTTCCTTACTCGAGAATAATCGAAATGGTTTTGCTGACTTCCTGATTCAGCGTTTCTGCACGCTCCAAGAGATCATCGAAAATGAAGTCTTCCAATTGATGGTGAAGCTGAAACTCCTTGAGGAGTGCCCATTCAACGCTGGTGATCGTGCCGTCGCGAAGGGCGACCAATAGCAGCTCGAACAGGATTACCTTGGGCGCGGTCGGCAGCTCAAATTTCTTGTCCTTGAGTAATTCTTTCAGGGTATTCATAAAAGCCTGTTGATGCAGGAGCTTCCTAACCCTCAGCCGAAGGCATCGGGTTGATGTTGATGGGAGGCTCCAGCAGGAACTCCAGCAGAGGACGAATGGGCGCCCCCATGTCGCGCATAGAGGGCGCCCGCCCTGCAAGGTTGGCATCTGTCGGGAGGCCGTAGCCCATAGTGAATGGCGATTCCCGGCGGGGCTTTTCCTTGCGCTTCATCTTGTGCTCGACCGAGAACAGAATCTTGGCGCGGAACATCTCGAAGGACATGCTGCGCGTGAGCCTATTCAGGTCTTTCATTTGCCGGTTCATCGATTCGGTGAAGGCATTGGTGTTGCGCTGCCCGTTACCGAAGTAGGCGAAGATTTCCGCCTCCCAATTGCTCATTGCTGTGGTCAGTGGTGCCCACTGCGGACGCTCCTCCGGCGTTAGGCTGGAATGCCAGCGCCGGTATTCTTCTTTGGCGTCAGACTCATTTTCCAAATTCCAGATGTTCAGGAACTCCTCCTTGAGACGGTAGGCCGCGCCCAGCTCCGGGAATTGGTTGAGCCAGGTATCGACCACCATCCTGTTCATCGGGTTCAGGTCGTGCTCGCGCATTAGCATCAGCTTTCGGTCGCCCTTGAGCGCCCTGCGGCGATGCTGTGACAGCCCGGCCTTCAGGCTTTTCCTGATCTTCTCCATGGCTTCATTGGCCATGCGCTGAATGTGGAACTTGTCCACCACGATGGTGGCCTGTGGCATCAGTGCCTTTGTCACCTCGCGGTAGGGGTTCCACATGTCCATGCACACAATCTCAATGTCCTTGCGGTCTTTGAGACGCGACAGGTAGGCCGTCACCTGTGGCTTGGTGCGTGATTCCAGCAGGTCGATGATGGTCTCCTCCTCGATGTTGGTAAGCACGCAGCGATAGGTGCGCTGCAGGTACAGCTCATCAATGCCCAGCACGCGGGGTGCGGTAGGCTTGTAGCGGTCTTTCTGCGCCTCGAAGTGGTCGCGGAACAAGGTACGGATGACCGACTCATTCACACCCACTTCACGGCCCACGTCACTATTGGTGCGGCCCACCGTGGCCTTGATGATGTAGTCGGCCAGCCGCCGGGTCATCCGGTTGCTCTCGGCCATCTCCGGCAGCGCCGGGCTGAACGTGGTGTTGCAGGCCCGGCACATGAAGCGGCGGCGAACCAGCCAGAGCGTGACCCACCGCCCGTGCAGCGGCAGGTCACGGAACTTCACCTGCTTCTTGCCGAATCTGACCACCTCGCCGCACGTCCCGCAGTTAGGGCAAACCTCGGGGTCGGGATATTCCACCTGGAAGCTGTATTCGTTCTCTTCCTCATGGAAGCCCACTACCGTAGCTTTGAGCGGGTGCAAAAGCGTTTGCGGGATGGCCAGATCACTCACGCCAGTTTCCTCGAAGAGTCGCGGCGCAAGCGCTCGCTAAAAGCGCCAAGATGGCAGGCTACGCGCTTGTTCAGCGCATCCAACATGTCAGGCAGTCGCTCCATCGGGACATGCTGGGCAATGTCGAAGTAGTCATCCTTGGCAAAGCTCACAACAGATGCATCACCAGGAATCAGGCGGCAGTTCATTTGACCGATGGAATTGAAGGACACCAACATGCGCTGACTCATCAGCGCATGGGCCAAGATGGCCTGGAGTACTTCGGTCTGCACGCCATCAATGTGGTGGCGTGTTTTGCCTGCCTTGATCGCCTCGTAGTAGGCATTGAGGTAGTCGTCGGCTACCTCACGCATAACTTTCATGGACGGGGCGTCTGTCACGTCCAAAGCGGGCGCGGCTTCGAATTTCTGGTAACCCCCTGTCTTACGGATGGCTGGAAGAACTTCGTGGGTGATCCACCGCTTGAACCGCTTGGCCTCTTCCTTGCGGCTGGTCAGAATCAGGCTGTACAGGCCCGATTCGCTGACGATCATCACTTCCTGTGAGCCTCCAGGGGTGTAAACATTACTTACACCCTTTTCGTCATCATCCAGCCTTGACACTGCCATCCGTGGGTTGGTGTGTGCAAGTGCCGCGCACACATCAGCGGCAACAAACCAGATTTCGCCATCACGGTTGACCGTGCGAACTGGCAAGTGGTCAAAGTTGAAGGTCTGGTGCGGGGTGTCGTCAGTAGCGACGCCCTGAGGGAGCAGATTGGATTGAGCAGCCACGATGGCCTCCTAGAGATCGTTCAATTTCGCCTCCTGTTCAGAGAGGCGGCCGGGCGCTTGAACACCGCTCTAGGACGGCCCGCAGATTTCCCCCGAAGGGTCTTGTATAGCTGCGCGCCACCCGGCCATAAGCATGCATTGTCCCGCATTGGAAGGCAGCGCAAAACCTACGGACGTGAAAAAGCCGCTTTGACTTTCGGGAGCGGCTTCCGCCTAGAGAGGTGTGTTCAGCACCTGAGATGAACTCTAACGCCTTGCCCCATGACTGTCAACATCTTTTCTCGAAATCAAAAAGCAGTTGTAGCAACGGAGAGTCGGGAGACCATCAACAACCTTTTATGAATACCCTTTCAGAACGGTCGTGGCAGCTTGCACCCGGGTTTCAGGCCTTTCCGCTTTGGAAACTGGATACTTTTTGAGGGCTTCGATGAGTTGTGCCGCCACATCATCGGACGGCTTTCCCCCAAACATGAAAGCAGCGGGGGAAGAACGTCCAAACATGCTACTGGAGGTGGAAGCACTTCCAAACATGCTAGTGGAGAGCGATGGGCGTGTGATGGACTGCTCAAGCTCAGCGATCATTTCGCGCTCTTTTTCGCCTTCTTGAATGGAAAGCGCACTGAGATCGGTGCTGGAGGTAAATTCATCTGATGTCTTTCCGTCCCACAACAGCGGCTTGTCAGCTAGGGCCAACAGTTTTGCGAGATCAAGTAGGTGTTTTTGGTCCGGTTCGGACAAGAGTTTGAGCAGCATGCAGGTATCGTCCTTTATCCAGGGGTATCTTCAGGGCAAGTAAGGTTGATTACAGCATCAGAGGGCTGTCGGAACTCATGAAGTCGTCGAGTTCCTCAATAGATTGGAATTGCAGTTGTTTGCCCAGCAAGGTGGCGTATTGATTGACAGCGGCTGCCAAGGCATCAACGTTGCCGCTGCCGGCGGCATCCACAATGGCAAACAAACGTTGAGTTTCTTGCTGCAATTGGGGGATTTCACGATGCGTGAAGTCATCCAGTTGAGCTTGTTCTTCAGCAATCTGGTCGCGGGCGGCGGCCTCGATGGCACGGATGCGCGCCAGTTGCTGACGGGAAAGCTCGACGCCGCGGGCGGCATCCAATGCGCTTTGGTAGAAAAGCGAAGATAGGGTGTAGCCGATCATCCCACCAATAGCAGCACCGACAAAGGGCACAGGAATCGCCAATTGTCCGAGTGCAGCCATCATGCTGCTGGAAAGCATGCCGGCGCCTTTCTCACCCACTTCACTCAGCAATTGCGCCTCGCTGATCTCGCCTGTGACGTAACGTTTGACCGAGCTGCCCAGTGACAGGCAGATGTTGATCGCCAACGCCGGAGCGTTGGTGCCGGCGAGCGTGCGCAAGGTTTGGTTGCTTGATTGCTGCATGCCACCTTTGAGCGCGGAGCCAGCGAAAGCTGTGGTGTATCCAAGGGCACCGGCTTTAACTGTGTCGAGGGCCAAATCTTGGGCAGCTTCACCCAATTGCTTTTTGTCTTGGGCGACGTTGAACGCATTGGTCAGCAGTGAAATAACGCCACCGATAACCGCGCCGTACTTTGCGCCCTCCATACCGGCCCGGTGGCTGGTACGGGCAATATCTTTCATCGTCTCGCGCAGCGGCTTTTCGGCGTAGTCGATGGCCTGCTCGGTCGTGATGCCAAGGTCAACGATGTCTTCTTTAGCAAGCTTGTCGAACCTGTCGGCGCGCTCGCGGAATTTTTCGGCGAGCTCCGGTTTTCCTTTTTGCTCTGCCTTCAGTGCGTGTTTTCTTAAATTTTCCGCACGATTGCGGCAGTAAGTTTTTGCGTCTTCGACCTGTTCGCTGGGCAGTTCCAGCTTCTTGCCGAAATACTTGTTGTACTTGTGATCCTCATGGCTCACCTGGTTGGCAACCTTGTTTCCGCTGGCCTCCAACTTGGTCTGAGCTTCGTAAATGATCTTGCCGTTTTCATCCACGCGGACGCGATCCACCGCTTCGCGGTACTTGGAATCGGTCTCAATGCCGTAATGCTTCAAATCATCGCTGCGAATCGTTCGCTCAGACGATTTGTTGATGATGGCTTCGGCATTGTCACGACTGGTGCCCGCCACTTCGCCCGTCCAACCCGCTCGTTGTTTGACGCCGGTTTTTTCCTGGCTGATGCCTTTCAGGCCCTTGCTGAGAATTTTGCCGGCTTCGTTGTCGATACCAGTGTAGGCTTTGATGAACTCGGCATTGGCACTGCCATAGCGGCTGACAATTTCACTCGTAGAAAGCGCTGTCGCGGTGCGGGCGATATCCCGTTCAATTTCGTCTCTGCTATTGTTTTGCACACTCGCGGTAGAAGCAGGCGCAAAGGTATCTTGGGACTTCATGGAGCCTCCTGGCAGGCGTGTGCATTGGTAATGGTGGGCAAGTGGTTTGGGATGGGCTGCGTATACAGGGCTCCCATTTTGATTAGTCTCCCTTTGATTACATCCACCCAATGCTTCGGTTCATGCAGGCGGACGCTCTCTCCCAGCCCAAACACCCACCAGAGCGTTTCCTGATCGTCCGGCACCTTGGCGTGCAGGCGTTGCCAATCGCTGCCTGGCAACGGCTTCAGGCTTTGCTTGGGGCTAAGCGGGGTTTCATTCAGCAGCCAGGCGATCTGTGGGGATACGTCGGCGATCAGTTCGTGGTGTTCGATCGGGCCGGGACTGTTGAAACCGCCGCTCTGGATGTAATGATCGATCTCGAAGTCGGGTTGTTCGCGGGTCGGCGCATCGAGGCACGCTGCCTGCTGGATGCGGTGCAGGGCGAATTGGCGAACGTCTGTGTAACCTTCGACAGTACCGATCAGGTAGCTGACGGAGTGGCGCGAGATCATGCCGGCGGGGTGTATGCGTAGGGTCTTGTACTCGCTCTTGCTGCGGCTTAGGTAGACGATCTCCAGTTGCCGCGTTTCCAACAGGGAGGTCGCCACCTGGGACCAGATGGCCGCGTCCACTTCGGCGGGTTGGAGCGCCTTGCCGTTAGGCAGGGTGCGCACGCGTCTGGCCCAGTGCGCCAGGTTGTTATGTTCCAGCCCTTGGAGTTGCCGGTGCGCCAGGTCGAAGTGGTGCGCTAGCAGGCTCAGCACACTGGGTGGTAGCAGCTTACTCAGGTGGCTTTCGGCGAGGACGAAGGCCAGTGCTGTGGGGGTGTCCAGCGCCGGAAAGTCGAATTGTGGAGTGTCCTTGGGAAAGCTCCAGAGATAGGGCCGTTGGCTTTCGTCACAGAGCAGTGGAAAGTCCAGGGCGAGGCGGCCGATGAGGTCCCGTTGCAAGGTTCGACGGTCGATGTCGAAATTCTCGGCTTTGAGTCTTTGCAGCAGTTCGGTGGTGGAAATGCTCTTGGGCGCGCGCGGGATAAGGCGCAGCAGGGCCAGGTGCCTGAACAGCCTGTCTTTGGGATCTGACATGAGGGAGCTGTACTCGAATCAACCTTGATGGTTCGCTGGCGTCACATATCTGGCGAACATTCCATTTAATGGCTTTTTAACACTATTGGTTCTGCTCGCCAAGAGCGGATGGCCGTAGCCTTATGTCTACTCAGCCCCGCTCGAAGGTCTGCTACGGAATTTTTCGCGGTCCAGCTCCTTCTTCAGTTCATCAATCGCCTGGCTTTTCTTCATCACCACAGCACCGACTACCAATCCAATTGCAAAGCAGATCAACTCTTTCATGGGGAACTCCTCGCTGGTTGACTGGGATGTTGAGGGCTATCTTCCACCAGCCATGCGACATTCTGTGTCGTTTGCTGCATGGCGCTGTACCTAATCGACAGCGGCTGTGTGGCGCTCCTCTTCACTTGGTACACCTCTAGAACTCGCCACCTCCGGGAATGAGCCCAGGCCCATTTCCCTGCGACGGCCTGCCAGTTGGAAACGAAGCAGCCAAGATTTGCGCCCGGTAGGTTTGACGACCAAGCGAAGCCCATCACCATCATCATAGGTGCCGGGTTCGGTCAGGTTTTCGACTTGTTTCGGATTTAGCTTACCCATTGGATTTCCCCTGTCGTCCCTTTTGTCCCCCCACTTGTCCCCCACCTCATCGTCGGATGAGGTCAGATGGCGTTGAACACCATCGGACAGGGGAACGCCTCAAACGCCCGTGATAGCTAGGCTATCGGCAGGATCATCGGATGGGATAGGATTATTTTGGACAATTAAAAAGCCGGCTTGTGGCCGGCTTCTCGGGGACGGCCTTGGCTAATTTTTGGTAAGCCGCAACCGCCTTCAAAACGTTGTCCGGTGCTGGGACCGGTACGGCGGACAAGCTGTGTGTCGTCTCGCCGGGCCCCTGGGCGTGCATGGCAAGCCGGGGGCGAAATGTGCGGCGTAGCATACTGGGAATGAGCCGCAATGCCCAGCAAAAAATCAATGCGCCCGCTCAATCCGGGCGGCTGTCGCGTAGATGCGCCCACCAGAATACCCAGCCGAGCACGGTCAGTTTCTGGCTTTTGAGCTGGGCCGGGCTGTAGGTTTCGGTGGGGTGCTCGTCGCTGTTGTGGCTGTGCAGGCGCAGGGCGCCGCTGGGTTGCTGGCTGAGGCTGTGGATGCGCACGCGGCCGTTGTGCAGCAAGGCGTAGATCTCACCCTCCACCACGTGGGTGAGGCCGCAATCGACTGCCAGGCTGGTGCCGCGAGGCAGCAAGGGGCTCATGTTGGAGCCGGGCATGCTCAGGCACAGGGCCAGGTTAGGGTCGACGCCCAGGCTGTCGAGGGCGCGTATGGGCAGGCGCAGGTAGCGGTCGGCGATAGGCTTCAGTTGTTTGGCCTGGATGCTGAAAAACGGCAGCTGGATGTCGTCGTGACTGTGGGCCGCGAGCAAGCTCGGGGGTACGGGCTCGGTATCGGCTGCGCGTGGCGCGGCATTCAAGCGGGGCAGGGGGTTGGGGTGCTTGGGACCTTCGCCGGTGCGTAGCCATCGGCTGCGTACGCAGAGCAGGTCGGCAATCTCGTCCAGGCGAGCGAAGGGGACTCCACGTTTGAACCAGTTGTTGACGTGCTGCGGAGTCACTTTGCGCTGTGCGGCAAAGTCGGAAGGGGTCAGGTTGCACTCGTTCAGGAGCGCTTTGAGACGATCACCGGATGTATTCATGGTGCCCGAGTGTAGTGGGCGTGCCTGGCTCGGGAAATAAACATGAAGTTCATTTTCGAGGCCCGAAAATGGCAGGTTTACAGGCATTGCCTTAGGGCGCTGTAGGACTAGTTCCCAAAAAGCAAGAAGCCCCGCAATGGCGGGGCTTCTTGTTGGACGCTTGCTTAGCCTTTGTAGGCAGCAACCGACTTGGTGATCGCGGCGCGAGCGGCGTCAGCGCCATCCCAGCCTTCGATCTTGACCCACTTGCCCTTCTCCAGATCCTTGTAGTTGGCGAAGAAGTGCTCGATCTGCTGGATCAGCAGTGCTGGCAGGTCGGTGTACTCTTTGACGTCGACGTACAGCTGCGACAGCTTGTCGTGCGGTACGGCGATGACCTTGGCGTCGCCGCCGCCGTCGTCGGTCATGTTCAGGATGCCGACCGGACGGGCACGGATGACCGAGCCAGGAGCAACCGGGTACGGGGTCACGACCAGCACGTCGAGGGGATCACCGTCGTCGGCCAGGGTGTTCGGGATGTAGCCGTAGTTGGCCGGGTAGAACATCGGGGTGGCCATGAAGCGGTCAACGAACAGGCAGTCGCTGTCCTTGTCGATCTCGTACTTGATCGGCGCGTGGTTGGCTGGAATCTCGATGGCGACGTAGATGTCGTTCGGCAGGTCTTTGCCAGCCGGAATCTTGCTGTAGCTCATTGGGCAGTGCCCCCATGTTTGGCCAAAAATTGGGCGCGATTATAGGCACATTCCGCCGAGCTTGCCACGTTCGCCCGGATGTCCGGCTGTGTCAGTCCGGCGCCAGCTGGTAGTGGAGGTGATCGCGCTGCAATAACTGCAGGCGCGCCAGTGGATCCTGGCGATAGAAACCGCGCAGCTGCTGGTATACCGCCGGGTAGGCTGTGTTGAGCAGGTCCGGGGCGCTGAAGAAATACTCGCTGGTAACGGCGAAGAATTCGGCCGGGTTTTCTGCGGCGTAGGGGTCGATGGCGGTCTCGACGTCAGGGTTGCGGTCGAGTTGGCGGTTGAGGTCGTCGTAGGCGTCCTGCATGGCCTGGGCCCAGTCGCTGATGCGCATGTCACTGTGCAGGGGCGGCAGGCCGTTGGCGTCGCCGTTGAGCATGTCGAGCTTGTGGGCAAGCTCGTGGATGACCAGGTTGTAGCCCTCCCAGCCGCCGCTCGCCAACACACCCGGCCAGGCCAGAATGACCGGGCCCTGTTGCCAGGCTTCGCCGCTGTGCTCGCCGTCCCACTCGTGCTCGATGCCGCTGGCGTCGCGATGGCGCTGAGGGCTGAGGAAGTCGTCGGGGTAGAGGATGATCTCGTGAAAGCCCTGATACCAGTTCAGTTCACCCAGGTGCAGCAGCGGCAATTGCGCTTGCGCGGCGAGGAACAGGCGTTGCTCGCCGTCGAGCGCTACCCCGGGTAGGGGGCTAAGGTGCTTTTCGTCGAGGAACAGCACGCAGGCTTCAAGCAGCCAACGGTCTTCGGCGGCACTTAGGCCGTCGAGGATCGGCAGGCGCTCGCGAACCCGCTGCCAGCGCTGCGGGTCAACGGGGTGGCGAGCCAGGGTGCGGCGGCGACGCCAGGCGCTGAGAGACCACATGGCCTGGCTTAGTTGACCTTGGCGGTGCGGTGCAGTCGGCTGCGCACCAGGCCGATGATCATCGGCACGAGGGACAGGATGATGATGGCCACGATCATCAGCGACAGGTTCTGCTTGATGAACGGCACGTTGCCGAAGAAGTAGCCCAGGGTCACCAGGCCACCCACCCAGAGCACGGTGCCGGCCACGCTGAAACCGAGGAAGCGTGGGTAGTGCATTTTCGCGATGCCGGCGACGAACGGTGCGAAAGTGCGCAGGATGGGCAGAAAGCGCGCCAGGGTGACGGTCTTGCCGCCATGGCGCTCATAGAATTCGTGGGTCTGCTGCAGGTAGTCGCGGCGGAATATCTTCGAGTTGGGATTGCGGAACAGGCGCTCGCCCGCTGTTCGACCAATCACGTAGTTGGTGCTGTCACCGAGGATGGCCGCCGCCATCAGCAGGCCGCCGAGTAGCACGGGGTCCATGCCGCCGCCCGCCGCAACGGCACCGGCGATGAACAGAAGGGAATCACCGGGCAGGAACGGCATGACCACAAGGCCGGTTTCGCAAAAGATCACCAGGAACAGAATGGCGTAGATCCACCCGCCGTAGTTGTTGACCAGCAAATCGAGATAGGCGTCGAGATGCAGGATAAGGTCCAGCGGGTTGAAGTCCATGTACAGCACCTGTGTTCTTGACCCGAGCGGCGGGCTGGTAATGACGGGTAATGCGTATGTGCAAGGTGGCATACCCAAGGGATGGGTAAAGTTTCACACATAATGGGGAGGCGCATTATACGGCGGCAACAAGAATGTGCCTGCGCAGTTTGTAGCGGCGGATTTCCAAAAAACGCTAGGCAGGCCTGGGGCCTGCCATGAGGGGGCGTCAGTCTGTGTTGATGGGCAGGATGTAGCTCTTGAATTCGGTGTCTTCACGAAAGCCGATGGATTCGTAGGTTTTCATCGCCACTTCATTGTCGTTGCTGGTCGAGACCCGCATGCGCACGGCATTGGTGTCCTTGGCCATCTGCTTGGCCTCGCGCATCAGGTGGTCGGCCACCAACATGCGTCGGGAGTCTTCGGCCACGTAGATGTCGTTGAGGATCCACACGCGCTTGAGCGAAAGCGACGAAAAGCTCGGGTAAAGCTGGCAGAACCCCATCAACTTGTTGTCGTCATCATCCGGCAGGGCCAGATAGATCACCGACTCGCCGCGCTCCAGGCGCTTTTTAAGGAATTTGCGCGAGGAGTCCGGGAAGGGCAGTTGCCCGTAGAACTCCCGGTATTTGACGAACAGTGGGGCAAGCAGGTCCAGATGTTCCAGGGTGGCTTTGATGATTCGCATAAGCAGGCCTCAGGGTCCATGGGAGTGTGCGGCGAATCGCCGGCAGCCTTGGCAGATGCTGCCTGAAGGCAATTAGAAAGTGCAATCTACGAACCCTGCGCTTTCACGTTTTGCCAAGCAGGAAGTTGCCTTTGCTGGGTGTGCCTGCTTCTGACTCGAGCGTGTGTAACTGCGCTTCGTCCTTCAGGTTCACGCCGGACAGCTGTCGCCGACACGCTTCGCGCATCAGGTACAGCAGGCGATGCGCCGCCATGCCGTAGCTCAGGCCTTCCAGGCGTACGTTTGAGATGCAGTTGCGGTAGGCGTCGGTCAGGCCGACCTTGGGGTTGTAGGTGAAATACAGCCCCAGGCTGTCGGGTGAGCTCAGGCCCGGGCGCTCGCCGATCAGGATCACGGTCATTTTCGCACCCAGCAGCTCGCCTACCTCGTCGGCTACCGCGACCCGGCCCTGTTCCACCAGTACCACGGGCGAGGTGGACCAGCCGTCGGCAGCAGCTTGCTCTTCGAAACGTGCCAGAAACGGCATGGTGTGGCGGTGTACGGCCAGCGCCGAGAGGCCATCGGCAACCACGATGGCAAGGTCGACCCCACCCGGATTGGCCTGGGCATGCTCGCGCAGTTGCCGGGCCGAGTCCTCGTGGAGGCGTCGGCCCAGGTCGGGACGTTGCAGGTAGCTGTGGCGATCGGCGGCCGCGCTGTGCAGCAACAGGCTGTCGCGGCCGCGCTCATGCAGTTGGGCGCGCAGGCCCTGGTGATCGAAGGCCAGGTGCACGGCATCGCGTGCCTGGGCATGAGCGAACTGGAAATCCAGCTGGGCGCCGGTCGGCAGGCTGGTGCCGGTGCGTCCGAGGGCGATGCGCGCCGGGGTCAGGCGGCGCAGTTCCAGCCAGGGATTGGCGCTGTTGTCGTGTTGTGGAGTGTTGGCCATGTTCGACTCGCTTATCCCAGTTGCGCCAGGGCCTGGCGGAAGGCCGGTGGCAGGTTGTCACCAAAGCGGACCCGGCCATCGGCCTGGGTGAAGATGCCCATGCGCGCGAGCCAGGCTTCGAATTCCGGCGCCGGCTTCAAGCCCAGGGTCTGGCGGGCATACAGCGCGTCGTGGAAGGAGGTGGTCTGGTAGTTGAGCATGATGTCGTCGGAGCCGGGGATGCCCATGATGAAGTTGATACCGGCAACCCCTAGCAGGGTCAGGAGCGTGTCCATGTCGTCCTGGTCGGCCTCGGCATGGTTGGTGTAGCAGATATCGCACCCCATGGGCACGCCCAGCAGCTTGCCGCAGAAGTGGTCCTCGAGGCCGGCGCGGATGATCTGCTTGCCGTTGTACAGGTACTCCGGGCCGATGAAGCCGACCACGGTGTTCACCAGGAACGGCTTGAAATGCCGGGCTACGGCGTAGGCGCGGGTTTCGCAGGTTTGCTGGTCGACGCCATGGTGGGCGTTGGCCGACAGGGCACTGCCCTGGCCGGTCTCGAAGTACATCAGGTTCTGCCCCAGGGTGCCGCGCTTGAGGCTCAGGCCTGCCTCGTAGCCTTCCTGCAGTACATTCAGATTGATACCGAAGCTGGCGTTGGCCGCCTCGGTACCGGCAATCGACTGGAACACCAGGTCCAGCGGCACGCCGCGGTTGATCGCTTCGATCGAGGTGGTCACGTGAGTGAGCACGCAGGCCTGGGTGGGAATGTCATAGCGCTGGATGATGGCGTCGAGCATTTCCAGCAGGGCGCAGATCGAGGCGATGCTGTCGGTGGCCGGGTTGATGCCGATCATGGCATCGCCGTTGCCGTACAACAGGCCGTCAAGGATGCTCGCGGCGATACCGGCGGGCTCATCGGTGGGGTGGTTGGGTTGCAGGCGGGTCGACAAGCGCCCGCGCAGGCCCATGGTGCCGCGAAAACGGGTGACCACGCGGATCTTCTGGGCCACCAGGACCAGGTCCTGCACACGCATGATTTTCGATACTGCGGCGGCCATTTCCGGGGTCAGCCCCGGAGCCAGCGTGCGCAGGCTGTCTTCGTCGGCGGCTTCGCTCAATAGCCAGTCGCGCAGGCCGCCCACGGTCAGGTGGCTGACCGGGGCGAAGGCCTGGGCGTCATGGGTGTCGATGATCAGCCGGGTGACTTCATCCTCTTCGTAGGGGATCAGCGCTTCCGTCAAAAAATGCTTGAGGGGGATGTCGGCCAACGCCATCTGCGCCGCGACCCGCTCACCGTCATTGCTGGCGGCCACCCCGGCGAGAAAGTCGCCCGAGCGGGCGGGGCTGGCCTTGGCCATGACCTCTTTGAGGCTGTCGAAGCGGTAGGTCTGCTGACCTGCCGTGTGTACAAAACTTGCCATACAGAATCTCCAGAACGCCGCAGGGCGGGCCTGCGGCGGAGGTGGCATCGATCAGTGCAGGGCCTCTTCGGCCTTCTGGATCGCGGCGAATTCTTCTTCCGGTGTCCCGGCTACCAGGTGGTGCCGGCTGTAGAAAGCAAAGTAGGCAATCAATACCCCATAAATCACCGCAGCGCCAATCACTACCCGTGGGTCGACCAGGAAGCCCGCGACCACCGCAATACAGGCCAGCACCAGGGCCACACCCGAGGTAAAGATGCCGCCTGGGGTGCGATACGGCCGCTCCATTTTGGGGCGGCGAATGCGCAGGGTGATGTGCGCGGCCATCATCAGTACATAAGACAGCGTAGCGCCGAACACCGCCACCAGGATCAACAGGTCACCCTGGCCGGTCAGCGACAGGCCGAAACCGATGATCCCCGGAATCACCAGGGCCAGCACCGGGGCCTTGCTCTTGTTGGTTTGCGAGAGCTTGCGCGGCAGGTAGCCGGCACGGGACAGGGCGAAGATCTGCCGCGAGTAGGCGTAGATGATCGAGAAGAAACTGGCGATCAGGCCAGCCAGGCCCACCAGATTGACGAAGCCGCCCATCCAGGTATTGCCACCGTAGGCCTTGGCCAGCGCCTCGACCAGCGGGTTGCCGGAGGCTTTCAGGGCTTCGGCACCGGCGCCGCCCGGGCCCACCACCAGGATCAGCAAGGCAAACGCCAGCAGCACCAGCATGGCGCCGATCAGGCCGCGTGGCAGGTCGCGCTTGGGGTTCTTGGTCTCTTCGGCGGCCAGGGGCACGCCTTCGACCGCGAGGAAAAACCAGATCGCGTAGGGGATTGCCGCCCACACGCCCACGTAGCCGAACGGCAGGAAGCTGCTGGCGCCGACGGCGTCGGTCTTGGCGATGTCGAACAGGTTGTTCACGTCGAAGTGCGGCACCATCGCCACCAGGAATACGCCCAGGGCAATGGCTGCCACGGCGGTGATGATAAACATCAGCTTGAGCGCCTCACCCACGCCGAAAATGTGGATGCCGATAAAGATGATGTAGAAGGCGAGGTAGATCATCCAGCCGCCGATGCCGAACAACGACTGGCAGTAGGCACCGATGAACACGGCAATGGCGGCCGGGGCAATTGCGTACTCGATCAGGATCGCAGTACCGGTCAAAAACCCACCCCAGGGCCCGAACGCGCTACGGGCAAAGCCGTAGCCGCCACCGGCAGTGGGGATCATCGAAGACAGCTCGGCCAGCGAAAAACACATGCACAGGTACATGGTGGCCATCAGCAATGTGGCCAGGAACATACCGCCCCAGCCACCCTGGGCCAGGCCGAAGTTCCAGCCGGCGTAGTCGCCGGAAATCACATAGGCGACCCCCAGCCCCACCAGAAGGACCCAGCCTGCCGCGCCCTTTTTCAGCTCACGTTGTTGGAAGTAGTCGGAGCCGACTTTCTCGAAGTCGACAGAAGAGCCTGCCGGCGCGCTGCCGGTGTGATCGCTTGGCATAGGGTTCACCTGTTTTTTTTATCGTCACCGGCGGATACCGGCCTGTGGTGATGGTCTTGCAGAAAGCGAGCCAGAGCGGTCCCGGGGAGGGACCGCCCTGTTGCCGGGTTAGAAGAAGCCCAGTGGGTTGATGTCGTAGCTCACCAGCAGGTTCTTGGTTTGCTGGTAGTGATCGAGCATCATTTTGTGGGTTTCACGGCCGACGCCGGACTTCTTGTAGCCACCGAACGCGGCATGGGCCGGGTACAGGTGGTAGCAGTTGGTCCACACGCGGCCCGCCTTGATGCCGCGGCCCATGCGGTAGGCGCGGTTGATGTCGCGGGTCCACACGCCGGCACCCAGGCCGAACTCGGTGTCGTTGGCAATGGCCAGGGCTTCGGCTTCGTCCTTGAAGGTGGTGATACTCACCACCGGGCCGAAGATTTCTTCCTGGAACACGCGCATCTGATTGTTGCCCTTGAGCAGGGTCGGCTGGATGTAATAGCCGGTCGACAGGCTGCCTTCGAGTTTTTCCACCTTGCCGCCGGTTAGCAGTTCGGCGCCTTCCTTCTCGGCGATCTCCAGGTACGAGAGGATCTTGTCGAACTGCTGTTCGGAGGCCTGGGCACCGACCATGGTGTCGGTGTCCAGTGGGTCGCCGCGCTTGATCTGCTTGATCTTCTTCATCACCTCTTGCATGAACGCCGGGTAGATCGATTCCTGCACCAGTGCCCGCGACGGGCAGGTGCACACCTCACCCTGGTTGAAAAACGCCAGCACCAGGCCTTCGGCGGCCTTTTCGATGAACGATTGCTCGGCCTGCATGATGTCTTCGAAGAAGATGTTCGGCGATTTGCCACCCAGCTCCACGGTGGACGGGATGATGTTCTCGGCGGCGCATTTCATGATGTGCGAGCCCACCGGGGTGGAGCCGGTAAAGGCGATCTTGGCAATGCGCTTGCTGGTGGCCAGGGCTTCACCGGCTTCGCGACCATAACCTTGCACTACGTTGAGTACGCCGGGTGGCAGTAGGTCGCCGATCACTTCCAGCAGCACACTGATGCCCAGTGGGGTCTGCTCGGCGGGCTTGAGGACCACGCAGTTGCCGGCGGCCAGGGCCGGGGCGAGTTTCCAGGCGGCCATCAGG
Source organism: Pseudomonas putida (assembly GCF_028682455.1). Taxonomy (GTDB): domain Bacteria; phylum Pseudomonadota; class Gammaproteobacteria; order Pseudomonadales; family Pseudomonadaceae; genus Aquipseudomonas; species Aquipseudomonas putida_AA. The sequence goes on from NZ_JANHLD010000001.1 coordinate 1,419,704, forward strand.
ATCGGGAAGTTCCACGGAATGATCTGACCGACCACGCCCAGGGGTTCATGGATGTGATAGGCCACGGTGTTGCCGTCGATTTCTGCGGCACCGCCTTCCTGGGCGCGCAGGCAGCCAGCGAAGTAGCGGAAGTGGTCGGCGGCCAGCGGGATATCGGCGTTCAGGGTTTCACGGATGGCCTTGCCGTTGTCCCAGGTTTCGGTGATGGCCAGCAGTTCGAGGTTCTGCTCGATGCGGTCGGCGATCTTCAACAGAATGAGCGAGCGTGCCTGGGCCGAGGTGGTGCCCCATGCGTCAGCGGCGGCATGGGCGGCATCCAGGGCCTTTTCGATGTCTTCGGGACCGGAGCGCGGGAATTCGGCAATCAATTGGCCGTTCACTGGCGAGATGTTTTCGAAGTACTGCCCTTTCACCGGCGCAACGAACTCGCCACCAATGTAGTTCCCGTATCGGCTCTTGAAGGAAACCTTCGCGCCTTCGGTACCTGGATGTGCATAACGCATGGTGTGTCTCCTGGCTATTGTGCTTGTTGGGGAGGATATGAAGCATAGAGCAAGGGTTGGGCCAGTGTTTTGGGTGCCATGTAAATCAAGGGCTTGCGATGATTCGTGTGGCCATTGAAGAGGGCTGTGTGGCACGGTCGATACAGCCTGGGTGACACTTTGTACCGCTAATGGCACAGGCCGTGACCCAGCGGTCAAGCCGGCATTGCAATGCGTGGACGGGTGGAGGATGCTGGGCTTATCTCGTCTGCGGAGAACAATAAAAAGTGCAGAACAATCACCTCAGCCGGCATGCTCGGCAAGTGCTCACGGTGACCCAGGGCAGGGCGCACACGCAGGGACCCGGCAGCGATCCGTCGATTGCCCGTTCATGGCTGCGCTGCCTTGAGGACTACCATCTTGACCCGGCCCAGAGCATGGCGCCGACCGTGCTCGAGCATGGCCGCGTGCTGGAGAGCCGCGAGCGCCTGCAGCAGGTGCTGCAGATCGCCGGCACTGAAATGAACAGCCTTCACCAGCAGTTGTCTGGCGCCGGGCATGCGGTGCTGCTCACCGATGCCCGCGGGGTGATCCTCAATTGCGTTACCGCGCCGACCGAGCGGCGGATTTTCGAACGCGCCGGGCTGTGGCTCGGTGCCGACTGGAGCGAGGCCCGCGAGGGCACCAATGGCATTGGTACCTGCCTGGTCGAGCGCCAGGCGCTGACCATTCACCAGGATGAACATTTCCGTGGCCGGCACACCGGTCTCACCTGCTCTGCAAGCCCGGTCTTCGATCCGCATGGCGAATTGCTGGCGGTGCTCGATGTGTCGTCGGCCCGCCCTGATATATCGCGGCAGAGCCAGTTCCACACCATGGCGCTGGTCAACCTGTCGGCGAAAATGATCGAGAGCTGTTATTTCCTGCGCTACTTCGAGAACCAATGGTTGCTGCGCTTTCACCTACAGGCCGAATCGGTCGGGCTGTTCAGTGAAGGGTTGCTGGCCTTCGATGGCGACGGTCGGATTTGCGCGGTCAACCAAAGCGCCCTGAACCTGCTCGGCTCTATCCGCGCCGGCGTGCTGGGCAAGCCGGTGGAAATGTTCTTCGATTGTGCCTTGGATGAGCTGTTCAGCCGCTCCACGGCCCAGGCCAGTACCAGTTGGCCACTGCGCACCCGTGATGGTCGCCTGTTGTTCGCCTGCCTGCGAGGCCAGGTCCGCACGCCGGCAGCACCTGTATCGCTACCCCCGATGCCTGCTGTCAAAGTGGAAAAGGCCGGCGCGATCTGCCTGCTCGATCCGTTGCTGCAGAACGATTTCCGGCGAGCCGTGCGAGTGTTCGAGCGCGATGTGCCGTTGTTGATCAACGGCGAGACCGGCAGTGGCAAGGAGGCCTTCGCCAAGGCCGTTCACCAGGCCAGCCAGCGTTGCGACAAAGCCTTTGTGGCCCTGAACTGTGCCTCTATCCCTGAAAGCCTGATCGAGAGCGAGCTGTTCGGTTACCGCGGCGGCAGCTTCACCGGCGCGCGCAAGGAGGGCATGCGCGGCAAGCTGCAGCAGGCTGACGGCGGCACCTTGCTGCTCGATGAGATCGGCGACATGCCGCTGGCCCTGCAGACCCGCCTGTTGCGGGTCCTGGAAGACCGCATGGTGGTGCCGATTGGGGGGGAGCCGCAGGCAGTCGACGTGCGCATCATTAGCGCCACCCACCGCAACCTGCTCGACCGCGTGGAGGATGGCAGCTTCCGGGAAGACCTTTATTACCGTCTCAATGGCCTCGAGATCGAATTGCCTGCCTTGCGTGAGCGTAGCGACAAATCCCAGTTGCTCGATTTCATTCTGAATGAAGAGGCGGGTGGCCAGCCCGTCAGCCTCGAGCCTTCGGCACGCCTGGCCCTGTTGGCGTATACCTGGCCAGGGAACGTGCGGCAACTGCGTAATGTGCTGCGCACCTTGGTGGCGCTGTGTGATGACGGCGTCATCAGGCAGGCCGACCTGCCAGGCACCGTGACTGCGGGCGCGGGCTTGCCCCGCGATAGCGGTCTGCCGGAAACACCGCTCCTGCAGAATGCCGAGCGCGAGGCGTTGCTGGCCACCCTCGAGCAACAACGCTGGCACATGACCCATGTCGCTGCGCAGTTGGGCGTCAGTCGCAATACCTTGTATCGAAAACTTCGCAAGCACGGCATCGCCCGCAGTCTTTGAGCGAAACACAGGATGCGATTTCCTGTGCGCTGGGCTACCCTGCCTCGACGTTTTGCGAGGTCGATCATGCACATTCATATTCTCGGTATTTGCGGCACTTTCATGGGTTCGCTGGCAGTGCTGGCCAAAGAACTCGGTCATCGCGTCACCGGCTCCGACGCCAATGTCTATCCGCCCATGAGCACCCAGCTCCAGGCCCAGGGCATCGAGCTGACCCAAGGGTATGACGCGGCCCAGCTGGACCCGGCGCCAGACCTGGTGGTGATCGGCAACGCGCTGTCGCGCGGCAATCCTGCGGTGGAGTACGTGCTCAACAAGGGCCTGCCGTATGTGTCGGGCCCGCAGTGGCTGGCCGACCACGTGCTGCAAGGTCGCTGGGTACTGGCGGTGGCCGGTACCCACGGCAAGACCACTACCAGCAGCATGCTGGCCTGGGTGCTGGAACATGCCGGCATGAGCCCGGGCTTCCTGATTGGCGGTGTACCACAGAACTTCTCGGTGTCGGCGCGCCTGGGCGGCACGCCATTCTTCGTGGTCGAGGCCGACGAATACGACAGCGCCTTCTTCGACAAGCGCTCGAAATTTGTCCACTACCGCCCGCGTACCGCCATCCTCAACAATCTTGAGTTCGACCACGCGGATATCTTCCCTGATCTGGCAGCGATCGAGCGCCAATTCCACCACTTGGTGCGTACTATTCCCAGCGAGGGCCTGGTTATCCATCCGACCACCGAGCTTGCGATCGAGCGGGTGATCAAGATGGGGTGCTGGACCCCGGTGCAAACCACCGGCGAAGGCGGACAGTGGCAGGTCAAGCTGCTCAGCGCCGACGGTTCGCGTTTTGAAGTCAGCTTCGAAGGTGAGACCCAAGGTGTGGTCGAGTGGGAACTGACCGGCCAGCACAACGTTGCCAACGCCTTGGCGACCCTGGCTGCGGCCCGCCATGTTGGCGTGGTACCGGCCATGGGTATTGCCGCTTTGAGCGCCTTCAAGAGCGTCAAGCGTCGCATGGAGAAGGTTGCCGAAGTCCAGGGCGTGACCATCTATGACGACTTCGCACACCATCCGACCGCCATTGCCACCACCCTCGACGGCCTGCGCAAGCGCATCGGCGATGCTCCCTTGATCGCTGTGATCGAGCCCCGCTCCAACTCGATGAAGCTGGGAGCTCACCGCGACGGGCTGCCGGAAAGCGTCAACGATGCCGACCAGGTCATCTGGTATGCGCCGCCCAACCTTGGTTGGGACCTGGCCGCCACTGCCGCCGAATGCAAGGTACCTGCCGTGGTCGCCGACAGCCTTGAAGCGATCATCGAGCGGGTCAAGAGCCAGGCCAAGCCCGGCACTCAGGTGGTGATCATGAGCAATGGCGGTTTTGGCGGGCTGCACGGCAAGCTGGCCGAGGCGCTGAAATGAGCGGGCCGGAACGCATCACCCTGGCCATGACCGGGGCTTCGGGGGCGCAGTATGGGTTGCGCCTGCTCGACTGCCTGGTGCGTGAGGATCGGGAGGTGCATTTTCTGATCTCCAAGGCCGCGCAACTGGTGATGTCGACCGAAACCGACGTGGTGCTACCGGCCAAGCCTCAGGCGATTCAAACGTTTCTCACCGAGTACACCGGCGCCGCCGCCGGGCAGATTCGCGTGTACGGCAAGGAAGACTGGATGTCGCCGGTGGCCTCCGGTTCCGGTGCGCCTGCCGCGATGGTGGTGGTGCCGTGCTCTACCGGCACGCTGTCGGCAATCGCCACGGGTGCCTGCAACAATCTGATCGAGCGGGCTGCCGACGTCACCCTCAAGGAGCGTCGTCAGCTCATCCTGGTACCGCGCGAGGCGCCGTTCTCCACCATTCACCTGGAGAACATGCTCAAGCTGTCGAGCATGGGCGCGGTGATCCTGCCTGCGGCGCCCGGGTTCTATCACCAGCCGCAGACCATCGATGATTTGATCGACTTTGTAGTGGCGCGGATCCTCAATCTTCTGGATATCCCCCAGGACATGCTGCCGCGCTGGGGCGAGCATCATTTCGGCGCCGATGAATGAAGGGGCTGCTCGGCGTGGTCGCGCTGTGTGTGCTGGTTAGTGGTTGTGCCAGCGTACGCACGCTCGATGCCGCCAAGCCAGGGGCGCCGCTGGTCTATAGCGGTACGCGGCTCGACCTGTACGCAATGCAGGGTGGGTGTTGTGCGATGGATCGCTTTGGCGCCGAGGCTCCGCGGTATCCGGGGTTGGATCTGCCAGGTAGCCTGTTGCTTGATACCTTGTTGTTGCCGCTGTCGGTGTTGACGGCGCTCGGGATCGGGTTTCAGGCGACGGGAGGGTTGTAGCATCGCGGGGCAAGCCCGCTCCTACGTTGGGTAGGAGCGGGCTTGCCCCGCGATTGGTTTTACTTCCCGAGCCTGCGCAACTCGTCGGACTCGACAATGCGAATCCCGTCCTGTTCTTCCAGCGCCAGGCGCCACAGCGCGCGAGCCAGTTGGCAGGCTTCGATGCCACGGTATTTACCGGGAATCAGTTTGGACAACGGCCCGGCAACCCTTTCGGCCAGCCGAGGCTCCACGCGTTCACCGAGCAACAAGGACGGGCGGACGATAGTCAGTTGCGGCCAGTCCTGGGCCTTCAGGGCTGCTTCCATTTCGCCCTTGACCCGGTTGTAGAAGATTGGGGAGCGGCGGTCGGCACCCAGCGCACTCAACACCAGCAGGTGCCGTGCACCCATTTCCCGGGCACGCTTGCCGAACGCCACCACCATGTCCAGGTCGACGGCGCGAAAGGCCGATTCGGACCCCGCCTGCTTGATGGTGGTGCCCAGGCAGCAGAACGCGATGTCGACGCGACCGGCCAGTTGCGGGAGGAAGATCGCCGGATCTCCCACCGGGTTTTCCAGGTGCGGGTGCTCGGCCAGCGGACGGCGGGTAGGGGCCAGTACTCGACTGACGGTCGGCTCGTTGAGCAACCGATCGAGCAGATGTTCACCGGTTAGACCGGTGGCTCCGGCAAGCAGGATATGCTGAGGCGTCAAGTACATGATGTCTCTCCCTTGATACAGTCAGCTTAGTGGTAGCTGGCATTTTTTGCATGCCCTGTCTCATTTGTCGTTTTGCTCTGCAGGGCTTTGCGCGCCTGCTGCTGGCGCAGCCGTTGCCAATGTGCCACTACGTCCTTGGGGGCCCAGATTTGCGGCTCGGAGGCTTCGAAGCCCTCGACCGCTTCGCGCTCGGCAACGCTGGCGCTGGCGAGGTCGAAGGCTTGTTGCAGGTCGTCGGTCTGGTTCAGGGCCTGGGCGAACAGGGCGTCGCCGAAGTAGGTGAAATCGGCTTCTTCGGAACAGCCGAACGACACCCGATCCGCTCGTGAGGCGGTCATGATCAACGTCTTGTCGTCTTTGAGCGCATCAATGTAGCCCCCTGAATAACAGGCCGAGATGACAATGATCTTGTCGCGATCTTTCAATGGCGCCAGGGTACTGGCGAGGGCATCGGCGGGCAGGTCGGCCAGTTGCAGGCGTGGCTGATCGAGCACCAGTTCGTGCTCGTGGCTGCCGTGGGTGGTCAGGTAGATGAACACCAGGTCTTCGGGGCCCGTGCGTTCGGCCAGGGTGCGAGCGGCACGGGCAAGGTTTTCCCGGGTGGCCATGGGCCGATCCGCGAGGTGGTCGCGATGATTGACCAGATTGATCTGCCCTGTCGCGCCAAAGCGGCTCTTGAGCATGTTGCTGACGTAGTCGGCCTCGCGCAGGAATACGCTTTGCTTGCCGTCGCCGGCCAGGGTCAGGCTGTACAGTTCGATCTGCGGGGTGGATGCCGGCACCCCGGTCAAGGCCTGCTCCAGCAGCGGTCCTTGATTGAGCAGCGCCAGCTCCAGCGGGTCGGGCAGCAGCCGGCCCTGCTCGTCGCGCACACGCAGGCCGTTGATCCAGTCGCCGCTCTGGCTGCTGCCGTCGGTGAGGGTCAGGCGGCCGCGACCATGGTAGGTGTCATTGTCAAAGCCGCCGACATACAGGCTGCCATCGGCCAACTGCAAGCGACCGTTGCCGGAGAAGCGCCAGTCACGGAAGTTGCCCTTGTAATGGCTGCCATCGCTGCCGATCAGTTCGCCCTTGCCATTGAGGGTGCCGTCCTTGAATTGCCCGATCCAAACATCACCGTCGACGCTTTCATAGCGGCCACGACCTTCCAGGCGGTTGTCGCGAAAGGCACCGATGTACTGGTCGCCTTCGGCGCTGTTGAACGTGCCGCTGCCTTCGAGTTGGCCGTTGACGAAACGCCCGCTGAACTGGTTGCCGCTGGCATCGCTGCGAATGCCTTCGCCGTTGGGTTTGCCGCGTGCGAACAGGCCCTGGTACTGGCTGCCGTCGGCCAGCTCCAGATGACCCGCACCGTTGTACTGGTCGTCCTTGAACTGGCCGCGGTACAGAAGGCCATTTTCCTTCAGGGTACCTTCGCCATCGCGCCGGCCGAGCTTGAAGCCGCCGGTATAGCTGCTGCCTGGAGTTTTCAGGGTGCCCAGGCCATGGAACAGGCCTTGCTTGAACTGACCGCGGTAGACCTCGCCATTGCTGCCGTGCCATTCGCCCTGGCCGTGCCACTGGCCGTTGAGGAAGTTGCCGGCATACCAACTGCCGTTGGGGTAGTCGATACGTCCTTCGCCTTGCAGCAGACCCTCGACCACCTGGCCCCGGAAGCGACCACCATCGGGCAGGCGTGCATCCGGTGGAGACAGGGGCTCGCCATCGCCACAGGCGGCGAGCAGCAAGGTCAGGGCAAGAGGAACAAGTGGGCGCATGACGGGGTCCAGGCGGGTGAGGCCCCGAGTATGCCGCAGAATGCGCCGACTGAAACAGCCACCTGGGCTGTTTCAGTACCGGGCAGGCTCAGACGAAGCAGAGGGTCAGGGGTTCTGCGATGTAGGCGGGCTTTTCCTGGCCTTCGATTTCCAGGGTGGCGGTGATTTTGAGCAGCCACTGGCCGGGTTTTTTCTCGGTGGCGTCGGCCAGGTCGACCTTGAGTCGGACCTTGCTGTCGACCTTGACGGGCTGGATGAAGCGCACGCTGTCGAGACCATAGTTGACGACCATTTTCAGGCCTTCCGGCAGGACCAGGATGTCTTCCATCAGCTTGGGGATCAGCGACAGGGTGAGAAAGCCATGGGCAATGGTGCTGCCAAATGGCGTTTTTGCCGCCTTCACCGGGTCTACATGGATGAACTGGAAGTCGCCTGTGGCCTCGGCGAACAGGTTGATGCGCTCTTGATCGATGGTCAGCCATTCGGAACGTCCCAGTTCCTTTCCAACGTACTGCGAAAGCTCTGCAACAGGTACAAAGGGCATTGTGACTCTCCTGATTGTCTTTGGATTTCTTATGACGTAGGCAGATTCGAACGGCCTAAGATCAGCACGCCTGCAGAAAGCGGTCAAGTCGGCATGTTTTCGGCGAATATCAGGTTATAGACAGGTCGTTAGCGTGCTTATAATGGCCGCCAGGCCCGAAGGAGATACTTATGCTGTTGCGTGGTTTGACCTGGCTGGTGTTGTTTCAATTGCTTGGGACGGCGATCAATCACCTGTTTGTGCCTTTTCTGCCCGGCCCGATTCTTGGATTGCTGTTCTTGCTGGTGTTCTTGATGGTGCGCGGCGAGGTGGGGGCGCCGCTGAGCGAGGCCGCCAACAGCCTGTTGCGCTATCTGCCGTTGCTGTTGGTGCCGCCGGCGGTGGGGGTGATGGTGTATGCCGCGGATATCGCCGCCGACTTCTGGGCCATCGTCGGTGCCCTGGTGCTTTCGGCGTTGTTCACCCTGGCATTTGTCGGTGTGCTGATGCAAAAGCTCATCGCCCGTCAGGGCAAGCGCGAGGAGCAGCCATGAACCTGGACTGGAGCGGCGCCCTGGACGCCGTCATTCACCATCCGCTGTTCGGTATCGGCATCACCCTGGGGGCTTACCAACTGGTGCTGGCCGCCTACGAGAAAACGCGCTGGATCTTCCTGCAACCGGTACTGGTGTCGATGCTCGTGGTCATTGGCGTACTGGTGACCTGTGGCGTGACCTACAGCGAATACCGCAAAAGCACCGAAATCATGAGCATTCTCCTCGGCCCGGCGACGGTTGCCCTGGCGGTACCGCTCTACCTCAACCTGCGGCGGATTCGCCAACTGTTCTGGCCGACCTTTACTACGCTGGTAATCGGAGGGGTGTTTGCCACGGGCGCCTGTCTGCTGCTGGGTTGGTGGTTTGGCGCCGAACACATGATCCTGATGACCATGGCGCCCAAGTCGGTGACCTCGCCGATCGCCATGCTGGTGGCCGAGCAGATTGGCGGCGTGGCGGCCCTGGCCGCGGTATTCGTGCTGATCACCGGGGTGATCGGGGCGATTTTCGGTCCCGGACTGTTGTCGCGTTGTGGCGTGCACAGCCCGGAGGCCCGGGGCATGGCCCTGGGGGTGACCGCCCATGCGGTGGGTACCTCGGTGGCGCTGCAGGAAAGTGATGAATGCGGGGCCTTTGCGGCACTCGCGATGAGCCTGATGGGGGTCGCCACCGCGGTGTTCCTGCCCCTGGCGGTCAGCCTGGTTGTGTAAGGAGTTGCAATGACGTTACCCCTGTTTCCGCTCAATACAGTGTTGTTTCCAGGCTGCTTTCTCGATCTGCAGATCTTCGAGGCGCGCTACCTGGACATGATCGGTCGCTGCATGAAGCAGGGCGGCGGGTTTGGTGTTGTTTGCATTCTCGAAGGCGAGCAGGTCGGCAAGGCACCTGAAGGCTATGCCTCGATTGGATGCGAGGCGCTGATTCGTGACTTTCAGCAGCAGGACAACGGCTTGCTCGGCATTCGGGTCGAGGGCACTCGGCGTTTTCGCGTAGAGCAGGCGCAGGTGCAAAAAGACCAGCTGTTGCTGGCGCAGGTGCACTGGCTGCAAGAGCTGCCCGATACGCCGCTGCGCGATCAGGACGACGATCTGTTGGCCTTGCTCAAGGCCTTGGGCGAGCATCCGATGGTGGCCGCGCTGGACATGCCGTCCCAGGTCCAGGGCCAGCAATCCTTGGCCAACCAGCTGGCCTACCTGCTGCCATTCGTTGAAGAAGACAAACTCGATCTCTTGGCCATCGACGCTGCGCAGCAACGCCTGGATGCCATCCAGGCGTTGCTCGATCGACTGCAGGGCGAGCTGTTCGCCTGAGCCTCAGTACTGGTAGCGCACCAAGGCATGGGGCAGGGCGTGCAGGCTGAAGAAGGCCAGCAAGGCAACGCAGGCCGGCAGGATCAACCACCAGACCTTCAACGGCAGGGCTGCAAGCGGCTCACGGTGCTGGATCAGGGTCAGGCTGGTAGCGCATACGCAGCAGGCGAGCATGGCTCCGGCAAGGATATCGGTCGGCCAGTGAGCGCCCAGGTACACCCTCGATAGCGCAATCGCCAGCGCAGGCAGGCAGCCCAACAGAATCCAGGTCAGGCGCATGCGCGCAGGTTGGCCGCGCCCGGCCAGCACTGCCAGCACAAGGAAGAACGCAAAGGCTGCCGAACTGTGCCCGCTGGGCATGCTGTAGGTGGTCAGCGGATCGGTCAGGACCTCAGGACGGGCCCGGGCGAACAGCCATTTCAGGCTGCCATTGGCCAGGGCGGTGCCGATCAGGGTGGCGCCGGCAAAGATCGCCGGGCGCCATTGGCGCGCCAGGAGCAGCAGGCCGACCAGCAGGCCGCCGAGGAAGAACTGGGTGCGGAAATCGCCCATGCGGGTGATCAGTACCACGCTGCCATCAATGACGCTGCTGCGATGCTCCTGGATCAAGGTCATCAGGCCCTGGTCGAATTCATGCAGGTACGGCCAGCCGACAAACAGTCCCGTCAGGGCCAGCAGGCTGAGCCCGGCAATCACCCGGGTGCCGCGGCGCATGCTGCGCAGGCTGCAGTTGATGCTCGCGCCCAGCAGCACGGCCAGGCCGGCGGCGATGATGCCGGCGTCGAGCCAGAAACCCTCGGGCAGGGGCAGGCGCATGGCTGCACCGGTCGCCCAGCCCGGCAGCAGATACGCCACCGACCAACCGGCTCCGGCAATCAGGCTGACGGCGATAAAACGGGGAAGGGGCATGTCGAACATGCCGGCGACCATTGGCAGCATGGGCCGCAGGGGCCCGATGAAGCGCCCAACCAGCAGGCTGGCAATGCCATAGCGCTGGAAATAGGTTTCGGCACCGCCGATCCACTCCGGGTGGTGGCGCAGCAAGGGCAGGCGGCGGATGTTCTGGTGAAACTTGCGTCCCAGGGTGTAGGAAATCGCATCACCCAGCAGGCCGCCGAAGAATCCCAGCATCAGGGTTTCACCCAGTGACAAGGCGCCACTGCCGGCCAGCACCGCCACGGCGAACAGCAATACGGTACCCGGCACGATAATGCCGGCAATCGCCAGGCATTCCACGCAGGCCACCAGAAAAATCGCCAAGCCTAGCCATTGCGGGTTGGCGCCAAGCCAACTCGTCAGGCTGTCGAGCCATTGGCCCATCGTGTCAGTTTCCTTGTGTCAGTAGAAAGTAGTCCCGGCCTTCGACTTGGCCCCGACGCATCGGGTTCCGTGTGCAATGGCGGGCGAATTCGGCATCGACGAATCGGTAGGGCAGATGTTCATCGCGGCCGTTGGGAATGCCCAGGCGGGTGGTCTGAATAATGTGTTTCACATTGATACCGCAGTCTTCGACGAACAGCTGCTCCGGGTCGAAGCGCTTGGCGTCCCACTGCGGCACTTTCAGGCCCAGGGCCTTGCACAGCAAGGTCTGGCCGGCGCACAGGCGCTCGATGGGGCGTGGCTGGCCGCTGGCATCGGGATTGTTCAGGTGCATCTGCGCCAGGCCGTTGGCATCGCAGATGGCATCGACGAAGGGGAAGGCCGACTTGATCAGTACCGCATTGCCCGGGCCGTGGGCGCTGAAGTTCAGCGAATCGCCGCCGCGGGCGTAGTACATGTAGATGTGCCCGCCATCGAGAAACAGTGCCTTGCGCTTTTCCGTGTAGCCGAGGGAGGCATGGCTGCCCTTGTCGCTGCAGTAGTAGGCCTCGGTCTCGATGATCCGCGCCGACAGCCAGTAGGGGCCGTGGCGATGACGGATGATCTTGCCCAGCAGCGACTTGGCCAGTTCCTGGGCATCACGGTCGAAAAAGCTGTCGGGCAAGGCCCGGGACGGGCAGGGGGCGGAGTCGGGCATGCTGGTGGTTCAGTGGTTGGCAGGGGCTGGATGATAGCATCGCGGCCTGTCGGAGCGGGCTTGCCCCGCGATTGGACGCACCTGACACCCCACGATCTCGGGCCAGGCCCGCCCCCGCCTGGCACTGTTTTTGACCATCCGCCTGTCACTGCTGGGCGCGGGGCGGCGCGACAGTTATAATCATCCGATTTTCCCCTTCGCCAAGACCACTGAGCCCATGACTGAGTCCGTTCTTGACTACATGACCCGCCTGGGTCGCGCCGCCCGTGAGGCCGCGCGCGTTATTGCCCGTGCCAGCACCGCGCAGAAAAACCGCGCGCTGCAAGCGGCCGCCAATGCCCTGGATGCTGCCCGCGACGAGTTGTCGGCTGCCAACGAGCTTGACCTGGCCGCCGGCCGTGCCAATGGCCTCGAGCCGGCCATGCTCGAGCGCCTGGCGCTGACTCCCGCCCGTATCGACGGCATGATCGTCGGCCTGCGCCAGGTGGCCAGCCTGCCGGATCCGGTTGGGGCGATCCGCGACATGAGCTATCGGCCGTCAGGTATCCAGGTCGGCAAGATGCGCGTACCGCTGGGTGTGATCGGGATCATCTACGAATCCCGTCCGAACGTGACCATCGACGCCGCCAGCCTGTGCCTCAAGTCCGGCAACGCCACCATCCTGCGTGGCGGATCCGAGGCCATCCACTCCAACCGTGCCATTGCCGCCTGCATTCAGCGCGGCCTGGCCGAGGCCGGCCTGCCATCGGCCGTGGTGCAGGTGGTCGAAACCACTGATCGCGAAGCGGTCGGTGCGCTGATCAGCATGCCCGAGTATGTGGATGTGATCGTGCCACGCGGCGGCAAGGGCCTGATCGAACGTATCAGCCGCGACGCGCGCGTGCCGGTGATCAAGCACCTGGACGGCATCTGTCATGTTTATGTGGCCGAGCATGCCGAGCTGGACAAGGCCCGGCGCATCGCCTTCAACGCCAAGACCTACCGGTATGGCATCTGCGGCGCGATGGAAACCCTATTGGTCGATCAGTCGGTTGCTGCCGAGTTCTTGCCGGAAATGGCCCGCCAATTCCGCGAAAAAGGCGTCGAACTGCGCGGTTGTGCACGCACGTGCAGCATCATCGATGCCGTACCGGCCAGCGAAGAAGACTGGAATACCGAATACCTGGCGGCAATCCTGTCGATCCGTGTGGTCGATGGGCTGGACCAGGCCATCGAGCATATCAATCACTATGGTTCGCACCATACCGACTCGATTGTCACCGAGCATCAAGGCCAGGCCCGGCGTTTCACTGCCGAGGTCGATTCGTCCTCGGTCATGATCAACACCCCGACCTGCTTCGCCGACGGCTTCGAGTACGGCCTGGGGGCGGAGATCGGTATTTCCACCGACAAGCTGCACGCTCGTGGCCCAGTCGGCCTGGAAGGCTTGACCTGTGAAAAGTACGTAGTGATCGGCGACGGTCAACTACGCGGACAGGAGTCGCTCTGACTTGGCCGAGCGCAAACCGCTCGCCCCTGTCTCGACGATGTCGCTCGCCCGGCGTATCGGCGTGCTCGGCGGGACATTCGACCCGGTGCACATCGGCCACCTGCGCAGCGCGCTAGAGGTGGCCGAGGTGCTGGCGCTGGATGAGTTGCGGCTGATGCCCAACGCTCGTCCGCCACACCGCGATACCCCGCAGGTATCGGCCGAGGATCGCCTGGCGATGGTGCGCTGTGCGGTCGAGGGGGTACCGACACTGACGGTCGATGCCCGCGAGCTGTTGCGCGATACGCCGTCGTACACCATTGAAACGTTGGAATCGATGCGCGCCGAAATGGCCGCCTCGGATCAACTGTTTCTGCTGCTGGGCTGGGACGCGTTCTGCGGCCTGCCCAGTTGGCACCGTTGGGAAGAATTGCTGCAACACTGCCACATCCTGGTGCTGCAACGCCCGGATGCCGACGTCGAGCCACCGGATGCCCTGCGCAACCTGCTGGCCGCACGCTCAGTCAGTGATCCGCAGGCCCTGGTAGGGCCGGCGGGACATATTGCATTCGTCTGGCAGACCCCGCTCGCGGTGTCAGCCACGCAGATCCGACAGCTGCTGGCCAGCGGCAAGTCGGTGCGGTTTCTGGTGCCGGACGCAGTACTGGCCTACATCGATGCGCACAACCTCTACCGTGCGCCGAACTGAGGGTGCTGCGAAGCACCCCCTACATTACGAGTTGAATGAGTTTTATATGACCAAGCAAAAACACAGTGCCATCAGTGCCGAAGAACTGGTCGAGCTGACCAAGGTCGCCCTGTCCGATGTCAAGGCCCAGGACATCCAGGTCATCGACGTGCGTGAAAAACACAGTCTGACCGACTACATGATCATCGCCACCGGTACCTCCAACCGCCAGATCAGCGCCATGCTGGAAAAGGTCCGTGAAGCGGTCAAGGCCAAGGGCGTTCAGCCGTTGGGCGAAGAAGGCAAGGGCGACAGCGACTGGGTACTGCTGGACCTGAACGACGTCATCGTTCACATGATGACCGCCGCTGCCCGCCAGTTCTACGACCTGGAGCGCCTGTGGATGGGGGCCGAGCAGAGCCGCGCCGCCGATGGCAAGCACCACAGCCCGGACAACACCCACGCCTACTCCGAAAACCTCAAAGACCGGGAATAAGGAAGCGTCGTGCGTCTGCGTCTGATCGCGGTCGGCTCGCGCATGCCCAAGTGGGTGGAGGACGGTTGGCATGAGTATGCCAAGCGCCTGCCCTCGGAGCTTTCGCTGGAGCTGGTGGAAATACCGCTCAATACCCGGGGCAAGAATGCCGATGTCGCCCGCCTGATTCGTCAGGAGGGCGAGGCCATGCTCGCCAAGGTCCAGCCAGGGGAACGGATTGTCACCCTGGAGGTCCATGGCAAGCCCTGGAGTACCGAGCAACTGGCGGTCGAACTGGATCGCTGGCGGCTGGACTCGCGTACCGTGAACTTCATGGTCGGCGGCCCGGAAGGGCTGGCGCCGGAAGTCTGCGCACGTGCCGAGCAGCGCTGGTCGCTGTCGCCGCTGACCCTGCCGCACCCATTGGTAAGGATACTGATCGGCGAACAGCTGTACCGCGCCTGGACCGTGCTGTCCGGGCACCCTTACCACAAATGAACCTGTAAGCCTTTCAATGACGCAGCCGATTCGCCTCAAGGATCACGAGAAAGACGCCCGTTTGGTGCGCAGTCGCGTCGTGGTCGGTGCCGTGGCGATCGTCCTGCTGATCTGCGTCCTGATCGCGCGCCTGTATTACCTGCAGGTGATCCAGTACGAGTATCACTCGACGCTATCGGAAAACAACCGGGTGCATGTGCAGCCGATTCCGCCGACCCGTGGGCTGATCTTCGACCGCAACGGGGTGATCATCGCCGATAACCGCCCAAGCTTCAGCCTGAGCATGACCCGGGAGCGTTCCGGCGACTGGCAGCAGGTGCTGGACGTTATCGTCGAAGTGCTGGAGCTGACGCCCGACGACCGTACCCTGTTCGAGAAGCGCATGCGTCAGGGGCGTCGGCCATTCGAACCGGTACCTATCCTGTTCGAGTTGACTGAAGAGCAGATCGCTCGTATCGCCGTGAACCAGTTCCGCCTGCCCGGCGTAGAGGTGGTCGCCCAATTGGTGCGGCATTACCCGCAAGGCGCGCATTTCGCGCACTCGGTGGGGTATGTCGGGCGGATCAACGAGAAAGAGCTCAAGACCCTGGATCCGGTCAACTACAGCGGCACTCACCATATCGGCAAGACCGGTATCGAGCGCTTCTATGAGCCGGAACTGCACGGCCAGGTGGGCTATGAAGAGGTCGAGACCAACGCCCGTGGCCGGGTGCTGCGGGTGCTCAAGCGCACCGACCCGATTCCTGGCAAGGACATTGTCCTGAGCCTGGACATCAAGCTGCAGGAGGCCGCTGAAGCTGCACTGGCCGGGCGCCGTGGTGCAATTGTCGCGCTCGACCCGAACACCGGGGAAGTCCTGGCGATGGTCAGCCAGCCAAGCTTCGACCCGAACCTGTTCGTGACCGGCATCAGCTTCAAGGCCTACGCCGAGCTGCGTGACTCCATCGACCGTCCACTGTTCAACCGCGTGCTGCGCGGGTTGTACCCGCCAGGCTCGACGATCAAACCGGCGGTGGCCATTGCCGGCCTGGACAGCGGCGTGGTGACGGCTTCGAGCCGGGTGTTCGACCCCGGTTACTACCAATTGCCCAATTACGATCACAAGTATCGTAACTGGAACCGTAGTGGTGACGGCTGGGTCGACCTGGATACGGCGATCATGCGCTCCAACGACACCTACTTCTACGACCTGGCCCACAAGATGGGCATCGACCGCTTGTCGACCTACATGAACCGTTTTGGTATCGGCCAGAAGGTGTCGCTGGACATGTTCGAAGAGTCGCCTGGCCTGATGCCGTCGCGCGAATGGAAGCGTGCCACCCGCCGGCAGGCCTGGTTCCCCGGCGAAACCCTGATTCTGGGGATCGGCCAGGGCTACATGCAGGCCACGCCGTTGCAGTTGGCACAGGCCACCGCGCTGATTGCCAGCAAGGGCAAGTGGAACCGTCCGCACCTGGCCAAGACCATCGAGGGCTTGCCGCCTGTGGATGAGAACCCTATCGAGGATATCGTGCTGCGTGACAAGTCCGACTGGAACAAGGTCACCCACGGCATGGAGCAGGTGATGCACGGTGCCCGCGGTACGGCGCGCAAGGCGTCGATCGGCGCGCAGTACCGGATCGCCGGCAAGAGTGGTACCGCCCAGGTGGTGGCGATCAAGCAGGGTGAGAAGTACGACCGCAACAAGTTGCAGGAGCGCCATCGCGACCACGCCTTGTTTGTCGGTTTCGCCCCGGCGGACAACCCCAAGATCGTGGTGTCGGTGATGGTCGAGAACGGTGAGTCCGGCTCCGGCGTTGCAGCGCCCGTGGTGCGTCAGGTCATGGATGCCTGGCTGCTGGGCCCCGATGGCCGCCTCAAGCCTGAATACGCCAACCCGCCCATTGCCCAGGAATCGGCCCCGTGAAGAGTAATTTCGACCGCATGCTCTCCAGCGAGGACGTGATGCGCCGTCGCGCCAGCTTCCTGCAGCGCATTCATATCGACGGTCCCTTGCTGATCTTGCTGCTGACCCTGGCGGCCGGCAGCCTGTTCGTCCTCTATTCGGCCAGTGGCAAGAACTGGGACTTGCTGCTCAAGCAGGCCAGCTCCTTTGGTATCGGCCTGGTGTCGATGTTCGTCATTGCCCAGCTTGAGCCTCGCTTCATGGCCCGCTGGGTGCCGTTGGCGTATGTCTGCGGGGTGATTCTGCTGGTGGTAGTGGACGTCATGGGCCACAACGCCATGGGCGCCACGCGCTGGATCAACATCCCCGGGGTGATCCGCTTCCAGCCTTCGGAGTTCATGAAGATCATCATGCCGGCGACCATCGCCTGGTACCTGGCCAAGCGCTCGCTGCCGCCGCACCTGAAGCATGTGGTGATCAGCCTCATCATGATCGGCGTGCCATTCATTCTTATCGTCCGCCAGCCCGACCTGGGAACAGCCTTGCTGATCCTGGCATCGGGCGCCTTCGTATTGTTCATGGGTGGGCTGCGCTGGCGCTGGATCGTCAGCGTGGTTGCCGCTGCGGTTCCGGTGGCGGTGGCCATGTGGTTCTTCGTCATGCACGACTACCAGAAGCAGCGGGTGCTGACCTTTCTCGACCCAGAGAGCGATCCGTTGGGCACCGGCTGGAACATCATCCAGTCCAAGGCCGCCATCGGCTCCGGTGGCGTGTTCGGCAAGGGCTGGCTGCTGGGTACGCAGTCGCACCTGGACTTCCTGCCGGAAAGCCATACCGACTTCATTATCGCAGTGCTGGGCGAGGAGTTCGGGCTGGTCGGGATCTGCGCGCTGCTGCTGATCTACCTGCTACTGATCGGCCGTGGCCTGGTGATTACCGCCCAGGCCCAGACGCTCTATGGCAAGTTGCTGGCCGGCAGCCTGACCATGACCTTCTTTGTTTATGTGTTCGTCAATATCGGTATGGTCAGCGGCTTGTTGCCCGTGGTGGGCGTGCCGTTGCCCTTCATTAGTTATGGCGGAACTTCGTTAGTGACGCTGCTGTCAGCGTTTGGGGTTTTAATGTCGATCCACACGCACCGCAAATGGATTGCACAGGTTTGAATAAGGTGAAGAATTACATGCAATTTATGCGTGGCTGGGCCGCACGTTGCGCGCCCTGGGTTGGCCTGGTGGGCCTGCTCGGAGGGGTACAGCAGGCGACCGCCGGGGACTATGACGGCTCACCCCAGGTGGCCGAGTTCGTCGGCGAGATGACCCGCGACTACGGTTTTGCCGGCGAACAGCTGATGGATGTGTTTCGCGATGTTCAGCGCAAGCAGTCGATCCTCGATGCCATTTCCCGGCCCGCCGAGCGGGTCAAGCCCTGGAAGGACTATCGCCCGATGTTCCTCACCGACGCCCGTGTGGCGCGCGGTGTCGACTTCTGGCGCCAGCACGAGGCAACCCTGGCACGCGCCGAGAAAGAGTACGGCGTACCGGCCCAGGTGATCGTCTCGATCATCGGCGTTGAAACCTTCTTTGGCCGCAACACCGGCAACTATCGGGTGATCGACGCATTGTCGACCCTGGGTTTCGACTACCCGCCGCGCAGCGAGTTTTTCCGCAAGGAGTTGCGCGAGTTCTTGCTGTTGTCTCGTGAAGAGCAGGTCGATCCGCTGACGCTCAAGGGCTCCTATGCCGGCGCTATGGGCCTGCCGCAGTTCATGCCGAGCAGCTTTCGCGCCTATGCCGTGGACTTCGACGGTGATGGCCACATCAACATCTGGAACAACCCGGACGATGCCATCGGCAGTGTCGCCAGCTATTTCAAGCGTCACGGCTGGGTAGCGGGCGAGCAGGTGGTCAGCCGCGCCAGCGTCACTGGCACACGCGTCGATGAGGGGCTGAGCCCCGGTATAGAGGCGGTCAAGACTGTCGGGGAGTTGCGGGCACTGGGCTGGTCGAGTCATGATGCGCTGCGCGATGATCTGCCGGTCACCGCCTTTCGGCTCGAAGGTGACAATGGCCCTGAATACTGGCTGGGCCTGAAGAACTTCTACGCGATCACTCGCTACAACCGCAGCGTGATGTACGCCATGGCGGTACATCAGCTATCGGACCTGCTGGTTCAAGCACGGGGCGCCAAGTAATGCGCGTATTGTTTTCTGATACCTCTCTCAAACTGATCGGCTGTGCGGCCCTGGGCCTGTTGCTGGCCAGTTGCTCTTCGAGCAAGCCGGCACCTCAAAGCACCACGGTGGTCAAGGCCAAGCCAGGCCTGGACATCAACCGTGCCCACAAGGATGGTGCGCCCTGGTGGGACGTCGACGTGTCGAAGATTCCCGATGCCACGCCGACCGTGCACACTGGCAACTACAAGGCCAACCCCTACACCGTGCTGGGCAAGACCTACTTCCCGATCCAGGAGTCGCGCAACTACCGCGCCGAAGGTACGGCCTCCTGGTACGGCACCAAGTTCCACGGCCAGAACACCGCCAACGGTGAGGTCTACGACCTCTATGGCATGAGTGCGGCACACAAGACCCTGCCGCTGCCGGCGTACGTCAAGGTCACCAACCTGGACAACCAGCGCAGTGTGATCCTGCGGGTCAATGACCGTGGTCCGTTCTACTCCGATCGCATCATCGACCTGTCCTATGCGGCGGCGAAGAAGCTCGGCTATGCCGAAACCGGTACCGCTCGCGTGCGTGTCGAGGGCATCGACCCCCAACAATGGTGGGCCCAGCGCGGCCAGCCGGCGCCGATGGTGCTCAATCAGCCCCAGGTGGCCCAGACCCAGTCGCTGCCAGCCAGCACCGGCACGGTCGAGCAATGGACACCGCCACCGCAGCAGCATGCCGCCGCGGTGGTACCGCTCCAGGTCGCCCGTAACAGTACGCAGGCCGCCAATGGTCTTTACTTGCAGGTCGGCGCCTTCGCCAACCCGGACGCCGCCGAGTTGTTGCGCTCCAAGTTGAGCAGCATGGTCAGCGCGCCGGTCTTCATCAGTTCGGTGGTGCGTAACCAGCAGACCCTGCATCGGGTGCGCCTGGGGCCGATCAACAGCCAGGGCGAAGCCCAGCAGATGCAGGACAGTGTGCGCCTGGCCAACCTTGGCCAGCCAAAAGTTGTGACGGCGGACTGACCGGGGGGACTGGTCGGTTTGTCATGCAAGCGGGCCTGACCGCCATGTACAATGGCGGTTTTGCTCGCAAGGCCCAGCGCCTGAAGACGTTTTGCCCATAAGGGCATGAGCCCATTAGCCATTTCGAGAGACGGATGAACATAACCAGCTTTGCCAAACGCCTTTGCCTGCTTGTACCGCTGATGATCACCCCTGCTGCGTTTGCGGCAGAGCAGATGATGCCGTCGCCGCCGCAACTGGCAGCCAAGTCCTACGTGCTCATGGAAGCTTCCAGCGGTAATGTCCTGGTCGAGAACAATGGTGACGAGCGTTTGCCGCCGGCCAGCCTGACCAAGCTGATGACTGCCTACATCGCGACCCTGGATATCCGTCGCGGGCAAATCGGCGAGAACGACCCGGTCACCGTCAGCGAAAACGCCTGGCGTACCGGTGGTTCGCGCATGTTCATCAAGGTCGGCACCCAGGTCAGCGTCAGCGACCTGCTGCACGGCATCATCATCCAGTCGGGCAACGATGCCAGCGTCGCCCTGGCCGAGCACATTGCCGGCAGCGAAGACGCGTTCGCCGACATGATGAACAAGACCGCCGCTGACCTGGGCATGACCAACAGCCACTTCATGAACCCGACCGGTCTGCCGAACCCCGAGCATTACTCCTCGGCTCACGACATGGCCGTGCTGGCCCGCGCGATCATCCACGAAGACCCGGCTCATTATGCGATCTACTCGCAGAAGGAGTTCTTCTGGAACAACATCAAGCAGCCTAACCGCAACCTGCTGCTGTGGCGCGACAAGACCGTCGACGGCCTGAAGACCGGCCACACCGACGAAGCCGGCTACTGCATGGTGTCTTCGGCCGTACGTGATGGCATGCGCCTGATCGCCGTGGTCTTCGGCACCAACAGCGAGCAATCGCGTGCCGCCGAAACCCAGAAGCTGCTGACCTACGGTTTCCGCTTCTTCGAAACCCAGACCTTCTACCAGAAGGGTACCGAGCTTGCCCAGGCGCCGGTCTGGAAGGGCACCACCAGCCAGGTCAAGGCCGGTCTGGCCAACGACCTGAGCATGACTTTGCCTAAAGGCCAATTGAAACGCCTGGCCGCAAGCATGACCATGAACCCACAACTGATGGCACCGATCGCCAAAGGTGACGTGATTGGTAAAGTGGAAGTCAAACTGGATGACAAAGTGGTTCACAGCGCTGACCTGATCGCACTGGAGCCTGTGGAGGAAGGTGGTTTCTTCCGTCGAGTCTGGGATAGCATTCGGCTATTCTTCTACGGGTTGTTCAACTGATATCGTGACCTGCCACGCCCCCGCCAACACACGCGGGGGCGTTGTTGTTGCCACGGCTTACGAGGCCGTTACCGCCATGACCGAACCTGACGTCAAGTCGCACAAAATCGAATTCCCCTGCGCTGATTACCCGATCAAGGTAATCGGCGACACCGTGGTCAATTTCAAGGACACGGTGATCGAGATCCTCAAGAAGTACGCCGAGGTCGATCTCAAGACCCTGGCCGAACGCCAGAGCAAGGAAGGCAAGTACACCACCGTGCAGCTGCACATCGTCGCTACCGGTGAAGACCAGCTGCACAATATCAATAGCGCCTTGCGCGCTACCGGAATCGTGAAAATGGTGCTGTGATGCCGGCGAGCCTCGGCTTTCGCGAACTCGGCCTGCTGCCTTACGAACCTGTGCTCGAGGCCATGCGTCGGTTCACCGACCAGCGCGGCCCTGAAACAGGCGACGAAATCTGGCTGGTGGAACACCCGTCGGTGTTCACCCAGGGCCAGGCGGGCAAGGCCGAGCACCTGCTGATACCGGGTGACATCCCGGTGGTGCAGACTGATCGCGGAGGCCAGGTGACCTATCACGGGCCGGGCCAGTTGGTGGCCTACCTGTTGCTGGACGTGCGCCGACTGGGTTTCGGTGTGCGCGATCTGGTCAGTCGCATGGAGCGCTGCCTGATCGAATTGCTCGCCAGTTACAACGTCGAGGCGGCGGCCAAGGCCGATGCGCCGGGCGTTTATGTCGATGGGGCGAAAATCGCCTCCCTCGGCTTGCGGATTCGCAATGGCTGTTCCTTCCATGGCCTTGCCCTGAACGTGGACATGGACCTTGCGCCATTCCACCGGATTAACCCCTGCGGGTATGCGGGGCTGGCCATGACCCAGCTGAGCGACCAGGCAGGCCCGATCGAACTCTCTGAGGTAAGGGCAAGGCTGCGCGGGCAGCTGGTCAAGCACCTCGACTATGCTGAGCAGACGACCCTTACGGGCGGAATCTTCTGAATATGACTACTGTTGTGCAAGAACCAGTGCAAACCGTGACACCAGCGCCACGCCCCAAGGTCGAAGCGGGCGTCAAGCTGCGTGGCGCAGAGAAAGTTGCGCGTATCCCGGTAAAGATCATCCCCACCGACGAACTGCCGAAAAAGCCTGACTGGATCCGCGTGCGTATCCCGGTTTCGCCAGAGGTCGACCGCATCAAGCAACTGCTGCGCAAGCACAAACTGCACAGTGTGTGTGAAGAGGCTTCCTGCCCGAACCTGGGCGAGTGCTTCTCCGGTGGTACCGCGACGTTCATGATCATGGGCGACATCTGCACCCGCCGTTGCCCATTCTGTGACGTTGGCCATGGTCGTCCGAAGCCCCTGGATGTGGACGAGCCGAAGAACCTGGCCGTCGCCATTGCCGACCTGCGCCTGAAGTACGTGGTGATCACCTCGGTGGACCGCGACGACCTGCGCGACGGCGGTGCCCAGCATTTTGCCGACTGCATCCGCGAGATCCGTGCGTTGTCGCCGGGCGTGCAGCTGGAGACCCTGGTGCCGGACTACCGCGGACGCATGGACGTGGCCCTGGCCATTACCGCCGAAACACCACCGGATGTGTTCAACCACAACCTTGAAACCGTACCGCGCCTGTACAAGGCCGCGCGTCCGGGCTCCGACTACCAGTGGTCGCTGACCCTGCTGCAGAAGTTCAAGGAACTGGTGCCGCACGTGCCGACCAAGTCTGGCCTGATGCTGGGCCTGGGCGAGACCGACGAAGAAGTGATCGAAGTGATGCACCGCATGCGCGAGCACAACATCGATATGCTGACCCTGGGCCAGTACCTGCAGCCTTCGCGCAGCCACCTGCCGGTGCAGCGCTTCGTGCATCCGGACACCTTCGCCTGGTTCGCCGAGGAAGGCTACAAGATGGGCTTCAAGAACGTGGCTTCCGGTCCGTTGGTACGCTCCTCGTACCATGCCGACCAGCAGGCACATGAGGCCAAGATCAAGCTCTGATCGAATGCTGGCGCCCCGAATGCCGATGTCCGCTGACCAGCGACATCGGCATTTTTGTTTGCCCGGTCCATGCAAGGAGATGTCTGGATGAACCTTCCCGCCGATTATCAACAGGAGTCGCAGGCCTGCAGCCTGCGGTTGCCCAAGGCACTGCCCGACGATGGCCGTATCGCGATCATCGCCCCGGCCGGTCCCGCCCAGCTCGATACGCTCAAGGCCATCCAGTGGTTCAAGGCGCGGGGCTACCAGTGCCGGGTTTACCCAGGTGTGACTGAAGCCGAGGGCTATCTCGCCGGGAGTGACGCCCGACGACTGGAAGACCTGCATGCAGCGTTTGCCGCCACGGATGTCGACGCCATCATCTGCCTGCGAGGGGGGTATGGCAGCATGCGTCTGCTCGACGGCATCGACTATGAGCTGCTGCGACGCAATCCCAAGCCGCTGGTGGGCTACAGCGACATCACCGCCTTGCACAGTGCCATCGCCCGGCATGCCGGCTTCGTAACGTTCCATGGCGCGATGCTCAAGTCCGAGCTGTTGGCCGACAAGCAGGAGCCGACGGTGTCCTCACTGTTCAAGCTGATCGGTGGGCGTTTCGGGCGCGGTGACTCCCTGGAGCACCCCAAGGCCTACCCGTTGAGCACAATCGTTCCTGGGGCTGCTACAGGCCGTCTGATCGGCGGTAATCTGGCGATGATCTGCGCCACCCTGAACACACCGGCCGAACTGCACAGCCAGGGCGGCATCCTGTTCATCGAGGACGTCAACGAACCGTTGTTCCGCATCGACCGGCTGTTGACCCAGTTGCGCCTGGCCGGCAAGTTCGAGGGGCTACGCGGGGTGCTGGTGGGTGATTTTGCAGGCCTGGATCCGGCGCAACTCGCGCCGCTGTTCAGGCAGATGTTCGAGCCGTTGCAGATTCCGGTGCTGGCCGGCTGGCGCAGCGGGCACTGCGATCCCAACCTGACCCTGCCCTTGGGCGCCCAGGTGCACCTGGATGCCGACCGTCATCGACTGCAACTGCGACAAGATCTGTTCGCGCAATAAAAAACGCCCCGTTGAAGGGGCGTTTTTGTTCAGCGCTGGCGCAGGCTTTCCAGCAACTTGTGGGTCGGATAGCCGTCGGCGGGCCAGCCCAGTGCTTGTTGAGCGCTTCGGATCGCCTTGCGGGTGTTGGCGCCGATGATGCCGTCGGCAGTGCCGGCGTCGTAGTTCTTGGCGCTGAGCAGGGTCTGCAGCTCGACACGCTCGCTGCGGCTGAGGGGTAGATCGTCCTTCGGCCAGCTGCCAGCGATATAGCCCGAGCCCGTGAAGCGCTGGCTGAGCAGGCCGACCGCCATCGCGTAGGACGACGAGTTGTTGTACTTGAGAATGGCGCGGAAGTTGTCTAGCACCAGGAATGCCGGGCCGCGATAGCCCGCAGGCAGCAGCAGGGCAGCGGAGAGCTGCTCGCTGCCGGCGGGCAGGCGTACGCCGGCAGGCAGCTTCAGGCCCAGCTGCATCCACTCGGCTACGCTCTTGCGCTGGGCACCATCGGCCAGCCAGTAATCGAAGCCGGGCTCCAGTTGCACCTCGAAGCCCCAGGGCTCGCCGCGTTTCCAGCCGGAGCTCTGCAGGTAATGAGCGGTGGAAGCCAGGGCGTCAGCCGCACTGTTCCAGATATCCCGGCGCCCGTCGCCGTCGAAATCCACGGCATGGGTGTTGTAGGTGGTGGGAATGAACTGGGTCTGGCCCATGGCGCCAGCCCAGGAACCGCGCATGGCATCGGGCTGGATATCGCCGTTTTGCAGAATCTGCAGGGCAGCGATCAGCTGGGCCTGGGCAAAGGCCGGGCGACGGCCTTCATAGGCCAGGGTGGCCAGGGAGCGGATTACCGACTTGTTGCCCTGGAACTGGCCGAAGTTGCTTTCCATGCCCCAGACCGAAACCAGGACATCGCGGTCGACGCCATAGCGTTGTTCGATCTGGCTGAGCAGGGCAGCATGTTTTTCCAGCAACGCCTTGCCATTGCGAACGCGCAGGGGCGACAGCGCACCGTCCAGATACTCCCATACAGGGCGAGTGAACTCCGGCTGGCTACGGTCTGCCTTGACCACGTCCATGTCCGGCGTGACGCCAAGGAACGCGCTGTCGAAGGTCGTGGGCTTGATGCCTGCTTGCAGGGCTTGCTGACGGAAGCCTGCCTGCCATTGGCCAAAGGTTTGCAGCGGTTGGATTTCGCTGCTGGTGTCGACGGCGGGGTTGGGCACGGTCACGACCGGGGCGGGCTGGGCGGGAGCCAGCGGCAGCGCATCGGCGGCGGTGGGTTTTTCCGCGCAGGCGACAAGGAAGATGAGGCTGGAGGCGGCAATCAGTTGGCGAGGCTGCCAACGACGGGAAAGACAAAGGGGCATGCACAGGTCCAGGTATTTCAGGTCAGGTGCCGACCATATCATGCCTGCCGGATTCTTGCCTTTATGCGGCCAAAAAGTAAGAAGCCTCCCAATCTCTCGATTGGAAGGCTTCGCGGCGGTAGCTGCCTTTGCCTTTGCCTGGTTGCTCCTGACGGGAGCGGAACAGGGGTTGGGCGATGAGTGACTTGGCCTTGTTGGGCCTGGTTTTCTTGCTCATTGGGGAGACCTCCGGGTGGGTGGTAGCGCGAATATAGGGGTGAAAGTATCGCGGGGCAAGCCCGCTCCCATCGGGCGATTTGCTTTCACTCGGCCGGTAATGCCAGCCGCTGCCCCGCCATCAGCAAGGAAAGCCGCGCCAGGCTGGTCCAGGGCGAACCCTGGAGCTGGCCCTTGATTTGCGCATCGATGCGCTGGGCATCCTGTAACAGCTGGCTCCAGCGCTGCGCCGAATGGCGCTGCAAGGCTTTGCTCATCAGTGGTTTGCGCTTGTCCCAGACCGGTGGCCGCGCCTGGCTGAAGGCCTTGTCCAGCGGCACGCCCTGGCTGAACTGCTGGGCCAGGCTGGCCAGCAGGCGCAACTCACGGGCCAGGGCCCAGAGAATCACCGGTGGCTCGACCCCTTCGCCGCGCAAGCCTTCGAGCATGCGCAGGGCATGAGCCGCCTCCCCGTTGAGGATCGCATCGACCAGCCCGAAGACATCGAAGCGGGCGCTGTCGGCCACGGCTGCTTGTACGGTTTCGACCGTGATCTGGTTGCCCTCTGCCAACAGCTTGAGCTTTTCGATCTCTTGCGCGGCGGCCAGCAAGTTGCCTTCGACCCGGGCGGCAATCAGGTCCACTGCATCACGCTGGGCGCAGAGCCCGGCCTGGGAGAGGCGCTGATTGATCCATTGCGGCAGTTGCTGGGCATCGACAGGCCAGATCTGGATGAACTGGACTTGTTGGCCTTCAATCAGCGCCTTGCCCCATTTGGTCTTCTGCGCGCTGCCGTCGAGCTTGGGCAGGCTAATCAGGAGCAGGGTGTCTTCGGCCGGCCGGGAGCAGTATTCGATCAGGGCTGCAGCCCCCTTGTCGCCGGGCTTGCCGGAGGGCAGTCGCAGCTCCAGCAGGCGGCGCTGGGCGAACAGTGACAGGCTGGCGCCGGCCTGGAGCAGGGTGCCCCAGTCGAAGTTGGCGTCGGCACTGAATACCTGGCGTTCATCGAAGCCTTGCTGGCGCGCGGCACCGCGCACGGCATCGGCAGCTTCCTGACACAGCAGCGGATCGTCGCCACTGATCACGTAGACCGGTGCGAGGCTACCTTGCAGGTGCTTGCTGAGTTGGGCGGGAGAGAGTTTCATGGTCGCAGTCGGGGCACCGAAGTGCCCCGTTCAGGCTCAGTTGGCCGGCAACTGCAGAGGCGACTGCTGAGGCGTCTCTTCCTGGGCGCGGCGGGCCGCTTCCACGGCGTCGGCCTGGGCCTGGGCGCGCTCGTCGGCTTTGTGCTGCAGCACCTCGAGCTGGGTCGGGGTCAGAAGTTGCAGGCGAACCAGCATGTTCTGCACCAGTTCACGACGCATTTCCTTGCGGGCCTGCGAAGCTTCCTGCTGGGAGCCGGTGATGTTGTTGCCGTCGTGCACGTAGATCTTGCGCACTTCGAGTTTGTCGTTCAGCAGGTTGGTGTCGTTGTGACCGTCGATGGAGTAGCTCAGCACGGTGGTCAGCTCGTATTCAGCAGAGCGACCGGAGCCGCCCGCGTAGGAGGCTGCCCGCTGCGATTCTTGCTCATTGGTCAGGATCAGTTTGTACGGTGCGCCGGCGTGTACGTTGACGCCACTGCTCTGCAGGGCCTGGCGCAGCTGGGTCACGGTATCGCCGTAGGCGTTGCGTGCGCTAAGGTCCAGTTCCTTGATGGCCAGTTCGGTCTGGCCGGTGCCGCGCAGCTGGAAACCGCAGGCGCTGAGCATGACGGCCAGGCCGATCACCAGCAGATTGCGTTTGATCATCTTGTAGCTCCCTTTTGGGCCGATTCTGTGTGCGGGCCCGCCGTTCATGCGGGCCCGCAGTCCTGTCAGTTGGCGACGATGTTGACCAGCTTGCCCGGTACCACGATGACCTTGCGGATGCTCAGGCCTTCGGTGAAACGCACGACGTTCTCGTTGCTGCGGGCGGCGGCTTCGATGTCCTCACGGCTGGCGCCGGCCGGCATTTCGATCTGCCCGCGCAGCTTGCCGTTGACCTGGATGACCAGAACGATGCTGTCCTGGACCAGGGCGTTTTCGTCCAGTGTCGGCCAGGCGGCATCGATCACGGCATCCTGGTGACCCAGGCGCAGCCACAGCTCATGGCTGATGTGCGGTGTGATCGGGGCGAGGATCAGGGCGACGGTTTCCAGGCCCTCCTGGAGCAGGGCGCGGTCTTGCTCGCTCGCCTGCGGGGCTTTTTCCAGTACGTTCATCACGGTCATTACCTGGGCAATGGCGGTGTTGAACTTGTGGTGCTGGCCGACATCGATGCTGGCCTGTTTGATGGCCGCGTGGATGGCGCGGCGGATCACCTTCTGGGCGTCGTCCAGGGCCGTGACGTCGAGCTTGCCTGGCAAGCCCTGAGTCACATGGGCCTGCGCCAGGCGCCAGACGCGGCGCAGGAAGCGGTTGGCGCCTTCCACCCCGGAGTCGGACCACTCCAGGCTCATGTCGGGCGGCGATGCGAACATCATGAACAGGCGGCAGGTGTCGGCGCCGTAGGCATCGATCATCGCCTGTGGGTCAACGCCATTGTTCTTGGACTTGGACATCTTCTCGGTGCCACCGATCTCGACCGGCAGGCCGTCGGTCTTCAGGCGGGCGCCAATGATCTTGGCCTTGGCATCGCGCTCGATTTCGACGTCGGCCGGGTTGAACCAGTCCTTGCCGCCATTGCTGGCAACGCGGTAGTAGGTTTCGGCAACGACCATGCCCTGGGTCAGCAGGTTCTTGAACGGCTCGTTGGAGGTGACCAGGCCTTCGTCACGCATCAGCTTGTGGAAGAAGCGCGCATACAGCAGGTGCAGGATGGCGTGTTCGATACCGCCGATGTACTGGTCTACCGGCAGCCAGTGGTTGGCAGCCTTCGGATCGACCATGCCGCCTTCGTAGTTTGGCGAGGCGTAGCGAGCGAAGTACCAGGACGACTCGACGAAGGTGTCCATGGTATCGGTTTCACGCTTGGCCGCCGTGCCGCATTTAGGGCAGGTGCACTCGTAGAACTCAGGCATGCGTGCCAATGGCGAACCGGCGCCGTCCGGTACCACGTCTTCAGGCAGGGTGACCGGCAACTGGTCTTCAGGGACCGGCACGTCGCCGCAGGACGGGCAGTGGATGATCGGGATCGGGCAGCCCCAGTAGCGCTGGCGGCTGATGCCCCAGTCGCGCAGGCGGAACTGGGTGCGCGACTTGCCGAGTTCCTTCTTGATCAGGGCCACTTCGATGGCATCGAAGGCACCCGGGAAGTCCAGGCCATCGAACTCACCGGAGTTGATCAGCATGCCGTGTTCGCCACAGGCAGCATCCCACTCGGCCGGCACGTCATCGCCCAGGCTGGTGCGAATGACTGCCTTGAACGGCAGGTTGTACTTCCTGGCGAACTCGAAATCACGTTCGTCATGGGCCGGAACGGCCATTACCGCGCCATCGCCGTAGTGCATCAATACATAGTTGGCGACCCATACCGGCAGTTTTTCACCGGTCAGCGGGTGCTCGACGAACAGCGAGGTGGCCAGGCCCTTTTTCTCCTGGGTGGCGACGTCGGCTTCGGCGACGCTGCCGCTCTTGCATTCGTCGATGAACGCTTGCAGCTGCGGGTTGCCCTGGGCGGCCTGGGTGGCCAGTGGATGCTCGGCGGCAACGGCCACGTAGGTGGCGCCCATCAGGGTGTCGGGACGGGTAGTGAACACCTTCAGTGCGCCGGCGTGGCCGATGCTGGCTTGATCGTAGGGGAACTGTACTTCCATGCCGCGGGACTTGCCGATCCAGTTGCGCTGCATGGTCTTGACCTGTTCAGGCCAGCCCGGCAGCTCGTCGAGGCTTTCCAGCAGCTCGTCGGCGTAGTCGGTGATCTTGAAGTAGTACATCGGGATTTCGCGCTTCTCGATCAGCGCGCCCGAACGCCAGCCACGGCCGTCGATGACCTGCTCGTTGGCCAGTACCGTCTGGTCGGCCGGGTCCCAGTTCACGGTACCGTTCTTGCGGTAGATCACGCCTTTTTCGAACAGGCGGGTGAACAGCCACTGTTCCCAGCGGTAGTAGTCAGGCTTGCAGGTGGTGACTTCGCGCGACCAGTCGAAGGCAAGGCCCAGGCTCTTGAGCTGGGTCTTCATGTAGTCGATGTTTTCGTACGTCCACTTGGCCGGAGCGACGTTGTTCTTCATCGCGGCGTTTTCGGCCGGCATGCCGAAGGCGTCCCAGCCCATCGGTTGCATGACGTTCTTGCCCAGCATGCGCTGGTAGCGGGCAATCACGTCACCGATGGTGTAGTTGCGCACGTGGCCCATGTGTAGCTTGCCGCTTGGGTACGGGAACATCGATAGGCAGTAGAACGTGTCTTTGCCTTCCTGTTCACTGACTTCAAAAGACTTTCGCTCGTCCCAAAACGATTGGGCGGCGGCTTCGATTTCGCGGGGCTGATAGAGTTCGTGCATGGCTACTTTGCGCTGAGAAATGGGAGACCTTATCCAGGCAGCGAAAAAACGCTGCATCGGCAATCCGGTGTCAAAAGGGTGAACGCCCTAGCATACATGACCGCCGTCCACCGAGGGAAACCCTGATTGCACTGGGCGCGGCGCTGCGGGCCGTTGGTCGCGGCGCCCTGCTGCTTTTGCGAGTGACGCTAAGCTCAGGAGTGGGGGAGATATATTTATCTTCAATGAGGTGAACGGATGGGAGAGTCGCAGCTACAAGCAACAAAACCGGAGCTTTACGAACGGCTGATCGACCGTCTGGGGCTGGCCCTGGATGTCGCTAGAACCGCCGTTCGGTTACGCGATGAAGTGCCTGCTGAATTGGAGTTGCGTGGTCTTAGCCGCGCTGAATTCGATGTTATCAAAGCCTATCTGGACTCCCTTCCAGAGGGCGGGCATGGACGCGCTGGCGCACAGCTATCACCGGAGCCGCCACCTTCGGCCAGAGTCGTCTGGCTCAAGGACAAGACGCGCTCCACTACCACGGCAAAATCCAGGACGCTGCAATTCAAATAGCCGTTCGGATTCCCAGGCGCAATGCGGAGTGCGCCAATTTCGAAAAATCTATGATGATCGGCGCCTGACTACGCTTGTTGCCAGGTGCCGATCGTCTTAGGCTGCGCACCTCCATGGAGGTGTCCCGTGCCGATCCGCTACCTGATCAAACAACTCATCCTGCCGCCTGGCATCCTGTTCCTGCTGCTGCTTGCCGCCTGGTGGTTGCGCAGGTCGTGGCCGCGCCTGTCTGCCCTGTGCTTTGCGCTGGGCCTGGGTGGATTGTGGCTGATGAGCCTGCCGGTGGTCGTCGAGCGGTCGGCGCGTTTGCTGGAGACCGAGCCTGCGCTGGGCCTGGCGCAGTGGGCACATCTGGCCGAGCGGGCAGATGCCATTGTCATTCTGGGCGCCGGGCGCGAGCGCGGCGATCCGGCCTGGGGCGATGTCGACCAGCCTACCGACGTGGCGATGGAGCGCATGCGCTATGCCGCGCAACTGGCCAAGGCGTCAGGTTTGCCACTGCTGACCAGCGGTGGCCTGCATTTTGGTACCCCGCCCAGCGAGGCGCAGTTGATGGCCGATGCCCTGCAGCGCGATCTGGGTGTCTCGGTGCGCTGGCAGGAAGGGCGCAGCCGCACAACCTGGGAAAATGCACAGATGAGCGCCGAAATGCTTCAGCCCCTGGGTATCAAGCGTGTGGTGGTGGTGACTCAGGCCTGGCATATGCAACGCTCGCGCTGGAGCTTCGAGCGGGCCGGCTTCGAGGTGGTGCCGGCCCCGGTGGGCTTTCTTGGGCGCGATCATGCGCGACCGTTCGGTGGCTGGCTGCCAGAGAGCAGGTCGATCTGGCGGAGCGGCCAACTGCTCAACGAGGCAGTCGGCCTGCTCGGCTACCGGATGTTTTACTAGACGGTCTTGGCGATGCGGCTGGCGAGCAAGGCCCAGCCCAGCAACAGCGCGCAGAGGATCACCAGGGGCCAGGAGCGATACTGCAGGTACGGAGTGAGCTGCTGCATCGGTACCACTTCGCCGTAGAGGATCCCGCGTTCGAACTGCGGGATCTGCGCCGTTATACGCCCGAACGGATCAATCAGGCCGGTGACGCCGTTGTTGGTGGCCCGGATCATCCAGCGACCCGCTTCCAGCGCGCGCATCTGCGCCATCTGCAAGTGTTGCAGCGGGCCGATCGAGGTGCCGAACCAGGTGTCGTTGCTGATGGTCAGGAGAATGTCGCTGCGCGCTGCCAGGCTGGCGGCGAATTCCGGGTAGACCACTTCGTAGCAGATGTACGGGGCAATCTGATAGCCCTTGGCTTGCAGCAGCGGTTGATCCGACGGGCCCCGGGCAAAGTCCGACATGGGCAGGTCGAAGAAGGCGATCAGGCCACGGAGCATGTCCTGCAAGGGAACGTACTCACCGAACGGCACCAGCTTTTGCTTGAGGTAGGTGCCATCGCCTTCGCCGGTCACGGTAATGCCGTTGTAGTAGCGACGCTGCTGGTGGACGATTTCCCGTACCGGCAGGCCGGTGATCAGTGCCGAATGACGTTCGGCGGCGAAATTGCCCATCATGTCCAGGTAACCCTGCGCCTGGTCCTTGAGGATCGGCACAGCGGTCTCCGGCCAGACCAGTAGGTCGACGGGCTTGGAGCTGAAGCTCATGTCCCGGTACAGGGCCAGTTGAGCATTGACGTGTTCGGGGTTCCACTTCATTTCCTGCTCGACGTTGCCTTGCAGGGCGGCGACGGTCAGGGGCTTGCCGGCAGGTGCAGTCCAGGCGTGATTCTTCAGGGCCAGGCCGATGGCCCAGGGCGCCAGGAGCAAGGCAATGGCCACCACGAGGAAGGACTTGCGTTCACGCAGGCGTGGCAAGTTGCACAGCAAGGCTGCACACAGGGCCAGGCAGAAGGAGATCAGCCACATGCCCCCGATCGGGGCCAGGCCAGACAGTGGGCCATCGAGTTGGCTGTAGCCGGAGTACAGCCACGGGAAGCCAGTGAGGAACCAGCCGCGGAATGCCTCTTGGCCTACCCACAAGGCCGCAAAGCACAGGGCATCGGCCAGGGGCGCCTCGTTGCGGCGCAGCCAGCGTGTCCAGACCCAGGCGGGCAGGGCGAAGAACCAGGCGATAGCGGCAAAGAACGCCACCAGCAGACCGGTTGCCAGTAGCGGAGTCGCGCCGCCGTAGGTGTTGATGCTGACATAGATCCAACTGGTGCCAGCGGCGTACAAGCCAAAGCCGAAGCACCATCCGCGGCCCAGGGCCTGGCGTGGGCTAAGCTCGCGCAGGCCAAGGTAGAACAGGCCGGCCGCCAGCAATGCCAGCGGCCAGATGTCGAACGGCGCCAGGGCCAGGGTGGTGATTGCGCCAGCCGCCACGGCCAGCAGGTTACCGGGCCAGCCGGGGCGGGTGATCCAGCGCATGGTTGTCCTTAACGGGTGATAGGGGTCAGACGCAGCAGGTGTATCCGGCGGCTGTCGGCGTTGAGAATGCGGAAGCGATACGGGCCGATTTCGGTGGTCTCGTTACGCTTGGGCAGGTGGCCGAAGGCGCTCATTACCAGGCCGCCGACAGTGTCGAACTCATCGTCGGAGAACTGGCTGTCGAAAAACTCGTTGAAGTTCTCGATCGGGGTCAGTGCCTTGATCAGGAAGTCGCCGCTTGGTAGTGGCTTGATGTAGCTGTCTTCCTCGACGTCATGTTCGTCTTCGATATCGCCGACGATCTGCTCGAGCACGTCTTCAATGGTAACCAGGCCGGCCACGCCGCCGTACTCGTCGATGACGATGGCCATGTGGTTGTGGTTGGCGCGGAACTCGCGCAGGAGCACGTTCAGGCGCTTGGACTCGGGCACGAAGGTGGCCGGGCGCAGCAGGTCCTTGATGTTGAAGCTGTCGCCATTCTCCTTGAGGATCAGTGGCAGCAGGTCCTTGGCCAGCAGCACGCCCAGGACATCGTCATGGCTTTCGCCGACCACCGGGTAGCGCGAGTGCGCAGCGTCGATCACCGCCGGCAGGAACTCGCGTGGCGACTGCGTGGCCTTGATGCTGATCATCTGCGAGCGCGGCACCATGATGTCGCGTACTTGCAGGTCTGCCACCTGGATGGCACCTTCGACAATGGTCAGCGCCTCGCTGTCGAGCAGCTTGTTCTGGTGGGCTTCGCGCAGCAGCTCAAGCAGCTCCTGGCGGTTTTTCGGCTCATGGGCAAAAGCCTGGGTCAGTTTGCCCAGCCAGGACTTTTGCCCGTTGCTCGATCGATCTTCGCTCATGGCGGTTACTCGTGTTCCTTGCTGATATCAGTGTGGGGTGCGTCGTGTTCGTCGTCGGCATACGGATCCGGGTGACCCAGTTCGGCTAGCAACTCTCGTTCCAGTGCTTCCATTTCCTCGGCCTCATCGTCGTCGATGTGGTCGTAGCCCAGCAGGTGCAGGCATCCGTGAATCACCAGATGTGCCCAATGGGCCTCGAGGGTCTTGCCTTGTTCGGCGGCCTCGCGCTCGACCACGGCCACGCAGATCACCAGATCGCCGAGCAGGGGAATGTCGAGCAGGTCGTCGGGAACATCGGCGGGGAAGGAAAGCACGTTGGTGGCGTAGTCCTTGTGCCGGTAGGTGTGATTGAGCTCACGGCCTTCGGCTTCGTCCACCAGGCGGATGGTCATTTCCGAGTCGGCAGTGCGCTGGCGCAAAGCCAGCTCGCACCAGCGGCGAAAGAGTGCGTCATCAGGGGCAGCGGCATCCGTGGCCCGTTGCAGGTCAAGTTCAAGCATCGCGTCGGGTGCCTTCACTGTTGCCCTGCTGTTGGCTGTCGAAACGCTCGTAGGCTTCGACAATACGCTGTACCAGCGGGTGGCGAACCACGTCCTTGGGCTGGAAGTGGGTGAAGCTGATACCCGGCACGCCCTTGAGCACTTCGATCACATGAGCCAGGCCCGACTTGGTGCCGCGCGGCAGGTCGACCTGGGTGATGTCACCGGTGATCACCGCCGTGGAGCCGAAGCCGATACGGGTCAGGAACATTTTCATCTGCTCGACGGTAGTGTTCTGGCTTTCGTCGAGGATGATGAAGCTGTTGTTCAGGGTGCGGCCACGCATGTAGGCCAGCGGGGCGATCTCGATCACCTGGCGCTCGATCAGCTTGGCCACGTGTTCGAAGCCGAGCATTTCATACAGCGCGTCGTACAGGGGGCGAAGGTACGGGTCGATCTTCTGGGCCAGATCGCCTGGCAGGAAGCCAAGCTTTTCGCCCGCTTCGACCGCTGGGCGCACCAGCAGGATGCGGCGCACCTGTTCGCGCTCCAGCGCATCGACCGCGCAGGCAACGGCCAGGTAGGTCTTGCCGGTGCCGGCCGGCCCGATGCCGAAGTTGATGTCGTTGCCGAGGATTTCCTTGACGTAGCGCTGCTGGTTCAGCCCGCGCGGACGAATCATGCCCTTGCGCGTGCGCAGGGAAACACTGACTTCGTTCACCGCCGGGTTTTCCAGCTCCTGGACTGCAGACTCCTGCAGGAACAGGTGGACCATTTCCGGCGAGAGCTCGGTTGCCTTGGTCTCGCGATAGAGACGGCGCAGCAGTTGCTCGGCAGAGGAGGTGTGCTTGGGTTCGCCGATCAGTTCGAACTGATTGCCGCGGTTGCGGATTTCGATGGCCAGGCGTTGTTCGATCAGGCGCAAATGCTCGTCGAATTGCCCGCACAGATTGGCGAAGCGATGGGCCTCGAAGGGCTCGAGGATGAAACGATGAGGTTCTATGGGTGCGTTCAAGGTTGTTTTTCAGCCGCCCGACGGCAATGGATAT
The DNA here is from genome assembly GCF_028682455.1 of Pseudomonas putida. Lineage (GTDB taxonomy): Bacteria > Pseudomonadota > Gammaproteobacteria > Pseudomonadales > Pseudomonadaceae > Aquipseudomonas > Aquipseudomonas putida_AA. The sequence goes on from NZ_JANHLD010000001.1 coordinate 1,455,462, forward strand.
GGTCTCAAGGATAACCCTAGCCGCTGCAGGGCGAAAGCGCTGAAACGATCAAGGGTCGCCGGGCCAGTGTTGCGGCCCGGCTGGACAGGTCAATGGGCCAGCGAGCCGAACAGCGAGTGAGGGCGTGCGTCGTCGATATGGATGTCGACGAACTGGCCGATCAGCTTCGGATTGTCGCAGCGGAAGTTGACGATACGGTTATTCTCGGTGCGCCCCTGCAACTGGCCCGGGTCGCGGCGAGAGTAGTCGGTGACCAGGATGCGCTGGACCGTGCCGACCATTTGTCGGCTGATCTCGAAGCCCTGGGTGTCGAGGCGATGCTGCAGGGCCTTGAGTCGTTCTTTTTTCACCTCTTCCGAGGTTTCGTCGGGCAGGTCGGAGGCCGGGGTGCCCGGGCGCTGGCTGTAGACGAAGGAGTAGGAGAAGTCGAAGCCGACATCGGCCACCAGCTTCATGGTCTGTTCGAAGTCCTTCTCGGTTTCGCCCGGGAAGCCGACGATGAAGTCCGAGCTTATGCAGATACCCGGCACGGCAGCCTTGAGCTTGCGCAGCTTGGACTTGTATTCGAGGACGGTGTGGTTGCGCTTCATCGCCGCCAGCACGCGGTCGGAACCCGATTGCACGGGCAGGTGCAGGTGCTTGACCAGCTCCGGCACTTCGGCGTGGGCCTGGATCAGGCTGTCGGAGAACTCCAGCGGATGCGAGGTGGTGTAGCGGATGCGGTCGATGCCATCGACGGCGGCGACCACGCGGATCAGTTCGGCCAGGTCGGCTAGCCGGCCGTCGTGGGTCTGGCCGCGGTAGCCGTTGACGTTCTGCCCCAGCAGGGTGATTTCGCGCACGCCGTTTTCGGCCAGGTGGATCACCTCGGCCAGCACGTCGTCGAACGGGCGGCTGACTTCTTCGCCGCGGGTGTAGGGCACAACGCAGAAGGTGCAGTACTTGCTGCAGCCTTCCATGACCGAGACATAAGCGGTCGGGCCGTCGATGCGGGGTTCGGGCAGGTGGTCGAACTTCTCGATTTCAGGGAACGACACGTCGACCTGGGGCAGGCGCGTGGTCCGCGCAGCGTCGATCATTTCGGGCAGGCGGTGCAGGGTTTGCGGGCCGAACACCACATCGACATAGGGCGCGCGCTTGCGGATCGACTCGCCTTCCTGGCTGGCCACGCAACCGCCGACGGCGATGACCATGTCCGGGTTCTGGTCCTTTAGTTCACGCCAGCGGCCCAGCTGGGAGTAGACCCGGTCCTGGGCGCGTTCGCGGATCGAGCAGGTATTGAGCAGGATCACATCGGCGTCTTCGGCACGCGCAGTGACCTCCAGGGCTTGATGTTCGCCCAGCAGATCGACCATGCGCGAGCTGTCGTACTCGTTCATTTGGCAACCGTGGGTTTCGATATAAAGCTTCTTGGCCATGGGAGATCATCTGGTAATTCGAAGAACCGCGCATTATAGGGTGCCGAGGCGGCGGATCCTAGCATTGTCGGTCCGGGCCCTATGTTATAGTTTGCGCTTTCTTTACAACCTGTGACTGCCCCTTCGAAATGACCAAACGTGAAGCGCCTATCTACAAAGTGATCTTTCTCAACCAGGGCCAGGTATTCGAGATGTATGCCAAGCAGATCTACCAGAGCGATCTGTGGGGTTTCCTGGAGATAGAAGAGTTTGTCTTCGGCGAGCGCACCCAAGTCGTGGTCGATCCCAGTGAAGAAAAACTCAAGGCCCAGTTCGAAGGCGTGGTGCGCAGCTTCGTGCCGATGCATTCGATCGTGCGCATTGATGAGGTCGAGCGCTTGGGAACGCCGAAAATCAGCGAGGCCCGGGGCGTGGGCAACGTGATGCCGTTTCCGATGCCGATGCCGGAGAAGTAGGCGGGCTGTTCAGGGGAGTGGTGAAAAAGGGGTGCGCCCTTCGGCGGTCTGCAGCTCAAGCAGGTACTTGCGGAAAATCTGCCCCAGTACCTGGGTCGCCATTTCCAGCTCATCGCGCGGCATTTTTTCCGACACTTCGTCGGCCAGGTCCAGGGCGTCTTCGGCGCCGTTGACCGCGGCCATTTTCAGCACGATGTACGCCTGTACATTGTTGGCCGCAACGCCTTCACCCTTGTAGAACATGGTCCCCAGACGATATTGCGCTTCGGCGTGGCCTTGCAGCGACGCCTGCTCGAAGTAGCTCAGCGCCTGATTGAGGTCGCGCGGGGTGTAGGTGCCCTGGTAATAGAACTCACCCAATTCGTATTGGGCCTGGGCATCGCCTGCCTGGGCGGCTTGCTGGCACGCGGCGAGGGCCTGGGGCAGGTCTTCAGGTTGGGAATCGAGGGTGCAGCGGCCCGTTGCCGGAATCAGCAACGAGTTGCCGCCTGCCGAGGCCAGCAGGGGCTGAAGAAGCAACAGGCAGCCCAGGGCGAGGGCGCGGCCGGTGCGGTTCATGGGGATCGACTTACCTCTGCAAAGCTGCGGCCAAAGTGTCTGGTGGCACATTATGGGATAAGCAACGCCTACCTTACAAAGTCTTTACTCGATTTTCTGTGATGAGAGGCATTATCGCGGGGCACGCCCGCTCCTACACCGGTAATTGTAGGAGCGGGCGTGCCCCGCGATGGTTCAAGCGATCAGAGCTTGGCGAACGCCCGCTCGGCAGCATCCAGGGTGATCTTCAGCTCGGTTTCGCCGTGGGCGATCGAGGTGAAGCCGGCTTCGAAGGCGCTTGGCGCCAGGTACACGCCGCCCTCGAGCATCAGGTGGAAGAAGCGCTTGAAGCGCTCGGCATCGCTGGCCATCACGTCATCGAAGGTGACGATGTCGTCGGCGCCGCTGAAGTACAGGCCGAACATGCCACCCGCCTGGGTGGTGACGAACGGAATGCCGGCTGCATCGGCGCGCTGTTGCAAGCCGTCGAGCAACTTGCTGGTGTAGGCGCTGAGCTCGTCGTGGAAGCCCGGGCGGCTGATCAGCTTGAGGGTGGTCAGGCCGGCGGCCATGGCCAGCGGGTTGCCCGACAGGGTGCCAGCCTGGTAGACCGGGCCCAGTGGCGCGATCTGCTCCATGATCTTGCGCTTGCCGCCAAAGCAGCCAACCGGCATGCCGCCACCGACGATCTTGCCGAAGGTCGACAGGTCCGGGGTCACGCCGTAGTGCGCCTGGGCGCCGCCCAGGGCAACGCGAAAACCGGTCATCACTTCGTCGAAGATCAGCACTACGCCGTGCTTGTCGCACAGGGTACGCAGGCCTTCGAGAAAGCCCGGTGCCGGTGGCACGCAGTTCATGTTGCCGGCCACAGGCTCGACGATGATGCACGCCACTTCCTGACCCACTTCAGCCAGCATTTTCTCGACGGCGTCGATGTCGTTGAACGGCAGGGTCAGAGTGTGCTTGGCAAAGGCTGCCGGCACGCCTGCGGAGCTGGGAACGCCCTGGGTCAGCAAGCCGGAGCCGGCCTTGACCAGCAGGCTGTCGGAGTGGCCGTGGTAGCAGCCTTCGAACTTGATGATGCTGTCGCGGCCGGTGTAGCCACGGGCCAGGCGAATGGCGCTCATGGTCGCTTCGGTGCCGGAGCTGACCATGCGCACCATTTCCATCGACGGCACGATCGAGCAGACCAGGTCGGCCATTTCGGTTTCCATGGCGGTAGGCGCGCCGTAGGACAGGCCGTGTTCCAGCTGCTTGCGCACCGAGTCGAGCACGTCAGGGTGGCTGTGGCCGAGGATCATCGGGCCCCAGGAACCCACGTAGTCGACATAGCGCTTGTCGTCTTCGTCGGTGACATAGGCGCCTTCGGCATGCTTGAAGAACAGCGGCGTGCCGCCAACGCTCTTGAATGCCCGCACCGGCGAGTTGACGCCACCGGGGATGTGCTTCTGGGCGTTGGCAAACAGGGTTTCGGAACGAGACATGATGGGCTCTCTCAATCAGGCAGATGCGAACAGGGCGTTGAAGGCGCGGGCACGGCGGGTGACTTCCTGCGTGCTATCGGCGCCGAACAGGCCATGAATCACCGCCAGCAGGTCGGCGCCGTGGGCGACCAGCGGGGCGGCGTTGTCCAGGGTGATGCCGCCGATCGCGCAGATCGGCAACTTGAGCCGGGTACGGGCTTGCTCCAGCAAGACCATGTCGGCGGCTGGCGCGCCCGGCTTGGTCACGGAGTTGAAGAAACGGCCGAAGGCGACATAGCTGGCACCTTCACGGGCGGCTTGTTCGGCCAGCTCCAGTTGTGCATGGCAGGTCGAACCGATGATCGCCTCGCGCCCGAGCAAGGTGCGCGCTGGGGTCAGCGGGCCGTCGGTCTGGCCCAGATGGACGCCGACACCCAGGCGTGCGGCCAGCTCGGCATCGTCGTTGATGATCAGGCGGGTCTTGTAGCGGCTGCACAGGTTGGCCAGGGCCTCGGCTTCACGTAGGCGGCGAGCCTCGTCCTGGCTTTTGTCGCGGTATTGCAGCAAGGCCACACCGCCGTCTAGGGCCGCTTCGATGTAAGGCAGGAACTTGCCGGCCAACAGTTGGCTGTCGGTGATGGCATACAGACCGCGTAGCTTCATCTCGGGGCCTCGGGTTCAGGAACAGAAATCCAGGGGTAGGCGACGCGGCACGTATTGGCCCTTGCCCAGTTGTTCGGCATCGCGCAGGGTGCGCCAGGTGTAGTCCAGGGCCGAGCGCACGGCGCTTTGCAACTGCTCACCCAGGGCCAGGCGGCCGGCCAGGGCGCTGGCCAGGGTACAGCCCGAGCCGTGGTAGCTGCCGGGCAGGCGTTGGCAGGTCCAGGTATGACGCTGGCCATCGCGGCTATAAAGACGGTTGTGGATTTCGTGTTCGTCACCGTGACCGCCGGTGATCAGCAGGTGTCTGACGAAGGGCAGGAGTTTTTCTGCGCATTCGTCGGCAGTGCCTTCGGGCAGTTCGGCGAGTATGCGGGCCTCTGGCAGGTTCGGCGTGGCAATGGTCGCTAGTGGCAACAGCCGCTCGCGCATGGCGTAGCCGACCTCGTCCTTGCCCAGGCGGCCACCGCCACCGGCGCGCAGCACCGGGTCGCAGACCAGGGGCAGGTGAGGGTGGGCGCTGAGCAGTTCGACGACGGTGTCGACCATGTCGAGCGAGCCGAGCATGCCCAGCTTGACCGCCGCTACCGTGGAATCGGCGAGCACGGCGTTAGCCTGGGCCAGTACCCACTCGCGGTCGAGCACGCGAAAGTCACTGACATTGACGGTATCCTGCACGGTCAGGGCGGTCACGGCGGGAGCGGCGTGGCAGCCTTGGGCGATCAGGGCTTCGATATCTGCCTGCAAGCCGGCGCCGCCACTGGGGTCGTGGCCGGAGAGACAGAGGACAACGGGGCGGGAGCTGTAGTTATTCATGGTGCGCGAGCTTACCACCAAACGCTTTTGTCGGGTCTGTCCCTGCAGCCAGGTTTTTTGATCAAGTGGTCAGGAAGTGTGGTTGTAAATCGCTGAAAGTGCCGTTCTAGAGCCTTTCGTTCAAATTTTTAGGTAGCCTCTGGCAGCCCTGAAAAGCTATGCTAGAGTGCTCGAATCTACCGATAACGGTTACTGCCGGATTGCGTCGCCTCAAACGGATGGGAGGCCATTGCGACATGACCGGGACAGACCATGCTGGGGCTGTATGCGCTATTTGCTGATTGTTGTGCTGGGCTGGTTGCCACTGCTGGCCGGGGCGGTCGATTTCGACGATTCAACGCGCAGCCTGCCCCTGGGTCGGGAAATGCACGTGTTCGAGGACCGCGAGGGTAATTCCAGCATCGCGCAGGTGAGCGCTCCGGCGTTCAGCGAGCATTTTCGTCGGCACCAGGCTGACGTGCTCAATGCCGGTTATTCAAAATCGGTGTTCTGGATCAGGCTCGACTTGCACTATACCGCCCTGCCTTCGGCCGCCCCGCGCAGCTGGTTGCTGGAGCTGGCCTATCCGCCACTGGACCATCTGGAACTCTACCTGCCGGATGCTGGCGGTACCTTCCGCCTGGCGCAGCGCACTGGCGATGCCTTGCCCTATGCCAGTCGCCAGATCGAGCAGAACAACTTCCTTTTCGAGCTGCCCTTTGTCCCCGGGCAAACCACCACCGCCTATTTGCGCCTGCACAGCCAGGGCTCGGTACAGGCACCGCTGACCCTGTGGTCTGCCAAGGCCTATCTGGAAGAACAACCCACCCGTCTCTATGTCCTCGGCCTGATCTACGGCGTGTTGCTGGGCATGCTGGTGTACAACCTGTTCATCTACCTCAGCGTACGTGACACCAGTTACCTCTACTACATCCTCTATATCGCCTCGTTCGGCCTGTACCAGGTATCGGTCAATGGTGCGGGCGTGGCCTATTTCTGGCCCGACAACCCCTGGTGGGCCAACGCCGCCACGCCGATGTTCATTGGGGCGGCAGGTCTGTTCGGCTGCCAGTTCGCCCGCAGTTTCCTGCAACTGGGCCAGCACAGCCGGGTATTCGATAACCTCCTCAAGGTACTGATGGCCGGCGGTGTGCTGGTCATGCTGCTGTCGCTCACCAGCAGCTACGCCATTGCCTTGCGCCTGGCTACCGCACTGGCCCTGCTGTTTACCGTGAGTATCTTCGCCGCCGGGGTGTTCGCCTGGCGCCGGGGCCTGCGGGTAGCGCGCTACTTCATCATCGCCTGGTCGGCGTTCCTGCTCGGGGGGCTGGTCAACACCCTGATGGTGCTTGGCTACCTGCCCAATGTGTTCCTGACCATGTATGCCAGCCAGATCGGCTCGGCCTTGGAGGTGGGCCTGCTGTCGCTTGCCCTGGCCGATCGGATCAACAGCATGCGCGACCAGCAGGCCCAGGCACTGCGCGAGACCGGCCAGACCCTGGAACGCCTGAACCAGCAATTGGCCCATAGCAACCGCCTGAAGGATGAGTTCCTGGCCACCGTGACCCACGAGTTGCGTACGCCGATGAATGGCGTGATCGGCTCGCTGGAATTGATGCAGACGCTGCCGCTGGAACGGGAACTGGCCCAGTACCAGCGTACCGCCAGTGCCGCGGCCCAGGACATGATGGGCATGGTCGACGACATCCTGATCCTTACCGAGCTGCAGGCCGGGCGACTGAGCGCACACAACGCGCCCTTCTGCTTGCGCGCACTGGTGCAGGACCTGCGTGCCAAGTACGCAGCATCTGCCCTGGCCAAGGGCTTGTACCTGAGCCTGGATACCCCGGCTGACCTGCCCGATATGGTGGTCGGCGACCGGCACAAGCTGGCGCTGTGCATCAGCTACCTGCTCGACAACGGCATCAAGTTCACCCATCAGGGTGGGGTGATGCTGCAGGTCAGGGGGCAACTGCTGGGGCCTCACCTGATCGGTTTGACCATCAGTGTCAGCGACAGTGGCATCGGTTTCGACAGCCTCGATGAGGCCAACCTCTATCAGCGCTTCTTCCAGGTCGATGGCTCGATGACACGACAGTATGGCGGCCTGGGCATTGGCCTGGCGATCTGCCGGCAGTTGGCCGAGCTGATGGGCGCACGCTTGCAGCATGAGTCCAATCCGGGCCTCGGCAGTCGCTTCGAACTCGGGCTGAGCCTGGCCTTGAGCCAGCCGCAAGCGTTGAGCCGGCAGGGGTTAAATCGCAGCTAGTTAGGCGTTTTTGTCACTTTGAGCAGGGGGCGGGGCGTGATTCACTGAAATTTCAGACACGTCCGGATCCAGGAGGCCCACCATGAACCTGCACCAGTACGCTGAAACCCACGAGGTCACCAACCAGCCGCCATCGCTCGATGGCGCCAATCTCTATCGCATCGACGTGCCCCTGCAGCAGTGGTCGCGGCGCTATGGGGCTGGCTGGGCCGAGGCGCGGATAGATGCGTATGGGGCGCTTGCCGGTGGGCCGCTGATGGCGGCGGGGTTTCTGGCCAACCAGAACAAGCCGCAATTCAGCAGCCATGACCGCTACGGTCACCGCGTCGACCTGGTGGAATTTCATCCGGCCTACCACGAGCTGATGCGCACGGCCATCGAGCATGGCCTGCCGTCGCTGCCCTGGACCGATCCTCGGGACGGTGCCCACGTTGCCCGGGCCTCGATGACTTACCTGCACAGCCAGGCCGAAGCCGGCAGTGGCTGTCCGTTGACCATGACCTTCGCCGCGGTGCCGGCGCTCAAGCTGCAGCCGGAGCTGGCCGAGTACTGGCTGCCCAAGGTCCTGGCCACCGAATACGACCCTCGCAACATCGGCGACCGGCACAAGGTCGGGGTGACGTTGGGCATGGCCATGACCGAGAAACAGGGCGGCACCGATGTGCGGGCCAACACCACCCGAGCCTATCCGGTGGGCGCGTCGGGGCCGGGCCAGGCGTACGAGCTGGTTGGACACAAATGGTTCTGCTCGGCGCCGATGTGCGACGCTTTCCTCACCCTGGCCCAGACCGAAAAGGGCCTGAGCTGCTTCTTGCTGCCGCGTCACCGTCCGGATGACAACCGCAACCAGTTCTACATCCAGCGCCTGAAGAACAAGTTGGGCAACTGCTCCAACGCCTCCAGCGAAGTGGAATTTCGCGGCGCCCTGGCCTGGATGATTGGCGAGGAAGGGCGTGGCGTGCCGACCATCATCGAGATGGTCGCCATGACCCGCTTCGACTGCATGGTCGGTTCCAGCGCCCTGATGCGCCAGGCGCTGACCCAGGCCGCGCACCATTGCGCCCATCGCCAGGTGGGCGGGCGCCTGCTGGCCGAGCAGCCACTGATGCAGAACGTGCTGGCTGACCTGGCCCTGGAAAGCGAAGCGGCGCTGGCGCTGAGCCTGCGTATGGGGCATGCCCTGGACCAGCCCGATGACGCCCGGCAGGCTCGCTTTGCCCGCCTGGTGACGGCGGTGGGCAAGTACTGGATCTGCAAGCGAGCCCCGGCCATGATCAACGAGGCCGCCGAGTGCATGGGCGGTGCCGGGTATGTCGAAGAGAGCATCCTGCCAAGGCTGTACCGCGAGGCACCGGTCAACTCAACCTGGGAAGGCTCGGGCAACGTCCAGTGCCTGGATGTATTACGTGCGCTGTCCAAGGAGCCGGGTGTGCTCGATACCCTGTTCGACGAGCTCGGCGATGGCCATGGCGACCCACGCCTGGCCGCGCATATCGGTAACCTGAAGGCGGCATTTGCCGACACCGGCGATATCCAGTACCGCGCCCGCCAGCTTACCGAGGATATCGCCCTGGGCCTGCAGGCCAAGCTGTTGCTCGAGGCCGGTAACACCACGGTCAGCGATGCCTTCATCGGCAGCCGCCTGGGCGGCAGTGGCCGGGTCTATGGGGTATTGCCGCGGGGGGTGGATGTTGGCGAACTGGTGGCACGGGCGACCCCGAACTGGCCGCTCTAACGTGCGTGCCTTTGCCAGAATAAGTAGGCAAGATGGACACATGCATTTCAGACAGGAAGTACATTGTGAGCCGTACTGATGAAGCCTTCGTTGTCGTAGAAACCGCCGAGCAGGCCGTCGATCGTCTGGCGAGCCTGCACGAGCAAGCCACCGCAGCCTTGAGCCTGGCGCTCAAGCGCTACCTCAAGGACCGCACCGAGCCCAACGCCGAGGAGCGGGCGCTGTTTCGCTACCCGGAACTGCGCCTGACCTACGAGTACCACGGCGAAGTGCCAGCCATCACCCGGGCCTACGCCAAGGTGCAATTGCCGGGTACCTACAGCGTCACGGTGACCCAGCCGGCCGCTTTCCGAAACTACCTGCTGGAGCAGCTCAAACCGCTGATGCGTGACTTCACCGTGACGGTCGAAGTGGGCGTCAGCGAACAGAACATTCCCTACCCCTACGTGGTCGAGCAGGGCGATGAGCTGGCAGGTTCCGGTATCACTGCGGCGGCGCTGGCGCGGGTGTTCCCCAGCACCGACCTGTCGGCGGCCACCGACGGCATCGCCGATGGCCTGTACGACTGGGCCAACGTCGATCCATTGCCGCTGGCGCTGTTCGATGCTGCGCGGGTGGATTTCTCGCTGCGTCGCCTGGTGCATTACACCGGCAGCGACTGGCGCCATGTGCAGCCGTGGATCCTGCTGACCAACTACCACCGCTACGTCGACCAGTTCGTCAGCCATGGCCTGGAGCAGCTGCGTGAAGACCCGCGTTTTGTGCGCATGGTCTTGCCGGGCAACGTGATCATCGAAAAGAGCATGGACAACGGTGAAGCCCAGGCCCTGGTGGCTGGCGTGGTCTGGCACCGTTACCAGATGCCGGCCTACCACCTGATCGCTGCCGATGGCGACGGCATCACCCTGGTCAACATCGGCGTGGGCCCTTCCAACGCCAAGAACATCACCGATCACCTGGCGGTGCTGCGACCGCATTGCTGGCTGATGATCGGTCACTGCGGCGGGCTGCGGCAGTCGCAGACCATTGGTGACTACGTGCTGGCGCACGCCTACATGCGCCGCGACGGCATTCTCGACCGCGTGGTACCGCCGCACATTCCGATCCCGGCCCTGGCCGAGGTGCAGATGGCGCTGCAGGAAGCGGCCGCGCAGGTTACCGGCGAGCGTGGCGACGAGCTGAAAAAGCGCCTGCGTACCGGCACCGTGCTGACCTACGACGACCGCAACTGGGAGCTGCGCTGGGCCCAGGAGCGACCGTTGATCAACCTGTCGCGCGCCGTTGCGGTCGACATGGAGAGCGGCACCATCGCGGCCCAGGGTTATCGCCTGCGTGTACCGTATGGCACCTTGCTGTGCGTGTCGGACAAGCCGCTGCACAGCGAAATCAAGCTGCCGGGGGCGGCCAACGCCTTCTACAACCGGGCGGTCAGCCAGCACTTGAAGATTGGTATTGCCGCACTGGACCTGCTGCGCACCGAACTCCATTCGCTGCACTCGCGTAAACTGCGCAGTTTCGATGAGCCGCCGTTCCGCTGAGGCCCCATGCCGTTACCCCCACGTTCCACGCCGCGTCGTCCCGCGGCCAAACCCGCCGGTCCGCGTCGCCAAGCCAAGGCGCCGCCGGCCGAGCCGCGGTTGATCCTGTTCAACAAGCCCTTCGACGTGCTGACCCAGTTCAGTGACGGTGAAGGGCGTGCGACCCTCAAGGACTACATCGACATCCCTGGCGTCTATCCGGCCGGGCGTCTGGACCGTGACAGCGAAGGACTGTTGTTGTTGACCAACGACGGCCAACTGCAGGCGCGTATCGCCGACCCCAGGCACAAGCTGGCGAAAACCTATTGGGTGCAGGTAGAAGGTGAGCCGACCGAGGAGCAGCTGCAGCGGCTGCGTGACGGTGTCGAACTCAATGATGGTCCCACCTTGCCCGCCCAGGCGCGCCAACTCGACGATCCACACCTATGGCCGCGCAATCCGCCGGTGCGTTTTCGCAAGAGCGTACCGACCAGCTGGTTGGAACTGGTGATCAAGGAAGGGCGTAACCGTCAGGTGCGGCGCATGACAGCAGCCGTCGGCCTGCCGACCCTGCGCCTGGTACGGGTGCGGATCGGCGACTGGACGCTGGACGGGCTGGACCAGGGGCAGTGGCGTGAAGTGCCGGCCAGGCGCTAGACGCCCTCGATATAGCCGATTACCACGCTTTTGATGATGAAGGCGAGGATGCCCAGGCCCAGCACGAAAAACAGAATGAAGGTGCCGAACTTGCCAGCCTTGGATTTTTTCGCCAGGTCCCAGACGATAAAACCCATGAAACCAATCAGGATGGTGACCAGGATGGTCATCATCCATTCTTCGAACAACGCAGGATCCATCGATACTCTCCGGCAGGTTGAGGCGCGCGATTATACGCCCCGCTTGCCGGTCTGACTAACGCAGGTGCGTCAGCGGTAGTTCGGTGCTGGCCAGCACCTGGTTGAGCACAAAGCTCGAACGCACGCTGGTCACCCCTTCGATCCGGGTCAAGTGGCCCAGCAGCAGCTTCTGATAGTGGTCCATGTCGGGCACTACCACCTTGAGCTGGTAGTCGGCGTCCATCCCGGTGACCAGGCTGCATTCGAGTACCTGGGGCAGGTTGCGGATCGCAGTTTCAAACGCTTCGAAGCGCTCCGGGGTGTGCCGGTCCATGCCGATCAGCACGTAGGCGGTAAGGCTCAGGCCGAGTTTCTTGCGGTCGAGCAGGGCGACCTGGCGAGAAATGTAGCCGTCGTCTTCCAGTTGCTTGACCCGTCGCGAGCAGGGCGAGGGTGATAGGCCGATACGTTCGGCCAGCTCCTGGTTGGAGATGCGCGCATCGCGCTGCAATTCGGCAAGAATGCTCAGGTCGTAGCGGTCCAGTTTGCTCATGGATCATGCCTTTTCTGTTTCGATTGCGGCGAATTATCAATCCGTAGCTAAAAATTGCGCAAGTGCTATTTGATTGAGCAATCTTCGCAATCCGCTGCCGGTACTGCAGCCTTATGCTTATACCCAGAATCACTGCCCGGACTTCAGTCCAGTGCAGCTCCCTTATCGGGGCAGCTGCGGCCAGCAACCTAAACGGTTGTGCTCGGCCCCTGGGCTACACACTGTCCACAAGACAGCGTGAGGTGAGCCGACGTCACAAGCGTCGAGCACGGACAAAATTCTCGAAGGGAGACCGAAAGGTCTCCCTTTTTTAATGCCTGCGATTTTTCCTGTTGCGGCCGATAGCGTTGCACACGCCCACGTTCAATGGCCCGAGAGGAAGAGCATGAAGTCGCGTATCTGGCAGCTCGCCGGTGTTGGTTTGTTGTGCATCAGTTCCAGTCTGCAGGTCTGGGCGCAAGATGGTTCGCCGCTGCAGTCGCGCCCGGATCAAGTGCGCCAGACCCAGTCGCCTCGCATTGGTTACTACGAGGATATTCCGCACCGAGCCGAGTACGAGTACCGCCGGCAAGAGCGGGATCGCCGGGAGTGCGGTCGTTGGGCAGAGCAGCAGAATGACTTGCGGCGTGCATTCAATGCCTGCCTCAGAAAGCGGGGATACTTGTAGGGGCAAACCCGTCCCTACGGTACAGGGTCGGCGTGCACCAGCACTTCTGCCCTTGGATACTGGCGATGAATCGCCGCAGCGGCCTGGTCGCACAGGGCGTGGGCGTGGGTCAGTGGTAAATCACCCGGCAGCTCCAGGTGCAGTTGCACGAACCAGTGGCTCCCCGACACCCGGGTACGCAGGTCGTGGGCACCGCGTACACCCGGCACGCTGCAAGCCAGCGCCAGCATCTGCTCGCTGATGTCGCTGGGCAGCTCCTTGTCCATCAGGATTGCCGTGCTCTCCCGGGCAATCTGCACCGCGCTCCAGAGAATATACAGGGCGATGCCCAGGCCGAAGAACGCGTCCAGCTGTGGCCAGCCGAGGCGTGCCAGTACCAGGGCGACGAGGATGCTGCCGTTGAGCAGCAGGTCGGAGCGGTAGTGCAGCGAGTCGGCGCGTACGGCGGTGGAGCCGGTGATGCGGATCACCTTGGCCTGGAGCATCAGCAACGCCACGGTCAAGCCCAGCGACAGCAGCATCACGGCAATGCCGATGGCGGTATCGCCCAACGGCTGGGGGTTTTGCAGGCGCTCCACAGCCTGCACGCCGATCAGCACGGCACTGGCACCGATAAACACTGCCTGGGCCATGCCAGCCATGGCCTCGGCCTTGCCGTGGCCATAGCGGTGATCGTCATCGGCCGGCCGCAAGGCGTAGTGCACGGCGAGCAGGTTGAGGAACGAGGCGACGCCATCCAGGGCCGAGTCGGTCAGGCCGGCCAGCAGGCTCACCGAACCACTGAGCCACCAGGCCACCGCCTTGGTGACGATCAGGATACTGGCCACCGCCAGTGAAGCGCGGGTGGCCAGGCGCAGCAGACGTTGATGTTCAGCCGAAGGGGTCATGCTGCTGGGGGCTTCCTTTCAGTGCTCAGGCGGCGGGCGTGAGGCCGTACATAGCCAGTTGCTCGACACTGCCCTTGTGCTGGATCAGGCGCGGGTCGTTCAGCGGCAGGCGCTGGCCCAGTTCGCTTTCGAGGATAGCCTGCAGCTTGCTGTTGTCGACCTTGCCGTCGGCGCCGACGGCCTGGTGGAGCTTTTCAGGGGCCACTTGCGCGGTGGTGCCGCCGGGCAGGTAGATGGCGCCAGTGGCGAAGTCGACGCCGAAGGCGATCAGGCCAGGCAGCACATAGAACAGGATTCCGATGGCATCGAGGGCAGCGACCACCGGGTCGATCTTGCCTTCGATCTGGCCGCGCCGGTCAGGGAAGAAAATCGTGCCGCAGGCCGTCAGTTGAGTCAGCAGGGTGGCGACCAGAACGCCGCCGATGACGCGGGAGGGAATACGCATGGAAATCTCCGGAATGAAGGCCACAAAGATACAGGCAAAGAGCCGGTATCTACAGCTAAGACCATGATAAGGCGGGCTCGGTTCGCCGTTATACTCGGCGCATTGTTCGAGGACCACCATGATTTCATTACCGATCGATTCCGTACTGCCAGCCCTGCGTGATGCCTTGCGCCAGCGCCATGAAGCCGTGCTCGAAGCACCGCCCGGCGCCGGCAAGACAACCCGCGTGCCACTGGCACTGCTCGATGAGCCATGGCTGGACGGCCAGACCATTCTGATGCTCGAACCGCGCCGGCTGGCGGCCCGCGCGGCAGCCGAACGGCTGGCCAGCGAGTTGGGCGAACAGGTCGGGCAGACCGTCGGCTACCGCATACGCCTGGACAGCAAGGTGGGTCCCAACACCCGCATCGAAGTGGTGACCGAGGGTATTCTCACTCGCCGCCTGCAAGCCGATCCGGAACTGGAAGGCGTCGGCCTGCTGATTTTCGATGAGTTTCACGAGCGCAGCCTGGATGCCGACCTGGCCTTGGCCCTGAGCCTCAATGGTCGCGAACTGCTGCGCGACGAGCCGCCCCTGAAGATCCTGCTGATGTCGGCAACTCTCGAGGGCGAGCGCTTGTCGAGGCTGTTGGACGATGCACCGGTAATCAGCAGTGAAGGACGCATGTACCCGGTCGATGTGCGCTGGGGGCGACCGTTCCAGCCGGGCGAGTACATCGAGCCACGGGTGGTCGATACCGTGCTGCAGGCCGTTGCCGACGAAAGCGGCAGCCTGCTGGTGTTTCTCCCCGGTCAGGCCGAAATCCGCCGGGTGCATCAATCGTTGCAGGATGCCCTGGGCGAGCGCCCGGACATTCTCCTGTGCCCCTTGCACGGCGAGCTGGACCTCAACGCCCAGCGCGCGGCCATCGATGCCTCGCCAGCGGGCAAACGCAAAGTGGTGCTGGCCACCAACATCGCCGAGACCAGCCTGACCATCGACGGTGTTCGTGTCGTGGTGGATGCGGGGCTGGCGCGAGTGCCGCGCTTCGATCCGGGCAGCGGCATGACCCGGCTCGATACCCAGCGTATTTCCCGGGCCAGCGCCACCCAGCGGGCAGGCCGCGCGGGCCGTCTGCAGCCTGGCGTGTGCTATCGGTTGTGGTCCGAGGCCCAGCACGAGCAATTGGCCGCCTATGGCAGCGCCGAGATCCTTCAGGCCGACCTCGCCGGGCTGGCCTTGCAACTGGCCCGGTGGGGCGTTACGCCCGATCAGTTGATCTGGCTCGACTCACCGCCTGCGGCCGCCCATACCCAGGCCCTGGACCTGTTGCAGCGCCTGGGCGCATTCAAGCCCGACAGCCAGGACAGCCTCAGTGCCCACGGCCAGGCCATGGCCGAACTGCCGGCCCATCCTCGCATCGCCCATCTGCTACTGCGTGGCCAGGACCTGGGGCTGGCGAGCATGGCCTGTGACGTGGCCGCGTTGCTCGGTGAGCGCGACATCCTGCGCGGTGGCGGCGCCGACCTGCACAGCCGCCTGGCCCTGCTCAGTGGCGAGACCCGCGCGACAAAGGGCGGGCAGGGTGGGGTGCAGCGTGCCCGGCAACTGGCCAGGCAATATCGCGGCTACCTGCGTGGCAAACCGGGTTCGGCGGTCACCGACCCTGGGCATTCGCGCTGGCTGGGCGCCTTGCTGGCGCTCGCCTACCCGGACCGGGTCGCCCAGCAGCGACGTGCGGGGGGCGGCGAGTACCGCTTGGCCAATGGCCGGGCCGCGCAATTCGGTGAGCCGGATGCGTTGATGAAGCATGCATGGTTGGTGGTTGCCGACCTGGGCAGTCGCCAGGGGCAGCGTGAAGAGCGTATCTATCTGGCCGCCGAGTTCGACCCGGCACTGTTCGACGGTGTGCTGGCCGAACAAGTGCGTACCCTCGATATTCTGGATTGGGATGAGCGCGAGAACGTGTTGCGTGCCGAACGCCAGCGCAAGGTCGGTGAGCTGGTACTCAGCCGTGAACCCTTGACCGGCCTTGACGAAGACGCCCGCGCCCGGGCCTTGCTGGAACTGGTGAGACGCAAGGGCCTGGAGCTGTTGTCCTGGACCCCTGAGCTACGCCAATGGCAGGCCCGAGTGGCCTTGCTGCGCCAGCTGGACGTTGAGGCGGGCAACCGCACCGAATGGCCCGATCTGAGCGACGCCACCTTGTTGGCAACACTGTCTGACTGGCTGCAGCCGTACCTGGGCAAAGTCACTCGCCTCAGCCATTTCGCCCAGCTCGACCTGTCGTCGATCCTGCGCAACCTATTGCCCTGGCCGCTTGCGCAGCGCCTGGACGAGTGGGCGCCCACGCACCTGAGCGTGCCGTCGGGCTCGAACGTTCGCCTGGACTACAGCGAGACGCCACCGATTCTGGCCGTGCGCCTGCAAGAGCTGTTTGGCCTGGCCGATACCCCACGAATCGCTCAGGGGCGCCAGCAGGTGCTGCTGCATCTGTTATCCCCGGCGCGACGCCCGGTGCAGGTCACCCAGGACCTGGCGAACTTCTGGCGCAGTACCTACGCCGAGGTGAAGAAAGATTTGAAGGGGCGTTATCCGAAGCACTACTGGCCGGATGATCCGCTGGTGGCAGAGGCCACGGCGCGGGCCAAGCCCCGCAAGGTCTGATGACTGAAGGGCAGCCACCAGGCGCCTGGTGGCTGCAAGTTCGGACGATGCTTCAGTCGATGCGCTTGACTAAAAACGCATGGGGCTCGCCCTCTTCGACGTTCAAGAGGTAGACGTTGCCGGGTGTGTAGTGGGGCGTGTCGAGCATCGCTTTGACCTGGTGCCCCTGGTGGTCGCGCCAGTGGCAAACCAGTCCGTTTGCAGTCCACTCCAGTGGTTCGAGCTTCCAGTAGTGGTTGACCTCTGCATGGGCGTACAGCCCCAGGTAGCCATTGCGGCTGATACCGAGCTTTTTCGCGCCGTTCAGGCCGGTGCCGCAGATGTTGAAGTGCAGGCGGTTTTCGCCCTGGGAATGAAAGACGAAGTCGAACACCGGCGGCGGTTCGGCGCCGCCGGCCTGGAGCCAGTCGTCCTGCGGGGCGATGCCCCATGAGAACTTATCGCTTGAGCGACTGAGGCGCAGGGGGATTTCACGCCCATTCCTGAGCATGTAGATCATGCCGCGGAACGCGTCGATGGTGTCGGCATGCAGGGTGTCACTTTGAACATCGCCCATGGAGAGCTCCTACTCGATTGATTTCAGGTTTCAAGGTCTGCAGCGGCTTGGCTGCCGACTGCACCCTAGAAACCTGTCAACCGGGATTGGAGGCCGAAGACTTTCCTGGCGAGTGTTCAGTGCCTGGCAGGATCAGGCGGTGGCGTTGGTTTCGATCAGCATGAACAGGCGGTACAGCACCACCGTGCTGAACAACTGCAGGAAGCTGTTGAGGCTGTCGAGGGCAAACTGCACGCCGGCCTGTGGCTCGGGGAACGCCATCATGAGCAGGCCGTCAATCAGCCACAGTGGCGCCAGAACCGCGAGGACGCAGATCAGGATGCGCCAGAAGTTGCCCGTGGTCATCCGCGCACTCTCGCGCATGGCGGCGATGACCGGCAGGCCACGCAGCACCAGTAGGTACTCGGCGAACACCAGGTTGATCATCACCCAGATACCCGGCAACACGAACAGGGCAACACCGGCCATGATCAGCAACGAGCTGATCATGATCAGCAGGGCCAGCGTCGGCCACAGTTGCAGTGCCTTGGCGAACAGGTCGCGCTTGAGCGGGGCTTCGCCGTTGCTGCGGGTGTCGAGGTAGAGAATCAGCGCGGCGCTGTAGATCGGGTAGAACAGCAAGCTGACCAGCATGCCGTAGGCAGGCGACGGCTTTTCGCCCAACTGGCTGTAGAGCAGTTGGGTGCACAGGGTTTCAAGCACCACCAGCGGCAGGCACAGCTGCACGATGCTGGTCAGGTGGCGGCGGAAAAAGTACAGGGAGTCGTGCAAAACGCTCAGCGGATTCATCGGTCAACATCGCATGGCAGAAAAAGCAGGGCGTAACTTTAGCCCAGCCGCTCTCCAAGCTGAAGAAAGTTTCATCCCGACTTGTGTTGAATCCGCGTTCCAGACGCCCCATTTTCAGAGCATCCGAATTTTCCGGCGTGTATGAGGTTGCCCGATGAACAGCGAAGAACAAACCCTGATCGATGGCCTGTTCGGCCGACTCAAGCAAGCCGACGACCCGGCCGTACCCCGGGATGCCCAGGCCCAGGCGCGTATCGCCGAGCACCTGCAGCAACAGCCTGCTGCGCCGTACTACATGGCCCAGGCAATCCTGGTTCAGGAAGCTGCCCTCAAGCGCCTGGATGAGCAGAACAAGCAACTGCAGGCCGAACTGCAGCAGGCCAAGGCGCAACCGGCGGCAGCGCCGAACGGCGGCGGTGGCTTTCTTTCCAGCCTCTTTGGCAGCAGTGCCCGCGATCCACAAGCGGCCCAGCCCCAGGCCCAGCCGGTATCGAGTGGCGGCTGGCGCGAGCCGGCGCGGTCATCCAGCCCATCTGGCTTTGCACCCCAGCAAGGCTTCAACGCCGCACCTGCTCCCGCACCGCGCGGTGGCGCCAGCAGTTTTCTTGGTGGCGCCCTGCAGACCGCAGCCGGTGTGGCCGGTGGGGTCATGCTGGCTCAGGGCATCAGCAGCCTGTTCAACCATCACGCGCAGCCCGAAGAGGTGGTCGAGGTGATCAAGGAAGAACCGGCACCTGCCAGCGATAGCGGCTGGGGCAGCAACGACGGTCAGCGCCTGACTGCCGACAACGCCAGCTATGTCAATGACCAGGGCGGCTTGATGGATGCCGATTACGGCAACGACGACGGAGGATTCTTCGACGGCGACGATAGCTTCGTTTGACCGTGCATACCCGCACTGCTTCCAGGCTGGCATACTGGGCGCCGAAACGGCCCCGGTGTGCGGCGGCCGGCAACAGCGCCGTGGCGCCAAGAGGATGAGCGGTGAAGAAGATCGCGGTATTCGCCGATGTGCAAAACCTCTACTACACCGTGCGCCAGGCCTACGGCTGTCATTTCAACTATGCCGCGCTGTGGGCCGATATCAGCCAGCATGGGCAGATCGTCGAGGCAGTCGCCTATGCCATCGACCGGGGCGACAGCAAGCAGCAGCAGTTTCAGCAGATCCTGCGCAACCTCGGCTTCACGGTCAAACTCAAACCCTACATTCAACGTAGCGACGGCTCGGCCAAGGGCGACTGGGATGTGGGGATAACCCTGGATGTGATCGATGCCGCTGCCCGGGTCGACGAAGTGGTCCTGGCATCGGGCGATGGCGATTTCGACCTGTTGCTCGAACGCGTCATCAGCCGCCACGGCATCGAAGCGGTGGCCTACGGCGTACCGGGGTTGACCGCCAACTCATTGATTCGCGCCGCCAGTCGCTATGTGCCCATCGAGGGTGCCTTGCTGCTCAAGCACTAGGTTCTACAGAGGTCGCTTTTTTTGGAACGTATAGCTGTCATCGACTTTGAAACCACGGGCATCTCGCCAGGCGCCGGCTGCCGGGCGACCGAAGTGGCCGTGGTCATGCTCGAACGCGGGCGTATTGTCGAACGCTACCAGAGCCTGATGAATGCAGGAGTGCCGGTGCCGGCCTTCGTCGCCGGCCTGACCGGCATCACCACCGCCATGCTGCGCAGCGCGCCCCCCATTGCCCGGGTCATGAACGAGGTGGCCGAGTTTGTCGGTGACACGCCGATGCTGGCGCACAACGCCTCGTTCGACCAGAAGTTCTGGGACTACGAACTCGCGCAGATCGGTCGCAGCCGCAGCCAGCGGTTTGCCTGTTCGATGTTGCTGGCCCGTCGGTTGATGCCGGCCGCGCCCAACCACAAGCTCGGCACACTGACCCGCTGGGCGGGCCTGCCAGACACCGGCACTGCCCACCGTGCGATGGCCGATGCGCAAATGGCCGCCAACCTGGCCCAACACCTGGCCGGGCAATTGCGCAAGCAGGGCATCAGCACGCCTTCCCACACGCTGTTCTGCAGCCTGCAGAAAGTCCCTGCGGCGAAGATCGGCGAGGCGCTGAAGAGCTACCGCTAGGCCTTCTTGCCGTTGAGCTCCAGATGGCCCAGCGGCAATCGCCGCTCCACCGCACTGGAGAGGATGATCGAGGTTTTGCTGAAGCCGAACTGGGCAACCCGATTGATCAACTCCTCCAGCTCCGGCATTGAGCCCACGGCTGCCTGCATGATCACGCAGGGATCACCGGTGACCCGGTGACACTCGGTCAACTGGGGGATCTGGGTGAGTTCTTCGTAGGTCTGCTGATTGCCGTGGCTGGCCAGGCGCAGTTCGATCACGCACTGTATCGGCAGGCCGATCTTCTCCAGGTCGACCTTGGCCTGGTAGCCGGTGATGACCCCGCTGCTCTCCAGCTTGGCCACCCGTTCAGCGACGGCGGGGGCCGACAGATTGACCTTGCGCGCAAGCTCGGCAAAGGAGGCGCGGCCATTTTCCAGCAAGGCGCTGAGCAGCATTCGATCGTACTTGTCCATGAGCTTCCGAAGGTAGGTTTGGAATCGACGGTTTTTGGCCTGAACAAACGTGCTTTCGAAAGTGTACTGCTCGTTTAAACAGGTTTTGTAACTTAAGTTTACGGTCGTGCCTTTCTAAACTAATCCCCCGACAATTAAAACTCGAGCCCCCCATGCCTGCCTCCCGTCGCTTTCCGCTGGTGCTGATCGGCGCCTTCCTGGCCCTGTACCTGGTGTGGGGTTCGACCTACCTGGTCATTCGGATCGGCGTCGAATCCTGGCCGCCGCTGCTGATGGCGGGGGTGCGCTTCATCATCGCCGGTACCTTGCTGTACGGCTTTCTGCGCTGGCGCGGGGTGCCCACGCCCAGCTGGCCGCAGTGGCGCGCCGCCGGCATCATCGGCGTGCTGTTGCTCAGTTGCGGCAACGGCGGTGTGACCCTGGCCGAGCATGCCGGCGTGGCCTCGGGTGTTGCAGCCCTGGCGGTGGCGACCGTGCCCTTGTTCACCCTGTTGTTCGGCCTGTTCTGGGGCCATCGCAACACCCGGCTGGAATGGGCAGGGATCTTCCTCGGCCTGATCGGCATCGCTCTGCTCAACCTGGGTTCCAACCTGCAAGCCAGCCCTGCGGGCGCCGCATTGATCCTGTTTGCCGCTGCGTCCTGGGCCTTCGGGTCGGTGTGGAGCAAAAGCCTGCCACTGCCGCAGGGCCCCATGGCCAGCGCAGCGGAGATGCTTGTGGGCGGCGTCGTGCTGTTGCTGGGCAGCGCCCTGAGCGGTGAACGCATGACCCAGATGCCGACAGCCGCCGGCTGGGGCGCGCTGGCTTATCTGGTGTTCTTCGGCTCGATCCTGGCCTTCAGCGCCTATATGTACCTGCTCAAGCACGTGCGCCCGGCAGCGGCTACCAGCTACGCCTACGTCAATCCCGGTGTGGCGGTATTGCTGGGGATTTTGTTTGCCGGCGAGCAGATCGGTTTTGAAGAGTGCGTGGCCATGGCGGTGATCATCGGCGCGGTGGTGCTGATCGGTCTTCCGCAGTGGCGCAAGCCTGCGACCGAGGTAACCAAGCCGCAACCCCAGGTACAAGGCGAGCTGTGCAAGTGATCAAGGTTTCTCAGGAAGGCGCTGGCCGAACAAGGTAAACTGCCGCCATTGCTGAATTCCCCTGACGGTACCGCTATGACATTCGCCAAACTCGGCCTGATTGAACCCTTGCTGCGCGCGCTCGAGCGCCTGGACTACAACACCCCGACGCCGGTCCAGGCCCAGGCCATTCCTGCCGTACTGGCCGGGCGCGACCTGATGGCCGCTGCACAAACCGGCACCGGCAAGACCGCAGGTTTCGCCTTGCCGCTGCTGCAGCGCCTGACCCTGGAGGGCGCCAAGGTCGCCAGCAACTCGGTTCGCGCCCTGGTGCTGGTGCCGACCCGCGAGTTGGCCGAGCAGGTACACAGCAACATTCGCGAATACGCTGAACACCTGCCGCTGAGCACCTATGCCGTCTATGGCGGGGTCAGTATCAACCCGCAGATGATGAAACTGCGCAAGGGCATCGACCTGCTGGTAGCCACCCCGGGTCGCCTGCTCGACCTGTTCCGCCAGAATGCAGTGAAGTTCAACCAGCTGCAGGCCCTGGTGCTCGATGAAGCCGACCGCATGCTCGACCTGGGCTTTGCCGAGGAATTGCGCGCGGTGTACGCCGCCTTGCCGGTACGTCGCCAGACCTTGCTGTTCTCGGCGACCTTCTCCGACGAAATCCGCCAATTGGCCGGGCAGACCCTCAACGACCCGCTGAGCATCGAAGTCAGCCCGCGCAACGTTACCGCCAGCACCGTCAAGCAGTGGATCGTGCCGGTCGACAAGAAGCGCAAGCCGGAGCTGTTCAGCCACCTGCTGCGCAAGCAGCGCTGGAAGCAGGTGCTGGTGTTCGCCAAGACCCGTAACGGTGTCGACCAACTGGTCGAACGCCTGCGTGGCCAGGGTGTTAACGCCGATGGCATTCATGGCGACAAGCCCCAGGCCACCCGCCAGCGCGCTCTGGACAGCTTCAAGGCGCGTGAGATCCAGATCCTGGTGGCCACCGATGTGGCTGCACGTGGCCTGGACATCGACGACTTGCCGTTGGTGGTCAACTTCGATTTGCCGATCGTGGCTGAAGACTACATCCACCGCATTGGCCGTACGGGTCGTGCCGGTAATACCGGTGAGGCGATTTCGCTGGTGTGTGCCGATGAAGTCCAGTTGCTGTCGGCCATCGAGACCCTGACCCGCAAGACCTTGCCGCGCCATGAAGAGCCGGATTTCATCCCCGATCACAAGGTGCCGATGACCGACGCCAGTGGTCAGGTGCTGAAGAAACCGAAGAAGCCGAAAAAGCCCAAGGAAAGCAGCAGCAAGCGCAGCCTCGGCCGCTGGATGGACAGCGGCGATGCGCCGGCGGCAGCGCCTGCGGCCAAGCCTGTGCGCAAGGTGCCGACATTCAATACCGGGCCGCGCAAGCGCAAGCCTTGAGATTGATCGCGGGGCAAGCCCGCTCCTACCGGACTGTAGGAGCGGCGGTGCGACGTCTCGACTTGCCCCGCGATGCGATCCACTCCAGCACCCCAAGCCCGGCCTTGCGCCCGCTGGCAAAACACGCCGTCAGCAGGTAACCCCCGGTCGGCGCCTCCCAATCGAGCATCTCACCTGCGCAGAACACGCCCGGCATCTGCGTGAGCATCAAGCGCTTGTCCATCGCCTCGAACACTACCCCACCGGCCGTGCTGATCGCTTCATCCAGCGGGCGAGGGCGCACCAGTACGATCGGCAACGCCTTGACCGCCCGCGCCAGCAAGTGCGGGTCGGTAAAGGTCGGTACATCGGTCAGTTCACGCAACAACGCAGCTTTGATGCCATCCAGCCCCAACTGGCTGTGCAGGTGCTTGGCCATCGAGCGTGAGCCCCGGGGCTTTTCCAGAGCCTTTTGAATGTTATCCACAGTGCGGTTTGGCAGCAGGTCGAGCAGCACGGTGGCGCTACCGGCGGCATTGATGGCCTCGCGGATCTGCGCCGACCAGGTATACACCAGGCTGCCTTCCAGGCCCTGGGCGGTAACGATGCATTCACCCAGGCGCGGCGTTTGCCCGGCCAGGCTCAGCGCAATGTTTTTCAACGGCGCACCTGCAAATTTGCTTTTCAGCAGTTCGCTCCAGGCCTGTACCTCGAAACCGCTGTTTGCAGCCTGTAACGGCGCGACCTGCACGCCTTTATCCACAAGCCAAGGCAACCAGGCCGCGTCGGAGCCCAGCCGTGCCCAACTTCCGCCTCCAAGCGCCAGCACTGTGGCCGTCGGCTTGAGCGTCAATTCGCCCTGTGGATAACCGATTCGCAAGTCACCTTCTGCGTTCCAGCCCAGCCAGCGGTGGCGGGTGTGAATAACTACGCCGGCGTCGCGCAGGCGCTTGAGCCAGGCGCGCAGCAGGGGTGCCGCTTTCATGTCGCGAGGAAACACCCGCCCGGAACTGCCAACGAAGGTTTCGATACCCAGGTCATGAATCCATTGGCGCAGCACGTCGGCATCGAAGCCTGCAAGCAGTTCACCGACAGGTTCGGCCCGCTCGGCATAGCGAGAGACAAAGGCAGGGTAGGGTTCGGAATGGGTGATGTTCATGCCGCCGACGCCTGCCAGCAGGAACTTGCGTCCCACCGAGGGCATGGCGTCGTACAGATCCACCGCAACGCCGGCCTGGCTGAGCACTTCAGCGGCCATCAGCCCGGCAGGCCCGCCTCCGATAATGGCAACGTGTGGGCGGTCGGCGGAGCGGGTGTCGGTCATGGTCGGCTGCAGGCTGGGAAAAGAGCCGGCATTCTACCCCAGCACACTCCTCGGAAACACTGATCAAAAAACGTACAGAGGTCTCAAGGCCAGGCGGTTAAAGGCCTCGGGCCGCTTTCGCTCAGGTTATCCACAGGCGGTTCCACAGTCATTGTGAGTAACCCAATACCCGGCTGGCGCTGTGGTGAAGGATGCCGTGGCGCCGGGCGAGGGCGTGGCGGTCCTTGCTGTAGCCGCCACCGATCACGCCAACCACCGGGATATCCCGTCCCAGGCATTGGCGCAGCACCAGCTCGTCGCGGGCGGCGACGCCTTCATCGGTCAGTTGCAGGTAACCCAGGGCATCGTCCTTGTGCACATCGACGCCGGCGTCGTACAGCACGATGTCCGGGCGGTACAACGGCAGTAGGTAATTGAGGGCGTCCTCGACCACCTTCAGGTAGGCCTGGTCGCCCATGCCCCGGGGCAGGGGGATATCCCAGTCGCTCTGCGCCTTGCGTGCCGGGAAGTTCTGCTCGCAGTGCAGCGACACGGTAATGGCATCGGGGGTGTCGTGCAGGATGCGGGCGGTACCGTCGCCCTGGTGCACATCACAGTCGAAGATCAGCACCTTGTGTACCCGCCCGGCCACCAGCAGGTAATGGCTGATCACGGCGAGGTCATTGAAGATGCAGAAGCCTGCCGGATGGTCGTAGTGGGCGTGGTGGGTGCCACCGGCCAGGTGACAGGCGATGCCATGTCGCAGGGCCTGTTCGGCTGCCAGCAACGAGCCGCCGACGGCGCGTACCGTACGCCGCGCCAGTGCTTCGCTCCACGGCAGGCCGAGGCGACGCTGGTCTTCGCGAGACAACTCGCCATTCATGTAGCGCTCGATGTAGTCGCGGTCATGGGCCAGGGCGAGGATGTCATTGGGGCAGATTTTCGGGCGCAGCAATGCCTGGTCTGTGGTCAGGCCACTGTCGACCAGGTGATCGCGCAGCAAGCGGAACTTGTCCATCGGAAAGCGGTGGTCGGCCGGGAATTCGGGGCTGTAGTCGTCGTGGTAGATCAGCGGCAGGGGCATGGCAAGTACTTGAGCAGGGCAGACGCCGATCTTGCCAGCAGCGGCTGCCGTTGCGCTACTTTGTAAGCAGACCAACGACTTTTCCACAGGCGAACTCGAGATGCTGGCTTCCTGGACGTTCTGGGCGTTGCTTTCAGCAGTGTTTGCGGCGCTGACGGCCATTTTTGCCAAGGTGGGCATCAGCGGTATCAACTCGGATTTCGCCAC
Source organism: Pseudomonas putida (assembly GCF_028682455.1). Lineage (GTDB taxonomy): Bacteria > Pseudomonadota > Gammaproteobacteria > Pseudomonadales > Pseudomonadaceae > Aquipseudomonas > Aquipseudomonas putida_AA. The sequence goes on from NZ_JANHLD010000001.1 coordinate 1,481,299, forward strand.
CTTGCTGCGTACCGTGGTGGTGCTGATCAGCCTGGCGCTGATTTTGTATGCCACCGGCCAGTACCAGCCATTGAGTTCGATCTCGGCGCGTAGCTATCTGTTCCTGCTGCTGTCGGGACTTGCCACGGGCGCCTCATGGATCTGCTACTTCCGTGCGCTGCAACTGGGCCAGGCTTCGCAAGTCGCGCCTGTGGATAAACTCAGCGTGGTGCTGGTCGCCGTGCTTGGGGTCACCCTGCTCGGCGAACGGCTCGACCTGCGTCAGTGGGCCGGTATCAGCCTGGTCACTCTGGGCGTAGTGATGCTGGCATGGCGCTGAGGGTCGCTGCGGGCCGTGTGCGGGTGCGACGCAAGGCTGGTGCTTGCAGGGCCTGACGGCCATAGAAGAACACTGCTGTCACCCAGGTGGTCAGCCAGACGAAAATGCCTGCCCAGAAGGTATGCGACATATAGTGCCAGCCTTGCAGGACGCGGGTCGTCCCATAAACGAAGCCCAGCAGCAGGATCGCCACCAGCAAGGTGCGCGAATGGTGCCAGCGGTAGCGCCGGGCGACGAAGTACAGGGCCAGCAAAGTAAAGCCACTGGAGGCATGCCCACCTGGCCAGCAGCGACCCTCGCCGGCCTTGCTGAGCCAGGAGAACTGCTCATACCACTCCGTGCGCAACTGCGAGCCGCCATAGAGAGTGGTCTCCACCGGGCAATACACGCTGGTATGGCTCTTGAGGTAGTGGATCACAGTGGTACACAAGGCGAAGGCCACGACCACGAAGAGAAAGTCGCGCCGATGCGCTGCGACCAAACGCAGCAGCGGGGCGATACGCGAAGTTTCCAGGAGGCGGCTGTTGGCAAGCCGGGGGCGTTTGGCCAGCAGTGGCCAGATGAACGACAGCAGTGAGCCGATGATCGCCGCCTCGCCGGTCCAGTTCGGCAGAATTCGTGGCCACTTGTGGGTGACTTTCTCGAACCATTGATCATGCAGCAGTGGGAACTGGCCGGTGGCAGGGTCCAGCAACAGGTTGCTGATCAGCCGGTCCAGCGAGGTCAGGTCGAACAGCAGGAAAACCAGCATGGCAAACAGCAGAGGGATGCCCAGGTTGGCCAGGTAAAAAGCTTTGCGAGAACCGGCCTGCATGCTTACGTCCTTGTGCTGTTCAGGAGTTTTTGCCATTGACCGGCGTTCATCTGGCCGAGGATTCGTGGCTTGCCGTTGGCCGCGACGGAAACGAACAAGGCACTGGCATAGTCGCTGGCGCGCTCCCCGCCGGGCACGTTCAACTGGCGTTCCATATGGTCGATGCAGCCGCTGTGGGTCACCAGCACCAGGTTGTGCTCCGCCGACTTGTGCGCAAGGGCTGTCTTGGCGAAGTCGCTGTCGCATTGCTGTACCCAGTCTTCACTGCTGACGGCCTTGCCGAAGATAAAGTGCGCGGTCTGCCGGGTTCTGAGCTGTGGGCTGCTGAGCACGTCGGCATCTTTGAGGCCCAGTTGCTGCAGGCCATGGCCGACGTCTGTGGCGCTTTGGCTGCCTGCCACGGTGATCCCGCTGGGGTCGTCCAGGCAGCGGTTGCTTGACCGGTCACAGCGCTCGGCGTGGCGGATCAGCACGATAACGGCGCCTTTGGACCATTCTTTGTAAACACCACTGCTGCGCATTTGATTGTCGCTGCCAAGGTCCACGATTTGAGTTCTCGTTGATGCCCATGCGGTGAGTGAGGCCAGTGCGAGTAACAGGCACAGGCCGACAACCATCGTGTTGAGGGAGGGTAGGCGTCGTCGTTCGAGCGCTGACCGTGGGGTGTTCTGAGCGGTGCCTGGCAACATGCTGCTGCTCCATGACGCGGGGTCGGATCGGGTAGCAGCCGCAGGGGCAGGTACCACGAGAATGGCAGCACTGTAGGGGGCGGTCCGTGGTGAGCAGGTGAAGTGGATGTGAAAAAAATCTTTGCCGCGCAATTGAATGGCTGGCGACGCTCTTGGCGGTGGCGGGAACAAAAAACGTGGGTGAGGTGTCGGAGAAACGCAGCATCTTTTAATTGATTGCTGCTGTAGTTGTAACTAAATGTATGTATCAGAGTATAACTTATGAAATAATTAGTTACTTTGCGTAAATATTGTAAATAGACTTCAGTTGATAATTGCTCGTAAATAGTATTGCGCATCATTTTCTGATGGTGGCAGTACTAATGGCACATAAAGTTGAAACAATACGTCGTTCAGAATCCGGTCATCTCTACACGGCACTGGGTCTGGCCGTGGCTTCCTGGTCTTCGGTCAGCCTGGCTGAAACTTCAAATGCGCCGGTAAACAAACCGGGAACGGCGTTGGAGCTCGATGCCACCGATATCACCGGCAAGCACCACGAAACGTTCAAGGTCGATGAAATGTCATCGCCCAAGTTCACCGCGCCCCTGCGTGAAACGCCCAAGTCGATCACCATCATTAATGAAGCCTTGATCAAAGAGCGGGCTGCCACCTCGCTCACCGATGTATTGCGCACCACGCCGGGTATTACCCTGGGCGCGGGCGAGGGCGGTACGCCGTTGGGCGATCGCCCGTTCATTCGCGGCTTTGAAGCCAGTACCGATATCCAGATCGATGGCGTGCGCGACCTGGGGCGTATCTCCCACGAGGCGTTCAACGTCGAGTCGGTGGAAATCGTCAAGGGCCCTGGCTCGGCCTACAGCGGCCGGGGTTCGACCGGCGGCTCGATCAACCTGGTGAGCAAGACCGCCAAGATGGAAGACTCCATCGGTGGCAGCGTGACCATGGGTACCGATCAGCTATGGCGCAACACTATCGATATCAACCAGTACCTGCCCGAGCAGGATCTGGCGCTTCGTTTGAATGCCATGAAACATGAAGCCGACACACCGGGCCGCGATGATGTCGAAGTCAAACGTTGGGGCATTGCGCCGACCATTACCTGGGGCTTGCAGGGCCCGACCCGGGTCACCGCAAGTTACTACCACCTTGAAACTGACGATATTCCGGATCAGGGCCACCCGATTTCCCTGATCACCCAGAAACCTGCAAACGTTGATCGCGACAACTTCTACGGCCTGGTGGATCGTGACTTCCGTAAAACCTCCGCCGACCTGGCAACTCTGATTCTCGAACATGACTTCAGTGAAGAGCTGTCGGTACGCAACACCCTGCGCGGTGGCCGTACCATGCAGAACTACGTAATGAGCCGTCCGGTATTTGCCAACGTCGCGCAAGAAGAGGCCGGGCTGGTCGGGCGCGGGTTCCGCCCACGCAATGTGGTCAACACCTCGGTCATCAACCAGACCGACCTGTTTGGCAAGTTCCAGACCGGTGACATCAAGCACAGTTATGCCGCAGGCCTAGAAGTCAGCCGCGAAACCATTACCGACAAAGACAAACATGCCGGTAACAACGGTATTGCGGCGGATCTCTACAACCCCAATCCCCATGACGGCGGCTGGACGTTGTTGCCAGGTACCGGTGAGGTCACCAGCAAGAACCAGACGCAGGTCAAGTCGCTGTACGTCTTCGACACCCTGGGCCTGCATGAGCAGTGGGACCTGAACCTGGGCCTGCGTTACGACGACTATGAGGTGAAGAACCGCGTCGAAGGCGGCGCCGAGTCGTCCAGCGAATTGTGGAACTACCAGGTCGGCGTGGTCTTCAAGCCGATGCCTAACGGCAGCATCTATCTCTCCTATGGCACATCGTCCAACCCGTCGGGTGAGAACACCCAGTCGGGCGGTGCAGACGGTGCTGGTGCCGGTAACCTCAACGGCAACAAGGCCAACCTGGACCCGGAAAAATCCCGCAGCGTAGAGCTGGGTACCAAGTGGGATGTGCTCAACGAGCAGCTGTCGCTGACCGCCGCCGTGTTTCGCACCGAAAAAACCAATGCCCGGGTAACCGACCCGATCACAGGCCTGGTGGCCCTGGATGGCGACCAGAAGGTCACCGGTATCGAGCTGGGCGCAACCGGCCGCATCACCGATGCCTGGGCGGTCTGGGCGGGCTACACCTACCTGGACGCCGAAGTGGTGAAGTCGGGCGGTGACCGCAGCAACGACGGCAACCAGTCCAAGTTCATTGCGCCCAACAGCTTCAGCGTGTGGAGCTCCTACGACATCACCGACCGCTGGACCGTCGGTGCCGGCGCCAACTATATGGACGAGCGCTACATGAACGACGCCAACACCATCACTGTCGATGACTACTGGCGCTACGACGCAATGGTCGGCTACAAGGTCAACAAGAATCTGGACCTGCAGCTCAACGTCCTGAACCTGACCGACGAAACCATCTACGATGCGTCCCATGTCGGCTTGTTCGCCACCGTGGCGCCGGGCCGCTCGGCCGAGCTGACGGCAAACTTCAAGTTCTGATACTGCCCGCCCCGAAAGTCTCGACAGTGCCGGCCTGGCCGCGCTGTCGAGATGCTGAATTTTCTCACTGCCTGATCGCCACATCGCTTGCGCCTGCCTACGCTGTAAACTGCAGGTGATGTGCTCAGGAGCAGGCAATGACCCCCATACTCGAACTGGAAAGCGCACGCCTGGTGCTGCGCCAATGGCAGGACGACGATCTTGCCGAGTTCTGCGCCATGTGCGCCGATCCGCAGGTGATGCGCTACTTTCCAGCTCCGCTGACGCGTCTTGAAAGTGCCGCCTTGATCGGTCGCATTCGTGGCCATTTCAATGAATACGGTTACGGGCTCTGGGCCCTTGAGCGCAAGGACACCGGTGCCTTCATTGGCATGACTGGCCTGCTCAACGTCAACTTCCAGGCCGACTTCACTCCCGCCGTGGAAATCGGCTGGCGCCTGGCGCGTCGTCATTGGGGCCTGGGCTTTGCCAGTGAGGCGGCCTGGACCAGCTTACGCTGCGCCTTTGCCCAGCTGGGGCTCGAGCAAGTGGTGTCATTCACCACCGAGAGCAACCTGCCGTCGCAGAAAGTGATGCAAGCCATTGGTATGCAGCACGACCCGGGCGGCAGTTTCCTGCACCCGAAACTGCCCGAGTTTCATCCCCTGCGCCCCCATGTGCTGTACCGCATCAACCGGGCCCAGTGGCAGCAAACACTGCGTGGCTGAATCGCACAACATACGGGTGGGTAATGACAAACCCTGTATCATTTGTCGCAGTTGTGCATAGCTTTGGAGAATTGTGAATGAGCCACGTGTTGGACGATCTGGTCGACCTGCTGAGTCTGGAAGCCATCGAGGAAAATCTGTTCCGCGGGCGTAGCCAGGACCTGGGCTTTCGCCAGCTGTACGGTGGTCAGGTGCTCGGCCAGTCGCTATCGGCCGCCAGCCAGACAGTCGAAGAGGCGCGTCATGTGCACTCGTTGCATGGTTACTTTTTGCGCCCGGGCGATGCGGCGATGCCGGTGGTGTACTCGGTGGATCGGGTGCGCGATGGGGGCAGCTTCAGCACCCGGCGGGTGACGGCCATCCAGAAGGGACAGCCGATCTTCACCTGCAGCGCCTCGTTCCAGTACGACGAGGAAGGCTTCGAGCACCAGACACAGATGCCGAAAGTGGTTGGCCCGGAAAACCTGCCGACGGAAGTCGAGTTGTTCCAGCGCATCGCCAATCGCCTACCTGAGTCCATCCGCGAGAAGATGCTCTGCGCCAAGCCGATCGAGATGCGCCCGGTCACCGAGGAAGACCCGTTCAACCCCAAGGCGGGAGATCCAGTGAAGTACATCTGGTTCCGCGCCGACGGCACCTTGCCGGACGTTCCCGCATTGCACAAATACATGCTGGCCTATGCCTCGGACTTCGGTCTGCTGACCACCTCGCTGCTGCCCCACAGCAAATCGGTGTGGCAGAAGGACATGCAGATTGCCAGTCTTGATCACGCGCTGTGGTTCCATGGCAACCTGCGCGCGGACGAGTGGCTGCTGTATGCGATGGACAGCCCCTGGGCTGGAAACGCCCGTGGATTCTCCCGCGGCAACATCTACAACCAGGCCGGGCAACTGGTGGCGTCGGCTTGCCAGGAAGGCCTGATCCGTCATCGCAAGGACTGGGCATGAGCCTGAACGATATCCGTCACTGGGTCTTCGACATGGATGGCACCTTGACCGTGGCGGTGCATGACTTTGCCGCCATTCGCGAGGCGCTGGAGATTCCGCCTGCCGACGATATCCTCACCCACCTGGCCGCCTTGCCCGCAGCAGAAGCCGCGGCCAAGCACGCCTGGTTGCTGGAGCACGAGCGGGACCTGGCGATTGGCTCGCAAGCCGCCGTGGGCGCTGTGGAGCTGGTACGGGAGTTGGTTGGGCGTGGTTGCCAACTGGGCATTCTGACCCGCAACGCGCGGGAGCTTGCCCATGTGACGCTGGAGGCCATCGGCCTGGCAGATTGCTTTGCCGAGCAGTACGTGCTGGGGCGTGATGAAGCGCCACCCAAGCCGCACCCCGGTGGTTTGCTGAAACTGGCCGAGGCCTGGGACGTGTCGCCGGCCGAGATGGTCATGGTGGGCGACTACCGCTTCGACCTGGATTGCGGCCGGGCGGCGGGCGCCAGGACCATTCTGGTCAATCTGCCGGACAACCCCTGGCCGGAGCTGGCCGACTGGCATGCGGCGGATTGCCGGGCTTTGCAGGGATTGTTACGCGGCTGATTCGATTTGATCGCGGGGCAAACCCGCTCCTGCCGGAAGCGCACATATCCTCGGTAGGAGCGGGCTTGCCCCGCGAAACGCATCAGAAATCCCAGCGGGTGGTCAGCATCACGTTGCGAGCCTCACCGTAGTAGGTGGTATCGAAGTTGCCCAGCCCGCTCAGGTAGCGCTTGTCGAACACGTTGTTGGCGTTGACGGTGAAGCTCAGGTGTTCGTCGTACTGGTAGCGGGTCATCAGGTCGACCAGGGTGTAGCCGCCTTGCTTGATGTAGGTGTAGTCGTTCACCGCACCGCTGTAGATCTTGCCGTAGAACGCACTCTGCCAGTTCACGCCACCACCGACGGTGACCTTGTCCATCACGCCCGGCAGGCGGTAGGTGGTGAAAATTCGCACCAGATGCTCAGGCTTGCTGGTGCTCATCGGGAAGCCGTAGATGCGCTGCTCGTCGGCATCGCGGGTGCGGGCATAGGTGTAGCCGGCCGAGAGGTTCCAGCCTTCCATCAGCTCACCCGCGACTTCCAGCTCCACACCTTTTGTGGTCGCACCGTCAGTTGCCTTGTAGATGCCTTCGTTGGTGAATGGATTGGAGCCGATTGATTCGGCGACGTTGTCCTGTTCGATGCGGAAGAAGGCCAGGCTGGCATTGAGCCGACCGTCGAAGTACGCCGCTTTCAGACCGGCTTCGTAGCTGTCGCCCTCGACCGGGTCCAGGGTTGAGCCGTTGATGTCCTTGTTGGTCTGTGGCTGATAGATCGAGGTGTAGCTGGCGTACACCGAGTAGGTGTCGTCCAGGTCATACACCGCGCCTGCATAGGGCGTGACGACGCCATGCTGTTTGTAGCTGGCCGAGTTGTCCTGGAAGATCGGGTTCAGGCCGTCATAGTTGTAGTCGTCGTGGTACTTGAAGGTGCTGACCCGGGTACCGAGGATCAGCGAAAGGTCGTCGGTAGCGCGCAGGCGGGTGGCGATGTAGGCGCCGTTCTGGCTTTTTTGTTGCTCGTACTTGCCGTTTTTCGGGAAGTCGGGCACGCCGATATCGCCTTTCCAGTCGAAGATGCTACCCGGCACCATGGCAAATTCGCTGGTGTCCCAGGTGCTGCCGGTCTGGCGCGAATGGGAGGTGTTGAAGCCCACCACCAGGTCATGCTGGCGACCGAACAGGCTGAAAGGACCGGAGAGGTTCAGGTCGGCACTGTTTTGCACCCGATGGCCTTCCCAGCGTCCCCAAAAGAAAAACATGCCGTTGCCGTCACGGTCCGGGCTGCCGCCGCTGGCCGAGGCCAGGCGGGTATCGTGGTCGGTTTGCAGCTGGTTGACGCTGAGCTTGAGCGACCAGTCATTGACCAGCGCCTGCTCAAGGGAGGCGAAGTAGGTGCGGTTCTGGAAGTCGCGGCGGCTCCAGTCAGCGCCCGGGTTGAACGAGCGCGAGAAGTCGGTGCGGCCGCCGTCGGTGTAGTACACCGGGTTACCGGTCCAGGAGGAGCCACGTGGGGTGGTGGTCTGCTGGTCGATACCGACGGTCAGCAGGGTGTCGGGGGTGATGTCGGCTTCGAGGATGCCGTAGTACACCTCTTTCTTCTGCTCGTAGTGATCCTGATAGCCTTGTTTGTCCTGCTGCGCCCCGACAAAGCGCCCTCGCACCGTACCGTTGTCATTGAGCGGCCCCGACACATCACCCTCGCCACGGTAGTTGTCCCAACTGCCGGCGCTGCCGGTCAGCGAGGCCTGGAACTGGGCGGTGGGCTTCTTGCGGATCAGGTTGACCGTGGCGGACGGGTCGCCGGAACCTGTCATCAGGCCGGTCGCGCCCTTGAGTACTTCTACCCGGTCATAGATGGCCATATCGACATGGGCGGTGCCTTCGCCGTACACGCCGTCATAGATGGTGTTCACGCCGTCGTACTGGTAGTTGGTGATCACCTGGCCGCGGCTGGAAAAGTCGACCCGGTCACTGTCGTAGGTCTGGCCGGAAACACCGGGGGTGTTGCGCAGTACATCGGAGATGCTCTGGGCGCCCTGGTCGTCCATCTGCTGGCGGGTGACCACGGTGATCGATTGAGGTGTTTCGCGGATCGACAGCGGCAGCTTGGTTGCCGTGCGGGTCACCGCCGTCGTGTAGGAACCGGTGTTTTCCGTGGTTTCGCCGAGCAGTTGGCCGTTGATGCTGGTCGCCCCCAGCTCCAGGGCGCCGCTGCTGTTGGCCGGGACCAGCACATAGCCGCCGTTGCTCTGGCGCTGGGCCTGCAGGCCGCTGCCCTGAAGCAGGCGCGCCAGGCCTTCTTCCACCGAGTAGTTGCCCTGCAGCCCGGCCGATTGACGGCCTTGGGTCTGGCGGGCGTCGAATGACAGGGTGATGTTGGCGCGGGTGGCGAACAGGCTCAGGGTGGTGCCCAGCGGGCCCGGTGCGATCTGGAATGCGGTGCTGGCGCTTTGCGCCAGTGCCTGGGCCGGCAGCATCGCCAGCATCGGCAGCGGCGCCAGGGTCAGACCAAACAGCGCCAGGTGAACGGCGCGAACCAGAGGGCGGGGTGCCCGTGGGCAAGTGCGGGTCATGCAGGTTTTCCTTCGATTGGCTGGGCAGAGGGGCAGCTTTAATGTGCTGCTTTACCTGCGTAGCCGAATGAGAATGAAAATCGGCAACCCCTTTGGTAGAAATTGTTCAGGCAGGTTCGATGCTCGCCCAGTAACGGGTCAGGTAACGCACCTTGACGGGCAGCGAGGCGCTGAGGTTTTCCAGGATGGTGTCGGTGTCGTCGATGCGAAAGGCCCCTGACAGGCGCAGGTCGGCAACCTCGCCTGCGCAGCGCAGCACGCCGGGACGATAGCGGCGCAGCTCGCTGACGAAGTCGGCCAGGCGCCATTCGATCACCGTCAGCATGCCTTGGGTCCAGGCGCCGGTACCGGGCGCAGCAGTACGAGCGGTGCTGATACGCTGTTTGTCGAACTCGGCGGTCTGGCCGGCATCCAGGCGCAGCATCAGCAACGGGTTATCCACGGAGCGGATCTCCACGGCGTGCTGCAACACGCTGACCTGGCTTCGGCCTTCATCGCTGCGTACGCTGAAACGCGTACCCAGGGCGCGCACAAGACCCTCGGCGGTTTGTATTTCGAAGGGGCGGGCAGCTGGATCTCCGGCGGTCTGCACCATGATTTCGCCACGGTACAGGCGCAGCTGGCGGAGCGCGCTGTCGAAATGGATATCCACGGCGCTGTCGGTATTGAGTTCAAGCTGGCTGCCATCGCTGAGCCTCACCTGCCGTCGTTCACCTTTGCCGGTACGCAGTTCGGCCATCAGCGCCTGGCCCGGATTGCTTTCGCGCACGGCCCAGCCGGTAGCGCCGACCACCATGAGCATGGCCAGGGTCTTGAGGACGGCGCGTCGACGCGCCCGAACGCCGGCCAGGGTCGGCAGGGCGACGTCCGCTGGCAGGCAGCCCAGTTGGCGCTGCAACTTCTCCACCCGCGCCCAGGCCTGGGCATGGGCCTGGCTTTTGCCCAGCCACTCCTGCCAGGCGCGTAGCTGCGCGTCACTGGGCTGGGCGGCATTGAGCTGCACGTACCACGTGGCGGCGGCTTCCAGGGTGCGGTAGTCCAGGGCTTGGGCCATTCAATCGTCCGTTAGCAGCAGGCAGTGGGTCATGGCGCGGATCAGGTGCTTTTTCACCGTGGTGACCGACACCCCCAGTCGCTCAGCGGTAGCGACATAACTCAGGCCTTCGAGTTGAACAGCCAGGAAGATACGCCGGGTGCGATCGCCCAGGCCGTCAAGCAAGGTATCGACCGCCACCAGGGTTTCGAGGATCAGCAGACGGGTTTCCGGTGAGTCGGCCAATCGCTCGGGTCGGCTCGCCAGTTCGGCAAGGTAGGCCTGCTCCAGTGCCTTGCGGCGGAACTTGTCGACCATCAGGGCATGGGCAATGGCGCCCAGGTAACTGCGTGGCTCGCGGATGGTGTCGATGTTGCGTGCAGTCAGCACCCGGATGAAGGTGTCCTGGGCAAGGTCCGCGGCATCGCTGGCATTGCCCAGGCGGGCGCGCAGCCAGTTTTTCAACCAACCATTGTGTTCGCTGTAGAGGGCATGCAGGGCAGCGTGATCGGAGGCAGACATGAACGGCACAACCAGCCAGTAATTGATAATTAGTCGCATTATTGTAGTTTGTCGGGATGTTTCGCAAGAGCCGGTGCTTGACCTGTGCCAGGACCGGGCAAAGACTGATCAGCTGTTTGTCGAATCGAATCAGGAGATTTCCATGACCAGCAAGGCCATTTACGTGCAGGCGGGCGGCGGTTACGACAAGGTGCAGGTCGGTACCTGTGCGGCATCCGCGCCCAAGGCCGGTGAAATCAGCGTGCGAGTGCACGCCAACTCGCTCAACTATCACGACTTCGCCGTGGTCAGCGGTATGTGGGGGCCGACCGAGCCGCGCATTCCCATGGCCGATGGCGCGGGCGTGGTGACGGCGGTCGGGGAGGGTGTCAGTGAGTTTGCCGTGGGTGATGCGGTGGTCAGCACCTTCTTCCCCGACTGGCTGGGGGGCCACCCACAGGTGGAAGGCTTTGCCAGCGTGCCGGGTGATGGCATCGATGGCTACGCCCGTGAACAGGTGACCGCCCGCGCCACCTCGTTTACCCATGCCCCCAAAGGCTACACCCACGCCGAGGCCGCCACCTTGACCACCGCCGGGCTCACGGCCTGGCGCGCGCTGATGGCCGACGACGCGCTCAAGCCCGGCGACACCGTGCTGGTGCAAGGCACCGGCGGCGTTTCGATCTTCGCCCTGCAGTTCGCCAAGCTGGCGGGGGCCACGGTGATTGCGACTTCGTCCAGTGACGAAAAGCTCGAACGCCTCAAGGCCATGGGTGCCGATCACCTGATCAACTATCGCAAGACCCCGGCCTGGGGTGAAACCGTACGCCAGCTCACCGGTAACCGTGGCGTCGATCACGTGATCGAAGTGGGCGGCCCGGCCACCCTGGAGCAGTCAATGATCGCGGCGGCGATTGGTGGGCACATCTCGCTGATCGGCATTCTGACCGGAGTTTCCGGGCAACTGCCGCTGATCCATGCGCTGGTACGCCAGATACGCCTGCAGGGTGTGCTGGTCGGCAGCCGGGAGCAACAGCAGGCGATGATCCGCGCAATCGATGCCAACGGCCTTCGCCCGGTGATCGACAAGTCGTTCGCCCTGGAACAGATCGTCGAGGCGTTCCGTTACCAGGAAAGCAACCAGCACTTCGGCAAGATCTGCCTGGAGTTCTGATCCATCCTCCCCCGAGGCGGCCCGACCTTGGTCGGGCTTGACCTCGCCATCCTATTTTGTCGCGCGGTAACTCTTTGCTTTTCAAGAATTTTTTCGAAACTCTTGATTCGCATTCTTTCGCTCCGTCCGGGTGTTATTTCGAACACCTTGTGTGATATTTTGCCCGCCGCTCGAGAAATCCATGGCACAGCGCCCACTGGGCCTGTGACGCATCGCTTCCAGGTGCATCCGGTAATAAATACAAATACGTAGTGAGTGTGATCATGAGTGCAACCCCCAACACCGCCGTGGGCGGTGCTGACCCGTCCGTGGTTGAATCTTCGGGCCTTGAGGTCAAACGCCTGACGTTCGTCGAGGCGGTGGCAATGATCGTGGGTACCAACATCGGTGCCGGCGTATTGTCGATGGCCTATGCCAGCCGCCTGGCCGGCTACATGCCATTGCTGTTGTGGCTGGCCGTGGCCGGTGTCTTCACCACCATCTCCATGCTCTATGTCTCGGAAACGACCCTGCGTACCCGCAGCCACCACCAGCTGAGTGGCCTGGCGCAGCGCTATGTCGGCTCGTTCGGGGCCTGGGCCATCTTCTTGTCGGTGGCGGTCAACAGCATCGGCGCCCTGACCGCGTACATGAGCGGCAGCGGCAGGATCCTCAGCGAGTTCTTCGGCATCAGCCCGGCCATCGGCAGCCTGCTGTTCTTCCTGCCTGCAGCCTTCGTGCTGTACCTGGGCCTGAAGGCCATTGGCAAGGGGGAGAAGTTCATCAGTATCGGCATGGTATCGATGACCCTGGTGCTGGTGATCGCGACCCTGATCAACGAAAAAACCGATTTTGCCAACCTGTTCGATGGCAGCTGGATCTACATGATCCCAGTGTTCAACATTGCCGTGTTCTGCTTCTCGGCGCAGTACGTGGTGCCGGAGATGGCCCGTGGCTTCAGCCATGACCCCAAGCGCCTGCCGATTGCCGTGATCACCGGCATGGTCATCACCTTCATCCTGCTGGCGATCGTGCCGATGTCGGTGATAGCCCTCAACGGCCTGGAAAACCAGACCGAAGTCGCCACCCTGGCATGGGGCCAGGCCCTGGGCCAGTGGGCGTTCTACACCGCCAACACCTTTGCCCTGTGCGCCATGATGACCTCGTACTGGGGGCTGGGCGGCAGCTTCCTGACCAACATCTTCGACAAGTTCAAGAGCCTGGGTTCGGAAAGCAACCCCAAGAACCGCCTGCTGGTACTGGGCATCGTCTGCGTACCGCCGTTCATCCTGGCCTACAGCGGCATGGTCGGCTTTGTTAACGCGCTGTACTTCGCCGGCGTGTTCAGCGGCGTGATCCTGTCGATCATGCCGATCCTGATGCTGCGCTCGGCGCGCAAGAACGGCGACATCGTCCCTGCCTGGCAATGCGGCTGGATCGCCCATCCGCTGATCCAGGTGATGGTGGTGATCCTGTACCTGTGCAGCATGATGTATGCGATTGCCAGTGCGTTTGGCTGGTTGCCTGGCGGCTGGTAAGGCTTCAGGGTAGTTGGTATGAAAAGGCCGGTGCGGGTATCGCACCGGCCTTTTTAGTTGCCTTACTCACTGCGAATAATGCCAAGAGCGCAACGTGTGAGAACATCGGTGAGCTGCGGCTCTGTCATCTGTACATCACTCCACTGCGCCTGGCCGTACAGCATCCCGATCACCGCATGGGTAATAAAAGCGATCTCCTCCTCAGGTTTGCCATTGCCCTGATACGCATCGGCGATGATGTGTTTGAGCTGCTCGCAATACGCCGCTTTCAGCGCATGTGCCTGCTGCTTGTTATCGTCGTTCAGGTTCACGAACTCCCTGCTTATCAACACGAGCCTGTGCCTGTCGTTCTGGCTGAAGGCAACAAATGCCTGAACGAAACGGCGTACGCGTTCGCCCGTCGTACTGGCGCCTTTCATTCGTTGTTTGGTATCGGCCAGCAAGTCTGACAAGGCCGACTCGATCAACTCGAACAGCAGGCACTGCTTGTTTTCAATGTGATGGTACAAAGAGCCCGCCTGAACCCCGACGTGGCCGGCCAGGTCGCGCAAGCCGATGGCCTGGTAGCCATGTGTTGCGAACAGCTCCAATGCAGCGTCGAGCAAGCGGTCGCGGGGGCTGGGTGTGGACGTGATGGCTGCGAGCATGGAGAGGCTCCGTCGATCAGCAGGGATCCGCTGTGGGGTAGCCAACGATACCGGGAATGGGTGGGTGTCCGTATCGTCCGTCTGGGGCAGGAAATGTGGGGCTGCAGTGATGTTTTGTCAGCGAGTAGGCACAAAAAAAGGCACTTGCGCAGGGCGCTAGTGCCTTTTTTTGTTTTGCGAATTTGGTGGGCCGGGGTGATTTGAAAAGAACCTGTAGCTATCTGTTTTTATTGGCTAATAATTGATCAGATAAATTGCTTGGGATACCAGCTGGAATGCTGTGTGATCTGGATTTCGATGGACGGTGGTTGTTGAACTCAGCCAAGCGACTCATCAAAGTAATCGCTGTCGAGCCTAGGCACTTTGTAAAGCTGCGAGCTGACACCGACCTCGTGATCCAACATCAGATTGACCAGGCGTTTACCGTCGACCAGCACAAGCCCTTCGACCGACAGCGCGAACTCAACCGCCTGGGCAGTGAAGCCGGAAGTGGTAATGAATACACCGCGTTTGGCTTTCTGCCCGGCCAGAGCGCCATAGAACGCCTGCAAATTGGGACGGCCGACGGTGGTCTGCCAGCGCTTGGCCTGCACGTAGACTTTCTCCAGCCCCAGCGCGTCGAGCGAGATCACGCCGTCAATGCCACCGTCGCCACTACCGCCGACTTGCTGCAGCGCCTGACGGTTCGCGCCGTAGCCCAAACTGTGCAGGACGTCCAGAACAATGTGCTCGAAGCGCGTCGGGCTTGCTTGCAACAAATTGTCCAGCAGGTCGCCCGCGACGCTGGTGCGCAGCTCAAGGATGGCTTGGTTTAAGCGCTCCTGCGGGCTGCTAGTGGCGAGGTCGGTCTTGGCAATTGACGTCGAAGTGTCGTTGTTTTCATCCAACGAGGCGGCATCCGGTGCTGTCTTTAGCTTCACGCTCATGAAGTTCACAGCTAGATGCTCGACCCGTTCTGCGCTCAACGGGGCCGGGTTGGCCTGAGCGAATGCGCGGCCGGTGTCGGTTAGCTGCCAGTAGCCACGCTTTGCACTGCTGGAGTAGCCGGCGCGTTTGAGGCGATCATGCGCCCAGCCGGATCTGTTCTTGTAAGTGGCCTGGCCGCTGGCGATGGTTTCCTGTCGCTGGGCTTCGGTCAGGCCAAGCGTCAGGGCGGATGCTTCGTGAGCCTCGCCCGCAGTGGCACCCTCCGGATGAGCGGCGAGAAAACGCAGGACGGGCTCGATGAACTGATCGTAGGTCGGGACAGACATGGTTCGTTTTTACCCTAATCTAAGGCTTAGTCCGCCGTGGCGGATCGACGACTACGCTTGGCTTTGGGGGCGGCGGTGCGTTGGGTTTTGATGCGCTCTAGCAGCATGTCTGCAGGTTCGTCGTTCGGGTCTTGCGGCACAAGATCACCTTTGAACGCTTTGGCGAGGATGCTTTGGGCTAGATGATCAATTCGTTTTTTGGCCTCACTGACCTTGGTTTCCAGCTGTTCGGCATAGGCGAACAGTTGCTCGACACGGTGGACGATTTCGTTTTGTTCATCAATGGAAGGTGCCGGTAGACCAATTTCCTTTAAAACTGAAGCTTTGATCCCTTTCACTGTTGTTCCGGTTGAGCGGCGAGCCAATTCCTCTTGTAAGAGTGACGATTGCAAAGCTATAGCTGCAAAGCTAGACGAGTAGCCTTCGTGAAATTGAAGGCAGATTGCTCGCTGTGCTAGCGCAAATTTTCCCGTTATATCGATAACTGCCACGTTACCGAGAGGTGCCTCGGTTGTAATCAACACATCACCAATTTTTGGAATTCCACGCGTCATCCAGCTTTCATATGCTTCTGGGCGGATAAACTCCCGAGGAACTCTCGAAATATACCCTGACTTGATATTTTTAGCGGTGATCAGTGGAACTCCAGAATCGACCTTTTCTGGCGTCTTCCCTCGATAGTCGATGAAACGCGCAATTACGCCAAGTCGCCTGACTGGATACAAGAAACCCTGATCTTGAGAGGTTTCACGTACAGCAACACGCCACTCCTTCGTAAGCCGCCCGGAAACGGCGGCGGCGAGTACGGATTGACGGAAACGTTTGAGCAGCGGGGGGATGCCGTCGATGCGGGTTTTCAGGGTATCGACCTGAGCCAGCAGTTCGTCGAGCTTGACGGCGATGCGGGTTTGTTCGGCGAGCGGTGGAAGACCGATTTCATGTGCTTTTATGACCGCTTGCGAAATATTCGGCTGAGCTCCACCTTTACCTTTATCAATGAAAGCCGCCTTTTCATTTTGAAGAAGCCTATACAGGTATTCTTTTCCAATAAGACCTTCGACCGGCACACCAACGGCACAAGCTTGGTTGGTAGACGCATCGATGCCGAGGATGGCCGTTTTACCGATAGTTGCCCCATACATGGCGATGGCCACGGAACCTGCGGGGAAAATCTTCGCACTTGAGGATTTAATAGCTTCTTCTGTAATGCTTTCCTCAGTCGTCTTTATGTAGCGGCTATTGAGTTCTCCGCTTTTTATCCATGGAATCTTTCCGCCGTAAAAGTTTGGCTCGCTGCGCGACGGAGTTCCTCCTGCTCCCCAATCGGCAACGGTTCCTAGAGTTGTGCGTGCCCATCCACTTGGCAGCTCACTCATTGCCATTCTCCTCAACTACAGCCAAGCCCATCACCTCAGCCATCAACTGCTTCTGCGCCACCACTTCATCCCCCGCCCCCAGCGCCTTCATCAGCTCTTCCAGCTCACGCAGCGCCTCGGTCAATTCAGCCATCGCCTCACCGGCCAGTACTTCTGGAGCGGGCAGGTCGGCGGCATCCAGGCTGCTGTCGTCCTTTAGCCAACTGATATCCAGCGAGTCACTACGCTCGTTGCGGATGTAATCGCGGGTAAAGCTGCGGAAGCGACTGTTTTCACCGATACCTTCGACGTTCTCGGCGCGCGGGCTTTCGCCGTTGGGGGCGTCGCCATAGGCGTCCTCGAACGGTTTGAGATGTGTAGATCCGAAAGGGGTGCGTTTGCCGAAGCTGGGCATGTTGCTGCGCAGGTCATAGATCCACACGCGCTTGGTGCAACCTTCCTCCTGACGCGGGTTTTCCACGGTGCCCTTCTGAAAGAACAGTACGTTGGTCTTCACCCCCTGTGCGTAGAAGATGCCAGTAGGCAGGCGCAGGATGGTGTGCAGGTTGCACTTGTCCATCAGATCGCGACGCACGTCGGTGCCGACGCCGGCCTCGAACAGCACGTTGTCCGGCAGCACCACCGCGGCGCGGCCGCCCGGCTTGAGGCCACGGTAGATGTGTTGGAGAAAGGCCAACTGCTTGTTACTGGTGCGGTAGGTGAGGTCATCACGAGTCGGGCCACCGCCACCCTTGGCAGTGCCAAAAGGTGGGTTGGAGAGGATGACGTCGACCTTGGGTAAGTTGGCCCCGGTTTGACCCAAGGCGTTGCCCAGGTGCACGACACCTTCCTCGTCGCCTTCCATGCCATGCAGCAAGGTGTTCATTAGCGCCAGACGGCGTGTGCCGGGCACCAGCTCTACGCCAACAAAGGCGCGGTTGCGCTGAAAGGCCCTGGCCTTGGCGTCGAGGTCGTAGTGGTCGTCAGTTTGGCTTTTGATGTATGCGTCAGCGGCAATCAAAAAGCCTGCGGTCCCGGCGGCCGGATCTTGTATGGTCTCACCGGGCTGCGGCCGGATGCAGCGGATGATGCTGTCGATCAACGGGCGGGGCGTGAAGTACTGGCCAGCCCCGGACTTTGTTTCGCTGGCGTTCTTCTCCAGCAGGCCTTCGTAGAGGTCGCCGAGGCCGTCCTGGCGAGCGCTGAACCAGTCGATGCCATCGAGGCTTCTAATGAGTTGCTCCAAGTGACGCGGCTCTTTGAGTCGGGTCTGGGCATCGGCATAGATGGCGGCGATCAATGGATCACTGTTCTTGCCCAGGTCCAGCAGCATTTGCCGGTAATGGTCGAGCAGAATGAGCCCCGATTTACCGGCCAAGTCCGGCCAACGAGCACCTTCAGGTAATTTGTGGTTGAAGTTGTCGTCGTTCTGAACCTGCTCGTATTCCATCTTGATGAATAGCAGCAGCACCAGTTCGGTAACGTAATCGCTGTAGTTGATACCGTCGTCGCGCAGCACGTCGCACAGGTTCCAGAGCCTCTGGACAATGTCGGAATTGGTCATGCTAACTCTCAAAGAAAATTTGGATGCGGGCCCGTGTTGCTTGAGCTGTCGAAAGCAGGCTTACTGAAAGCCTTCATGCTCAAAAATCACCGGGCGAAAAAAAACCGCTCTATATGCCTGTGGCTGGCGAAGCAACCATAGGAATGGCGGGTGTATTGGGGAGGGAGGATATGCACGGCTGAACCGATTATCAAGCTTCCTAGCTCTGCATTGAGGTGTCGGAAGGCAATAGCATGGAACGATTTGGGAAACGGCACAGAAAGCGCACTGCCTGGATGTTTCGCACGGTCGGGGATTGGGGCCGGAGCTCGTAGAACGAGCCCGGAGTGATCGAATATCATCCAGCGGCCGACCACAAATTATCGGCTAAGACCTCCAGCACTACGTCCAGGTTGCCGCCTAGGTTTCGGTTCAGACCGCCGATGCCGCCGTCCTCTCGGAATGCGTCATTGACTTGCTGTGTGTCGAGCACTACCTCATGCACCAATTGTTTGGCTAGGCGATCCAGCCAGCGCCGTTGCGCAAGTGTCCAAGCCTGCATGGCGTAAATTCGTCTCATGGCATCTGCCACGCGTTGATCGAACGGCAGTAATGCCTCACCAATCGCGGCTTGTCGAATGTACCCAAGGATGCTGGCAGCTATTTCGTAGTTGGTCTGGTTGCGCCAGGCACTTTTCAGATTGGCTTCGCTGAAACCGTTCTGATCGAGTAGCAACCGCACTTCGCGCAAGTGTTCGCGAGTCAAATCCTTCGGACGGTTGACCACGACGCCCAGTGCGACGGACTGGTTCAGTTGCTTATGGACGAACTCGTGGAAGCTTTCCAGAAAGTCGGCCGGTTTCTGGTTCTTGCCATAGCTTTGCTCGCGCAAGGTGAGTTTGTCATCGTGCGTAGAAATGATCGGGAATCTTTCCGATCCGATTAGGGCGCTGACCGCCGCCAGTTGCTCGATCAGTTGACTGTGTTGGCGAACGAAGCCAGCAGCCTGTTGTGGTCCGAGCCCGTGTAAATGGGTATGCAGCTTGCCAGGTTCGACTCCCCATGCATCCTGCAACTCCTCGAGTTTCTGCTTGATAGCTGGGTTGTTCTCGGCTTTGTGCTCGGCTTTGCGAAGAATGCGCATGACCTTTTGGCTCAATTGGTCAAGCACGTCATGTGCGTGGCTGGTGTCTTCCTGGCTGCCTGGGGCGCTGTGGCTGGCGTCGTCGGTTAGCTCACCTACCAATTGCTCCAGGGAGATATTCGGGTTCTTTACCAATGGCTTCATGGTGTCGACCTCTTCCAGGCTGGCATAGAGGTCGACGGGATCATAGATGCGGAATACTGTTTTACCTATCTCGTCACAGCGCCGGGTAGCTCGGCCCTTCATCTGCTCATAGAGGATGCGCGAGCGTACACGACGCATGAATACCAGATTGCAGATAGTAGGTACGTCGATGCCGGTTGTTAGCAGGTCAACGGTGATGGCGATGTTGGGGTATTTTTCGTTCTTGTAACAGCGAATCAATTGTTCAACGTTGTCGCTCCGGCCGGTAATGATACGCACTGAGGTTTCATTATATTGCTGACCGTATGCGTCCTTGAAAGCATCATCCAGCAGGTTTTTCACCCGCACGGCGTGGGCTTGGTTGACGCAAAAGATCATGGTCTTTTCTTCGCCGAAGGGATACAGCTCTTTGACCAGCTCATCGCAGATGACCTTGTCGAAGGCCGGTGTAATAACGCTGCGGTTGAAGGATTCGGTCCTGAAATTGAGCTCGTCTTCCAGTTCCGCAGTATCGACTTCCCCTGTCTGGGTATTGATGACACTGACCGAATCACCTTTTTCAAAGTGAATACCATTCTCAGTAAGCTGGGTTTCGTAGCGAATCGGTGGCTCGTGGTCGATCAGCCAGTCGTCGGCCACAGCCTCCCGGTAGCTGTAAGTGAATACCGGTTTGCCGAAAATTTCGCTGGTCTGTTTTGCCGGCGTGGCAGTAAGGCCGATGCGGCATGCGTCGAAATAGTCAAGTACGCGACGGTATTGCGAAAGGTATTGGCTGGCATCTCGTATGGCCAATTCTCCCTCGGTCATCTCTTGGTCGAGCGTATACCCTCGGTGGGCTTCGTCGACGATGATGCAGTCAAACTCCCCAACGGGTGGGGGGTTATCCGAGCGGAAGATCCGGCTAACCATGGCCTGGACGGTTGCTACCTGGATGCGGGTTTCCGCTGCGGCAGCCATATCGGCCAACCCGTTGATATCGTAGATCTGCGCCAGCGTGTGATTCTGCTCCAGCGTAGCGTCGTTGAACGAGTCAATCGCCTGCTGGCCCAAGGCGCTGCGGTCGACCAGAAAGAGAATCCGTTTGAAACGCTCGGCCTTGAGAAAACGGTACATCAGACCAATGATGGTGCGGGTCTTACCTGTGCCTGTCGCCATTGCCAGCAAGCACTTACGTTGATTGCGAGCCAGTGCCTGCTCAACGGCCATGATGGCTTTCTCTTGGTAGCCGCGCAATTTCAGGTAGCCAAAACCTTCCTTTGCCAGTTTTTCCTCGGCCTCAGCCTTGCTACGTTTAAGCAGGTCGAGGAGATCGCCAGGTGTGTGGAAGTTGTGAAGTGCCCGGCGAGTGTTTGCCGGACTGCGTAAATCGCGGAACCAGGTACCGGACTTTTCTTCCAGTTGCTTGATGTAAGGGCGGCTATTGCAGGCGAAGGCAAAGGGCACCTTGAAGTGGCTGCCACTTCCATCATTCCATGGCTGGTTTTGGCCATCCAGCGGCCAGGGTTGCAGATGTTCGACGTCTAGCCGGAAGTTGCGGGCGTACCGCTCTGCTTGGGTAATTCGGTCGGCAACATCAATGCTTTCCCGTTTTGCTTCGACGATCGCGATGGGTATCAGGCCGGCGAACAAAACATAGTCAGCGCTGGCTTTTGCGCTACTTGTGGGCCATTCAGAGATAGCCTTGTTTTTCCCCTTTTCAGGGCGCGCACCTTTGCTGTAAGTAAGCTCCAAGGAGTCGGCTACCCACCCAGCATCGTTCAACAGTTGGTCAATAAGAATCCGGGTCAGGTCTTCCGACAGTTGGAACTTGCTGCTGGCCCTCTTGGTTTTCTGCGTAACGTCTTTGCCAGCCTGCGGCTGTGCGGCGAGCTGCTGTTGCAGTGTCTTGAGGTTTTGATCATGTTCTGCACGCAGTTTGATCAATGCTGCTTCGTGCTCTGCCGCCAACTGCTTGTGGTTTCGCGACTCGGCATCCATCTGCTCGGCGAGTACTGCGTACTCCTCTGCTTCGCGTTGGAGCAAGGTGGCCAGTTGCTGGTTGGTTTCCAACTGCTGGCTAGATTCGCTGAGCTGCGCCTTTAGCTGTTCAATCTGGCCTTGCAGGTCGCGAAGCGACGCGCTTGGGTCACTGGGTGTGACGAAAGGGCCTGGTTTGAAGGTGCGTTTGCCTGCTCCAAACGATTGGTGATACCAGATGGCCAGGGCACGACCCACTTTTAGCCCATCCATGGCCTCGCGATGCTGCGTACGAAACTCGTGGGTAGCTTTGTTGCCTTCCACGCGCAAGGTATGGAATAGGCTGCGAATATTCTGATCCAGTTCGATCTCGCGGCTCAGCTTGTACAGCAAGTCGGCCTGGGAGGTGCGGGCATCAAACTCGACACCCGCGCGGCTGGCCAGATCCTGAGCCAGTGCTTCGCCAAATTGGCGCAATTTGATCAGAGTGGTGTTTGGGTCGCTCGCGAATGCTTGCTCGGCCATGCGCGCCAGCTGAAGGAAAACAGGGTCGTGTTCCTGGAGAAAGGCAAAGTTGCTGCAGGCTACCATGGTCGTTCCTTCGTTTGCTTGGCCACTCAATGCGCACATCCCGCAGTGCGGATGCGTAAGTAGCGGTAGCTTAACCAAGGTAAGGCGGTTTTGACCATGGCAGAAGGCCAGTCAGTGAGCTTGCAACGGGCGTACCGCCGGCCCAGCTAATAAAAGCCCTCTCCATCGCCATCACGGCGCTCGTTGTAAAACGTAAACAGAACCAGCTCTTCTTCCGGCTCATAAAACATCATGATCAGATCAGCGCCCCAGCTCTGGTAATGATGCGCAGGCACACTGGCTATGTGGTGAAACGGACGGCCAGCAGGGCTGATCGGGTATCCAGCAGTGATACTGCTGTTTTTGATCGGCGCATAGCCCAGCGTAAGGCTGGAACTGGGGAATTTCGAGAAATCGGCCACGCCGCCGACTTGCTCAACAAACGCCATTCGTTCGAGCTTGTACAGTGGGTAGTTCTCTGCCAGTTCTGATGGAGAGAAAAGCCGCCCCGACTCGGAATACATTTTTTTGGCCGCCGCGTAAGCAGCTCTTTGATCTGCATACAGCGACTCGAGGCGCTCGCGAGCTTCAACATATGGATCTTCCAGATGCTCGTTATCCCTATGCAGGAAAAAATAGCGTGGGTCACCCATCAGGCGGTATCGCCCTTCCTCTACCTTGAAGCCAATCCAGTTCGTGTGCAAAAGAATGGAGTGGTAATCAGTATCCTCGGTCGCTTCTCCCACGTTCTCATGCTCTGTCGGCTCCAGCGGTCCCAGCATGGTCAGATATCCATGCCAATCCGGGTTTACCAGGTTGAGATCGATACCAAAAAAAGGCTGGAAATGCTCGCTAAGCTCGGCCTGATCCGGCACGAAGATGGTGTCAGGATCCGGAAACGGGTATATCCCGTCAGGCGCATCCAGGTAGTCCGGCCAGTGCTCTTTAATTTCAGTAATCACCCCCCTGGCTTCCCAGTTCCTTTCAAAATCATCCTTGAACACGCCTATCAAGGCTTGCGCTGCTTCAAAGTGTTCTGGGCTGAGTTCACTCAGGTCGGCTGCTGTCACCGCATACCTATCAGGGCTATTCATCGACAGAACGATTGACCGCAGGCATTTTGCGGAGGCGCTGTGCTCGCTGACGAGCATGTCCTTGTATCTGAGGAAAGGGGATTCGCTCATTTCTGATCTTCCGTGGCCTTGATTCAGGAAACACTGCACATTGTTAGTGGTGCTTGTGGAGGGACTTTACGTCTCTTGAGATCGCAGCGGCAACCACGAGCATCTTGGTGGGTCATCTTTCCTGAGTCCAGATGGCACTGGGGTACGGTCCTGGATGCCCTGCTCCTCCGGAAGGGCGCCAGAGGCTTTTTGAGTTAGCGCTTTAATATGGCTGCGCTCAACAGGACAGAGTAATGAGATCAAATTACTGTTCTCAATGCCCTTGCCTATCATTTTCATACCCATGACTTTTCTAAGCGACGAGCTAGCAGTCGCAATGTTAGGAGGTAGTAATACCGCGTTGCGTTGCTGCGTCGGGCTAGGCGCTTCTCGAGAAACCAAATCACATGCTTCTGCTGCCAAGCCCAAGGTGTTTGTCGCTGCCAGCGCTCTGCAATCTCGGCCTGTATGATTTTCGCCTGTCGCACATGGCGTTGCCGAGTTGCGTGCGAGCCCGTCAACACCGCAGACAAGAACAGCTCCATGTCGAATGACCTGCTCATGCGCGCCCTCCAATGTAGGCAGCGACCACGTCGATCCGCCCGTGCCCCAGCTCATAGCTGATTTGTCGTCGCGCCTCTCGATCAAGGTTCCTGTCTACCTGGCAACATTGGCCGCCATTGATTGGCGCGGGGTATTGGGTTATGTGCTCGTAGCGCTCACATGCGTACGCCGCTCGTAGCTCATGGAAGCCTTTGAGGTTGTGTGCATGCAGGATGTCTCGGGCAGGGCGGATGATTTCTTGCAGAACATTCAGGTAGCTTTCATGTGACGCAATCAGGTTGCGGCTAGTACCGGGCGACACCCGCTGTGCAAATCCAAGTGCGCTTTGAACATGTTCGTCCACCGCAATCCAGCGAGGTGCCGAGGCACCGGCGCGGCCACCTTTGGTGCCGTCCTGGATGTTGATCCTGCCTAGGTCGTTAGCCTCACGGCTTAGCCGTGGCAGGTCTGCCAAGATGGCTTCACGTAAACGCATGCCAGTGGCTCGTGCCAACAGAACGATCGCGGCGGCGCGTAGATGATGTTGGCTGCAAAGCGCATCGACTATCTGCTTCACATGCTCGCGATCCTGACCCTGCAGCACTGACTGTCGAACCCCAGTGCGCAGCATACCCAACGCATCGCTCGGACTTGGCAACTTCACGCACTGATCACCGCGAAGCGCTGCCATGGTCCTGTTAACGCTGGATAGTCGATTTTGAGCGGTGCTGACGGCGAGGTCACCGCGCCTAACCACGTCGCGCAGATACGCCGCATAGTCCACCAACACCTTCCGATCAATCTGCCGCGCATCATTAATACCAGGCCCCTGTTCGGAACGGCACCATTTGACGAATGCCTGCCACCGATCACAGTGCGCTTTGACCGTGCCGTAATGACCGCCACCGAACATGTCTTTCAGCGCTTGCGGCCCTGCGTAACTCAATTGTCTGCCGTAACCGAAATTGCGACCATCGCGTCTGCCCACCAATGCCATGTCAGTCACCTCATCATTCGCTCTCCGATCCTCGCCCCACGTCATCCCGCCAAGAATGCTGAGTGTTATCAGGGATCAAGGCCCCTGCGACCTGTGGGGAATGTCCTCTACGCGGGACTGGCGGCTCCTTACGTCCGGGAGCAAGGGCATCTCATGATCTGGCCTCCTGAGCACCGTTGTCGGTGGGCGGGTGGAGGCAGCACTGGCTGACTAGATCAGCGCCTGAAGATCCTGAGTCGGGTGAACGCAGCAATGCGATGACCGGGGCATGCCTGACTGTCAGTCAAGTGCAGTCCATTCCTTGGTCTGCGGCACCATCATCTACATGGCTGTTGCTGGTGACATCGGCGTTTGTCACGCCGATTGTCACGAGGGGGAATGCCGCAAAGCCTTGTGCGATCAGGGCTGCAGCAGTGGTAGAAGTGCCCGTCTCTTTCCAGAAGAAAGAGACGGGCACAGGTTGGCGCAATATTCGGCCAAGCGGATAGGTTGCTGCAGGGCAGCGAGGTACGGTGTATCTGGCGCACGAGCGCTATAGGTGTAAGAGCATCCATCACATGGGTAGTGACCGGGCGAGCTGCCGGATGCGAATCGCCCTTGGGGAGAACCACCGCAGAGCGGCGTGACCTTTAAGGTTAGGGTCACCTGGGGTGCTGTCATCAACAGCGCTTGCACGGCCAGTTCTACGCCTGTGGATAAACTCGGTCAAGGGTCGAAGTTCACCGCTACTTGGGACGTGAAGAGCGGTTATCCATCGGTGGAATTCCGTGGCAAACCCTGGACAATGTGGTCGCTTTTAGCT
Source organism: Pseudomonas putida (assembly GCF_028682455.1). GTDB lineage: Bacteria > Pseudomonadota > Gammaproteobacteria > Pseudomonadales > Pseudomonadaceae > Aquipseudomonas > Aquipseudomonas putida_AA. Next base: position 1,506,807 of record NZ_JANHLD010000001.1, read on the forward strand.
CTTCAAAGTGAGGTCCATCCAAACAGGGCGGCTTTGCAGCCCTGTTTGGATGGACCCGCGCTGAGAAGCGGATAAACGAGGCTGCTTTCCCTGAATCTTGAGCGATCAGTTGCTGTCGCCGCCGTTATTGCGCCTGTACAGCGCTAGCGGATCGGCACCACGTTCTTGTCTCTGACTTGGCCGTATGCAGAGGCGAGAAGGCTGCCGGTGGCGGCTTTCTGGATGTACTCACTCCACCACGCCATCATCGGGCGCCGTCGCTCGATGTAGTCGGCTCGGTTGTAGGCGCTGCGCACCTCATCCTTGTCGACATGCGCCAGTGCGACCTCAATGAGTTCCGGGTCCCAACCATGTTCATTCAAGATGGTGCTGGCCATCGAGCGCATGCCGTGGCTGACCAAGCGATCCTGGAAGCCCATGCGTTTCAACGCCATGTTGGCGGTCTGGCTATTGGCGTGGGTGCGTGGATTTCTGTCTGCCGGGAAGACGTATTCGCGATGGCCGCTGTGAGTCTTCAGTGACTCCAACAGTGCGACAGCGTGATCGCTCAACGGGATGCTATGCGGGCGGCGTTTCTTCATCCGCTCAGGGGGGATAGTCCAGACACGCCTTTCAAAGTCGATGTCTGCCCAGCGAGTGGTCGCCGCCTCGGCAGGGCGAGTCATGGTGTGCAGCTGCCATTCGATCAGGCAGCGGGTCGTGCGTTTGATACTGGCGTTTGCGATCTCCAGCATCAGCTCGGGGAGCTCTTCGGGCGGAAGCGCAGCCATGTTTTCTTTCTTGGGCTTCTTGAATACTGCCCGGATGCCGGTGAGTGGGTTGGCGAAGATCAGGCCGGAGTTGACGCCGTAGGTCATGATCTCGTTTAACCGCTGGCTTAGACGCTTGACCGTTTCCAAGCTGCCTTTCGCTTCGATTGGACGAAGCAATGCGATCACCAAAGGCGCGGTGATTTTTGTCAGTGGTGTTGTCCTCAAGTCGGGGAACACGTGCAGCGAGAGTGAGCGCCAAATGTCCTCGGCATAGGCCGGGGTGACCGAGTCTTTCTTGAGCTCGAACCAGGCGGTGGCCACGTTCTCGAAGGTGTGTTCGGTTTCCGCGCGCTTGGCTTCATTCAACGTATTGCGCTGCACCTTGGGGTCGATGCCCTGGGCGAGCAGCTCTCGTGCTTCGACTGCCTTCTTTCGTGCATTCGCCAGTGACAGTTCGGGGTAGGTCCCGAAGCCGATGTTGATGCGCTTCTTGGTCACCGGTTCGCGGTAGTTGAAATTCCACAGCAACGAGCCGTTGCTGCGTACTCGGAGCTGCAAACCGTCACCGTCAGTGAGGACGTAATCCTTGGACGCGGGTTTGACTCCCTTGAGCTGTCGATCGGAGAGGCGGAGAGTTTGAGCAGGCATGAGATTGTCCTCAGGCACTGATTTGGTATTCCAAAGATTAGCACCGGGTGAGCTGGAATACCGTCTGGAATACCCGAACGGCTGGAACTCAAAAACTCTCAAAAGACCGCAAAAGCGCTGGAGGCCGCGTATTTACTGGATCGCAGGCACAAAAAAAGACGTCCGTGGACGTCTTTTTTTGATCATTTGGTGGAGCCGGGGGGATTTGAACCCCCGTCCGCCAGTGCTCCGCTTTCGGTACTACATGCTTAGCCGTGTCTATTGAGTTAATCCGCAGCCGCCCGACGGGCAGGGTGCTTTGGACGAGTTGTGTAAGTTTTAGCTGCTTCGTCCACAACGTACTACGCAGCGATCCTGTTCTGTATGACAATCACTTCGGGTTTACAGGCATCCCCTAGTGATTGCTGGAGCCGAAGCTACCAGGAGAGCGGGCTCAGCTGCTTACGCAGCGAGAGCGTAACCCTCGTAGTTTTCGTCATTGGCAACTATAGAAAGTTGCAACAGTGGATTTACGAGTTCTGTTACCAACTCGGCATGCACCTAGAGTTTCACTACCGGCGTCGAATCCTAATCGGCCCCATTTTCAGCTCTAGACGCGTTTTTCAACGCGTAGGGCGGAGTATACGCCAATGGTCGGGCGACGTCGACTGCTGTACCGGTCGCCCGCCGCCAGGCATCACGAGCCGCTGGCGCCGCTGTCACCCTTTTCAGCCTTGGATTGCTTCTCAAGCACCTTGCTGGTGATTGCGATGCAGTCCTTTTCGTTGCCTGCTGCCTGGGCGGCCTTGGCTCTGTCGACCTCTTTGGCCATGGCGTCGTCAGCGCCTTCGGATGTGGCGCCGGCGGTGGCCATGTTGTCGCTGATTTTCTGCAGGTTGGTGTTGCACAGGTCGTCGGCCGCGAACACAGGTGAGGCAAGCAGTGCGGCGGCAATGAACAGTCCGGAAATCGCAGTACGCTTCATGTGAGTCTCCTTGGCGGGTAAGGCCTCGAATGAGGCTCTTACCTGGATGGACTGCGCCGGTTTGCAGGGGTTCAGATGGATATCAGATCTGTCGAGGTCGGGTTACACGATCCACCAGGTACACCAGGCCGTGGTAGTCGATCCCCCCATGGTTCGAGAGGCCGATCTCGCAGGTGCGGCTGGTGGAGATGCCTTCGCTGCAATACTGCACCGCGTCCTTGAGGCTGCGCAGCGAGTGGGCATTGAGCTCCGGGGTGGTAAAGCCCTTGTCGCCGGCAAACCCACAGCAATGGATACCTTCGGGAATCACCACCTGCTTGCTGCACAGCCGGGCCAGGTCGATCAATGCCTGGCTTTCCCCCAGGTGCTGGGTGCTGCAGGTCACGTGCACGGCGATCGGTTCGTCCTGGGGGGTGAACTCCAGTTTGTCGAGCAGGTGGGTACGGATGAAGCGCACCGGGTCGTAGAGGTCCAGGCGGGTTTCGGCCAGGTCCTGGACCAGGCGCAGGGTGCAGGGGCTGGTGTCGCAGTAGATGGGATCGAGGCCGCCACGGCTGGCGTGGAGCAGGGCGTTGATCAGCTCCTGGCGCTTGTGTTCGGCCTGTTCGGCATAGCCTTTGGAGGCGAAGGGCTGGCCGCAGCACAGGTTGTCCTGGTTTTCCGGGAACACCACCTGGTATCCGGCTTTTTCCAGCAGGGCGCGGGTTTTGTCGAGCAATGAGGTTTGTTCGCGGTCGGCTACGGCCGGGCCCATTACCCGCGAAACGCACGCCGCCAGGTACACCACCCGTGGCCGCGCATCGTGGGCTACCGGGTTGAACTCAATGGCTTTGAGCGGCTGCGGCATGGCCGGCGTCCACTGGGGGAGCCGACCGTGGCTGAGCTTCGACAGGTGAGTGCTCAAGCGACTCAGGCGCGGTGCGCCCAGCAGTCGGCGCGCACTATTGGCCGCTTGCAGGGTAAAGCGTGCGCCGCGCAGTGCGGTATGGAAGTTCTCCGCCAGCCAATCTGCCGTTTTCACATGGTCGGCGCCTTGGCCACGCAGCTTTTTCACCAGCTCGCCGGTGTTGATGCCCACTGGGCAACGCTGGGCGCACAAGCCGGTGGCGGCGCAGGTGTCGATGCCCTGGTACTGGTAGTCGCGCTCCAGTGCGCGGGTATCGACGCCGGCACGTTTTTTCGCCTGGATATCGCGCCACATGACGATGCGCTGGCGCGGGCTGAGGGTCAGCCCCTTGGACGGGCAAACCGGCTCGCAGAAACCACACTCGATGCATTTGTCGACGATTTCGTCGGCGGCCGGCAGCGGCTTGAGGTTCTTCAAGTGCAGCTGTGGGTCGTCGGTCAGCACAACACCCGGATTGAGAATGCCGGCGGGGTCGAGCAGGCGCTTGAGCCGCCACATCAGTTGATAGGCGTCATGCCCCCATTCCAGTTCCACAAAGGGCGCCATGTTGCGACCGGTGCCGTGTTCGGCCTTGAGCGAGCCGCCGTATTCCACGGCGACCAGTTGCGCAACGTCGTCCATGAACGCCGAGTATCGGGCCACTTGTTCCGGCGAGTCGAAGCCCTGGGTGAACACGAAGTGCAGGTTGCCTTCCAAGGCATGACCGAACAGGATCGCTTCGTCGTAGCCGTGCTTGTCGAACAGTGCGATCAGGCGATTGACGCCTTCGGCGAGTTTTTCAACGGGGAAGGTGACGTCCTCGATGATGACCGTGGTGCCGGTCTCGCGCACGGCACCGACGGCCGGGAAGGTGTCTTTGCGAATGCGCCAGAGCTGGTTGTAGACCACCGGGTCTTCGCTGAAGTCGACCTGCTTCTCCACCGGGAAGCCGGCAATGGAGGCGCTGATGTGTGCCAGTTGTTCGTGCAGCAACGACTGGGTGGCGGCGCGGGACTCGATGAGCAGCGCACAGGCACTGCCAGACAGGCTTTTCACCCATTCCGGCATGCCCTTCATGTTCTCCACCGAGCGTAGGCTGCGGCGGTCGAGCAGCTCAACGGCCGACACCGGTTGCTGCTTGAGCACCGGTACTGCGTTGCAGCAGGTCTCGACATCCGGGAAGACAATCAGCGCGCTGGCCTTGTGCGGATGGTCCGGCACGGTGTTGTAGGTAACCGCGCTGATAAAGCCCAGGGTGCCTTCGGAACCGACCATCAGGTGGGTGAGGATATCCAGCGGCTCGTCATAGTCCACCAGCGCATTGAGTGACAGCCCGGTGGTGTTCTTCAAGCGATACTTGTGGCGGATCTTGGCCGCCAGTTCGCTATTGGCGCGAGTCTGGCGACCCAGTTCGCCAAGGCCGGCGAGCAGCGTTGCATGACGCTCGTGAAAAGCCGCGATGCTTGCTGGGTCTTCACTGTCGAGCAGGGTGCCGTCGGCCAGCAGCAGGCGCATGCCGGCGAGGGTGTGATAGCTGTTCTGCGCTGTACCGCAGCACATGCCGCTGGCATTGTTGGCGACGATCCCGCCGATCTTGCAGGCGTTGATCGAGGCCGGGTCCGGGCCGATCTTGCGACCGAACGGGGCAAGCCAGGCGTTGGCCTGGGCGCCGATCACCCCCGGTTGCAGGCGGATCTGGCTGCCGCCTTCGCGGATTTCACGACCGTTCCAGTTGTCACCCAGCACCAGCAGCACCGAATCGCTCACGGCCTGGCCCGACAGACTCGTACCAGCGGCGCGGAAGGTGACCGCGACCTGCTGGGCGTGTGCGGCCTTGAGCAGGGTGGCCATTTCGACCTCGCTTTCGACGCGGATTACCAGTTTGGGAATCAGGCGATAGAAGCTGGCGTCGGTACCGAAGGCCAGGGTCGAGAGCGGGTCGTCGAAACGCCGCTCGCGGGGGATCAGGTGTTCAACCGTGTCGAGGAACGCGGCGGGCAGACTCATGCAATCTCCTCGCGGGACCGTGGCATCTGGCGCGCCACGTGCCCCGGTCAATCAGGCGGTAATTCGTGAAGGCGCGGCTATCAGGCGCCCAGTTCGCGTACCAGCGAGTCGCGGGTGATTTCGCTGATGGACTTGGCGCCCGTGAGCACCATGGCGACGCGCATTTCTTTTTCGAACAGTTCCAGCAGGTTCTTCACGCCAGCTTCGCCTGCGGTGGCCAGGGCATAGAGGAACGCGCGACCGATCAGCACGGTGTCGGCGCCCAGGGCGATCATGCGCACCACGTCCAGGCCGCTGCGGATGCCGGAGTCGGCGAGAATCTTCAGGTCGCCCTTCACCGCGTCGGCAATCGCCGGCAGGGCGCGAGCGCTGGACAGCACGCCGTCAAGCTGGCGGCCGCCGTGGTTGGAAACGACGATGCCGTCGGCACCGAACTTCACCGCATCCTTGGCATCCTCGGGGTCGAGAATGCCCTTGATCACCATCGGGCCATCCCAGAACTCGCGTATCCACTCCAGGTCCTTCCAGGAAATCGACGGGTCGAAATTGTTGCCCAGCCAGCCGATATAGTCGGCGAGTCCGGTTGGGCTACCGCGGTAGGTGGAGATGTTGCCCAGGTCGTGGGGCTTGCCCAGCAAGCCGACATCCAAGGCCCATTGTGGATGGGTCATGGCTTGCCATACGCGACGCAGCGGTGCGTTCGGGCCGCTCATGCCGGAATGGGCATCGCGGTAACGGGCACCTGGTACAGGCATGTCCACAGTGAACACCAGCGTGGTGACACCGGCGGCCTTGGCGCGCTCCAGGGCGTTGCGCATGAAGCCGCGGTCCTTGAGCACGTAGAGTTGGAACCACATGGGACGGTCGATGGCCGGCGCCACTTCTTCGATCGGGCACACCGACACGGTCGACAGGGTGAACGGAATGCCCTTGGCCGCTGCCGCACGGGCAGCCTGCACTTCGCCGCGGCGTGCGTACATGCCGGTCAGGCCAACGGGGGCCAGCGCCACCGGCATGCTCAACGTTTCATTGAACAGGCGGGTCTCGAGGCTCAGCTCGGACATGTTCTTCAGCACCCGCTGGCGCAGGGCGATACCCGCCAGGTCTTCAACGTTGCGACGCAGCGTGTATTCGGCGTAGGCGCCACCGTCGGCATAGTGGAACAGGAACGGCGGCAGCTTGCGTTGTGCTGCTGCGCGGTAGTCGGTAGAGGCAGAAATGATCATGTGATCTCGCAGCGTAAGTTGAAAGAGGCGGTTGCCGGGCGCGTTGCAGCGCGCCCGGCCTCTGTCACTCTAGTGAACCAGCATGCCGGTCAGCCAATAAGCCTGGATCAAGGTGATCAGGCCGACGATGGTGGCGAAGAACAGGCTGTGCTTGAGGGTGAAGCGGAACAGGTCAGATTCCTTGCCAACCAGGCCGGTGGCCGCGCACGCCACGGCGATCGACTGCGGCGAAATCATCTTGCCGGTGACGCCACCGCTGGTGTTGGCGGCCACCAGCAAGGTGTCGTTGACACCGATCTGGTGGGCGGTGGTGGCCTGCAGCGAGCTGAACAGGGCGTTGGACGAAGTGTCGGAGCCGGTCAGGAACACGCCCAGCCAGCCGAGGAACGGCGAGAAGAACGGGAACGCGGCGCCCGTGCCGGCCAGTACCAGGGCCATGGTCGAAGACATGCCCGAGTAGTTGGTGACGAAGGCGAAGGCCAGCACCATGCCAATCGACAGGATCGGCCAGCGCAGTTCGAAGAAGGTCTCCTTCAAAGTGGTCAGACCAGTTTTGAAGTTGATCTTCAGGACCAGCATGGAGATCAGTGCCGAGAAGAAAATCGCGGTGCCGGTCGCAGAAATCGGGTCGAGTTTGAACACGGCCGGAATCGCGGTCGGGGTGGCGACGATCGGGGCGGTCTTGATCACCAGTTGGTCAAGGTGCGGGATGGCGAAGTTGAACACCCAGCTGTACATCGAGCCGCCTGCGGCAAACGCGGCCTTGAATGGCTTGAGGGTCCAGATGGTGACCAGCACGGTGAGGATCAGGAACGGCGACCAGGCCTTGAAGATCTCGCCGAAGCTGTAAGGCGAAGGCTGGCTGCCGCCAGCGTTGACCACTGCGGCGCCGACGCTGCCGGTGGCGGTGGTGAACGAGCGCTTGGGCTGCCAAACCTTGAGGAACAGGGTCAGGGAAATCAGGCTGGCCAGGGCCGAGGTGATGTCCGGCAGTTCCGGACCGATGAAGTTCGAGGTGAAGTACTGGGTCACGGCAAAGCTCAGGCCGGCAACCAGTGCGGCGGGCCAGGTCTCTTTGACGCCGCGCAGGCCGTCCATCATGAACACCAGCCAGAACGGCACGAACAGCGACAGCAGGGGCAGTTGGCGGCCGGTCATGGCACCGATCTTGAAGGCGTCGATACCAGTCACCTGGCCGGCAACGATGATCGGGATGCCCAGGGCGCCGAATGCCACGGGGGCGGTGTTGGCGATCAGGCACAGGCCGGCGGCGTACAGCGGGTTGAAGCCCAGGCCTACCAGCAGGGCAGCGGTAATGGCCACCGGGGCGCCGAAGCCCGCCGCACCTTCAAGGAATGCACCGAAGCAGAAACCGATCAGCAGTACCTGCAGGCGCTGGTCGTCGGTGATCGACAGCACCGAGCTGCGGATGACTTCGAACTGGCCGCTCTTGACCGTCAGCTTGTAGAGGAACACCGCGGCAACGATGATCCACGCAATGGGCCACAGGCCGTAGGCAAAACCATAACCGGCGGCGGCAATCGCCATGTCGGCTGGCATCTGGAAAGCGAAGATCGCCACCAGGATCGACAGGCCCAGCGTAATGCTGCCGGCCACGTGACCCTTGAGGCGGAACACCGCCAGGGCGAGGAAGAAGAATACGATCGGGATGACTGCCGCGAGCGCGGACAGGCCAAGACTACCAAGCGGACTGTAGAGCTGTTGCCAGGTTTGCATATGGGGTGGCCCCTAATTGTTGTTGGTGGCACTGGCATTGGATAATTGGTAAGACCAATTTACAATGTCGAGGCGCTAGGTTAAAAGCCTCGTCGAGGGTGTGTCAATTTGTCCCTGTAAAACTTTCGTCGGACGGGTGTCGGAAGGAGGGGCTGGATGGCAAGGAAAAATGGCAACTGATGGGTGTCGGCGGGCGGCGGATGAGCCAGAATAGACAGCCCCGAACGCACTCGGGATTGTGGAGAGCATGTGATGGTTTTTGATCAGGTCCGCCAACGCCGTTTGTCCGACGATATTGTCGAACGGCTTGAGGGGATGATTCTTGAAGGCACCTTGACGGCTGGCCAGCGGCTGCCTGCCGAACGAACATTGTCGGAACAGTTCGGGGTGTCGCGACCGTCACTGCGTGAAGCAATCCAGAAGCTGGTGGCCAAGGGGTTGCTGGTCAGTCGCCAGGGCGGCGGCAACTACGTGGCCGAATCACTGGGCACGACCTTCAGCGACCCCTTGCTGCAACTGCTGGAAAGCAACCCTGAAGCCCAGCGCGACCTGCTGGAGTTCCGGCATACGCTGGAGGCATCGTGTGCCTACTACGCGGCGGCCCGTGCGACAGAGCCCGACCGCCAGCGCCTGAAGGCCGCCTTCGATGTCCTGCAAGACTGCTACACCCGTCACGATGAAGTCAGTAGGGCAGAGGAAGGGGCGGCCGATGCAAGCTTTCACCTGGCCATTGCCGAGGCCAGTCACAACGCAGTGTTGCTCCATACCATCCGCGGCCTGTTCGACCTGCTCAAGCGCAACGTGGTGACCAATATCGGCGGCATGTACAAGCAGCGCTCCGAAACCCGCGACATGTTGATCGGTCAGCACCGTGACCTGTACCTGGCGATTGTCGAGGGGCGCGCCGATGACGCGCGCGAAATCTCCAGCCGACACATTCTGTATGTGCAGGAAGTGCTCGATGAGGTGCGTCAGGAGGTTCAGCGGGTGGCGCGGGCGGAGCGGCGTAGCGGACATTGACCTATGAATCGCGGGGCAAGCCCGCTCCTGCCGTAGGAGTGGGCTTGCCCCGTGATATTCAGTCTTCCTTGCCCTTGTTGCGAACTGCGCGCTGCAGCTCGCGATCGGAATCGCGCTCGCGCTGGGTATCGCGCTTGTCGTATTCCTTCTTGCCCTTGCCCAGTGCGATTTCGCACTTGATCAGGTGCTTGCTCCAGTAGATCGACAAGGCCACGCAGGTGTAGCCCTTCTGCTGGACGGCCGCATGCAGTCGCTCCAGCTCTCGACGGTTGAGCAGCAGTTTGCGGGTACGTGTCGGGTCGGCGATGACGTGAGTACTGGCGGCGGTCAGTGGCGTGATATGGCTGCCCATCAGCCAGGCCTCGCCATCCTTGAGCACCACGTAACTGTCGGTCAGGTGCGCCTTGCCGGCACGCAGACTTTTTACTTCCCAACCGGACAGGACCAATCCGGCCTCGAACTTGTGTTCGATGAAGTAATCGTGACGCGCCTTTTTGTTCTGCGCGATTGTCCCTGTCGGATGTTTCTTTTGTTTAGCCATAGGGGCGGCATTATAGGCAGTCGTCGCGCTGTCGGCTACGGGGTAGCAGTGAGCTTGAGGCCTTGGAGTGAATCCCGGACAATGCGCGCTCTTTTTTTCCACAGTTGAGCGTGTTGATGTCGACGGACAAGGTTTCTGTCCATGGTGGCTGGGCCAGTCGCTGGGTATTCGTGCTGGCGGCCACCGGTGCTGCGGTGGGGTTGGGAAGTATCTGGAAATTCCCCTACATGGTCGGCGTCTATGGCGGCGGCGCCTTTGTCCTGGTGTTCCTGGCCTGCATCGCCCTGATCGGTATCCCGGTGATGCTCGCCGAGACCCTGATCGGCCGGCGCACCCGGCAAAGCCCGGCCAACGCCCTGCGCGAGCTTGCGGTGGGGGCGGGGCATTCGCCGCGGTGGTCGTGGTGGGCCTTCGCCGGGATGGTCACGGCGCTGTTGATCCTATCGTTCTACAGCGTGGTCGGGGGCTGGTCGTTCGATTACATCATCAATATGGGGCGGGGTGACTTCCAGGGTGTGACGGCCGATCAGGTCGGCGGCTACTTCAATGGCGTGATCAGCGACCCCTGGCGCCTGGTGCTGTGGCACAGCCTGTTCATGCTGCTGTCGGCACTGGTGATTGCCCGAGGCGTGGTGGCGGGGCTGGAGAAAAGCCTGCGCATCATGATGCCGCTGCTGTTCCTGCTGCTGGTGATCCTGTTGGGCTACAGCCTGACCACCGGGCACTTTATGCAGGGCCTGCACTTCATGTTCGACTTCGATACCTCGCGCCTGCTCGACGGTTTGTTGCCGGCCATGGGGCATGCGTTTTTCTCCCTGAGTGTCGGTGTGGGCTCGTTGTTGATCTACGGCGCGTACATGCCTAAGCAGTCCTCCATCGGTGGCACCATTGTCGCCGTCGCCCTGCTCGATACCTTTGTCTCGCTGCTGGCCGGCATGGCGCTGTTTCCGATCGTGTTCGCCGCCGGCCTGAATCCAAGCGAGGGCCCGGGCCTGATGTTCGTTGCCTTGCCTTTTGCCTTCGGCAATGTGGCGTTTGGCCAGTTGATGGGCGTCGTATTCTTTGTTCTAGTGGCCGTCGCAGCCTGGAGTTCGGCGATTTCCTTGCTCGAACCGATGGTGGCCTACCTGGTGGAGCGCACTGGCGTGCGGCGTGGCTGGATCACCACCTGGCTGGCGTTCAGTTGCTGGCTGGTAGGGTTGGGGACGGTGTTTTCGTTCAACATCTGGCAGCAGGCGCGCTTTTTCGTGAACGACGACAGCGGTTTTCAGCTCTATCAGTGGGGAGCGACTGGCGGGCTGGATTTCTTTGGGGTGATCGACTTCTTCACCTCCAGAATCATGCTGCCGCTGGGTGGATTGTGCTTTGTGGTATTCGCAGGTTGGATCATGGGGCGTGAGGCGGTGCGCGATGAGTTAGCCATGCGCAGCCCGCTGCTGTTTGCTCTGACCTTCTTCTTGATGCGCTATGTGGCGCCCCTCGGCATTCTGGTTGTGTTTGCCGCTCAGCTTTGGAAGTGACACCTGGATGACTACCCATATTCAACGTTCGGCCCTGCTGCCTTATCCCGCCCAGGCGCTGTACGACCTGGTCAACGATGTTGCGCGGTATCCGGAGTTCCTGCCCTGGTGCTCATCCAGCACCGTGCTGGAGGTCAGTGACACGCTGATGCGTGCCAGCCTGGAAGTGGCCAAGGGCGGTATGAGCCAGAAGTTTGTCACCCGTAATGTACTGGTGCCCGGGCAGTCCATCGAGATGAACCTGGAAGAGGGGCCGTTCAATCAGCTGCATGGCCTGTGGGTCTTCAAGCCGTTGGGTGAGAAGGCCTGCAAGATCAGCCTGGACCTGTCCTTCGATTACGCCGGGCCATTGGTGCGGGCAACTCTGGGGCCATTGTTCAACCAGGCTGCCAACACCCTGGTCGATGCCTTCTGCCAACGGGCAAAGCAGTTCAATGGCTGACATGCTGCAGGTTGAAGTGGCGTATGCCACTGCTGAACAGCAGTGGCTGCTGACAGTGGAGGTGCCCAAGGGCACCTCGTTGCGTGAGGCCGTGCGCTTGTCGGGGATTGCAGCACAAGTGCCAGGGCTGGATGTAGAGGCTTGCCCACTGGGCATCTTCGGGAAGGTTGTCAGTGACGCTGCGCAGCAGTCGGTGACCGAGGGGGATCGGATCGAGCTGTACAGGCCGTTGTTGATCGACCCTAAGGAAGTGCGCAAGCAGCGCGCTGACAAGGTGGCGCGGGTGTTCAAGAAGGCGAAGCGGTAGCGCGCAAATTACAGGTACAAAAAAGCCCGGAATGTCCGGGCTTTTGTTTGCCAGCAGTATTTACTGTGGCGAGGTTTCCAGTGGGGCTGGGGTCGGTACCGGGATGGTCTCGATGGTATCGACTTCGCGCTGGATCTTCTCTTCCAGGGAACCTGGCTTGGCCGGGGTTTCCTTGACCTGTTCAGCGGGCTCGGTGGCGGTGCCTGGCTGGACTGGAGTGACGCTGGTGTCGCCGCTGCCGCCGAGGATTTCCTGGTCGCGGCTCACACCTGGCATGAAGTCGCCGGACAGGCTGACCAGTTGGTCGCTCTCGTTGAAGAAAATGCTCATGCGCTCTTGTTGGCGTTGGCCGCCACCAGGCTGCAGGCTGTACAGGTAATCCCAACGGTTGGTGTGGAAGGTGTCCTGGATCAGCGGGTTGCCCATGATAAACCTTACTTGCCGACGGGTCATTCCGGGGCGCAATTGGTCTATCATGTCTTGCGTGACGACATTGCCCTGCTGGATGTCGATTTTGTAAACCCCGGGGAACGAGCAACCGGCGAGTGCGAGCAGTCCCACGAAGGTGAGGCTGGTTAGCAAGAGCTTGGTGTTTTGCATCGGTGGGCGACTTCCACTATCTTGGCTGGACAACGTAAACCCCGATCATACCCGTATTCAGAGAAGCTGCGAAGCAGCATCGGCGAGAAAGCTGACCATGGTTGAAAATAGCGAACTGCGCAAAGCCGGTCTCAAGGTGACACTGCCTCGAGTGAAGATTCTACAGATGCTCGACTCTACCGAGCAGCGTCACATGAGTGCTGAAGATGTCTACAAGGCGCTGATGGAGGCAGGCGAGGACGTCGGTCTGGCCACGGTCTACCGTGTTCTGACCCAGTTCGAAGCTGCTGGCCTGGTTGTGCGCCATAACTTCGACGGCGGTCATGCCGTGTTCGAATTGGCCGATGGTGGCCACCACGACCATATGGTCAACGTGGAGTCGGGCGAGGTTATCGAGTTCTTCGACAGCGAGATTGAAAAGCGCCAGAAGGAAATCGTTGCCGAGCACGGTTTCGAACTGGTTGACCACAATCTGGTCCTGTACGTGCGCAAGAAAAAGTAAGCAACAGTTCTTGTTGCACAGCATCAAAGGCGACCCTGGGGTCGCCTTTGTACTTTCTGGGATGAGGCATCAGGCCTTGCTGGTGACCACCATCTTGCGGGCGTGGGCCAGGGACTCCTTGGTCAGGTCGATACCGCCGAGCATTCGCGCCACTTCTTCGACCCGCTCACGCTTGCCCAGACTGGCCACGGCGGTGTGGGTGGCGTCGCTGTTGCGTACCTTGTGTACGAACAGGTGATGGTGACCCTGCGCTGCAACTTGCGGCAGGTGAGTCACGGTCAGTACCTGGCCGCGCTCGCCGAGGCGACGCAGCAACTGGCCGACAATCTCTGCCGTCGGGCCGCCGATACCCACATCCACTTCATCGAACACCAGGGTGGGGATGCGCGAGGTTTGTGCTGTGATCACCTGGATCGCCAGGCTGATCCGTGAAAGCTCGCCCCCGGAGGCGACTTTGGCCAGGGCCTTGAGCGGTTGGCCGGGGTTGGCGCTGACCAGGAGTTCCACCTGCTCGCGACCATGGGGTGAGAGGTCGTCACTGGTGTTGCTGTGCAGTTCGATGCTGAAGCGCCCGCCGGGCATGCCCAGGCGCTGAATTTCCTGCTCCACCGCATTGGCCAGCTGGCTGGCGGCCTGGCAGCGCAAGGCGCTCAGTTCGCCAGCCTTTTCCTGGTAGTGGCGGGCAAAAGCGGCGAGCTCGTCACCCAGGCGCTCGATGGATTCGTCATTGGCGTTAAGGCTTTCGAGCTCTTCCATCAGCCGTTGCTGGAGGTTGGCCAGCTCGGTCGGATGTACCCGGTGCTTGCGGGCCAGGGTATAGATGCTGTCGAGGCGTTCTTCGAGTTGTTGAAGGCGAGCAGGGTCGGCATCGAAGTTATCCAGGAAGCGATTGAGCTCGCCGACCGCTTCTTCAACCTGGATCTGCGCACTGGCGATCATGGTGGCGGCCTCGTCCAGCGCCTTGGGTGCGTTCTGCACCGCCGTCAACCGATTGAGGCTGGCGGTGAGGGCGTTGAGCACGTTGCCTGAATCGTTCTCGCTGCAGTGGTCGATGACCTGGCGGCAAATGCCGAACAAGGCCTCGACATTGGTCAGGTTCTTGTGCTCCTGCTCCAGTTGTTCCAACTCATTCTCGCCCAGGCCCAGGTTGTCGAGCTCTTCGAGCTGGTAGCTGAGCAGTTGATGCTGCGCGCGTTGTTCGTCGCCGGAGTTGGACAGCCGCTCCAGTTCTTGTCGGGTTTGCCGCCATCGCTGGGCTGCCAGCTGGACCTGGCGCGCCAGGTCTGTAGCGCCTGCGTACTCGTCGAGCAGACGACGATGGGTGTCGGCTTTCAGTAATGATTGATGTTCATGCTGGCTATGGATGTCGATCAGCAGCTCGCCCAGGGCCTTGAGATCGCCGAGCGGGCAGGGCGTGCCATTGATGTAGCCGCGGCTGCGCCCCTCGGCGGTGATTACCCGACGCAGGATGCACGGGCCGTCGTTGTCCAGGTCGCGCTCCGCCAGCCAGGCGCGGGCTTCGGGAATGTCCGCGAGGTCGAAGGTGGCGAGGATGTCCGCCTTGTCGGCGCCGGGGCGCACAACGCCGCTGTCGGCACGATCACCCAGGGTCAGGCCCAGGGCATCGAGCATGATCGATTTGCCGGCCCCGGTTTCACCGGTGATCACACTCATCCCGCGGGCGAGCTCGAGGTCCAGGTGTTCGACGATGGCGTAGTTATGTACGGACAGGTGCACCAGCATTGGGGCGGCTCCCAGGCGTTAAGTCTGGTTATTTATACAGTGTTTTTAGATTCGCTGACAATGGGCGCACTTAGCTCGATTTGGTTGTCATGGCGCCGTTTTGAGTGCGATGGGTTATGAGCGAAATGGTCTGCCATGTTCTTTGGCCCTTGAACCTGGGTTTTACGACCCCATATAGCCGGCAGAAGCGCGAGTACAGCTCGCTGACACTATTCGAGAGGAGAGATTTTATGGCTGACGAACAGCTGGATGAACAGAATCTGAACGCCGAGGCCACTGGCGCACAAGAGCTGAGCGCCCGCGTGCAGGTGCTCGAAGAGCAGCTGGCGGCGGCCCAGGATCAATCCCTGCGCACCGCTGCCGACCTTCAGAACGTGCGCCGCCGCGCCGAACAGGATGTCGAGAAGGCACATAAGTTCGCCCTGGAAAAATTCGCCGGTGACCTGCTGCCGGTCATCGATAGCCTGGAGCGCGGTCTGGAACTGTCCAGTGCCGAGGACGAAAGCATCCGTCCGATGCGCGAAGGTATCGAGCTGACCCTGAAAATGTTCCACGACACCCTCAAGCGCTACAACCTGGAAGCAATTGATCCGCACGGCGAACCTTTCAATGCCGAGCACCATCAGGCGATGGCCATGCAGGAAAGTGCCGAGGTCGAGCCCAACAGCGTGCTCAAGGTGTTCCAGAAGGGCTATCAGCTCAATGGTCGCCTGCTGCGCCCTGCCATGGTCGTGGTCAGCAAGGCCCCTGCAGTGGTTTCGCCGTCGATTGACGAGCAGGCTTGAAATCGTTTCGGGCGCCCCCATTTAGGTGTCAAGCATTCAAGTATTACCGCAGTTAGCCACCACTGCTGCGGCAACAAAATTCAAGTTTCGGGAGAGTTAACATGGGCAAAATCATCGGTATCGACCTGGGGACCACCAACTCCTGCGTCTCCATTCTGGAAAACGGCAACGTCAAGGTTATTGAAAACGCTGAAGGCGCGCGTACCACGCCGTCGATCATCGCTTACGCCAACGATGGCGAGATCCTGGTTGGTCAGTCGGCCAAGCGTCAGGCCGTTACCAACCCGCACAACACCCTGTATGCGGTCAAGCGTCTGATCGGTCGTCGTTTCGACGAAGATGTCGTGCAGAAAGACATCCAGATGGTTCCGTACAAAATCGTCAAGGCCGACAATAACGACGCCTGGGTGGAAGTGAACGGCCAGAAAATGGCACCGCCTCAGATTTCGGCTGAAATCCTGAAGAAAATGAAGAAGACCGCCGAAGACTATCTCGGTGAGCCTGTCACCGAAGCGGTCATTACCGTTCCGGCCTACTTCAACGACAGCCAGCGCCAGGCCACCAAGGATGCCGGTCGCATCGCCGGTCTGGACGTAAAACGTATCATCAACGAGCCAACCGCAGCTGCTCTGGCTTACGGTATGGACAAGGCCAAGGGCGATCACACCGTGATCGTTTATGACCTGGGTGGCGGTACCTTCGACGTGTCGGTAATCGAAATTGCCGAAGTCGATGGCGAGCACCAGTTTGAAGTTCTGGCCACCAACGGTGACACCTTCCTCGGTGGTGAAGACTTCGATATTCGCCTGATCGACTACCTCGTCGACGAGTTCAAGAAAGAAAGCGGCATGAACCTCAAGGGTGACCCGCTGGCCATGCAGCGTCTGAAAGAAGCTGCTGAAAAGGCCAAGATCGAGCTGTCCTCGAGCCAGCAGACCGACGTCAACCTGCCGTACATCACTGCAGATGCCACCGGTCCTAAGCACCTGAACGTGAAGATCTCCCGCGCCAAGCTGGAGTCGCTGGTAGAAGACCTGGTTCAACGCACCATCGAGCCATGCCGTATCGCCATGAAAGATGCCGGCATCGACGTCAGCAAGATCGATGACGTGATTCTGGTCGGTGGTCAGACCCGTATGCCGCTGGTGCAAAAAGCGGTTACCGATTTCTTCGGTAAAGAAGCACGCAAGGACGTCAACCCTGACGAAGCTGTTGCCATGGGTGCTGCCATCCAGGGTGCGGTACTGGCCGGTGACGTGAAAGACGTACTGCTGCTGGACGTCAGCCCGCTGACCCTGGGTATCGAAACCATGGGTGGCGTGATGACTGCGCTGATCGAGAAGAACACCACTATCCCGACCAAAAAGTCGCAAGTGTTCTCGACTGCAGATGACAACCAGAGCGCCGTGACCATTCACGTGCTGCAAGGTGAGCGTAAGCAGGCTGCTCAGAACAAGTCCCTGGGCAAGTTCGATCTGGCCGAGATCCCACCAGCGCCACGTGGTGTGCCACAGATCGAAGTAACCTTCGACATCGACGCCAACGGCATCCTGCACGTAGGCGCCAAAGACAAGGCTACTGGCAAGACCCAGTCGATCGTGATCAAGGCCAACTCCGGCCTGTCTGATGAAGAAATTCAGCAGATGATCCGCGACGCTGAAGCGAACTCGGAAGAAGACCGCAAGTTCGAAGAGCTGGCCGCTGCCCGTAACCAGGGTGATGCACTGGTTCACTCGACTCGCAAGATGGTCGCTGACGCTGGTGACAAGGTCACTGCCGAAGAGAAGACTGCGATCGAGGCTGCCGTGGTTGCCCTGGAAGCCGCCATCAAAGGCGACGACAAGGCTGCCATCGATGCCAAGGTCGAAGAGCTGTCGAAAGTGTCGGCTCCAGTTGCTCAGAAGATGTACGCCGAGCAGCAGGCCGAACAGCCACAAGCTGGCGCGCAGCAGGCTGAAGAACCTAAGCACGACGACGTCGTCGACGCTGAGTTCGAAGAAGTCAAAGACAACAAGTAATTGCTGCATGTTGTCGGCCGGTTGACTGCTTTCTAGTGGTTGGCTGGTAGGATGTCGCCGCGCGGGGGCTTGCTCCCGCGTTGGCGTGTCTGGAATACCCGATTTTTCACGGCATCTGTCGTGCCTCCTGGAGGGCATGAGGCAGGTGCTGGCGGCACGGCGCGAAATGCGCAGAGGTTTGCCGAACGTCCTCAAGAGTGCAAAGACTTATGGCAAAGCGTGACTATTACGAAGTTCTGGGAGTTGAGCGCGGCTCCAGTGAAGCGGACCTGAAGAAGGCGTATCGCCGCCTGGCGATGAAGCATCACCCGGACCGTAATCCTGATGACAAAGAGTCGGAAGAGAAATTCAAGGAGGCCAACGAGGCCTACGAAGTGCTCTCTGATGCCAGCAAGCGTGCGGCTTACGACCAGTATGGTCATGCCGGCGTCGACCCGAGCGTGGGGGGCGGTGGTGCCGGATTCGGCGGTGCGAATTTCTCCGATATTTTCGGTGATGTGTTCAGCGATTTCTTCGGCGGTGGCCGTGGTGGCTCGCGTGGCGGTGCCCAGCGTGGCAGCGACCTGCGCTACACCCTTGAGCTGAACCTTGAAGAAGCTGTGCGCGGCACCACGGTCAATATCCGTGTGCCGACATTGGTCAACTGTGAGCCGTGTGACGGTTCCGGGGCCAAGAAAGGCTCGTCGCCTTCGACCTGTCCGACCTGTGGTGGTATTGGCCAGGTGCGGATGCAGCAGGGCTTCTTCTCCGTTCAGCAGACCTGCCCGCGTTGCCATGGTCAGGGCAAGATCATCACCGATCCTTGCGGCTCTTGCCACGGCGAAGGTCGCATCGAAGAGTACAAGACGCTCTCGGTCAAGGTGCCGGCTGGTGTCGATACCGGCGATCGCATTCGTCTTTCAGGTGAGGGCGAAGCAGGTTCCCACGGTGGTCCGACCGGTGATCTGTATGTTGTCATCAATGTACGCGAACACCCGATCTTCCAGCGTGATGGCAAGCACCTGTACTGCGAAGTACCGATCAGCTACACCGACGCCGCCCTGGGTGGTGAGTTGGAAGTGCCGACCCTCGATGGTCGGGTCAAGCTGAAGATTCCGGAAGGTACCCAGACCGGCAAGCAGTTCCGCCTGCGTGGCAAGGGTGTTGCGCCGGTTCGCGGCGGTGGAGCCGGTGACCTGATGTGCCGGGTCGCGGTCGAGACCCCGGTCAACCTGAGTCGTCGCCAGCGCGAGCTGCTTGAAGAGCTGCGTGATTCGCTGGAAGGTGACAGTTCCCATTCGCCCAAGGCCAATGGCTGGTTTGAAGGCGTGAAGCGCTTCTTCGGCGACTTGTAAGAAGGAATAGGGCATGCGACGTATAGCGGTAATGGGCGCGGCAGGGCGCATGGGCAAGACCCTGATCGAAGCTATCCAGCAAACCCCGGGTGCGGGGCTGACGGCGGCGATTGATCGTCCCGACAGCACGTTGGTCGGGGCTGATGCGGGCGAGTTGGCTGCCCTGGGTCGGATCGGCGTGCTGTTGTCCGATGACCTGGCCAAGGTGGTTGATGAGTTCGACGTGTTGATCGACTTCACGCATCCTTCGGTAACCCTGAAGAACCTGGCGTTCTGTCGCAAGGCAGGCAAGGCCATGATCATCGGGACCACAGGCTTCAGTGTTGAAGAGAAGCAGTTGCTGGCCGAGGCGGGCAAGGAAATCCCGATTGTCTTCGCGGCCAACTTCAGCGTGGGTGTGAACCTCAGTCTGAAGCTGCTGGACATGGCTGCACGGGTGCTGGGCGATGATGTCGACATCGAAATCATCGAAGCCCACCATCGTCACAAGGTCGATGCGCCTTCGGGTACCGCGCTGCGCATGGGTGAGGTTGTTGCCCAGGCGCTGGGGCGTAACCTGCAGGAAGTGGCGGTCTATGGGCGTGAGGGCCAGACCGGTGCCCGTGATCGTCAGACCATTGGTTTTGCCACGGTGCGTGCCGGTGATGTGGTCGGTGATCACACCGTGCTGTTCGCTGCCGAGGGTGAGCGCCTGGAGATCACCCACAAGGCCTCCAGTCGCATGACCTTCGCCAAGGGTGCCGTACGTGCCGCCCTCTGGCTGGAAGGGCGTGAGCCGAGCCTGTACGACATGCAGGACGTGCTAGACCTGCGCTAAGCGCCCCATGTAGGAGCGGGCTTGCCCCGCGATTGGCTGCGGGTATGTCGGCCAGGTCGCGGGGCAAGCCCGCTCCTACAATCCCCTCTGTCGCAATCCTGTGTTTTCTAGGCACTTCAGCGGTAGACCGAAAAAGCGTTTTTCTGTAAGCTACAGCTTTAGTGTGTCCACTAAAAGCGCGCAGATAATTCGACGAAGAAAGCGGGGTGACGTGTCTATACGTCATTCCGCTTTTTTGCAACCTGCGATCGCCCCTTCAGGCTTGATTTACGGGAGGTCTTCTTGACTAAGCCAGCCATACTCGCCCTTGCCGATGGCAGCATTTTTCGCGGTGAAGCCATTGGAGCCGACGGTCAGACCGTTGGTGAGGTGGTGTTCAACACCGCAATGACCGGCTATCAGGAAATCCTGACTGACCCTTCCTATGCGCAGCAAATCGTTACCCTGACTTACCCACACATCGGCAACACCGGCACCACGCCGGAAGACGCCGAATCCGACCGCGTCTGGTCGGCCGGTCTGGTCATTCGTGACCTGCCTCTGATCGCAAGCAACTGGCGCAACAAGCAGTCGCTGCCTGACTACCTCAAAGCCAACAACGTGGTTGCCATCGCCGGGATCGACACCCGTCGCCTGACGCGCATCCTGCGTGAGAAGGGCGCACAAAACGGCTGCATCCTGGCTGGCGACAACATTAGCGAAGAGGCAGCAATTGCCGCCGCTCGCGGTTTCCCGGGCCTGAAGGGCATGGACCTGGCTAAAGTCGTCAGCACCAAGAGTAGCTATGAGTGGCGCTCCAGTGTCTGGGAGCTGAAGACCGACAGCCACGCGACGATCGACGCCGCCGAACTGCCGTACCACGTGGTGGCCTACGATTTCGGCGTCAAGCTGAACATCCTGCGCATGCTGGTTGCCCGCGGCTGCCGCCTGACCGTGGTGCCGGCGCAAACCCCGGCCAGCGAAGTTCTGGCACTCAATCCTGATGGTGTGTTCCTGTCCAACGGCCCTGGCGATCCAGAGCCTTGCGATTACGCGATCCAGGCGATCAAGGACATTCTCGAAACCGAGATCCCGGTGTTCGGCATCTGCCTGGGGCACCAGCTGCTGGCCCTGGCCTCCGGCGCCAAGACCGTCAAGATGGGTCATGGTCACCACGGTGCCAACCACCCGGTCCAGGACCTGGATACCGGTGTGGTCATGATCACCAGCCAGAACCACGGCTTCGCGGTTGACGAAGCAACGCTGCCAGGCAACGTTCGCGCCATCCACAAGTCGCTGTTCGACGGTACCCTGCAAGGTATCGAACGCACCGACAAGAGCGCCTTCAGCTTCCAGGGTCACCCTGAAGCCAGTCCGGGCCCGACCGATGTCGCGCCACTGTTCGACCGTTTCATCGATGCCATGGCCAAGCGCCGCTGAGCACCTGGCGAGAAGGCCCTGGACCGGTGCAAGCCGCGTTCAGGTGCCGCCCCCACGATTGTTCAATGCGGCTTGCCGACTGACCTGCGGAATTGAGTGACAACCCATGCCAAAACGTACAGACATTAAAAGCATCCTGATTCTCGGCGCTGGCCCGATCGTGATCGGCCAGGCCTGCGAATTCGACTACTCCGGCGCCCAGGCCTGCAAGGCCCTGCGCGAGGAAGGCTATCGCGTCATCCTGGTGAACTCCAACCCGGCCACCATCATGACCGACCCGGCGATGGCCGATGCCACTTACATCGAGCCGATCAAATGGCAGACAGTGGCCAAGATCATCGAGAAAGAGCGTCCGGATGCACTGCTGCCAACCATGGGTGGCCAGACTGCACTGAACTGCGCCCTGGACCTGGAGCGCGAAGGCGTCCTGGAAAAGTTCGGCGTGGAAATGATCGGCGCCAATGCCGACACCATCGACAAAGCCGAAGACCGTTCGCGCTTCGATACCGCCATGAAGGCCATCGGCCTTGAGTGCCCGCGCTCGGGCATCGCCCACAGCATGGAAGAAGCCAACGCAGTGCTCGAGAAGCTGGGCTTCCCGTGCATCATTCGTCCGTCCTTCACCATGGGCGGCACCGGTGGCGGTATTGCTTACAACCGTGAAGAGTTCGAAGAAATCTGCGCCCGTGGTCTGGACCTGTCGCCAACCAAGGAACTGCTAATCGATGAATCGCTGATCGGCTGGAAAGAGTACGAGATGGAAGTGGTCCGCGACAAAAAGGACAACTGCATCATCGTCTGCTCGATCGAGAACTTCGATCCGATGGGTGTGCACACCGGTGACTCGATCACCGTTGCTCCAGCACAGACCCTGACCGACAAGGAATACCAGATCATGCGCAACGCCTCGCTGGCGGTGCTGCGTGAAATCGGTGTCGAGACCGGCGGTTCCAACGTGCAGTTCGGTATCTGCCCCGACACCGGTCGTATGGTTGTAATCGAGATGAACCCGCGGGTGTCGCGTTCCTCGGCGCTGGCTTCGAAGGCGACGGGTTTCCCGATTGCCAAGATCGCCGCCAAGCTGGCGGTCGGCTACACCCTCGACGAACTGCAGAACGACATCACCGGCGGCCGTACCCCGGCTTCGTTCGAGCCATCGATCGACTACGTCGTTACCAAGCTGCCACGTTTTGCCTTCGAAAAATTCCCGAAAGCCGACGCTCGCCTGACCACCCAGATGAAATCCGTGGGTGAAGTCATGGCCATCGGCCGTACTTTCCAGGAGTCCCTGCAGAAAGCCCTGCGCGGCCTGGAAGTTGGCGTTTGCGGCCTGGACCCGAAAGTCGACCTGGCAAGCCCTGAAGCGTCGAGTATCCTCAAGCGTGAACTGACCGTGCCGGGCGCCGAGCGTATCTGGTACGTGGCTGACGCCATGCGCGCCGGCATGACCTGCGACGAAATCTTCGACCTGACCGGTATTGACCACTGGTTCCTGGTGCAGATGGAAGATCTGATCAAGGAAGAAGAGAAGGTCAAGACCTTGGCCCTGTCGGCCATCGACAAGGACCTCATGCTGCGCCTGAAGCGCAAAGGCTTCTCCGACCAGCGTCTGGCCAAGCTGTTGGGCATTACCGACAAGAACCTGCGTCGTCATCGCCACAAGCTCGAAGTGTTCCCGGTCTACAAGCGCGTCGACACTTGCGCTGC
The DNA here is from genome assembly GCF_028682455.1 of Pseudomonas putida. Lineage (GTDB taxonomy): Bacteria > Pseudomonadota > Gammaproteobacteria > Pseudomonadales > Pseudomonadaceae > Aquipseudomonas > Aquipseudomonas putida_AA. The sequence goes on from NZ_JANHLD010000001.1 coordinate 1,529,782, forward strand.
CGAGTTCGCCACCGACACCGCCTACCTGTATTCGACCTACGAGGAAGAGTGCGAGGCAAACCCGTCGACCCGCGACAAGATCATGATCCTGGGTGGCGGTCCGAACCGTATTGGCCAAGGCATCGAGTTCGACTACTGCTGCGTACACGCCGCTCTGGCGCTGCGCGAAGACGGTTACGAGACCATCATGGTCAACTGCAACCCGGAAACCGTCTCCACCGACTACGACACTTCCGACCGTCTGTACTTCGAGCCGCTGACCCTGGAAGACGTGCTGGAAGTAGTGCGTGTCGAGAAGCCGAAAGGCGTGATCGTCCACTACGGCGGCCAGACCCCGCTGAAACTGGCTCGCGCCCTTGAAGAGGCCGGCGTGCCGATCATCGGTACCAGCCCTGACGCTATCGACCGTGCCGAAGACCGCGAGCGTTTCCAGCACATGGTTCAGCGCCTGAACCTGCTGCAGCCGCCAAACGCCACCGTGCGCAGCGAAGACGAAGCCATTCGTGCTGCCGGCGTCATCGGTTACCCGCTGGTGGTGCGTCCGTCCTACGTACTGGGCGGCCGTGCGATGGAAATCGTCTACGAACTGGACGAGCTCAAGCGCTACCTGCGTGAAGCCGTACAAGTGTCCAACGACAGCCCGGTACTGCTGGACCACTTCCTCAACTGCGCCATCGAGATGGACGTGGATGCGGTGTGTGACGGTACCGACGTTGTCATCGGCGCAATCATGCAACACATCGAGCAGGCCGGTGTTCACTCCGGTGACTCGGCGTGCTCGCTGCCACCATACTCGTTGCCAGCCCATGTTCAGGACGAAGTCCGCGAACAGGTCAAGAAGATGGCCCTGGAGCTCGGTGTTGTCGGCCTGATGAACGTTCAGCTGGCCCTGCAGGGCGACAAGATCTACGTGATCGAAGTCAACCCGCGCGCCTCGCGCACCGTGCCGTTCGTCTCCAAGTGCATCGGCACTTCGCTGGCGATGATCGCTGCTCGCGTGATGGCCGGTAAGTCGCTGAAGGAAATCGGTTTCACCAAGGAAATCATTCCTAACTTCTACAGCGTCAAGGAGGCGGTGTTCCCGTTCGCCAAGTTCCCGGGTGTTGACCCGATCCTCGGCCCTGAGATGAAATCCACCGGTGAAGTCATGGGTGTGGGCGACAGCTTCGGCGAAGCGTTTGCAAAGGCCCAGATGGGTGCCAGCGAAGTGCTGCCGACCGGCGGTACTGCGTTCATCAGTGTTCGTGATGACGACAAGCCACAAGTGGCCGGCGTTGCCCGCGACCTGATCTCCCTGGGCTTCGAAGTGGTTGCCACTGTCGGTACCGCCAAGGTCATCGAAGCGGCTGGCCTGAAAGTGCGTCGCGTGAACAAGGTGACCGAAGGTCGTCCGCACGTGGTCGACATGATCAAGAACGACGAAGTGTCGCTGATCATCAACACCACCGAAGGTCGTCAGTCGATCGCTGACTCTTACTCGATTCGTCGCAATGCGTTGCAGCACAAGATCTACTGCACCACGACCATTGCGGCCGGTGAAGCCATCTGCGAAGCGCTGAAGTTCGGTCCGGAAAAGACCGTACGCCGCTTGCAGGATCTGCATGCAGGACTCAACGTATGAGCATTACCAAGTACCCGATGACCGTCCAGGGCGCTCGCGCCCTGGAGGAAGAGCACCTTTTCCTGAGCAAGACCGAGCGTCCGCGCTTGAGTCAGGCCATTGGTGAAGCCCGCGAGCTGGGCGACCTCAAGGAAAACGCCGAGTACCACGCTGCCCGTGAAGAGCAGGGTATGGTCGAAGCGCGTATCCGCGATATCGAAGGTCGCCTGCAGAACTCGGTAGTGATCGATGTCACCACCATTGCCCATACCGGCAAGGTGATCTTCGGCACCACCGTAGACCTGGAAAACACCGAGACCGGCGACCAGGTGACCTACCAGATCGTTGGTGAGGACGAGGCGGACGTCAAGCAGGGCAAGCTCTCGGTCGGTGCTCCGATCGCCCGTGCCATCATTGGCAAGGAAGAGGGAGATACCGTGGTGATCAAGACGCCAAGCGGTACGGTCGAGTACGAGATTGTCGAAGTCAAACACATCTGACGGCCGCCGCAGCTTTGCTGCGGCCCCGGTGATCTGGCAGCTTACCCAGGTGTTCTGGGTAGGCGGCCTGTGGATGTTGCATTTCGGTTTGCTTCCGGCGTTGGGCAAGGTTGGCCTGGCGCCGCTGCTGATCGAGGACATTGGCAGCCTGATGGCCTCGTTACTGGTTGCCTTTGCGGCATTTTGCGCAGGGGTGCAGGTGATGGTGCTGGTTCAGGCTCAGGGGCTGGCCAGCCTGTGGCGGGATATGCGAGGGCAATTGCTGCTGATGGTGATGCTGGCGTGTGTGGCGTATTTCGCCTTGCGCGTGGGATTGCCTCAGGAATTGCGCTGGCAGTTGTTCTGTTATCTGGTTTTGGGCTTGACCGGCTTGCTGCTGGTCATGCAGCCGGTACCGGGCAGGGCGCGCAAGGCGCGCCACTGACCGCAGCGAACATCACTTGTAGCGATGGATGTTCGAGAGTTGCTTGTTCGGTTGTGGGTTGCGGCGATAGATCAACGCCTTTTTCCCGATGGTCTGTACCAGTTCGGCGCGACCGGCCTTGCAGAGTGCGGCGATTGCAGCGGCACGTTCTTCACGATCTTCCGAGCGAATCTCGACCTTGATCAGTTCGTGATCGACCAGGGCGCGTTCGAGTTCGGCGATAACCCCTTCAGTCAAGCCATTGCCTGCCACAATAAGAACTGGTTTCAGATCGTGGCCAATGGATTTGTACTGTTTCTTCTGCTCGTTATTGAGCGGCATAATCTGACCCTTCGTCTGATTCTGTAAAAATGGCGGCCATTTTACCCGAGGGCCCGTGGATCCGCCCAGTTAATCACGACCCTTATGATTCGAGGTGCCCAATGGCGCGTTCCAAGACAAGCCTTGGCTGGCTGAAAGAACATTTCAACGATCCTTACGTCAAAAAGGCGCAAAAGGATGGTTATCGCTCACGTGCGAGCTACAAATTGCTGGAAATCCAGGAAAAGTACCGGATCATTCGCCCGGGCATGAGCGTAGTCGACCTGGGCGCGGCGCCGGGTGGATGGTCGCAGGTGACCAGTCGTCTGATCGGCGGCCAGGGACGGCTGATTGCATCGGACATCCTGGAAATGGACAGTATCCCGGATGTCACTTTTATCCAGGGCGACTTCACCCAGGATGAAGTACTGGCCCAGATCCTGGAGGCGGTAGGTAATTCGCACGTAGACCTTGTGATTTCCGATATGGCCCCCAATATGAGTGGTACGCCTGCCGTGGATATCCCCAAGGCCATGTTCCTGTGCGAACTGGCCCTGGATCTTGCGACCCGTGTGCTCAAGCCGGGTGGCGATTTCCTGATCAAGATTTTCCAGGGCGAAGGGTTTGACGTATACCTGAAGGACGCTCGTCAGAAATTCGACAAGGTCCAGATGCTCAAGCCTGATTCTTCGCGGGATCGCTCTCGCGAACAATACTTGCTGGCGAGGGGTTATCGCGGCGAGTAGGGCGTCAGGCCGGCAGCTTTCAGGGTGTCCGATAGCTTTTTCCAATCGGCTATCCTGCCTGACCTGGATGAACTTCGTGTAGTCTAGGTTTCACAAAGGGTTACAGACGGCGCCTGCAGTTGTGTAGGTTATGTAGTAAGTTAAGCCGGTGAATATCATGCGAGGCACGGTTGCGCCGTCAGCCGGCTTCAGAGGGTAGCTAATTGAACGATATGGCAAAGAACTTGATCCTGTGGTTGATCATCGCTGCTGTCCTGGTGACAGTGATGAACAACTTCTCCAGCCCGAATGAGCCGCAGACCCTCAACTATTCCGACTTCATTCAGCAGGTCAAGGATGGCAAGGTCGAGCGCGTTGCGGTCGATGGCTATGTCATTACCGGCAAGCGCACCGATGGCGACAGCTTCAAGACCATCCGTCCGGCCATTCAGGACAACGGCCTGATCGGCGATCTGGTCGACAACCATGTCGTGGTCGAAGGCAAGCAGCCTGAGCAACAGTCCATCTGGACCCAACTGCTGGTCGCCAGCTTCCCGATCCTGGTCATCATTGCCGTGTTCATGTTCTTCATGCGCCAGATGCAAGGCGGTGCAGGTGGTAAAGGCGGGCCAATGAGCTTCGGCAAGAGCAAGGCGCGCCTGCTGTCCGAAGACCAGGTCAAGACCACCCTGGCCGACGTCGCAGGCTGTGACGAAGCCAAGGAAGAAGTGGGTGAACTGGTTGAATTCCTGCGTGATCCAGGCAAGTTCCAGCGCCTGGGCGGCCGTATTCCTCGCGGTGTGCTGATGGTCGGCCCGCCAGGTACCGGTAAGACCTTGCTGGCCAAGGCCATTGCGGGTGAGGCCAAGGTGCCGTTCTTCACCATCTCCGGCTCCGACTTCGTTGAAATGTTCGTGGGCGTGGGCGCTAGTCGCGTTCGTGACATGTTCGAACAGGCGAAGAAGCATGCGCCGTGCATCATCTTCATCGACGAAATCGACGCCGTTGGCCGCCATCGTGGCGCCGGCATGGGCGGTGGCCACGATGAGCGCGAGCAGACCCTCAACCAGTTGCTGGTAGAGATGGACGGCTTTGAAATGAACGATGGCATTATTGTCATCGCAGCAACCAACCGTCCTGACGTACTCGACCCTGCACTGCTGCGTCCAGGTCGTTTCGACCGCCAGGTCGTGGTGGGTCTGCCGGATATCCGTGGCCGTGAGCAGATTCTCAAGGTCCACATGCGCAAGGTACCGATTGGCGAAAACGTCAATCCTGCGGTCATTGCCCGTGGTACCCCTGGTTTCTCCGGTGCGGACCTGGCCAACCTGGTCAACGAGGCCTCGCTGTTCGCTGCTCGTGGTGGCAAGCGCGTGGTCGAAATGAAGGAATTCGAGCTCGCCAAAGACAAGATCATGATGGGCGCCGAGCGCAAGACCATGGTCATGTCCGAGAAAGAGAAGCGGAACACGGCCTATCACGAAGCCGGTCACGCGATTGTTGGGCGCGTGGTGCCTGAGCACGATCCGGTCTACAAGGTTTCGATCATTCCTCGTGGGCGTGCGCTGGGTGTCACGATGTTCCTGCCCGAAGAGGACCGTTACAGCCTGTCCAAGCGCGCATTGATCAGCCAGATCTGTTCGCTGTATGGCGGCCGTATCGCCGAGGAAATGACCCTGGGCTTCGATGGTGTTACCACCGGGGCATCCAATGACATCATGCGTGCCAGTCAGATTGCCCGGAACATGGTGACCAAGTGGGGCCTTTCCGAGAAGCTCGGCCCGCTGATGTACGCCGAAGAAGAAGGCGAGGTTTTCCTGGGGCGCAGTGCAGGCTCCCAGCACGCCAGTGTCTCCGGTGAGACAGCCAAGCTGATCGACTCCGAAGTGCGCAGCATCATTGATCAGTGCTACGCCACCGCCAAGCAGATCCTCACGGAGCACCGCGACAAGCTCGACGCCATGGCCGATGCGCTGATGAAGTACGAAACCATCGATGCCGAGCAGATTGACGACATCATGGCGGGTCGCACCCCGCGCGAGCCGCGAGACTGGGAAGGTGGGTCGGGCACTCCGGGTACCACTGCGCAGCAGGGTGACCGTCCAGAGTCACCGATCGGCGGTCCAGCGGCTCAAGTCTAAGGGCATATATGACCTCACAGCAGTACCCAACCCGGTTGCCTTGCGGCAACCGGGTTCTTGATTTGTCCCGTACCCATGTCATGGGTATTCTCAATATCACTCCAGATTCCTTCTCCGACGGCGGCCGCTTCAATCAGCGGGACGCAGCCTTGCGCCATGCCGAGGCAATGGTCGCGGCAGGTGCAACCCTGATCGATATAGGTGGTGAGTCCACCCGGCCAGGTGCACGGGCAGTTTCTGCGCTCGAGGAGCTTGAGCGGGTGGCGCCGATGGTTGAAGCTATCGCGCGAGAGCTGGATGTGATCATTTCTGTCGATACTTCGACCCCAGCTGTCATTCGTGAGTCAGCCCGGCTTGGCGCCGGCTTGATCAACGATGTCCGCTCGCTCACGCGTGATGGTGCTCTGGATGCGGCTGCGGCGACCGGGTTGCCGGTATGTCTGATGCACATGCGTGGTGAGCCGGGTGATATGCAGGACAATCCCCACTACGAGGATGTCACCGCCGAGGTGGCGAGTTATCTTGAGCAACGGATGGCTGCGTGTGCGGCGGTGGGTATCGATGCTGGGCGGATCATTCTTGATCCTGGCTTTGGCTTCGCCAAGACCCTGGCGCACAACCTGAGCCTCTTCAAGCACATGGAGTCCTTGTATCGCTTGGGGCGGCCGTTGCTGGTTGGGGTTTCGCGCAAGAGCATGATTGGACAGGCTCTCGACCGCCCGGTCGAGCAGCGGCTGTACGGTAGCCTGGCGCTGGCTGCGTTGGCCATGACCAAGGGTGCAAACATCTTGCGTGTTCACGATGTTGTCGAAACCGTCGACGTCGTGCGAATGATTGCAGCGGTTCAAGCCGCCGAATAATAGTGATGGAGCATCTATGAGCAGAAAATATTTTGGTACCGACGGCATTCGCGGTCGTGTCGGCGAATACCCCATCACCCCTGACTTCATGCTCAAGCTCGGCTGGGCGGCAGGCATGGCGTTCCGCAAGCAGGGTACCTGTCGGGTATTGGTGGGCAAGGACACCCGCATCTCGGGGTACATGTTTGAGTCGGCGTTGGAAGCCGGCCTGTCAGCGGCGGGCGCCGACGTACTGCTGTTGGGGCCAATGCCAACACCGGCCATCGCCTACCTGACCCGCACTTTCCATGCTGAAGCCGGCATCGTCATCAGTGCTTCGCACAATCCGCATGACGACAACGGTATTAAGTTCTTCTCTGGCCAGGGTACCAAGCTGCCCGACGAAGTCGAGTTGATGATTGAAGAGTTGCTCGATCAACCAATGACGGTGGTCGAGTCCAGCAAGCTGGGCAAGGTGTCACGAATCAACGACGCGGCCGGCCGCTACATCGAGTTTTGCAAGAGCAGCGTGCCGAGCAGCACCGATTTTGCCGGCCTCAAGCTGGTAGTCGATTGCGCGCATGGCGCCACTTACAAGGTCGCACCCAGTGTTTTTCGTGAGCTGGGCGCCGAGGTCACCGTGCTGTCGGCTCAGCCGGATGGCCTGAATATCAATGAAAATTGTGGTTCGACCCACATGGAGTCCCTGCAGGCAGCAGTGCTGGTGGGGCATGCTGATCTTGGGATTGCCTTCGACGGCGACGGAGATCGTGTGTTGATGGTCGATCACACCGGTGCCATCGTCGATGGGGATGAATTGCTGTTCATCATCGCCCGCGACCTGCAGCAGCGTAACAAGCTGCAAGGCGGGGTGGTCGGTACCTTGATGAGTAATCTGGGCCTGGAGCTGGCCCTGAAAGATCTCGACATACCTTTCGTGCGTGCCAAAGTCGGCGATCGTTATGTGATGGCTGAGTTGCTGGAGCGTGATTGGGTCATCGGTGGGGAAAATTCAGGACACGTAGTGTGCTGCAATCACACCACCACAGGTGACGCGATTATCGCGGCGCTACAGGTGCTCATGGCGCTCAAGCGCAGTGGCGAGACCTTGGCTCAGGCTCGCCAGGCGCTGCGCAAATGCCCGCAGGTGTTGATCAATGTGCGTTTCGGAGCAAGCAAGGTCGATCCGCTGGAGCATCCGGCCGTGAAAGAGGCCAGTGCGCGGGTTACCGAAGAAATGGCGGGTCGCGGGCGGGTATTATTGCGCAAGTCCGGTACAGAGCCATTGGTGCGGGTAATGGTCGAGGGTGATGACGAAAGTCAGGTGCGCGCCCATGCCGAGGCCCTGGCAAAACTGGTAAGTGAAGTTTGCGTCTGAAATACGCTTGCCAGCTGTGATCGGGTTGGGTAACATCTGCGCCCACTTTGACCGACGAGGTACAGCATGCGTCGCCCTATGGTAGCTGGTAACTGGAAGATGCACGGTACCCGCGCCAGCGTCGCTGAGCTGATCAAGGGCTTGAGCAATCTAGCCCTGCCGAGCGGTGTTGAGGTCGCGGTGTTTCCTCCCTCGTTGTACATCAGTCAGGCGATTGATGGATTGCAGGGCAAGTCGATCACTGTCGGCGCTCAGAATTCTGCGGTAGAGCCTGAGCAAGGCGCACTGACCGGTGAGATTGCACCGAGTCAGCTGGTCGATGCAGGCTGCGGGCTTGTACTGGTTGGGCACTCGGAGCGTCGCCAGATTATTGGTGAGAGCGGCGAAGTCCTTAACCGCAAGTTCGCTGCGGCACAGGCTTGTGGTTTGAAGCCGGTGCTCTGCGTAGGGGAGACCCTCGAAGAGCGCGAAGCGGGTAAAACGCTTGAGATTGTCGGGCGTCAGTTGGGTTGCATCATCGAAGCTTTCGGTGTTGAAGCCTTCGCCAATGCGGTGATTGCCTATGAGCCTGTTTGGGCCATCGGTACAGGGCTGACGGCCACGCCACAGCAAGCGCAGGATGTGCACGCAGCCATCCGCGCACAGCTGGCGGCAGAGAATGCCGAAGTCGCGAAAAATGTGCGGCTTCTATACGGCGGCAGCGTGAAGGCGGCCAATGCGGCTGAGCTGTTCGGCATGCCGGATATCGATGGGGGGCTCATAGGTGGAGCGTCCCTGAACGCAGACGAATTCGGTGCAATTTGTCGCGCCGCAGGAAACTGAAAAATGCTGGAAACAGTCGTAGTAGTTTTTCATCTGTTGGGCGCACTGGGTTTGGTAGTGCTGGTGTTGCTGCAACAGGGTAAAGGTGCGGAAGCGGGTGCATCTTTCGGCGCAGGTGCTTCAAATACTGTGTTCGGAAGCCAAGGTTCTGCTACCTTTCTGAGTAAGTTTACTGCTATACTAGCTGCCTCTTTCTTCTTAACTGCTCTTGGGTTAGGATACTTTGCTAAAGAGAAAGCTCATGAGCTGACTCAAGTAGGGTTGCCAGATCCAGCAGTATTGGAAGTGAAGCAGCAAAAGCCGGCAACAGATGATGTACCGGTGCTCCAGGAGCAGAAGGGCGAAGCCACTAGTGCTGGCGATGTCCCTCCCGCTCAAGAGCAGAAGTAACGGGTTTCAAAGTAGTATTGCCGAGGTGGTGGAATTGGTAGACACGCAACCTTGAGGTGGTTGTGCCCATAGGGTGTAGGGGTTCGAGTCCCCTTCTCGGTACCAATTGAAACAAGACAGCCCGCTACAGCGGGCTTTCTTGTAGGTGGAGGTTAGATTGACCCTGACAGGGTTCGGTCGTATACTTTCGCCCCAGCTTTGTCGCGGGGTGGAGCAGTCTGGTAGCTCGTCGGGCTCATAACCCGAAGGTCGTTGGTTCAAATCCAGCCCCCGCAACCAGTTTCAGCGGAGCCCCTTTTGCAGGGGCTTTTTCTTGGCTGAACAGTCATAGCGTCGGTATTCAACGACGTATCAGGGATGGGCGCTTTGCCCATTTTTTATTTGCACAGCATGCACGAGGGGGTTCAGGTGTCGAGCAAGCTAGAACAGTTGCAGGCCTTGTTGGCCCCGGTGGTCGAGGCTCTTGGCTATCAATGCTGGGGGATCGAATTCATCTCTCAGGGCAAGCATTCGGTACTGCGTATTTATATCGACAAAGCGGACGGCATTCTGGTCGAAGACTGTGAAGTTGTCAGTCGTCAGGTCAGCGGTATCCTGGATGTCGAAGATCCGATCAGTTCCGAATACACCCTTGAAGTGTCCTCTCCTGGCATGGATCGCCCACTGTTCACTTTGGAACAGTTTGCTTCGCATGCCGGCGAACAAGTGAAGATCAAGCTGCGTACGCCCTTTGAAGGTCGTCGTAACTTTCAGGGCCTTCTCCGTGGTGTGGAGGAGCAGGACGTTGTTGTCCAGGTTGATAACAACGAATTCCTGCTGCCGATCGATTCGATCGACAAGGCCAACATTATTCCCAGTTTTGACTGAGACGTGCCGGGTCCGGCGGACCGCGCGGATCCAATGGCTTGCGAAAGGCGAGGCGTACGATGAGCAAAGAAGTACTGCTGGTTGTTGAGTCGGTATCCAACGAAAAAGGCGTACCGGCTAGCGTAATTTTTGAAGCGCTGGAAGTGGCACTGGCCACTGCAACCAAAAAACGTTTTGACGACGAAGTCGACCTGCGTGTGGAAATCAACCGCCACACCGGTAATTACGAAACCTTCCGTCGTTGGACTGTCGTCGATGAAGCGGATCTTGACGATCCGGCTGTCGAGACCTGGCTGGCGAAAATTCAGGATACCCATCCTGAAGCTAAAGTCGGCGACGTCATCGAAGAAAAGATCGAGTCCATCGAGTTCGGTCGCATCGCCGCTCAGACTGCCAAGCAGGTCATCGTACAGAAGGTCCGTGAAGCCGAGCGCGCTCAAGTGGTAGATGCCTACCGCGAGCGTCTGGGTGAGATCATCTCCGGTACCGTCAAGAAGGTCACCCGTGACAACGTCATCGTTGACCTGGGAAACAACGCCGAGGCGTTGCTGGCCCGCGAAGACATCATCTCCCGCGAAACTTTCCGTGTGGGTGTGCGCTTGCGTGCACTGCTCAAGGAAATTCGCACCGAGAACCGTGGCCCGCAGTTGATCCTGTCGCGTACCGCGCCACAGATGCTGATCGAACTGTTCCGCATCGAAGTGCCGGAAATCGCCGAGGGCCTGATCGAAGTTATGGCCGCATCCCGTGATCCGGGGTCGCGAGCCAAAATCGCCGTACGCTCCAAAGACAAGCGCATTGACCCGCAGGGTGCCTGTATCGGCATGCGCGGATCGCGTGTCCAGGCGGTGTCCGGCGAACTGGGCGGCGAACGTGTGGATATCGTCCTGTGGGACGACAACCCTGCACAGTTCGTCATCAACGCTATGTCGCCGGCTGAAGTCGCGGCGATCATCGTCGATGAAGATGCCCACGCCATGGACATCGCCGTGGGCGCCGACAACCTGGCCCAGGCGATTGGCCGTGGCGGCCAGAACGTGCGTCTGGCCAGCCAGTTGACCGGCTGGACCCTGAATGTGATGACCGAATCGGACATCCAGGCCAAGCAGCAAGCTGAAACCGGTGACATCCTGCGCAACTTTATCGACGAGCTGGAAGTCGACGAAGAGCTGGCACAGGTGCTGGTCGATGAAGGCTTCACCAGCCTGGAAGAGATTGCCTACGTACCGCTGGAAGAAATGCTCAACATCGACGGCTTTGACGAAGACATCGTCAACGAGCTTCGTGCTCGTGCCAAGGATCGCTTGTTGACCAAAGCCATCGCTACTGAGGAAAAGCTGGCAGACGCCCATCCGGCCGAAGACCTGCTCTCGCTTGAGGGTATGGACAAGGATTTGGCGATGGAACTGGCGGTGCGCGGCGTAGTTACCCGCGAAGACCTGGCCGAGCAGTCGATTGATGACCTGCTCGACATCGACGGTATCGACGAAGAGCGTGCCGGCAAGTTGATCATGGCCGCCCGAGCCCACTGGTTCGAGTAATTAGGCGCGGCCTGAGGAGAGAAGTGCATGACGCAAGTCACGGTGAAAGAATTGGCCCAAGAGGTCGCTGCACCGGTAGAGCGCCTGCTGCAGCAGATGCGTGAGGCAGGTCTGCCGCACACCGACGCCGGTCAGGTAGTGACCGACAATGAGAAGCAGGCTCTGCTGGCTCATTTGAAGAGCAGTCACAAGGCGAAAGTGGAAGAGCCGCGCAAGATTACCTTGCAGCGCAAGACCACCAGCACCCTGCGTGTTGCCGGTAGCAAAAGCATCAGCGTAGAAGTACGCAAGAAGAAAGTATTCGTTCAGCGCAGCCCGGAAGAGATCCAGGCCGAGCAGAAGCGCGAGCTGGAAGAGCGCCGCGCGGCGGAAAACGCAGCTCGTGAAAAAGCCGATGCTGAAGCACGTCAACGTGCCGACGAAGAAGCCCGCCGTCAGCCAGCTGCTGCATCTGCCGCACCTGCTGCCGCACCGGTTGCTCCTGCGCCGGCTCCGGTAATCGAAGCAGCCGATGCTGCTCCGGCTCCGGTTGCTGACCGCAAGAAAGACGACGTGCGTCGTAACGACAAAGCCCGTGACGACGAACGTCGTGGTGGCGAGCGTCGTAACGAAGCGCCGCGTGTGTCGGTCAAGGTCAAGGAAAAGGAAAAGGCGCCAACGCCGCGTGCTGCTCCGCGTACTACCGACGAAGAAAGCGACAGCTTCCGTCGTGGTGGTCGTGGCAAGGGCAAGCCGAAGAAGCGCAACGCCCACGGTTTCCAGAACCCGACCGGTCCGGTTATCCGCGACGTTCAGATCGGCGAGACCATCACGGTTTCCGACCTGGCGCAGCAGATGTCGGTCAAGGCAGCTGAAGTCGTCAAGTTCATGTTCAAGCTGGGCACTCCGGTGACCATCAACCAGGTGCTCGATCAGGAGACAGCTCAGCTGGTCGCCGAAGAGCTGGGCCATAAGGTCACCCTGGTCAGCGACACGGCTCTGGAAGATTCCCTGGCCGAATCGTTGAAGTTTGAAGGTGAGACCTTCTCCCGTGCTCCAGTTGTGACCGTTATGGGTCACGTTGACCACGGTAAGACCTCGCTGCTCGACTACATCCGTCGTGCCAAGGTTGCCGCTGGCGAAGCCGGTGGTATCACCCAGCATATCGGTGCCTACCACGTAGAAACCGATCGTGGCATGGTCACCTTCCTCGACACCCCAGGCCACGCCGCGTTTACCGCCATGCGTGCCCGTGGTGCCAAGGCCACTGACATCGTGATTCTGGTGGTCGCTGCGGACGACGGCGTAATGCCTCAGACCCGCGAAGCGGTGCAGCATGCGAAGGCCGCCGGTGTTCCACTGGTTGTCGCGGTGAACAAGATCGACAAGCCTGGTGCTGACCTCGATCGTATCCGTAACGAGCTGTCCGTCGAAGGCGTAACTTCCGAGGACTGGGGTGGTGACACGCCATTCGTCAAAGTTTCCGCGAAGATGGGTACCGGTGTAGACGAACTGCTGGAAGCCGTTCTGCTGCAAGCCGAGATCCTCGAGCTCAAGGCTACGCCATCGGCCCCGGGTCGTGGTGTGGTGGTCGAGTCGCGCCTGGACAAGGGTCGTGGCCCAGTGGCTACCGTGCTGGTTCAGGACGGTACGCTGCGCCAGGGCGACATGGTCCTGTGTGGTTCGAACTACGGCCGTGTACGTGCCATGCTCGACGAGAACGGCAAACCTGTTAAGGAAGCCGGCCCGTCGATCCCGGTCGAGATTCTCGGCCTGGATGGTACCCCGGACGCTGGTGACGAACTGAGCGTTGTGGCTGACGAGAAGAAAGCCCGCGAAGTGGCGCTGTTCCGTCAGGGCAAGTTCCGCGAAGTCAAACTGGCTCGCGCGCATGCCGGCAAACTCGAGAACATCTTCGAGAACATGGGCCAGGAAGAGAAGAAGACCCTCAATATCGTGCTCAAGTCCGATGTTCGTGGTTCTCTCGAGGCCCTGCAGGGCTCCCTGAGTGGCCTGGGCAACGACGAAGTACAGGTTCGCGTGATTGGTGGCGGTGTCGGTGGTATCACCGAGAGCGACGCCAACCTGGCCCTGGCTTCCAATGCAGTACTGTTCGGCTTCAACGTGCGTGCCGATGCCGGCGCGCGCAAGATCGTCGAGCAGGAAGGTCTGGATATGCGTTACTACAACGTGATCTACGACATCATTGAAGACGTCAAGAAAGCCCTGACCGGTATGCTCGGCAGCGATGTTCGCGAGAACATCCTGGGTATCGCCGAAGTGCGTGATGTGTTCCGTTCGCCGAAGTTCGGCGCCATCGCTGGCTGTATGGTCGTCGAGGGTGTGGTCTACCGCAACCGTCCAATCCGCGTACTGCGCGAGGACGTGGTGATCTTCGAAGGCGAGCTGGAATCGCTGCGTCGCTTCAAGGACGATGCGTCCGAAGTGCGTGCCGGCATGGAATGCGGTATTGGCGTGAAGAGCTACAACGACGTCAAAGTCGGCGACAAGATCGAAGTCTTCGAGAAAGTCCAAGTGGCTCGTACGCTCTAAGTATCGAGCATGGGAGGCGCGAAATGCCCGTCGCAAGGCGGTCATCAACGGCTCTGAACGCAACGCCCGGTCAGGCTCAAGCCTGGCCGGGCGTTTGCCGCTTTAGTTACAGGTAGCAAAAATGGCAAAAGAATATAGCCGTACCCAACGCATTGGCGATCAGATGCAGCGCGAGCTGGCCCAACTGATTCGTCGCGAAGTCAAAGATCCACGTGTCGGCCTGGTGACAATCACCGCCGTCGACGTCAGCCGCGATGTTGGCCATGCCAAGGTGTATATCACCGTCATGGGCCAGGACAGCGCTGAAGACATCAAGCAAAGCCTTAAAGTGCTCAATTCCGCCGCGGGTTTCCTGCGGATGCAATTGGGTAAGGAAATGAAGCTGCGCAGCGTGCCGCAGTTGCATTTCCACTACGACGAAAGCGTGACCCGAGGTGCCCATCTGTCGGCGCTGATCGAGCGCGCTGTCGCCGAGGACAGCCAGCACCAGGCCGCCGATACCCCGGACACCAAGGAGTAAGCGGTGGCCCAGGTCAAACGTATCCGTCGTAATGTCAGCGGCATCATCCTGCTCGACAAGCCGTTGGGGTTTACTTCCAATGCTGCCCTGCAGAAGGTCCGCTGGCTGCTCAATGCTGAAAAGGCCGGCCACACTGGCAGCCTCGACCCGCTGGCCAGCGGTGTGTTACCGCTGTGTTTCGGCGAAGCCACCAAGTTTTCCCAGTACCTGCTCGATTCCGACAAGGGATACGAGACGGTCATGCAGTTGGGGCAGACCACAACCACGGGCGATGCTGAAGGCGAAGTACTGAAAACCCGAGATGTAACCGTTGGTCGCGCCGATATTGAAGCGGTTCTGCCACAATTTCGTGGTGAAATCAGTCAGATACCGCCGATGTACTCTGCCCTCAAGCGCGATGGCCAGCCGTTGTACAAGCTGGCGCGTGCAGGGGAAGTAGTGGAGCGTGAAGCACGTTCTGTTACTATTAACCGCTTGGAGTTGCTCGAGTGTGAAGGCACCCGGGTTCGGCTGTCAGTTGGTTGCAGCAAAGGTACCTATATCCGCACGCTGGTCGAAGATATCGGCGAGATTCTCGGTTGTGGGGCTTATGTAGCCGAGCTGCGTCGTACCCATGCCGGTCCCTTCGAGCTGGCCCAGACGGTGACCCTCGAAGAGCTCGAAGCGGTTCACGCCGAAGACGGCAACGAGGCGGTCGACCGTTTCCTGATGCCGTCCGATAGCGGCCTGCAAGACTGGCCTCTGTTGCAGTTCTCCGAGCACAGTGCCTTCTACTGGCTGCATGGACAGCCAGTCAGGGCTCCCGAAGCGCCGAAGTTCGGCATGGTTCGGGTACAAGATCACAACGGTCGATTCATCGGTATCGGTGAAGTGAGCGAAGACGGGCGCATCGCGCCGCGTCGACTGATTCGGTCAGAATGATCGAAACCTTCAGTGTCAGGCCCAGGCCCGGCACTGGCGGCAAAGAGGATGGCTGTTAATAGGCACGGTTACGCCTCACTTATGAATACAGGGATTTGTCCCTGGCCTATTGGAAACCGTTTTTTCGGTTTCCCTTGATTTGGAGAAGCCAAATGGCACTCAGCGTTGAAGAAAAAGCAAAGATCGTTGGCGAATTCCAGCAAGCTGCTGGTGACACCGGTAGCCCGGAAGTGCAAGTTGCACTGCTGACCGCCAACATCAACAAGCTGCAAGGCCACTTCAAGGCCAACGGTAAAGACCACCACTCGCGTCGTGGCCTGATCCGCATGGTTAACCAGCGTCGTAAGCTGCTGGACTACCTGAAGGGCAAAGACACCACTCGTTACAGCGCCCTGATCGGTCGCCTGGGTCTGCGTCGCTAATAGCGGCCTGGCCAGTGGTGTGCACGGCGTGTTGCATTCTTCGCTTCCGGTGCCTGGCATCGGGAGCGATGAACACGCCGCGCGTATCTATGAGGTTGGCTGTCTGTCTCGCCTGAGCGGTTTACCGCAAAGGCAGGGCAGGCTCCCAACCTCTAGTTTTATCTGGACGGTCAACGGGGCCGATTCCCTGTTCTGCCCAAGAATTCGCAAGAACCAGTTCCCCCAGAGCCACTGAAGAAGGTAGGAAACCGTGAACCCGGTAATCAAGAAATTCCAGTTCGGTCAATCGACCGTTACCCTCGAGACGGGCCGTATTGCTCGTCAAGCGTCCGGCGCCGTATTGGTCACCGTCGACAACGATGTCACCGTGCTGGTGACCGTGGTCGGTGCCAAACAGGCCGATCCAGGCAAAGGCTTCTTCCCCCTGTCCGTTCATTATCAGGAAAAGACCTACGCCGCCGGCAAGATCCCTGGTGGTTTCTTCAAGCGTGAAGGCCGTCCTTCCGAGAAAGAAACCCTGACTTCGCGTCTGATCGACCGTCCGATCCGTCCTCTGTTCCCAGAAGGCTTCATGAACGAAGTGCAGGTCGTCTGCACCGTCGTTTCCACCAGCAAGAAGACCGATCCGGACATCGCTGCGATGATCGGTACCTCGGCTGCCCTGGCCATCTCCGGTATTCCGTTCGAAGGCCCGATCGGCGCCGCGCGCGTTGCTTTCCACGAGAGCACCGGCTACCTGCTGAACCCGACCTACGAGCAACTGGCTGCCTCGAGCCTGGACATGGTCGTTGCCGGTACTTCCGACGCCGTACTGATGGTTGAATCGGAAGCCAAAGAACTGACCGAAGATCAGATGCTGGGTGCGGTCCTGTTCGCCCACGACGAATTCCAGGCTGTGATCCAGGCTGTCAAAGAGCTGGCCGCCGAAGCTGCCAAGCCGACCTGGGAGTGGAAACCGGCTGTTGCCAACACCGAACTGCTGAACGCCATCCGCGCCGAATTCGGCGAAGCCGTTTCCCAGGGCTACACCATCACCGTCAAGGCCGATCGCTACGCGCGCCTGGGCGAGCTGCGCGATCAGGCGATCGCCAAGTTCTCCGGTGAAGAAGGTCAGCCTTCGGCTTCCGAAGTCAAAGAGATCTTCGGTGAAATCGAATACCGCACCGTTCGCGAAAACATCGTCAACGGCAAGCCACGTATCGACGGTCGCGACACCAAGACCGTGCGTCCGCTGAACATCGAAGTTGGCGTGCTGCCAAAAACCCACGGTTCGGCCTTGTTCACCCGTGGCGAAACCCAGGCCCTGGTCGTTGCGACCCTGGGTACTGCCCGTGACGCGCAGCTGCTCGACACCCTCGAAGGCGAGAAGAAAGACCCCTTCATGCTGCACTACAACTTCCCTCCGTTCTCGGTGGGCGAGTGTGGTCGCATGGGCGGTGCTGGCCGTCGCGAAATCGGTCACGGCCGTCTGGCTCGTCGTTCGGTCCAGGCCATGCTGCCTGCCGCTGACGTCTTCCCTTACACCATCCGCGTGGTATCGGAAATCACCGAGTCCAACGGTTCCAGCTCCATGGCTTCGGTCTGCGGTGCTTCCCTGGCTCTGATGGACGCCGGTGTACCAATGAAGGCGCCTGTTGCCGGTATCGCCATGGGCCTGGTCAAAGAAGGCGAGAAGTTCGCTGTTCTGACCGACATCCTCGGTGATGAAGACCACCTGGGCGACATGGACTTCAAGGTAGCCGGTACCGCCAAAGGTGTTACCGCGCTGCAGATGGACATCAAGATCAACGGTATCACCGAAGAGATCATGGAAATCGCCCTGGGCCAGGCCCTGGAAGCGCGCCTGAACATCCTCGGCCAGATGAACCAGATCATCGGTCAGTCCCGTAGCGAACTGTCGGAAAATGCTCCGACCATGATCGCGATGAAGATCGACACCGACAAGATCCGTGACGTTATCGGTAAAGGCGGCGCGACCATCCGTGCCATCTGTGAAGAAACCAAGGCCTCGATCGACATCGAAGACGACGGTTCGATCAAGATCTTCGGTGAGACCAAAGACGCCGCTGAAGCTGCTCGTCAGCGCGTTCTGAGCATCACTGCAGAAGCGGAGATCGGCAAGATCTACGTTGGTAAGGTCGAGCGCATCGTTGACTTTGGTGCCTTCGTCAACATCCTGCCTGGCAAGGACGGTCTGGTTCACATCTCCATGCTGAGTGATGCTCGCGTCGAGAAAGTGACCGACATCCTCAAGGAAGGTCAGGAAGTCGAAGTACTGGTACTGGACGTGGACAACCGCGGCCGTATCAAGCTGTCGATCAAAGACGTTGCAGCGGCAAAGGCATCGGGCGTCTAAGCTTGATGTGTTGAAAAAAGGACCCTCAGGGTCCTTTTTTTATGTCTGCAGGAAATACCTTGCGGACTTGCATCTTGCATGCAGGATTTTCACCGGGCTTGCAAAATGCACGATCCCGGTTGTTTGCTTGATTCGTAACTTGTTGATTTTTAAGGATTTATATCATTGCAAAAACTGGCACAGCCCCTGCAATGGTATTCATACCCCTGCTGCCAGGACTTAAGGCGCAGACTTTTCGAAAAACAGGAGTGTCTCGTATGAAGAAGTTCGCTATTGCTGCCGCTACTGCCACCGCCCTGACCCTGACCCTGGCTAATGCGGCATTTGCCCAACAGGCTACTCAGGCACCGCTGACCGTTGCTGCCGGTGAAATGACCGAGGCAAAAGAGGCGACCTCCGATACCTGGATCACTACCAAGGTCAAAGCTGACCTGATGACTGAAAAAGGTGTCCCTGGCACTGACATCAAAGTTGAAACCAACAAGGGCGTGGTTTCCCTGTCTTCGGACGTGACGCTGACCGATTCGCAGAAAGACATGGCAGTGGCCATTGCCAAGAAAATCAAAGGCGTGAAGGCCGTATCGGCTGATGGCCTGAAATCCGAATAAACAGGAAGTTTGTCCCGACTCGCAGACCCCCAAAGGTTCATGCGAAAGACCAAAAGGACTTGGTCACTCAAAGCCCCGGCACTGGTTGCCGGGGCTTCTTTATGGGCTCGCTTCTACTCGGCGTCCAGGTGCATCGGTGTGATCACGCGACCGTCCGGCTCCGCCTGGCCGAGGCTTGCGTCAATGAAATACACCCGGTCATCTTCCAGCTTGGCCTTGTCGACCAGATAGTCCTTGATGCTGCTGGCCCGCGCTTGGCCGAGCTGGCGCAGCAGCAAGGCGCTTTCGGCCCACGACTTGAGCACCGCGTCACGCAACTGAGTGGTGCGCTGTTCACGATCCAGTTGCTCCCACTCGGCGGGTGGTTGCTGTTTCAAGCGGGTACGGTAGATGCCTTCGAGCATGGCCGGTTTGTCGCCATCGGGCACCTTCAGGTCCGAGGCCTGGGCGGGTACTTTGTCGCCGCGGCGTTGGAGGATCTTGTAGTAGGTGCTTTGGTATTCGCGCTCCAGGCGCTGCTGGGCAATCAACGGGCCGTCGCTGCTCTGGGCACTGGTGCCTTCGATCTCCAGGCGCAGGGCCGGGCGCTCCTTGAGGGCGGCTGCCAGTTTGTCCAGGGCACCCTGGGCGTCAGGCGCGAGATCACTGGAGCCGGCCGCAAAGGCCACGCTGCCGAGGTCCTGGGCATCGCCACCACTGATCAAGCCGCCGATGAACTTGAACGGCGCCTGGGCTGCGCGCAGTACCAGGTTGCGCAGCGTCTGCCAGACAATCGGCATGACGCTGAACTGCGGATCGTTCAGGTCACCTGTAACCGGCAGTTCAATGGAGATCTTGCCTTCGGTGTCCTTGAGCAGCGCCACGGCCAGGCGAATCGGCAGGTCGACTGCATCCGGGCTGTCGACTTTCTCGCCCAGTTGCAGTTGCTCGACCACCACTTTGTTCTCGGCCTTGAGCCTGCCCTGGGTAATGATGTAGTGCAGGTCGATATTGAGACGGCCCTTTCGGATGCGGAACCCCGCGAACTTGCCTGAGTAAGGTGTCAGGGTGGTCAGCTCGACGCGCTTGAAGCTGGTAGCGATATCCAGGCTTGCCATCGGGTCGAAGGGATTCAGCGCGCCTTTGATGGTCACTGGTGCGTAACGATCGACCTTACCCTTGATATCCACCTTGGCCGGCTTGGGTTGGCGGTTGTCGATGGTGCCGATCTGGCCGTTGAGCTGCTGAATGGCCGTGGCAAAGTTGGGCGTCAGGCTGAAGTCGGCAAAGTTGGCTGAGCCGTCGTTGATGTCGATGGCACCGATACGTATGCCCAACGGCTTGTCGCTGCTTGCTGCAGGCTTACTCTTGGCCTGGGTTTGAGCCGTGGCCGGTTGCGGGATCAGCAGGTCATCGATGTTGGTGGTGCGATCTTCGTTGATCATGAAGCGCGCGTAGGGCTGCTTCAAGGTGACCTTGCCGATGCTCAAGGCATCGCCGTGCCGGTACGACACCGTATCCAGGTTCAACTGCTGCCATTTGACAAAATCCCGGTCCTTGATGGTGTCGAGAGTATGCAGCTGGTTGACCTGAGCCTTGCCATCGATGGTGAAGGCCAGCGGCTCGACGCTCTTGAGGTTGACGTCGAGGTCACTGCCCAGCATGCCACTGCGCAGCTCCAAGCGGATGTAGGGGCTTATATAGGCCTGGGCAACGCGCAAGTCGATGTCCTGGGTGCTCACCTTGAGCCGTGCTGTGACCGGCGCCAGGTTGACCTCACCGGCTGCCTGGAGCTTGCCTTGCTTGCCAACACCGGTATCGAGCTTGAGGGTGAAGGGCGACTGGTTGAGACTGTCGAAGTTCTGCAGGTCCAGATTCAGAGGGCCAAGATCGAGCGCGACTGGCTCTTTCTGGGAGCGGTCGGCCAGGTGAACCTGGTAGTTGCGCAACTGCACGTCCTTGAGCAGGACTTGCCAGGGTTTGCTCGGTGCTGCAGGCGCGGCGTCTTGCTCGGCACTCGGCTCGGCAGTTGCAGGCGCGGTCTTCTCTTGCGGGGTGGCCTTGGGGGGCTGGCTGGCGAACAGCTTCTGCCAATCGAGTTGGCCGTCCGACTCCAGGGCCGCCCAGGTTTCCAGCTGTTCGCTGCGAATCTTGCCGACGGTGACCAACTGCTTGGCCAGGTCGACGGACGTTTCGCTCACATCCAGGCGCGCCAGACGAGCCAGCGGGCGCCCATCCGGGGTCTTGATGGCAAACGGCGCGATACTGACAGAGGTGTTGTCGAGCAGCAGTTCGGTTTCCTTGGACAGGTTCAGCGAGTAGTGGGTGTCGAGGCTCAGCACGCCTTCTTCCAGCACCAGCGGGACGGCATCGCGGACGTAGGGCCAGAAGGCCTTCATCTTGCCGTCAGTGATCTTCAGGGTGCCTTCAGAGGCGATGGGAATCAGGCTGAACGTACCGCTCCAGTCGATACGCCCCCCGTGCGGGCCGATGGCCACCAAGGTCATGTCGGTACTGTCTTCGGGCAGGGTGCTGAGGTTCTTCAGTTCCAGATTCATCGAGTCGTAGAGAAACTCGATCGGTTCGCTGGGGCGAAGGTCCTCGAAGTGCAGGTAACCCTCACTCAGTTTGATGCTGCCGATGCGTACCGGGAAAGGGTCGCTCGGCGGCTCCTCGGGCTTGGGTTCGCTGGCGGGTAGCTTGAACAGTTGGGTTAGGTTAAGGCTTCCATCCTTGGCAAACAGTACTTCGGTGCGGGCCTTGTCCAGCTCGATACCGTCCAGGTGCAGCGCACCGGACCACAGGCTGTCGAGCTGCAGGTTGGCATAGAGGCGCTCGAAGCCGACCTGTTCCTTGCCTGGCTCGCCAATCTGCAGCCCCCAGAGAGTCAACTCCAGGCTGAACGGGTTGAGCTCTATACGCTGCAGATGGGCCGGCACCGTAGCGTAGTTGGCCAACTGCTGATTGGCGATACGCAGGGCCACCCCTGGGAGAATCAGAAAGCCAAGCAGGCTGTACAAGGCCACTGCGGCCAGCATGGCGCCGAGGGCGCATTTCAATCCTTTGGGCATGTGCGACGTCGTCTGTCTCGAACGGGAGTGCTTGGAGTATGGCACGTAAAATCGGTTCCGAAATTACTCCAGAAATAAGCGAAAAAATCTTTCAGAGCTGAAGAATCAAGGTCTTGAGCGGCGATTGGCCGTCCTGCGACGGAAAGTCGCTGGCGGGTTTGAGGACCTGCCAGTCACGTACGGGACGCCCATTTTTTTCGGCGCAACGCAGTACCTGGTCGCGCCAGTCCTCGAGACTGACCTTGGCCAGATTGTTACAGCAGATCAGAACGCCATCCTTCGCGGTGCTGAGCAGCGCAGGCTTGAGCAGGCTCTGGTAGTCGCGCAGCAGGTCGACGGTGCCGAAGGCGCTCTTGGCCCAGGCGGGGGGATCAAGAAAAACCAGGTCGAAGGTGCGCTGTTCGAGGCGAGGGTAGGCTGGCAACTTGTGCCCGCGGCGCTGGCTGACAGGTAGCCCGGCAAGCTGGCGGATGGCCGGAAAGTAGTCCGACTGAATGAATTCCATGGGCAGCAATTGTGGGTTGAGGGCATTGTTTTCCTTGCCCACCGCCAGATTGCCTTCGGAGAAGTCCAGGTTGCACACTTCACGGGCACCGCCTGCAGCAGCGCTGAGGCCGACACCACAGGTGTACGCGAACAGGTTGAGTACACGTTTGCCGGCACTGTGCTGCTTGACCCAGCCGCGCGCATTGCGCAAATCGAGAAACAGCAGTGGATCCTGGCCCGCATGGCGGCCACGTACCCGGTAGTTCAGGCCCCATTCGTGACCGACGTGATCGGCCAGGGCGGCTTCGCTTGGCTGGTACACCGGGTCGCGGCGGTCGATACGGCTGTTGCCTTGGGAGCGGTCGTTGTACACCAGCAGCAACTCGATACCCAGTTCTGCCTCGATCGCCGCGTGAAGGGCAAGCAGGGTATCGGTGTCCAGTGTCTGGTGAAAACTCTGCACCAGCAGCTGCGGGCCATAGCGGTCGATGGTCAGGCCGCCGGCGCCCTCCTGGCTGCCATGAAACAAGCGATAGCAATCGGTGCCTTGGGCATGCAGTTCGCTGAGAAGTCCCTTGCGGGCATCGAGGGCGGCGCGCAGCGCCTGATTCAAGAGGGACATGCACGTAGCCTTGGTTTGGGGCGTGCAGTTTACCAGCAGAAAGCGCGGGAGGGGCCGTTGCAGCCCCTCCTGCGGTGATCAGCGTTCGATCGCCAGGGCTACGCCCTGACCGCCACCGATGCACAGGGTGGCCAGGCCTTTCTTGGCATCGCGCTTGATCATCTCATGTAGCAGGGTAACCAGCACACGGCAGCCCGAAGCGCCGATCGGGTGGCCCAGGGCAATGGCTCCGCCGTTGACGTTGACCTTGCTGGCATCCCACGCCAGTTCCTTGCCGACCGACAACGCCTGGGCGGCGAAGGCTTCGTTGGCTTCGATCAGGTCCAGGTCGGCCAACTGCCAGCCGGCCTTGTCCAGGCAGCGCCGAGTGGCACTTACCGGGCCGATGCCCATGATCGCCGGGTCGACACCAGCGTTGGCGTAGGCCTTGATCCGGGCCAGCACCGGCAAGCCCAGTTGCTGGGCCTTGGCGGCACTCATCAGCATCACTGCCGCGGCACCGTCGTTCAGCGACGAGGCATTACCGGCCGTGACAGTGCCGTCCTTCTTGAAAGCAGGCTTGAGTTTGCCCAGGGACTCGGCAGTGGTGCCGGCACGAGGTTGTTCGTCGATGGCAAAGGCAATCGGGTCGCCCTTGCGCTGGGGGATCAGGATTGGCGTGATCTCGTCGACGAAGCGACCTGCCTCGATGGCCGCTGCGGCTTTCTGCTGGGAGGCGGCGGCGAAGGCGTCCTGGTCTTCGCGGCTGATGCCGTACTTGTGCACCAGGTTCTCGGCTGTGATACCCATGTGGTAGTCATTGAAGGCATCCCACAGGCCGTCGCTGATCATAGTGTCGATCAGCGTGCTGTGGCCCATGCGCAGGCCGGTGCGCGCACCGGGCATCACATAGTTGGCCAGGCTCATGTTCTCCTGGCCGCCGGCGATGATGACGTCGGCATCACCACAGCGGATGGCCTGGGCGGCCAGGTGCAGTGCCTTGAGGCCAGAGCCGCAGACCTTGTTGAGCGTCATGGCGGGTACGGCGTGGGGCAAGCCTGCCTTGATCGCGGCCTGGCGGGCGGGGTTTTGCCCAGCTCCGGCGGTCAGTACCTGGCCGAGGATAACTTCATCGACCAGCTCGCCGTCGACGCCGGTCTGGGCCAGTAGCTGGCGAATCACGGCAGCGCCCAGGTCAACGGCAGGAATAGTGGCCAGCGCTCCCTGGTAGCTACCGACAGCGGTACGGGTGGCGGCAACGATAACGACATCTTGCATGGCGCAGGTCCTCACTCTTATTCGATTTGGTGTCAGAACAGCACAGGCCTCCAAGGGCCTTGATAGGCCGCCATGGTGGCATAGATGCCAGGGGTACCGCCAACGGCGAACTGCCCGGTCGTGCTCAGCCGAGCCCCATGCGCCG
Organism: Pseudomonas putida; assembly: GCF_028682455.1. Classification (GTDB taxonomy): domain Bacteria; phylum Pseudomonadota; class Gammaproteobacteria; order Pseudomonadales; family Pseudomonadaceae; genus Aquipseudomonas; species Aquipseudomonas putida_AA. Next base: position 1,554,228 of record NZ_JANHLD010000001.1, read on the forward strand.
CCGGGCCCGTTGCAGCGATCCATCGCGCATGGCCCAGCGCAGCACCGGGGCAGTGGCGTGGATGCCCAGGCGGATCAGGCGTCGTTGCAGGGGAGGCTGCCGCAGCTCGAGCAGGTCACTGGCCCAAAGGGGTAACAGATCAATGCCGGCACGCAGCATCAGGCTGCCCATCGGCTGGGCCAGGCGACTGGGCGCCGGGGCATCGAGCAACACCTGAACCACTTCATGGCTGCGCCCATCGCAGTACAACTGTGGGCGCATGCCCAGCAGGTAGTCGGTCACCTGCTGGCGGGAGCGGGGTACATCGCGGGCTCCCAGGCGTTCGGCAATCAGGGCGATTTGAGCGTAATAGGCATCCTGCTCGTCCAGCGGCATGTGCGGGTTGCGATAGCGCAGGTGGGCGGCGAGAAAACTGCTGACTTCAGCCACATGTACCCAGGTCAACAGGTCCGGGTCGCTGGCGGCGTAAGGGCGCCCGTCTGCAGCGTTGCCCACGACCTGAAGGTGAATGGTGCGCACCTTGTCGATCAACCAGTCGGCGTCGCGGGTAGAGCCAAAGGTGGTCCCCGAGATGAACTGGCTGGTGCGTCGCAGGCGCCCGAGCAGGTCTTGACGGAAGTTGGAGTGGTCCCATACACCCGCCAGGGCCAGCGGATGCAGCAATTGCAGGAGCAAGGCACTGATACCGCCGACCAGCATGCTGGGGAAATCTCCGTGCACACGCCAACTTATGCTGTCCGGGCCGAACAGGCCGGGATCGCCCTTGGGGGTCTCGAGGTCCAATTGCCCCAGGGACAAGCCGGTGAGGCTCATCACCTGGGTTTCGATACGGCGGCGAATCGCTTCCATGGCTACCTTGTGGCGTGGCAGCCGGGAGAGGCTACCGCTTACTGGTTGAGGCGCTTGTCGATCAAGCCCTGCACCACACTGGGGTCGGCCAGGGTCGACGTGTCGCCGAGGTTGTCGAGTTCATTGCAGGCGATCTTGCGCAGGATGCGGCGCATGATCTTGCCTGAGCGGGTCTTGGGCAGGGCCGGGGCCCACTGGATCAGTTCCGGCTTGGCGAAGCTGCCAATTTCCTTGCTGACCAGGGCCAGCAGTTCCTGTTTGAGCGCATCGTCCGGGGCGACGCCGTTCATGGGCGTCACGAAGGCATAGATACCCTGGCCCTTGAGGTCGTGAGGGTACCCGACTACGGCCGCCTCGGCGATGGCATCGTGCAGCACCAGCGCGCTCTCGACTTCGGCGGTGCCGATCCGATGTCCGGAGACGTTGATCACATCATCGATGCGACCGGTTATCCACAGGTCGCCATCGGCGTCGCGACGGGCGCCGTCACCGGTGAAGTAATAACCTGGCAACGGTTTGAAGTAGGTCTCGATCATGCGTTGATGATCGCCGTACACACTGCGGATCTGGGCGGGCCAACTGGCTTTGATCGCCAGCATCCCGCTCCCGGCGCCTTCGATCAGCTTGCCCTTGTCGTCGAGCAGCACGGGTTGCACGCCGAACATGGGTTGGGTCGCACAACCGGGCTTGATGCGTCGCGTACCCACCAGCGGGCTGATCATGATGCCGCCGGTTTCGGTCTGCCACCAGGTGTCGACAATGGGGCAGCGTTGCTCGCCCACCGCCTCGAAGTACCATTCCCAGGCTTCAGGGTTGATGGGTTCGCCCACGCTGCCGAGCAGGCGCAGGCTCTGGCGCGAGGTGTCCTTCAACGGGCCTTGGCCTTCACGCATCAAGGCGCGCAAGGCGGTGGGGGCGGTGTAGAAGATGTTCACCTGATGCTTGTCGACCACCTGCCAGAAGCGCGAAGCATCGGGGTAATTGGGCACGCCTTCGTACATCACGGTGATCGCACCGTTGGCCAGTGGCCCATAGACGATATAGCTGTGACCGGTAACCCAGCCCACGTCAGCGGTGCACCAGAACACTTCACCGTCGCGGTAGTCGAACACCGTCTCGAACGTCATGGCCGCTTGCAGCAGGTAGCCGGCAGTGGTGTGCATAACCCCCTTGGGTTTACCGGTACTGCCGGAGGTGTAGAGGATAAACAGCGGGTCTTCCGCGTCCATTGGCTCGGGCGGGCAGTCGGCATCCGCCTGGGCAATGGCTTCGTGGTACCAGATATCGCGGCCTTCGCTCCAGTCGACAGCGCCACCGGTGCGCTTGATTACCACCACGCTGCTCACATTGGGGCAACTGGCCAGGGCCTTGTCGACGTTCTTTTTCAGGGCGATGGTCTTGGCGCCGCGTACACCTTCGTCCGCAGTGATTACCGTGCGGCAGTCGGCGTCGAGAATCCGGTCACGCAAGGCATCGGGCGAGAAACCGCCAAACACGACCGAGTGGATCGCGCCGATTCGGCTACAGGCCAGCATGGCGTAGGCGGCCTCGGGGATCATCGGCATGTAGATGCACACCCGATCACCTTTTTTAACGCCACGCTGCTTGAGCACATTGGCCAGGCGGCTGACCTTGTCGTGCAGCTCGCGGTAGGTGATCAGGCTGGAGTCGGCCGGGTCGTCACCTTCTCGAATGATCGCGACTTGATCGGCGCGGGTGGCCAGGTGACGGTCGATGCAGTTGTAACTGACATTGAGTTGCGCCCCTTCGAACCAGCGTGCCTGGCCGGTCTTCATGTCGCTGTGCTGGACACTGCCGAAGGGTTTTATCCAGTCCAGGCGCTTGGCCTGTTCTGTCCAGAAGGCATCGGGATCTTCTATCGACTGGCGGTACAGGCGTTCATAGTCGGCCGGGCTCAGTCGTGCCGCTTTGCTGACGGCGTCGGCATGGGGATATGCGCTGATATCGAACATGGCGGGGTCCTGTTCTGCTTGTTTTAGTCAGAAGCCTTCCTGGGGAGGGCTCCTGCAACAGTGTCAGAACAGTGTAGCCGCTACCCCTGGCCGTGTTCGTTCGACCAGGGGCAGCGCAGTCGGGTTCAACCGCGGTGGCGGCTGCGGAAGAAGTTGATCAGGCCTTGGGTCGATGCGTCTTCGGCGGGCTCTTCGATGCCTCCGGTCAGGCGCTGATAAACACCTTTGCCCAGCTCCTTGCCCAGCTCAACACCCCATTGGTCGAAGGCGTTGATACCCCAGATCACGCTCTGCACAAACACTTTGTGCTCGTACATTGCAACCAGCGCACCCAGGCGACGAGGGCTGATGCGCTCCACCACCAGGGTGTTGCTCGGACGGTTGCCCGGGATAACCTTGTGGGGCGCAAGTTTCTGGACGTCCTCTTCGGCCATGCCCTTGTCGCGCAGTTCGGCCTCTGCCTCGGCGCGGGTCTTGCCGAGCATAAGTGCCTGGCTTTGCGACAAGCAGTTGGCGTACAGCCATTGATGATGGTCGGCCACCGGATTGAAGCTGACCACCGGAACGATGAAGTCGGCCGGGATCAACTGGGTGCCCTGGTGCAGCAATTGATGGTAGGCGTGCTGACCGTTGCAGCCCACGCCGCCCCAGATCACCGGGCCGGTATCGTGGTTGACCGGCGTGCCGTCCTGGCGAACGCTCTTGCCATTGGACTCCATGTCCAGCTGTTGCAGGTGTTTGGTGATGTTGCGCAGGTAGTGGTCGTAGGGCAGGATCGCATGGCTCTGTGCGCCCCAGAAGTTGCCGTACCAGACGCCCAGCAGGGCCAGCAGCACCGGCATGTTCTGGTCAAATGGTGCGTTCTGGAAGTGCTGGTCCATGGTGTAGGCACCCGACAGCAGTTCCTTGAAGTTGGCAGTGCCGATGGCCAGGGCGATCGGCAAGCCGATCGCCGACCACAGCGAGTAACGTCCACCCACCCAGTCCCACATCGGGAAGATGTTCTCTTCGCGAATACCGAAGGCCACAGCGGCCGCCTTGTTGCTGGACACGGCGATGAAGTGCTTGTACAGCTCGGCTTCCGAGCCACCCTGGGCCAGGTACCAGCTGCGCGCCGCCTGGGCGTTCTTCAGGGTTTCCAGGGTGTTGAAGGATTTCGATGAAACGATGAACAGCGTGGTTTCGGCGCGCAGCTTGGCCGACAGCTCGTGGAACTCGCTGCCGTCGATATTGGCCAGGTAGTGGCAGCGCACACCGCGCTGGGCGTAAGGCAGCAAGGCTTCCGATACCAGCTCGGGGCCGAGGAACGAGCCGCCGATGCCGATGTTCACCACGTCAGTGATCGGCTTTTCGCTGTAGCCGCGCCACAGGCCGTCATGGATGCGGCCAACCAGCTCGGTAACCTGGTTCAACACCTTGTGCACTTCGGGCATCACGTTGACGCCGTTGACGTTCAACTTGTCGCCCACTGGACGGCGCAGGGCGGTGTGCAGCGCAGGCCGGCCTTCGGAGGCGTTGAGGATTTCACCGGCGAACAGCGATTTGATCGCGTCCTGCAAGCCGACTTCGTTGGCCAGGTTGACCAGCAAGTCGCGGCTCTGGCCATTGATCAGGTTTTTCGAGTAGTCGAGAAACAGGCCGCAGCAGCTCAGGGACAGGTGATTGAATCGTTGCGGGTCGGCGTTGAATGCATCGCGCATGCTGAAGTCCTGCATGGCTTCGCGGTGTTGCTGGAGCGCCTTCCACGCGGGCAAGGTCGTTACATCATGAGGGGTGCGGTAGTACGCCATCGCTGCAGGTTTCCTTATTGCTTGAACTGCCTTGGACACTGGGAAAAGCGACCCGTTTGCAGGCCGATGGCAATATATGTCATCGGCCTGCAAACGGGCTGACCTTAGGCCAACTGGACAGGAATGGCATTGCTGGTGTGGCTCAGTTCGTTGCCTGGGGCCATGTAGAGCATGCGGGGCTTGAAGTTGACCAGCTCGGCTTCGCAGTAGTGAGCATAGGCACAGATGATCACCCGGTCACCGACCTTGGCCTTGTGCGCGGCAGCGCCGTTGACCGAGATCATCCGCGAGCCTTCCTCGCCGCGAATGGCATAGGTGGTGAAGCGCTCGCCATTATCAACGTTGTAGATCTGGATCTGTTCGTACTCATGAATACCGGCCAGGTCCAGCCACAGGCCGTCGATGGCGCAGGAGCCTTCGTAGTCGAGCACCGCGTGAGTGACTTCGGCGCGGTGCAGCTTGGCCTTGAGCATGATGGCGTGCATGGGATTCCTCTTGCGGGATCTTTTACTGGTCGTCGAGGTTCAGGTGCAAGTTGTCGATCAGACGAGTGGCACCCAGAAACGCAGCCGCCAGAATCACCAGGTCGCGATCATCGGCGGTGGCCGGACGCAGGCTGATTGCCTGGCGGACTTCCAGGTAGTCGGGGCGAAAGCCGGCAACGACCAGTTGTTCCTGGCTGCTGGCGATCAGGGTCGGGTAGTCCCGCTCGCCTTGCTCGATCGACGCGGCCATTGCACTCAGCACGCGATACAACGCCGGCGCAGTGGCGCGTTGCGCCTCGTTCAGGTAGCCGTTGCGCGACGACAACGCCAGGCCATCGTCGGCGCGTACGGTCGGCTCGCCGATGATCTGGATCGGCATGTTCAGGTCGCGCACCAGGGCGCGGATCACCGCCAATTGCTGGAAGTCCTTCTGACCGAACACGGCCAAATCCGGCTGCACCATGTTTAACAGCTTGCTGACCACGGTCGCTACGCCTTCGAAGTGCCCCGGGCGACTGGCGCCGCACAGGCCTTCAGACACGTTTGGAACGCTGACCCTGGTCTGGCCGGCCATGCCGTCGGGATACATCTCTTCGACGCTGGGCGCGAACAGCAGGTGGCAGCCTGCCTGGAGCAGGGTCTCCTGGTCGGCGGCGAGGGTACGGGGGTATTTGTCGAGGTCTTCGCTGGGGCCGAACTGCAGCGGGTTGACGAAGATGCTGGCGACCACGAAGTCGGCACGTTGCGCAGCCTTGGTCACCAAGGCCGCGTGGCCGCTGTGCAGGTTACCCATGGTCGGCACGAAGCCGATGCGCTTGCCTTCACTGCGCGCGCGCGCAACGGCGGCGCGCAGTTCGCGGACGGTCTTGACTGTATTCATGCACTGAACCCGTGTTCGCTGCCTGGGAAGCTGACGTCCTTGACCGCTGCTACGTAAGCCTGGAGTGCACCCTGGATGTCGCTCTGGCCGACCATGAAGTTTTTCACGAACTTGGGCACTCGGCCAGTCAACGACAGGCCCAGCATGTCGTGCAGCACAAGGACCTGACCGTCGGTGGCGCTACCCGCGCCGATGCCGATCACCGGAATGCTCACCGCCTGGGTGATTTCCGCGGCCAGTTCGCTCGGCACGCATTCGAGCAGCAGCATGGCAGCGCCGGCCTGTTCCAGGGCGATGGCATCGGCACGCATCTGCCGGGCCTGGCTTTCCTGGCGGCCCTGAACCTTGTAGCCGCCAAGAATGTTGACTGCCTGCGGCGTCAGGCCCATGTGGGCGCACACCGGTACACCGCGCTCGGCCAGCATGCGAATGGTATCGCCCAGCCAGGCGGCTCCTTCGATCTTGACCATGTGGGCACCGGCCTGCATCAGGGCGCCACAGTTGGCGAAGGCCTGGTCGGCGGTGGCATAGGCCATGAAGGGCAAGTCGGCGAGGATCAGTGCGCCGTCGTTACCACGCTTCACACAGGCAGTGTGGTAGGCCATGTCGGCGGTACTGACGGGCAGGGTACTGTCATGGCCCTGCAGGACCATGCCCAGGGAGTCACCCACCAGCAATATTTCCACGCCGGCACGGCTGGCAGCCTGAGCAAACGTCGCGTCATAGCAGGTCAGCATGGTTATTTTCTCACCCTTGGCCTTGAGGCTTTGCAGGGTAGTCAGGGTTACTTCTGGCATGAAAAGGAATCCTCGTTCAGGCGCTGTGAAAAACGACTGCGTACAACGCGTGTATTCATCTTCTGGAACAGCACATCATCGATTGTGGTGTTTTGGTTACGACCTGTTCCAGGCCTATATACGCCTTTTTGTGGCGCGCAGGCGCCACGGGACGCTTATAGTCGTGAGGGTGGGGGCTGAAGTCAATTACCCTGTTACCGCATTGTTACGAATGCACTGTTACGGGCGTTACCGCGTGGGGGAGGGCCCGGCTACAGGCGCTCCAGGCCGACGAACGGGCAATCTGCCAGCAGCTCGGACAGTACGCGTCCGTCGGCCAGCAGAAAGTCATCCGGGACCAGCTCGGCCAAGGGATAAAGGACGAAGGGGCGGGCCTGCATGTGGTAATGCGGGACTTTGAGGCGGGGAATGTCGATCACCTGGTTGCCGTACAGCAGGATATCCAGGTCGAGGGTGCGTGGGCCCCAGCGCTCCTTGCGCTCGCGACCCTGGGCGGCCTCGATGGCCTGCAGGCCGTCGAGCAGTGCCAGGGGGGGCAGTTGGGTGTCCAGGGCGGCGACAGCATTGGTGTAGTGCGGCTGGCCGGGTGACAGCGACTCGCTGCTGTAGAAGGCCGACACCGCCGCTACCGTCGTTCCAGGCAATTGCTGCAGCGCGTTGACCGCGCTGCGCAGTTGCTCCTGCGGTTCATCCAGGTTGCTGCCCAGGCCGATGTACACACGCTCCATGCTTATTCGCCCGCGGCGTCGGCACGTTTGCGCTTGCTCGGGCTGCGCTTGCGTTTGCGTGGGCCGGCAGCGGCGCCTTCGTCCCGATTGCCCAGCTCACGAATCATCTCGCGTCGCTCGGTGTCGTTGCACTCCTGGTAGTCGGTCCACCATTGGCCCAGGCCATCGGTTTCCTCGCCAGCGCTTTCACGCAGCAGCAGGAAGTCGTAGCCGGCGCGAAAGCGCGGGTTGTCCAGCAGCAGGTCGGCACGTTTGCCGCTGCGCCGTGGCAGGCGCTCCTGCATGTCCCAGATCTCGCGGATCGGCAGGGTGAATCGCTTGGGGATAGCAATGCGCTGGCATTGTTCGGCGATCAGCTCGTGGGCCGCTTCGTTCATGGCCGGGATTGGCGGCATGCCACGGCTCTGCAGGCGCAATGCGCGACCTGGCAGGGCCGGCCAGAGCAGGGCGGCGAACAGGAAAGCCGGGGTAACCGGCTTGCCCTGCTTGATGCGCAGGTCGGTGTTGATCAGCGCCTGGCTGATCAGGGTGTGGGTATAGGTCGGATGTTCTTCCAGGGCCTCGGCGCTGGCCGGGAACAGTGGATCGAACAACTGCAGGTCGACCAGCATCTCGAAGGTATCGGCGGCGTAGCCGGAGAGGAACAGCTTGAGCGTTTCCTCGAACAGGCGAGCGGCCGGGATTTCACGCAGCATCGACGCCAGGTCGCGAATCGGCTGCACGGTGTGCTTCTCGATGCCGAAGTTCAGCTTGGCGGCAAATCGCACGGCACGCAGCATCCGCACCGGGTCTTCCTGGTAACGCTGGGTCGGATCGCCGATCAGGCGGATCAGGCGATTGCGAATATCGTGTACGCCATTGGCGTAGTCGAGGATGCGCTCGCTGACCGGGTCGTAGTACAGGGCGTTGATGGTGAAGTCGCGGCGTTGCGCATCTTCTTCCAGGGTGCCATAGACGTTGTCGCGCAGAATTCGCCCGCTCTCGTTACGTGACGAGGTGTGGCTGTCTTCTGCTTCGCTTTCCGGATGGTTGGCGCGGAAGGTGGCGACTTCGATGATCTCACGTCCGAAATGGATGTGAACCAGCTTGAAACGGCGGCCAATGATGCGCGCATTGCGAAACTCGGCGCGGACTTGTTCAGGCGTGGCGCTGGTGGCGACGTCGAAGTCCTTGGGGGTGATCCCCAGGAGTTGGTCACGCACGCAGCCACCCACCAGGTAAGCCTGGTAGCCAGCATTTTGCAGGCGCTCGACGATGCTCACCGCATGACGACTGAATTGGCCACGTTGCAGCGAGTGTTGACCGCTATTGATCACTTCAGGCGTGGTGCGCTTGTGGTGCGGACCACGTACGGGAGGACGGAACGACTGGAACAGCTTCTTCAGCATGGGATGCACTGTTTGAAGGAATGTTCGGCCAAAAACGAAGAATGGCCGCATGATGGCCGGGGATTCTAGCATTTACTGGGCAGATGGTGTAGGCGGTAGCAAAACGAGGGGGTGGAGCGAGGGGAGAAACTACAAGGGGAGCCGAAGCTCCCCAAGAAGTAGTTGCGTGCTCTTATTGTTTTTTTGCCGGGCTTCTTGTTTTTGTTGAGTGCCCTATCCACAAAACGCAAAGCTTGTGGACGATCTCCCTAACCGGGATTCAAGAGCAAACGGATTGCTTTGGTCGCTGATGTTGCAATGATCTTGCGATCCAACCAGTTCAGGCCCTGCTTGAGTGCAGTTTTTATTGTTCTCTGCCTGGTTGTGGGGCAAGCCCCAAAAACAACTCCTCTCCAAAAGAATCAGTTAGCTGCGCCTCCGCCGTCTTGTTCTTATTGTGCGTGAGCCGATTCGTCTTATTTTTATTGTCTTTTGCAGTGCTTGTTATTGTTCTTGTACCGAACATATAGCAGGTGCCGTGCCAACTTTTGCAAACCCCAGTAAAACAAGGGGTTGGAGGGGGTTGGGGGCCTTGGCAGGGCGAAAAAAAACCGGGGCTTCGTTACCGTAAGCCCCGGTTTTTGTTACGAGATTGTGGCGAGGTAACAGTTTGTCGCAACGTGACAGTGTTACCGCCGCGCACCCGCGGTGACAGCTGAAAGGTATCAGCTGTCGCTGGTCGCACCGCTCTTGCGCCGCGGGATACCGAGGCGTTGACGACGCTCCCACAGGCACTTGCGGCTGACCCCCAATTTGCGCGCCAGCTCGGTTTCCGTCATGTGGTCCTGGTGTTCGAGTACGAAGTGCTGGAAGTAGTCTTCCAGGGACAGGTCCTCGGTGGGTTCGTGGCTGGTGTTGTTGGTCGTACTGCCGCTGCCTGGCAGGCTCGCGAACGGTTCATCGTCGTCCAGGTCGCTCAGCTCGATGTCGATGCCCAGCAGGTCGGCGGAAATTTCCGGGCTTTCGCACAGAATCACTGCGCGCTCCACCGCGTTCTCCAGCTCCCGGACGTTACCCGGCCAGGAGTAGTGACGGATGGCCTGCTCTGCGTCATGCCCAAAGCGCAGGTCGTTACGACCGATGCGTGCACTCTGGCGGGCGAGGAAGGCGTTGGCAATTTCGTTGACGTCGGCGCCGCGCTCGCGCAAGGCGGGTAGCTTGAGGGCGATGACGTGCAAGCGGTAATAAAGGTCTTCACGGAACTGCCCGACCTTGGCCAGGTTCTTCAGGTCCCGGTGCGTCGCGGCGATCAGGCGCACATCGACCTTTTGCGACTGTACCGAGCCGACCCGGCGGATCTCGCCTTCCTGCAATACCCGCAGTAGGCGCGCCTGGGCTTCCAGGGGCAATTCGCCGATCTCGTCGAGGAACAAGGTGCCGCCGTCGGCAGCTTCGACCAGGCCGGCGCGACCGGCGCTGGCGCCGGTGAAAGCGCCCTTTTCGTGGCCGAACAGTTCCGATTCGATCAGGGTTTCCGGGATCGCCGCGCAGTTCACCGAAATCATCGGCGCCTTGGCCCGGCGTGAAAGATTGTGCAGGGCTCGGGCGACCAGTTCCTTACCGGTGCCCGACTCACCCTGGATCAGTACATTGGAGTCCGTGGGCGCCACTTTGCGGATCTTGCCGTACAGGTCCTGCATCGGTGGGCAGGAGCCGATGATGCCGATCTCGCCGTTGGCCGCAGTGCTGGTGCCTTTGTCTGCCGAGGCAGCCTTGCCGTTGCCACGGGCCTCGGCAGGGATCGCCGGGGCGTTCTGGCGGTCGCGCAGGATACGCGCCACGGCCTGGAGCATTTCGTCATGGTCGAACGGCTTGGCGATGTAGTCCACCGCGCCCATCTTCATCGAGTCGACAGCCGAACGCAGGCTGGCGTAGCTGGTCATGATCAGCACCGGTGTACCCTGGCCGAGCTTGATCAACTCGGTGCCCGGGGCGCCGGGTAGGCGCAAGTCACTGACAATCAGGTCGAAGGTGGCAATGCTGAAGCGTTCCTGGGCTTCCTGAACCGAGCCGGCCTCGCTGACCTGGTACTGGTTCCGCTCGAGCAGTCGACGCAGCGCCGAGCGGATGATGGTTTCGTCTTCGACGATCAGAATGTGCGGCATTGATTCAATTCTCTCGACGGTCTCAGTTCACAGCGGACGTCGCTACGACATGACGCGGCAGGGTCACTCGGATCCGGGTGCCGCGCTGGCTCTGGGTATCGGCCGGGCTGTCGATGGTGATTTGTCCATAATGCTCTTCCACGATGGAATAGACCAGAGCAAGCCCCAGTCCGGTACCTTCGCCCGGGTCCTTGGTAGTGAAGAAGGGTTCGAACAGCCGATCCATGATGTTTTTCGGAATACCGCTGCCTTCGTCCTCGACGATCAGGTCGACGGTATGCTCGCTGGCTTCGCTCTTGACCCGCACGGCACTGCCGGCAGGCGAGGCGTCGCGGGCGTTGGAGAGCAGGTTGATGAGCACCTGGGCCAGGCGTTGCGGGTCGCCGTCGACCCAGTGTTCGGGATCGCACAGGTTGAAGAACTGTACTTCGAAATTGCGCCGGTTCAAGGCCAGCAGACCGATGGCGTCCTGTGCCACTTCGGCCAGGCATACCGGCTCGTCGCTGTGCTGGTGGCTGCCGGCATGGGCAAAGCTCATCAATGATTGAACGATGCGCGAGATACGCTTGGTCTGCTCCAGGATCTGGCTGCTCAGTTCGGTAATCTCGCCATCGTCCTCCCGTTCTTCGCGCAGGTTCTGGGCAAGGCAGGCGATCCCGGTGACCGGGTTACCGATTTCGTGGGCGACGCCAGCGGCCAGGCGACCGATGCTGGCCAGGCGCTCGGAGTGCACCAGCTTGTCTTCCAGGGCCTGAGTTTCAGTGAGGTCCTCGACCAGTATCACCAGGCCGCTGTTGCCTGGTGCGAGGGGCTCGTCGATGGCGGCCTTGTGCAAGTTCAGCCAGCGGGTCTGGCCATCGAGCCCAAGGCGCTGCTTGTGCAGGTGTTCGTCGGGGACGTTGATAAAGCCCAGCAACAGCCCGCGCCAGGGTTCGCCGATGGTGGTCAGCCGCGAGCCGACCACGCGCTTGGCCGCAATGCCGGTGAGCTCCTCCATGGCTTTGTTCCACATCAGGATTTCCTGGTCCTTGGCCAGCGAGCAGACGCCCATGGGCAGTTCCTGCAGGGTCTGGCGGTGGTAGCGACGCAGGGCATCCAGCTCGGCGGCAAGGCCGGTCAGGCGCGAGTGGTAGTCTTCCAGGCGGCTCTCGATGAAATGGATATCTTCGGTGACATAGTTTTCGTTACCGGACTTGTAGGGGAGGAAGGTCTCGACCATGTCCTGGGCAACGCTGGGGCCCATCAGGCCAGACAGGTTGGCTTCGATCCGATCGCGCAGGCGGCGCAGTGCATACGGGCGACGTTCATCGAAGGGCAGGTACAGGTCGCGCAGGGCCTGCTCCACTTCCTTTTGTGCTGCCTTGGCTCCCAGGGGCTTGGCCAGCTGCGTGGCGAACTCCTGGGGGGATGCGGCATGCAGCTCGCGCCGCTGGGGCCGACGCACGTTGTCCACGGCGCAGGCTTCGGCAGCGCTGACCTCTTCGCTGCTGGCGTTGGTGAACAGCGAGATCAGGGTGAACAACAGCACGTTCGCTGCCAGCGAGGCGATGGCCGCCATGTGCCAGCTGGTGTCGTCGAGCACGTAGATCATGTTCAGCAGCGGGATGTAGAAGCCCTGCAGGTTGCCCACCAGCGGCAGCAACATGGTCACCATCCACACCAGGATCCCGGCCAGCAAACCGGCGATGAACCCGCGCCGGTTGGCGGTGGGCCAATACAGTACCGAGAGGACGCCGGGCAAGAACTGCAGAGTGGCAACGAAGGCGACAATGCCCAGGTTGGCAAGATCCTGCTGGCTGCCCAGGGTCAGGTAGAAGCCGAAACCTGCGGCAATGATGGCGACGATCAAGGCCCGGCGGGTCCACTTCAGCCATCGATAGATGTTGCCCTCGGCGGGTGGTTGGTACAGCGGCAGTACCAGATGGTTGAGGGCCATCCCCGACAAGGCCAGGGTGGTGACGATGATCAGGCCGCTGGAGGCGGAGAGGCCACCGACATAGGCCAGCAAGGCCAGCGCCTGGTTGTTGGCGGCGATGCCCAGGCCCAGGGTGAAGTATTCGGGGCTGGTGCTGGCGCCCATCTTCAGGCCAGCCCAGAGAATCAGCGGCACCGCCAGGCTCATCAGCAGCAGGAACAGGGGTAGGCCCCAGCTGGCGCTGACCAGCGAGCGCGGGTTGAGGTTCTCGGTAAAGGCCATGTGGTACATGTGCGGCATGACGATGGCCGAGGCGAAGAACACCAGCAGCAGGGTGCGCCACGGACCTTCCTGCAATGGCGTATGCAGTGCGGCCAGGGCGGTCTGGTTCTGCAGCAGCCAGACTTCCAGCTGGTGCGGACCACCGAACACGCCATAGAGGGCGTACAGGCCGATGCCGCCCAGGGCCAGGAGCTTGATCACCGACTCGAAGGCTATCGCGAAGACCAGGCCTTCGTGCTTTTCCCGCGTGGCGATGTGCCTAGAGCCGAAGAAGATGGTGAACAGGGTGATCAGCGCGCAGAAGGCCAGGGCCACCCGGGCCTTCACAGGCTCACCGGTGAGGATGCTGATGGAGTCGGCCACCGCCTGGATCTGCAACGCCAGCAAGGGCAGCACGCCGATCAGCATGAACACCGTGGTCAGGGCGCCAGCCCAGGTGCTGCGGAAGCGGAAGGCGATCAGGTCGGCCAGGGACGACAGCTGATAGGTGCGGGTGATCTTGAGAATCGGATAAAGCAAGACCGGCGCCAACAGGAAGGCACCGGAAACCCCGAGGTAACAGGCCAGGAATCCATAGCCGTACTGGTACGCCAGTCCCACCGAACCATAGAAGGCCCAGGCACTGGCGTAGACCCCCAGCGACAGGGTGTAGGTCAGCGGGTGGCGAATGATCGAGCGCGGGATCATGCCGCGTTCGCTGACCCAGGCCACGCCGAACAGCACCAGCAAGTAGGCGGCGCTGATCAGGATCATCTGGGTCAGGCTAAAGCTCATCGGCATCACGTTGGCTCTGCAGGATAAAGGTCACGACGATCAGGATCAGCCAGAGCAGGTAAGGGCGATACCAGGCTCCGGTCGGCTCGATCCACCAGTCCATGATGGCCGGGGAGAACAGGTAGATCCCCACGACCAGAAGCAGGACCAAACGATAGATATACATGCTGGCCTCAAAGGTTAGGGCGCTGCTGCTTGGACTTATTATTGGCGCAAATGGCTGCGGCGATGGTAACGGATGGGCTGGCGACTGCAAACGGCCTTGCGCGTTTTAGCCAAAGTTTTGAATTTATTGAGCTTTGTAGGGGCAAGCCGCTTCCACCGGCTCTAGTGCAAATCCGCTTCCGGCACGGTCAGGCGTCGCGGCAGGGTGTCGGCGTTCCAGTGCCGGGCCGCATGGGCCAGCACCTCGGCGGGCCGGGAATGTTCCATGGCAGGGTCAGTGGGCTGGCCCAGGGCGCGCAGGGCACGCAGGATCAACGGGGTCGCTTGCTCGGCAGGCAAGGGCGCGGAACGGTAGCTTTTGCCCAGCTTGTGCCCATCGGGCTGGGTGATCAGCGGCACGTGCAGGTAGCGAGGTTGCGACAGGCCCAGCAGCTCCTGCAGGTAGAGCTGGCGTGGCGTGTTGTCCAGCAGGTCGGCGCCGCGCACGATATCGGTCACCCCTTGCCAGGCATCATCCAGCACGACGGCCAGTTGATAGGCGTAGAGTCCGTCGCGGCGGCGAATGACAAAGTCGCCCACTTCACGGCCCAGGTGTTGTTCGAAAGTGCCCTGTACGCGGTCTTCGAACCGGTAGGTAAGTTCCGGTACGCGCAGGCGAATGGCGGCATCCTGCTGGGCATGGCCGAGGTTGCGGCACAGGCCTGGGTAGATGCCGTGGTAGCCCTCAAGCTGCTTGCGCGAGCAGGTGCACGCGTAGGCTAGTCCCTGCCGGAACAGGCGCTCGACCACTTCGGCATAGGCGTCGTGGCGCCGGCTTTGATAGACCACCTCACCATCCCACTCCAGTCCGTAGCTTTCCAGGGTGTGCAGGATGGCGGCCTGGGCGCCGGGGGCTTCGCGTGGTGGGTCGATGTCTTCCATGCGCAGCAGCCACTGCCCGCCGGCGGCGCGCGCATCGAGCCAGGAGGCCAAGGCCGCGACCAGCGAGCCGAAATGCAGGAATCCACTTGGGGTTGGGGCGAAGCGCCCGATGTAGCGAGGGTTGTTCATGCTCATGGCGAGGGTACGAGACAATCGGTACAGCTATAAATGAAGCGGGGCGCCTTGAGCGCCCCGTTCTGGTCGGATCAGGCCTTGCCGACCTGCTTTTCCTTGATTTCCGCCAAGGTCTTGCAGTCGTAGCAGAGGTCGGCAGTCGGACGGGCTTCCAGGCGGCGGATACCGATCTCCACACCGCAGCTTTCGCACCAGCCGTACTCTTCGTCCTCGATCAGTTGCAGAGTCTTGTCGATTTTCTTGATCAGCTTGCGTTCGCGATCGCGATTACGCAGCTCAAGGGCAAACTCTTCTTCCTGGCTGGCGCGATCGGCCGGGTCCGGGAAGTTGGCTGCCTCGTCTTTCATGTGGTCCACAGTCGCGTCCACACCTTCCATCAGCTCTTTCTTCCACTTCTGAAGGAGCGTGGTGAAATGTTTGCGCATGGGGGCACCCATGTACTCCTCACCCTTGGTTTCTTTGTAGGGTTCGAAGCCGCGAACGAGTTGACTGCTTTGTTGCTTTTCTTGGGTGGACATGAATAGACCGCCTCTCACTCTTCTAATCCATTGCGCAGGCTGCTCCATCTCCGGCGCCCGCCGGCCCTGCGACTGCGAGCCGCCGAACTTACCAGATCGAATCGGGGCGCGCTACTCCCGGTTGTCTTCGTGGTTGACAGCAGGTTTAGCCACACGTTCGCTCCGGCACATGGGTAGAATCAATATTCTAGACCCATTTGAGAGAAGGCTGATGGCCCAGTCCTACAGTGCGCGCAGCCGCGCCATAGAACCCTTCCACGTCATGGCCCTGCTGGCGCGCGCCAATGAGCTGCAAGCCAGCGGCCGTGATGTGATTCACCTGGAAATCGGCGAGCCGGACTTCACCACCGCCGCCCCCATCGTCGAGGCCGGTCAGGCCGCGCTGGCTGCCGGGCACACACGCTATACCGCCGCGCGCGGCTTGCCGGCCTTGCGAGAAGCCATTGCGGGCTTCTACCACCAGCGCTACGCACTGGACATCGACCCCCAGCGCATCCTCATCACCCCCGGTGGCTCCGGCGCCTTGCTGCTGGCCAGCAGTCTGCTGGTGGACCCAGGCAAGCACTGGTTGCTGGCAGACCCGGGCTACCCCTGCAACCGGCACTTTTTGCGCCTGGTCGAAGGCGGCGCGCAGTTGGTGCCGGTGGGACCTGAGGTCAACTATCAACTGACAGCCGATCTGGTCGAGCGCTACTGGGACAACGACACCGTCGGTGCCCTGGTGGCATCTCCGGCCAACCCGACCGGTACCGTGCTGGACCGCTCCGAGCTGGCAGGCCTGTCTGCGGCCACCCGTGCCCATGGTGGGCACTTGGTTGTCGACGAGATTTACCACGGGCTTACCTACGGGCTGGACGCTGCCAGCGTGCTGGAAGTCGATGACCACGCCTTCGTCCTTAATAGTTTTTCCAAGTATTTCGGCATGACCGGCTGGCGCCTTGGCTGGCTGGTGGCGCCTCCCGAGGCGGTGGGCGATCTTGAGAAGCTCGCACAGAATCTCTATATCAGTGCCCCGAGCATGGCTCAGCATGCGGCGCTGGCATGCTTCGAACCACAGACCCTGGCCATTCTCGAAGAGCGCCGCGCCGAGTTCGCGCTTCGCCGCGACCTCCTGCTGCCAGCCTTGCGCGAGCTGGGCTTCGGCATTGCCGTGGAGCCGCAAGGGGCGTTCTACCTGTACGCCGACATCAGCGCCTTTGGCGGTGATGCCTTTGCGTTTTGCCAGCATTTCCTTGAAACCGAACATGTCGCGTTCACCCCGGGTCTGGATTTCGGTCGCCACCTCGCGGGGCATCACGTGCGCTTTGCCTATACCCAGAGCTTGCCGCGACTGCAGGAAGCAGTAGAGCGGATTGCCCGTGGCTTGCGGAGCTGGCAAGGCTGATGCGTTTTACTCCAACCCTCGAAAGCGCTCGCCTGCTACGCCGCTACAAACGCTTCCTGGCCGACATCGAACTGCCTTGCGGCGAGCAGATCACAATCCATTGCCCCAATACGGGCTCGATGTTCAATTGCATGGTCGAAGGCGGGCAGGTGTGGTTCAGCCGCTCCAGTGATCCCAAGCGCAAGCTGCCGGGCACCTGGGAAATCAGTGAGACTCCCCAGGGGCGGCTGGCCTGTGTGAATACCGGACGCGCCAACGCCCTGGTCGAAGAAGCGTTGCTCGCCGGACGCATCAGTGAGCTGGCCGGGTTTACCGGGCTCAAGCGCGAAGTTGCCTACGGCGAGGAGCGTAGCCGGGTGGATTTTCGCCTGGACTATGCCCAGGGGCCGGCCTATGTCGAGGTCAAGAGCGTGACCCTGGGGTACGCCGACTCGGCCGTAGCTGCCTTCCCGGACGCGGTGACCCAGCGCGGCGCCAAGCACCTGCGTGAACTGGCGGCGTTGGCGCGTCAAGGCGTGAGGGCGGTGCAACTGTACTGTGTGAATCTCAGCGGCATCGAGGCGGTACGCCCTGCCGGGGAAATCGATGCGGCCTATGCCACAGCCTTGCGCGCTGCGGTGGCGGATGGCGTCGAGGTGCTGGCGTATGGCACCCACATCGACGGCGAGCAGATCTACATCGACCGGCCACTGCCCGTATTGCTCAGCTGATCAGCCATATGCCCTGGCTGTCTTCCCGGCACGCCAGGGCAGTCAGGTGGTCGCCGGCACAGGGCCCGGCCACACATTCACCCGACTCGATCAGAAACAGCGCGCCATGCCGGCAGCACGTGATCAGGCTGGCGCTGCTGTCGAGGAATTGGTCCGGCTCCCAGTTCAACGGGATGCCGCGATGGGGGCAGCGATTCTGGTACAGGTACACCGTGCCTGCGCGGCGAACGGCGAACAGAGCGGTATCGTCGAGGACAAAGCCACGGCTTTGGCCTTCGCCCAGTTCGTTGGGTAAACAAAGAAAGTGCATGGCGAGGGGAGTTACCTGGGTCACGGTGTTCGCTTGACGTTCAAATGCAAACAATTATCAAATTGTTCGAATACGCCGCGTCGGACGCTTTATAACCCGTGGCGCCCTGTGTTATCCACTCGGATACCGCCCCTTTCCCCAGGAAGTCCGTTATGCGCCGAAGTGCCAGCCTGATCAGCCTGTGTATGGGTCTTGTGTTCACAAGCTTCGCCTATGCCGAAACCTTGCCGCAGCGCTGGGTCAGCGCCGGCGGGGCACTGAGCGAATGGGTGACGGCGCTGGGCGGTGAAAAGCGCCTGGTCGGGGTCGATACCACGAGTCAGCATCCCGAGTCGCTCAAGGCCTTGCCCAGTATCGGCTATCAGCGTCAGTTATCGGCCGAAGGGGTTCTGAGCCTCCGCCCTGATGTACTGGTCGGAACCGAAGAAATGGGCCCGCCGCCGGTGCTGGCACAGATTCGTGGGGCGGGGGTCAAGGTCGAGCTGTTTTCCAGCAAGGCCGATCTGCAGGCGGTGGAATCCAATCTCAAGCACCTGGGGCGGTTGCTCGGTAACGAAGCGCAGGCCGAGCAGGCCTACGTCGAGTACCGCCAGCAACTCGATGACCTGCAAGATAAGCTCAAGCAGGTTCAGGCCCGGCAGCCGGCCCCAGGGGTGATCCTGCTGGTCGGCCATGCTGGCGCCAAGCCAATGATTGCAGGCAAGGGCACCGCCGGTGACTGGCTGCTCAAGCAGGCTGGCGCGCGTAACCTGGCCGACAACGACGGCTACAAGAACTTCTCGGTCGAGGCCTTGGCTGCGTTGAACCCGGACGTGCTGGTGTTTGCCGATCGCAGTCTCAGTGGCGAACAGGCCATGCAGGCACTGCTCAAGGAGAACCCAGCCTTGAAGGCCTCGAAGGCTGCTCGAGCAGGACGACTGGTAGAGCTTGACCCAACCTTGCTGGTGGGCGGCCTGGGGCCGCGCCTGCCGAGCACCTTGCAGCATCTCTCGCTAGCCTTTTACCCCACAGCCCAATGAATCAGCTGATCAAACCTAGGACGCTGTTCGTCGCCCTGGCGCTGCTGTGCCTGCTGGCGGTGGGGTTGTCCCTGGCGCTGGGGCCGGTGAGCTTGCCGTTGTTCGATACGCTGCGCGCGGGCCTGCGACTGCTGGGCATGCCGATTGGCGGGGACGGCCTTGATCAGGCCGAGCTCATCCTCGGCCAGATTCGCCTGCCGCGCACCTTGCTCGGCCTGACGGTCGGGGCGGTGCTGGCGTTGTCCGGGGTGGCCATGCAAGGTCTGTTTCGTAATCCGCTGGCCGACCCTGGCCTGGTGGGGGTATCCAGTGGCGCGGCGCTCGGTGCGGCGGTGGCGATTGTCGGCAGTAGCTGGCTGGGCGGTATCCCCGAAGCCTTTTCACCCTACTTGTTGTCGATCTTTGCCTTTCTCGGTGGCCTGGGTGTGACAGCCCTGGTCTATCGCCTGGGACGGCGCCATGGTCAGACCAGCGTCGCTACCATGCTGCTGGCCGGCATCGCCTTGACGGCGCTGGCCAGCTCCGTGGTGGGCCTGTTCACCTACCTGGCCGACGACGCCACCCTGCGCACACTAACTTTCTGGAACCTGGGCAGTCTCAACGGTGCCAGCTATGAGCGGCTGTGGCCGCTGGTGATGGTCGCCGTCGGTATTGTTTTGTGGCTTCCGCGTCGGGCCCAGGCCCTGAATGCCTTGTTGCTGGGCGAATCTGAGGCGAGGCACCTGGGCATTGAGGTCGAGGCCCTCAAGCGCGAACTGGTGTTCTGTACCGCGCTGGGTGTCGGGGCAGCGGTGGCGGCTGCCGGCCTGATCGGCTTCATCGGGCTGGTGGTGCCGCATTTGGTGCGCCTGTTGTCTGGCCCCGATCATCGGGTGCTGCTGCCGGCCTCGCTGTTGGCGGGGGCGGCACTGCTGCTGTTTGCCGACTTGATAGCGCGACTGGCGCTGGCGCCTGCCGAGTTGCCGATCGGTATCGTCACCGCTTTTATCGGCGCACCGTTTTTCCTCTACCTGTTGCTGCGGGGGCGTACCTGATGCTCAGTGTCGAGAACCTGTTCCTGCAACGAGGTCGCAATCAGGTGCTCAGTGATATCAGCCTGGCGGTGCAGCCCTTTCAGGTGCTGGGTGTGCTTGGCCCCAATGGTGCCGGTAAAAGCAGCCTGCTCGGGGCACTGTGCGGCGAATTGAGCGCCAGTCAGGGGCGCGTGACCCTGGATGGCAGGGACCTGTCGTACTGGCCTGGCCAGGAGCGTGCCCAGCGTCTTGCGGTGTTGCCGCAGATATCCAGCCTTGGGTTCGCGTTCAAGGTCGAGGACGTGGTCGGCATGGGGCGCCTGCCGCACCGTACGGGCCTGCTCCATGACCAGCAGATTGTCGACGCTGCGCTGCAGGCCGCCGATGCCCGGCACCTGGTCGGGCGCAACTATCTGGCATTGTCGGGAGGTGAGCGCCAACGGGTTCACCTGGCGCGGGTGCTGGCGCAGCTGTGGCCGGGAGAGGAGGGGAGGACGCTGCTGCTCGACGAGCCGACGTCAATGCTCGATCCCTTGCACCAGCACACCACCTTGCAGGCCGTGCGTGCATTCGCAGATCGTGGCGCGGCGGTGCTGGTCATATTGCATGACCTTAACCTGGCGGCACGTTACTGCGACCGGATCCTGTTGCTCGAACAGGGTCGCATGCACGCCCTGGACACCCCCGACCAGGCGTTGCAGCCTGAGTCGCTCAAGTCGGTGTTCGGTATTGATGTGCTGGTGCAGCGGCATCCGGAGCGGGGGCATCCGCTGATCATCGCCCGCTGAGCGAACAAAACGCAGGCAAAAAAAGACCCGGCAAAACTGCCGGGTCAATAACCGTGATTAGCCTGATGAGGAGATAATCTGAGAGTCCGAACCAGGGGCTTTCAGGTTACCCAACCAGTCTCGCGACCAGTTGTGATAATCATAACGATTCTCATTTCGATGTCAATCGTTGTACCCGTCTATTTTCAATTATTTTTTCTCGGGGTCTTGGCATCCAGTTGTTGGTTGAGCGCTTCCTTGCGTTCAGGGGGAATGTCGTTCCAGTGCATGTCGAGCAGGGCACCTTCGATTGCGTAGAGCAGCACCTTCGAGGCCCGGAAGCCGCGGGTGCGTACGGCCTGGTAGGCATTCACCGCGCCAAGCCGACGAAGATCCGAAGCACTGTGGATACCGACCGCATGCAGCCACTGCGCAGAAGTCTTGCCAAGATTTTTCAGATGCTGGAGTTCATCGTTCATCAAGCCTCCTTGCGACGGCTGAACGGTCTTGAGAGGGAATCGCTGGCAGGTCAATGAGCAGTGTAGCGGCACTTCCAGAATACGCGGCGTTTTGCCATCGGGTGCCGACGGGTAGCCACAAACGCCCCGCCAGGCCACGCCCGGCGGGGCGTTCAGGGTTACGAGCGAGTGCGATAGCGCAGCCGTGTGCCGAAATTGACCGACATGAGAATCTCGTCGGCGCTCAGTTCGCTGGGGAAGTAGGTGCCGGAAATTTGCGCATGAGCCAGGCTCGCACCTTCCAGGCCGTTATGGCGAAGGTCCAGCCCGCGCAGGTCGGCGGCGCGAAAATAGGCATCGCTGAAGTCGATGCCAGTGGTGTCCAGTTCGCGCAGGTCCAGCCCCCGAAAGTCACCGCCACGAAAGTCGATGCTGGCGTCCTTGGGCTTCTCGCGGTTGAAGTGGGCGATCTGTTCGTCATGCACCAGCGCATACAGCGCGCTGTCCAATTGCCGTGGCTGATTCATGAAGGCGCCTCCCTGTGGAACTCGATGATGACACTATAGTGCCATCATCGTGGAGGCGTTCGGGTTCAAGCGTGAAGTGTCGACTGCTTCACGCTTGGGGAGGGTCAGAGCCCTGGCAGGCGCTGGCGGATCTGCTTGACCAGCAGGTCGAGGCTGCCGCTTTCGTTGGTTTCCACCCGCTTGCTCTGCAGTACTTCTTCGGCGCTGAGCGGATCGCGGCTGATTTGCTGAGCCTTGATCACCTCCAGGGTGGCATCCGATGGGTCGTTCTTGTCAGTCTGGCGCTGGGCCAGCCAGCTGGCAATGACCGCCTCCGGAGCATTGCAGTCCAGGATCAGGAACGGCACGCCGGTCTCGCTGGCGACACCGGCGGCAGCCTGACGCTGGGCCTGCTTGAGGTAGGTGGCGTCGATGACAACCGGGAACCCGGCGCGCAGGATGGTTTCGGCCAGTTGGTGCAGGCGCTGGTAGGTGGCCTGGTTGGCGTCTTCACTGTAGATGCCTGTCTGCAGTTGACCTGCGCTGGCGCTGGCCTGCTCACCGAACATGCGCTTGCGCTCTACATCCGAACGCAGGCGGATAGCCCCCAGGGCGTCGACCAGGCGCATGGCCACGTGGCTCTTGCCCACGGCAGAAACGCCATGGGTGATCGCCAGGAAACGCGATGGAATGGCGCTGTAGCTTTCAGCCAGGTTGGCATAGTTGCGGTAGGTGCGCAGGGTGGTGGCGCGCTGCACCGCATCGGCGTTGGCCGGCATGCTGAACAGGGCAACCTTGGCCCGTACCAGCGCCCGGTAAGCCTTGTAGAAGTTCAGCAGTTCGAGGCCGGCATAGTCGCCGGTGAGTTCCAGGTACTGGCTGATGAAGCGGCGCGATAGCGACTTCAGGCCCCGGTCTTCCAGGTCCATGGCCAGGAAGGCGGTGTCGGCATAGACATCGGTCAGGCGGAACGGCTCGTTGAACTCGATGCAGTCGAAGATCACCACCTTGCCGTCGATCAGGGTGGCATTGCCCAGGTGGATGTCGCCGTGGCACTCACGAATGAAGCCTTCGGCCTTGCGCGTTTCGAGCAAGCTGTGCAGGCGCTTGAAACTATCCTGGGCCCAGGCTTGCAATGCGTCGAGCTGTTGCAGGTCGGCCTTGTCGGAAAGGAACGGGCGGATCTGCTCGAAGTTCTGCTCCACCGGCGCCATGACGCTGTCAGGAGTACCCAATGGGTGCTCGACAGCCACTTTTGGCGCCTGCAGGTGAAATTCGGCAATCTGCCGGGCCATCTGGTCGATGTGCTCGGCAGTCAGTTCGCCGTTTGCCTGCAGGGTGCTGAGCATCTGGTCCTGTGGGAACTGGCGCATCTTGATTGCGTACTCGATAGGCTCGCCATCGCCGGCCAGCTGTGGCGCTTCGGCGCTACCGGTAATCGGCAGCACTTCCAGGTACAGGCCCTCGGTCAGGCGTTGGTTCAGGCGCAGTTCCTCGGCGCAGAAGTGCTTGCGTGCGGACAGTTCGGTGAAGTCCAGGAAACCGAAATTCATCGGCTTCTTGATCTTGTAGGCATAGTCGCCCGTCAGGAGCACCCAGGAAATGTGAGTTTCGATCACCTGGAATTGCTTGACCGGATGGGGAAACAGGGCGGGGTTTTGCAACGCGGTGATCAAGGCTTGGCTCACGGGCGATCCTTAGGGGTCGTGGAGATTCGAATCGGCCATTATGGCGGCAAGCGAGGCTGGTGCAAACCGCCGGAGGGCGCCTGTCGACGATCAATAAAGTGCGTATAATCCGCCGCCATGACTCGTACCCGATCCCCCCGTACCCCGAAAAAACGCCCGTCTGGCCGCTCTAGCGCCTGGCTGGGCTGGGCCATCAAGCTCAGTCTGGTTGGCCTTGTGGTGCTGGCCGGCTTCGCCATTTACCTCGATGCTGTGGTCCAGGAGAAATTCTCTGGCAAGCGCTGGACCATCCCGGCCAAGGTATATGCCCGGCCGTTGGAGCTGTTCGTCGGGCAGAAGCTCAGCAAGAGCGATTTTCTCATTGAACTCGATGCCCTGGGTTATCGCCGCGAGAGCGTCGCCAACGGCCCGGGTGCCGCTGCCGTCAGCGGCAATACCGTTGACCTGAACACCCGCGGCTTCCAATTCTATGAGGGCATGGAGCAGGCGCAGGCAGTGCGCGTGCGTTTCTCCGGCGACTATGTGGCGGGCCTGAGCGGCGCCAACGGTTCCAAACTTGATGTGGTACGACTGGAGCCGTTGCTGATTGGTGGCCTGTACCCCAAGAACCTGGAGGACCGGATCCTGATCAAGCTCGACCAGGTGCCGCCGTACCTTCTCGAAACCCTGGTCGCCGTCGAAGACCGCGACTTCTACAGTCACTTCGGCGTCTCCCCCAAGTCGATTGCCCGGGCTGTCTGGGTCAACACTTCGTCGGGTGCCATGCGCCAGGGCGGTAGTACCCTGACCCAGCAGTTGGTCAAGAACTTCTACCTGACCAATGAACGCAGCCTCAGTCGCAAGCTCACCGAAGCGATGATGGCCTTGCTGCTGGAACTGCACTACGACAAGCGCGAAATTCTCGAGGCGTACCTCAACGAGGTATTCGTCGGCCAGGATGGCCAGCGCGCGGTGCACGGTTTCGGCCTGGCCAGCCAGTTCTTCTTCAGTCAGCCGCTGTCTGAACTGAAACTGCATCAGGTGGCGTTGCTGGTGGGCATGGTCAAGGGGCCGTCCTACTACAACCCGCGTCGTTATCCGGAGCGCGCCACCGTGCGACGCAACCTGGTGCTCGACTTGCTGGCCGAGCAGGGCGTCGCGACACCAGAGGCGGTCGCCGCCGCGAAGAAGATGCCGCTGGGCGTGACCAAGCGCGGCAGCCTGGCCGACAGTTCTTTCCCGGGGTTTCTTGACCTTGTGAAGCGTCAGCTGCGCCAGGACTACCGTGACGAAGACTTGACCGAAGAAGGCCTGCGTATCTTCACCAGTTTCGACCCGATCCTGCAGATGAAGTCCGAAGCGGCGATGTCCGAGACCTTCAAGCGTCTCGCCGGACGCAAAGGTGCCGATGAAGTCGAAGCCGCAATGGTGGTGACCAACCCGGAAACCGGTGAGGTGCAGGCACTGATCGGCAGTCGCCAGGCAGGCTTTGCCGGATTCAACCGTGCCATTGATGCCGTGCGGCCGATCGGTTCGTTGGTCAAGCCGGCGGTCTACCTGACCGCCCTGGAAAAGCCGAGCAAATACACCCTGACCACCTGGGTCCAGGACGAGCCATTTGCAGTCAAGGGCGGCGACGGCCAGGTCTGGCGGCCACAGAACTATGATCGCCGCTCCCACGGCACCATTTATCTGTATCAAGGCCTGGCGAACTCCTACAACCTTTCGACGGCCAAGCTGGGCCTGGAACTGGGCGTGCCGAATGTGCTCAAAACTATTGGGCGTCTGGGTGTGAGCGTCGACTGGCCCGCATTCCCGTCGATGCTGCTCGGTGCCGGTGGCATGTCGCCGATGCAGGTGGCGACCATGTACCAGACCCTGGCCAATGGCGGCTTCAATACGCCGATGCGCGGCATCCGCAGTGTGTTGACTGCCGAAGGCGAGCCGCTCAAGCGATACCCGTTCCAGATCCAGCAGACCTTCGATCCGGGGGCTATCTATCTGGTGCAGAACGCCATGCAGCGGGTGATGCGCGAAGGCACTGGGCGTTCGGTCTACAGCGTGCTGCCAAGCTCCCTGACCCTGGCGGGCAAGACCGGTACCAGTAACGATTCTCGCGACAGCTGGTTCGCAGGGTTCAGCCAGGACTTGCTGGCGGTGGTCTGGCTGGGCCGCGACGATAACGGCAAGACGCCGTTCACCGGCGCCACCGGTGCCCTGCAGGTATGGACCAGTTTCATGCGCAAGGCCGACCCGCTACCGCTGGACATGCCATTGCCAGACAACGTGGTTCAGGCGTGGGTCGATCCACACACCGGGCAAGGTTCCGATGCCAGTTGCCCGGGCGCAGTACAGATGCCGTATATTCGCGGCAGTGAGCCCCCTGCCGGCGCCGCCTGTGGTGGCACGCAGGATCCCGCCGAGTCCGTGATGGACTGGGTCAAGGGCTGGATGAACTAAGCAGGCAAAGAGGGTGTGAAGTGAACAAGTGGTGGATTCCTGCCTTGACGGCACTGGCTTTGCTCAACGGTTGCGCCAGCGTACAGCGTGGCTCAATTCCTGTGGTCGATTCGAGCACTCGCGTCTCCAACAGTGATCGTGTATCAGCCTCACGGGGTGCCCAGGTCAATGCGGGCACCCGCCAGGCCCAGGCTGTCCCTCAGGACTCCGGTGTCACCGTGATGGTCCCGCAAGGAGCGGGCGCAGCACCGATCCAGACGTTCCCGGCCTCGACGGCGGCTGCACCGATCTCGACCGGTCCGATTACGCCGGGCCCGGTGAGTTCGGCGCCTTACACCAGTGGTTCGGCGAACGCGGGCAGTTACACCCTGCCAAGCACGGCGCCCAGCGCTCCGAGCGGAATTCCGCGTAGCGGGGCAACCAGTGGTGGCCTGTCGGCTGACGAGCAACTCGATGGCCCCGTGCTGGCGCTGTTGACTACCGCCCAGCAACAGCAGGGCAGTGGCGACTACAACGGTGCCTCGTCAAGCCTTGAGCGTGCCCAGCGCATTGCCCCTCGCGAGCCGCAGGTGCTCTATCGCCTGGCTCAGGTCCGCCTGGCCCAAGGGGATGCAGCCCAGTCGGAGCAACTGGCTCGACGCGCGCTGACCTATGCCAACGGCCGTCCAGACCTGCAGGCGGGGCTGTGGAACATCATTGCCCAGGCACGCGATAAGCAGGGCGACTCGGCAGGCGCGGCGCTGGCGCGGCAGAAAGCTCAGGTCAACCTGTAATGGATCCGCGCATTCTGGATATCGCAGATCACCTGCTGCTCATCGAGCACGAGCTACATGCCCAGGGCTGGTGGAGTGACGTTGCCCCCACCGCCCAGGCGTTGGCGAGCACGGTGCCGTTTGCCGTCGACAGCATGAGCTTCGATCAGTGGTTGCAATGGATCTTCCTGCCGAGAATGAAAGAGATTCTCGAAAAGGGCCTGCCGCTGCCAAACGCTTCTGGCATCCTGGTCATGGCTGAAACGGTATACGTAGACCGCCCGGAGGAAAGTCGCGAGCTGCGCAGGCTACTAGCAGAATTTGACCAATTGATTAGTCCATCTGCCTGAATTTCCCTCTTTTACCCCTTGGAGCCACAGATTGTGGCTCTTTTTCTTTGTAATGTTTGTTTTTCTGCTGCAGCTATTGGCATTAATGGTGGCTGTTGATCGTCCTTTGGAAAAATTGGCAATAATTTTTCTTGACTTGCGCGCGCCGAATCACAAGAATCCAGATTCCGCTGTAGAGGGACTGCCAGAAGCAGACCCGCTAAGCAGATCATGAGGCGCACACCCGCGCCGACCTGTTACACCCCGCAACGCGTTACCTCGCGCTGGGTGGGAAAACCCCGCAACACTTTGGGGCGCTCCCAATACTTGCTCAGTCAGTGCTGACGTAGTCGGCGATTCCGTCGCTCATGCTCTGCTTGGCAGTAAACCTATTAAGACCCGTCCACCGTGGGCGGTATTCTGGCGTTTTAGAGGTGAACAACGTGGAGCTTTTATCTGGCGCTGAGATGGTCGTCCGCTTTTTGCGTGACGAAGGCGTTAAGCACATCTACGGGTACCCTGGTGGTGCTCTCCTGCATGTTTACGATGCCCTGTTCAAAGAACCGGAAGTCAATCACATCCTGGTTCGTCACGAGCAGGCCGCTACCCATATGGCGGACGGTTATGCCCGTGCCACCGGCAAGGCCGGTGTGGTACTGGTGACCTCGGGTCCTGGTGCGACCAATGCCATCACCGGCATTGCCACCGCGTACATGGACTCCATTCCGATGGTGATTCTCTCTGGCCAGGTGCCCAGCACCATGGTCGGTACCGATGCCTTCCAGGAAACCGACATGATCGGTATCTCCCGGCCGATCGTGAAGCACAGCTTCATGATCAAGCATGCATCGGAAATCCCGGAAGTCCTGAAAAAAGCGTTCTACCTGGCTCAATCCGGCCGTCCAGGCCCGGTTGTCGTCGACATCCCGAAAGACATGACCAACCCGGCGGAAAAGTTCGAATACGTCTACCCCAAAAAGGTCAAGATGCGTTCCTACAGCCCGGCTGTTCGTGGTCATTCGGGGCAGATCCGCAAGGCTGCCGAAATGCTCCTGGCCGCCAAGCGCCCAG
Organism: Pseudomonas putida; assembly: GCF_028682455.1. Taxonomy (GTDB): domain Bacteria; phylum Pseudomonadota; class Gammaproteobacteria; order Pseudomonadales; family Pseudomonadaceae; genus Aquipseudomonas; species Aquipseudomonas putida_AA. Next base: position 1,582,418 of record NZ_JANHLD010000001.1, read on the forward strand.
TGGTTTATGCCGGTGGCGGCGTGATTCTCGGCGGCGGCTCCGAAGCCCTGACCGAGATCGCCCAGATGCTCAACCTGCCGGTCACCAACACTCTGATGGGGTTGGGGGGCTATCCGGGTACCGATCGCCAGTTCCTCGGCATGCTCGGCATGCACGGCAGCTATACCGCCAACCTGGCCATGCATCATGCCGACGTGATTTTTGCTGTCGGTGCGCGTTTTGACGATCGCGTGGTCAACGGTCCGGCAAAGTTCTGCCCGAACGCCAAAGTTATCCACATCGACATCGACCCGGCGTCGATCTCCAAGACCATCAAGGCCGACGTACCGATTGTCGGTCCGGTCGACAGCGTCTTGACCGAAATGGTCGCGACCTTGCGCGAAATCGGCGAGCAGCCTGAAAAGGCGGCCATCGATGCGTGGTGGAAACAGATCGAAGAGTGGCGTGGTGATCGCGACATGTTCCCTTACAACAAGGGCGATGGCAGCGTAATCAAGCCGCAGACGGTGATCGAAACCCTGTGCGAAGTGACCAAAGGCGATGCTTTCGTCACCTCCGACGTGGGCCAGCACCAGATGTTCGCGGCGCAGTACTACCGCTTCAACAAACCCAATCGCTGGATCAACTCCGGCGGCCTGGGCACCATGGGCTTCGGTTTCCCGGCGGCCATGGGCATCAAGCTGAACTTCCCGGACCAGGACGTTGCCTGTGTTACCGGCGAGGGCAGCATCCAGATGAACATCCAGGAACTGTCGACCTGCCTGCAGTACGACCTGCCGGTTAAGATCGTCAACCTGAACAACGGTGTATTGGGTATGGTCCGCCAATGGCAGGACATGTCCTACAACAGCCGTCACTCGCACTCCTATATGGAGTCGCTGCCTGACTTCGTCAAATTGGCTGAAGCCTATGGCCACGTGGGCATTCGCATCACCAGTCTGAAGGACCTCAAGCCCAAGCTCGAGGAGGCGTTCGCCATGAAGGACCGCCTGGTGTTCATCGACATCCAGGTCGACAACAGCGAACACGTCTACCCGATGCAGATCAAAGACGGTTCCATGCGCGACATGTGGCTGAGCAAGACGGAGCGTACCTAATCATGCGGCACATTATTTCCCTGCTGTTGGAAAACGAACCCGGTGCCTTGTCTCGCGTGGTGGGTCTGTTCTCGCAGCGTAACTACAACATCGAAAGCCTGACCGTAGCGCCGACCGAAGACCCGACCCTGTCGCGTCTGACGTTGACCACGGTCGGTCATGATGAGGTGATCGAGCAGATCACCAAAAACCTGAACAAGCTGGTTGAAGTCGTGAAGCTTGTCGACCTCTCGGAAAGCGCGCATATCGAACGTGAGTTGATGCTGGTAAAGGTCAAGGCCACGGGCGCACAGCGTGCCGAGATCAAGCGCACCACGGATATCTACCGTGGGCAGATCGTCGATGTCAGCAGCAGCGTCTACACCGTCCAGCTGACTGGCGCCAGCGACAAGCTTGACAGCTTCATTCAGGCAATCGGTACCGCGTCCATTCTCGAAACAGTGCGCAGTGGCGTCACCGGCATTGCCCGTGGCGACAAAGTGCTCAGCATCTAACTCAAAAAATTAGCGATGGCCCTATCGGGCCGAGATAACAGGGGTATGTTCATGAAAGTTTTCTACGATAAAGACTGCGACCTTTCGATCATCCAGGGCAAGAAAGTTGCCATCATCGGTTATGGTTCCCAGGGTCACGCCCAAGCGTGCAACCTGAAGGACTCCGGTGTGGATGTCACTGTCGGTCTTCGTAAAGGTTCGGCCACCGTTGCCAAGGCAGAGGCCCACGGCCTGAAAGTTGCCGACGTGGCAACTGCTGTTGCGGGTGCCGACCTGGTCATGATCCTGACCCCGGACGAGTTCCAGTCCCAGCTGTACAAGACCGAAGTCGAGCCGAACATCAAGAAGGGCGCTACCCTGGCCTTCTCCCACGGCTTCGCCATCCACTACAACCAGGTTGTGCCACGCGCTGACCTGGACGTGATCATGATCGCGCCAAAAGCGCCAGGTCACACCGTACGCTCCGAGTTCGTCAAAGGCGGTGGTATCCCTGACCTGATCGCTATCTACCAGGACGCTTCGGGCAACGCCAAGAACGTCGCCCTGTCCTACGCTGCAGGCGTTGGTGGCGGCCGTACCGGTATCATCGAAACCACCTTCAAGGACGAGACCGAAACCGACTTGTTCGGTGAGCAGGCTGTTCTGTGCGGCGGTACCGTCGAACTGGTCAAGGCCGGTTTCGAAACCCTGGTTGAAGCCGGCTACGCGCCAGAAATGGCTTACTTCGAGTGCTTGCACGAACTGAAGCTGATCGTTGACCTCATGTACGAAGGCGGTATCGCCAACATGAACTACTCGATCTCCAACAACGCCGAGTACGGCGAGTACGTGACCGGCCCGGAAGTCATCAACGCCGAATCCCGTCAGGCCATGCGCAATGCACTCAAGCGCATCCAGGACGGCGAATACGCCAAGATGTTCATCAGCGAAGGTGCTACCGGCTACCCTTCGATGACCGCCAAGCGTCGTAACAACGCCGCTCACGGCATCGAAGTCATCGGCGAGCAACTGCGCTCGATGATGCCTTGGATCGCAGCCAACAAGATCGTTGACAAGGCCAAGAACTGATTCTGGCTTGATGCGATGAAAACGCGGCTTCGGCCGCGTTTTTTCGTTTAGGCGGTCAGCATCTGGTATAAAGCTTCATCGTCTGCCGGTGAACCCTCGTCGCAGACCTCTGTCGAAACTTTCCACACCGTTGCAAGGTAATGTCAATGAGCGAACGTCCCGAAGAGCCGAACAAGGCCTCTGACGCCGAAAGCCTGCTACCGATCGATGAGCATGTTGAAGAAGGGCATGACGCCGAAGGACGCAAGGTTCGGCATCGCGGCATCTATCTGCTGCCCAATCTCTTCACCACTGCGAACCTGTTCGCCGGTTTCTATTCCATCATCAACTCCATGAGCGCCCAGGCAGCCCTGAGTGCCGGTGATCCGCGCGAAGCGAGCAAATACTTCGCCTTTGCTGCCATCGCGATTTTCGTGGCCATGGTCCTCGACGGCCTCGATGGCCGCGTGGCTCGCATGACCAACACCCAAAGTGCTTTCGGCGCCGAGTATGACTCGCTGTCGGACATGGTTGCCTTTGGTGTGGCTCCTGCACTGCTGGCCTTCGGTTGGGCGCTCGGTGACATGGGCAAGGTCGGCTGGATGGTCGCCTTTATCTATGTCGCTGGTGCTGCACTGCGTCTGGCGCGCTTCAATACCCAGGTCGGTACTGCCGACAAGCGTTACTTCATCGGTCTTGCCAGCCCGGCGGCCGCAGGTGTGGTGGCCGGTACGGTCTGGGCTTTCAGCGACTACGGTATCCAGGGCTCGAAACTCTCGTTCCTGGTTGCCTTGCTGGTGGCCGCGGCGGGCATGCTGATGGTCAGCAACATCAAGTACAACAGCTTCAAGGAGCTGGATCTCAAGGGGCGCGTACCGTTCGTAGCGATCCTCGCGGTGGTACTGGTGTTCGCGGTAGTCTTCAGTGATCCACCGCGCATTCTGCTGCTGGTGTTCCTTGGTTACGCGGCATCCGGCCCCGTGCAGTACCTGCTGCGCATTCGCCGCCGGAAAAACGTCGAGTGATGTAATTTCGCTCGGGCTCCGTAGTCAACTGGTGCATCAGTCCTCCAGTTCTACGGAGCCACCATGCTTATCAAGCTGTCCAAAGCTTCCGACTGCAAAGCGTCGGACGTCACTCCTGAATCCCTCTATCTTTCGCGCCGAGCATTGCTCGGTGGTTCTGTCGCTACGCTGGCGGCTTCGGCATTGCCTCGCTGGGTCGATGCCGCTGAAATGTCACGTTATGCAGATGTCGAGGCTGGAGCGGCGCCAGCCTGGTTCAGTGACAAGCTGGCTTCCACTCGCTGGCAGGCGGTGACCGCGCCGGGGGAAGCGATCACACCTTATAAAGACGCTACCCACTACAACAACTTCTATGAGTTCGGTGCCGACAAGGGCGACCCGGCGGAAAATGCCGGCAGTCTCAAGACGCAACCCTGGACCGTCGTGGTCGATGGAGAGGTGGGCAAGCCAGGGCGCTATGCGCTGGAAGACTTCATCCATCCCTATCAGCTGGAGGAGCGAATCTATCGGCTGCGCTGCGTCGAGGCCTGGTCGATGGTCATTCCCTGGCTGGGCTTCCCTTTGTCTGCAGTGCTCAAACAGGTGGAGCCGACTTCCAAGGCTAAATTCATTCGTTTCGAAACCCTGCAGGACCCTTCGAGCATGCCGGGGCAGCGCTCCACCTTTGCCTTGATCGACTGGCCGTATGTAGAGGGGCTGCGCCTGGACGAAGCGATGAACCCGTTGGCGATATTGGCAGTGGGCATGTATGGGCGCGAGCTGCCCAATCAGAACGGTGCGCCGCTACGGTTGGTGGTGCCGTGGAAGTATGGGTTCAAGAGCATCAAGTCCATTGTGCGCATCAGTCTGGTGGCGGAGCAGCCGCGTACCACCTGGCAAGCCATAGCGCCTGAAGAGTACGGCTTCTATGCCAACGTCAATCCCGAAGTCGATCATCCTCGTTGGACGCAGGCGCGTGAGCGGCGGCTGCCCAGTGGCCTGTTCAGTCCGAACGTGCGTACTACCCAGATGTTCAACGGTTACGCCGAGGAAGTGGCGGGGCTGTATAGCGGCCTTGATCTGCGGAAGAACTACTGATGCGCTATCCACTGTTTCGCCTGGGTATCTTCATCCTGGCCTGCATCTGGCCGCTTTGGTGGCTGTATGAGGCAGCAATGAATGCGCTGGGTCCTGACCCCGGCAAGCTCCTGGTCGATCGGCTGGGGCTGGGTGCGCTGATCTTCCTGCTCATAACCTTGTCCATGACGCCGCTGCAGCGACTGACCGGTTGGGCGGGGTGGATAGTTTCGCGTCGGCAGCTGGGGTTGTGGTGCTTTGCTTATATAGTGATGCACATCAGCGCCTACATGGTGTTCGTTCTCGGGCTGGACTGGGGACAATTGGGCGTGGAGCTGAGCAAGCGGCCCTATATCATTGTTGG
>NZ_JANHLD010000001.1:1590000-2187500 GCF_028682455.1 Pseudomonas putida
CCTGATAAGGGTGAGGTCGGCAGTTCGAATCTGCCCAGACCCACCAGTTTCTTGTTGGGGCCATAGCTCAGCTGGGAGAGCGCCTGCCTTGCACGCAGGAGGTCAGCGGTTCGATCCCGCTTGGCTCCACCACCCCTTGCTACCGTGTCAAAGCTTAGAAATGAATATTCGCGTCGAATATTGATTTCTGAACTTTTTCAGAATCGTTCTTTAAAAATTTGGGTATGTGATAGAAAGATAGACTGGACAACACTTTCACTGGTGATTGTTCAGGCTAAGGTAAAATTTGTGAGTTTTCATGAATTTTCGGCGAATGTCGTCTTCACAGTATAACCAGATTGCTTGGGGTTATATGGTCAAGTGAAGAAGCGCATACGGTGGATGCCTTGGCAGTCAGAGGCGATGAAAGACGTGGTAGCCTGCGATAAGCTTCGGGGAGTCGGCAAACAGACTTTGATCCGGAGATCTCTGAATGGGGGAACCCACTCAGCATAAGCTGAGTATCTTGTACTGAATACATAGGTGCAAGAGGCGAACCAGGGGAACTGAAACATCTAAGTACCCTGAGGAAAAGAAATCAACCGAGATTCCCTTAGTAGTGGCGAGCGAACGGGGACTAGCCCTTAAGTGGCTTTGAGATTAGCGGAACGCTCTGGAAAGTGCGGCCATAGTGGGTGATAGCCCTGTACGCGAAAATCTCTTAGTCATGAAATCGAGTAGGACGGAGCACGAGAAACTTTGTCTGAATATGGGGGGACCATCCTCCAAGGCTAAATACTACTGACTGACCGATAGTGAACCAGTACCGTGAGGGAAAGGCGAAAAGAACCCCGGAGAGGGGAGTGAAATAGAACCTGAAACCGTATGCGTACAAGCAGTGGGAGCCTACTTTGTTAGGTGACTGCGTACCTTTTGTATAATGGGTCAGCGACTTATATTCAGTGGCGAGCTTAACCGAATAGGGGAGGCGTAGCGAAAGCGAGTCTTAATAGGGCGCTTAGTCGCTGGGTATAGACCCGAAACCGGGCGATCTATCCATGGGCAGGTTGAAGGTTAGGTAACACTGACTGGAGGACCGAACCGACTACCGTTGAAAAGTTAGCGGATGACCTGTGGATCGGAGTGAAAGGCTAATCAAGCTCGGAGATAGCTGGTTCTCCTCGAAAGCTATTTAGGTAGCGCCTCATGTATCACTGTAGGGGGTAGAGCACTGTTTCGGCTAGGGGGTCATCCCGACTTACCAAACCGATGCAAACTCCGAATACCTACAAGTGCCGAGCATGGGAGACACACGGCGGGTGCTAACGTCCGTCGTGAAAAGGGAAACAACCCAGACCGTCAGCTAAGGTCCCAAAGTCATGGTTAAGTGGGAAACGATGTGGGAAGGCTTAGACAGCTAGGAGGTTGGCTTAGAAGCAGCCACCCTTTAAAGAAAGCGTAATAGCTCACTAGTCGAGTCGGCCTGCGCGGAAGATGTAACGGGGCTCAAACCATGCACCGAAGCTACGGGTATCACTTAGGTGATGCGGTAGAGGAGCGTTCTGTAAGCCTGTGAAGGTGAGTTGAGAAGCTTGCTGGAGGTATCAGAAGTGCGAATGCTGACATGAGTAACGACAATGGGAGTGAAAAACTCCCACGCCGAAAGACCAAGGTTTCCTGCGCAACGTTAATCGACGCAGGGTTAGTCGGTCCCTAAGGCGAGGCTGAAAAGCGTAGTCGATGGAAAACAGGTTAATATTCCTGTACTTCTAGTTATTGCGATGGAGGGACGGAGAAGGCTAGGCCAGCTTGGCGTTGGTTGTCCAAGTTTAAGGTGGTAGGCTGAGATCTTAGGTAAATCCGGGATCTTAAGGCCGAGAGCTGATGACGAGTTGCCATTAGGCGACGAAGTGGTTGATGCCATGCTTCCAAGAAAAGCTTCTAAGCTTCAGATAACTAGGAACCGTACCCCAAACCGACACAGGTGGTTGGGTAGAGAATACCAAGGCGCTTGAGAGAACTCGGGTGAAGGAACTAGGCAAAATGGCACCGTAACTTCGGGAGAAGGTGCGCCGGTGAGGGTGAAGGACTTGCTCCGTAAGCTCATGCCGGTCGAAGATACCAGGCCGCTGCGACTGTTTATTAAAAACACAGCACTCTGCAAACACGAAAGTGGACGTATAGGGTGTGACGCCTGCCCGGTGCCGGAAGGTTAATTGATGGGGTTAGCTAACGCGAAGCTCTTGATCGAAGCCCCGGTAAACGGCGGCCGTAACTATAACGGTCCTAAGGTAGCGAAATTCCTTGTCGGGTAAGTTCCGACCTGCACGAATGGCGTAACGATGGCGGCGCTGTCTCCACCCGAGACTCAGTGAAATTGAAATCGCTGTGAAGATGCAGTGTATCCGCGGCTAGACGGAAAGACCCCGTGAACCTTTACTATAGCTTTGCACTGGACTTTGAATTTGCTTGTGTAGGATAGGTGGGAGGCTTTGAAGCGTGGACGCCAGTTCGCGTGGAGCCATCCTTGAAATACCACCCTGGCAACTTTGAGGTTCTAACTCAGGTCCGTTATCCGGATCGAGGACAGTGTATGGTGGGTAGTTTGACTGGGGCGGTCTCCTCCTAAAGAGTAACGGAGGAGTACGAAGGTGCGCTCAGACCGGTCGGAAATCGGTCGTAGAGTATAAAGGCAAAAGCGCGCTTGACTGCGAGACAGACACGTCGAGCAGGTACGAAAGTAGGTCTTAGTGATCCGGTGGTTCTGTATGGAAGGGCCATCGCTCAACGGATAAAAGGTACTCCGGGGATAACAGGCTGATACCGCCCAAGAGTTCATATCGACGGCGGTGTTTGGCACCTCGATGTCGGCTCATCACATCCTGGGGCTGAAGCCGGTCCCAAGGGTATGGCTGTTCGCCATTTAAAGTGGTACGCGAGCTGGGTTTAGAACGTCGTGAGACAGTTCGGTCCCTATCTGCCGTGGACGTTTGAGATTTGAGAGGGGCTGCTCCTAGTACGAGAGGACCGGAGTGGACGAACCTCTGGTGTTCCGGTTGTCACGCCAGTGGCATTGCCGGGTAGCTATGTTCGGAAGAGATAACCGCTGAAAGCATCTAAGCGGGAAACTTGCCTCAAGATGAGATCTCACTGGAGCCTTGAGCTCCCTGAAGGGCCGTCGAAGACTACGACGTTGATAGGTTGGGTGTGTAAGCGCTGTGAGGCGTTGAGCTAACCAATACTAATTGCCCGTGAGGCTTGACCATATAACACCCAAGCAATCTGCAGCGCAGATTGTGGTGGTGAAGACGCATTGAACCGAAATTTCAAAAAACCACAGATTGTCACATACCCGATTCGCTGGAGTGTCTGCACAAGACCTTCTGGCAACAGAATTTCTTGACGACCATAGAGCATTGGAACCACCTGATCCCATCCCGAACTCAGCAGTGAAACGATGCATCGCCGATGGTAGTGTGGGGTTTCCCCATGTGAGAGTAGGTCATCGTCAAGATTAAATTCCGAAACCCCTATCTGCGTACGCAGGTAGGGGTTTTGTCTTTTCCGGGCCGCTAAATATCGATCTGCAGGAGCGGGCTTCCCCAGTGATGGGCGCACATCGCGGGGCAAGCTCGCTCCGACAGGTTAGAATACCGCCCTTATGTAAACCCAGAAGTTCACTATGACTGAACCTGTCGATTCTCATCAGCTCGATGACCTGCCCCTGGAGCAATTGGTGGCTTGTCACGAGTGCGATCTGTTGATGCGCAAGCCAGTGCTCAAGCTCGATGAAAAGGCGCATTGTCCGCGGTGTGGCTACGAGCTTTATGCGCACCGACATAACGTGGTGCAGCGCAGCCTGGCATTGGTACTCGCCGCGTTGTTGCTTTATGTGCCGGCTAACTTCCTGCCTATCATGCAGCTCCATCTGCTCGGTCAAACCTCTGACGATACCGTCTGGAGCGGCGTTGTAGGGCTCTACAACACCGGTATGCGCGGTGTGGCAGTGGTTGTTTTTCTTTGCAGCATGGCAATCCCGCTACTGAAATTGTTGTGCCAGTTGGCGGTGCTACTCAGCATTCGACTGAACATCGGGCGCAGTTACGGTCTGCTGCTGTACCGGATTTATCACCATCTGCGCGACTGGGGCATGCTCGAGGTGTACTTCATGGGCGTACTGGTGGCAATGGTCAAGCTGGTCGATCTGGCCGAGTTGAGTCTCGGGTTGGGGCTGGCCTGCTTTATCAGCTTGTTGTTGGTGCAGGTGTGGCTGGAGGTGGTGATGTCACCCCACCAGATATGGAGTGCTTTATCGGGGGAAGACCTGCATGCGTGCGATTGATGCCGGGATTCTGATTTGTGGCGAATGCCATGAACTGAATCGCCAGGCGCCTGAGGGTGTGTCACAAACCTGCAGCCGTTGCGGGGCCATTGTGCATGCACGGCGACCGAACAGCCTGGCAAGAACCTGGGCGCTGCTGATTACCGCAGCGATTCTGTACATTCCCGCCAACGTGCTACCGATCATGACAGTCAGCGCCTTGGGGCAGGGGAGTCCGGACACCATCATGTCCGGAGTCATCACCTTGATGAAGCACGGCATGCTGCCCATCGCTGCAGTCGTGTTCATTGCCAGTATCCTGGTGCCTACCTTCAAGTTGGTGGGCATCGCCTTGCTGCTGTATTCGGTCCAGCGCCATCAGCCCCTTTCCGCCAGGCAGCGGATCCTGATGTATCGCTTCATCGAGTTTATCGGGCGCTGGTCGATGCTCGACATCTTCGTCATTGCCATTCTGGTGGCCGTGGTGAATTTCGGCAGGATCGCAAGTGTCGAAGCCAATCTGGGTGCCGTCGCCTTCGCCAGTGTGGTGATTTTGACGATGCTCGCCGCTGTAACTTTTGATCCCCGACTGATTTGGGATAACACGGAGTCGGATGACGACCATGAGTGATTTGCCTACGGCTAAAACCCGCCCAGCTTCTAACTGGTCGGCTATATGGATATTGCCTTTGATCGCCCTGGTCATTGGTGGCTGGCTTGGCTGGCAGGCGTACCGCGAATCGGGAGTAAACATCCAGGTTCGTTTTGAAAGTGGCGAAGGTATCGTCGCCAACAAGACCGAAGTGGTATTCAAGGGGATGTCGGTCGGCAAGGTAAAAGAGCTGGTGCTCGATGACGAAGGTAGCAATACCGGGGTTATTGCGACCATTGAAATGAACCAGGCAGCCGAACCCCACCTCAATACCGGTACGCGATTCTGGCTGGTCAAACCAAGTGTGAGTCTGGCGGGTATTACCGGGCTGGAGACCCTGGTCTCGGGCAACTACATTGCGGTAAGCCCAGGTGAGGGAACGCCGACCAGGCGCTTCAAGGCGTTGGCCGTGGCCCCGCCGTTGTCCGACAGCGAGCCTGGCCTGCACCTTACGCTCAAGGCAGACCGCCTGGGCTCGCTCAACCGCGACAGCCCGGTGTTCTACAAGCAGATCCAGGTAGGCCGGGTGAAAAGCTATCGCCTGGCCGAGGATCAGGCAACGGTCGAGGTCAAGGTTTTCATCGAACCGGCTTACACCAGCCTGGTACGCAAGCACACGCGATTCTGGAATGCCAGCGGCATCAGTATCGATGCCAACCTGTCCGGGGTGAAGGTACGTAGCGAATCATTGTCCAGCATCGTTGCCGGTGGGATCGCATTCGCCACACCTGAGCACCGCAAGGACAGCCCGCCGACCGATCCGAATTTGCCCTTCCGTTTGTACGAAGACTTTGATGCTGCCCAAGCGGGTATCCGAATCAAGGTCAAGCTGGGTGACTTCGAAGGGCTCCAGGCCGGGCGCACGCCTGTGATGTACAAAGGTATCCAGGTCGGCTCGCTGAAAACCCTGAAGGTCGATGCTGACCTGTCCAGCGCAATGGCCGAGCTGACGCTGGACCCGCTGGCAGAAGACTACCTGGTCGACGGCACGCAGTTCTGGGTGGTCAAGCCCTCTATCTCACTGGCTGGGATCACCGGCCTGGAGGCGTTGGTCAAGGGCAACTACATTGCTATCCGCCCCGGGGACAAGGGGGCATCGCCCAAGCGCGAGTTCGAGGCGCGCGCCAAGGCGCCGCCATTGGACCTCAAGGCGCCCGGGCTGCACCTGGTGTTGTTCAGTGACAACCTCGGGTCGCTTGAGGTCGGCAGCCCGATTCTCTATCGCCAGGTCAAGGTGGGTACTGTTCAGAGCTACCAGTTCTCCAAGAAGAGCAAGCGCCTGTTGATCGGTGTGCATATCGAGCAGGAGTACGCGGGCCTGGTCAACGGCTCGACGCGATTCTGGAATGCCAGCGGCATTACCCTCACGGGTGGATTGTCCGGTATCCAGATCAAGAGTGAGTCGCTGCAGAGCCTCATGGCGGGTGGCATTGCCTTCGACACGCCGACGCCGAATGTGCCGCTCAAGCGTCGCATCCCGAGCTTCCGCTTGAATGAGAACCAGGAGGCGGCCAACCGCAGTGGTACCACGGTCACTATCCGTGTGGAGCGTGCCGATGGCCTCAAGGTGGGTACACCCGTTCGCTTCAAGGGTCTGGATGTTGGTGTAGTCGAGCAGGTTGACCTCACCCAGGACTTGCAGGCAGTGTTGCTCAAGGCGCGGATCACCGAAGTGCCCGAACGCATTGCCCGTGAAGGCACGCAGTTCTGGGTGGTGAAGCCGGCTCTGGGCATCGTCAAGACCGCTAACCTGGAAACCCTGGTCACGGGCCAGTACCTGGAAGTACAGCCTGCAGTGAAGAACCTGGGGCCTCAGCGCACCTTTAATGCATTGCCCCAGGCGCCAGACTTTTCCGAGCGTGAAGCGGGCCTGGCCCTGGTACTCAGTGCGCCGAGAAGGGGATCGATCAAGGCGGGCGTGCCGGTGACCTACCGCGAAATTCCGGTGGGCAAGGTAACGGGCTTCGAGCTTGGACAAACCGCCGACCGCGTGCTGATCCATATCCTGATCGAGCCACGGTATGCAGCGCTGGTGCGCGGTGGTAGCCGGTTCTGGAACAGCAGCGGATTTGGCATGGACTGGGGCTTGTTCAAGGGGGCGACGGTGCGCACCGAATCGCTGGAAACCCTGATCGAGGGTGGCATTGCCTTCGCCACGCCGGATGGCGAGAAGATGGGCAACCCGGCACGGCCGCAGCAGACCTTTGCCCTGTTCGACAAGGCCGAGGAAGAGTGGCTGCAATGGGCGCCGAAGATTCAGATCGGTAAGTGATACAAGGCGGGCCTGCCCTTCGCGGGGCAAGCCCGCTTCTCTTGCGGGAAAGAGCTTGTGCCGCATGGCTTTTCTGCAGGCAATAAAAAACCGACCCTAGGGTCGGTTTTTTAACAAGCGTGTCGCTTAGGCAGCAGTTTTCAGCGCCTTGATGTGGCCATTCAGACGGCCTTTATGGCGAGCAGCCTTGTTCTTGTGGATGATGCCTTTATCGGCCATACGGTCGATAACTGGCACAGCCAGGATGTAAGCAGCTTGCGCTTTTTCGGCGTCTTTTGCGTCGATGGCTTTAACTACATTCTTGATGTAGGTACGAACCATGGAACGCAGGCTGGCGTTGTGGCTGCGACGCTTCTCAGCCTGTTTTGCACGTTTTTTGGCGGAAGGTGAGTTGGCCACCGTCGAGCTCCTCGAAAGACTTGGTAAATAGCAAACAAAATAGGCCGCGAATCATGCCGATGAGTTGATCGGTTGTCAAGGGCACTTGCTCGGATCCGCTGAGTGGTCGTTCTGAACAAGGGAGAGATTCCCTTCTGCGGCACGACCTGTAAACTCGGGAGCTTTTGCTCTGCTTGCGTTGCGGCGCGGAGTATCGCACAACTGGGCGCGGTCTGGCACAGCCCTTTATCCCAAGACGTGAAAAACTTTCGATGAATCTTCTGAAATCCCTGGCGGCTGTCAGTTCCATCACCATGATTTCGCGGGTGTTGGGCTTTGTTCGCGACACAATCCTTGCACGGGTGTTTGGCGCCGGGGTTGCCACCGACGCCTTTTTCATTGCCTTCAAACTGCCCAACCTGCTGCGCCGGATCTTTGCAGAAGGTGCGTTTTCCCAGGCGTTCGTGCCGATCCTCGCGGAGTACAAGACCCAGCAAGGTGAAGAAGCGACCCGTACATTCATTGCCTATGTCAGTGGCCTGCTGACCCTTGTGCTGGCCCTGGTCACGGCTATCGGTATCCTCGCCGCGCCGTGGGTGGTCTGGGTCACGGCGCCGGGGTTCGTCGACAGCGCCGAAAAATACCAACTGACCACCGACCTGCTGCGGGTCACCTTTCCTTATATATTGCTGATCTCGCTGTCGTCGCTGGCGGGCGCCATCCTCAATACCTGGAACCGCTTTGCGGTGCCGGCCTTCGTGCCGACCCTGCTCAACGTGGCGATGATCGGCTTTACGGTGTTCCTGACCCCGTACTTCGATCCACCGATCATGGCGTTGGCCTGGGGTGTCCTGGCCGGTGGCCTGGCACAGCTGTTGTATCAGCTGCCGCACCTGAAAAAAATCGGCATGCTGGTGCTGCCACGCCTCAACCTGCGCGACAGCGGCGTTTGGCGTGTGCTCAAGCAGATGCTGCCGGCGATTCTCGGGGTTTCCGTCAGCCAGATCTCGCTGATCATCAACACTATCTTCGCCTCCTTCCTGGTGGCCGGCTCGGTGTCGTGGATGTACTACGCCGACCGCCTGATGGAGCTGCCCTCTGGTGTACTGGGCGTGGCCCTGGGCACCATCCTGCTGCCAACCCTGGCCAAGACCTACGCAAACCGTGACCGCCACGAATATTCACGAATCCTCGACTGGGGCCTGCGCTTGTGCTTCCTGCTGGTGCTGCCGTGCACCCTGGCCATGGCAATTCTTGCCGAGCCGCTGACCGTGGCGCTGTTCCAGTACGGCAAATTCACCGCGTTTGACGCCGCCATGACCCAGCGTGCATTGATCGCCTACTCGGTGGGGTTGCTGGCGATTATTCTGGTCAAGGTGCTGGCACCCGGCTTCTATGCCCAGCAGAACATTCGTACTCCGGTTAAGATCGCGGTATTCACCCTGGTCTGCACCCAGGTATTCAACCTGCTGTTCATCACCCACCTGCAGCATGCGGGCCTGGCCCTGGCCATCAGCCTGGGGGCTTGCCTGAATGCCGGCCTGCTGTACTGGAAGCTGCGCCAGCAGCAGTTGTTCCAGCCGCAACCGGGGTGGGGCAAGTTCCTCGCCAAGCTGGTGGTGGCAGTGCTGTTGATGTCTGCGGTGCTGTTGGCAGGGATGCACTACATGCCAGCCTGGGCAGAAGGGCAGATGCTTGAGCGTTTCCTGCGCCTGGGTGTGTTGATTCTGGCGGGGGTAGTGACTTATTTCGGCAGTCTGTTCGTGTTCGGATTCCGTCCGCGCGACTTTGCACGCAAGGCGCTGCATTGAGTCGTGAGCATGGCCAGACGTCGGTTTTATCTATTCCACACCACGGGGTGACGCTGCTGCCTGTCGTCAGCGCCCGGGTGTGGTTATAATCGACCACTTTATGAGCAAGAAGCGCGTTATGCAGCTGGTTCGAGGCCTTCACAACCTGCGCCCCCAGCACCGGGGCTGTGTCGCCACTATTGGCAACTTCGACGGTGTTCACCGTGGCCACCAGGCAATCCTGGCGCGCCTGCGTGAGCGTGCGGTAGCGCTGGGCGTGCCCAGTTGCGTGGTGATTTTCGAGCCACAGCCGCGCGAATACTTTGCCCCCGATACCGCTCCGGCCCGCCTGGCCCGCCTGCGCGACAAGGTCGCCCTGCTGGCTGGCGAAGGGGTAGACCGGGTGTTGTGCCTGGCGTTCAATCAGCGCTTGAGCAAGCTCAGTGCCGCCGAGTTCGTCGACACCATTCTGGTCGACGGCCTCGGCGTGCAGCACCTGGAGGTTGGCGACGACTTCCGATTCGGTTGCGATCGTGTGGGCGACTTCGAGTTTCTCCAGCAAGCCGGCCTTACCCAGGGCTTTACCGTCGAAGCGGCCCAGACCGTCGAGCTCGATGGCTTGCGAGTCAGCAGCACGCAAGTGCGCCAGGCTCTGGCCAAGGCGGACTTCCCGTTGGCCGAACGCCTGCTGGGGCGTCCGTTCCGTATCAGCGGCCGCGTGTTGCACGGGCAAAAGCTGGCGCGGCAACTCGGTACGCCGACAGCCAACATACAACTCAAGCGTCATCGCGTGCCCCTGACCGGCGTTTATCTGGTCAGCGTCGAGCTCGATGGCAAGGCTTGGCCGGGTGTCGCCAACATCGGCGTGCGGCCAACCGTTTCAGGTGATGGCCGTGCCCACCTGGAAGTGCACCTCCTGGATTTTGCCGGCGATCTCTATGGCCGGCGCCTGACGGTGGAATTCCACCACAAGCTGCGCGACGAGCAGCGTTTCGCCTCCCTGGAGGCGCTGAAGTCGGCGATCGATGCGGATATCGCCGCCGCACGTGCCCATTGGCACGCTCAACCGCTAACGAAGAGCCTGAAATGACCGACTATAAAGCCACGCTAAACCTTCCGGACACCGCCTTCCCGATGAAGGCCGGCCTGCCACAGCGCGAACCGCAGATCCTGCAGCGCTGGGACAGCATTGGCCTGTACCAGAAGCTGCGCGAAATTGGCAAGGATCGTCCGAAGTTCGTACTGCACGACGGCCCGCCCTATGCCAACGGCAAGATTCACATCGGTCATGCGCTGAACAAGATCCTCAAGGACATGATTGTCCGCTCCAAGACCCTGTCCGGTTTCGATGCCCCGTATGTGCCGGGCTGGGACTGCCACGGCCTGCCGATCGAGCACAAGGTCGAAGTGACCCACGGCAAGCACCTGAGCGCCGACCAGACCCGCGAGCTGTGCCGCGCCTATGCCGCCGAGCAGATCGAAGGGCAGAAGACCGAGTTCATTCGCCTGGGTGTACTGGGTGACTGGGACAACCCGTACAAGACCATGAACTTCGCCAACGAGGCCGGTGAAATCCGCGCCCTGGCAGAGATGGTCAAGCATGGCTTCGTGTTCAAGGGCCTCAAGCCTGTGAACTGGTGCTTCGATTGCGGTTCGGCCCTGGCTGAAGCCGAGGTCGAGTACGCCGACAAGAAGTCGCAGACCATCGACGTGGCGTTCGCCGTCGCCGATGAAGCCAAATTGGCCGCCGCCTTCGGCCTGGCGTCGCTGGCCAAGCCGGCGTCGATCGTGATCTGGACCACCACCCCGTGGACCATCCCTGCCAACCAGGCACTGAACGTTCACCCTGAATTCAAATACGCCCTGGTCGATACCGGCGACAAACTGCTGGTGCTGGCTGAAGAGCTGGTCGAGTCGTGCCTGCAGCGTTACTCGCTGGAAGGTTCGGTCATCGCCACCGCGCCAGGTTCGGCCCTCGAGCTGATCAACTTCCGCCACCCGTTCTACGATCGCCTGTCGCCTGTGTACCTCGCCGACTATGTAGAGCTGGGCGCCGGTACCGGAGTGGTCCACTCCTCGCCAGCCTACGGTGAAGACGACTTCGTCACCTGCAAGCGCTACGGCATGGTCAACGACGACATCTTCACCCCGGTGCAGAGCAACGGTGTGTACGTGCAGTCGCTGGAGTTCTTTGGTGGCCAGTTCATCTGGAAGGCCAACCCTGCGATCGTCGACAAACTGTCGGAAGTCGGTGCGCTGATGCACACCGAGACCATCAGCCACAGCTACATGCACTGCTGGCGCCACAAGACCCCGCTGATCTATCGCGCTACCGCGCAGTGGTTCGTCGGCATGGACAAGCAGCCAGACAACGGCGACACCCTGCGCAATCGCGCGGTCAAGGCCATCGAACAGACCAAGTTCGTTCCGGCCTGGGGCCAGGCGCGCCTGCACTCGATGATCGCCAACCGCCCGGACTGGTGCATCTCGCGTCAGCGCAACTGGGGCGTACCGATCCCGTTCTTCCTCGACAAGCAAACCGGCGAGCTGCACCCGCGCACCGTCGAGCTGATGGAAGAAGTGGCCAAGCGCGTCGAGAAAGAAGGCATCGAGGCCTGGTTCAAGATGGACGCTGCCGAACTGCTTGGCGCTGAAGCCGACCAGTACGACAAGATCGCCGACACCCTCGACGTCTGGTTCGACTCCGGTACCACTCACTGGCACGTGCTGCGCGGTTCGCACAGCATCGGTCACGAGACCGGCCCGCGTGCCGACCTCTACCTGGAAGGTTCCGACCAGCACCGCGGCTGGTTCCATTCTTCGTTGCTGACCGGTTGCGCCATCGACAACCACGCGCCATACCGCGAGCTGCTGACTCACGGCTTCACCGTCGACGAGAACGGCCGCAAGATGTCCAAGTCGCTGGGTAATACCATCGAGCCGCAGAAGGTCAATGACACCCTGGGTGCCGACATCCTGCGCCTGTGGGTCTCGGCCACCGACTACTCCGGCGAAATGGCGGTTTCCGAGCAGATCCTGCAGCGCAGCGCCGACGCCTACCGCCGGATCCGCAACACTGCGCGCTTCCTGCTTTCCAACCTGTCGGGCTTCGACCCAGCCCGCGACCTGCTGCCGGCCGAAGACATGCTGGCGCTGGACCGTTGGGCCGTCGACCGTACCCTGCTGCTGCAGCGTGAGCTGGAAGAGCACTACGGCGAGTACCGCTTCTGGAACGTCTATTCCAAGATCCACAACTTCTGCGTGCAGGAGCTCGGTGGTTTCTACCTGGACATCATCAAGGACCGTCAGTACACCACGGGCGCCAACAGTGTTGCCCGTCGTTCCTGCCAGACCGCGCTGTTCCATATCAGCGAGGCGCTGGTGCGCTGGATCGCGCCGATCCTGGCCTTCACCGCCGACGAGCTGTGGCAGTACCTGCCTGGCGAGCGCAACGAGTCGGTCATGCTCAACACCTGGTACCAGGGCCTGACCGAGCTGCCGGAAGGCTTCGAGCTGGGTCGCGCCTACTGGGATCGCGTCATGGCAGCCAAGACCGCCGTGAACAAGGAACTGGAAAACCAGCGTTCGGCCAAGGCCATCGGTGGCAACCTGCAAGCGGAAGTCACCCTGTTCGCCGACGACGCCTTGAGCGCCGACCTGAACAAACTGGGTGACGAGCTGCGCTTCGTGCTGATCACCTCTGCCGCCAGCGTTGCCCCGTTCGTTCAGGCGCCAGCCGATGCGGTCGAGACCGAAGTGCCAGGCCTGAAGTTGAAAGTGGTCAAGTCCGGTCACGCCAAGTGTGGTCGTTGCTGGCACTTCCGCGCCGACGTCGGTGCAAACCCGGAGCATCCGGAAATCTGCGCCCGTTGCGCCGACAACATCAGTGGCAACGGCGAGGTGCGTCACTATGCCTAACCCTGCTGCAGGGCGCTTCGGGCGCCTTGGCTGGCTCTGGCTGAGCCTGCTGGTCCTGGTCCTCGACCAGGCCAGCAAGTTCTACTTCGAAGGCACGCTGAGCCTGTACCAGCAGATCGTGGTCATCCCCGACTACTTCAGCTGGACCCTGGCCTACAACACCGGCGCCGCTTTCAGCTTCCTGGCCGACAGCTCCGGCTGGCAGCGCTGGCTGTTCGCCCTGATCGCCGTGGTGGTCAGTGCCGTGCTGGTGGTTTGGCTCAAGCGTCTTGGGCGCACTGAAACCTGGCTGGCGGTAGCCCTGGCCCTGGTATTGGGCGGCGCACTGGGCAACCTGTACGACCGTATCGTGCTGGGCCATGTGGTCGACTTTATCCTGGTGCACTGGCAGAACCGCTGGTATTTTCCGGCCTTCAACCTGGCCGACAGTGCCATTACCGTAGGTGCGGTGATGCTGGCGCTGGACATGTTCAAGAGCAAGAAGTCCGGAGAACCCGTCCATGACTGACATCCGTATCGGCCAGAACACCGAAGTCAAACTGCACTTCGCGTTGCACCTGGAAAACGGCGACACCGTTGACAGCACCTTCGACAAGGCGCCAGCAGTGTTCAAGGTCGGCGATGGCAACCTGCTGCCGGGCTTTGAAGCAGCATTGTTCGGCTTCAAGGCCGGTGACAAACGCACCGTCACCGTCCAGCCGGAAAACGCCTTCGGCCAGCCTAACCCGCAGAACGTGCAGATCATCCCACGGTCACAGTTCAACGACATGGAGTTGTCCGAAGGCTTGCTGGTGATTTTCAACGATGCCGCCAATGCCGAGCTGCCGGGCGTGGTCAAGGCATTCGATGACGCCCAGGTGACCATCGACTTCAACCATCCACTGGCTGGCAAGACCCTGAACTTCGAGGTGGAAATCCTCGAAGTCACGGCGCTTTGAGCCAGGAGCCGAACATGCAAATCAAACTCGCCAACCCCCGCGGCTTTTGCGCGGGCGTGGACCGGGCGATCGAGATCGTCAATCGCGCGCTTGAAGTTTTTGGCCCGCCGATCTATGTGCGCCACGAAGTGGTACACAACAAGTTCGTGGTCGAAGACCTGCGAGCGCGGGGTGCGATCTTTGTCGAAGAACTGGACCAGGTGCCGGATGACGTCATCGTCATTTTCAGCGCCCATGGTGTTTCCCAGGCCGTGCGCCAGGAAGCGGCCGGTCGAGGCCTGAAGGTATTCGACGCAACCTGCCCGCTGGTCACCAAGGTGCATATCGAGGTAGCACGCTACAGCCGAGACGGCCGTGAGTGCATTCTGATCGGCCACGAAGGCCACCCGGAAGTCGAAGGCACCATGGGTCAGTACGACGCCAGCAATGGCGGTGCCATCTACCTGGTCGAAGACGAGGAGGACGTTGCCAACCTGCAGGTCAACGATCCCGACAAGCTCGCCTTCGTGACCCAGACCACCTTGTCGATGGACGACACCAGCCGGGTGATCGATGCCCTGCGTGCGCGCTTTCCCAATATCGGCGGGCCGCGCAAGGATGACATCTGCTACGCCACCCAGAACCGCCAGGATGCGGTCAAGCAATTGGCCGGCGAGTGTGATGTGGTCCTGGTAGTGGGCAGCCCGAACAGCTCCAACTCCAACCGCTTGCGTGAACTGGCCGAGCGCATGTCAACACCGGCCTATCTGATCGACGGCGCCGAGGACCTCGACAAAAGCTGGTTCGATGGCGTCGAGCGAATTGGTATCACTGCCGGCGCTTCGGCCCCGGAAGTGCTGGTGCGTGGCGTGATACAGCAACTCAGGGAGTGGGGCGCTACCGGTGCCGAAGAGCTGGACGGTCGCGAAGAGAACATCACCTTCTCGATGCCCAAGGAATTGCGCGTTCGTTCACTGATTTGATCCTGCACCCGCGCACAGCGGGTGCAGGATTCGTTCCTCGCGCAGGCTCACCCTGCCACTGGGTGAGAGCACGATCTGGTAATGGCTGATGGCTTCGGGGCGCTGGCAAACATGCAGTGTCCCGGCCTGAAAGCCACCGCCTTGCTGCAGTGGCACGCCCAGCCCATTGAAGCTCACCTGCCGCATTACTGGCTGATTCCCCACTATGGTCGCTCGACCATCGCGGCGCCACTCATGCAACAGCTGGCTGTCTTGTTCCAGAACCATTCGCCAGCCATTACTCCAGTTCTCCTCCATTGCCTGCACTTGCACCGTGCTGTTCCTCAGCAGCGCTTCGCTGCGGGCCGTGCGTAGCGTTCGGGCAAGGTCCGTGGCAGCCGCTTGCCGTTGTAGCCCTGCGCTCATATCGCTGTAGGCGGGGACTCCTAGCTGGGTCAGCATCCCCAGCAGGGCCAGCGCGAACAACATTTGTACCAGTGTTACCCCTTGTTGCCTCACCGTGCATCCTTCCCTGGAAGTGCTTCGCTATAGATTCCAGATCCATACGGCCGACGTCGAGTCGGCCGTATGGGCAATGTGCTGTGGAAAAGTCGGGGGTTGGCCATGGATGGCATGCAGCAACAAGGTATGACGCTGATTGAGGTGCTGGTGGCGATGGCGGTGCTGGGCTTGGGCCTGTTCGCTGTCGCAGGCTTGCAAGTGCGAGGGTTGCAGGCCACCGAAAGCGCCATGCGCAGCACGCAGGAAATCTACGTGGCGCAAGGTGTGCTGGAGCAGGCTCGTGCTCACGCTCAGGCAGGTGACGGGCAGGTTGGCCCATGAGCCGGCAGAGCGGATTGAGTGTGCTGGAGTTGCTGGTGGCCTTGAGCCTGGGGCTCGTGTTGTTGCTGGGCGGCAGTCGTCTGTTCCTGGCCGCGAGCCAGTCCTGGCAGGTGCAGGCGGTGGCGGCGAGGATGCAGGAGGATGCGCGCCAGGCGCTGCAGCATCTGGCCCGGGATATTCGTATGACAGGCATGTTCGGCTGCCTGCACCACGATGAGATCGACTTTGTCGACCCGGGAGCGGCGGCCGTATTTGCCCGGCCGCTGGTGTTGACCCAGGGGCCTGACGGGCGCCTGCAACAGCTTGGCCTGATCAGTGGTGAGGTGTTGCACGCCAGCGGTCGTCCCAACTGGACCTTGCTGACGGACTGTCGAACGGTGGCCAGTGTACACGCCGGTACCGCGCCGCCCACTGCCGGCCAGTTCGCCTTGCCCATCCGTCGTCAGGTCTACCGGCTGGCGGGCGATCAGTTGTATCTCACTAGTGGGTCCATGACCGCGGTGTTGGTGGACGGGGTAGGGGACATGCGCGTCGAACTGCTAAAGAGCAGCGACCTGACCGTATCCGGTGTACGGCTGAGCCTCACACTGGTAGATCCACAACAGCGTGTCAGGCCCCAGAACTACCAGACGAGCGTCGCCCTGGGCAATCCGGTGGCCGGGTCATGAGCGTAAGCAGCCAGCGCGGCCTGGTCCTGTTGTTCAGTCTGGTATGGGGCCTGTTGCTGGGAATGCTCGGCGTCTCGGTGATGGCCAGTGCCATCCAGCAGGAGCGCATGGCGCATAACCTCAAGTCGGTGATGCAGACCTTCGAGCGGGCGCAGCGCATGCTGCAAAAGGGCGAAGCCACAGCGTCAGCGCACCGGCCCCCTTGCGGTTTTTGCCTGCCACCGCCGGAAGCCGGTTATGTCACCGCAGCGGGCGTCTACAGCGGTGTTGGCGCCAGTTCCGGCCTTGCATGGCTCGCTGCGGAAGACGGGCTCTATCTCATCCAGTCCCTGGGGCAAAGCACCAAGGCCAGGCTCATGCCTTCCGAGCAGCCCGTAAACCTCTATCGGGTAACCGCGGTGGCTCGCAACGGCCCAGCCCGCAGCGTGCTGGAAAGTGTGATCGCACAGCCGGTCGGCCCGGAACACGGGCAATGGCGTCGAATCCTCTGGCGCCAGGTCTATTAGGGAGTAGATGAATGAACCTTCAGAAGGGCTTGAGCCTGATCGAACTGTTGATTGTCATCGCCGTGGTCGGCATTCTGGCAAGCATTGCCTACCCCAGCTACCGCGACCAGATCAGAAAATCTGCGCGCACGGAAATTGTCGGCCTGCTGTTCGAGAGCGCCCAACACCTGGAGCGCCATTATTCGCGCGCAGGACACTACAGCGACACCGACACCGTGGCGACGCCGTTGGCCAGCGGCACTGCCCACTACAGCTTGCATGCGGTGCGCGACAGCGAATCTTTCACCCTCCTGGCACGCCGCATACCCGGCAGCCTGATGATGACGGACTCATGTGGTGATTATCAGCTCGACCAGCCGGGCGTACGCAGCAACCCTGCGAGTGCGGCAGGCGTCGACGGGTGCTGGGGTGGCTGAAGGTTTTCGCGGTTTACTTCAGAAATTGGATCGATAGATGACCAAGCAAGTAGTGATAGTCGGCGGCGGGGTGATCGGCCTGCTGACTGCGTTCAACCTCGCGGCCGAGGTGGAGCAGGTAATTCTGTGCGACCGTGGTGCGCTGGGCCAGGAGTCTTCCTGGGCCGGCGGCGGCATCGTGTCACCCCTCTACCCCTGGCGCTACAGCCCGGCCGTGACGGCGCTGGCGCACTGGTCGCAGGACTTTTATCCACAGCTGGGCGAGCGCCTGTTCGCCAGTACCGGGGTCGACCCTGAAGTACACACCACCGGTCTGTACTGGCTCGATCTGGAAGACGAAGCCCAGGCGCTGGAGTGGGCCGCGCGAGAAAGGCGGCCATTGAGCGCTGTGGATATATCTGCCGCCTATGACGCCGTCCCGGTGCTGGGGGCCGGTTTCCAGCGGGCTATCTATATGGCCGGTGTGGCCAACGTGCGTAACCCGCGTCTGGTCAAATCGCTCAAGGCTGCCTTGCAGGGCATGTCCAACGTGAGCATTCGCGAGCACTGTGAAATTACCGGGTTCAGCCGCGAAGGTGGACGGATCACGGGGGTCGAGACGACCGATGGTGCCATTTGGGGGGATCGCGTGGTCCTCACGGCGGGTGCCTGGAGCGGCGACCTGCTGCGCCCGTTGGGCCTCGACCTGCCGGTCGAACCGGTCAAGGGCCAGATGATTCTGTTCAAGTGCGCCGAAGATTTCCTGCCGAGCATGGTGCTGGCCAAAGGGCGCTATGCGATCCCTCGGCGTGATGGGCACATCCTGGTAGGCAGCACCCTGGAGCATGCCGGCTACGACAAGACGCCGACCGAAGAAGCGCTGGAAAGCCTCAAGGCTTCAGCCGTCGAACTGCTGCCAGCACTGGCCGGAGCGGAGGTGGTTGGTCACTGGGCCGGCCTGCGTCCGGGATCGCCCGAGGGCATTCCCTACATCGGTGAAGTGCCAGGCTTTGAAGGGTTGTGGCTGAACTGCGGGCATTACCGCAATGGCCTGGTGCTGGCGCCAGCCTCCTGCCAGCTGTTTGCCGACCTGCTGCTGGGGCGTGAATCGATTATCGATCCGCTGCCGTATGCGCCGGCTGGGCGGTTCATCTAGATGCCGCGCGGGGCAAGCCCGCTCCTACAGTCAGTGGGAGCGGGCTTGCCCCGTGGCGATGAATCGAAAACCTAGCGCTGCTGTCCAGGCCCTTGCTCCAGATGGGCCTGGCTGCAGTACCACTGCGAGCCCAGGCGCAGGGCGCGGTCGTTGGGCAGGTGTACGCCGCAATGTGCGCAACGCACCATCTTCAACGGGTCTTCGAGGCCGTTGTCGGGCGCAGCAGCGTTGCTGGCCTTGAACTTGCGCCACAGCCAGAAGGCAGCGGCAATCAGGGCGATCCAGAAAAGTAGGCGAACCATGGTGTCCAGCTTTGTCAGTGAAGAGGCTCAAGTCTAGGGCCGGGACAAGAAAAAAGGGAGGCCTGGGCCTCCCTTTATCTTGTTGCCGGTTCAATCAGTCGAACACGCCAAAGGTCATGTAGCTGAACCAGGAACGGTCGTCGTTGTTGCCTTCCGCTTCGTGCTCTTCTTCTTCAACGGCGTCGCCGTCTTTTGGCAGCAGTTCGGCCGGAATCGCTTCCTTGGCGTCTTCGTACTGCTTGATCACGTCCTGGTTGGCGCGGGTTTCACCCGGCGGCAGCGGCGTATCGGTCTCGATCAGGCCCAGGGTCGCCTTGGACAGCCAGGAGCGGTTGTCGGCTTCATCTTGCTTGGGTTCGAACTGGCCGTCGACCAGGCTCGGGTGATCCGGGTAGTTGAGCTTGAGGGTCTCAAGGCTGGTGGCTGCCAGCTCGTCCAGGTGCAGGCGCATGTAGGCTTCGGTCATCACCGCCAGGCCGTCACCGACCGATGGGGTTTCCTGGAAGTTCTCGACTACATAACGGCCACGGTTGGCGGCGGCGACGTAGGCCTGACGGGTCAGGTAGTAGTCGGCCACGTGGATTTCGTAGGAGGCCAGCAGGTTGCGCAGGTAGATCATGCGCTGCTTGGCATCTGGCGAATAACGGCTGTTGGGGAAGCGGCTGGTGAGCTGGGCGAACTCGTTGTACGAGTCGCGGGCGGCACCCGGGTCGCGCTTGGTCATGTCCAGTGGCAGGAAGCGCGCCAGCAGGCCGCGGTCCTGGTCAAACGAAGTCAGGCCCTTGAGGTAGTAGGCGTAATCGACGTTTGGATGCTGGGGGTGCAAGCGAATGAAGCGCTCGGCGGCCGACTTGGCGGCTTCAGGCTCGGCGTTCTTGTAGTTCGCGTAGATCAGCTCGAGTTGCGCCTGGTCGGCATAGCGACCGAACGGATAGCGCGACTCCAGGGCCTTGAGCTTGCTCGTGGCGCTGGTATAGCTGTGGTTGTCCAGGTCGGCCTGCGCCTGCTGGTACAGCTCGGCTTCGCTCAGGTTTTCGTCGACGACTTCCTTCGAAGAACAAGCAGCGGTGAGTCCGAGGATGGCGATCAGCAGCAGGTGTTTCACTTGCATAGCGGCTTGCGTCCCTATGACGGCCGCTGTCTTGGGCGTGGCCGTCCTGTTATGATGAGCACCCCGGTGCAACCTCCGGGGCAAAAGACGTCGTATTTAACCACAAGCGTGCAGTCGAAACCAAAGGCTGTGCCGCCCGCTGATTCGAGCATGTCCGAGATCATTCAACTTCGCGCAGAGGTGCCGTCCGAATTGGGCGGGCAACGCCTCGACCAAGTCGCCGCCCAATTGTTCGCTGAGCACTCGCGCTCGCGCCTTTCCACCTGGATCAAGGAGGGGCGCCTGACGGTCGATGGCGCGGTCCTGCGTCCACGCGATATCGTCCACGGCGGCTCGCTGCTTGCGCTCGACGCCGAGCAGGAGGCCCAGGGCGAGTGGGTGGCCCAGGATATCGAACTGGATATCGTCTATGAGGACGACCACATCCTGGTGATCAACAAGCCTGCCGGGCTTGTGGTCCACCCGGCTGCGGGTCATGCCGACGGCACGCTGCTAAACGCGCTGCTGCACCACGTGCCGGACATCATCAATGTACCGCGCGCCGGTATCGTCCACCGTCTGGACAAGGACACCACCGGTCTGATGGTGGTGGCCAAGACCATCCAGGCGCAGACTCAGCTGGTTGCCCAGTTGCAAAGCCGCAGTGTCAGCCGCATCTATGAATGCATCGTGATTGGTGTGGTAACCGCCGGTGGCAAGATCAACGCCCCGATCGGTCGCCACGGTGGCCAGCGCCAGCGCATGGCGGTGACAGAAGGCGGCAAGCCGGCTGTCAGCCACTACCGCGTGCTGGAGCGCTTCCGTTCCCACACCCATGTGCGGGTCAAGCTGGAAACCGGGCGTACCCACCAGATTCGCGTGCACATGGCTCATGTGAACTTCCCGTTGGTCGGTGATCCGGTGTATGGCGGTCGCTTCCGTATTCCGCCTGCGGCCAACCCGACCATGGTTGACGCGCTCAAGACTTTCCCGCGTCAGGCCCTGCACGCGCGCTTCCTGGAGCTGGATCACCCGGTGACCGGCGAGCGCATGGGCTGGGAGTCGTCGCTGCCGGATGACTTCGTCTGGCTGCTGTCGCTGCTCAAGCAGGACCGCGAGGCATTCGTCGGATGAGTGAGCTGGCGCGCGACCTGCTGATCCCGGACTGGCCAGCGCCAGCCGGGGTCCGTGCGTGCGTCACCACGCGGGCCGGTGGGGTCAGCCTGCCGCCCTATGAAAGCTTCAACCTCGGTGACCATGTGGGCGATGAGCCTGCTGCGGTGGCCGAGAATCGTCGGCGCCTCACTGCCGAGTTCGGGATCCAGCCAGCATGGCTCAAGCAAGTGCATGGCGTGGTGGTGGCCGATGCCGACCCAGGCGTGATCGCCGAGGCCGACGCCAGCTGGACCGCCATCCCCGGTATCGCCTGCACGGCAATGACCGCCGATTGCCTGCCGTTGCTGTTCTGCGATCGTGCCGGTACGCGGGTAGCGGCGGCTCATGCAGGCTGGCGCGGCCTTGCCAGCGGCGTCATCGAGGCAACGCTCGATCGCTTGGCCCTGGCGCCTGAAGAGGTGTTGGTGTGGCTGGGGCCGGCCATTGGCCCGCAAGCCTTTGAAGTGGGCCTGGAAGTGCGCGAGGCCTTTACGACCGTCCATCCGGAAACTGCCCAGGCCTTCGTACCCGGTGCCCGACCGGGTAAGTTGCTGGCCGATATCTATACTCTGGCTCGCCTGCGACTGGCTGCACGTGGAGTAGAGGCGGTGTTTGGGGGCGGTTTCTGCACGGTCAGCGATCCACGCTTCTATTCTTATCGGCGTACCCCGCAGGGTGGACGCTTCGCCTCGCTTGTCTGGCTTGAGCCACGCTGACCCGGCCAGTTATAAACTGTTACTCATATGGGGCAGTCATACCCCTTGATTCGTAGCCGCTTACCTTGAATCCGCTTAAATCACCCCTATCTATAAGGGTATCTCAGGCAGGTTCACCCCTCTGGTGTGTCCATCGCTCCGACCTGCCCAAAAAGGAAGGTAACTTATGCGAATAGACCGTTTGACCAGCAAGCTACAACTCGCGATATCCGACGCCCAATCACTGGCCGTTGGCATGGACCATCCCGCCATCGAGCCTGCTCACCTGTTGCAAGCGTTGATCGACCAGCAAGGCGGTTCGATCAAGCCTCTTCTGATGCAAGTCGGCTTTGACATCAACAGCCTGCGCAAGGCATTGGGCAAAGAACTCGACCAACTGCCAAAAATCCAGAACCCTACCGGCGACGTCAACATGTCGCAGGACCTGGCGCGCCTGCTCAACCAGGCCGACCGCCTGGCCCAGCAGAAGGGCGACCAGTTCATTTCCAGCGAACTGGTGCTGCTCGCCGCCATGGACGAGAACAGCAAGCTCGGCAAATTGCTGCTGAGCCAGGGCGTGACCAAGAAAGCCCTGGAGAACGCCATCAGCAACCTGCGTGGCGGCGAGGCGGTCAACGACCCCAACGCCGAAGAGTCGCGTCAGGCCCTCGACAAATACACCGTCGACCTGACCAAGCGTGCCGAAGACGGCAAGCTCGATCCGGTGATTGGCCGTGACGATGAAATCCGCCGCACTATCCAGGTGCTGCAGCGTCGTACCAAAAACAACCCGGTGCTGATCGGTGAGCCTGGCGTAGGTAAGACGGCCATCGCCGAAGGCCTGGCCCAGCGCATCATCAACGGCGAAGTACCTGACGGTCTCAAAGGCAAACGGTTGCTGTCGCTGGACATGGGCGCGCTGATTGCCGGTGCCAAGTTCCGCGGTGAGTTCGAAGAACGCCTCAAAGGCCTGCTCAACGAGCTGTCCAAGCAGGAAGGGCAGATCATCCTGTTCATCGACGAGCTGCACACCATGGTCGGCGCTGGTAAGGGCGAAGGCTCCATGGACGCCGGCAACATGCTCAAGCCGGCCCTGGCCCGTGGCGAACTACACTGCGTGGGCGCCACCACCCTGAACGAGTACCGCCAGTACATTGAGAAAGACGCAGCCCTTGAGCGGCGTTTCCAGAAAGTCCTGGTGGAGGAGCCGAGCGAAGAAGACACCATCGCTATCCTGCGTGGCCTCAAAGAGCGTTACGAGGTGCACCACAAGGTGGCGATCAGCGACGGCGCAATCATTGCCGCCGCCAAGCTCAGTCATCGCTACATCACGGACCGGCAGCTGCCGGACAAGGCCATCGACCTGATCGACGAAGCGGCCAGCCGCATCCGCATGGAGATCGACTCCAAGCCCGAAGTGCTCGATCGCCTTGAGCGCCGCTTGATTCAGCTGAAGGTTGAATCCCAGGCACTCAAGAAAGAAGACGACGAGGCCGCGCTCAAGCGTCTGGAGAAGCTCACCGAAGAGATCGAGCGCCTGGAACGTGAGTATTCGGACCTGGAAGAAGTCTGGACTTCGGAAAAAGCCGAAGTGCAGGGCTCTGCCCAGATCCAGCAGAAAATCGAACAGGCCCGCCAGGAGCTGGAAACAGCTCGGCGCAAGGGCGACCTCAGCCGCATGGCCGAGCTGCAGTACGGGGTAATCCCGGATCTGGAGCGCAGCCTGCAGATGGTCGACCAGCACGGCAAGGCCGAGAACCAGTTGCTGCGTAGCAAAGTGACTGAAGAGGAAATTGCTGAAGTTGTGTCCAAGTGGACTGGCATTCCCGTGGCCAAGATGCTCGAAGGCGAGCGGGAAAAACTGCTGAAGATGGAGAGCCTGCTGCATGAGCGGGTGATCGGTCAGGAAGAAGCTGTGGTGGCAGTCTCCAACGCCGTGCGTCGCTCCCGCGCAGGGCTCTCTGACCCGAACCGGCCAAGTGGCTCGTTCCTCTTCCTCGGTCCGACCGGTGTAGGTAAGACCGAGCTGTGCAAGGCGCTGGCAGAGTTCCTGTTCGATACCGAAGAGGCGATGGTGCGGATCGACATGTCCGAGTTCATGGAGAAACACTCCGTGGCGCGGCTGATCGGTGCACCACCAGGCTACGTCGGTTATGAAGAGGGCGGTTACCTGACCGAAGCGGTGCGGCGCAAACCTTACGCGGTGGTGCTGCTCGACGAGGTCGAGAAAGCTCACCCGGATGTGTTCAACGTGTTGCTGCAGGTGCTCGAGGACGGTCGCCTGACTGACAGCCACGGGCGCACGGTGGACTTCCGTAATACCGTGATCGTCATGACCTCCAACCTGGGCTCGGCGCAGATCCAGGAGTTGGTCGGTGACCGTGAGGCACAACGGGCTGCGGTGATGGACGCCGTGGGGTCGCATTTCCGCCCAGAGTTCGTCAACCGTATCGACGAAGTCGTGGTGTTCGAGCCGTTGGGCCGTGACCAGATCGCTGGCATCACCCAGATTCAGTTGGGCCGTCTGCGCAGCCGCCTGGCTGAGCGCGACCTGAGCCTGGAGCTGAGCGACGAGGCGTTGGATAAACTGATCGCCGTCGGTTACGACCCGGTCTACGGTGCACGTCCGCTGAAACGAGCGATCCAGCGCTGGATCGAAAACCCGTTGGCGCAGCTGATACTGTCTGGCAAGTTCCTGCCTGGCACGTCGATCACGGCCAAGGTCGAGGGCGAAGAAATCGTCTTCGCCTGATTTTTCGGTGGGTTACGCTAAGGCCTCGATTTCGAGGCCTTTTTTTTCTTTGCATTTTTTCTCGAGTGCTTGTAAAGTGCGCCCCGCTGTATGTCGCCCCGCAGCTTCCCGGCAAAATTGGGAATCTGAAAAAAAGTTGCAAATCAGTAAGTTGAATGCAAATTAGGGGTTGACAAGGGTTTTGAAGGTTGTAGAATAGCGCGCCTCAGAGACATGAACGCAGCGATGCACAAGGTCGAAGAGTTCGAAGCGGTAGTGATACAGTTTTCGAAATTGCAGTACTTGAAATTGATAGTTCCGCGATAGCTCAGTCGGTAGAGCAAATGACTGTTAATCATTGGGTCCCAGGTTCGAGTCCTGGTCGCGGAGCCAAATTTCAAACCGGGGTATAGCGCAGTCCGGTAGCGCGCCTGCTTTGGGAGCAGGATGTCAGGAGTTCGAATCCCCTTACCCCGACCATTTTTGGGTCGTTAGCTCAGTTGGTAGAGCAGTTGGCTTTTAACCAATTGGTCGTAGGTTCGAATCCTACACGACCCACCATTTTCGAGTCCGGTTCGCTGGATTTGAATCTTAAAAGGTTGGAACGCCATTAGCGTCCAGCCATTAAAAAAGGCGCCTTAATTGGTGCCTTTTTTTTACCGGGGTATAGCGCAGTCCGGTAGCGCGCCTGCTTTGGGAGCAGGATGTCAGGAGTTCGAATCCCCTTACCCCGACCATATTCAGAAAGAAGGGCACCTTGCAAAAGGTGCCCTTTTTTCGTTTCTGCAGCCTGCAACATTGCCTGCTACTATCCGGCTTTCGATCTGCAAGGGAGCTGCCAATGACCCTCAAGACCTCCGTGTACATCGCCACCAGCCTCGACGGCTTCATTGCCCGCGAAAGTGGCGAGCTGGACTGGCTGATGGTTGCCACCAGCTCCAGCGACGACCACGGCTATGCCGCCTACATGGCGACGATCGACACCCTGGTCATGGGGCGCAACACCTTCGAGAAAGTCCTGACCTTTGGCGAATGGCCTTACCCGCACAAGCGCGTCGTGGTGCTGAGCAGCACCCTGAGCCAGGCGGATGCGGGGCAAAACGTCGAGGTGCACCCGGGGCCATTGGCCGACCTCATTGACCACCTGCAACAGACAGGCGCCAAGAGTCTGTACCTGGACGGCGGCAAAGTGATCCAGAGCTTCTTGCGAGAGGGGCGGCTGGATGAGCTGACCATCACCCGCATTCCCGTATTACTGGGTCGTGGGATCAGCCTGTTCGGGCCGTTGGCGGAGGATGTGGCGCTGCAGCATGTGCGCAGCACCACCTTCGAGAATGGCTTTGTACAGAGCACCTATCGAGTACTCAAATAGCCCTCTGCCCACAAGGTAGGAGCGGGCGTGCCCCGCGAAGGCCACAACAGCCAACACAGGGCAGTATTGCCTGGCGAGGTCAGTGCAGCTTCAGGCGCGGCTCGGTGCCCCGGCCAATCCGGCTGCCCAGCATCAGCATCAGCGTGCGGAACGTCCCGTACAGCGCCATCTGGTGCATCCGATACAGCGACACATAGAACATCCGCGCCAACCACCCCTCAAGCATCACGCTGCCGGTGAGGTTGCCCATCAAGTTGCCCACCGCCGAGAAGCGCGATAGCGATACCAGCGAGCCATAGTCACGGTAGGCGTAGGTCGGCAGTGGCTTGCCTTCCAGGCGCGCCTTGATCGACTTGGCCAGCATCGAAGCTTGCTGGTGGGCGGCTTGCGCCCGTGGCGGCACGTTGCGATCACTGCCCGGTTGTGGGCAGGCAGCACAGTCACCAAAGGCGAAGATGTCGTCATCCAGAGTGGTTTGCAGGGTAGGGCGTACCATCAATTGGTTGATGCGGTTGGTCTCCAGGCCGTCGATGTCCTTGAGGAAGCCTGGCGCCCGAATACCCGCGGCCCACACTTTCAAGCTGGCCGGGATAACATCGCCGTTGCTGGTCTTGAGCTCGGTGGCAGTCACTTCGCTCACGGCCGCGTTGGTCATTACCGTAACGCCGAGTTTTTCCAGGGTCTTGTGCACCGGCACGCTGATGCGCTCCGGCAGGGCTGGCAGCACCCGCGGACCGGCTTCGATCAGGGTGATGTGCATATCCTTGGGCTGGATGCGGTCCAGGCCATAGGCCGCCAGTTCGTGCGCCGCGTGATGCAGTTCGGCGGCAAGCTCCACGCCTGTGGCACCGGCACCGACGATGGCGACACTGATGGTTTCATTGGCCTGGTCGCCCGCGTGGGCGCGCAGATAATGGTTGAGCAATTGCTGGTGGAAGCGCTCGGCCTGCTTGCGGGTATCGAGGAACAGGCAATGCTGCGCCGCACCTTCGGTACCGAAATCGTTGGTATTGCTGCCCACGGCGATGACCAGGGTGTCATAGCCCAGGGTACGGGCAGGCAGCAGTTCACGACCCTCTTCATCGAGGGTCGCAGCCAGCTGGATCTGTTTGCTCTCGCGGTCGAGGCCGCTCATGCGGCCGAGCTGGAACTGGAAGTGATTCCACTTGGCCTGGGCCACGTAGTTCAGTTCGTCTTCCGAGGAATTCAGCGAGCCGGCGGCCACTTCGTGCAGCAGCGGCTTCCAGATATGCGTCAGGTTGGCATCGACCAGGGTGATATTGGCGGTGCCCTTTTTACCCAGGGTTTTACCCAGGCGGGTCGCCAGTTCCAGGCCGCCGGCGCCGCCGCCGACAATCACGATACGGTGAGTCATGGGGATATCTCATAAGGTTTACGGAATTCGGGTCTCGAGTGGGCGGCCGCACAGGGCGGGCGGATTGGGCGAGCGCAAGGCAGCTCATAGCACCAGGTTACTCAAGAGGCGGCTCAACAGGCCCAGGCCAATGGTCACCAGCACCACCATGCAAAGGAGCAGCCACGGCCGGAAAGGCTTGCGCTCGACTTGATGCTGGGGGGCTTGCAGGTATTGATCGACACGACGTTGGTCTTCGGGATTCAGGCGGCTGGTCATGAGGGCCTCGTCAGGTAGACGCTTGTGACTGAAGGGAAGCTACAGGGTTCACTGTAGTCGTTTGAACCGGGCCCCACGTGCAGTCACGCCGCAGCCTTTATGACGAATGATTGCGCTTTGTATCATCGGCGCGAAATTTATGCCATTACGCGTTGGCAGGGGGCCAGCTCAGAGACTGATACCAACGTCGAAGACAATGCTGCGCCCCAGGTTGCCGCGCAGAAAATCCGGTGCATCGGGATGGGCGAACAGCACCCGGGCAAAGGTCGGCCCCACCAGTGACAGCGAGCGCCAGCCCTGGCGCAGGTATTCGGTGGGTGGGGGGAAATGGCTGTTGAGGTCGAGCACTTCGCGCTTGAGGCTGGCGAAGGCGATGATGTCCAGTTCGCTCAGGTCCAGCCCGCGTTCCTGGTAGTTGTGGGCTTTCTTGCGCAGCGTCGGTGCCAGGCGCTGCAGCAGCTCCTGGGCGCTGATCCTGCGTGGTCGGGCTTCGCGGCGCACCAGTTGGCTCAGGGAAAAGGCACTGCGCCGGCGCTGCAACTCTTCACGCCATTCGTCGTTGAGACGGCGCCCTTCGTCGAGCACAAAAAACACCTCGAACGAGGCATCGCGAAACAACACATCGGGCGGTTCCTGCCCGGCGGGCGTGAAGTCTTCGCTGCGGTAGGGAATGTTCAAGCCTTGCAGCAGGCGCTGGCACACCCAACGCTCACGTTCCCATTTACGGGCATTGGAAAGAAACGCATTGGCTTGTTCGGCCTGAATGGTGAGCAGGCGCAAATAATCTGAGTCGTCCATGGGGACAAGCTTAGCGTTCAATTGTGTCTTCATGAATAAAGTCATGCGCTTGGCGCCGTATGCCGCGCTTCATTCTTGGGGTGTAGACTGCCATCACGTTCACCGCAGAAGGGTGCAGGTGCTGTGATTGATGCTCAAGTGCTGTCTGACCAGAGCCTGATCCTGGGCTGGATCGGCTATATCGTGTTACTGGTGTGGGCGATGGCACGCACGCGCTGGGTCGAGCTGTTCACCGACAGCCGCCGTCAGCACCTGTTGTTCGGAACGGTATTCGCGCTGTTCGCGTTGTGGCTGGTCAGGCGTGATTTCGAAACCGGCGTGTCGTATCACTTCATCGGGATGACCGCCGTCACCTTGCTGCTGGACTGGCCGCTGGCAATTGTCGGTGGTTTGCTGGCCCAGGCGGGGCTGGTGATGATGGGGCGCCAGGACCTCGCCGCCATGGGCGTCAACGGCCTGCTGTTCATCGTGTTGCCGGTGATGATCACCGAAGCCTGCGCGATTCTGGTGGAGCGCGCCCAGCCCAAGAACCTCTTCGTGTACATCTTTTGCTCGGGCTTTTTTGCCGCTGCGCTGGCGGCGCTACTGTGCCTGTTGGCCGCTCTGGGCCTATTGTGGTTGGACGGGCGATTCGTGATGCCAGAGTGGATCGAGGACTTTATCGGCTACCTGTGGCTGATCATTTTCCCCGAGGCGTTCATCAACGGCATGGTGGTCAGCGCCCTGGTGGTGTTCTGCCCGGAGTGGCTGGAAACCTTCAACCGCACCCGCTACCTGCAGGCTCCGTGGAAGGATGACGACCCCGGGCACTGAGGCTCAATGGTGGGCGCGTGGGTCGAGCTCGCCGGAAAACAACTCGTCTTCGGCATCCGGGGCTACGGGGATCTTGTGCTCTTCAGCCGCCCAGGCACCCAGGTCGATCAACTTGCAGCGGTCTGAGCAGAACGGCCGAAAGGGGCTGGCCTCGCTCCATTCCACGGGGGCGCCACAGGTCGGGCATTCAACGGTCATGGGTTGGCTCATGCTTGGCCTCCTCGCAAAGTCAGGTAAAAGTGGTGCAGGCGGTCAACCTCCGAATGCAACCAGGCCAGGTCACGATCATTGACCACCACATCATCGGCGTGACGCAGGCGTTCCTCGCGACTGGCCTGGGCCTTGAGAATGGCCTGGACCTGCTCGGGGCTGGTCTGGTCGCGCAGCAGTGTGCGCTGGATCTGCAACTCCTGGGGCGCATCGATGACCAGCAGGCGCTGGGTGCGCTGGAACTGCCCCGACTCGACCATCAGCGGCGAAACGAACACCGCATACGGCGACTCTGCCTTGGCCAGGTAGCTGAAAATCTCCTGGCCGATCAAGGGATGCAGCAGCGCCTCAAGCCAGCGTCGCTGCTCCGGATCGGAGAAGATCAGTTCGCGCAGCGCCGCACGGTTCAGTTGCCCGTCCTCCTGCAGCACCCCAGCGCCAAAGCGCTCGACGATACTGGCCAGGGCCGGACGGCCGGGCTCTACCACCCAGCGGGCAGCCTGGTCGGCGTCGACCAGGTGTACACCCAGTTCGACAAAGCGTTGCGCCGCAGCGCTCTTGCCACTGCCGATACCGCCGGTGAGGCCGAGAATCCAGGGAGTGAATGCAGCAGTGGTCATCACATTCCAGAGTATTTCAGATAAGAAGTGGTTATTTGACCACCCCAGAGCAGAGCGATCCAGCCCGCGATGGCCAGATAAGGACCAAAGGGGATCGGTGTACTGGCTTTCTGGCGCTTCAGACGCAACACAATCAACCCCATCACCGCCCCCAGCAACGACGACAACAGCAGCGTCAGCGGCAGCACCTGCCAGCCTCCCCAGGCACCGATCAGGGCCAGTAACTTGAAGTCGCCGTAGCCCATGCCCTCCTTGCCGGTGATGATCTTGAACAGCCAGAACACCGACCACAGGCTCAAGTAGCCGACAACCACGCCCCACAGCGCAGCCTCCAGGGGCACGAACACGTCAAAGGCGTTGACGATCAGCCCCAGCCACAGCAACGGAAACACCAGGACATCGGGAAGCAGACGGTGCTCGATGTCGATCAGGCTCATGGCCAGCAGGCCCCAGCTGAGCACCATCAAGGCCAGTGCGCTGGCGCTGGCGCCCAGGTGCCAAGCGGCAAACCCTGTCAGCGCCGCGCAGCCCAGTTCCACCAGTGGGTAGCGCGCGCTGATGGCGCTGTGACAACTAGAGCAGCGCCCGCGCAACAGCAGGTAGCTGATTACTGGAATGTTCTCCCAGGGGCGAATGCGATGCCCGCAATGCGGGCACTGGGAAGCGGGCAGGCACAGATCGTAGCGCTCTGCCCCGGCCTCGGCGGGCAGCGCCAGTACCTCACGTGCTTCAGCCTGCCACTGGCGTTGCAACATCATCGGCAAACGATGCACCAGCACATTTAGAAAACTGCCGACGATCAGGCCCAGCAGCACAGCAAAACCCACATACAACAACGGCTGGCTGGCCAGCGTATCCATCAGGTCCATGGTCAGATCACACTACCCAACTGAAAGATTGGCAGGTACATGGCAATCACCAGGCTGCCTACCAGCAGCCCGAGAATCAGCACGATCAGAGGTTCGAGCAGGCTGGCCAGGTTATCGAGCGAGCGCTCTATCGCGCATTCATAGTGGCTGGCGACCCTGGCGAGCATATCGTCCAGCGTACCGGCTGTCTCGCCAATGGCGCACATCTGCTGCATCAATCGTGGAAACAGGCCGCTGCTGGCCATTGCCTGGCTCAATGGCTGACCGCTGGCGAGATCTTTGCGCACACGCAACACGGCTTGTTCGTACAGCGGGTTGCCACACGCACCGGCCACGGGCCCCAACGCCTCCACCAGCGGCACGCCAGCGGCGAAGGAGGTAGACAAGGTGCGGGCAAAGCGGGCAAGGGCGGCATTGCTCAGTAGCGCACCGGCAACCGGCAGCTTCAGGGCCGAGCGCAGGCACCAGCGCTGAAACCCGGGGTGCTCCCGGTAAGCCCGGCGTAGCGCCCAGCCACTGCCCAGCGCAAGCAACAGCAACCACCCAACGTACTGCCCGAACCAATTCGACAACCCGATCACCTGTCGGGTAAAGGTGGGCAGCTCGGCACCGAAGCCGCTGAACATGGTCTCGAACTGCGGCACCACCTGCAGCAGCAACAGGCTGGAAACGCCCAACCCCGTCAGCAGCACAATCAGTGGATAGGTCATGGCCTTTTTCAGGCGGGCGCGTAACGCCTGGCGTTTTTCCTGCAGGCTGGCGACCTGCTCGAGTACCGCTTCAAGCGTGCCGGCCTGCTCGGCGGCGCTGATCAAATTGCAGTAAAGCGTATCGAAATGCCTCGGATGTCGGCGCAGGGCATCTGCCAGGCTGCTGCCGGCACTAATGTCGGTTTTAAGCGCGTCAAGCAACGAGAGCAGGGCGGGGTTGCTGGTGCTCTGGGCAATCGCCTCGAGCGCTTGCAGCAGCGCTACCCCCGAGCTGAACAACGTTGCCAACTGTCGGCTGAACTGCCCGACCTCCTGCGTGCCAAGTGCTGCCCGTTGGCGGCAGAAACCCTGGCGCACCCGCTCGACACTGGCCGGGCGAATGCCCCGTTTGCGCAGCGCCGCCCGCAACAGCGCGGGGCTGCGCTCGCTGCTCTGGCCATGAATGGGCGTGCCTTGGGCAGTGATGCCCTGCCAGCGGTAGATCTGGGTTTTCTCGGTCATCGCGACATCCTTGCTGCGTGGCCTCAACAAACCCGGAAACAGCTTGAGGGCCTTGTCGGCGGGCAGGATTACCCGCTGCTCACTAGAGTAGTCGAGCCAGGAAGCACGTTTGACTGCGCCGGGGTGACAAAAGGTGTCTGATCGGGCCTACTGGCGCGCCTGTGGGTGGCAGGGCCAGATTCGCTGCCAACAAGAATCGATTTCGAGAGGGAGAACGTCCATGAAAGGGCAACGCGGCATTACCTTGATAGAACTGATGATCGTCGTGGCGATCATCGGCATCCTGGCGACCATCGCCATACCCATGTACAGCAACCACCAGGCACGCACCAAGGCCACTGCCGCCCTGGTAGAAATCTCAGCCTTGAAAACCCCGTTCGACCTGCGCCTGAACGATGGCAAAGACGTCACCGACGTTGCCGCCCTGGGCGGCCAGGCCAGCACCAGCAACTGCGCCATCACCGCCACCGGCACTGCTGCCAGCGGCGTTGGCAACCTCACCTGCACCCTGGTCGACGCTCCCGCCGTGGCCCATGGCAAAACCCTCACCCTGACCCGTTCGGCCACTGGCTGGGCCTGCACCAGCGACCTCCCCGAAGACCTCGCCCCAACAGGCTGCAAGCCTGGCGAAGACACCTCGACACAGTGAGCTTTGCTGTTAATAAACAGTGATTTGCGTAAGCGATCCGGCAGTGGTAGCGTTGACGCCACGCCGGTGTAGCTCAGTCGGTAGAGCAGCGCACTCGTAACGCGAAGGTCGCAGGTTCGATTCCTGTCTCCGGCACCAGATCAGGTTCCAGCGAAGGCCACTAAAATCTCTGGAACCCCCGTAAAACCCGCCTTCTGGCGGGTTTTTTCGTTATGGCGTTCCGTCGGATTCCGACAGCTGCCAGCCGATTTAGGGGTAACGTTTGGGATAAAGTCGATTCGATAAAGGGGTTTACCCTTATGGCTCGCACTACTGCTCCCCTGACCGACACCGCATGCCGCTCGGCCAAACCTACTGACCGCCCCTACAAGCTTTTCGACGGTGACGGTCTTTACCTCCTCGTTTACCCCAATGGCCGTAAAGGCTGGCGCTTCAGGTATGTAAAACCGGATGGGCGAGAGGGGCTGACCTCGTTTGGCAACTATCCCGTCATCGGTCTCGCAGATGCTCGGCAGAAGCGTCTTGAGACTAAGCGGCTGCTGTCTGAAGGCATTGATCCGATTGCGTCCAAGCAGCAGGCCAAGGCCGAGGCGGTTGTCAGAGGCCACACATTCGAGCGCGTTGCCTTGGACTGGCATAAGGAAATGTCCGTGAAGTGGGCGCCTGGCCATTCGAGGACGGTGCTGAGTCGTTTGAAGACTCACGTATTCCCGCTGCTAGGCGTACGGGCCATCGTTGATCTGGATACCTTCGACCTCATGCAGCCGCTTGAGGCAATCAAGAAGCGCGGCACGATCGATGTGGCCTTGAGGGTACAAAACTATCTTCAGAGCATCATGCGTGAGGCGAAACGGCTGCGGCTGATCACGGTGAACCCGGCATATGACCTTGAGGGCTTCATCAGCGCGCCACGGGTTACGCATCGGCCTGCACTCCCGCTGTCTCGTCTGCCTGAGTTGATGGACCGCATCGAGCACTACAAGGGGCGCACGCTCACTCGGCTGACCGTCATGCTGTCGCTGCATGTGTTTGTTCGGTCCAGCGAATTGCGTTTCGCACGCTGGGGTGAGTTCGATCTGAAGCGCGGCATATGGGAGATACCTGATACGCGGCCCGCGTTGGATGGCGTCCCGTATTCGACCAGAGGGACGAAAATGGCGGGCGACATCCATCTGGTCCCGCTGTCGCCGCAAGCGGTGGCGTTGCTCGAACAGATTCATGCGATCACGGGGTACTTTGACCTGGTGTTCACCAGTGACGCTCGCTCGTGGAAGCCTATGTCCGAAAACACGGTCAACAGCGCTCTGCGGAACATGGGCTACGACACCAAGACCGAAATCTGCGGGCATGGCTTCCGGTCCTTGGCGTGCAGTGCTTTGGTCGAATCCGGACTTTGGTCAGAGACGGCTATTGAGCGGCAGATGAGCCACAGGGAGCGCAACAACGTTCGGGCGGCGTATATCCACAAGGCCGAGTTCCTGGAGGAACGGCGAATGATCATGAGTTGGTGGAGTCGTTACCTTGACGCGAACCGGCAGGAACACATTTCGCCGCATGAGTTCGCGAAGCAGACCGGGGTAAACGTATCGAGCCTTAGAGCAAGGCGTGGCGCAGTCGAGTGAGCGCACGGCTTTGAAAATTCGGTGATCCGCTTTCCATGCGGGTCCATCCAAACAGGGCTGCAAAGCCGCCCTGTTTGGATGGACCTCACCTAAAAAATCAAAAGCACTAAATCGGCCACTGGAAACCACGGGATTCCGTACACGCCCAATGCTATTTTCAACTGCAAAATCCAGCGGGCGAGTCGCTTGACCCTCTCGGATTGCGGGCGTAGAAAAGATAGTGCAAAGGCTCTCGTTGACAGCACCCCAGGTGACCCGAGCCTTCAAGGTCACGCCGCTTTCGCGGTGGTTCTCCCCAAGGGTGATTCGCATCCGGCAGCTCGCCCGGTCACTACCCATGTGATGGATGCTCTTACACATATAGCGCTCGTGCGCCAGATACACCGTACCTCGCTGCCCTGCAGCAACCTATCCGTTTGGCCGAAAATTGCGCCAACCTGTGCCCGTCTCTTTCTTCTGGAAAGAGACGGGCACTTCTAACACTGCTGCAGCCCTGATCGCACATGGCTTCGCGGCATTCCCCCTCGTGACAATCGGCGTGACAAACGCCGATGTCACCAGCAACAGCGCTGTAGATGATGGTGCCGCAGACCAAGGAATGGACTGCACCTGACTGACAGTCAGGCATGCCCCGGTCATCGCATTGCTGCGTTTACCCGGCTTAGGATCTTCAGGTGCTGGTTTCGTCAGCCAGCACTGCTTCCACCCGCCCACCGGTTACGGTGCTCAGGAGGCCAGATCATGAGATGCCCTTGCTCCCGGTTGTAAGGAGCCGCCAGTCCCGCGCAGCGGACATTCCCCACAGGTCGCAGGGGCCTTGATCCCTGATAACACTCAGCATTCTTGGCGGGATGACGTGGGGCAAGGACCGGAGAAAAAGCGATGAGATGACCGACATGGCATTGGTGAGTAGACGCGATGGCCATTTTCGGCTGTGGCAGGCAATGAGTTACGCAGAATCTCAGGCGCTTAAAGGACATGTTCGGCGGTGGCCACTACGGCACTGTCAAGGCGCACTGTGATCGGTGGGAAGCATTCGTGAAGTGGTGCCGCTCCGAACAGGGGCTCGGTATCAATGATGCGCGGCAGATTGAGCGGAAGGTACTGGCCGACTATGCGGCGTATCTGGACGATGTGGTTGGGCGCGGTGACCTAGCTGTCAGCACCGCACATAACCGGTTATCCAGCGTTAACCGAATCATAGTGGTGATCCTTTGCTGAAATTGCCAAATCCTAGCGAGGCGCTGGGTATTCAGCGTAATGGAGGTCGTCACTCGGTGCCGAAGGGATTCAAAATCGGAGAAGCTCATCTGTCTCATGGGCAAGGCTTGCTGCGGTGGCTGAGCAGAGGGTCATTGCATCACAAGTCGGGCTACCAATGCTGACCTGAGTTTCCCAGCAGGCGCGCTGCATGCTGGCAATTAGGCATCAACTCAGTTTACCTTTACCGCTATCTACAGCCGAGGATGGAAAAGGGACTTCATGAAAATCATCAACCATGGCCATGGAATTCACGAGCGTGAAGTACCGGGAATCGACTACCTCAAAAACAATCTTCCAGATGACTGGGTAGCGCACACAAACCTCGACTTGTCACTCTCAAACGGGGCTAGGGAAATTGATGTCATCCTGTTTGCTTCCGACCGAATCATCCTGATCGACCTGAAGGATGGCCATGGGCGCTATGAAAGTGTCGATGGCG
This sequence comes from Pseudomonas putida, assembly GCF_028682455.1. Lineage (GTDB taxonomy): Bacteria > Pseudomonadota > Gammaproteobacteria > Pseudomonadales > Pseudomonadaceae > Aquipseudomonas > Aquipseudomonas putida_AA. Next base: position 1,626,230 of record NZ_JANHLD010000001.1, read on the forward strand.
ACTGGAGTCACAATGGTCATTCCCAAGGCCGATCCCCGGTAAAGAAAATTCTCGACAACGCTAAGCAAGTGATGATTTTGCTGAGCAGTTTTTTAGATGAGCATGCAAAACGCACCAAGTACACCAGGTTGCCCACGCCTCGCGTCGAGGGCGTAGTAGTCCTTTCCAGCAGTAATGATCTAAGTGGTATAGCTCCTACTGAGGTCGGGCATGTATTCACACTTAAGGATTTTGCATCGACTGTCTCAGACACAAGAAAGCGGCTCAAACGCTTTCCCGAAGCTCATCATAGCTTTTACAAGCGACCTCTCTCCTCGGATGAATGGAGACCAAAGCTCCAGAAGTTTTTTAATGTTAGGGACGGGCACTTCAGGGAGGGAATGCGCCGGTATGGTGGGTATGTCGCTACGGATTCGCGCAGTTGGACATACCGACACCAGGCTGGAATCTATAGCGAATTTAATGTCATTGATGATAATGCTGCCCAATCCGCTGGCCTACTTCGCCGCTGGGATTTTTCGGAAGCCGACACACGGTTTCAAACTGAAGATGGTCGACGAGAGATCGCTGGCCGTGAGCGGAGCGTCATCTCGTGGCTGAATGATCGCAGTACTGACTGTGAGGCCGCAGTTCTTCAACCTAAAGCTGAAGATATCACGCAAGGCGTTGATTACTGGGAGGTATACGAAAAGCGTCGAAAAATGAAGCGACTTTCTGAGTTCGTGACCAGCGAGCTACCAGCGCTTCGCCCCAATGAGCGTATGGAGCTTGTTCGCCAACTGCTTGCTCAAACTCAAGTGTTGCACTCCTACGAAGCAGCCCACCTGGATCTTGGTCCCCACAGTGTCTGGGTGGAACTCCCGTCTGTAGTACGGCTTTCCCACTTGATGTCTGCCCGATACCCAGAAGCCAACTCGCTTGGGAATTCGAGGTACCAATTCCTCTCAAGCGTAAAAACGCCTGAAGACATTTTAGAAGCTCCCTCGATACCCCCGCAAAAAGATGTCTATCACCTCGGGTGCTTGATGCACTTATTCCTATTCGGGGCCTATCCCGAATCAAGAGACACCGACCCGCCAGAGTGGAATCCAGACATTGACGCCGATGGCACTTACAAGCAGGTCCATGAAGTACTTGCACGCGCTTTGTCGTGGGATGCCTCAGAACGCTTCAAAAATGCTGTAGAAATGCTTGATTGCTTCAACGCCTTGTCGAGAAATCAGAACTCCGGAGTTACCGTCCTGAAGCGGCTTGACGCTTTTAAGACCGTTGGTAGCCAGATGCAACTCATAAGGCTCTATCCGTTTACTAGGGAGCTTAAGCAAGACAACTACGTTGAAATGTGGGTGTCGGATAAGGACGAGCAGAGATTAGTAGTAAAGGTTTGGAAACGCGCTACTTGGAGCGACGGTTCTTCTGATCACCCCAAAATTCTGGACTTCCTGGAAAGAGCGCGAGAGCTAGCTAGTTCCCCGCCACCTAATTGCGTGCCAATAAAAGACGCAATTTGGCTACAGGATGCGATCGTTATAATACAACTGTACTTTGATGCGCCGAACTTAAGCGAACACGCTTTAAGTTGTGCTAAAAGCGATGTAACACCTGATGCTGTCCTCGCGTTTCTCTTATCACTGGCTCGAGCAGTAATCGCGATGCATGAATCTGGCGTCGCACACGGTGACCTTAAGCCTAGCAACATTCTTGTTTCAAAAGAACCATTCGAGCCTCACTTTGTAGACTATCACGACTTCTCATGTGTCGCCGATGGCGAAATTCAGACATCTGCATACGCGCCAATGAAAGGCGGGCGCTACGAGCGCGATCGTTTCGCGGTGACTGTCATTGCTAACGAGCTTATCGAAGGATTAGATGCCCCTGCCGAAACCCTGCACCGTATTCGCCAAGCTATTGACACCTGCCGTGGCGAGGTACCGGAGAACGCGACGCTCCTTCCTTTGCAAGATGCATTGGAAGAGGTTCTAGCTCCGAAGACGCAGAATGCAGTTCGCCGGCTGACAATAGCTCTGAGTAATTTTAAGTCGCAGGAAGTCCTTTCTGACGAAGGAGTATTCGGTTACGGATTTGACAAAGGACAGTTTTATCTTCGGGGTGCTACGAAAACCATCTACTTCATGGTAAACAATAAAAAAATCACATCTGCTAAATTGGTAGAAATGCCTCACCTACTGAACGGCAGCTTATCTCGCCGACAGATAGGAACGATTGCTATTGAGGTCGAGGTTCTCGGCGAAATCACGAACTCATATGCTGACTTTCAGAGCCTTTTCGACGAGGCTCCATTTGCAGAATTGCTAAAAAGTAATACTCCTGGAGAATCCGCCGAGGTTGAAGAGCAAGATGACCAAGATCTAGATGATTCGGAGGAGCTTCTCACTCAGGCCGAAACTAACGAAGATGCGATTACTGAGTTGGTCGAGTCCGAACAACACAAATCGTTTGCGAGTGTACCTCAACTTTGGCGCACGTTAGTTGATGTTGAGAAAGACTTAACCATAGAAGCTGTAGCGTCAGGATCTAGTAGCTATAGAAAGGAAACCAAGCTTCACGCCATTCCAATTGAACTAGAGTGTGGCTCATTCGAATTCTCTCGCAATGACAAAGTATTTGTCGAGCGGATGGGGGCTCGGGGCTGGCAAAAAATCGGTATTCTTGATGTTGGCTCATCAAGTGACAAATTCATCTTAGTTGATGCTATGGGCTGGATGCCTGCAGGCGGTAGCTTAGTCGAAATTGATCAGCGGTTACGATTCCAAAGCCAGATGGAGCAAGCAAATATTGATCGGCGAAGTGCAGCTGTTACCCGTATTCTTGAACGTCGATCGGCTGTGAAAAATCTGATTGATTACTTCAATCCGGACAATAACCCCACCATCACACATGCCCCTATAGACGTCGATGTTGAGGAGGTCCGAGCACTTTACGGCTTCAATGAGAGCCAGGCGAGTGCCTTTGCTTCGATTTTCAAGGTACGGCCGCTCGGTCTTCTGCAAGGCCCCCCTGGAACAGGAAAAACCCGCTTCATCGGAGCGCTCATTCATTATGCATTGACGCGAGGTTACGTTCGCAACGTACTGCTTTCAAGCCAGTCCCATGAGGCAGTGAACAACGCTGCAGAGGCGGTTCTAAAGCTTTATCCTGCGCCACTTGAGGCACCTAGCATTATCCGTGTGGGACAAGAAGGTAACGTTTCAGATCAACTGTTGCCATTCCATGTTGCTCGGGTAGAACAGTTATACAAAGACAAGTTTCAGGCCACCGTTAAGGAGCGGCTTCTCACTGCAGCGACGGCGATTGGTATTCCAGAGCACCTCGCTAATATATTTATCCTGATTGAAATCACCGTTAGACCAGTCGTCGAGCAAATCAACACATTGGCTGAAGATACGGAACAAGAAGGAAGTTTACAGCGGATCCAAAGTCTTTTTGGGACTTTAGATAGCTTGAGCTTTAATCATGACCTCGGCATCGAGCTTCCAAATTTGGTGGACCTTCCTCTCGAGGAGTTTGAAGCCAAAATCTTCGATACTGTTGCTGATCGCTATGGGTGCTCAACGGAATTAGTAGCAAGGTTCCGCTCGATCGCCAGACTCACAAGGGACATCATCGGGAGCGTATCAACGGTCGACCGAAGTTTTGAAACCTTTCTTGCTGGCACTCGGCATATCGTCGCGGGAACCTGCGTTGGTTTAGGCAGATCCTCTTTAGGACTAACATCCACAGTCTTTGACCTTGTTGTGATCGATGAAGCCGCTCGGGCGACGGCTGGCGAACTGGCCGTACCAATGCAAGCCGGTAGTTGGGTGGTACTGGTCGGCGATCAAAAGCAACTTGAGCCAAGATACAAGGAAAATGTTGTTTCGTTGGTAGCTGATGCGACTGGATTTTCTCCAAGCGAGATCATTAAGAGCGATTTTGAGAGGGTTTTTGAATCGTCCGTTGGTCGGGAGATATCGGAGCGCATCACAACGCAATACCGTATGCTGCCTCCAATTGGCAATGTCGTATCGAATGCATTCTATGGCGGAGACCTGAGTCCAGGTCGCAATGTTCCCCAGGCGGGCTCGACAATATTCCCGGAGAGCCTGAAGCAGCCACTTACATGGGTATATACCGATGACCTTTTAGATAAGGGGCATCAAAAGCCTGAACAAGGTAAATCTAGAAAGTCACTGACCAATCCTAAAGAAATTGAACTTATCATTAGTATGATTCTTGAATGGGACAGCCATCCCCCGTTCGTTGACTGGCTCACCAATCGAGCAGATCCAGCCCCTGCAATTGGTATCATTTGCACATACGGAGCTCAGGCGAGCGCTCTGAAGCATAAGTTGCGCGTAGTTAGTCTTAGCGATGCGATGAGGTCAACGCTAAAGATTGATACGGTCGATAGCTACCAAGGGAAAGAGAACTGCATCGTCATCCTTTCTCTTGTTCGAAACAACGCCGACGGGCGACTAGTAAACGGCAAGCCGACCATTAAGCCTGGGTTTATGTCACGCCCAAATCGCATCAACGTCGCGGTCAGTCGGGCAATGGACAAGCTGGTTATTGTCGGCGCTAGAGATCGATGGCTGGAAGGCGGACCTATGGCCGAGCTGCGCAGATATTTCGATGTAGAGGAAGCACTAGGTAATGCTGTGCACGTTGAAGCAGGAAAGCTGCTGGAGGAGCAACGGGCAGCGCAAGAACCATCTTCGACTTCATCTAAAATTTCGCGCTCTAAGAAGGTGGTGTCATGAACAGAACGCTGACATTGAATCGTAACAATGCCTCTCAGGACGAAGAGCAATCGACAGAAGTAATTATCGGCGTTTATGACGCTCTTCTTCCATGTCGAAACTATAAGATCGAACATAAGATTGCCGAGGTTGGGAAGGTCTCTTTGACTACAGAATTCCTACTAAGACTTGTTCATTCTGTCGATGGAATTCCTGAAGCCGAGGTCGCGAAATTTTTCGACTTCTCACCTCAAGAGATGACCTTCCTGCTCAACGATGCGGTCAGTCTTGACTATGTCAGCAGAGAGGCTGGGCGCCTGTGGCTAACACCTGCTGGCAGAGGGCTTTTCTTGCAGAACGACGACGAACCCCAGATATTTAATGTCGAAAAGCGTACTTGGACTCACGGTTTCGATCTGGTCTCATTTGCTCCCCAAGATAAAGATAGAACCGAGCCTTTCGACAATCATCTTCATGTACTTGAAGTGGACCAGAATTTGGTTAGTAGAGGCAAGGAGCAAGTTCCTCCATCCTTCAAAAAACATTTTGCGGAAATTACGGCCAAGCAAGGCTTGCGTTCGCTGCTCAAGAGGTCCTTGTACTCGATCGACAGTGTTTCGCCGGAGGACAAATTTTCCGCAGTCGTTCCAATTATCGTAAAGGCGTCCCAACCCTCTCTGAATATTGGTGAACCTGATCTTCTTGAGTGGCGCCCGGATCATGAGCTCGATGACCGAGCACCTATTGCGGGAGCAATTGGACGGTTTGTTGAAGGCCTTCGCGTGCAGTATAACGAACATGTTATGGCCGACTACAAACTACTGCTTGAACTCGCGCCAGAATTTCTTCGCAGTTATTCAACGAAGAGTGGGCTCGCTGTCGATCGGTATCTTCGCGATGCCGTAAGTCTTAAGGATCATAAGTTTAAAATCAACAGAAAAACCGTAGCCATAGTCGGCCCTTTCTTCTCGGATAAAAATGCGGAAGTTCTTCTCGAAGCAGTGGCTCGTGCGGTTGTCTACACTCCTGCAATCTGCATTCCCGCAAAATTCTACTGGCGGGCACCTCTTAGACGCTTCTGGGGAGCAACTCGTGCACTCCCAAATATTGTGGCGAAAGTTCAATCGCTAATTGCCGACAAACTAGGAGATGAGGAAGCTCCTCCAGCGTCAGTAATTATGCTTGAAAAAAAATGGCATGGTCCTCACAGAGCCTTCACGGAAAAGCAGTACTTCGATACTGGCAGCCCCCCCAAGTCGGTGGAAATATTTTTGGTGCCAGGAGTAGCAGTTGGCGTATTGATCCATCTACCAGGCACCTCCACCTCCGGTCATGTTGTTCCTCTAGGGTTCATGAGTGTTGATCCACTTGTAATCTTCCGAACAGAGGAATATCTCAAGCAATACGGCCCTCTGGTAGTTCCCCAAGAGCGGGTAACCGAAGAAGATCTTGATCTACCAGAAGAGTAACCACTCCACGCCCAGGCAGAACCACTTGCTTGGGCCTTGCATTCCCCCAAACAGCTTGGGTCGATGTAAGCCATCCGTGAGAAGCACCTGAGTTGGACTTTGCCCCATGGCTGGCTGAACCCATTGGCATCTTCCACTAATCTGCTAGTGCTACTTTTCACAGACGTTCGCAAGCTGGAGAAAGCCTGAGGATAATTTTAGAGATAAAGAGTCCCGCCCTTAAGCATGATAGCTACCAAATTCAATGGCTTTTGTGTTGATACGATTCCTGTCTCCGCACCAGTTCAGGTTCCAACGAAGGCTACTAAAATCTCTGGAACCCCCGTAAAACCCGCCTTCTGGCGGGTTTTTTCGTTATTGAAGCCTTCCACCACCGAGGTCGCCGTCGCGTCGTTCCTCCTGATCGGATCACGTAGCCACTGGTGCGCTCCACTCTGCGTAGGCTGAAGCCTTGGACGTGACCGGGCAGGATGGTCACCGCTCTTCGACGCTGACTTCAATACAGGATGTAGGGCAACACCGTACTGAAAGGTCGGGTGTTGCACTCGGTTCAGCGGCCGTCCTCAAGAACTTTTTCTGGAGGCTGGCGAGGCTTCCTTTAAAGCGCCCTTGTAAATCCTTCGCATAAGCTCAACTGCGCAAGAAGTTGCGCAGTGAATTGTGAATAACCCTGTGGATACATTGCTGCGGCGTATATAAATCGTGCGATGCCGGTGAGTGCGCAAGAAGTTGCGCAGTACTGCGCAACTTCTTGCGCACTTTTTCGAGGATTGCGACCTCAAATTCAGTCAATTGATGCACTTCTTTGACTTATCCCATTGTTATAAAAGGACTTTGTAAAAGGTGGCATGAACCTTGAGAAGGTTAATCGGTACTTGGCCGGCAATTCGGCCGCTCAAGTCCCCTTTTCAGCAAGGAGCGTCACCATGGCTACACCTGCCTACATGTCTATTACCGGCACCAAACAAGGCCTGATCACCGCCGGGGCCTTCACCGCCGATTCGGTCGGCAACACCTACCAGGAGGGTCACGAAGACCAGGTCATGGTCCAGGGTTTCCAGCATGAAGTGATCATTCCGCGTGACCCGCAGTCCGGCCAGCCCACCGGCCAGCGCATCCACAAGCCGGTGGTCATCACCAAGGTCTTCGACAAGGCCTCGCCACTGCTGCTGGCCGCCCTGACCTCGGGCGAACGTTTGACCTCGATTGAAATCCAGTGGTACCGCACCTCGGCGGCTGGTACCCAAGAGCACTACTACACCACCAAGCTGGAAGACGCGATCATCGTCGACATCAAAGACTACATGCACAACTGCCAGGACCCGGCGAACGCCCACTTCACCCACCTGGAAGACGTGCACTTCACCTACCGCAAAATCACCTGGACCCATGAAGTGTGCGGCACTTCCGGTTCTGATGATTGGCGCACCCCGGTCGCTGGCTAAACCTGAGCGATTTCCCTCGGTCTGGCTCTGTTACGACAGAGCCAGACGCCACACGTGGCTGAGCCGTTCAGCCACGTGTGGTGATGCCCTGTGCCGGCTGTCAGTGGCGCGGGACCTAGCTTTTTTCAAGGGCTCTTTCGCCAAGGACAAGCCTATGTTCGCGCCGGCCAATACCGCGCATTTCACGCTACAGATTCCCTCGGTTCGTAACGACTTCAAGGTCCTGGGGTTTAACGGCACGGAAGCCATCAGCAAGCTGTATGCGATTGAGGTTGAGCTGGTCAGCGAAAACCCCGACTTTGATCTGGAGAGCCTGCTCAGCCAATCAGCGTTTCTCCAGTTTGGCTCGAACGGAGAAGGACTCCACGGAAACATTGAAGATGTTGGTGTCGGTGAATCTGGTAAACGCCTGACTCGTTATCACCTGACCTTGGTACCGGTTCTGCACTACCTGCAGTTCAGCTACAACCAAAGAATCTTCCAGCACCTAACCGTGCCCCAGATCATCGCTCAGGTACTCAAGGGTCACGGCATCCTGGCCGATGTGTTTGCCTTCCATGTCAGCACCAGCCCCGAGCGTGAGTACTGCACCCAATATGGTGAGTCCGACTACGAATTTATCCAAAGGCTGTGCTCTGAAGACGGTATCGCGTGGCACCACCAGCACAGTCCGGATGGTCATCGGCTGGTGTTTACCGATGATCAAACCTTTTTCCACAAACTTGGTGATACGCCCTACCAGCAACACAGCGGTATGGCTGCCGAGCACCCGGTAGTCAGCCGGTTTTCCCAGCGGTTCAGCACCCGCACCAGCACCGCGACCCGACGTGATTACGACTTGAAGCGCCCGAGCCTGCTACTGGAAAGCCAGTTCACCGCCGACTTCAGCCCCACCCTGGAGGACTTCCGCTACCCGGCCCCCATGGGTAGCTTGGCACGGGGACGGGTGCTGGCCCGCCAAGCATTGGAACGCCATCGGATCGACTACCAGTTAGCCGAAGGTCACAGTGACCAGCCGACCTTGCGCAGCGGTCACTTCTTCACCCTGACGGAACATCCGCGCAAAACTTTCAACGATTTGTGGTTGCTGCTAAGCGTGACCCATGAAGGCAAACAACCGCAGGCGCTTGAGGAAGCCATCACCAGCGACGCCAAGCCCGAAGATGCCTTCACCCAAGGCTATCGCAACCGTTTTACCGCGATTCCGTGGGATGTGTTCAATCGCCCGCCGCTGCTCATCCGCCAAGCCCGGCTGGTCAGCCAGACCGCCCGCGTGACGGGCCCCGTCGGTGAGGAGATTTTCTGCGACGAGTATGGTCGGGTGAAGGTCGAGTTTCACTGGGATCGCGCCGAGCTGGGCAGCGACAAGAGCAGTTGTTGGTTGCGAGTGTCCTCCAGTTGGGCCGGAAACAAGTTTGGCACGGTGACCATTCCGCGTATTGGCATGGAAGTGGTGGTGACCTACTTGGAAGGTGATCCCGACCAACCGTTGATCACTGGGTGCGTGCCTAACAAAGTCATGCCGGTGCCATACCCATTGCCGGCGCATAAAACTCGAACGGTCCTGCGTAGCCACAGCTCGCCGCACTCGGGCGGGTACAACGAGCTGTCGATCGAAGACCGCGCGGGGCAGGAAAGAATCTACCTGCGTGCTCAGCGTGACCTCGAGCAGGTGATCCTCAACGACGCCGATTGCAAGATCGGTAACGATCGCCGCGAACAGGTTTCTCACGACAGCCACAGCCTGATCGGCAATGACCGCTTCGAACAGGTGGATAAGGATAGCGCCAGCCTGATCAAGGGCGACGAGCTGCACACCACCCAAGGCCTGCGTAATACCACCATCGGTGGCAATGAGTTGATTTCGATCACGGGCAACAGCAGCACTACGGCAGGCGGCACCCTGGTCATTCAGGCTGGGACGCAGGCGCACGTCACTGCGAACAATGTGGTGATCAATGCCGGGATGAGCCTGACATTGCAGGCCGGCGGGCAGCATATCCTGATCAGCGCCGGGGGCATCTTCAGCAGTGTGCCCATTGTCCAGGGCGGGGCGCCGGTTGTGGGCGTGCCTGCACAACCTGCCCATTCGGCCATCCCTTTGTTCGCCGAGGCGTTGATTGCACCGTCACTGGCCGCACAAAAAACAGCGTTATTGCAAGCAGCCGAGCAAGCAGCGCCCATCTGTGCCGTGTGTCTGAAACTATCGGAGTCGAATGCATGAACCAGGCCTATCTGCTGCTGGACGCTGCCCAGATCGACAATCTAGCCAGTCGCCTGTTCGAGTTGGGCGGTGGTACGGCATTTCATTCACTGTATCAACAGACTGCCTATAGCGCTCTGGCAGAGGTTAGCCCGGTGTTGGTGCCGGTAATTCCGAACAGCCCGTTGGCCCACACGTTTACCTGCGAGTGGAGTGCGACGGCGGGTATCTGGCTGGAGTCCGAGGCCGGTGAGGCGGCTGTATTGCAACACCTGCGCAGTCTGATTCACGCCCGTGTCGAGGGCGATGTCACGGTCTTTTTCCGATACTACGACCCCCGTATCACCCACTTGTGGCTGACAGACCTGGAGCCCCGAGTGCGTGATTCGTTGATGGGGCCGATCCAGCTTATTTTGCTGCCGGAATCGATTCACCGTGGCGGGTTCATTCGTCAGGAAAACCCCGAGCAGCCCGTCGCTCAGTACGCGGACAGTCCTGGGTTATTCCTCACTCTGGAACAACTGAATCACTTGAGTGGAGCCAAGCGCGAGCGACTTGCCCAGCGGTTGATCGAACATTGCCGACAGCACTTTCCTGAGCGCTTGGAAGGATTGGACCTCGCTGCACAGCTGCAATGGGCCTCGGCCTGTCAGCGCAGCGCTGAACGACAAGGTTACGGCGCCGTCGATCAAGTCATGCGCTGGGCCAACTTTCACGCCGTGCTTGGCGATGAGTTTCCCTTCGCCGCGGAGCATGCCCTTTACCGTCAGATCCTGGCCGACAAAGCGGTTATGCCGGCGCAACGCCTGGATAACCTAACTACCGAGCTCCAGCGTCAGCAGCTCACTGAAAGAGAGTTCATTGCATGAGTGCAGAGAAACTGGAAATGGTCGATCGACTGGCTCGGGCTGACCGAGCCGCCAAGGCGATGCCACACGAAGACATCAACAGTCACATGACGCCATGCCCGGCCAGTCAGCCTGAAGTGTTCGTAGTCCCGGTGCGCTATGCACTGGCAGAAGAGAAAGCCGCCCATCCCTGCTGCGCTCCCGGTGTGGCCATCCAGAGCCATCCCGTGGCGGCGCGCCGCCTGCGGGAAGGGTTTCTTTACCTGTGGCAGGACCAAGGCCCTCTCAAGCGTTATGCCATCGCCCCGAATGGTTTGCTCAGCGAGCAAGCGCTGGAGGCCGATTCCACCGTTGTGCTGGAGGGTACCCTGGCGGGGCTGGCCCTGAAAAAAAACCACGACGCCTGGATGCTCTACAGCGAGTACCCCCTTAACCCGCAACACTGTAAGTCGTTGAACGACAGCAGTGCCCAGCGCAGCACGCGCATGCGCCACGTGGCCTTGCGCACGGTGGCCAACGAGTTGCAAGCGCCTCATTGCCCGCCGCTGGCCAACGCCGACCAGGTCATGGCCGAACTTGTCCCGGCGATCTACGCCCGGTCGATGAAGGCCGATAAACAACGCGGCAATGACGAGACGACCGCGCTGGGCGCAGCGGTGATGAACGACCCCACAACAACCAATATCAACGCCTATACCGATGCGATGCACCGCATGCGTGAGCGCGAGAAGGTCATCGCCCAGCACCCCACCGCCAGTGACGAACCTCCGGGCGAATGGAGCGCCGTGCGCTGGGAAGGCCAGAGCACTCAGGATTGGCTGGAAACCGCCAAAGCCCAGGCGAAGGGGTTGTACCCGGTCTTTGCTTGCCTGGATGATGACCTGGGGGTGCTGCGCGATATCAACCATGAGCAAGAATGGCTGGAAACGCGCCACGAACAATGGGTCGGCGAGAACAACCTGCGCCTGAGTATCGGCGGCTTTGTGCGCAGCCTGATCAGCGAAGACGGGGCCGAACTGGCGGGTACCTTCAACTACCGTTACAAGGATCGCGACATCAGCCTCACGCCCGAGCAGGGCAAGGTGATGCTCGATGCCCAGCATCGGCTGGACGAACAACTCAAGGCGGAAACTCAGGCCCGTCGTTACGGCGGCCAACCTGGCGCGGCGCAAGCGCGCGCCCGCGATGCGCGGATCGCCGCCATCGTCGCACCGGTGCGGGCCTTTATTCCGGACGATTTGTACAGTGAAGCGGAGTTCGTGGTACGCGAGTACCGCGCCGAAAAGCAAGCCAATCTCGACGACAAGTTGTTCAGTGCCAAGGTCAGTCAATACATCAACCTGGAGGCGATGAACACCTGGCTCGATACCACCGCCCCCGCGCATTTCGAGCAGGTCGAACAACGCCATCGAGCCTTGTTCGCCGACCGGCGCTTGTACCTCAAGCGCTCCAACAACGGCACCTGGTTTGTCGATTACCACGACCTGGACACCCGGCGCTGGTTGACCGAACTGGCCACCGGTTGCCTGACCGCCCAATGCATTCGGGCCCAGGGCGCCGAACAATACGCCGACCACGTGCGAAGCGCCGATGGCGGAGCACTGACGCACCTGTTCCATGCCTGGACGCCTTCGCTGGGTACCGCCGTCAGCACCACCACGCGCTTGAATGAACTGATGGCGGCGCTGGCCGCCGACAACATTTCCGCCACCCATCATGCGCTGGCGCCTCTGACGGCACCGATTCTGAATGACATCGCGTCCATGGCCCGAGACGCCCAGAGTGCATGGAGCGTGTTGGTCAACCGTCTGGCGGCTTCGTTGCTACTGCTCCAAGCCGATAGAACCTTCAGCGGTGCCTGGCTCGGCGTTTTCATTGCCGCTCGGCTGGGCAGCGACACGCGTTTGCAGGCCGTCACCGAAGGTGGGCGCCAGGTTTGGACGCTGTTGGGGCAAAAAGCCGAAGGGCTGGCTCAATGGGCCCGCAACACCGGGGAGGCCATCGGTGCCGGACGCGTGGCAGGCATCAAGAACTCCCCCTTTGTGGTCAATAGCGGTGGAGTCGTCCCCTTGGCAGCCTTGCTGCTGAATACGCTCAACGCGAATAACTACCTGAGTCAGGCTGGGGCATTGGAGGGGATGGACCGTCAGCGTGTGAACGATACGGTTTCCGCTTCGTTGTATGCTGCCGCTGCGTTGGTGGCGGTGATTGATAATCAGGTGCGGCGGGGGCTTGGAATTACCGAAATTGGTAAAGGGCAAACAATGGCCCCAACCCTCACCCTGTTTGGTGGGGTGATTGGTGGAATCTCGGCCTATGCCGCTTTCAAAGAATTGAATTCTCTTCAAATACAATTGGAAGGCGCGCAAACAAATATCGATCCATGGCTCGAGATGCGCCAAGCCGTGATTGGGGGGCAAATAGCCGCTTACGGCGCCCAAGCCATATTGGGCTTCAGTCAAACAGCGAGAGCCTTGGCGAGCATAGTGACAGTCGAAGCGGCGAACATGCGCTACTTGCTGTGGATGGGCCCGCTGAACTGGGTCATTGCCGTGCTGGGCGTGTTGTACCTGATCACCTGGTTTTTCCAGCAAACGCCACTGCAAAACTTCCTTAACTCCTGCTGCTGGTCAAAAGCGCGGGCAAGCAATCTGGAGCCCATGACGGCCCAGGCGCAGCAGGATGAGCTCAACCAACTGTACGGTCTGCTCTACACGCCGCGCGTCAGCATGGAGAGCAGATCGGTGACGGGCAGTGGCAGTGGTCCTTCCGGGCTTGCCTCGGAAAGTTCCATCAACTCCCTGAGCATCGACTTGCCAGGGGCGGAGCCTGGCACTGCCTACCTGGAACTGAGCCTGATCGGTGACCCATTGGATACTCAGGGCTTTCGCGACTTGATCAAGAATAGCCCGAACGATAACTTCCAGCCGCCTCACCCTTGGCGAGACATGGCCCCGCACTGGCTGTCCAGCAGCACCTGTTGCTGGATACCGGCCAAAGAGGGCCAAGGCTTACGTCTGAGTGGTCCCTTCAAAACAGCGTCGGGCATCCTTGGCTCGCAACCGCGCACAGTCTCCCTGCGCTTGCGCTATCGCACCCCGCTGATCGCAATGTTGGGCGCCCGCGACTTTATCGGCGGTGAGCGAGGTATTGCCTTCACCTTGACTCACGATGCGGGCGTGATTGCCTTGCGGAACGACCCTACGCCGGAACTGGATCGTGTGCGGAGTTACCCACTTGGAGAAAAAAATCCCGGCGCTATTTACCTGCAACCCAAGGGCCAAGCATGAGCACACCACCGGCAGGCACGACGAAAAAGCGGCTGTTTTCACGCAATGACTACCTCGCGCCCTTGCCCATTCCCACCGGGGCGAAACCTTGTGACGTGCTCAACACCATCTGGCGCAAGAACGAGGTGTTTCTTGATATCGGCAACTACAGTATCGGCTCGGCGGTGATGGTGATTTGGCTAGGGGTGATGTTGTTCTTGGGGTTGGCCTACATCTTCAATGATCCTGATGCGCTGATTTTGGGGGCTTGTATTATGGGCATCCCTATCTTCCTCTTAATTCAGGGGCTGTTCCGAGAGGTGCCCTTGCCAGTGCGCTTCAATCGGCAGCGCCGCGAGGTATGCGTCCCGCAAGCGGATGGCACGTATTGGGTCGTCCCCTGGGAAAGCGTGACGGCACTGGCGACGCAGCACTCGTCGGTGAGCCAGGCGGGTAGAACCACGATGGGACTGTTGATCATCGGTTTTGAGAACCCTGATCCGCAAGCCAAGGAGGAAAGCAAACATTTTTCGATGGGCTTTAACTGTGGCGGCGGTAGGACGGCCATGGCCTTGTGGGAGTGCACGCGCAGCTATATGGAAATTGGGCCGCAGGCCGTACCTGACAGTCGCGTCGGCCTTGCCCCCTACGAAGAAACGCAAATCGGCTCGATCATCACCGACCTGCGTAAAGGGCATCTGATAAGTGTTTTCTGGGGAATATTCTGCATCACGATATTGGGGACGTATCTCGCGGAGAAATTGCAGAATTTAAAACTGGCGCCCCCGCCCGACCTGACCTCTCCCGACATTATCGAATGGTCCAAACCACTGCCGCCCGAGCAGTGGGCCAAGCGTTCCCCTGAGTTAGAAGCGGCGATTCTCATGCGTGAGTCGGAACTGATCGCGCAGACGGTACAAGAGGGATGAGCACACCACCGGCAGGCACGACGAAAAAGCGGCTGTTTTCACGCAATGACTACCTGGCGCCCTTGCCCATTCCCACCGGGGCGAAACCTTGTGACGTGCTCAACACCATCTGGCGCAAGAACGAGGTGTTTCTTGATATCGGCAACTACAGTATCGGCTCGGCGGTGATGGTGATTTGGCCAGGGGTGCTGTTGTTTGCGCTTATGAGTTACATCACACCTGACCCTCTAATGTGGGGCGGAGCGTTAATCATCATGGGCATCCCTATCTTCTCCTTAATTCAGAGGCTGTTCCGAGAGGTGCCCTTGCCAGTGCGCTTCAATCGACAGCGCCGCGAGGTATGCGTCCCGCAAGCGGATGGCACGTATTGGATCGTCCCCTGGGAAAGCGTGACGGCAGTGGCGACGCAGCACTCGTCGGTGAGCCAGGCGGGTAGAACCACGATGGGACTGTTGATCATCGGTTTTGAGAACCCTGATCCGCAAGCCAAGGAGGAAAGCAAACATTATTCGATGGGCTTTAACTGTGGCGGCGGTAGGACGGCCATGGCCTTGTGGGAGTGCATGCGCAGTTATATGGAAATTGGGCCTGAGGCTGTTGAGGACGCGACTGCTCGTTTTGACAGATCGAAAGGAATCTGGGCTACCTACCTGGACGATCTCATCAAGGGCGCGAAATTGAGAGGTTGGGTGGTAACTGCTTTGTGGGAAGGCTTCTGCGGAATTTTCATTTTCAACACACTGCTAATAGATGTGCTTGAACGTTGGAAGTTGAATCCGCCCCCGACCTGACCTACCCCGACATCATCGAATGGTCCAAACCATTGCCGCCCGAGCAGTGGGCCAAGCGTTCCCCTGAGTTAGAAGCGGCGATTCTCATGCGTGAGTCGGAACTGATCGCGCAGACGGTACAAGAGGGATGAGCACACCACCGGCAGGCACGACGAAAAAGCGGCTGTTTTCACGCAATGACTACCTGGCGCCCTTGCCCATTCCCACCGGGGCAAAACCTTGTGACGTGCTCAACACCATCTGGCGCAAGAACGAGGTGTTTCTTGATATCGGCAACTACAGTATCGGCTCGGCGGTGATGGTGTTGTGGCCGACGGTGATGCTGTTTTTATTCGCAGCTTATGGATTTAGAAATATTTCACCTGACCTCAGCGAATTCGCTCTTATCGGAGGAGGAATAATCATAGGAATTCCTGCTCTAACTATAATCCAAGGCCTGTTCCGAGAAGTGCCCTTACCAGTGCGCTTCAATCGACAGCGCCGCGAGGTATGCGTCCCGCAAGCGGATGGCACGTATTGGATCGTCCCCTGGGAAAGCGTGACGGCAGCGGCGACGCAGCACTCGTCGGTGAGCCAGGCGGGTAGGACCACGATGGGACTGTTGATCATCGGTTTTGAGAACCCTGATCCGCAAGCCAAGGAGGAAACCAAGCATTATTCGATGGGCTTTAACTGTGGCGGCGGTAGGACGGCCATGGCGTTGTGGGAGTGCATGCGCAGTTATATGGAAATTGGGCCTGAGGCTGTTGAGGACGCGACTGCTCGTTTTGACAGATCGAAAGGGATCTGGGCTACCTACCTGGACGATCTCATCAAGGGCGCGAAATTGAGAGGTTGGGTGGTAACTGCTTTGTGGGAAGGCTTCTGCGGAATTTTCATTTTCAACACACTGCTAATAGATGTGCTTGAACGTTGGAAGTTGAATCCGCCACCCGACCTGACCTACCCCGACATCATCGAATGGTCCAAACCATTGCCGCCCGAGCAGTGGGCCAAGCGTTCCCCTGAGTTAGAAGCAGCGATGCTCATTCGTGAGTCGGAACTGGTCGCGCAGACGGCACAAGATGGATGAGCTGCGCTTCCAACTCACTGGCAAGAAAATCAACAAACACCCGAACTTTCTGTGACACATGCCTGTGGCTGGCGTACAGCGCATAGATCGAGCGTCGAGGCATCGATTGCCCGGGGAGTAGTTGCAGCAGTTGGCCGCTGTCGAGCAAGGGCCGGGCGATGAATGAGGGCAGGGCGCCGATGCCCAGGCCGGCCAGTAGCATTTCGCTCAGCATCAGGCTGTTGTCTACTGCCAGGCGCACCGGCAGCTCGAGGCGGCTACTGCCTTGTGGGCCTCGCAGGTGCCAGCTGCCGGGGTGTTCGGCCAGGCGATAGGCCAGGCAGCTGTGCTCGCGCAGGTCGTCGACGCTCTGTGGTGTGCCGTTGGCCTGCAGGTAAGCCGGGGCGGCGCAGATTATCTGTTCGACTTCGCCCAGCCGCCGGGCAACCAGGGTGGAGTCCGGCAAGTGGCTGCGTATCCGCAGCGAGACATCGAAGCCTTCGCTGACGACGTCAAGCAGGCGATCGTCGAGGGTGAGTTCGACCTTGAGCTGCGGATAGCGCTGCATGAACGCCACCAGAATCGGCGACAGTACCTTGAGGCCGAATGACAGCGGTGCGTTGACCCGTAAACGACCACTGGGCTCGCTGGAGCCGTCCTGGGTCGCGCGCTCCAGGGCATCCAGTTCATCGAGCAGGTGGCAGCATTCGCTGAAGTACGCCTGGCCAGCCTCGGACAGGCTCATGCGGCGAGTGGTGCGCAGCAGCAACAGGCTACCCAGGCGTTCTTCCAATTGCCGCACCTGCTTGCTCACTGCCGCTGTGGATTGACCCAGGTCGACGGCAGCCAGGCTGAAGCTGCCGCGTTCGACCACGCGGCGAAAGGTACGCATGGCCACCAATACATCCATATATTTTCTCCTGGGTTGAATATCATTCAATGAGGTGGCTGATTATCCATGAACAAACAGCTAATAACATGACTGCTCCCCCTTACAGGAGTCATGTCATGTTGCTGAGTTCGTGGATCAAAAAGGTTACCGGGTTGGCTGTGGTGTCGGTGCTCGGCTCATTGTGCAGCGCGGGTGCGCTGGCCAAGCCCGAGGTGGGGATCAGCCCCTGGGGGGAGAAGGACGAGATCGGGCGCCTCAACCTGATGAGCCCGCAGTCGCAGGCGGCGATCCTGGGCCGGGTCAATGGGGCACAGGCCTACGACCTGGCGGTGGAATACTTTGTGGGCATGCCCAGCTGGCAAGCGGCGGGTGATCCGCCCTACCAGATGTGGATGACTCACACTCCTCACGGCAATGTGGTCGCCGACCCGATGCAGGTCGGCGAACCGATGAACCAGCACGTCAGCTACAGCGGCTCGGCGGTGTCGATGTATGCCCACATGGGCACGCATATCGACGCGCTCAATCACTTTGGCCTCGACGGCAAGATCTGGAACGGCTTTCGTGCCGACCAGCACCTGGGCGACCGTGGCTGGAATGTCACTGGTGCAGAAAAGCTACCACCGATCATCGCACGTGGGGTGATGATCGATGTCGCCGCGGCCAAGGGCCTGGAGCAATTGGCGGATAACTACCGCATTACCCGCAGCGATTTACAGCAAGCGCTGGCCAAGCAGCGGGTGACGCTGGAGAAGGGAGACGTGGTGCTGATCCGCACCGGGCGCATGCGTGACTATGAGCATGCCCAGGCCTATATGGCCAACCCGCCAGGCCTGAGCCTGGATGCGGCGAAGTTCCTGGTGGAGGACGGCGGTGCCATGGTCGTGGGTGCCGATAATCTGAGTTTCGAAACCTTCCCTTCGGAGGTCGAGGGCAACTACTTGCCGCTGCACACCTATCTGTTGGCAATGCAGGGCGCGCCGATCATCGAGCTGGTGAATCTGGAAGGTCTGTCTCGGGATCGGGTTTACCAATTCGCTTTTGTGGGCGCCTCACTGAAGCTGCGCGGAGCCGATGCGGCGCCGATGCGCCCGATAGCCTTGCCGATTCACTGAGCGCACGGCACTGCGCTCGCCGAAGGTACTCACATCTATGGTGCCGGGTTCTATACGCTTGCCCATCCAAATCTCCCCAGCGCCAGCCTTGCCTTTGCAATGCTGGCGCTTTTGTTTTGGGCCTTCAATGCTTGGGCTGCACCTGGCGGGGTGACTTGGGATGCAGCAGGACGGTTTGCCGGGCGATGGTGAGGACGCAGGCCAGGTATTCGAACGATTGGCCCGGACAAATAAATGGCAATTGCACGTGGACTGATAGACCGATCACCAGAGAACTCGGCGCACACGGAGGTGCCCCACGTACAATTGCCGAAAACTGAGCGAGACTAGATTCCCGCTGCGAGCACTGCAATGGCTTAAAACGCAGGTAAGTATCTTTGGGAAACGGGCTGCATGAAATCAGGAAAATCCCAAATTTCTATCGAAAAATCTGCCATCAATCAGGTGACCCTGCCTACACCTGAGCCATCCTAACTGCTCATTGAAACCTGACCCATTCAGGTGCTGTGCTACAGACGAAGGGCAATCAATGCCCTCATTTTTTGCTGGGGCGATGGATGAATCAAGGGCGAGTGTGGGCACTGATGCTGTTGTTGGTGCTGATATCGGGATGCGCCACTGCGCCACCCAGGGACCAGAACAACCTCTGCAATATCTTCCGCGAATACCCCGACTGGTATGAAGACTCGCTGGAGATGCAGCAACAATTCGGCACGCCGCAGCATGTGGCGATGGCGATCATGAAGCAGGAAAGCAGTTTTGTTCACGATGCGCTGCCGCCGCGTGACTACCTGCTGTGGGTGATCCCGTGGGGGCGGGTGAGTTCGGCCTATGGTTATGCGCAAGCCCAGGACCCGGTCTGGGGCGAATACAAGAGCGGTACCGGCAACGGCGGCTCGCGGGACAATTTCGACGACGCGATCATGTTCATCGGCTGGTACACGGCCGGTACGCAAAGTCAGCTGGGGATTTCCAAGTGGGATGCCTATAACCAGTACCTGGCGTACCACGAGGGACGGGGCGGCTTCAAGCGGGGCACGTATCGCAGCAAGCCCTGGTTGATGCAGGTGGCGCGCAAGGTGGAGCAGCAGTCGCGCAATTATGGCGCGCAGTTGAAGCAGTGCCGAGCCGAGCTTGAGGATGACCGAGGCTGGTGGTAGGAGCGGGCTTGCCCCGCGAGAGCAATTCCAGGCTGTACAGGGCCTCTTGCGGGGAAAACCCGCTCCTACGGTGGTGATTTTCGGTTCGGGGCTTGACCTTGAAGTTGACTTTAATCTTAGGCT
The DNA here is from genome assembly GCF_028682455.1 of Pseudomonas putida. Taxonomy (GTDB): domain Bacteria; phylum Pseudomonadota; class Gammaproteobacteria; order Pseudomonadales; family Pseudomonadaceae; genus Aquipseudomonas; species Aquipseudomonas putida_AA. Next base: position 1,646,264 of record NZ_JANHLD010000001.1, read on the forward strand.
CTACCGAGTTAACCCCCGTCGTCGCTCGGAGAGTGCCCCATGTCACCGTTCCAGTCCTTGCCGCTGCCCAATGGCGCCGTCATTCCCAATCGCATCGCCAAGGCGGCGATGGAGGAGAACCTCGCCAACCCCGACCAAACCCCCTCCGACGAGCTGTTTCGCCTCTATCAGGCCTGGGCCGACGGCGGGGCGGGGTTGTTGCTGACCGGTAATGTGATGGTGGACGCCCGCGCCATGACCGGCCCCGGTGGGGTGGTGCTGGAGGAGGGGCAGTCGTTGCAGCGCTTTCGTGAATGGGCGCGCATCGGGCGCTCGCAGGGGGCGCAGTTCTGGATGCAGATCAATCACCCGGGCCGGCAGATGCAGGCCAACCTCGGTCAGCCCACCGTGGCCCCTTCGGCGGTGGCGCTGGACATGGGTGGGCTGTCGAAGATGTTCCCCGTTCCCCAGGCACTGGACGAGACGCAGATCGCCGGGCTGATCCAGCGCTTTGCCCGCACGGCGGTGCTGGCCGAGCAGGCGGGGTTCAGCGGGGTGCAGGTGCATGCCGCCCACGGTTATTTGTTGAGCCAGTTTCTATCGCCCCTGAGCAACCAGCGCAATGATCGCTGGGGCGGCTCGCTGGAGAACCGCGCGCGGTTGTTGCTGGAGGTTGTCAAGGCGGTGCGCGCCCAGGTATCGCCCGGTTTTTGCGTGGCGGTGAAGCTCAACTCGGCAGACTTCCAGCGGGGCGGGTTCGAGCCCAGTGATGCACGTCAGGTGGTGCTCTGGCTCAATGAGCTGGCTGTCGATCTTGTGGAGCTTTCGGGCGGCAGTTACGAGGCGCCGGCCATGCAGGGTAGTGCCCGGGACGGCCGCACCTTGGCGCGTGAAGCGTACTTTCTGGAGTTTGCCCAGGAGATCGCCGCCATCGCGCGCATGCCGGTGATGGTGACTGGTGGCATTCGCCGAATGCCGGTGGTGGAGCAGGTGCTGGCGGGTGGGGTGGCCATGGCCGGGATCGCTAGTGCGCTGGCGGTCGATCCGGCGCTGCCTCGGCGCTGGCAAGCCGGGCAGGTGCAGGCAAGCGCGGAGCTGGGGCCTATTCACTGGAAGCGCAAGGCGTTTGCGGCGATGGCCTACATGGCCGTGGTCAAGGCGCATATGCGCAGGCTGGCGGAGGGCAAGCGCCCGGCGGCCAAAGTCTCTCCCTTGTGGGCCTTGGTGCAGGAACAATGCGGGACGCTTATCCGTGCCCGGCGGTACCGTCGCCTGATGAGCCACCGCAGCGCTGTATGACTCTGACCTGCCGGCGTTGCCGGTGATGAGGCCGATGCAGCCGATCACCGGCAAGACCGACTCCTAAAGGGTCACCAGGGCAACCTTCAGGCTCCACCCCTGAAGCAAGACACCCCCCAGGCCGTCAGCTTGAACGGCAGGTGATAATGCTGAGCCGTATCGCCCACCCCGAAGCGATACACCAGCTCATCCAGAAACGGTACGCTCGGCAATGCCATACCCTGGGCGCGGTAAAAATCCGCCACCTGCAATCGCACCTCGTACACCCCAACCGTGCACGACGCGTTGCAGGCCTCGAGCCCTGTCAGCAAGCCATTGCTTCCGACCCGGCCCTCGCAGATCGACAGCCGCCGCTCACCGTCCACACGCTCCAGGCGAACCTCCAGGCCTTCGGCCACGCGGCCGCTGGCCACGTCTACCACGTGGATGGAAATGCCCCCGTTCATAGCCAGAATCCCTTGTGCGATTCAGCGGCTTCATCTTCCAGCATCGGCCCTTCCACGCTGACCTTGCGCTGGCCCTTGGCGAACACTTCGCGGCACGGCAACGAGAAGGTCGGGTTCTCCGGGTGATCTCCCGTCAGCCCCAGCAGCGCATGTTCCGACAACGCATAAACCACTCGGCCAATACCGGTCCAGTACACCGCTCCGGCACACATGCAGCAAGGCTCGGCGCTGGTGTACAGGGTGCAGTCGGCCAAGGCCTGCGGCGACAGTTTTTTTGCCGCCATGGCTGCGGCGACCAGTTCGGCATGCTGGGTCGGGTCGCCTTCCGGTGGCATGGAGTTGTTGCCTGCCTCGGCGATGACATTGCCGTCACGATCGGCTACCAGCGCCGCAAACGGATGACGGCCGCGCTCCCGGGAGGCGTTAGACAAGGCAATGCTGCGGCGCAGCAACAGCAGGTCGAGTTCGGATACACCGGCCGGGGTGAGTTGAGTGAAGTGGGTCATGGGCATCTCCTTGGCAGTAAAAGGGGGCAAGTCAGTCAACCAGTTCGGCGGCGATGCCGTCGCTGGTGTTCTTTTCGTTATTGAGCAAAACATTGAGCACGATGGCGGTGATGGCTCCGAGGAAAATGCCGCTCTCCAGGATCAGTTTGAGCGTGCCGTTGGCATGTTCGAACAGGGCGGGGAACGACATCGGCAGCACGCCGACACTGACCGACACCGCCACGATGATGCCGTTGCGGGTGCCTTCGAATTTCACCCGTGACAGCTCCTGGATACCGGCCACGGTGGTCATGCCGAACATCACGATTGCGCACCCGCCGAGCACCGGGGTGGGCACGGCGGCGATCAAGGCGCCGAGCTTGGGGAACAGGCCCATCAGCACCATGATTGCGCCCGCAGCGGCGACCACGAAGCGGCTCTTGACGTTCGAGAGGGCGATCAGGCCGGTGTTCTGAGTGAAGGCGTTGTACGGAAAGCTGTTGAACACACCGCCGAGCATGGTCGACAGGCCATCGGCGCGAAACGCGTTGCCCAGGGTCTGCTGGGTGGTCGGCTTGCCGGTCAGCTTGCCGATCGCCAGGCAATTGCCGGTGGTCTCGGCCATGATCACCAGCATCGCCAGGGTCATGATCATGATGGGTACCAGCGAAAACTCCGGCACCCCGAAGGCCATCGGCGGGCTCAGCTCGAACCAGGCCGCATCCCCCACGCCGCTGAAGTTGGTCATGCCGAAGGCCGCGGCAATCAGGCTCCCGGCGAACAGGCCGATGAGCACGCTGAGGTTGCCGATAAAGCCCGAGAACTTGGCGTAGATCACCAGCGTCACGCTGACCGTGGCAAGGCCCAGCAGCAGGTTGGCGGGGCTGCCGAAGTCGTCGGCGCCCGGATTGCCGCCGCCCAGCCAGATGGCGGCGGCCGGCATCAGCGAGATACCGATGATGGTGATCAGGCTGCCGATCACCACCGGCGGAAAGAAGCGCAGCAAACGGCTGAATACAGGGGCCAGGGCAATGGTGATGGCACCGGCCGCGATCACCGCACCAAATATCTGCGTGAGCCCGAACTCCTTGCCGATCATGATCATCGGCGCCAGGGCGATGAAAGAGCAGCCCTGGATCAGCGGCAAGCGGGCACCGAACTTCCAGAAGCCGAGGGTCTGGATCAACGTTGCCACACCCGAGGTCAGCAGGTTGGCGTTGATCAGCGTGACGATCTGGGCAGACGTCAGCCCCAGCGCACTGCCAAGAATCAGCGGCACCGCCACGGCACCGGCATACATCACCAGCACGTGCTGCAGGCCGAAGGTGAACAACTGTCGCAGGGGCAAAACCTCGTCCACCGGATGAACCCGTTTTGTGCTCATGTCGTGTGTCTCCTGAAGGTGCGGCTTTTTTGTTGTTGGGCAGGAACTGCTGACGCGTGGCTATAGTTGAACGTTGTGGGCGATGAAACAAGTTAGTAACTATCGATCCGGTCGATGGATGGCGCGCTTGCGCAATGCGCCGTTAGCGTTGCAGGATTCGCACCGAACGACTCACCCAGGGCTCAGGAGCAGGTACGTTGCGCTTTTCACTGGATCAATTGCTGATGTTCACCGAGGCGGTCAAAAGCGGCTCGTTCTCGGCGGCCGGGCGCAAGCTGGGCAAGACCCAATCGACCATCAGCGCGGCCATCGCCAACCTGGAGGCAGACCTTGGGGTCGAACTGTTCGATCGGGCCAGCCGAAGCCCGACGCTGACGGCCAGCGGGCAGAAGCTATTGATTCAGGCAGAGGCGGTGCTGGAGCGCTGCCTGGCCCTGGAAGCGCATGCCGACTGCCTGTCTGAAACGGTGGAGCCGAGCCTGACGCTGGCGATCGAAACGCCTTATGGCCCGGTAATGCCGGTGCTCAAGGACTTCGAGCAAGCTTTCCCATTTGTTGACCTGATCATCCGCCACCCCGTGCACGGCGACGTCAGCGAGCTGGTGGCCCGGGGCGAGGCGGTGCTGGGCATCGCCTTTTCGCAGCCGGGTTACCCGAAGGAACTGGCGTTCCAGCAACTGGGCAAATTGATCATGCTGCACGTCTGTCACCCTGATCACCCCTTGGCGCAAATGGCCACGGTGAGCTTCGACGATTTGCACGTGCACCGCCGCCTCGCCTTCAGCGCCCATGCCAGCAAGCTGCCCAGCAGCGAGTACCTGCGTGCTACCCAACTGTGGCAGGCCGAAAGTTACCTGGCGTTGCTGGAAATGGTGCGGGCGGGGCTAGGCTGGACCACCTTGCCGCGGCAGTTGATTCAACGCGAGCTGGCGCGTGGTGAGTTGGTCGAACTGCAACTGACGGCCTACCCGCACACCGACTGGCATGTGGGCGTCGACATGCTCTGGGCCCGGCAGCGGCCGCTGGACAAGGCCCAGCGCTGGCTCAAGGAGCGCTTGCAGCACAACAAGGTCTTCGAGCTCGACCGCAACGGCCAACCCACAACCCTCTAACGCCGAGTCCGCTCCTGCCTACCAGCCAAACAGCTCGCAGGCATTGCGCGTACTCACCTGCGCCAGCTGCTCCACCTCGATCCCGATTACCTGCGCCAGCGCCTCGGCGATCTGCGGCAGATGCTCCGGGCTGTTGCGTACACCGGGGAACATCACCGGTGCCATGTCGGGTGAGTCGGTCTCCAGCACCAGGCTGTCCAGCGGCAACTGCGGCAACACCTTGTGCAGCCGCAGCGCCTGGGGCCAGGTGGCAGCGCCGCCGAGGCCAAGCTTGAAGCCCAGCTTGTGGTACTCACGCGCCTCTTCGAAACTGCCGGCAAAGGCATGGATGATGCCGCCCCGTGCAAGCTTGTAGCGTTTGAGGGTGGCAATCACCGCCGCATGGCTGCGACGCACATGCAGCAGGGCAGGCAGGTTGAAGTCCACCGCCAGTTGCAGTTGTGCTTCGAATAGCTGCTGCTGGCGCTCGCGGTCGAGCTCGGGCAGGTAGTAGTCCAGGCCGAATTCGCCCACCGCGCACAACTGGCGCGCGCCGCGCAGACGGTCCAGCCAGTCGCCCAGATCACGCAGGTGCTCCGGACGGTGCTGGTCGAGGTACACCGGGTGCAGGCCGAAGGCGGCGTACAGCAGCGCGTCGCTGCACACCAGGTCCCACACCCGTTGCCAGTTGTCCTGATGCACTCCCAGCACCACCATGCGCTCGACACCCGCCGCCCGGGCATTGGCCAGCAGGGCCGGGCGGTCGTGGTCGAAGTCTGGAAAATCCAGATGGGTGTGGGTGTCGATCAGGCGCATGGCTCAGGCCTTGGTGATTCGCTGCTTGAACGTTCGACCGATGGCGTGAACGCCGGGTTCATAGCGTTTTTGCTCGACGGCGGCCAGGGCCAGTTCCAGTGCGGTTTCGGCGATCTGCGCGTGCTGCTGGGCCATGGCGTTGACCGGCAACGGCAGGAAGTCGAGCAGTTGGTTGTCCCCGAAGGTGCCCAGGTGCAGGCTGCGCGAACCGGCAGGGCGGGCCTGCAGTACGTCGAACACGCCTTGCAGCAGCACGTAGGAGGTGGTCACCAGGGCATCCGGCAAACCGCCGAGATCGGCGAGGAGTTCGGTCATCAGGCGCTGGCCGCATTCACGGCTGAACGCTTCGCCCTGATAGCGGCTGACCGTGCCGGCAAACCCCTGCAGCGCTTCATCGAAGCCACCGGCGCGGGCCTGGCTGACGCTCAGCTCGGGGCGGGCGCCGATCAGGGCGATGTGTTTGGGGGCGGTATCGAGCAGGCTGCGGGTCAGTTGCAGGCTGGCGTGGCGATCGTCACTGACCACCGAGCAGAAGTGCGCCGGGTCCAGGGCGCGGTCGATAGCGATGATCGGCAGCCCCTTGGCTTGCAACTGGCGATAGCTGTCGTCACCGGCTGGCAGGCAACTGGCCACGAACAGCGCATCGCAACGGCGGGCGCGAAACAGCTGTTGCAGCTGGCGCTCGCTCTCGGGCTGGTCGTCGCTGCTGGCAATCAGCAATTGGTAGCCCTTGGCCCTCGCCCCTTGTTCCAGCTGCTTGGCGATGCGCGCATAGCTGGGGTTTTCCAGGTCAGGGAGAATGAACCCCAGGGTCTTGGTGTGGCGGCTGCGCAAGCCCGCCGCTTGTGGGTTGGGAGTGAAGCCATGGGCTTCGACCACCGCACGCACGCGTTCCACCGTGCTGTTGCTGATGCGTTGCTGTTCGGCCTTGCCGTTGATCACGTAGCTGGCCGTGGTCACGGACACACCAGCCAGACGGGCGATATCGCTGAGTTTCACCGCATTTTCCTTGTTATTACCGCGACTGCTTGCACAGCCTGACCGGGAATTGTCGCCGATCCAGTGGTCTCGGCGCAGACGACCATTGTCGCAATTGTCCGACAAGATGGGGCTTCATTGATCGAAGATTATCGAGTAACGTGCTCACAATTACAGATTAAACGTTTCAGCAGGCGAATTTTCTGCCGAACCATCGCCTGCGGTGGGCCGTGAGCAACTGGCCCTATGCTGAAAAATTCACAACAATACCTCAGCACCGGCCTGGTGCTGCAAAGGAGAAGGTCATGCTCGAGCTCACTGTAGAGCAGATATCCATGGGCCAGTCGGCTGTGGATAAACCGGCGGCACTGCAGCTTCTGGCCGAGCGCCTGGTCAGTGACGGCCTGGTTGCCGAGGGTTACCTGGCCGGCCTGCAAGCCCGCGAGGCGCAAGGTTCGACCTTCCTCGGGCAAGGTATTGCAATCCCCCACGGCACCCCCGACACCCGCGAGCTGGTATTTACCACCGGCGTGCGGCTGCTGCAGTTTCCCGAAGGGGTGGACTGGGGCGATGGCCAGCGGGTGTACCTGGCGATCGGCATCGCCGCGCGCTCCGATGAGCACCTGCGTCTGTTGCAACTGCTGACCCGCGCCCTGGGCGAAACCGACATGGCCGAGGCCTTGCGCCGCGCGAGCAGCGCCGAGGCCTTGCTCAAGCTGCTGCAAGGCGCACCCCAGGCGCTGGCGCTGGATGCGCAGATGATCGGCCTGGGTGTGCCGGCTGAAGACTTTGACGAACTGGTGTGGCGCGCCGCCCGCCTGCTGCACCGCGCCGAGTGTGTGGGTGGCGAATTTGCCGGGGTATTGCAGCAGGTCGAGCCACTGCCGCTGGGCGAAGGCCTGTGGTGGCTGCACAGCGAGCAGGCGGTGCGCCAGCCGGGCCTGGCCTTCGTCACCCCGCAGCAGCCGCTGCGTTATCGCGACCAACCGGTACACGGAGTGTTCTGCCTGGCCAGCCTGGGCGCGGCCCACCAGGCACTGCTCGAGCGCTTGTGCACGCTGCTGATCGAAGGCCGTGGCCAGGAGCTGTGCCGTGCCACCAGCAGCCGCACCGTGCTCGAAGTACTCGGCGGCGAAGTGCCGGCCGACTGGCCCAGCGCCCGCATTGGCCTGGCCAATGCCCATGGTTTGCATGCGCGCCCGGCCAAGGCGCTGGCCCAATTGGCCAAGGCGTTCGAGGGCGAGATTCGTGTGCGGGTGGCCGACAGCGGCCAGCCTGCCGTTTCGGTCAAAAGCCTGAGCAAATTGTTGAGCCTGGGTGCCCGCCGGGGTCAGGTGCTGGAGATCATCGCCGAACCGAGTGTGGCTGCCGATGCACTGCCCGCCTTGCTGGCGGCCATCGAAGCGGGCCTGGGCGAGGAGGTCGAGGCACTCGCCGAGGTCGTGCCGCAGGCCACCCCCGAGCTGTTGCCCGAGCCTGTCCTGCAGGCCCCCGAGGCTGGCGCCATGCTCCAGGGTGTGCCCGCAGCGCCGGGTATTGCCAGCGGCCCGGCGCACATCCAGGTGCTGCGCGAGTTCGACTATCCCTTGCGTGGCGAATCCCTGCCTATCGAGCGGCAGCGTTTGCAGCAGGCCCTGGCCGCGGTGAACAGCGAGATTGCCGCGTTGATCCAGCGCAGCCAGGCCAAGGCCATTGGCGAGATCTTCATCACCCACCAGGAGATGCTCGCCGACCCGGACCTGGGCGACGCGGTGGACCAGCGCCTGCGCCAGGGCGAAAGCGCCCCGGCGGCGTGGATGGCGGTGATCGATGCCGCGGCGCGCCAGCAAGAGGCGTTGCACGACGCCTTGCTCGCCGAGCGTGCTGCCGACCTGCGCGACATTGGCCGACGGGTGCTGGCGCAACTATGTGACGTGGCAGAGGTTGCCGCTCCCGAGCAACCCTATGTGCTGGTGATGGAAGAGGTCGGTCCGTCGGACGTGGCGCGCCTGGACCCGGCCCGGGTGGCCGGGATCCTCACCGCGCGCGGTGGTGCCACGGCCCATAGCGCCATTGTCGCCCGCGCCCTGGGTATCCCGGCGGTAGTGGGGGCGGGCGACGCGGTATTGTTGATTGCCCCGGGAACGCCGCTGTTGCTCGATGGGCAACGGGGCCGTTTGCAGGTCGCGCCGCCTGCCGATGAATTGCAGCGCGCCCTGGCTGAACGCGACCGCCGCGAGCAGCGTTTGCAACAGGCCCGTGAACATCGCCTGGAACCGGCCGTTACCCGTGACGGCCACGCCATCGAAGTGTTCGCCAACATCGGCGAAAGCAAGGGCATCGACGCCGTGGTCGACCAGGGCGCCGAAGGTATCGGCCTGTTGCGCACCGAACTGATATTCATGGCCCATCAACAGTTACCGGATGAAGCCTTGCAGGAGGTCGAGTACCGACGGGTGCTCGACGGCCTGGGCGGTCGGCCGCTGGTGGTGCGCACCCTGGATGTGGGCGGTGACAAGCCGCTGCCGTATTGGCCGATAGCCAAGGAAGAGAACCCTTTTCTCGGTGTGCGCGGCATTCGCCTGACCCTGCAACGTCCGCAGGTGATGGAGAGCCAGTTGCGCGCCTTGCTGCGCGCGGCCGAGAGTCGTCCGCTGCGGATCATGTTCCCCATGGTCGGCCAGCTCGAAGAGTGGCAGCAGGCGCGGGCGATGGTCCAGCGCCTGCGCGAAGAGATCAACGTCGGCGACCTGCAACTGGGGATCATGATCGAGGTGCCGTCGGCGGCCTTGCTGGCCCCGGTGCTGGCGCGCGAAGTGGACTTCTTCAGCATCGGCACCAACGACCTGACGCAATACACCCTGGCCATCGACCGTGGCCACCCGAGCCTCTCGGCCCAGGCCGACGGCCTGCACCCGGCCGTGCTGCAACTGATCGACATCACCGTGCGCGCCGCCCATGCCCACGGCAAGTGGGTGGGCGTGTGCGGCGAACTGGCCGCAGACCCGCAGGCGGTGGCGGTGCTGCTGGGCCTGGGGGTCGATGAACTGAGCGTTGCGGCGCGCAGTATCCCCGAGGTCAAGGCGCAGGTACGCGAATTGAATTTTGAACACGCCCGGCAGCTGGCCCAGCAAGCCCTGCTGCAAGGAAGTGCCAGCGCCGTCCGTGCGCTGGTGGAGAGCAACTGAATGGCCAAGATACTCACCCTGACCCTCAACCCGGCGCTCGACCTCACCGTCAGCCTCGATGCCCTGCAGTGCGGCACCGTCAACCGCAGCCAGGCCCAGCACAGCCATGCCGCAGGCAAGGGCCTGAACGTGGCCCAGGTGCTGGCTGACCTGGGCCACAGCGTGACCGTCGGTGGCTTTCTGGGTGAAGACAACCTGCAACCGTTCGAACAGCTGATCGCCCACCGTGGCTTTGCCGATTGTTTTGTTCGCGTGCCGGGTGAGACGCGCTGCAATATCAAGCTGGTCGAGGCCGATGGTCGCGTCACCGATATCAATGGCCCGGGCCCGCAGGTGGATGAACAGGCCCGCGAGCAACTGCTGGCCAGGCTGGCGCAGGTGGCCCCTGGGCACGATGCGGTGGTGATCGCCGGTAGCTTGCCACGCGGTGTCACCGGCCCCTGGTTGCAGCAGCTGATCACCCGGCTCAAGGGCATGGGACTGAATGTCGCCCTGGACAGCAGCGGCGAAGCCTTGCGCGCAGGGCTCGACTGCGCACCCTGGATGGTCAAGCCCAATACCGATGAGCTTGGCGAAGTGCTGGGCTGCACGGTCCACAGCTTTGCCGAGCAACAGCTCGCAGCCCGCGAACTGATCGCCCGGGGCGTCGAGCATGTGGTGGTGTCCCAGGGCGAGCAGGGGGTCAACTGGTTCAGTCGCGATGCCGCGCTGGGGGCCTTGCCGCCCAAGGTCAAGGTGGCCAGCACGGTGGGTGCCGGTGACTCGCTGCTGGCGGGCATGGTTCACGGCCTGCTGGGGGGCGATACACCCGCCCAGACCTTGCGCCGGGCCACGGCCATCGCCGCCCAGGCGGTGACCCAGATCGGTTTTGGCATCAATGACCGGGCCCAGTTGGCACAACTGGAGCAGGGCGTGCAACTGCGTGAAGAACAACAAGAGGGTTGCAGATGAACATTGCCATTGTCACCGCCTGCCCCAACGGCCAGGTTTCCAGTGTGCTCAGTGCACGCTTGCTGGAAGCCGCCGCGCAGCGCCTGGGCTGGAGCACCAGCGTGGAAATCCATGATCCGCAGCAGCCCCAGGGGCAGTTGTCGGAGGCGGTGATTGCCGCTGCCGACTGGGTGTTGGTGGTCTGCACCGGGCCGTTGGATATGCGCCGTTTCGCCGGCAAGCGCCTGTACCAGAGCACACCGGCCAAGGCCTTGGCCGACATCCAGCATTTTTTGCGTGAAGCGGCGGAAAAGGCCGAGGCCTATCAGCCTGAGGCCCAGACACTGCCCCCTGCGCTGCGCGCAGCCAGGATCGTTGCCATCACCGCCTGCCCGACCGGTGTCGCGCACACATTCATGGCTGCCCAAGCCTTGCAGCAGGCGGCGCAGCAACTGGGGTACGAGCTTACGGTGGAAACCCAGGGCTCGGTAGGGGCGCGCAACCCGCTGCCACCGGCGGCCATCGCCGAGGCCGACGTGGTGTTGCTGGCGGCCGATATCGAGGTACCCATCGCCCGGTTCGCCGGCAAACGTATCTATCGTTGCGGCACGGGCGTAGCGCTCAAGCAGGCTCAGGCCACCTTGAACAAGGCCCTGGCCGAAGGTCGCGAAGAATCTGCCGCGCAGAGCGACACCAGCAGCCCGGCAAAGGCCGAGAAAACCGGGGTGTACAAGCACCTGCTCACGGGCGTCTCGTTCATGCTGCCGATGGTGGTCGCCGGCGGCTTGCTGATTGCCTTGTCGTTCGTGTTCGGCATCGAGGCGTTCAAGGAGCCCGGCACCTTGCCGGCCGCCCTCATGCAGATCGGTGGCGATGCCGCCTTCAAGTTGATGGTGCCGCTATTGGCCGGCTACATCGCCTATTCAATCGCCGACCGCCCGGGCCTGGCGCCGGGAATGATCGGCGGCCTGCTGGCCAGTACCCTGGGTGCCGGCTTCATCGGTGGCATCGTCGCAGGCTTTCTGGCCGGTTACAGCGCCAAGGCCATCAGTCGCTGGGTGCGCTTGCCCACTAGCCTGGATGCCCTCAAGCCGATCCTGATCATCCCCTTGCTGGCCAGCCTGTTCACCGGCCTGGTGATGATCTATGTGGTGGGCAAGCCGGTGGCCGGCATGCTCGAGGCGCTGACCCACTTTCTCGATAGCATGGGCACCACCAACGCGATTCTGCTCGGCGTGCTGCTGGGCGGGATGATGTGTGTCGACCTGGGCGGGCCGATCAACAAGGCGGCCTATGCGTTTTCCGTGGGCCTGCTGGCGTCCCAGAGCTATGCACCAATGGCTGCGACCATGGCTGCCGGCATGGTGCCGCCGATTGGCCTGGGTATCGCCAGCTTCATCGCCCGGCGCAAGTTCGCCCAGAGCGAGCGCGAGGCGGGCAAGGCTGCCTTTGTGCTGGGCTTGTGCTTTATCTCTGAAGGGGCGATCCCGTTTGCCGCCAAAGACCCACTGCGGGTGATTCCGGCAAGCATCGCCGGTGGCGCCTTGACCGGGGCATTGTCGATGTACTTTGGCTGCAAGCTGATGGCGCCCCATGGCGGGCTGTTCGTGATGCTCATCCCCAACGCCATCAACCATGCCCTGCTGTACCTGCTGGCGATCCTGGCGGGCAGCCTGCTGACCGCGGTGGTCTATGCCGTGCTCAAGCGCAGCGAGGGAGTGGAGCTGTCGGTACAGCCCGTGTAGGGCGGGCTTGCCCCGCGATGAAATTCGCCCGTTTACCTCGTACCGCGAGGGTGCTTCTTGCGCAGCGGCACCAGCAGATCGCCCAGGCCGTTATGGTCGATCTCGTGCATCAGGGCCAGCAACCCGCCCAGTTCCCCCTTGGGGAACCCCTGGCGCGCGAACCAGGCCAGGTAATGTCCGGGCAGGTCGGCAATCAGCCTGCCCTGGTATTTACCGAAGGGCATTTCGCGGGTCACCAGCAAGACAAGCAGTTCAGGATTCATGCAGCGGGGTTCTGGAAGGAAAGCGCCGACCATACATGCAATCTGCATGAAGGCCAAAGGACAGTTCATGCAGAACGCTCGGGCCTGAATCGTTCAATTAATCGTAAGCTATTGATAATAAATAGATTATTTTTCAATTCAGGGCTGGCACGAACACTGCTCCGTATTCCTGCATCTTTCTTCAATGCAAAGGAGTCGTGTCATGACCAGCCCCAACAAAGACGTTATCTCGGTACTCAACGAACTGATCGAGTTCAGCAAGGATGGCGAGAAGGGTTTCAAAACCTCTGCTGAAGATGTGAAGAACCCCGAGCTGAAAACCTATTTTCTGCAACGTGCTGGCGAATGCGGTACCGCAGCGTCGGAGTTGCAACACCAGGTCCGTGCCCTGGGCGGCGATCCCGAGACGTCCACCAGCGTCAGCGGCGACCTGCACCGCGGCTGGGTCAATCTCAAGTCGATGCTCACCGGCAAGGATGAAGAGGCGGTGCTCAACGAGGTGGAACGCGGCGAGGACCACGCCCTGAAGGCCTATAAGGACGCGCTGGAGAAACTCACCAAGCTGACCATGGCACCGGGCAGCGAGGTGTATGCCCTGGTCGAGCGCCAGTATCACGGCGTGCAACGCAACCATGACCAGGTCAAGGCGCTGCGCAACGCCGCCCGCGCGCGTTCCTAGGTCGCGGTCTCGACGCGGTTGCGGCCATTGCGCTTGGCGCAATACAACGCATCGTCGGCACAGCCCAGCAAGGTCGCCAGATCTTGCTGGGCGCCGGGCGTATAGCAGCCGATACCGATGCTCACGGTGACCGGCGCGGTGTCCCCATCGAATGGCGGCAACGCTTCGACGCTGCTGCGGATTCGCTCGGCCAGGATTTGCGCGCCGTGGCGTTCAGTCTCGGGCAACACCACCAGAAACTCCTCACCCCCATAGCGCGCCGCCAGATCTGCCGGGCGACGGATGCTGCGGCCGATGGCGGCAGCGACCTCGCGTAGGGCTTTGTCGCCGCCCTGATGGCCGTGCCGCTCGTTGAAGGCCTTGAAGTGATCGACATCCACCATCAATACCGCCATCGGGCGGTGATTGCGTTGGGCCCGTGACCATTCCCGGCGCAGTACCTGGTCGAGCTGGCGGCGGTTGGCAAGGCCGGTGAGGCTGTCGGTGGCAGCCAGCTCCGCCAGGTCCTGTTCGGCGCAGTGCCGGCGGCGCAGCTCGCGGCCCAGCAGCAAGGTCAGCCAGAGGATGCCAATGCACAGCACGCCGGTGGCGCAGCCGACCAGCAGCGCAGTGCGCCGCCAGGAGGCGAAGACGTCGTCTGCCGAGCGCGCCACCACCACGATCAGGGGCAGTTCGGCCACTCGGGCAAAGGTGTACAGCTTGGCCTTGCCGCTGCTGCCGGAAAAACCCGAGAAGCTGCCTTTGCCATCGGCCAGCAGACGTTTGAAGTTGGGGCGATCGGAGAAGCTGGCCCCGATCAGCGGATCGTCCGGCTTGCTCGACTGGCGGGCCAGCAGCACGCCGTCGGTGTTCAACAGGGTGATGCTGCTGTCGCGGCCGATGTCCAGGCGGGTGAACAGGTCGGTGAAGTACGACAGGCGCATGGCGCCGGCGGCCACGCCGACGAACTCGCCGTTGGGGCCGGAAATGCGCCGGGTGAAGCTGATGCACCAGTTCAGGTTGCCCAGGCGGGCCTTGAACGGCGGGCTGATCACCAGCCCCGCGTCGGGGTTCTGGCGATGGGCCTGGAATACTTTGCTGTCGGCGAAATTGGCCTGGCGTGGCACCACGCTGGTGGAGTCGGCGCTCACATTGCCCTGGGCATCGAGCAATAGGATGTCGCCGCGTACCGGTGTGGTGAAGGCCTGGTTGAAGTAGACCTGCTGGCGCAATTCGACAGGCAGCGCTTGCAGCTGCGGCTGCTTGGCCGCGCGGATCAGGCCGAGCAACGACAGGTCGTAGAGTTCGACATTGCGCACGATGTCGCTTTCGATCAGCTGGACAATGTTGCTCGCCGCGCGCGCGGCGCTCTGTTCGATGTTGCTGCGCTCACGCATCACCAGGTAGCTGACGATGGCCACAATGGCGAGCACCGCAAGGCAACTGCCCAGGTTCAGGATCAGCTCCGGATGAGACTTGTACAGGGCAGATCGCTGGGATCGGGTGGGCAAAGTCATGGTCGCTGCAGCTGAAGACCGTCGGAAGAGGCGCGGGGGTGGTCACGCGGCGGCGGTATTCTAGGGGGGGCAGGATTGTCGAACAAGGACTTAATGGTGGCCAACCGACGGAAAGAGCTGGCGCGAACGCCAGCTCCCGGCAAGGGTGCAATCAGAAGATGTTCAGCGGGTAGTCGACGATCACCCGGTACTCGTCGACGTCGTTGTCGATCTGCGAGTAACCCTGGCTGCCGCGATGGCTGGCCCAGCGCAACAACACCGAGAGGTCTTTCAGGCTGCCTTCCTGGAACACGTACTGCACATCGAAGTCACGCTCCCAGTGTTGGGCGTTCTTGCCCTCGGGGTTGTACCAGTGCTCGCCGTAGCCGACGCTGTTGGGGTCGACCTTGGTCAGGTCCAGCTCGCCGCGCGAGTAGGAGACCACCGACGTCAGGCCCGGAATGCCCTGGCCGGCAAAGTCGTAGGCGTACTTGAGTTTCCACGAGCGCTCGTTCGGGCCGTTGAAGTCCGAGTACATCTGCGAGTTGTCGAGGAAAACGCTGTCACCCTGGTTGATGTAGTCGAACGGGGTGTTGCCATTGACCCGCTGGTACACCGCGGTGAGGCTGTTGTAGCCGACGTTGACGGTGAAGTGCAGGCTGTAGGTGTTGTTGTCGATGTGGCCCAGCAGCGCCTGGCCGGTGTCCTGGGTGTGGTAGTAGTGCAGGCCCGGGTTCAGGCTCACCAGATCGCTCACCTGCCAGGTGTAGTCGAGGTCGAAGTAGTACTGGTTCCAGATGTCCTTGAGCTCGGCGGCGTACAGGCTCGAGGTCAGGTTCGGCACGCCGCTCCAGGCCATGCCGGCCCAGTTCAGGTGACGGCTTTCGCGGTCGTCCGGCAGGGCGCCGTAGAAGGTGTCGATGCGGCGATGGCCGCTCTGGTTGTAAGGCTTGGTGAAGCTGGCCTGGCCGGCTTCGAGCATCAGGCCGTCGAAGCTGTTGTTGGTCAGGCTGACGCCGCGAAAGGTCTGCGGCAGCATGCGCGACTCGCCACCGGCGATCACCGGGTTGGTCAGGAACAGGTCACCGGCCTTGAGCTCGGTGTCGAATGCCTTGAGCTTGACCGCAGCGCCCGCGGTTGAAAACGCATCGGGCGCCTTGCCCGGCTCGCCATCGCCCTGGGTGTTGATCGGCAGGATGCTGGAGCCGGAGGTGCCGGCGCCGCCATCGAGCTTCAGGCCGAGCATGGCGTGGGCGTCGAAGCCGAACCCGACCGTGCCCAGGGTGTAGCCGGACTCGAACTTGCCGAGAAAACCCTGGCCCCATTCCCGATTGTCATTCACGCCACGGTTCAACTGATTGCGGTTGAGGTAGTAGTTGCGCGCGTGCACGTTCAGGCTCGACCCTTCGATAAAGCCTTCGGCCTGTTCCTCGTTGGCCTGGGCGTTGAAGGGGATCGTTGCAGTCAATGCAACGAACAGGGGGGTGAAGCGTAAAGCAGTGTTCACCGGTGTGGACTCCTTGAGGTGAAGTTAAAGCAATTCTTATTGTGCGAAAAACGATCTTGTCATGAACGGATTGGCCAGCTCGCTGGCACTTTTCGACACGCCAAAAAAAAGCCGCTGACAGGCAGCGGCTTTGAAAGACAACCGCACGGGCGCTCAAGTCACCTGTGCGGACATCTAGGGAGTAGACGGATGAAGCGGGGGGGGCGATCAGCTGTCGGCAGCGTCACTCGAAGAAACCTTGGAAGCGGTCTGTTCTGCGGGCTTTGCCGATTGGCCCTGCTCGGCGGCGAAGGCCTGGCGAGCTTGATCGTGGACGGCGGCACGGGCAGCATTCTGCGCAACGAACGCCTGGGATTCTTCGGCCATGGCCAGGGGGGACAATAACAGGGAAGACAGGGCGAATACGCTGGCAATACCCATACTGTTGGACATTTGCAACAACCTTCTTGCGGAGCAAGTGTTAAGTAGGTCCGACTAAATTAGTCGGAAATGCCAGCGAGAAACAGTTACTTTTTCGAGAAGTACTGTTGCGTCAAAGGTAATAGTGGTAGGGGCGGGCCTGCGATGCGCTGTGTCTTTGGGGATGCTGTCGCGGGGCAAGCCCGCTCCTACCGGGGCAGCAGGATGCCGAAGGTATTGGCGCCTGCCTGGCTGCGCACGAACACGCTGCCGCCATGCATCAGGGCTATGGCCTTGACGATGGCCAGCCCCAGGCCATGGTTGCCGCCGCCGCTGGTGCGCGCGGCATCGACGCGGTAGAAGCGCTCGAACAGCATGGGCAGGTGATCCTGGTCGATTGCAGGGCCTGGGTTGCTCACGGCAATGCTGATCTGCCCGTCCTGCTGTTCGATGCGCACCTGGATGACGTGCCCGGGGGCAGTGTGCTGCACGGCGTTGTTCAGCAGGTTGATCAGGGCCCTGCGCAGGTGTGCCTTCTCGACAGGGGCCTGGGCATCGCCACTGACCTGGACTGTCACCTGGGCGTCTTCAAGGATGTAGTCCAGGTAGTCGAGGGTCGCCGCCACTTCTTCGGCCAGCGAGCTGAGCGTCAGTGCCGTGGCCTTGCTGCCCTGGTCGGCGCTGGCCAGGAACAGCATGTCATTGATGATGGTGCGCAGGCGTTCGAGCTCCTCGAGGTTCGATTGCAGCACTTCGAAGTAGTGCTCGGCGCTCCGCCCCCGGGTCAGGGCGACCTGGGTCTGGCCGATCAGGTTGGTCAGCGGCGAGCGCAATTCATGGGCGACGTCGGCATTGAAGGCTTCAAGGCGCGTGTAGGCCTGGTCGACCCGTTCCAGGGTGGAGTTGAAGGCACTGGCAAATTGCGCCAGCTCCGGTGGCAGGTCCGATTGCTGCAGGCGCCCGCTCAGGCGCGGCGGTGCGAGTTTCTGCGCTTCGGCCGAGAGCCTGCGCAGCGGCCACAGCCCCACCCGCGCGACCCAGTAGCCGAGCAGCGAGGCAAGGAACACCCCGAAAACGGACAAGCTGATGATCGCCACCAGCAAGGTGTGCTGGGTCTGCCAGAAGGCTTCGGTGTCGATGGCGATCAGAAAGCGCAGCGGCGGGCGATTGCCCATGGCCGGCAAGTCGCTGACCAGCACCTTGAAGGGGTAGGGACTGTCGGCCAGGCGCAGGTCGCGCATGCCCACCGGGCCTTGGGCGAAGGCGCGCACATGGTCATCGGGCTGACCGTACTCGAAGGGGCTGTGGCCGCTGACTACCCAGAAACGGATGCGCCGGTCTTCCTCGCTGAGCAGATTGAGCTTGTTGGTGATCTTGACCCAGTGCTCGCGGGTGTCATAGCGGGTAAGGGACGATTCCAGCACGCTGAAGCGCGCCTCCAGCTCAGCCGCCGGTAGCAGGTCGAGGCTGCGGTCGACCTGCTTGTACAAGGCGCTGCCGATCAACAGGAACACACCCAGCGCCACCAGGGTGAACAAGACGCTCAGGCGCAGGGCGACGGAGTTAGTCGGCACGGTTTTCCAGAACATAGCCCATGCCTCGGATGGTGTGCAGCAGCTTGGTTTCAAAGGGCCCGTCGAGCTTGGCCCGCAATCGCTTGATCGCGACTTCCACGACATTGGCGTCGCTGTCGAAATTGATATCCCAGACCAGCTCGGCGATGGCCGTCTTGGAGAGGATCTCGCCATGACGGCGGGCCAGCACGCTGAGCAGCGAGAACTCCTTGGCGGTCAGGTCCAGGCGCTGGCCGGCGCGGCTGGCCTTGCGGCTGAGCAGGTCGACCCAGAGATCGGCGACCTGGATCTGCACCGGTTCCTGGTTGCCGGTGCGACGGGTCAGGGCCTGCAGGCGAGCGACCAGTTCAAGGAAGGAAAACGGTTTGCCCAAATAGTCGTCGGCCCCCTCACGCAGGCCGTGGATGCGGTCCTCCACGCGTTCGCGGGCGGTGAGCATGATCACCGGCGTCTGCTTGCGCGCCCGCAGGGCACGCAAGACGCCATAGCCGTCCAGGCCCGGAAGCATGACGTCGAGCACGATCACTGCGTAGTCGCCTTCAAGGGCCAGGTGCAGGCCGTCGATACCGTCGCGGGCCAGGTCCACGGTAAAGCCTTGTTCGGTGAGCCCGCGATGCAGGTAGTCAGCGGTCTTTTCTTCGTCTTCGATAATCAGCACACGCATGATCGGACCTCAACTGGCAGTGGGCTGCGCCTGGCCCTGGGGCGCCTGGCGCCGGTGGAACAGGCGCTCCAGGGCCAAGTATATGATCGGTGTGGTGAACAGCGTCAGCGCCTGGCTCACCAGAAGGCCGCCCACCACGGCGACACCCAGGGGCTGGCGCAGTTCGGCGCCGGCCCCGACGCCGAACATCAACGGCACGGCGCCCAGCAAGGCAGCCAGGGTGGTCATCATGATCGGCCTGAAGCGCGTCAGGCAGGCCTGGTGGATCGCCTGTTCGGGGCTCATGCCCAGGGTGCGCTGGGCATCGAGGGCGAAGTCGATGAGCAGGATGCCGTTCTTCTTGACGATACCAATCAACAGCACGATGCCGATCAGGCCCATGATGCTGAAGTCCTGGCCGCTGAGCCACAGCAGCGCCAGGGCACCGAGCCCGGCCGAGGGCAGGGTGGAGATAATGGTCAGCGGATGGACGAAGCTCTCGTAGAGCACACCGAGGATGATGTACACCGCCACCAGCGCGGCAAGGATCAGCCAGGGCTGGCTCGACAGCGAACTCTGGAAGGCCTGGGCCGCGCCCTGGAAGTTGCCGATGATCGAATCGGGCATGCCCAGTTCACGCTGGGTGCGTTCGAGGATCTGCACCGCATCGCCCAGGGCCACGCCCGACGCCAGGTTGAACGACAGGTTGGCCGCCGGGAACAGGCCGTCGTGGGAAATCGACAGCGGCCCGGTGCTGGGTGGTGCGACCTTGGCCAGCACCGACAGCGGGACCATCTCGCCGGTCAGCGGCGAGCGCAGGTAGAAGTAATTGAGGCTTTCGGCCTTGCCGCGCTGTCGGGCGTCGAGTTCGAGGATCACCTTGTACTGGTTGGTCTCGGTCTGGAATTCGCTGATCTGCCGTTGGCCGAAGGCGTCGTAGAGCGCCTGGTCGACATCGGCAGTGGTCAGGCCGAAGCGCGCGGCGGCGCGGCGGTCGATGTCGATGCGGGTAACGCTGGCACCCAGTTGCAGGTCGTTGGACAGGTCGCGGAACGCCGGGTTGGCTTTCAGGCGCTCGGTCAGGCGTTGGGTCCACAGGTTCAGCGCTGCGCCGTCGTTGCTCTTGAGCACGTACTGGTACTGGCTGCGGCTGGGGCCGGAACTCAGGTTGATGTCCTGGCCGGCACGCAGGTACAGCACCACGCCAGGCACCTTGGCCAGTTTCGGACGCAGGCGGTCGATGAATTCGCTGGCCGACACATCGCGCTCGCCCCGGTCCTTGAGGGCGATCCAGAAGCGGCCGTTGGCGATGGTCTGGTTACTGCCGGTCACCCCCACGGCATGGGAGAAGGCGCGTACCGCAGGGTCGGCCTCGATCACCTTGGCCAGGGCCTGGTGTTTCTTGATCATGTCCGGGTAGGAAATATCTGCAGCCGCCTCGCTGGTGCCGAGCACAAAGCCGGTGTCCTGGACCGGGAAGAAGCCCTTGGGGATCAGCACATAGCCGACGACAGCCAGGGCCAGGGTGATACCGAAGATGCCCAGCATCAGCCGCTGATGGGCCAGGGCCTTGACCAGCCCCCGTTCGTACCAGGCCAGCAGGCGATCGCCGAAGGTGATCCGCTGCTCGCCGCTGTGCTCGGGGCGGCGCATGAACAGGGCGCAGAGGGTCGGTGCCAGGGTCAGCGAGACCACCACCGAGATCAGGATGGTCGAGGTGGCGGTGAGGGCGAATTCCTTGAACAAGCGACCCACCACGCCACCCATGAACAGCAGCGGAATGAACGCCGCCACCAGCGAGAAGCTGATCGACACCACGGTGAAGCCGATTTCCCCGGAGCCCTTGATCGCGGCCTCGCGCATGCTGTCACCGGCTTCCAGGTGCCGGTGGATGTTCTCCACCACCACGATCGCATCATCGACCACGAAGCCCACGGCGATCACGATGGCCACCAGGGTCAGGTTGTTGAGGCTGAAACCGAACAGGTACATCAGGGCGAAGCTGGCCGTCAGTGAGACGCCCAGCACACTGGAGACGATCAGCGTCGCCGACCACTGGCGCAAAAACAGCGCCATCACCCCGATCACCAGGGCCACGGCGATCATCAAGGTGATCTCCACCTCGTGCAGCGAGGCGCGGATGGTCTGGGTGCGGTCATTGAGCACCGACACCTGCACCGCGGCCGGGAGCATCTGCTCCAGGCCCGGCAGGGCATCCATGACGCGGTCGACGGTATCGACGATATTCGCCCCGGGCTGGCGGAACACCACCAGGTTCAGGCCCTGCTGCTCGCCGGACCAGGCTTTGACATAGGCGTTCTCGGCGCCATCGATCACCTTGGCGACATCCTTGAGGTGCACCGGGGCGCCGTCGCGGTACGAAACGATCAGTTGGGCGTATTGCTCGGGGTGAAACAGCTGGTCGTTGGTGGCGATGGTGGAGACGCTGTTCTCGCCATACAGCGCACCCTTGGCCAGGTTCAGGCTGGTCTGCTGGATGGCCTGGCGCAGGTCGGCGAGGGTCAGGCCGAGGGCGGCGAGCTTTTCTGGCTGGGCCTGTACGCGGATCGCCGGGCGCAACTGGCCTGTGATGTTGATCAGGCCCACCCCGTCGATCTGGCTCAGCTGGCGGGCCAGCAGGGTTTCGGCATAGTCGCTCAGCTCGTTGGCCGGCATCTGTGCGGAACTGACCGTGAGGATCAGCACCGGGCTGTCGGCCGGGTTGACCTTGCGCCAGGTCGGCGGGCTGGGCATGTCCTGGGGTAGGCGGGCGGTAGCGGTGTTGATCGCCGCCTGGACTTCCTGGGCGGCGGTGTCGATGCTTTTTTCCAGGCTGAATTGCAGGATCAGGTTGGTCGAGCCGAGGGCACTGCTGGAGGTCATCTGGGTCATGCCCGGAATGGCGCTGAACTGCACCTCAAGGGGCGTTGCCACCGAGGAAGCCATGGTTTCCGGGCTGGCGCCGGGCAGTTGCGCGGTCACCTGGATGGTCGGGAAGTCGGCTTCCGGCAGGGGCGCGACCGGCAGGCGCGGAAAGGCGATCACCCCGAGCAGTACCAGGGCGAAGGTCAACAGCAAGGTGGCGACCGGGCGGTCGATGCACCAGGCCGAAATCGAACCCCGGGCCTTCATGGCTGCACCTGGCGTTCGGCAACGTCCTGCGGTGGCGGTGCTTCGGCGGCCACTTCGACGGTAGCACCGGGCTTGAGCCGCGACTGGCCGTCGGAGACCAGTTTGTCGCCACTGGCGACCCCGGCGACGATATTCAGCACGCTGTCCTGGTACAGCACCTTGACCGGCACGCTTTCGACCTTGTCGCCGACCACGCGGTAGACGTAGTGCCCGTCGATCCCGCGTTGCACCACCTGGGGTGGCACCACCAGGGCTTTCTGGTCCAGGGCGGTCTGCAGCTTTAGGGTGACCAACTGGCCGGGCCAGAGGCGGGCATCGGTGTTGTCGAACTCGGCCTTGACCCGGATGGTGCCGGTGTTGGCCGCCACCTGGTTGTCGATCAGGGTCAGCCGACCTTCTCCGAGCAGTGTGCCGCCGCTGTCGCCGTCGCCTTCCAGGTAGGCCTGGACCGCGGCGGGCGACTGCGCCTTGAGCAGCCCTTGCAGGGTCGGCAGCATGTGTTGCGGCAACGAGAACTCGACCCCGATGGGGTCGATCTGGGTGACGCTGAACAACCCCTGGGCGTCGGCCACCCGCAGGAAGTTGCCTTCATCGACGTTGCGAATACCGACCCTGCCGGTCACCGGCGAGCGGATCTGCGTATACGACAACTGCACCTGGGCGGCGGCGATCGCGGCTTGGTTGCCCAGTACCGTGGCTTGCAGTTGATTGAACAGGGCTTGCTGCTGGTCGAGAGTCTGGCGTGATACGCCGTTGTCGGTACTGAGCAGCTTGTAGCGCTTGAGGTCGACCCCGGCCACCTGCAGTTGTGCCTGGCTCTGGCCCAGCTGTGCCTTGGCCTGTTCCAGGCTGGCGCGGATACCGCGATCATCGATGGTAGCCAGCAGATCGCCTTGCTTGACCCATTGCCCTTCCTTGACCAGCAGGCGGGTCAGCACCCCTTCGACCTGCGGGCGGATCACCACGCTGTGCAGTGAAAGCACCGAGCCGATGCCGCTGACGTAGCGAGGGACATCCTGCTGCTTGACGGCGACGACGCGCACGGGAATGGCCGGGTTGTGCGCGGCTTTTTCTTCGCCCGTGCGGCCGTACAACCAAAAGGCAGCGCCTGCCAGCGCGAACAGAACGATGCAGATCACAACGGAGCGGGACTGGATACGCATAGGTGAAATCTCAGGGCGATGCCTAGTTTATAGCCGCCCGATCGGGTCGGCAGCATGACTGCTAACTGACAGCACTGTCAGTTGGGCGATTTCAATGGCCGGCAGCCTGCACGGTTTGCGTGGGAGCGGATTCATCCGCGATCGGCCGCGAAGCGGTCGTCTTACGGCAGTACCCAATGGGCAATCTGTACCGGCCTCTCGCGGGGCAAGCCCGCACCTGCCAAGGGGTATCGACCTCGCCACTGCGCAGTTGTAAGGCGGGTGGTGGCCAATTGCCAATATCCTGAGCTGGATCAAGGAATCAGGCAAATTTGCCTCTAGAGTCGTACGCCCTGCCGATTCTCCCAACTACAACGAGTGCCTCCGATGAAGAGCAATTTGCCTGTGACCGGTCGCAATGTGGATTATCCCGGTGACGCCAATATTCTTTCCACCACCGACCTCTCCAGCACCATCACCTACGCCAATGACGACTTCGTCAAGATCAGCGGTTTCAGCCGTGAAGAGCTGATGGGCAGTGCCCACCACATCGTGCGCCATCCGGACATGCCGCCCCAGGCCTTCGAGCAGATGTGGCAGACACTCAAGGGTGGTCGCTCGTGGATGGGGCTGGTGAAAAACCGCTGCAAGAACGGTGATCATTACTGGGTCAGTGCCTTCGTTTCACCCATCGCCAGCCAGGGCAAAACGGTGGAGTACCAGTCGGTACGGACCAAGCCCAGCGCCGCGCAGATCGACGCCGCCGAGCGCTGCTACGCACAGTTGCGCAGCGGCCGCCAACCCTGGTGGCAGCGCTTGCCGGTGTTGGGGCTGGGCTGGCAGCTGTGGGCGGGCGTCACCCTTGGGCTGGTGATGGTCTCGGTGCTCAGCCACTTGTTATTGCCGGTGTTGCCCTGGCAAGGCGTGATGGAGGTACTGCTGGCGAGCGGCTTGAGCGCACTGGTGATCCTCGCCCTGCTCAAGCCGTTCCAGCGCCTGTGCAGCGAGGCCCGGGCCATCGCCGACAACCCCTTGAGCCAGCAGTTGTACACCGGGCGGCGGGATGAGATCGGCCAGCTCGACTTTGCCCTGCGCATGCTCAAGGGCCAGTTGGGCGCGGTGGTCGGGCGAATCGGCGATACCTCTCGGCGCCTGGCCGGGCACAGCGGTTCGCTGGCGCAATCGCTGCAATGCAGCCACAGCAACAGCCTGGAGCAGCAGAGCGAGGCAGACCAGGTGGCCACGGCGATCAACCAGATGGCCGCCAGCGTCGCCCAGGTCGCCAGTAACGCCCAGCAGGCGTCGGCTGCAGCCGACCAGGCCGAAGGCGAAACCCGCGCCGGTCACCAGTTGGTGGACCTGAACCGCAGCGCCATCCAGCAACTGGCCAACTCGCTGGATGCCGCCACCGAGGTTATCCACAACCTGCAGAACCACAGCAGCGACATCAGCGGCGTGTTGGAGGTGATTCGCGGGATCGCCGAGCAAACCAATCTGCTTGCGCTCAATGCCGCCATCGAAGCCGCCCGGGCAGGTGATCAGGGCCGGGGCTTTGCCGTGGTCGCCGATGAAGTGCGCGGCCTTGCCCAGCGCACGGCGCAATCGACCCATGAGATTCAGCGCATGATCAGCGCCTTGCAGAACGGGGCCCGCGAGGCGGTGCAGGTGATGCAGCAGAGCAGCGAGCACGCCGGGCACAGTGTGGAGCAGGCCCGGCGCGCCGCCAGTGCATTGGATGGGATCAGCCTGCGGGTCAACCAGATCAGCGAAATGAGCCTGCAGATCGCGGCGGCGGTCGAGCAGCAGAGTCAGGTCAGCGAGAGCATCAACCGCAACATCATCAGCATTCGCCAGGCCAGCGAATCAACGGTGCAGGTTGGCCAGCAGAGCCATCTGAGCGCCACCGATGTGGCCGGCCTTGCCGAAGACCTGCGGCGTCTGGCCGACGAGTTCTGGAGACGCTGCCACTGAGCCGGCCAGCAGCCAATGAACGTCAGGGTCAGAGGCAGGTGACGGTCGCGGCAAGCGCAGTACGCACCGATGTGCGCATCAGTGCTCCGCGAAGGCAACGGCTCGGGCCGCGACGATCAGGCAGTCGGTGAGCTCGGGCGAAGAGAACTTGGTCAGCACCGCGTTGGCGCCGGCGTCCCGGGCTTTTTCACTGTTCATCGCACTGTCGAGCGAGGTGTGCAGCAACACATAAAGGTGCTTGAAGTCCGGGGTTTCGCGCAGGGTGCGGGTAAAGGCGAAGCCGTCCATTTCGGACATCTCGATGTCCGAGACCACCACGTTGATTTCCTGGTCGGTGCCTTGCAGCTCCAGTAGGGTGTTGATCGCATCCTTGGCGCTGCGCGCGGTGTGGCATTCGATGCCCAGGCTGCGCAGGGTGTGTACCGACTGCTGCAGGGCGACCTGGCTGTCATCGACCACGAGGATGTTGGTGGCGGCGAGCACGGCGGCGTCTTCGCCGCTCAGTTCGCTGCCGAGCACATCGTGGCTGGGCGGGGCGATGCCGTGGATGACCTTTTCGATGTCCAGCACTTGCACCAGCATGTTGTCGACCCGGGTCACGCCGGTGATGAACGACTTGCTGCCCGAGCCATAGGGCGGCGGCTTGATGTCGGTGCTCAGGCAATGGACGATCTTGCTCACCGCCTGCACGTGCAAGCCCTGTTTGGAGCGGCTGATGTCGGTGACGATCAGGCAGCCGCCGGCGGGGTCTTCCAGTGGGCGCTCGCCGATGGCCCGGGACAGGTCGATCACCGACAGCGAGTTGCCGCGCAAGGTGGCCACGCCTTTGACGTGGGGATGCGACTCCGGCAGCCGGGTAAGGGGCGGGCAGGGGATGATTTCACTGACCTTGAGCAGGTTGATCGCCATGAGCTTGCCGCTGCGCAGTGTGAACAGCAGCAGCGACAACGAGTCCGCGCGGGCGTTTTGCGTGGCCATAGGCACCTTCAGGACAGATTGTTTGGGGGAGATGCCGGGTTATCGACCCGCCAGTCCGTGGCTTTAATTCTTCAGCCCAAATCAGCGTAGACCCAGGCGCTTGGCCAGGCGTCCCAGGTTGGCCCGGTCCAGCCCCAGTTCGCGGGCGCTGCTGGCCCAATTGTGCTGGTGCCGCTCGAGGCAGGCCTGGATCAGCTGGCGCTGGTAGTCGTCCAGGGCCTGGCGCAGGTCGCCGGTGGGCAACGGTGCATCGGCAGCGTGCGGCGCCTGGGCGGTGAGGGTGGAGGGCTCGACCGGGCGCAGGTCCAGGTCTGCGGCGTCGAGGGTGAGGATCTTCGGTCGTTGACGGTGCTGGCCCAGGGCCTTGAGTGCCGAGCGGCCGATCAGGTGCTCGAGCTCGCGCACGTTGCCCGGCCAGTCGTAGGCCAGCAGGGAAGCCTGGGCTTCGGTGCTCAGGCGCAGGCTGCCCAGGCCCATGCGCGAGCGGTTCTGCTCCAGGAAGTAGCCACTGAGCAGCAGCACATCGCGCCCGCGCTCGCGTAGCGGCGGCACCTGCAACGGGTAGACACTCAAGCGGTGATAGAAGTCGGCGCGGTAGCGGCCGGCACGCACTTCTTCGGCCAGGTCGCGGTTGGTGGCGGCGATCAGGCGTACGTCCACCCGGTGCTCCTGATCCGAGCCCAGGCGCTGCAGCTGCCCGCTCTGCAGCACCCGCAATAGCTTGGCCTGCACGGTCAGCGAGAGTTCGCCGACCTCGTCGAGAAACAAGGTGCCGCCATTGGCCAGTTCGAACTTGCCGCGGCGCTCGCCGACCGCTCCGGTAAAAGCGCCACGCACATGGCCGAACAGCTCGCTCTCGACCAGGGTGTCGGGCAGCGCGGCGCAGTTGAGGCTGATCATCGGCTTGTCGGCCCGGCCCGAATGCTGGTGAATGGCCTGGGCCACCAGTTCCTTGCCCACGCCGGTTTCGCCGGTGATCAGCACCGTCAGGTCGCTGCCGGCCACCAGTTGGATCTCCTCCAGCAGGCGCTTGTGCGCCTTGCTCTGGCCGATCAGCTCTTTTTGCTGTTGGCCGCTCGCCTGGCGATAGACTTCGGCGCGTTCGTGTTCATCTTCGGCGCGCAGGGCCAGGCGCTCGATGCGCTCGGCCACGTTCACGGTCGCTGCCGCCAGGCTGGCAAAGGCCTGCAGGGCATCGAGTTCGACCTGCTGGAATTGCTCCGGGTCCAGCGCATCCAGGGTAATCAGGCCCCAGGGCTGCTCATCGACAAACAGCGGGCAGCCCATGCAGTCGTGTACTTCCAGGTGGTGGTGCAAACCTTCGACCAGGCCGTCGTAGGGGTCGGGCAGGTCGCTGTCGCTGGCAAATCGGGTAGGCTCGCTGCGGCTGAGAATGGCCGCAAAGCGCGGGTGCTCCGTGACCTTGAAGCGGCGCCCGAGGGTGTCGGTGCTCAGGCCATCCACCGCCAGCGGCACCAGCCATTCGCCGTCCAGGCGCAGCAGGGCGGCGGCGTCGCACGGCAGCAGGCTGCGCATGGCCTCGAGCAGGCGGCGGTAACGCTCGCGCTCGGGCAGGTCGCGGGACAGGTCGCTGACCAGGGGCAGCAGGGCGGTGAGCAGGGATTTTGCGGTCATAAAGACTCCTGTTAGTCAAAATGACTATATATCATTGGTGGTCTTTTTGACTTATATATTTATAACTTGCTGATTTATAAGGGTTTTATAGTTGGCATGAAACCTGAAATAGCTTGCGCATTCATCAAGAAGCCACAGGCTCAGGAGTCATTCATGCTCAATGCCCAGGATCGTGCGATCGTCAAAGCCACTGTTCCCCTGCTCGAAAGCGGTGGCGAGGCGCTGACCACCCATTTCTACAAGCTGATGCTCAGCGAATACCCCGAAGTGCGTCCGCTGTTCAACCAGGCCCACCAGGCCAGTGGCGACCAGCCGCGTGCCTTGGCCAACGGCGTGCTGATGTACGCCCGGCACATCGACCAGCTGGAACAACTGGGCGGCCTGGTCGGCCAGATCATCAACAAGCATGTGGCCTTGCAGATCCTGCCGGAGCATTACCCGATCGTTGGTAGCTGCCTGCTGCGCGCTATCGAAGAAGTGCTCGGCAAGGAAATCGCCACCCCTGAAGTGATCGCAGCCTGGGGCGCGGCCTACCAGCAACTGGCCGATATCCTCATCGGTGCCGAAGCCGACATGTACACCCAGAAAGCCGAAGCGCCGGGCGGCTGGCGCGGGGCGCGGGATTTCAAACTGGTACAGCGGGTCGAGGAGAGCAGCGAGATCGTCTCGTTCTACTTCGCACCGGCCGATGGCGGGGCGATCCTCAAGGCCGAGCCTGGCCAGTACATTGGGCTGCAGCTGTTCATCGACGGTGAAGAGCAGCGCCGCAACTACTCGCTGTCGGCACTCAGCGATGCTGGCCAGTACCGCATCAGCGTCAAGCGCGAAGCCGGTGGCAAGGTCTCCAACTACCTGCACGAGCAACTGGTGGTGGGCGATACGCTGAAACTGTTCCCGCCATCGGGCGAGTTCACCCTCAGCGCCAGTGACAAGCCATTGGTGCTGATCAGCGGCGGCGTGGGCATTACCCCAACCTTGCCGATGCTCGAGGCGGCGCTGGAAAGCGGTCGCCTGGTGCACTTCATCCACTGTGCGCGCAACGGCGCGGTGCACGCCTTCCGCGACTGGGTCGATGAACTGGCAGCGCGTCATCCACAGGTCAAGCGCTTCTACTGCTACGCCGAAGACGACGGTATCAGCGAGCCTGCCGATGCGGTCGGCCTGCTCAGTGCCGATCAACTGGCGCAATGGCTGCCGCAAGAGCGCGACCTGGATGCCTACTTTCTCGGCCCCAAGGGCTTCATGGCCACCGTCAAGCGCCACCTCAAGGGCCTGGGCGTGCCAGAGCAACAGAGCCGCTACGAATTCTTCGGGCCGGCTTCTGCCCTGGAATAACGCGGTTTACCTGATTCACGGTTGAACGGACAAGGCACAGCCAGCGATGGCTGTGCCTTGCGGCATTTGGTCGCCTTCTCAAGCAGGGTGCCTGGCCTTTTTACTGCATGCAGACAAAGCGTCATGCGCGTGCCGCATCATCCTTCCAGCCGTATCAAGGAAAACCACATCGTGAACATCAAATGGGCAGACAAACTGCGCAAAGGCCTGCATGGCTCGGCCGACTCGCTGGGCAACCTCTGCGTCGAGGCGTTCCATTACCTGGCCCTGTTCGGCATTGGAGCGATCACCGCCTATGCGGCGATCGCCACTTTCATCGACATGCTCCACAAGGGCGGTATCAGCGTCGATGACATCCTGCTGCTGTTCATCTACCTCGAGCTCGGGGCGATGGTGGGGATCTACTTCAAGACCAACCACATGCCGATCCGCTTCCTGCTCTATGTGGCGATCACCGCACTGACCCGCCTGCTGATTGGCGACGTGTCGCACCACAAGGCGCCGGACGTGGGCCTGTTGTATGTGTGCGGCGGCATCCTGCTGCTGGCGTTCGCCATCCTGGTGGTGCGCTATGCCTCGTACCGCTACCCGTCGACCAAAACCATCGATGCTAATGGCAAGGAGATCGAGGAAGGCAAATGACCTTCCCGGCCTGACGGCGGCTGGCGACATGGGCGAGTACGGGCGGGGTGTGCTCGACAGCGATGCCTGACTGCACGCTGTCGATCACCCGCTGCAGGCGTTTGGGGTCGTTGCGCTGGACGGGCTTGATCAGGCGCTTGGCAACCACGCCCTGATCGGTGGAGAGGGTCAGCATGATACTGCCGTCGAGCCGCTCGATACTCAGATTGACCCGGTAGCGCGAAGCGAAGGCCTCGTTGATCTGTTCGAAGGGGTTGAACATGGTGCTTCACCTGGTGAACTCATGCACAGGTTGACCGGGTGTAAGCGAGTTTGGTTCAGAACGCCCGCCGAATGGCCCCTATGTGGGAGCCTGCTCCTTTGCGCCGGGCATAAAAAAGGCGAGCCCACCGGGCTCGCCTTTATACCGTCTGCGTTATCTCGTTCAGCCAATGCTGCGAGCTTGTTCATTCTCCAGGAATTCTTCCTGTAGCAGCCCATCGGCGCTGGCACCACTGGAGCTCTGCTGGGTAACGGCGCGCTTGCTGCGCAGTTTGCCGTAGAAGTGTTCCAGGGCGTTGTTGAGCTTGGTGGCGGCGCCGTCGACGGCATCGTCCAGCGAAGCTGCCTTGTGGGTTACGGAAATCGGTTGATGGCCTTTTGGGCGTGCCTCCATCTGGCAGCGTTTGTCATGCGGGCCTGGCTTGTCGCCATTCTCGTCGCGCAGGTGGACCTCGATGCGGGTGAGGTCTTCTTCATAACGTTCGAGCGTGCTTTGCAGTGTGCTACGGACCCATTCGTTCAGACGAATGTTGCCTTGAATATGGTTGTCGCTATTGACCTGGATTTGCATAGTTCAATCCCTTATTCAGCTAGCTCGCAAGAGAATCGATGGGCCGTTGCGGCCGATGGAACTCATCGCCTCTTGACTACAAGGTCAGGCACTTGGCGCAACTTTTCAACCCCTTGGCAAAGATAAATATCTTGTAGCAACTGCCCGGCCTCGGCCGGGCTTTTGCATGCGCTGGATCAGAACGCGATGGAGGTTTGCAGGTATACCGTACGAGGTTCACCCACGTACTTGCCCTTGTTGTTGTCGTCGTAGGAGCGGGTGTAGTACTGGTGATTGAAGATGTTCTTCACCCCAATCGCGACGTTCAGGTTCGACTGTTGCGGACCGAAATCATAGCCTGCGCGGCTGCTGAACAGCATGTAGCCCGGGATGCGTCCGGTGCTGCCGTCGGCGCTTTCGCTGGAGGTGTTGGCGTTGTCGGCAAACTGGTCGCTCTGGTAGGTGCTGTCCAGGTTCAGCTGCCACGGGCCCTCGGTGTAGCCCACTCCCAAGGTACCTTTGTGACGCGATGAGAACGGCACGCGATTGCCCTTGTTCGGCCCGTCTTCGCGGATTTTAGCGTCCACGAATGCATAGGTGGCGTACACGTCGAAGCCCGCCAGCGCCGGGTTCAGCCCCTCGAGGGCGTACTTGACGCTGGCCTCGGTGCCCTGGTGCCGGGTTTCGCCGCGGGCGATCACCGAGTCGTTGGTCTGGTTGCTTTCATACTGGTTGTCGAAGTTGATCAGGAAGACGCCGATTTCGGCCTGCAGCAGGCCGTCGTCATAGCGGGTGCCCAGCTCCCAGGTGCGGGCCTTTTCCGGTTTGACCTCGCCGCTGGTGACCCGGTTGGGCATCTGGCTGTACTGCACGCTGCCGAAGGAGCCTTCGGTGTTGGCATACAGGTTCCAGCTGTCGGTCAGGTGATACATCACGTTCAATGCCGGCAGGGCGGTGTTGTAGTCGCCCTGGTAGCGCTGGCCGGTGAGCTTGTTGCTCTGCTCGGAGTCGATCATCTCGTAGCGGATGCCCGGGGTGATGGTCCACTGGCCAATGTCGATGCGGTCGTCGAGGAAGACCGCATGGGCTTCGGTGCCGCCACGGGTGTCACGGTCGTTGCGGCTGGCGGTGCTGGGCAGTTGGTTGGCGCTGATCGGCTCGCGGTAGCGCAACTCGTGCCCGGCTTCGTTGATGTAGCGATAGCCCACGCCCACCTCATGCCAGCTCTGGCCAAGGGCAAAACCCTGGGAGAAGCGGGTTTCGATGCCACGTACCCAGTATTCGCGCGGTGACAGCGAGACAAAGCTGCCCTGGTCCAGGTAGCCGCTGCGCAGGGTCTTGGTGAAGAAGCTGTTGACGCTGAACTGGCGGGCATCCTCCTTGTAGTCGTAGCCGAAATTGAACATTGTCCGGCGCCCCCAGAACTTGTCCTGCAAGCGGGTGGACTGGTACGGGTCGGCGTCGTAGGCGTCCACGCTCAGGCCGCCGGGCATTTGCGCCTCGCCTTCGTAGTACTGGGCCATGGCGTGCAGGCTGTTGGCCTCGTCGAGCTGCAGCTTGCCCTTGAGGATCAGGTCGTCGATCTGGGTATCGCTGTGCTCGCGCCAGTCGCCGCCACGAGTGCCGGAGTAGAGCAGGGCGCCGCCCAGGCCGTTGTCGTTGGTGCCACCGGCGAGCAGGTTGGCGCTGGTCTTGAAGCCATCGTGGCTGGACGATGGGCTGGTCTGGGTCTGCATCCCGACCTTGACGGTCGGCTCATCGGGAATCGCCCGGGTCACGAAGTTGACGATGCCGCCGACGTTCTGCGGGCCGTAGCGCACCGCGCCTCCACCGCGTACCACGTCCACGGCATCCATGTTGCCCATGCTCACCGGGGCGAACGACAGCTGTGGCTGGCCATAGG
Source organism: Pseudomonas putida (assembly GCF_028682455.1). GTDB lineage: Bacteria > Pseudomonadota > Gammaproteobacteria > Pseudomonadales > Pseudomonadaceae > Aquipseudomonas > Aquipseudomonas putida_AA. The sequence goes on from NZ_JANHLD010000001.1 coordinate 1,678,673, forward strand.
GGGCGAAGGGCACCGGAATGCCATCCATCAGCACCGTCGAGCGCGAGGCCAGGCGCGGGTTGAGGCCGCGGATACCGAAGTTCAGTGCCATGTCGTGGCTGCCGGTGCCGTTGTTTTCCGGAGCGTTGACGCCGGGAATGCGGTTGAGCACTTCGCGGGCGGTGGTGGCGCCCTGGCGTTCGAATTCGTCGCGGCGAATCACATCCCGCGCGCCCGGGTGCTCGAAGACATTGTCCTGCTGCGCCGCACCCAGCCAGTCGCCGACCACTGTCGAGGTGCCCAGCTCCACCGGTGCATTCATCGCCGATGCCGGTTGCAGGCTGAAGGCGTTTTCACCTTCGGCGCGGGCTTTCAGGCCGCTGCCCTGGAGCAGGATATCCAGTGCCTGCTGCGGGCTGTATTGACCTTCCAGCCCAGGGCTCTGCAGGCCGCTGGTGACCTGCGAGCCGAACGAGATCAACACGCCACTTTCGCGACCGAACTGGTTCAGGGCGCCTTCCAGCGACATCGGCGCGATGTGGTAGGTGCGCGCCGCGGCATCGTTGGCGTGGGCGGGAACGGTGGCGAGGGTCAGGCCGGTACCGAACAGCAATGCGCGAAGGGTCTGGGCGAGCGGACTCGGTCGAAGGGGCATGCAGGGGGTCCTTGAGAAGGTCAAAGCAAAGGGTTCTGCCTTCTCTGTCACGCGAGATGCAAAAACGGCTCAGGGCAGGAAAAAATAATCAGGCGCGGGCTTCGACCGTCACCCAGTAGCGGGTAAAGCGTTTTACCCGCACCGGCAGGGCCACCTCCAACAGGTCGAGAATCCGCTCGCTGTCGGCCAGTGGATAACTGCCGGAAACCAGCAGCTCGGACACTTCGGGAGCGCAGTTGAGCTGGCCGCGGCGGTAGCGGCCCAGCTCGCCGAGAAAGTCGCCCAGGCGCATGTGCGCCGCGACCAGCATGCCGTCCACCCAGGCCCCGGCATTCGGGTCCAATGCCTGGCTGCCTTGCCACTGCGGGCCGTTGAAGCGGGCTTGCAAGCCGGTGGCCAGGGGGTTGCCGGCAAGGCTGGCGCTGCCCTGATGGACCGCGAGCAGACTGTAGCGCTCGAACTGGCGCACGTTGTAGCGGCCGCTACCCAACTGCAACAGGCCGTAATCCGTGCGCAGGTGCAAGGGCCTGGGGTCATCGGCCACGGTGAGTTGCAGTTCACCTTGGAGCAGCTGCACCAGGCGCTGCTGGCTGTCGAAGCGTACGTCGGCGCTGCTGGCTGTGTTCAGGTGCAACTGGCTGCCGTCGTCCAGTTGCAGGCGGCGGCGTTCACCCACCGGGCTGCGATAGTCGGCGAGCAGGCCGGGCACGGGATTGTGCTGTTGCAGGCTGAGCCCTGCAGCGCTGCCGACGCCGAGAATCAGCAAGGTCTTGAGTGCCCGGCGGCGGCTGGCCGAGCGCGGCGCCTGCAGCGCGGCATGGGCCAGCGGTGACGACAGTCCGCTGAGCCGCTGGTTGACCCGCTGGATATGCTCCCACGCCCGCCGATGTTCCTCATGGGCCTGCAGCCAGTGCTGCATGGCCTGTTGCTGGCGCGGGGCGAGCCCACCGCCCTGCAGTTCGACCAGCCAGTGCACGGCCTGCTCGGCCACCTGGGGCGAGAACTCCGGATTAGTCGCGTTCATAGGGCGAAGTAACAGCGCAAGGCCGCCTTGTTCAGGTAGCGCTTGACTGTGGCCAGCGAGATGTTCAATTGCGCGGCGATTTCGCCGTAGCCCAGCCCATCGACCTGGGCCATCAGGAAGGCGCGCTTGACCACTGGCGCCAGGCCGTCGAGCAAGCGGTCAAGTTCGAGCAGGGTTTCGAAGATGATCGCCCGGTGCTCTTCCGACGGCGCGCACTCTTCCGGCAACTGGGCCAGCGCCTGAAGGTAGGCCCGCTCCAGATCCTGGCGGCGGTAATGGTTGAACAGCACGCGCTTGGCCACGGTGGTCAGGAACGCCCGTGGCTCGGTGAGCACCGGTGTTTCACGGGCCTGCAACAGGCGCATGAAGGTGTCCTGGGCAAGGTCGGCGGCATTGTCCGGGCAACCCAGGCGTCGGCGCAGCCAGCCGGTCAGCCAGTTGTGATGGGCGTGGTAGAGGCCTTCGAGCGAAGAAGGGGAAGACGCACTGGGCACCGTGAACACTCCGGCGCCAAGCTGCGCAACAGAATAAGAATTGTTCGCATTGTAGAGCGGTGCTGCCGGCTCGGCAATCAGGCGCTGACTGATGGCCCCGCCGGGAGCGGCAAAATGTAAGGAACGTAAATACGCTTTACTCTCATTTGAGAATCTTTAGCATTCGCTCCCTGTACGCATTTACCCAATCTTTACATTTCTCAGGGAGAGGTTCTCGTGTCCCCGTTTTTCGCCAAGTCGTGCCTTGCACTTGCCATTTGCTCGCTGTACACCGCCCAGGCCAGCGCCGAAAGCAAACCGCTGGAACTGGACAACATGGTGGTGACCGCTTCGGGTTTCTCCCAGCAGATCAAGGATGCGCCGGCGTCGATTTCGGTGATTACTCGCGAGCAGATCGAGAACAAATCCTACCGTGACGTCACCGATGCCTTGCGCGACGTGCCAGGCGTGGTGGTGACCGGTGGCGCCAGCTCCAGCGATATCAGTATTCGCGGCATGGCCTCCAAGTACACGCTGATGCTGGTCGACGGCAAGCGCCAGGACTCCCGGGCCACCCGCCCCAACAGCGATGGTGCCGGCATCGAGCAAGGCTGGATGCCGCCGCTTGAAGCCATCGAGCGAATCGAAGTGGTGCGTGGGCCGATGTCGTCGCTCTATGGCTCCGACGCCATGGGCGGTGTGATCAACATCATCACCCGCAAGGTGACACCGACCTGGTACGGCGGCGTACGCAGCGAAGCGACCTTCCAGGACCGCTCCGATTCGGGTGACTACAACAGCACCAGCGCCTTCATCTCCGGGCCGCTGGTCGAGGGGTTGGTGGGCCTGCAGCTGTATGGCCTGACCTCCCATCGCGACGAAGACCACATCGTCAACGGCTTCAACGAGCAGAGCACCGACAGCGCCACGGCCAAGCTCTCGTTCACCCCCGACGAGCACAACGACATCACCCTGGAAGCGGGCAAGTCCGAGCAGGAACGCAACGCGACCGTAGGCCGTTCGGCGCGCTCCTCCGACAGCGAAAACGATTACGACCGCACCAACTTCTCGATCACCCACTCCGGCCGCTGGGACAGCCTGACCAGCGAAAGCTACCTGCAGCGCGAGAAGATCGAGAACCCGGGCCGGCGCATGGAGCTGGAAAACACGGTGCTCAATTCCCAGGTGTCGTACTTCAGCGAATCGCACATCACCACCTTTGGTGGCCAGTACAAATACGAAGACCTGAGCGACGAAGGCAACCAGCTGGCATCGGCCTCCAGCGTGAATCAGCTGACGCGCTGGTCGTGGGCCCTGTTCGCCGAAGACGAGTGGCGCCTGACCGATGACTTCGCCCTGACCGGCGGCCTGCGCATGGACCGCGATGAAAACTACGGCACACACTGGTCGCCTCGCTTGTACGGGGTCTACCACCCGACCGAGCACTGGACCGTCAAGGGCGGTGTATCCAGCGGCTATCGCTCGCCGGACATCCGCGCAGCGGTGGATGACTGGGGCCAGATCACTGGCGGCGGTGGCGATCCTGCAATCATCGTCGGCAACTCCAGCCTCAAGCCTGAAGAAAGCCTGAGCCAGGAAATCGGCGTGATCTGGGACAACCTGGAAGGTTTCTCCACGGGCCTGACCGTGTTCAACACCGACTTCAAGGACAAGATCACCGAGCAGCGCCGTTGCACCGACAGCACCGGGAATGCCTCGGGCCAGTGCCAGATCGGCGGCACCTCGTACAAGTTCATCAGCGACCGGGTGAACGTCGACGAAGCACAGATGCGCGGCATCGAAGCGACCCTGGACTGGGACATCACCCAGAGCCTGTCGCTGGCCACCAACTACACCTTCACCGACTCCGAGCAGAAGAGCGGCCCGCAGAAGGGCAAGGCCCTGAACCAGATGCCACGGCACATGTTCAACGCCACCCTGGACTGGCAGACCACCGATCAACTGGGCACCTGGGCGCGGATGAACTACCGCAGCCGCACCTCTGACTACCTGGGTCGCACCACCATGTCCGATGGCACGCCTTCCTACACCTTTGTCGACCTGGGCGGCACCTACCGCGTCACCAAGAACCTCAAGTTGCTGGCCGGCGTGTACAACGTGTTCAACAAGGAAGTGGACTACGAGAACTTCCAGACCGTGCTCGATGGCCGTCGCTACACCGTAGGGGTCGATCTGTCGTTCTGACGTGGGAAGCCGCGGCTTTGCATGTGAGAATACTAACCATTACTATTGGCGACTCTTCACAATGGATGGATACCATGAAAAGCAAAGCCGCTGGGATGCCCCTTAGTTATCGCCTGGCTGTGACATCGCGTTGCCTGGCCGCTGTATTCGGCGGCTACCTGCTGGCGTCGATGTCCAGCGTCTGCATCAGCCTGCTGGCACCGATGCCCAAGGCTGAAGCGGTGATCAGCGGCATGATGTTGTCGTTCCTGTTCTACCTGGTGGCCTTCTTGTGGTGTTTCGCCAGCCGCAGCGCCTGGCAGGCCTGGCTCGGGGTGTTGGTGCCGAGCCTGGCGCTGGGCGCGATCAATGGCCTGGCCTACTGGATGAAAAGCTGATGAAAGAGGGATTTCGCCAGGCCATGGCCTGGCTGCACACCTGGACCGGCCTGATCTTTGGCTGGCTGTTGTTCGCGATCTTCCTCACCGGGACGCTGTCGTACTTCAAGGAAGAGATCACCCACTGGGCCCAGCCCGAGGTACCGAGCCGGGCGCTGGACCCGGCGGCCAGCCTGGCGCTGGCCCAGACCTACCTGCAAAACCATGCACCCGACGCGGGCAGCTGGTTCATTCGCCTGCCCGAGGCGCGCGAACCTGCGCTGAGTGTCGGCTGGCGCGCCGAAGGCGCCGGGCGACGCGGTTTTATCGACAAGACCCTGGACCCTGCCACGGGCGAGGAAGTCCAGGCGCGTGAAACCCGTGGCGGCGACTTCTTCTACCGTTTCCATTTCCAGCTGGAGATGCCCCACCCGTGGGGGCGCTGGCTGTCGACCTTTGCCGCCTTCATCATGCTGCTGGGGCTGGTGACCGGCATCATCACCCACAAGAAGATCTTCAAGGAGTTCTTCACCTTCCGACCCGGCAAGGGCCAGCGTTCGTGGCTCGATGGCCATAACGCCATCGGCGTGCTGGTGCTGCCGTTCCACTTGATGATCAGCTACAGCAGCCTGGTGATCTTCATGTCCATGGTGATGCCGGCGAGCATCATCGCCAGCTATGGCGACAACACCCGGGGCTTTTTCAACGACCTGTTCGGCGCGCCGCGCGAGCTCAAGGCGGCCGGTGTTGCCGCGCCCCTGATGCCATTGCCGGCTCTCTACGAGAAGGTTCAGGAGCAGGCGCCGGGCACGCGCCTGGGCTGGATCGAAGTGCAGAACCCCGGCGACCAGAACGCCCGGGTACGTTTTACCCGCCATGCCGGTGACCGCATTGCCCATATGCGTGGAGGCGGCTGGACCTATGACGGTGTAAGCGGCGACCTGCAGGGCGCGAGCCAGATCGAAGCCACGCCGATGCTGATCTCCGGCGGTATGTACGGCCTGCACATGGGGGTGTTTGCCGGACCCTGGCTGCGCTGGTTGTACTTCTTCTTCGGCCTTGCCGGCACCGCCGTGATCGGCACGGGCCTGGTGCTGTGGTTGGGCAAGCGCCAGCTCAAGCACGCCAAGAGTGGCAGCCAACCCTTTGAGCTACGCCTGGTAGAGGTGCTCAACGTCGCCAGCATGAGCGGCCTGCTGCTCGGCGTGGCGGCGTTCTTCTGGGCCAACCGCTTGTTGCCGCTCGGGCTTGAGGGCCGGGCAGGGTGGGAGGTCAACAGCTTCTTCCTGCTGTGGGGGTTGTCTGTGCTGCACGCAATGTTGCGTCCGGGCCGTCGCGCGTGGGCCGAGCAACTGGGGCTGGCGGCGCTGCTGTGGGGCGGCCTGCCGTTGCTCAATCAGCTGACCACCGGTCAGGGCCTGGTGCATTCGATTTCGGCGGGCGACTGGGCCATGGCCGGGGTCGACCTCACGGCCCTGGGCAGTGGCCTGTTCCTGGCCTGGGCGGCGATGAAAATGTGGCGCCCGCCTGCGGTCGCGGCCAAGCGCATGCCCAAGGCTGCGAAAACCGCCCGTACCAACCTGATCGAAAGCGAGGTGAACTGATGCTGGCCGTTGCCCTGTTCGGCTTTGCCGGTTTCGCCATCCTCTGCCTGTCGATGGAGAAGCACTACAAGGAACTGCTCAGCGCTGCGCCTTCGGCGGTGCGCTTGCGCAGCCTGCGCATCGGTGGCTGGCTGTTGCTGCTGGTGGCGTGGTGGCTGGCAGTGCGTCACAGCGGCTGGGCCATGGGCCTGGTCGAGCTGTTCGCGGTGTTGATGGCCGGCGTGACCCTGTGGGTGTTCCTGCTGCCCTACAGACCGCGGCTGTTGCTCGGCGCGCTGGCGATCAGCCTGGTGCTCGGGCCGGTGCTGGTCGTGCTGCCTAGCGCCTGAATGCCGCCCGGTAGTCCCCGGGCGTGGCGCCCAGTGCCTGGCGAAAGCGGTTGTTGAAGTGGCTGGCGCTGGCAAAGCCGCATTGCAGGGCGACCTGGCCCAGGGGCAGGTCGCCCAGGCGCAGCAACTGACACGCCAGCTGCAGGCGACGGGCCAACACGTACTGGTGCGGCGGCAGGCCGAAGCTTTCGCGGAACATGCGGGCGAAGTGGTACTCGGAGAGGTTGCAGCGCCCGGCCAGTTCGCCAAGGGTAATGGCCTGGTCCAGGTGCGCCTCGATGTAGTCGATCAACTGCTTGCGCTGGTGCGGTGCCAGCCCGCCCTTGAGGCGCAGGCCCTGGCGCAGGCCGGCCTGGCAGAGCACCGCATGATCGACGATGCCATGGGCCAGGCTGCTGGCCAGCAGACGCTCGCCCGGCTCGTCCCAGTCCAGGCTGATCAACTGGCGAAAGCGTAGTGCCTGCTGCGTATCATCCAGAAACGTTGCCTCTTGCAGCTGCATCTCGCGCGGCTCGCGGTCGAGCAGTCGGATGCAGCCCAGGGCGAACTGTTCCTCGCTGATGTACAGGTGCGCCAGGCGGATCGGGCCGTTGACCACCCAGTTGGATTCGTGGCCGGCGGGCATGATGCACAGCTTGTTCGGCGCACCCTTGTCGGCCGGGCGCTGGCGCCGGAAGGTGCCGGTGCCGTCGGCGATGTAGCAGGAGAGGGTATGGTGACTCGGTGCCTGGTAGTCGCGGGCGTCGTCACGGTTGCGCCACAGGGCTGCAGCCAGCCCATCCCCCAGGTGCGCGCTGTGCTCCAGGCGCGCGTGGGGTGATGAATGCATGGCATTGAAGACTTGCAGCTGGTTCAGTGGCGTCATGGGCTCTACCTCGTGGGGCCCATCCTACTCCGGCGCTTTTGTCCTGGCAGCAGGCGGCGACGCAAAAGCGCAAGTTTGTGCAAGCGGGCAGGCGCTGGTGAGGCCGACACTGGGCTCCAAGCCGGAGGAGTCTTGCCATGAACCTGTCGTTGTACCTGCTCACCGTACTGATCTGGGGCACCACCTGGATCGCCCTGAAACTGCAATTGGGCGTCGTCGCCATTGCGGTGTCGATCGTCTACCGCTTTGCCCTGGCCGGGTTGATTCTGTTCGCCATCCTCTTGCTCAGCCGTCGCCTGCAGCCGATGAACCGGCGCGGCCACGGTATCTGCCTGGCCCAGGGCTTGTGCCTGTTCTGCGTCAACTTCATGTGTTTCCTCACCGCCAGCCAGTGGATTCCCAGTGGCTTGATCGCGGTGGTGTTTTCCACGGCCACGCTGTGGAACGCACTCAATGCCCGGATGTTCTTCGGCCAGAAAATCGCCGCCAATGTGCTTGCCGGCGGTGCCTTGGGGCTGGCGGGGTTGGGGCTGCTGTTCTGGCCTGAACTGTCTGGACACACGGCTAGCCGCGAGACCGTGATCGGTCTGGGCCTGGCATTGCTAGGCACCTTGTGTTTCTCGGCGGGCAACATGCTCTCGAGCCTGCAGCAGAAAGCCGGGCTCAAGCCGATGACCACCAATGCCTGGGGCATGCTCTATGGCGCGATGATGCTGGCGGTTTACTGCCTGGTCAGCGGGATTCCCTTCGACATGGAGTGGAATACGCGGTACATCGGCTCCCTGATGTATCTGGTGATACCGGGGTCGGTGATCGGCTTTACCGCCTACCTGACACTGGTCGGACGCATGGGGCCGGAGCGGGCGGCGTACTGCACCGTGCTGTTTCCGTTGGTGGCGTTGAACGTGTCGGCAGTCTATGAGGGATACCAGTGGACGGCACCGGCGCTGGCGGGATTGGTGCTGGTGATGTTGGGGAATGTGTTGGTGTTCAGGAAGGCCAAGGCTTCGCGGGGCAAGCCCGCTCCCACCGGCAAGCAAGTACGCAGTGCAGCGTAGCCCCTGCGCTCCTTGTTGGAGCTGGCAAGCCAGCTCCAACCAAAGTCGGTGCAATGCAGTTGCGTCTACTTCCACACCTGCGGGTTCACCAGGTCCCGCGGCCGCTCACCCAACAGCGCACTGCGCAGGTTGTCGATGGCGCGGTTGGCCATGGCATCGCGGGTTTCGGCAGTGGCCGAACCCACGTGCGGCAGGGTCAAGGCGTTGGGCAGCTGGAACAGTGGCGATTCGGTCAGCGGCTCTTTCTCGTACACATCCAGGCCTGCGCCACGAATGGTGCCGTTCTGCAAGGCTTGCACCAGCGCGGCCTCGTCCACCACCGGCCCGCGCGAAACGTTGATCAGAAATGCGCTGGGCTTCATCAGTTGCAGCTCGCGGGTGCTGATCAGGTGCTTGGTCTGCGGCCCGAGCGGCACCACCAGGCACACGAAGTCGGCTTCGGCCAGCAGTTCATCCAGGCTGCGGAACTGGGCGCCCAGTTCCTGCTCCAGCACAGGCTTGCGCGAATTGCCGCTGTAGATGACCGGCATGTTGAAGCCGAAGCGGCCACGTCGGGCAATCGCCGCACCGATGTTGCCAAGGCCGACGATCCCCAGGGTCTTGCCGTGCACATCGCTGCCGAACTGGGCCGGGCCGACGGTGGCTTGCCATTGGCCAGCCTTGGTCCAGGCATCGAGTTCGGCCACCCGGCGGGCGCTGCCCATGAGCAGCGCAAAGCCCAGGTCGGCGGTGCTTTCGGTCAGCACGTCCGGGGTGTTGGTCAGGGCAAGGCCGCGTGCGTTGAAGTAGTTCAGGTCGTAGTTGTCGTAGCCCACCGAAACACTGGACACCACCTCAAGCTTGGCGGCATTGGCCAGTTGCGCTTCACCAAGCTTGCGGCCCACGCCGATCAGGCCATGCGCCTCGGGCAGCGCGTCGTTGAACTGGGCGCTGATGTCACCCAGCTTGGGGTTGGGCACGATCACGTTGAAGTCTTGCTGCAAGCGCTCGACCATCGCCGGGGTGATACGGCTGAAGGCTAGGACGGTCTTTTTCATCGGCAAAATCTCTGCGGGCGGTGGAGAATTCGTAGCACGCTATCATTCTCCACCGCCCCTGTGCAGCAAGATTTCAGTTGGCGATCAGCAGTTCGTGAGTCTTCAGGTCGGCTTCGTGGGCGGCGAGGATTTCCGGCAAGGAGTTGCGCAGGTACTCGACCCAGGTCTTGATCTTGGCATCCAGGTACTGGCGCGAGGGGTAGATAGCGTACAGGTTCAGCTCCTGCAGGCGGTACTCGGGCATCACCCGGACCAGCGAACCATCGCGAAGGCCGTCTATGGCCGAATAGATCGGCAGCACGCCAACCCCCATGCCACTGCGGATCGCGGTTTTCATCGCGTCGGCCGAGTTCACCTGGAACGGCGCCTGGGTGATGTTGACCACTTCCTGGCCTTCGGGGCCGTCGAACAGCCACTTTTCCAGCGGGATCACCGGGCTGACCATGCGCAGGCAGGCATGCTGGAGCAGGTCGCTGGGCTTTTGCGCGATACCGTGGCGGTGCACGTAGTCAGGGGATGCGCAGACGATGCTGTAGGTGATGCCCAGGCGCTGGGACACGAAGCCCGAGTCGGGCAGCTCGCTTGCCAGCACGATCGACACGTCGTAGCCCTCGTCGAGCAGGTCCGGCACGCGGTTGGCCATGGTCAGGTCGAAGGTCACGTCGGGGTGGGTTTCGCGGTAGCGGGCGATGGCGTCGATGACAAAATGCTGGCCGACCCCGGTCATCGAATGCACTTTCAGCTGCCCGGCGGGGCGGGCATGGGCATCGCTGGCCTCGGCTTCGGCTTCCTCGACATAGGTGAGGATCTGTTCGCAGCGCATCAGGTAGCGCTTGCCGGCTTCGGTCAGGGCGATACGGCGGGTGGTGCGGTTGAGCAGGCGGGTTTGCAGATGGGCTTCCAGATTGGAGACCGCCCGCGAGACGTTGGCGGTGGTCGTATCCAATTGCACGGCAGCGGCAGTGAAACTGCCGACTTGCGCCACACAACTAAAAGCACGCATGTTTTGCAGGGTGTCCATGGGTCGCTCTCAAAGTAGACGACAAATTGTGACATGAAGTAACAGTGTCGGTCTTCAGACTAAAGCCGGATTATCGCTGTTTTCGTAACAAAGATTCGCAGTAATACACGCTTATCGCCAGTGCAGCCGCCCCCTAGAATTGCGCTCTCCTAGCGTCATCCACTTTTATGTCGGGAATTTGCAGCTGTGCCGCGTCGCATCATCAGAGCGCTCAATGCGCTCAGTGCCTGTGCCCTTAGCTTGACCTTGAGCGGCTGTATCGGAACCTGGGGCATTGCCCCGCAAAGCAAGACGCTGCAAGCCAATACCCTGACCACCGATGAGGCGATCCGCGAGGCCGCCCGTGATGCCCACTGGCCCGACCAGCAGTGGTGGCGAGCCTATGGCGATCCACAGCTCGACCGCTGGATCGCCCTCGCCGTGCAGAGCAGCCCGAGCATCGCCATGGCCGCCGCCCGGGTTCGCGAGGCCAAGGCCATGGCCGGGGTGGTCGAGTCGGCCGAGAAACTTCAGGTCAACGGCGACGCCACCCTCAAGCGCCACAACTGGCCCGAAGACCAGTTCTACGGCCCCGGCGCGCTGTCGGGTGCCAACACCTGGGACAACAATGCCGCGCTTGGCTTCAGTTACGCCCTGGACCTCTGGGGGCGCGAGCGCAACGCCAGCGAACAGGCCGTGGACATGGCCCACATGAGCGCGGCGCAGTTGCGCCAGGCCCAGCTCGAACTACAGAACAACATCGTCAAGGTGTACATCCAGCTGTCCCTGCACTTTGCCCGGCGCGACATCGTCAAGGCCGAGCTCGAGCAACAGGAGCAGATCCTGGCCCTGGCCGAGCGGCGCCTGGCCGGTGGCATCGGCACTCACTTTGAAGTCAGCCAGGCGCAGACGCCACTGCCGGAAACCCATCGCCAGCTCGATGCCCTCAACGAGGAAATCGCCCTGGCGCGAAACCAGTTGGCCGCACTGGCCGGCAAGGGCCCGGGGCAGGGCGCGCAGTTGCAGCGACCGAGCCTGAGCCTGGGGGCTGCGCTGAAGCTGCCCTCGGCGTTGCCGGCCGAACTGGTCGGCCAGCGTCCCGACGTGGTCGCCAGCCGCTGGCAGGTGGCTGCGCAAGCACGCGGAATCGACGTCGCCCATGCCGGCTTCTTCCCCAATGTCGACCTGGTCGGCGGGCTCGGCTTCATGGCCACCGGCGGCGGCCCGCTGGAGTTCCTGACCGGGCGCAAGTTCAACTACAACGTCGGCCCCGCGATCAGCCTGCCGGTGTTCGACGGCGGTCGCCTGCGCTCGCAGCTGGGCGTGGCTTCTGCCGGGTACGACATCGCCGTGGCGCGCTACAACCAGACCGTGGTCGAAGCGCTCAAGGGTATCTCCGACCAGTTGATCCGCCGCGAGTCGATGAACGAGCAGCAACATTTTGCCGCCGAGTCGGTGGCCTCGGCGCAGAAGACCTACGACATTGCCATGATCGCCTTCCAGCGCGGGCTGACCGACTACCTCAACGTGCTCAACGCCCAGACCTTGCTGTTCCGCCAGCAGCAGATCCAGCAGCAGGTCCAGGCTGCGCGCCTGACCGCCCATGCCGAGCTGGTCACCGCCCTGGGTGGCGGGCTGGGTGCCGGCCGCGATGTGCCGGATGAAGGCAAGCAAGCTGCGCCGAAGACGCCGGCCACCCTGGCGATCTTCGACAAGCCGGGCCACGCCGAATGAGCGCCATGACGCTGCCGTTTCGCTGGCTGGCCAGCCTTGAGTGGCGCCGCGGGTTCTTCGAGTGGGCGCGTACCGACGGGGTCACCTGGGTCTACATCTTCAAGGTACTCAGCGCAGCGTTCCTCACCTTGTGGCTGGCCATGCGCCTGGAGCTGCCGCAGCCGCGCACGGCGATGATCACCGTATTCATCGTGATGCAGCCGCAGAGCGGGCACGTGTTTGCCAAGAGTTTCTGGCGGCTGCTGGGCACCCTGGCCGGGTCGTCGATGATGGTGGCGCTGATCGCCCTGTTCCCGCAGAACACCGAGCTGTTTTTACCGAGCCTGGCGCTGTGGGTGGGCCTGTGCTCGGCCGGTGCCATGCGTTACCGCACCTTCCGGGCCTATGGTTTCGTGCTCGCCGGCTACACCGCGGCAATGGTCGGCCTGCCCGCGCTGGAACACCCGGACGGTGCATTCATGGCCGCCGTGTGGCGGGTGCTGGAGATCTCCCTGGGGATCCTGGTGTCGACCCTGGTCAGCGCCGCGATCCTGCCGCAGTCGGCCAGTGCAGCCATGCGCAATGCCCTGTACCAACGCTTTGGCGTGTTCGCAGGTTTTGTTGCCGAAGGCCTGCGCGGTAACAGCCAGCGGGATCGTTTCGAGACCAGCAACGTGCGTTTTGTCGCCGAGGCGGTAGGCCTGGAAAGCCTGCGCAACGTCACCGCCTTCGAAGACCCGCACATGCGTCGCCGCAATGGCCGCCTGGGGCGCATGAACAGCGAGTTCATGGCCATCACCACCCGCTTCAACGCCTTGCACCAGTTGCTTGAGCGCCTGCGTTCGCGGGGCCCGCTACAGATCGTCACCGCCATCGAGCCTGGCCTCGACGCGCTGGCCGAGCTGCTCGATGCCTACGCCGGCCGGGCCCTGACCGACGCCGATGCCATGCGCCTGGCCGAGCAACTGGCGGCCTACAAGGAAGGCTTGCCGGAACGGGTTCGCAGCCTGCGCGCGGCGTATATAGAAACCGCGCCGAGCGATGCCGACCTGCTGGATTTCCACACCGCCTACGAGTTGCTCTACCGCTTTGTCGACGACATGCACAGCTACGCCCAGACCCACGCCTCGCTGACCGAGCACAACCATGCCCGGGAGCAGTGGGACGAGCCCTATGTGGCGCAGACCAACTGGATGGTGTCGCTGGCCGCCGGTGTACGCGCCGCGTTCATCCTGCTGGTGCTGGGCAGCTTCTGGATTGCCACGGCGTGGCCGAGCGGGGCGATGATGACCCTGATCGCCGCCGCCACCGTGGGGCTGTCGGCGGCCACACCCAACCCCAAGCGAATGTCGTTCCAGATGGCCTGCGGCACCTTGTTCGGCGCCTTCGTGGGCTTTTTCGAAACCTTCTTCGTGTTCCCCTGGATCGACGGTTTTCCCTTGCTCTGCCTGGTGTTGGCGCCGGTGTTCGTGCTGGGTGCCTTTCTCGCCTCACGCCCGGCCTACGCCGGGTATGGCCTGGGCTTGCTGATCTTCTTTGCTACCGGGTCGGTGCCCGACAACCTGACCATCTACAACCCCTACAACTTCATCAACGACTACATCGCCATGGTCGTCGGCATGCTGGTGTGCGCCGCTGCCGGCGCGATCATCCTGCCGCCCAACAGCCGCTGGATGTGGAGCCGCCTGGAGCAGGACTTGCGCGGCCAGGTGCTGTTCGCTATCAGCGGCCGCTTGCGCGGCCTGGGCTCGGGATTCGAAAGCCGCACCCGCGACTTGTTGCACCAGGCCTATGGCCTGGCGGCCGGCAAGCCGCAGGTGCAGAGCAACCTGCTGCGCTGGATGTTCCTGGTGCTGGAGGTCGGCCATGCGATCATCGAGCTGCGCAAGGAACAGGCGATCCTGCCGGTGCACCCTTGCTATGCCGAGTCGCAGCCCTGGCGCCAGGCCATCCGGGTGATGGGCCGGGCGCTGGCGCGGTTGTTCCTGCAACCGAGCGCGAGCAACCACGAGCGCGCCCTGGTGGCGGTCGACCACGCCATCAGCCGCGTGCTGGCCACCGACGAACCCTTTGCCCGCCATTTCGACACCTCGGCCCTGCGCCGGGTGCAGAGCTACCTGCACTTCATCCGCACTTCGCTGCTCGACCCCCAGTCGCCGCTGGCCGCCCTGGCCCCGGCCCAAGGACTGCATCATGCCCCGTGAAATCGCCTTCCATGGCGTCTACATGCCCACCATGACTCTGATGTTCCTGTTCGCCGCCGGGCTCGCCTGGGGGCTGGACCGCTTCATCGCCAGCCACGACGGCTACCGCTTCTTCTGGCACCCGGCGCTGCTGCGCCTGTGCCTGTTTATCTGCCTGTTCGGATCCATCGCCCTGACTCTCTACCGTTGAGACCCCGTTGATGAAAAAGTTTTTCAGCCTGATCGCCACCTTGCTCGTGCTGGCCGCCGCCGTGGTGATTGGTCGCCAGCTGTGGCTGCACTACATGAACACGCCCTGGACGCGGGACGGGCGGGTGCGCGCCGACATCATCAACGTCGCCGCCGACGTGCCGGGCTATGTGGTGGACGTGCCGGTGCGCGACAACCAGCTGGTGAAAAAGGGCGATGTGCTGATGCAGATCGATCCCGAGCACTACCAAGTGGCGGTCCGCCAGGCCCAGGCGCTGGTGGCCTCGCGCAAGGCCACCTGGGAAATGCGCAAGGTCAACGCCCACCGCCGTGCCGACATGGACAACCTGGTGATCTCCCGCGAGAACCGTGACGACGCCAGCAACATCGCCAACTCGGCCCTGGCCGATTACCAGCAGGCCCAGGCGCAACTGGCGGCAGCCGAGTTGGACCTCAAGCGCACCAGGATCCTGGCCACCGTCGATGGTTACGTGACCAACCTCAATGTGCATCGGGGCGACTATGCGCGTACCGGCGAGCCGAAGATGGCGGTGGTCGATAAGGATTCGTTCTGGGTGTATGGCTTCTTCGAGGAAACCAAGCTGCCGCGAGTGAAGGTAGGGGACCAGGCCGAGCTGCAAATGATGAGCGGCGAAGTGCTCAAAGGCCATGTGGAGAGTATTTCGCGCGGCATCTACGACCGCGACAACCCGGAGAGTCGTGAGCTGATAGCCGATGTGAACCCGACCTTCAACTGGGTGCGCCTGGCCCAGCGGGTGCCGGTGCGGATTCACATTGACGAAGTGCCGGAAGGCTTCCTGCTGGCGGCGGGTACCACCTGCACGGTAGTGGTCAAACCGAAGTAGGGCTGCTTCGCAGCCCATCGCCGGCAAGCCGGCTCCCACAGGGAATGGAGCAACCCTGAAGTCAGCGCTGAACCCGTGGGGCTTGCCAGCGATGTTTTTCAGGGATTGCGCGAATCCACCAGCACCGGGCATTCGACCTGGTCGATCACCTTGTTGCTGATCGACGGATCCAGCAGCCGTCCAAGCCGGTTCAGGTGGCGATGCCCCATGATGATCAGGACGCAATCGAGCGATCGGGCCCGGGAAACGATTGCCGCCACCGGTTCATCCGCTACCAGCACGCCTTCACACTCGAACCCCGACGCCCGCAGTTGCTCCAGCACCTGCTGCATCGCCTGGTTGGCATGACGCTGCTCATCGGTCGCCGCCGGGTACTCCTGCACCTCGAATGCGCTCACCCGTTCCAGGGCGAAGGCACCGTCGATCGCCAGCACCACCTGCAATTGATGCCGCTCCGGCAGGCAGTATTGCCGCGCCAGTTCCAGCAACCCGGCAGAGGCACTTGAGCCATCGATGGCGATCAACACGGAACTGAGCATGCAGGGCCTCCACAGGGCATGAGTTAGCCGCCCATTGTTGGTCAATTCCGTGGCCGGATAAATGGCCTGCCACGCACTGTGTAGTTGTGTCTGGCGCAACGTGGCGTGGCGCGCCGAGCTGTTAACATGGCTCACCCCTCGCTGATGGATGCCTGGCAATGCAGATCCCGGATATGAACCTGTTGGTCGCCCTCGACGCGCTGCTCGACGAAGGCAGTGTGGTGGGCGCAGCCCGGCGCATGAACCTGAGCCCTGCCGCCATGAGCCGGACCCTGGGGCGCATTCGCGAGGCCATCGGCGATCCGATCCTGGTCCGCGCCGGTCGTGGCCTGGTGCCCACGCCGCGGGCACTGGCCCTGCACGAGCAGGTACGGGCGCTGGTGGAGCAGGCCGGGCTGGTGTTCCGCAGCCGCGAGGAGGTCGACCTGGCTTCCCTGGACCGGGCCTTCAATATTCGCACCAACGACTTGTTCATCGCCTTGTATGGCGCCCAGTTGCTCGCTGCCATGCATGAGCAGGCGCCACGCACCGTGCTGCGCTTCGTACCGGAAAGCGGCGGTGACGACGATGCGGTGCTGCGCGACGGGCGTACCGACCTGATCGTCAGCTCCACCATCGACCTGGGCCCGGAGATCAAGGTGCAGAGCTTGTTCCAGACCGTGTACGTGGGGCTGGCACGACAGGATCACCCGATCTTCGAGGCCGAGATCACCCCCGAGCGCTTTGCCGCCTACCCGCAGATCAGTGTGTCGCGCCGGGGCCGGGCCAACGGGCCGATTGACCTGGAGTTGTCCAACTACAAGGTGCAGCGCCGGGTGGCGTTGATCACGCCGAGCTTTCATTCGGCGATGTTTTCCCTGCCCGACTCCGATCTGCTGTTGCCCATGCCGGCGAACATCCTCAACAGCGTGACCAAGCTCGGCCTGCCGCTGCGCTCGTTCCGCATCCCCCTGCCGCTTGAGCGGGTGACCGTGATGCAGGCCTGGCACCCGCGCTTCGACAACGACCCGGCCCACCGCTGGCTGCGACAAACCCTCAAGGCGTGTTGCAGCGAGAACCCTTGAAGCCCGGATTGCGTTTGCTGCACTAGTAAACTGCCAATATGTCAGTTTTCGTCAACATTCCCACTTCTTAGACTTCTGCCGGTCGTTGTTCACCCCGAAGAGGTCTTACATGAGTTCGCTGACTGCGCTGCCCGTTGCTGGCGCAACTGCACCGGTAGCCACGCCTGCAGCACCGTCGGCTTTTGGCCTGCGCATTGTGGTCGGGCTGCTCGGTGTGTTGCTGGCGGTGCTCTGCGCCGGCCTCAACGAAATGGTCACCAAGGCGTCGCTGGCCGATATCCGTGGCGCGATGTTCATCGGTGCCGACGAAGGCGCCTGGCTGATTGCCGTGTATTCGGCGGCCTCCGTCTCGGCCATGGCTTTTTCGCCGTGGCTGGCCGCGACCTTCTCCCTGCGCCGATTCACCCTCTGCGCCATCAGTGCATTTGCTCTGCTCGGGCTGCTGCAACCCTATGCGCCCAACCTCACCAGCCTGATGCTGCTGCGCACCCTGCAAGGCCTGGCGTCGGGGGCACTGCCGCCGATGCTGATGAGTGTGGCGCTGCGCTTTCTGCCGCCCGGAATCAAGGTCTATGGCCTGGCCGGCTATGCCCTGACCGCCACCTTCGGGCCCAACCTGGGCACACCGCTGGCGGGCCTCTGGACCGAGTACGTGGGGTGGCAGTGGGCGTTCTGGCAGATCATCGCGCCGTCATTGCTGGCCATGGCCTGCGTGGCCTGGGGGCTACCCCAGGACCCGCTGCGCCTGGAACGCTTCAAACAGTTCGACTGGCGCGGCCTGTTGCTCGGGTTGCCGGCCATTTGCTCACTGGTGATCGGCCTGACCCTGGGTGATCGCATGGGTTGGTACGACTCGCCGCTGATCTGCTGGTTGCTCGGTGGCGGCCTGGTGCTGCTGGTGCTGTTCATGATCAACGAATGGTCCGAACCGTTGCCGTTCTTCAAGTTGCAGATGCTCAAGACCCGCAACCTGACACACGCCCTGGTGACCCTCTGCGGCGTGCTGATCGTGCTCACGGCGGTGATTATCATTCCGTCGAGCTTCCTCGCCCAGATCCAGGGTTATCGACCGGCCCAGACCGGCCCGCTGATGTTGCTGGTGGCCGGTCCGCAACTGCTGGCGCTGCCGCTGGTGGCGGCCCTTTGCAACCTTCGCGCGGTGGATTGTCGCTGGGTTCTGGCGGTCGGGCTCGGCCTGCTGGCGCTGTCGTGCTGGGCCGGCACCCAGCTCACCAGTGTGTGGATTCGCGACAACTTCTACCTGCTGCAAGCACTGCACATCTTCGCCCAGCCCATGGCCGTGCTGCCGTTGCTGATGCTCGCCACCGGCGGCATGACGCCCCAGGACGGCCCCTTCGCCTCGGCCTGGTTCAACACCGTCAAGGGCCTGGCCTCGGTGGTCGCTGCCGGCTTGATCGAGGCCCTGACCACGGTGCGCCGGCACTTTCATTCCAACAACCTGGTGGACAGCCTGGGCAATTCACCCCTGTCCGACGATGGCGCGGCAGGGCTTGCCCGACGCATCCACGACCAGGCGCTGGTGCTCACCAGCGCCGACCTCTACCTGTGCATGGCGCTGCTGGCGCTGGCGCTGATCCTGCTGATTCCGTTTGTGCCCACCCGGATCTACCCCCCGCGTGCCGTGGCCTGACGAACTTGTGAAGTGAGAAAAACAACATGACGTTGAACAACAATCGAAAAACCGCCCTGATCGCGGCCGTGCTGGTGGTCGCTGTAGGTGCCGGCGTGCTGCTGTCGGGCAATGCCCGTGAGCAGTCGACCAACGATGCCTATGTGTCGGCCGACTACACCGTGGTGGCGCCCAAGGTCTCGGGCTTTATCAAGCAGGTGCTGGTGGAGGACAACCAGCAGGTCAAGGCGGGACAGTTGCTGGCGCTGATCGATGATCGCGATTACCAGGCGGCATTGGCTGCTGCCCAGGCCCAGGCGCTGATGGCGCGGGCGCAGAAGCAGAACGCCAAGGCGACCCTCGAGCGCCAGGCGTCGCTGATTGTCCAGGCCCAGGCGGCGGTAGCGGCCGATGATGCGCAACTGGCATTTGCCAACCATGAACTGACCCGCCACAGTCGCCTGGCCGAGCAGGGTGCAGGCACCGTGCAGAACGCCCAGCAGGCCCGCAGCCGAGTGGACCAGGCGCGGGCGCGGCAGGCCAATTCAAGCGCTGCGCTGGCTGCCGCGCGCAAGCAGGTCGACATTCTCAACGCCCAGCTCGACGGCGCCGAAGGCAGCCTGAAGCAAGCCCTGGCCAGCCTTGAGCGGGCACGCCTGGACCTGTCGTACACCCGTATCGTCGCGCCCATCGACGGCATGGTCGGCGAGCGTGCGTTGCGTGTCGGTGCCTACGTCAATCCCGGTGCCCGGTTGCTGTCGGTGGTGCCGCTGGCCGAGGCCTATGTGGTGGCCAACTTCCAGGAAACCCAGCTGACCCACGTGCAACCCGGCCAGCCGGTGAACATCAGCGTCGATACCTTTTCCGGCGAGCGCCTGCACGGTCATGTGCAGAGCCTGGCCCCGGCCACCGGGGTGACCTTTGCGGCCATCAAGCCGGACAACGCCACCGGCAACTTCACCAAGGTGGTGCAGCGTATTCCGGTGAAAATTGTCTTCGATGCCGACCAGCCGCTGCTTGAACGCCTGCGGGTGGGGATGTCGGTGGTCGCGACCATCGACACCACTGCCAAGGCGCTCGTCGCCAACGAGGTCAGTGCCCGATGAAACAGGCCTTTTCGCTTTCGCCGCTGCTGCTGGGCCTGTTGCTGGGCGGCTGCACTCTGGGACCGGACTTCAGCGCGCCCGACAGCAAGGCGCCCGCCGACTGGGCCCCGTTGCAACAGGCTGCGGCGCCGAGCCAGCCCGAGGAAGGGGTATTGCAGCAGCGCTGGTGGGAAAGTTTCGACGACCCGCTCCTGAGCGAGCTGATCGAACAGGCCAGCCAGCGCAACCTCGACCTGCGGATCGCCAGTGCGCGCTTGCTGCAAAGCCGTGCGCTGCGCCAGAGCATTGCCGCCGAGCAATCCCCGGCGGTGGACCTTGGCGCCGGCTACAGCCGTGCGCGCAACAGCGCCGAAGGGCTCAACGACCCGTCCGGCAAGGGCGGCAAGTCGGCCTTCAGCCTCTGGCAAGGCGATCTTGTCGCCAATTGGGAACTCGACCTCTGGGGCCGGGTGCGCCGCCAGGTGGAGGCTGCCGATGCGGTGGTCGAGGTGGCCGAGAATGACCGACGCGGCGTGTTGTTGTCGCTGCTGGCCGACACCGCCGGCAACTACATCCAGCTGCGCGCGGTGCAGCACACCCTGGCAGTGACCCGCGACAACCTGGAGGTGGCCCGGCACAGCTTGCGGCTGTCGCAGATGCGGCTGAACGACGGTGTGGCCACGGCGCTGGATGTGGCCCAGGCCTCTGCCCAGGTGGCCTCGATAGACGCTCGCCTGCCCTTGCTTGAAGACCGCCAGGCGCAGTTGATCAATGCCTTGAGCCTGTTGCTGGCCGAGCCGCCGCGAAGTTTACAGGCGCGTTTGCAGCCGGTGGTGCAGATGCCGGCACCCCAGCAACGCTTCGCCATTGGCGTGCCGTCGGAGCTGGCCCAGCGCCGTCCGGACATCCGTCAGGCCGAGGCCCGGCTGCATGCCGCCACCGCCAGCATCGGCGTGGCCAAGGCGGACTTCTACCCGAGCATTCGCTTGTCGGGCAACCTGGGCCTGCAGTCGCTGCAACTGGCCGACTTTGGCAACTGGGATGCACGCCGCTTTGCCATTGGCCCACAGTTGAGCCTGCCGATTTTCGAAGGTGGGCGATTGACCGGGGTACTCAAGCTGCGGGAGGCGCAGCAACAGGAAGCGGCGGTGCACTACCAGCAGGTGGTGCTGCGCGCCTGGCATGAGATCGACGATGTGCTGCGGCTGTACAACGCCAGTCAGTTGCGCCGCGACCTCCTGGCCGAGGCGGTGCGCCAGAACCGCATTGCCCTGCAAACCGCCCAGCGCCAGTACGTCGAGGGCGCGGTCGATTTTCTCAATGTGCTCAGTGTGCAGGGCGCGTTGCTGGCCAGCGAGGAGCAGTGGGTCGAGAGTTCGGCGGCGGTGTCCCAGGCGTTGGTCGGCTTGTACAAGTCCCTCGGCGGTGGCTGGCAGGCCTTCGACCTGCCAGTGACTGCAGCGGTTACAGCGGGCGGCTGAGGCCGAAGCGCTTTTTCAGCACAGTGTCCAGCAATTTGCGTGGCAGCCAGCGGGCCATCAGCGGCAGCGCGCGGCTGCCGTTGCCCAGGCGCACCAGCGACGGCGCGGGTTGTTTGCTCACCGCTGCCAGCAGGCCCTGGGCGAATGCGGTGGCGGTGGTGGGGTGGTCCTGCGAGGCGCGGGCGCGGGCGTGGACCTGTTCGCGCAGCGGCCACCACGGCGAGTCGGCGGCCAGCACCTGTTCGGCCTGGGTCTGCGCGTTGTCGGCAAACTGCGTGGCGATGGCCCCCGGCTGCACTTCCATCACCCGGATACCGAAGGGCGCCAGCTCCAGGCGCAGGGCATCGCTCAAAGCATGCACTGCCGCTTTGGATGCGCAGTAGGCACCGGCAAACGGGGTCACCAGCACGCCCGACACGCTGCCGATATTCACCACCAGGCCCTTGTTGCGACGCAGGGCCGGGAACAGTGCGCGTGTGACGCCGACCAGGGCAAACACGTTGGTTTCGAACTGGCGCTGCATGGCCTCGACGCCGCCATCGAGCAGCGGCCCCATGGCACCATAGCCGGCGTTGTTGATCAGAATGTCGAGCCCGTTGTGCTCGGCCTCGATCTCTTCACTCAGGCGCTGCAAGGCCTGGGCATCGTTGACGTCCAGCTGGCGCCCCTTGAAGCCGGCCGCTTCCAGCCGTGCGACGTCGTCGGCTTTGCGGGCCGTGGCCCAGACCTGGTGGCCGGCGTTCTTGAAACTGTCGGCCAGGGCGCGGCCGATGCCGCTGGAACAACCGGTGATGAGCACGATGGGCATAGGGTCAGGCCTGATGATCGCGAAAGGTGCGTCGATCATACGGTAACCGAGGGCAAAAAAAGCTAGTTGGCGAAGCTGCCCTGCAGTTGCTCGGCACGGAACTCAAGGGATTGCGGCCGGTAGCCCGAGCGCAGCGGCGGCAGGGGCAGGCAGTCACTCCAGTCGGCGCCGGGTTGCAGTTCGCCCGGGCCCCGGTAGCGGGGGGCGCTGTAGGTATTTTCGTTGAGGTTGACGCTATCGCCCGGAGTGTAGGCGGCGATGCGCCAGCGCACGGTCAGCAGCGGCACATCGTTGCCGTTTTTCATGCTCACGCGCAGGGGGCGGTCGGCCGGGCAGGTGTCGGGGGCATAGCTGACGCGCAGGTCCAGGCGTGCCAGTTGGGAGGCTTCGCGGTTGTCCTGCCAGATGACCCAGAGTGCAACCAGGCCCAGGCCGAATGCGGCCGAGAGGGAAATGGGCAGGGCCTTGGCCGGGTAGCGCAACAGCAGTACCAGCCAGGTGAGGACGAGCAGGGCGCCGATGATCATGGGCGAGGCCTTGGGTCAGGAGGAGCCTTTATCCTAACTGCTGGCCGAGACTTGTGGGAGATGGCCCAGGGCTGATCCTTGCACTTGGGGGCTTATCCAGTTTAAGGGGTGGCGCTGCTGGCCCCTTCCGAACTGACGGCGGGTCCAGCGGTGTGCACACAAATGTTGTGTGCGACCTCGCTCGGCAAGAGCGAAGCGAACTGTGCTCTTGATCTTGATTTTTCGCGATTTCAGTAGGTCGCCGTTGAGGCGGAGGGGGCCGGCAGCGTCGCCACATCAGCTGGATTTGCATGCATATCCACCCAGGATCACGACCGCTTTGCGGCCGATCGCTGGCAAGCCAGCTCCCACAAGGCCGGATGCAGTTGGCAAGCCAGCTCCCACAAGGCCGGATGCAGTTGGCAAGCCAGTCCACAAGGCTGGATGCAGCTGCCAAGCCAGTCCACAAGGCTGGATGCAGCTGCCAAGCCAGCCCCCGCACGATCGCGCGGGAGCTGGCTTTCAGTTACTGCGCGATGGTCTTGATCGAGATCCCGCGCTCAAGCGGCGTCGAGCGGCCGTAGATATCTTCGAAACGCTCGATGTCGTCTTCACCCAGGTAGCTGCCCGACTGCACCTCAATGATCTCCAGCGGGATCTTGCCCGGGTTGCGCAGGCGGTGCACCGAAGCGATTGGGATATAGGTGGACTGGTTCTCGGTGAGCAGGAACACGTTCTCGTCGCAGGTCACTTCAGCGGTGCCCGATACCACGATCCAGTGCTCGGCGCGGTGATGGTGCATCTGCAACGACAGGCAGGCGCCGGGCTTGACGGTGATGTGCTTGACCTGGAAGCGGCCGCCCATGTCCACCGAGTCGTAGGAACCCCACGGCCGGTACACCTCGCAGTGGTTCTGGGTTTCGCTACGGCCCTGTTCGTTGAGGGTGTTGACCATCTGCTTGACGCCCTGGACCTTGTCCTTGTGGGCAATCATCATCGCGTCCTTGGTCTCGACCACCACGATGTTCTCAAGGCCGATCACCGACACCAGCTTGCCGTTGCCGTGGATCATGCAGTTGCGGCTGTCCTGCACCACCACGTCGCCCTTGGTGACGTTGCCGTTGGTGTCTTTCTCGTGCACATCCCACAGCGACGACCAGCAGCCCACGTCGCTCCAGCCGGCGCTCAGCGGCACCACACAGGCGCGCTGGGTCTTTTCCATCACTGCGTAGTCGATGGAGTTGTCCGGGCAGCAGGCGAAGGTGGCGTCGTCGATGCTCAGGTTGTCGCCGTCTTCCTGGCTGCGCTCCAGGGTCAGCAGGCAGGTGTCGTAGATGTCCGGGTCGTGCTTTTTCAGTTCTTCGAGGAAGCGGCTGGCACGGAACAGGAACATGCCGCTGTTCCAGAAGTAACCCCCGGCCTGGACGAACTCCTTGGCGCGTTTTTCATCGGGCTTCTCGACGAACTGGGCGACACGGCTGACGCCTTCGGGCAGCAGTGCGTCCTGGCTCGATTTGATATAGCCATAGCCGGTTTCAGGCTTGGTCGCCGGCACACCGAACAGCACCATCTCGCCACGCTCGGCCGCCACCGTGGCCAGGGCCAGGGCGCGTTGCAGGGCTTTCTGGTCGTCGATCACGTGGTCGGCCGGCAGCACCAGCATCAGGTCGTCGCGACCTTCATTGACCAGTTTCATCGCCGCCAGGGCTACGGCCGGCGCGGTATTGCGGCCGAAGGGTTCGAGCAGGATGGCCTGGGTTTCGAGTTTCAGGCTGTCGAGTTGCTCGTTGACGATAAATTTATGGTCCTTGTTGCAGACCACGATCGGGGTGTCCATGCCCTCGAACACCAGGCGCGAGAGGGTTTGCTGGAACAGGGTGTGTTCGCCGGTCAGGGCCAGGAACTGTTTGGGGAATTGCTTGCGCGACAGGGGCCACAGACGCGAACCGCTACCGCCGGACAGGATGACTGGAATCATGGGTGTTCTCCGAAGTATGAAAAAGGCAGTTGATTAACGGGTCGATACCGGGCGCTTGACCCAGACCGGCGACAGGCTGCTGCCGGATCCGGTGACGTAGAGCACCGCTGCTTCGCCGCGCTCCAGAGCCACCGGCTTCAGATCGCTGACTTTTTTGTCGCCTTCGTACAGGGCCAGGCTGACCTTGACCGGGTTGATCTCGCGCTCGCCGCGAGCCTTGGCGGCCACCGGCTTGACCACTTCGGTCTTGCCATCGGCGGTTTTCAGGGTCAGGGCCTGGTCGCTGAGGTTCTGTACCCGCACCAGGGATTTCTGCTTGTTCTTGAACGGTGGTTCTTCAACCAGTTGCGGCTTGCCCGAGGCGTTGTTGACCAGGGTGTAGTAGTGGTCGGAGGCGAGCTTGACCGGCAGGCTCTGGCTGCCGACCTTGGCGCTGTAGTCGCCTTGTGGCATGAAGCTGAAGTCGCTGCTGGCCTGGGCCGCCACGGCGTTGATCTGGGTGTTGCCGACGCTGGCGTCTACGGCCTGGTTGCTGGCGTTGTAGACGCGTACGAAGGTCGAGCCTTTCGGCGCGCTGGGGCCGTAGAGCGCGGCGTCGGCGCCGGCATAGGCCTGCAGGGAGAGCAGACTCAGACCTGCGGCCAGGGCGCAGGCTTTGGCGATGCGGTGCTTGGTAGTGTGCAAGGTCATGGGTGTTTCCTCTTCAGTTTTGCGTCCGGGTGGACGACAGAGCCAGGTCTTGGTTGGCAGTTCGGGTTTTCTTCAGCTGGGCGATCCATTGCGGGTCGAAATCGCTCAGGTCGTTTTTCATCGGCAGATAGCGTTCCGGGAACTCCCAGATCAGCACCTGCGGGGCGCTGCTCTTGAAGGCGTCGCTTTGCAGGTACTTGAGCATCGGCAACAGCGGACCATGGCCGTCTTCGGCGTAATTGACCACGTCGCTGCGCAGCGCCTGCTGCAAGGCACCGAGGAAGTTCCAGTGGGGGTTGGCGCTGTAGCTGGTACCCACCAGCGCCACCGGGATTTCGCTGTCGGCGAACAGCGCGTCGCCGCTTTCAGCCGCTGCGTCGGCCGGGCGGGTGTTGCGTTGCTGCAAGGTGTCCGGTGCCGGTAGCAAGTTGCTGAACAGTGGGTCCAGCGGCAGGAAGTTGGTCAGGTCGCCCTTGTATGGCTCGGCCGGGCGCTGTTCGGTGACGAACAGCTGCGGCTCGCCATTGAGCAGGTTCTGGCGGTTGACCGCCTCGGCCAGGTGCTGGGCTACCACTTCGGCGCCCATGGGCGTCCAGTGGGTGTCGGTGCGCAGGAATAGCTGGCCACGGGTCTTGGCGCTTTGCAGCGGCGCCAGCAGGTCGGGGGCGAACACGCCGGCCTGGCGGGCCTGGGCGTGGAACTCGTTGTACAGGTCGTTGTGCAGCGAAGCCGGGGTCTGCTCGCCCAGGTATTCGCTGTACAGCCGCGCCTTGGCCGGCACGATCGCCAGTACCAGCTGCACGCCGCGCTGGTGCAGGGTGTCGCGCACCCCGCGGATCAGCGCCAGGTTTTCCTGTTCGAACTGGTCGCTGCCGGCGACCGGCTTGAACTCTTCGTCACTGAATAACCACTGCTCGCGGCCCAGCACAACACCGGGGCGGCCTTCGTTGAACAGTTTGAAGTCCAGCGCCGCCCAGAGGTTGGTGCCGATGCGTTTGAGCGGGAACTGCTCGTCGTAATGGGTCTCGGCAGCCTTGGCCAGCTTGCCGTCGAGCACACTCATCTGTGCGGTGCGCTGGAAGCTGCCCAAGCCGCCCAGCGACCAGATGCCCAGGCCCAGCAGCAGGACCAGGAACAGCAGTGAATAGAGTTTGCGTAATGATCGGGTCATGGTCGGCTCCCTCAGAACTGGAAGTAGAGGAACGGCGAGTAGCTTTGCGCCGAGAGCTTGAGGATCGAGGCAACGAACAGCAGCAGCACCAGGGCGCGGGTCAGGTACAGGCCCCAGTCCAGGCTGATGCTGCCATCGGCATGCACGGCCACCGGATGGGCCTTGGCCGAGGGCCTGGCGTTGCGGTAGAAGTCGCGCAGTCCGAAGAAGGCCAGGGTGGCGTAGGCCACCACCAGGGTCGCCACTTGCAGGCTGGTGAGGTTGGCGCGGTTGAGTTCCGACAGCTGCCAGTCGCCGAAGCTGAACATGGCGCCATACATGCGGCCTGCCACATGGAGGTTTTCGGCGCGGAAGATCACCCAGCCGATCACCACCAGGAGGAAGGTGAAGGCCCACTTGATCGGGTTGAAGCGCTGTGGGTTGGTGTCCAGGCCCAGGGCCCGTTCGATGGCCAGCCACAGGCCGTGCCAGGCACCCCAGATGATGTAGGTGAAGTTGGCGCCGTGCCACAGGCCGCCCAACAGCATGGTCAGGAACAGGTTGCGGTAGGTGTTGAGGGTGCCTTTGCGGTTACCGCCCAGGGTGATGTACAGGTAGTCGCGCAGCCAGGTCGACAGGCTGATGTGCCAGCGCCGCCAGAACTCGGTGATCGACTGGCTGATGTAGGGCTGCTGGAAGTTTTCCATGAAGCGAAAGCCCATCATCAGGCCCAGGCCGATGGCCATGTCGCTGTAGCCGGAGAAGTCGAAGTACAGCTGCGCGGTGTAGGCCAGGGCGCCGAGCCAGGCGTCGCCCGTCGTCGGGTTCTGCAAGGCGAAGCAGTGGTCGGCGACCACCGCCAGGGTGTCGGCGATGAACACTTTCTTGATGAAACCCTGCATGAACCGCGTGCAGCCCTCGGAGAACTTGTCGAGGGTGTGGGTGCGGTGGTTGAACTGGTCGGCCAGGTCGCGAAAGCGCAGCACGGGGCCGGCGATCAGGTGCGGGAAGATCGCCACGAACGCGGCGAAGTCGATCAGGTTGCGGGTGGCCGGGGTGTCGCCGCGGTACACGTCAATGATGTAGCTGATCGACTCGAAGATGTAGAACGAGATACCGATGGGCAGCAGCACATGGGTGAGGATGAACGGCTCGAGCCCGTACTGGGTCATGATCGCATTGATGCTGTCGACCCCGAAATTGGCGTACTTGAAGTAGCCCAGGATGCACAGGTCGACCACCACCCCGAGCAGCAGCCAGCGCTGTGCCGGCTTGGTGCGCACACCGGCGGCGCCGACTTTCAGGCCGATCCAGTAGTTCCACAGGGTGACGGCGGCGAACAGGGCGAGAAAGTCCACCCGCCACCAGGCGTAGAAGATATAGCTGGCCAGCAGCAACAGGGCGTTGCGGTAGCGTTGCCCGCTCAGGTAGTACAAGCCGAGAAAGATCGGCAGGAACAGGAACAGGAACACATTGGACGAAAACACCATCCCGATCTCTCCTTGTCGTTATCCACAATCGGGGCAGCAGCCCCCCAAACCCCCCGTGAAACATCACTGGAGGCAACCAAACTGACTGTAGGAGCGGGCTTGCCCCTCGATCGCATCGCGGGGCAGGCCCGCTCCTACAGGTTCTACTCGGCCTGCGGGTCGTAGACCCGGGTCAGGTCGCCGCCCAGGCGGAAGCTCTTGAACGGCTGCATGTCGCGCTTTTTCTCCAACGCATCGGCGCTGCAGCGATAAAGGCTGCACCAGGGTTCGAGCCAGGCGTACTTGCTGTCGATCTTCAGGTCGTGCATGTCCTGCTTTTTGCCATTCTTGTTCTTGAACGGGCTCGGGTCCTCGACCCCGGACAGCACCCGGTCACCCAGGCGCTTGAGTGCGCCATTGTTTTCCGGACGTACATCCACGCCATTGGCCTGGGCAAAGCTTGCGATCATCGCCAGCGGCGGCAGGGCGTAGTTGTGGTAGGCCAGGGCGCGCTGCTTGCGCTTGAGCTCGTTGGGCAGGAAACCCTGGGCATCGACCTGGTTGGCTGCCACGCGGTACTCCTTGATCGACCAGTCGAACAGGTCGCGGCGGTCGGTGGCCACGGCGGTGGCCATGACCGACCAGGCGGCCCAGTAGGAGTGGTTGTTGATTTTTTCCAGCGGCAGGTCGCTCCAGTCCTTGACCACCTGGTCGGCCAGGCGCGAGAACCATTTCTCGATCAGCTCGGCCTCTTGCTGGTGCGCGGCCAGGGGCTTGGAGTTGGAGAACTTGAGCTTCAACCAGGACGAGCTCAGGCTGCCCAGTGCCCATTTGCGCATGGACTTGCCGGTGTGGTTGTAGTCGGTGGACATCAGCGCATCGGCGCGGGCCCAGCTGCCGAGCCACTGCAGCGTGCAGTCGAGCTGCTGGGGGCGGCCGTCGCGCATGTACTGCATCACCTGCTTGCTGACGCCACGCTCAAGGGTGGTGATGCCGGCGGTGGAGTCGCGGAAGGCTTTTTCCGATGCCTTGTTCAGGGTGGCGCGGGCTTTGTCGGAGCCTTCGTACTTGCTGCGAAACTGCAGCTTGTCGGTGTAGGGCTTGGGCACGGCTTCGCAGGTGTAGTCGCTGGGGCCGGTCTTGAGTTTTTCGATCCCGGCGTAGTAGCCCTGGGGTGGAACCAGGCCTGCGGCGTGCACGGTGGGGCCGAACAGCACCAGGGCCAAGGCGAGTGCCTTGTAGGAGCGGGTTTGCCCCGCGAAAAGGCCGGTATTGCTATCGCGGGGCAAGCCCGCTCCTACAGGTGTGAAGTTGTTCATAAGCACCTCAAATGCTGCGTTTGCAGAGCGTGGCCTCGACCTTCTGGGTACCGCTTTGCGGCCCCTGGACTTCCACGGCGAGCAGGGTCTGGCTGGCCCAGTCTTCGTCCTCGCGCAGTTGGAAGGCGAAGCGGCCATCGGTGTCGGAGGTCTCGGGCTTTTCGATCTTCACGTCTTCATGACGGCCGTTGAGGTACCAGAGGGTGGCCTGCAGGACCTTGACCGAGGTGTCCTCGAACTTGATGTCCAGCTGGTGGCGGCCGTTGACCAGGTCCTTGATCACGCCACCCTTGCCGTTGACCATCAGTTCGTTCTTGCCCGGTTTGAGCGTGGCGCTGGCGTGCATCTGGGCGGGCCGGCCCTCGCAGCCGTTGTCGAGCAGGGCGAGCATCTGCCGCCAGATGGTTTCCTGGTCCAGGCGGTAGAGCGGGGAGAATTCCCAGATGAGGATCTTGGGCGGGTTGTTCTTGAAGTCGTCGCTGCCCAGGTACTGGATCATCGAGCCTTCCAGGCCGCCGCCAGGGAAGGCGACATTGAGCACGTCGGCACCGATGTACTGCTCGAGGAAACCCGAGAAGTTGTAGTTCTTGCCGCTGTGGCTGGTACCGACCAGGGTGATCTGCGGGTTGCCGCTGTCGCCGAACAGGTCGTCGCTGCCACTTTCGCCTTTGGGCTCGGTGGTGAACTGGTCCATGTACTGCACCGCATAGCTGGTGCCGCACAGCTGCCCGGCGACGTTGTGCAAGGTGCCGGCCTTGCCCATGCGCCCGGACTTGTGGCTTTCGAATTCGCGCCGGGGAATACCCTCGAAGGCCGGCATCTTGTGCACGGTGTCGGCAACGATTTTCGCCGCGCGCTCGGCGCCGTAGGGCGTCCAGTGCTGGTCGCCACGGAAGTAGAAATCCTTGCCCTGGTCTGCGGCTGCCAGTTGCTCGTTGGTCAGCGGCGACAGGTCGGGCACGTTGTAGCCCATCTTGCTGAAGCGGGCGAGCATGGCCTGGTAGTTGCCCAGGGCCTTCTCATAGTTGAACGCGGCCTTCTCGGCAGGCTTGAGCATGTTGCGGTTCACCAGGCCACGGGTCGGCTGGTAGACCACCACCAGTTCGATGCCGCGTGCCTTGAAGGCGTCGTGCAGTTGTTGCAGGCGCTTGTAGCCGGCCGGGGTGGTGTTGAATTCGGTACGCAGGTCTTCGCGAGTACGGAACAACCAGTCGCCCTGCGCTTGCACCAGGGTGGTGAAGTTCTGCTGGTAACGGGTGGTGTAGCGACTGGCGTCGTGGGCTGCGGGGCACAACTGGCAGCACGGTTCGGCGGTGAAGGTCGGCGCCTGTACGGTATCGGCACTGGCGCCGTTGCTGATGGCCAGCAGGGCGGCGCTTACGCCCAGGAGTTTGATCAGGTGTGGGGTCATGTCAGGCATCCTCATTCGGCCATTTCGGTCTGGCGTTCGACCGGGTCGATCAATACGGCTTTCTGCTGGCGCACCATCAGGTCGAGGATCTCGTCCTGGCGTTCACCCAGCACACCGGAAAAACTGATGCCGCTGGCCTTGCTCGGGGCCAGCATCGACACCCGGTACAGCTCAACACTCAACGGCGAGTCGATCGACAGCGGGCCGCTGCCATTGGCCGCCAGCTCACCGCCGACCACGATCAGCGAGACCTTGGTGTCGAACGGGTCCAGGGCGATATCGCGGTCGGTGTCGGAGAGGTCCTTGATGTGCCCGTACACACCCACCAGGCCGTTGGCCATTGCGACGTTTTCGTACAGGCGGATGTTCACGCTGTTGCGCACGCGAATGCCGTGGCGGCGGTTGCTGATCAGCTTGTTGCCCCAGATCAGGTTGTCGCCGCTTTCGTACAAGGTGATGCCGTCGGTGTGGTTGCGGTAGATCTCGTTGTAGGCGATCAGGTTGTTGACGCTGTTGCGGTCGATCACCACGCCCGAGAGCTTGTTGTCGTAGCTCTTGTTGTTGATGATCCAGCTGTCGTTGACCTCGCGGGAGACGATGATCCCGTGCTTCTTCTTGGTCCCGTGGACGGTGTTGCCGGCGATGATCAGCCGGTGCGAACGGTCATGTGGGTCGATGCCGTAGACGATGTTGTCGCGGTAGATGCTGTCCTTGACCACAAAGTCGCTGGTCTCGTAGCAGTAGAAGCCGTACCACATGTCGCTGAACTCGGAGCCGATGATCCAGCCGGTGGGTTCGGGGCGGTTCATCTGCTTGGCCATGTTCGGCGTGTACTGGGAAATACTCACGCCGTACGACTTGCTCTTGGCGTAGCCGAAGCTGGCCATTTTGGTGTTGACGATGTAGGTCTCGGTGCCGCCCCACGAAAGCAGGAACGGGCGGAATTCCTTCGGCGAGCGGAAGGTGGCCGGGCCATTGTCTTTCTCGCGCCAGCCGGTCACCTGGGTATCGGTGACGAACAGCTTGCCGTCGTTGACGATGAACGAGCCGCCTTCCTGGGACAGGCGCAGTTCCTTGACCTTGCCGTCGATCTCCAGCACACCCTTTTCCCCGACCACGATCGGCAGACGCGCCAGGTACACCCCCGGCGATGTTTCGCTCAGGTACTGCTTGGGCACCCGCTTGCTCAGTTCGGTGAAGTTCACATGGCCGTCGTCGATGAAGATCGCCTGGGGAATGCCGTGTTGGCGGGCTACCCACTCGGCCATCTTGTTGTCGCCGCCGATGAACTCCTTGAGCGCGGTTTCCTGCAGCATGCGCCGCACCGATACCTTGCCCTTGTGCGCACGCTGGATCTTTTTCTGCACGGCCTCGGCGGTATAGCCGGTGAGGTCCGGCAGGGTCGGTGCCGGAATCTGCAACGGTTCTATCGGCGCGCTGCTGACCGTATAGGTCTTGGCTTGCTGCAGTTCCTTGGCCACCGGCACCGGCGCCTGGCTGTTGGCCAGGGCGATGCTGCTGGCCAGCAGCAGGGAGCCGGCCAGCAAGCGGTGCAGGGTGTTGGTTTGAAGGCTCATATCAGTGCACTCCAGGCATCAGAAGCGCCAGATCACGTCGACAAAGGCGCGGTGCATGTAGGAGTCCGCTTCCTTGCCATAGGCGTCACCCGGCTTGAACACGCCGCCACGAAAGCGCACCAGCGCCGATGGCTCGTCGATCGACTGGCTCAGGGCTGCAGGCAGCAGGCCCTGCTTGAAGTACTTGGTGACCACCAGGTCGACTTCCTGGCCGAGGTCTTTCTCGCCCTGGATCAACGGGCGGTTGATGCCGTTGTCCTCGACCACGGCGTTGATGCCGCTGCTGCCGATGTTCTGGTCGCCATCGACACGCCAGAACTTGTGGTAGATCAGGCTGGCGTCGTAGTCGTCGCGCAGTTGCCAGGAGGTGAACAGCGTGGCGGCCTGGAGGTTGCCCAGCTCGCCGCGGAAGGCCTCGCCGAAGCGGTGAACGCGCGAACGGGTGCCGGTGTAGTTGGAGCGGTTGCTCTCAAGGCCGGTCTGCTCGTAGTTGCTCGAACCGTCGCTGCCACCGCCGCCACTGCCGCGGGCGTAGGCGGCACCGACCTGCCAGTTGGGGTCAAGGCGCAGGCGGATGCCGAGGTCGGTGGCCCAGGCATTGACGTCGCCACTCTGCTTGCCGCTGGCGACCTGCTCGCCGTTGACCGTGGTGGTGTTGAGGCTGTCGCGATCACCGGTCAGCCAGGTCATGCTGCCCCAGTAGTTGACGCGGTTCTGGTTGCGCCAGTTGTAGGCGTCGCTGTTGGCCTCAAGACCCAGCCAGGTGAGGTCGCCGGTGCGGGTCTTGTCGAGCTGGTCGACGGTCTCGCCGGGGTTCTTCAGGTTGCCGTCGTCATGGGTGTGGTGGGCGCGCAGGCCGACCCAGTGACCGGGCGTCCATTGGGTGGCGACGTCGCCGTAGACGTGCAGGCGATCCTTGTCTTCGGGGGCCAGTTCGGTGAGATCGGTACGGTATTCGCTGAAGCGCTCCGCCATGCCCAGGTTGGCGCGCAGCAGGGTGGTGTCGAAGGTCCAGTTCAGCGCTTCGATGTTGGTGTCGCGCCACATGCCGTCTTCGTTGCGCAGGCGCTGGCGACCGAAGCGCAGTTGCTCGCCGGGGTAGGCGGTGAGGCCGCTGTAGCCGACCCAGAATTCGCGCATGGCGAGGTAACTCTTGTCGGCTTCGCGACCGTCTGCACCGCCGCTGTCGGTTTCGGCCTCGTCACCGGACTGACGCAGGGTGTCGGTCTCGATGATATCGGTGGCAGCCACCGCCTGGCCCATGGCGAAGGCACTCCAGTTGCCGCGCTCGCCGTACACCCACGGGCGCAGGTCCAGGCCCACGCCGTTGACGTCACCACCGGAACGGGTGCCCAGGTCGCGGTCGTCTTCGGACTGGCCGGTGATTTTCACATCCAGGCCGAAGTTCTTTTCGGCGGTCATGGCCGCCAGGGTCGGGCACGACCAGAGCAGGGCGAAGCCCAGGCCTACACCGGCTTTCATCCACGGATTGAGTGTCATAGGGAGTCCTCGCCTTGTTCGGTTTCACGCACGGCCTGCAGGGCCAGGGCGCCGCTGCCCGGGCCCATGGCACCTCGGGCCTGGCGCTCTTGCTGCAGCAGGCGCTGCGCCTGCGCCTTTTGCGGTGGAGTGAGTTGCTGGTCGAGCTGGGCGGCCAGCGCCTGTGATTGCTCGCTGGGGTTGGCTTGCGCCAGCTGGCTGAAGACCCAGGCGTTGACCAGGTCCTGGCGGATGCCGTGGCCTTCGCTGAACAGCTGGGCCAGGGCGTAGTCGGCGCTGAGCTGGCCGCCACGGGCAGCCGTGAGCAGGTGGTCGACGGCCAGTTGCGGGTCGACCTTGCCCAGGTAGCCGCGGCGATACAGCTGGCCCAGGTAGTAGTGGGCGCTGATTTCACCGGCGTCGGCGGCGCTTTGCAGGTGGGTCACGGCCTTTTGCGCATCGGCAGGTACCGTCTTGCCTTCGTAGTAGAGGCGGCCCAGCAGCAGTTCGGCGCGCGGTTGCTCGGCGGCGCGGCCCTTGTCGATGTATTCCATCAATTTGTCGGTGTCGCCGAGCTCGGGGAAGTCGTACAGCAGTTGCGCCAGGCTCACCCAGGAGCCGGGGTTGGCCGGCGCGACCTGTTCGAGCAGGGCCTGGGCGGTTTTTTCGTCGGTTTGGCCCAGGGTGCGGTCGGCCAGTACGCGGGCAACGCTGTCGACCCGGGTGGCCGGGATAACGCCGCGCTGGTAGGCGCTCTTCACTTGCTCGATCAGCGCCGCTTGCTGCTCGGGCTGGCCGCGTTTCTGGTAGACAGTGGCCAGTTCCACGTAGCAGATGTCGGTGCTGGCCAGTGCGGCCTTGCAGATCTGTTCCACCTCGGCCAGATGCTGGTCGTAGGTGTTCTGGGTGCGGTACAGCAGCACTTGTGCCAGACCCGCTTCCGGGTAGCCGGCGGCGCGCCATTGGTCGATCTGCTGCTGGGCATTGATGCGCGGGAAGCTCTGCGGATATTGCAGATACAGCATGGCCAGCGGGATCAGGGTGTTGCCCTCGCCGTTGGCGAAGGCCTTCTTGAGCAAGGTCTCGGCTTCCTGGCGCTCGGCTTCAGTGGCGCCCGGCTTGGCGGCCAGCAAGCGGCCCAGGCGTGCCTGGGCACGGGGCGAAATGTCGGCAGCGGCGCGGTAGGTGGCTTCGGCTTCCTTGAGCTTTGCCGGATCCCGGGTTTCTACCTGGATATCGGCCAGGCCCACCTGGGCCTCGCTGTAGCCAAGGTCGGCCAGCTGGCGGTAGTTCTGCTCGGCCAGGGCGGTGTCGCCGCGCTTGAGCGCTTCGTTGGCCAGGCGCTGGTCGGGCAGGCCGGCGCAACCGGCCAGGGTGATCGCCAGGGCGAGTGCCAGGTAGGAGCGGGCTTGCCCCGCGATAAGGCCGGTATTGTCATCGCGGGGCAAGCCCGCTCCTACAGGTAAGTGAGTGAAGGTCATGGTTATGCCTCCCTTAGAGCCCACGGGCCACGGCTTTGTCGATCAGCCAGTCCAGCGACGGGCCACGGTTGCTGTCGACCGCTACCGGACGGCCAGCCAGTTCGCTGGGCAGGGCGTCGTCAGGCTTGATCTGCACGCGGATGTCCGACGACAGATCTTCACTGTTCAGGCTGGTGCTGCTGACGATCAGGCCGCTGCGACGCTCGTCGTCGCCGGCCACGGTGAAGTGCACGCGGGCGCCGGGCTTGACGTCGTCGAACTGGCGATAGCTGAAGCGCGCTTCGACCGTCGCGGTGGTGGTGCGCGGGATCAGCTGGAAGATCACCTGGCCCTTGCTCGCGTACTGGCCGTCGTCCACCAGTTGGCGGGCGACCACGCAGTCGCAGGGGCTGGTCAGGGTGCCGCTCAGCTGTTTGCCGAACAGCTCCTCGACCTTGGCAGGCTCAAGCTGCTGGTCGTCCAGGTGGCCCTTGAGCATGTCCAGCATGCTGGTGCTGAACGAGGCCAGGGGCGCACCCTTGACCGCCATGCCGCCGCTTTCGACCAGGCTCTGCACGGTGCCATCGCGGGGCATGGTGACGTTGGTGGTCGGCACGCTGACCACACCGGCCTGGGCGTGGCTGACGAAGTACAGGCCATACACGGACTTGGCGATAAAGCCGAAGGCGGCCACGCCCACCACGAACACGCCGAGGCTGAAGGTCACGGCACGCAGGCGGCCGAAGGCGCTCATACCGCCGTTGGCGTCTTTCTGCTTGCGCGCCTTGGTGAAGTTGTCGCGCTGCAGGGTGCTGAGTACGTCGCCCATGGTGATCAGCTCGCCGGACAGGTGCGAGGTGATCAGGTGGCGCAGGGTGGCGATATCGCGCGGTTCAAGGTTCTGGAATTGCACGCCGGTGCGGCCGCTGGAGGGGTCGAAGGAGCGCACCTGGAACTCGATGTCCATGGCCAGGCCAAGCTTGTCGACCGTGAACTGCAGGCGACCGCGCATGACATCACCGACTTTCAGCGGGTGCTTGGCGTGGAAGCTCAGGCCCCCGGCAGACAGGTCGTCGACCTTCACTTCCAGGGTTTCCCGGTTGGCTCCCAGGTAGCGCAATTTGGCCGGGATGCGCACCCGGGCATGCTGGCGCTGGGCTTCGGACTCATGCACGACATTGACGTTCACGGCGGTATTCATGGCGATTTGTTCCTGTTTAATCCAATCGGGTTCCGGCTCACACGACCATGAACAGCACAGCAATGAAGATGCTGGCCGCCGAGAAGGTCATGGTCCGGGAAGACCAGGTGTTGAACCATTGTTGAAAGCTGGCGAGGTCGCGTTTGAGGGCAGTGGGCTGGCGGGTCCAGGACTGCTTGTCGAGGCGGAAGAACACGTAGATCTTCATGATCGCGCCGACGATCTGGTTGTAATAAAGAATCAGCGGGTAGGCCGGGCCGATGTTGTGGCCCGAGCACAGCAGCATGATCGTCAGGATCAGGCGGGTGATACCGATCCACAGCAGGTACACCAACAGGAACGCCGGGCCGAACTTGAGGCTGGCGATGACCGCGACGGTCAGGCCCAGCAGGCTGGTCCACATCGATACGCGCTGGTCGAACAGCACCACGCTGGTGAACAGGCCAAGGCGGCGAATCCCCAGGCCCAGGGCCCGTGAGTTCTGGCGCAGGTTGTTGCCGTACCAGCGGTACATCAGCTTGCGGCTGGCCTTGATGAAGCTCTTTTCGGGCGGGTGCTCGACGGTATTGATGGCCGCGTCGGGCACGTAGAAGGTGTCGTAGCCAAGGCGCATCAGGCTGAACCAGCTGGACTTGTCGTCACCGGTCAGGAACTTGAAGCGGCCCAGGCGCCAGTGCTGCAGCGAGTCGTTCTCTACGTCGGCGATGAACTCGGGGTTGGTCACCACCGCAGCGCGGAACACCGACATGCGACCGGTCATGGTCAGCACACGCTTGGACAGGGCCATGGAACACATGTTGATGTGGCGCTGGGCGAAGCGCAGCTTGTGCCACTCGCTCATGATGTAGCCGCCGCGCACTTCGCAGAATTCGTTGGTGGTCAGGCCGCCGACATTGCCGAACAACTTGAACCAGGGCACGGTCTTGCGTACCACGCCTTCGCCGAGGACGGTGTCGCCGTCGATCACCGCGACCACGGCGTTTTCGTCCGGCAGATGGCGGGAAATGGCGCGAAAACCATAGGCCAGGCCGTCACGCTTGCCGGTACCGGCGATACGCACGAAGTCCAGGGTGACGCGGTCTGGCGGATTGAATTTTTCCCAGAGGCTCTTGACCAGCAGCTCATCGGACATTTCCACCAGCGAACAGACCACGGTGGTCGGGTAGCCGCAGTCGATGGCTTCGCGGATGACCGAGCTGTAGACCTGGGCGGTGGTCAGCGCGTCGATGCGAAAGCTGGTGACCATCAGGTAGACATGCGATGGATCGGCGGCGCTGCCCAGCTTGCGCACCTTGCGGCGCAGCATCGGGTAGACCACGTAGAGAAACAGCATGCCGCGCACAAAGTGCGTGGCACCCATGGAATAGCGCCAGATACCGACGGCACCGATGAGGAAAATGAAGTCCTTCGATTCGGGGTCGAAAATGGAGTTGGGCAAGGCCAGGGCGATCAACATGAGCAGGCTCACGTAGAACAACCAACCGGCGACCTGTAGCAGGCCGTGCTTGAGCCTTAGCATGTTCTGCATCCGTATCCAGTGGGAAAAGTGAAGGGACGCAGGGCCCGAAGGCCCCGCGCCTGCCGGGTTACCAGCAGATACCTTCGGTGCGGCTGAGTGGGGAGGTGGCCTTGCTCATGAAGCCGACCAGGTCGATGACCTGCTTGCCTTCGGGCACCTGTTGGGCGAGGGTGCGGAACTTTTCGTCGCGGTTGCCCAGGACGATCACATCGGCGTGCTTGATCACCTGGTCGAAGTCGGCATTGAGCAGGGACGAGACGTGCGGGATCTTCGACTCGATGTAGTCTTTGTTCGCGCCGTGGACACGGGCGTACTCGACGTTGCTGTCGTAGATGTTCAGCTCGTAGCCCTTGCCGATCAGGCGTTCGGCCAGCTCCACCAGCGGGCTTTCGCGCAGGTCGTCGGTACCGGCCTTGAAGCTCAGGCCGAGCAGCGCGACGCGGCGCTTGTCGTGGCTTTCGATGATGTCGAAGGCGTTCTGCACCTGGGACTCGTTGCTGGCCATCAGCGAGTTGAGCAGCGGCGCCTTCACGTCCAGGCTGCTGGCGCGGTAGGTGAGGGCACGCACGTCCTTGGGCAGGCACGATCCGCCGAACGCGAAGCCTGGGCGCATGTAGTACTGCGACAGGTTCAGGGCCTTGTCCTGGCAGACCACGTCCATCACCTCGCGGCCATCGACGCCCACTGCCTTGGCGATGTTGCCGATCTCGTTGGCGAAGGTGACCTTGGTGGCGTGCCAGACGTTGCAGGTGTACTTGATCATCTCGGCCACTTCGATGTCCTTGCGGATGATCGGGGCGTCGAGTTCTTCGTACAGCGATTGCAGGACATCGCCGCTGGCGCGGTCCAGTTCACCGATAACAGTCATCGGCGGCTGGTCGTAGTCCTTGATCGCGGTGCTTTCGCGCAGGAACTCGGGGTTTACCGCCACGCCGAAATCGACGCCGGCCTTTTTTCCCGAGCAGTCTTCGAGGATCGGGATCACCACGTTCTTCACCGTGCCCGGCAGTACGGTGCTGCGTACCACGATGGTGTGGCGGCTGGCTTTGTCGCGCAGCACGAAACCGATTTCGCGGCACACCGACTCGATGTATTCCAGGCCCAGGTCACCGTTCTTCTTGCTCGGCGTACCGACGCAGATCATCGACAGGTCGCTGTCGCGGATCGCTGCGGCAAAGTCGGTGGTGCCACGCAGGCGGCCGTTGTCGATGCCCTGTTGCAAGAGTGCTTCCAGCCCGGGTTCGACAATTGGCGATTTGCCCTGGTTGATCAGGTCGATCTTGGTCTTGGACACATCCACGCCAATCACTTCATGACCCCGTGCGGACAGGCAGCCAGCACAGACTGCACCTACATAACCCAAACCAAAGATGCTGATACGCATCGCTATCACCTCATGTGTTTATCATGCCGGCTCAACTAGCAGAGCCAGACCGGGTTGATTAACCAGCAGTTTCCGGGCGAACGGAGTTGTGGCAAAAAGATGTCACTTCACCGTGCGCAGGCATATAAATGTGGAGTGCAAAGTTGTGTGCACTCAAAGTTGGCAGCCAATGGCCAATAATTATGGGCGTGCCCTTAAATGCAGCCGTCTTTATTGCAGTGCGGTTATCCGACGCTGCAGTGCTTGCTCTTTCAATTGGATAAACCTTTTGAAATCAACCACTAGGACGATTTTCTGGGGCGCGGATCTCCTGGCTTCAACGGAAGGTCAGTTATTGAGATTCAACTCAAAGTTATTGGGTTGCACAATCATGGTGCCACTCCAATAGTGCTGTAGGTCATCTCTCACATATCGCTCGAGAATCGTTACGGGTGGTATGAGCGATGGGCGAGGGGATAAGTTCCGAGGGCGGTTCAATGGCCGTGAAAGATTTTTAAATATTTTTTAAAGTGCCACTACTTTCAATTTGATGGCACGCAGGAGTTTCGTCCCTGTGTATAAAGGGCGAACTCGCGCAGGGATGTGTTTGTGCCAGTATCGAAAATTATTTTTCGAAATTCGTCAAAAAACTACGAACGGTCTTATGGCGTTTTGCGATAAAAGCAGGGGGATGGGTAATTGGCGCCAAATTTATGGCGTTATTTGGACCTTGTCGCGGGGCAAGCCCGCTCCCACAGGAGGGGTGGGTCGAGCCAATACAGCGTTCATCGGGACATGCCTTCAATCACTCTTTTCAGGGAGGCCGGCAACATCGGCCCATGTCCCAATCCCTCGAACCGCTCGAAGCGAACCTGCAACCCCTGCACCTTGGCCAGATCGGCCGCCAGCGCCCGTGCGGGCTGTTCCACGTCGCCTTTGACCGGCGCGCGGGGGCTGGACGGTTCTTCACTGCCGCGCATCAGCAACAATTGCGGGCGGTTGTCGCCCAAGCGCTGCTGTAACCCGCGCGTCTCGCGAACGATCGCGCCGTCATGCCACCACAGCGAAGGGCTGGCCGCCGCGTAGTCGCTGAACTCGCCAGGCCGGGTGAACAGCGCATGCAGCACCGCCAAGCCACCGTAGGAGTGTCCCCACAGGGTCTGGCGCCGGGGATCGATCGGTGCCACGCCAGCCACCATCGGCCGCATGCGTTGTGCAAGCAGGTCGAGGAACGCATCCACGCCACCGCTGGGCTGGCCGGTCAGGGGATCACGTTGCTGCGCCTGGTCGGGTACCTGCGGGGTGTAGTCAAAGGTACGTGCTGTGCGCTCGATGCGCTGCTCGGTCTGGTAGCCCACCGCTACCAGCAGCGGCGCCTGGCCTGCGGCCAGTGATTTCAACAGGTCGCTGTGCAAGGCCCCCAGTGCGGCATTGCCATCGAGCATCCACAGCACCGGGTAGCCTGCAGCAGGTGCCGGGCGATCCGGCGTGCCGATCCACAACCGGTAATGACGCTGGCCGTCTGCCGAATCCAGGTCGAGGTGGCTGAAGCGGTAAGCCAGGTCCTGGCGCTGCAGCAGCGAGGTGTCCATCTTTTCCTCACGGGCGGGTTGGGCCAGGGCAACAGGCGCCGCAAGGGCAAGCATCAACGCCACGGACAGGGTCATCTTGCTCATCGGGAGTCTCATCAGTGCTTGCGCGGTGCGCAAGGCGGGAGGGCCAAGATGATAATGAGTACGGATTGAGCGTAAAGCGCCTTAACTTTCTAAACACTCCTTGCCGATCGGCAGCAACATATGCAGGCACAGGCCTGGATGCCCGTTGCTGGCCCACAGCCGACCGCCTTGCAGTTCGATCGCACGGCGAGCGATGGCCAGCCCCAGGCCGAAGCCTGCGCCGCTGTCGGCCAGGCGCTGGTAGGGCTTGAAGATGCGTTCGAGGTCAGCTTGAGGGACGCCGGGGCCCTGGTCGCTCAGGCGCAGGTGCCAGCAATCGCCCTCACGCCAGCCATCGAGGCTGACCCGGCCTTCGGCGGGTGAATGGCGAATGGCGTTGCGCATCAGGTTTTCCAGCGCCTGGGCCAGGCTGTCCAGATGAACCTGCACCAGGCAGTCGATGCCGAGCGAGCAGGGCAAACGCGCGCGCTCCCAGCCGCTTTCGAAGCAGATGTCCTGGGACAAGGCTTCCCACACTGAAACCATCAAGACCGGCTCCGTGGGTAGCTGTGGCTGCTCGGTGTCCATCCAGGCAAGGTCCAGCGTGTCTTCGAGCAGCTTCTGCATGTCGTTCACTTCGCGGTCCAGGCGCTCGCGCATCTGGGCCGGCGGCAAGTCGCTGTCATGGGCGATGCGTAGCCGTGCCAGGGGCGTGCGCAGCTCATGAGACAGCGTGCGCAGCAACAGGCGTTGTTGCTCGAGGCTTTGACGCAGGCGCCCGGCCATGTGTTCGAAGGCCTGCGCCAGCTCGCCCAGCTCGTCGCGCCGCTCCTGCAGGGGTAGGCCGGGGTTGTCCAGGTCGTCCGCGCACAAGGCATCGGCGCGATCGCGCAGGCGGTTGAGTGGCACGACCAGGTGCCGGTAGATGGCCAGGCCCAGCAGCAGTGCAAGCAGTGTGGGGGCAATGCCGTGGGTGATGACGTGGGTCCAGGGCGTCAGGCCCGTAGGCAACAGGCGCTCGGGAAGTTGCAGCACCAGGCGGCCTTGCTCGGGGTGTTGCGGGAACTCGATGCTGACGTAGGGCAGTTGATCCTGCAGGCGCCGGCTCATTGGCCAGTTAATTTTGCGCATGAAGGCCAGGCGGCTGGCCTCCTGGGCATTCAGTGGCGTTGTGCCAAGACTTTGAAGGTGCGGGCCAACCAAGGCCACCCAGGTGTTCTCGGCGTGTTCCAGTTTCCTGCGAAAGGCCTCTGCGCCCTGCGCTCCCCCTTGTTGCCAGGCGAATTCAGCCTGTTGCGCATAGCGAGCGAGATAGTCCTGGTCGGCCTGGGACAGAAAGTAGGTGCTGCGCTCCACCGACAAGCCCCAGGTCCAGATAAGCCAGGTCAGCAGCAGGCAGAAGCTGACCTGCAGTGCCGCCAGTTTCCACAGCAGCGGATGGCGGCGCATCAAGGTTGATCCTTGTCGATCAGGATGTACCCCTGACCGCGCACGGCCTGGATTTGCAAATGCTGGGCACCGATATCGGCCAGCTTGCGGCGCAGGTTGCACACATGGACATCGAGGCCACGGTCCAGACGGGTATAAGCACGATGCAGCACGGTCTGGTAGAGGAATGCCTTGCTCAGGGCTTCACCAGGATGGGCGTT
The DNA here is from genome assembly GCF_028682455.1 of Pseudomonas putida. Taxonomy (GTDB): domain Bacteria; phylum Pseudomonadota; class Gammaproteobacteria; order Pseudomonadales; family Pseudomonadaceae; genus Aquipseudomonas; species Aquipseudomonas putida_AA. The sequence goes on from NZ_JANHLD010000001.1 coordinate 1,721,263, forward strand.
GAGGGTGGCCAGCAGGCGAAATTCAGAGGCGGTAAGGCCGGCCGCCTTGCCGTTGTGATGAATGTCCTGCAGTTCCTGATCGAGGATCACCTCACCGGCTTCAGTATGCAGGGAGGTAGCGCGGTCGAAGGCCACGCGCCGCAGCAGTGCATCGACCCGTGCGTCCAGTTCGGCCAGGCTGAAGGGCTTGGGCAGGTAGTCGTCCGCCCCTCGGGTGAAGCCACTGATACGATCTTGCTCGGCCCCCAGCGCCGACATCAGCATCACCGGTACTGCCTGCTGGCGGCGTATTTCGTCGAGCAGGCTGAGACCGTCGATGCCGGGAAGCATGATGTCCAGCAACACCAGGTCGAAGCGGTTGTGCTGCACCGCCTGCAAGGCCTGGGTGCCGCTGGCACAGGCGTGCACCAGGAAACTGCGGTTGAGGAAGTGCTGCTGCAGGTCCTCAAGCAGGCGTGAGTCATCTTCGGCGAGGAGGAGCGAGGTGGGCATGGCAAGTCTTGAATGAGAATTTATATCAGTTGCGATCATCCCATTGCGGGCAGGGTGAGGGCAATCGTCCTGTGCTGAGTCTTGTCTGCTCGTGGCCGGTGCGCGGCCACGGGTGTGTTAAGAAGGTTAATCCTGCTGCGCCTCTCGTTTCCCTCCGGTATCGTTCGCAAAAAGCAATTGGTTTCGTTTGCGATTGACTGTCATTTAGGTGGCGTCCATCACCCCTGTCCAGCCCTCATCCCTCGCCAATCGTCAGGCATCTGCCATGACGCGGGGGTGGCTGCTCGCAAGAAGGTGGCTTGAGCCACTCGTCGCGAGGCAGACGAACCACGTGTTTTCTGCGTCCACTGCAATTCCAACTGAAGGGTGTGTCATGAGCGGTTTTAAAGGTGTGGGGAGCCCGCGACGGGTTCGGGGATGGCTGGTGCTGGGGATGTTGGCGCCGTTTTCGTTATCGGCACTGGCTGAAACAGTGGCGACCCAGGCTGCTGAGCAAAGCTCGGTCGAGTTGCCGACATTGACCATCGAAGGCAACCGCCTGTACGACATGTTGCCTTCGGAAGACACCGGGGGCTACAGCGTCGAGGCTGCCACCGTGGGCACCAAGACCCCGGCGCCGCTAAAGGAGATCCCGCAATCGATCACCGTGTACACCCAGGACTACGTCAAAGACCGCCAGTTCGTGCACCTGGATGACCTGGCCAAATACACCGCTGGCCTGCGTACCCTGACCAACGACAGCGGTCGTTCGTCGATCTATGCCCGAGGCTACGAGTACAGCGAGTTCAACATCGACGGCCTGCCGGCACCGATGGCCAGCATCTTCGGCACCGTACCTTCGCTGGCTGCCTTCGATCGTGTCGAGATCATGCGTGGCCCGGCCGGCTTGTTCAGTAGCACCAGCGAATTGGGCGGTATCGTCAACATGGTGCGCAAGCGCCCGACGGCTCAATTCCAGGGCCACGTCGAAGCCGGCTATGGCACTTGGGACACCAACCACGAAGAAATCGACCTGGCCGGGCCGCTGGATGAGGCTGGCCGGGTGCGCGGGCGTTTCGTCACTTCGCGTGACGACACCAAGGGTGAAGTCGACTACAACGCCAATACCAGTAACACCTATTACGGCGCTCTGGATATCGACCTGGACGACGCTACTCTGTTGTCGTTCGGCCTGATCCACGAAGTAAAGGACATCACCCCGCACAACGGCTACCCGGCATCGCTTTCCGGTGAGGTCCCCGACTTCAGCCATTCCAGGTTCCTTGGCGCCGACTGGAACTACTTCGACGGCAAGACCACCGACCTGGTTGCCGAGTTGACGCACCGCTTCGATAACGGTGGCTATGGCCGTGTGGCAGCCCGTGGCTCGCACCGCGACACCGAATACCTGTATGCCTTCACCGCGACCAATGCCGTCAACGGTGCCAACTCCGAGCGCGCCAGCGCCCGGGACTTCACCCAGGATACCTACTCGCTTGACGCCAGTTACAGCCAGCCGTTCGAAGCCTTGGGCCAGGTCAGCGAGTTCGTGGTGGGTACCGACTACAAGAACTACGACACCGAGTACCTCAACGGCACTACCAACCTGGGGCCCATCAACGTCAACACCTACTCGCCGAAGCAGTTCGCCAAGCCGTCGCCGAACTACAGCACCGAGACCGGCATGCAAGAGGAAGAATACGGCCTGTACTCCAAGGTCACCTTCCGTCCGGTCGAACGCCTGGCGCTGATCGCCGGTGGCCGCTTCAGCTGGTATCGCGGTGATTTCTACACCACGACCCTGAGCACAGGAGCGACCAACAACGACGACAAGCGTGTGGATGGCCGCTTTACGCCCTACGGTGGCCTGGTCTACGACCTGACCGAGAACCATGCGCTATACGCCAGCTACTCGCAGGTTTATAAGCCGCAGTCGGACGTCGACAGCAGTGGCCGCGTGCTCAAACCGCGTGAAGGCGATCAGTATGAGTTCGGCCTCAAGAGCAGTTACCTGGGAGGCGACCTCAACACGCGCTTTTCGGTATTCCGCCTGACCGACAAGAACCGCGCCTCCACCGAGTTCGATGTCGACGGCGTGGACACCGGCTTCTCCGTCGCCTCTGGCAAGACGCGAGTCAAGGGCGCCGAAGTGGAAGTCAGCGGCAAGCTGACGCAAAACTGGGAGTTGCTGGCGGGCTACACCTGGATGGAAACCGAAACCCTGGACGGTGATGACGAAACCAACTTCTTCGTCATGCCGCGCAACCAGGCCTCGCTCTGGAGCAAGTACACCCTCAGTCAAGGCCCGTTGTCGGGGCTGGCCATCGGTGGGGGCGTCTCGGCGATGAGCCACTTCTATTCCGAGAACGGCGGCGTGCGCATCGATGCGCCGGGCTACGCCACCGTGGATGCGATGTTGTCGTACCCGGTCACCTCGAAGCTGACGGCGACCCTCAACGTCAACAACCTGTTCGACCGGGATTACCTGTCGCGGGTAGGCTCGATCTCGACGTTCAACTTCTATGGGCCTTCGCGCAGCATGATGGTTGGCGCGCGGTACGACTTCTAGCCTTACGCGTCCGGATGATCGCGCAGGAACACCAGGTTGTCCGGCTTCGATTGTTCGGCGCTGTAATAGTAGCCCTGTACGTCGAACTGCTTGAGCTGCTCGGGATCGTCGATGCGTTCCTGGATCACGAAGCGGCTCATCATGCCTCGGGCCTTTTTGGCGTAGAAGCTGATGATCTTGTATTGCCCATTCTTGAAGTCGCGGAACTCGGTGTTGATGATCCGCGCCTTGAGGGCATTGCGCTTGACCGCGCTGAAGTACTCGTTGCTGGCCAGGTTAAGCAGCAGGTCGTCGCCCTGGTCGGCAAGGGCCTGGTTCAACCACTCACTGATGCGTGTGCCCCAGAAGGCATACAAGTCCTTGCCACGGGCGTTGGCAAGCTTGGTGCCCATTTCAAGGCGGTAGGGTTGCATCAGGTCCAGCGGGCGCAGCAGGCCATAGAGACCCGAGAGCATGCGCAGGTGGTCCTGGGCGTAGCTGAAGTCGTCTTCGCTCAGGCTCTGGGCGTCGAGCCCGGTGTACACATCGCCCTTGAACGCCAACAGCGCCTGCTTGGCGTTGTCCGGGGTAAAGGCCGGGGTCCAGCTGCCGAAGCGGGCGGCGTTGAGGCCGGCGAGCTTGTCGGAGAGGTGCATCAGCTCGCTGATCTGCGCTGGCGACAGCTCGCGCAACTGCACGATCAGCTCCTGGGAATCGTCCAGGTACTGTGGCTGGGTGTAGCGCTGGGTCACCGGCGGGGTGTCGTAGTCGAGGGTCTTGGCGGGGGATATCACCGTCAGCATCGGTCGGGCTCCTTGAATCGTCGGCCGATTCTACGGGGCGGGGGCCCTGATCTCCAGCTATGACGTCAATAGCCACAGACCATCCCGACGCTTGACGCTATAGTGCGCGGCGAGCAAACCGGAGACCTGATCGTGCGCATTGCCCTGCTGTTACTGACCGGACTGTTGAGTGTCGGCGCCCAGGCTGCACCGTTGCCGCTGGCAACGCTGGACCGTAGCCACTGGCCGGAGCAACTCGACAGCCCGACGCTGTTCGATGTCGCCTCGCGGGCCGAGATTCTCGCGTTTGCCCAGGCCCTGCAGGCCAGCGAAGCGCTGGATGAGCCCGCCCTGGCCGCGCGCCTGGGCCTCAAGCAGATCAACCTGGCGTCGATCGCGCAGGTGCGCCAGCGCTTGTGGCAGCAGTTGTGGCGCAACTATGACCGGGCCCAGCAGAGCTGCGAGCAGGATGCTTCGTTCTGCTATGCGATCGACGGCGTGGCCGAGCTGCGCCGGCAAGCGGCGACGTTCGAAGTGGCCAGTGACTCGTTCTATGCCGGCTGGGCTGCGCCCAGTCGTGAGTTTCACCAGCGCTACCTCAATGAACTGCTGCGCAAGGCTGCGCTGTTTGCGCAGACGGCCAGCGAAGTCGAGCGCTTTTCCGACCTTGAGCGCAACGGCGACGAGCTCAATGACCGGCTGTTCATGTTGACCTTCGATGCCGGCCCCGGCCCACTCGACGGCAGCACCGATGCCCTGACGGACTACCTGCGCCGGCAGAAGCTGGGCGCCACCTTCTTTGTGCTTGGCAACAGCTTGCAGACCCGCCGCGACAAGACGTCCCTCGCGGACCTGCGTGCGCTCTACCAGGGTCAATGCGTGGGCATCCAGGGCTGGCAGTACCGCTCCCACGGCCAGTGGCAAGACTGGCAAGACTCGGTGGTGCGCAGCCAGGCGCGGGTCCAGGCGGACCTGCCCGATCAGTACGTGCCACTGTTCAGGCCGCCCTATGGCCAGCGTCGCGCCGACAGCCAGGGTTTTTTCCAGGGGCAGGGGTTACAGGTGGTGCTGTGGAACATCGATGCCCAGGACCGGGGCGCGCTCAGTGCCGAGCAGTCGGCGCAGCGGGTGCTGACCTTGATGCTGCTGTGGCGCCACGGGGTGATTCAGTTCCATGATGCCCGTCCCCAGGCGCAGGAGGCTGTGGCCTGGCTGCTCAAGCAGACGGCGCAGAGTGGGATCGGCTGGGAAGATTGTCGGCATTTTGCCGGGAAAAGCGGATAACAGGCGGGAAGTGCAAAGGCCGGCAATGAAATGCCACATGCATTTCACTGGGCTGGATTTATGACTGTAGCGGTGCTTTGACCGTGCGCCAAGGGCTAAGTGTCATCACGAAAAATAAACTTCAAAAATACGTAAAAATGCTTTTTACGGTCATGGGTTTTGCGGTATCAAGGAGTCAGACCGCCGAACCCTGCATCACAGGTGGCGTCATTGGGCACCAGTAGTGTGAGGGCAGCTTCCCCGCCGTAACGACGCGGCAGTGGGAGGTAACGGCGGCCACTTCACGGCGCAGCACCGCATGGGTATTGCGTCGTCTGGCCCCCACAAAGGTGACCGAGTATGGATGATCAAGGACGCACCACTTCCTCCAACCAGCCAATCCTTTATGTGCTCGATACCAATGTACTGATCCACGATCCGAATGCGTTGCTCAATTTCGAGGAGCACCACGTCGCCATACCGATGACGGTGCTGGAGGAGCTCGACAAACTCAAGACCGGTAAACACACCATCGCCGCCGAATGTCGCCAGGCCATCCGCCTGATCGACCAGACGCTGGGCGATGCCTCGCCTGCCGATGTCGAGCAGGGTGTGCCGATCCAGCGTGGCAAGAGTGGGCCCAAGGGCTTCCTGTCGATTCTGATGAGCCCGCGCAACGAGCCCAACCGCCTGCTGCCGGAAAACCTCAACGACAACATCATCATCAACCAGTTGCTGGAGCTGCGCAGTCGACGCAAGGACCGTGACGTGGTGCTGGTGACCAAAGACATCAACATGCGCCTCAAGGCCCGCGCCTGCGGGATCGCGGCCGAGGACTACAGTACCGACCAACTGGTTGACGACGTTTCGCTGCTGTCCAAGGGATATCACAGCGTGACCGGCTCGTTCTGGGACCGGGTCAGCAAGGTCGAGACCCGCCAGGACCGTGGCCGTACCTGGCATCGGGTGCAGATGATCGACAACCTGCCAGCTGTGCACATCAACGAGTTCATCATTGACGAGCAGGGTTTCGTAGGCTGGATCAAGGGCATCAAGGATGGTGAGCTGATGCTGCTCGACCTGCACCAGGAGCCATTGCTGCACCAGGAAGCCTGGGGCCTGAAACCGCGGGATATCCACCAGAGCCTGGCGCTGTTCGCACTGCTCGATCCGGATATCCACCTGGTCAACCTGACCGGCGCCGCCGGTTCCGGCAAGACCATCCTGGCGTTGGCCGCGGCAATCGAGCAGACCATGGTCAGCAAGCGCTACCGGCGCATCATCGCCACCCGCAGCGTGCAGGGGCTGGACCAGGAAATCGGCTTTCTGCCAGGCACCGAGGCGGAAAAAATGGAGCCTTGGCTGGGGGCGATCACCGACAACCTCGAAGCACTGCACATGGATGACGAGAACACCCACGGCAGCGTCGACTACATTCTCGAGCGCGTACCGCTGCAGTTCAAATCGTTGAATTACATTCGCGGTCGCAGCTTCCAGCAGAGCCTGATCCTGATCGATGAGTGCCAGAACCTCACCCCGCACCAGATGAAAACCATCATCACCCGTGCTGGCGCCGGTTCCAAGGTGATCTGCCTGGGTAACCTGGCGCAGATCGACACTCCTTACCTGTCGGCCACAAGCTCCGGCCTGACCTACCTGACCGAGCGCTTCAAGGACTTCCCCAACGGCGTGCACATCACCCTGCAGGGTGTACCGCGCTCGATCCTGGCCGAATACGCCGAATCCCACCTGTAGCCTCCAGCCACCGGGCGGTCGTACCGCCCGGTGTTTTTTCGCTGCGAATACCTGACTCCTGGGTTTACACTCTTTGCTCCTGAACAGGAGGAAGGTTGTGCTGACTCATCTCGATTCCCAAGGTCGGGCCAATATGGTCGACGTCACCGAAAAAGCCGTCACTGCGCGCGAGGCCGTGGCCGAAGCGCGGGTACGCATGCTCCCGCAGACCCTGCAGATGATCGTCGAAGGCGAGCACCCCAAGGGGGATGTATTTGCCGTCGCGCGGATTGCCGGGATCCAGGCGGCGAAAAAGACCAGTGACCTGATCCCGCTGTGTCACCCGCTGATGCTTACCAGCGTGAAGGTCGAGCTCAGCGCCGAGGGCACCGACACCGTTCATATCGTGGCCCGCTGCAAGCTGGCCGGGCAGACCGGTGTGGAGATGGAAGCCCTGACCGCCGCCAGTGTCGCGGCGCTGACCATCTACGACATGTGCAAGGCCGTGGATCGCGGCATGATCATCGACGGCGTGCGCGTGCTGGAAAAACTGGGCGGCAAGAGCGGTCACTACCAGGCGGACGACGTGCAATGAACATCAACGTGGTGTATTTCGCGCGCTTTCGTGAAGCGCTGGGGCGTGACGGTGAAGCCTTGCAGGGCCAGTTCAAGACCCTGGACGACGTGCGCCAGGCATTGCTGGCCAAGGGCGACTCGCATGCTTTTCTGGCCGAGCAGAACCTGATGTGTGCCCGCAACCAGGACTTGTGCAAACTGGACGAGCCACTGCAAGACGGCGATGAAGTGGCGTTCTTCCCGCCTGTGACCGGGGGTTGAGATGAGCGTACGGGTTCAGTTGGCACCGTTCGATCCAGGTGTTGAAGTCAATGCCATGCACGCGGCCAATGTCGGTGTCGGTGCGGTGGCAAGCTTCGTGGGTTATGTGCGCGACTTCAACGATGGCCTGGAGGTGGCCGGCATGTTCCTGGAGCATTATCCGGGGATGACCGAGAGGGCGCTGGGCAAGATCGTTGTCGAGGCCGAGCAGCGCTGGCCGCTGCTCAAGGTCGAGGTGCTGCACCGCATCGGCGCGCTGGAGCCGGGCGAGCCGATAGTTTTTGTCGGGGTCGCCAGCGCCCACCGCCAGGCGGCATTCGACGCCTGCAACTTCATCATGGACTATCTCAAGACCCGGGCGCCGTTCTGGAAGAAAGAGCAGACCAGCGAAGGCGAACGTTGGGTGGATGGCAAGCAGAGTGATGAGGACGCTGCGCGGCGGTGGTGATCACTATCGCGGGGCAGGCCCACTCCCACCGAGCTGGATGCGGGACAGTTGCTCCCGCCTGGCCCCGCGATGCTTGAGTTTTAATACAGAAAAGTCCAGTATGGAATTATAAGTACAAAATAATTCCAGGCAGTGCCTTGCCTGTCCCTTTCCTCTGTCTTGCAACACACCTCCAATAACGAGCGAGAGAGACCTTCATGAACAAACTCACCCTGATCAGTGGTCTGGCCTTGAGCCTGTTGGCCAGCAGCACTCTGTTCGCCGCCGAGAAAACCCTGCGCATTGGCATCGAAGCCGCCTACCCGCCGTTCGCGTCGAAGAACGACAAGGGTGAAATCATCGGCTTCGACTACGACATCGGCAATGCCTTGTGCGCGCAGATGCAGGTCAAGTGTGTGTGGAACGAGGTCGAGTTCGACGGTCTGATTCCATCGCTCAAAGTGAAGAAGATCGATGCGGCCCTGTCGTCGATGACCATTACCGACGAGCGCAAGAAGTCGGTGGATTTCACCCACAAGTATTACTTCACTTCCTCGCGCCTGGTCATGAAGAAGGGCGCGGTGGTCGATGACCAGTATGCAAGCCTCAAGGGCAAGACCGTGGGCGTGCAGCGCGCCACAACCACGGATCGCTATGCCACGGAAGTGCTCGAGCCCAAGGGCATCACCATCAAGCGCTACAGCAATAACGAAGAAATCTACATGGACCTGGCGTCCGGGCGCGTGGATGCCATTTTCGCCGACACCATTCCGCTGGACGACTTCCTGTCGATGCCGCGTGGTGCCGACTACGCCTTTACCGGCCCGGAACTCAAGGATCCGAAGTATGTTGGCGAGGGGGCCGGGATTGCCGTGCGCAAGGGCAATAGCGAACTGGTCGGCCAACTCAACAAGGCCATCGACGATATTCGCGCCAACGGCGAATACCAGAAGATCCAGGCCAAGTACTTCAAGACCGATATCTACGGCGATTGATCGCCCGCCTCAAGGCCTGGAGTCATTCAGGCCTTGAGTTCCTTCAGGTGCTTGTACACCGTCGCGCGTCCCATCCCCAGCACATTTGCCACGTAGTTGGCCGCACTCTTGCCCTTGAATGCGCCCTCGGCGTGCAGGGCCAGTACCAGCTCGCGCTTGTGGTCGCGGGTCAGCAGGTTCAGGCTCAGTTGGCGCTGGCGCAACCAGCTGTTGAGAAAGGTATTGATGCGCTCCTGCCAGTCGTCGCGAAACAGCGCATCAGGCTGCGGGATCAACCGGCTGGGCGAGAGGAACAGGTCCAGCGCTGCCTTGGCGGTTTCGAACAGGGTGATGTTCAGGTTGATGCACAGCACTGCCAGCGGTTTGCCGTGGCTGTCGCGCAGTACCGTACTCAGGGAGCGGATTTTCTGGCCGTCCCAGTTGAGCTTCTCGTAGGGGCCGATGTTGGTTTCATCGGTGCCGGCCTCGAACATGTCCTCAAGCGCCGCATCGTCACCGACTTCACGCTTGGACAGGTTGTTGGCGATGTAGTCGATCTTCTGGCTGCGCAGGTCGTGCAGCACCACCTCGGCGTGGGGGAAGAACAGGGTGGCGATGGCATCGGCGATGGCCCGGTAGTTGTCCAGGACAGGGTCGGGGCGAGGTGTCGACATTCAGGCGGGCTCCAGGCGGTGTCAGCGCCCTGGTGACCAGGGCGCTGGGAGTGTGCCGCAATCGCGGCGGCGCGTCACCCTTGCAGGCGGCGTGGCGACAGCATCTCGGCGTTCAGGCCAAAGCCCTGCAGGTGATCGTCCAGTGCCTGGCCGCGTACCAGGGCGGCACTGGCCTGGCCCATGGCCGGTGAGGTCTGGATACCATAGCCCCCTTGCGCCGCAACCCAGAACAGGCCGGGCACCTGCGGGTCGAAACCGGCAACCAGGTCACCGTCGGCAACGAAGCTGCGCAACCCCGCCCAGGTACGGGTTGGCCGGCGGATGGTCAGGGTGGTGGCTTCTTCGATCTGGTAGATACCCATGGCGATGTCCAGCTCTTCGGCTTGCACATCATGGGGCTCTACCGGGTCGGCGTTGGCCGGGGAGCCGAGCAGCATGCCGGCGTCGGGCTTCATGTAGAACGACTCGTCGAGACTCACCAGCATGGGCCAGGCATGGCTGTCGATGCTTTCGGGCCCGGCAAAGATGAAGGCTGCACGGCGCTTTGGCTGCAAGCCCAGGGGCTGGGCACCTGCCAGTACGCCGATCTGGTCGGCCCAGGCGCCGGCGGCGTTGATCAGCACTGGTGCGCTGAAGGCGCCGCGGTTGGTCTGCACCTGCCACAGGCCATTGGCATCACGGCTCAGTTGCTGTACTTCGCAGTTGCTGTGCACTTCGCCGTGCTGGCGGCGGATGCCGCGCAGGTAGCCCTGGTGCAGGGCGTCGGTGTCGATATCGCTGGCGCTCGGATCAAACAGGGCACCGTGGACTTTTTCGCGGCGCAGCACGGGCAGCAATGCGCAGGCCTGGTCGGCATCCAGCAGCTCGACTTCCGGTACGCAAGCCTTGGCGCTCTGGTACTGGCGCTGCAGCTCTTCGGGATCGCCGGTGAGGTCGACGGTCATTTCCCCGCGCGGGGTCAGCAGTGGATGCTCGGCAAAGCCCGCTGGCGGGTGGTCGAAGAACGCCCGGCTCGCGAGGGTCAGGGCACGCACCTGGGGTGTGCCGTAGGCCGCGGTATAGAGCGCCGCTGAACGCCCGGTGGAGTGGTAGCCGGGCAGCGACTCACGCTCGAGCAGCAGCACGCGGCCATGGGCCGCCAGCCAGTAACCGGTGGATGCGCCGGCAATGCCTGCGCCGATGATGATGTAGTCAGCCTGTTGCATGAATCTCTCCTCAGCGGCCGTGGTGCAGCTGGTACAGCGCATTGGCCAGGGCGATGTCTTCAAGACCCAGGCCGATGGAGCGGAAGAACGCGTGGCGCTGGTAGGTCGGGCGCAGGGCTTGCTCGCTGAGCAACTGGGCCAGGTCGCCGACAATCGTCTCCGGCTGCCAGCCGTGCTGCTCGGCGGCGATGCACATTTCGCCGGCACTGCCCGGGGTGGTTACCCGGTAGTCGCAGTACACGTCCATTTCACCCAGGCAGGCAGGCGGTACTTCGTGGGCGCGCACGGCATTGGTGCTGATCGAGGTGATCAGCGCAGGCTTGCTCAAGGTACGTGGGTCGATCACCGGCGAGGCCGATGAGGTGCAGAGCAGAATCACGTCGGCATCCGCCTGGGCCTGCTCGAGGCTGTCGCACAGTTGCAGGCGCGGGTCGAGGTCCATCAGGGCCTGGCGTTGCTCGGCGCTTTGCTGGTGCAGGCTGGGAGAGAACAGGCGGATGTCCTGCCACTCGCGCAGGTCGCGAACATACTGCAAATGCGCGCGGGCGATCGGGCCGCTGCCGATCAGGGTGAGGCGGCGGGCATCGGCTGCCGCCAGGGCGTCGACTGCCACGGCAGTGGTGGCCGCGGTGCGCGCCGTGGTCAGTTCGCCGGCATCGCACAGCAACAATGGCTGGCCATTGTCCATGGACATCAGCAAGGTCCAGGCGGTGACCAAGGCGCCTTGCTCGCGGACGATATAGGGCGAGGTCTTGACCCCATACACCCGCTCGTTGGCAAGCACGCCACCGTAGTTGATGAAGTCGCCCTTGCCGCCGGGGAATTCCACCAGTTGCTGGGGCGGTTGCACCGCTTGCCCGGCCGCGAGGTCACGGAACAGATTGCGCAGTATCTGCGGTACATCCACTTGAGTGAGCAGTTGACGAGCGTGCTGTTTGTCGATGACGAGAGGCGCAGACATACGAAAGCTCCAAATAAACTATTTTGTCTATTATGGACTTTTTGTTTATTTGGGCAATATCGTTGGTCTGAAAATGCAAAGGCATCGCGGGGCAAGCCCGCTCCTACAGGATTTTGTAGGAGCGGCTTGCCCCGCGATGCCTTTCAACAATCAGTGATGCTTGCGCGGTACCGGCTTGAGCAGCTCGGTCGGCGGCATCTCGCAGCTGATCTTGCGGCCCAGCAGCGTCTCGATGGCGGGCAACTGATAGGAGTCGTCTTCACCGGCGAAGCTGATCGACACACCGCTGGTACCGGCACGACCGGTACGGCCGATACGGTGCACGTAGTCGTCCGGGTCTTCCGGCAGGGTGAAGTTGATGACATGGCTGATGCCGTCGATATGAATACCGCGACCGGCCACATCGGTGGCCACCAGCACGGTGATGCGCCCTTCGCGGAAGCTCTCGAGAGTCTTGATGCGCTTGTGCTGTGGCACATCGCCGGACAACTGGGCCGCATTGACGCCGTCGCGAACCAGGCGTTCTTCGATACGCCGCACTTCGTCCTTGCGGTTGGCGAAGACCATCACCCGTTCCCACTTGTTCTCGGTCACCAGGTTGTACAACAACTTGTACTTGTCGCTGCCGGCCACGGCATACACATGCTGCTCGACGGTCTCGCTGGCGACGTTTTCCGGCTCGATCTCGACGATGGCAGGGTCGGTGGTCCACTGCTTGGCCAGGTTCATCACGTCTTCGGTGAAGGTGGCGGAGAACAGCAGGGTCTGGCGTTCGCTCTTGGGTGGGGTCTGGCGGATGATCTGCCGGACCTGGGGGATGAAGCCCATGTCGAGCATACGGTCGGCCTCGTCCAGCACCAGCACCTCGACCATGTCCAGGTGCGCTTCGCCGCGCTGGTTGAAGTCCAGCAAGCGACCCGGCGTGGCGACCAGGATGTCGCAGTGACGGGCTTCGAGGGCCTTGAGCTGCTTGTCGAAGTCCATGCCACCGACAAAGGTCATCACGTTCAGGCCGGTGTACTTGGTCAGCGCAGCCGCGTCCTTGGCGATCTGGACCACCAGTTCGCGGGTCGGGGCGATGATCAGTGCGCGTGGCTCGCCCATGTAGCGCTCTTTTGGCGGCGGGGTTTGCTGCAGCTGGGTGATGATCGAGATCAGGAAGGCCGCCGTCTTGCCGGTGCCGGTCTGGGCACGGCCAATGGCATCCTTGCCCCGCAGTGTATAACCCAGCACTTGCGCCTGGATGGGCGTGCAGTACGGGAAACCGAGGTCATGGATGGCGTGCATCAGTTCGGGAGAGAGCTTGAAATCGTGGAAGCGGGTCTTGCCTTCCTGCGGCTCGACCACGAAGTCTTCCAGCTTCCAGGTGGAGGCGGCAGGCTTTGGCTTGCGCTCGCGGCGCGGTTTTGGCTCGGCCGGTTTCTCGGCGCGTGCCGGTGTTGCAGCCTCGGCGTCGAGCGGAGCAGCCGGGGCAGGGGACTGGGGTATTGCCGGGGGCTGCTTCACGGGGGCAGCGGTTTCGGTGGCGAGTTGCTCAACCTCGCTCTTTCCGAACATCTTCTTGAGTGCTTTGAGCACGGTCATCTCATCAATTGGTTAAGGAATGTACGCCGGCCAGTGTAATGCAAGAATCGGGCGCGGCGTAGTGGATTGCACTGCAACTACAGCCAAGGCTGCTTTTAGCGCAGGCGTTCGGCCAGCCAGACTGCGATATCGCGAATCTCCTCCTGCAGCACTTCATGCTCCATCGGGTACTCGGCCCATTTGGCGCTGACGCCCCAGTGCTTGAGGTGCTCATAGGCGGTACGGCCCATTGCAGGCAGCACCACTGGGTCGTGCACACCATGCAGGCACAGGGCCGGGGTGCGCTGCTGGCAGGCGCTCAACTCACGCTCCTGGGTGAAAGTCGGCGCATAGGTCGACAAGGCCAGTACGCCGCCCAGGGCTTCTTGCCACTTTATATAAGCAGTGTGCAGAACCACCGCGCCACCCTGGGAGAAGCCGGCAAGGACGATGCGGGCCAGGTCGATGCCTTTTGCCTGCTCGGCCTTGATCAGGGCAATGACCTGGTCGGCCGAGGCTTCCAGTTGATCCTGGTCGATGGCGCGCGCCGGGGTCATGGCCTTGATGTCATACCAGCTGGGCATCTCGTAGCCGCCATTGACGGTCACGGGCCGGGTGGGGGCCTGGGGCATGACGAAGCGGGTGCTGAGCAGTACGTCCTGCAAGGCTTCGGCAACCGGCAGGAAGTCGTAACGATCGGCCCCCAGGCCGTGCAACCAGATCACACAGGCGTCTGCGGATTTTTGGGGTTCGAGAATCAGCGGGTTGGTCATGACTGCTCCGAAAGTGTGCGCGCGCTCTTGTTTGCGTGCATGAAATGAAGGCGCGTCGAGTGAATCCGGAAAAAACCTGTCGCAACGCTGCAAGTTTTCCTATTGACGTTAACTGAAACGCTTTAGCCGTTCAGTGTGGTACGCGCTTTGCTATGAAACTCTGGATGCGAGGTTACACGTTTTGGACGGTAACACCCGTCAGCGGTCCCCAAGGCTGTCACAGAACAGCGCATTGCGCCAATTGACCCAAAAACAAGCCAACACGGGTCGGATGCGCCTCATAAGGGTGCGGTGCAATCCCGGCTCAACACAACAAGAGCAATTTGGAGGTTTTGATGAAGATGTTGAAATCCACACTGGCAGTGGTTACCGCTGCTACCGCATTGGGTATCAGCGGTCTTGCACAGGCAGGTGCAACCCTGGATGCAGTACAGAAGAAGGGGTTCGTTCAATGTGGCGTCAGTGACGGCTTGCCGGGTTTCTCGGTCCCGGATGCCAAGGGCACTATCGTCGGAATCGACGCGGACGTCTGCCGGGCAGTGGCTGCGGCGGTCTTCGGCGATGCGACGAAGGTCAAGTTCAGCCAGCTCAACGCCAAGGAGCGTTTCACTGCGCTGCAGTCCGGCGAGGTCGATGTGCTGTCGCGTAACACTACCTGGACCAGCTCCCGTGACGCTGGCATGGGCCTGGTGTTCGCCGGTGTTACCTATTACGACGGCATCGGTTTCCTGGTGAACAAAAAACTGGGGGTCTCCAGTGCCAAGGAGCTGGACGGTGCAACCATCTGCATCCAGGCCGGTACTACCACCGAACTGAACGTCTCCGACTACTTCCGCGCCAATGGCCTGAAGTACACCCCGATCACCTTCGACACCTCCGACGAAAGCGCCAAGTCGCTGGAGTCCGGCCGTTGCGACGTACTGACCTCCGACAAGTCGCAGCTCTATGCACAGCGCTCCAAGCTGGCCGCCCCGGCCGATTACGTGGTGCTGCCGGAGACCATTTCCAAGGAACCGCTGGGCCCGGTGGTGCGCAAGGGTGATGAGGAGTGGTTCAGCATCGTCAAATGGACCCTGTTCGCCATGCTCAATGCCGAAGAAATGGGCGTCACTTCCAAGAACGTCGAGGCCGAGGCCAAGTCCACCAAGAACCCGGACGTCGCACGCATGCTCGGCGCCGACGGCGAATACGGCAAGGACCTGAAGCTGCCGAAGGACTGGGTCGTGCAGATCGTCAAGCAGGTCGGCAACTACGGTGAAGTCTTCGAGAAGAACCTGGGCAAGGAAACCCCGCTGCAGATCGACCGCGGCCTGAACGCCCTGTGGAACAACGGCGGCATCCAGTACGCGCCACCGGTGCGCTGATGCTGCACCCTGCGGCGGCAAATGGGCCGCCGCAGGTTGTTGTTCATCTCCCTTTTCTCCGGGGCATTACATGCAAAATCAAATCGGCGCACCCAGGGGGCTATCCCTGAGCGATCCACGTGTGCGTGCGTGGCTGTTCCAGATACTCACCATCGTCTTCGTGGTCGGCATTGGCTGGTATCTGTTCCATAACACCCAGACCAACCTGCAACACCGGGGCATCACCTCGGGCTTCGACTTTCTCGAGCGCAGCGCCGGCTTCGGCATCGCGCAAAACCTGATCCCCTACACCGAGCAGGACAGCTATGCCCGGGTATTCGTCATCGGTTTGCTCAACACGCTGCTGGTGACCTTTGTCGGCATCATCCTGGCGACCCTGCTGGGGTTCATCATCGGTGTGGCCCGGTTGTCACCGAACTGGATGATCAACAAGCTGGCCACGGTGTATGTCGAGACTTTCCGTAACATCCCGCCGCTGCTGCAGATCCTGTTCTGGTACTTCGCGGTGTTCCTGACCCTGCCGGGACCGCGGGGCAGTATCAATATCAACGACGCCTTCTTTATCAGCAACCGGGGCCTGAACATGCCCGGTGCTTCCATGGCCGAGGGATTCTGGCCATTCGTCGTCAGCCTGGTGCTGGCCGTGCTTGCCATCGTGGTGATGGTGCGCCTGGCCAACCGGCGCTTCGAGGCCACCGGCGAGCCGTTCCACAAGTTCTGGGTCGGGTTGTTCCTGTTCCTGGGCATTCCGGCGCTCTGTGTCCTGCTGTTCGGCAGCCCGCTGCACTGGGAAATGCCCCAGCTCAAGGGTTTCAACTTCGTTGGCGGCTGGGTGCTGATCCCGGAACTGCTGGCCCTGACCCTGGCCCTGACCATCTACACCGCCGCGTTCATCGCCGAGATCGTGCGCTCGGGCATTCGCTCGGTCAGCTATGGCCAGACGGAGGCAGCCCGCTCGCTCGGGCTGCGCGAGGGGCCGACGCTGCGCAAGGTGATCATTCCCCAGGCGCTGCGGGTGATCATTCCTCCGCTGACCAGCCAATACCTGAACCTGGCGAAGAACTCTTCGCTGGCAGCCGGCATCGGTTATCCGGAAATGGTGTCGTTGTTCGCCGGGACCGTGCTCAACCAGACCGGCCAGGCCATCGAGGTGATCGCCATCACCATGAGCGTGTACCTGGCCATCAGTATCAGCATCTCCCTGCTGATGAACTGGTACAACAAGCGCATTGCGCTGATCGAGCGGTGAGGACACGCGCATGAGTACCCACGTTTTCAAACCTGATATGCCGCCACCGGTGAAGACCGTCGGCGTGCTGGCCTGGATGCGCGCCAACCTGTTCTCCAGCTGGCTCAATACCTTGCTTACGCTGTTTGCCCTGTACCTGGTCTGGCTGATAGTGCCACCGCTGCTGCAGTGGTCGATCTTCGATGCCAACTGGGTGGGCACCACCCGCGCCGACTGCACCAAGGAGGGCGCCTGCTGGGTGTTCATCCAGCAGCGTTTCGGCCAGTTCATGTATGGCTACTACCCCACCGAGCTGCGCTGGCGGGTCGACCTGACCGTGTGGCTGGCGGTGATCGGTGCAGCGCCGCTGTTCATCTCGCGCTTCCCGCGCAAGGCAGTCTATGGCCTGAGCTTCCTGGTGCTGTATCCGATCATTGCCTACACCTTGCTGCACGGTGGCTACCTGGGCCTTGAAACGGTACCGACCAGTCGCTGGGGCGGCCTGATGCTGACACTGGTGATTGCCACCGTGGGCATCGTCGGCGCCTTGCCGCTGGGCATCCTGCTGGCCTTGGGGCGGCGTTCGAACATGCCGGCAGTGAAGGTGGTGTGTGTGACCTTCATCGAGTTCTGGCGCGGCGTGCCGTTGATCACGGTGCTGTTCATGTCGTCGGTGATGTTGCCGCTGTTCCTGCCCGAAGGCATGAGCTTCGACAAGCTGCTGCGGGCCATGATCGGGGTGATCCTGTTCCAGTCGGCGTACATCGCCGAAGTCGTGCGCGGCGGCCTGCAGGCCATTCCCAAGGGGCAGTACGAAGCGGCTGCGGCCATGGGCCTGGGCTACTGGCGTTCGATGGGCCTGGTGATCCTGCCGCAAGCGCTGAAGCTGGTGATTCCCGGCATCGTCAATACCTTCATCGCCCTGTTCAAGGACACCAGCCTGGTGATCATCATCGGCCTGTTCGACCTGCTCAACAGCGTCAAGCAAGCCGCTGCCGACCCGACCTGGCTGGGCATGGCGACCGAGGGCTACGTGTTCGCCGCCCTGGTTTTCTGGATTTTCTGTTTCGGTATGTCCCGCTACTCCATGCATCTGGAGCGCAAGCTGGACACAGGCCACAAGCGTTAGGAGTGTTCCCATGAGTGAAGCGATCAAACAGCCTGTGAGCCCTGAAGGCATTATTCAGATGCAGGGCGTGAACAAGTGGTACGGCCAGTTCCACGTGCTCAAGGACATCAACCTCAATGTGCGCCAGGGCGAGCGTATCGTGCTGTGCGGGCCGTCGGGGTCGGGCAAGTCGACGACCATCCGTTGCCTCAACCGCCTTGAAGAGCACCAGCAAGGGCGCATCGTGGTCGATGGCGTGGAGCTGACCAACGACCTCAAGCAGATCGAGGCGATCCGCCGTGAAGTCGGCATGGTATTCCAGCATTTCAACCTGTTCCCGCACCTGACCATCCTGCAGAACTGCACCCTGGCGCCGATGTGGGTGCGCAAGCTGCCCAAGCGCAAGGCCGAGGAAATCGCCATGCACTATCTGGAGCGGGTGCGTATTCCAGAGCAGGCGAACAAGTATCCGGGGCAATTGTCGGGTGGTCAGCAGCAGCGTGTGGCGATTGCCCGGGCGCTGTGCATGAAGCCCAAGATCATGCTCTTCGACGAGCCGACTTCGGCGCTCGACCCGGAGATGGTCAAGGAAGTGCTCGACACCATGGTCAGCCTGGCCGAGGACGGCATGACCATGCTGTGCGTGACCCACGAAATGGGCTTTGCCCGGACCGTGGCGAACCGGGTGATCTTCATGGACAAAGGGGAGATTGTTGAGCAGGCGGCGCCGGATGATTTCTTCGACCGGCCGCAGAACGAGCGGACCAAGCTGTTCCTGAGCCAGATCCTGCACTGACAGTAGAAGCGGGCTTGCCCCGCGATGAGGCCGCTAGAGGCGATACATTCAAGTCGCCTCTAGCGGCCTCATCGCGGGACAAGCCCGCTCCTGCAAGTAATCAGTTTTCTTCTTTGGCGGCCGGTGCCGGTGGCGGACGCAAGCCGATTTCAGCCGTCAACTTGAGCTCCTTGCCATTGCGCATCACCTGGATCGCGACCTTGTCGTTGGGTTTGATCCGCGCTACCTGGTTCATCGAACGACGCCCATCTCCCGCCGGCTCGCCATTGATGCTGAGGATCACATCGCCCAGCTGCAGCCCGGCCTTCTGCGCCGGACCGTCGCGGAAAATACCCGCCACCACGATACCCGGACGCCCTTTCATGCCGAACGACTCGGCCAGTTCCTGGCTTAGCGGCTGTACTTCGATACCCAACCAGCCACGAATCACCTGGCCATGCTCGATGATCGACTTCATCACCTCCAGCGCCAGCTTGGTCGGGATGGCGAAGCCGATGCCCTGGGAACCGCCGGACTTGGAGAAGATCGCCGTGTTGATACCGGTCAGGTTGCCATTGGCATCGACCAGCGCACCACCGGAGTTGCCCGGGTTGATGGCCGCGTCGGTCTGGATGAAGTCTTCGTAGTTGTTCAGGCCCAGCTGGTTGCGGCCAGTGGCGCTGATAATGCCCATGGTCACGGTCTGGCCAACGCCGAACGGGTTGCCGATGGCCAGGGCAACGTCACCGATATGAATGCTGTCGGAACGGCCGATGGTGATCGATGGCAGGTTTTTCAAGTCGATCTTGAGTACTGCAAGGTCGGTTTCCGGATCGCTGCCGATTACCCGTGCCAGGGTTTCACGGCCGTCCTTGAGCGCTACCACGATCTGGTCGGCGCCAGAGGTCACGTGGTTGTTGGTCAGCAGGTAGCCTTCCGGGCTCATGATCACCGCCGAGCCCAGGCTCGACTCCCAGCGCCGCTGCTTGGGCAGGTTGTCGCCGAAGAAGCGGCGGAACTGCGGGTCTTCGAACAGCGGGTGGGCAGTCTTGTTCACGACTTTGGTGGTGTACAGGTTGGCCACCGCCGGTGCGGCAATGCTCACCGCGTCGGCGTACGACACCGGGCCCTGCATGATGCGCGTGGTCTGCGGTGCTTGTTGCAGGTTGACGTCCTGGCTGGGCAGGCCGACCCATTGCGGAAAGCGCTGGATGATCAGCAGGGCGATCAACACGCCGACCAGCAGCGGCCAGCCAAAGTAACGCAAAGCCTTGAACATTGAACGAATCCTGGGAGTGGGCAGAGGGCCGCTAAAACTGCGTGGGAGCGAGCGCGCGCGATCATACTTCGGCCGAAGCCTTGCAGGAACTGTTAAATCGCAACATGAGCCGTCGATACCGCGAGCAGGCCCCCAGGCAGCCGCCGTCGGTTTCCCCAAACCCGGCGACGGCCCATAATGGCGGTCATTATACGGGGCCTTGCGCCGCACTGAACTGCTGAATTGAGGAGTCTTTTCATGGCTGTTGCCCTGAGCACCCTGGTCGAGGAAGCCGAACGCTACCTTGGCAGCGCAAAAATCCAGGATTACTGCCCCAATGGCCTGCAGGTCGAAGGTCGGCCCCAGGTCACTCGCATCGTCAGCGGTGTTACCGCGAGCCAGGCGCTGCTGGATGCGGCGGTCGACGCCGATGCCGACCTGGTGCTGGTGCACCACGGCTACTTCTGGAAGGGCGAAAACCCCTGCATCACCGGCATGAAGCAGCGTCGGTTGAAAACCCTGCTCAAGAACGACCTGAGCCTGCTGGCCTATCACTTGCCGCTGGACCTGCACTCGGAGGTCGGTAACAACGTGCAGTTGGCCAGGCAGCTCGACATCACCGTCGAGGGCCCGCTGGACCCGGAAAACCCGCGGGTGGTCGGCCTGGTCGGCTCATTGGCCGAGCCGATGTCGGCCCGCGACTTTGCCCGCAAGGTGCAAGAGGTCATGGGCCGCGAGCCACTGGTGATCGAAGGTGAGCGGATCATTCGCCGGGTCGGCTGGTGCACTGGCGGTGGCCAGGGCTACATCGACCAGGCCGTAGCCGCCGGAGTCGACCTGTACCTCAGCGGTGAAGCATCGGAGCAGACTTTCCACAGCGCACGGGAAAACGGCATCAGCTTTATCGCCGCCGGCCACCATGCCACAGAGCGTTATGGTGTGCAGGCCCTGGGCGAATACCTGGCTCGTCGCTTTGCTTTGGAGCACCTGTTCATCGACTGTCCGAACCCGATCTGAAGCTAAAACGGCAGGGCATATTCTTATACTGTTTCGTTCTAGTTGGGCGCCTAAATAGAATCGAGTGCTGTGATAAAGTGGCCCGCTCGAACACGGCCCGCTGGCCGTCCATAAGATCGTATTTCCGTGAGTAGCCATGGTCGACAAACTGACGCATTTGAAACAGTTGGAGGCGGAGAGCATCCACATCATTCGTGAGGTGGCCGCCGAGTTCGATAACCCGGTGATGCTGTACTCGATCGGCAAGGATTCGGCCGTGATGCTGCATCTGGCACGCAAGGCCTTTTTCCCGGGCAAGTTGCCGTTTCCGGTGATGCACGTCGACACCCAGTGGAAGTTCCAGGAGATGTACAGCTTCCGCGACAAGATGGTCGAGGAAATGGGCCTGGAGCTGATCACTCACGTGAACCCGGACGGCATCGCCCAGGGCATCAACCCGTTCACTCACGGCAGCGCCAAGCACACCGACATCATGAAGACCGAGGGCCTGAAACAGGCGCTCGACAAGTACGGCTTCGATGCCGCCTTCGGTGGTGCCCGCCGCGACGAAGAAAAGTCCCGGGCCAAGGAGCGCGTCTATTCGTTCCGCGACAGCAAGCACCGCTGGGACCCGAAGAACCAGCGTCCGGAGCTGTGGAACGTCTACAACGGCAAGGTCAACAAGGGCGAATCGATTCGTGTCTTCCCCCTGTCGAACTGGACCGAACTGGATATCTGGCAGTACATCTACCTCGAAGGCATCCCGATCGTGCCGCTGTATTTCGCCGCCGAGCGCGAAGTGATCGAGAAGAATGGCACCCTGATCATGATCGACGACGAGCGCATCCTCGAGCACCTCTCGGAGGAAGAAAAAGCCCGCATCGTCAAAAAGAAAGTGCGCTTCCGTACCCTTGGCTGCTACCCATTGACGGGTGCGGTGGAGTCCGAGGCCGAAAGCCTCACCGACATCATCCAGGAAATGCTCCTGACCCGTACGTCCGAGCGTCAGGGCCGTGTCATCGACCACGATGGCGCAGGTTCGATGGAAGACAAAAAACGGCAAGGCTATTTCTAAGTTAGGGTCTCTTCATGTCGCACCAATCTGATCTGATCAGCGAGGACATCCTCGCTTACCTGGCCCAGCACGAACGCAAAGAACTGCTGCGCTTTTTGACCTGCGGTAACGTCGATGACGGCAAGAGCACCTTGATCGGGCGCCTGCTGCACGACTCGAAGATGATCTACGAAGACCATCTCGAAGCTATCACCCGCGACTCGAAGAAAGTCGGCACCACAGGCGACGATATCGACCTGGCGCTGCTGGTCGATGGCTTGCAGGCCGAGCGGGAGCAGGGCATCACCATCGACGTGGCCTATCGCTACTTCTCGACGGCCAAGCGCAAGTTCATCATCGCCGACACCCCGGGCCACGAGCAGTACACCCGCAACATGGCCACCGGTGCGTCCACCTGCGACCTGGCAATCATCCTGGTCGATGCCCGCTACGGCGTGCAGACCCAGACCCGCCGCCACAGCTACATTGCCTCGCTGCTGGGCATCAAGCACATCGTCGTTGCCGTGAACAAGATGGACCTCAAGGGCTTCGACGAGGGCGTGTTCGAGAGCATCAAGGCCGACTACCTGGCGTTTGCCGAAGCCATCAACATGGCGCCTAGCAGCCTGCACTTCGTGCCGATGTCGGCGCTCAAGGGCGACAACGTGGTCAACCGCAGCGAGCGTTCGCCGTGGTACACCGGCCCTGCGTTGATGGAAATCCTCGAAACCGTCGAAGTGGCAGCCGATCGCAACTTCACCGACCTGCGCTTCCCGGTGCAGTACGTCAACCGTCCGAACCTGAACTTCCGCGGCTTTGCCGGTACCCTGGCCAGTGGCGTGGTACACAAGGGCGACGAGATCGTCGTACTGCCGTCGGGCAAGAGCAGCCGGGTCAAGTCCATCGTCACCTTCGAAGGTGAGCTGGAGAACGCCGGCCCCGGCCAGGCCGTGACCCTGACCATGGAAGACGAGATCGACATCTCCCGTGGCGACCTGCTGGTGCATGCCGACAATGTCCCGCCGGTGACCGACCAGTTCGACGCCATGCTGGTATGGATGGCCGAAGAGCCGATGCTGCCGGGCAAGAAATACGACATCAAGCGCGCGACCAGCTACGTCCCGGGTTCGATTGCCAGCATCAGCCACAAGGTCGATGTGAACACCCTGGAGCAAGGTGCGGCCAGCGCCCTGCAACTGAACGAGATCGGCAAGGTCAAGGTCAGCCTGGATGCACCGATCGCTCTGGACGGTTACGACAGCAACCGCACCACCGGCGCCTTTATCGTCATCGACCGCCTGACCAACGGCACTGTCGGCGCCGGCATGATCATCGCGCCGCCGGTCGTGCCGCACGGCACCATCGGCCAGCATGGCAAGTTGGCTCACGTGGCCACCGAAGAACGAGCCCTGCGTTTTGGCCAGCAGCCAGCCACCGTGCTGTTCAGCGGCCTGTCGGGCGCGGGCAAGAGCACCCTGGCCTATGCCGTTGAGCGCAAGCTGTTCGACATGGGTCGGGCGGTCTATGTGCTCGATGGCCAGAACCTGCGTCACGACCTGAACAAGGGCCTGCCGCAGGACCGCGCCGGGCGTACTGAAAACTGGCGTCGTGCGGCTCACGTAGCGCGTCAGTTCAACGAAGCCGGCCTGCTGACCCTGGCCGCCTTCGTCGCCCCGGATGCCGAGGGCCGCGAACAGGCCAAGGCACTGATCGGCAAGGAGCGCTTGCTCACCGTTTACGTGCAGGCATCGCCGATGGCTTGCCGTGAGCGTGACCCACAGGGCCTGTATGCCGCTGGTGGCGACAACATTCCGGGTGAGAGCTTCCCGTACGACGTGCCGCTGGATGCGGATCTGGTGGTCGATACGCAGAATGTCGGCCTGGAAGAGGGCGTCAAGCAGGTACTGGAACTGCTGCGTAAGCGTGGCGCTATCTAAGCGTCTGGCGTGAACAACAAACCCCACCTCGGTGGGGTTTTTTATTGGCGATACAAAAGCATCGCGAAGCTACTAGATATGCTTCTCCGAGACCGGAATGACTCGCTTCTCCTTCACCGCCTTGAACGAGAAACTCGAATAGATTTCCTTCACCCCCGGCAAACGTTGCAACACCTCCCGGGCAAACTCGCCAAACGATTCCAGGTCCCGCGCCAATATCTCCAGCAGGAAGTCATAGCGCCCGGAGATGTTGTGGCAGGCCACGATCTCGGGGATTTCCATCAGCCGTTGCTCGAAGGCGCGGGCCATTTCCTTGGTGTGCGAGTCCATCATGATGCTGACAAATGCCGTGACGCCGAAGCCCAGGGCCTTGGGCGAAAGGATCGCCTGGTAGCCGGTGATGTAGCCGCCTTCTTCGAGCAACTTGACCCTTCGCCAACACGGCGAGGTGGTCAGGGCGACGCTGTCGGCCAGTTCGGAAACGGTCAGGCGGGCGTTGTCCTGCAGGGCGGCGAGCAGGGCACGGTCGGTACGGTCGATGGTGGCAGGCATAATTTGCCCTCGGTGGCCTGGATTCATTGTTTTTTTATCAACAACCCTGATCTTGGGTGGTCATATTTGGAAAAAAATCAGCACCTCAGTGGCATAAGCTTATAACAAACCACAAGAGGCTGTTGTCATGAGCGGCTCCACCAAGGATTCAGGTTTCGCTACCCGTGCCATTCACCACGGCTACGACCCGCTGGCCAACCAGGGGGCGCTGGTGCCTCCGGTGTACCAGACGGCCACTTTCGCCTTTCCTTCCGTTGAATACGGCGCCGCCTGCTTCGCTGGCGAAGAGGGCGGGCATTTCTACAGTCGTATTTCCAATCCCACCCTGGCCCTGCTCGAAACACGGATGGCTTCGCTGGAAGGTGGCGAGGCCGGGTTGGCACTGGCTTCCGGCATGGGCGCGATCACCGCGACCTTGTGGACCCTGCTGCGACCCGGTGACGAGGTATTGGTGGGGCGAACCCTGTACGGCTGCACCTTCGCCTTCCTGCACCATGGTATCGGCGAGTTCGGGGTCAAGGTCCGGCATGTGGACATGGCCGACCTGGCCGCCGTGGCGGCGGCAATCAGCCCTAGAACCAAAGTGATCTACTTCGAGACCCCAGCCAATCCGAACATGCAGATGGCCGACATCGCTGCCGTGGCCAGGCTTGCGCACCAGCACGACATCAAGGTGGTGGTCGACAACACGTACTGCACGCCATACCTGCAGCGTCCGCTGGAGTTGGGCGCTGACCTTGTGGTGCATTCGGCCACCAAGTACCTGAGTGGCCATGGCGACATTACCGCCGGCCTGGTGGTGGGGCGCAAAGCGCTGGTCGATCGGATTCGTCTCGAAGGCCTGAAAGACATGACCGGTGCGGTGATGTCGCCCCATGATGCAGCCTTGCTGATGCGCGGCATGAAGACCCTCACCTTGCGCATGGAGCGTCATTGCAGCAATGCCCAGGTCATCGCTGAGTTCCTCCAGCAACACCCGGCAGTGGAAATGATCAACTATCCCGGTTTGCCGAGTTTCGCCCAGTACCAACTGGCCCGCGAGCAGATGCGCCTGCCCGGCGGCATGATCGCGTTCGAACTCAAGGGTGGGATCGCAGCTGGGCGGCGATTCATGAACGCCCTGCAGCTGTTCAGCCGGGCAGTCAGCCTCGGGGATGCCGAGTCCCTCGCCCAGCACCCGGCGAGCATGACCCATTCCAGCTATACCCCAGAGGAGCGTGCCCAGTACGGTATCTCCGAGGGGCTGGTGCGGTTGTCGGTCGGTCTCGAGGATATCGATGATCTGCTGGCAGATATCGAGCAGGCGCTGAAGGCCTGTGTCTGAACCCACCCAGGAAGGGGTCAATGCAATGGTGGCAATGATGAACCTGGTGCCGGGTGAAGGTGTACCGCGTCGGCCTGGCGATGAGGCCGAGGTCGACAGCGATCCGGGCGAGACCGCCGAGTGGCTGGAGGCGCTGGAGTCGACCCTGCATCACTGCGGCCCACAGCGGGCCCGATTCTTGTTGGAGCAGCTTGAGGCGCATGCGCTGGAGCTGGGCGTGGCCCGTGGCGTGCAGGCATTCTCGGCCTACCGCAACAGTGTCCCGGTCGAACAGCAAGGCGCCTACCCCGGTGACCTGGAGCTCGAAGAGCGGATCACCAGCCTGCTGCGCTGGAATGCGCTGGCAATGGTGATGCGGGCCAATCACGCCTACGGCGATCTGGGCGGGCACATCGCCAGTTATGCCTCGGCGGCGGAGATTTTCGAGGTTGGCTTCCAGCATTTTTTCCGGGGTGACGATGGCGGCGAGCAACGCAGCGCCGACCTGGTGTTCTTCCAACCTCATTCGGCGCCAGGTATCTACGCCCGGGCGTTCCTTGAAGGGCGCCTGAGCGAGGAGCAACTTGCCAGCTATCGCCAGGAAGTTGCGGGCAATGGATTGTGTTCATATCCGCACCCCTGGCTGATGCCGGACTTCTGGCAGTTCCCTACCGGTTCGATGGGTATCGGTCCGATCAACGCGATCTACCAGGCGCGTTTCATGCGTTACCTGCAGCATCGCAACCTGGCCGACACCTCGCAGCGGCATGTGTGGGGCGTGTTCGGCGATGGTGAAATGGACGAGCCCGAGTCGATCGCTGGCCTGACCCTGGCGGCGCGCGAGCAACTGGATAACCTGACTTTCGTGGTCAACTGCAACCTGCAGCGCCTCGACGGACCGGTGCGTGGCAATGGCCAGATTATCCAGGAGCTTGAGTCCCTGTTCAGCGGTGCCGGCTGGAATGTGATCAAGGTGCTGTGGGGTTCGGAATGGGATGCTTTGTTTGCCCGCGACACCGAGCATGTGTTGCTGCGTCAGTTGGCGGCAACGCCCGATGGCCAGTTCCAGAACCTGGGGGCCAAGGACGGTGCCTATAACCTCGAGCATTTTTTCAACCAGCACCCGGCCCTGCAAAAGCTGGTGGAGCACATGAGTTCGGCCGAGATCAACGGGCTCAAGCGCGGTGGCCACGATCTGCGCAAACTGTACGTTGCCTTTGCTGCCGCCAAGGCGTGCAAGGGGCGGCCGACGGCGATCCTGGCCAAGACCAAGAAAGGCTACGGCATGAGTGCGGCCGGTGAGTCGAAGATGACCGCACACCAGGCCAAGAAGCTCGATGTCCAGGCGTTGCTGGCCTTTCGCGACCGCTTCCACTTGCCGCTGAGCGACAGCCAGGTCGAGCAGTTGCAGTTCTATCGTCCGGCCGACGACAGCCCGGAGCTGCGTTATCTGCGCGAGCGCCGCGCGGCCCTTGGCGGCCCGTTGCCAAGGCGTCGCAGCGATGTGCCGCCGGTACCGGTCCCCAGCCTCGAAACCATGGGCGCCTTCGCACTGCAGGCTGATGGCAAGGAGATGTCCACCACCATGGCGGCGGTACGCATGCTGGGCGCCTGGCTCAAGGCACCGGCACTGGGGCCACGGGTGGTGCCGATTGTTGCCGACGAGGCACGCACCTTTGGCATGGCCAGCCTGTTCCGGCAGATCGGTATCTACTCTCCCCTGGGGCAGTGCTATGAGCCCGAGGATGCCGGTTCGCTGTTGTCGTACAAGGAAGCACGCGATGGCCAGCTGCTGGAGGAGGGCATTACCGAGGCGGGAGCGATGTCGTCCTGGGTGGCAGCGGCCACCGCCTACGCAGTACATGGTGAGCCGATGCTGCCGGTGTACATCTATTACTCGATGTTTGGCTTCCAGCGGGTCGGTGACCTGATCTGGGCCGCGGCCGACCAGCGTGCCCGCGGCCTGTTGCTCGGTGCCACCGCCGGGCGCACCACCCTTGGTGGCGAGGGGCTCCAGCACCAGGACGGCTCTAGCCTGGTCATGGCGTCGATGGTGCCCAACTGCCGTGCCTGGGAGCCGTGTTTTGCCGGCGAGTTGGCGGTGATCCTCGAATATGCCGCCAGGCGCATGCTCACCGAGCAGCGCGACGAGTTTCACTACGTGGCGGTCATGAACGAGAACTATCCACAGCCATCCCTGCCCGAGCAGGTGCATGAAGAGGTGTTGCGCGGCATGTACCGTTATGTCGAACAGCGGGTAGTCGATGCGCGGGGGCGGGTACGCCTGTTGGGCTCCGGGGCGATCTTGCGCGAAGTCATTGCTGCCAGTGAATTGCTGGCCAGCGACTGGCAGATTGAGAGCGACGTGTTCAGTGTCACCAGCTTCAGCGAACTGGCCCGCGAAGCGCGGGAGGTGGATCGCTCCAGCCGCCTGGGGCAGGGGACGGGATTAGTCAGCCATGTGCACCGCTGCCTGGACGGGAGCGCGCCGGTGATTGCCGCCACCGACTACGTGCGCGCCTGGCCACAATTGATCGCCGAATACGTGCAGGCACCTTACGTGACCCTGGGCACCGATGGCTTTGGTCGCAGCGATACCCGCCTACAGCTGCGACGGTTCTTCGAGGTCGATCGCTTCAGTGTCGTGCTGGCCAGCCTGCACAGCCTGGTGCGCCAGGGTGGGATCGACCAGCACGTGCTGGACCAGGCGTTGGAGCGCTACGGGTATCGGGAGGGTGGGGCGCCCTGGTGTTGTTGAGGCGTACGCCCGCCGACGCTCGAATGAAAATGCCCCGCCTCTTTCGAGGCGGGGCATTTTTTGTACTTGCATGGCTGGCGCAAATCGCCAGCCCCACTCAATTGCGCTTGAGCCCGTACTGCTCATCCAGCATGCCTGGGGCGTTCGGCGCCTTCGGTGCGTAGTCGCGGGGTACTTCGGTGTCCTTTGGCGGTGTCAGGCGATCACGCGGAGCCTGGGTGGCTTCCGAGTGCAGGGCGGCCAGCAGGCGCTGGCGGGTCAGTTCGTCCAGGGCCAGGCGGTTGGCGCCATCGGCCAGGTGATCCTGGACTTCCTGGTAACTCTGGGTCAGTTTTTTGACCAGTGCAGCCGTACTGTTGAAGTGGGTAACCACCTCATTCTGGTAGCTGTCGAAACGTTCCTGGATATCATCCAGCTGACGCTGGGTGCTGCTCGGCGCCGCATTGGGCAACAGGCGGGCGACCAGGAAACCAACGACGACGCCCACGACGAGGGCCAGGGTCGGCAACAACCAAACTAAGAGCGAGAGTTCCACGAGTCCTTCCTCTATAAACGGCTTTGCTTTACGTTAACGGCTCGGACCTGCGCTGTATACCGCGAACGCTCGCAATATCTCAGACAGAATCTTTCAGCTAGACGAGTCGACCCTTTCCGAGGTCACGGAGTTTATCCTTGCTTATCCGCGAAACCCCCGTATTCATCGATGGCCCGGTCGGCCAATTGGAAGCCTTGTACCTGGATGTCGCCGATGCACGCGGCATCGTGCTGTTGTGCCACCCCAACCCGGTGCAGGGAGGGACCATGACCAACAAGGTGGTATCGATGCTCCAGCGCACCGCTCGCGATGCCGGCTATATCACCTTGCGTTTCAACTACCGTGGCGTGGGCGCCAGCGCCGGCAGCCATGACATGGGCAGCGGTGAGGTGGACGATGCCCAGGCGGCAGCGGCCTGGTTGCTCGAAAAGCAC
The DNA here is from genome assembly GCF_028682455.1 of Pseudomonas putida. GTDB lineage: Bacteria > Pseudomonadota > Gammaproteobacteria > Pseudomonadales > Pseudomonadaceae > Aquipseudomonas > Aquipseudomonas putida_AA. The sequence continues at coordinate 1,750,777 of NZ_JANHLD010000001.1, forward strand.
CCGCAACTGCCATTGACCTTGATGGGGTTCTCCTTCGGCGGCTTCGTTGCAGCAAGCCTTGGCGGACGCCTGGAAGCCGATGGTGTCGCACTCAAGCAACTGTTCATGGTCGCCCCGGCGGTGATGCGCTTGAAGGATCACGACGCCGTGCCGCAAGCCTGTGCCCTTAGCGTGATCCAGCCCGATACCGACGAGGTCATCGATCCGCAGGTCGTCTACGACTGGTCGGACGCACTCCCACGCCCCCATGAGCTGCTGAAAGTGGCAGAATGCGGACACTTTTTCCACGGCAAGCTCACCGACCTCAAGGATCTGGTGCTGCCGCGCCTTTCGAACTGATACAAGCCTGATAAGCGATTACCCATGACTACGCGCATCCTTACCGGTATCACCACCACGGGCACGCCTCACCTGGGCAACTACGCCGGTGCCATCCGCCCGGCGATCCTCGCCAGCCGTGAGCCAGGTGTCGACTCGTTCTACTTTCTGGCCGACTACCACGCCCTGATCAAGTGCGATGACCCGCAACGCATCCAGCGTTCGCGTCTGGAAATCGCCGCGACCTGGCTGGCCGGTGGCCTGGACCCTGAGCGCGTGACCTTTTATCGCCAGTCCGACATTCCTGAAATCCCCGAGCTGACCTGGCTGCTGACCTGCGTGGCGGCCAAGGGCCTGCTCAACCGTGCCCATGCCTACAAGGCCTCGGTGGACAAGAACCTGGAGAACGGTGAAGACCCGGATGCCGGTATCAGCATGGGCCTGTACAGCTACCCGGTACTGATGGCTGCCGACATCCTGATGTTCAACGCCAACAAGGTGCCGGTCGGCCGCGACCAGATCCAGCATGTGGAAATGGCCCGTGATATCGGCCAGCGCTTCAACCACCTGTTTGGCCAGGGCAAGGAATTCTTCGCCATGCCTGAAGCGCTGATCGAGGAAAGCGTCGCCACGCTGCCGGGCCTGGACGGTCGCAAGATGTCCAAGAGCTACGACAACACCATTCCGTTGTTCACCAGCGCCAAGGACATGAAAGACGCCATTTCGCGCATCGTCACTGACTCGCGTGCCCCAGGCGAAGCCAAGGACCCGGACAACTCGCATCTGTTCACGCTGTTCCAGGCCTTCGCCACCCCCGCCCAAGCCGACGAGTTCCGCAGCGAATTGCTGCAGGGCCTGGGTTGGGGCGAGGCCAAGCAGCGTCTGTTCCAACTGCTCGACGGTCAGCTGAGCGAGCCGCGCGAGCGCTATCACCAGTTGATCAGTCGTCCGGGCGACCTCGAAGACATCCTGCTGGCTGGTGCGCAAAAAGCCCGCAAGGTCGCCACCCCGTTCCTGGCTGAACTGCGCGAAGCGGTGGGCCTGCGCTCGTTCCGCAACATCGAGCAGGGTACCGCCCAGATCAAGAAGAAGGCAGCCAAGGCAGCGCGCTTCGTCAGCTTCCGCGAAGACGATGGCAGCTTCCGGTTCCGCCTGCTGGCCGCTGACGGCGAGCAGTTGCTGCTGTCGCGCAACTTCGCCGATGGCAAGACCGCCGGTGCCGTGAGCAAGCAACTGCAACAGGGCGCGGAGCTGGATGTGCGCACTGAAGGCCTGGGCTTCAGCCTGTGGCTGGAAGGCCGGTGCGTTGCCGACGGCCCGCAGCTGGCCGACGATGCGGCGCGCGATGCCGCGATCGAGAGCTTGCGTGCTGCCCTGCAGCCGCAGCAGGACTGAACAGGCAGACGCAAGTCTGATTGCCATTATCCGGGGCCGTCGCTACAGTGACGGCCCGCTTTTGTTACCTTGCTAACGAATTATGACGCCCCTAGAACGATATCAAGCAGATCTGAAACGTCCCGAATTCTTCCATGACGCGGCGCAGGAAACAGCGGTGCGTCATCTGCAGCGCCTCTACGACGATCTGATCGCGGCGCAGAACAACAAGCCGGGCGTGTTCGGCAAGTTGTTTGGCAAGAAGGAGCAGGCGCCGGTCAAGGGCTTGTATTTCTGGGGTGGGGTAGGGCGCGGTAAAACCTACCTGGTGGATACCTTCTTCGAAGCGCTGCCGTTCAAGCAGAAGGTGCGTACGCACTTCCACCGCTTCATGAAGCGCGTGCACGAGGAAATGAAAACCCTCAAGGGCGAGAAGAACCCGCTGACCATCATCGCCAAGCGTTTCTCCGAAGAGGCGCGGGTGATCTGCTTCGATGAATTCTTCGTTTCCGACATCACCGACGCCATGATCCTCGGCACCTTGATGGAGGAGCTGTTCAAAAACGGCGTCACCCTGGTGGCTACCTCCAACATCGTGCCGGACGGCCTGTACAAGGACGGCCTGCAGCGTGCGCGCTTTCTGCCGGCTATCGCCCTGATCAAGCAGAACACCGATATCGTCAACGTCGACAGCGGCGTCGATTATCGCCTGCGTCACCTGGAGCAGGCCGAGCTGTTCCACTTCCCGCTGGACGAAGCGGCCCACGAAAGCCTGCGCAAGAGCTTCAAGGCGCTGACGCCGGAGTGTACCCAGGCGGTCGAGAACGACGTGCTGGTGATCGAGAACCGTGAAATTCGTGCCCTGCGTACCTGTGACGACGTGGCCTGGTTCGAATTCCGCGAACTGTGCGACGGCCCGCGCAGCCAGAACGACTACATCGAGCTGGGCAAGATCTTCCATGCCGTGCTGCTCAGCGACGTCGAGCAGATGAGCGTTGCCACTGATGACATCGCCCGGCGGTTCATCAACATGGTCGACGAGTTCTATGACCGCAACGTCAAGCTGATCATCTCGGCTGAAGTTGAGCTCAAGGACCTGTACACCGGCGGTCGCCTGACCTTCGAGTTCCAGCGTACCCTCAGCCGGTTGCTGGAAATGCAGTCCCACGAATTCCTTTCGCGGGCGCATAAGCCTTAAAAGGCAGCGGCAAGCCAAACGCTATAAGCGGCAAGAAGGGGCAAGGGAGGTGTGATCCGCCCTTGCCCCTTCTTGCCGCTTATTATTTGGAGCCGGGGAGGCCTTCAGGCCTCCTGCATGAACTGTTGTCGGTACTGGTTCGGCGACAGTTCGGTGTGTTGCCTGAACAGGCGCGCAAAGAAGCTCGCATCGTCATAGCCCACCTCGTAGCTGATGGTCTTGATGCTCTTGCGGGTACCCGACAGCAAGCCCTTGGCCGTTTCGATCCGCAACCGCTGCAGGTAATGCAGGGGCTTGTCGCCCGTGGCGCTCTGGAAGCGGCGCATGAAGTTGCGGATGCTCATGCCGTGGTTGCGAGCCACATCCTCGAAGCGGAACTTGTCGGCAAAGTGTTCCTCAAGCCACTGCTGGATTTGCAGGATGACCAGGTCCTGGTGCAGTTTCTGCCCGCCAAAGCCCATGCGCCCCGGGGTGTAGTTGCGTTGCACTTCATAGAGGGTGTCGCGGGCCACGGCCTGGGCCACATTGGCTCCACAGAAACGCTCGATCAGGTAGATATACAGGTCGCACGCCGAGGTGGTGCCGCCGGCGCAGTAGAGGTTGTCGGCGTCGGTGAGGTGCTTGTCCTGGTTCAGGCTGACCTTGGGGAAGCGTTCGGCGAACTGGTTGAAGAAGCGCCAGTAGGTGGTGGCCTCCTTGCCATCGAGCAGGCCGGCTTCGGCCAGCCAGAACACGCCGCTGGCTTCGCCGCACAGTACCGCGCCACGGGCATGCTGTTGCTGCAGCCAGGGCAATACCTGGGGGTAACGCTGGCACAGGGCATCAAAGTCGTCCCAGAAGGCCGGCAGGATGATCACGTCGGCTTCTTCAAGGCCACCGTCCACCGGTAGCAGGACTTCGCTGAAGCTGCGCACTGGCTCGCCGTCGGGGCTCACCAGGCGGGTCTCGAATATCGGCCGCAGCCCCAGGCCCAGTTGCTTGCTGTAGCGCAGGCTGGCGAGGTGGAAAAAGTCCTTGGCCTGCATCAGGGTAGACGCGAAGACGTTGTCGATGGCCAGGATACTGACGCGCCGCAAGGACGCGGAGGGTTGGGTAAACATCATTTTCTTTATTCTTATAGGGTAGAGTGGTCAATCACCGGCTGGATCGTCTTATTTTTTGGCCGTTGTGTCTACCCTCGGTTCCCGCGGATTGCACGGGAACCGGTAATGCGCTTCAGGGGGCGGGGTTGGGCTGGTCCTGGTGGATAGCTTCGATCCCTGCCAGCAACTCGTCGGAGAGCTTCAAGTCGAGGCTCGCCAGGTTGCTGTCGAGTTGCTCGAGACTGGTGGCGCCGATGATGTTGCTGGTGACGAATGGCTGGCGGGTGACGAAGGCCAGGGCCATCTGCGCCGGGTCCAGGCCGTGATCGCGGGCCAGCTTCACGTAACGGCTGCAGGCCGCCACTGTCTGTGGGTTGGAGTAGCGTGAAAAGCGGCTGAACAGCGTCAGGCGGCCCTTCGCGGGGCGTGCGCCGTTTTCGTACTTGCCCGAGAGCATGCCGAAGGCCAGGGGCGAGTAGGCCAGCAAGCCGCACTGCTCGCGAATGGCGATTTCTGCCAGGCCGACTTCGAAGCTGCGATTGAGCAGGTTGTAGGGGTTCTGGATCGACACCGCGCGGCTCCAGCCACGGCTCTCGGCCAGTTGCAGAAACTTCATGGTGCCCCACGGGGTTTCATTGGACAGTCCGATATGGCGGATCTTGCCGGCCTTGACCTGTTCGTCGAGCACTTCCAGGGTTTCTTCCAGCGGAGTGAAGTGATCCTGGGGAAGGTGCTGGTAGCCCAGCTTGCCGAAGAAGTTGGTGCTGCGCTCGGGCCAGTGCAGTTGGTAGAGGTCGATCCAGTCGGTCTGCAGGCGCTTGAGGCTGTCGTCCAGGGCCGCGACGATGTGCTGGCGGTTGTGCTTGAGCTGGCCGTCGCGGATATGGCTGATGCCGTTGCCGGGGCCGGCCACCTTGCTGGCCAGGATCCAGTCGGCACGGTCGCCGCGAGCCTTGAACCAGTTGCCGATGATCCGCTCGGTGGCCGCGTAGGTTTCGGGGCGGGGTGGAACCGGGTACATCTCCGCGGTATCGATGAAATTGATTCCAGCGGCCTTGGCGCATTCGATCTGGGCGAACGCCTCGGCCTGCTCGTTCTGTTCTCCCCAGGTCATGGTGCCCAGGCACAGGGCGCTGACCTTGAGGTCGGTACGGCCCAGTTGGCGGTAGTCCATCGGCGTCTCCCTGGCAAAAGAAGCATAAAAGCAGGTTGAATTTTTTTTCGCAATCTGGATAATTCAGCCCCTCTCCGTGCTGTGGGAGTGATGCCCCGCTTCATAGAAGAACCCTGCCGAATATTGGACGCGCTGACCCGAGCCCCCGATAGCGTCCGTGTGCGGCTGTGTCCTTGACTTGTCAAGGTGCGCACTATCCAGTAAGATCCGCCGTCTTAATTTTCGCTGGGCGGCCCCTGAGGCTATAAAGAATGAAAACTTTTACTGCTAAACCGGAAACAGTAAAGCGCGACTGGTTCGTAGTTGATGCCGCTGGTCAGACCCTGGGTCGTCTGGCTACCGAAATCGCTAGCCGTCTGCGTGGCAAGCACAAACCAGAATACACTCCTCACGTTGACACCGGCGACTACATCGTCGTCATCAACGCCGAGCAGATCCGTGTTACTGGCGCCAAAACTACGGACAAAATGTACTACTCCCACTCCGGCTTCCCGGGCGGTATCAAGGAAATCAACTTCGAGAAGTTGATCGCCAAGGCCCCAGAGCGCGTGATCGAGACCGCGGTTAAAGGCATGCTGCCTAAAAACCCACTGGGTCGCGACATGTACCGTAAGCTGAAAGTTTATGCGGGCGCTACTCACCCTCATACTGCTCAGCAGCCCCAAGAACTGAAGATTTAACGGAATAGTTCATTATGTCGGCGACTCAAAATTACGGCACTGGCCGTCGCAAGACCGCAACCGCTCGCGTTTTCCTGCGTCCAGGTACCGGTAACATCTCCATCAACAACCGTCCTCTGGACACCTTCTTCGGTCGTGAAACCGCGCGCATGGTAGTTCGCCAGCCGCTGGAACTCACTGAAACCACCGAGAAGTTTGACATCTACGTCACCGTTATCGGTGGTGGTGTCAGCGGCCAGGCTGGTGCGATCCGTCACGGTATCACCCGTGCGCTGATGGACTACGACGAAACTCTGCGTAGCGCCCTGCGCCGCGCTGGCTTCGTTACCCGCGACGCTCGTGAAGTTGAGCGTAAGAAAGTGGGTCTGCGTAAAGCACGTAAGCGTCCTCAGTACTCCAAGCGTTAATTTCGCTTCGGTGTCAAAAAAAGCCCGGTTCCAGTGGAACCGGGCTTTTTTTATGTCTTGAATGATCATGTTGACCTTTAGTGTGACAACTTGCCGCATAGACGCAAGTCAAGTGCTATAAGGGATGCAGCCCTTTGCCATGGCTAATCACCTTGTCAGAGAAGGGTCTTTTCATTACCATGCGGCAAATTTTTAGCAGTTCAGAAATTACTTAGTAGATGCCTGTTGTAACAGGCCATAAAGCTGATGGGAGAGGACTGAATGAGCAATGACGGCGTCAATGCAGGCCGGCGTCGCTTCCTTGTAGCAGCCACATCCGTGGTGGGTGCTGCAGGAGCGGTGGGGGCTGCGGTCCCGTTCGTGGGGTCATGGTTCCCCAGTGCCAAGGCGAAAGCCGCAGGTGCACCGGTGAAGGTCAATATCGCCAAGGTGGAGCCAGGCCAGCAGATGATTGCTGAATGGCGTGGCCAGCCGGTCTTCATCGTCCGTCGCACCGAAGAGATCCTTGGCAACCTCAAGAAGATCACCGGTGACCTCTCCGATCCCGAGTCCAAGGCTTCGGTTCAGCCCACCTACGTCAACCCGGAAAACCGCGCGATCAAGCCGGAGATCCTGGTACTGGTCGGTTTGTGCACCCACCTGGGCTGCTCGCCAACCTTCCGTCCCGAAGTTGCTCCTGTGGACCTGGGCCCCAAGTGGGTCGGCGGCTATTTCTGTCCGTGCCACGGTTCCCACTACGACCTGGCCGGCCGCGTCTACAAGTCCCAGCCGGCGCCGCTCAATCTGCCAGTGCCGCCGCACTCTTATGAGTCGGACGACATCATTGTCGTCGGCGTCGATCAGGAGAACGCGTGATGAGTAAGTTCATGGATTGGGTTGACGCCCGCTTCCCCGCGACCAAGATGTGGGAAGACCACCTCAGCAAGTATTACGCACCGAAGAACTTCAACTTCTTCTACTTTTTCGGCTCCCTGGCACTCTTGGTGCTGGTCAACCAGATCGTTACCGGTGTCTGGCTGACCATGAGCTTCACCCCGTCGGCCGAAGAGGCATTCGCCTCGGTCGAATACATCATGCGTGACGTCGAGTACGGCTGGATCCTACGCTACCTGCACTCCACCGGCGCTTCGGCGTTCTTCATCGTCGTCTACCTGCACATGTTCCGTGGCCTGCTGTACGGCTCGTACCAGAAGCCACGCGAACTGGTCTGGGTATTCGGCATGCTGATCTACCTGGCGCTGATGGCCGAAGCGTTCATGGGCTACCTGCTGCCGTGGGGCCAGATGTCGTACTGGGGTGCCCAGGTGATCATCTCGCTGTTCGGTGCCATCCCGGTGATCGGCGATGACCTGACCCAGTGGATCCGCGGTGACTACCTGATCTCGGGTATTACCCTGAACCGCTTCTTCGCCCTGCACGTGGTGGCCCTGCCGATCGTGATTCTCGGCCTGGTGGTGCTGCACATCCTGGCGCTGCACGAAGTGGGTTCGAACAACCCGGATGGCGTTGACATCAAGAAGCTCAAGGATGAGAACGGTGTGCCGCTCGATGGCATCGCCTTCCACCCTTACTACACCGTGAAGGATATCGTCGGCGTCGTCGTGTTCCTCTTCGTGTTCTGTGCCGTGGTGTTCTTCTTCCCGGAAATGGGCGGTTACTTCCTGGAGAAGCCGAACTTCGAACAGGCCAACGCCTTCAAGACCCCTGAGCACATTGCCCCGGTCTGGTACTTCACCCCGTTCTACGCGATTCTGCGGGCGGTTCCAGACAAGCTCCTGGGCGTTATCGCCATGGGTGCTGCGATTGCCGTGCTGTTCGTGCTGCCTTGGCTCGACCGTAGTCCGGTCAAGTCCATGCGCTACAAGGGCTGGATGAGCAAGGTCTGGCTGCTGGTGTTCTGCATTTCGTTCGTGATCCTCGGCGTGCTGGGTGTACTGGCACCGACCCCGGGCCGTACGTTGCTGTCGCAGGTTTGCACCTTCCTGTATTTCGCCTACTTCATTCTGATGCCGTTCTACACCAGGCTTGAGAAGACCAAACCGGTTCCGGAAAGGGTGACTGGCTGATGAAAAAGCTATTTGCAGTATTGATCCTGGCAGTGATGCCCTCGTTGACCTTCGCGGCCGAACACGGCCTGGTACTGGACAAGGTTGATATCGATCTGACCGACAAGGCCGCCATGCAGGACGGCGCGCGAACCTTCGCAAACTATTGCATGGGTTGCCACAGCGCCAAGTTCCAGCGTTACGAGCGTGTTGCAGACGACCTGGGCATTCCCCACGAGCTGATGCTCGAGAAGCTGGTGTTCACTGGTGCCAAGATCGGCGACCACATGAAGATCGGCATGCAGCCTGACGATGCCAAGACCTGGTTCGGCGCTGCGCCACCGGACCTGACCCTGGTCGCTCGGGTTCGTGGCACCGACTGGCTGTACACCTACCTGCGCAGCTTCTATGAAGACAAATCGCGTCCGTACGGCGTGAACAACAAGGTCTTCCCGAACGTGGGCATGCCGAACGTGCTGGTTGGCCTGCAGGGCAACCAGGTGATTGGCTGCAAACAGGTGCAGACCGTGGTCGACGGCAAGAAGCAATACGACCCGCTGACCGGCACGCCTTTGACACATGAAGCGTGCGACCAGCTGACCGTGGAGCCGAAATCCGGTACCCTGACCGAAGAGCAGTTCGACGAGAAGGTCAAGAACCTGGTGACCTTCCTGGCCTACTCGGCCAACCCGGTCAAACTGGAAAGCCAGCGCATCGGTACCTACGTGCTGTTGTACCTGGCCTTCTTCTTCGTGTTCGCGTATCTGCTCAAGCGTGAATACTGGAAGGACGTGCACTGATCACGCAGTAGTTTCTGGTAGTTGAACGCGCCCTGGGGCGCCTCTGGACAACAGAGGTGCCTGCAGGGCGCGTTTGCATTTGTAGCTTCTATAATTTCATCTGCGAGGAGGACCACTATGGGCGTGACCAACCGGTTAGCCTGCTACTCCGACCCCGCTGACCACTATTCTCATCGGGTGCGCATCGTTCTCGCCGAGAAGGGTGTCAGCGTCGAGATCATCAACGTTGATCCCGGTCGACTGCCGCCCAAGCTGGTCGAAGTGAACCCCTATGGCGGCGTACCGACCCTGGTCGATCGCGACCTGGCGCTTTACGAGTCGACGGTGGTGATGGAATACCTCGACGAGCGTTACCCGCATCCGCCGTTGCTGCCGGTCTATCCGGTGGCGCGCGCCAACAGCCGGCTGTTGATCCACCGCATCCAGCGCGACTGGTGCGCACTGGTCGACCTGATTCTCGATCCGCGCAGCAAGGAAGCCGCCCGCGTGCAGGCCCGCAAGGAGCTGCGCGAGAGCCTGACCGGAGTGTCTGCGTTGTTTGCCGACAAGCCTTGTTTCCTCAGTGAGGAGCAAAGTCTGGTCGATTGTTGTCTACTGCCCATACTCTGGCGCCTGCCGGTGTTGGGTATTGAACTGCCGCGGCCGGCCAAGCCGTTGCTCGATTACATGGAGCGACAGTTTGCCCGCGAGGCCTTCCAGGCGAGCCTGTCCGCTGCTGAACGTGAAATGCGCTAGGTTTTAAGGAGCTGTCGATGAACTCCAGTCGCCCCTATTTGGTACGTGCACTCTATGAGTGGATCGTGGACAACGACTGCACCCCGCATATGCTGGTCAATGCCGAGTACCCGGCGGTACAGGTACCCCAGAACTTCGCCAGCGACGGTCAGATCGTCCTGAACATCTCACCCAATGCCGTACGTCACCTGCACATGGATAACGACGCTGTGAGCTTCGAGGGGCGCTTTGGCGGGGTTGCCCACACCCTGTTCGTGCCTGCCGGGGCAATTCTCGGCATATACGCCCGGGAAAACGGCCAGGGCATGGTCTTCGAGCTCGAGCCGCCGGTGCTCGAAGACGACGAGTATGAAGACGACGACAGCGTCGAGCCCGATGACGATGGCCCACCGGGTGGGCAACCACCGCGGCCTAGCGGGCGTCCGAGCCTGAAGGTTGTGAAGTAACAAAAAAGGCGATCCACAAGGATCGCCTTTTTTGTGTTCGCCGTTCGGGTTACAGGTCGCTGATGGTGCGCACCTGGTCCTTGTTGACGCGGGTGACTTTGCCGTCCAGTTGCTCGAACTCATAGAAGCCGGAGCTGCGCTCGAAGCGAGGGGCATCCACTGCCTGGAACTCGCGGCCGTCATTGAGGGTGATCAGGCTGGGGGTGGAGCAGCCGGCCAGGGAGGCGAGGGCGCCGATCAAGAGGGTCGACAGCAGGCCGTTTTTCATGGGTATTTCCTGTAGGGGCGGGCTTGCCCCGCGATAATTAACAAATCAGTCGATGTATTCGAACAGCTTGACGATCTTTTGCACGCCCGACACGCCCTGCACCAGGTTGGTGGCGCGGGTGGCTTCTTGTTGGGTCAGCAGGCCGAGCATATAGACGATCCCGTTCTCGGTGATCACCTTGATGCGCGAGCCGGGAATGCTGTTGTCGGTCAGCATCTGGGTCTTGATCTTGGTGGTCAGCCAGGCGTCGTTGTTGCGCGCCAGGATCGAGGAGGGTGGCAGCACCTGCAGTTCGTTGTGCACTTTCTTCACTCGCTGGACCTGGCCTGCAGCCTGTTCGGCCAGGCTCTTGAGGTCGGCGCGAGGGGTCTGGCCGGCGAGCAGGACAATACCGTTGTAGCTGCTGACGACGATATGCGAATTCTTGTCCAGGTCAGGGCTGGCCTTGGCGACGTTGACGGCAACCTTGGTTTCGATAAGCGAGTCATCGATCTTGCTGCCGAAGGTGCGCGTGCCGCGATCGTCTTCGATCGGGGTGTCGCGGGTGGCGGTGAGGACCGAGCTGCAGCCGGTCAGGCTCAGGCACAGGGTCAGGGCCATCAGGCCGAGGCGGTTAGGGGTCATTCTTCACTCCCGAACAATTGGCTGTCGATCAGGTCGCAGAGGCAGTGGATCGCCAGCAGGTGGACTTCCTGGATACGTGCGGTGACATTGGCCGGTACGCGGATCTCGACGTCTTCGGGCAGCAGCAGGGAGGCCATGCCGCCACCGTCGCGTCCGGTCAGAGCTACGACAATCATTTCGCGATCATGTGCCGCCTGGATCGCCTGAATTATGTTTGCCGAGTTGCCGCTGGTCGAAATCGCCAGCAACACATCGCCCGGTTGGCCCAGGGCACGGATCTGCTTGGAGAAGATCTCGTTGTAGCTGTAGTCGTTGGCGATCGAGGTGATGGTCGAGCTGTCGGTGGTCAGGGCGATGGCTGGCAGGCTTGGGCGCTCGCGTTCGAAGCGGTTGAGCAGTTCGGACGAGAAGTGCTGGGCGTCGCCGGCCGAGCCGCCATTGCCGCAGGCGAGCATCTTGCCTTCGTTGAGCAGTGCATTGACCATGACCTGACTGGCCTGCTCGATGTGCGGTGCAAGGACTTCCATCGCCTGTTGCTTGGTGTTGATGCTGGCCTGGAAAAGCTGGCGAATTCGGGATTGCATGTCCATCAGTGAGACCTTAAGTAGGGCGGCTGGTCGGGCGTGTCGGGAGTGTACAGAAAGGGTCCCGGCACATGACTGTGCAGCCCGCGAAGCAAAGAGCAAAAAAGTTAGTGGGGTAAAGGTGCAGGGGCGGGCTCAGCGTTCGATGGCATTTTTCAGCCATTGAAGTGACTGGCCCGAGTGGCCTCTGCCTTGCACGGCGACTACATCGAAACGGCAGGGATGGTTGGCCCAGCGTGTTTCCGTTTGCAGAAAAGTCTCGGCGGCTAGCACCAGCTTGTCCTGCTTGCGCCCGTCGATACTGCCGAGCGCTCCGCCAAAGTCCGCATGCAATCGATAGCGGACTTCGACGAATACTACTGTATCGCTGTCGAGCATGACCAGATCAAGCTCGCCGCGTTTGCATCGCCAGTTTTGCGCCAGCAGGCGCAGGCCTTGCCCTTGAAGGTATTCAAGGGCGTGCCGTTCGGCGGCCTGGCCTGCGTGCTGGGGCGAACTGCCGGGCATCAGCGAGGGGTATCTGGCAGGCGCTTGATCTGGCCGCCGGAAAATTCGGCCCACGGCAACTGGCGTTCGATACGCTGGCTCGGGTTCATGCTGAGGCTGCCGGAAAAACCTTCGATGCGGTTGTCTGGCAATGCCTTGAGCTGGCCCAGGCGTGGGGCCAGGCTGTAGGCGTCGATACCCATGGCGTACAGGCGACCGAGGCTGCCGGCCGCTTGTGGCCACTGGCTGACGACTTGCTGGCGCAGGCTGTTGCCGGTGTCGAGCAGCCATGGGGTTTCGCAGAAGCGAATGCCGTTCATGTCGTTGTACTGGTTGACGTCGCCACTGGCGCTGTACAGGTGCGAGGTGGCGTAGACCGGAACGTCGCCTGCGTACTGGAAGTTCAGGGTAGGTTTGATCTGCTGGCCTTGCTGTGGAGTGGCGGCCAGGAAGATGAAGTCGATGTCCTGGCGACGCGACGGCTGGGCCGATACGGCGCCGCCGACGGTGTTTTGCAGGCTCTTGGCGCGGCCTTCGCTCTGGCGCAGCTGGAACAGGTCGGCGATTTGCTGGGCCAGGGCGACAGGCTGGTCGATGTGCTCGGCGGCGAGCAGGGTGCCGCCCTTGGCTTCCCAGTCCTGGCGGAAGGCTTTGAGAACGCGGTCGCCCCATTCGCCACGCGGTACCAGTGCTACGGCGCGAACCATGCCGTCGGCGTGCGCGCGACGCGAAACTTCACGGGCTTCGTCTTCGGCGGCCAGGCCGAACTGGAACAGCTGGGGCGGGCCGTTCTGGCCGGCATCGCTGTAGTTCAGGGCCAGGGTGGTGATAGGCAGCTGCGGGTAGGCAGCGAGCTTTTTCACCAGTGGCTTTTCCAGAGGACCGACCACCAGTTGCACGCCAGAGGCCTGGGCCTGGCGGTAGAAGTCATCCAGGGAGGTCAGGCGGGAGCTGTCGAACACTTCGATGGTTGGCGGCTTCTGGCCGGCTTGCTGGGCCTGGAAGTGTGCTGCCATGAAGCCGTCACGCAGGGCGCGGGCGACGCCGGCCAGTTGACCTTCCTGGGGCAGCAGCAGGGCAATCTTGTTCAGTGGCTGGCTGGCCAGCTCCTTGAGTTTGACCAGCGGCAGGGGCAGTTGCAGCGCTGCGGGATGATCGGGGTGCTGGCCGCGCCAGGTATCGATGGCAGCCTGCTGTTGTTCCAGGGTGCCGGCGCTCTTCACTGCCAGGGCAAGGCTGGCCCAGCCGGCCAGGGTGTCGGTGCCGGTGCTGACGCTTTGCAGTTGTTCGCTGGGCAGCGCGGCGACCAGGTTCCAGATGGCATCCTGGTTGCTGCTGGCAGCGTTGCCACTGAGCAGGGGGGCGAGCTCCACCCGGACCTTGGCGGCTTCCAGGGGCTGGCCGTTGGCCTCCAGTACACTGGCCTGCACGCTGCGGGTGCGCACTTGCTGGTCGTCTGGCAGCTCACCCAGGCGGGACATGCTTGGATGGCTCAGGGCGGTCAGTGCTGCCTTGGGCTGGTTGCGACCCATGGCCAGTTCAGCGCTCAGGGTGCTGGCGAAAATTTGCTGGGCCGGCTTGAGTTGATCCACCGGAACCTGCTCAAGAATACGTGCGGCTTGAGCGTTGTCCTTTTGTCGGTAAGCCAGGTCGGCTGCGCTCAGGCGCAGCAGGGCGGCTTGCTCCGGTGTCTTGCTGGTGGCGGCCTGTTCAAGCAGTTGCTCGATGCTGGCGTCCGGGGTGCGTGGCAGTTCGCCAAGGCTCGACGAGGGCGAACTGGCGCAGGCTGCCAGCAGGGCGGCGAGGCAAAGGGCTGTGAACAGCCGCAGGCAAGCGATCATGTAAGGGTCCTGTTACTCGATCAAATTAACTGGCAATTGTACCCAAGCGCTGGCCGGGGCGCGATCTTGCTGGCGTGAATCCTTCAATATAGGTCGTGCAGCGCACCGCAGCGACATTGTGGGTGACGCATTGTTACCGGCAGTCGGGCTACAATGGCGGTTTGATCAAAACGACAGGTGTGTGTTGTGACTGAAGTTCCAGGGGCTACCCATTCCACTGCTGGCACGCTCTACGTGGTGGCCACGCCCATTGGCAACCTGGATGACATGAGTGCGCGCGCGCTGAAGATACTTGCCGATGTCGCGCTTATTGCCGCCGAGGACACGCGTCACTCCATCCGCCTGTTGCAGCATTTTGGAATCAACACCCCGCTGGCAGCCTGCCATGAGCACAACGAGCGCGATGAAGGCAGCCGTTTTCTGACTCGCTTGTTGGCGGGTGACAGCGTTGCGCTGATCTCGGATGCGGGTACGCCGCTGATTTCTGACCCGGGTTACCACCTGGTGCGCCAGGCGCGGGCGGCGGGAGTCCAGGTCGTACCGGTGCCTGGGGCGTGTGCCTTGATTGCAGCGTTATCGGCCGCGGGCCTGCCGTCGGATCGTTTCATTTTCGAAGGTTTCTTGCCGGCCAAGGCGGTAGGGCGCAAGGCCCGCTTGAGCCTGGTCAAGGAAGAGCCGCGCACCCTGATCTTCTATGAAGCGCCGCACCGGATCCTGGAGTGCTTGCAAGACATGGAAGAGATCTTTGGCGCCGACCGCCCGGCATTGCTGGCGCGCGAGTTGACCAAGACCTTCGAAACCCTCAAGGGATTACCGCTGGGTGAGTTGCGCGCCTTCGTCGAGGCCGACAGTAATCAGCAACGTGGCGAGTGCGTGGTGTTGGTATCTGGCTGGAGTGCGCCGGAAGATGAGCAGGCGGTCAGCGGCGAAGTGATGCGCGTGCTCGATTTGCTGCTGGCAGAGATGCCGCTCAAGCGCGCTGCGGCACTGGCTGCGGAAATTACCGGCGTGCGCAAGAATGTTTTGTATCAGATTGCGTTGGAAAAACAGAAAGGCCATTAGTGGCACTGTGATATTGATTGTTTTATCGCTTGTTCTTGGCGGCCTCTACCGTTAACCTTTGCGGCGGAGAGTCGATTGGACAGTCGCTGCCTTCTTTTGTTTCGCAAAAGAGGGGGGAGGAAAGTCCGGGCTCCATAGGGCAGAGTGCCAGGTAATGCCTGGGGGGCGTGAGCCTACGGAAAGTGCCACAGAAAACAACCGCCTAAGCACTTCGGTGCCGGTAAGGGTGAAAAGGTGCGGTAAGAGCGCACCGCACGACTGGTAACAGTTCGTGGCTAGGTAAACCCCACTCGGAGCAAGACCAAATAGGGTTCCATATGGCGCGGCCCGCGTTGGAACCGGGTAGGTTGCTAAAGGCGTCCAGTGATGGCCGTCGTAGAGGAATGACTGTCCTCGACAGAACCCGGCTTACAGATCGACTCTCCACCTATTCCCCTCCTGCTTGAATCGATAGCAGATGCGTCTTCGTAATACCGAAAAAATCTTACTCTTAATAAATCACTTTAACTTCGGACTCTATCCGTCTGAGTGAGTTTGATTTTTTGTGTCTGAAAATTCTCTGATTTGATCTTCCATCTTCCCCTACCGCGCTAAATCTCCGATCTGTAAGGGATTTCCTTATAAGCGTGCCTTGACGGTGTGGTAGGCGGATTCCTATAGTGTGCGCAAGTGGCAGGAAGTGGCATAAAGTGGGTTTTCTGACACAAAAAAGCTAACAAGTGGGGAATCGAAGCCGTGTTCCGCGGAGCCAACGCTATCAACCTCGACGCAAAGGGCCGTCTCGCAATGCCGAGCCGGTACCGTGACGAGCTCGATTCGCGCAGTTCCGGGCAACTGATCGTAACGATCGATGCGGTGGACCCCTGCTTATGTGTATACCCGCTCGACGAGTGGGAGCTGATTGAAGCCAAGTTGCGCGCCTTGCCGTCTTTGCGTGAAGAGAACCGTCGCCTCCAGCGTTTGCTGATCGGCAATGCGGTGGATCTGGAGCTTGATGGAAGTGGGCGTTTCCTGGTGCCTCCGCGTTTGCGCGAATACGCCAAGCTCGACAAGAAGGCGATGCTGGTGGGGCAACTGAACAAATTTCAGCTGTGGGACGAGGATGCCTGGAACGCGGTTTCGGCAGCCGACCTTGCAGCTATTCAACAACCGGGCGCCATGCCTGACGAACTGCGTGATTTGATCCTGTGACTATAGATAGCGGCTTTAACCACATCACCGTACTGCTTGACGAAGCCGTCGAGGCTCTCGCCGTACGCGCCGATGGCTGCTATCTGGATGGCACCTTCGGTCGCGGCGGGCATAGCCGGTTGATCCTCAGCAAGCTCGGGCCGCAAGGACGGTTGCTGGGTTTTGACAAAGATCCTCAAGCGATTGCCACCGGGCAAGCGCTGGCGGCCGAAGACGGCCGCTTTGTCATTGTGCAGCGCAGTTTTGCCGAGCTGGGCGCCGAAGTGGCCGAGCGCGGTATTGCCGGCAAGGTCAGTGGCATCCTGCTGGACCTGGGCGTGTCCTCGCCGCAGCTGGACGACCCGGAGCGCGGCTTCAGCTTCCTCAATGACGGCCCGCTGGACATGCGTATGGACCCGACCCGCGGCGTCAGTGCGGCCGAGTTCATCGCCACCGCGCCGGAAGAAGAAATCGCCCGCGTGTTCAAGGAATACGGTGAAGAGCGCTTCGCCAGGCGCATGGCCCGTGCCGTGGTGTTGCGCCGCGAAACAGAGCCTTTTACCCGCACCGCGGACCTGGCTGAAGTCCTCAAGGTTGCCAACCCTGCCTGGGAGAAGGGCAAGAACCCGGCGACCCGTGCGTTCCAGGGGCTGCGCATCCATGTGAACAACGAGCTGGGCGACCTGGAGGCCGGCCTCGAGGCCGCGCTCGAGGCACTGGAAGTCGGCGGGCGCCTGGTGGTGATCAGCTTCCACTCCCTGGAAGACCGCATCGTCAAGCTGTTCATGCGCAAGCTGGTCAAGGGCGAGTCCGACAACCTGCCGCGCAACCTGCCGGTACAGCACAAGCATTTCGAGCCGAAGATCAAGGTTCACGGCAAGGCGCAGTTCGCCTCCGAAGCCGAGCTCAAGGCCAACCCACGTTCGCGCAGTGCTGTCATGCGCGTTGCCGAGAAGTTGCGGTGAGCCGCTTGTTTGCCAAGCCTTTGCCAGGCGGAAGCTTCCTGATGCTCCTGCTGTTTATCGCCGTGCTCGTTTCTTCGGTGGCGGTTTCGTACAGCGCGCACTGGAACCGCCAGTTGCTCAACACCCTCTATGGCGAACTCAGCGAGCGCGACAAGGCGCAGGCCGAGTGGGGCCGGCTGATCCTCGAACAAAGCACCTGGACCGCCCACAGCCGTATCGAGAACCTGGCCAGCGAACAGCTGAAAATGCGTATTCCTGCGGCCGATGAAGTACGGATGGTGGCGCCATGATGAAACTTGAAGGCGCACTCTACCCTTGGCGGTTTCGCGTGGTCATCGGCCTGCTGGCCTTGATGGTCGGCGCGATCGCCTGGCGCATCATCGACCTGCAGGTGGTCGATCGCGACTTTCTCAAGGGCCAGGGCGACGCCCGCAGCCTGCGGCACATTCCTATTCCTGCGCACCGCGGCCTGATCACCGACCGTAACGGCGAACCGCTGGCAGTCAGCACGCCGGTTACCACCTTGTGGGCCAACCCCAAGGAAATGCAGGCCTACAAGGATCGCTGGCCGGCACTTGCCGCGGCGCTCAAGCAGAACCCGCAACAGCTCACCCAGCGCCTGGAGCAACAGGCCGGCAAGGAATTCATCTACCTGGTCCGGGGGCTGACGCCCGAGCAGGGTCAGGTGATCCTTGACCTGAAGATTCCCGGTGTCTATGGCATCGAGGAATTTCGTCGTTTCTACCCGGCCGGCGATGTGGCTGCGCACATGGTTGGCTTTACCGACCTCGACGACCATGGTCGGGAAGGGGTCGAACTGGCCTACGATGAGTGGCTGGCCGGCGTCCCTGGCAAGCGACAGGTCATCAAGGACCGGCGTGGCCGGCTGATCAAGGACATCCAGGTAACCAAAAACGCCAAGGCCGGAAAGACCTTGGCGTTGTCCATCGACCTGCGCCTGCAATACCTGGCGACCCGCGAGCTGCGCAACGCAATTGCCGAGCAGGAAGCCAAGGCGGGCAGCCTGGTGATCCTCGACGTGAAGACTGGCGAAGTGCTGGCCATGGTCAACCAGCCGACCTACAACCCCAACAACCGTCGCAGCATGTTCCCGGCCGCCATGCGTAACCGGGCGATCATTGACGTGTTCGAGCCAGGCTCCACGGTCAAGCCGCTGTCGATGAGCGCGGCCCTGCAAAGCGGACGCTGGAAGCCGACTGACAAGGTCGAGGTCTATCCGGGCACCTTGCAGCTGGGACGCTACACCATTCGCGACGTGTCCCGCAGCGAAGGCCCGATCCTCGACCTGACCGGCATCCTGATCAACTCCAGTAACGTCGGCATGAGCAAGATTGCCTTCGATATCGGTGGCGAATCCATCTACCGCGTGATGTCCCAGCTGGGGCTTGGGCAGTACACCGGCCTGGGCTTCCCCGGTGAGCGTGTGGGCAACCTGCCCAACCACCGCGAGTGGCGCAAGGCCGAAACCGCGACCCTGTCCTATGGCTACGGCCTGTCGGTGACCGCGCTGCAACTGGTGCATGCCTACGCCGCGCTGGCCAACGACGGCAAGATGGTGCCGCTGAGTATCCTCAAGGTCGACAAGACGCCGGAGTCCACGCAGGTGGTACCCGTGGAAGTCGCCAAGACCATCCAGGGCATGGTCCAGCAGGTCATCGAAGCGCCGCGCGGGGTGTTCCGTGCGCAGGTGCCGTTCTATCACGTAGGTGGCAAGAGCGGTACAGCGCGCAAGGCCACCATCGGTTCCAAGGGCTACACCGAGAACTCCTACCGCTCGCTGTTTGCAGGCTTCGGCCCGATGAGCGACCCGCGCTACGCAGTGGTGGTGGTGATCGATGAGCCGAGCAAGGGCGGCTACTTCGGTGGTCTGGTGTCGGCGCCGGTGTTCAGCAAGGTCATGTCCGGCACGTTGCGCCTGATGAACATTCCGCCGGACAACCTGCCGCCGGCGACTCCACAGCAGCAGGTCAATGCTGCGCCCGCCAAGGGAGGGCGCGGTTAATGACAATGCCTCTGAGCAAGCTTTTCGCCCAGGCCAGCCGCGATCCGTTGATCCGCGAGCTGACGCTGGACAGCCGTAGCATCCGTCCGGGCGATCTGTTCCTGGCGGTACCCGGTGCACGCGTCGATGGTCGCGATCACATTGCCGATGCGCTCAAGCGTGGTGCGGCTGCCGTCGCCTATGAAGCCCAAGGCGCTACCGTGCTGCCGATCACCGAAGTCCCGCTGATTCCGGTCAAGGGCCTGATTGCCCAGCTGTCGGACATTGCCGGGCGCTTTTATGGTGAGCCGAGCCGTCAGCTGGACCTGATTGGTGTCACCGGTACCAATGGCAAGACCAGCGTCACCCAACTGGTGGCGCAAGCCCTGGACAAGCTCGGCCAGCACTGTGGCCTGATTGGCACCTTGGGTACCGGTTTCTACGGCGAACTGCAAAGCGGTCGCCTGACCACGCCGGACCCGATTGCCGTGCAAGCCACGCTCAACGACCTGAAGAAGGGCGGCGCCAAGGCGGTGGCCATGGAGGTCTCGTCCCACGCCCTGGATCAGGGACGGGTCGCCGCACTGGAATTCGATATTGCAGTGATGACCAACCTGTCGCGTGATCACCTGGACTACCACGGCAGCATGCAGGCTTATGAAGATGCCAAGGCGCGCCTGTTCGCCTGGCCGAACCTGCGCTGCCGGGTGGTCAACCTGGATGACGAGTTCGGCCGTCGCCTGGCCGGCAAGCATGCCGAGTCGCGCCTGATCAGCTACAGCCTCAATGACAGCGCCGCTTCGCTGTACTGCCGCGAAGCGCACTTCGACGATGATGGTGTGCGCGCCGTGATCGTGACGGCTCAAGGTGAGCGTACCTTGCGCAGCCGCCTGCTGGGGCGTTTCAACCTGAGCAACATGCTGGCAGCCGTCGGCACATTGCTGGCGCTTGACTATGCGCTGGACGAAATTCTCAAGGTCACGCCAACCCTCGAAGGCCCTATCGGGCGCATGCAGCGCCTGGGTGGCGGCAGCAAGCCGCTGGTAGTGGTCGACTATGCACATACCCCGGATGCCCTGGAGCAGGTTCTGCAGGCTTTGCGCCCGCACGCCAAGGGCCAGTTGCTGTGCCTGTTCGGCTGCGGCGGTGACCGTGATCGCGGCAAGCGCCCGTTGATGGCCGAAGTGGCCGAGCGCCTGGCTGACCGGGTGCTGGTCACCGACGACAACCCGCGCACTGAAGACCCCCAGCAGATCTTTGCCGACATTCGTCCTGGCTTTGCCCGGGCCGATGGCGTCGAATTCGTTGCCGGTCGCGGCGCTGCCATCGTCCAACTGATTGCCAGTGCAGGCGTCGACGATGTGATCGTGCTGGCGGGCAAGGGCCACGAGGATTACCAGGAAATCAACGGTGAGCGTCACGACTTCTCCGATCTGGTCGAAGCCGAGAAAGCACTCGCGCACTGGGAGACACCCCATGCTTAAGCCATTGACCCTCAGCCAGTTGACCGCGCCCCTGCAGGGCCGCCTGGTGGGTGGCGATGCAACCTTTACCGGCGTGAGCATCGACAGCCGCGCCATCGTTGCCGGGCAACTCTTTGTGGCCCTGGCCGGGCCTCGCTTCGACGGTCATGACTACCTGAACGATGTGCAGGCCAAAGGTGCTGTTGCAGCCTTGGTGGAGCGCGAAGTGACGGGCACCGACCTGCCTCAATTGCTGGTCGCCGATACCCGCTTGGCCCTGGGCCAGTTGGGTGCCTTGAACCGTGCCGCCTTCGACAAGCCAGTGGCAGCCATCACCGGCTCCAGCGGCAAGACCACGGTCAAGGAGATGCTCGCCAGCATCCTGCGCACACGTGGTTCGGTGCTGGCCACTCGCGGCAACTTGAACAATGACCTCGGTGCGCCGCTGACCTTGCTTGAACTCGCCCCGGAGCACACGGCGGCGGTCATCGAGCTGGGAGCTTCGCGTATCGGCGAGATTGCCTATACCGTCGGGCTGACCAAGCCCCAGGTGGCGTTGATCAACAACGCAGGTACGGCCCATGTCGGCGAGTTCGGCGGGCCGGAGAAAATTGTCGAGGCCAAGGGCGAGATCCTCGAAGGCTTGGGGCAGGATGGTGTCGCGGTATTGAATCTTGATGACAAGGCATTCGAGACCTGGAAGAAACGTGCCGGCAACCACCGGGTGCTGACCTTTGCCTTGAGCAATGGCGCAGCGGATTTTCATGCCAGTGCCATCACTCACGACGAGCGGGGCTGCCCGGCGTTCGACCTGCATGGCCCGATTGGCAGCGCGCCGGTCCAGCTCAATCTGCTTGGCACGCATAACGTCAGTAATGCCCTGGCCGCTGCTGCTGCCGCCCACGCTTTTGGTGTGTCGCTGGCGGGTATCGTCGAGGGCTTGAATAACGTGCAGCCGGTCAAGGGCCGCACCGTGGTGCACATGACTGCCAGCGGTTTGCGGGTGATCGATGACACCTACAACGCAAACCCCACCTCCATGTGCGCTGCCGTTGATATACTCGCCGGCTTTTCCGGCCGCACCGTCCTGGTGCTCGGGGATATCGGCGAATTGGGCCAGTGGGCCGAGGAAGGGCATCGGCAGGTAGGCGACTACGCCAAAGACAAGGTTTCGGCACTGTATGCCGTGGGGCCGAACATGGCACACGCGGTCGCAGCGTTCGGCACCAATGCCCGACATTTCGCTAATCAAGCTGACCTGATCGACGCCGTTTGCGCCGACGAGCAGGCCACTAACACCACTATTTTGATCAAGGGTTCGCGCAGCGCTGCGATGGAAAACGTCGTGGCGGCCCTGTGCGGTTCCAGCGGGGAGAAACATTAATGCTGCTGCTGCTGGCTGAGTATCTGCAACAGTTCTACAAAGGCTTCGCGGTCTTTCAGTACCTGTCCCTGCGCGGGATTCTGGGTGTACTGACCGCGTTGTCGCTGGCCCTTTGGCTGGGCCCTTGGATGATTCGTACCCTGCAGATTCGCCA
Source organism: Pseudomonas putida (assembly GCF_028682455.1). GTDB lineage: Bacteria > Pseudomonadota > Gammaproteobacteria > Pseudomonadales > Pseudomonadaceae > Aquipseudomonas > Aquipseudomonas putida_AA. Next base: position 1,773,039 of record NZ_JANHLD010000001.1, read on the forward strand.
GATTGGCCAGGCGGTTCGTAACGACGGCCCGCAATCGCACTTGTCCAAATCCGGTACCCCGACCATGGGGGGCGCATTGATTCTGTCGGCCATCGGTATCAGCACCTTGCTGTGGGCCGACCTGACCAACCGTTATGTCTGGGTGGTGCTGGTCGTCACCCTGTTGTTCGGTGCAATCGGCTGGGTCGATGACTACCGCAAGGTGATCGAGAAGAACTCGCGTGGCCTGCCGAGCCGCTGGAAGTATTTCTGGCAGTCGGTGTTTGGCCTCGGCGCTGCGATTTTCCTGTACATGACCGCACCGAGCAGCGTGGAAACCACCCTGATCGTGCCGATGCTCAAGGATCTCACCATCCCGCTGGGTGCCGGCTTCGTGGTCCTGACCTACTTCGTGATCGTCGGTTCGAGCAACGCGGTCAACCTGACCGACGGCCTCGATGGCCTGGCAATCATGCCGACGGTGATGGTGGGCGGCGCCCTGGGCATCTTCTGCTACCTGTCGGGCAACGTGAAATTTGCCGAGTACCTGTTGATTCCCTATGTGCCGGGCGCTGGCGAGCTGATCGTCTTTTGCGGCGCGCTGATCGGTGCCGGCCTGGGCTTCCTGTGGTTCAACACCTACCCGGCCCAGGTGTTCATGGGTGACGTCGGTGCCCTGGCACTGGGTGCCGCGCTGGGCACCATCGCGGTCATCGTTCGCCAGGAGATCGTCCTGTTCATCATGGGCGGTGTGTTCGTCATGGAAACCCTGTCGGTGGTGATCCAGGTGGCCTCCTTCAAGTTGACCGGCCGTCGGGTGTTCCGCATGGCCCCGATCCACCACCACTTTGAACTCAAGGGTTGGCCCGAGCCTCGGGTGATCGTCCGCTTCTGGATCATCACCGTGATTCTGGTGCTGATCGGCCTTGCCACCCTGAAACTGAGGTAGAAACGCGTGTCATTGATCGCTTCTGACCACTTCCGCATCGTTGTCGGCCTCGGCAAGAGCGGCATGTCCCTGGTTCGCTTCCTGGCGAACCGGGGCGTTGCCTTTGCGGTCGCCGACACCCGTGAGACCCCACCGGAACTGGAAACCCTGCGCCGTGATTACCCGCAGGTGGAAGTGCGCTGTGGCGAACTGGATGTCGAGTTTCTTTGTCGTGCCGACGAACTCTATGTGAGTCCTGGCCTGGCCCTGGCCACACCGGCGCTGCAGCAGGCGGCCGCCCGTGGCGTCAAGTTGTCTGGCGATATCGAGTTGTTCGCGCGTAACGCCAAGGCCCCCATCATCGCCATCAGCGGTTCGAATGCGAAAAGCACCGTCACCACCCTGGTCGGCGAGATGGCCGCCGCGGCAGGCAAACGTGTGGCAGTTGGCGGCAACCTGGGCACTCCGGCGCTGGACCTGCTCAGCGACGACGTCGAGCTGTACGTGATGGAGCTGTCCAGCTTCCAGCTGGAAACCACCGACCAGCTCAACGCTGAAGTCGCCACGGTGCTCAATGTCAGCGAAGACCATATGGATCGCTACAGCGGCCTGCCGGCCTATCATCTGGCCAAGCACCGGATCTTCCGCGGTGCCCGCCAGGTGGTGGTCAATCGCCAGGACGCCCTGAGCCGCCCGCTGTTGGCAGAAGGCCAGCCGGTCTGGACGTTCGGCCTGAACGCGCCCGACTTCAAGGCGTTCGGCCTGCGTGAAGAGAACGGCGAGAAGTACCTGGCGTTCGAGTTCCAGAACCTCATGCCGGTACGCGAACTGAAGATCCGCGGTGCTCACAACCAGTCCAACGCCCTGGCGGCGCTGGCATTGGGGCACGCGGTCGGCCTGCCGATGGAGGCGATGCTGGCGAGCCTGCGTACCTTCGCCGGCCTGGCCCATCGTTGCCAGTGGGTTCGTGAGCGTAACGGCGTGAGCTGGTACGACGACTCCAAGGCCACCAACGTGGGGGCGGCGCTTGCCGCCATTGAAGGCCTGGGCGCCGACATCGACGGCAAGCTGGTGCTGATCGCCGGTGGCGATGGCAAGGGCGCCGACTTCAGCGCCCTGCGTGCCCCGGTAGCTGCGCACTGCCGCGCCGTGGTGTTGCTGGGTCGTGACGCAGAGCGTCTGGCCGAGGCATTGGGCGACAGCGTCCCGTTGATCCGTGTGAAGACGCTGGACGAAGCCGTGCAGCAGTGTGCCGAACAAGCTCAGCCGGGTGACGCGGTGCTGTTGTCGCCAGCCTGCGCCAGCCTCGACATGTTCAAGAACTTCGAGGAGCGTGGGCGCCTGTTCGCCCAGGCCGTAGGAGGGCTGGCATGATCTTCGGCATGATCAAGCCCTATCCGTCGCCGCTGATCAGCGGCCGTGGCATCGACCTCGATTTTGCCATGCTCGCCGGGTGCCTGGCGCTGCTGGGCCTTGGCCTGGTGATGATCACCTCGGCCTCCTCGGAAGTGGCTGCGGCACAATCGGGTAACCCGCTGTATCACATGTTCCGTCACCTGGTGTATGTGGCCATCGGCGTGGTGGCCTGCATCGTCACCATGATGGTGCCGATCGCGACCTGGCAGAAAATGGGCTTCACCATGCTGGTGGGCGCGTTTGGCCTGCTGGTGCTGGTACTGATACCGGGCATCGGTCGCGAAGTGAACGGTTCGATGCGCTGGATCGGTTTCAGCTTCTTCAACGTGCAGCCCTCGGAAATTGCCAAGGTGTTCGTGGTGATCTACCTCGCCGGCTACCTGGTGCGTCGTCAGCAGGAAGTGCGCGAGAGCTGGATGGGCTTCTTCAAGCCGTTCATCGTCTTGCTGCCGATGGCTGGCCTGCTGCTGATGGAGCCGGACTTCGGTGCCACGGTGGTGATGATGGGCGCCGCGGCGGCCATGCTGTTCCTGGGGGGCGTCGGGTTGTTCCGCTTCAGCTTGATGGTGGTCCTGGCGGTGGGGGCGGTGTTCGTCCTGGTCCAGGCCCAACCCTATCGGATGGCGCGTCTGATCACCTTTACCGATCCCTGGTCGGATCAGTTCGGTTCCGGCTACCAGTTGACCCAGGCGCTGATTGCCTTCGGTCGTGGCGAATGGCTGGGCGTCGGCCTGGGCAACAGCGTGCAGAAGCAGTTCTACCTGCCGGAAGCGCACACCGACTTCGTGTTCTCGGTGCTGGCCGAAGAGCTGGGCGTGGTCGGCTCGCTGGTCACCGTCGCGCTGTTCGTGTTCGTCACCGTACGTGCCTTGTACATCGGCCTGTGGGCCGAGAAAGCCAAGCAGTTTTTCGCCGCCTACATGGCCTTTGGCCTGGCCTTCCTGTGGATCGGCCAGTTCTTGATCAACATCGGTGTGAACGTCGGCCTGCTGCCGACCAAGGGCCTGACCCTGCCGTTCCTGAGCTACGGGGGCAGCTCGCTGGTGATCTGCTGCGCCTGTGTGGGGTTGTTGCTGCGCATCGAGTGGGAGAGTCGCACCCACCTGGGCAGCGAAGAGCATGAATTCGATGAAAGCGATTTTGCCGAGGAGCCCAACCATGGCCGCTGACGGCAAGAACGTACTGATCATGGCGGGCGGCACCGGGGGCCATGTGTTCCCGGCCCTGGCCTGTGCCCGTGAATTCCAGGCGCGCGGCTACAGCGTGCACTGGTTGGGTACGCCCCGTGGTATCGAGAACGAGTTGGTGCCGCAGGCAGGCTTGCCGCTGCACCTGATCAACGTCACCGGCCTGCGGGGCAAGGGCAAGCTGTCGTTGCTCAAGGCACCCTTTACCCTGGTAAAGGCGGTGTTGCAGGCCCGTCGCATCATTCGCCAGCTCAAGCCGGTCTGTGTGGTCGGTTTTGGTGGTTATGTGACAGGGCCTGGTGGCGTTGCTGCAAGGTTGTGCGGTGTGCCTGTGGTGGTGCACGAGCAGAACGCCCGCGCCGGTACCGCCAATCGGCTGCTGGTGCCTTTGGCCGGCCGAGTCTGCGAAGCTTTCCCCGGCACTTTCAGTGCTTCGGACAAGCTGCGCACCACCGGCAACCCGGTGCGCAGCGAGCTGTTCATGGAAACCCCGCGTGAGCCCCTGGGCACGCGCCGGCCACGTCTGCTGGTACTGGGCGGAAGCCTTGGCGCGGAACCGCTGAACAAATTGCTGCCCCAGGCCCTGGCCCAGGTGCCCGCGGACATTCGTCCCGAGGTATTCCACCAGGCGGGCAAGCAGCACGACCAGATTACCGCCGAGCGCTATCGCGAGGCCGGAGTCGAGGCTCAGGTAGAGCCGTTTATCAAGGACATGGCCCAAGCCTATGGCTGGGCCGATCTGGTGGTCTGCCGCGCCGGCGCGCTGACCGTCAGTGAGCTGGCCGCGGCCGGCTTGCCATCGATGCTGGTGCCCTTGCCCCATGCCATCGACGATCACCAGACCCACAACGCCCATTATCTGGCCCGCGAAGGCGCTGCCTTCCTGATGCCACAAGCGACAACCGGCGCAGCGGAACTCGCTGAACGCCTGAACGAGGTGCTGATGCAACCGGAAAAACTCACCACCATGGCCGCCACTGCCCGGCGCCTGGCAAAACCTGCGGCCACCCGCACCGTGGTCGATATCTGCCTGGAGGTGGCCCATGGTTGAAAGTCAGAAAGCCATGCCGCAACCCGAAATGCGCCGTATCCGCCGCATCCACTTCGTCGGTATCGGCGGCGTGGGCATGTGCGGGATCGCCGAAGTGCTGCTGAACCTGGGCTACCAGGTGTCGGGCTCCGACCTCAAGACCTCGGCAGTCACCGAGCGCCTGGAGTCCTTCGGTGCGCAGATCTTCATCGGCCACCGTGCCGAGAACGCTGCCAGCGCCGATGTGCTGGTGGTCTCCAGCGCCATCAACACCGCCAACCCGGAAGTCGCGACCGCACTTGAGCGCCGTATCCCCGTGGTGCCGCGTGCCGAGATGCTTGCCGAGCTGATGCGCTATCGCCACGGTATTGCCGTGGCCGGTACCCATGGCAAGACCACCACCACCAGCCTGCTGGCCTCGGTGTTCGCCGCCGGTGGCCTGGATCCGACCTTCGTCATCGGTGGCCGCCTGAATGCAGCAGGTACCAATGCCCAGCTTGGCACCAGCCGCTACCTGATCGCCGAAGCCGATGAGAGCGACGCCAGCTTCCTGCACCTGCAGCCGATGGTGGCCGTGGTCACCAACATCGACGCCGACCACATGGCGACCTATGAGGGCGACTTCAACAAGCTGAAGAAGACCTTTGTCGAGTTCCTGCACAACCTGCCGTTCTACGGCCTGGCGGTGATGTGCCTGGACGACCCGGTGGTGCGTGAGATCCTGCCACTGGTCAAGCGTCCGGCAGTGACCTACGGCTTCAGCGAAGAAGCCGACGTGCGCGCGATCAATGTTCGCCAGACGGGCATGCAGACCCACTTCACCGTGTTGCGCCGCGACCGCGAGCCGCTGGACGTGTCGGTCAACATGCCGGGCAACCACAACGTGCTCAACGCCTTGGCAACCATCGCCATCGCCACCGACGAGGGCATCAGCGATGAAGCCATCGTCCAGGGCCTTTCGGGGTTCCAGGGGGTAGGGCGGCGCTTCCAGGTCTACGGCGAACTGCCCGTGGACGGTGGCAGCGTGATGCTGGTCGACGACTACGGTCACCACCCGACCGAAGTGGCGGCGGTTATCAAGGCGGTGCGCGGTGGCTGGCCTGAGCGGCGCCTGGTGATGGTCTACCAGCCACACCGCTACAGCCGTACGCGCGACTTGTACGACGATTTCGTCCAGGTCCTGGCCGATGCCAACGTGCTGTTGCTGATGGAGGTCTATCCGGCCGGCGAGGAGCCGATTCCGGGCGCCGACAGCCGTCAGCTGTGCCACAGCATCCGTCAGCGTGGCCAGCTCGACCCGATCTACATCGAGCGCGGCATCGAGCTGGCGCCGCTGGTCAAGCCGCTGCTGCGCGCAGGCGACATCCTGCTGTGCCAGGGCGCCGGCGATATCGGCGGCCTGGCCCCGCAATTACTCAAGAGTCCGTTGTTCGCTGGTGCCGTTGCCAGTCAGGGGAAGTCGAAATGACTGTTAACCAATACGCCAACCTGCATTCGACCATCGCCCCGAAAGACTTCGGCCGTGTCGCCGTGCTCTATGGCGGCAAGAGCGCCGAACGCGAGGTTTCGCTCAAGTCCGGCGCCGCCGTGATCGATGCGCTGACCACCGCCGGTGTCGACGTGGTGGCCATCGATGTGGGCGACGACCTGCTCGATCGCCTGCAGCGCGAGAAGATCGACCGCGCCTTCATCATCCTCCACGGCCGTGGCGGTGAAGACGGCAGCATGCAGGGCCTGCTCGAGTGCCTGGGCATCCCCTACACCGGCAGTGGCATCCTTGCCTCGGCCCTGGCCATGGACAAGCTGCGCACCAAGCAGGTGTGGCAGAGCCTGGGGATTCCGACCCCGCGCCATGCCGTGCTGGGCAGCGAATCCGACTGTATTTCCGCGGGCACGGAACTGGGCTTCCCTTTGATCGTCAAACCGGCCCATGAAGGTTCCAGTATCGGTATGGCGAAAGTGACCAGCGTCGACGAATTGATCGCCGCCTGGAAAGACGCCGCCACCTACGATTCGCAAGTATTGGTCGAACAATGGATTCACGGTCCGGAGTTCACTATCGCGACCTTGCGTGGGCAGGTATTGCCTCCCATCGCGCTGGGCACCCCCCATACGTTCTACGACTACGACGCCAAGTACCTGGCCTCCGATACCCAGTACCGGATTCCTTGCGGCCTGAGCGCTGAAAAAGAGCAGGAACTGATCGACCTCACCGCCCGTGCCTGCGACGCCGTTGGTATCGCTGGCTGGGGCCGGTTGGACGTGATGCAGGACGAGCAGGGGCGTTTCTGGCTGCTCGAAGTCAACACCGCACCAGGCATGACCGATCACAGCCTGGTCCCCATGGCGGCACGCGCGGCCGGCCTGGACTTCCAGCAGTTGGTGCTGGCAATCCTGGCGGCCAGCGTCGAGGCGCGAGGTTAAGCCCATGCAAGGCGCGATGTTACGTCATCAGCAACCCGCCACCGGCCGTAGCAAGCCGGTGCCGCGTGGTGCCAGCCGGATGGTGGCCAAGGAGCCACTGTCGGCGCGCCTGCCCAAGGCCAACTTCAGCGTCTTCAAGCGCCTGCTGTGGCCGGTGCTGCTGGTGGCCGCAGGTTTTGCCGCCTACGAAGGCGCGCAACGCCTGATGCCCTATGCCGACCGGCCGATCACCAAGATCGCCGTGCAGGGCGACCTGAGCTACATCAGCCAGCAGGCTGTGCAGCAGCGAATTGCCCCATATGTGTCGGCCAGCTTCTTCACCGTCGACCTTGCCAGCATGCGTGCAGAACTGGAGCAAATGCCCTGGATCGCCCATGCCGAGGTACGCAGGGTCTGGCCGGATGAAGTGGTGATCCGCCTGGAAGAACAGTTGCCGGTGGCGCGCTGGGGAGAGGAGGCCTTGTTGAACAACCAGGGCCAGGCATTCACCCCGCGCGAACTGGCCAACTATGAGCACCTGCCGCAGCTGTTCGGGCCGCAGCGGGCGCAGCAACAAGTGATGCAGCAGTATCAGGTACTGAGCCAGATGTTGCGGCCAATGGGCTTCTCGATTGCCCGGCTGGAGTTGCGTGAACGCGGCAGCTGGTTCCTGACCACTGGCGCCGGTAGCGCAGGTGCGGGGGTCGAACTGCTGTTGGGACGCGATCATCTGGTGGAAAAGATGCGCCGTTTCATTGCCATTTACGACAAGACACTCAAAGAACAGATCACGAACATCGCCCGCATCGATCTGCGTTACGCCAATGGCCTGGCCGTTGGCTGGCGGGAAACGATTGCACCGACGACGGCCCAACCCGCCGTTGCGAAGAATTAGAGAGAGGCAGGACCATGGCAAATGCGCATAGCGGCAAAATGATCGTCGGGCTGGATATCGGCACCTCCAAGGTAGTGGCGCTGGTAGGCGAAGTCGCCGCCGACGGTACCCTGGAAATCGTCGGTATCGGCACCCACCCGTCACGCGGGCTGAAGAAGGGCGTGGTGGTCAATATCGAATCGACCGTGCAGTCGATCCAGCGTGCGGTGGAAGAAGCCCAGCTGATGGCCGGCTGCCGGATCCACTCCGCCTTCGTTGGCGTGGCCGGCAATCACATCCGCAGCCTGAACTCCCACGGCATCGTCGCGATCCGCGACCGTGAGGTCAGTGCCGCAGACCTTGAGCGCGTGCTGGACGCCGCCCAGGCCGTTGCCATTCCTGCCGACCAGCGGGTGCTGCACACCCTGCCGCAGGACTATGTGATCGACAACCAGGAAGGCGTGCGCGAGCCACTGGGCATGTCGGGCGTACGTCTGGAAGCCAAGGTCCACGTGGTGACCTGCGCCGTCAATGCCGCGCAGAACATCGAGAAGTGCGTGCGCCGCTGTGGCCTGGAGATCGACGACATCATCCTCGAGCAGTTGGCCTCGGCCTACTCGGTGTTGACCGATGACGAGAAGGAACTGGGCGTGTGCCTGGTGGACATCGGCGGTGGCACCACCGATATCGCCATCTTCACCGAAGGCGCCATTCGTCACACCGCCGTGATCCCGATTGCCGGCGACCAGGTGACCAACGATATCGCCATGGCCCTGCGCACCCCGACCCAGTACGCCGAAGAGATCAAGATCCGCTACGCCTGTGCCCTGGCCAAGCTGGCCGGTGCCGGCGAAACCATCAAGGTGCCGAGCGTCGGCGATCGCCCGCCGCGCGAACTGTCGCGCCAGGCCCTGGCCGAGGTGGTCGAGCCGCGTTACGACGAACTTTTCACCCTGATCCAGGCCGAACTGCGCCGCAGTGGCTACGAAGACCTGGTGCCAGCGGGCATCGTCCTGACCGGCGGTACTTCGAAAATGGAAGGCGCAGTAGAGCTGGCCGAAGAAATTTTCCACATGCCGGTACGCCTGGGCGTGCCGCATAGCGTTCGGGGCCTGAGCGACGTCGTGCGCAACCCGATTTATTCCACCGGTGTGGGCCTTCTGACCTACGGCCTGCAAAAGCAGTCCGACGGCGTGACCCTGACCGGCAACAGCAGCAGCAACTATGGCGATGAACCCAAGGCACCAGCGTTCGAGCGCTTCACTCGCTGGGTCAAAGGCAACTTTTAAAAGTTTCAAAGCAGTAGTAGTAGGCGCAAAAACTAGAGAACAGTAAGGAGAGGGAAAATGTTCGAGCTCGTAGACAACGTCCCGCAAAGTCCGGTCATCAAAGTGATCGGCGTCGGTGGCGGCGGTGGCAACGCCGTCAATCACATGGTCAAGAGCAACATCGAAGGCGTCGAGTTCATCTGCGCCAACACCGATGCTCAAGCGCTGAAAAACATCGGCGCGCGCACCATCCTGCAACTGGGCACCGGCGTGACCAAGGGCCTGGGTGCTGGCGCCAATCCGGAAGTCGGTCGTCAGGCCGCGCTGGAAGATCGCGAGCGCATCGCTGAAGTGCTGCAGGGCACCAACATGGTGTTCATCACCACCGGCATGGGTGGCGGTACCGGTACCGGTGCTGCGCCGATCATCGCCGAAGTGGCCAAGGAACTGGGCATCCTCACCGTTGCGGTGGTTACCCGTCCGTTCCCGTTCGAAGGCCGCAAGCGCATGCAGATCGCCGACGAAGGCATCCGCGCGCTGGCAGAAAGCGTCGACTCGCTGATCACCATCCCCAACGAGAAGCTGCTGACCATCCTGGGCAAGGATGCCAGCCTGCTGTCCGCCTTCGCCAAGGCTGACGACGTACTGGCCGGTGCCGTTCGCGGTATCTCCGACATCATCAAGCGTCCGGGCATGATCAACGTCGACTTCGCCGACGTACGGACCGTGATGAGCGAAATGGGCATGGCGATGATGGGCACTGGCTGCGCCAGCGGTCCGAACCGTGCACGTGAAGCGACCGAGGCAGCCATCCGCAACCCGCTGCTCGAAGACGTCAACCTGCAGGGTGCTCGCGGCATCCTGGTGAACATCACCGCAGGTCCTGACCTGTCGCTGGGTGAGTACTCGGACGTCGGTAGCATCATCGAAGCCTTCGCTTCCGATCACGCCATGGTCAAGGTCGGTACTGTTATCGATCCGGACATGCGTGACGAGCTGCACGTGACCGTGGTTGCCACGGGCCTGGGCGCGAAGATCGAGAAGCCGGTCAAGGTCATCGACAACACCATGCAGACTGTCGCCATGCAGACCGCAGCCCCTGCGCCTGTGCGCCAGGAACAAGCGTCGGTGAACTATCGTGACCTGGAGCGTCCGACCGTGATGCGCAACCAGGCGCATGCCGGTGCAGCCGCCGCTGCCAAGCTCAATCCGCAAGACGATCTGGACTATCTGGACATTCCAGCTTTCCTGCGTCGTCAGGCCGATTGATGAAATTTATCAGGGGTATAAGGGTGATTGGTGTTCAGCAAAGGCCGGGTCTGGTATTATCCCCAGCCTTTGTTGATACCAGTTCGCAATTTGCGCTGAAGCGGCCAATGCCATGATTAAACAACGCACCCTGAAAAATATTATCCGTGCCACAGGTGTCGGCCTGCACTCCGGGGAAAAGGTTTACCTGACCCTCAAACCCGCACCTGTGGATACCGGCATCGTATTTCGCCGTGCCGACCTCGACCCCGTGGTGGAAATTCCTGCCCGCGCGGCCAATGTCGGCGAGACGACCATGTCGACGACTCTGGTCAATGGCGATACCAAGGTAGACACGGTGGAGCACTTGCTCTCGGCCATGGCTGGCCTGGGCATCGATAACGCCTACGTCGAGCTCTCCGCGTCCGAAGTGCCGATCATGGACGGTAGCGCTGGGCCCTTTGTATTCCTGATTCAATCTGCCGGCCTGGAAGAACAGGACGCAGCCAAGAAGTTCATCCGCATCCTGCGCGAAGTGACAGTGGAAGACGGCGACAAGCGCGCCACTTTCCTGCCGTTCGACGGATTCAAGGTGAGTTTCGAGATCGATTTCGATCACCCGGTGTTCCGTAACCGGACTCAAAGTGCCAGCGTGGACTTTTCCAGCACCTCGTTCGTGAAGGAAGTCAGCCGCGCCCGTACCTTCGGGTTCATGAGCGACATCGAGTACCTGCGCAAGCACAACCTCGCGCTCGGCGGCAGCGTGGAAAACGCCATCGTGGTCGACAAGGACGGCGTGCTCAATGAAGACGGCCTTCGTTACGAAGACGAATTCGTCAAGCACAAGATCCTCGACGCCATCGGCGACCTCTACCTGCTGGGCAACAGCCTGATCGGCGAGTTCAAGGGCTACAAGTCCGGACACGCGCTGAACAACCAGCTGCTGCGCAAGCTGATCGAGGAAAAAGATGCCTGGGAAGTGGTGACATTCGAAGATGCCAGTACGGCACCGATCTCTTACATGCGTCCAGTTGCGGCAGTGTAAGTTCGAACACTCTCTCTAGTGATTGAGGCCACCTTCGGGTGGCCTTTTTTATTGCCCGTTCCTACGAGTCACTCGCCGGCAGTGTTCTTGTCTCGCGCATGGCTGGCCAGGCGTTCCAGCGCGGCTTTGAGCTTCGGATCGCTGATGCCCTCGGCGGTGGCCTGGATGCTTTCGGCAGCGCGGGTGGAGAGGTCGGCGGTGTGGCCGACAGCGCGGCTCTGGGTGGTCGGCGGTTGGACCTTGAACAGGATGCGGGTGAGGCTCGAAAACGCCTCGAGGGTCTGCAGCTGGCGTTGCAGGCGCTTTTGCTGGTAGCGCAGGCGAGTGGCCCAGTGGCCGTCGGTGACGATCAGCAGCAGCGTCCCTTCGCGCCAGGAGGCGATATGGCAGTGTTCGCGGGCAGCCGGCTGCAACTGGCTGTCGAGCAGCTTTTGCAGTTGCGCCAGGCGCTGGGCCTGGCTGAACAGGGCTTTGAGCGGCCGAGCTTCGCGCAGCAGAACCGCTGGGGCGCGTGCCGGCAAGGGGCGAAAAGCCATGGGGATACACCTGAAGTTACAGAACAGGCATCTTATCAGATCCCCTGGCAAGCGCCTTGTCCGGGTGCCAGGTGAAAACTTCATGTAGCCAATGGGTTGAAGTTGTGAAAAAAGCCCTTATTGTAAAAAAGCCCCGTCAAAGCGCTGTGCCAGCATCGTGGAAATCCGCCACTTTCCTCACCATCGTTTCCGGGTAGAATGCTCGTTCGCATGCGGCCATAAGGGCTGCACGGGCGACTCACGGGGCCGCCCTCCATCCCTATGTGTGGAAGATCCTGCCAATATGTTTGCGCCTTTGTTAAAAAAACTTTTTGGAAGCAAGAACGAGCGTGAAGTCAAACGCATGCTCAAGACGGTACAGATCGTCAATGCCTTCGAAGAGCAGATGGTGGCTCTCTCCGACGAGCAGCTGCGGGCCAAGACCGCCGCGTTCAAAGAGCGCCTGGCCAAAGGCGAAACCCTCGACCAGCTGTTGCCCGAAGCCTTTGCGGTTGCCCGTGAAGCGGGCAAGCGCGTCATGGGCATGCGTCACTTCGATGTGCAGCTGATCGGCGGCATGACCTTGCACGAAGGCATGATCGCAGAAATGCGCACCGGTGAAGGCAAGACCTTGGTCGCAACCCTGGGCGTGTACCTCAATGCCTTGTCGGGCAAGGGCGTTCACGTGGTCACGGTCAACGACTACCTGGCTCGCCGTGACGCCAACTGGATGCGTCCGCTGTATGAATTCCTCGGCCTGACCGTCGGCGTCGTCACGCCGTTCCAGCCGCCAGAAGAAAAGCGCGCTGCCTATGCGGCCGACATCACCTACGGCACCAACAACGAATTCGGTTTCGACTACCTGCGCGACAACATGGCCTTCAGCATGGAAGAGAAATTCCAGCGTGAGCTGAATTTCGCCGTGATCGACGAAGTCGACTCCATCCTGATCGACGAAGCGCGGACCCCGCTGATCATCTCTGGCCAGGCCGAAGACAGCTCCAAGCTGTACATCGAGATCAACAAGCTGATCCCGCGCCTGAAGCAGCACATCGAGGAAGTCGAAGGCGAGGTGACCCAAGAGGGTCACTACAAGATCGACGAGAAGAGCCGCCAGGTCGAGCTCAACGAAGCCGGTCACCAGTTCATCGAGGAAATGCTCGCCCAGGTCGGCCTGCTGGCCGAAGGCGAGAGCCTCTACTCGGCGCACAACCTGGGCCTGCTGACCCACGTCTACGCCGGCCTGCGCGCACACAAGCTGTTCCACCGCAACGTCGAGTACATCGTCCAGGACGGCCAGGTCCTGCTGATCGACGAGCACACCGGCCGTACCATGCCGGGTCGCCGTTTGTCCGAAGGCCTGCACCAGGCCATCGAGGCGAAGGAAAACCTGAATATCCAGGCCGAGAGCCAGACCCTGGCATCGACCACCTTCCAGAACTACTTCCGTCTGTACAACAAGCTGTCCGGCATGACCGGTACCGCAGACACCGAAGCCTTCGAGTTCGCCCAGATCTATAACCTCAACGTTATGGTCATCCCGCCGAACAAGCCGCTGGCCCGTAAGGACTTCAACGACCTGGTCTACCTGACGGCCGACGAGAAGTACGCAGCGATCATCGCCGACATCAAGGAAAGCATGGCCCAGGGCCGCCCGGTGCTGGTGGGTACTGCCACCATCGAAACCTCCGAGCACATGTCCAACCTGCTCCAGAAGGAAGGCATCGATCACAAGGTACTGAACGCCAAGTACCACGAAAAAGAAGCCGAGATCATCGCCCAGGCCGGCCGTCCAGGCGCGCTGACCATCGCCACCAACATGGCCGGTCGTGGTACCGACATCCTCCTGGGTGGTAACTGGGAAGTCGAAGTCGCCGCCATGGAGAACCCGACCCCCGAGCAGATCGCCCAGGTCAAGGCCGACTGGCAGAAGCGTCACCAGCAGGTGATCGAGTCCGGTGGCCTGCACGTGATCGCCTCCGAGCGCCATGAATCGCGTCGTATCGACAACCAGCTGCGTGGCCGTTCCGGCCGTCAGGGTGACCCGGGCTCCAGCCGCTTCTACCTGTCGCTGGAAGACAGCCTGATGCGCATCTTCGCCTCCGACCGGGTGAAGAACTTCATGAAGGCCCTGGGCATGCAGTCCGGCGAGGCCATCGAGCACCGCATGGTCACCAACGCCATCGAGAAGGCCCAGCGCAAGGTCGAAGGGCGCAACTTCGATATTCGTAAGCAACTGCTCGAATTCGACGACGTGGCCAACGAGCAACGTAAAGTTATCTACCACATGCGTAACAGCCTGCTGGCAGCCGACAACATTGGCGACACCATCGCCGACTTCCGTCAGGAAGTGCTCGACGCCACCGTTTCCCAGCACATTCCACCGCAGTCGCTGCCCGAGCAGTGGGACGTGGCCGGCCTGGAAGCGGCGCTGGCCAGCGATTTCGGGGTCAAGCTGCCGATCCAGCAGTGGCTCGACGAAGACGACCACCTGTACGAGGAAACCCTCCGTGCCAAGCTGATGGAAGCGCTGCTGGCGGCCTACAACGAGAAGGAAGAGCAGGCCAGCGCCGAAGCCCTGCGTACCTTCGAGAAGCAGATCCTGCTGCGCGTCCTCGACGACCTGTGGAAAGACCACCTGTCGACCATGGATCACCTGCGTCACGGTATCCACTTGCGTGGCTATGCCCAGAAGAACCCGAAGCAGGAGTACAAGCGCGAGTCGTTCAACCTGTTCCAGGAACTGCTCGACTCGATCAAGCGCGACACCATCCGCGTGCTGTCCCATGTTCAGGTTCGCCGCGAAGATCCGGTCGAAGAAGAAGCCCGCCTGCGCCGCGAAGCCGAGGAGCTGGCATCGCGCATGCAGTTCCAGCACGCTGCAGCACCTGGCCTGGAGCAAGCCCAGGAGCAGGAAGAGGGCGCTGAAGTCGCCGTTGCCGCTGCCCCTGTACGCAACGAACAGAAGCTGGGCCGTAACGAACTGTGCTGGTGTGGTTCGGGCAAGAAGTTCAAGCACTGCCACGGCCAGATCAACTAAGTCGTCTGCCCGGCAGTACGCTGATTCATGAACACCGCGCCGCGACAGGTTTCCAACCGTCGCGGCGTTGTTCCATCTCAAGCACCGGCATCATCGGGCCGGTGTATTTTTTCTAGGAGCGCTTACATGGCTGTTGGTCTTGGTCCTTTGCCAACGTTGCACCCGGTTCCAGGTTTCGAACTCGGTATCGCCTCTGCGGGTATCAAGCGCCCGGGGCGCAAGGACGTAGTGGTCATGCGCTGCGCCGAAGGCTCCAGCGTTGCCGGCGTGTTCACCCTCAACGCGTTCTGCGCAGCCCCGGTGATCCTGGCCAAGCAGCGCGTGCAGGGTACTGTGCGCTATCTGTTGACCAACACCGGCAATGCCAACGCCGGCACCGGCGCGCCGGGCCTGGCAGCCGCCGAGCGCACCTGCGCCAAGCTGGCCGAGTTGACCGGCGTCGATGCCAGTGCCGTGTTGCCGTTCTCCACCGGTGTGATCGGTGAGCCGTTGCCGGTCGAGAAGATCGAAGGCGCCCTGCAAGCGGCCCTGGATGACCTGTCGGAAAACAACTGGGCCGAAGCCGCCACCGGCATCATGACCACCGACACCCTGCCCAAGGGTGCCAGCCGTCAGTTCCAGCATGAAGGCGTGACCATTACCGTTACCGGTATCAGCAAAGGTGCCGGCATGATCCGCCCGAACATGGCCACCATGCTCGGCTACATCGCCACCGACGCCAAGGTCGCTCCTCATGTGCTCAAGGACCTGATGCTCGACGGGGCCAACAAGTCGTTCAACCGCATCACCATCGATGGCGATACCTCGACCAACGACTGCTGCATGCTGATCGCTACCGGCAAGGCCGATGTCGCCGAGGTTGTCGAAGCCCGCGGCGCGCTGTTCGAGGCGCTGAAAAAGGCGGTGTTCGAGGTGTGCATGGAAGTGGCCCAGGCCATCGTCCGTGACGGCGAGGGTGCGACCAAGTTCGTCACCGTCGAAGTCAACGGCGGCGGCAACCACCAGGAGTGCCTGGATGTCGGCTATGCGGTGGCTCACTCGCCGCTGATCAAGACCGCGCTGTTTGCCTCCGACCCGAACTGGGGCCGGATCCTGGCCGCGGTCGGTCGTGCCGGCGTGCCGGACCTGGACGTCAGCCTGATCGACGTGTACCTGGGTGATGTCTGCATCGCCAGCAAGGGTGGCCGCAGCGCCAGTTACACCGAAGCCCAGGGTTCGGCGGTGATGGCTGAAGAAGAAATCACCATCCGCATCGAGCTGGGTCGTGGCCAGTGCAGCGAAACCATCTGGACCACCGACCTGTCCCACGAGTACGTGAAAATCAACGCCGAGTACCGTACCTGAGACCGTTGTGCGGCTGATCGCCGGCAGCGCCGGCTTCCACAGATGTGTGTGGGAGTCGGCGTTGCCGGCGATCCAGTTGCGAAGGTCCTTTCTCTCCACACCCCCTGGAGCCGAACCATGAGCTACCACCTGATCATCGGCGACAAGCTGTACTCCTCCTGGTCGCTGCGCGGCGCCCTGGCCCTCGAACTGGCCGGAGCCGACTACGAAGAAACCCTGATCAAACTCAACCAGCCCGATACCCGCGCACGCCTGCTCGAGCATTCGCCAACCGCCAAGGTACCGCTGCTCAAGTGCGAGCACGGGGTGATTGCCGACTCGCTGGCCATTGCCGAGTACCTGGCCGAGCGCCATCCCGAAGCCAACCTGTGGCCCACCGATATCGGCGCCCGTGCCCAGGCACGCTCTGCCTGCGCGCAGATGCACAGCGGGTTCTTCGCCTTGCGCGGCACCATGCCGTTCGATCTGTCTCGTGACGAAGCGCTGGAGAACATACCGCTGGATGTACAGGTCGACATCGACCGCATCGTTGCACTGTGGTCCGAATGCCGCCTGGCATCCAAGGAAGCAGGTCCTTTCCTGTTCGGCACGCCGAGCCTGGCCGATGCTTTCTTCGCGCCGGTCGCCGTTCGACTGCGTACCTATCGCGTGGACGTGCCGGCGCAAGCGGCTTCCTACATCGAGACCATCTACAACTGGCCGGCTTTCCAGGCCTGGCAAAAGGCTGGCCTGGCGGAGCGTGAAGGGTGAAACGTGTACATGTAGCGGCAGCGGTCATTCGCGGTACCGACGGTCGTATCCTGATTGCCCGTCGCGCCGATAGCCAGCACCAGGGTGGCCTGTGGGAGTTTCCCGGAGGCAAGGTGGAAGAGGGCGAAGCAGTCGAAGTCGCGCTGGCCCGTGAGTTGAACGAAGAGCTGGGGATTGTCGTCACTGCCGCCCGGCCGCTGATCAAGATCAAGCATGACTACCCGGACAAGCAAGTGCTGCTGGATGTCTGGGAAGTCGGCAGCTTTACCGGCGAGCCTCATGGTGCCGAAGGCCAACCGCTGGCCTGGGTGACGGCCCGTGAACTGCCACACTACGATTTTCCCGAGGCCAATCAGCCGATCGTGGCCGCCGCACGCTTGCCCGGCGAATACCTGATCACCCCGGATGGCCTGGAAGTCCCGCAGATGCTGCGTGGCATCCAGAAAGCCATCGCGGGGGGGATCAAGCTGGTGCAGTTGCGCGCCCCGAACATGTACGACCCCAAGTACCGCGACGTGGCGGTTGATGCGGTGGGGCTGTGTGCGGGCAAGGCGCAACTGATGCTCAAGGGGCCGCTGGAGTGGCTGGGGGATTTCCCGGCTGCCGGGTGGCACCTGACGTCCGAGCAATTGCGCAAGTACGCGAGCAAGGGCCGGCCGTTCCCGAAAGAGCGTTGGTTGGCGGCGTCCTGCCACAATGCCGAGGAGTTGTCCCTGGCCGAACAGATGGGCGTGGACTTTGTCACCCTGTCGCCGGTGCAGGCGACCCAGACGCATCCTGATGCCCAGCCGCTCGGTTGGGACCAGGTGCGGCAGATGATCGAGGGCTTCAACAAGCCGGTGTATCTGCTAGGGGGTGTGGGGGCGACCGAGCGGGAGAAGGCCTGGCAGCACGGTGCCCAGGGTGTTGCAGGGATCCGGGCATTCTGGCCTGAAGTTTTGTAGGGGCGGGCTTGCCCCGCGAGGGGCCGTCAAGGCTTCGCCGCAGCTACCCAAAGCACCTCAGCCACCCCTTGGCGCCGGCCAATCAATCGCGCCGCCACAAACAGCAAGTCGGACAACCGGTTGATATAGGCCAGTCCAACCCCGGCCAGCGGTTCGACACGGTTCAATTGCTGGCAACGCCGTTCGGCACTGCGCGCAAGGCTTCGACACACATGTGCCTGGGCGATCAGTGCCGAGCCACTGGGCAGGATGAAGTTTTCCAGAGGTCCCAACTCTTCGTTCCAGAGGTCGATGGCCGCCTCCAGGCGCTCCACTTCGGTGGTATTGAGCGCCTGATAGCTGGGCATCGCCAGCTCGCCCCCCAGGTCGAACAATCGGTGCTGGCAAGGCGCCAATACCTCGATGACTTCGTCCAATCCCTGTCCAGCCAGCCCGGCCAGTAGCAGGCCCAGCTGACTGTTGAGGCTGTCGACCTCGCCAATGGCTTCGATCCTTGGATGATCCTTGGGCACCCGCCGGCCATCGCCCAGGCCGGTTTCGCCTTTGTCGCCGGTGCGGGTGTAGATCTTCGACAATCGAAAACCCATGTTCATGACTCCGTCTTGTGTGGCTCGACCGTCGGGGTCGAGGTGCTGGCCAGTGGCAGGCGCAAGGTGAAGCAGGTTCCTTGGCCCGGCGCCGATTGCACTTCCATCTGGCCCTTGTGGTTGTTGGTGATGATGAAGTAAGAGACCGACAGGCCAAGGCCTGTTCCCTGGCCGATTTCCTTGGTGGTGAAGAACGGCTCGAAGGTGCGCTTGCGTACCGCTTCAGGCATGCCGACACCGTTGTCCTCCACCTGGATCTCCGCCCACGGCGGGTTGAGGCGCGTGCGCAGGGTGATGCGGCCCGGTTCGCTGTCGTCTTCGCGCAGGTGAATGGCCTGGGCGGCGTTTTTCAGCAGGTTGAGCAGCACCTGTTCCAGCTCGTTGGCGGTGCAGGGTACCGGGCCCAGGTTAGGATCGAACTGGCGGACGATGGCCTGGCCCTTGAAGTCGAAGCCGATGGTCAGGTCGAAATCATTGCCGGCGATCTCCACGGCCTGGTCGATCAGGGCCGGCAGGTCGCAGGGCGCCAACTGGCGGTTGCTGCGCCGGCTGAAGCTGAGCATGTGGGTAACGATTTTGGCGGCGCGTGCACCGGCCTGTTGAATGCCGTCGAGCAGTTGCGGGACTTCACGGTTGTCCAGGTAGCGGTTGACGGTGAGCAGGTCGATACCGATCTCCTCGGCTTGCTCCAGGTTCTTTGCAAGGTCTGGCGACAAGCGCCGGCGAATGTTCTGCACATTGTGCAGGATCGCCCCCAGCGGGTTGTTGATCTCATGGGCCATGCCGGCTGCCAGGCCGCCGACCGAGAGCATCTTCTCCGACTGCACCATCATTTCCTCGAGGGACAGGCGCTGGGTGATGTCGTCGATACGGATCACCACGCCGCGGCCGCCGCCACCCATCAGCGGGTAGAAGGTCAGCGCGTAGTGTCGCGCATCGTCGCCTTTGGTCCAGGTAACCCGTTCGATCTTTTCCACCCGATGCTTTTCGACGCTGTCCTTGAGCTGCGGCAAGAAGGGCTTGAGGGGCTCGAAGGCGAGGAAAATCGGCTGGTTCAACGCCTCGTCCAGGGGGGTGCCGGAAAGTGCGCTGGCTTCCTGGTTCCACTGGGTAACGTAGAGCTGCTCATCGAGGGCGATCAACGCCGACGGCATCGAGTCGATGATGCTGTTGAGGTAGTTCTGGAAACCTGTGAGCTTCTTCTCGATCTTGCTTCGAACCTGGACTTCGAGCTCCAGCTTGCGGTTGGTGTGGCGGGTTTCTTCGGCCAGGCCCTGGGCCTGGTCAAAGGCCTGCTGGAATTCGTCGCGGGTCCGCTTGAGCTGTTGTTCGCGGGCTTCGATGCGCGAAAGCATGGTGTTGAAGGCCTCGGCCAGGCTGCCGATCTCGTCGTCATTGCCGCGCTTGGCACGCAGGGCGTAGTTCTCCTCGCGGGTAACCTGGCGCGACACCTCTTCGAGCTGGTAGATCGGCTGGGTAATCAGCCGCTTGATCTGGCGGGCAATAATCATCCACAGCAGGATACTGAACACCAGGATGCCGAGGCTCGCGGTGAGGGTGCCGGTATAGAAGGCCACGGGCAGTTCGCTGCTGGCTACCAGCAGCAGGTGGCCGGGCGGGCCGCCCGGGCGTGGCAGCTGGGTCAGTTGGGTGCTGCGAAACTCGGTCAGGCGCCAGTTTTCGATATTGCGGTAACGCTTGGGCAAGGGCAGGACTTCGCCGTGCTGCAATTGCGCGAGCAATTTGCCGTCACTGCCGTACACCGCTGCAGCGCGCAGCGGGGTGTAGCTGTCGAGTTCCTTGAGCAGGGCCTTGGCCGACTCCGGCGAATCGGCCGCCTGGGTGGCCAGTTGCGGATTGGCCACCAGCCGGCCGATGGTCTGCAGGGCCTGTGGTGCCATGCTTTCCTGGGAGATCCAGTAGGCGGCGCTGATAAAGGTCAGGTTGGCCACCAGCAGGATGGTGATCAGCAATACCAGCAGGGCAGCCAGCAGTTTCTGGCCGACCGGCAGGTTTTCCAGGCGTTCGCGAAGCGTCATGTGTAAGCGAGATCCCGGTGTGTAGGTGAAAGGGCAGGGTAGCGCTGCGCTCAATCGCTGGGCAATCGGCGCATGTTCAGGTGTTCGACCAGGCGCCGGTAGAGCCGTTCCAGATGGGGCAGCTGGCGGCCGTGGCGGCTGGCGACGCGGCAGGCATGCCCTAGCAGGTAGTGAATCTCGGTGCGCCGCCCCTGACGAACATCCTGGTACATGGAAGAGTAGTTGGCCGCAGTGGCCTTGATTACCCGTTCCACTTCCTCGCTCAGGCCCTCTGCGGCTTGCGGCTGGCCGCAGCATTGCAGCAGTTCGGCAAGCTCGGCACACAGGGTGGCCACTTCGCAGGCGTGATCCTGCAGGCCGCCGTTGCGGCAGTCATGCAGCACGGTCAGCGGATTGATCGCGCAGTTGAGCGCCAGCTTTCGCCACAGGCGGGTGAGAATGTCGGGCGTCCACTGGTGGGGGATGCCGGCATCGACCAGGTCATCGAGCCACTCGGGCGGCAGGGGATTGGCGGGATCACCCAGCCAGTTGAAGCCGTGACCGGCAAAGTTCACCTGCCAGTCGGCCTCGCGAAACGCACCTTCGGTGCTGGAGGCAAAGATGCAACGGGCATGGGGGACTTGGTTGGCCACCGCATCCTGGCTGCCCAAGCCGTTTTGCAGCAGGATCAGCTCGGCGCCGTGGCTCAGGCGTGGCGCTAGTTGCGCCACCGCCTGCTCGGCGTCGTAGGCCTTGCAGGCCACCAGCAGGCGATGAATGGGGGTAGCGTCTTGTGCGGTCTGGGCAGGAATCGCGTGCAGCTGTGCCTGGCCCTGTTCGATCAGGGTCAGGCCGCCAGCGGCTTCGTACGCTTGCACCCGTGCCGTATCGCGCAGGATCAACCGGACCGCTTTGCCGGCACGGGCCAGCCGGCAGGCCCAGAGGCTGCCCAGACTTCCTGCGCCGAGAATATGCCAGGTGCTGCTCATCAGCGTTTCGCAACCGTTATAATGAGCCGGCATTTTAACCGTCAAACCCGACGCGCTCCATCACGCTCTTCATTCAGGGCCGCGAGCGCGCGTTTATTTTTGGAGAATCTCTATGCCGTCGTTCGACGTGGTATCGGAACTGGACAAGCACGAAGTCACCAACGCCGTTGAGAACGCCGTGAAGGAACTGGACCGCCGCTATGACCTCAAGGGCAAGGGCAGCTTCGAGTTCAAGGAAAAGGAACTCACCGTCAACCTGACCGCCGAAGCCGAGTTCCAGCTCGAAGCGATGATCGATATCCTCAAACTGGCCCTGGTCAAGCGCAAGATCGATGTCCAGTGCCTGGAAGTCAAAGACGCCTTCGCCTCGGGCAAGGTGATGAAGCAGGAAGCGGTCCTCAAGGAAGGCATCGACAAGGAGCTGGCGAAAAAGATCGTCGCGCACATCAAGGACGCCAAGCTAAAGGTCCAGGCTGCCATCCAGGGCGAGCAGGTGCGTGTCACCGGCAAGAAGCGCGACGACCTGCAGGAAGCCATCGCCGCCCTGCGTGCCAAGGAATTCGGCATGCCACTGCAGTTCAACAACTTCCGCGACTGATCGATGCACTTCGGAACCTTGGCGCCGTTTCGGCGTCCGAGGTCTCTGTTGCCGCTGAAACGATTGCGGCGCGATTTTTACAGCTTTTGCCCCTCGGCATCAGGAGAACATTATGGATTTGAGTGCTGAAGTCGATCAGCTGGTCAAAACGTCGCAAACCTGGGTCCCCTTGATCATGGAATACGGTAGCCGCCTGTTGCTGGCGCTGCTGACCCTGGCCATTGGCTGGTGGGTGATTAACAAGGTGACCTTCCGGTTGGGCAAACTGCTGGCTCTGCGCAACGCGGACCTCGCGCTGCAAGGTTTTATCAGCAGCCTGGCGAACATTATTCTGAAGATTCTGCTGGTGGTCAGCGTGGCCTCGATGATCGGCATCGAGACCACCTCGTTCGTCGCTGCCATCGGTGCTGCGGGCCTGGCGATCGGCCTGGCGCTGCAAGGCAGCCTGGCGAACTTCGCCGGCGGTGTGCTGATCCTGCTGTTCCGTCCGTTCCGCCTCGGTGACTGGATCGAGGCCCAGGGTGTCGCGGGCACCGTGGACAGCATCCAGATCTTCCACACCGTGCTGCGTACCGGCGACAACAAGACGGTGATCCTGCCCAACGGCGCGCTGTCCAACGGCATCATCACCAACACCAACCGTCAGCCGACCCGCAAGGTCGTGTTCGATGTGGGTGTCGATTACGAGGCCGACCTGCAGAAGGCCCGTCAGGTTCTGCTGGAGCTGGCCAACGATCCACGCATCCACCAGGACCCGGCGCCGCAGGCCGTGGTTTCGCTGCTGGGCGACAGCTCTATCACCCTGTCGTTGCGGGTGTGGGTGAACACCGCCGACTACTGGGACGTGATGTTCATGCTCAACGAGCATGCGCGTGATCGCCTGAAAGACGAGGGCATCGATATTCCCTTTCCGCAGCGCGTGATCCGCGTGGTGCAGGAAGCAGCGGTGCAGTAACGCTGAACTGATCGCGGGGCAAGCCCGCTCCTACGTGGTAGGGGTGGGCATTGCCCCGCGATACAGGTCATTACACTTGTTCACGTCTTCAACCTATCTGATCCCCCCGCTTTCTGGCATACAGGCTGGCTTACTTTCGTACGCCCGGTCTCATCATGCTTACCCCCCTGATCAACATCACGCCACTGCGTGCGTTTTGCTTCGCCATGACCCTGGCCCTGTTCGAGCTGTTGACCTACCTCGCCAGCGATGTGGTGATGCCGGCCATGCCGGTAGTGGTCGATGACCTGAACGCCAGTCCCGAATTCATTCCCCATGCCTTGAACCTCTACCTGCTGGGCGGTGTATTACTGCAGTGGCTGATCGGTCCGCTGGCCGACCGCTATGGCCGGCGACCGTTGTTGCTCGGCGGCTGCGCGTTCTTTTGCCTGGCCTGCCTGGCCTCGTTCTGGGTACAGAGCATCGAGCTGTTCAACCTGCTGCGCCTGTTGCAGGGGATCGGCCTGGGCTTTGTCGTGACGGTCAGTTATCCGGCGCTGAACGAGGCATTCAGCGAGGCCGATGCGGTCCGCATGATGGCCTTGCTGGCAAACATCGCGCTGTTGTCGCCACTGCTCGGGCCACTGGTAGGCACCCTGTTGCTGGAGTGGGTGTCGTGGCGCTGGCTGTTCGTGTTGTTCGGCGCCGCAGCAGTCCTGGCCTGGTTCGCACTCTACCGATTCATGCCTGAAACCCTGGGCGTGGAGCGCCGCGACGGTTCGCGCCTGGCGTTTCAGCCGATTCACCTGCTGCCGCTGCTGGCCGGTTACGGGCAGTTGCTGGCCAATCGCCGTTTCGTGGCGGGCAGTGCGGCCCTGGGCCTGGTCGGCTTGCCACTGATTGGCTGGATCGGCCTGTCCCCGGTGTTGCTGATTCACGATGAAGGCTTGAGCACCCTCGACTATGCGCTGTGGCAGTTGCCGGTATTCGGCGGGCTGATTCTGGGCAACCTGATCATCAACCGCATCGCCGACCGCTATGCGCTGACCCGCCTGGTGCGCGGTGCGCTGTGGCCGTATCTCATCGGGCTGGTCAGCATGATGCTGGCCACCTGGCTGGTGCCCAGCGTGCCGAGCCTGGTCGCCGGGCTGTCGGTCTATGCCCTGGGCCTGGGCATCGCCAACGCGGTGCTGTACCGCATGACGCTGTTCTCCAGCGAGCAGAGCAAAGGACTGGTGTCGGCCATGTTGGGGATGATCACCATCGCCTTGCTCGGCCTGGGTGGCGCCTTGCTGGCAATGATCGGCGCGGGCGCCAGCCTGCAGAGCTTCGCCCTGGCTGCCGGGGTTGCCGGCATTGTGGCCCTGTGGCCGCTGAGAACGGTTTTGAGCGGCTCGGGCAACCAGGCCGAGGCTATGCCGGGATAATCCCGGCATCGGCCCCTGCCAGCCTCAGGGGCGCTGCTCGGCGACAGGGTTGTCGACCGGTTCCTGCTTGCCCCGGCCCAGCTCCTGGCGCCAGTGCAGGACGATCAGGATCAGGGTCGGCACACCCAGCAGGGCGGTGATCAGGAAGAAGTCGTGGTAGCCGTACTTTTCCACCATGACCCCTGAGTAGCCACCGATCAGGCGCGGCAACAGCAGCATGATCGAGCTGAGCAGGGCGTATTGGGTGGCAGAGAACTTCAGGTTGGTCAGGCTCGACAGGTAGGCGACGAAGGCCGATGTGGCCAGGCCCGAGCTGAAGTTGTCGAGGGAGATTGTCACCACCAGCATCTGCAGGTTGGGGCCCATGTCGGCCAGCATCAGGAACAGGATGTTGGTGCCCGCCGAGGCCGCGCCGCCGATGAACAGGATCGGCAGGATGCCGAAACGCACGATCAGCAGGCCGCCCATGCCGGCGCCGACCAGGGTCATGATCAGGCCGAAGATCTTGCTGACGCTGGCGATCTGGTCCTTGGTGAAGCCCTGGTCGATGTAGAACACGTTGGCCATGACACCCATCACGGTGTCGGACATCCGGTAGGTGGCGATCAGCCCGAGCAGCAGCAGGGCCTGCCAGCGGTAGCGCAGGATGAAGTCGTTGACCGGGGTGAGCACCGGCGCCAGGCCGCGACGGCCCAGGGACGAAAGGCACAGCGCGGTCAGGGTGATGTAGAGGATGGCGCGCAGGAAGGCGCGGTCTTCAAGAAGCAGGTCGAGCAGGCTCACCCCTTCGAACAGCACGCTGGCGAAATCGGTGTTGTACAGCTGGGTGAAGGTCGCCGGTACCGACACCAGCAGGATGATCAGCACGAACACCGAGACCAGCTGGTGGGTCAGGCCATAGCGTGCCGCCGACAGTTGGGTGCGCAGCGGCACGGGCGGTTCACGCATCAACAGGGTGGTGATCACGGCAGGCAGCATCAGCACACCGAACAGCACGTAGGTGCCGGTCCAGGCCTTGTGCAAGTAGCTGAAGCCGGTGGAGCCGAACCCTTCGGCGAAGAACAGCGCTCCCGCCGTGGCGAGCAGGGCGGCGACCCGGTAGCCGGCCATGTAGCTGGCCGCCAGCGCGGCCTGGCGCTGGTCATCGGCGATTTCCAGGCGGTAGGCGTCGACGGCGATGTCCTGGGTGGCCGAGGCAAATGCCACCAGCACCGCCAGGGCGATCAGCCAGGACAGGTGTTTTTGCGGGTCGCAAAAGCCCATTCCCACCAGCCCGATGACCACCAGCACCTGCGACAGCACCAGCCAGGAGCGGCGCCGGCCAAGTTTGCCGAGCAATGGCAGGCGCCATTGGTCGAGCAGCGGCGACCAGACCCACTTGAAGGCGTAGGCCAGGCCGATCAGGCTGGCATAACCGATGGTTTCGCGCGCCACCCCGGCCTCGCGCAACCACACCGACAGGGTCGAGAACACCAACATATACGGCAGGCCGGCGGCAAAGCCGAGCAACAACAGCACCAGGGTCGACGGGCTGGCATAGGCAGCGAGCGCAGCGCGCCAGGTTTTACGGGGCATGGGCCAACATCTGCCTCAAGTTTACGAAAACAAAGCGCGCACTCTAACCGCTGTGCTCCATTGGGCGCCAGCCATGGCGCGACATATCCACACGATTATTGTGCAGAGTGACGCCTTCTGCCCGCAGCCTTGCACGCTGCTCGTCGCCTGATGGCGTGCCCAGCGCCAGGCTCAGCCGACCACCGGCACCCAGCACGCGATGCCAGGGCAATTGGGTGTCCGGTGGCAGTTGGCTCAGGGTACGCCCGACCCAGCGCGCCGCGCGCCGCAATCCCGCCAGTTCTGCGAGCTGGCCGTAGCTCACCACCTTGCCCGCAGGCACCTGGCCGAGCACCAGGTAGAGCGCCATTCGTCGGGCCTGGGAATTTTCCGTCGGATCGCCGGGCGTCGGGCTCATCGCGGCCTCGCGGGCATGCGCGGGGGATTTGCCGCGTTGGTCGGATAAATAGGAATTGAACTCATCGGCATAGGGTGGGTCAGTCCTTGCTCTACGGGCGGGTATCTGGATAATGCCCGACTTTTTTCGTGAACCAGAGTCCGTTACTTGCTTATGTATTCTAGAGCCCTGTTGTGCCTCGTTGCCCTTGCCGCCTGCTCCACGGCTGTCGCCGATACCGTCTGGATGAAGAACGGCGACCGGCTCAGTGGCAAGATCACCGTGTTCGATGGCGGCAAACTGTTGCTCAAGACCGAATACGGTGGCTCGATCGCGCTGGACTGGAAACAGGTCAAGACCCTGGAAAGCGACCAGGAACTGCTGGTCAAGCAGGATGCCTACACCGGCGAGAAAGCCAAGTCGCTGCACCCGGCCGACGAGGGCAAGGTGACCCTGGCCAATGGCGAAACGCCCAAGACCGTCGAGCTGGCCAGCATCCAGCAGATCATGAAACCCAAGCCTGTGATCGAGGACCTGTCGTGGAAAGGTAATGTCGACCTGGCGATGGATTACAAGCGCGCCGAATCCGACAGCGACGACTACGATGTCGATTTCAAGACCACGGCGCGTCATGGTCGCTGGCGGCACCAGGCCGAAGGCGAATACAACCGCGAGAGCAAGGACGACGTTACCACCACCAACAACTGGAGCGCCGAGTACGCACTCGACCGCTTCCTGACCGAGAAATGGTTCTGGCAGGGGCGCCTTGAATACAAGCGTGACCACATCGAAGACCTGGCGCGCCAGCGCACCGTGGGTACTGGCCCTGGCTACCAGTTCTGGGATGACGAGCTGGGCGCCTTCTCCCTGGGCTCGCTGGTCAACCGTACCGACTATGAATACGCCGATGGTGGCAAGGACAACTTCTACGCCCTGGCCATGAAGTGGGACTACAACCGCTACCTGATCGGCAAGCGGGTCGAGTTTTTCACCAGTGGCGAGGTGGGCAAACCGCTGGACGGCGTGGCCAACTACGCGCTCGATGCCGAAGTCGGCTTGCGCTACAAGGTCACCGAGTGGGCCTCGCTCAACCTCAAGGCCGAGAAGGATGTGATTAGCGGCACCGACGACAGCGACCTGGACAAAACCCGCTACACCGCAGGCTTTGGCGTTACCTGGTAAGTCTTGTGGCAACCGCCGGCGATAGTGATATTTTGTCGGCTGAGCATTCGGTCGCAGTGCACCTGCGACCCGCCTTCAGCTAATCGTCGAGTCGGGAGTCACACAGTGAGCGCTAAAGTCGCACAACAGGCACGGGAGCTGCTGCTCAAGGAGTATCGTGGGGTCCTGTCGACCCATTCCAAGTCGATGCCAGGCTTTCCCTTCGGCTCGGTGGTGCCGTACTGCCTGGATGCCGAAGGCAACCCGCTGATCCTGATCAGCCGTATCGCCCAGCACACCCACAACCTGCAAAAAGACCCCAAGTGCTCGTTGCTGGTCGGCGAGCGCGATGCCGAGGACGTACAGGCCGTTGGTCGCCTGACGGTACTCGCCCAGGCCCACAAGCTTGAAGAGCCAGCGGCGGTCGAAGCCGCTGCCGAGCGCTATTACCGCTACTTTCCCGAATCGAGCAATTACCACAAGGCCCATGATTTCGACTTCTGGGTGCTGACGCCTGTTCGTCACCGCTACATTGGCGGGTTCGGCGCTATTCACTGGGTCGACAGGCTCTCGTTGGCGAACCCCTTCGCCGGCAAGGCCGAACTGAGCATGATCGAGCACATGAACAGCGATCATGCCAACGCCATTGCCCACTATGTCCAGCTCAGCGGCTTGCCGCAGACGGCTGCGGCGCAGATGGTCGGCATCGACAGCGAGGGCATGCACCTGCGCATTGGCCAGGGCTTGCACTGGCTGCCGTTCGCCGCGCCTTGTAATACGCCGATACAAGTGCGTGAAGCCCTGGTTTTTCTGGCGCGCGCCGCCCAATGGCCAGCCCGTGAAGCGGCCGAGGCTTGAAATAGCCATTGCTCGCAACCATTAAAGGTGTACTGCAAGGACATCTTGCGCTGAGGAACCCGTTGATGCGTGCTTTTCTATTGCTGTTTCTGATTTTTCCGGTGCTGGAGTTGTATGTGTTCTTCAAGGTCAGCACCGCGATCGGCTTCTTTCCGGCGCTGCTGTTGATCATCGCAGGCTCTGCCCTGGGTGTTCTGGTGGTGAGGGTGGCCGGTCTGGCTACTGCCTTGCGGGCCCGTGAGAGCCTCCAGCGAGGCGAATTGCCCGCCGAGGACATGTTCCATGGCCTGATGCTGGCGCTGGGTGGCGGCCTGCTGTTGCTGCCAGGTTTTATCAGCGACGTCGTCGGCCTGATCTTCCTGTTGCCGTTCACCCGTCGCCTGCTCGGGCGCAAGATGCGCGAGCGTGCCGAGGCCCAGGCCATGCGCCAGCGCGCCTTTGGCGATGATCCGTTCATGACCCGGCCGGGCGCCCAGGGTGGCCAGCCGCGTCAGCCGAACGTGATCGAGGGCGAGTATGAGCACCGCGATCCGCAAGGCCCTCGCGACACCCGCAATCTTCGAGATCCGCGGGATTTGTAGGCACCGCTGACGCTTGACCGGACGGCCCCGCAAGGGGCCGTTCTGTTTTACCTGCAACAAGCGCTAAAAAATTTCATCAGCAAGCCTTGTAATTACCTTTGGCGACCTCATGTATGGGTCACCGCAAGGTTTCTGGTGGTTCGCACCAGACATTACATGTGTGGTTCGCCTGGCGAGCTACGAGCGGCTACGCCGCAAGCATCAACCCGCCGGTGTCGACACCGGCCGATGAAAACCACAATTAGGAGAGATCGACAATGAAGCTTCGTCCTCTGCATGACCGCGTCGTTATCCGTCGCAGCGAAGAAGAATCGAAAACCGCTGGCGGTATCGTTCTGCCAGGTTCGGCCGCTGAAAAACCTAACCGTGGCGAAGTCGTCGCTGTAGGTACCGGTCGCATCCTGGACAACGGTGAAGTGCGTGCGCTGGCCGTGAAAGTGGGTGACAAGGTGGTTTTCGGCCCTTACTCGGGCAGCAACACTGTGAAAGTTGACGGCGAAGACCTGCTGGTAATGGCTGAGAACGAAATTCTCGCTGTTATCGAAGGCTGATTCCGCTGGTTTCCCGTTACTCCAAAGTATTCAAGGATTAAACGATCATGGCTGCTAAAGACGTAAAATTCGGCGATTCCGCCCGCAAGAAAATGCTCGTTGGTGTCAACGTTCTGGCTGACGCTGTAAAAGCGACCCTGGGCCCGAAAGGCCGCAACGTTGTTCTGGCCAAGAGCTTCGGCGCTCCGACCATCACCAAAGACGGTGTTTCGGTTGCCAAGGAAATCGAACTCAAAGACGCCTTCGAAAACATGGGCGCCCAGCTGCTCAAGGACGTTGCCTCCAAGGCCAACGACGAAGCAGGTGACGGCACCACCACCGCCACCGTCCTGGCTCAGGCCATCGTCAGCGAAGGCCTCAAGGCCGTTGCTGCCGGCATGAACCCGATGGACCTCAAGCGCGGTATCGACAAGGCCACCATCGCCATTGTCAAAGAGCTGAAGTCCCTGTCCAAGCCATGCGCCGACTCCAAGGCCATCGCTCAGGTAGGTACCATCTCTGCCAACTCCGACAACTCCATCGGTGACATCATTGCCGAAGCCATGGAAAAAGTCGGTAAAGAAGGCGTGATCACCGTTGAAGAAGGCTCGGGCCTGGAAAACGAACTGTCGGTTGTAGAAGGCATGCAGTTCGACCGCGGTTACCTGTCCCCTTACTTCGTCAACAAGCCAGACACCATGGTCGCCGAGCTGGATGGCCCTCTGCTGCTGCTGGTTGACAAGAAGATCTCCAACATCCGTGAACTGCTGCCAGTTCTGGAAGCCGTTGCCAAGGCCGGCCGTCCTCTGCTGATCGTGGCTGAAGACGTCGAAGGCGAAGCGCTGGCGACCCTGGTTGTCAACAACATGCGCGGCATCGTCAAGGTTGCTGCGGTCAAGGCACCAGGCTTCGGCGACCGCCGCAAGGCCATGCTGCAGGACATCGCCGTCCTGACCGGCGGTACCGTGATCTCCGAAGAAATCGGCCTGAGCCTGGAGTCCGCTACCCTGGAGCACCTGGGTAACGCCAAGCGCGTCACCCTGTCCAAGGAAAACACCATCATCGTCGACGGTGCTGGCGTACAGGGCGACATCGAAGCACGCATCACCCAGATCCGTGCCCAGGTTGCCGAGACTTCGTCGGACTACGACCGTGAAAAACTGCAAGAGCGCCTGGCCAAGCTGGCTGGCGGTGTTGCCGTGATCAAGGTCGGTGCTGGCACCGAAGTTGAAATGAAAGAGAAGAAAGCCCGCGTTGAAGACGCCCTGCACGCTACCCGTGCAGCCGTTGAAGAAGGCGTGGTCCCTGGCGGTGGTGTTGCCCTGGTTCGTTCGCTGCAAGCGATCTCCGAGCTCAAAGGCGACAACGAAGACCAGAACGTTGGTATCCAGCTGCTGCGTCGCGCTGTCGAAGCACCGCTGCGCCAGATCGTTGCCAACGCCGGCGACGAGCCAAGCGTAGTCGTCGACAAGGTCAAGCAAGGTTCGGGTAACTTCGGTTACAACGCTGCGACCGGCGAGTACGGCGACATGATCGAAATGGGTATCCTGGACCCTGCCAAGGTTACCCGTTCGGCCCTGCAAGCCGCTGCTTCGATCGGTGGTCTGATGATCACTACCGAAGCCATGGTTGCCGATGCGCCTCAGGAAGCTGCTGCTGGCGGCATGCCTGACATGGGCGGCATGGGTGGCATGGGCGGTATGGGCGGCATGATGTAAGCCAGCCTTACCCGCATGAGAAAAAGCCCCGCCTAGTGCGGGGCTTTTTTTTTGCCTGTGTTCCAGCCCTGTATGAGCGGGCTTGCCCCGCGATGCCGTGCTTCAGGCAGCAGGTGATCTGGTGGCAGTATCGGCCTCTTCGCGAGGCAAGCGCGCTCCCACCAGCAGCCACTGGTAACAGCCAAGGCTGATCAGCCAGCAGAACACCGCCGTCCACACGTTGTGGGAGAAGAAATGCGCGCCTTGCAGCATTCGCCCCAGCGAGAACACTGCGCCCAGGGTGAAGGCAAATACCAGTGCGGCGCGGGCCAGACGTGGCCGGCGATCACGCAACATGAAGAACAGGGCAAACAAGGTGAACCCGGTGGCGGCATGCCCGCCTGGCCAGCAGCGCCCAGGTTTGTCGGTTGCCGGCCGAGGGCTGAGCAGCTCGCTGTAGACTTCCTTGCCGCCAAATTCCTGCAGGCTCCAAGGGCACTGCACGGCCGTCACCGCCTTGAGCGGGGTGACAAAACTGGTCGACAGGGCCATGGCCATCACCAGGTAGCCCAATTCCCGACGCCAGCCCCGCAGGCGCTGCCAGAAGAAGCTTGCCGCGAAGGCGGCAATGGCGCCCAGGCCCAGGAGGATGACCAGTTGTTTGGCGCGATCGTGCAGGATGTCTTCGAGAAAGTAGCTGTGCCGGCCGATGAACTCCCCGGCAACCGGATCGAAGGCCAGCTTGGCCAGGTCCATGTCCAGTGAGGTCAATTCCAGCAGAATCAGGATCGCTGCCGTGAGCAGCGGTATACCCAGGGATAACCACGGATTGAGCGGGCGAGAGGCGTGAGTGGCAGGCATGGCAGGTCCTGGCAGGTCGAAAAGTCAGCCCCGGCCGGTAACCCGTGCCAGGAAGTGGTGTGACACAACGACCGGCGATTGTGCGGCGATTGCTATGGTGTGTCCGTGAAGGCGGGGTGAAAAAAATGTTAACTGCCAATAAACCCGCTGCAGCCTAGCCGAGCGCTGCCGATGGCCGTAAGCTGCGCCTGCCAAGCAGGCAAAAGACCCGGACGGGAGAACCCTATGCGAATTCTACTGGTTGAAGACAACCGCGATATCCTGGCCAACCTGGCGGACTACCTGGGCCTTAAAGGCTATACGGTGGACTGTGCCCAGGATGGTCTGTCCGGCTTGCACCTGGCTGCCACCGAACACTACGACCTGATCGTGCTCGACATCATGCTCCCGGGCATCGACGGCTATACGCTGTGCAAGCGCCTGCGCGAGGATGCCAGGCGCGATACGCCGGTGATCATGCTCACCGCCCGCGACCAACTCGACGATCGCCTGCAAGGGTTCCGTTCCGGCGCCGATGACTACCTGTTGAAGCCCTTTGCCCTGTCGGAGCTGGCGGCACGTATCGAGGCGGTGTTGCGTCGGGCCCAGGGCGGCGGCCGACGCACCTTGCAGGTCAGCGACCTGATCTATGACCTCGACACCCTGGAAGTTACCCGCGACGGCAAGCTCCTCAAGCTCAACCCGGTCGGCTTGAAGCTGCTGGCCGTACTGATGCAGAAAAGCCCCCACGTGTTGCGCCGCGAGGTGCTTGAAGAAGCCCTGTGGGGCGACGATTGCCCCGACAGCGACAGCCTGCGCAGCCACGTGCACCAACTTCGCCAGGTAATCGACAAACCCTTCGAAAAAGCCCTCCTGCATACCGTCCACGGCGTTGGCTACCGTCTGGCCGAGGGCCGCGATGGAGTTTAAGCAAAGCCTTGCCCAGCGGATCATCATTGCCTTTGCATTGATGAGCGCCCTGGTGGCCGGTGCATTCGCCTTCGGTATCGTTGCCACCGTGCACCTGGTCGAAGAGCGCCTGATCTCGGCGGTGCTGGGTGGCGACTTGCAGCGCCTGCTGCGCATGGACAGCGTCAGTGACTGGAGCCACCGGCCGCGCCCCGACCAGCTGTTCTACTACAGCGGTGGGCGAGACGAATTCGAGTTGCCCAAGGACCTGCGCCACCTGTCTCCCGGCTTTCACGAAGTGTTCCGCGAGCCGTTGTCCTATCACGCCATGGTCGAAATCGTCGATGGGCGGCGCTACGTGTTGCTGCAGGACCAAAGCGATTTCGAAGAGCGCGAACGGGTGCTGTTCGCGGTCGTGGTGGTGGGCTTCGTACTCAGCCTGGCCCTGGCGGTGTTCCTGGGTTGGGTGCTGGCGCGAAAAGTGATGGCGCCGGTAATTCGCCTGGCGCGCCAGGTTCGACATCGCGACCAGCTGCTCGGCCTGGCGCCGCCCTTGGCTCCGGACTACGCGGCCGATGAGGTCGGCCAGCTGGCCGTGGCCTTCGACGATACCCTGGGGCGCCTGCGCGATGCCTTGACCCGTGAACGGCTGTTCACCAGCGACGTCAGCCACGAACTGCGTACCCCACTGATGGTGCTGGCCAGCTCCTGCGAGCTGTTGCTGGTCAATCCGAATATCGACCTGCGTGCTCGCTCGCAGGTCGAGCGCATCGCCAGGGCCACCGAAGAAATGCAGGAACTGGTGAAAACCTTCCTGATGCTGGCCCGAGCCCAGCGCGACGAGGGCGCGGTGGCGTCACAGGCGACCCTCAAGGAAGTGGCCGACGACCTGACCGGGGTCTGGCGAGACACCATCGAACAGAAAGGCCTGACGCTGCTCTACGAAGCCAAGGCGAGTTCACCGACGTTGTACAACGCTACCTTCCTGCAGGCCGTGATGGGCAAC
Organism: Pseudomonas putida; assembly: GCF_028682455.1. Taxonomy (GTDB): domain Bacteria; phylum Pseudomonadota; class Gammaproteobacteria; order Pseudomonadales; family Pseudomonadaceae; genus Aquipseudomonas; species Aquipseudomonas putida_AA. The sequence goes on from NZ_JANHLD010000001.1 coordinate 1,807,096, forward strand.
TTGCTGCGCAATGCCGCGCACTACACCGACTATGGCTTTATCCGCCTGACCCTGGAGCCTTCGGGTTTCATGGTCGAGGACAGTGGCGTGGGCATTCCAGAGGAACAGCGCGAAGCGATGTTCCGCCCCTTCGTGCGCGGCGATGAGCGCCGGGGCGAAGGGCTGGGCCTGGGGTTGTCACTGGTACAGCGGATCTGCGACGACCAGGGTTGGGCGGTGACGCTGACGGGGACGGTGCCCCATGGCTGTCGCTTCCATGTCGACCTGAGTCGCGCCCGCGCGGGTACGTCGGCATTCGAGTGATGGTTGCCCCAGGTGGGTAGTCACGCCTTGTAACTTTTATTGGGACTTCCAACGAATTTTTCACATCCGCATGACCTGGCACCAACGCTTGCCCGCCTACTGTGGGCGAATTGGAGTCAGGAGATGCACCATGCGTAGTCCCATCAAGCTCGAATTTTCCGAAAAGTACGACCAGCAGCATGCCCAGGAATACTTCCTCAAGCACCAGGATGGCCTGGCGCGGCGTATGTCGCACAAACGTGATGAATAGCTGGCGCGTCGCGCATTGACCCTGGCGGGCGAACCCGGACTGGTGCTCGACTTGCCGTGCGGCGCCGGTCGGTTCTGGCCACTGCTGGCGGAAAAGCCGAATCGGGTGATCATTGGTGCCGACAACTCCGAAGCCATGCTGGAAACGGCAACCAAGTCTCAGCCCGCGCATATCGTCGAGCGGGTACGTACTTTGCAAACCTCTGCGTTTGCAATTGACCTGCCGGACAACTCGGTCGACAGCATCTTCTGCATGCGCTTGATGCACCACATTGGTGACGCTGCGCATCGCAAGACACTTCTCTCGGAATTTCAACGGGTTACACGCGATAGCGTGATCCTTTCGCTGTGGGTGGATGGCAACTTCAAGGCCTGGCGCCGTAAAAAACTGGAGCAGCGTCGTTACGCTGAAACCGGTAAGGGCAGTTACCAGAACCGCTTTGTGTTACCAGCGGCTACGGTCGAGGAGGAGTTTGAAACCGCCGGGTTCCGGATTCAGGAACGATTGGACTTTTTGCCGTTCTATGCCATGTGGCGAGTGTACGTATTGCGTAAGGGGTAGTGGGGCATGGCGGTAGAGCGTTCAGGAACATTGACGGGCAAGAGCCGGTTCGACCATTTCTGGCAGCAGCAGGGCGAATGGGTGGAAGAACCCAATCAGCGCCGGGGTGGTGAAAGTGGCGTACAGCGGTTGAACGACGAAAGCGGGCAACTGCTGTATTCCAAGCGTCAGATTGGGCATATCTACCGCAGTTTCCTGCACCCGTTCGGGCGTCCGACCGTGTTACGCGAATATGATGCGCTCAACAGTTTCGAGCAACTGGGTGTGCGGGTGCCGCATATCGTGTACTGCGGTGTCGAGCGTGACGCCGACCGCCAGTGGCGGGCCTTGCTGGTCAGCAAGGCCCTGGATGGTTTCGAAGACAGTGACAGCTGGTACGAAAAGGGTGCTCGCGATCGCTACAGCGAAGCGCTGCATGACAGCATGCTGCAGGACCTGGCCGCCAATCTTGCGCGAATGCATCGGGGCCATTGGCAACACGGCTGCCTTTACGGCAAGCATGTGTTCATCAAGGTGATCGGCGAAGGCGCCGAGGCTCGGGCTGAAGTGGCGCTGCTGGACCTGGAGAAATGCCGGCGGCGTATCAGTTGCCAGCGTGCCGCAGCCAACGACCTGAAGCAATTGCGCCGCCATTCGTCATTCAATGACGCAGAGTGGCGAAAGCTGCTCTACTTTTACAAAGTGGCGTTTGGCAGCGCTGTCAAAGGTTTAGAGCAATGAAACTAGAATTGGCTCGAGGTTTGTTTCTCCTGCTTGCGCTGGCGGTGGCCACGGCTGCGGCCGCTGCCTGGGAAGAACCGCGTCCACAGGTAGTGAGCAAGGTCGATCTTGCGTCCCAGTGCCCGTTACCACGGGTGGTCAAGGGGCAGACGACAGCGCAACCCGATCCGGACCTGTTGTTGTTTTTGTTCGGTATGAGTCAGGGCTTGCGTCCCCAATGATGCAGTGAATGTTCGATGATAAAAGGCCTCGTCACCGACGAGGCCTTTTTGCATGGGCAGGTTCAGGCGGTTTGCGCCTGCGCTTGGGGGGCATCCGCCCGGGCCAGCAGGGTATAGACGCAAGGCAGGACGAACAGGGTAAACAAGGTGCCCACCGACATCCCGGTGGCAATCACCGTACCGATATCGAAGCGGCTGACCGCCCCCGCACCGCTGGCCAGAATCAGCGGCACCATGCCAAAGACCATGGCTGCAGTGGTCATCAGCACGGGGCGTAAACGAATTGCCGCCGCTTCTTCCACCGCCTCGCGGGCGCTCAAGCCCTTTTGCAGGCGCAACTGGTTGGCAAACTCGACGACTAGAATGCCGTGCTTGCTGATCAGGCCGATCAACGTCACCAAGCCGACCTGGGTGTAGATGTTCATGCTGGAAATGCCCAGGAACAGCGGAATCAACGCCCCGCAGATCGACAGCGGTACCGTCACCAGGATCACCAGCGGGTCGCGGAAGCTCTCGAACTGGGCGGCCAGCACCAGGTAGATGATCGCCAGGGCAAGGCCGAAGGTGACCCACAGCGCACTGCCTTCCTGCACGTACTGGCGCGCCGCACCGGCGTAGTCGAAGGTATAGCCTTCCGGTGCTTCTTCGTGGGCAATGCCCAGCACGGTGTCCAATGCTTCCCCCATGCTGACCATTGGGACGCCCTGGATGATCGCCGCGTTCAGTTGCTGGAACTGGTTGAGCTGGCGTGGCCGCGCACGATCGCTGAGGGTGATCAGGGTCGAGAGCGGTAGCATCTGGCCTTGCTGGTTCTTCACGTAATAGTTGCTCAACCAATCGGGATTGTCCCGAAAAGGTCGCTCGACCTGGGCGATGACCTTGTAGCTGCGCCCATCGATGGTAAAGCGATTGATCTCCGCCTCACCCAGCAGGGTCGCCAGGGTGCCCCCCAGCGCATCCATCGACACCCCCATCTGCGCAGCCTTGGCCCGGTCGATATCGACCACCACCTCGGGTTTGTCGAAGGCCAGGTCGATATCCAGGAAGGCGAACTTGCCCGAGGCCTGGGCGCGCTCCTTGACCCGCTCGGCCACCTCCAGCAGCGACTCGTAGTCATTGGCGGTGCTGATCACGAACTGGAAGGGCAGGCCTTCACCGGTACCCGGCAGCGAGGGCAGGTTGAAGCCGAAGATCTGCAGGCCGGCAATGCCTTCGAGCTTGCTTTGCACCAGCGGCAGCAACGCCATCTGGGTGCGTTCACGTTCGTTCCAGGGCTTGAGCAGGAAGCCGCCGATACCTGATTGCACACCGTTGAAGCCGTTGATCTGGAACGAGGAGTAGTACTCGGGAAACGCCTTGAAAATGTCGATGAATTCGTCGGTGTAGGCGCTGAGGTAGTCCAGGTTGGTGGGCTGTGGCGCCGTGGCCATCATGAAAATGACGCCCTGGTCTTCATCCGGGGCCAGCTCGTTCTTGGTGAACATCAAGAACACCGGGATCAGGCACAACACGATCACGGCGAACACCAGCACCACCGGCCGGGTGTTCAGGGTGGCGTGCAGGAGCTTCTGGTAGCGCACCTTGAGGCCCTCGAACAGCTGGTCCAGGCGATGGGCCAGGCCACTGGGGTTCGGGTCGTGGCGCAGGAGCAGGGCGCACATCATGGGCGACAGGGTCAGGGCGACGATGCCGGAAATGATCACTGCACCGGCCAGGGTCAGGGCGAATTCCTTGAACAACGCCCCCGTGAGGCCTTCCAGAAAGCCGATAGGGGCATAGACCGCTGCCAGGGTGATGGTCATCGACACAACCGGCATGGCGATTTCCCTGGCGCCTTCCAGGGCGGCTTCGAACGGTGACTTGCCTTCTTCGATGTGACGGTGGATGTTTTCCACCACCACGATGGCATCGTCCACCACCAGGCCGATGGCCAGCACCATCGCCAGCAAGGTCAGCAGGTTGAGCGAGTAGCCCATCAGTTGCATGAAGAACAGTACGCCGATCATCGACAACGGAATGGTGATCACCGGGATCATCACCGAGCGCAGGGCGCCGAGGAACAGGAAGACCACGACGATGACAATCAGCACCGCCTCGACCAGGGTCTTGATCACCTCGTCGATGGAAGCCTGGATGAACAGGGTGGCGTCGTAGGCTATGGAGGCTTTCAGGTTCGGTGGCAGCTGGCTTTCCAGCTCCGGCATCAGTTTGCGCACTTCCTTGATCACATCCAGCGGGTTGGCACCGGGGGTGGCCTTGATGCCGATGTACACCGAGGGCGTGCCATCGAAGGAGCTGACCGTGTCGTAGTTCTCCGCACCCATTTCCACCCGCGCCACATCGCCGAGCAGCACCCGGCTGTCGCCGCTGGTCTTGAGCGGGATATTGGCGAAGGCTTCGGCCGTCTTCAGTTCGGTGGTGGCGTTGATGCTGGTGACGATGTACTCGCCCTTGACCTCGCCGGCGGCCGACAGGAAGTTGTAGCGGCGCACCGCGTCGGTCACTTCATTGGCGCTCAGGCCGTAGCCTGCCAGTTTCACCGGGTCGATCCACAGGCGCATGGCAAACAGCTGGTTGCCGAGGATTTCCGCCTCTGCCATGCCGGGCAGGGTGGCCAGTTTTGGCTGGATGACCCGCGACAGGTAGTCGGTGATCTGCGGGTTGCTCATTTCGCTGCTGTAGAAGCTGATGTACATCAGCGCGGAGGCATCGGCGGCCTCCTTGCTCAGTACCGGGTCCTCGGCGTCCTGGGGCAGTTTGTTCTTCACCTCGTTGGCCTTGGCCAGCAGTTCGGTGAACAGGCGGTCGCTGTCGGCGCCGATCCGTGCATAGACCGATATCACCGAGAAGTTCTGCCGGCTCACCGAGGTCATGTAGTCGATGCCCTCGGCGCTGGCCAGGCTCTGCTGCATGGGCTGGGTAATGTAGCCCTGGATGGTCTCGGCGTTGGCGCCGGGGTAGGCAGTGGTCACCGTGATCAGGGCGTTTTCCATCTGCGGGTACTGGCGGATGGGCAGCTTGCTCCAGGCCTGGAAGCCCAGCAGCACGATCAACAGGCTGACCACGCTGGCCAGCACCGGGCGACGGATGAACGGATCGGTAAAAGCCATGACGCCTCCTCGATCAGTTGGCGTGCGCCGAATTGGTTGACGGTACTTTCAGGTTTTTGTCCGGGCTGATGGTGATCGATGCGCCCTGGGACAGCTTCAGCTGGCCGGCGGTCACCACTTGCTCCCCGGCCTTGAGGCCCTTGCTGATGACCACCAGGCCATCGCGGCGCTCACCGGTATCGACGAAGCGCCGCTGCGCGGTCAGCTCGGGCTGGCCTTCGGCGTTTTTCTGCGGCTGGCCGTCTTCGTCCTTCTTCGGCACGGCCACGTACACCGAGTTGCCGTACAAGGTGTAGGTCACGGCACTTTCGGGCACCACGACCTGTGGCACGGGATCGGGCAGCAGCACCTGCAGGCTGCTGAACATTCCGGGTAACAGCTTGCCGTCGGGGTTGGCCAGGGTCGCGCGCACCTGCACGTTGCGGGTGCTGTCTTCGACCTTGGGGTTGATGGCGCTGATGGTGCCGGGAAAGGTTTGTTGGGGGTATGCAGCGACGCTTACCAGAACCTGCTGGCCGATGCTCAGCTTGGGGATTGCCTGTTCAGCCACGAAGAAGTCCACATAGAGACTGCTCAGGTCCTGCAGGGTCGCGATCACCGTACCGCTGGCCAGGTAGTCGCCAACGTCCACCTGGCGGATGCCGATGGTGCCGCTGAAGGGAGCATTGATGCTTTTCTTGGCCAGGGATGCCTTGAGTTGGTCGACCACGGCCTTGCTGCGTTTGTACTGGGCGTTGAGGCGGTCGTACTCGCCACGGGAAATCGCCTGGCTGCCGACCAGCTGGCTGCCGCGATTGAAGTCCACCTGGGCCAGGCCAAGATCTGCCAGGGCGGTGCCGAGCAGGGCGGTTTCCACATCGCTGTCCAGTTGCAGCAAGGGCTGGCCCTTGCGCACCTGTTGCCCGGACTCGAACTGCAGGGCCTTGACGGTACCTGCTATTTCCAGGCTCAGGTCCACCCCTTGCAGGGCGGTGAGGCTGCCCACTGCAGGCAGGCGATTTTGCCAGACGCGTTCAGTGGACTCGGCAGCCGCCACGCTGATGGGTGGCTTGGGGGCCGAGAACATCTGGATCTGCTGATAGATGGAGAACGCCTTGTAGCCTCCAAGGATCAGCACGAGCAGCAGAACAACACCCAACATGATCAGCATGCGGCGGCGCAGCATAGTCCAGTTCCTTGGATACGATTTATTGTTCGATGGCACGACTGCGGGCGTTCCTGCCCACGTGCGATGTAGCGATATTACGCGTTTGACCGGTTTTGGGAACTTTCTGTTCCCGGGTGGTTTCAGGCCAGGTGCAAGTGGTTGTCCCACAGCCCGGATGGCAATTGCAGGGGTTGGCCGATCAGTTCGGGCTTGCGGCAGTCATACAGCCGGCATCGCCCCTGGCCCGAGGTGACGACAAAACCGTCGGCCACCGCACCCACACCGGCACAATCGGGCATCGGCGCATCCAGGCGCACCTGCGCGGTGTCCAGGTCCCATATGAACAGGCGATTGGCCCGCGGTGCGGTCAAGGCGACCAGGCGCAGCTCGCTATGAATGGCCACGCTGGCGGTGTAGTTGGCCATCGACTGCAACTGCTGCTCGGGGACCTCGAAGGCCTGGAACGCTTGCCCCGGACGCTTGATCGCCAACAGCTCGGCGGTTTCATCGCCCGAGCCCATGAACTGCTGGCCGGCGACGATGGTGCCGTCGCTGGCAATTGCCAGGTGACGCACGCTGTTCATCTGCTGGGGCAGTTCTTCCTTGCTCAGCAGGGTGCCGTCGCGCTGCATCAGCACCAGGCTCGGTTCCATGGCGTCGAGGTTCATCTCTACCCGGCTTTCGGCCTCGGTGCGAATGCCGCCATTGGCGACCACCAGGGTTTCGCCATCGGGCATCCACGACACCTGGTGCGGACCGATACCGTGAGTCGGGATCTCGCCGGCATGGGCAAGGCGTTCGCCGTCAAAACGATAGACACCGAGTACGCCACGACCGGGATCGGTGGTGTCGTTCTCGGTGGCATACAGCCATTCGCCGCTCTTGTGGATGACCGCATGCCCATAGAAGTGCCGGTTCGGCTGCGAGGTGATGGTCTGCAACAGACGCCCATCGCGCAGGTCGACAAGATAGCTTTCGGTGCCGGGGCGCCGGGCTACGAACAGGGCAATGGGCAGTTCGGGGTGGTTGATGATGTCGTGGCAACGCTGGCCAACCTGGGTGGCGAACACCTGGGTGCCGTCCAGCCGATAGCCGACGGCGTAGTGCTTGCCATCGCCGTCATCGCGGGCCGAGAGCAGCAGCGGGCCGCTTTCTTTGCCGCGAAACAAGGTCCAGCCGCCCAGGGTGAGGGCGCTGAGTAGAACGCTACCGAGTTTGAGAGCCTGGCGTCGCAACATGATCAGTCACCGTCGTTGGCGTTGAAGCCCAGCTGGATGCCCAACGCCTTGGCCAGCTCGCCTTCATGCAGGCGGTGGACAACGTTGAGGCTGTCGTAGATTGCATTGAGCTGCTGGCGACCGGCTTCGTCTTCGAGCAGTTCGCCCAGTGGTTTCTGGTTGGCGGCCAGCAGCTTCAGGGCATTGGCGTAGGCGGCGTCGATCTTGTCGGCCAGGGCCTTCTGATCCTTGCCGAGCAAGCCACGCAGGCCCTGGTTGTCGACACCGACCCAGACGGTCTGTGCGGCAGTCAGGCTGGCCTCGAGGCTCTTGAGCGAGGAGTGGCTGCGCCAGGCTTCGGCCTGCAGCGGCTGCGGGATGCCTTTGCTCAAGCGGCCCATGGGCGCGCCGAGTTTTTTCTTCAGGGTGTCCAGGGCCGTGACCTGGGCCCGCAGCAGATCGGCGATCGCTTCGTGGGAGTCGGCATAGCGCTGGTTGGGGAACTTGGTCATCTGCGCCAGCATGCCGTCGGTGTTGTTCCAACCTTTGAGGATCTCTTCGGCCAGCGCCTTCTGGTGTTCACCGATGGCGACCAGCAGTGGGCAGTAGCGAGCTTTTTGCTCGGCATTGGCGGCATCCGGCTTGCTGTCGAACAGGATGTATTCGTAGGCGGAGAGACCGCGCACGACGACGCTGGACTTGGCCAGGGAGGCGGCATCTACCGGCTTGTCGCCATTGACCAGTTGCTCGACCTGGCGACCGACCAGGTTCTTTTTGTCGGGCCAGAACTGCACCTGCCAGGCGCGGTTGCCTTCGGCCAGCGGGCCGATCAGCAGGGGTTGCAGCTCGGCCCAGGCTTTTTGTGCGTGGAGGAAATCGGCACGGGCCGTGGCCAGGTCGGCCTTGCCTTCGCAGAAGGCCAGGGCGCTGACGGCCAGCTGGCGGTCGGCTTCGACCCAACGGCTGTAGGTCGGCAGGATCACCTGCTTGGCAATCGCGGCGGAGGTCACTGCTTGCGGGTCTTGCGGCGAGCAGGCGCCCAGGGCAAGGGCAGCGAGGCTTGTGAACAACAGTTTGGGTCGGAACATGCCCGGCTCCTTTGGCTTAAAGTGAATTCAGGAACGCCACCAACGCGGCGCGTTGCTCGGCATTGAAGGTCAATACGTGCTGCTTGGCCGCCTCGGCTTCGCCGCCGTGCCAGAGCACGGCTTCGAGCAGGTTGCGGGCGCGGCCGTCGTGAAGAAACTGGGTGTGGCCGCTGACGGTCTGGGTCAGGCCGATACCCCACAGAGGAGGGGTACGCCAGTCCTGGCCACTGGCCTTGAACTCGGTGCGATTGTCGGCAAGGCCTGGGCCCATGTCGTGCAACAGCATGTCGCTGTAGGGGCGAATCAACTGATTGGCCAGCTCCGGCTCGGCGGCATCGGCGGCGGTGGTGAAGCTTGGGGTGTGGCAGCCTTGGCAACCGGCCTGGTGAAAAAGGTTCTTGCCGGCCAGCACCTGGGGCGAATCGACGTCCTGGCGGATCGGCACCGCCAGGTTGCGGGTGTAGAACAACACCAGGCGCAGGATGTTCTCACTGACTTCCTGCTCGCCGTCGGCACCCTTGCCGTCAGGAGCATTCAGGCAGTCGACCTGTGCCGGTGTGCAGTCGTCCACGGGGCGCAGGCGGGTGGTCAGGCCCATGTCGCCCGAAAACGCATGCACGTTCTGCTGGTTGAGGTTCGGTTGCCCGGCTTTCCAGCCAAAACGGCCCATCACCGTCTTGCCCAAGGCATCGTCCCAGACCTGGTTGGCCCGCCCGCGAATGCCATCGCCATTGCGATCATCGGGGTCGGCGTTGGCCAACAGGGCGGCCTCGGGGATCGCTTCGAGCAGGCCCAGGCCGATCATCGGCGGGGCGATGCGGGCGGAAAAGCGCGTATCGGGGTGCATCGGGCCGTAGCCGAGCTGGGTGATCTGCAGGGCGGGCTGGCGCAGTTCTATCGTGCTGCCGTCCTTGAAGGTCACCGGCACCGGAGTGTACTCGACCCGAACCTTGCCTTCGGGGGGAACCCCAGGCACGGCCATGTCCTGGAACTGACCGCCATACACAGGTTCGGGGACGATGCCCAGTTGTTCGATGACCTTGGCGTAATGGGGCTGGTCGGGAATCGACAGGCGTACCAGCATCGATACCGCATGCTTGGCATTGGGGCCGGGTGGATGTCCACGGCCGTCCTTGATATGGCAGTTCTGGCAGGCGTTGGTATTGAACAGCGGCCCCAGGCCGTCACGGGCCGTGGTGGTCGCGGGGGCGATGACCCAAGGGTTGCGGAAGAAGCTGTTGCCGACGCTGAAGTCCAGGCGCCGGCTGGGCGCGAGGTTGGCAGAGGGCATGGAGTAGGCATTCTGGTCGCGCTTGTTGACCGTCGTCTTGCCACCGCCCAACGCTTCGCCGGGCTCGGCCTGGGTGAAACGCGGGGCGTCGTCGCAACCTGCCAGGCCGACAGCCAGCAGCAGGGGACAAAGGCGATAAAGCAACGAGGACATCGAAAATCCTGGGGCTTGGGGTAAAAACCGGCGTGCAAGCTTAGCAGGCTAAGTTAAATCGAATAAGAGGGATTTGCGTTTGGCGGATGAAATCTGTGTTATCTGCGCATGTTGTCAGGGGGGAGCAGGCGGGGACTGGGCTGATAGCGGGGCAAGCCCGTTCCCGCACAGGCAGTGGCCCACGAAAAAGGCGACCCGATGGTCGCCTTTTTTGGTCCGGCTGCTGAGTCAGAACTCGTGGTCGGCAGTGTCCGGGTTCAGGTTGGCAATGCCCAGTTTGCCTGCGGCCTGTTCGATGGCACCGGTCTGCTTGACCAGCGAGGCGATGGCGTCGCGCACGATCTGGTTGCCGGCGGTGTTGTCGGCCGCGATCAGCTGGTCGTAGTGCTCACCCTTTTTGGCGTGGTCGACGATGACCTGGATCTTCGCTTCGGTGGCTTCAAGGTCGGCCTTGAGGGTGGCGTCGGTGGCCGGGTCGATCTTGGCGACCAGCGAGGACAGGCTCGGGCCGGTCATCTTGCTGCCGTCGGCGCGCAGGTACTCGCCCAGGTAGACGTTGCGGATGCCCTTGGCGTCGTAGAAGTGCGAGTAGTGGGTGTTGTCGCTGAAGCAGTCGTGCTCGTCTTCAGGGGAGTTGGCTTCCAGGGAAACCTTCATGCGCTCGCCCGCCAGTTCGCCCAGCGACAGGCTGCCCATGCCGAACAGCATTTTACGCAGGCCGTCGGTGACAGGCTCGGCTTCGAGGGTGGCGCGGTAGTTGCTGGCAACGCCAGGTGCCCAGTTGCCGACCATTTCTTCGAGGTCGCTGACCAGCAGTTGGGTCACGGCCTTGAGGTAGGCGCGGCGACGCTCGTTGTGACCACCCGTGGCGCCTTGGCCTTCCAGGTAATCGGAAGCAGGACGTGCGCCGGCGCCCGGGCCGGTGCCGTTCAGGTCCTGGCCCCAGAGCAGGAATTCGATGGCGTGGTAGCCGGTGGCAACGTTGGCTTCGGAACCGCCCAGCTCATTGAGGCTGGCGAGTTTTTCCGGGGTGATTTCCTTGACGTCGATCTTGTCTTCGCCGACCTGGATTTCAGTGTTGGCAATGATGTTGGCCGAAGCACCCGGGTTGCCCAGGGCATGCTCGTAGCTGGCGTCGACGTAGTCGATCAGGCCTTCGTCCAGCGGCCAGGCGTTCACTTGGCCTTCCCAGTCGTCGACGATGGTATTGCCGAAACGGAACACTTCGCTCTGCAGGTAAGGAACGCGGGCGGCTACCCAGGCGGCCTTGGCGGCCTTGGCGGCCTTCAGGGTTTCGTCGTTGGGCTTGGCGAGGAAGGCATCGATAGCGGTCTGCAGGGTCTTGGCGGTGCTCAGCGAGTCGCTGTACACGGCGTGGACCATATCGGCGTAGTGCTTGACCACGGCCTTGGCGGCGGCCTCGTCGACGGCACCGGCTGCCGGTGCTGCTGCGCTGGCGGCAGGGGCCTGGGCTTGCGGTGCGGCCGCCTTGTCCTTGTCATCGCCGCAACCGGCGAGAGAGATGGCAATGGCCAACAGACTGGCGGTGGCCAGAGGCATACGAATCATGGTGAATTCCTGCGTCGAGAGGTTGGACAGGCGTACCGGGGTACGCAAAGCTGCAACATAATGCGAAAGATTTGCATTTTGTGTAAAGGGGCAGTCACGTAAATATTCAAATGCGTGGTTCTGCCCTTTTACTCAACGCCGGTGGGGGTTACAGAATAGAAAGCTGGTTGCGTTGCGCCTGCTTCAGGAAGGCTGTCAGCTCCCGCGCAGGCAAGGGCTTGCTGTAGTGGTAGCCCTGACCTTCATGGCAGCCCTGGGCAATGATGTAGGCTTCCTGCTCGGCGGTTTCCACGCCCTCGGCGATGACCTGCATGCCCAGGCTCTTGCCCAGCTGGATGATGGCCCGAACGATGGTCGCATCGTCGTCGTCATCGAGCAGGTCCTGGACGAAGCTCTTGTCGATCTTGATCTTGTCCAGCGGTAGCGATTTCAAATAGCTGAGCGAGGAGTAGCCGGTGCCGAAGTCGTCGATGGCGATCAGCGCACCTGAGCGGCGCAGGCTGAGCAGGTGCTGGGCGGCGGTGCTGATGTCTTCCATCAGGCCGGTCTCGGTGACTTCCAGCTCCAGGCTGCGCGGCGGCAGGCGGTAGATCTGCAGCAGGTTGTTGACCACCCGTGGCAGTTCGTTGTGGTGCAGTTGCACGGTCGACAGGTTGACCGCCATGCGCAGCTCGCTGAAGCCCTGGTCGTGCCATTCGCGCAATTGCCGGCACGCCTGGTCGAGCACCCATTCACCAATGGTGATGATGTTGCCGTTCTGCTCGGCCAGGGGAATGAACTGGTCCGGCGGGACCATGCCCGGCTCCGGGTGCTGCCAGCGCAGCAGGGCCTCGACGCCGACCACGCGGTGGTCGCGGTAGCTGATCTGCGGTTGATAGACCAGGTACAACTGATTGCGCGGCAGCGCTTCGCGCAGGTCTTTCTCCAGTTCGCGACGGCGGCGCATCTCGCTGTCGACGCTGGCGATGTAGAACTGGTAGCGATTGCGCGAACGGGTCTTGGCCAGGGTCATGGTCTGTTCGGCCTTTTGCAGCAGCTTCTCGGTGCTGTCGCCGTCTTCGGGGAACAGGGTGATGCCGATGGTAGCGCGCAGGCGAATTTCCTGGTGGCCCAGGGCGAAGGGCGCTTCCAGGTCATCGAGGATGCTCTGGGCCAGCTCTGCCGCTTCGTAGGGTTGCTCGATATCGGCCTGGACCAGGGCGAACTGGTCACCGCCCAGCCGTGCCAGGGCGCCGAGCCGGCCGCTATGGGCACGCAGGCGGTCGGCCAGGGCCAGCAGCAACTGGTCGCCGGCCTGGTAGCTGAACTGCTCGTTGATGCCCTTGAAGTCGTCAAGGCCGACGCACAGCACGGCCACCCGACGCTGCAGGCGACCGGCATCGACGAGGATCTTGTCCAGTTGCTGCTGCAATTGCTGGCGATTGGGCAGGCCGGTGAGGAAATCGTACTGGGCCATGCGCAGCAGACTGTTCTCGGCCTCGTGGCGCAGGTGGGTGTTGCGCTCGATGGAGGCGAGCAACTGGTTGGCGGTGTTGACCCACAACCCCAGCTCGTTGCGTTCGTGGCCCTTGATCAGCGGTATCTGGTGCTGGCTGGGGCGGTCGGGGTTGATCTGGGTGAGGTGATCGATGATCTTCGACAGCGGCTTGGTGAGCATCCAGTGATAGACCAGGTACAGCACCAGGCCCATGGCCAGGGCGCGCAGTACCCCGGAAATGAAGATGATCACCGAGTTGACCAGAAACCCCTTGCCGTAGCTGGCGGTGTCCAGGGTGATGCTCAGGTCGCCGTAGTATTCGCTATAGGGCCCGCGGCCCACCAGTTGCGTAGTGAAGGTGCGTTCCTGGCCCAGGATGAGGTCGGTCAGCCAGCGGGTGGGGGATTCCTGCAACGGGCGGTTTTTTTCCGCCAGCATGGTTTCATTGGGGTGGCCGATCGAGGCCATGCGCACCGATTCATCCTGGAACAAGCCTTCCATGACCTGCATGCCCATTTCCTTGTCCAGGCTGTAGACAGCCTGGGTAGACGGGTCGCGGAACATGTCGAGGATTCGTTGGGCGTCACTGGCCACTGCCTGACGAGTCTTGTAGGCATCGAAGACGATCTGCGCACAACTGAGAACGACACCGACCACCAGTGCCGAGAGCAGTACAACCCTGAGCAACTTGACCGATAAGCTGTTCTTGAGTTCCAGCTTCAATGGGGTTTCCTTAATCCATGCGCATGGCATCATTTTGCCATCAAACTTGGCAATCCACTATCGGCCGTTGGCAGAACCCGGCCCCTTCCGGCATCGATGTCCCGCGATCCCTGTATCGGTTCCCGGCCTTGCGACTTTAATTGCGGGAGTCTTCCTTCCCAACGTTTGATGTTAGCGCGGTATCGGCCTGGAGCAAGAGCCACAGGGGTCGGCGCAGGCGAAAAAAAACCCGGCCAGGCCGGGTTTTTTATCACGGGTTTCGCTTAGGCAGTAAAGGTCTTGCCTTCGAACTGCTCGGCAACGAACTTCCAGTTGACCAGGTTCCAGAATGCCTCGACATACTTAGGACGCAGGTTGCGGTAGTCGATGTAGTAAGCGTGCTCCCAGACGTCGCAGGTCAGCAGCGGGGTGTCGCCGCTGGTCAGTGGGCAGCCGGCGCCGATGGTGCTGGCCAGGGCCAGGGAACCGTCAGCCTTTTTCACCAGCCAGCCCCAGCCGGAGCCGAAGGTGCCGACGGAAGTCTTGGTGAACTCTTCCTTGAACTTGTCGAAAGAGCCGAACGCAGCGTTGATGGCTTCAGCCAGGGCGCCGGTTGGTTGGCCGCCGGCGTTAGGCGCCAGGCAGTTCCAGTAGAAGGTGTGGTTCCAGACTTGAGCGGCGTTGTTGAAGATACCGCCCGAAGAGGTCTTGACGATCTCTTCCAGGGTCTTGCCTTCGAACTCGGTGCCTGGCACCAGGTTGTTCAGGTTCACGACATAGGTGTTGTGGTGCTTGTCGTGGTGGTATTCCAGGGTTTCCTTGGAAATGTGCGGCTGCAGGGCGTCGTGTGCGTAAGGCAGCGGCGGCAATTCAAAAGCCATGGTGATTCTCCTAATCAGGTCTGTTGCGGTGAGCGCAAGGCCGATCACGGGCGGCCGGAGTGCGTCGGGGAGTTTTTACTCTTTGCGACGCAAGGGCAGGATCATAGCACCGGGCCCTGTGCTTAACCACGCAACAAGTGTACGGGAAAGAGGTTCCAGAGCCTTCGCAGCCGCCAGACGAGTGGTGCTCAGGTGAGGATCAGCTGGGCAGCCACGGCGAACATCATCACCGCCACCATCAGGTCGAGCAGGCGCCAGGTGCCGGGACGTGCCAGCCAGGGTGCCAGCCAGGCCGCGCCCAGCGCGAGGGTGAAGAACCACAGCAGCGAAGCGCTGGCCGCGCCGGCCACGTAGGCGCCCGGTACCGTTTGCTGGGCGCCCAGCGAGCCGATCAGCAGCACGGTATCCAGGTACACGTGCGGGTTGAGCAAGGTGACCGCCAAGGCACTGAGCAGCACCGCGCGGCGTGAGCGCAGGCCCTGGCCCTCGCTCTGTTGCAGGCTCTGGGTCGAGCAGGCACGCAGCAGCGCCTTGCTGCCGTACCAGATGAGGAACACCGCGCCACCCCAACGGGCCACGGCCAGCAGCGTCGGGTTCTGGGCCAGCACCGTGGCCAGGCCGAATACCCCGGCGGCGACCAGAATGGCATCGCAGAACACACACAGGGCCGCCACCGGCAGGTGATGTTCTCGGCGCAGGCTCTGGGCCAGGACGAAGGCGTTCTGGGTACCGATCGCCATGATCAGGCCGAAGGCGACCAGCAGGCCGTTCAGGTAGCTTTGCCACATAGGGGGACACTCCGCAGGCGCCAGCAGGACGCGGCGCTTAAATCAAAGAAGATGCTGGCCATTCTGGGGTGTGGATCTGTATAAGAAAAACAAATAAAGCTGATCCGGCATTAGGAAAAATAATGTTCGATTACAAATTGCTCTCTGCCCTGGCCGCCGTTATCGAACAGGCCGGTTTCGAGCGCGCCGCGCAGGTGTTGGGGCTGTCCCAGTCGGCGATCTCCCAGCGCATCAAGTTGCTCGAGGCGCGGGTCGGGCAACCGGTGCTGATTCGGGCCAATCCGCCCAGCCCCACCGATGTCGGCCGTCAGTTGCTCAACCATGTGCAGCAAGTGCGATTGCTGGAACGCGACCTGCAAAGCCAGGTGCCGGCGCTTAACGAGCAAGGCATGCCCGAACGTCTGCGCATTGCCCTCAACGCCGACAGCCTGGCCACCTGGTGGGCCGGGGCAGTGGGTACCTTCTGTGCCGAGCAGCAGGTGTTGCTCGACCTGGTGGTGGAAGACCAGGAAGTGGGCCTCAAGCGCATGCGTGCCGGCGAAGTGGCGGCCTGCCTGTGTGGCAGCGAACGGCCGGTGGCCGGCGCGCGCAGCTCGCCACTGGGCGCGATGCGCTATCGGGCCCTGGCCAGCCCGGCATTCATGGCCCGTTACTTCCCGCAGGGCTTCGACGCCTCGCGGTTGCCGCGAACCCCGGCACTGGTCTTCGGCCCGGATGACTTCCTGCAGCATCGCTACCTGGCGTCCCTGGGTATCCAGGATGGCTTCCTGCACCACTTGTGCCCATCGTCCGAAGGCTTTTTGCGCATGACCGAAGCCGGGCTTGGCTGGGGTCTGGTGCCGGAGTTGCAGGTCCGTGAGCAGTTGGCCAGCGGCCACCTGGTAGAAATTTCAGCGGATAAACCCATCGATGTGCCGCTGTACTGGCATCATTGGCGCAATGGCGGGCAACTGCTCGCGCAACTGACCGAACATCTGCGCCTCACGGCCCGGCAATGGCTGGTGCCCTTGTAGGCGTTGGCGGCGTCAGCAGCATCTGAAATCTGGTTAGGCGGAGTGGTACATGCGAATTCTGGTCACCGGCGCAAGCGGCTTCATTGGCGGGCGCTTTGCGCGTTTTGCCCTGGAGCAGGGCCTCGAGGTCCGGGTCAACGGCCGGCGTGCCGAAGGCGTCGAGCATCTGGTGCGGCGCGGGGCGCAGTTCACCCCAGGCGACCTGGGCGACCCGGAGTTGGCCCGGCGCGTGTGCCAGGGCGTGGATGCCGTGGTGCACTGCGCGGGCGCGGTGGGCAACTGGGGGCGCTACCAGGATTTCTACCAGGGCAACGTGGTGGTCACCGAGAACGTGGTCGAGGCGTGCCTCAAGGAGCATGTGCGGCGCCTGGTGCACCTGTCGTCGCCTTCGATCTACTTCAATGGTCGTTCGCAACGGGACATTCGCGAAGACCAGGTGCCACGCCGCTTCCATGATCACTACGGGGCCACCAAGTACCTGGCCGAGCAAAAAGTCTTCGGCGCCCAGGAGTTCGGTCTTGAAGTGCTGGCCTTGCGCCCGCGGTTTGTCACCGGCGCCGGGGATGTGAGCATTTTCCCGCGCTTGCTGCAGATGCAGCGCAAGCGTCGCCTGGCGATCATCGGCAACGGCCTTAACAAGGTCGACTTCACCAGCGTTCAGAACCTCAACGAAGCCCTGCTCAGCGCGCTGTTCGCCGATGAAGAGGCCCTGGGCCAGGCCTACAACATCAGCAACGGGCATCCGCTGCCGGTGTGGGATGTGGTCAACTACGTGATGCGCCAGATGCACTTGCCCCAGGTCACTCGCTACCGTTCCTATGGCCTGGCCTACAGCATGGCTGCCCTGAACGAAGGCGCCTGCCTGCTCTGGCCCGGGCGCCCGCAGCCGACCCTGTCGCGCCTGGGCATGCAGGTGATGAGCAAGGATTTCACGCTCGATATCAGCCGCGCCCGGCATCTGTTGAACTATCGGCCCACGGTCAGCCTGTGGTCGGCGCTGGATGAGTTCTGTGGCTGGTGGAAGGCCCAGGATTCGCAGCGCTGAACCCAGGCGCCGGTTTGCGGTCGATCAGAGCGCCGCGCAAGCGGTTTATACTAGTGCCCATTTGCTACTACGGCGGTTGAAGGCTCTCATGCGTAACGATCTTCAAGACGATTTCGACAATGTCCCGAGCCTGCGGGCCGGTACGCGGGATGACGATGATTTCGAGCCGCTGGCCGTGAGCCGTGGCGTAACAGCCGGCACCGGCCGTAAAGCCCCGCGCGCGGCCAGCACGGGACCCTTGTGGGCCTTGCTGGGGGCTTCCTTCATTGCCTTGGCGGGGCTTGGCTGGTGGAGTTTCCAGCAAGTGTCGCTGATGGAGCAGCAACTGGTCGCGACCCAGGAAAGCTTTGCCCGTATCAGCGAGGAGGCTGCCGGTCGCCTGCAGGCGATCAGCGGCAAGGTCGATGCCAGCGAGACCAACGTCAACAGCGGCAGTGAAGCCTTGAAGCTGCAGATCAAGCAGCTGCAGGCGAGCCTGGCCGAGCAGGGCAAGCAGCAGCAGGGCGTGGCGGGGCAGGCAGGGGATCTGGGCAAGCGCCTGGAGCAGGTGTTGGCCCAGGCCAGTGAACAGCAGGCGGCCAATGCCAGGTTGCAGACCGAACTGCAGGCACAGTTGAAGTCGGTGAATGCCGAACTGGCGGCGTTGAAGGCGGCCCAGGTCGATGGTGGCAAGCTCGACGGTCAGCTCAAGAGCCTGAGCGCCGAGGTGGCGAGCCTGAAGAAACAGGGCAACCCCAGTGCGGCCATCGAGCGTCTCGAACAGGATTTGCTGGTGCTCAAGAGCGAGCAGGAAAATCGCCCCGCGGCGCCGGTGACCAGTGGCGCCTCGGTGGCCGAGTTCGATGCGTTTCGGGCCCAGATGACCCGTACCATCAATACCCTGCAGAGTCAGGTGCAGAATCTGCAGCGGCAGATCAACGCCCGTCCCTGACTCGAGGCAATATCGATCGCGGGGCAAGCCCGCTTCCACAGGCCAATGATCCAACCTGTGGGAGCGGGCTTGCCCCGCGATACGTTCCTACATCCGCGGATAGTCGATATAACCCACCGGCCCCTTGCCGTAGAAGGTCTCGGGGTGCGCCTCATTCAGCGGTGCGTCCGCTGCCAGGCGGGCCGGGAGGTCCGGGTTGGCGATGAACGGGATTCCGAATGCCACCGCATCGGCCCGGCCGCTGGCCAGTGAAGCGTTGGCGCTGGCCTTGGTGAAGCGCTCGTTGACGATGTAAGGGCCGCCGAAGGCTTCCTTGATCAACGGACCGATGCTGTCGTCGGCTTCCTTTTCCCGCGAGCAGATGAAGGCAATGCCGCGCTTGCCCAGTTCGCGGGCCACATAGGTGAACGTCTCGGCACGGTTGGCATCACCCATGTCATGGGAGTCGGCCCTTGGCGCCAGGTGTACGCCCACCCGCTGCGCGCCCCACACGTCGATCACCGCATCCGTCACTTCCAGCAGCAGCCGTGCACGGTTCTCCAACGAGCCGCCGTACAGGTCGGTACGCTGGTTAGTGCTGCTCTGCAGGAACTGGTCGAGCAGGTAACCGTTGGCGGCATGCACTTCCACGCCGTCGAAACCGGCCGCCTTGGCGTTCTCGGCCCCGGTGCGATAGGCCTCGACGATGTCGGCGATCTCAGCGGTTTCCAGGGCGCGTGGCGTCGGGTAGTCGGCCAGCGGACGCACCAGGCTGACGTGGCCCTTGGGCTGGATCGCACTCGGTGCCACCGGAGTTTCGCCGTTGAGGTAGGTGGGGTGAGAGATGCGCCCCACGTGCCACAGCTGCAGGAAGATCCGCCCGCCGGCGCCATGCACCGATTTGGTCACGTTGGTCCAGCCACGCACCTGGTCGTTGGACCAGATACCGGGGGTATCGGGGTAGCCGACGCCCATCGGGGTCACCGAGGTGGCCTCGCTGAGGATCAGGCCGGCACTGGCGCGCTGCACGTAGTACTCGGCCATCAGCGCGTTGGGCACCCGGCCCTCATCGGCGCGGCAGCGGGTCAGCGGCGCCATGATGATGCGGTTCGGCAGTTCGAGGTCGCCGAGGGTGATGGGATCGAAAATAGTCGTCATGGATACCTCAGGGCTTGTCAGTGAGTGGCAGGTGCCAGTTCGGCGTTCTTGCCGCCCTGGCTGAAGGTGATCAGGGTGACGATCAGGGCCAGCACGGCCAGTGCCGCGGCGGCCAGGGGTACGCTGGTCAGGCCCAGGCCCTGGGCGATGACGGTGCCGCCGACCCATGCACCCAGGGCATTGCCCAGGTTGAAAGCGCCAATGTTCAGTGTCGATACCAGGTTCGGTGCCGCCTTGCCGAAGGTCACCACATTGACCTGCAGCGCCGGTACGGCGGCGAAGGCGGCGGTGGCCCAGAGGAACAGGGTGATTTCTGCCGGGATCACGGCCACGCTGGTCCAGCTCAGCGCGGTGGAAACCACCGCCATGCTGATGAACACGCCGATCAGGGTCGCGCTCAGGCGCCGGTCGGCCAGCTTGCCACCGACGATATTGCCCAGCGTCAGGCCCAGGCCGATCAGCAGCAGGGTCCAGGTCACGCCCTGGGGCGAAATACCGGTGACATCGCCCAGCAGCGGAGCCACGTAGGTGAACAGGGCGAACATCGAGGCCGAGAACAACACGGTCATCGACAGCGACAGCCAGATACCCGCGCCCTTGAGCGCGGCCAGTTCTGCGCGCATGTCGAGTTTTTCCTCGTCATGGCGCAATGGCAGGAAGCGGATCAGGCCGATCAAGGCAATCACACCGATCACGGTCACCGCCCAGAATGTCGAACGCCAGCCGTACACCTGGCCCAGGGCAGTGCCCAGCGGTACACCCAGCACGTTGGCCAGGGTCAGGCCGGTGAACATCAGGGCCACGGCCGAGGCACGGCGATTGGCCGGTACCAGGCTTGCGGCAACCACCGAGCCGATGCCGAAGAAGGCACCGTGGCACAAGGCCGTGACGACCCGGGCGAACATCAGCAGGTTATAGTCGGCGGCCACCGCACACAGCAGGTTACCGACGATGAACACACCCATCAGCGCGATCAGGGCGGCCTTGCGAGGCAGGCGTGAGGTGGCCAGGGCCATGAACGGTGCGCCAATGGCCACGCCCAGGGCATAGCCCGTGACCAGCCAGCCGGCACCGGGGATCGACACGCCAAGGTCTGCCGCCACATCGGGCAACAGACCCATGATGACGAACTCGGTGGTACCGATGGCGAAGGCGCTGAGCGCCAGGATCAGGAGTGAAAGGGGCATTGCAAAGTCCTTGTCAGAGCTCTTGGCTCATCTGCTTGAGGAAGGCCTGGATGGTTTCCTCGTTACGCTTGAAAAAGTGCCACTGTCCGATCTTCTGGCTGCTTATCAGCCCCGCGCGTTGCAAGGTCGCCAGGTGGGCCGAGACCGTCGACTGCGACAGGCCGCAGCGTTGGTCGATCTGCCCGGCACACACACCGTGTTCGGTGCTGTGGTGCTGGTCGGGGAACTGCACGTCCGGGTCTTTCAGCCAGTTGAGGATTTCTCGCCGTACTGGGTGGGCCAGGGCTTTTATTATTTCGTCGAGATCGAGAGGCATGGTTGGGCTCATGGGTTGTGTAGCGGTATATCGCGATGGAGCGAAATATAAATCGGTATTTCGCGATATACAAATATGAAGAGGTTCTGAGCTCAGCGTAAATCGCTATATCGGGTTATAACGATATGAGTTGCCCAGGTGCTAGACTGCGCCCATGAACTACCTCGCACACCTTCATCTGGGCGGCCAGCAACCCGAGCAACTGCTCGGCAGTCTCTATGGCGACTTCGTCAAAGGGCCATTGCACGGTCGCTTTCCCTTGCCGCTGGAGGCCGCGATTCGGCTGCACCGGCAAATCGATGTCTTTACCGACAGTCATCCGCTGGTACTCGGCGCGCTGGCGCGTTTTCCACGCGAGCGGCGGCGCTTTGCCGGGATCATCCTCGATGTGTTCTTCGACCACTGCCTCGCCCTGCATTGGCAGGATTATGCCGAGCAGCCGCTGGAGCAGTTCACCGGGCGGGTATATCAGGTGCTGGCGGCGCAAGCGGACCTGCCGGGGCGGCTGGCGCAGATCGCACCCTCCATGGCGGCCGACGACTGGCTGGGCTCGTACCGCGAGTTTGCGGTGCTGGAGCAGGTGTTTCGCGGTATCGCCCGACGCTTGTCCAGGCCTGAGGGCATGGACGGTGCCCTGGAGCTGGTCGATACGCTGTATGTGCCCTTGAGCGACGACTTCCGGGCGTTCTACCCCGAACTGCAGGCCTTCGCCGGGAAGGCCCTGGCCCAGGTCCAGGTTTAGGCAGCCTTTGCCCGGCGCTGCGGCTGAAGGGCCGGTTCCTGGACACCGAACAACGCCACCTGGATTGCCTGCTGGGCCTTGAAGGCCAGGGCGGCGCGCTCTTCGCCTGCGCTAGGGATGGGCGTCAGCAGCTGGATTTCCACTTCCCCGCAGTCATTGGCAAACAGGCGCATCAGGTGCGAGAGCAGATCGTCGTCGCCAATGAACGGGGCAATCGGGTCGGCCTGGCCATTGCGCACGTAACGCAGGGCCACCGGTTGCAGGGGAACTTCGGTGTCGATGGCGCTGGCCAGCAGGCGACCGTGGAAGGTGCGCAGGCTGCGGCCATCGGTGGTGGTGCCTTCGGGAAAGATCAGCAAGGCGCAGGCGTTTTGCAGGTGCTGGCTGATCTGCTTGCGCAACAGTTGGCTGTCGTTGCCACCGCGACGGATGAATAAGGTGCCGGCCTTGAGCGCCAGCCAGCCGGCCACCGGCCAGGCGCGCACTTCGGCCTTGGACAGGAACGACAGCGGGGCAAGCATGCCCAGCAGGGGAATGTCGGTCCAGGACACGTGGTTGCTGACCCAGAGCATCGGCCGTTGCGGCAACGGACCGATTACCCGGACCTTGAAGGGCAGGGCGTTGCTCAGCTTGGTCATGAACAGCTGCGACCAGCGCTGGCGTCGCTCGGTCGAGGCTGGAATGCGCAGGCGTTCATAAAGGGTGAACAGGGCGGCCATGCCCAGGCCGAACAGTACCACCCACAAGACCCGGAACACGCGTGCGATGACGCGCATGCGCAGCATCAGACCGCCGCCTTGAAGTGGCGGGCATAGCGCGGGCAGAGTTCGTCGCGCTTGAGCAGGATGAACACGTCGGCGACCTGGAAGTCCTCGTCCCAGCACGGCTCGCCGCAGATCTTTGCGCCCAGGCGCATGTAGGCCTTGAGCAGGGGGGGCATTTCGGCGATCACGTTGCCGGGCAGGGCCAGGCTGGGCAGTGGTTTCTTCGGTTCGGCGCGCAGATGTTCGGTGCACAGGTAGCGGTCACGCAGGCGCTGCATGATCGCATGAGCCTGCACGCCGCCGTCCTGCATGGGGATACTGGCGCATCCCATCAGGTAGCTGTAGCGGCCTTCGTTGAGCACTTCGGCAAGCTCGGCCCAGAGCACGGCGATGGTGCCGCCGTTACGATAGGCGGGGTCGACACAGGTACGCCCCAACTCCAGGATCGGCCCTTGCAGGTGGCCGAGGCCGTGCAGGCTGAACTCTTCTTCGCTGTAGAAACGGCCCAGGGTACTGGCGGCCTGATGGTCGAGCAGGCGCGTGGTGGCTACCAGGCGACCGTTGTTGAGGTCGCGTACACCGATGTGGCGGCAGTGAATGTCATAGTCATCCATGTCCAGGCCCTGTTCGGCGCCCTTGAGTTTGGCCTTGAATTCTCCGCTGAACACGCTGTAGCGCAGGGCCTGTGCTTCCTGCAGGGCCGCCGGGCCTACCAGGCGTTCGGCTTGCAGACGGCGTTCAGTGCTGTTGTCGCCAGAGCGAGCGATCCGAGTCATTGCGAGTCTCCATAAGCCAGCCATGGGGTTGCGGCCGGTCGACTTTGTTGTGCAAGCTCAGCCTAGGTAGACGCGGTGTCACCCCCATGAACCTTTGGTGATGCTTGTATGACACCCCCCAAGGAGCGCCCCGATGGCCTGGCTGCAACGACTCAACGATCCACAGCGAAATACCCTGTCGGCCAGCCTGGCCGACACCTACGCCAGCCTCCTGGCCCGCCTGGGTGTGGTCAGCCCGTTCGAGCTGGCGGTACTGGGCGGCCGGGCGATGCCGACCCCGGGGCTGGCCTTCCTGGTGGGGTACCAGGCGGCCTTGCGTGTGCTCTGGCCCAGTGCCCCGCCAAGCCTGGGCGCCTTGTGCGCCAGTGAGCGGCGCAGCGTGCGCCCCGCCGACATGCAGGTACGCCTGGATGACCTGCGCCTGACCGGCAGCAAGGACTTCGTCACCGCCGGGCTCGATGCCGACTGGTTGCTGGTGGCGGCGCGCAGCGAGCCGGCAGGCGAGTCGCCGCAATTGAGCCTGGCGGTGGTCTACCCCGGCGAGCCGGGGGTACGGCTGGAGCCATTGCCGGCCCTGCCGCTGATGCCCGAGGTGGGTCACGCCCGCCTGCACCTGGACCAGGCCCTGTGCGAGCGCCTGGCAGGCGACGGCTGGGATGCCTACGTCAAACCCTTCCGTTCCCTCGAAGACCTCTATGTGCTCAGCGCCCTGTGCGCCTGGCTCTATGGTGTCGGCCAGGACAGCGGCTGGCCGCAAGCGCTGCAATTGCGCTTGATCGGCCTGCTGGGCGGCTGTGCCGAAGGCAGTCGGCAGTGCGCCGACTCCACTGGCTGCCATTTGCTGCTGGGCGGCCTGTTTGCCCAGTTCGCGGCCCTCAAGGATGAAATCGGTCAGGCGCTGGGCAGTAGTGGCGGTGAGTGGGCGGCGTTGTGGCAGCGCGACCAGGGCTTGCTGGAGATCGCCAGTGCGGCGCGGGCCAAGCGCCTGGCCAAGGCCTGGGCCAACGCCGGTTTGTCATGATGGGGCGCTAGGCTGGATGGCTCCTGGCCTTGAGTGACGCAGCATGAACAACGCGCTGCTGGGCATGTTGCTCAGCTTTTTTTTCACCAGCACCGCTGCCTTCGGGCAGGAGCGCTGGCCGGTGCCCGACTGGCTGCCGGCACCCGACAGCGACGACGCTGCCTGGAGCGACGTGCAGGCCTACGCGTTCGCCCCGCGGGATGAACACGCCCGCGAAGGCGTGCGCACCGATGCGCTGTTGGTGATCAAGGACGGGCGCATTGTGTATGAACGCTATGCGGCGCCGACGACTGCCGCCACGCCACATTTGACCTGGTCGATCAGCAAGAGCGTGCTGGCCACTGTCCTGGGTGTCGCCCGGCGGGAAGGGCGATTTGCCCTCGACGCCCCGGTCGCTCGCTACTATCCGCCGATGCAAGCCCACCCCAAGGTGCGCATCGAAGACATGCTGCACTGGGCCAGTGGCCTGGCGTGGCAGGAGGATTACGAATACGCCCCGCTCAAGTCGTCGGTGGTGGCCATGCTCTACACCCGCGGGCGTGGCGACATGGCCGCCTACACCTCGGCCAGGCCAGCGGCGGTCGAACCCGGCGAGCGCTTTCTCTATTCCAGCGGTGACAGCAATGTGCTGGCGGCAGCCTTGCGCGGGATGGTCGGTACCCAGGAGTATGCCGACTATCCCTGGCAGGCCCTGTTCATCCCGCTGGGTATCGAGTCGGCCGTATGGGAGCGCGATGCCAGCGGCACCCTGGTGGGGTCGTCCTACCTGTACCTGAGTGCCCGGGACCTGGCGCGCATCGGCCTGTTGATGCTGCGCGATGGGCGCTGGCAGTCGCAACAGCTACTGCCCCGCGACTGGGTGGCATTCAACCGCAGGCTGTTTAGCCAGGCCAGGGCCGAACCCGGCGAGGCCAACCCTGGCGGCCACTGGTGGCTCAACCAACCCATACCCGGCAGCGGGCGGCCCTGGCCAGATGCCCCGGTCGACACTTTTGCAGCGCTGGGGCACTGGGGGCAGGCCTTGTATGTAGTGCCGGAGGAACAGTTGGTGATCGTGCGCTACGCCGATGACCGCGACGGGCAGTTCCAGCACAACGAACTGCTCAAGCGCGTGCTGGCCGCACAAGCCGGGGGCCGACCATGAAACGACTCGTGCTGGCACTGCTACTGCTGGCAGGCGCCTGGGGATGGTACGAGCGCCAGGCGCTGGCGGACTTTCCGGGCATCCTCAGCGCCTACTCGGCCAAGCAATATTGCTCCTGTCGCTTTGTCATGGGCTTCGATGCGCCGTACTGCCGGGGATATGTGCGCCAGTACCTGCCCTTGAGTCGCCTTGAGGAAGATTCCCAAGCGCGTCAGGTGACGGTCGCTGGGCTGGGTGTCGAGCGCCGCGCGGCATGGCGGGGCGCACGTGAGGGCTGTGGCTTGCTGCCGTGAAGGCAGCCGGGTAAGGTTGACGGCCTCTGTGTTACAGGATTTCTCATGTTTTCTCTGCCCCGTCTTCTGCTCGCCGTACTCGCTTTCGCAAGCCTCTCGGCCCAGGCCAACTGGCACCTGGATGGCGAGTCGTCCCGCCTGTCGTTTATCTCCAGCAAAAATGGCGATACCGCCGAGGTTCATCGGTTTTTGGTGCTGCATGGCAAGGTCGACCGCAAGGGTGCGGCCGAGCTGATGATCGAGATGGACTCCAACAGCAGCGGCGTGCCCCTGCGTGATGAACGCATGCGCAAGGACCTGTTCGAGTTCGCGCGCTTCGCGCAGGCCAACGTCTACGCGCAGCTCGACCTGCGCCCGATCAACGACCTGGCCAATGGCGCCCAGGTGGAGTTGCGCCTGCCGGTGACCGTCAAGCTGCATGGCAAGGAGCACGCTTACAATGCCTTGCTGCTGGCTACTCGACTGGATGAGCGGCGCTTCCAGGTGGTTACCCTGGAGCCGCTGATGCTGCGCGCCGAAGACTTCGATCTGGTGCCGGGCCTCGAAGCGCTGCGCAAGGTGGCCGGGCTCAAATCCATCAGTCCCTCGGTGCCGGTGTCTGCGGTGCTGATCTTCACGGCGCGTTGATATGGCCGGACCGGTCTTCCCCTGGCGAGATGGCAACCGGTTCGAGTTATTGATCGACGGCCCCGAGTTCTTCCCCCGCATGCTCACCGCCATTGTGCGGGCCGAGCATCAGGTTGACCTTGAGCTGTACCTGGTGGAGGCGGGGGCGTGTGCCGAGGCCATGGTCCAGGCCCTGGTGGACGCCGCCGGGCGGGGCGTGCAGGTGCGTTGCCTGTTCGATGACTATGGCGCCCTGGCGTTTACCTTGAGCCTGCGCCAGCGCCTGACCGCTGCCGGTGTGGAGCTGCGCTGGTACAACCGCCTGCGTTGGCGGCGTGGCTTTCGCAACCTTTATCGTGATCACCGCAAGTTGCTGGTGGTCGACCAGTCCTGGGCGGTGGTGGGCGGCACCGGCGTTACCGATCAGTTCTGGAGGCCGAACGAGGACGTCAGCGAATGGCATGAGGTGATGGTGCAGATGCAGGGGCCGCTGGTGGCCGACTGGCAGATGCTCTTCGATCGCCAATGGCGCGCCAACTTGCGCCGTACCGCCTGGCGCCCGCCCACTCATTTTGGTCTGCCACGCTTGCCCCATGTGCCCGACAGTGGCCAGGGCATGGGCCGGGTAGCCTACGCCGACGCCCGCCAGCACCGGGATATCCTGCAATCGCTGGTGCGGGCCTTGAACAGCGGCCAGCGACGGATCTGGCTGGCGACGCCGTACTTTCTACCGACCTGGAAGGTGCGTCGTTCCCTGCGTCGTGCGGCATCCCGGGGGGTCGATGTGCGTCTGTTGCTGACCGGGCCGCGCACCGATCACCCATCGGTTCGCTATGCAGGGCATCGCTATTACCCGCGGCTGCTGCGCGCCGGGGTGACCATCTATGAGTACCAGCCGTGCTTCCTGCACCTGAAAATGGTGCTGGTAGACGACTGGGTCAGTATCGGCTCATGCAACTTCGACCACTGGAATCTGCGCTTCAACCTTGAAGCCAACGTCGAGGCATTGGACCCGCCCTTGACGAACGCCGTGGCGGCCAGCTTCGAACGCGACTTTGCCCAGAGCCTGTGCATCGACCTTGAACACTGGCATGCGCGGCCGTTGTGGAAACGTGTGCAGCAACGCTTGTGGGGTTGGCTGGACCGGCTGGTGGTGAACATGCTGGATCGGCGGGATTGAAAAGGCGCGGGTAGGAGCGGGCTTGGCGCGCGATTTCAATCTTGTCGTTGCGTTGCTTCGCGGGGCAAGCCTGCTCCTGCAGGCAAAAAAAAGCGGCAGGGGAATGGCCCCAGCCGCTTTTTTGTATCAGCAAACCCGTAGGGTTTACTTCACTTCCACCGCCAGGCTCTGGGCGATCTTGTTTTGCCAGATCGCAGGACCGGTGATGTGTACCGACTCGCCATTGCTGTCGACAGCAACGGTCACCGGCATGTCCTTGACCTCGAACTCGTAGATCGCTTCCATGCCCAGTTCGGCAAAGGCCAGGACCTTGGACTTCTTGATCGCCTGGGCGACCAGGTAGGCAGCGCCACCGACGGCCATCAGGTAGACAGCCTTGTTGTCCTTGATCGCCTCGATGGCGGTCGGGCCACGCTCGGACTTGCCGATCATGCCCAGCAGGCCGGTTTGCTCGAGGATCTGGCGGGTGAACTTGTCCATCCGCGTAGCGGTGGTCGGACCGGCCGGGCCCACCACTTCGTCGCCTACCGGATCAACCGGGCCAACGTAGTAGATGAAGCGACCCTTGAGGTCGACCGGCAGCTCTTCGCCCTTGTTGAGCATCTCGACCATGCGCTTGTGCGCAGCGTCGCGACCGGTGAGCATCTTGCCGTTGAGCAGAATGGTCTCGCCCGGCTTCCAGCTCTGTACCTCTTCCGGGGTCAGGGTGTCGAGGTTGACGCGGCGAGCCGATGGACCGGCTTCCCAGACGATTTCCGGGTAGGCGTCCAGCGACGGCGCTTCCAGGTCGGCCGGGCCGGAGCCGTCGAGCACGAAGTGGGCGTGACGGGTAGCGGCGCAGTTGGGGATCATGCACACCGGCAGCGAGGCGGCGTGGGTCGGGTAATCCATGATCTTTACGTCGAGCACGGTGGTCAAGCCGCCCAGGCCCTGGGCGCCGATGCCCAGCTGGTTGACCTTCTCGAACAGCTCAAGGCGGATCTCTTCGATACGGTTCTGCGGGCCGCGGGCCTTGAGTTCGTGAATGTCGATGGATTCCATCAACACTTCCTTGGCCATGACGGCGGCTTTCTCGGCGGTACCGCCGATGCCGATGCCGAGCATGCCAGGCGGGCACCAGCCAGCGCCCATGGTCGGAACGGTCTTCAGTACCCAGTCGACGATCGAGTCGGACGGGTTGAGCATGGCCATTTTCGACTTGTTCTCGGAACCGCCGCCCTTGGCCGCCACGTCCACTTCCACGGTGTTACCCGGGACGATGGAGTAGTGGATGACCGCCGGGGTGTTGTCCTTGGTGTTCTTGCGCGCACCTGCCGGGTCGGCAAGGATGGACGCACGCAGGACGTTTTCTGGCAGGTTGTAGGCGCGGCGCACGCCTTCGTTGATCATGTCGTCCAGGCTCATGGTCGCGCCATCCCAGCGCACGTCCATGCCTACGCGCACGAACACGGTGACGATACCGGTGTCCTGGCAGATTGGGCGGTGGCCGGTGGCGCACATGCGCGAGTTGATCAGGATCTGGGCGATGGAGTCGCGCGCGGCAGGCGACTCTTCACGCAGATAGGCCTCATGCATGGCCTGGATGAAGTCAACGGGGTGGTAGTACGAAATGAACTGCAGGGCGTCGGCAACGCTCTGAATCAGGTCGTCTTGCTTGATCACGGTCATGCAGCGCGCTCCTCTTAAAGACGGGAACATTCAATAAGGTATTCCGACGCGGACAGGCCGAGGTGTCGAAACGACCTTTCACGGCGCGACGACGGACAGGCCGGCGGCGCAAAAAGGCGCGGCAGTATAGCGCGCATCCGTGCCCGGCACACCTGCGAGTGGTCTGGACGAAGGTCGGCTACCGATGGGCACCCTTTTTGCGTGCCAGCGCCGGGCTTTGCCCCTAAAGTGGCGGTTGGCCATGGTGATAGCGAGCGGGAGACGATCAATGCCTGAACTCTGTGTGGGCGAGCGCTGCTGGACGGTGCCGACGGGCAGTAACCTGCTCGATGCGCTGAACGGCGGTGGGTGCTCGGTGCCCTACAGTTGTCGGGCTGGCAGTTGCCATGCCTGCCTGGTGCGTTGCCTCGAAGGCGTGCCTGGCGACGCCTTGCCGGGTGCCTTGGGCGCAGACAAGCGCGAGCAGGGCTGGCGCCTGGCCTGCCAGTGCCAGGTCGAGGGCGACTTGCGGGTGGCGGTGTTCGATCCACAGCGCGATGGCGCACCTGCCCGGGTAGCCAGTGTGGAGTGGCTGAGCGCCGAGGTCCTGCGCCTGCGCCTGCAGCCTGAGCGCCCCTTGCGCTACCAGGCCGGGCAACACCTGGTGTTGTGGAGCGCGCAGGGGGTGGCCCGGCCTTACTCGTTGGCCAGCCTGCCCGGCGACGAGCCGTACCTGGAGTTCCATATCGATTGTCGCCAACCCGGCGCATTCTGTGATGCCGCGCGCCAGTTGCAGGTGGGTGACGAAGTACGGCTGGGCGAATTGCGCGGTGGCGCGCTGCACTACGATGCCGATTGGCAGGAGCGCCCACTGTGGTTGCTGGCTGCGGGCACGGGGCTGGCGCCATTGTGGGGCATCGTGCGCGAGGCCTTGCGCCAGGACCACCATGGGCCGATACGGCTGTTGCACCTGGCTCACGATGACCAGGGGCATTACCTGGCCGCAGAACTGGCCGTGCTGGCCGAACGTCATCCGCAACTGCAGGTCGAACTGCTGACCCCGCAGGTGCTACCCCAGGCGCTGGCCGCGCTGCGCCTGCAGTCCCGGCAGACGATTGCCCTGGCCTGTGGATCGCCAGCCAGCGTCGAGCTGTTTGCCCGCCGATTGTTCCTAGCCGGTTTGCCGCGCAACCAGCTGTTGGCCGATACCTTCACCGGCCATGCCTGAACGGCAGGCATAAAAAAACCGCAGCACAGGCTGCGGTTTTTTTATGGCGAAGGCCTGATCAGACCAGCGAATCACCGACATGCAGGATCTTCATGCCGTTGGTGCCACCGATGGTGTGGTAGCTGTCGCCTTTGGTCAGGATCACCCAGTCACCTGGCTCGACCAGGCCGCGCTTGAGCAGCTCGTCCACCGCTGCCTGGCTGACTTTTTCCGCCGGCAGGGCAGCCGGATCGAAGGCAATCGGGTAGACGCCGCGGAACATCGAGGCGCGAGCCTGGGTAGCGCGGTGCGGGGACAGGGCGAAGATCGGCACGTGCGAACGCAGGCGCGACATGATCAGCGGGGTGTAGCCACTCTCGGTCAGGGCAATGATTGCCTTGACGCCCGGGAAGTGGTTGGCGGTGTACATGGCGGCCAGGGCGATGCTTTCGTCGCAGCGCTCGAAACGGGTGTGCAGGCGATGGCTGGACTTCTGGTTGGTCGGGTGCTTTTCAGCGCCCTGGCAGATGCGGGCCATGGCCTGTACGGCTTCGATCGGGTAGGCGCCGGCGGCGCTTTCGGCCGAGAGCATCACCGCGTCGGTGTTGTCGAGCACGGCGTTGGCGACGTCGGACACTTCGGCACGGGTCGGCATCGGGTTCTGGATCATCGACTCCATCATCTGGGTGGCGACGATCACGGCCTTGTTGTTGCGACGGGCATGCTGGATGATTTTCTTCTGGATCGCGATCAGTTCGGCGTCGCCGATTTCCACGCCCAGGTCACCGCGGGCAACCATCACCGCGTCACTGGCGGAGATCAGGCCGTCGAGAGTTTCATCGTCGGCTACCGCTTCGGCGCGCTCGATCTTGGCCACCAGCCAGGCGCTGCCGCCGGCTTCGTCGCGCAGGCGACGGGCGTATTCCATGTCGCTGGCGTCACGCGGGAAGGAAACGGCCAGGTAGTCCAGGTCCATTTCTGCAGCCAGCTTGATATCGGCCTTGTCTTTTTCGGTCAGGGCCGGTGCGGTCAGGCCGCCACCTTTGCGGTTGATGCCCTTGTGGTCGGACAGCGGGCCGCCGATCAGTACCGAACAGTGCAGGGAGTCGGCGGTGGCGGTTTCGACACGCATCACCACGCGGCCGTCGTCGAGCAGCAGCTCGTCGCCGACGCCGCAATCCTTGACCAGGTCCGGATAGTCGATCCCGACGATTTCCTGGGTACCTGCGGTCAGCGGGTGAGCGGTAGAGAAGGTGAAGCGATCACCGACTTTGAGTTCGATGCGCTTGTTGGCGAATTTGGCAATACGAATCTTCGGACCTTGCAGGTCGCCCAGCAGTGCCACGTGGCGACCCAGGCGCGCAGCGATCTCACGGATCAGGCGGGCGCGGGCTTTATGCTCATCGGGGGTGCCGTGAGAGAAGTTCAGGCGGGCGACATCCAGGCCGGCAAGGATCAGTTGTTCGATAACTTCCGGCGAGTTGCTGGCGGGGCCAAGGGTGGCGACGATTTTGGTACGGCGGATGGTCATGCACAGACTCCTATAGTGAAGCGCAGCGAAAGGCTACTCTGGAATTTCGCTGTAGTCATTGTTCCTTTGCACTACCTGCCCGCGGGGCAGGGTGGCGTTTGAACGGTAGTCACCGCGCCTACAGAATTCGTGGAGCAGGCCGATACACTGTCCATTGAAGGAGATCCCCCATGCGAGCCTTGATCGTTCTAGCCCTGGCCACCAGTGTCGTCGGCTGCACCCGTTGGTCGATGGACCATCACCTGAACAATGCCTACCGCGCCTATGATCGCGGCGATTGCGAGAAAGTGATGCTGGAGCTGTCCCAGGTCGATCGCACCAGCCGCGCCCGGCCGTTCATCCACCCCGAAGTGTCGATGCTGCGTGGCCAGTGCCTGGAGCGTCAGAAGCTGTATGTCGATGCGGCGCAGACCTACCTGTACCTCATCCAGCGCTACCCGCAGAACGAATACGCCTACCGGGCCCGGGCCCGTTTGCAGACCCTGGAACAGCTGGGCCACTACCGCGGCGGCGAGACGGCCATTGCCCGCCCGACCAGCACCACACCTTGGCGTTAATACTAACGTGCGGTCTCGCGGCTGTGACGCCAGAGTGGGATTTGGACTAAGCTTGAAGGTGACGTATCCGCTTCACAGCCGCACTAGCGCGGCCCTGCTATAAGGGTCTTCGACAGCGATTCCGACCATGTTTCACGAGCGCCACATCGAGCGTCACCAGCTCCCTTACTACCTCAAGGTCTTCAACCGCTTTACCGACCAGCCCATCGGCTACCTGGGTAACGTGTCCGAAGACGGCCTGATGCTGATCAGCCAGTTGCCGATGCTGATCGGCCCGGATTTCGAGTTGCAACTCAAAGTGCCTGGCCGCGATGGCGAACTGCACCTGATCAATCTCACCGCCAGTTGCCTGTGGAGCCATGAAGACCAGACGCCCGGTCACTACGATTCCGGGTTCATGCTGCTGCAGGCCCCGCGCGAATACGCGCAGTTGGTCAGGGCCCTTCATCAATACTTCAGTTTCCTGCCGTTGAGCGCTTCGGCCTGAGACTGGCCGTGACGGGCCAGTGGCCCTAGACTCTGGACGATCTTCTGTTCAGGAACGTCCCGTGAGCTCCAGCATCTTCTGGCACGACTACGAAACCACAGGTATCAACCCGCGTTGTGATCGGCCCTTGCAGGTGGCCGGTGTGCGCACCGACCTTGATCTCAACGAAATCGAGGCGCCGATCAGCCTCTATTGCCAACCCAGTGACGACATCCTGCCGCATCCGGCGGCGTGTCTGGTGACCGGCATCACGCCCGCGCAGCTGGCAAGCGAGGGCTTGAGCGAGGCTGAATTCATGACCCGGGTACATGCCGAACTGGCGCGTCCGGGCACCTGCGGGGCGGGCTACAACAGTTTGCGCTTCGATGACGAAGTCACCCGCTACAGCCTGTACCGCAATTTCTTCGACCCCTATGCCCGCGAATGGCAAGGCGGCAACAGTCGCTGGGACTTGATCGATGTGGTCCGTACCACCTATGCGCTGCGCCCGGATGGCATTGTGTGGCCCGAGCAGGACGGCCGCACCAGCTTGCGCCTGGAGCTTTTGACCGCCGCCAATGGTATCGATCATGGTCAGGCCCACGAGGCACTCAGCGATGTAAGGGCAACCATTGCACTGGCGAAATTGATCCGCGAGAAACAACCGAAACTCTATGAATGGTTGTTTCAATTACGCAGTAAGCAGAAAGTCCTGGATCAAATTCGCTTGCTTCAACCCCTGGTACATATTTCCGGACGTTTCTCTGCGGCGCGCAATTACCTGAGTGTGGTCTTGCCGTTGGCCTGGCATCCGCGCAACCGTAATGCCTTGATCGTTTGTGATCTGCAAATGGACCCTCAGCCCTTGTTGCAGGAGGCGGGCGATGCATTACGCCAGCGTTTATACACGCGCCGTGATGAATTGTCTGAAGGGCAATTGCCCGTCCCCTTGAAGTTGGTGCATATCAATCGCTGTCCGGTGGTGGCGCCGTTGAATGTAGTGCGACCCCAGGATCAACAGCGATTGGGACTGGATATGTCCTTGTTTGAAGTGCGGGCATCCCGTCTGGTGGCAGCGCAGGCAGATTGGCAGGAGAAGTTGCAGACTATCTACGCCGAGGAGGAGTTTGCCCCGTGCGAAGATCCCGAGCAGCAGTTGTATGACGGATTCATTGGCGATCGCGATCGGCGCTTGTGTGAGCAAGTGCGTACCGTGGACCCGCATCAATTGGGGCAGGGGCACTGGATGTTCGATGACGAGCGATTGCCTGAATTACTGTTTCGTTACCGCGCGCGTAATTTCATCGACACCTTGAATGAACAGGAGCGGCAACGTTGGCACCTGTTCTGCCAGCAGCGCCTGACCGACCCGCAAATGGGCGCGCCCAACACGCTGGGGGACTTCGAGCAGGCCTTGCAAGGCTGCTGGGACCAGGCCGATGCCACGCAGCGCGTGTTGCTCGGCCACTGGCGCACGCATGCCCAGGCGCTGAAGTTGCAGTTCGGTATTTAAAGGATATTGAGCGGAATTGACCGTCGATTGAAATAAAAAAACGCCAGCATGCTGGCGTTTTTTATTGGCGTAACATTTGGTCACGTAGTCAGGCAATTAGCCCAGCAGGGTAGCCCAGCTTTCAACCACGTCGCCGCCCCACTTGGCTTTCCATTCTTTCAGGGTCTTGTGGTTGCCGCCTTTGGTTTCGATGACTTCACCGTTGTGCGGGTTCTTGTATTGCTTGACCTTGCGCGCGCGCTTGGTACCGGTGGTTTTAACTGCGCCACGTGGGGCTTTATTCAGTTTGGCTTCCGGGTCGAGGAGGGCAATGATGTCACGCAGCGATTTCGAATATTCGCCCATCAGTGCACGCAGTTTGCCTTCGAATTCCAGTTCGGTTTTCAGCTTGTCGTCTTGCGACAGATTCTGCAAACGGGCCTGCAGTTCTTTGATGGCTTCTTCGGTGGCGCGATATTCGTTGATCAGGGACATGTGGCGTTCCTTGGAAATTGAGGTATCAGGTAGACAGTGGGGGCAATAATAGTCAGAGCGTACTGCCAAGTAAACATTAAACTGGGTAATCAGTCGGCATTGTGTTAAATCGACTCGATAGAGTGCATTAAGAAAAATTTACAAACTAAGCCGTTCGGATAATTCCTAACTTAGGCGCTACGCGGCAGGTAACGCGGGCTCGCGCCTGTTCGCGGCCACGTCGAGGTGGGCGACAGGGCGCGTGCATTGCCTACTGCAGTTTTTCCGGGCACTCGCTAGAATGTGCGCCTTTGCGAAGTTTCTGGAGTCTCATTCATGCGCACCTACCGGCTGGTGATTGCTTGCCCCGACCGCGTTGGCATCGTCGCCAAAGTCAGTAATTTTCTGGCGTCCTATAACGGCTGGATCAACGAAGCGAGCCATCACTCCGATGAGCAGAGCGGTTGGTTCTTCATGCGCCACGAAATTCGTGCCCAGACCCTGCCGTTTGGTATCGAGGCATTTCGCGAGGCATTCGCGCCGATTGCCGAAGAGTTCTCCATGGTCTGGCGCATCACCGACACCGATCAGAAAAAGCGTGTGGTGTTGATGGCCAGCCGTGAGTCCCACTGCCTGGCCGACCTGCTGCACCGCTGGCATGCCAAGGAACTGGACTGCGATATTCCCTGCGTGATTTCCAACCACAACGACCTGCGCAGCATGGTCGAGTGGCATGGCATCCCGTTCTTCCATGTACCGGTCGACCCGCAGGACAAACAACCGGCGTTCGCCGAAGTCTCGCGCCTGGTCAAGGAGCATGGCGCCGATGTCGTGGTACTGGCCCGCTACATGCAGATCCTGCCACCGCAGCTGTGCCAGGAATACGCGCAGCAGGTCATCAACATCCATCACAGCTTCCTGCCCTCGTTCGTCGGTGCCAAGCCTTACCACCAGGCGTCGTTGCGTGGCGTGAAGCTGATTGGCGCCACCTGCCACTACGTGACCGAAGAGCTGGATGCCGGCCCGATCATCGAACAGGACGTGGTGCGTGTGAGCCACAGCGACAGTATCGAGGACATGGTGCGTTTCGGTCGTGACGTCGAGAAGATGGTCCTGGCCCGTGGCCTGCGCTACCACCTGGAAGACCGTGTGCTGGTCCACGGCAACAAGACGGTGGTCTTCAACTAAGCCCGCCGCATGGAGGTTGCAGCATGGCCGATCCCCTCGACAAGGCAACCTCCAAGGCTCCGCCGACCCTCGGCGAGGGCTGCCTGGCCCGCTACGACCCGGACGCCCTCGACAGCGAAGACGGCACCGACTTTCCCGGTGCCGCCGAGCTCTGGGAACAGGTAAAACCCGCTAGCGACGAACCCGTGCCTGATTGAAGCGCAAGCGCTCCAGCAGTGGGCGACCCAGCAGGCAGAGAAATACCGGGCCACCGGCGATCAGGTAGAAATAATAGGTCACCGCGCGCCAGATCAGAATGGCCGCCGCCGCCGTGGATTTACCCACCAACGGCGTCAGCAGGGTGGCCGAGGTCAGCTCGGCCGCGCCGGCACCGCCTGGCAGCAGGCTGAATTGCCCGGCGCTGAGCGAGAGCATCTGCACCAGGAAACTCAACACCCATTGCAAGTCCACGCCCAGCCCGCGCAGGGCCAGGTACAGCACGCTGTAGCGCAATCCCCAGTGCAGGCAGGTCAGGGCGAACACCAGGGCCAGGGTGCGCTTGGGCAATCGCCAGGTTTCGGCCAGCGCACGAAAGAAGTGCAACACTTTGCGCGTCCAGCGTCGGCGCCGGGAGGCCGACACCTTCAAGCGGTGCAGCAGCCGGCCAATGAGCCGTAGCAGTGCTCTTCGACAGCCCACCAGTGCCAGCCCAGCCACCAGTACCCCGAACATCAGCAGGGCGCTACCCGCGAGCATGCCTTCCAGGCTGCGGCCCAGGCTGTGGAACACGGCGTAGCCGGCGATGCCCAGCATGGCGCAGAGAAAAAACAGAAGGTCGTTGATCTGGTCGGCGGCGAACACTGCACCACTGCGAGCCGGGCCGATGCGATCCCTGGCCAGCAGGGCGATCAAGGCCAGCGGCCCGCCGCTGCCTCCGGGGGTGGTACAGATAGCGAACTCCGTGGCCATGATCACCCCCAGGCTCCTGACGCGGCCCAGGTTGGCGCCCTGGCTGCCCAGCAGCAAGCGCAGGCGAATGGCATTGATGATCCAGCACAGCAGGATCATGCCCAGCAAGCCAAGCATGAGCCCGGGGTCAAAGCCACGCAGGCGGACCAGCAGATCGCTGCCGCCAAGCAAGGCCGGCACCATCAGGGCAAGCACCAGGGCGAAGAGCAGCCACGCCAGGCGCTTCACGAAGAAGGCCTGCCGGCCAGCCAGGCGGACTTGGTCAGGGGCGTGCGGCCCTGCTGCAACAAACGCTGCAGGGTACGCATCCAGTATTGACGGGAAGCACGGTGGCGCATGTCGACCGGGTGCAGGCCCAGGCGAATCACTGGCGCTTGTTCAAGGCGGGCGGCCTGGAGGTCGCAGGCAATTCGTGACAATCCCCGGCGCCACGCGCTGCGGGCGCTCCACACAAGGCCGGGAGCAGCGAGGGCTGAGAAGCCTGGCAAGCGATAGAGGTAGCGTGGGTCGCTGGTGTACTGCAAGGGCACGCTGCCCAAGGCCTGGCGCGTACCTTCGCCCATCAACCAGGCCGGGGCGACGAAGCCAGCCACTGGCCAGTCGAAACTCTCGAACAGCGCCATGCCGGCTTGCAGGCGCTCCAGGGCAGTAGCCCGGTCGAGGCTGTAGAACTCACCTTCATGGGTGTAGATGCGGCGCATGAAGTAGTTGCCCGGCGAGCGTGGGGGCGGGCTGTCATCGAGGTGGAAGTAGCCATGCAGGACCAGTTCGTCGCCGCGCTGCAGGCGCCGGTCCAGCATCCGGCGAAAATCCGTGGCCTGCGCCAGGGGATCGCGCTTGTGGAAGTCCGGAACCACCAGCCAGGTCAGGGGGATGTTGCCCAGGGCATCGACCGCCTCGACGAAGGGCTGGTAGTCCGGCCAGGTATGAGGGGCCACGTCATGCAGCACCAGTAGCAGGCTGCGCGTGGCCGTCTGGCTATTGGTGGGCTCAGGCATGGGCGCGTACCGGCAGGCTGTAGCCGAGCACTGCGCGGTAGTGGGCCAGCAGGCCGTTGACCACCGTGTCCCAGGCGTAGTGCTGCTCGGCATGCATTCGACCTTGTTGGCCGAGCTGCGCGGCGCCCTGTTCGAACACTTCGCGCACCGCCCTGGCCATGGCCTGGCCGTCATTGGGTTGGCACAGGCGCCCGAAGCGCTCGTCGACGATTTCCTCGAAGGCACCCGCCGCCACTGCAATCACCGGAATCGCACTGGCCATGGCCTCGAGAATGACCAGGCCGAACGTTTCCTGGTCACCGGCATGGACCAGTGCGTCGGCGCTGGCCAGCAGCCGGGCGACTTCATTGGCCGGGCAGAAGTGGTCGATGACCGTGACATTGGCCGGAACCATCGTGGGCATGTGCGAGCCGACCAACAGCAGGTGATAGTGCTTGCCCAGGCGTTTCATGCAGTCGAGCAGCACCGGCAGGTTTTTCTCCCGCGAGCCGCGGCCGGCAAACACCAGCAGGTGAGTGTTGTCGGCAATCTTCAATTGCTGGCGCACGGTGTTATCGCGATGGCGCGGGTGAAAAGCCGCGAGGTCCACGCCCAGGCGCTGGACGTGCACATTGTCGATACCCAACCCGCGTAGTTTGTGGGCCATTACCTGGCTGGGGGCCAGGACCCGGTCGAAATTGCCATACAGCTTGCTGACATAGGCCTCGACATTGGGCGTGAACCAGTTGCCCATGCGGTTGCTCACCAGCAGCGGCAGATCGGAGTGATAAAAGCCGATCACCGGCACATCGAGCTGGCGGCGTGCATCCAGGGCAGCCCAGGCGGTCAGGTAAGGGTCGCCGACCTCGATCAGGTCGGGTTGTAGGTCGTGCAACACGTTGCGCCAGGGCGCCAGGCGCAACGGAAAGCGATAGCCGTTGCCAAAGGGCAGGGCCGGGGCCGGTACCTGGTAGATGCCGTTGGCATGACTGGCACTGGCACCGGGAATCAACAGGCTGTGGCGGACATCGGGGGTGTGCCCCAGGCGGCGATGTTTGGCATCAAGATAGGTACGCACGCCGCCGCTGGCGGGGGCGTAGAACATGGTGATGTCAGCGATGTGCACGATCAGCATCCCTCCGAGATCGCATTCAGAGTGTGTCTTCAGGCATTGGCATGCACCTGAGGACGCGCCCTAAGGTTGACCTCTCCTAAGGATAGTTTGTTCGATCGGGCTTAAGGGGAGGGGCAGCGGCGGGCGCCGCTGCCCAGAGCCGCTCAGATGCGGAAACTGCCGACCAGCTGTTTCAGGCGGCTGGCCTGTTGTTCCAGGTCGGCGCAGGCGCGCAGGGTCGATTGCAGGTTTTCGACCCCTTCCTGGTTGAGCATGTTGATCTCATTGATGTCCATGTTGATCGAGTCGACCACGGCGGTCTGCTCTTCGGTGGCGGTGGCCACCGACTGATTCATGCCGTCGATCTCGCCGATGCGCACGGTAACGCTGCCCAGGCGCTCGCCGGCCTGGTTGGCGATCTCGACGCTGTCCTGGCTGTGGCGCTGGCTCTGGCCCATGGTGTCGACCGACTCGCGGGCCCCGACCTGCAGCTCCTCGATCATGTTCTGCACCTGTTGCGCCGACTCCTGGGTGCGATGGGCCAGGTTGCGTACTTCATCGGCGACCACGGCAAAGCCACGCCCGGCTTCGCCGGCCCGGGCCGCCTCGATTGCGGCGTTGAGGGCCAGCAGGTTGGTCTGTTGGGAGATGCTGGTGATCACTTCCAGGATCTGGCCGATGTTGACGGTCTTGCTGTTGAGCGTCTCGATGTGCGAACTGGAAGTGCAGATCAAATCCGACAGACGGTTCATCGCGGCGATGCTGCGATCGACCACCTGCTGGCCTTCCTCGGCCAGGTGACGGGCTGAGCTTGCCTGTTGCGAGGCCTGGGCTGCGTTATGGGCAATTTCCTGGGCAGCGGCACCGAGCTGGTTGATGGCGGCGGCCACACTGTTGGTGCGGTTGGACTGCTCGTCGGAGTTGACCATCGAGGAGTTGGAGGCGCTGACCACCCGCAGGGCGACTTCGTTGACCTGCTCGGTGGCCGAGGACACTTCACGGATCGAGCCGTGGATGCGCTCCACAAAACGGTTGAACGCCGTGCCCAGGGTGCCGAACTCGTCATGGTTGTGGATGGTCAGGCGCTTGGTCAGGTCGCCTTCGCCTTCGGCGATGTCTTCCATGGCGCGGGTCATGGTGTGCAGGGGTTGCAGCAACACGCGGATCAGCAGGCCGAGCAGGGCGATGATGATCACTACGGCGACCAGGGTGGCGATCACCGCCGAGGTGCGGAACTCGCTGAGCATGGCGTAGGCCTTGCTCTTGTCTACGGACAGGCCGATGTACCAGTTGGCCGACGGCAGGCCTTTGACCGGGGCGAAGGTCAGCAGGCGGGTCTCGCCGTTAAGCTGGACCTCGCTCAAGTCCTTGGTCAGGCGCGGGGTGTTCTGCGGGAACAGGTCCGACAGCGACTTCATCACCAGGTTTTTGTCCGGGTGCACGAGGATCTTGCCCTGGTCGTTGACCAGGAAGGCGTAGCCCATGCCGCCGAAGTTCAGCGAGTTGATGATTTCGGTCAGGCCGTCCAGGGCCAGGTCGCCGCCTACCACGCCGACGTTGCGTGCGGCGGTGGCGACCACTGAAATCACCATCTTGCCGGTGCTGACATCAATATAGGGTTCGGTCAGGATCGGCCCGTTGGCGGCCATGCCGTCCTTGTACCAGGGACGAACGCGCGGGTCGTAGCCATCGGGCATTTTGGTTTGCGGGCGAATGGTGAAGCCGCCGTTGACGTCACCCAGGTAGATCGTCAGGAAACTTGAAACCAGCGCTTGCTGGCCGAGCAACGTGCCAATGTGTTCGGCATCAGGGTAGGTGGCAATGTTTTGTGCCACGTTCTGAACCAACAGGATGCGTCCATCAAAAAGATTCTTGATATTGGTCGAAGTGGTATCGCCCATCTCGGCAAGATAACTTTCCAGATCTTCGCGAATGGCATTACGCTGCAAGAAATCGTTGTACAAAGTAAAGAGTGTGAACGCGATCATGACGATCAGAGAAGCGGCCAGAAGGATCTTGTGGCTGAATCGGAGGCTTTTGTTCATAACGTGTCGGTCCGCTAAGGTTTTGTTATCCGGGTTCGTTCGCACAAAGAACAGTTTGAAAGCAGTGCAGGTCCCCTTTCCTTGTCGGGCTTATCCTGTCTTTCTGGTGGTCTATCGCTAACTTGATATCGGCCGATTCGAGCCAAAGCTTAAATAGAGGGTGAAAAAACATGCCTGACTCTTCGCAGTTCATGCTCGGCGCGGATCTTGCCGGTCAACCGGTGTCGCAGGCGATGCGCCTGGCCAACCGCCACGGTCTGATCGCCGGGGCTACCGGTACGGGCAAGACCGTGACCCTGCAGCACATGGCCGAGGCCTTCAGTGACGCCGGGGTCGCGGTATTCGCCGCCGACGTCAAGGGCGACCTGTGTGGCCTGGGCGCAGTGGGTAACCCGCAGGGCAAGGTGGCCGAGCGCATTGCCGGCATGCCCTGGCTTGAGCATCGGCCGCAGGCGTACCCGGTCAGCTTGTGGGACATCCACGGGCAATCCGGTCATCCCTTGCGCACTACCCTCAGCGAAATGGGCCCTTTATTGCTGGGCAACCTGCTGGAATTGACCGACAGCCAGCAAGCGGCGCTGTATGCCGCCTTCAAGGTGGCCGATCGTGAGGGGTTGCTGCTGCTCGATATCAAGGACCTCAAGGCGCTGCTTGCCCACCTCAAGGACAACCCGCAATTGTTGGGCGAAGACACTGCCCTGATGACCACCGGCTCCAGCCAGGCGCTGTTGCGCCGCCTGGCTACCCTGGAGCAGCAGGGCGCCGAGGCGCTGTTCGGCGAGCCGGCGCTGCAACTGGAGGATATCCTGCGCCCGGATGCCGATGGCCGTGGGCGTATCCACCTGCTCGATGCCAGTCGCCTGGTCCATGAGGCACCGAAGGTGTATGCGACCTTCCTGCTGTGGCTGCTCGCCGAATTGTTCGAGCAGTTGCCCGAACGCGGTGATGCCGACAAGCCGCTGCTGGCCTTGTTCTTCGATGAAGCGCACCTGCTTTTCAACGGCACGCCCAAGGCGTTGCAGGACCGCCTGGAGCAGGTGGTGCGGCTGATTCGCTCCAAGGGCGTCGGCGTCTACTTTGTCACCCAGTCACCGAGCGACCTGCCCGATGATGTCCTGGCGCAGTTGGGCCTGCGAGTGCAGCATGGCCTGCGGGCGTTCACCGCCAAGGAGCAGAAGTCGTTGAAAGCCGTGGCCGACGGTTTTCGTCCCAATCCTGCCTTCGACACCTTGGGCGTACTGACCGAGCTTGGCATCGGTGAAGCGCTGGTGGGCACCCTGCAGGAAAAAGGCACGCCGGGCATGGTCCAGCGGGTGCTGATCGCACCGCCGCAATCGCGGATCGGACCTTTGAACGAAGCCGAGCGCGCTGCATTGATCGCGAGTTCTCCGCTGGCCGGGCGCTATGACAAACCGGTGGATCGTGAGTCGGCCTACGAAATGCTCATGGCACGAAAGGGCGACGCCGTGGCACCCGGACAGGCGCCGGCAGCGGCCGAGGAAAGCCTGGCCGACAAGGCGGGTGAGTTCCTGCAGAGTGCGGCCGGGCAGGCCATCAAGTCGGCCGTGCGTCAGGCCGCCAATCAGTTCGGGCGCCAGTTGGTACGCGGTTTGATGGGATCACTGCTGGGTGGCAGCAAGAAACGCTGAAATGCAGGCATGAAAAAGGCGCCTTGAAGGCGCCTTTCTCAATGCGGGATCGTTCAGACGATGAACTTGGTCGCCAGCCAGAACAAGGCTGCCGAGAGACCCACGGTTGCCGGCAGGGTCAGGACCCAGGCCAGCAGGATGGTGCGCACGGTGCCGCCTTGCAGGCCGCTTTTGTTCGCAACCATGGTACCGGCGACACCCGACGACAATACGTGGGTGGTCGATACCGGCAGGCTGAAGATGTTCGCCATGCCGATGGCGCACGCCGCGGTGATCTGGGCCGACATGCCCTGGGCATAGGTCATGCCCTGCTTGCCGATCTTCTCGCCGATGGTCAGCACCACACGCTTCCAGCCCACCATGGTACCCAGGCCCAGGGCCAGGGCTACCGCCAGGATTACCCAGAACGGTGCGTATTCGGTGGTGGCGGTCAGGTCTTTGCGCAGTTTGTCCAGGTCAGCCTTTTCACGGGCCTGCAGGCCTGGCAGCTTGCCGACTTTCTTCGCCGTGTCGTCCAGGCAAAGCAGGTAGCGGCGCACTTCAACGCGTTTTTCCGGGGTCAGCGAGCGGTACTCGGTCACGCCCTTGAGCGATTGCAGCAAGGCGTTGATGGTCGGCTCGGTCTGCTGCGGGTTGCAGCTGAACTACGCGGGCATGGCGCCATCCTGCGCTTTGCCCAGGGCCAGGAACTCACCCAGGGTCGCTTCATTGCGCTGGTAGAACTGGCTCAGGTGCAAGGTGGCGTCGCGGGTACGCTCGATCTGGTAGGTGGTGCTGTTGAGGTCCAGAACGAACTGGGCCGGCACGATACCGATCAACACCAGCATGATCAGGCCGATGCCTTTCTGGCCGTCGTTGGAGCCGTGCACGAAGCTTACGCCCATTGCCGATATCACCAGAACCAGGCGGTTCCAGAACGGTGGGTGCTTTTTATCGTCCAGCTTGCGGCGCTGCTCCGGCGTCTTGTGCATCTTCGACAGCGGGCGCCACCATTTCAGGCCCAGCAGCACCAGTGCCGCGACGGCAAAGCCGGCCATGGGCGAGAGCACCAGGGACATGCCGATGTCGATAGCCTTCTGCCAGTTGACACCGTCACCCAGGGGAATGTCGCTGATCAGCGCGTTGGCAAGGCCTACACCGAGGATCGAACCGATCAGGGTATGGGAGCTGGAGGCCGGGATACCGAAGTACCAGGTGCCCAGGTTCCAGGTGATGGCGGCGGCCAGCAAGGAGAAGACCATGGCCAGGCCATGACCGGTGTTCACATTGATCAGCAGCTCTACCGGCAACAGGTGGACAATGGCATAGGCCACCCCGACACCGCCGAGCAGAACGCCGAGGAAGTTGAACACCCCGG
This sequence comes from Pseudomonas putida, assembly GCF_028682455.1. GTDB lineage: Bacteria > Pseudomonadota > Gammaproteobacteria > Pseudomonadales > Pseudomonadaceae > Aquipseudomonas > Aquipseudomonas putida_AA. The sequence goes on from NZ_JANHLD010000001.1 coordinate 1,851,381, forward strand.
AGAAGAACACCGCCAGGTGCGGCGGCATGGCTTTGGTATAAATGACTGTAGCTACCGCATTGGCGGTGTCATGAAAGCCATTAATGAACTCGAAGGCGAGTACGAAGGTCAAAGCGAGCAGCAAGCTCACCAGTACCCAGGCATCAAGTCCGCTGAATAAATCGATCATGAAGGTTTTCTGACCCGGTCATAAGGGGGCGCGATTATGCCAGAAAACCCTGCTAATCGATGCACTTGCTGCTGACTGGTCTTCGCTTTCACGGCGTTGCCGCAATGGCGAAAGTGCCGGGAACGATGAGGAAAATACCCCTGAAAATCAGGAAAAATCCTGAAAATTTAAAGGTTTAGGACTTTTCCTAACGGTCATGAAAAATTCAAACGACCGTATTAAATTTGTGAGATTCCATTACCAGCTGCTGTAGGCGGTGTAACGATCACCCCTACGAATCCGACCGCGCCGCAGCGTCTGCCGCCTGCATCAGGCAGGCGGCAACGACCGGCGAATGCTAGCCCTCGTCGGTCTTCAACTCTTTCTCGATTTTTTGCAATTCCTGGGCAAAGGCCTGGTCGAGAATGCTGGCGCGTTTGCGCCAAGGCTTGCGCTCAGGGTCGGGCTGGGCGGCATAGGTGGTGACCTCTCCGCCGTAAACTTCCTTGTAACGTTGTTCCTGGCGCTCAAGTTCCGCGCGCAGTTCGTCTTTCGTCACAGTGCTACCTGTTGGTTATGAATAAACTCTGGCGTTAACGCATTAAAGCGGTGCAACAGCACAACTTGCAATGCGGCTACGCTGCCAGAGGGGCATGACTGTCGCAGCAACAGTAGTTCTGAGTATGCACACAATTATGAACAACAACGTATTCAACCTTGCGGTAATTGCATCGACCCGGTACCGCATTTGTTCAAGCAGGTGTGGATTGGATCCGACGAGTGCCTGCGGTGCGGTAGTACGGAGTTCTATTATAGCCTGCAGCTTGAATAACGATGTCAGCCGATAATGGCTGTTTGCTTGTGCCAACAAGGGCGGCATGTTGTTAAACACTTGTAGAGGCTGGAACGGAGCCGGTCAATCGGCCGCTGCTCCAAGGGTTGCGGTCACGCTGAATCCAGGAGGAGAAAAAACGGCCTCGCTTCGTGGGCAAGGCCGTGCCTGGGACTTCTACGGTGGGTACCTGACCAGTCTCTCCAAGAAGCCACATGGTGGCGGTAGAAAGGTATAAGCAATTGAGGGTGGCGGTCAATTGCGATTATCGGTCGTTGGTTCGATAATCGCCCCAGTGACCGTGTTGCCGAGGTGAACCATGACTGAAGAAATACCGCCCAAAGGGCCCGGATTGAACGATCAGGTGCGCAGTTCGTTTGCGTCGCTGGCGCCGCCCATCGTCGCTTCGCCGGCCAGGCGTATCCAGGCCTTCACCGGTGATCCCGACTTCATGACGTCGCTGGCCCGGGGGCTGGCCGTGGTCCAGGCCTTCCAGGAGCGCAAGCGCCACCTGACCATCGCCCAGATCAGCCACCGAACCGAAATTCCCCGCGCCGCCGTGCGCCGGTGCCTGCACACCTTGATAAAGCTGGGTTACGCGACCACCGACGGGCGCACTTACTCGCTGTTGCCCAAAGTGCTGACCCTGGGACATGCCTATTTGTCGTCCACGCCGCTGGCGGTGTCGGCCCAGCCGTACCTGGACCGCATGAGCGACCAGCTGCACGAGGCCTGCAACATGGCCACCCTCGAAGGTGACGATATTCTCTACATCGCCCGTTCGGCCACGGTGCAGCGGCTGATTTCCGTCGACCTTTCGGTCGGTGGCCGGCTGCCGGCCTATTGCACATCCATGGGGCGGATCCTGTTGGCGGCCCTGGACGACGCCACTTTGCATGAATACCTGGAGCACGCCGACCTGCAGGCCAAGACCAGCCGTACCATTCGCGACCCGGTGGCATTGCTCGAATGCCTGCAGCAGGTCCGCCAGCAGGGCTGGTGTGTCGTCGACCAGGAGCTGGAGCAAGGCCTGCGCTCGATTGCCGTACCGGTCTACGATGCCTCCGGCCAGGTGTTGGCCGCGCTGAACGTCAGCACCCACGCGGGCCGGGTCAGCCGTACCGAGCTTGAACAACGCTTCTTGCCCATCATGCTGTCGGCCAGCCGTGACCTGAGCGCCCAGTTGTTTGCCTGAAACAGCACTTCCTGTTCGATAAACGCACACAGATGCGTTTATCGAATTGCGCCGGTTCCAGCGTCTTATTAATGTCGCTCGCATCGGTCAGCCTGCCCTGACCGCCCATAATAATGAGCGAGAGGCGAATGCCCCCCATGACCCCTATCCCTTTCAAGCACCGCCCGCAGTCGTTTCATCGCGAACTGCGCGGCTGACTCGCACTCCTTCAACCGATCCTCACCGTCTGTGCCGTTCACGCGCGCACCCGCACACTCGCGCGCTCCTACTGGATAAAAATAATGAACAGTCCCCACGCTGCTGTTGGAAACTGCCTCGATGTGCAGTCCTTCATCAATCAACAACCGCTTTCGCGCTATCAATGGCGGGTAGTGATCCTGTGTTTCCTGATTGTCTTCCTCGATGGCCTGGACACCGCAGCGATGGGCTTCATCGCCCCGGCGCTGTCCCAGGACTGGGGGATTGATCGCGCAAGCCTGGGCCCGGTGATGAGCGCCGCGCTGATCGGCATGGTGTTCGGCGCCCTGGGTTCTGGCCCGCTGGCCGACCGCTTCGGGCGCAAAGTGGTGCTGGTGGGAGCGGTGGTGCTGTTCGGCGCCTTCAGCCTGGCCTCGGCCTACAGCACCAACGTCGACCAGTTGCTGGTGCTGCGGTTCCTGACTGGCCTGGGTCTGGGCGCGGGCATGCCCAATGCCACCACGTTGCTGTCCGAGTACACCCCCGAGCGGCACAAGTCGCTGCTGGTCACCAGCATGTTCTGCGGTTTCAACCTGGGGATGGCCGGTGGTGGTTTCATCTCGGCCAAGCTGATCCCGACCTTCGGCTGGCACAGCCTGCTGCTGATCGGTGGCGTGCTGCCGCTGATTCTGGCGGTGGTGCTGCTGTTCTGGCTGCCGGAATCGGCGCGCTACCTGGTGGTCCGCAATCGCGGCACCGACAAAGTGCGCAAGACCCTGGCGCCTATCGAGCCGGGCATCGTCGGCCAGGCCTCGAGCTTCAGCGTGCCGGAACAGAAAACCGTCAAGGCGCGCAATGTGTTCGCGGTGATTTTCTCGGGAACCTACAGCGTTGGCACCTTGCTGCTGTGGCTGACGTACTTCATGGGCCTGGTGATTGTGTACCTGCTGACCAGCTGGTTACCGACCCTGATGCGCGACAGTGGCGCGAGCATGGAGCAGGCCGCGTTCATTGGTGCGCTCTTCCAGTTCGGCGGCGTGCTCAGTGCCGTGGCCGTGGGCTGGGCGATGGACCGCTACAACCCGCACAAAGTGATCGGCACCTTCTACTTGCTGGCCGGGGTATTTGCCTACGCGGTAGGGCAGAGCCTGGGCAACATCACCTTGCTGGCGACCCTGGTACTGATTGCCGGTATGTGCGTCAACGGTGCGCAGTCGGCCATGCCGTCGCTCGCTGCACGCTTCTATCCGACACAAGGCCGCGCCACGGGTGTTTCGTGGATGCTGGGTATTGGTCGCTTCGGCGCCATTCTCGGCGCCTGGATGGGGGCGACGCTGCTGGGCCTGGGCTGGAACTTCGAGCAGGTACTCACCGCGCTGGTGATCCCGGCCGGCATTGCCACCGTGGCAGTCATCATCAAAGGCATGGTCAGCCACGCCGACGCCACGTAGGTGGGAGCGGGCCTGCCCCGCGATTTTGTGCTGGCTCAACCGGCCTCATCGCGGGGCAACCCCGTTCCTGCAAGACTTTCTTAGCAAGGCAACAATTGGTTCGATAATCGAACAGTTAGTCGATTATCGGATTGTACCGCCCAAAGCCCCGCCGTAATCTGGACCCATACCGGCGCCTCTCGAGGCGCCTTGCACACCGACCTCGACTCAGCATATCCAGGAGTCTGCAATGGCTGAAATCCTCTCGCTCCACGACGCCGTGAAGCAGTTCGTCCACGACGGTGACAGCGTCGCCCTCGAAGGCTTCACTCACTTGATTCCAACCGCCGCCGGGCATGAAATCATTCGTCAGGGCAAGAAAGAGCTGACCCTGGTACGCATGACGCCTGACCTGATCTACGATCAGCTGATCGGCTCCGGTTGCGCTCGCAAGCTGATTTTCTCCTGGGGCGGCAACCCGGGCGTCGGCTCCCTGCACCGTCTGCGCGATGCCGTGGAAAAGCAGTGGCCGCAGGCCATGGAGATCGAGGAACACAGCCACGCCGACCTGGCCAACGCCTACGTCGCCGGCGCTTCGGGCCTGCCGTTCGCAGTACTGCGCGCCTATGCAGGTTCCGACCTGCCCAAGGTCAACCCGCTGATCAAGAGCGTTACCTGCCCGTTCACCGGTGAAGTGCTGGCCGCCGTCCCGTCGGTTCGCCCGGACGTCACCGTGATCCACGCACAGAAGGCCGACCGCAAGGGCAACGTGCTGCTCTGGGGCATTCTGGGTGTACAGAAGGAAGCGGCCCTGGCGGCCAAGCGTTGCATCGTCACCGTCGAAGAAATCGTCGACGACCTGAACGCGCCGATGAACGCCTGCGTACTGCCCACCTGGGCATTGTCGGCGGTCTGCCTGGTACCAGGCGGTGCCCACCCGTCCTATGCCCACGGCTACTACGAGCGTGACAACCGTTTCTACCAGGCCTGGGACCCGATTGCCCGCAGCCGTGAATCCTTCACCGCCTGGATCGACGAGTACATTCGTGGCACCGCCGACTTCAACGAATTCAAGGCAAAACTGGCCAGCGCTTCGGAGGCTGCACAATGAGCTACTCCACCAATGAAATGATGACCGTCGCCGCAGCCCGTCGTCTGCGCAATGGTGCCGTGTGCTTCGTGGGCATCGGCCTGCCTTCCAAGGCCGCCAACCTGGCCCGCCTGACCTCGTCGCCCGACGTGGTGCTGATCTACGAATCCGGCCCGATCGGCGCCAAGCCGAGCGTACTGCCGCTGTCGATCGGTGACGGCGAGCTGGCCGAAACCGCCGACACCGTGGTGCCAACCGGCGAGATCTTCCGCTACTGGCTGCAGGGTGGCCGGATCGACGTGGGCTTCCTCGGCGCTGCCCAGGTCGACCGCTTCGGCAACATCAACACCACCGTGGTGGGCGACTACCACCAGCCAAAAGTACGCCTGCCGGGCGCAGGTGGCGCACCGGAAATCGCTGGCTCCGCCAAGCAGGTGCTGATCATCCTCAAGCAGTCCAATCGCGCCTTTGTCGACAAGCTCGACTTCATCACCTCGGTCGGCCATGGCGAGGGCGGTGATTCGCGCAAACGCCTGGGCCTGCCGGGCGAAGGGCCGGTAGGCATCATCACCGACCTGTGCATCATGGAGCCGGAAGCCGGCACCCACGAGTTCGTGGTGACCTCGATTCACCCAGGCGTGACTCGCGAGCAAATCGTCGCCGCCACCGGATGGGCCATCCGTTTCGCTGACGATGTGGCCACCACCGTCGAGCCGAGCGAAGTCGAGCTCACCGCCCTGCGTGACCTGGAAGCACGCACTGCCGCCGCCCACGGCCAAGCGCCTGGAGAAGCCTGATGCGTGACGTATTTATCTGCGATGCCATCCGTACCCCCATCGGCCGCTTTGGCGGCGCCCTGGCCGGTGTGCGCGCCGACGACCTGGCGGCAGTGCCGATCAAGGCCCTGATCGAGCGTAACCCGAAGGTGCAATGGGATAAGTTGGACGAAGTATTCCTCGGCTGCGCCAACCAGGCCGGTGAAGACAACCGCAACGTCGCCCGCATGGCGCTGTTGCTGGCCGGCCTGCCAGACAGCGTGCCAGGCGTGACGCTCAACCGCCTGTGTGCCTCGGGCATGGATGCGGTGGGCACGGCGTTTCGTGCCATTGCCAGTGGCGAGATGGAGCTGGCGATTGCCGGCGGTGTCGAGTCGATGTCGCGCGCGCCGTTTGTGATGGGCAAGGCCGACAATGCCTATTCGCGCAACATGAAGCTGGAAGACACCACCATCGGCTGGCGCTTCATCAACCCGTTGATGAAAGCCCAGTACGGCGTCGATGCCATGCCGCAGACCGCCGACAATGTCGCCGACGACTACCAGGTGTCCCGTGCCGATCAGGACGCGTTTGCCTTGCGCAGCCAGCAGCGCACCGCCGCCGCCCAGGCCGCAGGTTTCTTTGCCGAGGAAATCGTGCCGGTGCGTATCGCCCATAAAAAAGGCGAGACCATCGTCGAGCAGGACGAGCACCCGCGTGCAGACACCACCCTCGAAGCCCTGACCCGTCTCAAGCCGGTCAACGGCCCGGACAAGACAGTCACCGCGGGCAACGCCTCGGGCGTCAACGACGGTGCCGCGGCCTTGATCCTGGCTTCGGCCGAGGCAGTGAAAAAGCACGGCCTGACCCCGCGGGCGCGGGTGCTGGGGATGGCCAGCGCCGGCGTTGCCCCGCGTGTGATGGGCATCGGCCCGGTGCCTGCGGTACGCAAGCTGACCGAGCGCCTGGGCGTTGCGGTCAGTGACTTCGATGTGATCGAACTCAACGAAGCGTTCGCCAGCCAGGGCCTGGCGGTGTTGCGCGAGCTGGGCCTGGCCGACGATGCACCACAGGTCAACCCCAACGGCGGCGCCATCGCCTTGGGCCACCCGCTGGGCATGAGCGGTGCACGCCTGATCCTCACCGCCTTGCACCAGCTGGAGAAATCCGGCGGTCGCATGGGCCTGGCAACCATGTGCGTGGGTGTGGGGCAGGGCCTGGCCCTGGCCATCGAGCGGGTGTAAACCAATGACCCCGGACAGGCGGCCCCCACGCAGGGTCGTGGGTCCGGGGTGATTGCTTGTGGAACAAGAGTGTTACTGGTTGTGTCTAGACTGCAGTAACCCTCCAAGAGTGAATTGTCATGACTTCAGCCTATTACACCGGTGAGGAACGCAGTAAGCGCATCTTCGCCATCGTCGGCGCCTCCTCGGGCAACCTTGTGGAATGGTTCGACTTCTATGTCTACGCCTTCTGCGCAATCTACTTCGCCCCGGCGTTCTTTCCCTCCGATGATCCGACGGTGCAGCTGCTCAACACCGCCGGAGTGTTTGCTGCAGGCTTTCTGATGCGCCCGATTGGTGGCTGGTTGTTCGGCCGCGTGGCCGACCGTCATGGCCGCAAGAATTCGATGATGATCTCGGTGCTGATGATGTGCGCAGGCTCCCTGGTCATCGCCTGCCTGCCGACCTATGCCTCGATTGGCGCCTGGGCGCCGGCGCTGCTGTTGCTGGCGCGCTTGTTCCAGGGCCTGTCGGTGGGCGGTGAGTATGGCACCACGGCAACCTACATGAGTGAAGTGGCCCTGCGTGGCCAGCGTGGCTTCTTTGCCTCGTTCCAGTACGTGACCCTGATCGGCGGCCAGTTGCTGGCGGTGCTGGTGGTGGTGATCCTCCAGCAACTGCTCAGCGAAGATGAACTGCGCGCCTGGGGCTGGCGGATACCGTTCGTGGTCGGTGCCGTGGCTGCGGTGATTTCGTTGCTCCTGCGTCGCTCGCTGGAAGAAACCAGCAGCGCCGAAACCCGCAACGACAAAGAGGCCGGCAGCATCACCGGGCTGTTTCGCAACCACACGGCAGCCTTCATCACCGTGCTCGGCTATACCGCAGGCGGTTCGCTGATTTTCTACACCTTCACCACCTACATGCAGAAGTACCTGGTCAACACCGCTGGCATGAGTGCCAAGACCGCGAGTTTCATCATGACTGGCGCGCTGTTCTTGTACATGTGCATGCAGCCGCTGTTCGGCATGCTCTCCGACCGCATCGGCCGGCGTAACTCGATGCTCTGGTTCGGTGCCCTGGGCACCTTGTGCACCGTACCGATCCTGCTGACCCTGAAGACCGTCACCAGCCCGTTCCTGGCCTTCGTGCTGATCACCCTGGCGCTGTGCATCGTCAGTTTCTATACCTCGATCAGCGGCCTGGTCAAAGCCGAGATGTTCCCGCCGCAGGTGCGTGCCCTGGGTGTGGGCCTGGCCTATGCGGTCGCCAACGCCGTGTTCGGCGGTTCGGCCGAGTACGTGGCGCTGGGGCTCAAATCCCTGGGGATGGAGAACACCTTTTACTGGTACGTTACCGCCATGATGGCGATTGCCTTCCTGTTCAGCCTGCGCTTGCCTAGGCAGGCAGCGTACCTGCACCACGATCATTGACCTGTTGAAGGACTTGTAGATGAACCCGCGACCGGGCAATCAGCTGTTCGATGCCTACTTCACCGCCGCCGCCATGCGTGAGGTATTCAGTGACCGTGGCCGGGTGCAGGGCATGCTCGATTTCGAGGCTGCCCTGGCCCGCGCCGAAGCGGCCGTGGGGGTAATCCCGCAGGTTGCGGTGGCGCCCATCGAGACTGCCTGCCAGGCCGAGCGCTACGACTATGCCGCGCTGGCCGAGGCCATCGGTATTGCCGGCAATTCGGCCATTCCGCTGGTCAAGGCGCTGGGCAAGGTGATCGCCAGTGGCGTTCCCGAGGCCGAGCGCTATGTGCACCTGGGCGCTACCAGCCAGGACGCCATGGACACCGGCCTGGTCCTGCAATTGCGGGAGGCCCTGGGCCTGCTCGAAGTCGACCTGCAACGCCTGGCCGATGCCCTGGCCCGCCAGGCCCTGGTCCATGCCGATACGCCGTTGGCGGGACGCACCTGGTTGCAGCATGCAACGCCGGTCACCCTGGGCATGAAGATCGCCGGCTGGCTGGGCGCCTTGACCCGCCACCGCCAACGGTTGCAGGAGCTCAAGCCGCGCTTGTTGACCCTGCAGTTCGGCGGCGCCTCCGGCACCCTGGCAGCATTGGGTGACAAGGCCCTGCCGGTGGCGCAAGCCCTGGCCACGCAACTGGACCTGCAACTGCCCGAGCAACCCTGGCACACCCAGCGCGATCGCCTGGTGGAGTTCGCCTCGGTGCTCGGCCTGATCGCCGGCAGCCTCGGCAAGCTGGGTCGCGACATCAGCCTGTTGATGCAGACCGAGGCGGCAGAAGTGTTCGAGCCGTCGGCGCCGGGCAAGGGCGGGTCGTCGACCATGCCGCACAAGCGCAACCCGGTGGGCGCCGCCGTACTGATCGGCGCGGCTACGCGGGTGCCGGGGCTGGTCTCCACGATGTTCGCCGCCATGCCCCAGGAGCACGAACGCAGCCTGGGCCTGTGGCACGCCGAATGGGAGACCCTGCCGGAGATCTGCTGCCTGGTCTCCGGTGCGTTGCGCCAGGCGCAAATCATCGCCGATGGCCTGCAGGTAGACGCCGAACGCATGCGCCAGAACCTCGACCTGACCCAGGGCCTGGTGCTGGCCGAAGCGGTGAGCATCGTCCTGGCTCAACGCCTGGGCCGCGACAGCGCCCATCATTTGCTGGAAACCTGCTGCAAGCGTGCAGTGGCCGAACACCGTCACCTGCGCGCCGTGCTCGGCGATGACCCCCAGGTGAGCACCGAACTTTCATCCGACGAACTCGATCGTCTGCTCGACCCCGCCCATTACCTCGGCCAGGCCCGCGCCTGGGTCGAGCGGGCGCTGGCCGAACATCACCGTTTCAATGCCTGAAGGAGGCTGCAGTGGCACAGGTACAACTCGCCGATGGCGCACTCAACTACCAACTCGATGGGCCTGAAGGCGCGCCGGTGCTGGTGCTGTCCAACTCCCTGGGCACCGACCTGCACATGTGGGACACCCAGGTGCCGGCCTTCGCCGCGCACTTTCGCGTGCTGCGTTACGACACCCGTGGCCATGGCGGCTCGCTGGTGACCGAAGGGCCGTACAGCATCGAGCAACTGGGCCAGGACGTACTGGCACTGCTCGACGCGCTGAAGATCGAACGCGCGCATTTCTGCGGCTTGTCCATGGGCGGCCTGATCGGCCAGTGGCTGGGCATCAATGCCGGCGAGCGCCTGAACCGCCTGGTCGTCTGCAACACCGCCGCCAAGATCGGCTCGCCGGACACCTGGAACCCGCGTATCGAAATGGTCCTGCGCGATCGTCAGGCGGCGATGGTCGGCCTGCGCGATGCCTCGATCGAGCGCTGGTTCACCCCGGGCTATTCATCGAGCAACCCGCAGCAGGCCAAACGCATTACCGACATGCTCGCGGCCACCTCGCCAGAAGGTTACGCGGCCAACTGCGGTGCGGTGCGCGATGCCGATTTTCGCGATCGGCTGGGCGAAATCAAGGTGCCGCTGCTGGTGGTCTCGGGCAGTCATGACGCGGTTACGCCGCCATCGGGCGGGCTGTTCATCCAGGAGAATGTGCAGGGCGCCGAATACGCTGAATTCCATGCCGCGCATTTGTCCAACGTCGAAGTCGGCGAGCCGTTCAGCCGCCGTGTGATCGACTTTTTGCTGGCCCGCTGAGGAGCATTCCGTGGACGAGAAACAACGCTACGAAGAGGGCATGAAGGTGCGTCGCGCGGTACTTGGCGATGCCCATGTCGATCGCAGCCTGACCAACCTCACCGAGTTCAACGGCGAGTTCCAGGAAATGATCACGCGGCATGCCTGGGGTGATATCTGGACCCGCCCGGGCCTGCCCCGGCATACCCGCAGCCTGATCACCATTGCCATGCTGATCGGCATGAACCGCAATGAGGAACTCAAGTTGCACCTGCGCGCTGCCGCCAACAACGGCGTGACCCGTGAGGAAATCAAGGAAGTGCTGATGCAGAGCGCGATCTACTGCGGCATTCCGGCGGCCAATGCCACCTTCCACCTGGCAGAGTCGGTGTGGGATGAGCTGGGGGTCGAGTCGAGGGAGTGATGGTTTTCGCGGGGCAAGCCCGCTCCTACCGGTAGGAGCGGGCTTGCCCCGCGAGGGTATCCGTCAAGCCACAGGCCCGGCATTTCGCTCCATGGCCCGCTTCAGTTCCGGGCACAGCCCCAGCAAGAACGCCAGCTCCGCCACCACGAACAACGGCCCGATGATCAGCCCGCTGACATCATCGACGAAGGCCGGTTTGCGCCCCTCGTAGTAATGCCCCACGAACTGGATCGCCCAGCCCACCACGAACAACCCGAGCCCTGCGCCCAGCCATACCAGGGTGCTCTGCACGGCCAAGGCTTGCCCGGCCCACAGGCACAAGCCCAGCAGCAACGCCATGATCAGGCCGAAGCGTTGATCCAGCCGCAGATAGAACCAGGCCGTCGCCAGAGCCACCAGCACGGCAGGCGACAGCCACATGCCGGCCACGGCGACGCCTGGGCGTGACAGCAGAACGGTGACTGCCACTACGATCATCGGGATACCCACGAAGTGGGTGACGATGTTGCGTGGGTCACGGTGGTAGGCAGCGTACTGACTGAGGTGTTCGACCAGGGTTTTCATTATTGTTCCTCCTGAAGGGAGCGGGCAGGCCTCGTTCCCCTCAGGATAGCTGCGCACTAGTCCGGCTGGAACGGTGATTCGCTGAGGATGACCCCGGTTTCTTCGACGTACTTCTGCCATTCGGCCAACAACGCTTGCAGCTTGGCCGGCTGCGCCTGGGCCAGGTCGTCGATCTCGCCCGGGTCGCTGGCCAGGTCATAAAGTTGCCAGGTAGCCGGCCCCACGGGACCTGGGATGTACACGGCCTTCCAGTGACCTTGGCGAATGGCCCGACGGCCAAACAACTCCCACCCGGTCACGGTGTTCTCGTCATGCACCTGCTCGGTTTCACCCGACAGGTAGCCCAGCCAGGATTTGCCGCGCAATGCAGCCACGTCGCGGCCGCGCCAGCGCTTGCCAGGGTGACGCACACCGGCCAGGTCCAGCAGGGTCGGGGTGATGTCCATCACCGTGCTGAACTGGTGGCTGATCTGTCCCTGGCGTGCCAGGGCCGGGTAATGCACCAGCGCCGGCACGCGGATGCCGCCTTCGCTGGTGAAGGCCTTGTACAACCGCGAAGGCGCAGTGGCCGCCTGCGCCCAGTGCGGGCCGTACCAGACATAGGAGTTGGCGCGGCCGATGTTCTCCAGGCTGTTGTCGTAGTGCTGGTCCAGGTAACTGGCCAGGTGTGGCCCGAACTTGGGGAAGGCCTCGAGCAATGCACCTTCGGCGCCGTTGTCGGACATGAACAACACCAGGGTGTTGTCCAACTGGCCCTGGTTGCGCAGGTAGTCAAGCACGCGGCCGATGTTCCAGTCCATGCGCTCGACCATTGCCGCGTAGACCTCCATCGAGCGCGCCGAGCGCTGGCGCTGCTCCTCGCTGAGGCTGTGCCAATGGTTGTCGACAGGGTGGGCGCGGGTGTCGGCGGCGATCAGGCCCAGTTGGCGCAGCTTTTCCAGGCGTTCCTGGCGCAGCACTTCAGGGCCGGCGTCGTAGCGACCCTTGTAGCGGGCGACCACCTCTGCCGGTGCCTGCAGCGGCCAGTGCGGTGCCGAGAAGGGCAGGTAGGCGAAGAACGGACGGCTCTGGTCGCGCGCCTTGAGGTACTCCAGCAGCTTGTCGCCAAAGGCGTCGGAGGAATAGAAGCCTTCGGGCAGTTGTTCGACGAAGGTCTGGTCCTCGATGTACAGCGCAGGCGTTGACTTGAGCAGGCGCGGGGTCTGTTCGTCGTAGGTGGGCTCGAACCCGTAGTGGTTGGCCGCGCCGGGCAACAGGGCGAAGGAGCGCTCGAAGCCTCGGGCATGGGGGGCAAGTTCGGCCTTCAGGCCCAGGTGCCACTTGCCACTCATCAGGGTCTGGTAGCCGGCCTCGCGCAACAGCTCGGGCAGGGCCACCACGCGGTCATTCAGATAACCTTCGTAGCCGGGCTTGCCGATCAGCTCCGGGGTGAGGGCCTCGGCCATGGTGCCGATGCCGGCGATATGGTGGTCGGTGCCGGTGAGCAGCATCGAGCGGGTCGGCGAGCAGGTCGGTGCGGTGTGAAAGTCGGTCAGGCGCAGGCCGGCGTTGGCCAGGGCATCCAGGTTCGGCGTGGCGATTTCGCCACCGAAGGCGCCGAGGTCGGAGAATCCCAGGTCATCGGCAACGATGACCAGAAAGTTGGGGCGTTGGCTCATGGTCGGTTCTCAATAGGCAAGGTAGGACAGCGGCAGGTTGTGGATCTGCACCGGCGCGGCCGGCAGGTAGCGGTCATCGGCGGTGAGTTCGTGCAGCAGCGCTTCGCGCAGGCGATGAAAGTCCAGGCTGGAGCGCTGGCGCGGGTGGGGCAGGTCGATGGTCTGGATCTGCTTGATGCGCCCGGGGCGGGGCTCGAGCACCACCACGCGGTCCGCCAGGAACAGGGCTTCCTCGACATCGTGGGTTACCAGCAGGGTGGTGATGCGCGCCCGCGCGCGGATCGCCAGCAGCTCTTCCTGCATCTGTTGGCGGGTCAGGGCGTCGAGGGCCCCGAAGGGTTCGTCGAGCAGCAGGATGCGCGGGCTGGCCACCAGGCCGCGGGCAATCGCCACCCGCTGGGCCATGCCGCCGGAGAGCTGATGGGGGTAGGCCTGGCTGAAATCTTCAAGGCCGACCAGGGCGATGTAGTCGGCGATACGCCCTTCGCGCTGCTCGGCACTCAGCGGCTCGTTGACCAGGCCAAGGGCGATGTTTTCCCGCACCGTCAGCCAGGGAAACAGTCGATGCTCCTGGAACACGATGCCGCGCTCGCGCCCGATGCCGGTCAGTGGCTGGCCGTCGATCAGGATCTGCCCCTGGTAGTCGCTGTCGAGGCCGATCAGCAGGCGCAGCAAGGTAGATTTGCCGCAGCCGCTGGCGCCGACAATGGCGACGAACTCGCCGTCGGCGATCTGCAGGTTGAAGTCGCGGATGGCTTCCAGCTGGCCGCCGGCCACCGCAAAGTGTTTGCCGACCTGATTGAAACTGACCAACGGATGGGCAATGGCGTTCATGCTCGTCTCCAGCGTGTGGCACGCGATTCGATGTGTTGTCCGAGGGCGCCCAACAGCGCGCCAGTGAGGCCGACCAGGAGCATCCCGGCCATGATCAGGTCCATGCGCAGCAGCTGTTGGGCACCGATCATCAGGCTGCCGATGCCACCTCCGGAGGGCATGAAGTACTCGGCGCCGATGGTGCCGAGCCAGGCGTAGATCAGCCCCACGCGCAGGCCGGCGAAAATCCCCGGTGCCGTCCCCGGCAGCACCAGTTGCAAAAGACGCTGGCGCAGGCTCAGGTGCAGCACCCGGGCGGCCTCGTCCAATTGCGGGGAGCGGTTGGCGACGCTGCGCTGGGTGGCGATGAACAGGGGGAAGAACGCCGCCAGGCCGACGAATACCCACTTGGCCAGTTCGCCCAGCCCGAACCAGGCGGTGAGCAACGGCACCCAGGCAAAGATTGCGATCTGTCGAAGCCCGGCAAGCGTGGGGCCGAGCACGCGCTCGGCGGGGCGCGACAATCCCAGCCACAGGCCCAGTACGAACCCCAGGCCGCCGCCGAGCAGCAAGCCGCCCAGGGCACGGCCGACACTCACCGCCAGGGCCGAGGACAGCGAGCCATCGAGCACGCCGTTGCAGGCCGTGGTCAGTACGTGCCAGGGCGCGACCAGAATCTGTGCATCGACCCACTGCAACTGGTTGGCCAGTTGCCAGAGCAGCAACAAGCCCAGCGGCAGCAACAGGGCGTGCAGATGTTCGATACCACGCAACTGCCGCACCCGAAGTTGCGCCCCGGGCGGATGGGGCCAATGCACCAGGCGCCGATCCAGCCAGCCCAGGCCACGGTCCATGGCAAAGCCAAGCAGACCGATGACGGCGATGCAGACGAAAACGATGTCGAGCATGAACAGTTGCCGCGCCCAGACCATCAGGTAGCCGATGCCTTCGCTGGAGGCGAGCAGTTCCACCGCCAGCAGCGACGACCAGCCGGTCGCCAGTGCCAGGCGCACGCCGGCGAGAAAGGCGGGCAAGGCCGCCGGCAGGATCAACCGGGTGATCAGCAATCGCTTGGGCAGCCTGAGCACGGCGGCCGCTTCACGCAGGCGTGGCTGGGCATCGCGTACGCCCACCAGGGTATGCAGGGTGACCGGAACGATGATCGCCTTGACCAACACCACCAGCTTGAGCAGCTCGCCAATGCCGAACAGCACCATGAACAGCGGTACCCAGGCCAGGGTTGGAATCTGCGCCAGCGCGTTGAAGGTAGGCAATACCAGGCGCTCGGCGCGGCGGCTGAAGCCCAGCCAGGCACCCAGGAGCGCTCCGCTGGCTACCCCGGCCAACAGCCCGATCAGCAGGCGTTGCAGGCTGATTGCCAGGTGTGACCACAGCTCGCCTCGGGCCAGTTCCAGTGCGCTTTGCCAGACCAGGCTGGGGGCGGGCAGTATCTGCTCGCTCATCCAGTGGTTGCGGCTGGCCAGCCACCACAACAGTGCCAGACCCAATGGCAGGTACCAGGCTTGCAGGCGTGCCCAGGGCAAAGTACCGGCCACGCTCGGACGCTGCGCAGGTGCGCTCAGCGAGGGGCTGGATAGTGATGCTCGGGCCATGGCGGATCTCCGTGGATTGGTATTTATATATTCTTTATGGGTATATGTTTATTGGTTCAGATTCGAAATTCTTATAAGAGTGTTCATTTAAAGCAGCTGCCCAGCGGCGTATCCAATGCATTCGAAGCATATTTTTTGTGTGGCGCAGGCATAGGTCGACACACGCCCCGTGGCCCCTTGCTTATGTTTTTAGGTTATTAAAATGTAATTTATTAGTATTTATTTGTATGGCGTAGATGTGGTTAGCGTGGCCGCACCACTACAAGGAGTCGCGTGCCATGAACCTCTCGATCAACCGTGTTTTCAGTCTGTTTGCCGCCCCCGCCCTGGCTGCCGTGGTCGGTTGGCTACCGCCGCTGGCGCAGGCCAGCGCCGTGCGGGAAATCCGGATCGCCGTGCCGGACCTGAGTGCGGGTACGCAAAATTCGGGGGGCGGGATCAGCGATGTGCTGCGCAACCAGCAGTTGCTGGAAAAAGCCTTTGCGGCCGATGGCATCACCATCCAGTGGAACTACTTCAAGGGGGCGGGCCCGGTGATCAACGAGGCCTTTGCCAATGGCCAGGTCGACTTCGCCTACCTGGGCGACCTGGCCGCCATCATCGGCAAGGCCAATGGCGTCGACACCCGCTTGCTGTCGGCCACCGGGCGGGGCATCAAGCATTACCTGGGTGTGGTACCGGGCAGCGACATCAAGACCTTGCAGGACCTCAAGGGCAAGCGCGTGGCGATCTTCAGGGGCACGGCCAGCCAGCTGTCGTTCGATGCCGCCCTGGCCAGCCAGGGGTTGAGCGAGAAGGACCTGAAAGTGATCAACCTGGATTTCAACGCAGCCGTCGCCGCCCTGGCCGCCCGGCAGATCGATGCGACCTGGGGGCTGTCCGGGCTGACCGCCTTGCAGGCACGTGGCCTCGCCGACCTGCCGCTCAATACCCGCGACCTCGGCGGTGCCGGCAGCATCCAGGCGGTGCTGGTGGGGGCGGGCGCGTTTGTCGATGCGCATCCCGAACTGGTCCAACGCCTGCTCGATGCCCAGCAACAGGCGGTGCAGTGGTTGAGCGACGAAGCCAACAAGAAGGCCTATATCGCGCTGGTATCCGGGTTGGCCAGTTATCCGCCGGTGATTCTCGAGCGCGACCTGCAGGACGAGACGCTCCAGCAGACCTTTCGCTCGAGCCTGGACCAGCCGTTTCTCGATCAGTTGCAGGCCTCGGTCGACCTGGCCGCCGAGCAACGGCTGATCCGCAAGCCGTTCAAGGTGGCCGAGTGGCTGGCGCCCCAGGCTATCCGGCCAGCACCTGCAGCGCTGGCTGCTGATCGAGGCTGATAAGGGTATCGATCATGGCCTTCGCCGCTGGCGACAGGCGATAACCGCTGCGGCTGACAATGCCGCAGCGGGCGTTGAGGCTGTCGAGATTGGCCGGCAGGTTGCGCCAGTGCAGGCGAATCAGTCGTCCCTGCTGGATGTCGTCGGCAAAGGCTTCCTCGGTACCGATACCGATAGCGTCACTGCCCAGCACCCGACGCACCAAAGTCGGCAGGTGCTCGGTTTGCAGCTGGGGGGTGAAGTCGGTCTTGCCACTGAGGTTGGCAAGCAGCTTGCGCACGCCGGGCGGGATCAGCGTGGTGGCCAGCGGGTAGTCGAACATGTCGTTGGTCGACAGGCTGTCCTTGGCCAGCAAGGGGTGCCCCGGGCGGCAGAAAAACAGCCCGCGCCGGGGGCTCAGCGGCAAGGTGTGAAAGTTCGGGTCGGCCTCGAACTGGCGGATGTCAGCCACGAAAAACTCGATTTCCTCCCGGTTCAAGGCCCGGCTGAGCTTCTCCCAGTTGTCCACTTCAAGACTGGTGCGCACCTTGGGGTGGGCGTCGAGAAACTGCGCCAGCGCCCGCGGCACCAGATGCACGGCAGGCGCCGGGCCGCAGCCGAAGTGCAGCTCGCCGGCATCGAGCTTGGTCATCTGCAACACCTCGCTGTTGAGCTGCGCGGCGCCCTGCACCAGGCGCAAGGCATGCTGGAGCACCACCTGGCCTTCTGGGGTGGGGCGCAGATCCTTGTTGCCGCGGTCCACCAGCACACACCCGAACTCTTGTTCCAGGCCCTGGATGCTGCGGCTGAAGGCCGGCTGGGTGATGCCCATGGCATCGGCCGCGCGGACAAAACTGCGGTGTTCGGTGAGGGCGATGAAGTAACGCAGTTGGCGAAGATCCATATGCTTTCCCGGCATTCCAAAAATACGGCGAAGGTATTTGCCGCCACGATGGCTCAGGTTTTAAATGCAAGCTCTTATTCCGTCAATGAAGCACTTGAAAATCTGTTAGAGCTTATTTGCATATAGATAGCGCAAGTGTTTCATCGGCACTTTTCGCAAAGCAGCCAGATGAGGGTCATACCATGAGCAATGCCGCACGCGCCGTAGCACCCGTCAGCCATGCGCTGGACATCCACCCGGTCGCCGGACGCATCGGTGCCGAGATCCGTGGGGTGCAGTTGAGCGCCGACCTTGAACCAGCGGTGATCGAGGCCATCCAGGCCGCGCTGGTGAAGTACAAGGTGATCTTCTTTCGTGCCCAGCATCACCTTGATGACCAAGGGCAGGAAGCCTTTGCCCACCTGCTCGGCGAACCGATTGCCCACCCCACGGTGCCGGTGCGCGAAGGCACTCGCTACCTGCTGGAACTGGATGGCGGCGAAGGGCGCCGGGCCAACTCCTGGCACACCGATGTGACCTTCGTGGATGCCTATCCCAAGGCCTCGATCCTGCGTTCGGTGGTGGCCCCCGAGTCGGGTGGCGACACCGTATGGGCCAACACCGCGACGGCGTACCTGGACCTGCCGGCCGAGCTGCAGGCGCTGGCCGACCAGCTCTGGGCGGTACACAGCAATGAGTATGACTACGCGGCGGCCAAGCCGAATGTCACCCAGGAGCAGCAGGAGAGCTATCGCCGGATCTTCACCTCTACCGTGTACGAGACCGAGCATCCCGTGGTGCGCGTCCACCCGGTCAGTGGTGAGAAAAACCTGCTGCTGGGCCACTTCGTCAAACGTCTGAAGGGCTACTCGCAGTTTGATTCCACGCACCTGTTCAATCTGCTGCAGAGCCACGTTACTCGCCTGGAGAATACCGTGCGCTGGCGTTGGCAGGCCGGTGACGTGGCAATCTGGGACAACCGCGCCACCCAGCACTATGCGGTGGACGACTATGGTACCCAGGGGCGAGTGGTACGCCGGGTGACCTTGCAGGGGGATGTGCCGGTGGGGGTGACCGGGCAGCGTAGCCGGACGACGCGCGGGGTTTGATCGCAGTCGCGGGGCAAGCCCGCTCCTACTCTGTAGGAGCGGGCTTGCCCCGCGATGGCGTCAGAGAATGCTGATCGGATAGCTGACGATCAGGCGGTTCTCATCGAAGGCATTGCTGCTGTAGTCGCGGCGCATGGTCGAGTTGCGCCATTTGAACGACAGGTTTTTCAAGGTACCGGACTGGATCACGTACGCCAGCTCCGATTCCCGCGCCCATTCCTTGCCATCGGTGATGGTCCCGGTGTGCACGTTGTCGCCGCTGATATAGCGGTTCATCAGCGTCAGGCCTGGCACGCCGACACCTGCGAAGTTGAAGTCATGACGCACCTGCCAGGAGCGTTCCTGGGCATTGTCGAAGCTTGAGTTGTAGCTGTCGTTGGCCAGGGTACCGCCGCTGGTGCCGTTGACCCGCATCCAGGCATCGTCGCCGCTGACTTTCTGCAGGCCGACATAGAAGGTGCTGGCACCGTAGCGGGCCGACAGCAGCGCCGAGGCGGTGCGGTTGTCCAGGTCGCCGGCACGGGCCGCGCCGTCTTCCTTGCCGATGAAATAGCCCAGGTTGGCGCCCAGGGTCCAGTCACCCAGGGGCTGGCTGTGGACCAGGTTGACGTACTGCTGGTTGTAGATGTCCTTGAGTTCGGCATTCCACAGGCCGATCAGGGTGCGCTTGTCGTTGAAACTGTACTCGCCGCCGGCAAAGTTGAAACGGTCGGAGGTGAAGGCCGCTCGGCCGTTCATCGATATGTCTTCCATGCTCGCGTCGTTACGCGGGCTGTTGCCGCGGAACTGGCCGGCATACAGGGTCAGGCCGGCAATTTCCTGGGAGGTTACCTGCCCGCCGCGGAAGGTCTGCGGCAGCGAGCGGCCGTCGTCGGAGCGCAGAATCGGTAGCACCGGCATCCATTCACCCACCTTCAGTTCGGTGTTCGACACCTTGGCCTTGAGCGCTACGCCCAGGCGGCCAAAGTCGTCGGCCGGGCGTCCGTCGTCATGCACCGGCAACAGGTTGGTGTTTGCCGTGCCGCGGCCGCCATCGAGCTTGACCGAGTACAGGCCCAGTACATCCACGCCGAAGCCAACCACACCCTGGGTGAAGCCGGAGCGGGCATCGAGGATGAAGCTCTGGGTCCATTCCTCCGCCTTGCCCTGGGGGTTGGCCGGGTCGACGAAGTTGCGATTGATGTAGAAGTTGCGCAGGTTGAGGCTGGCCTTGGCGTCTTCGACAAAGCCGCCTTCAGCCGCAACAGCGGGCAGGGCGCAAGTCATGGCCAGCAGGCCGGGAAGCAGGTGTCGTGCGGGTGGGAGTGCGGTCATATTGTCTGTGTCTCTTGTTTTTATGTAAGCCGAAGCCATCCGCTGTGACGCTGAAAAGTCACAGGCCGGGCAACGATCTTGGGTAGAAACCTGGGAGAAGCTGCGAAGGGATGGTGCGGTGGCGGGCGGGGGTGAATCAATTCGTTACAGGCGGAATCGGGCGATAATCGAACACTAACTGGTTGGTTAGTTTTGCGTTGGTCGCGTGGCAAGCCCGCTCCTGCGGGACGCATGAAAAAGCCCACCGCAAGGGTGGGCTTTGGAACTACAGGCCAGCATCAGCCTTTTGGCGTATCAACCGCAGCCTGCTGCTGCGCCTGGCCGGTCTGCTCGTACCAGCCGCCACCGAGGGCCTTGTACAGGTTGACCTCGCTGACCAGCTGAGACAGGCGATCGCTGATCAACGCCTGTTGGGTGTTGAACAGCTGACGCTGGGCGTCGAGGAAGGTCAGGTTGCTGTCGACACCAATGCGGTAGCGACGCTCGGCCAGGCGGTAGTAGTCCTGGTTGGCGGCGACCAGGTCGCGTTGGGCCTGCAGCTGATCGTTGAAGGTCTTGCGCGCAGCGAGGCCATCGGAGACTTCCTGGAAGGCGGTCTGGATGGTTTTTTCGTATTTCGCGACGTTGATGTCCTTCTGGATCTTCGAGTAGTCGAGGCTGGCACGCAGGGCACCGGCGTTGAAGATCGGCAGGTTGATCTGCGGCTGGAACAGCCAGGTACCCGAACCGCCCTTGAACAATCCACCCATGTCCGGGCTCAGGGTCCCGGCATTTGCGGTCAGGCTGATGCTCGGGAAGAACGCTGCACGGGCCGCGCCGATGTTGGCGTTGGCGGCCTTGAGCAGGTGCTCGGCTTCCTGGATGTCCGGACGGCGTTGCAGCACCTCGGACGGCAAGCCGGCCGGGACTTCGGCAAGCACATCGCTGTCCAGGCTGCGCGCTGCCGGCAGGTTGGCCGGCAGGCCGGTGCCGACCAGCACGGTCAGGCTGTTCAGGTCCTGGGCGACCAGGCGCTGGTACTGGGCCAGCTTGACCCGGGCACCTTCAACCGAGGTGCGCGCCTGGCTCAGGTCCAGGGCCGAGGCGACACCCACCTCGTTGCTGCGCAAGGTCAGCGCGTAGCTTTCCTCGTAGGTCTTGAGGGTGTCTTCGGTCAGCTTGAGCAGCGCCTGGTCGGCCTGCCAGGTGAAGTAGGCATTGGCAACGCTGGCCACCAGGCTGATCTGGGTGGAACGCCGGGCCTCTTCGCTGGACAGGTAGATTTCCAGTTGCTGCTCGGTAAGGCTGCGCACCCGGCCGAACAGGTCCAGCTCGTAGGCGCTCACCCCGAGGGTGGCCGAGTACTGGCTGGTGATTTCGGAATCGCCGGTCTGCGACAGGTTGGCGGGTATCCGCTGGCGGCTGCCGCTGCCATTGGCGCTGACCGCCGGGAACAGGTCGGCCCGCTGGATGCGGTACTGCGCCCGGTAGGCATCGATGTTCAGCGCCGCGACCCGCAGGTCGCGGTTGTTGACCAGCGAGGTCTGGATCAGTTGCTGCAGCGCCGGGTCATTGAAGAACTGACGCCAGCCCTGTTCGGCGGCAGCCACATCCGCCGACTCGGTCGGCGAATAGGCAGGGCCTTGCGGCCACTGCGCGGCCACCGGCGATTCCGGGGTCTGGTAGTCAGGGATCAGCGAGCAGCCGCCAAGAATGAAAGCGGTTACCGCCAGGGACAACAGGGACTTACTCATTGCCCAGCCTCATAGCGTGGAGTTTCAGGTGCGGCGTCTTCTTCAGGCTTCTTGCTGCCGAACATCGACGACACAGTAACGAAGAACAGCGGTACCCAGAAAATGGCCAGTACGGTGGCGGTCAGCATGCCGCCGATTACCCCGGTACCGATCGCATGCTGGCTGCCCGAACCTGCACCGGTGGAGATAGCCAACGGTACCACGCCCAGAATGAACGCCAGCGAGGTCATGATGATCGGCCGCAGACGCATCCGGCAGGCTTCGATGGCCGCATCGATCAGGCTGCGGCCCTGCTCATGCAGTTCCTTGGCAAATTCCACGATCAGAATCGCGTTCTTCGCCGCCAGACCAATGGTGGTCAACAGACCCACCTGGAAGTACACGTCGTTGGACAATCCGCGCAAGCTGGTAGCCAGCAGGGCACCGATGATACCCAGCGGTACCACGAGCATGACCGAGATCGGAATCGACCAGCTTTCGTACAACGCCGCCAGGCACAGGAACACCATCAGCAGCGACAGGGCATACAGCGCTGGCGCCTGGGAGCCCGAGAGGCGTTCCTCGTACGACAGGCCGGTCCAGGAGTAGCCGATACCCGCCGGCAGTTGTGCGGCAATGCGCTCGACTTCGAGCATGGCCTCACCGGTACTGTAGCCAGGGGCTGGCGCACCGAGGATTTCCATGGCCTCTACACCGTTGTAACGCGACAGTTTCGGCGCACCGTAGATCCATTCGCCAGTGGCAAAGGAGGAGAACGGCACCATCTCGCCGACAGCGTTGCGCACGTACCACTTCTGCAGGTCTTCCGGGCTCATGCGTGAGCCGGGCTCACCCTGGATGTACACCTTCTTGACCCGACCGCGGTCGATGAAGTCGTTGACGTAGCTGGCACCCAGGGCAATCGACAGGGTGTTGTTGATGTCGGCGATGGTCACGCCCAGGGCGCTGGCGCGCTCGTCGTCGACGGTCAGCTGGTACTGCGGTTCATCGTTCAAGCCGTTCGGACGCACGGCCGACAGGATCTTGCTCTCTGCCGCCAGGCCCAGGAACTGGTTGCGCGCTTCCATCAGCTTGTCGTGGCCGACACCGGCACGGTCTTGCAGGAACACGTCGAAACCGGTGGCGTTACCCAGCTCCAGTACCGCAGGCGGGGCAAAGGCAAACACCATCGCGTCGCGGAAGCTGAAGAAGTGCTGCTGGGCACGGGCTGCCAGGTTGAACACGTTGTTCTCGGCAGAGCGCTCGCCCCACGGCTTGAGCATGATGAAGGCCATGCCCGAGCTCTGGCCGCGACCGGCGAAGTTGAAGCCGTTGACGGTGAACACCGAGGCAACGGTATCGGCTTCCTTGTCGAGCAGGTAGGCACGCATTTCGTCGATCACCACCTGGGTCCGCTCGGCGCTGGATCCGGCCGGGGTCTGCACCTGGGCGAACAGTACGCCCTGGTCTTCCTCGGGAAGGAATGCGGTGGGGATGCGCATGAACAGCCAGATCATGCCGACCATGATCAGCAGGTAGGCCAGCAGGTACGGTGCCTTGTGACGCAGGATGTTGCCCACGCCGCGCTCGTAGCTTTTGACGCTGCGGTCGAAATTGCGGTTGAACCAGCCGAAGAAGCCGCGCTTGGGCGTGCCGTGCTCACCCTTGGGAATCGGCTTGAGCATAGTGGCGCACAAGGCCGGGGTGAAGATCAGGGCTACCACGACCGACAAGGCCATGGCCGACACGATGGTGATCGAGAACTGCTTGTAGATCACACCGGTGGAACCACCGAAGAACGCCATGGGCAGCAGTACCGCCGAGAGCACCAGGGCGATACCGACCAGGGCGCCCTGGATCTGGCCCATGGACTTCTTGGTCGCCTCCTTGGGTGACAACCCCTCTTCGGCCATTACCCGTTCGACGTTCTCCACCACGACGATGGCGTCATCCACCAGCAAGCCGATGGCCAGCACCATGCCGAACATGGTCAGGGTGTTGATACTGAAGCCCGCCGCGGCCAGGATGCCGAAGGTGCCGAGCAGTACCACAGGCACGGTCATGGTGGTGATGATGGTGGCGCGGAAGTTCTGCAGGAACAGGTACATCACCAGGAACACCAGAACGATCGCTTCGATCAGGGTGTGGATTACCCCGCTGATCGACTCGGTCACTACCGGCGTGGTGTCATACGGGAACACTGCCTTCATGCCTTCGGGGAAGAAGGGCTCGAGATCGCTGATGGTCTTGCGCAGGGCCTTGGCGGTATCCAGGGCGTTGGCCCCGGTTGCCAGCTTGACCGCCAGACCCGAGGCCGGCTTGCCGTTGAACTGTGCGCTGACGGCGTAGTTTTCACCGCCAAGACCTACGGTCGCGACATCCTTCAAGCGTACTTGCGAGCCATCGCGGTTGACCTTGAGCAGGATCTTTTCGAACTGCTCGGCCGTCTGCAGGCGGGTCTTGCCGATGATGGTGGCGTTCAGTTGCTGGCCGGGCAGGGCAGGCAGGCCGCCGAGCTGGCCGGACGATACCTGGACGTTCTGCGCCGCTACGGCGGTGCGCACATCGACCGGGGTCAACTGGAATTTGTTCAGCTTGGCCGGGTCCAGCCAGATCCGCATCGCATACTGGGCACCGAAGACCTGGAAGTCACCGACACCGGCGGTACGCGAGATCGGGTCCTGCATGTTGGACACGATGTAGTTGGCCAGGTCGTCCTTGGACATGCTGCCGTCTTCGGACACCAGGCCGATCACCAGCAGGAAGTTCTTCACTGCCTTGGTCACACGGATACCCTGCTGCTGTACTTCTTGCGGCAACAGCGGGGTGGCCAGGTTCAGCTTGTTCTGTACCTGGACCTGGGCGGTGTCGGGGTTGGTCCCCTGCTCGAAGGTCGCGGTGATGGTCATGCTGCCGTCGGAGTTACTTTCCGACGATACATAACGCAGGTTGTCGATACCGTTGAGCTGCTGCTCGATCACCTGGACCACGGTGTCCTGCACGGTTTGCGCGGAGGCACCCGGGTAGGTCACGGCGATGGCGATGGCCGGCGGAGCAATGCTTGGGTACTGGTTGATCGGCAACTTCAGGATCGACAAGGCGCCGACCAGCATGATCACCAAGGCGATCACCCAGGCAAAGATCGGGCGATCGATAAAAAATCTCGACATGGTTTACTCCCCTTTGGCCCCTGCAGTCTTTGCATTGGCCTGGGTTGGCTGAGCAGGCTTGACGTTGGTGGCTTCGCTGACCTTGACCTCGACGCCCGGCTTGACGAACTGCAAGCCTTCGGTGATCAGGCGATCACCGGCGTTCAGGCCTTCCTGGATCAGCCAGTCGCTACCGACGGTACGGCTGGCCTTGAGCTGGCGCAGTTCAACCTTGTTTTCCTGGTTGACGATCAGCGCGGTCGGCTGGCCCTTGAGGTCACGGGTCACGCCTTGTTGCGGGGCGAGGATCGCCTGGGCGTTGACGCCGGCTTTGAGGCGCGCGTGGACGAACATGCCGGGCAGCAGGTTGTGCTCAGGGTTCGGGAACACGGCGCGCAGGGTCACGGAGCCGGTGGTCGGGTCGACCGAGACTTCCGAGAACTCCAGGCGACCTTCCTGGCGGTAGGTGCTCCCGTCTTCCAGGGTCAGGGTCACCTTGGCGGCGTTTTCGCCGACTTTCTGCAGTTGGCCGCTTTCCAGTTCTCGGCGCAGCTTGAGCAGCTCGGCCGAAGACTGGGTGACGTCGACATAGATCGGGTCGAGTTGCTGGATCACCGCCATGGCATCGGCCTGGCCATTGTTGACCAGTGCGCCCTCGGTAACAGCGGAACGACCGATGCGGCCGCTCAGGGGAGCGAGGACCTTGGTGTAGCGCAGGTCGATCTGGGCGCTGCGCAGTGCCGCCTCAGCTTGCAAACGTTTGGCTTGGGCGTCGTCGTATTCCTGGCGGCTGACCGCTTGTTCAGCTACCAGCTGCTTGTAGCGCTCGGACAGCGAGCGGGTCGATTGCAGGTTGGCCTGGGCGCTGGCCAGGGTCGCTTCGTATACCGAAGGATCGATCTGGTACAGCTGTTGGCCTTCCTTGACCTCGGTGCCTTCCTTGAACAGGCGCTTGAGGATGATGCCATTGACCTGCGGACGCACTTCGGCGATCCGGTAGGCAGTGGTACGCCCCGGAAGATCGGAGGTGAGGGTATAGGCTTGGGTTTGCAGGGTGACGACGCCGACCTGAGGAGTGTGCGCTTCTGGCGCGGCCTCTTCCTTTTTACAGCCGCTGAGCAGTGTTGCCAGGGCGACGGCGGATACCAGAGCGGTAACAGCTGGCTTGAATTGCATGAAGATCCTCGGGTCGCAAGAGCTGAAGACGCTCAAGAATAAATGGAAAGGGTGCGAATAGAAAAAAAGTTGTCGAGTGGATAAATAGCTTGCTAAGGAATATACTTACATTCATGGTTGTTTGTAAATACCTTGCCGACGATGCCCCACGTCGCTGCAAGCCCAGAATTTAACCGGTAACAACCATTAAAAGGTTGATCCGGCTCAGCCCCCAGGTGCCCGTGCATGCACCCGGGTTTTGATGAGGTCGTACTGCCATGGTCCGTCGAACCAAAGAAGAAGCCCAGGAAACCCGCGCCCAGATTCTTGAAGCGGCGGAAAAGGCCTTCTACAAGCGCGGAGTAGCGCGAACCACATTGGCGGATATCGCCAAGCTTGCCGGCGTTACCCGTGGTGCCATCTATTGGCATTTCAATGACAAGGCCGAGCTGGTCGAAGCCATGCTCGACAGCCTGCACGAGCCGCTCGATGCCCTGGCCCGGGCCAGTGAAAGCGAAGAGGAGCTCGATCCACTTGGCTGCATGCGCAAGCTGCTGGTCCAGTTGATGCACCAGATGGTACTTGACCCGAAAACCCGGCGAATCAATGAAATTCTGCATCACAAGTGCGAGTTCACCGACGATATGTGCGAGATCCGCCAGCAGCGGCAGACCTCGACGGTGGAATGTCATGCCCATATCGCGTTGTCGCTGGGCAATGCAGTCAAACGTGGGCAATTGCCCGCGGATGTGGACCCTGAACGTGCGGCGCTGGCGATCTACTTTTACATCGATGGCCTGATTCGCCGCTGGCTGCTCCTGCCAGAAAGCTTCGACCTGTTGGGTGAAGCCGAGCACTGGGTCGATACCGGGCTGGACATGCTGCGCTTGAGTCCGTCCTTGCGCAAATGACACTTTGTGAAGGTTTGTGATGATTTGTTTCCACAGCCTTCACTCGTAGTCCTGTTACCGACCGCGCAATTGCCTGTCTGGCAACGCCAGTGCGGCTGCCAGCCCGAGCAGCGACACCATCGCGCTGCCCAGCAATAGATGGCGGAAAGTCATCGTCAATACTTCCTGCATCTGCACGCTCGGTTCGCCTGCCTTGAGGCTGCCGAGCAATGCATCCCCGGCCAGGCTCAGGCCGCCGTCCTGCAACATCGCCAGCAACAAAGCCGACATGCATGCCACGCCCATGGCGCCGCCCAGTGAGCGGAACAGGTTGGTGGTGCTGGTGGCCACGCCGATGTCCCGAGGCTCCACCGCACTCTGGGTCGCCACCAGCGAGGTGGGGAACTGCAGGCCCGAGGCGATGCCGGTGAGAATCATGAACAGCCCGCTGAGCCAGGCCGCCTGGGGTGGCGTGAATGCCATGCCGACAATGGCAAACGGCATCATCAAGGCACCGCCCAGAATCTGCGGTTTGAAACGACCGGTCAACGTCGTCAGGCGTCCGCCGCAATAGGCACCGATAGGCAAACCGATGGCCAGTGGCAGCAGGTGCAGGGCCGCGCTGTCGGCGCCCGCGCCGGTAATGCTCTGGTAGCGCAGCGGCATCAGCATGGTCAGGGAGATGGCCTGGAAACTGGTGAAGAAGATGGTGCACCAGCACAGGGTGGCCACGGGGTTGGAGAAGAGTTTGAGAGGCAGCAGAGGCTCCGCTGCCCGGCGTTCGTGAAGCACGAACACAAACAGGCCGACCAGGGCGCAGAGCAGCAGGCTCGCGACTTGTGACGAATACCAGGGGTGGCCCTGGCCGATCAGGGTGATGCCCAGCAACAAGCTGCTCAAGCCGAAGATCAACAGGGCAGCGCCGACGTAGTCGACTCGCGCACGGCCCTGCGGTACCACCAGCGTTTTCAGCGCCCGGCGAGTGACCCACCAGGCCGTCAGCCCCAGCGGCAGGTTCAGCCAGAACACCCAGCGCCACGACAGATACTCGGTCAGATATCCGCCCAATACCGGCCCGGTGACACTGGCTAGGGCGTACATGCTGCTGAAATACCCCTGGTAGCGACCGCGCTCCCGTGGTGGCACGAAGTCGCCGATGATCGCCTGGCTGACCGAGACCATGCCACCAGCGCCAATCCCCTGCAGCACTCTCGCGAGCACCAGTTGTTCCATGTTCTGGGCCAGCGCGCAGAACAGCGACGCCAGGGTGAACAGCGCAGTGCCGGTGAGGATCATCCGCCGCCGGCCATACAGGTCACCGAGTTTGCCGTAGATCGGCACGGCCACGGTCATGGCGACCATATAGCCGGAAATCACCCAGGCCAGCAGGCCGACATCATTGAATTGCGCGGAAATCGCCGGCATCGACACAGCGACGATGGTCTGGTCCAGCGCGCCAAGGAAAATCGCCAGCATCAAGGCGACCAGCACGCTGCGCAAGACGGGTTGCGGAGTATTGAGTTGCGTCACAGGCCAGCTCGAAAGGCAGGGTTGTTCCGCAGGCTTACGCTGCGAAAGTGAGTGCTGGCCAGTGTACTCGATAGCTTGCTAAGCGTCTGCCCCGGAATTACCTCAGGGCGCTCAGGGTAGCGGTGTGCGGGACGCAATGGGCAAGGCTGCAACTGGCTGCTGAATACGGCTGATGGCGAGCCTGTTCGACTCGATAGGCGGCTGCGGCGTAGAGCCCGATCACTGAGGCGATGGCGAAGACTACGGCGCATTTTCTGGATTTGAGGCCCATGATGCTCACCTCTTTTCAACAGCACACAGGTGCTATTGAAAGCATAGGCCAGCTTTGCCAAGGCTGCCCGGGCTAGAGCAGGTCGCGGTCCCATTCAGGCTCGTTGGTAAAGCGCTCGGCAAGAAAGTCGAGCATGCTGCGCAAGGTGGCCGGCATGTGCTTGCGCGAGGTGTAGACGGCGTTCAGGTTCAGTTCCTGTGGGCGGGCCCGGGGCAGCAGGCGTATCAGTTCGCCACTGCGCAGGGCGGCGGCGGTCTGGTAGGTCGGCAGCATGGCAATGCCTGCACCGGCCAGGGCCGCTCGTTGCAGGGTCATGGCCTCGTTGGCACTGATGTTGCCCTGCACCGGCACCGACACCGCTTCGCCTTCGACGTTGAAATGCCAGAGGCTGCGGCCGAAGTAGGAGTGGGTCAGGCAATTGTGCCGGACAAGGTCCTGGACCTGTTCGGGGGCAGGGTGCTCGCGCAGGTAGGCCGGGGAGGCGCAAATCACCGAGCGGCACACCGTCAGGCGGCGGGCGATCAGGTTGGGGTCCAGCTCGTTGCTGGTACGAATGGCCAGGTCGATGCGTTCATCCACAAGGTTGACCGTGCGATCGAGCATCTGCAGATCGATTTTCACCCCGGGGTAGCGCTTGACGTAGTCGGCCAGCGCATCCATCAACTGCGCCTGGCCAAACGAGGTGCTGACACTGATACGCAACTCGCCTCGAGGCGCGTCGTTGGGGGCGCTTACCGCAGCTTGCAGGTCGCCGGCCAGTTCCAGCATCTGCCGGCAGCGCGGCAGGGTTTCCTGGCCGGCGGCGGTCAAGCTCAGACGGCGAGTGGTGCGTTGCATCAGCCGGGCTCCGACCCAGTCTTCGAGCTCTGCCAGGTAGCGTGATACCACCGGACGCGAGAGGTTGAGATGATCGGCAGCGGCCGACTGGCTACCCAGGTCGACCACGCTGACGAAGACCCGCATTGCAGTCAGACGATCCATGATTTGACCGATTTCAGAAACAAACTATGTCTAAGCATCGCATTTTTTGTATTGGTTCGTGCAACTAAGCTGTTGCTCATTGCCCATCTACAGGAAATACCAGATGCGTCGTTCGTTTTCCCTTCGCGGTTTGCTGCTGGTGTTCGCCGCCCTCGGGGCGATGGTCCAGGTCAATGCTGCCGAGCAGCCGCTGCAACTGGATGTCTTCAACCCGGGCGCCGATGCCTTGTTCCCGGTCAGCTCGGTCATTGTCAGTGGCAAGCATGACGCCATTCTGATCGATGCCCAGTTTGGCAAAGGCCAGGCGGAGCAGGTACTGGCCAGGCTGCGTGCCAGCGGCAAACGGTTGACCACTATCTACATCAGCCATGGCGATCCGGACTATTACTTCGGCCTGCAGACCCTGGCCGACGCCTATCCTCATGCCAGGGTCGTGGCTTCCGCGGCCACGGTTGCGCACATCAAGCAGACCATGGACGCCAAGCTTGTGTACTGGGGGCCGCAGATGGGCGCTGACAAGCCGGTCAGGCTGGTCGTGCCGAACGCGCTTGAAGGCAACCGACTGGTGCTCGAAGGGCAAACACTGGAAGTGGTCGGCCTCGACGGTCCGCAACCGGATCGCAGTTTCGTCTGGATTCCCTCGATCAAGGCTATCGTTGGTGGCGTAGTGGTCGCGCAGAACATTCATGTGTGGATGGCCGACACCCAGACGGCGCAGTCGCACTCGGACTGGCTGGCGACACTCGAGCGCATCGAGCAGCTCAAGCCGCAGGTCGTGGTACCCGGGCATTACCTGGGGCATCCCGGCGAGTCGCTTGAAGCCGTGCACTTTACCGCCGGCTACATCCGCGCTTTCGATGAAGAAACCGCCAAGGCCGGCAATGCCGCCGCGCTGATCGCGGCCATGCACAACCGCTACCCGGACCTGGGCGAAGCGAGCTCGCTGGAGCTCAGTGCCAAGGTCGCCAAGGGCGAAATGAAGTGGTAGGCAACGTTCAATCCTGACAGGAGGTGTTTCATGAGCAACATTGCAATCATCGGGGCTACCGGTCGTGCCGGCAGCCAATTGCTGGAAGAGGCGCTGCGTCGTGGTCACCGCGTCACCGCCATCGCGCGCAATCCGTCGCAGTTGCAGGGCCGCGAAGGCGTGAAAACCGTGGCGCTGGACGTCAGCGATGGCGCGGCACTGGAGCAGGCGTTGGTCGGGCATGACGTGGTGCTCAGCGCTGCGCATTTTTCCAGTATCAAGCCTCAGGCGATCATCGAGCCGGTGAAAAAGGCCGGGGTCAAGCGCTTGCTGGTGGTCGGCGGGGCCGGCAGCCTGCTGCTGCCGTCGGGGCACAAGGTCATCGATAGCCCGGATTTTCCAGAGGCCTACAAGGCTGAGGCCTCTGCTGGCGGACATTACCTCGACACCCTGCGCCAGGAAAAGGAGCTGGACTGGACTTTCCTGTCACCTTCGGCCGAGTTCATTGAGGGGCCACGTACCGGGACCTACCAAACCGGCAAGGATCACTTGTTGATCGGCGCCGATGGCAAGAGTTGGATCAGCTTTGCCGACTACGCCATTGCCATGCTCGATGAAGTGGAAAAGCCTGCCCATTCGCGCCAGCGCTTCACCGTAGGCGCGGTTTGACAGGCTAAACGCTATCGCGGGGCAATCCCGCTCCTACCGCCTGGTCATGCAACCAGTCGAGCAGTTCCTGCAGGGCCGGCGACGCCGAGCCTTGCGGGCGGACCAGGTAATAGGCCTGTCCCGTGCACACCTTGAGCGGGAAGGGCGTCACCAGACGCCCGCAACGCAGGTCATCGCCAATCAGCGACCAGTCGCCAATTGCCACCCCGGTTCCCTGCGACGCCATGGACATGGCCATGTCCAGGGTCTCGAAATGCTGGTTCTTGCCATGCCCGGGCAGATGGGCTCCGGCTGCACCGAGCCATACATTCCAGTCGTGCTGGTCGCGGGTCGGGTGCAGCAGCATGTGTTGCTCCAGGTCCGCCAGTTGCCGCAAGGGTAGCGGACCGGTGAGCAATTGCGGCGCACACACCGGGGTCAGTTGCTCATCGAACAGCTTCATTTTGTGCAAGCCATGGTTGGGCGCCGCGCCATACACCACGGCCGCATCGAACACTTCTCGCCGAAAGTCCACGCCATGTTGCACCGTGGTGGTCAGTTCCACCGGCACATCCGGGCGCAAGGCCTGCCACTCCATCAACCGTGGCAACAGCCAGCGCATCACACAGGTGGGCGCCTTGAGCTGCAAGATGGCACTGCGCGCACCGACATGCTGCACGCCTTCCTCGATCAGTGCGAATACTTGCTGTATTCGTGGCAGCCAGTCCTGGCCTTCACGGGTCAGGCTCAAGCCGCGGGCCTGGCGCAGGAACAGTGCATAGCCCAGGTGCTCCTCGAGCCCGGCGATCTGGCGGCTGACGGCGCCCTGGGTGATATGCAGCAGTTGTGCGGCGCGGGTGAAGTTGCAGCACTGGGCTGTGACCAGAAATGTGTGCAGGGCGGGCAGCGGCGGCAGGCGTTTCATTGAGAGTCAGCCATGATCTGTGGACATGGCTAGTATGAGCTTTTATGCATTGTGCCGGTAGCGGGCCGGCGGTCCAATAAAGCCTGTTTTCAGCACAACAACAGGCACACGAACATGGCGACTTGCGGCGAAGTACTGGTCAAACTCCTTGAAGGCTATGGCGTGGACCATGTCTTCGGAATTCCTGGCGTGCATACCGTCGAGCTCTATCGGGGGCTGGCGCGATCTTCCATTCGGCACATCACGCCTCGTCACGAGCAAGGCGCAGGTTTCATGGCTGACGGTTATGCGCGTACCCGGGGCAAGCCTGGCGTGTGCTTCATCATTACCGGCCCCGGCATGACCAACATCACCACGGCCATGGGCCAGGCCTATGCCGACTCGATTCCGATGCTGGTGATTTCCAGCGTGCAGTCGCGTAATGCGCTAGGGGGCGGACGCGGCAAGCTCCACGAGCTGCCGGCCCAGGGCAGCCTGGT
The DNA here is from genome assembly GCF_028682455.1 of Pseudomonas putida. Lineage (GTDB taxonomy): Bacteria > Pseudomonadota > Gammaproteobacteria > Pseudomonadales > Pseudomonadaceae > Aquipseudomonas > Aquipseudomonas putida_AA. The sequence continues at coordinate 1,884,216 of NZ_JANHLD010000001.1, forward strand.
CGCCGGCGTCGCCGCCTTCTCGCATACGTTGATGAGCGCCGACGACCTGCCGATGGTACTGGCCCGCGCCTTCGCGGTATTCGACGGGGCCCGGCCGCGTCCGGTACACATCGAGATTCCGCTGGATGTGCTGGTTGAAGACGCTGACCATCTGCTGGCAAGCGCACCGGTACGCATAGCCCGCGCCGGCGCCGCACCGGCTCCGGTGGCGCAGATGGCGGCCTTGCTGTCCGGCGCGCGTCGACCGCTGATTCTGGCCGGTGGCGGCGCTATCGATGCCAGCGCTGCACTGACCCGGCTGGCCGAGTACCTGCAGGCACCCGTGGCCTTGACCATCAACGCCAAGGGTGTGCTGCCTGCCGATCATCCGCTGCAAATCGGTTCGACCCAGTCGCTGGTAGCCACCCGCGCACTGGTGGCCGAGGCGGACGTGGTGCTGGCGATCGGCACCGAGCTTGCCGAAACCGACTACGACGTCACCTTCAAAGGTGGCTTCGAGATCCCGGGCCGATTGCTGCGTATCGATATCGACCCCGACCAGACCGTGCGCAACTACCCGCCGGAAATTGCCCTGGTGGCCGATGCCACCGTGGCCACCCAGGCCTTGCTGGTGGCCCTGGCCGAACTGCCGGCACCGGTGCGCGGCAGCGATTGGGGTGCCAGTCGTGCCGAGCGCCTGCGTGCAACGCTGCTGGCCGACTGGGACCTGCCGATGCACAGCCAGACGCGGATGCTCAAGACGCTGCTCGATACCCTACCTGGCGCGATTCTGGTCGGCGACTCGACGCAGCCGGTCTACACCGGCAACCTGACCCTGGACATGGATCAGCCGCGGCGCTGGTTCAATGCCTCGACCGGCTACGGCACCCTGGGGTATGCCTTGCCAGCGGCCATGGGCGCCTGGTTGGGCAGTGCCGAAGCAATCGAAGACCGCGCACCGGTGATCTGCCTGATCGGCGACGGCGGCCTGCAGTTCACCTTGCCGGAACTGGCCAGCGCCACCGAGGCGCAGGTACCGCTGATCGTGCTGTTGTGGAACAACCAGGGCTACGAGGAAATCAAGAAATACATGGTCAACCGCGCCATCGAGCCGGTGGGTGTGGACATCCACACTCCGGACTTCATCGGTGTCGCCAAGGCGCTGGGCTGCGCCGCCCAGGCCGTGGCGGGCGTCGAGCAGTTGCGTGACGCGCTGCGCCAGGCCTGCGACCGCAAGGGCCCGAGCCTGATCGAGATCGACCAGCGCCAATGGCAACAGGCGGTGCCAGCATGATGAAGCTTGCCGGTGTATACATCGACGGCGCCTGGCATCAGGGTCCGCAAACACTGACAGTCATCAACCCGAGTACCGAGCAGGCCCTGGCCGAAGTGGCAGGGGGCGACGGCGCTGCTGTCGAGCGCGCCAGCCTGGCTGCCCAGGCGGCGTTGGCCGGTTGGTCGAGCAGCACCGCCGCCGAGCGCGCGGTGGTCCTGCGGGCGATTGCCGAGGGTGTCGAGCAGCGTCGCGAACGCCTGGTGTTCCTGCAAGCCAGTAACAATGGCAAGCCGCAGGCCGAAGCCCAGATGGACGTCGACGATGTGATCGCCACCTTCCGTTACTACGCCGACCTGGCCGACGGCCTCGATGCGGCACAAGACCGCCCGGTGAGCCTGCCCAGCGAGGATTTTGTCGCTCGCGTGCGGCGTGAGCCCTGTGGCGTGGTCGGCTTGATCGTGCCGTGGAACTTCCCCATGGTCACCACCGCCTGGAAGTTGGCCCCGGCCCTGGCGGCCGGGTGTTGCGTAGTGCTCAAGCCGTCGGAGGTCACCCCACTGGCGGAGCTTGAGCTGGCGTCCATCATTGCCGAGGCCGGCTTGCCGGCGGGCGTGTTCAATCTGGTCTGTGGTACCGGGATCGCGGTGGGCGCGGCGCTCGCAGCCGACCCGCGTATCGCCAAGGTCTCGTTTACCGGCAGCAATGCGGTGGGCGTGCAGGTCATGCAGCGCGCCGCAGAAACCATCAAGGGGGTGAGCCTGGAGCTGGGCGGCAAATCCTCGTTGCTGGTGCTGGAGGATGCCGATCTTGAGCTGGCAGTCGAACTGGCCTGCCTGGGCGGTTTTTTCAACGCCGGGCAGATGTGTTCGGCGACCAGTCGGGTGCTGGTGGCCGAAACCCTGTATCCGGACTTTATCGCCCGACTCAAGGCGCGCGCCGAGGCGATCCAGGTGGGCGAACCGTTCACGGGCGACAAGGAAATGGGCCCCCTGGTGAACGCATTGCAGTACCAGCGAGTGCAGGGGCATATCGCAGCGGGCCTGGCGTCCGGTGCCCGGTTGCTGTGCGGTGGGGCGCGCCCGGCGGATCTATCCTGTGGTTACTTCATCAGCCCCACGGTGTTCACCGATGTACCGCTGGACAGCGCACTGTGGCGCGAGGAGATTTTTGGCCCAGTGCTTTGCGTCAGGCCAGTCGCCAGCGAAGGCGAGGCGATTGCCTTGGCCAATGACAGCGAGTTTGGCCTGGTGGCCAGCGTGGTTGGCCAGGACCTGGACGCCGTCGAGCGGGTGGCCAATGCCTTGCAGGCCGGCCTGGTGTGGATCAATGCGCCGCAGGTGATCTTCCCGCAGACGGCGTGGGGCGGGTACAAGCAGAGCAGTATGGGTCGCGAACTCGGGCCCTGGGGGTTGAGTGCGTTCCAGGAGATCAAGCATGTGGTGAGGGCGGTTTAGGCTTCAGAAAGTGCTGCGCAACCGCGCCAGGTCGCGCACCGGCGGTGCCCCGTACAGCCGGCTGTATTCACGGCTGAACTGCGACGGGCTCTCGTAGCCCACCCGATACCCGGCCACCGCCGCCTCCAGGCCGTCGTTGAGCATCAACCGCCGAGCCTCCTGCAGGCGCAGTTGTTTCTGATACTGCAGCGGGCTCATGGAGGTGACGGCCTTGAAGCGGTGGTGCAGGGTCGAGCTGCTCAGGTTCACCTCCCGAGCCAGCTCCTCGATGCGCAGCGGCCGATGAAAATGCTGGTTCAGCCATTCGATGGCCTGGCATACCCGGTGGGTCTGGCTGCTGGACATGGCGATCTCATACAGCCGATAACCCTGGGGCCCGCGCAGCAGGCGGTAGAGTATTTCGCGGCGGATCAGCGGTGCCAGCACCGCGATGTCCTTGGGTGTATCCAGCAGGCGAATCAACCGTAGCAAGGCGTCGAGCAACTGCGGATCGGTGCGCTCCACATACAGGCCTCGACCCGACGGCAGGGCCGGGACGCCCATGGGCCCGGCCTCGGCGATCAGGTTGTTGATCTGTGCCGGGTCAATGTTCATCCGCACGCCAAGGCTTGGGTTCGCCGGGCTCGCCTCCAGCAATACGCTACTGATGGGCAACGCCACCGACAGCACCATGTAGTGCAGCGGGTCATAGACGTAGCGCTCGTCGCCCAGGCAGATCTCCTTGCTGCCGTGGGCGAGGATGCACAGCGCGGGCTGTGCCAGCGCCGGCATGGAGCGCACGCTTTCGGTGTACTGCACCAGGAACAGGTCTTCGATGGCCGATTCGGCGATGGTGGCGCACGGTGCATGGCGACGTACCAGGTCAGCCAGCTCCTGGCGCTGCTGTTCCAGTTCAGGGTCGAGGACCTGGCGGTCGGAGGCGGGAGTAGTCATCGCGGTGTTTCCGGAGAGGGACCTGTGCAGCATAGGTTTGTGCAAGCAGTGGCGCTAGCCGGATGCTGTCGTCTGCTTGCCTGATCCTGCCGCGCGCAGGATCAGGCAAGTGCATGACAGGAATGGCCTAACGGTACGCGCGAGGCGTGGCCTAACCTGTGCAGCCTGGCAATAACAACTGGCTGCTCTAGGAGAGATGCTCATGACCTTGTCGCATTCGGTCACCCACCTTGCTTTCATCCGGGCCAGCAGCGGTCGTTCAGTGGAACTGGGCGAACGCTTGCGCCAACTGCTCGAGCCATCGAGACAGGCACCGGGTTGCCTGCACTTCAACCTGCAACAGTCCCAGGCCGATGCCGATCTATGGCTGCTCAGCGGATTCTGGAGCGATCACCAGGCAATGAGCGGCTACTTTGCCTCACCCACGCTGGATCTGTTCGGTGAGCTGGTGCAGGCCCAGGTAGTCGCGAGCCTTGACCTGCATACCTTCGGCGAGCCGTCTGCGGGTTAGAATGGCGGTTTCAGGCAATCGATGTGGATTTGAGGCGCATGGCACGTAAAGAGTTTTTGCAGTTTGAAGCCGTTTCGGCAGCTGTCCGTGGTGAGGAAGGCTACAACGCGGCAATTGCCGTCAAAGGCCTTGGCGCCACCGGCGCACCGCGTTTTCACAAGGTGCTCGAGGGGCAGACCTTCAAGACCGCATTGGCCGCCGACGAAGCGGCCTGCGCCGAACTTGAGCGCCTGCAGGGCGTCAGCGACGACGCCGAACTGATCTGGTAATCAACCGTTGACCTGCGGGCGGGCCATCTTGAACAGATTGCCCAGCTCGAAGTAGTCCGCAGGACCACCCCCGCGCAGGATCGGCTGTGCCGCAGCGGTATCGTAGATGCCGTCCTTGAGCAGGTGCTCGGCGATATGCACCGCCACCACTTCTCCCAGGATCAACCAGCTCGGCACCAGCACCTGGTCTGCCCGTTGCAGTTGGATGATCTGGGTGACCTTGCATTCGAACGACACCGGGCTTTCCTGAACCCTTGGCACGGCAATGACTTTGGACGCCACTGGGGTCAGGCCACTCAAGGCGAATTCATCGACCTCGGGTGAAACGGCGGCGCAGCTCTGGTTCATGGCCTCGGCCAACGGGCGGGTGGCCAGGTTCCAGGCGAATTCGCCGGTCTTCTCGATGTTGTTCAGGCTGTCTTTGCGGCCGACGCTGGAGAAGCCGATGATCGGTGGAATGTAGTTGAAGGCATTGAAAAAGCTGTAGGGCGCAAGGTTCAAGCGGCCTTCGGCATCCTGGGACGAAATCCAGCCGATGGGGCGTGGGCCGACGATGGCATTGAAAGGGTCGTGGGGCAGGCCGTGGCCTTTTGCGGGTTCGTAGTAGTACATCTGCGCTGGCCGAGAGGCCTTCCCTGTGAGAAAGCGCCTAGTGTGCCAAGGCTTTGCCCGCCTGAAAACGATTAAGCCCGGCCGAGGCCGGGCTGACTGCATGTCATCAGGGATCAGCTGATGCGGTGGGCCTGGGTGCGATCGAAGCCATCTTCGGCAAACTTGGCGGCGCCAGTGCGATCGAAACCGTCTTCGGCAAACTTGGCAGCGCCAGTGCGATCGAAACCGTCTTCGGCAAACTTGGCAGCGCCGGTGCGATCGAAACCGTCTTCGGCAAACTTGGCGGCGCCGGTGCGATCGAAGCCATCTTCTGCATACGTGGCCGACTGGCTCTGGATGGCGCTGAAGCTGTGGGCGTTGGTGCGGTCGAAGCCGTCTTCGGCGAAAGCGTTGGCAGCCAGTACCGAGAAGGCCAGGGTCAGGATCAGTTTGGTTTTCATGGTCGTTGCTCCGGGGGTGGGGTTGTTTGTTTCTATGGGTTCAATGCTACGCCGATTAATTTGATTAAAAAGCGCAAAAAATTAGGCATAACAATCGTATTATTAGATGTATTTTTGCGAGGCAAGCCGCCTCCCACAGGATTGATTACCCGTTGAACGAAAAAAGGGGCGTCCATTGCTGGACGCCCCTTTTGGCTGGCCTTGGCCGATGCTTCAGTCGGTGGTGATTCGCGAATGTTTCTGGGTGTCCTTCATGAACAGGTACACCAGCAGCGAACAGGCGATACAGGCAGTCACGTACCAGTAGAAGCCGGTTTCCATGCCGATGCTCTTGAACCACAGTGCCACGTACTCAGCGGTACCGCCGAAGATCGACACGGTCAGTGCGTATGGCAGGCCCACGCCCAGGGCGCGGATCTCGGTCGGGAAGAGCTCGGCCTTGACCACGGCGTTGATCGAGGTATAGCCGCTGACGATGATCAGCGCTGCCATGATCAGGAAGAACGCGCCCCACCAGCTCTGGATGGTGTGCAGGGTGGTCAGGATCGGCACGGTGAAAAGGGTACCCAGTACACCGAAGGCGATCAGGATCGGGCGACGACCGATCTTGTCGGACAGGGTGCCGATGACTGGCTGCAAACACATGAACAGGAACAGCGTCGCCGCCGAAATGGTGGTCGAGTCGCTGATGCTCATGCCCACCGTGTTCACCAGGTACTTCTGCATGTAAGTGGTGTAGGTGTAGAACGCCAGGGTACCGCCCATGGTCAGGCCGACCACGGTTGCCAGTTCCTTCGGATGACGCATCAGGGTGCGCATCAGGCTTTCCTTGGACTTTTCCTTCTTGGTGAAGGAGGCGGTTTCTTCCATGCCACGACGCAGGTACAGGGCCACGACCGCGCACAGGGCGCCGATCACGAACGGTACGCGCCAGCCCCAGGCATACAGCTGCTCGGTGGTCAGGGTCTGCTGGAGGATGATCAACACCGCCAGGGCGATGAGCTGGCCGGAGATCAGCGTCACGTACTGGAAGCTGGAGAAGAAGCCGCGACGTTCCTTGGTGGCCATCTCGCTGAGGTAGGTGGCCGAGGTGCCGTATTCGCCGCCAACCGACAAGCCCTGCATCAGGCGGGCGATCACCAGCAGGACAGGGGCGGCAACGCCGATGGTTTCATAGCCTGGAGTCAGGGCAATGACCAGCGAGCCTGCGCACATCAGCAGCACCGATGCCATCAAAGCGGCCTTGCGGCCTTTGCGGTCGGCATAGATGCCCATCAGCCAGCCGCCGATTGGACGCATCAGGAAGCCCACGGCGAAGATGGCGGCAGTGTTCAACAGTTGTGCGGTGGTGTCGCCGGCCGGGAAGAAGGCCTTGGCGAAGTACAGGGAAAACGCGGCGTAGACGTACCAGTCGTACCATTCGACCATGTTGCCGATCGAACCGCTGAAGATCGACTTGAGGCGGCTACGGGTGGTTTTTTCTGCGGCAGGCGCTACAGCCGCCCCAGCAGGCAGGGTAGAGGAGTTATCCATTGACGGAACCTTCTAGTTGTTTTTGTGGAGCGCGCCGAAACGCAGCCTGGCAGGTCTATAGCAGGAGCTGTGCCAGGTGCCGAAAGCCCGTTCTAGAAGGGTTTGCGTTGATCGATAAGCGGAAATCCGCCTATCGGCCAAGGGGTGATAGGCGATAATCCGCTTATTGGGTGTCAAAGGGGGCCGAGAAAATCTTCCCGCTGCAGGCCGTGGCGCTGCATTTTTTCGTTGAGCGTGCGCCGGGGGATCTGCAACTCTTCCATGACCGCCTTGATCTCGCCCTTGTGCCGGGTCAAGGCTGCCCTCAGACACTGGGCTTCGAAGGCTTCCTGCTGGGCCGCCAGCGACTGGCCGGACTCCGTCGTTGCATCGACCGGCTCGCCGAGGCCCAGGGCGTGGCGCTCGGCGGCGTTGGCGAGCTCGCGGACGTTGCCGGGCCAGTCGTGGCTCAGCAGGCGGCCCAGGTGCGGGCCGTTGAGTACGGGCGCGCTGCGGCCTGCGCGCTCGGCTGCGTTGCGGGCAAAATGCTCGAACAACAGGGGAATGTCCTCGCGCCGTTCGCGCAGCGGCGCCAGGCGCAGTTCCGCCACATTCAAACGGTAGGCCAGGTCTTCGCGAAAACGCCCGGCACGGGCTTCTTCGAGCAGGTCCGGCTTGGTCGCGGCGATGATGCGCAGGTCGACGCTGATGCTCTGGTTGGCGCCCAGGCGCTCCAGCTTCTGTTCCTGCAGCACCCGCAACAGCTTGGCCTGCTGGGCCAGGGGCATGCTCTCGATTTCATCGAGAAACACTGTGCCGCCATTGGCATATTCGAGCTTGCCGATGCGTTTGCCCTGGGCGCCGGTGAAGGCGCCGCTCTCATGGCCAAACAGTTCGGCCTCGAACAATTGTTCAGGAATCGCGGCGCAGTTCAGCGCTACGAAAGGCTTGTCGGCCCGCGGCCCGAAGTCGTGCAGACAGCGCGCGACCTGTTCCTTGCCGCTGCCGGTCTCGCCACGGATCAGTACATTGACCGGCAGGCTGGCCAGGTCCAGCACTTGCCTGCGCAGGTGCTGCATGCCCTGGGACATGCCCAGCAGGTTCAGCTCCAGGCGCGCCTTGAGGTCGGCCTGTTCGTGCAGGCGGCGGTTCTCCAGTATCAGTTGGCGCTTCTCCAGGGCGCGGCGCAGGCTGCCCAGCAGGCTGTCGGGGCTGAAGGGCTTTTCCAGAAAGTCATAGGCGCCGTTGCGCATGGCCTCGACCGCCATCGGCACGTCGCCGTGGCCGGTCAGCAGAATCACCGGGAGGTCGGGGTCGCGGACCTGAAGCTGTTCGAGCAATTGCAGGCCGTCCATGCCCGGCATGCGCACATCGCTCAGGATGACTCCGGGAAAGTGCCCAGGCAGTTGCGTGAGACAGTCTTCGGCGCGGCTGAACAGCTGGACATCGAAGCCCGACAGGCTCAGCCACTGCTCCACGGCAGTACGGATGCTGGCTTCATCATCGACAACCATTACCGAATTGAACATCAAGGCTCCGGATCGCAGGGCAGGGTGAGTCTGAAGCAGGCACCGCCGGGTTGGTTCTCGACGGACAGGCGCCCACCGGCTTCATGAATGATGCCATAGGATATCGCCAACCCCAGGCCCAAGCCTTCACCTACCGGCTTGGTGGTGAAGAACGGGTCGAAGACATTGGCCAAGTGCTCGGCGGCAATGCCGCCTCCGCTGTCGAGCACGCTCAGGCGCCATTGATCGGCGTGGGCCTCGATGCGTACTTCCAGGCGCTTGAAGTTTTTACCGGCCATGGCATCCAGGGCATTGCGCAACAGGTTGATCAGCACCTGCTCCAGGCGGATCGCGTCACCACGTACCCAGGCCGGGCGGGCCAGGTACAACGCCACATCCACCTGTTCGGCGCGGATGCGTGCATCGAGCAATTGCAGCGACTGGTCGACCACGGTGGCCAGGTCCAGGCGCTCGCGCAGGCCGCTGGGGCTGTTGCGGGCGAAGGTCTTCAGGTGGCCGGTGAGCGCCGCCATGCGTGTGAGCATTTGCTCCAGCGGCTCCAGGGCCAGGCGGGCTTCGTCATAGCGCTGGTTGTCGAGCAGCAGGCGCAAGGTCGCCAGTTGCATGCGCTGGGTCGTCAGCGGCTGGTTGATTTCATGGGCCAGGGCCGCCGACATCTGCCCAAGCGCGGCCAGCTTGGCCGACTGCACCAGGCCTTCCTGGGCGGTGCGCAGGTCGCGGGTACGCTCCTCGACCAGGCGCTTGAGCTCCTCGCGGCTGCGTTGGCGCATACGGGCCAAGCGCAGGCGCTGGCTGATGAACAGCAGGGCGAACACCAGGCTCAGCCACACCGCCGCAGCGGCCAGGGCAGCATTGCGCCCGTCGTCGCTGACCTGGGGTTTGCGCAGCAGGTGCAGCGTCCAGCCTTCGGCTTCCAGTGGCAGGCTCTCCCACAGGTACTCAGTGGTGCCTTCAGGCCCCTGCACGCGCATCAGGTGGCTGTTATCGTCGAAGCGGCTGAGCACCTGGTGCTGCAGGGGCACCAGCGGCTGCTTGTCGTACTGGCGGGTGGCGGCCAGCTCGGCACGGTCGGCGCTGCTCAGGGGCTGGAGTTCGCGGTAGCGCCAGCCGTCCTGGTTGGCGATGAAGATGATCCCGCGGGCATCGCTGACCAGCAGGATGTCATTGCCCTGGCGCCATTCGCGTTCAAGCTCGGGGAACTCCAGCTTGACTACCATGGCGCCGAGAAAGCGGCTGTTTTCGTCCTGGACGGCGCTGGACAGAAAGTAGCCGGGCACGCCGCTGGTCACGCCCACTGCATAAAAGCGGCCGCTGCCCAGGCTGCGGGTCTGCTTGAAGTAGGGGCGAAAGCCATAGTTCGAGCCGACATAGGAGCTGGGCAAGCGCCAGTTGCTGGCCGCCACGGCAAGGCCGGTGCGGTCGAGCAGTTCCAGGGTCGAGGAGTTGGCGGCGCCGTTGATACGCTCGAGCTTGCGGTTGAGGGCGTCCTGTACCGGGCCGTCGACCGGGCCTTTGAGTGCGCTGATCAGTTCCGGGTCCAGGGCCAGCACGGCGGGCAGGGCACGGTAGCGCTCGATCAGGGTATGCAGCGAGGTGGCATACAGGCCCAGTTGCAGGTTGGCGCGGCCAGCTTCCTCGACCATCGACTGGCGCTTGGCGTGGTGCATGGCCCAGCCGGCCGTGAACAGGGTACCGGCGAGGATGAAAAAAACGATCAGCCCCAGACGCAGGGCGCGAAAGGAATAAGGCATGGTGCAAGTCCCGGCGATTCGGGAAGGCCTCCTGGCCTTCCCTTGGAGCGTGGCAACGGTTTACAGCAGTTCGAAACGCTGTTGCTGCACGGCCTGAGAGTCCAGCCCGACCTGGACGTTGAACTCGCCAGGCTCCGCTGCCCATTGCAGCTGGGTGTTGTAGAACTTCAGGTCATCTTCACTGAGGGTGAAGCTCACGGTGCGCTCTTCGCCGGCCTTGAGCATGACTTTCTGGAAGTTCTTGAGCTCCTTGACCGGTCGGCTCATGGACGCGGCGATGTCCTGCACATACAACTGCACCACGGTTTCGCCGTCACGCTTGCCGGTGTTCTTCACCTGGATGCTGGCTTCGAGGGTCTGGCCCTTTTTCAGGGTCTTGCTCGACAGGGTCAGCGGCGACAGGCTGAAGTCGCTGTAGCTCAGGCCGTAGCCGAAGGGGTACAGCGGGCCATTGGGCTCTTCGAAGTACTGCGAGGTGTAGTTGCCAGGCTTGCCCGGGGTGAACGGGCGGCCGATGCTCAGGTGGTTGTAGTACATCGGGATCTGCCCGACCGAGCGTGGGAAGGTGATCGCCAGCTTGCCCGAGGGGTTGTAGTCGCCGAACAGTACATCGGCGATGGCATTGCCACCCTCGGTACCGCTGAACCAGGTCTCGAGGATCGCGTCGGCTTGCTCACGCTCCCAGGTCAGCGACAGCGGCCGGCCATTCATCAGCACCAGCACAAGCGGCTTGCCGGTGGCTTTCAGGGCCTTGATCAGATCGCGCTGGGCGGCCGGGATTTCCAGGGTTGTGCGGCTGGAGGATTCGTGGGACATGCCACGCGACTCGCCAACCACGGCCACCACCACATCCGACTGCTTGGCGGCCTTGACCGCTTCGTCGATCAACACCGCGGCAGGGCGTGGATCGTCGACGATTTCCGGGGCGTCGAAGTTGAGGAAGTTCAGGTAATCGAGGATGGCCTTGTCGTGGGTGACGTTGGAGCCCTTGGCGTAGATCACCTTGGCCTTGTCGCCCAGCACCTGGCGCATGCCTTCGCGCACGGTCACCGACTGGTTGGGACGCCCGGCGGCGGCCCAGCTGCCCATCATGTCGATGGGGGCATCGGCCAGAGGGCCGACCAGGGCGATGGTGCCGGCCTTTTTCAGCGGCAGGGTCTGTTCGCGGTTTTCCAGCAGGACCAAACTGCGGCGCGCTACGTCACGGGCTTCGGCGCGGTGCAGGCGGCTGTCGGCGTAGGTGTCGGCCGGGTCGTCGCTGGCCTTGCCGATGCGCCGGTACGGGTCGGCGAACAGGCCCATGTCGTACTTGGCGCCGAGCACTTCACGCACAGCATTGTCGATATCGGCCTGGTCGATTTCACCGGCCTTGAGCAGGCTGGCCAGCTCCTCGCCGTACAGCGAGTCGTTCATGCTCAGGTCGATGCCGGCCTTGATGGCAAGCTTGGCGGCTTCGCGGCCATCGCGGGCGACACCATGACGGACCAGCTCGGTGATCGCGCCGTGATCGCTCACGGTCACGCCCTTGAAGCCCCAGTCCTTGCGCAGCAGGTCGTTCATCAACCAGGTGTTGGACGTGGCCGGTACGCCGTTGATCGAGTTCAAGGCAACCATCACGCCACCGGCGCCGGCGTCGATGGCCGCGCGGTAGGGGGGCAGGTAGTCGTTGAACATCTTGGTCGGGCTCATGTCGACCGTGTTGTAGTCGCGCCCGCCTTCCACCGCGCCATACAGGGCGAAGTGCTTGACGCTGGCCATCAGGCTGGTCGGCTCTGCCGGGCTCTGGCCCTGGAACGACTCGACCATCACCTTGGAGATGCGCGAGACCAGGTAGGTGTCTTCGCCAAACCCTTCACTGGTGCGGCCCCAGCGCGGGTCGCGGGCGATATCGACCATGGGCGCGAAGGTCATGTCGATGCCGTCGGAGGCCGCTTCAAGGGCCGACACGCGGCCAACCTTGGCAATCGCGTCCATGTCCCAGCTCGAGGCCAGGGCCAGGCTGATCGGGAAAATGGTGCGGTGGCCGTGGATCACGTCGTAGGCGAAGAACATCGGGATCTTCAGGCGGCTGCGACCTGCCGCGTCCTGCATCGGACGGTTTTCGGCACGGGTGATCGAGTTGAACGTACCGCCGATGCGCCCGGCGGCGATCTCCTTGCGGATCATCTCCCGGGGCATTTCCGGCCCGATGCTGATCAGGCGCAACTGGCCGATTTTTTCGTCCAGGGTCATTTGCTGCATGAGATCGGCGATGAACGCCTGTTTGTTCTTCAGCGGCTCGGCAGGGGTGTCGGCAAATGCCGACTGACTGGCCAGGCTGACAAGAAGGCCCAGCAAACACAGCTTGTTCATTGAATTCAGTTCTCGAGGCTTACGGCAGTGTTCACGGTGATACTGCCCAGCCGAAGTTGGGGAAGCGGCTATTGTTGTAGTTTGCTGGGGCATCTTTTAGCCGATCGGGCCATTACGATCCAGCGGCGGTGACGGATTATGCCTCAAGTACGATGACTCACGCTGATCAAGGAGCAAGGCAACTATGCAGGTAATCCAGTTCAAGGGCATCAGGGTGGGGCTGTTGCTGATGCTCGCAAGCCTTGTGTCCGGTTGCGGGATCAACAACATTCCCAACTACGACGAACAGGTCAAGGCCGCCTGGGCCCAGGTACAGAACCAGTACCAGCGCCGCGCCGACCTGATTCCCAACCTGGTCGAAACGGTCAAAGGCTACGCCAAGCAGGAGCAGGAAACCCTGACCGCAGTCATTGAGGCGAGGGCCAAGGCGACCTCGATCCAGGTCGATGCCAGTACCCTGGATGACCCGCAGAAACTGCAGCAGTTCCAGCAGGCCCAGTCGCAGCTGACCGGGGCGCTGAGCCGCTTGATGGTGGTGTCCGAGCGCTACCCGGACCTCAAGTCGAACCAGAATTTCCTGGCCCTGCAGTCGCAACTCGAGGGCACGGAAAACCGTATCGCCGTGGCGCGCAAGGATTTCATCGCCGCCGTGCAGCGCTACAACACAGAGATCCGTACCTTCCCGGGGCGGCTCTGGCACACCGTGATGTATAGCAACCTGCCGCTGCGGGAGAATTTCGAGGCCACCGCCAGCGACGCCGATAAAGCTCCTGAAGTGAAATTCTGATGCGCCTGGTGCACCTGGCGCTGCTGCTGGCGCTGTTGATCGTCACGCCGCTCAGGGCCGAGCCGGTTTTTCCGGCCCTGACCGGACGCGTGGTGGACAACGCAGGCCTGCTCGATGCCGGTAGCCGCAGTCAGCTCGAGCGCATGCTCACGGCCCATGAGCAAGCCACCACGGAGCAGGTCGTGGTGGTGACGGTCGATGATCTGCAAGGCTTGCCCATTGAAGACTTCGGCTACCAGCTGGGGCGTCATTGGGGCATCGGCCAGAAGGGCAAGGACAACGGTGCGCTGTTGATCGTCGCCCCCAAGGCGCGCAAGCTGCGCATCGAAGTCGGCTATGGCCTGGAAGAGCGCCTGACCGACGCCCAGGCTTCGGTCATCATCAACAGCATCATCACCCCGGAGTTCCGGCGCGGCGATTTCAGCCAGGGTATTGTCCAGGGCACGGCGGCGATCCTTCAGGTGCTCGGGGGCAATCCGCTGGCCGAGCCGTCGCGGGCCCAGGGCGGTGGTGGCGAAGAGGAAGCGCCAGGCTGGGCCGTCGGTCTGTTCATTCTGCTGATCGTGATTGTCTTTGCCGCGCAGTCCATGGGCCTGGGCGGCGGCGGGCGTGGTGGCATGGGGGGCGGGTTCGGCGGCGGCTATGGGGGCTTTGGCGGCGGTCGTGGAGGTGGCGGATTCGGTGGTGGGTTCGGGGGTGGCGGTGGTGGCTTTGGCGGCGGCGGTTCCTCCGGTGGCTGGTAGAACAATAATCAAGGAGAACACTTGCGCATGACTTTGCTCAGTGAATACGAACAGCGCCAGGTTGCCGAGGCGATTGCCCAGGTCGAGCGCCACACCGACGCGGAGCTGGTCACGGTGCTGGCGAGCCGCGCCGACGACTACGCCTATATCCCGTTGCTCTGGGCCAGCCTGTTGGCCTTGCTGGCGCCGGGCGTGTTGTTCTACTTCACCGGCTGGTTCAGCGTTAACAGCCTGCTGATCGTCCAATGGCTGACCTTTCTCGCGTTGAGCCTGGTGTTTCGCATCCCGAGCCTGACCACCCGGCTTATTCCGCGCTCGGTGCGCCACTGGCGCGCCTCCAACCTGGCCCGGCGCCAGTTTCTTGAGCAAAACCTGCACCACACCGCGGGCAGCACCGGAGTGCTGATTTTTGTCAGCGAGGCCGAGCGCTATGTCGAGATCCTGGTGGATGAAGGCATTTCCCGGCACCTGGACAACCAGGTGTGGGAGGGCATCATCCAGCGTTTTACCGAACAGGTGCGCCAGGGCCAGACCGTGCAGGGATTTGTCAGCTGCATCGAGGCCTGTGGCAAGTTGCTCAGCCAACACGTGCCGCTGACCCATGAGCGCAACGAGCTGCCCAATCGCCTGGTGGTGCTTCGATAAAGCGGGAACGCTGATCGACAAAAGCTGGGCGGCGGCCGGTCATCCACGTAAAATGCCCGCCATTGCGCCTAGCCGCTCCCTCCGCACCCCGAGGCACCCACCCCCGATGTCCGATACCCCCACCGCACAGACCGCGCCGGATGCGCGTGCGCAGTTTCTGAGCCTGCTCGCCACCAGCCTGCAACAGAATGCCTTGATCAAGCTGGTGCTGGCGCGTCATGTCGGCTGCGACGAAGCCTTGCAGCGGGTCATTGCCAAGCCGCTTACCGTCAAGGGCCAGGCCTGCCTGTCGCTGGTGTACCGCTACACGACGCGCGACATCACTCGCAACCTGCCCAATGATGAAGCCCTGGCGCTGGTGGCCGAACTGTTGCCGGCTTCGTTTCGCAATGCCCACCTGTTGAGCCTGAGCGACGAGGCTCAGCTGGAGTTCAGCAAGAAGGGCAAGCCGATGCTCCACAGCAAGGCCGTGCAGCAAACGCTGCAGGCGCCGGCAGGCGAGCATGACCGGGAGAAGAAGCGCTACCTGGAACTGAGCCGGCCATTTCTCCACGACCTGGGCGTGACCGACAAACAGCAGGCGCTGATCCCGTCGATGTCGCGCAAGTGGAAGCAGATCAACAAGTTCATCGAAGTGTTTTCCCATGCCCTGGCTACGGCGCCGCTGGCGGCTGACCAGCCCTTGCGCGTGGCGGACTTCGGTTCGGGCAAAGGTTACCTGACCTTCGCCATCCACGATTACCTGCGCAATACCTTGCAGCGTGAAGCCCAGGTCACTGGCGTCGAATTGCGCCCGGACATGGTCGAGCTGTGCAATGCGGCGGCCGCGCGCCTGGAGCATCCGGGGCTGGTGTTCGAATGTGGCGATGTCCGCAGTGTGGTACCCAGCGCCATCGAGGTGATGATTGCCCTGCATGCCTGCGATATCGCCACCGACTACGCGATTCACACCGGCATTCGCTGTGG
Source organism: Pseudomonas putida (assembly GCF_028682455.1). Taxonomy (GTDB): domain Bacteria; phylum Pseudomonadota; class Gammaproteobacteria; order Pseudomonadales; family Pseudomonadaceae; genus Aquipseudomonas; species Aquipseudomonas putida_AA. Next base: position 1,899,975 of record NZ_JANHLD010000001.1, read on the forward strand.
TGCGGCGATCATCATGTGCTCGCCGTGCTGCCACAAGCAGGTTCGCCCGCAACTGCAGGCTCCTGGCTTGCTCAAGCCGATGCTGCAATACGGCCTGCACCTGGGCCAGCAGGCCGAAATGCTCACCGACAGCCTGCGCGCCCTGTACCTGGAGGCCTGTGGCTACGAGACCAAGGTGTTCGAGTTCATTTCCCTGGAACACACCAACAAGAACAAGATGATCTTGGCGGTGAAACGCAAGGCGCCGGTGGAACCGACGGCGCTGCTGGCGAAGATCCGGCAGCTCAAGGAATTCTATGGGGTCAAGGAGCATTGCCTGGAGACGTTGCTGCAGGCCGATGGCCTGATCAACGCATAGGAGGGGGCTTGCCACGCTAGAGGCCGGCCCAGCCCACGCCTATCAGGCAACCCCTACCGCAAGGCCTGCACCGCCGGGTGCACACGGGTCTTGCGGCCCAGCACCACGGTTGCGATCACGCCGGCTGCAAACACCCAGGTAATCGGCTCGACCTGCTCGCCAAAGAACAACGCCGAAAATGCGATGGTGAAGAAGATCTGCAGCAACTGGATCTGGCTCACCCGTGCAATCCCGCCCAGTGCCAGCCCCGCATACCAGGCAAAAAAACCAATGAACTGCGAGAACAGCGACACATAGCCAAACGCCCACCAGGCCTTGGCACTCACCGGCCCCTGATGCTGCAGGGCCAGGTACACCACCGGCCCAAGCAACAGCGGCGCCGACAATACCAGTGCCCAGCAGATCACCTGCCAGCCGCCCATCTCCCGCGCCAGCCGGCCGCCTTCGGCATACCCCAGCCCACCCACGGCAATTGCCGCCAGCATCAGCAAGTCACCGGCCTGGATTTGCCCCGCGCCCATGATCACCGCGTACGCCAGCACCAGCGCACTGCCCAGCGCCGCGCAGGCCCAGAAGGCTTTCGACGGGCGCTCATGGGAAAGCCAGGCGGCGTAGAAGGCCACGCACAATGGCTGTAGCCCGTTGACCAGCGCGCCGTGGGAGGCGGGCACGCTCTGCATCGCCCAGGCCGAGAACACCGGAAAGCCCAGGATCACACCCAGCGCCACCAGGCTCAGGCCCTTGATCTGCTGCCAGGTCGGCCATTTTTCCCGCCGCCACAACAGCAGCGCCGCCGCCGGAATCGCCGCCAGCAGGGCGCGGCCCAGGCCGTTGAGCAGTGGATGCAGTTCCTGCACGACGATACGGGTCATGGGCAGGGTGAGGCTGAAGATGATGACGCCGAGAAGCCCTAGGGCCATCCCGGTGTTTTCGCGGCTGGACATGGCAAGCGCCTGTGGCGGGTAAGTGGCTCCATTGAGCCACAGGCGGCGCGGATGATCTTGTTACAGTTGGTCACAAGTTCATCCGTACAGTTCGCGCTGCCTGGCATAAACCCTTCAGCGGTGCTTGCGCTTGACTACCGGCACCGGGATCTCGAGGTCGGCTGCACCCAGGGGGTGGCTGCTGGCATCGAAGAAGTACAGGGGCAGCCCCGGCACGTCGGCAAAGCGCTGGGCGTAGTGCTGCTTCTGGCTGATGATCGAGGCCTCGCTCAATGGCCTGATGGCAATGGCCAGGTGCGCGGGGCGCGCCTGCTTGATGGCCTGCAGCAGGTGGCGGTCGCTAGCGTCCAGGTGCTGGCCGAACAGGCACAGCCCGCCTTGATGCACGGCCAGTTCGCCCAGGCACCAGCTCAAGTAGTCGGAGCTGCGAATGGCCTTGAGCTTGTCGTCGCTGCTGCCTTCGTTGACGAACAGCGGCACCTCGCCTGGGGTGTTCACCGCAAAACCATCGAGCAGTTGGCCGTCGCTGGCGCTGCGTTGGCGGGTGGTGCCGTCCGCTTGCTTGAGCAGGTGCAGGCCGCCGTGCAGGTACAGCAGGCGGGTGCCGGGGCGGCGGGTCTGGCGGATATCGAAGTGGCCCTCTTCATCGAACAACGGCTGGAAGCCTTCCGGGGCCTGGCTGGCAGCCCAGTGGCAGAGCAGGTCGTAGTTGCTCGAATAGACGCTCTGGTAATTGCGCAGCTCGGCATTGAGGCGCTGCAGGGTGCTCATCGGCAGCAGCCGCCAGGGCACATGCACGCTGCGTACGGCGTGGATCAGCGCTTCCTTGATGGTGTAGTAGCGGTTCAGCGGCGCCGACGAGCTGATCGCCAGGGCGGCGTTGATGCGTACCGTGCTGTTCAGGGCACTGAGCACCGGCTCGAACAGTTCTGTGCCCAGGGACTTGAACAGGGCCTGGTCGGTCAGGTTCAGAGGCTTGTGCCGTACCCGCTGGGCTTCTTCGAACAGCGAGAAGTAAGTGAACGGCCGCCACAATGCACGACTGGCACCGTTGCCCAGCAGCAGGCCGGTGCTGGGGTGTGCACTGTTCAGATCTGGCCAGCGGTGCAGGCTGGCGTCGAGGTCGGCGTGGGGCATGGGGCTCTCTGTTCGGCGTGTGTTTCGATCGGCGCGACTTTAGCACGCCACAGCACTGTCATCAGGCTTGGTGACTATGCTGGACTCGCGATCAATGAAGAGGAATTGTCATGCGGCTCAAGGCAATGCGCAGGTTTTTCTGCTTGGCTTTATTGCCACTGGCCGGGCTGGCGGACGCCGGGCCGGGCCGGGAACTGGCGGCCAGGCAAGGGATTGCGCACCCGGCGGTGATCGCTCATCGCGGCGCCTCGTTCGATGCGCCGGAGTCTACCGCCCCGGCTTATGTGCTGGCCCGTGAGCTGGGCGCCGATTACCTGGAGCTGGACCTGCAACGCACCCGGGACGGCGTGCTGGTCGCGGTGCATGACGACGATCTGCAACGCACCAGCAATGTGGCCCGGCGCTTTCCGGAACGTACCAGCAGCCCGGTCAGCGCCTTCACCCTGGCTGAGCTGAAGTCGCTGGATGCCGGCAGCTGGTTCAACCAGGCCTATCCCGAACGCGCCCGTGAGCGCTTCGAGGGCCTGCAGATACTCACCCTGGACGAGGTGATGGACATTGCCCAGGGCAATCCGGAGCGCAGCCCCGGGCTGTACATCGAGACCAAGGTGCCGGGCCTGTTTCCCGGCATCGAGGCAGACCTTGCGACGAAGCTGCAGGCCCGTGGCTGGCTGGACAAGCCCGGCCGGGTGGTATTGCAGAGCTTTGATCGCAATAGCCTGGCACTTTTGCAACGGCACCTGCCACAGGTGCCCAAGATACTGCTGTTGTGGGTAGGCAAGGGCAGCATTGAACCGGCATCGGGCCAGACCTTTGCCGAGTCGGGCGAAACCGACAAGGCCGCGTTCTATGCCCGCCAGCAACCCCGCAGCAAGGCCGAGTTCGAGCGCTGGCTCGATTACGCCAGGGCGGCAGGCGCCATCGGCACCGGGCCCTCCGCGGCACGTACGGCAGGCGGTGCGCAGAGTTACGCCGACCTGGTGCAGCCGTGGATGAACCGGATGAGCCACGACAAGGGCTTGCTCGTGCATGTGTACACCGTCGATGAGACGGTGGACTTCGACAAGGTCATGGCGGCCGGAGTCGATGGCATTTTCACCAATCGCAGTGGCCAGTTGCTGCGCTATTTCTCCCGTCCGGCAGCGCTCGGCGAAGCGCAGATCCTTGAGGCCAACGGTTACTGAGGATCTGGCGCGGGCGCCTGCGGCTACCGTAGACTCCGCGCATTGCGCACTCGTTCAGGATCCAATCGCCCATGACCTTTTCGCTACTGCTTGCCGTGCTGGCCTCCGGATTTATCTACGGCATCACCCCGGGGCCGGGCGTGCTTGCGGTGCTGGGCATTGGCGCATCCCGTGGACGCAAGGCCGGCGCAGGGTTTCTCTGCGGCCACTTGCTGGGCGATGTGCTGTGGTGCAGCACCGCGCTGGTGGCGATTGTCGGTGCCCGGCAGATTGGCAGCTCGGTATTCGACATCCTTGGCCTGGTCAGCGGCCTGTACCTGTTCTGGTTGGGCTTTCGTGCCCTGCGCAGCCGCCCGGGCAATGGCGGTGGCGAACAGGGGCCGGTACGCAAGCCGTTCTGGCATGGCATCGTTTTCGGTCTGACCAATCCCAAGGCCTATCCGGTGGCGGTGGCCACCTTCACCGCGCTGATCTCAAGCCGCGCCGAAACCCTGGAATGGTCGATGTTGCCGGCGCTGATTGCGCTGAGCTTTCTTGGCGGTTTGCTGGCCTATGTGATCCTGATCGCCATCGTCGGTGCCCGTCATGTACGCACGCTGTATACCCGCTACGAACTATGGATCACCCGTGCCTGCGGGGTGATGTTCATTGGCTTTGCCGTCAATGCCTTGATGCATGCCTTGCCAGGGCTGATGCCGCGCTCTTGATTGCTACCGTGTAGGCGCGGGCTTGCCGTGCGATCACTCCGCCACTGCCTCTCGGTGCATTCGGTTGCGCCACACCCGATACGCCCGGATTCCCGAGCGCACTGAGCCAAACAGCATGCCGTCTTCCATCTCCCGCGCTATGCCCGAGCGCACCAGCATGCGCAGGAAGCGCCCCTGCGCCCGGGCGATTCCGAAGTGGATGCCGCGTGCGTTCAGGGTGTCGCGCACTTCCCGCAATACCGAAATCCCGCTGACATCAATGGAGCTGACCGCCTCGGCGTCGAACAAAACCGCCCGCGGTTCGTCCTCGCGCTGTACTGCCTCCAGCAGGCGCATTTTGAAATAGTCGGCATTGAAGAACAGGATCGCGTCGTCAAAGCGATACACCACCAGCCCTTGCACCGTGCGCGCCTCCTTGTGCCGACGGATGTCGACCTGGCCCTCGATGCCCGGGATCCAGCCCAGCACCGCATCGGTTGGCTGGTAGATGCTGTAGAGCAGGCGCAGGATAGCCAGGGTCACGGCAATGATGATGCCCGGCAGCACGCCGACACCCAGCACGCCAACGGTGGTCAGCACGCACAGCCAGAACTCGAAGCGGCTGAGTTTGTAGATCCGCCCCAGGGATTTCACATCGATCAGGCCCCAGCCGGCCATCAGCAGCACGGCCCCCAGCGCCGCCTGCGGAATCCAGGCCATGGGCGCGGTGAAGAACAGCAGGATCACGGCTATCACCAGGGCGGCGATAATCCCCACCAGCTGGCTTTTGCCACCGACCATGTCGTTGACCGCCGTGCGCGAATCGGCGCCGCTGATGGCAAAGCCCTGGGAAACCCCGGCAGCGATGTTGGTCACCCCAAGGGCGAGGAATTCATGGTTGGCGTTGATCGCGTAGCCGTGGCGGGCGGCGAAACTGCGGGCCGTGAGCATGGCGCTGCAAAAACTGACTGTGGCGATACCCAGGGCGTCACGCAGCAGGCTCTTCATTTCCGCCAGGTTGGTTTCTGGCCAGGCCAGTTGCGGGATGCCAGCAGGTACCGGGCCAAGCACGGCCACACCAAAACGATCCAGGCCGAACAGACCGACTACCAGTGTTGCCAGCACCACCGCCACCAGTGCGGCCGGCAGGCGTGGATAGCGCCGCGGCAACCAGATCAGCAACGCCAGCCCGGCAAGGCCGATACTCAATGTCAGCCACTTGATCTCGCCCAGGCGTTGCAGCAGGTTGATCAGGCTCAGGATGAAGCCGTCGCCCTCGATACGAAACCCCAGCACCTTGCCCAGTTGCCCGGCCAGCAGGCTCAAGCCGATGCCGTTGAGGTAACCGATCAGGATCGGTCGGGAGAAGAAACTGGCGATAAACCCCGCCCGCGCCACCCCGGCAGCAATCAGCATCAGGCCGACCAGTATGGTGATGATCACCGACAACTGCGCCAGCCGCTGCGGGTCGCCCATTGCAAGCGGCGCAATGGCGCCGGCGACCATTGCGCAGGTGGCCGCATCGGGACCGACCATCAACTGTCGCGAGCTGCCGATCAGGGCGTAGACCATCATCGGCAAAATACAGGCGTACAGGCCGTACTGCGGCGGCAGACCGACGATCTGCGCATAGGCAATGGCAATCGGAATCTGGATCGCGGCCACCGACAACCCAGCCTGCAGGTCGGCATGAAACCATTCGCGACGGTAATGCACCAGATTGGAAAGGCCCGGAAGCCAGCGGGAGAGAAACATGAACGGGTCCTTTCGAGTGTTTCGCGAAGTGGTGGAAGAGGCGCAATACCGGACATTAAAGCGCAACCTGGCCCACGCCGTTGCGCGTCAGATCAAAAGACGGGGTGTTCCGTTCAGGACGAGCAGGCAGGGAAAGTTAAAATTTCATGGCGTTGGAATAGGCTCTCGAAATGGGGCGTCCTGCCTTAGCTGGATTCGGCGTTTTGGTAGGTGACCGCTTTTAAGCGGTCAAGGCTTGAGCCCATGTGAAAGGTGAACGGCCTACCGAGCTGTTGAATTTTATCCGTGCATTTGGGAAGCCAGTCGCTGAGACGCTGGTCGGCACGCACGTCGGCTGATGCATGGTCGTCACCCAATTTTGCGATTTGAATCGCCAGTTGCAGATTCGTCTCAAAATGATGGTTGAGAGTCAGCACTTCGTTCCACAGGCGAATCTCGCCCTTGTTTATGCTCTCGCGTAAGTCTGCGTCCCTGACTAACATCCGGGCTCGTACTTTCCTAAGTCTGATGTTGTCCTTGTAGTGGAGGTACACATGTTCGGGCGACTGCTCGGGAATTTGTTGCACTGTCCCTGAGCTGAAGAGCAGTTTGCCATTCAATTCCCCCTTGATATTGCAGTAAATCTGAACGGGTAACTGAGTGTCGTTGTACGCGGCTAGCGTTCTGTCGAGGAGTTTGTATTGGGCTGTAAGTTCTGGCTGCGGGCTGACGGTAAGTTCGAAAGGGGTAAGCTGCGGGGCGGAAGCTCCGGGTTGCGCTTCGAGTTCCAGATCGATGGTCATGCTGCTGGCTGCCCGGGCCGTGACGATTTCGTCAAACAAGGCCCGCAAGCGGACACGCTGTTCAGGTTTTAAATCACCGTCCACAGAAAGATGGATCACTGATGTGTCTTCTTTATCCAAAGCCAGTTCGATCTTGTCTACGTCTACACCACGAGAGCGAAGCGTATCGGTGAGCAATTTGTTCATACTGTGATTGATTTTGTGGTTCCAAGAGCCCACCGGTTTATCGAAGTGCAGGGACATATAGTCTTCCGAGCAGCCGGTCAACGACAGTGCACTTATCAGGGTCAATAGTTTGTACCGGTTCATCAAGTTCGATTCCTTGCGACAACTCACCGATCCTGGGTATGGCGGGGGAGGGAGTTTGCCTGGCGTGGCCGAGGTGGCCAGCGTGGTTGCTACAGAAAGTGAGACCGAAGTGAAGCATGAACCTGGTGCATCTGTGGGTCAGTCAGCGCCTCTTTACTTGTAGGAATTGGCGCTACTTCCTCGGGCAGTGATTCTTCCCCTGGTTTCGCAGCCAAACGTGTGGCTATCGCAAAAAGTTTGCGCCCAAGGGTGCCCAGTGACCGGCATGGCGAGGCAAGGTGCGGATACGTCTTGATGGGTTGTGCTTTCACAAAGGGGTATCGAAGACACCCAGGAAAGTACGGAGGCAAACCCGGCATGAAGGTCGAAGCAATGGGCTACGAAACACAGCGGATTTGGAGGGATGGAGCGGGTGAAGGGAATCACCCAAGGCAGCCAACCCATTGATTAATAAAGATTTTTTCTGGTTATTAAAACCAGAAGTGGCCTCTGAATGTACCACATCACCCCTCTTGGCGAAAGGCATAAATCCACCGCCTTCTGCTGGCAGCTACCGACAGCCACTGCGATCAGGAAGGGAGCGCTTTTGCGATCTGCAGTGCCCTGCGCTCGAACCGTTCGGAAACAGGGTTCGCTTGCCCCTGGGGCCTATGCAGGTGCGCCACGATTTCGTAGGGGCCGTCGTCCAGTGGTCGCATGCTGACTCCCCATCCAGGGGCGTGCTTGATACGCGATTGTGCGGATACCCCGACACCGTAGCCGGCAGAAACCCATAGCGCCATCATCTCGAAGGAAGTCACGTACTGAAGGTTCTGCGGGTCAGCAGGCAGACGCGCGAGCAGCCGACGATCCAGCGAAGAACAGGTCTCAGCCTCCCAGCGAAAGATCGGATAGTTCTGGAGGTCGGCGATGGTGAGCGATGCCTGCTCAAGCAAGGGAAGCCTCAGCGGTATCGCAACGGCCATGTGCTCAATCCACAAGGGCTGGGTTTCCAGGGCCGGATCGCTCGCTCCTTGAAGCGACATTCCCACGTCGTAGCGGCCTTCACGAAGCCCATCAAGCAGCTCGTCACCTGCCACTTCAAAGAACGTGATGCTGACCTCGGGTTCTTCCGCTCGTTGCAGCGCGAGCAGCGCCGAGAGCTGAGATGACGATACGCCTGGCGCAATCGCAAGCCTGAGGTGGGCGGGTTGGCTGGTGATGTTGTCCACGGAGAACCTACAGAAGCGACGAAGCAGGTCAAGGGCAAACCAGCATCATAGTAAATGCGAAAACGCAGTGACCTGCACATCGAGTTGCATTCGCACTGAACACCCAATTGCAACGCCACTGAACAGCAGTTGCATTCAGTCTGAACAGCGATTGCACGATTTGCACACAGACCAAGGCCAGCCCTCGCTCAAATGAAAAAGCCGGTCACTGGTGACCGGCCTTAACGGACAATACCGGCAAGTAAGTCCGGAGATACCCTCATGAAGCCCATCAAAGTCGGTTATATAGCCCTACTGCTGATTCTCAGCGCGTTGTGGCTGCTGGCCGATCCGCTGCTGCCGCCCAACTATGGATTTTTCGACGTACGCCATGTGCTGGTGACCTACACCGGCATCATCGGCATCGGCGTGATGAGCGTGGGCATGCTGCTGGCGCTGCGCCCGGTGCGGATCGAGCCCTTTTTCGGCGGTCTGGACAAGACCTACCGGCTGCACAAGTGGCTAGGCATAACCGGCTTGGTGGTCTCGATCATCCACTGGTTGTGGGCCCAAGGCACCAAATGGGCGGTTGGCTGGGGCTTGCTGACCAAACCGCACAAGGGACCGCAGCCCGAGCAGACAGTAGAACTGTTCCGCTTTTTTCGCAGCCAGCGCGGCCTGGCCGAGAGTATCGGCGAATGGGCCTTCTATGCACTGGTCGTGCTGGTCGTCTTGGCTCTGCTCAAACGCTTCCCCTACCGGCATTTTTTCAAGACTCACCGGTTGCTGGCGCTGGTCTATCTGGCGCTGGTCGTGCATTCGGTGGTGCTGATGCCGTTCGATTTCTGGAGCGCACCCATCGGCCTGTTGATGCTGGCGCTCATGGCCGGCGGCACGATCGCCGCCTTTGTCTCGCTATTCCGCCGCGTGGGCTACAAGCGCCGCGCCGTGGGCGAAATCGAGGAAGTGCTGCACCACCGCGACAACCGCGTGCTGAAGTTTGCCATCAAGCTGAAAGACCGCTGGCCCGGCCACCAGGCTGGACAGTTCGCCTTCGTGACCCTCGATCCACACGAGGGCGCCCACCCGTACACCATCTCCTCGGCCTGGCATGACGATGGCCGCATGTTCTTCCTGGTCAAAGGCCTCGGCGACTACACCCAAACATTGCCTGACAAGGTGAAGGTCGGCGATCTGGTCAGCGTGGAGGGTCCCTATGGCCGCTTCGACTTCAGCTGCGGCAAATCGCGGCAGATCTGGGTAGCGGGTGGTATCGGCATCACCCCGTTCATTGCCCGCCTGCAGGCTCTGATCAAACAGCCGGATGGCAAGGCCATCGATCTGTTCTACAGCACCAACGAGCCTGACGAGGGTTTTATCGAGCGAGTTCGCCAGCTCGCCAAACGCGCCGGGGTTCGACTGCATGTGCTGGTCACGGCTCGCGACGGTCGACTGAACGGCGAACGCATCCGTCAGGAAGTGCCGGAATGGTCGGCGGCAAATATCTGGTTCTGCGGCCCGGCCGGCTTTGGCCAGGCGCTGAGCGAGGACTTCAATGCCCACGGCCTTAGCCCTGCCGACTTCCATCAGGAACTGTTCGATATGCGCTGAGTTTTGCAGCCCAGAGGCAGGGGCGTAGTGACTTGAGTGTGTCGCTACGCCCCTGGTCCAGGCAGTTTTCACTTCAGGACGGCTCAGCCAGCTCGGTGTGCAAGTGGGTGCCGTTCAGCAGGTTGTCGACCAACGGGCAGCGGCGCTCGACTTCTTCCAAGAACGCCAGTTTCTCTTCAGGACTCAGGTCCGCATCAATCTCGACGCGCAAGCGCACCTCCTCAAAACCGGGGCGCACGGTGTTATCACGCCCCAGCAGACCGGCCGGGTCGTAATCCGCCTCGATCTCGAAGCGCATGCCGCGAAGTTCAATCTTTCGCTGGTGGGCGAGGAACCGGGCGATGGTGCCGAGGCAGCCACCCAACGCCGCCAGGACCAGCTCCAGCGGGCTCGGGCCGGTATCGGTGCCGAATGCCGCACGCGGCTGGTCGATGAACACCGAATGATTGCCGCAGGCCATTTCGATGGCGAAGCCGTTACCCATGCCGCCTTGCACACTGATGGTTTTCATAGGCCACTCCTTGTCAGGAACAAAACGTCAGGAACGTTTGCAGGTGTTGATGCCCAACAGCGGATACGCCGGGCAGAAGCGGAACAGCCCGGTGGCCAGCGGCAGCACGCCGAGCCAGCCCCACCAACCGATCACGCCGAACAGGCTAAGAGCGATGAGCACCACGCCAACGACAATGCGCAGGCCGCGATCAAGGGTTCCCACGTTGGTTTTCATACAGACCTCTAGGTCATCAGGGGCGCCGGCGTTCCAGCGCGGAGAACAGCCACATTCCAGCGAACATGGCGCACACGAAGAGCAGGATTTGCCAGTAGCCGGTCAGCACCAGCGCCACGGCCGGCCCCGGACAGATCCCGGCAATTCCCCAGCCGATGCCAAACAGCAAACTGCCGCCGATCAGGCGACGATCCAGCTCGCGCTTCTCGGGCAGCCGCATGGGAGCGTCCAGCAGCGAACGGGTCTGCCGACGCGCCCAGGTGAAGGGTAAAAAGGCCACGGCGACAGCGCCACCCATAACCAGTGCCAGCGACGGGTCCCACTGGCCGGCCAGATCGAGAAAGCCGATGACCTTGGCGGGATCGGCCATGCCCGACAACAACAAGCCGATACCGAAGATCAATCCGGCGGCAAAAGCAGTCACCTTGCGCATATCAGCCTCCCCACAGATGACGTAGCATGAAAACCGTGACAAAACCGCTGGCCATGAACGCAGCGGTTGCAGCCATGGAGCGGGGCGACAGGCGTGAAATGCCACATACGCCATGACCACTGGTGCACCCGGAGCCATAGCGCGTGCCCACGCCCACCAGCAGACCGGCCATCAACAGGCCCAACCCGTTGGTCTGGAATTGCGGCACTGGCAGCGTGGAGAAGACCACCCATAACAGTGGCGCGAGCAGCACCCCGAGCAGAAACAGACCTTTTTCGCCGCGCCCCTCGCCACCCCGCTCCAACAGGCTGGCCAGCAGCCCGCTGATGCCGGCGATGCGCCCATTGAGGACCACAAACAGGCCGGCGCCCAGGCCGATCAACATGCCGCCGGCCAGCGAAGTCCAGGGTGTGAAATGAGCCCAATCAATGATCATGTCGACTCCTTTGCGCAAAACAGTTGATAGAGCGTGGAAATCACCGCCAGCGCCTCGGGGCTACTGATGCGGTAATAGATCTGCTTGCCCTCGCGCCGGGTCTCCACCAGACCTTCACGGCGTAACACGCCCAACTGCTGGGACAGCGTCGGCTGCTGAATGCCCAGCAACGCTTCGAGCTCACTCACGTTGCGCTCGCCCTGTGACAGCTGACAGAGCAGCAGCAAACGATCGGGATTGGCCAGCGCCTTGAGCAACTGGCCTGCGCTGTCGGCATTGGCGCGCAGTTTCTGGATGTCCAGGGGAATGGGATGGGTATTCATGAAATCTCACTCATCTAAGACAGAAACAATATATGTTTTTATATTTTATTAGGCAATAGATTTTAAGCCTGCCAATTGCCGGCATCGTTTTCACGCCCTACATGAATTCCAGACAGAAAAACGCCGGACCAGGATTGCTCCTGACCCGGCGTCTGACGTGCCGCCCGACTCAGACCCGTTCGATGCGCACCGGCAGGGCCTGGCGTACCGCCGCACCCGAGACCCAGTCGATCCACACGTTGGTGTCCGGACGGGTCGGATCGCCGAAGCCGAGGTCGTTGAGGTTGACCCCCGCCGCCAGCGCCGGGTTGTGCGGCATGGGCTGGCCATTCACCTGATGGGTGCGAGCGCCCAGCTCGGTGTGTCCGTAGCCGTGCTCAACGGCAACGGTGCCCGGCATCAGCCCGTCACGCACCAGCGCCACCCCTTCCCGCGTGCCACCTGGAGTGACCAGGCGCACTCGGTCGCCATGACCGATGCCCAACCGCGCCGCATCGTCGCGATGCAGATACACCGGGTTATGGGGGTGCACCTGACGCAGCCGGTCGGCGCCGATGGAAAACGCGCTCATCAGGTGCGACTTGAAGGAGATCATCAGCAGCGGCCACTGCGCCTCGCCGTACAACTCGCGCATCGGACGACCGTCGGCCATGCGCACCGGATACCAGGTCGGGCAACCGCTGTAACGCTCGCCGGTCAGCGAGTGACGCATCCTGGCCAGGTCCTCGTACCAGATCTGCTGCGGATTTGCGTAACCCTGGCGCAGCTGGCCATCCTCGTTCCAGGCATCCTCGACGCGCGCAAAGCGTCCGCCACGGCTCATCAACAGCGCCACACGCCGCCACTCCTCGGGCTTGAGACCGTGCTGCAACTGCTCGGCGTGACGTATCACGCCGGTGAGCGCCAGGTCGTCATCGCTGGCTTCCGGCACCGGCTGGCCGCCGGCGTAGGCGATGTTGGCAAAGCCACGCAGGTAGAAGTCGGCGGCGCTGTTCAGGTCGTGGCGGTTGCCCTGGACGTCACGAATCGCGCCGGCGCCAAAGCCCGGCATGCCGAGGCGCTTGGCGGTGGCGATCAGGAAACTTTCCAGACTGATCGGCTGACCTTCGGCGGTCTTCGCCACGCGCGGCTCGACCACCGGCCAGCGCACGCTGGAGGCCTTGGCCACCACGCCGTTCCAGGGCGCGGAGACACCCCAGCTTTCGTAGGTCAAGGTGTCCGGCACGATGTAGTCGGCCAGCGCGCTGGTTTCGTTGATGAACGGGTTCACCGCGATGCTCAGCGGCATCAGTTTCGGATCGCGCAGGCGCTCCTCGATGACGTGCCGCCAGCCGGCGATGCCGTACACCTGATTACCCATGTGGTTGATCCACACCTTGGCGCGGTACGGGTAGCCATCCAGGGCGGCGGCGATCATTTCCGAGCTCAGCCCGCCGACTGCCGGATACCAGGGCGCTTTGGCGGGGTACGGGGACTGGCCGGCCTCTTTCTTGCGGCGGTATTCGCTGCTCTTTTCATAGGGGAAACGGTGGCGCGACAGGGCCACACCCTTGGGGTCCACCTTGCCGGCGAAACCGCCGATGTTGTAGCGCGGCCCCGGGCCGAACGGCGGGAACTGGCCGGCGTCCACCACCAGGCCGCCCTTGACGTTGAGGTTGCCGATCAGCGTGTTGAGCATGCCGATGGCATAGGCGGTGTAGAAGCCGGAACCACTCATGGTGCCGCCGTGGGAGTTGGCCACCGCCTGCTTGCCGTAGCCGGTAAAGCGTTCGGCCAGCCCGATGATCTTCTCCACCGGCACGCCGGATTCGCGAGCGTATTCCTCCAGGCTCATGCGCCGGGCTTCAGCGTGCAGGCGGCTCAGCGAGCTGCTGACCCGCACCGGCTGACCGTCCAGCGTCACCGTGCGTTCGACGAACAGCTCCGCCGGTTCGGCCTGGGTGTGCGCGGCCAACTCGCCGTCGGCGCGCTGCACAACGTAGGCATCGACATCGCTCCAGCCCAGGTCGGCGCCGCGCAGGAAACTGCCGAAGCGCGGATGCTCCGGATCATTGACCAGCAAATGGGTGGCGTTGCTCCAGGACACTTCGCCCGCCGCCCGCATGGCCGCCTGGCCCGGCTGGGCGAGCATGCCGGCGTCGTAGCGACGGTTGTCGAGGATCCAGCGGATCATGCCCATCACCAGCGCCAGGTCGCCGGCCGGCTTGACCGCCAGCCACTCGCTGCCATCGCTGAGCACGTTGGAGGTGGCCGGCAGTGTCGGCGAAACCACCACGTACTCGAACACCGGCTTGTCGGTGCGGGTACGCGCCTCGGCCAGTTGCCGGCCCTGGCGCTGGAAAGGGTTACCCGCCTGGGCCGGCGCAGTGCCGATGAACAGGCCGAAACGGGCGTTGTCCCAGTCCGGCTTGCCGTGGGGCGTGCCGGCCAGGTCGCCGAGCGCGGCAGCGGTGCCCACCCGGTAGGTCTGGCCGCAGTACGAGCCGTGGTTGGCAAAGTTGACGCTGCCAAACGACTGCTGAGTAAAGCGGCGCACGAACGGCGTGCGGCCTTCGTTGCCGGCATCGGTGAACAGCAACTGGTTGCTCAGCGGGCCGTACTCCGGGTTGGCCGGATCGATCAGGGTCTCGCGGTCATAGATCGCGCGCAAGCCGTCCACATGACCTTCACCAAACAGATCGCCACCCTCGCAGACTTCCTCGACCAACTGATCGAAGGAAATGGTTTGCCACTTGCCCTCGCCGCGCTTGCCCACCCGTTTTAGCGGTTGCAGCACGCGGTAGGGGCTGGTCAGCTGCTCGAACATCGCCGAGCCGCGCCCGCAGGCGGTGGCGCGGCCTTCGATGCCGGCATCGCCGCCCAGCGCTGCGTACACATCGCGCACCGGCGTCTGCATGTCCGCCGGCTGGGTGGTGGCCAGCGGGTGATAAGGGTTGCCGGCCACACGAATGATGCGGTTGGCCTCGTTGTCCACCCGTACGCGAATGCCGCACTGGGTCCAGCAGCCCAGGCACACCGACGGGCTAACTGTCTGCCCCGGCTGGGTGGACAGCGCGCCAGTTAGCGGGTCAATGCGAAATTCCGGGGTCAGGGAATTGCCGCGCACCGCGTCGGCGGTGGGCGTGCCGGCGGTGCCGTGCACCAGCCCGGTCACCGCCCGGCTGACGGTTTCACTGTAGCCTGCGGCGAACACCGCCAGACCACCGGCGACGGCGGCGCCCTGGGTGATCACTTTGCGCCGGCCGGCATCCTGCAGTTCTTGTTGCTTGGACTTGTCGGTCATGTCATCGACTCCTGATCAGTGACCGGCCCGGGCCGGGTTAAAAGAGGGAAAGCGTTCCAGCACGAATACCACGGCAACCAGCAGCGCCAGACACAGGCCGAACATGCCGGCAATGCCCAGCAGTCCGTCACCGCCCAGCGGCATGCTGTACAGGTACAGGCCGGCACCGTACTTGGGCACGCCCTGCACGCTCATGAACACCACCCAGCGGAACACCCAGGCCGAAGCCAGCATGGCCAGCGCCACCAGCAGCGAGTAGCCGGCGCCGCCCAGTCGCGCAGCGGGGCGGGCCAGCATGGCCAGCAACAGCAAGCCGCTCAGTACCGCGCCGAGCAGGCTCAGGCGCCATACCGGGAAGTCCTCGAACAGGCGCAGCGCCACGGGGAACGACGGATCCAGGCCCAGACTGCCGGTCACCACCCAGACCAGCGCGCCCAGCACCACCAGCGCCAGCGCACTGAGGCCGAGGCGACGCAGCAGTTCCAGCGGCATGGCGGCCAGACCGCCCGGCAGCCAGCGGCCGACCAAAAGCATGGCGCCCAGCGTGGCCAGCCAGCCGGTGACGGCGAAGTTCCACGGCAGCAGCAGCGTGTTCCACAGCGGGCGGGCGCGCACCACCATCACTTCGGCGCCGGTATAGACCAGGATGCCCACCGCCAGCAGCGCCATGGCCAGGCCGACAAGACGCAGCGGGCGTTCCCAGCGCAGCCACCACAGCAGGCAAAAACCCAGGGCCAGCATCACGAACGGCGGCAGCAGGTAGGCGCCAATGGACATCCACGACCAGGGCGTGAAATGCGCATAGAAGTGCCAGAAGCGCCCCGGCTGGTGCAGGTCGGCCAGTAGCGACACTGGCGCGGCGATGGCGGTGACCAGCAGCACCACCACGGCCGCCGGCATCAGGCGCGCCGAGGGCGAGCCGGGCTTGCCGAATGCCAGGACGGCGGCGGTGAGCGCCGTGGTGGCGGCGATGCCGATGAAGAAGAAATATTGCACCGCCCAGGGCAGCCAGGCAGCCTCGTACTCGGGGGTCAGCAGCTCAACGATCTGCATGGCAACGTCCTTAATGCTTGGCGATCAGACGGATACCCGCCTGGCCGTCCACTTCGTTGACGAAGGCCTCGGGCAGGCCGATGTAGTACACGTGCGGGTCGGTGTTCATCCCCGGCTTGAGGACACGAATCTCGTCCTTGTGGGTTTCCAGCCGGCGGGAAATCTCGCTTTGCGGATCATTCAGGTCGCCGATCACGCGCGCCCCGCCCACGCAGCTTTCCACGCAGGCCGGCAGCAGGCCGACCTCCAGGCGATGCTCGCAGAAGGTGCACTTGTCGGCGGTCTGGGTTTCGTGATTGATGAAGCGCGCGTCGTAAGGACAAGCCTGCACGCAGTAGCCACAGCCCACGCAGCGCTCGTTGTCCACCAGCACGATGCCGTCGGTGCGCTGGAAGGTGGCCTGCACCGGACAGACCGGCACGCACGGCGGCTCATCGCAGTGGTTGCACAAGCGCGGCAGGTTGATCAGTGCCGAGGGGGCGTCGGGGGTTTCGGTGACTTCGTACTGCAGTACTGTGGTGCGGAACTGGCCGATCGGCGGCAGGTTCTCCACTGAACAACTCACCGTGCAGGCCTGGCAGCCGATGCACTTGCGCAGGTCCACCAGCATGCCGTAGCGCTTGCCCTCAATGCCCGGCCGCCGGGGCGGCTGGTCGCCAATGCCGGCCTGGGCGGTGCTGGCCAGGGGCAGCAGGCTCACGGCGGCACTCAGGCCCAGCAGATCCTTGAGCAGGCCGCGCCGGCCTGCGGATGGAGGTTGATCACAGGGTGACTTGCTCATGGCGTCCCTCGGTTAGCAAGTAAAGGGGCTCTTCGCATTTAAGGGTGTAGAAAAAATCTGACCGGCTGGAAAAGGAGTCGAGGATCTTAGAAAATGTAAGCTCTCACACCAACAAAAACTAAGCCCCCGACGTGAACAATCTTACCTTTTCTAGCCCTGATCTTTCCAGCTTTTGCCAACTGAATAACCTCGGCCTGACTGCCACTGGACAACATCTTTGTGCAGAGCGCGCCGTCATCGAATGTCGTTTAACCAAAGCACCCGAGCCATGCCCCAAGTGCGGGGCTGCTGGTGTTTCACGCGGTACTGTCGATAGGCATCTTGCTCACACACCTTACGGACAACGACCAACCAGATTGCTGCTGCGTATCCGTCGCTGGCGTTGTGCTTGCGGCTGTTTCTGGCATGAAGATACAAACAGTGCAGCACCTCCACGTTCAAAGCTTTCATATGGGGCGATACGCTGGGCATTAGCTGCCATCGTGCTGGATCATCTGTCGGTATCTCGTGTTGCGAGCCAGCTTGATGTTGCATGGCACACCGCTAATAATGCCATTATCAACGAAGGACGGCGCCTGCTTTTTAATGACTCGACACGTTTTGACGGTGTGACCGTGCTGGGCGTGGATGAGCATGTTTGGCGACATACACGCTGTGGTGACAAGTACGTCACCATCGTGGTTGACCTTACGCCCGTGCGTAACAAAAACGGGCCGGCCCGCTTGCTCGATGTGCTGGAAGGCCGCTCCAAACAAGCCTTTAAGCAATGGCTACAGAGTCGCCCCAAATCGTGGCGTGACCAGATCGAAAGCATTGCCATGGACGGTTTTACGGGGTTTAAATCTGCAGCGCAAGAAGCCCTGCCTCAAGCCCAAACCGTGCTGGATCCTTTCCATGTCGTGCGCTGGGCAAGCAACATGCTGGATGAATGCCGCCGGCGTGTGCAACACGACATCCTGGGCCGCAGAGGGCGTAAAAATGACCCGCTCTACAAAAGCCGTCGAACGCTACTGACTCGGATCAGCTACCTGTCTGACGCCAACAAAAAGCAACTGTTCCAGCTGTTTGCAGATGAGCACCACCTCGAAGTGGATTGCACCTGGAGCATGTACCAACGGGTGGTCAGCGCCTACAACGAGCCGGATCGAAAACGTGGTAAAAAACTCATGGAAGAGGTCATAAATATCATTACAGCCAGCGACTTGCCCAAAGCGCTCATCGAGGTGAAAGGCTTGGGGGAAACGCTGAAAAAATACGCTGAGAGCATCCTTGCCTACTTCGACCGGCCAGGAACCAGCAACGGTCCAACAGAAGCTATCAACGGGCGACTTGAGCACTTACGAGGTACCGCCTTGGGCTTTAGAAAGGCGGTTGCAGGATCTGAGTGCAACACGGTTATTGAATTGAAGCGGGAGCATCATGCCGCATCACCACGGCTTCTTGCATCACTTCGCCCATCACCTCGATCGGGCATTTGAAGTCGAAGCGTTTGCGCGGTCGCATATTCAGTTGCAAAGCGATGGCGTCCAGGGCTTCCTGACTATGCACCGACAAGTCCGTGCCCTTGGGCAGGTACTGGCGGATCAGTCCATTGATGTTCTCATTGCTGCCGCGTTGCCAGGGGCTGTGCGGGTCGCAGAAGTAGATCGCCACCCCGGTCCGCTGGGTGATCTCGGCGTGCCGCGCCATCTCCCGGCCCTGGTCGTAGGTCATGCTCTTGCGCACCGCCAGCGGCATGCCATTGAGCGCCGCACTGAAGCCCTCCAGCGCCGAGGTCGCCGTCGCGTCGGCCATCTTGATCAGCATCAGGTAGCCGCTGGTACGCTCCACCAAGGTGCCCACCGCCGAGGCATTGGCCTTGCCCTTGATCAGGTCGCCCTCCCAATGGCCTGGCATCAGCCGGTCTTCGACCTCCGGCGGGCGCACGTGGATGCTGAGCATTTCAGGGATCTGGCCGCGCCGATCGACGCCGCCAGAGCGCGGCCTGCGACTCGTCTTGCCCTGGCGCAGGCAGATGATCAGCTCCTTGCGCAGGCCACCGACCGGCAGGGCGTAGATCGCGTTATAGATCGTCTCGCGGCAGACGTAGGCCTCTCTGAGGCTGGGTATGTTCATGCTGCGCAGCTTGCCGGCAATCTGCTCGGGAGACAAACCCTCACGCAGCATATGGACGACCAGCTCGAAGCGCTCACTGCCCGGCAGCAGCTTGCACTGAGGCCTGCAGACCTGGCGGCGGACCTGCATCTGCTGCTGGGCAGCACAGGCCTGGTAGCGGGTGCCAGGGGCCCGGTTGCGGCGCAGCTCCCGGCTGATGGTCGAGGGGGAGCGGCCGAGCATCCGGGCAATTCGCCGCTGGCTGAAACCTTGGGCAAGGCCGAGTTGAAGGGTCGCACGTTCGGGGATACTGAGTTCGTGATAGGACATAGTGGCAGCACCGTACCGGAAAGGTCAGGTGTTGCACTCAGTTTTGCGGCCGCCAAATTTAACCAATTACATAGCCAGGTGCTTGCTGAAGTCAGGAGGGTTTAGAAATCAGCTACACCCTTAAATGCGAAGAGCCCCTTAGGGTTGCAAGTGGCGGATGACGTCAGAGTTTCTTCCCTTTGCGCTTACGCATCGACTCGCCACTCAGTGGCAGCATGTGCGCGCGATGAACGATGCGATCCAGAATGGCATCAGCGATGGTTGGGTCACCAAACAGGTCGTACCATTTCTCCGTCGGGAACTGGCTGGTCAACAGCAGTGCACCGTTCATTGATTGCTGATCGATAATTTCCAGCAATGCAGGCCCGAGGTGCTTCTCGATTCCGCCAATGCCCAGGTCATCGATGATCAGCAATTGAGTCTTGATCAGCTGTCGTCGCAACTTGGGCAGAGAGCCATCGGCATGCGAACGGGCGATGTCTTCAAATAGCCGTGTGGAGGTGCAGTAGTAGGTAGTAAAGCCTTGGCGACAGGCCTGGTTGCCGAAGGCGCAGGCGAGCCAGCTCTTGCCAGTACCGGTGGCTCCCGTAAGGATCAGATTCTGCTTACGCCGAATCCACTCGCCTTCCGCCAACGCCATGACCTGGCTGTGATCCAGCCCACGATCACTTCTATATTCAACATCCTCAAGGGCTGCCTGGCTGAAGCGCAACTTGGCCGCCTTGAGGTAGCGCCCAATCTTACGGGTGTCGCGCTCCGCGGCTTCGAAATCCAGCAGATCGCCGAGCCGCACATCGAAGGCTTGGGTCTGGATGGCCGGCTGATCACGCTGACGCTCGTAGGCCATGGCCATGCCACGCAATCCCAATTCGACCAGCCGTTGAGTGGTATTGGCGGCAGTCATGCAGTTTCTCCAGGTTGGGTAATGTAATAGGCCGCACCGCGCAGGTTGGCGTGCTCAATCACGGGACTATCCGCTGCTGCTGGTCGGGTGCGATCTGCGCCGCTGCGCAGGATTGACCTCAGGCGGCCGTAGCCCAGGCAGTTCAGCTCCAGCGCGTAAGCGCAGGCGGACTCTAGGCGGTCATGCAGTTGTTCCTTGCGGGTATCACGCTGCAAGGCAATCACAGCCTTCAAGCCATTGGCAAAGTCCGGGCGCTCTTCCAGGTTGCGCCGTGCATAGTCATACGTGGCTGGACCGATGGACTCGGCCCAAGCCAGCAAGGCTTCTGGCTGGGTGTCCCGCTGATGACGGTGCTGGGGCGGCAGGTGCTCCGGCACCGTGGTAACGCCAACTCCTTGAGCCAGGGTATGACTGGCAATCTGGCGCCGCTGATGAAACACCATCAAGCGATCACTGTTGACCCGGATATCCACCAGCAGGTGGATGTATTGAAACGGTACCGAGTAGTGGTGACCGCTGTGCTCCAGGTGGTAATCGCTGGCCACCCGGATTTGGTAGCGCCACTGGCTATAGGCATAAGGCTCTGCCGGGAGGCTCTGGAGTTCCGGGGCATCCAGCTCCTGAAAGCGAACCAGTCGGTTTTTCGGGTAGGTTCTGGTCGTGCGCTCATTCAGACGCGCCATCCAATAGTCGAGGCGCTCATTCAGCTCTTCCAGCGAAAAGAAGGTGTGGTTGCGCAGGCGCGCCAACACCCAGCGTTGCACGATCTGCACGCCAATCTCAGCCAAGGACTTGTCCTGCGGGCGCCGGGGCCGAGCGGGATGAATGCTGAATCCATAATGCTCGGCGAACTCCTGGTAGGCAGGGTTCAGCTGAATGTGCTCTTTGCCACTTCGGAGTACCGCCGCCTTCAGGTTATCCGGCACTACATAGCGCGGCACACCAGCGAGATGCTCCAGAGCAAGACGATGGCAGTGCAGCCAGTCGGCTACGGTTTGGCTGGCCACGGCCGTGGCGAACAGGTAGCCCGAGGCCCCCAGGGTGCCGACGAAAACTTGCGCTTTGGAGACCTCCCCGGTGTCTTGATTGACGATGGGCATGGTGCGTCCGCAGAAATCCACAAACAGCTTGTCGCCGGGTTTATGGATTTGCCGCATGCTGATTTTCTGCTGGTTGCGCCAGGCCCGGTAGAGGCGAGTGAACTGCGCATAGGACACGCTATCCGGCTCGCCCACTCGGAACTCTTGCCAGAGCAGATCCAGCGTAACGTCCCGTTGCTGCAGTTGTTCATGAATATTCGCCCAATTGGGTGTGGCTCGGCGACTACCGCCCTCTGTGCCAGCGCTGAAACGGGCCTGCAAGGCAGAATCTTCTAAGTCGCGCAGCTGTTCCCAATCCTCACCCCGCTGGCTCAGCCGATCTCTCAGGCCGCGAACGGTATTGGGTGAAATCCCCACCAGACGAGCCACCGCCCGATGCGATAGCGAGGGGTTGCAGGCATGGCGCACGGCCTGCCGGAGTTGATCAATGGTCAATCTCATAGGTTCTCCCCGCGACAGGCGCGGTTACGCCTCGCCCGTCACGATCAATGCAAATTCATGGATGAATGGGCAGGCAGCCGGGTTGACGCCCGACACCGGGAAACACAGAATGAGAACGTCTGGGGTTCAACCTGACGTTTCTCGAAAGGCCTGGGGGCGCAATCCCCAGGCCTTTTGCATTTCCATGGCCTGTAACGCTACGAATCAGTCAGGGCTCATGGTGTTTCTCCTCGCTGTTCAGGTTATCCAGTGGTCGGGCACGTGCTCAGACGTCGCTCGATGGCATTGGTTGATCGCACGCACCATCAGGTTCGTTGCTCTGCACAGCGTGGCGCTGACAGGCAATCCAGGCGGCAATGTCTTTCGCCAGCGCGAACCTGCCACGTCGATTGGGCAGTATAAAAAACGGCACATCGATCATCCCTCTCGACAGCGCCACGCGAAATGCGGCCGGCGAGCGAAAACCCAATTCCCGCCACAGGGCATTGCTGCCCAGCATCACCCCATAGCGCGCCGTCAAGCCATGCTCCAATTCATTAGCCAGACGCTGGATAGGGTTCTGTTCGTTCATGACGCTCGCCGTTTCGCGTAGTTACGGATCATGGTAGAGAAATCGCTGGGGCGGCACGAGCCGTAACCTTTCAACCAACTTTTACTGTATTTGTGCGCGCCGGATGAAGCTAAGTGACTGAATTTCAACGCATCAATGCGCTGCTCGTGAGTTTTCGCGCGAGCATGCGAAACAAAAACCGCCGAGCAGCTCCGCCCGCCAAGCGCGATCAAGCTGACGTTTTGCGCGTGCGGTATTGGTATGAAGGACTGCGGCACCGCACCGGGTTGGCTACGGCCTATAAGCTCGAGCAGCACTTCGAGCCGGAGTCATTTCGCAAGCAGGACGGGATCACCAGTAACCGCTGCAAATGGCAGCGCTATGCGGCTGGCCGGCATACCCCGCAGGCCAAGCTGGCAGCCCGTATTGATGCCCAAGTACCAGGCTCATTGCAGGAGCTGCAGCATCCCCTTTGGGCCATCCTGAAACATCAGCCATCCCGCACCACGCTAAGCGAGGCGTTTCTGCAGCGCTTGAAGCCGGATGTGCAGGCGGTGCTGTTCGAGCCCGTCGGTGGTATCGAGGTTTACTGGCAGCGGGCCAGAGTCACCGTCGTGCTGATGAGAAAGCTGGAGCGCATTGCCAGCCTGGATGCTCTGGCGGCATTGACCTGGCTGCTGCGAGAAGCCATCGCGCAGGGCGGCCATAAGAGTGCAGAGCGCCTGGCAAACAGCATTTATACAGTGCTGTTAATCATGGGTATCGAGTGGCAAAACAGGGAGCTGGCAGAGCCGCTGCTCAAGCTATTTGCACAACGCATTTTGCCGCTGGGTTCGCCATCCCATCGGCGGTTCTGCATGAGCGGAAAGGACATGCTTGAATGCTCGGCAGCGCTCAATCTGATTGTGTACCAAACCACCGACGGCAGGCGTCGCAGCCTGACCTGGCTGCAGCGGGTGCACATCATGCGCCGGTTACTGGCTGGCATGACGGGCTTCGATGTGGTGCATGCCCTGGCGCCCCAGTACATGCCCGTGGGAACCGATGTGCCGGCGGAAATAATGCATCGGCTCGAACAAGATGAGCGCTGGCGACAATGGGGGTGGAGCAGCATTAACTCCGTCCAGCCAGAGCCCTTCCCGCCGCCTGAACTCTTGATTCCGCGGCGGGAGACAACTGCTGTCCCATCAACCTCGCCTGGGTGACCTGCTTGCGTGCTATTGATAGTGCCATGAGTCCAAGGGCAGTACGCAGCTTGGACGGCTACGCGTATGGGACTACATTGCGAGCGAGTCGAGCCGTTCCGTCGTCGAAGCTAAAACGCACAGGCGTTCATCACTACCTAGTCAACATTAACCCGTGTGGGGGCGTTTGACCGGGAACGATAAGAAGGGTTTGATCTCTTTGAGCACGAACATACTCTGCATTTCCTTGATGCCCGGTAACTGCCGAATAACGGTCATGGCGAAGTCAGCAAACGAATCGAGATCACGCGCCACTACCTGCAGGAGGAAGTCGGCGTCGCCGCCGATGCTGTAGCACGCCACAACATCCTCCAGCTGCATGACCTCCTGCTCGAATTTCCTTGCCTCGGCTTCACTGTGGCGATCGATGTTAATCCGTATGAACACCATGACTCCCAGCCCGATCTTGCGCCGGTCAAGCACCGCCCTGTAACCCTGGATGAAGCGATGTTCCTCCAACTGCCTGACCCTACGCCAGCAGGGCGAAGCAGACATACCAATGTGGTCGGCCAGGGTCTGGTTGGTGATCCTGCCGTCCTGCTGCAGGGCAGTAAGGATTCTGACATCCGTCAGATTTAGCGCTTGCTCGGTCATAAATTCCACCCGTCCATGAGAAATGGGAAGATTCTACCCTTTTCGATTTTGCAGGCAATTGAAATAGAAATTTTTTTCCCAATCAAAGGGCGTAGCATTTTTCCAACTTCTGAACATAAAAAGTTGCATTAATCTCGGCGCCATTATTTTGCGACTCAATATTCTGAGCCTATACCAGGCAACTAGATTGGTCGCCATTTCCATGGTCAATTCAAGGATGAAAAATGATCCTGCATCTTGTCTTCTTCAAGTTTCACGAGCCCTTTCAATGGTGTGACGATGAAGTGATCGATGCTGAGGCGTCGACACGCCAGCATCCACTTCATATCAGAGAAATACTGGGCTGGGCTTGCGGAAGAAATATCAGCCCGCGCAATAGAGCTGTGGACTTTGCGGTGATGGGTTTATTTGATAATCAGGATGCGCTGTCTGCATTTCTGATTCACCCCAATCACCAGCAAGGTGTATCGAAGTGGCAGAAAATTGCCAGCTGGCAAGTGGTCGATCTTGACATTGAAAGTGACACTACTAAATTTTTCGGACTTATCAATGACTGGGCCGACTCAAGTCTGACGCAGTTTGAATAGTTAAAGACTTTTTAATGAGCGTGGAGAATTCAATGAATTTCGATGCAACTATTCACAAGTGTGTAATCGTAGTCGACAGCGCATTGGGGGTCGGACATGCCGCCAATGCGGCCAGCGTCATCGGCGTCAGTCTAGGGCGTTCGGTGAGTGGCTTGGTCGGGCCGGATATGCAAAGCCGTGACAATGTGAATTACCCAGGCGTCATCTACGCGCCGTTGCCGATTCTGCTCACCAGCAACGAGCATTTGCAGTCTCTCCAAGAGAGGGCGCTGACGGATGAGGAAATCCACACCATGCCATTCAGTGCCTTGGCGCAATCCTGCAAAACTTATCAGGAGTATGAGGCCCGTATCTCTGGCACCGACAGCTCGGGCATCGAACTAGTTGCCATTGGGCTAATCGGACCGCAGAAAAAAATTAGCAAGTTGACAGGGAATCTTCCGCTGCTCAAATGACAAGGAGGTTGTCGTGTACGCTTTATTCAAACCTGAGCTTCTGGAGTTGGCTCGCACCGTTTATCAGCAACATGTCTTGTTTGAGCGTGGTGATATTGCAGCAGAAGAGCTGAATGGCATCCAACTCGAACGCCTCAAGCACACACTCAGGTATGTAAAGGCAGGCTCTCCCTTTTATCGAGATAAACTGCTTTCTCTATCCTCCAGCGCCATAGATTCGCTCGACTGGGATGTATTCCGCAAGCTGCCATTCACTACAAAGAACGATTTGCGCGAAGCGGGTCATGACATAGCCGCCGCGCCACTGCAGAAATCCTGGGTCTACTACGAAACCACGGGTACTACTGGTGCGGCGACACCCTGCCCGCGTAACGAACAGGATTCGATATTCAATAACACGCCACTGATACTTCGTTACGGCGAGTTGTTTCGTGCCCACGGTCAGCAACATATTGTCGGCGTCATGGGCCCTACGGAGTTGCACTCTACCGGCGATACGTTTGAAGTCGTCAGGCGATGGGCCACCGCCTCCCGTTGAAGTCGTGGGTAGTCTTGCGTGCGGAGTCGTGAGTCTCCATACACCAATAAATTACTTGAGGAGCGTGACATGCTCGATTTGACACAAGTACTTACCTATTCAGTGGCGCTGGGTATTGCCGCCGCAATTCCCGGCCCCGGTATGGCAGCGCTGGTAGCGCGGAGCGTTAGCGGTGGCACATTATCGGGCTTTTGCCTGCTGCTTGGATTGATCCTAGGTGACTTGACCTATCTGTCGTTCGCAGTCTTTGGTCTAGCAATGATCGCTGAACACTTCAACGCGCTGTTTCAACTGGTTCGCTGGGGAGCAGCACTGTATCTCTGCTATCTGGCTTGGCAGTTCTGGTTCGCCAACCACCAAGCTATAGAAGTGGGCAAGCCCGCGAAGAGGAAGGAACTACTGTCGGCGGCAATATCCGGACTGACCATTACCCTAGGCAACCCGAAGACCATCGCTTTTTATCTGGCACTTCTGCCGCTGGCGATTAATTTGGAGACGGTCTCGTTACAGACCTGGGCACTGGTGCTGGTACCGCTGACCATTCTGGTGTTGCTGAGTGTCGGAGCGTTGTTCATTTTCGCTGCCATGCGTATCCGGCACTTGCTGTCGGGTCAACGTGCTCAACAGCAGTTATTCCGCGGCGCGGCGACAATCATGGTGGCTGCAGCGGCATCAATGTTGATTCGCTGATTGGTTCCCATCGGAGTGTCGGCCGTTGTGATCCGCCTCCTCCACTTGTCCACCGTCTTTGGATTCAGTCAGTAGTGGGTGGCAAGGACTCGGGTACTCTCTATCGACGCCATGGAACTCGGCTCGGACACGCGGGGTCGTGCGGGAACAACCGTGAAGAATACTTCCCATGGGCATCCTCCTATTGGCGACTCGGGGATGATGCACCACTACAAGTTGGGACTACGCCTCGCGGCTGCACTCAACTCCTGCAACCGCCAGGGGCGGCGTCAACGCAATTTGGTGATCAGGAGCATTGCAATTGACTGCCCAAGTCGAATGCAATTAGGTGGTCAAGTGGATGCAATTACGCAAGTAAAGAGAGAAGTTTAACGTCTATATGTTTAACGTGGTTAATTTAAGAGGATTGTTTGACGCTTCTGTTGATGCAGAAGCTTACTATTCAGCCAGGTCGTCCACCTGGCACACCCACATATGAATCCGAACCAGCATTAGCTTTCGGGCGGGCCGTGCGTGCCGCTCGCGTCGCGCAGGGGGTCGCTCAAGACGATTTTGCGTATCAGGCGGGAATATCGCGTTCGCACATGGGCAAGATCGAACGCGGGGAGCATGTGCCGACGCTGCCTTTGATACTGAAAATCGCTGCCGCACTCGGGATAAGCGCCAGCGAATTGATGGCCGCGACTGAAAAGAACCTCAGCGCGGGCAGTGAGCCGCAAGATTCGGCATAGCGGTCGTAAGTGTCTTTTCGGATATTGGCAGCGCAAGCTGTCGCAGCCAACGGCGCCGGGCGGGTGCTTAGCCCGACAGCGGAACACTGGAATGCCTCTTACGTATCGACAACCACAACATTAGCCACAGGGATTTTCTGGGAAATAGCAGCGTAAAGATCAACGTCCGTCTGCTGGGTCTGAATGGATACCACCAAGCTATATCGCGCCGGCAGGCCATAACGTTCCAGCGCAGGCCGTGTCCGCCACCACCCAGCCGAAGGATACACAGCAATGAAGCCACGGCTGGCCAAGTCAGCCGCCGTACCTTTCCAGACATCCTGATGCAGCGAACCACGATGCCGCTGCCGTTCGCCCAACAGCCAATTGGGATCTGAGGGGTTCACAGGGTCACCCTCATCCTCGCGCTGCGCTGCCGCATTCACCCGTGCGACAAAATTCTCGGTGGATGCATCAAGCGGACGCTGCACATCAAATCGCAGGCGATGCGAAGGGTAGTGATACTTTGATGCAACACCACGCGCTGATGGATTGGGTTCGATGAAGTAGGAGAGCGTGATGCGCATCTCGACGGGCGTGTCCTGCAACGCCTCCAACTCATCCTTCGGCCAAGGCAAGGAGTGCAGATTCATGTCGCGCGTCACGATGCCCTTGCCCTGAACCTTTGCATAAGGATGCACCACGTCTTCAACCAGTAGGGTCAGCGAGTCTCCCGCACTCCAGAGCGCGCGGTTCAAGTCCGGGGTTCCCCAGCCGCAATGGCGAATCAGGTGAACGTAGTCGTCCTTGTTGGGCGCTGCGGGCAAGAACATCCCCCGCATGGCCTCGCTCCATTGCGCCGAATGTACCAGCAACGCACGCACGGTTTCAGGTCGGAGGTGCGGATAGGCCGCCATGATCTGCGCCGCCATTCCCGCGCACAATGCCGATGCGGCACTGGTGGCATTGCTGGTAGTGAACAAGCGATCCAACGGCTGGTTATGGGTCGTCAACAAGTTCAGGCTGGCCATGCCTACCGCCCCCAGCTCATCCTTGGCTGCATTGCCTCCTTCCAGCACCACTTCGGGTTTCAAGGGCCATGCGCGATCCCACGTCCTGGTTGTTGTCGTGAAAGGGCTGAGGCCGCCGGCTTCGGCAACGGGCTTCAAGGAAGGATGACCTTCCGTGTCGATCTTGTCGGTAAAAGCGCCCACCGTGATCGCGTTCCATGCCTGGCCAGGGTCATGCACGAGATTGGTGGAAAGGCTATCTGGATACCCCGCCCATGCATTGGGGTCGCGCGTGTTGCCGGCGGACAGCACGAACAGACGCGGGCTTTCACCGACCCCATCGGTATCCGCAGCAAGGCTATCGACGGCAGCAGACCACGAGGAAGGACGACCACGATCACGGTAGTCCGAGGCTGTCACCGCCGAAGCGAACACGCGCGACCGATTCGGAGCGGAGATTTCAGGCCGCGCAACGCCTTCCATGAAAAGGTAAGCATGGTGGCGCGCATCGCCTTCATTCGCACCTTCCGCCGGTATCAGCTTGACTGACTCCAGCCGATGAGGGACGTTGATCGAATCCGCAGACGCCAGGGCGTCTGTGAGATCGCCATAGGCAGCCAAGCCCGCCAAGCCAGTGCCATGATTGGCCTCATCATCCACGCCCCAGGCCGGCTCCACGGTATGCAAATCGCTCGCATCCATCAACGGCTCCAAGAGCGGATGCGCGCGCGTCACGCCGGAATCCAATAAGCAGACTCGCGGAGCGGTGTCGCCTGATGGCCTCAACTGGGCGCGACGCAGCAAGTCGTCCGCCCACTCCCGTTGTTCACTGATGCCCATGCCGTCGAAGAACTCGGCCGTCTCCTTGGCGTAGCGAAGTTCAGCGACACAGTTCAGCGTCATCACCGACCGCGAGAACTGCTGCTGCGACCCATACATCAACAACACCGTGCGTTCGGGAAAATTGACCTGCTTGTCACTGACGACACATTCCGCCAATCGAGCAAGCTTCTTGAAGTCCTCTACAACGACTTGCCGCTGCCCCGCCCCTCGAACCGGAAGCCATACCTCCCACCAGAAGGCGGTCGCAAGATCGTCAGGCAGCAGTTCGGGAGCGTCAGTCCACAGAGCCCTGATTTCTGCAGTTCGGATGGATTCGATGGCATCCAACAGCTTCCGGTGATCGCGCGCTTGACCGCGACTGTCCTTCTTCTCCTCCAGATAGTCGGATATGTATTTCTCGAAGTGCGCCAGCTTTCCATCAGGAACGAAGACATTGGCGAAGGTCTGGTTGCCTTCGCGGCGAACACTGAGAAGTTCAATGTTCCTGGTTTCGTTCGCCAAGCTCTCGAATGCCAACTCGACATCAGGTTGGCTGGAAAACTGGATTTGCAAGCCCAACCCGCTTTCCAGTTGCAGGTCTCGCTGACCTTGCACCGCCTCTGCTGCAGCGGGCTTCAAGTTTTCAACCTGGTCGCGAAGGGATGCACCGTGCTGCTGCCGGGGCAACGTCGGCACGCTGCGTGTCGATCCACCGCCAGCAGAGTGCGCTTTGAACTCGACGGCTTGAGATGTGTCTCGAAGAATGAAATGTGGGCGCTTAGCTTGTAGTTGATCCGGCATTGCTCGGTGCGACCTTCTTGTTGTTCATTCTGAGGTTCAATTTGCGGCGCTCATCGAAAGCACGTGTCAGCACATCTGCTTTTACGCGCTCCTCGTCGTGCATCACGGCTTCCTTGATGGATTCATCTACGGCACGTCTGATCTCCGCGTAGCTCAAGCCTTCTGCCTTGGCTGTGATGGCCTTGAGCGGAAAGGGCTTGGGCGCGAACTTCCCAAGCCGCGACTGGATCAGCTTGGTGGCCTGCGGCGCGCTCGGGAGCCGATACTCGATCACGTCATCAAATCGGCGAAAAAGCGCGTAGTCAAGGATCTCAACATGGTTCGTTGCTGCAACGATCAAGCTATGAGATTGGTCGCTCTCGATCATTTGCAGAAAACTGTTCAGTACCCGCCGAATCTCACCCACGTCATTGGCCAGCCCTCTTTGTGAGCCGATGGCGTCGAATTCGTCAAAGAAGTAGACGCCTCGCACATCATTGATGGCATCGAATATTTGACGCAGCTTGGCGGCGGTCTCCCCCATGAACTTGGTGATCAGTGCATCCAGTCGAACGGAGAACAGCGGAATGCCAAGTTCACCGGCCAACACAGAGGCGGTCATCGTCTTGCCGGTGCCCGGAGGCCCGACCAGCAGCAGTTTGCGTCTCGGCGACAGGCCATGCTCGCGGATGCGCAAATGATGCCTCTGCTCTTTCATGATGCGACCAAGTTGTTCGGCCATCTCCGCATCGAGCACCATGTCCGACAGACGATTCTTCGGATAGGAAACCGTCAGCAAGTTTGCCAGCTCACCGCGAGGACGGGCCAACGGCACCAGTTTGCCCTCGGGGCCACTCGGCGAGACACGGGCTTTTGCCGCGTCGATCATGTCGCGGAGTTCTTCGGCAAGCTTGCCGTGACCTACCTTCGCTTCACGGGCCGCGACCTGCATGGCAACAGAATAGAAATGCTGGTCATCCCGCTCGATATGGGATTTCACCAACGCCTTGAGTTGTTCGGCATTAGCCATAGTGGCCTCCCACCTGCGCTGTCATGTTGGCCGATGCTCCCAGTGATGCCAGCGCAGACTGCATTAACTGATCGGCGACGTGCTCGTCTATCGCACCCAGTTCGCTTTGGTCGGCAGCCAGAACGAACAGCAGGCCGACAGGCACATGCAATGCCTCGGCAATTCTTGTAACCGTCGAAAGTGTCGGGTCGCGCTTATTGTTCTCAAGCATCGACAAGTACGACACGGAGCAATTGGCTCGGTTCGCAATGGTGCTTTGAGAGACGCCCCGTTGCGTTCGGCACAGTCGAATGGCTTGTCCAACATTCATGGCGCTTGCTTTCTCACGGGTTGCGACGAGCGTAAGTACCCTGGAATTTTACCACCAGTGAACATTATTGACGAGACTTCTCCTCCGGATACCGCACTGGCAGGCTTCAGGCAGCCAGTCCTGGCCGCTGCGGATCAATCGTCCGAGTGCGCGCGCAGGCGCGCGATGAATCGCTCCACCGACACCGGCGAGTCCTCGCCGGCGGGCCGTAGCAAGTAGGTCGTGATGACTGCGGAATCCATGGCCAGAGGGCGGATCACCACGTCGGGGCGCAGGCTCGCCGCGATCCTGGTTTCGGTGATGAAGCCTACCCCGTAGCCGGCACCGACCAGGGTGAGCATCATGTCCAATGACGACACGTGCTCGGCGACGTCGGGTGGACGCTCCAAAGGCCGCAGCAGCCGCGCCAGTTCACGATAGTAGCCTTCGCATACCTGCGGATCGCATAAGACCAGTGGGTAGATCGCAAGCTGATGCAGCGGAACAGCCTTGTGTGAAAGCAAAGGATGCCGGGCGGGCACGGCAACCACCAGCGGATCGTGCCAGAGTGGCTCGGTAACGATGCCGTCGCCGACCTCCGCCGTGTGCGCAAACCCGATCGAGAAGTCGCCTGAGCGCAAACCACGCAACTGATCGGCTAACGGCACTTCCGACAGGCGAATCTCGATCTCCGGCTCTTCCTCGCGGCAGCGGGCCAGGAGGGCCGACAGCCTGGGATCGATTGCACCGTCGGATACGGCAATGCGAAGGCTTCCGCTCAGGCCCGCAGCGACCGCCTGTACGTTCTCCTGAGCCTGTTTGAGGACGGCGAACACTCTGCGCACACCTTGCAGGAACGTTGCTCCCGCCTCGGTCAGTACCGTGCCTCGGCGGTTGCGCTCGAAGAGCACCACACCCAGATCATCCTCAAGCTCTTTGATGGCGCGGGACAAGGGTGGCTGTTCGATATGCAGGCGCTCTGCGGCCCGTGTGAAGTGCAGCTCTTCTGCGAGAGCCACAAAGCAGCGAAGGTGTCGCAGTTCCATGGGTCGTGCTCCTGTTCCGTATCAGCGATCTATTCGCACCAGCTCTCGTCCGCAGTGACCTGCTGGATGCACGTCCAGTCCACGTCACTCCTGGCGCGCTGCGCTGGACTGAAGCGCCTGCCAGTCCACGCCGGATCACTCATTTGCGCCTCAAAAATGGTTATCATAATGCAGCTAACTAGTGAATCAACTTGGATTTATAGACGTCTCTCCACACAGACCATATACTTTCTGCAGAAATTTACACGAGCATTCGCTAACCCGAACGAGCCAGTCAGGATGCCCCACCAACAGCTTGCCGATCTCACCCAGCCACAGCGTGACCGCCTCGCGTTCGTGGAATTGCGTCTGCGCTTCATTGGGGAGATGCGCCGCCAGGACTTGGTCGCGCGTTTTGGTACCCAGTCCGCTGCCGCGTCCAGGGATCTGGCGCTGTACAAGGACTTGGCTCCGGGCAATATCGACTACGACGGCAAAGGCAAGTTCTACGTCCTGGGTTCGAGCTTCCAGCCGATCTTCGATTTCCCACCCGAGCGGGTGTTGTCGTGGCTGACCCAGGGGTTTGGCGACGGTGAACCGATGCACATCAAGGCGTGGGTGGCCAGCGAGAGCCCGTCCCGGCTCACTCACCCTGACCTGGCAATCTTGGCGAGCGTCACTCGGGCCATTCATTACGAGTGCCCGCTCGGCATCGAGTACCACTCCATCTCCAGCGGTCGCACCGCGCGGGAGATCGTCCCGTTCGCGCTGATCGACAACGGCCTGCGCTGGCACGTGCGCGCCTTCGACCGCAAATCGCAGGAGTTCCGCGATTTCGTCCTCACCCGGATCAAGCGCCCTGTGGTGCGCAAGGGGCAGCCCGTAGAGTCCCACGAGATGAGCGATCAAGACATCCAGTGGACCCGGATTGTCGAGCTGGAGCTGGTCCCTCATCCCGACCAGCCTCGGCCAGAAATCACCGAAATGGACTACGGCATGCAGGGTGGTGCGCTGCACATGAAGCTGCGCGCCGCCACGGCGGGCTACATCCTGCGCAAATGGAGTGTGGACTGTTCCCCCGACCATCGCCTGCGCGGCCCGGAGTACCGGCTTTGGTTGAAAGACCATCTGGCGATCTACGGCGTGCGCAATGCGGTGCTGGCGCCGGGGTATGCGCCGCCAAGCGCAGAAACGTCGATTGATGACTGAACGGAAGCGACCATGAAGCTGATCCAAAACACCGGAACACAGCGCGTCATCGACTTGATGAGGCCCAACCTCAAACACGGCAACCGACTCGACTGTGTAACGCCTTCGTTTTCTCTCTACGCCTTCGCAGAAATCCGGGAGGCGTTGTCCGCTCTGGATCGAGTCCAATTGATCGTGCCTCCCGATAATGAGGCGCTCGAACTCCTGGGCACGGAGGGCGACCGCGCTGCGCGCAATCGTCTGCAGGCACGTTGGCTGGCCAATCAGTGCGCGAAATGGATCAGTGAAAAAGTAGCGCTCCGGCGGGCATCGAGGTCGGTGCCACAGGGGGCTGCTGTCTTGCGCAGCCCGGATGGGACACCTGCACAAGTGGTTCTGGGCTCCTTTGCCTTCAACACATCTGGCCTTGGCCTGACGCCAGGCAATCCATTGAACCTGATTCAGGCGTCAGAAACGGCCGAGGAAGCTGCGCAGCTCGCCCAATGGTTCGATCACCAGTGGGCAGCCTTGCAAACTGCTGCTTCAACCGACCCCGAGGGTCAGGAAGAAGAGCACGAATCCGTTCTTGAGGCGTTGCGAGCCCTTGGCGAACACCGTGACCCGTTCACTATCTACACCTTGATGCTGCACCGCCTGTTTCAGGACAGCGGTGACGAGATGGACGAGGAGCGCATCGTCAAGTCTGCCACTGGCATCCGTAATACCGTGGTGTGGAAAAAGCTCTTTAAGTTTCAACGCGATGGTGTGGTGGGTGCCATCGACAAGCTGAACCGCTTTGGCGGCTGCATCATCGCCGACAGTGTAGGGCTGGGTAAAACCTTTGAAGCTCTGGCCATCATCAAGTATCACGAGCTGCGCAACGACCGCGTTCTGGTGCTGGCGCCCAAACGCCTGCGCGACAACTGGACGCTCTACAAGGCCAACGACAAGCGCAACATCCTTGCGGCTGATCGGTTCAACTACGACGTGCTCAACCACACCGATTTGTCGCGCGATGGCGGCCTGTCGGGTGACATCGACCTGTCTCATGTGAACTGGGGCAACTACGACCTGGTGGTGATCGACGAGTCGCACAATTTCCGCAACAAGGCCACGCACAAGGGCAAGGAATCGCGCTACGACCGCCTGAT
Organism: Pseudomonas putida; assembly: GCF_028682455.1. Taxonomy (GTDB): domain Bacteria; phylum Pseudomonadota; class Gammaproteobacteria; order Pseudomonadales; family Pseudomonadaceae; genus Aquipseudomonas; species Aquipseudomonas putida_AA. Next base: position 1,934,499 of record NZ_JANHLD010000001.1, read on the forward strand.
GCGACGCATCATCCGTGAAGGCGTCAAGACCCGCGTGCTGATGCTCTCGGCCACGCCGGTGAACAATCGCCTGGCCGACCTGCGCAACCAGATCGCCTTTGTCACAGAGGGGGATGACACTGCCCTGATGGAGCACGGCATCGCCAGCATCGAGGCCACGACCCGCAAGGCGCAGGCGCAGTTCAACCGCTGGCTGGCACTGGACGACGCTGAAAAGACACCCACCCAGTTGGTGGAAATGCTGGGTTTTGACTACTTCACCTTGTTGGATCATCTCACCATTGCCCGCTCCAGGCGGCATGTGGAGAAGTACTACGGCACCAGCGAGACCGGCCGCTTCCCCGACCGGCTCCCGCCCATCAACATCAAGGCCGATGTAGACCTTGCGGGCGAATTCCGCGCCATCCGCGACATCAACCAGGAAATCCGTCGGCTCACGCTCGCCAGCTACGCGCCGCTGCGCTATGTGCTGCCCCACAAGCAGGCGGCCTACGACGCCAAGTACAGCACCCAGGTGCGTGGCGGCGAAAGTTTCTTCCGTCAGGCGGATCGCGAAGAAAGCCTGATCCACCTGCTGCGTGTGAACGTGCTCAAACGCATGGAAAGCTGCGTTTCGTCCTTCACCCTGACCGTGCAGCGCCAACTCAAGGATGTAGAGAACACGCTGGCGCGCATCGAATCCCATGCCGAGGCGCTGGAGGAAATCGACATTGCCGACGTCGATATCGACGACCCGGCGTTCGAGACCTTGTTGGTCGGGCGCAAGGTCAAGGTGCTGCTGGGCGATGTGGATCTGATTCGCTGGAAGCAGGATCTGCTGGAAGACCGCAACCGCCTGGCGACCTTGCTGGCTGCAGCCCGCCAAGTGGATGCCGCGCGTGATGCCAAGCTGGCAGCCTTGCGCGACATGATTGCCCGCAAATGCCTTGAGCCCATCAACACGCACGATGGCAAAGCCAACCGCAAGATCATCGTGTTCACCGCCTTCTCGGACACGGCGCACTACCTCTACGCCCAGCTTGCCCCATGGGCCAGGGATACGCTGGGCATGCATGCGGCGGTCGTCACCGGCAGCGCCGGCATCCAGGTCACGTTGCCGGGCCTGCGCAAAAGCATGGGCGATGTGCTTTCGGCCTTCGCGCCGCGCGCCAAGGAGCGCCCGCAAGACATGGCGGGTGAAGGCGAGATCGACTTGCTGATCGCCACCGATTGCATCTCCGAAGGGCAGAACCTGCAAGACTGCGACTGGCTGATCAACTACGACATCCACTGGAACCCGGTGCGCATCATCCAGCGCTTCGGGCGCATCGACCGCATCGGCTCGCCCAACCAGCGCATCCAGCTCGTGAACTTCTGGCCCAACATGGAGCTGGAGGAATACATCAACCTGGAGCAGCGCGTCAGCGGTCGCATGGTACTGCTCGATGTCTCGGCCACGGGCGAAGAAAACCTGATCGAGCAGCAGTCCGGCAACGCCATGAACGACCTGGAGTACCGGCGCAAGCAGCTGCTCAAATTGCAGGACACGGTCATCGACATGGAAGACCTGTCCACTGGCGTGGCGATTACCGACCTCACCCTGACCGACTTCCGCATCGACCTCGCGCAGTTCCTTAAAAGCCACCCCGGCAAGCTGGACACCCAGCCGCTGGGGGCTTTTGCGGTCACCACCACGCTGGATGCCGACATTCCCCCTGGCGTGATCTTTTGCCTGCAAGCCTGCGGCCCGACGGCAAAATCCGCTGCGTCGTCCGACTACCCGCTCGCGCCGCACTACCTGGTGCATGTCGGCGATGACGGCCACGTATTGTTGCCCTACCCGCAGGCCAAGCGCATCCTGGATCGCCTCAAGCGCCTGGCGCTGGGGCGAGAACGGCCGGATGACAGTGCCTGCGCGCGCTTCGACAAGGCGACAAAAAGCGGTGAGGACATGCGCCACGCCCAGAAGCTGCTGGCCGCCGCGGTGGCCTCCGTCGCCGGCAAGCATGAGGAACGAGCCGTTGCCAGCCTCTTCACACCTGGCGGCACGCACGCCATGAAGGGCGAGTTCGCTGGTAGTGACGACTTCGAGGTGGTGGCATTTCTGGTGGTGCTGCCCGAGCATGAAGCGGCATGACAATGGCAACATCACGCGCGCTTCTTGATGCTTTACAACTGCCCGACAGCGCACGGGTAGACCAGCGGGTTCCCAAGAAGCTGTTGCTGGAGAACGGTGCGCCCACGGCATCCGACAAGCGCCTGATCACGGACGCCATTGAAGAAATCCAGTGGCTTGCCGCACTCAAGCCCAACACCATTGGCGTACCCAGCTACCGGGACGCGCAGCGTGAATACCTGGAAATCGCCGTGCTGGGCGTGACCCTGCGTGGTGCTGTCAAGCCCGCCAGTCTCGCTCGCCTTGCCGAACTGGTGCATCGGGCCGTGCCGTATCCCGTGTTACTGCTGATGGAAGGCCCGGCACTGACCCTCTCGCTGGCGCACAAGCGCTGGGCGCAGAACGAAGCGGGCAAGGTCGTGCTCGACGGCGACCCAGCATCTGCTTCGCTGTCCCACATCACCGAAGATGTCGTCCAAGATGCGGAGGCGGTGGATCGCTCAATAGCCCCCCAAATCGAGCGCGCCTTCGTGCAGTCCCTGTCGATAGCGCGCCAGCCCCAGACCACGCTGCATGCCCTTTATCAGGGTTGGATGGAGCGCGTGTGTGCCTTGCAGGCGGCACGGCTGACGGGTACCTACCAGGCTGACACAACCCCGGAACAAGCGGCTGCCCGCTGGCAGGCGCTGGCTGATTGTGCGCGGCTGGAGAACGAGATCGACCGCCTGCGAGCGCAAGCCGCCAAGGAAAAACAACTGGCGCGCCAGGTGGAACTGAACCTGACGCTCAAGCGCGTGCAGGCCGAACTGGCCGCCGCGCGCCGACAACTTTGAATCATTGAGCTTTAAAGCTTGAACGACTGATGGAGAACAATATGAACAAACTCACGGCAGCCAGCCCCGAGGCCCAGTCCGCCGATCTGGTGGCGGGCAACATCGACCAGCTCAAGGCCCTGTTCCCGGACCTCATTACTGAAGGCCCGAACGGCAAGGCGGTGAACGTGGATGTGCTCAAGGCGCTGGTGGGTGACCAGACCGTCACCGATGCCGATGAGAAATACGGCCTCAACTGGCATGGCAAGCGCCGCGCTCGGCAATTGGCGCTGACACCGAGTACCGGCACGTTGCGGCCCTGCAGGGACGAGAGCGTGGATTGGGACACCACCCAGAACCTGATGATCGAGGGCGACAATCTCGAAGTGCTCAAGCTGCTGCAGAAAAGCTATGCCGGCAAGGTCAAGCTGATCTATATCGACCCGCCGTACAACACCGGCAAGGACTTTGTGTACCCGGACAACTTCCAGGACAACATCAAGAACTATCTGGAACTGACCGGGCAGGTGGAAGGCGGACAGAAGATCAGCAGCAATACCGAAGCCAGCGGGCGGTTTCACACCGACTGGCTGAATATGATGTATCCGCGATTGAAGCTCGCAAGGAATCTGCTGCGTGATGACGGCGCGCTATTTTTGACACTGGATGATACTGAAGTCGCAAATATGCGCCGCATCGGTGATGAGGTATTTGGAGAGGAGAACTTCTTAGCCAATGTTGTCTGGCAGAAGAAGTATGCGGTTGCTAATGATGATCCGGGCATCGGAGTAATGCATGACCATGTATTGGTCTATCGTAAATCAGATGCGTTCATTCGCGGCCTGCTGCCGCGCACGGACGAGCAGAATGCCCGCTATTCGAATCCCGATAATGACGCCCGTGGCGAATGGGCATCCGATAATTACGTTAGCAATAAATCAAAAGATGAAAGGCCAACGCTTTGGTACGCAATCCGGCATCCACTTACTGGCGATGAGGTGTGGCCTGAAGAGCACGCGGTCTGGCGATACTCTCAGGAGAAGCACCTGGAAATCGAGCGCGAGGGCCGGCTTTACTGGGGACCAAATCAGTCTTACCGAAAGCCACGCCTAAAGCGATATCTAAAGGAAGTGCAGCAAGGAATCGTGCCTCCAACATGGTGGACCTTTGAGGATTGTGGCCATAACGATGAAGCCCAAAAGGAGACGTCTGCATTGCTCGGCCAAAAGGTTTTCTCCACGCCAAAGCCACTGCGCTTAATACAGAGAATGCTGACGATAGCAGCACCGAAAGATGCGATTGTTTTGGATTTCTTTGCAGGATCGGGGGCCACCGCTCACGCAGTATTAAAGGCAAACGCTGAGGATCAGGGTCATCGGAGGTACATAGTCGTCCAGTTGCCAGAGCCACTATCTGCAGATAATAACGATCAGAAAAGCGCCGCTCTGTTTTGTGATCAACTCGGTAAGCCGCGCACGATCGCCGAGCTCACCAAAGAGCGCCTGCGCCGCGCCGCAGCCAAGGTCAAAGCCGACAACCCGCTGTTTTCCGGCGATACCGGCTTCCGCGTCTTCAAGCTCGACCATTCCAACATCCGCGCCTGGAACCCCAACCCGGCGGATCTGGAAGCCTCGTTGTTCGACCACCAGGAGCATTTACTCGAAGGCCGCTCTGAGGCGGACGTGCTTTACGAACTGCTGCTCAAGCTAGGCCTCGACCTGTGCGTGCCCATCGAGCAGCGCACCATCGCGGGCCGTGAGGTGCATTCCGTGGGTGGCGGTGTCTTGATGACCTGTCTTGCCGAGCAGATTACCCGCGAGCAGGTGGAGCCGCTGGCCCAAGGCATTATCGACTGGCACAAGGAACTGGCGCCCGCCGGTGACACGACCTGCGTGTTCCGCGACAGCGCCTTTGAAAACGATGTCGCCAAGACCAACCTCGCCGCCATTCTGGAGCAGCACGGCATCCAGAACGTGCGCAGTCTATGAGGGGGGCGCTATGAAACTTCACTTCGAGCCCAACCTCGACTACCAGATGCAGGCCATTGAGGCCGTGTGCGACCTGTTCCGTGGCCAGGAGGTGTGCCGCACCGAGTTCACGGTGACGATGAAGGCGCCGATGCCGGTGGGGTCGGATCTGTTTCCCGGGACCCAGCCTGAGCAAATGACGCTGGGCATGGCCGAGTCGGATCTGGGTGTCGGTAACCGACTGACGCTGCTGGACGATGAGCTGCACAAGAATCTAGCGGACATTCAATTGCGGGGTGGTCTGCCCCCATCCGGCGCGCTGGCGTCCGGCGACTTCACGGTGGAAATGGAGACCGGCACCGGTAAGACCTATGTATACCTGCGCTCGATCTTCGAGCTGAACAAGCGCTACGGTTTCAGCAAGTTCGTGATCGTGGTGCCCTCGGTGGCGATCAAGGAAGGCGTCTACAAGACCCTGCAAATCACCGAGGAACACTTCAAGGGGCTCTACGCGGGCGTGCCCTTCGATTACTTCCTGTACGACTCGGGCAAGCCCGGGCCGGTGCGCAATTTCGCCACTAGTTCCAACATCCAGATCATGGTGGTGACGGTGGGCGCCATCAACAAGAAGGATGTGAACAACCTCTACAAAGAGACCGAGAAGACGGGCGGCGAGAAGCCCATCGACCTGATCAAGGCCACCCGGCCGATCATCATCGTGGATGAACCGCAAAGTGTGGACGGCGGCCTTGAAGGACGCGGCAAGGAAGCGCTGGATGCCATGAACCCGCTCTGCACGCTGCGCTATTCCGCTACCCATGTGGACAAGCACCACATGGTGTTCCGCCTGGATGCCGTGGATGCTTATGAGCGCAAGCTGGTCAAGCAGATCGAGGTGGCGTCGGCCACGGTGGAGGATGCGCACAACAAGCCTTTCGTGCGCCTGGTGAAGGTGGAAAACAAGCGCGGCCGCATCAGCGCCAAGGTCGAGCTGGATAAACAGACCGCCACTGGCGTGCAAAGGACTGAGGTGACGGTCAGCGATGGCGACGACCTTCAGCAGAGCGCCGATGGCCGTGCGATCTACGCCGATTTTCGGGTGGGCGAGATCAATACGGCCAAGGGCGAAGCGTTCATGGAGCTGCGCTGCCCCGGCGGCGAAGTGTTTTTGCAGCCGGGTCAGGCCCACGGTGATGTGGATGCGCTGGCCGTGCAACGCGAGATGATCCGCCGCACGATCAAGGAGCATCTGGACAAGGAAAAGCACCTGCGTCCATTGGGGATCAAGGTGTTGAGCCTGTTCTTCATCGACGCGGTGGACAAGTACCGTCAGTACGATGCGGACGGCCAGCCGGTCAAGGGCGTGTATGCGCAGATGTTCGAGGAAGAATATCGCCGTGCCGCCAAGTTGCCGGCCTACCAGAGTTTGTTTGCCGAGATCGACCTGGAGTCCGCCGCCGAAGAAGTGCACAACGGCTATTTCTCCATCGACAAGAAGGGCGGCTGGCTTGATACCGCCGAGAACAATGCGGGTAACCGGGAGAATGCCGAACGCGCCTACAACCTGATCATGAAAGAGAAGGAGAAGCTGCTGTCCTTCAGCACGCCGCTGAAGTTCATCTTCTCCCACTCCGCCCTCAAGGAAGGCTGGGACAACCCCAACGTGTTCCAGATTTGCACCTTGCGCGACATCCAGACCGAGCGCGAGCGCCGCCAGACCATTGGTCGCGGCCTGCGCCTGTGCGTCAACCAGGATGGCGAGCGGGTACGCGGCTTCGAGGTCAACACCTTGACCGTGGTGGCCACGGAAAACTACGAACAGTTTGCCGAGAACCTGCAGAAGGAAATCGAGAAAGACACGGGCATACGCTTCGGCATCGTGGAGCAACACCAGTTTGCCGCCATTGCCGTGACCGGTGCTGACGGGCATGCCACGCCGCTGGGTATCGAGCAATCGAAGGCGCTGTGGGAACACCTGAAGGCCGCCGGCCATATCGATGCCAAGGGCAAGGTGCAAGATTCACTGAAAACGGCGCTGAAGAACGGCACCTTGGCACTTCCTGCCGAATTTGAGGCACAGAAAGGCCAGATCGCCGAGGTGCTGCGCAAGGTATCGGGCCGTTTGGACATCAAGAATGCCGACGAACGCAGACAGGTTCCGCTGCGCAAGGGTAACGATGGCAAGGCCATTTACCTGAGCGACGAGTTCAAGGCGCTATGGGATCGCATCAAGCACCAGACCACTTACCGCGTGCAGTTTGACAACGCCAAGCTGGTGACTGACTGCATCGCTGCTTTGCAGAAAGCCCCGGTGATTGCCAAGGCCCGGCTGCAATGGCGCAAGGCCGACATCGCTATCGGCAAGGCGGGCGTCGCCGCGACGGAGAAGGCAGGCGCGGCGACCGTGGTGCTGGATGAGGCGGATATCGAGCTGCCGGACTTGTTGACCGACCTGCAAGATCGCACCCAGCTCACCCGTCGCACCATCGTCAGCATCCTGACGGGAAGCGGCCGCCTTCATGATTTCAAGCGCAACCCGCAGCAGTTCATCGAATTGACCGCCGAAACTATCAACCGCTGCAAGCGCCTGGCTCTGGTCGATGGCATCAAGTACCAGAAATTGGGCGACCAGCATGTCTATGCGCAGGAGCTGTTCGAGAAGGAAGAACTCACCGGCTATCTCAAGAACATGCTGCAAGATACCCGCAAGTCGATCTACGAGCACGTGGTGTACGACTCGACCACTGAGCGGGACTTCGCCGATGGGCTGGAGAAAAACGACGCCATCAAGCTCTACGCCAAGCTGCCAGGCTGGTTCAAAGTGCCTACACCGCTGGGCACCTACAACCCCGATTGGGCCGTATTGGTGGAAGAGGACGGCAGCCAGCACCTGTACTTTGTGGTGGAAACCAAGAGCAGCCTGTTCACCGATGACCTGCGCGACAAGGAAAGCGCCAAGATCGAATGCGGCAAGGCGCATTTCACTGCGCTGGGGGTTGGTGAGAACCCTGCCCGGTATGTGGTTGCGCGCTCGGTTGGTGATCTTTTGACCGAGGCGGCAAAGGGGTAGGTTCTGCCGTCGCGACGGCACGATAAGTTTTCGTCATGCACACGAGCGGACACCGTAGCTTTGAATAAAGGAGTTTTTATATGAGCAATATCCCATTCGACCCGTCGAAATTCACGGCACCGAAAGCGAAGCCTCTACCAGTCGTGCTTCTTCTCGATGTCAGCGGCAGCATGAGCGGAGAGAAAATCCGCAATGTGAATGATGCCGTTCGCGATATGTTGGATACGTTCAGCGACACCGAGAACGGTGAAACTGAAATCCATGTTGCGATCATCACTTTCGGTTCTCAGGTAGCGCTGCATCAGCCGCTTGCCAGCGCCAGCGATATTCATTGGCAGGACCTTTCAGCTGGCGGCATGACTCCGCTTGGCACGGCATTGCAAATGGCCAAAGCGATGATCGAAGACAAAGATGTCGTTCCTTCGCGTGCGTATCGTCCAACGGTCGTATTGGTCTCTGATGGCGGGCCTAATGATGCGTGGGAAAAACCTCTGAACGCGTTCATTAGCGACGGGCGCTCTGCAAAATGTGACCGTTTGGCAATGGCGATAGGCGCTGATGCTGACGAGGCAGTGCTTGGGAAATTTATCGAAGGCACCTCTAATCGCCTCTTCTACGCAGAGAACGCCAAACAGCTACGTGACTTCTTCAAGTTTGTCACTATGTCGGTGACCATTCGGACGAAGTCACAGACGCCAAATAATGTGCCTGAAGCGAGCGCCATTGACATCCAGCCCGTCACAATCGAAGCACGCCAGGATAAACAGAACTCTGTGACACAAAGTTCTTCGACAGAAGATGGAGGGTATTGGTAATGGCACAAGCAATCGGCGATCCAGAAGAACTTGAGCGCTTCGCATGTTCATTACAACAATTTATTGATTCGCTCAGCGATGCTGTAGGCAATCTTAACGGTGCCTTTGCTTCACTCGGAGACACCTGGCAAGACGAAAAGCGGGCGCGATTTGAGGAGGATTACAACGCGCTCGTTCAGCAGTTGCAGCACTTCAACGACAACGCGTCCGAGCAGGTTCCATATCTGGCAGCGCTCGCGTCGCGCCTGCGAGATTATTTGCAAAGCTAGAGGCAGCGAGATCGCAATGGCACAAGTTTCAATTGGGCAAGTGGAGAATTTGGAAGACCTCGTGCGCGAGCTGCAGTCAGTGCGCGAGGCGCTAGAGGCCGCATGCCGCGAACAAATTGCTGTTGCGGAGCAGAAATGCGCAGAGGCTCGTGAAGAAGCGCAGAACAGCGCAAGCATGTTGGAAAGCTCCATCCAGCAGGAGCAAGCTGCAACGCAAAATGTTGACGGCGCTGAGCAAGCGCTCGATGGCAGTCAGAGCTCGCTTTCTTCCGCCGAGTCTGCGCTATCTGCTTGCCTTTCTCAGCCGCACGATGACGATGGACGTTGCCCGGACTGCTCCGGCGAGGACTCTGCCGTCGCCGAAGCAGAAGCCGCTGTTGAGCAGGCTCAGAGCATGCTGGAGCAAGCAAGAGCAGAGCTTGATGTGGCGACAGAAGATCGCATATCCATGGAGCAGCGCGTGGATCTTGCGAAGCAGGCGCAGGCGATGGCAGAGCATACCCTGGAGCAGACCCTACAAGCATGCAATGCGCACTTGGCAACTGTCGATCAGGCGATTGAAGCTGGCACTGCACGCTTGATATCCGCGCAAGGAGCACTGGATGCTTATCTCGCGACAAACCCGTCCGCTGCGCAATTCCATGCTTGGTTGAAATGGGATCCAGCCAAAGATGGCCGTCCCGTGACGCCAGATATATTGCGAGACCGCATGAACCTATCGTCAGAGCAGAGACGATTGCTTCAGGAATATCTTTACGACCGTGATCCAGCGTATCGCAAGCAGGTCGATAAATTTCGGAACCAATGGGTAGCCGCCAAGGGTGATGCAGAGCGAAACATCGTCGCACGTAAGGCACGGATACACCTGAGTGGTGAATTCGGGGAACAGATAGTTCGGCACGCACTTGCGCCACTTGGCGGCCGGATCGAGACGCAAGGGCGAACCTTTGTGGGCGACAACGGACGCTACACAAAAACAGATTTGATAGTCACCGACTTGCGGGTTCCGGTCATTCTGGGGCGTGGTGAGGGCATGGGGGCTCCGGTGGGCGGCTCGATGGCATTCGAAGTGAAATGCGGCAAGGCGGAATACCTCTATTCCCAGAAAGATCACATGATTTTTCAGGCTGAAGGGCACAAGCAAGCAGATGCGCAATGCACTCTTTGCTCGCGAGATATCCACGATTTGCCAGAAGAAAAACAGAAAGAACTGCGCGACGCCTTGCGCGAAGCTGGCTCACCAATGGTGGGAATGTTGCCAAGGAAAAATGAAATAGATCAGTCCTGTCTTGATTTCATCCGCCAAAACGAGGAGGAGCAACCATGAAAATACGTTTCGCAATTATTAGCCATGACCTTCTCGCACAAGTCCGGGCTGAAGTTGATGTCCTCCTGCATGCAGTAAATGTCGGAGATATGGATGGCGTGGATGCGTCCACCGCACGCCTCTTGGAGCTGACAGTTGATTGCAGATCGATTGAGTTGTCCGAGGAAGAGTGGCGCGCATTTCTAAGCGAAATCAGGGCCAAGAACCCTGAGTTCGAATCGAGCTACTTGTTGCCTGGGACTATTTGCGCGCCCCTGTTTCCAAACCTCTCGGTAGCTGACGACTATGTTCTCGAACTTCCAATCGATGGTGATATGGAAGAGGAGGAAGCTAATGTTTGATGAGGCCTTTGGAATGGCTGCGATGTGCGCTGGAAAATTTCGCGAGGGAGTGCGTGATACGTTCGGCGCGTCCATTGTTGCTGATGTACTTGATCCGATTCTCAAGGAAGTCGATTCACTCCGCATTTTCAATGCGGCTTACCAGCAGCAATCGCTCGCCATTGATCGAACTTTGAATGACGTTCGCGAGCTCCAGTTCAAAGACAGTGGGTGGAATCAATGAGTGAAAGCGCGAAGGATTTTCAGAGCGTAATTTTCAAGCTACACAAGGCAATTGCGGACTATCAAGAAGGTTGTGCGCGCATCGACCGCGAATTCAATGCCACTAAAAAAACATTGAACGAAGACCAGGAGCGCAATCGGAGCATAAGGAAGTCGAATTGGCAGGCAGGCTTTGTCAGAGAGTGGGAAAGTAATGCAACTGCTATAGCGAACGCAAGTGCACAGCTTAGACAACATCAGCCTGCCTTCGTGGATTTTTGTGTAGACAAGCCATTGATGGCATCGGAAATTCCAGCAGGTCTTGTGCTTGGCTCGGAGCAAGTCTCTTTTGAGAAGCTCTCTTGTCAATCCCCAAAAGTCATCTCTTTCCCCTTCTCCAGCGCTCTTGTTTTTCCGCAAGGCGATGCGGAGAAGAAAAGACTCGCGCATTGTCTCTTGTTGCGGTTGCTGTCGGCTTTGCCTGCAGGTCAAGTAGAGTTGACACTGATTGACCCCCTACAGCAGGGTCAATCGGTCGAGCCGTTCCTACCATTGCTGAAGGTTGAGCAATTGGTGCCGCAAGGTCATGTTCTTACTCGTGCGGACGAAATCGAAGCAGCGCTCGGACAACTGACGGACGAAATTGAGGAGCTGATCCAGCTGCGGTTCAATGAGAAGGCATCCAACTGGTTGAAATACAACGCAGTTCAACCCGATGCCCCGTTGCCTTACAAGGTAGTACTGCTCTTTGATGTGCCAGAGCAGATATCGGAAAAATCTCTTTGGCTCCTTGGACGCATCTGCGAAAACGGTCCACGCTGCGGCGTGCTGCCCATCATTGCAATTGATGAGCAGCGCATGGAAGACCGGCGATATGAAAAGCTCAACGCCACGCTGAAAAACTCAACCACGCAACTGAATGATCTCTTGCAACGCGCTGGGGCTGGTGGGCTGTCATTCACATATCAACCGGAGCAATGGCCGCGACAAGATGTGCTGGATGGCTTTATCGCAAGGCTCGCTGAAGATTGTGCTGCTAGGACGCGCTTCAAGAAAACGATGGCTGATCTCTGGACGAGCTTCGGTAAGGAAGAGACGACTCTTGGTGGCTTTGATATTCCCATCGGCTGGACGAGCGCCGGCGACCTCGCGACCCTGAGACTGGGCGCGACGGACTCCGAGCATCATGTGCTGCTTGCAGGGAAGACGGGCTCGGGAAAATCCAATCTGCTTCATGTTTTGATTCACACGCTGTGCGAGAAATATCCGAGCGAAGAGCTTGATCTTTATCTACTGGATTACAAGGAATCGACTGAGTTCAATGTTTACGCAACTCCGCCAATTCCACAAGCCCGTCTTGTCGCGACGGAAAGTGATCCTGAATATGGTGTCACTGTACTACGGCATCTTGTGGGTGAACTGGAAATTCGCGCACGCATATTCAAGTCGAAAAATGTTAACGACTTCGGCGAATACCGAAAATCAACCGGAATACGGTTACCCCGCGTTCTGTTAATCATAGACGAGTTCCAGGTTCTGTTTTCAGAAAGTCGCCAGGTAGCAGAAGCTGCTGAGCAGCTGCTCTCGAAGCTTTTGAAACAGGGGCGCTCGTTTGGCATTCACATCCTCTTGGCTACTCAGACTTTGAAAGGCATCAACGCGCAGTCAATCGGAAGCATCATCACCCAGTTGGGATGCCGTATTGCACTGGCTTGTGGGCAGGAAGATTCCGCAATGATCCTCGGGGGCGGGAACTGGGCGGCTGCGGAGCTGCGCAGCCCACCTGAAGGCATTATCAACAATGCTAACGGTGCCAAATCCGGCAATGTGAAGTTCATGATTCCATTCGCCGGAGAAAGTGAGCATCGACGTGATTTGCTGACGAATTTGATAGAGCGTACATCTCCTTCTGGGGGGGCTCCCAAAACAAAGGTTTTCAGCGGAGCATTCCTTCCTGAGATGCCGTCTCCCTTTGACTATCAGACAGTTTGTGCGCATGAAGAAACTCTTCTTTTGGGCGAAAACCTCGCATTCGATTCAAAACCGTTGACCGTGCCACTTACTCGTCGATCCGCGTTCAATGTTCTATTCAGCGGCTACAACGATCAGATTCACGACGGACTCCTGTCCGCTATGCTTTTCAGTCTGGCTTTCGTCGATGGCTTTGATGAAATCGTGTATTTCAACGCGCGCGGAGTCCCCCCTGGGGGAGGATTCTCAGCCGCAGTGCAAATGCTCGGTGTGCGCCTCAAGATGTTCGACGATATAGCCGAACTACCACTTCAAGCGATATCAGACGATATTGGGAATCGCCGCGTCGCGTTGATTGTCGATGGCCTGGATTCCGAGAAAGCGCTCCAGCCAGCCCCAGCGTTTAGATCGCCCAAGCCGGGCGAACCACCAACCCCGTCTGACTTGCTAAAGCGCCTCGCCGAGGACGGCCCAAGAAAGGGGACGTTTGTATTTGCCTTTGTCGACCGTTGGCAGCGCTGTGCCAGTACCTGCAAAGACCTTTTCTCATTTTTCGAATTGCGCGTGGCGTATTGCATGAACGAAGACGATGCCGGATCGCTTGTGAGTGGCGGTATTGGTAAGTTCAAAGGCATTGAAAAACCGAACAGAGCTGTATTTGTAAACAAAATGACGAATGACATCACATGGTTCCGCCCATATGTTCAGGAAAGCACTCGATGAAGCGATTTCTGCTCACGTGGTATGGAATCACCGATTTTCGCGCGTCTCTTGGGTTTGAGAATACCGATGGCCCTATTGCGAGTGCCATTGCGGGTGCGTCCTATTCTGATATCGTCATCTTGGGCTACACCCGGATGGATAATGATGCCAGCGAATTGATCGAGGTGCAGAAGGCATTCGCACTCGAATTGGCGTCAATACGAAACATGGGACAAGAGAAGGATTGGAAGGCCACTAATCAGTTTGTCTCCAGGTTTGCCAATACGGCTGTCGCCCATGAACATTTTTCGACTTGGCTGGAAAAGAAGGCCGCCGCCTTGGGCTGCGACGCAAGCATCCGTTTAAAAAGCGAAAAGCTTTGCCAACTAAACGACACCGAAGGTATTTACGCAGGCGCGATGCGGGCGCTGAATGAGGTGGAACAGGAGTCAGGTGAAAAGCTTGTCACGCTCTATCTCAGCCCAGGAACTCCGGTTATGGCCTTTGTCTGGGCGCTCGCGGCGCTGAGCTATCCTGAACTCAAAAAAAGACTCATAGCGTCGTCCATCATTGGCAAAGCACCTGAAATCATAGCGTTGCCTGCCGAGTGGCTTGAGCGACACAGCGTAAAACAGGCTGCGATTCGAGACATCTCCAACGGGTTCGATGTGACATTTCATCTTTTTGGTGAGCAACGGATGCCTGCCTTGTTAAGCATCCGGCAATTTGAGTCGGCGCATCACATCTTTGTTAACTCAAAAGACTTCCCTGCTACATGTATGCGAGCCTTTATTGGCTCCCGGGACCTACACGAACTTACCGTTGACCCTTGGGATGATCGTGCTGTTCACGAAAGAATCACCGAGCTGGCAAAGCAATTTCCAGAAAAAACACGAGTTGGAATCAATTTAACCGGCGGCACAAAATTAATGTTTGCAGGCGCACTCTCTGCTGCGCGCGAACTGGGTGCCATTCCGTTTTATTTTGATAGCAAGAATCGTTGCGTTACTTTCATTGATAGTGTTCGGCGCGAAAAAATCAGGCAGATTGATTCAATTGAAACATTCTTGCGCCTTAATAGCGACGGCTTGATGATCGCCGGCAGTTCCCTTATGAATGATATGTCGCCGAATCGCCAACTTCTAACTGAGACTCTTTGGCTATATCGTGAAAAGGTGCGTAGGTTCTATAGAGAACTGACCGATTATAACAATGGATTCAGACCATTCGAAATTTGTCGTGATGGCTTCAAATTCAAGCTGGATGACATGGAGACAGTATCCGTCCAAGGCTACGGATTGGATATGGTATTTGAGAAATGGCCTGATTTCGCTAAATACCTATCTGGCGGCTGGTTCGAGGAGTTTGTTTATTTGCAATGCAAGCCCTACGAAGACGCTGGCGTCATTCAAGACTTGCGTATCAATGTCAAGCTGAACTTGAGTTTAGAAGAGTCGAAAGGCTATTCGAGCTTCGGCGTTGAATACAGCGAGTTGGATATCACATTCACCGATGGCTATTCACTTTATATCGTGGAATGCAAGGCAGGCAATGTAACGCAAGAGCAGATTATGAAGCTGCAAAATCTTGTGCGCTTCTACGGGGGAATTGAAGGTCGCGGCATCATTGCCTGCTGTGTTCCGCCAAATACTGAGTCGGCCAAGAAAAAAATAAAGGATGCCAGGCTGACGCTTTGGAGTGGTGCATCACTTTCTGAGCAGATAAAGGCAATGATGAACAGCATCACTGAGCGGGCTGAAGCGAGTGAGGCAACGCCATGATGCTCCATTTGGTTTGCGACATCTCCGGCAGCATGAGTGAAGGAGGTAAGCCCTTCATCCTGCGAACCTTGGCCACGACCGTGGCGCAATGGGTGCGGCAGGGCTATGGACAGGCGGAAATCCACCTTTGTGCTTGGAGCAGTGAGGCACGCAACATCTCGAACTGGAGCGTCAAGGAGGATCTCCCGGTGGAAATGCTGGTTTGCCAAGGGGGTACCAATGGCGAGGCGCTGGTTCAACTGTTGGGTAGCGAGCCGGATGGAAAAGTTCTGATTCTCACGGATGGATTCTGGACAAGAGACGACGTGAAGACTCTGAGCCGCTGGCAGGAAGGCCTACCGCCGGATACGCTGCGCGTCATCCAAATCGGCGCGGATGCCAACCCGCATCTTTCCAAGGGGCTCAAAGGCGCAAAGGTGTTTGCCGCAGAAGAAGTGCTCGCCGTACTCGATAACTGGCTGCAGGCGGATGAGGAATGGGCATGACGCTTTGGAAAAGTTTTGGGGCAAGCGTTCGCGGCCCGAGCCATATCGCCGAAGGTTTGCCAAATCAGGATGCATGGGCGAAGTTTCACCATGTTTGGGGTGATGGCATCGTCGTGTCCGACGGGGTTGGCTCCAAGCCCTTCTCCAGCTTCGGCAGCCATGCTGCCTGTCTCGCCGTCGAGTTCGCAGCCCGGGCTTGTTGCACCAGTGGTGAAATCGAACACAACGCGCTGTTTAGCAACATCCAAGCTAACTGGCTGAGGCTTGTCGCTCCGCTGGAGCCTCGCGATTGCGCGGCCACCTGTCTTTTCGCACTACGCCTGGATGGCGTAATCCACCTAGGGATGCTTGGCGACGGACTTGCCGCTATTGCCAAGTCCGATGGATCAGTCGTTTCGCTGTCGGAAAACAAGACACAAGGCTTCTCCAATATCACCATTGCGCTGTCCTCCAAGGTCTCCGCCAAAGACTGGCAGTATTTGTCGCTGCCGGGGGAGCAGTGCATCGCAGTATTGCTCTGCACTGATGGGGTGGCTGACGATTTGGATAACGCTGACGGGTTTGTGAGCAGTTTCGCCGAAACGCATCGAACCCTCGCGCCGGTAAGTGCCAACCGGCGCATCCACGAGATGCTCGAAAACTGGCCCACGCCCAAGCACAGCGACGATAAAACCCTCGCCTGCCTGTGCAGTGAGGAGGTTGCAGATGAGTAACGCCGAACACCAGGCTCTGAAGCCACTTGTGGATGAATACGACAATGTTCATCAGATGGCCGATGAGCTTGCGCGCGGTGGACAAGGCGTGGTCTATCGCACCAAGGATGCGGATTTGGCCGTCAAGCAGCCGCTGGACGCAGCCGGCCAGCCGGACAAAAACGCCAATCTGCGCGAGCGCTTCCAGCACGTCCGCCTGTTGCCCATACCACGGCGCATCCCCGTTTCCCTGCCACTTGCCATCCTGCGCGACGAGCCGGGCTATGTGATGCGTCTGTTGAGCGGCATGAAGCCCTTCGCCAGTTTCGATTTGGACGGCAGAAGCAAAAAGAAGCTGGAAGATCAAAGCCAAGCCTTGCCCCAATGGCTGACGAAGATTCCTGACAAGGACCTGGCGCTGCGACTGCAGCATTACGCACAAACTGGCTCCACCCGCCGCCGTTCGCTCGCGCTTGCCAAGTGCGCTGCCATCCTCGCCCGCCTGCACAGCGCTGGACTGGTCTATGGCGACATTTCCACCAACAACGCTTTCATTGGCGAAGACGACACCACCGATGTCTGGCTCATAGATGCCGACAATATGCGCCTGGAGTTACCCAGCGGCGGCGTGTCCGTCTATACGCCGGGCTACGGTGCACCGGAGGTAGTGCAGGGCCGTGACCAATCCCGCCCGCGAACCGACTGCTGGGCTTTCGCTGTGATGACATTCAAGCTACTGGCGCTTTGCCACCCTTTCATTGGCAAGAAAGTACTGGAGCCCGAAGATGAAGAAGACGGCTGGGATGCCGACCCTGCGCCCAATGGCACTGTCACCGATCTGAACGAACAGGCATTCGCTGGTTTCTTGCCTTTCGTGGATGACGAAGATGACGATTCCAACGAAGGAGTTGGAGGCCTGCCCCGTGTATTAGTCGCAACAGAAGGATTACGCCGCCTGTTTCAGGAAACTTTCGGTGCAGGACGTGCACTGCCGCACCGCCGCCCGACAATGGCGTTCTGGATATTGGAGCTTGCGAGGGCGGCGGATCAGTCGCTGGATTGCCTCGAATGTGGCATGAGCCATTTCGCCGATGAATACGCGCAATGCCCGTATTGTGGCGCGGCGCGCCCGGCTTTCATTCGCGTCAAAACGCCACGTTGGGAAATCCTGATTCCTGGTGGTGCCACGGAGTTCAGATTGCCGCAGCGGCTTTTTCACCCGTTTTCATTCGAGTATTTCGATAACACAGCATACGAAGCCATGCTGAACTTCGCGGCCAAAACCGCAGTCCCCGTGCGGGGCACGCTGCCTTTCCCGGACAACCTCACCTTTGAGTTCGTGGAGGCCTGCAAATGAAGTTTCAGGACATTCCTGTCAACATCATAACTGTCCGCATCAAGCGGTCTGACAATGTCGAAGCCCTGCAAGAGCAGCCAGTATTCTCGGTAGAGGCCAGCCTATCCCGCGCAGATGAATTTGAAATCCGCCTGAGAGACGCGGTTGTTTTCGTTCGCCCCGTCGCGGCTGTTGACATCCGCCGCCTCAACGCTGAACTTGCCAGTGGGCGTTCCCTGCTTGCACAACTTGAAAACCCTGCCGCCGATGGCAGCATCGAGCTGAAGATCGGTTTTTTCACCGGCGTCTGCATGGAAATGGGCGATGTTGAAATCGGTGTGGATGAGTATGTGCAAGAAAAGATGCGGACGAAGGGCGAGGCACTTTACAAGAGGCTGGGCGAACTTTGCTGCTTCCAACAGGGAAACGACGCATTTTTCTTCCTGACTGCTGGCCCGGCGATTGATGAAGAACTGAAACCTGTCGGCGAGGACACGCCACGCGATGCAGCTGCGGAGCCGACCCGAATAAACGCTTTCTGTGTTACTGGCGAAGGTATCCGCTTCATTGCCACCGAAAAAGCAATGCCAGGCGGCCAAACCATCTACATCGCCACACGCATAACCAGGACCAAAAAAGAACCCGACCGCGCCCTGCGCCTCGCCAAAGGCCGGCTGCGTTTTGCCGATTGGACACAAGCAGGGCAAGTGCAAACTCTTGCCAAAGCGCAAATGCGCGCTCTTACCCAAGACGACAACAGCTACCTGAAAAAGTGGGATGAATTTGGTGACATGGAGGGCGAATTGCTGCTCAAGCAAGCGCGCGAAGTGGGGGCTTTACAATTCACAGAGATGGCTCAGGAGCGGGATGGAACCGTCACGGTTCGCATTTCACAGGCACTTGACTCTGCATTGAAAGCGCTGGGGAACGGTGCCGTACCTGAAGTCGAGTTGGTGGATGAACTGCCGGATTATTTGAAAGTTGAACGCTTGAGCTTCAAGGATTTTGCAAGTGGAATTGAGCAAGCGGAGAAGATCAAGCAGGGCGACGGAAATCGCGAGCAACGTGAAGGAAAGACCTACCTTGATGTCGTCGGGTTTGACCAGGAAACCCGTGTGCTTACGCTCAAAATCGAGGCTCTGCCCAAGGAATCCGGCACGCTCATCCTGTCGCTGGCCGGTGAAACCACCCAGATCAAACGGCGTATGGCGGCCCGTCAAGCCATTCTGGAAGGCCGTTCCGCCAATCCACAGCTTGGGCTATTGATTGAGGAACAGGGGCAAATCACACAAGTCCGCCCGCCGCAAAAAGTCCAGTCACTCACCGCATTCGTTCGCAACAAGGTCTTTCGCAATCCGCCAACCGTCATGCAGGAAAGGGCTATTGAGGTTGCGCTGAATACGCCAGATCTCGCGCTTATTCAGGGGCCGCCGGGAACGGGAAAAACCACCGTCATCGCCGCCATTCTGGAGCGGCTGAACGAGATGGCCGACAAGCGCGGCGCGAACATCAAAGGCCAAGTGCTGCTGACCGGCTTTCAGCACGATGCGGTGGAAAACATGATCGAGCGGCTCTCGCTCAACAGCCTGCCCGTGCCGAAATTCGGCAAACGGTCTGGCGCGACGGAAGACGATCTCAGCACCTTCGAGCGCAATCTTGAAGCCTGGTGCAGCTCGCTTGCCACCGAACTGCGCGAGCGCAATCCCCAGATTGCGGAAGCTGAGCAGGAGCGGGAAATAAAAAACCTGTGCCTGCAATATGTCCAAGCCCCGTCACGCGCGCTCGCCGCCAACCTTGCTGGGAAAATCACAGCGCTCGGCAGTGTAATTCTTGGCGAAGACGGCGCTCGGCGGTCGGCGAATTTGGCGAAAAAGCTCGCGCACGAGGAAAACCTCAACGATGGCTCCACCCAATGGCTTGATGCAGCGCGCCGTCTGCGTGTTCGCCATGAAAGCTTTTCTGACGACGGGCCAGAAAGGGCGATGGACGCACTGGATGACCTGCGTGATGTGCTTGAAGAAGACGAACGCAAACTGCTGGACAAAGCCAGTCTGTGGCGCAATGAAGATGGCCCAGCGCCATTTTTGGACAACCTGGTCGCGTTGAAAAAGAGGCTCTTCGCCCGGTTCACCGCTCCACCGATTTTTCGCGTGGAAAAGCAGAACGACGCAGTGCTTGCATTGGCAGAATTCGCCATACAACGCATCAAAAACGCCGAGTATTCGGCTAAGGATAAAAAATCTGCTGCGCTGGCCGAGTTTCTGGCCGAACTGGAAGGCAACCCCTATGGCATTGTAGATGCCCTGTCCGAATACAGTTTTGCCTTTGCCGCCACCAGCCAACAGAGCGTCAATCGTGATATGCAAAAGCGCAAAGGGCTTGTCGGGCGCGACGTCAATGAAAACCAGAAAGGCATGGAATACGAATATGTCATCGTGGATGAAGCCGCTCGCGTTTCACCCCGCGACCTGATGGTTCCGATGGCGCAAGGCAAGCGCATCATTCTGGTGGGCGACCATCGGCAGTTGCCGCATATCATTGATGAGGAGGTAGCACGCCAAATGGAGGCTGGCGAGGCAGCATCGGCCGACGAACCGGTACAGAATGAAACTGACTGGCTCAAGAGATCCATGTTCCAGTATCTGTTCGCCACCCGCTTGAAAACGCTGGAAGACGGCGACGGTATCTCCCGCCGTGTCACGCTCGACAAGCAGTATCGGATGCACCCACTGCTCGGCAGCTTTATCAGCCGCAATTTTTATGAACGCTTCGATCCGACGGAACAATTCGGCTCTGGACGGCCTGAAAGCGATTTCGCCCACAACCTGCCCGGCATAAACGGTAAACCTGCTGTGTGGCTGGACGTGCCAGCGGCGAAAGGCAGACACCAGCGCAGCGGAACCAGTTGGACGCGCCCGGCAGAGGCCACCGTTATTGCCCGCCAATTGCAGGCGTGGATGAGTTCAGATGCAGGCAAAGACCTCTCGTTCGGCGTGATTTCGTTCTACAAGGCGCAGGCCGAACTCATCAAGAGACAACTCGGCAGCATCGCGGACGACGAGAGAAAACTCCGCGTCGGCACGGTGGACTCATTCCAGGGCATGGAGTTCGATGTCGTCTTCCTCTCAATGGTGCGAACCTTGCCGCATAACTGGAAATCCAAGAGCGATGACCGTGAAAAGCAGGCCACAGGGTTGTTCGGACACCTTTGCCTTTACAACCGCCTGAATGTCTCGATGAGTCGTCAGAAGAAGCTACTGGTGGTCGTTGGCGATACGGGTTTGCTGCAAAGTGAACTCGCGGCGGACTTTGTGCCGGGACTGGTGGATTTCCTTCGACTATGCCGCGAGCAAGGAGTGGTGCTGCCATGCTGAAGCTCCTTGATTACGGTAAACCTGCCCCCTTCGGAGGGATCATCGGCAGGCCTCGCCACCTCGCGTGGCCGGTGAACGTATACCGCGTGACCTTGCCCAGAGTTCTTGACGATGGCGATGGCTTGAACGCATTTGAACGCGTCATCCTGAAACTGCTTGAAACTGTCGGCTTGATGAACGCCGATGCGCTGGCGGATGAAACCCGCATTCCAGTCGATTTGGTCAAGAGCGTTCTGCTCCGTTTGCAAGACAAGGACTTGATTGACGACCACCATGCCATCATTGAGCGGGAGCGCGAAGAAGAATGTGCCCCGGCATTCGTTACCGCGCTTTTGTTCCGCGAACTCGCCACTGGAAAAATTCTGCCCTTCCTGCATTGGCTGGACGACACAAACCCCATGCGGAAAAAGGAAAGCGAGGACAAAGACTTCCGGATAATCCGCTGGGATGGTGTCCAAAGAAAAGCGATACCCGCGCCGCGTGATGTAATCAGAACTTTGCGCGCAATGAAAAAGCGCTCGTCTGCGTTCGGCAAGGACACCAAGATGCCCGTAGTCCAGCAGATCACGATAGTCGCCGAGCCCGACCTGCTTCACCTTGACTGCCCTATCGCCATCCAGAAAAGCGATGGCGAATTCCGCATCGCCGACCCATTCGGCAACGGTTTTTCCTTGATTCTCGAAAAATCGTTCGAACAGTTGCTTGAGCAGGAGGAAAGCCTGACCACGTGGCTGCATGGTTGGAAGCAGTCATTGAGCACTCCTCGTCCAGAAAAGCAGGATGCCACGGTCAAAGAGCCGTTCGACAACGACGCCAACTGGCAAAGTTACCCGAAGCTCGTCGCTAATTTGCGCCCCTTGCGGAATAGCCCGTTCCGCTCCATCGCCCAAATCCATGCCGCCATCGAATGGGCACTGTTTTATGCCAGTTGCCGCCGGCCGGTTGATTCCGTCATTAAAAGGCTGAAATTCACTGCGCAAGACCAGCACGCCGCCCTGCTTGAGCAGGCCGCGAAAACCGTCGGTCTTGAGCCGCCGCCGAACGGCTTCAGACCGATTCGGGAAGGTAAGCTGCGGGAATTTGAGGACGGTGGTGCGTTCCAAGAGACGGTTCTCGCGATCGCTCTGCTTCAAGCGCAAGACGATGCGTTGCATCCCTTGCGCCGTGTTGTGGTCGCGTATTCAGACCTCATTAACCGCCTTCTTGCCATCAACGCCAAACGTAACGAGAAGGGCCACGGCAAGGGCGGCGCGGACGCCCCGCAGCAGGCACTAACTGACGATTCGTTCATGCGCGAAGTCGTTCATGCGCTTGTGCCAGACATCATGTTTACCGACACGCCTCCTACCGCGCCAAACAAGGACGAGCAGGGTGATGCACTGCTGGATGCCCGTACCAGCATTCAAGAGGAGTTCGGCCACCAGCTGTTCAACCGCCTGGGCGCAAACCTGCAAGACCGGCTGGTTCACGCGGAGCGTTTTTTCCAGTCTTGTCATGACGGGGATGACTCTTTGGCCTATGTTCGCGATCTTTATGCCGCAATCCAGTCATCATTTGCGAGAGCTTTGGCAGGCAGGCTGCCGCCTGATACCTGTGAAGGGCAGATCAAAGACATGGCTGAAAGTAAAGCTGCTGAGGCTGGTTTCTGCGAGGGCTTACCTGAGAGCCTGCGCACCGTCAAAACGTCGGCTGTTCGTCAGACACTGCAAGGCGGCAGCCAAACACTCGGAGCTTGCGTTCTTGCATGGCTGCTGGTGAGCGATGCTGATGAACTTGCCGCAATTCATGACACGCAGCCGTCCTTGATCGGCGATATGGCAAACCTTATCGCTCGGCGTGGGCATGGCAACGAGCCGCTGCCATTGCCCAAAGAGAACATCGCACAGCTTCGCAAAGCTGCTTTCACAACTATCAGAACACTTATGGAATCTTGAAAATGAACAGCCCCGTCCAACCCGACACCGAAGCCCAGCGGCTTGCCGATTTGAACGCGCGTGAGAGCTGGATAAACACCAAGGAAAGCGAAATCGCCAGCCGTGAAACCGCCGTGGCTACACGTGAAAGGGATGCGACTGCAGAGCGTCAAGTCATCGAGCAAGACAAGGCCAAGCTGGCGCAGCGCGAGCAGGCCGTCACGCAGGCTGAGCAAAAGTGTGATGCAGGTTTTGCCGATGAACGAGCCGCGCTGAATGATGAGCTGCGTGAAAAGCGCGCCCAGGGAGAAAGAGCAATTGCCGAGATGCGAGAGAAAAACCTTTCAGCGTTGGAGGTTGAAATTTCCGAGCTGAAAGCAAAGCGACTGGGTGCGGTTGCCCATGCCGAAAACGCCGAACGGGAGCGCATTCGGACAGAAATCGCCCAAGAGCGCGATGCTTGGACAAAACAACAGGGTGACGCTCGAAAGCAGTTGAATGCAGAGCGCACGGAATTTGAGAAACAAAAAGGCGCACTCTCCGCCTTGCAAAGCGAAGTCGAAGGAAGACAGGCAGAGCTTGAGACTTCAGAGCGGACACTCGAACGCAAAGAACAACGGCTGGAACAGCAGAACCAGAGGCGCAGCGAGCAACTGGACGATGAGGTTGAGAGGCGTGTTGAGGATCGCCGAAAATCGCTAGAGGCTGCTCTGGAATCTGCCAAAGAGGAAAACATTCGACTGCGCGAGGCGTTTAAAACTCAAGACGAACTTCTCGGCGCGTTCGAACAGTTAAAGTTGCAACTTGGTGGCAAAGACCCTGCTGAAATTCTGCGTGCGCTAAACAGCCAGGCCGACGAACTCAAACGCCTACGAGAGGAGCTTGCTACCCGACCTACTGAGGAAATGCGCGAGCGGTATCAAGCCCTTGAATCCGAAGCCAAAAATCAGAAAACACGGGCGGACCAGTTAGAACGGAAACTTTCCACCAATGAGGCTGCGGTCGCTGAAATTGGCGAGCTGCGCCGTCAAGGCTCGGAGCTCAACGCCGAAAACAAATCTCTGGCGCAAAGGGCATCCATCTTCGAGGGAGCAGCCAACGAAGCGCAAGCCGAACTCAAGCGTTTGCGTGCAGCTTATGAGCGCCCCGCTGAAGTTACCGCTCGCTACAAAGAAATTGAGATGCCGCACATCAGTGTGGATAAGGTCAAGCAGCCGGTGCAGCATGAGATCGATGAGCTAACTTGGCTCACTGGGATTGGTAATGCTTGCGATACATACGGACTACATTTCAATCCACGTATTTTGAAAGCTTTTCATACAGCTCTCAAAACAGCGGAATGGTCGCCGCTCACTGTCCTGGCAGGGGTTTCCGGAACCGGAAAATCCGAACTGCCGCGCCTCTACTCGCACTTTGGCGGAATTTATTTCGAGCCGCTGTCTGTCCAGCCTAATTGGGATTCGCAGGAATCCATGCTGGGCTTTTTCAATTCCATAGACAATAAATTCGATGCACAGCCGGTGCTGCGTTTTCTCGCGCAAAGTCAGATATCAGGCCGCGAACAATATGAACAGCGCATTAGACGTTGGCAGAGTATGTCGCCAGATCAGCAAATAGCACTTGACCCTGAGAAGGACAAAGAGCTGATTGAAGCGTTGAAACAAGCAGATTATCCAGGATTGCAGGACGCAGTGTGTCTTGTTCTGCTTGATGAGATGAATCTGGCACACCCTGAGCTTTATTTTGCAGAGTTTTTGAGCAAGCTAGAACTGCGGCGTGGCAGAAAGGGTGATGATGTTCCGTTCATACCGGTGAAAATTGGCGCCGGCATGGAACCCTATAAGCTTCCCCTCGGTCGTAATGTACTCTGGACAGGGACGATGAACCAGGACGAAACCACCAAGTCCCTTTCGGACAAGGTGCTTGACCGTTCCATCATCATCAACTTTCCGCGCCCGACGGAACTCAAACGCCGCCTGAAGCTTGCTCCACTTGATGACAAAAATCGAGGCCCGGCGCTACACAAAACGTCGTGGCAGAGTTGGCTAGCACAGGGCAGCAACTTCTCCGACGATCAAGTCAGCCCGTTCAAAAAATTCATTGAAGCAATCAATGCCTCTTTAGCGGTTACAGGCCGTGCCCTCGGTCACCGCGTTTGGCAATCCATTGAATACTACATGGCCAATTACCCGGATGTCCGTGCTGCACGCGATAAAGATGCGCTTGCCAGAGCTATGCATGTCGCCTTCGAGGATCAACTCGTGCAGAAGGTCATGCCCAAATTGCGGGGTATTGATACACGCGGCAAGAGCAAGACAGAGTGCCTGGACAGGATTCGTGGACAACTCGTTACAGGAATCGGCAGTAACTCATTCAATCTGACAGAGGATTTCGACCTTGCCTGTGATCTTGGCTATGGTCAGTTTATTTGGCAATCGGCAAATTACCTAAACGTCGGTGACACGGAAACCAATGATAGATCCACGGCCAGTCGAGACTCGGACAATGCTGAATTGCCACACTCCCTTTTTATGAAAGATGAACCAGATTCAGACAAGCGTCATAAAATGTGGAACTTAAAGACACCAGAGCAACGAGATGAGCTGCGCGTGAAACTTGAAGAAAATGCCAGAGCAGGAAGGATTCACGCCAAGCAATGAGTATTACTCTGGAAAAAATCTATACCGACTTCCGTGCCAAAGAAAAACTTGCCAAAAAACTGCTTGAGCAAATGAATTGGTTTGGTTCAATCACGGATTTCGATCCTAAGACCGGCGCGGCTCTGCCGAAATCCTTGTCAGGGTTCCTCGCCAAAGTCGCACAGCCAGAAGCGAGTGAGATAACCCGTGACCGCCTTTGGCGCATAACGGAACACTGCCGCGCTTCTGTCGAGCGATTATTTCATTCTCTCAACGAAAGTCCTCGCCGCGAACACGCTCTACTGCCTGTTCATGCTGTGCGTGAACTGGATGCCAACAGTTTTATTAAGCTGAGTAATCGTCCGGGTCGTACCATTCGGGAAAAACTGGCAGGTAACCCCTACATACAGGCTGTGCGTCGTTTTCAATCCGTCGACCTGCCGGAAAATCGCTTGCTGAAAGCCTTTGCCATTCGCCTTGCGGAAATGCTTGATTTACGCGGTGATTGTCTCGGTCAAGAGGATGAGCTTCTATCAAAAATCTACTTATGGTTGCGTTCTGATGAGGCGCAAGCCATCGGCAATTGGGAAAATCTGCCACCTAACAACACGCTACTAGCACACCGAGATTACCGTCACGTGTGGGATGCATGGCGCTGGCTGCAAACCCTCGATGAGGACATCACCAGCGACCTTTCTCAACTGGATGTCCGCGAGAAAACCATGCGCCTTTGGCAGCAATGCGCGCAAATGTGGCTTGATGGAAAGCATCTTTTTGCTGAGATACCGTTACTATTCGATTATGAAAAGTTTGAGATTCTTCCGTGGACTTCCAAGCCACCTTTGTTCAAGGAAGTGAAGTACAAGATGCCCCGGCATTTGCGACAAAGCGCGAGTGCCGAACCAATTTGTGTTGATATCACAGCCCTGCATCCCCGCTATGCCAGTGGTGACGGAAAAGGAGCGCAGTCGCTGGCGGCCCCCTTTCTTTGGCAGAGGTGGCAGCGCGAAAATGAAACCGTTGACATCGAACTCTTTGGTTCCGATGCCGTTTGGCTGAATCCCGATGCGACCACCATTTCTGCGCCAGATCTGTTTTTCGCCAAAGACAACGCCACTGAGCTTTTTGACCCCGCCGCCCGCGCGTTCACTACTCGGCTACGCGAAGAGTTCAAGAACGATACACTCATCTGGCTTGCGCCTGACTTTCTCAACGATTTCGAGCTTGAAGTCATCCGTCGCAACCTCAACGCGCGTTTCCCGAATGCCGAGCCGTTGCCGCGAAGTGTGGCGGCCGTGTTCGCTCAAGCTGACCCGACCAAAATCACGGGCGAGGGTTACGCCATCATCGTCGTTGATTCCATTGGCGGCAAGACGACCGCCACCAAGCTCATCGCCAAGCGCGACAAAGACCTGGCGAAACGTCTTCCCATCACCAAAGGCTTTTATTGGGAGCGTTGCCCGCCGGTTGTTATCCCTGGCGAGGAAGCAGAAAGGCTAGGTGGCAGCGGCTACGACATCATCACGCTGGATGCCAACGGGCGGTGGCACGATGCGATCCGCCCGGAAAACCCCCCATTCATTGAGGCAGCACACCTGAAGCGTATTCCAAACATCGGGAATTTCGCGTTCTGCATCAATTTGATGGAAAGCCCCGTTATGGGCGGAATCCATCTACATGCTTTACAACAACAGGTGGCTGATATTCCACTTTGGCGCGACCAGATTCCTGAGCTTTCAGTCAAAGTGATGAAGGATGGACATCAGCAACGATTCCACCTGGTTTTGCGCGGAACGACAGTCAAACCCATTCGGGGTAAACCCGTCACCATCCCGGTTGATGAATTCTTCACACTGCCCGCTGGCAGGCCGCATTACTCGTTTCCGCTCTATGTCGGCGATAAGGGTGACGACTTCGGTTTCTCTGCTCGTCTCGATTCACCCGCCTTCCCATTGGAAAACAAGGTTGACTGCGAGTTGAACCTGACCTTTGAATACGGCGCGGATGATCCCTATAAACTCGTCTTCACACCGCGCGACAAATCTTTCCCACCCATCCGCGCTACCTGGCGACGCACGGAAGAAATCACTGATGCCCCTGCGCCGGAATATCCGCAGCCAATGACTTGGGCGGAGTTGCAGCGGTTTCCGAAGCAAGACAGTAATAAAACCTCTGATCTGTTGGACTGGGTGGAAAGGGCAATTGAACAGCTTGACCGTGATTTTTACATCCGCCCCAAACAGAGGACGACTGGCACGGTAAACAGAAAGTGGCTGACCGACAAAATAGGCGGGCAGTTTACCTTTGCTACATGTAAATCCACCGATGAGTCTGTATTCATTCATCAGAACAGTTTTGTTCATGAACTGAGCTACGCCGACTTCACTGAGGGGGCAGAAATTTCATTCGAGCCTCAGGAGCGCGATGGGAAATTCTCTGGCTGGAAAGTGGCAGGGCCGAGATACAAAGATGAAGTGCGTCTGAAAAACTTTGACGAAGAATCAGCAAAAAATCTGGTTGCCAGTATACGCAAGAGACTTTACTTTCCTGTCATTCAGGTTTGGCGCGATGGGCGCTCGACTGGAGACCGTGAATGTCCGAAAGGGTTTGCCGACGCAATGAAGGCCAGAGGAGAACACCTCGTTGCCCTGCTGAACGAGAGTGGCATTCCTGAGCAAGTAAAGAATGAAATTCGATTTCTAATGGCCTGTATGCACAAGGATGCGCCTGAAAATTGCGTTCAGTGGATAACCGGGCAGGTTGAGGGTCAGAAAATTCGTGACCTGCGAGCCGTCGGCTTCGCGCTTGGTGATGTTTCGCAGCAATGGCAGAAAGATTTGCTATCCCAGCTCGTTGCGAATCCGTCAAATGACGCGCTCAGTATTTTGGCCTATGCCATCTGGCGAGAGCAGCAGTTTGTCGAGAAATTCAGCCTCGCCAACTTGCAGTCCATTCTGAATGCTCTGAACATTATGCTCAACATCAAGCAATATCCGCCCCGGAAAGACGAGTGGACTGCTCGCAACTGGATTCGCGCCACGACAGAACCGCTTGAACTTCTGCTCGGCCTGCTTCGCACCCGTGCATCATCCACCCCCGAAATCAAGATTCTCCTTCAGCCGCATCAAAAAATCACTAAGGAATTGGCCAAGAAAATCGAGCGAGTGACAGAAATTGTCACACTGTCCAACATCAAGCTCTTCTCCCGTGTGAAAATCAACATCCAGAAACCCTCAGGCGACCGCACCCCCGATCTGCTCTACGCGCTGCGCCTGTACCTCACTGGTGACGATGGTGCGAACGCTATTCACATATCTAGTGTTTCTGATGGAAATACTGATGAGACCATTTAATTTTGATAGATGATTTTCATATCTTGATCTTCATAGGCCGGGAAATTTCATTGAAAATAGATATGGGTTATTTGGAGGCGTAAATTCGAAAACCATTTCTGGTTTGATAAGTAAATAGCCATGTAGCTTCCTCGATTTTCTGGCGCCTGTGACTTCGCAAGTCCAGATGTTCAGGCCACTTGGTTGCTTGCGATGCAATTGCAGTCGCTCGAAGCGCTTCTGCACCCACTGCCAATCCTGCAGGTTCTCCTGTTTGGCCAGTTTGCCTACCTGCGGGTGTTCCTGCGCATAGCGCTGGAACACGCCAGGGCTGACCAGGTAGGCGGTGTCGCTCACGGTATGCACCAGCGCTTTCGCATCGTTGATGATGAGCCGCCGCGTGGCGATGCCATGTTTCAGCCACGCCATGAAGTGCTCGCCGGATGGCTGTGTCGTCGAGGACGTGAAGGCCGGTGACGAAGGCGCAGCGGCGGCCAAGGGCGGCTGGGTCGCATCGGGGAGAGTTGCGGGTACTTCGTCCGGGACGGTTTCCACATCCTGATCTGTGGTTGGCGAGTTTCCCGTTCCCACCATCGCCAGCATGTCCGCTATGACGTCGGGGCTGGCCTGGGCCTTGGGTGGAGGGGCTGAGGTGATGCCACTACCCTCCGCTGGCGGAGCGTTTGGATTCTCCAAAGCGGACGTCGCGCCGTTCGCAGAAAGGGTGGCTCCTGCTTCGACATCTTCAACTGCGGTGGGCGTGTCGATCGTCAACGTCCCGGTGAACGGTGCCGGTCGCTCACCAGATTCCCAGATCAGCGCGGGTGCCAGCCGTAGCAACGTAAACGAGTGGCTCCAGCCGGTGGAACTGGTCACGGTCGCACGCCAGATCGCTTTGCCGTCCGGCGTGGGCTGCAACATGCCGTGGTCCTGCAGCACGTTGAACACGGCGGTGTTGTTCGCAGGGATGCCGTCGATACCCTGGGATAGCAAGTGCGCCCGCAGCTTGTCCGAGACCGTTTTGCTGACCAGCCACAAGCCATCTTCGGTGAGCCAGCCATCGGAGGCTTCCGGCTGGTTCAGCTTCAACTGTTCCTTGAGTAGGTAGCGCAAGCCATCGAGCAGCTTGCGTTGCAGCGCGTGCTTGGGTGCGGCCATGGCACGTGTGGGGTCGCCACCCAGTTCCTGGGCCACGGAAGCCCGGTCGGCCTGCACCACCAGTTCGCCCAGCACCCCTGCATGCTCGTACTGCCCGGCCAGGACATAAAGCAGCGGCGCCCACAGTGATGGGTAGCTGCTGAGCCAGTCCAGGACTTCTCGGTCAAGCAGTTGCCGGTAGAGCAAGCCTGTCGCGGCGCTGTGCAGGCGGTACTCGCGATTGTTACGGTAGCGGAAGCGATATGGCTGGCGCAGCGGGCCGTGCCATGGGTGCCAGGTGCTGCCGTCGGCCAGTTCGATGTGCAGATCAACGGCGATTTTGCCGATGTCGTGCAACAGGGCCGCATAGGCAACGGCGGCGGTCCAGGCTTCGGCCTGCGCAGCCTGGTCTTCCGGGCTGGCGCCGATGGGCAGCAGATGAGACTGGCGCAGCTTCAGGCTGTAGGCAACGATTTCCAGACCGTGGTCGAGCATGCCGCCTGGGTAGGCATGGTGATGCGCTTCGGAGGCAGGGAAAGCCTGGACCAGTTCGGCATAACGTTCCAGCGGCGCACGGTACAGCGCGGCGAACTGCTTGCGCGAGAGCGAGGTACGCTGCCAGATGTGTTCCAGCAGCTTCTGCCGGCGCGGTGTCGCCAGCAGCGATGCGGCCGATTCCGGCCAGATCAGCCCTTTCGGGAGGTCGGTGGTGGGTGCTGGCGATGGAGCGGCAGCGACCGGAGGCCGTTTCCGCTGGAACAGAGAGAGCATGTGGGTGTCCTGGTGGCTGGCCAAGCGGGAGGCCTTTTCGCCTTTTTGGGTAGGGCCTTTCCCCTTGCACCCCATTCCCTTGCCCCCTTGACCTTTTGGCCTTTAGAAGCCTTTGGATATAGAGCGGTGAGCATGGGTCGTCCATCGTCAATGCGGGTATGGCGGGGCCGGATTGATGCGGGAAGGCTGGCTGTTCCCGCTCTACGATGCGATCCATTGTTGGATGCTGGAGAGCCGCGGTGAGACCACAGATTGACGAAGTAAGGATGTTTCCTTACAATGCAGGCATTGCGATCAGGAGAGCCGCCATGCCTGCCATTCACGAAGTTGCCACGCTGACCTCCAAAGGTCAGATCACGCTGCCCAAATCCATCCGGCAGGCGCTGGGTGCCGATACCGGCAGCAAGCTCGCGTTCGAGCTTCGTGGCAGTGAAGTCATCGTGACCCGCGCCGATGCCGAGCACGAGGACCCTGCCATTGCCGCGTTCCTGACCCTGCTGGCCCACGACATTGAAGCGGGCCGGAATGTGCGCGGCCTGCCCGAGGATTTGGCTCGCACCATGCTGGAGCACGCGGGCCACAAGGTGGAGCTGGGCGATGATTTCGATGAGGACGTGGAAATCTGATGCGACAGCATGGCTGGACACTGCTGTTCCACGACAACCTGATCGAGCAGATGATGAAGCTGCGTGCGGCTGTGCTGCGCGCCCAGGAGAACGACCCGGAAGGGTTTGGATCGAACGCCAACGTCAAGTTTTTCCGGGCCTTGGTTCAGTTGATGCAGGATGTGGTGCCGAGTGATCCAGCACGCGACGAGTACCGTCAAGGCAATACCATGGGGCCGGTCTATCGCCACTGGCGGCGAGCCAAGCTCGGAAGGCGATACAGGCTGTTCTTCCGCTACGACTCGAAGGCCAAGATCATCGTGTACGCCTGGGTCAACGATGAGCAGACCCTGCGGTCTTCGGGGAGCAAATCAGACCCCTATGCCGTGTTCGAGAAGATGCTCGGGCGCGGGAACCCGCCGGACGACTGGAGCGCATTGGTAGAGTCAAGCAAACAGGATTGGAGCAAAATGGAATAGGCATTCCTCATGTAGCAGGAGACGACCATGACTACGACAACCCGCATCAGCACTGCAGAACGCATCGGCCGCGCCTTTGGCCGTGGATGGCGCGCTTATGCGCGGGGCGAGCGGCGCACATCGAGCTGGTTGGTATCCAAGGGAGTGCCGGTGGCCGGCACCACCGTGCTGCTGTGGGCGGTCAAGCTGGCTGTGCTGGGGCTGCTGCTATACGTTGCGTTCTGGTTCGCCCTCGTGTTGCTGGGCGTTGTGGCGGCAGGATGGGCTGCTGCTGCCAATACCTCGGATGACGACGAGTGGTCTTTCACCGATCTCACCGAATTGCGCAAGACGCCGGGCTACGATCCGAATCTGTACAACGACACGTCCCACGAGCTATACACCGACGACTGACCGGCCTTGCGCTACTTCAGCTTACCTCCGGTAAGCGCCCCTGCACCCTTACCGCCCGCTTGGCCAGCGCTCTTGCTGCCGTCTGAAAGCCCCTGGATGGCGTGCCCGGCTCGAATTCCAACCCAGGTAAGACTCGCGAGCCAGAATCCCGGCAGTACAAGGAACATCGTCCCCATGACGAAGTTCAACAGCAGATCCCCAAAGGCGTTGTTCATCCCCACGAGTGGATCGAAGTTGGCGTGTGGCCGGTTCCAGCCGAACCCCCAGCCATAAAGCGCATCCAGGATCGTCGAATCGATCCAGCGTGCGAGCTGGAACCAGAAATCGACGAAGAACAGCGCGAACTGCACGACGCTCACAGTAACGACGGTCTTCAGGTCGTAGGTGCCCACAACCAGCACCAGCGGGATGCAGATGACCAGCGCCATCTTGAGCAAGGCGAGCACCATGGGTAACGCCTGGCGCACCACGTCCATGGCCGGAAACGCGGCAATCGCGCCGACGGCCATCCCGACGTCGCCGGTGGCCCGCGTCACGATGTTCGGCAGGGTCTTGTCGATCTGGCCGCCGTAGTCGGTATAGACGCTGCCCTGGTTCAGTTTCTGCTGCCTCGGCGAGGCGATCGTGCGGATCACCGAGTCGTCCACCTCGGCTCGGCTCAGAAAGCCGGCCCAGCCCGCCAAGCGATTCAGCAGGCTTGCGTCTACCTGCCCCAGCAGGCGTGCGCGCAGGCCATTGCTGCCATCGGCCCACCACTGCCTGCAGGACGGATAACCGCCACCGCTGGCCACTTGCGCAAGCCCCGCGTCGCGGGTGCTGTCGTAGGGCCAGTCATCGCGTGGTGTGCTGGAGCGGTAGCTGTCGTAGTAGCCGCCGGTGTCCGTGAAAAACCTCGACCCGATCCAGGTCACGTCGTGCATCTGCGCCTCATCGAGGTTTGGGCGCTGCATGAACAGCTTGGCGCGCGCCGGTCCGTAGCAGTCTCGCGAGAAATCCGCCACTTCCTGAGCCAGCACCGGGTCGTCGATGCGCGTCGCGTCGATCTCCATCCTCATTTGCCGCAGGTCTGTGCCGCATGGGATCGCTGCCACCGAGGCCCCTGTGACGGCGCGCGAGAGCGCGTGCATGAAGGCCCACCAGACCGGCACCTTCGCCGATTGGTTGTTGAGCGTGCTGAAAGACTGCGACCAGCCGGTCGCCGAGGGTTGCGGCACGCTGACCTGGCACTGCGCCGAGCGCGCGCTGTCGTACCGGATGGTGTTGAGATCCACGTCGATAAAGGGGATGCCGGCGAACATCACCACCACGATGGCGACGAACACCCGGTTCTCGATGCGCGCAGCCGAGAGCACGCCCTTGTTGCCTTCGTCGGCACCCTCCGCACGGGCCTTCAGCCATTCCTGCACGATGATGGCAATGAAAGGCAGCGCGAAGACACCGCTTGCCACCAGCACCGCCCAGATGCCGTTATGGACAATCCACGACACCAGCGTCAGGTAGTACTCCAGGTAGTCGGTCGTAAAAAGCGTCATGACCCCGATCTCCCCTCAAGCGGCCTGCATCAACAGGCTGGCTTCCAGCGCCACAATGGCGGCGACGCCAGCGATCTCGCTGCGCAACAGTCGCCGCCGCGCCTGCCTATCCGCCCCGCGTTGGGCCTCACGCGCCAGCAGCCGGCGACGCATCCAGACCCAGCCGTAGGCGGTTGCGCCGTACAGGCACAGCCGCCACACTAGGAAGTAGCCCGCCGTGGCCGTCAGCCACAGTTCCCAGTTGGCAACGCTGCCGACGAGGTAAATGCCGACGACGTTGGCACCCACCGCAGCGGCGACGAGCACCACTGCCCACAGCAACGCCTTCGCCGCGCGCCGGCTGAGCAGCCAGCGTGGGCGCAGCCAACTGGCGCGCGGCAGGTTCATGGGTTGCCTCCCGGATTGCCCTTCTGGAGCCGGTCGAGGCGGTCGGGAATGGGATCGCCTTCGTAGATGCCACGCGAGCCAGCCGCGCGCGTGCCGTGGCGCTGGATGATGGCCATGGGCGAGTTATTCGCCAGCTCGCGGCGCAGCTCCAGTTCGGTCTTGAGGTTGCGAATCTCCTGGTCGAGCGTGTCGCTTTCGTGGTTCACGGCCTCGATCGCCAACTGGTTCGCCGCGACGTTGGGCTCCTTCTTGCCGGTCAGCAGGGTACGCTGGAGCAGCAGTGCCTTCTCCAGCACCGACGCCAGCGCAACCTCCGAGGCCAGGCGCCGCGCCAGCAAGTCTTGGTCAGGCTCGTCGCGCAGCGCCTCGATGACGCTGCGCGTGATGGGCAGCGAGGTGCTGCCGGCCGCGCGCAGGTTCTCGAAGGTGGTATTGCGCGTTCCCGAGACCAGTTCCTGCAAGGCCTCCAGCTTGGCCTCGTACTCCTCCTGGATCAGCGGCGTCAGCCCGACGCCGGGCACCGTTTCGGTCTTGGTGCAGGCATCGCAGGTGCGCTGCACCTGTTCCCCAAGAACCCGCGTGGCCCATTCGGTCGCCTGCTGCGGCGAAGTCCAGGTCTGGCAGGACAGGCTCACGCAACTGGCGGAAGCGATGGACGACGTGTCGGTCACGCCGCGGCCGTTGACCAGGTTGTAGCCCGCACGGGTGACGTCGCCGACCACGCGGATGGCCGACTGACCTGCACCGCCCGCGTTGTTGCCGCCTACCCAGGGCACGCCGTTGTTGCCACGGCGCGTCTCGGCCTGCTCAATCGCCGACACGGCATCGGTGCTCGACACCGCATCGCGCAGTGCCATGCCTTCGG
The DNA here is from genome assembly GCF_028682455.1 of Pseudomonas putida. Classification (GTDB taxonomy): domain Bacteria; phylum Pseudomonadota; class Gammaproteobacteria; order Pseudomonadales; family Pseudomonadaceae; genus Aquipseudomonas; species Aquipseudomonas putida_AA. The sequence continues at coordinate 1,969,790 of NZ_JANHLD010000001.1, forward strand.
CCATCTGGCTCCAGCCAAGCTGTCCGCCTGCCGTGTCGGCCATCTTCTCGGCCATGGCGCGGCAGGTCAGCTTGGAGCGGTCGAAATCCAGCCGTGCCTGCAGCACGCCGTTGGTCAGCAGGTTGTACAGGCCCGGATCGGCGCGCTGGATGATCAGCGCAGGCAGCGATGCCACCGCGCTGGTGGCGCTCTGGATCACGTTGCTCATGATCTGCTGAAAGCCGTTGGTGACGCCGTTGAGCTGGTTGCGCAGCGTGGTCTGGATGCTCATGTCGCCGCAGATCAGATTGCTGTTCCAGCCCACGCCGACGCCGATCGAGCGCATGCCGGCCGCACGCCCCATGGATACTGCGCTGCCGCCGCCAATCGAATACATCACCTCGTCGCCGATCACGGAGCCGCCGGTTTGAAAGCCGGTCTGCGCCCACGCCAGGCCGCCGCCAAGAACGAGCGCGCCAGACAGCACCCCAGTCAATACCGTGGGACGCAGCAGGCGGCACGCCTTGGTGGAGAGGTTTGTCAGTTCAGGACGCTTCATCGCCGTACCCTCATTGGAAATCGACGCTGCCGAGGAACACCTGGCCGCGACGTTCGCAGCACGTATAGGGCCGCCACAGTGCCCAGGCGTAGTCGCCTTGCTGCGCCTGAGTCAGGAAGCCGCTGCGGGGGAAGACCGTGCAGGACGAGGACAGGACGGGCGTGAGTTCCTGCCACTTGCCCGTCGAGGCATCGCCTTCCATCAGCGCGCCGGCAGGCCAATAGCCAGGCCGCGAGTTGGCGAGCAGCGGCTGATAGACGTGGATTTGCCCACGGCGCGTGACGACATCGCCGGCGCGTTGGGCCACCACGGCGCCGGCCTTGTGGTCGTCGGCCTGGTGCAGGAAGCCGCCACGCGGATACACATTGCCCCACAGGTTCATCGTGGTGCGCGCGCCGATCTCGCGCCTACCCGGAATCAGCGCCTCCGGGTAGGCCATCTCGGGCACGTTGTAGCGCCAAGCCAGCGTGTCCAGGGTGCTGAGCAGGTACGGCATGAACGCCGTGCCCGCGCCCTCGCAGAAATAGCCCGAAGACGAGATGAACTGGTTGAACACCTCGACGCCGGGATGGCCGATGACGTCCGCGTTCTTGAACTTGGCGAGATTGTTCTCGTGATCTTCGTTGGTGGTGCCGTCTCCGCCGGCCTGTGCGGACGGGTTGGGCACGCTCATCGCCCGGACTTCGACCCAGGGGTTCTCGCCGGTGTTGCTGTAACTGGATACGACCGCATCGGGGATGTAGTGGCGGACCTTGATGGACGTGCGCACCGTGCAGCCCGTCCAGGTGCAGTAGAGCCAGTAGCAGATGCCGACGACGCGGTATTCGAGGCAGTCCGGCGATGCCACTGAGCCAACGATGGTGGCGGTGTTGAGTGCGTAGCTGCCCGTGGCGCTGAGCAGCAGCACTGAGGCCACGCCCGCGCGCAGGCGACGCATCCGCTCGAAGGCTCGGGTCATGGCTGCGACCTCCGATGTTGCTCGATGTGCGCGACGGCACGGGCCACATCCGGCTCGCCATAGACCACGTAACGCTGATCCACCACGACCGCCGGGATGCTGGTGACGCCCAGGCTCCATGCGTCGGCGACGCCCTGGTAGGCGGCAGCGATGCGGCGCTGGAGGTCGGCACCACCGTTGTTCAGGCGGCGCTTGACGATGGCCGTGGCCTGCTCGGGATCGACGGGCAGTTGTGCGGAAAGCTCGGCTTCGATGCGCGGGCCTTCATCCAGCTCAATCAGCCGCTCTCCACCCATGGTCTTGACCGGGTGGCGGCTATCGGTAATGACCACCACATCGGCGGCGAAGGTGGCTGGGCTGAAAACAGCCAAGGACGCCGGTAGTGCAACGGCCAGGCCAAGGGTTCGCCAGCCTGCTGTGAAGCGGAGTAAAGATGCTGGCATGTTGCGTGCCCTGGAAGTTGATCAGAGCCATAGTCGAACGCGAACCCGCTGCCGCCCCAACAAACAATGCGCATCGCGGGCACCCCGCATACCTGTTCGGTGCTGCCGTATGGAAAAAAGCGGAGGCCGAAGCCCCCGTTGTGATCAGTGAACCACGTGCTTTCCTACAAAAGACCCGACTCGGCGAACGAGTACGGCGTGCCCTGACCAATCACGAAATGGTCGAGTACCCGCACGTCGATAAGCGCCAAGGCCGTCTTCAACTGCTCGGTCAGCACGCGATCCGCATTGGATGGCTCGGTGGAACCCGAGGGGTGCTGATGGGCGAAGATGACCGCAGCGGCGTTCAGTTGCAAAGCGCGCTGCAGCACGACCCGTGGATAAACCGAGGTCGCATTGATCGTTCCATGGAACATCGGCTCCACGGCCAGCACGTCGTGCATGCTGTTCATGAATACAACGACGAAGATCTCGTTGGGCTCGGCGACCAGCTTCAAGCGAAGGTAGTCCCTGACCGCAGCGGGCCGTTCAAGACGTGGCCCGGCTTTGAAAACCCGTCGCTCCAGCAGCACGATGGCTTGCTGAACGATCCAGTCTTCGTGCTGAGCGGCAATATCGGAAAGTGACTCCAGGCAGGAGTCATTGATGACGACAGACATGGCGAACCTCCAGACAGGGAAATCGAAGGGCGCACATGCCCCAGGAGGGCAGGCCCTCCTGGGATAGGAAAAGAAAACAAGGGAACAGGGTGCATCCATCACCGCTGCTGCGGTGATCGTTCGCGGCCAGGATGCGAGGCGAACGGGTCGCGGTCAGCGCAGCGTGCTGCGCCGTAGCCTCAATGACCGCAGGCTACCTGGGCATGTCGCCGACAACGTCGGCAGGCATTTCGGTGGTCGGTGGAGCGGCGGTATCCTCAGCCACCAGCATGTCCATGGCCGACAGCAGTGCATCGCCTTCGATCGGCCCCTGCAACACGACTGCCTGATCGGTTTGGCGATCCTGCAGACGAATCGAAGGCGTCGCGGTCACGCCGCCCTTGGTGGCTTCCTCGGCCTGAGCGCGAATCACCCTATCCGGTCGCTCGCTGGCCAAACACTGCTCGACGGCTGGGTTGAGGCCGGGATAGCGCAGACCCTCGGGCAAGCCCAAGCCGTCGCTACGTGTGTGCGCATAGATCCATTCAATGGCCTGCCAGAACGCAGCATGCCCGCCACTTTCGGCGGCGCACTCGGCCAGGCGTGCCTCGGCGGAGGCGGCCGGTTCGTGCGCGGCCAGCGGCTGGTGGTGCCATTGCAGAGCTACGTCCGCGTTGGCACCCACCCAGCGCTTGAGCTGCGGGAAGTACGCTCGGCAGAACGGACATTCGAGGTCGGCATAGAGCGTCAGTGTGAAACGGCTCTCGGGGTTGCCCATCTGCCAGGGCGGGCCGGCTACCTGCGCCGTGCTGATCGGCGCGTGAGCTTGCGATACTGATTCGCTGGGTGCACGGGACACCAGCCAGATCAGCAGCAGTGTGATCAATCCTGCGGCCAGGAACCAGGGCCAGCGCTTGAGCGAGCACCGATGGCGAAACGCCTGCACCGGCATAGGAACGGAAGGAGGTTTCGGTTTCACGGCAGTCTCCGGCGGCTATTGCGGCAGGCCCAAGGCCGGCGACTCGATGCCGCGCGCCTGGTCGATCTTCTCGGCCACCTTGAAGGCCGCATCAAGTTCACTGATGCCGTGCTGCTGCATGAGCTGATAGCGTTCCGCCTTCTCTTCGGGTTCGGTCTGCGCCAACGCCAAGTAGAGGCTCGGCGGCACCGCCCGGAAAAGCACCTCCATCGACTTGGACAGGATGACGCCCTCGGTGAACTTCCCGGCTTCCTTGCGCGCGGAAAGCATCAATGCTTTCTGCGCGGGTGACAGTTCGCGAAACCGGGCAATCTTCTCCACCTCATCGGGTGGCATCGACAGGCAGATCCACCACTCGATCATGTTGAGCATGGGTTCTGCGGCGCGCGGCAGGTCGTCGATATTTTGTGTGGCAAGCCAGAACCAGGCTCCCAGCTTGCGCCACATCTTGGTGATCTTCACCACGTAGGGGGCAAGCAGCGGGTTCTTGGTGATGATGTGTCCTTCGTCGGTGACGTTGATGATCGGGCGACCCAGGTACTGGTCGCGCTCGGCAATGTTGTTCACCGTGCTGATCAGGCTGATGTAGGCAATGGAGAGCTGCGCGTTGTAGCCCTCGCGCGCATAGGTCGCCAGATCGACCAGGGTGATGTCGGCTTCAGGCCACGGCGAGCCGTCGCGGTCGAACATTTCGCCGTCCGTGCCTTGGCAGAACATGTCCATGGCATCGGCCATCTCCAGCAGTCGCACACGCCGCATTTCCGGCAGCGTTGGGTCTTGGCTGCGCGTGCGCAGCGCGTTTCGCACATCGCGCGTGAGCACGGTGCGCTTCTCTCCATCCTTGCTGTGGCAGTGCTCGGCGGCATCGAGGATGCACTGACGAATCAGTGAGCGGTCGGCCCGCGTCATCCGGGCTTCTTCCTTGTCTTCGCCGCCGGTGATCATCAGCCGTGCGGTGATCTCCAATTCGCCCAGCACGTCGCGCTGCTCATCCGCCTCCATGGCCACAGCATCGGGGGGCAGGTCTTCATCCAGCGCATCGGCGTCGAGCGTCTGCACGTCGCTGGGCGTCTCGATCAGCCGCCGCGCATCCGCGAACGGCGCCAGGGTAACGCCCGAGCCCGGCGCAAGCTTGACCCGATTCACAGTCAGACCCAGGCGCCGGGCAAAGTCGCTGAACAGGCCGAAGCTGTTGCCGGCCTCCACAATGAACAGCCGTGGCCGGTAGATCGCCGTGACCTGATTCAAGAGGTTGTTGAGGGTCGCCGACTTGCCCGAACCCGTCGGGCCGAACAGAAACAGGTGGGCATTCATCTGCCGATCCAGGCGGTTGAGCGGATCAAAGGTGATCGGCCCGCCGCCGCGGTTGAACATCGTGATGCCGGGGTGCCCCGTACCCTGGGCGCGGCCCCACACGGGCGAGAGGTTCGCCGCGTGCTGGGCGAACATCAGTTGCGTGTACCACCGGCGCCGATCCTGGCCAGGGTTGTAGCAGCACGGCAGCCAGCGCAGGTAGCTGTTGAGCGGCGCCACCTCGTCGTCCTCGCGCACCGGTTGCAAACCGGCGTTGAGCATCACGTTCGCCAGATCCAGGCCGCGCCGGTCCAGTTCCGCCTCGTCGCGGCCGCGCAGATAGAACGCCAGCGTGCCCCGGTAGAGTTTGTGCGCGCTGCCGATCAGGGAACGTGCTTCATGCACGTCCTTGAGCGTCTGCTCGGACGCCAGGGTTTCGCCCACGGCCTTCTTCGCCAGATGATTGAGATCCGCTTCGAGAACATCCTGCGGCGTGGCGACCAGCGTCAGGCAAAGGGTGGTGTCCTCGGGCATCTGGTCGAACAGCGTGTTGATGGCGTCCCCTTTGCGCGTCTCGCCGGTCAGGTGCCCCGTGCCCGGCGGCATGCGCAGGCGGTCGGTGATCAGCACGCGGTGCGGCATGCTGTCGAAATGCCAGGTGCCGTGCGCCACGTCGGTACGCGGCTGGCCGAAGAACAGCCGCTGGCTGAAATCCCGCCCGCTCGCCAATTCGATCTCGCCGTCCTCGCCGTCCTCCGCACTGTCGGGGTAGCGCGCCAGTGCATAGAAGCGCTCCCGGTCTTCGGCCCCAGGCCCAAGCAACGTGGGGCGCGGGTTGAACCAGCGCAGCAGCCAGTCATGAACATCCGCAGCCAACATGCGCCGGGCCTGAATGCCGGCGTTCGCCAGTCCGCCGCACAGGCGGTCGCAGACGATATTGAGCATCTGCTCAGGCGTCTGCCCGCGACGGCTGTTCTGCCCTTGCCCGGTCACGCGGCGATAGACCACCATGCGCACACGCCGGGTCTGGCCGCGCCAGCGCAACCGCGTGACTACCGTGTCCTCGAACAGGCCGCCCGGCTTGGCCACCGCGCGTAGGTGGTGGCCGAAGAAGCGCAGGTAGAACTCGCTGAACGCCGTATCACGGGCGCGCGGCTGCACATAGTCGCGCAGGGTCTGCATGTACTGGTCGAAACTGGGCTCGTCCTGAGCGTAGAGCTGCAGCACCCAGGGGTTCTCGTCCAGTTCATCGAAACTGTCCTGCAGCGCGTTCTCCAAAGCATCGCGGGCCTGCGCGAGCCAGCCAGGTTCCCGGCCTTCGGTGCCCAGCGGCACCAGCTCGTAGAACGCCGCCACCGATTGCCCGTCCTCCAGCAACATGGCCTTCGACTGTGGCAGGAACTCCACCCAGGGCAGCAGTTCCACGAACGACGGCGCGACCTCGTACAGCGCCTGCTCGTCTGCCATGGTCGCCGGCCTGCGAGCTTGCACCACCGCGCCAGGTTCGGGGAGGCCGGCCTGGTGCAGTGCCTCGACGTGGCGCTGCCAGCCGTCCGGCTGCTCGTCATCGGCAGCGCCGGACGCGGCCAGCTTCGGCCAGGGGAGTTTCCAGCGCATCAGTAGTCCTCCACGCGCTCGCCTGGCATGGCGTACTGCACGCGCTGGTACAGCGGGAACACGGTCGTATAGCCCGGAATCGGCACCGGGTCGGTGCCCGCCAAATGGGGATACACGTACATCACGAGGTCGGGGTTGGGCAGGCGCTGGAACTGGCGATAGACCTCGTTGCGCGCCGTGCGCGTATAGCGCATCTGCTCGGCGGGCGCGGCCTGCACGTCCACCTCTGTAAGGGGCCGGCGCAGGCTCTGGCGCGCATCGAGCAGTTGGCGGCCGGCATTCCGTCCGGCCGCGCCACCGCCGTCGCCGGCCTCCTGCTGCCAGATGTCCATCATCGTGCGGTCACCGTGGGTCAGCAGCTTTTCCTTGCTGGTGGCGCAGCCGCCGAGCAGCGCGACGGCTAAGGCCAGCGCCAGGCCTTGAGCCCAGCTATTCAAGTTCGAGAGCATGGCTTTCTCCTGCGCGGTGATCGACCTTGCGGCCTTCTGGATCGAAGTCGATGGCGAGCGGCTTTTCGAGGTGGACGGCGACTTTGGCACCGGGCTGCACATAAACGGCAGCGAAGGCCTGGCCGTAGAGCTTGTTGACCCAGCTCGACATGTCCTGAACGCCACTGGCGAGAATCCGGCCCACGGCTTCCTGGCCGCTGATGCCCACGCTGCCGATGGAGCCGTCGGCGCCGACATAGGACGCCCTGCCGCTGTCGGATTCGATGAGCGAGGCCACGCCTGCGCCAGCCGCCGTGATCAGCGCCTGGGTGCCGAGGTACTGCTGCGCATTGCTGCGCCGCTCGCCGCTGACACAGGGAATGCCGTGCGGATCGCTGATCCAGCCCAGGCCGTCACGTTGTTGGTTGTTCTGCTGGTTGCCCTCGCGGTCCTCGGGAATGGTGCGGATGGTCCCGTCATGGAACACGAAGGTGATGCTGCGCACCTGGCCGCGCACACACGAAAGCGTCCAGTCGCCCGATGCGGTGCCGGAGAACACGGCTCCGGCCACATCGGGAATGTCGATGCCGTTCGCGGTCAAATTGTCAGGCCCGACCAAGACCTTGAAGGGGTATGGATCGTTCACCGTGCCGTCGATCGGCACGCGGCCAATCAGCGCCGTCATTGCCACCGACCCCATCAGCGTCGAGTTGGTCGGCACGGTATAGACGAGCGTCGCGGTCTTGACGCCAGCGGCGCGTGCGCCCGCGTTCGTCACGGTTTGCGCTGTGGTTTCCAGCGAGCTCTGTGCGGAACCGAAGCTGGTGGGGAAGCTTATGCCGCCATTCGACCTGCCGCGCCCGTCGCTTTGTTTCGCGTCATCAGGCTCCACCCAGCGCATACCGCCTTCCATGCCAGCCTCGTCGCCGTCACGTAGGCCCAGCCCCACCGGCAAATCGGCATGGCCACCGCCACGTCCGCCGATGCTGTCCAGGCGCTGCTGCAGGTCGGCGAGCAGCCCCTCGGTCTGCTGGCGCGTGCTGGCCGCCTGCTGCTGGTCACGGCGCAAGTTGGATCGCTCGGATTCGAGGGCCGAGCTGATGCGCTGGTCGATGGCGTTCTCGCGCTGGCGCAGTCGCTGATTCTCCTCACGCTGCGACCTGTTGTCGGACAGCGCGGTTTGAAGCTCGGTGCGCAATTGCTTCACCTGGGCAACGAGTGTTGCCACGGTGTCGCGTGGGGTATCGCCTTCGATGCCCAGCGCCTTCATTTCCTCCGGCGTGAGCCTGCTGCTGCCATCTGCGGTGGGCGGCGCCGACGCACCGCCACCGGAGAACAACCGGATGACGACGAACAGCACCAGCAGGGCCACGGGGATCAGCAGCCACTTCAGGAGTCCGTTACTGCGCATGGCGGGCCTCCCTGTCGTGGCTGGCTGCTGCTTTGGGCTGCGGGAGATGCACAGCGGGGTCGAAGCGATGGATCGCCGGCAGCAGCGACTGCGCGAGGCCGTGCCCGCGCGTCACCAGGTACAGGACGGTGGTGTCCTCGGGGGTTCCACTCGGGCCAAGCGCTTCGTGCTGGAAGGTGGCGGTGAGGAAATCCCCTTGCAGCACGCGCGGGTCGAGGCTGATCCAGTCGCTGCTGTTGTTGGTCAGGCGCACGGCAGTGACCCACTGGTCTTCCAGCCGCCACGAGGCGAGCGCGACCGCGCGTGCCGGCAAGGTCGGCATCAGCGTGCCGAGGTCGAGGTCGCGGCGCAGGTTGACCCGCATGACGCCTGGCAAGGGTTCCACTGTGCGCAGCGGCGCATAGAGGTTCTGTGCCGCGAAGCGTGTCAGCACGACGGGAATTGGCGTTTCGCGCCGCGCCATACGGGTGCCCGCCTGATCCTGGGTGCGCGCCTGGGGCGCATCGGCACGGTCAGGTTGATCGCCATAGCGCGCTGCTGAGTTGTTGCCCTCGACGATTCGCACCGGTTCCAGCTCGGCTTCGCCGTCCTTGGGCGGATCGGCCGCAATGTCGAGCAGGATCAGCGTGCCCGTGTCGGCGTCCTGCAGTTGCAGCCGCGTGGGCTCTATCGGCTCGCTGGCACGCAGGTACACCGCGCCGCCCGCGCTCTGCACGCGCAAGCGCTCACCGACGCCTGCGGGAACACCCACGCGGACGTTTCGGTCGATGAACACGATGCGCTCCTGGCCGACCTTCAACGGCACCGCCAGCGGCATGCGCTTCCACCGCAGGATCTCCACAGCATGGGCTACAGGTGCTGCGGCCACGGCCAGCAACCCCAGCAGCGCGAGTACGGGATGCTTCATGGGCTTCATGGGGAATTACCTCCTTGAGGCGCTTGCGGCGTCAGGCCTCCAGGCACCGGGCGCGTCGGCTCCGGTGCGCTGATGCGCTGGGGCGTGCCTTCGTAGCAGTCGAGCACCAGGCCGAAGGGGTTGCGTGCTGGATCGACGTCCACCCGCGTGACCTTCACGGGGTAGCGCACCAGGGCGCGCTTGACCTGCTCGGCGCCGTAGTACTCGTCGGCGCTGATGTCCAATGTCACCACCCAGTCGCGGTCGGAAATCACACGCACGCGCGCCGTGGGGTTGTCGCCATAACTGCGGCCGGGGATTTCGTAGATGCCACGCACACGCTGGCGCAGTTCGCCCGTGCTGCGGCGATAGTCGTAGTCCGCCTTGAGGAACGCCTGGCAGGACGGGGTGAGGTACGGCGAGAGCGTATGGAGGTTACGCGGGTAGTCCTCTTCGCCATTTGTGGGCCAGCGATTGAGGGTCTGGAACACGTAGAACGTGAACGCATAGACCGATTCAGGCGGTACTTCCCACCACTTGCGGGTACTGCCGGAGCGCAGGTCAGGCGGGACGTGGATGGTCAGGTCGCGCGGCGCACTCCACCAACCTCCGCCCATGACCAGGGCGACGACGACCAGCGCACCCGCGCCGAGGCGTAGCGTCTTAATGTGCGCCTGCAGGTGGGTGATCTCGTTCTTGAAACGGCTCATCGTGCGCCCCTGTGCGTGCCTCTGCGGGTAGTCCAGAAGCCAGAGCGCGAGATCAACACATGGCCGCCCACCCAAGCGGCCATCAGCGGATGGCGCGTGGCGATGCGCCACTGCAATTGCCGGTACAGCCAGGTGTCGGGACGCCCACGCTTGAGGCGGCGCAGGATGCCGCCGCCAATGAACACGCCCAGGGCCACGCCCAGGACAACAAAGGTCGGCGCGATGGCAATGGTGCGTAACACCCAGGACAACGGCGCGCCGACCACCAGGCCGGCAGCGCCGGATAGGCCGCAGCAGATCCACAGCTCGTCGGCGGTGAGTCCGCGCACGACCACCGGGTGCCTGTTGAGCCGGTGTGGAAGGAACGTGACCGTTCCATCGGCACGGACATGCTGTTGCTCGGACATGGCCCGTCCTCGCTTACAGGATGCCGGTGGCTTCGGTGAGCAGCCAGATGCCGATCACGAGCAGGACAGCGCCAATGGCGACCGTGAGGCCGAACTGGCCCCAGGTCTTGCGCCCGGTGTGGATTTCCGCGTAGGTGCCGTAGGCGTGGTAGCACACGCCAATGAACATCGACGCCACCACCAGGAGGGCCACGAGCATGATGATGTCGTAGCCGTAGTTCCTGATCGTGTCCATGATGCCGCTGCCGGCGCCGCGGGTCGGGTTTTCCAACTGGGGCAGGCCCTGCGCGAACGACAGCGCGGGCAGCGCGGCGGCACCCAGGGCGACGGCGGCGCGTTGGACAAAACGAGTAATGAGGATGCGGTTTTGCATGGTCAATCCCTTCAGGTCAGGAGAGGAGGAAGAAAGTCAGCACGAGGTACATCGCGACGAAGCGGATGCAGACACCGAGGAACTGGCGCTGGTTGAGGCGGTTCTCGGCCCACCCCACGTAGGCCGTTCGGATGGCCCAGACGCCCCAGACGAGCAGAACCGCGAACACGACGCCGACCAGGACGGTCGCCATTGCGGACGGCGCGATGCCGCTGTTGGCTTGAAATGCCGAGACCTGGGCACCGTTCATGGCTTGCCCTGCGCAGTCGTCGGCAGCGATGGCGGGGTGACCAGCTCGGTGCGGTACTCGCCAGCCAGTTCGGAAAGGTCGCGCGGCTGGGCGCGCGAAGGGTTGAGATGGGCCTGGATGCCGGCGCGCACACGCGCCAGATCAGCCAGCAGTCGTGGGTAATCGAAGTGGTAGCGCTCGCCCGGCTGGATGGGGTCATGCGCGGCGCCACCCGCGACGGTGCGCTCCAGCGCATCGAGCTGGCGCAGCGCAGCGACCAGCTCCTGGCGCTGTGCCGGGGATTCGGCCAACGCCATCGAAGACTGCCCCAGCAGCAGGGCCGTCACGAGAAAAGTGGGCACGCCGCGATGCGCGGCGCGCAGCCAGATCGGAGCCAACATCGCGCCATTCCTGTGTGATCAGCAATGGCTTGATCGTGGAGATCAGAGGCATTTCAGGCCGCAAACAATAAGAACCTGCGGATGACCGGATTGATGGGAGAGGCACTTCCCAGATATGAATAAGCCCAATTGATGTACGATTGACGTACATCGTCAACTCCCTTATCTTTGGAGGGATATAGCCTGTCCATTCCGAGGCGCAATATGACCGCAGCAGCCCATCATCCGGGAGGAGTTCTCGCCCAGCGTCTTGAGGCTGTTGGTGTGTCGCCGACTGAGTTGGCGCGTCAGCTTGGCGTCCCTGCTAATAGGGTCACCCAGATAATCAACGGCAAACGTGGGGTCACTGGTGACTCGGCGCTACGGTTTGCTCATTGGTTCGGTGACGCCCCAGAGTTCTGGATGAACTTGCAATCGCGGTACGACTTGGAACTTGCAGAGGCTGAATCGGGACGAGCTATCAGGTCGCTCCCTACTGGCCCAGCCGTTCGCGGCCATAAGCCTAACAGGCATGTGAAATCTACGTAGGAAAGGTCTTTTATGAAAAAAGGCAGAAAAGCCTTTTCTCACTGTAGTGAGGGTGCTTGGAGAGGGGCAGCGTATGACTGATGATGCACCAACAGACATCACATTCCACTATCCACCGGAGCTGTTTAATCTACTGGTGGATGTTGTGCCGCTACTCAATCGTTCGAAGCAGGATGTGCTGGTGTTCTTCCGGGGTGCAGGGGTGCCTGACAACATGACTTCTGACGTTGCCGCTCACTTGAGGGTCACACCGAAGGATGTCAACAAGTACCAGATGGTTCGCACGGTGCTTGAACGCCTCAACGCAAAGGGGGAACACGCTCTCCGTGAACGGCGCGAAGTACTGCGGCGCGTGGTGGACTTTGCGAACTTCGATTCGTGCTGGCCCGCCGACCAGCTCAAGGCCAAGGGCCTTGTCGCTAGTATCCGCGAAGTCGTTAACCAGAAAGACGCTTTCACGCGCATGAACAATGCCCGCGAAGAAGAACGACAAGCTCGCCTCGCCGAGTCGAAGCGGATCGCAGCAGAAAATCGCGAGCGCAGTTCCAGGATCGAAAATGCCAAGCAGGGTTTGTATGCATTGTTTGGCACTGCCGCGACGGCGCAGGAACGCGGGAAAATGCTGGAAACGGCCCTCAATAATCTATTCCAAGCCTACGGCGTCCTCATTCATAAAGCCTTCCACTTGGTTGGTGAGGCTGGTGAAGGGATTGTCGAGCAAATTGATGGGGTTATTGAACTCGGCGGTGTTCTGTACTTCGTAGAAATGAAGTGGTATCGCAATCCGGTGGGAAAGCCAGAGATTGCAGAGCATCTTGTACGTCTCATGTCGCGGGCCGAAGTTCGAGGTATCTTCATCTCTGCCAGTGACTACACGGAACCTGCGATTCACACGGTACGAGAGTTCCTGCAACACAAAGTGTTGGTTCTTTCGACGCTTCAGGAGGTCGTGCGCCTGCTTGAGCAACAGGACGACCTCACGGAATTTTTCACGAAAAAAGTCCAGGCAGCACAGATACACAAAAACCCGTACTTCTGCCCTCATGGTAGCCAGGGACAAGGTGCGTCATGACAGCGAGTTGGAAGGATATCAATAAGCCGCCGATCCCCGCGACCGTCGTTACGGCCGCACAGGTGGCGAATGGACCTGTGATGCCGCCGCAGCAAAGGCTACTGACCTACTCGCCGGGAGAGTGGGAGGGGTTCGTCGAGGAGTGGGCTTATTACTGCCTCACGACGAAGTACGAACACGTTCAGCGCTTCTCAGGTGCTGGTGATATGGGTATCGACGTCGCCGGGTTCGCTGACGGAAAACGCCTTCAGGGTGTATGGGAAAACTTCCAGTGTAAGCACTACGACCATGCCATCAGGCCCAGCGATGTATGGACTGAGTTCGGTAAGGTCATCTGGTACTCGTACAAAGGTGAATACGCGGCCCCCCGTCGCTACTATTTTGTTTCGCCGCTCGGTGCTGGCACGTCGCTTAGTCGCCTATTCTCGAATGCAACGAAGTTGCGCGAGGAATTGTTTGCGAACTGGGATAAGCATGTGAAAGGTGCGATCACTAGCACGCAAGAAGTGCTGCTCGATGCGGAACTCCGAGCCTATGTGGACACCTTCGATTTCTCCATCTTCGACGCCAAGACTGCGCTCCAGCTTGTTGACGATCATCGTGCCACACCGGTTCACACAGCGCGCTTCGGTGGTGGACTGCCAACGCGGCCTGCATCCGAAAAACCTCCCCAAGAAGTCGCTGTCACCGAGAGTCGCTATGTGACGCAGTTATTCGGTGCATACAGCGAGCACACGGGGACAATCGTGACTGATTCCTCGGCTCTGCCCATAGCGAAACTCAAAGATCATTTCCGCCGCCAACGAGAGGCGTTCTATGAGGCCGAGTCGCTGCGCGTCTTCGCACGCGACAGTGTGCCGCCCGGCACATTCGAGTCCTTGCTGGATGATATTCACGATGGCGTTATCGACACACATGACGGGAACCATGGCGATGGCTACGAAAAAGTCTGCGCTGTCACCAAGGCGGCCCGCGACATGCAGATTACGGCAAACGCCCTCATCACTTGTACGAACCCCAAGGATCGGGACGGGATCTGCCATCAACTCGTGAATGAGGAGCGTCTTCGGTGGACACGATCATGAGCCAAGAGCATAAGCCGATTACATTCAATGGCCCACTTGAGGCGGGTATTCGTGCGGTCTCGATTTTGGGTGCTGCCTATCCACAAACCTACGACCTCCAGCGGCTTGTCGCCCTTGATTACCTTCTTGTTCATACCGGCGATATCGACGGTCCAGACAATTTGCACCCACCGACACCAATGCACACGGCTGAGTTGCTCGTGCGCCGTAAATTGGTCGAGCAATCGCTGCTTCTGATGATGACCCGCGACCTTGTTGAGCGTGAAGTTACACCCGAAGGAATCAAGTACGGCGCAGGCGAGAATGCTGCGACGTTTTTGTGTGCGCCAGGCATGGCGCGTTGCGCGTAAGCGCAACCCGCTTGGCTGTGGTGGCCAAGCGGGTGACTTGGAGGTGAAAGTCCTCTACACACCCGGCAAGGGAAGTGTTAGCCGGAGGCAAGGGTGTCGCGGGTGACCGCGAATCTGAAGGAAGCCCGAGGCAAAATGCTGGCCTGACGAACAGGAAGCGGATAGAGGCGGCACAGCGGGGTGAGGTGGCACAAATCGCCAAAGCCCAATACTTGCACGGAACGCTGTGACGTAGATCCGACAGGCATAAGCAGGAAGGTCGCGCGAATTACCCTGGGAGATCTGTACGTTTGCCATTGTGCTACCGCGCGTCGAAAGGCGACGGGATGAGCGTGCAGAAGTCAGCCGAAGCCGTAGTAAGTGGCGGTTAACCGCGCCACCAAGGGCCGAACAGGTTATGCCGCCAGTAGGCGTCGCCGTCTCGTTGGTAACCGTAATGCAGAAATTTCCCACAGCGGAAACTGTCATCCCGAGCTCCGGCCAGAAGCCGAGGGTGACGCCTGACAGTGCAAAGGTATCGACGGCGTCCGTGACGTGGACGAACGCGGAGCCGGACACGCTGATGGAGCGGGTGCTTGCACCGGCCAACCTCAGACGTGCGTATCAACGCGTGGTCAGCAACAAGGGAGCACCGGGTGCCGATGGCATGACGGTTGCTGACTTGGCGGGCTACGTGAGACAGTATTGGCCAACCCTCAAGGCCAGGTTACTGGCCGGTGAATACCAGCCCCAAGCAGTGCGAGCGGTTGAAATTCCCAAGCCGCAGGGCGGCACACGGCAACTGGGAATCCCCAGCGTCGTGGATCGCCTGATCCAGCAAGCACTGCAGCAGCAGCTCACACCTATCTTCGACCCACTGTTCTCGGACTACAGCTATGGTTTTCGTCCGGGCAGAAGTACGCATCAAGCCATCGAGATGGCTCGTGCTCATGTGACAGCGGGACACCGCTGGTGCGTGGAACTCGATCTGGAGAAGTTTTTCGATCGGGTCAATCACGACATCCTCATGGCCTGCATCGAACGTCGGATCAAAGACAAGTGCGTACTCAGGCTTATCCGCCGCTACCTTGAAGCCGGGATCATGTCGGGCGGTGTCGTCAGCCCACGGCAGGAGGGGACGCCGCAAGGCGGCCCGCTTTCGCCGTTGCTGTCGAACATCCTGCTCGACGAACTCGACCGCGAGCTGGAGCGACGGGGCCATCGCTTCGTACGTTATGCCGATGATGCGAACATCTATGTACGCAGTCCCCGGGCCGGCGAACGGGTGTTGGTCAGCGTCGAGCGCTTCCTGAGAGAACGTCTGAAGCTGACGGTGAACAGGAAGAAAAGCCAAGTGGCAAGGGCGTGGAAGTGCGACTACCTAGGCTATGGGATAAGCTGGCACCAGCAGCCAAGGCTGCGCGTGGCAAGGATGAGCCTAGACCGCTTACGCGACCGGCTCAGAATGCTGCTGCGCAGCGTACGGGCTCGCAAAATGGCGACTGTCATCGAGCGGATCAACCCCGTCCTGAGAGGCTGGGCTAGCTACTTCAAGCTCAGCCAGAGCAAGCGGCCGCTTGAGGAACTGGATGGTTGGGTCAGGCACAAACTCCGCTGCGTCATCTGGCGTCAATGGAAGCAGCCTCCCACGAGGCTGAGAAACTTGATGCGCCTGGGGTTGAGCGAGGAGCGTGCCAACAAGTCAGCCTTCAATGGCCGAGGTCCATGGTGGAATTCGGGAGCGCAACATATGAACTACGCGCTGCCAAAGAAACTGTGGGACCGGCTCGGGCTGGTCTCGATACTGGATACGATTAACCGGCTTAGCCGCGTAACCTGAACCGCCGTGTACGGAACCGTACGCACGGTGGTGTGAGAGGACGGCGGGTGTGAATCCGCCTCCTACTCGATCGTCAGTATCTTCCAACTACCTGCTGTCCCTGAAGGATCGCGCTGTATGGCTTGTCGAAACCATTGGCTACCTGACGGACGAACAGTTCAAAGGCATGATGCGCCGCTTCTTCGATAAATGGGTTGAGGAGTTTCAGCACGTCGAGCAAAGCCTGGGAGGCGAAGCATGACGGCAATAACCCCCGGTTTTCGCTTGCGCTTCCTCGGCTTCTTCGGCCCACAGAAGTCACCCGCAACAGTGACCTTCGGCGCCGGTCTCAACGTCATTTACGGCGCTTCGAACACTGGAAAGTCTTTCATTGTCGAAGCCATCGACTTCATGCTTGGTGGCAAACCACCCCTGCGCGACATCCCTGAACGCGTCGGCTACGACCTCGTTCTCCTGGGGCTTGAGACCCTTGATGGGAAGTCATTTACGCTTTGGCGCAGCATAGACGGCGGCGGCTTTCGGCTATACGAAGACTTGCACCAGATGCCGCCGACGACCGACATCCCGTACACGCAGCTTGACGAAAAGCACAGCGATAAGAACTGCACGAATCTGTCCTCGTTCTTGCTGAATCTATGCAACCTTGGTGGCAAGCGTGTCCGCAAAAACTCCCGAAACGAAACGATCAGCCTGAGCTTTCGCAACATTGCTCGCTTGATGATCGTCGATGAGACGGAGATTACCCAACAAAGCTCTCCGCTGGTTGATGGAAATCCCACCGCGAATACACCGAACTTGGCGACGTTCAAGTTGCTTTTAACCGGGGCGGACGACTCCGCATTGGTCGCTAGCAATAAGAGTGAGCCAGAGGAGTTATCGCGCGAGGCACAATTGCATCTTCTCGATCAGCTTCTTGATGACTATCGTGATCGGCTCAAGGAATTGACCAAGAGTCCGAAGGAGTTGGAGGAGCAGCTAGAGAAGATCGACACCTCGCTTCGTCAACAGGCGGCCCTGGTAAACACCACAGAAGCTGAGTTTCAGGAGGCTGCGGGGAAACGGCGAGAACTGCGCAAGAAGCTGGAGGAAAGCCGAGAGCGACGTGCAGAGGTCGGCGCGATGCTTGAGCGATTCGGTTTGCTCGACAGGCACTACGTGTCCGATATTGAAAGGCTGCGCGCCATTGAGGAAGGCGGGACGCTGTTTAGCGTGCTGGGTGCCGGGCATTGCCCTCTCTGCGGAGCGGATCCCGATCATCATCGCGTCGATACCGGGTGTAATGGAGACACTGATGCTGTCGTTCAGGCCGCACGAGTGGAGGTCGCCAAGATCGAAGTTTTGCGCACTGAACTTGTAGCGACCGTCCGAAGCCTTGAGCGTGAAGGTGCCAACTTTGATCGCAGGATGCCTACTGTTGTTCGAGAGCTGGAGTCAATCTCGGAGTCGGTTGAAGAATTGATCGCACCTAAGCTCTCAACTCTTCGAAAGTCCTATTCCGACTTTGCCGACAAGCGTGCCGAGGTGCGCGAAGCGCTGGCACTCTACGCTACCGTACAAGACATGGAGCGCCGTCGCGCCGACCTTGAGAAGGACACCGAGGATGAGAAGGCCGGGGCTGTTGCAAGCGCAGATCTCTCAACCACTGTGACTTATAGTTTTGCCAAGACTGTCGAGGGCATACTGACCGGTTGGCACTTCCCAGAGACTGGGGATGTGTATTTCGATTCCAAGGCTCGGGATCTTGTTATCGCTGGAAAGTCGCGTAGTGCTTTTGGTAAGGGGCTTCGCGCCATCACTCATGCAGCCTTCACCCTCGGGCTGCTTGCTTTCTGCCGTGCGCGCCAGACCCCGCATACGGGATTTGTCGTGCTCGACTCTCCTTTGCTGGCATACCGAGAGCCAGACGGAGCGGAAGATGACTTGACTGGTACTGACCTTCAAGAACAGTTCTATGCATATCTTGAAGCGTTGCCTAGCGACACACAAGTCATCGTTGTTGAGAACACGGATCCGCCTGCTTCAATTATGCAGCGCGAGCAGTCGCTTATGTTCGGCAAGAACCCGTATCATGGGCGGTACGGATTATTCCCTTATACAACGGACTCCGCTCAATAAATGGGCATAGAAATGGGAAGAAGCCAATGGCATGAGGTGAGCGCGAGAATTCCCGACCGTTGAAGCTGGGCGTTTTCGTATGGGGACTCGATTACAGGTACTTCTTGAAACTCCCTGCAGTCAGGCTCACGGCCAGTCCCAGCAAGGCGGCGCTGGGCAGCAGGATCAGCAGCGGATGCACCGAGATCGGCAAGGCCAGGTATGTGACCCAGGGCAGCACGGCCAGTGGCATCAGACTGGCTTTTGCTCGGTGGTAGATAAAGCCGGATTCCCGGCCCGCGCCGAACCGGCGCACGTCACGCCTCACCAGGCCGTCGATTAAACCAACAAATGCCGCCGTGAAGATCAGCGGCAGCGTAAGCACCAGGACCAACAGACGCACCAGGAAAGTAAGCGTAGTGAAGGCGGCGGCGATCAGGTAGCTTTCGGCCCAGACATAGACCTGGCTGATGAAGTAACGGAAGTTCCGCGCCTGCCCTTGGCTGGGCGCACGGGCGCGCTCTGCGGTCTGGCTCATGCGCTCCAGCAGTCCTGAGCGCACGAACACCCATTCGTAGCCGGTGTCCACCAGCGCATGCGCCGTGCGCCCCGGCTCCTGCACGACCACGCTGCGTGGGAAGTGCTTGGACAGGTGCCCCAACTCGTACTGCAACATCTGCTGGGAGTGCTGCCAGCCTTGATCCTTCCAGAACAGGTGCATGCCGATGCACTCCATCAGGATCGAGAACAGCAGCGAGCTGACCAGCACCCCGAGCAGTCGGAACGGCAAGGTGATGGTGCCGACGATCAGGCCCTGGCGGCGGTTCTGCTCGCGCTGCGCAGTGGAGGCGGCATCGCTCATGGCGCGGCCTCTTCGCTGGCCGTGTCGCCCGTGTCGGTGATGGGTATGGCGATGGCCGCCTCATCGAGCAGGTCGTCCGGCAAGGCCGCGTCCTGCAAGACCGGGGAGCTGGTGAACTCCCACCACTGCGTGGCCTCGCTGTAGCTCTGGCGCATGTGCCCAGCCAGTTGCTGCAAGTCCGCCGGCATCACTTCATCCGGGTCTGGCGCCGGCAACGGCATGCGCACCTTCCAAAGCTGGCCACCCTGCAACAGCGCGAAGCACTGGCCTTTGGGCAGGCCGACGACGTGCGATGGCTCGATCATCGGCACGCTGGACATGCTGATGCGGTCTTGGGTGTTCGACGTAAAGTCCGTCGCGCCGCGAATGTCCGAGCTGTCGGTTGCGCCGCTGACGATGGTGGTCGTATAGACCTCGACCTTCGGCAATTGCCGGGTCAGCAACTCAGCGGTGGCCGTTTCGCGCACGCGCAGCATGAACAGGTTGTTGAAGTTGCCGATCACCTGACCGGCCTTCGCCCGGTTGCCGATGCGGGCTTCGATGTCCGAGAGGGTCTGCGTGTACGCGGTGACTTGCAGGCCAGCGCCGCCGCCCTTGTTGATCAGCGGAATGAACTCGTCGCCCATCAACTCGTTGAACTCATCGGCATGGACGTTGATCGGCACGCGCGAGCCTGCCGATGCGCCCGGCAGGCCGTCGTCGATCCCGTGCTTGTAGATGTGGCCAGCGACCGAAACCAGGTCGGAGAACATGGAATTGCCGACTGCGGCGGCGACCTCGGCATCGGATAGCGCATCCAGGCCGACATAGACCACGGCGCGCTTTCGGATGACCTGCATCCAATCGAAGATCGGACGCGGGTCGGCCAGGTCGGAGTAGTTCGGGGCCAGAAGCTGGGCGATCTTGCCGCTGGTGAGCTTCTCCAGCAGCGGCAGCAGCGATGCGACGATCTTGTCGAAGTAGGTCTTGTCGTAGCGCACCGCCGAGCGCAGGCCGTCGAGCACCGGATCGTAGTTGCGAGCCTGCGAGAGGTACTGTTCCAGCGCCACCACGCGCTTTTCGCGCCCGATCATGTTGCGCGGGATGTTCTTCTCGTTGAGCTTGGCCTCGATCTGGACGATCACCTCCCAGGCCTTGGGCTCGGTCTTGGCGAAGTAATGCTGGGCGTACTCGATGAACAGCGCGTCGATGTTGATCACATGGCGTTGGATCAGCATGTAGTCCGGGCGCTGCCCCAGTTCCACCAGGGCGCGGGCGATGATGTTGACGAAGCGCCACGCAAATTCGCGAAATGCCGCGCTGTTGCCTTCCCCGGAGAGCTGCCCTGCAACACGGGTGGCCACCTCGCTGATGCGCCCAAAGCGGCCCACGGCGTTGTAGCGCGCAGAAATGTCCGGCCAGCCCAAATGGAAGACATAGAACTCGCCCTCGCGGCCCGCACGCTTGGCCTCGACGTACACCCGCTTCAAAAGATCGGCGTCGCCCTTGGGGTCGATGACGATGACGACCTCGTGCTCGCCGTCGGCGTTCTTGCGCCGGATGTCCTGGGTCACGGACAACTCGGCCAACCGCGTCTTGCCCACGCGCGTGGTGCCCAGTACCAGCGAATGCCCGACGCGCTCACCCAGCGGTAGGCTGACGTCCACCTCATCGGGTTCGATGCCGTGCAGGCGCGGCAGGCCGCCCACAGGCGGCAGCGGGCGCACCGGGTTGAAAGGCACGTCCCAGCCCGTGAGTGCAGGCAGCCGAGACAGCGGGAACGGCGCGAACTCCAGCCGTTCCTCCAGCCTGCGCGCCAGCCGGTAGGCCGGCGTTGGCTCGACGTAGCGGCGAAACTCCGGTCGGTACGTCTGCATCAGCCGATGGGTGTGTTTCTGCTCCCACAGAAACCCGCGGCCCACGAACAGACGCTGCTGGCTGACCGGCACGTCCTTGCTGGTCATCACATAGCGCGGCAAGCGGCGAATGTTGCGCCGGTAGCGCAGGATGACGCGGGCATCGCGGTAGCGGATGGCACCGTAGGCGCAGAACGCCAGCGCACTGCCGACGCCCATGGCGGGGCTCAGCGCGAGCGACCACGGGGCCACCAGGGACAGAAACGCGGCGCCTGCACACGCCGCGACGGTATAGAACTCCACCGCTGGGCGCAGCAAAACCTCGACTGGCTGTTTCCCCGACATGGCTTCATTGCTCGATGCCGGTGGCTGTGATCAGCACCGGGTAATGCCGCAGACCCAGGCGCTCGGCCAGGTCGTCACCGGCCACAGGCGCGAGGGGAACGCCCGGCACCAGGGCGCGCAGCCGTGCCAGACCCTGCACGGTCTCGACGTTAACCACCAGGCCCACCGCGCCGCGCTCGCGCAGCGATGTTGCCTGGCTGCGCATCCAGGCGTGGGACGCCTCGTCGTCGCCGACGACCACGAAAGGCCGCAGGCCCGGTGCCTCGATCACCCGCCGCGCGACGGTGCCAGGCGTGAGCTTGGCACTGCGCACCGGCAACATCGCGGCCTCGTCCATGAGCGTGGCGGGCACCGGGAGCATCGGGATGGGCGGTCGGGCCGGAGCATTGGCGCGCGGCTGAAGGTTCAGAGCCTCGTAGTACGGCAGCGCCGACGTGCCGCCACGGTCTTCGACCACGATCAGCGGCTCGCCGGCACGCGAGGCCAGCGGCAGAGCCGCCAGCAGCACGAGCAAGCCCTTCAGTGTGAGATGGGTCAAATGGGATGTTTTCATGGGATGCTCTCCTGGCGTGCGGCGAAGGCCGCAGCGGTTGGGCGCGTGCCCTGCACGCGGGCAAGGTGGCGCGACACGCTGCGCCGATAGCGGGCGGCAGGTTCTCCGCCCGCAGGACGGTGATAGCGACCGATTGCCAGTAACCAGTCCTCGCCAGTGACGTGCTGCTCCTTCAGGATTTCAGCGGCGATGGCGAGGTTGCGGTATGGGTCGAGCAGGTCACACGCGCTGACATAGCGTTGTTGGTGGTAGCCGAGGTTGATCTGCCCGAGACCCGCGTCGATGCGCGTGTGCGACGTGGAGCGCATCGCCTGCTGCAATCCGGCGCAGGCGTCGGCACGGGTGGCGAAGCGGTGCGACTGGCCGGCGACGTTGAGCGACCACGGCCACGGGACGATGCGCCCGTTGCGCCGGATGCCGCTCTCCTGCAAGGCCACCGCGTAGAGCACCGTCGAGGGAACGCCCGCGCGCTGGGCGGCGAGTTGGTAAGCCGGTGGCGGAACTTCCTGGGCATGGGCGGCGCAGGCGCACAGGCCCGCCGCGAGCGCCAGTGTGCGCAAGCACTGCGAAACGGAGGTGGCCACTAAGGCTGGCGCAGCCATTGGCCGTTCACCTCGCGCACGACTGCTGGAAGCTCGCCGGGCAAGCTCAGCGACAGCCACCGCCCGCCATCATGGTTGAGCGTGATGCCACCGCTGCGCACGCGCGCCGGATCGACGTTCGCACGCTTGGCCCAGTCGCGAATACGTGTGTCGTCCTGGCGGCTACCAACCATGTACAGGTCGAACTCGGTGCCAGAGGATTGCAGGCGCTGCACAAGCTGCCCGCAGGCCGCGCAGCCGTCCTTGACGAACACCGCCGTGCGGCCGGAGCCGCGTTCGGCACCCGCGTTGGGCTTGTCGTCAGGCAGGTTCACTCGCTGCATGCCGGGATTCAGGCGCTGCCAGGCCTCGTCGTAGGCACGCTGGTAGGCGAGCAGCTTCTCGACGCGGCGCGCTTCGACCTGCACCTGCAGCTCTGCGTAACGGCGCCGTTCCTCGTCGGTGCGCGCCTCGATGCCCAGGGCGGACAGCGGGTCCAGGTTGGGCGAGTAGATGCCCAACGGCCCGTCCATCAGTTCGCGATAGCGCGCCCACTCCTGCGGTTGCAGGCCCCAGTCGCTTGCCACCCGGTCGTCCAGGATGCGGGCGACAAGGAGGCGCTCCTGGCTCTGCGCATTGCGGGCGGAGGCCGTGGCCGGCTGCTGCGCCCAGGCGGGCAACTGGGCAGACGCGAGCAGGAGCGCGGAAAGGATGATCGACGGTTTCATGTCGTGCGCTCCGCTCAAGGAATCGCCATGCGACGGGTCTGGTCGCCGGCCTGGAACACCGCGGTGTTGCCCTCGACTGCCTGCAAGCGCCACGGGCCGACGGCATCGCCGGGAAGCAGCACTTGAAGCTGGTCGGGCGTGAAGTTCCCGTTGTTCGGCGCGACGGACAGGCTGCGCTGGCCGGCGCGAAGTTCGGCGCCGACGATGCGGAACGGCAGTGGCGGCGGTTCCGGCTTGGCGGTGGGCCTGGTCGGTACGCGCGGCTGGGCGGACGCTGCGGCACGCGCAACAGTCTGGCGTGTCTTGATTTGCTCGACTTCGGTGCGCAGCGCCTGAAGGTCTTCGGCAGCGGCATAGCCGCTCAGCGCTTTTTCGACCTGAGCAGCGCGTGCTTCCAGGAGTTCGCGGGTGTCTTTGAGGTCTGCCGCCGTTGCGACGGCTGGACGCTGCTGGATGGCATCAATGGTCTCGGCCAGGCCCATCGCCTGCGCTTCGAGACGTTGCAGGCGGGTATCAAGCTGATTCTGGTCGGTCTGGTCGTTCACCGCCTGGTAGCCGAGAGCGACGAAGACGCTGAGGCTGATCAGCCAGAGCCACATCAGGCTCTGCACCACCACGGCGGTGATCGGGCGACGGGGAGACTGCGCGGCATTCATGGCTGGCCTCCCGAACCCGAAGGCATCAGCGGAAACGTCTGCACCGCCTCGGCAGCGGGCGGCTCGTGTGCGTGCTCGGCGGTCGCACTGCCTCCAGGCCGCTCGAAGCAAATCTGCCGTGCCCGTTCATCCGCATGCAGTTCCCAGGCCGGGCCAGCCAGGGTGAGCAGCGCATCGCGCAAGGTCATGGGGCCAAGATGCAGGTGCGCCGCCGGCAGCGGGAGCACATACAACTCGGTCACGGCGCGAGGCGTCTCGCAAAGCTGGTAGCCGCTGCGTTTGAGCACATGCCGCAGGCCATCGCCCACCGTGGCACGGGCATCCTCGGGCATGAACACGTCGATGGTCTGCAACAGCAAGTCACGCTGCGCCGCCGTGGGTGTCAGCTCGACCAGCGTGTAGCGGCCATAGCGCACGACGGGAATGAACTCGGGGGCCTCGGGTTCGGGAGCGGAGGAGACGCCTTCTATGGCGTCTGGCACCAGCGGCGCGGTCGTGGTGGCGCAGCCGCTGGCCAGCGCTGCGGCCAGGAGACCAGCGCCGACCAGACGCCGGGATACATGGGTTGCGGGCATGGCATCGGCTCTTCTGTTGCGATGCCGATACCTTGGCGGCACGGTGCCGTGCGGTCAGCCAGGAATGCGAACTGGGTAGTGCCCGGTTTCAGGGGCGACCCGGATGCCTACTGCGTATCGTCCAGGCGGTACAGACGCACCCGTTGTTGCGCACAACCAGTAGCTCATGGATCAATAGGCGGATTTGCAGTTAAGCCGCAATATGGGACGAAAAACGGTGTACTTCGCGAATCAATTGCAGGGTGGCTGCCGTAGCACGCCAAAGAAAAAACGCAGCCCCGCCCACGAAGAACGCGAGTGGGGCTGCAAGTTGTGAACAATAGAAAGCCGGCGGCGCTAGGCCGGCGATGGCGTGGAAATCAGGCGGTGACCAATTGCCGGGCCAGTGCGACCTCGACGGAATCACCGTCCTGATTCAGAACATCCAGCCCCGATTCGGGCACGTCGCCCGAGGTGGACTGCGAGACCATGATCTTCTTGGCCATCAGTTCCAGGCAGGTCATCTGCGAGGAACCGGCATAGCCGAGGTAGATCACGCGCACGGGCTGTTTCTGCCCGATGCGCCAGGAGCGGCGTGCTGCCTGTTGGAGCGAGTACACGTTGTAGCCACTTTGCATGAACACAATCGTCGGGAACTCCAACAAATCCAGTCCCGTCTTGACCAGCTCGGGATTGGTGACGAGCACGTCGATGCCACGGTCCAGTTGCTCGGCGATCCAGTCTTCTCGGCGGCTGGCATCCACGCTTGCGCGCAGTACCGCCACCTTGAAGCCTTCCTGCTCCAGCAGCCCCTTCAGGCGCGACGTGGTGTCGCGCGTGCCGGTATAGACCGTGTAGGCCAGAACGTTGCGGCCCTGTTCCTTCTCCGCTTTGCAGATATCGATCAGCTCACGCTCCTTGGGGCTGATCTCGAACTCATTGAACTGAGCCGGGACAAACGCCAAGGTGTTGCGCGTGCGCGGATGCACCACGGTCTCCGACCGGAAGCAGCAATCCGGCCAGGCCAGCAGCACGTTGAGCACCACCCCCAGCAAGGTCGTATCGCGTCGCGCCAGAGCCTGTTTCAGCTCTGCGGTCAGCCGACCCGCCAAATCGCGGTAGGCCGCAGCTTGCGCCACGTCCATCTGGACTTCACGAAACTCCTCGTCATACGGCGGCAGGACGTTGCCACCGATGTCCTTGAGCTTGAGAAAGATCGTGAACGGCAGGATGCAGCGCAAGACGCCTTTCGGGCCGAAGCCGGGAGCCTTGACGGTGCGCACCGATACCTTGGTGCCCTTGGCCGTCTTGTGCGCCGTGCCGGCGCTCTCGGAGTAGATGTCCTTGAGGACGCCGTGATCGCGCATGAACGCCATCGCAGCCGAGGTCATGCTGCCGCTCGTGGTCGGGCGGTAGCCGTCTTCGATCATCCGTCCTGGCAGTGCCCGGAACAGCAGGTAGAACAGATCATCGCCGTAGCCGCCCATTAGCGTGCCGGTCAGCAGCAAGGTCTTGCGAGCCTTCGCCGCCAGCACGCCCATGGCCTGGCCCTGGGCACTGCCACCGTTCTTGTACTCGTGCGCCTCGTCGGCGATGAGCAGGTCGAACGTGCCTTGCGGCAGGTAGCGTTTGATGAATTCGGACGGTTGGTAGCCGCCCTCGCCAAAGCCAAACTCCATGTTGGCCATCGCACGTTCCATGCGCGTGGCCTGACGGTCGGAAAACACCAGCTCGCCGTTGCCATCCATGAGGTTGATGAACTCATGGATGTTGTCACCCAGCATCGAGGCCAGGAAGCCGTCACCGAACTTCTGCATCAACTTCTGCGCGGTGACTTCCCCGATGGTCGGGATGCGCTTCAAGGCTTTGAGGACGACCGAGGACTGGTCGCTGCCGGACAGGCTGCGCGGGCGGATCAGCGTCCACAGGGGCGCGGCGCAGTGGCTGCACTTCCTGCGGGACTCCTCGGCTTCGAGCCCGATCGGGTTGACCGGCTCGCCGTCGAGGTCGGTGATGAGCGTGCCGCAGTCCGGGCAGGCCGCCACGTCGCCGTGGCGGGTGCGCCGCTGGGTGAAGACCGGCTTCCAATGGAACCCCATCCGCATCCTGACGCGGCCCAGGATGAAAAACTCCTGGCCCGTGGGCTGCACACCCAACTGCTCGCGCAGCTTGATGAGCTTGACTAGCGTGTCCGGGCCATTGAGCACCCAGACCTTGGCACCAGCCACCGTCTCCTGGATCTCGCGCCGCCACTTGTAGACCAAGTGGGGAGGCGAAAGCACCAGGGTGCGGCGGTAGCCTTCGGCGTTGAGCACGGCGGCCGTGGCGATGCCGACGGTCGTCTTGCCGCAACCCATTTCGCCATTGACGATCGCAGCGCGCTCGCCTTGATCGACCAACAGCTCGGCGGCGGCATGGACAACTTCGGCCTGGGCCTGGAACAACTTGCGCTTGAGGCTGGCGACGACGAGTTGCCGCTGTGCTTGCGCTTGGCCGGTATAGACCGGCGGGTTGGCGCGGTTGAGAGAGTCGAGCAGTTCGTCGCCGAACTCGCCGACAAAATCCTGAAGGCTCAGGGTGAGAGGGTTGGATTCCACTTCGAGCAGTTCGCCCTGTACGGGCTCTGCATCGTTAGCGGTGGTGTCGAGATCAACGGACATGGTGATGCTCCAAAGAAAAATGGGACATGCACCACCCCAGCGGGGCGATGGCATGCCCCGTGGTGGGTAGAGAGACGGCGAACCGTCAGTGGTTGGACAGTGCAGGCGCTCGTGGCCTGCGGTGACAACTCGCGGTCAGTACTCGGACGGCAGCACGATGCGGGTCGCTCTGCGATCTGCTTCGGTGAAGATGCGGATGCTCAGGTCACGGGTGACGACGTAAAACGAATCGAGGCGTTCGCCAGACTCCAACGCAGCGTTGTTCTGCTGCCATTGGTAGTCCGCGACGTCGCCCCAGTCGCCACGCATGTGGCGTTCGAAAAGCGGCATGGGATCGAGCCGGCCTTCGTTCATCAGGCGTTCGACGCCTTCGCTGAACTCCAGTGCACCGATTTCGAACAGCCGTTTGCGGCGGTGCTTGTCATGTTGGTCGGATGTCATGTGGTTTCCTTCGGAGTGAAGGGGCTACAGCACCCTTGCGGGGTGTCGGTGGCCCCGCGTTGGAGAAGATCAGTACTCGCTGGGCAACAGCAACGTGGTGAGGCTGCGATCCCATTCGGTGATGATCCAGAGCTTCAGGCCGGGTGCGACCTGGTAGGAAGAGAACAGACGATCCTCACCGGACTTCAGCGCGGCATCGTTCTGCCGCCTGTCGCTGTCGTCGAGGTCGCCCCAATCGCCGCCGAGGTGGCGACGCAGGTAGGGAATCGGGTTGAATTGGCCTGTTGGACCAGGTCATCGACGCCGCAGGTCATGACCACCTGGCCGGGCGAGAAGCGCAGGCTCGGGGGCTGGCTGATGGAGAGTGCTTGGGCTGCCATGGGAAGGCTCCTGGATATGGAGGGGCCACGGCACCCCATCGGGGCGACTGGACCCCGGTGGGTGGAAAACTCGACGGCGAACCGTCGGCGGTGGAGAAACGATCA
This sequence comes from Pseudomonas putida, assembly GCF_028682455.1. Lineage (GTDB taxonomy): Bacteria > Pseudomonadota > Gammaproteobacteria > Pseudomonadales > Pseudomonadaceae > Aquipseudomonas > Aquipseudomonas putida_AA. The sequence continues at coordinate 1,997,758 of NZ_JANHLD010000001.1, forward strand.
GCGAATGGTCAACACCTCGCCCCGCGTGGCGGAACCCGGCGTCATGTCCCAGGCTCGGATGACGGGAACGAACTTGTCGGTGAGGATGCGCGTCTCGGCAATCGAGCCGTCTTCGCGTTCGGTGAATTCCCGCTGGAGCGTCTTGTCCTTGTGGGTGTCACCTTTGACGACGAGTACGCGCCCCGTCTTGGATTGCACGACTCCCGAGATCGCACCCGCAGCCAGGGCCAGGGCGAGATGCCAGTGGGACAAGGCCCGCGCCGGTGGACGCAGCGTCTGCTGCGCGGCCCCCAACTGCGTATCCCGCGACGGCCAGAGGCCTTGCAGTCTGCCAACCTCATCGGCGAACTGCTCCGGCTCCATCGTCACGCGGAAGAAATGCCCCGGCTCCGCCGGACTGGCTGGGACGATGTACGGCAGGAACGGCCATTCGCCCGGCAGCTCCTCGGCTTCGACTTCGCCAAGCCCAACCTGCAGCAGCAGATTGCGCACGGCTTTGACGCCATCGGGTGCCTGCTCACGCTGGCGCACCCGCCGACCGAAGATCACCACCTGCTTGAACTGCGTTTCCACCGCTCGGTAGATCCGCAGGTCGGTGTAGTGGCGCGTCAGCCAGCCGACCAGCTCGGCGTCGAGCACGTAGCCGGGGATGATGAAGACCAGCACGCCGCCGTACTGCAGCAGGGGCAGCGTGCGCTGGTAGAACAGCTTTTCGAGGCGGGCACGGCCCTGACCCTGATAGCCAATGTTGCCGTTGACGTCCTTGGACAGGTCGCCATATGGCGGATTGAGCCAGAGCAGCCCAAAGGACTGCTTGGAGATCATCGTGTCCATCAGATCCGCGTGCAGGCAGTGATCGACCAGGCCGCGGGCATGGCGCGCCCGCTCTGCGTCGAACTCGACGGCGAACGCCCTGGCCTGCTCGCGCCCGAGGGCATGAGCAGCTTCGGCAATCGCCACGCCTTCGCCGGCGCAGGGATCGAGGATGCACATCGGCCCATTGGATTCAGGCGCACTGGGCATCAGTGCATTGAGGGCTCTTTCGAGCGTCGGTTCATCGGTTGGGAAGTACCCGTTCTTCACGAAGTTGCGGGCAAGCCGCGGGAACATGAGAGCCATGGAAGTCTCCTGGTTGGCGGGGATGAATAGAGAAGGCGCGCCTTGGCGTGCCTGCGCAGGTGGGTCAAGCCGTTACCGTTTCCGGCGTCCAAATCCTGGCCGGATAGGGATAGGCGGTGAGCACGTCACTGCGGATCAGCGAGCCGAGCGCCTGGGTCAGCGCCGGCACGTCGATGGCGAGCCGATGGCCCACCAAAGGCCCGAGGGCGAATGGCAGGCGGGTCAGCATCTCGCGGCTTTGCAGCAGTTCCAGCACGGTTTCGCGCCAGTGGTCGAGCAACGGCAGTGGGCAGGTGTCCTGCACCAACGGCCACAAGCGGTCAAGCCGGTGGTCGCTATCGCGGGGCAGCAATGCCAGTGCGCTGGCGTTGGCCTTGTCGGGCTTGACGCAGCGCCGATCGAACAGCCACACGTTGGACAGCGAACCGAACAGCGTTCGCCGGTAGGCGCGGGTCATGCGCTTTTCCAGGCGATCGACGTTGCCGACGAACACCGGGACGCTGCCACCCTGGTCGGTGATGACATGGAACTGCTCCAGCCCCTGCTCGTCGCGCCCGAGGGTCAGGCGAGCCAGGAACTGCTGGACGGCGGTGTCCCGCGCCCAGATCGACAGGAAGATCAGGTTGCCCTGGTCATCGCCGACGCAAGCGTCGGCCATCACTTCCGGGCATTCGTCGATGCGGTACAGCGTGGTGGAAGAAGTGTTTGCGGGCATGGTGGTGTCCTCGGATGAACGGGAACAGCACCGCCCGCAGGGGGCAAGTACTGCCCCTTGGGGTGGAAAAAAAGCGTCCCTGACTCAGGCCGTCAGCGCCGTAGCTGGAGCTGTGGCTTCCTTGGATGTGCGCCGCCGCACGTGGTAGGCGCGAACGCCTGCACGCCATTCGGCGGACTGCTCCGGTGCGAGGTTCAGATAGGACAGCGGGCACGAGTAGTAGTACGGGTGCATGGATTCGTCCAGCGGCTTGTAGCCCCACTGGCCGCCGCTGCGTTCCAGCAGATCGCAGCGGATGGTGCACAGGGACTGGCCCGGTGCGAGATCACGGTGTACGCCTTCGGCCTTGGCCGTCACTTGCACAACAGACCAGAGGACGTTGCCACGCAGCGCGTGGGCGATGACCTTGACGCTGGCGCGCTCGGTCTCTTGCGGTGCGATCAACTCCGCGATCAGTTCAGAGCGCGATTGGGGTGAGAAATACCAGCCCATGAGAGGCCTCCTGAAAAAATTGAGCCAGAAGCCTTCCCGTGGGGAAGACCCCCGGCGGGTGGATGAAGCACACCGCAGATGTGATGCCAGTACTACGCAGGTTGCAGTTCGGCCTGGCGGCTCCACTCCTGCGTCTTGAAGTCCAGCGCGTAGCCCAGTTCGCCCAGGCGGGCGATCTGCGTGCGCAGGGTGCGGCGGTCGATGGTCGAATCCAGTTTCACGGACTCGCCCAGCGGCCAGAGCAAGCTGAACAGCGCGGCGTCGCCATCTTCGGTACTGCCGGGAGCAGTTGCCGCAGCGGGCGTCGGCGCATCCACGCCGAAGGGCGTGGTATCGACCAGCGGGTCCGTGGATGCCTGCACGGGTGCTGGCTTGGCGGGCCTGGAAGTTTTGCTGGGCTTGGCCGGTGTTGCCGGTGTTACTGCAGGCTGTGCGCCCAACTCTTCATCAAGTGGATCGAGGTCCTGGGTGGCGAAGCTGCGTGCCTCGTCACGGCTCAGTTTGTCGATGTCGTAGAGCGTCATTCCGTCCAGGCTGGCGCGGATCTCGAAGCGCATGCCGCCACCGACCGGGTAGGACTTCGGGAAGATGTACCTGATGATGAACTCCCCGTCGTACTTGCCTTCGGGGTATTGCTCCAGCTCCGGGTCCTTGACCTCGAACGTACCGAGGTGCGTGGCGAGGCGTCCGACCGTGAAGGGGCCGTTCTTGCCGCGGATGGTACGCAGCGTGAGTTGGCCGGGGACGATGATGGGCGAAACCGATTTCTCGGGCGCCGATGTGACTGCCATGATGGTTCTCCTTGTGAATAGCAAGAGCGGCAAGGCCCCATGAAGGGCCATGCCGGATCAGAACGAAGCAGCCAATGCCGGCTCCTGCTCCTCGACTTCACCTTCGGGCTCACGCTCGGCGGGCTCGACAGGCTGATCGGAAGCGAGGTCGGCGTCCTCGGCTTCGGGCGCGGGAGCGTCCTGGGCCGGCGGCGAATCGGCTTGCGCGGGGCTCGTCGGATAGACCTTGGTGCCGTCGATCTTGATCAGGCCGATGTGGATCAGTGTCGAATCCAGGCTTGCGGCCGGTTCCCCAGCGCGCTCACCCTTGGTGCGGATGTACGGATCGATCTTCATGTCGTTGAGACGGAAGGCGATCAGCACCTTGCAGTCCCCTTCGATGGCCTGCACGCACCGGCGAACCAGATGCTCGGCTTCAGGGGTGGTAACGATGGTGTCGAAGTACCGATACTCCGGTTCATCGACAGGCCCGGCCAGCGCGGCGACGGTGCAAGAGAGGAACGGGTCGCCATCTTTGGGCGTGACGTCCTTCGGACGGCTGAGGTAGCCGATGCCGCGGGTGATCAGCTCGTGCTGCCTGATCGAAGCCAGTTCGGCCCGGTCAAGCGGCTCGGCCTTGAGCAGTCGCGCCTTGAGGGACGCGGCGGCTTGGCCTTTCTGCTCGCCCTTGTCGCGGATGTACGCATCGCCCCACAGGTCGCCGAGGCGAAAGCGCACCAGTGGGCGCTGCTTGGGATCGTCAACGCCGATGTAGCGCTCGACCAGTTTCTTGGCCTCGGCACCCGAGACCTTGACGTCGAAATAGCGATAGATGGGATCCTTGGCGGGGCCGACCAGCGCGGCGATGGTGCATGCCAGGAAAGGCTGCGCACGGCGGCCGCCCCGAACAGGTACTTCACGGGCACGCTGGATGTAACCGATGCCCGAAGTGTGGAGGTCAAAATACGATTTCTCGTTGGATGTGGTGGTCATGGTGAATCTCCATAGGGATGAAGCGGAGACACACCAGCCCCACGCTGCGGGGAAAGGTGCGTAACCCCGCGATGGGTTGATAAGGCGAAAGCATCCACCACCAGAGACTGGTGGCCGCTCGCGAATGGATGCGGTGCGAGCTGGCTCGGTCACGCAGTGGGAACTACGTCGCAACCTCGAAGACCGGTGGTTGCCTGGCATGTCGCTGACAACGTCAGCAGGCATGGGCTCAGCATGACCAGGCCTCGCGCGCGAGGCAGCCATCAATCGGTATCCGATCGATTCCCTTTGATGAAATCTCCCACGGCAGAAAAAAGGCCCTCCTTCCGAATGGAGGGAGAGCCTGTGGGGGCATGTCGCCTGGTACTTTTCGTGGTGTCACGCCGGTACAGCGCGGCGCCGTCGGGACGTCTTCGCGCCGATCACGCTCACGTCGATCAGGCGCCAGCGCCCGTCGTCTATGAGTCGCTCCAGCACTTCGCCGAGCATGTCGAAATACACCTCGTCGTGCCGATCGACCAACTCGCCGTCGCGGCGCAGCTCCACCGCATAGGTATCGCTGCCGCGTTGGTAGAGGATCGTCACCTGGCCGGCGAACTTCGCGGTCGAAACCGTGAAACTGATCGCCGGGGGCGTTTCGATGATCCTGGACGGCTTCGGATCGACCCAGGTGAAGTCGTGGGCGCCCGCATCGACCAGCATGTGGGTGATGCGGCGGAACCCGTCGGGCGCCGGCATTTCCTCCAACTGCTCGATGAGCTGACCCAGTTCCATGCACTGCGGCTCGGGAATGGGCAACTTGGCCGGCGCGGAGCCGAGGATGTGTGTCTTGACGGTGTAGGGCGTGCCGTCGGACATCATCTCGGTGCGCTCTTCTGGCGTGTCCGCACGCAGACCGTCGAAACGACGACGGGCATAGGGTTGGACATGCACCTTGGTGCCCTCGCTGGGAATGCTGGTCACCAGGTTGGGATCGAGTACCGCGAACTCGCTGGGCTTGAGCTTGACGACGATGGCGTCCTCGCTGGCGGCGACCACCCTGCCGTCGAAGGGCTGGGGATCGATAACGAAGCCCAGTGTCGAGGACTGTGGCTGATCATCGAACACGCGGTACTTGAACGACCGCACGTTGCGCGGCACATGGCCTGCGACCAGCGAAGGCATCAGGGTCTTGATAAGAGAGCGATCCATGTGAATCTCCTTGAGGAAGAACAAGGGATTCCCCGCCCGCAAGGGAGAGGTCCCTTGTGGGTGAATGGGCGCGGTGCGTCCGTAGGAAGAAACAACCAGCACGGTTTCCCGCGCTTGCAGCCTTGAAGGTCTTGGCTGCCTGGGCATGTGTCGGCAACGCCGACGAACATTGGGCAAGGATGGCCCTGGAGTGAGTGGCCTGCGCTCAGGAAACCGCACCGCGCCGCACCCGCTTTCCTGCGCCGCGACAAGAAAAGGCCCCTCGAAAGGGGCTGGGTGGTCAGGCTTGGCACACGAAGTAGTGTTCGCGCTGACGTGGAAAGAACACGTGCTTCCACGTGTCGCCGCCGGTGTTGCCACCGTCGAAGACGACCATTTCGTAGGCATCAATGTCGGTGTCTGCCAGATCGGCGCTGGCGATATGGCGCATGTGCAGCATGCCGCTCAAGCGCTCGAATACCAGGATCTGGCCGATGGCGTCGTCCTGGCCCATGGCGTTGACGCAGGCTCCAAGCTGATGCTCGAAGTCGCGCGCGGGCGAGATGAGGTCGGGGAACATAAAGTGCTCCTATGAAATAGGACCAGCCCGGCTCCCAGAAAGGAGACAGGCTGGCATGGAGGGCAAAGAGGAAGGTGGGCGCGTGGTGTGTTTGCTAGGGCTCGGCCAGCGGCAGGCCCAGCAACACGGGCGCGTCAGCGTCGAGGATGAGGATGCGCACATCGGCCTGGCCAGCCAGTTCCAGGATGTTCGCCAGGTCGTCTGGCATGCCCTTGCTGCGGTGCTCCTGCCGAAGCTGCTCGGCGGTGATGCCCTCGGCGTATTCCAGGTTCTTGTCCGTCCAGGGCGTGGAGATCAGCTTGACGCCAATCGCCGGGCTGTACGGAACCCGAAAGGCGATGAACAGAAAGGCCTCCGGCGTGGCAAGGTCCGCCAGATTGGCGAGGTACAGGCCGGTTTCCTGGCTGATGTGCGCGCTGCTGATCTCCCAGCATCGGCTGTAGTAGCCGGTCTCGAAACTCAGGCGCTGCACGACTTCCCGCGCGGCCTCGACCGAATAGCTGTCACCGACGTGGATCAGGCGACCGTCGAAGTCCTCGCCATGAATGGCATAGACCACGGCACCGATCACGCCTTCGCCGTTAACGCCTTCATCGGCATCGCATTCGGCCAGCACCTCGGCGCTTATAGGTTCAGAGCCGTTCGTGACCACCGCGAAATCGCTGGTGACGATGCAGGACGATGAAATCAATTCCTCGTCGGAAAGGTGTTGCTGGCTCGGGTGGATGTTTCGCCAGACATGCGGGCTTCCGTCCTCGTAGCTGATGGACAGCGTGCGGACGATCTTCAAATTCCAGTAGCCGCGGAGAAAGGGATTGGGATTCTGGGACATGGGAACTCTCCAGATTGAATAATGGAGCCAATTCCCGCCACCGGGAATTGGACCCGGTGGGTTGAAAAGGGAAAATGCGTCAGTCGACGCTGATCGTTGGCTTTGATTCAGCCGCTTTACGCTGGGCAACGGAAAGGAAATCGAGGGACATGGCCGTGTGGGCGCATGTCCCTCGTGGGGAACGAAAAGACGGGGGTGTGCCGGAAACGGGTTCACCAGCCGCTGTAGTTCAGCATCAAGTCGGCAATGACCTTGCGGCGTTCCAAGTCGAGACCGTCGAAGTCCGACAGCCCGTGGAAGTGGCAGCGTTTGAGCATGGCACCGCCCTCGCGCGCGTTGTAGAAGCTGACCATAGCGGACAGAAACATGCGTTGCCCGCTGCTCAGAACACTGAGGGCATCGTTGAGCCGCAGCATGTTGGGACGCAGATCCCACTTGCTTTTGGCCTGGTTCAGGCCGTCACGGCTGCCGTCGCCGAACCATTCGGGGCCAGCGATCTCGGCACCACGCTTCCAGGCCTCGAAGAAGGCTTGGGGCGCGGCAGCGAAATGCTGCTCTTCCCGCATGATCTGATCGACGACTTCCTGCGGCAGCAGTTGATTCATGGCGTGATTCCTCCAGTTGGATCAGGGAATGGCGAGCTGGGACCAGCCGCCTCTTTCGAGGGCGTGCTGCGCCGCTGCATGGCTGCGGAAGTACTCGTGCGATTCCCGCGAAACGGGACCTTCGGTATCGCGCGTGCCGATGTAGTGGCCGGCGGCGCTTTGCAGGACTTCAAGCGGCAGGAACTTGCCGCAATAGGTCAAGGCCAACTGGCCGAAAGAGGCTTTGTGGGACATGGGTAGGCTCCTTGGAAAAGCGGGGCCTTGTCCCTCACGGGATGGCAGCTCCCGCACGCGGTGGATAAAAAGCATCGGCGTCACGGGGACGCGTGTCCGCAGACCTGATGCGATACGGACTGGCGGGTTACGCGGGAAGAACCCGCGGCAGCCTGGAACCCATGGCTGCTGGCATGTGCTGACGAATCAGCTAACATGCGGGCAGCTTGGTGCGGGGGCCGCGCTGCGTCAGTTGGAAAACGGCATTCGGCCCAGCCCGGATTGATGGCCGCCGAGACAGAAAACCCGCATCGAGTGCGGGCCGTCAGGGTGGTGCGTGGCTGCGTTGGCTCACTCGGGCGTGTCGCCCAGGACATGCTGCTTCCACAGGGCGAATGCCTCGTCCCGTCCCAGTTCGGCCAGGACCACAATGGGTTGCGCCTGCCGCGCACGCAGCGAAGCGAAATACGCCTTACGGTCGGCGATGGCCTTGAGATTGATGCCATCGATGAATAGCAGTTTGCCGCCCTTGATGAACAGCACCTTGTTGCCAAGGTCGCGCTCGAACGCGGCTCGTACTTTCTCCGGTTGTTGCATACGTCGGTTTCCTGTTGCTGTGGCCGGCCATTGGCTCGGAACGTTGATCGGCGAGATAAAGGCGCCGAAGGCTCGCTGACCTTCGGCTCGGGAGGAAATAACCACCCGTGGGCTGTTGCAGGCCCGGTCGTCGCTAGAACCGTCTGCTCATCAGCAATCACACCCGGCCCATGTCGTGGCTGGGGCCGGCATCGTCTGGCGCACATCCGCGCACAAAGGGAGCCCGTTTTTGCGCCGGTGGGCACCGGCACCGAATACCGCTGACCACAAAGGGTCTCCGGGTGGCTCGCGCTGCCAGGCAAGCCATCGGGGGGCCCTTCGCAGTGGGCGGGAGAAACACAGACCAGCAGAACACGCGGGAGACGGTTCGCGGAAAAGCTACCTTCAAGTCCCGCAGCCGGGGACGGCTGGACGGGACGCGCACACGGACAAGAAGGCGTTGCGCGCTGGGCGACCCGCAGGGGCGTGCGGGACACGGGCCACGCCTTTGAAACAGGGCGCGGCCCACGGGAAACGGAGTCAGTCAGGCGCCTTTGCGGCCGCTGCTACGCGAGCGCGAAGCGCCACGCTTGGGCGTACCGGATTCGACCGGCAGCGTGCCTTTGCAGTCGGGGTAGCGACTGCACGACCAGAATGGGCCGCTCTTGCCGGTGCGCTGGCGCGTCGGTGCGCCGCACTGCGGACATGCTGGCCCATGGGGAAGCTTGATGGACAGGGACATGCTGCCGTACTGCGCGATCAACTGCGAAATCCAGGCGGCCTGCTTGCTGAGGAATACGTCCAGGGTGAGCTGTCCGGCCTCGATCATGTCGAGCGCCTGCTCCCACACCGCCGTTGTGCCGGGGTCTGCAATCGCTGCGGGCACGGCGTCGATCAGCGTGAACGCCGCATCCGATGCGCGAATGGAGCGACCCTTCTTCACGATGTAGCCACGGGCGATTAGCACGCTGATGATGTTGGCCCGCGTCGCCTCGGTGCCGATGCCCGTCGTGTCCTTCAGCTTCTGCTTCAGGCGCGGGTCGGTTACGAAGCGCGCAATGCCCTTCATTGATTTGACCAGTTCGCCCTGGGTATAGGGCTTGGGCGGCATCGTCTTGAGCGCCTTGATCTCGGCCTCGGCCACCTGGCACGCCAGGCCCTCACGCAGTGGGGGCAGCACCTGGCTGCGCGCCGCGTCGACGCAGTCCTCGTCCGCTTGCGGTTCGGCCAGCACCAGACGCCAGCCCTTGATGACCACCTGTTTACCGGCGGCCACCAGCGTCTGTCGGCCGCAGGAAAACTCAGCCACGGTACGGTCGAACTCGTGGTGCGGGAGGAACTGCGCCAGGTAATGCGCCCGGATCAGCCGGTACACCGCCAGTTCCTTCTCGCTCAGAGCAGAGAGGTTCGCGGGTTCGAGCGTCGGAATGATGCCGTGGTGCGCCGTGACCTTGCCGTCGTTCCAGGCGCGCGAACGCTGGGAGCGGTCGAGCTGACTCATGATCGGTCGCAGCGACGGGTCGGTTTTGAGCAGGCTGTCCAGGACGGCGGGCACCTCGGCGAACATGCTTTCGGGCAGGTAGCCAGAGTCCGAGCGCGGGTAGGTCGTGGCCTTGTGCGTCTCGTACAGGGCCTGGGCGATCTGCAATGTCTCCTGCACGTCCAGCCCGAGCTGCCTGGAACAGACCTCCTGAAGCGTCCCCAGGTCGAACAGCAGCGGCGGGCCTTCGCGCACGCGCTCGGTCTCGACCGACACCACCTGGGCGCTGCCCGCAGCACGAATCTGCTGCGCCGCCTGCTGGGCGACCGGCTGTTGCAGACAACGACCGGCGTCGTCGGTGCAGCCATCGGGCGCAACCCACTGCGCGGAGAAAGCCTGACCCTCTGCGGACAAAGACACGTCGATGGCCCAGAACGGCACCGACTTGAAAGCCGCGATTTCGCGGTCGCGATCCACGACCAGCTTCAGGGTCGGGGTCTGGACACGTCCGACCGACAGCACGCCGTCGTAGCCCGCCTGCCGCCCGAGCACCGTGAACAGACGGCTGAGGTTCATGCCGACGAGCCAGTCTGCCCGCGAACGCGCCAGCGCCGAGTAATACATCGGCAGCGTATCGGACGACGGCCGTAGCTTGCCGAGCGCGGTGCGGATCGACGCATCGTTGAGCGCCGACAGCCACAAGCGTTCGATGGGGCCACGGTAGCCGCACAGGTCGATGATCTCTCGGGCGATCAGTTCGCCCTCGCGGTCGGCATCGGTGGCGATGACGAGATGGGTCGCCTTCGCCAGAAGCGCCTTGACGACCTTGAATTGCGTGGCGGCCTTCGGTTTGACCTCGACCCGCCACTGCTGGGGAATGATGGGCAACTGTTCCAGCGACCAGCGCTTGAGCGCCGCGTCATAGACCTCGGGTGCTGCCGCTTCTACGAGATGGCCGATGCACCAGGTGATGGTGATGCCGGAGCCGTTGAGGCAGCCTTCACCGCGCCGCGTCGCGCCGAGAATCCGGCCAATATCCTTGCCCTGGGAGGGCTTCTCGCACAAGAACAGCCGCATGTCCGTCCATCCGATTTCCGTGGTTCATTGAGTTGCTGGAATCGAGGATGCCGGGCACCGCCAGGGGCAGCAGCAAACAAGTCGCAAGCGGTGGCGACCACTTTCACAGGATGGAATGGCTGGGGCGGAGATGGCGTGCAGCCGGGGTGTGCGGGCCGGGAGCCGCGATTTTCGGGAGCGCATGGAAGCCGGTGGACGTTGATGGAGCTATCCCCTGGGGATAGCTCGCGAGAGCATGGAACGGCGAACAGTGGCCGGCCCATGCCGGGTCACTTCCTACGCCGCGGCTCTTTTGGCGCAGCCGGTTCCTGGACTGCCTGGGACTTTGCCTCCGCATCCTGCGGCTTCGGGCTGAGGGTCACGGACTCGATGCGGAACGGCAGGATGCCGACGCTGCGCGCGTTGATCTGCCAGGTCTCGCGTGGCTGATCTTCGTTGTCCGTCCAGGGCTCGCGCTCCATGCGGCCGACGACCAGCACGCGCATGCCTTTCTGGTAGAGGTTTTTCCAGTGCGCGGTGTCACGGTGCCAGATTTCCACTGGCGCCCAAAAGCCGCCGCGATCCTCGAAGTCGCCGCCTTTGGTGGGAACGGGGTTGTCGAAATACACGTTCAGCCGCAGCAAGCGCCGCGGCTCGTCGTTGCCGTTGGGGAACTCCCGGTACTCGGGCGGGGAGCCAATGTTGCCTTCGCCCCAAAAATGCGTGCTCATGTTGCAATCTCCATGGTGATTGAAATACCCGAGCCGCGTCGGCGTCGGGCGCGTACTGGGGTGTCCGGTGTCATCACCGATCACGCATTCCAGGTGGGATGGACTTGAGCCTGCGCAGGTAGGCGTCTTCCGCCTTGGCGGCCTTGCTGGCGCACTCCTGGGCCTGCCTGCCCAAGGTGTGCAACAGGCTGATCTGCATGTTCAGCGTGATGCGCTGAAGCTCAATCGCGTGCAGCTCGGCCAACAGGTTGACCGGCGTGCCGATGTTCGCCATCAATTCCTGCCACAGGGCTACGCCCATGGCTGAGCGGTCGTGCTTGCGCCAGCGCAAAAACGCCGTGCCTGCGCCAGTGGTTTGCTGGGCCAACTCCACGGGCAGCAGGTGGAAGGGATGCCCGACTGCCTGTTGCAGCACCTGCCGCTGCGCCAAGCCAATCAACTCGTCGCGCATGGCGAAGCACTGGCTGGCCCAGCCCTCAAGATCCCCCTTACCCTTAAAAGGCTTTAAAAGGCCTTTTAGAGAGGCAGCGTGTTCCAGCTTCATGAAGGCAGCCTGTTGCAGGCCCTGGAAGTAGCGGGGTTCGCGGTTCGGATCGCTCATGCCTGCTCGCCCTCGACCTCGCCGGCGCCGACCTCGGGCACCGCGCCGGTGGCGGCCTCGTCGTTGGGGGCAGGCGCTGCAGCAGGACTCTCAGCACGCTGTTGCAGGCCACGGCGCACGATGGGCGGCGCGAACTTCGAGCGGCGCGTGCCTTCCAGCACGTCCTGCGGCAGTTCGCCGAATTTCTCCAACGCCGCCCGTGCTGCGGCGTTCTTCGACACGAAGTCGTCGCGCGTACAGCCCGAATAGCGGTATTGCTGGGCCAGCGAGAACAGGCTGCGCAGTGCATGGGCGCCCTCGTTGAGCCAGCGCTCCAAGGTGCTGCGGTCGATGAGCGCCGTGTGGTGGGCGAGGATCAGTTTGCGGGCGATGTCGTCGTAGTCGGCCAGCAGATAGACGGCGGCAAAGCCGAGCTGCGCATTGACGAACAGCGGCAACTTGACGGGCTGCACGTTGAGGTTCTCGCCCAGGCTGAGTGCCGGCGGCACGCTTGCCAGCGCCTGATCCACCTGCTCGCGCAGCGATTGCAGCGTGGTCTTGGTCTGGTCGAGCTTGACCTCGATGCGCAGCATCCAACAATCCGAGTACGGGTCGTCCTGCTCCGAACCGCGCCGCATCTTGTTCATTTGGGCGATGTAGCCGTTCAGGCCGACGATGCCGGGTCGCCCCTCGGCGGCGGCACGGCCATGCCAGATGCGCGAGGCGTGGTGCGTGTGAAGCGTCAGCGACATCGCGCTGCGCAGGGAGCCGAGATTCAGTTGCAGAGGTTCATTGGTTGCCATGGTGTCCGCTCGTTGTGGGAAAAGGAGCGGTCAGCTTCGGCAGGAAGCGGAAGGCAGTCAGTCAACAAACCGAAACCAGCCAGACCCCGGTTCAACGCGTGGTGGCCGCATGCGGCGCGAGCTATCCCCAGGGGATAGCTCCATGGAGCGCCAACGAACGCTGCACGTCGGGATCAGGACGGGCAACGCCGCTGCTGCGGCAGATGTTCGATGTCAGGTCTGCGACTGCACAGCATCCGCCCCAACGGTGGAACTATCCCCAGGGGATAGCTCTATTGGCATCCATGGGTGTCCACTTCACCGCCTTGCCAGCCTGCTCACTTGTTGGCGAGCAGATCTCGAAGCCGCTCGATGTGCTGCCTGGCGACTTCTGGTGGCACCGGCTTACCCTGCGTTTGGGCCGGCGGTGCGGGTGGTGGCCGTTCGTTTGGTTGAGTGGGTGCCGGTGGCGGGTCTTTCTTTGCCCAGGCATTGAACTCACCGTGGATGGCCCGCTGGATGATGCCGAACAGATACCCTGCGGGATTGCGGATGCCGTGGTTGCTACAACGCGCGGCCCATTCGTCCAGCACGTCCTGCCTCAGCGAGGCATCAACCTGCTGCAATGCCACCTTGGCACCCGCCTGCTGTTCCGCCTTCAGTTGCGCAAAGCGCTTGGGCCATTGCAGATCGTCCAGTGCGCGCGCCTGCGCAGTAGTACGTATTTCATTAATACAACTACTACGTACTGTACGGGCCTGCTTCGGATTCCGAAGAGAGACGTCTGGCGCGGGTTTCGGCCCTGCTTCGGAATCCGTAGTGGGGCGTTCGCCATTCCGAAGAAGGCTCGGAGCCCCTTCTTCGGAATCGTGAATGGCGTCTTCCTGTGGATAACTATCGCTGGCCGTAAGGTCCTGGTTGGCGAGGCGTTCGGCCATCACCTGCAACCGTGACGGGAGGGTGCGTCCGGCCAGCAATGGGTCTTCACCGATTTCCTTGAGCGTGTGCAGGCCCACGATCTGCACGGCCTTGGCAGAATGGCCGAGCGCCTGGCTGACGAGTTGCAGGTAGTCCGGGTCGAGCTGCATGGCCTCGAACGGTGTCAGAGGTTCGTCGTGCAGCACGTACAGATTGCCGAGGATGCGGCCAGTCTTGGGGTCACGCCGTCGCCGAACCAGGCTCAGCCAGCGGGTCAGGCGCATCAGTGTCAGCGCCCGTGCCACGGTTTCATGCGAGGCCTGGCCTGCGCAGGGCATGGACGCCAGCCAGGGCCGCAACTGCTCGTAGGTGGGAAATGCGGTCACACCATCGTCGTTGAGCATCAGCCGGAACACTTGCCAGGCGTTTCGTTCCAGCGGCGTCAGGCGGCGGTCGAGGAACAACTTGCGTGGCACCGTCTCGTGCCGGTTGCCACTGAAGAGGAAAGCATCGCCGGAGGTAGGCGTGGGCGACTGTGCCGGTGTAGGCGCAGGTGCGCTGGGGGCGGGCTTGGGCGCAAGGTCTTTCAGCGCAGCATCGAACAGCTCTGCGAGTGCGATGGGGCCTTGGCGTCGGACTCGTGGTGCGGTGTCGTCCACGGCCATGACTCAAGCCAATCCCTGATCGACCCAGCCCTTGATCGAGGCCCAGACCACCGACAGAGGCAGCGACATGCCTTCGGCCAAGTCCATGGCGGCATCGAGAATGGAGGTTTCGTCTTCGAGATCGACCGTCCTGCTGTTGGTCACGGCCTTCCATTGCCGCCACAGCTCCGTGTCCTGCTCCTCGTCCAGCACGGGATGTCGGCCCTTGCGCTTGGGCAGACCGAGGATTTCACGGCGAAGCGCTACTTCCTGATGCGTCAAGCCATAGAACTTGCTGACCATCTCCGTGCTCGCGCCCAGCCTGAGCATGCGATCGACTGTGGCGATTTCCTTCTCCACGTCCTGCGCCTGCTGGAGCAGCCGCCGCAGCACTTCGCGGTTGACCGTCACTGAGCACCAGGAGACGTTGGCGTTGGCCAGCACGCTGATCAGCGCGGGATGCTTGAGGGCGTCCAGCTCTGCCTCGCCAAACCCCATCAGTTTGCAGCGGCGCAGTTGCCCATTGCGCAGGTCATAGAGGGCCTGGGCGATGACAGCCTGGTTGAGTGGGTGTGCTGTGGACATGCTGGCCTCCCTCGCTTAGGTTCCAGAGTCCGCAGCGCCGGCTTCGAGATCGAGCAGGCGGCGGGCCAGTCGCAGCAGGCGGAACAGCTTGACCAGCGCGGTGTCGCTCAATCGTCGGGTTACGTCGCCCTGGCCGTGCAGCAGCGCCGGCAGGTCGATGACGAGTTGCCCGTTGTCCAGACCGACATCGGCGGGCTGCTGACCGGCCAGGCAAGCCAACAGCGTATGGACGGCACGGCCCAGCGGCGCTGGGTTTGTGGTGCGAGCACGGCAGGCGAAGCCGATGCCGTCTGGGCGGTCATCGATGCACTCGCCCAGGTCTGCCTCGACCGCAATCTCGCGGGCAAACTGCGCGACGTGGATGCGCAGGTGCTCGGGTGTGTCCAGGCCGGGGGCGATGTACCAGACATCCGAGATCGGATAGAGCCCGCCGGCCTGCACCGGGATGGACTGCAAGACATTCGCCGAGAAGTCGTGCGGCAGTGGATCGCCCAACTGGTCGGCGACCATGCGCTGGATGGACTCAAGCCGTTCGGTCGTCGGCGCTGGCGAGACGATGTGCTCCCGAAGCACGTCGTCATCTACCGCCGGACTGGCTGCGCCAGAATGACTGGCGTCCGCGTCGCTCTCGCCCGTCGAGGGCGTTGCCGTCGGCCTCGCAGCAGGTGGCGCAGTATCGGCCGGTGGGCGCGCGATGGCTTCTGGCTCTGGCAAGGCAGGCGGCGTCGAGGGCGGCGTCGGCTCGCTGACCAAGGCCCGCTGGCGGCTCTCGGATTCGGTCATGTCCAAAGCGAGCACGTCGTAATCGACGTCCAGCAATTCGGTCATCTGGCCGATCAGCTCGTCCTGTACGCGCTGCGCAGAGAACTCGTCGGCCTGGACATCGAATTGCGACAGCACATCCTGAAAGAACTCGTCGAAGTCCTGAACCAGTGAGCGGCCTTTGGCGTAGTGCTCCCAGGTGCGCTCGCAGGCCTTGCGCATGACCGACAACCGCTCGACCTGGTGACGCCCCAGGCCGGCGTAGAGCACGGTCGGGATTGCGGGCAGCAGGTAGCGTACGGCGTCGGCCATCCGGCTGATGTGCGACTGCTGCACGGGGTATCCGTCCGCGGCCAGGCGGCGGGCCAGCTCGGACTGGCTCAGGGTGGAGCGGATTTCCAGTTCGTAGAACTCGCGCGCTTTCTCGACGCCCAAAGCGCGCTCGATGAAGGTGAGGCCACCGCGCAGTTCGTTTTCCGCAAGATGTCCGGTGAGCGCGACGATCTCGCCACGCTCGGGCCATGGGCGGAACAGGCATGAGACCCGAAAAAAACGTTCGTCCCGGGTCTCCGACCAGAGTTCGCGCAGGATTGCCAGTCGCGTGTTGCCGCCATTGCGGATGATGTAGTGATCGTCGCCGGGCCGCCGGGTGATGGCCGGAGCCGCGTCCAGGCCACGCTCGCGGATGGATGCCTTGATTTCCTCGTACACCGGATTGCGCTTCTTGCGCGGGTCGTGGTCGTAGGGGCGCAACTGGTCGAGCGTCACGACCATGGGCGTGTCGGCGATCGGGTCGCTCAAGGTCGTTGCTGACGGGCCGCTGCGCTCGAACCCGGACGCAAGCAGTTTGCCGGCCATCTGCTGGGAGGTGATCTCAGTCATGGCCGCCCCCCTGCGCTTGGGATCGGGTCTCGCGCTCGGCACGACGGATCTGCGCACGGGCGTTGAGGGCTGCCCGGTGATCGCTGGCCGTCGAACTGGTGTAGATCGCGGCGCAGCCTGCCTTGGTGAACTTGAGGTGACCGCCCGCCGTGCGCTTGACGTGCCAGCCTTCGCCGACGGCGAACTCGATCAGGGCGCGCAGCCGATTGTGGCCTCGGGCCAGTTCATGTGCGTTCGCCATGGGGCCTCCTGATATCAAGAGGCTGTGGCGGACGGCCGGACACTGCGGCCAATCGATCCTGCCACTGCGGGAACAACTCGTCGGCAAGATCGCGCATGGTGGTGAGCGCGGCGGGAGCGACTCTGCCCACTGGCTGGCGGTACTCGACCCGATGCACCGGCAGGCCGCGCGTCGCGGCCCGCGGATAAGCCTCAATGGCCGGCACGTCGGTAGCCAGAACCCGAATGCCGGTGTGGCCCTGGAACAGATCGCGCAGCGCCTGCTGGATCAGCCGTGCGTTGGCGGACACCGGATGGACGCGGTTGATGAGCAGGTGCAACGGCGGCGGCTCGATGCCCAGGTGCCGGTACGGCGCAATGTCCGCCAGCAACTGCATGGTGCCGCGCCGCAGTTCGCGGGCGGCGAGGATTTCCGGGGTCACGGGCGACAGCGCGAGGTCGGAGGCCAGCACCGCCATCTCCAGCAGCACCGAGCGCGCGCCCTGGGTGTCGATCAGCACCAGGTCGTAGAGGGGGTTCAGTATCGGCAGTAGGTGTCGCAGCCGCAGTCGCCCGTCTGGCGCGTGCAGCAGCAAGGTGTTCAGTTCGCCTCGGTGGTCGTTGGAGAGCACCAAGTCCAGGCCCGCGATGATCGTGCGGGACACAAGCTGGCCGAGGTCGCGCTCGTTGAAGGCCAGCAATTCATAGATACCGCCCGGCGCACGATGGGCCAGCTCGTAGTAGGAGGACAAGGTGGGCTGCACATCGAGATCGAGCAGCAGCACGCGCAGCCCGGCGTCCGCAGCGAGACCGCCAAGGTTTGCGGCCGTGGTGGTCTTGCCGACCCCACCTTTGGTTGAAATGATGGATACGACCTGCATGGCGTTCTCCGGGTCAGGATGGAAAGTCCGCGAGAGAACGGGTCAGGCCCGGTTGTTGACGCGCTCGTCGATCCACTGATCGATTTCGATGGAATCCCAGCCCACGGCGCGCACGCCCAGACGCAGCGCCTGCGGGAACTGGCGTTTCTTCATCAGGTTGTAGATGTGGGCGCGCTTGAAACCGGATTTCGCTTCGACTTCTTCCAGGCGCAGGATGCGGCGTTCGTTTGGCTGCAGTACAGGTGTTTGCGACATGGCGGTCACTCCTGAACGCTCAGTGGCGTTTGTTGGCGTGACCTCTATTCAATAGACACGGCTGCGAAAAGACATTGCAAATGCAATCCCCGCGACTGCACATACAAGCTGGCAAATCTCAGAGGGAGGCGCTACGCAGTCGGCGCCTGGCGGTGGCGAACTTGCCGTTCAATGTCCGCTCCGCGATGCCCATGGCGCCGCTGTGATGGGCAACCAGCGCGCTGACCACGGCCTCCTGCGTCTTGAAGCTGGAGTACGGCGTGCCCGATGGCGACTGGCCGAGCATCAGCTCCAACAGGCCGCCAACGATGTTCAGGTAGGTGGCCTCGGCCCGATCACTGATCGGACACTGCGCGCATGCCGGAATCACCGTGGGCTGCTTGAGCAGCGCGTCATGCTTGTCCTGCAAATCGCGGAGCTGACGTTTGGTCTGTTCCAGGGCGGATTTCAAAGCCTGGCGTTCGACCAGCATGGCTTGCCCTGTTTCCAGAGAGATGAAGGGATGGGTGATGCGCTCGCCGCGGGAGAAGAGAAAGCCGGGCCGCTGCTCGGGGTAGTGCTGGCGCATCCAGCACTTCAGATCGACATGGCGTACCGTCAGATCAGGCGATTCGATCAACGCGGTGTCGCGCGTCGTGATGCCGTGCTGCCCGAAGGGCAGTTCCCCGTTGAGGATGCCGTCATAGATGCGGTCGGTGTACAGCCGCAGTTCGCCCAAACGTGGGCAGTCCAGCGACTGCGGCAGATTCATAGGCGACGAGACCGAAGCCAGGATCACCTGCTCGTATCGCAGCAGTCCGGCCCAGCGGATGGACGCTTCGAGCGGGCGGTAGAACACCTTTGATGTTGGTGCATCATTTTTGTTCTCGTGCATGCTCCGTCTCCTTCCAGGAGAAGAACTACAGGGCCGACTGCTTTTGCAGCCGTCCTCATGGTCGGCCTGTTGTCCGCGCAAGACGCGAGTGATGACGCCCGCTTTTGATTACTTCTGATCAGTTCGCGCAACGAGTAGGCGTTGTGTGCTCGATGTGCAAAAATCCATCGAGCACAAGAAAATCGAGCGTCCGTCGCGGCTCGACAGTGACGCTTGCACTATCAGGATCGTGAGAAGTTGCGGCTCCCGCAAAACCGTATCGGTATGGTCTGATACGCCAGCGGTTTCAAAAATCTGGGAGCGTCGGAATCTATTGCTCGGGGCTTGGGATTGGCAACGGAAATCCGCTGGCGTCATATCCGATCGGGATACTGATATAGCGAGATAGCATCACAGAGAAATCGCCCGTGGTGACTGCCAGGCGCAGATTCGACGCTAGACGCTGCCTGCCGACACTTGGAAATTGCGAGTTGGCCGCGCAGAAGACGGATGGGTGGTCATGCGAAGCGATCGACCTATTTGTGCCCTGCTTTGACCTTGACCGGACGGTGCTGCCGTCCGGCCTCAGCTCAACGGGCGACTAGATCTTCGGGCGTATCAACCAACATTGCCGTTTTTACCAGGCGCTCTACAGTCTGCCTGGCCAGCACCGGAGACGCCTCCGATTGCTCTGCAAGCTCATCGGTTTCTATGGCATGTGCGGCGACCAGTCGAGCTGCAAGATGCAGGTTGGTCGGATCGACTGCCTCGATGACTGGACACTTGCCCAGGGCATCGTATGGCCGCAGCAGTGCGTGATAGATGTGCCAAGTGTCGATGCCGCGCGGCACCAGCTTCAGGACAGCCTGAATCAGCTTGCGTTTGATGGGGTCGAGTTGCCAGTCCGGGACGCGCTGCCCACGGTGACCCATATGGATCGACAGGAGATTGCCGGCCTGAATCTCGTAAGTGATCCAGCGGCGGGACTTGCCAACCAGTTTGGCGTAATCGGCGACCGATAGGTTGTGAGGCGCCTCGAACATCTCCAGCAATTGCAAACGCTCGCGCTGCACCTCTGACAGCGTGGGGCGCGCGTACTCGGGCAGATGCACCGCCGAAAGTCGATATACGGAAGCTGGAACCGCTGGCGCATCCGGTGCAGGCGCAACGATCAACTGAGGGGCATTTGGATTCAGGGCTGGCGGGTGCGCGACCGCCTGCCCGGCAATCGTGGGCAGGCCCTGCAGCGTGATGGTCAGGTGCGTGCTGGCAACTTCGACCTGATTCTGCTCGAACAAGTCCAGGCGGTCGGCCCAGTCCTGCATCATGATGCGGCGTTGCTCGACGTACTCGGCGTGGTTGTAGGTCGCGCTGATCCGATCCGGATCGGCATGCGAAAGTTGAGCGTCTACCCATTTGGGTGGATACCCCAATTCATTGAGCGCAGTCGAGATGGTGGCGCGAACGCCATGCCCAGTGAGCTGGTCTTCATATCCCATGCGCTTGAGCGCGCCATTGAGCGTGTTCTCGCTGAGAGGTTTTTTCAGGCACCAATCACCGGGAATGAGATAGACCTGCGCTGGCTTCAGATTTCCCAGCAGATGACGAACGACTTCTTGTGCCTGCAACGACAGTGGCACGATGTACGGCGGGATGTCGGCGAAACGCTGGCGCTTCTTCTTGGTGAGCTGCTTGCGTTGCTTGAGCCTGACAACCGGGATGATCCACAGACCGCGCTCCAGATCGAACTGATCGGGCGTGGCGTAGCGCAATTCACCGGTGCGCACGCCCGTGAGCAGCAGCAGACGTAGACCCAGTTGCGTATTCAGGCGGCCGCTGTACTTGCGCAACGTCTGCAGCATTGCCGGCAGTTCGGGCATGCGCAAAAAGGGGTTGTTCTCCACCGGCGGCAGCGGCATCGCCACCACATCCAAATCCTTGGCCGGGTTGTCGCCCATGTTGGGCACCACCACCGAGGCGTAGGTGAATAGCTGGCTGAACCAGGTGCGCAGCTTCTCGGCGACCGACAGCGAGCCACGTTTTTCCACTCTGCCGATGATGTCCAGCAGGTGGGCGCGAGTGACGTCGTAGACGGTCAGGTGGCGCAATACGGGAAACACATCCTTGGCGAAGACGCGCCCGATCTGTTTGGGCGTGCTCTGGCGGCCCTCATTTTCCAGAGAGAGGCTGCGGTGGGCCAGCCATTTGTCGTAGATGGCCTGGAAGG
The DNA here is from genome assembly GCF_028682455.1 of Pseudomonas putida. Classification (GTDB taxonomy): domain Bacteria; phylum Pseudomonadota; class Gammaproteobacteria; order Pseudomonadales; family Pseudomonadaceae; genus Aquipseudomonas; species Aquipseudomonas putida_AA. Next base: position 2,018,678 of record NZ_JANHLD010000001.1, read on the forward strand.
TGTGCTCGCCCGCCAGGACAATCACGTGGCGTTTGCGCTTGCGTTCCGAATGCGGGTTGATGTCCTTGGCCAGCATGGCCCGGGCCTCGTCGCGCAGATGACGGGCATCTTTCAGGGAAAGCGCGGGATAGCCGCCGAAGGACATGCGCTCGCGCTTGCCGCCCCAAGTGAAGCGGAAGTGCCAGGCCTTGAAGCCGGTGGCTGAGATATGGAAGTAGAGACCGTCGAAATCGACAAGCGAATACGCCTTGCCGGTCACCTTGGCCTGTCGAACCTGGAGGTCTGAAAGCATGAGCCCAACTCCTGCGAAACGAGTTGGATGCCATGTTCCCGACGGAACCCCGGCTCCTCCAGCAACAATACGGTTTTGGGAACCTCCGCATTGCCAATGTACCACTCAACGTACCAGTTGGAACCGGCTGTGAGTGGATTTCGCTGGATGTCAGTGGATCGAGATTGGGTGAAAATCCTCAATCCTGACAATGACTTACGACGTTCCCTGGCGTTCGGCGGAAGACCCTGGAAAGTCGAAGTGGAGCGGGCGAAGGGAATCGAACCCTCGTTATCAGCTTGGGAAGCTGGAGTAATGCCATTATACGACACCCGCTTTCAGGCCAGACGTTGTACCAGAAGTGCACTGCGATTTGAAGCCTTGCCCGCAAAAAAGGCTGGGGTCGGTGGCCGGTAGCGCAAGGTCTTGCATCTTCCTTCTGCCCCGAAGGGCCGCTGATGCAGGAGGCTGCGCTACCGCCGACCGGAGGTTTCAGATCGCCAGTGCATGGTGCTCCTGACCGTACTGGTAACGGACACGAGGCTCCCGGGCAGCCGGCTTTAGAAAGCCCAGCAAGGCATCGCGAGTCTGGTTGCAGGCCGACTTGTGCTCCATGTCCAGGAAGTGGCCGGCAGCGCGGATCTCGCTGAAGTGGCTGTTGCGCACATGCTGGCTGAACTGCCGGGCATCATCGATGGTGGTGTATTCGTCCCACTCGCCGTTCATGAACAGTACCGGAATGTCGATTACACGGGCCGAGTGCAGGGCGTTGTCCAGGTCGTGGTCGAGCACCTGGTTGATGTGAAAGTGCATCTGCGCATACTCGTGGTTGTCCAGGCTGCTCACATGCCGGTAGTTGAAGCGCTTGAACAGCGACGGCAGGTGTTTGCCGATGGTGTCGTTGACCAGGTTGCCGACGTTGTAGCGGTCGCAGGCGCTGAGGTACTGGCAGCCCTTTTCCAGGTAGTCGCGCATCGGCTCATTGATCACCGGCGAGAACGAGCTGACCACGGCCTTCTGGATGCGTCGTGGTTTGTGCGCCAGGGCCAGCAAGGTGCAGGCGCCGCCCCAGGAGAACGACATGACGTGGTCGGCGGCGAAGTGGTCGATCAGCTCCAGCAGGATCTGCCCTTCGGTTTCCTTGGTCAGCAGTCGCTCATGGCGGTTGTGCGCCTTGGACTTGCCGGCGTAGGGCTGATCGTAGAGCACCACGTTGAATTGCGGGTGCAGGCTGCGCACCGTCTGGGCAAACGAGGCCGTGGTGGCCAGCGACCCATTGATCAGGATGATCGTTTTCTCGGCGGCATCTGCGCGATAGAACTCCGTGTAAACCCGATACTGACCTTGTATATCAAGCACAGCAATTTCTGGCCTCATGTCGTCGACTCCTGGCGCAAAAAGGGTGTTCGCACATGCAAGGATGCGCGTTCTTTATGACAGGTAGGCATGCGCCTTGAAGAGAAACCGAGGGCCCTTGTCGATCCGTTGATGGCTGGTCGACGGGTATTGTTCTAGGTGGGCAATCTGCCGGACTCCAGCGCTTCGAGGCACCGATAGCCAGCAAAAAGGTGTCTTGGACTACAGGCGTGACTGGTAAGTCACATGCAGACCGACGATTGGATTCAAGCAGGCAGCGACCTAACCCGCAAGTGCCATTGGGAAAATTGACGGGATCTTTCCGCCAGGCGGTCGCAGGCTCAGATCGCCTGGATTTCTTCGGGATAGAGCGCTCGGTACTCGCCGGGCCGCAAGCCCGGGTCGAGCGCGAGCGGGCCCATGCGCTCGCGGTGCAGGCGCAGCACCTTGTTGTCGAAGTGGCCGAACATGCGCTTGACCTGGTGGTAGCGCCCTTCAACGATGCTCAGGCGAGCGCTGCGCGGGCCAATCAGGGTCAGTTCGGCGGGCAGGGTGGTGAGGTCTTCGAAGGCGAAGTACAAGCCCTGGGCAAAGGTGTCGATGTAGCGAGGTTCGATCACCTGTTCGGTCTCGACGTAGTAGACCTTGGGCAGTTTGGTTTTCGGCTGGGTCAGGCGCCGTGACCATTGGCCGTCGTTGGTCAGCAGCATCAGGCCGGTGGTGTTGTAGTCCAGGCGTCCGGCAATGTGCAGTTCATGCTTGTCGGCTTCGTCGATCAGGTCCAGCACCGTGGGGTGCTCCGGGTCCTGGGTGGCGCTGACGCAGCCCTGGGGCTTGTGCAGCATCAGGTAGCGGGCCGGGCGCCCGGCCTGCAACAGCTGGTCGTCGACCTCGATGCGGCTGAACTCGCGCACTTCCAGGCGCGGGTCGCTCACACAGTAGCCGTCCACGCGTACGCGTCGCTCCACCAGCAGCAGGCGCACTTGCTGGCGGTTGAAGCAGGGCAGGTTGCTGAGGAATCGATCGAGACGCATACAGGGCCAGGTTCAGGGCGGGGCAGTTTAACGGCGCGGGGCTGCTTTTACCGCTTCCAGTTGTTCCAGCACCTGGGCGCAGGCGGGGCACAGGCAGGCTTTGTCGCGCAGTTCGGCGGGCAAGGCTTCGAGCACCTTGGGGTCGATGCTGACGCCGTAGCACCAGCAGGCCTTGGCGGCGGTGCGTGGGTCGGCCAGGCTGCAGCGATTGCTGGCGCCGCAGGCAGGGCAGTGTTGGGTGTCACTCATTGTCGGACCTGGGCATCTCTGTGCAGACGCGGTTGCGTCCGCTTTGTTTGGCACGGTACAGCGCATGGTCGGCGCGGGCGATCAGACTGTGCAGGGTATCTTCGCGCTGCAGGGTGCTCAAGCCAATGCTGGTGGTCAGTTTGATCGGTTTGCCGGCGAAGTTGAAGTCCAGCTCCTCGGTGCGCTGGCGGATCTTTTCGGCGATTTGCCAGGCGCGCGCACTGTCGGTGTCCTTGAGCAGGACGATGAACTCCTCGCCACCCCAGCGGCAGATGATATCTGCCTGGCGCAGGCAGTTCTCCAGTACCCGGGCGAACTGGCGCAGCACTTCGTCGCCGGCCAGGTGGCCGTGGGTGTCGTTGAGCGCCTTGAAATGATCCAGGTCGATCAACAGCGCCACCAGTGGATTGGGTTCACGCCGGGACTCCTGCAGGGCCTGTGCTGCCAGCAGGTCGAAGCCACGGCGATTGGGCAGGCCGGTCAGGCTGTCGAGGGTCGCCAGGGCCTCGATGCTGTCCTGGTGGCGCTTGACCATGGCATTGAGCAGCGACAGCACCACCAGGCCGATGATGGTGCAGATGGCAAGGTTCAGGTAGAGCGACTGGCGCACGTTGTCCAGCGCGCCATCTTCGCGCTTGTCGACGAACAGGTACCAGTTCAGCTCGGGCACCAGGCGTATGTTGAGGAAGTGACTGTGGCCGGCATCGCTGCGGTACTCGTGGCTGCCGCTAACCGGTTCGGGCATTTGCTGCAGCAGTTTGCGCAAGCCGCCCAGTTCATTGAGCGACTGCCCGGCCCTGGCACCATGGGGGCCGCCGTTGGAACCGGTCAGCACCACCTGGCCCTTGGGATCGACGAAATACACCTGGCGCTGGTAGCGCTGCTGGTAGTCGTCGATCAGGCGCACCACGGCCTCGACCGTGAGCCCGATACCGGTGACACCGATGAAGTTGCCGTCGTAGTCGAACATCCGGTAGTTGATGAACACCGTGAGCCTGTCCTGGTTGGCCATGTCCACGTCGACATTGATCTCGTAGGGCTCGGTCATCTTCAGGACGCGCCAGTACCAGGCGTCGCGCGGTTCCTTGGGGTCGATCCGCTTGAGTACCCCTTTTTGCGCCTGGTAGTAGTTGCCCGTTCGACTGGAGACAAAATAGGCGGTGTAGGCGCGGTACTGGCCCATGATTTCATTCAGGTAGCGAGACAGTTGCTGCGTGTCGTGTTCGCCGGCCAGGGCCCAGTCACGCAGAAAGGTGTCGTGGGCCATCATCGAGGAAATCAGGATGGGCCGAACCAGATCCTTCTGGATTTCTGAATACACGGTGTCGGAGGTCAGCGGCAGCTCGGTGTTGACGATGTTGTCGCGAATCGCGCTGCGCGAGGCGAAATAGCTGATCAGGGAGGTGGCCAGAAAGCCGCAGCCAAGCAACAGCAACAAGGTCAGAATCAGCGAGCGCTGCGAAAACAGGGCGGAGCGAGACGGCATGACATTCCCTTGATCTAAGCCAGTGGCGTTTATTCTAGTGGTGTGGCCGGAAAATAACTGGACAAAGTTTGAGGTTATCAGCGTTGTTTCAAATTATTACGGATCGGGCACCGGATCTGCTTTGCATGGTCTTAATCTGTGTCGATGAACGCTTGCCGATCGACGCCGACCAGCGCCGCTGGGATGGGCAGTTCAGCGGTCCGGGAGGCCGCCATGTATCGCCGACTTTTGCTGATTGCAGTGCTGAGTTCGCTGACCGCCGCGTGTGTACCTTATGGAGGAAATGGCTACTACCACCGCACCGAAATCTATACCGCCGACCGTTATGGCTATCCGGGATACTACCGGCCAGCCTACCCCTACAACCGTGGCTACTATGTCGTGCCGCAGCAGCGCTATTACTCGGCGCCGCCGCAGTACTACCGCCCGGCGCCTCACTATTACCGTTCGACACCGCACTACTACCGTTCGGCCCCCGATCACTACTACAAGTCCTATCCGGGCCGGGGATATGACCGCTATCGGCAGGCCCCATCACGCCACGACCGCAACCGCGACGGCCGCTCTGACCGAAACTGGCATCGCTAGGTTGTTCAGCTCAGGTCCGCCAGCGGATGGCGGCCTTCCCACACCTTGGCAAAGTGCGCGGCGATGACCGGTGCGGGCACCTTGGCGATGTCCGGCCAGTGCCAGTGCGGCTTCTGGTCTTTGTCGATCAGGCGGGCCCGCACACCCTCGCTGAACTCCGGATGCCGACAGCAGTTCAGGCTCATGGCGTATTCCATCTGGAATACCTGGGCCAGCGACAGGTGCCGTGCCCGCTGGATCTGCTCCCACACCAGGTGCGCGGTCAGCGGGCAGCCTGCCTGTAAGGTCTGCGCGGCCTTGGCCAGCAACGGGTCGCTGCTGTTGTGCAGTTGCACAATCGCCCGCCAGGCGCACACCGGGTCCGCGACGTCGAGCAACGCATCAATCTTTTCGCGCCGCGGTAGCCACTGGGCTTCGGGCATGTCGGTCCGGGCCCGTTGCTGTTGGGCCTTGAGCAGGCTGTTCAGTTGCAGCGCGGTTTGTTCCTGCCAATTCAACTGCAGCAGGTCGTCGATGAGTTCTTCCTGCTGGTTTTCCCCCAGCAGGCGATCGGCCAGGTCCAGGTCCAGGGCATCGCGGGCATTGAGGGTGGCGCCGGTCAAACCCAGGAACAGGCCGAGCTTGCCGGGCATGCGCGCCAGAAACCAGCTGGCGCCGACATCCGGGTACAAGCCGATGCTGATCTCGGGCATGGCCAGGCGGCTGCTGGGAGTGACGATCCGCACACTGGCGCCTTGAAGCAAGCCCATGCCGCCACCGAGCACATGGCCGTGGCCCCAGCACAGCAAGGGTTTCGGATACTTGTGCAGGCGGTAGTCCAGGCGATATTCGGCGGCGAAAAACCGCGCGGCCAGCGGTGGAACCTGCCCGGGATGATCACGACACGCCTGCACCAGGCTGCGCACATCGCCCCCGGCACAGAAGGCCTTGGCCCCGGCGCCGCGCAGCAGCACGCAGACGATTTCCGGGTTGTCGGCCCACTCGGCCAGTTGCTGGTCGATCACCTCGATCATGGGCAGCGACAAGGCATTGAGCGCCTTCTCGCTATTGAGGGTGAGGATGCCCAGACGGGCACCATCGACGCCGGTTCGTTCTTCGCACTGTACAAGCATGGGCGGCCTCATTCATCTGATCCGCACAAGTATGGCCGTTGCTGGTGATTGTGCCGGTCGCCGGTCGGAACGATTGACAAGCTCCGGCAGCTTTCCTAGTGTCGCGCCATTGTTTACGGATGGCCCCATGACTGACGACGATCGCATCAAACTCGAACCCAGCTGGAAGCACGCGCTGCGTGCCGAGTTCGACCAGCCCTACATGCAGCAATTGCGCGAGTTTCTACGCCAGGAATATGCGGCCGGCAAAGAGATCTATCCCCCTGGCCCGATGATTTTCAACGCGCTCAATTCCACGCCGCTGGATCAGGTGAAGGTCGTGATCCTCGGCCAGGACCCTTACCACGGCCCTGGCCAGGCACACGGCCTGTGCTTCTCGGTGCAACCGGGCATCCCGACCCCGCCGTCGCTGGTCAACATCTACAAAGAGCTGCAACGCGACCTGAACATCGAGATACCCAAGCATGGCTACCTGCAAAGCTGGGCCGAGCAGGGCGTATTGCTGCTCAACACCACCATGACGGTGGAGCGTGCCAATGCTGCCTCCCATGCCAAGAAAGGCTGGGAGTTCTTTACCGACCGGGTCATTGAAGTGGTCAGCGAGCACCAGCCCAACACGGTATTCCTGCTGTGGGGCGCCCACGCGCAGAGCAAGGCCAAACTCATCGATGCGACCAAGCACCTGGTGCTCAAGTCGGTACACCCGTCACCCTTGTCGGCCTACCGCGGCTTTCTGGGCTGTGGGCATTTCAGCCGCACCAACAAGTTTCTCGAGCAGCACGGGTTGACCCCGGTGCAGTGGGCATTGCCGCCGTTGTGAGGGGCGCGGGAAAGCAAAAGGAAGCCAAGGCTTCCTTTTTTTGTGTCAGTCCGGCTGGGTACTGCGTTCGGCATGCCAGTGGCGGAACAAGGGCTCGGCCAGAAACAGCACGAACAGCAATCGCATCACCTGCAGCGCTGTGACCAGCGGTACGGACAATTGCAGGGTCTCGGCCGTCAGGCTCATTTCGGCAATGCCGCCGGGCATCATGCCCAGGGTCAACGAGCGCAGGTCCAACTGGGTCAGGTTGCTCAGGACCCAGGCGGCAGCGGCGGCGATCAGCATGCTCAGGGCCGTGGCCAACAGGGTTCTGCCCAAGAATGACGGTGCCCGCCGAAAGAACACGCGATTGAAGTGACAGCCCAGGCCGCTGCCGATCAACCACTGGCCGATCTGGCTGGCACCATCGGGCAGGGCGATTTGCAGATCGGCACCGACACTGGCGACTGCGGCCACCAGCAACGGGCCGAACAACCACGGGTTGGGTTGCCTGAGCCGTTGCCACACAATCGCGAGCACGAAACCCAGCGGGCAGATCAACGCCAGCCAACCCCAATTGACACTGCCGGCATGGGTGATCGCCACGCCGTCGCCGAGCAGGTACTTGAACACGGCCGGCACGCACAACACCACCGCCAGTACCCGCAGGCTCTGGGCTGCGGCCACCTGGCTGAGCACCGCGCCGTTGCGCGCCCCGAGGTTGACCATCTCCCCGGAGCCGCCCGGCATGCTGGAAAAGAACGCGGTGGCGCGGTCTTCGCCGGTGCGGCGCAACAGCCAGATACCCACCACGCTGGAGACGCTGGTAATCAGCGCCCCGCAGAAGATCAGGCCAAAGTTGCTGGCCACCTGTTCGATGACCGCCGGGGTGAAGTGCAGGCCGATACCGATGCCGATGATCCACTGGCCGCATTTGCGCCCGCCAGGGATCTCGGTCAGTTGCCAGGGCGTCAGGCAGCGCACCAGGATGATCGCCAGCAACGAGCCGACCATCCACGGCAGCGGCCAGCCGACCAGGCTGGCGACATAGCCGCCTGCCAGGCCGACCAGGCCGGTGGCCCAGTACAGCTTCACCGGGCCATCAGACATCGGCCAGGGCACGACGCTGGAGGCTGCGCTTGCGCCAGATGCGCACGACCGGCAGGGTCAGCATGACAATAGTCAGCGCCCAGACGGTCAGGCTGATCGGGCTGGACCAGAGAATTTCCAGGCCACCGTTGGAGATCGACAGCGCCCGGCGCAGGTTCTGTTCCATCAGCCCGCCCAGGATGAAGCCGAGCAGCAGCGGCGATAGCGGGAAGTCCAGCTTGCGCAGGATGTAGCCGAAGATGCCGATGGCGATCATCAGGAACAGGTCGAAGGTGGTGGCATGCACCGCGTACACACCGATTGCGGTGATGATTGCGATCACCGGCACCAGGGTCCAGTTCGGAATGGACAGGATCCGGGTGAAGATGCGCACCATCGGAATGTTCAGGATCAGCAGCATGACGTTGGCGATGAACAGCGAGGCGATCAGGCCCCAGACAATGTCGGGCTGTTGCTGGAACAACAATGGGCCGGGGGTGATGTTGTACAGGGTCAGGGCGCCGATCATCACCGCCGTGGTGCCCGAGCCTGGAACGCCGAGGGTCAGCATCGGCACCAGGGCGCCGCAGCAGGAAGCGCCAATGGCGGTTTCCGGAGCGGCCAGACCGCGCTTGTCGCCCTGGCCGAACGTGCCGCTGGCGCCTGCCATGCGTTTTTCGGTCATGTAGGCCACGGCACTGGCCAGGGTCGCACCGGCGCCCGGCAACACACCCATGATGAAACCCAGCACGCCGCAGCGGATGTTCACCACGAACACAGAAGCCGCTTCCTTCAGGTTGAACATCATCCGCCCGGTGGCTTTCACCGCCTGGTGGCCGTGGTGGGTCTTTTCCAGCAACAGCAGGATTTCGCTGATGGAGAACAGGCCCAGTACCAGCACCACGAACTGAATGCCATCGGCCAGGTGAACGCTGTCACCGGTGAAACGGTACACGCCGCTGTTGGCATCGATACCGACGCCCGACAGGAACAGGCCGATCAACGCGGCGATGAAGGTCTTGAGCGGCTTGTCACCGGCCATGCCACCCAGGCAGACAATCGCAAAGACCATCAGCACGAAGTATTCCGCAGGCCCGAAGGCGATGGCCCATTTGGCCAGCAGCGGGGCAAACAGCACCATGCCGCAGGTAGCGATGAGCGCACCGATGAACGAGCTCCAGGCCGACAGCGACAGGGCGACACCGGCCAGGCCCTTGCGGGCCATGGGGTAGCCATCCAGGGTGGTCATTACCGTGGACGCTTCACCGGGGATGTTGAGCAGGATCGAGCTGATCCGGCCTCCGTACTCGCATCCCAGGTACACCGCCGCCAGCAGGATCAATGCCGATTCCGGTGGCAGGCCCAGGGCAAAGGCGATCGGGATCAGCAGGGCGACGCCGTTGATCGGGCCCAGCCCCGGCAGCAAGCCGACCACGGTGCCGATCAGCGTGCCGCACAGGGCGGTGACCAGGTTGTAGGGGCTCAGCGCGACGCCGAAGCCCTGGCCGAGATAACCAAGCGTATCCATGTCAGTTCTCCAGTACGGTGAGCAGGCCGAGGGGCAGCGGGACTTCCATTACACGGTCGAACAGCCAGTACAGGCCGATGCTCATCAGGCTGATGATCATCACGCTCGGTAGCCAGCGGCCGCCGTACAGGCGCGCCATCGGCACACCGATCAGGATGCTGCTGACAATGAAGCCGAGCGATTCGAACGTGGAGGCGAAGACCAGCAGCAGGAGCACACACAGGCCGACCTTGCGCAGAGTGTCGCGGTCGAGCTCCGGCTCGTCGTCCTTGCGCACGATGGCGGTCGGGCGGATGGCCAGGTAGAGCAGGCCGGCGCCCATCAGGCCGAGCATCAACAATGGGAAGGCACGGGGGCCGACGGGTTCGTAGGAAAAGGCGGCCTGATAGGGCCAGGCCATGACTGCCAGCGCCGCACAGGCGGCCAGCAGCGTCAAAGCGAAGACGCGTTGCAGGATCATCGGGAGAATCCTCTTTCACGGGGCGAGCCCGCTCCTGCGGTAGGAGCGCGCTCACCCCGCAATGCTGTCGGAAAGGTTCTAGAACTTACTGAATCAGCCCGAATTCCTTGGCCAGGGCCTTATAGTCGGCCACCTGCTTCTTCACGTAGGTGTCCAGCTCGGCGCCGGTCATCGCGAAGGGGAACAGTTCGCGCTGGTCGCGCAACTTGGCGAAGTCTTCGGACGCCAGCAGCTTGTCGAACGAGGCTTTCCACCAGTCGTACTCTTCATCGGTGACCTTCGGCCCCAGGTAGAAACCGCGCACCACTGGCCAGACGATGTCGTAGCCTTGCTCCTTGGCGGTCGGGATGTCTTTCATTTCCGGCTCGTCGAGGCGGTTTTCGGTGAACACCGCGAGCAGGCGCATGTCACCGCTCTGGATGTGGGGCATGGAGTCGGAGATGTCGGTACTGCCCACCTGGATGTGCCCGCCGAGCAACGCCGTGGCGATTTCTCCGCCCCCTTCGAGCGCTACATAGCGCAGGTCACGCGGGTTGATGCCGGCAGCCTTGGCGATCAATGCGGTCTGCATCCAGTCCTGGCTGCCGACAGTACCGCCAGAGCCGATCACCACTTTGCTCGGGTCTTTTTTCAACGCTGCGACCAGGTCATCGAGGGTTTTGTACGGCGAGTCGCTTTTCACCGCGATGGCGCCGTAGCTGGTGCCAACGGCGGCCAGCCAGCGCACGGCGTTTTCGTCGAAGCGACCGAATTTGCCCTGGGCCAGGTTCAGCAGCGAACCGCTCGACCAGGCCACCAGGGTGCCGCCATCGGCAGGGCGCTGGGCGACCACGGCGTTGTAGGCCACCGCGCCGACGCCGCCAGGCATGTAGGTCACGCGCATGGGCTTGCTGAGGATCTTCTCGTTGACCAGGGCGCTCTGCACCAGTTTGCAGGTCAGGTCGAAGCCGCCGCCGGGGGAGGCGGGGGCGATGCATTCAGGGCGTTTGGGTTCGGCCGCCAGGGCTTGGCCGGCAAGCATCAGGCAGGCTGTGGCAAGGGCAATACGGCGCAGTGAAAAGGTCATCGTCTATCTCCGTTGGCATTGTTGTTATCGGGGACTACCACAGCGCAAGGCTGTAACTCACCAGCAGTCGAACTTCGTCGGCATCGCGGGCGAAGTTGGACCGGAAGGTGGCGTTGCGCAGGCGCACGGCGACGTTTTTCAGGGCGCCACTTTGCACCACATACTTGAACTCGGTGTTGCGTTCCCACTCTTTGCCCTCACCGCCATCGGCCAGGCTGACATTATCGCCGTTGATGTAGCGGGTCATGAAGGTCAGGCCGGGAATGCCCAGTTTGGCGAAGTCATAGTCGTAGCGGGCTTGCCAGGATCGTTCGTCGGCGCCTGCGAAGTCGTTGATCTGAACGAAGTTGACCAGGTACGGGTCGGCGCCATCGACGTACGGGAAGGCCGTGTCGCCGGAGAGGTGCTGGTAACCGGCGCTGAATTTGTGGCCGATGATGCTGTAGCTGAGCATGCCGTTGAGCGCGGTGTTGTCGATGTTGCCACCACGGGCCTGGCCCTGGTCATCGCTCAAGGCCATGCGCACGTCTGCGCCGAAGGTGCCGGGCCCCCAGGGCTGGCTGGCGATCAGGCCGACGAAGTGCTGGCGGTAGACATCGTCGAGCTGGGCCCAGTGGTAGCTGCCGGTGATCTTGTCGGTGAAGGCGTAGTCCAGCCCCGCCATGTCGAAATGGTTGCCGGCAACGGTGCCCAGGAAGCGCCCGTTCTTGTTGTTCAGGGCGATGTCCTGGTTGTCGGTGCTGTCGCGGTCCTTGGCCTTTTCCAGGCGCCCGCCGGTAAAGGTCAGGTTCTTGATTTCGCCGGAGGTCAGCAGCCCGCCTTCGAAGGTCTGCGGCAGGATGCGGCCGTCGTTGGGCTGCAGGGTTGGCAGCTCGGGCATCAGGGTGCCGATTTTCAGTTCGGTTTCCGAGATCTTCACCTTGCCGGTCAGGCCGAGCTTGGAATACTCGTCGGCCGCACGCCCGTCATCGTGGGTCGGGAGCAGGCCGCTGCCGGTACGGTCGGGGCTGGAGTCGAGCTTGATACCGAGCATCCCCAGGGCGTCGAGGCCAAAGCCCACGGTGCCGTCGGTGTAGCCTGACTGGAAATTGAGCATGAAACCCTGGGCCCACTCGTCACGCTTGGACTGCTGGGCGCTGGTGCCGTCGCGGAAGTCGCGGTTGAAGTACATGTTGCGGGTTTCGAAGGTAGCCTTGCTGTCTTCGAAGAAGGCGGCCTGGCTGAGCGGCGCGACACCGGCAAGGGCGAGGGCGCTGGCAACTGCGGTCTGGCGGGAAGGCAAGCGACGGATAGGCGGATACGCCTGTGGCTGCATGGACAGCATGGTCGAGTAACTCCGTTATTGTTCTTATTAGTTCGAGCCTGAAGGCTCGGTTGTACGGCAAGCAGAGTGAGCCGTGAGAGGATGCTAGGGGCTGAACCTTTCGCTAACCTTTCAGCAGCTTTTCATCGTTGCGAAGGCTTCACAGGCGGGCTGTCGGCTGTACACTCCGCGCCATTGACCGTGACGCAACCGGGGAGAAATCGATGCGTGTGCTGCTCGTCGAAGACCATCTGCAACTGGCAGAAAGCGTGGCCCAGGCCCTCAAGAGCACCGGCTTGACCGTTGATGTGCTGCACGATGGCGTGGCCGCCGACCTGGCCCTGGCCAGCGAGGAGTACGCGGTGGCGGTGCTCGATGTGGGGCTGCCGCGCATGGACGGCTTCGAGGTGCTGGCACGTTTGCGCGCCCGCGGCAAGACTCTGCCCGTACTGATGCTGACCGCGCGCAGCGACGTCAAGGACCGGGTCCACGGCCTGAACCTGGGTGCCGACGACTACCTGGCCAAGCCCTTCGAGTTGACCGAACTCGAGGCACGGGTCAAGGCCTTGCTGCGCCGCAGCGTGCTCGGCGGTGAGCGCCAGCAACGCTGCGGCCCGCTGGTGTACGACCTGGATACCCGGCGCTTCACCCTGGACGATGAGCTGCTGACCCTGACTTCTCGCGAGCAGGCCGTGCTCGAAGCCATGATCGCCCGCCCGGGACGGGTGATGAGCAAAGAGCAACTGGCGGCCCAGGTCTTCGGCCTGGATGAAGAGGCCAGCGCCGATGCCATCGAGATCTACGTCCATCGGCTGCGCAAGAAGCTCGATGGCAGTGCCGTGGCCATCGTCACCTTCAGGGGGCTCGGTTACCTGCTCGAGCACCGCGATGCTTGATAGCGGCAGCCTGCGCGGGCGGCTGGTCTGGAATCTTGCGATCCTGCTGGTGGTGCTGATGCTCGCCAGCGGCCTGAGTGCCTACTGGAACGGCCGGGAAGCTGCCGACACTGCCTACGACCGCACCTTGCTGGCCTCGGCCCGCACCATCGCGGCCGGCCTGTCCCAGCGTGACGGCACGCTAAGCGCCGATGTGCCCTATGTGGCCCTGGACACCTTCGCCTACGACAGTGCCGGGCGTATCTACTACCAGGTCAACGATATCCACCAGCGCCTGATCTCGGGCTACGAAAATCTGCCGCCACCACCACCGGGCACGCCACGCACCGACGACTACCCGGCCCTGGCGCGCTTCTATGACGCCCGTTACCTGGGCCAGGATGTACGCGTGGTGAGCCTGCTCAAGCCGGTCAGCGAACCGAATATGAACGGCATGGCCGAGATTCGTGTGGCCGAGACTGAAGAGGCGCGGGTACGCATGGCGCGCGGACTGATGGCCGACACCCTGTTGCGCCTGGGCATGTTGGCGTTGGGTGCGTTGATGATGGTTTGGTTCGCGGTCAGCGCCGCGCTGCGTCCGCTCGAGCGCTTGCGCCGCGCCGTGGAAGAGCGGCAGCCCGATGATCTGCGGGCGTTGCCGGTGGTCGAGGTGCAGCGCGAGTTGAGTCCGCTGGTGCGGGCCTTGAACCATTTCACCGAACGCCTGCGCGGACAGTTCGAGCGCCAGGCGCAGTTCATCGCTGAGGCCGCCCACGAACTGCGCACCCCGCTGGCGGCGCTCAAGGCACGTGTCGAACTGGGGCTGCGCTCCAGCGAGCCGCAGGTGTGGCGCGACACCCTGGAGTCTGCCGCCCAGGGCACCGATCGCCTGACCCACCTGGCCAACCAGCTGCTGTCGCTTGCGCGGGTGGAGAATGGCGCGCGGGCCATTGCCGAGGGCGGTGCGCAGGAGCTTGACCTGAGCCAGCTGGCCCGCGAGTTGGGCATGGCCATGGCGCCCCTGGCCCATGCCCGGGGCGTGGCATTGGCGCTCGAGGCCGAGTCCTCCGTCCATGTGCGCGGCGAGCCGACCTTGCTCAACGAACTGCTCAGCAACCTGGTGGACAACGCCCTGGCGCACACGCCCAAGGACGGCAATGTGATCTTGCGGGTGCGCGCGCCGGGCATTCTCGAAGTCGAGGACGACGGCCCGGGTATCCCCGAAAGCGAACGTGAGCGGGTGTTCGAACGCTTCTATCGGCGTAGTGCCCAGGGCACAGGCCTGGGCCTGGCCATCGTCGGCGAGATATGCCGCGCCCACCTTGCGCAGATCAGCCTGCATGACGGCGAGCGGGGCGGCCTGAAGGTGCGGGTCAGTTTTACGGTCGACTAACGGAACATGCTGCGCGCATTGAGCAGATCGCTGGCGACCAGTTCAGTGCCGGTGGGCAGGCCCAGGTGCCGGTAGGCTGGCAAGGCCGCCAACGGGCGGGTCTTGCTGGTGCCCTGGCTCAGGGCGCGGGCGATCTGGACGATATCCACGTAGTCGACCCGGTCGCTGCAGCGATCCAGGTCCTGGACCCGGCCGGGCAGCCTGACCAGTTGCTCGGGGAACTCCCAGGTGCCGAGGATCTTGTCGCCGAGGGCCGGATGGATCTGGTCGATCACATAATTCAGGCACACGGGGTCGGACAACAGCTCGTTGTGCTCTTCGGCGTAGATCAGGATCGGCAATACGCCGATCTGGTGAACCAGGCCGGCCAGGGCGCCCTGGTCCGGCTTGAGCTGGGTATGGCGTGAACAGAGTTCGTAGCTGATGCCCGCCACCTCGAGGCTGGTTGCCCAGACTTCGCGCATTTTTCGCTCCACCACTTCGGAGCGGGCATGGAAGATCTGCTCGATGACCAGGCCGATGGCCAGGTTGCAGCTGTAGTTGATGCCCAGGCGGGTGATGGCGGTCTGCAGGTCGGTCACTTCGACGGTGGCGCGCAGCAGCGGGCTGTTCACCACTTTGATCAAGCGCGCCGACAAGGCGGCATCGCGGCCGATGACCTTGCTCAGGGTGCTGACGCTGATCTCGGTGTCTTCTGCGGCCTCGCGGATGCTCAAGGCTACCTCTGGCAAGGTCGGCAGCACCAGGTCATCGTTGTCGATGGCGGCCAGCAACTGGGCCTGGACCATCTCGGCCAGCTTGTTCATGGTGATTCTCTAACGCAATTCAAGAAATGCCCCGGTGGGCAAGTGCCGGGGCAGGGTGACTCAGCGCTGGATCTCGCGGTCGCGGTCCAGCTCGTAGGGGAGCGACAGCAGCGCAAGGGCCGGGCCGTCGGGGCTGCCCAGGTGCAGGTTGTTGTCTTCGACCGCATCGGCAGTCAATACCGCCAGCAGCTCGCAGCCTTCGGCGGCACGGGCGGCCAGGACCACTTCACCCACCGAGGAGTTGTGGGTAGGCGAGAAGATCTCGGTGCCAGGCTCGGGCACTTGCTCGTCCGCCAGGGCTACCCGGTATTGACGACGCTTGAGCTTGCCCAGGTACTGCATGCGCGCGACGATTTCCTGGCCGGTGTAGCAGCCTTTCTTGAAGCTGACGCCGCCGACGGCCTGCAGGTTGATCATCTGCGGGATGAATAGCTCGCGGGTCTGGGCCATGACCTGGCCGATACCGGCGCGAATCTGCCCCAGCAGCCAATCGTTGAGCGAGCCCTCCGGCAGGTGTGCGGCCAGTTGGGCCTGCACGGCTGCTGCCTGTTGGGCCGGGACCCACAACTCGACACGCCCGGTGGACACGAGAACGGCAACCAGGCCGTCGTGGCGCGTTACCCCATCGACCTGCGCGGACACTTCCAGCCCCAGCGCCTGCAGGGCAGCTTCACCGTTGCTCAGGCCAAAGCGAACCCAGGCGTCGCTGTCGTCGGTCAGTTTGGCCTTGGAGAACACCGCGTACTTTTTCAGGTCGGCCAATTGCGGCTCGAGCAGCTCGCGGGTCATGGCCAGCAGAAAGCCATCGGCCTCGGGGAGGATGCGGAAGCTCGACTGCATGCGACCCTTGACCATGCAACGTGCGCCCAGGCTACTGGTGCTGTCGTTGAGGTAATTGAGGTTGCAGGTCAGTTGGCCTTGCAGAAACTTGCCGGCGTCCGAGCCGCGGACGGCGAGGACGCCTTCGTGGGAAAGGGTGCAGAAAAAAGCAGAATCGGCCATGGGTCATCGCAGGATAGTAAGACTGGGTCCCATGATAGAGCGCTGTCGGCAAAATAGGTAGTTGAGTACTGCCCTCTGTCATTATTTGCTCACAGCTGCGGACCAACGTCGCGTGTCCCTCGGGCGTGGCGTCTGTATACTGGCGGCCTATTTTAGGAGGGCTTCATGGTCGAACAAACTGAACTCAACCGGCTCTTTTGGCACAGCCGCCGTGGCATGCTCGAGCTCGACGTACTGCTGGTGCCTTTCAGCCAGGACGTCTACCCGACCCTGAGCCAGGAAGATCGTGACCTGTACAAGCGCTTGCTGAGCTGCGAAGACCAGGACATGTTTGGCTGGTTCATGGAACGCAGCGAGTCGGAAGATCCGGAGCTGCAGCGCATGGTTCGCATCATTCTGGACCGTGTCCAGCCCAAGTGAGCGGTTCGAGTGTCGCTGGCAAGGCTCCAGGGCATTGTTGGCGGCCTATCTGGCCAGCCTGCTGCTGGCCTTGCTGGCGCTGAGCCTCCTGCAGGTCCCTGGATGGGCGAAGCTGCTGGGGAGTGTGTGCTGCCTGCTGCATGCGGGCTGGATGATTCCCCGGCGTATCCTGCTGGGCCACGCCAGCGCCATCAGCGGCTTGCGTCGAAACCCTGCCGGGTGGCAGCTCTACAGCCGGGCAGAGGGGTGGCAGCCGGTTCAACTGCGCCGCGACAGCCTGGCCTTGCCGGGGCTGATCGTACTGCGCTACCGCCGCAAGGGACGGTACTGGAGCGAGGGCCTGTGCATCGCCTACGACGCGCTGGAGCCGGAGCAACACCGGCGCCTGCGCGTGAGGCTGAAGTTCAGTCGGCGTAGGTGGGTGGCTGCAGAATAGTATCGCGCGCCTCGGCGAGCATTCCCGGGTAATCCAGGGTGTAGTGCAGGCCGCGGCTTTCCTTGCGTTGCATGGCGCTGCGGATCATCAGCTCGGCCACCTGGGCCAGGTTGCGCAACTCGATCAGGTCGCGGCTGACCTTGTAGTTGCTGTAGAACTCGTCGATCTCGTCCAGCAGCAGGCGTACCCGGTGCTCGGCGCGTTGCAGGCGCTTGCTGGTGCGTACGATGCCCACGTAGTCCCACATGAACCGGCGCAGCTCATCCCAGTTGTGCGCAATGATCACGTCTTCATCCGAATCGGTGACCTGGCTTGCATCCCAGCATGGCAGCGCCTTTGGCATGGCAATCTGCTCCAGGTGCGCCTCGATGTCGGTGGCCGCGGCACGGCCGTAGACGAAGCACTCGAGCAGCGAATTGCTGGCCATGCGGTTGGCGCCGTGCAAGCCGGTGAAGCTGGTTTCACCGATGGCGTAGAGGCCGGGCACGTCGGTATGGCCGTGATCGTCCACCATCACCCCGCCGCAGGTGTAGTGGGCCGCGGGTACTACCGGGATCGGCTGGCGAGTGATGTCGATGCCGAAGGCCAGGCATCGTTCATACATGGTGGGGAAGTGGCTCTTGATGAAATCGGCCGGCTTGTGGCTGATATCCAGGTACACGCAGTCCACACCCAGGCGTTTCATCTCATGGTCGATGGCGCGGGCGACGACATCGCGCGGTGCGAGTTCTTCACGCGGGTCGAAGCGCGGCATGAAACGCTCGCCATTGGGCAGCCGGAGCAAGGCGCCTTCGCCGCGCAGGGCCTCGGTGATCAGGAAGCTCTTGGCCTGGGGGTGATACAGGCAGGTGGGGTGGAACTGGTTGAACTCGAGGTTGGCCACCCGACACCCGGCACGCCAGGCCATGGCGATGCCATCGCCGCAGGCCCCGTCGGGATTGCTGGTGTACAGGTAGACCTTGGCGGCCCCGCCCGTGGCCAGCACGGTGAAACGCGCGCCGTAGGTGTCGACCTCGCCGGTATTGCGGTTGAGCACATAAGCACCCAGGCAGCGATCGCCTTCCTGGCCCAGGCGCCGCTCGGTGATCAGGTCGACGGCGACGCGTTGCTCCAGCAACTCGATGTTCGGGCGCTGGCGTGCCTGGCTGAGCAGGGTGGTGAAGATTGCAGCGCCGGTGGCGTCGGCAGCGTGAATGATGCGTCGATGGCTGTGGCCACCTTCGCGGGTCAGGTGAAACTCGAATCCGCCATCGTCGACACTGGCATGTTCATCACGGGTAAAAGGCACGCCCTGGTCGATCAACCATTGGATCGACTCGCGGCTATGCTCAACGGTGAAGCGCACTGCATCTTCATGGCACAGGCCACCGCCCGCATTGAGCGTGTCCTCGACGTGGGATTGCACCGTGTCGGTGTCGTCCAGCACTGCCGCGACCCCGCCCTGGGCCCAGAAGGTCGAACCGTTGGACAGGTCGCCCTTGCTGAGTACGGCAATGCGCAGGTGGTCGGGGAGGGTCAGCGCCAGGCTCAGACCCGCAGCGCCGCTGCCGATCACGAGGACATCATGTTGGAATTGTTGGCTCATGTCAGGACACTAGTATCTGAAGGGGGGGATCGGCACAATAGTCAGGCGCGTATGGCATTGTGAAACTATCGTGAATCTGGACCGGTTGCCTTTATAGCAGCCCCAAGGCCCTGATTTCCAATGGCGCTTGCGTGGCTCCATTGCCTTTTTTGGAACTTTCCACGCTGTGTGGATATCCATAGAAGGTTGTCCGCACGCCACAATGCCGCGGCGACGCATGGCAGTAGCTGGTCACTCGGCGCTGTCGGCGTATTCGAGACCCGATTATCGACGCAGCCGGCCGTGACCGCGCTGCGTTTTTCGTGCGAGCCGACCAAGGGCCGCAGGAAACTTGCTTGGAGGGGAGAACTTTTGCGCAAAGCCCGAGTCTATGGTTGCAAGCCTGAACGATGGTTGACGCAACGCTCCTTCGAGATCACCGAGGAGTGTTCATGCTAACCCAGGAAGAGGATCAGCAGCTTGTCGAGCGCGTGCAGCGTGGCGACAGGCGAGCGTTCGATCTGTTGGTGCTGAAGTATCAGCACAAGATTCTCGGGTTGATCGTGCGTTTTGTACACGACACCCATGAAGCGCAGGACGTGGCGCAGGAAGCTTTCATCAAGGCTTACCGGGCGCTTGGTAATTTTCGCGGAGACAGTGCCTTCTACACCTGGCTGTACCGCATTGCCATCAACACGGCAAAGAACTATCTGGTGTCCCGCGGTCGGCGGCCACCGGACAGCGATGTGAGCTCCGAGGATGCGGAGTTCTACGACGGCGACCACGGCCTCAAGGATCTTGAGTCTCCAGAGCGCGCGTTGTTGCGGGATGAGATCGAAGGCACCGTCCATCGGACCATTCAGCAACTGCCAGAAGATTTGCGTACGGCGTTAACTTTACGTGAATTCGATGGTCTGAGTTACGAGGACATTGCGAGCGTCATGCAGTGTCCGGTGGGTACCGTGCGCTCTCGAATCTTCCGCGCTCGGGAGGCCATAGACAAAGCCCTGCAGCCGTTGTTGCAGGAAACCTGAGACAGCGGCGACAGCCAAGAGAGGAACCGCCATGAGTCGTGAAGCTTTGCAGGAATCGCTGTCCGCGGTGATGGATAACGAAGCGGACGAACTGGAATTACGTCGGGTGTTGAACGCCGTCGACGACGCCGAAACCCGTGCCACCTGGTCGCGTTACCAGGTAGCCCGTGCGGCGATGCACAAGGAACTGGTGCTGCCACAACTGGATATCGCCGCTGCCGTGTCTGCAGCGCTGGCTGACGAAGCCACGCCGGTCAAGGTCAGCCGTGGTCCATGGCGCAGCCTGGGTCGCCTGGCCGTGGCTGCTTCGGTCACTGTTGCCGTGCTCGCCGGTGTACGCCTGTACAACCAGGACGAAATCAGCGGTGCCCAGCTGGCTGCCCAGCAACCTGCCCAGCAGGGGCTGAGCGTGCCACAAGTTCAAGGCCCCGCCGTGCTGGCAGGCTATAGTGAAAATGCAGAACAGCCTGGCCCGATGGCCAATGGCGTCCTGCAAGGGCAATCTGGCTGGCACGACCAGCGTCTGCCCGGCTATCTGCGCCAGCATGCCCAGGAAGCAGCCCTCAAAGGTACCGAGAGCGCCCTGCCATATGCCCGTGCGGCAAGCCTGGACAATCGCTGAGTAAGGAGGATCATGCGCGCGCTACCTCTCATACCGCTGTTGCTGGGTGGCTGGCTGATACTGCCGGCCCATGCTGCCAACTCCTCCCCGCAGGCCGGCGACTGGCTCAAAAAGCTGGCGCAGGCCGAGCAACAGCAGAGTTACCAGGGTACTTTCGTTTACGAGCGTAACGGCAGCTTCTCCACTCACGATATCTGGCATCGTGTCCAGGACGGCAAGGTCAACGAGCGGTTGCTTCAGCTCGATGGCTCGGCCCAGGAAGTCGTGCGTGTCGATGGGCATACCCAGTGCGTGAGCGGCACCTTGGTGCCTGGCGTGGCCAACTCGCCAGAATCCACGGCGCGAGTCCTCGATCCTCTCAAGCTGATGAGCTGGTACGACCTGGGGGTCGCCGGCAAGTCCCGGGTGGCCAACCGCGAAGCGGTAATTGTCACCCTGACGCCTCGCGATCAACATCGCTATGCCTTCGAGCTTCACCTTGATCGGCAGACTGGCTTGCCCTTGAAGTCGCTGATGCTCGACGACAAGGGGCGCTTGCTGGAGCGCTTCCAGTTCACCCGACTGGATACCGCACAGGCGCCGACCGACGACGAACTCAAGGCCAGCGATCAGTGCAAGCCGGTTGCCCAGGTAGCCGATGCTGCGGCGCAGCCGGCCACGGGCTGGCGCTCCGACTGGCTGCCGCCAGGCTTCGAACTGATCGACAGCTCGGTGCGCAAGGATCCACAAGGCAAGGGCACGGTCAGCAACCTGATGTACGATGATGGCCTGGCGCGGTTTTCGGTCTTCGTCGAAGCGCTGGGCACCGGGACGGCTGCCGACATCCGCACCCAGTTGGGGCCTACCGTTGCGGTCTCGCGGCGCCTGACCACGCCCAAGGGCGAAGTGATGGTCACGGTGGTGGGCGAAATTCCGATCGGTACGGCCGAGCGGATCGCCTTGTCGATGCGGTCTCAGGATACCCAGGCACAGAAATGAACAGCAGCTACGCTGGCCGGTCGAGGATTGCTTGGCTGACATGATTGGCAAGCTTTGCAGTTTGCAAATAATCCAGATTTTTTCTATAGGTCAGTCCTTTCGGGGTCTGGCCTTTCCTGCTTCTGCAGGGCCCTACTGCTAACCACGCTCGAAGTGACGGGAGCCGTATGTCAATACCACGCTTGAAAACCTACCTATCGTTGTTCGCCGCCGTGTTCATGCTCGGCCAGGTGGTCACCGCCCAGGCCGAAGCCCTTCCGGACTTCACCACCCTGGTCGAGCAGGCTTCGCCTGCAGTAGTGAACATCTCGACCAAGCAGAAACTGCCGGACCGCAAGTACGCAGCAGGCCAGATGCCAGACCTCGAAGGCCTGCCGCCGATGTTCCGCGAGTTCTTCGAACGCAACATGCCTCCCCAGAACCCGCGCTCGCCGCGCGGTGACCGCCAGCGTGAAGCGCAATCCCTGGGGTCGGGCTTCATCATCTCCGACGATGGCTATGTTCTGACCAACAACCACGTGGTTGCCGACGCCGATGAAATCATTGTCCGTCTGTCGGACCGCAGCGAGTTGCAGGCCAAGCTGGTCGGTACCGACCCACGCACCGACGTGGCCTTGCTCAAGGTCGAAGGCAAGAACCTGCCGACCGTCAAGTTGGGCGACTCGAGCAAGCTCAAAGTAGGTGAGTGGGTGCTGGCCATCGGCTCGCCGTTCGGTTTCGACCATTCGGTGACCAAAGGTATCGTCAGTGCCAAGGGTCGTACCCTGCCCAACGACACCTATGTGCCGTTCATCCAGACCGACGTTGCGATCAACCCCGGTAACTCCGGCGGCCCGCTGTTCAACATGAACGGTGAGGTGGTGGGTATCAACTCGCAGATCTTCACCCGTTCCGGTGGCTTCATGGGCCTGTCGTTCGCGATCCCGATCGATGTGGCGCTGGATGTCTCCAACCAGCTGAAGAAAGACGGCAAGGTCAGCCGCGGCTGGCTGGGCGTGGTGATCCAGGAGGTCAACAAGGACCTCGCTGAATCCTTTGGCCTGGACAAGCCTTCCGGTGCCCTGGTAGCCCAGGTGCTGGAAGATGGCCCGGCAGCCAAGGGCGGCCTGCAAGTGGGTGACGTGATCCTGAGCATGAACGGTCAGCCGATCGTCATGTCGGCCGACCTGCCGCACCTGGTCGGTGGCCTGAAGGATGGCGCCAAGGCCAAGCTGGAGATCATCCGCAACGGCAAGCGCCAGAATCTGGATGTCACCATCGGCGCGCTGCCTGACGACGACGCCGAGATCACCACCAGCGCCACCGGCGGTGTAGAGCGCAGCAGCAACCGCCTCGGAGTGTCGGTTTCCGACCTGACCGCCGAGCAGAAAAAGACTCTCGAGCTCAAGGGCGGTGTGGTGATCAAGGAAGTCCAGGACGGTCCTGCGGCCATGATTGGCCTGCGTCCGGGTGATGTCATCAGTCACCTGAACAACCAGGCGATCCTGACAGCCAAGCAGTTCACCGAAATCGCCAAGGAGCTGCCGAAAAACCGTTCGGTGTCGATGCGCGTGCTGCGTCAGGGGCGTGCCAGCTTCATTACCTTCAAACTGGCTGAATAAGCTGGATTGACGGAGAAGGGCGGCGTAAGCCGCCCTTTTTTGTGTGCGCCAGGCATGGCGCGTTGCGCGTAAGCGCAACCCGCTTGGCTGTGGTGGCCAAGCGGGTGACTTGGAGGTGAAAGTCCTCTACACACCCGGCAAGGGGAAGTGTTAGCCGGAGGCAAGGGTGTCGCGGGTGACCGCGAATCTGAAGGAAGCCCGAGGCAAAATGCTGGCCTGACGAACAGGAAGCGGATAGAGGCGGCACAGCGGGGTGAGGTGGCACAAATCGCCAAAGCCCAATACTTGCACGGAACGCTGTGACGTAGATCCGACAGGCATAAGCAGGAAGGTCGCGCGAATTACCCTGGGAGATCTGTACGTTTGCCATTGTGCTACCGCGCGTCGAAAGGCGACGGGATGAGCGTGCAGAAGTCAGCCGAAGCCGTAGTAAGTGGCGGTTAACCGCGCCACCAAGGGCCGAACAGGTTATGCCGCCAGTAGGCGTCGCCGTCTCGTTGGTAACCGTAATGCAGAAATTTCCCACAGCGGAAACTGTCATCCCGAGCTCCGGCCAGAAGCCGAGGGTGACGCCTGACAGTGCAAAGGTATCGACGGCGTCCGTGACGTGGACGAACGCGGAGCCGGACACGCTGATGGAGCGGGTGCTTGCACCGGCCAACCTCAGACGTGCGTATCAACGCGTGGTCAGCAACAAGGGAGCACCGGGTGCCGATGGCATGACGGTTGCTGACTTGGCGGGCTACGTGAGACAGTATTGGCCAACCCTCAAGGCCAGGTTACTGGCCGGTGAATACCAGCCCCAAGCAGTGCGAGCGGTTGAAATTCCCAAGCCGCAGGGCGGCACACGGCAACTGGGAATCCCCAGCGTCGTGGATCGCCTGATCCAGCAAGCACTGCAGCAGCAGCTCACACCTATCTTCGACCCACTGTTCTCGGACTACAGCTATGGTTTTCGTCCGGGCAGAAGTACGCATCAAGCCATCGAGATGGCTCGTGCTCATGTGACAGCGGGACACCGCTGGTGCGTGGAACTCGATCTGGAGAAGTTTTTCGATCGGGTCAATCACGACATCCTCATGGCCTGCATCGAACGTCGGATCAAAGACAAGTGCGTACTCAGGCTTATCCGCCGCTACCTTGAAGCCGGGATCATGTCGGGCGGTGTCGTCAGCCCACGGCAGGAGGGGACGCCGCAAGGCGGCCCGCTTTCGCCGTTGCTGTCGAACATCCTGCTCGACGAACTCGACCGCGAGCTGGAGCGACGGGGCCATCGCTTCGTACGTTATGCCGATGATGCGAACATCTATGTACGCAGTCCCCGGGCCGGCGAACGGGTGTTGGTCAGCGTCGAGCGCTTCCTGAGAGAACGTCTGAAGCTGACGGTGAACAGGAAGAAAAGCCAAGTGGCAAGGGCGTGGAAGTGCGACTACCTAGGCTATGGGATAAGCTGGCACCAGCAGCCAAGGCTGCGCGTGGCAAGGATGAGCCTAGACCGCTTACGCGACCGGCTCAGAATGCTGCTGCGCAGCGTACGGGCTCGCAAAATGGCGACTGTCATCGAGCGGATCAACCCCGTCCTGAGAGGCTGGGCTAGCTACTTCAAGCTCAGCCAGAGCAAGCGGCCGCTTGAGGAACTGGATGGTTGGGTCAGGCACAAACTCCGCTGCGTCATCTGGCGTCAATGGAAGCAGCCTCCCACGAGGCTGAGAAACTTGATGCGCCTGGGGTTGAGCGAGGAGCGTGCCAACAAGTCAGCCTTCAATGGCCGAGGTCCATGGTGGAATTCGGGAGCGCAACATATGAACTACGCGCTGCCAAAGAAACTGTGGGACCGGCTCGGGCTGGTCTCGATACTGGATACGATTAACCGGCTTAGCCGCGTAACCTGAACCGCCGTGTACGGAACCGTACGCACGGTGGTGTGAGAGGACGGCGGGTGTGAATCCGCCTCCTACTCGATGGGAGTATCAATACTGTCGCGAGGCAGTCGCGAGTGGTAACAC
Organism: Pseudomonas putida; assembly: GCF_028682455.1. Classification (GTDB taxonomy): domain Bacteria; phylum Pseudomonadota; class Gammaproteobacteria; order Pseudomonadales; family Pseudomonadaceae; genus Aquipseudomonas; species Aquipseudomonas putida_AA. The sequence goes on from NZ_JANHLD010000001.1 coordinate 2,043,756, forward strand.
GGAATCTCCCATATCCCTTCAGCTTCAGGTACAATTCCCGGCTATTTTTCGGTGGGCGTTCGTCCCGCAGCCTTTTTGAGTGTTGACCCGTGAGTGATTTGAGTCATATCCGCAATTTCTCCATCATCGCCCACATTGACCATGGCAAGTCGACCCTGGCGGACCGTTTCATCCAGATGTGCGGCGGCTTGACCGCGCGTGAGATGGAAGCCCAGGTACTCGATTCCATGGACCTGGAGCGTGAGCGCGGTATCACCATCAAGGCCCACAGTGTCACCCTGCACTACAAGGCGCAGGACGGCAAAACCTACCAGCTGAACTTCATTGATACCCCCGGCCACGTTGACTTCACCTACGAAGTCAGTCGCTCGCTGGCGGCCTGTGAAGGTGCACTGCTGGTGGTCGATGCCGGCCAGGGCGTCGAGGCCCAGTCGGTAGCCAACTGCTACACCGCCATCGAGCAGGGCCTTGAGGTCATGCCGGTACTCAACAAGATGGACCTGCCCCAGGCAGATCCAGACAAGGTCAAGGACGAGATCGAGAAGATCATCGGCATCGACGCCACCGACGCCGTGGCCTGCAGCGCCAAGAGCGGCATGGGCGTGGACGAGGTGCTCGAGCGTCTGGTGCACACCATTCCTGCACCGACCGGCGACATCGACGCGCCCCTGCAGGCGCTGATCATCGACTCCTGGTTCGACAACTACCTGGGCGTCGTGTCCCTGGTACGCGTACGTCACGGCCGGGTGAAGAAGGGCGACAAGATCCTGGTCAAGTCCACCGGCAAGGTGCACCTGGTCGACAGCGTCGGGGTATTCACTCCCAAGCACACCCAGACTGCAGACCTCAAAGCCGGTGAAGTAGGCTTCATCATCGCCAGCATCAAGGACATCCATGGGGCGCCAGTAGGCGATACCCTGACCCTGAACTCGACCCCAGAGGTCGAGGTGCTGCCAGGTTTCAAACGTATCCAGCCGCAGGTCTACGCCGGTCTGTTCCCAGTCAGCTCCGATGATTTCGAAGATTTTCGTGATGCATTGCAGAAACTGACCCTCAACGACTCGTCGCTGCAGTACCAGCCGGAAAGCTCGGATGCACTGGGTTTCGGCTTCCGTTGCGGCTTCCTCGGCATGCTGCACATGGAGATCATCCAGGAGCGCCTGGAGCGCGAATACGACCTGGACCTGATCACCACCGCGCCAAGCGTAATCTTCGAGGTCAAGCTCAAGACCGGTGAGACCATCTACGTCGACAACCCGTCGAAGTTGCCGGATGTGTCCTCGGTCGAAGACTTCCGCGAGCCGATCGTCGCTGCCACCATCCTTGTGCCCCAGGAGCACCTGGGCAACGTCATTACCCTGTGCATCGAGAAGCGCGGCGTACAGCGCGACATGCAGTTCCTCGGCTCGCAGGTGCAAGTGCGCTACGACCTGCCGATGAACGAGGTGGTACTGGACTTCTTCGATCGCCTGAAGTCCACCAGCCGCGGCTATGCTTCGCTGGACTACCATTTCGACCGCTACCAGTCGGCCAATCTGGTCAAGCTCGATGTACTGATCAACGGTGACAAGGTCGACGCCCTGGCGCTGATCGTTCACCGCGACAATGCGCACTACAAGGGCCGCGCATTGACCGAGAAAATGAAGGAACTGATTCCTCGGCAGATGTTCGACGTGGCAATCCAGGCCGCCATTGGCGGGCAGATTGTGGCGCGAACCACTGTCAAGGCGCTCAGAAAGAACGTACTGGCCAAATGCTACGGTGGTGACGTGAGCCGTAAGCGCAAGCTTTTGGAAAAGCAGAAGGCCGGTAAGAAACGCATGAAACAGGTCGGCAACGTGGAAATTCCACAAGAAGCCTTCCTCGCCGTGCTCAGGTTGGATAGTTAGGTCCTATGTCGCTAAATTTCCCGCTGTTGCTAGTCATCGCCGTTGCCGTCTGCGGTCTGTTGGCCCTGGTCGATCTGCTGTTCCTGGCCCCGCGCCGGCGTTCGGCAATTGCCAACTATCAGGGCAGCGTCAGCCAGCCCGAAATGGCAGTGGTCGAGCAGTTGAACAAGGAACCGTTGCTGGTCGAGTACGGCAAGTCGTTCTTCCCGGTGCTGTTCATTGTCCTGGTGCTGCGTTCGTTCCTGGTCGAGCCTTTCCAGATCCCGTCGGGATCGATGAAGCCGACCCTGGAAGTGGGCGATTTCATCCTGGTGAACAAGTTTTCCTACGGGATTCGCCTACCGGTGATCGACAAGAAGGTCATCGAAGTGGGTGACCCGCAGCGGGGCGACGTGATGGTGTTCCGCTATCCGAGCGACCCTAACGTCAACTACATCAAGCGTGTGGTTGGCCTGCCGGGCGACCAGATTCGCTACACCAGCGACAAGAAGCTGTTCGTCAATGGTCAACCGATTGCCGAGCAACTGGTCGGCACCGAGCCGGGAACCCTGGGCAGCGCCGAGCTGTACAAGGAAAAACTCGGCGAGACCGAGCACCTGATTCGCAAGGAAATGAGCCGTTACCGCATGCCGCCTGACCAGCAATGGACAGTGCCGGCCGGTCACTACTTCATGATGGGCGACAACCGCGACAACTCCAACGACAGCCGTTACTGGGATGATCCCAATATTCCCAAGGCGCTGCATGGCATGGTCCCGGACCAGAATATCGTCGGCAAGGCCTTCGCGGTCTGGATGAGCTGGCCAGAGCCCAAACTCAGCCACTTCCCGAACCTCTCGCGGGTGGGTCTGATCAAGTAACACCACAACGGCGCTGTCCTGGGACAGCGCCGAATGCATTTCTGGCATAGGCTGTGTTCAGGGATCTGCGGATCCACCTGGGCCGCCGACGCCGGTGGGCATGAGCCAAACTGTCTTTCAGGATGTTGATTTGAACAAAGCGTTGAATCCGACGGCAGCGGCCCCGATGGCGGCCCTGCACGAACAAAAGTGCGAGCCTTGCGCCCAGGCGCCAGGCCTTTACCTCGACCACGAACTGCGCGTGGGTACACTGTGAGCGTTTCCTTGAGCCGCCTCGAGCGCCAGCTCGGCTACACCTTCAAGAACCAGGAGCTGATGCTGCTGGCCCTGACGCACCGCAGCTTTGCCGGGCGCAACAATGAACGCCTCGAGTTTCTCGGCGATGCGATCCTCAATTTCGTCGCCGGCGAAGCGCTGTTCGAGCGCTTCCCCCAGGCGCGCGAAGGCCAGCTGTCACGCTTGCGTGCACGCCTGGTCAAGGGCGAGACCCTGGCCGTGCTGGCCCGTGGTTTCGACCTGGGCGAGTACTTGCGCCTGGGCTCAGGCGAGCTGAAAAGCGGTGGTTTCCGTCGCGAGTCGATCCTGGCCGACGCCCTTGAGGCGCTGATTGGCGCGATCTACCTGGATTCGGACATGCAGACCGCCCGCGAGCGCGTACTGGCCTGGCTGACCGGTGAGTTCGAGAGCCTGACCCTGGTAGATACCAACAAGGACCCGAAAACCCGTCTGCAGGAATTCCTGCAGTCGCGGGCCTGCGACCTGCCGCGATACGAAGTGGTGGATATTCAAGGTGAACCCCATTGCCGGACGTTTTTCGTCGAATGCGAAGTGACCCTTTTGACTGAAAAAAGCCGAGGGCAGGGTGTTAGCCGGCGTATCGCCGAGCAAGTGGCGGCCGCCGCAGCACTGATCGCCCTGGGCGTGGAGAATGGCAATGACTGATACGAATACTACCCGCTGCGGCTATGTTGCCATTGTCGGCCGCCCGAACGTGGGCAAGTCGACCCTGCTCAACCATATCCTGGGCCAGAAGCTGGCGATCACCTCGCGCAAGCCGCAGACCACCCGTCACAACATGCTCGGTATCAAGACCGAGGGTGATATCCAGGCGATCTACGTCGATACCCCGGGTATGCACAAGAGCAACGAAAAGGCGCTCAACCGCTACATGAACAAGACCGCCTCGGCCGCCCTCAAGGACGTCGACGTGGTGATCTTCGTGGTAGACCGCACCAAGTGGACCGACGAAGACCAACTGGTGCTGGAGCGTGTGCAATACGTGCAGGGCCCGGTGATCCTGGCGATCAACAAGACCGACCGGATCGAAGAGAAAGCCGACCTTATCCCGCACCTGCAGTGGCTGCAGGAGCAGCTGCCAAACGCCGAGATCGTGCCGATTTCCGCGCAGCAGGGCCATAACCTCGAAGCCCTGGAAGGCCTGATCGCCAAGCATCTGCCGGAAAACGATCACTTCTTCCCGGAAGACCAGATCACCGACCGCAGCAGCCGCTTCCTGGCCGCTGAACTGGTGCGCGAAAAGATCATGCGCCAGCTCGGAGCCGAGCTGCCGTACCAGATCACCGTGGAAATCGAAGAGTTCAAGCAGCAGGGCAAGATCCTGCACATCCACGCGCTGATCCTGGTCGAGCGGGACGGGCAAAAGAAGATCATCATTGGCGACAAGGGCGAGCGCATCAAGCGTATTGGCTCCGAGGCGCGCAAGGATATGGAAGTACTGTTCGACGCCAAGGTCATGCTCAACCTCTGGGTCAAGGTCAAGGGTGGCTGGTCCGACGACGAACGCGCCCTGCGTTCGCTGGGCTACGGCGACCTCTGATCCCTTCAGGCCCGGTAGCGTCCGCTGCCGGGTCGAACCTCTTTCGAAGCGCTACTCATGGATCTGCCAGTTGGCCAACCGGCCTACGTGCTGCACAGCCGGGCCTACCGTGAAACCAGCGCGCTGGTTGACTTCCTCACCCCGCAAGGGCGCCTGCGCGCAGTGATGCGCCGTGCCCGTGGCAAAGGCGGCAGCCAGGTCCGTCCCTTCGTGCCCCTTGAAGTCGAGTTTCGCGGTCGTGGCGAGCTCAAGACCGTCGGCCGCCTGGACAGCGTCGGTACGGCGGCCTGGCTGCACGGCGATGCATTGTTCAGCGGCCTGTACCTCAACGAGTTGCTGATCCGCCTTCTTCCCGCCGAAGACCCGAATCCCGTGGTATTCGAGCAGTACGCGGCCACCTTGCAGGCGCTGGGCGCCGGCAGGCCGCTGGAACCCTTGCTGCGCGCCTTCGAATGGCGCTTGCTGGATGAGCTTGGCTACGGCTTTGCCCTGGATCAGGACGTCAACGGCGAGCCCCTGGCGGTAGACGGTCTGTACCGCCTGCAGGTGGACGCGGGGCTCGAGCGGGTCTACCTGCTGCAACCCGGTTTGTTCACCGGCGCCGAGCTTGCGGCCATGGCCAATGCCGACTGGGATGTACCCGGCGCGCTGGGCGCCGCCAAGCGCCTGATGCGCCAGGCACTGGCCGTGCACCTTGGTGGACGGCCATTGGTCAGTCGGGAACTGTTTCGCAAGCGCTGAGCACGTCGTATGCTGTGAGGCTCAATTTTCAGGAGAGCCTCTTCGTGACTCAAAGCAACCGCATGCTGCTTGGCGTGAACATCGACCACGTGGCGACCCTGCGCCAGGCGCGTGGCACGCGCTACCCGGACCCGGTCAAGGCCGCACTGGATGCCGAAGAGGCAGGCGCCGATGGCATCACCGTGCACCTGCGCGAAGACCGCCGGCATATCCAGGAGCGCGACGTGCTGGTGCTCAAGGACGTGCTGCAGACGCGCATGAACTTCGAAATGGGCGTGACCGAAGAAATGATGGCGTTCGCCGAGCGCATTCGCCCGGCGCACATCTGCCTGGTACCGGAAACCCGCCAGGAGCTGACCACCGAAGGTGGCCTGGACGTGGCTGGCCAGGAAGCGCGGATCAAGGCTGCGGTTGAGCGCCTCTCGCGCATGGGCTCGGAAGTGTCCCTGTTCATCGACGCCGACGAGCGCCAGATCGAGGCCTCGCGCCGGGTGGGCGCCCCTGCGATCGAACTGCACACCGGTCGCTATGCCGATGCGCAAACCCCGACCGAAGTCGCCGAAGAGCTCAAGCGCGTCGCCGACGGCGTGGCTTTTGGCCTGGCCCAGGGCCTGATCGTCAATGCCGGTCACGGCCTGCACTATCACAACGTCGAAGCGGTTGCGGCCATCAAGGGCATCAATGAGCTGAACATCGGCCATGCGCTGGTGGCTCATGCGCTGTTCGTCGGCTTCAAGTCGGCGGTAGCCGAGATGAAAGCGCTGATCATGGCTGCCAGCCGCAGCTAATTCCTGATTGGAGCGGTTCAGTCAGGAAACACCAGGCTGAACCGCGTCACGCCATTGAGTTCGCTACGCACCTCTACTTCCCCTCGATGCACCTGCATGATCGACTTCACGATCGCCAATCCCAGCCCCGTCCCGCCTTCGAGTCGCGACCGCCCCGAGCCTGCGCGATAGAAGCGCTCGAACAGGTGCGACAAGTGCTCCTGGGCAATACCGGGACCTCGGTTCTCGACCCACAGGCAAAGCGCGTCACCGCAGCGCTCGATACCAATGTCAATCGCGTGCCCCGAGGGGCTGTGGCGAATGGCGTTGCTCAGCAAGTTGGACAGCGCGCGCTGCACCATCAAGCGATCCGCCATGACCGTGCCCCACCCCTGGTGACGCAGGGCGATGCCTTTTTGCTCGGCACTGAACTCGAACAGTTCGCTTACCCGGGTGACTTCGTCCGCCAGATTCACAGGCTTTAGCGGCACCTGGGTCTGCGGCTGGCTGACCTGGGCGAGAAACAGCATGTCGTTGATGATCCGGTTGAGGCGGGTCAGTTCTTCGATGCTGGTTTCCAGCGCCTCCTTGTATTGCTCGACCGGTCGCTCCCGGGCCAGGGTGACCTGGGCCTTGCCCATCAGGTTGCTGATCGGGGTGCGCAGTTCATGGGCCAGGTCGTCGGAGAACTGCGCCAGGCGTTGCACGCCGCCATCGATGCGGTCGAGCATCACGTTCATGCTGCTGGCCAGGTCGCTGAGTTCCTGGGGCAGTCCCGTTTCGGGCAGGCGCAAGGTCAGTTGCTGGGCCGACACTTGTTCGGCGATGCGCCGGAATCGACGAAGTGGGGTCAGCCCGCGTTGCACCAGCTTCCAGGCTGCAAAGCCGATCAGCAGCACCAGCAAGGGCAGGGCCCACAGCGTCGAGCGCAGGTAGGCCTGCAGTAAGCTGTTGTCGTCGGCGCGATTGACGGTGAGCAGCACCCGCACCTCGGTGCCGTCCTGCAGGCGCATCAGCCGGGAAGCGGTCAACAGTTGATTGTCGCTGCTGTCCTGCCACTGGCTGAAGGTCAGGTGTTCGTCACTGTGGATCTGCAGCAGCCTGTCGGCTTCAAGACCCGGGCCCAGGGTCAACAAGGCCGAATGCCGACCGGTCAGGGCGATCACGCTCAGGCTCAGGTTGTCATGGCCCATGACCACATCCAGCAGCGGATGGGCGCGGGTCTGCAGGTCGCCGGCCTTGAGGTCGATGCTCAGGCTGTGTTCGATCTGGCTCATCTTGGCGATCAGGCTCTTGCGTGCCCGGCTGTCCAGCTCATGGTCCAGGGCCAGGACCGCAAGGCAGGCCAGCAGCAGCACCAGCGCCGCACCCATCACGCTGACGCTCAAGCCCAGGCGCAGCGACAGGCGTGCCGGTTTCATTCGCGCGCCTCGAGTACATAGCCCACACCGCGCAGGGTGTGAATCAGCTTGTCGTCGAACGGGTCGTCGATCTTGGCACGCAAGCGGCGGATCGAGACTTCAACCACGTTAGTGTCGCAATCGAAATTCATGTCCCACACCAGCGAAATGATCTGGGTACGCGACAGCACTTCGCCGCTCTGGCGCATCAGCAGGTGCAGCAGGGCGAATTCCTTGGCGGTCAGGTCGATGCGCTGGCCGTTGCGGTAGGCGCGGTGGCGACCGGGGTCCAGTTCCAGGTCGGCGACTTTCAGGGTGCTCGGCTGCAGCGCCTGGTCGTTGCGGCGCAACAAGCTGCGGATACGGGCGAGAAGCTCGGGAAACTCGAACGGCTTGAGCAGGTAGTCGTCCGCGCCCAGGTCGAGGCCTTTGACCCGGTCCGAAAGCTTGCCGTGGGCCGTGAGCATCATGATGCGCGTGCTGGAGTCGGCACGCAGGCGTTGGAGGACGGTCCAGCCATCGAGTTCGGGCAGGTTGACGTCGAGAATGATCAGGTCATAGGCCTGCTGGCGGGCCAGATGCAGGCCGTCGGCGCCGGTGTGGGCGCAATCGACGATGTAACCGTTCTCGCTCAGTCCCTGTTGCAGGTAGTCGGCGGTACGAAGCTCGTCCTCGATGATCAGTAAACGCATGAGATGACTCGGTGGTGTAAAAGGCGGTGATTCTCAACCCTGAAGCAGCTGTAAGGTCAAGGGCTGAAAAGGCGTCGAGCGGCGGATACTAAGTCATCTGCCGGGCGTCGTCGGCTGGATAACAGATTTGTAATTTTCGAGTCATCTTGGGGATAAACCCCGATTACTACAGTGCGGGCTCCGAAAAAGGCGCAGGAGCCTGCCATGCTTTTCTCCCTGGACCGGCCCGGCGCAGGCCGTGGCCGCATGTTGCTGATGCTGGTACTACTGGCCTTGCCATCGCTGGCCCTGGCATCGGGCCAAGGCAACGTGCTGACTCTCGACAACGCCTTGCAGGCGGCCCAGGCCAACAACCCTGAGCTGGCGGCGGCGCGGTGGGAAATCGATATTGCCGAAGGCCAGCGGCGCCAGGCTGGTGTACTGCCCAACCCGGAGGTGGGGTGGGAGATGGAAGACACTCGCAACGGCTCGCAGACCACCACCGTCAGTGTCAGCCAGATGTTCGAGCTGGGCGGTAAACGCGGTGCGCGCCTGAACGTCGCCGGGCGTGATGCCGAGCTTGCGGCGCTGGAGCTTGAACGCCAGCGCAATGTGCTGCGCGCCGACGTGATCGGCGCTTTCCAGGCTGCCGTGCAGGCCCAGGAAGGCTTGCAGCTGGCCGAGCAATCCCTGCAGTTGAGCGAGCGTGCCCTGCAAGTAGTACAGGGGCGGGTCAAGGCAGGTAGCGCCTCGCCGGTAGAGGCCACCCGCGCGCAGGTTCAGGTGTCGGAAATTCGCCTGGAAAAGGCCCGGGCCGAGCAAGCGTTGACCGTGGCCTACCAGCAATTGGCCACCGTGACGGGGGCGTCCACGGCTCGCTTCAGCCGGGTCGAAAGCCTGGATGACAACGACGCTGTGGTGCCCAGTCGCAGCCAATTGCTTGACCGCCTGGCGCACACCCCCGACCTGCGCCTGGCCCGGCTGCAGATCGACCAGCGCGAAGCCGCACTGGACCTTGCGCGCACCCAGCGCATTCCCGACCTGACGGTGAGCGTCGGCAGCCAGTACAGCGAAACCGATCGTGAGCGCATCAATGTGGTCGGGGTGTCGATGCCGATTCCGCTGTTCGACCGTAACCAGGGCAACGTGCTCTCGGCCGCCCGCCGCGCCGACCAGGCCCGCGATCAGCGCAACGGCGCCGAGCTGCGCTTGCGCAGCGAAGTGATCCAGGCCCTGGCCCAGTGGGGGACTGCAGAGCAGGAAGTGCAGTCTTTCGATCGCTCGATCCTGCCGTCTGCGCAGCAAGCGCTGGACGCTGCCACCCGCGGCTTCGAACGCGGCAAGTTCGCCTTTCTCGATGTGCTCGATGCCCAGCGCACCCTGGTCGCGGCCCGCTTGCAGTACCTGCAGGCCCAGGCCCAGCGCAGCGATGCGCGGGTACGCCTGGAACGCATCTTTGGCGACTTGAGCCTGGCCAGTCGTTGAACGCCTTTTCCCATCTTTTGATTGTCGCCGCCTGGGCGGTGAGTGCTAAGGAGTCTGCATGAACAAGAAGTCCACGACGCTGCTGGTGGCAGCTTTGTTGCTGGGCCTGGGGCTGGGCGTGCTGCTGGCGCGCCAGACCGGCCCTGCGCTGGAAGCGGCAGCACCAGCCCACGATCACGCCGACGCCGAATCGGCTCATGCTGAGGACGATCATGGCGAGGCGGGGCACGGCGAAGAAGGGCACGGCGAAGAGGGGCATGGCGGGTCCGCAGGGGGTGAAAAAGGCCATGGGGAAGAAGAGGGCGCGATCGCTCTCAGCCAGGAGCAGATCGACCTGGCCGGTATCGAATTGGCTCCCGTCGCGCCACGCCAACTTCAGCGCACGCTGTCACTGCCCGGCGAGATCCGTTTCGATGAGGATCGTACTGCCCACATGGTGCCCAGGGCGGCCGGGGTGGTCGAATCGGTTGCCGTGGTGCTCGGCCAGCAGGTCAAGGCCGGCGACCTGCTGGCGGTGATCGCCAGCCCGCAGATTTCCGAGCAGCGCAGCGAGCTGGCGGCCAGCCAGCGTCGCCTGGAGTTGGCGCGCAGTACCTATCAGCGCGAGAAAGACCTGTGGCAGGAGGGCATCTCTGCCGAGCAGGACTACCTGCAGGCCCGCCAGGCCCTGCAAGAGGCCGAGATCGCCCAGGCCAATGCCCGGCAGAAAATCAGCGCGCTGAGCGGCTCGACGGTTCTGGCGGGCGGTAATCGCTACGAACTGCGCGCCCCCTTTGCCGGGCAGATCGTCGAGAAGCACCTGGTGCCGGGTGAGGTGGTCAACGAGACCAGCGCGGCCTTTACCTTGTCCGACCTTTCGCGGGTGTGGGCCACCTTTGGAGTGGCACCGCGTGACCTGGCCAAGGTGCGCAGCGGTATGCCGGTGAACATCGTCGCCACGGAGCTGGGCGAGCAGGTCGAGGGGCGGATCAGTCATGTCGGCAGCCTGCTCGGCGAACAGACCCGCACCGCCAGCGTCCGGGTCACCCTCGACAACCCGCGCGGCGCCTGGCGTCCGGGCCTGTTCGTGGCGGTGCAGGTGCCGACCGAAACCGTTGCGGTTGCGCTCAGCGTGCCGGACCAGGCCATCCAGACTCTCGAGGAACAATCCACGGTGTTCGTCCGCACCGCCGAAGGCTTTGTCGCCCAGCCGGTGGAACTGGGGGCCAGCGCCAATGGCTTTGTCGAGGTTCGCAAGGGGCTGCAGGTTGGCCAGCAGGTCGCGGCATCGGGCAGTTTCGTCCTCAAGTCGGAGCTGGGCAAAGCCAGCGCCGAGCACGTCCACTGACCCGCGCGAGTACCTCTCATGTTCGAACGCCTAATTCAATTTGCCATCGAGCAACGCTTGATGGTGCTGCTGGCGGTGCTGCTGATGGCGGGGCTGGGTGTGGCCAGCTACCAGAAGTTGCCCATTGATGCCGTGCCGGATATCACCAACGTCCAGGTGCAGATCAACACCCAGGCCGAGGGTTTCTCGCCGCTGGAAACCGAGCAGCGCATCACCTTCGCCATCGAGACCGCCATGGCCGGCTTGCCCGGCCTTGAGCAGACCCGCTCGCTGTCTCGCTCAGGGCTTTCCCAGGTCACGGTGATTTTCGAGGAAGGCACCGACCTGTTCTTTGCCCGCCAGTTGGTCAACGAGCGCCTGCAACAAGCCCGCGGGCAACTGCCCGACGGTGTCGAGGCGGCCATGGGCCCGATCTCCACCGGCCTTGGCGAGATTTTCCTGTGGACGGTGGAAGCGGCCGAGGATGCCCGCAAGGCCGACGGCAGCCGCTACACGCCTACCGATCTGCGCGAGATCCAGGACTGGATCATCAAGCCGCAACTGCGCAACGTGCGCGGGGTGGCGGAGATCAACACCATTGGTGGTTTTGCCAAGGAGTACCAGATTGCCCCCGACCCCAAGCGGCTGGCCTCCTACAAGCTGACCCTGGGCGACCTGCTCACATCCCTCGAGCGCAACAACGCCAACGTCGGTGCCGGCTACATCGAGCGCCGGGGCGAGCAACTGTTGATTCGTGCACCGGGCCAACTGGCCGGTATCGAGGACATTGCCAACATCGTGCTGGCCAACGTCGACGGCACGCCGATTCGGGTACGCAATGTCGCCGAGGTGGGCATCGGCCGCGAACTGCGCAGCGGCGCGGCCACCGAAAACGGTCGCGAAGTGGTACTGGGCACGGTGTTCATGCTGATCGGCGAAAACAGCCGCACGGTCTCCCAGGCCGTGGCGCAGAAACTGGTCGAGATCAACCGCTCACTACCGGCAGGCGTCAGCGCGGTGACGGTGTACGACCGCACCAACCTGGTCGACAAGGCCATCGCCACGGTGAAGAAGAACCTCATCGAAGGCGCGATCCTGGTCATCGTCATTCTGTTCCTGTTCCTGGGCAACATTCGCGCCGCGCTGATCACTGCCATGATCATTCCGCTGTCGATGCTGTTCACCTTCACCGGGATGTTCAGCAACAAGGTCAGCGCCAACCTGATGAGCCTGGGCGCGCTGGACTTCGGCATCATCGTCGATGGGGCGGTGGTGATCGTCGAGAACGCGATCCGTCGCCTGGCCCATGCCCAGCAGCATCACGGTCGGCTGTTGACCCGCTCCGAGCGCTTTCATGAAGTGTTCAATGCCGCCCGTGAAGCGCGTCGCCCGCTGATCTATGGGCAACTGATCATCATGGTGGTGTACCTGCCGATCTTTGCCCTGAGCGGCGTCGAGGGCAAGATGTTCCACCCCATGGCCTTCACCGTGGTGATCGCCTTGCTCGGTGCCATGTTGCTTTCGGTGACCTTCGTGCCCGCAGCCATTGCCCTGTTCGTCACCGGCAAGGTCAAGGAGGACGAAAACCTGCTGATGCGCAGCGCCAAGCGCGGTTATGCGCCGCTGCTGCAATGGGTGATGGGCCATCGGACCCTGGCGTTCACCCTGGCGGGTGTGATGGTGCTGTTGTCCGGGGTGTTGGCCAGCCGCATGGGCAGCGAGTTCGTGCCCAGCTTGAGCGAAGGTGATTTTGCCCTGCAGGCACTGCGGGTGCCCGGCACCAGCCTCAGCCAGTCGGTCGCGATGCAGCAGCGCCTGGAGGAGAGTGTGATGAGCCAGGTGCCGGAGGTGCAGCGGGTGTTTGCCCGGACCGGCACGGCGGAGATTGCCTCCGACCCGATGCCGCCGAATATTTCCGACAGCTACGTGATGCTCAAGCCGCAGGACCAGTGGCCTGACCCGAGCAAGTCGCGCGAGCAATTGATCGCCGACATCCAGCGCGCCAGTGCACGGGTGCCGGGCAGCAACTACGAGTTGTCGCAACCCATCCAGCTTCGTTTCAACGAGCTGATTTCCGGGGTGCGCAGCGATGTGGCCGTGAAGGTCTTCGGCGATGACATGGCCCAGCTCAACCGCACTGCCGCGCAGATCGCCGCCACCCTGCAGGCGGTGCCGGGAGCGTCGGAGGTCAAGGTCGAACAGACCTCGGGCCTGCCGGTGCTGACCATCGAGGTGGACCGCGACAAGGCGGCGCGCTACGGACTCAACGTCGGTGATGTGCAAGACACCATTGCCGTGGCAGTTGGCGGTCGCCAGGCGGGGACGTTGTATGAGGGCGACCGGCGCTTTGACATGGTGGTGCGCCTGGCCGACAACCTGCGTACCGACATCGAGGGCCTGTCGCAGCTGTTGATCCCGGTACCGGCCGGTACTGCCGGCAATGGCCAGATCGGCTTCATCACCCTGGCCGATGTCGCCAGCCTGCAACTGGTCCAGGGCCCCAACCAGATCAGCCGCGAGGACGGCAAGCGCCTGGTGGTGGTCAGCGCCAACGTGCGTGGCCGGGATATCGGTTCGTTCGTCGAGGAGGCAGGTGTGCGCATCGACAATCAGGTGAGCATCCCGGCCGGCTACTGGATTCGTTGGGGGGGACAGTTCGAGCAGTTGCAGTCGGCCGCCAAGCGTTTGCAGGTGGTGGTGCCGGTGGCCTTGTTACTGGTGTTCGGCCTGCTGTTCATGATGTTCAACAACCTCAAGGACGGCCTGCTGGTGTTCACCGGTATTCCCTTCGCCCTGACGGGAGGCGTGGTGGCGCTGTGGCTGCGGGATATCCCCCTGTCGATTTCGGCCGGGGTCGGCTTCATTGCCTTGTCGGGTGTGGCGGTGCTCAACGGCCTGGTGATGATTGCCTTCATCCGTGGCCTGCGCGAGCAGGGGCGCAGCCTGCGGCAGGCCATCGACGAAGGTGCGTTGACGCGCCTGCGACCGGTGTTGATGACCGCACTGGTGGCCTCTCTGGGCTTTATCCCGATGGCCCTGGCGACCGGCACCGGTGCCGAGGTGCAGCGGCCACTGGCGACCGTGGTGATCGGCGGGATCCTGTCCTCCACCGCGTTGACCCTGTTGGTATTGCCAGCGCTCTACTACCGGGCCCATCGCAAGGATGAAGAGCCAGAGGCCGGCGAGGTGACGAAACTGTAATTTGACGCTCATCTTCGAGTTATTCAGCCCTTGTCAGGATACCCACGGCGGCCGCATCAGCGGCCGTCGTGCGTCGTACTGCCAATAATCAGGAGTTGAAGATGGGGAATAAAACCACAACCTGTGTCACCGGCATCCTCGCCTTGGCCAGTTGCACTGTCAGCCAGGCAGCCACGCAGCCCGAAGGCTTCATCGAGGACAGCAGCCTGAGCGTGCTCAGCCGCAACTTTTACTACAATCGCGATTACCGCAAGGGCGAGCAGTCGCCCACCGGCAAGGCCGGTTATGCCGAGGCCTGGGCCCAGGCGTTCATCGCCCGCTTCGAGTCGGGCTACACCCAGGGGACCGTCGGTTTTGGCCTGGATGCCCATGCCATGCTGGCGCTCAAGCTCGACAGCGGTGATGGACGCAGTGGCGGGCGCAGCTCGTTCGACATGCTGCCGGTCGACAGCGAAGGCCACGCGGCGAGCAACTTCAGCAAGCTGGGTGGGGCGATCAAGGCGCGACTGTTCGATACCGAGATCAAGTACGGGGATGTGTTTCCAGAAACGCCTGTGGTGCACTTTGGCGACTCGCGGCTGTTGCCGGAAAGCTTCACCGGCTGGACCCTGGAAAACACCCATTTCGAGGGCCTGAACCTGCAGGGCGGACGCCTGCATGCGATGAGCCAGCCGCTGTCGAGCAACAGCCGCGATGGCTTCTCGACCTTCTACGCCGGGCCGGTTGATTCACCCTGGCTGGGGTATTTCGGTGGCGATTACCAGGCCACCGACAATTTGAGCCTCACCCTCTACAGCAGTCGTCTCAAGGATGCCTGGGACCAGTACTACGCGGGTGTCAGCTACAGCTATCCGATCAGCGAAACGCTCACTGGCTTCACCAGCGCCAACTACTACAAGGCCAAGGATGAAGGCCAGCAGTTGCTGGGCGCGTTCGACAACGACATCTGGAGTGTGCGTGCAGGTTTCACCTACGGCGCCCATACCCTGGCGGTGTCTCATCAGCGCAACCAGGGTAACGATGACTTCGACTACCTGCGCCAGGCCGACTCTATCTACCTCGACAACTCGATCCAGTACAGCGACTTCAACTCACCCAAGGAGCGCTCCTGGATGCTGCGCTACGACCTGGACATGGCCGGCTACGGCGTGCCGGGCTTGACCTTCATGACCCGCTACGGACGTGGCAGCGGTATCGACTATTCCGATGCCAACGCGGTGTACATGCGCCGGGATGCCGAGGGCAACCCGCTGGACGACCAGAAACGCTGGGAGCGGGACATCGAGGCCCGGTATGTGGTGCAGGGCGGTACCTTCAAGGACCTGTCGCTGCGGGTGCGCCAGGCCACCACCCGGGCCACGGCGTTCGAGTCGGACCTGGACGAGGTGCGCTTGATCGTCGAGTACCCACTGACCCTGTTGTAGGGCGTTTCTTGCAACACTGTAATGTCCGGCTCACGTTGCCGTTAGCTTGGCCTCCGTAAGATTGAACTGTACTGACATTCAATCACGAGGTGAGCAACATGAGCCTGATCAAGTATGTGCTGACGGGCGTTCTGGCCCTGGGTAGCAGCGCCGCGCTGGCCGAAGGCGGCGCCGAGCGTTCGAAGCAGTTCTGGGAGAACTTTCGCCTGAGCCAGGAGCAAGTCCACGGCAAGAAGGATCAGGCCGTGGCGTCGTCCAAGGAACGCGAGACGACGCAAGAGCAGGTCGTGAAAAAGTAAGCCCTATTCACCTTTATGCTCCCCGCTCCAACGGAAAAGGTGAACTTTGGCGCCCACTACGGGCGCCTGTTTTATTTGCGTGCCACCAGCACTGCGCGACGCGGTGCCGGCAGGCCCTCGATGGTACGGCTGTGGTCGGCCGGATCGAGGAAGTCGCTCAACGATTGGTAGCGCATCCATTCGGTGCTGCGCTGTTCTTCGATGCTGGTGACGCTGACATCGACGCAGCGTACATCGTTGAAACCCGCACGACGCAACCAGCGCTCCAGGGCCGGGACCGAGGGCAGGAACCACACGTTGCGCATCTGGGCGTAACGGTCTTCGGGGACCAGCACCTGATGTTCGTCGCCTTCCACCACCAGGGTTTCCAGCACCAGTTCGCCACCCTTGACCAGGCAGTCCTTGAGCGCCAGCAGGTGCTCGATAGGCGAGCGCCGATGGTAGAACACGCCCATGGAGAACACGGTGTCGAAGCCTTCGAGGTTGGCCGGCAGGTCTTCCAGAGCAAAGGGCAGGTGCCAGGCCGGCAGGTCGGGCAAGTAGCGCTGGACCGCCTGGAACTGGCAGAAGAACAGCCAGTTGGGGTCGACGCCGATCACGCTGTCGGCGCCGGCACCGAGCATGCGCCACTGGTAGTAGCCGTTGCCGCAACCGACATCCAGGATGCGCTTGCCCGCCAGGTCCAGGTGCGGGGCAACCCGTGACCACTTCCAGTCCGAACGCCACTCGGTATCGACATGCACGCCGAACAGGTCGAATGGCCCCTTGCGCCAGGGCGACAGGCCCATCAACGCCTGGCGCATGCGTTCGCGGGTGTCGGCGTCGCAGTCGCAATCGAGCGTCAGGCCGTTGGCCAGGTCGACCTGGCTCGGCACCAGTGGCGGCAGGGCGTCCAGCGCGTTCTGCCAGCGTTCCAGGTCGCCGTGACCTTTCTCCATCTTGGCGTCGAGTTGCGCTTGCAGGCCTTGCGACCATTGCGCCAGTGGGGTACCCGCCAGGCGGCGGACCAGGGGAGACAGATCAATCATGGCAGGGCAATCAACGAGGCAAAGTTAAGGCATTGGAACCAGGGCACAACCTTGGAAAAACCCGCTGCAAGCAAGCGCTCGCGGTGTTCTTCGAGGCTGTCGGGCTTCATCACGTTTTCGATGGCGCTGCGCTTCTGGGCAATTTCCAGTTCGCTGTAGCCATTGGCGCGCTTGAAGGCCACATGCAGGTCGGTGAGCAGGGCATGTTCTTCGGTATCGGTGAAGCGCAGTTTTTCCGAGAGGATCAACGCACCGCCCGGCAGCAGCGACTGGCGAATACGCCCGAGCAGGGCCAGGCGCTGCTCGGGGGCGATGAACTGCAGGGTGAAGTTCATGGCCACCACTGACGCGGGCTCAAACGCCAGTGCGAGGATATCGCCCTCGATGACCTCCACCGGCAGCAGCTCCTGGAACATCGAATCCTGGGCGGTGAGGTACTGGCGGCAGCGCTCGACCATGGCGGCGGAGTTGTCCACGGCGATCACCCGGCAACCATCGCTGCGCACATGCCGGCGCAAGGCCTGGGTGACCGCGCCCAGGGAGCTGCCCAGATCGTAGAGCGCCGTGTTCGGCTGGGCGAACTGGGCGGCCAGCACACCGAGGTTCTCGACGATGGTCGGGTAACCGGGCACCGAGCGCTTGATCATGTCCGGGAACACCCGCACCACATCTTCGTTGAAGGCGAAGTCGGGCACCTGGCCAAGCGGCTGGGCGAATAGGCGGTCGGGTTGTTTGCTCACGGGGGTGGTCCAGGCGTTGTGCGGGCCGGCATTTTAGCCAAACTGGCCGACAGTTGCATGGCCTGGCTGACCAGCGCGGCTTACTCCACCGTGATTGCGCAGTCGAAGGTCTTCACCGGGCGAACTTCCGGCGCCCAGGGTTGCTGGTAGACCAGAATCAGATGGCCTTCGCCTGCGGCTTGCGCCTGGTAGCGCCACACCGATTGCCCGGCGCTGCCGACCACGCCGGCATCTTCCGGATGGCTGTACACCTCCGGGCCCAGGCTGCGCAGGATACTGCTGGCCGGGTTCTGCACCAGCCAGCGGTAGCCAGTGCTCGGGTTGCTGGGCAGGGTCAGGGTAAGCAGCTGGCCGGTTTTCAGCGGCAGCGGGCAATCAGCCTGATCGTCCAGCGCGACGCTGTGACGTGGCTGCTGGGCACAGGCGGCAAGCAGGGCAAGGCCCAGGGGAAGGAGAAGTCGGGCGGCAGTCATGGTGGCTCCGGTAGGTCGACGAAGGCGCAGCATAACCGAAGAAAAGGGTTGCCGGCGCGGGACAAGCCCGCGCCGGCAGGTTTTAGAACAATACCTTGGCGACATCGCTGAAGCGCTTGGCGAAATGCACGCTCAGGCCTTCCTTGAGGTAGTCGGGCAGTTCTTCGAAGTCGCCACGGTTGGCTTCCGGCAGGATCAGTTCGAAGATTTTCTGCCGCCGCGCAGCGATCACTTTTTCCCGCACGCCACCAATCGGCAGGACCTGGCCGGTCAGGGTCAGCTCGCCCGTCATGGCCACGCCTTTTTTCGGCGCCTGGTCGCGGGCCAGGGACAGCAGGGCGCTGGCCATGGTCACCCCGGCGCTGGGGCCATCCTTGGGCGTGGCGCCTTCTGGCACGTGCAGGTGAATGAAAGCCTCGTTGAAGAAGCTCGGGTCGCCCCCGAATCGCTTCGAGTTGGCACTGACATAGCTGTAGGCGATCTCGGCCGATTCCTTCATCACATCACCCAGTTTGCCGGTCAGTTTGAAGCCGCGGTTGAGGGTATGGATGCGGGTTGCCTCGATCGGCAAGGTGGCCCCGCCCATGCTGGTCCAGGCAAGCCCGGTGATCACGCCTTTGCCGGCGAGCACCTGCTCGGCGCGGAACACCGGCATGCCCAGGGACGCTTCGAGGTCCTTGGGGGCGATCTTGATTTTTTTCGTCGGGTCTTCCAGTAGTTGCACCACGGCCTTGCGTATCAGCTTGCCCAGTTGCTTTTCCAACTGGCGTACACCGGCTTCACGGGCATAGCCCTCGATGACCAGGCGCAGGGCGCTGTCGGTGATGCTCAGGATGGACTTGGCCACGCCGGCCTTGTGCAACTGCTTGGGCCACAGATGGCGCTTGGCAATCGCCAGTTTTTCTTCGGTGATGTAACCGGACAGGCGAATCACTTCCATGCGGTCGAGCAGTGGGCCCGGGATCGAATCCAGGGTGTTGGCAGTGCACACGAACAGCACTTTGGACAGGTCCAGGCGCAGGTCCAGGTAGTGGTCGAGAAAGTCGACGTTCTGTTCCGGGTCCAGGGTTTCGAGCAGCGCCGAGGCCGGGTCGCCCTGATAGCTCTGGCCCATCTTGTCGATCTCGTCGAGCATGATGACCGGGTTCATCACTTCGACATCCTTGAGGGCCTGCACCAGCTTGCCCGGCTGAGCGCCGATGTAGGTCCGGCGATGGCCCTTGATCTCGGCCTCGTCGCGCATGCCGCCCACGCTGAAGCGGTAGAACGGCCGACCCAGGGACTCGGCGATGGACTTGCCGATGCTGGTCTTGCCCACGCCCGGTGGGCCGACCAGCAACACGATGGAGCCGCTGATCTCGCCCTTCCAGGCACCGACGGCGAGGAATTCGAGGATCCTGTCCTTGATGTCATCGAGCCCTGCATGGTGCTGGTCGAGGACCTTGCGCGCATGCTTCAGATCGAGCTTGTCCTTGCCGTACACACCCCAGGGCAGGGCGGTGGCCCAGTCCAGGTAGTTGCGGGTAACGGCGTATTCGGGCGAGCCGGTTTCGAGGATCGCCAGCTTGCCCATCTCTTCGTCGATGCGCTTTTTGGTGGCCGTCGGCAGGGTCTTGCCTTGCAGGCGCTGTTCGAACTGCTCAAGGTCGGCGCTGCGGTCGTCCTTGGTCAGGCCAAGCTCCTGCTGGATGACCTTGAGTTGCTCCTTGAGGAAGAACTCGCGCTGATGCTCGCCGATCTGGCGGTTCACCTCGGCAGAGATTTCGTTTTGCAGTCGGGCGACCTCGACCTCTTTGCGCAGCATCGGCAGGACTTTTTCCATGCGCTTGAGGATCGGCACACAGTCGAGCACTTCCTGCAGCTGGTTGCCGGTGGCCGAGGTCAGTGCCGCGGCGAAGTCGGTCAGTGGCGACGGATCATTGGGGCTGAAGCGGTTGAGGTAGTTCTTCAGCTCTTCGCTGTACAGCGGGTTGAGCGGCAGCAGCTCCTTGATCGCGTTGATCAGGGCCATGCCGTAGGCCTTGACCTCGTCGGTCGGCTCGCTCGGTTGGTGCGGGTATTCGACTTCGACCAGGTAGGGCGGGCGATGGTGCTTGAGCCAGGTGCGGATACGCACCCGGGTCAGGCCCTGGGCGACGAATTGCAGCTTGCCGTTCTCGCGGCTGGCGTGATGCACCTTGACCAGGGTGCCGTACAGCGGCAGGGCCGAGGTGTCGAAATGACGGTGGTCTTCTGGCGGGGTGTCCATGAAGAACAGGGCCAGGGAGTGGTGAGGGTTCTTGGCAACCAGGTCCAGGGTTTCGGCCCAGGGTTCTTCGTTGACGATCACCGGCAATACTTGCGCGGGGAAGAACGGGCGGTTGTGGATCGGGATGATGTAGACCTTGTCGGGCAACTGCTGGCCGGGCAGGGCCAGGTGCCGACCGGTGTGTTCGGAGGCGTCGAGATGCTCGACTTCGGCATCTTCTGCGGGATGTTCGGGTAGATCCTGCTGATCGCTCATGGGGCACCTGCGTCAATGACTATGGTGCTTAGATGGGGCAGGTCGGGGGAGGTTTCAATGGTACGGGTGATCTTCGCGGGGCAAGCCCGCTCCTGCGGAAGGAGCGGGCGTGCCCGGCGATAAGCGTTACTCGGCCAGCTTATAAGCGATCACATAGTCGCCCATCTTGGTGCCGAGCGAACCATGACCGCCGGCGGTCACCAGGACGTATTGCTTGCCGTCCTTGCCGGTGTAGGTCATCGGAGTTGCCTGGCCACCTGCCGGCAGGCGGGCTTTCCACAGCTCCTTGCCGGTATTGGTGTCGTAGGCGCGCAGGTACTGGTCCAGGGTGCCGCTCAGGAAGCCCAGGCCACCGGCGGTGACGATGGAGCCGCCCATGCTCGGCACGCCGATCGGCAGGCCGATCGGGATGGGCGAGCTGTCACGGCTGGTGCCGTTCTTGTGCTTCCACACCACCTTCTTGGTCAGCAGGTCGATACCGGCCACATAGCCCCAGGCCGGGGCCTGGCACGGTACGCCCAGCGGCGACATGAACGGGTGCATGATCACCGCATACGGGGCGCCGGTGTTGGGCTGCACGCCGCTGGTCTCGCTTTCACGCTTGCTGCCGGCGGCCACTTCGGCACGGGGCACCATTTTCGACACGAAGGCCATGTAGTTGGGGCTGGTGAACATCAGCTGGCGCACCGGGTCGACCGAAACGCTGCCCCAGTTGAACACGCCCACGTTGCCGGGGTAGACCAGGCTGCCCTGGATCGACGGCGGGGTGTACTGGCCTTCGTAGCGCAGCTCGCGGAACTGGATGCGGCAGAGCATCTGGTCGAACGGGCTTGCGCCCCACATGGCTTGTTCGGTCAGGTCCGGGCCAAGCAGATTGAGGTCCGAGCGGGCCTGGGTCGGAGCGGTGTGGTCACCTTCGACAGCACCTTGCGGGGCCGGGATCTCGCGGATCGGCACGATCGGGGTACCGTCGCGACGGTCCAGTACGTACAGGCTGCCCTGCTTGGTCGGGGCGATCAGCGCAGGTTTCACGCCGTCGTCGGACTTGAGGTCGATCAGGGTTGGCTGGCTGCCGACGTCCATGTCCCACAGGTCGTGGTGGGTGAACTGGTAGTTCCAGCGGACTTTGCCGTTGCTCAGGTCCAGCGCGACGATTCCGGCGCTGAACTTCTCGGCACCCGGAGTGCGGTCTGCGCCCCACTGGTCGGGGGTCTGGTTGCCCAGGGGCAGGTACACCATGCCGAGTTTTTCGTCGACACTGGCCAGCGACCACATGTTTGCCGAGTTGCGGCTGTAGGTTTTGCCCGGTGCCAGCGGCGCGGTTTCGTCCGGGTTGTTGCTGTCCCAGTTCCACACCAGGCGGCCATCGTGCACGTCGTAGGCGCGGATCACGCCGGACGGCTCGTTGGTCGACTCGTTATCGGTGACATGGCCGCCGATGATCAACAGTTCCCGGGTGATCGCCGCAGGCGAGGTGGAGTAGTAACCGCCGGCGGTGAACGGGCCGATACCGGTGGTCAGGTCGATCACACCCTGGTTGCCGAAGCCTTCGCACACCTTGCCGGTGTCGGCGTTCAGGGCGATCAGGCGGGCGTCGGCGGTAGGCAGGTAGAGGCGGCGCGGGCAGGCGCGGGCCACGGCCTGGCCGGCATCGCTGATTTTCGGCGCGGGGCTGCCGTCAACGCTGACGTAGTTGTTCTCGTCGTAGTACGACACGCCACGGCAGGTCATGTGGGCGAAGCCCTTGAAGCCCACCGGGCTCTTGATCTGCGGGTCGAAGCGCCAGATTTCGGCACCGGTGTCCGGGTCCAGGGCCAGCACTTTGCTGTGGGCGGTGCAGGCATAGAGCATGCCGTTGACCTTGAGCGGGGTGTTCTGGTTGGTCAGCTCCACCGGGTCGTTGGCGGTAGGCAGGTCGCCGGTACGAATGCGCCAGGCTTCTTCAAGCTTGTGGACGTTGTTCGGGGTGATCTGGCGCAGCGGCGAATAGCGATCGCCATACTCGGTGCGGCCATAGGCCTGCCACTCGCCGTCGGGCATCTGCGGCGCGTTGCTGGCGAACTCGGTGGTGTCGCGGCCCAGCTCGCCCTTGATCTCGCCCGGGTTGGTGAACTGGCTGGCCACGGCGGTGGCGCCAGACAACACGACGGCCAGGCTCAGCAAGCCGGTATTGACCTTCGACGGGCTGCCGGCCAGCGGGCGACGTGCCCATGGCAGCAACAGCACTACGCCCAGGGCGAACCACAGGGCCAGGCGTGGCACCAGTTGCCACCAGTCCAGGCCCACTTCCCAGAGTGCCCACAGGGTGCTGCCCAGCAGCACCAGGCCGTACAGGCCCAGGCCGTTGCGGCGCAAGGTCAGCAGCAGGACGCCGGACAGGGCGAAGCCGATCCCGGCGATCAGGTAATACAGCGAGCCGCCCAGCTGGCTCAGCTTGATACCACCGGCCAGCAGGGCCAGGCCCATCAGCAGCAACAGCACGCCGATCAGGCGCGGCAGCCAGCGGGTTCTACTCAAGGCACCATCAGTGCTCATCGTGTGTTCTCCGTTAGGTCAAAAGGGGTCAGGCCGAAGCCCGGTTCAGTCAGTTATCTGTTCAGAAGCTGCTCTGGATCTTGATCCCGCCGATCAGTGCGTCATCGACCTGGCTCACGCCACCGGGGTGGCGGATGTACTGCAGGTTCGGGCGCACGGTCAGCCAGTCGGCCAGGTGGATGCCGTAGTACAGCTCGGCGCTGTATTCGGTGTCCTGTACCGGGCGGTAGGCGGGATTGTCGAAGTCGGTGATGCCCGAGGCCTCATTGATGGCCCGGGCGTTCTTGCGGTAGGCAGGGTTGACGTGCACGCGGGCGAGGGCGAAGCCGATGTCGTCCTTGGCGCGGGCATCGAAGGGCCCCTTGTACACCACACCTGCCTGAACATAGTTGTCGATGGCATTGGTCTTCTTGTCGTGCAACGTGGCGTTGGCGAACACGCTCAGGCCACGGGAGTGGTCGGACGCTTGCGACGTCACCTGCTGCTGGGCACCGAGCCAGAAACCGTGCTTGCTCGAACTGCTGCGATAAGCCTGGCCGCTCAGTGCTGCCGGTTGGTCGTTGCTGTCCTTGTAGACATCAGTTGCCTTGGCATTACTGTAGTAGTAACCGGCGCGATATTCCCCTTTCAGGCCATTGACCGCGGGGCTCCAGACCAGTTCGACCGGAATCACAGCACCCTGGGTGCCGCTGCCACTGAGCTTGAAGCCGTTGTCACGCTCCAGGTTGGAAGGGTTCTGTTCGTAGGCGCCGATCTGCGCGTACAGCTCTGGGGTGAGGTTGTACTTGACCCGCAGGGCCCACTGGCTGACCGGCCAGTTGTACCAGATGTCACCTGCCCAGTTGCCGACCTGGGAGCCGCAGAACGCCAGGTTCTGGAAGTCGCAGGGAAAGCTGTTGAAATCCTCGCCCTGGCCGAAGCGACCGAATTTCACATCCAGGGCGCCATCGAAGTATTTCTGCTTGATCCACATTTGCGTCAGCCGCCAGGTCTGGCCGCGGCCCCAGACTTCCTGGGCCGACGTGAAACCACCGACCCGTGGGTCGTTGATGCGGTCGTTGCTGATGTTGTTGCCGTGGCGCTCGGTCACGGTCAGCTGGAACTCGGTGTCGTGCCAGCCGAGGATCTTCTGCAGGTCCAGGTGAGTGCCCAGGGCGAACTGGCCGCTGTAGCGTGCGGTCTGGTCGTCGTCATAGCCACCGTTCAGGTTCGCGCCCATCTCGCCGGTGTAGCCGAGGGTGAAGTCGTAGCCGAGTTCAGCCAGCTCCGTGCGGGTGCCGCCCCAATCGCCAAGCATCCAGGGCGAGTCGCTGGCGAACATCGCCGCGGCCTGGGCGCAAGGGGCCAGGCTGGCAATGGCCAGACCAGAGAGCAGTGTCCGGGTAGCGGGGGAAAAGCGGAAACGATGAATCTGAGGCATGAGATAGCGCTATCTTTTGATTATGGAAAAAACGGCAAGTCGGCCGCGTCCCGGGGATCGTCGGCGATAAGGCTGCAGGGGAATTGACTGAAGCGGTTCAGCTTGCGGCGGGGAGGATATAGCTGAAGTTGTAAGAAAAAAAGTCATATCGGCAAAAGGCACCGTTGCCAGAACGGTAACAGTACGAGGAGCGGGCTTGCCCGCGAGGCGATGTGAAGGACAGATCGCAATCGCGGAGCAGGCTGGTTCCAACGGGTCAGAAGGTGGTACGCAGTCCTACTTCGACGCTGCGTCCCGGCGCCGGGGCGATGTCACGCAGGATGGAACTGGCATAGCGAACGGTCTGGTCGGTAAGGTTTTCACCGCGCACAAAGGCCAGCCACTGGCTCTGGCCGACCTCGAAGCGATAGCCCACGCTGGCGCCCAGGGTGGTGTAGCCATCGGTGCTGGTCTCGTTGGCAGGTTTTTTGTGCTGGGCGCTGGCGTGTTGCACATCGACCCGCGCTTGCCAGCGCTCCCGTTCCCACAGCAAGCCGCTGTTCAAGCGCAGCGGGGCGATACGCGGCAGGTCTTCGCCGTTGTCGAGGTTCTTGGCCCGGGTGTAGTCGCCCGACAATTCAAGGGCGAAACTGCCGTAGCGGTTCTCCACCAGTTGCCAACGGTCCTGGGCCTCTAGACCGTAGAAGCGCGCACGGACACCACGGTACAGGTACTCGGGCACGTCACCGGCGTGATCGTGATCGTGGTCATGGTCGTGGTCTTCATCGCCGTGGTCATGGTCATGTCCTTCGCGCAGGTTGCCGCTGGCCAGCAGGCCGATGTAATTGCGAAAGTGACTGTAGAACACCCCGACGCTGCCTTTGTGCACGCCGTTGTCAAAACGCAGGGCCAGGTCGCTGGAAATCGCTTTTTCCTTGCTCAGGTTCGGGTCACCCACTTCATAGGTGCCGGTAGCGACGTGGGCACCGTTGGCGTACAGCTCATAGAAGGTCGGGGCGCGTTCGGTGTAACCCAGGGTGGCAGCCAGCGACCAGATCGGTGTCAGCTCATACACGGCCCCGGACGACAGGCTGGCGGCGGTGAAGCTGCTGGCGCTGTCGGCATGGGCAAAGCGCTCGCTGCCCTGGCTGTCGGGGTCGACTCGTGTGTGTTCCAGCCGTCCACCCAGGCTCAGGTTCAGGCGTTCGCTGGCTTGCCACTGCTCAAGCATGAACAGCGCCAGGGTGTCGGTATCGGTCTGCGGCACGAAGGCTTCTTCGCCCAGGGCAGAGAACTCGTTGCGGCTGACCTGCGCGCCGATCACCCCCTCTACCGGCCCGAGCGGCTGATGCTGGGCTTGGACCCGTGCTTCGTAGCCTTTGTTCTTGAACGTGGTGTGTACCTCGCCGCCCTCCAGTTCGCGGTGCTGGTAGTCGGTGTAACCGAGATCGAATTTCAATGAACTGAAAGGGCCCTCCAGATCGCGCAGTTCAGAGGCAAAGCCGTAGTGATCCTGCTGCATGTCCAGGCGCACGCCGGGTTCGGCCACCGAGCCGTAGTTGGAGTCGAAGCGGCTGAACGAAAGGCCGGTGTAACCATGATCCCAGTGGTAGGCACCGCCGACGGCACCTCCGTCCTGGCGGCCGTCGCTGTTTTCCAGCTTGTTGCGGCTGCCCGGGTGGTCTGCATCGCGCACGTTGGAACTGCTCGCATAGCCGGGAATGCGCAGATCGTTGAACTGCCGGCTGTTGGCGTCCAGGTGCAGGGCGAAGCGGCCGTCGCCGGCTTCGAGCTTGCCGGCGCTGCTGCGGGTGGTGTCGGCGCCGCCGTAGCGCAGTTCGCCCGCACCTTGAATGCCGTCGACAGGGGAGGTGGGAATGCGGTTGTCGAAGCTGTTGACCACCCCACCAATGGCGTTGCCGCCATAGAGCAGGGCGGCCGGGCCGCGAACAATTTCGATGCGATCCACGGTGGCCGGGTCAAGCGGCACCGCGTGGTCATAGGAGAGGGATGAAGCATCCAGAGCACCGACCCCGTTGCGCAAGATGCGGATCCGGTCGCCGTCCAGGCCACGGATGATCGGACGGCTTGCGCCTGGGCCGAACCAGGTGGAGGAAACGCCCGGCTGGTTGCTCAGGGTCTGGCCGAGGCTGCCTTTTTGCTGCAGGGCCAGGTCGTCACCTTCAAGTACGGTGGTGGGGGCCGCCAGTTCGCCGTTGCCCAGCGGGTTGGCGGTAATGACCTGGGTTTGAAGCTCCACCGCCAGGCTCAAGGGGGAGGCGAGCCAGAGGGCGGCGGCAAGTGGGGAGAGGCGCATGAGGGGAAGGGGTCCTTGGCAGTTTCATGGTGTTGTTACAATATAACATTGCTTTCGCGGCGATTGGAAACCGCGCCGCAGTCGCCAGGCAGGGGCGGGCTTGCCCCGCGATCAGCCATACTCCTTGCATCAGCCGCACGGCCCTATCGCGGGGCAAGCCCGCTCCTGCGTGTAAACGTCTGAAGACTGGGCTAAGGTGCGCACCTTTGATTTACTGGAGCACAGCAATGACCCCTGCCAACCCCAATCCGCTGCATGGCGTGACCCTGGAGCAGATCCTCACCTCGCTGGTCGAGCACTACCAATGGGAGGGGCTGGCCCAGCGAATCGATATCCGCTGCTTCAAGAGCGACCCAAGCATCAAGTCGAGCCTGACGTTCCTGCGCAAAACGCCTTGGGCCAGGGAGAAGGTCGAGCGTTTGTACCTGAAGCTGCAGCGCGGCCGATAACCCCATGAGCGGGCGCAACGTCGCGGTTGGTCTCGCTGCTTGCCTGGGCTGGAGTGCGCTGGCCATCCAGATGTACCTGGTGTTGCTGGTGCGTTGGCAGGAGCAGGCCAGCCTGGTCGGCGGCCTGGTGAACTTCTTCAGTTACTTCACCGTGCTGAGCAACACCCTGGTTGCGGTTGTGCTCACCCAGGCGGCCTTCGGCAGGGCCTCTGCCTCCCGGGATTTTTTCCTCGCACCCAGGGTCAGTGCCGGCATCGCCACCAGCATCGTTCTGGTGGGGCTGGCCTACAGCCTGCTGTTGCGCCACTTGTGGCATCCGCAAGGCTGGCAATGGGTGGCCGATGAACTGCTGCACGACATCATGCCGTTGCTGTTCGTCGTCTATTGGTGGTGCTGTGTCGAGAAGGGCAGCTTGCGCTTCAGGCACGTGCTGGCCTGGTTGGTGTATCCGGTGGGGTATTTTGCCTATGCGTTGCTGCGCGGGCATTCGATAGGTGTCTATCCCTATCCCTTTATCGATGTGGCGACCCTTGGCTATGGGCAGGTGCTGATCAACGCCCTGGCGATACTGCTGGGCTTCATCGCCATCGGCCTGCTGATCCTGGGCCTGGATCATTGGCAGGGCGGGCGCCTGGCCAAGGCCAGGACGCAACCCTGATGGTGCCGAGTCAGGCGTCGTCGTTCGGATCGAGGCGCCAGTAGGCAGCGGCCTTGATCAGGTCTTCCTTCACACCCTTTTCATCGATCAACAGACGCTTGGCCTGGCGGGTCAGGCTCTTTTCCAATGCGACCCAGGTGTACAACTGGCCTTCAGGCAGTGTCAGCCCTTTCACCACCTGGAGCAGATCCTCTCGATGGCGCTGCACCCAGATCACTTCCACCTGGGCCTTGCTGGTGAGGGGCTGTTGCTCTTGCGCATCCTCGATCTCGATGACCGCCAGGACCTTGCGGGTAGCCGGCAGCTCATCCAGACGCCGGGCAATGGCGGGAATCGCCGTTTCGTCACCGATCAGCAGGTAGCTGTCGAAGATGTCCGGCACCACCATCGAGGCGCGCGGGCCGGCAATGTTGAGCACCTGGCCGACCGTTGCCTGGGCAGCCCAGGTCGAGGCAGGGCCGTCGCCGTGCAAGACGAAGTCGATGTCCAGTTCCCCGGCCACCAGGTCGATACGCCGTGGCGTGTATTCGCGCATCGTGGGGCGCCAGCTGTCGCGGCCAAAGTCGAGGTTGTCCAGCGCCACTTGCTCTTCGGGCGAGGTGGCGAACAGCAGTTTCACATGGTCGTCGCTGCCGACACTGGTAAAGCCTTGCAATTGCGGCCCACCGACGGTGATGCGGCGCATGCGCGGGGTGAGCTCCGTGACCTTCAGCACCTCCAGGCGGCGGTGTTTGATTTCATGGTTCACGCGATGGATCGCAGTGTTTTCGCTGACACTCATTGGGGGATCTCCGTAGGGGCCGTGGCCGGTCCTTCGACGATGGCCTTGGCAGTGTTGTTGAGCAGGGTTCGTACCCGCTCGATTTCTTCCGGGGTCCAGCGGCCACTGTGCATCTGCAGGGCGTGGCGCAGGTTGTGGACCGCTTCGTGGATTTGCGCAGGGCGATCGTGGCCGAACAGCGAGCGCTTGCTGACCTCGATGCGCATGCGCACGCCATCCAGGGCGACAGCCTGCTCGGCCAGGGCCGTGACACCGGCAGGCGTGACGCTGTAGAGCTTCTTGCTGCCATGGACCTGGCCGACGATCAGCTCGCTTTCTTCAAGAAAGGTCAGGGTGGGGTAGATCACACCGGGGCTTGGGCTGTAGTTGCCGCCAAACAGGCTTTCGATCTGGCGGATCAGGTCGTAGCCGTGGCAGGGCTGCTCGGCCAGCATCGATAACAGCAACAGCTTCAGGTCGCCGGGGGCGAATACGCGTGGGCCGCGGTCACCGCGGCCATGGCGGCGTTCGAATCCGTCATGGCGTTCGCCATGGTCACGGTGGGGGTGATGTTCACGCATGGGAATCTCCGATTGCGTTAGATGTATCTTCAGATATTACTCAAGATATATCTTTGCGCAAGCGTTGAGATTGAGAATATTTCTCATGATGTGCGGCGGGGAAGTGAAACCCGGACCCGATCGGGGCGTCCGGGGGGCGGTGGCAATGGCTTATTTCTGAGCCACTTGTGGTGCCTTGCACAGGGTGTGGCTACCCGGTTGCAGGTAAGGTGTGAGGATCGGCGCCATGCCCTTGAGCACCTGCACCGGCAAGGCCGAGGTGAACTTGAAGGACTCCGCGGCCCGGCCCGGCACAAAGGCGGTGAGGGTGCCGAAGTGGTTATCGCCCAGGAAGAACACGAAGGTGGCCGTACGGTTGATCGCCTTGGAGCCGAGCAGCCGGCCACCCGCGCCCCAGCTTTCGATACGGTTGTCGCCGGTGCCGGTCTTGCCACCCATGACCATCGGCGTGCCATCGTTGAGCTTGAAGCTGCCGGACACCCGGCGCGCGGTGCCGGCATCGACCACTTGCGACAGGGCTCCGCGCAGGGCCTGGGCAACTTCCACCGACAGTACCCGCTGGCCCAGGTCAGGGTCACCGGCAAGGCGAGTTTCGTAAGGCGTGTCGGCTGCAAAGTGGAGCGTGTCGATCCGCAGGACCGGCAGGCGAATACCGTCGTTCTGGATGATCCCGATCAACTCGGCCAAGGCAGCCGGACGGTCGCCGGAACTACCGATGGCGGTGGCCAGCGACGGTACCAGGTGATCGAACGGATAACCGACGCGCTTCCAGCGCCGATGGATATCGAGGAAGGCTTCGATTTCCACCAGGGTGCGGATACGGCTGTCGCGGGCGCCCTTGTGCCGGCTCTTGAACAGCCAGCTGTACACCTCCTGGCGTTCGAACTGGCTGGCCTGGACCGCGTCCTGGAAGCTGGCGCTGGGGTTCTTCAGCAGGTAGCCCAGCAGCCACAGGTCCAGCGGGTGGACCTTGGCGACGAAGCCCTGGTCGGGCAGGTCGAACTTGCCGGGACCGTAGGCGTAGTACATGTCATCCAGGCGCTTCTCGGTCACCGTGTCTTGCTTGCTGGGTGCACGCTTGTTGTCCAGCCGGTCCTTTTTCAGGTGCGCCTGGACGAAGGCGTTGAAGGTGGCCTGGTCGGCTTCGGGGAACAGGTAGCGGTGCACGGCGGCCAGGCGGATCGGGGTGATCCGCAGGCTGTCGAGGAAGGTGTCCAGGCGCTGCTGCGAGGTCTTGCGCTGGTACTTTTTCCAGAATCTGCGCAGGTAGTCGGTGCCTTCCTTGTCGGCGAAGCGCGCCAGGTACTCCTGGCGCCGTGGTTCGGCATCGTCCTTGAGCAGCGCGACACTGTTGCCCGGAGTCTGGTAGGTGCTGTAGCGAACCAGGTCGCGCATCAGGCGAATGAACGGCAGGTTGATCGACTCGCGCAGGGCATCCTTGAGCGTCGGGATGCGGCCGTTGTCTTCCTTGCGGAAGTTGTTGAACACATGCATGCCGCCACCGGTGAAGAACGCTTCGCCAGGGCTTGCCGAGTACTTGCGATTGAGCGCGGCATCGAGCATCGCGACGATGTTGCGATCCTTGTTCTGGATCAGGTAGTCGATGGCCCAGCGGGTGATGAAGTCCAGTTCTGCGACCTCGACCTTCTTCAGGTCGGTCGCGGGGGTATCGGCATACTTGTCGTGCAGTTCGGCGATGATTTCCAGGTAGCTGGTCAGCACCCGCAGCTTGGCGGTAGAGCCGAGCTCCAGCTTGCTGCCTTCGTTGATGTCGAAGGGCTGGTCGGTGCTGTCGGTCTGCACCCGCACCCGCGAGCCATTGGCGGTGCGTTCGAGCAGGGTGAAGCTGTAGCGCACCTGGGTGGTGCTGGTCGGGGTCAGCAGGCGTTCACCGTACAACCCGACCTTTTCGGCGAAGGCCGGGTCGGCGAGGTCCTTGAGGTACTGGCTGACTTGTCCCTGCAGGTCCGATTGCAAGGTGCTGGTGGCCGACAGGTCTAGACGGTCGAGGTCGTAGAGTGGCCGGGCCAGGGCCAGGGACAAGCGGCTGCGGGCCACGCTGATGCCCTTGTTGGTGACGATCGGCACAATGGTGGGTTGGGCCACCCAGTCACGGAAGGTGGCCTTGCTTGCCAGCGCAGCATCGGCCAGCGGACGGTCGACGATGTTGCTGGCCGCCAGCACGCGAATGTGACTGTCGGTCAGCTCCGCCAGTTCGTTACGGCCTTTGGACAAAAAGTGCGAGGGCCGGCGCTGGGCGATCATCAGCGACAGCACCTGGCGCAGTGCCAGCCCCCGCGCTGCCATGCTTTGCGGGTCGGTAGCGGTCGAGGCGAGGATCTCGTTGACCTGGGCAAAGTCGGCGCCGTACCAGACCCGCAGGCCTTCCGCCATGCCATGCACTTCACCGTGGCCGGGCACCGCCGAGAGCGGCACGCTGTTGAGGTAGTCACGCACGATGCGCTGGCGCGCTTCGAGGGTCTCGGGCCCACCCTGGTAGGCGCGCACGCTGGCAGAAATCATCTGGCGAATCTTCTCGCCGCCCGACACCGTCAGGCCGTCAGGCGAGTGACGGTACTTTTCCAACTGGGTCGCCAGGGTGCTGCCGCCGGCGGATTGACCGGGCAGGGCCAGATACTTGGCCACCTGGCTGTAGGCGGCCTTGGCAAAACGTGGCCAGTCCACCGCCGGGTTGGCATAGGGATCGTTGGGATCGAGCAGGTCGCGGTTCTCGATGAACAGCAGGCTGTTGACGATCACCGGCGGTATGGAGGCGAAGTCCGGGTACAGGTACTGCGGGTAATGGTACTGGTAGAGCACGTCACCCTTGCAGTCGGTGATCGACAGGCCGGTCTGGATCTTCTCTTTATAGGGCACGAAGAAGCCGTGCTCGGTGTAGTTCATCAGCGCCGGCGAAAAATGCACCTGCTCGCTGATCACATAGTCGCGCTTGAGCAGGCGCGGCAGGAAATCGCCCAGGGCGCTGTAGCCCAGGCGCTGGTCGAAGGGGCCGTCACCGGGGTAGATGATTGCATCGCTGGGCCCGGGTTGCAGGGAGTAGGTCAGGGTCGAGGCGAATTGGCTCAGTTCGCGCGACTGCATCCGCGAGGTGTGCATTTCATTGGCGATGGCCAGTCCAAGGGCGATCAGGCTGAGGAGCAGCACCAGCCAGACCAGCCTCCACCACAGATGACGCTGGCGAGGGCTTTTCGGCAATGGTGATTCTTCTAGGGATTCAGGGGGAGCTTCCTTGCTGGTTGGTTCCGATTGCCACAATGCGCCCATAGTTTTCAGCCCGGCTACTTATTTTCGTCTTGCTTGCCTGAAGCTTAGACGGTGAGCGAGTTCGGTGAAAAATTTGTAGAGCCTGCAAGGCATGCCTTTAAAGGGCGTAGGCATGCGCCTTTGGTGCAAGGTTGTAATGCCCAGTTTTGGTGCTATGTTAGCCGCCCTTTTTCCGGTGCCGGAGAAAGCACGGGGAATGCTCCTCCGTGAATACGGTTCTTGCCGAGAGTTCTCGCCAAATATCGTGCTTTTTATAGTGGAATGCCCTGTAGGGGCCTTTCTATACTGCTCGCCCCTTTCGCACTGCCCACGCTTCGAGCGTCGACAGACGGGGCCGCTCACAAGGTGGCACCCGGCAAGGCAGCGTATCCGCCTATCGGCGATACCAGGCCTGCACGAACGGTCTATATCCAATAACAAAATGAGGTTGTATTTCTATGCCAGTCGGCAACCATCCTTCTCACGGTGAGACCGCCCAGGGCGGCCCACTCAAGCGAGAACTCGGCGAGCGACACATTCGCCTGATGGCGCTGGGCGCCTGTATCGGTGTCGGCCTGTTCCTCGGTTCGGCCAAGGCCATCGAAATGGCCGGTCCGGCAATCATGCTGTCCTACATCATCGGCGGCCTGGCGATCCTGGTGATCATGCGTGCCCTCGGTGAGATGGCGGTGCACAACCCGGTCGCAGGTTCCTTCAGCCGGTACGCCCAAGACTATCTCGGCCCGCTGGCGGGCTTCCTGACCGGCTGGAACTACTGGTTCCTGTGGCTGGTGACCTGCGTGGCGGAAATCACCGCGGTGGCCATCTACATGGGCATCTGGTTCCCCGACGTTCCCCGCTGGATCTGGGCACTGGCGGCCCTGGGCAGCATGGGTGCGATCAACCTGATCGCGGTCAAGGCCTTCGGTGAGTTCGAGTTCTGGTTCGCCCTGATCAAGATCGTCACCATCATTGCCATGGTGCTCGGCGGTATCGGCATCATCGCCTTCGGCTTTGGCAACGACGGTGTCGCCATGGGGATCTCCAACCTGTGGAGCAACGGCGGCTTCATGCCCAACGGTGTGACCGGCGTGCTGATGTCGCTGCAGATGGTGATGTTCGCCTACCTGGGCGTAGAGATGATCGGCCTGACCGCCGGTGAAGCGCGCAACCCGCAAAAAACCATTCCCCAGGCCATCGGCTCGGTGTTCTGGCGCATCCTGCTGTTCTACGTGGGCGCTTTGTTCGTGATCCTGTCGATCTACCCGTGGAACGAAATCGGCAGCCAGGGCAGCCCGTTCGTGATGACCTTCGAGCGTTTGGGCATCAAGACCGCAGCCGGCATCATCAACTTCGTGGTGATCACTGCGGCGCTGTCGTCGTGCAACGGCGGTATCTTCAGCACCGGGCGCATGCTCTACAGCCTGGCGCAGAACGGCCAGGCCCCGGCCACCTTCGCTCGCACCTCGAGCAACGGCGTGCCGCGCAATGCCTTGCTGCTGTCCATCGCCGCCCTGCTGCTGGGCGTGCTGGCCAACTACCTGGTACCGGAGAAAGTCTTCGTCTGGGTGACGGCAATCGCGACCTTCGGTGCGATCTGGACCTGGGTAATGATCCTCCTGGCGCAGCTCAAGTTCCGTGCCGGCCTGTCGACTGCTGAGCGCAAGGCGCTCAAGTACCGCATGTGGCTGTGGCCGCTGAGCTCGTACCTGGCGCTGGCGTTCCTGATCCTGGTGGTGGGCCTGATGGCTTACTTCGAGGAAACCCGCGTGGCCCTGTACATCGGCCCGGCCTTCCTGGTGATGCTCACCGTGCTGTACTACGTGTTCAAGTTGTCGCCAAAGGCCGACAACGCGCAACTGGCCCGTACTGCCTCTTGATGTGAGCCATCGCGGGGCAAGCCCGCTCCTGCCGGACCGGTGGGAGTGGGCGTGGAGGCATGACCGAATGTTTCCACTCAGGCACTCGTAGCCTGTTCAGCTGTCTCTTATGTCAGTAGCCGTGACATTCGCCCCAGCCACGTTCAGCGAGAGGGTGTTGTGTGAACCGCATGCTGCCACTCCCTCAATTCGCCAGGTATACCGTGGTAGGCATCGCCAATACCCTGGTGCACGGCGTGGTGTTCATGTGCCTGCACGTCGTGGCCGGGTTCAGCCAGACGGCGAGTAACTTCACGGCGTTCCTGGTGGCCTTGAGTTTTTCCAGCGTCGTCAATGCACGGTTTACCTTCAAGGCCAGCTTGTCGGCGCGTCGTTACCTGGCATTGGTGCTGAGCATGGGAAGCTTGAGCGTCGGCCTGGGTTACCTGGCAGATCGCAATGACTGGTGGCCGCTGCTGACCTTCCTGGTGTTTTCCCTGTGTAGCCTGGTGTTGGGCTTCATGTGTTCTCGGTATGTCTTTCGCGAGGTTCGTTGATGAACATTTCGCTGGTAGTGCCGGTGTACAACGAAGAGCTGGCCATTGCACCGTTCTATGAGGCAGTACAACGGACATTGCAGGGATGCTGCGAACGCCTGGAGATTGTCTTCGTCAACGATGGCAGCGAAGACCGCAGCGAGCTGCTGATACGCCAGCGGGTGCTGACGGATCCGGACGTCGTACTGATCAACCTGTCGCGCAACTTCGGCAAGGAGGCGGCATTGTTCGCTGGCCTGGAGCAGGCCAGTGGCGATGCGGTCATTCCGATAGATGTCGATCTGCAGGACCCGGTGGAGGTGATCCCGCAGTTGATCGAACAGTGGCAGGCCGGTGCAGAAGTGGTATTGGCCAAGCGCCGCAATCGTGCCCAGGACAGTTACTGGAAGCGGCGTAGCGCATCGATCTTCTATGCCTTGCTCAACCGAATTTCCCAAACCCCGATCGAAGAGAATGTCGGCGACTTCCGCTTGCTCGACCGCAAGGTCGTGGATGTGATCACCTCGATGCCCGAACACCAGTTGTTCATGAAGGGGGTGCTGTCGTGGGCCGGATTCACCACCGCTGTCATCGAATATGACCGGGCGCCACGCTCGGCTGGCGATACCCATTTCAATGGCTGGAAACTGTGGAACCTGGCACTGGAAGGCATCACTTCGTTCAGTACCTTGCCCTTGCGCCTGTGGACCTATATCGGTGGCAGCATTGCCTTGCTGGCGCTGGCCCATGCGGTGTTCCTGGTGGTGAACAAGGTGGTATTCGGCAACCCGGTACCGGGTTACCCGTCGTTGATGACCGCCATCCTGTTTCTGGGCGGGGTGCAGTTGATCGGTATCGGCATCCTCGGGGAGTACATCGGGCGCATCTACATGGAGTCCAAGCACCGGCCCCGCTATGTCATCCGCAACATTGTGGGTGGCTCCCGGCAGGATGTGGGGCACCCGGCGCTCAAGGACCTGAAGTGAGCGCGACCGGTGCGGTTTCCAGCCGTGCCATGTGGGTGTGCGGCTGCGCAGGTATCCTGCTGCTGGCTTCGGTGTTGCGTCTCTATCATCTCGACGTGCCGGTCATCTGGTACGACGAAGGCTTTTCCATCGCTCTGAGCTCGCTGGCACCGGGGCAGATACTGTTCCACACCGCGCGCGACGTTCACCCACCGCTCTATTACCTGGTGCTGCATGGCTGGATGGCGCTGATGGGCGACAGCGTCCAGAGCGTTCGCGGCCTGAGCGTCGCGACCGGGATATCGATCGTCGGGTTGGGCATGGCTGTGGCGCAGCAAGTGGCCGGCCGCCGGGCAGCGCTGATCGCGGGGCTGTTGCTGGCGGTGTTGCCTATCGCAGTACGTTACAGCCAGGAAGTGCGCATGTATTCGTTGCTGACCCTGCTGCTGCTTGCCGCCACCCTGGCGCTGCTCCTGTGGGTCAGGCAGCCGCAACGGCAACGCTATTTATGGGTATACGGGCTGTTGATGCTGGCTGCGCTGTATACCCATTACTTTGCCATCTGGTGCGTGATCGCCCATTGGTTGTATGTGCTGTGGTTGCCGGCGAGTGCCGAGGGACGGTTGAGCTCGCACCGCAGTTGGTGGCTGACCAATGCGCTCGTCGCGCTGGCCTTCACACCCTGGTTGCCTGCGCTGTTGCGACAGATCACCTACACCAAGCTGGTTGACTGGATCCCGACGGCGACGCTCGCCACCATCCCGGCCTCGCTGTGGCAGTTTTTCACCCTCGACAATGGCGAGAACCTTGGCTGGCCATTGTTCGTGCTGCCCCTGCTGGCAATGGTGGCTGTCTCGATCGTGGTGGTGGATAGCGATGCACGGCGCCGCAAGCCTGCCGCCTTGCTGGTCAGTGCCAGCTGGGTGCCGCTGGTGCTGGTGTGGCTGGCTTCATTCAGATTTCCCATGTTCGTCGAACGCTACCTGGTGTTCTCGGCCGTGGGCCTGGCGATCATGCTGGCCCTTGCACTGGATCGCCTGGGTGAACGTCGTCGTGGCTGGGCTGCAGTGCTGTTGGTGTGTTGCGTTGCCGGGCAGGTGCCGGGGGTTGCCCGGGTCTACAGCCAGAAAAACACCTTGAATGATGCCGCCGGCTGGTACGCCAACCGGATGGACGCCGTGCTTGGCCGGGTCAACAGCCAGTGGCAGCCTGGTGACGTGATGGTGGTCGATGGTCTGTACTGGTATTTCAGCGTGACGTACTACAACCGGACGGGTAGTGAGCCATTGCTGTATGACAATGGCGCCAAGGGGGACAGCAGCGGTACCTCCAGGACCAGTTTCGGAGGCGCGACCTTGCTCTACCCGCGTGCCGACAAGCTCTATGTGGCCGACCCGGGCCTTCTGGCTCCCGGGTCCGGCAGGGTCTGGTGGATAGGCGGCGTGCCGGACGATGGCAAGGAGCGCACATTGCCTGGCCATTGGCGCAAGATCGCCGAGGTAACCGAGGGGGCTACCCGGGCGATGCTGTTCGACGTCACGCCGCTTGCAGGTAGCCGGACGGTTCCTCGTTGAGTAGCGGATCAGGCCGCTTGCGGCTCGAAACTGTCGGCTCGTGCCATCGCCCACATCCGCGAATAGAACTCGCCACTGATCTGCCCGCTGAGCAACTCGCCGGGCTGGAGGAATACGTGCATCTGCGAGAACAACTTGATCTCGGTCGCCGAGACACGTCGTACCAGGTGCTTGGCCTCTAGCTGCGAGGGGTGGTCGAGGCCCGCGGCGGCGAGCATTTCGGCCAGGGCCTTGAGGGTGCTGTGGTGGAAGTTGAACACCCGCTGGGCTTTGTCCGGCACCACCAGGGCACGCTGGCGCAGGGCATCCTGGGTGGCGACGCCGGTCGGGCATTTGTTGGTGTGGCAGCTTTGTGACTGGATGCAGCCAATGGCAAACATGAAGCCGCGCGCCGAGTTGGCCCAGTCGGCACCGATGGCCAGCACGCTGGCGATGTCGAAGGCGCTGACGATCTTGCCGCTGGCGCCCAGCTTGATCTTGTCACGCAGATTGAGGCCGACCAGGGTGTTGTGGACGAACAGCAAGCCTTCGCGCAAGGGCACGCCAATATGGTCGGTGAATTCCACAGGCGCCGCGCCGGTGCCGCCTTCCTTGCCGTCGACGACGATGAAGTCCGGCAGGATGCCGGTTTCCAGCATGGCCTTGGCGATGCCCATGAATTCCCACGGGTGGCCCAGGCAGAACTTGAAGCCCACTGGCTTGCCGCCCGACAGCTCACGCAGCTGGGCAATGAACTGCATCATCTCGACAGGGGTGGAAAAGGCACTGTGGCGCGACGGTGAGATGCAGTCCTCACCCATCATCACGCCGCGGGTCTCGGCGATCTCGCGGGTGACCTTGTGCTTGGGCAGGATGCCGCCATGGCCGGGTTTGGCCCCCTGGCTCATCTTGATTTCGATCATCCGCACTTGCGGGCTGCGGGCTTGCTCGGCAAAGCGCTCGGGGTCGAAGCGACCATCGGAAGTGCGGCAACCGAAGTAGCCACTGCCCAGCTCCCAGGTCAGGTCGCCGCCATGCTCGCGGTGATAGGGGCTGATGCTGCCTTCGCCGGTGTCATGGGCGAAGTTGCCCAGCTTGGCACCCTGGTTGAGGGCGCGAATGGCATTGGCGCTGAGCGAGCCGAAGCTCATGGCCGAGATGTTGAACACCGAAGCCGAGTAGGGCTGGGTGCATTGCGGGCCGCCGACGATCACCCGGAACGCCGCCGGGTCGCTCAGGGGCGCGGGGCGCATGGAGTGACCGATGAATTCGAAACCCGACTGGTAGACGTCGATCAGGGTACCGAACGGTTTGTCCGAAGCTTCGTTCTTGGCCCGGGCGTACACCAGCGAGCGCTGTGCCCGGGAGAACGGCAGGGCGTCGCTGTCGGACTCGAGCAAGTACTGGCGGATCTCTGGGCGAATGCCTTCGACCAGGTAGCGGATGTTGCCCAGGATCGGGTAGTTGCGCCGCACCGCGTGGCGACTCTGCAGCAGGTCGAACAGGCCGATCAAGCTGAGAATCGCGGTGGCCAGGGTGAATGGCCAAAGCCACTCATGGTGCAGGAAGGGCAGGCTGGCCAGGGTGAACAGGACACAGGCGGCGAAAAAGGCGTAGCGGCTCAAAAGTGACAGGCTCATGCGGGTTCCTTTCGGTGGCACGGTCAGGCTCAGGGCCTGGAACAACTTCCGACCTTATCCCGGTTGCACGCGCCAGCGCCAGCCCACGAACATGAAGCCTTGCCGTCGATCAAACGCAGTGAACATCATTCCCGGCCTTGCAGGCCGGGCTCGCGGATCAACCGATCCCGCAACTCGCCCTGCTGGTCGGCTGCGACTGCAGCATCGAAGTGAACCGTGCCGGCAATCAGGCTGGCGACAGGTATACCGTCGCGGTAGAGCAGGCGGTTGGCGCTGAGTGCCGGCACCTTGGCTCCGGGCAGCAAGGTGCCGACCAGGTTCAACGGATCGCTGGCACTGATCGCCACCAGGCTGGCATCCACTGGGCGCCTGCGTACTTCGCGCAGCAGCGCCACGGCTTCGGGCAGGGCGAATTGCTCACCGGCCAGACCGCTGATGAAACGCCCGCCACGGATCTCGCCCCGGGCTTCCAGGCGGTGATAGCAACGCAGCAGTTCGCGCCAGCTCGGCAGCCAGTCGGCCTCGCGCTCCAGCAACCGCCAGCAGACCACGCCGTAGCGGCGCAGCAAGGTACGGGCGATGTGTTCCAGTGATTGATCACGATTGTCGGGCGCCGTGGCCTTGCGCAGCAGGGCCCAGCGCCCGGCGTCTTGCATGCCGCCGAACGACGGGCCGCGCCCGCGACGGTGACTGCGCCCCTGGCGCTTGCTGGCCGGGGTGATCAGTGCCCGCAGTCCGGCAAAGCTGTCGGCACTGATCAACCCGGCTGCGACCAATTCCTGCAGGGCGTTTTCCAGCTCGCTGGCCAGCAGGTGGGCGTCATGCACCAGCTCATCGAAGAACAAGGCGCCGTGCTCGCTCAACAGCGTATGCACCCGTTGCGCCTTCAGGCTCAGATTGCTGCTGTCCAGGGCAGGGCTCAGGGCTCGCCACAGCCCCAGGCGAGTACGTGGCAAGAGCACCAGGGGTGTGCTGCGCAGGGTGCTGGCCGCCGCACCGGGCGCCAGGCGCGCCCACACAAACTTGCCGGCGCGGCAGGCTTCATCCAGCCACAACGGGCTGTAGTCCTTGATGCGGCTGGGCAGCAAGTCGCTCTCCCAGGCACTTGCCGCCGCGGGATAGCCCTCGAACTGTTCCAGCACTTCACTGAGCGCAGCAGGGCCTTGCAAGCGCGTGGTCGCGCCCAGGTGCTGCCAGTCGAACAGAAAACGCATGAAGTCCTGCAGGCTGACCGGTTCTATCTCCCGGCGCAGGCGCCTGACCGTGTAGCGGTGGATACGAGCCAGCAGGTGCCGTTCGCACCATTGCAGTTCCTGCTGGCCGGGGCTGAAGTAACCGCGCATCACATAGCCTTCGGCCTCCAGGCGCGCCAGGGCCAGCTCGAGGTCCGCGGGCGGCAGTTGCAGCGGGGCGGCGATGTGCGCCAGGGTCAACGGCCCGAAGCCGCTCAGGCGTGCGCGCACCAGTTCGACCAGCGCCGTGTCGGCATCGAAGGGCTGGTCGAAGCCGGACAGTGTCGGAACATCCGGCGTCATCGCGGCTCGTGGGTACAGCGCGCGTAGCAAGGTCAGGCGCTCGCGGGCCAGCCACAGCCCCGGGCCGCTGTCCGGTTGCAGGCAACAGGCCCTGCCTGCTGCCGCCAGCTCGTCGAGCCAGGCTTGCCAGCCGGGATTAGCCTCGACTTCGTGCTGGCTGATGCAGGCCAGACTCATCAGTGCCTCATGCATTTCATCGCTGCCGGTGGGCGAGGGCCAGGCTTCGGTTTCAACCGCGGCGATGGCATCGGGGTCCAGCGCGCCCAGGTCGTCGCTGCTTTGCACCTCGTTCCAGCGCCGGTTGAGCACCGCCTGGGTGCGCCGTTCTTCCAGCGGCGCGTCATCGAGAAAGGTGTAGGGGCGGGCATTGAGAATGGCCGATGCCAGCGGCGAGGGCGCCGGCAGGTCGCGGCTGATCAGCCGGACCTCGCCGTGTTCGATACGCCGCAGCAGGGCCAGCCAGCCTTCGCTGTCCATGGCCTCGTGCAGGCAGTCGTCGAGGGTTTGCTCGACCAGGGGGTGATCGGGAATCTGCCGCTCGCCGGCGAGGTTCTCCAGGCAGGCGATTTGATCGGGAAAGACGGCGGCGATCAGGTCTTCGCTTTTCATCCGCTGGATCTGTGGCGCCACCTTGCGCCCGCCGACAAAACGCGGCAAGGCCAGGGCGGTGCCGGCGTTCCAGCGCCAGCGGACGCCGAACAACGGCGCATCGAGCAGAGCCTGGATCAGCACCGCTTGCGCCGTGTTGCTCGACAGGTAGCGCCACACCTCGTCGAGGGCGAAGCTGTGGCTGGCCGACAGCGACAGCACGATAGCGTCTTCGCTGGCCGCGGCCTGCAGCTCGAAATTGAAGGTGCGGCAGAAACGCTTGCGCAAGGCCAACCCCCAGGCGCGGTTGATCCGGCTGCCAAAGGGGCTGTGAATGATCAGTTGGGTGCCGCCGGACTCGTCGAAGAATCGCTCCATGATCAGGGTCTGCTGCGAGGGCAGGGCGCCGAGTACCTCGCGGGTGCGGGCCAGGTAGTCGAGTAGTTGCTCGGCGCTGTCCGGGGCCAGGCCCGTATCGTTCTGCAGCCAGTCGAGCAGGGGCTGCAGTTGGTCGCCGGACTCACCCAGGCGCCGGTCGATTTCTGCTTGCAGGCGCGCCACGCCGAACGACAGTTCATCGCTGCGCCCAGGAGCTTCGCCAAGCCAGAAGGGGATGCTCGGTGGCAACCCCTTGGCGTCCTCGACCCGCACCTTGCCGGTTTCTACCCGCAGGATTCGGTATGACGCGTTGCCCAACTGGAAGATATCGCCGGCGATGCTTTCCACGGCAAAGTCTTCGTTCACGCTGCCGATGTTCAGCCCCTGGGGTTCGAGCAGCACTGCATAGTCGGCATTGTCGGGAATGGTGCCGCCGCTGGTCAGCGCGGTCAGTTGGCTGCCGCGCCGCCCGCGCAGGCTGGCGCTGACCGCATCGCGATGCAGGTAGGCGCTGCGCACGCCCAGGCGACCATTGAAACCTTCGGCGAGCATGCGCAGCAGCGCCTGGTAATGGGCCTGGTCCAGGTCGGCATAGGGCATCGCCCGGCACAGGCAGTGGTACAGCGCTTGCTCATCCCAGGGCTGGCAACTGACTTCGGCGACGATCTGCTGGGCCAGTACATCCAGCGGTGCCCGGGGAATGTGCAGCAGGTCCAGCTCGCCCCGTCGCACGCAATCGAGCAGGGCCGCGCACTCGATCAAGTCGTCCCTGGACAGGGGAAACAGCCGCCCCTTGGGCGTGCCCTCGACCTGATGCCCCGCGCGACCGACGCGCTGCAGGAAGGCCGCAATGGAGCCGGGCGAGCCCATCTGGCATACCAGTTCGACTTCGCCAATATCGATCCCGAGCTCAAGCGATGCGGTGGCGACCAGCACCTGCAGTTCGCCACGCTTGAGACGCTGCTCGGCGTCCAGGCGGTGTTCCTTGGCCAGGCTGCCATGGTGGGCGGCCACCGCGTGCTGCCCCAGGCGCTCGCTCAGGTGGCGGGTCAGGCGTTCGGCCAGGCGCCGGGTGTTTACGAATACCAGTGTGGTGCGGTGTTCCCGGGCCAGTTGCGCGAGGCGCTCATAGACCAGTGACCAGACATCGGTGGCCATCACCGCCCCCAAGGGCACCGGCGGCACTTCCAGGCCCAGGTCGCGAGTGCGGGCGTGGCCGATGTCGACAACGGCGCAGTCGCGATCCTTGCCGACCAAAAAAGCGGCGACACGCTCTACCGGACGCTGGGTTGCCGACAGGCCGATACGCCGCAAGGGGCGATCACACAGGGCTTGCAGGCGCTCCAGGCTCAGGCCCAGGTGACTGCCGCGCTTGTTGCCGGCCAGTGCATGGATTTCGTCGACGATCACCGTATGCACACTGGTAAGGCCCTGGCGTCCGGATTCGGAGCCGAGCAGTACATACAGCGACTCGGGCGTGGTGACCAGAATATGCGGCGCTTTGCGGCGCATGGCTGTGCGTTCTTTTTGCGGGGTATCGCCGCTGCGCACGGCCGTGCGGATCTGCAGCGGCTCATGGCCGTGTTCGACCAGGGCCTCGTTGATTCCGGCCAGGGGAGCTTGCAGGTTGATCTGGATATCGTTGGAGAGCGCCTTGAGTGGCGAGACATAGACCACCTGGGTCTGGTCTGGCAGCTCGCCAGTGGCCAGGCCCTGCTTGAACAATTCATCGAGGATTGCCAGGAAGGCAGTGAGGGTCTTGCCCGAGCCGGTGGGGGCGGCTACCAGCAATGACTGGCCGCGACGAATCAGTGGCCAGGCCCTGGCCTGGGCGGCGGTCACGGTCGGGAAACGACGCTGGAACCAGGTGCGGACCGCGGGGTGGAAGGCGTCCAGTTCCGGGTGGTTCAAGGCAGGTAGGTTCATGGCCTGTTTATGCGGCCAAGCGGGCGGGGTTGCAAGGGGCGTTCGTCAGGCGCTGTGCAGGGGCGGGCTTGCCCCGCGAGGCGATGGGGCGGCTGGGTGAGATTGTGCGCCCCCCCGACAACATGTGATCCTTGCGCGCTTTTTTCAGTCACGAGACCCCCATGAGCAAAACTATCCGCATCGCCGCCGCCCTGTTACTCGACCCCCAGGGTCGCACCCTGCTGGTACGCAAGCGCGGCACCCAGGCCTTCATGCAGCCTGGTGGCAAGATCGAAGCCAGCGAGCAGCCGGTCAATGCCCTGGCTCGCGAACTGTTCGAAGAGCTGGGTTTGCAGATCGACCAGCAAGACGCCGAGTACCTTGGCCAGTTCAGCGCGCCGGCCGCCAACGAGCCGGGTTTTGAAGTTCAGGCCGAGCTGTTCCTGGTGCGCACCGCGATGCCGGTCGAGCCTGGCGCCGAGATCGCAGAAGTGGTCTGGGTATCGGCCCGTAAGCCCTTGACCCTGGCGCTGGCGCCACTTACCCGGGACTTGATTCTGCCCCTGTATCGGCGCTTAACTGGCCAACCCGCCTGACCCCAAAATCGCAAAGGAATGCCCCATGATCCCCGCTCAAGAATGGCTGCTGTTTACCGGCGCGGCCCTGTTGATGGTACTGACCCCCGGCCCTAACATGATCTACCTGATTTCGCGCTCGATCTGCCAGGGCCGCATGGCCGGGATCACGTCGCTGGTGGGGGTGGTCGCCGGGTTTCTGGTGCACATGACGGCAGCGGCGGTGGGGCTGACCGCCCTGTTCATGGCGGTACCCCTGGGCTACGACCTGCTCAAGTGGGCGGGCGCCGCGTACCTGCTGTGGATGGCCTGGCAAGCGGTAAGGCCCGGGGCGCGCTCGCCGTTCGAGGCGCGTGAGCTGACGCCGGACTCACCCGCCAAGCTGGTGATGATGGGCTTTCTGACCAGTGTGCTGAACCCCAAGGTGGCGATGTTCTACCTGTCGATCCTGCCGCAGTTCATCTCCCCCGAGCATGGCTCGCTGCTGGCCCAGAGCCTGACCCTGGGGCTGACCCAGATTACCGTGAGCTTCTCGGTAAACCTGTTGATCGCCGTGTTCGCCGCCGGCCTGTCGGCCTGGTTCGTGCGGTATCCGTTGTGGCTGATGGTGCAGCGCTACGTGATGGGCTTTGTGCTGG
The DNA here is from genome assembly GCF_028682455.1 of Pseudomonas putida. Lineage (GTDB taxonomy): Bacteria > Pseudomonadota > Gammaproteobacteria > Pseudomonadales > Pseudomonadaceae > Aquipseudomonas > Aquipseudomonas putida_AA. The sequence goes on from NZ_JANHLD010000001.1 coordinate 2,088,515, forward strand.
CGGGCCTGGCGCTGCGCCTGGTGCAGGAGCAGCGCAAGCTGGCCTGAGCCTCAGCGCACCGCGCTGACACCGTCGAGAGTGGAGAACGAGGTGTCCTTGGCGGTCAGCAGAAAGTCGCGCATGTAGGGCGCATCGAGCATATCGGTGCGTACTGCGGCATAGAGGGTGGCGAACAGGCCCTTGTCGCCCAAGCGCTTGCCCTTGACGTATCCGCGCGAGCTGTACTCGTGCAACGCCCAGTGCGGCATGCCGCACACTCCCCGTCCGCTCGCCACCAATTGCATCATCATCACCGTCAGCTCGGCAGTGCGTACCTGGGCAGGTTCGACGTCGGCCGGCTCCAGGAAGCGGGTGAAGATATCCAGGCGGTCACGCTCCACCGGGTAGGTGATCAGCGTCTCGCTCGCCAGGTCTTCCGGCACGATGTAGGGCTTGCTCGCCAGAGGATGCTGGTTGGCCACCGCGAGCATGGCCTCATAGGTGAACAACGGCACATAGGTCAGGCCGGCCAGCTCCAGCGGGTCGGACGTCACTACCAGGTCGAGGTCGCCTCGGGCCAGGGCAGGGAGCGGGGCGAAGGCAAATCCCGATGCCAGGTCCAGCTCGACTTCAGGCCAGGCGTCGCGGAACTGGTCGATAGTCGGCATCAGCCACTGGAAGCAACTGTGGCATTCGATGGCCATGTGCAGGCGCCCGGCGGTGCCGCCGGCCAGGCGGGCAATATCACGCTCGGCGCCGCGCAGCAGGGGCAGCGTGGCGTCGGCCAGTTGCAGCAGGCGCAGGCCGGCACTGGTGAAACGGATCGGCTTGGTCTTGCGCATGAACAACTGCATGCCCAGCCGCTCTTCCAGTTCCTTGAACTGGTGGGACAGTGCCGATTGCGTCAGGTGCAAGCGTTCGGCGGCTTCGACCAGGCTGTCGGCTTCACGCAGGGCATGCAGGGTTTTCAGGTGACGAATTTCCAGCACCGGGGGCTCCATGAGTAAATTTTGAGATGAACACGAATTTATTGAGTTTGTCTCATGATGGCCTGGCTGTCGACAATAGCGCCATCTTTTACATGGAGCACGACAGTCATGGCACTGGCCCACAACCTTGGATTCCCCCGCATCGGCGCTGACCGCGAACTGAAAAAAGCCCAGGAGGCCTACTGGAAAGGCGACCTCGACCTGGCCGGTCTGCACGCGGTAGGCCGTGAGCTGCGTGCCCGTCACTGGCAGGTGCAGAAGGATGCCGGTATCGAGCTGCTGCCAGTGGGCGACTTTGCCTGGTACGACCAGGTGCTCACGCATTCGCTGGCCTTTGGCGCGATCCCCGAGCGCTTCGCCAAGACCCTGGGCAGCGATGGCCTGCCGACCCTCGACACACTGTTCGCCATGGCCCGTGGCGCCACCACCCAGTGTTGTGGCGGCGAGCATGGCCAGGCGCAGTATGCCCAGGAGCTGACCAAGTGGTTCGACACCAACTACCACTACTTGGTCCCGGAATTCAGTGCCGACCAGCGTTTCTTGCTCAGCTGGGAGCAACTGTTCGAGGAAGTCGCCGAAGCCCAGGCCCTGGGCCATGCCGTCAAACCGGTGCTGATCGGCCCGCTGACCTACCTGTGGCTGGGCAAGGCCAAGGGCGGTGAATTCGACAAGCTCGATCTGCTGGAGCGCCTGCTGCCGGTCTACGGTGAAATCCTCAGCCGCCTGTCCCGCCAGGGCGTGGAATGGGTGCAGATCGATGAGCCGATCCTCGGCCTGGACCTGCCCCAGGAATGGAAGAACGCCTTCGAGCGGGCCTATCACATTCTCCAGTACTCGCCCCTGAAAAAATTGGTCGCCACCTACTTCAGCGGCCTGGAGGACAACCTTGGCCTGGCCGTCGGCCTGCCCGTGGATGGCTTGCATGTCGACCTGGTCCGTGCCCCGGATCAATTGCCGGCGGTGCTTGATCGCCTGCCGACCTACAAAGTGCTGTCGCTGGGCGTGGTCAACGGGCGCAACGTCTGGCGCTGCGACCTGGACACGGCCCTCGAGCAACTGCAGCAGGCCCGCCAGCGTTTCGGTGCCAACCTGTGGGTTGCCGGTTCCTGCTCACTGTTGCACAGTCCGGTTGACCTGGGGCGCGAAGACAAGCTGGATGCCGAGCTGAAAAGCTGGCTGGCCTTCGCCGTGCAGAAGTGCGAAGAGATCGCCGTGCTGGCCAAGGCCCTGGACGCACCGCACCTGCCACTGGTGCAAAACGCCCTGGCCAGCAGTCGTGCCGTGCAGCAAAACCGCGCCGAGTCGCCACGCATCCACAAGCCCCAGGTGCAGGCTCGCCTGGCGGCGGTCACTACCGCCGACAGCCAGCGCCAGTCAGCCTTTGCCCAGCGCATCGATGCCCAGCGCCAGCGCTTGCAACTGCCGGCGTTCCCGACCACCACCATCGGTTCGTTCCCGCAAACCTCGGCCATTCGCCTGGCGCGCCAGGCGTTCAAGCAAGGCAAGCTGTCGGCCAACGACTACACCGATGCCATGCACAGCGAGATCCGCCATGCCGTACAGGTGCAGGAGCGCCTGGGGCTGGACGTACTGGTGCATGGCGAGGCCGAGCGCAACGACATGGTCGAGTACTTTGCCGAGCAGCTCGACGGCTACATCTTTACCCGCTTCGGCTGGGTACAGAGCTACGGCTCGCGCTGCGTGAAGCCTGCGATCATCTACGGTGACCTGAGCCGCCCGCAGGCCATGACCGTCGCCTGGATCGAATACGCCCAGCGCCTGACCAGCAAAGTCATGAAGGGCATGCTGACGGGGCCGGTGACCATGCTGATGTGGTCCTTCCCACGCGAGGATGTGTCTCGCAAGGTCCAGGCCGAACAACTGGCCCTGGCCATTCGCGACGAAGTGCAGGACCTGGAAGCGGCCGGGATCAAGATCGTGCAGATCGACGAAGCGGCGTTCCGCGAAGGCTTGCCGCTGCGCCGGGCGCAATGGCAGCAGTACCTGGACTGGGCCGTGCAAGCCTTCCGCCTGTGCTCGAGCGGCGTGCGTGACGAAACCCAGATCCATACCCACATGTGCTACAGCGAATTCAACGATGTGATCGAAGCGATCGCGGCGATGGATGCCGACGTCATCACCATCGAGACGTCGCGATCGGACATGGAACTGCTGGAAGCGTTCGAAGCCTTCGACTACCCCAATGACATTGGTCCTGGCGTCTACGACATCCACTCGCCACGTGTGCCGGACACTGTCGAAATGGTCAAGTTGATGAGCAAGGCGGTCAAGCGCATCCCGGCCGAGCGCCTGTGGGTCAACCCCGACTGCGGCCTCAAGACCCGTGCCTGGCCCGAGACCGAAGCGGCATTGGTGAACATGGTGGCCGCGGCACGGCAGCTGCGTAGCGAGCTGGCGTAGGGCACGCAGGCGTCCTGGTTGGTCAGGGCGCCTACCGCTCGGCGAGTGTCATCAAACGGTCACGGTTTTGTGGCAGCGCGCCCGCATGAAAGTCATCAGACTCCGGTTCTACTGGGGATTTGCATTCTGGTGTTTCTTTCATGCGGGCTTTTTTATTTTTTCTTGCGCTGATCAGCGCCTTGCCTTCCTTTGCAGCGTCGCGATGCGACGTCAATGTGCCTACCGAACACGTTGAGCTGGCAACCCTGAACCTGGCCTACCAGAGCATCGGGCGCGACTCCGACCCGGCGCTGCTGCTGGTCATGGGCCTGGGTGGCCAACTGATCCACTGGCCCGATGAAGTAGTGGTTGCCTTGTGCCAGCAGGGCTTTCGGGTGATTCGCTACGACAACCGCGACGTTGGCCTCACGGCGTGGCGCCAGGCGCCTTCCGGCGCCAACCTCACCTATGAACTGCTGCGCTACAAGCTCGGCCTGTCGGTGACGGCGCCCTATACCCTGACCGACATGGCCGACGATGGCCTGGGCCTGATGGACGCCCTGCGCATCCAGCGCTTTCATGTGCTGGGCGTGAGTATGGGCGGGATGATCGCCCAGCACCTGGCGGCGATGGCCCCGCAGCGGGTAGAGAGCCTGACGTTGATCATGTCCAGTTCTGGCGCCGTGGGCTTGCCGGCACCGAGTCCTGCGCTGGTGCAGTTGCTGGCCAGGCGCGGTGCGCCAAATCGCGAAGTGGCCCTGGAGCAACAGGCCGACCTGCTGGCCGCGTTGGGCAGCCCCCAGGTCAAGGACGATCGCCAGGCATTGCTGGAGCAGGCGGCGCAGGCCTACGACCGGGCGTTCAACCCCGAGGGGGTCAAGCGCCAGATCATGGCGATACTGGCGGAGCCGAGCCGGGTCGATCTGCTCAACAACCTGCGTCTGCCGACCCTGGTGGTGCATGGCACTGCCGACCCGTTGCTACCCGTCATGCATGGGGTGCACCTGGCCGCCCATATCCAGGGCAGCCAGCTACGCCTGATTCCGGGGTTGGCGCATCGTTTTCAGGAACAGTTCAAGGCGCCCTTGCTGGCCGCGGTGCTGCCGTACCTGAAGGCCCATCGCGAAGACATGAGCCATTGGGCCCAGCTTTAGTGCAGGCGCACCCAGAGGCTGACCAATACGGTCGCCGCCACCAGCCAGGCCACCGCGGCCAGGGCCAGTGAGGCCTCCAGGCGCATGCGGTCGACCAGCAGGTACAGGGCCGCCAGGTAGACGAAATACGGAATGATCGACCACATGCCGAACAGGATGGTGGTCTTCAGGTCGTCGAGCGAGCGGCCTTTGCCGACGATGTAGTGGGCGATCAGGGCGAAGGTCGGGAACAGCGGGACCAGCCCTGCGATGTAGTAGTTGCGGGTCTTTGCCAGCGCGGCAAGGATCACCACCACGGCGGCGCCCAGGCAGGCTTTGAGTATCAGGTCCACGTGCTTTCCCGTTGGTGTGGCAGGTTATCCCAGGCCATATTTTTTGACTTTGTCGAACAGGGTGGTCTTGGCCATGCCCAACTCCTGGCTGGCCTGGCTGAGGTTGCCTCCGGTACGTTGCAAGGCGTCGCTGAGCAGGTTGCGTTCGAACGCTTCAACCGCCTCGGCAAAGCCCAGGCCCTGATTGGCGGTGGCACCGGCTTTCTTGAAGGCCGGCAGGCCCAGGGCATAGCGTTCGGCAACGTTGCGCAGTTCGCGCACGTTGCCCGGCCAGTCGTGGGCCATCAGCCGCGACAGGGTCTGACTGTCCAATTGCGGCGCCTCACGGTCGAAGCGCAGGGACGCCAGCTGCAGGAAGTGTTCGAACAGTTGCAGGATGTCTTCGCGGCGCTCGCGCAGCGGCGGCAGTTCCAGGGTGACCACGTTCAGGCGGTAGTACAGGTCGCTGCGAAACTGTCCGCTCTGGCCCAGGGCGTCGAGATCGGACTTGGTCGCGGCGATCACCCGGCAGTCGACCGGAATGCTCTGGTTCGAGCCCAGGCGTTCAAGGGTGCGTTCCTGCAGCACCCGCAGCAGTTTGATCTGCAGGTTGATCGGCATGCTTTCCACTTCATCGAGGAACAGCGTGCCGCCGTTGGCATGTTCGATCTTGCCGATGCGCCGTTTGCCGGCACCGGTGAACGCGTTGGCCTCGTGGCCGAAGATCTCGCTTTCGAACAGGTTCTCTGGCAGGCCGCCGCAGTTGAGGGCTACGAACGGCTGCGCATGGCGGCGGCTGAATTCGTGCAGGCAACGGGCAACCAGCTCTTTGCCGGTCCCGGTTTCACCTTCGATCAGCACGTTGGCTGAGGTGTCGGCCACATTGGCAATCAACTCGCGCAGGTTCTGCATGACCGGCGAACGGCCGATGATCCGGCCTTCCAGCGTGCTTTGCTCGGCCAGTTGCCTGCGCAGCGCGAAAACCTCCCGCGACAGCCCGCGCTGCTCCAGGGCGCGGCGTACCACTTCGACCAGGCGCTCGGGGGCGAAGGGCTTTTCCATGAAGTCGTAGGCACCGTTGCGCATGGCGCCGACGGCCATGTCGATATCGCCGTGGCCGGTGATCAGCACCACGGGCAGGCTGCTGTCTCGCGCCTTGAGGCGGCCGAGCAGTTCCAGGCCATCGATGCCGGGCAGGCGGATGTCGCTGACCACGATCCCGGCGAAGTCATCACCGATGCGTTGCAGGGCCTCTTCGGCACTGCCGACGCCTTCGCAAGCGATATCTTCCAGCGCCAGGGCTTGCTGGCAGCCGAGCAGCACATGCGGGTCGTCTTCGACGATCAGGACGGTAAGGGGCGCTTGGTTCATAGGGACTCGGCAGATTCTGTGGGGGCATTGACCAATGGCAGGGTGAGGACGAACGCGGTACCGCCGCCGGCGGGGTGTTCGACACTCAGGTTGCCCTTGGCCGCGGCCGCGAGGCTGGCGGACAGGGTCAGGCCCAGGCCCAGGCCGTGCTCTCCCGGTTTGGTGGTGAAAAAGGGTTCGAACAGGTGCTTGCGCGCTTCGTCATCGATGCCGTGACCGTTGTCGCGCACCCGCAGGCGGTATTTGTCGCCCTGCAGTTCGCCTTCCAGCCAGAGTTGCGGCAGCGGCTGGGCAGCCATGGCGTCGAGGGCGTTGCCGATCAGGTTGACCAGGATCTGCTCGAGGCGGGTCTGGTCGATGGCCAGTTGCTGGTCTTCGAAGTGGCTGTGCAGTTTCAGGTGGCACCCGGCAATGCGGTTACCCAGCACCTGCAAGCAGGCGTCCACGGCCTTGGACAGCGACGCCTGGCCGCTGTCGTCGCCGCGCCGGGCGAAGGAACGCAGGCTGGCAGTGATGCGGCCCATGCGGTCGATCAGGTCGTTCATGGTACGCAGGTTGGTGCTGGCGGTTTCCAGGGCGCCGCGCTCGAGGAAGCGCACGGTATTGCCCGAGAGGGTGCGCAGGGCGGCCAAGGGTTGGTTCAGCTCATGGGCGATGCTGGTGGACATCTGGCCGATGGCCGCCAGCTTGCCGGCCTGGACCAGTTCGTCCTGGGCGTAGCGCAGGGTCTGCTCGGCGTGCCGGCGTTCACGTATCTGGCCGATGAGGCGTTCGTTGCTGGCACGCAGGTCGGCGGTGCGCTCGGTGATCTTGCGCTCCAGCTGGCTGTTGGCTTCTTCCAGGGCTTCACGGGCGGCCAGGCGTGTGGCGATCACCTTGCGACGCTCGTTCCAGGCGATCAGCAGGATGGTCAGCAAGGCGAATGCCACGGCCACCAGCATGCCCTGGATGATCGACTCGCGGCGCAGGTCTTGCAGCGGCGTGAGCAGGGTGAAGTGCCAGGGGGTGTCGCTCAGTCGCCGTGTCTGGGCCAGGTAGGCCACTTCGTGACTGCCATTCCCGAGTTCGGCATTGGCCGGGAAGCTCAGCTTCTCGATGCCGTCGGCGTATTTTTCCCGCGACAAGGGTTGCAGCTCGTTGAGCGGCCACCAGTAGTACTGCAGGCTGCGGGCCAGGCGCTCCTTGGTTTCCGGGCTCAGCGGGCGTACCGACTTGAGGCGCCGCGCCGGGTCGCTGGAAAGGATGATGATGCCGTTCTCGTCACTGACGAAGGCTTCCAGGCGGGCGCGCTGCCAGCGTTCTTCCATCGCTTCCAGGCGCACCTTGATCACCGCCACGCCAATGATCTTGCCGTGTTCTTCCAGGCCGTGGGCCAGGTAGTAGCCTGGCTCGCCGTTGGTGCTGCCAATCCCATAGAAGCGCCCGGGCTGGCCGCGCACGGCATCCTGGAAATAGGCGCGGAACGACAGGTCTTCGCCCAGGAAACTGTCGACATCGCGCCAGTTGCTTGTGGCCTGGACCCGGCCGGTGGTGTCGAGCACGAAGATCGCCCGACTGCGGCTGCGCCGGTTCAGGCCTTCGAGGTATTCGTTGACCGTCTGGCGACTCTCGCCATCGGTTTCGGTCAGCAGGCTGGAGACGCTGTCTTCCAGTTCCAGCAGGCTGGGCAGGTAGGTGTACTTGCTGATTTCGCTCTCGACCCCGCGCGCGTGCAGCTCGAGCTGGCGCTCGCCGGTTTCGCTCAAGGTGCGGATGCCGTTGTGTTCGCTGATCATGAAGCCAGCCACGCCCAGACCGATCATCAACAGAATGATCAAGGGCGGAATCAGCAGTTGGCGGATCAAACGGGGTTTCACGGCAAGGGCAGGCTTGGCTGGGCGAAAGAGCGTGGGATCGCATTTCATCACAGTGGCCCTGTAACTAACAGCGCTGCCTGTCCGGCGTTCGCCGGACAGGCAGCGTCGACACCTCAGTGCTGCAGGATTTTGCTGAGGAAGTGCTGGGTACGCTCATCGCGAGCATGTGGATCACCGAAGAATTCTTCTTTGGTGCAGTCCTCGATGATGTTGCCCTTGTCCATGAAGATGACGCGGTTGGCGACCTTGCGGGCAAAGCCCATTTCGTGCGTCACGCACATCATGGTCATGCCTTCGTTGGCCAGTTGGACCATCACGTCCAGTACTTCGCTGACCATTTCCGGGTCAAGGGCCGAGGTCGGTTCGTCGAACAGCATGACGATCGGGTCCATGGCCAGTGCACGGGCAATCGCGACGCGCTGCTGCTGGCCTCCGGAGAGTTGGCCCGGGTGTTTCTTCGCCTGGTTGCTCAGGCCTACGCGCTCAAGCAGGGCCAGGCCCTTCTTGGTTGCTTCGGCCTCGCTGCGGCCCAGGACCTTGCGCTGGGCAATGGTCAGGTTTTCAGTGATGGTCAGGTGCGGGAACAGCTCGAAGTGCTGGAACACCATGCCGACCCGCGAGCGCAGCTTGGGCAGGTTGGTCTTGGGATCGGCGATCGAGGTGCCGTCGACGACAATGTCACCTTTCTGGAAGGGCTCCAGAGCGTTGACGCACTTGATCAGGGTCGACTTGCCGGAACCGGACGGACCGCAGACCACCACCACTTCACCTTTTTTGACCTCGGTGTTGCAGTCGGTCAGAACCTGGAAGTCGCCGTACCACTTGTTGACGTTCTTGATGGAAATCATACGGTTATCCTTTTCTGCAGACGCTTGACCAGGAAGGAAGCGGAGAAGCTGATGACGAAGTACACGATGCCGGCGAAGACCAGGAACTCGTTCGAGCGTCCGATGATGTCGCCGTTGGCACGTGCGGAGTTGAGGAAGTCCACCAGGCCGACGGTGTAGACCAGCGAGGTGTCCTGGAACAGGATGATGCTCTGCTGCAGCAGCAGCGGGGTCATCTTGCGAAACGCCTGGGGCAGGATGATCAGGCGCATGGTCTGGCTGTAGTTCATGCCGAGCGCCTGGGCCGCGCCCATCTGGCCCTTGGAGATCGACTGCACGCCGGCACGGACGATTTCACAGAAGTACGCCGCTTCGAACATCATGAAGGCCACGACGCAGGAGGTGAACGCACCGACCGGGGTGTCTTCGCCGGTGATCCAGCGCAGCACGAAAGGTACCGCCAGGTAGAACCAGGTGATGACCAGCAGCAGCGGGATGGAGCGGAAGTAGTTGACGTAGGCACCGGCAATGTTTGCCAGCAGCTTGCTCGACGACAGGCGCATCAGTGCCAGGATGGTGCCCAGCGCGATACCGCCGACCACACCCATGACCATCAGTTGCAGGGTCATCAGCATGCCGTTCCAGAGGCCTGGAAGGGCGGGAATGATTCCACTGAAGTCCATTATTTACCCCCCACGGAGATCAGGCCGGGTACGGCGACTTTCTTCTCGACCATGCGCATCAGCAGCATCAGGCCCATGTTCAGGGTGAAGTAGATCAGGGTCGCCAGGGTGAAGGCTTCAAACAGGTTGGCCGAGAATTCGGCGGTCTGCTTGGTCTGCGCCAGCAATTCCATCAGGCCGATCAGCGAGGCCACCGAGGAGTTCTTGAACACGTTCAGGAATTCGGAGGTGAGCGGCGGAATGATGATCCGGTAGGCTTGTGGCAGCAGCACGTTCCAATAGATCTGGGGCAGGCTGAAACCCATTGCGCGGGCTGCGGCTTCCTGGCCGCGGGGCAGTGCCTGGATACCGGTGCGCACTTGTTCGCACACCCGGGCAGCGGTGAACAGCCCCAGGCAGATCACCACGCTGATGAAGGCCGAGGTGGTCGGGTTGAGGTCTTGCTTGAACCACTCCTGCAGGCCTTCTGGCAGCAGATCGGGCACCAGGAAGTACCAGATGAACAGCTGTACCAGCAGCGGTACGTTACGAAAGAGTTCCACGTAGGCCGTGGCAATGCCCGATACCAGACGGTTCGGGACAGTACGCATGACGCCGAGTATCGACCCCAGCAGCAATGCGATGATCCAGGCGGCAACGGCAATGCCGATGGTCCAGCCCAGGCCGGTGATGTACCAGTCCAGGTAGGTTTCGCTGCCGACGCCGGTGGACTTGAAGAATACGCCCCAGTCCCAGTTGTAATTCATCGGGATCTCCCCTCAGATCAGTTGTTTCACGGGCACCTTCGAGCATCCGAGGGCGCATGACGCCCTCGGATGAAAGGTTAGACACTAACTAGCTGGGGATCAGGACTTCTTTTCGTCTGCAGCTTTGTCGGTAGGATTGGCGATCAACGCCTTGAGCTCTTCGCTCATTGGGAACATCAGGTTCAAGCCCTTTGGCGGGATTGGCGACTGGAACCATTTGTTGTAGATCTTGTTGATTTCGCCCGACTTGTACAGCGCGATGATGGCGTCGTCGACGGCCTTCTTGAACGGCGCGTCGCCCTTGCGGACCATGCAGCCGTAGATTTCATAGGATTGCGGGGTACCGGTCACTGCCCAGTCGGTCGGCTTCTTGGCCTTGGCCATTTCGCCAGCCAGGAGGGCGTCATCCATCATGAAGGCAACCGCGCGACCGGATTCGAGCATCTGGAACGACTCGCCATGGTCCTTGGCAGAGATAACGTTCATCTTCATCTGCTTGTCGGCGTTCATCGACTTGAGGATACGCTCGGACGTGGTGCCAGCGGTGGTGACTACGTTCTTGCCGGCCAGGTCCGGGAAGTCCTTGTAGGTGGAGTCTTTCTTGGACAGCAGGCGGGTACCGATTTCGAAGATACCGACCGAGAAGTCGACCTGCTGCTGGCGCTCGACGTTGTTGGTGGTCGAGCCGCACTCGACGTCAACGGTGCCGTTCTGGACCAGTGGAATGCGGGTTTGGGAGGTGACGAGGTTGTAGCGGACTTTCAAGTCTGGCTTGTTCAGGTCCTTTTTCAGGGCCTCGACGATTGCCAGTTGGATGTCGTGGGAGTAACCGACCGGTTTGCCCGAAGCGTCAGCGATGTAGGAGAACGGAATGGAGGCGTCGCGATGCCCCAGGGTAATGGTGCCGGAGTCGTTGATCTTTTTCAGGGTGCCTGTCAGCTCGGCGGCGGTGACTGGCATGCTGATCAAAGCAGCCGTGACGGCTGCGCCCAACAGGTGGGGAACGATACGCATCAAAATTTCCTCGACGTTGTTTTTTTTATGAAGCCGTTGGCGGGCTCTTCGTTCAGCGAACACTGCAATGAAGCGTTTTGCGCATTCGGGTACTGAGTGTAGAGCATGACTCGTGCCAAGCCCTGACTTTGATCATAAAGCCCTGAAAAATAAAGGCATTAATCTTTTCTGAAGATTTGACGGCAGGAGTAGTCGTCCGGGTGGCCGAATACTGGCGGAAAGGGGCGTTCGGGAATCCGAATGCCCGTTCCTGCGAAGGGGTCAGGCGGCGCGATGCAGCTCCAGGCGCTGGAGGTAGTCGCGCAGGGCCTGTTGTTCAGCGGCGGTAGTGAACAAGCCAAGCTTGGTACGGCGCCAGAGGATGTCGTCAGCACCCAGGGCCCACTCTTCGCTGCGCAGGTAATCCACCTCACGGGTGAACAGGCCGCCGCCGATGGCATCGCCAAGGTCTTCAGGGCCTTGTACGCCTTCGAGCAGGCGCCATACGCGGCTACCGTAGGTCAGCGCCCAGCGTCGGGCAATTTCGGCAGGCAACCAGCCACAGCGGGCCAGGATCGCATCGGCCAGTGCTTGCGCCGTCGTCATGTTTTCGCCGCCAGGCAGCGGGGCGCAGGCCGTCCAGCTGCCACGCATCTGGGTGAAGAATGGCGCCAGTTCACTCATGGCCGATTCGGCCAGCTTGCGGTAGGTGGTCAGCTTGCCGCCGAATACCGACAGCAGCGGTGCCTCGCCAGTGCTGGCAGACAGCGCCAGGGTGTAGTCGCGGGTGACCGCCGACGGGTTGTCGGACTCGTCGTTGCACAGCGGACGCACACCGGCAAAGGTATGCAGGATATCGGCGCGGCTGAGGGTGTGGTTGAAGTGCGCGTTGACCACGTTGAGCAGGTAGTCGGTCTCGGTTTCGGTAATCGCCACCTTGGCCGGATCGCCGGTGTACTCGCGGTCGGTGGTGCCGATCAGGGTGAAGCGATCCAGGTAGGGGATGGCGAACACGATCCGCTGGTCTTCGTTCTGCAGGATGTAGGCATGCTCGCCTTCGTACAGCTTGGGCACGATCAGGTGGCTGCCCTGAATCAGACGAATACCGTAGGGAGCATCGAGCTTGAGATCGTCCTGGATGAACTTGGCCACCCACGGACCGGCTGCGTTGACCAGCGCCCGGGCCTTGATCGACTGCTGGCTGCCGTCGGCATTTTCCAGTTGCACATGCCACACGCCATCGACCCGACGAGCGCTGACGCAACGAGTACGGGTGCGGATGTGTGCGCCTTTCTCACGGGCTGCCATGGCATTGAGAACCACGAGGCGGGCGTCATCGACAGCGCAGTCAGCGTATTCGAAGCCACGGGTGATGCTCGGCTTGAGCGGGTTGCCCGGGCCGAATCGCAGGCTGCGCGAAGCGCCCAGTTGCTTGCGCTTGCCCAGGTTGTCGTACAGAAACAGGCCGGCACGGATCATCCAGGCCGGACGCAGGTGCGGGCGATGGGGCAGCACGAAGCGCATCGGCTTGACGATATGGGGGGCCTTGGCCAGCAGTACTTCACGCTCGGCCAGGGCTTCGCGCACCAGGCGGAACTCGTAGTGTTCCAGGTAGCGCAGGCCGCCATGGATCAGCTTGCTGCTGGCGGAAGATGTGTGGCTGGCAAGGTCGTCTTTTTCGCAAAGGAACACCGACAGCCCTCGTCCGGCTGCATCGGCGGCGATGCCCACGCCATTGATGCCACCACCAATTACGGCGAGGTCATAGAGGTCGGCAAGGGCAGGTGATGACTGGCTCGGATGGGGCACGGGCGGCTTCCTCAAAACTTTCTTACATCGAATTTGAACATTGATGTTCATTTTCGAAAATATTAGCGCAACAGAATGCCGGCTGCCAGTCGCTTCCCATAGAAAATACTGATCGGATGACGATTAAATGAAAAATAACGAACATTTACCCTGCCGCCATTGCGGCGGCAGCGTTGAACGGCTCAAACCACGTCGAGGCGGATCTTGTTCTGGTTGAGCAACTGGGTGAGGGCAGGCACGGGGGCCTGGTCGGTCACCAGGCAATCGATCAGGCTGATCGAGCCCAGTCGCACCATGGCATTGCGACCGAACTTGCTGGAGTCGGCAGCGAGGATGACCTGGCGGGCATTGGCTATGATCGCCTGGGAAACCCGTACTTCCTGATAGTCGAAGTCGAGCAGGCTGCCGTCTTCGTCGATACCGCTGATGCCGACCAGCGCAAAGTCGACTTTGAATTGATTGATGAAGTCGACACTGGCCTGGCCCACCACGCCACCGTCGCGGCGCACGTTGCCGCCCGCCAGCAGCACCTCGAAGTCGTCCTTGGCGCTGAGGATAGAGGCCACGTGCAGGTTGTTGGTGATGATCTTCAGGTGATTGTGGTTGAGCAGGGCGCGGGCGATGGATTCGGTGGTGGTGCCGATGTTGATGAACAGCGAGGCGTGGTCCGGGATCTGTGCGGCGATGGCTTCGGCGATACGCTGCTTTTCATCGCGCATCTGATCGGCACGCATGGCGTAGGCGGTGTTTTCGATACTGGAGTCGTACGCGGCGCCACCGTGGTAACGGCGTAGCAGGTTGACCTCGGCCAGCTGGTTGATGTCACGGCGGATGGTTTGCGGGGTAACGACAAATAGCTGCGCCATTTCTTCGATACTGACGTAGCCGCGTTCGCGCACCAGTTCGAGGATTTGTTGTTGGCGAGGGGGCAGGTTCATGGGCGGTCCTTTGGGGCTGCCGGGGCAAATTGCGCCATGATGCCGTAGGATTTCACTTACGACCAGTCGCCGACAGTATCGCGGGGCAAGCCCGCCCCTACGGTAGGAGAGGGCTTGCCCCGCGATAAGGCATTGTTATTCCTCGTGCGGTTCCCAGTCGCGGGTGCGATCCACTGCCTTCAGCCAGCCGGCGTACAGCTTCTCTTTCTGGGCTTCTTCAAGCTGCGGGGTGAACTCGCGCTCGATGATCGCCTTGCCGCGCAGTTCGTCCAGGCCACTCCAGAAACCGCAGGCAAGGCCAGCCAGGTAGGCGGCGCCAAGCGCGGTGGTCTCACGCATTTGCGGGCGCTCGACACAGGTGCCCAGGATGTCGGCCTGGAACTGCATGAGGAAGTTGTTGGCGACCGCGCCACCATCCACGCGCAGTTCGCTAAGGCGCTGGCCGCAGTCCTGTTGCATGGCATCGAGGACATCGCGGGTCTGGAAGGCGATCGACTCCAGGGCGGCGCGGATGATGTGATCGACTTTCACACCACGGGTCAGGCCGAACAGTGCGCCACGGGCGTAGGGGTCCCAATAGGGCGCGCCCAGGCCGGTGAAGGCGGGTACCAGATAGACACCGTTGCTGTCCTTGACCTTGCTGGCGAAGTATTCGGTGTCGTGGGCGTCGTTGACGATCTTCAGCTCGTCACGCAGCCACTGCACGGTGGAACCGCCGTTGAACACTGCACCTTCCAGGGCGTAGGCCACTTCGCCGCGTGGGCCGCAGGCAATGGTGGTCAACAGGCCGTGGGACGAATTCACCGCCTTGTCGCCGGTGTTCATCAGCAGGAAACAACCGGTGCCATAGGTGTTCTTGGCCTGGCCCGGCTCTACGCACATCTGGCCGAACAGCGCGGCTTGCTGGTCGCCGGCAATACCTGCGATGGCGATGCCGCTCTTGGTATGGCCGTAGACTTCGGAAGAGCTGCGCACCTCGGGCAGCATCTGCCGAGGGATATCCAGCACCTGGAGCATCTTCTCATCCCACTCAAGGGTGTGGATGTTGAAGAGCATGGTGCGCGAGGCGTTGGTGTAGTCGGTGACGTGAACCTTGCCACCGGAAAACTTCCAGATCAGCCAGCTGTCGACGGTGCCGAACAGCAGTTCACCGCGCTCGGCACGCTCACGGGCGCCCTCGACGTTGTCCAGCACCCACTTGAGCTTGGTGCCGGAGAAGTAGGGGTCGGTGACCAGGCCGGTGGTTTCGCGGATGTAGTCCTGCAGGCCGTCGCGCTTGAGCTGCTCGCAGATCTCGGTGCTGCGCCGGCACTGCCAGACGATGGCGTTGTACACCGGGCGACCGGTTTCCTTGTCCCATACCACGGTGGTTTCACGTTGGTTGGTGATACCGATGGCGGCAACCTGGTCATGGCTCAGGCCAGCCTGGGCCAGGGCCTCGACCATGGTCGCGCTCTGGGTGGCGAAAATTTCCATCGGGTCGTGCTCGACCCAGCCAGCCTGCGGGTAGTGCTGGGCGAATTCACGTTGCGAGGTGCCTACCACGTTGGCATCGCGATCGAAAATAATGGCCCGCGAACTGGTCGTGCCCTGGTCCAGGGCAATGATGTAGTTCTTGTTCTGGCTGTCTGTCATAACGTTGGCCTTGCACTCAAATGGGGTAGATATCAGGGCAGGGCGAGCCTGGCTCGCCGGGGCGGCATCAGGATGCCTGGGTCTTGCCCTGAGGGTTGGCGTCGGTCTGGGCGGGCTCGCTCGGGGCAACCGGCAGGTTGCGAGCGATCACGCCGCGATACAGGGCGGCACCAAGGCTCGCTCCTATGATCGGCGCAAAAATCGGAATCAGGAAATAGGGAATGTCGCGACCGCCAGTAAAGGCGACTTCGCCCCATCCGGCGAGGAACGTCATCAACTTGGGACCGAAGTCACGGGCCGGGTTCATGGCAAAGCCGGTCAGCGGGCCCATGGCGCTACCGATCACCGCGATCAGCAGGCCGATCAGCAGGGGCGCCATGGCGCCGCGAGGCAGGCCGTTGTTGTCGTCGGTCAGGGCCATGATCACCGCCATCAGCACCGCGGTGATGATCACTTCGACCAGGAAGGCCTGGCCGGTGGACAGCGACGGGTGCGGGTAGGTCGAGAACACGGAGGCAAGTTCCAGGCTGGCCTGGCTGCCGCGAATCATTGCATGGGCTTGTTCGTAATCGAAGAACAGGTTGCTGTAGAGCGTATACACCAGCGCGGCGGCACAGAAGGCCCCGGCGATCTGGGCAACGATGTAGAACGGCAACTTGTGCTTCTCGAAACCGGCAAAAAGGCACAGCGCAATGCTTACCGCCGGGTTCAGGTGGGCGCCGGATACCCCGGCGGTGAAGTAGATCGCCATGCTCACGCCGACGCCCCAGATGATGCTGATTTCCCACAGGCCAAAGCTGGCGCCGGCCACCTTGAGCGCGGCCACGCACCCGGTACCGAAGAAAATCAGCAGGGCGGTGCCCAGGAACTCGGCCATGCATTGGCTGGACAGCGTGGGTTGTCGTTGAGCAGTCGTCATTCGTTCCCTCGGTTCTTGTTGTTGTGAGGCGCAGTGGGCGCTCGACAAAAACCCGACAGAAATCCCCATTTCGGTCGGGCTGGCTGCAGGAAATGCACCTAATCGGGGCATGGCTATATTCAGATTCGAAAAAATATAGACAAGAAACGCTTATGTCAAAGGTCGAAAGTGAACCGGTATTCATAAACTGACTATTGGTACGGGGGATGGTGTCGGAATTTCACCGGACCCAGGGTGCATGTTGCGCAGTGACACAGTGGCTGGGAAGCGGATTTTTGGCCTAAAGTAGCCAGCGAAATGGCATTCACTTTTTTTTTTTTTCTCTGCATGACCCCCGCCCTGGATCTGCTGAAAAAGGTTCGCGCTGAACATCGCATCCACAGTTACGAACACGACCCCAAGGCGGCCTCCTACGGCCTGGAGGCTGCTGAGAAGCTCGATCTTGAGCCGGTGCGGGTGTTCAAGACGCTGCTGGCCAGCAGTGAAAAGGGCGAGCTGCTGGTGGCAGTCGTGCCAGTGGTGGGCAGCCTTGACCTGAAGGGCCTTGCCCACGCGGCGGGGGTGAAGAAGTGCGAGATGGCCGATCCGGCCGCCGCGCAGCGCTCAACGGGTTATCTGTTGGGCGGTATCAGCCCCCTGGGGCAGAAGAAGCGCTTGCGTACGTTCATTGACCAGTCGGCTCAATCCTTTGAAACCATTTTTGTCAGTGCCGGCCGGCGCGGCCTGGAGGTGGAGCTGTCGGCGGTCGTGCTGGCCGAGCACACCCAGGCGACATTCGCCGGGATCGCCCGCGACTGACATATGGCGCGGCAAGTCCACTCCTGCGCTAGGAGCGGGCTTGCCCCGCGAAGGGTTTTGTCAAACAGCCGAGCTGTAGCGCCGAACCCCGTTCTCCGGCACCGGCAACTGCGCCGCGACGCTGCCCGGTACCGCAAACAGCACCAGGTGGTCGGCAGCCACTTCGATGCCAACCTCGGCCCCGACCTGATGGTCGATGTGGCTCGGGAAAATGGCTTCGAGCTGGCTGCCGGTAGGCAGTTGCAGGCGATACAGGGTGGAGGCGCCGAGGAAACTCTTGCCGACGATCAGTGCCTTGAGGGCGCTGTGCGGTGCATGAATGATGTCGTCCGGACGCAGCAGCACGTCCACTGCACACCCTGGCGTAAAGGTGTAGGCGCGGTTGCCACGCAATTCGCCTACTTCAGTGCGTACCGATTCCGGGCTGGTCAGCTGGCCGCGAATGAAATAACCCTGGCCGATGAAGCTGGCCACGAATGGGGTCAGCGGCTCGTGATAGAGGTTGTAGGGGGTGTCCCACTGCTCCAGGCGGCCCTCTTTGAAGACGCCGACGTGATCGCTGACGGCAAAGGCTTCTTCCTGGTCGTGGGTGACCAGGATGGCGCTGGTGCCCCGGCTCTTGAGAATGTCGCGAACCTCGTGGCTCAGGCGCCTGCGCAACTCTACGTCGAGGTTGGAGAACGGCTCATCGAGCAGCAGCAGTTGCGGCTCGGGCGCCAGGGCGCGGGCCAGGGCCACGCGCTGCTGCTGACCACCGGAGAGCTCATGGGGGTAGCGTTTGCCGAGCCCGCCGAGCTTCACCAGCTCAAGCATTTCCCCGACCACCTGCTGCTGTTGCGGGTGCTTGCCGATACCAAAGGCAATGTTCTCGGCCACCGTCAGGTGCGGGAATAGTGCGTAGTCCTGGAACACCATGCCGATCCGGCGCTTTTCCGGCGCGAGGGTGAATCCGGCCTTGGAGATGACTTCGCCCGCCAGCTGGATCTCGCCTTCGTGCACCGGCTCGAAGCCTGCGATTGCACGCAGCGTGGTGGTCTTGCCGCAGCCCGAGGAGCCCAGCAGGCAACCGATGTCGCCGGCGTTGAGGTGCAGGTTGAGGTTCTGGACGATGCGCGCCTCGCCATAGCCGCAGGCGAGGTTGCGCAGGTTAAGCAGTAAAGGCTGACTCATGCGTGGTGATAGGCCGGTTCAACAAGGAATTCGAGAAGCGCCTTCTGTGCATGCAAGCGGTTTTCAGCCTGGTCCCAGGCGACCGAACGCGGGTCGTCGAGCAGGTCCAGGCTGATCTCCTCGCCACGGTGGGCGGGCAGGCAGTGCATGAACAGGGCATCGGGTGCTGCCAGGTCGAGCAGTTCGCGGGTTACCTGGTAAGGCGCGAACAAGGCCAGACGCCGTGCAGTTTCCTCTTCCTGACCCATGGAAGTCCAGACATCGGTGCTCACCAGGTGGGCACCCTGCACGGCGTCCTTGGGTTCGCGGAAGATCTGCACGCGGTCACCAGCCCTGGCGACGAACGCCGGATTGGGCTCGTAGTCGGCCGGGCAGGCGATGCGGAGTTGGAAGTCGAACTGGATGGCAGCTTCTATATAGCTGTTGCACATATTGTTGCCGTCGCCGATCCACGCCACCGTCTTGCCCTGGATCGAGCCGCGGTGTTCAAGGAAGGTCTGCATGTCGGCCAGCAACTGGCAGGGGTGCAGGTCGTCGGACAGGCCGTTGATCACCGGCACGCGGGAATTTGCGGCAAATTCGGTCAGGGTGCTGTGGGCAAAGGTACGGATCATCACCGCATCGAGCATGCGCGACATGACGATGGCGCAATCGCCAATCGGCTCGCCACGGCCCAGTTGGGTGTCGCGAGGGGACAGGAAGATGGCCTGGCCGCCGAGCTGGATCATGCCGGCTTCGAACGACAGTCGGGTGCGCGTCGAGGACTTCTCGAAGATCATGCCCAGCACGCGGTTCTTCAGGGGTTCGAACAGTACGCCGCGGTTACGCAGGTCCTTCAGCTCGATGCCTCGACGGATCACACTCAGCAGTTCGTCGGGAGTGAAATCCATCAGGGAGAGAAAGTGCCTAGCGCTCATGTTTGACTACCTTTTGCAACAGACCGCAGATCAACAGTGCCGGTTTTCAGAAACAACGGAGGTGACCTGCGGCGAAAGCCGCACGGGGCGACGAATTAGGGGAAGACGCAATACTATAATTAAATGTCGCGTCATACCAAGTGGGGCGTTCACCGGCGTGAGTGGAGCCGATGCCGTAACCCATTGGGCGGCTGATTTTTTTGTTACTGCCCTAGGGTTTTACACTGCCCGCTGGCGCCTTTGCAAACACGCGAGCGAATCGCCGTACCTGATGGCGCAAGATTCACAGGGCAAAACTCGCTGGTGGTCACTGCACCCCAGGCTCATAGTCAGGCGCATCACCAGACACCCGAAAGAGGTGCTCATGAACAAGACCGTGCATCACCGTGCCTGCCACCTGTGCGAAGCCATTTGTGGCCTGAACATCGAGATCACCCACGAAGCGGACACCGGGCCGCGGATCAGTTCGATCAAGGGCGATCCGCTCGACAGCTTCAGCCGCGGCCATATCTGCCCCAAGGCCGTTGCCCTGCAGGACATCCAGAACGACCCCGACCGCCTGCATGCGCCGCACAAGCGCGTAGGCGACCGCTGGCAGGCGATCGGCTGGGATGAAGCGTTCGAGCTGGCCGCACACAAGCTCTGGGCCATCCAGCAGGCCCATGGGCAGAACGCCGTGGCGGTGTACCAGGGCAACCCCAGTGTGCACAACTACGGGCTGATGACCCATAGCAACTACTTTCTCGGCCTGCTCAAGACCCGTAATCGGTTTTCCGCCACTTCGGTCGACCAGTTGCCGCACCACCTGACCAGCTACCTGATGTATGGCCATGGCCTGTTGTTGCCGATTCCGGATATCGACCACACCGATTTCATGCTGATTCTGGGCGGCAACCCACTGGCGTCCAATGGCAGCATCATGACGGTGCCGGACGTTGAAAAGCGCCTGAAAGCTATCCAGGCCCGGGGCGGCAAACTGGTGGTGGTCGATCCGCGTCGCAGTGAAACGGCGGCGATGGCCGATCAACATGTGTTCGTGCGGCCCGGCGGCGATGCGGCATTGCTGTGCGGGCTGCTCAATACCCTGTTCAGTGAAGGGCTGGAGCGTCCGACGGCGCTACCGGTCGATGGGCTGGATGACGTGCGCCAGGCGATTGCGCCCTTCACGGCAGAAACGATGGCGCCGTTGTGTGGTGTCGACGCTGTCGTCATCCGCCAATTGGCCCGCGACTTTGCAGCGGCCGACAAGGCGGTCTGCTACGGCCGCATGGGCATCTCGACCCAGGCGTTCGGTACGCTCTGCCACTGGCTGGTGCAACTGATCAACCTGGTCAGCGGCAACCTGGACCGGGTCGGCGGTGCCTTGTGTACGCAACCGGCAGTGGACCTGGTAGCCAGCACGGGCGGCGGGCACTTCAATGTATGGCAGAGCCGGGTTTCCGGTTTGCCGGAATACGGCGGCGAACTGCCGGTGGCGGCACTGGCCGAAGAGATGCTGTGCGAGGGAGAAGGGCAGGTTCGCGCGTTGGTGACGGTCGCCGGCAACCCGGTGCTGTCCACGCCCAACGGCCGGCAGTTGGAGCGCGCCCTGGATGGCCTCGAGTTCATGCTCAGTATCGACATCTACATCAATGAAACCACCCGCTACGCAGACTTGATCCTGCCGTCCACCTCGGCGCTGGAGAACGATCACTACGACACCACATTCAACCTCTTCGCCGTGCGTAATGTCAGCCGCTTCAACCGGGCCATCCTGCCCAAGCCTGAAGGGGCCCTGCACGACTGGGAAATCTTCGTTGGTTTGGCCAAGGCATTCGCCAGGCTCGGCGACAAGCCATTGAAGCCGACCCTGCCCCCCGCGCAGATGATCGACATTGGCTTGCGAGGCGGGCGGTATGGCGAAGGCACGCCGTACAATCTGTCGCTCGAGACGCTCGACCAGCACCCTCATGGCATCGACCTGGGGCCGCTGCAGCCGAATCTTGCTGGGCGCCTTAAAACCGCCAACCAGCGTATCCAGGCCGCGCCAGGAGAGATTCTCATCGACCTGCAGCGTTTTGCCGGCCTGCAACCGGCTGCGCCGGAGCAGTTGTTGCTGATTGGTCGCCGACACGTGCGCAGCAACAACTCCTGGATGCACAACTATCACCGACTGGTGAAAGGCAAGCCGCGGCACCAGTTGCTCATGAACCCCGAGGACCTGAGTGCCCGGCAGTTGCAGGATGGACAGCGCGTGAGGGTCAGCTCGCGGGTAGGCAGCATCGAAGTCGAGGTCCAGGCCTGCCCGGACATGATGCCCGGCGTGGTGAGCCTGCCCCACGGCTTTGGTCATGCGCGTGCCGGGGTGCGCATGGAGATTGCGCAGAGTCAGGCGGGGGCCAGTGCCAATGACCTGACCGACGAGCGTCAGCTGGATGCGGTGTCGGGGAATGCCGCGCTCAATGGCGTGCCGGTAAACGTGGTTGCGGCCTGATATCGGCAAGGCCGAGCGTCACGCTCGGCTTTCCGATACAATGCGTCACCGTGCCGACAACCAGGTCGGAAAGTTCAGCCGCGAGGTGCTTCATGGATATTATCGAAACAATCAAAGAGCAGATTGCCAACAACACCATTCTGCTTTACATGAAAGGCTCGCCGAATGCCCCGCAGTGCGGCTTTTCGGCCAAGGCGGCGCAAGCCGTGATGGGTTGTGGCGAAAAATTCGCTTACGTGGATATCCTGCAGAATCCGGAAATCCGCGCCAACCTGCCAAAGTATGCCAACTGGCCGACCTTCCCACAGCTGTGGGTTGCCGGTGAGCTGGTCGGCGGCTCCGACATCATGGCCGAGATGTTCGCCAACGGCGAACTGCAGACCCTGATCAAGGATGCTGCAGCCAAGGCCGAGGCGGCCAAGGCCTGAGTACAGGTTTGGTAAGAAAAAGCCCCGCATAGCGGGGCTTTTTCTTTGGGGTTGTAAGAGCGGGTTACTCGCCCATCTGCGACTGCAGGTAGTTTTCCAGACCGACCTTGTCGATCAGGCTCAACTGGGTTTCCAGCCAGTCGATGTGCTCTTCCTCGGATTCGAGGATGTCTTCGAGCATTTCACGGCTACCAAAGTCGCCAACGGTTTCACAGTGGGCGATGGCGGCCTTGAGGTCGACCAGTCCCTTTTGCTCGATCTTCAGGTCGCACTCGAGCATTTCCTTGGTGTGTTCACCAATCAGCAGCTTGCCCAGGTCCTGGACGTTGGGAATGCCTTCGAGAAACAGAATGCGCTTGATCAGTTTGTCAGCGTGCTTCATTTCGTCGATGGATTCTTTGTACTCGTGCTTGCCGAGCTTATCCAGACCCCAGTCTTCGTACATGCGGGCATGCAGGAAGTATTGGTTGATTGCGACCAGCTCGTTTCCGAGGATCTTGTTGAGATGCTGGATGACGCTAACGTCGCCTTTCATGATGGGGTCCTGCCCTGTAAGTTGTGCCTATAAGCAGGAGTTTGAGCCTCGCAACTTGGACTGTCAAACCTAAGTTATTGAATAATAAGTGAAAATTAATCGGAATAAGAATGTTTGTGTTCCGCGTTTTAGACCTAACTTGTTGAATTACAGGCATAAAAAAACCGGACACTAGGTCCGGTTCTTCGAATGGGCTGTTTTTTACGCTGCGGTAAATTCCACAGGGTAGGGCAGTGCGGCCTGGCTGACCTGCAGTTCGGTCAGGGTTTCACGCACTACCTGCTTGGCCAGGCAGGCACATTTGCCACACTGGCTCGCCACGTTGGTGGCGGCTCTGACTTCCTTGTAGCTGCAGCATCCTTCATAGATCGCATCGCGGATCTGTCCGTCGGTTACACCAACACAAAGACACACATACATAGGGCAGACCATCGCTGGTAAAGGCTCAATGCGAAGAAGCTTAATGTTAATGAGAATGCTTGTCAAAGCTCATTGCCGGGTGTGTGTGTCAGGGCGACCGACGGCAGGTTCGATTCAGGCTGCCTGAAATTCGGCGTGCAGCGCCTGGCCGTGTATCATGGCCGGTCTTTGCGTGGTCAGGTCGGCTGGAGCTTGCCTGGTTACGTGTTTCAAACCATCAGGAGATATCGAATGAGCGTACTCGTTGGCAAACAAGCCCCGGACTTCACCGTTCCAGCCGTGCTGGGCAATGGCGAAATCGTCGACAGCTTCAACCTGGCGTCGGCCATCAAGGGCAAGTACGGCCTGGTGTTCTTCTACCCACTGGACTTCACCTTCGTCTGCCCGTCCGAGCTGATCGCTCTGGATCACCGCATGTCCGAGTTCCGCGACCGCAACGTTGAAGTGATCGCTGTTTCGATCGACTCGCACTTCACCCACAACGCCTGGCGCAATACCCCGATCAATGCCGGTGGCATCGGTCACGTCCAGTACATCATGGCTGCCGACATGAAGCACGAAATCGCCAAGGCCTACGACGTAGAGTCCGAAGGCGGCGTGGCTTTCCGTGGCGCGTTCCTGATCGACGACAAGGGTGTCGTTCGCTCGCAGATCATCAACGACCTGCCACTGGGCCGTAACATGGACGAGCTGCTGCGTCTGGTCGACGCCCTGCAGTTCCACGAAGAGCACGGCGAAGTCTGCCCTGCCAACTGGAAAAAAGGCGACAAGGGCATGACCGCTTCGCCTGAAGGCGTTGCTGCTTACCTGAGCGAGAACGCTGGCAAGCTGTAATAGCGAGCCACAAAAAAACCGGCCTCGGTGGCCGGTTTTTTTATGCGCGCAAGGCGGGGCTCAGTCGTTGAAGTCTTGCCAGCCGCCCATCTCTTTCCAGCGATTGACGATGCCGCAGAACAGCTCGGCCGTCTTCTCGGTGTCGTAGCGCGCCGAGTGGGCTTCACGCCCGTCGAAGTCGATGTCGGCGCTCTGGCAGGCTCTTGCCAATACGGTCTGGCCGTAGGCGAGGCCGGCAAGGGTCGCGGTGTCGAAGCTTGAAAACGGGTGAAACGGATTGCGCTTCATGTCGTTGCGCGCCACGGCGGCATTGAGGAAGCCCAGGTCGAAGCTGCTGTTGTGCCCGACCAGGATCGCCCGCTTGCAGCCATTGGCCTTGAGCGCCTTGCGTACGCCACGGAAAATGTCGGTCAGGGCCGACTCTTCGCTCACGGCCATGCGCAATGGATGATCGAGCTTGATGCCGGTGAACTCCAGCGCGGCCTGCTCGATGTTCGCCCCTTCGAACGGTTCGACCCGGAAGAAGTAGGTGTGCTCGGGGAACAGGAAGCCTTTCTCGTCCATGCCGATGGTCACTGCGGCGATTTCCAGCAGGGCATCGGTGGCGCTGTTGAAGCCACCGGTTTCCACATCGACTACAACCGGCAGGTAACCGCGAAAACGTTCCGCCATCGGGTGGCGGGGGCCACCGCTTGGACCGTCCTGGTCGTCGTACAGATCTTCACTCACGCAGTTTCCTCCAGCAGGCGCCAGCGCAGTTGCTCACCGGCGCGCAGCGGGATAACGGTTTGCTCGCCGAACGGCAAGCTGCTTGGGGCGGTCCAGCTTTCGCGAACCAGGGTAATGGTGTCGGTGTTGCGTGCCAGGCCGTAGAAATCAGGACCGTGCTTGCTGGCGAAACCTTCGAGCTTGTCCAGGGCATTGCGTTGTTCGAACGCTTCGGCGTACAGCTCGATGGCCGCATAGGCGGTGTAGCAGCCGGCGCAACCGCAGGCCGCTTCCTTGGCGTGACGAGCGTGCGGTGCCGAGTCGGTACCCAGGAAGAACTTGCTGCTGCCGCTGGTGGCGGCGTCCAGCAAGGCCACCTGGTGGGTGTTGCGCTTGAGGATCGGCAGGCAGTAGAAGTGCGGACGAATACCGCCGACCAGCATGTGGTTACGGTTGTACAGCAAGTGCTGCGCGGTGATGGTCGCGCCGACGTTGGCCGGGGCCTCGTTGACGAACTGCACGGCATCGCTGGTGGTGATGTGTTCGAAGACCACTTTCAAGGTCGGGAAGCGCTCGACGATACGGCGCATGTGTTCGTCGATGAACAGTTTCTCGCGGTCGAACACGTCGACTTCACCGCGGGTCACTTCACCGTGTACAAGCAGCGGCATGCCGACGTCGGCCATGGCTTCGAGCGCGGCGAAGATGTTGTCGACGCTGGTAACGCCGGAATCGGAGTTGGTGGTCGCACCGGCCGGGTAGAGCTTGGCGGCATGTACGAAACCGCTGGCCTTGGCCGCGCGGATTTCCTCGGGCTGGGTACGGTCGGTGAGGTACAGCACCATCAGCGGCTCGAAGCGGCTACCGGCCGGACGGGCGGCGAGGATGCGCTCGCGATAGGCGCCAGCTTCGGCGGCATTGCGTACCGGAGGTACCAGGTTGGGCATGATGATTGCGCGGGCAAAGGTGCGCGCAACGTCGCCGACGGTATGGGGCAGCACGGCGCCATCGCGAAGATGGATGTGCCAGTCATCGGGACGCAGGAGGGTCAGGCGGTCGGACATTGGGGATTCCAGGCGGGTCGAACTCAAGCTGAATGCTACCGGAAAAGCCGGGTTCGAGCACTTTCTATCAAGTTTTGCCGTACTTGACCGATAGCCTGCAGGTATACCGTGAAAATCTGTGGAGCCGCCCGTGCGCCAGCGTTATCTTGCCTTGCTCAGTGTGTTTGCCTGCTTGCCCGCGACGGCACTCACGTTCCAGACCCGTCTGGAGAATATCGAGTGGAAGGTCGAAGGCGATCAGTTCGAATGCCGGCTGGTCCAGCCGATTGCCGATTTCGGCAGCGGTGAATTCGTGCGCCGCGCCGGCGAGCAGGCGACTTTCCAGCTGCGTTCGAGCACCAATGCACTGGGGACCGGCTCCGCGACCCTGTTTGCCGCTGCGGCGCCCTGGCAGCCCGGGCGGGCGGATATCAACCTGGGATCGGTACGCATGGCCCGCAGCGGCGTGCTCTTCACCAGCTCCCAGGGCCAGGCCAGTCGCCTGATCAATGGCTTGCTCGATGGGCGCAGCACCGTGGTACGCAATTATGCAGGCGAAGCCGGACGGGCAATGGAAGTGCGCCTGTTGCCAGTGAAGTTCAGCAAGGCCTATGGCGACTATCAGGTATGCGCTGCCAAGCTGCTACCAATGAACTACGATCAGGTGCGCCAGGCGCGCGTCGGCTTTCCCGGCGGTGGCATCGACCTGGACGCCAACGCGAAGGCCCGGCTGGACGTGATCCTCGACTTCCTCAAGGCCGACCCCACGGTCAACCATATCGAGCTCGACGGTCACTCCGACAACAGCGGCAACCGCCTGACCAATCGCGACCTCTCAAGGCGCCGCGCCCTGGCCGTCATGGAGTACTTGAAGGCCCACGGGATTGCCGAAGACCAGATCACTGTACGCTTTCATGGCGAGCGCTACCCGCTGGCCAAGAACAACTCTGCGGCCAATCGGGCCCGCAACCGTCGGGTAAACATCCAGCTCGATCGTGTGACGCCCGTCGACAAACCGATGGAGAACGCCTCTCAACCGCCTGCGCCGCCGCAGGCGCCGGCGCCGGCAGCCCAGGTTGATACGGGCAAGCCATCGGTCAAGTCCTGAGCTGCGACCGTCCGTCGCGCTCTCGACAGTTCCTGTCGCTTTGTCGTCACAAGCTGTCGCCCCACTGTAAATTTTGCCGCAAGGCCGGTAGAATCGACGGCTTTCCGTACAACCCCGTGGAGTGATGGCATGGCGGACGTAAAAAAGGTCGTACTGGCGTATTCCGGCGGCCTTGATACTTCGGTGATTCTCAAGTGGCTGCAGGATACCTACAACTGTGAAGTGGTGACTTTCACCGCTGACCTGGGTCAGGGCGAAGAGGTCGAACCGGCCCGCGCCAAGGCTCAGGCCATGGGCGTGAAGGAAATCTACATCGATGACCTGCGCGAAGAATTCGTCCGAGACTTCGTGTTCCCGATGTTCCGCGCCAACACCGTCTATGAAGGCGAGTACCTGCTGGGTACTTCCATCGCCCGTCCGCTGATCGCCAAGCGCTTGATCGAAATCGCCAACGAAACCGGTGCCGACGCCATTTCCCATGGTGCTACCGGCAAGGGTAACGACCAGGTCCGTTTCGAACTGGGTGCCTATGCACTCAAGCCAGGCGTCAAGGTCATTGCTCCATGGCGCGAGTGGGACCTGCTGTCCCGCGAAAAACTCATGGACTACGCCGAGAAGCATGGCATCCCGATCGAACGCCACGGCAAGAAGAAGTCGCCGTACTCGATGGACGCCAACCTGCTGCACATCTCTTATGAGGGCGGCGTGCTGGAGGATACCTGGACCGAGCACGAAGAAGACATGTGGCGCTGGACCAAGTCGCCAGAAACCGCGCCGGACGTGCCAACCTACCTGGAACTGACCTACCGCAACGGTGACATCGTGGCGCTGGACGGCGTTGAAATGTCGCCGGCTACTGTCCTGGCTACCTTGAACCGCATCGGCGGCGAAAACGGCATTGGTCGGTTGGACATCGTCGAAAACCGTTATGTCGGCATGAAGTCCCGTGGCTGCTACGAGACCCCGGGCGGTACTATCATGCTGCGCGCCCACCGGGCGATCGAGTCGATCACCTTGGACCGCGAAGTCGCTCACCTCAAGGATGAGCTGATGGTCAAGTACGCAAGCCTGATCTACACCGGCTACTGGTGGAGCCCGGAGCGTCTGATGCTGCAGCAGATGATCGACGCCTCGCAGGTCAACGTGAACGGCGTGGTTCGCCTGAAGCTGTACAAAGGCAACGTGATCGTTACCGGCCGCAAGTCTGATGATTCCCTGTTCGACGCCAACATTGCCACCTTCGAAGAAGATGGCGGCGCGTACAACCAGGCAGATGCTGCCGGCTTCATCAAGCTCAACGCCTTGCGCATGCGTATTGCCGCAAACAAGGGTCGTTCGCTGATCTGAACGACGCCTTGAACAAAAGAACCCCGGCCTGGTCCGGGGTTTTTTTATGGGTTGATCAGCTGGGTCACCAGGGTGGTTTGCGTGCCGGCTTCCAGGTTGCAGATGACCCAGGTGTCGTAGGGGGCGCAGGGCTGGTGCAATGCCTGGGCAATGAAGGCGTCGAGCCTTTGCTGGGCGCCAGCTCCCTTGACGCTGATGGTGACGGTAGTGGCTGTGCCGGTATTTTCTCCGACGGGCTGTGACGTGTCGGGCAGAGCGTCTTCCTGGCCAGCCAGTGCCTGGAGGGAGGCGGGTGTCTCGAGCCGATCTGGCGAATATAGCGATTTGTAGTTGAAATTAAGGGTAAGAAAGAACAGCACAGTGAGGAAGAAAGGAAAACCTACCAGGAACCACGTATAGATTCCCTGGCTGTCCTCACCCAGGAAGGGCAATGAGGCCAGTGCAGACGCTTCAATAATGCCCGCGAAGATCGCAATGATGGTCAATGGGCTTCTCGGCTCGCTTCCAGTCATGCCCTTTTCTCCCTTCGACTGAGTCAAGTTCCAGGTTATGTACTACGGGCATTGCGCGGCGGGTAGGGGGTTGCGTTTCTGTCAGGGGAAATGATTGTGGATTAAAGCGTACCTGCAAATTAATACTTGTTTGCGGCGGTTATTTATCAAGCGTGTGAAGTGGATTTTTCCTTCATCGGCGGGTGCGTTATTGATTGGGTCGAATATATATAGTGCTGCTACCTTCTATGGGGTCAAGGGAGATTTTCTCTAGTTGCGTAGATGGCTAAAATCTTGGCGTCCATGTGTGGTCGTTATATCTGTAGGAATTATCTGCTGTATTTGTAGGTTGTGTCTTTGTATGCGTTTATCCGTTATTGGCGTAATACAGTTTGTCCTGTAACTAGGCTATTGTGCGGGGACAAATATCGAACAGCAATCAATTGGATTTGCCCATGAATAAAGTGCTGATCGTGGATGATCATCCTGTCATTCGCCTGGCTGTGCGCATGCTGATGGAGCGACATGGCTATGAAGTCATCGCGGAGACAGACAATGGTGTAGATGCGCTGCAACTTGCGCGCGAGCATGGCCCGGATATCGTCATTCTGGATATCGGCATTCCCAAGCTCGATGGTCTCGAAGTCATTGCCCGGCTCAATTCCACCTGTCCGGGTGTCAAGGTGCTGGTGCTCACCTCGCAAGCCCCCGGACATTTCTCGATGCGGTGCATGCAGGCCGGTGCCGCCGGCTATGTCTGCAAGCAGCAGGACCTCACGGAGTTGCTCAGCGCAATCAAGGCGGTGCTGTCCGGCTACAGCTATTTCCCGAACCAGGCGTTGCATTCGGTGCGCTCCAACCTGGGCGGGGCGACCGAAGCCGATATGGTCGAGCGACTGTCAGGACGAGAGATGATGGTGTTGCAGCAACTGGCCCGCGGCAAAACCAACAAGGAAATCGCCGATGGCATGTTTTTGAGCAACAAGACGGTCAGTACCTACAAAACCCGCCTGCTGCTCAAACTCAATGCGCGGTCACTGGTTGATCTGATCGAACTGGCGCAACGCAACGGCCTGGTCTGATACCCCGGGAACGACAAAGCCTCCTTTACGGAGGCTTTTGTGTTTGAGGCGGTACCGAACAGTCGAGTGTCCGGGTAAATCACCCCGACCGAGGCGCGGTGTCAGAGGTCGAAGTCGAACTCGGCGAGTTGCTTTTGCAAGCGACGTTCTTCCAGCAGGTTGTCGATGGTGCGACGTTTGCTGAGGTTGGTCTTTGCCGTTTCAACAACAGGTTCCACGTCATCGGCTTCTGCCGGCGCGAACTCATCATCTACATCCAGGTCTTCTTTATCGGTGCTCATAAGTCACTCCAAGCCAAGAGGGCCATTGGCGCACCTTATAGCGAGAATCTTTGAGCTGGTAAAAAAGATTTTTTCAATCGACCGAGTAGGTATTTCACTATCTTCTCAATCGTCGGAGGTTTTGTGCTTGTATTCGCACAGGTCTTCGATCCGACAGCTACCGCAACGCGGTTTACGCGCCTGGCACACATAGCGTCCATGGAGGATCAGCCAGTGATGTGCATCGAGCAGGTAGGCCTTGGGTACGAACTTCATCAAAGCCTTCTCGACTTCAAGCACAGTCTTGCCGGGCGCAATGCCGGTGCGATTGCTGACTCGGAAAATATGCGTGTCCACGGCCATTGCCACCTGCCGGAACGCTGTGTTGAGTACCACATTGGCAGTCTTGCGACCTACACCGGGCAACGCCTCGAGGGCTTCTCGGGTTTCCGGTACCTGGCTTGCGTGTTTTTCAATCAATAGGCGACAGGTTTCGATGACGTTGCGGGCCTTGCTGTTGAAAAGGCCGATGGTCTTGATGTACGCCGACAGTCCTTCGACACCCAGCGCGTAGATGGCTTCGGGGGTGTTGGCGACCGGATACAGCTTGGCTGTCGCCTTGTTCACACTGACGTCCGTAGCCTGGGCTGACAGGATGACCGCGATCAGCAACTCGAATGGCGAGGTGTAGGCCAGTTCTGTCTTCGGGTCGGGGTTGTCTTCGTGCAGCCTGCGAAAGATTTCCAGGCGTTTGGCAGCATTCATGGGGTCAAAGGGTTCCTTGACGACGTGAGGGGGCTCGCCCATGGCAAACCCGGTTGTACAGGGCCAGCAGCAGGCCCATTAATATCAGCGCGCCCGGCAGCAAGGCGGCCAGGCGTATGTCGGCCCACTGCGCCAGCAATTCGCGGCCAGCACCCAAGGCAACGGCCAGCACGGCAAAGCCCAACAGGATGGTGGCCGATGCCCTCGGGTTCTGGCTGTCGCCCCGGGCTTGTTCGAACATCAGGCATTGTACGGCGATCAGCGCTGGATAAGGACCGAGTGCCAGATACAGCGGCAGCGCCCAGGTGCGAAGTGCCAGTTCCAGGCAGGTGGTCAACCCCGCCGACAGCAGCACGCTGGCAAGCAGCTTGCCGCGGGCATCGAGCCAACGCTGCAGTGGGGTCATCGCCAGGTGATGCAGGCCGATCAACAACACACTCAACCCGGCAATGGCGCAAGCGTTGGATAGCGTCTGAGTGGCACCCAGCAGTGGTGCCAGGCTTACGGCGGCAAACCATTGCCTGTTCATTGCTGATCACCCAACAACACCTGGCGATGCTCGTCGAAGTAGCGCAAGGCGTCGTGCACGGCATGAATGACGGCGCGAGAGGTGATGGTGGCCCCCGCCAGTTGATCGAATTGACCGTCGTCGCGCTTGAGCGCCCAGGCCGCGTCGGGCGTGGTCTGCCGGCTGTTGCCGACAAAGCCTTGCAGCCAGTGGTTGCCTGGCGCGACCAGGGCAGCACCGAGTCCAGGTGTCTCTTGCTGGCGCAGCGCCTTGGTACCGATCAGGCGCCCCTGGGTATCAATGGCGACCAGCAGTTCAATCGGACCACCGTAGCCTTGCACCAGGCTGTGCAGCACCACTGCACTAGTCCGACTCGCCAGCGTGGCACGGTAGCCTGACAACAATCGACTGTGGGCCAGGACAGCGGTGTCCAGCGTCAGGGGGGACTGCAAGGGCTGATTGTCGTAGGCATTGTGCGGCAGCACACTCAGCCAGGTTTGCGCCTTGAGCTGTTGTTGCGCCTGCTCGATGGCGTCGGCGCTCAAGCGATGCCAGATCACCGCACTGCCGACGCTCACTGTAGCGACGAGCCCCAGCAGGATCCACCGGCGAGCTGCCGACATGCTCATGAGGGCACCGCTTGCCGATGTTCGGCCCAACGTTCGAGTGCCGGTACGCAGAGGTTCATCAACAGCACGGCGAAGGCGGTGCCATCGGGGTAGCTACCCCAGGTCCGGATCAGGTAGATCAGTGCGCCAACCCCTATTGCGAAAATCAATCGGGCTTGTGCTGACTTGGGGCCGGAGACCGGCTCGGTGGCGATGAAAAATGCTGCCAGCATGGTCGAGCCACTGAGCAAATGCAGCAGCGGCGAGCCATTGGAATCAGAGCCTGAGCCGTTCCAGAACAGCAGGCTCATGACAAACAGGCTCGCCAGCAGCCCTACCGGCGCATGCCAGCTGAACACCTTGCGTTGCAGTAACAGCAGGCCGCCGAGCAGGAACGCCAGGTTGACCCATTCGCTGCCCTTGCCACCGAAATGACCAAAGCCTGGGTGGCCTGCGAACAGTTCGTCCACAGTCAGGCTGCGGTTGTTGCGCAGGGCATCGAGAACGGTGGCCTGTGCCCATGCATCAGGCTGCTCGGCACCGCCCCAGCCAAATACAGCGTGCAGGCTTGAAGTCAGGTCCAGCGGTTGCGTGCCGGGCCATTGGGTCAAGGCCTGGGGGAATGTCAGCAGCACCACGGCGTAACCGAGCATCGCCGGGTTGAACGGGTTCCTGCCGACACCTCCGTAAAGCTGCTTGCCCAGCATGATGGCGCTTGTACAGGCGACGACCGGTACCCACCAGGGCGCATACGCCGGCAATGCCGCGGCCAGCAGGCAAGCGCTGACCAGTGCGCTGCCGTCATTGAGCGACGGCAGGATCGGGCGTTGTTGCAGCTTGAGTGAGATCGCCTCGCTGGCCAGCGCCGAGCCTGCGCACAACGCCAGGTTGAACAGCATCCCCCAGCCATGTTGCCAAAGCAGTGTCAGCACACCCGGCAAGCACGCCAGCAGCACCAGTGACATGGTGCTGCGCAGGCGTTCGCTGGGATCAGTGGCTGGCATGGTCGGTGACCGGTTGGAGGGAGTGAAGGCGTGCCTGGGCCTGTTCGGCTGCTTGCTCCAATTCTGCCAGCTGGGCCTGCTGGGCATCGTTTGGCGTGGCGCCGAAGGCCGTGCGGGCCTTGCTCAGTTGAGCGCGGCTCATGGCGGCAGCGATCTTGGCTTGCTTCAGCGCCGCATCGGCAGCGGCGGCCTTCTGCGCCTTGACCCGTTCGATGGCGGCCTTGATCGGGTCATCGGTCGCCGCGCCGGCACTGGCAGCATCTGGCGTCGCCGTGCGCTGGCTGCGGGCTGCGCGTTCGGCCTGCTTGCGCGCCTCTTCGCGTTCCAGGCGGCTATTGCGCAGCTCGAAGCGGCGCCGGGCGTGATTGCGTTTTCGGGTACGCGAGGCCAGGGTGTCGGGGTCGTGGGCCAGCCCGCCGACAATCGGCACGATGTTGCTGGTAGCGGTCAGCGGGAGCAAGTCGATGCAGTCTACCGGGCAGGGCGCCACGCACAGGTCACAGCCCGTGCATTCGGCGCTGATCACCGTGTGCATCAGTTTGGCCGCGCCGACGATGGCATCCACGGGGCAGGCCTGGATGCACTTGGTGCAGCCAATGCATTCTGCTTCGCGGATGTAGGCAACCTGCGCCGGGGCGGTGCCTCGCTCTGGGTCCAGGGCAATGACTGGCACCTGCAGCAGGCTGGCCAGGGCGGCGATGGTTTCGCTGCCGCCTGGTGGGCACTTGTTGATCGCTTCGCCCTTGGCCAGCCCTTCTGCATAGGGCTTGCAGCCAGGGTGGCCGCACTTGCCGCATTGGGTTTGCGGCAGCAGGGCGTCGATGCGTTGAATCAGACTCATGTGAATAATCCGTTGAAACCGAGAAACGCCAAGGCCATTGCACCTGCTCCGATCAGCTCGATGGGCAGGCCACGAAAGGCCAGGGGTATCGCGTCATGATCGCTACGCTGGCGCAGGTCGTCGAACAGACAGAGCGCCAACCAGAACCCCAGCCCGCCACCCACGCCCCAGGCCAGCGTCTGCAGCATGTAATAGCCACTTTGGGTGACGTGCAAGGTCAAGCCTAGCAGCGCCACATTGCCCAGCAGCAACGGCATCAAACCGTCGAAGGGCAGGGCCGGCAACGCGCGTGACAGCCAGCCGAGCAGCGGCTCGATCAACAGCACGCACAGGGGCAGGAATACGAACAGTCGCAGGTAGTCCAGTTGCAAGGGTTGCAGGGCAAAGCGGTAGAGCAACTGCCCAAGGCTGGTGGTGAGAACCAGCAATGCCAGGGTAGCCAGGCCCAGGGCGTGCACCCGGCGTCGTTCGCAGTCGACCGGGAGTTGTAGCAGCGGGTCGATGGCCAGCGCCTGGTGCAAGACCAGGTTGTTGACCAGCGCGGCGCTGATCAGGGCCAGGATGAGTTCGCTCATGGAGATGCCGAATGCCAGGGCTGTTCGCCATTATCCGGCAATGACGCGAGGATGAGAACGCCCCGGACGTAATCGTCCGGGGCGCGGGGTTTACTTGATGCGCTGGCCTGGCTTGGCACCGTTGTCAGGGCTGAGCAGATAGATCTCTTCGCCGCCAGGGCCTGCCGCCATTACCATGCCTTCGGAGATGCCGAAGCGCATTTTGCGAGGCTTGAGGTTGGCGATCATCATGGTCAGACGGCCTTCGAGCTTGGCCGGGTCCGGGTAGGCCGACTTGATGCCGGAGAACACGTTGCGCTGCTCGTCACCGATGTCCAGGGTCAGGCGCAGCAGCTTGTCGGCCCCTTCCACCGCTTCGGCCTTGAGAATCAGGGCCACGCGCATGTCGACGGCGGCAAAGGTGTCGAAGTCGATCTCGGCCGACAGAGGATCCTTGGCCAGCTCGCCGTTGCCGGTCGCTACGCTGGTCTGGCTGGCAGCCAGGTCCTCTTTGGACGCTGCAACCATGGCCTCGACCTTGACCGGGTCGATGCGGTTCATCAGGGCTTTGAACGGGTTCAGCTTGTGGTTGGTCAGGCGGCTCTGGTGATCGGCCCAGGTCAGAGGCGCAACATTGAGGAACGCCTCGGCATCGGCGGCCAGCAGTGGCAGCACAGGCTTGAGGAAAATCACCAGTTGGCGGAACAGGTTGATGCCTTGGGCGCAAATGGCTTGCACTTCGTCCTGCTTGCCTTCCTGCTTGGCCAGCGACCACGGTGCCTTGTCGGCGATCCAGGCGTTGGCACGGTCGGCCAGGGCCATGATCTCGCGCATGGCACGGGCAAAGTCGCGACCTTCGTAGGCCTCGGCAATGCTTGGCGCGGCGGCGAGGAAGGCTTCGGTCAGTTCAGGCGCGGCATCGCCGTCGACCATCACGCCATCGTTGCCCTTGTGGATGAAGCCGGCGCAGCGGCTGGCGATATTGACCACCTTGCCGACCAGGTCGGAGTTGACCTTCTGGACGAAGTCTTCCAGGTTCAGGTCGAGGTCGTCGACGCCGCGACCGAGCTTGGCCGCGTAGTAGTAGCGCAGGTATTCCGGCGACAGGTGATCCAGGTAGGTGCGGGCCTTGATGAAGGTGCCGCGCGACTTGGACATCTTCGAGCCGTTGACGGTCAGGTAGCCGTGCACGTTGATGCCGGTCGGCTTGCGGTAGCCGGCGCCTTCGAGCATGGCAGGCCAGAACAGGGCGTGGAAGTTGACGATGTCCTTGCCGATGAAGTGGTACAGCTCGGCCTTGGAGTCCTTGTTCCAGAACGCGTCGAAGTCCAGCTCCGGGCGGCGGGCACACAGATTCTTGAAGCTGGCCATGTAGCCGATCGGCGCATCCAGCCATACATAGAAGTACTTGCCCGGCTCGTCAGGGATTTCGAAGCCGAAGTACGGCGCGTCACGGGAAATGTCCCATTCCTGCAGGCCGGCATCCAGCCACTCGGCGATCTTGTTGGCCACGGCGTCCTGCAGGGTGCCGCTGCGGGTCCACTGCTGGAGCATGGCCTGGAAGTCAGGCAGCTTGAAGAAGAAGTGCTGGGAGTCCTTGAGCACCGGGGTGGCGCCGGAAATCGCCGACTTCGGGTTCTTCAGCTCGGTGGGTGCGTAGGTGGCCCCGCACTTTTCGCAGTTGTCGCCGTACTGGTCGTCGGCGGCACACTTGGGGCAGGTACCTTTGATGAAACGGTCGGCCAGGAACATTTTCTTGTCCGGGTCGAAGTACTGGGTGATCGAGCGGGTGGCAATGTGCCCGGCATCACGCAGCTTGAGGTAGATCTGGCTCGACAGCTCGCGGTTTTCTTCGGCGTGGGTCGAGTGGAAGTTGTCGAAATCCACCAGGAAGTCGGCGAAGTCCCCACTGTGCTCGGCCTGGACGGCGGCAATCAGTTGCTCGGGGGTGATGCCTTCCTTCTCGGCGCGCAGCATGATGGCCGACCCATGGGCGTCGTCTGCACAGACGTACACGCACTGGTTGCCGCGATGCTTCTGGAAGCGCACCCACATGTCTGTCTGGATGTACTCGAGCATATGGCCAAGGTGGATCGAACCATTGGCATAGGGCAGGGCGCTGGTGACGAGAATCTGACGGGGCTCGGACATGGGGGCTCGGCTACTTTTTTCGGCTACTTGAGATGAAACGGTGATCGGCCACTATAAAACGCCGGGAAATTTATTTCACCCCATGTGCGTATCTATGAAGGGTTCGCGGGTTAGCATAGTCGCCTGTTTTGCTCAGTCTTTATCACGGGAGTCTCCATGAGTGCCGTCACTCGCGCAGCCGTCGAAGCCGTTCTTCGCCAGTACACCGACCCTTACTTGAACCAGGACCCGGTCAGCGCCGGGTGTGTGCAGGCCATCGATATCCAGGGCGACCGGGTCAGTGTCCAGTTGCAGCTCGGATATGCCGCCGGCCTGTTCAAGAATGGCTGGGCGCAGGTCCTGCAAACGGCTGTCGAGGGTATCGACGGTGTCGCCGCAGCGAAGGTCGAGATCAACTGCGTGATTGCCGAACACAAGGCCCAGGCCCAGATTCCGGGCCTGGCCAACGTCAAGAACATCATTGCCGTGGCCTCGGGCAAGGGTGGGGTGGGCAAATCCACTACCGCGGCCAACCTGGCGCTGGCGCTGGCTCGTGAAGGTGCCCGGGTGGGTATCCTGGATGCCGACATCTATGGCCCGAGCCAGGGTGTGATGTTCGGTATTCCCGAGCGTACGCGCCCCCAGATCCGTGACCAGAAGTGGTTTGTGCCGCTCAAGGCCCACGGCGTCGAGGTGATGTCGATGGCGTTCCTGACCGATGACAACACGCCGATGGTCTGGCGTGGCCCGATGGTGTCCGGGGCATTGCTGCAACTGGTGACCCAGACCGCCTGGGACAACCTCGACTACCTGGTGATCGACATGCCGCCGGGTACCGGTGACATCCAGCTGACCCTGGCGCAGAAAGTGCCGGTGGCAGGCTCGGTGATCGTCACCACGCCGCAGGACCTGGCCCTGCTCGACGCCAAGAAAGGGGTCGAGATGTTCCGTAAGGTCAACATCCCGGTGCTGGGCGTGGTCGAGAACATGGCCGTGCACATCTGCTCGAACTGTGGCCATGCCGAGCATCTGTTCGGCGAGGGCGGAGGCGAGAAGCTTGCGGCGCAATATGGTGTCGAACTGCTGGCCTCGTTGCCGCTGTCGATGCTGATTCGCGAGCAGGCCGACAGTGGCAAGCCGACGGCCATTGCCGAGCCGGAAAGCCAGATCGCCATGGTCTACCAGGAGCTGGCGCGCCAGGTGGGGGCGCGAATAGTGCTGCAAGAGGCGGCTGCGCCTGCAATGCCGAGCATCACCATCAGCGAAGATTGAGGCGAGTCATCGCGGGGCAATCCCGCTCCTATCGCAGGAGCGGGCTTGTCCCGCGAAGAAAACCGACCCTACAGGCATAAAAAAAGCCCCACCTGTTAAGGGCGGGGCTTCTTCAAGCTGTAAAGCGGAAGTTAGATAACTTCTACTTCTTCAGCCTGCATGCCTTTCTGACCGCGGGTAGCGATGAAAGAAACCTGCTGGCCTTCTTTCAGGCTCTTGAAGCCGTCAGCCTTGATGGCTTTGAAGTGTACGAACAGGTCGTCACCGGATTGTGGGGTGATGAAGCCGAAGCCTTTTTCATCGTTGAACCACTTAACGGTACCGGTTTGGCGATTGGACATGGTCTGTCTCCTTGGACAAAGTTAACTACGGCTCAGGAAACGCCCTGGCCGAGACTGAGTGCAAAGAGGCAGAAAATTCATGAAGATGGGTTGATCGAGATCTTGCATCAGGTAGATATTCTCAGTGACACGTGCAGCACAGTGGCGTCACCTTAACCCTTTTTCCAGAACGTGCCAATGGTCTTGTTCAGCTTTCGCGCAAATCATGACTGACGGTGTCGACGGCGTGGTTGCAAGCCCCGCCGGGCGGGGATTCGCTGCCTTGCGGTGGATGAAACTTTGAACCCGGCGCGCGGCCCGGTAAGATGCGCCACAGAATTTCTTCACCTCGTTACTTCAGGACACCCGCCATGAGCATCAAATCGGACAAGTGGATTCGCCGCATGGCGCAGGAACACGGCATGATCGAGCCGTTCGTCGAGCGCCAGGTGCGCGGCGAGAGCGACAACCGGCTGATCTCCTTCGGTGTCTCCAGCTACGGCTACGATGTGCGCTGCGCCGACGAGTTCAAGGTGTTCACCAACATCAACTCGGCCACCGTCGATCCGAAAAACTTCGACGCCGGCAGCTTTGTCGACGTCAAGAGCGACGTCTGCATCATTCCCCCCAACTCTTTCGCACTGGCCCGTACCGTCGAGTACTTCCGCATTCCACGCAATGTTCTGACCATCTGCCTGGGCAAAAGCACCTACGCGCGCTGCGGCATCATCGTCAACGTCACCCCGCTGGAACCGGAGTGGGAAGGCCATGTGACCCTGGAGTTCTCCAACACCACCACCTTGCCGGCGAAAATCTACGCCAACGAGGGCGTGGCGCAGATGCTCTTCCTCGAATCCGATGAAGAGTGCGAAGTGTCCTATAAGGATCGTGGCGGCAAGTACCAGGGCCAGCGCGGCGTCACCCTGCCACGCACCTGAGCCGACAAGGCGAGGGAATTCCTCGCCACAGGCAGACTCTAACGCAGTGAACTGTTTCGCCAGGCAACAGGCCTGGCACACTTCACACCAGGAGCTGCCCCATGAAACTCGATCCCACCATCAGCGCCAAGCTGGCAGTGTTGCAGCCCAACCATGTCGGCGTGCTGGCCTGGTCGTTGATG
Source organism: Pseudomonas putida (assembly GCF_028682455.1). Taxonomy (GTDB): domain Bacteria; phylum Pseudomonadota; class Gammaproteobacteria; order Pseudomonadales; family Pseudomonadaceae; genus Aquipseudomonas; species Aquipseudomonas putida_AA. Next base: position 2,127,861 of record NZ_JANHLD010000001.1, read on the forward strand.
GCTCATCCGCATCCGTACATCGCCCACGCCGGTGGTGTGCCCGGTCAACCTGACCCAGACACTCCCGACACGCCGCAGCCCGGTGAAGTCCCGCCTATGGAGCCGGGCGAGCCGACCCTGCCCGACGAGCCGCCTCCGGCGCCTGTGGCCTGAAATGCCCCCAGGGGACTCAAGGCGATAACAGATAGCCGCTGCGATACGCCTGCCGGCCGGCCACATGGGCGATGACCATGCCGGCAGTGGCCATGCGGCGCAGTGAGCGTGCGTACAGCAGGCCAGGCTGGGCATTGCGAACCGGTGTCACGCGGTCACTGAGCGGGTCGATCACCTCGGCAATCAACTGGCCCGCCTCCAGGTACTGGCCAGGTGCGACATGAAACACCAGCAGCCCGCCCAAAGGTGTTGCAACCGGTTCGACGCCTGCCAGCGGGGTTTCCGGGTAGAGCAGTGCTGGCATCTGGGCCGCCTCACCTTCGATGGCGCCGTAGTGCGTCAGGTAATCGAGAATCGCCCCGCAATCCTGTTTCGCCAGCGGGTGGTTCACATCGCCCTGGCCGCGCAACTCGACGGTGACCGAGAAACTGCCCTGGGGGATTGGAAACTGTTTGCCGAATCGCTGTTGCAACTGCCACCACACCAGGGTGAAACACTCGTCGAACGACTGTCCGCCTGAGTCGGTGGCCAGCAGGCTGGCCTGGGTGCCGAGGTAGCGTGCCAGGGGTTCGACCTGGGGCCAGGCCTCAGGCGTGGTGTACAGGTGGGCAACGGCGTCGAAGTCACAGTGCAGATCGAGCACCATCTCGGCATCGCAGGCCAGCCGTTGCAGTGTCAGCCGCTGGGACTGCAGGGGCGTGTGGGTCGGATGGGCGTCGAGGGCGCGACGCAGGTATTCGCGGATCAAGGCAACGTTGTGCGCAGGGTCCTGGTTCAGGTGGGCTTCGATCTGATCGCCGATCGGGTCGCTCAGGTCGACGAAATTACGGTTGAAGTTCTCGCCACTTTGCAGCTCGAATCGACCGAGCGGCACGTCCATCAACACCTGCTCCAGGCCAACCGGATTGGCAATCGGCACCAGCACGATTTCGCGGCGCAGCAGGCCTCGGGCTTCAAGCTCGGCCAGGCGTTGCTTGAGGTGCCAGGCCACCAGCATGCCGGGTAGCTCGTCGGCATGCAGCGAAGCCTGGATGTAGATTTTGCCGGCCCCCCGAGGGCCGAAGTGGAAGCTGTGGATCTGGCGGGCGATACCTGGAACCGGTGCCAGAATGTCGTGGGTCGAGTGATGCATATCGGTCCTAGTGAGTCGGTCCTGGAAAGTTTGATATAAGCATAAAGTTTCCAGGCGCGCAGTCCTCTGCTCGCAGGAGCGGGCTTGCCCCGCGAAGAGGCCAGACCTGCGGCGAGCCCGCTCCTGTCGGTCAGTAGCGGGCATCCACCGGCTTGCCCCCCTTGGGCCAGTCCTTGACCTTGTCGGGGAAGTCAGGCCGAGGTTGTTGTGAGAACCAGGCCGCGACATCCACCGCCTCCTGGTCACTCAAGCCGCCCTGGCCAAGCGGGAAGCGTTCGTGAAAGCCGATGGGCATGTTGCGTTTAACGAAGGCCGCCGCCGTATAGGTGCGCGCCATCCCTGCACCGATGTTGAACGACTGCTCGCCCCACAGCGGCGGGAAAACCAGGCTGCCATCGTCGCGGGCCAGGCCTTCACCGTTGCTACCGTGACACACCGCGCATTGCTTGACGTACACCTGCTGGCCATTGGCGAGGTCAGGCTCGATGGCCGGGTCAATCTTGCCGACACCCCGTCCGGCCACCTTGTCGCCGGGCTGGGTGTTGTTCTTCATCCACTCGAAGTAGGCCACCATGGCCTGCATGTCTGCCGACTGCGGCGGGATTGGCGTGCCGTTCATGGAGCGGCGGAAACAGCCGTTGATACGCTCTTCCAGAGTAATTACCTTGCCGGCGCGCGGCGCATAGCCAGGGAAGAACGCCGAGACGCCGACAAAAGGCGATCCGTCGGCCACGGTGCCGGCGTTCAGGTGACAGCTGGTGCAGTTCAGCGCGTTACCGACGTTGTCGGGCAGTAGCGCCTTGGTCTGCAGGTGCAGGCGCATCCCGCGCACGACTTGTTCGGCGTTGGGTGCGGCCAGCAGGTCAGCCAGGCGTGGGGTCTGGAACGCACTGGAATCGGTGGTTTGCGGGTTGAGCTGGCCGCGCAGTTTCTTCACCTGCTGGGCCGTGACTGCCGGGCTTTCGTTACCCCAGCGGCCACGCACGAAGGTGAGGATCTCGGCGATTTCCTGATCCGACAGGCGAGCGAACCCGGGCATGGTATAGACCCGTGAATGGGTTGCGGTTTGCGCGGTTTTCCAGCCGGTAAGAGTGATGTGCAGCAAGGAGGTCGGGTCGTTCGAGGCCACGCTGGGGTTGCTGGCAAGCGGTGGGAACATGCCTTTTACGCCCGCGCCATCGGTGCGGTGGCAGTCGCTGCAGAACTGGGTGTAGCCCAGCCCGCCACGGCTGCTGAACAGATCGTCCGGTGGCAGGGCCGGGGTCAACGATACGGCCGGCATGGGCAGGTCATCCTCTCCTGGTGGCAATGACTTGAGATAGCTGGCAATGGCGATCAGGTCGGCATCGCTGAAGTGCTGGGTGCTGTGGTGGATGACTTCGGCCATGTTGCCCGAGACGGTGGCAAAGCGGTTTTGGCCGGTCTTGAGCAGTTGCACGGTGTCGGGCACGGTCCACAGGTTGCGCAAGCTCAGGGCGCGCCAGTGCTCTACGGTTTCACCGGCAAGAAAGTGCTTGCCGCGGCTACCGGTGTCGCTCAGGGCTTTTTCCTGGAAGGCAATGCCCCGCGGTGTGTGGCAGGCACCACAGTGCCCCAGGCCCTGTACCAGATAAGCTCCGCGGTTGATTACCGGATCCTGGTTGGGGGCGGCCTCGAACGGCTGGTTGTCGAGGAAGGCCCAGTTCCAGAACGCCAGGCCCCAGCGCATGTTGAACGGCCAGCTCATGTTGGCGGGCTGGTTGGAGCGGCTGATCGGCGGCACGCCTTGCATCAGGTAGGCGTACAGCGCGCGCATGTCGTCTTCACTCATTTTTGCGTAGGACGGGTAGGGCATGGCCGGATACAGGTGCGTGCCGTCCGCGCTCACGCCCTCGCGCATGGCTGTGTCGAATTGCTCGAAACTGTAGCGGCCGATGCCGGTGTCCGGGTCGGGAGTAATGTTGCTGGAGTAGATGATGCCCATGGGCGTCTTCAACTGCAGGCCACCGGCCATGAGCGGCCCCTTGGGCGCGGTGTGGCAGGCGATGCAGTCACCCAGTTGCGCCACATACTTGCCGCGCTCGAGCAGGCTGTTGTCGGCCGGCTCGAGAGGGGCGGTCGCTGGTGGTGTGTCGCTGGCGTGAAGGGTCGGGATCAACAGCAACGTCGCGGCATACAGCGCCAGACGTGAAAGGGCACGAGCCATTGCAATATTCCTTTATTCACCTGGCCAGGAGCGATCCTTGGGCGCAGGCGTGCAATCGTTTTTAGAGATCATCAGGCAAAGCCTGGGGCGAACGTCGCCCCAGTTTCGTTTTAAGGCAATTACGGGCGGGGGCTGTTGATATGGATCAGCGCAGCCGGCATTGCACCGGCTGCGGGCACAGAAGGGTTACTTGCCCGGTACCAGGGTCAGGCGTTTGCTGCCGTAGGCGCGGTCGAAGTTCTGCGGTTGCAGCGGCAGGCTCATGTAGCGGCCCTGGAACCAGGCATTGAGGCTATCGGCGAAATGCGCGCTGGCCGGGTTGCCGGACTGGCCGCTGCTGGTCTGCAGTTGCAGTGGCTCGACCTGACCGAAGTCGACCACCATGCGCAGGGAAGACGGCAACTGGGCATTGAAGTCCCGGCCCCAGGCATAGGGAGCCAGGCTCAGGGTGCTGTGATCGCCGCCGGTGGCCTGCGGCGCGCGTTCGACTTCATCGCCCAGGCCGTGGAAGGTCGGTGCAGGCCAGCGGTACTGGTGCAACTTGCCCCATTGCCAGGCGCGACGATCGTGACCCAGTTGCGCTTCGCCGGCGCTGACGGCGGCGGCCAGGCTGCGGGCGAGGATCGCCGGTTTGTCCTCTTTCTGCGCCGTGCGCGCATCGTCCCAGAACGGGCTGTCTTCCCGGCCCAGCAGGTGATCGGCCTGCGCCGAATAGGACAGGCGTGCATTGCCGACGAAGGCCTGCCAGGTGGCCGAGGATTCCGGGCCCAGTTCATCCAGGAAGGTCAGCTTCGCGCTTTCCTGCAGGAACAGTTCATACAAGGCCGCATCGGCCGAGGTGGTGCTCAGTCGACCATTGAACGCCATCAGGCGGGTATAGGCCTCCCGTGCCTTGGCACGCTGGTCGGCGGGCAGGCCTTCGATGGCCTGCTTGAGCGGTTGGGCCATGCCCGGTGCTTCGAACATTGCCTTGAGCTTGCCGGCGAACAGCGAGGTCCGGTCGTTTTGCATCGTGATCAGGCTGCGGCTGTCGTGCTTGCCGTTGCCCGCCAGTTGGCCCAGGCGTTCGGCGCGCTCGGGGTAGTACCAGCTGTTGGACAACTGCATGCCGTAGCCTTTGGGCACGCTGCGCTGATTGGCATTGCCGAGCCAGCCCTGGGCCGGGTCCTGGTCGTAGGGGTGCAGCATCGGGTCGGCGTAGCCATCCCAGTCGTAGCGGCTGTCCCAGCCTGGCGAGGGCAGCAGGCCCTGGCCTTCGCGACGGTTGGGGAAGCGCCCGCTGACCTGCCAGCCAATGTTGCTGGCATCGGCAAAGACGAAGTTCAGCGCTGCGGCGCCAATCTCCCGGGTGTTGTCGAAGGCGCGCTCGACGTTCTGTGCCCGCGACAGGTTGAAGAACGCATCCATGCTCATGTCACCCTTGAGCAGCGGCACCTGCAGGGCCAGGCCGAGGCTGCTGTTCTGCGTGCTGCCGAGCAAGGTGCCGTGGCGGGTGTCGTACAGGGTTTCTCGCTGGGGGCGCTGGCCCCTGATAAAGAATGTTTCGTTGCGCGCCAGCGCCGGCAACCACTTGCCGTCGGCCTGGTACATCAGGCGGCTGCCTTCGCGCTTGAGGCGTTCCAGGAACAGGTCCTGGTTATCGGCCATGACCGCACTGGTGCTCCAGGCCAGCTTGCCGTTGTAACCCGAGAGCACCAGCGGCAGGCCGGCGAGCGTGACGCCGGCGGCCTGGTACTTGGGCGCACGGATCTGCACCGGGCTCAGGGCCCAGGCTCCGAGGGTGTCGCTGGCCAGCAGGCTCTTGCCGCTGCGGCTGCGTTGCGGGGCGATGGCCCAGTTGCTGGAGCCAGCCGTACCCAACAGGTTCAGGGACGCCAGCTGCTCGCTGGCCGCGGCCAGCGGGCCCAGGGCGCCCAACTGACTGGAGAGGCTCAAGCCTTTGAGCTTGTCGGCCTCGGCTGTCGGCAATGGCTCGTCGGGGTAGCTGGGCAGCAGCCAGGGCAGTTTGTCGCTGCCGACCTTCTGCGCCAGGGTCAAGGCGGCAAGTTCTTCCTGCAGGTTGACCGATTGGCTGAAGTTGTACAGGCAGAAAATCAGCGCCGAGTCTTCCGGCTTCCAGTACTCGGGGCGGTAGCCACTTTGGGCCAACGGTGCTGGCAGGCGGTCGCGGTAGCGGAACAGGTAGGCATTGACGCCGCGGGCATAGACTTCAAAAAAGCGCTTGAGGCGCGGCGAGGCATCGGCGTAGAGCTGGTTGGCGGATTGCTTGAGGTTGGCGGCGCGCATCAGGCGGTCGACCTCCAGCACGTCGGCACCGGCCATTTCTGCCAGGCGCCCCTGGGCCAGCAGGCGCATGCCGACCATTTGCCCGATGCGGTCACTGGCATGCACGTAGCCCAGGGCGAACAAGGCATCGTGGAAGTTGCTGCTTTCAATCAGCGGCATGCCTTGGGCATTGCGGCGTACCGAGACATTCTGCGCCAGGCCCTTGAGCGGTTGCACGCCGGTGCTTGGCGGCACGCTGTCGCGATAACCACCCATCTGGCAGCCGCCCAGGGCAAGCAGGCCTAGCATCGCAGCGGCTACGCCGAACCGGGGAGTAAAAGGGGGGAAGGCTGGCGCGGCCATGGATGGGCTCCTGCAGGGGGTGGCGACTAAAAGGCGCTACGTTAGTGAGCCCGACCACGCCATGCAAGCGGGGGCGAGGCCTTTATTTTCAAAGCCTCGCGTCGATCATGCCGTTGTCAGGGCTGGGGTGGGTTGACCTGCTCGACCAGGGCGTAGGCTCGCTGGGTGGCAGGACGAGCCTGAATGCGCTCGAACCAGTCCTTGAGGGCCGGGAAGTCGTCCAGATTCTGTCCTTGCCAGGTGTGTGAAACGATCCAGGGATAAATCGCCATGTCGGCGATGCTGTACTCGTTACCGGCGACGAACGGTCTGTCCATCAGGCGCTTGTCGAGCACCCCGTACAGGCGCGCAGTCTCGTCCACGTAGCGTTTGATCGCATAGGGGATTTTTTCCGGGGCGAAACGATTGAAGTGGTGATTCTGGCCGGCCATCGGGCCCAGGCCGCCCATTTGCCAGAACAGCCATTGCAGGGTTTGTTGTCGGCCACGCAGGTCGTGGGGAATGAAGCGGCCGGTTTTCTCGGCCAGGTACAAGAGGATGGCCCCGGACTCGAACAATGACAGCGGCGGCTGACCGTCGAGTGGTTGATGGTCGACGATGGCGGGGATGCGGTTGTTGGGGGCGATCTTCAGGAAGTCGGCGGCGAACTGTTCACCTTTGCCGATATTGACCGGATGCAGCGTATAGGACAGGCCGGTTTCTTCGAGAAACAGGGTGATCTTGTGGCCGTTGGGGGTGGTCCAGTAATACAGGTCGATCATGGCACGCTCCGTCGAATGACTGGCAGCTGCGCCAGCGCGCAGCGGTCGCGCCTATGCATACCACAGGCGGCGACCGCTGTTACAGGGCTGTAATCAGGCCCCGTGGCACTTCTTGAACTTCTTGTTGCTGCCGCACGGGCATGGGTCGTTGCGACCGACGTCCTTCAGGGCGTTGCGCACCGGCTCCTGGTGGCCGTGGTTGCAGTGCGGGCCGTGAACATGGCCGTGGTCATGGTCGTGATGATCATGATCGTGGTTGCAGTCGGGGCCATGAACATGGGGTTGTTGGGTCATTGCGGGTTACTCCGGTAAAAGATCGCCGGGAATTATCTCACCACTGCGCGACAAGTGCAGGTCGCGGGTGAAGATTAATCCGCTGTTGAGCTCGCCATCGAGACGATAGTGCAGCGGCTGATTGGTATTCTTGAGCAGTTTGGCCAAGGGTTTGACCTGCGCCCAGAGGTTGGTGCGCACCGGAATCTTGAAGGTACGCCGCGCGTGTCCGCCCACACTGCGCCACAAGCTGGACTCGCCCTCGGCCAGCAGCAGTTCGTTCAAGCGCACGGTGTAGCTCAGGCTGCGGATGAACAGGCGCTCGTCGTTGGGGTTGTCGACGCGTACATGAAGAATGAACTCCTGCTGCAACAGGCGCATCTTGACCGCCTCGACCTTGACCAGATGAACCTCGGGGTCGCGGTAGTCATCCCCACCCAGCCAACTGGCACAGCCCGTCAGTTGTAGTATCAGCATGCCGAGCAACAACAGGCGGGCCGTCAACGTCAGTTACCCAGGTAGCTGGCGCAGCACTTCTTGAACTTCTGCCCGCTGGCGCAGGGGCAGGGGTCGTTGCGTCCGGCCTTGAGGTCGACGGTAGGGTCGATGAAGTACCAGCGGCCATTGTTCTGTACGAAGGCGGAGCGCTCGCGGTGACTGTGCTCGCCATCGTTGTCGTGCCAGCGCGCGGTGAAGGTGACAAAGGCATGTTCCGGCTGGCCGCCGAACACTTCGGCGCCTTCCACCTCCAGGCCCAGCCAGGTGCTCTGGGTACTCCAGGCCTTGATGCCGTCACGATCGAGGCCTGCCTGCTGCGCGGGCAGGGTGGTTGCTACCAGGTAGTCGATCAGCCCCAGCACGTAGGCGCTGTAGCGTGAACGCATCAGGGCCTGCGCGTCGGGCGCCGGCTGGCCGGCATGGAAATGTCCGCAACAGGCGTCGAGCAGGTTACCGCTGCCACAGGGACAAACCGAGACACTCATTGTTTCACCACCAGTACTTGCCAAAATTTTGCGGGTTGGCCCAGAACTTGGCATTGAGCCAGTCCGGCACCTGTTTGTATTCACGTAGATCATAGGTGAACAGGCTCAGCACCTGGTCATCGCGTTGAAATTTTTCGTTGGCCTGCAGGGCCAGAGCGAAGAAGTCGGTGTCGTGCCATTGGCAGGCCTCGAGGTCCGCCAGCACGGCCACCCGGCTGGCATTGAGGTTGCGGATTCCGCCGAGCAATTGCAGGCCGTTGCGCTTGGGCAAGTGCTCCAGGCAATCGACCAGCAGCGCCAGGTCGAAGCGTTGCGCCGCCAGCTCGGCCGGCAACGGGCCAGGAGGCGCCTGGGCAATCTGGGCCTGCGGGTGGGCCTGGGCGAATGCCTCCAGGGCGGGAAATCGCGAGCCCACCAGCAGCAGGCGTTGCGGCGCATGGCGTTCTAGCAGCGCAGCCAGGGCTTGTTGCGGCGTGCGCTGGGAAAATCCGTCAATCATCGGGAATCCTCGGTCAGATGCGTCAAGACTAACGGTCCCGAGCCCCCAGGCATAGTGACTGATGGCGGCATCATGGCTTATTGCTGGCGGAGATGGTTCGGCGGGTCTTTACTCCCATGAGCATCGGTTTTGAACCGAATCCCAGGAGACGCAACAAATGAGCATAGTACGCACAGCTTTACCTCTGGTTCTGCTTACCAGCGTGTTGACTGGTTGTGCAGGTTTGCAAAAAACCGACTGGCCGAAATGTGCGGCTGTCGGGGGTGTGGGCGGTGCAGCCTTGGGCGCTATAGAAAGCTCGAGCTGGGCTGGCTGGGGGGCCTTGCTGGGTGCGGGTATGGCAGCAGGCTACTGCTGGGCCCATGGCGATGGTGATGAAGATGGTGATGGTGTACCGGACAGTCGCGACAAGTGCCCGGGCACACCGCGTGGCGTACAGGTCGATGCCAATGGATGCCCGCCGGAGCCAGCCGTGGTTGAAGAGGTGGTAGTGGTCAAGGAAGAAGTGATCGTGATTCGTGATGTGCACTTCGAATTCGACTCGGCCAAGCTGACCGCAGCCGACAAGGAGCGCCTGAACACCATTGCCACTCGCCTCAAGAATGAAGCGGCAAGCGCCAGGCTGAGCGTGACCGGGCATACCGACAGTGTCGGCCGTGATGCCTATAACCAGAAACTGTCGGAACGTCGTGCCCAATCGGTTACCGACTACCTGGTGAGCAGCGGCGTACCGCGCGCCAGCTTCGTTTCGGTTCAGGGCGCCGGTGAAAGCCGTCCGGAAGCTGACAACGCGACAGCCGAAGGCCGGGCGATGAACCGGCGTGTGGAAATTCGCATCGAGCGCTGACGCGCAACCGGCCTGCGGCTTGAGAAGTGCTGCAGGTCGGTCTTTACTCCTGTGTGACCGGCAGAGGCCGGTGACACAGGAGCAATTCCCATGAGTGTTCTCTCCAAGGCTGCAGTATCAGTGCTGGTGGCGGCAAGCCTGCTTTCCGGTTGCGCCACTCACAGTGATGGCAGCGCACCACTCAATCAAAGGACCTGGCCAATCTGCAGCCTGCTCGGCGGACTTGTCGGCGGCGGACTGGGAGCTATCGAAAGTTCTGCCTGGGCGGCCGGTGCCGGGGCTGCCGGCGCGATTGCCGGTGGGCTGATCTGCTATGCACAAGACGGCGACGAAGATGAAGACGGCGTATTCGATCGCCGTGATCGCTGCCCGGACACCCCGGCCAACACGCCTGTCAGCCATACCGGTTGCCCGCTGCCACAGTACCCTGCCACCGAAAAGGCCGAGCCTGCGCCTGTACCTGAAGTGATTACCCTCAATGACCAGGGCTCGGTGATGTTCGCCTTCGACTCCGCCGAGCTGACCAGCAGCGCCCATACGCAATTGCAGGCGCTGACGAACAAGCTCAATGCCGCCAACGTGGTCAGCGTCAAAGTGATCGGCCATACCGACAGCCAGGGCGCCGATGCCTACAACCAGACGCTTTCGGAGCGGCGTGCCAGCAGTGTTGCCGAGTATTTGATCAGCCAGGGGTTGTCTCCGGCGAAAGTCACCAGCCAGGGACGCGGCGAGAGCGAGCCGATTGCAGACAACGATACCGAGGAAGGACGGGCGCAGAATCGTCGGGTGGAGCTGCACCTGAATTGATAGCAGGGGGCACGCATGAAGGTTTTTCTGGGGTTGGGCAAGGCGCTGACGGTGGTGTTCTGGTGGGTAGTGCTGGTGAATCTGCTGATTCCCCAGGAGTTTCCCTTCAATAAACTGATCAACGCCGTCGGGATTGGATTGTTGGGGCTGCACCTGCTCGAAGTGCTGGCCTACAACGGTCGCCTGCGGGACCGCAGCCATCGATGGTTCGACCGGCTGCAGATCCTGCTGGTGGGGATCTTTCATGTACTTTCGATCCCGCCTCCCCACCCACGCTAGCCCGCTCCTACACGATCAGATGGGCAGGCGGGCGGTGGCGATCACGACCACGGCGATCCCCAGCAGCAGGTTGAAGCCCACCACCCGGCGGATTTTGCCAAGTACCGTCGCACCGGTCGGCCAGTCTTCTGCCTTGACCGCTTTACGCAGTTCCGGCAGCAGCAATGATTGGATACGAATGAACAGCGCGATCATCGCGATCGCGCCGCCCATCATCACCTGGACATAGCGTGGCGCCCCGTCGAAGCCGGCGAAACGCATGTGCAGCATGCCCACGCCGCTGATCACCAGCACCGCGATCGCCACCCAGACCCACACGAAAAAACGCTGAAATACTTCAACCCACAAGCGCAGGCGAGCGGGGCCTTCAAGGGCGGAAACCGCCGCGGGCCGCAGGATCAGCCAGGCGAAGAACATTCCGCCGACCCACACCAGGGCGGCCAGGACATGCAGGCTATAAGGAAGGGCAAAGGCGGCCATCGGGATCTCCATTCGGCGCAAGGGGCAATAGCGGGGTATGATAGCGACCCAATCGAAACACTGAAAATTTATCCAGCCCTCCGGGCGCCCCGACACCATGATCAGCACCGAACTCAAAACCACGATTCAGGGCGCCTATTCGCGTTTTCTCGAAGCCAAGAGCCTCAAGCCACGCTATGGCCAGCGGCTGATGATCGCCGAGGTTGCCAAGGTACTTGGCGATATCGACTGCGATGACGAAGGTCGCCGTGTCGGTGATCCCGCCGTCGTGGCGGTCGAGGCCGGCACCGGTACCGGCAAGACGGTCGCCTACAGCCTGGCCTCGATCCCGGCTGCCAAGGCGGCCGGCAAGCGCCTGGTGATTGCCACGGCGACGGTTGCCTTGCAGGAGCAGATCGTCTTCAAGGACCTGCCCGACCTGATGCGCAACAGCGGCCTGAACTTCAGTTTCGCCCTGGCCAAGGGGCGTGGGCGCTACTTGTGCCTGTCCAAGCTCGACCTGTTGCTGCAGGAGGGCCATGCGCAATCTGCCACTGCTCAGTTGTTCGAGGAAGAAGGCTTCAGGATCGAAGTCGACGAGGCCAGCCAGAAACTGTTCACCAGCATGATCGAGAAGCTCGCCGGCAACCGTTGGGACGGCGACCGCGACAGCTGGCCCCAGGCCCTGGAAGACCAGGACTGGGCACGACTGACCACCGATCATAGCCAGTGCACCGGCCGCCACTGCCCGAACTTCGGCCAGTGCACGTTCTACAAGGCCCGTGAAGGCATGGGCAAGGTCGATGTCATCGTCACCAACCACGATATGGTCCTGGCCGACCTGGCCCTGGGCGGTGGTGCAGTGTTGCCTGACCCGCGCGACACCATCTATGTGTTCGACGAAGGTCATCACCTGCCAGACAAGGCCATCGGCCATTTCGCTCACTACACCCGCCTGCGCTCCACCGCCGACTGGCTGGAGCAGACCGCCAAGAACTTGACCAAGCTGTTGGCCCAGCACCCCTTGCCGGGCGATCTGGGCAAGCTGATCGAGCAGGTGCCGGAACTGGCCCGGGAGATCAAGGCCCAGCAGCAGTTCATGTTCAGTGCGTGCGAGCAGGTCGCTGATTTTCGCCCCGGCGAAGACATGGAAGGCCGCGAGCGTCCGCGTCATCGCTTCGAAGCCGGCGTGGTGCCCGAGCATATGCGCGAGATGGGCATCGAGTTGAAGAAGGGCTTTTCACGCCTGACCGATCTGTTCACGCGCCTGACCGAGCTGCTCAAGGAGGGGATGGACGCGGAGGTGAACATTGGTATCGCCAGCCACCAGGCCGAAGAATGGTATCCGCTGTTCGGCAGCCTGCTGATGCGCGCCCAGGGCAACTGGGAACTGTGGACCGCCTTCACCGCCGAAGATCCGGAAGACAGCCCGCCCATGGCGCGCTGGCTGACTTTGGCCGAGAGCGGGGCACTGTTCGATATCGAGGTCAATGCCAGCCCGATCCTGGCGGCCGAGATGTTGCGGCGTAACCTCTGGAACGTCGCCCATGGCGCGTTGGTGACCTCGGCAACCCTGACCGCGCTGGGCAAGTTCGACCGCTTCCGCATGCGCGCCGGCCTGCCCAAAGACGCCGTGACCAGTGTGGTGCCCAGCCCGTTCCACCACGTCGATGCCGGTGTATTGCGGGTGCCGGACCTGCGCGCCGATCCCCGCGATGCCGCCGCACATACCGCCGCGATCATTCGTGACTTGCCGGAGCTGGTCGAGGGATCGCGCGGTTCGCTGGTGCTGTTCTCCTCGCGCAAGCAAATGCAGGATGTGTTCGACGGGCTGGACCGGGACTGGCGCAAGCAGGTGTTCATCCAGGGCAACCTGTCCAAGCAGGAAACCTTGAACAAGCACAAGGCGCGGGTCGATGGCGGTGACTCCAGCGTGTTGTTCGGCCTGGCCAGCTTTGCCGAGGGTGTCGACCTGCCTGGCGCCTATTGCGAGCATGTGGTGATTGCCAAGATTCCATTCGCCGTGCCCGATGATCCGGTCGAGGCTGCCCTGGCCGAGTGGATCGAAGCCCGCGGTGGCAACCCGTTCATGGAGATCGCCGTGCCGGACGCCTCGTTGCGGCTGATCCAGGCCTGCGGTCGCCTGCTGCGTACCGAAGAGGATCGCGGCACCATCACCCTGCTGGATCGACGCGTCGTCACCCAGCGCTATGGCAAAGCTATTCTCAATGCGTTGCCGCCGTTCCGACGAGAAATTTCCTGACGCCCCGCAGAGTAATGCTCCGGGGCGTTGTCTATGTCTCAGTTCAAGGCCCGCAAGGGCCCTCAAGGAGAGCACCTGCCCTATGATTCGCCGTACCTTGCCTGCTGTCTTCGCGCTGTTGCTCAGTAGTCCTTTGCTGGCCGGGCAACAGACGCTGTTCAGCTTCGTGCGCCCGGCCGCTGTGGTCAACGTGGTGACCGAAGATGCCAGTTTGCCGCAGTACAACGCAGAGCAGACGGCCGAGGGTGAGGTATTGCGCCGCGTGGTGTTCAACCCGGTTCAGCGCCCGAGCTTGAAATTGAGCCCGCAATCGGGGGTGTGGGACTGGTCTAGCGCTACCGCCCTGACGTTGCGCCTGCAAAGCGGCATGGACTGGCCGCTGACGGTGGATGTCACGGTGCTGAGCAGCGACGGCAAGACCCTCACCAGCACCATCGATCTGCCGGCAGGCCCGGCGCAGACGGTGCTGGTGCCGCTCAAGGCAACCTCGCCACTGAGCCAGGGCATGCGTGCCGGGCCGCCAATGCCATGGGTGCATGAGGGCCAGCGTTGGTTGCTGTCTAGTAGTGCCGGTGAGCTGGATCTCAAGCAAGTGGTGTCGGTGACCTTGTCGATGAACAAGCCCGATGTCGCCCAGAGCCTGATGATCGAGCGCGTGGGTACCCAGGACGACGATCAACTGCAAAAGGCTGTCTATACAGGCTTGATCGATGGTTACGGCCAATCCACCCGGGCGCGCTGGCCGGAAAAGATCGTCAGCGACGACCAACTCAAGTCCGCGGCGGCACGCGAGCAGCAGCAACTCAAGGGCTGGTTGGCCGAGCGCAGTCAGTTGCCACACGACAAATACGGTGGCGTGACCACAGGCGTGCGTTTCGAGGGCAAGGGTTTCTTCCGCACCGAAAAGCACGAAGGGCGCTGGTACCTGGTGACCCCTGAAGGCCATCCGTTCTATTCGCTGGGCGTCAATGCCGTCGCACCCGACGGCGGGCAGACCTACGTGGCCGGACGCGAGTCGATGTTCACCGCGCTGCCGCAGGCGGGCGAGCCCCTGGCGCAGTTCTATGGCGAAGGCAACAACAACGATGGCAACGGATCGTCCAGCGGGCGCGGTTTCAACCAGGGGCGCTGGTTCGACTTCTATGCCGCCAACCTGGAACGCACCCATGGCAAGGCTTGCACCCCGATCGCTGCAACCGACACCGCGCCCGCGCAGGAGTGCCCGGCGCCGGTGCTGGACAAACAGCGCTGGCAGGGGCATACCCTCGATCGCCTGCAGGCCTGGGGGTTCAACACCCTGGGCAACTGGAGCGATACGGGGCTGGGGCAGGCGGATCGCGTGGCCTACACCTTGCCGCTGTCGATCGTTGGTGACTACACCAGCATCAGCACGGGCATGGACTGGTGGGGCCGTATGCCCGACCCGTTCGACCCGCGTTTTGCCATGGCCACCGAACGTGCGGTCGCCATCGCCGCGCGTGACCACCGCGACGACCCGTGGCTGATCGGCTATTTTGCCGACAACGAACTGGCCTGGGCCGCGCCGGGCGATGACCCCAAGGCGCTGTATGCCCTGGCCTACGGCACGCTGCGCCTGACCACCGATGTGCCGGCCAAGCGTGCCTTCCTCAAGCAGTTGCGCGACAAATATCGGAACCAGGAGGGGCTATCCAAGGCCTGGGGTATCGACCTGCCGGCCTGGGAACTGATGGAAGACCCGGGCTTCGAGCCGCCCTTGCCGAGCCCGGAGTATCCGGAGATCGAGGCCGATTTCAAATACTTCCAGAAGGTATTTGCCGAAACCTACTTCAAGACCATTTCCGACTCATTGAAGTGGCATGCGCCCAATCACTTGCTGCTGGGCGGCCGCTACGCCGTCAGCACGCCGGAGGCGGTGGCCGCCTGTGCCGAATTCTGCGATGTATTGAGCTTCAACTTCTATACGCCCAAGCCTCAGGACGGCTACGAGTTCAGCCAGCTCAATGCGCTGGACAAGCCGGTGCTGGTCTCCGAGTTCCAGTTCGGCTCGCGGGATCGCGGCCCGTTCTGGCCAGGGCCGATGGAAGTGGCCAAGGAAGAGGCGCGCGGGCCTGCCTATGCCGCGTTCGTCAAGGCTGCGCTGGCCGAGCCAACGATTGTAGGGGTGCACTGGTTCCAGTACCTGGACCAACCGGCCAGCGGCCGCTTGCTGGACGGAGAGAACGGGCACTTCGGCCTGGTGGGCATTACCGATGTGCCGTTCCAGGGCTTTGTCGAGAGCGTGCGTAAAAGCAACCTGCAGGCGCAGGAGCAGATCGGCAAGCCCCTGGCGCCCGAAAAGGCGGCTGAAGCCCCGTAACACCTGCCTGTCGGCCCGACGTATGTGAGTACGTCGGGCCGAACCGCTACCGGGCCGGGCAACTGCCTGACCACTGTCTGTTCCCAAATCCGCCACAGGCTGAAACAATGCACGCCATTTTGGGTTTTGGTGTATTCGGGAGCGGCTGGGTGCAGATTCAGGGTCATTACGAGCTTAAGTTCGAAGCGGTGCGCGAAGCCTTCGCGGCCTTGTTCGACGATCCCCAGGAGCGGGGTGCGGCGCTGTGCATCCAGGTCGGTGGCGAAACGGTCGTTGATCTATGGTCGGGCACCGCCGACAAGGACGGTGCCGAGGCCTGGCACAGCGACACCATTGCCAATCTGTTTTCCTGCACCAAGGCCTTTGCGGCGGTCACCGCCCTGCAACTGGTAGGCGAGGGCAAGCTGTCGCTGGATGCACCGGTCGCGCGTTACTGGCCTGAGTTCGCCCAGGCCGGCAAGCAGGCCATCACTTTGCGGCAGCTGCTTTGCCACCAAGCCGGATTGCCGGCCATTCGTCAGTTGCTCAGCGCCGAGTCCTTCTATGAGTGGCAGACCATGGTCGACACCCTGGCCGCCGAGACCCCCTGGTGGACCCCGGGGACTGCCCATGGTTATGCGGCAATCACCTATGGCTGGCTGATCGGCGAGTTGATTCGCCGCGCCGATGGGCGCGAGCCGGGTGAATCCATTGTGGCTCGCACCGCACGCCCGTTGGGCCTGGATTTCCACATTGGCCTGGCCGACGACCAGTTCCACCGCGTGGCGCATATCGCCCGGGGCAAGGGCAACATGGGTGACGAAGCAGCCCAGCGTCTGTTGCAGGTTACCCTGCGCGAGCCCGAGGCGTTGTCGACCCGAGCCTTTACCAACCCGCCAGGGATGCTCACCAGCACCAACAAGCCGCAGTGGCGGCGGATGCAACAGCCAGCGGCCAATGGTCATGGCAATGCCCGCAGCCTGGCCGGGTTCTACGCAGGGTTGCTCGATGGCAGCCTGCTGGAATCCGAGCTGCTCGACGAGCTGACCCGCGAACACAGCCTGGGCGAGGACAAGACACTGCTGACCCGTACCCGTTTCGGCCTGGGCTGCATGCTCGATCAACCGACGGTGGCCAATGCCACCTTCGGCCTGGGCAGCAAGGCCTTTGGGCATCCGGGCGCGGGTGGATCGGTCGGGTTTGCCGACCCTGAACACGATGTGGCGTTCGGTTTTGTGACCAATACCCTGGGCCCTTATGTGCTGATGGACCCGCGGGCACAGAAGCTGGTACGGGTACTGGGCAGTTGCCTTTGATCGGTTAACCCCGGTGTTACCTGAACCCTTTGTCTATTCTGGATTCCAATGCTCAGCACTTTTGAGCAGAATTTCTTTCATTTTCATGGTGTATCGCTGATGTCTTCACATAAAACCTTAGCTCTCGCCCTGTGCTTGGCCATGACCGGTTGCGCGCAGCACTCTCAGAATGGCGCGGCAGATGGCGGGCTCAACTGGTGGCCCTTCGGCTCGGACAAGGTCGCCGACAAGGAAGTGAAGGAAGTCGTAGTCGAAAAGGTGGCCAAGGCCGATGCCAAGTCGGAAAGCAGCAGCCGCTGGTGGTGGCCATTCGGTGACAGCGACAAGGCCAAAGCCGCTGCCATTCCGAAGATCGACCACAAAGCTACTCAGGCCTGGCTGGACAACTATGAGCCGCGCCTGCGTGAAGCCATCAAGGACAGCAAGTTCGAGGTAGAGCGTCGTGAAGACGTGCTGGTGGTCACCGTGCCGGTGGATTCCTCCTACAACCCTGACCGTCCAGCCATGCTCCTGCCTGTTTCGCTGGGACCGATTACCCGGGTGGCCAAGGCCATCGAAACCGACAAGCAGACTGCCGTTCTGGTATTGGGTCATGCCGACACCAGCGGTGCTGCCGCCCTCAACCAGAAGCTCAGCCAGGAACGTGCGCAGTCGATCGCCGCGATCTTCCGCCTCAGCGGCCTGGAACGTGATCGTCTGAACCTGCGGGGCATGGGCTCGGAAATGCCTCGTGCGGCCAACGACAGTGTTGAAGGTCGCGCCTTGAACCGCCGAGTAGAGATGGTACTGACCCCGCAAAACACCATGATCGCCTTGCTCGCCAAGTACAAGCAGCCAACCCCGAGCCCGGCCGCGATGGTTGCCGTGCAAGATGCCAAGGCACCGGTCAAGGCGGCTGTGAAGCCTGCCGCCAAGGCACCGGCCAAAGCTGCCAGCACCGCCAAGAAAGCTGCTCCGGCCAAGAGCACTGCAGCCAAGAAGAAAGCCACTGCCGCCAAGCCCGCAGCCAAAAAGCCTGCGCCGGCAGCGAAAAAAGTGGCCGCCAACACCAGCCCTGCGAAGACCAACTGATCGTCAAGGAACGCAGCAATGACCCAGACCCTGGCCGATATGCGCCGCGACTACACCCGTGATGGCCTGGCAGAAGCCCAGGCCCCGGACGAACCCTTCGCGTTGTTTCGCCACTGGTTCGACGACGCGGTGAAAACCGAGCAGCCGCCGGTAGAGGCCAATGCCATGACGGTGGCGACGGTGGATGCTGACGGTCGCCCGCACTGCCGGATCCTGTTGCTCAAAGGCCTGGATGACAAAGGCTTCACCTTTTTCACCAACTACGAGAGCGCCAAGGGCCAGCAGCTGCTGGCCAATCCCTATGCGGCCATGACTTTCTTCTGGCCGGCCCTCGAGCGGCAGGTGCGAATCGAAGGCAAGGTGGTCAAGGTCAGTGCCCAGGAATCGGACGAGTATTACCAGGTGCGCCCGTTGGGCAGTCGCCTGGGGGCCTGGGCATCACCACAGAGCCGGGTGATAGCTGATCGCGCGGAGCTCGAGGGGTTGGTCAAGGCCACCGAGCAGCGGTTCAGCGACACGCAGCCGCATTGCCCTGAACACTGGGGCGGCTATCGCTTGCTGCCCGAACGCATCGAGTTCTGGCAGGGGCGTGCCAGCCGCCTGCATGACCGCCTCAATTACCGCCTGCAAGAGGGCACCTGGTTGCGCGAGCGCCTGGCGCCCTAATCGGTATAGCTGGCGGCCTCGCGCTCCAGCCAGGTCGCCAACTGTGCGCGCTTGACCTTTTGCGCGCGCGCTTTGTCCAAGCACTCAAGCATGTAGGCTTTCTTGCGCTCGTCCTTGCCGGCCATCGACAGCGCCAGGTCGCGGTCCATCCAGCGCCGGATGCGCACATACAACCACCAGTGAAAATACAACCCTGCCACAGTCGTGACGACGACGATGAAGTAATCCATGACTATCCTTGCGCTAGACGTTTCTACAGACCGCATCGATGACACAGGCTGTATGGAAGCTGAATAGAAGCAATTTTACCCCGCATCGGTCGTGACAGTCGTCAATGGGCGGAGTCTAATGAACACCTGAATTATGGAGATCATCCTATGCGTAAATCTGTTCTGCTGTTGGCCAGCTTCACAACGATGTCGATTCTGCTCACTGGTTGTGCGTCGAGCCTGACCGGCGATAGCTATTCGCGTGACGAGGCCCGCCGCGTTCAAACGGTACGGATGGGCACCATCGAGTCGCTGCGACCGGTCAAAATCGAAGGTACCAAGACCCCGATCGGCGGCGGCGCCGGCGCCGTTGTTGGCGGCGTGGCCGGTAGCGCCATCGGTGGCGGGCGCGGCAGCATCGTTGCGGCGGTCATCGGTGCCGTGGCGGGTGGCCTGGCCGGCTCTGCCGCTGAAGAAGGCCTGACCCGCACCCAAGGCGTGGAAATCACCGTACGTGAAGACGACGGCAGCATGCGCGCCTATGTGCAGGCGGTGCAGGAAAACGAAATTTTCCGTGTGGGTGAGCGTGTGCGCATCATGACCGTCGATGGTACCAGCCGGGTTTCGCACTGATACCCGATCAGCCATGAAAAACCCCGACTCGGCAGTGCCGGTCGGGGTTTTTTATTGCCTGCTTATCGGTCAGGCGGTGACGGCTTTGCGACTGGCCAGCGCGGTCATGGTGTAGCCGATCAGCGCGGCGAGAATGGAGCCGGTCAGGATACCCATGCGGTCCATGCCGGCATACTCGCTGCTGCCGGGCACGAACGCCAGGGAGCCCACGAACAGGCTCATGGTGAAGCCGATACCACACAAGATCGCCACACCCAGCACCTGGCCCCAGTTGGCGTTGGCGGGTAGGGCGGCAATACCCAGCTTGACCGACATCCAGGTCAGGCCGAATACCCCGAGGGTCTTGCCCAGCAGCAAGCCCACGGCGATGCCCATGGGCACGTGGTGGGTGAAGCTCTCAAGCGTGACCCCGGCCAGCGATACACCTGCGTTGGAGAAGGCAAACAATGGCAGGATGCCGTAGGCGACCCACGGGTGCAGTGCATGCTCCAGCGTCAGCAGTGGGGAGGGCTCGGCATTGCGGGTGCGCAATGGAATGCACAGGGCCAGGGTGACGCCGGCGAGGGTGGCGTGCACACCACTCTTGAGCACGCAGACCCAGAGGATCAGGCCGATCACCATATAAGGCCCCAGCTTGACCACGCCCAGCCGATTCATGGCGATCAGGGCCACCAAGCAGGCTGCTGCCAGCATCAGCGACAAGCTCGACAATTCGCCCGAGTAGAACAGGGCGATGACAATGATCGCACCCAGGTCATCGATGATCGCCAGGGTCATCAGGAACAGTTTCAGCGACACCGGCACACGCTTGCCCAGCAGGGCAAGTACGCCCAGGGCGAAGGCGATGTCGGTGGCCATGGGAATGGCCCAGCCCGCGCTCGCGCTTGGGTCATCCTTGTTCAGGAACCAGTAGATCAGCGCAGGAACTACCATGCCGCCAATGGCTGCAGCACCGGGCAGGATGATCTGCGACGGCTTGGACAGGTGGCCTTCGACCACCTCGCGTTTGACTTCAAGGCCGATCAGCAGGAAAAACAGGGCCATCAAGCCGTCATTGATCCACAGCAGCAGCGGCTTGGCGATTTTCAGTGCGCCGATCTGGGCGACCACGGGGACATCCAGCAGGCCGTTGTACAGGTACGATAACGGCGAGTTGTTGATGATCAGGGCCAGGGCAGCTGCAGCAATCAGTAATAGACCGCTGGCTGCTTCCAACTGAAAGAAACGTGTGAAAGTGCTACGCAGCAAGGGTGATCTCCATCCTGAGGGTTCCAATAGGGCGACACCCTACCGTGAGAAGATATTCTTTAAAACAAAAACTATATTCGTTTTTGTTATAAATGATGGCCATCTTGCCTCATGCAGCCTAGCAGTTGTATCGGAATATTTACTGTGGCTGTATCTGTTAGCTTTCGCTGGGGATTCCTACCATGAACCCCTGCATTTCGATCTTTTTACGGGACTGGACCATGACTGATCACCGCCTGTGGGCACGCGAAGCCATCCGTATCATCGAGGCTGATTTCCAGCGCAGTGCCGATACCCACCTGATCCCGCTGCCAATGCCGGGGTTTCCGGGCGTCGAGCTGTATTTCAAGGACGAGTCCAGTCACCCCACCGGTAGCCTCAAGCATCGCCTGGCGCGCTCGTTGTTTCTCTACGCCTTGTGCAACGGCTGGTTGCGCCCCGGTGCGCCCGTGATCGAAGCTTCCAGTGGTTCGACGGCGATTTCCGAAGCCTACTTTGCGCGATTGCTCGGATTGCCCTTCATTGCAGTGGTGCCAGCCAGCACCTCGCAGGAAAAGATCGCCCAGATCGCCTTCTATGGCGGCCAGAGTCACCTGGTCAAGGATCCGACGCAAATCTATGCCGAGTCCGAGCGCCTGGCGCGGGAAAGTGGCGGGCATTTCATGGATCAGTTCACCTACGCCGAGCGGGCCACCGACTGGCGGGCCAACAACAATATTGCCGAGTCGATCTTCAGCCAGATGCGTTTCGAGCGCCATCCCGAGCCGAGCTGGTTGATTTCAAGCCCCGGCACGGGTGGCACCACGGCAACCCTGGGGCGCTATGTGCGTTATCGCCAGTACCCCACGCGGGTATTGTGTGCCGATGCCGAGCGTTCGGTGTTTTTCGACAGCTACAAGAGCGGTGATCGTTCCTTGCAACTCGATTGTGGCTCACGGATCGAAGGCATTGGCCGGCCACGGGTCGAGGCATCGTTCCTGCCCGATGTCATCGACGCGATGGTCAAGGTGCCCGATGCCTTGTCGCTGGCTGCCATGCACTACCTGGCCGGGCGCCTCGGGCGGCGGGTCGGTGGCTCAAGCGGCACCAACCTGATCGGTGCATTGATCGCGGCGCAGCAAATGCACGCGGCAGGCGAGGCCGGCTCGATCGTGGCGATACTCTGTGATGGCGGCGACCGTTATGCGACCAGCTACTACGACCAGGGCTGGCTGAAGTCGCAGGGGTATCAGTTGGAGGGGGTGATCGAGGCGGTGACGGCGTGTGTCGAGGGGGGCAAGCCTTTGCCTGCGACCATCTTGCGTGAGGGGATCTGAAAACCATCGCGGGGCAAGCCGCTCCCACACTGTGGGAGCGGCTTGCCCCGCGACTGAGCGTTACTTCTCCAGGCCCAACATGCTGCGCGCCACGGCCTCGGCGATACGAATCCCGTCCACACCTGCCGACAGGATCCCGCCCGCGTAACCCGCACCTTCGCCGGCCGGGAACAGACCCTTGAGGTTCAGGCTCTGCATGCTCGCATCACGGGTGATACGCAGCGGTGACGAGGTGCGGGTTTCGATCCCTGTCAGTACGGCGTCGTGCAGGTTGTAACCCTTGATCTGCCGATCGAAGGCAGGCAAGGCTTCACGTATGGCCTCGATGGCAAAGTCCGGCAGGCTCGGGGCCAGGTCGCCCAGGTTGATGCCAGGCTTGTACGACGGCTCGACACTACCCAGGGCCGTTGACGGCTTGCCGGCGACAAAGTCGCCGACCAGTTGGGCCGGTGCGTGGTAATTGCTGCCACCGAGCACATAGGCATGGGCTTCGAGCTTTTCCTGCAGCTCGATACCGGCTAGCGGGCCGCCTGGGAAGTCCTGCTCGGGGGTGATGCCGACGACGATACCCGAGTTGGCATTGCGCTCGTTGCGTGAGTACTGGCTCATGCCGTTGGTGACCACCCGGCCTGGCTCGCTGGTGGCTGCCACGACGGTGCCGCCCGGGCACATGCAGAAGCTGTAGACGGAGCGTCCGTTCTTGGCGTGGTGAACCAGTTTGTAGTCTGCCGCGCCCAGTTTCGGATGCCCGGCATACTTGCCCAGGCGCGCCTGGTCGATCAGCGATTGCGGGTGCTCGATACGGAAGCCGATGGAAAACGGCTTGGCTTCCATGAAAACGCCGCGGGCGTGGAGCATGCGGAAAGTATCCCGGGCGCTATGGCCCAGGGCCAGGACCACATGGCGCGAATGCAGCTGTTCGCCGCTTTCCAGCACTACGCCATTGAGCTGGCCATCGTCCATCAGCAGGTCGGTGACTTTCTGTTCAAAGCGCACTTCGCCGCCCAGCGCGTGAATTTCATGGCGCATGTTCTCGACCATGCCGGTCAGGCGGAAGGTGCCGATGTGCGGCTTGCTGACGTAGAGAATCTCGTCCGGTGCGCCGGCCTTGACGAACTCGTGGAGGACCTTGCGACCGTGGTGCTGCGGGTCTTTGATCTGGCTGTAGAGCTTGCCGTCGGAGAAGGTGCCGGCGCCGCCTTCGCCGAACTGTACGTTCGACTCGGGGTTGAGCACGCTCTTGCGCCACAGGCCCCAGGTGTCCTTGGTGCGCTGGCGTACTTCCTTGCCCCGTTCGAGGATGATTGGCTTGAAGCCCATCTGCGCCAGCAGCAGGCCGGCGAAGATCCCGCAGGGTCCGAAGCCGACCACGATCGGGCGCTCCGGCAGGTCGGCAGGCGCTTGCCCGACCACCTTGTAGCTGACATCCGGCGCGACATTGACGTTGTGGTCGTCGGCGAACTTTTGCAGCAGTTCGGCTTCGTTGCTGACGTTCAGGTCGATGGTGTAGATGAACAGCAGTTCGCTGTTCTTCTTGCGGGCGTCGTAGCTGCGCTTGAACAGGGTGAAGTCCAGCAGCTGCTCGTCGCTGATCCCCAGGCGTTGCACGATGGCCTCGCGCAGTGCTTCATCAGGATGATCCAGCGGCAGCTTCAGTTCGGTGATTCGTAACATGGCAGGGTCCAGTATCCCGGCCATGAACGGCCGGCGGCTTTACACAAACCGCCAAGTATAAGCTGTTCCCAGCCGTTGCAGGCAGGATAAACGCGTGCACCGATGATCAGTCGCTGCGCGCGCCGCCGTAATAGGCGCATCCACGCATCGTCTGGCCGTCGACGCGCAACTCGGCCATCAGGTGCTGGACACCACCGGTGGCGATATCGACACAGCGTTGCGGGGCGACCCAGAGCTCCACGCGCTGGCCATTGGCTTCGGTGCTGAGGCTGAAGCGGCCATCGGGCAGTTGCTCTTCCAGATACGGTACGGCCAGGGACGGTTGGCCAGGACGGTCCAGGACCATGCCCTTGCCACTGGCCTTGAGGTTCCAGTCCGGTTCGTGGCCGCTGGCACGCAGGGTCAGGCGCTTGAAGTTGGGATCGCTGCAGGCACTGCTGGAGTGCTCGACCCGATACAGGCGCTGTACGTTCAACTGGCCATCGTTGCCGGCTTTCTGGCTGGTAGACAGCGTGCCGTTGATATCGGCGAACAGCGTGCCCGGCTCGTCGGCTAGGTCCGCCGCTTCCTGCAGGATGCCGGTGTTGCCGGCATCGAACACGGCAAAATGGCGATCTTCCGTGCACGGCTTGAACAGCAACTGGCCACCTTGTGCGCTCAATTCGCCTTGCATCCGGGTCATGCCGACGCTAGAGGCGACCTGCGGTTTGTCGGCCAGCATCTGGCAGCCGGCAAACAGTGGCAACAAGGCGACAAGCAACAGCGAAGGGGCGGCACGCATCGAGCAAACTCCAGAGTCTCTACCAAAAGGTGCCGCCACGTTACGCAGGCTCGACGCCGATCACAAGGCCTCAGCCAACATGATAGGTCTGGCCAGACTGCAGGCCTTCGACGCTCTTGGCGTAGGCCAGCGCCACCTCGGCTGCCGGCACGGGTTTGAACCCACGAAAATAAGGGGCGTAGGCCGGCATCGCTTCGACCAGCACATTGGGGCTGATGGAATTGACCCGCAATCCGCGCGGCAATTCGATGGCCGCGGCCTTGACGAAGGCATCGATAGCGCCGTTGACCAGGCTCGCCGAGGCGCCTGTGCGGATCGGGTCATGGCTGGTGACGCCGCTGGTGAAGGTGAACGAGCCGCCATCGTTGATGAACTCCCGGCCAATCAGCAACAGGTTGACCTGGCCCATGAGCTTGTCGCCAAGGCCCAGGGCGAACTGTGCTTCGGTCATTTCGGCCAGCGCGGCGAAGGTCACGTTGCCGGCGGCACAGACCAGGGCATCGAAGCGGCCTGTCTGTTCGAACAGGCGGCGAATCGAGGCGCTGTCGCTGATATCGACCTGATAGTCACCGCTGCTGCGGCCGATAGGAATCACTTGGTGACGTTGTTCCAGTTCTTTGGCTACCGCCGAACCAATGGTGCCGCTGGCGCCGATCAACAGGATTTTCATGGATACGTTCCTTGCTGGTTGTGAGGGCAAGGCTCAAGTCTAGGGTGGATTTTTCTGCGGATAAGCGTGCTAATGGGCAACCTTTGGTTTTCATATGGAAACAATCTGTGAGTGACCTGGACGATCTGGCAGCCTTTGCCGTGTTGATGGATGCCGGCAGTTTCACCCTGGCCGCGCAGCAGCTGGGTTGGAGCAAAGGGCAGCTGTCCAAGCGCATCAGTGCGTTGGAGGCCAGTCACTCGGTCAAACTCCTGCATCGCACGACGCGCCGGCTGAGCCTGACTGCAGCGGGGGCGATGTTGCTGCCCCAGGCCCAGGCGCTGGTCCGTCAAATGGAGGGTGCCCGCCAGACCCTGTCCATGCTCAGGGACGAACTGGCAGGCCCGGTGCGCATCACCGTGCCGGTGTCGTTGGGGGAGACGTTTTTCGAAGGGCTGTTGCTGGAATTCGCCTCGACCTACCCAGGTCTTCAGGTGGAGCTCGAATTGAACAATGGCTACCGGGATCTGCTGGGTGATGGCTTCGACCTGGCGATACGCACCGAGGTCCAGGGCGATGCGCGGCTGGTCGCTCGCCCGGTGCTGGCGATGCAGGAACTGACCTGTGCCAGCCCGGCTTATGTCGAGCGGTACGGGCAGCCGCACACGCCGGCGCAACTGGGCGGCCATCGCTGCTTGCTCAACAGTCACTACAGTGGTCGCGAGGAGTGGTTGTATCACCAGCACCACGAATTGGTGCGGGTGCAGGTTGGCGGCAGTTTCGCCAGCAACCATTACAGCCTGCTGAAGAAAGCCGCGTTGCTAGGGGCGGGAGTTGCCAGGTTGCCTTCCTACATGGTCCATGGCGAGGTGGCAGACGGACGACTGCTCTGGTTGTTGCGTGACTACCAGACGCGCAGTGTGCCGCTGTTCCTCGTGCATCCCTATCAAGGCGCGATGCCCAGGAGGGTCCAGGTGCTTGCCGACTACCTGATGCGCTGGTTCAAAAACGTAGGAGCGGGATTGCCCCGCGATGCGATGTGACCGTTGGATCACGATCGCAGGGCAAGCCCGCTCCTATAGTGGGTCAACCCCCCAGGTAAGCGTCGCGTACCTTGGGGTCGGTCAGCAGGGCTTCACCGGTGCCTTGCATTACCACCCGGCCGTTTTCCAGCACATAGGCACGGTCGGCGACTTTGAGGGCCTGGTTGGCGTTCTGCTCGACCAGGAACACCGTTACGCCGTCACGGCGCAGTTGCTCGATGATGTCGAAGATCTGCTGGATGATGATCGGCGCCAGACCCAGCGATGGCTCGTCAAGCAACAGCAGCTTGGGTTTGCTCATCAAGGCCCGGCCGATAGCGAGCATTTGCTGCTCGCCACCGGACATGGTGCCGCCACGCTGGCTGAAGCGTTCCTTCAGGCGCGGGAACAGGTGCAGGACCTTGTCCATCTGCTCCTGGTAATCGCCCTTGTTGGTAAAGAAGCCACCCATGGCCAGGTTCTCTTCCACCGTCAGGCGGGCGAACACCCGGCGGCCCTCCGGCACCACGGCAATGCTCTTGCGCATGATGTGCGAGGACGGCTGGCCGACCAGTTCTTCACCCAGGTACTTGATGCTGCCGCTTTGTGCCTGGGGAGAACCACAGAGGGTCATCAGCAGGGTGGATTTACCTGCACCGTTGGCGCCGATCAGGGTGACGATCTCACCCTGGCGGATCTCGACGTTGACGCCGTGCAGCGCCTGGATCTTGCCATAGAAGGTGGAAACGTTTTCGAACTGCAGCATTTACGCTTCCCCCAGGTAGGCTTTGATCACTTCAGGGTTATCGCGGATCTGTTCCGGCGTGCCGTCGGCCAGGGGCGTGCCCTGGTTGATGACCACGATATGGTCGGAGATGCTCATGACCAGTTTCATGTCGTGCTCGATCAACAGCACGGTGACGTTGTGCTCTTCTCGCAGCAGGCTGATCAGGGCCTTGAGGTCTTCGGTCTCCTTGGGGTTCAGGCCGGCCGCCGGTTCGTCGAGCATGAGGATCCGCGGACGAGTCATCATGCAGCGGGCGATTTCCAGGCGCCGTTGCTGACCGTAGGCCAGGGTCCCGGCGGTACGGTTGGCAAACTCGGTGAGGTTGACCTTGTCCAGCCAGAACTGCGCATAGTCCATGGCTTCGCGCTCACTGCGGCGAAAGCCTGGGGTCTTGAACAGCCCGGCGAAGAAATTGGTGTTCAGGTGACGGTGCTGGGCGATCAGCAGGTTTTCCAGCGCGGTCATCTCTTTGAACAGGCGCACGTTCTGGAAGGTCCGCACCACGCCCTTGCGGGCAATTTCGTGCCCGGCCAGGCCCTGGATCGGCTGGCCATCGAGCAGGATGCTGCCGGCGCTCGGCTTGTAGAAACCGGTCAGGCAGTTGAACACCGTGGTCTTGCCGGCCCCGTTAGGGCCGATCAATGCCACTACCTGTTTTTCCTTGACGGTCAGGGCCACGCCGTTGACCGCCAACAAGCCGCCGAAGCGCATGCTCAGGCCGCTGACTTGCAGAATTTCGCGGCTCATCGACGCAGCTCCATATGGGGACGTTGCATAGGCAGCAGGCCTTGCGGACGCCAGATCATCATCAACACCATCAATGCACCGAACATCAACATGCGGTATTCGCTGAATTCACGCATGAGTTCGGGCAGCAGGATCATCACGATGGCCGCGAGAATCACGCCCAGCTGAGAGCCCATACCGCCAAGCACGACGATGGCGAGGATGATCGCCGACTCGATGAAGGTGAACGACTCCGGTGTCACCAGGCCCTGGCGTGCGGCGAAGAAGCTGCCGGCGAAACCGGCGAAGCAGGCACCCAGGGTGAACGCCGAGAGCTTGATCACGGTAGGGTTCAGGCCCAATGCTCGACAGGCGATCTCGTCTTCGCGAAGCGCTTCCCAGGCACGGCCGATGGGCATGCGCAGCAGGCGGTTGATCACGAACAGGGCGAGCAAGGCCAGCAACAGCGCTACCAGGTAGAGGAAGATGACCTTGTTGATCGAGTTGTACGGCAGGCCGAAGAACTCGTGGAAGGTCTGCATCCCCTCGGCCGCGCGACGCTCGAAGGTCAGGCCGAAGAAACTCGGCTTCTCGATGTTGCTGATGCCGTTCGGGCCGCCGGTCAGGCCGGTGAGGTTACGCAGGAACAAGCGGATGATTTCACCGAAGCCCAGGGTCACGATGGCCAGGTAGTCACCGCGCAGACGCAGTACCGGGAAGCCGAGCAGGAAGCCGAACGTGGCCGCCATCATGCCGGCGATCGGCAGGCAGATCCAGAAACCCCAGCCAAAGTAGTGCGACAGCAGGGCGTAGCTGTAGGCGCCGACCGCGTAGAAGCCCACATAACCCAGGTCGAGCAGGCCCGCCAGGCCTACCACGATGTTCAGGCCCAGGCCCAGCAACACGTAGATCAGGATCAGGGTGGCGATGTCGACCGCACCGCGCGAGCCGAAGAACGGCCACACCAGTGCAACCACGATCAGGCCCAGGATGATCCAGCGTTGGGTCTTGGGCAGGGTCAGGAAGTTGCTCACGGCCGGCGAGATCAGCTTGCGGTCCGAGCGGGTGCGCATGACGGCGCTCCACTGCTTGTCGAACAGCACCCGCAGGAACATCAGCACCGAGCACACGGCAATGATCGTGATGGTGAACGTGCCCTGGCTATGGACGATCAGGTTGATGCCATCGATGCTCAGCTTCAGGCCAAGCACCGGGAAGGCCACGGCCCAGACCAGCAAGGCGGCGAAGAACGCCTGTTTGAGATTTCTGTTCATACTTTTTCAACCTCCGGACGGCCGAGAATGCCGGTCGGACGGAACAACAGCACCAGAACCAAAAGACCGAAGGCCACCACGTCCTTGTACTGGTCGCCGAAGATGTCGGCGCCAAAGGCTTCAGCCACCCCCAGCACCAGCCCGCCGAGCATGGCGCCCGGAATACTGCCGATGCCACCCAGAACGGCCGCGGTAAAGGCCTTCAGGCCTACCAGGAAACCGGCGTTGGGGTTGATCACCCCGTACTGCATGCTCAGCAGAACGGCCGCCACGGCTGCCAGGGCAGCACCGATGACGAAGGTCAGGGCGATGATGTTGTTGGTGTTGATGCCAAGCAGGTTGGCCATCTTGATGTCTTCTGCGCAGGCCCGGCAGGCCCGGCCCAGACGCGAACGCGAGATGAACAGGGTCAGACCGGTCATGGCCACCAGGGTGACAACGAAGACCAGGATCTGCATGTAGGAGATCAGCACTTCCTCTGCGCCGCCCGGTCCGAAGGAGATGCTCCCCGGGATCAGGTTGGGAATGGACTTGTCCTTGGAGTCCTGGGACAGCAATACGGTGTTCTGCAGGAATATCGACATACCGATGGCAGAAATCAGCGGGATCAACCGGTTGCTGTTGCGCAGCGGCCGGTAGGCGACCCGTTCGATACTGTAGCCATAGGCACTGGTTACGAAGATCGTGGCGACGAACGCGACGGTCATCAGTATCGGCAGTGAGTGGATCCCCATCATGGCAAGCCCGGCAAGGGCAATGAACGCCACGTAGGAACCGATCATGTACACCTCGCCATGGGCGAAGTTGATCATTCCAATGATGCCGTAAACCATTGTGTAGCCAATGGCTATCAAGGCATAGGTGCTGCCAATGGTCAGACCATTAACCAGCTGTTGGAAGAAGTGATAGATCTCAGGCATTACAGCGCTCCTAAAAACCTGATACGCATTTCACTGGTGGGGTAACCCCGGCCGGTCTCGTGGTCTTGAGCCACTTCGACGCAGGCACTGTCAGCGAACCGCTGGTGACGGTTTTAAGATTTTCAGGTGAACCTGCTCCCGGATCGCGGGAATCAGGCCCATGAACCTCGTAAAACAAAGCCCACTGCTCGCACAGTGGGCTTAGTAGTCATGTAGTCAGACGGGATTACTGAGGAGAAACTTCGGTTTTAGGTTTGCCGAAATGCCATTCGTAGACCACGAATTTGAAGTCTTTCAGGTCGCCCTTGTCGTCGAACGACAGGTCGCCAGTTGGGGTCTTGAAGGTGCCTTTGTGGATTTGCGCGGCGACTTTTTCTGCGTCGTCGCTGCTGCCGGCGGCCTTGATGCCATCGGCGATCAGCTGGACAGCCGAGTAGGCCGGGAATACGAACGGGCCGCTTGGATCCTTGCCATCGGCCTTGATGGCCTCGACGATGGCCTTGTTCGCAGGGTCGGCGTCGAAGGATTTAGGCAGGGTTACCAGCAGGCCTTCGGAAGCGTTCTGGGCGATTTGCGAGATGGAGTCGTTGCCGACGCCTTCAGGGCCCATGAACTTGGCGTTCAGGCCTTTTTCCTTGGCCTGGCGCAGGATCAGGCCCAGCTCTGGGTGGTAGCCGCCGTAGTAGACGAAGTCGACGTTGTTTTGCTTGAGCTTCTGGATGATGGACGAGAAGTCCTTGTCACCGGCGTTCAGGCCTTCGAACACGGCAACCTTGGTGCCTTTGCCTTCCAGGGTCTGCTTGACCGCGGTGGCGATACCTTCGCCGTACTGCTGTTTGTCGTGCAGGACTGCAACCACTTTCGGTTTGACGTGGTCGGCAATGTAGTTGCCGGCCGCCGGGCCCTGAGCGCTGTCCAGGCCGATGGTGCGGAAGATCAGCTTGTAGCCACGGGCGGTGATTTCAGGGCTGGTGGCAGCTGGGGTGATCATGATCACGCCTTCATCTTCATAGATGTCGGACGCAGGCTGGGTGGAGCTGGAGCACAGGTGGCCAATTACGAACTTGACGCCATCGTTGACCACTTTGTTGGCGACTGCCACGGCCTGTTTAGGGTCGCAGGCGTCATCATATTCCTTGGCTTCGAGCATCTTGCCGTCGACGCCGCCCTTGGCGTTGATGTCTTTGATGGCCTGCTTGGCACCGATGAACTGCATGTCGCCGTACTGAGTGACCGGGCCGGTTTTCGGGCCGGCGATGCCGATCTTGATGGTATCGGCTGCAAACGAATGGCTGGCAACCCCGGCCAGAACCATTGCGGCAAACAGCTTGGAAATCTGCTTAGTAGCCTTACTCATAATGCTCCACTCATTCTGTTGTAATTTTTATAGTCCTGCGGCCAGAGCGTGAGGACCGGATCGGGTTCCTGCAAGGCCACGCCTTGTCACGGTCCCGGTTGCTCCGATTTTGCCCTGGCAACTGTACCGGTACAGTGTAGAGCGCCGCTTTGTCGCTTGAAAAGCAGGCCCGCCGAGGCAAATCCTGAGCATGTCGCTTAATTGACAGAAACGTACAGGAAAGCGGCTTGGTGCAGTCAGATTCACGCGGTAAATCGCCGCTTTCCAGTTGATTACGCTCAATTACTTATTTGAAACCGGGTTTTTCTGCAAAAATACCGACCTCACACAGTGGTCGAATTATTTCTGGCAGGAACCCATGACTGATCAACCTAGCACCCTCTATGCCAAGCTGCTCGGCGAGACGGCAGTAATCGAGTGGAAAGCCCTGGAGCGTTTTTGGGCCAAGGGTGACCTGATTTGGGTCGACCCGACCCTGGACCTGATCGAAGTTGCACAGGCAATGGCCGAGAACCGCAGCGAAACCGTGGCTGCATGGCGTAATGCTGGCACGGTAGGGCCCGTTACTGCGGAGCAGGCGCTAGACCTTCAGAGCCGCGATCCAGAGATATGGGCAGTGGTGGTTTCACCGTTCATCGTGATTCAGGTGAAGAAACCCGAGTAGGCGTGCCCTGAATTGGTGCGTGAAAACGCACAGGCAGGCGGTTTTAGTGCGCGAGACTGTTCAGGCGGGGTGACCGTTGGTAACAGTCTTCGCTGGAGGTAACAGTTTCGCGGGGCAAGCCCGCTCCTACAGGTAGGAGCGGGCTTGCCCCGCGATGCGTTCAGTTTCAGTAATCCACTTTCCCGGTATGACTGTTCAACGAAATCACCCGCGTCTTGCCGATGCGATGGCGGAAGATTTCGCGCAGGTATTTCACCGCTTTCTTCACGCATTCCCGTGACAGGCGAATGTCGTTGATCGAGACGAACTTACTCTTGTCATTGATCAGTTCGCGGTACTTTTTCTCGTACATCGGTTTGATCGCGTACCAGTTGGTATCGAGGATCTTCGCCGGGTTCTCGTATTCATTGAGCAAGTCGTCGATACGCGCCTCATCGAAGGTTTCGCTGGTGATGAATTCGAGGATGGCATTGTCCAGGGTGTCGTCGAAACGATAGGGATTGCGCGCAAAGCAACGTTTGATGAACGCCACGATCAAGGTCAGGAAGTCATCCGACAGGCACGGGCTCTTGGCGATCAGGGTGGTCAGCGACAGGTTTGCCGATGCACCGATGACCAGGGCATAGCGCTTGAGGGTGGTGTTGGGAAACAGGCTGTTGAGGTGGGTCTTGAGCCGATTCAGGTCCATGTACGACAGCTTGTAGTCCTTGGGCAGCGAGACGATCGAGACCACCGACGAGCAATTCTTGAAAAAGTGCAGGTCATGCAGCGCCGCGGCGTCGTAACCCGAGGCCTTGTATTGCTCCAGAGCCGCACGATAGCGCTTTGACTCGATCGGCAGCAGGCTGATGCCCTCGATGGCCTGGGTCAGCTTGTTGAAATGCGGCAGGTCGATGGAGCGAAAGAACAGGTCATCGATATTCAAGGGCTGCTGGTCTTTTTCGAACACCTTGAATTTGTCCGTGCCTGGCGAGGCCCGCTCCGGTACCACGGACTCGGCGTAGGCAATGGCCACTGGGCCTGCCAGGCTCATGAACAGGTCATTGGCGTCCAGGCGAATGGTTTCGCCAATGTCGATGCCTGCCCGGCGGAAGTAGTTCTGGTCGTAGTCGGTGGTCACCGCCTGGGCGGTGAGGATGTTGAAGATCTGCTGGGAGATGTACTGGTTGGCGTGCTTTTCCATGGCATTGACATCAATGTTCTGGATATTGCCGTCATCGTTCTCTTCGGCATAGCGCATGATGTCGTTGGAGATCAGCATCATCGCGTTCCAGGGGCGGATACGGCCCATGACACTGGCTTCGCTGCTGTCTTCGTTATCGAAGTTGTAAGAAAAGTCCCATTCCTCCGATAGGTATTTACACAGCAGTCGCCCGGCATTGATGTGAAGTGCTTCGGACATTTCACTGCGGTGATCGGAAATGTTCGGCAGCACACAGATGCCGCTGGTGAAGATTGGTTCGAACACGAACGAGTGCCCGCTCTTGCCGTCGTTCTCATCCGCAGGCTTGGTATCGAAGGTCTTGTTCATGTACGAGTACTGCTGGGCCAGGCCGAACTCCGACGCCATGCCCGACCCGGTACCACCACCGGCGCTGAAAATGTAGAAGTACAACCGGGACTGGTTGGCCTTGATCCCGCAGGAGTCGATCAGGTAGGAGTGGATCAGCTTCCAGTCGGCGCTGGAAAAACGGTGGGTCTCCTTGTTGAGAATGATCTTGGCCAGGTACTGGCCCAGGATCGGCGCATTACCTGCACCACCGGCATGGACTTCCGAAAGGTCCATGATCTTCATTTTGCTGTAGTCGCGGATGAAGCCGCTCTTTTCACCCTTGCCCGAGAAGCGGATGCGCCCGGCGATGTCTTTGTCCAGGTCGCCCAGCATTACCAGCGGCTCGACCAGGAACACCGGTTTGCTGGGCTTGTTCTGTACCAGGCGCAGATTGTTGCGGATCCAGCGGGCCGGGCTGTAGCTCGCTTCGCTACCGGCAGGGTCTTGATTATTGAATTCGTTGAGGTAGAAGGTCCTGGCGTTGTATACAAGTTCTGCGACATCCAGGGCGATGTTCGAACCGCAGCGACCCAGGCCAATCAGGCACACCGAAGGGAACTGCTGGTCCAGGCGTAGTTGGCTTTCATCTTCGAGATGGACGCTGGGTGGAAACACCAGGTCGCGCAGGCCGTCGAGGTTTTCGAGGATGCGCTGGATGTCTGTCTCGGTGAAGTAGAGGTACTGCTGCGGATTGAGCACCCGCGAGGTATGTAACTCTCTCGCCCCTGAATGGTTGAGCGCGGGAAGGGATGACGTCAGCTCGGAAACCGCGTTGGCAGAAGTATTCTTGGAGGTCATTTTGCGCCATTTGCCTGCAGGTGGATGGCTGTTCTAGTGGATATCATAGGGCCATCACTGGAAAAGTTTCGCGACTGTATCAGTGCGCATTTGGCGTGGGCGATAGGGAACTACCCTAGCGCCGGGTAGGAGTTTCCCTGGCACGCCTGCAACTGAATCGTCCAATCACTCAACTTCTTTAATCTGCCTGGAGCTGTACATGAGCACTGCACGTCCTTCACTGGGGTTTGCCGGAATCGGCCTGATGGGATTGCCGATGTGTCGGCGTTTGTTGGCAGCGGGGTATCCGCTGACGGTATGGAATCGCTCGCCAGACAAGTGTGCCGAGCTGGTCAAGGCGGGTGCCCGCCAGGTCGCGACACCGGCCGAGTTGTGCCGGGACGCTGATGTGGTGTTGCTGTGCCTGGCCGATACGGCGGTAGTGCGCGATGTGGTGTTCGGCGCCGAAGGCGTGGCCAAGGGTGGCAAGGCCGGGCAACTGCTGGTGGATTTTTCCAGCCTGGAGCCCACGGCGACCCGGGAAATGGCGGCAGAACTGGCTGCGCTCTGTGGCATGAGTTGGCTGGATGCACCGGTTTCCGGTGGCACGCCGGGAGCCGAGGCAGGCACCTTGGCGATCATGGTCGGGGGCAATGCGCCAGACCTTGAAAAGGTGCGCCCGGTATTGCTGACACTGGGCCAGCGGGTCACGCACATGGGGCCAGTAGGGGCAGGGCAGGTGACCAAGGCCTGCAACCAGATGATCGTTGCCTGCAACGCCCTGGTCATTGCCGAAGTGGTGGCATTGGCCGAGCAGTCTGGTGTCGACGCCAGTCTGATCGCCGAGGCGCTGGCCGGAGGCTTTGCCGACTCCAAGCCCTTGCAGATCCTCGCGCCGCAGATGGCCCAGAGCTGCTTCGAGCCGGTCAAATGGCACGTGCGCACGTTGCTCAAGGATCTGGATACAGCGGTGAAGTTCTCCCGTGAGCAGGGTTCGGCAACCCCCCTCAGTGGCTTGGCCGCGCAGATGATGCGCCTGCACGGTAGTCAGGGTTATCTGCAAAAAGATCCGGCGACATTGATTGATCTGTACCGACGTAAGGATTGAAGCTGGCCAGCATGGGCTCGCGCTGCTCAAGCTTGCCGAAGATGGCCCGCAGCTCGCCCAGCGGCACCGGCCGGCTGAGCAGGTAGCCCTGGACAAAGTCGCAGCCTTGCTGGGCGAGGAACTGGTACTGCTCCAGGGTTTCCACGCCTTCAGTGACCACCTGCAGGTGCAGGGTGTGGGCCATGATGATGATTGCCTGGACGATCTCCATGTCCTGTCGGCTGTTTGGCAAATCCTGAATGAACGAGCGGTCTATCTTCAGGGTGTCCAGGGGCAGGCGCTTGAGGTAAGCCAGTGACGAGTAGCCTGTGCCGAAATCATCGATCGAAAGCGACACCCCCAGGGCTCGGATGTCCTTGAGCATCGCGACGGTGCTGTGAATGTTGCTCATCAGGGCGTTCTCGGTGACTTCCAGCTCCAGCTGGCTGGGCGCAATACCGGCCAGGCGCAGGGCATCTTCGACCTTACTGGGCAGCTCTTCGCATCCCAGGGTCAGGGCCGAACAGTTGACCGTGACTTTCAGCCCGCTGTAGCCATGGCGGCTCAGGTGGGCGACATCTTCGCAGGCATGGCGCATTACCCAGAGATCGAGCTCGGTGATCAGGCCATTGGCCTCGGCGATGCCGATGAAACGGTCCGGGCTGAGCAAGCCATGTTGCGGATGCTGCCAGCGAACCAAAGCTTCGAGCTTGGCTACTTGTCCTGTGTGCAGGTCGAAAATGGGTTGGTAGTGGATACGCAGCCCGCGCTCTTCGAGCAGCGCAATGCGCAGCTCTTCTTCCAGTTGCAGTTCGAGGGTGGCCCGGGCCTTGAGGGTGTTGTTGAAGAAGTTCAGGTTATTGCGTCCGCAGCCCTTGGATTGATACAGCGCCAGGTCGGCATTCTTGAGCAGCTCCTCGCAGGTACGGCCGTCGTCGGGGAACACGCTGATACCGATGCTGGTGGTCATGACCATGCGTCGTCCAGCCAGGTCGATCGGCTCCTTCATTTTTTGCATGATGCGTTGGGCCAGGTGGCGGGCCTCATCGCGGTTGTGCAGCGCTGTGAGGATGCAGAACTCGTCACCGCCAAAGCGCGCCACGACATCCTGGCTCCTGGTAGCCGCCTTGATGTAGCCGGCAATGACTTTGAGCAGCTCGTCGCCAGCGTCGTGGCCCAGGCTGTCGTTGATACGCTTGAAGTGGTCGATGTCGAGGAACATGACCGCCAGCATGCCCTCGTTGGTAGCTTGTTCGGCCAGCCGCTCGGCAAACACCTGGTTGAAGCCGCGGCGGTTGATCAGGTTGGTCAGGGCGTCGTAATGGGCCGCTTGCTGCAACGACACCCGGGCCTGGTCAAGTTGGCTGAGCAGCAGGTTGACTCGGCGCAGGTCATGCTCTTTGCTTTGCAGCTTCTGGTCGGACAATGCCGCACTGATGCTGCTGGCACTGATCAGCAAGGTGATGAAGGCAATGGTCAGGCTCAACTGCAGGCTGTTGTCGTCGGCCGCCAGGTTAACGCTGACGTCATTGGGAATGATCAGGGTCATGGCTGCCATGCCGGTGAAGTGCGTGGCGAAGATCCCCCCGGCCATCAACAGGCTGGCGCCGTACTTGAACAATTGGTGGAGCATGCCGCTGCCGTAGCGAAAGTAACGCGCCAGCACCAGTGCCAGCAGGCTGGTCGCGATGGCAACGGCGATGGAGGCGATGAACATGTCCGGGCGATAGAACTGTTGGGCGTTGGAGCGCATGGCCGCCATGCCGACGTAGTGCATGGCGCAGATGCCCAGGCCGATACACACGGCGGCCTGCAGGTAATGATGCGGTCGCAGCTGGCGATGTCCCAGGGTGTTCATCGCCAGCCAGCCGGCCAGCAGCATGATCATCAGCGACAGCCCGGTGAGGGCGTAGTCGTAGTGCACCTCGATCGAGGCCTGGAAAGCCAGCATGCTGATGAAGTGCAGGGCCCAGACGCCCCCGGCCAGGCAGCAGGCACCAAGCAGCCGCCATTGTCGCTGGGCGGCGGGTTGTTCGACATGGTTCAGGCGTTCAGCCATGCTCAGGGTGGCGAAGCTGCCGGCACCGGCGACCAGGAAGGCAAGTGCCACCAGGTAGGGGTTGTACTTGCACTCAAGAATGATCTGACCACCTGCCGGCAATTCGGCGAGCATCTGTAGCCCCAACCACTCCATAGCGCGCCTCTTAGTCGAGTTTTCACTCGTCCCCCAAAAGAGCCTGGAGACCGTTCTGGTGCAGTATAGAAAGCGGGAATTATCCCATCCTGATTAATGGCACTTTGACTTCTACGATTTGGTCATTGAATGCATAGCGATGTGTTCTAACGGTGCCAATCGTTCGCATTAACCGGTATCACCCCGGTCAATGGTGGCAGACAGACAAACGATGGCCCTCTAGATTCAGTTCGGCATGTGCAACGCCCCGAACACAATAATAACGAGGGACCGACCGATGCAGCGCTCCACTCAAGCGGACAATGCCTGGCGTATTCTTTTTTTGCTGTTTCTGGCCAATCTGTTCAATTTCTTCGATCGCACCATCCCCGCCATCATCATCGAGCCGATCCGCCTGGAGTGGCACCTCAGCGATTTGCAGATCGGCCTGATCGGCACTGCATTTACCCTGGTGTATGCCATTGCCGGTTTGCCGCTGGGGCGCATGGCCGACAATGGGTCGCGCAGCAAGCTCATGGGCTGGGGCCTGGCGGTCTGGAGCGGGCTGACTGCCGTCAACGGGATGGTGGGCAGTTTCTGGAGCTTCTTGCTGGTGCGTATGGGCGTGGGGATTGGTGAAGCCAGCTATGCCCCCGCGGCCAATTCGCTGATCGGTGATCTGTTTCCCGCCGAGCGTCGGGCACGGGCAATGGGGCTGTTCATGCTTGGCCTGCCGTTGGGGCTATTGCTGGCATTCTTCACCATTGGCGCCATGGTCGAGGCCTTCGATAGCTGGCGTGCGCCGTTTTTTATCGCGGCGGTGCCAGGGCTGCTGCTGGCGGTGTTCATGTTCATGATTCGTGAGCCTGCCCGCGGGGCTGCCGAAGTGGTGGCGATCTCACAGGCACCGGTGGACCGGCCGCTGCGCCGGGTACTGAGTGTGCCGACGTTCTGCTGGTTGGTGCTGGCGGGTCTGGCCTTCAACTTCGCCACCTACGCCGCCAACTCGTTCATGGTGCCGATGCTGCAGCGCTATTTCCTCTTGTCCTTGCAGCAAGCGGCGGTAGCTACCGGGGTGATTGTCGGCCTGACCGGGCTGGTGGGGTTGACCCTGGGCGGCTGGATCGCAGACAAGATTCATCAACGCTTTCCCACTGGCCGGTTGTTGTTCGGCGCATTCAGCATGCTGGTCTCCACCGTGGCCACGGCCTGGGCGCTGCATGCCGGTCGTATCGACATCGGCGTGTTTGTCGCCGTGTTCGGTGTGGGGTGGTTGTTTGCCTACAACTTCTACACCTGCGTCTATACCGCGATCCAGGATGTGGTGCAGCCACGTTTGCGCGCCACGGCCATGGCCTTGTTCTTTGCCGGTCTGTATTTATTGGGCGGCGGTTTGGGGCCGGTGGTGGTGGGGGCGCTGTCGGATCATTTCGCCAAGGCAGCGATGCTGGCAGCGGGAGAGGTGCAGATGAGCGAGGCGTTCAAGGCTGAAGGCCTGCACGATGCGATGTATCTGATTCCGGTGGCCTTGATGCTGACGCTGGTGTTTCTGTTGATGGCGTCGCGGTGTTTCAGTCGTGATGCGCAGCGGATGCGGGAGGGGATGGTGCTGGGGAGTGAAGAGAAAGGCGGTAAGTTGGTAGAGGCTTGAACGGCCCCATCGCCGGCAATGCCGGCAATGGGGCGACAAGGATCAACCCGCGACCAGTACTCGGATCGCTTCCAGGCGCAGCGCTGCTTTTTCGAGCATTGCCAGGCCTTGTTCACGCTGCTTGCGCAGGGCGTCGATCTCGGTGTCGCGCACGCTCGGGTTCACCGCTTGCAAGGCGGTCAGGCGAGCCAGCTCTTCGTCGGTTTCGGCAGCCAGTCGGCGTTGGGCCTCGGCAACCCGCTCGGCGTGGCGCGGCATGATTTTGGCTTCACCGCTGTTGATCCGGGGCGTCAGCACATCACGCTGGGCCTGGATGAACTTGTTGGCGCTGGCCTTGGGCACGCTTTCGAGCTGGTCGTTGAGGGTTTCGAACGATACCCGCGAAGCCAGGTCGTTGCCATTGCTGTCGAGCAGGCAGCGCAGCGCCGCCGGCGGCAGGTAGCGGCCCAGTTGCAGGGCGCGCGGGGCCACCACTTCGCTGACGTACAGAAGTTCGAGCAGCACGGTGCCGGGCTTGAGCGCCTTGTTCTTGATCAGCGCCACGGCGGTGTTGCCCATCGACCCGGACAGCACCAGGTCCATGCCGCCTTGAACCATCGGGTGCTCCCAGGTAATGAACTGCATGTCTTCACGAGACAGCGCCTGGTTGCGGTCGTAGGTGATGGTCACCCCTTCGTCGTCGCCCAGCGGGAAGCTGGCGTCGAGCATTTTTTCACTCGGTTTGAGGATAAGGGCGTTTTCCGAGTGGTCTTCGCTGTCGATGCCGAAGGCGTCGAACAAGGTTTCCATATAGATCGGCAGGGCGAACTGATCGTCCTGCTCAAGAATTGCCTCGACCAGGGCCTGGCCTTCGCCAGCACCACCGGAGTTGAGCTCCAGCAAACGGTCGCGGCCGCTGTGCAGCTCGGCTTCCAGGCGCTCGCGCTCGGCGCGGGCTTGATCGACCAATGCTTGCCACTCGCCGTCGTCACCGCTTTCAAGCAGCGGCAGCAGGCGTGGGCCGAACTGATGCTGAAGGGCGTTTCCGGTCGGGCAGGTGGCCAGGAAAGCGTTCAGGGCCTGGTCGTACCACTGGAACAGGCGCTCTTGCGGGCTATTTTGCAGGTACGGCACATGCAGCTCGATGGTGTGCTTCTGGCCGATCCGGTCCAGGCGGCCGATACGCTGTTCGAGCAGGTCTGGGTGGGCAGGCAGGTCGAACAGCACCAGGTGATGGGAGAACTGGAAGTTACGGCCTTCACTGCCGATTTCCGAGCAGATCAGTACCTGGGCACCGAATTCTTCGTCGGCGAAGTAGGCCGCGGCGCGGTCACGCTCCAGGATGCTCATGCCTTCGTGGAATACCGTGGCCGGGATGCCGGAGCGCACGCGCAGGGCGTCTTCCAGGTCCATGGCGGTTTCGGCGTGGGCGCAGATCACCAGGACCTTGACCCGCTTGAGCATCTTCAGGGTATCGATCAGCCAGTCGACCCGTGGGTCGAAGCGCCACCAACGCTCCTCTTCGGCGATCTCGCCCTGCGCCTGGAAGGCCACTTCCGGATACAGCTCGGCGTGCTCGCCCAGCGGCAGTTCCATGTACTGGTCAGGGTTCGCCAGCGGGTACGGGTGCAGGTTGCGTTCAGGGAAACCCTGGACCGCAGCGCGGGTGTTACGGAACAGCACGCGACCGGTGCCGTGGCGATCAAGCAGTTCGCGAATCAGGCGGGCGCTGGCCTGGGTGTCGCCATCGCTGACTGCCGCCAGCAAGGCCTCACCTTCGGCGCCCAGAAAGCCCTGGATG
Source organism: Pseudomonas putida (assembly GCF_028682455.1). GTDB lineage: Bacteria > Pseudomonadota > Gammaproteobacteria > Pseudomonadales > Pseudomonadaceae > Aquipseudomonas > Aquipseudomonas putida_AA. The sequence continues at coordinate 2,168,780 of NZ_JANHLD010000001.1, forward strand.
GTGGCGTGGGCCTTGTCCGACAGGCGACCTTCGTCGAGCAGCTCCTGAACGGCTTCGGCAACCGGGCGATAGTGCTCGCTCTCGGCGCGGAAGGCGGCCAGGTCGTGGAAACGGTTCGGGTCGAGCAGGCGCAGGCGGGCGAAGTGGCTGTCCTGCCCCAGCTGCTCGGGGGTGGCGGTGAGCAGCAGCACGCCAGGAATGACCTGGGCCAGTTGCTCGACCAGGCCGTACTCGGGGCTCACCTGGTCTTCATGCCAGACCAGGTGGTGCGCTTCGTCCACGACCAGCAAATCCCAGCCAGCGGCGAACAGCGCGTCCTGGGCCTTCTCGTCTTCGGTCAGCCACTCCAGGGCAACCAGCGCGAGCTGGGCGTCTTCGAAGGGGTTGCTGGCATCGCTTTCGATAAAGCGCTCGGCATCGAACAGGGCGACCTGCAGGTTGAAACGGCGGCGCATTTCTACCAGCCACTGATGCTGCAGGTTTTCGGGAACCAGGATCAGCACACGGCTGGCGCGGCCGGTCAGCAGTTGGCGGTGGATCACCAGGCCCGCTTCGATGGTCTTGCCCAGGCCTACTTCGTCGGCCAGCAGAACCCGCGGGGCGATACGGTCGGCGACTTCGCGGGCAATGTGCAGTTGGTGGGCGATAGGCTGGGCGCGCGTGCCACCCAGGCCCCAAAGCGACGATTGCAACTGGCGGCTGGTATGTTCCAGGGTGTTGTAGCGCAGCGAGAACCATGGCAGCGGGTCGATCTGCCCGGCGAACAGACGGTCGCTGGCCAGGCGGAACTGAATGAAGTTCGACAGCTGGGTTTCAGGCAGGGTGCGGGCCTGGTTCTCGCCATCGAGGCCGTGGTAGACCAGCAGGCCGTCGACGTCATCGACTTCGCGTACGGTCAGCTTCCAGCCTTCGAAATGAGTGATCTGGTCGCCAGGCGAGAAGCGCACCCGGGTCAGGGGCGCATTGCGCAGGGAGTACTGGCGGGTGTCGCCAGTGGCCGGGTAGAGCACGGTCAACAAGCGGCCGTCCTGTGCCAGAACGGTCCCCAGACCTAGCTCGGCTTCGCTGTCGCTGATCCAGCGTTGCCCCGGTTGATACTGCTGCGCCATACTGCCTGACTCCCGCCATGAAAAAGCCGACTATCTTAACGGATAGGACTGGTACAGACCAAAGAGTCTAGCAATATATTCACCCCGACCGGCTCAAGGCCATCGAATAGCAGCCGACACATTGGCGACAGGAGACCACCCCATGCTGCCGCCCCTTATTCCGCTCAGTGCCGCACCCGTGACGTCGCAACTGGACCCGGTCAAGCCGACGCCGGACATCAAGCCGGTGGTGCCTGCCCAGCCGAGCTCAAGCGACGGCGCCATCGACCTCAAGCACCGCGATCCGCAACAAGCGGCGCTGCTGCTGCGTGAGGAGCAGCAACGCCGGCAGGGCCGGCATCAGTCGAATGGGGAGCAAGGGCAGTATCAGCCCGTGCCGGGCGATGAGGTCAATGCCGACAACACCGTGCCGGTCGCGCCACTGATGGACGATCAGCCTCGCCAGGGGCTGCTGGTGGACATCGAAGTCTGAAACGCTGCGCCCGCACTGGTCAGACCCGGTCGCAGCCTTCATTATTAGGCAATCGCCGTCCGCTTCCTGAGCCAGACCATGAGCCAAGATGACAACCTGATCGACCTCGGTGCCGAACGCGCCCGACGCGTCCACGACCTCAATGAAAAACGCCTGAACGAAGTGCGCCAGGCGTTCGAACAGGCCATGCCACTGGGCAAGGTCAAGAAGAAGCCCAAGGGCAAACCCAAGAAGCGTTGAAAACTTGATGCAGGTCAAGCCTGCACCTGCCTCCCGCGCGCGCTTCAGGGCGCCATTGACCTCGGTCAATTTCCTCTCGCCGTCCATTCGATACCTTGAGCCCATCAGACAGGTGCAGGCAAATGGAGGCCGACATGTTCTTCGATAATGTGGTTATCGCTGGAGTAGTTACAGTCGGCCTGATGTTGCTGTTCTTCGTTGGATTTGGAATTTTCATCTGGAAGGACTCGACCAAGCGCAAGCAGCGCTGATCCTTCCAGATACACGGGCACGCAAGGCATTTAGGGCGACTTAGGTCGCCCATTTTTTTTGCCCGCAGAAAACCTGCTGGCGCGGGCTGCGAGGACTTGTCAGAAAGCTTGATGGTTAGCTAGCTAATTATTAAGCTTCAATCCTTCTGCTTCATCCTGACTATCTTTACATCACTGCCCCTCTAGGTTCATCCCGTGCCCATCACTTTGCAGGCCCTGCTGGCGCCGAACAAGCTCGCTATGCAATTTGCCCTCAAGACGTTGCTGGGGGGCGGCCTGGCCTTGTGGCTGGCCTTGCGCTGGGGGTTGGAGCAGCCGGCCTGGGCGCTGATGACTGCCTTCATCGTGGCCCAGCCGCTGTCGGGCATGGTCGTGCAAAAAGGTCTGGCGCGGCTGTTCGGCACCTTGGTCGGTACCATCATGTCGGTGGTATTCATCGGCCTGTTCGCCCAGACGCCCTGGCTGTTCTTGCTGGCCCTGGCCTTGTGGCTGGCGCTGTGTACGGCCTGTTCGACGCTGCTGCGCAGTGCCTGGGCATATTCATTTGTATTGGCCGGCTACACCGTGGCGATCATTGCCCTGCCGGCGATCGGTCATCCGCTGCTGGTGTTCGATCAGGCCGTGGCGCGTTGCACCGAGATCTGCCTGGGCATTGTCTGCGCGACCGCCACCAGCGCCTTGCTCTGGCCCATGCGGGTCGAGCAACAGCTCGGCGGGCAGGCGCGCCAGGCCTGGACCAATGGCTTGCAGGCGGCCAGCGCCACCCTGACAGGTGAAGAACAGGCCCGCAAAGGGTTGCTGGAGATTCTCGGACGTATCGTCGCGGTCGATGCCCAGCGCGAACACGCCTGGTTCGAAGGGCGACTGGGGCGGCAGCGGGCCCGGGCGATTCGCGGCTTGAGCCAGAAGTTGCTGGTGCTGCTGCGCATTGCCCGCTCGGTGCGTCGCCAGTGGCAGCAGCTGGACGAATGCCAGGCCTTGCACTTGCAACGCTGGCTCGACGAGGTCCGCAGTGCGCTGGCGACACCTGATCAAGCGGGCCTGCTGTTGTTGCGTCAGCAGGTCTGGGATGCCGCCCATGACGAAACCATCAGCTCGGCCGAGCACTATTGCCTGGCCCGCCTGACCCTGCTGCTGGATACGGCGATGGCCGCCACCCTGGCACTACGGGCCGTAGAGGAGGGCAAGGCGCCGGTGGATGTACCCGATAGCCTTGCCGCGCACCGCGACGTGCCGCTGGCATTGTTGTTCGGCTCGCGTAGCGCCCTGGCGTTTCTGGCCATGGCCAGCTTCTGGCTGGCCACGGCCTGGACCGCGGCGCCCGGCGGTTTGGTACTGACGTGTGTGGTCTGCAGTCTGTTCGCCAGCCGCGAGAACGGCGCGCAGATTGGCATGAGCTTTTTGCGCGGCATTCTTCTGGCGATACCCGTGGCGTTCTTTGTCGGGCAGATCCTCCTGCCGCAGTGGAACGGCTTTCCCATGCTTTGCATGGCCATGGGGGTGCCCTTGTTCTTTGGTGCGCTGGGCATGGCCAATCCGCGTATCGGCGCCACGGCCACCTCCTATTGCCTGCACTTCATCGTGCTGGTGGCGCCGCTCAATGCCATGAGGTTCGAAGTGGCGACCTTCCTCAACAGTGCCCAGGCCATGCTGATCGGCGTGGGCGCGGCAGTGCTGGCCTTCAAGTTGCTGGTGCTGCGCAACCCAGCCTGGCACGGCCGCCGCCTGCGCGCGGCGACGCAGAACGACCTGGTGCGCTTGACCCGTCGTGAGCTGCGTGGGGCCGAGACCTGGTTCGGCGGCCGGATGGCTGACCGCCTGCTGCAGTTGGCCCGGCATCACAGCGCCTTGCCGGAGCAGGACCGCAGCCGCTGGGACGATGGTGTGCATGGGCTGGACATCGGCGATGAACTGTTGCACCTGCGCCATTGCCTGGCCGTGGCGCAGGCGCCAGTAGCGGCTGCCGAACGCCACTACTTGCAACAGCTCGAGGCAGTGCTGGCGCGGGGGCCAGCCGCGGGTCGGGGCCAGCGCCTGGACCAGGCCAGCGAGGAGTTCATCAAGGCCTTGCAAAGCCAGCCGCCCAGCGACGCGTTGCGCCTGGCGGTCGGGGCCGTGTTGCAGCTGCAACGCAGTTGGAGCAAGTGGTGTCGACGTCAGGAGGAAATCCATGGGCTTGCGTGAATGGTCGCTGGGCGGTGTGTTGCTCAGCCCGTTTCTGATTTATGTCGTGCTGGCGCTGCTGGTGACCGGCGTGGTGCGCCTGTTGCTGCGCCTGACACCGTTGGGGCGCTGGATCTGGCATGAAGCCTTGTTCGACTGTGCGCTGTTCATTTGTGTATTGACCCTGGTGACCCTTGGGCTGGGGCCTTTGTAAGGAGTGTGATCCATGCGTGCACTAGTACGTGTCGCAGTAACTCTGTGCCTGGTGGCGGTGGCGATTTTTGCCGGCTGCAAGCTCTGGCAGTACTACATGCTCACCCCCTGGACCCGCGATGCGAAAATTCGCGCCGACGTGGTGATCATCGCCCCCGACGTTTCGGGGTGGGTGCGCGAGCTCAAGGTCCAGGACAATCAGCAGGTCAAGGCCGGTGATTTGCTGATGTCTATCGATCGTGACCGTTTCGAAGCGGCCCTGGAAAAGGCCAATGCCGTGGCTGAAACCCGCCAGCACCAATTGCGCCTGCGTGAGCACGAAGCCTCCCGGCGCCTGGCCCTGGGGCCCCAGGCAATCAGTGCCGAACTGCGCGAGAATGCCCAGATCAATGCGGCGGTGGCGCGCGGCCAACTGCGCGAAGCGCAGGCCGAAGTCGCGGAGGCTGCCATCAACTTGGCCCGCAGCCAGGTCAAGGCGCCGCGCGATGGCCATATCACCAACCTGCGCCTGGCCGAGGGCAATTTCGTCAATGCCGGGCAGCCAGTCATGGCCTTGATCGACGACTCGACCTTCTATGTACAAGCCTATTTCGAAGAGACCAAGTTGCCACGGATTCGTGTCGGTGATCCGGTCAAGGTGTGGCTGATGAGCGCCGGCGAGCCCATGCAGGGACATGTCGAAAGTATCAGCCGCGGTATCACTGACCGAAATGCCAACCCCGACAGCCAATTGCTTGCCGAGGTCGAGCCGACCTTCAACTGGGTACGCCTGGCTCAGCGCATTCCCGTGCGGATCAAACTGGACCAGATCCCCGAGGGCATGCCCCTGAGCGCTGGCATGACGGCCAGCGTCCAGGTGCGCGAAGACCAGCGCTGAATCAGAGGAACATGCCGCCGGACACTTCCAGGCGTTGACCGGTGACCCAGCCAGCGCCATCACCGAGCAGCAAGGCGACGGCGGCGCCTATGTCATCCGGCAGGCCGACTCGCCCCAGCGCGGTGTTGCCGGCAATGAAATCGTTGACGTCGGCATTGTCGCGCACCACACCACCGCCGAAGTCGGTCTCGATCGCACCTGGCGCGAGTATGTTGACGCGTATGCCGCGGGCACCCAATTCCTTGGCCTGGTAGCGGGTCAGCACTTCCATGGCGCCTTTCATCGCCGCATAGGCGGCGTAGCCGGGGAGGGCGAAGCGGGTCAGGCCTGTGGAGATATTCACGACCCGGCCCTGATCGGCAATCAGGGGTAGCAGGTGCTGGGTCAGGAAGAACGGACCCTTGAGCTGGATATTGCACAGTTGGTCGAACTGCGCCTCTGTGGTTTCACTGAACGGTGCATTGATGCCGATGCCTGCGTTGTTCACCAGGAAATCCAGCTGTTCGCAGCCGAAGGTCGACTTCAGGGTGCGTCGCAGCTGTTCGACGAATCCGGCAAAGCTTGCACTGTCGCCGACATCCAGTTGCAGCATGGCGGCGCGCACGCCTTGTTGCTCGAGCGCCTGCACCAGTTCCTGGGCGTCCTGGGCTTTGCTGTTGTAGGTGCCGATAATGTCGATGCCCTGTGTGGCCAGGTGCTGTGCGGTATTTTTGCCCAGGCCGCGGCTGGCACCGGTGATCAATGCGATTTTGCGATTCATGGTCTGCACCTCGGGGGTAAACAGGGGAAGTCGATAAAAGTCTATTGGTCGTCTGGGTGCAGATAAATCCGCGGATTTCGGAAATACTGATCGGCATCAGCGAACAATCGAGCCTGCGGCCATGAACAAGTTGGAGTTGCTGCGAACCTTTGTCCGGGTCAGCGAGCTGTCGAGCTTCACCCTGGCCGGAGAGAGCCTGGGATTGCCGCGCTCAACGGTTTCGGAACAGATCCGGGCCCTCGAAACCCTGCTCGGCACACGCTTGCTCAACCGCACCACGCGGCGAGTGCAGGCGACCCAGGACGGCTTGCACCTGTACGAGCGTAGCAAGGACCTGTTGTCGCGCATGGATGAGATCGAAGGGTTGTTCCATAGCGATGAAGCAGCGCTCAGTGGGCGTTTGCGGGTCGATCTGCCGACCTTGATGGCACGCCGTATCGTGCTGCCCAACCTGCCTGAGTTCATGGCCCGTCATCCGGGGGTGGAGCTTGAGCTCAGTTGCACGGACCGGCAGGTCGACCTGGTGCGCGAAGGGTTCGACTGCGTGCTGCGCATTGGCACCTTGACTGACCTTGATCTGGTGGCCCGGCCCTTGGGCAGTCTGGCGCAGATCAACTGCGCAAGCCCGGGGTATGTGCAACGTCATGGCACCCCGACGTGCCTGGCCGACCTGCATCGACACCAGTTGATCCACTATGTCAGGAACCTGGGCAGTCGCAGCGCGGGCTTCGAGTACCTGCAGGCGGGTACCTTGCAGGTTCAACCCATGGCTGGAGCAATCACTGTCAACAGCGCGGAGGCCTACGAGAGTGCATGCCTTGCCGGGCTTGGGTTGATCCAGGCCCCGGCGGCGGGGCTGCAGGGTTATCTGGAGCGGGGCGAGCTGGTGGCGCTGCTGGCGGATTTTGTGGCGCCGCCGTTGCCAGTGTCGTTGCTCTACGCCCGGCAACAGCACGTGCCGCACCGCCTGAGGGCGTTCATGGAGTGGCTGGTGGCGTTGCTTGAGCCTCGTCTCGATCCAGCGGCAGACGGAAGCTGAACAGGGTTCCGGCCTCCCGGCTCGAAATCACCTCCATTCGCCCGCCATGGGCCAGGGCGATCTGGTTGGCGATGTACAGGCCAAGGCCCAGGCCGGATTGGGGCGTATCGCTGTGGGGGCGGGCGAATGGCTGAAACAGCTGCGCCAGCACATGCGCAGCAATAGGCTCGCCGAAGTTGAGCACGCCGAGCACGAACACCCGGTCCCGAATCTGTGCACTGACCTCCACGGGTTGGTCCTGTGCACCATGGTTCAAGGCGTTGGCAAGCAGGTTGGACAGCAGCTGGGTGACCCGCTCGCGATCACAACTCAAGCCACTCAGGTCGCCAATGTTCAGCGTGATCTGCCGTTGCGGGTGCACCCGCTGCAGCTCCGAGGCGACATGGGTGAGGGCCTCACCCAGGTCGGGGCAGGGCTGGACGGTGACGGTAATGCCATTGCCCAGACGCCCCCGGGCGAAGTCCAGAACATCGCATACCAGCTGTGTGGCGCGTCGCCCGCAGGTGAGAATGTGCTGGGCAATGGCCCGGCTTTTTTCTTCTTCGAGGCGCTGGGTCAGCAGTTCTGCCCCGGCGGTGATCGCGAACAGCGGATTGCGCAGGTCATGGCCGAGCACGGCGATGAACTGCTCGCGCAGGTCGGCCAGGGCGCGTTCCTTCTGCAGGGCTACTTCGGTTTTCTGGGCGTTCTCTTCGCTTTCGATCTGGATCGACAGCAGTCGGGCAAACGACTCCATCATCGGCTGGATAGCACTGCCCTTGAGGGTGGCGGGGGTTGGGTCCAGGGCGCAGATGGTGCCGAAGAAGCTGCCGTCGACGCGGAACACCGGCACGGAAATATAGCTTTCGAACTTGTACAGGCGTGGCGTGTGGTGGTTGCAGTAGAGTTCGTCGTCGCTGGCCTTGTCTATGACGATGGTTTGGTGGCTGTTGCGTATTTCGTGGCACAGCGTGGTGACCAGATCCAGTTCACCACCCACCTTCAGGCCAAATCCGAGGGTGTCGAGCACGGCGCAGGCGACCCAGCGGGTCTCGGTCACCCGGGCCACGGCAGCAAAGCGCAGGCCTGTGGTTTCGCAGATGACCTGCAAGATGGCGGGGACTGCATTGATGCGGCCAATGGTGGCGATGTCAGAGGTAACGGCGTTGCTCATGAATCTTCCGCTGTGACAAAAAAAGGGCGTGGGATAAGTCTAGCGATCAACCCGGGCCTGAGTGAAAAATCCGTAAGCGCAGCGGAACAATTTCCATTAACCTTGGCGCTCGAGTCGCTCCGCCAGAGAGCCACCGCCCGCCCTGCGTGCAAGTCCCTTTCTAAACGTGAGGTTAGACATGCACATCACATCCCAGGACATCTGCGCCGCCGCCGATCAGCTCAAGGGGTTCGTCGGATTCCACCGCAAGCTTGGCAAGCATATCGTGCGCTTCAGCGAAGACTCCTTCGGCATGGACGTCGCCGATGACAGCATCACCCCCAGCAGCGAATTTGTCTGGCAGGCCGGTAATGGCGAGGTCATGACCTTGAGCCGAGCGCTCATCGAGATCCTCCTGGCGCAGAATGTCGATGAACGCCTGAATATCAGTGAGCCGCTGCGAGTCTACCTGCGCCGGCGCGACTTGCCGGAGATCGCCGCGCAGCGGCAACTGCGGGGGTAAAGGCGGTGCTACGCCGCCCACACCGCGGGACGCCTCGCGGCCCAGGGCAGTGCTTGCTCCAGTTGCCCGGCCAGGCTCAACAGCAGGGCATCACCGGCTGCGCCGGCGCTGAACTGCATGCCGATCGGCAAGCCACTGGCCGGGTCCTGGTACAAGGGCACCGACATTGACGCTGTGCCACAGATGTTGGCCAAGGCCGTAAAGGGCGAATGGTCGAACACTCGGTGCATCCAGCCAAGGCCATCGAGTTGTTCCTGGCCGGCGTTGTAGGCGCCGATCACGGCGGGAAATTCAGCAAGGCTCGGGCTGAGCAGCACGTCATGGCGCTGGAAGAAACCGGCCATGCTCCGACTGACCAGGTTGCGTTGGTCCATGGCCGCCAGCAGGTCGGTGGCGCGCAAGGCTTTACCGTATTCATGCATGGCCAGGGTGGCGGGTTCCAGCCAGTCGCCGTTGAGCGGGCGACCTGTTTCGCTGCTCAGTGCCTCGAGCCAGGCTGAGGTGTTGGTCGCCCAGAAGCAGGCATTCATCTGCACGAACGCATCCCAGCCGAGCCCCATATTCGGTTCGATCAGCTCGCAGCGATGACCCAGACCCTCCAGTGTTGTCACCAGGGAGTCCAGGGCCAGGCGCATCGCGTCGTTACTGCGCTTGCCATTGAGCGGATGTTGCTGCACGGCGATGCGCAGCGGCCGGGGAGCCTGGGCAACGGCGTTGAAGTAGTGGCCGGGGGGGAAAGGGAGCGGGATGGGGTCGCCAGGCTCGTTCCCGGCCATGCAATCGAGCAGCAGCGCACTGTCACGCACCGAGCGGCTGAGCACGCCTTGCACGGCCAGACCATTCCACGCCTCATCCAGGTACGGCCCCATGGAGATCAGGCCACGGCTGGGCTTTAGGCCAAACAGGCCACAGGCCGCCGCCGGGACCCGGATCGAACCGCCACCGTCGGTGGCGTGGGCCACCGCGACCATGCCGCTGGCGACTGCCGCCGCCGAACCACCGCTGGAGCCGCCCGCACTGCGGTCCAAGTCCCAGGGGTTGCGGGTTGGGCCGCAAAGCCTTGATTCGGTGGTGGTGCTGATCGCCAGTTCCGGCGTTGTGGTGCGGCCCAGGGTCACCAGGCCAGCGCGGCGAAAGCGCTGCATCAGAAAGGAGTCCGCTTCGCTGCGCGTGCCTTGGGCCAGGCGGCTGCCGAACTCATGGGAGCGGCCCTGCATGCTGATGGCCAGGTCCTTGATCAGCAAGGGGACGCCATGCAGGGGGGCGTCGCAGTGAGCGGGGAGGGGTTCATCCCGCCAGTGTTCGGCCAGGGCGTTGACCTGGGGTTCGACGGCTTCGATTGCCCGGTGCGCCGCCTGGATGACCTCGTTGCTACTGACTTCTCCTTGGGCAATCAGGCCCGCCAGGCCGATGGCATCGAATTCCACGTATTCTGAAACCTTCATCTTGGACTCCCGTTACAGCAGCGGTTGACGATAGAATACCGATGGGTATCGAACGATACCCATCGGTATAGATTGATACTAACCGGTATCGTCGTCAACTGGAGCCTGTCCATGCGTTCGCAACGAATCGCCCGCCTACCGCCTCGCGAGCGTGTACTCGACGCCGCCCACGAGCTGTTTTTCAATGAGGGCATCAGCCGTGTCACGGTCGATGCCATTGCCGCCAAGGCCGAAACCACGAAGATGACCGTGTACCGGCATTTTGAGTCCAAGGACACGTTGGTACTGTCCTGGCTGCAACTGCTGATGGAGGAGTACGACGCTGTGTGGGCCGAGCTGGCGGAGCGTTTCGCCGGACAGCCGGCGCGCCAGATCCTGGGCTTTGCCGAGTTTCTGGTGCAGGAGCCGGTGTTGTCGTCGCACCGAGGCTGTGCCTACACCAACACCCTGGCGGAGCTGCCGGTTTGCGACAGCCCGGCACGGACGCTGATCGAAGCGCACAAGCGCAGGCAAGCGAATCGGTTGGTGCGCCTGTGCGAAGAAAGTGGTCTGGAGGAGCCGCAGATGGCGGCCTTCGAACTGACTTTGCTGTTGGAGGGGGTGCAGATCGTCGCGCAGAACAAGGGCTTTGATGACGTTGCGAGCAACCTGCTGACCCTGGTGCGCAAGCGCCTGGGGCTGGCGCCGAACTAGGAGGCACCGGAGCGGCTGCTGTCGTGGTCGAGCAGCAGTTGCTCGAAAGCCATTTTGTCGACCGGCTTGCTCAGGTAGTAGCCCTGGACCTCATGGCATTTTTCCTTGCCCAGCGCCTTGAGTTGCTGCTCGGTTTCTACGCCTTCGGCGGTGACGGTCAGGCCCATGGCCTTGCCCAGGTTGATGATGGCCTGGACCACCGCACGGTCATTGCTGTCGCTGCTCAGGCCTGCGATGAAGCGCTTATCGATCTTGATGCTGTCGAAGGGGTAGGTACGCAGGTAGCCCAGCGATGAATAACCGGTGCCGAAGTCATCCATGTTCAGGCGCACCCCCAGTTCCTTGAGGGCCGTCATGGTACCCAGGGCGCCCTCGATGTCGTTGAGCATAACGTTCTCGGTAATCTCCAGCTCCAGGCGCTGAGCCGGGAAGCCGGTCTGGACGAGGATTGCATAGACATCGCTGACCACATCGCTGCGGGAGAACTGCGCAGGCGAGAGGTTGACCGATACCAGCAGATGTTGCGGCCAGTTGCGCGCCGTTTCGCAGGCTTCACGCAGAACCCAGCGCCCCAGGGGCACGATGAGGTCGGTCTGTTCTGCGAGGGGGATGAACGTGTCCGGGCCCAACAACCCCTCAATGGGATGTTGCCAGCGTACCAAGGCTTCCACCGAGACGATTTCCAGCGTCTCCAGGCGATAGCGTGGCTGAAAGTGCAGGACGAACTCATTATTTTTAAGGGCCTTGCGCAAGTCGTTTTCCAGTTGGCGGCGGTACTGGATCTGCTCGTTCATCTCTGGCGAGAAATAACGCCAGGTGTTCTTGCCATCGGCCTTTGCCTGGTACAGGGCAATATCGGCGCAGCGAATCAGTTCACCGGCATCAAAGCCCTGCAGGCGGGTCTGGGCCACCCCGAGGCTGGCACCGATGTGCAGCGCCTGTTCCTCGAAGTGGATTGGCTGGTGCAGGCTGTCGATCAGGCGGGCGCAGAAGCGGTCGATCTCATTGCGGCTGTCCATGCCGTTCATCACCAGGACGAACTCGTCGCCACCCAGGCGTGCCACCAGGTCCCCGTCGCGGGTCGATTCGCGCAGGCGCACGGCGACCTCCAGCAGCACGGCGTCACCGGCGGCATGGCCGAGGGAGTCGTTGATCGGCTTGAAGCTGTCCAGGTCCAGCAGCAACAGTGTCAAGGGCGGGGCCTCCTGGCCCTTGAGCAGCGCCTGCTCGAGAAAGCGCGAAAGTTTGTTGCGGTTGGCAAGGCCTGTGAGCGCATCGTGCATCGACAAATGCTGAATGCGGGCATGGGCGGCAACCTCATCGGTGATGTCGCTGGCAGTGCCCCGAAAGCCGGCCAGCTTGCCGTCGAGCATGATCGAGCGTGCCGAGACCCGGCAAAAGCAGAGCTGGCCATTCTGATCGCGGTAGGCGCAGCGAAGATTGGCCATTTGCTGTGGATCGGGATCGGCCTGGCTATCCAGCCATAGCGTCAGTGGCGTGGTCTCGCAACTGAGCAACTGGTTGATCGGTTGGCCCAGCCAGTCTTCGGTCTTGTAGCCGGTGACGGTGACGAAGCGCTGGGAAAGATAGCTCAGGCGTTGGAAGCGGTCGGTTTCCCAGATCCAGTCCGACGCCGCCTCGGCTACCGCACGAAAGCGCTGCTCGCTGGCCTCCAGGGCCAGGTTGGTCGATTGCAGGCTTCGCAGCGAGCTGTCGATTTGCCGTGCGGTGCGCAAGGCATAGCGAAAGAAGTAGACCATCAGCAGACCCAGCACCAGCATCGCCCCCAGCAAGGGGGGCAGCACGGCCCAGAGCAATTGGTCGCCGGGGCGCGGCGTGAGCCACTCCAGGCGGTAGCCGGTTTCGCCCAGGGCCAGGCTGGATTGATCGTCTGCCAGGGCACCTGCTTTTTCGATGCGCATGCCGCTCACGCCGGCCCCGGCTCCCAGGTCGTTGAGTTTCTCGGGGGTCAGCTGGTCGACGAACATCATCACCGAGGTGGTGCGCGGATCAATGCCCAGTTGCTCGTCGTCGGGGCGGATGGCGGCGGCCACCACTACTGCCGGCCAACCATTGAACAGCACATACCGGTTGATTTGCTGGCGCTCGGTGGCGACGCTACGCGCCTGGGCAATGATCGGTGCCAAGGCTTCTTCTATATAAGTACTGGCCGGTGCATTGCTGAGCTGGCCTTTGAACAGGGCGTATTTCGTGCGTTGGTCATCGACCACAAACACCCCTTCAAATCCGCTGGCGGTGTATAGCGAGTCACCGACGTTCTTCTGTTCATAAGCCCAGGCCAGGTCGGGGGTGCCATTGAGGTGGTCGTAGGCGGCATCCCATACCGCATAGCTGGAGAGAAACTGCCGAGAAGCTTCAAGTCGCTGCTCCAGCGCCTTATGAGCATAGAAGCTGCTTTTTTCGCGTTCGCTGGCGTTCAGCGAGAAGGCAATGTTGAACAGGGCACCGAGGGCGATCAGACACGCCAAGGCAAATAGTACAGCGATACCGGCTATGAGTTTACGCGTCTGCAGGTGAGGGGGCGGGCTGGTGGGCGAATCGTCGACAATCCTGTCCATGCACGTGCTGCTCCTTGGTGAGTTGCACCCTGGCGGCCGTGCCGCAGGGGCGAACGTTCACTCAGGATAGGCCAGCTTCAGGGGCGCGAGGTCCAACTGGGCAAAATTGACTTGATCGCGTCCGCTGTTTTTCGCCGTGTACAGGGCCTTGTCCGCTTCGTTCAACCAGGCCTCCGCCGAGCTCAGGCTGGCGTCGTAGCTGGCAAGGCCAATGCTCAGGCTGATGCGCAGGGCCGGTAACTGCGGATTGCGGTAGCTACTGATCTGTTCGCGTAGTCGCTCCATGCTCAGGCGGGCGTGTTCCAGGCTGGTGTCGGGGAGAATCAGACAGAACTCATCGCCACCATAGCGACCGGCCAGGTCATCCTCGCGCAAGTTGCGCTTGAGCTCGCTGCTGAGTTGGCTCAGCACGCAGTCGCCCACGACATGGCCGTATGTGTCATTGATGGACTTGAAGTGATCGATGTCGATGATCGCGATGACTGCGCCGCAGTGCTGTTGCTGGCAGGCCTGGAACCTCAGTTGCAACAGGTCTATCCACGCACCGTGATTGAGCAGGCCGGTCAGGCTGTCGGTCCGACTCAGGGCGCTGAGACGACGCTTGTGGTCGGACAGCTTCATGGCCAGGCGATAACAGACCCAGCCGACAGCCATCGGGTAGAGGGTCAGCATGGGCAGGCAGGCGTAGACCTGCAGAGAGGTCGCTTGCAGTTGAAGCCCCGCGCCGAACAAGGCGATGGACAGGGCGGCACCCAGGCCCTGGGCGAGCAAGCCCTTGAGAAACAGGCGTTGGCCGCCGGCAGCGAAATTGTTCATCGCCATCATCGAGAGAATGGTGACGCTGGGCAGCGGATTGAAGTGCAGGGTTGCCGCCCAGAAACCGCCCATCAGCGAATCGGTCAGCAGATTGCGGTACTCGGCGTGATAGGGAACCGGGGCACGTCGGGCAAGCTGATAGGCCAGGTGCGGCCAGAGCAGTCCGTTCACCAGCAGCAACCCCCAGATCCACTGTGGCTTATCCAGGGTCGAGATACCGGCCATTACACTGAACATGCCGATGCCCAGGCCGATAATGCGCGGCGGGTATATCCTTCTTACAAATGAAAGTCCCTTGCCGTTCTTGTTGTCCATCATGGTTGCTGGCCTGTCCTGGGGCGCCGTTTATCGCATGGCAGCGGTGAATATTGTCGAACAATCGCACGCTACTGAAAAATGGCCTTATAGGCCATTTCATAGTTGATGCAATCACCTTGGGGTACCATGAAACTTACGCTCATCCTTGGAGTGCTTCTGCTCATGGCCCCTTTGACCCCACAGGCTGGTGAACCGGCGCAACGCCAGGATGGGCGCTATCACAACCTGCGGCAGTTGCCCCAGGACAGCGCGTTCAAGAAGCTGCGCATCGGTTTGAAGTTTCTGTTTCTCAGCAAACCACCGGGCACCCGGCCGGATGTGGCGATTGCCGTACAGCCCCTGAGTCGCCAGCAACTGCTGGAGGCTCCGGATCGCAGCTTGTGGCGGCTGGGGCATTCCACGGTACTGCTGAAACTGCGCGAACGCTTCTTCATCACCGACCCGGTGTTCGCCGAGCGCGCCTCACCGGTGCAATGGGCCGGGCCGCAACGCTTCCATCAGCCTCCGCTCACGCTCGACCAACTGCCGCCGCTGACAGCAGTGATCCTTTCCCATGACCACTATGATCACCTCGATGAGCACGCCATTCGGCAATTGGCTGATCGTGCCGAGCATTTCATCGCGCCGCTGGGGGTTGGTGACTTGCTGATCGACTGGGGTGTGCCGGCGAACAAGGTGCAGCAGCTGGACTGGTGGCAGGAAACCCGGATCGAGGGCCTTCGTTTCGTGGCGACGCCGGCGCAGCACTTTTCCGGGCGCGGGTTGTTCGACAGCAACAGCAGGCTATGGGCGTCGTGGGTCATTCTGGATGACAGCCTGCGGCTGTTCTTCAGTGGCGATACCGGTTACTTCGAGGGCTTCAAGCAGATTGGCGAGCGGTTTGGGCCCTTCGATGTGACCTTGATCGAAACCGGTGCCTACAACCGTGACTGGCCCAACGTCCATATGCAGCCCGAGCAAAGCCTGCAGGCGCATCAGGACCTGCGCGGACGCTGGCTGCTGCCGGTGCATAACGGCACCTTTGATCTGTCCACCCACAGCTGGCATGAACCTTTCGATCGTATTCTGGCCCTGGCCAATGCCGCGCAGGTGCCGCTCAGTACGCCGCAGATGGGCGAGCGGGTGAGCCTGGATCATCCTCATGGTGGCCCGGCCTGGTGGCTACCCAAGCCACAGCGTCAGCTCCAAGGCGCGGGCGAGCGAGTCATGGCCATGAAGGACCTGTAGACGGCGCTACTTCTCTGTGGGAGTGCGCGCTTTATCTTCTTTTTTGTCCAGTAGTCGGGAGGGTGGCTTGCCGCTGTCGCTGCGCACCTGGGCATGGCTGATCAACGCGAAGATGAAGCTGCCGCCGATGATGTTGCCGACCAGGGTGGGAGCGGCAAAGTCCAGCCAGAAGGTTTGCCAGCTGACTTCGCCGGCCCAGGCCAGGTACGAGACTTCCACCGAGCCGACCACGATATGGGTGAAGTCGCCCAGCGCCATGAGGTAGGTAATCATCAGGATGATCCAGATCTTGGCGTGCTCCATGGAGGGGATCATCCAGACCATGGTGGCGATCATCCAGCCCGAGATGATGCCCTTGGCGAACATCTGGTTCAGGTCGTTTTCCATCACCTTGCGACCGACGTCGAGAAAGGCCTCGTCGGTCTTGCTGTCGAAGATCGGCAGGTACAGCATCACGTAGGAGACCAGTATGGTGCCCGCGAGGTTGCCGAGCAGCACCACTGACCATAGACGCAGCAGGCGTCCGACGTTGTTCAGCGTCGGGTCGGTCATTACCGGCAGCACGGCGGTCAGGGTGTTTTCGGTGAACAGTTGCTGGCGAGCCAGGATGACTGCAAGAAAGCCGGCTGAATACCCGAGGCTGGCGATGACCTGGCTGCTGTCTCCCTCGGGCAGGCGCGCATAGAAAAGCCCCATGGCCATCATCGACAGGCCCATGCTCAACCCGGCCGCCAGTGCCGACCACCACAGGGCGGCGAGTGTACGCTCCAGTTCCTGATCACCCTGGTAGCGAATGATCTCGTGCAACACGGCGGCGCGTGGGGGTTGGTTGTGGCTGACTTCCTGCTCTTCATCCGCCGACAGGCCTGGGGTCTTGCCGTTTTCTGTATCGCTCATGGCTATGGCTCGCGTGGAGGGCCTTCTCTACAGATCGACGGTGAGCGGATTAGTTGCCTGCCTCCAGCGCCTCGAGTGCAAGTTGTGCCACGTTCAGGCGAGGGGCGGCTTGCTCATGCAGGTCGTCTTCGAGGAACCAGGCAGCGGATAAACCGCACCAGGCAACGATCCATTGCAACATTCGCTCGCGCGGTAGCGCGGCGACCTGGCAGACAAGCGCCAGTCGTTGCTTAAAGAGCCTTGCATCTGTCGCGATGCGGGGGGAGGGATTGCAGAACAGGTTGGCGTAGTCGAATGTGCGTTCACCATAGAGGCACTTGGGATCGATGGCCCGCCAGCCGCGTGCGCCGAAGTCCAGTACATTGCCGTGGTGGACATCGCCGTGGAGCACGCATTCGTCTCGTGGGGTGGCCAATAACTGTTGAGCCATTTGGGCACTGCATCTATAGATACCGCCAAATGCGTCGGCGGCAGGCCACAAGCTGTTGAACCAGGATGTCAGCTCAATCAGTGGTAGTGCGGGCCTGTTGCGCGGGGCATGCAACTGCGCAACGGTCTGGCACAGGATACGGGTGGCGAGTTCATCACGTCCTTGCTCGCAATACTCGGTCAAGGAGTCCGGGCCCAGCGCGCGTTCCAGCAGCAGGCCGTTGTCGGCATGAGCCAATACCTGCGCAGCGCCTTTGCCGTTCCACCAGGTCATCACTTCGGCGCCGTGTTGTTCTTCGCGTGCCTGGGCGACTTTAAGCATTGCGGGCCCGCCTTGGTACAGCACTGCAAGCAGATGGCTGCTGGCGGTAACGATGGGGGGACCATCGGGAATCAACTGCCAGCGCTGAAGGTAGGGTTCGAACATGGAGGTTTCCCTGAAGTGATGTACCTATATAGAGGTATTTGAGACAAAGTTGAAATAAGTCCTTGACGCGCCGTTTTATCTCTCTATAATTCGCCCCACTTCCGGCGTAGTCGGAACCGAAAACTCCTTGAGTTTCAAAGAGTTAGCGGTTTCAGGTGGTGCTGGAGGGGCTTCGATCGAAAGATCGGCAGCGGTGAAAAAGGTGGTTGACAGCGAATTGAAACGCTGTAGAATTCGCCTCCCGCTGACGAGAGATCGCAGCGAGTTAAGCGGTTGAAGTTGAAAGGCTTTTTGCTAAAAAACTTCAAAATAAACGCTTGACACACTCTGAGGAAAGCGTAGAATGCGCGCCTCGGTTGAAGCGAAAGACTTCAGCCAACGCTCTTTAACAATCGAATCAAGCAATTCGTGTGGGTGCTTGTGAGCTCAGACTGATAGTCAAAAAGATTATCAGCATCACAAGTGACTACACGAGAAGTCGAAAGACTTCGAATAAGTCATTTGAGATTGCTGAGCCAAGTTTAGGGTTTTCTCAAAACCCAAGCAGTATTGAACTGAAGAGTTTGATCATGGCTCAGATTGAACGCTGGCGGCAGGCCTAACACATGCAAGTCGAGCGGATGACGGGAGCTTGCTCCTTGATTCAGCGGCGGACGGGTGAGTAATACCTAGGAATCTGCCTGGTAGTGGGGGACAACGTTTCGAAAGGAACGCTAATACCGCGCATACGTCCTACGGGAGAAAGCAGGGGACCTTCGGGCCTTGCGCTATCAGATGAGCCTAGGTCGGATTAGCTAGTTGGTGAGGTAATGGCTCACCAAGGCGACGATCCGTAACTGGTCTGAGAGGATGATCAGTCACACTGGAACTGAGACACGGTCCAGACTCCTACGGGAGGCAGCAGTGGGGAATATTGGACAATGGGCGAAAGCCTGATCCAGCCATGCCGCGTGTGTGAAGAAGGTCTTCGGATTGTAAAGCACTTTAAGTTGGGAGGAAGGGCATTAACCTAATACGTTAGTGTTTTGACGTTACCGACAGAATAAGCACCGGCTAACTCTGTGCCAGCAGCCGCGGTAATACAGAGGGTGCAAGCGTTAATCGGAATTAC
>NZ_JANHLD010000001.1:2190000-2243111 GCF_028682455.1 Pseudomonas putida
CTTAGAAGCAGCCACCCTTTAAAGAAAGCGTAATAGCTCACTAGTCGAGTCGGCCTGCGCGGAAGATGTAACGGGGCTCAAACCATGCACCGAAGCTACGGGTATCACTTAGGTGATGCGGTAGAGGAGCGTTCTGTAAGCCTGTGAAGGTGAGTTGAGAAGCTTGCTGGAGGTATCAGAAGTGCGAATGCTGACATGAGTAACGACAATGGGAGTGAAAAACTCCCACGCCGAAAGACCAAGGTTTCCTGCGCAACGTTAATCGACGCAGGGTTAGTCGGTCCCTAAGGCGAGGCTGAAAAGCGTAGTCGATGGAAAACAGGTTAATATTCCTGTACTTCTAGTTATTGCGATGGAGGGACGGAGAAGGCTAGGCCAGCTTGGCGTTGGTTGTCCAAGTTTAAGGTGGTAGGCTGAGATCTTAGGTAAATCCGGGATCTTAAGGCCGAGAGCTGATGACGAGTTGCCATTAGGCGACGAAGTGGTTGATGCCATGCTTCCAAGAAAAGCTTCTAAGCTTCAGATAACTAGGAACCGTACCCCAAACCGACACAGGTGGTTGGGTAGAGAATACCAAGGCGCTTGAGAGAACTCGGGTGAAGGAACTAGGCAAAATGGCACCGTAACTTCGGGAGAAGGTGCGCCGGTGAGGGTGAAGGACTTGCTCCGTAAGCTCATGCCGGTCGAAGATACCAGGCCGCTGCGACTGTTTATTAAAAACACAGCACTCTGCAAACACGAAAGTGGACGTATAGGGTGTGACGCCTGCCCGGTGCCGGAAGGTTAATTGATGGGGTTAGCTAACGCGAAGCTCTTGATCGAAGCCCCGGTAAACGGCGGCCGTAACTATAACGGTCCTAAGGTAGCGAAATTCCTTGTCGGGTAAGTTCCGACCTGCACGAATGGCGTAACGATGGCGGCGCTGTCTCCACCCGAGACTCAGTGAAATTGAAATCGCTGTGAAGATGCAGTGTATCCGCGGCTAGACGGAAAGACCCCGTGAACCTTTACTATAGCTTTGCACTGGACTTTGAATTTGCTTGTGTAGGATAGGTGGGAGGCTTTGAAGCGTGGACGCCAGTTCGCGTGGAGCCATCCTTGAAATACCACCCTGGCAACTTTGAGGTTCTAACTCAGGTCCGTTATCCGGATCGAGGACAGTGTATGGTGGGTAGTTTGACTGGGGCGGTCTCCTCCTAAAGAGTAACGGAGGAGTACGAAGGTGCGCTCAGACCGGTCGGAAATCGGTCGTAGAGTATAAAGGCAAAAGCGCGCTTGACTGCGAGACAGACACGTCGAGCAGGTACGAAAGTAGGTCTTAGTGATCCGGTGGTTCTGTATGGAAGGGCCATCGCTCAACGGATAAAAGGTACTCCGGGGATAACAGGCTGATACCGCCCAAGAGTTCATATCGACGGCGGTGTTTGGCACCTCGATGTCGGCTCATCACATCCTGGGGCTGAAGCCGGTCCCAAGGGTATGGCTGTTCGCCATTTAAAGTGGTACGCGAGCTGGGTTTAGAACGTCGTGAGACAGTTCGGTCCCTATCTGCCGTGGACGTTTGAGATTTGAGAGGGGCTGCTCCTAGTACGAGAGGACCGGAGTGGACGAACCTCTGGTGTTCCGGTTGTCACGCCAGTGGCATTGCCGGGTAGCTATGTTCGGAAGAGATAACCGCTGAAAGCATCTAAGCGGGAAACTTGCCTCAAGATGAGATCTCACTGGAGCCTTGAGCTCCCTGAAGGGCCGTCGAAGACTACGACGTTGATAGGTTGGGTGTGTAAGCGCTGTGAGGCGTTGAGCTAACCAATACTAATTGCCCGTGAGGCTTGACCATATAACACCCAAGCAATCTGCAGCGCAGATTGTGGTGGTGAAGACGCACTGAACCGAAAGTTCAAAAACCACAGATTGTCACATACCCGATTCGCTGGAGTGTCTGCACAAGACCTTCTGGCAACAGAATTTCTTGACGACCATAGAGCATTGGAACCACCTGATCCCATCCCGAACTCAGCAGTGAAACGATGCATCGCCGATGGTAGTGTGGGGTTTCCCCATGTGAGAGTAGGTCATCGTCAAGATTAAATTCCGAAACCCCTATCTGCGTACGCAGGTAGGGGTTTTGTCTTTTCTGGGCCGCTAAATATCGATCTGCAGGAGTGGGCTTGCCCCACCATTCGGGATCAAGGATCCGGGCGCAGAATGCAAATCAAGAACTATGTAGTGCCACGGCCTCCCTTCCTCTCGTCAAGCTCGAACCTCCTAGCCTTCTCGGAGAATTCGACCATGACTATCGGCTCCAGCTACAACCATCCAGCCAATATCGCCACCACGCTACCAAGTCCTTCCAATCCCTGGGCTGCACGTTTCCCCAATCCTCCAGATCTCTGCTTCGACTACCGTAAATTGGTGGAGCAAACGGGTGGTATTGCCAAGGCTAACCTCACAAACCACCGCATCTGCATCGTGGGAGCCGGTGTTACCGGCCTTACCGCCGCGCGCGAGTTGCTCCGTTGCGGCTTCGCTCAAATCACCGTGATCGAGCAGTCTAAGCGCGTTGGTGGTCGTCACCTGACCGTAGTAAACAATCCTCGGTCTTCCTCTCCATCGACCCCTTTCGAAATGGGCGCGATGCGCATGCCATTCTTTAATAGAACAGGTGAAGCACCTAAAGATGGCTGCTCACTCATGGCCTATTACGCCAAGTTGTTCGAGTTGCGTATTTCGGATTTTCCCAATCCTGGCACGCCCTGGGTCGCTTCTACCGGCATTTACTTGCAGGAAGGTGAACTGGAGGGGCAGGGTGAGCCAAGGATGCTGATATGGAACAATCCTGACGGTTCCACACTGCCTCCTGCCGCGGTCCTGCAGCAGGTCTATGCCAAATGGCACAGGTTTGCTACCCGGATGACGGAACACGTAGCTGCAGTGTATGGCTCTGAGCACTGGGAGGCACAATGGGCCGCCATTGTGGCTCACTATCACGTGTTGTCATTTCGCGATCTGGTTCGTCTTCCCGCCCTTGATAGCTGGGATGCCGATGCCCCTGGCGATTTTGGCGGGTTGGGTATGAGTGCTGAGGAATCGGCCATTTTTTATGCGATCGGTATTGGTGATGGCAGTTGGGGCGCCTTCTACGACGTGTGCTGTCTCTACCCCCTGCGCACTGCCATCTTCGGATTCAGTAGCCATTTGCAGCTGGTCCATGGGCGAGTGGATGAGCAAGGTATTCCACTTCCCGCTCCTTACCTGGGTGACACGGTATATGACAGCAAAGGCCTGAGATTCGCGCCACCGAACTACCTGGGGCTCGCTGCACTGGACGAGTGCTTGTTGTTCATGGAGATCAGCGAGCTTGGAAAATCACTCTATAGCCATTTGCTTCAGCACCAGGATGGGCTACTCACCGACTCTTCCGTTTGCGCTCTGAGCAAGCTACCGAATGGAAAGGTACGGGTTCGATATCAATGGAATGTCAGCAATCCTGACAAGACCACCCCATTGAGCGCGGACTTTGACGCTGTGATTGTCACTTTGCCGTCCTGGTTGATTGAAACCAACGTCCATCTGGAGCATTTCACTTCAACAATGCTGCCGAGCAGCATCATCAACGCCTACAAGACAGCCCACTGGGAAACCAGTTGCAAAGTCTACGCGCCGCTGAAAAAGAGCTTTCTGCGTAGGAATCGGCGTATCCCGCAAATTCTGGTTACCGATAGTTTCGTACACGATGTATATGCCTATAGATACAACGATAGCTATGCCTACGACTGCATTCTGCTCAGTTACACCTGGGAGGACGACGCGACCAAGCTCGCCTCGCTCAGTGATACTGAACTGACGAAGCGCTGTGTCACAGAGCTCGACCGGATTCTGTTGCGCTGTACGAACATAGGTGAGCCAATTTCGCCCTATGTAGATACTGACAACGCTCGGGTGCAGCGCTGGGTGACCGATAAGAATGCCCTGGGTTGCGCCAAGCTCTACCGGGCGGGTACCTATTACGATGCAATCAGTCTCATGAAGTACAACCGCGACCTCGCCGAGCATTCAGGGCTTTACCTGGTCGGCGAATCATTTTCTGTCGATGCTGGCTGGACGGAGCCTTGTTTCAGGACGGCAGTAGATGCGGTGATCAACATCTGTAGGAAGACGGGGGCTTCCTTCAACGGAGGTTTCTCAATGGACGACTATCCGCACTACCAAGTTCAGGTCTGAAATAAGGGTGAAAAGGGCAGAGGCTTTGATTGCCCTTTCCACCACTTGAGTACCTTCCTGCCACGTCTTCGGAGGTGTCCGACTGTTTTAGCGGGTGTGCTGTCCGCTTAACTGGCGTCCCTCTCAAAACGACAAGAAGGACTTCGCCATGTCTGTACACACAACCCCCATCAGCCCTGCTCGTGTTGCGGTCATTCAGTTCGATCCGCAGGTCGGGCAACAGCATTGTGACGACAACCTCTGCAGGGGACTGAAGCTCGCTGAGCAGGCAGTCCGTCAGGGTGCCAATCTGATTGTACTGCCGGAGTTGGCCAACACTGGATACACCTTTCAGACCCGTGCAGAAGCCTACCAGCATGCAGAGACGCTTGCCGATGGGCCGAGCCTGAACAGCTGGTCGGCCTTTGCCCGGGAGCATCAGGTCTATCTGGTGGCTGGTTTCGCCGAGCGAGATGGATTGAAACTTTATGACAGCGCAGTGCTTTTTGGCCCAGAGGGGCTGCTCGGACATTACCGAAAGGCGCATTTGTGGAACCAGGAAAAGCTCTGGTTCACACCGGGCAACCTGGGGTTCCCGGTGTTTGAAACCCCCATCGGACGCATTGGCCTGATGATCTGTTGGGATGTCTGGTTCCCGGAGGTACCGCGGCTATTGGCCCTGCAGGGCGCCGATATCATTTGCAGCCTTAACAATTGGGTCTGGACGCCACCACCACTGTTCGATGCCAGCGGCAAATGCATGGCTTCCTACCTGACCATGACCGCGGCCCACGTCAATAACGTTCCTATCGCAGCGGCCAATCGCATTGGCAGCGAACGCGGTGGACGATTTCTCGGTTGCTCGTTGATTGCGGGGACCAACGGTTGGCCAATCGGCGAAGTGGCCGGGGCTGAGAACGAATGCATTATCGTTGCCGACCTTGACCTCAGTGCGGCCCGTAGCGCGCCTATCTGGAACAGCCTCAACGACTTGCCCCGGGACCGTCGCGTCGATGTGTATGGCTCGATGCTCGGTTATGAGCTACATCCTGCTCTGCCGCGCTGAGGGGCTGTCATGGATAACATTATTGAACGACCTCGCAACACTTTCATTCCACTGTTTCTGCTGTGCCTGGGAACATCGCTTTTCACCTGTCTGACTATCGAGGTAATCAGTGGCCGGGCAGGGCACTGGCTACAACACTGGCCGGACTATTCACATTTACTCGCTCATCTGGGGGAGCCGATGGCTCGCCTACGCTGGATCATCGGTGATATCAGTGAGGTGGCTTTCTACAAGCACGAACTGCCAGCACTGGGCTTGCTCGCGGGGGCGGCGCTTGCGCATTGGGCAAACCGTAATGGCAAGTCCTGGCAGGGGTTTGCCATCAGCTACGGAACTGGCCTTTGGCCGTGGTTGGTGATCAGTTCTCTACTCGGTCTGCTGCTCAGCCATGTCTTGTGGGGCTGGGTATTGAGCAGTGGAACCTGGCAGCCGACGTTCGTTGCTTTCGTCTCACTGCCAGCGGCGATGGTGCTGTTGTTCGGTGCGGGCTGGAGAGTCGCTATCAATGGTGCGATTTTGGGCGCGCTGCTGGTAACGCCGGCAAGCCTGCTGCTAGTCAACTATCTGTGTTATCCATTGCAGCTACCCGTGGTCATCGGCAATGTCAGCGGCATGGCGATCGCGAGTGTACTGGCATTCATATTGTGTCGGCATTACCCGATACTGGTGCAGTCAACGCCTGCTGCTGATTCACCACCGTCACTGCCTGTGTTGTCTACCCAGCCTGAATATGGCGGACTCTGGACACTTCGTCGGGTACTCGCAGACTTCAGCGAGGCGCCATTCTTTGGCAACGAGTGGGCCAGTCTTGGCTTATTGTCGGGAGTACTACTGGCCTACGCCATTTCGCCCACCGGCCCTGCCTATGGCTCACAGTTGGTCATCGAGATGATTGCCGGGCAGGCACTGGCTTCGTTTATCGGCGTGCTGGTGTGGCGCCACAAATGGCGCACTCTGGGGTGGTATCCCACCTACATTCCGATAGTGTCTGTGGTACCTGCCGCGGTACTCACGCTGGGCGGCAGCTGGCAAGTCATCGTGCTCAGCGCTACCTTGGGGGCGCTGATGGCACCGCCCCTGGCTCATGCCATCAGCCAACGCTTGCCGAGCCATATGCATGGCTACCTAGGCAATGTCTTGTCCATGGCCGTCTGTACCCTGGTTATCATCCCCTTCATTCGCTTGATCACCGGAGCAATGCTATGAGCGCAACCAAATGCCTCCCTCTGCTGGCGATTGGAAGCCTGGGTGGAACTGTCTGCATGCAGGTCGAAAGCGCAGGCCAGGGGGTTACCCCGAGCCTGAGCGGCGAGGCCCTGGTGGCGGGCTTGCCACAGCTTCAAGGCCTGGCCCGCATCAGCGCCGAAACCTTGCAGTTGCTACCCAGTGCATCGCTAACCTTCATCCAGTTGCTCGACGTCCTGCATTGGGCCGACGCCCAGGTGAAGCAGGGGGCTCAAGGCGTGGTGTTGACGCAGGGGACCGACACCCTGGAAGAGGTGGCGTATTTTATGGATCTGCTTTGGCCACATGAGGCACCCTTGGTGCTCACCGGCGCCATGCGTTCGGCCAACCAGGCCGGTGCAGACGGGCCTGCCAATCTGTTTGCGTCGGTACAGGTTGCATTGGCTGCAGAGAGTCAGGGGCGGGGGGCTTTGGTGGTCATCAATGACCAGATCCATGCTGCGTTGAATGTGCGTAAAGCCGACAGTCTGGCAATGGACGCCTTCACTTCTTCGCATGTCGGTCCGCAAGGCCTGCTGATAGAAGGGCGCGTGTGCTACTTGAAACCATCGAGGCTGCGCTACGCCCTTCCTGCCCCCCAACGCCTGGACCACCGTGTGGCATTGCTCGAAGCCAGCCTGTCAGCAGACACCTTGCTGCTGGAAGAGGTAGCAGGACTGGGCTACGAAGGGCTGGTGATCGCCGGCTTCGGTGCCGGACATGTGTCTCAGGAATGGGCACGTTGTCTGGGGCAGATCAGCCAACGGCTGTCGGTCGTCGTCGCCACACGAACGGGTGCTGGCACTACGGCCTCACGCACCTATGGATTCAAGGGGGGTGAGATCGACTTGCAACGTAGAGGGGTGCGGATGGCAGGCTTTCTCTGCCCGCGCAAATGCCGGGTACTGCTCTGGGTGTTGATTGGTTGTGGCATGGAGGCTGAGCTAGAGCATCATCTGCAAGCCCAAAGCCCGGCGCGTTCACTGTAAAGCTGAACGCGCCGCGGGAGCCCGACCCAGGCTCCCGCACCGGCCTACACGAATGCCTGGGGCGCCATGCCACGCGGCAGGCGGCAACGATCAGGCTGAGCGACCAGGCGAACACGCCAGTTGGCCTTGAAGCAGAAGGTAGTGGCTTGTACCTGGCTCGCTTGGCTCGCCAGACGCTGTTTACGCAGCTCAGCCAGGGAAGGGGTGGCTTTCTTGGCCGGCACCGATTCAGCTTTTACCAGCGACCGCTGGCAGGATTTGCAATCGACCTTGTCGGTGTCAGCGGTGCTGCTGAGGTTGTTGCCATTTCGACCGCAAGCGACTGCGTCGCCGCTCGTTGAGTAGTGCATTACCACGCTGTACATCTCCACATATGAACAAAAGCGCGCGCATTTTCGCACATTTCATCCGCTCATAAAAAAGGCTGCCTCATGGCAGCCTTTCACGCATTGCAGACTGTTACCAGGCAGGTGCTCAGCGGCGCAGTTTGGCGCAATGGTCCTGCTCGGGCTGCGCCGCCGTATACCACACAAAGTCAGCGCTTTCGGCGCTCACGGTCTTTCCGGTTTCGGCGAGGATCAGCACCAGGTTACCTTCCTTGGCCCCCAGGTCGCTCAAGTGCAGGGGCACCCCCAGGTCCTTGCGCACATGGAAGGCCCCAGCCAGCAATACGGCAGGCGTCGGGGCTGCCAACAGGCGTTCGGCCATGCGCCGATCTCGCTGTTGTTGCACGGCGAGCATCGCTGGCATCTGCGCTTCGGGAAGCAAGCCGCAATGTGACTCACGAATATCGTTCAGCAGCGTCGCCTGTACGCTTGGGGTGGTAGACACAGAGCCTTCAAGTGATGGGCGCTGTTTGTAGATCTGCATGATCTGGGCTCGGTTCAGGTTGGCTGCCAATAGAGGATAGGGTTGCTTCACGGCATAGGTGACCAGCGCCCCATACACGCTCCAATCCCAATTGGCCTGCCAGGCCAGCGCCTTGAACAGGTCGCCTGGCGCCTCACCGGCCCGGGCAGCGGCTTGCACCGCATCGACGTTTGCTTGTTGGTCCGGGTTGATCATCTCCATCAGCAGGCTGCCTTGTGGGCGTTGCGCTGCCAGTTGGCGCATCAGCCACAGCTGCAGGGCGTGGTGATCAGGATTGTCATGTTGCTCACCAACCAGCACACGTGGTGCTGCCGCAAGGCGCTCGACCAATTGCTGTGGGGTGAGCGTGTGACCCGTGGCGAGTTCGCGGATCAGGCCAAGGTCGGCGTGGTCGCGCCCTTGTGGGGCAATCGGTGCCGGCGGGGGCTGTACAGTTTGGGATTGGCAGGCCGTCAACAGGCCGACCAGGCAGAGCGACAGAAGACGCATGGGGGGTTCCTAAAATTCAACGAGCGATGATCAACGGGTGACCGCGTTCCGGATGTGGCTGGATGAGGACCTGCAGCCCATAGACTGCTGCCAGCGCATCGGCAGTCAGCACCTCTGCCGGCGGGCCATAGGCATGGGGCAGGCCTTGTTGCAACAACAGTAGATGATCGCAATAGCGGGCCGCCAGGTTGAGGTCATGCAGGATCACCATGACCGCCGCACCACGTTCGGCAAAGTCGCGCACTGCTTGCAAGATGGTGTGTTGGTGCAAGGGGTCGAGCATCGACGTCGGCTCGTCAAGCAATAGCGTCTGGCCTTCTGCACCTGGCCAGAGTTGCGCCAGGACCCGAGCCAGGTGCACTCGCTGCCGCTCGCCACCCGACAACGCCAGGTAGCTGCGCCCGGCCAGGTGCAGGGCATCAGCGGCTTGCAGTGCCTCGGTGACGATTTCGGCATCGCGCACCTGGCCGGTGGCATGGGGCAGGCGCCCCATGCTCACCACTTCGTTGACTGAAAAGCCGAAGTTCAGGCTCGAGCTCTGGGGTAGCACCGCCAGCCGCCTGGCGCGTTCCTGGCCAGGCCAGTCGGCCAGCGGGCGGCCATCGAGGCTGACGCTGCCTTCGCTGACTGACAGCTCTGCGCACAAGGCGGCAAGCAAGGTACTTTTACCGGCACCGTTGGGGCCGAGTACACCCAGCACCTCGCCCGGGTTCAGTTGCAGGTCGATGTTTGCCAACACGGTGCGATGAGCGCGCCGTACCGACAGGTTGGTTGCCTTGAGCATCAGGAGCGCCCCCGTACCAGCAGGAAGAGGAAGAAAGGCGCGCCAATGAGCGCGGTCACGATCCCGATCGGGAGTTCGGCCGGCGCCAGCAGCAAGCGCGCGATGAGGTCGGCCAGCAACAACAGGCCGGCACCGGCCAGCAATGAGGCGGGCAACAGCACCCGGTGGTCCGGGCCGACCAGCAATCGCATCAAATGCGGCACTACCAGGCCGATGAAGCCGATCAGGCCGGCAGCCGCCACGGCAGCGCCCACGCCCAGGGCCGTACACAACACCAGCTCCAGCTTGATCCGTTCGACATCAAAACCCAGGTGGCGAGCTTCGGACTCACCCAGCAGCATCGCGTTGAGCGCCGATGCCCGGCGAGGCAACCACAGCGCGACCCCGACCACCACGATCAGCAACGGCCAAAGGCGCTGGTAGCTGGCACCGTTGAGGCTGCCCAGGTTCCAGAAGGTCAGGGTGCGCAACGTTGCATCATCGGCCAGGTAGGTAAACAGGCCGACCCCAGCACCGGCCATCGCCGTCATCGCCACGCCCGCCAACAGCATGGTGGCGACATTGGTCTGCCCGTTGCTGCGGCCAAAGCGATACACCACGCCGGTAACGATCAGGCCACCGCCGAAGGCGCACACCGACAGCACGTAAGGTTCAACCGCCGGTGGCATCCCTCCCAGCATGCTGCCGCCGACGATGGCAATAGCGGCACCCAGCGCCGCCCCGCCCGAGACGCCCACCAGGCCAGGGTCGGCCAACGGGTTGCGAAACAATCCTTGCATGGCCACCCCGGACAGCGCCAGCACCGCGCCGACGGCAATGCCGAGCAACGTCCGCGGCAAACGAATCTGGCCCAGGATCAGCTCCGCCTGGTGGGTAGCCTCGCCGTCCAGTGACAACCCGAGCATGCGCAAACCCGCCATCAAGGTGTCGCCCAACGGCAGGCTGACCGGCCCCAATGCCAAAGACAACCAGATAATCGATACCAGCATCACCCCCAGAGTGAGCAGCATCGGGCGAGGCCGGACAATCGCCGTCATTGGCCTGCCTCGGCCGCCAGGGCTTTGACATCCGGGTAGAACACGCGGGTAAGCGCGGCCAGTGCATCCGGCACCCGCGGGCCGAGGCCGCCGACCAGCAGAGTGGGATCGATCACCATCACCCGGCCTTCGCGTCCAGCCTGAGTCTGGGCCAGGATCGGATTCTGCTCGAGCAGGGCCGCGCGTGCCGCATCGCCTTGCAGCCGGCCGCCGGCAAAGATGATCACCTGTGGGGCCAGGGTCAGCATCGCTTCACTGGACACCGGCTTGTAGCCATTGTGCTCTCCCAGGCTTTGCCCACCCGCCTGCTGGATCATCCAGGCTGCCAGAGTGTCCTTGCCCGCCACCTGCAAGTTGCCACCGGAATGGCTGAGCAACATCAGTACCCGGGGCGCCGGGTGTTGCTGTCGTGCTTGCTTGACCAGCGCAGCGTGTTGGCTCAAACGTTGTTCATAGCCACTCATCAGCGCCTGGGCTTCAGTGGGTTTGCCAAGCAGTTGGCCCAGTGCGGTCAGGTTGTGATGCAGCGTCGATACATCGGCCTTGGCCGACAGCAGTTCAATGCGCACACCGGCGGCCTTGAGCTGCTCCAGCACCGGTGGCGGGCCCATTTCATTGCTGCCGACCAGAATGTCCGGCTTCAGCGCGAGGATGCCTTCGGCAGCCAGCTGGCGCTGGTAGCCGATCCCCGGCAGGCTGTGCAGCGAGCGTGGGTACTGGCTGGTGCTGTCGACACCGACCAGCTTGCTTTCGCCACCCAGGGCAACCACCCACTCGCTGAACGCGCCGCCGGCACTGACCCAGCGCTGGGGCAGGGCCTCGGTGGCGGTAGCCATCTGGCTGAGGAGCACGCCGGCACAGGCCAGCAGTGTTTTCATACGCATCAAGTGGATTCCTCAGGCAGTCAATGGGCGAGTGGATTCTGCCAGTGCCCGCCAGTCGTCACGCTCCGGCACACCCGGCTTGCGCACACCGAACAGCTGGATGACCAGTTCGCCCTCGGCATCGAAGCCTTCGTAGCTGGTGACGATGCCATCGACACTTGGCTTGCGTACGCGCCATAGCTCGGTCACGCCGGTGGTCTTAAGGTGCAGGTTGAACGCAGGGTCGAGTACGTTGAACCAGGTGTCCATCCAGCGCAGGTTGCTGACCGGGCCCGAGTGAATCTGGATGCAATGTTTGTTGCCCACGAACACCATGATCGGCACTTCGCGCTTGCCGGCTTGCTCGATCACATTGGTCAACTCGACGGTGGCCAACGGCTCTGCCCATTGATGGCCGGCCAGGCGCAAGGCCTGGGTGCGCGCCACATCGTTGCGCTTGAGCAAGGCAAAGAAATCATGGGTGTCCTGCAACTGCGACCACTCGGTGCGCAGGGCGTGCACGTCGACCTCAGCATCGGCGCGTGGTGCCTTGGCGGGGGGCAGGAGTTGCAGGTCCAGCTCGGCCGTCTGCTGCTCGGCGCGAAAACGCTCTACCAGGGGTGCCCAGGCATCTGCCTCGCTGGTGGCGGTGAGGAACACCTTGTGGACGGCAACCCCCTGGCGGTCAAAGACCTGAATGCTGCGCTGGGGACCGCGCGCCGTCGCTTCGTCAACGGCAAACACGCTGGCCCAACCGCTGAGGAACAGGCGCAGATCGATGTCGGGCGACAACACCATGCCCATCTGGCCGCTGCCCATCACCGTCACGTCACGGTAGACGCCCTTGCGCTCGTGCACGCAATGCTCGTTTCGGGTCAGCGCCATGATGTAGCCCAGCTCGCCAAGCGCGGGCAGCAGCGTTGCCCATTCCGGGCGCAGGCGCACGGTGTCGGTGCCCAGGCGGCTGGCCGTCAGTTCGGCTTCGCTGACACCGAGCCTGGCAGCGGCATCGCGGGCGCGCAGGCCAGGTTGCTCGCTGCGCAGCTGTTGCCAGGCCTGGTACAGCGACGGCTGGTTGGACGGGGCACAAGTTGGGGCGGTCATGGGTGAACTCCTTCAGGGTCATCGGTTCGCCGTAAGGGCGAATTCTATTGGTATTTCAACGCGGCTGGGTACTGCCCGGCCGCCGACAATTTCGGGGCGAAAACGCCACTGGGTGACAGCCTCCAGGGCAGCCTGATCGAGGCTGTCAACGCCCGAGGAGCGCACCAGCTTGAGTTTGAGCTGCTGACCACGCTCGTCCAGGCTCACCTCCACGCGCACGATGCCTTGCTGGTTGCGTCGGCGTGCCTGGGACGGGTAACGAGGGGGTGGGGGAGGGCTGACGAAGCTTGGGCGCAAGCTCACCACCGGGGTAAGCGCAGGTGCCGGGGCTGTCGATATCGGTGCAGAAGGTTTGGCAACGGGCGCGCCAGACGGTTGTGCGGCGGCGGTCATCGACTGGGGCGCTGTGCTGGCTTGCTGGGCAGGGCGAGCCTCGCTGCGTGGCGGCGGTGATGTCTTGGCGACTGCCGGCCGGCTGTTGGCTGCGCTGGGAACAGGCGGTGCAGGTTGGGGTTTTGCTGGCACAGGCATTTTTGCCGGCATGGGCTTTGCCGCCTGCCGGGGGGCCGGTTCTGGCCGCTGGGACGGTGCCGGGGCTGCTTGAGCGTTGGGCGCAAGGCTGACCCACTGGATCGCCATCGCCGGCTGAAAGGGCAGGGAGGCTGATCGTGCCTCACGGTCGTGCAGCAGCCAGGCCAAGCCGGAATGCAGTGCGACAGACAACAGCAAATAGCCTGCAAGACGTTTCATGCACGTTCTTTTTTATAAATGAGAACGCATATGGTAATAATTTGCATTTGGAAGTCAAGCTGGTTATCTTCGCTGCCGCTGCCCAACAGTGTGTCCTGCGATCAGCGCCCTTCGCAGAAAGGGATCCATCGCTGCGTCCATAACAAAATCCAACACATTCCAGTCAGCTTCAGACGCCAGCCCAGGACCGTTTGCAGGCCTGCTGCGTACGACCGCTGCCTGACCTTCAGGAGTCAAGTTAGATGTCGATTCGCCCGCCATTCCCCCAGCGTTCGTGGCTTGCCTTGCTGCTGCTTTCGCCATCGCTGGCCCTGGCTGCAGAGCCCGTCACCCAGTTCGACACCGTCAGCGTGACCGCCACCCGCACCGAGCAAACCCTGATGCAGGTGCCGAGCACGGTCTCGGTTCATGGCGAACGCGAAATCGACCAGCACAACGACAAGAACCTCAAGGACCTGGTGCGGTACGAGCCGGGTGTCTCGGTCAGTGGTACTGGCAGCCGCTTCGGCCTCAATGGTGCGAACATCCGCGGTATCGACGGTAACCGCGTGTTGACCCAGGTCGACGGTGTGCGGATGCCGCAAAGCAACTTCTTCAGCCCGTTCCAGGACGTGCGCAGCAACTACGTCGACCTCGACACCATCAAACAGGTGGAAATCATCCGCGGCCCGGCATCTTCGCTGTATGGCAGCGACGCCATCGGCGGTGCTGTCAGCTACATGACCAAGGATGCCGGCGACTACCTGGAGGAAGGCGACGACACCTACGCCCGCTTCAAGACCGGCTATGACGGCAGCGATGACAGCTGGCAGCGCAGCGCTACCTTCGCCGGGCGTACCGGATCGGTCGATGGCCTGCTGCACCTTGGCCGCCGCGATGGCCAGTCTGTCGACACCTGGGGTGGCACCGGCGGTACCGGCAGCGCCCGCGAGGAAGCCAACCCGCTCGACTACACCACCGAGAACCTGCTGGCCAAGCTGGGCTGGGACTACGCCGATGGCGACCGCCTGCAGTTCACCTACGAGCGCTACCAGGACGATGCCAACAGCAACCTGCTCAGTGACATCAACCCGCGGGCGACCTTCACCAGCCCGGCCATTCTTGGCTCGCAAGCCAAAGACAGCATCGACCGCGACCGCTACAGCCTGGAGCACACCCTGGGCTTGAACAGCCTGCTGGCCGACCAGCTCAAGTGGCAGCTCAACTATCAAGAAAGCAGCAACAGCCAGAAAACCGCCCAGCAGCGCCAGACCACGACCGGAGTGAATCGCCTTCGTACCCGCGACTCGCAATACGATGAGCGTCTGTGGAGCCTGAACACCCAGCTCGACAAACAGTTCGCCATCAGCGACACCCGTCACCACCTGATCTATGGAGCTGAAGTCAAACGCATCGAAGCCAGCAACCTGCGCAAGGGCAGCGAAGTGCGCCTGGACACCGGTGCCGTGGTACCGGCCACCGAGAACTTCCCAGTCAGCGACTTCCCGGACCCGACCAGTGAATCCCTGGGCCTGTTCGTCCAGGACAGCATCGAGATCGGCCGCTGGACCCTGCTGCCAGGCCTGCGCTACGACTACTATCGCCAGACCCCGCACGTCACCAACGCCTACCTCAACGGCCTGCCATCGGAAACCGACCCGTCGCGCATCACCGACGACCACATCTCGCCCAAACTGGGTGTCACCTACCAGCTGACCGAGCATGAAAGCCTCTACGGCCAGTACGCTGCCGGCTTCCGTGCGCCGAGCCCGGTGAACATGTACGGCGAGTTCAGCAACCCGCAGTTCGGCTACCAGCAGATCGGCAACCCGGACCTCAAGCCTGAAACCAGCGACAGCTACGAATTCGGCCTGCGTGGTCGATACGACATGGGCAGCTTCGGCATCGCGCTGTTCTACAACAAGTACAAGGACTTCATCGCCACCGACACCGTACCCGACCCCAATGGCAATGGCCTGCTGACTTTCCAGCCGCGCAACCTGGGCAAGGTCACTATCCGCGGTGCCGAAGCCAAGGGTGACATCAAGCTCGACGCCTTCCTGCCAGCGGGTACCCGTGCCCTGGGCTCCATTGCCTATGCGCGTGGCAAGGATGAAGAAAGCGGCCAGCCGCTCAACAGCGTCGACCCGCTCAAGGCCGTGATGGGCCTGGGCTACGATGCACCGAGCGGTGTGTTCGGCGGCCAACTGACCTGGACCCTGGTCCAGGCCAAGGACCGTGTCGACCACAGCGGCGATGCCGACCTGCTGATCAACCGCCAGTTCGAAACTCCGGGTTATGGCGTACTCGATCTCAACGGCTGGTGGCAGGTTACTGACGAAGTATCTATCAATGGCGGCCTGTTCAACCTCACCGACCAGAAGTACTGGAACTGGGGCGATGTCCAGGGCCGCGATACCGATGCTGCAGGCCTGGCGCGCCTGACGCAGCCTGGCCGATACGCGGCGGTGAACCTTATCTGGGAGATCTGATCGGAACGCGTCCCGCGGGACGCGTTTGCCGGTAGCAGCAGCTTGCCCCGCGATGCGCTGGGACAGACAGATCGCTATCGCGGGGCAAGCCCGCTCCTACACACGCGTACAAAAAAGGCCGCCTCGCGGCAGCCTTTTTTGCAGTGTACAAGCAGAGAATCAATCCCAGCTCAACGCCCCGCCAGTCTGATACTCGATAACCCGGGTCTCGAAGAAGTTCTTCTCTTTCTTCAAGTCCATGATCTCGCTCATCCATGGGAACGGGTTGGTAGTACCTGGGTACTCTTCCTTCAGGCCGATCTGCGACAGGCGACGGTTGGCGATGAACTTGAGGTAGTCCTCCATCATCGCCGCGTTCATGCCCAGCACGCCGCGTGGCATGGTGTCGCGAGCGTATTCGATTTCCAGTTGGGTGCCCTGCAGGATCATCTGCGAGGCTTCTTCCTTCATTTCGGCATCCCACAGGTGCGGGTTTTCGATCTTGATCTGGTTGATCACGTCGATACCGAAGTTCAGGTGCATGGACTCGTCACGCAGGATGTACTGGAACTGCTCGGCAACGCCGGTCATCTTGTTGCGACGACCCATGGACAGGATCTGGGTGAAGCCGCAGTAGAAGAAGATGCCTTCCAGGACGCAGTAGTAGGCGATCAGGTTGCGCAGCAGCTCTTTGTCGGTCTCGACGGTGCCGGTGTTGAATTCCGGGTCGGAGATCGCGCGGGTGTAGCGCAGGCCCCAGGCGGCTTTTTTGGCGACCGACGGGATCTCGTGGTACATGTTGAAGATCTCGCCTT
This sequence comes from Pseudomonas putida, assembly GCF_028682455.1. Lineage (GTDB taxonomy): Bacteria > Pseudomonadota > Gammaproteobacteria > Pseudomonadales > Pseudomonadaceae > Aquipseudomonas > Aquipseudomonas putida_AA. Next base: position 2,206,642 of record NZ_JANHLD010000001.1, read on the forward strand.
CATCCATGCCCAGCGACTCGATGCAGTACTGGTAGGCGTGGGTGTGGATCGCCTCTTCGAAGGCCTGGCGCAGGATGTACTGGCGGCACTCGGGGTTGGTGATCAGGCGGTACACGGCCAGCGCCAGGTTGTTGGCAACCAGGGAGTCGGCAGTGGAGAAGAAACCCAGGTTACGCATGACGATGCGACGCTCGTCGTCGGTCAGGCCTTCAGGGTTTTTCCACAGGGCGATGTCCGCGGTCATGTTGACCTCTTGCGGCATCCAGTGGTTGGCGCAACCGTCCAGGTACTTCTGCCAGGCCCAGTCGTACTTGAAAGGCACCAGCTGGTTGAGGTCGGCGCGGCAGTTGATCATGCGCTTTTCGTCAACCGCGACGCGGGCGGCAGAGCCTTCCAGCTCAGCCAGGCCTTCGGCGATGTCGAGGTCGTCCAGGGCGGCCTTGGCGCGTTTTACCGCGTCCGAGTCGGCTGCGGTCACTGCACGGGCTTCCAGTGCGGCGACACCGCCTGCGCTGTCGAGCTTGTCGATGCCAGCGGCAGCGGCTTGAGTGGCGGTGGTGCCTTTGGCGGCTTCTTCGCCTTCGTCTTTATCGAATTCGTCCCAGCTCAGCATGGTGTGCTCCTGCTTGAGGGCCATGTTCAGTATGGCCGGTGGATCTTGGTTGCGTTGCTTGCGTTGGGTACAGCAGTGCACGCAAAAACTTGGAATGCTTCCGGGAGCGGGGCTCCTCGGAGAAGGCCGGATTGCTCCGGCCTTTTTTATTGGGCGCTATAGGAGGAGGGGCGAGGGGCCCTGTCGTGGGACAAGCCCGCTCCTACAGACAGCCTTATTGGCAGGCTTCGCAGTCCGGCTCGTCGATCGCGCAGGCCTTCGGCACTGGCGCAGGGCCCGCTGCCTGGACCGGGGCGCTGTCGCCACCGCTGGATACGGCGTTGAGCTTGCCGGTGTTGATGGTCGACTTCTCGGTGCTGGTCGCGGCCAGGGCACGGAGGTAGTAGGTGGTTTTCAGACCACGGTACCAGGCCATGCGGTAGGTGACGTCCAGCTTCTTGCCCGAAGCGCCGGCGATGTACAGGTTCAGCGACTGGGCCTGGTCGATCCACTTCTGACGGCGGCTGGCGGCGTCGACGATCCACTTGGTTTCCACTTCGAAGGCAGTGGCGTAAAGCTCCTTGAGCTCCTGCGGGATGCGCTCGATCTGCTGAACCGAACCGTCGTAGTACTTCAGGTCGTTGATCATGACCGGGTCCCACAGGCCACGGGCCTTGAGGTCGCGGACCAGGTACGGGTTGATCACGGTGAACTCGCCCGACAGGTTCGATTTCACGTACAGGTTCTGGTAGGTCGGCTCGATGGACTGCGATACGCCGGTGATGTTGGCGATGGTCGCGGTCGGCGCGATGGCCATGATGTTCGAGTTACGAATACCTTTTTGTACGCGGGCACGTACCGGTGCCCAGTCCAGCGACTCGTTCAGGTCGACGTCGATGTACTTCTGGCCACGGGCCTCGATCAGGATCTGTTGCGAATCCAGTGGCAGGATGCCCTTGGACCACAGCGAGCCCTGGAAGGTCTCGTAGGCGCCGCGCTCGTCGGCCAGGTCACAGGAGGCCTGGATGGCGAAGTAGCTGACCGCTTCCATCGACTTGTCGGCGAACTCGACGGCAGCATCGGAACCGTAAGGGATGTGCTGCAGGTACAGCGCATCCTGGAAGCCCATGATGCCCAGGCCGACCGGACGGTGCTTGAAGTTCGAGTTGCGCGCTTGCGGCACCGAGTAGTAGTTGATGTCGATCACGTTGTCGAGCATGCGCACGGCGGTGTTCACGGTGCGTTGCAGCTTGGCGGTGTCCAGCTTGCCATCGACGATGTGGTTCGGCAGGTTGATCGAGCCCAGGTTGCAGACCGCGATTTCGTCCTTGTTGGTGTTCAGGGTGATCTCGGTGCACAGGTTCGAGCTGTGCACCACGCCCACGTGCTGCTGCGGGCTGCGCAGGTTGCACGGGTCTTTGAAGGTCAACCATGGGTGGCCGGTCTCGAACAGCATCGACAGCATCTTGCGCCACAGGTCTTTGGCCTGGATGGTCTTGAATACCTTGATCTTGTTGTACTCGGTCAGGGCTTCGTAGTACTCGTAGCGCTCTTCGAAGGCCTTGCCGGTCAGGTCGTGCAGGTCTGGCACTTCCGAAGGCGAGAACAGGGTCCACTTGCCGTCATCGAAGACGCGCTTCATGAACAGGTCAGGGATCCAGTTGGCGGTGTTCATGTCGTGGGTACGACGACGGTCATCACCGGTGTTCTTGCGCAGCTCGATGAACTCTTCGATGTCCAGGTGCCAGGTTTCCAGGTAGGCACATACGGCGCCCTTGCGCTTGCCACCCTGGTTGACGGCGACGGCGGTGTCGTTGACCACTTTCAGGAACGGAACGACGCCCTGGGATTTACCGTTGGTGCCCTTGATGTAGGAGCCCAGTGCACGCACAGGAGTCCAGTCGTTGCCCAGGCCTCCGGCGAATTTCGACAGCATGGCGTTGTCGTGGATCGCGTGGTAGATGCCCGACAGGTCGTCCGGCACGGTGGTCAGGTAGCAGCTCGACAGTTGTGGACGCAGGGTACCGGCGTTGAACAGGGTCGGGGTCGAGGCCATGTAGTCGAAGGACGACAACAGGTTGTAGAACTCGATCGCACGGGCTTCCTTGTCTTTCTCTTCCAGCGCCAGGCCCATGGCCACGCGCATGAAGAAAACCTGGGGCAGCTCGAAGCGCACGCCATCCTTGTGGATGAAGTAGCGGTCGTACAGGGTCTGCAGGCCCAGGTAGGTAAACTGCTGGTCGCGCTCGTGGTCGATCGCCTTGCCCAGTTTGTCCAGGTCGAAGTCGGCCAGGGCAGGGTTGAGCAGTTCGAACTCGACACCCTTGGCCACGTAGGCCGGCAGGGCCTTGGCGTACAGGTCGGCCATTTCGTGGTGGGTGGCGCTGTCGGCCACGCCCAGGAAGCCCAGGCCTTCGGCACGCAGGGTGTCCATCAGCAGGCGGGCGGTGACGAAGGAGTAGTTCGGCTCACGCTCTACCAGGGTACGGGCGGTCATCACCAGGGCGGTGTTGACGTCCTTGATGGCCACGCCGTCGTACAGGTTCTTCAGGGTTTCGCGCTGGATCAGGTCGCCATCGACTTCGGCCAGGCCTTCGCAGGCCTCGGAGATGATGGTGTTCAGGCGGTTCATGTCCAGTGGCGCGAGGCTGCCGTCGGCCAGGGTAATGCGGATGCTTGGGTGCGGCTGCACGGCGGCGTCGTCGGCGCTGCCACGGGTGGCACGCTCCTTGGCACGCTGGTCACGGTAGATCACGTAGTCGCGGGCTACTTTTTGCTCGCCGGCACGCATCAGGGCCAGTTCGACCTGGTCCTGGATCTCTTCGATGTGGATGGTGCCGCCCGATGGCATGCGACGCTTGAAGGTGGCGGTGACCTGTTCGGTCAGGCGGGCAACGGTGTCGTGGATACGCGACGAGGCGGCAGCGGTGCCGCCTTCAACTGCAAGGAACGCCTTGGTGATGGCCACGGTGATCTTGTCGTCGGTGTAGGCGACGACAGTGCCATTACGCTTGATCACGCGCAGTTGGCCTGGGGCGGTGGCAGCCAGATCCTGATTCGAATCGGCGGCCTGCGGCGCCTTGGCCTGCGGGTTCTCGCGAGTTGTGTCGGTTTGCATGGGTGTCTCCACGTTCTCTATGTTTATTTAGGCGCCTTGTGGGCGCCAGCCGTTCCATCCGAAAGCTCAACAACCGACCCTGGCGACACGCGGGAACACGATGCTCCGGCATGCCGGACAGGTCGGGCATACTCACTTCGGGACAGATCAGGAATTAAAGGGCAACTGAGTGCCGCTCCCTGGCCGAAGTCAAAGGTTTTGAATCCACGACTCAAAACTGTTGCTGTCGGGTGTGGCAAAGCCTTGCAACACCCATACCCGAAACAACGCCCTCCAAGGGCTTGCAACGGTCGCCTCCGCAGGAGCGGTTTGGCTGCAGATTTCTTCTAAAGTTCAAGCAAAAAAAGCACTGCTGGAGGGCTTGAGTTCTTTGCTCAACTTGTGCTTGGGATTTTGTTCAAACCCCAATATGTAGTGTTTGTTTGCGATGGGGATACAAGATAATGCGGTCTCGGGGGTATTGCAAGGTTGTGCGCTGTGGATAACTTGTGCGTATTTTGTGTGTGATTTGGGTCAACGCCTTGTAGGCCGCGTCTTAGCGACGGATGACCGCCCGTCACCCTTTTTTTCACCGGGCGCGGGGGGCCGGCTGGGAATTTTCGGGCGCGCACCCTACCACAAAACCGACGACCTTCCGAGCGATCCGGGCCGTGGTCATTTGCCGCCCATGCCGATGGTTGGCAGGCGTCGGTACCCGACGTAGTATCCGGGGCCGATGTTGCCTTTTGGTGAAGTTGCACCCAGGGGCACGTTTTATAACAACAAGCTGTCGAGGTGAGCCGTGGAGCAGCAGCGCAGTCGGGTGTTGATCGTCGAGGATGACCAGCGTTTGGCCGACCTGACCCGTGAGTACCTTCAGGCCAACGGCTTCGACGTCGAGGTCGAAGGCGATGGCGCGCAAGCGGCAGCGCGGATCATCGCCGAGCAGCCTGACCTGGTGATTCTCGACCTGATGCTACCGGGCGAAGATGGCCTGAGCATTTGCCGCAAGGTGCGCCAGCAATACCCGGGCCCCATCCTCATGCTCACGGCACGCAGCGACGACCTGGACCAGGTCCAGGGCCTGGACCTGGGGGCCGACGACTATGTGTGCAAGCCGGTGCGCCCGCGCCTGCTGCTGGCGCGGATCAACGCCTTGCTGCGGCGCAGCGAAGTACCGGCCGAGATCGAGCCGCCGCAGGTGCTGCAGTTCGGACCGCTGCGGGTGGACAACATCCTGCGCGAGGCCTGGCTGCAAGACGACGGCATCGAGCTGACCAGTGCCGAGTTCGACCTGCTCTGGCTGCTGGTCAGCAATGCCGGGCGTACCTTGTCCCGGGAAGAAATCTTCACGTCGCTGCGTGGCGTGGGTTATGACGGCCAGGACCGCTCCATCGATGTGCGTATTTCCAGGATCCGCCCGAAAATAGGCGATGACCCGGAGCACCCACGCATGATCAAGACCATTCGCAGCAAGGGTTACCTGTTCGTGCGCGAGGCGGCCGAGGCCATGGGCCAGGTGCGATGAACTCGATCTTCCTGCGCATCTATGGCGGCATGCTCGCCGCATTGGTGCTGGTGGCGGTGCTCGGTGTACTCAGCGTCCATCTGCTCAACGAGGTGCGTGCCGCGCAATACCGCGAGCGACTGGCCCACGGCACCTTCACCCTGATGGCCGACAACCTGGCCCCCCTGGGCGACGTCGAGCGCAAGCGCGCGCTGTTGATCTGGGAGCGCCTGCTGGGGATTCCGCTGGAGTTGCAGACCTTCACGACGGCGGGCCTGGACGGTGGGCAGCGCAGCCAGTTGCAGCGTGGGCAGGTGCTGGTGGAGAAGATCGGGCCCCATGCGGCGAAGGTCATGCGCCAGGTCGGTACCCAGGAACTGTTGTTGATCGGCGAAGTACAGCAGATCAGCGAGCAGCTGGCGCGCGCCACTATCTACCTGCTGGCCGATGAGCTGGTGCGCTTTCCGGTCGGCGAGCAGCGTCGGCGCTTGGCCGAGCTCAAGCAAAACAAAGGTTTTGGCTTCGAGCTGGGGTTGCGACGGCTCGAGCAGACCGATATGGACGAAGACCAGCGCCGGCGGGTCGATGAGGGTGATACGGTGATGGCCCTGGGCAAGGATGGCGACTCGATCCGTGTGTTTGCCGGCATGGTCGGCACGCCCTGGGTGCTAGAGCTTGGCCCCCTGTACCAGATGAACCCTTACCCCCCGCAGTTGCTGGCGATGATCGCCGTGCTTGGCTTGTGCCTGATCGGGCTGATTGTCTACTTACTGGTACGCCAGCTCGAGCGGCGCCTGTCTGACCTCGAAACCGCAGCCACCCGCATCGCCCAGGGCAGCCTGGAAACCCGGGTGGCAAGCGATGATGCCGACTCGGTGGGGCGCCTGGCCGCAGCGTTCAATGGCATGGCGGCGCATCTGCAGCGCTCGCTGAGCATCCAGCGTGAATTGGTCCGTGCCGTCTCTCATGAGTTGCGCACGCCGGTGGCACGGCTGCGCTTCGGGCTTGAAATGATCGCCACCGCGCGTGACGACCAGGCGCGGGAAAAGTACTTGAGCGGCATGGATGGCGACATCCAGGAACTGGACAAGCTGGTTGACGAGATGCTCACTTATGCGCGCCTTGAACAGGGGGCGCCTGCCCTGCATTTTCAGCGGGTCGATCTCGACGCGCTGCTTGACCAGGTAATCCATGAACTGTCCCCCCTGCGCAGTGACGTGAAGGTGGTACGCGGGCCCTGCCAACTGCCGGAACAAGGCGCGGACGAGCCGGGCGCCTGGGTGGAGGCCGAACCCCGCTACCTGCACCGGGCGCTGCAGAACCTGGTCAGCAATGCCATGCGCCATGCCGAATCGCAGGTCAGCCTCAGCTACCAGCTCGGCACGCAGCGTTGTCGCATCGATGTCGAAGACGATGGCCCGGGTGTCCCGGAAAGCGTCTGGGACCGTATCTTCACGCCCTTTACCCGCCTGGACGACAGCCGTACCCGTGCCTCCGGCGGGCATGGCCTGGGCTTGTCGATCGTGCGCCGGATCATCTATTGGCATAAGGGGCGGGCGTCGGTCGGGCGCAGCGAGTCACTGGGTGGTGCGCGTTTCAGCCTCAGCTGGCCGCGTAGACAGGACCCGGCATGAGCGCGCCGATGCGCCTGGCCCACGTGCTGGCATCCCGGCACTTTGATCAATTGCTGCTCGACCTGTATGGCCCGCAACTCATGCCTACCCAGCGCCCGGTGCTGGTGTCGCAGTGGTCCAAGTACTACTTCGCGACGCTCTGGCAGACGCTGCTTGGCGCTGCGAGGCTGCCAGTATTTGCCGACACCGCAGTTGTGCTGGATAGCCGCGGGCTGCCGACAGCGTTCACCGGGCAGGGTCGGTATTGCGAAGGGGAAGACGAGGTCGTCAGCCAGCACCTGGAACCCCTGGTGCAGCACTTGGCGACGCTGGGCGTGGTGGCGCCAGCGGTGCTCTGGGGAAATGCGGGCGATTGCCTTGATCAGGTGCTGCACAAGGCCGAGCGGGACGTCGGCTTGCGGCGCTTGCTCACCTCGCCGGGCAGCCCGCTATTTGCCGCTGTCAGCCTGGATGCCGCGGGCAAGCGGCGTCGGCGTACCTGCTGCCTGAGCTACAAGGTGGACTGGGTCGGGCACTGTGAGCATTGCCCGTTGCCGGGGTGAGTGTCAGACACTTACCAGGCTGAGCAGTTGGTCGCCCTGCAAGCAGAACTGCGCCTCCAGCTCCCTGCCGTGATGCCACTGCGGCGACAGGTCGGTCAGCAGGCGCAGGCGGGCGTGCCCGTCAGCAGACCACTGCAGCACTTCTGCATGTTCGAAGTAAAAGCGCTGCAGCACGATCGGGTAGAGCGCCTTGAACAGGCTTTCTTTCAATGAAAAGGTCAGCGTGACCACCAGGCCTGCCTGCTGTGAATCCATGCGCTGGAGTTCGGCTTCGGTAAGAATCTCCCGAGACAGGCGCGCGGCGCGCGCGTCACTGAGCAGGCTTTCCTGGTCCAGGCCCAGCCCTCGGCAATCTGCGTGGTGCGCCACCACGGCGGCAGCCCAGCCTTTACCGTGGGTGATCGAGCCACTGATGCCGGTTGGCCAGATGGGGGAGCGGTCCTCGTGGGTGCCGGGTACGAAGACACGGCCATCCAACTGCTGCAATGCGGCCCGGGCGCAGACCCTGCCGGCCAGGTACTCGGCCTGGCGCTTGGCCACCGAACGTTGCAGGCTGGCCGATTGCTCGATGCCGGCGCGGGCAAAGTCGTCACTGGCGAGCAGGTCGGGATCGAATGCGCAACTGACCAACTGCGCGCCTGGGACTGGGCGGGGCAGGGGCCATTGGTTCTGCAGTGGGGTGCAGCAGGCGGGAAGTCGGTTCATGAGCGGCATTGTGCCGTGGCCATTCCAACCTTTCCAGTAGGAGCGGGCTTGTTCAGCCGAGGTTCAGGCAGGGTTCAGCGGCCGTTCAGGACCTCTTGCTTACTCTAGCGTCCACACCCACACCGGGCCTCAACTGGAGTAAACACGATGAAAACACTCAACTCGCTGTTCCTCGCTGTCGCCTTCCTTGGAGCTGCCGCCTCTGCCCAGGCTACCGACACCACTTTCGCTGGTGTCACCTACGGCCAGACCAGCGACAAGATCAAGAAATCCGGTTTGCTCAGCAGCAACACCGACCACCTGAACACTGACGGCATCATCCACAAGGATGGCACCTGGGGTGTGCGCCTGGGCCAGATGAACGACCAGCGTCGCTATTACCTCACCTACGACAACGTCTCCAACGACCACAGTGGCCTTAAGGTGCGCCAGGAAAACCTGTTGGGCAGCTATGACGTATTCCTCCCGCTGGGCAGTACCACCAAGCTGTTCGGTGGCGCCAGTGCCGGTCTGACCAAGCTGACCCAGGAATCGTCCGGCTACAGCCGCGACACCGACACCGGGTATGCCATCGGCCTGCAGGCCGGCCTGCTGCAGCAAGTGACCGACAACGCTTCGGTCGAGCTGGGCTACCGTTACTTGCGCAGCAACGCCAGCACCGAACTGGCCGAGCACGGTGGCCCGAAAGTCGGCACCCTGCGTCTGGACAGCAGCGCGCAAACCTATCTCTCGGCCAACTACGCCTTCTGATCGTACCTGGCAATCCACGAACCGGCCTGCAGGTGCATGGCCGGTTCGCTGTTATTCTTGAGCACAGGATGGCTAACGTGCTGGTATGTGGGACCGTATAGGGAGGAGCGTATGAAACTGTTGGTGGTCGAGGATGAGGCGCTTTTGCGTCATCACTTGTTCAGCCGCTTGACAGAGAGTGGACATGTGGTCGAAGCGGTTGCCAACGCCGAGGAGGCCCTCTATCAAGTCGAACAGTTCAACCATGACCTGGCAGTGATCGACCTTGGCCTGCCCGGCATGAGCGGGTTGGACCTGATCCGCCAGCTGCGCTCGATGGACAAGAGTTTTCCGATTCTCATCCTGACTGCACGGGGCAACTGGCAGGACAAGGTCGAAGGCCTGGCTGCCGGCGCCGACGACTACGTGGTCAAGCCGTTCCAGTTCGAAGAGCTGGAAGCCCGCCTCAACGCGTTGCTGCGCCGCTCCAGCGGCTTTATCCAGTCGACCATCGCCGCCGGGCCCTTGCTGCTCGACCTCAATCGCAAGCAGGCAACGCTCGATGAGCAACCCCTGGCGTTGACCGCCTACGAATACCGGATCCTTGAATACCTGATGCGCCATCATCAGCAGGTGGTGGCCAAGGATCGTCTGATGGAGCAGCTCTATCCGGATGACGATGAGCGCGATCCGAACGTGATCGAAGTGCTGGTCGGTCGTTTGCGTCGCAAGCTTGAAGGCAGCAATGGCTTCAAGCCCATCGATACCGTCCGCGGCCTGGGCTATCTGTTCACCGAGCGTTGCCGGTGATTCGCTCGCTACGCCTGCGCCTGATGGCCGCCGCCGCGCTACTTGCAGTGTTGTTCATGCTCGGCCTGTTGCCTGCCTTGCAAAAGGCATTCAGCCTGGCCTTGCAGGAGGCGATCGAGAAGCGCCTGGCGTCCGATGTGACCACCCTGATTTCTGCCGCGCGCATCGAGAACCATCAGTTGCAGATGCCCGAGCTGCTACCCGATGAGCAGTTCAACCTGCCCGATAGCCGCCTGCTGGGTTACATCTATGACCGCGAGGGCAAACTGGTCTGGCGCTCGCGCGCCACGGCCGGCGAGAACATCAACTACACCCCTCGCTATGACGGGCGTGGCAACGAGTTCGCTCGGATCCGCCAGGCCGATGGCGAGGAGTTCTTCGTCTATGACGTGGAGGTCAAGCTGCTGGGTGGCAAGTCGGCAGCCTTCAGCATTGTCGCGTTGCAGCCGGTGCGCGAGTACCAGCAAACCCTCAATGGCTTGCGCGAGCGTCTGTACCTTGGCTTCGGGGCAGCCTTGCTGGCCTTGCTGGTGCTGCTGTGGGCCGGCCTGACCTGGGGGCTGCGCTCGCTGCGCCAGTTGAGTCATGAACTGGATGAGGTCGAGTCTGGCAGCCGCGACGGCCTCAGCGCCGAGCACCCGCGTGAACTGTTGCGCCTGACCGGCTCCTTGAACCGACTGTTGCACAGTGAGCGCGAGCAACGTCGCCGCTACCGCGACTCCCTGGGCGACCTGGCACACAGCCTGAAAACGCCCCTGACGGTGCTGCAAGGGGTGAGCGAAAGCATGGGCGAGCGTCGCGAAGACCGCGAGCAGGCGCGGATACTGCAAAGTCAGATCGAGCGCATGAGCCAGCAGATCGACTACCAACTGCAGCGTGCCAGCTTGCGCAAGAGTGGCCTGGTGCGCCACCAGGTGGCCCTGCGGCCCTTGCTCGACAGCGTGTGCAGCACGCTGTCGAAGGTCTACCGCGACAAGCAGGTGAGCATCGTCCTGGATGTTCCCGACCAGGGCCAGGTGCCCATGGAGCGGGGCGCCTTGCTCGAATTGCTCGGCAACTTGCTGGAGAACGCCTACCGCCTGTGCCTGGGCGAGGTCCACATCCGCCTGCAGAGTGGGCCGTCGCAGGTCGTGTTGAGCATCGAGGACGACGGCCCCGGCGTCCCTCCCGACCAGCGCGAGCGCATCCTCCAGCGGGGCGAGCGCCTGGACCGGCAGAACCCGGGGCAGGGCATCGGCCTGGCGGTGGTCAAGGACATCATCGAAAGCTACGACGCCAGCCTGACCCTCGAAGACTCGCCGTTGGGCGGGGCTGCATTTCGTATTCGCTTCCCCTTGGACTGAGTCGCCATCACCCTGGGCGGATTACCGCCAACATCATTCCTTTGCAAAAGCTGTCGGGCGGAAATCCGCCAAGTCGCCCGGCATGGTTGCTACCTCATTGTGCATTCGACTCCAGTAAATACGGGGCTTGCACCGGTAAAGCGCATTTTGGCATCGGGCTTGCTATTGCCCTAGCAGAGTTCTGCCAGGCAGCTCGACACAACAAATCCCTCCAGTGCAGGAGGGTTCGCGCTTTAGGTACTGCCCGGGTCCTGGAAAGGATAGGTCGGTACACTTGAGGAATTAGCCATGACGACGCGTCAGCCACTGTACAAATCGCTGTATATCCAGGTGTTAGTAGCGATCACCATCGGTATCCTGCTGGGCCACTACTATCCCGAAACCGGCGTTGCCCTCAAACCCCTGGGTGACGGGTTCGTCAAACTGATCAAGATGGTCATCGCCCCCATCATCTTCTGCACCGTGGTCAGCGGTATCGCCGGCATGCAGAGCATGAAATCGGTCGGCAAGACCGGTGGCTACGCACTGCTCTACTTCGAAATCGTCTCGACCATCGCGCTGATCATCGGCCTGGTCGTGGTCAACGTGGTCAAGCCTGGCGCAGGCATGCACATCGACGTCAGCACCCTGAACGCCAGCAGCGTGGCCGCCTATGCCGCCGCCGGCGCGCAGCAGACCACGGTCGGCTTCCTGCTCAACATCATCCCTAACACGGTGGTCGGCGCGTTCGCCAATGGCGACATCCTGCAGGTGCTGATGTTCTCGGTGATCTTCGGCTTCGCCCTGCATCGCCTGGGTGCCTACGGCAAGCCGCTGCTCGACCTGATCGACCGCTTCGCTCATGTCATGTTCAACATCATCAACATGATCATGAAGCTGGCGCCGGTCGGTGCCTTCGGTGCCATGGCCTTCACCATCGGCCAGTATGGCGTTGGCTCGCTGGTGCAACTGGGCTACCTGATGGCCTGCTTCTACGTCACTTGTGTGCTGTTCATCCTCGTGGTGCTCGGTGGTATTGCCCGCGCCCACGGCTTCAGCGTCCTCAAGCTGATCCGCTACATCCGTGAAGAACTGATGATCGTGCTGGGTACCTCGTCGTCCGAGTCGGCCCTGCCGCGCATGCTGACCAAGATGGAGCGCCTGGGCGCGAAGAAATCCGTGGTTGGCCTGGTGATCCCTACCGGCTACTCGTTCAACCTCGACGGCACCTCGATCTACCTGACCATGGCCGCGGTGTTCATCGCCCAGGCCACTGACACCACCATGGACATCACTCACCAGATCACCCTGTTGCTGGTGCTGCTGGTGGCGTCCAAGGGGGCGGCAGGCGTCACCGGCAGTGGCTTCATCGTGCTTGCCGCGACCCTGTCGGCGGTCGGTCACCTGCCGGTTGCAGGCCTTGCGCTGATCCTCGGTATCGACCGCTTCATGTCCGAGGCCCGTGCCCTGACCAACCTGATCGGCAACGCGGTTGCCACCGTCGTCGTGGCTAAGTGGGTCAACGAGCTGGATGAAGACAAGCTGCAGACCGAACTGGCTTCCGGTGGTTCGCCGCTGGTCGAGGTCGGTCCGGTCGACGACCTGGGCGTCGCCGAAGTGTCTACCCGCTAACCGGCGACACGTGAAATGAGAAAGCCCATCTTCGGATGGGCTTTTTTGTGGGTGTTGTCCCGTGATGCTTGCCTTACTACTCCACGCGCATTTCCCCGCTGAATACCAGCGTGTGCCGACACCGCCGGCACAGGTACCTGCGCCCCTGGCGCACCAGGCCATGGCGCTGGGCCGAGAAGGGGAAGTCGCTGTCGGGGCACGGGCAGCGGTAGATGTACCGGGTCACAGTGCGGCGTTTCACTGCATAGTTGTGGCAACGATTGGGCGGCAGTTCATAGACACCGCGCATGATCAGTTGCCATTCCTCGCCATGGGGCTGGATGCGATCGCCAAACAATTGGTGGGCGACCAGGTGGGCCACTTCGTGGGCCACGGTCTGTTTGAGAAAATCTTCGCTGTTTTCGCGGTACAGCTGCAGATTGAAGCGCAGCAGGTTCTCATGCAGGTGGGCGACGCCAGCCTTCTGGCCGCGCAGCTTGAAGCTGACTTCGGGGCGTGCGAAGGGGCGTTTGAAAAAGGTTTCGGCTTGCTGGTAACAGGTTTCGACGCGGGATTTGAGCAGTTCGGGCATATCGGGGAACACTCCTGACCGGCAATTATGCCGCAACCATCGCTGCGCTGCCGAGCCACCTGTCAGCGCACAGCATCAGGCCGCCTCGCGGGCGGCCTGATGGTTACTGCGCCTATGTTGCTGCTTTTCTAATAGTCGTTCTAGTTGGTATAGACGGGCCCCACGCCCAGTCCCCAGATGATCACGGTGAAGGCCATGATGGCTACCAGCACCACCAGGCCGACCGCCAGTACCGAACTCGAGAACAGGAACCCTTCATCCGAAGGGATGTTCATGAAGGTCGGCAGGCCGACATAGAGCAGGTAGACCGTGTAGCACACGGCTGCCGTGCCGACGACCATCCCCAGCCACAAGTGTGGGTAGAGGGCCGCCAGGCCGCCGATAAACAGCGGCGTTGCGGTATAGGTGGCAAATGCGATGCAGCGGGCGAGGCTCGGATTGGCATCGTAGGTCCGTGCCATCCAGTGAATGAACGCGCCCATGACCGCGACGCCACCGAGCATGGCCAGGTACGACATGATGGTCATCCATAGCGCGCTTTCCTGGGTCAGCATGACCGGGGCGCGTTCGCCAATGACCCAGCCGACCTGGGTTGTACCGATGAACGCCGACACTGCCGGGATTGCCGCCAGTATCAGGGTGTGGGTCAGGTACATGTGGCTTATGCTTTCTTCCTCGCCACGAATCTCCTTCCATTCCTGATCAGGATGGGTAAATAGCCCAACAACGTGATGGATCATGCCAGTCACTCCTTTCGTTGTTGCCATCGCCCCCCAGCGGAGCGCTTGCGACCCCAAGGGTTGGGGGCCAGAGGATCGAGGTCACCTTTGATGTGGCCTTATGTCGCAGTATAGGAAGGAGTTCGCCGCTCAAAGCCGGCTTTTTAGAGCAAATCGCGCTGTCAGGGTGGCGGCTAATCACGTTGCAGTCTTTATCGGATGGGCCTACGCCTGCCGACGGTTTGTGCGTAAAATATGCCGCTTTTGTCACACCTCGCGGATTTCAAGCGCTATGGGCACCCTTTCGGTCAACCAGAACAAACTGCAAAAACGCCTGCGTCGTCTCGCCGGCGAAGCCATCACCGACTTCAATATGATCGAGGACGGTGACAAGGTCATGGTCTGCCTGTCCGGCGGCAAAGACAGCTACACCATGCTCGATGTTCTGCTGCACCTGCAGAAAGTGGCGCCGATCAAGTTCGAGATCGTCGCGGTGAACATGGACCAGAAGCAGCCAGGCTTCCCCGAGCACGTGCTGCCGGCGTACCTCGAATCGCTAGGCGTGCAGTACCACATCGTCGAGAAAGACACCTACTCGGTGGTCAAGGAGTTGATCCCGGAGGGCAAGACCACCTGCTCGCTGTGCTCGCGCCTGCGTCGTGGCACCCTGTACACCTTCGCCGACGAGATCGGTGCGACCAAGATGGCACTGGGGCACCACCGTGACGACATCGTCGAGACTTTCTTCCTCAATATGTTCTTCAACGGCACCCTCAAGGCCATGCCGCCGAAGCTGCGCGCCGACGATGGCCGCAACGTGGTGATCCGCCCGCTGGCCTACTGCAGCGAGAAGGACATCCAGGCCTACTCGGACATGAAGGAATTCCCGATCATCCCGTGCAACCTCTGCGGCTCCCAGGAAAACCTGCAGCGCCAGGTGGTCAAGGACATGCTCGTGGAGTGGGAGCGCAAGACTCCGGGGCGTACCGAGAACATCTTCCGCGGCCTGCAGAACGTCGTACCCTCGCAGTTGGCTGACCGCAACCTGTTCGATTTCGTCAACCTGAAGATCGACGAGACCGCACCGCCGCGTTTTCTCGACGTGCTGAACATCTGACCGGCATGCGTGACTACCAATGGCTGCATGAGTATTGCCTGAACCGCTTCGGCTCGGCTGCCGCCCTGGAAGCGCACCTGCCCCAGGTGAAAACGCCTGAACAGTTGCGCGCCATCAGTGCCGACCGCTACCTCTCCACCCTGGCCCTGCGGGTGTTTCGCGCCGGGCTCAAGCACAGCCTGGTGGACGCCAAGTGGCCAGCCTTCGAGCAGGTGTTCTTCGGCTTCGATCCGCACAAAGTGGTGCTGATGGGCGCTGAGCACCTCGAGCGGCTGATGCAGGACACGCGGATCATCCGCCACCTGGGCAAGCTCAAGAGCGTGCCGCGCAATGCGCAGATGATCCTTGACATCGAGAAGGCGCACGGAAGTTTC
Source organism: Pseudomonas putida (assembly GCF_028682455.1). GTDB lineage: Bacteria > Pseudomonadota > Gammaproteobacteria > Pseudomonadales > Pseudomonadaceae > Aquipseudomonas > Aquipseudomonas putida_AA. The sequence continues at coordinate 2,221,993 of NZ_JANHLD010000001.1, forward strand.
GGTGCCTTCATCGCCGACTGGCCGGTGACCGATATCGTTGGGCTGTGGAAATACCTGGCCAAGCATGGCAACCAGTTGGGTGGGCTGTCAGCGCCACGCTTTTTGCGCATGGTGGGCAAGGACACGTTCATCCCCACCGATGACATGGCGGCAGCGCTGATTGCCCAGGACATCATCGACAAACCGCCGACCAGCCAGCGTGACCTGGCCCAGGTGCAGGCGGCGTTCAACCAGTGGCATGCCGAAAGTGGGCGGCCGTTGTGCCAGTTGTCGGTGATGTTGGCGCATACCGTCAATCATTGAAAATCCATCGCGGGGCTTGTGGGCTTGCCCCGCGATGAATCCCGCTCAGCCTTCTCCCGCCAGCCGCCGGTCATACTGAAACCGCCAGCGTACATACAGCAGGGCACTGACGAACAGCGCCAGGCTGATCGCCACTTCCAGCCAGCCGAACACTGCCCGTGCCGGGTCGAACGCGGCCAGTACCCCTTTGATGAAATACAGGTTGACCACGAAGCAGGTCCAGGCGTGCGCGCGCGCGTTGCCCAGCAAGATCCCCGGCAACAGCAGCGCCAATGGCACCAGTTCGACCGCAAGGATCACGCCGGTGCGTGCGCCATGCAGGTCGGCAAACAGCAGGTTGTTGAGGGTCAACAGGGCGATCAGGCCGAAAAAGCTGGCCAGGCTCAGCGCCCGACTCAGGCGCAGGCGCGGTGCCAGCCACTCGATCGAGGGCAGAACCTTGGGCTTTTTAGCCACGGCCGTTCTCCAGCAGTTTGGCCGTGGTGGCCAGGCGTTGGCCAAGGGCACGGCACAGGGCGATCTCATCGGCGTCCAGGTCACGCTTGCCATCGGCTCCAGCGTGGTGGCTGGCGCCATACGGGGTGCCGCCGCCACGGGTTTCGAGCAGCGCCGATTCGCTGTAGGGCAGGCCCATGATCAGCATGCCGTGGTGCATCAGTGGCAGCAGCATCGACAGCAGGGTCGATTCCTGGCCGCCGTGCAGGCTGGCGGTGGAGGTAAACGCCGCCGCGGGCTTGCCGACCAGGCCGCCACTGAGCCACAGGCTGCTGGTGCCGTCGATGAAGTACTTGAGCGGGGCGGCCATGTTGCCAAAGCGCGTCGGGCTGCCCAGGGCCAGGCCCGAGCAATGGCGCAGGTCATCCAGGGAGGCGTAGAGCGCGCCGGTGTCGGGAATGTCCGGGGCGACCGCTTCACACTCGGTGGAGATCGCCGGAACCGTACGGATACGCGCTTCCAGGCCGGCCATCTCGACGCCACGGGCAATCTGCCGGGCCATTTCGCTGGTCGAACCGTGGCGGCTGTAGAACAGGATCAGGATGTAGGGGGCACTCACGAGAGGATCTCCAGCACCTTCTCCGGTGGACGACCGATGACGGCTTTGTCGCCGGCGATCAGGATCGGGCGCTCGATCAGCTTCGGGTGCTTGACCATGGCGTCGATCAACTGCGCTTCGCTCAAGCTTGCATCGGCCAGGTTCAGGTCCTTGTACTCATCTTCACCGCTGCGCAGCAGCTGGCGCGCACCGATGCCCAGCTTGCCGAGCAGGGCCTCGAGTTCGGTCGCGCTCGGCGGTGTTTCCAGGTAGCGGACCACGGTCGGGGCCAGGCCGCGGGCTTCAAGCAACTCCAGTGCGCCACGGGATTTGGAGCAGCGCGGATTGTGATAGAGGGTCAGGTCGGTCATGTTCGGGTCGCATCCAGCAGGGTGTGGCGGCTATTCTAACCGCAGCGACTTCGCATTTTGCTTGAATCTTCGAGAAGGATTGACCCATGACAAGGCGTTTGGCAGCAGCACTGGCCATCACCGCGAGCCTGTTGCTCGGTGGTTGCGGTGCAGATTATGGCCTGGACCAGAACGGACAGACCGTGAAAGCCGAGCAGATCGACGGGCACTGGCTGGTGCTCAACTACTGGGCTGAATGGTGTGGCCCGTGCCGTACCGAAATCCCTGAACTCAACGCCGCAGCCAAGCAATGGCAGGCCGAGGGCGTGAAGGTGCTCGGGGTGAACTTCGATGGCCTGCAGGGCGAGGAGCTGAAGAAGGCCAGTGAGGCACTGGGCATCGGCTTCACCGTGCTGGCCCAGGACCCGGCCGAGCGTTATGAGCTGCCGCGCAGTGAGGCGTTGCCGGTGACCTACATCATCGACGACAAGGGCAAGGTGCGTGAGCAGTTGATGGGCGAGCAGACGCTTGAAGGGTTGAACGAGAAGATCAAGGCGCTCAAGGGCGCGTGATTGGAATTTCTGAGCGCGGGGCAAGCCCGCTCCTACAGATGTGGGAGCGGGCTTGCCCCGCGATCGATTCAGCCTTCTTCAGGCCAGAACCGCAGCGGTTTGCCCTCGGCAGGCCAGAAGCGCACCTGCTCGATCGGCGAGATGTCCCAGCGCTGGACGGTCTCGAGCGCCTGCAGGAAGCGCTTTTCCTGCTCCATCAGCGCCGGCGCGCAGAGTTTGCGGGTGCTGCCGACCTTGCCGAAGGTGAGCTTGTCGCCGTCAAGCTGGTAAGGCGCGAACCAGTGGTTGCAGCCGCCATTGCCATAGGCACGCCCATCCGCCGCTAGCGTCAGGGTCAGGTGGCTGTAGTCCATCAGCGGGCGCTCGCCAATCCACTCCAGCAAGTAGCTGCGTTCCTGTTCAAGCTTCATCGGCTCAGCAGCACAGCCCAGCAGGGCCGTGCCGATCAGGGCTGAGAGCAACAGCGTTTTCACTGGGCCGTCTCCTTGCATTTCGGGCACAGGTGTTTGTCGCCACGGCTGGTCCAGCCCAGCTCGGCGATGCGCGCGCTGGCGGCGGGCTGCAAGGCTTTCTTGCCAAGCTTGGCGTCGACGGCGAACTCGAAGTCGAGGCTGGCCTGGCAGCTGTCGCAGTTCACTTGCCACTGGTGTATCGCCAGTTCGCCGAACACCGGGCCGCTGGCCACCGCGACCCATTGACCGGTCGGGTTGATCAGGTGGCGCACGGTCTCGACGGTCAGGCGCATGCACAGGTCCTTGCTGCCCTTGAGGGTCACCAGCAGGACGTCGCTCTTCTGGATCGAGCCGCCATTACCGGTCACCTGGTAGCGACCCGGCACCAGGGCGCGGCATTCGATCAGGGTGTGTTGCGGGTTAAACAGGTTGTAGCGGAAATCGTGTTCGACCATGGGTCCTCCAAATCTGCCGCGTATCCTAGCATCAACCCTCGACCAAGTTTTGCGCTTTGCCTGCCGCCCAGCGGGTAATGTTCTCCAGCGTTGTCGCGGCAATCGCTGCCAGCGCCTCGCGGGTGAGAAACGCCTGGTGGGCGGTGACGATCACGTTGGGGAAGGTCAGCAAACGCGCGAGCACGTCATCCTGCAGCGGCTGGTCGGAGCGGTCCTCGAAAAACAGCTGGGCTTCTTCTTCATAGACATCCAGGCCCAGGTAGCCCAACTGGCCGTCCTTCAAGGCCTCGATCAGTGCCGGAGTGTCGATCAGCGCGCCGCGGCCGGTGTTGATCAGCATGGCGCCAGGTTGCAGGCCGGCCAGGCTCTGCGGGTTGATCAGGTGGCGGGTGTGTTCGGTCAGCGGGCAGTGCAGGCTGATGATCTGCGCCTGGCGCAGCAGTTCCGGCAATTCCAGGTAGCGCGCCCCCAGGGCCAGCAACTCGGGGTTGGGGTAGGGGTCGTAGGCCAGCAACTGACAACCGAATCCGGCCATGATACGGGCAAAGGCAGCGCCGATCTGGCCGGTGCCGACTACGCCGACGGTCTTGCCGTGCAGGTCGAAGCCTGTCAGCCCGTGCAGGCTGAAGTTGCCTTCGCGGGTGCGGTTGTAGGCCCGGTGCAGACGTCGATTGAGCGCCAGGATCAGCGCCACCGCATGTTCGGCGACCGCATGCGGGGAGTAGGCCGGCACCCGTACCACGGCAAGGCCCAGGCGTTTTGCCGCGGTCAGGTCGACATGGTTGAACCCCGCCGAGCGCAGGGCGATCAAGCGCGTACCACCGGCCGCCAGGCGTTCGAGCACCGGGGCGCTGAGATCGTCATTGATAAAGGCGCAGACCACGTCGTGGCCGTTGGCCAGGGCTGCGGTGTCTTCGGTCAGGCGGGTGGGTTGAAAATGCAGCTCAAGCCCATCGCCTGCCGGGGCCTGGCTGAAGCTGTCCTGATCGTAGGACTGGCTGCTGAAAAACAATACGCGCATGGGATCTTCCTGAATCGGTTGGCGGAGAGTCTAACCACCGGGCAAGGCCAGGGCCTTGCCTCAGGTCAGCCAGGGGTCAAGCGCTCAGGCGTGCCTGGGCGGTGAGGCGGGTGATGGCCCGGTCCAGCTCGTCCAGGGCGCGCAGCGCTTCGGGGTCATCCTGCTTGAGCAGAGTTTCGCTGCGTTGGCAGGCCGCTCGCAGTTGTGGCACGCCGCAGTAGCGCGAGGCGCCGTTGAGCCGATGCACACGCTCGATCATGCCGTTACGGTCTGCCGCATCACGCGCTGCGCGAATCGCTTCGCGGTCGGACTCCAGCGACGCCAGCAGCATGGCCAGCATGTCGGCGGCCAGGTCCGGCTTGCCAGCGGCCAGGCGCAGGCCTTCTTCCGGGTCGAGGACCTTCAGTTCGTTGCTGTTGGGCGCACGCTCCTGCAGGCGCTCATGCTGCAACGCCCCAAGGGTCTGTCCTGTCCATTTGAGCACCACCTGGGCCAGTTGGCGCTCGCTGATCGGCTTGGTCAGATAGTCGTCCATGCCGCTGTGCAACAAGGCCCGCTTTTCATTGGCCATCGCGTGGGCGGTGAGGGCGACGATAGGCAGCGCAGGACCGCTCTGGCTGGCTTCCCACTGGCGGATCTGCTCGGTGCATTCGCGACCATCCATGCCAGGCATCTGTACATCCATCAGCACCAGGTCGAAGCGTTCGTCCTGTACCGCCTGGACTGCGGCGTAGCCGCTGTCGACCGCCAGCACCTCGGCACCCAGGTCCTCGAGCAGGGTTTGCACCAGCAGCAGGTTGGCCGGGTTGTCGTCCACGCACAGCACTTTGGGCAATGGCTGGTTGCTGCTGACCTTGATCTCGTGGCTGCGCCGCGGCTGGACCAGTTCCACCAGGGCCCGGCGCAGCTTGCGCGTGCAGGCGGGCTTGGCCTGCAACTGACTGTGGGCATTGGGCAGGTAAGGATGGTAGAGCGCCTGTTCAGTGGTCGGGCACAGCACCAGCGCCTGGCAATCCAGGCGCTCAAGTTGCGCGATGTACTGGCCGAGGCGCTCCGGCGACACACTGTCCAGGTTCACCCCGAGTACCGCCAGGGTGAACGGTTGTCCGGCCATGCGGGCGTTGGCCACCGCATGCAACAGCGGGTCGATGGATATGAAGGTGCTGACGTTCAGGCCGCAATCTTCCAGTTGATGCACCAGTGCCTGGCGGGCCAGTTCGTGCGCATCGACAATCGCCACCCGGCGTTCGAGCAGCGGTTGCAGCGGCATGTCCTCGGCGTCGTCGCGGGCCTTGGGCAGGCGCAGGCTGATCCAGAACTGCGAACCTTCCCCCGGCGTGCTGTCGACGCCGATTTCCCCGCCCATCTGCTCGATCAGGCGCTTGGAAATCACCAGCCCCAGGCCGGTCCCCCCGGGCTGGCGAGACAACGAGTTGTCAGCCTGGCTGAAAGCCTGGAACAGCGCCCGTACATCCTGGCTGGAAAGGCCGATACCGGTGTCCTGGACGCTGATGCGCAACTGAACGTTGTCGTCATGTTCTTCTTCGAGCATGGCCCGGGCAACGATGGTGCCTTCGCGGGTGAACTTGATGGCATTACTGATCAGGTTGGTCAGGATCTGCTTCAGGCGCAGCGGGTCGCCGACCAGTGACAGCGGCGTATCGCGGTACACCAGGCTGACCAGCTCCAGTTGCTTGGCGTGGGCGGCTGGCGCGAGGATGGTCAAGGTGTCCTGGATCAGGTCGCGCAGGTTGAACGGAATACTGTCGAGCACCAGCTTGCCGGCTTCGATCTTGGAGAAGTCGAGGATCTCGTTGATGATCCCCAGCAGGCTGCCGGCGGACTTTTCGATGGTGCCCAGGTAGTCGAGTTGGCGCGGGGTCAGGTCGCTCTTTTGCAACAGGTGGGTAAAGCCTAGGATGCCATTGAGCGGTGTACGGATCTCGTGGCTCATGTTGGCGAGGAACTCGGACTTGATCCGGCTGGCCTCCAGGGCCTCCTTGCGCGCCATGTCCAGCTCGATGTTCTGGATCTCGATGGTCTCCAGGTTCTGGCGCACGTCTTCGGTGGCTTGGTCGATGCTGTGCTGCAGCTCTTCATGGGCGTTGTGCAGGGTTTCGGCCATGCGGTTGATGCCTGCGGCCAGCTCGTCGAGCTCGTAGCTGCCCATCGGCGGCAGGCGTTCTTCCAGGTTGCCGTCCTTGAGTTGGGTCACGGCATGCTTGATCTGGCTGATCGGGTCATTGATCGTGCGGCACATGCGCATGGCCAGAAGCGTGGTCGCCAACAGCCCGAAGAAAATCAGCAGCAGGGTGGTGAACAGGCTGCGGTAGCCGCGCAGCAGGGTGCCATCGTGGGACAGCTCGATTTCCACCCAGCCCAGCAACTTGTCGGCTTCGCCGGGAGCATGTTCGCCGGCAAGGTCGCGGTGGTAGCCGAATACTGGCAACAGGTAGCGGGTCGCGTCATTGCCGCTGCGCTGCAGCAACTGTGTGCCGCCTCCGGCCGGGGCCTGGTTGAGCATGGAGGGGCCCGCGTGGGCGAAGTTGTTGCGATCCGGGCCAAGAAACGCCACGGCACGCACGTCAGTCTGCTCCAGGGTCTGGGCGGCAATGTGTTCCAGCTGGGCAGCGTCGTGGCGAGCCAGTGCCGGGGCTACCAGCGGCGCCAGGTGTTCGGCAATCATCTTGCCGCGTTGCAGCAGTTGGGTTTGCAGCTCGCTTTGCTGCAGCCAGGTGAAATAGCTACCCAGGACCAACGCCATCAGGCTGGCGGGTAACAAGGCAAGCAGCAGCACGCGGCTTCGGATTCCCAAACGATTCAGCACGCGACTCTCCTGTGCCCGGCAGTTGCTGTAAGCCCCGCCAGACGTAGCTGACAGACCAAGTCGGAAAAGTACCGCGCCTTTCACAGCAATGCACTCATTTGTATCTACTTTTGACGTAGTTGGTGTCACAGGGCTTTGTACATCAACAGTTACAGGTTGCCTGGCGGAAGCAATTACCCAATAATCGCGTGATTGAGAATCGCTAGCACCCGCCAATGAATCCCGTAGCCATTAACGCTTCCAACATTCTTGCCATCGAGGACGATCCCGTCCTGGGGGCCCATTTGCACGAAGAACTGCAGCGTGGCGGCTTCACCGTCACCTGGTGCAAGAACGGTCGCGAAGGGTTGGACATGGCGCGCGGCTCACGTTTCGATGTGGTCCTGATGGACATCCTGCTGCCCGGGTTGAACGGCCTTGATGTACTGGCGAAATTGCGCGAAAGCACCTCGATTCCGGTAATACTGATGTCTGCCCTGGGAGCCGAGGCTGACCGCATCACCGGGTTCCAGCGCGGCGCCGACGACTACTTGCCCAAACCGTTCAGCATGGCCGAGCTCAAGGTGCGGATCGAAGCCATTCTGCGCCGGGTGGCGCTGGAGCGTCTCCGCCTGCAACCGGCCACGCCCGCCACCGGAGAGCTGCAATTCGACGAGCAGGCCAGCGATGTGTGCTGGGGGGAGCAATGGGCCGGGCTGACGCTGAGCGAGTACCGCCTGCTCGACATCCTGCACCGCAGTGATGAAGAGGTGCTGAGCAAGGCCTTCCTTTATCAGCAGGTCTTGCAGCGCGGTTATTCCCGGCACGACCGCAGCCTGGACATGCATGTGAGCCAGATCCGCCGCAAGCTCAAGGCCATCGGCTACCAGGAGCGGGAAGTCCGCACCGTCTGGGGCAAAGGCTATGTGCTCAGCGCCAGCGAGGTCAGCTGAGGTGCCCAACCGTCATTCATTGTTCTGGAAGCTGGCAATTCTGCTGGTCTGCTTCTGCTTGCTGATGATCGGCCTGAGCTGGACCTGGGGCCGGCACATGGAGACCCAGAACGCCTATTTGTCCGATGAAGCCAGGGCCATCCTCACAGGCTATGCCGGCGAAGCCGAGCAGGCCTGGGCGCGGGGTGGGCGCCAAGGGGTCGATGATTGGCTGGCGGCCATGGCCGCCAAGGAATCGACCTGGATGGCGGTGGTCGGCCCTGATCTGCAGTCGTTGAGCAGCACGCCGTTGACGCCTGATCAAAGTCGCAAGATGACTTTCCTGCGCGGTATCGATTGGCCTGTGAGTCGACGGGTAACCGGCCTGCCGTGGATGCGCCTGCCTTTTGTGCAGCATCCGGAGCAGGGGCTTCTGGTCATCGAATTGCCGCAGCGTTTGCTGCCGGGCCAGTACCGCTTGCTCTGGCAGGTAATGACCAACGGCATCATTCCCGGGCTGTTCACCCTGCTGTTTTGCGTGGGCCTGTACCGCATGCTGATCATGCCGCTGATCCAGTTGCGCGAGCAGGCCAATGCCTGGCGTGCCGACCAACTCTCGGCACGGGTGGCCAGCAGCACGACCAGCCGCCAGGACGAACTGGGCGAACTGGGCCGGGCCTTCGATGACATGGCCGAGCGCCTGCAGGGCACCGTGGCCCTTCAGCAACAACTGTTGCGCGACCTCTCCCATGAGCTGCGCACCCCGTTGAGTCGCCTGCGCGTGGCCTGCGAGGGGCAGGGCGATGCCGAGCAGTTGCGTGAGCGCCTGGGCCGTGAAGTCGACTGCATGCAGCGCCTGGTCGAGGATGCCCTGCAGCTTGCCTGGCTCGATACCGAGCGGACGCCGCCGAGCAAGGAGCCGATCCAGGTCCAGGCCTTGTGGGAAATGCTTGCCGAAGACGCCTGCTTCGAAAGTACCTGGCCTGCCAAGCAATTGCATTGCGCCCTGGATGCATCCTGCTGGGTAGAGGGCAATCTCAACAGCCTGGCCCAGGCCTTCGAGAATATTTTGCGCAACGCCATTCGCCATTCACCGGCCAACGGCGTGATCCGCCTGGACGGTCGTCTTCAGGGCGATCACTGGCTGCTCTGGCTTGAAGACCACGGCGGCGGGGTGGCCGAGGCGGATCTGGAGCGAATCTTTGCGCCTTTCACCCGGCTGGATGGTTCGCGCCCCGGGAACGGTGGCTTTGGCCTCGGCCTGAGCATCGCCCGTAACGCCATCGTTCGCCAGGGCGGACGGCTCTGGGCGCAGAACACCGGGCAGGGATTGCGCTTGAATATCCTTTTGCCAGTAGGTGCGGGCTTGCCCCGAGACCAGCGCCCCACCGCGCTTTCGCTGGCAGGGCAAGTCGAACCGTCGCACCGCCGCGCCTGCAGCTTATAGCTGGGAGCTATAACACCAACACATTGCGTGATATGGGCAAAACCGGTTTGCCGGTATGATAGGCGCCCCCGCAGTCTGGATTGCGAACTAAGCCATGACCTTGCAGTACCCAACCATCGCCGATTGCGTCGGCAACACGCCTCTGGTCCGTCTGCAGCGCATTGCCGGCCAGACCAGCAACACCCTCCTGCTCAAGCTTGAAGGCAACAACCCGGCAGGTTCGGTCAAGGACCGGCCGGCGCTGTCGATGATCACCCACGCCGAGCAGCGCGGGCAGATCAAGCCGGGCGACACCCTGATCGAGGCAACCTCGGGCAACACCGGGATCGCCTTGGCCATGGCGGCGGCGATCAAGGGTTACAAGATGATCCTGATCATGCCCGACAACTCCAGTGCCGAACGCAAGGCCGCGATGACGGCCTATGGCGCCGAGTTGATCCTGGTCAGCAAGGACGAGGGCATGGAAGGCGCCCGCGACCTGGCCGATCGGCTGCAGGCCGAAGGCCGTGGCCTGGTGCTCGACCAGTTCGGCAATGGCGACAACCCTGAGGCCCACTATGTGAGCACGGGCCCGGAGATCTGGCGCCAGACCCAGGGCACCATTACCCATTTCGTCAGTTCCATGGGCACCACCGGTACCATCATGGGCTGCTCGCGCTACCTCAAGGAGCAGAACCCGGCCGTGCAGATCGTTGGCTTGCAGCCAATGGAAGGCTCGGCGATTCCGGGTATCCGTCGCTGGCCGGAAGAGTACCTGCCCAGGATCTACCAGGCCGATCGCGTTGATCGGGTGGTCGACATGGCCCAGAGCGAAGCCGAAGAAACCACGCGCCGCCTGGCCCGCGAAGAGGGCATTTTCTGTGGCGTGTCCTCCGGTGGTGCAGTGGCGGCGATGTTGCGCCTGTCCCGCGAACTGGAAAACGCCGTCATCGTGGCGATCATCTGCGACCGTGGCGACCGTTACCTGTCGACCGGCATTTTTGACGCGGCGAACTGATGTCCAAAAGTAAACGTAACAGCGGCTTGCGCTTCCAGCCGGCCGGCGGCAGCCGCACCCCCCAGGTGCCCACCGGCAAGAAGCAGCGCCTGCGTATCGAGCGTCTGGCCGGTGACGGCCGTGGCATTGCCTTCCTCGAAGGGCGTACGTGGTTCGTCAGTGGTGCGCTGGCCGCGGAAGAGGTCGAGGCGCGGGTGCTCAATGCCCATGGCAAGGTCGTCGAAGCGCGCCTGGAGCGCGTCTTCACGGCAAGCCCGGATCGCCGCGAAGCACCCTGCAAGCATTTTGACCGTTGCGGTGGCTGCAACCTGCAGCACCTGCCCCACGCCGATCAACTGGCCCTCAAGCAGCGCCTGCTGGCAGAACAACTGCAGCGGGTTGCCGGCGTAGTGCCCGAGCAGTGGGCGGCCCCGCTCAGCGGTCCCGAGTTTGGCTATCGGCGTCGCGCCCGAGTGGCCGTACGCTGGGATACCAAGGCAAAGAAACTCGAGGTCGGTTTTCGCGCCGAGGCCAGCCAGGACATCGTCGCCATTGATGATTGCCCGGTACTGGTACAACCCTTGCAGTCGATCCTGCGTCACCTGCCGATGCTCTTGCAGAGCTTGAGCAAGCCGCAGGTGGTGGGCCATGTCGAGTTGTTCAGCGGTACGGCAGTCGCCTTGTTGCTGCGGCATACCGGTCCGTTCGGCGAGGGCGACCTGGCGCGGCTGCAGGCCTTTTGCACCGAGGCCGATGCGCAGCTGTGGCTGCAAGGTGAAGGTGAACCTTCACCGGTCGACGCGGGTCAGACCCTGGGCTTCACCTTGGCACCCTGGGCGCTGGAGCTTGCGTACCGACCGGGCGACTTTGTCCAGGTCAATGCGCAGGTCAACACGGCAATGATCGAGCAAGCGCTGGCCTGGCTGGCACCGCAGGCCGATGAGCGCGTACTCGACCTGTTCTGCGGCCTGGGCAACTTTGCCCTGCCGCTGGCCCGGCAGGCGCGTGAAGTTGTGGCGGTCGAAGGTGTGCAGGCGATGGTCGAGCGGGCAGAGGCAAATGCCCGCCACAACAATTTGCATAACACCCGGTTTTTTCAGGCCGATTTATCGCAGCCATTGTCTGCCTCTGGCTGGGCCGCTGGAGGCTTTTCTGCGGTACTCTTGGACCCACCCCGAGACGGTGCTTACGAGGTTGTGCGAAAAATCGCAGACCTGGGGGCGAAACGTCTGGTGTATGTATCGTGCAACCCGGCGACCCTGGCCCGTGACACGCTTGAGCTGGTCAGGCAGGGGTACCGGTTAAAATGTGCCGGGATTCTCGACATGTTTCCTCAGACGGCGCATGTCGAAGCCATGGCGTTTTTCGAAGCGGGCTAGCAAGGCTGGCGCGTTCGGCGCTGCACCTTGGGTCCGGCAGGGGCAGCACCAGTGATATCAAGCGCATTGCGTATGCGCTGTAGGGAAAGGTAAACAAAGATGGTACAGGTGAGAGTGCACCAGCCGGTCAACACCGACGGCAGTATCAATCTCGAAGCATGGCTGGATCATGTGGTGAGCGTCGACCTGGCGCTGGACCGCGAGGCCCTCAAGGGGGCGTGCGAGTTTGCCCAGGAAGTCGAGAAAAAGGGCAATCCGGCCAAGCATTCCTGGGCCGACGGTACTTCAAGCTTCCAGGCCGGCCTGGAAATTGCCGAAATTCTTGCCGACCTCAAGCTCGACCAGGATTCGCTGGTCGCTGCGGTGATCTACCGCGCGGTACGCGAAGGCAAGGTGACCCTGGCCGAAGTCGGCCAGCGCTTTGGGCCGGTAGTCTCCAAGCTTATCGACGGCGTGCTGCGCATGGCCGCGATCAGCGCCAGTCTCAGCCCGCGCCAATCGTTGGTGCTCGGCTCCCAGGCGCAGGTGGAGAACCTGCGCAAAATGCTCGTGGCGATGGTCGACGATGTCCGTGTGGCATTGATCAAGCTGGCCGAGCGAACCTGCGCCATTCGTGCGGTCAAGGACGCTGATGACGAAAAACGTCATCGCGTCGCCCGAGAGGTCTTCGATATCTATGCGCCGCTGGCGCACCGCCTGGGTATCGGCCATATCAAGTGGGAGCTGGAAGACCTTTCCTTCCGTTACCTGGAACCCGACCAGTACAAGCAGATCGCCAAGCTGCTGCACGAACGGCGGCTGGACCGCGAGCGCTTTATCAGCGACGTGATGAACCAGTTGCAGAACGAGCTGCTGGCTACCGGGGTCAATGCCGACATCAGTGGCCGGGCCAAGCACATCTATTCGATCTGGCGCAAAATGCAGCGCAAGGGCCTGGAGTTCAGCCAGATCTACGACGTGCGCGCCGTGCGCGTTCTGGTTCCGGAAATGCGCGACTGCTACACCGCGCTCGGGATCGTGCATACCCTGTGGCGGCATATCCCCAAGGAATTCGACGACTACATCGCCAACCCCAAGGAGAACGGCTACCGCTCCTTGCACACTGCGGTGATCGGCCCGGAGGGCAAGGTGCTCGAGGTGCAGATCCGCACCCACGCCATGCACGAGGAGGCCGAACTTGGCGTGTGCGCGCACTGGCGCTACAAGGGCACCGACGTCAAGCCAAGCTCCAACCACTACGAAGAGAAAATCTCCTGGTTGCGCCAGGTGCTGGAGTGGCACGAGGAGCTGGGCGACATCGGTGGCCTGGCCGAACAGCTGCGGGTCGATATCGAGCCGGACCGGGTGTATGTCTTCACCCCGGACGGTCACGCCATCGACCTGCCCAAGGGCGCCACGCCGCTGGACTTCGCCTACCGGGTGCACACCGAAATCGGTCACAACTGCCGTGGCGCGAAGATCAACGGGCGCATCGTGCCGCTCAACTACAGCCTGCAGACCGGTGAGCAGGTCGAGATCATCACCAGCAAGCACGGCAATCCCAGCCGTGACTGGCTGAACTCGAACCTGGGCTATGTCACCACGTCGAGGGCGCGGGCCAAGATCGTCCACTGGTTCAAATTGCAGGCGCGCGACCAGAACGTCGCCGCCGGCAAGACCCTGCTCGAGCGTGAGCTCAATCGCCTGGGCCTGCCGCAGGTGGATTTCGACCGGCTCGCCGACAAAGCCAACCTGCGCACCGCCGAAGACATGTTCGCCTCCCTCGGGGCGGGCGACCTGCGCCTGGCGCACCTGGTCAATGCGGCCCAGCAACTGGTGGAGCCTGAGCGCAGCGACCACGTCGAGCTGGTACCGCGCAAGGCCACCGGCTACAAGCCGGGCAAGCGCGGCGATATCCAGATCCAGGGGGTCGGCAACCTGCTGACGCAAATGGCCGGCTGCTGCCAGCCGCTGCCGGGCGATGCGATTGTCGGCTACATCACGGTCGGCCGCGGCGTGACCATCCACCGCCAGGATTGCGCCTCGGTCCTGCAACTGGCAGGGCGCGAGCCGGAACGGATCATCCAGGTCAGCTGGGGCCCGGTGCCGGTGCAGACCTATCCGGTGGATATCATCATCCGCGCCTACGACCGTCCGGGCTTGCTGCGTGACGTCTCCCAGGTTCTGCTCAACGAGCGGATCAACGTTCTGGCGGTCAACACCCGCTCTAACAAGGAAGACAACACCGCGCTGATGTCGTTGACCATCGAGATTCCCGGCCTGGATGCCCTTGGGCGTTTGCTGGGGCGGATCTCGCAGTTGCCGAACATCATCGAGACGCGGCGTAACCGTACGCCATAAAGTCGTTTATCGCGGGGCAAGCCCGCTTCCACAATAAACTGTGGGAGAGGGCTTGCCCCGCGAAGCGACCACAGCAGAGAGCAACGATGTACACCCTAGACGACCTGCTCCACCTCATGGCCCGCCTGCGTGACCCGCAGTACGGCTGTCCGTGGGACCTCAAGCAGACCTACGCGACCATCATTCCCTACACTCTCGAAGAAGCCTACGAGGTGGCCGATGCCATCGAGCGCAGCGACTTCGAGCACTTGCAGGGCGAGTTGGGCGACCTATTGTTCCAGGTGGTCTACTACAGCCAACTGGCACGGGAGGAAGGCCGCTTCGAGTTCGCCGGCGTGATCGACAGCATCACCCGCAAGCTGATACGCCGTCATCCGCACGTCTTCCCCACCGGCGAGCTGTATGCGCCGCTGGATACCCCGAAGCTTGACGAGGCCCAGGTCAAGCAGCGCTGGGAAGAGATCAAGGCCCAGGAACGGGCAGAGAAGGGCATTCCCGAGCAGCTTTCGTTGCTCGATGACGTACCCGCTGCCTTGCCGGCCCTGTCCCGCTCCGCCAAGTTGCAAAAACGTGCAGCCCAGGTCGGTTTCGACTGGCCCGATGCGCTGCCGGTGCTCGACAAGGTGCGTGAGGAGCTCGATGAAGTGCTCCAGGCCATGGCCGATAACGACAGTGTGGCGCTGGCCGACGAGCTGGGCGATCTGTTGTTCGCCACCGTCAATCTGGCCCGGCACCTGAAGGTCGATCCGGAAAATGCCTTGCGTGGCGCCAACCAGAAATTTGAACGACGCTTTCGTTTCATCGAACAGGCATTGCGCGACATGGGCCGTCCGATTGAAGATTGCACCCTCGAAGACATGGATGCGCTCTGGGGCGAAGCCAAACGTCAAGAAAAGAACCTGCCCAGCTGCGGCTGAGCTGAAGCACATAAGTGAGTGAACGATGAGCCTTTCCCTTCGCGACCAATTGCTCAAAGCCGGTCTGGTCAACCAGAAGCAGGTCAAGCAGGTCAGTAAAGAACAGAAGAAACAAAAGCGTCTGGAGCACAAGGGCCAGGTCGAAGTCGACGACACCCAGCAGCGCCTGGCCCGCGAAGCCATGGCCGAAAAGGCCAAGCGCGACCAGGAACTGAATCGCCAGCAGCAGGAGAAGGCCGAGCAGAAGGCCCGTGCCGCCCAGGTCAAGCAGTTGATCGAGGTATCGCGCCTGCCCAAGCTGACTACCGAGGACTACTACAACTTCGTCGACGACAAGAAGGTCAAGCGCCTGTCGGTCAACGCCCTGATGCGCAGCAAGCTGAGCAGCGGTTCGCTGGCCATCGTTGCCCACGCTGGCGGCTATGAAGTGATTCCCCGCGAAGCGGCGCTGAAGATCCAGGAGCGCGACCCCAAGCGCATCGTCCTGCTCAACACCCAGGTGGAAGCGCCGGATGCCGATGATCCGTACGCGGCCTATGTGATCCCTGACGATCTGATGTGGTAACAACGACAAACCCCGCCTCGGCGGGGTTTGTGTTTTCTGGAGGGGTTATTCCTGTTGCTGTCTGGCTTCGAGGAATTCCAGTTCGATACGGTAGTTGTGGGCTTCATGTTCATTGTGGAACATGCCGACCAGTTGGTTCTGCTGGTGCACATCCCAGATGCGCAGGCCTGCTGCAAGGCTTTCGTAAGTCATTTTGGATTCGTCGCGCTCAGTTACTTTGACAGTCATCTGCAAACTCCACTTTCAGTTAACTGCGGCACCGTGTCGCAGGTCTCTTTTATAGGGTTTGATAGCTGGCTAAGTAAATGCTTGCCCCATGAAACATCTTTCATGCACCTGCGTGGGAGCGGGCCTGCCCCGCGATGCGATGTGGCTGCTGGATCGCTATCGCGGGGCTGGCCCGCTCCTGCAAACAGGCACAAAAAACCCCGCACTGGGCGGGGTTCGGGATGCTGCGGGTAGCTCAGTTGCCCTTGACCGACTTGCCGTCGACCGTACCGTCCTGCAGCACAATGACGTACTCCTTGCCGTCGGTTTCGACCTGGCGCAGTTGCACCAGCAGGTAGTCCCAGTCCTTGGCGAACCACAGCTCGGTAATGCGCTTGCTCTGGCTCGGGTCGCGTACGCGCTCGACCTTGATGGCATCGACCTGGCCGGTCTTGGTGGTGACTTTTTCGGTGCCCAGGACGCGGAAGTCATAGGTATCGATCTCGTCGCCATCGACCACCTGGTAGCTCACGCTCTTCTTGCCGGCAGCGATGTCATGCTGCAGGGCCAGTTGGTAGGTGGACTTGTCCAGCACGCCACGGTTGAGTGGCAGGTTGATCGCGTCGCCACGGTCGGAGCCGGTGATCTTCTTGCTGGTCCAGTCAAAGTCCAGGTCGACCTTCTTGGCCTTGCCCAGGCCGCCACGTTCGAAGTGGTAGGACTGTGGCAGCAAGGTGTCCTTGTCCAGGCGCAAGGTACTTTGCTCGGTCAGGCTGGCGATCATCATCGATGCCTTGAAGTTGAGGCTCCAGGTACCGTTGGCGTTCTTTTCCAGGCTGCGCTCGGCGGTGCCGCTCATGGGCAGCTGTTTCCAGTCGGCGGTGTAGCTGGCCGAGAAAGGCTTCAGATCAGCTGCCTGCAGCGGCAGTGCGAGCACGGCAAGAGCTAAGAGCAGGGCACGACGCATATTATCTCCTAGGGTCGAATCAAGTGGCCGCTGGCCGCCAGGGGCTGGTCATCCAGTAGAGCACCGTGTTCACCCAGGCGCAAACGGCCTTCGGCGAACCAGCGCACTGCCAGCGGGTAAATCTGATGTTCCTGGCTGTGAACCCTTTGCGCCAGGGTTTCTGGCGTGTCGTCCAACTCTACCGGTATTACTGCCTGTACGACCAGCGGCCCGCCATCGAGTTCCTCGGTCACGAAGTGCACGCTGCAGCCGTGCTCCTTGTCACCGGCCTCGAGGGCGCGTTGATGGGTGTGCAGGCCCTTGTACTTGGGCAGCAGGGACGGGTGGATGTTCAGCAGGCGACCCTGGTAGTGACGGACAAAGCCGGCACTGAGAATACGCATGAAACCGGCCAGCACCACCAGCTGTGGCTGGTAGCCGTCGATCAGTTCCACCAGCGCCGCATCGAAGGCCTCGCGGCCCTCGAAGGCCTTGTGGTCGAGCACGGCGGTGTCGATACCGGCCTGCTGCGCACGCTGCAGGCCATAGGCGTCGGCACGGTTGGAGATGACCGCGCGGATCCGCACCGGGCTGTCGCCGGTGCGGACGCTGTCGATCAAGGCTTGCAGGTTGCTGCCGGTGCCGGACAGCAGCACCACGACATCACAAGGCTTGCTCGGCATCAGTGCGCCTTGACGTTCTTCAGTTCGACCTGGGCTGCGCCTTCGGCGGCAACGCCGATCTGGCCGATGACCCAAGGTTGCTCGCCAGCGCTGCGCAGGACGTTCAGGGCGTTCTCGACCTGGTCCTGGGCCACGCAGATGACCATGCCCACACCGCAGTTCAGCACGCGGTGCATCTCGTGCTCGTCCACGTTGCCTTGCTGTTGCAGCCAGTCGAACACGACCGGACGTTCCCAGCTGGCGACGTCAACAACAGCCTGGGCGCCTTTTGGCAGGACGCGCGGGATGTTGTCGAGCAGGCCGCCACCGGTGATGTGGGCCATGGCCTTGACCGCGCCGGTTTCCTTGATCAGCTGCAGCAGCGGCTTGACGTAGATGCGGGTCGGGGCCATCAGCAGTTCGGTCAGCGGCTTGCCGTCGAGCTGGATGTTTTCGATGTCGGCACCGGAAACCTCGATGATCTTGCGGATCAGCGAGTAACCGTTGGAGTGCGGGCCGGAGGACGGCAGGGCGATCAGCGCGTCACCGGTGGCAACCTTGGAGCCGTCGATGATTTCGGCCTTTTCCACGACGCCGACGCAGAAGCCGGCCAGGTCGTAGTCTTCGCCTTCGTACATGCCAGGCATCTCGGCGGTTTCACCGCCTACCAGGGAGCAGCCTGCCAGTTCGCAGCCCGCGCCGATGCCGGTGACCACGGTGGCAGCGACGTCAACGTTCAGCTTGCCGGTGGCGTAGTAGTCGAGGAAAAACAGCGGCTCGGCACCGCAGACCACCAGGTCGTTGACGCACATGGCGACCAGGTCCTGGCCGATGCTGTCGTGCTTGTTCAGGTTCAGCGCCAGGCGCAGCTTGGTGCCGACACCGTCGGTACCGGAGACCAGAACCGGCTGTTTGTAGCCGGCCGGGATTTCGCAGAGGGCGCCAAAACCGCCCAGGCCGCCCATGACTTCCGGGCGCGCCGTGCGCTTGGCAACGCCTTTGATGCGTTCGACCAATGCTTCACCGGCGTCGATGTCTACACCGGCGTCCTTGTAGCTCAGGGAGGGTTGCTTGCTCATGATCCAGGCCTTTAGGGGGAGGGATTCGGGGGAATCGACCGTGACCTGCCAGGCAAAGCGGGGGGTAATCCAGCTGCCTGACCGTCGCCGGTCTGCGAAGGCGCGCGATTTTATCAGGGTTGCCCGGTAGCGGCCATCCTCAGGCCGACGGCAGGGGCACAGATCAGCTAAAAAAGACGCTTTGACAGCCCGCGACTGGTTGCCGGGGCATAGGCTGTATAAGGTATAGCAAAGGCCATGAGGCGAAATTGCGGCCCTGGCCGAATGTTTTGCAGGGTGCTGCTGTCATACCCGCACATGCCCGTGAGCGTCGCTTCTTTATTATCAGGACAGGAATCCTCCATGCATTTGCGTAATTACCTGGCCGTCGGCTGTCTTGCCTTGTTTGGATTGTCGGCCCAGGCCGAAACCGTCTCGGGCCTCTATCAGGTTCGTGAACCGGTCAATGGCCAGGGGGCCGAAGCCCGCACCGAGGCCACCGGAAAAGCCCTCGAAACCCTCGTGCTGCGCCTGACCGGCGACCCCAAGGCGGCCCAGAGCCCAGCCCTGGCAGGGCTGCGCAAGGACCCGCAGCAGATCATCAGCCAGTTCGGCTTCGAGGCCGGCCCGCCGGAAACCGTGCTGGTGGACTTCGATCCGGGCAGCACCGAGCGCACCTTGCGCCAGGCGGGCCTGGCGCTGTGGGGCAACAACCGGCCGGCGATCCTGACCTGGTGGCTGAACGACAGCACCGAAGGCTCAAGCCTGGTGGGCGATGGCCAGAACAGCGCCGCCCCCCTGCGCCGCGCTGCCCAGCACCGTGGCCTGCCGCTGCGCCTGCCGCTGGCTGACCTGAACGAGCAACTGGTGGCGAACGCCAAGAATCTCGAGGGTGCAGACCCTGCGCCACTGCGCGACGCTTCCGAGCGCTACGGCGCCGACGCCTTGCTGGCGGTGCATGCCAGCGAAGCCGACGGCAATTGGCAGGGCACCTGGCGCTTGTGGCTCGGTGAGCAGCGCGAGCAGGGCAAGGTCGAAGCGGCCGACCAGGCAAGCCTGGCCGATGCGGTCATGCTGGCGGTGAGCAGTCGCCTGGCGCCACGCTTCGTCACCCGTCCCGGTGCCAGCAGCGACATGCAGGTACAGGTCCAGGGCATGAACCTTCAGCGCTACGCCGAGCTGGGTCGGGTGCTGGAGCCCTATGGGGCGCGGATCAAGCTGGTCGAGGGCGATACCATGACCTACAAGGTCACGGGTAACAGCGACCAGCTGCGCGCCCAGTTGGGACTGGCCAAACTGCAGGAGCTGCCCGCCGAGGCGCCGGCCCCTGCGCCAGCTGCCGACCCGGCCAATCCCGGGGCAACCCAGGCGGCAGCCCCCAAACCGTTCAACGGGCTGCGTTTTCGTTGGTAATCGGTGAAACCTGGCCTGGAGCCGTTCATGACTGATATGCGTCGCTGGGTGTGGCTTGGCGTAGCGTTGCTCTGCGCAGCGCTGCTGTACTGGCTGCACCCGATCCTTTCACCCTTCCTGGTCGGCATACTGCTGGCTTATCTGGCCGACCCGCTGGTCGATCGCCTGGAGCGGGCGGGATTGTCCCGCACCTGGGGCGTGGTGGTGGTGTTCACCCTGTTTACCCTTTTGCTGACCCTGTTGTTGCTGGTGCTGGTGCCGATGCTGGCCAAACAGCTGATCCGCCTGTACGAGCTGGCACCGCAGATGCTCGACTGGCTGCAGCATGAGGCCTTGCCGTTCGTGCAGGCGCGCCTGGGATTGGCCGACGGATTCTGGAAGTTCGACAAGATAAAGGCCGCCATCAGCGCGCACATGGGCCAGACCACCGACATTGTCGGCATCATCCTGTCCCAGGCCACGGCGTCGGGGTTGGCCTTGCTGGCCTGGTTGGCCAACCTGGTGCTGATACCGGTGGTGAGCTTCTATCTATTGCGCGACTGGGACCTGATGATGGCCAAGATCCGCGGCCTGCTGCCTCGCCAGCGCGAAGAACGGGCCGTGGCGTTGGCCGGCGAATGCCATGAGGTGCTGGGCGCCTTCGTGCGCGGCCAGTTGCTGGTCATGCTGGCCCTGGGGGTGATCTATGCCTCCGGCCTTATGCTGGTTGGCCTCGAGCTTGGCCTGTTGATCGGCCTGCTGGCGGGCCTCGCGGCCATCGTGCCGTACATGGGCTTCATCGTTGGTATCGGTGCAGCGATGGTAGCGGGGTTGTTCCAGTTCGGTGGCGATCCTTATCCGTTGCTCGCTATCGCCGCGGTGTTCATGGTCGGCCAGGCCCTGGAGGGGATGGTGCTGACGCCCCTGTTGGTGGGCGATCGAATCGGCCTGCACCCGGTGGCGGTGATTTTCGCCATTCTTGCCGGTGGCGAGCTGTTCGGATTTACCGGGGTACTGCTGGCGTTGCCGGTGGCGGCCGTGATCATGGTGCTGCTGCGACACATGCACGACCTCTATAAAGAGTCGGATGTTTACGGCGGTGAAATCGACCCGGATCTCTAGGGTACTGGCCAAGGGCTTGCATCGAATACCCATCGTCGATGCAAGCCTTTGATTTTACTTGTGGTCCGCGCCGATTGTGCGACTGGCGCCACGGGTATAAACTTTGCAGACTTTTCACAAAAGGCCCCTTGTGGTTCTTCGGAACTGCCCAGCCAGCATGAAACCGATCCAGTTGCCCCTAGGT
>NZ_JANHLD010000002.1 GCF_028682455.1 Pseudomonas putida
ATTGCGCATAGCGTGTCGCAATAGCGGACGCGGTATGCGCGTATTCAGCTGCGTACATATTTCCCCGGGGCGTCGCAAATAGTGGGATATCCACGGGATTCGGCCCCCATGAGCGGAGGCGCAACACCTTCACCAGAGCGCTCTCGAAGCCATGCTGACCATGCCGGCCACCACGAATCTAGATGCGTCTGTGCAGTGGCTTGCCACTCGTCCGGCGCCATGTACCCCTCATTCACGGCGCGCGTATGGATTTGATACTGGCGCTTGCCTCGGCCAGGCTCGCTCACGATGCCGCCGTTGTGCCCTCCGGTGGTCAATACAAAAGTCAGTTCGGCTGAAGACAGGAGATGCAGCTTGTAAACGGAGCGCCACGGCGCAATATGATCGGAGGCAGTGCCGACGCAAAACATCGGTACGGTGATGTTTCCCACTGAAACCGGCCATGGAGCGGCCATCGACACGACAACTGCGGCAGGTAAGTTGGTGTTCGGGATTTTTGCAGCTTTGTCCGAATTCGAGCGCGAGCTGATCGCCGAACGCACCATAGCTGGGCTGGCGTCAGCGCGGGCACGCGGACGAAAGGGTGGCCGGCCGTTCAAGATGACGGTTGCCAAGTTGCGCCTGGCGATGGCCAGCATGGGGCAACCGGAAACCAAGGTCGGCGACTTGTGCCAGGAACTTGGGATTACCCGACAGACGCTCTATCGGCATGTATCTCCTAACGGCGAACTACGGCCAGACGGAGTAAAGCTTCTCTCCCGCACTTCAGCTGTATAATTGGCGACGACCTGAAACGGGTAGCGGTTCACAGGCGGACTTGGCACCTTAGGACTATCTCCACGCTGAGAATGGCCAAGCAAGCAGCAACAAGACCTCGACAATCGCAGACTCTGGGGGCTGAGGTTCTTGGCGGGAGGCGTGGTGCCATCGTCGCTCATGTCCTGCCTTTTACTAACCATATGTCATGGTCGCTCCCCATCAGATTGCTGTCTGCGGGCGGTGATCGTCTCATCGTCGGATGTCGTTAGAACCAAAGCGTCCGTATCATCGATTGAATAGCGTTCCACCATGGACAGCAAGTCCAGCAGGCTACGCTCTTGATTCATCAGAGCCTCGGGGCATGCCATCATTGTGGCACCTGCATCACCTATCAAAAGGCCATCGCCGTCCTGTGTGTAGCTTGCCATCAACCGGTTACAGCTCGCATTTCCGGCCAGACGACCATTCGGCATGAACAACAGGCTTGCCGGGCTGTTGTCGACCACACCCTTGCCTGCGATATCCTCGATGAACCATTCGCGACCCATCAGCTGCGGGGCTTCTTCTTGTGCCATGAGGTAGTCGGCGATAGCCCGGTAGGCCGGTAGGGAAGTTGGATCGCTTGCGGCGTTTCCGGCAACCGGGTTTGAGGCGAACCGTACGATTACCATGTCGGCGGTTGGATCAACCCACACTGTTTGGCCATGCACACCGCGTGCGGCGAAGGATCCGTGATCGTCATGGCTGACCCACCACATGCCGCGATAGCTCCAGCCTTCCAGTAAGTCGTACCCGGCCTTTGCAAAGGCATCCTTGTTGCCGCCCTCACGGATACGGTCAATGGCCTGTGCGGGGATGATCTGTTCGCCCTGCCATTCGCCCTCGTTCAGTACGAGCTGACCCAAACGGGCCATATCACGCAGCGTCGCGTTAAAGCCACCGCCGGCGAACGGCGTGCCGATAGAGTCGACAGTATAAAACGCCTCGCGCTCCGCGCCGATCTTTGACCAGATACGGTTTGACAGATAGTCGGCGACAGACACGCCCGTGGTGCGTGCAACCAGCCAACCGGCGGCATCTGCGTTAACGGTCTTGTAGCCAAAGGCCTCACCATGCTTGCCCTCTTTGCGGACAGTCTGCAGGTACTCAAAATAGCTGCGCGGCCCCTCATAGCCTTTGGGCTTGGGCAAAGGGCTGCCAGCCTCGGCGTATGTCCATACCTCGGCGTCGGGGTCGGAATAATCTTCCGAATAATCCAGTGCCGTGGTCATCTCCAGCACCTGACGCACAGTGGCATCACCGAATGCGCTTTGGTCCAGCTCGGGAATTATGTCACGCAGCAGGCCAGTTTCATCCAGCTTACCTTCAGCCACCAGCACTTCGGCCATCAGGCCCGTCAGGCTTTTGGTGACCGACATGGCACCGTGCAATGTGTTTTCGTCGAGACAGCCATCGTAACGCTCATAGACAACGCGGCCTTTGTGCAGGACCAGAATACCGTCGGTGTAATTTGCATCGAAGGCGGCGCCCCAGGTCATGGGCTCGCCGCCACCCAGCGGCATAAACTCGACCGCATCCAGGCCAGCGTCGAGTTCAACAGGCATCTCACTGGCGCCCTGAGTGCCATTGCGAACCGCGACAGACGGCATCAGCTCGCGGAAATGACAGACCGTCCAGCGCAGTTTGGGAAAGGCAAAATAATCCGGATCAGTAAAGCGAATCGTCTTGCCCGCCGCTGGTGGAAAACCCTGCATCCAGCCCTGTGCATCGGGGGTGGACTCTTGCGCTGATAGCGGAGTTGTACCCTGCGCCATGGCAGACCCTCCAAGGATCACGGATAGAGTGAGACATGCACTAATAATGGGTTTCATCGTCTTTTCCTTCTTCGTTCTTCCGTCGAGTTTCAAACAGGCACTTTCAAGGATTATCACAGGCGACTGGCGTGAATGGTCATATAGTTGACGATGCCTGCCACCAACCCCGCGAGTATGCCAAGCACAATCACCGCACTCGCAAGGGACACTGTCATCGTCCCCATCGTTCTTTGCCAGATCACCGCTCCCGTGACGCAGAGGCCAAACACAAACATGCCATGTTTGAAGGTTAGCCACAAAACTGACGGGAAGAAGGGCTGCTTGGGCACTTTCATGGTCATGTAGGCGACGACAGTCAGAATCATCGCAAGAGAAACAGCCAATGGAACCGCCGAGCCCAAAACCGTATGGCTTTCGTTGGTGATGGTGTCTACCGAAAGCGGGATGGTTGTCGTGCCCCAAAGAAAATAAAGCTGAATCGCACCGTTGATAACCGCGTTAATAACGCCGTTCAGAATGGCACCTTGCAGAATCTTCTCATTCGTCAGTGTTGGAACCGTATTAACCTGTGTCATGTTTTTCCCTTTAGAAATGCGTCAAAAAGTCCAGTAAAGATTTGCCTGAAGCGTGGTCCAGGCGTCATCAGCCCCGATATTACGCAGCGCCTTGCCTGGCTCGGCGTAGGACGCCACGCCCTGAAAGTACCAGCTGCGCGAGATTGCCCAGCGTGCGGTGGCGGTTATCTCGTTTCCGATATCGCTGGAGGTCATTTGCGACAGCGCAGGATTGCCACCAAGATTGTTCAATTCGGATGCTCTCAGCCCATGCCAGTCCAATGTGAGGTTAAGTTCCTGCCGGGGCGCTACATTCAACTGCACCCGGTGAACGGCAAGGTTCGAATTTGACGTGATCTTGCCGAAATTGATGCCTTGCAACCAGTTGCCGAGTCCGGTGGACAGCATCGGATCATAGCGTTCGTAACGAGAGGTGTTCGGATCATCGCCGGACGCATGAGCGTAGCGGTAAGAAACGCTGGGCGACCAGGGCAGTTCAGTGAAATGATATCCGACCAGTGCATAACCCGCGCGCGCAGACATGCTGAACTGCTCGTGGGATTGCTGAGCAAACTCACTTTCCAGCCAAACCCCATCCATCCCAAGAGGTCGCTTCCAATTCACATGCCCGGCAAGGGTTCGCAACCCTTCGCGGGGCAGGCGGCCATCGCCTGGTATGGAATAGAACGAATCGGATTCGGGAATGGTGATATAGCTGGCATCGGCCGAAAAATCGGGGCTGAACGCATATCGAATGTTCAAGCCTGCAAAGGTTGATTTACCGTCGACCAGGGGCAGTTCATCCGGGTCGATATAGAACCCCTTGAAAGACCATGCACCAAGGGTAAGATCCGTATCTACCGAAAATTCATTCGCGTTGCGCGGCCCCAGATAGGTTCCCCCTCGTTCTCCGATATTGGCAGAGCCGCGAACGAAATGGATAAGAAAGCCATCGTTCAGGGTCACGTTCTGACGACCGGCACTGATGCTGAATTTGTTTCCAGTGCCGGGGTCGACATACAGCAGTCCGGCATAGGCTTTTTCGACGGAGGAGAAGGTTCGTGTGTCATCGCGGAATATATCCTGTCCAAGCGACCATGAGGTCACGCCGGTCAATGCGCTGAAGGCATACCATGCATTGTCACTGAGCTGCGTCGCACCACCGAGCCCCGCCTCGATGTAGCTCTCGCCCCAACTCGCACGTCTGCCGGGCAGGTTGCCTGCAAGGGGGTTACCTTCGGTAAACAGATCCGGGCGTCCGAACCATGCGTTGCCATCCGAATACACACCGAAGCCGCCACCGAGGATCGCGGTGAGGTAAGAGCGGTCATCGCGGTGAGGTAAGAGCGGTCATCGCGATAGAGGTTAGGGAACATGAGACGGTTCGCTTCCGCTCCGGCTGCATCCAATGAGGTATCAACCTCGATACGCAAAACAACCGAACCGACGGTTGGAGCGTCCAGAACGCGGTAGCCGATTTGCCCTGCTCCAATACGTGATCTTGCACCTCCGAGCGAGGATTCAACCAAGGCTCGACTGAATGCTTGCCCCTGCATCGGGGCAAGCAGGTTCTTCAAACGCGCAACGATGGCTTCATCGCGGGAGGTATTGCCGCTGGAGCGCGAAAGAACCACATCAACCTGGGCAATAGGGCGCCCCTCGGCCTGAACCGCAAGACCCACAACCGATTCGTTGTGGGACACGGTTTGGGCCAGCGAAGGCTCGCCCACACTGATGCAGGCGAGGGCCAGCGCAAGGCTTCCAACGATGTGTCTTGCGCGGTACATTGGCGAAGGGCTCCTTATTCGCCAAACAACCGGACGGTCGAACCGCCGCCGTGAACCTTCACAATCTGCCCGCTGACCCATCCGGCAGCCGGTGACGTGAGCCACAGCATCGCATTAGCGATATCCTGCGGCTGGCCCGTGCGCCCGATCAGGTTGTCGGGATGCTTGAGCCGCTCCTGCATCGCCTCGTCCAGCCCGGCATCGCCGTATCCTTCGGTCATCACAGTCCCGATCAGAACGGTGTTTACCCGTACCTTTTTAGCCAGCATGTGGGCGAGCGAAATCATCATCTGGTTCAGCGCGGCCTTGGCTGTGCCATAGCCCAGAATGTCATAGGCCGGAACCACTGAGGAAAACGACCCGGAGTTGGTAATGCTCGCATTTTCGGCCTTCTCCAGATGGGGCAGGCAGGCCATCGACATCCGGTAGGCGCTGACCGTATTCAGCTTGTAGGCGTTCACCAGTTCCTCTTCTGTGATCGCGCGCGGATCGTCGTGGCGCGGGCCCCAACCGACGTTGTTGACCAGGGTCGAAATGCCGCCAAAGGCGTCGACCGTCGCCTTGACCAGCGCGTCTATATCCTCGGCCTTGGTAACGTCACACCCCATGCCGATGCAGCGGCCACCGGTTTCGGCTTCTATCTGCCTGGCGGTTTCTTGCGCCTTGTCACCTTGCAGGTCGGCGATCATCACATTCGCGCCAGCAGCAGCCAGCGTTTTCGCAATCCCAGCACCGATATTCTGTGCACCGCCGGTCAGGACAACGTTGTGGCCATTCATATGAAAATCAGCGAAAGCATCAAATTTGTCAGTCATGTTACTCACTCCTGGTAATCAGTCTGAGGTTTGCCCGCACCGAGCGGGCGATAGAATTCGGGTTAATCCAGTTCCTGCACACCACCGCCGGAAACGGTCAGGATCTGGCCGCTGACCCAGCTTGCAGCGGGTGAGCAGAGGAACAGAGCTGCGTTGGCCATGTCATCGGGTTCACCGAGGCGTTTGATTGGCGTGTGCGCCAGCATGGTTTTTTCGATGTCGTCATTCAGTACGGATTTCAGCGCGTCGGTGCGGGTAGCACCGGGAGCGACACCGTTTACACGGATGCCCATGGGCCCCAGATCAAACGCAATATTGCGCACCAGATGACTGGTCGCGGCTTTGGAAGACGCGTAAGACGCCATACGCTTGTTCTTGTTCTCGGCAGACATTGAGGTAATAGCGAGAATAGAACCGCCACCGGCCTTTTCCATTTCGGGTGCGGCAAGCTGCGCCAGGCGGAACAGGGAAAACACGTTCAGCTCATAAGCCCAGCGAAAATCCTTCATTGGCATATCAAAGGGTTTGGGGCCACCGCCACCGGCATTGCCGACCAGGATGGTCAGTTTCCCGAATGTGTTTACAGTCTGGCTAACCAGCGCGGCCAGATTGTCTTCGTTGGTTACGTCGCACGCCATGCCCGCTGCTTTGCCACCCTTGGCTTCGATCTCCTTTACGACGACATTGGCGGCATCCAAATCGAGATCACTGACCATCACAGCTGCACCTGCTGCGGCGAATGTCTCGGCGATGGCACGCCCTATTCCTGCGCCCGCGCCGGTAACGACGGCGACATGATTATTGAGCGTAAAATCTGCTGGGTTGTACATTCTGATTACTCCTGCGAGACGGTAGTTGAAGTATTGAAAAGTGCTAAAGCCTGCCTCTTGTTTCCTGTTGCTGGCGCAGTTAAATCGCTGCGGTACAGGGCATCATCTAAGCAGGAAGCGCCGACCACTGGCAATGACAGCATTCCCCATTTCGGGTAATGTTCTGACCTTGGATGCCCCGGAAAGGCGTCTTTTCAACAACTTATGGGGCTTTTATGAGCGGCAAAAATGATAGAATACCGGCCCACGTACGTGCGTTCTCGGAACTGCTGATCACACTTCGTGCCGAATTGGGTAACGATTTGGATCTGGTCTTGATTATGGCGGTCATTGCAGAGCGCCATAATGGCTCGAAGGCCGCAAACCCCGCCCCTACCGAGGCGAACCCGACACCGGGCATCAATACGCTCTCGGTCGCTATGTATGCAGATATTCCCCGTGAAACCGTACGCAGAAAGGTTGCCAAGCTGGTTGAAAAAGGATGGGTGAAGTGCGATGAACACGGAATCCTTTCGCCAACGCGGCAAGCGTCGGGTGACTTGGCAAAAGGCACTGCCGCAACCTTGAAGTATCTTGGTGTGATCTCGAAAAGCGATTAGGCAGAAACCAAATTCGATTTGCATGATCGTCGTCTGAAAGACTCAGAGAACTTCATGGTCGATTCAATACGATTGATTGCCCAACTGTTCAAACTCTTTAATCGGTTCAACAAGCGCGAACGTCAGAAAGGCATATTTCGTTCTTTGAGGTTTTTACATGCGCCTTTTCAACCAAAGTGGCCTTTACGTGCTACCGTTACCTCTCAGTTTGCTGTTTTTTGCCACATCCCTGACCCCAACTAATCCCGCCCAGCAAGATTGATATGAAAGCCCGAGATCGCTATAGAAAGCAGTGATGACGACTTCTGACATTTTGTGCAGCTGTCTTCTGAAAACGACAGGTGGCCAAAATTCGTCTAGCCAATTTGAGTTGGTATTATGATTTTTTAGCCTAGCATTCGCGCACTCGACAATATAGGTATGGTCAATTTGGCCAGGCATGGAAGGCTCGGCCATGACCGGGAACAATCGGCCAAAAGCGGAGGATTGCGAATGTCGCAAATCGCCCGCGGGGGTCATTTTACTGCGCATCAATAATCAATGGTCATCTTCGGGTCGGGTTCCTCAAGGTCGGTGCGTTCGGTGACCGTGCCGGCATCTAAGTCCAGCGAGAAGAGGTCAAGATGCTCTTCGATAAGCGGATTGTTCCGAGTGGCTTGCTCGAAGTGCCGGCGGCGACTTCGAGCAAGCAAGGGATCAAAAGGTCGGCCTCCTAGTAGCATCGAGAGCGCTGTCAACAGGCCTAGGCAAGCGGCCAGTATGATCTGATGCGCATCCTCTTTCACGAAAAACGCCATCCACGAGGCCGTGGTGCAAAGTACTCCGAGCAATGACGCCAAACACCAACCGGCCCTGCGAGAGAAGTTAGCGTATCTATCTGTGCTTTTGTCCATCAACCTCTTGATTGCTTCCTTTGCTTTTTGTCTGTCGCGCTGCGCATCGGCCTCCCGCTCGCGCCTGACCTTATCCAAACCAGACAAGAGGGAGCTTACCTGTTCGCTCATTTCGCGCTCTTTGATAGCGGCGGCCGCAAGTGCTTCATTCATTTGCAGTTGTTGATTCTGAATATCTTGATGCAGATTATTAAGGCGTTGATCCCTCTCTTCTACTAATGCGTTGTAGTGTTGTTCAGTCGCTTGAAGTCTGCTGTTGTATTCCTCTTCTAGTGAGGAGCTCATGTCGTCGTGCAGTCGCTGCAAGACTCTTTCCGCATCGTCTACGGAGTTTATTAATATTCGCTCCTCTGCTATAATTTTCGAAACGTATTGAGCCGATCGACCTGAAGTCATCATCGCTTTGAAAGTTTCGGCTTTGTGCGAGTCAGTGCTTTCCAGAAAAGTTGTGATGCTGCCGAGTAAGTCTTGACTTGGTTCTAATGCAGAGGCGCAATTCGCAATGAGTTTAAGATGAGCCAATTCAGAAGTAGCAGCTCCGCCAAACAAAACCAGCATCAATCCAGCCAAATATCTATCTGTCACGGCCGCGGGAATTTCGTTATTCCGGTAAATGCGCTCGCTTTGAATAAACTCAGTAGAATTTCTAGCGACTCTCCCGTTCTCGGTGACGAAGATGTGCTGGCATTTATGGAACTCACTCCGGCCTGCCTTCATACCTTTCCGTAAGCGCATGACGCCCGCAACTGCGGCAGCGTCCTTTTCGCGAGCTTGGGGAGAATATTGTCCCAAGCGAGAGATCAAGGCTTGCTCCTGCTCGGCCGTAAAATATTGATTACCAGTCGAGGCCGCAACGGGGTAGATCCTCTCACGTTTCAAATGGGCATCTAGATCACTAAGCAGCCCTTCTACGTGATGTCGGAACGTATTCTGACGCAAGCGTCTGAACGTAGCCCTGTGACCGTTTCCATCATTGGCTTTATTTATTGCTGCTTTTAGGTTGTCCCTAATCTCCTGTACGTGATGATCAAAGATTACTAGCGATGCACCTTTTTCTAACAGAAGCTGGATAAGCCTTTTGGCATGAGCATGCGCTGTTTCATCCGTAAGGTCCAGATAAGACATTACGAGAGGGCCGTCAAGGTAGAATCTAATTCCAGCGAGAGATTGCAGGCCGCCAGGGGCGCGAAGGTTTAATATATATTCAGCTACCACAGCCCCTGTCGCTATTCGCGCAAGGATGTCAAACTTGGCAGGGTCGGTTCGCTTCATGTCCAAGATGAAAGCGGCGCTTAACAGTTTAATTCTATTGTCCGCTTGTAGGTCAATCTGCCGGTCCTCGGAAACTCCTTCCCAGTCCGCATGGCCATTTCTTTTTAAAGTGAGCGTTCTATCCGTAGTGGCGGCTCTTTGGGGCCTAACGATTGCGATGTGGAAATCCAAAGAGGTTAACTGACTGAGGAATCTTTGTTCGACGTCTTGATCGTCAACGGTGTCTGACCCTGCAGCCCTCTTATAGTATTCTAGGAAAGTACTGGCAACATCACGAATCTCTTTCTCAGCTACTTCCCCGGGATCACTCTCGAACGCTTCGGCGTAGAAGTAGGTTGCGGCGTGTTTGCCCACAAGCTGAGCGACAATGATGCCGGCTTCCGCTAGCCTAGGGATCAAATCTTCTACAACCCAAGGGTGGACATCGATCCCGTAAAGTTTTTCAAGTTCTACCGAAAGCTCCTTCGCATCGAATTTGCAGCCGGCCCTTGCCCGAGCGATAGGTGTGACTATCGGCACCAAACCGCTGACGATGTCGCCTTGAGCACCCGATTGAGCTAGGTAAGCGTAAGCCAAAAGAGGACGATCGAAATTCTGTTTCAAATACACTTCCTCCATGAATTTATGTGCCGTCATCAACTTCCTTATGTTTTATCGAATCCGCTCGAAGTACGCCGTTCGGATCACAGACACACCTAGCCTGAATATTGATCAGACCGTTCGGTCCGAGTTTAGGCTTTTCTGAACCATTCTGAAACCAGTAGGCTGGTGTGCCGAGCCTCGGAATGATCCTGTCTGAATGACCGGTTCTGGCCGAAAGCCGTCGAAGCGAATGGGCAGAAAACGGCCAAAAGCGGCTGGCCATGCAGTTGTTTAGTATGCGACGATTTGAGGGTATCTGCACAACCAGGGACGATTTATTCCCAAGCTCTAGGATGAGGATTGAGGCGGGATGGCCTGTACAGCATTAGTGGATGGCAAGCGCGTGGTCGGTGCATTCCTCTCTAACGATGAGTGGAGTGCCCTAGTGAAACTCAGCAAGGAACGCAGGGTATTGATGGCCGACACCGAGCTACCGGCCATTGCTAAAACCGTCCGCTGGAAAGGCGGAATTACCCGTTTTTTCTCGCACTTCCCCAGAGAGGCCCCTGAGGGCTATGCGAGCAAGGAAAGCCCCGCTCATGCAGTCCGGAAGCTGGCGATCTATGCTCGCCTCCTAGAGCTGGGTATCCCGGCAGAGCTTGAGGCAGGCCAGGATGACTGGCGCGCAGATGTGTTGGTGGGCGAGTCAGCCTTGGGCCCAGCCCTGGCTATCGAGGTACAGCTTACTAAGCAAAGCGCCCAGCTAACCTATGAACGCACGCACCAACGATCTGAGTCTGGGGTTCCAACCCTTTGGATTTTTGGCAAAGGTGCCAGCACTGGTCACCTTGGCGTCGATCTACTGCAATCGAACCCGGTGTTCGAGGCTGATTCGGAGTCTGAGGCTGCCGATATTGCTCAGGCCGTGTGCTCGGGAATCGCATTTTTTGATGACCGGACAGACATAGCCAAAACGCCGGCCCGTCCAATCGCCGTGCTGGTTGACTGCAAGTGCGGTGAGCCTTGGCTCCTCCCTGTTGGAGTAGTTCTTCTACCAAATCGGATTCGTGGAGATCTAGATCCGCTCTACGTCTCCGTCAGCCGTACTTCTGCCAAGCGTAAAGGGAAATCACTCACCTTAACTAGTGCAACGAACTACTTTCGGCGTTATTGGGGTGTGCTTAAAGCGGCTGGAGTGAAATACAAGTTGCCGCTGGGGATGGAGACGTACCCTGATCGCGTATATGGACGCAATGGGACCATATTTGTCCAACGCTATTCATGCCCTAATATGGCTTGTGGCAGGATCATGGAAGCCTTTCCTCCGAAAGGATCTAACCTTACTTCGTGCCCCGTGCCTATTACTGCAAACGTGGATGCCCGCCCAGTTTTGGATGTAGAGGCGGCTTGGATGCTTGCCAAGCCAGCGCCCTATGATGAGACGGTATGGTCAAAGCGACAATGGCAAGAACAGTTCATCACACCGATGCGCGAAAGCCTGAAGTGCTTGGGAACAAGCCACGGATATGCCCCACCGACAAGGGCGATTAAAGGGCATGCGACGTCTTCCCTTCCTCAGTAGCTTGTATTTAGAGTCGATCTTTCTGTCCGCTTCTGGCCGATTTCGGACGGCCATGATCGACTGCTATCGGTGACAGGTAGTTATTCGCACGGTGCCTACTCTAGCAGATCAACTACGCTCCCAAACCGAGGCTAGGTGGGCTAGCGAATTCCCTGACCTTTATGCTCGTACGCGGTGGGTTGGCGCGGCAGACACCGGTAGGTAAAGCAGTGCTGGGCATCGGGTGAGGTTCCTAAGCCGCCGTGATGGGTAGGATTCGCGACGGTTTCTGTTTGCCGTTCACAGATAGGGCAATTAGGTTGGTCATTCGTCAAATATCTGTCCACCTTAACCTCCATCAGCGGTCGGCCTTGTATAGGTGTGGATCGTGAGCAGTTTCTTTGAGTGGACGACCGCGTGCAGGCGTCTATTTCAATGGCCTTGATGAATTACACCCTCACTATCCAAGGAGGTATTACTGGTGCCCCACTCCAACCGGAATAGGTAGGTTCGTTGCGGCGGTTGTCCGTTAGATGTTCACTTTAACCACTTTCAGGGGTAGCTTCGGCTGGGATAGGTCGTTAGCAATCTTGACGAGAAAAGTGGCAAGCGATAAAAACGGTATAAGGGAGCGCATAACTGACAGATGTAGTCTCGGGTAGTATGCGGTAAAAATCTTTTTTTGGAGAGCAGCGATGAAGATTCGTGGGCGTATCGAAGTTGAGACCGTCACCGATGTTTTGTGTGATGTATGCGATAGCTCCACTCTGCATGAAAGTGGTGGTCTTCAATACGGATGTCTGGAGGCACGCTGGGGTTATGGCGCTAAGCACGATGGTGAGCGTTATGAGGTGCATCTCTGTGAGTACTGCTTCTTCAAAACGATTGCTTATCTCAAACAGGAGCGACGGATCGAGAATATATTTGATGACCAAGTGACCAACAGTAATGAGCATTTGGGTTTGATCGCTAAGAATGAGTTTTTTGGCAGTGAGTAGAATGGGTAGATTGAATAGACGCTTGCACGCTGTCATCCAAGCAGGTTTTTACTCACTATTTATCCCAGCCTGAATTATCCCTGACAATGGTTAATGTGAACATCTAACGGACAACCGCCGCAACAAACCTACCTATGCTGAAGCCGGCGAAAATTCACTGACAACATGGCGCTCGAAAAAGTAAAATCCTTCAAAGCCACTGAGATAGACGCTTGCAGACTGGCATCCGCTCAAAATTTGCTTACGATCTATCCCAGCCGGAATTAGCCCTTACAATAGTTAATGTGGACATCTAACGGACAACCGCCGCAACAAACCTACCTATGCTGAAGCCGGCGAAAATTCACTGACAACATGGCGCTCGAAAAAGTAAAACCCTTCAAAACCACTGAGATAGACACCTGCAGACTGGCATCCGCTCAAAATTGGCTTACGATCTATCCCAGCCGGAATTAGCCCTTACAATGGTTAATGTGGACATCTAGCTGACAACCGCCGCAACAAACCTACCTATGCTGAAGCCGGCGAAAATTCACTGACAACATGGCGCTCGAAAAAGTAAAACCCTTCAAAACCACTGAGATAGACACCTGCAGACTGGCATCCGCTCAAAATTTGCTTACGATCTATCCCAGCCGGAATTAGCCCTTACAATGGTTAATGTGGACATCTAACGGACAACCGCCGCAACAAACCTACCTATGCTGAAGCCGGCGAAAATTCACTGACAACATGGCGCTCGAAAAAGTGGGTATACGGATTTAATGGTTGATGGGGCACCTTCACCCCATCAATCTGATACCACCCTCAGATGGTTGATAGATCGACTCCGTAGTTGAGTTCCTCTGCGAAGCCGGCAGTCCGTAACCGATGGTTTTCTTGTAGAAAGGAGAGACCTTCGCAGTCGGTGCCTTCTTCTTGTGCTTCGTGGTGTAGAGCATTCGTGCCAGCATCACCTCGAAGGAGTAACCGCGCCCTTCACGGTTCTTGTCCTTGGCCAGTCGGTTGATGGACTCCGTGTAAGCGTTGGTGACGGGCATGTCCGTCTCGAAGTAGGTCATGGTCTCTTCGCGCCAGTTTCCCACTGCCCTGACCAGATCGCTCCAGACTTCCTTTTGGCCCTTCGGGATGGTGGCTATCCACTCGTCCAGGGCGGCTTCTGCCTGGAGCCGTGTGGTGGCGTCCCAGATGCCGTAGAAGCGCTCCTTGTGCTCGTAGGCGGCCAGCAGTTGCGGGAACGCGCCTGTCCAGGTCTCCATGATGAGGCGCTCCCGGTCTGAGACTTCGTGAGCGCGTTTCAGCAGGATTTTCCGGTCTCCCTTGAGAGTCCGGCTCTGGGACGGTTTCAGCTCCTTTCTGAGGCCCTTGCGCACTCTCTCTAGGGCATCGTTGGCCATGCGCACCACATGGAACTTATCGACCACGATACGGGCCTGGGGCAGCACAGCCTTGACCGCTGCCCGGTAGGGGTTCCACATGTCCATGCTGACGATCTCGACCTTCTGCCGGTCTTTCAGCTTCATCAGGTAGTTGGTCACCACGTCCTGGCGGCGGGTGGCCAGCAGGTCGAGCAGGGTTCGCTCCTCAATGTTGGTCAGAATGCAGCGGTAGCGCTTGTTCAGGTATAGCTCGTCAATGCCCAGGATGCGGGGCGTCTCGAAGCGGTGCCAGCGCCCCAGGAACTCGGCGCGGGCGTTGAAGATGTCGCGCACCGTCTTCTCGTCCAGGCCGGTCTGTGCCGCCACAAAGGTGTAGGGGTGGTTGAAGGATTCCTTCTCCACGTACTCATGCAGCCGCAGTGTCATACGGAATCCGTCCACCATCTCCGGTAGCTGGGGCCTGAATGTTGTCTTGCAGGCCCGGCAGGTGTATCGGCGGCGGACCACCCAGAGAGTGACCCGCTTGCCGTGGATGGGCAGATCACGATAGGGAACGTCACGCTTGCCGAACCGTACGAACTCACCCTGCACGCCGCATTCCTCGCAGGCGATGGGATCGGGCACGTCCACCTGGAAGTGCATTTCGTCGTCGGTTGATTTGCAGCCCAGTACTTGGTATTGCGGCAGGTGAAGGATGTTGTCGGGAAGTTCAGTCATGGTGTTGTATAGGCGTAGGTGTCAGTCAGATCCATCCGACTCGGCATTGGTGTTTGCTTTTTTACCCAACAAGCTGCTGGAAACGAAAAGTAAGGCACCGAGGACAATTGCAATATCAGCCAGGTTGAAGGCCGGCCAATGCCAGTCTCGCCAATAGAAATCAAAGGAATCCACAACATAGCCGCGAAAGACCCGGTCAATCAGGTTGCCCATGGCGCCACCGAGGATAAGACTGTAAGCGATGGCTTCTCCTTTATGACGATTTTCAAGGATCAGCTTGATCAGAAAAATCGAGACCACTACCGCGATTCCGATAAAAAAAGTAGCGCTGCCAGCCTCCACCATTCGCAAAAAGACTGAATGCGGCACCGGTGTTCCATAGGTGCACCCAGTTAAAGAACGGGGTCACCGAAACATACTCGCCATAGGCCATTGATTGCTGCACCAGCCACTTTACAGCCTGATCAGACGCTGCCAGCAGGCCCGATATGGACAATAGGGCATACGGCGAGAGCTTTTTGCCAATAATGAGCATTATTTAACCCTTCAACGCCAAAATGCGTCTGGCACCGTTAAGTACAATGCCCCCGCGATGGTGCCGATAATCAGATCCGGATAATTGGAACCGGTCCACGCGACCAGGGCGCCGGCGGTGATGACCCCCAGGTTGATCACCACGTCGTTGGCCGAGAATATCCAGCTTGCCTTCATGTGCGCCCCGCCTTCCCGATGTTTGGATATGAGCAGCAGACAACTGGTATTGGCAATCAATGCGACGAATGCGATAGCCATCATCACCAGCGATTCAGGCTCACTACCGAATACAAAGCGTCTCACCACCTCTACGAGCACGCCCACAGCCAAGATCAGTTGCAGTACACCAGCAAGATGCGCGGCACGTACCTGCATTTTCACGCTATGTCCAACCGCATAAAGGGCAAGCCCGTACACCGCCGCATCGGCAAAATTGTCCAGGGATTCTCCAATCAGGCCGGTGGACCGGGCGATCAGACCGGCAGTCATTTCCACCACGAACAGAAGTGCATTGATGCCGAGCAGCCAGCGCAGGGTCCCGGATTCTTGCTTAGCAGAAGCTGCCGAAAACTCGGCGGCCTTGATGGTCTCCGGATTTGCAGCGACGGTTTCCTGAAGCGAGGCGCCTAGCCCCAAGGTCTTCAGTTTCGAGGTGACGGGCTCGACCTCGCCGTCATGCACGACCTTCAGCCGGCGGTTCGACAAGTCGAAGGACAGCGCCCGAATCTCCTCAAAGCCGTTCAGGGCTAGGCGAATCATTCGTTCTTCTGATGGACAGTCCATCTTCGGCACGGCATAAACACTGACCCATCTCCCTGGCGCCTCGGAGGAGGCCTGTATATCGGTATCCGCTGCGGACGTTGCATCACCGCCACAGGCGCCACCACAGGATTTGCTCATGATACGACTCCACTTGAACAATGTTGTGGTACCATTTAAAACTATAAAGCTACTATAAGGTCAATAGAGTAAAGAATCCGTTGGGGAGGAGGCTGATGCGCATTGGTCAGTTGGCGCAGTTGGTAGGGGTCGAAACACAGACGATCCGCTTCTATGAACAGCAGGGCTTGTTGCCGCCGCCTGATCGGCAGGACAACGGTTACCGTGTCTATACCGAGAAGCATGGTGAGGGGCTGGCCTTCATCCGTCGCTGCAGAATCCTGGGCCTGTCACTGGCTGAGATTCACGAACTACAGAGCTATGAGGACGACCCTCATCAGCCTTGTACCGCCGTCAACGCCTTGCTCGATGATCACATCTCTCATGTGCGGTCGCAGATAACCGCTCTGCAAGCGCTTGAGAAACAACTCGTTTCACTGAGAGCGAGTTGCAACGATGACCGGGAAGTTGAGGCGTGTGGGGTTCTTGCTGGAATTAGCGAAGGAAACATGCACCAGCAGTAGGTGAAGCATCAACCAGATAATCCGATGAGATGCCGGTCTGTCTCACTCTCATGCAAAGGTAAGATCAACCATTTAATCCGCTTACCCGAAAAAGTAAAACCCTTCAAAACCACTGAGATAGACGCTTGCAGACTGGCATCCGCTCAAAATTGGCTTACGATCTATCCCAGCCGGAATTAGCCCTTACAATAGTTAATGTGGACATCTAACGGACAACCGCCGCAACAAACCTACCTATGCTGAAGCCGGCGAAAATTCACTGACAACATGGCGCTCGAAAAAGTAAAACCCTTCAAAACCACTGAGATAGACACCTGCAGACTGGCATCCGCTCAAAATTGGCTTACGATCTATCCCAGCCGGAATTAGCCCTTACAATGGTTAATGTGGACATCTAAGGAATCGCTGATCAATTCAGATTGGCGCGGCGGCCGTTCCAATCAATGGTTTTTTGATGCAGCCAACCCGCTCTCGGCGACAGCACCACGCAAATCATCTTCAATTCTGGCCATTTGGGCCAGTTTTCACCCGAGTACCGGGTTTCAAGACGCAATAACCCCGTCTGTCATCGCATAACACCGCTTGGCCAACACCAGGTTGGCCAGTGCAAACAGGCTGAACAGCTGGGCCTGATTCTTCTCCATGCCACGGTAGCGTACCTTGCGGTGGCCAAACAGGTTCTTGATCACATGGAACGGGTGTTCCACCTTTGCGCGGATGCTCGCTTTGCAGTGTTCAATACGTTGCATGATCTGCTTCTCCGGGCCATCTTCCATTTTTTTGATGGTGCTGCGCCGTGCAGCAATTCGCAGTGCAGGGAGGCTGTCGCCACACCCAGCAAGACGCTTGCCAAGCCCCGTGTAACCGGCATCGGCATAGACTGGTTCCTTGCCGTCCCGCAGGAGCTGCTCGGCTACCGTTATGTCCGCCTGGTTGGCCGAGGTGGCCACCACGCTGTGCGTCAGACCGGTTACTGCATCAACACCGATATGGGCTTTCATGCCGAAAAACCACTGGTTGCCTTTTCGAGTCTGCTTCATTGATGGATCACGTTGCTTGGCCTTGTTCTTGGTAGAAGGTGCAGCAGCAATGATGGTGGCATCGACAATGGTCCCTTCGCGCATGAATAGTCCGCGTTCTGACAGGCTGGCGTTAATCTCCTCGAAGATCCGCTGCGTCAGCGAATGCCTTTCCAGCAGGTGGCGGAAACGCAGGAGTGTTGTAGCATCCGGCACGCTTTCGATGGACAGATCAATGCCGACGAAATCACGCATCGCCTGACTGTCGTAGATCGCATCCTCAAGAGCCTCATCAGCCAGGCCATACCACTGCTGCAGGAAGTAGATTCGTAGCATCCGCTCTAGCGGAGTAGGTGGGCGGCCACGCTTGCCGGCAGAGTCAGGGTAATATGAGGGCGACAGGGCATCCAGCAGGCGCTGCCAGGGCACCAGTACATTCATCTCAGCTAGGAAGCGTTCCCGGCGAGTAACCTTTTTCTTGTTCTGATGCTCGGCTTGGGCGAATGTGATCTGTTTCATCGGGTGGCTTGGCTGAGGTAGTGGCAGTGTCTGGTGATTATACGCGGAGCTGGGCACTCAGGCAGATGGCTGATTTGTGCAGCGTTTCCTTAGTCGCGCCAGCACCGCAGCGTGGTGGAGCGCCAAATTGGCGGTAGGACTTCCGTCGAGCGGAACCAAGAGTTTTGAGTACATGAATGTCTCCAGTTATCAGATTGGAGTCTGTCAAATAGATGTCGCGTGTACCGTGCAGTAGGAGCTGCTGGCGGTATCCGATTCAGCCCCAATGAGCTGAGGCCTACAACATCCCCTGTGGTCCGAATTGACCAAGCCCTTCTTCAGCAGAGATATCTGAAGGGTTGCCAGTCTTTCTTTCCGTCACAACGCATTACCTCTATTATTATTCATATAGATGGACCGCCTCATTTGAAACGAGGGGAGTTCTGCTTGTTTGTTATCCTGCACACATGGCCTCATGTCATTAACGCTTTTTTGATGACACTGTGTCAGCGTGCTAGATACG
The DNA here is from genome assembly GCF_028682455.1 of Pseudomonas putida. Taxonomy (GTDB): domain Bacteria; phylum Pseudomonadota; class Gammaproteobacteria; order Pseudomonadales; family Pseudomonadaceae; genus Aquipseudomonas; species Aquipseudomonas putida_AA. The sequence goes on from NZ_JANHLD010000002.1 coordinate 18,538, forward strand.
ACTCCGTCTGCCAGCGCACTCCGTTAATTTTTTCGTCCTAGCCGGCCATCAGGCTGATCACCAGTGCGTTCGCAATGTCGATAACGAACCCACACACCAACGGCACCACGATGAACGCCTCGCGTGCAGCGCCATGCTCCCGAGTGACCGCCGTCATGTTGGCAATGGCGGTGGCGGTAGATCCCAGCGCGATTCCGCCGAAGCCTGCGCACATCACTGCAGCTTGGTAATCCTTGCCCATTGCCCGAAAAACGATCAGAAGAACGAATGCTATGACCAGCACAATTTGCACCAGCATTGCCACAGTGATGAATCCAAGCACGGGTTGCAGCTCCCAAAGTCTGAGTCCCATCAACGCCATAGTCAGAAACAGGCCCAGTGAGATGTCGGAAATCAGGGCGAGACCTGGCTGCATGCTTGGCCAGTTCCATAGACGCCCGCGCCCATTCGGCCTCATCCAGTCGCCGATCATGCGCAGCAGGATTCCCGCCAGCAGGCAGCCAACAAATGCAGGCAACGTGAGGGGAGTGCGCGCAACGACGGCATTGATTCCGGAGCCCAACATCAAGGCGAAGTTGAGCCAGAGCAATGCCAGCAGCACACCGTAGTAATCCAAGCGAGCATGCTGCTCATCGCTATGCAGCGTGCCAATCTCCAAGGCGCTGTCCTCGGAGGCTCGAAGTCGATGCCTGCGTATGAGTAGACTTGCGATCGGTCCACCGATGGTGCAGGCCGCGATCAGGCCAATCATGTTCGCCGCCAATCCCAGTTCTTGCGCCTGGGCAATGCCAAGGGTCTGAACAAAGTAATCGGACCAGGCCAGGGTGGTGCCCACCCCACCAGTCAAGGAAATCGAACCGACCATGAGCCCGGCACGCGGATCCAGGCCGAATGCGCGAGCTGTCTCCATCCCGGCGAGGTTCTGTAGCACCATGAACCCGATGGCCAATCCCGACAAGATCAGCAAAGGCCGTCCACCATGGCGCAGCGTGCGGGCGTCGGTACTCAGTCCAATGGCGGCAAAGAAGTACAGCAGAAGCGCGTCGCGCGCTTGCAGATCGAAACTGACCGTGATCCCCATCCCGTAGTACAGGACGAAGACAACGAAGGCGCAGGCCAAGCCACCCACCAAGGCTTCCGGAATGCTGTAGCGACGCAAGATGCCCAAACGGGCTACCAGACCCTTGCCCACGAACAACAGCAGGATGGCGAGCGTGAACGCATGGAAGGCGTCGATATTCATCTGGCCTTCCCACTAGCCAAACAGGACAGCGCATGGCTGGCCGCAATCCACTCTTCGTTGGTTGGTTCGACGGCCACGACGACCTGCCTGTGGGCGCTTTCCAGCGTCAGGCGCTGGAAAGCGCAGTTGCAGTTCTGAGTTCGCCTTGAATGGGTTGAGAGGGATGGTTTCATTGCTAATTGTAAAACTCCTTGCCGGGGGTGAAATGCTCACTCGGGCGGTCAAACGATCAAGCCATCTGGCCGATCGTTTTGCGAAAGCGTGCTAACGACAGGAAAAACAGAACTGTGCCGATCAGTGCCAGCGCCAGGAAGGGCTGCCACACCGTCTCCAGGCCAGCGCCCCGGTAGAGGATGGCCTGGCTCAGCTCCACGAAATGGGTGGTGGGTGCGATCAGCATGATGTTCTGCACGATCTCGGGCATGCTCTCGCGCGGGGTAGACCCACCCGAAAGCGTCTGCAGCGGCATGATGGTGAGCATCATCAACATGCCGAATTGGGGCATGTTGCGCGCCAGGGTGGCGATGAAGATGCCCATCGAGGTGGTGGCGAACAGACTGAGCGCCGCGCCAGCGAAGAACAGCGCAATGGAACCCTCGACGGGAACGCCCAGGACGCCGCGCACCATGAGATTGAGGGACAGGAAGGAGGCGATCAGCACGACCAGGGCCATCGACCAGACCTTGGAGAGCATGATCTGCGCGGGCGTGACCGGCATCACCAGCAGGTGCTCGATGGTGCCGTGCTCGCGCTCCCGGATCAGCGCCGCGCCGGTCAGGATGATGGACAACAGCGTGATGTGGTTGATGATCTGCACCACCGAGCCGAACCAGGCCTTGTCGAGCGCGGGGTTGAAGCGGGCGCGCAATGCCAGATCCACGGGTGGCGCGTCGGTGCCGCGGTAACGCTTGACGAACTCATTGACTTCACCGGTGAAGATCTGCTGGATATAGCCACTGCCGGTGAAGGCCTGGCTCATGCGGGTGGCGTCGACATTGAGCTGCGCGGCGGGCGATCGCCCCGCCAGCACGTCACGCTGGAAGTTGGGCGGAATGACCAGGGCGAAGGTGTACAGCCCCGCATCCATGCCCGGGTCCACGTCCCCATAGTCGATCATGGCCGGTGGCGTGAACTGCGGCGGGTAGAAGGCCGAGGCAATCCGCTGGGACAGCGCCGAATTATCCTCGTCGACGATGGCGATGGGCGCGTTGTGCAGCGTCTCCGGCATGGACGTGGCCGAGGTGTAGACCGACGCGGTGAACACATAGACGATGAGTACGAGCATCATCGGATCACGCCAAAGGCTCCACAGCTCCTTGACACCGAGGTCGTAGATGTTGGCAACGTTTCTTCCGCTCATCTCAGCGCTCCTGCTTCTTGAGTAGCAAAACGGCCGCACCGAGAATCACCGGAACCGACAGCAGCATCGACCACAACGGCCCCGCCAGATCGGCCAGGCCGAGCGCTTTGCTGAACACGCCACGGCTGATGGAGATCATGTGCGTGGCGGGGTAGATCTCGCCGATGAACTTGCTGGAGCCTTCAAGCGAGGACACGGGATCGATCAGGCCGGCGAACTGGGTGGCCGGAATGATGGTGCCGATCATGGCAAAGAACATGGCGGCGATCTGGCTGCGCGTGACGGCCGAGGCCAGCAGCCCCATGCCTGTCGCGGCGAAGGAGAAGATCAGCGCGGCCAGCGACAGGGTGAAGAAGCTGCCCGTGACCGGCACACCGAAGACGGTGACCGCGAGCAGGCTCATCAGCAGGAAGTTCACCATGGCCAGACCGACATAGGGCAGTTGCTTGCCAAGCAGGAACTCGATGCGCGTGACCGGCGTCACGTACAGATTGGTGATCGACCCGGTTTCTTTCTCGCGCACCACCGCCAGCGCAGTCAGCATGGCCGGCAGCATGAGCAGCAGCAGAGGGATCACCGCCGGCACCATGGCTGGCAGACTCTTGACATCGGGGTTGTAGCGAAAGCGCGTCTCGACGCTCGCATTGCCTGCGGCGCTGGCGCCGCTGCGTTCGCTGGCCTGTACGAGTAGCCAGTGCTGGTGCATGCCTTGAACGTAGCCCTGCACGGTTTCCGCGCGTTGCGGCATGGCGCCGTCGAGCCAGGCGCCGATCTGCACGTTCTGGCCCCGCAACACGTCGCGGCTGAAGCCAGGGGGGATCTCAATGGCCAGCGACAGTTCGCTGCTGCGCATACGCCGGTCGAGATCGTCGTAGTCGACGATAGGCGCGTGCTCGGTGAAGTAGCGCGAGCCGGCCAGGTTCAGCGTGTAGCTCTGGCTGAGCGTGGTCTGGTCGCGATCGAGCACCGCATAGCTCAAGTCCTCGACGTCCATGGTGATGCCGAAGCCGATCACGAACATCAGCAGCAGCGAACCACCCAGCGCCAGGGTGGCGCGTACCGGATCCCGCTGCAGCTCCAGGGTCTCGCGCCATAGATAGCTGAACATGCGCTGCAAGCTGAAGCCTCCAGAGCGGTGCCCGCGGTGTTCAGCGGGTACCGCGGATGGCGGCTCCTCGTGATTGTCGGCCTCAGGCTGGCTGGGCGGGGCGGCTGTGCCGCCCTCGGCTTCGAGGAGGTAGCCGATGAAGGCCTCTTCAAGGGTTTTGGCGCCGCGTTTCTCGACCAGTCTGGCGGGCACGTCGCTGTCGAGCACCTTGCCGGCATGCATCATCGACATGCGGTCGCAGCGTTCGGCCTCGTTCATAAAGTGGGTGGAAATGAAGACCGTCACCCGGTCACGCCGCGACAGCTCGATGAGCAGTCGCCAGAACGCATCGCGCGCCACCGGGTCGACGCCCGAAGTCGGTTCGTCCAGAATCAGCAGCTCGGGCTTGTGCACCATGGCAACGGCCAGCGACAGGCGCTGGCGTATGCCCAGCGGCAGACTGGCCGGCAGGCTGTCGATGACGTCCGCCAGCCCAAAGCGCTCCACCATCTCGTCCACGCGGCCCGGAATATCGTTCGGGGACACACTGAACAGCTTGGCGTGCAACTCCAGATTCTGGCGTACCGTGAGTTCACTGTAGAGCGAGAACGCCTGCGACATGTAGCCGACACGGCGGCGGGTGTCCAGGTCATGCGGATCGACTTCGTGGCCGAACAGCCAGGCCCGGCCCTCGCTCGCCGGCAGCAGGCCGGTGAGCATCTTCATGGTCGTGGACTTGCCGCAACCATTGGAGCCGAGGAAGCCGAAGATTTCACCGCGCCGGATACGGAAGGACACGCTATCGACGGCAACGAAGTCGCCAAAGCGCATGGTCAGCCCCTCGGCCTCGATGGCGATATCGTCCGCGCCGCCATCCGACAAGGGGGAATGACTACCGCTTGGTGTCCGCGCTTTTTCTCTTCCGGGAGCAGGCGGATGAATGCCTCTTCCAGGTTCGGGCTGCCTGTTCTTGCCAGCAATTCCTTCGGCGTGCCGGTGGCGAGGACCTTGCCGTCGTCGATGGCGGCCAGCCAGTCGAAGCGCTGGGCCTCATCCATGTAGGCCGTGGCCACAATCACGCTCATGCCGGGGCGATCGGCGCGGATACGGTCAATCAGATCCCAGAACTGCGCGCGCGCCAGCGGGTCCACGCCAGTCGTCGGCTCATCGAGAATCAGAAAATCCGGGTCATGAATCAGCGCGCAGCACAGGCCGAGTTTCTGCTTCATGCCCCCGGAGAGCTTGCCTGCCGGGCGCTCCAGGAATTTGAGCAGGCCAGTGGCCTGAGTCAGTTCGTCGATACGCTGGCGGCGTTCCGCGGCGCCATGACCGAACAGCCGCGCGAAGAACTGCAGATTCTCCTCGACCGAGAGCGTCGGGTACAGGTTCCTGCCCAGCCCCTGCGGCATGTAGGCGATGCGCGGGCACACCTGCGTGCGATGGGCCTTGCTGGCCATGTCGCCATCCAGCACCTCGACCGTGCCCTCCTGGATGATGCGCACACCGGCCAGCAATGAGAGCAGACTGGATTTGCCGACGCCGTCGGGGCCAATCAGGCCGACCATCCGCCCGGCGGGAATGTCCAGGTCGATGCCATCCAGGGCAATGACGTCGCCGTAGCGCAGGCTTACCTGATGGACACTGGCAACGGTCGCGAGCTGCGCGCTGTGGCTCATACCTTACTCCGGCACGCGAGCGGTCAGGGTCTGGGGCCATTCGGCATTGGCGTCGAGCTTGACCCAGGCCACGCCGGGCAGCCCGGTCTTGACCTGGTCCAGGTGTTCACGCAGCAGCTCCTGCGAAATCTGCGCGCGCACGCGAAACATCAGTTTCTGCCGCTCGCTCGCGGTTTCTACCGTCTTGGGAGTAAATTGCGCCACACTGGCGACGAAGGAAACGCTCGCTGGAATAACAAACTCCGGCGCGGCATCCAGAATGATGCGTACCTCGGTGCCCAGCGCGACGCGGCCGGCCACGGTCTCGGGCAGGAAGAAGGTGATGTACACGTCCGACAGGTCGATCAGGTTCAGGACACGTCCGCCGGCTCCGAGCACCTCGCCAGGTTGCGCAACGCGAACCTGAACCCGTCCGTCGCGCGGGGCACGCAGTTCGCTGTCGCGGATGTCCGCTTCGATGCGATTGATGCTGGCCGTGGCAGCGGACACGCTGGACCTCGCGCCGACAAGCTGCGCCTTGGCGGCCTCAACCGCGGCGCGGGCAGCGGCGGTCTGTGCTTTGCTGGCCGCGAGCGTCGCCTGTGCGCCCCGTACGCGCGCCCGGTCATCGTCCAGCTCCTGTATCGAGGCGGCACCCTCTTGGGACAGGGTCTGCGAACGTTTCAGCCGCCGTTGCGCAGCGTCGAGCTCCGACTCGCGCTGACCGACCAGGGCCTGCGCCGCAACCACGTCGGCTTCACGCAGCGCCACCTGGGCCTGCGCTGCGGTCACCGAGTGCTCGGCCTGTTCACGCATGGCGAAGGCTTCGTCGCGCTGCGCCTCAAGCGTTTCCAATTGCATTCTGGCCAGTGGCTGACCCGCCGCGACGAAGTCGCCTTCACGTACGAGGATGTCTTCGATACGACCGGGAAGCTTAGTGGCGATATCGATCTCGGTGGCTTCGATCCGGCCGTTGCCGCTGACGAACCCTTCGCCGGGTCCGCTGTCGGCAAGCTCCGTCCAGCCCCACCAGGCCAGCGCGATAACAACCGCTGCAGCGGCAGCGACCAGGAGTTTTTTCTTGAGAGAGGGTGAGACAGTCATAGGTTCGGCGTGCCTTAACGGGTTAATGGCGTGGGAGCGGGCGTCGAGGTTGCACCCTGGGTTTCGTCGGTTGCAGCGAGGGTGCCGCCGCCGAGCGCGGCATACAGCGCCACCTGACTGGATAGCAGCGCACGGCGCGCCTGTACCAGCTGTTGTCCGGCATCCAGCAGATCGCGTTGGGCGTCCAGCACCTCCAGGAAAGCGGCCGAACCGTTGTCGTAGCGCAACTGGGCCAGCCGGGCGCGTTCGCTTTGCGCTTCCAGATTGGCCCGCTGGATCGTCAATTTCTCAGCCAGCCAGTACTTGGCGCTCAGTGCATCGGCCACCTCGCGAAAGGCCGTTTGAATGGTCTTCTCGTAGCCGGCAACGGCGATGTCGCGGCGCACCTCGCTCAGTTCCAAGTTTGCGCGCCGGCGCCCGCCATCGAAGATGGGCAGCGACAAGGTAGGCATGAAGGTCCAGGCGCGGCTGCCGGAATCGAACAGGCCGTCAAGATCGGAACTGGCCGTGCCGAAGCTGCCGGTCAGCGCAATGCGCGGCAAGAACGCCGCACGGGCCGCGCCGATGTTGGCATCGCCGGCACGCAATTGGTGTTCCGCGGAAATGATGTCCGGGCGGCTGACCAGCAGCTCCGAAGGCAGGCCGGCCCGCAGGTCGGCCAGCACCGTTGTTTCATCGAAGGGTGCTTTGGTGGGCAGCGGGCCAGGATCGGCACCTACCAGCAGTGCCAGCGCGTGCAGTTGCGTGGCGCGTGCTTGCTCAAGCTGGGTTAGCAGCGCCTGAGCCTGGTTCAGCAAAGTTTGGACTTGAGTGAGGTCCAGCTTCGAGGTCGAGCCGACTTCAACGCGGCGCCGGAAAATGCGATAGGACTCCTCGCGGGTCGCGACGGTTTGACGGGCGATAGCCACGCGTTCGTCTATCTCGCGCAAGCCAAGATAACCGTCGGCCACCTGGGCGATCAGCGCCAGGTGGACGGCCTGGCGGGCCGCGTCGGAAGCCAGCCAGCTTTGCAGGGCGGCGTCTTCCAGGTTGCGGACCCGGCCCCACAGATCCAGCTCCCAGGTGCTCAACCCCACCTCGGCCCGGTACTCGCCGCCGACCTGCGATCGGCCCGACATGTTTAGATCGCCAGGGACGCGGGCGCGCCCACCTTGGGCACCGAGGCCCACGGCAGGAAATCGATCCGAGCGCTGAATGCGGAATGCGGCGCTGGCTTCCTCGACACGCAGCGCGGCCAGGCGCAGATCGCGGTTGTTCTCCAGCGCTGTCTCGATGAGGCGTTGCAGCAAGGGATCCGTGAAGTACGCCTGCCAGGCAAGTTCTCCCGCATGAGCACCCTTGGCGCCTGATTCAGGATGACCAGACCAAACCGCTGGCACCGGCGGGGGCGGAGTATCAGGAGCGGGAGCGAGCGACATGCAGCCGGTCAGTACGACGGCGCTCAGTGCCAGCGAGGCAGTGCGCAATTTGAACTCAGACAATAAAGGAAAAGCTGGAGGCATGATCACGTTCCGTACGGGGTTCGGGCTGAATAGGGCCTGGTTGTAGAGGAGTAGCCGCCCACGTACAGCGACGCGCAGGCATGTCGGTCACCAACGAACGCTGCAATCGAGCGCGACTTTGATGGCTGTTCACGCCACCTCCCTATTAATGTCTGCACTCTCGCCTCTAGCAACCGGTCGATGGGGCTCTCCTTCTTCATTTTCCGGCGTTCCGGGTTCGTATGCGTCCCTGCGAATAGTGCGCGTTATCGCACACTATAAAGAAAACGACTGGACGGTTGCTTTTGATTGTACGTTACAATCCCGAAAACGCAACTAGCCGTTCACTAGGCACTGCACACCCGCCAGTTGGAAGTGCTCAGCCTGGGCTGACCATGCGCCCATGGTGGAACCGGTGACCAGTCCATGGGACAATCCAGTCAATTTTTGAACAGGGACCTTTGTATGCCAACCAAAAAAGACGACGTACCAGGCAAGCACCGCTATCTGTCTTCTGTGGCTAGGAGAGAGGAAATATTGGATGCGGCGTTGATCGAGTTTGCGGATCGGACATACAACGCCGTGTCGATGGAGCGCCTGGCGGAATGTGCGGGCTTATCCAAGGCAGGCATCTACGCCCACTTCAAAAGCAAGGAAGAAATTTTTCACGCCTTGCTCGAACGTGCAACCCAGCAGCTTCGCGATTTTCAGGGCTGGCTTCCGGATGAAGAACTGACGCTGCCAGAGCTGGTAGACGCCTATCTTGATCGCCTTTACGCGACGTTTGAATCCCCCACTACGGTATCGATCTACCGATTACTTCTGACCGAAAGCGCCAGAGCACCGGAACTGGTGAAACGTTGGCATGATGAGGTAGCGCGCGGACTGCGCAGGCGAGCACAGCTCATCATCCAAGGCAACATAGACCGGGGGGTTGTTCGTCCGAGTGTCCTGACTGAGCACTTTTTCCCGCTGGCGCTCGCTCCCGCACTGCTGTGGCTGAACTCTTCGATGCTATCCAGGGGCAACCCTTCCATATCGCTGGTGCAGTTACGGGATGCACATCGGCAACTGCTGCTTGAGCTTTTGCAGCCTCGATGAGCAGGGTAAGGCAAAAATACAGGCATCTCCCTGTGCGCCTGGTGATCGGCTTTGCGGTGCTACTGCTGATTGCGTGGGGCGCACTGGCACTATGGCATCAGGTGCTGCAGCCCGCTGTTCGCTTGATCACCCTTGCACTGTGGGCGGCCGCGGGGCTGTCGATGGTGGTGGCGCTGACAGGCCTGCGCAGCCGCAAGTCATGCAATCTCGCGGCAGTGGCATTCGTAAGCGCCGTCGCTATCCTCGCGGCGTGGTGGAGCACCCTGCAGCCCTCGCACCACCGCCTATGGGCTGACGATGTCGCCCAGTTGCTGGAGGCCAGGATCGACGGCGATCATGTTCAACTGAAAAATGTACGCAACTTCGAATGGCGCAGTGAAACCGATTACACGCCGCGTTGGGAGAACCGTACCTACGACCTTACCCGCCTGCGTAGCGCCGACCTGGTACTTTCCTACTGGATGGGGCCGAACATCGCTCACACGCTCGTATCGTTCGGCTTCGACGATGGCGAGCGGGTGGTGTTCTCACTGGAAATACGCAAGGAGCGCCACGAGACCTTCTCAGCGGTCGGCGGATTTTTCCGTCAGTTCGAGCAGATCCTGGTAGCCGCCGATGAGCGTGACATTGTGCGTACGCGCAGTAATGCGCGAGGCGAGGACGTTTATCTCTATCGGTTGCAGATAAGTCAGGCAAAAGTCCGCGCGTTGTTTCTGGAGTATTTGGATGCGGCCAATGGCCTGCGGCGCGCGCCACGCTTTTACAATACCTTGACCAGCAACTGCACGACCATCGTGCTCGAGTTGGCTCGGCTCATTGCGCCAGCGTTGCCGGCGGACTATCGCCTGCTGCTGTCCGGACACTTTGCGGAATACATCCATGACCTGCACGGATTGACGCCCGGCCATCGCTACGCAGAACTGCAGGCACTGGGGCACATCAACGAACGCGCACTGGCCTCTGACGCATCAGGAGACGACTTCTCGATGTCGATTCGACAAGGTGTGCCCGGCGTGCCGGCCGACGAGGTATCTCCATGAGGTTCCAGCAGTCTTGCCGCATGGCAGTGTGGCTCGTCATTGCCCCGCTGTTGCTGGGGGGCTGCTCGATCCTGCGTGAGTTCGGCCCAGTGGTTGAGGTTCATACACTGGATGCGGGCGAGGCCATCGAACTCAAGCGCGGCGATATCCTGACACGCGGCAAACTCAGCGATGCGACGACCCAGACCATCAGGGTGGCGGCATTGGATGCGCAGGCTTGCGCAAAACCGATCTCAGCGGATTGCGTCGAGGCCCTGGCCGCCGTGACCGGCGTTGCCGCGGATCGACGCCTGGCTGCACTGTCCGAACTGTGGCTGGCGCAGGCTCAGGCCATGAAGCCCGGATCAGAGCAGCAAGCCGCCTGGCTTGAGACCATTCGTTATGCCTATGCCTACCTGTTCTTCGGTGACCATACGCCTGGGGAGCGAGCCTTCGAGGATCGCCAGACGCAAGTGCGGGATTGGTATAACTATGCGGTCGAACGTGCCGCCACCGGGATGTTCGAGGTTCGGCAACAAATGTCTACGCAGTTGCCAGCGCAGACCCGCTGGAACATTGCAGGCTGGGAGCTGCAGCTGGATATGCGCAGCGCGCTTGCCGGGCAGTACGGCGGTGCCAGCCGAACTCCTGCCAGCCTCGTCCCTGTCTTTCCGCGGACTGCGCAGCCTCTACCGGCGCGACGGTTTCGGCGCCGAGCTGGTGGCGGTCATGCCGGACGAACCCCTGACTTCCGCCCCCACCCGGGATGGCCATCCAGCGGCCAAACGCAATCAGCAGCCTCTACCCTGGAGCGAGATGCCCGCGCCGTCCATGACGATTCTGCTGCACCCGGACGGAGACGACCTGGACAGCGTGCTGCATACCCGCACTGTCCGTTTGACGGTGCATGACCCCTATGTGGAGTCGGCCATCATGCTGCGCGGGCAGCGCGTACCGCTGGCGGCCAATTTCACCGCCGGCTACGGACTGTGGCTGGCCCGCGCCAACTTCAACCGGCAGTCGCTGCGCAGCCTGCTTGGGCGCGAGGGTGGAATCGACCGTCCGCACGTCTACCTGATGCAGCCCTACGATCCGAACCGACGGATCATCGTCATGCTGCACGGACTGGCCAGTAGCCCGGAAGCCTGGGTGGAACTCGCCAACGAAATCCTGGGCGATGAGGCGCTGCGCCAGCATTACCAAATCTGGCAGGTCTACTACCCGACCAATATGCCGATCGCATTGAACCACGCGATGATTCGCAGAGCGCTCGGGGATACGCTGGCGCATTTCGATCCTTCCGGCCAGGCGCCGGCATCGTCCGACCTTGTACTGTTGGGGCATAGCATGGGCGGGGTCATCGCGCGGTTGATGGTGTCGTCAACCGACCAGTCGCTGGTGCAGCTGGCTGCGGATCGCAGTCGGCTGACGCCGCAGCAGATCAAACGCATAGATCCGATGTTGCGTTTCGAGCCCTTCCCGCATGTCAGCCGCGCCATCTTCATCGCAGCACCGCACCGGGGCACGTCGGTCGCAGGTGGACGCCTGGGGCGCTGGATGGCGGGATTCATTTGCTTCCCCGTTACGGTGCTCGAAGAACTCGCCCACACACTAGCACCCAATGCGGCGGCCAGCAGCCACGAAAGCCTGGGGCATATCCCCAATAGCGTCGACAACCTCGACGAGAACGATCCTTTCGTGCGCGCGGCGGCGGACTTTCCCATCTCTGCCCAGGTGAACTATCACTCGATCGTGGCCCAGGCTAATGCCGAAGAGGCCCTCGTTGATTCTGATGATGGTCTTGTGCCTTACCGCAGCTCCCACCTGCCCGGCGCGCAGTCCGAGAAAGTCATCATTTCGGGGCACAGCGTGCAACAGAGCGCGGTCGCAATATTAGAGATCCAGCGTATTCTGAAAGAGGATATGACGCAGCGGGAAGAGCAGCTCACCCCGCGCTAGGCAGCTGCCGCTGGCTCAGACAAGGCAGTGGACGCACACAAGGATACGGCCGTGTCCGTCGAATTGGTGTGCGTCTGACGCGAATATTCATGTCGCTATGGTCGGCACCAGCGTGGTGCGCTAGACGGCGCCCGCATGGGTGTTTGCCGGACCCTAGCAGGGAATGACGCGCGAGTTGTCGGCGATGATGGCACGCGCAGCTTACCTGAGACAGTCTCACTCTCCTCCATACCTTTGATCCGTATATGACTTTGGCCTGTCCCGGCCGACGACAACTTCTATGGCTGCTCCGGGCATAGCAGAAGGCATCACAGAGCTATTTCTGTGCGTTTTTTTGGCCATTGATGGATCTATGTCAACTCAATGCCATTTAACCCTCTTTCTACAAAAAAACGACTGGACGACTGGACGGTTGTTTTATGGTCATCTACCTTCAATTGGCAATAATCAGTACCCACTTATCGACTGAACGTCATAACACTCGCTGCGCAATCGCAGCCCTCAATGGGCTCACGGAGAGGAAAGCCACAATGGCTGAAGAAAGCGCTTCCGCGCAAAACCTAGAGCAGGATCTGACAAGTCGCTTTCCAACGGCTTACACCATTCTGCTTTTGTTGATCGTCTTGATTGCTGCGCTGACTTGGATCATTCCCGCCGGAAAGTATGAGCGGGTCATGAATGAAGAGGTCGGCCGCGAAGTGGCTGTGCCTGGCACTTACCAAGTGGTCGAGTCCAGCCCCCAGGGGTTTATGGACGGCGGCCGCAAAAACTGAGTGCAACACCTGACCTTTCCGGTACGGTGCTGCCACTATGTCCTATCACGAACTCAGTATCCCCGAACGTGCGACCCTTCAACTCGGCCTTGCCCAAGGTTTCAGCCAGCGGCGAATTGCCCGGATGCTCGGCCGCTCCCCCTCGACCATCAGCCGGGAGCTGCGCCGCAACCGGGCCCCTGGCACCCGCTACCAGGCCTGTGCTGCCCAGCAGCAGATGCAGGTCCGCCGCCAGGTCTGCAGGCCTCAGTGCAAGCTGCTGCCGGGCAGTGAGCGCTTCGAGCTGGTCGTCCATATGCTGCGTGAGGGTTTGTCTCCCGAGCAGATTGCCGGCAAGCTGCGCAGCATGAACATACCCAGCCTCAGAGAGGCCTACGTCTGCCGCGAGACGATCTATAACGCGATCTACGCCCTGCCGGTCGGTGGCCTGCGCAAGGAGCTGATCATCTGCCTGCGCCAGGGCAAGACGAGTCGCAGGCCGCGCTCTGGCGGCGTCGATCGGCGCGGCCAGATCCCTGAAATGCTCAGCATCCACGTGCGCCCGCCGGAGGTCGAAGACCGGCTGATGCCAGGCCATTGGGAGGGCGACCTGATCAAGGGCAAGGCCAATGCCTCGGCGGTGGGCACCTTGGTGGAGCGTACCAGCGGCTACCTGATGCTGATCAAGATGGCCGACGCGACGGCGACCTCGGCGCTGGAGGGCTTCAGTGCGGCGCTCAATGGCATGCCGCTGGCGGTGCGCAAGAGCATGACCTACGACCAGGGCCGGGAGATGGCGCGGCACGCCGAGATCACCCAGCGGACCGGGGTGGCGATCTACTTCTGCGACCCGCACAGCCCCTGGCAACGCGGCAGCAATGAGAACATCAATGGACTGATCCGCCAGTACCTGCCCAAGGGCACGGACTTGTCGGTGCATAGTCAGGAAGCCCTGGACGCCATCGCTTTGCAACTGAATATGCGACCGCGCAAACGCTTCGACTTCAAATGCCCGATCGAGGTGATGGGCGAAGTGATGCAAGAAGCCGTGGTGATGCGGCATGATGCTCCCGCTTCAATTCAATAACCGTGTTGCACTCAGATCCTGCAACCGCCGACGTTCTGCTGGCGCCCACTGCGGGTTTTTATGATCCAGACAGCTATGTCGCCAACGCCGTGGATGTAGCGCTGTTCATACTATTTCTCGGTGGTTTCCTGGGCGTAGTGAATGCCACCGGCTCGATCGACACCGGCATCCGCAGCGCAATGCAGCGGCTGGAGGGCCGAGAGATCTGGATGATCCCGATCCTGATGACCTTGTTCGCCCTTGGCGGCACAACCTATGGCATGGCTGAAGAGACCCTGGCGTTCTATGTCATTTTGATCCCGATCATCATCGCCGCCGGCTACGATGCCGTGACGGGGGTGGCTGTGATCCTGATCGGCTCAGGCATCGGTGTATTGGGCTCGACCATCAATCCCTTTGCCACTGTGATCGCCTCCAATGCAGCCCACATTCCTTTTACCGATGGCCTGCTGCTGCGCCTAGTGCTGCTGATTGGCGGTTTGGTGATCTGTGCCGTCTATGTGATGCGCTATGCAAAACGGGTCAAGGCCGACCCTTCGCGTTCCGTCGTGGCCAAACAACGCAATGCCCACCGCACGTTGTTTCTACAGGGGCATGATGATCTGGGTGACGCCAAACTGAGCCTGACCCAGAAACTGGTACTGGTGATCTTCGCCCTGACCTTCGTGGTCATGATCTGGGGTGTTTCCTCCCAGGACTGGTGGATGGACAAGATGGGCGCTCTGTTCCTGGCCGCTGCGATCGTCGTTGGTGTTGTCGCCCGCCTGGGCGAGAAGAGGCTGGCCGGCAGCTTTGTCGATGGCGCCCGTGATCTGCTTGGCGTAGCTCTGGTCGTTGGCCTAGCGCGAGGCATCGTGGTCATCATGGAACAGGGCATGATTGCTGATACGATTTTGCACAGTGCTGAAATGCGCTTGAGCAACATGTCGGAACTGGGTTTCATCAACCTGATGTTCTGGATCGAGACGGGCATGAGCTTCCTCGTGCCTTCGTCATCCGGCCTTGCGGTACTGTCGATGCCCATTCTTGCCCCCCTGGCGGACTTTGCTAATGTCAGTCGCGACTTAGTTGTAACTGCCTATCAATCAGCCAGCGGCCTGGTGAATCTGATCAACCCAACCTTCGCAGTGGTGATCGGCGGCCTGGCCATAGGGCGAGTCTCCTATGACCGCTGGCTGGTATTCATCTGGCCCTTGATGGCGATTTTGACCCTGTTCATCACCTTAGTGATCAGCATCGGTGTCTTCCTGTAATTCTCTGATAAATGAGGTTTTCACATGTCTGAACATACTCTTGGCGTTCACTCCGAAACAGGTATTTTGCGGCAGGTCATCGTTTGTCGCCCCGGTCTTGCCCATCGCAGGCTAACGCCCAGTAATTGTGATGCTCTATTGTTTGATGATGTGTTCTGGGTCAAACAGGCGCAAAAGGATCACGATGTATTCGTAAGTCTGATGCGTGCCCGAGGAGTGGAGGTGTTGGATGTCAATCAACTGCTGGCCGAGACCCTGGACATCGCCGAAGCGCGAAGCTGGATTCTCGATCATCGGATCAGCTGGAATCATATTGGCGTCGGCATGGTGTCTGATTTGCGGGCCTGGATGGACGAGCTGCCAGGGCACGTCCTGGCAGAGTTCCTGATCGGTGGCTTGCAGGTGAATGATCTGCCGTTCGATCCGAGCGGTCTGTTCGGCAACCACTTGGGGCCTTATGGCTTTATCTTACCGCCTCTGCCGAATTTTCTATTTACCCGAGACAACAGCGCCTGGATCTACGGTGGCGTCACGCTGAATCCCATGTACTGGGCCGCACGCAAGCCGGAAACGCTGCTGACGGCAGCAATCTACCAGTTTCATCCAAAATTTTCCGGCAAGGTCGAGGTGCTCTGGGGAGATCCGCTCAAGGATCACGAACTGGCAACCCTGGAAGGCGGCGACATCATGCCGATCGGCAATCGCACCGTGTTGGTCGGCATGGGCGAGCGTTCGTCCCCCCAAGCGATCGGGCAGCTGGCTAATGCCCTGTTCGAGCACGGCACGGTCGATCGCGTAGTGGCCTGCCAGATTCCCAAAAGCCGGGCGGCCATGCATCTGGATACAGTGTTCACGTTCTGTGGTGGGAATGTCGTTACTGCCTTCACAGAAGTGGCTGATCAGATGGTCTGTTATGACCTGCGGCCCGGCGCGGGCGGCAAGCACCTGACGTTCAACCAGGATCCGCGTCCGATGTTCGACGTGGTTGCGGAGGCGCTCGGTTATCAATCTCTGACCGTGATCCCTACCGGAGGGGACACGCCCGCCGAACGTGAGCGCGAGCAGTGGAATGATGGCAACAACGTACTGGCCCTGAGCCCGGGCGTCGTCATTGGCTATGACCGCAATGACGACACCAACGCTGCTCTGGAATCGGCCGGCATCGAAGTGCTGAAAGTACCAGGCGCAGAGCTAGGCCGGGGGCGCGGCGGTGGACGCTGCATGAGCTGCCCAACCATACGCGACGCAATCTGACACCTTAGGAGCATGGCAATGGCCTTCAATCTGAAAAGCCGACACTTTCTCACGCTGCGGGACTTCAGTCCGCGCGAAATCAGTTACCTGCTGAAACTGGCAGGCGACTTGAAAGCAGCTAAGTATACCGGCACCGAAGTGCCGCAGTTGTGCGGTAAGGAAATCGCTCTGATCTTTGAAAAGGACTCCACTCGCACCCGGGTAGGCTTCGAGGTTGCGGCCTTTGATCAGGGCGCCAAGGTTACCTATCTTGGGCCGACCGGCACCCATATTGGTCACAAAGAATCGGTCAAGGACACCGCCCGAGTGCTGGGGCGCGTCTATGATGCCATCGAATACCGGGGCTTCGGCCAGGCTGTGGTCGAGGAGTTGGCCGAGTATGCTGGCGTGCCCGTCTACAACGGCTTGACGGATGAATTTCATCCTACCCAGATCCTCGCCGACTTTCTGACCATGCAGGAGCATGTGGAAAAGCCACTGCGTGACATATCCTATGTTTTCATCGGCGATGCCGCCAATAACATGGGGGATAGCCTGCTGATCGGCGGCGCTAAAATGGGCATGGACGTGCGCCTGTGCGCCCCAAAGTCCTGTTGGCCGCATGATGATATCCAACAGGAAGCCCAGCGAATCGCCAGCACCACCGGCGCGCGAATCACCATCACTGAGAATATCGACAGCGCAGTAGCCGGTGTGGATTTCGTCTATACCGATGTTTGGGTGTCGATGGGCGAGCCCGAGGAAAAATGGGCCGAGCGGATCAAGCTGTTGCTGCCCTATCAGGTCAATGCGGCACTGATGGAAAAAACCGGCAATCCGCGGGTGCGCTTCATGCATTGCCTGCCGGCCTTCCACAACACCGAAACCACGATCGGCAAGGAGATTCAGCAGAAGTACGGTATCGATGCCATGGAAGTCACCGATGAGGTCTTCGAAAGCCCCGCTTCGATCGTGTTCGATCAGGCGGAAAACCGCATGCACACCATCAAGGCGGTGCTGGTCGCCACCCTGGGAGCCTGACATGCTGGTAGTCGCAGCTTTGGGCGGCAACGCCCTATTGAAGCGCGGTGAGCCTCTGACCGCGCGCACCCAACGTGCCAATGTACGAATCGCCGCCCAAGGCTTGGCCGCTATCGTGCGGGCTGGCCACGATCTGGTCATTACCCACGGCAACGGCCCCCAGGTCGGCCTGTTGGCGTTGCAGGGTGCCGCCTACAATCCGGACGAGGCCTACCCCCTGGATATGCTGGGGGCGGAAACCGAAGGCATGATTGGTTACGTCATCGAACAGGAGCTGGAGAATGCGCTGAATCACGACCGGCCAGTAGCCACACTGCTGACCCAGGTTGTGGTGGATCAGCATGATCCGGCGTTTGATAACCCGACCAAGTTCATCGGGCCCGTGTATGAGCGGGCTGAAGCCGAATCCCGGGCGAAAACCGCCGGTTGGCATATTGCCCAAGATGGCGACAAATGGCGCAGGGTGGTGCCGTCACCCAAGCCGCTGGAAATTCCCGACATGCGGGTGATCAAGTTGCTATTGGACCAGGGCGTGGTGGTGATCTGCGCAGGTGGCGGCGGCATCCCGATACTGCGCCGTGAAGACGGTAGTACGGTGGGCATTGAGGCGGTCATCGACAAGGACGCAGCCAGCGCCCTGCTGGCGCAACAGCTCAAGGCCGATGCACTGTTGCTGCTGACCGATGTCGATGCGATCTATCGGGACTTCGGCAAGGACAACGCAGCGGCGATCAGCAGCCTGAGCGTGGAGGAGGGGCGTGCCCTCGATCTGCCGGCCGGTTCGATGGGACCCAAACTGGCCGCTGCCGCCGACTTTGCCCAATACGGAGGGTTCAGCGGCATTGGCAGACTGGAAGATGCACTGGGTATTCTGCAGGGAAGCGCTGGCACCAGAATATCGGCGCGGTGAACCGGAAGTGACGGGCCAGTGTATGCGAATCAATGCGTCGCTGGCGCGGCTTTCGGGGCGGAGGCTGCCAGGTCATGTTTTGCACAGTAAGCACGAGGCCTTATCGGGTGTCTTTTGTAACTCAGTGGCTGCGATAGTCTACAAGAAGAGGAGTGACTTCTGCGAGTCAAATTTGACTAGAACGTCCTGCTTGGATGTCATTCCTGAGCCATGTGTATGGCATAACAAGAGCCATGGCGGTGGATCCTGGCTGGGTCACAATGGAACTAAGCGAGACTTACCTGGACTCGCAGCCCTATCCGAGCGCTGCTCGAGAAGCCCTCAATCATCTGCACCCGCTTGGCCGAGTCGGTCAGTCGGAAGACGTCGGTGACCTTGCCGTTTACCGCGCAAGTGATCAATCAAGGTTCTTGACGGGACAGATCACCGCGCTGGACAGGGGGAGGACGGCAAAGCGTCCGCTGCCCTCATAAAGAAATGTTGGTGGTATCGTCCGATAGCGAGAGATAAGGGTTGTTCGGTGGCGTTTCCGAAAACAACAGGCCAGCATCATCCAGAAGGTACCCATGAAGGCGGCGGGATTTTCTCGGCCCAGTGACCTCGCAGGTCCAGATGTTCAGGCCGCTGGCCTGCTTGCGATGCAGTTGCAGTTTCTCGAAGCGCTTCTGTATCCATTGCCAGTCCTGCACCTTGTCCTGTTTGGCGAGCGCCGCGATGGAAGGGTGCTCCTGGGCGTAACGCTGGAACAAGCCAGGACTGACGAGGTAGGCGGTATCGGCCACGGTATGCACCAGCGCCTTGGCGTCGTTGATGATGAGCCGCCGAGCCTGGATGCCTTGCTGGAGCCAGGCGATGAAATGCTCGCCGGACGGCTCCGTGCTGCCAAGGGCTTCAGGCGCCCGCTTCGGCGGACTGGCGTCGGTGTCCGTGGGTTGTACGGTGGGAGGTATCGACGGGGCGCTGTTGTCTAGGATGGGCTGCTCCCGCTCGCCATCGCTCTCCTGCGCGGGTACCGCGAGCAGGGACAGCAGATCGTCCATCGCGGCGTCGGCAGGCGTAGCTTCGGGAGGCGGCTGTCTGGCGACAGGGTGAGCGCTGTCGGCCTCAGTTCTGATGCTGCTCGGGGCATCATCCGTGCCAGTCGCCGGTTGTTCGAGAGTGTCAGCCTCGGCAGCCGCCTCCACTATCACCGTCCCGGCGAAGGGTTCAGGCCGCTCAGCCGGCTGCCAGATCAGCGCCGGCGACAGCCGCAACAGCGTAAAGCTGTGTGACCAACCGGCCTCGCTGCTGACCGTGGCACGCCAGATGGCCTTGCCATCGGGCGTCGGCTGCAGCATGCCATGTTCCTGCAGGACGTTGAAAACGGCGCTGTTGTTGGAGGGAATGCCGTCGATACCCTGGGACAACAGATGGGCGCGCAGTTTGTCAGAGACTGTCTTGCTGACCAACCACAAGGCATCCTCAGTGAGCCAGCCATCCGAAGCCTGGGGCTGGTTCAGCTTCAACTCTTCCTTCAGCAGGTAACGCAAGCCATCGATCAACTTGCGCTGCAGGGCGTGTTTGGGTGCGGCCATGGCGCGGGCGGGATCTCCTCCCAGTTCCTGGGCCACCGAGGCGCGGTCGGCCTGGATGACGAGCTCTCCCAGGATGCCTGCATGTTCGTACTGACCGGCCAGCACATAGAGCAGTGATGCCCACAGTGCGGGGTAGCCACTGAGCCAGTCGAGAACGTCGCCATCGAGCAGTTGATGGTAGAGCAATCCTGTGGCGGCACCATGCAGGCGGTACTCGCGGTCATCCCGGTAGCGAAAGCGGTATGGGCGTGTCAGTGGCCCATGCCAGGGGTGCCAAACGCCGCCATCCTCATACTCGACGTGAAGGTCGACGGCAATCTTGCCGATATCGTGGAGCAACGCCGCGTAGGCGATAGCCGCCGTCCAAGCTTCTGACTGGGCTGCCTGGTCTTCGGGGGGAGCGCCAGCCGGCAGCAGGTGGGACTGTCGCAGTTTGAGCGCGTAGGCGATGATTTCCAGCCCGTGATCGAGCATGCCGCCGTGGTAAGCATGGTGATGGCTCTCCGAAGCGGGAAACTGCTGGACCAGCTCGGCGTAGTGCTCCAGCGGTGCGCGATACAAAGTGGCGAACTGTTTGCGCGATAGCGATGTGCGCTGCCAGATGTGTTCCAGCAGCTTCTGCCGGCGCGGCGTCGCCAGCAAGGACGCGGCCGGCTCGGGCTGCAGCAGCCCTTTGGGAAGATCGGCGGCGGGTGCCGGCGACGGAGCGGCAGTGACCGAGATCCGTTTTCGCTGGAACAGGGAGAGCATGCGAGTGTCCTGGTGATGGGCCGGCCGGGGGGCCTTTTCGCCTTTTCGAGGTAGGGCCTTTCCCCTTGCACCCCATTCCCTTCCCCTTTTGGCCCCTTGGCCCTTAAGCCTTTGGGTATAGGGCGACGGGCATCGATCGTCCACCGCCAATGCGGGGTGCGGCAAAGCCGGTTTGATGCGGGAAGGCTCGCTGTTCCCGTCCTACGATGGGCCGTATATTGGATTCGGAAGGACACCATGGGCCCCTACATTGACAAGGTAAGGATAATTCCTTACTATACAGGCATCGCTATCGGGAGAGTTGCCATGTCTGTCATTCATGAAGTCGCCACGCTGACCTCCAAAGGCCAGATCACGCTGCCCAAGTCCATCCGGCAAGCCCTGGGTGTGGATACCGGCGGCAAGGTTGCGTTCGACCTGCGTGACGGCGAAGTTGTCGTGACCCGTGCCGACGCCGAGCACGAAGACCCCGCCATAGCCGCGTTCCTGAACCTGCTGGCCCGCGATATTGAAGCTGGCCGGAATGTTCGTGGGCTCCCGGAGGATCTGGCTCGCACGATGCTGGAGCATTCGGGCCACAACGTGGTCCTGGGCGACGATTTTGATGAAGACGTGGCAATCTGATGCAACAGCATGGCTGGACGCTGCTGTTCCACGACAACCTGATCGAGCAGTTGATGAAGCTGCGTGCGGCCGTGCTGCGCGCACAAGAGAACGACCCGGAGGGCTTCGGGTCCAACACCAATGTCAAGTTCTTTCGGGCCCTGGTCCAGTCGATGCAAGACGTGGTGCCGGGCGATCCAGCGCGAGACGAGTACCGCCAGGGCAACACCATGGGGCCGGCTTATCGCCACTGGCGACGGGCCAAGCTCGGCAGGCGGTACCGGCTGTTCTTCCGCTACGACTCGAAGGCGAAGGTCATCGTGTACGCCTGGGTCAACGACGAACAGACCCTGCGGTCATCGGGGAGCAAGTCAGACCCCTATGCGGTGTTCGAGAAGATGCTCGGACGCGGAAACCCGCCCGACGAATGGAACGCATTGGTAAGGGCAAGCAAGCCGGATTGGAGCAAACGGGAATAGCCATCTCACATGTAGCAGGTGACGACCATGAACACGACAACCCGTAGCAGTACCGCAGAACGCCTTGGCCGCTGGCTTGGCCGTGGATGGCGGGGCTATGTGCGTCGTGAGCGGCGGGTGGCCGCGTGGCTGGTGTCGGCTGGTGCGCCGAACGGTGTCGCGACCGCTCTGGTGTGGATCGTCAAGCTCGCTGTGCTAGGGGTGCTGCTCTACGTGGCCTTCTGGCTGACGCTGCTCCTGGTGTTCGCTACCGTGGCTGCTTGGGCCTCGGCAGCGAACACCCCGGACGAAGATGTTTGGCCCTTCACCGACATAGACGAGCTTCGCAATACGCCGGGTTATGACCCCAATCTCTACAACGACAACACCCATGTCGACTACAAGGATGACTGAGGTTCGGGAGCTACTTGAGTTTTCCACCCGTCATGGCACCTGCGCCTTTGCCACCAGCCTGTGCGCCTCCCTTGGTGCCTTCGGCCATGCCTTGAATGGTATGCCCTGCGCGAAAACCGACCCATCCCAGCGCCGCGACCCAGAACCCGGGTAACACCAGGAACATGGCTCCCATCACGAAGTTCAGCAGCATGTCGCCAAACGTGTTGTTCAGCCCAATCAGAGGGTCAAAATTCGTGTGGGGGCGGTTCCATCCCCATCCCCAACCGTAAAGCGCATCGAGGATCGTGCTGTCGATCCAGCGCGCCAGTTGCAGCCAGAAATCGGTGAAGAACAACGCAAACTGGACGACGGTAAGAGTGACGACGGTTTTCAGGTCGTAGGTGCCGATCAGCAATACCATCGGAATACAGATCACCAAAGCCATTTTCAGGAACGCCAGCACCATGGGTAAGGCTTGGCGCACGACGTCCATTGCCGGGAAATAGGCGAGTCCACCAACCGCCATCCCGACGTCACTGGCGGCGCGATTGATGATGTTGGGCAGCGTCTTATCAATCTGCCCGCCATAATCGGTATAGACGCTGCCCTGGTTAAGCTTCTGCTGGCGCGGCGAGGCGATAGTGCGGATCACCGAGTCATCAACCTCGGCACGGCTGAGGAAACCGGCCCAGCCGGCCAGACGGTTGAGCAGGCTGGGATCGACCTGCTCCAGCAGGCGGGCGCGCAGGCCGTTGCCACTGTCGCTCCACCACTGGCGGCAGGTCGGATAGCCGGCACCGCTCGGCACCTGTGCCAGGCCGGCATCGCGGTTGCTGTCGTAGGCCCAGCCGTCGCGCGGCGTCCTGGCCCGGTAGGTGTCGTAGTAGCCCGCATTGTCGAGGAAGTACCGAGACCCGATCCAGGTGACGTCGTGCATCTGCGCCTCGTCGAGATCCGGGCGGCTCATGAACAGCTTGGCGCGTGCAGGGCCATAACAGTCGTGGGTGAAGTCGGCGACTTCCTGTGCCAATACGGGGTCGTCGATGCGTGTGGCATTGACCTCCATGCGGATCTGCCGCAGGTCGGTTCCGCACGGAATGGCGGCGACCGAGGCGCCGGTGATCGCGCGCGACAGCGCGTGCATGAAGGCCCACCACACCGGCACGCGCGCGCTCTGGTTGTTGAGCGTGCTGAACGACTGCGACCAGCCAGTATCGCTGGGCTGGGGAACGCTCACCTGGCACTGCGCCGAGCGTGCCTGGTCGTACTGGATGGTGTTGAGGTCGACGTCGATGAAGGGAATACCGGCGAACATCACCACGACGATCGCCACCCAGACGCGGTTCTCGATGCGTACCGATGACAGTGCGCCTTTATTGCCTTCGTCCGCACCCTCGGCACGCGCCTTGAGCCATTCCTGGATGATGATCGCCACGAAGGGAATGGCGAACACGCCGCTGGAAACGAGAACCGCCCAGATGCCGTTATGGATGATCCAGCCCAGCAGGGTCAGGTAATACTCCAGGTAATCCGTGGTGAACAACGTCATGTCCGGCCTCCCACTACGCCGCATGCATCAGCAGGCTGGCCTCAAGCGCGACGATTCCCGCCACGCCGGCGATTTCGGTGCGCCGGAGGCGGCGCTTCGCCTCTGCGCCGGTTTCGCGCGCCAGCAGGCGCCGGCGCATCCATACCCATCCGTAGCCCGTCGCGCCGTATAGGCACAGCCGCCACAGCAGGAAGTAGCCGGAGGCCTCGGCGAGCCAGCGTTCCCAGCCGCCGACACTGCCGAGGTAGTGGATACCCGCGATGTTGGCTGCCACGGCCGCCGCAAGCAGCAGCATCGTCCACAGCAGCGTCCTCGCCACGCGCCGGTTGAACAGCCAGCGCGGGCGCAGCCAGGTCGGACTCATGGCGTACCTCCCGGGTTGGGCCGCTGCAGCTGGTCGAGGCGGTCGGGTACGGGGTCGCCCTCGTAGATGCCCCGCGAACCGGCGGCCCGGGTGCTGTGGCGCTGGATGATCGCCATCGGCGAGTTGTTGGCGAGCGTGCGGCGCAGCTCCAGTTCAGTCTTGAGGTTCGAGATCTCCCGGTCGAGCGCGCCGCTCTCCTGATCGACGGCAGCCACCGCCAACTGGTTGGCAGCGACGTTGGGCTCCTTCCTGCCGGTCAGCAGGGTGCGCTGCAGCAGCAAGGCTTTCTCCAGCACCGATGCCAAGGCGACTTCCGAGGCAAGACGTTGCGCCAGGACGTGTTGGTCCGGTTCGTCGCGCAGTGCCTCGATGACGCCCCGGGTGATCGGCAGTGACACGCTGCCGGCGTCGCGCAGGTTCTCGAAGGTGGTGTTGCGTGTGCCGTCGATCAGCTCCTGCAGCGTCTGCAGCTTGGTGTCGTACTCTTCCTGGATGAGGGGTGTCAGGCCCACACCCGGAACGGTTTCGGTTTTGGTGCAGGCGTCGCAGGTGCGCTGCTCCTGTTCGCCGAGCACGCGGGTGGCCCAGTCGATCGCTTCTTGCGGGGAGGTCCAGGTCTGGCAGGCCAGGCTGTTGCAGCTCGCCGCATCGATGGCCGAGGCGTCGGTCACGCTGCGGCCATTGACGAGGTTGTAGCCGGCCCTGGTAACGTCGCTCACCACCCTGATCGCCGGCTGACCGGCGCCGCCGGCGTTGTTGCCCCCGACCCACGGCACGCCGTCGTTGCCCCGGCGCGTCTCAGCCTGCTCAATGGCCGACACCGCATCCGTGCTCGACACGGCATCGCGCAGCGCCATGCCTTCCGCCATCTGGCTCCAGCCAAGCTGGCCGCCGGCCATGTCGGCCATGCGTTCAGCCATCGACCTGCAGGTCAACTTGGAGCGATCGAAATCCAGCCTTGCCTGGAGGACGCCATTGGTCAGCAGGTTATACAAACCTGGGTCGGCCCTCTGGATGATCAGAGCCGGAAGCGACGCAACGGCGCTGGTAGCGCTCTGGATCACGTTGCTCATGATGTTTTGAAATCCGTTGGTCAGCCCGTTGAGCTGGTTCTGGATCGTGGTGCTGATGCTCATGTCGCCGCAGATCAGGTTGCTGTTCCAGCCGGCCCCGACCCCGATCGAGCGCATGCCCGCAGCGCCGCTCATGGAAACCGCGTTACCGCCACCGATCGAGTACATGACTTCGTCGCCGATCACGCTGCCGCTGGTCTGGAAGCCGCCGCTCTGAGCCCATGCCCAGCCACTGGCCAACGCGAGCGCGCCGGCCAGTATGGCCGGCCGCCACAAGTGATCTGCAAGCATGGAATGACGGCGACGGTCAGGGCGCTTCATCGTGGTGTCCTCAGTTGAAATCCACACTGCCAAGGAAGGTCTGCCCGCGGCGCTGGCAGCAGCTGTACGGGCGCCACAGCGCCCAGGCGTAGTCGCCCCGTTGTGCCTGGGGCAGCGACCCGGCATGGGGAAACACGGTGCAGCTGTTGGAAAGGCGTGGGGTCAGTTGCTGCCACTTGCCCGTGCTGGCGTCGCTTTCGATCAACGCGCCGGCCGGCCAGTAGCCGTCGCGCGCGTTCGCCAGCAGCGGCTGGTACACATGCAGTTGGCCGCGGCGGGTCACGATGTCGCCAGCACGCTGGGCGACGACCGCCCCGGCCTTGTAGTCGTCGGTCTGGTGCAAGAACCCGCCACGCGGGTACACGGCGCCCCAAAGATTCAGTCCGCTGCGTGTGCCGATCTCGCGCATACCGGGGATCAGCGCCTCGGGGTACACCGCCTCCGGGACGTTGTAGCGCCAGGCCAGGGTGTCGAGCGTGCTGAGCAGGTACGGCATGAAGGCAGTACCGGCGCCTGCGCAGATGTAGCCGGACGCCGAAGCGAACTGGCTGAATACCTCGCCGCCCGGGTGGCCGATGACGTCGGCGTTCTTGAACTTTGCAAGATTGTTTTCGTGATCCTCGTTGGTGGTTCCGTCACCACCGGCCTGCGCCGTGGCATTGGGCTGGCTCATTGCCCGCGCCTCGACCCAGGGATTCTCCCCGGTGTTGCTGTAGCTCGATACCACCGCGTCGGGAACGTAGTGGCGTACCTTGATCGACGTGCGCACGGTGCAGCCCGTCCAGGTGCAATACAGCCAGTAGCAGATCCCGGTGACCCGGTATTCGAGGCAGTCCGGCGACAAGGTCGAGGAGATGATGGTGGCGGTGTTGAGGGCGAAGCTCGACGTGGCACTGCACAGCAGCGCGACGGCGGCCCCGAGCCGCAGGCGACGGGAAATCATGGCTGTCCCTCCCGGTAACGCTCGATGCGGACCAGCGCCTGGCCGAGGTCGCTTTCCCCATACACGACGTAGCGCTGATCGACGATCACCGCCGGAATGCTGGTGATGCCTAAGCTCCAGGCATCGGTCATGCCCTGGTAAGCCTCACGCATGCGCTGTTGCAGCGCTTGGCCACCTTCGTTCAGCCGCCGCTGGACGAGCGCCGCGGCCCGCTGCGGATCGTCCGGCAACCGGGCCGACAGTTCCGCTTCGATGGCCTGCGCCGCGTCGAGCTGGATGATGCGATCCGCCGCCTGGGCACCGGCCACCGGGTGGCGGACGTCCGCCACGATCCAGATCTCCGCTGCGGTCACGTTGCCGGCGACCAGCAGCAGTGCCGGAAGGGCCAGCGTCCGGCTGAGGTGGGCAAGAAAGGTGTGCATGGACTTCGCGTCTCGGGGTGAATGACCCTGGTAGTCGAACCCATGGTGCAGATGCCCACCACGAACAATGCGCACTGTGACAATCCCTGTTTCTTGGGGATCGGATAGCTGTCCCGTGGAGCGGAGAGGCCTTTCAGGGAAGCGAAAAAAAGCATGGACCTGGGCAGGTCCATGCGTTGGATGGGGCTTGGCAGACACGATCAGGTGCTGCTACAGCAAGCCGCTCTCGGCAAAGGAGTACGGTTCGCCCTGGCCGATGATGAAATGATCCAGCACACGGATGTCGATCAGATCCAAGGCATCCCTGAGCCGGCGGGTGATCATGCGATCGGCGGCACTGGGCTCTGAGTTCCCCGAAGGGTGCTGGTGCGCGAAGATGACGGCGGCGGCATTGGCCGCCAGCGCACGCTGGACGACTACCCGGGGATAGACTGATGTCTGGTTGATCGTGCCGCGGAACAGCGGCTCGTAGGCCAGCACCTGGTGGCGCGTGTCGAGGAACAGTGCGGCGAAGATTTCATTGGGTTCGCCGACGAGCATCAGACGCAGAAAGTCACACGCGTCGTTCGGCTTCTTCAAGGCGTTGCCGGCTCTGAAGATGCGTTGCTCCAGCAGCGCGATGGCCTGTTGAATGATCCGGTCTTCGTGCTCGTCGACGGCGACGGGATCGTGGTTCAACTCGATACAGGAGTCGTCGGGGGAAAGTACAGCAGTCATGGAAACCTCCAATGGATGAGCGGAGGTACCCCATGGAGGCAGAACCTCCAGGGGAATGACGGAAGGAAGAACACACATCCACCAGCGTGGGAACGCTGGCCGTTCGCCTCGGGATGCGTTGCGAACGAAGGTCAGCGCAGCAGCGCTGCGCCGTAGCCTTGAAGACCCCGGCTACCTGGGCATGTCGCCATCGTCGATGGCGGACAAACCTGCGGCGCGAGCCGGAGCGGCATCCGGCACGTCACCCATCAGAAGATCCATGGCGGACAGCAGCGCATCGCCTTCGACCGGCCCTTGCAGGAGTAGCGATCGCTCGGTCTGGCGGTCCTCCAGGCGCAGGCTGGGAGTGGCGGTGATGCCGCCGTGCGCGCCTTGCTCGGCCTGATCGCGCACGATGAGCTGGGGACGCTCGCTATCCAGGCAGCGCTGGAGCACCGGTGTCAGCCCTGGGTAGCGAAGCCCCCCGGGCAGCCCCTGGCCGCCGCCGCGCGTGTGCTGGTACAGCCAGCCGACGGCATCGAAGAAGGCCCCGTGCCCGCCGGTCTCGCCCGCACACTCGGCCACACGTGCCAGTTCCGAGGCGGCCGGCTCGTGTATCGCCAGCGGCAGGTGATGCCATTGCAGACTGACGTCGGCATGCTGGTCGATCCAGCTCTTCAGGCTCGGGTAGTAGGCCTTGCAGAATGGGCATTCCAGGTCTGCAAACAACGTCAGCACGAAACGGGCGTCGGCCTGGCCGTGGCGCCACGGCGGACCGCCCGGGTGGTGCTGAGTGGTCGGGGTCGGTGCGGCATCGGGACTGTCGCGCAGCACCACGGCGAGCAGCGCGAACAGCAGCACCGCAAGCAGGCCGACGGCACATAGCAACAGGTGCAGACAACGCCGACGACGTACAGCCGGTGGCGGGTTCGTTGAGCGATGGAGAGGCATGGCGTGCTCCGGCCGTCAGGAGAGCAGATCGGCGTATGGCAACGGCTCGATGCCGCGCGCGCGGTCGATGTTCTCGGATACCTTGAGCGCGGCTTCCAGCTCGTTGATGCCGAACTGTTGCATGAGCCGGTATCGTTCGGCTTTCTCTTCGGGTTCGGTCTGGGCCAGTGCGAGATACAAGCTCGGTGGTACGGCCCTGAACAGCACCTCCATGCTCTTGGAGAGAATGACGCCCTCGCTGAACTTCCCGGATTCCTTCCTGGCCGAGAGCATCAGTGCCTTCTGCGCTGGCGACAACTCGCGGAACCTGGCAATTTTTTCGACTTCGTCCGGTGGCATCGACAAGCACAACCACCACTCGATCATATTGAGCATCGGCTCCGCCGCCCTGGGCAGATCGTCGATGTTCTGCGTTGCCAACCAATACCAGGCGCCCAATTTTCTCCACATCTTGGTGATCTTCACCACGTACGGAGACAACAAGGGATTGCGCGTGATGATGTGGCCTTCATCGGTCACGTTGAGGATTGGCCGACCGAGAAACTGGTCGCGTTCCGCAATGTTGTTGACGGTATTGATCAGGGAGATGTAGGCGATCGAGAGCTGGGCGTTGTAGCCCTCCCTGGCATAGGTGGCGAGATCGACGACCGTGATGTCGGCTTCTGGCCAGGGCGTGCCGGGGCGGTCGAACATTTCGCCGTCTGAGCCTTGCGTGAAGATGTCCATAGCGTCAGCCATCTCCAACAACCGCGTGCGACGGGTTTCGGGCAGGGTCGAATCGCGGCCGCGCTCGCGTAGGGCGTCGCGCACGTCGCGCGTGAGCACATCCCGGTCTTGCGCGACGCAGTGGCGGGCGGCGTCCAGGATGCACTGGCGGATCAAGGAGCGGTCGGCCCGCGTCATGCGGGATTCCTCTTTATCTTCGCCGCCCGTGATCATCAAGCGTGCGGTGATCTCAAGCTCGCCGAGCACATCGCGCTGCTCGTCCGTATCGACGGCGGCCGGGTCGACAGGCTGTTCCTCATCCAGCGCATCGGCGTCCAGCGTCTGCACATCACTGGGGGATTCGATCAACCGGCGGGCATCGGCGAACGGCGCGAGGCTCACGCCCGAACCGGGCGCGAGCTTGACCCGGTTCACCGACAGGCCCAGCCGTGCGGCGAAATCAGCCAGCAAGCCAAAGGAATTACCGGCCTCCACGATGAACATGCGCGGGCGGTAGATCGCGGCGACCTGGTTGAGGATGTTGTTAAGCGTGGCCGACTTGCCCGAACCCGTTGGCCCAAACAAAAACAAATGGGCATTCATTTGCCGATCCAATCTGCTGAACGGGTCGAACGTCAGTACTCCGCCACCGCGATTGAACAGCGTGATGCCGGGCCTGCCCGTACCCTGGCTGCGTCCCCATGCCGGCGACAGATTGGCGGCATGCTGAGCGAACATCAGTTGCGTGTACCACTGCTTGCGGTCCGCGCCGGGGTTGTAGACGCAAGGCAGCCAGCGCAGATAGCTGTTGAGCGGCGCGACTTCGTCTTCTTCGCGGACTGGCTGCAGCCCGGCGTTGAGCATCACGTTGGCGAGCTGCAGGCCGCGCCGGTCCAGTTCGTCTTCGTCGTCGCCGGAGAGGTAGAACGCCAGCGAGCCGCGATACAGCTTGTGAGAGCTGCCGATCAGCGAACGCGCCTCCTGCACGTCCTGGAGCGCCTGCTCGGACGCCAGGGTTTCTCCGACTGACTTCTTCGCCAGTTGGTTGAGGTGCGCTTCCAGGATGTCCTGCGGCGTCGCAACCAGCGTCAGGCACATCACGGTGCCTTCGGGCAGCTGGTCGAACAGCGTGTTGATCGCGTCGCCCTTACGCGTTTCGCCGGTGAGATGGCCGGTGGCCGGCGGCATGCGCAGGCGGTCGGTGACCATGACCCGGTGCGGCAGGCTATCGAAGTACCACAACCCCAGCTCGGCGTCGGAGCGCGGCTGGCCGAAGAACAACCTCTGCGAGAAATCCTTGCCGCTGGCGAGTTCGATCTCATCAGATTCCGGTGCCTCCGGATAGGCCGCCAGCCGGTAGAAGCGTTCGCGATCCTGCGCCGTCGGCCCGAGCATGGTGGGCCGGGGATTGAACCAACGCAGCAGCCAGTCATGGATCTGCGGCGCATCCAGCCGGCGCGTCTGGATACCCGCGTTGGACAGGCCGCCAATCAGGCGGTCGCACACGACGTTCAGCGCCTGCTCGGGTGTCTGGCCGCGGCGGCCGGTCTGGCCCGCAGCGCGGCGATAGACCACCATCCGCACGCGCCGGCTCTGACCGCGCCACGGCAGGCGTGTGACAGCCGTGTCCTCGAACAGCCCGCCGGATTTGGCAACGGCGCGGAGATGGTGGGCGAACGAGGTCAGGTAGAACTCCGTGAAGCGGCTACCCTCGGCACGCGGCTGAACGTAGCCGCGCAGCGTGTCCAGGTACTGGTCAAAGTTGGCCTCGTCCTGGGCGTAGAGCTGGAGCACCCATGGATTCGCATCGAGCTCGTCGAAGCTGTCCTGCAAGGCGTTTTCCAACGCATCGCGTGCCCGTGCCAGCCAGGCGGCCTCGCGACCTTCAGTGCCCAGCGGCGTCAGCTCGAAAAAGGCGGCAACCGAGACGCCATCCTCAAGCAGCATGCACTGCGAATCCGGCAGGTACTCAACCCACGGCAGCAGCGCGACGAATGACGGTGCCGCATCGTACAGTGCCTGCTCATCGGCCACCGTGGCCGGGCGGCTGGGCGCGACCGCCTCGCCGGGTTCGGGAATGCCGGCCTCGCGCAGCGCGCGTACATGGCGCGTCCAGCCATCCTGCCGGTCATCGATCTGCGCCGCATCGTTAGGTGCCCGCCGGCGCCAGGGCAACGACCAGGCCATCAGTACGCCTCCGTGCGTTCGCCCGGCATCGCGTACTGGACGCGCTGATACAAGGGGAAAACAGTCGAATAGCCTGGCACCGGCACGGGATCGGTGCCGGCCAGATGCGGATACACATACATCACCAGGTCTGGATTCAGCAGCCTCGGGAACTGGTGATGGATTTCGTTCGCGGCCGTACGCGTGTAGCGCATCTGCTCGGCGGGCGCGGCCTGTACATCCGCATCCGTCAGCGGCCGGCGCAGGCTCTGGCGCGCGTCCAGCAGTTGGCGGCGAGCCACCTGACCGCTGCCGCCGTCGCCGGCCGCCTGGTGCCAGATGTCCTGCATCGTGCGGCCGCCATGCGGCATCAATTCTTCCTTGCTGGTGGCGCAGCCGGCCAGCGCCGCCACGGCCGCCGCCAGCAGCAGCGGTTTAATCCAGTTCGAGTGCATGAGCTTCTCCTGCGCGATGGTCGACGCGGCGGCCTTCGGGGTCGTAGTCAATCTCAAGGGGTTTTTCGAGATGAACGGCGACCTGTGCGCCGGGCTGGACATAGACCGCCGCGAAGGCTTGGCCGTAGAGCCGGTTCACCCACTGCGACATGTCCTGCACGCCGCCGGCGAGGATGCGTCCGACCGCCTCGTTGGTGCTGATGCCGACCGTGCCGATCGAGCCATCGGCACCGACATAGGACATCTGGCCGCTGTCGGAGTCGATCAGCGAAGCGACGCCCGCGCCCGCGGCGGTGATCAAGGCCTGGGTACCGAGATACTGCTGCGCATTACTGCGGCGTTCGCCACTGACACAAGGAATCCCATACGGATCGCTGATCCAGCCCAGGCCATCCTGCTGGTTGTTCTGCTGGCTGCTGCGCTCGCTGTCTTCGGGAATCGTGCGCACAGTCCCGTCATGGAACACGAACGTGATGCTACGTACCTGCCCCCTGACGCAGGACAAGGTCCAGTCGCCGCTGGCAGTGCCACTGAACACCGCGCCAGCCACATCCGGGATGTCGATGCCGTTGGCGGTCAAATTGTCCGGCCCGACGAGGACTTTGAACGGGAACGGGTCGTTGACGGTGCCATCGACCGGGACACGGCCGATCAATGCGGTCATCGCGACCGATCCCATCAGGGTGGAGTTCGTCGGTACGGTGTAGACCGCCTGGGCCGTCTTGACGCCGGCAGCCCTGGCACCGGCATCGGCAACATGCCCGACGGTGGCCTCCAGCGTTTTCTGTGCCGGTCCGAAGCTGGTCGGGAAGCTCAGGCTTGTACCCGCGCCGCCGCGTCCGTCGGTCTGCCTGGCGTCATCCGGCTCCACCCAGCGGATACCGCCTTCGCCAGCGAAACCATCGCCGTCACCTTCGCGCAAACCCAATCCGACCGGCAGATCGGCATGACCGCCGCCACCGATGTTCTCCAACCGGCGCTGCAGATCCTGCAACAGACCTTCGGTCTGCCGGCGCTCGCCGGCCAGTTGCTCCTGGTCGCGACGCAATGCGGTGCGCTCGGCTTCCAGCGCCGTGCCGATACGCTGGTCGATCGCGCTTTCGCGCTGGCGCAGGCGTTGGTTTTCCTCGCGCTGGGTGCGGTTGTCCGCCGTGGCCGTCTGCAATTCGGTGCGCAACTGCCGCACCTGCGCCACCAGGGTGGCGACCGTATCGCGGGGCGTATCGCCCTCGATGCCGAGCGCCT
This sequence comes from Pseudomonas putida, assembly GCF_028682455.1. GTDB lineage: Bacteria > Pseudomonadota > Gammaproteobacteria > Pseudomonadales > Pseudomonadaceae > Aquipseudomonas > Aquipseudomonas putida_AA. The sequence goes on from NZ_JANHLD010000002.1 coordinate 51,494, forward strand.
GCATTTCTTCGGCGGTGAGCTGCGGTTCGGCATCGACGCTGGTGGGGGGCTGGTCGCCGCCGCCGGAGAACAGGCGGATGCCAAAGAACAGCACCAGCAAGGCGACCGGAAGCACTAGCCATTTGAGCAAGCCGTTACTGCGCATCGCCGGACTCCTTGAGGTCGTGACCAGGAGCGACCTGGGGCAACAGTGCGGCCGGGTCGAAGCGGTGGATGGCCGGCAGCAGCGACTGCGGCAGGCCGCGACCGCGCGTGACCAGATACAGCACCGTGGTGTCCTCCGGCGTGCCGCGCGGACCGAGCGTCGGATGCTGGAAGGTGGCGGTGAGAAAGTCCCCTTGCAGCGCGCGCGGATCGAGATCGATCCAGCCGCCGCCGGTATGGGTCAGCCGCACGGCGGTCACCCACTGATCCTCCAGCCGCCATGCCGCCAGCGCCTCGGCGCGTACAGGCAGGGTCGGCAGCAAGGTATCGAGCGGCAGGTCGCGGCGCAGATTCACGCGCATGACGCCGGGCACGGGCTCCACGGTGCGCAGCGGGGCGTACAGGTTCTGGGCCGCATAGCGGGTCAGCACCACTGCCACCGGGGTTTCGCGCCGGGGCGGACGGGCTTGATCTGGGGATGGTGCAGCGGTGCCGGATTCCTGTGCCTGGCCGTAGCGCTGCGGCGTGGCGTTGCCCTCGACGATGCGCACTGGCTCCAACGGCGGCTCGCCGTCCTTGGCCGGCTCGGCAGCGATGTCCAGCAGGATCAGCGCGCCGCTGTCAGCATCCTGCAATTGCAGTCGCGTGGGCTCGATCGGTTCGCTGGCGCGCAGATAGACCGCGCCGCCGGCACTCTGCACGCGCAGCCGGTCGCCGACGCTGGCCGGAACGCCGACGCGTACATTGCGATCCACGAACACGATGCGTTCCTCTCCGACCTGCAGCGGCACGGCCAGAGGCAGGCGCTCCCAGCGCAGGATTTCCACGGCATGGGCCATGGGCACGAGCGCGCAGGCCAGCATGCCCAGCCAGACGAGAAGGCGGGTCTTCATGGGGAGTCTCCTTGCTGGCCCAGGCCGCCGCGAGCAGGTGGCTCCGGTTCGGGCGTAGCGATGCGCTGCGGCGCACCGTCGTAGCAGTCGAGAACCAGGCCGAAGGGGTTGCGCGCGGGATCAACGTCCGACCGCGCGACTTTGAGCGGGTAGCGCACCAGCGCGCGCTTGACCTGCTCCGGCCCGTGGTACTCGTCCGCGCTGAGATCGAGCGTCACCACCCAGTTGCGATCGGAGACCGTGCGCACGCGCGCGGTCGGGTTGTCGCCGTAGCCGCGCCCGGGGATCTCATACACGCCACGCACCCGCTGGCGCAGCTCTCCCGTAGAACGGCGGTAGTCATAGTCGGCCTGCAGAAAGGCGCGGCAGGCGGGGGTGAAGTACGGCGATAGCGCATGCAGGTTGCGCGCGTAGTCCTCTTCGCCATTCGTGGGCCAGCGGTGCAGTTGCTGCCACACATAAAAAGTGAATGAATAGACGCTCTCCGGCGGCACGTCCCACCAGGGCCGGGTGCTGCCCGAGCGCAGATCGGGCGGAACGTGAATGGTCAGGTCGCGGGGCGCGCTCCACCAGCCGCCGCCCATCACCAGCGCGATCAGCAGCAGCGCAACAGCGCCCAGGCGCAGGGTTTTGATGTGCGCTTGCAGGTGCGCGACTTCGTTCCGGAAGCGGCTCATCGCGCTACCCTCCGGTTCGACCAGCGGCCCGAACGCGTGATCAGTGCATGCCCGCCGATCCAGCCGGCCATCAACGGATAGCGGGTCGCGATGCGCCATTGCAGTTGGCGGTACAACCAGGTGTCGGGTCTGCCGCGTTTCTGACGGCGCAGGATGCCTCCGCCGATGAACACGCCGAAGGCGATACCCAGCACGATGAAGGTGGGCGCGATCGCGATGGTCGAGAACAGCCAGGACAGGGGCGCGCCGACCAGCAATCCGGCTGCGCCGGACAGGCCGCAGCAGATCCACAGCTCGTCCGCCGTCAGGCCGCGCACCACCACGGGATGCCGGTTGAGCCGGTGCGGAAGGAACATCACGGTGCCGTCCGCACGGATGTGCTGATGCTCGGACATGGGCGCGGCCTCAGAGAATCCCGGTCGCTTCGGTGAGCAGCCAGATACCGATGACCAACAGCACCGCGCCGATGGCTACCGTGAGTCCGAACTGGCCCCAGGTCTTCCTGCCCGTGTGGATTTCCGCGTAGGTGCCGTAGGCGTGGTAGCACACGCCAATGAACATCGACGCCACGACCAGCAGTGCGACCAGGAGCACGATGTCGTAGCCGTAGTTGCGAATGGTCTCCATGATCCCGCCGCCGGTGCCGCGCGACGGATTCTCCAGTTGCGGCAGGCCCTGTGCGAACGACAGCGCGGGCAGCGTGGTGAGGCTCAGTGCCAGCGCGGCGCGCCGGGCGAGACAGATGCGGGGGAAATGAGCGGTTTTCATGGTCTGACCCTTGTGGTTAGGAGAGGAGGAAAAAAGTCAGCACCAGGTACATCGCGAGAAAACGCACGACGACGCCGAGGAACTGACGCTGGTTGAGCTGGTTTTCCGCCCAGCCGACGTAGGCGGTGCGAATGGCCCAGGCCCCCCACAGCAGCAGCACCGCGAACACGAGGCCGACGATCACCGTCGCCATCGCGGCGGGTGCGATGCTGCTGTTGGCCTGGAAGGCGCTGATCTGCGCGGAGGTCATGGCTGGGCCTCCGGTGCCGAGAAAACGTCGGGGGCGGACTCGTTGCGGTAATCGCCGCTCAGTACGGCGGGGTCGCGTGGCTGGGCGCGAGACGGCGCGAGGTGGAACTGGATGCCGGCGCGCACGCGCGCGAGGTCATCGAGTAGACGTGGGTAGTCGAAGTGGTAGCGCTCGCCCGCTGTGATCGGGGTATTCGCCGCACTCTGTGCGACGAAGCGTTCCAGCGCGTCGAGCTGGCGCAGGGCCGCAGCCAGCTCCTGGCGTTGGGCTGGCGTGCCGGCATGGGCCGCCAGCGGCGGGCTCGCCGTCAGCGCCATCAGCAGCAGGGCGGCCACGCCGCGATGCGCGGCGTGGCGTGGAAACGAAAACACCATCGCGCCATTCCTCGGTTCGATCAGCAATGGCTCGATCGTGGCGAGGCAGGCGCTTCAAGACCGCAAACAATGGGTACTGCGAACTGACCGGATTGATGGATGCCAATACCGTTGGTGCCAGCTTGCGATATCCTGCGATCAGCATTAGATCAAGGGAAAATGTATGGGGTTAAAGGCCGAGCTGAAAGCTCTCGTAGATGAGTTAGATCAAATACACAAGGGGGCCACGCCATGGTCCGAAGAACCTGGAATTCCTGATTTCGTCACTGCTGAGAATGGTATGCAGCGGTTCTTCACAAGGAAGGCAAGAGAGGCACTTGGGCAATTCTCCAGCACCCTCCATCAGAATCGGCCCCAGAAGTCAGTGAAGATTGAGTCTGAGGCCTATCAAAAGGTAGTCCGTCAGACCGTTGCCGACTTGCATGCTGCGGGTGAGCTCTTAGGATTTGATGAATGCGATCAGGGCGGGCTTCTTCCAAAACTGAAGTTACTCATTGAGGAACGACTCGCAAGCATCGCCAACGAGCACACGCACTATTTTCCTGCCTGGACCCTGGGCATGGAGAGGGTTTCTCCTTTCTCCCTCGGCCCGGTGACATTCTTGAATAGATCCGACTGGATAGATTCGGTCGACTTCCCTCAGTACGGAAAGGATCACTATCTGAACCAACCAGAGGCGAACCACCGCTGGAAGGAAATTCTCAAGGATGCCTTGCAGAATCCCAATGATGGCTCCTCCATCGAAGGGCTGGCCAACGCCGTCTACAGTGCGATCGTCGGATGTCCGGCCTTGGTCAAGGTAACAGTCCGTGGCTATGAGCGTGAATTCTCACGCAAGTTGGCGAGGTTGGTTGCCAAGACAGCGCTTGACGCTATCTCTCTTGGCTTTGGGGCCCCCGAGTGCTTCTTGCAACAGGCGCTTCAAGACGAGCGTCTACCGCCTGCCGGTAGCGATCGCCTGGTCGAAACCAAAGGATTTCTGTGGTTGCCCGGAAGCTCGCTTGGGAAGCGTATTACTTCGCAACCTCCCGAGCGAGTAAGGCAAGCGTTGGATGACATGACGTCTATTATTCCGGCATTCGCGGCGATCCTTGATGGGTTGCTTGATCCATCGAGTCACCCGCATCCCAAGCTTGCCAATCGATGGGCTACTGCGCTGGATTGGTTCGGCGAAGGCAATCGTGAATCAAGTGATGCCATAGCGCTGGCGAAGCTCGGAACCTGCCTAGATGTACTGTGCTGCGGTGGCAAGAACGATGGTATCCGTGAAATGGTCATCCATTTAACTGGTACGAGTAGCGAAACTCAGGTAGTACGGGGCAACCGTCCTCGCACACTGAAGCAGTTGGTCAAGGACATCTATGACCACGGTCGATCGCAGATACTGCATGGCACACACTACGACAGGCTGGAATCATTCGCCGCAGAGCGCCAGTATGCCACCTACCTCGCACGGATCGTGTTGATTGAGTGCGCAGTGCGGTTACAGCACTATGGTGGTTCAGATGAAGACAAGGCGTTCAGAACAATATAGCTACAGGTACTTTTTGAAGCTCCCCGCAGTCAGAGATACAGCCAGTCCCAGTAAGGCGGCGCTGGGTAACAGAATCAGCAGTGGATGCACCGAGACCGGCATCGCCAAGTAGATCACCCAGGGCAGTATCGCCAGTGGCAGTAGCGAGGCTTTCGCGCGATGGTAGACGAAGCCCGATTCCCGGCCGGCGCCGAACTTGCGCACGTCGCGGCGCACCAGTCCATCGACCAGACCGACGAACACTGCCGTGAGCACCAGCGGCAGTGTCAATACCAGAACCAGCAGGCGCACCATAAAGGTCAAGGTGATGAAAGCGGCGGCAATCAGATAGCGCTCGGCCCAGACATAGACTTGGCTGATGAAGTAGCGGAAATCACGGGATTGTCCTTGGCCCGGCGCGCGGGCGCGTTCTGCGGTATCGTTCATCTTGTCGAGCAGCCCGGTCTTGACGAACACCCACTCGTAACCCGTCTCCACCAGACGGTGCGCGGTGCGCCCTGGCTCCTGCACGATGGCGCTGCGCGTGAAGTGATTCGACAGATGCCCCAGCTCGTACTGCAGCATCGATTGCGCATGGCGCCAGCCCTGGTCCTTCCAGAACAGGTGCATGCCCACGCACTCGATCAGGATCGACAGCATCAGCGAGGCGATCAGTACCCCGAACAGGCGCAGCGGCAAGGAGATCGCAGTGGCGATCAGGCCCTGCCGGCGCTGTTGCTGCCGCTGCGCAGTGGATGCCGGGTCGCTCATGGCGTGTGCTCATCCAGGCCCGTGTCGCCCGTGACGTTCGCGGGAGGGTCGCTCGCAATGGGCGCTTCGTCGAGCAAGTCGTCGGGCAAGGGGCCATCCTGCAGCATCGGCGACCCCAGGTTCTCCCACCAGTGCGCAGCCTCGGTGTAGTGCTGGCGCATGTACCCCGCGAGCTGCTGCAGATCCTCCGGCATGGCCTCATCAGGGTCGGCCGCCGGCAGCGGCATCCTGACCTTCCACAGCTGTCCGCCCTGCATCAGGGCGAAGCATTGACCCTTCGGCAACGCTACGACATGAGAGGGCTCGATCATCGGCACGCTGGACATGCTGATGCGGTCTTGCGTGTTGCTGGTGAAATCGGTTGAACCGCGGATCTCCGAACTATCGGTCGCACCGCTGACGATGGTCGTGGTGTAGACCTCCACCTTCGGCAACTGCCTGGTCAGCAGTTCGGCGGTGGCGGTTTCGCGCACCCTCAACATGAACACATTGTTGAAATTCCCGACGACCTGACCGGCTTTGGCCCTATTGCCGATGCGCGCCTCGATGTCGCTCAGGGTCTGCGTGTAAGCGGTGATCTGGAGCCCGGCGCCGCCCCCCTTGTTGATCATCGGAATGAACTCGTCGCCCATCAACTCATTGAATTCATCCGCGTGAACATTGATCGGCACCTTGGTGTTCGCGGAGGCCCACGGCAGACCATCGTCGATACCGTGTTTATAAATGTGGCCTGCGACGGAAACCAAGTCACTGAACATCGAATTGCCGACCGCCGCAGCGACTTCGGCATCAGAAAGCGCATCCAGGCCGACATAGACAATGGCGCGCTTCCGGATCACCTGCATCCAATCGAAAATAGGACGGGGATCACCGAGGTCCGAGTAGTTCGGGGCCAGCAACTGGGCGACCTTGCCGCTGGTGAGCTTTTCCAACAGAGGCAGCAGCGAGGCGACGATCTTGTCGAAATACGTCTTGTCGTACCGGACCGCCGAGCGCAGGCCGTCGAGCACCGGATCGTAGTTGCGCGCCTGGCTGAGGTACTGCTCCAGGGCCACGACACGCTTCTCGCGTCCGATCATGTTCCTGGGGATGTTCTTCTCGTTGAGCTTGGCCTCGATCTGGACGATGACTTCCCAGGCCTTCGGCTCGGTGCGGGCGAAGAAATGCGCGGCGTACTCGATGAACAGCGCATCGATGTTGATCACATGACGCTGGATCAACAGATAGTCCGGACGTTGCCCCAGCTCGATCAGCGCCCTGGCAATGACATTGACGAATCTCCAGGCAAATTCGCGAAAGGCCGCGCTGTTGCCTTCGCCAGAAAGCTGGCCGGCGATGCGCGTTGCGACCTCGCTGATGCGGCCAAACCGTCCCACGGCGTTATAGCGCGCGCTGATATCGGGCCAGCCGAGATGAAAGATATACAGCTCGTTCTCGCGGCCGGCGCGCTTGGCCTCGACGTACACCCGCTTCAGGAGATCGGCATCACCCTTGGGGTCGATGACGATGACGACTTCATGCTCGCCCGCAGCGTTTTGCCGCCGGATGTCCTGGGTCACGAACAGCTCGGCGAGCCGCGTCTTGCCCACGCGTGTCGTGCCCAGCACCAGAGAGTGTCCGACGCGTTCGCCCAGCGGCAGGCTGACGTCGACTTCCTCGGGTTCGATGCCGTGCAGGCGCGGCAGGCCGCCTACTGGCGGCAAGGGGCGCACGGGGTTGAGCGGCATGTCCCAGCTGGTGAGGCTCGACAGGCGCGAAAGTGGAAACGGCGCGAACTCCAACCGTTCCTCCAGGCGCCGCGCCAACTGGTAGGCCGGTGTCGGTTCAACGTAGCGCCTGAACTCGGGCCGGTACGTCTGCATCAGCCTGTGCGTGTGCTTCTGTTCCCAGCGAAAGCCTTTGCCGATGAATAACCGCTGCTGGCTGACCGGCACGTCGCGGCTTGTCATGACGTAGCGCGGCAACCTGCGGATGTTGCGGCGATAACGCAGAATCACCTGCGCGTCGCGCCAGCGGATCGCACCGAAGGTGGCGAACGCCAGCGCACTGCCGATACCCATGGCCGGGCTCAGCGCGAGCGACCACGGTGCCACCAGGCACAGAAACGCGGCGCCGGCGCAGACCGCCACGGTGTACAGCTCCACCGCGGGGCGCAGCAGAACTTCGACGGGCTGCGTCTGCGACATGGCGTCATTGCTCGATGCCGGTGGCCGTGACCAGCACCGGGTAATGCCGCAGGCCCAGGCGTTCGGCCAGATCGTCGGCGGACATCGGCGACAGATTCAGGCCGGGCGCGATTGCACGCAGTTGTGCCAGCGCCTGGGCCGTCTCGACATTGACCACCAGGCCCCAGGCGTTGCGTTGGCGCAGCGTGTCGGCGTGCTGACGCAACCAGGCTTGAGAGGTCGCATCGTCACCGACCAGGAAGAATGGTTGCAGTCCGGGGGCCTCGATGACACGGCGGGCAACCGTTCCCGGCGTGAGCCTGGCACTGCGCACCGGCAGCATGGCCGTCTCATCGACAGCGGCGGTTGGTGCCTCGGGAATGACGATGGAGGGGAGTGGCTGACTCGTGGCGCGCGGCTGCAGGTCGAGCGCTTCGTAGTACGGCAGCGCGGAAGCGCCGCCCCGGTCTTCCACCACGATCAGGGGCGGCGTGGCACGCACCGCGCTCATCGGCACGGTGGCGAGCATTACGACAAGAAGGCCGTGCGTGGCCCGGATGGATGAGGTCATCGGCTGTTCTCCTGGCGGGGCGCGTGTGCGGCGGTCTGTTGCGGGCCGAGCACGCGCTGGAGGTATTGTGAAACGCTGCGCCGGTAACGCGCCGCGGGCGCGCCGCCAGCCGGTCGGTGGTAACGCCCGACCGCCAGCAGCCAGTCTTCGCCGGGGGTGTGCTGCTCTTTCAGGATGTCGGCGGCGATGCGCAGGTTGTCGTAGGGGTCGAGCAGATCGCAGGGCTGGCGGTAGCGGTGCTGCTGGTAGCCGAGGTTGATCTGGCCCAAGCCCACGTCGATGCGCGTGGGGGGCACCTCGCGCAGCGCCTGGCGCACGCCCGCACAAGCCTGCGCGCGCGTGGCGTAGCGGCGCGACTGGCCGGCGACATTGAGCGACCAGGGCCACGGCACGATGCGATCGTCCCGGCGCACGCCGCTTTCCTGCAGCGCCACGGCATAGAGCACCGTCGAAGGAATGCCGGCGCGCTGGGCCGCCAACTGGTAGGCGGGCGGCGGAATTTCCTGGGCCTGGACTGGCCCGGTCGCCAGCGCGGCGGCCAGCAGCACGCGCAGCGGCCACGTCGGCATCAGGGCTGGCGCTGCCATTGGCCGTTCACCTGACGCACCACCGCGGGCAGTTCACCGGGCAAACCCAGCGCCAGCCAGCGGCCACCGTCGTGGTTGAGCGTGATCGAGCCGCTGCGCACGCGCGCCGGATCGATCTGCGCGCGCTGGGCCCACTCGCGGATGCGCGCGTCGTCCTGGCGGCTGCCGACCATGTACAGGTCGAACTCGGCGTTCGCCGTCTGCAGACGCTGCACGACCTGGGCACACGGCGCGCAGCCGTCCCGGACGAACACGGCGGTACGACCGCTGCCGGTCATCGCACTGCCGCCCGGCAGCGCATCGGGCAGATTCACCCGCTGGGCGTCGGGATGCAGGCGTTGCCAGGCTTCGTCGTAGGCTCGTTGATACGCCAGCAACTTTTCCACGCGGCGCGCTTCGACCTGCACTTGCAGTTCGGCATAGCGCCGTCGCTCCTCGTCGGAGCGGGCTTCGATGCCGAGTGCGGTCAGCGGGTCGAGGTTGGGTGAATGGATGCCCAGCGGCCCTTCCATCAGTTCGCGGTAGCGTCCCCATTCGTCGCCGCGCAGCCCCCAGTCCCGCGCCAGGCGTTCATCGCGTGCCTGATCGATCTGGCTCGGCGTGACACGGGAAGACTGTGCGGGTGTGCTCTGGGTGGCGGGCTGCTGCGCGAAGGCCGGTGCGTTCAGCGCGGCCAACAGGAACAGCATGGAAAGTGCGCGACGTTGCATGGCGCCTCCCGATCAAGGAATCGCCAGCCGGCGCGTCTGGTCACCGGCCTGGAACACGGCGGTGTTGCCGTCGATGGTCTGCAACTGCCAGCGCCCGGCATGCTCGCCGGGAAGCAGCACCTGGATCTGCCCGGCCGAGAGCGGGTCGGTGGCGGGGGCGATGGAAACGGCGCGCTGCCCGGCGCGCAGTTCCGCACCGATCAAGCGGAAGGGAAACGGCACCTGTGCCGGTGCCGTCGTCGTCGCCCTGGCGGGACGCGGCGCTGCGGGCGTGCGCGCGGCGGTCTGGCGCTGTGCCTTGAGCTGCTCGACCTCGCTGTGCAGTGTCTGCAGGGCCGCCTCGGTGGCGTAGCCGGCCAGCGACTGTTCGAGACGGGCGATGTCGGCTTCGAGGCGCTGGCGGGTGTCCTGCAAAGCTTCCTGCAAAGCTGCCGTGGTCGCCGCTTCGGGGCGGGCTTGCAGCGTCTGTACGTCGTCGGCGAATTCGGCGAGCCGGCCTTCGAGCACCTGCAGTTGGCGTAAGGCCGAATCAACTTGACTCTGACCGGCCAGGTCGCCCGCAACGCGGAAGTTGACGAGCACCAGTGCGCTGAGTCCGACCATCCAGGCCCACAGCAGCAGGTACAGCACGAAGGCCGCGCGCGAACGCGACGCATGGGCCACTGCGCTCATGGCTGGCCTCCGTCGACGATGGGAAAGGTCTGCACCGGCGCGGCCAGTGGCGTGTCGGTCTCGGGATCTGCGGAGGGCTCGCCGGCAGGAACGAAGCAGATCTGGCGCGCCCTGTCATCGACCTGTACATCCCAGGCCGGCCCGGCGAGCGTGAGCAGTGCGTCGCGCAGCGTCATCGGCCCCAGATACAGGTGCGCCGCCGGCAGCGGCAGCGAATACAGCTCGATCACCGCATGGGCGTTCTCGCAAAGCTGGTAGCCGCTGCGCTGGAGTGCGTGGCGCAGGCCGTCGCCCACCGTCGCTCTGGCATCCGCTGGCATCGCCACGTCGATGACCTGCAGCAGCAGGTCACGCTGGGCCGCGGTGGGAACAAGCTCCACGAGCGTGTAGCGGCCATAGCGCACCACCGGAATCAGTTCAGGTGACTGCGGCGCTGTGTCGGCTTCCTCGACAAGAGGATCAACGGGCGGTGCGGCGGTGGTGGCGCAGCCGCCGCTCAACACAGCGGTGATCAGCAGGCCGCTGCCGGTCAGGCGCCGTAGAAGTTGGGTTGCTGGCATGGTTCGGCTCTCGATGGCGATGAGCCGATACCTTCGCCGGGCAGACCGAATCGTTCAGCAAAGAATACGAAAGAGTCTTGGATCGCTTTGTTCGCGGGTGTAGGTTGGAAGTATGAGTCTTCGGAGGTTGAGTCAGCGCAGGCTTGTAGGGAAGGCGGTGAATAACTAACGGTGTTGCCGACGATGGGCTGATATTATTCGTAAGACATATTGCAGGGGGTGTGCATGCGGATCTCACGCGTTAGGCTGATCAATTTCGCCAATTTTTCGGATGTTGATATAAAGACTGGCGATAGCATCGTTATCGTTGGTGAGAATAAAGTCGGAAAAAGTAACTTCATTCGTGGATTACAGCTGATTCTCGACCCAGGATTGTCCGAGCGTGACCGGCAATTGAGCATAGAGCACTTCTGGGATGGCCTGGTTGAAGACAAGATCGGTAAAATCATCGAAGTCTCGGTGGACTTGACCGACTTCACTGATAACCCGCGGTTGATGGCTCATCTCAACGATTGTGTGATTGATCCAGGCCCACCCATGACGGCCCGTCTCACCTATCGCTTCCAGCCCAAAGCCGGACTGGGACGCGCTCCGGAATCGTTGAAAGACTATGAGTATGTGATCTTTGGTGGTAACGACCCCGAAATGCACGTCGGTAGTGCGTTTCGCCGCATGTTGCCAATAGACGTCCAGGTGGCACTGCGTGATGCTGAGAAGGATCTCGCGAGTTGGCGCAATTCACCATTGAGACCCCTCATCGAAGATCTTGCCGAGTCGTTGGACGAAGACGCCCGTGAGGAGATTCAAAATCAGGTTGACGACGCACAGCGGGAACTAGCTGGCCACGCCCAAGTGGTTGCGACGGCGAACCGGATCAGCGAGCGGTTGATCTCCATTGCTGGTGAGCAGCATGCTGTGCCTGTGTCGCTTGGACTCGCTCCAACTCGGGTGGATGCGCTGCTTCGCAGCTTGCGATTGTTAATTGACAATGGAATTCGCGGCGTCGGTGACGCTAGTCTGGGAACCGCGAACCTGATCTTCCTGGCATTGAAGAGCCTCGAACTCGACCGCCTCGTGTCTGACGGAGAACGTGACCATACATTCTTTGTGGTTGAGGAGCCCGAAGCGCACCTGCACCCGCACGTTCAGCGCCTTGTCTATCGTTATTTCCTTGGCACCGGAGGGGATGAAAACGAGGAAGATGCTCCGCTAACAACGATCCTTACAACTCACTCCCCACACATTGCAAGCGTTACGCCGATTAGATCCATCGTTCTGCTACGTCATGACGTGGGGGCAGGCAAGACTGTCGCCGTTTCAACTGCGAATGCGCCGTTCACACAGAGGGATGAAGAAGATCTACAGCGCTACATTGATGTCACGCGTGGCGAGATTTTCTTTTCTCGGGGGGTCATTCTGGTCGAAGGCGACGCAGAGCGTTTCCTGGTCCCCGCGTTCGCTGAGGCGCTTGATATCCACCTCGATATGCTTGGGATTACCGTGTGCTCGGTTGGCGGAACTAACTTCACGCCGTATGTGAAGCTCCTAGGCCCTGAAGGACTGGATATTCCTCATGTCATCCTGACGGACTATGATCCGGTCAATGGCAAGGCTCCGCTGGTTCGCCGGCGACTGATCAATCTTCTTGACGTGGTTGAAGACGAGTACGACCACTCGGAGATGGAGACAGATGACGTAATTGAGCTTGCCGAGGAGTTCGGATACTTCGTGAACGAGAACACACTGGAAACGGAGTTGTTCGCCGGTGGGTTGGCTGAGTCGATGCGGGATGTAATTCAGCAGGAATTGCCGCAACTGAGGCAAGCAACCCGAGAAGCATTGCAGCAGTGGGTGGATGACTTAGACCAGGTCGATGAAGAACGGCTGCTGAAGCTTATCGAAAGAATCGGAAAGGGACGATTCGCTCAGGCCCTTGCACGCTCAGTGTCCGAGGATACTTGCCCGCACTACATCCGTTCCGCGCTGGAGCATATCCGCAATGCCGTCGCGTAGTTTCAGCACAGCCTACCTGGCCCAGGCTGCCGAGCTGGCCGGAAATCCTGGTCAGTTGGCGGCGTACAACTCCCAGGGACATTGCGTGGTGCTCGCCGGCCCTGGAAGCGGAAAAACCAAGACGCTTGTGCTGAAGCTGGCTCGCATCTTGGCCGAAGACGTGCAGGCACCGCGTGGTGCTGCGTGCATCACCTACAGTCAAGAGTGCGCACGCGAATTAACCCGTCGGCTTGAAATGTTGGGGCTGCGGGAGGCGCCAAACCTGTTCATCGGCACCGTCCACGGATTCTGCCTACGCCATCTGTTGATGCCATATGGACGCTTAGCTGATCTACCGATTCAGTTTCCCCTCTCAGTGGCATCCCAGCGAGTGAGTGATCGTTTGATCAGGCAGTCCGGAGACGAGCTCTTTGGGGCCAACCATCCTTACAAAGCTATCGATCTTGGACGGCATCGCCGATCCGTACTGAACCGAAACAGCGTTGCCTGGCGTAGCGAGGAAGAACTTGCCGCCTGGGCCGAAGCCTACGAGGCGGCACTGCGCCAAGGGGGGCTGATCGACTACGACGACATGGTGGTCTATGGCCAGCGCCTGATCGCTGAGCATGATTGGGTACTGCCTCTGGTGCAGGCGAAATTTCCGGTGCTGGCGGTAGATGAATATCAGGATTTGGGGGTTGCACTCCATCGCATCGTCAAGCGCCTGGCTTTTGATGGTGGCGTGCGCTTGTTCGCAGTCGGTGATGCAGACCAGTCGATCTACGGTTTCACAGGGGCCGATGGCGCGTTGCTCATGGAGCTAGCTGAGCGTGAAGACATCGAGCCGGTCAGACTTCAATTGAATTATCGCTCAGGGGCAGGCATTGTCAGCGCTTCAGAAATGGCGTTGGGTGAGGATCGTGGCTATCGGGCGAACGACCCGACCCGTCAGGCGACTATCGAGTTTGTGCTGTGCCCTGATGGGCTCGCAGATCAGGCCGCACACGCCGTCGCGCAGATCATTCCGGTGGCCTTGGACTCCAAGCCAGGACGAACGCTGGGCGATATCGCAATCTTGTATACGGACTATCGCGCAGGCGATATTGTGGCCAAGGCCGTGGCAGCCGGCGGTTTCGATTATATCCGCGTGGACACCGCCGCGCCTTACCGTAAAGTTGCCTTGACGAGTTGGGTAGAAGACTGCGCCGCATGGTGTGCGGGTGGCTGGCGTATCGCGCGTCCGCAACTGCGTGGATTGATCGACCGTTATCTCGCATTTCATCGAGCGAACTTGGACGATGCGCAGGCTCGACGCGAGGGGCAGGAGCTAACCGCTCTGTTGTGGGCGTTGCGCGCCGATCAGCAGTCCGCACGTGATTTTGTCGCATCACTGCGCAACGGCATCTTGGATCGTCTGTTGGTTGCTGAATCGTCGCTTGCCGATCAGAAGGAACAACTGGATCGCATGACGGCGGCGCTTGCCGAAGGTGGCGCGCTGGCTACGCTGGACATTGCGAGTCTGGGCGGACGTGATGGTTCGCCGGATCACCTGAACCTGCTGACACTTCATTCCGCTAAGGGATGCGAGTACGACGTGGTCATTATGGTCGGTCTCGACTATGGGAGTTTGCCATGGCGAAAACTGAGTCCAGAGAAGTTGCGCGAGAGTCGCCGGCTGTTCTATGTGGGACTCACACGCGCCCGCGACGAGGTTCACATGCTGTACTCGGGATTCGTTGAAGGGCGCTATGGTCCGATGCGCCATGGGCGCTCACCATTCCTGGATGAATTAGAGGCACGAATGCGTGCTGCGAACCTCTGAGCGACTATATAAGGGTTGGGGCTGTATCCGAATCGCATGGGCTCCGGATGAGTTAATACCGGTTCTTAACTAAATATCTGCCGCGCGCTGGGCTGCGGCACGTTCGCGCGCAAGTTGGGCGGCACGAGACATCGCATCTAGGTTGTCGATGCACCAAAGACCATCTACGCAAAGAAAGCGATCACTAAGCACTGCTTCGAGTAAATCCGGAAGACTGGCGGTGAAAAATCCAGCACCTGTGATCGTGGTGGTCGGCTCCAACTCGAGCATTGCTATAGGCACATCTGCGAGACATGGGCCGAAGTGCCCGGCTGGAGGGAATTTTCCTCCGAACTCGGTCCGCAGTCGCTCCTTGCTCATGCTCCTCGTGAGAGTGCTGTATCTCTCTTGTCTTAGCAACCAAAGCGCCTTGATGCCCTCGGCCCGATATTTCTTTTGCCGGGTACGGTAGTCACGCAGCGACTGATATGACCTTTGGATCTCGATAGCCAACTTGGCCTCGCCACGCTCGCCCCAGACATCGGCTTTCCAGCGGCTGGTTTCGCTGCTCCCTGGAACCTCAACCGAGGCTCGGCAACCAAGATCCTCCAAAACGCTGCGCACCAGTATCTTGGCCGCGAGGTGCCACTGGCTTTCTTCGGAAGTGCTGCAGGCACCGCTTAGATGCGCGAAGAAAGGATGGCCATTGGCACTGATCTTGGGGACGGCTGGAGCATTGCAGCATGGCATTAGCAGATCGCCGACGTGATAGTTCCGTTGCAGCCCCAGCCACTGGGCCTGCGACATGCGCAGTGCATTCGCGACGCCAGTGCCATTCGCGTAGGCTGCTTCGATCACCATGACCATCATGCCCCTCGAGATCTGCGTATGTCCGCCCAGTTTAACGACCCCGACGCTGGGCGTCATGGCGACGATTGAAGGTACTGTGCAGGAATAAAAAAAGCCGGCGCCCAGAGGGACGCCGGCATGAACGAGAGTATCAGGCCGCGACGAGTTGCCGGGCCAGGGCGACCTCGATCGAATCGCCGTCCTGGTTGAGCACATCCAGCCCCGATTCCGGGACGTCGCCGGAGGTGCTCTGCGATACCAGGATCTTCTTCGCCATCAGGGCCAAGCACGTCATCTGCGACGTGGCCGCATACCCCAGGTAGATCACCTTCACATGCTGCTTCTGGCCGATCCGCCATGACCGGCGCGCGGCTTGTTGCAACGTGTAGATGTTCCACCCCGACTGCATGAACACAATCGTGGGGAACTCCAGCAAATCCAGGCCGGTTTTCACCAGTTCCGGATTCGTGATGAGGACGTCGATCCCGCGATCGAGCTGCTCGGCAATCCAGTCTTCGCGGCGAGAGGCATCCACGCTTGCGCGCAGTACCGCCACCCGAAAACCCTCTTGCTCCAGCAACATCTTCAAACGGCTGGTGGTATCGCGCGTGCCGGTGTAGACGGAGTACACCAGGGTCTTACGACCCGCGGCTTTCTCCTCGCGGCAGATGTCGATCAGCTCACGCTCTTTCGGCATGATCTCCAGCTCGTTGAACTGGGCCGGTGTGAAGGCCAGGACCTGGCGCGTACGCGGGTGGCGCACGGTTTCTGCCCGGAAGCAGCAGTCGGACCACGCCAACAGCACATTGAGGACTACGCCCAGCAAGGTGGTATCCCGCTTGCGCAGGGCCTCCTTGAGTTCCGCCGTCAGGCTGGCGGCCAGATTGCGGTAGGCGTCGGCCTGCCCGGCATCCATGGCGACCTCCCGGAACTCTTCGTCATACGGCGGCAGCACGCCGCCGATGTCTCTGAGCTTGAGGAAGATCGTGTACGGCAGCACGCAGCGCAGTACGCCTTTCGGCCCGAACCCGGGTGCCTTGACCGTTCTGACGGTGATCTTCGAGCCTTTGGCGGTCTTGTGGGCCGGCCCGTTGCTCTCGGAATAGATGTCCTTGAGGACACCATGGTCCCTCATAAACGCCATGGCAGCGGCATTCATGCTGCCGCTGGCGCTCGGGCGGTAACCATCTTCGATCATCCTCGCGGGCAAGGCCCGGAACAGCAAATGAAAGAGATCGTCTGCATAGCCCCCCATGAGGGTACCGGTTAGCAGTACGGTCTTGCGTGCCTTGGCTGCGATGACGCCCATCGCCTGGCCCTGCGCCGATCCACCCGTTTTGTATTCATGGGCTTCATCTGCGATGAGCAAGTCGAAGGTGCTTTGCGGCAGATACCGCTTCACATATTCCGAGGGCTGATAGCCGCCTTCTCCGAAGCCGAACTCCATTGAGGACATGGCGCGTTCCATGCGCTGCGCCTGCCGGTCGGAAAACACCAACTCCCCGCGCTCGTCCATCAGGTTGATGAAGTTGTGCAGGTTGTCGCCGAGCATCGACGCCAGGAACGAATCGCCGAAGGTCTTCATCAGCTTGTTGGCCGTGGCCTCGCCGATGGTCGGGATTCTCTTCAGCGCACGCAGCACCGCCGAGGACTGATCACTGCCCGACAGGCTGCGCGGCCGCATCAGCGTCCAGAGTGCGCCGTCGCAGACATTGCACTTGCGGCGGATTTCTTCCGCCTCCAGCTCCAGAGCATTGACCGGCTCGCCGTCGAGATCAGTGACCACCGTCCCGCAGTGCGGGCAGGCGCCGACCATGCCGTAACGGGTGTGTTTGCGGACGAAGGCGGGCTTCCAGTGGAATCCCATCCGCATTCTGACCCTGCCGATGATGAAGAACTCCTGCCCTTCGGCCGGCACGTTCAACTGCTCGCGCAGCTTGATCAACTTGAGCAATGTGTCCGGGCCGTTGAGCACCCAGACTTTCGCACCGGCGACGGTTTCGAGGATCTCGCGCCGCCATTTGTAGACAAGATGGGGCGGGCTGAGGACGAGCGTGCGGCGATAGCCTTCCGCGTTGAGCACCGCCCCTAGCGCGATGCCGACGGTGGTTTTCCCCGTCCCCATCTCGCCATTGACGATGGCCGCGCGCTCGCCCTGATTGACGAGCAGTTCGGCGGCCGCATGGACGACCTCGGCCTGGGCGGGGAACAGCTGCCGCTTGAGGCTGGCGAGGACGAGCTGGCGGTTGGCGCGCGGCACACCGTTGTAAACGGGCGGGTTGGCCCGGTTGAGGGAGTCGAGTAACTCATCCCCAAACTCGGTGACGAAATCCTGCAGGCTGAAAGACAGATCGCTTTCGCTGTCCGCAGGCTTGAACAGATCGCCCGTGGCGGGCATGGAAGGTGCGGCGGGGGCCGCTTCGAGTTGCATGGTCATGGTGATGCTCCAAAAAAATGGGGCATGCACCGCCCCCAGGGGCGATGGATGCCCCTGGGGGTGAAGGTGAGTGGACGGCGCGCAGCCGCCCGGAAATCAATACTCGCTGGGTAACAACAGCGTCGTGACGCTGCGGTCCCACTCAGTGATGATCCAGAGTTTCAGATCGGGATCGACCTGGTACGAAGAGAGCAACCGGGCCTCGCCCGATGCCAGCGCGGCATCGTTCGATCGCCGATCGTCCTCGTCGAGGTCGCCCCAGTCGCCGCTGAGGTGGCGGCGAAGGTACGGGCTCGGGTTGAGCCGTCCCTGTTCGACCAGATTGGCCACGCCGACGGTCATGACCGTCGCGCCCGGCGAGAAGCGCAGATTGGGGGCCGTGCTGATGGACATTACAGTTGCCATGGTGATAGCTCCTTCGATGAAAGAAAGGGTCATGGCGTCCCCATCGGGGCGACATGACCCCGGTGGGTGGATGAAATGGGCTGGTGCTAGATCGAGGACTGCTCTTCGGGCAGTTGGACCACGGTGGTGCGGTGATCCTCGCTGGTCATCACGATCAGCAGCAGCTGCGGCGTGATCCTGTAGCGAGAGATCATGGGATTGTCCTGGTCGAGTGCCACATCATTGACCTGGCGGGTGGTCTCGTCGACATCGCCCCAATCGCCGCGCACATGGCGCTGCACATAAGGCAAGGGATCAATGAGGCCTTTGCTGGCCAACCAGTGCACCTTCTCGCTCAGCCTCAGCGAACCGAGGGCGAACAACGGACGGGCTTGCGGCTCGCGCCGCGCGAACAAACGCGAAAGCATGGGAGTTCTCCTTCTGGTGGATGAATGAAGCAAGGCGGCGAGCCGCCCGATGCGATCAGTGGATGGTGAGAATCCGGTCGAGGGTGGCCGAGTCCGGGGACAAGTCCCAGGCACGAATCACGGGGACAAACTTGTCGGTGAGGATGCGTGTCTCTGCGATTGAACCGTCATCGCGCTCGCGATATTCGGTGGTCGTCGCCTTCTGCTTGTAGGTGTCGCCTTTCACGGCCAGGGTGCGGCCGTTCTTCGACTGCACGACACCGGAGATCGCGCCGGCCGCGAGGGCCAGTGCCAGGTGCCACTGGGACAATGCGCGCGCCGGGCGGCGCAAGGACTGCTGGGCGGCGCCCAGATGGGTCTCGAACGACGGCCACAGGCCATGCAGGCGCTGCACTTCGTCGGCGAACTGCGCCGGCTCCATGCTCAGACGGTAGAAGTGCTCCGGCTCGTGCTGGGCGACGGGGACCACGTACGGAAGCGACGGCCACGTGGGTGGCAGTTCCTCCGCTTCCAGGTCGCCTTGCCCGATCTGCAACAGGCGGGCACGGGCGTTCTTGACCTCATCGCCCACCAGCTCGCGCTGGCGGGCCCGGCGACCGAACACGACGACTTGCTTGAACTGCGTAT
This sequence comes from Pseudomonas putida, assembly GCF_028682455.1. Lineage (GTDB taxonomy): Bacteria > Pseudomonadota > Gammaproteobacteria > Pseudomonadales > Pseudomonadaceae > Aquipseudomonas > Aquipseudomonas putida_AA. The sequence goes on from NZ_JANHLD010000002.1 coordinate 70,667, forward strand.
CCACCGCACGGTAGATGCGCAGATCGGCGAAGTGCCGCGTGAGCCAGCCGACCAACTCCTGGTCGAGCACGTAGTGCGGGACGATGAAAACCAGGATGCCGTCGTACTGCAGCAGTTGCAGCGTCCGCTGGTAGAACAACTTTTCCAGCCGTGCGCGGCCCTTGCCGTCGTAGCCGATGTTGCCGTTCGCATCTTTGGACAGATCCCCGTATGGCGGGTTGAGCCACAGCAAACCGAAGCTCTGGCGTGCGATCAGGGTGTCCATGAGGTCGCCCTGGATGCAGTGATCGACGAGCAGACGCGCATGGTTGGCGCGCTCCGGGTCGAACTCCACCGCATAGGCGGTGACCTGGTCACGCCCGAGGGCATGCGCAGCCTCCGCGATGGCGACGCCTTCGCCTGCACAAGGATCGAGGATGCACATCGGCCCGTCGCCGGACGCCAGTGCGCTGAGCGCTCTTTCGAGCGTGGGTTCGTCGGTCGGAAAGTAGCCGGCCTTGACGAAATTGCGGGCGAGCCGCGGGAACATGAGTGCCATAAGAAATCTCCTGTAGCGGGGATGAAGGAAAGCGGGTGCGCGCCGGTCGCACGCACCTGCCGTGGGTCAGGCCACCGCTTCCAGCGACCCTTGGGTGGTCGCCGGCTGCGGGAGCGGATGGGCGGTCAGTACGCCCTGGCGGATCAGGCTGCTCAGTGCTTCGGTGAGCGCTGGCACATCCAGCCCCAGACGAAATCCACGCAGCGGCCCGAGGGCCGTCGGCAGGTCGCGGAGCATGTCGCGGTCTCGCAGCAGTGCCAGCACCGTCCCTTGCCAGTGATCCAGCAAGGGCAGCGGGCACGTCTCCTTGACGAGCAGCCAGAGGCGCGACGTAGGATCGGCCGCCGCGCGCGGCAACAGTGCGAGCGCGCTGGTGGTGGCCTTGTCCGGCCGGATGCAGCGCCGATCGAACAGCCAGAGATTGACGAGCGACCCGAACAGGGTGCGGCGATAGCTGCGGGTCAAGCGCTTTTCCAGACGCTCGACCGAGGGAACGAACACGGGCACGGAGCCGCCCTGGTCGGTGACGAGATGGAACTGGTCCAGTCCATCCTCGTCGCGGCCCAAGGTGAGCCGGGCGAGAAACTGCTGGATCGCGGTGTCCCGCGCCCAGACCGATAGAAAGACCAGATCGCCGTCTTCGCCGCAGACGCAAGCATCGGCCATCACGTCGCCGCATTCGTCGATGCGGTACAGCAACTGTGGGGATGAAGGTGCAGACATGGTGGAGTCCTCAATGAAGTCAGGGGCACCACCACCCGCAGGGGCAGTGAATGCCCCGTTAGGGATGAAAGAACGCGGACTACTCAGAGTTCACGTTCGGTGAACGAACCGTCGGCCTGATGCTTGACTACGCGGTTGCCGACATTTCTCTCAGCGTCGTGCTGGACCTCGATGAACAGGCTTTCCGGCACAAGGATCTGAAAATGACGTAAGACCTCACGGTAGTAGTCCAGGTCATGGTTGAACGGATCGCTCTCGTGCAGATTGCTGTACAAGAAGTCGTCGCTCTCGACCTTCATGGTGTCGTCGATCAACTCGGTTGGCTTCTCGATGACCAAGAAGAAGTAGTTCATCGGCCGATCCCAGCCGAGTAGTACGGTGACGGGAAATCCTTTGTGGAATGTGTCGAAGTAGTGCCGACTCATGGTGAAGCTCCTCGATTGAAATAGCCGGGAACCTCCCCATCGGGGTCGCCCCGGCGGGTGGATGAAATGCCGCGGATGCGGCAGGACGATCAGGCAGCCTGCGGTTCGGGTGCGAGTTGCAGGTTCCATTGCTGGGCCGTGGCGTCGAAGGCATAGCCCAACTGGTTGAGCCGCGCGATCTGCAGACGTAGGGTGCGGCGATCGATGGTCGAGTCGAGTTTCACCGACTCTTCCAACGGCCAGAGAATGCCGAACAGCGCCGCGTCGTCGCTCTCGGGACCACCCGAAGCGGCCACGGTGGCGGACGGCGTATCGACGCCGAATGGCGTGGTATCGACCAGCGGGTCTTTCGATGCCTGCACGGGCGCGGGCTCCGGCTTGGACCGGGACTTGGATTTCTCGGCTGCTGCCGGCGTTGTCGCCGGTGGCGTGCCCAGCTCTTCATCGAGCGGATCGACGTCCTGTGCGGCGAAGGCGCGAGCCTCGGCCTTGCTCAGCTTGTCGATGCCCGACAGGGTCATGCCGTCCAGGTTGGCGCGGATTTCAAAGCGCATGCCATCGCCAACCGGATAGGCCTTCGGATAGATGTAGCGGATGACGAACTCACCCTCGTACTTCCCTTCGGGGTACTGCTCCAGTTCCGGGTCTTTCACATGGAACAGTCCAAGGCGGGTCGTGAGGCGACCGACCGTGAACCGTCCGTTGCGGCCCGGGATGGTGCGGATGGCGAGTTGGCCGCGGACGATGAGGGGCGGATCGGATTGAACGGCTGCTGTAGCCATGGCGTATCTCCTTGTGATGAATGGAACCGTCTTGCGCGGCGCGCAACGGGTCAGGAAGAAAATGGACCCGCCCTGACGGGCGAGGTCCGAGTAGTGGCTCAGGACTTCAACTGGCGCATGCCTTCGGCGAGCATCCAGAGGGCGCGGTTCAGGCGCAGGTTCTGATCGATACCCTGTACAGGGCGGGTACGCTGGCGGCGGCCGTTCGCAGTGCGTCCGGTCAGCCCTCCCTTGACGAGGTTTTCCTGGACGCGGTTGAAGATCGACCAGAGGTCGCTCTTGCGATCGTCCCAGCGTCTGGGAACCAACAACTGACTCTCCGTGACAGGCGCGGGCTTGTCCGGATCGTCGTACTTGAGCGCCAGGGCCGAACGGGCGAAAACGTCGTCCTCCCCAGCCTCCAGCGTGATCGCGCGCATGCTCTCGCGCGCTTCCTGCACCCGCTCGAAGCCTTTCAGGACTTCGTAGGCACCTTCGATGACCTGGCCCGCGACATCGCCCTTGTGAGGCACGCGGATGTCCGCGAACGTGTCGCCGCAGACCAGCCCGTTCTGGCAGACGAATCGAAACTGACCTGCCAGCATCTGATAGCTGCTGGTGCCATCGTGCGAGTTCAACAAGATGATCTCGTTGGCTTCGTCGCCATTGATCTGGCTGGCGTGGCGAAGGCGGATCAGGTGTTTGGTGTACTCGCGGCGGTCCTCGTTGCGGACACGTGTTTGGCACACCATGAAGGGCAGGAATCCCTCCTGACGAAGTTCCGACAGCACGGTGGCCGTCGGGATGTAGCTGTACCGCTGGGAACGGCTTTCGTGCGGTGTTTCCGCAAAGATCGACGGCACCACGGCGCGAATCTGGTCGTCCAACAGAGGACGGTCCGAGCGCAGTACCGGTGAGCGCGGTGCGAAACGGGATGCGAGAGACATGGCATTCTCCTGGGATTGTTATGCAGCCGAATCCGCACGGTGCGGAACGGACTGCGGGGATGAAAAGACGAACGCCCACGCGCCACGTCAGTGGCCTGCAGGCAGGTTGGGGATAAGAAGCAAGACCCCGGAATGGGGCCTTGCGGGGGTGGATCAGAAGGAAGCCGCGAGTGCGGGTTCCTCGGCCTCGGGTGCCGGCACGGGTTCGTCCTGAACGGACTCGGCGGTCGGCGCCTCGACGGTGCCATCGGCGGTATCCGCATCCTCGGTCGCCGCAGCGTCCTCGGAAACGGGCGCCGGTGCGGCGGCCGGAAAGACCTGCTGGCCATCGATCTTGATCAGGCCGATGTGGATCAGCTTGGATTCCAGGCTCGCCGCCGGTTCGCCGGCACGCTCGCCCTTGGTGCGGAGGTACGCATCGGCCTTCATGTCGTTGAGACGGAAGGCGATCAGCACCTTGCGCTCGGCCTCGATGGCCTGTACGCAGCGGCGCACCAGATGCTGGGCGTCCGCAGTGGCGACGATGGTGTTGATGTACCGGTAATCCGGCTCATCGACCGGGCCGGCCAGCGCCCCGATGGAGCACGACAGGAACGGATCGCCATCCTTCGGCGTAACCTCGCGCGGACGGTTGAGATAACCGATACCCCGGGTGATCAGCTCGTACTGCTTGATCTGCGCCAGTTCGGCACGATCGATCAGTTCGGCTTTCAACAGTCGGCCCTTGAGACTGGCTGCCGGATCGCCCTTGCGGTCACCACTGGTACGGATGAAAGCATCGGCCCAGAGATCGCCGAGCCGGAACTTGACCAGCGGACGCTGCCTCGGGTCATCGACGCCGATGTAACCCTCGACCAATTTCTTGGCGTCGGCACCGGAGACTTTGACGTCGAAGTAGCGGGTGACGGGGTCTTTGGCGGATCCGACGAGTGCGGCGACAGTGCAAGCCAGGAACGGCTGCGCACGGCGGCCACCACGGACAGGAACCTCCCGGACACGCTGCAAGCGGGCGTAGCCCTCGGTGTGAAGATCGAAGTAGCTCTTCGCGTTGGAAGTCGTATTGGTCATGGTGAATCTCCAATGGGAATGAAGCGGAGACACACCGGACCCGACTGCGCGGGGGGGTGCGTAACCCCGCGGTGGGTTGATAAGGCGAATGGACTAGGAAGGTGCATCCACCACCGGCAAGCCGATGGTCGTTCGCACGGAGGGATGCGTTGCGAACTGGCTCGGTCACGCGGCGGGTGCCGCGCCGCAACCTCGAAGACCGATGGTTGCCTGGCATGTCGCTGACAACGTCAGCAAGCATGGGGCAAGCCTCACACCGCGCGGCTTCGCACACCATCGGGAATGAGTACTGTCGCCTGACCGCATTCAATCGCCGCAATAGCAGCCGATGGTCTCTTCGGCAGGGTCAAACAGGTCGTCCTGGCGTTCGGTAAAACAGGCCAGCTAAGTGCGCACTCGCGGCGGAACCGGGGGGCTGAGGCAGGTTCAGTGTTCTGCCGACACGGTCATGAGATATTTCCCAGCAGATAGGCACAGCCCCGGAAGCTGGCGCGAGGCCAGTTTCCGGGGCAAGTGCCGTGGTGGATGAATGCTCCGACAAGGCGGTGCGGAAAGGACGAAATGCCGCCGACGGACTCAGCCGCTTCGCGCAGTCATGCGGATACCGCCCGCGGCTTGCGCCGTGCGGGCTTCTGCACGGTGCTGACGCGAATCTGGCGCCAACTGCCATCGTCGATCAGGCGTTCCAACGTGTTGCCGAGGTCATCGAAGAACACCTCATCCACGCGCTCCACCAGCTCACCGTCGCGGTGCAGTTCCACCGCATAGAGATCGTCGCCTCGTTCGTACAGCACGGTGACGCGCCCCTGGAACTTCGCAGTGACCACGTTGAAACTGATGGCCGGCGGCGTGGCGATGATGTCCTTGGGCAGTGGATCGACCCAAGTGAAGTCGCACGCGCCAGCATCGACCAACAGGTGCGTGATGCGCCGGTAGCCGTCGGGCGCCGGCAGCGTTTCCAACTGCTCGATGAGTTGCTGCAGTTCCAGGCAGCGCGGCTGCGGGACCGGCAGTTTCGCCGGAGCCGAACCGAGCACGAACGTCTGCAGCTTGTAGGGCTGGCCGTCGTGGGTGTACTCGGTGCGTTCCTCGGGGGTATCCGCCCGCAAGCCGTCGAAGCGGCGTCTGGCATAAGGCTCGACCTGTACCTTGGCACCTTCGTCGGGTTCCTCGGTCACGCGCGACCGGTCGAGCACCATGAACTGGGTGCGTCCGGTCTTGACGACAATGGCCTCGTCTGTGCTCGCGATGACCTTGCCTTCAAAAGGCTTGGGATCGATATGGAAGCCCATCGTCGATACCTTGGGCTCACCGTCGAAGATGACGAACTTGAAGCCGCGGGCATTGGACGGCACATGGCCGGAAACCAGCGTCGGGAGTTGTTGACGAATGAGTTGATGGTCCATGGGAAATCTCCAGAAAAAAGGGACTTCCCGGCCACAGGGGACGGGTTGTCCCAAGTGGGTGGATTGGATGGACGCGGTGCGTCCGGAAGAGGATGAAAGCCAGCACGCGATCGGCATGCCGCGGTCTCGATGGCCTTGACCGCCTGGGATGTTGCCGGCTACGCCAGCGAACATGGCAGCAGGATGGCAGAGCCTGGCCGGCCCGGCCTGCGATAAACCGAACCGGCCTGCACCGCATTCCCGAGGCAGAAAAAAGCCCCTCATCGGAGGGGCTCGGGGGGACATGACTGGTCAGGTGTCCACAGAGGGGGTGTCGTCCTCTTCCTCGAAGACGGTCAGACCGTCCAGCTCGTTGGCATCAGCATCGAATACCAGCACCCTGACGTCAGCCTGTCCGGCCAGCGCCAGTACGTCGGCCAGATCCTCGGGCATGCCCTTGGACAGGTGCTCCCGGCGCAGTTGCTCGGCGGTGATGCCTTCGACGTGCATCAGGTTCTCATCCGTCCAGGGTGTGGCGATCAGCTTGACGCCGATGGCTGGGCTGTACGGGATGCGAAAGGCGACGAACAGGAACCCGCTCGGTGTGGCGATATCCGCCAGTTCGCACAGGTAGCGGCCCGATGCTTCGGTGATGTGGGCCGTGCTGATCTCCCAGGCACGGCTGTAGAAGCCCGTCTCGAACTGCAGATTGCGCACCACCGCTTGGGCATATTCCAGTGTGTAGCTGTCGCCCACATGGATGAAGCCTCTATCGAGGGTTCGGCCATAGATGCTGTGGTACACGGCCTGCACGGCGCCGCTGCCGCCGCACAAGGCATCGAGTTCGGCGGGCACCGTTTGGCCTTCGGTGATCAGCACGAAATCATCGTTGAAGATGCACGCTTGGTACGCCACCTTGTCATCGGGTAGATGAGCCTGCGATGGATGCAGCGGCAGAAAGGTTTGCGGGTGGCGCTCGTCGTAGCTGATGACGGCAAGGCGCCGAATCTCGAAACCGTAGTAGCCGCGGGCGAAAGGATTGGATGAATGGTCCATGGTTTGATTCTCCGGTGAGGGGTGACGCAGGGCCAACCCCCACCGGGGATCGACCCAGTGGGAAAGGAAGTGGTGCCGGCAGGCGGCACCGGTATGGATCAAGCGTCGTATCGCGGCCTGTCAGCTCAACAGCTCGGACAGGCGGTGTTGCAATTGCCGGCGCTGCGTTTCGTCGGTGATGCCGGCGAGCAGGCGTTGTGTTTCCCGGGCGAACAGATTGGCAGCAGCCTCCAGGTTCTGAATCAGAAGGGCTTGCCGGATACGGTTGCCGAGATCGAGCACCTGACCGGAGGCACCGAAGACCGAGAACTCGCGGCTGATGAAAGAACCGTCACCGCCGAAGTTGAAGAGGCGTGGTTTGCTGCAATACCAGCAACCCTCGAAGCGAATCTCCTTGAGGCCGTGACCATCGTCGAGTCGCGTGGCGATCAGGAACAGCGCGTCGAGATCCGAGTCGTCCTCGAAACGATGGTGTTCGATCAGGTGCTGCAGATCTTCGTCCTGGTCGGTGCCGAAATGCCTGGAAAGCACGGCCAGAACGTCGTCCATCGTGGGAGGGCCCTCGCTGGGCACGGACAGCCCCAGCGACTGGGCCAGTGCAACGAGGTCTTCGCAGACATCGTCCCAATGCGCGCCGCTGTCTTCGGCAATCTGGGCGATGTAGACCTCGCCGTCGCCGGGGTATGAGGCATCCAGCTTCAAACCGCCGAACAGCGCGGTAATCACCGGGGTGACTTGGTCGAGAACGAGGACGCCGGTGGCGTCGTAGTAGTTGTTTGCCATGGGGTGGCTCCTGGTTGGTGATGCGGAGCCAGCCCCTGCGGACATGGCATCCGCGGGGATGAACCCGAAACCGTGGCTTCGGGCAAAGGTGGAAAAGCGCTATTCGCCGAAGTCGGTGGGGTCGCCCAGAGACTTCAGCAGTTCGATCAGGCCGCAGTTGGCCAAGACGTAGAGCGCGTTGTAGTCGTCGCCCGTCGGTGCCTGCTCGCTGGTGTTGATCCGGGCATCCAGATCGAGGACGTTCTGCCGCACCCGGCGGGCGATCGCCAGCGGTTTGGGTGTGTCATCCAGGACGGGCTCGCCCAGTGCGGCAAGCACAACCCGTGGTGACAGCGCGTCCGGCAAGGACTCGAACACCGTGGGGGTGTCGCTGCGGCACAGGGCTTCGGCTTCGGAGTTGCCGATGTCGAAGCAGACGATTTCGTCGTCGGCCGCGCCTTCGGTGTCGTAGTCCACTACCGCGAATGGCGGCAGCGGCAGATGATCGGGCCAGTCCTGCACGACGATGGCCTGCACCAGGCCTCCTTCGAGGACGACGGCAAAGGACGGATTTCGGGACATGGGTCGCTCCTGTGGGAAGAATGGAGGGACACCGCCCCGAAGGGACGGATGTCCCTCGCTGGGGGTTGAGAAAATGGCGGTGGTCGGTCGTTCGGACCTACCAGCCGCTGTAGTTGAGTACCAGATCGGCGATCACCTGACGCCGCTCCAGATCCAGGCCACCGAGGTCGGAAAGCCCCTCGAAGCCGCAGCGCTTGAGCATCGCGGCGCCCTCGCGCGAGTTGTAGAAGCTCACCATCGCGGACAGGAACATGCGCTGTCCGCCGCTCAAAACGCCCAGGGCGTCGTTGAGTTCCAGCAGGTTCGGACGCAAGTCCCACTTGCTGGCGGCACGGCGCAGGCCTTCGCGGGTGCCATCGCCAAACCACTCGGGCCCGGCGATTTCCGCACCGCGTTTCCAAGCCTTGAAAAAGGCCTCGGGCGCACGCTCGAAATGGCGCGTTTCACGCATGATCTGATCGACGACGTCGGTTGGTAGAAGCTGATTCATGACGGTCTCCTCATGGATGGGGATCAAGGGGTGGGCAGCTGGGTCCAGCCGCCTCGGTCGAGGGCTCGCTGGGCTGCCGCCGAACTGCGGAAGTACTCGGCCGACTCGCGGGAGACGGGGCCTTCGATGTCGCGCGTACCGATGTAGTGGCCGGCGGCGCTGTGAAGCACTTGGAGCGGCAGGTGTTTGCCGGCGTAGATCAGGGCCAAGTGGCCGAACGAGGCTTGCTGGGACATGGCGGAGCTCCTTTCAGGAAGCAGGATCGCCATGGCCCTGGACGGGATGGCTGCTCCCGCTGGCGGTGGATGAATCGGCATCGGCGCCGTGAGGGCGCGCGTCCGCGGACTCGATGCGATGGCGGACTGGTGTGGGTCGCACGGGAGGGGAATCCCGCGGCAGCCTGAAACCCTGGCTGCTGGCATGGTGCTGACGAGGTCAGCGACGCATGCCGACAGCTTCCGCCGGCGCTAGGCCGGCGTCATGCGCAAATGGGAATCCGAGGCGTCCCGATTGATGGACGAAAAAAAGCCCCGCAATCCAGACTGTGTGAAAACCTGGCAGTCCCGGCCGGTGTTCTAGAAAATGCCCGTATCACGCGATACGGGCATTTTTGTTTATGCAGTACATCCAAGGTGAAGCGCGCAGCCAGGGCAGTCTGTTTCCACAGTCGCTGGACGAGCTGGTGCCGGAAGATCATTTGGTGCGCGTGATCGAAGCCTATGTGGCGCGCCTGGATTTGCGCGTGCTGGGCTTCAGCAAGGTGCAGGCCCGGCAAACCGGGCGACCGTCCTACGATCCGGCCGATCTGCTCAAGCTCTATCTGTATGGCTACTTCCAGCGCATCCGCTCATCCCGGCGGCTGGAGGCCGAGTGCCAGCGCAATGTCGAAGTGATGTGGCTGTTGGGACGCCTGGCTCCGGACTTCAAGACCATCGCTGATTTTCGCAAGGACAACGGTGCAGCATTCGCGGCGACCTGTCGGGCCTTTGTGCAGTTCTGCCGCCAGGTCGGCCTGATCGCCGGCCAGTTGGTGGCCATCGACGGCAGCAAGTTCCAAGCCGTCGCCTCGGCGCGCAAGCAGCTGAGCCTCAAGCAACTCAAGCGCCAGCAGGAGCGGCTGGAGAAGCACATCACCGACTACCTGGCGCAGCTGGAGGCTGCGGATCGGGCTGAAGCCGACGAGGCGATCGATCGTTCGGCGGTCAAGGCAGCCCTGCAACGGTTGCAGGGCAAGCATGCCGACAATCTGACCAGTCAGGCGCTGCTGGAGGCGCAGCAGCTGGAACAGTTCGTGATCGGCGAGGCGGACGCCAAGCTGATGCGCACCCACCTGGGGCCTCGAGTAGCCTACAACGTGCAAAGCGCTGTGGACGCGGAGCACTGCCTGATCCTGCACCACGAGGTCACTCAGGATGGCAACGACACCCAGCAGCTCGAACCCATGGCCAAGGCAACTCAAGCCGTGCTGCAACAGGTCAAGTTGGAGGTGGTCGCCGATGCCGGCTACTCCAACGGTGCGCAGTTCCAGGCGTGTGAGGAGGCGGGTATTACGGCCTATGTGCCGCCCAACCGCGCGACCAATAATCGCAGTGATGACGTCGACCTCTTCGAGCGAGGCGACTTCACTTACGATGCAGAGAACGATCAGTACCAGTGCCCGGCGGGCAAGTTGCTGAGCCTCAAGCAATGGAATCGAGGGGATCGCATCTACCAGGCAGCGATCAGCGACTGCAACAGTTGCCCACTGAAAGCGCGCTGCACCCAGGCCAAGCGCCGCTACGTCTCACGGCATGCCCATGAAGCCGCCTTCGAGCGCATGGAACAGCGGATGCAGGCACATCCAGAGATGATGGTCAGCCGAAGGTCGATCGTTGAGCACCCCTTCGGCAACCTCAAGCAGTGGTTATTCGGCAATGGCCGCTTCCTGCTTCGCCAGCTGAAGGGTGCAAGGACGGAAATGGCCCTGGCGGTACAAGCCTACAACCTCAAAAGAGCGATCAATGTACTCGGTGCAGGCCAGCTGATCGCGTTGATGGGCTGAAAAGCGTGTTTTCGCCTTTCGTCCGCGCAAAAGCAAACGCCCCGAACGAGCCGGGGCGTTTGCTTAACCCGCCATCAGTGCGTTTTCACACAGTCTGAATCGCGGGGCTGTGGAGGCTCGGGAAGCCTTGGGGATCAGGACGATTCGCCGCCCAGTACATGCTGCTTCCACAAGGCGAAAGCCTCATCCGGCGGCAGCTCGGCCAGAATGATGATGGGTGTTTCCTGCCGTGCGCGCAGCGCCGCAAAGTACCCGGCGCGGTCGGCGATGGCCTTGAGCTTGATGCCTTTCAGGAACAGCAGCTTGCCGTCCCTGATGAACAGCACCTTGTTGGCGATGTCGCGGGTGTAGGCGGTGCGTAGCTTGCGTTCGGCATGCTGTGCTTCAGCCAGATGATCGACCAGATAGTCGAGCGTGATGTCGATGACCAGCGGGTCGTCGTCCTCGCCGGAGATGCCGCCTTCCAGCATGTCGGGGGGCAGGCTCCTGGCGAAGGCTTCGGCCTCGGCCAGCCATGCAGCCTGGCCGTCGAGTGCGCGGATGCAGGTGGAACCGCCGTGCCCGTCGTTGCGGGCATCGGCAATGGCAACGCCATCGAACAGCACGGTGGCAGTGAAGCACAGCGTCTCTTCGCTGGCGAAATCTGCGACCTTGAGGTGTATCAGGGTGATGCGGTCTTGCGTGGTGATGGTTTCCATGGACATTCCTTGAGATCAGTCGGGAAACGCCACGCCCCTGCGGGACGAAGCGCTCATCCCGTAGGTTGGAGAAAGAGGCATCGATGCCCGCATGGGCAGCGTTCGCCCGAGCGATGCGACGGCGAACTGGCGGGTGGCATGGAGCAAGCTCCACGGCAGCCTGAAACCCTGGCTGCTGGCGAAGCCGACAATGTCGGCAACAGCGGATGCCAGCATCGGTTCTGGTACTGTCCGCGTCATCCGGAAACGGGAAATCAGCACAGCCGGATTCGCCCGCACCCGGTAGCGAGAACCGGTTTTTCGTCGGCCCACAAGAAGAAAAAACGCCCCCGAAATCGGGGGCGTGGAGAGATGGCACCGATCAGGCAGTGACCGCCTGCAATTTGCCGGTGTCATCGAAGACCAGGCGCACGGTGGCGCCGGCCAGCTTGGGTTGCACGCCATGGCGCAGCGCGTACGGCAGCAGCGCCTGGACCACGCGATCGGCTGATGACGAGCAGCCTACGGCGATGAAGGTTTCGATCAGGAGTGCGTCCTCGTCTTCACGATCCTCACCGTAGCGATCGTCGAACACATAGTCGCAGACCAGCCCGGTTCTGGCCCCCGCCGAGGGGGTCAGGTAGAGCGTGTATCCCTTGCGCACGGCCTCCACTGCGTACTCCACCGTCCCGAGATGGCCCTCCAGCCCGACATGCAGGGTATCGACCAATTCCAGCTCCACCTCGTAGTCGGCAAGTCCGGGATTGACCTCTCGATGCAAGGTGGTGCCGGTTCTGATGCGCACCTGCTCAGGGCTGACGACCTTGATCAGACGCTTGAGCCAGTGGCCGTCATCCAGACCGGGCTCGTCGAGTACATACGCTTTGGCCGCTTCCAGGTAGATCTCGGCGGTCGGCGCGGTTTCGTCGTCGGGCTCGATCTGCCAGACACCAAGCACTTCCAGGGCCTGTTGGGCGATCACGCCATTTCCGCCCAGATAACGCCGCCAGTATTGACGATAGCCGGCCGGCTCTTCGTCCCAGTCCCGGAACCAGGACAGAGGAACGAAGGGCACGTCGTTGAGCAGATCGGCGTTCGACGAGTTGAGGCAGACATGCGCGTAGTGCGTGACGAAGTCGCTGGCGGCAAGCGCCTGCTTCTTCTCGATCAGTGCCTCGCGGTAGGCCTGATCGACCGCAGCCTGGATACGTGGATGATCTTCCGTCTCGTTCAGCAGGTGCTGCCGATCCGGGAGCTTCGCCAGCGTGTTGTCAGGCAGCAGGACGACCTGGCGTTCCTGGCTCGTGGGCAGCCTGTCGATAGGTCGTCCGCCGATGGGCAAGCCCTGAAGAAAGCAGCGCCACTGCGTGCGCGTACCGGACAGATTGATCAAGACCTTGCCCATGGACGTCTCGCGCCAGGGCAGATCGGGCTTCGCCAACGGGCGTGGCACTTCAGCGTCGTTGAGCCAGACCGGCACCGGAAAGGCTTCGCACAGACGCTGGAGCTCGTGCTCCACCCAGGTGGGCAGATCCTGCCCGGCCTGCACCGGCTTGACGCCTTCGAGGTGGATGGCGGTGCCCTCCAGATGGAAGCCTGCGATGTCTTCCTCGATCGGCTCGCCGGCAATGATCTCGGCGGTTCGCGCGCTGAACAGTTTGTCGCGCGAATGCACCGTCAGGGTATCGGCAAAGTACAAGGCCGAGAGCACGCCGAGGCCGAAGGCGTTCTCGCGCGCCTTGAGTCGCTTGTCCCAGCCGGATTCGGCGATGAAGATCAAGGTCTGCAGGTCGGTAATGCCGATGCCATCGTCGGTGATGGTCAGGCTGTCCTGGCTCACCGTGATGTGGATCGCGCTGGCCTGGGCGCGGCGGGCGTTCTGTAACAGTTCGCCCAGCATCGAGCCATGGTTGAACGCATGGCGCAGATTGGCGATGAGGCTGTGCTGGTTGGTCTTGAGACGAAGGGTTCTCATGAGATGACTCCTTGGATAATGGTTTGCACCGGACAGGCACAGCGCTGCCCGGTGCGACGGGGCACTGAACAGGCGGATGCCGGTGGGAAGGGGAATGGGCCGGTCGGCCCGAGGGAGAAGCAGCATCGACGCCCGGGATGGGCGCGTGTCCGCGGCACGATGCGATGCGGACAAGGACGGTCGGCGCGGAGGGTCCGCGACGCAGCCTGCACGACCTTGGCTGCTGGCAACGGCTGACGAATCAGCGATGCAGGCCCGACAACGGCGCCTGCCGTTGCATGGTGTCGCTGATCAATGCGCAGTCGTGCGCCCCGCGTTGTCCAGGGTTTGCAGCAGGCGCCGGCCCAGCCAGGCCATGCACGGCACCGCCATCGAATTGCCAATCGCCTTGTAGCGCGGCGCATCGGCGGCCGGCTTGTGGTTGAGGATTCGTTCGGGTGTCTCCTGTTCGTGTGACCGAGGCGGAATTGCCGGGTCGTCATGGCGGATGCGCAGGAGAAAACACGCCGAAGGCTGGGCGCCTTCGGCTTGGAGGAGGAAACCACCCGTGTACTGGTTCAGGTTGCGGTCGTCGGTGGAACCGTTCGCTGTCTCAGCATTCACCCGGCCCTTGTCGTGGTTGGGGCCGGCATCGTCTGGCGCACATCCGCGCACAAAGGGAGCCCGTTCTTTTCACCGGTGGGCGCCGGTGTCGAATACCGCCAACCCTGAAGGGTCTCCTGATGCCTCGACCCCCATGGCAGGCAAGGCATCAGGAGACCCTTCGCAGCGGGCGGGACTGTTACTGATCGAGGGAATACGCGGTGCGTGATTCGAGGAAAAAAGGCCTTCTCGCCCCTCGCAAGGGGCGCGCACACCGCAACAGAAGGTATCGCGTGCTGGGAGCCTCGCAGGGCTGCGGGGCGGTGGTCACGTTGCCGGGGGTGGTCAACGCGACGACGGGTTCTCTGTCTTTCAGGAGGCCTTCGGGCCACCGCGGCGCTTGCGCGGCGCGGCACGCTTGCCCGATTCGATGGGCAGCGTTCCCTTGCAGTCGGGGTATTTCGCGCAGGACCAGAATGGACCGCTCTTGCCGCTGCGCTGGCGCGTGGCACCGCCACACTGCGGGCATGCTGGCCCCTCGGGAATCTTGATGGACAGCGAGGTGCCACGGTACTGCGCAATCAACTGCGTGACCCAGGCCGCCTGCTTGTCGATGAAGGTATCGAGCGCGAGCTGTCCGGTTTCGATCATGTCGAGCGCCTGTTCCCACACCGCGGTTGTGCCGGGATCGGCGATCGCGGCGGGCACGGTGTCGATGAGCGTGAAGGCGGCATCCGAGGCGCGGATGGCCCGTCCTTTCTTGATCAGGTAGCCACGGTTCAGCAGGCCGCCGATGATATTGGCGCGGGTCGCTTCGGTGCCGATGCCCACGGAATCTTTCAGCTTCTGTTTCAGGCGTGGGTCTGACACCAGTTTGGCGACGCTTTTCATCGCCTTGACCAACTCACCTTGGGTGTACGGGCGCGGCGGGAGCGTCTTGAGCGCCTTCAGATCGACCCCAGCCACCTGGCACGCCAGCCCTTGGTGTAGCGCTGGCAGCACCTGGCTGCGGGGTGCGGCGTCATCGCCGGCATCGTCGGGTTGCGGCTCGGCCAGTACCAGGCGCCAACCCGGCACGACTACGTGCTTGCCCACGGCCTGCAATGTCTGGTCGCCGCAAGAGAACCTTGCTGTCGTGCGGTCGAACTCGTGCGGCGGAAGAAATTGCGCCAGGTAGTGGGCGCGGATCAGGCGGTAGGCGGCCAGTTCCTTCTCGCTCATCGCCGACAGGTTGGCGGGTTCGAGCGTGGGGATGATGCCGTGGTGGGCCGATACCTTGGCGTCGTTCCAGGCGCGCGAGTGCTGGGTGCGGTCGAGCTGGTCGATGATCGGGCGCAGGCTCGGATCGGTCTTGAGCAGACTGTCGAGCACCGTGGGCGCTTCGGCATGCATGCTTTCGGGAAGATAGCCGGAGTCGCTACGTGGATAGGTGGTGGCCTTGTGCGTCTCGTACAGGGATTGGGCGATCTCTAGCGTCTCCTGGACATCGAGGCCGAACTGCTTGGAACACACTTCCTGCAAGGTGCCGAGATCAAACGGCAATGGCGCGCCTTCGCGCATGCGTTCGGTCTCGACCGATACCATCTGAGCAGCGCCAGCGGCGCGGATGCGCTGCACCGCCTGCTGCGCAACAGGCTCCTGCAGGCAACGGCCTGCATCGTCGGTACTGGCCGATGGCGGCAGCCACTGCGCGGTGAATGTCTGGCCTGTGCAGGACAGCGCCACTTCGATGGACCAGAACGGGACGGAGACGAAGGCCGCGATTTCACGATCGCGATCGACCACCAGTCTGAGCGTGGGGGTCTGCACGCGTCCGACCGACAGCACGCCGTCATAGCCGGCCCGGCGCCCCAGGAGGGTGAACAGGCGGCTCAGGTTCATCCCCACCAGCCAGTCCGCTCTGGAGCGCGCCAGCGCCGAGTGATACATGGGCAGCGTGTCGCCCGAAGGCTTCAGCTTGCCGAGCGCGGCATGGATCGAGGCGTCGTTCAGTGCTGACAACCACAGCCGTTGAATGGGGCCGCGATAGCCACAGAGATCGATGATCTCGCGCGCAATCAGTTCGCCTTCGCGATCGGCGTCGGTGGCGATGACCAGTTCGGTCGCCTTGCTCAGAAGGTCTTTGACGACCTTGAATTGCGCTGCGGTCTTGGGTTTGACCTCAACCCGCCAGTGCTGGGGAATAATGGGAAGTTGCTCGATCGTCCAGCGCTTGAGCTGTTCGTCATAGGCTTCCGGCGGCGCGGCTTCGACAAGGTGGCCAATGCACCACGTCACGACGACGCCGGGGCCGTTGAGGCAACCATTGCCGCGCTGCCTTGCGCCCAACAGGCGCCCGATGTCCTTGCCTTGCGAAGGTTTTTCGCAGAGAAATAGCCGCATGCCTGTCCATCCAAATCACATTGCCGATGTATCTGGGCAGCAGCATGTCTGGATGTTGCGAACCTCACCGCAAACAAGAGGAATGTGCAGGCACCCGCTTTGATCACGGAAACGGCGGCATATCCGACCGGGGGCGTTGGGCGTGCGAAGTGTTGATGTGTACTGGAGCTTCTTGCGCTGGGCGCGCGAAAACGCGGTGGATGTTGGTGGAACCTCGCTTCCCGAAGACAGGAAGACGGAGCGAGCCTCGGTAGGCTCGCCCCTGGAGATGCGCCTACTCCGACGGTGGCGGCTGCTCCGCTGATGCCGGCTTCGGGCTGAGCGTGACCGACTCGATCCGGTACGGCAGGATGCCGACGCTGCGCGCATTGATCTGCCAGGTCTCGCGCGGCTTCTCATCCTTGTCCTCCCAGGGTTCGCGCTCCATGCGGCCGATGACCAGAACGCGCATGCCTTTCTGGTACAGATCCTTCCAGTGCTCGGCATCGCGGTGCCAGATTTCGACCGGCGCCCAGAAGCCACCACGGTCCTCGAAGGTGCCGTCCTTCTTGGGCACCGGGTTGTCGAAATAGACGTTCAGGCGCAGCAGGCGACTGGGTTCGTCGTTGCCATTCGGGAACTCGCGGTACTCGGGCGGCGAGCCGATGTTGCCTTCTCCAGAAAAATGCGTGCTCATGTTGTGATCTCCGTGGTGGTTGAAATGCCCGTGCCAAGTCGGCCCCGGGCGCGTGCTGGGATGCCTGGCGCAATCACCGATCGTGCATTGCGGCGGGAATGGATTTGAGCCGGCGCAGATAAGCGTCCTCGGCCTGGGCCATCTTGCCGGCGCAGTCCTGGGCCTGCCGGCCGAGGGTATGCAGCAGACTGATCTGCATGTTCAGCGCGATGCGCTGCTGTTCCAGCGCGAGCAGATCCTCCAGCAGATTCACCGGCGTGGCCGTGGAGGCCATGACCTCCTGCCAGAGGGCGACGCCCATCGCCGAGCGGTCGTGCTTGCGCCAGCGCAGAAAGGTCGTGCCTGCGCCGGTACGCTGCTGGGCCAGTTCAATGGACAGCAGACGGAAGGGATAGCCTCGCGCCTGCGCCAGCACGCGCCGCTGCGCCAGGTCAATCAACTCATCCCTGAGCGCGTGACACCGGTTGACCCAGTCTTCGAGATCCCCTTTACCCTTAAAAGCCCTTAAAAGGCCTTTTAGATAGCCCGCCTGTTCCAACTGGATGAAGTCCGCCTGTTCCAGGGGCTGGAAGTGCCGGCGTTGGTTCGGTTCGCGTACTGTCATGCTGACTCACCCTCGTCGGATGAGGCTGCTTCGGCGGGGTCTGCCGCAGCATCCGGCTCGCTGGCTGGTTCGGTTTCGGGGGCGGTGCGCTGCTGCAGGCCACGGCGTGCGATCGGCGGCGCGAAGCGGCTGCGCCGGGTAGCTTCGAGCACGTCCTGGGGCAATTCACCGTACTTTTCCAGCGCCGCCCGTGCTGCGGCATTCTTCGCCGCGAAGTCGTCGCGCGTGGTGCCGGAATACCGGTACTGCTGCGCCAGCGAGAACAGGCTGCGCAATGAGTGCGCGCCGTCGTTGAGCCAGCGTTCGAGTGTCGAGCGATCGATCAGCGCGGTGTGGTGGGCCAGGATCAGACGTCGGGCAAGATCGTCGTAGTCCGCCAGCAGATACACCGCCATGAAGCCCAACTGCGAGGACACGAACAGCGGCAGCTTGACCGGCTGGACGTTGAGGTTCTCGCCCAGGCTCAACGCAGGCGGCACGCCGGCCAGTGCCTGGTCTACTTGCTGACGCAGGGTCTGGAGCTGTTCCTTGGTGGTGGATAGCTTGTCCTCGATGCGCAGCATCCACCAGTCCGAATAGGGGTCGTCCTGTTCGGCACCGCGCTTGAGCTTGTTCATGATGGAGACAAAGCCGTTGAGGCCGATGATGCCGGGCCTGCCTTCGGCCGGGGCGCGGCCATGCCAGATGCGGGACGCATGGTGGGTGTGCAGGGTCAGGGACATCGCGCTGCGCAGCGATCCCAGGTTCAACTGAAGGGATTCGGTGGCATTGTTCTCTTGGGCCATGGTGACGACTCTCGGTGATGAATGAGTCGTCAGCATCCGGGTTGGCCGGAAGGCCGTCAGTCATCAAACCGAACCCGCCGCTTGCCTGATTTGTCGGAGCGGCCAGCCGCGCGCATCGTTCGGAAGCACCGTTGCGATGCCGCACCGGAAGGCTGCGTGTTGCGCTATACCCGGGGTATAGGCGTCCATGGCGCTCAGTGGATGCTGCCGGGGGAGCACGGTGTGGATCAGGGCCGCTGCGGGCGGAAGGCGGTGTGTTCCGCTATACCCGGGGTATAGGCGACGGTGGAACACCTTGGACATTGCAGAGCAGCTTCCGGGCTGATGACTCTCGACGCCGTGCCGGCTCGCGGGCGTGTCAGGTCGAGCGCAACAGTTCCTGCAGGCGTGCCAGATGAGCTTTCGCGACCTCCGCATCAGCAGGTACAGCAGGCGGTGGACTTGGCTCTGGTGTCCTGTTGACTGGCGCCGCAGGCGCCTTCTGTGCAGCCCAGGTGCGAAATTCTCCCCGCAAGGCCTTCTGAATGATGCCGAACAGGTAGCCGGTGGGATTGCGGATCGTCGTGGAGGCGCAGCGTGCCTCCCATTCGTCCAGCAGGGCTTGCCGCAGATCGTGATCCACTGACTGCATCGCGGCCAGCGCGCCGTCCTGCTGCTCCGCCTTCAGCGCCAGGAAGCGCCTGGGCAACTGCAGTTGCTGACGTTCTTCTTGCGCGCGCGGTACTGTACGTACTTCTTTAATACTTTCTTTTATACGTACTGTACGGTCCGACTTCGGATTCCGAAGTGCGCCGTTTTCCGGGGTTTTCCGGCCTGCTTCGGAATCCGAAGAGAGGTTCGCCAGATTCCGAAGACGGTCGTCGGAGCCGTCTTCGGAATCGTGTTCGCCGCCGGCCTGTGGATAACTCGATGTGCCGTTCCAGCCCTGCGCTGACAGCCGCTGTGACAGAATCTCCAGGCGACTCGGCAGCACTCGGCCGCTGAGCATGGGGTCTTGCGTCAACTCCTGCAGGGTAGTCGCCCCCACGCGCTGGACGGATTTGCTGGCATGCGTCAGTGCCTGGCTGACCAACTCCAGATAATCGGCATCGAGCTGGATGGCTTCGTAAGGGGTGAGCGGTTCGTCGTGCAGGACGTAGAGGTTGCCCTGAATGCGCCCGCTTCTGGGATCGCGCCGGCGCCGCACCAGGCTGATCCAGCGCGTCAGTCGCAGCACGGTCAGCGCTCGGGCCACCGTCTCGTGCGATGCCCTCTCGGCACAAGGCATGGAGGCCAGCCAAGGCGCAAGCTGGTCGTAGGTGGGCATGGCGGTGATGCCGTCGTCCGCCAGCATCAGGCGGAACACCTGCCAGCCGTTGCGTTCGAGCGGTGTCAGGCGTCGGTCCAGCAGCAATGCACGCGGCACGCTGTCGTGTCGATTGCCACTATAGAGAAAGCCATCGGTCGGTGGTGAGACTGCAGATGGGGCCGGTGGCGGCTGTTGAGGTGCCAGTTGGCCGAGCGCCTGCTCGAACAGCTCGCCCAGCCGGACGGGGCCGCGCGTAGGATGTGGCCCATCCGTCATCAGATCAGCCCTTCATCGATCCATCCGCGCAAGGCATTCCAGATCACGGACAGAGGCAGCCCAGTGGCCTCGGCGAGATCCGCCGCGACGCCCAGCATTCCCATGTCGTCGTTGCTGTCGACTTCCTGCTCCTTCACTGTCGAGGACCAGCGCTTCCACAGGTCGGTGTCCTGTTCCTCGGTCAATACCGGATGCCGCCCCTTGCGTTTCGGCAGGCCGATGACACTGCGACGCAAGGCGATCTCCTGGTGGGTCAGGCCGAAGAATTTGCTGATCAGCTCCGTGCTGGCGCCCAGGCGCAGTAGCCGATCGATCTTCACCACCTCCTCGGTGACGTCTTCTACCTGGTGCAGCAGACGACGCAGCACATCGCGGTTGACGACTACCGAGCACCACGACACGTTGGCGTTGGCCAGCACGCTGGCCATCGCGGGATGCTTGAGGGCATCTAGATCCTTGTCGTCGAACCCCATCGACTTGGCCCGGCGCAACTGGCCGTTGCGTAGATCATGAAGTGCCTGGGCGATCACTGCCTGGTTAAGTGGGTGAGGTCCGGACATGGCTACGCCTCTCATGATCCGGTGATGGCATGGTCGCCATCGGCGATACCGGGCTCGATGTCCCTCAAGCGACGGGCAAGCCGCAGCAGGCGGAACAGTTTCACCAGGGCGTTGTCGCTGAGCCTGTGTGGCAAGCCTTGCTGGGCTCCGGTAATGGCGGGGGCGCCTTGCAGCAGCGCTCCCAGCATCGCGGTCAGAATCGATAGATCGATGCTCGTGGCTGGCTGATCGGCCGCCAGGTAAGGCGTGCTCAGGGCATGCAGCAGTGCCAGCGTCGCCTGGGCGTACCGATCGGTTGGCTCGGCCTCGGGCTGCCGGCATCGAAAACCGATGCCTTCCTGGCACGCCTCGACCAAGTCTTGCAGAGCGGCTTCGCCGGCAATCTCGCGGGCGAACTGCGCGATATGCGTGCGCAGGCGATCGGGGTCGTCCAGCGCGGGTTCGATGTACCAGACGTCGGTAATCGGATAGAGACTTCCTGCCTGAATCGGGATCGACTGCAGGACGTTGCGCTCGAAATCCGGCAACGTCTCGCCGGTGTGATCCGCGACCAGGCGCTGGATGGATTGCAGCCGCTCGGTTGTGTCGGCTGGCGATACGATGTGCTCCTGCAACAGGGTGGCGCGCTGCAAGTCGCCGGATTCCTGCGTACCCGGTGCAGTCGGGGCTTGGGGAGCAGCAGCGGCCGATGGCGTATCGTTGGCGGGTGGCGCGACAGCCGGTGCCGAAGGCGTCGTCGATGCCTGCTCCGGTGGCGGGGGCGAAGATGGCTGCCCGGTCGACGCTGTCGATGGTGACGACAGGGATGGTGCTGGCGCGGGAGGTGATTCGGGTTCGCCAGCAGGCTCGCTGCTGAGGACCTGCCAGCGTCGATCCGAGTCGGTGATCTCGAAGAGCAGCGTGTCGTATTCCATGTCGAGCAGATCGGCCATCTGGCCGACCAGTTCGTCCTGGACGCGCTGAACGCTGAAGCCGCCCGCAGCACTGTCGAACAGTGCCAACACGTCCTGGAACAACGTGGGGAAATCGAGGTGGGAGTGGGCCTGGCGATTGCGGGCCGACCAGACTCTGTCGGCGGCGCGCCGCAGGCTGGTCAGTTGCTCGACCTGGTGCCGCCCCAGGCCGGCGTAAAGCACGGTCGGGATGGCGGGCAGCAGATACTGGATGGCCTCTTGCATCCGGCTGATGTGGGGTTGCGGCACGGGATAGCCGTCCGCCTTGAGGCGGCGTGCCAGCTCGGATTGGGACAAGGGTTTGCCGGTTTCCTGTTCATACAGTTCCCGGGCTTTCTGCACGCCCAATGCGCGCTCGATGAACGACAGGCCGCCGTGCAGTTCGTTTTCCGCGAGATGGCCCGTCAGGGCAATGATTTCTCCACGCTCCGGCCACGGCCGGAACTGGCACGCGATGCGGAAGAAGCGCTCGTCCCGCATCTCGCTCCACAGTTCGCGCAAGATCGCGAGACGGGTATTGCCGCCGTTGCGGATGATGTAGTGATCCGCGCCCGGACGCCGGGTGATGGGCGGGGGAGCGTCGAGTCCGCGTTCGCGAATCGACGCCTTGATGTCGTCGTAAAGCGGGTTGCGGGTGAGGCGCGGATCAAGCTCATACGGTCGCAACTCATCGAGCGTCACGACCATCGGCGTATCCTCAATCGGATCGCTCAAGCTGTTCGCGACGGGGCCGCTGCGCGTGAAGCCATCGCTCAGGAGCTTGTTTGCAACGTCCTGGGGGGAGATGTCAGGCATGGCCATCTCCTTCCTGCGTAGGAAGCTCCGAGGGTTCGAGCCCACGCTGGGCTCGCCGCAGCATGGCGCGGGCGTTGAGCCCCGCTCGGTGGTCGCTGGCGGTGGCGCTGGTGAAGATCGGTGGCAGTCCCGGCCTGGTGAACTTGAGATGTCCGCCTGGGGTGCGAACGACCTCCCATCCTTCGCTCAGGGCATACTCGATCAGCGGCAGCAACCGCTTGTGGCCGCGGGCCAGCTCATGGGCGTTCGACATGGGCGCACCTCCCTCCGGCCTTGCCGGTGACCGCTGCGAACCGTTCCTGCCACTGAGGGCATAGCTCATTCGCCAGGCCGCACACGATCTCCAACGCGGCCAATGCCTGCCGGCCCGAAGGCCGTCGATGCTCGACGCGATGCACAGGCAAGCCTCGGGTGGCTGCGCGCGGAAACGCTTCGATCGCAGGAATTTCAGTGGCCAGTACCTGGATGCTGGCCTGCTCCTGGAAGATCAGGCGTAGCGTCTGCTGGATCAGGCGCGCGTTGGACGAGACGGCGGGGACGCGGTTTATCAGCAACTGCAGTGCGGGCGGTTCAATGCCCAGCTTTCGGTACGGCGTGATGTCCTCGACCAATTGCAGGGTTCCACGCCGCAGTTCGCGTGCAGCCAGGATTTCCGGTGTGACGGGCGACACGGCCTGCTGGGACGCCAGCAGTGCCATTTCCAGCAATACGCTGCGCGCGCCCTGGGTGTCTATGACCACCAGATCGTAGTGCGGCTGGAAGTTTGGCATCAGGTTGCGCAACCGCAGGCGTCCATCTGGGGCGTGCAGCAGCAAGGTATTGAGCTGCCGGTGCTCGTCGTTGGACAGCACCAGATCCAGGTTGTCGATGACGGTGCGCGACACCAGGTTCGCCAGGTCGCGTTCGTTGAAGGCCAGAAGCTCGTAGATGCCGCCCGGTGCGCGATGCTTCAGCTCGTAGTAGGACGACAGGGTTGGCTGCATGTCCAGGTCGAGCAGCAGCACGCGCAGACCTGCGTCGGCGATGAATGCGCCGAGGTTGGCCGCGACGGTGGTCTTGCCCACGCCGCCTTTGGTCGAAATGATGGATACGACCTGCATAGGGCTCTCCTCAGACATCGCTCGGGAGAGCTGGCTGCTGCGCGCGGTTCTTGAGACGTTCGGTTATCCACAGATCGATCTCGGTGGAATCCCATCCGACAGCGCGAACGCCGAGGCGTAGCGATTGGGGAAACTCACCCTTTTTCATGAGCGAGTAGATATGCGCGCGTTTGAATCCGGATTTGGCCTCGACTTCGTCCAGCCGCAGGATGCGGCGCTCGCCGGGCAGCAGTGCAGTGGGCTGCGACATAGTGGTCACTCCTTAACGCTCAGTGGCGTTTGTTGGGGTGACCTCTATTCAATAGACATGGCTTCCGAAGTACATTGCAAATGCAATTTCCCAGACTGCAGATACAAGCTGGAAAACCTCAAGCAACTACGCTAGCGCTGCCCAGCTTCCTCCGTGCGCTGGCGAACTTGCCGTTCAGCGTGCGCTCGGTGATGCCCATGATGCCGCCACGATGAGCGATCAACGCACTGACGATGGCCTCCTGGGTGCTGAAGCAAGAGTACGGCTTGCCCGAAGGAGATCTGCTCAGCATCAGCTCCAACATGCTGCCAATGATGTGCAGGTAGGTGGCCTCCGCACGATCACTGAGAGAACACTGGCCGCAGGCTGGGATTGCCCCAGATTGCTTGAGCAGTTCTTCGTGACGCTCCTTGAGGTTCCGCAGTTCGCGACGACAAAGCTCAAGCTCCGCCTTCATGGCTTGGCGTTCCACCAACATGGCCTGTCCGGCTTCCAGCGTGATGACGGGGTGCGCGATGCGCTCGATGCGACTGAAAAGAAAAGCAGGTCGATGCCCTGGGTAGTGGGTTTGCATCCAGTGTTTGAGATCGAGGTGGCGCACGGTCAACTCATGGGAATCAAGCAGGGATTCATCGTTCAACGTGATGCCGTTTCGACCATAGGGAAGCTCACCGTTGACGATGGCATCGTAGATGCGTTCCGTGCAGAGCCGCAGTTCATCCCATCGGGGGCAATTGAGCGTTCTCGGCAGATTTCTAGGCGACGAGATGGAGGACAGGATTTCTTGCGAGTAACGCCATAATCCTGCCCAGCGTATGGCGGCCTCAATCGGACGATAGAACACCTTTGAAGCTGGCAGCTCTTCATGCATGTCTCCATCTCCTTGCGGGAGCGCTACATCACCGACTCCTCTGCTGCCGATCGACGTATGGTCACGGCGTTTGTTGTTTGGCTTCTTGGGCGCACGTTGGCGGGGTATGCCGAAGCATGTTGGGTCCACATGCTCAAGGCCAGTGGCCATTGCCCGCTCGATATGTGAAAATCGCGATGCTTCGACTATCGAGCGATTAGTGACCGCACCTGGTTGCGCTTGTACACGCTTGTCAGCGTCGTCGGCCTTGATTTTTTCATCAAGACTCATTTCGTATCGCGTGTTCTATAAGGGGTCTAACCGACTTGCCTCGGCGCTGCATCTATGCAGTTTGATTGGCACTAGCCAAGGGGGAGACGATGCCGGTGAGACTTCCACGGCATCCTGATAGATCGACATAACAACTGACTGCCTCGCTCCGCCTTGCGCATGATCAGCTGTGCAAGGCTGAGAGATGCGCACTCAGTTCGCGCACACGTACGCGATGCAGCGGACTGCCTTGGCACGGGGTAGCACGCAGGTGAGTGGATGGTGTTGGCGGCGAGTGGAAATTGGTGGACGGTCTTCGTTGACGACGCTCGAAAACGAGGCTAAAATTGAGGCCTTCGTTGAAGCCCTCAGCGAAGAAAAGAGTTGGAAAACATACGCTTAGCGCGTCAGTGCTAGTCCCGTTTCCCGCTCCAAATCTGGCGCTACAGGCTTATTCAAGTCCGTAGCGCAAAAAAAAGGACCTCAGGGTCCTTTTTTTGTTCCGGATCAACCAGGGTAGTCCAGCGGCGAGCCGGGCGACAGCGACCCTGGCTGACCTGCGTCAAGAAGCGTTGCCGGCGAAGCGGTAAGTTGGGCGTGTCCAACGATCGGCCGATGATCATGACCAAGCCCTTTCCAGTCAATCCCAAACACCCCGAGCGCATCTGCTGGGGCTGCGATCGCTATTGTGCGGCCAGCGCCCTGGCCTGTGGCAATGGCGCCGACCGGACCATGCACCCCGCTGAAATGCTCGGTGACGACTGGTACCTGCATGGCGATTGGGGATTCGAGCCGCCAATCATCCATGATGCTGCAGCGAAGGGCCGCCCCGGTTAGTTCGAGCGGCCAGGCAAGCGTCCCGTCAGAACAGCTGCTGGCGCTTGTCCAGTTGTTGATCGACCAGCCATTTGCCATGAGCCAGTGAGGCATGCTGGGCATTCTCGAGATCGGCCAGGAAGGCCATCTTCACGGGCAGCGACAGGCGCCGGCTGGTGTGGCCGTCGGGATCGGTAATCAGGCATCCGGCGGCAAAGGGGGTAGGAATGCCGTCGTGGGTTTCGACACTGGCGGTGATGGTGTGGTTGCGATGCACGCATTGAAGGGTTTTCATCGTCCTGACCTCGCTTGCAATGGTATCGAATGTATCCTCGCTCAGGGTGCAGGCTGGGCTGCTCTTTCGGGTATACCACAGCAATGCTGCACAGGCGGCCGTGGGCGACGAACGTCATCGATGCCAGCGAGAAACGAAAACGGCCGGGATAACCGGCCGTTTTTCGTGCAGCGTCGCTTAGAACTCGGTGGGCTGGATGATCTCGACCCAATAGTCGTCCGGGTCCTTGATGAAGGCCAGGTGCTTCATGCGGCCGTCGCTCAGGCGTTTCTGGAAGGTCACGCCCAACTGTTCGAAGCGCTCGCAGGCGGCGCGGATGTCTGGCACGCAAATGCAGATATGACCGAAGCCGCGCGGATCTGTGTTGCCGTTGTGGTAGGCAAAGCCCGGGTCGTTCTCGGTACCGTGGTTGTGGGTCAGTTCGAGAATGCCTGGGATCGATTTCATCCACTCGGTGCGCTTGGCGGCATCGGCGGGAATCTGCGACTTGTCGACCAGGGCCAGGAAGTACAGGCTGAATTCGGCTTCGGGGAAGTCGCGTTTTTCAACCAGGCTGAAGCCCAGCACGCGGGTGTAGAAGTCCAGGGACTTGGCAACGTCCTTGACCCGCAGCATGGTGTGGTTGAAGACGAAGTTGTGGGTCGCGGCATCCGGTTGCGCGGTGACACCGGGGAGGGTGTCGAGATGGTTCAGGCTCATGGGCACTCCGCATAATAAGCTGGCAGCACGGCCAGCGAAAAACAGTCAGGGCGACATGATACGGAACTGATGCGAGAGCGCAAACGGTTTGCGCCCCGCCGGGGAGGGCGAGGCGCAAGAATTAGAAGCCCGCCGAGGCGGGCGTATGGGGCGCTAGTCCGTTAGCAGCCTCCATCCTGATAGAGTCGATGTGAAAAAAGTGTGAAGGGTATCCTCACTTGCGCAACCAGCTGTCGACGGTCTTGGCACCGTACTGTTCCTTCCAGGCCTTGAGGCCGCGATGGTTGCCGCCCTTGGTTTCGATCAGCTCGCCGGTATGGGGGTTTTCATACACTTTCACCACCCGTGCCCGGCGAGTCTTGGGCGCGCTGGCAGGACCTTTGGCCGTGGCTTTGGGGTCGAGGATGGAAATGATATCGCGCAGGCTCTTGCCGTAGGTTTTCATCAGGTCGACAAGTTTGCGCTCGAACTCGATTTCGCGCTTCAGGCCGGCGTCCTTTTTCAGCGCCTCCAGTTGCGCCATCTGTTCTTGAAGCGCTTTTTCGGCAGCACGAAACTCTGCAAGTCTGGACACTGTCATCACTCCTTTATGTCTGAAGTGGCCCGGCATGCGTGTACATGTGGAGTAACCTGAGTTACGCAGCCGCCACCGGGTTGGGCACAACATCGCACTAATAAAGAGTGTAGTAGTCTCAAAGCAGCGGGTAAACAATAACTTTTAATTGCGCTTTGATGGAACTTTCTTATTTGCTCGAGCGTTACCGAAGACGAACTAAACTTTCGCCTGGAATACGCCTTAGACGATGGTCCAATGGCCCGGTCTAGAGCGGTTGCGAGATGATTGTCGGTCAGCCCCGGCCTGCGTTGGCGCTGGTCGCATTACCGGCATCCGGATGGTTGCCGGTTGTTTATGTCACTCTTTCGGATTGTGCTTCTCATGTTTGCCCCAACCCCTCTCGCGCCCGGGCGCAGCCTCACTGGCCTGCTCGCGATGTTGGCTGCCACTTCGACTCAGGCTGCCGGTTTTCTTGAAGACAGCAGTGCCAAACTCGAAGCGCGCAATGTCTATTTCAATCGCGACTTTCGCGATGGCCATGTCAGTTCCAGCCAAGGCGCTTCGAAGCGCGAAGAATGGGCACAGGGTTTTATCCTCAATGTGCAGTCCGGTTATACCCAGGGGCCTGTGGGCGTAGGCGTCGATGCCCTGGGAATGCTGGGGGTCAAGCTCGACTCCAGCCCGGCCGACAGCAACAGCGGACTGTTGCCCTCCAGTGGTCGCGATCCGCGTCACTCGGTAGATCAATATGCCAAGTTGGGGTTGACCGGCAAGCTGCGTTATTCGAAAACCGTACTCAAGTACGGCGCGATGTTGCCCGACATGCCGCTGCTCAAGTACAACGACGGCCGTTTACTGCCGACGATGTTCCAGGGCGCGATGCTCACCTTGGAAGAGATCGACAACCTCAAGTTCAATGTGGCTCGCCTGGACAAATATACCGCGCGTGATTCCACCGATCGCCAGGACATTCGCGTGCATTGCAAGAACAAGCGCTATGCCTGCGACATCACGGCCGATCATTTCGACTTGGCCGGCCTGGACTACCGCTTCAATGAACGACTCAGCGTCCAGTACCAGGTCGCCAAGTTGGAAAACATCTACCGCCAGCATTTCTTCGCAGTCGTCGCCAGCCAGCCGTTGGCCGTCGGCAGCCTGTCGGCCGACCTGCGCGTGATCAAGAGTGACGATATTGGCAATGCACGGGCGGGCGACATCGATCACCGCGCCTTCAGCGGCATGCTGGGCTACAGCCTGGGCGGTCACAAGGTCAGCGCCGGCTGGCAGCGCATGTATGGTGACAACGCCATGCCGTACCTGGATGGCAGCAACCCGTACCTGGTCAACTATGCACAGGTCAACGACTTTGCCGCCGCCCAGGAGCGTTCCTGGCAACTGCGTTACGACTATGACTTCAAGGCTGTGGGCGTGCCCGGCCTGAGCTTCTTTACCCGCTATATCAGCGGTGACCATATCAAGGTGCCGGGCAGCCTGGACGAGGGCAAGGAGTGGGAGCGCGACAGCGAACTCAAGTACCAGGTGCAAAGCGGGACCTTCAAGGATGTCAGCGTGCGCCTGCGTAACTCGACCTTTCGCAGCAACTACGAAAAGTATGCGCGTGACATGGACGAGACCCGTGTGATTGTCAGCTACAACTTCTCGATCTGGTAAACCGCGCATTGCCACTGCTGTTTGGCCGGTCGACAATGTCGGCTGGCCGAACAATGGACCGACTGCAATGAAACAGCTGTTATTGATCGGGATCGGGCCGGGCAATCCGCGCCAGATTACGGTTGAAGCCATCGATGCACTGAACCGTGCCCAAGTGTTCTTCGTCCTCGACAAGGGCACGGTCAAGGACGAGTTGCTGCAACTGCGCAAAAACATTCTGGAACGCTATATCCGCTACACAAGCTATCGGGTCGTGCAGGTCGAAGACCCGCAACGTGCGGGGGAGGCCAGTGACTATGTGGGTGCGGTGCACGACTGGCACCAGCAGCGTGCGGCGCTGTACGCCCGCCTGCTGGAAGCCGAGCTTGGCGAGGGAGAATGCGGGGCGTTCCTGCTCTGGGGCGAGCCGACGCTGTACGACAGTACCCTGCGTATCCTTGACCTGGTCCAGGCCAGGGGGCTGGCGTTCGAACTCGAAGTGATCCCAGGCATCAGCAGCGTACAGGCCCTGGCAGCCCGCCATCGTATTCCCCTGAACCGCATCGGCGAACCGTTGACCGTGCTGCCGGGCCGACGCCTGCCTGAACAGGCGCAGATCGACAACCTGGTGGTGATGCTCGATGGTGGCTGTGCATTCGCCGACCTC
Organism: Pseudomonas putida; assembly: GCF_028682455.1. Lineage (GTDB taxonomy): Bacteria > Pseudomonadota > Gammaproteobacteria > Pseudomonadales > Pseudomonadaceae > Aquipseudomonas > Aquipseudomonas putida_AA. The sequence continues at coordinate 100,151 of NZ_JANHLD010000002.1, forward strand.
GATGACCCGGCGCTGCACATCTACTGGGGTGCCTACCTGGGCACCGCGGACGAAATGCTCGTCAGTGGTCCGTTGCAGCAGGTCAAGGCACGGATTCTTGAGCTGCGCGCCCAGGCCCGGGCGCGCAAGGGCTGGATCATGGACACTTATCTGCTGCGTCGGCCGCTGTAGCCAGGCGGTTCTTGGCTTCGATCCACTGCGCCATGTACTGGGTGCTCTTGTGCTGGTGATGGCGCAGCATGGCCCCGGTGAAGTTGAACAGGCGGTGCTGGGCCAGATCGCTGAGCGCGTACTCGATGCGTTCCACCAGGGCAACCGCGTGCTGGCGGCGATCATAGCGCGCAGCGAGCAATTGCAGGCCCTGTTGCTGGGCCTGCAGCCATCGCGACTCGTCGTTGTAGAGCTGCGCCGCGGCTTCGGCCAGGCCTTCGGCAGTGCTGGCCACGGCACCTGGCCAGGGCAGGGAGCCGTGCATGGCTTCGGCACCGATGGGCGTGGTGACGCTGGGTGTACCGCAGAGCATTGCGTCGGTCAGCTTGCCCTTGATGCCGGCGCCGAAGCGTAGCGGCGCCATGCAGATACGCGCGTCGCTCATCACCTCCAGGGCGTCTTCGGCCCAGTTCATGATGTGAAAACCTTCGGCCGGCTTGTGCAGCGCCGTCGCCTTGGGCGGCGTGTAGGCGCCATAGATATGCAATTGGGCCTGGGGCAGGCGTCGGCGGATCATCGGCCAGAGGCTGTTCTTCATCCACAGCACGGCATCCCAGTTGGGCGCATGGCGGAAGTTGCCGATGCTGAGGAAGTTCGCGCGCGCGGCGTAGGGCTTGAACGGCTCGCTGGGAATGTCGACCATCAGCGGGCACCAGTGCAGCAGGTGCTCGGGAACACCGAAGCCATTGATCAGCAGGTCGATCTCGACATCTGAAATCATCAGGCTCAAGTCGCTGCGGTAGATGGCCGCCAGTTCGCGCAGGGTCACGTCAGCCGCGGCCATCTGTCGATAGAGCTCGGGGCCGGGGGTGGAGAACAGGGCGCGAAAGTCGTTCGGGTCCAGGCCTTCGACCAGGCGGCGGCGCAGCAGTTGCTGGCGGGCATCGCGCAAGCTTTGCAGGTCGGAGGTTTCCAGCACACGCAGGGCATTGGGGCAGTGTTTCTCCACGCGCCAGCCGAACTGCTCTTCCATCATGAAGCGGTCGAACAGCACCACATCCGGGGCCAGCTCGGCGACGAACCGATCGAAGCTGCTGTCATTGAGGGTGATGGCCTGCTCGGCGATGCCAAGGCTTGCCAGGTCTGCCTTGTGCTCGCCCACGGTCGCCGGGCTGCTGAAGGTGACGCGATAGCCACGCTGCACGAAGCTTTCAAGGATCTGCATCATGTGCCCGCCGGCGGCCGAAGAGCGCGGTTCGGGCCAGACGTAGCCGATGGCCAGGACATTGAGGGTGGACATGAGTGCTGAGCGCCTTGGCAAAAAACGCGTATTAAACCAGATCCGGTAGGCGCGGGCTTGCCCCGCGATAGCGGTCGTTCAGTTACATCGCATCGCGGGGCAAGCCCGCTTCTACAGGATGCCGTGCACCTTGTCGCGCAGTTGATCGATGCTGAACGGCTTGCCGATCAGGTGCATGCCTTCGGGCACCTGGATGGTTTCGGCATAGCCGCTGGCGAACAGGATCGGCAGCAATGGCCTGGCTTCGCGGGCCTTGGCCGCCAGTACCTTGCCGTCCATGTCCGGCAAGCCGACATCGGTCATCATCATCGCCAGCGGCTGGCTGGCGTCTTCAAGGATCGCCAGCGCGGCGGCGGCGTCCTGGGCCTCGATCACCGCGTAGCCCAGCTCTGCCAGCACTTCGACGATCAGCATGCGCACGATATCGTCATCCTCGACGACCAGCAGCGGAAGGGTAGGTGAGGGCATGGCAAGGGTCCTGTGCAGGTGTGTGTTCATATTCTGTAAGCCGGGGGTTACCTGAAGTTCCCGGCGTGTTCTGCAGAATAGCGATCTGCGCACTGGCAGGGAACGATTGCCGTACACAGGTCTCAAATGCTGGCTAAATGCCCTGCCAGATTCGGCAAAGCTGTTTAGACTTCATGACAGAAAGGCCCAGCAGCGGCCTGTGTCGCGGAAAATAGAACAAATACTCGAAAAATCCGCCACACTCTTTTGTTTGATTCACTTGCCCGGACTTTTTGCAATGACTCAACCCGCCTCGATAGATCAGCAAAGCTTTCGCAAGTTGCTGAGCCGCAACATCGGACTGCCTTTGGGGGTGGGCCTGCTCAGTGCCCTGGTGTTCGTGGCGGTGGTCAGTTACCTGCTTTCGGCCATCCAGTGGGTCGAACATACCGACCGGGTGATCAACAACGCCAATGAAACGGTGAAGCTGTCGATCGACATGGAAACCGGCATGCGCGGCTTTCTGATCACCGGTGACGAGCGCTTCCTGGACCCCTACGAAGTAGCCAAGCCCCAGGTGATGTCCGGGCTCACTGGCTTGAAGCAACTGGTGATGGATAACCCGCAGCAGCTGGACCGGCTGGAGCGGCTGATCGGATTGCAGAGCGAGTGGAATGCGTTTGCCAGCGAAATGATCACCCTGCGCCGCGAAGCCGGCGATTACAGTGCACCGATTCGCAGCGGTCGCGGCAAGCGCATCACCGACGAAATCCGCAAGGAGTTCGATGCCTTCATCGCCATGGAGCACCAGTTGCGGGTGGCGCGTAACGAACAGGTCAGCACCAACACCGTGGTGGCTATCAGTACCTACCTGGTCTTTGTCATCCTCTTGAGTGCCTTGCTGGCGTTTCTTGGGCGCCGCGACTTGCTGGCGCTCTCGGCCAGCTACTCCAGCAACCTCGAGGCCCAGCAACGTGCCAACCTGCGACTGGAACAGCAAGCCTGGCTGCGCAGCGGCCAGACCCAACTGGCCGAACAGGTGCTGGGCCAATTGACCTTGCCGATGCTCGGCAACAATATCCTGCGTTTTTTTGCCAGTTACCTGGGCAGCGTGGTCGCGGCGCTCTATGTGCGAGACGAGCACGGCGGCCTGCGCCGGGTGGCCAGCTACGGCTTTTCACGGGAGCAACAGGAGCGCGAACAGGTGATCGGGCACCAGGAAGGCATGCTGGCCCAGGCCGTGAGCCAGGGTCGCCTGCTGCGCCTGGATGAGGTGCCCGAGGACTATTTCAAAGTCGCCTCGGGCCTGGGCGAGGGCCTGCCACGCAGCGTGCTGGTCATTCCGGCCAGCAATGACGGACAGATCAACGGCGTGGTCGAACTCGGCTTCCTGCGCGCCCTGACCGACCGCGACATCGAGTTTTTGGAGCGGGTTGCCGACAACCTCGGCACGTCCATCGAGAGCGCCCGCTACCGTCAACGCCTGCAGGAAGTGCTGGCGGAAACCCAGCAGCTCAATGAAGAACTGCAGGTGCAACAGGAAGAGCTGAAAACCGCCAACGAAGAGCTGGAGGAGCAATCACGGGTACTCAAGGAGTCCCAGGCGCACCTTGAGACCCAGCAGGCAGAGCTGGAACAGACCAACGAGCAGTTGGCCGAGCGCACCGACGCCCTGGCCCAGCAACGCGATGCCCTGGACCACAAGAACAGCGAGCTCAATCGTGCCCAGGGCGAGCTGCAGGAGCGCGCCGAAGAACTGCAGCGTTCGAGCAAGTACAAGTCCGAATTCCTGGCCAACATGTCTCACGAGCTGCGCACGCCGCTCAACAGCTCGCTGATCCTGGCCAAGCTGCTGGCAGAGAACAGCCAGGGCAATCTCAGCGAAGAGCAGGTCAAGTTTGCCGAGTCGATCTACTCGGCCGGCAACGACCTGCTCAACCTGATCAACGATATTCTCGATATTGCCAAGGTCGAGGCCGGCAAGCTTGAAGTCAGGCCGCAAACCACCCAGGTGGCACGTCTGACGGAAGGCCTGCAGACGCTGTTCGCACCGCTGGCGAGCGAGAAGCGCCTGGATTTCAGCGTGGTCATCGAGCCGCAGGTGCCGGCGACCCTGTACACCGACCGCCAGCGCCTGGAGCAGATCCTCAAGAACCTGCTGTCCAACGCACTGAAGTTCACCGAGAAGGGCCAGGTCAGCCTGACTGTCAGCGCGCAGCCGGGCACCGGGATTGTCTTCACGGTCCGCGACAGCGGCATCGGGATCGCCGCCGATCAACAGCAAAGCATCTTCGAGGCGTTCCATCAGGCCGACGGCACTACCAATCGACGCTACGGCGGTACCGGCCTTGGGCTCTCGATTTCCCGCGACCTGGCCCAGTTGCTGGGCGGACAGATCAGTGTCGACAGCAGCGAAGGCAAGGGCAGCGTGTTCAGCCTGATCCTGCCGGAGCACTACGAGCCGGAGGCCGACCAGGTCCCGGCGGTGATCATCAACCAGCCGCCGGTACAGGTGAGCGAGCCCGAGCCGCAGGCGCCTGCCAGCGTGGCCGTCGCCCCTCGCCACGCGCCGGCCTTTGCCGATGACCGCGAGCTGGCACCCTTCAGCAACCGCTGCATCCTGGTGATCGAGGACGAGCCCAACTTTGCCCGCATCCTGTTCGATCTGGCCCATGAGCTGGGGTACAGCTGCCTGGTCGCCCAGGCGGCCGACGAAGGTTTCGAGCTGGCGGCACGCTTCATTCCCGACGCGATCCTGCTCGACATGCGCCTGCCGGACCACTCGGGCCTGACGGTGCTGCAGCGTCTCAAGGAGCAGGCCAGCACCCGGCACATACCGGTGCATATCATTTCTGTCGAAGACCGGATGGAGGCGGCCATGCATATGGGCGCGGTCGGTTATGCGGTCAAGCCCGCCAGTCGCGACGAACTCAAGGCGGTGTTCGCCCGCCTCGAGGCCAAGCTCACCCAGAAGCTCAAGCACATTCTGCTGGTCGAGGACGACGACCTGCAGCGCGAGAGCATCGCCCGCCTGATCGGCGACGACGACATCGAGATCACCGCCGTCGGCATGGCCCAACAGGCCCTGGAACTGCTGCGCGAGAATATCTATGACTGCATGATCATCGACCTCAAACTTCCCGACATGCTGGGCAATGAGCTGCTCAAGCGCATGTCGGCCGAGGACATCCGCTCCTTCCCGCCGGTCATCGTATATACCGGGCGCAACCTGACCCGGGACGAAGAGGCCGACCTGCTCAAGTACTCACGCTCGATCATCATCAAGGGGGCGCGTTCGCCGGAGCGCCTGCTCGACGAGGTGACATTGTTTCTGCACAAAGTCGAGTCGACGCTGTCCCATGAACGACAGCGCATGCTCAAGACCGCACGCAGTCGCGACAAGGTCTTCGAAGGGCGCAAGTTGCTGCTGGTCGATGACGATGTGCGCAACATCTTCGCCCTGACCAGCGCACTGGAGCACAAGGGCGCCATCGTCGAGATTGCCCGCAATGGTCGCGAAGCCATGGAGCGACTGGAGCAGAACATCGATGTCGACCTGGTGCTGATGGACGTGATGATGCCGGAAATGGACGGCTATGAAGCCACTCGCTTGATTCGCAAGGATCCGCGCTGGCGCAAGCTGCCAATTATCGCGGTCACTGCCAAGGCGATGAAGGACGACCAGGAACGTTGCCTGCAAGCGGGGGCCAACGACTACCTGGCCAAGCCGATAGAACTCGATCGCCTGTTCTCGCTGATTCGTGTCTGGCTGCCGCAATTGGAGCGAATTTGACTATCGAACGTAACACCGACATTGAAATACGGCTGTTGATCGAGGCGATCTACCTCAAGTACAGCTATGACTTTCGCGATTACTCCGGTGCCTCGATCAAGCGCCGGATCCAGCATGCCCTGCGCCAGTTCGACTGCAAGACGGTCTCGGCCCTGCAGGAACGGGTGCTGCACGATCCAGGCATGTTCATGCAATTGCTGCAGTTCCTGACCATTCCAGTCAGCGAGATGTTCCGCGACCCCGAGCACTTCCTCGCCCTGCGCCGGGAAGTGGTGCCGCTGTTGCGCACCTGGCCGTCGTTGAAGATCTGGATCGCCGGCTGCAGCACGGGCGAGGAGGTCTATTCGATGGCGATCCTGTTGCGCGAAGAAGGCCTGCTGGAGCGCACCATCATCTATGCCACCGATATCAACCCCAACTCCCTGGAAAAAGCCAAGCAGGGCATCTATTCGATGCAGAACATGCACGCCTATGCCGAGAACTACCGCAAGGCCGGCGGGCGCCGCGACTTCAGCGAGTACTACACCTCGGCCTACGGCAATGCCATTGTCGACAGCAGCCTGCGCGACAACGTGACCTTCGCCGACCACAGCCTGGCCACCGACAGCGTGTTCTCCGAAACCCAGCTGATCTCCTGTCGCAACGTCCTCATCTACTTCAACAAGTCCTTGCAGGATCGCGCTTTCGGCCTGTTCCACGAGTCGCTGTGCCACCGGGGCTTCCTGGTGCTGGGGAGCAAGGAGTCGCTGGACTTTTCCGCCTACGCCGACCGCTTCGAGGCGTTGGTCAGGCCTGAACGGATCTACCGCAAATCATGAACGGTATCCAGGCGATTACCCTGGGCGCCTCGGCCGGCGGCGTCAGCGCCTTGCTGCATGTGTTCCACTACCTGCCGCCGGACTTCAGGATTCCCCTGGTGTGCGTGCTGCATCTGCCCGACGACCGTCACAGCCAGCTGGCCGAGGTGTTCGGCCGCAGGCTCAGGCGTCCGGTGTGCGAGGCCCGGGACAAGCAGGCGCTGGCTCCGGGCATGATCTATTTCGCCGGTCCCGGCTACCACCTGTCGGTGGAGCAGGATCGCAGTTTTTCCTTGAGCCAGGAGGAGCGGGTGTACTACTCCCGGCCTTCGATCGACGTGTTGTTCGAGTCCGCCGCCGACGCCTATGGCCCTGCGCTGCTGGGTGTGCTGCTGACCGGCGCCAACGAGGACGGGGCCGCAGGGCTGGCGCGCATCAAGCGCCTGGGCGGCTGCACTGTTGTCCAGGACCCTCGGGAGGCTCAGGTTGCCACCATGCCGCAAGCGGCACTGGCCTTGCACCATCCTGACCATATACTGCCTTTGAATGGCATCGGGCAATTGCTCGCCAAGCTGGAGCCCACTGAATGCTGAGTCATATACAAGCCAAGCTGCTGATCGTCGACGACCTGCCGGAAAACCTGCTGGCGCTGGATGCACTGGTCAAGGGCAGCGACTGCGAGGTGCATCAGGCGCAATCGGCCGACCAGGCGCTGTCGCTACTGCTCGAGCATGAGTTCGCCCTGGCCATTCTCGATGTGCAGATGCCGGGCATGAACGGTTTCGAGCTGGCCGAGTTGATGCGCGGCATGGAGAAGACCAAGAACATTCCCATCGTGTTCGTCAGCGCCGCCGGACGCGAGATGAACTACGCCTTCAAGGGCTACGAAAGCGGGGCGGTGGACTTTCTGCACAAGCCGCTGGACCCTCATGCCGTCAAGAGCAAGGTGGCGGTGTTCATCGACCTGTTCCGCCAGCGCAAGGCGCTCAAGCAACAACTGGAAGCCATAGAGCGCAGTCGCGAAGAGCAGGCGCAACTGCTGGCCCAGTTGCAGATCACCCGCGGCGAGCTGGAGCACGCGGTGCGCATGCGCGACGACTTCATGTCGATTGTCTCCCATGAGGTGCGCACGCCGCTCAACGGCCTGATCCTGGAAACCCAGCTGCGCAAGATGCACCTGGCGCGTGACAACGCCGATGCGTTCACCCTGGACAAGATGCGCGCCATGGTCGAGCGTGACGAGCGCCAGATCAACAGCCTGATCCGCCTGATCGAGGACATGCTCGACGTCTCGCGTATTCGCACCGGCAAGTTGTCGATCCGGCCGAGCCCTTTCGACCTGTCGCAACTGGTCGGCGGCCTGATCGAGAATTTCGCCGCACAGGCCATCGCTGCCCAGTCACACATCGAATTCAGTGCCGAGGCGTCGCTGCGCGGTGTGTGGGACGAGTTTCGCATCGAGCAGGTGGTGGCGAACCTGTTGACCAATGCCTTGCGCTACGGGGCGAAGAGCCCGGTGCAGGTGCGTACCTTCGAGCAGCAGGGCATGGCCTGCATCGAGGTTCGGGACCAGGGCATCGGTATCAGCGAGCAGAACCAGCAACGCATCTTCCAGCAGTTCGAGCGCGTGGCGTCCAGCCAGAGCAGCGCGGGGCTGGGCCTGGGCTTGTATATCTCCGAGCAGATCGTGCTGGCTCATGGCGGCAGCATTGGTGTACACAGTATCGAGGGGCAAGGCGCGACCTTTACCGTCCGCCTGCCGATGCCCCAACTGCAACACGAAGCGAACCAGCAGCAGGCAACCTCGGCGTAAGGTTGGGGTCGTAGTTAGAACTTTTTGAAAAACAAGGCGTTGGCATGAGTGAAGATGCGCAAGATGTGGTGTTGGTGGTCGAAGACGACGACACCATTCGCATGGTCCTGCGGGACTACCTGGCCGGTGAGGGGTACCACGTACTGGTGGCTGAAGACGGAGAACAGGCGTTCGAAATCCTCGCCAGCAAACCGCACCTGGACCTGATCGTCACCGATTTTCGCCTACCGGGAGGGGTCTCCGGCGTGCAGATCGCCGAACCTGCCCTGAAATTGCGACCGGACCTCAAGGTGATTTTCATCAGCGGGTACCCGGCAGAGATCCGCGAGTCGGGAAGCCCGATAGCCTTCAAGGCGCCGATCCTGGCCAAGCCGTTCGACCTCGATACGCTGCGCGACCAGATCCAGGCGCTATTGCGCTAGCGCCTGGCCAGACCAGGTGCATGACCCGCAGCCGATAGCGCGGTAGCGGGTCAGGCCATCGAGTTGAGGCTTTCACCGCGCAAGGTCCGCTCGATCCCGCCCATCAGCATGCTTTCCATCAAGGCCAGGCCCTGGGCTTGCGGCAGCTGCGAGGTCTGCAGCCAGCCGGGCAGGCTGTTGAGCAGGTTGGCGATGACATGCGCCGTGGCTTCCAGTGCCTTGCCACGCAAGGTGGCCTTGGGCACCAGCAGCCGTAGCAGGGCGGTCTCGTATTGCTGGCGCAATTGGCCGATGCGCGCCTGCTGGTCCGGGCTCAGGCAGCATTGATCCCGTTCGGCCAGGCGAAACTGCAAGGGGCGCTCGGCATGCAGCGCCCAGTGTGCGGCAATCACCTCGGCGAGGGTCTGCTGGTGCGCCCGGCGCCCCTGGTTGAGGGTGGCAAGCAGCTCTTCGTACAACTCCTCGATCAGGTCGTACAACAGGTCCTGCTTGCTGGGGAAGTGGTGGTACAACGACCCCGCAGTCAAGCCCAGGTGGCTGGCCAGCTCACGCATGCTGACCTGGCCAAACCCTTTCTCGGCGAAGAGCGCCAAGGCCTTGTCACGCCGCTCTTCGAAGTTCGCACAGCGCAAAGCGGCGTCCATGGTCAGGCCCTCAGTAGGTGTAGAAGCCGCGACCGCTCTTGCGACCCAGGTAGCCGGCGGCGACCATTTCCTTGAGCAGGGGGGCAGGGCGGTACTTACTGTCGTTGTAGCCTTCGTGGAAGGCCTCCATGATGGCCAGCAGGGTGTCCAGGCCGATCAGGTCGCCCAGGGCGAGCGGGCCGATCGGCTGGTTGCAGCCCAGGCGCATGCCGGTGTCGATGTCCTCGGCGCTGGCCAGGCCTTCCTGCAGCACAAAGATCGCTTCGTTGATCATCGGCACCAGGATGCGGTTGACCACGAAGCCCGGGCGGTTGCCGGCGGTGATCGGCGTCTTGCCGACCTGTTCGGTCAGGGCCAGGGCCTTGGCGTAGGTGGCGTCACTGGTTTGCAGGCCGCGAATGATCTCCACCAGGGCCATCATCGGCACCGGGTTGAAGAAGTGCACGCCGATGAACCGCTCGGGGTTGCCGATGGCCGCGCCCAGCTGGGTGATCGACAGCGACGAGGTGTTGGTGGCAATCACGCACTCGCTGCTGACGCTCTCGGCGATCTGCTTGAGGATGCGCAGCTTGAGGTCGAGGTTCTCGGTGGCGGCTTCGATCACCAGTTGCGCAGAGGCAAGCTGGGCGTAGTCGGTGCTGGTGCGAATGCGTGCGACGGCAGCCTCGGCCGCTTCGGCAGCCAACGTCTGCTTGCTTACCTGGCGCTCCAGGTTCTTGCGCAAGGTGGCCACGCCGCGCTCCAGCGCAGCGTCGGACACATCGATCAGGGTTACCTGGTAACCCGCCACCGCACACACCTGGGCAATCCCGTTGCCCATGGTGCCGGCACCAATCACGGCAATGTTTTCAATGCTCACTGTGATGATTCCTTGGTTCAGACGCGTTCGAAGACGACGGCGATGCCCTGGCCGCCACCGATGCACATGGTCGCCAGTGCGTAGCGGCCTTCGATGCGTTGCAGCTCATGGATGGCCTTGGTGGCGATGATCGCGCCGGTAGCACCCACCGGGTGCCCCAGGGAAATGCCCGAACCGTTGGGGTTGACTTTCTCGGGGTCGAAGCCCAGTTCGCCGGAAACGGCGCAGGCCTGTGCGGCGAAGGCTTCGTTGGATTCGATCACGTCCAGGTCGGCGACGCTGATACCGGCCTTCTCCAGCACCTTGCGGGTGGCAGGTACCGGGCCCAGGCCCATCAGTTCCGGTTCGACGCCGGCATGCGCGTAAGCCACCAGGCGAGCCAGCGGACGCAGGCCGTGACGCTTGACGAAATCACCGGTGGCCAGCACCAGGGCACCAGCGCCGTCGTTCAGGCCGCTGGCGTTGCCGGCGGTGACGGTACCGTCCTTCTTGAAAGCAGGCTTCATGCCGGCCAGTTGCTCGGCGGTCACTTCGCCACGCACATGCTCGTCGACTTCGAAGCGTACGGTGCCTTTGCGGCCGGGGATATCAATTGGCACGATCTGGCTGGCGAAGCGGCCTTCGGCGATGGCGCGGGCAGCGCGCTGCTGGCTGACCAGGGCCAGGTCATCCTGCATCTGGCGGGTGATACCGTTGCGCTCGGCGACGTTCTCGGCGGTGATACCCATGTGGAAGCTGGCGAAGGGGTCATGCAGCACGCCGAGCATGTAGTCGATGCCCTTGAGGTCGCCCATGCGAGCACCCCAACGTGCCTGGGGCAGCAGGTACGGGCCACGGCTCATGGATTCGGCGCCGGCGGCCACTACGGCTTCGGCTTCGCCCAGCAGCAGGCTCTGCGCCGCCGAGACGATGGCCTGCAGGCCCGAACCACACAGGCGGTTGACGTTGAACGCCGGGGTTTCCTTTGGGATGCCGGCATTCATTGCCGCCACGCGGGCGAGGTAGGCATCGCGTGCTTCGGTAGGGATCACGGTACCCATGACCACATGGCCGATCTGCTCGGGAGCCACACCGGCGCGTTCGATGGCGGCGCGGGTCACGGTGCTGGCAAGGTCCGCCAGCGGCAGGTCCTTGAGGGCGCCGCCGAAACTGCCGATTGCCGAGCGCACGGCGCTGACGACGTAGATTTCTGGGGTATTCATGATCGACTCCATAGGCGAAAGCGTGGCGGGGCAATGGCAGGCTCTGCCAGAATGCACACCGGGCCAGGTTCAGGTAGTGATCGAGTCTAGGCAAAGGCTGCAGCCGGGCCTATGCCTTAACTGCTCAGTGGAACTGGTATTTTTTGCCATACCCTTGCGGAAACCCCCATGCGGGAAAACGATACAGTCGCGGTCTATTTCGTCCATTCCATGCTCCACTCCCTGCGCGATCAACCGCAGCGAGCCGAGGCGCTGCTGCGTGAGGCCGGCATTGATCCCGGGTTGCTCGACTCACCCGCCTCGCGGGTGCATGCCTCGGCCTTTGCGCGGCTATGGCTGCTGCTGATCCAGGATCTGAACGACGAGTTCTTCAACCTCGACAGCCACGGCATGCCGGTGGGCAGCTTTGCCCTGATCTGCCGGGGGCTGATCCAGGAGCCGAACCTGGGCAAGGCCTTGCGTCAGTGCCTGGGCAACTTCGGGCTGTTCCTGCGGGATATGCGCTCGAGCCTGACCATCAAGGGTGGGCGCGCACTGATCAGCCTGCGCTCGCAGATCGACGACCCGGTCACTCGAGTGTATGCCGAAGAAACCTTCCTGGCGCTGGTTATCAGCCTGCTGTGCTGGTTGGGCGGGCAACGCCTGGTGATAGACCGGACCGCGCTGACCGACCAGCGCCCGAAGCAGGATGACGACCCGTTGCTGTGGGGGCCGAACCTGCAGCTGGGGGCCGGGGCCACGGAGATCGAGTTTGCCGCCGATTACTTGCGCCTGCCGGTGGTCCAGGACCTGGCCGGGCTCAAGACCTTCCTGCGCAGCGCTCCCCAGTGGCTGGTGATCCGCTATCGCAACCAGAATGGCCAGGTGGCCCAGGTGTACCGATACCTGCGTGAGCGCGAGCACGGGCAGTGGCCGACGCTGGTGGCCATGGCCAAGCGCCAGGGCCTGAGTGCCAGCAGCTTTCGCAGGATGCTGGAACGCGAGGGGCGCTCGTTCCAGCAGATCAAGGATGAGGTGCGTCGGGCCATGGCCTTCGAATGCCTGCGCGAGACCGACCTGAGCATCGCCGAAATCGCCGAGCGCACGGGCTTTCAGGAGCCCAGTGCGTTTCACCGGGCCTTCAAGAAGTGGACCGGTGAAAGCCCTGGCGGTTATCGCCTGCGCATGGCCGCCTCGCGCCGCTAGCGCAACTCAGCGCAGCGTTTGCAGCAGTGTCTTGAGGTGGCCTTGGCCGGCCTGATCCAGCGCGAACACCGGCCGGCGTGGCTCACCCACCGCAAGCCCGGTCATCGCCAGGCCCGCCTTGATGGTGGCGGGCAATCCACCCTTGAGGATGAAGTCCAGCAGTGGCAACTGGCGGTAGAACACGTCCTTGGCGGTTTTCAGGTCGTCCCGAAGCACAGCCTGGTACAGCTGCTGGTTGAGGTCGGGGATCAGGTTCGCGGCGGCCGTGCACCAGCCGCTGGCACCGGCCACGAAGGCTTCCAGGGCCAGGGGGTTGCAGCCGTTGTAGAACGGCACCTGGCCTTCGCCCAACAACTGCAGCTTGTGCATGCGCTGAATGTCGCCGGTGCTCTCCTTGACCATGGTCACGTTGTCGACCTCGCGCACGATCTTGAGGATCAGTTCCACTGACATGTCGGTGCCGCTGGTGGCCGGGTTGTTGTAGAGCATGATCGGCACATCGATGCTCGCACCGATGGCGCGGTAGTGCTGGATGATCTCGGCTTCACTGAGCTTCCAGTAGGCGGCCGGCAACACCATGACTGCATCGGCGCCATGGGCCTGGGCGAAGCGCGCGCGACGAATGGCGCCTGCGGTGGTCAGGTCCGAGACACTGACGATAGTGGGGACGCGCTTGGCAATGTGCGCCAGGCTGAACTCGGCAACCTGCTGCCATTCAAGGTCGCTGAGGTAAGCCCCTTCACCGGTGCTGCCCAGCGGGGCGATGGCGTGCACGCCCCCGGCAATCAGGCGTTCGATGGATTTGCCCAGGGCGGGCAGGTCGAGCTGTTCGCCGTCCTGGCTGAACGGGGTGATGGTGTAGCCGATGATGCCGTGAAAAGTCGTGGACATGATGAACTCCGCAAGTAAGGCAAATAGGGCGAAAAGGCAACAATCAGTTCAGGCAGTCGGCATGCACCCGCAGGCACTGGCGCGCATAGTAATTGAAGGCGGCGCTGTGGCGTTTTGGGCGGGAGATCCAGTCATGGGCTTCGCGACCCAGTGCCGGCTCGATCGGCTTGACCTCGCCTGCGGCCATGGCCAGCAGTTGCAGCTTGGCGGCGCGCTCGATCAACTGAGCGATGACACAGGCTTCCTCGATGCTGGCGCCCGTGGAGAGCTGGCCGTGATGCGAGAGCAGGATGGCGCGCTTGTCGCCCAGGGCGGCGCTGATGATTTCGCCTTCTTCGTTGCCCACCGGCACGCCCGGCCAGGCTTCGAGAAACGCGCAATCTTCATAGAGCGGGCACAGGTCCATGTGCGAGACCTGCAGCGGCACTTCGAGCATCGACAGGGCGGCGACGTGCGTGGGATGGGTGTGAATGATGCAGTTCACGTCCGGGCGTGCGCGGTACACCCAGCTGTGGAAGCGATTGGCCGGGTTGGGCATGCCGCTGCCCTCAAGCACTTCCAGGTCTTCGTTGACCAGCAGCAGGTTGCTGGCGGTGATTTCATCGAAACCCAGGCCCAGTTGCTGGGTATAGAAGGTGCCGGGCTGCGGGCCCCGCGCGCTGATTTGTCCGGCAAGGCCCGAATCGTGGCCGTTGTCGAAGAGAATTCGGCAGGTCAGGGCCAGCTTTTCGCGCACAGTCCACGTATTATCGGCAAGCGAGCCTTGCATTTGTGTAAGGGCCTGCTTGATCAGCTGGTCCTTTGGCAATGCCATTGTCTTGGCCATGGGGATATCCTCGGTGGTGGGAAAAATGTCAGCGCTGGGTTGCCCGATTACTTGGAAGGTGGCGGGCGACTCAGCGTGGTGACACAAACAAGGCTAAATGACACAATGTGTCATTAGCAAGAAAAAACTTGCCCGTGGAACTTGGAAAATCGCGTCGCATGTCTATCCGATTGAAATTATTAAGAAAAAAACTTGGGATTACGCTGGAAGTGCTGGCCGAGAAGTCCGGCATGACCAAGAGCTACCTGTCCAAGGTCGAGCGTGGCCTTAATACCCCCTCTATTGCTGCCGCGCTGAAGCTGGCGCGCGCGCTCAGCGTCAATGTCGAAGAGCTGTTCGCCGAGGATGCGCCGGGCCAGTCGCGCTACAGCCTGGTGCGCAGCGGCGAGCGCCAGGCGCTGTCGGGCAGCGCCCAGGGCCCGGGTTATGCGGTGCTGGCCAGCCATATCGGCAGCCGCAGCCTGTTGCCCTTCATCATCAGCCCACCGCGGGACTTCAGTGATTCGACCTTCAAGGAACACCTTGGCGAGGAGTTCCTGTTCGTTCATGAAGGCCAGGTGGAGGTGGACTTCATGAACGAGCGGGTCATCCTCGAACGCGGTGATGCCCTGTACTTCAATGCCCAGACCCCCCACCGCCTGCGCTCGCTTGGCGAAGTGCAGGCGCAGTTGCTGGTGGTGGTGCACGACGCCGAAGGACAGTAATGAGCAGCGCCTCGCGGTTCTGGCGCGACCCGGCACTGCCTTTTGTCGAGGCGCGCAGGGTCGATGACGGGCGCAAGGTCTGTTATTCGCCACACTCCCACCAAAGTTTTTCCATTGGCGCAATCACTGCCGGGCGCAGCACTTATGTGAGCGGCCAAAGCCATCGGCAAGTGTCGTCGGGCACGGTGGTGATGATGAACCCGGGTGTGGTGCACACCTGCAACCCCATCCACGGCGAACCTTGGTCGTACCTGATGCTGTATGTCGACCTGTCCTGGTTGCAGGCCTTGGGTTTCCAGCCCTTTGAGGCGATCCGCAGCGATTCGCCCATCGTGTACAGGGCCTTGTGCCAACTGTTCGAGGTACTGCTGGACGATCAAGGCAGCACCCCTGGCAAGGACGCTGCGCTGCGTATTTTCTTCGGCGAGCTGATCCAGCGCTTCGGGAGCAGTCCTGCAGGGCGGGGGCAGGGTAATCCGCGCTTGTTGGCTGCCGCCGCGTTTATCCGTGAACACTGCACCCAACCTTTACGTCTCGAAGACATCGGCGCGGCCGCAGGCTTGTCCACTTCCTACTTGATCCGGGCCTTCAAGCAGCAGTTTGGCCTGACACCCCACGCCTACCTGCTGGACCAGCGCGTGCAGTATGCCCGTGCGCAGTTGCGGCGCGGGCGGCTGATTGCCGAGGTGGCGCTCGAGGCCGGGTTTGCCGATCAGGCGCACCTGCAACGGGCGTTCAAACGCCTGCTGGCGGCAACGCCCGGTCATTACCGCTCAGCCCACTAGCCCACCAACAAGTACAGCGCGCTGGCCACCAGCAGCCCGGCGAGGATGCGGTTGAACACGCGGACCCGGCGCGGGTTGCCCAGGTACTGGCTGATCACGCTGCCTGCCCAGGCCCAGCTGGCGATGGACAGGTAGCAGATGACGAAGTAGATCGCCGTGAATTGCCACAGCAAACCGGTTTCGCCTTCACCGACATATGCGCCGACACCGGCCACGCAGGCCAGCCAGGCCTTGGGGTTCAGCCATTGCAGGGTGGCGCCGGCCAGCATCGACGGCGCTTCGGTGTGCGCGCCACTGCCCAATTCACCCCCGTCGCTGGCAAGTTTCCAGGCCATGTACAGCAAGAACGCCACGCCACCGGCGTGGAGCACCTGAGTCAGGGCGGGCCAATAACGTAGCAGTTGGTGCAGGCCAAGGCCGATCAGCAGCAACAGCAGGCTGAAGCCCAGGGTGGCACCGGTGACGTGCCTGAGGCTGGCGCGCAGGCCGTGCCGGGCGCCGCTGCCCAGGGCAACAATGTTGACCGGGCCGGGTGAGATGGAGGCGGCCAGCGCGAAGGCGGCCATGGAAAGCATCAGGCTCATTGGGGTGTCCTTGTCATGGGGTAGCCCGATTCTGATGTGCCGAAAACGGCAGGTATTGAAGAAAATCACCCTGATCGGAGGGTGAGGCAGGAAATACCCTACAGAATTTGAAACATTTTCACGCTGTGAGAAAAGCGTGCTGAAATTATAGGATTCTCCCCCCAATTGATTTCAGGTTGATATGACTTCGTTCTCGGAGCCCCCCAGTACCTGGCCGTCCCGGCCTCTCTCCCGTCCTTGTGACGCTTCCCCCCTGTTTCCCCAGATGAGTACCTGCGCATGGAATGGCTAGCCGACCCCACGGCATGGCTGGGCCTTGCCACGCTGATCGTGCTCGAACTGGTACTGGGTATCGACAACCTGGTGTTCATCGCCATCCTCGCCGACAAACTGCCGCCCCATCAGCGCGACCGTGCGCGGGTGATCGGCCTGTCGCTGGCGTTGATCATGCGCCTTGGCCTGCTGGCCAGTATTTCCTGGATGGTGACGCTGACCGCGCCGCTGTTCGAGGTGTTCGACAAGAGTTTCTCCGGGCGTGACCTGATCATGCTGTTCGGTGGTGTGTTCCTGCTGTTCAAGGCCACCATGGAGTTGCACGAGCGCCTTGAAGGGCATGTGGCCCAGGCAGGCGGCAGCGCGCGCCATTCGGCGTTCTGGCCCATCGTTGCGCAGATCGTGGTGCTGGATGCGGTGTTCTCGCTGGACGCGGTCATTACCGCCGTCGGCATGGTCGAGCACCTGTCGATCATGATGATCGCGGTGATCTTCTCGATCGGCATCATGATCGTTGCCAGCAAGCCGCTGACCCGCTTCGTCAACAATCACCCGACGGTGATCATGCTGTGCCTGGGCTTCCTGTTGATGATCGGTTTCAGCCTGACCGCCGAAGGCCTGGGCTTTCATATTCCCAAGGGCTATCTGTATGCGGCCATTGGCTTCTCGATTCTGCTCGAAAGCTTCAACCAGCTGGCCCGGGCCCGGCGCAAGCGCAGCATGCAGCAGCACCGGCCGATGCGTGAGCGCACCGCCCATGCGGTCATGCGCTTGCTCGGTGGCCGCCGTGTCGAGGCCGATGAGGTGGGTGAAGAAATTGCCGATCTGGTCGAGGGCGCCGAGGAGCAAGTGCTGTTCGACCGCCGCGAGCGGGTGATGATCAGTGGCGTGCTCAACCTTGCCGAGCGGCCGATCAAGACGCTGATGACGGTGCGTGCCAAGGTCGATGTGGTCGACCTTGCGCAGCCGCCCGAGGTCATCCGCAAAACGCTGATGCATTCGTCCTATTCGCGTCTGCCGGTGATTCGCGGTGGTCGCATCGAGGAACCGCTGGGCTTCGTGCATAAAAAGGAGCTGCTCAAGGAATTGCTGGCGGGTAGCGAGCCCGACCTCGAGACCCTGGTGCGCACGCCGTTGAACCTGCTGGAGAGCTTCAGCATCCTCAATGCCCTGGAGCAGATGCGCAGCCAGTCGACTCACATCGCGTTCGTGGTCAACGAATTCGGTGATTTCACCGGCATCCTGACCATGACCGACATCCTTGAATCCATTGCCGGCGAGTTGCCTGATGCCAGCGAAGTCGAGGGGCCGGGCATTGTCGAAGATGGCGAGGGCTATGTGGTGAGCGGCGCCCTGAACCTCAGCCAGGTCCAGGCGCGCATCGGCTTTGTGGCCAAGCCCACCGAGGATTACCAGACCGTTGCAGGGCTGGTGATGAGCTTGCTGGATCGCCTGCCGGTGGTGGGCGACAACCTGCAGTGCAATGACTGGCAGCTGGAGGTGGTCGCCGTGGAGGATCGACGGGTGCGCGAGGTGCGCCTCAGGCCGAACGTCGTTGCTGGCGCAGCAGGTGCTTGACGCCTTCGAGGATCAGCACCAGTACCGCCAGCCAGATCGGCAGGTAGGTCAGCCACTGGTCGGGACCGATGGTCTCGCCCAGTAGCAGGGCTACCCCCACCAGCAGCACCGGTTCCACATAGCTGAGCAGGCCGAACAGGCTGAAAGCCAGCAACCGGCTGGCGAGCACGTAGCAGATCAGCGCCAGGGCGCTGATCACCCCCAGCAGTGGAATCAGGCCATACAGGGCCGGATGGTCGGCCAGGTCCTGGGCACTCATCGGGCCCTGGATGACGAAGTACAGCGCCGCCGGCAGCAGCAGGCACATGTCGGCCCACAACCCTCCCAGATGGTCCGTACGGCATTTGCGTCGAAGGATGAAATACAGCGGATAGCCGATGGCGACCACGAGGATCTCCCAGGCGAAGCTGCCGTGCTGGTACAGCTCGTGGCCCACCCCGGTCGCGGCGCAGGCCACGGCGATTTTCTGCAGGTGGGAAAGGCGCTCGCCATAGACCAGGCGGCCGGTCAGCACCATGGTCAGCGGCAGCAGGAAATACCCCAGCGACACTTCAAGGCTGCGACCGTGCAGCGGCGCCCAGAGAAACAGCCACAGCTGCACTCCCAGCATCGACGAGGTGCCCAGCATACCCAGCAGCAACAGCGGGTTGTGGCGGATGCGTGCCAGCAGGTCCGTCACCAGTTTCCAGTCCTTGCTCACCAGCAAGAACACGGTCAGGCAGGGCAGGGTCAGCAGGGTACGCCAGCCAAACACTTCCTCGCCGTCCAGGGGCGTCATCAGCGAGGTATAGAAGTACATCACGGCAAACAGGCACGAGGCCGCAACCGATGAAACAATGCCTTTGGACACGAGGGCCTCTGTAGCAGGAAAAGAAAGGGGCGGTCAGCCCGCCCATGGTCTCAGCTCCCGGCCTCATGGGGCAACGTTGTGCAGTCGCACGTGCGCTTCGAGTGCCGGGATCAAGTCGGTGACCGACATCGGTCGGGCGAACAGGTAGCCTTGCTGGAAGTCGACGTTGTGGCGGGCCAGGTAGTCACGCTGTGCTTCGTTCTCCACCCCTTCTGCGACAATCCCCAGGCCCAGCTTGCTCGACAGCTCGATGATGCTGTCGAGGATATGCAGTGACAGCGCGTCCACGCCGATCATGGCGACGAAGCTCTGGTCGATCTTGAGGTAGTCGACCTGGAACTGACGCAGGTAGGCCAGGCTTGACTGGCCGGTACCGAAATCGTCCAGGGCAATCATCACCCCCAGTTCATGGAGCTTGGCGAACAGCTCCTGGGTGATGTCGGTCGGGATGATCAGCTTGCGTTCGGTCAGCTCCAGGGTGAGGCGCACCTGACCTTGGGGAAAGGCGGCAAGGAACTGCTGGCAATCATCGAACAGCGCCAGGTCCTGGCAATGATCGGCAGTGATGTTGATACCGATATGAAAGCCTTCACCCAGGAGCTCGGCATGAGGTGCCAGTACCTGGGCAGTGCGCTGCATCAGCTGGCGGGTCATGGGCACGATCTGGCCACTGTGTTCGGCGAAGGGGATGAACAGGTCGGGGCGCACCAGGCCTTCGCGTGGGTGCTGCCAGCGCATCAACACCTCGACGCCGGCCCAGCGGTAGTCTCCCCGGCGCACCACGGGTTGGAAGTAGGGCACGAATTCATTGGCTTCCATGGCTCGCTGCAGTTCTGCCCGCGACGAGCCGGCGCGGCGCAGTTGCCAATAGCAGGTCACCCCGGCAATGGCGCCGAGCACCACCAGCAAGGCGAGCAGGGCAGGGAACTCGCTGCGCATCACCCGGCCGACTTTGTCCGGGCCATAGCCACTGTGGATCGAGAACGGGTAGCGCGACGATGACAGTTCGACCGGGGCGACGTCGGCCTTGGGTACCAGACTGTCCTGCACCTGGCCATTGCGGTCCATCCAGTACCTGCCCACCTGCAGCACCAGGCGGCTGTCGGGGTCGAGCAGGCGCAGGACATTGAGCAAGTGTTCGCCGTCGACCGTGCTGATGGCGCCACGCTCGCCCTCCTGGACCCGGTAGACCAGCAGCGGATGCCCAGGGGTGACCGAGTTGCCGCTCATCAACCAGAGCTTGCCCTGGGTGTAATCGGCAGGGTTGACCTGCTCGGTGAAGGGGCCGAACAGCGAACTGCAATACAGCTCGCCCTTGTACTCAAGGTTGGTGGAGCGGACAAAGGCGCGTCGGGTCACCTGGTCACGCAGGGCGAGCTTTTCTGCCAGGCATGGCTGGCCGGCCAGTGGCAGCAGCTCTGTGGCCGCGCCAGAGATGTCATCGAGAATGCGCTCGACCTGGTTCATTGCATGGCGCGCGTTCTCTTCGCTTCGGGCCTGCAGTTCCCGGCCTGCCTGCCATTGCATGATCAGCACGCCACACAGCAGGGGCAGTGCGCCCACCACCCAAGGCAGTGCAAGGCGCCAGAGGCGGCGAGGGCGATGGTGTACCGAAAGGGGCATGGCGACTAACCTGATAGAACGGACCAGTGCAGAGGATAGCCGTTCGTCGGCCTCGCGCCTGAACTTAAAGTGCGACAAATCAGATTACGCACTGTAGAATCACCTTACGCATACAATAATAAGGTTCCTCGCGCCTTGAGGAATCAACCCGCCGAGAATGGGTCCCTATGAAGTGTCTTGGGTTCAAGCTTATCTATGGTGACTACCTCGCACGCAGTGTGAGGGGCATCTCCTGCGCGCCGCCATCTTCGCTCGACATCGATAGCAAGTAATCACTGTTTTTAGCGCTTTGATGATGAGGTAACGAGTAATGGCTGACATCTTTGAAAACCCGATGGGCCTGATGGGCTTTGAATTCATCGAGTTCGCATCGCCGACCCCTGGCGCCCTGGAGCCGATCTTCCAGATCATGGGCTTTACCAAGGTCGCGACCCACCGCTCCAAGGACGTACACCTGTACCGTCAGGGCGGTATCAACCTGATCCTGAACAACGAACCGAAAAGCATCGCCTCCTACTTTGCCGCCGAGCATGGCCCGTCGGTATGCGGTATGGCGTTTCGCGTTCGCAATGCCCACCAGGCCTACGCTCGCGCACTGGAACTCGGTGCCCAGCCGGTCGAAATCGAAACCGGCCCGATGGAGCTGCGCTTGCCGGCGATCAAGGGCATCGGCGGTGCGCCGCTGTACCTGATCGACCGCTTCGAAGAAGGCAGCTCGATCTACGATATCGACTTCAATTTCATCGAAGGCGTCGACCGTCATCCGGTGGGCGCTGGCCTGAAGATCATCGACCACCTGACCCACAACGTATACCGCGGGCGCATGGCCTACTGGGCGGCGTTCTACGAGAAGCTGTTCAACTTCCGTGAGATCCGCTACTTCGACATCAAGGGCGAGTACACCGGCCTGACCTCCAAGGCCATGACCGCACCGGACGGCATGATCCGTATCCCGCTCAATGAAGAGTCCTCCAAGGGCGCCGGGCAGATCGAAGAGTTCCTCATGCAGTTCAACGGCGAGGGCATCCAGCATGTGGCGTTCCTCTCCGACGACCTGCTCAAGAGCTGGGATGCGCTGAAAAAGCTGGGCATGCGCTTCATGACTGCGCCGCCGGAAACCTACTACGAAATGCTCGAAGGGCGTCTGCCAGGTCACGGCGAGCCGGTTGGCGAGCTGCAGGCCCGGGGCATTCTGCTCGACGGCTCGTCGCAGCCGGACGACAAACGCTTGTTGCTGCAGATCTTCTCCGAAACCCTGATGGGGCCGGTGTTCTTCGAATTCATCCAGCGCAAGGGCGATGATGGCTTCGGCGAAGGCAACTTCAAGGCGCTGTTCGAGTCGATCGAGCGTGACCAGGTGCGTCGCGGTGTGCTGAACGCCGAGTAATCGTTACCCGCAAACGAAAAGGCCATTGAGGGTTTCCTCAATGGCCTTTTTTCTTGCCCTCAGTGGGGGCGGGGGGCAGGGGCTGTCTTTCTCCTGAACATGGCCCAGTAGGCGACGGCCGAGGTCAAGATGCCGACCAGCAGCAGCGAAGGCAGGGTCGCCGTTATCGCCTGTTGTATCGCGCCCCAGGTATAGCTGTCCGGGTAGCCGGCATGCACGGTGTAGCCGTACTGCTTGGAAACCACCTGCAAGGTGTCTTCTTCATGGTCCGGCGTCTGTTCGAATGCGCCGTTTCCGGTGGCCCAGACATACTGCGGGCCGAATTGCAGGATCAGCACCACCTCGTTCTGGAACCCCAGCAGCTCGCGCTGCAGCACTTGAAGGTTGGCCAGCGCCAGCACGCCGAAGGGGAACTCCTGCAGTCGATAGATCAGCACGCCGGAATGGGGGGTGGCCTCGCTGCTCGGGTCTACGCGCAGGCGCATGTTGAGAAAGCTGCCCGGGTCGATAATCCGCTGGAAATCCCCGAACAACGTGCTGCAATAGGCCAGGTTCTCCTTGACCAGCATCAGCGAGCGGACGTTGGGCTGGCGGATTGCGATCTGGCGCAATTCCGGCAGCGCCGCATCGCAGGGTTTTTGGGCCAGGACCAGTGCCTGGCTACTCGTGGTGTGCAAGGAACTCATCACGTGATCGATGGTGTAGATCGCTTCGCGCGCGGTCACTTCGATGGTTTCCTCCTGTTTGCGCTCGACTTGCAGTGAAAGCACCAGCAAGCCGCAGGCAACAGGGGCGAGGCCGATCAATAGGGTGATGAGGAACTCGACCAGGCTGCGGCCGGCGTAGGAATGGGGGACCATGGACGTTTCGCCTCAATGCCAGAGTGTAAGCACTGAGCATAAGTCGCGGACAATGGGCCGCCTGTAGGCACCATTGTCGGTCCATGTAGTCTTTGTAAGCACAACGTTGTCGTTAGATGTGCTTGGCCCCTGCCAGCGCGTTGACCACCAGGTTTGCCACCGCACCGCCGGAGGCCGGGTTCTGGCCCGTGATCAGGCGGCCTTCCTTCTGGTCGGCAATGGCGAAGGCCTGCCAGGGATCCTCTGCCTTGCGGTACAGGCCGCCGCGAGCACCCAGTTCGGTTTCGGTCAGGTAGGGCACCACTTTGTCGAGCTCGGCCAGTTGCTCCTCGACATTGGAAAACCCGGTCACCTCGCGATCCTTGACCAGCAAGGTGTTGTCGCTGAGCTTGATATTGAGCAGCCCGACGGCGCCATGGCATACCGACGCCACCACGCCGCCGGCCTCGAAGATCTTGCGGGCCAGGTCCTGCAGGCCGGTGTTGTCCGGAAAGTCCCAGATCACGCCATGGCCGCCGGCATAGTAGATGGCCACGTAGTCCTGCGCCTTGACCTGGCCGGGGCTCAAGGTGGTGCCTAGGCGGTTCATGAAGGCCTTGTCGTTGTACCAGGCCCAGTCAATGTCCTGGGCCATGCTCAGGCTGTGCGGGTCGATGGGCACATAGCCGCCTGCGGGGCTGACGTAGTCCACCTTGTAGCCGGCCTTTTCGACCTTGTCGACGAAATGGACGGCTTCACCCAGCCACAGCCCGGTGGGGCGCTTGAGCGTCGGGTATTTCGCCGTATTGGTCAGGACCACCAGCATTTTCTTGCTCATCACCAGGCTCCCTTCACTGGATCGGACCCGGTACACCCGGATCACCGAGGAAAACCTCTACAGCATAGTAGTGACTGGCCTGGACGCCATTGCCCAGGCGCTATGCTAGCCTTCACCCGTCCAATGTATGAACGCGAGAGTTGAACCACTATGAGCAACCCGGCAACGCAAACGGATGAATTCATGCAGGCGGCAATCGACGAAGCCCGCCTGGGACTGGCTGAGGGCGGCATTCCGATCGGTTCGGTGATCGTGCACCAGGGGCGGATCATCGGCCGCGGGCACAACCGTCGGGTGCAGTCGGGCAGCGCGATCCTGCATGGCGAAATGGACGCACTGGAGAATGCCGGTCGCCAACCTGCCACGGTATATGCCGAATCGACCCTGTACACCACCTTGTCGCCGTGTGCGATGTGCAGCGGTGCCATTTTGCTGTACGGAATCAAGCGGGTGATCGTGGGCGAGCACCAGACCTTCATGGGCGAGGAAGACCTGCTCAAGTCTCGGGGGGTGAGCCTCGAGGTCCAGCACAATGCGGCGTGCATCGACATGATGAGCGACTTCATCGCCGCCCGGCCCGAGCTCTGGAACGAAGATATCGGCCGCTAGGGCGAACGACCCTGGGCGCGGATCAGCCTGTGCTGCCTGACCGTGCCCCTCGGGTACGCTGGCTGGCAAGGCGTTCGAGCAGCAGATAGACAAGCCCTGCCACCATCAGCGGCAAAAGAAAGTACACCGCCCGGTAGCCGATCAGCGCTGCCAGCAGAGTGCCCTTGCTGTAACTGCCCTGCAGCAGGGTCAGGAACACCGTTTCCAGTACCCCCAGCCCCGCCGGAATATGCGTTATCACCCCCGCGATACTACTGATCAACAACACCGCCAGGATTGTCGGGTAACCGACCTTGTCCGGCAGCAGGGTGTAGACCACCAGGGCCATCAGTGCCCAGTTGCAGGCGCCCATCAGCGCCTGCAGTGCTGCCATCTGCAACGAGGGCAAGGTAATTTCGTGGCCGCGCAGTTGCCAGGTGCGCCGCCGGGCAAAGCGGCAGGCCAGCAGATAGGCCGCCGCCACCATCAGCAACAGCACACCGATCAGCCGCAGGCCATTGCTGCCGATCTCAAGCCCCGCTGGCAAGCGCGGCAAACCGCAGACGAACAAACCGCCGGCGAGGATGAAATAGCCGAGCCAGTTGGTCACGAGCCCCAGGCTGAGAATCCGGGTGATGGTGGCCACGGGCAGGCCAAGCCGTGAGTACAGGCGATAGCGCAAGGCAATGGCCCCGACCCAGGCGCTGAGGTTGAGATTGAAGGCGTAGCAGACGAAGGCCAGTGGCAGCACCTGGCGCGCCGGTAGCGAATGGCCGGTGTAGCGCCGCCCGATCAGGTCGAAGCTGCTGAACAGGGCAAAACTGCTGGCGCTGACCAGGATTGCCAAGGCCAGGGTCTGCCAGCGGTAGGCGACCAGGGCATGGCGTACTTCCTGCCAGTCCAGGTTCCTGAGCAACGAAAACAGCAGGACCGGCACCAAAATGAAAAACGCAACCGTCAGGGCCTTTCGAGCCCGCTGCCAATGCTTGCTGTGCGCGCTCATGTGGTCTTGCCTTCGGGTTGCTGATCGGCTGGCAAGGCCTTGAGGCGCAATACGTGTGCAGGCAGCCAGCCGACCATGGCCGGGAAGTGGCGGATGAAGTGAAAGCTCAGGAAGATCAGCGGTGCGCGCCACCAATAGCCGCGCAACACGCGCTGCAGGCTCACCGGTCTGCAGCGGTGGATGCACAGCTCCTGCAGGTGCTCGTGCAATCGCTTGTTGAGGGCCTGGTCGCGAATCATCAGGTTGGCCTCAAGGTTCAACGACAAGCTCAACGGGTCGAGGTTGCTCGAACCCACGGTCGACCAGTGGCGGTCGACCAGGGCGACCTTGCCGTGCAGCGGCCGCTCGCAGTATTCGAAGATCCGCACGCCATCGCGCAACAGGTAGTTGTAGAGCAGGCGCGAGCACAGGCGCACCAGCGGCATGTCCGGCATGCCTTGCAGCACCAGGGTGACCTTGACCCCGCGGCGGGCTGCGTTGCGAAGGTTTCGCAGCAGGCGATAGCCGGGGAAGAAATAGGCATTGGCAATGATAATCCGCTCTCGAGCGCCGTCGATGGCCCTGAGGTAATGGCGCTCGATGTCGTTGGGGTGGTCCAGGTTGTCGCGGATGCTCAAGGTCATGCTGGCCTGGTCGCTGTCGGCGGCCAGGGGCAGGGCGCGCTGCCACCAGCGCTGGCTGCGACGCCGCAACTGGGCGGGCTCGGCGAGCAACGTCAGGGTGGCCTGGCGCAGGTCGGCCACGATCGGCCCGCGTACTTGCACGGCATAGTCCTGCTTGGCCATGGGGCCGTAGTCGGCGAGGTGATCGGCGCTGTAGTTGATGCCGCCGACGAAGCCGACTTCGCCATCGATCACCAGGATCTTGCGGTGCAGGCGGCGGAACAGGTTGGTGCGCATCCCCAGACGCTTGGGGCGCGGGTCGAATGCCAGCAGTTGCACGCCGGCATCGTACAAGGCCTTGAGGTACTCGTGGCTCAGGTCGGCGGTGCCATAGCCGTCCACAAGCATCTGTACCCGTACGCCACGGCGCGCCGCGTCGATCAGCAACTGTTGCAACTGGCGGCCGACCTTGTCTTCGAAAATGATGAAGGTTTCCAGCAGGATCTCCTCGCGCGCCTGTTCTATGGCGGCGAAGGCGCTGGGAAAGTAGTCCTCGCCATTGATCAGCAACTGGACCTGGTTGTCGGTTCGCCACTGCTCGTTCACCAGCGCACCTCCACTGCCAGCGGCAAATGGTCGGACAGATGCGTCCAGGGCTTGCGGGCCATCACCTTGGGGGCATGGGCACGGGCATTGCGCAGGTAGATTCGATCCAGGCACAGCAACGGCCAGCGTGCCGGAAAGCTGCGTGCCGGACGCCCGTAGGCCTGGGTGAAGACTTCGTGCAGGCCGCTGTCGGCCAGGGTTTGATCGATGCGCCGGCGCCAATCGTTGAAGTCGCCTGCGACGATGACCGGCGCCGTGGCGGGCAGGCTGTCGAGCAGTTGGCACAACAGGCGCACCTGCTGCTGGCGCTGGCGTTCGTCCAGGCCCAGGTGCACACAGATGGCATGCAGCTCCTTCCCTCCCGGCAGGGTCAACACCGAGTGCAGCAAGCCACGCTGCTCGCTGCCTTTGATGCTCACGTCCAGGTTGGTGTGGTGCAGGATCGGGTACTTGGACAGCAGGGCGTTGCCGTGCTCGCCATCGGGGTAGACCGCGTTGCGTCCGTAGGCGAACACGGGCCAGAGGCTGTCGGCGAGAAACTCGTATTGAGGTACATCCGACCAATTGCGGTGTCGGCGTCCATGCTGGCGATGGCTGCCGAGCACTTCCTGGAGGAAGACCAGGTCGGCGTCTTCGCTGCGTACGGCCTCGCGCAGTTCGGGCAGCACATAGTGGCGGTTGAGCGCACTGAACCCCTTGTGCACGTTCACCGTCAGTATCCGCACATGGTCCACGGCGGGTGCCGCGGCCAGCGAGCCTGCGGGAAGCGCCTTGCTCATGGGGGCGTCACCTTGCCCAGCATCTGCGCGACCTTGGCAGTCAACTGGGAAAACTCGAAGGGCTTGCTGATCATTTGCATTCCAGGGTCCAGGTAGCCGCCCCTGGCGAGGGCATTCTCCGCATAGCCGGTGATGAACAGCACCCTTAGGCCTGGGCGCAACTTGCGGGCGATCTCGGCCAGTTGCCGTCCGTTCATGCCGGGCAGGCCGACATCGCTGACCAGCAACATCACTGCGGTATCGGAGCGCAATAGCGCCAGGGCTGCATTGGCGGTGTCGACGGCAACGCAGGGATAGCCCTGCTCCTCGAGGGCCTGCTGTACCAGAACGCGTACCGTTGCATCGTCTTCGACGACCAGCACGGTGCCATTCAAGTCGGTGTCCACCGAGGCGACGGGCGCGCTCGGGGCCGCCTCACGCTGTGCTTCGTCGGGGCGCGGCAAATACAGGTCGACCCGGGTGCCATGGCCGATCTGGCTGTGCAGGGCAACATGCCCCCGGGACTGCTTGCTGAAGCCATACACCATGGACAGCCCCAGGCCTGTGCCCTGGCCGATGGGCTTGGTGGTGTAGAACGGATCGAAGGCGCGGTCCAGGGTACTTTGCGGCATGCCGCAGCCGTTGTCGGCGATGCTCAGGCATACATAGTCACCTGCCATCAGGGCGTGACCGCCAAACTGGGTGCCATCGAGGCGTTGATTGCTGGCCTTGATCGTCAACCCGCCACCATTGGGCATGGCATCGCGGGCGTTTTGCAGCAGGTTGTTGAGGGCTTCTCGTAGTTGCAGCGGGTCGACCTGGGCGGGCCATAGGTTGGGCTCGTACTCGACCGTCAGGGCAATGTGGGAGTCCAGCAGTGGTGTGAGCCGCTCTCGATGCAGCAGGTCCGGCAATTGCACCGGGTGGGCATCCAGCGACTGCCGGCTGGAAAACGCCAGCAGGTTATGGGTCATGCTGGCGGCACGGCGCACCGCCTGTTGGCTCAGATCAAGCAGCTTGGGCAGCGCCTCGAAGCGGCCCTGCTGCAGGCGCTTGCCGATCAGCTCCAGGCTGCCGCCGATACCCGTCAGCAGGTTGTTGAAGTCATGGGCGACGCCGCCGGCCAACTGGCCGATGGCCTCCATCTTCTGGGCATGGCGCAGGTACTGCTCGTCTTCGCGCAGCTGGCGCAACTGCTCTTCCACCCGGCGCTGCAGGCTGCTCATCGCCAGCCCGTGACTGCGGGCCTGGTACTGGCGGCGCCGGGCGCGCAACGAGGACTGGGTCAACGCCAGCAACGAGCCGGGGTCGAACGGGCAGGGCAGCAGGAACAGGTTGCCAAGGGCGCTGTGGCTGGCCTGGGCGGGCGCGTGGGGGGCATCCTTCTGCCCGGTCAGCAGGACCACGGGCAGATCGGACCAGTCCGGCTGCTGGCCAATGTACCGGTGCAGCGGCGATTGGGTGGTGCCACCCAGGGAGGTGTCGGCGACGATGGCCAACCCCGCACCTTGCCCCAGCGCAGTGCCCAGTTCGTCCATGGTTTGCGCGGCCAGCGCCTCGATGCCAGCGTTGTCGAGCAAGTCGAAGGCCAATCGGCTCAGCTGGGCTGGTGCCAGGATCAGCGCACGTTCGCCGTAGGGCATTGAATCGGCCACAAGGGTCTCCTTTGACAGGGCACAGGCAACTACCGCGGTTGCGGTTATTGTCGCTGCATTATCACTGGACCACGGGGGCGATGCGGGGGTTCAACCAAAATGCCCGATGGTCGTGGAGAGCCTACAGGCCTTGCTGTACCAGGGGGTCGTCGGGGTTCAGCTGCTCGAGCTGGGCCAGCAGGATCTGCACATTCTGCAACTGACCGGTCTCTTTCCAGTACTCGATCAGCAGAACCCGGGCTTTACGGTTGGCCGGGTCGTGGACAAGGATGGTCTCCAGCTGCCGTTGCGCGGCATCCACCTGGTCGAGCTGGTGCAGGCTGGTGGCCAGGGTGTAGCGGTAGTCGTTGTTGTCGGGTTCAAGTTCCAGGGCGCGGGCGAATGCCAGCAAGGCGTATTCATCCTGGCCGTGGCGCAGCAGCCAGCGGCC
Organism: Pseudomonas putida; assembly: GCF_028682455.1. Lineage (GTDB taxonomy): Bacteria > Pseudomonadota > Gammaproteobacteria > Pseudomonadales > Pseudomonadaceae > Aquipseudomonas > Aquipseudomonas putida_AA. Next base: position 129,583 of record NZ_JANHLD010000002.1, read on the forward strand.
CAGTTCGTGTTGCAGGAAGGCGGAGTCCGGCCGTTGCTGCAATGCCTTGGCCAGCACCTGGCGCGAGGCGTCGGTCTGCTCCTGGCGCTCCAGCATCTCTACCTGCATGGCCAGGGCCTCGAGGTTTTCGGGGTCCAGCTGCAAGGTGCGCTCCAGCGCTCGGGCAGCCTCCTGATAGCTGTTTTCATGAAGGTAGAGCCGGGCCAGGTGAAGCTGCGCGGTGGCATCGTCGGTCTTTTCTGCCAGTTCGTGCTGGTAGCGCTCCAGGGTATGTTGCAGCGGGCCGAAGTACAGGCCGATTTCGTCCGGGCCCAGGCCCAGCAGGGCATCGACCACGGCAAAGCGTACGCTTTGATCTTCATCGTCGAGCATGGGGCCAAGCACCAGGCTGCGCTGGGCGCCGGGGAGCATCGCCTGGATACTGGCGATGGCAGCGCGGCGCACCATCGGCTCGTCATCCTGCAAATCGCGGCTGGCCAGCTTCAGGGCCAGCGGCGAGGGGTAGTTGGGCAGTTCGGCATATAGGCTGGCACGGCGGATGGGCGACAGGTCTGTGCGCCCCAGTTGTTGATACAGCACCCTGGCCGCGCCCGGCTGGCCGTTGTGGGCCATGGCCAGCGCCTTGGTGTAGCTGTGCTTGAGCGCAGGGGCGGGCGCTGGGGTGTCGTCACGCCAGAAATATCCCCCAAGGCCCAGTACAACGAGCAGAGCCAGGCTGACAAGGGTGAATCGGCGTTGTTTCGACATGGATGGATCCGGGACACGCGGCGAACAAAGGTATCAGCTTGTGTCACCCAGAGGCTTGCGTCAAATCGGTGGGGCTTGCGCCGTGAAGCGTGTGACAGAAGAGTCGCTATCGCGGGGCAAGCCCGCTCCCACAGAACTGACTGATCAAGACAGTTGCCCCCACAAAAAAGCCCCGCGAGCGGATGCAGGCGGGGCAAAGGGCCGGTCAGAAACCAACCAAAGGAGTCGTCGGATCAATTTGCCGCAGCGACGCTTTCAGCCTGCCAGCCGCCACCCAGGGCCTTGTAGATGGCAACGATGCCGCGGTACAGGTCGACCTCGCCCTGGGCCTGGGCATCCTCGGCGCTCAGGCGTTCACGCTCGGCATCGAGCAACACCAGGTAGTCCACGGTGCCTTCGCGGTAGCGGATCGAGGCCAGGTCGGCGGCCTTGCGGCTGGCTTCACTCTGGCGCAACAGGGCCAGCAGTCGCTGCTGGCGCTTGCTGTAGTCGCTGAAGGCGTTTTCGGACTCTTCCAGGGCAAGCAACACCTGTTGCTCGTAGTTGGCCAGCGCGCCCTCGGCATCGGCATTGGCGCCGCGCAGGCGTGCCCGCACACTGCCCAGGTCAAAGGCCGCCCAGGTGATGCTCGGCCCCAGGGCCCAGGCCTGGGCTGCCGAAGATCCCAGCTGCGAGCCCCGGGCGGCGGTAAAGCCGAGGAACCCGCTCAGGCTGACCCGTGGGAACAGGTCGGCGGTGGCCACGCCGATGTTGGCGGTCGCCGCAGCCAGTTGCCGTTCGGCACTGCGGATGTCCGGGCGGCGCTTGAGCAGCTCGCCCGGGTCACCTACCGGCAGCGCCTTGGCGATGGCCGGCAACTGCGCAGGCGACAGGTCGATGCTCAGGGCGTCCGGGCGCTGGCCCAACAGGGTAGCGATACGATTGCGTGCCCGCACCTGTTCGGCCTGCAACTGCGGCACGGTGGCTTCCACTTCGGCCAGGCGTGCATCGGCGCGCACCACATCGAGATCGTTACCCACCCCGGCGTCGCGCAGGGTCTCGGTAATACCGCGTGAATCCTGCTGGGTCTTGAGGTTGGCCAGGGCGATTTTTTCGCGCAATTGCGCACCGCGTAGCTGGCCATAGGCATCTACCAATTCGGCGATCAGGCTGACCTGCAACTGCTGCAGATCGGCCTGGGCCGCGTCCTGCTGCGCTTCACTGGCTTCCAGCTGGCGCTGGATGCGGCCGAACAGGTCCAGTTCCCAGGCCATGTCCAGGCCCAGGTCGTAGCGCTCGCTGTTGACCCGGTCGTCGGTCTGGCCCGGTATCTGGCCTTTGCCCAGGTCACTGCTGACGCGGCTGGTGACGGTGGGCAGGGCATCGTTGCTGACATCGTCGCGAATCGCCCGGGCGGCCTTGAGGCGGGCAAAGGCCACGCGCAATTCACGGTTGCCTTGCAGCGACTGACTCACCAGTTGGTTGAGCACCGGGTCGTCAAACTGCTTCCACCAGATGCTTTCAAAGCGGCTGCGGTCGTAGGCGGTCCTGGCCGCTGGCTCGTTGGCGGCGGTCAGTTGCGCCGCCGCGGTATCCGGGCGCTTGTAGTCCGGGCCAACGGCGCAGGCCGCCAGCGCCAGTACCAGCAGGCTGGGCGCCATCAGTTTCAAGTGTTTCATGCGTGGCTCTCCAGCTTCAGCACACGGCCCGCCTTGCGGGCCTGGCTGCGTTCGACATAACGGCGGATCAGTACAAAGAATACAGGCGTCAGCAGCAGGCCGAAGAAGGTCACCCCGATCATCCCGGAGAACACGGCCACACCCATGGCGTGACGCATTTCGGCACCGGCACCGGAGGAGAACACCAGCGGTACCACACCCATGATGAAGGCAATCGAGGTCATCAGGATCGGCCGCAGACGCAGGCGGCAGGCTTCCAGTACCGCAGCCAGCGGGTCGAGGCCCTCGGCCTGTTTGTCCTTGGCAAACTCGACGATCAGGATCGCGTTCTTGCACGCCAGCCCCACCAGTACGATCAAGCCGATCTGGGTGAAGATGTTGTTGTCACCCCCCGACAGGATCACCCCGGTGATCGCCGAAAGCAGGGTCATCGGCACGATCAGGATCACCGCCAGTGGCAGGCTCCAGCTTTCGTACTGGGCGGCCAGCACCAGGAACGCCAGCAGTACGCAGAGCGGGAACACGAACAGCGCGGTGTTGCCGGCCAGGATCTGCTGGTAGGTCAGCTCGGTCCATTCGAAGGTCATGCCGTTGGGCAGTTCTTCCTTGAGCAGTTTCTCGATGGCCTGTTCCGCCTGGCCGGAGCTGTAGCCCGGGGCCGCGGCGCCGTTGATCTCGGCGGTGATGAAACCGTTGTAGTGCATGACACGGTCAGGCCCGGAGGTATCGCTGACCTTGATGAAGGTCGCCAGCGGGATCATCTCGCCCTGGTTGTTGCGCACCTTCAACTGGCCGATCTGCTCGGCTTCGAGGCGAAATTGCTGCTCGGCCTGGACGTTGACCTGGTAGGTGCGGCCAAAACGGTTGAAGTCGTTGGCGTACAGCGAGCCCAGGTAGATCTGCAGGGTGTCGAAGATATCGCTGATGGCCACGCCGTGGGTCTTGGCCTTTTCCCGGTCGATGGCAGCATCGACCTGCGGCACGTTGACCTGGTAGCTGGTGAACAACCCGGCCAGCTCCGGCACGTTGTGACTCTTGGCGATGATGTTTTGGACTTCCTTGTACAGTGCTTCGTAACCCAGGTTGCCCCGGTCCTCGATCTGCAGGCGGAAGCCACCGATGGTGCCCAGCCCCTGTACCGGCGGCGGCGGGAAGATGGCGATATAGGCATCTTCGATATCGGCGAACTGTGCGTTCAGCGCAGCGGCGATGGCGGCTGCCGACTGGCTTGGGTCCTTGCGCTCATCGAACGGCTTGAGCGGGGTGAACACGATGCCGCTGTTGGGGCTGTTGGTGAAACCGTTGATCGACAGGCCCGGGAAGGCCACCGAATCGGCCACGCCCGGTTGCTTGAGGGCGATCTCGCTCATCTTCTTGATGACTGCTTCCGTGCGGTCAAGGCTGGCCGCGTCCGGCAACTGGGCGAAGGCCACCAGGTACTGTTTGTCTTGCGCAGGCACGAAACCGGTCGGCGTCGAGGAGAAGCCCAGCCAGGTCATGACGATCAGGCCGCCATACACGAACAGGGCGATGCCGCTGCTGCGAGTGACCCGGCCCACGGCGCCGACATAGCTGTGGCTGGCACGATCGAAAAAGCGGTTGAAGGGGCCGAACAGCCAGCCACCGAACATGCGCTCCAGCACTCGGGAGAAGCGGTCCTTGGGCGCGTGATGTTCGCGCAGCAGCACGGCGGCCAGCGCAGGCGACAAGGTCAGCGAGTTGAAGGCCGAGATCACCGTCGAAATAGCGATGGTCAGAGCGAACTGCTTGTAGAACTGCCCGGTGAGGCCGGAGATGAACGCTGCCGGCACGAACACGGCGCACAGCACCAGGGCCGTGGCGATGATCGGCCCGGTCACTTCGCCCATGGCCTTTTGCGTGGCTTCCAGGGGCTTGAGCCCCAGGCCGATATTACGCTCGACGTTTTCCACCACCACGATGGCATCGTCCACCACGATACCGATGGCCAGCACCAGGCCGAACAGCGACAGCGCGTTGAGCGAGAAGCCGAACAGGTGCATCACCGCGAAGGTGCCGATCAGCGAGACCGGTACGGCCACCAGCGGAATGATCGAGGCGCGCCAGGTCTGCAGGAACAGGATCACCACCAGCACCACCAGCACCAGGGCCTCGAACAGGGTATGGACCACTGCCTCGATGGAGCCGCGCACGAACACGGTGGGGTCATAGACGATGCTGTAGTCCATGCCTTCGGGGAAGTCCTTCTTCAGTTCGGCCATTTTCGAGCGCACTTCATCGGAGATCTCGATGGCGTTGGAGCCCGGGCGCTGGAAGATCGGGATGGCCACGGCCGGTTGATTGTTAAGCAGCGAGCGCAGGGCGTACTGGCTGGAACCCAGCTCGACCCGGGCGATGTCCTTGAGGCGGGTGATTTCACCATCGGCGCCGGAGCGGATGATGATGTTCTCGAATTCTTCTTCACTGACCAGACGGCCCTGGGTGTTCACCGACAACTGGAAGCTGGTGCTGCCAGGGGCGGGCGGGGCGCCGAGCTGGCCGGCGGCCACCTGGCGGTTCTGCTCGCGAATGGCGGCGACCACGTCGCTGGCGGTGAGGTTGCGCGAAGCGGTCTTGTTCGGGTCCAGCCAGACCCGCAGGGAGTAGTCGCCCATGCCGAACAGTTGCACATCGCCGACACCGCCCAGGCGTGCCAGCTCGTCCTTGATATTGAGGATGGCGTAGTTGGACAGGTAGAGCATGTCGTAGCGGTTATCGGGCGAGGTCAGGTGCACGACCATGGTCAGGTCGGGCGAGGCCTTGTCGACGGTGATACCGATCCGGGTAACTTCCTCGGGCAGCTTGGGCTGGGTCCGGGTCACGCGGTTCTGCACCTGCACCTGGGCGTTGTCCAGGTCGGTGCCCAGCGCGAAGGTGATGGTCAGGGTCAGCTTGCCGTCGGCGGTAGACTGGGAGGACATGTACAGCATGTTCTCCACGCCGGTGATGGCCTGCTCCAGCGGCGCCGCGACGGTTTCGCCGATCACCTTCGGGTTGGCGCCGGGGAAGTTCGCCCGCACCACGACGGTAGGCGGCACCACTTCCGGGTATTCGCTGATCGGCAGCTGGAACAGCGAGATGCTGCCGGCAATCAGGATCAGCAGCGACAGCACCGCGGCGAAGATCGGCCGGGTAATAAAGAACTTGGAAAAATTCATCGGACCGATTCCTTAACCGCGCGGTGCCGAGGCACTGGCGAGCTTGACGTTGGCAGGGGCGGCGGACTTGCCCGGGTTGTTGGCTTCCAGCGCCTGGCGTTGCTGGGCGAGGGCGGCAATGGTCGCTTCGCTGGCCATCGGGGTGTCCTGCGGGTCGACTGGCGAGCCTGGGCGTACACGCTGCAGGCCCTTGACCACAATGCGGTCCTCCTTGTTCAGGCCGCTGCGCACGATCCGCAGGCCTTCAAGCTTGGGGCCCAGTTCGACGGCGCGGTAGGCGGCCGTGTTGTCCTTGTCCATCACCAGCACGAACTTCTTGCCAAGATCGGTGCCCACGGCTTCGTCGTTGATCAGCACGGCGGAATAGGTGGCGCTGCCCACCAGCTTCAGGCGCGCATACAGGCCCGGAGTGAACTGGCCGTCGCTGTTGTCGAACACGGCGCGGCCACGGATGGTGCCGGTCTTGGGGTTGACCTGGTTGTCGACGAAGTTCATCTGGCCCAGGTGCGGGTTGCCGGTTTCGTTGGACAGGCCCAGGTACACCGGGGTGCTCTGGCCGCGCTGGCCGTCGCGGGCCAGTTGGGTGTACTTGAGGTACACGCGCTCGTCGGCGTCGAAGTAGGCATAGACCTTGTCGGTGGACACCACGCTGGTCAGCGGGGTGACGTCGGCGGTGACGATGTTGCCGGCGGTGAACTGGGCGCGGCTGACCCGGCCGCTGATCGGCGCGGTGACGCGGGTGAAGCTCAGGTTGAGGCGCGCGAGGTCCAGTTGCGCCTGGATGGCGGCGACACCGGCGCGGGCTTCGGCGGCCGCGCTGGTGCGCGACTCGGCAAGCTCTGCGGAAATGGCATTGCTGGTGCGCAAACGCTCACCGCGGCGTGCTTCGTTTTCGCTGCGGCTGGCGGTGGCACGCGCTTGCTGCAATTGGGCTTCAAGGCGACGGACCTCGGCCTGGAACGGGCGCGGGTCGATCTGGAACAGCAGGTCGCCTTTCTTGACCTGGGCGCCTTCGGTAAAGGCGACCAGATCGACCTGGCCGGAGACCCGTGGGCGGACTTCTACCGTCTCGGGTGCCTCCAGGCGACCGGTGAACTCGTCCCATTCATTGATCGGTTGCTCGAGCACCCTGGCTACGCTGACCTTAGCCGCCGCCGGGGCCTGAACGGCCTCCGGGGTGCGACCACAGGCACTCATCACCAGTACTGCCAATAGAGCCAGGGGGTATCGCAAAGGTTTGAGTGACTGTTCCATGGGGTAATCCGCCAATTTATTGAGAATGGGCGGATTCTGCGATTTGTAACTATTAACGACGAATCGAACGGGGCGAAGGTAACTATCACTGTGAATGATATGAATCGGTCGTCACGGGCTTTACGCCCCTACTTGCACTCGGCCAACACCACCTTGCAGGTGCGCGGTGTGCCACCGGAGCGGCCGGCATAACGGATGCAGTTGTTCAGCGATTTTTGCCGGGCAATGGGCAGGGTGTTGCCCCAGGCCAGGCCGCCTTCGCCAGTGGTGGGCACGGCTTTGGCGTAGCAGGCCGAGCCTGCGTTGGCGGCCAGGTAGCGGGCCTTGGGTGATTTGCTCGAGCAGCCTGCCGACAGCGCCAGGCTGATGGCGAGCAAGGAGGGGATCAGCAGGGACGCGCCGCTGAAGGCTGGATGGGTGGTCATGCGGGCTCCCGTACGGGCGATGTCGGATGTTTGCCTGTGTCAGTGATCTTAGCTCACCCGGCACACGGCCGGTCCGGCGTTTGAAGGAGGGCTTGAGGTTTGTCGCCGACATGATCTTGCTATACAGTCGTTCAACTGCGCTATTCCCTGTGATACTTATCCCTGTGGGAGCCGGCCTTGCCAACACCCCGGCTCTCGACACCGTGAGAACGACAGATGACCCAGGAAGCCCGCTTCAGCCGCATGCTCCCCGAACTGCGCAAGGCCAATCTGGTCGAGGCCACGCTGGCCTGCCTGAAGCGCCATGGCTTCCAGGGTGCCTCGATCCGCAAGATATCGGCCGAAGCCGGTGTCTCGGTGGGCCTGATCAGCCACCACTATTCCGGCAAGGACGAGCTGGTGGCCGAAGCCTACATGGCTGTCACTGGCCGGGTCATGCAGCTGCTGCGCGAGGCCATGGCCCAGGTCGCGCCCAATGCCCGCGAACGCCTGTCGGCGTTCTTCCGCGGCTCGTTCAGCGCCGAGCTACTCGACCCGCAACTGCTCGATGCCTGGCTGGCGTTCTGGGGCGCGGTGAAGACCGCCGAGGCGATCAACCAGGCCCACGACCACTCCTACGGCGAATACCGCCGCGAACTGCGCACCCTGCTTCATGAATTGGCACTGGAGGAGAGCTGGGAGCAGTTCGACGCCGACCTCGCCGCCATCAGCCTCAGCGCCCTGCTGGACGGCCTGTGGCTGGAGTCAGGCCTGAACCCGGGTACCTTCACGCCGGCGCAGGGCGTGCAGATCTGCGAAGCCTGGGTCGACGGCCTGCAGGCCGGCGGTCGGCAACGTTTCACCAGCAACACCGAGGGCTGTTGATCGACCGTTCAGCAATCGCTAGTCTTGGCCAACTCTAATAAGAAACACGCCTTCGGGCGCCTCAGGACCACACGCAATGATCTCTCGAGTACTGATCGTCGACGACGATCCGCTGATTCGTGACTTGCTCCAGGCCTACCTGTCCCAGGAAGGCTATATCGTCCACTGCGCCGCGACCGCGGAACAGGCCGAAGCGCTGCTGGCCGAGCAGCCGGTGGAGCTGGTGATGCTGGACATCCGCCTGCCGGGCAAGGACGGCCTGACCCTTACCCGCGAGCTGCGGGTGCGCTCGGAAGTCGGGATCATCCTGATCACCGGGCGCAATGACGAAATCGACCGCATCGTCGGCCTGGAATGCGGCGCCGACGACTATGTGAGCAAACCGCTCAACCCCCGTGAACTGGTGTCCCGCGCAAAGAACCTGATCCGTCGCGTGCGTCACGCCCAGGGTACCCGGACAACCACGCAGGCCAATTCCACCCTCAAGCAGTTCGGTGATTGGTCGCTGGACTGCGACCGCCGCCGCCTGATCGATCCGCAAGGGGCTGAAACCCTGCTGACCCACGGCGAGTTCCAGCTGCTCAGCGTATTCCTGCGCAACAGCGGCCATACCCTGAGCCGCGACCAACTGATGGACCAGATCCGCAACCGCGAGTGGGTGCCCAACGACCGCTCCATCGACGTGCTGGTCGGCCGCTTGCGGCGAAAGCTGCACGACGACCCGGCCGAACCTGAGCTGATTATCACCATCCACGGCGCCGGCTACCTTTTCACCGCCAGCGTGGCCGCGTGAGCAAGTACCTGCTCAGCCTGCTGTTGCTTCTGGCCAGCGGCGCGCTGCAGGCAGCAGGAACAATCCGCTACTGCGATTACCCGGTCTACCCACCTGTCTCCTGGAGCGATGGCAAGCAGCCGCGCGGGTTGGCGCCGACGGTGGTCCGCGAGCTGTTTGGACGGCTGGGCTACCAGGTCGAGATGATCGTCCTGGGCAATTGGCAACGCTGCCTGCTCGACGCCGCCGAAGGCCGGGTGGATGTGGTGCTGGCCTACTCCTCGGAGCAGCGTGCCCAGTCCATGCGCTTCTCGCAGGTGCCGGTGCTGCGCGAGGAGGTAGCGGTATTCGCCAACCGCCAGCGCCCGCTGAAGTTCGAGACGCTCGAAGACCTGGCCCCGTACCGCGGCGGGCTGCTGTTCGGCGAAAGCTATGGCCCGGAGTTCGATCGCTTCGTGGCGCAGCACCAGAACATCGAATGGGTTTCGGACAGCGGGCAGAACTTCGGCAAGCTGATTCGCGGGCGCATCGACTTCGTGATCCAGGAACGCCGCACCGGCCAGCTGTTCGTCGAGCACCTGCCCGGCGCGGGGGACATCGTCGCGCTGCCACCCTCGCTCAGCGTCGACTACCTGCGCGTGGCGGTGTCGCGTCGCTCGCCGTTGAGCGAGCGCATGAACGAGATCGACGAACAACTGCAGAAGATGACCGACGCCGGCTTGTTGGAGCGCTGGCTGCATGAAAGCGAGGTCACCTACCGCGATATGGTCAACCTGCCATGACCCGCCTGCAACCGGGTGGCCTGCTGCGTCGGCTGCTGTTGTTCATCCTGCTGTTCAGCCTGTGCTTCACGGTGCTGGCCAGCAGCGTGCAGCTGTATTTCGAGTACCGCCGCGAGATGCGCGACATCGATGCGCGCATGGCGCTGATCCGTGCGGGTTACCTTGCCAGCCTGGAGCGCAGCCTTTGGGACCTCAACCAGGAGCAGTTGAACGTGCAGTTGCGCGGCCTGGTGGACTTTTCCGATGTGGCGCTGGTGCGTCTGAACAGCACCGACTTCACCCTGCAGCAGGGCGATCCGGCGCCGCAGGGCCCGCTGCGGGTCGAGCGTTTCCCCCTGGACTACCAGCCACCTTCCGGGCCCTTGCGCCACCTGGGCGAACTGGAGGTGAGCATCGACCTTGGCGCGGTGCACCGGCGGCTGTTCGCCACGGGCCTGACCAGCCTGTTGTGGATGAGCGTGTTCCTCTGCGGGCTGGCGCTGGCGTTGTCCGGGCTGTTCTATCGCCTGGTGACCCGTCATCTCCAGGTCATGGCCGACTTCGCCCGGCGCATCGGTGCAGGGCAGTGGCACGAGCCGTTGCGCCTGAACAAGCGCCGCTCGCCGCACACGGACGAAATCGATAGCGTGGCGCTGGCGCTGGATGACATGCGCCGGGCGATCCTCAGCGACATCGAGCGCCGCGAGAGCGACCGCCTGGCCTTGCAGGACAAGCGCGATGAGCTGCAGAAACAGGTCGAGCGCCGCACCGCGAGCCTGATGCGCGCCAAGGACGATGCGGAGGCGGCGAACCTCGCCAAGTCGCGCTTCCTGGCCACCATGAGCCATGAGCTGCGCACGCCGCTCAACGGTATCCTCGGCATGGCAGAACTGCTGCGCGGCGCGGGGCTCGCGGCCGAGGATCGTAAACGCCTGGAGGCATTGTACAAGGCGGGCGAGGGGCTGCTCGGCATCCTCAATGAAGTGCTGTATTTCGCTCGCCTCGAGGAGGGCGAAAGCCATCCCGAGGCGGTTGGTTTTTCCCTGCGCCAGCTGTGCGACGAGGTCCTGACCCTGCTCGAGCCCCGGGCGCTGGCCAACCACAGCGTGGTGCGCTGTCGCATCGACCCGCAGTTGGCCGCATACCAGCACGGCGCGGAGCAGTACCTGCGCCAGGTGCTGAGCAACCTGCTGGCCAACGCGATCAAGTTCACCGAAGGCGGCGAGATCCTGGTGGCGGTGGAGGTGGTGCGCCAGGCGTCCGCTAGTCAGCACCTGCGCTTGAGCGTCACCGACAATGGCATCGGCATCTGCGAGGCGATGCAGCCGAAGATTTTCGGACGCTTCGTGCAGGCCAGTGAGTCGGTCGCGCGGCGCTATGGCGGCACCGGGCTGGGGTTGGCGATCAGCAAGCACCTGGTGGAGCAGATGGGCGGGCAGATTGGCGTGCGCAGCCGCGAGGGTGAGGGCAGTTGCTTCTGGTTCGAGCTGGCGCTCGAGACGACGCAGGCTCCCCAGGCAGCGGTGAATGTGGTTACCGGGGCGGCGCGGCTGCACATCCTGGTAGTGGAAGACGTCGCCTTGAATCGTGAAGTGGTGCGCGGGCTGCTGGAACGTGACGGACACACGGTGTGGCTGGCCGAGGATGCCGAACAGGGGCTGCAGCTGTGCGAACAGCGGCGTTTCGACCTGCTCCTGCTGGATGTGCACCTGCCCGGCAGCAGTGGCGTGGAGCTGTGCCGGCAGGTGCGCGCCAGCGACTCGCCCAACCGCACGACACGCATCCTGGCGCTGACCGCCAGTGTCCAGCCAGGGCTGGTGCGTACCTACCTGGAAGCCGGCATGCAGGGCGTGCTGGGCAAGCCGCTGAAGCTCGCCAGCCTGCGCCAGGCCCTGGCCGGGCAGGGCCAGGAGCAACACCCGGCAACGTCCAACTGGCTTGACCACGAGTTGCTTGACACTCACCGCACGCTGCTGGGCGAGCAGAAACTGCAGGGCCTGCTGGGCGGATTGCGTGACGCGCTGGCGCAGCACCGCCAGCCCTTGCTCGAGGCGGTCGAGGTGGGGGACTGCACCGAGGTGGCTCACCTGGCCCATCGACTGGCCGGCAGCAGCGATTCCATGGGGTTGTGTGGCCTGGCAGCGACCTTGCGCCGGCTCGAGGAGAGTGCCCTGGCACGCGACACGCCTGGCGTGCGGGCCATGGCCGGGTTGTTGGGCGAGCACCTGCAGCGTGCCGAAAACAGCCTGGCGGAACTGCTGGCATCCTGAGCGACAAAGTTCTTACGATTTTTTACATGTTTGATCTTTACGATCAACCGGGCCTTACATCGCTTTCCAATAATCGGGGCAACCGCTGTACACGCGGTCGTCGATGCTTATTGGAGATAATAATAATGAAAGGCCGTAAAGCTGAAGGTATCCACCTCACACGGGCATTGAAAAGCCGACACATATTCATGCTTTCGCTCGGTGGCGTAATTGGCACCGGGCTGTTCATGGGCTCGGGGGTGACCATCAACCAGGGCGGGCCGGTTGGCGCGATCCTGGCCTATCTGGTGGCCGGGTTCCTGATGTACCTGGTGATGGTCTGCCTGGGTGAGCTGTCGGTGCAGATGCCGGTGTCCGGGTCGTTCCAGGCCCATGCGACGAAATTCATCGGACCGGCCACCGGCTTCATGATCGGCTGGGTGTACTGGATGAGCTGGGCCACTACCGTGGGCCTGGAGTTCACCGCCGCCGGCATGTTGATGGTGCGCTGGTTTCCGGAGGTGCCGATCTGGTACTGGTCGGCGCTGTTCGTCGCCGTGCTGTTCGGGATCAACGCGCTGGCGACCCGTGCGTTCGGTGAGGCTGAATACTGGTTCTCCGGCATCAAAGTGGCGGCGATCCTCGGCTTCATCATCGTCGGCGTGCTGGTGATCTTCGGCGCCATCCCGCTGACCAGCGGGGCACCGGCACCGATGATGAGCAACCTGATCGGCGATTCGCTGTTCCCCAATGGCCTGTCGGCGGTGTTCGCCGTGATGATGACCGTGGTCTATGCCTTCCAGGGCTGCGAGATCATGGGCGTGGCGGCTGGCGAGACCGATCAGCCGGAGAAGAGCATCCCGCGAGCCGTGCGCAACGTGGTGTTCCGTGTGCTGATCTTCTATGTGCTGGCGATCGTGGTGCTCTCGGCGATCGTGCCGTGGCAGCAGGCCGGGCTGATGGAAAGCCCGTTCGTGCAGGTGTTCGACATGGTCGGCATACCCTATGCCGCGGACCTGATGAACTTCGTGATCCTTACCGCGATTCTCTCGGTGGGCAACTCCGGCCTCTATGCCTCCACCCGCATCCTCTGGGCAATGTCCAAGACCGGCATGGCGCCCAAGAGTCTGTCGCCGCTGAGCAGCCGCGGCGTGCCGCTGCGTGCATTGTTCATCACCCTGTGCTTTGCGCTGGTATCGCTGATGACCAGCTTTGTCGCCGCGGACACCCTGTTCATGGTGCTGATGGCAGTGAGCGGGATGTCGGGAACGGTGACCTGGATCGTGATTGCCCTGGCGCAGTACCGCTTCCGCCAGCAGTTCCTGCGTGACGGCGGCAAGCTGAGCGACCTCAAGTATCGGGCGCCGCTATACCCGCTGGTGCCGTTGCTGTGCATCACCCTGTGCAGTTCGCTGTTCGTGTTCCTGGCGATGGATGAGACCCAGCGGCCTTCGTTGTACTGGGGCTTCGGGTTCATAGCGCTGTGCTACGCGGCGTACTTCCTGGTGCAGCGCAAGCGCCAGGGGCTTGGACTGGAGCCGGAAACACCGACTGCATGAGCTGACTGAACGCGGCCAGCTCGGTAGGGCCGGGCTTGCCCCGCGAGGCGATGTTACTGACACACCGATATCGCGGGGCAAGGCCCGCTCCTGGCGATCGTTTGCACAGTTGTACGAAGTTGTAACAGCACCGCCTGGAGAACACCTGGATCTTCAAATAAATCCATATAAAACAAATAGATAGGCAATTAGGGGGCTGTTACAGCGTAAGTTTTCGCCAATTGCCTCCTTACTGAACACTCGTTTAGCATGAGCCTCACGTCGCACCTCTCACACCAATCACAATAATGCGAGGCCCGTCATGACCACTTCGTCGTCCCTACTCACACAGGTTGAAGCCGGCATTGCCTGGATCACCCTGAATCGTCCGGAACAGCGCAACGCGCTGGACATCCCGACCCTGAAGAAACTGCACGCCACTCTCGAGGCGTACAACACCGATCCAGCCGTGCGCGTGGTGGTCCTGACCGGCAGTGGCCGCAGCTTCTGCGCCGGCGCCGATCTCGCTGAATGGGCCGAGGCCGAAGCCCGTGGCGCGTTGGAAAGCTACGGCTGGACCGAAACCGCCCATGCCCTGATGCACTGCCTGCACAGCCTTGAGAAACCCACCATCGCCGCGATCAACGGCACCGCCGTCGGCGCCGGGATGGACCTGTCCCTGTGCTGCGACCTGCGCGTGGCCGCCCAGTCGGCCCGCTTCAAGGCCGGCTACACCAGCATGGCCTACTCGCCGGACGCCGGCGCCAGCTGGCACCTGCCACGGCTGATCGGCAGCGAGCAGGCCAAGCGCCTGTTGTTTCTCGACGAACTCTGGGGCGCCGAACGTGCCCTGGCCGCAGGCCTGGTCGGGGAGGTGGTCGCCGACGACCAACTGCCAACCGCCACCGCCGAACTGGCTACGCGCCTGGCCCAGGGGCCGACGTTCGCCTTCGCCCAGACCAAGCGCCTGATCCGCGATGGCGCCTCGCGCAGCCTCGCCGAACAACTCACCGCAGAGCTCGCCGCCGGCCTGCTCTGCGGGCGCAGCGAGGACGGCGCCGAAGCCTTGCGTGCGGCCACGGAAAAACGTCCGCCACGCTTCACCGGCAAATAAGCACTCTCTCTTTCCCCGGTTACCCAGGAACAGGCCATGAATTTCCAACTGACCCAAGAACAAGAAATGTTGGTGGATGCCGTACGCAGCTTCGTCGTCAAGGAGCTGCTGCCCCATGAAGACGCCGTCGACCGCGCCGACGAAGTCTCCCCGGAACTCGCCGCGCAGATCCGCGGCAAAGCCATCGCCGCCGGTTTCTACGCGTTCAACATGCCCGAGGAAGTCGGTGGTGGCGGTCTCGACTACCTGTCCCAGGCCCTGATCGAGCGCGAACTGTCGAAAGTCTCCTGGGCACTGCACGTGTTCGTCGCGCGGCCTTCGAAGATCCTCATGGCCTGCACCGGCCAGCAGATCGACGACTACCTGCTGCCGTGCATCCAGGGCGAGAAAGTCGATTGCTTCGCCCTCACTGAACCTGGCGCCGGTTCCGACGCCAACTCGATAAAGACCCGCGCCGTGCGCGAGGGCGATAACTTCGTCATCAACGGCAGCAAGCACTTCATCAGCCATGCCGGGCACGCCGACTTCGCCATCGTCTTCGCCGTTACCGACACCTACGAACACAACGGCCGCAAGCGCAACGCCGTCACTGCCTTCCTGGTCGACCGTGGCACCCCGGGCATGACTATCCGCCGTGGCCCCAAATGCGTGAGCAACCGTGGCTACCACACCTTCGAGATGTTCTTCGACGACTGCAAGGTGCCGGCTTCCAAGGTGCTCGGCGAAGTCGGCAAGGGCTGGGAGGTGGCCAACGCCTGGCTGACCGCCGGGCGGGTCATGGTCGCCGCCAACTGCGTCGGCCAGGCCCAGCGCGCGCTGGACGTGTCGCTGCAATGGGCGGCCGACCGCAAGCAGTTCGGCCAGCCGATCGGCACCTACCAGGGCGTGTCGTTCAAGCTCGCCGATATGGTCACGCAGATTCGCGCCGCCGAGCTGCTGACCCTGCACACCGCCTGGAAGATGGACCAGGGCACTATGACCGACGGCGAGGCCGGCATGGCCAAGCTGTTTGCCAGCGAAGTGCTCGGCAAGGTCGCCGACGAAGCCGTGCAGGTCTACGGCGGCATGGGCCTGATGGATGAGGGGCCGGTCGAGCGGATCTGGCGCAACGCGCGGATCGAGCGGATCTGGGAAGGCACTTCGGAGATCCAGCGGCACATCATCTCCCGCGAACTGCTGCGCCCACTGCTGCGCTGACCGGACCGGAGAATCGCCATGTCGCAAGCCATTCGTGACAACCTCAAACGCCTGCTGGCCCCCCGGCACCTGGCCTTCGTCGGCGGCCGCAGCATGGCCCGGGCGCTCAAGCGCTGCGCCGACGGCGGCTACCAGGGGCAGATGTGGCTGGTGAACCCGCAGCAGGACAGTATCGACGGCGTCCCTTGCGTGCGCAGTGTGGCCGAGCTGCCTTGCGCACCGGACGCGGTATTCATCGCCACCAACCGCGAACTGACCCTGACCTGTGTCGCCGAACTCGCCGCAAAAGGCGCGGGGGGGGCGATCTGCTATGCCTCGGGCTTTGCCGAAAGCGGTGCCGAGGGCCAGGCGCTGCAACAGCAGTTGCTCGTCGCCGCCGGCGACATGGCGCTGCTAGGGCCCAACTGCTACGGCTTGCTCGACTACCTGCACAGCGCCGCGCTGTGGCCGGTGGCCCATGGCGGCAAGGCGGTAGAGAAGGGCGTGGCGGTGCTGACCCAGAGCGGCAACTTTGCCTACAACCTGTCGATGAGCGACCGCTCGCTGCCGGTGGCCTACATGGCTTCGGTCGGCAACCAGGCGCAACTGGGCATCGCCGAACTGATGGACGTGCTGCTCGACGAGCCGCGCGTCACCGCTATCGGCCTGCACCTGGAAGGCCTGAAAAACGTGCCGGGCTTCGCCCGCGCCGCCCACAAGGCGCTGGAGAAGGGCATCCCGATCATCGCGCTGAAAACCGGTGTGTCGCAGATCGGCGCGGAGCTTGCGCTGAGTCATACCAGCTCGCTGTCCGGCTCCGATGCCCTGTACGACAGCCTGTTCGAGCGCCTGGGCGTGATTCGCGTCAGCGGCCCGGTGAGCTTCGTTGAAACCCTCAAGGCCGCCGCCTGCGGCAACCTGCCCAAGGGGGACAGCCTGATCGCGCTGGCGTGTTCGGGCGGTGACGCCGGGCTGATCGCCGACTACTGCGAAAGCAATCACCTGCGCCTGCCGTCCCTCGACAGCAGCCAGGTCGATGAACTGGCCCAGGTGCTGCCGGCCTATGCCAACCTGGTCAACCCGCTGGATTTCACCACTGCGATCTGGGGCGACGGCCCAGCCAAGCAGCGCATGCTCGACAGCGCCCTGCGCAGCGACGCCGACGCGGCGATGCTGGTGTTGGACTACCCCGCCGAGTTCACCGGCGAACGCAAGGAATGCGACCTGCTGCTGGAGCTGTACTGTGCGGCGCTCAAGCGCCATGGCAAGGCTGGCTTCGTCACCTCGGCCTTCCCCGAACTGCTGCCCGCCAGTGCCCGCGAACGCTTGCATGCAGCGGGTGTACCCGCGCTGCAAGGGGTGGAGGATGGTCTGGCGGCGTGGGGCCGGGTTGCCCGGTACGCGCAAAAGCGCCAGGCGTTGCTGGCGCTGGGCGAGTCGGCGCTGGTACCGCTGTGCCCGCAGGCGCTTTCGGGTGACAGCCATCTGCTCAACGAGTGGGCGTCGAAGCAGGCCCTGCGGGGCTTCGGCCTGCCGATTCCGAATGGCCTGCTGAGCAGCCCGCAACATGCGCCGGACGATGCCCGCAAGGTCGGTTTCCCGCTGGTGCTCAAGGCGGTCAGTGCGCAGTTGCCGCACAAGACCGAGGCCGGCGCCGTTGCGCTGAACCTTGGCGACGAAGCGGCCCTGGGCCGCGCTCTGGAGCAGATGCGCACACGCATTGCTGCTTACGCGCCCGGCGTTCCTTTCGATCAGGTGTTGCTCGAACCCATGGCTGGCACGCCACTGGCCGAGCTGATCGTGGGCATCAAGCGCGAGCCGGACTTCGGCCTGGCGCTGGTGATCGGCGCGGGCGGCATCCTTGTCGAGTTGCTCAAGGACAGCAAGAGCCTGCTGCTGCCGACCACCGACGGAGCGATCCGCAATGCCGTGCTCGGCCTGCGCAGTGCAGCCCTGCTGCAAGGTTTCCGGGGCAAGCCGGCGGCGGACCTGGACGCGCTGGTCGCCGCCATCCGGGCGGTGGCCGACTATGCCTGCGAGAACGCCAGCCAACTGCTGGAGCTGGATGTGAACCCATTGATGGTCGGTGCCAGTGGCACCACCGCGGTCGATGCCTTGATTCGCCTCGGCCAGGAGTAAAGACATGAACATGACCAACCACACACTGACCGCAGGACAGGCGCTGGTGCGCCTGCTGGCCAACTACGGCGTCGATACCGTGTTCGGCATTCCCGGCGTGCACACCCTGGAGCTGTACCGCGGCCTGCCCGGCAGCGGCATCCGCCACGTGCTCACCCGCCACGAGCAGGGCGCCGGCTTCATGGCCGACGGCTATGCGCGGGTCAGTGGCAAGCCGGGGGTGTGCTTCATCATCACAGGCCCCGGCGTGACCAACGCGGCCACCGCCATCGGCCAGGCCTACGCCGACTCGATCCCGATGCTGGTGATCTCCAGCGTCAACCACACCGCGAGCCTGGGCAAAGGCTGGGGCTGCCTGCACGAGACCCAGGACCAGCGCGCCATGACTGCGCCGATCACTGCCTTCTCGGCCGTGGCCTTGAAGGCCGAGGACCTGCCGGAACTGATCGCCCGTGCCTATGCGGTGTTCGACAGCGAGCGCCCGCGCCCAGTGCATATCTCGGTGCCGCTTGATGTGCTGGCGGCACCGGTGGCGCGGGACTGGTGCAACGAGGTAGTGCGTCGACCCGGTCGCGGCCCCGCCAACCTCGACAGCCTGGAGCAGGCAGCCAGCAAGCTGGCGGCAGCGAAGCGCCCGATGATCATCGCCGGCGGGGGTGCCTTGCAGGCCGCTGCCGAGCTGCAACAACTGAGCACGCGCCTGGCCGCGCCGTTCTTCACCAGCGTCGCCGGCAAGGGCCTGGCGCCCCTGGATTCGCCGCTGAACGCCGGCTCCAGCCTGTGCGTCGCACCCGGCTGGGAGCTGATCGCCGAAGCCGACGTGGTGCTGGCGGTGGGCACCGAGATGGCCGACACCGACTTCTGGCGCGAGCGCCTGCCACTCAATGGCGAGTTGCTGCGGGTAGACATCGACCCGCGCAAGTTCAATGACTTCTACCCCTGCGCGGTAGCGTTGCACGGCGATGCCCGGCAGACCCTGGCGGCGCTGCTCGAACACCTGCCCGATAGCGTGCGCGATGCCACCCAGGCCAGCGCTTCGGTGGCGCGCTTGCGCAGCGCCGTCAAGGACTGCCACGGCCCATTGCAGTCGATCCACCAGTCCATTCTGGACCGGGTCGCCGCCGAACTGCCGGACAATGCCTTCATCAGCACCGACATGACCCAGTTGGCCTACACCGGCAACTACGTCTTCAACAGCCGGGCGCCACGCAGCTGGCTGCACCCGACCGGCTACGGCACCCTCGGCTATGGCCTGCCGGCGGGAATCGGCGGGATGTTCGCCAGTACCGACCGTCCGGGCCTGGTGCTGGTGGGCGATGGGGGGTTCCTGTACACGGCGCAGGAACTGGCCACCGCGGTCGAGGAACTGGACCGCCCGCTGGTGGTGCTGCTGTGGAACAACGATGCGCTGGGGCAGATCCGCGACGACATGCTCGACCTGGACATCGAGCCCATCGGCGTATTGCCGCGCAATCCCGACTTCGTCGGCCTGGCCCGCGCGTTCGGCTGCACGGTGGTCGAGCCGCAGAGCCTGGACGAACTGCAACGGGACCTGCGCAGCGGCTTCGCCCGCAACGGCGTGACCCTGATCGAGCTCAAGCACGCCTGCGCGCGCTGAGCCCATCCCGCATAACAGGATACTAGCCATGCGTTTTTCTTCTTTGACCCAACGGATCGCCGGTGACGGCGCCGCCGCCTGGGAGATTCACTACCGCGCCCTGGCCATGCTCGAGCAGGGCCGCGACGTGCTACTGCTTAGTGTCGGTGACCCGGACTTCGACACCCCGGCGCCGATCGTCCAGGCGGCCATCGACAGCCTGCAGGCCGGCAACACCCATTACGCCGACGTGCGCGGCAAGCGCAGCCTGCGCGAGGCGATCGCCCGTCGGCACCAGCAACGCAGCGGCCAGGCGGTGACGGCCGACCAGGTGACGGTGCTGGCCGGGGCGCAGTGCGCACTGTTCTGCGTGGCGCAATGCGTGCTTGAACCGGGGGACGAGGTGATTGTCGCCGAGCCGATGTATGTCACCTACGAAGCGGTGTTCGGTGCCTGTGGTGCCACGGTGGTGCCGGTGCCGGTGCGCCCGGAGCACGGTTTTCGCGTTCAGCCTGAAGACGTCGCCGCGCGCATCACCCCGCGCACCCGCGCGTTGGCGCTGAACAGCCCGCACAACCCCTCCGGCGCCAGCCTGCCGCGCAGCACTTGGGAGGCCCTGGCCGAGCTGTGTATCGCCCATGATCTGTGGCTGATCAGCGACGAGGTGTACAGCGAGCTGCTGTTCGAGGGCGAGCACATCAGCCCCGGCAGCCTGCCGGGAATGGCCGAGCGCACGGCGACACTGAACAGCCTGTCCAAGTCCCATGCCATGACCGGCTGGCGGGTCGGCTGGGTGGTGGGCTCGCCGGCACTGGCGGGGCATCTGGAAAACCTCGCACTGTGCATGTTGTACGGCTCGCCGGACTTCATCCAGGACGCTGCGGTGGCGGCGCTGGAACAGCAACTGCCAGAGCTCGAAGCAATGCGCGACGCCTACCGCCAGCGCCGTGACCTGGTCTGCGCGAGCCTGGCAGGTTGCCCTGGCGTGCGCGCGCTCAAGCCCGATGGCGGGATGTTCGTGATGGTCGATATCCGCGAGACCGGGCTCAGCGCACAGGCATTCTCCGATCGCCTGCTCGATCTGCATGGGGTGTCGGCGCTGGCGGGTGAAGCCTTCGGCCCGAGTGCGGCCGGGCATATCCGCCTGGGCCTGGTGCTCGGTGCCGAGCCATTGCGCGAGGCCTGCCGACGCATTGCCCTGTGCGCCAGCGAACTGATGGAGGCCCAGCGCAATGCGTGAATACAGCCGCTTGTTCATCGATGGCCGCTGGCAGCAGCCGGTGGGGCAGGGCATGGCCGAGGTGATCGACCCGGCGAGCGAGGCGGTGGCCGGCAAGGTGCCGCTGGGTAACGAAGCGGATGTGGACCGGGCGGTCGACGCTGCGCGCAGGGCATTCGTCGATTGGTCGAGGACGCCATCCAGCGTGCGCGCCGGCTTCATTCGCGCACTGGCCGACCAGATGAAGACGCGCGCCGACGAGATGGCCGCCGTGATCACCCACGAGCTGGGCATGCCGGTGCAGTGGTGCCGGCCGGTGCAGGTCGATGGGCCGATTGTCGGGCTCGAGCAGTACGTCGAGCTGGCTGGGCTGATGGACGAGGTGCGTGAGGTCGGCAACTCGCTGGTATACCGCGAGGCGGTGGGCGTATGTGCGTTCATCAACCCGTGGAATTATCCGCTGCATCAACTGATCGGCAAGCTGGCGCCTGCCTTGGCCGCCGGATGTACGGTGGTGGTCAAGCCGAGCCAGGAAACCCCGCTTCATGCGTTCCTGCTGGCGGAAATGATCGAGGCCATCGGCCTGCCGGCCGGGGTGTTCAACCTGGTCAGCGGGCCGGGGTCGAAGGTGGGTGAGGCACTGGCGCGACACCCGCAGGTCGACATGGTGTCGTTCACCGGTTCCACCGGTGCGGGTGTGCGGGTTTCCCAGGCGGCGGCGCCATCGGTGAAGCGGGTGTGCCTGGAGCTGGGCGGCAAGTCGCCGTTGCTGATCACTGCCGATGCGGACCTCGAGGCAGCGGTGCGCCATGGCGTGCAGGACGTGATGATCAACTCGGGGCAGACCTGTACGGCGTTGACCCGCATGCTGTTGCCGGTATCGCGCTATACCGAGGCGCTGCAGATCGCCGAGGACGAGGCCCGCGGCTTGGTGATGGGTGATCCGCAGGATCCGCGCAGCTTCCTCGGACCGATGTGTTCGGCGGGGCAGCGGCGCACGGTGCGGGACTACATCCGTATCGGCCAGGAGGAAGGGGCGCGGCTGTTGTGTGGTGGAGAGACAGCGCCAGGCTTCGAGCGCGGGTTCTATGTGCCGCCGACGCTATTCGCCGACGTGGACAACCGGATGCGCATCGCCCAGGAGGAAATCTTCGGGCCGGTGTTGTGCCTGATTCCTTATGCCGATGAGGCCGAGGGGATTGCGTTGGCCAATGATTCACCGTTCGGGCTGTCCAGCGCGGTGTGGGCCGGCAGCCGCGAGAAGGCGTTGCAACTGGGGCGTCAGCTGCGGGCAGGACAGTGCTTCGTCAATGGCGGGGCATTCAACTACCAGGCGCCGTTCGGAGGCTACAAGCAGTCGGGGAATGGGCGCGAGTGGGGTGAGGAGGGGTTGGGCGAGTTCGTCGAAGTGAAGGCAATCCAGCTGTAGGCACTTTTGTTTGGCGGGAACGTTGTGGGAGCGGGCTTGCCCGCGAACACCGGCGATGCCGGTGCCATCCACCGAGTCGCCTCATTCGCAGACAAGCCTGCTCCCACAGGGTATTGCGGCGGGTTCAGGCGCGTTCAGCGAGGTCCTTTGGGCTATCGAACGCCACGAACAACTGATCTGCCGTGATCGCCCCCAGGTCCAGCCGCATGTTCTGCTCCAGCATCGCGAACAGCCGGGTGAACACCTCGTACACCTTGCAGTGATCCTCCAGCCCGGCAAAGGGGTTGTCGATCTTCTCGGCGATCAGCGAGCTCTCCTGCACCGCGTCGTACACCTCGCGCAGAGTGATCTCCTGCGGCGCCCGGGCTAGCGTCACGCCTCCCTGGGCGCCGCGGTAGGAGGTCAGTATCCTGGCCTTGACCATCTGCGACACCAGCCCGCGCACGCGGGTAGGGTGCACCTTCACCCACTTGGCGATGGTCTCGGTACGCAGCTTCTGCGGCGCATTGGCGGCCACGAACGAGAGAATGTACGAAGCAGTGATGAGTCGGGTCGACTGGCTCATGGCGAAAATGGCTCCCTGCGAAAACACGAATGTTACACCATGGAAAAGCCCGTCATCGGGCCCTGGAAAAGCGCTTGTTCTGTCGCTAATGTATTTGTTACGGTAACAATTACAAATTATAAACAGCTTCTACGCAATCCGCTTTGACCGAACAACAATTCCTTGCGGTTCAACAGGGGCACATGCCATGAGCGATAACAACAAGAACAGTCCTCAAGCCATTCTCGACGGCGGCCTGCCGCGTCGGGATTTCCTGAAATACAGCGCTGGCGCTGCGGCCATCGTCGGGGCGTTTTCCCTCGGCCTGCCGATGGGCGGCTACGCTGCCCAGGCCACGCCAAAGCCGGGCGGTACCTTGCGCCTGGGCCTGGCCGGGGGCAGCACCACCGACTCCAAGGACCCGGGCTCCTGGGTCGACACCTTCACCTTCATCGGCTTTTCGGCGGTGTACAACACGCTCACCGAAATTGCCGTGGACGGCACCGCCATCCCCGAGCTGGCCGAGCGCTGGGAATCGAGCCCGGACGCGAAGGTGTGGACCTTCACCCTGCGCCAGGGCGTGACCTTCCACAACGGCAAATCCCTCACTGCCGATGACGTGGTCGCCTCGATCCAACACCACCTGGGCGAGAAATCCACCTCCGCCGCCAAGACCGTCCTGGGCGATGTCGCCAAGGTGCACGCCAGCGCTCCCGACACCGTAGTGTTCGAGCTGCATTCGGGCAACGCCGACTTCGCCTATGTGGTCGCCGACTACCACCTGGTGATCATGCCGGCCAAGGACGGCCTGGCCGACTGGCAGGCCGGCATTGGCACCGGCGGCTACCGCATCAAGGGCTTCGAGCCGGGCGTGCGCATGGACCTGGAGCGCAGCCCCGACTACTGGAAACCGGGCAGGGCACATTTTGCCAGCGCCGAACTGATCGCCATCGCCGACGGCGCCGCGCGGGTCAACGCCCTGGTGACCGGCAAGGTCGACGTGATCAACAAGGTCGACCTCAAGACCGTGGCCCTGCTCAAGCGCAACCCGAAGCTGGTGATCGAGGAAACCAAGGGCGCCCAGCACTACACCTTCCCGATGCTTTGCGACAGCCAGCAGTTTCGCGACAACAACGTGCGCATGGCCCTCAAGCATGCGATCAACCGCGAGACCCTGCTGGCGTCGGTGCTCTACGGTTACGGCCAGGTCGGCAATGACCACCCGCTGCAACCGGCCAACCGCTTCATCAACCCGGCCCTCGAGCAGCGCGCCTTCGACCCGGACAAGGCGCGCTTCTACCTGCGCCAGGCCGGCATGGACAGCCTCAAGGTGCGCCTGCAGGCCTCCGATGCCGCCTACAGCGGTGCGGTGGATGCCTCGGTGCTGTTCAAGGAGCAGGCGCGCCAGGCAGGGATCGATATCGACGTGGTTCGTGAACCTGCCGATGGGTTCTTCTCCAACGTCTGGATGAAACAGCCCTTCACCACTTCGTTCTGGTACTCCAGCCTCACCGCCGACCGCATGTTCAGCATCGGTTATGCCAAGGGCGCGGCGTGGAACGAGACCCATTGGGACAACCCGCGCTTCAACCAACTGCTCAACGCCGCCCGTGGCGAAATGAACGAGCCGCTGCGCCGCGAGATGTACAACGAAATGCAGGCGCTGTGCCGCGACGACGGCGGGGCGATCGTGCCGCTGTTCGCCAGCTCCGTCGCCGCCCGTTCCAGCCGCGTGGCCCATGGTCCGCTCACCGCGCCTTATGGCGAGCTGGATGGCCTGCGGGTAATCGAGCGCTGGTGGCAAGCCTGAATCGATAGCGTTTCGCAAGGCTGAACCCCGTATCCAGTCGAGGAGTTGTATGGTGAACAATCTTGGCAAACTGCTTGTGCAGCGGCTGGCCCTGGGCCTGCTGTCGCTGTTTGCGGTCTCGGTGGTGATCTTCCTGGCAGTGGGCATGCTGCCGGGCGACATCGCCCAGGCCATGCTCGGCCAGTCGGCCACCCCGGAAACCGTGGCGGCATTCCGCGCCCAGTTGGGGCTGGACCTGTCGCCACTGCAGCGTTTCGTCCAATGGACGTGGCGCCTGCTGCACGGTGACCTTGGCGTGTCCCTGGCCAACCAGCGGCCGATCGTCGAGCTGGTCGGCTCGCGGTTGGGCAATACCTTCAGCCTGGCCCTGCTGGCGGCGCTGTTCTCGGTGCCGACGGCGTTACTGCTGGGCATGCTCGCGGCGTTGTACCGCAACAGCTGGTTCGACCGGCTGCTGAACACCGGTGCGCTGAGCGCCGTGTCGTTCCCCGAGTTCTTTGTCGCCTACATCCTGATCCTGGTGTTCGCGGTGAAGCTCGAATGGTTGCCGGGCATCTCCAGCCTGGCGCCGGGCGCTTCGCTGGGTGAAGTGCTGGAGGTCTCGGTGCTGCCGGTGGCGACCCTGAGCCTGGTGGTGATCGCGCAGATGATGCGCATGACCCGCGCCTCGCTGATCAACCTGCTGGCCAGCCCCTACATCGAGATGGCCCGACTCAAGGGCGTGTCGCCTGCGCGGATCATCTTCAGGCATGCCTTGCCCAATGCGCTGGCGCCGATCGTCAACGTGGTGGCGCTGAACCTGGCGTACCTGGTGGTCGGCGTGGTGGTGGTGGAGGTGGTGTTCGTCTACCCGGGCCTGGGCCAGTTGCTGGTGGACTCGGTGGCCAAGCGCGACATCCCGGTGGTGCAGGCCTGCAGCCTGATCTTCGCCGGCACCTACATCCTGCTCAATACCGGCGCCGACGTGTTGTCGATCGCCAGCAACCCACGCCTGATGCATCCGAAGGGGTAGACCATGAACCTGATCACACCTCTGCTGCGCGCGCCCTTGAGCGCCAAGTTCGGCCTGCTGGTGATCGTTGCCTATATCGTGGTGGCGCTGTTCGCGCCGCTGCTGGCGCCGTACGGCGAAACCCAGGTGGTGGGCGAGGGCTTCGCTCCCTGGAGCCCGGAGTTCCTGCTGGGCACCGATAACCTCGGGCGCGACATGTTCAGCCGCCTGTTGTACGGCGCCCGCAACACCCTGGGCATCGCCTTCCTGACCACCAGCCTGGCGTTCCTGCTGGGCGGCCTGTGCGGGCTGGTCGCGGCGATCAAGGGTGGCTGGATCGACCAGGGCCTGTCGCGGGTGGTGGACATCCTGATGGCCATTCCGCAGCTGATCTTCGCCTTGCTGATCCTCAGCGTGGTCGGGACCACGGCCACGTCGCTGGTGCTGGTGATCGCGCTGCTCGATGCCACGCGGGTCTTCCGCCTGTCGCGGGCGGTGGCGATGAACGTGGTGGTGCAGGACTTCGTCGAGGCCGCGCGGTTGCGCGGGGAAGGGCTGTGGTGGCTGGTCAGCCGGGAAGTGCTGCCCAATGCCGCGGCGCCGTTGATCGCCGAGTTCGGCCTGCGGTTCTGCTTCGTCTTCCTGTTCATCAGCGCCTTGTCGTTCCTGGGCCTGGGCATACAGCCGCCGACCGCCGACTGGGGCAGCATGGTGCGCGACAACGCGGTGCTGATCACCTTCGGTGATATCAGCCCGCTGCTTCCGGCCCTGGCGGTGGCGTTGATCACGGTGAGTGTGAACTTTGTCGTCGACTGGGTGCTGCACCTGTCCAGTGGCCTGAAGGAGTGCTGAGCATGAGTAACGATACCTTGCTGGAAATCCGTGGCCTGCACATCGAAGGCCACTATGAAAATGCCTGGCACCCGCTGATCAAGGGCATCGACCTGACCCTCAAGCGGGGTGAAGTGCTGGGGTTGATCGGCGAATCCGGGGCCGGTAAGTCGACTCTGGGCCTGGCCGCCATGGGCTATGTGCGTGACGGCTGCCGGATTACCGGTGGCAGCGTGTGCTTCGATGGCATCGCGCTGCTCGAATCCAGCGCCCAGACCCTGCGCAAGCTGCGCGGCCTGCGCATCGCCTACGTCGCCCAGAGCGCGGCAGCTTCGTTCAACCCCGCGCACCGGCTGATCGACCAGCACGTGGAAACGGCGGTGATCAACGGCGGCATCGACCGCGCCAGGGCCGAAGCCGAGGCAGTGGAGCTGTACCGCATCCTGCGCTTGCCGGACCCCGAGCACATCGGCCAGCGGTATCCGCACCAGCTGTCCGGCGGCCAGTTGCAGCGGGTGATGACGGCGATGGCCATGGCCTGCCATCCGGACCTGATCATCTTCGACGAACCGACCACGGCGCTGGACGTCACCACCCAGATCGAAGTGCTGGCGGCGATCCGCGATGCGGTGAAGACCTTCGGCAGTGCCGCACTCTACATCAGCCATGACCTGGCGGTGGTGGCGCAGATGGCCGACCGGATCATGGTGCTGCGCCACGGTAGCCTGGTGGAGGAGGCGCAGACCCGTACCATGCTCAGCGCGCCGCAGCAGGCATACACCCAGTCGCTGTGGGCGGTGCGCAACTTCCATACCTCGGCCAAGGCTTGCCCGAGCCATGAGAAGCCGCTGCTGGAAGTGCGCAATGCCGATGCCCGCTATGGCCATCAGCCGGTGCTGCACGATGTCTCGCTGAAGCTGTATCGCGGCCAGACCCTGGCGGTGATCGGCGAGTCGGGGAGCGGCAAGAGCACCACGGCGCGGTTGATCAGCGGCTTGCTGCAACCCACCTCGGGCCAGGTGCTGTATGACGGCGAGTCGTTGCCAGCCGACTATCGCCAGCGCAGCAAAGAGCAGCTGCGGCGTATCCAGATGATCTACCAGATCCCCGACACGGCGCTCAACCCACGCCAGCGCATCGTCGACATCATTGGCCGGCCGCTTGGTTTCTACCTGGGCCTTAAGGGCAAGGCGCTGCGCGAGCGCGTCGCCGAGCTGCTGCGGATGATCGACCTGGAGCCGGCCAAGTACATGGATCGCCTGCCGCGCGAACTGTCCGGCGGGCAAAAGCAGCGGGTCTGCATCGCCCGCGCGTTGGCGGCCGAGCCACAACTGATCATCTGCGACGAAGTGACCTCGGCGCTCGACCAGCTGGTGGCCGAGGGCGTGCTGAAACTGCTCGACCGCATCCAGCGCGAGTTGGGCGTGGCCTACCTGTTCATCACCCACGACGTGGCTACTGTGCGCGCCATCGCCGACGAAGTGCTGGTGATGCAGCGTGGGCGGGTGGTCGACCATGGCAGCCGCGAGGCGATCTTCCGGCCGCCGTACCGTGACTACACCGGGTTGCTGTTCTCCTGCGAGCCGGAGATGGACCCGGACTGGCTCGACCGCTTGCTGGCGACACGCAACTCCACTTCTCCCTTGGCAACTGTTTGAGGATTGCCCATGAAAGTCCTGATCGTTCACGCTCATCCCGAGCCTCACTCCTTCACTGCCGCGCTGCGAGACCAGGCGGTGCAAACCTTCCGTGCCCAGGGCCATGAGGTGCAGGTGAGTGACCTGTATGCGATGGGCTGGAACCCGGTGGCCAGTGCTGATGACTTCAGCCACCGGGAGAACCCGGAGTATCTGGTCTATGCGCTGGAGCAGCGGCTGGGGGTGAAGAGCGGGTCCATCGCGCCGGATATCCAGCAGGAGCTGGACAAGCTGCTGTGGGCGGACCTGCTGGTGCTGAACTTCCCGATCTTCTGGTTCTCGGCGCCGGCGATGCTCAAGGGCTGGATCGACCGGGTGCTGGTGTCGGGGGTGTGCTACGGCGGCAAGCGTTTCTACGACCAGGGCGGGTTGGCCGGGAAGCGGGCGCTGGTGACCGTGACCCTTGGCGGGCGCGAGCACATGTTCGGGGAAGGGGCGATCCATGGACCACTGGAGGACATGCTGCGCCCGATTCTGCGCGGGACCTTGGCGTATGTCGGCTTCGAGGTGCTGGAGCCGTTTGTGGCGTGGCATGTGCCGTATATCACCGATGAGGCACGCAAGGAGTTCCTGCGCAGTTATCAGCAGCGGCTGGAACAGTTGTCGGATGATCTGCCGCTGGCATTCCCGCGGCTGGACCAGTTCGATGAGGCGCTGTACCCGCTGGCGCGCTGATCGCCTCTGCCGCACACCGGCCACATCGCGGGCGGGCCAGCTCCCACCTGTAGGAACGGACTTGCCCCGCGATGGCCAGTGCAGCCAACACCTTCGGTGTTGCCTGAATTGCGACCGCGCAACGGTCGTAACCCTGGCTCCCATACACACCCATTCGGGGTATGGCCCCCACCTCCCAATCCCTCGATAGTAGCTCCATCAGCTCGCCCGAGCCGATCCTGATCACACGATGGAGTTGCTATGCGCAAGGCATTGAAGGTGATTTGCAGTGTGTTGTTGTCCTGTACCGCCACGGCCGCCCTGGCCACCGAGGCGGACACCGGCAACACGCTCAGGTTGTACAACTGGACCGACTACATCGGCGAAAACACCCTCGCCGATTTTGAAAAGCAAACCGGCATCAAGGTGATCTACGACACCTTCGACGGCTACGAAACGGTCCAGACCAAACTCCTCACCGGCCGCTCCGGCTACGACCTGGTGATGCTCAACGCCTCCCTGGTCCCGCCGCTGATAAAGGCCAAGGTGTTCCAGCCGCTGGACAAGTCCAAGCTTCCTGGCTGGGCCAACCTCGACCCACAGGTACTGCAGGACATGCAAGCCTTCGACCCCGGCATGCTCTACTCGGCGCCCTACACCTGGGGTAGTTCCGGCATCACCTACAACGTCGACAAGATCAAGCAGCGCATGCCCGACGCGCCCATCGGCTCCCTCGCCATGCTTTTCGACCCGAAGATCGTCTCGCGCTTCGCCGATTGCGGCGTGACCGTGATGGACGCCCCCAGCGAAGTCATCCCGCTGGCCCTCAAGTACCTCGGCAAGGACCCGCAAAGCGCCAGGCCGGCAGACCTCAAGGCCGCCCAGGACGTACTCATGGGCATCCGCCCCTACATCAAGAAATTCGACTCGGTGAACTACCTCACCAGCCTGCCCAACGGCGACGTATGCATGGCCCTGACCTGGTCCGGCGACTACGCCACCGCCCAGGCCCGCGCCGTGGAAGCGAAAAAAGACATCAACCTGGCGTTCTTCATTCCCAAGGAAGGCTCGCTGATCTGGTTCGACAGCCTTTACCTGCCTGCCGACGCCCCCCACGTGGCCAACGCCCACCGCTTCATCGAGTACTTGCTGCAGCCCAAGACCATGGCCGAGGTGACCAACTACATCCACTACGCCAACAGCAACGCCGCCGCCACGCCATTGGTGCAGGCCGACATCCGTAACGACCCGGCGATCTACCCCGACGACCACACCCGTGAGCGGCTGTTCACCCAGCAGTCCCAGGACCCCCAGGCCATGCGCGCCATCACCCGGGTCTGGAGCACGGTCAAGACCGGCATCTGACACCTTTCACCGAACCGATCCGATAAGGAACCGCTCATGGCTACCCCGACTCGCACATTAGCCACCACTGCGCTCGACGATCAACTGGTCAAGGCCGACAAGGCCCACTACATGCACGGCTACCACATGTTCGACGAGCACGCCGAGCAGGGTGCACTGAACATCGAGGCCGGCGAAGGCGCGTACATCCAAGATACCCAGGGCAATCGCTTCCTCGATGCCGTCGGCGGCATGTGGTGCACCAACATCGGCCTGGGCCGCGAGGAAATGGCCCTGGCCATCGCCGACCAGGTCCGCCAACTGGCCTATTCCAATCCGTTCTCGGACATGGCCAACCCCAAGGCCATCGAACTGTGCGAGAAGCTCGCCCGCCTCGCTCCTGGCGACCTCAACCACGTGTTCCTCACCACCGGCGGCTCCACTGCAGTGGACACCGCCTACCGGCTGATCCAGTACTACCAGAACTGCCGTGGGAAACCCCACAAGAAGCACGTGATCGCCCGCTACAACGCCTATCACGGCTCTACCTGCCTGACCATGTCGATCGGCAACAAGGCCGCCGACCGGGTGCCGGAGTTCGACTACGCCAACGACCTGATCCACCACGTCTCCAACCCCAACTTCTACCGGGCGGCGCACGACCTGGACGAAGCCGAGTTCCTCGACTTCCTGGTGGCCGAATTCGAGGACAAGATTCTCTCCCTGGGCGCGGACAACGTCGCGGCCTTCTTCGCCGAGCCGATCATGGGCTCGGGCGGGGTGATCATTCCGCCAGAAGGTTATTTCCAGCGCATGTGGCAGGTGTGCCAGACCTACGACATCCTCTTCGTCGCCGACGAGGTGGTGACCTCGTTCGGTCGGCTGGGTACCTTCTTCGCCTCCGAGGCGCTGTTCGGCGTCACCCCGGACATCATTACCACCGCCAAGGGCCTCACTTCTGCCTACCTGCCGCTGGGCGCCTGCATCTTCTCCGAACGTATCTGGAAGGTGATCGCCGAACCGGGCAAGAGCCGTTGCTTCACCCACGGCTTCACCTACAGCGGGCATCCGGTGTGCTGCGTGGCGGCGCTGAAGAACATCGAGATCATCGAGCGGGAAAACCTGCTGGCCCATGTGAATGATGTCGGCAGCTACCTGGAGCAGCGCCTGCAAACCCTGGCGGAGTTGCCGCTGGTGGGCCAGGTGCGCTGCATGAGGCTTATGGCCTGCGTCGAGTTCGTGGCCAACAAGCGGACCAAGGCGCTATTCCCGGACGAGGTGAACATCGGTGAGCGCATCCACCGGCGGGCCCAGGACAAAGGGCTGCTGGTGCGCCCGATCATGCACCTGAACGTGATGTCGCCGCCGCTGATCATCACCCATGCCCAGGTGGACCAGATCGTCGACACCCTGCGCAGCTGCATCCTCGATGCGGCGCGGGAGCTGAGCGAGCAGGGGTTGTATCACGGCCAATGAGCGACCTGCACGCAAAGGTGCGCGCCCGTGCCCCGGCCGGTAGACTGCGGGGCATGAGCCGAGCACTTGAAAACACCACAATAAACCTGCCGTTTCATGCCTTGCAGCAATGGCACGGCGCGCTGCAACAGGCTGTCGAGCATAGCGAGGGCCCGGACGCGCTGGCCTGGCTGGCGGCGGCGCTCAGCCAACTGGTGGGCGCCGAGTCGATGCTGATCAGCCTCGAACGCAAGGGCTGCCCGCCGCAGCTGCTGTATCAGCAGGGCATACCGGACCGCTACCACGAGGCGGTGCTGGAGCGCTATTTCGCCGCGGGCTACTTGCTCGATCCGTTCTGCCTGGCTGTGCAGAAGGGGTTGGCGCAGGGTTTCTACCACCTGGAAGACATCGCCCCGGACGATTTTTTCGACAGCGACTACTACAAGACTTATTACCTGGGGACCGGGTGCAGCGAGGACAGCTACTTCATCGTCGACCTGGGCAATGACAGCAAAATTTCCCTGAGCCTGTTCCAGGGGTGCAGCGGCGCGCGCCTGGGGGTGCAGCAACTGCACCTGTTGCAGGCAGTGGAGCCGATGGTTCGCGAGCTGCTCAAGCGCTATGCCCGGCACGGCCTGGCGCAGGAGCCGGAAGGCAAGGGGAATGTACAGGCGGCGTTCGACAGCTTTGGCTGCGGGGTACTGACCGAGCGCGAGCGGGAAGTGGCGCAGATGGTGTTGCAGGGCCATTCGGTGAAGTCCACTGCCCATGAACTGGGGATCTCGCCGGAGACGGTGCGGATGCACCGCAAGAACCTGTACCTGAAGCTGGAGATCAATTCGCAATCGGAGTTGTTTGCCCAGTTCATTGGCTGGTTGCGGCGGATTTGAAGGGCAATCGCGGTCGACCCAGAGCGGTCAGTTGCCAAAGGCTGGCCTCAGCAGTTTGAGTCAACTGCAATGCCGGGAGCGTAAAGGCGAAAGCGCAAAAAACGGACACCCTCAATATCGACTTCGCCGTCTGCCTGAAACCCCAGCCTGAAGATTCCTTTGATCCTTGTCCTGGTGGGCGGGAGCAGGATCGTGATGGAAGAGAACCCCATCTCGGTGAAGGCACGTTCAACGATCTCTTCATAAATGGCCCTCCCACTCCCCCAGAAGGTGGGATGAAGCACTAACGCCAGGTCTGCATCGCCGTCCTCGTACTGCAGGCCGCCCCAGCCAGCGAATTGCTGGTCGATCAGAAATGCCCATGGACCATACCCGTACTGCTCCCACTGGGCATCTTTTTGATTGACCCATTCCAGGGCTGTAACGTCATCGAAATGTGCGCCGCCCAGCGGCATTTGTCGCAACACACTGGGGTTGTTGTTGAGCGATACGATGTCTGCCAGCCCGATTTCGGTGAGACGCTTGAATTCCAGTGTCATGTTTATCCTTTGCATGGGACCTGCGGGAGCGGGCCCATGGCAGTCCATCACGCACGGCGCTACGCTCGCTCCCTCACACCTCAATAGGCAACCCACGAACGGCCAGCCGCGTCGAAAGCACCACTGAAGTTTCCGTACTGCCAAACGCATCAAACGATGCAATCAAGGTTTCGAGCGCCATCAATGATTGCGCAACCACCTTGAGTACGAATGACGCATCACCGGTTACATGGTGAGCTTCGCGTACCTCTGGCAGGTTCTCCAGCACTGCAAGCACCTTGGCATAGCTTTGCGCCGGAACATGCAGGCGGATGAAGGCGGTGACGGGATAGCCAATTGCGTGGCTGTCGATTTCCGCTCGATAGCCGCGCAACACGCCGCGCTCTTCCAGTTTGCGTACCCGTTCGGCAGTGGCGGGTGTCGACAAGCCTGCACGTCGCCCCAACTCGGCAAAACTCAGCCGGGCGTCGGTCTGCAGTTCGGTCAATAGACGCTTGTCCATGCGGTCCAAGGATCGTTCGCTCATGGGGGTCTTCAAAAAGAGTGAATCGTTAAGAAAGATGCCTGTAAAAACGTCGAATCGACATGGTTCGCAAGGTGGCAAGCCATTGAAACTAGCTTATCCCACCCATCGAGAACCCCGCCATGCTACTCAAAGGAATGTTACTCGGCTTGGCCATTGCCGCTCCGGTCGGTCCGATAGGACTGCTCAGTATCCAGAACACCTTGAAAGGTGGATTCCGAGCAGGGTTTTTCACCGGCATGGGCGCGGCGACCGCTGACGCCCTTTTTGCTGTAGCGGCGCTGTTTGGACTTGCTGGAGTACTCAGTGTCATTGACGACAGCGGTTACCTCAGCATGCCAGGGGCAGTTTTCTGTGCCTATCTGGCTTGGAAGACGATACGGAAAAAAGCCGGTATCACCGCTGCTTCATCCAGTGCGCGGAGCGTTTGGGGTATGTACTCGACGACCTGTGTGCTGACGTTATCCAACCCGATGACCATTCTGGGCTTTGTAACGCTTTTTGCCGGACTGGGTGTCGGCCAGGCGGTCAGCAGCTCTGGTCTGTGGCTGGTCGCCGGGGTGTTCCTTGGCTCTGCACTTTGGTGGGCGGTGCTCGCTGGCGTCTGTTCACTCCTGGTAAAGCGGCTGCCGCCGACATGGCTGAGAGGCATTGACTATGCGTCGGCGTTCTTGCTCATGGCCTTTGCAGCACTGCTTCTGTATCAAGCCGCTGCAGGACCCATCAGGTAATACCGGCATCTTCGAGGATTCTCGGCCCCGGTCCGTCCTTGCCCAAGGCGTCGCCGGGGTTGCGCAGCGGGCAATCCTCCAGCGACAGGCAACCGCAACCGATGCAGTTGTCGAGGCTGTCGCGCAAGGCCTCCAGTGTTCTGATCCTGGCATTGAGACTTTCTCGCCAGGCCGATGACATTTCGCGCCATTGTGCAGCACTCAGTTTGCTGTTCGGGGGGTAGCGGCCCAGCGCGCGCTTGATCTCCTCGAGCGGGATGCCGGTGCGCTGCGCCACTTTGATGATGGCGATGCTGCGCAGTACCAGGGCGGGATATCGTCGTTGGTTCCCGGCACTGCGCGTGCTGGCGATCAATCCTTTCGATTCGTAGAAGTGCAGGGTAGAGACCGCAACACCGCTGCGCCTGGCAACTTCGCCAACCGAGAGCGACCGCAGGCCATCAAGATTCTGTTCAACTGCCACGCCTGTTGACCTCAAGTTAAGTTGGGGTTTTATAGTCTCGCCCGAACTTTCCTGCAACAGATTTCCACCGCCGGAGCGCAACCCACCGTGCGGTGGGCACACCACAATCGAATGGAGCCAGAGCATGGGCAAACGGATGTTGTTGAGCGCGGGTGTCGTGGTGCTGGGGGTATTGGCCATCGTCATCGCGCAGCCCGCAAGGGACTCTTCAGCCCGGGCAATGACGGCATGGCCCTTGACTAAAGTGGCGCTGGCCACAGTCATGCGCACGGAGGCGCCACGCGAGGCTTTCGCAGCAGGAGAGCTGGAGGCGACCCACCAAGTGCACGTGGCGGCAGAAACGCCGGGGCGCATCACTCAAATCGCCTTCAAGTCTGGCCAGGCGGTCAAGGCAGGGCAGTTGCTGGTACAGCTCAATGATGCGCCCGAGCAAGCGGAGCGCTTGCGCTTGCAGGCTGTGCTGGTGAATGCCCGGACGTTGTTTCAACGCTCGCAAAAGCTGCGGGCGAAAAATGCCGTCTCCCAGGAAGTGCTCGACAACGCCACCGCGGCGCTCGAGATCGCCAAGGGTGAGCTGCAGAAGATCGACGCGCTGATTGCGCAAAAGGCCATCCGTGCGCCCTTTACAGGAAAAGCCGGCATTCGCCGTGTGCATCAAGGCCAGTATGTGCAGGCAGGCGAGGCGGTCGTCAGCCTGGTAGACGCCAGTCACCTGCATGTGAATTTCACGCTGCATGAAAAGGCTGCCGCTGATCTTCGCATCGGCCAGGCCGTTGAGTTGAGTGTCGACGCCTTGCCCCATCGAGCCCTGGTTGCCCAGGTCAATGCCATCGACCCCATGATCGGCAAGTCGCGTTCGGTCGAGGTCCAAGCATCGCTTGCCAACCCGGGTGGCGAGCTGCAGGCCGGCATGTACGCCAGCGTGAGACTGGCCGCAGCGGTGCCGACGATGGTCATGGCGGTGCCGGAAACCGCGGTGACCTACACCGCCTATGGGCAAACCGTATTCCTGGCGATCGCGGACAAGAACAACAGCCTGACGGTCAGTCGCATCCAGGTCACCACGGGGGAGCGCTGGAAGGGGCAGGTGGAGATCACCTCGGGGTTGAAGGCAGGCGACCAGGTGGTGGTTTCGGGCCAACTCAAACTCAGTGATGGAATGCCAGTCGAAGTGGCAGACGAGGACAGCCTGCAGGCTACGGCCGGGAGTCGCGCCTCGTGAAGTTCACTGACATCTTCGTTCGCCGACCGGTGCTCGCCTTGGTGGTCAGCAGCCTTATCGTGCTCATGGGCCTGTTCGCCCTGGGCAAACTGCCGGTGCGTCAGTATCCGCTGCTGGAAAGCTCGACCATCACCATCAGTACCGAGTACCCCGGCGCCTCTGCCGAACTGATGCAGGGCTTTGTGACCCAACCGATCACCCAGGCGGTTTCTTCGGTCGAAGGTATCGACTACCTGTCGTCATCGTCGGTACAAGGGCGCAGCCTTGTGACCCTGCGCATGGCCCTGAACCGCGATTCGACCCAGGCTTTGACCGAGGCTATGGCCAAGGTCAACCAGGTGCGCTATCGGTTGCCCGACGATGCCTACGACCCGGTGGTCGAGCTGTCTGCAGGCGACTCCACCGCTGTCGCCTATGTCGGGTTTGCCAGTGAGACATTGTCTATTCCCGAGTTGAGCGACTACCTGTCGCGCGTGGTGGAGCCGCAGTTCGCCGGCATCGAAGGCGTCGCCAAGGTACAGCGCTTTGGCGGCCAGAACCTGGCGATGCGCCTGTGGCTGGACAGCGACCGAATGGCCGGGCGGGGCGTTACCGCAGCCGATGTCGCGCAAGCTGTGCGCCGCAACAACTATCAGGCTACCCCCGGCCAGGTGCACGGGCAGTACGTGCTGGCCGACATCAGCATCGACACCGACCTGGCGAGCGTCGAGACCTTCCGTGAGATGGTTGTTCGCAACGATGGCACTGCGCTGGTGCGTCTGCGCGATATCGGGACCGTCGAGCTAGGTGCCTCGGCAACCCGCACCAGTGCTTCGATGAACGGTGAGCCGGCGGTGCACCTTGGGTTGTATCCCACGCCTGCTGGCAACCCGTTGGTAATTGTCGACGGCATCCGGCAACTGCTGCCGCAGATCCAGCAAACCCTGCCACCCGGGGTGAAGGTGGCCTTGGCCTATGAGACCGCGCGTTTTATCGAGGCCTCGATCGAAGAGGTGATGACGACGCTGCTGGAGGCGGTGCTGATCGTCGTTCTGGTGATCTGGCTGTGCCTGGGGTCTGTGCGTAGCGTGGCGATCCCGGTGCTGGCGATCCCGCTGTCGTTGCTGGGTGCAACCGGACTGATGCTGCTCTTTGGCTTCAGTATCAACTTGCTGACGCTGTTGGCGATGGTGCTGGCCATCGGCCTGGTGGTGGACGATGCCATTGTGGTGGTGGAGAACGTACACCGCCACATCGAAGCGGGACTGTCACCCGTGGCTGCAGCGTTGGTGGGGGCCCGCGAGATCGCCGGGCCGGTGATCGCCATGACGCTGACGCTCGCGGCCGTGTATGCTCCCATCGGCTTGATCGGCGGCCTGACGGGCACATTGTTCCGCGAGTTTGCCCTTACCCTGGCAGGGGCGGTGATCGTGTCAGGCGTTATCGCGCTGACCCTGTCGCCGGTGATGAGCTCGCTGCTGCTACAGAGCGGGCAACAGGAAGGGCGCCTGGGCCGGTGGGCAGCGAGGGTGTTCGCAGCCTTGTCGGCCGCTTACGGGAGGGGGCTGGCCCGTTCATTGTCACGGCGCTGGATCAGTGCTGCGGTAGTGCTACTGGTCTGTCTGAGCCTGCCGTGGCTGTACCTGCTGCCCAAACGCGAGCTGGCGCCGCCGGAGGATCAGGCAGCGGTACTCACGGCGATCAAGTCACCCCAGTACGCCAACCTCGACTACGTGGAGCGTTTTGCCAGCAAGCTCGACCAGGTCATGAAGCGTCTGCCGGAAACCACCGATACCTGGATCATCAATGGCACCGATGGGCCGGCGGCGAGTTTTGGCGGTATCAACCTCAGCTTGTGGGAGGCGCGCGAGCGCTCGGCCGATCAGGTCCAGGCCGAGTTGCAGCAAGCCGTGGGCGATGTCGAGGGCAGTAGCATCTTTGCCTTCCAGGTGGCGTCGCTACCGGGTTCCAGTGGTGGTTTGCCGGTGCAGATGGTTCTGCGCAGCGCGCAGGACTACCCGGTGCTCTACCAGGCCATGGAAACCCTAAAGCAGCAGGCCCGCAGCAGTGGCCTGTTCGCCGTCGTCGACAGTGACCTGGACTACAACAACCCGGTACTCAACGTCAGTGTCGACCGCGCCAAGGCCGCGAGCCTGGGCATTGGCATGCAAGACATCGGCGATGCCCTGGCGGTACTGGTGGGGGAGCAGTACATCAACCGCTTCGCCTTGTATGGGCGCTCCTATGATGTGATTCCGCAAAGTACCCGCGATCAGCGCCTGACGCCTGAGGCACTGGCCCGGCAATATGTACGCACCGATACCGGCGAACTCATCCCGTTGTCTACCGTGGTCAGTCTGAACATGGCTGTAGCACCAAACCGGCTGTTGCAGTTCGACCAACAGAACGCCAGCACCCTGCAGGCCATTCCCGCGCCCGGAGTTTCACAGGGGCAGGCCGTGGCGTTTCTGCAAGCGCTTGCCGAGCAGCTGCCACCTGGGTTCAGCCACGACTGGCTATCGGAGTCGCGCCAATATGTACAGGAGGGTAATGCGCTGGTGTTGGCGTTTCTCGCCGCGATGGTGGTGATCTACCTGGTACTCGCCGCCCAGTACGAAAGCCTGGTCGATCCGTTGATCATCCTGGTCACCGTGCCGTTGTCCATCTGTGGCGCGCTGCTGCCATTGGTACTGGGCTGGGCCACGCTCAACATCTATACGCAGATCGGACTGGTCACCTTGATCGGCCTGATCAGCAAGCACGGCATCTTGATGGTGGAATTCGCCAACGAAATCCAGGTGCGGGAGAACCTCGATCGGACCGCGGCGATCATCCGTGCGGCGCAAATTCGGCTGCGTCCGGTGCTGATGACCACGGCGGCGATGACCTTCGGCGTCGCACCATTGTTGTTTGCCAGTGGTGCCGGTGCCAACAGCCGCTTTGGCCTGGGTGTGGTTATTGTCTGCGGCATGTTGGTGGGTACAGTGTTCACCTTGTTCGTGCTCCCTACAGTCTATTGCTGGCTGGCACGCGATCATCGTGTGAATAGCTCGCGCAAACAACAACTGAGCCAAGCGCAGTGGCAGCTATAGCTTCTCGAAAGTCAGTTATGGCGATTGTTCGGCCAATGCGCCGGAGTCCTAATGTGCCACACAGAAGGACCTGTCAATAACCTTGGTGTTTGCACTTAAAAAGGATTTGCGCGTGAAAAATACATTTTATAAGTTGTTTAAAAAACCGTTCTTTGGTCGGTTCTCAAAACCGTGGCGATGGCCAGAGTCGGTTGATCAAACACAATGGGCGCGCTTCAACATTGCAAGTCAGTCCGGTGCACGCCTCTCGGCTTTATTGGCGGCTGCACACACCCCCACCGCCAAAGGCGCCGTATTGATGGTCCACCCCATGGGCACTATCGCCAAGGGGTTCTGGATGAAATATGGGCACGCTGAACTGTTACGTGAGGCCGGCTACCATATTATGGTGCTCGACTTGAATGGCTTCGGCGAAAGCACGTCTACCACCATGGACTTCCCGCTGGATGTGCTGGCAGCAGGGCAAACACTGGAGCGTCAGTATCCTGGCTTGCCAATT
Organism: Pseudomonas putida; assembly: GCF_028682455.1. Lineage (GTDB taxonomy): Bacteria > Pseudomonadota > Gammaproteobacteria > Pseudomonadales > Pseudomonadaceae > Aquipseudomonas > Aquipseudomonas putida_AA. Next base: position 168,965 of record NZ_JANHLD010000002.1, read on the forward strand.
GCGGTGTTTGGCTCATCCATGGGCGCTGCCATGTCAGTGTGCGCCATGGCACAGCCGACGCACCCCTTCAAGGCAGCCGTACTCGAGTCTGCATTCCCGACACTTCTACACTTCTGGTCGCGCTACCCGATCCCTAAACTCGGCATACAGCTATCCAGGCTTGTCTATCCCGCTGGTGAGCTTGGGTTACGCCCAACGAACGCTGCACAAAACCTGGTAGGCAGCCCTGCAACCCTGCTGATCTATAGCGATGAGGATGAGTTCACTCCCGTAAAGGATGGGAAACTGCTATGGGAAGCGCTGGATAAGAAAACCAGCGCCTTCTTTTGGCAAGCACCCAAAGGTGCTCATACTCACGTGTTTGCAGCAAACCCTGATGAGTATAGAGAGAGGGTGGTGGGGTTTTTGGATGCGTACTTGCCTAATGGTTGAATGATGGTGGTTCTCTTGCCGGGGCTGTGTGGAAAGCTTTTTCACCAACTGGATTGGAGGAATACTAAAGTCGGAAATGCCCTTTGATCAGGCGCAAAATCCTGCGCATATCAGTCCGAAGCTCCTTGGATGACAAGCAAATGGGCACGCAGTCATTGATTTCCAGGTGTTCATCGCCAACTCGTGTAGTCGACGGTAGTGCGTGATAGTCGACTTTGTAGGCGTCGCTGAACAACGGCTTGATCCACATGGACTCGTTGGTCAGGATGATTCCATCGGTTGCAGTGCCCAGTTTGGTTGTATCGATAACGGCGATGACGGCATCTATCGGTGCCCCATCTTCAATTCGGCCAAACGAATTAAGCGCGTTGCCAAGCTTTTTCAAGCCTCTGGTGGTGACGAGTTCTTCGCCCCAAATGATCGATTCGGACTTGACGCCTTCTACCTTCAAAAAATCTGTAAATACCTCTGCGAAGGTGGCGGTCAGTTCGGCTGTGTCCGAACTCATTGGCAGTTCGCCATTGTATTCTGCGGCACTCAGTTCACCGATGATCCGGGCTTGTTGCTGTATCAGCTCATCGTCCGACGGTGCTCCAATTGTCGCACGCAACTTCAAGGCTACCTGGGCATAACCCTCAAGCCGCTGGCTCATGAACTCGGCTCGGCCTGCATCGCCCATGGCGTGTGCCTGCATGAAGAAGTCGGGCAGCCCATCTTCATCCAGCAGGCTGACGATGTCTTCGATTTCATCACTCAACAGCAAGTAGTCTTTGGCAACCTTCACTAACTGCATTTCAAACAAGGCTTGAAGGGCTACTGCGTCGTCGGTGATCAGGTTGTCCATCACCGAACTGGTCAAGTAGCCTGCGGCCAAACTGCCACCGATGGCCCCGACGATACCGCCAATAAGCGTGCCTGGGCCCGGAAAGCAGGCAGTTCCGGCCAGTGCGCCGCTAGTGAAGCCGGCGTATCCACCTCCGACGCTACTGGCAGTGCTGGTTACATTCTTGGCGAACTGCAGTTTGGAAATACGTCCTCGACAGGCTCGTATGATATCGCCTGTCGATAGCACAACAGTTGATACCACCAGACTGACCATATTGCCGCGCAGCAGCTTGGCCAGCGTGTTGGTCGCGGCAGCGCCGGTAAGCATTTTCCCCGTCATGGACTTGACCAGGGCGGACACCAATCTTGGGCTCAGTTTTTCAACGAATGCCTTGCTCATTTCGCGAAACGCCTGCTCGAAGGCAGTTCGCCCCAGCTGGCTGGAAATCACGCTGATAGCAAGTGCGCTGCCACCCACTTTCAGGCCAGCCCACGCGGCGTTTTTCAGGGCGACAGCAGGAGGCTGTCCTGACCAGATGCCTTGGGCGAACGCTACTGCAGCGGACAGTGAGCCTGCCGCAACTCCGACTTTGATGCCATTCACCGCATCGAAGGTGATGCTTTCGACGGTTCCAAATTTGGCGATGTTAACGGCCTGTTTGTAGGTGAGATGCCCCTTGCGAACAACCTTGTCTGCGTCATTCGGATCGGTGTATCCAGGGATCTTTCCAGCTTCGATACGCGCCCTGACAGATTTGAGTGCATCTTCGTATTTGTCAGACGGCACTTCGATCTGCATGGCCTTGCCATTGTGGAGGTAGCGAAAGTTTCCAGCCTTGTCATAGCAGCTGGAGATACACCGCCCACCGGTCGCACAGTATTTGGATTGGATTTTTACGCCATCGATGATTCGGTCGGCGCCGTTCAAGGCGTTGTCGTCGCCGATGATTCTGGCTTTCTTCAGGTTGATTCTGTCGATGAGGTGATTGCCTTGCTCTGCTGCAAAGCCGTGACCGCCACTGGCATTGAACCGGACCTGGTCGGAATACAGATTACTGGTTTCGTTTGTTCCGAACGCGGTTCCTACGACAACCTCGGGCCTGTATTTTTTACCGGTATTTACAGGCTTTTCGGATGAGTGATGAGGCCTGTGGTTAATCGGAGCACGGACCTCATCGATCAATTTGATTCTGGGCAGTTTTCGTCGAGTGCCAGCATCGCAACGCGGGACATCGTTGTCTTCTGCGGCGCAGCTGTGTTCGGTTGCGCCGGGTTCTCTCGAGTTCAATTTGCACCAGCCAAAACTTGAAAGAACCAACGGTATCAAAGTGCCATTATCGCATTCAAGGTGAGTGACAACTATTTTTGATGAGCTTTCGCGTTGTTCGCCGCATCGACGACTTCAACGTCCGGAGTAGTGAGCTCGAACAACCTTGCGCGGGTGGATCTGGAATGGGCTCAAAGACTATCCGGATCCCCAAAGAACATCTGAATCCTCGACCGCAACCACCTCTCCCCTGGGTCGTTATCCTGCGACCCCCGCCAAGCCATGTGCAACTCGAAGCTCTGCACCTCAAGCGGGGGATCCTCGGCGCGCAAACCACCCGCTGCGGTCAGCGCTTCAGCGGTGTAGTCGGGTACGGTGGCAAGGATATCGGTGCCCGACAGCAAGCTGCCCAGGCCGTTGAACTGGGGTACCGCCAGCACCACATGGCGCTTGCGCCCGAGTTTTTCCAGGATCTCGTCCATGAAGCCCCCCAGGTCGCCGGCAAATGACACCAGCGCGTGAGGCCGGGCGCAGAAGTCGTCCAGGCTCAGGCTCCCCGGCATGCTGTCGGCACGCAGCACCTTGGGTTTGCTGCGCCGCAGCACCTTGCGCTTGGCGTTGGCGGGCAGGTCGTTGGTCCAGCTCACGCCTACCGAGATCTCCCCACTGGCCAGTAGCGCCGGCATCAGCAGGTAGTTGACCCGGCGTACCACCAGGACGATGCCCGGGGCTTCGGCACGCACGCGCTTGAGCAACTGCGGCAGCAGGGCGAACTCGGCATCGTCCGATAGGCCGATGCGAAACACGGCGGTACTCGTGGCAGGATCGAAGTCGGCGGCGCGGCTGACGGCGGTGGAGATGGAGTCCAGCGCCGGCGAGAGCAGGGCGAAGATTTCCATCGCCCGTGCCGAGGGCTCCATGCTGCGCCCGGTGCGTACGAACAGCGGGTCGTCGAACAGGTTGCGCAAGCGCGAAAGTGCGGCACTGATGGCGGGCTGGCCGAGGAACAGTTTTTCTGCAGCGCGGGTCACGCTGCGCTCGTGCATCAGGGTCTCGAAGACGATCAGCAGGTTCAGGTCGACGCGACGCAAGTCGTTACGGTTCATCGGCTCGGCTTCACTGGACGGTTGGGGCAGGGGTGAATCTTACGGGGAAAGGCTGCTACCCTGCACCGCATAATTTGAGGCAGGCGGCATTACCCTCAATCAATGACAGGCATGTTGACTATTAATGGCCACTGATGGTCTAACCGTAAAAGCCCGGATAGAGTTCAGGGTAATAGAGTTTCACTAGGCGAGGTTTGCGATGTCCCGCATGATCCGTTTCCACAAGTTCGGCCCGGCCGAGGTGCTCAAGATCGAAGAGCAGGCCGAGTCGCAGCCGGCCGCCGGCGAGGTGCAGATCCGCGTCCAGGCCATTGGTATCAGTTGGTATGACGTGCTCTGGCGCCAGAACCTGGCACCGTCCCAGGCGCGATTGCCGGCCGGCATGGGTCATGAGATGGCGGGCGTGGTCACGGCAGTGGGCGAGGGCGTCGAGGACCTGGTGGTGGGTGACAAGGTAGCCAGCTTTCCGGCCTGCAGCGCCAATGACCACCCGGTGTACGGTGAAGTCATCGTCTTGCCGCGCAACGCTGTAACCCTTTACCCCGAGATACTCACCCCCATCGAGGCCAGCGTTCATTACACGCCGCTGCTGATAGCCTATTTTGCCTTCGTCGACCTGGCGCGGGCCAAGGCCGGCCAGACTGCCCTGGTGACCGACGCCAGCCATTGCGCCGGGCCGGCCTTCGTGCAGATGGGCAAGGCGCTGGGCCTGAAGGTGTTCGCCGCCACCAAGGAGGCCGATGAGCGCGATTACCTGCTCTCGCTGGGTGCCGACAAAGTCATCGTCACCGAGGAACAGGATCTGCTCATGCAGATCAACAAGTACACCGACAACCGTGGCGTCGACATGGTCCTCGATGGCCTGGGTGGCCCGCAGATGTCCTTGCTCGGTGATGTCCTGGCGCCGCGTGGCAGCCTGGTACTGTACGGCCTGCAGGGCGGCAACCAGACGCCGTTCCCGGCTTGCGCCGCGTTCCAGAAGAACATCCAGTTCTTTGTGCATTGCATCGGAAACTTCACCGGCAAGCCTGAACTGGGCATCTGCCAGGATCAGGTGGCGCTGCAACGGGCGCTGCGCGATATCAACCAGTTCACCGCCGACAAACTGCTGACGCCCCAGATCATCAAGGTGTATCCGTTCGAGCGTGTGGTCGAGGCCCATCGGTATATGGATGAGTGTCCGTGTGGCGGCCGGTTGGTGCTAGAACTGCCCAGCATTTGAAGCTGACGCCCGCTCCGTAAAAAGCCCGAGTATTGCTCGGGCTTTTTTGTGGGAGTTTTCCTGCAGGTTTTAGGAAGTTTCAAACGCAACTTTAGTCTGCATGTGTCGAGTACTTACTTTATGTTTAAGGACTTCGAAAAAGTGTACGGGTGCTGTGTGTAAATTAACCACTGAGTGAACGAAACTGCACGGGTTTTTTAACCTGTTCTGTATCTTTTAATCATCTGTCAACGCTCGATAATAGCGGGTCAATGTGTGCTCAGGGAGTGAGTGATGATCATGCGGAGTGTGGGTAGAGCGACTGGTAGCGGCGAGGCTGGGCGATTACGACGGGCCATGCGACTAAACAGGATGATTCGACGTCTTAAGCGAGCGTGGGAAGTTTCCTAAGGCTTTAAGTTGTTGCTCTGGGGCTTCTAGTTGGAAAATTAGCGGTCGCGATAACTTTCGGTCGGCTGTTACGGGTATTCAGGTGGTGTTATGGGCAGTATTCACGAACAAGCCATGCAATATATCTATCAGCAAGTGTTGCAACGCTTGCTCGAGCATTTGTCGCAGGCGCAGCGAGCCTCATTGCAGTTGTTGGTCCAGCGATTGATCGTCTCGGCCGGCGGAATTGAACGCGTAAAAGGCATGCGCCTTATGTTCGTGTTCGATGCCAGCCGAGCATCCACCCACGCCCTGGCCTGCCTGAGGGCTGCGCAATTGAGCATCGCCGCCCGCTCCCCCGGGACCTTTCAACTGCGCATCGTCACCGCCTGGCAGGCTGGAATGAGTGCCACGGCACGGGCAAACCTTGACGGGAGCTTCTCGGCGCTATTCCTGTACGACGACCCGCGCATCGAGCTGCTGGTCCTCGACGATCGCCAGCCACTACCCTTTGACAGTCGCCGCCTGCCCTCGCTCGACCAGCAACTAGCCGAACGCCAGGAGTGGCTGTTGTGTGGGCACGTCCTGGATGACCCGAGGGCAACCGTCAACTTTGCCAGCCACGGCTACCTGTACCTGGCTGAGCTCGCTTACCTGGCGTCGCATTGGGAGGGTGGGGTGGATGCGGTGATCAGCGCCGACACGCTATCGGATCGCAAGCGCTTTCTGGCCTGGAGCCGCCGGGCGCTGCGCCAGGCGAAGTTGTTGGGCGCGCGTCCACTGCATGCCTGTGCCAGTACCTTGCTGCACGGGCTCAGCGCATTGCGCCAGCGTTACCTGGATCAACTGCACGGGCGCCTGCAGGCGCAGCCCCATGAGATCGACCCTGGCCGGCCAGCATTGCGCTTTGTCACGATCGATGACCTGGTGTCGGATCGCGATTCGCCGGGTGAGCGACTCGATGGCTTCCTGGGCTTTCGTGTGGATGACCAGGTGTTTGCCTCGCCGCGTACCGGCCTGGCCAACCCGATGCTGTTGGCACATTTGCAAGGCCTGCGTGCCGAGTTTATGTGCAACAGCAGTTATGCCGAGGGCGTGGAGGACCATTTGCGCCAGGTGCGCGCGCTGATGCCGCGCAACGGGCTGTACAGTGCCTTGCTGGCCAATGCGCCGGCGCGCCGGCAGCGGGATGCCTTGAAACAGTGGCGCGCCGAGGCCATCGCCTTTGCCCTCAAGCACTACGGGCTGAGCGATGCGCAGCTGGTGTGCCTGGTGTTCGGTCCCATTGTGGCCCAGGGGCGACGCCTGGAGTTGTTCCTGCATCGATGTCATCCCGGCATGCTCGTGGCGTTGCCCTATTTGCACAAGGCCCTGCGCGCAGAGCCAGCCCCCGAGCCTGTGGCGCAATGGTTGGTGGACATCAGCGGCCTGCCGATGACACACCTGCAGAGGCTCTACCGCCAGGAGGCGGTGGCCGAGGGGCTGTTGTTCGGGTTGCAGTGTCGCGGCGCAGACCTGCGGCACCTGCAGGTACGTGCGCCGAACCTGGGCCTGGCCAGGGACGAGCAGCCTGGCGTGCATGGATGAAGCACGAGAACAACAGCCGATTTGCCTACCAGGCGGTCTATCGCTACCTGCTAGAGCTGATTGCCCAGATGGCACCGGGCAGCTACTGCAGGTTGCCTTCGTTGCGCGACCTGGCCCAGCGCCTGAATGTGTCGATCTCGACGGTCCAGTACGCCTATTCGCTGCTCGAACATGAAGGGCGGGTACAGTCGGTGCCCAAGTCCGGTTACTTTGCCTGTGGCCCGGAGAGTGGCATGCGGACGGGTACCGGGGGCGACTTGCTGCATGACCTGCAGCATCACGCCAACCGTCCGCGGATGCTGGTGCTCAGCAGCGGCCGGGGGCAGACATTACCCTCGCTGGAGGCAACGCTGCTGGGTACGGAGCGTCAGTTGTTGCGCCAGTATCCTCGGCCAGTGGCAAGCGTGCATCCCTGCGGGGAACTGGAACTGCGCACGGCATTGGCGGCCCGCTACACCCGTTCGGCGCAGTTGTACTGGAGCGCCGAGGACGTGTACCTGGCGGGCGACTTGCGCGCCTTGGTCGACATGCTGGTGGCGGCGCTGGAGCTGCATGGCTGCAGGGTACTGGTCACCACCCCGTGTTCCTGGCGACTGTTGCGGATCCTGAAATCCGCCGGCCTTCAGGTCCTCGAGCTGCCCCTTGGGGAGCGTGGCGAGGTGGACCTCGAGCAACTGGCCGCGGTGCTCGGCACAGGGGCGGTGCGCATGGTGATGATGGCCTCTCATTTGAATTGCCCCCAGGGCAGCGTGGTGTCAGACGAGCAGCGTCAGGGCATCGCCGAGCTGTTAGTGCGCCACGGTGTGTGGCTGCTGGAAAACGACCTGGATTTCGAATGGAGTTTCGACCGTCCCGCACAGTGCCTGCGCGAGCTGGTCGATCCCCAGCGCCTGCTAGTGATTTCCTCGCTCGAGCGTACCGTGGGCGCCGAGGCACCTTATGCCTATCTGCTGTCGCGCAACTGCCAGGCGCCGTTGCAGCGCGAGTTTCTGGCCCGCGACTTTCAATTGCCGCCGTTGCGCCAGCAAGCCGTGGCACGCTTGTATGCCAAGGGACGAATCGATGTGCATCTTGAGCAACTGCGCCTCTACCTGCGCGAGTCGGTGGCCCACTTGCACCGGCAGATGCAGGTGCAACTGGGCAACCAGTTGCACTTCCAGATGCCGGCCGGGGGCGCGACGGTGTGGGCGCAAGCGCGAGCACCGCTGGATACCCGGGCGCTGTTCCACCGCCTGCTCGATCAGGGCCTGGTGATTGCACCGGGCGAGTTGTTCAGCTTGCAGGGGCATTTTCGCCAGCACATGCGCCTGGGGTGGCCTTCTCGACAGCAAGGCGACCTGCAGGAGGGCTTGAGTGTGTTGCACCAGGAACTGCAGCGGGCTCAGAAGGCCAGGAGGTAGCGCAAGGTCAGTTGGTCACCCTCGGCACGGTTGCGTGCTCCCGACTCGCTGTAATAGTTGATGAACACGCTGTGGCCGCCGCTGCTGTAGCGCACGCCGGGGCCAAAACCGAACACCTGTTCCTTGGAATCGTGCTGGCGATGGCCGTCGATCCGGTCGGCACCGATCTGCTTGAGGTGGTAGCCGGCCAGCCCCACGCGCCAGTGATCGTCCACGGCATAGGACGCCGCGAAGTTGCTGTGCACGGCTTCACCCGGCTGGATGTCATCAGCCTGCAGGCCTTCGGCGGGGCTGTCGTTACGGCTGTTCCAGGCATAGTGGAGGCGCCCGCTGAACTCCAGGCGCTCGCTGGCCAGCCAGGTAAAGGCGTAGTGGGGGCTGAAGGTCCAGACGTTGCTGCCGGTATTGATCTGCGCGTTCTTGTCGTAGTCCCCGGTGGGCAGGGTGAAGACGAAGTTCAAGCGTTGCCAGAAAGGGCGGCCAAACAACGTTACCGGGTCCCATTGCAGCAGCAATGGGCTGACCACAAGGTCGCCCTGGCGGGTACGGGTGCCGCGCGGTCCGTTGTCGATGTCCAGGTCCAGGTGCACCAGCGGCAACAGCACTTCTGCGCCGTAGTAGGCACCGGCGATACGCTGTTCGCTGATATAGGCCAGGTGCGGCAACACAGTGGCACTGCGCACCCGTTGGCGGCCCGGCACCGAATGGCCGCCTGCATCGACGGCCTGGTTGCTGCGGTTGTACTGGATAGGCAACTCGAACAACGTGCCGGGGAGGGTGATGCCATCGAGGAAGCTGGTATTGCCCAGGGGCAAGGGAGGCAGGCTGACACTGTCGGCCTGGGCTTCAAGGCACAACAGGGGCCAGAGCAGGCCAAGGGAGGGCAGGTGGGCTGCACGCATGAAGGGGTCTCTTATGTTGGTATCGATCAAAGCAGGTTGAAGGGGTAGTCGAGGATCACTCGGTATTCGTCGGCACTGGCGTTGCCACGGGTGTTGCCGGGCGCGGTGTAGCCGTCGCCCGGGCGATGGCTGGCCCAGCGCAGGGTCAGGTTCAAGCCCTTGGCCGGGCCTTCGGGTACCGCGTAGCGCAGGGCGATGTCCCGTTCCCAGTGCTTGGCGTGCTTGCCATCGGGGTTATAGATGTAGCCATAGCCGGGGCTTGCCGGATCTACCCGGGTAAGGTCGGCCTCGCCACGGGTGTAGCCGAGACTGAGTTGCAGGTTGGGAGCATCCAGGGCCTGCAGGGCGGTCTGGTATTGCAACTTCCAGGATTTTTCGCCGGGGCCGTTGAAGTCGGCGTACTGCATGGCGTTGTTCAGGTACAGGAAGGTTCGATCGTTCTGGGCGAGAAAGTCGAAGGGCGTGCGGCTGTCTATTTTTTGCAGGCCCAGGCTGAACGATTGCGTGCCTCGGGCCAGGGTGAGGCCGGCGCTGTAGGCATCGTTGTCGATACTTCCCAGTTGGCTGCGTCCCTGGTCGCGGGTCTTGAAGTAGTGCAGGTACGGGGTCAGGCGCATTTCGTGCTGCAGGCTGAAAGTCTGGCTCAGGCCCAGGTAGTGCTGGTCCCAGAGGTCCTGGAGGCGACCGCTGTACCAGGTCAGGTTCAACGCCTGGGCCGCTCCGTAGGTAGCGCCCAGCCAGCCCATGTGTGCGCTTTCGCGATCCGGCGCGAGCCCTGCGCGGTTGCCGTTGCCATAGGCACTTTGCAAGTCGCTGTGGCCGCTCTGGTTGCGCAGTCGAGTCGACTCGACCCAGCCGGCATCGAACATCACCCGCTCGATACTGAAGTTCTTCACCGTCACCCCCCGATAGCTCTGGGGGAACAGGCGACTGCTGCCGCTGGCGATCAGCGGGTTCTCCAGCAACTGGTCGCCAACCTTGAGCAGGCTGTCGAAGGCACGGAACTTCAAGGCGGCGCCGGCGGCAGAGAACTCGTCTTCCAGGCGGCCGCGGTTGTCCAGTGGCATCAACCCGGCACCGCCGCTGCCGCCGCCACCATCGAGCTTCACGGCGCTGAAGCCATGCACATCCAGGCCCATGCCGACCAAGGTGTCGGTGTAGCCGGAGCGCAACGACAACAGCACGCCCTGCGCCCATTCACGCTGGTCACGGCGTGCCGGGGTGTGGTGGTTGTCGCGAGCGAAGTAGTAGTTGCGCAGCAGGCCGTTGAGGCTCGATCCACTGCCAAGGCCCGGCGCAATGGCCAGTTCGGCATGCTGGCGCTGGGTCAGGTCCAGGTTGATGTTGTCCCGTTGGCCCAGGGCGTTGTCCGCCAGGCTGGCGGTGGAGGCGCACGCCAGGCTGAAGAGGACTAGTGGCGATCGACAAGGGATGATTCGGTTCATCGGTCTTTAGCCCAGAATGTTGGCGCTGTCCCAGGAGTGGTACGGCGCCAGGTCATTGTGCTTCGCAAGTGGCGCGCTGATGCCGCTAGCCTGCGATGGTTGCTTGAACCGGGGTAGTCCGTGTGCTCGGTCCTCTGTGTTCCTCTTATGGAACGATGGTGCGCCGGTGCAAGGGCATCGTCGGTGTCATTGAAAGTAGTCGAGCAGGGGCTTTGGAGGGCGCCGACTGACGTGGGGCGGGTATGGCCCGATCAATGGTCGGTAGCCAGGTTGCCAACAGCAGGGTCTGTATGTATAACCAGTGCCATTGATACCTGCCAGCAGCCTTGCCGTGATTGCCCACTCCGTCGACGACCCGTTCTATTACCTCTGCAACTTCCAGCAGGTGCTCCGCTGGATCGGGCTGCGCTATGCCGATTTGCTGGATGACAGCGAGCACGCCTTCCTCGAGCGGTTTTCCGGACAGCCGCGGGCTGCCCAGGCGTTGCTGGTGCGCATGGTGATGCGCAAGGGTGAGTTGTTCCGCCCCAGCAAACTGGTCTATGCCGAAATCGGGCCGCCGTTGCAGGCGTTGCAACCTCTGCTTGAACAAGGCTGGGTGACAGACGACAGCCCCTTGAGCCTGGAGCAGTTGTTCCAGGTATTGCGCAAGGATGAAATCGCCAGCGGATTTGCCGCGCACCTGGTACGTCCCCGGGCGGCCAAGGCCGAGCTGTACGCCCAGTTGCAGCTCCTGGAACTGCCGCCCCAGCCCTTGCACGACTGGCTGCCGGGCTTTGACGAACCCATCATCGTGTTGCAGTTGCAGGCCCTGTGCGATCGGCTGCGCCTGCTGTTTTTCGGCAACCTCTACCAGGACTGGTCGGAGTTCGTCCTGGCCGACCTGGGTCTGCTGCGTTACGAGCAGGTGGCGTTCAGTGACGACTCCCGTGCCTTGCGCAAGCGTGGCGATATCGACATGGCCCTGGCCCTGCATCGCTGTGCCGAGCTGCTTGAGCAAGGTACGCCGGCGCAACAGGTGCTGGCGCAGGTGCAGGCGGTGAGCAGCGACAATCCCTGGTTGCTGCGCCGGCGCTCCCGCGTCTTGTACCAGCTGGGCCAGTACTGCGAACGCCTGGGCGACTGGGACCTGGCACTGCAGGCCTACCCTCATAGCCAGCACCCGCAAGCGCGCATTCGTCGTATCCGGGTACTCGAGCGCAGCGAGCAATGGGCCCAGGCTCATGCACTGGCCCTGGAGGTCGCCGGGCAACCGGCGGGCCCCATCGAGGCCCAGGCCCTGGCACGGATGCTGCCGCGCTTGCAGCGCAAGTTGGGCGGGCCACCGCAACCTCGGCGAAGCAAGCCGGCGGTTGGCCTCATCGAGCTGCAGTTGCCGCCGGAGCAGGCCGCCTTGGGTGTCGAGCAAGCGGTCCAGTTGCACTTGCAAGCGCAAGGCGGGCAGGTGCACTACGTGGAAAATACCCTGTTCAACAGCCTGTTCGGGCTGTTGTGCTGGGAAGCCATCTTTGCACCCCTGCCCGGGGCATTCTTCCACCCATTCCAGAGCGCGCCCCAAGATCTGCACGACCCCGAGTTCCAGGCACGGCGCGCCGGCCTGTTCGCCGACTGCCTGGCGCAGCTGGACGATGGCCGCTACCAGCAGACCATCCGTGGGCGCTACATCAGCAAACAAGGGCTGCAATCGCCCTTCGTCTACTGGCAGATGCTCAGCGACGGCTTGCTCGAGCAGGCCTTGGCCTGCCTCCCGGCACAGCACTTGAAGCAGTGTTTTATTCGCTTGCTCGACGATATCCAGACCAACCGTGCCGGCATGCCCGACCTGATCCAGTTCTGGCCCGAGCAACAGCGTTACCGGATGATCGAGGTCAAGGGGCCGGGTGATCGCTTGCAGGATAACCAACTGCGCTGGATAGACTTCTGCGCCGAGCACGGCCTGCCGGTCGAGGTGTGCCAGGTGCGCTGGGGCCCCGCGTCTCCATGACCTACTGTGTGGCGGTGCGGGCACTGTGCGAGTTCAGCGCCAAGGTCGGCGATCTGGATTTGCGATTCACCCCTTCGCCTACTGCCCAGGAAGGCATCAGCGGCCATCAGCGGGTGGTGGGCAGGCGCGGGCCCGACTATGAGGCGGAAATCAGCCTGGAAGGGCAGTTTGGCGCCTTGCAGGTACGGGGTAGGGCCGACGGCTACGATCCGCGGCTCAATCGCCTGGAAGAGATCAAGACCCACCGCGGTGACCTTGCCCGCCAGCCCGACAACCATCGCCAGTTGCACTGGGCGCAGGCCAGGGTCTACGGCTGGCTGTTGTGCCAGCAGCGCCAGCTTGCCGCTATCGACCTGGCGCTGGTGTACCTGGATGTGGACAGCGACACCCAGACCGTGATCGAACAACCTTGCAGCGCTGCCGAGCTGGAACGGTTCTTCAATCAGCTATGCGCTCGGTTTCTGCATTGGGCCGAGCAACAGCTGCAACGGGGGGCGCTGCGCGATAGTGGGCTGCAAGCGCTGACCTTTCCCCACGGGCACTTGCGGCGCGGCCAGCGTGAACTGGCCGAAACCGTGTACAAGGCCGTCAGCACCGGCCACTGCCTGATGGCCCAGGCCACCACCGGCATTGGCAAGACCCTCGGTACCCTGTTTCCGTTGCTCAAGGCCGTGGTGCCGCAGCAGTTGGACAAAATCTACTTCCTCACCGCCAAGACGCCCGGGCGTGCCCTGGCGCTGGAAGCCCTGCAGCAAGTCCACGCCAGCGCCCCGGACCTCGCACTGCGCAGCCTGGAACTGGTCGCCAGGGACAAGGCCTGTGAGTTTCCCGGGACGGCCTGCCACGGCGAGGCCTGCCCCTTGGCCAAAGGCTTCTACGATCGGTTGCCAGCCGCACGCCAGGCCGCACAGGCGGTGGCGATCCTCGACAAGGCTGCCGTGCGCGAGATCGCCCTGGCCCATCAGGTGTGCCCCTACTACCTGGGCCAGGAAATGGCGCGCTGGGTCGATGTGCTGGTGGCCGACTACAACTACTACTTCGACCAGAGTGCCTTGCTCCATGGCCTGGCCCAGGTCAACCAGTGGCGCCTGGCAGTGCTGGTGGACGAGGCCCATAACCTGGTAGAGCGGGCACGGCAGATGTACAGCGCCAGCCTCGACCAGTGGCAACTGCACAGCCTGCGGCGCAGCAAGCCGGCCGGCATCGGCAACGCGCTGGACCGTCTCAATCGCCAGTGGAACGCCCTGCACAAGACGCAGGTGGCGCCGTATCGGGTGGTCGAAGAGTTGCCTGAGGCCTTTCTCAAGGCGCTGCAGCAGTGCATTGGCCAGATCCAGGAGCAACTGAACCAGCAACCTGCCGGTATCGACCCGGCGGTGCTGCAGTTCTTCTTTCAGGCGTTGCAGTTCGTGCGGGTCAGCGAGCTGTATGGCGAACACTTTCTGTTCGACATCAGCAAGCGCGAAGGGCCGGGCAAGCGCAGCCTGTCTACCTTGTGCCTGCGCAATGTGGTACCGGCCGCGCAGATCGGGCCGCGCATGGCGGCGGCGCGCAGTGTCACGCTGTTTTCCGCGACCCTGGGGCCCCGGCGCTATTACGCCGACCTGCTGGGCATGCCGACGGACACCGGGTGGCTGGAGGTTGCCTCGCCTTTCGCGGCCGAGCAGTTGAGCGTGCAGGTGGTGAGCCAGGTCTCGACTCGCTACCAGCACCGCGCGGCTTCACTGGCCCCCATCGTCGAGCTGATCGCCGCCCAGTATGCCGCCGAGCCGGGTAACTATCTGGCCTTCTTCAGCAGCTTTGACTACCTGCAGCAAGTGGCTGATTTACTGGCAAAAACGCATCCACAGGTGGTGCAGTGGCGCCAGGCCCCGGGCATGGATGAAGGGCAGCGCCAGGCGTTCCTCGAGCGTTTTGTGGCGAACGGGCGCGGGGTAGGGTTCGCGGTGCTGGGCGGTGCCTTTGCCGAAGGGGACGACTTGCCGGGTACGCGCCTGATCGGTGCCTTCGTCGCCACCCTCGGCCTGCCCCAGGTCAACCCGGTGAACGAGCAGATCAAGCAGCGCATGGCGACCCTGTTCGGCGCCGGGTTCGATTACACCTACCTGTACCCCGGCGTGCAGAAGGTGATCCAGGCGGCCGGCCGGGTGATTCGGGGTACCGATGACCGGGGCACGGTGATGCTCATTGACGACCGCTTCGCCGAGTCTCGTGTGCAACAGATGTTCCCGGGTTGGTGGGCGCCTCAACAGAAATAATCGCAGTGGCCGGGAGCATTGGCGTCGCGTGCCGGTCAAAGTGCCAGTAAACTCTGTGATTTTATTTCCCTGAACATCCTTCCTTGAGGTTCTGCATGACGCTCAGTTCTTTGGCGGGCAAGCCGGCTCCGGCTTCCGTGCTGGTGGATATCCCACGCCTGTTGACCGCCTACTACACCGGCCAGCCGGATGCCAGCATCGCTACCCAGCGGGTTGCGTTCGGTACCTCCGGGCACCGGGGCAGCTCGTTGGATCTGAGTTTCAACGAGCACCATGTGCTGGCAATCAGCCAGGCCATATGCCTGTACCGCCAGAGCAAAGGAATTGACGGGCCGCTGTTCATCGGCGCCGATACCCACGCCTTGTCGAACCCGGCCGCCGCCAGTGCGCTGCAGGTCATGGCGGCCAATGGTGTTCAGGTGATGTTGTCCAAGGACGACGAGTACACCCCGACGCCGGCGGTATCCCATGCGATCATTTGTTACAACCGTGGGCGCAGCAGCGGCCTGGCCGACGGTATCGTCATCACCCCGTCGCACAACCCACCTCAAAGCGGTGGCTTCAAGTACAACCCGCCCAATGGCGGCCCGGCCGACAGCGATGTCACCAAGTGGATCGAAGCCAAGGCCAACGAGCTGCTGGCCGCGGGCCTGAATGGCGTCAAGCGCATGGACCACGAGCAGGCCCTGGCGGCCAGCACGACCCATCGCCACGACTACATGGGCAACTACGTCGCCGACCTTGAAAACGTCATCGACTTCGACGTGATCCGCAGTGCCAACCTGCGCCTGGGTGTCGATCCGCTGGGCGGGGCCGGGGTGCGCTACTGGTCGGCGATTGCCGAGCATTACAAGCTCAACCTGGAAGTGGTCAATACCGAGGTCGATCCGACCTTCCGCTTCATGTGCGTCGACTGGGACGGGCAGATCCGCATGGATCCGTCTTCGCCCTACGCCATGCAGGGCTTGATCGGCCTGCGCGAGCGTTTCGACGTGGCTTTTGCCTGCGACCCGGACCATGACCGCCACGGCATCGTGACCCCGAGCGGCCTGCTGGCCCCCAACAACTACCTGGCCGTGGCCATCGACTACCTGTTCCAGCACCGTCCGCAATGGCGCAGCGACGCTGCCGTGGGCAAGACCGTGGTCAGCAGCGGCCTGATCGACCGGGTTACTGCACGCCTGGGTCGACGCCTGCATGAAGTACCGGTGGGCTTCAAGTTCTTCGCCGATGGCCTGTTCGACGGCAGCCTGGGCTTTGGTGGCGAGGAGAGTGCCGGTGCGTCGTTCCTGCGCAAGGATGGCAGCGTCTGGACCACCGACAAGGACGGCCTGATCCCGGCCTTGCTGGCCGCAGAAATCACCGCGCGTACCGGCCGCGACCCAAGCCAGGCCTACGCCGAGCTGACCGCTGAACTGGGCGAGCCCTTTGCCACCCGCGTCGAGGCCAAGGCCAACCCGCAGCAAAAGGCCCTGCTGAGCAAGCTGGCACCGGAGCAGGTCAAGTCGACCTCTTTGGCCGGTGAGCCGATCGAACAGATCCTCAGCCATGCGCCGGGTAACAACCAGGCCATTGGCGGCCTGAAAGTGATGACCGCCAACGGCTGGTTTGCCGCGCGGCCATCGGGCACCGAGGATATCTACAAGATCTATGCGGAAAGCTTCGTGGACGAAGCGCACCTGCAGCGGTTGGTGGCCGAGGCGCAGGCGCTGGTTGATGAGGCGATTGCCTAAGCGCTGAAAAAGCATCGCGGGGCGAGCCCGCTCCTACCGGGTAGGAGCGGGCTCGCCCCGCGATCAGGTCTCAAGCGACATCCACCAGCACCACCTCGCTGTCTTCCAGCGCCGTCACCTTGAGCACCTGCTCATCCTCGATCGCCATCCCGTCCCGGGCCTCGGCGCGCAGTCCATTGACCTCGACCAACCCTTTGGCAGGCACCAGATAACCGCGACGACCGGCTTCGAAGCTGTACTCGGCCGTTTCCCCGGCGTGCAGGGTCGCCGCCACCAGGCGGGCATCGGCACGGATGCGCAAGCTGTCTTCATCGCCTTCCCGGCCGCTGGCCAGGGTGACGAACCCTTCACCGCGCTCGCCCTTGGGGAAGGGGCGAGTACCCCAGGACGGCGCTTGTCCGACCCGCTCCGGCACGATCCAGATCTGGAAGATCCGCGTATCGACCTTTTCCAGGTTGTACTCGGCATGGGTGATACCGGTGCCGGCACTCATCACCTGAACATCGCCAGCCTCGGTACGGCCTTTGTTGCCCAAGTTGTCCTGGTGGCTGATAGCGCCTTCGCGCACATAGGTGATGATTTCCATGTCGCGGTGCGGGTGTGGCGGGAAGCCACTGCCAGCGGCAATCAGGTCATCGTTCCAGACCCGCAGGTTGCCCCAGTTCATCCGTTGCGGGTCGTAGTACTCGGCAAAGGAGAAGTGATGGTGGGCGTCGAGCCAGCCATGGTTGGCGTGGCCAAGGCTCTTGAAGGGGCGCAGTTGCAGCATGATGGGCTCTCCTGGTGAGTCGTTTGATGGGAGGATCATCGCTGAATCTATAATCGAAAATAAGCGTAAATTTCGACTGATTCTTATCGGATTATTAGATGCTGATAGCTAGCGTGGTTTATGCGCTTCATCGTCTAATTAGCTGATCTTCAAGCAATCAGCTGGTGATTTTTGTTCATTGGAGCGAACATGCGTGCTGGATTATTTGTGTTGGAGTCGGTGTGTCTGAAGAGCGTCCCAAGCTACCCCCGGAGTTGACTCCCCCTGCGCAGTTACCCTGGATCAGACGTCTGGCGGCGCGCGTGCTCGGCCGCGGACTGAGCCGGCTACAGGCCCAGCACCGCGACTCCTGGTTCCAGGGCCACGCCAGCGGCCAGCGCACCGGGCATGCCGATGGCCTGCGCGAGGGCTACGAAGAAGGGCGGGTGGATGGTTATGAGGCCGGGCGCCAAGTGCTGGTGATCCGAGACACTCGCCCCGAGGGCCACGGCGTGCCGGGGCAGGACGACTGCCTGTTCGACGACTGGCGACTGCCATTGACCGCCGAGCTTAAAAAACGCTTCAAGGGCGATGTCGCCCAACGCCTGCCGGCCCACGCCCAGCCAAGCGCCGCGCAGTGGAAGATGATCTTCAGTGACACCCCCTCCACCTGCGTGATCGCCGGGGCTGGTGCCGGCAAGTCGACCTCGCTGGTGCTGCGTATTCTCTTGCTGCGCCATTACCTGGGCTTCGAGTTGGACGCCATGACCGTGGTGACCTTCACCCGTGAATCGCGCAAGGATTTCATCGCCCGCCTGGTCCAGGTGTTCGGCCTCTGGCAACTGCAGCTGAGCCCGCCCCAGGCACGTGAGCTGGTGCGCACTTTCCACTCGCGCATCTTGCCGCTGGTGCGAAGTTTGCCGGGCTTCAGCCAGGTGCGTGCCTTCGAGACCCTCGGCAGTGAAATGCCCAGCGGCAGCGAAGCCAGCGCCGAGAGCAACCCCTTTGACCTGCGTATCAACGACGCCCAGCGCCAGCAATTGAACCTGTGCTACCGCGACCTGCTCAAAAGCAGTCCGCGTTTTGCCGAGCTCATCGCTGGCCTGCGCCGCGAAGCCCTGCAGCTCAAGGCCCTGGATCGCGACCATCCGGATGTGCAAAAGCGCGTGGCGGTGACGCAATTGTCCGCCAGCCGCGACGAAGAACTGTGCGACACCCTCGAAGACCTCTGGTTTGCCGCCGGTGCCTGGCCAATCAAGGGCATCGAACCGAGCCGCGAGACGGTGGAGATCAACGGCAGCCGTTTTCACTTCCACGGCCATATCAAGGAACTGGATGCCTGGGTCGTGCTGGGCTTCGACCCGGGTGAAAACCAGCAGTACAAGCGCCCTGGCGCCAAGCTTCCGGTCTGGGCCGAGTGGGTGATAAAGCGCACCCTATTTCAAGCTTTCTGCGATAAGCCTGTGATTTGGCTGGAAAATTATGCTGCGGCCAAGCGCCTGACCACCTCCTTGGCCGGCGATGCCGTGGCCGGGCCAGGCTTTGACTACAAGATCAAGGGTGAGCTGTCGGCTGCCCCCTTGCTTGATGCTTTCGTCGGCGCCGCAGGCTTTATCGAAAACCTCGGGCTCGAAGTGAGCAAGGCGGTAGGAGCCATGAGCTTCCCCGCCGGTGACAGCGACGCGCTGTTCTTCGAGTCCTTGAGCCTGTACTGGAAGGCGCTGGAGGCGCACCTGCTCGGGCAGTCGCCGCCGATCATGAGCTACAACCGCATGTTCGCGCTGTTCGGTGAGAACAACCCCGAGAACCTGCACTTGCTGCCCGACCCCTTGTTGCGTCCGCTGGCGCACCTGATGATCGATGAATTCCAGGATGTCTCGCCGCAGATCGTCTCCTGGCTGCGCGCCTGCCTGCGCGAGATCCGCCGCCGCGGCCCGGCCTTGAATATCGGACGGGCTGCCCAGCATTCCTCGCTGCTGTGCGTGGGAGATGACTGGCAATCGATCTATGGCTGGCGCGGCAGCTCGCCCAAGTACTTCATGGAGTTCACCAAGGAGTTCGTTTCGCCCAGCAACACCCGAGTTATGCTCGCCGACAATTACCGCAGCCACCAGCACATCATCGATGCGGCTGAACACATCGTGAAGCCCGCGCCCGCGATCAGCGGCAAAAAAGCCAGGGCCTGCGGGCAGGCGGCCGAGGAACCGCTGCCTGTCAAAGTTCTCGAACGTGACGAAGCAGCCTTGGCGCAGACCTTGATGGAGCACTACAGGCGTGGTGAGTCGGTGATGATGTTGTTTCGAAAAAGTAGCGATAAGTCGTTGATATCAGAGCATATACAGCCGCTGATCAACCATGAGGCTGGGCTGCCTGCGAGCCAGCGACGCTTCCGACAACTGACTTACCATAGTGCCAAGGGCTTGCAGGCGGATGCCGTGTTCATGCTGGGCGACTGCCAGCACCTGACCAGTTCGCCCTACAAGAACCAGGTCTATCGCCAGGCCGGGTTGGGGCGCAACGGTGATCCGTTGGCCTTCGACAATGCCCAGAAGGATGAAGTACTGCGCTTGGCTTATGTCGCCATTACCCGGGCGGCGAAACACTGCTACTGGTACGTGGAAACGCCGACGGGGGATGCGGCCAACCTGCCTCGGGCATCGAGCCAGGTGGATGGGCGCAAGGCGTTTTTCGAAGACGGGCGCGAGAGCCGTGTGAAATGAGCGGTCAGCTGACAGCGCGTACGATTCGCGTTGACGAGTGAAGTCATCAACTGCGCAAGAAGTTGCGCACCAAAATGTGGATAACCCTGTGAATACATTGCTACGGGCCTTTTAAACCGTCATGTACAGGCGAGTGCGCAAGAAGTTGCACACCACTGCGCAACTTCTTGCGCACTTTTACCGTGTTTTTGGTCGAATTTTAGCCAGTTTTTGATTGAGGCATTTATAAGTCATTGATTTTTATGTGCTGGCACAACCCTTGCCAACCTGGAAGTACCCGTAAGGCAATTTTGCCCTCTCGGGTCTCTATTTTCAGCAAGGAGCTACATCATGGCTACGCCCGCATACATGTCCATCACTGGCACCAAACAAGGCTTGATTACCGCTGGTGCGTTCACAGCCGATTCGGTCGGCAATACTTACCAGGAGGGCCATGAAGACCAGGTCATGGTTCAGGGTTTCGAGCACGAGGTCATCATTCCGCGTGACCCGCAGTCTGGTCAGCCTACCGGTCAACGCATTCACAAACCGGTGAAAATCACCAAAGTGTTCGACAAGGCCTCGCCGCTGCTGCTGGCCGCGCTGACGTCAGGTGAGCGTCTGACCAAGATCGAAATCCAGTGGTACCGCACATCGGCTGCCGGTACCCAGGAGCACTACTACACCACCGTTCTGGAAGACGCGATCATCGTCGATATCAAAGACTACATGCGCAACTGCCAGGACCCGGCAAACACCCACTTCACCCACCTCGAAGACGTCGAATTCACCTACCGCAAAATCACCTGGACCCATGAAATATCGGGTACTTCCGGTTCCGATGACTGGCGTGTGCCCGTCGCGGGCTAAGGCTTAACGACCGTCACAACACGTGGGACCAACGTAGAAGTTGGCCCGCGTGTTGTGCCAGTCATTCCCAACGCGAATGTCCAATGAGGCTCACGCTTCATTGGACCGCCCAGCATAAGGAAAAGCCTATGTTCGCCTCGGCCAACACTGCGCATTTCGAGCTGCAAATTCCCGCTGTACGTCACGACTTCAAGGTGCTGGCCTTTGCAGGCAGCGAAACCCTCAGCACGCTGTACGCGATACGCATTGACGTGGTCAGTGAGTACGCCGACTTTGACGTGGAGGGCCTGCTCGGCCAACCCGCATTTCTACGTTTTGGCCTCGACGGCGAAGGCTTGCACGGGCATATCGAAGAGGTAGAGGCGGGCGAACCCGGCACCCGCCTGACGCGTTATCAACTGGTCCTGGTACCGGCGCTGCACTACCTGCAGTTCAGTCACGACCAGCGGATTTTCCAGCAGCAGAGCGTGCCGCAGATCATCACCCAGGTTCTCCAGGGGCAGGGTATCCAGGCCGATGCGTTCGTCTTCAAGGTCGACCCCGTCCCCCACGCGAGTACTGCACGCAGTACGGCGAAAGCAATTTCGACTTCGTACGCCGGCTGTGCGCCGAAGAAGGTATCGCCTGGCACCACCAGCACAGCCCGGACGGCCACCTGCTGGTGTTCACCAACCACCCGATGTATTTCCCCTGCCTAGGCACAACGCCCTACCAGCAAGACACCGCCATGGTCGCCGACCATCCGGTGGTCAGCCAGTTTTCCCAGCGCTTGAGCACCCGCACCAGCGCGGTGAGCCGACGCGACTATGACTTCAAGCGCCCCAGGCTGCTGCTGCAAAGCCAGGCAAACAGTGCCTTCTTCCCGCGGCTTGAAGACTACCGCTACCCGTTGTTGCAAGCGTCGCGAAAGCACGGCGAGCAATTGGCCAACGAGGCGCTGGAGCGCCACCGCAGCGACTACCTGGTGAGCGAAGGCAAAAGCGACCAGCCTGCGCTGCGCAGCGGCCACTATTTCGACCTGAGCGAACATCCGCGCCCGTCGTGCAACGCGCGCTGGCTATTGCTCAGCGTCAGCCACGAAGGTAAACAGCCGCAAGTGCTCGAGGAGTCCACCCCAGCGACCGCCCGGCAGCCGACGGCTTCACCCAGGGCTACCGCAACCACTTCAGCGCCATCCCCTGGGACGTGTTCTACCGCCCCCGCTGGTCACCCGGCAGTCGCCGCTGGTGGCCCAGACGGCGCGGGTTTGCGGGCCGGCTGGCGAGGAGATCTTCTGTGACGAGTACGGCCGGGTAAAAGTCGAGTTTCCTGGGACCGCGCCGGGCTTGGCAGCGACAAGAGCAGTTGCTGGCTGCGGGTGTCCTCCGCTTGGGCCGGCGAGCAGTTTGGCGCGGTGACCGTGCCGCGGGTGGGCATGGAAGTGCTGGTGACCTTCCTTGAGGGCGACCCGGACCGGCCGCTGATTACCGGTTGCGTACCCAACAAGGTCAACGCGGTGCCGTACCCGTTGCCGGCGAACAAGACCAAAACCGTGTTGCGCAGCCAAAGCTCGCCCGCCAATGGTGGCTACAACGAGTTGATGATCGAGGACCGCAGCGGCCAGGAATTGATCGCCCTGCATGCCCAGCGCGACATGCAGCAAACCATCACCCACGACAGCCGCCTGGACGTCGGCAACGAGCGCCGCGAAACCATCAAGGGCAACAGCATCGCGGTGCTGGAAGCCGAAGAGCAACGCACGGTAACCGGCGATCGCAAGGTCGAACTCAAGGCCAGCGACTATCTGCACGTCTCCAACAGTAGCCATACCCAGGTTGGGCAAACGTTGGTGGTCGAAGCCGGCCAGCAGGTGCACTTCAAGGCAGGGGCCAGCCTGGTCCTCGATGCCGGTGCCAGCATTAGCTTGACAGCGGGTGGCCAGCATCTGGTGATCGGGCCTGGCGGTATCTTCAGCAGTACTGAAGTACAGACGGGTGGGGCACCTGTTGCGGGCAGCGCTGCCGCACCGATATTGCCTGGAATGCTTGAAGGCACACCGTTACCCCCCGTATTGCCGCTGCCAGGGGGCGAGTCCTACCAACAGCAAGCCGCAACGGGCTCACTATTGCCGACAGCGTGTTGTGCGCACGTTGCCTCTGGGGAGTGCCCGATTCATCCGTCGGGTAAAACAGCATGATCAAATCCATCGCCTCTGCGTTCCAAACGCCCGCTGCGCCGGGTGTCCTGTGTGTGATTGTCGATGCCAGCTTCGATCCACAGCTACAGCTGCGTATTGATCAAAGCCTTGAACAGGGTGTTACACGCTCCGTCGCCCTCTTCAACGACACGCCTTATGTAGCCCTGCAAGCCGTAGGGCCTATTGCCTTGCTGTGCCCGACAACCGGTGGGTTGATGGATCACCTGAGCACGCTGTTCGAGCGAACCGACGCCGGGTGCGTGGCCTACATGAAGAATGAATATGCCTTCGAACAAGTCGTGACCCATTGGCGCAGTTTGCTCACCGTCAGCACCGATGACGGGCCGACGCGGATGTTCCGCTTTTTTGATCCACGCTGGCTGGAGCCGTTGTTGAACAGCCTGGATGAGGCCGAACGCTGGCAGTTCCTCGGGCCGATCACCGACCTTGCCTGGCGCAACGAACTGGGCTGGCGGCACCAGGCAAATCCGCGGGCAACCCTCAACACCGAGGTTAAAGACCCTGGCTGGCTGCACCTCGACAGGCAGCGCCAGAACGCAATGGATCATCACCGCTTGCAGGTACAGGCCGCACAACTCGCGCAGCATTACCGCAGTGCATTGCCTATGCCACAAGCAGAAACGTTCGTGTACGAACAACTGCTCGCGGCGCGCCAGGCAGGGTACCTGGAAATTGTCGAACAAGAGCGCTGGTTACGCCTGGCACTGCGTCATGGCGATGGCTTCTGGGAACGTTCCCCCTTCGCCCAATTGCTGCAAAGCGAAGACCAGAGCCTTGACCAAAAGCTGGTCGGGCTCGAGCAACTCTGAATTACAAGGACGATATGTGATGGACACCCCCTACACGGTTCAATCCGGCGATACACTGAGCAAGATCGCCCAACGCCATGGCCTTACCGTGGCGGATCTTCAGGCGCTCAACCCGATTGTCAAAAATCCGGATCACATCCTGCCTGGCTGGCAACTGCGGCTTTCCGGTTTCCCGGCACAACTGGATCTGCCACCCCCGTGAATGCCAATAGCATCACCAGCGTTGCCATCGAGGGGCAGCCCGAGTGCCACGAGGAGCTGGTGGACGTTGCCCACATCCCTGGCCACAGCCACTTCTACGTTCTGACCCACAAGCAGGCAAAAGCGCTGAAACAGGAAATCAGTGCGGTGCAAAAGCTGATGGACGAACTGCACCGCAACCTGGCCGATGCCTTGCCCAGCGCGCAGTGCAAGAAAAACAGGCACCCGACGCCGTCTGCGCCTGTTCTGCCTGTGTCAAAGAGGCCTGGACGGTGAAGGCTGAAGGCGCGGATCTACTGGTGCGTGAGCCCCGCGCTACAGCGCCCGCAAGCCCACCGCCGAGCTCCGACCAAGACCTGCAAGGGCAATTGGCAACGCTACAAAGCGCCCGTGACTGGTATCAGGCCTACACGCCGCCGTGGAAACCCTCGTCGCTATTCGAAAGCAATTGGAAAAAACTGCAGAACAAAAAAATCCTCGAACTGGATAAACAGATCAACGCCCTGCGCGTGCAACTGGCCGCCCAGCGCCAGGACAAACCACAAGGCAGCCGCCCCCTGACAGCGGCGCCATACCCGACCTCAAACATGGCAAGGGCCGCAGCGGCGCCCACCAACTGGGCCGGCAAACCCGAACCGGTATCAACGTGGTCGAAGTCATCCTGTTCAGCGACCCCAGCCGCCGTCACTACATCTCCACTCGCTACCACGAGACCACCCAGTGGCGTACCCGAGTCTCCACCCAGGTACTGGCCGGCAAGCCCTTGGGTAAATCCTTGGCCAGGGAGCTGATCAACGACATCAAGTCGGCGATCAGCACCACGCGCAAGGTTGGCCCGCTGGGCGGCCTGGAGGCCAAGCTCAGCAGTTGGAATAACGAGGACGACACTGAGTTCAGCCAGTGGCTCAACCCCGTGCTCAACGCCCTGCACCAGGAAGTCGCCTGGCGCTCGAACCACAGCGACGCCTCACGCGTTGCCGTCACCGCAGAAGCCCATGCCTTGCGCTTCGCCGCCATCGCCAGTGCCGGCGTGAACAGCTGGAACCCCAGGGAGGGCACCATCGATGTGGGCGTCAAAGGCAATGCGGCGTTCTCGCTGGCCGAAGCCAGTGTGGCGTTGCACAGCTACTTTCCCGACCAGGGTGGCTACGTCGCCAGCATTGTCTACCGCAACGCCCTGGACCAGGCAGTGACCCACCCCATTGGGGTCTTCCGCCTGCACGGCAAATTGGAGCTTTCCTGCTTTGCAGGTGTCAGGGCACAAGCTGAGGCAGGGGTTGCCACCGGCTACAGGCCCAGCGAAACCTCGGCCGGTGCGACCGCCTTGCTGGGCCCGCCGACAGTGGCCATCACCCCCACGGCAGCGTTGGCGTCAAGGCGGATGGTTTTGCCGGCGCCCAACTGGGTGGCGCACTCAGTGGGGCGTTTCAATGGGTCGCGCCCGACGATCAAGGCAAAGGCCCCGCCGTGCTTGGGCAAAGCAATGCCGACGGCAACTGGAAGGATCTGGCGAGGATTAATCTGGAGGGGAATGCGGCGGCGGGGGTGGGGCTGGCGGGGAGTTTAGGATTGAGATCTCGGAAGACCGGTTGGCGGTTACCTGCAGTGGTTCGGTGGTATTTGGCCCTGGGGCAGGCGGTAGTTTTGCTACGGTCGTAGATCTCGAGCAGGTCGGTAGGTTGGCGTGGTTGTTCTGTAATGCGTTGGCGGCGGTGGATTATCGGTATTTGATGGGAGTGACAGGGGATGCATTCGCCTACCTCTGTTCTGGACTGTATAAGATGGCAACTTCTCCTATTACGTTGGTCGCTGAGGGTTTCAAGGAGGGGCACGACGAAATGGCCGTTTGGTGGCAAAAACGTAACGCGACTAAATCGGAAGCCTATCATTTGGCCAAATATATCAACAATAATAAAAGTACTAAAACCATGGAGATCAAAGGCCAGTATTTACCCTTTAGTGCACTGCCGCCCGAGACGCTGGGACCGATGGTCTATCTGTTAACCGAAGGGTTTGTCGAAAGTTTCAACGAAGAGCAGGAGCAAGCCCTGGTGATCCTGCTGTCAGAAATCAAGACGTGGCGCCAGTTTATCAAAACGCTGGAGCACTGCTCACCCCATGGAGGGAAAGTGAACGCCATGGAAAGCCTGGAGCGAATCAACGCCTTGCTGGATGGCTATGAGCAGAATCAGTTCAACTACTTTATTGAAGGCTTGGCAATGCACCAGGCTTCGGCCCGCTCAACCCAGCTGGCGTGGAAAACCAGTCAGCCCTGGTACAAAGAAAAAACATTATTAGCCGCTCGTGGTAGTGGGCGTTTTGACGGCTTGGTGTGAGATGAGTAGTTAGCTATATGATAGCGGCGCCGCAAGGCGCCGCTATTGTTTATGTCATTTAGAGCGGTTTCTCCGATTGAACTGCACAACGAAAGCTTGTACCTGGAAAATATCCATTTCTTTCTGGATTATCCACCCAACGCCTCACGGTGCTGGCAGAAAGAACAGGGCCTTCACCAATATTGGCGCCACGGCGAATTCGCTGCGTACCCGTTTCTGGTCCGTGGGGGTTTTCGAGGGGAGAGTGGCGATAATAATCTTCACCATACCAATCATTGACCCAGTCGGTGGCATTGCCCGACAGGTTGTAAATGCCTAATGGGTTAGGAACAAACTTGTCTACTGGAAAGGTGCGACTCTCGTCGGGATGTGGAAAGTTGCGATCATAGTTCAAGCTGCCGTTATCGGTCGGAAACATCACATACCGGCCACGACTACGCGCGGCATACTCCCACTGCGCCTCGGTCGGCAGGTCCACAGGGTAACCACTGAGTTCCCCCAGCCAACCACAATAATCCTTGGCCTCCTGCCAGCGTTTAGTCGGGGCCGGCAGGTTGGGTTGATAGAGCCACTGTAAGTCTTCGCGCTTTCGATCTTCAAGATCAAATACGGGCTTGCCTTGAGCAATAAAAATAAATCAAAATCACCCAGTTTTGTCTGGAACTTCGACAGGTGATAGCTGCTCAGCTTGACCGGGTGAACGAAGTCATCATTGCCGCGAAAACTGATCCTCCCCATCTGATACCGATCCACGCCACAAGGCCAGTCACATAAGTCGTACGGGTTGTCATCGAACGGCCAGCCAAAGTCGCCCATCTCGAACTCGCCTCCCTCCACGAACACCATATTGTCCAGTGACTGCACCACGGTATTGAGCAGCTTGCTCCGTGTTTCAGCGGAGAGCTTCGGGTACTTCTGGTCGATGGTTGCAGCAATCCGGGCGACTTTGTCTGGCGAGAGTTTCTGGCTTTGGGGAAGAGGCAACGATTGCGCCTGGCAGCCGGCAAGTAGAAAAATACAAAGCGGCAAGAGTGTCAGCCTTGGCATCAAGGAATGTCCCTATATGAAAAGACCGTGGCCGTTTTGACGACTAGGTCTAAAGTGAGTAGTTAGGGTGATGATAGCGGCGCCGAAAGGGGCCGCTATTGTTTATGTCACTTAGAACGGCCTCTCCGATTGAACTGCACAGCGAAAGCTTGTTCCTGGAAAATATCCATTTCTTTCTGGGTCATCCCCCCAGCGCCTCACGGTGCTTGCAGAAAAAACTGGGCCTTCACCAATATCAGCGCCACGGCGAATTCGCTGCGTACCCGTTTCTGGTCCTTGGGGGTTCTCGAAAGGAGAGTGGCGATAGTAACTTTCACCATACCAATCATTGACCCAGTCGGTGGCATTGCCCGACAGGTTGTAAATGCCTAATGGGTTAGGAAAGAATTTATCAACCGGAAAGGTGCGGCTCTCGTCGGGATGTGGAAAGTTGCGATCATAGTTCAAGCTGCCGTTATCGGTCGGAAACATCACATACTGGCCGCGACTACGCGCGGCATACTCCCACTGCGCCTCGGTCGGCAGGTCCACAGGGTAACCACTGAGCTCCCCCAGCCAACCACAATAATCCTTGGCCTCCTGCCAGCGTTTAGTCGGGGCCGGCAGGTTGGGTTGATAGCGAAATTGCAAGTCTTCACGTTTACGCAGTTCAAGGTCAAATAGCGGCTTGCCCTGTGCGATAAAAAACAAGTCAAAATCACCTCGCGTCGTTTGGAACTTCGACAGGTAGTAGCTACTCAGCTTGACCGGATGAACGAAGTCGTCCTCACCAAAAAGGTGATCCTCCCCATCTGATTCCGATCCACGCCACAAGGCCAGTCACATAAGTCGTACGGGTTGTCATCGAACGGCCAGCCAAAGTCGCCCATCTCGAACTCGCCTCCCTCCACGAACACCATATTGTCCAGTGACTGCACCACGGTATTGAGCAGCTTGCTCCGTGTTTCAGCGGAGAGCTTCGGATATTTCTGGTCGATGGTTGCAGCAATCCGGGCGACTTTGTCTGGCGAGAGTTTCTGGCTTTGGGGAAGAGGCAACGATTGCGCCTGGCAGCCGGCAAGTAGAAAAATACAAAGCGGCAAGAGTGTCAGCCTTGGCATCAAGGAATGTCCTTATATGAAAAATTTGATAGCCGCAGTGTATCTGTTCACTCTTGCCGATTTTAAGGCTCGACAACAGTAATTTGTAATTTCGCTAAATTAGCGATAATTCCTAGTGCACAATAAGATATTTCCTACATCGATACCCTGCAGGTCCTGCGTACTGAAGTAATATTGATTCTCTTTCGTCGTTTCGCCATCAACGGATAAGCCGTGCGGTCAGAGTCATGAAGCTCGTCCATGAAATACCTTGCGCCTGTAGGCGTAGTCGCCCGTATTGCGTAAGCAGCGCCGAGATTGCTTTCTGGAAAGTTCGACAGGCCGCCCGGTTTTGTGCCGGGTCATGGTGGGGGAGTGTGAGCGTGGGCCTTATAGGCAGCGTCGGGGTAACTCGGTCCCGGGAGGTCCCAAGTTTGCGTGGGAAATTTCGCTTTCGATTCGGTGGGTCAGGTAGCGTGCGGATGGATCGCCGGCAATGCCTGCCAGCAGTCCATCCGGCACATCACGTCAGGCTTTGAGCGCCACGTCCGGCTTTACCGCCGGCACCGGCTTGCCAATTGCCCGTTCAACCCGTTGCGCCACCAATGGGTCGTCGGCAAAGGGCATCAGGCTGACCTGATCGTCTACCTCGCAGTCATGGCCCCGTAGGCAGGCACTGGTGACCAGGTAGAAGAACAAGACGCCGCTCAGGCAATACAGTGCATACAGCCACTCGTTCATTGGAGGCTCCTCAGGCGATGCGGGCGTTGTTCAAGGCCAGGTGCTCGTCGGCGACCCGCACCGTGCGCCAGGTGTTGTAGGCCATCAGCAGCATGCCGGCGAGGAAGCACGCGCCACCGATGAAGCGCACCAGGAAGCCCGGGTGGCTGGCTACCAGTGCCTCGACGAACGAGTAGGTCAGGGTGCCGTCGTCGTTGGTGGCGCGCCACATCAGGCCCTGGGTGATGCCGTTGACCCACATCGAGGCGATGTAGAGCACGGTACCGATGGTGGCCAGCCAGAAGTGCGCGTTGATCAGGCTGATGCTGTACATGCGCTCGCGACCGAACACCTTGGGGATCATGTGGTACAGCGAGCCGAAGGTGATCATCGCCACCCAGCCCAGGGCGCCGGCGTGTACGTGGCCGATGGTCCAGTCGGTGTAGTGCGACAGGGCGTTGACGGTCTTGATCGCCATCATCGGGCCTTCGAAGGTCGACATGCCGTAGAACGCCAGCGACAGCACCAGAAAACGCAGGATCGGGTCGTCGCGCAGCTTATGCCAGGCCCCGGAGAGGGTCATCATGCCGTTGATCATGCCGCCCCAGCTAGGCGCCAGGAGGATCAGCGACATGGCCATGCCCAGCGATTGCGCCCAGTCGGGCAGGGCGGTGTAGTGCAAGTGATGCGGGCCTGCCCAGATGTACAGGGTGATCAGTGCCCAGAAGTGCACGATCGACAGGCGATAGGAGTACACCGGACGACCGACCTGCTTGGGCACGAAGTAGTACATCATCCCCAGGAAGCCGGTGGTCAGGAAGAAGCCCACGGCGTTGTGGCCGTACCACCACTGGACCATGGCATCGGTGGCGCCGGAGTAGACCGGGTAGGACTTGAACCAGCTCACCGGGATCGACAAGTGATTGACCACGTGCAACATGGCGATCACCACGATGAAGGCACCGAAGAACCAGTTGCCGACGTAGATATGCTTGGCCTTGCGACGCAGCAGGGTGGCGAAGAACACCACACCGTAGGCCACCCAGACAATCGCCATCCAGACTGCACCGGTGAATTCGATCTCGGCGTATTCCTTGGTGGTGGTCAGGCCCAGCGGCAGGCTGACCAGCATGATCACGATGGTCGCTTGCCAACCCCAGAAGGTGAAGGCGGCCAGCTTGTCGCTGTACAGGCGCACCTGGCAGGTGCGCTGCACCGCGTAGTAGCTGGCGGCGAATTGTGCGCTGCCGGCGAAACCGAAGATCACAAGGCTGGTGTGCAGTGGGCGCAGGCGGCCGAAGCTGGTCCACGGCAGTTCCAGGTTCAGCTCCGGCCAGACCAGTTGCGAGGCGATCCAGACACCCATGGCCATGCCGACGATGCCCCAGAACACCGTCATGACCACGAATTGTCGGACCACTTTGTAGTTATAGGCCTGCGCCTGTTGATGTGTGCTCATGGCTTTTTTCCACAGTTCCTGTATGGCTCGCTCTGCCGTGGGGGCAGAGCCCTGGCGCACTGTAGGAAGCTGAAGCGATGCAAAACAGACTCAGAAACCTGGCAGAACTACGGATCAGATAAATGCCCCGTATCCATTGGGTGTGAAGCGCACTGTTATGGGCAAGGTGTGGCGAAAATACGCTGTGCTGTGTTTGCCGGCGGGTGAACTGTGGCTTTAAGCCGCAGCCCGGCGAACATGGAATTACCTTGACATCACCGTAATCGTGGACGCAGAATTTCGACAAACTTTGCGCGCAAAGTTTTAGGCGCGAGACGATAGATCGTGTCAGAGATGCGCAATTTGCCTTGAAGCCAAACCGCTATGGGGTTTGTGCGAAGGCGCTTACACAACGGGGCGACGCCGCTGCGGCGGCAGACTATAAGAACAGAAGGGAGCATAAGATGAAGCTTTCCAAGGACCTGGTTCTCCAGGCCAAAGCGACGTTCGGGACACCCACCTACCTCTATGATGAAGCCGTGTTGCGCGGCAGTTTCAATGAATTGCGCGACGCGTTGCCCGATTGTGTGGACATCTTTTATGCATTGAAGGTCAACCCGAACCTATCGCTGGTGAAACTGATCCGCTCATACGGTGGCAACGCCGAAGTCTGTTCGCTGGCGGAGCTGGAGATAGCCCTCAAGGCCGGTGTTACCCCCCAGGACATCATCCTGCTGGGCCCTTACAAAAAGCCCGAAGAGCATCGTCGGGCGCTGGAAGTAGGGGTGTTCGCCATCGTGGTAGAGTCCGAGAGCGAGTTGCGCAAGTTGTCTGCCCTGGCTGGGGAGCTGGGCTGTGACGCACCGGTCGCCATTCGCATCAACCCCAATTTCTCCGCCGCAGGCTCGCCATGGAAGATGGGCGGGCGGCCGACGCACTTCGGTATCGAAGAAGACACCGCAGTGGCCAATTTTGCCCAGTACCTGGCGTTGCCCAACATCAGGATCAAGGGCATCCACGTCTACAACGGCACCAAGATTCTCGATGCTCAGTCGGTGTACGACAACGCCGAGTACATTCTGGGGCTGTATCGCAGCCTGAGCCGCCGCTACAACCTGGACCTGCGCATGGTCGACGTTGGCGGCGGCCTGGGTATCAAGTACTACGAAAACGAAAAGGAACTCGACACCGCCCAGCTCAAGCAGTTGCTGGCACCCCTGTTCAACGCCTTTCATCATGAGTTCCCCCGCACTCGGATCATTCTGGAGTCAGGGCGTTTCGTTGCCGGCAAGTGCGGGTCGTTGCTGGTAACGGTCGACAACATCAAGGAAAACCACGGCAAGACCTTTGCCGTGACCGACGGTGGCACCAACTGCCACGGTGCGGCGGCCGGCAGTGGCCAGGTGCTCAAGCGCAACTTCCGGATCGTCAAGGCCACCGGCGACAATGGTGGGCCGCTGCGTGAGTACCATATCTCCGGGCCGCTCTGCAGCCCGGACGACCTGCTGGGGCGGGATGTACAGCTGGAGGCCTTGCGCGAAGGCGACCTGCTGGCGGTGACGGCTTCGGGCGCATATGGGCCCACTGCCTCGCCAACGCTGTTCCACAGCCATGGTCACCCGGCCGAAGTGGTGGTCAGCCACAACCGCTTGTTCCTTGCCCGCGCCCGCCAGAGCGCCGTGGAAATCCGCGACAGCCATACCGATGTGGCCCTCGACGAGTTGCTCGGCACCGCGACCAAGGCAGAGCCGACGCCCATTGCCCAGGTGGCCACCCAGCGCCAGCTCGCCGATATTCTGCGGGTGGTCTTGAAGCTTCCGGAACACGTCGCCATCAGTGCCGACTCGCACCTGCGCGATGAACTTGGGCTCGACTCGCTGACTTCCATGGAGTTGCTAGTGAGCCTTGAGGACGACATCGAAGGCTTCTTCGTCAACCCGGACACCATCACGCCGGGGCATTTCAAGACCGTGGCGACCTTGGCCGGCTACATCGACGCGCATCGCCAGCTCCCTGCGGGCCGTCGAGCGCTGGAGGCTATCGAGGTGCACCATGAAGGCGTCTGAAGTGCTGCTGCAGGATGTGCTGGAAGCACGCAACGGACTGCATCCGGACAAGGCCGCGATCATCTACGCCGATGAAACCTACACCTACGCCCAGCTCGACGAGGCCAGCGCCCGGTTGGCGGCGGGCTTGCAGGTCAACGGCCTGCAGCGCCAGAAACGGGTCGTTCTGTGCCTGGGCAACCGGGTCGAAACGGTCTGTGCCTTCTGGGGCGTGCTCAAGGCGGGGGGCGTGGTCGTCAATGTGGGGCTCGAGACACCGGCCGATGGCCTTGACTACATCGTTCGCGATGCTCAAGCCTCGGTGTTGATCACCACTTCCGAAAAAATGGCCAGCCTGCGGCCTGACACGGCGCAGCTCGCTCACCTCAAACTCGTCGTGCTGCTCGACGGCGACGCGGGCTCGACGCATGTTCAAACCTTCGAAGGCCTGCTGGGGCAGGGGGCTGGCGTGCCGCTACCCAGCGGCAACCTGGACC
Source organism: Pseudomonas putida (assembly GCF_028682455.1). Classification (GTDB taxonomy): domain Bacteria; phylum Pseudomonadota; class Gammaproteobacteria; order Pseudomonadales; family Pseudomonadaceae; genus Aquipseudomonas; species Aquipseudomonas putida_AA. The sequence goes on from NZ_JANHLD010000002.1 coordinate 202,181, forward strand.
TGGACCTGGCAGCGATCATTTACACCTCGGGGTCGACCGGGATGCCCAAGGGGGTGATGCTGACCCACCGCAACATGCTGGCGGCGCTCGGCTCCCTGCATACCTACCTGGGCTACAACGAGACCGACAACGTGCTGTGCTCATTGCCGCTGTCGTTCGACTACGGCCTGTACCAGATGATCATGGCCATGAGCGCCGGCGCCACCCTGGTGCTGGAGAAGGAATTCACCTGGCCGATTTTCCTGATCAAGAAGATTCGCCAGTACCAGGTCACGGTGATTCCGTTCGTGCCGACCATGCTGGTACTGCTGCATGAATATGCGCGCAAGCGCGAGGCGACCTTTCCGGACGTGCGCATGGTCACCAACACCGGTGCTGCCCTCAAGGCGCCGCATATTGCGCAGATGAAAGCGCTGTTCCCCCAGGCACAGATCTATTCCATGTACGGGCTGACCGAGTGCAAGCGTTGCACCTACCTGCCGCCGGAAGATATAGACAGCAAGCCCGGGAGTGTCGGCATTGCCATCCCCAACACCGAGCTGTGGCTGGTGGACGATGAGGACATGCGCATCGACGAGCCCCATCAGGTCGGCCAGTTGGTGATTCGCGGGGCCACGGTGATGGCCGGCTACTGGCGCAACCCGGCAGCCACGGCGCTCAAGCTCAAGCCTGGGCGCTATCCGGGTGAAAGCGTGCTGTATACCGGTGACTACTGCAGCCTGGATGAAGATGGCTATTTGTATTTCCGGGGCCGTATGGATCAGATGATCAAGTCCCGGGGCATGAAGGTCAGCCCCAGCGAAGTGGAGGGCTATCTCTACGCCATCGAAGGTGTCGAGGCCGCCGCGGTGGTAGGCGTCGATCATGCGGCGGCCGGTGAGGGGCTGTGGGCCTTTGTCACCCTGGCCCAGGACTCGCAGTTGACGGTCGCCCAGTTGCTCGAACGGTGCCGGCAGGGCCTGGAGGCGCACAAGGTGCCGTTGTCGATCTCCATTGAAAATAGCCTGCCGCGAACTGCCAACGGCAAGTTCGACCTCCAACAGTTGCATCAGCAGGCCTGCAACACCCAGATGGCGGTGGCGGGATGAGTTGTCGCGGCGCGCGATCACAGAGGAAGGGCAATCCATGAGTGTGGGAAGCAGAGGCCGCGATCAAACGCTGGACGTCAACGGCAACCACTTTGCCTTGCGCACCTGGGGCAACGAAGACGCTCATCCGGTGCTCGCCCTGCATGGCTGGCTGGACAATGCGGCCTCCTTCGAACGTATCGCGCCCTTGTTGCGCGATCATTTCGTGGTGGCCCCGGATCTTGCCGGCCACGGTCGCTCCGAACACCGTCGTGCCGACAGCGGCTATTACCTGTGGGAACACGCCGACGATATGAACGCCCTGGTCGAGAGCCTGGGCTGGAAGCGCTTTTCGGTGCTCGGTCACTCCATGGGCACGGGCGTGGCGTCGATTCTTGCGGCCATGAATCGCAACATCGACAGCCTGGTGTTCATCGATGGGATGGGGGCTCCGTTCGCAGTGCCCGAAGGCAGCACGGTCGAGCACATGCGCAAGGCCCAACGGTTGTTGCGCCTGGCATTGCGTACGCGCCTGCACGGTTTCAGCGGCCCTGAAGAAGCCCGGTTCAGCAGCCTGGAGGCTGCCATCGCCGAGCGACGCAACAGCATCGACGGCAGCCTCAGCGCAGAAGGTGCGAGGCTACTGGCGATGCGCGACCTGATCAACCTCGGTCATGGCTACCGCTGGCGTCATGACCCGCGGCTGGTGCTGCCGGAACTGCTACCGTTGACCGAGCGCCAGGCCTGCGAGTTCCTGCAACAGATCACTTGCCCGCTGCACCTGTTGCTCGGGCGCCAGGGCCTGTTCGCAGGCAGTCGATTCGACAAGCGCAAGCACGCCTTGCCCCTCAATACCCGGGTGCACTGGCATGACGGCGGCCATCACTTTCACCTCGATGCACCCAAGCCTGCATTGATTGCCCAGATCAGCGCTGCACTGGGGCAGGGGGCGTCAGGGTTGTTGCAACGATTAGTCAATGAGTAATGGAGTACGCGCGTGAAAGAGTTCTGGATTGCACCTTCGATTCTGGCGGCCGACTTCGCCCGTTTGGGTGAAGAAGCCGAGCAAGTGCTCGCCGCCGGTGCCGATGTCATCCATATCGATGTGATGGATAACCACTATGTACCCAACCTGACCATGGGGCCGCAGTTCTGCAAGGCCTTGCGCAGCCACGGCATCACCGCGCCGATCGATGTACACCTGATGGTGTCGCCAGTGGACAGCATGATCCAGGCCTTTGCCGAGGCCGGTGCCGATTATATTTCCATCCACCCGGAGGCAACCCTGCACCTGGACCGCTCGGTACAGTTGATAAAGGACCTGGGCTGCAAGGCAGGCCTGGTGTTCAACCCCGCCAGTACCCTGGACGCCGCTCATTACTTGATGGACCGACTCGACCTGATCTTGCTGATGTCGGTCAACCCCGGCTTTGGTGGCCAGCGTTTCATTCCCCAGGTGTTGCCCAAGATAGCCGCAGCGCGCAAGCTGATCGATGACAGTGGTCGTGACATTCGCCTGGAAGTTGACGGTGGAGTCAATCTCGAGACTATCGGCCAGGTGGCGGCAGCCGGTGCCGACATGTTTGTGGCCGGCACGGCGATTTTTGCCCAGACTGACTACCGTGCCACGATCTCGGCCTTGCGCCGTGAAATGGCCAATGCCGTACCCAGCCGCCCCTGACTGGCGGTCTTTCCAACGATTCTCGCGAATCCAGCATGAGTTACCCGTCCTTGCACAATAATTCCTTCATCAAGGCCTTGCTGCGTCAACCGACGCTACACACGCCGGTGTGGCTGATGGGGCAGGCCGGTCATCATTTGCCCGAGTACCGCCAGTTGCGGGCAAAGGCCGGTTGCTACCTGTCACTGCTCAAGTACCCTGACTACACCACCGAGGCCACACTGCAGCCGTTCCGGCACCTGAACCTGGATGCGGCAGTGGTCACCAGCGATATCCTCACCCTGGCCGATGCCATGGGCCTGGGGTTGTACTTCGTCAATGGCCAGACGCCACGGTTGCGTCATCCGCTGCGCGACGAGAAAGCCATCCACCGCCTGCGTGTGCCAGAGCCGCGAGCCCAGGAGTACCTCTACCAGTCGGTGGCACAGTCGCGTCGGGCGCTGGAAGGCAAGGTACCGCTGATCGGCGTTGCCGGCAGCCCCTGGAGTCTGGCGTGCTACATGGTCGAAGGCGGGCCTCCGGGGGACTTCCAGTTGATCAGGCGGATGCTCTATCGGCGTCCGGAACTGCTGCATCGACTGTTGTTGACCACCAGCCAGGCCGTGGCTGCCTCACTGAACGCCCAGATCGAAAGCGGAGCCCAGGTCGTGATGCTGCTTGATCCATTTGCCGGGGCGTTGGCCAATGGCATGTATCAACGCTTTTCGCTGTTCTATGCCCGCGAAGTGCTTGCGCGGGTACACAAGAGCCACCACGGGCATCGTGTGCCATCCGTTCTCTACACTCGCGGTGCCAGCCAGTGGTTAGTGGACATGACCCAGAGCGGAGTCGATTGCCTGGGACTTGATAGCAGCTATGACCTGGGCATGGCCCGGCAATTGGTGGGCAATACGGTGGCCCTTCAGGGCAACCTCGATCCGGCCGTGCTTCTGGGCGATGAAGCCTGCATCCGCCGGGAAGTGCAGCGCACGTTGCAGGCCTTCGGTCCTGCCACCGCCGGGATGGGGCACGTATTCAACCTGGGTCAGGCCGTGTTGCCTTCGACCCCACCGCAGGCCCTGGCGGTATTGGTGGATGCGGTGCATGCGTACAGCCAGGTCAAAGGAGGTGTGCATGCTTGACCCGACGTTCGACTTCGACAAGATGCTGTGCTTTTCGCTGTACTCCACGGCAAACGCGATGGTGCGCGACTATGCCGAGCCGCTCAAGAAACGTGGCGTAACGTACCCGCAACTGCTGGTTATGGCCGGGTTGTGGGGGAAGGACGACGTCTCGATCAGCACCCTGAGCGAGCTGACGCTGTTCGACCTGGGGACCTTGACGCCCATCGTCAAGCGCCTGGCCGACAATGGCTTTATCACCGTCTACCTTGACCCGACCGACCGTCGTCGACGCAACCTGCTACTCACCGACAAGGGCCGCGAGCTCAAGGCCGAGGCTGCCAAGGTATTCAGCAACATGGCGTGCAAGATCGACCTTGGCGAGAGTGAGGTCCAGCAGGTGCTGAACGTGTGCCACCGGATTCGGTCGCGGTTGCGTTGACTTCGTCGCGGGGCAAGCCCGCTCCCACCCTAAAGGCACACATACCCTTTGTAGGCGCGGGCTTGCCCCGCGACCTGGCCTCGGTCAGCGGGCCAGAAACGCCGGCGAATTGAAGTTGCACAGCCGCACATCATCCTCGTCACACTCAAGCGCCTGCATCGGATGGGCCAGCAATGCCCGCTGCAAGCTGCGCTCGCCCTGTTGCCAGCGTTGTTCAAGATCCCCAGACAGGGCCTTGGGTATCACACTGAACATCGGTTGCCAGAAACCGCCCTGGCGTACCATGCACGGTTGCTGGTATTCAACGGCCTTGGCCAGCAACGCGAGGACCAGCGCCGTGTCGATCTGCGGTGCATCGCACGCCAGCACCAACAGCCACGGATGCTGGGCCACGGCAAGGCCCGCCAGTACTCCGGCCATGGGGCCGGGGAAGTCCGCTTCAGGGTCGCAGACCAGTTGATCGGCATAGGGCCGGTACTGTTCGAGGTTGCGGTTGCAGGAAATGATCAGGTCGTCGGTCAAGGGCCGGACCACGGCCTGGACGTGGGCGATCAGTGGTGTGCCATGCCAGGCCACCAGGCCTTTGTCCTGGCCGCCCATGCGCAGGCCTCGGCCACCGGCCAGCAACAGAGTGGAGAAGGAGGGGGCGGCGAGTGTCATGGTGAAGGTTCCTGGCGAGTCAGCCATTTACCTTCCCATGCACGCCGCCGACTGTCCAGATCAGTGCGGGTCAGCCGCCGGTTGCGGCTGTTGCAAGTGCGCCCGGCGTTTGCTGGTCAGGCGCATCACTACTACAAAGAACACCGGTACGAAGACCACGGCCAGCGTTGCGCTGAGCATGCCGCCGATCACCCCGGTGCCGATGGCTTGCTGGCTGGCGGAGCTGGCGCCGGTGGCGATCGCCAGCGGCACTACGCCGAGGATGAACGCCAGCGAGGTCATGACGATGGGCCGCAAACGCAAGCGCGCGGCCTGGACCGTGGCATCGACCAGGTCATGGCCCTCATCGACCAGGCTCTTGGCGAACTCGATGATCAGGATCGCGTTCTTCGCCGACAGGCCGATCAGGGTGATCAGGCCGACCTTGAAGAACACATCGTTAGGCATCCCGCGCAGGCTCACCGCAATCACCGCGCCCAACACACCCAGCGGCACCACAAGCAGCACCGCGGTGGGGATCGACCAGCTCTCGTACAGCGCTGCCAGGCACAGGAACACCACCAGCAACGACAAGGCCATGAGCATTGGTGCCTGGGAACCGGACAAGCGCTCCTGCAACGACAGGCCAGTCCACTCAAGGCCCATGCCCGGTGGCAACTGCTCGACCAGGCGCTGGATTTCTTCCATGGCCTGACCCGAGCTGTAGCCAGGTGCCGGCTCGCCGGACACCGCAACCGCCGGATAGCCGTTGTAGCGAGTCAGTTGCACGGGGCCGGTGATCCACTTGGCCTGCACAAAGGCCGCCAGCGGGACCATCTTGCCGCTGCTGTTGCGCACGTGCATTTTCAACAGGTCTTCAACCTGGCTGCGCTGGTCGCCTTCGGCCTGTACCACCACCCGCTGCATGCGTCCCTGGTTGGGGAAGTCATTGACGTAGTTGGAGCCCACAGCGGTGTTGAGCACGTTGCCGATGTCGGCAAACGACACCCCCAGGGCATTGGCCTGCTTGCGGTCAACTTCCAGTTGCACCTGCGGGCTTTCGGCCAGGGCACTTTCACGCACGTTGACCAGCATCGGGCTTTTCTCGGCATCGGCCAGCAACTGGTCACGGGCCGCCATCAGCGCCCGGTGGCCAAGCCCGCCACGATCCTGCAGGCGAAACTCGAAGCCACTGGAGGTACCCAGGCCGTCCACGGGAGGCGGCAGCACCGAGTAGGCAATGGCATCCTTGAACTGGCTGAAGGCGGCATTGGCACGGTCGGCAATGGACTGGGCGCTGTCATCGGCACCGCGCTCGGACCAATCCTTGAGGGTGGTGAACCCCAGCGCTGCGTTCTGGCCTTCGCCGGAGAAGCTGAAGCCAAGAATCAAGGTGGTGTTGCCCACGCCAGGTTCGGTGGCGTTGTGCGCCTCGATCTGCGCCGCCACCAGTTCGGTGCGGGCCCGGCTGGCCCCCGGCGGCAGCTGGATGTCGGTGATGGTGTAGCCCTGGTCTTCGGTGGGCAGGAACGAGGAGGGCAGTTGGCTGAAGCCATAGACCAGGCCCGCCACCAGCACACCATACACCATCAGGTAGCGACCGCTACGCTTGAGGGCCTGGATCACCCAGCGCTGGTAACCGTGGGTCAAGCGTTCGAAAAACCGGTTGAACCAACCGAAGAATCCGCTTTTTTCGTGGTGCTCGCCCTTGGCGATGGGCTTGAGCAAGGTGGCGCACAGGGCTGGGGTCAGGCTCAGGGCCAGGAATGCCGAGAACAGGATCGATACCGCCATCGATACCGAGAACTGCTGGTAGATCACACCCACCGAGCCCTGCATGAAGGCCATCGGCAGGAACACCGCCACCAGCACCAGGGTGATGCCGACGATGGCGCCGGTGATCTGGCCCATGGCTTTTTTGGTCGCGTCCCGGGGCGATAGGCCTTCTTCGCTCATGATCCGCTCGACGTTCTCCACCACCACGATGGCGTCGTCCACCAGGATGCCGATGGCCAGCACCATGCCGAACAGGGTCAGCACGTTGACCGAGAAGCCCAGCGCCAGCATGGCGGCAAATGTGCCGGCCAAGGCCACCGGTACCACCAGGGTCGGGATCAGGGTGTAGCGGATGTTCTGCAGGAACAGGAACATCACCGCGAACACCAGGGCCATGGCTTCGAGCAGGGTGGTGATCACCTGCTGGATCGAGACCTTGACGAAAGGCGAGGTGTCGTAGGGGATGTCGAACTTCGATCCCGGCGGCAGGTAGCGCGACAATTCATCGAGCTTGCTGCGCACCAGGGTGGCGGTCTCCATGGCATTGGCGCCCGGCGACAGCTTGACGCTGAAGGCGCTGGTCGGCTTGCCATTGAGGCGGGTGCCGTACTGGTACTCCTGGCTACCGATCTCGACCCGGGCGACATCGCCAATGGTCACGCGCGAGCCGTCCGGATTGGCGCGCAGGACAATGTCGGAGAACTCCTGCACGGTGCTCAACTGGCCGTGGATGACCACGTTGGCGGTGATTTCCTGGGTGCCGGTGCCGGGCAGGTTGCCAATGCTGCCGGGGGCAACCTGGGCGTTCTGTGCGGCGATCGCTTCGTTGACGTCGTCGGGGGTGAGGTTGAAGCCGATCAGCTTCTGCGAGTCGAGCCAGATCCGCATCGCCCTTTCGGAGCCATACAACTGCGCCTTGCCGACGCCCTTGAGGCGGCGGATTTCGTTCATCACGTTGCGCGCCAGAAAGTCGCTCAACGTCACTTCATCGAGGCTTCCGTCCTCGGCGGTCAGGGTCACCATCAGCAGGAAGCCGGTCGATACCTTCTCCACCTGCAGGCCTTGCTGGATGACCGGACGCGGCAGGCGGGACTCGACCACCTTCAGGCGGTTCTGTACATCCACCTGGGCCAGGTCCGGGTTGGTACCGGGCTCGAACGTCGCGGTGATGGTGGCGCTGCCCAGGCTGCTCTGCGAGCTGAAGTAGAGCAGGTTGTCGGCACCGTTGAGCTCTTCCTCGATCAGGCTCACCACGCTTTCGTCGACCGTTTGCGCCGAGGCACCAGGGTAGATCGCGTAGATTTCCACCTGCGGTGGGGCGACGTCCGGGTACTGGGCCACCGGCAACTGTGGAATTGCCAGGGCGCCAGCCAGCAGGATGAACAGCGCGACCACCCAGGCGAATACCGGGCGGTCAATGAAAAACTGCGGCATGAATCAGGCCCTCACTGGCCGGTGGACTTGGCGATGGATGGGGCGTCTTTACCCGCGTTATCGATCGTTACCTGATCGCCTGGGCGTACGTGCTGCAGGCCTTCGACCACCACTCGGTCACCGGGGGCCAGGCCTTCGCTGACGATCCAGCGATCATTCTGCACGCTGCCCAGCACCACCGGTCGTTCGCTGATGCGTTCACCAGCGTCTACCAGCAATACCCGTGGCTGGCCTGCGCTGTCGCGCAGGATGGCGCGCTGCGGCACGCTGATGCCTTGCTGCTTGACGGCCTGGTCCAGGCGCACCCGGATGAAGCTGCCGGGCAGCAGGTCCAGGTCCGGGTTGGGGAACTCGCTGCGCACGGTGATCTGACCGGTGCTCGGGTCGACGCTGATATCGGAGAAAAGCAGTTTGCCGGGCAGCGGGTAGGGCGTGCCGTCGTCCTGGATCAGGGTGACCTTGGCCTGGTCCTGGCCCACTTGCTGCAGCTCGCCAGCGCGCAGGGCGCGACGAAGGGCATTGAGCTCGCGCGTCGACTGGGACACGTCGGCGTGGATCGGGTCCAACTGCTGGATGGTCGCCAGCGGTGTGGTTTCGTTCTGGCCCACCAGCGCTCCTTCGGTGACCAGGGCGCGGCCAATGCGCCCGGAAATCGGCGCGGTGACCGTGGCATACCCCAGGTTCAGTTTTGCCCGCTCTACCGCGGCCTTGGCCTCGGCAACCGCCGCATCGGCCTGCATCAGGGCCGCTCGGGCGTTGTCGTGGTCCTGGCGGCTGACGGCGTTGATCGTGATCAGCTCTCGGTAGCGCTCATCCTGCAGGCGTGCCTGGTAGCGGTTTGCCTCGGCCTTGGCCAGTACGGCGCGGGCACTGTCGTAGTCCGCCTTGAACGGTGCCGGGTCGATCCTGAACAGCACATCGCCCTGCTTGACGTCGCTGCCTTCGCGGTACACCCGCTTGAGCACCACGCCGGCGACGCGGGCGCGGACTTCGGCGGTACGGGGGGCAAGGATGCGGCCGTTGAGCTCGGTGCTGATGGCCAGCGGCTGGACGCGAACGGTTTCGATGATGACGGCGCTTGGCGGGGCTTTTTCCTCATCCGGGGCGCTGTCGGAGCACGCGCCAAGGGACATGGTGATGGCAAGCAGCGGCAGCAAGGCACGCAGACGGACGGGGCTTGAACTGAACATGCGGATCTTCCATAAATGACCCGGCAATGCTAAGGCAGGAGGCCAACGTCCAACTGTTAAGCTGTGTAGGCCGAGTGTGAAAAAGTGTGAAGGATTGCGCGGGCTGCGCATAAGGTCCTATATCCTTGCCTGACTTTTCCAGCCTGTCAAATTGCTCATGCCCAACATCCTCCTGGTCGAAGACGACTGCGCCTTGTCCGAACTGATCGCCAGCTACCTGCAACGCAACGACTTTTGCGTCAGTGTGATCGCCCGCGGCGACCACGTACTGGCCGAAGCCCGGCGCAGCAAACCGGACCTGGTGATCCTCGACCTGATGCTGCCGGGGCTCGATGGCTTGCAGGTCTGCCGCCTGTTGCGCGCCGAGTCCCAGGCCTTGCCGATCCTCATGCTCACCGCTCGCGACGACAGCCATGACCAGGTCCTGGGCCTGGAAATGGGTGCCGACGACTACGTCACCAAACCTTGCGAGCCGCGAGTGCTACTGGCTCGGGTACGCACCCTGTTGCGTCGCAGCAGCATCAACGAGCCGCGCCTGGAAACCGACCTGATCGTGGTCGGCGGGCTGCGCATCGACCTTGCCGAGCGCAATGTGTTCTGGCGTGAGCAGCAGGTGGAACTGTCAAGTGGCGAGTACAACCTGCTGGTGGTGCTGGCGCGCCACGCCGGCGAGGTGCTCAGCCGTGACCGCATCCTGCAGCAATTGCGCGGGATCGAATTCAACGGCACCGACCGCTCGGTCGACGTGGCCATTTCCAAGTTGCGCCGCAAGTTCGACGACAGCGCCGGCGAAGCCCGCAAGATCAAGACCGTGTGGGGCAAGGGCTACTTGTTCAGCCGTGTCGAGTGGGAATTCTGATCAGGGTGCCTGACCCATGCTGAAAATCCTCGTACGCCTGTACCTGGTGACCATCGCCGCCTATGCCGGTGCGCTGTTGCTGATTCCCGACGCCATTGTCGGTGCCTTTCACGAGCGCTTCATCGCCTACAACCTGGACCAGGCCAAGGGCGTCCAGAAGTTGATCGTCGAGCGCTTTCGCCAGGTGTCGGCGACGCAGTGGCCCGAAGTCGAGAAAGCCCTTGCGGCTGACTTCGCACCGCTGCAGATCGAGCTGCGGCGCCAGGACCAGATCGGCCTGTCCCATGACGACCGGGCACGCTTGTCGGCCGGCGAAAACGTGGTGCGCCTGGGCGACTGGGGCTACTACAACTCGGCCCTGGCACCCCTGGATTCAACCTGGGCGGTGGAGTTGCGCAACCCGCCGGACCCGGTAGACATTAACCTGTTGTCGTGGGGTGTCACGGTACTGATCGGCGCGGCCCTGCTCGGTTGCCTGCTGTTGTGGGTGTGGCCGCACTGGCGCGACCTCGAGCGCCTCAAAGAGACAGCGCGACGCCTGGGGCAGGGGCAGCTGTCGGAGCGTACGCAGATTCCGGCGCGCTCGAACATCGGCGAGCTGGCCCAGGTGTTCGACACCATGGCCCACGACGTCGAGCGCCTGCTGACCCAGCAGCGAGAGCTGCTCAACGCCGTCTCCCACGAACTGCGCACACCATTGACCCGCCTGGACTTTGGCCTGGTGCTGTTGTTCGACGAGGTGCCGCCAGGCTGTCGCAAGCGTCTGCTGGAACTGGTGGGGCACGTGCGCGAACTGGATGAGCTGGTGCTCGAGCTGCTGTCGTACAGCCGCTTGCAGAATGCCGACCAGGCCCGCGAACGGGTCGAGGTATCGTTGCTGGAATTGGTCGACAGTATCCTCGGCAGCTTTGCCGAGGAACTCGATAGCCGTGACATCGAATGGCAGGTTCGCGCCGACGACAACCTACCGCGCTTTATCCTCGACCCGCGCCTGACCGCCCGGGCACTACAGAATCTCGTACGCAATGCCATGCGCTACTGCGACCGGCAATTGCTGTTGCGCCTGAGTCTGGATGCCGAGGGGCACTGCCTGCTGACGGTCGAGGATGACGGTATCGGTATTCCGGTGGATCAGCGTGAGCTGATCTTTCAGCCGTTCTATCGCCTGGACCGTAGCCGGGATCGCACCACCGGTGGTTTTGGACTGGGGTTGGCGATCAGCCGGCGGGCAATCGAGGGGCAAGGTGGCACCTTGACCGTGAGCCAGTCGGCGCTGGGTGGGGCGCAGTTCCTGATTCGCTTGCCGCGGGGGTGAGCGGGGCTGTGGGGGCGTGACAGGCCCTCGATATCGCATCGCGGGGCAATCCCGCTCCTACCAGGCTACATAGCGGTCCTTGCCTTCGTGCTTGGCCCGGTACAGCGCCTCGTCGGCCTTGACCAGGGCGTTGCTCAGGCTGTCGTCACGCCCGACCGGGGTCAGGCCGATGCTGATGGTCACCGGGTGATCGGTGGCATCTTCGCGCACCCGTCTGCACAGCGCATCCATGCGTTGTTCGGCATCGGCCTGGTTCATGCCCCACAGATAAATGGCGAACTCCTCGCCGCCCAAGCGGGCATATTCGAATTCGTTCATCGCCGCCTTGATATTGGCCGCGGTGCGCTTGAGCACCAGATCGCCGATGTCGTGGCCGAACTGGTCGTTGACCTTCTTGAAGTTGTCGATGTCGATCATCGCCAGGTAGCGGTGCGGCTCGTCGTCTTCCAGGTGGCGCTGGGCCTTGGTCATGAACGAGCGGCGGTTGGGGATTTCGGTGAGGGCGTCGACATAGGCCTGCTCGAGCAGCACCTTGGACATGTAGAAGTTGTACAGCTTGGCACTGCGCAGCTTGAGGTAGGTGTAGGTGATCAGGCCGCTGAGGAACAGCGTGTAGCACAGGATCAAGCCGCCACGCAGTTCCACGGAGTGTACCAGCCCCTCGCGGTAAGGGTTGAGGTTGAACCAGATGACCAGCATGGCCGCGAAGAACGACCAGCGCCGTACCGGCAGCACCGACACGCTGTACAGCGCACTGGAGGCGCCCAGCACCAACCAGGCCGGGCGCAGCTCCGCCGGCAGGCCGTCGATCACCAGGCGCATGGCCAGGGTGATGACGGCCACGAACACCAGGTTGAGCACATCGAAATGCACCGCCTTGCGGGTGAATGCCAGCATGATGGTGAGGATGACCATTACCGCAATGAACACCAACGACCGGAAAGTGAAGGCTTGCAGGCCGAGATAGCCGACGATCAGGTCGAACAGTATCCAGATCCCGAGGCTGACGCAGAATATCAGCAGGCAGAAGGAATGCAGGCTTTCGAAATCATGCTGGCGAAATTCCCGGCGCAGTTCGGGCGGTGCGATATTGCTGCGCACCTGCTGTTCGATGGTTTTGTACATGGCGGCCTTGCGAATGCTGTGAGTTCCGAATGCGTCTCGGTTGCCGCTGAAGGTTAGCAGGCCCTCTCATGCATCGTGGCGCTCGCGAGCTTTGTTCTCGAGCCACTGGTTCAGTCGTTCGGCGATGCGTTCGCTGGCGTGGCCATCGCCGTAGGGGGTGAACACCCGGCTCATGCGTTGGTAGACCTCGGCATCATCGAGCAGCAGGCTGGTTTCCTTGACGATTCGTTCGGTCAGGGTGCCCACCAGCTTCACCGTTCCGCCTTCGAGCACCGAAGGGCGCTCGGTCACCTTGCGAAGCACCAGCAGCGGCTTGCCCAGGGCGGGCGCCTCTTCCTGCACGCCGCCGGAGTCGGTGAGGATCAGGTAGGCGCGGTCCATCAGCCAGACAAAATGCTGATAGTCCTGGGGCGGTAGCAGGAGGATGTTCGACTGATGGGAGAGCACCCCGTAGACGGCCTTTTGCACTTGGGGGTTCAAGTGCACGGGGTAGACGAACTGCACGTTCGGGTAGCGCAGGGCAAGTTCGGCCAGGGCCAGGCAGATACGCTCGAAGCCCTGGCCAAAGTTCTCCCGCCGGTGACCGGTGACCAGCACCATGCGCTGGTCTTCGCGCAGGTGCGCCAAGGGCGATTCGGGAGCGGGTTTCCAGTGGCTCTTGGTCAGGTGCTCGCGCATCCACAGCAGCGCATCGATCACCGTGTTGCCGGTGACTTCGATGTTTTCAAGCGCTACGCCTTCGCGCAACAAGTTGTCGCGGGCGCGGTTGGTCGGCGCAAAGTGCAGGTCGGCGATCACCGCCGTCATGCGCCGGTTGGCTTCCTCGGGCCAGGGCGCCTTGAGGTTGCCGGTGCGCAGCCCGGCTTCGACGTGCCCGATCGGAATCTGCCGGTTGAAAGCGGCGAGGGCGGCGATAAAGCTGGTGGTGGTGGCACCGTGCACCAGCACGATGTCGGGCTTGATCTGGGAGTAGGTGGCGTCCAGTTGCTCGAGCAATTGTTGCGACAGGCCATTGAGCGTCTGACTCTGGGTCATGACGTGGAGGTCCTCGTCAACGCTCAAGCCAAAGTCCTTGAGTACCTGTTGGAGCATTTCCCGGTGCTGGCCGGTGGAGCAGATATTCAGTTCGACGTCTGGCCACTGGCGTAACACCTGGGCCAGTGGGGCCATCTTGATTGCTTCGGGGCGCGTCCCAAAAACCATCATGACTGTGTAGGCCATCGTCGCGATCCTCGTCCCTTCCTGATGTGCGAAGTTGTACGATCCGTCGGTGTCGTAGGTGTTAGATACAGCAGCAGAACGGGGGTTGTCCACTCGCGGGAGCGGCTATTTGGCGTCAAGGAAGGCAGGCTTTAGAGCGGTTCATGAGCATCGGTGGGCAAACCCGCGCCTTCACGCAACCACGCCAGGAACACACGCACTGCCGGCCGTCGTTCCTGGCCTGGTACGCAGACTGCGCTGTACTGCGCTGCTGGCAGACGGATGTCGTCGCGCCACGGCTGCAACAAGCCGAGCCTCAGGCTTTGGGCAACCAGCACGGTGCTCGCCAGCACCGGCCCATGACCTGCAATCGCCGCCTGCAAGGCATGGTGCTCGTCGTCGTAGTGATGAAAGCGGGCGCGTTGCAGCCACGCCTGCTTGCCCGCCAGAGCGCACCAGCGGGTCCAGTCGATGGCGGCGCCGCTGGCCGACACCCATGGAGCTTCGATCAATACCAGTGCCTGGTCGTCCGGGGGCTCTTGCCAGCCAGGTGGGCAATAGACGGCAAAATGCTCCGACAGCAGCGGCACTCGGTACAGGGTCGGGTCAATGTTGAATTCTGCGCGCAGGGCCAGGTCAAGGCTGTGGTCGCGGTGCAGGTCGATGACCGCGTTGCTGGTTTGCACCTTGACCTGGATGTCGCTGTGACGCCGGTGAAAGTCTCCCAGGCGCGGGATCAGCCAGAGGCTGGCGAAAGCAGCGGTGGTGGTCAAGGTCAGTTGTTGCTGGTCGCAAGGGGGACGCAGGTCGGTCATGGCCTGTTGCAGCTCACCCAGGGCGTGGTGGACCTGGCGGTACAGTTGCTCGCCTGCCGTGGTCAGCGCGACCCGCTGGGCACTGCGCTGGAACAGTAGCTGGCCCAGGTGGGTTTCCAGTTGCTTGACCTGGTGCGAGACCGCCGCCGGGGTCACGGCCAGCTCGTCGGCGGCAGCCTTGAAGCCACCCAGGCGGGCCGCCGCTTCGAAGGTGCGCAGGGCAGTCAGGGGCAATTTGGCGAACATGACGTTCAACCTGATTGAGGGAGGCTCAATCTAGCTCAATTGAACCTGAGCCTCAACGCAGCTAGGGTGGGGCTTCATTTGTCGAGGGGAGCCGGTCATGCAAGGCAAGGCGCGCAAGGTCGTCCAGGCCATACTTTACGAAGCCATCGCGGTGCTGTGCGTGGCGCCGACGCTGTCCTGGGCGTTCGATACGGACATGGCGCATTCAACAGTGCTCTCGCTGATCCTGTCAGCCGTGGCCCTGGCCTGGAACATGTTCTACAACTGGATCTTCGAGTACTGGGAAGCGCGTCAGGCCCAACGGCGTCGCACCCTGTGGCGGCGATTCGTGCATGCGCTGGGCTTCGAGGGCGGGATGGTGCTGATCCTCTTGCCAGTGGTTGCCTACTGGCTGCAGATCAGTCTGTGGGCGGCGCTGCTGACCAACCTTGCGCTGTTTCTGTTCTTCTTCGTCTACGCCTTTGTGTTCCAGTGGGGCTTCGACCGGGTGTTCGATGTGCCGGCATCGGCGCGAGAGCCCGCTTGACTTCGGTCGCGCAGCTGGGCTAGTTTCCCTGCCATGAATACCTACCTGCAGTTGCCCCAGCACAGCATTATTACCGCCATTATCAGTTTGGCGGGCTAGCTGGCACTTGCACAGAACCCGCCCTGGAGGCGGGTTCTTTCTCTCTCTCCTGGGCACTTCAAAAAACCAGGAGTCACCGATGACCAGCCTTGCCGTTAGCCCTCGCACACCATCCGCGTCGCTGAACCTGCTGTCCGACTACGTACGGCGCATTCTCGCTGCCCCGGTGTACGACCTGGCGATCGAAACGCCTTTGCAGCTTGCACCGGCGTTGTCCCAGGCCCTGGGCAACCAGGTGCTGCTCAAGCGTGAAGACCTGCAGCCGACGTTCTCCTTCAAGATCCGTGGTGCCTACAACCGCCTCAGCCGCCTGAACCCGGCCCAGCGCGCACGCGGGGTCATCACGGCATCGGCCGGCAACCATGCCCAGGGCGTAGCCCTGGCTGCCCGAGAACTGGGCATGCGGGCAACCATCGTCATGCCGACCACTACTCCGGAATTGAAAGTGAACGGCGTGCGCTCGCGCGGTGGTGAAGTGGTGCTGCACGGCGACAGTTTCCCGCACGCCCTGGCTCATGCCCTCAAGCTTGCCGACAGTGAAGGCGCGACCTTCGTCCCACCCTTCGATGACCCGGACGTGATCGCCGGCCAAGGCACGGTGGCCATGGAAATCCTGCGCCAGCAGCCCGGTGCGCTGGACGTGATCTTCGTGCCGGTGGGCGGCGGCGGTCTGATCGCCGGCATCGCCGCCTACGTCAAGTACCTGCGCCCACAGGTCAAGGTGATCGGCGTCGAACCACAGGACTCCAACTGCCTGCAGGCGGCGCTGGCGGCTGGCGAGCGGGTGGTGCTGCCCCAGGTCGGCAGCTTTGCCGAGGGCGTGGCGGTGGCGCAGATCGGCGCCCATTGCTTCGAGCTGTGCCGGCACTATGTGGATGAAGTGATCACGGTCAGCAACGACGAGCTGTGCGCGGCAATCAAGGACATCTACGACGACACCCGCTCGATCACCGAACCGTCGGGGGCACTGGCGGTGGCCGGCATCAAGAAGTATGTCGCTCGCGAGAATGCCGTTGGGCAGACCCTGGTAGCCATCGACTCCGGCGCCAACGTCAACTTCGACCGCCTTCGCCATGTTGCCGAACGCGCCGAGCTGGGTGAGCAGCGCGAAGCGATCATCGCCGTGACCATCCCCGAGCAGCCCGGCAGTTTTCGGGCGTTCTGCCAGGCGCTGGGCAAGCGCCAGATCACCGAGTTCAACTACCGCTATTACCCTGGCAAGGAGGCGCGGCTGTTTGTTGGAGTGCAGACCCATCCACAACACGACCCCCGTGACCGTTTGCTGGCGAGCCTCGGCGAACAGGGCTACAGCGTGCTCGACCTGACCGACAACGAACTGGCCAAGTTGCACGTGCGCCATACCGTGGGCGGGCATGCCGGCCCCGGCGCAAACGAGCGGGTGATGCGCTTTGAATTCCCGGAACGCCCGGGGGCCTTGCTGGGATTCCTGGAACGCCTGGGCAAGCGCTGGAACATCAGCTTGTTCCACTACCGCAACCATGGTGCGGCCGAGGCACGGGTATTTGCCGCCCTGGAGGTGCCCGAAGACGAACAGGCCGGCCTGCCGCAAGCGCTGGATGACATGGGCTATCGCTACTGGGACGAGACCGACAACCCGGCCTACCGCTTGTTCCTCGGTTGAGCAAGGCTTGCCCCAGATCAACACGGGGCAGGCTGTATCGGCGGATCCTGAAGGCAATGGAATATTGCACGAGGGTTTCGCCATGAGCAGCACGTTCTTCATCCCCGCCGTCAACATCATGGGCATTGATTGCCTCGACGAAGCGATGGCCGCCATCGCCGGCTACGGGCTGCGCAAGGCGCTGATCGTCACCGATACAGGCCTGGCCAAGGCCGGTGTCGCCACGCGCATTGCCGAACTGCTGGCCATGCGCGACATCGACTCGTCGATTTTCGACGGCGCCAAACCCAACCCCAGCATCGCCAACGTCGAACAAGGCCTGGCGCAATTGCAACGCGAGCGTTGCGACTGCGTGATTTCCCTGGGCGGCGGCTCGCCCCATGACTGCGCCAAGGGCATTGCCCTGTGCGCCACCAACGGCGGGCACATCAGCGATTACGAAGGCGTCGACCGCTCGGCCAAGCCGCAGCTGCCGCTGATTGCGATCAACACCACGGCCGGTACGGCAAGTGAAATGACTCGCTTCTGCATCATCACCGACGAGGCTCGCCATGTGAAAATGGCCATCGTCGACCGTAACGTCACGCCGTTGCTCTCGGTGAACGACCCAGCGCTGATGGCCGCGATGCCCAAGGGGCTGACGGCAGCAACGGGCATGGACGCACTGACTCACGCCATCGAGGCCTATGTGTCCACGGCGGCGACGCCCATTACCGACGCCTGTGCAATCAAGGCCATCGAGCTGATCAGTGACAACCTGCGCCAGGCCGTGGCCGAAGGCAGTGATCTGCAGGCCCGCGAGAACATGGCGTATGCCCAGTTCCTGGCCGGCATGGCGTTCAACAATGCTTCGCTGGGCTATGTGCATGCGATGGCGCACCAGCTCGGCGGGTTCTATGACTTGCCCCATGGGGTTTGCAACGCCGTGCTGCTGCCGCATGTGCAGCGCTTCAATGCCAAGGTCAGTGCTGCGCGCCTGCGCGATGTTGCCAAGGCGATGGGTGTGGATGTCAGCGGCATGAGCGCGGAGCAGGGCAGTGATGCGGCGATTGCCGCTATCGAGAACCTGTCGCGGGCCATCGAAATTCCCGCCGGGCTGGCGGTGCTGGGGGCGCGCGAGGCGGATGTGCCGGTCCTGGCCAGCAATGCACTGAAGGATGCCTGTGGACTGACCAATCCGCGGCCGGCGAGCCAGGAAGAGATCGAGGCGATTTTCAAGGCGGCCTTTTAACCGTAGCGCTTGAATGAATCGCGGGGCAAGCCCGCTCCCACAGTGTAGGAGCGGGCTTGCCCTGCGAGAGGCCCTCAAACCACCAACGACAACAGCATGATAAAGATGATGCCGACCACCGACAGGATGGTCTCCATCATGCTCCAGGTCTTGAACGTCTCGGCCACGGTCATGTTGAAGTACTGCTTCACCAGCCAGAACCCGGCATCGTTGACGTGCGACAGAATCAACGACCCCGCCCCGGTAGCCAGCACCAGCAACTCACGATTGACCCCGGGAATCATGCCGATCACCGGTGCGACTATCCCGGCACCGGTAATGGTTGCCACCGTCGCGGACCCGGTGGCAATGCGAATCACCGCCGCCACCAGCCACGCCAGCATGATCGGCGAGATCTGTGCATGCACGGCCATCTGGCCGATCACATTGCCCACCCCGGTATCCACCAGCATCTGCTTGAAGCCACCCCCGGCGCCGACGATCAGCACAATAGCGGCGGTCGGTGCCAGGCTCTGGTCGAGCAATTTCATGATCTGCTGGCGGGAAAAGCCCCGGGCTGCGCCAAAGGTATAGAAAGCCAGGAGCAAGGCAGCGAGCAGGGCGGTGATGGGGTGGCCGATCAGGTCCATCCACTGGCGCACGATGTGTTCGGCTGGCAGTACCACGTCGGCGAAGGTCTTGAGCAGCATCAGGAACACCGGCAGCAACACGGTGACCAGGGTCACGGTGAAACTGGGCAGGTTCTTTTGTTCCGACTCCCGGGCGATCTGGTCCATCAGCTCCTGGGAGGGCGAGCCCGGAATGTAGCGGGAGATGAAGTTGCCATACAGGGGCCCTGCAATGATGGCGGTGGGCAGGGCGACGATCAGGCCATAGAAGATGGTCTTGCCGATGTCGGCATTGAAGATGCCGATGGCCAGCAAAGGCCCGGGGTGCGGCGGCACCAGGCCATGGACCACCGACAAGCCGGCCAGTAGCGGTATACCGATCTTGATCAGCGATACCCCGGAGCGGCGGGCGACGATGAACACCAGCGGGATCAACAGCACGAAACCGATCTCGAAGAACAGCGGGATGCCTACCAGGAAAGCGGCGAACATCATCGCCCAGTGCACTTTCTGTTTACCGAAGGCCCTGATCAAGGTCTGGGCGATCTGGTCGGCGCCGCCGGAGTCGGCCATCAACTTGCCCAGCATGGTGCCCAGGGCCAGGACGATGCCAACGAATCCCAGGACACCGCCGAAACCGTCCTGGAACGACTTCATGACCTTGGCCACCGGCATGCCCGAAGTCAGGCCCAGAAAGCCGGCGGCCAGGGTGAGGGCGACGAAAGGGTGGACTTTGAAATGAGTGATCAGCAGCACCAGGCCGATGATGGTGACCACCGCATCAAGCAGCAGGTAGGTATCAGTTGCCAGACCGAACATGGTTCAGTGCCTCGTCTTGTCATTGTCTTGTCATTATTGTGGGCGGAGCATTTGCAGCATTTACTGGTTGAGATAGCGCTATCTTTGGTGAGCCGAGAAACTGCCATTTCAGGCCGTTCGCGCCAGTACCGGTTCACCGCAGGGCTTTAGCCATAGGTCTACCCGTACAGCGAGCTGTTCCACTGGCAGGGTGGCATCCAGGGGCAAGGTCAGGGCTTCGCCGTCGGGGCGCTCAAGGGCGGCGAACTGGCTGTCGATCAAGCTGGCCGGCATGAAGTGCCCGGGGCGGGCGAGCACCCGGCGGCTGGCTTCTTCGGGGGTAAGGTCGAGAAAGACGAAACCGAGGTCCGGCACGGCATGGCGCAACGCGTCGCGGTAGCGCTTTTTCAGTGCCGAGCAGGTGAGGATGGGACGTTCGCCGGCCTTGAGGGTGGCCTGCAGTTCTTCGCCCAGGCGAATCAGCCAACCGGCACGGTCGTCATCGTCCAGGGGAATTCCGGCGCTCATCTTTGCGATATTGGCAGCGGGGTGGAAGGCATCGCCTTCGATCAGGCGGCCGCCGCTTTGGCCGGCGATGGCGGCACCGACGGAGCTCTTGCCGCAGCCAGCTACGCCCATTACCACGATCGCGGACAGGGGTGGGTTCATCGGTACCTCCTGCAGGGTGAGATAGCGCTATCTTTGGTCGAGACGACAGGTGCCTCGGGCGCTCCCCACCCAGATGTTATTGATTTTGTATAAGCAGTCTGGATGCTCATTTCAGGCTACCTGCAGTTATGCATTGCCTGTGTTCTGAGACAGCGCTACCTTAGTGCCCGTTCCCTATTCTTTGCAAGTCGAAAATAAAACCTCCCCATGACCCGCATCGGCTCCCGTACTACCGGTCGTCCCACCCTGGCTGAAGTCGCCAGGCTTTCCGGGGTTTCCCCGATCACCGCCTCGCGCGCCTTGCGCGGCGTCAGCACGGTTGCCCCGGAGCTGGTGGAAAAGGTCAAGCAGGCTGCAACCGCCCTGGGCTATGTGGCCAACCCTGCAGCCCGGGCCCTGGCATCGGCCCAGAGCGAGTCGATCGTGGTGCTGATCCCGTCGTTGTCTAACCAGTTGTTCATCGAAACCCTCGAGGCCATCCACGAGGTCATGCGGCCTCGCGGCCTTGAGGTGCTGATAGGCAACTATCACTACGATATCGCCGAAGAAGAGAACCTGATCCGCAACTACCTGGCCTATCAGCCACGCGGCATGCTGCTCACAGGCTTCGACCGCAGCGAAGCGGCCAAGCAGATGCTCGTGGCCAGTGGCGTGCCGTGCGTCCACATGATGGAGCTGGGCGTCGAGGCCCAGGGCATGTCGGTGGGGTTTTCCCAGCAAGAGGCTGGCGCTGCGGCCGCGCGTCATCTGCTTGAGCGCGGATGCCAGCGCCCGGGCTTTATTGCGGCGCAACTGGACCCGCGGGTAATGCAGCGCGCCGAGGGTTTTCGCCAGGCGCTGGTCGCGGCGGGCCGATATGCCGATGAGCTGCAGGTACTGTCGCCGCAACCTTCATCCATCGGCCTGGGCGGGGAACTGTTCAGTCAGTTGCTGGCTCAACACCCCGATGTCGACGGGATCTTCTTCTGCAACGACGACTTGGCCCAGGGCGCGATCCTCCAGGCACTGCGCCTGGGGATCAAGGTACCGCAGCAGGTGGCAATGATCGGGTTCAACGACTTGCCAGCCTCGGCGCACATGGTCCCGCGCCTGACCTCGATCCGTACGCCGCGCGCCGCCATTGGTCGCTGCGCTGCCCAGGCATTGCTCGGGCTACTCGATGGCAAGCGCGCGGCCGTGCACAACCAGGACCTGGGCTTCGAGCTGGTGGTGCGAGAGAGCAGTTGAACTTGGCCTCCCCCCCTGTGATGGGGAGGGTGATATCAGAGTGCTTGCACGGCATGAAGGTTTATCTATGCTCAGCAACATCCTGAGCGTGGAGGGTGTTCCGATGTTTGATTTCCATCGTAAGTCCGATCTGGCTGAAATCGAGCAATGCACCCGGGCGATCGCCGGGATGAGTGCCAAACTGGCCGCCATCAGCCGCTCAATGGCGATGATCGAGTTCAGCCCCGACGGGGTCGTCATCGCGGCCAACGACAATTTCTGCAAGTCGATGGGCTACAGCCTTGAACAGATCTGCGGCAAACACCACCGGATTTTCTGCGAGCAGGCGTACGCCAACAGCGAGGATTATCGAAAACTGTGGCGCGACCTGGGTCGGGGCGAGGCGGTCAGCGGCACGTTCCTGCGCCACAATCGCCAGGGTGGGGAAGTGTGGCTGGAGGCCAGCTACATGCCGGTCATCGGCCCGGACCAGCAGGTGACCAGTGTGATCAAGGTGGCCTGTGACATCACCCAGCGGGTCATCCGCGAACATGAAAATGAAAGCCTCATCAAGGCCATCGGCCGCTCCATGGCGGTGATCGAGTTCACCCCCGAAGGCCAGGTGATCAAGGCCAACCAGAACTTTCTCGACACCATGCATTATCGCCATGAAGAGATCGTCGGCCAGCATCACAGCCTGTTCTGCCACAAGAGCGAAAGCGAGTCGGCGGCCTATAAGGCCTTCTGGGCCTCGCTCAATCGTGGCGAATATCATTCGCACCGCTTCGAACGGGTCAACAAGCTGGGGCAGATGGTGTACCTGGAGGCCTCCTACAATCCGATCTTCGACACCTGCGGGCGCTTGGCCAAAGTGGTCAAGTTCGCCAGCGATATCACCTCCCAGGTCAGTACCCAGCAAACAGCCGCCGAAGCCGCCCATGCCACCTCGGTACAAAACGATGCCTGCGCGCGCAAGGGCTCGCAGGTGGTGCAGCAGACGGTGCAGGTGATCGAGGAAATTTCCCAGAACCTCAATGCCGCGGCCCGCAGCATCGACGCGGTCAGCAAACAGTCGGAGCTGATCGGCCAGATCGTCCAGACCATTCGCGGCATTGCCGACCAGACCAACCTGCTGGCCCTCAATGCCGCCATCGAGGCCGCCCGGGCAGGCGAGCACGGCCGCGGGTTTGCCGTGGTCGCCGATGAAGTGCGCAGCCTGGCAGCGCGAACCAGCAAGGCCACCCTGGAAATCGTCGAGGTGGTGCGCCAGAACCATGACCTGTCACTGACCGCGGTGGCCAGTATGCAGTCGAGCTTGAGCCAGACAGGCCTGGGGGTGGAGTTGGCCAACGAGGCCGGCGAGGTGATTCTGGAAATCCAGCAGGGATCGCAACATGTGGTCGATGCCATCAGTCAGATCAACTCGACCTTGCAGCTGCACTAGGGGCGCTCAGGCCGAGACGCTCTGGTTCAGTTGCTTGTCCAGGGCCAGCAGGCTTTTTTCCAGGGTGGCGAGCATGGCGTACAGCTGATCGTTCGCCGCGCCCCCGACGCAGGCCTGTTCCAGCGCCTCGCTGTGGCGTATCACCCCCCGGGCCTTGAGCAGCTTGGCGCCGCCCTTGATCCGGTGGGCGAAGGCGCGCATGGCCTGGCGCGAAGGTTGCGGCCCCAGGGCATGCAGGGCCTTGAGGTCTTCACGGTTGCTCTGGGCCAGTTCGTGCAGCAAGCGCTCGACCAACGCCGGGTCACCCAGGGTCAGGTACCTGAGATTATCGACATCGAAGCCACTGGCGTATTCGCCCAGCGGCGCGGCGACCGCGGGGAGGGGGGCGATAGCCGAATAGAGGTGGCGGCGCAGCTCGTTCAGGCTGATCGGTTTGAACAGGCACTCGTTCATGCCGTTGACCAGGCAACGCTGGCGTTCCTCGGCCTGGGCATTGGCGGTCAGGCCGAGAATCAGGCAGGCAGGGCGCTTTTGCTGTTGCTCGAGGAGGCGGATGCGCCGCGCCAGCTGGTGGCCATCCATGACTGGCATATGGCAGTCGGTGATGACCACATCAAAACATTGCACCTGCCACAGTGCCAGCGCCTGCTGACCATCCGAGGCCTGGCTGACCTGATGCCCGAGCAGGCCCAGTTGCCGCTCCAGCAGCATCAGGTTGGCCGGGTAATCATCGACCACCAGTATCGACTGCCGGGGTGTCTTCAGGGGCTGCGACACCGGTTCAGGCACCGGGCACTCGGCCACCCCGGCCACGGGCAGCAACAGGCTGACCAGCATGCGCGTACCCTGGCCTTCTTTGCTGAACAGCTGTAGATCCCCGCCCATCAGTTGGCACAGGGTGCGGCTGATGACCAGCCCCAGGCCTGCCCCTTGGCGGGTGGGTTGCGGGGCGACCTGGGAGAAGTTCTGGAACAGGCGCTGCTGATCTTCGGCGCTGATCCCGATACCGGTATCCGCGACCCATAACGTGACGCCCAGGTGCCCGGCCTGGCGATCATCGAGTTGCATGCCCACCGTGACGCTGCCGTGCTCGGTAAATTTGAGCGCATTGCTGATCAGGTTGGAAAGGACCTGCTTGAGGCGCACCGGGTCGACCGACACCGCGCACCCGGCATGCTGCAGATCAGTGCCAAGGTCCAGCCCCTTGAGCCGGGCAGTGCCCTCGAACACTCGAACGGTGCCATTGACCAGGGTGTTCAGGTCTGTCGCCCGGGGCGCGAGGGTCATGTGCCCGGTCTCGATGCGAGCGATGTCGAGGATGTCGCCGATCAGCTCCAGCAAACCTTTGGCCGAGCTGTAGGCGACCTGCAGCGATTCGCGATCGGCGCGCCCTTGCTCGGCCTCCTTGATCGCCAGCTCCAGCAGGCCGATGACGGCGTTCATGGGGGTGCGGATCTCATGGCTCATGGTGGCCAGGAAGGTACTCTTGGCCTGGTTGGCATCCTCGGCCTGGTCCTTGGCCAGGCGCAATTGCTCAAGCAATCGCTGGCTGAAGCCCAGCTCCTGTTGCAAGGCCTGCTCGGCTTCACTGCGTGCCCTGAGCACGCTTCGCAGGGAGCGGTTCCAGATGATCACTGCGGTGATCGACAGACCGGCGCCCAGCACGATCATCATCACCAGCCTGCGGTAGTTGTACCAGGGGCTGTCACTGATCAAGGCATTGGTCCGCCAGCGGCCGGTCAGCTTGGCCATGTCGTCCGGCGCGATGCTGAGCAGGGCCTTGTCGAGGATCGAGTGCAGGACCGTGGCGTCGTGGGCCACGGCGAAGGCTGTGGTGCCAGGCTCGTCGCTGAGGAGTGTGGCGATTCGCAAGTGGCCCTTGAACATCCGGCTGGCGAAATAGGCGGCATTGAGTTGCGACGCCAAGGCAGCGTCGACTTTGCCCGCCACCACGTACTCCATCAGTGTCAGCGGATCGTCGACTTCGACCAGGGCCATGGGCGCGACCTGCGCCTGCAGTTCGGATTTCAGGGGATGGCCGCGCAGCAAGGCCAGGCGCTTGCCCTCGAGTTGCTCGGTGCGGGTTGGCGCATCGGGGCTGTTGCGGGTTACCAGCACTTGCGGGCTGACCAGATAAGGCCGGCTGAAGCGCAATGTGGTTTCGTGCTCGCGGCTCGGCGCCAGGGCCGCGGCAACATCGGCGCTGCCGTGTTCCACCCGTGCCATGAGGTCTGCCAGCGAGTCGACATGCAGGATGTCGAACTTCAACCCGGTGCGCAGGCCGATCTGCTCCAGCACGTCGGCAGTGATGCCGCGAAACTGCTGGTTGTCGTCATAGAAACTCAAGGGTGCGAAATACTTGTTGAAGACGACCCGCACCACAGGATGCTGCTCGATCCACGCGCGCTCGACGGCATCGAGGTCGAGTGTGCTGCGATCGAGCAGCACCCGGGCATTGCCGCTGGTCCAGCGGCGCAGGATGTTCAAGCGCTCGCTGTCGCTGATACTGCCCAGCGCGAGATTGACCAGGCGTTGCAAGGTCGCGTCATCGCCGGACATGGCAATCGCGAACCCCCCGCGGGTGTTCTTGATGAAGTGGTCGATCTGTACGCTGCCCAGGAAATTGCGGGTGATCAGGTAGTCGCTGCTGGCCGCATCGCCGATAAACGCATCGGCCTGCCCCAGGGCAACGGCAGAAAGACCCGCCTGCACCGAGTTGTACAGCTGCAGCCTGGCCTGGGGGTACAGGTCGTTGACCGTGTGGGTGGGCAGGTAATGATTGACCATGGCCAGGCGCTGGCCCTTGAGAGGGTCGTCGATGGCCAGGGGCTTGCCCGAGGCCGTCACGATGACGGGCTGGTCGTCGGTGTAGGCGCGGCTGAGCACCAGGTTCGGGTGCTCGGCCTCAAAGCCGTTGGCACTGCCCAGCAGGTCGATCTGCCCCGCCTGCAGGGCAGCGATGGCCTGGGCACGACTGGCAAAACGGCGAACCTCGATGGGAATGCCCAGCAGCTCGCCGATCAGCCCGGCAAAGTCGGCCGTCAGCCCCTCATAGTCGTTGCCACTGACATTGATATCGAAGGGGGGGTAGTCCGGTGCGGACGTGCCCAGGCGCAACCGCTGCTTGTCGATCAGCCAGCGTCGGTCTTCTGGCGAGAGGATCGGCGCGGCGCTGCTGCTGACCGAGCGCGCCAGTAGCTGGCGGGGCTCGCCGGTGTCCGAGGCATGGGAGGGGGACGGCGAAAAGACAAGCAGACTGCCGAGCAGCAATACGGTCAGCAGGTGCATGGGCGCTTCAGAGTGCGTTGCGGCGGGACAGTTCGAACAAGGCCACCAGCGAGCTGACTTCCAGCTTCTCCATGATCCGGGTCTTGTAGGTGCTGATGGTCTTTGCGCTCAGGAGCATGCGCTCGGCAATCTCGTTGTTCGACTCTCCCCGGGCCAGTAGCCGCAATACGTTCAGTTCCTGGTCGGACAATTTGGACAAGCGTTCGGCTTCGCTCTTGAGCGGGCTGCGGAAGTTCGAGAGGTCAGGGAACAGCGAATAGCCCTTGAGGATCGCGTCCAGGGCGAAGGTGACTGCCGTCAGGTCATTGTCCTTGGCCACGAACGCCGAGGCACCGGCATCCAGGCACCGCCGGGCGAACAGGTCTGGGGGTTGGGCGGTGAGCACCAGTACCCGGGGGGGCGGGGCGAGCGTGCGTAGACTCCTGAGCACGCTAAGGCCGTCCATTTTTTTCAGTCCAAGGTCGAGTATCACTACCTCTGGGCAGTGCTTGCGCGCCAATGCTACGGCATTGGAGCCGTCGGCGGTTTCACCGACGATTTGATGGCGATCACGTTCGAGTAAAGTAATCAACGCATAGCGAACTATCGCATGATCCTCAACAATCAACACCGAGGTCATTGTGCAACTCCATAATCGGGTCTGTGGGGCTAATTCCCGAGTCATTCAGGAAGGCAAATCTGGCCATAGCCGGAAGGGCGCTCACGATATGTCGAATCAAGGAGCGATAGTATAGGAAGTGTGCTGGCGTGGATTAAAACGGGCAAAAACTGAGAGTATTCCTACAAACTATTGATGCTAAAACGATAAATCCACGGATGCAGGCCGACGTTTTAGCGTCGGCCTGATGTAGGACCTCAGAATGAGGTGGTAAAAGATGCGTAGTAGGCGCGGCCGGGTTCGTTGTAGGTCAGCGCGCCGGCCTCGTCCGAGTTGCCTTCGCGGTACAGGCGCTTGTCGAAGAGGTTGTTGATGCCGATGCGAACGCTCAAGTGCTGGTTGAATTCATAGCCGCTGCTGATACCCACCAGCCCGTAGGGGTCGACGTCCTTCTGCACGCTCTTGTCCAGTGCCTCGTTGGCACGGGCGTTGTAGCTGGGCGGCTCCTGCTTGCCGTAGTAGGTGCCATTGAGCTGGAACGAGAGTTTCTCGGTGGCGTTCCAGTCCAGGGTGGTGTTGACGGTGTACTCGGGAATGATGCTCAGCGGCTCGCCGGTCTTCTTGTCTTCGGACTCGATCATGTAGGTGAAGTTGGTGTTCCAGTCCAGGGTGGGGGAGAGGGCGATGAACAGATTGCCTTCCACGCCTTGGACCACCGCCTTGTCGGTGTTCTCCCAGCGCAGGATGCGGCGGCCATTGGGCAGGCGGAACAGCGTCTGGTTGCCGGCCTCGATCTTGTTCTTGTAGTCGTTGCGAAAGTAGGTCGCGCTAGTGCGCCAGGTACCTTTGTCGTAGGCCAGGCCCAATTCTTTGTTGACGCTGGTTTCCGGCTCCAGGCTGGCGTTGCCGAGCAAGTAGCAGCCACCTTCGTTGAGCTCGCTGGAGTTGCAGCCAGCGCCGCGGCTGTAGAGCAGGTAGTTGGGGTTGGACTGGTACATGTTCGGGGTCTTGTAGGCGCGTGCGATACCGCCCTTGATGCTCAGCGCCTCGGTGATCTGGTGCGAGGCGTTCAGGCTCGGGCTCCAGTTGCCGCCGAAGTCTTCATGGTGATCGAAGCGCAGCCCGGGAGTGACGATGGTGTTGCTGCCCAGCTCGATGTTGTCTTCGCTGTACAGGGCATAGCTGCGTGCGGTGCTCTTGGTCTGCGAGCGATCAAAGCCCGACAGTTCGCTGCCCGGGTCATAACTTTGCGGGCGCAGCGAGCCAGGATCGTTGAGCGACTCGTAGAGGTACTCGGCGCCCATGGTCAGCACCTGCTCCACCCCTGCGCTCAGGGGCAGGTTGACCTCGCCGGTGGCGCGGGTATTGCGCAGGCGCGACTCGAAACGCCCGGCGCCGTCAGACGGCGCACCTTCACCCCAGCCGGCCAGGCCTTCATTGAGACGCTCGTTGCGGGTCAGGTCATATGACAGCGACGCCGTGCTGGTGCCCCAGTCATAGTCGCCGCGATGGGTGCCGGCGAAGCTCGAGCGCTGCATGACGTTGGTTTCCTTGCCCACCTGGCTTTCGACGAATTCGCCTCCGGCATTGAGCATGGTGTCCCCGGCAAAGATGTTGCCCTGGCGGCTGTAGCTGGACTCCAGGTCCAGGGTGTTGGACGGGTCGATCTTCCAGCTCACCAGGCCGTTCACGTCCTTGTTGCGCACGCCTTCGCGGCCCGCCATCAAGGATTCCTCGAACGCCTGGTGCCCGCTGTTGATCCTCATGTCATCGGCGTCGGTCTTGTTCAGGCTGCCGTATACACGAAAGATCACGTCATCGCTGATCGGTCCGCTGAGGCTGAAGTTGGCGCGCTTGCCCATGCCCTCGGCATCATCTTCGGGGAATACGCTGTAGACGGTCATCGAGCCGCGATATTCCTGGGTCGGGCGCTTGGTGATGATGTTCACCACCCCACCCATGGCGCCGGAGCCGTAGCGGGCGGCGGCCGGGCCGCGCAGGATCTCGATGCGATCGACTTCTTCGGCCGGCACCCAGTTGGTTTCACCGCGGGTATCGCGGTCGCCACTCCAGCCATAGCGCACGGCGTTGCGCGAGGTGGAAGGCTTGCCGTCGATCAGGATCAGAGTGTTTTCCGGGCCCATGCCGCGCAGGTCGACCTGGCGGTTGTTGCCGCGCGCGCCGCTGCTGCTGTTGCCGGTGAGGTTGACTCCCGGTTCGCGGCGAATGATGTCTGACAGGTCGTTGACTGGCGGGCGCTTCTTGATGTCTTCAGCGGTGATGATCGACACCCCTGGGGCTTGCTTGAGCTCCTCTTCGGCCGTGCCCAGTACCCGGGTGTTCTCCAGTTCGATGGCCTGGCGGGTACCATCGACCGGCAGGTCGGTAGGCTGGATCCGGACCTCGCCAGGGTCTGGTTGCAACGGGGCGGCGGTGAGCGGGGAGGCGCCCAGTGTTGCCAGCACGGCAATACTCAAAGGGCAAAGCATGAAGCGCGACGCCATGTCAGATTTCTCCTGGTACCTGAGGTGAGCGGGACTGGCCGCTCGGAAGGTCGAGAATGATATGGATTATCATTCGCAAGTAAAGGTGTCAGGAAAGAAATAAAATATTAAGGCGAGTGCCCTGGCGCGCGGGTTGTGGCGGGGTGCAAAAAAAAGGACCGCTATCACCCCCATCGGTGATAGCGGCCAAGCGGGAAAGTACGGGGGGCATGTATCGCGGGGCAAACCCGCTCCTGAAGGAGCGGGTTTGCCCCGCGATGGGTTTCACTGCTGCAACACAGTCGCCTGGTTTGCGCCACCAAACTGCTGAACGGTCGCGGTCATGCTCGCACCGCTCTGGTTGACCATGGCCTGGTTACCCGAGCCGCCCTGGGTCACGAAGGCAACGTTGACGCCCTCGGTCTGGGTGATGGTGGCTTTGTTGTTGTCGCCATACAGCTGCCAGGTGTAGCTCTGGTTGCCGGTGCCGGACTGGTCCAGCTTGATGTTGTTGGCCACGCCGACGCTGTTGCCGGTGGCGTAGTTGTCGTTACCGCGCTGATCGGCGATCAACAGGTTGTCGGTGCCGTTCTGCTCGAAGTACAGCTCGTTGTTGCGGTCGACCTGGGTCAGTTCGGCGGTGTTGTCGGTGCCGTTCTGGTTCAGCCGCGCCAACTGGGTCATGCCGTCCTGGGTCAGGTTGGCGCTGTTGCCCATGCCAGCCTGGTTGATCTCGGCGCGTTGACCGCTGCCGAACTGGCCGCCAGCCTTGTCGCCTTTCCAGTTGCTGGCCAGTACCTTGTTGCCGGTACCGGAGGAGGTGACCGAGAGCACATGGTTCTCGCCATTCTGGTAGGTGTAGCTGACGTTACCCGAGCCCGACTGCACCAGGGTCGAGAGCGATCCAATCGCTTCGAACTGATCGGCATACAGGGCGTTGAGGTCGCCGACCTGGAAAACGCTGGTCACGTTGTGGTCACCAAAGCTCTGGTCGACGACGCTTTCGTTGGTCTGGCCGATCTGGGTGACGGTGGCATGGCTGTCGGCCTGGGTGTCTTGCCAGACTTCCGTGGAGTTGGCCGTGCCGATCTGGGTGATGGCTACGGTACCGCCCTGGCCTTCGCGCTGGTCGCCGTAGGCCCAGTTGTCATCACCGGTCTGGTAGATGCCGACCTGGCCGCTGTTGTGGGTGATGTGTTCGGCGGCGGCGTAGTTGTTGGTACCGGTCTGGATGACCAGCGCGCTGTTGATGCCACTGACGACACTGGTGGGGTTCAACTGCTCGGCGAAGGCGCGGTTGTCGTTGCCGTACTGCAGGGTGGTGGCCTGGCTGGCGGTCTGGGCGTCCTGGTAGACGAACGAGAAGTTGCCGCTGCCTTCCTGGGTCTGCTGGGCCTGGTTCTCGTTGCCCAGGGACTGGCTGGCATGGGTATTGTTCAGGGAACCGGCCGACTGCTGGTTGATCTGGCTGCCGAACTCGAACAGTTGCTCGGCAAAGCCTGCGTTGTATTCACCCACGGTGCTCTGGTTGATGGTGCTGTTGCCACCTTCCTGGACCGCGGCGTGGTTGTTGCCCAGGCCGATCTGGTTCTGGGTGGTCTTGCTCATGGGCGCGGCAGTCTGTTTGACCTCGGCGATGTTTTCGTCGCCGGTCTGGTTCTGGGTGGACTGGCTGTTGTCAGCCATGACCTGGCCGGCAAGGGCCAGAACAATGGCGGCGCTTAGGGGAGCGAGCTTGAACATGGTGTTGCCTCCAGGTTTAACGGTATTGATTGACCTGCACGTGCTGCCCGCTACCGGCCTGGATCACGGAACTCGAGAGCCCCGAGCCGGCCTGGGCGATGCTGGCACTGTTGCTATTTCCGTATTGCTCGATCTGCGCGCGGTTGTTACTGCCGCTCTGGGTGATCGAGGCGCTGTTGCCATAGCCTTGCTGGGTGATGGTTGCCATCAGGTCACTGCCTTGCTGCAGGATGTACGCCTCCTGTGCCCCGCCTGACTGGACGATGCGGCCCAGCAGGGCCTGGCCGTCCTGGCCGATGGCAGCGCGGTTGGACTGGCCGTTCTGGTCGATCAGCGCCTGCTGCCCGGCGGGCAGTGGTTGCATCGACAGGGGTTCGCCCATGTCACCGCCCATGGCGAGGTCGGCGTTGTCCATCAGGTCATCGGCCAGGGCGGCCTGACCGATCAAGGTCAGGCACAACATCAAGGTGGTCAGGCGCGCCATGGTCGTTTCTCCTGTTGTTGCGGGTTACTGCACGGTGACCGGCACGGTACGGACGGTGCCCTGGCTACTGCGGATGGTCGCCGACGGTGCTGCGGTCGGTACCACCGTGGTGCTGTTGCTCACCGTCAACCGCCAGCGCCCGGTCAGCGGCACTGTGGTACTGCCCAGGGTGACCAGCCCGGTCGGGGTGGTGACCTGCACGGTGATGGTGTTACCGGTGGTCACCGACGAGGTGCCGGAGAGGTCCCAGTTGAAGCGGTTGTTGGAGCGCGCGGTGACGGTCGCGGCGGTCACGGCGAAGGTTTCCGCCGCTGGCCGTGGCGAGACCTGCACGGTGACCGTGGCCGGTGCCGACAGGGCGCCGAGGCTGTCCCTTGCGATGTAGGTGAACGAGGTTGTGAAGGCTGCCGTGATGGTCGCCGGTGGGGTGTAGGTGACCTGGTTGCCATCGGTGCTCACGCTGCCGCGTCCATCGACCGGTTGGGTCACGCTGGCGACAGCCAGGGGGGTGTTGCCTTCCAGGTCGGTGTCGTTGCCCAGCACGTTGATCGGCACCGTCACGCCCAGGGTGGAGGCACTGTCGTTGACCGCTGTCGGCGCCTGGTTGGGGGCGACGTTGACCGTCACGGTAGTCACTTCGGATTTCAGCCCTTTTTTGTCCTGGGCACGGTAGGTAAAGGTGGCGACCAGCGGCGCGTTGACCACCGCCGGTGGGGTGTAGGTCACGGCAGCGCTGCCACTCAAGGCGACAGTGCCCTGGCCTGTGGCCGGTTGGGTGAGGTCGCTGATGGTCAGCGGTACATCGCCGTCCGGATCGCTATCGTTGGCCAGCAGGCTCAGGGTCAGCGGCACGCCGAAGGTGGTGCTGCCCAGGTCGGCTTGTGCCAGCGGTGCCTGGTTGTCTGCCTCTACCGGCGCGTTGCCGACGATCACCACTGGCTCCGTGTCGCTGCCACCGGCGGCGGACTTGATCGTCACGTGCGAAGGCGGCTGGGCCACGTCGTTGACGGTGAGGGTCTGCAGGTTGCCGGACTTCGACAGGCGACCGTAGCCCTGGGCGACCAGGTCGGGGACCTGTACTTCGTCGCTGGAGCTGGCCTCGATCCGCAGGCGCTTGTTGGCCCAGTCATAGCGGGCGGTCTGCACCTTGACCACGTCGGTGAGCTTTCTCGACAAGGCTGTAGGGCGCTTGGCGCCGGTAGGGTCGGTGGCCGTGACCACGATCACCGGGGGAGGCGCAGCGGTGCTCAGGTGATTGGCGAAGAACAGCCCGTTGTTGTCGGCCAACAGGTTGAACTGGCAAGGCGAAGGCGGGGTGCCGGGTACCAGCGCCAGGGTCTGGCGAAAGCACAGGGTGGCGGCGTTGGGCGCCTTGGCGAATATCTCGACACGGGTGCCGGCGGCGTTGCGGTGGTAGCTGGCACGCTCCAGTTCCGCTGGCACCTGCGACCGTGGGTCGAGCACCTTGCCGGAGACCGTGAACAGCTCGGTGCGAATGGTACCGGGCGGGCCCTCGATGCTCACAAAGTTGGTGTTGAACGGGCTACCGGTGACCCGCTCGGTCAGGTTGGGGTCGCCGATGTAGGTTTCGCTGGCACCCGTATCGGGGTTGATCTCGGTGTAAGGACCACCGACACCGCGCAGGAACGGCCCGACGGCGCCGTTGAGCACGCCGCTGAAGTTGCCCGGCGCACCGATGCCGATGTCCCGGGTAATGTTGATCGCCCGACGTCCCGGGGTGGTGACGTTGACCGTCTCCTTGCCGTAGGGGTGGGTGATCACGTAGGTGCCGGCCACGGGAACCGAGACCCGCAGGCGGATCCGCGCAAAGCTCTGCTGGTCGCCATCGATCGGGTTTTCGCTGGCGAATGCCGCTTCGATGCCGGCGACATAGACGTCCAGCTCGTAGCCACTGTTGCCCACCGCCGGGATCTCGGTTTCAGCCAGGAACCAGAACATCTCCGGTGGCCAGTTGTCCGGGAATACCAGGGGCAGGTTATCGTCGTAGACACCCGGCTCCGGCAGCAGGGTGCACATGTAGTTCGGTGGCACCGAGATCGGCAGGCGGGAGCTTGCAGCCCTTGACTGGCAAAGCTCCATCGACAGGTTGTCGTGGTCCTGGTACCACATCGGGTAACGCCCGGTGGCCAGGGTATAGGGGCCGGGATCGACCGCCTTGAGGCCGGCCCAGGCAGTGCCGGCCAGCGAGAGGGAAAGCCCGGCTGCGCAGAGCGCCAGGCGTGGCCAGTTGTTCATGCTGCCTCCTGCTACGGAACGTGGCGAGATGATGTTCATGGCACGAGCACCACTTCTTCGCTGTCGCTACCGCCATTGCCGCTGGTCACCGTGACCACGGCTGGCGGGATCGGCGAGAGCCCGGTGGTGAGGGTCTTGACCGCGCCATTGCCACTCAGGGTGCCGATCGAGGCACCGTTCCCAGTGCTGGCGCTGAGCACGGGCGGGCTGGTTTCATCACTGGTCGAGGCGACCAGGGTCAATTGCCCCGAGGCCAGGCTGAACTCGGCGCGCTGGATCACTACCAGGTCGGTCAGCGGCATGGTCAGGGTGGTAGGGGTGCTGCTGGGGATCGCCAGCTGGTTGTCGGCGGTCACTTGCAGGTTCAGCGGCAGGGCAGGATTCAGGACGGACTGGCCGTACCAGGCACCGGTGCTGTTGGCTTCGGTGAGGGTCAGGTTGGGGGTCTGGCTGATCAGTGTGGCGGTGCCGGGAGGTGGAGGGGCCAGCACGAAGACATCCTGCTGGGCGCGCAGGTCGCCGTTTTCACTGTGGCGCGAGTAGGTACTGCGCTGGGCGATGATCGGGGTTGGCCGGATCACCTCCGACAGTTTGCCCGATACCGAGAACAGCTCGGTGCGCACGTCGATGCCATTGGGCCCCTCGATGCGCACGAAGTTGGTGTTGAACGGGCTGCCGGTGACGGCTTCTTCCAGGTTCGGGTCGCCAATGAAGCGTTCGCTGGCACCGGTGGCCGGGTTGGTCTCGGTGTACGGGCCACCGACACCGCGCAGGAACGGGCCGACATCGCCCTTGAGTGCACCGGTGTAGGTTTTCGGCGCGCCGATGCCGATGTCGCGGGTCATGTTGATCGCCCGGCGTCCCGCCACCGGCACATCGAATACTTCGACGCCGTACGGGTGGGTGACGATGTAGGTACCTGCGGTGGGTACATCGACGCGGATACGTACCCGGGCGAAGCTGACTTGCTCGCCCTCTTTCACTTCTTCGGCGGCAAAGGCCGCTTCGATGGCCGTGCCGTAACTCAGGTCGATGCCGCGGGCAGCATCGACAATCGCTGCATCGGCGGTGAACCAGAAGGTTTCATCGGGATAGTTGGTGGGGAAACTGATCGGCCGGGTGTCATCGAACACCCCGGGTGCCGGGTTGAGCACGCACATGTACGACGGTGCGCCGGGTGCCCCGGCAACCCGCGAACTGACGGCCTTGGTCAGGCACAGGTCGAGGACTCGGCCGTGGGTGTCCTGGTACCAGGCGGCGAATCCGCCGGTTGCGGGGAGGTAGGGCCCGGGATCTACTTCGTACAGCGCGGCCTGGGCGGGTGCCTGGATAAGGCCTGCCATGATCAGCAAAGCCAGCGGGTGGGGCGTTGGACGGTGCATGAGTCTTCCCTCTTGCAATCGGGCCCATGGACTTGGGTCGTCTGCACGAAGCTCGGCAACTTCCATACCAATGTTGTGAAATCCGCCTGGCACAAGGGCTGCAGGGCAGTGGAGGGCATTTTCGCTGCTGCAGTGGCCGGGGCCGATGACCCAGGGTTGGGGGTGATTGGGGGAGCACAGCGGGGTAATCACGGGAACTGGGCTATAACCTTAGAACTCACCTGCCGGAGTTCGCGATGGACCTGCAATCACGCCTGGATTCGCCACCCCTGCAAGAAACCACCCACCGCGCAGGCACGGGCAAGCGGCCGTTCAACCTGCTGCGCTGGTATGCCTTTGTCAGCCTGGCGATCATCCTCTCGGTGGCCGTGGGCCTGGGGCTTATTTCCAGCCGCTTCGTGATCAACGAAAGCGTCGAGCGCGATGCGTTGCTGACGGCGCAGTTCATACAGGCGATTGCCTCGGCCGAGGTGCGCCATGTGTCCATTCCCAACGTGCGCACCATGGGGGAATTGCTCGACCCGCGCCTGGACCAGAGCTTCCCGGAAGTCGATCCCCAGGCCCGGCGCAGTGCCCGGGGCGAGTTTCTCGATCATGTCGCCAACCTGCCCGACATGCTCCTGGCCAACATCTATGCGCCGGACCGCATGGTGATCTGGTCGAGCAACCCGGCGCTGGTGGGCAAGATGATCGAATCCGATGACGACCTGGAAATGGCCTTCGAAAACAAGGTGCGGGTGTCGGCCAGCTACCACGATGTCGACCAGGCGCGCAGCGAGCAGAAGTTCATCACCCCGCCCGAGCAACTGTTCATCGAGAACTACATCCCGCTGTTCGACGCCGATGGCGAGAACGTCACCGCCATGGTGGAAATCTACAAGGAGCCGCGCGACCTGATCCTGCGAATCGAGCGCGGCCTGATCCTGATCTGGCTGGCGGTCGCGGTAGGCGCCGCGCTGGTTTATGGCGGCCTTTACTGGCTGATGTACCGCGCCAACCGGCAGTTGGCGGCGCAACAAAAGCACTTGATCAACAACGAAACCTACGTGGCACTGGGCGAGATGTCGTCGGCGGTGGCCCACAGTTTGCGTAACCCGCTGGCCAGCATTCGCTCCAGCGCCGAACTTGCCCAGGAGTTCGAGGAGGGCCCGGCGCAAAAGAACATCGGCGACATCATCAGCCAGGTCGATCGCATGTCGCACTGGGTACGCCAGTTGCTTCAGTCGCTGCGCCCGCTCAACGATGAGGCCGAGCCGGTGGAACTCGAGCGCGTGGTGCAGGACAGCCTGCTGGCCTTTACCCTGCAGTTGCGTCGCCAGGGTATCCAGGTGCAGGCCGACCCCCTGTCCGGGGTGCAGGTGCTCAGCCAGCCGGTGTTGCTGGGGCAGATCTTCAACAGCCTGATCGCCAATGCCCTGGAAGCCATGGCCGAAGGCGGCACCCTGCGTATCGAGAAGGTCAAGCACAACCGCAAGACCCTGATCGTGCGGGTGTGCGACAACGGCAAGGGCATGACCGAGGAGCAGTTGCGCATGGCCGTGAAGCCCTTCTTCACCACCAAGCAGGGCGGCTTGGGCGTGGGCCTGGTGCTGGTCAAACGGATCATGGAACGCTTTGGCGGCTCGCTGCGCCTGACCAGCAGCGAGGGCGAGGGCACCAGCGTGCAACTGGCTTTCCGCGTCATCCCGACGCCGCCTGCCGGTTGAGGGCAGCGCATTCATTACCCGATTCCGGGGAACTCTTTTTCACCATAATCTAATCTTGATTATTAGATTTCTGATCTATTTCATTGAAAAATAAAATGTACATATCTTGAAACAGTTTTGGCCGAGTAATTGCAAATGGACATTACCGGTCCAACAAAACTGGGTGAGAGATCATGGCCAAGCGTGTGTACTACCCTTTGTGCCTGAGCGCTGCTCTGGCTTTGTTGCTGGCGGCCGAAGTGCCTGCCAGCCCGATCGACGATGTCGAACAGCCGGAGCCGGGAGATCCGTCGGCCTACAGCGATGTGCCGGCCGACCCTGCTGCGGCCCTGGGAAACCTGCTGTCGCTGCCTGAAGCCAACGTTGCGGCGTTCGATACCTCCGAGGGTGAGGGTGATCGCAACACACCCCGCCAGGAGAACCCGCGCCCCCCGGCGCTGCAGACCTCGTTCAACTACCCCACCAATGGGGCCCCAAGCCCAATGTTCGGGGCTCAGCCCTTCAGCCAGCAGTTGTTGCTGTTCGAGGAATTCGGGCCCACGCGCCTGGACCCCACCACCCCATCGGGCCCGTTGCTGTTCCCGGCACCCAGCACTGGCCCGGCCCCGCAGCAGGACCCGCTCAACGTTGCCCGCAGTGCGCCCAGTGGCCCCGCGCTGGACGCCTTTCTCAAGCAACCGGGCCTGAGCCCGTTCCCCAGCCAGTTCGCCAATGTGGTCGACCGCAACCCCTGGCAGGCACAAATCGAGATGTTCCTGAACCGCCATGTCGGCGCGCCGGCCGAAGGGCGCCCACCGGGAAAGGGCTGGTCGCACCAGCGCTGGAACGAGTTCTACCCGCAAGCGGCGTACAAGACGGCGCAGGCGGGGGCACGGATCAATGGCGGCCTGCGCGACGCTGTACAGATGCACCACTACAGCGTCGGTGAGTTCGCGCCCGGCGGGCTCTATTACAACACCGCAGGCCAGGCCAACACCCTGGGCACCACCAAGGGCATCGACACCCGTTTTCACCCCAACATGCCCCTGCAGGATCACAAGTCATTGTGGACCTTCGACGGCACGTTGCCGGCCAAGCTGCTGATGGTGCGCTATGGCCAGCCCCTGCTGATGCGCCACTACAACGCCTTGCCCATCGACCCGGCAGCCAACCACGGCTTTGGCCTGCATACCATCAGCACTCACGAGCACAACGGCCATTCCCCGGCCGAAAGCGATGGCTACGCCAATGCGTTCTTCTTCCCCGGCCAGTACTACGACTACCGCTGGCCGTTGCAGCTGGCCGGCTATGACAGTGTCAACACCCGTGCCGAAGACCCGCGCGCCTCGTTCCCATGCACCCCCGGCGAAACCCTGTGGGTCAATGACGCCAACCCGGGCCTGAAAACCTGCGACAACGGCAGCATCCGTATACGCGGTGACTGGCGCGAGACCATGAGCACCCACTGGTTCCACGACCACATGCTCGATTTCACCGCGCAGAACGTCTACAAGGGCAACGCGGCGATGATGAACTACTACAGCGCCCTGGACCGTGGCAACGAAGCTTTCGATGATGGCGTCAACCTGCGCCTGCCCAGCGGCTCCGCGCTGTCGTGGGGCAACCGCGACTATGACGTCAACCTGCTGATCGCCGACAAGGCCTGGAATGCCGATGGCCAGTTGTGGTTCAACCCCTTCAACACCGATGGCTTCCTTGGCGACCAGGTATTGGTGAACTGGCAGTACAAGCCGTTTCTCGATGTTCGTGCGCGCAGCTATCGCTTTCGAATTCTCAATGGCTCAGTGTCGCGCTACTTCAAGCTGGCGCTGGTCCGTGAGGTCAAGGGTAGCGGGGGCGAGTTTGCCGGGCCCAAGGGCTCGGGGCTGTCCTATGCACGGGTTCCGTTCCACATGATCGCCAACGACGGCAACATCATGGAACATGCCGTGCCGTTCGACGGCACGATGGACCTGGATGCCGACGGCAATCGCCAGAATCACAACG
The DNA here is from genome assembly GCF_028682455.1 of Pseudomonas putida. GTDB lineage: Bacteria > Pseudomonadota > Gammaproteobacteria > Pseudomonadales > Pseudomonadaceae > Aquipseudomonas > Aquipseudomonas putida_AA. Next base: position 241,219 of record NZ_JANHLD010000002.1, read on the forward strand.
CCATCTTGCCTACCCAGGGCATCGCCGAGCGCTTTGACATTGTCGTCAACTTCGCCAGGAACGGCGTCAAGGCGGGCGACAAGCTGTTCCTGGTCAACCTCAAGGCCCACGACACCGGCAAGGGGCCCAAGGAAGATATCGACCTGGCCGATGTGCTGTCCGAGAAATACCAGGCGGTGATCAAGCAGACCAGCAAGGGCCCGCAATGGGACAAGGGCGACCCGGCGGTGGGCAAGGTGCTGCAGCTCAACGTCAAGGCCTACAGCGGCCAGGACCTGGCCATGGACCCGTCCGCCTACGAGCCGGCCAAGCCAGGCAAGGCCGAGGGCAAGGTGATGTTTCCGCTCAAGTTGCACCGGGATAACCCGGCCGACCAGGCGCGGCTGGCCCAGGCCCGCCATCGCACCTTCATCTTCGGGCGCTCCGACGGTACCGACCAGGTGCCGTGGACGATCAAGTCCGACGGTGGCCTGGGCTACAACATGGACCCACGACGGCTCAGTGCCTCGCCGCAATTGGCGACCGGGCCGACCGATGCCGGTGCCAGTGGCTTGGGCACCCTGGAAGTCTGGAAAATCCAGAACGGCGGCAACGGCTGGAGCCACCCGGTGCATGTGCACTTCGAGGAAGGCATCATCCTCAGCCGTGGCGGCAAGGCGCCGCCTGAGTGGGAAAAGTGGGCGCGCAAGGACGTCTACCGCATAGGCAGCGAAGGCGATGGCCTGGACAACGTGGAGTTGGCAATCAACTTTCGCGAGTTTGCCGGGACCTATATGGAGCACTGCCACAACACCCAGCACGAGGACAACTCGATGCTGCTGCGCTGGGATATCGAGCACCCCGGCCAGCTGCAACTGATGCCCACGCCGTTGCCGAGCTGGGACGGGGTCAGCTACATCAACTCAGCCGCGCTGCCGACCTGGCGTACCGGGGATGGCAAGGGCCCGCAGGTCAAGGTCGGCAAATAGCGAGGCAACGATGATGAGCCGTTACCTGATGTGCATGTTGCTGTGCTGGGCGCTCCAGGGGATGGCCGAGGAGGCCACCCCCTGGGGGGCGGGTTTTTTCCCCAATACTGCGCTGACCGATCAGGACGGTCAGCCGGTGCATTTTTTCGACGACCTGATCAAGGGCAAGGTGGTGGTGATCAATTTCATCTTCACCGGCTGTGGCGACTCCTGCCCGCTGGAAACGGCCCGCTTGCGCCAGGTGCAGCAACTGCTTGGCGAGCGAGTGGGGCGCGACGTGTTTTTCTACTCGATCAGTATCGACCCGCTCAGCGACACCCCCGAAGTCCTCAAGGCCTATGCCGCGAAATTCAAGGCGGGGCCGGGCTGGCGCTTTCTGACCGGCGACAAGGACCAGATCGATGCCTTGCGCCGGCGCCTGGGGCTGTTCATCGAAGGGGTCGACAATGGTCGCAGCCGCGACCACAACCTGAGCCTGATCGTCGGCAACCAGGCCACCGGCCGCTGGATGAAGGCGTCGCCCTTCGAGAATCCCTGGATACTCGCCGACCAGTTGGCCAACAGCCTGCAGAACTGGAAGCAGCCCAGCGTCGAGGAAAGCTACGCCCAGGCACCGGAAATCCGCCCTCCCAGTAGTGGTGAAGAGCTGTTTCGTACCCGCTGTGCGGCCTGCCATAGCCTCGGGCCGCAGGATGGCCAGGGCCTTGGTATGCGTGACGTCGGGCCCGACCTGCTGGGGGTGACCCAGCGCCGTGCTCGGGCCTGGCTGAGCCGTTGGATACGCGAGCCGGATCATATGCTGGCGGAAAAGGATGCCGTGGCGGTCGCGCTGTATGAACAGTACGACCGGGTGGCCATGCCCAACCTGCGCCTGAACCTGCAGGACGCCGATGCGTTGCTTGATTTTCTCCAGCAGGAAACCACGCGCCAGGGGGCACTGGAGCAGGTACGAGGCCCGGCGGGCGGGGCTCTGGAGGTCCACTAAAGGCAAAATACTATCACTGGGCGAACGGCCATAAGAATTGATGTAAAACGCCGGGATCTGCCTGAGCTATAAGTTCTAAGAAAAATGCAGCCCGCCAGGAAGACCCGATGCAGGTGCTGAACAAGAAACTGGCCGATGAGGGCCGCGACACGCAGTCGATACCCAACCGCAACCTGCGCGAGTTCAACCTGCTGCGCTGGTTTTCCGTGGTCAGCCTGTTGATCATCGCGTCGGTGGCGATCGGCCTTGGCTATGTCTCGACGCGCTTCGTGGTCAATGACAGCGTCGAACGCGATGCCATGCTCACCGCCCAGTTCATCCAGGCCATGGCCCAGGCCGAGGTGCGGCATTCGCGCATTCCACCGGGCACCACCATGGCCGAGCTGCTCGACCCGCGCCAGGATGGCCAGCATGCCCACGTCAGTGCCGACCTTGCCGCGGCCACCCGCAACGAGTTTCTCGATCATGTCGAGCACCTGCCCGACACCTTGCTGAGCAATGTCTATGCCTTGGACCGGACCATCGTCTGGTCCACCAACCCGCAGCTGATTGGCAAGAGGATCGATGCCGATCATGACCTCGACGAGTCGTTCAACTCGCAGATGCCGGTGTCGGCCAGCTACCACAAGGCCGATGAAGACCGTGAGGAACAGAAATTCCAGCGCGAGCCTGAGTACCTGTTCATCGAGAACTACATCCCCATGTTCGACGACAGTGGCACCAAGGGAATCGCTGATCAATTCAGATTGGCGCGGCGGCCGTTCCAATCAATGGTTTTTGATGCAGCCAACCCGCTCTCGGCGACAGCACCACGCAAATCATCTTCAATTCTGGCCATTTGGGCCAGTTTTCACCAGTACCGGGTTTCAAGACGCAATAACCCCGTCTGTCATCGCATAACACCGCTTGGCCAACACCAGGTTGGCCAGTGCAAACAGGCTGAACAGCTGGGCCTGATTCTTCTCCATGCCACGGTAGCGTACCTTGCGGTGGCCAAACAGGTTCTTGATCACATGGAACGGGTGTTCCACCTTTGCGCGGATGCTCGCTTTGCAGTGTTCAATACGTTGCATGATCTGCTTCTCCGGGCCATCTTCCATTTTTTGATGGTGCTGCGCCGTGCAGCAATTCGCAGTGCAGGGAGGCTGTCGCCACACCCAGCAAGACGCTTGCCAAGCCCCGTGTAACCGGCATCGGCATAGACTGGTTCCTTGCCGTCCCGCAGGAGCTGCTCGGCTACCGTTATGTCCGCCTGGTTGGCCGAGGTGGCCACCACGCTGTGCGTCAGACCGGTTACTGCATCAACACCGATATGGGCTTTCATGCCGAAAAACCACTGGTTGCCTTTTCGAGTCTGCTTCATTGATGGATCACGTTGCTTGGCCTTGTTCTTGGTAGAAGGTGCAGCAGCAATGATGGTGGCATCGACAATGGTCCCTTCGCGCATGAATAGTCCGCGTTCTGACAGGCTGGCGTTAATCTCCTCGAAGATCCGCTGCGTCAGCGAATGCCTTTCCAGCAGGTGGCGGAAACGCAGGAGTGTTGTAGCATCCGGCACGCTTTCGATGGACAGATCAATGCCGACGAAATCACGCATCGCCTGACTGTCGTAGATCGCATCCTCAAGAGCCTCATCAGCCAGGCCATACCACTGCTGCAGGAAGTAGATTCGTAGCATCCGCTCTAGCGGAGTAGGTGGGCGGCCACGCTTGCCGGCAGAGTCAGGGTAATATGAGGGCGACAGGGCATCCAGCAGGCGCTGCCAGGGCACCAGTACATTCATCTCAGCTAGGAAGCGTTCCCGGCGAGTAACCTTTTTCTTGTTCTGATGCTCGGCTTGGGCGAATGTGATCTGTTTCATCGGGTGGCTTGGCTGAGGTAGTGGCAGTGTCTGGTGATTATACGCGGAGCTGGGCACTCAGGCAGATGGCTGATTTGTGCAGCGTTTCCCAAGGTGCTGTCGATGGTGGAGGTGTACAAGGAGCCCCAGGACCTGGTGCGGCGTATCCAGCGCGGCTACGTGCTGATCTGGACGTCGACGCTGCTCGGCGGTGCGCTGATCTACTTCGGCCTGTTCTGGATCGTGCGACGTGCCGCGAGCATGCTGCAAACCCAGCAACGGCAACTGGTGGCCAGCGAAACCTTCGTCGCCCTGGGCGAAATGTCCTCGGCCGTGGCGCACAGCCTGCGCAATCCGTTGGCGACCATTCGCTCCAGCGCCGAGCTTGCCCAGGAGGTTGCCAGCGAGCGCTCGCAAAAGAACATTGGCGACATCATCAGCCAGGTCGACCGTATGTCACGCTGGGTGCGCGAGCTCCTGGTGTCGCTGCGGCCCTTGAAGGATGATGCCGAGGCCGTCGACCTGGTGGCCGCGGTCGATGACACCTGCAATGCCTTCGCCCAGCAGATCGAGCGCAACAAGGTGCAACTACAGGTCAGCGTGCCGCCCTCGGCGCTGGTGGTGAGCCAGCCGGTGTTGCTCACGCAGATCCTCAACAGCCTGTTTTCCAACGCCCTGGAAGCCATGCCTGGCGGTGGGCAGTTGAGCCTGGAGGTGGTTGAGCTCACCAGCGAACGGAAGGTCCAGCTAACCTTGAGTGATACCGGCAAGGGCATGAGCCAGCAGCAGGAGCGAATGGTCTTCAAACCGTTTTTCACCACCAAGCAGGGCGGCCTCGGAGTTGGCCTGGTATTGGTCAAGCGCATCATGGAACGATTTGGCGGCTCGATCACCTTGAGCAGCCGCGAAGAGGAAGGAACCCGCGTATGCCTGATCTTTAATATTGCGTTGGGAGGGGACCATGGAGCACAGCATCCTGGTAGTTGAGGATGATGAAATCCTCGCTGAGAACATCCAGACCTATCTGGAGCGCAAGGGCTTCGAAGTCACGGTCTGCCACACTGCCGAGCAGGCGCTGGACCAACTGCAGCAGTGCCAGCCAGACGCGGTCCTGACCGATAACTCGTTGCCTGGCATGAGCGGCCACGAGCTGCTCAAGGCCCTGACGGTACGGGCACCGGAGCTCAAGGTGATCATGATGACCGGCTACGGCAACGTCGAAGACGCCGTGCTGGCGATGAAAGAGGGCGCTTTCCACTACCTGACCAAACCCGTGGTGCTTGCCGAGCTCAAGCTGATGCTCGACAAGGCCCTGGCCGCAGAGCGCATGGAACGCACGCTGTCGTTCTACCAGGAGCGCGAGGCGCAGAAATCCGGTGGCCAGGCATTGATCGGCGAATCGCCGGCCATGCTCGGGCTCAAGCACACCCTCAAGCAATTGCTCGACGCCGAACGGCGCATGGCCAGCGGTGACTTGCCACCGGTCCTGGTGGAAGGTGAAACCGGCACCGGCAAGGAGCTGGTGGCCCGAGCCCTGCATTTTGATGGCGCCCGCAGCAAAGGGCCGTTCATCGAGTTCAACTGTGCCTCGATCCCGGCCAACCTCCTGGAAGCGGAACTGTTCGGTCATGAAAAGGGCGCATTCACGGACGCCAAGGACCGTCGGGTCGGTCTGGTCGAAGCGGCCGATGGCGGCACCTTGTTCCTCGACGAAATTGGCGAAATGGACCTGGTGCTGCAGGCCAAGCTGCTCAAGTTGCTGGAAGACCGGACCATTCGCCGTATCGGTGCGGTCAAGGAGCGCAAGGTCGATTTGCGCATCATCAGCGCGACCAACTGCAACCTCGAGCAGATGGTCCAGCAGGGCAAGTTTCGTCGCGACCTGTTCTTTCGGCTGCGCATCATCTCGATCAAGGTCCCCCGGCTGTATGCCCGGGGCGAGGACATCCTGCTGCTGGCCCGGCATTTTCTGGCCCTGCATGGCAAGCGTTATGGCAAGTCGCACCTGTTCTTCAGCCCGGAGGCCGAGGAGTTGATGCTCAACTACAGCTGGCCGGGCAACGTGCGCGAGCTGCGCAACATGCTTGAGCAGACGGTGCTGCTGGCACCGGACGAAGAGATCGCCCCGCACCAGCTCAATGTGTGCATGAGCCTGGTGGACGAGCCACTGGATGTGCCGATGGCACCGCTTCACGCTCATGAACTGCAAGGCAGTGCAGAGATTCCAGGCACCACCAGCTTGCCGGAGGTTGAGCGCGACATGGTCCGCAAGATGCTTGACCGTACCGACTGGAATGTCACCAAGTCGGCACGGTTGCTGGGGTTGAGCCGGGACATGCTTCGCTACCGGATCGAGAAGCTTGGATTGACGCGGCCAGACAAGCGGCAATGGTAGGTGGGTGAAGGCAGATCCATTATTCGTGGTGATGCCGAGTTACCTTTGGACCTTGTGGCGCCTTACTTTGGCAAGCACTGGTGTGCCGGCCCAGCCCAAAGTAAGCAAAGGCCTCCTGAAGATTACGATCAAAAACACAATTCGCTGCGCTCTTGCTGGCCTGTGGAGTTCTTTGGAGCTAAGCCGTACCTGTGGGAGCGGGCTTGCCCGCGATCGGCCGCGAAGCGGCCGCATTTCAGTCAGGTTGAACCTTGCCGTTTAATAGCTGCCGGTTGCGCTCCCGCTATCTTGATCACCCTTCTCCGACCCCGTTCCCTCGCTGGGCTCTCGCCGGGTGCCGTCGGTTTCGACTCCCCCCTGGCGGCCATTGTCGTTGCCTTGGGTGCGAGGGTCGGTACCGTTGGGCAGCGGGGTGTCGGTGGGGTTGGTGCCTGTGTTGACACCCGGCAGTGCCGGTGTCGCCGGTGCGGTTTCGGGGTTGGGGTTGGTGGGGCCGGTGCTACCGGCAAAGGCCTGGGTGCCGAGCAGTGCGCTGAACACCAGGGCGGCAAGGGCGGTGCGGGTCATGGCCAAACTCCTTTTCATGGGCTGTCCAGACATTGGGCCGCCCCCGTCGCCGAGCGTGCGATGCAGGCGACCAGCGGCGCTACTCGCGCCCGCGCATGAAGAACCCCGCGACGTACTTGCGAAAGGTGTCCAGGCTCTTGAAGTCGGCATAGCGCTTGAAGGTCTCGCCTTCGGGCTCCGGCCCCAGCGGCTGGTCGGTGAGTGATATCGACAGCACCCGGTCCTGGTCGGCACTCAATACCAGGGTATCCATGCCCTGGCTGCCGATCACCGGGCGGCGCATGATCACCCGCACACCCTTGCCGGCCATCCAGTCGATCAATGAGACGAGCATCTTCAGCGGCTCGCGCTCTTCATCGCGATACACCGGGAAAAACTGACCGCGTGACAACACCGGCACGCTGGCGACATGGATCAGTTCATAGAAGTGGCTGCCGGCGGTGGTGGGGGAGTAGATCGCCAGGGCCAGCAGCGGCCCCGGGGTCTTGCTGCCACCCCAGAGCAAATGGTGGCCCTGGAAGTCGAAGCCCTCTTCGCTGCGCTCGTTGAACACCTTGCGTGTCTTGATCTGGTTGACGCAGTCGAGCATCAGGCCGTAGCGGCGATGGTTGCCGAAGGCGCTGGAGTCACGCAGCCGGGCCTTGAGCATCATCATGTGCTTCATGTCCAGGCGGGTTTCCAGGTAGTTGCTGGCCGGAACCCGTTCGATCAGCGGATAGCGGCTGGCCACGTTGCGCAGTTCGGCGAACTGGCCGGTGAGGTCCTTCTTCAGGTGGGTGGCGTAGACGTTCAGGCCGCTGGCCTCGATCAGGGTCAGCAACAGCGATAACAAGCGCTGCTGTTCGCGTTTCTCGCCGTTGCCGCCGTCCTGGCCCACAGCGCCGGTAGCACGCGGAAAATCACCGATCAGGCGCAAGGGCGTATCGGGCGCCAGCCAGGCGGCGGGCACGCTGTCGAGCGCCTCGGCTTGGCCGGCTTCGCGCTCCTCCTTGATGAAGGCGCAGTCGGGGGCGTGCTCGGCGGTACCGGGATTGTTCTTCAAGAACAGGGTGCCGGTGTGGCTGTTGAGGTTGACATTGAGCACCGGCATTGCCCGTGGCAGGCAATCGCATGCCAGCCAGTGCCCGGCGGCCCGGATCTTGAGCAGTAGTTGATTGGCCTGCAGCAGGCGCGGACCTTCCAGGCTGCCCTGCACAAAACCGCGCAGCAGCTCGTCTTCGGCGGGGGTGAGGGTGCGCACCAGTGCGGCGTTTTTCTCGATGATTCTCATGGACAATCCTGGCCAGCCATCCTGTGCCTGCCACCTTAATGCAAAGCCCGGCCGACGGCCATTCGCCTGCCGGGCGTTGGGGGTTACTGCCCGCCGAACAGTTTTGCAGCGCGCGCGCGGATTTCTTCCACCGAGAGGTCTTCCTTGTGGGTAGAGACGAACCAGAGGTTGCCGAACGGGTCTTTCAGGGTACCGCTACGGTCGCCGTAGAACTGGTCTTGCACGGCACTGACCTGGGTGGCCCCGGCCTTGATCGCCTGGGCATAGCGCGCATCGACATCCTCGACATACAGGTGCAGGCCAATGGCGGCGCCGCCCAGCGACTGGCTGCTGGTCAGCCCCCCGGCCTGGTCGCAGGGGTCGGCGAGCATGATCGAGGAATCACCGATCTTCAGCTCCGCATGGCCCACGCGCCCATCGGGGCCGTCGAGGCGGAACATCTCGACCGCACCGAAGGCGGCCTTGTAGAAGTCGATGGCTTTGGCAGCATCCTTGATGCCCAGGTAAGGGGTGATGCTGTGTTGTCCTTCGGGGATTGGTTTGACGGCCATTTTATAGATCCTCCTTAAAGCGCCGTGGGTGATTGGCGCGAAACTGTATGTTTGTACAGTTTCGGTGATTCGGCAAATCAAAACCCACGGCGCTGGACGGACGGCAACTAGAAAATGTAGTCGGTGGTCAGGAAGCTCGAGTCGCGGTTGCGGATGATGTCGCTGATCAACTGCTTGTTGCTCTCCTGGAACTTGGTGGCCACCAGGGTACGGATCGAGAACACCCGCAGCGCATCGTGAACCGACAGGGTGCCTTCGGCGGAGTTCTTGCGGCCGTTGAAGGGGTAGGTGTCCGGGCCACGCTGGCATTGGGCATTGAGGTTGATGCGCCCGACCTGGTTGGCGAAGGTGTCGACCAGGCGACCGACTTCAGCCGCATTGGTGCCGAAAATGCTCAACTGCTGGCCGAAATCGGAGTCGAGCACGTAGTCGATCACCGTCTGCAGGTCGCGGTAGGGCACCACTGGAACCACCGGGCCGAACTGCTCCTCCTGGTACACGCGCATCTGTGCGGTCACCGGGTACAGCAGCGCAGGGTAGAAGAACGAACCGCGGCTGGCACCGCCGCCTTCATTGATGACCCGGGCGCCTTTGTCGATGGCATCGGCCACCAGGCCATTGAGGTAGTCGATCTTGCCGGCCTCGGGCAGCGGCGTCAGGCTCACACCCGGCTCCCACGGCATGCCGGGCTTGAGCGCGGCCAGCTTGCGCTGGAACTTGTCGAGAAAGCTGTCGACCACGGTCTCGTGCACGAACAGGATTTTCAGCGCCGTGCAGCGCTGGCCGTTGAACGACAGGGCGCCGGTGACCGCCTCGTTGACGGCGTTGTCCAGGTCGACCTCGGGCAGCACGATCCCCGGGTTCTTGGCATCCAGGCCCAGCGCCGCGCGCAGGCGATGCGGGCGTGGGTGGAGTTTTTTCAGGTCACTGGCAGCCTTGTTGGTGCCGATGAAGGCGAATACATCGATCTTGCCGCTGGCCATCAGCGCGCTGACCGTCTCGCGGCCGCGGCCATAGATGACATTGATCACCCCGGCCGGGAAGCTGTCGCGAAAGGCTTCGAGCAACGGGCGAATCAGCAGAACGCCGAACTTGGCGGGCTTGAACACCACGGTATTACCCATGATCAGCGCGGGGATCAGGGTGGTGAAGGTCTCGTTGAGCGGGTAGTTGTAGGGGCCCATGCACAGTGCCACGCCCAGTGGTGCGCGGCGGATCTGGCCCAGGGTGTCCTGCTCCAGCTCGAACCGGCTGGAGCGTCGGTCCAGCTCCTTGAGCGCGCCGATGGTATCGACGATGTAGTCGCAGGTGCGGTCGAATTCCTTTTCCGAATCCTTGAGGTTCTTGCCGATCTCCCACATCAGCAGCTTGACCACGGCGCTGCGTTGTTCGCGCATTTTGGCCAGGAAGGTCTCGACATGCTGGATGCGCTCGGCGACGCGCATGGTCGGCCAGGCACCCCGGCCCTTGTCGTAGGCCTGCACGGCGGCGTCCAGGGCGGTGAGGGCGGTATCGGCATCGAGCAGGGGCGTCTTACCGAGGATCACTTGCGTCTCCTGGTCGCCTTCCTTGAGCCAGACCGGGCTGCGTACCGTGGCCAGGGGGCCGTCCCAGCGCTGCAACTGGCCGTTGACCAGGTATTGCGTTTGCTCCAGCGGCTCGCCCAGGCGGTACGCCTCGGGGATCTCGTTGGCGGTGGGAAACAGCGAATCGAGCAGACGGTCCATGGGCGCAGCACCTCTTTTTCTAGATTGGGTGAAACGTTTCAGTTCGAGCATAACGCCAGCGCGCTAAAAAAAGCCAGCCTCGCTCAATATTGCGTCACGGGCGCCGATAAAGCGTAAAGCCTGCGCAATTGACGGACCTATGAGCACAAGAATCCTCGCCCTTGATGACAGTCTGGTCCTGCCCAGGAGTCTGCGCTCCACCTTGAATCGCCTGCTGCCGATCGGCTTTGCACTGATTGGCATCGGTTTGTCGGTGGCACTCGGTCGCCTCGATGTGCAACGCCAGGAAAGTGAGCTGATCGCCAACGCCAGTGCCCGGTTGTCTGGCGTGCGTGCGGCCCTGGAGGCCCAGTTGCGCTCGGCGTTCGGCGAGACCGAAGGCATCGCCCAATTGATCAGTGCCGACGGGCAGATCACCCCCGAGCACTTTCACAATATGGCCCGCCAGGCCATCGCCTCGGTACCGCACATCCGGCATATCTCCATCGCTCCCGGCGATGTCGTTGCCGACGTCTACCCGCTGCATGGCAACCAGAGCCTCATCGGCGTGGACTACCGCCACCTGCCCGACCAATACCCGCTGTTGCAGCGTGCGCGAGACCACTACAGCCCGGTGCTGGCCGGCCCTTTGCAGCTGTACCAGGGCGGCCGCGGGCTGATCTACCGGCGCCCGGTGTTTCTCAAGGGCCATAAAGGGGTAAAGCTGTATTGGGGCAATGTTTCCATCGTCGCCGATATAGATCGCCTGCTCAGCGCGGCTGGACTGGACCTTGACCCGGGCTTCGAGCTGGCCCTGCGCGGTGCCGACGGCCAGGGTGCGGTGGGGGGGATGATCTGGGGCGACCCCCAGTTGTTCGCGCGCCATCCGGTGACCGTCAATGTCGATGTGCCAGGCGGGCTCTGGCAGCTGGCGGCCAGCCCGCTGGGCGGCTGGCCTTCCATGAGCCTGTTCGCATCGCCGCTGTTTCTGTTTGCCCTGACCTGCACCGGGCTGTTCAGCCTGTTCGTCGCCCAGCTCAATCGCAGCAACCATGTGATCAACGTGCGCAACCGTGAGCTCAAGCAGTCCCAGGCGCAACTTGAACGCATGGCGCACTATGACGCCATCACCGGGCTGCCCAATCGCTTGCTGTTCCAGCAGCGCTTGTGCGGCGCCCTGGACAAGGCAGAGCCTCTGGCCGTGCTGTTGCTGGATATCGACGGCTTCAAGCAGGTGAACGACAGCCTCGGCCATCACATGGGTGATCTGCTGTTGCAGCAGGCGACGGCGCGCTTCGCCCAGATGATCGACCCGGGCGATTGCGTGTGCCGCCTGGGTGGCGATGAGTTCGCCTTCTTGCTGATCGGCACCGAGGCATCCTGCGTGGTCCGGGTGCGGGCCTTGCTGCAGACTTTGCAACAGCCCTTCGAACTCAATGGCAACACCGCGCTGGTCACCGGCAGTATTGGCCTGGCCTGGTATCCACTCCACGGGCAGAGCGACGATGAGTTGCTGCGCCATGCCGACACGGCGATGTATGCGGCCAAGGAAAGCGGTCGCAATGCCTGGCGCCGCTATCACCCGGACATGACCCTGCGCCTGCAGCAACAGCTGTGCCTGGAACGAGCCTTGCGCCGTGCCTTGCAGCACAACGAATTCGAGCTGTGGTACCAGCCCAAGGTCGACCTGTTCACGGGGCGTGTGGAGGGCGCCGAAGCACTGTTGCGCTGGCATGACCCCGAACACGGGCTGGTGTCGCCGGCCGAGTTCATCCCCTTGGCAGAGCGCAGCGGGTTGATCATTCCGTTGGGCGAGAGGGTTCTGGAACTGGTGTGCGCGCAACTGGCGGCCTGGCGCAGTGCCGATTGCTTGCCAGGCCCCGTGGCGATCAACGTGGCGGCCCTGCAGATCGAGCGCAGCGACTATGTGGCCAGCCTGACCCAGGCCCTGCAACGCTTCGACCTGCAGACGAGCATGCTGGAGGTGGAGATCACCGAAAGCCTGCTGATGGAAAGCCAGCAACACGCCTGTGCGGTGCTGGCCCAGTTGCAGCAGCTCGGCGTGGCCACGGCGGTGGACGACTTCGGCACCGGATACTCGTCGCTGGCTTACCTGAAGATGCTGCCCATCGATCACTTGAAGATCGATCGCGCCTTCATCAAGGACCTTCCGGACGATGACGATGGCGTGGCCATTACCCGGGCGATCATCGACCTGGGGCATGCACTGGGATTTCGCATCACTGCCGAAGGCATCGAAACCCGCGAGCAGTACGCGTTCCTGCGCAACGCCGGGTGTGACCAGGGGCAGGGCTACCTGATCGGGCGGCCCATGCCGGCGCAACAGTTCGATCAATGGCTGCGCGCTGCCCAGCTGGAGCGCGAGCCACTGGGTTGACCTAGGCCGGTGGGTGCAAGGTGCGGAACCCGTCGGCTTCTTCCACCAGCCAGTCATGCACCGCCCGCACGCCCGGGTGCGCCAGGCCGCCGGGTGGGTAGTGCAATACATAGCGCTTGTGGTTGGCGATGGCCGAGCCGAACGGCACGATCAACGTCCCGCGCTCGAGCTCGTCATTGAGCAGGGTGCGGCGGGCAATCGCCACGCCAATGCCGGCGATGGCCGCCTCGATGGTCAGGTGGTTGCGGTTGAAGGTATGACCGCGGCGTACATCCAGCCCGCCAGCGCCGATTCCGTGCAGGTAGAACTCCCATTCGGCGTACTCCGAGCTGCCGCGCCAGGCGGTGATGTCGTGCAGCAACGGATAGTGCGCAAGGTCTGCCGGGCCGTGCAGCGGCGGGCGGCCGCGCAGCAGGGCCGGGGAGCAGACCGGGAAGATCTGTTCGTCGAGCAGCGGCGTTGAATGCATGCCCGGATAGCTGCCGTCGTTGAGGTCGATGGCCAGGTCGAAGTCGCCTTCGTGCAGGGCCTGGCTGCTGTCTTCGGCCACCAGGCGCAGCTGGATGTCCGGGTAGCGTTGCTGCAGGCGGGGCAGGCGCGGGGTCAGCCACTTGGCCAGGAACGAGGGGATCGAGCGCAGGCGAAGCGTGCCGCGAATTTCGCCGGCGTCCAGGCGGCGCAATTCGGCATCGATACTGCCATAGGCTTCGCTGACCGTCTGTGCCAGGCGCTGGCCTTCGGCCGTCAGCTCCACGCCCCGGGCGCGGCGCATGAACAGGCGAAAGCCCAGGCGCTCTTCCAGTTGTCGGATTTGTTGGCTAACTGCGCCCGGAGTGATGTGCAGTTCTTCGGCGCAACGGGTGAACGACAGGTGCCGCGCCGCGCAAGAAAATACGTGGAGCCAGACGTACATCTGGCCATTCATCTGTCGTCTCATCGTTTAGTACTGCTAAAGGCTTGCTTAGAAAGATTCGTTGGTCAATGCCACGGTGACCGGGCAGTATCGCGCAACTTCGCGACACCCATCAATTTTTTCACAGCGCCGCAGGGTGACATTCGTCGCCTGAGCGTGCAGGCATTAGCATGGCTATCAGTGTTTTCGACCTTTTCAAGATTGGTATCGGGCCGTCCAGCTCCCATACCGTAGGCCCGATGCGGGCGGCTGCCACCTTTGCCCAGGCCTTGCGCGAGCAGGGCACCCTGGACCAGGTGAGTCGGGTGGAGGTTCGTCTGTACGGCTCGCTGTCGGCCACCGGCGTGGGCCATGCCACCGACCGCGCCTGCCTGCTCGGACTGATGGGCCAATGGCCGGACCAGATCGATCCGCAAAGCATCGAGCCACGCATTGCACAGCTGCAGGCCAGCCAGACGCTGTTGCTCGACGGCAGCCACGCGATTGCCTTCGATTGCAGCCGTGATGTGTTGCTGCTCGAAGAAAGCCTGCCCTACCACCCCAATGCCATGACCCTGGAGGCGAGCAGCGAGAGGGGCCTGTTGCTGCAACAGACCTACTACTCGGTGGGTGGCGGTTTTATCGTCGAGGCCGCGCAGCTCGGCCAGGCGCAGAACGAAGCCGAGCAGGTACAGTTGCCCTACGATTTCGACAGCGCCGCCCAGTTGCTGGCGCTGTGCAAACTGCACCAGCTGCGCGTCAGCGAGCTGATGATGGCCAACGAGCGGGCCTGGCGCCCGGAGGCCGAAGTGCGCAGCGGCTTGCTCAAACTCTGGGCGGCCATGCGCGAGTGTGTCGACAACGGCTTGCGCAACGAAGGCATCCTGCCGGGTGGGCTGAAGGTCAAGCGCCGTGCTGCCAAGTTGCATCGCAGCTTGCAGGAGCTGGGCAAGCCCAACGTGATCGGCTCGACCCTGAGTGCCATGGAGTGGGTCAACCTGTTCGCGCTGGCGGTCAACGAAGAAAACGCCGCCGGCGGGCGCATGGTCACCGCGCCCACCAATGGCGCCGCGGGCATCATTCCCGCCGTGCTGCACTACTACATGAAATTCAACCCCGACGCCTGTGACAACGACGTGGTCGACTTCCTGCTCAGCGCCGCTGCAGTGGGCATTTTGTGCAAGAAGAACGCGTCGATCTCGGGTGCCGAAGTGGGCTGCCAGGGTGAGGTGGGGTCTGCCTGCGCCATGGCCGCCGCGGGGCTGGCCGACGTACTGGGCGCAACCCCCATGCAGGTGGAGAACGCCGCCGAAATCGCCCTGGAACACAACCTTGGCCTGACCTGCGACCCGGTCGGCGGCCTGGTCCAGGTGCCGTGCATCGAGCGCAACGCCATTGCCGCGGTCAAGGCGATCAATGCCGTGCAAATGGCCCTGCGGGGTAATGGCGAGCACTTCATCTCGCTGGACCGGGTGATCCGCACCATGCGCGATACCGGCGCCGACATGCATGCCAACTACAAGGAGACCTCGCGCGGCGGCCTGGCCGTCGCCTTCGTCGAGTGTTGAGCCCGCCCCTACAGCAAAGTTATTCATAAGCAACAAAAACAACTACAAGGCAATATCGATGACTGATGTAAACACCACCACCCTGACGGGTGCGCAAACGGCTGCGCCTGTACACAGCAAAGCCTGGAACCGCCAAGACACCACCTGGGTGCTGGGCCTGTACGGTACCGCCATCGGCGCCGGCACCCTGTTCCTGCCGATCAACGCAGGGGTAGGGGGCTTCTGGCCGCTGCTGGTGCTGGCGCTGCTGGCCTTCCCCATGACCTTCTTCGCGCACCGTGGCCTGACCCGCTTCGTGCTCTCGGGCAAGCGCGGGGCAAGCGAAGACATCACCGAAGTGGTCGAGGAGCACTTTGGCGTCGGCGCCGGCAAGCTGATCACGCTGCTCTACTTCTTCGCCATCTTCCCGATCCTGCTGGTGTACAGCGTGGCGCTGACCAACACCCTGGGCAGCTTCATGGAGCACCAGTTGCACATCACCCCGCCACCCCGGGCGGTGCTGGCCTTGCTGCTGATCTGCGGCTTGATGATCGTGGTGCGCAGTGGCCAGGGCATCATCGTCAAGGTCATGAGCCTGCTGGTCTATCCCTTCGTCGCGGCGCTGCTGCTACTGGCCCTGAGCCTGATTCCCAACTGGAACGGCGCGTTCTTCGCCCAGGCCAGCGAAGGCATGCCCCTGGACCTGTTCTTCAAGACCCTGTGGCTGGCGATTCCGGTAATGGTGTTTTCCTTCAACCATTCGCCGATCATCTCGGCCTTTGCCGTTGACCAGAAGCACCGCTACGGCGAGCAGGCCGATGCCAAGAGCGGCAAGATCCTCGCAAGCGCCCATGTGATGATGGTGCTGACGGTCATGTTCTTCTGCTTCAGCTGCGTGCTGGCCCTGTCCCCGGCAGACCTGGCGGCGGCCAAGCAGCAGAACATCTCGATCCTGTCGTACCTGGCCAACCACTTCCAGACTCCGGTAATCGCCTTTGTCGCACCGCTGATTGCCTTGGTGGCAATCACCAAGTCGTTCCTGGGGCACTACATCGGTGCCAGCGAAGGCTTCCAGGGCCTGATCGTCAAGAGCCTGCGCGGCCGCGGCAAGCAACTGCCGGCCAAGCGCCTGGAACAGTTGACCGCATTGTTCATGGTGCTGGCCTGCTGGGTGGTGGCCACCCTCAACCCGAGCATTCTCGGCATGATCGAGAACCTCGGTGGGCCGATCATTGCCTGCCTGCTGTTCCTGATGCCGATGTACGCGGTGCACAAGGTGCCGTCGCTGCGCAAGTACTCGGGCAAACTCTCCAATGTGTTCGTGGTACTGATCGGCCTGATCACCCTGTCGGCGATTCTCTACTCCTTCCTCGCCTGACCCACCCCGGCGCCGGGGATCGCTCTCCGGCGCTGCCGATGCAAGGCTATGCACTACGCTGTAGCGGAAACTCGCAGGAGCGATGGCCATGCACACAATCGTGATAGCAGACGAGCAACCTTTACTGCGCGCCGCCGTGCAGGCCTTGCTCAATGCCCAGGGCCACAGGGTGGTGGCCGCCCTGGACAACGGTGCCGACGCCCTGCAACAGGCGCTGGCGCTGGAACCCGAGCTGTTGATCCTTGACCTTGCACTGCCCAGGCTGGGCGGGCTCGAAGTGATCCGCCGCCTGCATCAACGGCAAAGCCCCACCCGCACCCTGGTACTGACCGCGCAAAGCACCGAGCACATCGCCGGACTGTGCCTGCAGGCGGGCGCCTCGGGCTTTGTCAGCAAGCTCGAGGCGGTGGAGGAGCTGGGCGAAGCGGTGCGGACCCTGCTCCGAGGCCGCGCGTGGTTTCCGGTCAGGAGCCTGGGCAGCGTTGCCGCGCCGCAAGGCCTGCAGGCCGAGGACGAACAACTGCTCAACCTGTCGCCTCGTGAGCGCACCGTGCTGCAGTACCTGGTCAGCGGTCGCAGCAACAAGGACATCGCCTACCAGTTGAACCTGAGCGACCGCACCGTGAGCACCTACAAGGCGCGCTTGCTGCAAAAGCTCAACGCCGGCTCGCTTGCCGAACTGCTGGAGATCGCGTGGCGCGGCGGCCTGATCGAGCGTCTGCCGACCACCGCCAGCGCGTTGCCCGGCGAAAGCCGCGACAAGTATTTTCACGAGCTGTTCGAAGCCATGCCGATGCCAGTGTGCCTGCGCGATGTCGAAGGCTATCTGCTGAACTGCAACCGGCGCTTCCTGGAGGTGCTCGACACAACCCTGGAGAAGGCGGTGGGCAAGCGGGTCATCGACAGCGAACGGGTACCGCCGCACGAGGCCCTGCAGTTTCACCAGCGCTACCTGCAAGCGGTCGCCGCGCAGCAGCCCTATAGCATGGAGCTGGTAGTGCACGACCGCGGCAAGGAAATCGCCTTGCATCATTGGGGCGCGCCGTTCCGGGATGCGCAAGGGGCACTGGTGGGCATGCTGTGCTCCTTTGTCGACATGACCGCCCACGAACAAGCCCTGATCAGCCTGACCCATGCCAATGAGCAGAACCTTGCGGTAAGGCGCGCCCGGCTGGTGTTCCTGCACCAGGTGGGCGAGGAGTTCCGGCACATGCTGGAAATGATCGCCGGTCGCTTGCGCGAGGTCGCCGCCACGTTTACCGAGAGTGCAGCCTTGGACCAGGCGCGGCAGGACATCCGCAAGATGCTCGAACGCATCGGCGTGCTGCTTGACCTGGCGGACCTCGAAAGCGGGACGCTGTTGCTCCGGCCACGGGCGACCGACCTGGTGCGCCTGACCCGCGAGACCCTGCAGGCAGCCACGGCCGACGGTGTATTGAGTGCAGAATGGCAAGCGCCACAGGCGCCGACGCCGGGTTGGATCGACCGTGGGCGCTACCGGCAGATAGTCGGCTTGCTGCTGCACCATTGTGGGCAATGGGTGACAAGCCCATTACAGGTGACCGCCAGCAGCGCACTGCTGGGGCATGCCGAAATGCTCTGGGAGTTGCGGATCGGTCCGCAGCAGGCCGATGAGCCGTTCGATGTCCCGGACGATACCCTGGAGCCGGCGCTGGTACTCTGCGAGCGCCTGGCGCAATTGATGGGTGGCCAATTGCGCTGGCACGTGCCGCCCCAGGGCGACTACCTGCTGACCTTGCGCCTGCGCCTGCCCCAGGCCACGCCGTAGATACCGCCCCACACTGTACTGCGGGGTGAACCCGGGGCCTCGGTGGCGGCTGTAGTGCATCCCCTACATCACTCTCATGATCCCCTGATCCCGGACCACCCCCCGCAAAGCCAATCATTGCCTCAACCCCGCAGCCCCTTCGCTGCGTAGATTGAGGAGATTGGTCCATGAAACGATCCACCCGACTCGGCAGCCCCCAGCGCCTGGCGCTGACGCCTTTGTTCCTGGCCATCGCCCTGGCAGCGGGCGATGCCCTGGCCCCTTACGATCTGCTTGCCGATGAGCTGCCCCAGGGCGGCCAGGTGATTTCCGGGCAGGGCAGCATCAACCAGAGCGGCGCCAACATGCAGATCGATACGCAAACCCCGCGTACCGGTATCAACTGGCAGAAGTTCAGCATCGGCCCCGACAATAAGGTGCACATCCAGCAGCCCGACGGCACCTCTGTCACCCTGAACCGGGTGATCGGCAGCGATCCGTCAAAAATCATGGGTGTGCTCACCTCCAACGGCCAGGTCATCCTGCTCAACCCCAACGGCGTCTGGTTCGGCCCCAATTCCAGGGTTTCGACCAGCGCCTTGCTGGCCAGCGCCGGGATCATCACCGATGAGCAGGCGCGCGAGTTCGCCAACGGCGGCAAGTTGGACATCCAGCTCAAAGGCCTGGTGCGCAACGATGGCAAGATCAGTGTGTTCGACAACGGCACCGTCGCATTGCTTGGCGCCCAGGTCGAGAATGCCGGGGTCATCCAGGCGCGCAAAGGTCAGGTCAACCTGGCTACCGGGCCCAGGGCCACCCTCGATTTTCATGGCGACGGCCTGATCAGCCTGGCCGTTGGCGGCAGCCCTGCCGAAGCCAGCAGTGTCGACTCCAGCCTCAAGGGCGGTGTAAGCAACAGTGGCCAGATCGAGGTGGGTGAAGGTGTGGTGGCGATGAGCGCCCAACGCGCTGCCAAGCACCTGGATTCGGTGATCAGTGTCGGTGGCGCCGTGATTGCCGACTCGGTCAGCAACCAGGGCGGCACCATCGTGCTCGGCAACGCCGAGCAGACCCAGGTGGCAGGCAATCTGTCGGCCAAGGGCCGGGACGGTGGCCAGGTCAGTGTACTGGGCGACCAGGTCACGCTGGCCGGCAACGCCAACGTCGATGTGTCCGGTAGCGCCGGTAAAGGCGGGACCGCCCTGATCGGCGGCAGCTTCCAGGGCAAGGGCCCGGAGCAGGCCGCCAAGGCCACCCGGGTGGAAAAGGGCGCGCAGCTCAAGGCCGATGGCGGCCGCGAAGGTGGCAAGGTGGTGGTCTGGTCCTCGGGCAACACCGAGTTCGCCGGCAAGGCCAGCGCCAAGGGCGGCACCCAGGGCGGGGTGGTGGAAACCTCGGGCAAGCGCCTGAGCGTAACCGGCGACGCCGCGGTGGATGCCTCCGGTGGCGCGCATTCTGGCCTCTGGCTGCTGGACCCGGATCGCGTCGACATCGTCGAGGTGCCTACTGGCGATAACGTCAACAGCGCGGTGATCGCCAATAGCCTGGCCAACAACGATGTGCGCGTCGAGGCGCGCGAGCGAATCAACGTCAATGCACCGATCGTTGCCCCGGTGGTGGGCAGCGGCAAGACCCTCGCACTGATTGCCAGTGGCACCGTGGGCTCCGTCACCGACTACGACAGCCAGGGCAGCGGCTCTGCGCTGGACAAGGCCAAGCGCAACGACAGCGGCTCGGTCCACATCAACGCGCCGATCCTGCTCAAGGACGGCAACCTGTATATCGCCGCCACCGGCGATGTACGCCTGAACGATCTCTCGACCCCGGCCGACAGTGGCGCGGCTGCCTATGGCAAGCGCGCGATCATCGATGTCGGCAACGGCACCATCTGGATCAAGACCGCCAACACCGCATCGGTGATCCAGGACGCCAACACAGCCCTGATCGGCTCCAAGGTGGCCGTGCAGGGCGCCAGCGTCCTGCTCGACAGCCCCCTGAACCACGCGGGCACCCTGGCCGGCCAGGCCAGCAACGGGGTGTTCCACTTCAACCAGAGCAACGCCAGCGGCACTACCACTACCGGTACCGTGGCGGCGCCATATTCAGGTGAATCCATGACTGGCGTCAGTGCCCAGCAGATCAAGTACGTGGGCTATCAGGATGTCACCGCCACGCCGTGGTCGGGCGTGGATGCCCCGGTCAATGTGACGCTGGAGCAGGGTGGCCAGCGCTTCGATTATCTGGTGTTCGAGGCCGCAGGCTTTGTCGATGGCAATGGCCGGGCGATCGATCCGAACATCCTGATGAACTACCTCGATAGCTCCGACTATCTTGTCAACGGCCTGAGCTTCACCGACAGCCGAGGCGACCACTGGAAACTGATGCCCGATACCGGCAGCGCATCGCTGACCCGGGTCGAGAAAAACGGTGCGGTGGTAGGCGAGCTGCCGGTGGGCTTTGCCCTGGACGCCTACAAAGGGGTGGTGATGGTCGCCAAGGATCCGCGCAATGGCGCCGATGCCGGTTGGGGCGTGGATGACTACGCCATCGGCGGTGCCATGAACCAGGGCGAGATCCAGCACAACAGCCAGAACGGTACCTCCGAACAATTGGTGGTTGCCCTGGGCGACAAGGTCAGCCGCGTGGACGGGGTGCTGGCCTGGCTGATGAACGACCAGGCCTGGGCCCAGCCCAAGGATGGCCAGGCGCCTTCCGGCCCACTCCTGGAACGGGCGCGGGTGCACTTCCTGGAAACCCAGAACGCCGGAGCCGATGCCGTCAAGCTCAATGCCAACCAGGCCAAGCTGGCCGTGCAGATCGACGACGCCAGCCGCCAGTACGGCGATGCCAATCCCACCTTCAGCCACGGGCCACTGGTACTGGCCGACCCGGCCGACAGCAACACCCAGGCGGTCAAGGCACTTGACCAGTACGTGGGCGAGCAACTGGGCGACCCGCGCTTTGCCGTCGGCCTGACTCCGCAGACCTCCGCCACCCAGCGCTCCGATGTTGGCCGCTATGCCATCAACGGCACCGCCACCACCGGCGATTTCGTCAGCCAGCGCTACCAGACCCAAGTGCGCGACGGGGTACTGAGCATTACGCCGGCACCCTTGACCGTTACCGCTAATGACCAGAGCAAAGTCTACGGCGACAGCGACCCGCACCTCACCTACGGCGTGAGCGGGCAGAAATTCGATGAAACCCCGGACCAGTTGCTCAATGGTGGTGCCCTGGCACGGGCCGGAGCCGGTACCCGCAGCGGTGAAAACGTCGGCCAGTACCAGATTGGCCAGGGCGAACTGCGCAGTACCAGCGGCAACTACAGCCTGACCTTCAAGGATGGTGTGCTGACCATCAGCCCGGCGCCGCTGGTGATCCGTGCCGATGACAAGACCAAGGTCCAGGGCCAGGCCGATCCCGCGCTGACCCACAGCGTCGAGGGCCTCAAGTACAACGACTCGATCGCGGTAGGCCTTCAGCGTGATCCGGGCGAGGCCGTCGGCCCTTATGCCATTCGCCAGAACGGCATCGATGCCGGCGCCAACTACCAGGTGACCTTCTACGACGGCACCTTGACCATTACCGGCCCCATGGTTCCTCCCGATGTGCCCGTTGATGTTCCGGGAGACGTGCCCACGCCGGTCAAACCGAGCGATCCCGCCGATCCGCAAACGCCAGCCCAACCCCGCGCCCAAGGCGTGGCAATCAGCGCCCAGGCGCCGGGCAACGAACGCTGCACCGCCCTGGAGTCGCCGTCGGCGGTGGTTGCCAACTACTCGGTCACCCCGGCCGTTGCCCGTACCTACGATGTTCAGCTGGTGTGCAAGCCCCGCGCCTATGGCGACAAGCAGGACCGCCTGCCAGACGTCTCCGACGTGCTGACCTACGCCAACGGCTTACTCAAGGACGGCAAATTCCAGATCCCTGACTGGAACCGCAGTGTGATCCCCCGTCACCTGGAACAGCCTCAAAAAGGAGGCAAGTAATCATGAACACTTTCGCGCAAAAATCGGCCCTGGCCCTGTGCATTGCCGTGGCCCTGGCTGTTCAACCGATATTGGCAGCGCCGCTGAGCGGCCTGGACCCAGGAC
The DNA here is from genome assembly GCF_028682455.1 of Pseudomonas putida. Lineage (GTDB taxonomy): Bacteria > Pseudomonadota > Gammaproteobacteria > Pseudomonadales > Pseudomonadaceae > Aquipseudomonas > Aquipseudomonas putida_AA. Next base: position 263,578 of record NZ_JANHLD010000002.1, read on the forward strand.
GGGTGGAAACCCCCGGCCCCGACGGTCGGCGCAGCCCGGCAGTGCAGATGCCCGGCAGCCTGGAGCTGTCGCCCACCCGGGTCTCGCCGCAGGCGCCCGAGGTACAGGCACCTGCCCAACCACGGCCATTGACCGCCAGCAGCACCCGTTTCGAAGTCAAGAAAGTGACCCTCGAAGGTGCCGATCACTATCCTCAAGGCACCTTCGCCAGCTTGCTCAAGGGCCTCGAAGGTCGCCAGGTGACGCTCGGTGAAGTGAACGCGGTGACCGACCAGATCACCCAGCATTACCGTGACGACGGCTTCTTGCTGGTGCGCACCTTCGTACCGGCACAGAAAGTCGACCAGGGCCTGTTGCGCCTGCAGGTGGTCGAGGGCAAGGTCAACCAGGTCAAGATCAGCGGCCCCAGCAACAAGGCGGTGGAACGCTACGCCGCGAACATTCGCAACGAAGCGCCACTGACCGGCAAGACCCTGGAGCGCAACCTGCTGCTGATGAACGACCTCTCCGGCCTGGACAGCCGGGCGGTGCTGTCGCCTTCGAGCGTGGGGCAGGGGACTGACCTCGATGTCGCCAACGAACTGCGCCGCTGGGAAGGCTTCATCGGCTTCGACAACCGCGACAGCCGCTATTTCGGGCCCTGGCAGGTGTATGGCGGGGTCGGCCTGAACGATCCGCTGGGCCTGGGCGATCACCTGTCGGTACGCCTTGGTCGTTCGGTCGAGGGTAACAAGATGTCCTTCTACGAAGGGCAGTACGAGCTGCCGCTGGGCAGCCAGGGCACGGTGCTGAGCGTGCTCGCCCAGCACAACGATGGCAATGCCGATACCTTCGATTTCCTCAATGCCAACAGCAGTGGCGACACCCTGGCCGTGCGCATCGCCCACCCGTGGATACGTACCCGTGCCGAGACCTTCAAGACGTCCGCCGCCTTTACCTGGTTCAACGGCAAGGCCGAGTACCTGGACGACCCTGACCATGCGCCTTCCAGCGACGACCGCATTCGTGCCCTGCGCCTGGGCGCCAGCTGGGACTTCACCGACAAGTACGGTGGCCGCAACCTGCTCAAGGCCGAAGTCAGCAAGGGCCTGGACGTGCTCGGGGCCAGCGACGAAGGTCGCGCCAACCCGTCGCGCGAGGGCGGCCAGACCGACTTCACCAAACTGCAGTATGACGCCCAGCGCATACAGGACATGAGCAAGGTGCTCGAAGGCCTGAACCTCTATCTGGCGTTGACAGGGCAGACGTCCTTCGGCAATGCGCTGTTGTCGCCCGAGCAGTTCGGTGTGGGTGGCAGCCAGTTCGGTCGCGGCTACGATCCTTCGGAAATCGCCGCCGACAACGGCGTGGCGGCCAAGGTCGAGTTGCAGTACAACACCGCGCACCAGGTCAAGGACTACCGTGTGCCGACGCAGTACTACGGCTTCTGGGACGTGGGAAAGGTGTGGAACAACAGCCCTGACTATTTCGGCTCGCAGAGCCTGTCGTCTGCAGGTTTTGGTGCTCACTTCCAGGTTGCCAAGGACATGTTCCTGTCGCCTGAACTGGCGTTCCCGCTGACACGCTCGGTGTCGGCCGAGGAGCTGGAAGATCATAACGGCAAGGAGCCGCGCTTGTACTTCAACTTCCTCAAGCTGTTCTAACGCCAGGACGCTGAAGGTTGAGATTATGACTTCACAGGCAAAGGGCCTGACGCTAGTGTAAACACACCTGCGCCAGGCCCTATTGGCTTGGCCGTTGCCAAGGAAGCCCCCGCAAATGACCGATTCGACCGTTCATGCCGAGCTGGGAGAGATCCCCTACAGCGTCAACCTGTCCGCCGGCGTGAACCAGTGGCTGGCCGACGAGAGCCAGGCGCTCGGTGGCCGCGACAGCGGCCCGAACCCCCACCAGCTGTTGCTCTCGGCGTTGGGCGCGTGCACCGCGATCACCCTGTCGATGTATGCCCGGCGCAAGGAATGGCCGCTGCAGCACGTGCATGTGCAGTTGGATATCGTCAAGGAAGAGAAGAGCACGCCAATGCGCACCGAGATCAAGCGTGTGATCGAACTGCACGGTGATCTCGATGCAGCCCAGCGCGAGCGCCTGCTGGGCGTGGCCAATGCCTGTCCGGTGCACAAGCTGCTCAGCGGCAGCATCGTCATCGACAGCCAACTGAGTGATTAATGTGCCTCGCTCTTGAACTTCACGAAGCTGCGGCGCATGTCGGTTGCCCAACTGTCGAGCACCGGCTTGACGTCCTGGACGGTCAGCTTGGTGGTGTCGTTCTCGAGCTCCTTGCCGGCACCCTTGCGCACCACCTGGGCTAGTACCGCATTGTTGCCACCGTCGAGAAACGCAGCTTCGGTGGCGATGTCCACGTCCTGGTCGCGCCCGCCTGCAGCCGTGTTGACCGCTGCCGCTACCAGGGCGATGGGGATCACTTCATAGGGCCTCAGGCCTTCGTTGTGGGTCGCCACCGCGGTGATTGCCGGGCGCACCACCAGCACGTTCGGCCCGGGGGCCTTGGCCAGCGGTACCACGGCGCCGAGCTCACGCTTGAGCGCGGTGTCGTAGTAGCGGGTGATCTCCTGCAGTGTTTGCGATGAAATCACTTCGGTGGGTTGGGGCTTGGGGTAGAACTGGCTGGGCTCGATGAACACCTGGGTGAAGCGGGCGGCTTTCAGGTTAGGGTCGATCCAACGCATCACCGGCGCGCCGGAGATACTTTCTGCTTCCTTCAAACGGCTGTAGTCCTTGAGAAAACCGGAGTACTGGCTGGGATCGACCCGGGAACTGGCACAACCGGCCAACACAATGAGCGCAGAGCAAAGCAGGGTAGAACGCAGGGTGGAGTTCATCGGCTTTCGTTCCTTGGCAAATGCCGCAGGGCAGGGGGGAAGATTACCTGAACAACGCTAGCAGTTCTCGGCTTGCTCGCCAGCGCTGTTCCGTGGTTTTGGTAGAGATATCCATTATCAAGGGCGCTCCCGGATGCAGGAGCGGGCTTGCCCCGCGAGAGGCCGGTGAAGCCTATCAATCCGCTGTTGCCGTAATGCGACCGCTTCGCGGGACAAGGCCCGATTCCCAGCCCTTCAGTCCTTGACCAATGCTCGCAACGCCGCCTTGGTCTCCGGCGCATGCAGTCGCTCTATAAACAGCAGGCTTTCACGGCGAACGGCGGCTTCCAGCTCTGCCCGGTGGGTGTCCTTGAGCAGCCGCTTGCTGACCCGCAACGCAGCCTGTGGCATGGCCTGCAGCCGCGCCGCCAGTTGCCGCGCCGCCGCCAGGCACTGCTCGCCATCTTCATGCAGTTCGTTGGCCAGTCCCCATTCGACCGCCTGTTCGCCGCTGAGCAATTCGTTGCACAGCAGCAGGCGCGCTGCGCGGGCATGGCCCAGCAGCCGTGGCAACAGCAGACTGGAGCCGAACTCCGGGCATACGCCCAACGGCACGAACGGCATGCGCAATTTGGCCGAGCGGCTGACCAGGACCTGGTCGCAGTGCAGCAGCAGAGTCGTGCCGATACCAATGGCCGCGCCGGACACCGCTGCGATCAATGGCTTGTCCAGCGCCATCACCACGCGCATCAGGCGAAACACAGGGCTGTCCATGTCGCTGGGTGGGTTGTCGAGAAAGTCCTTCAAGTCGTTGCCTGCGCTGAAGCACTGGGCACCACCGGTAATGAGGATGACCTCGACCTGGGCATCTTCTGCAGCTGCCACCAGCAGGTCGCCCAGGCGGCTGTACATGGCATTGTTCAGAGCATTGAGTTTGTCTGGCCGGTTGAAGGTCAGGGTCAACAGGCCATTGTGGAGGTCACGTGCAATCAGGTCGTTCATGGCAAGCCTTTGTTGTTTTTGTCTGTTGTCTTTGTCGTAGGTGTCAGAAGGTCGGCGGTGTGATCACCCAGATCACCACCGCATCGACCTCGCCAGGGTTGCCATAGCGATGGGGCTCCTGGCTGGAAAAACTGAAGCTGTCGCCTTCGCTCAGCTGGAAATAACGGTCCCCCACCCACAGCTCGAAACTGCCCGACAGCAGGTAGCCGGCTTCTTCGCCTTCATGGCTGTAGCTCTGCTGGCTATAGGTGCCCGGCGGGAAGCGCGAATGAAGCATCTCCAACTGACGGTTGGGTTGCGGGGTGAGCAATTGGTCGACGATGCCGTCTTCGTAGTGCACGCTCAGGCGGCTGTGCTTGCGCACCACGTAGCCGTTGTCTTCAGGGTCGGTACTGGCTTCGCTGGCGAAGAACCACTGGATGGTCACGCCCAGGCTGCGGGCGATGTTGAACAGCGCCGGGATCGATGGGTAGGAGAGGTTGCGTTCCAGTTGGCTGATGTAGCCGGCGGTCAATTCGCTCTGCTGGGCAAGTTCGGCCAGGGTCATGCCGCGGCGCTTGCGCAGGCCGCGAATGCGCGTACCGAGAAACTGGGGGGCGGCGGTGCCATCCTGGCTGGGGACGGCACCGGCGGGCGGCATCTTGCTGCTGTTGCTCATGGGGTGCTCCGAACCGCACGCTGCAAAGCCCCGGAGTATAAACAGGCTCAGAGCGTCCAGGCGACTTTCAATCCTTCATAGATCGCCTCTTCGGCGGTGCGCGGTGCCAGGCAGTCGCCGATCCGTTTCACCTGCACCAGGCCTTGCAGTTCCCCGGCCAGGGTATCGACCGGTTGGTGCCCCTGGCACAGCACCAGGGTGTCGATGTTCTCGAAGATCATCGCTTCGCCACTGGCCGTGTGTTGCAGGTACACGGTGCTGTCGTCGCAGCCGTAGAGACGGGCATAGGGGGTGATGGGAATACCCAGTCTATGCAGTTCGCCCGCCATCTGGTCGCGCACGTACAGCGGCAGGTTCTCGCCGCAGTGGGTACCGTTGACTGCCAGTTGCACCCGGTGCCCGGCGCGTACCAGGCGTTCGGCGATGCCGGGGCCGATCCAGTCGCAGCGCCAGTCCACCACCAGTACCGAGCTGCCCAGGGTTACCTGCTCGCGCAGCACCTGCCAGGCATCGACCACCTGCAGCTCACCGCCACGCTCGAAGGCGGGCCAGTAGGGCTCGGCGCCGGTGGCGACGATCACCACGTCCGGTCTTTCGCGTTCGACCAGGGCACGATCGACCCGGGTATTGCGCACCACCTCGACGCCGGCCAGTTGCATCTCGCGCTGCAGGTTGGTGCTGGCACCGCCGAATTCGGCGCGCCGGGGCAACAGTTGCGCGAGCAATACCTGGCCACCCAGCTGCGTGCTGGCCTCGTACAAGGTCACCTGGTGCCCGCGGGCCGCCGCCACGGCCGCCGCTTTCATGCCGGCCGGGCCACCCCCGACGACCATGACGCGCTTGCGCACAGTAGCCGGCTGCAGTTGGCCGAACTGTTGTTCGCGGCCGGTTTCCGGGTGCTGGATGCAGGAGATCGGCAAGCCTCGATGGAAGTGACCGATGCAAGCCTGGTTGCAGGCAATGCAAGCGCGTACATCGTCGGCATGGCCGCTGTCGGACTTGTTGGGCATCTGCGGGTCGCAGATCAGCGCCCGGGTCATGCCGCAGACATCGGCCTGGCCGCGGGCGAGGATGAGCTCGGCTTCCTGGGGCTGGTTGATGCGCCCGGTGACGAACAGCGGTATCCCCAGGCTCGCCTTGAAGGTGCCGGCTTCGCGGGCAAGGTAGGCGGCCTCGATGGCCATGGGCGGCACGATATGCACTGCGCCGCCGAGTGACGCTGAAGTACCGGCCACGATGTGCACGTAGTCGAGCGAGCCCTGCAGGGCTTGCACCGCCGCCAGCGATTCGTCTTCGCTCAGGCCCTCGGCATCGCGCTCATCGGCGCTGATGCGCAGGCCAATGATGAAGTCGTCGGCGGTGGCGGCACGCACCGCACCGATCACCTCGCGCAAAAAGCGCAGGCGCTGCTCCAGCTCGCCGTTGTAGCCGTCGGTACGGCGGTTGACCCGCGGGTTGATGAACTGCGCCGGCAGGTAGCCGTGGCTGGCGACGACCTCGACGCCATCGAGCCCGGCCTGGTGCAGGCGCCGGGCGGCATCGGCATAACCCTGCACGATGTCATCGATCATTTGCTGGTCCAGTGCCCGGGGCATCACCCTGAAGCGTTCGTTGGGCACCGCCGAGGCCGAGTAGGCCACCGCCAGCAGGCCATCGCTGGACTCCATGATTTCCCGCCCCGGGTGAAAGATCTGCGACAACACCAGCGTGCCGTGGGCATGGCAGGCCTGGGCCAGTTGGCGGTAGCCGTCGATGCAGGCATCGTCGGTGGCCATCAGCACGTGGGAGGTGTATCGCGCACTGTCGTGCACCCCGGCCACCTGCAGCACGATCAGGCCTACGCCACCCTCGGCACGGGCCTTGTGGTAGGCGATCAGGCGGTCGTTGACCAGATTGTCGGTGGGGATCGAGGTGTCGTGCCCGCTGGACATGATGCGGTTTTTCAAGCGTTTGCCACGGATGTCCAGTGGCGTGAACAAGTGCGGGAAGGTCGACATGCTGTGCAGGCTCCAGCGGGGGTGTTGTTATTATTTCTCTATAAAAGTGTACCGCCAGTAAAAAATCAACTTGTTTTTTTACTGTCCTTTGACTAGCGTTCGATTCACCCCGCGCCCAGGGGCACACCTCACTACAACAAGAAAACGGACCTCCCCGTGAGGTACCGGCATGAGGACGCACAGATGTCATTGAACCTGATCAAACGTTCCCCGTGGCTGCTTGCGCTCGCCTTCGGCAGTGCCCAGGCAGCACCGGACATGGTCGTCGTCGGCTACGGCGGCGCCGGCCAGAAAGCCCAGGATGTGGCGATCTTCCAGCCCTTCAGTGCCCAGGACGGCAGCACGTTGATGCAGACCGAGTACAACGGCGAAATGGCCCGGATCAAGGTGATGGTCGACACCGGCAACGTCGACTGGGACCTGGTGCAGATCGAGGGGCCCGACCTGATGCGAGGCTGTGACGAGGGCATGTACGAGCCCCTCGACTGGAGCCACATGGGGCCGGCGCAGCCGTTGATTGCCGATGCCGCCCAGCCTTGCGGGTCGGCAGCCTTGGTGTGGAGCGTGGCCATTGCCTATGACCGCGCCAAGCTGGCCCAGGCACCCGCGTCCTGGGCCGACTTCTGGGATGTACGGAAAATCCCCGGCAAGCGCGGCCTGCGCAAGCGTGCGGTGTACAACCTTGAATTCGCCCTGATGGCCGATGGCGTCAAGGTCGAGGATGTCTACAAGGTACTGGCCACGCCCCAGGGCGTGGACCGGGCCTTTGCCAAGCTCACCGAACTCAAGCCCTATATCCAGTGGTGGGAAGCGGGGGCGCAACCGGCGCAATGGCTCAGCGCCGGTGACGTGGTGATGACCTCGACCTACAGCGGCCGGGTGGCGGTGGCGGCGCAACAGGGCAGCTCGCTGGCGCTGGTGTGGCCGGGGAGCCTGTACGGTATGGACTACTGGGCGATCATCAAGGGCTCGCGCCATGCCGAGCAGGCCAAGCGCCTGATTGCCTATGCCAACCAGCCGGAGTCGCAGGTGCGCTACGTCAAGCAGATCCCCTATGGGCCGACCAACACCCAGGCTGCTGCCCAGCTCGACCCGTCCCTGGCCAATTGGGTGCCGACCTCCCGGCAGAACCTGGAAGGCGCCCTGTCGATGAATGTGGAATTCTGGGTCGACCACGGTGATGAGCTCGAGGAGCGCTTCAACGCCTGGGCCAGCAAGTAAATCCGCTGGCTGGACATCGCCTGATGTCCAGCCCTATTGTCTGGCGAGTCTTTGCCTGAGAACGATAAGAATGAACCCGTCCACTACCGAGCTTCGCCTGCGTCAGGAACTTGCCGCCTGCTACCGCCTGATCGCGCACTTTCGCATGACCGACCTGATCTTCACTCACATCTCGGTGCGCATTCCGGGCCCTGAGCATCATTTTCTGATCAACCCCTACGGACTGATGTTCGATGAAATCACCGCTTCGAACCTGGTCAAGATCGACCTGCAGGGCCGTGCGCTGGAGCCCTCGGCCCACCCGGTGAACCCAGCGGGCTTCGTAATCCACAGCGCCATTCACGGTGCCCGCGAAGATGCCCAATGCGTATTGCATACCCACACCAAGGCCGGCTGCGCCGTGGCAGCGCTCAAATGCGGGCTGTTGCCGGTCAATCAGATCTCCATGGAGTTCTACGGCCAGGTTGCCTACCACGACTATGAAGGGGTGGCCCTGGACATGGACGAGCAGCAGCGCCTGGTGCGCGACCTGGGCGACAAGCCGGTGCTGATGCTGCGCAATCATGGCCTGCTGACCGTCGGCCAGAGCGTCAGCCAGGCGTTCCTGCGCATGTACTACCTGGAAAAAGCCTGTGAAATACAGTTGGCAGCGCAAGCGGCCGGCGAAATCGTGCTGCCGCCGGACGCGGTATGCACGCATACCGAGCGCCAGTTCAACCAACCCGCGCGCCCCTTGAAAGAGGGGGAGTTGAGTGACCCGGACGGTATGCAGCTGGCGTGGGCTGCACTGTTGCGCCTGGTAAAGAAAGTCGCGCCAGATTATTGCGACTAAAGGGCGAAAAGGGCGGCTGCATGTAGGGTCGCAGGCCCGAAAATGGCACGCCTGGAAACGCTGCCAGCGGGTGCAATAAAACGCGTAGAAACAAGTAATTACCATCAATTAACAGCCGTAGCGAACCCCGGAAGCGGGGCGTGCTGCGGCTGTTTTTTATTGGGCGCTAATTCATTGGCGTCAGAAGGCTGTCTACCTGAAGGGTGATGGCAATTGGACTTCTGAATAACGCCGACTACAGTACCCATTAACAGAAGTGTCCGTTTTGCTTACAGGTTGTGAGGTACGAATCCGGGCGAAACCCCCGGAAACACAGGCATTTTGCCGCGATCCGAGCATGCTAGCGACAAAAAACCGACGATTTTAAGGTTCGAAGCAAAAAAGAACGGATTATTGACATTGGCAAATTAAAACTGTCATCATGCATGCAGTACATTATGGCGATTAGCTATTAGTGAATATAAAAAAGGCCTCAGGACGAAGCCGAAAGTGTCGGCGAATACAACTTCCAGACGGTGTTGCCCGAGGCGCCCTATTCATTGAATTAATGCGGCCTTAAACAACTTGTTGCCGAGGTCATTATCTGAGTTTTATCGGGGGACGCTCTATGTCTGCTGAACGCATTCTGGTTACCGGCGGCGCCGGATTTATCGGCTCGCACCTGGTCGATAAGTTACTGAGCAGACACTACCAAGTGCGCGTGTTGGATAACCTGTCCAGTGGCAAGCGAAGCAACCTGCCACTCGACAATCCCGCCCTGCAGTTGCAAGTGGGGGATGTGGCCGATGCCGAGGTGGTGAACCAGGCTTTGCAAGGTTGCAGCGCCGTCGTGCACCTGGCCGCCGTCGCCTCGGTACAAGCCTCGGTCGATGATCCGGCAGGTACCCACCGCAGCAACTTCATCGGCACACTCAACGTGTGCCAGGGCATGGCGGCAGCCGGTATCAAGCGCGTGGTGTTCGCCTCCAGCGCCGCTGTTTACGGCAGCAACGGCGAAGGCACGGCCATTGATGAAGACACACCAAAAGCCCCGCTGACCCCCTACGCCGCCGACAAACTGGCCAGTGAGTTCTACCTCGACTTCTACCGTCGCCAGCATGGCCTGGAGCCTGTGGTGTTGCGCTTCTTCAACATCTTCGGACCGCGCCAGGATCCATCGTCGCCGTACTCGGGGGTCATCAGCATCTTTGCCGAGAAGGGGCGCACGCGCCAGCCGGTCACCGTGTTCGGTGATGGCGAGCAAACCCGCGACTTCGTCTATGTGGCCGACCTGGTCGAGATCCTCCTGCAGGCCCTGGAAGGGGACGACCCGGCAAGTGGCGCGGTGAATGTCGGGTTGGGGCGTACCACCAGCCTCAATCAGTTGATCAAGGCCATCGACGCCGCCACCGACACCCCCCTGACAGTCACGTATCAGGACGCGCGTCCGGGCGACATCCGCCACTCGCGGGCGGACAACCGTCGATTGCAGCAACGCTTCGAACTCAATCAACCCACTACGGTGGCCGATGGCCTGAGGTTTTTGCTGCAGAGCCTGTGAACCCCTTGACGATTGATCGTCGTATCGTTCGAGTACTTCAAGAGTTGATTATGGAAAATTCAGGTGTTCGCTCAATGGCTTGGCGCTGGTGTTCGGCGCTGGCCTTGTGCATGGCAGGGTTTGCCGCCCAGGCTCGCGACAACGGGCCTGCAAGTGTTGCATTCTGGTACGCCGACAATCCGCCGCTGCCCGAACTTGCGCAGTTCGACTGGGCGGTTGTAGAGCCCGGCCATTTGACCTCCGCCGATGTCGAGACCCTGCGCCGCCTGGGCAGCCAGCCCTTTGCCTACCTGTCCATCGGCGAGTTCGATGGCGACCGTGCCGCGCTGCAGCGCAACGCCCTGACCCAGGCGGCCAGCGCCCAGCGCAACCAGGCCTGGGACAGCCAGGTCATGGACCTGACCACCGACGCCTGGCGCGAGCACCTGTTCAAGCGTGCGGCCCAGCTCAAGGCCCAAGGCTACGCGGGGTTGTTCCTCGATACCCTGGACAGCTTCCAGTTGCTGCCCAAGGCCGACCAGGAGGCCCAGCGCAAGGCACTGGCTTCTTTGCTGCGCGAGCTGCACAGCCGCCAGCCGCAACTCAAATTGTTCTTCAACCGTGGCTTTGAAGTGCTCGGTGAATTGGACGGCGTGGCCAGCGCGGTAGCGGTTGAGTCGATCCATGCCGGTTGGGACCCTGGCGCCAAGCGCTATCGCCCGGTGCCTGCCGACGACCAGCAGTGGCTCGAAGGCAAGCTCAAGCCGCTGCGCGAAAAGCACATTCCGCTGGTGGCCATCGACTACCTGCCCAGCGAGCGGCGCGAGGAAGCGCGCAAGCTGGCCAAGCAGTTGAGCCAGGAAGGTTTCACCCCGGTGATCAGTACCCCGGACCTGGACGGCATGAGCCTGAGCACGGTGGAAGTGCAACCGCGCCGTATCGCCATGTTGTTCGACCCGCGCGAGGGCGATCTCACCGAGAACCCCGGCCATCTGTTTCTCGGTGGGCTGCTCGAGTACCTGGGCTATCGGGTCGATTACCTGCCTACCGACCAGGCGCTGCCGCAGCATCGTTTCGATGGCTTGTACGCCGGTGTGGTGTTGTGGATGACCAACGGGGTACCCGAAGACAGCAATGCCTTTTATACCTGGCTGAACAAGCGCCTGGACGAACAGGTGCCGTTGGCCATTCTGGCCGGCCTGCCAATCGAGGACGGTGCGCTGCTGCAACGCCTGGGCCTGAGCGAGCGTGCACCGGCCAGAACCGGCCCGCTGCAGGTGATCAGCCAGGACGACAGCCTGGTCGGCAAGTTCGAGGCACCGCTGGTGCCGCGCAGCCGCGGCCTGACCCTGGTTACGGCGCTGCCGGGCGGGCCGACCCCCGGACTGGTGCTGGGCGACGGCCAGAACCGCACCTACACCCCGATCGTCACTGCCGACTGGGGCGGCATGGCCCTGGCACCCTATGTCATCGAGTCCAATGCCGAGCGCAGCCGCTGGGTGCTCGATCCCTTCGCGTTCGTGCAAAAGGCCCTGCGCCTGCCGATGCAGCCGCGCCCGGACACCACTACCGAAAACGGTCGGCGCATCGCCACCGTGCATATCGATGGCGACGGTTTCCCATCGCGCGCCGAGATCCCGGGCACGCCGTATTCCGGTCGGGTAGTACTGGACGACTTCATCCGCGCCAACCCTTACCTGACCTCGGTGTCGATCATCGAAGGCGAAACCTCGCCCAAGGGCATGTTCCCGTACCTGGCCAAGGAGCTTGAGCCGCTGGCACGGGAGGTGCTGGCCGACCCCAAGGTCGAAGTGGCCACCCACACCTACAGCCACCCGTTCTTCCTGCAGCCGGAGAAGACCGTCAAGCGCGATGATTTCCACGCCGAGTACGGTTTGCACCTGAAGATCCCCGGCTACGACAAGCTGGATTTTCGCCGCGAAGTCGTCGGCTCGCGCGACTACATCAACAGCCGCCTGACCACGCCGCAGAAGCCGGTGAAGATGGTGTTCTGGCCTGGTGACGCCTTGCCCAGCGGCGACACCATCAAGATTGCCTATGACGCGGGCCTGGCCAACGTCAACGGTGGCCAGACCATCATGACTAACGCCAACCCGTCGCTGACCGGCCTCTCGCCGCTGTTGCGACCCACCAGCGGCGGCCTGCAGTACTACGCGCCGATCATCAACGAGAACATGTACACCAACCTGTGGAAAGGGCCTTACTACGGGTTCCGCGATGTCATCGACACGTTCCAGCTGACCGACAAGCCCCGGCGCCTGCGCGGCCTGCACCTGTATTACCACTTCTATTCGGGTACCAAGCAGGCCTCGATCAAGGTCATGGCCGACATCTACAAGCACATGAACGCGCAGCAGCCGATTTCATTGTGGATGACCGACTACCTGCCGCGGGTGCACGGGCTGTATCAGTCCAGCCTTGCGCGTAGCGCCGATGGCAGCTGGCAGGTACGCGGCATGGACGGCCTGCGTACCTTGCGCCTGGATGCCCAGCAAGGCTGGCCCGACCTTGGCCGCTCCGAAGGGGTGGCCGGTGTGCGCGACTTGCCGCAAGGGCGCTATGTGCACTTGAGCGATGACCACGCCCGCCTGGTGCTGCGTCCCGACCGCGATCCGCGCCCGGCACTGGAGGAGGCCAACCTGCCGCTGACCGGTTGGCGCTACCTCAACGACCAGCAGGTGAGTTTCGGCTTTGCAGGGCACACCGACCTGCAGTTTTCGGTGCGCTCGGCCAGCGCCTGCAGCGTGCAGGTCAATGGCAAGCAATTCGCCGGCAAGGCGGCCCAGGGTCTCTGGCACTTCCAACTTCCTTACAGGCAGGTGAGCGATGCAAAACTCTCCTGTAACTAAGAGTCCACGACTGCTCAACCGCTGGGCGTTGCTCGCGGTGGCCGTGGTGGTGGGGATTCTGCTGTGGGCCACCCTGCAGAATGAAGACGTGTTCCAGCCCAACGGCCAGGAGCTGGATGAAGTGTCGGCCGGCTACGCCGAAGTGCTGCTCGGTGCCTATCCCGAAGATCAGAAGTTGCGCACCCAGTTGCTGGACCTGCTGTTGCAACTGAACAACTTCGACCGGGCGCAGAAGCACCTGGACCAGTGGCCCAACCCCGACCCGGTGCTCAAGCCGTTCTACCAACTGGCGCTCGACGCCCAGGTAATGGCCAGCAAAAGCAACGCCGACGCAAGTGTCGCGGCCACGGTGAGCGATGCCGATCGCCTGGCCCTGGCCGAGCGGTTCCGCGCTTTCGACTACAAGGCATTACCCGACGCGCAACTGCAGACCCTGGCCAAGCTGGCCCTGGCAAGCCAGGTGCCGGCCGTGGCTGCCGACAGTTTTGTCGAGCTCGCCAAGCGCCAACCCGAACAGGCCACCAGTTGGCTCGAACAGGCGGCCAAGTGGTACCTGGCCAGCGAACAGCCGGGCAAGGCCGCCGCCATCTACGTGCAATTGCTCGAAGGCAGCCAGGACCCGGCCCTGCGCCAGCAATACCTGATCGCCGCCTTCAAGGACCTGGTCGCCACCGACCGCGGCGAAGAAGCCATCGAGTTGCTGGCCCGCGAGATCAACGCCCAGCCGGACCTCACCTACGAGCCGCAGTTGCTCGACCTGGCGGTGGACGTCGCCGTGGGCCACGCCCGGCCGGACCTGGCCGAGCAGTTCTTTGTTCTGTGGCGCAAGCAGCAACCCGACACACCGCAGGTCATGCGCACCGAGCTACAGAAGCGCCTGGCCTTCGGCGACCTGGCTGGCGCCCGCGCCGCCGGGGAACAATTGCTGGTCCATGAGCCTGAAGACATCGGCCTGCTCAAGCAGCTGGCGCTGATCGCCGAATGGCAGGGCGATATCCCCGGTGCGCTGCAACACTGGGTGGCGCTGTTCAAGCTGCACAACGAGCCTGGTCAGTACGAACACGCCTGGCGCCTGGCCTTGCAGGGCTTCGAGTTCGACCAGGGAATTCCGCTGCTGGCCGACATCATGCACAGCCGGGCCTTGACCGACACCGAGCTCGATGCACTGATCTATGCCGAAGAGTCCCGCGGCACTCCCGAGCATGCCGAGCACTGGTTGCGCAGCTACCTGCGCAAGTACCCCGGCCACCGCCTGGCGCACCTGCGCCTGCTGCAGAACCTCGAGAACACCGGCCAGTACGACGAGCGCCTGGTGGCCTGGAGCAACTTCAGTGCGCACTTCAAGTTGACCACGGCGGAGCGCCTGGACTGGGTCAGCAACCACCTCAAGCACTTCGACAACGAGTCGGCCTGGCAGGTGATCGATGCGGTCGACACCGGCAATATCAAGGAAGTCGAATACTGGGAAACCCGTTCCGAGATTGCCTGGAACCTGGAGCGCGACGACGACCTGCGCCAGAGCCTGGAAAAGTTGCTGGTGCTCAAGGGGCACTTGAACAGCGGTGACGAGAGCGTGCTGATCAACCTCTACCGCCAGACCGACCCGCACAAGGCGCTAAGCATGATGGTCGAGAGCTGGCACCGGACCCACGAGCCGGAGCAATTCATCTACGCCTTGCAACTGGCCCAGGACCTGCAGGAGTGGGCGCTGGTTGCCTCCTTGCTCGACGAAGCCAAGGAGGCTGCGCAGGTGGCCGACCGTGCCGAAGTATGGGCCGCACGCGGGGCGCTGGCGGCGAACAACAAGCAGCCGGACGAAGCGATCCGTCTGTACCAGGAAGGGTTGCAGCGCTACCCCCACGACAACCTGTTCCGCGAGCGTCTGCTCTGGCTGTACGTGGACATGGGCCGCAACAACGAGCTCAAGCCTTTGCTGCAGCAGTGGCGGCCGCTGGCTCGGCGCGACAGCACCCTGTGGCTGCCGTTCGCCGCTGCCAACCAGCAACTTGGCCGTAGCCGCGAGGCACTGGCCTGGTACCGCCTGTACCTCAAGGGCAATGACGTCGACTGGCTGATCCAGGCCGCCTATGCCGACGCCCTGGAATCGGCCGGGCAGGTGGACCGCGCCCAGCGCCTGCGCTTGCGCCTCACCCGGGAAATCACTCCCGAGACCGTGGTCGCCACGCCGCAGGGCTACGCCACCTGGTTGCGCCTGCTGTCTACCAGCTACTCCGCGCGCAAGGCCCAGGGCCAGGCGTTGCAGTGGCAGGACGGCTCCAATCCGATGCTGCAGCTGTGGTTCGACCAGATGCTGGCGCGCCTGGACACCATCAACCAGTCGGCACAGAAGGGCGACTGGTTGGCCTGGGCACAACGCCGTGGCCTGCGCATCGAGCGGGCCGACCAGATCCAGGAGATCCTCAGCGGGCGTGATCGCAACGCACTGGAGCAATTGATTGCGGGCAACGAGCTGGACCCGGCGCAGAAGGTCGAGGCACTGACCAGCCTTGGTCGTCCGGCCCAGGCCCTGGCCTCGAGCCTTTCGCAACTCGGTGACGAGCAAACGGCGGCCATGCGCGACCAGTTGCGCCAGCAAGCCATCTCGCTGACCGAAGCCACGCCCCAGGGTATCCAGTTCGGCTGGCAGCAGCAGAACTACGGTGGTCCGGAGTTCAGTGGCCCGCGGGTGAGCATGGCGCGTTTCCTGGGCGACGATTGGTACACCCGGCTCGACCTGGAGCAGGGCGACTATAACGGCGACAGCCTCGACAGTTCTGCCCTGGGCACCGAGCGTAACGTCGAGCTGACCCTGCAACGGCAGTTGAGCGACGGCGTCCTCAAGCTCATGGCCGATACCAGCCAGCGCGATGACGACGACCGCACCGGCCTGGGCATCAGCCGCAGTTGGCAGGTGACCCCTGGCGACATGCTCGAAGTGGGTGGTGAATGGCAGCGCAAGAACGAAGACACCGGCCTGATGCGCGCGCTGGGCCAACAGAGCGGTGCCTGGCTGGGCGGTGCGCATCGCTACTCGGCGCGTGACCTGTTGTCGTGGAACCTGGCCCAGCGCTGGTTCGAAACCCGTGAGGGCGACGACCTCGGCAACGGCCAGGCGCTGCGCATCGAGTATGTCCACACCCTGCAGTTTGCCGGCCCCAACTGGGAGCTGCGCAGCGGCCTGGACTACCAGCACAACAGCCTCGACAACCGCAACCTCGCGCACCTGGCCAGCAGCCGGGGCGGGGCTATCGATATCGCCGACCTGGGCCTGGACGACCCTGACCAGCTGCGCCCCGATGACCTGCTGCCCGACCGTTACGGCCAACTGTACATCGGCAGTTCGTGGCGCCGTGGTTTCCCCGGTGCGCTCAACCGCACCCGCGGGCAGTACACCTGGCTGGTGGACGTCAACGCCGGCTGGCAGTGGATCGACAACACCGTCAACTACGGCTTCGCCACGGGCATCGGCATGGAGGTCTTCGGCGACGACGAGTTGGCGTTGACCGTGGGGTATCAATCGGCACCCGAAGGTGGCGGCGGCGAGTCCGGCGGCACCGTGGGCGTCAGCTACAGCCTGCGGTTCGGGCGCTGAACATGAAAATTTCAACAGGAGTACACAGTATGCAAGCCATTCGTAGCCTGAGTCTGGCCGTGGCGGCGACGCTCATGGTCGGTTGCAGCAGTTTTACCGGCAAGAACAACGCCGAACTGTCCAGCAGTGCCCAATGGGGTGTGCTGCCGCTGGTCAACTATTCGCAGACCCCCCAGGCCGGCGAGCGCAGCGAACAGATCCTGCTCAGTGTGCTCAGCAGCCGTGGCCTGCAGCCGCAGGTCTATACACCGTCGGCCAAGGTCGACACGGCGCTGCTCGAAGACAACGAGCGCCAGGAGGCGGGCATGCAGTGGGCGCGCTCGCAAAAGCTCGACTACGTGGTAACCGGCAGCGTCGAGGAATGGCAGTACAAGAACGGCCTGGATGGCGAACCGGCGGTGGGCATCAGCCTGCGGGTGGTAGAGCCTGCCACCGGCCGCGTGCTGTGGAGCAACAGCGGCGCCCGTGCCGGCTGGTCGCGTGAAAGCCTCGCCGGCTCTGCGCAGAAAGTGTTGGACAAACTGGTTGGCGACCTTCGGCTCGAGTAATAGTGATGAACTCTCCACACATGGATTTCAGCCTCGCCCCGCGAGCCAATGGACCTGCTACCTGGGTCGAGACCGTACTGGTCACTGCCCTGGTGGTCGGTGTCGGATTGTGGTTCACCCCTCACGATCCGCTGCAGGTCCACGGTGACTTCCCCTGGTCATTGCTGGCGCCACTGCTCATCGGTGTGCGCTACGGCTTCGTGCGCGGGCTGTTCAGTGCCAGTTTGCTGGTGGCGGCGTTCTTTGTGCTGCGCCACAACGGCCTGGCAGCCTACGCCGCGATCGCCCCGGCCTACATCGTAGGCGTGTTGGTGTGCGGCATGTTGGTGGGGGAGGTGCGCGACTTGTGGGAGCGGCGCCTGCAACGCCTGCAGATGGCCAACGACTACCGCCAGTACCGCCTCGACGACTTCACCCGCGCGCACCAGATTCTGCGTGTATCCCATGACCGCCTGGAACAGCGCCTGGCCGGCAGCGACCAGAGCCTGCGCAGTTCGTTGCTGGGGCTGCGCGAACGCCTGCGGGCCCAACCGGGTGAGCGCGATGCCCTGGCATTGCTGGCCGATCCGATCCTGACCTTGCTGGGCCAGTACGGCTCGTTGCGGGTGGCCGGCCTGTACCGGGTCCAGCAGCCGCCCAAGCAGCCACCGCAACTGACCCTGCTGGCCTCCACCGGGGTGATGGATGAACTGGACAACCGCGACCTGCTGGTGAGCCTGTGCCTGGAGCGGGGCGAGTTGGTCAGTGTGCTCGAGGAGGTGCTGGATGCCGGCGAGCACACCAGCGTGTCGACCCTGCAGGCGTGTATCCCGCTGGTCGATACCAATGGCCGGGTCGAGGCAATCCTGGCGGTGCGCCAGATGCCCTTCTTCGCCTTCCACGAGCGCACCCTGAGCCTGCTGATGCTGCTGGCCGGGCACATCGCCGACCTGCTCCAGCACGACCCGCAGGTGCTGCAGCTGCCGTCGGCCGATGCCCAGCATTTCACCAGCCAGCTCAAGCGCTCGTTGATCGATGTCGAGAAACATCAGTTGTCGGCCTGCCTCTACATCTTCGAGCAGACCCGTCCCAATGACGAACTGGCGCGTTTGTTCGAACGCAGCCAGCGCGGCCTGGACCTGCACCTGCCGCTGCGCAACGACCGTGGCAACGACTGCCTGCTGGTGTTGCTGCCGCTGACCTCGGCCGAGGGCGCCGAAGGCTATCTGACCCGCCTGGGACGGCTGATTCACGAGCACTTCGGCATGAACGTCGACCTCGACAGCCTGGGCGTGAAGGTGCTGGCCTATGACCTGGAGGCAGCCCCGCATCGTGGGGGGCTGCGTAACTTCCTGCATAACGAGTGTGGCCTGAATGATCAGCAAGTGGCTGTTTAGCGGCGCGGTTTTTCTCGAAGCTGGCAGTTGGGCGAGCCTGACCCTGGGGTTGCCCGACCTGCAGATGGCGCTGCTGTATGCGTCCAGTCACCTGCTGGCCTGCCTGATGCTGACCGGGGCGATCTGGCTGCTGTTGCCGGCGCGCTATCGCCGGCCACTGCCCTGGAGCCCGCTGTTTATTTTCAGCCTGGCGTTTTTCGTGCCGATCCTGGGCAGTGTCGGGGTGATTGCCGCGATCTTCCCGGCGCTTTACCTGCCGCGCAAGCGTGAGCGCCAGTTGTGGCGAGCGATCGGCATTCCCGATCTGCCGTTCCGGGCCAAGACCCAACTGCACTCGCCGACCTTCGCCGACAGCGGCTTGCAGGATGTATTGCGCCACGCACCCGACCCCGACCAGCGTCTGGCCGCGCTGCTGGCTACCCGGCGCATGCCGGGCCGCGAGGCAGTGCCGATTCTCAAACTGGCACTGGGTGACCCTAGCGACGATGTGCGGCTGCTGGCCTATTCGATGCTCGATAAACAGGAAAGCGATATCAACCAACGTATCGAGACCGCCCTGGGCAAGCTGGCCAAGGCGCGGCCCAAGGCGGTCGGCCCGCTGCACGCCACGCTGGCACGTTGGTACTTCGAACTGGCCTACCTGGGGCTGGCCCAGGGCAGCGTCCAGGACCACGTGCTGGGGCAGGCCGGCGAGCACGCCGAACGTGGCCTGGCCGCTGGCAGGGGCGGCGAGTTGCTGCTGCTGGCCGGGCGCATCGCTTTGGGCCGGGGGGATATTGCCAAGGCCCAAGTGCATTTGCTGGAGGCGGAACGCAGCGGCATGGCGGCAGAAAAAGTGCTGCCGTTCCGTGCTGAAATCGCCTTCGAAACCGGGCTGTACCGCGACATTCCACTGTTGTTGCGCAAACTCCCCGCCGAGATGCAGCAGCGTCCGCCTTTCGCCTCGCTGCTCAGGAGCTGGACATGAAAAAGACTGCGAGCCAGGCGCCGATTGCCGACGTCTGCCTGCTGCTGGAAGGCACCTGGCCCTACGTACGCGGTGGCGTTTCGAGCTGGATACACCAACTGATCCTCGGGCTGCCGCAGCTGACATTCTCGGTGTTGTTCATCGGTGGCCAGCGCCAAGCCTACGGCGAGCGGCGCTATGAGGTGCCGCCCAACGTGGTGCACATCGAAGAAGTGTTCCTGGAAGAGGCCTGGCAGAACCCCAAGCGCTCCCAGCGCGCGCACAAAGCGTCCTATGAAGACCTTGGCGAGCTGTTTCGCTACCTGCACCACCCCGACAGGCCACCGGCCGAACTGGGCACGCGAATGCTGGACTCGCTGGCCATGGGGCGCATCCGCCTGGACGACGTACTGTACAGTCGGGCCAGCTGGGAAGCCTTGACCGAAGGCTACCTGCAGCACTGCGCCGACCCGTCGTTCGTCAACTATTTCTGGACCTTGCGCACCATGCAGTCGCCCCTGCTGATGCTTGCCGAGGTCGCCCGGCGCATGCCGCGGGCACGGGTACTGCACTCGATTTCCACCGGTTATGCAGGGTTGGTCGGCTGCATTCTCAAGCAGCTGTGGCAGTGCACCTTCTTGCTCAGCGAACACGGCATCTACACCAAGGAACGCAAGATCGACCTGGCCCAGGCCAGTTGGATCGCCGAGTCCACCGACCAGGCACTGAACGACAGCCTGGACACCGGCTCCGGGTATATCCGCGTGCTCTGGGTGCGCTTTTTCGAGCGCCTGGGGCACCTGATCTACAACAGCGCCGACCGCATCATTGCCCTGTACGACGGCAACCGCCAGCGACAGATCAAGGACGGCGCAGACCCTGCGCGTACCCAGGTGATTCCCAACGGTATCAACCTCACGCAATGGGACCAGATCCTCCAGGAGCGCGCCCCCGGCATTGCCCCGGTGGTCGGGCTGATCGGCCGGGTGGTACCGATCAAGGATGTGAAGACCTTCCTGCGCGCCATGCGTGGCGTGGCCACGGCGATGCCTGATGTGCAGGGCTGGATCGTCGGGCCCGAGGAGGAAGACCCCGAGTACGTCGCCGAGTGTCGTAGCCTGGTGGTGAGCCTGGGCCTGGAGCAGCAAGTGCAGTTCCTGGGCTTCCAGCGGATCCACGAGATCCTTCCGCAATTGGGGCTGATGGTCCTGACTTCGATCAGCGAAGCGCAGCCGTTGGTGATCCTTGAAGCCTGGGCCGCCGGGACACCGGTGGTCAGCAGTGATGTGGGCTCGTGCCGCGAGTTGATCGAAGGCGGCGAGGCGGCCGACCGCGACCTGGGTCGGGCGGGCGAGGTGGTGGCGATTGCCGACCCGCAGGCCACCGCGCTTGCGATCATCGAGCTGCTGCGCGACAGCCAGCGCTGGCAACAGGCCCAGGCCGTGGGCATCGAGCGGGTGCACCGCTACTACAGTGAAACCCTGATGATCGACCGCTATCGCGCGCTCTATAACGCTGCAATGGAGACTGTCTGATATGGCCGGCATCGGCTTCGAACTGCGCAAGATTCTTTCGCGCGACTCCTACACCTCGACCTTGCATGCCTATGTCTATGCCGGGCTGATCAGCTCCGGCCCGTGGGTACTGTCGATCCTGAGCGTGATGCTGGTGGGGGTGATCAGCCTGGGGCTGGTGATACCCGAGACGCTCATTCGCCAGTTCCTGATCACGGTGACCTACCTGATGGCCACCTCACTGATCCTCACCGGCGGCCTGCAGCTGTTTTTCACCCGCTTCGTATCCGACCGCCTGTTCGAACGCAACTATGACCAGATCCTGCCGAACCTCCTGGGGATTCTGCTGTTGGTCACGGTGGGCTCGGGGTTACTGGGCATCGTGCTACTGGCGACCTTGTTCGATGAGCCGCTGATCTACCGCCTGTTGGTGCTGGCCAACTTCGTGGTGCTGTGCAACCTGTGGCTGGTGATCATCTTCCTGTCGGGAATGAAGGCCTACAACCGGATCCTGCTGGTGATGCTGCTGGGCTATTCGTTGATGGTCGGCAGCGCCTTCTGGTTGCGCTACCTGCAGATGGAAGGGCTGCTGCTGGCATTGCTGCTGGGCCACAGCACACTGCTGTTCCTGTTCCTGTTCGACATCCTGCGCGAATACCGTGCCGAGAAGCTGGTGGCGTTTGATTTCCTCGACCGGCGCAAGGTGTTCATCAGCCTGCTGCTCACAGGCTTCTGCTACAACCTGGGAATCTGGATCGACAAGTTCATCTTCTGGTTCAACCCCTACACCTCCAGCCAGGTGATTGGTCCGTTGCGCGCCTCGATCCTCTACGACTTGCCGATCTTCCTGGCGTACCTGGCGATCATCCCGGGCATGGCGGTCTTCCTGGTGCGTATCGAGACGGATTTTGCCGAGTGGTACGACCGCCTGTTCCGCGCCGTGCGGGAAGGCGAAACCCTGCAGCACATCAGCCAGCTCAAGGTCGAGATGACTTACTCGATCCGCCAGGGCCTGCTGGAAATCTGCAAGGTCCAGGGTCTCACCGTGGTGCTGTTGTTCCTGTTCGGCCCGCGCCTGCTGGCCTGGCTCGGGATCTCCAGCTACTACCTGCCGCTGTTCTACATCGACCTGATCGGGGTGAGTATCCAGGTGGTGTTCATGGCCATCCTCAACGTGTTCTTCTACCTGGACAAACGCGCCATCGTGCGGGAACTGTGCCTGTTGTTCGTAGTGCTCAACGCCGGCCTGACCCTGCTCAGCCTGCACCTGGGGCCAAGCTTCTTCGGCTATGGTTTCACCTTTTCGTTGCTGGCCTGCGTGCTGCTGGGGCTGGCCCGGTTGTCCACGGCCCTGGACGACCTTGAGTTCGACACCTTCATGCGCTCCAACCGCTGACGGCCGCGCCGCGCGTCAGGCCCGGGCAACCCAGGCGCTGATGCGCGGATAATAAAGGCTGGATCCGTGTTGGAGGACACGCCATGAACAGCCATCAGAACAGCCTTCTGAGCGGTCTCGCCCTGGCATTGGTCATGCTCGGCGTGGCGCCGCTGGCCGCCGCGCAAACACTGGACGAGGCGCCTATCGACCCTGCCGGTGTGCAACTGCAGCCCCAGGAACAGAACGGCATCAGCTACCTCAAGGGCGGCATTGGCATCGACGAATCCCGGGCCATGCAGCAGATCCGAGGCTACAACCTGCAGCTCACCCTGTCATCGGGCCCGGACAACAAGTACCAGAGCGGTGCGCAAGTGCGTATCGAGTCGGCAGGCGGTCAACCGGTACTGACCCTCTCGGACGTCGGCCCGATGCTCTACGCCAAGCTGCCCAACGGGCATTACCAGGTGCTGGCGAACCTCAATGGCGAGCAGCAGCGCCAGCAGGTGGTGATCGATGGCGGCGCGCCGGTCAAGCTCAACCTGCACTGGCGTGAATAACCGCGCATGGACCTGCAGTCGGCCCTGGGCGCCTTGCACCGTGACGGTTTCGTGTTGTTACCAAGGGTGCTGGGCAGCGCGCAGATCGAACAGCTGCAAGCGGCAATCGACAACCTCGAACCCCAGCACTGGGACTACAACGGCCTGGTCGAGCACTACAAATGCGTGTTCAACCGCGACCCGCTGTGGCTGGAGTACCTGGACCTGCCGGGGGTGATCGAGTTGGCCGAAGCGGCCCTGGGCGAGGATTGCCACATCATCGGCCAGACCGCCTGGCGCAGCCATCCTGGCTGCCTGGGCATGCCCCTGCACCTGGATTACCTGGTCATGGCGTTGCCGCCAAAGCTGCTGGCCGATCCTGGTTTCGAGCTGCCCATGCAGGTGTGTACGCTGCAGTGCTACCTGGACGATGTCGATGCCGACCTGTGTCCCACTCGGGTGCTGGCCGGCAGCCACAGGGCAGGGCGCAAGCCGCTGCCGGGCGAACAGCAGTGGCGGGGCCAGGCGGCGCAGAGCATTTTGTGCCGGGCAGGCGATGCGTTGATGTTTCGCAGCGAGCTATGGCATGGCGGCAGCGACAACCGCACCCCCGATCGCTGCCGGTCGATGCTGCAGGTGCACTACGGCCGGCGCATGGTGGCGCAGAAGTTCTCGCCGTACCTGCACTGGCAGTACAACCCGGCGGTGCTGGCAGCCGCCACGGCCCGTCAACGGCGCTTGCTGGGTGAACATGCCGAGGCAGAATACGACTGAGCCTCAGGCCTGGGCCCTGATCGCCAGTACGACGACCTGGAAGGTGTGAGTTTACTTTCGCGAAAACCACCATCTAATGTCCCGTTTAACAGGAAGTGCAAATAAATGTATAAAAATGCAGATAAAAGCAATCCAGCCAATGTGTGGGTGTTCTGAGGTTGTCTCTGGTCGATGCCCTAAGAATAGAAAATCATTATTTTGAAGAATGTCTATATAAGGCACAACAAATAGCCCATTGAACAGTAGGCAGGCATAGAGTTTGACGTGATTTAATTTGCTGCCAGATAGGCGCATCTTTAAGAGGTAGGCGACAAAAATGCCACAGGCGGCCAATGCAGGGAAAGTCCACGCAATCATTTTTCAGTCTCTTGATAGAGCTGCTTTCCTGTTCGAATGGTGCGTCCAGGTGATTTCACGGTAGCGAATAGCAAGATGCTCTTGAGGTTCGGCGTCATTTTGGAAAATAACATGGGGCATCTCAGCCGTCAGATCTGCAATGATGCCGCCCTTCAGTTCGACGGTGTAGAATTTTTCCTGAAGGCCAAATGAAGAAGTTCGGTAGGAACTAATCGAACAAGTTATTTTCTCTCTGCTTGATTTCGTCTGCATGCCCTGCCTGGCACTTGTTGCCAATAGAGTCTTGGGTTGAGCAACCCGCCGAAGTTAGTCCTCGAGCCTTGCCGGTAATGGTCATGTAACCGTGGTTAGCCATATGTGAAACTCCTTTTAGTCAGCTAGTCAGCCAAATATCCTACTTACAAGGACTCCAGGTGTGCTGTAGGGCGTTTCTGATGGTCTGTGAGAAATATCTCGAACTAGATCTGACGGAGGCTCCGTAAAGAATCTCACCTGGTAAGTCTTTGGGCTCATCGGGAAACCGGGGCGTCCGAGGTTAAAGTGGCAGGGCCAGGCGGCGCAGAGCATTTTGTGCCGGTCGATGCTGCAGGTGCACTACGGCCGGCGCATGGTGGCGCAGAAGTTCTCGCCGTACCTGCACTGGCAGTACAACCCGGCGGTGCTGGCAGCCGCCACGGCCCGTCAACGGCGCTTGCTGGGCGAACATGCCGAGGCGGAATACGACTGAGCCTCAGGCCTGGGCCCTGATCGCCAGTACATTGCACAGCGGGTGGTCGACCACATGCTCGGTGGTGCTCCCGGTCATGCGTTCCATCAGCGTACGGGTGTGGTTGCCCATCACCAGCACGTCGGTGCGGCTGTGGGCGACGAATTCGGCAATGCTGCGGGTGATCGGTGCCGACAGGAAATGCAGGCGCTCCGGCGGTATCGCGTGACGTTCGGCCAAGTGATCGAAGGCCTTGTGGATCGACTTGCGCACGTCGCTGCCGAATCCCGGCATGGTGACCGTACCGGCACCGAAGTCGGACATATGGGTGTGAGCGCTGTCGCACACGTGCAACAGGTGCAGTTCGGCATTGCACTGTTGGGCGAGATCGGCGGCCGCCTTGATGACGGTTTCGTTGAGGTCGCTGTAGGGGTGTTCGGGGTGGGTGGGGTCAACGGCGGCCACGACGATTCGTGGCAGCGGGCAATGTACCGCACTCACCAGGTGCACCGGGCACGGGCACTCGCGCAGCAGCTCCCAGTCCAGCGGGGTGTTCATCAGCCGTTTGAGCGCCGATTGATGGTGGACATCCTTGATCAGCAGGTCGGGACCGATCTCGACCACTTGGGTGAGCACGGCCTGGAGAACGTCGCGGGTGAGCATGACATCGGTGCTGACCCGGATGCCGTTTTCATGCAGCAAGGTGGCTTCGTCGGCCAGCCATTGGCGGTTGTCGCTGACCAGGGTCTGCAACCGCTGCTCGTCGCCGCTCATCAGGCCGAGAGTGTCGACCTCCTCGATGAAGGCAGTGATATGCAGGGTAGCGCCGGTGGCGCGGGCAAGCGCCGCGGCGCGCTCCATGGCTGGGGTATGACACAGATCTGATCCGACCATCAGGAAAAGGCGTTGGTACTGGCTCATGGTGCACCTCCGGTTGTGTGGCATTGCCAGCCCCCGAGCTTGAGTCTAGTCCATTGCCAGCATGGGTTTCGGGGCGAGGCCGCGGTCAATCTGACCAGCGGTCGAGGCCGCGCCGCTGCGTGCTGCGTGCTGCGTGTCAGGCCAGGGTGGTCGGCGAGACGGCTGCCGACCTGATCCTGACCTGCACCCCGGCCAAGGCGCCTCAGCCGCGGCGGTCGAGCCACACGGTCTGGGCGTTGCAGAACTCGCGCACGCCAAAGTGGGAGAGCTCGCGGCCAAAACCGCTCTTCTTGACGCCACCGAAGGTCACCCGGGGGTCGGAGGCGCAGATGCCGTTGACGAATACACCGCCGGTGTCCAGCTCGTTGGTCAGTTGCGCAGCCAGTTCCAGGTCCCGGGTGTAGATCGTCGAGGCCAGGCCGAACTCGCTGTCGTTGGCCAGCTCCAGGGCGTGGCGGGCATCGCGTGCGGTGATGATCGAGGCTACCGGCCCGAACAGCTCCTGGCGGAACGAGGTCATCTGGTCGGTGACATCGGCCAGCACCGTGGGCGCATAGTAGTTGCCCACACCGTCGGCCTTGCGGCCGCCCAGCAGCAGGGTGGCCCCTTCGGCCAGGGTTGCCTGGACTTGCTCGTCGAGCTCGTCGCGCAGGTCAAAGCGCGCCATCGGGCCCAGGTAGGTCTGTTCGTCAAGCGGATCGCCCATCACCAGTTGGCGAGTCGCTTCGACGAACTTCTCGGTGAACGCCTGTACCACACCTTGCTCGACGATCAGGCGCTTGGCGGCGGCGCAGACCTGGCCGGTGTTTGCGTAGCGGCCGATCACCGCGGCCCTGACCGCTTCGTCGAGGTCGGCATCATTGAGCACGATGAACGGATCGGAGCCGCCCAGCTCCAGCACGCATTTTTTCAGGGCGGCGCCCGCCTGGGCGCCAATGGCCATGCCGGCACGCACGCTGCCGGTCAGGGTCACGGCGGCGATGCGTGGATCCTTGATGGCCTGGGAGACGCCTTGCGGGGTGACGTTGATGACCTCGAACACTCCTTCAGGCAAGCCGGCCTGCTTGATCACCTCGAGCAGCAGGTAGGCACTGCCCATCACATTCGGGGCGTGCTTGAGCACGTAGGTGTTGCCGGCGATCAGCGCCGGCACCGCACCACGCAGTACCTGCCAGACCGGAAAGTTCCACGGCATCACCGCGAGGATCGGGCCCAGCGGGCGGTACTCGATGCGCGCGGTGCCGTTGTCCACCAGGGTCGACTCGGCGCTGAGCATGCCCGGGCCCTGGGCGGCGTACCACTTGCACAGTTGCGCGCATTTCTCCACTTCGCCACGGGCCTGGGCCAGCGGCTTGCCCATCTCCAGCGTGATCATGCGGGCCATGGCCGGGGCGTTTTCACGAATGGCGCTGGCCAGGGCAAGGATCAGTCGCGCGCGCTCGCCCACCTCGGTGCGGCGCCACAGGGCGAAGCCTGCAGCGGCGCGATCCAGGGCAGCATCCAGGGCCGCGGAGGATTGGTAGGGGTAATGGCCGATGGCCTCGCCGGTCGCGGGGTTGGTGGAGACGGCATGGGTCTGGTGGGAAAACGCGGTCATGGCACAGTCCTGCAGGTGTTAGGGAATGCCGCCAGCGTAGGGGGATGCGCAGCTTGTGGAAACTGAATAATAATGAGCCTTTCATTCATGAAAGGAGAATGCTGTGGATCTGGTCCAGCTGGAAATCTTCAAGGCCGTGGCCGAACACGGCAGCATCAGCGTTGCCGCCCAGCATATCCATCGCGTGCCGTCGAACCTGACCACACGTATCAAGCAATTGGAGACCGACCTCGGTGTCGAGCTGTTCATCCGCGAAAAAAGCCGCCTGCGGCTATCGCCAGCCGGTTGGACCTTTCTCGATTACACCCGGCGCATCCTCGCCCTGGTGGAGCAGGCGCGCCTGACCGTGGCGGGCGAAGAGCCTCAGGGGCCGTTTGCCCTGGGCTCGCTGGAAAGCACGGCGGCGGTGCGCATTCCGGCGCTGCTGGCCGCCTACAATCAGCAGTACAGCAAGGTCGAGCTGGACCTTTCCACCGGGCCGTCCGGGGCGATGATCGAAGGCGTGCTGGCCGGGCGCCTGGTAGCGGCCTTCGTCGATGGGCCGGTGCTGCACCCGACCCTGGACGGTGTACCGGTGTTCGAAGAAGAGATGGTGCTGATCGCACCGCTCAATCACGGGCCGATCAGCCGCGCCCAGGATGTCAACGGCGAAAACATCTACGCCTTTCGCGCCAACTGTTCCTACCGTCACCATTTCGAGCGCTGGTTCAGCACCGATGCCGCTGTGCCGGGCAAGATCTACGAGATGGAGTCCTACCACGGCATGCTCGCCTGCGTGAGCGCCGGCGCCGGCCTGGCACTGATGCCGCGCAGCATGCTGCAAAGCATGCCGGGTTGCGCCACGGTGAGTGTCTGGCCGCTGTGCGAAGACTTTCGCTACCTCGATACCTGGCTGGTATGGCGGCGGGGCACGGTGTCCCGCAGCCTGTCGAGTTTCGTTGAATTGCTCGAGGCGCGCCGGGTGCAGGCGACGGCTGAACAGGGCGGATAAATCGCCCGGTATGCCAGTGTTCATTGGCTAGACTGAATCCATCGCACCCATGCCCGTGCGAGCTGGAGCAGCCATGCTTGATTACTTCGCATTAGGTCTGTTGATCTTCGTCGGCCTGGTGATGTTCTACGGCATCATCGTGCTTCACGACATCCCCTACGAAATCGCCGTTCACCGCAATCATCCGCACCAGGATGCCATCCATGCCACGGGCTGGGTCAGCCTGTTCACCCTGCATGCGCTTTGGCCGTTCTTATGGATCTGGGCCATGCTTTACCGCGAGGATCGCGGATGGGGAATCGGCGCGGGCAGCGCACAGCCTTCGGCAGCCGATCTGCAGCGAGAGGTAGAGGCGCTGCAGCAACGGGTCTCTCAGCTGGAAGCGGCCCAGGCCCGTGCCAGGGATGCCAATGTCGAGTCGGGCGGAGGTATCTAGGCCATGGACCTGCTGCTGATCCTCACCTATGCCGCGATCTGCGTGGCGATCTTCAAGCTGTTTCGTATTCCCCTGAACAAATGGACGGTGCCCACGGCGGTGCTCGGTGGCGTGCTGATCATCGGCGCACTGATCTTTACCATGAACTACAACCATCCCTACTCGGAGGTGGCGCGCTCCTATTTTGTCTCGGTGCCGGTGATTCCGGTAGTCACCGGCAAGGTGATCGATGTGCCGGTCAAGGGCAACCAGCCGCTGGAGGAGGGCGACGTGCTGTTTCGCATCGACCCTGCACCGTTCAAGTACCGGCTGGCCTCGCTCAAGGCCCAGCAGTTGTCGGCCAAGGGCGACCTGTACCGGATCAATGAGTTGATCAAGCGCAACTTCGGTACGCGGCGCGAGCAGGAAGCCGCCATTGCCCGGGTCGATGATTTGCAGGCGCAGATCGACAATGCCCAGTTCGAACTCGACAACACCGTGGTGCGTGCCCCGAGCAAGGGCTATGTGACGCATGTATCGCTGCGCCGGGGGATGATGGCAAGCAAGTTGCCGCTGCGGCCTTCGATGGTGTTCATTCCCGAGGAGGGGCAGTATTTTGCCGCCTGGATGCGGCAGAACAGCCTATTGCGGCTGGTGCCTGGTGATGAAGCGGAGGTGGCGTTCGACGGCATTCCCGGGAAGGTGTTCAAGGGCCGGGTGAAGAATGTGATTGCGGTCATTGCCGAGGGGCAGGTGCAGCCGTCGGGCAACCTGATCGGGTTTACCGGCTCGCCGCCGGCAGGACGGGTACCGGTGATCATCGAGATCACGGATCCGGAGTTTGCCCAGTACAAAGCGCAGATGCCTGGTGGCGCATATGGGCAGGCGGCGCTCTACAGCCAGCACTTTCATCACATTGCGGCGATGCGCAAGATCCTTTTGCGCATGGCCGCCTGGATGAACTACATCTTTCCGTTCCACTGAGACCGGCTAAGGTTCCTCCTTCGGCGGTGCCGGGGCCGGCCGGTCTGCTGCCAGGGGCTGTGCCACCCAGGTCATGAACAGCTCGTACCCGACCGCCAGCAGCACCGGGCCGATGAACAAGCCGATGATGCCGTTGGTGAGCATGCCGCCCAGGGCGCCGATCAGTACCACCGGCATTGGCACGGCGACCCCGCGGCCCAGCAGCAAGGGCTTGAGGACGTTGTCGGAAAGCCCGGCCAGAATGGTCCAGAGGGCAAAGATCACGGTGCTGGCGCCCACGCCGTCATGGGCGAAGACGTAGATCACGATCGGCAGGGTGATCAGCAGCACCGGCAACTGGGTGATGCCCAGCAGCAGTACCAGCAAGGCCAGTACCCCGGCGGCCGGGACGCCCATGATCACCAGGCCGATGCCCACCAGAATCATCTGGATGAAGGCGATGCCCACCACGCCCTGGGCCACGGCGCGAATCGTCGAGGTGCACAACTCGGCCAGCTGTGGTCCGCGTTCAGGCCCGGAAATGCGCGTGGCAATGGCCACCCCGGTGCGATGGCCGGCTTCGCCCTTGGCCATGATGATGCCGGCGATGATCAGGGCCAGCACGAACACCAGGATGCCCGAGCCGATACCCGCCAGCTGGGTCAGCAAGGTCTTGCTCACGCCCTTGAGGTGCGGCGCCACTTGTGACAGCGCCCAGCTCAGGTCGGTGCTGGCATGTTCCCAGATGCCGAACAGCGGGGCGCCGATCAGGGGCCAGTCGCGCACGTTTGCAGGCGGCGGGGGGATTTCGACCGCTTGGTCCTCGAAGCCCTGGATGCCCATGTGCACCGACTGGGCGATCGAGGTGCCCAACAGGCTCAATGGGCCGATCAGGCAGGCCAGGCCGACGATCACCAGCAATACCGCGGCGAGGCCATTGCGACCGCCGAGCCAACCGCCCAGGCGCTGGTTGACCGGGTACAGGGTGATGGCCAGGATCATCGCCCACAGCATCAGGCTCAGGAACGGCTTGAAGATATCGAAGCAGAACATCACCAGTACCGCGATCAACCCGGCGCGAATCAATACATCCAGCAGTTCCCTGCCATTGCCAAACTGTATCGGTCGATGGTCGGCCATGAGAGATTCCTTACTTGATGCCATAGGAGGGTTGAGTCGCGGGAAAGTGGGAGCGAGCTTGCCCCGCGATGATTACAACGCCGGACAGCGCCTGGCGCCACCACGAGCCGCCTGGCTGACCTGCTCGGTAAAGCGCTTGATGTTCTGTTGATGGGCCACCACCAGTTCCTCGATGGTGCCGCCGGCCGGGGTCTGCAGCACGCTGCGGCAGTTCAGGGCGCCGGCGTCGCTGCCGCCGGCCGCGCGCAGGCGCCAGCGGGCATCGAACAGGGCGTATTGCCCCGGCACCGAATCGAAGCGTTGCACGTCGACCCGCAGCGCCAGGCTCGGCTGGGCGCTGTTGCCGGAGAACTGGTTGATCAGGGCGTTCTGCAATTCGTCGGCAAGGCTTGCGCCCCACCATTCGGTCTCCAGGATCGCCAGGCTGCTGTTGCTCTGGCGAATCACCAACTGCGGGCGGTCGACCTGGGGCGGCACGCTGATCAGTTCGAGCTGCACATCGACACTGTTGACCGGCACCGGCTGCTGGGGAATCAGGGTGTGGTAGTGGATCGGGTCGCTGCGACAAGCTGCCAGCATCAAGGTCAGGCCCAGCAATGCGAATTTGGTGGCGTGCGCCATGTTCGGTGCTCCTGCGGTCAATTGCGCGACGGTTTCAAGGTGTCAGCCGGGGCATCCTTGGGCCTGCCGCGCAGCAGGGATTCAGGGTTGCGGCCCAGGTAGTCGGCCAGTTCACGCAAGGAGCGCGACATGCGTCCCAACTCGTCGAGGGTCTGAGTCAGTTGCTCGCGTTGCGGCGAATCGTCGGCCAGGGTCGAGTTGGCCGACTGCAGCGTCTTGCTGACTTCCTGCAAGGTCCCCTGGACCCCGGGCAGAGTACGGGTGTTGAACTGCTGCAGGCCTTTGCGCATTTCCACCAGGTTGGCGTCGAGGTTGTTGGCGATGCGCTCAATCGGCAGGCGATTGAGACGGTCGACCATGACCTCGAATTTTTCCTGCAACTGTTCAAGACTGCTCGGTACGGTGGGAATGGAAACCGGCCGTGCGTTCGGGTCGAAGGCCACCTTGGGCGCCTTGGGGTCGAAGTCCAGGGCGATGTACAACTGCCCCGTCAGCAGGTTGCCGCTGCGGGCCTGGGCGCGCAGGCCGTTTTCGATGAACATGCCCAGCAACTCGGCGGCACCCTGTTCGTCGTCGGGGTTGTGCTTGAGCGCCTTGAGCAGCTTGGTGTGGGCCTTGCCCAGGCGTTGCGGGTAAATGACGATACCGACATTGACCGGGAAACTGCGTTGCTTGAGGTCGAAATCCAGGTTCACCGACACCACTTTGCCGATCTCCACGCCGAGGAACTCCACCGGGGCGCCGACTTTCAGGCCGCGCAGCGCCTGGTCGAAGCGCAGGGCCAGGTATTGCGCCTTGCCGTTGGGCGGGGCGAGGGCGAGCTGTTCGTTCTCGAACAGCTCGAACACCTGGTCTTCGCTCGCCACCTGGTCCTCGGGGTTGAACTGCGGGGCGCGAAAGGCGATGCCGCCCACCAGCAATGACGACAGCGACTCGGTGCGCACGGCAAAGCCATTGGCACCGGCTTCGACATCAATGCCGCTGGCATTCCAGAAACGGGTGTTGTTGGTGACAAAGGCATCGTTGGGCGATTGCACGAACACCTCGACATCCACGCCCTTGCCATCCTTGCTCAGCTGGTAGGACACCACCTGGCCGACGGGGATTTTTCGAAAGTACACCGGCGAGCCGACGCCCAGCGACCCCAGATCGCTGGTATGCAAGGTAAAGCGTTTGCCCGGTTCGTCGTAAGTGATGGGAGGCGGCATTTCAAGCCCGGTGAAGGTTTTCGCCCGGGCACCGGCCTTGCCGGCGTCGGCACCGATGAAATCGCCCGAGAACAGGGTGTCGATCCCCGATACGCCGCCGGCACCGATGCGCGGCCTCACCACCCAGAAAGTCGAGTCCTCGCGGGTGAAGTTTTCGGCATGCTTGACCAGTTGCACCGTCGCGGTCACGTGTTTCTGGTCATCGCTCAGCTCCACCGTGGTGACCTTGCCGATGACCACGTTGCGGTATTTGACTTCGGTTTTATTGGCGGTCAGGCCTTCACCGGTCTTGAAGGTGATCTCGATGGTCGGGCCTTGCTGCAACCAGTTGTGCACCACCAGGGAAATACCCACCAGCACCGCGATAATCGGCACGATCCACACCAGTGAAACGCTGAAACGCCGGGTTTTTACGGTCGGTGCGCCCGGCACTGGCGGCTCTTCAGTGACTGCTGACTTCATCCATGCGCTCCTCGGGTTCTCGGCTTTCCCAGATCATTCGGGGGTCGAAACTCATTGCGGCCAGCATGGTGAACACCACCACCAGGCCGAAAAACAGAATGCCCGGGCGCGGTTCGATGTCGCCCAGGGCCTGGAACTTGACCAGCGCGGCGACCAGGGCCACGACAATTACATCGAGCATCGACCAGTAGCCGATCAGTTCGACGAAGCGATAGAGCTTGGAGCGCTCCCTCTGCGCCCAGTTGCTGCCGCGCTGCACGGTGGTCAGCAACAGGCCCAGGGCGACGAATTTGGTCGCCGGCACCGCGATACTGGCGATGAAGATGATCGAGGCAATGTCCCACGCGCCGTGGGCCCAGAACTCGATCACCCCGCTCATGATGGTGCTGTCGTCACCGCTGCCGAGCATCTTGGTGTTCATTACCGGCAGCAGGTTGGCCGGTATATAGAACACCAGCGCGGCAATCAGGTAGGCCCAGGTGCGGGTCAGCGAATTGGGCTTGCGCTGGTGAACCGGGGCGCCGCAGCGCGGGCACTCATGCACGGGCCCGGCGGTGGTATCGCAGGCCTTGCCGCAAGCGTGGCAGAGCACCAGGTTGAGCTCGCTGGCCAGGGGCGGGCGGCTCATGGCAGTTCGTCCCACAAGTCACGGATATCGCGGCCGGCCACGCGGATGATCAGCAGGCTCAGGGCTGCCAGCGCCAACAGGCCGATACCGGGCAGTACATCGAGCAGGCCGGCCAGCTTGAACACCGCGACCATGGCGCCGAGCAGGCAGACTTCGAGCATGCTCCAGGGGCGCAGGGTTTCCAGCCAGCGCATGCACCAGGCGAACCCCGGGGAGCGCTGGCCGGCAAGGGCGAAGGTCAGCACCCAGATCAGCAATGCCAGCTGGAACATCGGCGCAATAATGATGGAGATCGCCGCCACCAGGGCAATGAAGGTAATCGGCCCCGTGGCCAGGGCACGCACCGAGTCCCACAAGGTGGCGCTGTTGGAGAAACCCTGCAGGCTAATGCTCATCACCGGGTAGAAGTTGGCCAGGATCCAAAGCACACCGGCGGTGAGGCTCAATGCCAGGCGCTGTTGCAGGTTCAGTCCGTTATAGCGTTGCAGCACGGCGCCGCAGCGCAGACACAAGGCCTTCTGGTGCTTGCCGAGGGGGACCTTGTGGTAAACGCAGTCGCAGTGTTCACAGATGATCAGTTGATCGGTTTCCAGCATGGTACGCGCTCAGGCTACCGACGGGGGACTAGCTCAATATAGACGGCGTGCGGACAAGCCCACGGATTTTTCCCACATCTGCGGTCGGTGGATGAACTTGGGCTATACCTAACTGGCTCGACCCACTCGCACGGAGTGCGCAGATGAAGCCAGTGACCTGTGTTCTTTGCCTGTTGTTGACGGCCCCGGCGTCGCTTGCCCTGGCCGAAGATACCCCGGCACCCGCTACGCCGACGCCCGACACGCAGACCGTGCGCAACCCCCAGGTGATCGACAAGGTCATCGACATGGGCGAGCACCTGCGCAGCCTCAAGGCCTTCAGGGTGACCGCCCAGACCACCCGCGACACGGTGCTGGACTCGGGGCAGAAGATCAAAAGCGAATCGCTCAATGTGTTGCAGGTGGACGGCCACAACCACCTGTATGCGCGCAGCGACGGTGACACGCGAACCCTCGAGTTCTTCTACAACGGCAAGCAACTCACCCAGTACTCGCCCTACCTCAAGTACTACACCACGGTGGACGCGCCGCCGACCCTCGAAGAAACCCTGCACCGCCTGGAAAACTACTACGGCATCCAGATTCCCCTTGAAGACCTGTTCCTGTTCGGCCGCGACCAGGCGCAGATCGACGGCATCAAGAGCGCCCTGTACATCGGCCCCTCGAGCATCAATGGCCAGCTGTGCGACCACCTGGCGTTTCGCCAGGACGAGCTCGACTGGCAGCTGTGGCTGACTCGCGCCGACAAGCCGCTGCCGTGCAAACTGGTGATCACCACCATCAGCGAAGCCAGCGCGCCTGAATACTCGGCGGTGTACAGCTGGAACCTCAAGCCCGACGCCAAGAACGTCAAGTTCACCTTCGCGCCGGGTAAGGGCGATGTCGCCATTCCATTGAAAAAAGCCAGCGAGTAAGGGAGCGCCGTCATGTTCAGGATCGCCTCGTACACGGTGCTGTTGTCGCTGTTGAGTGTGTCGCTTTTGACCGTGATTCCCATGCCGCAGGCCGATGCCGGGCCCCGCGCCATGGGCCACGCCCGGGCATCGGTGAACCGTGCACCGCCCAGGGGCGCGCCGCACGCCCAGCGCATCAACACCCGCCAGAATGTCTCGGGCAATCGCGTCAACAGCAACCGGCAGGTCAATACCAACCGGCAAGTCAACAGCAATAACCGCCACGTCAACGCCGGCAACCGCGCCTATATCAACAACGGCACGCGCAACGTCAACATCGACAACCACCGCGACGTCGACATCGATGTCGATGGCGGCGGCCGCTACGGCTATGACGATGACTATCACCCGATCGCCACTGCCGCCGCGGTGACGGCGACGGTAGTAGCCACGGCGGCGGTGGTCGGGGCGATTTTCCGGCCCTCGCAGTTGCCGGCCGACTGTGTGCAGGTGATGCGCTACAACACCGCCTACCTGCAATGCGGATCGACCTGGTTCCAGCCGCAGTACCAGGGCAGCAACGTCACCTACGTAGTGGTCAATGCCCCCTGAAGCGCCGGGAGTACAAATGTACTCCCGGCACTGTTTACACATGACGTAACGATTGCCAGGGTGTAACTATTCCCACGGGACTAAGCTTTTTCTCTTGCGCTGTCTTTCGCACAGGAGCTTCGTCATGCCCACCCGTCGCGATTTTCTGGCGGCCAGCGCCGCCCTGGCAGCCGGGGTCGGTTGCCTGAGTTTGCCTGGTCTTGCCTTCGCCCAGAACGCCAGTGGCGCCATGCTCACCCGCAAGATCCCCGCTAGCGGTGAGGCGCTGGCGGTGATCGGCGCCGGCACCTCGGGCAGCTTTGAAGTAGAGGCCGGCTCGCCCGAGTACCAGCAGCTAAAAAAGGTGCTCAAAGTGTTCTTCGAGGGCGGCGGACAGGTCATCGACACCTCGCCCAATTACGGCGGTGCCGACGCGGTGCTCGGCCAACTGCTGGAGGAGGGCGGCTGGCGCAGCAAGACCTTCCTGGCCACCAAGATCGCCGCCGACAGCCGTGCCGCCGCGCAGGCCCAGTGGGCCGGCACCTTGCGCAGCCTGCGCACCGACAAAGTCGAGCTGTTGCAGATCCACAACCTGCGCGACTGGCAGCGCCAGTTGCCCTATGCCCGCGAACTCAAGGCCCAGGGCCTGACCCGCTATGTGGGCGTGACCCATTACGTGGACAGCGGGCTGGACACGCTGGAAACCATCTTGCGCCAGGAGTCGCTGGACTTCATCCAGATCCACTATTCGGTCAACTCGCCCGCTGCCGCCCGCACCGTATTGCCGCTGGCACAGGACAAGGGCGTGGCGGTACTGATCAACCGAGCGTTCGACGACGGCCGGCTGTTCGCCAAGGTCAAGGGAATGCCCCTGCCGCCCTGGGCGGTGGAGCTGGGCGTGGGCAGCTGGGCGCAACTGTTTCTCAAGTTCGCCATCAGCCACCCGGCGGTGACCACGGTGATCCCCGCCACCAGCCGCCCGGATCGCCAGCTCGACCAGCTCAAGGCCGGGCATGGACCGTTGCTCAGCGCTGCCCAGTGTAAACAGTTGATTGACCAGTTCGCGTGAGGCGAACCGGCCATGACAGCGCTGACGACCCGGCTGTTCAATGTCCGCGAAGGCGAACTGCCGATGGTGGTAGCCGGGCTTGCGCTGTTTTTCCTGCTGTTCGCCGGCTATTTCATGTTGCGCCCGGTCCGCGAGACCATGGGCGTGGCCGGCGGTGTCGAGAACCTGCAGTGGCTGTTCACCGGGACCTTCGTGCTGACCCTGGTCGCATTGCCGCTGTTCGGCTGGCTGGCCTCGAAGGTGCAACGCCGGCGCATCCTGCCCTGGACCTATGGTTTCCTGGCCAGCAACCTGTTGGTGTTCGCCGCCTTGTTTGCTCTGCAACCTGACAACCTGTGGAGTGCCCGGGCGTTCTACATCTGGCTGTCGATGTTCAACTTGCTGACCATTTCCCTGGCCTGGAGCGTGCTGGCCGACCTGTTCTCCAGCGAACAGGCCAAGCGCCTGTTCGGTCTGCTGGCCGGCGGGGCGAGCCTGGGCGGGCTGCTGGGGCCGTTGCTGGGCACCGTGCTGGTGGGGGTAATCGGCCATGCCGGGCTGGTGGTGCTGGCCACCGCCTGTTTGCTGGGCAGTGTCGTGGCGGCAGCGTACCTGCAGCGATTCCGCGACCGGCACCCACTGCAGGCAGACACCGAGCTGCCCCGGTCGCGGCCGTTGGGCGGCAACCCGTTTGCCGGGGCCAGCGAGGTGTTCCGTTCGCCCTACCTGCTGGGCATCGCCTTGTTCGTGGTGTTGCTGGCCAGTGTCAGTACCTTTTTGTACTTCGAACAGGCGCGGCTGGTAGCGACGCACTTTACCAGCCGAACGGAGCAGACCCAGGTGTTCGGCCTGATCGACAGCCTGGTGCAGTTCCTGTCGATCCTCACCCAGGTGTTCATCACCGGGCACCTGGCGCGCAAGCTGGGCGTCGGGGTCCTGCTGGTGGCGGTACCGCTGGTGATGGTGGTGGGGTTCTTGTGGTTGGCACTGGCGCCGCTGTTCGCGGTGTTCGTGGTGGTGATGGTGGTGCGCCGGGTGGGTGAGTACGCATTGGTACGGCCCGGGCGCGAAATGCTCTACACCGTGGTGTTGCCGGAGCAGAAGTACAAGGCCAAGAACTTTACCGACACGGTCGTCTATCGTGGCGGCGATGCGCTCAGTGGCTGGGTCAAGCGCGGGCTGGACTTGCTCGGGGATCATCCGGCGCTGGCGATGTTCATTGGTGCCGGGATAGCGCTGGTCTGGGGTTTGACCGGAGCCTGGCTGGGCCGGGAGCAGCGCAAGCGCGAGTCCTGACACCGACCTGCAGGCGGGCTTTAGTTGGGCGAATATTTGGAACGTCCGGGCGCAGGGTTTTTCCTATTGAGAACAGGCAAGGTTTTTCACCTGGCCAGCGGAGGTGTTTATGTCCATCGCCATGCAGCTTGAGAACTCCACCCCACCCAGACCCGAACCCGGCACCGATGAACCCCCACGGGAGACGCCGGATACCGACGACGACAAAGAGCAATACCCCGACGACAAGGACATGCCGTTGCCCAATGATTGACACAAACGGTGCCGGCAGAGGAGTGCAGCGATGTCCATAGAACGCTCGATCCCGGAACTTGAAGCCTGGTACGCGCAATACGATGATGAAAGCTATCGCCGCGAGTCGCCGGACTT
Source organism: Pseudomonas putida (assembly GCF_028682455.1). GTDB lineage: Bacteria > Pseudomonadota > Gammaproteobacteria > Pseudomonadales > Pseudomonadaceae > Aquipseudomonas > Aquipseudomonas putida_AA. Next base: position 301,962 of record NZ_JANHLD010000002.1, read on the forward strand.
CTATCACAAGGCGCTGATCCGCACCGCCGAGGCCTTGCGCGACGATGGCGCCATCGACTGGGACGACTGGCTGGCGCTCAAGGCGCTGGCCGACGAGGCCCGTTTCAATGCCCTGGAAGAGGCCGTGGAGGCAAAGCTCGATGATCCGGATACCTGAGCGATGAAGCCCTTGAAGATCGCCACCTTCAACATCAACGGCCTGCGCGCGCGGCTGCCCAACCTGCTCGACTGGCTGCAGCGCGAGCGCCCCGACGTGGTCTGCCTCCAGGAGCTCAAGGCGCCCGACGCAAGCTTCCCCGCCGCCGAGTTCGAGGCCTTGGGCTACGGCACGTTGCACCACGGCCAAGCCTCCTGGAACGGCGTGGCCATCCTGGCGCTGGATGCCCAGCCGCTGGAAAGCCGGCGCGGGCTGCCCGGCATCGAGGACAGCCAGAGCCGCTACCTGGAGGCAGCAGTGCATGGTCTGCTGGTCGGCTGCCTGTACCTGCCCAACGGCAACCCGCAACCAGGCCCAAAGTTCGACTACAAGCTGGCCTGGTTCGAAGCCCTGATCGCCCACGCTGCGACATTGCAGGCCAGCGAGTTGCCGGTGGTGCTGGCGGGTGACTACAACGTGGTGCCCACCGACTTCGACATCTACAACCCCAGGTCGTGGCTCAAGGACGCGCTACTCCAGCCTGAAAGCCGTGCCTGCTACCAGCGCTTGCTGGACCAGGGCTGGACAGATGCCATACGCCACCTGTACCCCGACGCGCGGGTGTACACCTTCTGGGACTACTTTCGGCAGCACTGGCAGAAAAATTCCGGGCTGCGCATCGATCACCTGTTGCTCAACCCGGTCCTGGCCCCGCAGTTGAAGGACGCCGGGGTACATGCCTGGGTACGCAACGAAGCCCATGCCAGTGACCATGCGCCGGTGTGGATCGAGATCGGCTAGCGGCTGTTCTGGTAGCACGCCAGCAGCGGTTGGGTGCTCAGCCCGTGAAGCACGATGCTCAGGGCCACCACCGACAGGGTCAGGTTGATACAGGCAGTGGCCAGGCCCGGGGCCAGGCCCTGATTGAGGCAGTAGAACAGGTAGTAGAGACTGCCGATCCCGCGAATGCCGAACCAGCCCACCAGCAGGCGTTGCTGGCGGTCCAGCAAGGTGCCCCAGGGGAGCAGCAGGGTGCCCAGCGGGCGCAACACCACGAACAGCGCCAGGCCCACGCCAAGGGCTCGCCAGTCCCAGTGGCTGGCCAGGACGATCCCCAGCAGCGTCACCAGGAACACCTCCATCGCCCGCTCCACCAGGCCACCGAAGGCGAGCATGTCACCCATCATCACCCCGGCCGCCACTTGCTTGTCCTGCAAGTGACGGGTATCGCCGTGCACGGCCTGCTCCGGCTCCAGCTGATGATGCCCGACCAGTGGCTGCACCAGGTGTTCGGCCGGCACCGGGGCATGGTCGCTGGAACTCATCTCGGTACGCCGCAGGCCCAGCCCGGCGGCGAATACCGCCAGAAATCCATAGGCCTGGATCTGTTGCGCACCGACATACGCCAGGGCGATCAAGGCCAGGGCCAGGTAGTCGTTGGGCGACAAGGTGCTGTCATCGTTGCGGATGCGCAGGGCCAGGCTCAGGCGCCCGACACCCTGGCCCATGGCGTAGCCCAGTGCCAATCCGGCGATCACCGCCCACAGCAGCTCGTGCAGGGTCCAGTGCAGTAGGGCGTCGGCATCCGGCTGTGCCTGGGCGATCAGCAGCAGCCCCAGCAGCACGAAGGGAAAGGCCACGCCGTCATTGAGCCCGGCTTCACCGGAAAGGCCAAAGCGCATGGCATCCTGGTCCTTGGCATCGCTCACCTGCACCAATGAGGCCAGCACCGGATCGGTGGGGGCGAGAATGGCCGCCACCAGGAGCGACAATCCCCAGGAAAACTGCAACCACAGGTGCAGCAACAGGCTCAGGCCGGCAATGCTCAGCAGCATCAAGGGTCCCGCCAGCCCCACCACCACGCGCCACATGCGCCGGCTGAATACCAGGCGTAGTTTCAGGCCGCTGACAAACAGGGAAAACAGCAGGGCCACTTCGGTCAGGTGTTCCATCCAGGGCGCGGCCTCGATCACATCCAACTGCAACAGGCCAAGGCCCGACGGCCCGATGGCCACACCCAGGCCCAGGCAGACTGCCGAGGTTGTCACCGGCAACCAGCGCAAGTACGAGGCGGTCAGGGCCAGGGTCAGCAGCACCATGCCCAGCACGGCCATCCACACAATGAAGCTCATGGTGCCACCCCGCGTGCCCGCACAACGGCGTGCGGCCTTGTACGTTCGAGGGGCGAGGCAGGCGTGGGTTCAACCTCCCGGCGTGGTTTGCAGTGATTTGTCCAGTTTGAGCATGGCCAGCAAGCGGCGGGCATCGAAAGGCGCGTGCACCTTGATGTCGTTGTCGAAATAGCAATACACGTCCCGCGTGCTGGCAGCCGGGGGGCGGGTGTCCTTATCGATCAGCTGCGCACCGCCGGGCTGGGCGCCGCGCCTCCAGGCCAGGATGCGCTTGTACCAGCGCTGCAGCGCCGGATCGCTGTAGCCGCTGCGGTAGAGCTGCTTGTCGCCGTGCAGGCGCAGATAGATGAACGTGCTGGTCACATCCTCGACCTGGGGCCATTTGCCGGCCGTGTCGGCGACTACCAGGGCCACGTCATGACGGCGCAGCAACGCGACGAACTCGGGCGTGACAAAACTTGGGTGACGAATCTCCACTGCATGGCGCAAGGCCTGGCCGGGGGAGGCGGGCACATTGTCGGGGGGCGTCAGGCGCGGCGACTGTTGCGCAAGCTTGCCCGCCTGGGCGGCGGTGCGCGGGAGCTGGGCCAGGAAGTCATCGAACAGGGCCGGGTCGAACTTCATGCTCGGCGGGAACTGCCAGAGCGTCGGCCCCAGCTTGGCGCCGAGCATCAGGGGGCCACTGGCGTAGAAGTTGGCCAACGGCTCGGCGATGTCGCGCAGGCGCCGCATATGGGTGATGTAGCGGGGCGCCTTGACGCTGAACACAAAACCCTCGGGCGTGTCGGCAGCCCATTGGGCAAAGCGCTCGGGCCGCTGCAGCGCATAAAAGGTGCCGTTTATCTCGATACTGTTCACCGCCCGCGAAGCGAAGCTCAGTTCATCCTGCTGGCGCAACCCTTCGGGATAGAACACCCCGCGCCAGGGGCCGTAGCGCCAACCCGAGATCCCGATGTGCATGCGAGCCTGTGTCGCCTTCATCCGTTTTCTCCTGGGTGTGCAAATGGGCGGGACTATGGGCTTGTGAATCCTTGAGTGGGAGCGAGTTCAATCGAAAAAGCTGAACCGGTGCGGCCCTGGAATGCTCATAACTGATAGCGGTAGCCTGACAGGTACAAGGCCATGAACATCCACGCGATTCTCTTCACCGTCGCCATGCTCGGCAGTGGCGCCAGCCTCGGCGCGGCCTGCGACGTGCAGACCCGCTCGCAGAGCCCCTCGGTACCCAGCGTCGAATCCCACACCTGCTATCAATTCACCGGCATGCCGGAAGACGCCATCGACTGGTCGTGCAGCAACGAGAGCAAGGAGATGCTCAGCACCCAGAAGCGCCGGGTGCAGGCCTGCCAGGACAACTCGGCGGGCCGCTGCACCGCGACCCTCACCCAGGAAAGCCTGGCCAACCCGCACTCCACCAGCAAGGCGCCGGAGCGCGATACCCTGGCCATCCCCGAGGGGGCCCAGGTGGTCACGTACTACTACGCCACCGCCCATCTGCAACAGGCGCGCAAGGATTGCGAGTCGGCAGGAGGCCGCTGGCAGGCGCCTTGAGGCACTTTTTAGCGATTCGTGGCTCTATTCATGGCCAGTCGGCGCCGATCCCCGGCGCCGCGCCAGAATCCAGACCCGGTGCCGATGGTCGAGACTGCCCCTGTTCGTTCCCTGCGAGTGCTGTGCCAGCCGTTGCTGGCCGGTGCCTTGATCATGTGTGCCAGCGCCTGCAGCCCGCAGCAGGGTCGCGACATCGCCAACCAATTCAGCCAGGGCAATCCCCAGGAGTTGTTCCAGACCAGCGTCGACCGCATGGCGACCCTGGCGATGCGCGACAACCTGCGCAGCCTCTACCTGCTGATGAACAAGTTGTACCTGCGCAACCCCAACCAGTGGCGCCAGTCGGGGTTTGTCGATGCCACTACCGCCGAACGGCAGATACGCCAGGCCATCGAGCAGCGCCAGACACTGCCGCAACTGGGCGAGCGGCGTGACCTGGCAGCCTTGAGCTACGCCTTGAGCCCGGAATTTCGCGGCGACCGGGTCGGGGCGTTCATCTACGCCATCGGCAGCATGCTGGTGACCGCCCATGGCGGGCGCAGCGAGTTCTTCATGACCGACACCATCAACCCGCTGTTCGTCAGCAACGCGGCGCGCAACATCGAAAAGGCCACCTGGATGCTCAGCCAGCGCCAGGATGAAAACGGCGTCCTGTTGCTGTTTTCCAACGAAATGACCGAAGAAGGCAGCAATCTCAGCTTCGCCGTTGAGTTCGGCAAGATCGTGGCGCGCCTCGACCTGCTGGCGCAGATGCTCGATGAGCGGTATCGGCGCATCGGCCTGAACTATGCGCAAAGTCTGTTGCTGATGAATTTCCTGCCGGTGCAGTAGCAGGGAACTACTGCCGGGAGAGGAGTATCCTATTTGACGTAGGGACTCTATTTCCGGAGGCACCACCATGCGTCGTCTACTGATCGCTTCTTCCCTTGTTCTCTGCCTGCCCTTCGGCGCGGCCCTGGCCGATGTCGATGCCGGTGATGTCGCCACCTCGGCAGGGGTATCTGCCTCGCTGTACTCCACCTTCAAGGACGACAAACGGATCATTCCGGCCCGTGACGATGCCTCGTCGTTCATCGCCAGCGGCGGCGCCATTCGTGGGGTCTACCTGGAGTCCATGTTGCAGCGTGTGCGAGAACAAAATCCTGGCCTGCAAGCCACCGATGAAGACATCGCCCGGGCGATCCTGATGCAGGACCAGCTGGGCACCGAGCGCTAGACTCTCCTGTAGGAGCGGATTTGCCCCGCGACATCAAGACATCCGAAAGATCGCTATCGCCAGGCAAGCCCGCTCCGAAAATGATCCTGCAAGATCCGGAGGTCATCATGTTCAGGTTGTCATCAGTGGGCCTATGTGTGGCGGCTGCGCTGTTTGCAGCCCAGGCCAGCGCCGAAACAGTGGTGCCGATGAAGGGCCAGAGCGCTCAACAAGTCCAGCTCGACACGGACGAATGCCACAACGTCGCCAACAGCGCGTCCAGCAGTACCTCGACGCCCAGCGGCGGGCGGATCAAAGGCGCGGCCGTCGGCGCCGCGGCCGGTGCGGTAGGGGCCAATGTGCGCGGTAACCAGCACGAGGAGATCTATGATCGCGTCGATGACGATGTCAAACAGGACTATCGGCAGAACCGCGCCAAGCAAACCGCGGCCGCCGGTGCGGTAGTGGGGGGCGCCCATCAACGACAGGAGCGGCGCGAGCAACGCAGAACCAGCGAATCGACCAACGCGACCGCCTACACCAGTTGCCTGCAGGGCAAGGGCTATCAGGTCACCCCGTAGCATTGCTCGACCGTGGCGGGTCGGCAACGATTCGTCACGGTGGCGGGCAGCGCCCCGAGCATCTTCAGCACCAGCGCCGCATAATGCTCGATCACCTCTTCAACATCCCAGCGACCATCGGCCTGGTGCCAGATGCACGCATGGGTGAGCTGGTTGAACAGGGTGCGGGCCATGAGTTGCGGATCGGCGCAGTGCAACGATCCTTCCTCCCTTCCTTGATCGAGCATACGCTGCAGGTAGTTCCTATACCGGCCTCGGGTGCTGCGCATTGCGGTGTCCAGGCGCTTGAAGTCCAGCTTGCCGAGCCTGTCCTGGTCCGGGTGCTCCAGGTGATAGCGCACATGGCAGGCGATGAACGCCACCAACTTCACATCGGCGCGGGCGCCAGCGGGTTGCTCGCGTTGCCACTGCCGGGCAATGCCGTCCAGGTAGTGCATGTCCATGGTGAGATCCCCTGTGCCGGGCCAGGCCAGCCGCGCCCAGGGCGCGGTTGGCGCTGAACTCATTGCAGGTTGCCGGCAACCGCGATGGTCTGGGCGGTGATGTAGTTCGACTCCGGCGAGCAGAACAGGTACACCGCATCGGCCGCTTCCTGCACGGTACCCGGACGCCCGAGCGGGTTGCGCTGGGCGAACGTCCTGGCGTTCTCCGGGCTGATCCCTACCCGAATGTCACGGCCCTCGATGTTCACGGTGGCGCCTGCATGGGCGTCGGCCCGGGTCATGCGGGTCTCGATGAAGCCAAAGGCCACGGCATTGACGTTGACCTTCAAGCGCCCCCACTCGCGCGCCAGCGCACGGGTCATGCCGATCACCCCGGCCTTGGCCGAGGAGTAGTTCATTTGCCCGGCGTTGCCGTTCAACGCCGACACCGACGAGATGTTCACCACCTTGCGAAACACTTCCCGCTCCAGGGCGGCATCGGCTTGCGCCTGGGCCTTTATGATCGGGTAGGCGGCACGCAGGATGCGAAATGGCGCGGTCATGTGGCAGTCGACAATGGCGTACCACTGCTCGTCGCTCATCTTCTGGATCACGTCGTCCCAGGTGTAGCCGGCATTGTTGACAATGATGTCGATGCCGTTGAAGTGGTCCATCGCTGTCTTGATGTAGCGCTCGGCAAAGTCCGGAGCGCTGACGTTGCCGTGGCACACGGCGGCTTCGCCGCCGAGGCTGCGGATCATCTCGGCGGTTTCGTGGGCAGGGTCGGCGTCCAGGTCGTTGATCACCACGCGGGCGCCTTCACGAGCCAGCTTCAGTGCGATCTGCTGGCCGATGCCGCGGCCCGAACCGGTTACCAGTGCGACTTTGCCTTGAAGTTTTGCCATGGGTGCAGCTCCTCGATTATCAGTATTGTTTACAGAGCGATGACGGCATCGCCGACGATCTTGGTTTCGCCGTACTGGTTGGCGGTGCGGATCTCGACCTTCAGGCGTTGCTCACCTTCGGCTTCGAAGCGCTCCACCACCGTGCCGGTGCAGGTAATCTGGTGGCCCAGGTGGGTAATGCCGAGAAACCGCACGCCCAGGTCGCGCAGCTGGCGTTGATCCACCCACTGGGTGACCAGGCGGGCGAGGTAGGCCATCGACAACATGCCGTGGGCGAACACATCGGCCATGCCGGCCTTGCGGGCATAGTCGATGTCGATATGAATGGCGTTGTGATCCCCCGAGGCGCCGGCGAACAGCGCCAGGGTGGTGCGGTTGATCGGGGCCAGGGTCAGGGCCGGCAGTTGTTCGCCGACCTGCAGGTGTTGCAGCGATGGGGTAGTCATCAGTGATCTCCGCTTCAGCTGTTGCGCTGTACGAGTACGCTACGAAGGTCGGCAACGTGCTCGCCGTGCTGGTTGGTCACGCGGGTTTCGCGCACCACGAATTCAAGGGCGCCACCTTTCTTCTCGTAGATGTCGGCAATCCGTACTTCGAAGCGCAGGGTGTCGCCGGCATAGGCCATGCGGTGGTAGCGGAACGATTGCTCGCCGTGCAGGATGCGGGCGGTGACTATGCCCAGTTCGTCGCGCCAGGCGTTGGACGGGATCTGCAACTCCAGCGAGAACAGGAAGGTCGGCGGCAGCGGCAGGGTCGGGTGGCCGGCATCGCGGGCGGCCTGCTCGTCGAAATAGACCGGGTTGGTTTCACCGGTGGCCTTGGCGAAAAAGCGCAGTTGCCCTGCCTCGGCGGTGGCCAGGAAGGCGGGTAGCTGGCGGCCGATGTGTTGTTTGTCGATCATCGAAGGGCTCCTTGAGGGCAGGCCGGGTCAGTGTTTCTGGTACACGGTGACCACGCAGGCACCGCCCAGGCCGAGGTTGTGCTGCACCGCTGTCCGCGCGCCTTGCACCTGGCGCTGTTCGGCACTGCCGCGCAGTTGATGGGTCAGCTCGTAGCATTGGGCAAGACCGGTGGCGCCCAGTGGATGGCCCTTGGAGAGCAGGCCGCCGGAAGGGTTGGTCACCCAGCGCCCGCCATAGGTGTTGTCGCCATCGTTGACCAGTTGCTCGCCGGCGCCCTCGGCGCACAGGCCAAGGCCTTCGTAGGTCAGCAGTTCGTTCTGGGCGAAGCAGTCGTGCAGTTCGATCACGTCGATGTCGCGGGGGCCGATGCCGGCCTGGTTGTAGGCGATGTCGGCGGCCATGCGGGTCATGTCGAAACCCACCACGCGGATCATGTCGTTGGCGTCATAGGTGCTGGGCAGGTCGGTGGTCAGCGCCTGCCCGGCGATCAGCACGTCGGTGCGCAAGCCGTGCTTCCTGGCGAAGGCTTCGGAGACCACGATGGCGGCCGCTGCGCCGCAGGTGGGCGGGCAGGCCATCAGGCGGGTCAGCACGCCTTCCCAGAGCATCGGCGCGGCCAGCACTTCTTCGGGGCTGACTATGTTGCGAAACACCGCCAGCGGGTTGTTGGCCGCGTGGCGGCTGGCCTTGGCGCGGATCTTGGCGAAGGTCGCCAGCTGGGTGCCGTACTTCTGCATGTGGGCGTGGCCCGCACCGGCGAACTGGCGAATGGCCGTGGGCAGCTCGGGCTTGCCTACCAGTTCGGTGGTGAGCTTGAGGGCACGCTCGGTGGCCGGGGCGCGATCGGTCCAGGCCGATTTCAGCGCGCCCGGGTTCATCTGCTCGAAGCCGAACGCCAGGGCGCAGTCCACCACGCCGCTTTGCACCGCCTGGCGAGCCAGGAACAGGGCGCTGGAACCGGTTGCGCAGTTGTTGTTGACGTTGACCAGGGGGATACCGGTCATGCCCACGCGATACAGGGCCTTTTGTCCGCAGGTGGAGTCACCGTAGACATAGCCTGCATAGGCTTGCTGGATGTCCTTGAAGTCCAGGCCGCAATCGGCCAGGGCCAGGCGGATCGCCTGTTCGCCCATCACATCGTAGGCTTCATTGGTGCCAGGCTTCTTGAACGGGATCATGCCCACGCCAGCCACGAATACCTTGCTGCTCATCGTTTTTTCCTTTTTGTTTTCGAAGGTCAGAACTTGTGCGCGATCTGTTCGCGCATGACTTCACGGGTGCCGCCGTATATGCGGTTGACGCGCATGTCGAGAAAGACTCGGGCAATCTGCCCTCAAGCCTCCTCGAACACGGCTGGCCGCCTGGGGCTGAGGATTACGATAGGCGCGGGGCCGTGGCCGAACGCCACCCGGGGCGGGTGGCGGGGCAAAGAACGGCGTGTTGGGGAGGGGGTGTCGCCTACGCGGGGGGCAGGTCGCTGTCGTGGAATTGCAGGTCACGCATGCGCGCGACGGCTTCGTCGCGGCTGCTGACCCCAAGCTTGCTGTAGATGTGGCTCAGGTGCCACTTGACCGTTTCGGGCGACAGCCCCAGGGCCCGGGCGATTTTCTTGTTCGGCAGCGCCTGGGCAAGCAAGCGCAGCACTTCGATCTCGCGCTCGCTCAGCGGCTCGACCGCTGCACTGGGCTTGCTCGGCGTCGTGGCCGCGGGCTTGGCGGTGGCCACGGCCGGGGCGGTACTCTGCGCGGCTTGCAACCGCTCGACATAGAACGCCAGCAGCGGATCGAGGGTTTCCTGGCTGGCGACGCTGCTGATCAGCTCAAGCCCCTTGGGATGGGCGTCCAGCAGGCTGCGCAACAAACCGAAGCGCTGGCCGCGGCGCAACGCCTCGAGGATCTTGTCCCGCGCCAGCACCCGGTTGCCACGCTCGGCCTCGACCACCGCGCCCAGCACCAGCAAACGCACGGAGCCCAGCTGTCGGCGATGCCGCTCGCAGGTGGCGATCAGTTGATCCAGCCGGGCCGAGGCACCGTCCAGGTCGCCTTGCGCCAGTTGCCAGCGCACCCGGGAGTTCTCGGTGAGGATGTGGATTTCCTTGAGCGCCGTTTCTCCGGCATCGGGGTGGCGGGCGTCGATGGTCTCCAGGCGGGTGAGCTTGGCCCGCGCCGCCGCGGTCTCGCCGAGGATCAGCAGCCAGCGCACCTGCCAGGTCAGGGAATAGGCTTGCAGGCGGTCCAGGCCCAGTTTGATCGCATATTCGTCCAGGCGCTCGATGAAGGCGAAGGCCTCCTGCTGGTTGCCGGCCAGCCATTGCACGTTCGCCAGTACCTGCAGTACCCGCAGCACCGAGTCGGGAATGGAAATCCGTTCGAGGCTGTCGACGCGGCCCGACAGCAGCGTGAATGCCTCGTCCACCTGATTGGTTTCGTAGAGCACTTCACCGAGCAGGGCGGCAGACAGGTAGGTGGCATCGGCGCCGGTCTTTGCGCACCGTCGGGACTCATGCAGCACATCGCGATAAACCCGTTCGGCCTGGGTCATCTGGCCTTCCAGGGCCAGGCTCAAGCCCACCATGCAGCGCCCTTGCAGGCTGCCGGCGGTGGTGCCCAGCAGCGGCTCGCCGTTGACCAGCAGCACAGGACGGTCCATCTGCACCTGGCGGGCCTTTTCGTAGTCGCCGCGGTGCATGTACAGCCACGACAGGATGTTGGCGCATGAGCCGATGGCAACGCCGTCGGTGCCCGGCGGCGGGTTGAGCAGCTGCGGCAGCACGGTCATGGCTGCCTCGGTGTCGTCGCGCTGCAGTGCCAGGGAGGCGCGCATCACGGCCAGCATGAAGCGCTCGTGCACATGGTGCTCGGGCAAGTCGCGATTCAACTGCTCCAGGCTTTCGGTGCAGCCGGCGAAGTCCCGGGCGTATAGTTGCATGCGCACCTTGACCAGGCGCAGCTTGACCCGCGACTGCACCTGTTCCACCGGCAACAGGCGCACCAGTTCGATCAGCAGGCGCAGGTCGCCATGGGCATACAGGGCCGGGGCGTGCTGCTCCACCAGCAAGGCGGCGGCTGCGCAATCGTCGCTCTGGACGGCGTGGTGAACGGCTTCGTCCAGGTGATTGTGGTCGCGGAACCAGGTCCAGGCACGCGCGTGCACGGCGTGTTGCTCGGACTCACTGCGTGAGTCGAAGTACTTGAGCAGGGTTTCGCGCAGCAGCGGGTGCAGGCGATACCAGGTTTCTCGCCCGGCGCTGTCTACCGGGATCAGGAACAGGTTGTCCCGCTCAAGGCGCGCCAGCAACGCAGAGGCTTCTCCAACGGCGTCGGGGTTGCCGCTCAAGGCGGCGCACAATGAGGCGCAAAAGCGGTTGCACACGGCCATGAGCAACATCAGGTCAAGGTCGGTGGGCGACAGGTGGGATAGCACCTCGACTTCGAAAAACTGCGCAAACGCCTGGTTGTCCCGCACCTGGGGTTGCACCGGCAGGCTCGCCGCCGCCGATGCCGGACGGTGCTTCTTGCGGCTCACGGCCAACAGTTGCAACCCGGCCGCCCAGCCATCGGTAAGTTCGTGCATCTGCCTGGCGTCGCGGGCATCGATCTGGCCCAGTTGCGCCTTGAGAAACCGTTCGGACTCGGCCGGGGTGAAGCGCAGGTCGCGCAGGTTCAACTCCTGGACCAGGTCCTGACTGCGCAGGCGCGCCAGCGACAGCGGCACGGTGCTGCGCGATACCAGCGCCAGGTGCAGGTTGACGGGGGCGTAATCGATCAACCATTGCAGGGCCTGGTGAATGCTCACGTCGGTCAGGTGGTGCAGGTCGTCGAGCACCAGCACCAGCTCGCCGGAACGTCGGGCGATGCTGCGCACCAGGGTGATGACCGTACGTTCCACCGCCTCGCCGTCGATACCGCGACCTTCGAGTTGAGTGGCCTCGCGTATCAGGTCAGGGTCTATCTGGCCCAGGCTTGCCAGTAGGTAGTCGAGAAAGCGCGTCAGTTCGTTGTCGTCGGCAGACAGCGTCAACCAGGCCACGTCATAGCCAAGGGGCAACAGGCCCTGGCGCCAGGCGATCAAGGTCGAGGTCTTGCCGCAACCGGCCGGGCCCTGGAGCACAATGCAACGTTGGCGACGCGCCTTGAGCATCTGCTCTTGCAGGCGCTCGCGGGAGATCAGCCGGCCGCTGCTACGGGGAGGTATCAGCTTTGTGCTGACGATGGGCGACTGTGATCGGTCAAAGGCCTGGCTATCGGCTGCAGTGGACTTGCGGTTGTTGTCCATGGGCTCCCGCTCATTTTTTTTCAAGCATGCACTGAATCTATCTCAATGTAACCCGGCGCTTGAAGCCCGGTGGCCGGAGGAGTGTGCCCACCACACGATTCGGGTGGCGAAGGCGGGGGCCGGTATTGATCTACTGCGAACAACAAAACCATTTCCCGCAGCGCAGGAACTCGCTCATGGCCATACAGTTCAAGATCAACGAGCACGTGGCGGTCATCACGCTCGATGGGCAATCAGCCGACAACACCCTGAGCGTCAGCGACCTGATGCACCTGCGCAAGGTCCTCGGCACCTGCCAGGACGATGAGCAGGTGCGGGTGATCGTGCTCACAGGTGGCACTGACCGGGCCTTTTGCTGCGGTGTCACCCCGAGAGAGCCATTGCGCGCACTGCCAGGAGTCGTCGCGGGGGCGCTCAAAAGTCGTGACATCGAAGCCGAGGAGGGCGGCCACGCTCGGCTGCTGGACCTGAGCGACCTGGAGATCTGGAAACCGCTGATCGCGTCGATCAATGGCGCCTGCCTGGGCGGCGGGCTGGAGCTTGCCCTGCAGTGCGACCTGCGCATCGGCGCCGCCCACGCAAGCTTTGGTTTGCCAGAAGTGCGCGAGGCAAGCATCGCCCCCGCCGGTGGCGTGCAGTACCTGCTGCGCGCGGTGCCTGCCGCCCATGCCATGAAAATCGCCCTGAGCGGTGAGCCGGTCAACGCCCAGGAAGCTTTGCGCATCGGCCTGATCAGCGATCTGGTCGCGCGCGAGCAACTCTTGCCGATGTGCCTGGACCTTGCCGAACGCATCGCCGCCAACGGCCCGCTGGCGGTGCAGTCGGTCAAGCGCCTGGCGCTGCACAGCGCGCACCTGAACCCTCGGGACTTTGCCGCCCAGGCCCACTTGCACTGGGGCCTGCTGCGCGATAGCCAGGACCAGGCCGAAAGCCGCCGGGCAAAGGCCGAGAAGCGTGCACCGCACTACACCGGGAGCTGACCGGCCCCCGCGTTACCCCCTCGTTCAAGCCTGACAACAATAATTCACAGGAGAGTTCCATGTACCTCACCCAAGGGCTGCACCGCATGCTGCAGCAAAATCCCGATGCCCTGGCCATGGCGTTTCGCGACCGCCGCCACACCTACCGACAACTGGCCGAGCGGGTGGCACGCCTGGCGGGCGCCTTGCAGCAACTGGGCATGCACAGCGGCGATCGCATCGGCATGCTGAGCCTGAACAGCGACCGTTTTCTGGAGTACTACCTGGCCACCTGGTGGGGCGGCGGCGTGGTCAACCCGGTGAACATCCGCTGGAGCGTGGCCGAGATCGTCTATTCGCTGGACGACTGCGACACCCGCATCCTGCTGATCGACGACACCTTTGTGCCCATGGCCCAGGCCATTGCCAGCAGCGCCAGGGTACGTCCGCTGCTGATCCATGTCGGCGATGGGCCGGCTCCGGAAGGGATGCTCGGCTACGAGCAACTGATCGAAACGGCCGTGGCGGTGGGCGACGCCTCGCGTGGCGGCGACGACCTGGCCTGCATCCTCTACACCGGCGGCACCACGGGCCGGCCCAAGGGGGTGATGCTGTCGCACATGAACCTGTGGAGCGCAGCGGTTGCCCGCTGCGCCGATGTGCCGGTGCTGGACGATGCGCGGAGCCTGCATATTGCACCGATGTTCCACCTGGCGGCGCTGTCGCGGGTGATCCTGGTCTCGCTGCTCGGCCTGCCGAGCTTTTTCGTGCCTGCCTTCGATGCCGTGGATGTGATGCGCACCATCGCCCGCGAGCGCATCACCGACATCCTCATCGTACCAACCATGCTGCAAGCCCTGATCATGCACCCCGAGTTCCCCCGGCACGACCTGAGCTGCCTGCGCGACCTGACCTACGGTGCATCGCCGATCGCCGTGCCGTTGCTGGAACTTGCCCTCAAGGCCTTGCCGCAGGTCCGGTTCACCCAGGGCTACGGCATGACCGAGGCCGCGCCGCCGATCACTGCCAATGGCCCGCACAACCACGGCGCCGAAGGCATCGCCAACGGCCGCCTGCGCTCGGCCGGACGGCCTGGGCTGGGGGTGACCGTGCGCATTGTCGACGAACACGACAACGAAGTGCCCTGCGGCACAGTGGGCGAGGTGGTGGTGCGCGGGCCGAACATCATGCTCGGCTACTGGAACAAGCCAGAAGAAACCGCGCAGGCGTTGCGTGGCGGCTGGATGCACACCGGCGACGGCGCCTACATGGACAAGGACGGCTATATCTACATCGTCGACCGCTTCAAGGACATGATTGTCAGCGGTGGCGAGAACGTCTATTCCGGCGAAGTGGAAAGCGCCATCGCCAGCCATCCGGCCGTGGCCGCGTGCGCAGTGATCGGCATCCCCTGTGCCCAGTGGGGCGAGGCGGTGCATGCGGTGATCGTGCTCAAGACCGACGCCTTGGCTCGAGAGGCCGACATCATCGAGCACTGCCGACGCCAGATCGCCAGCTACAAGGCCCCGAAAACCGTCGAGTTTCGTGCCGGCCTGCCGTTGTCCGGCGCCGGCAAAGTGCTCAAGCGCGAGCTGCGCGAGCCGTTCTGGGGCGGCAAGGACCGCGGGGTGAGCTGACGCCATGTACATGACCCAATGCCTGCACCGTACCGTGCAACAGAACCCCGAACACCTGGCCACCTGTTTCGGCGAGCGGCGCCAGACCTACCGCCAGTTCGTCGAGCGTGTCGCCCGCCTTGCCGGTGCCCTGCAACGCCTGGGGATGGCCCCGGGCGACCGGGTCGGCATGCTGGCGCACAACAGCGACCGCTACCTGGAATACCTGTTTGCCGTCTGGTGGGGCGGCGGGGTGCTCAACCCGGTGAACAGCCGCTGGAGCGTGCCCGAGGTCGTCTACTCCCTGGACGACTGCAACACCGGCATCCTGATCGTCGATGAACACTTTGCCGGCCTCGCCGAGGGTATCCGCGCCCTGGTGCGCATGCCGACGCAGTTCATCTACGCCGGCGACGGCGAGGTGCCGGCGGGGATGCATGGCTTCGAACAGCTGATTGCCGACACGCCGGCGGTGCAGGATGCCGGGCGCAGTGGCGACGACCTGGCCTGCATCATGTACACCGGTGGCACCACCGGCTTTCCCAAGGGGGTGATGCAGTCGCACCAGAACCTGTGGTCGGCCTGCATGCCGCGCATGGTGGACATGCCGCCGATTGCCGGCGGCCGGCTGTTGCATGTCGCGCCGCTGTTCCACGTGGCCGGCATGGCGCGGGCATTGATCCAGTTCATGGCCGGTGAAAGCCATGTGCTGGTGGCAAGCTTCGATGCCGCGCACACCTTGCAGGTGATCGAGCGCGAGCGGGTCACAGAGACGTTGCTGGTGCCGAGCATGATCCTCGCGTTGCTGGCCCATCCCGACCTCGACCGGCGCGACCTCAGTACCCTCAAGCGCCTGACCTATGGCGCCTCCCCGAGTGCCGGCGAGATGGTCGAGCAGCTGCTGGCGCGGCTGCCGGACATCGAGCTTTCCCACTCCTACGGCCTCACCGAGGCATGCCCGGTGGTGTCGAGCAACCTGCCGTGCAACCACACCCCCCAGGCACGGGCCAGCGGGCTGTCGCGTTCGGTCGGGCGCGGCGGGCTGGGCGTGCAGGTGAAGATTGTCGACCCGGACGGCGTGGAGGTCCCGCGTGGCACCGTGGGCGAGATCATCGTACGCGGGCCGAACATCATGCGGGGCTACTGGAACAAGCCCGAAGAAACCGCCAGGGCCTTGCGCGATGGCTGGTTGTACACCGGCGACGGCGCCTACATGGATGAGCAGGGCTACCTGTTCATCGTCGACCGGCTCAAGGACATGATCGTCAGTGGCGGCGAGAACATCTATTCGGCCGAAGTCGAGAACGTCCTGGCCAGGCACCCGGCGGTGGCCCAGTGCGCGGTGATCGGTGTTCCCCATGCGCAGTGGGGCGAGGCGGTGCATGCGGTGGTGGTCTGCCACCCCGGCGCCCAGGTGGACGCGGCGCAACTGCGTGAGCATTGCCGCCAGTTCATCGCCGGCTACAAGTGCCCGAAGTCGGTTGAATTTCGCCAGCAACTACCGCTCTCGGCCGCCGGGAAAGTGCTCAAGCGAGTGTTGCGCGAGCCATTTGCGGCTGGCCATCCAACGCCTGCGAACTGACCCAAACACCGGCCATTCACGCTACCCGATCCGGGTGGCTTAAACCCCCACCCTGCTCACTACATTAGGGCTACGAAGCCGGCGTACCTGGCCGGGCAGCCCACTGGAGATCCCGATGCACATCAACCGTACCGTCTACCGCGAAGACCATGAAATGCTGCGTGAAACCGCACGGCGTTTCTTCGAGCGTGAATGCCTGCCCAAGCAGGCGCAGTGGGACAAAGCCGGGCAGGTCGACCGTGAAACCTGGCTCCAGGCCGGACGCCACAACCTGCTGTGTCTCACCGTGCCGACCGAATACGGTGGCGGTGGCGGCGACTTCGGTCATTCGGCGGTGCTGATCGAAGAACTCTACCGCGCTGGTGTCTCGGGCTGGAGCCTGGGGGTGCATTCGGACATCGTCGCGCCCTATATCGTGCGCCTGGGTACCGAAGCGCAAAAGCAGAAATGGCTGCCGAAAATCTGCACCGGCGAAACCGTGCTGGCGGTGGCCATGACCGAACCAGGCACCGGTTCCGACCTCAAGGCCATCCGCACCACCGCCGTGCGTGACGGCGACGAGTGGGTGATCAACGGCAGCAAGACGTTCATCAGCAACGGCCTGTCTTGCGACATGGTCGTGGTGGTGTGCAAGACCGACCCCACCGCCGGCGCCAAGGGTTGCAGCCTGATTGTGGTCGAGTGCGACCGGCCGGGCTTTCGTCGCGGCCGCAAGCTGGAAAAGGTCGGCCAGGCGGCCGCCGACACCGCCGAGATGTTCTTCGACGAGGTCCGGGTACCGGTAGGCAACCTGCTGGGCGAAGAGAACAGGGGCTTCATGCACTTGATGGAAGAGCTGCCCCAGGAGCGCCTGGTGATTGCCCTGTACAGCGCCGCCAAGCTTGAACGCCTGCTCGAGCAGACCCTCGAGTATGTGAAGGACCGCAAGGCTTTCGACCAGACCGTCTGGGACTTCCAGAACACCAAGTTCAAGCTCGCCGACATCAAGGCCCAGGCCACCGCGGTGCGCCTGACCATCGACTACTACATCAGCGAACACATGCGTCGGCGCCTGACGGTGCAGGAGTCGGCCATCGCCAAGCTGCTGGCCACCGAAACCCTGTGGAAGTGCCTGGACGACATGGTCCAGCTGCATGGCGGCTACGGCTACATGCTCGAGTATCCGATTGCCCGGGCGTTCGTCGATATGCGCGTGACACGTATCTTCGGTGGAACCAGTGAAGTGCTGCGTGAACTGATCGCACGCCAGCTTTGATCCCTTTTTCTTGTTATCAGGTGAGCCCATGAGCGAGAACGTAATAGTGGCCGGCGTCGGGATGATTCCCTTCAGCAAGCCCGGCACCAGCCCGACCTATGTACAGATGGGGGCCGAAGCGGTACGCCGCGCCCTGGCCGATGCCGGCGTTGGCTATGAGCTGGTACAGGAGGCCTACGCCGGGTATGTCTACGGCGACTCTACCTGCGGCCAGAGCGCGCTGTATGAAGTGGGCATGACCGGTATCCCGGTGATCAACGTCAACAACAACTGCGCCACCGGCTCGACCGCCCTGTACCTGGCGCGCAAGGCCATCGAGTCGGGGGCTGCCGATTGCGTGCTGGCGGTTGGTTTCGAACAGATGCAGGCCGGCCCGTTGCGGTCCCACTGGGACGACCGCCCGCCGACCCGCGAGCGCTTCTTGCCGATCCTGCGTGGCCTCACCGCCGATGTCGGCAGCGAGATGGCCCAGGCACTGCGCACCTTCGGCGGGGCCGGGCGCGAGTACATGGAAAAATACGGCACACGCATGGACACCTTCGCTGCCGTGCGGGCCAAGGCCAGCCGCCATGCGGCGAACAACCCCCTGGCCCTGTTTCGCAAGGTGCTGACCACCGAGGAGGTCATGGCCGACCCGGTGCTCTGGCCTGGCGTGATGACCCGCCTGATGGCATGCCCACCGACCTGCGGCGGTGCGGCGGCGATCCTGGTGTCGGAGCGTTTCGCCCGCAAGCACGGGCTGCGCCGCGACGTGCAGATCCTGGCCCAGGCCATGACCACCGACACGCCCGCGTCGTTCAATTTCGACAAGCCGTCGATGCTCGACTGGGTCGGCACGCACATGACCCGCGCTGCGGTGCACCAGGTGTACGAGAAAGCGGGCGTTGGCCCCGAGGACATCCAGCTGTGCGAGCTGCACGACTGTTTCGCCCAGAACGAGGTGATCTGCTACGAATCGCTGGGCTTCTGCCCGGAGGGCGGGGCCGAGAAGTTCGTCAAGAATGGCGACAACACCTACGGCGGGCAGATCGTCATCAACCCGTCCGGAGGCCTGCTTTCCAAAGGCCACCCTCTGGGGGCCACCGGCCTTGCCCAGTGCTACGAGCTGACCCAGCAACTGCGCGGCAACGCCGATCAGCGCCAGGTCGAGGGCGCGCGCCTGGGCATGGCGCATAACCTGGGCCTGGGCGGCGCTTGCGTGGTAACGCTCTACGCCGGCGTCGGCGGCCAGTAAACGCAACCGGTTTTTCGGGTGTAAGGACACACCCGTGCATCGCAGGCACGGATGCACCACTCAATCCCTAACCGGAGAAACCGCATGACAAGAACAACAATGCGCGGCGTCTTCCAGCCAAGTCTGCTGGCCGTAGCTGTAATGGTTGCCACCTGCGCGGGTAACCCTGCCCACGCTGTCGATTTCAACATCGGGGAGATTCAGGGCAATTTCGATTCGGCGCTGTCCATCGGCGCCAGTTGGTCGACCACCGACCCGGACTCGAAATTCATCTCCAACTTCAACTCGCAGGGCAAGGCCGGTGAGTCGGCGTCGCGTACCACCGACGACAACCGCCTGAACTTCAAGAAGGGCGAGACCTTTTCCAAGATATTCAAGGGCGTGCACGACCTGGAGCTCAAGTACGGTGACAGCGGTGCCTTCGTGCGCGGCAAGTACTGGTATGACTTCGAGTTGATGGACGAGCACCGGCCGTTCTACGACATCGACGACAGCGGGCGCGACCGTGCAGCCAAGTCGTCCGGGGCGATGTTCCTCGACAGCTTCGTCTACCACAACTACGCCATCGGTGATCAGGTCGGCAACGTGCGCCTGGGCAAACAGGTGGTGAGCTGGGGCGAGAGTACCTTCATCGGCAACTCCATCAACAGCATCAACCCGATCGACGTGGCGGCCCTGCGCCGTCCGGGGGCGGAAGTGAAGGAAGGCCTGATTCCGGTCAACCTGCTGTACGTGTCCCAGGGGGCAGCCGAGAACCTCCCCGCCGAAGCGTTCTACCAGCTCGAATGGGAGAAATCGGTGGTCGACAACTGCGGTACCTTCTTTGGCAACGACGGTGTGCCCCAGGGCTGCAACGACCGCCTGGTGGTCGCCGGCCTCGACCTGCCGCCGGGTGCCGCGCAGAACACCGGAGGCCTGGCGGCCATCGCGGCCGGCCTCGACGATGCCTACATTCCGCGCCTCAAGGACAACGATGCCCGCGACAGTGGCCAGTACGGCCTGGCCCTGCGCTGGTTCGTGCCGGAGCTCAACGACACTGAGTTCGGTGCCTACGCCATGAACTACCACAGCCGTAGCCCGTACCTGAGCATCAACCAGATGAGCAGTGCCGCAGGGGGCGTGACGTCGGCGCGCAGTACCCGCTACTTCATCGACTATCCCGAGGATATCCGTCTCTACGGCCTGAGCTTCCAGACCAACGTCGGCGGTGTCGCGCTGGGCGGCGAGGTCAGCTACCGGCCCAACATGCCCCTGCAGTTGAACACCGCCGACCTGCTCTCTGCGGCAACCTTTGGCGCCACCTCGCCCCTGATCACCAGCGGCTTCGCCGGCCGTACCCTGGGCGCCGAAGTCAACGGCTACAAGCGCATGCCAGTCACCCAGGCACAGGTGACCGCAACGCAGTTCTTCGACCAGGTGCTGGGCGCCAGCCGCCTGACCCTGGTGGGCGAGGTGGGCTACAACCACATCAACGGCCTGGGCAAGGCCGACGGCAGCGACCTGCGCTTTGGTCGCAGCCCTGCCTTCGGTTCCGGTGAACTGCCAGGCGCACTGGGCCTGGCCACCTGCCAGGGCACCGCGGCAGGCACCCCCTCGGCCAGCAACCCGGCGCAGGAGTGCAACGACGATGGTTTCTACACCAGCAACAGCTGGGGCTATCGCCTGCGCGGCAAGCTCGATTACCAGAACGTGCTCGCCGGCATCAACCTGTCGCCCAACCTCGCCTGGTCCCACGACGTGCAGGGCTATGGCCCGAACTTCGACGAAGGCTCCAAGGCGGTCAGCGTGGGTGTGGATGCCGAGTACCAGAACACCTACACCGCAAGCCTGAGCTACACCAACTTTTTTGGTGGCGACTTCAACACCAACATCGACCGCGACTACCTCGCCCTGAGCCTGGGCGTGAATTTCTGATGCAACCCTGCCAGAGGAACCTGAACATGAACGCACGTTTCATTCTGCGCGTTGGCGCATTGAGCCTTTCGCTGCTGGCAAGCAGTGTGATGGCCGCGGTTTCACCCCAGGAAGCCGCGCAACTAGGCACTACCCTGACACCGCTGGGTGCCCAGAAAGAGGGCAATGGCGATGGCAGCATCCCGGCCTGGACCGGCGGCCTGAAGCCTGGCGCGGCGCCCCTGGACAACGGCTTCCTGGGCGATCCGTTCGCCGGCGAAAAGCCGCAGATGGTGATTACCGCCGCCACTGCCGAGCAGTACAAGGACAAGCTCACCCCAGGCCAGCTGGCGATGTTCAAGCGCTATCCGGACAGCTACAAGATCCCGGTATACAAGACCCAGCGCACCGCCTCCTCGCCGCAGAACATCTACGACATTGCCAAGAAAAGCGCGGTGACCACCGAATTGGCGCCCGATGGCAACGGCCTGGTGAACTTCGCGCAGACCCGCTACTACCCATTCCCGATTCCCAAGAGCGGTGTTGAGGTGTACTGGAACCACACCAACCGCTACCGGGGCGGCAACTTGAGCCGTCAGGCGGCGCAGGCGGCGCCGCAAATCAATGGCTCGTATTCGATCGTCGAGTACGAAGACATCCTGGCGTTTCCGCAGTTGATGGGTGACGTCAAGCCGGGGCAGGGCGACAACATCCTCTACTACTACAAGCAGGAGATCACCGCACCGTCGCGCATGGCCGGCAGCGTGGTACTGATCCACGAGACCATCGACCAGGTCAGGGAACCGCGCCTGGCCTGGGTCTACAACGCCGGCCAGCGCCGCGTGCGGCGTGCGCCGCAGGTGGCCTACGACGGGCCGGGCAATGGCTCGGACGGCATGCGCACCGCCGACAACACCGACATGATGAACGGTGCCCCGGACCGCTACGACTGGAAGCTGATCGGCAAGAAAGAAATCTACATCCCGTACAACAACTACCGCCTGCAGTCGCCGAAGCTCAAGTACGAGCAGATCATCAAGCCGGGCCACATCGACCAGGACCTGACGCGCTATGAACTGCACCGGGTCTGGCATGTGCAGGCGACCCTCAAGCCAGGGCAGCGGCACATCTACGCCAAGCGCGACATGTACTTCGACGAAGACACCTGGCAACTGGCCGAAGTCGACCACTACGACGGCCGCGGCCAGCTGTGGCGGGTGGCGGAAGGGTACGCGATCAACGACTACGAACGCGGCGCGCCCAACTTCGCCATGCTCGGGATCTACGACCTGATTGCCGGTCGCTACAACATCATGGCGATGACCAACCAGTCGCGGCATGCGACCACCTATGGCGTCAGCGCCAAACTCACCGACTTCACCCCGGCGGCGTTGCGCAATGCGGGTGTGCGTTAACCGCTAGGCACAGGTGTGGGAGCGGGTCTTGTCCGCGATAGCGGTGTGTCAGCTACATCGCCTCGCGGGGCAAGCCCGCTCCTGCCTACCCACCACCTGATCCGGGTGGCGGCAGCGCCGCCCTGATGATCAACCATGCAGCCATTCGCACTCTGACAATAACAAGCGAGGCAGTGATGAGCGCCATCGAGCATGCAACCAGCACCGACATCCGTCTGATCCTGGATAAACAGCGAGCCGCCTTCCTGGCCAGTGAACCCTACAGCGCCGAACAGCGCTGCGAACTGATCGACCGCGCAATCACCCTGCTGGTCAACCACGAACAGGACATCATCGACGCCCTGAGCGCCGACTTCGGTCACCGCAGCCCCAGTTTTTCCAAGGGCAGCGAGGTGCTTTCACCCCTGGCAACCCTCACCCAGACCAAGGCCGAGCTGGCCCGCTGGATGCAACCCGAGGCACGCCAGGCCAAGGCCGGGCAGGCCTGGGTGCAGTATCAGCCACTGGGCGTAGTGGGCATCGTGACCGCCTGGAACGTACCGGGCTACATGGTGTTCAGCGGCCTGGCCGGGGCACTGGCCGCCGGTAACCGGGTGATGATCAAGCCCTCCGAGTTCACCCCCCGTACCTCGGCCCTGATTGCTCGGCTGATCCGCTCGGCCTATGCCGAAGAGGAGGTCGCGGTGGTCGTCGGTGGCCCCGAGGTTGGCCAGGCATTCTGCAGCCTGCCGTTCGACCATTTGCTGTTCACCGGCGCCAGCAGCATCGGCAAGCATGTGCTGCGCGCCGCCGCCGAGAACCTGGTGCCGGTCACCCTGGAGCTGGGTGGCAAGTCACCGGCCATCCTCTCGCGCTCTGCCGACTTCAACGAGGCGGTGGCCAAGGTGGTCGTCGGCAAGCTGCTCAACGCCGGGCAGCTCTGCGTGGCGCCCGACTATGTGTTCGTGCCGCACGAATCGATGGATGCCTTCATCGCCGTGGCCAAGGCGGTGGTGGCGAAGTTCTTCCCGACGCTCAAGGACAACCCCGAGTACACCTCGATCATCAACGCTCGCCACGTCGAGCGTTTGCAGCGTTACTTGGGCGAAGCGCGCGAGGCCGGGGTGGAATTGATCGAACTCAACCCTGCTGCCGAGGACCTGAGCGATGCACCGCTGAACAAGATCGCGCCAACCTTGCTGCGCGATCCGGGCAACGACCTGCAGGTGATGCAGGACGAGATCTTTGGCCCGCTGCTGCCGATCAAGCCCTACCACAGCATCACCGAGGTCATCGACTTCATCAACGCCCGCCCTAGGCCCCTGGCGCTCTATTACTTCGGCCATGACGGCGAAGAAGAAACGCGGGTGCTCAGCCGTACCTGCTCCGGCGGCGTGACCCTCAACGGCGTGCTCAGCCATGCCAGCACCGAAGGCCTGCCGTTCGGTGGCGTTGGCCAGAGCGGCATGGGCGCCTATCACGGTATCGACGGCTTCCGTACCTTCAGTCATGCCAAGGCGGTGCTGCGTAGCGCGCCAGCCACGGCCTGAACCTTCACACCCCCCAATCAGGAGAACTGCCATGAAAGCTGCCGTATTCCATCAGGTTGGCGCCCCGCTGGTTATCGAAGAAGTGGGCATCAGCAAACCGGGCCCGCGTGAGGTGCTGATCCGCACCAAGGCCGTGGGGGTCTGCCACTCGGACCTGCATGTGATCGATGGGTCGTTCCCGTTCCCGGGCCCGCTGGTGCTGGGGCATGAAGCGGCCGGGGTGGTCGAGCAGGTCGGCAGCGAGGTTCGTTCGGTCAAGCCGGGCGACCATGTGGTGACGTGCCTCACGGTATTCTGCGGCCACTGCGAGCACTGCGTGACCGGCCATCTGGCGCGCTGCGTATCCCCGGAAACCAAACGTGCCGCGGACGAAGAGTCGCGCCTGACCTACGTGCAGAAGCCGATCCCGCAGTTCGTCAACCTGTCCGGCTTTGCCGAGCAGATGCTGGTGCATGAGAACGCCTGCGTGGCCATCCGCCGGGACATGCCGTTGGACCGCGCCGCGCTGCTCGGCTGCGCGGTGACCACCGGCACCGGCGCGGTGTTCAACACCGCCAAGGTCCGTCCGGGTGAAACCGTGGCGGTTATCGGCTGCGGCGGCATCGGCCTGGCTGCCATCAATGGCGCGGCGCTGGCGGGGGCAGGGCGGATCATCGCCATCGACATGATCGACTCCAAGCTGGAGCTGGCCCGCCAGTTTGGCGCCACTGACGTCATCAACGGTCGCGACGGCGATGCTGCCAAGCAGGTGCTGGAGCTGACCCGTGGCGGCGTGCACCACGCCTTCGAGTGCATCGGGCTCAAGCAGACCGTCGAACAGGCCTTCGCCATGCTTGCCCGGGGTGGCACCGCCACGGTGATTGGCATGCTCAAGCCGGGCCTGAAAATCGAAGTGGACCCGCTGCAACTGTTGCACGAACGGCGCATCCAGGGTTCGCTGATGGGCTCCAATCGCTTTCCGGTAGACATGCCGCGCCTGGTGGATTTCTACATGGCCGGCAAGCTCAAGCTCGACCAGATGATTTCCCAGCGCATCCGCCTGGAACAGATCAACGAGGCCTTCGACGAGTTGCGCCGTGGCGAGTTGGCTCGCTCGGTGATCCTGTTCGACGAGTAAGGCGCGCCGATGAACACACTGCCATCGTGCGCGGTGGCAGCTACCCGCTGATGGAGTGGATTGATGGACATTGAATACACAGCGCCCGAGCAGGCCTTCCGCGAGCACGTGCGGGCCTTTCTGCGTGACCGGCTGCCCACCGAGATGTCGACTCGGATCAGCCAGGGCAAGCGCCTGAGCAAGGCGCATCAGGTGCAATGGATGCAGATCCTCAACCAGCAGGGCTGGTTGGCACCAGGCTGGCGGGTGGAGGTGGGTGGCACTGGCTGGAGCGCGGTGCAAAAGCACATCTTCGATGAAGAATGCTTTGCTGCCGGGGCGCCGAAGGTGGTGTCGTTCGGGTTGAAAATGGTTGCCCCGGTGATCATCAAGTTCGGTACTGCAGAGCAGAAGACGCGCTTTTTGCCGCGCATCCTCAGTTGCGAAGACTGGTGGTGCCAGGGTTATTCGGAGCCGGGCGCAGGCTCGGACCTGTCGTCCTTGAAAACCCGGGCAGTGCGCGAGGGCGATCACTATGTGGTCAATGGACAGAAGACCTGGACCACCCTGGCGCATTTTGCCGACTGGATGTTCTGCCTGGTGCGCACCGACCCCGAGGCACGCCAGCAGCGGGGCATTTCATTCCTGCTGATCGACATGAAGACGCCGGGCATCACCGTCAGGCCGATCATCACCCTCGATGGCGAGCATGAAGTCAACGAAGTGTTCTTTGACAACGTTCGCGTACCGGTGGCCAACCTGGTCGGGCAGGAGAACGAAGGCTGGACCTGCGCCAAGTACCTGCTGACCCATGAGCGCACCAGCATTGGCGGGATCGCCCAGAACAAGGCGCTGCTCAGCCGCCTCAAGCACATCGCTGCGCATGAGCTGCGAGACGGTCGTCCATTGATCGAGGAGCCGCTGTTTCGCGCCCAGGTCGCTGAAGTCGAGATGCAGCTGATGGCTGCCGAAATGACCAGCCTGCGTACCCTGGCTGCCGCCCAGGATGGCGCCGCACCGGGAGCGGAAAGCTCGTTCCTGAAGATCAGGGGCACCGAGATCCGCCAGGCCATCACCTACCTGATGAGCAAGGCGGTGGGGCCCTACGCCATGCCGTTCATCGAGGACGAGCTGGGCTACGGGGAGGAGCCGTTGCTGTACACCGACTACAGCAGTGCGGCCACTTGTCAGTACCTGGATGCGCGCAAGGCGTCGATCTATGGCGGCGCCAACGAAATCCAGAAAAACATCATCGCGAAAATGATCCTCGAACTCTAAGGCGCACTGCTCATGGATTTCAAACTGACACAAGAGCAGCTGATGCTGCAGGACACCGCCGCGCGCCTGGTGCGTGCCGCCTATGGTTTCGAGCAGCGCGAACACGCCCGCAACAGTGCGTGTGGATTCAGCGCGGCGTTCATGCAGCAACTGGGCGAGCTTGGCCTGTGCGCCGTGCCTTTCGCCGAGGCCTATGGCGGTTTTGGCGGCAATGGCGTGGACAACCTGGTGGTCATGACCGAACTGGGGCGCGGGCTTTGTCTGGAGCCGTACTTGCACTCGGTGATCTACGCCGGTGGCCTGGTGGCGCAGTTGGGGAGCGAGGCGCAGAAACAGGCACTGTTGCCGCAGGTGGGCAGCGCCGGCCTGCAATTGGCGGTGGCCCTTGAGGAACCCCAGAGCCACTACCAGCTGCACGATGTGCAAACCGTGGCGACGCCCGTGGACGGCGGTTGGAGGCTGGATGGGCGCAAGTCTGTGGTGGTTGGCGGCCAGAGCGCGGGGCTGATCGTGGTGTCGGCGCGCAGCGGCGACGGGATCAGTCTGTTCCTGGTCGATCCGCACGCACCCGGTGTCGGTCGACGTTCGTTTGCAACCATTGATGGGCGCATGGCCTGCGAGCTTTATTTGCAGGCGGTGTTTGTCGAGGCGGGCGCGCTACTGGGCGAGCCGGGCAAGGCCTTGCCGGCACTTCGCTATCAGCAAGGGCGGGCGATTGCGGCGCAGTGCGCCGAAGCGGTGGGTAGCATGGAGGCGGCCTGTGCGCTGACCCTCGACTACCTGAAGACGCGCCAGCAGTTTGGTCAGGCGATCGGCAAGTTCCAGGTGTTGCAGCACCGTATGGTGGACATGCGCATCGAGTTGGACCAGGCCACCTCCATGGCCTTGCTCGCGGCCTGCGTGGCGGACCAGCCCGACAGCGAAGCGCGCAGCCGTACGTTGGCGGCGGCCAAGTTCATCGTCAGTCGGGCCAGTCGTTTTGTGGCTGACCAGGGCATCCAGCTGCATGGGGGCATCGGCCTGACCTGGGAATACATGCTGTCGCACCATGCCAAGCATTTGCTGATGGTGGCGCGCCAGTTCGGGGATGACGATCATCATCTGCAGGCGTTCGCCAAACTGATGTAGCCCGGTAGCAGCGGGCTTACCTCGCGAGAGGTCGGCACAGGCTGTACATAGTCGTGATGGCCTCATCGCGGGGCAGGCCCGCTCCCACAGGACCGGGCTTGCCCGCGATCCGTGCTACCAGCCCTTGACCCCATGCATGTCGGGCAGTTTGTGGGCGATGCCCTTGTGGCAATCAATACAGGTTGCCTCGCCCTTGGCCAGCGAGGTGGAGTGCATGGCCGCCGCGCGTTTGCTCTGGCGGGTGAAGTCCATGAACTCGAAGTTATGGCAGTTGCGACACTCGCGTGAGTCGTTGGCCTTGAGCCGTGCCCACTCGTGCTCGGCCAGCTCCCGGCGCAAGGCGACGAACTTGTCGCGGGTGTCGATGGTGCCGAAAATCTTGCCCCACACTTCCTTGGACGCCTGCATCTTGCGGGCGATCTTGTGGGTCCATTCGTGGGGCACGTGGCAATCCGGGCAACTGGCACGCACGCCGGAGCGGTTGGTGTAGTGGATGGTTTCCTTGAGTTCGACGAAGACGTTGTCACGCATCTCGTGGCACGACACGCAGAACTTCTCGGTGTTGGTCATCTCCAGCGCCGTGTTGAAACCACCCCAGAAGATGATCCCGGCGATAAAGCCACCCAGGGTCAGGAAGCCCAGGCTGAAATACACGCTTGGTCGACAGAGGATGCCCCAGTACTCCTTAAGCAGGGCGAACAGTGCTTTCATGGCGCCTCCTCAGGGTTTCTTCTCGGCGTTGGCGTCGTCTTGCAGGATCTTGTCGATGGTTTCAAAGGTGTTGCCTACCAGCGGCTGCACCTCTTTCTGCGGCACATGGCACTGGTTGCAGAAGTAGCGCCGCGGTGACACCGCCGCCAGCGCCTGGCCGTCGCGGTCCATGTAGTGGGTGATGCTGATCATGGTGGCCTGGCTGCGGGCACTGTTGGCGCGGCTGTGGCACGACAGGCACTTGTTGCCGTTGATGTCGATCTGGTAGCCGCGAATGCTGTGGGGAATGGTCGGCGGCTGGTCGGGGTAGTTGCGCTCGCGCTTGAGGTCCTTGTTTTCGTCGTTGGCAATCACCGGCGCCGGCATGTTCTGGGTCAGGGTGCCGCCGGGGCGACGCCCGTCCGGGCCGGGCGCGTCCAGGGGGTAGTCGACCTCGGCTGCAATCACCACGCCGATCGCAGCGAAGAGGCACAGCGGCAGGATGCGTAGATTCATGACGGTGCTCCTCAGGCCACGCTGATCAACTCGATTCGTATGGCGCATTTCTTGTAGTCGGTCTGCTTGGAGATCGGGTCGGTGGCATCGAGCGTGACCTTGTTGATCAGTTTGTTGGCATCGAAGAACGGCACGAACACCAGCCCGCGCGGTGGCTTGTTGCGTCCACGGGTCTCGATGCGTGCGCGGATTTCGCCACGACGGCTGATCACCTTCACTTCGCTGCCACGCCGGGCGTTGAGCGCCTTGGCATCGTCCGGGTGCATGTACACCAGGGCGTCGGGCACCGCCTTGTACAGTTCCTCGACCCGCTGGGTCATGCTGCCGGTGTGCCAGTGCTCCAGCACGCGGCCGGTGCTCAGCCAGAACGGGTAGTCGGCATCCGGGGCTTCGGCGGGTGGCTCGTAGGGCAGGGCGAAAATGATCGCCTTCTTGTCCGGGTAGCCATAGAACTGCACGCCACTGCCGGCTTCGACATACGGGTCGAACCCTTCGCGGTAGCGCCAGCGGGTTTCCTTGCCGTCCACCACCGGCCAGCGCAATCCGCGCTCGCTGTGGTAACGGTCGAAGGTGGCCAGGTCGTGGCCATGGCCGCGGCCGAACTGGGCGTACTCTTCGAACAGGCCCTTTTGCAAGTAGAAGCCGAAGGCCTTGGCCTCGTCGTTCTTGTAGCCGGCCTCCAGTTGCTCGACCGGGAACTGGTCGACCTGGCCGTTCTTGTACAGTACCTCGAACAAAGTCTTGCCCTTGAGCTCGGGGGCCTTGGCCAGCAGTTCGGCCGGCCAGACTTCATCGGTGGTAAAGCGCTTGGAGAACTCCACCAGTTGCCACAGGTCGGACTTGGCATCGCCCGGTGCACTGACCAGTTGGTGCCAGAACTGGGTACGCCGTTCGGCGTTGCCGAAGGCCCCTTCCTTTTCTACCCACATGGCGCTCGGCAGGATCAGGTCGGCGGCTTGCGCCGACACTGTGGGGTACACATCGGAGACGATCACGAAGTTGTCCGGCTTGCGCCAGCCGGGCAGCACCTCCTGCATGATATTGGGGCCGGCATGCATGTTGTTGCTGGCCTGGGTCCAGTAGACGTTGAGTACACCGTCCTTGAGCATGCGGCTCTGCTGCACGGCGTGGAACCCGACCTTTTCCTGGATCGTGCCGGCCGGCAGTTTCCAGATTTTCTCGGCGGTGGCGCGGTGCTTGGGGTTGGTCACCACCAGGTCGGCCGGCAGGCGGTGGGAGAAGGTGCCGACCTCCCGTGCGGTACCGCAGGCCGAGGGCTGGCCGGTGAGGGAGAAGGGGCTGTTGCCTGGCTCGCTGATCTTGCCGGTGAGCAAGTGGATGTTGTAGATCAGGTTGTTGGCCCACACACCGCGGGTGTGCTGGTTGAAGCCCATGGTCCAGAACGACACCACCTTGCGCTTGGGGTCGGCGTACAGCTCGGCCAGGGCCTTGAGCCGCTCGGCGGGTACGCCGGTTTCCCTGGCGGTGCGCTCCAGGGTGTAGGGCCTGACGAACGCTGCGTACTGCTCGAAGTCGATATCGCTCCAGGTGTTGGCCTTGTCGGCGTTCTTGGCCTTGGCTTCCAGCGGGTTGTCCGGGCGCAGGCCATAGCCGATGTCGTCGGCACCCTTGGCAAAGCGGGTGTGCTTGCTGACGAAGTCCTTGTTGACCGCACCGCTTTCGATGATGTGATTGGCGATGTAGTTGAGGATCAGCAGGTCGGTCTGCGGTTTGAACACCATGGGAATATCGGCCAGCTCGAAACTGCGGTGTTCGAAAGTCGACAGCACCGCGACCTTGACCTGGGGCTGGCTCAGGCGCCGGTCGGTGACCCGGCTCCAGAGGATCGGGTGCATCTCGGCCATGTTCGAGCCCCAGAGCACGAAGGCGTCGGTGGCCTCGATATCGTCGTAGCAACCCATCGGCTCGTCCATACCGAAGGTGCGCATGAAGCCCATGACCGCCGAGGCCATGCAATGGCGGGCGTTGGGGTCGATGTTGTTGCTGCGAAAGCCGGCCTTCATCAGCTTGTTGGCGGCGTAGCCTTCCCAGACCGTCCATTGGCCGGAGCCGAACATGCCCACGGATTCCGGGCCCTTGTTCTTCAGCGCTTCCTTGAACTTGGCCTCCATGATGTCGAAGGCCTTTTCCCAACTGATTGGCTGGAACTCGCCCTGTTTGTCGTACTGGCCGTTCTTCATGCGCAGCAGTGGCTGGGTCAGGCGGTCGTTGCCGTACATGATCTTGGACAGAAAGTAGCCTTTGACGCAGTTGAGACCGCGGTTGACCTCGGCCTTGACGTCGCCGTGGGTGGCCACGACCTTGTTGTCGCGGGTAGCGACCATCACGCTGCAACCGGTCCCGCAGAAGCGGCACGGCGCCTTGTTCCAGTCCAGGGTGACCATGTCGGCTTCGGTGATCAGGTTGCTGGCGGTGGTATAGATCGGCAGGCCGGCCGCGGCGGCGGCAATGGCGGCCGCCTGGGCCTTGGCGAATTCACGGCGGGTCATGCTCATTGGGACGCTCCTGCAGGGTCGAGGAGTTCGTGATAGATCAACGCCGCATTAAGTACGCCGGGCAAATTGTTGATCTGTTCGATGCGTTGAAGAATCTCTGCTTCATCACGGGCTTCAAGTACCACCACTAACTTCCCCAGGGCACTTTGTTGATGCAGTTCAAGCCCGTCGAGCAGGCGCAAGTTGGCTTTTACGGCTTCAAGCAGTTCGGGGCGGGCAAGTACTACAAGGCTGGCGATGTGCAGCATTTCGTCCATGGGCTGGCTCCAATAGACTTGGTAGGGGAAGGTCTATCCGTTGGGCGGCCCAGGCGGGCCGTAGAGCATTTGCAGGAACCAGATGATGAAACCGTAGCCGCCGACGATTGCCACCGACAGCAAGGGGAAGAGGAAGGCGACAAGAAAGATGAACAACCGGGCTTCCTTGCGACGCGCAGGTTTTTGTTCTTCAGCCAACGACATTGAACTATCTCCAGCCGAACTGTTGATTGAGCGTAGATCAACAAGAAGATCGGACGTGTCGATAAAAGCCCAGCGCGACCGACGGCGGATTGATACAGGTCATTTATACGGAAGATAACCAGGCGCTTATATAAGGTGCTAATAAGAACAATTATATTTCAACGTATTTGAATGGCGATTGATACAGCAGGCAAGGGCGTGGCAAGTTGCGCAAACGGGGAGCCTGAGTTGCGTAGGAGTGCTGTGAAGGCGGGCGCTGTTCTGTGCGCAGGCGGCGCCGTAATTCTGCAGCCGGGCAGTAAGCGGCTGTTTCCACTGATATTTTTTTTCTAAAGGGGCTTCCCAGGGCGCAAATATGTTGGTAAATTTGCGCGCATTACAGGGGCGTCGCCAAGCGGTAAGGCAGCAGGTTTTGATCCTGCCATGCGTTGGTTCGAATCCAGCCGCCCCTGCCATATTTTTCAAGATGCACCCCGGTCGTTCAGCAGCAATCGCTGCCAGAACGCCGGGGTGTTCTTGTTTCTGCGCCCGGTTTTCCCGCCAGCCGCGCAGACCTTGCACGGCGCCATCACAGCGCCATGCAGGCCCATCGCTTAGTGTGGCGCGCGGGGAATGGTCTTGAGCAGGTCTTCAGGGCTGATGTGGCCCACCACCTGTTGCACGCTGCCGGGTTGCGGCAGGTCGAGGATGTGGCCCTTCATCTTGCCGATCACGTGCATCTCGCATGGCTTGCAATCGAACTTCAGTGTCAGCACTTCATCGCCATGCACCAGCTGCATCGGCGCAACCTTGGTGCGCACGCCGGTCACGCCCTTGGCCTGCTTGGGGCACAGGTTGAAGGAGAAACGCAGGCAGTGCTTGGTGATCATCACCGGCACTTCTCCGGTTTCCTCGTGGGCCTCGTAGGCCGCGTCGATCAGCTTGACGCCGTGGCGGTGGTAGAAGTCGCGGGCCTTCTGGTTGTACACGTTGGCCAGGAACGACAGGTGCGACTCGGGGTATACCGGCGCAGGGTCGGTCTCGGCCTTGCGAGCCCCACGTGGGTGGGCGGCGACGCGGGCGCTGGTGAGGGCCTCGATCACTTCACGGCGCAGGGCCTTGAGCTGCGAGTTGGGGATGAAGTACGCCTGCGGTGCATCGAGCTTGATGTCCGTGGCATGGTACTGGGTGGTACCCAGCTGGCCGAGCAGGTCGTGCAGTTGCTCGAGCGCCTGCTCCGGCTTGTTGGCCACGCCGAACGGACCGTCCAGGGTGATGCTGGCGCTGACGCCTTCTTCACTGGTAGCGGTCAGCTGCAGGTGGTTCTCGCGCAGCTGTGCCTCCCAGGCCAGGCCGACACGGCGTTCGGCCGAGGTCTTCTGCAAGGCTTGCTGCCAGTTGTGGTCCAGGTTGCGACTCAGCGGATGGTTGGGGCGAAGTTGCAGGCCGTTGGGCATCTCGTTGGGCTCTACCCGGTAGCGGTAGCGCTTCTCGCCGTCTTCTTCGAACTCGCCCTTGGGCTCGGCGATGTTGGCGCGAAAGCCCACCACTTCACGCTTGACCAGCACGTTGAGGCCGTCGCCATTGGACAGTGGCTCGTGGGTGACGACCATCAGGTCGCGCTTGCCGACTTTTTCCACCACACCGACCGGCAGGCCGGTGAAGGTCGGGGAGTCGAAGGCGCCGATGTCGATCTTGCGCTCGCTGACGAAATAGTCGGTGCTGCCACGGTGGAAGGTCTTGTCCGGGTCGGGCAGGAAGAAATGCGCGGTGCGGCCGCTGGAGGCGCGGGCGAGGTCCGGGCGGTCTTCGAGGATGTCGTCCAGGCGCTGGCGGTAGTAGGCGGTGATGTTCTTCACATAGCCCATGTCCTTGTAGCGGCCCTCGATCTTGAACGAACGTACGCCGGCCTCGACCAGGGCGCGCAGGTTGGCGCTCTGGTTGTTGTCCTTCATCGACAGCAGGTGCTTTTCGTAGGCGATCACGCCGCCTTTTTCGTCCTTGAGGGTGTACGGCAGGCGGCAGGCCTGGGAGCAGTCGCCACGGTTGGCACTGCGCCCGGTCTGCGCGTGGGAGATGTTGCACTGGCCGGAGAACGCCACGCACAGCGCGCCGTGGATGAAGAACTCGATGGCGGCATCGGTTTCATCGGCGATGGCGCGGATTTCCTTGAGATTGAGCTCACGGGCCAGGACCAGTTGCGAGAAGCCCGCCTGGTCGAGGAACTTGGCCCGTCCCAGGGTGCGGATGTCGGTCTGGGTGCTGGCGTGCAGTTCGATCGGCGGGATGTCCAGTTCCATCACGCCCAGGTCCTGGACGATCAGGGCGTCGACGCCGGCGTCGTAGAGCTGGTGGATCAGTTTGCGGGCCGGTTCCAGCTCGTTGTCGTGCAGGATGGTGTTGATGGTGGTGAACACCCGGGCGTGGTAGCGCCGGGCAAATTCCACCAGTTGGGCGATTTCGCTCACCTCGTTGCAGGCATTGTGGCGCGCACCGAAGCTTGGGCCACCGATGTACACGGCGTCGGCGCCATGCAGGATGGCCTCGCGGGCGATGGCCACATCGCGGGCAGGGCTGAGCAGTTCTAGATGATGTTTGGGCAGGGACATGGTTTTTTTAGTCAGGCTGTCACGGTCAAGGCGCGCATTGTAGCGGCGAAACGGCGCGACGGCACCCGAATGCTGCCCGGTGGTGCGGCGGTGGTGTGGTGTGGGGTTGTGCGGGAGCGGGCTTGCCCCGCGATAGCGATCTCTCAGTCACATCGCATCGCGGGGCAAGTCCGCTCCTACCAGGTCAGGCCTTGGCGGCCATGGCGGTGACTTCGACGCGCATGCCTTCGGCTGCCAGGGCTGCCACGCCGACGGCGGCGCGCACCGGCCAGGGCTTGGCGAAGTAGCGCTTGTACACTTCGTTGAAGGCCGGTCGGTCAGCCATGTCGGTGAGGTAGATGGTCAGGTGCAGCACGCGGTCCATGGAGCTGCCGGCACGCTCCAGGGCCACCTTGAGCGCCTCCAGGGTGCATTCGCTCTGGGCCGTGATGTCGCCCAGCTCCAGGCTGCCGTCGGCGCGGGTAGGGATCTGGGTGGAAACCAGCAGGCCGCCGAAGCCGGTCACGTCACTGGAGATGGAGTCCGCGTCCGGGTCCGGGATGTAGGTGATGTCGTGGTTGGCCATGAGAACCTCGTGTTCCAGGTGAAAAAAGGCGCCCAGTCTAATCCCATGGCCATCGCCGTGCACCCGCGGCGCCGCGATCACTTGAGCCAGGCGATGAATTGTTCCTTGCAGTACTCGACGAACAACTGCGCAGGCTTGGTCAACTGCGTACGCTTCAACCACCCGGCCACCAGCCCGGAGCCGGTGACATTTTCGACCAGCTCGACACACACCACTTCCTGGCCGTCGTAGGTGCAGGTCAGGTGCGGACGGGTCACCAGCAAGGCAAAGCCGAACCCCTGGCCGACCATGCCGCGGACCATTTCGATCGAGGGCGAGCTGAAGACGATGTTGGGGGTCAGTTGCAGTTCCTCGAAGATACTCACGAAGTAGGTGCGGCTGGGCTGCACGTCGAGGAGGATCATCGGCTCCAGGGCCAGGTCTCGCAGCGACACCTGGGCCTGGCCTGCGAAGCGGTGCCCGGCCGGTACCAGGGCATAGGGGCGTTGCGGGGCCATCAACGCTTCGGTTTCGATGGTGCTGTCCAGGTCATGGTCGTAGAAGATCGCCAGGTCGAAGCGCCCACCGGTCAGGCCCTGAACCAGCTCCTGCTGCTCACCGTCCTGCAGGCGGATCTCCACCCCCGGGAAGCGTTCGTGAAAACCCTTGATCAGGCGCGGCAGGTAGAGCGGGGCAACGGTTTCGAAGCAGCCGATGTCGATCTGGCCGCACACCACGTCGTTGTCGGCCAGTGCGTTCTGCTCGAACTCCCGGGCCATGCGCAGCAGTTCCTGGGCCTTGCGGTAGAAGCGCGCGCCACTGGGGGTAAGCGACACGCCCTGGGCGTGATGGCGGATGAACAATTGCACGCCGAAGCTGTCTTCCAGGCCCTTGACCGCGGTGGAAATCGAAGGCTGCGCGATGTACAGCTTGCGCGAAGCCTCGGCGACGCTGCCGCATTCGACGGTGGTGACGAAGTACTTCAACTGACGCAAGGTATAGGACGCCACAGTGCACCTCTGGCTGATTGTTTTGCTACACGATACCCCGTCGGGCGATGTCTCCTGCAGCGGATTTTGCTGGGCACTGAGCATATTTTCACTGCTCAACCGTTGATCGCTTCGACGGCACGTGGGGGCGGTGGCGCGGCTCGAAAAGATACGGCCAGGATTTCACCCGGCCCGATTCGTGAGGTATCTGCCATGAGCACGCCACGCCCTGAGGATGATCCGCTCTGGAAGGATCCGCTGAACAACCCGCAACGCGAACACGACCCGGTCACCGACCCGAATGTCGATGGCGATCCACAACGACGCGAGCACCCCCAGGACGTCGAGCGAGTGCCTGACGATCCGGATACGAACGACCGCCTGCCTGAGCCGGACCAGCCCAGCCCGCTGTCGGACGATCGCCGCTAGTGGAGCGGGCTTGCCCTGCGATGCGAGCTGAGCGTCATATCGCTATCGCGGGACAAGCCCGCTCCTTCAGGTTGCGGGCCGCCACCGTTCCATAAATGCAACGCTCTAATATGCCGTTGCCGCTTCCGCCCACCCACCACTGTGGCTAAGGTAAGTAACACGGTGTGTCGAGGGAGCGGTATGCAGCCACTGGTCAACTATTTCAGGATGGTCCTGCACCCAGGGCCGGACACCTTTCGCTTTGCCTTGCGGACCATCGTCGCCTGCCTGCTGACGCTATACCTGGCCTTTATCTTCGACCTCGACCAACCCAAATGGTCGATCATGGCCGTGTTCATCGTCAGCCAGCCACTGGGCGGCATGACCCTGCAGCGCAGCTTTGCCCAGGTGGTCGGCACCACCATTGGCGCAGCGGTGGCGGTGCTGATCATGGCGCTGTTTCCCCAGGCGCCGGTGCCTTTTATCGTCACCCTGGCGCTATGGCTGGCCCTGTGTACCGCCGGTGGCACCTTGCTGCGCTATACCAGCTCCCATGCCTTTGTGCTCAGTGGGTTCACCGCCGTGGTGGTGGCCATGCTGGCGATTCCCGAGCAAGGCAACACCTTGATGCTGGCCATTACCCGGGTCACCGAGACCTTGCTGGCGGTGGCCTGCGTGTGTGCCGTCAGCCTGCTCGGCGCCCGGCCCCAGGCGGTAGCCAGTGGCTATTTCGCCAAGGTCGACAACCTGATCAAGCTGATGGCCGCCCATGCCGCAGCAGCCATTCGCGGCGAAGAATCCAGCGCCGCGTTCAGTCAACGGCAAATGCAGATCCTCGGTGAAATCAGCGCCCTGGAGGGGCTGCGTCGCCACCTGTACTTCGATGCCCCGCACTTGCGTGGAGCCAACGGCCTGGTGCAATTGCTGGGCAACCAGCTGGTACTGCTCAGCTCTCGGCTGACCGTGCTGCGCAATCAAAAGCTGATGATCGCCGAGCGCTGGCAGGGCGCGTACCCCGAATTCATCAACCGCCTGCTCACCGACGAGCTGGCCTTTCTCGACCAGTTGGCGCAACAGGGCAGGGCCATGCCGGCCAGTGCCCGCGAACGTTTCAGCGCCCTGCAACGGCGCTTCGACCAGGCCGCCCTGCAGGCCGAGCAGTTGCAGCACGACTTGCCCCCGACCCTGCGCTCGCTCGCCTGGGCGCTGCGCTGGGAGCAGGCGCGCCTGCTGGAGCAACTGGGCGAAATGCTGGAACTCAGCGATGCCATCCAGGAAGGCCGGGCCGGCGACTGTGTCTACCGCCAGCCACTGACCAACCCGCTGCACCTGGACTTTCGCCTGGCGGCGATGAACGCCAGTCGCGCCTTCGTCGCCTTGCTCGCCGCCGGCGCGATCTGGATCGAGACTGCCTGGGACGGCGCCCGCGCCGGGGTGATCCTGGTGGGCATCCTGTGTTCGTTGATGGCGACGTTTCCACGGCCCTTGATGGCCGCTCAAAACTACATGCGCGGGCTGGGCATGGCCCTGGTGGTGTCGGCGTTGTACCAGTTCTGGCTGATTCCCCAGGTGGTCGACTTCGAGATGCTCGCGCTGTTGCTGCTGCCGCTGCTGTATGTGGTCGCGGTGGGGCTCTCGACACCGATGACCGCCGGCATCGGCATGGGCCTGGGTTTGTCCAGCTTCCTGCTGTTCGGGCCGCAGAATATCGGAGCCTGGCAAAACACCGCGATCCAGTGGTTCGAGTTCGCCGGGGCCTATATCTGCGGCGGGGTACTGTCGCTGCTGGTGTACGCCTGGATGTTCCCGTTCAACCCACGACTGCGTATCGAGCGGCTGTTTCGCGAGACCCGCGAGCAGGTCTATGCCTTGCTCAAGGGACCCGCCAGCGATGAGCGGCAGTTTGCCTTCGAAAGCCGCATGGTCGACCGCCTGACCTTGATCCTCGGGCTGCTGCCCGCCACCCAGGATGCCCGCTCCAAGGCGTTGTTCGAAGTCAACCTGGCCTGCATGGCCCTGGGGGTGGCGTTGCGTCAGTTGCAGGAGCAGGGCCGCAGCAATTTGCTGCTGGCCGAGGCCACTCGCGAGCGCCTTGAGCAGGTTTTGCGCAACACCGGCCGCTATGTGGCCGGGCGCACCCGGGGCCAGTTGCCCGCGTTGCTCGACACCCTGCAAGCGCTGGGCGAAGACCTCGATACCCGGCACAGCGAAAAGTTCGATGCGCCAGCCGAACAGCTGCGCTCGCTGTTCCGGATTCGCGTTGCACTGCTGGTGATTGCCGGGTTCCTGCGTCACTACAGCAGCTACCTCGATCCCGCTGCCGAAGGAGAGCCGGCCCTTGCCCATTGATTTCGAGATCGGCGGCGTCTACCTGCCACCGATTGCCCAGGCCTTGTTGCTGGCCATGCCCGTGCTGTTCGTGCTGCTGTGGCTGTTGCAGCGCCTGGGCGTCATGCAACGGGTGTGGCACCCGGCCTTGTTCGAAGGTGCGCTGTACACCTGTGTTTGCGCCTTGATTATCCTGTTCATGGGGAGTTGAACCTTGAAGACGTTTCTGGCCCAGGCCTCGACCCTGGCAATCGTGGCACTGGCGTTGATCCTTGGCTGGTTTGCCTGGGAGCACTACACCCGCGCGCCCTGGACCCGCGATGCGCGAGTGCGCGCGGACGTGGTGACGCTGTCGGCCGATGTGTCGGGGCGCATCACCGCGCTGCATGTGCAAGACAACCAACACGTGAACAAGGGCGATCTGCTGCTTGAGATCGACCCGGCCCGCTACCAGCTGGCGGTCGAGCATGCGCGGCGTGCGGTGGAGGTGGCCCAGGCCAGCGAAGGCCAGGCGCGGGCGCAGATCGTCTCGAGCCAGGCGTTGCTCAAGCAGCGCCAGAGCGAAGAACAACGCCGGCGGACCTTGAAGCAGGGCTTCGCGATTTCCGGGGAAGAATGGGAGAAATCCAGCACCGAAGTCGCCGTGGCCCAGGCCGAGCTGATGCGCGGGCAGTCGGACTTGAGCCTGGCCCTGGCCAACAGCCGTCTGGCCAGGGCGGCGCTGACCCAGGCGGAGCTGGATCTTGAGCGCACACGAATCGTTTCGCCCGTCACAGGCTTCGTCACCAACCTGCAGACCCGCCAGGGTGACTACGCCAGCAGCGGCGTGGCCTTGCTGGCCCTGGTCGACAGCGGCTCGTTCTATGTCAGCGGCTACTTTGAAGAAACCAAGTTGCCGCGCATCCACCCTGGCAGCCGGGTAGACATCGCCCTGATGAGCGGGGAGCGTTTCGAGGGCAAGGTGCAGAGCATCGCCTACGCCATTACCGACCGCGAAAACGAGTTGGGCAATCGCCTTCTGGCCAACGTCAACCCCAGCTATACCTGGGTCAAGCTGGCCCAGCGAGTGCCGGTGCGGATCGAGATCGACCCGGCCTACGCCGGCAAGGCCACCTTGCGCGCCGGCACCACGGCTACGGTTACCGTGCGCGATTGAGGGGCGGGGCAGGTCATCGAAATGGTCTGGAAAGATAAATCAGTGGCGCATAAAGACAAGACACCCCCTGCACAAGGGATCATGGTGGTGCCTGACAACAAAAAAACTTCACCACCCAGGCCCCGCCCGGGTGAAGGAGCACCGTTATGCGCCACTACGTCTTTTCCCTGGTTGTTATCGCGCTGGTTGGCGCTGCCACCGCATCCACCATGCCCGATCCCGCCCCGCAACATTTTTCAATGACCAGCCTGTACCTGCCCAAAGTCACCGAACACGCGACATTCAATCGGTTTTAGCCGACTGCAGGGTGTGCCAACGGGTGCCTTGGTGGTAGGCTTTTCGCCCTTCACAGCCCCTTTGAACCGTACACCCTTCGATGATCCTCAACCTCGCGGTATTTCTCTGCACCCTGACGGCCATGGAGGGCATCGGCTACCTCGCGCATCGCTACATTATGCACGGCTGGGGCTGGTTCCTGCACCGCTCGCACCATGAACCGCACCTGGGGGCGCTGGAAACCAACGATATCTACCTGGCAGCCCTGGCCTTGATCGCCTTTGCCCTGGTCGCCCTAGGTCGGGCCGGCCATGCACCCTTGCAATGGGTGGGCGCGGGCGTGGCGGCGTTTGGTGTGCTCTACGTGATCGTCCACGATGGCATCGTGCACCGGCACTGGCCGTTCAAGCCCCGGCCGCGCAATCGCTACCTCAAGCGCTTGTACAAGGCGCACCTGCTGCACCATGCATTGAAGGGCCGGGACAACAACGTATCGTTCGGCTTTTTGTACGCACCTCCATTGCACCGCCTCAAGCGCCAGCTGCGCGAGCGCCGCAAGCACCTGTAGGAGCCGCTGCGCAATTTCATACAAGATTGCCGGCCCCGTTAAGCGTACGCTGGAGCGGTTCCCCACATGGAGTAAGTGCATGAGCCTGCATATCGAAACCCCGCTGCTGGCATCCCGCCCGTTGAGCCTGGCCAGTGGCCTGGACATCTGGCTGAAGCTGGATGCCCTGCAGCCCTCGGGCTCGTTCAAGTTGCGTGGAATCGGTGCTGCCTGTGAAGCCTACGCCAAACAGGGCAAGCGCCGCTTCGTGTCGTCATCGGGCGGCAATGCCGGGATCGCCGTGGCCTACGCCGGGCGCTGCCTGGGCCTGGCAGTCACCGTGGTGGTGCCGGAAACCACCACCGAACGAGCCAGGCAACTGATCCGCCAGGAGCAGGCCGAGGTGATCGTGCACGGTCAGGCCTGGCACGAAGCCAACGCCCTGGCGCTTTCGCTGCTGGGCGACGATGACGCCTATATCCATCCCTTCGATGACCCCCTGCTGTGGCAGGGCCACGCGTCGATGATCGACGAAGTCGCAGCCAGTGGATTCACACCGGATGCGGTGGTAGTCGCGGTAGGCGGCGGCGGGCTGTTGTCCGGTGTGTGCGAGGGCCTGGCGCGCAACGGTTGGGGCCAGGTGCCGGTGTTCGCCGTCGAAACCGCCGGCGCCGCGTCGCTGGCGGCTGCCATGGCGCAAAAGCAATGGGTTGCGCTGGACAGCGTCAACACCGTGGCGACTTCGCTGGCCGCCAGGCAGGTGTGCCAGCGTGCGTTCCAGTGGAGCCAGGAGCGCCCGGTGTTCAGCCACGTGGTCAGCGACCAGGCAGCGCTGGAGGCGTGCGAGCGGTTCCTGTCGGACCAGCGCCTGCTGGTCGAGCCTGCCTGCGGCGCCGCGCTGGCACTGGCCTATGCGCCCAGCGAGGCGCTCAAGCACTACGCCAAGGTGCTGGTGATCGTCTGTGGCGGCGTGACCGCGACCCTCGACCAGATCCGCCAGTGGCGGGCGGCCTGCTGATTTGGAGCGAGT
Source organism: Pseudomonas putida (assembly GCF_028682455.1). Lineage (GTDB taxonomy): Bacteria > Pseudomonadota > Gammaproteobacteria > Pseudomonadales > Pseudomonadaceae > Aquipseudomonas > Aquipseudomonas putida_AA. The sequence continues at coordinate 343,095 of NZ_JANHLD010000002.1, forward strand.
CGTTCACCAGGCCGGGGGCCATCCGGGCGTTCGCCTGATCGATGCCCGTTACCAGCAATTTGCCTTTCCACGGCATTTTCACCTGGAGTACCACATCGGCCTGATCGTCGCCGGCCAGCAGCGCTACGCTGCCGGTGGCGAACGCCAGCTGGCCGGCGCCGGGGACATCCTGCTGATGGCCCCGGAGCATGTGCACGACGGTGCCAGTGCCAACGACCAGGGCTACGGCATTCGCATCCTTACCCTGGATCCGGCCTGGCTGGCCGAGGTCAGCCGTGACCTGAGCGACGGCCGCCAAGGTTTGCCCACTCTTAACGCCAGGCAACTGCGCCACCCGCAATTGCAGCGGTTGCTCGACGGCCTGCACCAGCCCCACGACCCGCTGGCGTTCCAGGCACAGTTGTGGGAAACCCTGGCGTTGTTGCTGGGCATGGGCTCCACGCTCACGGTCAGCGATCACGGCAACGGCTTCGCTCCCAGGCACTGGCAGCAGTTGAGGGAGTGGCTGGAGTCGCGCCTCGACCAGCCGCCGAGCCTGGAAGAGATGGCCGCGTTCGTCGATTTGAGCCCCTGGCAGCTGCTGCGCCGCTTTCGCAACCACTGCGGGCTGCCACCCCAGCAATGGCTGACCCAGTTACGTCTTGAGCGCGCCTTGCCGCGGGTGCTGGCCGGCCAGCCGCTGAGCGCGATTGCCCTGGACCTGGGGTTTTACGACCAGGCGCATTTCAGCCGCCTGTTTCGCCGCACCTACGGCGCGCCACCCCGCACCCTGCAATCACGAACACGGTAGGCGCGCTAGCGGCGTATCGGTCACAGCGTATCGCGGGGCAACTCGGCTTCCAGGGGCAGGGGCGCGCGGCTTACCCACCAGCCGAAAGCCGCGGCGGTGAAGAACATGATCAAACTGTAGATAGCCGCCGGGATGGCCATGGTCGAGTTGTTGAGCAGGCTCGGTGCCAGAGCCAGGGCAATGGCCAGCGTGCCGTTGTGGATACCGATCTCCATGCCGATGGCAATCGCCTGGCGCTTGGGGATCTTGAGCAGGCGCGGCAGCCAGTAGCCGATGCCCAGGCTCAACAGGTTGAACAACAGCGCGGCGCCACCCACCACGGGGGCGTAGTCGACCACGGTCTGCCAGTCCTTGACCAGGGCCAGGACCACGGTGAACACCAGGAAGAGTGCCGCGACGAGCTTCATCGGCCGCTCCATGCGCGCCGCAAAACCTGGCGCCAGGCGACGGATCAGCATGCCCAGGGCGACAGGCACCAGGACAATGGCGAACACCTGCAGCACCTTGGTGAACTGCAGCGGGATCGCCTGGTCGGCGGTCATGAAGTAGGCCAGCGACAGGTTTACCAACAGCGGCATGGTGAGGATCGCGATCAACGAATTGACAGCGGTCAGGGTCACGTTCAAGGCCACGTCGCCATGGGCCAGGTGGCTGAACAGGTTGGCCGTGGTGCCGCCTGGGGAGGCGGCCAGGAGCATCAGGCCCACCGCCAGCGCCGGGGCCAGGCCGAACCCCTTGGCGATCAGAAGGCAAATGAACGGCAGCAGGAGGATCTGGCAGGCCAGGCCGATGATCACCGGACGAGGGAATTTCACCACCCGGGCAAAATCGGCCAGGGTCAGGGTCAGCCCCAACCCGAGCATGATGAAGCCCAGGGCGATGGGCAAAAAGGCGCTGAGCAATGGCGATGCAGTCATGTCCGGGTCTCACGCAAAGGGATGAGCGCCAGTGTAGGCGAGGATTTCAGGCCGCGTAGCCGGGCATCTGCCCGTCGAGTTTGCGCAGCAGCGCAGGCCACGGCAATGCGCCGCCCATACCGGTGCTGCTGCGCAGTACGCCGGCGAGCATGGCCTGGGTGCCGGCGAGGATACTTTTGGGGATCTCGGCCAGCGCCACGCCGCTGCCCTGGGCCATCAGCTGGATCTCGCAGGTTCGCTGGAAGATGAACATCATCAGAAAGGCATCGGCCACGCTTGCTGCGCAAGTCATCAGGCCGTGGTTGCGCAGCATCATGTAGTGGCTCAGGCCCAGGTCGGCTTGCAGGCGGGCCTTTTCGTCGGCGTGCAGGGCCACACCTTCGTAGTCGTGGTAGCTCAGGCTCGCCAGCACGAACATCGACTGCTGGGACAGCGGCAGGATACCGGCCTGCTGCGCCGACACCGCAACGCCAGCGGCGGTGTGGGTATGCAACACGCAATTGACGTCGTGGCGCACCTCGTGCACGGCGCTGTGGATGGTGTAGCCGGCCGGGTTGATCTCGAAGGGGCTGTCCATCTGCTTGGTGCCTTCAAGGTCGACCTTCACCAGGCTCGAGGCGGTGATCTCATGGAACATCAGGCCATAGGGGTTGATCAGAAAGTCTTCGGTGCCTGGCACCTTGGCCGATATGTGGGTGAATACCAGGTCGTCCCAGCCGTGCAGGGCGATCAGCCGGTAGCAGGCGGCGAGGTCGACCCGGGTCTGCCACTCCTGGGCCGAGACCTGTTGCTGGACATCCAGAGGGGAATTCAAGCTAGGCATGGGGCACTCCTTGTTATTGTGGTTTTGGCCCTGAGTCTAGCCAGCCGGCGCTCGCGCGGAACTCGCCTTGGCAGCCAGACTGGTAGCCTTGCGGGTCAACCGACCGGTAAGGTTGTTCGCCTGCGGGCAGTGGTGTAGAACTGCTGCGCACCGATCGAACAAGAGTCCGTTGATGACCGAACGCACCACTTCTTCCCATTGGGCCAGCACCATCGTCCAGTCCCTGGAGCACCAGGGCGTCGATTGTCGTCAACTGTTCCGGGCCCTGGGCATGAACTACGCGGCCCTGAGCGACGCCGAGGCACGCTTCCCCCAGGACGGCATGACCCGTTTGTGGCAAGCCGCGACGCAGGTCACCGACAACCCGGCCATTGGCCTTGGCATGGCCCGCGCCGTGCGGCCGTCGGCCTTTCATGTGGTGGGGTATGCGGTGATGTCCAGCCACACGCTGCTCGAAGGTATCGAGAGCCTGGTGCGCTACCAGCGGATCATCGGCGAGGGCGCAGACCTGGCCCTGCAGGCTACCGACGAAGGCTACGACCTGACCCTGGCCATTCATGGCGACCGCCTGCCCTCGACCCGGCAAAGTGCCGAAGGCTCGCTGGCTTACTTCCTGGCGTTCTGCCGTTGGTTGGCCAATCGGCCCTTGCAGCTGCGGCGAGTGTGCTTTCGCAGTCAAGCGCCCGAGGACCTTGCACCCTACGCCGAGGTATTCCAGGCGCCCCTGCAGTTCGATGCCGAGCACTACGCCCTGTGCTTCGAACGCGCCGACCTGCAGGCGCCACTGCCCACGGCCAATGCCGCCCTGGCCAAGTTGCACCAGCGCTTTGCCGACGACTATCTGGCACGCTTCACCGATGGCCAGGTGACGCACCAGGTACGCCTGCTGCTGTGTCGCCTGCTGCCCCAGGGCGAGCCTCGCCGGGAGGTCATGGCCCAGGCCCTGTTGCTGTCCGAGCGCACCTTGCAGCGGCGCCTGCAGGATGAGGGCAGCAGTTTTCACCAGTTGCTCGACGACACGCGCCGCACCCTGGCCGAACAGTACCTGGCCCAGCCCGGGCTGAGCCTGCAGGAGATCTCCTACCTGCTGGGGTTCTCTGCGCCGAGCAATTTCTTCCGCGCCTTTCGCCGCTGGTTCGCCACCACCCCCAACGAATACCGGGCCAACCGCGCGCCTTAGCTCGCGGCCATGTACAGCGATTGCCGAGGGCGGGCGAACACCCGACGCAGCATGGGCTCGAAGAACGCCAGTGGCAGGGTTTCGCCCGCCGGGTCGAAGGCGGCGGCGTCGTAGCGGGCACAGAACTCGATAGTGCGCAGGTACTGCGGGTGGTGCTTGAATTGTTCGCGCAAGAAACGATCCATGCCCAGGTGATGGAAGAAGTAGTAACCCTGGAATATGCCGTGGTGCTCGATCATCCAGTGGTTCTCGGCGCTGACAAAGGGCTTGAGCATGGCCGCACCGATATCGGCGTGGTTATAGCTGCCCAGGGTGTCGCCGATATCGTGGAGCAGGGCGCAGACCACGTACTCTTCGTCTTCACCGGCACGGTAGGCCAGGGTGGCGGTCTGCAGGGAATGGGTCAGGCGATCCACCGCAAAGCCGCCGAAGTCACCCTCGAGCAACCTCAGGTGGGCGAGGATGCGCTCGGGCAAGCCTGCAGCGAAATCGGGAAAGTGGCGAGCGATGATTGCCCAGTCCTCGGCGGTGCCGTTGTCCATGTGGGTAAAGCGCGCGCGTGCATTCATGCAGGGCTCCAGGGTCAAGGCCATTGTGGCTGGGCCGAGCATAGGGAGCTGGGTGCCGTGCGCCCAATCACTCCGGGCGCCAGGTTGTTATCTTTGTTGGCCATTGTTGGCCGTGCCTGCGTCAAGGCGTCGCGCTTGTAGACCCTGGCCCCAGGCAGTAGCATTCGCGGCTTTACTCAAGGATCCGACTTCCGATGCAGTTCCAGCCAGGCATTCTCGCCGCTCCCGTTCCCACTCAAGCCCGTCACCTGTTCTTCTCCCTGCACACGCCGGCCGCGCTGGCCAGTGTGCTCGATGCGCTGTTGCAACAGGTGGATGGCAGCCGCGTGGTGGCCGGTTTCGGCGCGCCGCTGGTGAAGGCCTTGGGCCGTAGCATCGAAGGCTTGCGAGACTTCCCGCAGCTGACTGCTGCAGTGGACAACCCTTGCACCCAGCACGACCTGTGGTTGTGGGTGCGCGGTGAGGACCGCGGTGACCTGTGGCTGCTCAGCCAGGACCTGGAAAAGCTGCTGGCCCCGGCGTTCGCCCTGGTCGAGGCGACCGACGCCTTTCGCCACAAGAGCGGCCATGACCTGACCGGTTATGAAGACGGCACCGAGAACCCGGTGGCCGATGCCGCGGTAGAGGCGGCGATCGTTGCCGGCGGCGTGCCGGGCGTGAGTGGGTCGAGCTTTGCCGCGTTCCAGCTGTGGCGTCATGACCTGGACTGCTTCAAGGCGCTGCCGCAGGCCGAGCAGGACGACATTATCGGTCGGCGCAAGGCCGACAATGAAGAGCTCGACGATGCCCCGGAATCGGCGCATGTAAAGCGTACCGCCCAGGAAAGCTTCGCGCCGGAGGCCTTTATCGTACGTCGCTCCATGCCTTGGGCGGATGAGCGGGGGGCGGGGCTGGCGTTCCTGGCTTTCGGTCATTCGTTCGATGCGTTCGAAGTGCAACTGCGGCGGATGAGCGGGCTGGACGATGGTGTGGTCGATGCCTTGTATCGCTTCAGCCGGCCGCTGACCGGCGGTTACTACTGGTGCCCGCCGATGGGCGCAGCGGGCCTTGACCTGAGTGCCTTGCTCGGTTGATTCGTGCGGGCGGTGGGCATATCCATCATTTGTGCAGGTGCCGGGTCACCATTGCGCCCTTACGGCGCCTTACTTTGGCAAAGGTCTTGCCCCACCATGAGCCCTACGCTGCGGTGCTGGCCTGCGCGGTACCTGTAGGAGCGGGCTTGCCCGCGATCGGCCGTAAAGCGGCCGTAGGCCAGGCAACTCCGAAAGTGGAGGCTGTACTGGCCTCTCGCGGGGCCAGCCCGCTCCTACCGGTGTTCAATTTTTACGGACTTTTTACGCCGGCGTTGAGCGCTTGCACGGATACTGGCGGCGTTCCGGATCCGAGACGCTTGCTGTGAACCCGACTGCCTCCCACGCGACACCTCATGCCCCCGCAAAAACTTCGTCAATCAGCCTGCTCGTCGCCGCCGTCGGCGTGGTGTATGGCGACATTGGCACCAGCCCGCTCTACACCCTCAAGGAAGTCTTCGCCGGCCACTATGGCGTGCAGGCCAATCATGACGGGGTGCTGGGCATCCTGTCGCTGGTGTTCTGGTCGCTGATCTGGGTGGTGACCGTCAAGTATGTGCTGTTCGTGCTGCGTGCCGACAACCAGGGTGAGGGCGGCATCATGGCCCTCACCGCACTGGCGCGCCGGGCCGCGGCGCCGTACCCGCGCCTGAGCCGCGTGCTGGTGCTGCTGGGGTTGTTCGGCGCTGCGCTGTTCTATGGCGACAGCATGATCACCCCGGCGATTTCCGTGCTGTCGGCGGTGGAAGGGCTGCAATTGGCCTTCGATGGCATCGAGCATTGGGTGGTGCCGATCTCATTGGTGGTACTGGTGGGCCTGTTCCTGATCCAGAAGCACGGCACCGCACGCATCGGCATCCTGTTCGGCCCGGTGATGGTGCTGTGGTTCACCGTGCTCGGGGCCCTGGGTATCCATGGCATTGTCCAGCGCCCGGAGGTGCTGCTCGCGCTGAACCCGGCCTGGGCGGTGCAGTTCTTCGTGGTGCACCCGGGCATCGGCGTCGCCATCCTGGGCGCGGTGGTGCTGGCGTTGACCGGTGCCGAGGCGCTCTACGCCGACATGGGCCATTTTGGTCGCAAGCCGATTGCCCGTGCCTGGATCCTGCTGGTGCTGCCAGGACTGGTGCTCAACTACTTCGGCCAGGGTGCGCTGATCCTCGGCAACCCGGAGGCTGTGCGCAACCCCTTCTACCTGTTGGCGCCAGGCTGGGCCCTGGTACCGATGATCGGGCTGTCGACCCTGGCCACCATCATTGCTTCCCAGGCGGTGATTTCCGGGGCGTTTTCCCTGACTCGCCAGGCCATCCAGTTGGGCTACGTACCGCGCATGTTCATCCAGCACACCTCAAGCCAGGAGCAGGGGCAGATCTATATCGGTACGGTGAACTGGGCGCTGATGGTCGGCGTGGTGCTGCTGGTGATCGGCTTCGAGTCCTCCGGCGCCCTGGCAGCGGCCTATGGCGTGGCCGTGACCGGCACCATGCTGATCACCACCTTGCTGTCGGCTGCCGTGGTGCTGTTGCTGTGGAAGACGCCGCGCTGGCTGGCCGTGCCGTTGCTGCTGGGTTTCCTGCTGGTCGACAGCCTGTACTTTGCCGCCAACGCGCCGAAGATTTTCCAGGGTGGGGCGTTCCCGGTGATTGCCGGCATCGGCTTGTTCATCCTGATGACCACCTGGAAGCGCGGGCGCAAGATCATTGTCGAGCGCCTGGATGAGTCGGCGCTGCCGCTGCCGTTGTTCATCGCCAGCATTGCGTCGCAACCCCCGCATCGGGTGCAGGGTACCGCGGTGTTCCTGACCGCGCGGGCGGATGCGGTGCCCCATGCGTTGTTGCACAATTTGCTGCACAACCAGGTATTGCACGAACGCGTGGTGTTGTTGACCGTGGTGTCGCAGGATCGGCCACGGGTGCCGCTGGCGCAGCGTTTCGAGGTGCAGCGTTTTGGTGAGGGCTTCTACCGGGTCAACTTGAATTTCGGCTTTACCGAGGAGCCGGATGTGCCGGCGGCCTTGCAGTTGTGCCATTTGCCGGAGCTGGATTTCAGCCCGATGGGCACGACGTATTTTTTGAGTCGCGAGACCGTGATAGCCACCAAGCGCATGGGCATGGCGCGTTGGCGGGAAGGGCTGTTTGCCTTCTTGCTGAAAAATGCCAACAGCAACCTTCGGTATTTCAACTTGCCGCTGAATCGGGTGATCGAGCTGGGCACCCAGGTCGAGATGTGAAAAGCCCGCTCCTACGGGTTGAGTTAGCCGGCCGCAGCTTGCGCTTCGGCTCGTTGGCAAGGTGAAGAGGGCGTGGCGAACGTACGAGAAAGCCCTGTGGGCGGCCAGTAGCGCGCGGGTTGTCATCAAATGAAAACAGTGTGTCGTCCGATGCGAAGCACCTCGCAGGCGCAGGGCTTAGAGTCCAATCAACCAGAACTGACGCAGTGCGTCCAGATCGATGATTGGAGTGACATGCATGGCCAAAGTCGTACGTTTCTATCAAACCGGTGGGCCCGAGGTGCTGCGCTATGAGGACGCTGAGGTCGGCGAGCCCGGCCCGGGCCAGGTCCGGTTGCGCCAGGTGGCGGTAGGCCTGAACTACGCCGACACCTACTTTCGCAACGGCACCTACCCGATCCCGATGCCCAATGGCATGGGCGTGGAAGCCTCGGGCGTAGTGCAGGCAGTGGGCGAGGGCGTCACCCAGGTAGCGGTCGGCGACCGGGTGACCTACACCGGGTTCCTCAACACCCTGGGCGCCTATTGCACCGAGCGCCTGATCCCCGCCGCCGCGCTGATCAAGCTGCCGGAAACCATCGCCTTCGAAACCGCCGCGGCGATGACCATGCGCGGCCTGACCTCGGCCTACCTGATGCGTCGCCTGTACGACTTCAAGCCGGGCGACACGGTGCTGCTGCACGCTGCCGCCGGCGGCGTGGGCCTGATCGTTTCGCAGTGGGCCAAATTGCTGGGCGTGAACGTGATCGGTACCGTCTCGACCGAAGCCAAGGCTGAAGTGGCCAGGGCCCACGGTTGCACCCACACCATCAACTACAGCCACGAAGACGTCGCCAAGCGAGTGCGCGAGTTGACGGACGGCGTCGGCGTCAATGTGGTGTTCGACAGTGTCGGCAAAAGCACCTTCATGGCTTCGCTCGACTCGCTCAAGCGCCGCGGCCTGATGGTCTGCGTGGGCACTGCGTCCGGCACCATCGCGCCGTTCGACCCGCAAATCCTGGCCATGAAGGGCTCCTTGCACCTGACCCGCCCGGCACTGGCCGACTACATCGCCGACCCTGCGGAGAAGGCCGACCTTGCCGGCGAGCTGTTCGATCACGTCAGCAGCGGCCGGATCAAGATCGAAATCAACCAGCACTACGCCCTCCAGGATGCCGTCCAGGCACACCGTGACCTGGAAGCGCGGAAAACCACCGGCTCCTCGATCTTCGTCATCTGAAGAGGGCAACACATGCACATCGAACAACTGACCTGCGCCATCGGTGCCGAAGTGACCGGTGTCAACCTGGCTGATGCGGTCCACGACGATGGCCTGTTCGACCAGTTGCGTGAACAACTGCTCAAGCACCGGGTGCTGTTCCTGCGCAACCAGGACATCAGCCGCGCCGAGCATGTGGCCTTTGCCCGGCGCTTTGGCGAGCTGGAGGACCACCCGGTGGCCGGCAGCGATCCGGATCACCCCGGCCTGGTGCAGATCTACAAGCGCCCCGACCAGCCGGCCGATCGCTACGAGAACGCCTGGCACACCGACGCCACCTGGCGCGAGGCACCGCCCATGGGCTGCGTGTTGCGCTGCGTGGAATGCCCGCCGGTGGGTGGCGACACCATGTGGGCAAACATGGTCCTGGCCTACCGGAACCTGCCCGACGAGGTGAAACAGAAGATCGAGGGCCTGCGCGCCCGACACAGTATCGAGGCCAGCTTCGGCGCCGCGATGCCGATTGAAAAACGCCTGGCGCTCAAGGCCCAGTACCCCGATGCAGAGCACCCGGTGGTGCGTATCCATCCCGAAACCGGCGAGCAGGTGCTGTTCGTCAACGCCTTCACCACCCATTTCAGCAACTACCACACCCCCCAGCGCGTGCGCTTCGGCCAGGACGCCAACCCCGGCGCCGCCGACCTGCTGCGCTACCTGATCAGCCAGGCCTACCTGCCCGAGTACCAGGTGCGCTGGCGCTGGAAGCCCAACAGCGTCGCCATCTGGGACAACCGCAGTACCCAGCACTACGCGGTCATGGACTACCCGCCCTGCCACCGCAAGATGGAACGCGCCGGGATCAAGGGCGACCGTACCTTCTAAGCCTTACCGATCCGCCCCACGGCAGACAAAAGACAATAACAAGACTGAGGATGACAGCATGCAATTCTTCGATGATTCGTTGCACCCGGAAAACATGGAAAAGGTGGTGATCACCGTCGCGCCCTATGGCCCGGAATGGATGCCAGAGGACTTTCCCGAAGACATTCCGCTGACCATGGACGAACAGGTACAAAAAGCGGTCGACTGCTACGAGGCCGGTGCCACCGTGCTCCACCTGCACGTACGCGAGCTGGACGGCAAGGGCTCCAAGCGCCTGTCCAAATTCAACGAATTGATTGCCGGCGTGCGCGAAGCGGTGCCGGAGATGATCATCCAGGTGGGCGGTTCGATTTCCTTCGCGCCGGAAAGCGACGGCGAAGCCGCCAAGTGGCTGTCCGACGACACCCGCCACATGCTCGCCGAGCTGACCCCGCGTCCCGACCAGGTCACCGTGGCGATCAACACCACCCAGATGAACATCATGGAGCTGCTCTACCCGGAATATCTGGAGGGCACCTCCCTGGCCAACCCGGCGATCCAGGCCGCGTACAGCGAGATGACCGTGCCGGCCGGGCCTGCCTGGGTACGTGAGCACCTGCGCCGCCTGCAGGCGAGCAACATCCAGCCGCACTTCCAGCTGACCGGCATGCACGCCCTGGAAACCCTGGAGCGCATCGTGCGCAAGGGCGACTACATGGGCCCGCTGAACCTGACCTGGATCGGCATCGGTGGCGGTTTCGACGGCCCCAACCCGTTCAACTTCTTCAACTTCATCCACCGCGCGCCCAACGGCTGCACCCTGACCGCCGAATCGCTGCTCAAGAACGTGCTGCCGTTCAACACCATGGCCCTGGCCATGGGCCTGCACCCGCGTTGTGGCAACGAAGACACCATTATCGACCAGCACGGCAAGCGCTTCGGTTCGGTACAGCAGATCCAGCAGACCGTGCGCGTGGCCCACGAACTGGGCCGCGAGATCGCCAACGGCAAGGAGGCCCGCGCCATCTACCGCATTGGCCAGCAGTACAACAGCATCGAGGAAACCCTGAAGGCCAATGGCATGGCACCCAATCGCCAGCCAGGCCAGAAGGGTGTACCCCAGCGCGCCTGATGGGCCAGGGTCGGCGTGCCCGCTACGCGCCGACCCGTCCGTTACAGCGCTGCCAGTCAGGCTTTTCAATAACAACAAGATTTACGCCAGACAACCAGAGGAGGCAGCATGGCCGCCTATATCGCCAGCGCCACAGATGATGGTGCCGACACTTCACGTGGCATTCCGCGGCGCTATGCCTGGATTGTCTTTGCCTTGACCTTTGGCCTGCTGATCTCCGACTACATGTCGCGCCAGGTCCTGAATGCCGTTTTCCCGCTGCTCAAGAGCGAATGGACCCTGACCGACAGCCAGCTGGGCCTGCTCAGCGGCATTGTGGCCCTGATGGTGGGGCTGCTGACCTTCCCACTGTCGTTGCTGGCCGACCGCTTTGGCCGGATCCGAAGCCTGGTGCTGATGGCCGTGCTCTGGAGCGTGGCGACCCTGGGCTGCGCCCTGGCGGAAAACTACCAGCAGATGTTCATTGCCCGCTTTCTGGTGGGTGTTGGGGAAGCGGCCTATGGCAGCGTCGGCATCGCCGTGGTGGTGGCGGTATTCCCCCGCGACATGCGCGCCACCCTGGCCGGCGCCTTCATGGCCGGCGGCATGTTCGGCTCGGTGCTGGGCATGGCCCTGGGCGGGGTGATGGCCCAGCATTTTGGCTGGCGCTGGGCATTTGCCGGCATGGCGCTGTTCGGGCTGCTGCTGGCGGTGTTGTATCCGTTGATCGTCAAGGAAGCGAAGATCGCCCCCAAGCGCGCCGCGGCAGCCGCCTGCAAGGTCGCCCGCCCGTTGCATACCCTGTATGGCAGCCGTTCGGTGATCGCCGCCTACGTGGCCAGCGGCCTGCAGCTTTTCGTGGGCGGTACGGTGATTGTCTGGATGCCCAGCTACCTGAACCGCTACTACGACATGGGCACCGACAAAGCCGGGGCCGTGGCCGCCATCATCGTGCTGTGCAGCGGTATCGGCATCATTCTGTGCGGCATGCTCTGTGACCGCCTGGGCCGCCAGCGCCCGGACCGCAAGATCAGCCTGGCCATCGGTTATTGCCTGGGCAGCTGCCTGCTGCTGTCGCTGGCCTTCGCCTTGCCTTCGGGCACCGCGCAACTGGTGCTGATCTGCCTGGGCATGATGATCGCCGCCGGCACCAACGGGCCGTCCAGCGCTATGGTCGCCAACCTCACCCATTACTCTGTGCATGGCACGGCATTCGCCACCTTGACCCTGGCCAACAACCTGTTGGGCCTGGCCACGGGGCCATTGATTACCGGCCGCGTCTCCGACGTGATCGGCCTGCATGCCGCCTTCCAGCTGGTGCCGCTGATCAGCATCGGCGCGGCGGCTGTGTTCTTTATCGCCAAACGCCACTACCACAACGATATGGCTCGCCTGCAGGATCCACACGCAGCCGAGCCAGGCGTGGCCCAGGAGTTGAAACCGTGAAGCCCGTGTTGTCCATCGATGTATTTTTCGACTTTATCTGCCCCTGGTGCCTGATCGGCCAGCGTCACCTCGAGCGTGCCCTGGGGCAATTGCGTGCCGAGTACCCCCAGCTACAGGTCAACCTGCGCTGGCGGGGCGTGCAACTGTTGCCGAACGTCCCGGCAGAAGGCTTGCCGTTCGAGGCGTTCTACCTTCAGCGACTGGGCAGCGAACAGGCCGTGCGCCATCGTCAGGCGCAGGTGAAGGTGGCGGCCAACGCGGCGGGGGAGCCCATCGACTTTTCCCGCATCAGCCGCATGCCCAACACCGCCGATGCCCATCGCTTGCTGGAGCGCGCGGTGGCCCTGGGCAACCCGACGCAGGTCCAGGCGCTGCTCGATCAGCTGTTTGCCGGCTACTTTCACCAGGGCAAGGACCTGGGCAATCGCAGCACCTTGCTGAGCATTGCCGAGGGCTGCGGGCTGATGCCTGCGCAGGTTGCCGACTGCCTGCGCGGCGACGCCACCCCGTTCATCGGGGCCAGCCCGGCACCAGCCAGTGGTGTGCCGTGCTTCAGTTTCAACCAGCACCGGGTGGTGTCAGGCGCCCAGCCTGTGGAGGTGCTGCTCGAGGTGATACGCGAGTCCCTGGAAGAGGCGACAGCATGACGCTTCGCTATCCGGTACCCGGCCACAAGGTGCCGGCGCGCGACTGCCGCGCGCTGGTGGAATTCGAGGGCAGGAGCCTGGCGCTGTTCAACGTCGCCGACACCCTGTACGCCATCGACGACAGCTGCCCGCACCAGGGCGCCTCGCTGTGTGGCGGGCGCCTGGAGGGGCGGGTGATCCAGTGCTGCGCCCACGGCCTGCGCTTCGATCTGGCCAGCGGGTACCTGCTCAATTCGACGGCGCTCAAGGTGCCTAGCTACCCGGTCGAGCGCCAGGGCGAGCAGGTGTTTATCGTTGTGGATTCCGAGGAGCCCGGCCCATGAGCACTATCGCCATTGCCACCGTCAACCACCGTGCACGAGAACTGGCACCGGGTTTTGTCGTCAGCCTGATCGCGGCGGCGGCGGCCAGTTTCCTGAGTGAACATTACGACGCGCCGGTGATGCTGTTCGCCCTGTTGCTGGGCATGGCCCTGAACTTCCTCGCGGCGGACGGTCGTTGCAAGGCCGGTATTGAATTCACCGCGCGCACGGTGCTGCGCATCGGTGTCGCGCTGCTGGGCATGCGCATCACCCTCGAGCAAATCGCCAGCCTCGGCTGGAAGCCGGTGGCACTGGTAGTCATCATCGTGGTGGTGACTATCGGGGTGTCGATGGTGGTCGCCAAGGCCATGGGCTTCAATCGGTTGTTCGGCATGCTGACCGGCGGTGCCACGGCGATCTGCGGGGCTTCGGCGGCGTTGGCGCTGGCGGCGGCCTTGCCCGCGCACAAGCAGAAGGAGCATGCCACGCTGTTCACGGTGATCGGGGTGTCGGCGTTGTCGACGCTGGCGATGATTGTCTACCCGATGATTGCCGACTGGTTGCAGCTCTCGCCGCCACAGGCCGGGGTGTTCCTGGGGGCCACCATTCATGATGTGGCGCAGGTAGTGGGGGCCGGCTACAGCATGTCCACCGAGACCGGCGATGTGGCGACCGTGGTGAAACTGATGCGGGTGGCCATGCTGCTGCCGGTGATCGTGGTGGCGGCGATGATCACCCGGCGCGCCGGGGACGATGCCAGCGGGCAGCGGCCGCCACTGTTGCCGTGGTTCGCGGTGGGCTTTGTGCTGTTGGCCTGCCTGAACAGTACCGGTTGGGTCCCGGCGCTGGTGCAGGGTGGGGTCAATGACCTGTCGCGCTGGTGCCTGGTGGTGGCGATCAGTGCGCTGGGGATGAAGACGCAGCTCAAGGAACTGGCCAGGGTAGGCATCAAGCCCATTGCCTTGATGGTGGGGGAGACGGTGTTCCTTGTCGTGCTGGTGCTGGCCTTGATGCATTGGGGGTTGTAGCCCCCAATGCCGGGGGCGCCGGGGCTTACTCGGCGTCCAGGCCCATCTGCCAGAAGTCTGCTTCCAGGCGCGAGGCCTGGGCGAAGATCTTCACCAACTCCTCGAACCGACGCTCGGTCATCGTCCGTGACGCCAGGTCGTCCAGGTGCGCCCGGGCAGCCGTTGCCACCGCCTGGTAGCCGGCCCCGGCGTATTCGCCGATCCATTCGCGATACGGGTGATCGGCCAGGGCTTCGACACCGTCGGGGCTCAGGTTGCGGCCGATTTCGGCATAGCCGATCACGCAGGGTGCCAGGGCCACATGCAGGTCGAGCAGGTCGCCCGCCGCGCCGCAGTCCAACACGAAACGGGTGTAGGCCACCGTGGCCTGGTGTTCCGGCGTGGCCGCCAGCGCGTCGGGCGACAGGCCCCAGCGCTGGCACAGGCGCACATGCAGCTCGGTCTCGTCGAGGATCGCCGCCAGCCCCGCCTGGGCCGAGCGGATGTCGGCCAGGGTGCGACTCTTGTAGGCGGCCAGGGCCCAGGAGCGGGCGAACTGGATCAGGAACAGGTAGTCCTGCACCAGGTACTTGCGAAAGGCCGGTTGCGCCAGGGTACCGGCGCCCATCTGGCGGACGAAGGCGTGGTCGACGTAGCTGTTCCAGTCGGCGGCGGCTGCCTGCTTGAGGCGATCGAAGATGTCCATTGCTTATCCCTTGAGGTCGTAGGCGGCGTCGAAGAAGGCATGTTCCAGGGTGACGGCGCGCAGGAAGAAATCAGTGCTGACCTGCACGTGGGCAGGGCCGACCCGATCCAGCTCGCTGCGCAGGAAGGCGACAAAGGCCTGGAAATCGGGGTTGTCGTGCAGGGTGATCCATTCGGCGTGTTCAAAGCGTGGCGGCAGAACTTTGGGTGCCCGCAGGGCCCAGTCCAGGTACAGGCCTTCGGCGACATTGAGCACCGCCAGGGCCGCTGCGTAGGAACGGGTGGCCGCCGCTTCGCGCATGAGGGCCTTGAAGCCTGCGGTCGGCGCTGCGTCCGGCGCTTGCAGGCGTTGCGCCTCGCTGACTCCGAGCGCTTCGAAGGCGCGCAGGAAATAAGTGTTCTCTTCCCCCGAAATCACCCCGGTAAAGCGACCCAGGCGGATACGCGCCTCGAAGGTATCGGCCGTGGCAATGGCGGCGCCGAGCAGGGTCAGGAAGCTGTCGATGAAACGATGGTCCTGGATCAGGTAATTGACCATGACGGCATCGTCGAGGGTGCCGGCCATCAGTTCGTTGACGAAACGATGCTCGATGGACTGGGTCCAGCTCGGTTCGCTCTGGCGGCGGAGGGTGTCGGTAAAGCGTTCGGTCATCCTGCTGTCCTCATTGATGGCGACAGCGAGACCGGTGGTAGCAGACATGGGCGGCCTCGCAGTGAGACCGGCAAAAAGGCAGGTTGGCTATCCCCATCCCTTCGCCGGCATGATCCGGATCAGGTTCGAAGGGTCACCGCGCTGCTCGCGCCAGCGGTTTCTCAGCCCGTTGCCGGGCTCCCCTTGGTGGGCCGAATCTATACAGCAAGCGCACAGGAATGTCACGTTGCCGGCTAGTGAATGCTCGAGGCCAGCTCGAAGATCGGCATGTACATCAAGATCACGATAAAGCCGATCAACAGCCCGATGAAGGTCATCAGCAGCGGCTCGAACAGGCGCACGAACCACTCGATCCAGCGGCCGATCTCTTCATCGTAGAAGTCGGCGCTGCGCTCCATCATCTGCCCCAGGTTGCCCGACTGCTCACCGGCGCGCAGCAGGCGCAACGACACCGGCGTCACCAGTTGCCCGGCCTCCAGCGCCGCCGACAGCGACAAGCCTTCGCGCACCCGTTCGCAAGCCTGCTCCAGGCGCAGGCTGGCGGCTGCACCGAGCAGCCCGCGGGCCATCTGCATGGCCGTCAAGATCGGGATACCGCCCTGCAACAGAATCCCCAGCGACCGGTAGAAGCGCGCCAGCTCGTACATCACCAGGCGCCGGTGCAGGGCCGGCAAGCGTTCGAGCTGGCGGTTGAGCCAGCGTCGTACCCGGGGATCGCGTCGCAGCACGAACAGCCCCACCATGCTTGCGACAAATCCGATACCCAGCGGCGCCTGATGGGCATGCAGGAACATCCCGGCCTGCATCAGCAGCCGCGACAGCCAGGGCAGCTCCGTGCCCAGGCCCTCGAACACCAGGCTGAAGCGCGGCACCACATAGCCCAGCAGGAACAGCACCACGCCGCCACCAACCAGCAACAGCAAGAGGGGGTAGATCGAGGCGCTGATGATCTTCTGGCGCACTTCGTCCATGCGCTGGCGATAGGCGACGTAGCGCCCCAGGGCATCACCCAGGGCGCCGGTCTTCTCGCTCGACTGCACCAGGGCGACATAGAGCGGCGGGAATACACTGGGCAATTGCGCCAGCGACTGGGAGAACGACTTGCCCTCGTACAGCAGGCGCACCAGTTCGCCCAGGGTCTTGCGCGCCTGGGGGGCCGACTCTTTCTCGGCCAGGCTCTCCAGGGCGTCGATCAGCGGCAGGCCGGCATTGAGCAGAGTGGTCAGCTCCTGGCTGAACAGCACCAGGTCGAACGCCTCGCCACGGCGCCAGCGCAATTTGGCAAAGCGTTCGCAACTGCGCACGCTGACCACCCGCAAACCTTGTTGCTCGGCCTGCTGCCTGGCTTGCCCGGCATCCTGGGCGTCCAGCGTCAGCAGCACCACACCGGCCTTGCCCAGTGCCTTGAGCTCGTAGCGCATGGCGTGTTCCTCGCTTACTGCCAGCTGGTGATCTCGGCGTTTTCACCGTCACCGCCGGGTTGGCCGTCCTTGCCCATCGACAGCAGGTCGTACTCGCCGTTCTCGCCAGGCTGGCGGTAGATGTAGTTGCGGCCCCACGGGTCCTGCGGGACTTTTTTCTGCAGGTAGGGCCCCGACCAGCGGGTTTCGTCGCTGGGGGCCGCCACCAGGGCGTTCAGGCCTTGCTCTGAACTGGGGTAATGCCCTACCTCCAGCCGATACAGGTCCAGGGCCTTGCCCAGGCCTTCGATCTGCGCCCGCGCCACCTTGGCCTCGGAGCGCCCCAGCTGGCTGAAGTACTTGGGTGCGACGATACCGGCCAACAGCCCCAGCACCACCAGTACCACCAGCAGTTCAAGCAGGGTGAATCCCTGTTGTGCGCGTTTCTTGTTGTTCATGACCAGCCCTCCATTGTGCGCCTGCAATGCCTCATGCAAATGCCGTGCGCGTCTGCGCCAAGCCTTTGCGCCACGGGCATGGCAAGGCGGCACAGTGCTTGCGTCACTGGCTGAAAGCCTCGGCAATCGGGGCATATGCCCCACTTTTCGGGGGACGCAACGGGGAGGGCGGCAGCATGCGCTGGCTCACTGCAGGAATGTTTGTCTGTCTGGCATCGACCAGCCCGGTCCAGGCCGATGTCTATATCTCGATCAAGGCCGATGGCAGCTACGTGCTGTCCAACGTCCACCGACCCGGGCGCGAGTACCAGCGCGTCATCAGCGAACCGGGCGCGAGCCTTGCCAGCAGTGGCCAGGCGCAACTGATCACCGGGATGCCTTATGCCAAGGTGGTAGCGGCGGCGGCCAAGGCCAACGACCTGCCTGAAGCCCTGCTGCATGCGGTGATCCAGGCCGAGTCACGCTACGACCCCAATGCCCGGTCGGCCAGTGGCGCGGTGGGCCTGATGCAACTGATGCCCGATACCGCCAGGGAGCTGGGCGTCAAGAATGCCCTGGACCCTGCCTCCAACGTGCAGGGCGGGGCGCGCTACCTCAAGCGCATGCTCACTCTCTTCGACAACGACATCACCCTGGCGGTGGCGGCCTACAACGCCGGCCCCGACGCGGTGATGCGCCGTGGACGGGTAGTGCCGCCGTATGCCGAGACCCAGCGCTATGTACCCAAGGTGTTGCGCCAGTACCGGCGGCTGCAGGGATTGGCCGTGGATGCGCCGCTGTGATGGCGTCTGGACTTGCCCGGCGATAAGGGATTCCCCGTTTAGTGGGGAATACCGGGGAATCCCCCCCAATCAGGATTCATTACGGGCTCCAGGCTATTGATAGTTAAGTAAAAAACCACCTGGCACGGGCCTTGCTCAAGCCTTCCCAGAGAACCCAGGCACCAGCGGAGGTGCACAATGACCCCACTAAAAGGCTCTGTCCTTACCTCATTGCTGTTCGCCGCTGCCGCCTTGGGTTGGCAGGAAGGCAGCGAGGCCGCGGTGCGTTGCGAACGCAACCTGGTGGCCAACGTCGTTGCACTCGATCAGCCCCTGATGTTCAACCGGTTGGGGGCGCAGAACGCCAACGGCATGATGTTCGCCCTGCGCCGCGACGTGGTCGACGAACATCAGGTTTCCCTGGCCAATGGCGGGGCGGCGGTGCCCGGCAAGGTCACCTTGCGGCCCGACAAGCGCCCACGTCCCATTGTGCTGCGGGTGGCCGCCGGTGACTGCCTGACCATCAACCTGCAGAACCTGCTGGCCTACCAGGCCAACCCGAACAAGCACGGGATCGATCACGAAGAAGAAAACGAAGGCCCCGAGGCCGAAGGCGAAGAGAACGAGTTCGAAAACGAAGGCAATGAACAAGGCGGTGAAAGCTTTGTGGTCGATGACCAGGTCACCGACCGCCACGTGGGCTTCCAGGTCAACGGCATGCAGGCGGTCAACAGCATCGGCGACATCGCCGCCAACACCGGCCGCAACGGCAACTTCCTGATCGCCCCCGGCGCCAACCGTACCTACACCTTGTACGCCGAGCGCGAAGGCGCGTTCGCCGCGACCAGCCAGGGCGCCACCTTCGGCGGCCAGGGTGGCGCCGGCAACGTCGCCAACGGCCTGTTCGGCCAGGTGGTGGTGCTGCCCAAGTTCGCCCGCACCTACCGCAACACCCTCACCGAAGAAGAGATGCGCCTGAGCACTACCGGGCGGGCGCCGACCGGCCAGCCCATCGTCGACTACCAGGCGCGCTATCCTCAGCGCGAGCCATGGATCCGCGAGGGCAAGGCCGGCTCGCCGATCATCGCCATGGTCGACGGCAACGAGATCATCTCCAGTGAGTCCGATGCCGTGGTCATGGGCCCCAACACCGACGGCAGCTTCCCGCCGTCCACCTACCCGCTGGAAAGCCTCGGCAAGCGCAACCCGGCGGTGCCCAACCGCCTCGAGCCGTTCCGCGACTTCGCCGCGCAGTTCACCGATGAAGCGGCCGCCACCCAGGCCTTCCCCGGCTACTGGGCCGACCCGGTGATGGGCCACGTGCTGGAGCCGACCCGCGACTCGTTCATGATCAACTACGGCTCTGGCGGCATGGGCGCGGAAGTGGTGGCCAATCGCCTGGGCGTGGGGCCGATGCATGACTGCCTGTCATGCTCTTATGAAGAGTTCTTCCTGAGTTCGCACACCGTCGGTGACGTGGCGATGCTGGTGGATGTACCCGCCAACGTCGGCCTCGAGAACCTGCGCCCTGGCCAAACGCCGAGCGCCGACCAGATCGGGGTCAAGGCCACCATGGCCCTGTACCCGGCAGAGCCTGCCAACGTCAACCACAGCTACATCGGTGACTTCGTCAAGTTTCGCAACACCCACAACGGCCACGAGCAGCATATTTTCCACCTGCACGGGCACCAGTGGTTGTTCAACCCCAACGACGACAACTCCGACTACGTCGACGCCCAGGGCATTGGCCCGGGGGTGGGCTACACCTACGAAATCGCCAACGGCGGTTCGGGCAACCGCAACCGGGTCGCGGGCGATGCGATCTATCACTGCCACTTCTACCCGCACTTCGCCCAAGGTATGTGGAGCATGTGGCGGGTACACGACGTGTTCGAAGAGGGCACGCGCCTGGAGGTGTCCAGTCAGGGTGAGGACGGCTATCACAGCGAACCCTACGCACTGCGCAGCGGCAAACCTGCCGCCGGTGCCCGGGCCTTGCCCGACGGCGAGATCGTCGCCGGTACGCCTATCCCGGCCATCGTGCCGCTGCCTGGCAAGGCCATGGCGCCCATGCCGGGCAAAGTGGCGGTGATTCCAAAGCTGGCCCCGACCCTGGTCGCCGAGAACGACGACGATGACGACGAACAAGAGGGCGATGACGACTCCGGTCACCACGAGCAGGCCCCGCGTGCCATTGGCTCGCTGGTGCTGGTCGACCGCAGCGAAGCCAACCGCAACGCCGACGGCAGCCTGAAGAACCCCGGCTATCCATTCTGGATCGGCGGCATGGAGAGCACGGTCGGCCAACGTCCGCCCACCCCACCGCTGGACATGCTTGACCCGGCCAAGGCCACTGCCCTGAAAAACACCGGCAATGCCCTGTGGGCCAACCTCGACCCGGCCCAGGTGGGGGGGTGGGACGGTGGTCTGCCACGCCACTCCCTGGACGGCATGGCCGCCGGTGGCGAGGCCAATATCACCACCACGGCGCTGGACTTCACCAAGTCGATCACCAAGGCCAAGGCGGTGTTCCTGCCGGAGGAGGGCACCGACGTCGAGCAGGCGGCGATGAGCTTCCATTCCAAGCTCGAACATCCAAGCTATGCAGTACTGCCGGACAGCCAGACCGTGGCGCGCAACTTCCGCACCAACGGCGCGGCCCCCACCGCCGGCGCACCGTTCTTCGAGCCGTGCATGGATGACCGCGCCAAGCGCCTGACCCTGGCAGCCGGCAATGGCGAGTTCAACAGTGGTGAACGTCTGGACGCCATGACCTTCACCGGCTCCTCGACCTTCACCGCCGACCGTCCGCGCATCTATAAAGGCGCCAACATCCAGTTCGACGCGGTGTACAACAAGGTCGGCTACCACTTCCCGCAGGCGCGCATCATTGCCCTGTGGGAAGACGTGTGGCCGGTGATCAACAAGCAGCGCCCACCGGAGCCGCTGGTGATGCGCATGAACACCTTCGATTGCGTGATGTACCAGCACACCAACCTGATCCCGTCGTACTACGAGATGGACGACTACCAGGTGCGCACCCCGACCGACGTGATCGGCCAGCACATCCACCTGCCCAAATGGGACCTGACGGCCGCCGACGGCTCGGCCAACGGCTGGAACTACGAAGACGGTATTCTCTCGCCCGGCACTGTGGTCGAGCGTATCCATGCCATTCGCGAGTTCAACCAGTGCGTGAGTGGTGACCCGCGCGAAGGCACCGCCGAGTGCCCGGTGGCCAAGACCCATCCGTTCTTCGGTCGCTACGGGCGGGCCGACTGGGTGGGCGCGCGCACGGCCATGCAACGCTGGTTCGCAGACCCTGTAGTCAACGTGCATAACGTCGACCGTGGCCTGGGCACCATCTTCACCCACGATCACCTCGGCCCATCGACGCACCAGCAACTGGGCCTGTATGCCACCGTGCTGGCCGAACCAGCAGGTTCCACCTGGTATCACGCCGAGACCGGCGAGCAACTGTACAACCCGGCGGTGCGCGAAGACGGCGGCCCTACCTCATGGCAGGCGGTGGTCAAGACCGGCGACCTGGACGGTGACGGGCGCAACGATAGCTACCGCGAGTTCTTCCTGGAATACAGCGACTTCCAGCACGCCTATGAAGCCGGTGTGTATGTGGGCGCAGGCCCGGACGGTATCCCCAACGCGCAAGCCTACCCGGCAACCGCCGACAGCTTCCGCTTCGCGATCAACCCGCCGGTTCGGCAGAAGGCGTCCAACCTGCTCGAGGCGGTGGTGGAGTCGCGCGGCGGCCTGTCGCCGGGATGCCCGTCGCGGCCTTGCCCGCAAGCGATTTCGGTGGATGACCCAGGCATGTTCGTCGTCAACTACCGTAACGAGCCACTGGCCCTGCGGGTCTACGACCCCAACAAGGTAGCCCCGGACGGCAAGCGTGGCATGCAGGCCGACGGCATGGCCGGTGACCTGGCGTTCGCCATGCAGAGCCGTACCGACCGTGCCATCCCGGCGATGAACCTGTCGCCGGCCGCGATCACCTCTGCAGTCGGCCCGACCGGCGGCACCACGCTGTTCCCGCCGCACATCAACAAGGCGGGCGCCGAGCCGGGTGACCCGTTCACGCCGATGTTGCGGACCTACTCCGGTGACAACGTGCGCCTGCGCATGCACGCCGGTGGCCATGAAGAGGAGCACAACGTGACCCTGCACGGCGTCAAATGGCTGCAGAATGGCTCGGGCTATGGCAACAGCTCGAACTCCGGGTGGAAATCCTCGCAGATGGTGGGTATCTCCGAGCAACTGGGCTTCATGGCGCCGGTGTCGATGATCTCCAGCTCGTCTGCGCCCAACGGCGACTACCTGTACTCGCTCGATGCGGCCCATGAAGGCTACTGGAACGGGATCTGGGGGGTGATGCGCAACTACACCGCCAACCGTCCCGACCTGTTCCCGCTGCCCAACAACCCCTTGCCGATGGCGGCGCGCAACACCGTGGCGTTCGACGGCATCTGCCCGCGCTACACCGCCAACGCCAATGGCATCGGTACCCGGCCGACCGTGCAACGCAGCTACGAGATCGTCGCGGCGCTTGCCAACGACATCCTCGGCAACCCGCTGGCGGTCAGCATCAATGATCCAAGCGGCGTCGGCCAGCATGTCGGCGGCCCGTTGAAGGCCAATGGCGGCACCCTGGTCTACAACAGCCGACGCACCAGCATCCCGCAGGTGACCGTGACCGATCCGGAGGACGGCGAGACCTTCACCGTGGGTGGCCACAGCGGGCCGCTGCATGACCCGACCGCCATCCTCTATGTGCGCAAGGCCGACCTGGACCCTGTGACCGGCAAGCTGAAACCTGGCGTGCCGATCGAGCCCCTGGTACTGCGTGCAGCAGCCGGTGACTGCCTCAAGATCACCCTCGAAAACCGTCTGCCCCTGGTGATGCCGGACCTGCCGAGCACGGCGGTGATGCAGAACGTGGTCAAGCGCGACCGTCAGGGCAGCGAGGGCTCCACCGCCTTCAACAACAACCTGATGCGGCCGTCCAGCCACGTCGGCCTGCACGCCCAACTGCTGGCCTACGACATCACCAAGTCGGACGGTGCCAACGTCGGCCAGAACCCGGTGCAGACCGTACCGCCGCGCAATGGCAGCAGCGGTGCCTACCCGAGCAAGGTGTACCAGTACTACGCCGGTCACCTGGAACGTGAAGGCAAGCCGGTGATGCAAATGGGCCGTTCGGTGGACAACATCAACACCACCGCCATCGAATTCGGCGGCCTGAACATCACCCCGGCCGATGTCATCAAGCAGGGCCAGAAAGGCCTGGTGGGCGCCATGAGCATCGTGCCGCAGACTGCCACCTGGACCGAAGACACCGCCAGCCGGGCCTCGGCCACGGTGCAGGTGCCGGGCCAGCCAGCCTACCGCGACTTTGCCACCGTGTGGCAGCGGGCGCTGAACATGCGCTGGTCCGACGGCCGTCCGGTCGAAGGTATAGCCACCGAGGGCAATGGCGTACCGGGCGACCCGAAAGACAACTCCAACATGGCCATCAACTACAAGACCGAGCCGCTGTGGTTCCGCTTCGGCCTGGCCCCGGATGCGCCGTTCGGCCATGCCGACGGCTACGGCTGGGCGGATGTCCCCAACGCGCACATGGCCTACAGCAACGCCCTGGTGGGCAGCGACCCGCAGACGCCGGTGCTCTGGGCCAAGCCGGGCCAGCCGTTGCGCAACCACGTGTTGATGCCGACCGGTGGCAGCCGCGGTATCACCTACCAGCTCGATGGGCACATCTGGCCGCTGCACAACTACCAGGCCGAGAAGTCCGACGTCAGCGGCTACCCCTTGAACCTGCCGGGGATCGGGTCGGTGCGCTTTGGCTACAACCCGCAGGCGATGTTCATCGGCGCCCAGGAAAGCGTGCTGCCGGCCGCGCACTTCAGCTTCATGGTGCCCAGTGCCGGTGGGGCCAATGCGGTGCCGGGCGACTATCTGTACCGCGACTACGCTGCATACGGTAATGCCTCGGGGCTGTGGGGCATCCTGCGGGTAACGGAAGAAGCGCCACCGGTTACACCACCAGCGCAGTAGCAAGGAAAGGGGGAGAGGTCATGATCAAGAAAAACCGACCGTTGTACCTGGGACTGCTGACCGGATTGGCCCTGATGGGCCTGGGGGTCGCCTATGAAAGCCTGTGGTGCGACCCGCGCAGCGAGCTGGCCAAGGCCGAAGCCGAAGCCAGCGCTGACCCGCAGGCCTTGCGCCGGCTCAGCCGCGACGGGGTCACCGTCGAGTTCGAGGCCCGGCCACTGGGCAGTGGCGGGGTGCTGACCGAAGGGGCTTTTGCCAACGTGCGCTTCAAGATCACTGACCAGAACAGCGGCCAGCCACTGTCGGGGGTATCCCCCGGCGCCTGGCTGGACCCGGCGCTGACCGGCGAGGCGGTCAAGGATCGCAGCCAAAGCTGCAAGGCCCGGGTGGCGTTGTTCCTCAAAAGCAGCATCGGTGCCCGGCCATTGCTCGACCTCAACAGCTACTTCCTGCTGGTGCTGAACAAGGACGCCAGCCTCACCGTGATCGACCCGTCGGTGTCGGTGGGCGGTGTCACCAGTACCCTGGCGCGCATCGAGCTGCCCGGCCAGCCGATGGACTGGACCCCGAGCGGCGATGACAAGCTGGTGTTTGTGTCGATCCCCGAACGCGGGGAAGTGGCCCTGATCGACACCGAGACCTTCCAGCGCATCGGCAGCATCGCCGCCGGCAAGCAGCCGCTGCGGGTCGCGCTGCAGCCGGACCAGCGCCTGCTGTGGGTCGGCAACAACGCCAGCGATCCGGCCCAGAGCGGCGTCACCGTCATCGACGTGCCCAGCCGCAAGGCCATGAAGTTCTTCGCCACCGGCGCCGGCCACCACGAAATCGCCTTCAGTGCCGACTCGCGCTACGCCTTTGTCAGCAACCGCGACAGCGGCACCTTGAGTGTCATCGACGCCAGCGACATGCGCCTGGTCAAGACCGTCAAGGTGGGCTCGCACCCCTTGTCGGTGGCCTACTCGGCGCTGTCCCAGGCGGTGTATGTGGCGGACGGGCGTGACGGGACCGTCAGCGTGATCGATGCGCGCAGCCACACCCAGCGCCACCTGATCCAGGGCAAGCAGGGGCTGGGTCCGATGCGCTTCAGCCGTGACGGGCGCTTTGGCATCGTCCTCAACACCCTGGAAAACCAAGCGCTGGTGATCGACGCCAGTACCGACAGGCTGATCCACAGCCTGCCGGTGGCCGCCGAACCCTACCAACTGACCTTTACCCAGGCTTATGCCTATGTCCGCGGCCTGGCTTCGTCCAAGGTCAGCATGATCAACCTGAGCAGCCTCGGCGAAGGGCGCCAGCCCATTGTCCAGGGCTTCGACGCCGGGGCCGTGCCCCCGCGCCAGGCCGGGGACCTGCCGCTGGCCCAGGGGCTCACCGTGGCCCGCGACGAAAACTCGGTGTTCGTGGTCAATCCGGCCGACAACACCACTTATTTCTATGCCGAAGGCATGAACGCGCCGATGTCCGGCTACCCCAACCGGGGCCACAACGCCCGGGCTGCGCTGGTGATCGACCGCAGCCTGCGTGAGGTGGCGCCGGGGGTTTACAGCTCCACGGTCAAGCTGCCGGCCGCGGGTACTTTTGACGTGGCGTTCCTGCTCAACCAGCCGCAGATCATCCACTGCTTCAGCACCGAGGTGTCCGCTTCGCCCACCGCTGCGCATCGGCAGACGCCGCAGATAGAGTTCATGCTCGAGCCCGCCGTGGTGGTGCAAGGCAACCCCTTCACAGCGCGTTTTCGCATCGTCGAGGGCAACGGCACCCCGCGTAACGGCATCAAGGACCTGAGTGTGCGCTACTTCCTCGCACCTACCTCGCGAGCTCGCAACAGCCAGGTGACAGAGGTGGGTGATGGAGTCTACGAGGCCCCCCTGGACCTGGCTGAAAGCGGCGCCTGGTACCTGCATGTCCAGGCGCCGTCGCTGGGCGCCGCCTTTGCCGAGAAAAACTACGCCAGCCTGCGGGTGCTGCCCGCGCAGGCCCAACAAGCGTCTGACACCGGTTCAAGGAGTTCGCGATGAAAAAGCTCGATCGTTGCAGACTGTTCAGCCTGTGCCTGCTGGCTGCCAGTTGTGGCCTGGCCCAGGCCCACAATGGTGTCGACCACAGCGGCCACGGCACGCCTGCCGCCCACCAGGAAAAAACTTCGGTGCGCTTTGCCGATGTACAACTGCTGGACCAGAACGGCATGCCGGTGCGTCTTGAAAAGGACCTGGTGGCCGATCGCCTGGTGGTCATGGGCTTCATCTACACCAGCTGCACCACGGTGTGCCCGGTGGTGTCCTCGATCATGGCCAAGGTGCAGAAGCAACTGGGCGGCCGGGTGGGCAGCGAGGTGCAGTTGGTATCGATCAGCGTCGACCCCCAGCGTGACGACTCCAAGCGCCTGCTCGACTATGCCAAGACCTTCCAGGCCGGCCCCGGCTGGAGCTGGCTGACCGGCACGCCGTACGCGGTCAACGAAACCCTCAAGGGCCTGGGCAGCTTCAGCGCCAACCTGGGCGAGCACCCGCCGTTGATCCTGGTGGGCGATGGTCGCAGCGGCAAGTGGACGCGCTTCTACGGCTTCACCGACCCTGCATTGCTGGTCACCGAAATCGACCGGCTCAGCGCCCGTCGGGTGCATGCCAAGCACACCGCCATTGCCCAGGAGGTGCAGCCATGAGCGCCGCCTCGGGAAGTAGAACCTGCATGCGCGGTGGCGATTGGCTAGTGCTGGCCGCCTGCCTGTGGATACTCAGCGCCGTGGCGTTCGCCCATGAGGGCCACGCACCCGAGCCGGGCGGCGCTCCTGCGGTCGATCCCCGCGCGGTAACACCCACCGCCGGCACCCACGACGCCCAGGCGTATTTCACCGACAGCCTGGTGCAAGACCAGAACGGCCGAACCTTGCGCTTCTACAGCGATGTGCTGAAAGACAAGGTGGTGATGCTCAATGTGATCTTCACCCACTGCAACGACGCCTGCCCGCTGATCACCCGCAAACTGCGCGAGGTACGCGAAGCCATGGGTGAGGAGCAGGCCAGCAAGGTGACCTTCATTTCCCTGAGCAGCGACCCGACCAACGACACCCCGCAAGTGCTCAAGGAGTTTGCCCGCAAGCAGGGGGTGGACGGCCCCAATTGGCTGTTCCTGACCGGCGAAAAAGCGCAGATGGACCTGGTGTTGGCGCGCCTGGGGCATCTGATCCCAAGCCCCGAACAACATTCCACCCAATTGATTGCCGGTGACGTAGCCAACAAGCGCTGGAGCAAGATCCGCCCCGACGCGCCCGCCCAGGCGATCGCCCAGCGCCTGCAACTGCTGTCGCAACCGCTGGCCGGACGTTGAACAGCATGAACGCCGTGCTGCGTGCAGGGGCCTTGGTGCTGATGCTGGTCGCCAGCGTCCAGGCACCTGCCCTGGACCTGACCCCCAACGAGCTTGCCGGCAAGCGCCTGTACCGTGAGGGACTGTCGAGCAGCGATGCCCAGGTGTCGGCGCGGGTCGGAGCGGCGGACATGCTGGTACCG
Organism: Pseudomonas putida; assembly: GCF_028682455.1. GTDB lineage: Bacteria > Pseudomonadota > Gammaproteobacteria > Pseudomonadales > Pseudomonadaceae > Aquipseudomonas > Aquipseudomonas putida_AA. Next base: position 370,800 of record NZ_JANHLD010000002.1, read on the forward strand.
GCCAGTGTGGTGCCCTGCGCCAGTTGCCATGGCGCCGATGGCCTGGGCCGCGCCGAAGGCGGCGTGCGCCCGCCGGTGTTGAGCTGGCAGCGCTTGGCGGTGGGGCAGCAGTTGCGCCAGGCCAACGGCCGCTACTACCCGGCCTACACCGAGGCCACGCTGGCCCGGGCAATCCAGGAGGGCCGCGACCCTGGCGGCAACCGACTGGACCCGGCGATGCCACGCTTCGTGTTGAGCATGGCCGACCAGCGCAACCTCAACGCCTACCTCAAGCGCCTGGCCGATGACCGCGACCCGGGGGTAGAAGAACAGACCTTGCGCCTGGGCACCTTGCTGCCCACCCAGGGCCCGCTGGCCGATTCGGCCAAGGTAGTCGCGGCGGTGCTCCGCGACCGCATCGCGCAGCTGAACCAGCAGGGCGGTATTCATGGCCGCCAGCTTGAACTGGTCAGCCTGGACCCCGGGCCCGACCGGGATAGCGCCGAGAAAGCCCTGGGCCAATTGCTGGTGCAGGAACAGGTGTTCGCGATGATCGCCCCGCTGGCGCCGGCACTGGAGTCCACCCTGGCCACGCGCCTGGAGCAGGCGAAGGTACCGTTGGTAGGTACGGCACCGGCCCTGGCGGACAGTGTGCAGATCTTCGACCCCTTGCCGGGCTTGCGCGAACAGTTGTTGAGCCTGGCCGACTATGCCCAGGCCAACCTCGCCCTGGAGCGGGCCAGTACACGGATTGTGTATGCCGACGAGGCCAGGGCGAGCCTGGCCCGCAACCTTGAGCATGCCCTGCAGGACCGTGGCTGGAGCGATGTGCAGGCGCAGTCGCTCGAGGCATGGGATGGGCAAGGGCAGGCGATTTTCTTTCTCGGCCAGGGCGATAGCTTTAGCCAACTGACAGGGGTGCTGAAGCAGGCGGGCCATACACCGTATTTGTTCGCTGCCTCGAGCCAGGTGGCCGGGCAACTGCCGCAGGTGCCCGATGCCTGGTCGCGACGGGTGTTCCTGGCCTATCCCTTCGTTCCCGGCGACTGGACGGCGTACGGCCGCGAGGCGCTGAGCGCCTTGCGCCAGCGCCAGGGCCTGGATGGCCGCCAGGGTGTGTTGCAGGTGAGCACCTGGTGCGCCATGCAACTGTTGGGCGATGCGCTCAAACGCATTGGTCGCGATGCCAGCCGGGAGAAGCTCGTGCAGGCGCTCGAAAGCCTGCACGACGTGCAAACCGGCCTCACCCCACCTTTGGGCTTTGGCCCCGGACGCCGCCAGGGCCTGGCGGGCGCCCACGTAGTAACCCTGGAAATGCCCGGCCCGGTGTTCCGCCCGGTTGCCGCCTATCGGCCTGTCGTCGAGGTGAATTCGCCATGAAACTGCTCGGTCTGTTGTTGTGCCTGTTGGCCCTGCCGCTGCAGGCCCAGGAGAGCCCGCCCGCGGCCCTGGTCAATGGCGTGGCCATCAGCCAGTTGCGCCTCGAACGCTACTTTGCCGAGTACCTGGAGGACCGTGGCAGGGCGCTGACCAGTATCCGCAACCCCAGTGTGTACAAGCGCCTGCGCGACCAGGCCTTGAACGACCTGATCGACAAGGAGCTGCTCTGGCAGGAAGCCCAGCGCCAGGGCGTGACGGTCAGCGACACGCAAGTGGACGCGCAGATCGACCGGCTGCGCCAGGCGTTCGGTTCCGCCCAGGTCTTCGAGCAGCGTCTGGCCGATGCCGGCTTCGACAGCAAGAGCTTTGCCGACTACACCCGCCATGAACTGGCTGCGCAACGGGTCTTCATGGATGCCACGCGAGTGCCCGAGCCCGATGCTGCACAAGTAAAGGCTTTTTATCTGGCGAACGAGAATTCTTTTCAAGCGCAACCGAACCAAAGCGCCAGCAGCTCTGTCGAATCTGAACAGGGACTGGCCTTGGCAAAATCTCTCCTCATCGATCAGCAACAGGCGCAGGCGCGCCACGCCTTGCTACAGCGACTTCGAGACGCCGGGCAGGTGCAGAAACTTGACTGACGATCGACCTGACCCCCAATGTTGGGGGCATCAGTAGGGGCAAAGTGCCAGCCGGTCCCCGGCATTGGGGGGAGGGCGCATGGGCCATTTGCGTCTACGCTTAAAGAATCAACGACATAGCACAGTTAATAGCGCCGTCTCATGTCTGGCACGAAGCATGCGTAAGCCTGTACAAGGTCGCACTTCGCCAGACCGGGAAACCGGGCCTGTGGTGCTTCGAGGAGTCGACCTTGGTTAACACAGTATTGGTAGTCGATGACGAACAGACCCTTGCGGGCAATATCCAGGCGTACCTGGATTCGCAAGGCCTGAACGTCCATGTTGCCTACGACGGGGAAACGGCCATCGGCGAAGCCGAACGCACCCAACCCGACGTGATAGTGCTCGATTATCGCTTGCCCGACATGGAGGGGTTTCAGGTACTGGAGACTGTGCGCCAACGCAGGGACTGTCATTTCGTGCTGATCACCGCCCATCCGACCGCCGAGGTCCGTGAGCGTGCCACCCAGCTGGGCGTCAGTCATATCCTGTTCAAGCCTTTTCCCCTTTCGGAACTGGCCCGCGCAGTCTTCGACCTGATGGGCATCAAGCGCGAAGAGAAGGGCACCGGCAACACGGACACAGGATTCGTCGAACGACGCCAGAGCAGGAGTGAAAGTTTCCCCCTGCAGTTGTTCGATGGTAGTTGGGTGCTGGCAGACCGCCGCCGTAACGGCGCAAGGCCTCCAGGACCGGACGAGGACCAACTGCTCACCGGGGAGTAACGCGCGAGCAAACCTGAACATGGCTTGCCGCGCCCCGCGCTGGAGAGCAAGCCATGGAAACCTTGTCGCTCGCCGTTGTCCCCGCCCAGGCTACGCTGCCTGCGCCCCTGGGTCGCGAGTTGCTTGCCCAGGCCCGTGCCACCGCCGAGCAGAGTGCCGAACGCCTGATCGACACCCTGCAACGCTTGAGCGGCCTTGCCCCCGCCGATTTTGTCGCAGCCCTCGGCACCACCCTGCATTACCCGGTACTCGACGGCCAGGCACTGTTCGCCGCCACGCCGTTGTTCGACCGGGTCAGCCTGGCCCAGTGCCTGAAGCGCGAATTCATTTTCCTCGAACACGACGGCCAGGCGCTGGGCGTGTTCGCCGACCCCTTCGACACCGCCCGTCTTGCCTGGATCGATGAATGCCTGCAGGGCGCACCGCTGTACCTGGTGCAAGCGGCCGAGCTGACCGGTTTCCTGGCCCGCCACGAAGAAAGCTTTCATGCCGTCGACTCGCTGGATAACGACAGCGAGGCGGTGGCAGAGCTGGATACCGTGCAAAGCCTGTCGCTGGCCAGCATCAGCGAAGACCAGAGCCGGGTGGTCAAGCTGGTCAACTCGACCCTCTACGACGCCCTGAAGATGCATGCCAGCGACATCCACCTGGGTGTGACCGGCAACGGCCTGGTGATCAAGTACCGTATCGACGGCGTGCTCAACAGCATCAGCAAGGTCAGCGGCAGCGAGTTCGCCGAGCAGGTGATCTCGCGGATCAAGGTCATGGCCGAGCTGGACATCGGTGAGAAGCGCGTGCCCCAGGACGGTCGCTTCAAGATCGGCATCAGCGCCCGGCAGATCGACTTTCGTGTGTCGATCATGCCAAGCATCTTCGGCGAAGACGCGGTGCTGCGGGTGCTCGACAAGCAGGACCTCGCCGACCGCGTCAGCGGCGTGCAGCTCCAGGCCCTGGGCTTTGAAGACCACACCCTGCGCAGCCTGCGCCGGCTGGCCAACGAGCCCTACGGCATGATCCTGGTCACCGGCCCCACCGGTAGCGGCAAGACCACCACCCTCTACGCGATGATCAGCGAGATCAACCACGGCGTAGACAAGATCATCACCATCGAAGACCCGGTCGAATACCAGTTGCCGGGGGTGCTGCAGATTCCGGTCAACGAGAAGAAGGGCCTGACCTTCGCCCGGGGCCTGCGCTCGATCCTGCGTCACGACCCCGACAAGATCATGGTCGGCGAGATCCGCGACCCCGACACCGCACAGATCGCCGTGCAATCGGCGCTGACCGGCCACCTGGTGTTCACCACCATCCACGCCAACAACGTCTTCGATGTGATCGGCCGCTTCAGCCAGATGCAGGTCGACCCCTACAGCTTTGTTTCCGCCCTCAACGCCGTCCTGGCCCAGCGCCTGATCCGCCTGGTGTGCCCGCACTGCGCCGCCCCCCATCAGCCCGACGAAGAGGAACTGAGCCTGTCGGGGCTGGAGGCCGGGCAAGTGGCCGATTACCACTTTGTCCATGGCAGCGGCTGCGGCCAGTGCCGGGGCAGCGGCTATCGCGGGCGTACTGCGATTGCCGAACTGCTGCACCTGGACGACGAGCTGCGGCAAATGATCGTCGAACGTCGCCCCCTGGCACAGATCCGCACCCTGGCCTGCCAACGCGGGCTACGCCTGCTGCGCAGTTCGGCACTGGAACTGGTGCGCGATGGGCGGACCACCTTGGAGGAGATCAATCGTGTCACATTTGTCGCCTGATCGATTCGTCGCCGTGCTTGGCGCACAAGGTGTAGGCCTGTCCCGGCTGCAAGGCCAGGACCAACAGTGGCTGGGCAGCCTGGGCTTTATCGCCGAGCGCAGCCAGGCCGCCAGCCAGGCCCTGGACACCCTGCACAGTCTGTTGGCCGAGCAACGCTGCAAGGGTGCGCAGCTGCAACTGCTGCTGTCGGCGCAGTACTGCCGCTTCTGCCTGGTGCCCTGGAGCGCCGCCATCAACCGCCCGGATGAACTGCACCACTATGCCCGGGCCTGCTTCGAAGCCCACTACGGCCAGAGCCTGGACGGCTGGCGCCTGGTGGTGTCGCCGGAAGCCGCAGGTTCTGCGCGGATTGCCACGGCAGTACCCGAAGCGCTGCTGCAACGGCTCAACGATCACTGTCGGGCCCTGGGCCTGCGCCTGCGCTCGGTCCGCCCTTACCTGATGGCCGCCTACAACCGCTTTGCCGGGCAACTGGGGCAGGGCGACTTCCTGTTCGTGCTGGCCGAGCCACAACGCAGCGTGTGCCTGCTGGCGCAGAACGGCAACTGGCAGCAGGTCAGCGCCCAGGGCTGCGGTGACAGCGATGCGGCGCTGAAGGCACTGATCGCCCGCCAGTGCGAACTCAACGCCGGCGAACGTGAGCTGCCGGTGTTCCTGCATGCGCCGGGCCGTCTCGAACAACCCCCGGCGCTGAGCGGCGTACAGTTGTGCGCCCTGGCCGAACAAGGCGGCGACGTGCTGTGCAGCATGTCCCGGGCGGTGGCCTGAGATGCGCCGCCTGGAGCTGGACTTTCAGCCACGGCGCACCCACCTGGGCGCCTGGGCGCTGCTGGTTGGCGGCGCAAGCCTGGTACTGGGCGCGGTGCTGGTGCAGCAAGGCTTCGATCGGCAGCACGACGCGTTGGAGCAACAGTTGCAGCAGGTCGAGCGGCAACTGGGCAAGCGTCCGGAACAGGTCAGCTCGCTGACCCCGGCGCAAAGCCGCGAGCAAACCGAAAAGCTGGCGCAGATGCGCAGTGTCTCGCAGCAGCTGCAACGCCCCTGGGAGCGCCTGTTCAACATGCTCGAAGGCCTGCCCCAGGATGATGTGGCTTTGCTGACCCTGACCCCGGATGCCCGCAAGGGCCAGGTCCGCATCAGCGCCGAAGCCCGCGACCTGGAAGCGATGCTGGCCTTTCACAAACGCCTGGAAGCCAGTGGCGAGCTGCGCGATGTGTCGCTGCTCAACCATGAAATCATGGCCAAGCAGCCCGAGCATCCGGTGCAGTTCAATCTGTCGGCCACCTGGGAGATCGGCAATGCGCATCCCTAGCCTGATTCTGCACGAACGTGCGCAGCAGCTCGGTGTGGTTGGCCTGGCCGGTGGCGCCCTGGTGGTACTTGCCTTGCTCTACGGCGCCGTCGCCGTGGTGCCGCAGTGGCAGCGAGTGCAGGACCTCGAGGCCCGCAACCTGGATGCACAGGCCCAGTTGCACCAGCTCAAGAGTGGCACCCTGAAACTGCCCCAGGTGCCTCAGCGCGAACTGGAGGACTTTCACAAGCAGCTACCGGCCCAACCCCAAGCCACCGAGGCCATCGACCGCATCTACAGCCTGGCCAAGACCGAACGCATCAGCCTGGCGCGCGGCGAGTACGCCTTGGGCGTTGACCCCAAGACCCAGCTGGCGCGTTACCAGATTCTCCTGCCGGTGCGCGGTAGCTATCCGCAGATCCGCCGATTTGTCCATGCCTTGCTCGGTCAATTGCCGGCGCTGGTGCTCGAAGATGTCGATCTGCAACGCAAGAAGATCGGCGACAGCGAGCTGACCGGCCGCCTGCGGATGACCCTTTACCTGTCGAGGTCATGATGAACACTCAACGCCGCCTGGCCTGGCTGGCCTTTCTCGGATCTGCGGCCGTACTGGCCTGGGCACCGGGGTACTTTTTCGACGACGAGGCCGGTGATACCACCGCCGCAGTCGCTGTCACCGACAAGGCCCAGGTCGCCGCGGCCGACGCGGCTGGCAAAGCCGCCAAACCCACCACGCTCAAACCGCGGGACCTGTTCCCGAGCAAGAGCTGGAAGCCGGCCGCACAAATGGCCACGGTCACCGAAAAGCCGGTTGCCGTAGCACCCGTGGTGGCGGCGCCTTCGGCTCCGGTGCTGCCATTTCAGTTCGTGGGCCGCCTGCACAACCTCGGCGATGAGCAGGTGTTCCTGCAAAGCGGCGAAAAACTCTACGTCGTGCGTCGCGGCGATGTGATCGACGACATCTACCGGATCGAGCAGATCTCCGCCACGGAGCTGAGCCTGGTCTACCTGCCACTGCACCTGTCCCAGACCTTGTCTGTAGGGAGCGCACCATGAATTCGTCCAGGTTGTGCAACAAAGCGCCATTCTTGATGCTTGCACTGTGCGTCGCCCTGGCCGGCTGCGGCACGACTGCCGCACGCAAGGATGGCCAGGCGTTGATCAACGAAGGCCAGTATGAAGCCGGTATCGCGCGGCTCGAAGAAGCCCTCAAGGAAGACCCCCGCGACACCGAGCTGAACATCGCTTTGATGCAGGGCCGCAAGCAGTCGGTGGAAGAGCTGCTGGCCAAGGCCGACAGCGACCGCAGCCGCCACGACTTCGCCGGGGCGCGCATGGGCTATGGCCGGGTGCTGACCCTGGAACCGAACAACCGCCGCGCCCAGGACGCCGTGCGCCAGATCGAGCTGATGCGCAACCTCGGTGAACGCGTTGCCCTGGGCCAGGCGGCACTGCGCAGCGGCGACCTGTTCGGTGCCGAGCGGCACATGCGCGAAGTGCTGCAGCTCGACCCGCAGAACGAAGCCGGCCTGGCCCTGCGCAAGGACATCGAGCTGGTGCAGAGCCGCACCGCCCAGCCCAACCCGCAACTGCAGACCAAGCTGGAAAAACCAGTGACCCTGGAGTTTCGCGACGCCAACCTGAAGACCATTTTCGAGGTGCTGTCCCAGGTCGCCGGGCTGAACTTCATCTTCGACAAAGACCTGCGCCCCGACATGAAAGCCACCATCTTCGTGCGTGACGTGCGCATCGAGGACGCCGTGTCGCTGCTGCTGGAACAGAACCAGCTGCACCAGAAGGTGGTGAACGAGAACACCTTGCTGATCTACCCCGACTCGCCGCAGAAGACCAAGGACTACCAGGAACTGGTCATGCGCACCTTCTACCTGACCAGCATCGACTCCAACACCGCGCTGAACATGGTCAAGACCATGCTCAAGACCCGCGACGTGTTCGTCGATGAGCGCCTCAACACCCTGACCATGCGCGACACCCCGGACGCGGTGCGCATGGCCGAGAAACTGCTGCAGTCCCAGGACCAGTCCAACCCCGAGGTTGTGCTGGAGGTCGAAGTGATGGAAGTGGCCCGTTCGCGGATCCTCGAACTGGGCCTGCAATGGCCCAACACCTTCGGCATCCTCAACAACGACGGCAACCCGGTGAGCACCATCGACCAGTTGCGCGGCATCAACTCCGAGCGCATCACCTTCTCGCCGTCGCCCCAGGCCAAGATCAACGCCCAGGACAACGACATCAATACCCTGGCAAGCCCGGTGATCCGGGTCAGCAACCGCGAGCAGGCGCGTATCCACATTGGCCAGCGGGTACCGATCATCAGCGCCACCTCGGTGCCTTCGACCCAGGGTCCGGTGATCACCGAAAGCGTCACTTACCTGGATGTGGGTCTCAAGCTCGAAGTGACCCCGGTGGTACACCTGAACAACGAAGTGGCCATCAAGATTTCGCTTGAAGTCAGCAACGCCAAACCGCTCGAGCCGACCCGCCAGGGCACCATCCCGGTCCAGGTCGATACCCGCAACGCCCAGACCAGCCTGCGCCTGCACGACGGCGAAACCCAGGTACTGGCAGGGCTGGTGCGCAACGACGAAGGCGCCAGCGGCAACAAGATTCCAGGCCTTGGCGATATTCCCGGCCTTGGCCGGCTGTTCGGCAGCAACCGCAACGACAAGAGCCAGTCGGAGCTGGTGCTGTCGATCACCCCGCGGATCGTGCGCAACCTGCCGTACCAGAGCCCCTCGGACATGGAGTTCCCGACCGGTACCGAGACCAGCATGCAGATCCGCAACCTCAACCGCAGCATCGATGTCGACGTCGAGACCGAGCAACCCATCGCTGCTGTCCCTACCGGCGTGAGGCACTGAGCCATGAAACGGTCAATGGCAGGATTCAGCCTGATTGAAGTGATGCTGACCCTGGCCCTGCTCGGGTTGCTGGCTTCGATTGCCGCACCACTGACCGAAACCCTGGTACGCCGGGGCAAGGAGCAGGAGCTCAAGACCGCCCTGTACCAGATCCGCGACGCCATCGACGCGTACAAGCGCGCCTTTGACGCCGGCTACATCGAAAAATCGCTCAATTCGACCGGTTACCCGCCAAACCTGCAGGTGCTGGTCGATGGAGTGAGGGATGTGCGCAGCGCCAAGGGGGCCAAGTTCTACTTCCTGCGCCGCATTCCCCGCGACCCGCTGGTTGCCGCCAGGCGCGACGACGAAGGCGGCTGGGGCCTGCGCACTTACGAAAGCTCCGCCCAGAATCCGCGTGAAGGGGAGGACGTCTTCGACGTTTACTCCCGGGCGCGGGGCAAGGGCCTCAACGGCATCGCCTACGGGCAGTGGTGAGCAGCATGAAACGTAGCCAAGGTTTCACCCTGATCGAACTGCTGGTGGTGATGGCGATCATCGCCACCTTGATGACCATCGCCATGCCGCGCTACTTCCAGAGCCTGGAGACCTCTCGCGAAGCCACCCTGCGCCAGAGCCTGTCGGTCATGCGCGAGGCGCTGGACCACTATTACGGCGACACCGGGCGCTACCCCGAGTCGCTGGAGCAACTGGTCGAGCAACGCTACCTGCGCAGCGCCCCCCTGGACCCGATCACCGAGCGCCGCGACCTGTGGCAAGTGGTGGCTCCGCCTGAAGGCGTGGCGGGTTCGGTGGCCGATATCAAGAGCGGTTCAACCGGGAGGGCGCGTGATGGCAGCCTTTATGCCGAGTGGTAGCCCTGCCGAGGCGGGCTTCACCTACCTGGGCGTGCTGTTGCTGATCGCCGTGACCGGCATCGCTCTGGGTTGCACCGTGACCTTGTGGTCGACCGTCGCCCAGCGCGAACGCGAGCGCGACCTGCTGTGGGTCGGCACCCAGTATGCCCAGGCGCTACGCAGCTACTACCGCAGCTCGCCGGGCCTGGCCCAATACCCGCAGACCCTCGAGGAGCTGCTCGAAGACCCGCGCTACCCGAACCCCAAGCGGCACATTCGCCAGCTCTACAGCGATCCGATCACCGGCAGCGACGACTGGGGCCTGGTGCGTTCCATCGACGGGCGCATCACCGGGGTCTACAGCCGGTCGCAACAGGCGCCGCTCAAGCAGACCGGTTTTGCCGCCCAGTGGTCGGACTTCGAAGGCCTGGCCCACTACGCCGACTGGCAGTTCGTGGCCGAGAAGGCCTTTGCCGACAACGGCGGCGTGCGCAACGACGCGCCGCAAGGAGCCGGGCAATGAACCGCAGACTGACCGCCTGCGCCCTGGCGCTGGTGCTGCTTGCTGGCACCGCCCGCGGTGGCGCCGAGGACGAGATGATGGGCTTTATCGTCGACAACACCATCTCGCACATCGGCCATGACTTCTACTACAGCTTTGCCGAGCGGCTGCGTGCCACCAGCCGCCTGGATTTCAACCTGGTGGTACGCGAGCGACCGGACGCGCGCTGGGGCAGCCTGGTGACGGTCGAGTACGAACAACGTGTGATCTACAAACGCTTTCTGCCACCCAACACCACCGAGCTGAAGGACGCCGCGTACGAGGCGGCTGACCTGGTCAAGGCGCAGATCATCCAGCGCAAGCTGCAGATGCTGCTGCAAGACACCACCGATCTTGAGAGGGACGAGCTATGAACAACAACAAAACCTGCCGCCTGGCGTCCCTGGTCCTGCTGACTGCCCTGTGCAGCCAGGCCGGTGCCACCGAACTGGTGTACACCCCGGTCAACCCGGCATTCGGCGGCAACCCGCTCAACGGCACCTGGCTGCTCAACAACGCCCAGGCGCAAAACGATCATGACGATCCGGCCATCAAGGACCGTGCCTCGGCGCTGGCCAGCACCTCGTCGCTGGAGCGCTTTACCAGCCAGCTGGAGTCGCGCCTGCTCTCGCAACTGCTGACCAACATCAATAACGGCAACACCGGCAGCCTGCAGACCGATGCCTTCCTGATCAACGTGCTGGATGACTCCGGGGCCCTGACCATTCAAATCACCGATCGGGCCACCGGTGAAGTTTCGGAAGTTCTGGTGAACGGCCTGAACCCTTGACGGGCGGGATTACGGGGAGAAACAACCATGAAACGATTTCTGACCGCACTGATGATTCTGGCCACCCTGCAGGGCTGCAGCCTGCGCGAGCCGATGCCCGCCGAACAGGACAGCGAAAGCCCGACCCTGACGCCGCGGGCCTCCACCTACTATGACCTGCTCAACATGCCACGGCCCAAAGGTCGGTTGATGGCGGTGGTGTACGGGTTTCGCGACCAGACCGGGCAGTACAAGCCCACGCCTGCAAGTTCGTTCTCCACCAGCGTTACCCAGGGGGCTGCGAGCATGCTGATGGATGCCCTGCAGGCCAGTGGCTGGTTCGTGGTGCTGGAACGCGAAGGCCTGCAGAACCTGCTGACCGAACGCAAGATCATCCGCGCCTCGCAGAAAAAGCCCGACACACCGGTCAACATCCAGGGCGAACTGCCGCCGCTGCAGGCTGCCAACCTGATGCTCGAAGGCGGCATCATCGCCTACGACACCAACGTGCGCAGCGGCGGGGAGGGCGCACGCTACCTGGGTATCGACATTTCCCGCGAGTACCGGGTCGACCAGGTCTCGGTCAACCTGCGGGCAGTGGACGTGCGCAGCGGCCAGGTATTGGCCAACGTCATGACCAGCAAGACCATCTACTCGGTCGGGCGCAGTGCCGGGGTGTTCAAGTTCATCGAGTTCAAGAAACTGCTGGAAGCCGAAGTGGGCTACACCACCAACGAGCCGGCGCAGCTGTGCGTGCTCTCGGCGATTGAATCGGCGGTAGGGCATTTGCTGGCCCAGGGCATCGAACGGCGCCTGTGGCAAGTGGCCGATGATGGCAGTGGCGACAAGGCGGTACTGGACAAGTACCTGAGCCAGTACCAGGCGCCATGAACCATTGTGCCGGTCTGCGTGGGGCAAGCCCGCTCCTACCGGTCAGTGGGTGGGACAGCCTTGTGCCTTGACGATTCGTTGGGTGGACGCCGGGTACTTGGCCAGTTTCTCCGTCGCCCGCGGTGGGCGCTTGACCAGCTCGCCTCCACAGTTGGGGCACTGGCCCTTGAGGGTGCGCTCGCTGCAGTCACGGCAGAAGGTGCACTCGAACGAGCAGATCAGCGCGTCCTGACTGTCGCCCGGCAGGTCACAGCCACAGCATTCGCAGTTGGGTCGCAATTCAAGCATGGTCAACACCTCAGGGTAGGAGCGGGATTGCCCCGCGATTCAATGTAGCGGGTATCAAGGCCGGTACAGGTGGGCATGGCTGGCCCGGTACAACGCCGATTCGGCAAAGCTGTCGCTGGCCAATACCCGGCCCACCAGGATCAGCGCAGTGCGCCGGAAACCCTTGGCCTGAACCTGGGCGACAATCCCGTCCAGGGTGTCGAGCACCCAGTCCTGGTCCGGCCAGGTGGCGCGATGCACCACGGCCACCGGGCAGTCGCCGCCGTAATGCGGGCGCAGCTGCTCGACGATGCGTTCCAGGTGCTTGACCCCCAGGTGGATCGCCAGCGTGCTGCGGTGGCGGGCCAGGTCTGCCAGTTGCTCGCCCTCGGGCATCGGTGACTGATCGCCGAAGCGGGTGAGGATCACGGTCTGGGCGATGTCCGGCAAGGTCAGTTCGCAACCGAGCAGGGCGGCGCTGGCTGCCACCGCGGTGACGCCGGGGACGATCTCGAAGGGTATGCCCAGCTCGCGCAGGTAGCGGATCTGCTCGCCAATGGCGCCATACAGGCTTGGATCGCCGCTGTGCACCCGGGCCACATCCTGGCCCAGCTCATGGGCAGCCTTGATCGCCTCTATGATTTGCCCCAGGTGCAGCTCGGCGCTGTTGATGACGGTCTGGGCGCTGTGCCCTTCGAGCACGGCAGCAGGCACCAGGGAGCCGGCATAGATGATCACCGGGCAACGGTGGATCAGGCGTTGGCCCTTGACGGTGATCAGTTCGGGATCGCCGGGGCCGGCACCGATAAAGTAGACGGTCATGCACAGTCCTTGGGAAATAAAGCGGGGATTATCCGCCAATGCCGATGGCGGTGGCCAATGCCAAGGTGGCATCGGCGTGCAGGGTGCGGGTGACCTGCAGGTGAGCGGGGCCGGCCAGTTGTTCGGCCAGGGCCAGGGCGGTGCTTTCGGCGACGCCATAGCAACCACTGTGGGCAAAGGCCACTTTCGAGCGGTGGCTCAAGCGGAATTCGAACGCCGCCAGTTGCGCGGCCGAGAAAAACAGCAGGGGCACACCCAGGCGCAGGGCCAACTGATGCAGCCCTGGCTCGTCGTGCTTGAGGTCGATACTGGCGAGGCCCGCGACCGCCGCCAGCGGCAGGTCGTGGGCCTCGAGGGTGCGCTCCAGCAAGTTGCCCAGCGCCTCGGCAGGGCAACCCCGTCGGCAACCCAGGCCGACAAACAACTGCATGTCAGGCCTGGTTCGGGCGGCGGAACAGCCAGGCGCTGATCAACCCCAGGGCCAGCCAGAACGCAGCGTTGGTCAGCAGGGAGGCGACCTTGAACTCGGCTTCCAAGGCCTCGGGAGCGAGCATCTCGTGCACTTCAGGTTGCGGCGCGCCGATCACATGAGGCACCACCAGCAGCACCACGCCCAGGGCCTTGAGCAGCCAGTTGCGGGCGAACACGATCAACCCCAGCCCCACGGCGGTGGCGGCAGCGGTGCCCACCCACCAGGCCTGGCGCTGGGCCAGGTCTGCTGCGGCGGTACCCGGCAGCTCTGGCGGCAGGCCCAGGGTCGGTGCCAGGCAGAACACGGCAAAGCCGCCCAGGCCCCAGAGGGCACCCGTCACTGCACTGCTAGGCGCGCGCAAGGTATAGAGCGCGGCCAGGATCAGGGCGAATCCAACGGCCACCACCAGGTTGCCACCGGTGGTCGACAGCACCCGCTGCCAGCCATCTTCAGGCGCCCAGGCTTCGCTGTCATGGTGATGGTCGGCGGCAACACCCGGCGCATGCTCATGGGCCTCGACCACGGGTGCGGCGCTTTCATAGGTTTCCGCCTGCAGAATCAGCGGCGCGACCCAGAAACTTTGCAGCAGGGTCAGCAGCAGGGCGGCCAGCAGGCCCGCGAACCCTGCGGTACTCGCAATACGCTTGATCATCGGTCGGTACTCAGTGGCAAGGGAAGGCGGCGCTGTGGCGAGTATCGTGGGCAGCGTTGTGCACCGCTTCAATATGCGAGAAGCCGGCAAAGTAGACCAGGCACAGGCCCAGCAGCGAGGCACCGACAGCAACCAGCAGGCGCTGGCTCAGGGTTGAGGGGGTAACGGCGGAGTGACTGGCGGTACTGGTACGCATGGCGCTTTCCTCTTGGTGTTGTCAGCAACAGGCAAGCGCAAGAAACCCCTGCACGGATTCCGCCCAGGGGTTGCAACAGCGCCCGCCCACCGCGGGTTTGTCAAATCGAGCCTGGGCCGGTCTCCGGGCTGGCGAGGGCGGGCAGATTGCCGCGCCGAAGGCGTCACCTTCCCATGCCAGACTACGGGCACAGTGGTTCTGACGCTTTTCTCGCTTACCGTTGCGGGGGCAGCACCGGACTTGTCCTACGCCGTGAATAACACGTGTATGACGCACCGGTTTCCCGTTTCACCCTGTCAAGGGCACCCAAACGAATCGCACTAGCAAATCACGCAACTACGCAAGCGTCAATTGTGACAGCAGTTGACCGCTCACCGGGCACTGCGTAGCCTAGCCGCTTCGAGGTTCTTCGGTGCGTGCCGAAGCTAAGACGGGAACGCGGTTCAAGCCGCGGCTGCCCCCGCAACTGTAAGCATTGAAAGGTTCGACACAGCCACTGCATCGCTGCGGGAAGGCGTCGTTCAACGGGCTACCAGCCGGTGCAATGCGAGCCAGGAGACCTGCCTCGATCAGTTTCCGACATTAAACCGGGCGGGGTGATCCGGTGGCGAACGCGCCCGGGCAGTACTGCCCGCGGTTCTCGTCCTGCATGCCCGCCATTTGCTGCCAAGGGCATCGACATGAAAACACTGGCCAAACTCCCCGTCACCATCGTCACCGGCTTTCTGGGCTCGGGCAAGACCACGCTGCTGCGTCATATGCTCGACAACGCGCAGGGCCGGCGCATTGCCGTGATCGTCAACGAGTTCGGCGAGCTGGGTATCGATGGCGAGATCCTCAAGCAGTGCAGCATCGGCTGCAGCGAAGAAGAGGCCAGCGGCCGCGTGTATGAACTGGCCAACGGCTGCCTGTGCTGCACGGTGCAGGAAGAGTTCTTCCCGGTGATGCGCGAGCTGGTGGCACGCCGTGGCGACCTGGATCACATCCTGATCGAAACCAGCGGCCTGGCCCTGCCCAAGCCGCTGGTGCAAGCCTTCCAGTGGCCGGAAATCCGCAACGCCTGCACGGTCGATGCGGTGATCACCGTGGTCGACAGCCCGGCAGTGGCCGCCGGCACGTTCGCCGCCTACCCGGAACAGGTCGATGCCCAGCGCAAGCTCGACCCGAACCTGGACCACGAATCGCCGCTGCATGAGCTGTTCGCCGACCAACTGGCGAGCGCCGACCTGGTGGTCCTGAACAAGGCCGACCTGATCGCCCCGCACGACCTGGCCAAGGTCCGCGCCGAGGTGCAGGAAGAGTTGCCGGCTGCGGTCAAGGTGATCGAAGCGAGCAGCGGCCGCTTGCCCCTTGAGGTGCTGCTGGGCCTGGGCGCCGAATCCGAAGCGCATATCGACGGCCGCCGCACCCACCACGACTCGCACCATGACGGCGACGACCACGACGATCATGACCACGACGCCTTCGATTCGATCTCCATCGAGCTGCCTGAAGCAGACGAAAGCCTGCTGCTCGACGCGCTGACCCAACTCGTCGTGCAGCACGGCATCCTGCGCGTCAAGGGTTTTGCGGCGATCCCCGGCAAGCCGATGCGCCTGTTGATCCAGGGCGTGGGCACTCGCTTCGACAAGCACTTCGACCGCGCCTGGCGCAGCGAAGAGCCGCGCACCACGCGCCTGGTGCTGATCGGCCAGGCACTCGACGCCGTTCGACTGGAAGCGAGCCTGCGCGCCGCCCTGGGCGCCTGATTCATGCACCTGCTGCGGACCCAGCCCGGCGGCTTCGTGCCGGACGACAGCATTGCCGACCTGGGGCAGACCCCGGCGCAGCTTGTGATTCTCTGCAGCGGTGACTCGCACCTGGCATTGCTGGCCGAGACCGCCCAGCAATTGCCCGAGGATTTCCCCAGCCTGCGCCTGGCCAACCCCATGCAGGTGCAGAACCATGCTTCGGTCGACCTGTATGTGGACGAGGTGCTGCGTCACGCCAAGGTCATTCTGGTGTCGCTGCACGGTGGCGTCGGCTACTGGCGCTACGGGGTCGAGCAATTGCTGGAGCTGGCTGCCCGTGGCGTGCAACTGATCCTGGTGCCGGGCGATGACCGCCCCGACCCGGAACTCAGCAGCCTGAGCACGGTGCCGGCCGAGCACGCCGAGCGGCTCTGGCACTACCTGCGCCAGGGCGGCAAGGCCAATGCCCTGAACCTGTTCAACTGCCTGGCCAGCCAGTGCCTGCAGCGTGACTACCCCTGGAGCGAGCCGCAGCAACTGCCGCGCACTGCCGTGTATCACCCCCGCAAGGCCGCCGCGCAATTGCAGGACTGGTATGCCGACTGGCAGGTGACGCAGCCGGTGGTGCCGATCCTGTTCTACCGCTCTCACCTGCAGGCGGCCAACACGGCGTTTATCGACACCTTCTGCGAGCGCTTGCAGCGGGCCGGGCTCAACCCCTTGCCGATTGCCGTGGCCAGCCTCAAGGAAGCCGGCTGCCTGGCCCAGGTCGAAGACTGGCTGGATGAAGTCGATGCCGCCTTGATCATCAACACCACAGGCTTTGCCCAGTCCAGCCCCGAACAGCCGCACTTGCGGCCGTTTCGCCGTGACATTCCGGTGTTGCAGGCCATCTGCGCGCAGGACAACGAACCGGGCTGGGAGGCCAGCGAGCAGGGCCTGGGGGCGCGGGACCTGGCCATGCACATTGTGTTGCCGGAACTGGACGGGCGCATCATTACCCGGCCAATCAGCTTCAAGGACCTGGCCTGGCGCAGCGAACGCAGCCAGTCGGATGTGGTCTGCTACCGCCCTCATGCCGAGCGCATGGACTTTGTCGCGGAGTTGGCGCGGCGCTGGTGTGTATTGGCGCAGTTGCCCAACCCGGACAAGCGCGTGGCCCTGATCCTGGCCAATTACCCGACCCGGGACGGGCGCATCGGCAATGGCGTGGGCCTGGATACGCCGGCAGCGGCGTTGAATATCCTGCGTGCCCTCAAGGAGCAGGGTTATCCGCTTGGCCAACTGCCCGACAGTGGTACGGCGCTGATTCAGGCGCTGCTGGGCGGCGTCAGCAATGACCTGGACAGTCTCGACCAGCGCCCCTGCCTGCAAAGCATGGCGATGGACGACTATCTGGCCGCCTTTGCCACCTTGCCCCAGGCCAACCAGGACGCGGTGCGCGAACGTTGGGGCGAGCCACAGCAGGACCCTATGTGCCGCAATGGCCGGATGATGGTCGCCGGTTTGCGCTTTGGCCTGACCTTTGTCGGCATCCAGCCGGCCAGGGGCTACCAGCTGGACCAGAGCGCGGTGTACCACGACCCCGACCTGGTACCGCCGCACGGCTACCTTGCGTTCTACTTCTGGCTGCGCCACGGCTATGGCGCCGATGCGCTCATCCATGTCGGCAAGCACGGCAACCTCGAGTGGCTGCCGGGCAAGGGCGTGGGCCTGTCCGGCAGTTGCTGGCCGGACGCCTTGCTCGGGCCGCTGCCGAACATCTATCCCTTCATCGTCAACGACCCGGGCGAGGGCGCCCAGGCCAAGCGGCGTACCCAGGCAGTGATCATCGATCACCTGATGCCGCCCTTGACCCGCGCCGAAACCTACGGCCCGCTTCGTCACCTGGAGGCGCTGGCCGACGAGTACTACGAAGCGCAGCTGCTTGACCCGCGTCGCGCCCGTGAACTGCAGCGCGATATCCTCGAGCTGGTGCGCGACAACCATATCGACCGCGAGCTGCAGCTTGAAGGCGAGCTGGACGACGCTGCCGTGTGGCTGCCTCGGCTAGACACTTACCTGTGCGACTTGAAGGAGTCGCAGATCCGCGATGGCTTGCATGTGTTTGGCGAGTCGCCCGCCGGGCGCCTGCGCACCGATACCTTGCTGGCCTTGCTACGGGTTGCCCGAGGTGATGGGCGCGGGGCCAACGCCAGTCTGCTGCGCGCACTGGCCAAGGCGCTGGCGCTGGGGTTCGACCCCCTCGATTGCGACCTGGGCCAACCCTGGAGCGGGCCGCGCCCGGCGCTGCTGCAGCAGGTCGATGCCGGGTTGTGGCGAACGGCCGGGGACACGCGCGAGCGCCTTGAAGCCTTGGCGGGCCGGTTGATCGCCGACAGCCTGGCGAGCACTGCGCAGGTTCCCGAGGGCGAGCAATGGCTTGAGGTGCAGGCTGTGTTGCGGGCGTTGGTCGAGGTTGTCGCGCCCCAGCTCGATGCTTGTGGCCCGGCTGAACTGCACGGCCTGCTCGCCGCCCTGCAGGGTCGTTTTGTACCGGCAGGCCCGAGCGGCGCGCCTAGTCGTGGCCGCCTGGATGTGCTGCCCACCGGGCGCAACTTCTACACCGTGGATGTACGCAACCTGCCGACCACTACTGCCTGGCGCATCGGTTTTGCCTCGGCCAACCTGATCCTCGAGCGCCACCTGCAGGACCATGGCGATCACTTGCGCCAACTGGGCCTGTCGGTATGGGGCACGGCGACCATGCGCACCGGCGGCGATGATATCGCCCAGGCCATGGCCTTGCTCGGCGTGCGCCCGGTGTGGGCGAGTGGCAGTCAACGGGTCGATGACTTCGAGATTCTGCCGTTGAGTGTGCTCGACCGGCCTCGGGTGGACGTGACACTGCGGGTGTCCGGGTTCTTCCGCGATGCCTTCGGCAACCTGATCAACCTGTTCGATGCCGCCGTCCGGGCGGTCGCGGCACTGGATGAGCCCGATGATCTCAACCCGCTGGCCGCCAGGGTGCGCAGCGAGCGTGCCGAGTTGCTGGCCCAGGGTGTCGAGGCCGAGCAGGCTGCACGCCAGGCGGCTTGGCGCATATTCGGCGCCAAGCCCGGAGCCTATGGTGCCGGGGTGCAGAATGCGATTGACGGGCGCCTGTGGCACAGCCGCGAGGACCTCGCCGAGGTCTACCTCAACCACGGCGGCTACGCCTATGGCGCTGCGGACGACGGCACGCCGGCGCGGGCCGACTTTGCCCGGCGCCTGGGCCAGGTGCAGGCGGTGATCCAGAACCAGGACAACCACGAGCATGACTTGCTCGACTCCAACGATTACTACCAGTTCCAGGGCGGCATGCTGGCTGCCGTGGAAAGCCTCGGTGGCGCGCCGGCGGCCAGTTACCACGGCGATCACAGCCAGCCGGACCGGCCGCGCATCCGTACCCTCAAGGAAGAACTAAACCGGGTGATCCGCGCCCGCGCGCTGAACCCCAAGTGGATCGACGGGGTCAAGCGCCACGGCTATAAAGGGGCATTCGAACTCGCAGCGACAGTCGACAACCTGTTCGCCTTCGATGCCACCACGCACCTGATCGACGATCACCATTACCAGTCGCTGGCCGACGCCTACGTGCTCGACGCGCCGACCCGCGACTTTATCCGCCAGCACAATCCCGAGGCCCTGCGCGATATCACCGAACGCCTGCTCGAAGCGCAGCAGCGTGGTTTGTGGCAGGCACCGGGGGCTTATCGCGAGGCCCTGGAAGAGCAACTGCTCGATGGCGAAGAAGAGACTTGAGATGACTGAACCTGCACATTTCCCGTTGTCTGCCGTGGTCGGCGCCGATGAGCTGAAACTGGCCCTGTGCCTGACCGCCATCGACCCGAAGATCGGCGGCGTGCTGATCGAAGGCCCGCGCGGCATGGCCAAGAGCACCCTGGCCCGTGGCCTGGCCGACCTGTTGGGCGATGGTCCGTTCGTGACCCTGCCGCTGGGTGCCAGTGAAGAGCGCCTGGTCGGCACGCTGGACCTGGACGCGGCATTGGGGCAGGGCAAGGCGCAGTTCTCGCCGGGCGTGCTGGCCAAGGCCGACGGCGGTGTGCTCTATGTGGATGAGGTCAACCTGTTGGCCGACCACCTGGTGGACCTGCTGCTGGATGTGGCGGCCAGCGGGACCAATCGGGTCGAGCGCGACGGTATTTCCCACCGCCACAGCGCCCGCTTTGTGCTGATCGGCACCATGAACCCGGAAGAGGGCGAGTTGCGCCCGCAATTACTCGATCGATTTGGCCTCAACGTGGCCCTGGACGGGCAACCGGCACCTGAAGCACGGAGCCAGATCATTCGTCGGCGCCTGGATTTCGATGCCGACCCCGACGCCTTCTGTACCCACTGGGCGTCGGCCCAGGCGCAGTTGCGCGAGCGGTGCCAGCGGGCGCGCGAACGCCTGGCGCAGATTCCGCTCGATGACCAGGCCCTGGCACAGATAACCGAACGCTGTTTCGGCGCTGGCGTCGACGGCTTGCGGGCCGACCTGGTCTGGTTGCGGGCGGCCAGGGCCCACGCCGCCTGGCGCGATGCCTTGCACATCGAGGCGCAGGATATCGATGCCGTGGCCGAGTTCGCCCTGCGTCACCGTCGTCGTCAAAGCACTGCGCAGCAAGCAACTGCCCCCGAGCCCCAGGGCGGCCAGTCGGCCACCGGTCAACAAGGGCAGGGCGCCTGGGGAGAGATGCCGCCACATGCAGCCCCCACCGGCGCGCGGCGCGAGGTGCCGAACTGGGCAAAAAAGCCCTGAGCATCCGTCGCCCGCACTCGGCGGATGCAAGACCCCGCCCGGGTAGCATCAAGCAAGGTTCCAGGGGGCGCGCCCGCGACGCCGCCCAGGGCAGGGTCGCCTGGCCCGCCACCTTGCTCAAGGGACGACCGCGGCAACGCCTCGACCTGTGCTGGCAGCAGCGCCGGGCCAGCGCCCAAGAGCTGTGGCTGGTGATCGTCGACGCCTCGGCCTCGACCCGCCGTCACCAGGCCTTGAGTCAGGCCAAGGGCCTGCTGGCCGGGTTTTTCGACCAGGCATACCGGCAGCGGGCGCGCTTGACCTTGCTCACCGCCAGTGGCAACGCGCCGAGCTGGCAGCGCCATGGCCTCAAGGCCAGCGCGGCATTGCAGCCGTGGCTCGACAACCTGGGCGCCGGTGGCGGGACGCCCCTGCTGGCAGCCCTGGAGCAGGCGCGCCATTGGCTGCTGGCCCGCCAACGCCAGTTTCCCGGTGAGCAACAGCGCTGTCTGGTGCTGACCGACGGCCGGCTCAAGGCCTGGGAGCCAGTGGCGCCACTGCCGTGCCCAAGTTTGCTGGTCGATATGGAACGCGCTGCCGTGCGCCTTGGGCGTGCGCGCTTATTGGCGCAGCAGTTGAACGCCGACTACCAGGCAATAGACAGTTTTAAAGTGATTGAATAAATAAGAGGCGTACAGAACAGTACGTGAAGACCGTGCGGCCAAGTGTCGCACTATAAGGATCGGGCAACTAGAAAGTTGCCCGTGAGTGTCAGGCAGAAGTTACTTAGGCATAGACCAGGGTTGCAGGTCGTAGCCTTTTTCGCTCAATTCGGCGCGCACTTCTTCGATCAGGTGCGCCAATTGCGCAGGGTCGGTATAGGTGCTGCTTGGCACCTGTTTGCTGCCGATACGGGTACTGGTCCGGTCGATCACTGCCAGGCTAAGTTCGCCAGTACCGTTTGGCGAATCCCAGGCTACACACTGGAAGGGCTCGAAGGCGTGGTCGGCAATCAGCAGTGCTTCGTTGACACGGAGCGGGGCATTCATGGGTTCGGTCTCTCTGTGGGCCCAAACAAAAAATAAAAGTACCGCGCGCTGTGCGGCGGTGAGTTACTTGTACTGATGCACGCAGTACCGGGTGGAGTCACATGCAGGTTTATAATTTTTTTGTTTTCGGCAAAAAAATTCTAACCGGCGCCGGCTGTGACGTTGAAAGTTGAGGAAAATTCCCGGCGGCCATTTATCGTGCCGGCTTTGCAGACAGACGGTAGTGGGCGTCTGACACATCGTTGCTACTGTTACAAACGGGCCTGCCAACGTGCTGTTTCTATTAAAATTCCAACTTTTGGCGCCAAGGAAAGGTCATGCTTGAACCTTCGTCCAACCGCCGCTTGCTGATCGTCGACCCTTGCGATGATTGTCACCGTTTATTACCAGGGCTGCGTAATGTCGGCTGGGACGTGTACAGCTGTACATTGTCCGCGGCCCAGGAGTATCCCTGCGATGTCGGCTTGTTGCGTTTGCAGGCCTCGCACCTGCAGCACCCCGATGCCGTGAAAGACCTCATCAGCCGCAGCAACACCGAATGGATTGCCGTACTGAGTCCCGATGAGCTGCGCACGCAGAACGTCGGCGACTTTGTTTGCGAATGGTTTTTCGACTTCCACACCTTGCCCTTCGATGTCTCCAGGGTTCAGGTCACCATTGGCCGGGCCTTCGGCATGGCGCGCCTGCGCGGCAAAGGCAACGTTCATGTCGATGGCGCCGAGCACGAACTGCTGGGCGACAGCCGGCCGATCCGCGAACTGCGCAAGTTGCTCAGCAAACTGGCGCCCACCGAATCACCGGTGCTGATTCGCGGGGAGAGCGGTACCGGCAAGGAGCTGGTGGCGCGCACCCTGCATCGCCAATCCCAGCGTCGCGACAAGCCCTTCGTGCCGATCAACTGCGGCGCCATTCCGGAGCACCTGATCCAGTCGGAACTGTTCGGCCATGAAAAAGGCGCGTTCACCGGTGCTCACCAACGCAAGATCGGGCGAATCGAAGCCGCCAATGGCGGAACCCTGTTTCTCGATGAAATCGGCGACCTGCCCCTGGAATTGCAAGCCAACCTGCTGCGTTTTCTGCAGGAAAAACACATCGAACGTGTTGGCGGCAGCCAGCCGATCGACGTGGATGTGCGGGTACTGGCCGCCACCCACGTCGACCTCGAAAAGGCCATCGAGAGCGGGCGTTTTCGCGAAGACTTGTACTACCGGCTCAATGTGCTGCAGGTAGTCACCGCCCCCCTGCGTGACCGGCATGGCGACCTGTCGATGCTGGCCAGTCATTTTTCCCGTTTCTACAGCCTGGAAACCGGGCGGCGCCCGCGCAGTTTCAGCGAGGACGCCCTGGTGGCAATGGGCAAGCACGATTGGCCCGGCAATGTGCGCGAATTGGCCAACCGGGTCAGGCGTGGCCTGGTCCTGGCCGAGGGGCGGCAGATCGAGGCTCAGGACCTGGGGTTGGCCACCGAGCATGCTTTCGTAGCCAGCATGGGAACCCTGGAAGACTACAAGCATCGGGCCGAACGCCAGGCGTTGTGCGATGTGCTCAACCGGCACAGTGACAACCTGAGCATTGCCGCCAAGGTGCTGGGGATTTCACGGCCGACTTTCTACAGGCTGTTGCACAAGCATCAGATTCGTTGATCGCGGGGCAGGCCCGCTCCTACCGGGTCGCATCAGTCTCCGCGAAATGAAAAAGCCCGCCGAAGCGGGCTTTTTCGTGGGCGCAAGGCTCAGAAGTAGTATGGGAATTTCAAGCTGAAGGAAAAGTCCGGCGAGTCGTCGGTCAAGCCAATGGAAAGGTTCGGCACGATGGTCAGGTTGTCGGTGGCGGCAAGGGTCATGCCGATGTTGAAGTTGGCCGCGTTGTAGTCGCTGCTCGGGACCGACTGCCAGTCGCCGCCATCGGGCTTGATCTTGCTCTTGCTGGAGAACTGGTCGGTGAACGAGAACGACATACTCATCTTCTCGTTCAAGGCAAACGCGATACCGGCGCCAATCTGCCAGGAGTCACCGAGTTTCACGTCGCCCGGGACTTTGGTGTTGATGGTAGGGCTGATGTCGCTGAAGGAGTCCTCCATGTTGTAGGTGTAGGACAGGCTGCCGAAGAGTACGGCAGGGTCAAAGGTCTTGACCAGCGAGATACCTGGGGTGATCGCCCAGACACCGTTGCCGGTCGGGAGGTCTTCAGGGACCGACAGGTTGTCGTTGGTGGGGTCGTTGACCAGCTTGATGCCATAGGGATCATCCCCGGTGGGGGCCTTGACCCGCAGGGTGACCACCGCGTCGGGCAGGTTCTCCGACTCGTCGAGGAACTTGTAGGCCACGCCGACGTTGACGTCGCCAATGGTGGGGTCGCGCTTGACGGTGGCATCGGAAGATACCGGCCCGGCACCGCCCGCACCCCCCGAGGAATAGGTGGATTCGCGGTAGATTACCGGGATGTTGATGTCGAACTGCCAACGCTGGTCCATGTTGTAGCGGGCGGTCAGGTCCAGGGTCCAGTTATCGGCCTTGATACGGTCCAGGTTGATGTTGCCGAGGAAAATCGAGTCCAGGGCCAGGAAACCGTTGAGGACCAGGGCCCGGGTGTCGTAGTGGGTGTAGGTCAGGCCGGTTTCGACGCTGAACTTGCCGCCACCGAAGAAGCCGCTGGCCTCGTCATAGAGGTTGGACACGCTTTGTGCGGGCTCCGAATCCTCCTTGAGCGACTGGCCGTACGAGCTGCCAGTGGTCCCGGGCGCGCCCGCGGCCACCGTCTGGCCGCCGCGGGTGGGCTCGGCGGGCGACTTGGTAAGGCGTTTGGGCTGCGGTGTGACAGGTGTTTCTTCAACCTGGCGAACGCGCTGTTCAAGTACCATCAGCGCGTTCTGTTGTGCTTCGTAACGCTGTTTCAGCTCCCTGAGTTCTTGTTTTAGTGCTTCAACCTGAGGGTCGGTCGCTGCGTATAGCAATGTGGCCGGCGTCAGGCTAGTCAAACAGACGATAGCTCTGAGCGTTAAAGATCGGTGCATGGGTTAGCCGTCCCTTCTGACTACATTTGATGAGACAGAGCGTAGATCAGAATCCAGGTGTGCGAAGTCCTTTGAGCTGGTCCAGGCTGCCATTGAGCGCCCCGGCCGTCGGCACGTTCTCGCGCAGCACGACATTGAGGGAAGTGAGGTTGGTCACACGGTTGCCAGCGCCCATCAGCGTGGTGTTCTGCAGCAGACCGCCCTGGGCCAGGCGTTGCACGGTACTGCCCTGGTTGTTGTTGGCAACGATGTTCATTTGCACACCCGTGCCGGAGGAAGAGACGCTCATCGAGCCCGCTTCATTGGAAAGGACCGCCGGTGTGCCGGTGGCCAATGGGTTGCCCTGGGTCTGGGTGACTGGCGCCTCATTGGCCTTGGTGACGTTGATATCGACGTTGTTGTACGCGGTGTTGTAGTCGCCAGCGGCCCGCACGACCTGGGTGACCCCTTCGGTGGTGGTCAGGCCGGCGCCGCCGGTCACACTGCCGGTGCCGGGCGAGGGGGCTGTACTGGCGCTGGCGCTTTGCGATTGCGATGAGCCATTGGCGGGTTCATTGAAGGTCGATACGTAGAACTGGGGCTTGAGGGTCGATTGCTGGACTTGTAGCGAAGCCTTTGCGCCGATCAAGTCACCCTGAACGTTCTGCCAGGTGCTGGTCATGACCACGCCGAAGCTGATGATGCGTCCGGGCATCACGTAGCGGCCCCGCAGGTTCGCCAGTTCCTGATCTTTCAATTCGATGGGCTTGAGTACCTGAGCCTGGGTTGGCAGGCTGGCAGCCATGCAAAGCACGGCTACCCAGATTGAAGTTCTCATTGGAAACTCCCGGAGCCTCATGCTCCTTGTCATTAGAAGAAGTCGCTTTGGATGAATCCGAAATCCATCAACTCTGCGTCTTGCACCGGGGTAAAGGCGTTGACACGGGTCTTGGCAGTCAACGGTAGAGGCGGGTCGAGCAAGGCATTGGTCTTGTCGTAGCCCTTGCCGATGACGGCAAAGATGATGCCGTTCCAGCCTTTGACAAAATCTTCGATTTTATAGCGTTTGTGGCCCAGTACCGGGTCGCCTATGTACACCCAGTCCTTGTCGACTTTCTGCATGACCACGAAGTGCTTGTAGCCACGGATGTCCAGCAGTACCACGGTGGGGATGCGGATACTGTGCAAGGTATCGGGTTGTACCCGGTAGCCGCGGGCCCGCATGCCCAGGCTTTCTACGTATTTCTTCATATCGAGCATGGAGAATCCCTGCACGCGCACCAGGTCTTGGTCGGCGTGTGCCAGCATGCCTTCGATGATCTGTGCTTCGTCCACGTCCAGCCAGTAGGCCTGGCGCAGGATGGTCGCCAGCGATGCTGCCCCACAGCTGAAGTCGGTTTTCTGTTGTACCAGGTCTGCAAATTTACGTTCGCGCACGCTCTGGATCGGTTTGTAGACCACCGCGCCACCCGGCAACAGAACGGTCAGTGGCATTTGAGCCGCCTCGCTCTGTGTGGTCAGGCATAGCAAGAACGCCAAAGCGATAATGCGCATGATCGGACGCCTCCCTGGTTCTCGTGAAAAAGGCCCCCCGAAGGGGGCCTCCAAGCCACAGCGATTACATCGAGGTGTTGGAGATGGCCAGCGAGTTGCTTTGCTGGTTGCCCACACCGGCTGCCACGTTGACGCCCAGGTTGCCGCTGCCGCCGTTGACCGAGCCACTGAGGACTGCGGTGTTGGTGACAGGGTTTGCCCAACCGGTTGGGGTCAGCACCTGGAACGAGATAGTGTTGCTCAGGTCATAGGCGCTGCTTTCAGCGTAGCTCTTCGAATGATCGTACTCAGACTCGGACGACTTGCTGCCCGATTTTTCGAACGAAGATTCGAACTCTTTCTCGAAGGACGAGTCGTAGGCCTTCTCGAAAGATGAGCTGTGCGACTTGCTCCACTCGGTTTCCACCGACGCGTTGACTTCGGCGTTGAGCGAGCCTTCTACAGAGTTGGTGCGCTCGCCATTGTTGTGACGGCCATAATCCCAGGACACAGTCTTGGACGCGTCTGCAGACAGTTCCAGCGAAGCTTCCAGAGAAGCACTGGCTGCTCCCTCGGCTTCATGGCTGTTGGAGCCACTGGCTTCAAAGCCTTTGGAGCCGCTTGCGCTCCAGCCCTTGGAACCTGCGACCTCAAAGTTCGAGGAAGAGCTGTTGCTGCCATTCGCGTTGGAAGCCTTACCGTAGAACGTGCTGCCGCTCGCCGATTTGGTAAGGGTGATGGTATCCACGCGATAGGTACGATCGGCGTTGTTGTTCACGACAAGGCCAGGGCCGTTCTGTTCGGCAGAGGCGGTAGCGTTTGCGTTACCCAGTGGTGCATTGCTGTTGGCAATGGCCATGGTGTTTTTCTGCTGGTTGAGGTCGCCACCGGCAACGTTGATCCCCATGTTGCCGCTGCCGCCGCTGCCCGAACCGCTCATCAGCGCAGAGTTGGTGCTGCCGTAGTTGTTGACCTTGTTGTTGTCGCTGTACTGCGAAACGCTGGCGGTTGCGTTGGCAGTGCCGAACACGAAGGTGTTGTCGATTTCCGCGACGGAGGAACCGGCGTTGGCGATGGCGGCGGCGTTGTCCTGCTGGTTGCCGGCACCGGCAGCCACGTTGACGCCGACGTTGCCGCTGGTGCCAGTGGCCGAGTCGGTCATTGCGGCGCCGTTGATGGTGCCTTCGTTGGTGATGCGGTTGTCTTCGCTGTTTTGCTCATCGTAGGCACCGGCATTGGCGGTGACATTCATTTGTTTTGGAGGAGGAGTTTGTTGACCGCCGCCATGGTGGTGACCATTGTTGTGATGGTGGTCATTGCCACGACGATCGTTTTGCCCAGCTTGTACAGCAACAGCCATGACCGCAGCAATTGCGAAAACCAGAGGCTTGAGTGCCATCGAAGGTTTCATGGTGATTCTCCGTACTTTATTTTAGGTTAAGTGTTGTTGCTTACCTTGGGTCAATCCGCGACCCGGACGTTCAGGGTGTTGGCCATTCGGTTTCCCACCCCGGCGCTCTGATTCAACTGAATCACTCCACGGCTACCGGTGAAGGCCTGGTCACTGGTAGTGACCTGGCGATAGCCGGGTGCTGAGTCAGTTGGATCGGAGTTGTTGAGCAGCGCCACGTTCTGTTGCATGAGGACGCTGTCGTCGATGTTTTGCGGTTGAGTGCTGATGGTGATTCGCAGGGCGTTGGCTTGCTGGTTGCTGGCGCCTGCGCTCTGGTTGACGCCTACGGCGCCACTGCCGTTGCTGAAGGAGTCGCCGCGGATACTGGCCCGGGCATCCATTGCTGGATCGACCTGGGAGCGCATGCGCTGGCGGATTTCGGTGGTCGCGCTGGCGTTGTGGCCGGTGGCGAAGGCCCGGGCGTTGGCCTGCTGCTGCAAGTCACCGGCGGCCTGGTTGACCGTGAGGTTACCCTGGTACTGCTTGCCGGAATTGTCGATGTCGGCAGTGTTGGTCACAGGAGGTTGGGCGAAGGCCGATGCACTGCACAACGAGGCCAGAATCAGCAGCGTATGCTTCATCTCACTTGCCTCCGGTCAGTATCTGCAGGGGCGCCAGGCCTCTCTGCACACTGGAGTTGACCATGTTGGAGATGCCGTTGCCGCTGTTTCCAGAACGCCCGCCGGCGAGGTTTGGCAACTGGGTCTGGTTGGTGATGCTGGTGCCCAGGTTGTTGGTCTGCTGAGTGATCAGGGCGTTGATGCCGGCGCCGCTACTGACCGAGGCGAAGTCACCATCGCTCAACTCGTTTGTCTGCCTGAGGATTTGTGCGGACGGGTTGGTGTTGACGGTCACCGGGTAGGGGTCTGGGGCCAGGGGTGGACGCATGGCATTGCGCGGCTGCACATCCCGGGTAATTACGACGATCCCGTTTTCAGCCTGGACCGTAAAGCTGATGCTTGATCCCAATGCGCATCCGAGCAACAGGAGGCGGTAAATGCCTTTATCTATTCTTCCCACGATGGCAATTCCTTCTTTCGAGGTGCTGGTCCTGTTCAGCGTTGCAAGTAAGAGAGCAGAAGGTGTGCCGGTTTTGATTTAGTGTTGAGAATCAACGCATTGGGTTTATTTGTCGAAGGAGTCAAAAAAAGTTGTAACGCTGTTGAGACACAGGACCTGGGCACGCGGCGATCCTGCGGCCGCCAGGGCGCCCCAAGGGGCTCCAAGGACGACTGTTTCAGCGTGTTAACACTTTCCCGCGTAGAGGCGCTGGCCGCTCTAAGTAGCAGGTTTGAGTGGTGGACAGTGTTTCAGAAGTGGACATTTTGTCGCAGGGCAAAGGGTGATCAGGCCTGGAGCAACCGGCTCACCGCTTCGAAGGCTGCACGCTTACGCTGCTCCCAACTGCCTTGCACCACTTCAAAGGGCTGCCGGTGCACTGCCAGCCAATCATGGGTCGCCTGGAAGAACGCCTGGCGCTCGGTCAGTTGCGGCTGGCAACGTTGCCCATCGTCGTGCCAGGCGACAGACTCGGGGCACAGCAACAGGTGCAGGTCGTAATGGCGCGCCAGCAACGCGTCCTCCAGCCATGCCGGGCAATCGCCAAACAGCGTGCGACTCCAGAGCATATTGCTCAACAGATGGGTGTCGAGGATCAACAGTGAAGGTCTGCGGGCTCGGGCGGCATCTTCCCAGGCCAGTTGGCCGCGCGCGATTGACGGTATATCGGCATAGCAGGTGTCGCGACGGTGTTCGTCGATGAAGTAGCGCACATACTCGCCCACCTGTTCACCACCGAAACGGGTCTGGATCTCGCCACTGAGCCAGCTTTTGCCGCTGGATTCGGGGCCGGTGAGGACCAGGACCTTCATGCGCTCACCAATGCAGGATCACGCCGCCATTGCCGCCAGCCCTGCACCGCGATCAGGGTGAACAAGGCATAGAGCGCGGCGGTCAGGTACAGCCCCTTGTACAAGAACAGGCCGACGAAAATCACATCCAGCACGATCCACAGCAGCCAGCACTGCACGCGCTTCTGTGCCATCCACCACTGCGCCACGAGGCTGAAGCCGGTCAGGGCAGCATCCAGCCAGGGCTGGGCGGCATCGGTCCAGGTGGCCATCGCGGCGCCCAGGGCGAGGCTGCCGAGCAAGCCGAGGCCCAGGCCGAAGATCATCGGTTGAGCGTCAAGGTAAGTGACCTGGCGTGCCTGGCGCTTGCTGTCCGGGCGCGTCCACTGCCACCAGCCATAGAGCTGCAGCACGGCGTACACCAATTGCAGGAGCATGTCCGAGTACAGTCGTACTTCAAAGAACACCCAACTGTAGAGCAGCACCATCACCAGGCCGATCGGCCAGCACCAGGGATTCTGCTTGGTGGTGAGCCACACGGCGATAACGCCGAGCACGGCGGCGAACAGTTCGAGGCCGGACATCGGCGATCCTTGGCTGCTGTTGGGGAGGGCGGGGATTGTAACCGTTGCCGCGGCGTTTGCCGACTCGATGAGCCGCTGCCTGTATAGGCCTGCCAGCAGCGTTTGCGCCAGAGGTCTGGTAGGATTTCGGCCCCTCAGGGCAAACCTGGCGGGCGGCTGAACTTTTCGGCCGAGTTTGCGACCAACAGTCGCTGCAGAACGGCCGGGCACTCGAATCGCCATGCGCTTGTGGAAACTATAACGGGGGCATGCCTGGGGGCATCGCTTCGTGGGGGAATAATGGATCTTTGGACTGGCCTGCAGGCCGTCATACTGGGTATTGTCGAAGGCTTGACCGAATTCTTGCCGATTTCCAGCACCGGTCACCAGATCGTTGTTGCAGACCTGATCAACTTCGGTGGTGAGCGGGCCATGGCCTTCAACATCATCATTCAGCTCGGCGCCATCCTGGCGGTGGTCTGGGAATTTCGCCGCAAGATCTTCGACGTGGTACTGGGGTTGCCCAGGCAGCGAGAGGCGCAGCGCTTTACCGCCAACCTGCTGATCGCGTTCCTGCCGGCGGTGGTGCTGGGGGTGTTGTTTGCCGACGTGATTCATCATTACCTGTTCAACCCCATCACCGTGGCCCTGGCCCTGGTGGTTGGCGGGGTGATCATGCTCTGGGCCGAGCGCCGGGAACATGTGATCACTGTCGAGCAAGTCGATGACATGCGCTGGACCGATGCCCTGAAGATCGGCTTCGCCCAGTGCCTCGCCATGGTGCCGGGTACTTCGCGCTCGGGTTCGACCATTATCGGCGGCCTGCTGTTTGGCCTGTCGCGCAAGGCGGCTACCGAGTTCTCGTTCTTCCTGGCGATGCCGACCATGGTCGGTGCGGCGGTGTATTCGGGCTACAAGTATCGTGACTTGTTCCAGCCGGGGGACTTTCCGGTGTTTGCCATAGGTTTCGTGGTGTCGTTCATCTTCGCCATGATCGCCGTGCGCGGGCTGCTCAAGTTCATTGCCAGCCACAGTTACGCGATGTTTGCCTGGTACCGCATTGTCTTCGGCCTGATTATCCTGGCGACCTGGCAGTTCGGTTGGGTCGACTGGGCGACCGCACAAGGCTGATGCGATGAGCCGTGTGCAAACTCCCCCGCGACGTGCCGAACGCGGCAATGGCGGTGTCCAGCACCTGCGCGGCAAGCTTCTGGTGTTTGTCGGCCTGTGTTTGCTGCCGCTGGGCGGGGCGTTGCAGATGGCGCTGAACGGGGCCTGGTTGCCGGCGGTGGCTTATCCGCTGGCGAGCCTGGTGACGTTTGCCTTGTACTGGCGTGACAAGCAGCAGGCCCGCAACCAGGCCTGGCGCACTCCGGAGAAGGTCCTGCACGCCAGTGAGTTCTGCGGGGGCTGGCCGGGGGCATTGCTGGCCCAGCAGCGGTTTCGGCATAAAACCCGCAAGCTGTCGTTTCAGCTGACGTTCTGGGCCATCGTGGCCTTGCACCAACTGTTCTGGATCGATCACCTGCTGCTGGACGGGCGCTGGCTGGGCAGCGCCCTGGGGTCGCTGTTCAGGTAAGCAGCCCCGGTTGCAGGCGCTTGGGCAAGCGCCTGACCACCAGCTGGTGGGAGCGTTGCAAGAGCTCGCTGAGTTCGTCGCGGCCCATCGCGTAGGGGGGCACCAGGCTGATCCAGTGGGCCCGCGCCAGGTACGGCGCCGGGCGTACCCCCGGGCGATCGACGTAGCCCAGGAACAATTCGGCGTCGACCTTGAACGACAAACCGGCGCCCGCCAGGTCGAGCACCGCGAACATCTTGTTGCCGGCCACCGAGAACACCCGCACACCACCCCATTTATAGTCTTCCCGCGCACCCGGCAGCCCCAGGCAGAACGCCACAACCTGCGCCTCGCTCATTGTTCGCTCAGACATAACGCTCCCCACATTCGGCGAACGACGCCACCAGGTGATCGATCCACACC
This sequence comes from Pseudomonas putida, assembly GCF_028682455.1. Classification (GTDB taxonomy): domain Bacteria; phylum Pseudomonadota; class Gammaproteobacteria; order Pseudomonadales; family Pseudomonadaceae; genus Aquipseudomonas; species Aquipseudomonas putida_AA. Next base: position 402,854 of record NZ_JANHLD010000002.1, read on the forward strand.
CGCACCGCAGGCAACAGGCCCCGCCGATGCGGATAGACCGCCTGCAGATAGCCCCCGGGCAGCGACCAGTCTGGCAGCAGGCGCACCAGTTCGCCACGGGCCAGTTCCTCTTCGCAGTGCATGATGGGCAGGGCGGTGAAGCCAAGGCCGGCCATGGCCGCTGCCTTGCGTACCACGAAATCGTCGATGGCCAGGCGCGCCTCCATGGCCAGTTCCTGCTTGCGGCCCTGGGCGTCGAGCAGCCGCAGGTGCACCAGGCGGTCGGCGTCCGTGGCGCCTAGCACCGGCAAGCCGGCCAGGTCGTCGGGTGTGGCGGGCGCGTGGGCGGCGGCGAACGCCGGGGCAGCCACCAGGTACATCTGCGCCTGGCGCAGACGCCGGGTGACCAGCGCGGGGTCTTCATCGCCCAGGTCACGCACGCGCAAGGCCACATCGACCCCTTCTGTAATCAGGTCAACCCTGCGGTTTAGCAGGATCATGTCCAGCTGCACCTGCGGGTACAGCTCGAGGAAGCGGCTGATGACCTGCGGCAGCAAGGTGTGGGCCAGGCCCACCGGGCACGATACTCGCAGGCGTCCGCGCGGCTCGCTCGTCATGCTTGCCACGGCCTCGTCGGCCATCTCCGCTTCCAGCAGCATGGCCTGGCAGTGGCGCAAGTAGCGTTCGCCTACGGCGGTCAGCTTCAGTTGCCGCGTAGTGCGCTGCAACAGGCGCGTGCCCAGGCGCTCTTCGAGCTCGGCGATGCGCCGGGACAGTCGCGACTTGGGAATGCCGAGCAGGCGCCCGGCTGCGGCAAAGCCCCCGGCTTCGACCACGCGGGCAAAGTAGAAAAGGTCGTTGAGGTCCTGCATCGCCAACTCCATTGTCCTGTCAGTAGGACAAACTAACGCATTTTTGCCGACTTATCAGCTATTCGGCGTCCCGGTAGGATTGTCTCCATTGTGATCGCCCAGGTGCGGTCTTCATTCAGGAGAGTCCCATGAAACTGTTGCATATCGATTCGAGCATCCTGGGCGACAATTCCGCCTCCCGTCAGCTGAGCCGCAGTGTGGTAGAGGCCTGGAAAGCCGCCGATCCATCCCTTGAAGTGGTCTACCGTGACCTGGCGGCCGACGCCATCAGTCACTTCTCCGCCGCCACCCTGGTTGCCGCCGGTACCCCGGAAGCCCTGCGTGACGCCGCCCAGCACCACGAAGCCCAGCTCAGTGCCGAAACCCTGCAGGAGTTCCTGGATGCCGACGCCGTGGTGATCGGCGCACCGATGTACAACTTCACCGTACCGACCCAACTCAAGGCCTGGATCGATCGCGTCGCGGTGGCCGGCAAGACGTTCCGCTACACCGAGGCTGGCCCTGAGGGCCTGTGTGGCGACAAAAAGGTGGTGCTGGTCTCCACTGCCGGTGGCCTGCATGCCGGCCAGCCTACCGGTGTCGGTCACGAGGAGTTCCTCAAGGTGTTCCTGGGCTTTATCGGTGTCACCGACCTTGAAATCGTTCGTGCCCACGGCCTGGCCTACGGTGACGAGCCGCGCGCCAACGCCATGAGCGCTGCCCAGCAGCAGATCAGCAGCGAGCTGTTTGCCGCCGCCTGATCGGCAAGTGCTTCACCCGACCGACAGCAGGCCAGGCTTGCTGTCGGTTTTTTCATTGAGCTTTCATCTGCGCAGGCGTACCCGGCGATATGCTCGAGGCTGGGCAACTCGTCAGGTGGGCGGGGTGAAAGGCGATGCGAAGGTTTGCCGGGTTGTGGCTGGTGCTTGTGCTGGTAATCGCCACGGCTGCGCAGGCCGAACCGGTGCAGCACTGGAGCGTGGGCCTGCATCGCCTGGTGTTCGCCGACCCGCTGGACGCAAGGCCGGTGCAGGCGCTGGCCTTCTACCCCTCCAGCGGCCCGGAGCGCAACAGCCGGATAGACGGTTACCGGGTCGAGGCGTTCGAAGGTGCGCCCATGGTGATGGGGCGCTACCCCCTGTTGATGCTGTCCCACGGCAACACCGGCTCGCCCCTGGCCCTGCACGACCTGGCCACGGCCCTGGCGCGTCGGGGCTTCGTGGTGGTGGCGGTCACCCATCCCGGTGACAACGCCCACGACCACAGCCGCCTTGGCACTTTGAGCAATCTCTACGGCCGGCCGTTGCAGATCAGCGCGGCGATCACCGCGAGCCTCGCCGACCCCTGGCTTGCGCCCTATGTCAGCGGCGAGAAAGTGGGGGTCATCGGTTACTCCGCAGGCGGAGAAACGGCCTTGATACTGTCAGGAGCGCAGCCCGATCTGGAGCGTTTGCAGCGCTATTGCCGGGAACACCCTCGCGATGCCGATGCCTGCAGGACCAACGGAGTATTGATTGCCGACCGCGCCGACCTTGCCGCCGAAGCCGACCCGCGTGTGCACGCATTGCTCTTGATGGCGCCGCTGAGCCTGATGTTCGGTCGCCAGGCACTGGCACAGGTGAAGGTCCCGGCATTGATCTACAGCGGTGACAACGACCAACTGCTGGCCATCGAGAAAAACGCCCAGGCGCTTGCGCGCAAACTGCCGGTCACGCCCAACTACCGGTTGCTGGCCGGTGCCGGGCACTTTGTATTCATGGCGCCGTGCGATGAGGAGCAGCGCCAGCACATGGGGGCGCTTTGCGATGACCCTGAAGGCGTCGACCGCGAAGACATCCACTTGTCGCTGCAGGCCGAGGCCGCGCACTTTTTTGCCCACGCCCTGGGCCTCACCCGGCCGGTCGGCTTGGACACCGCAGATCAGTGAGCCCGGGCGCGCCGCAGCAACGTCAGCGCCAGGCCGACACCGGCCAGCGACAGCAGGGCGGCGATGCAGAAGATCCAGGCATAGCCCAGGTGCACGGCGATTGCGCCCATCAAGGGGCCGGAGATGGCCAGCGCCAGGTCGAAAAACACCGCATAGGCACCCAGCCCGGCACCGCGGCTGGATACCGGTACCTGCTTGATCGCCTCCACGCCCAGTGCCGGATACACCAGCGACAGGCCGAAGCCGGCCAGCCCTGCGCCCACCAGCGCCAGCGCCGGGCTCGGAGCCAGCCACAACAGCGCCAGGCCCAGGGCTTCTGTGCTCATGCAGGCCATTGCCACCTGGTAGCCGCCAAAGCGGTTGACCGCATTGACGAACAACAACCGCGAGACAATGAAGCACAGGCCGAAGGCGCTCAGGCACCAGGCGGCACCGCTCCAGCCTTGCTCCAGGTAGTACAGGGTGACGAAGGTGGTCAGGGTGCCGTAGCCGATCGAGGCCAGGGTCAGGCCCATCCCGCAGGGCGCGACCCGGCCAAAGGCGGCCCAAAAGGGCAGGCGCTCGCCCCGCACCACCGGCATCGAGGGTTTGTTGCGGATCACCAGCAGGGCCAGCGCCGCCAGTGCCGTCAGCACCAGGCCAAGGGTAGCGAAGTTGACCCTGTCGGCCAGCATCACCCCCAGCGGAGCACCGATGGCGATGGCGCCATAGGAGGCAACACCGTTCCAGGAAATCACCCGGGCGGTGTGCTCGGCCCCGACCGCGCCAATGCCCCAGCTCAAGGTGGCGACACCGATCAGGCCCTGGGCCAGGCCCAGCAACACACGGCCACCCAGCAGCACCAGCAGGCTCAACAGCGGCAGCTCGACCGTCAGCGCCGATAGCGCGGTGAGCGCGCCGCTGGCGGCGATGCCGATCAATCCGTAGATGATGGCCCGCTTGGTACCCTGGCCGTCGGCGATCCGGCCGGCCATGGGACGGCTGAGCAGGGTGGCCAGATACTGCAGGCCGATGGTCAGGCCGGCGATAACGGCGCTGAAACCCAGCTGGTCATGCACATAGCCGGGCAACACTGCGATGGGCAGGCCGATGCAGAGGAAGGCAATAAAGGTATAGAAGACGATCGAGAGGATCTGCAGGGTAACTGGCAGGGTGCTGGCGGGGACGGGTTGGTGCGCAGACATGGGCTCGTTCGCTGGCAGGCGGTGGGAGAGGTCCCATGATCGCTGGCGGCGAAGATAAAAGAAAGCAGGCTAACTAATTTTTAAAAGGATCGCAGGGCAAGCCCGCTCCTGCAGGTAGGAGCGAGCTTGCCCCGCGAGGGCTTTAGACCACTACACCCTGGCTGCGCAGGTAGTCGTCGTAGGTGCCGCTGAAGTCCACCACGCCAGTCGCGCTCAATTCGATGATGCGCGTGGCCAGGGAGGATACGAACTCACGGTCGTGGCTGACGAAGACCAGCGTGCCGGGGTAGTTCTCCAGCGCCAGGTTGAGCGCTTCGATGGATTCCATGTCCAAGTGGTTGGTCGGTTCGTCCATGATCAGCACGTTGGGCTTTTGCAGGATCAGCTTGCCGAACAGCATGCGGCCTTGCTCACCACCGGAAATCACCTTGACCGACTTGAGGATCTCGTCGTTGGAGAACAGCATGCGGCCCAAAGTGCCGCGGATCACTTGCTCGCCCTGGGTCCACTGGCCCATCCAGTCGAACAGGCTGACGTCCTCTTCGAAGTCGTGGGCGTGGTCCTGGGCGTAGTAGCCCAGCTCCGCGCTTTCGGTCCACTTCACTTCGCCTGCATCCGGAGTCAGTTCACCGACCAGGGTACGCAGCAGGGTGGTCTTGCCGATACCGTTGGGGCCGATGATCGCCACGCGCTCGCCGGCTTCGACGGTGAAGCTAAAGTTCTGGAACAGGGTCTTGCCTTCGAAACCCTTGGACAGCTTCTCGATGGTCACCGCCTGGCGGTGCAGCTTTTTGGTCTGCTCGAAGCGAATGAACGGGCTGACGCGGCTCGATGGCTTGACCTCGGCCAGCTGGATCTTGTCGATCTGCTTGGCGCGCGAAGTGGCCTGCTTGGCCTTGGAGGCGTTGGCCGAGAAGCGGCTGACGAAGGTCTGCAGCTCGGCGATCTGGGCTTTCTTCTTGGCGTTGTCCGACAGCAGTTGCTCGCGCGACTGGGTGGCGGCGGTCATGTACTCGTCATAGTTGCCCGGGAACAGGCGCAGTTCGCCGTAGTCCAGGTCAGCCATGTGGGTGCACACGCTGTTGAGGAAGTGACGGTCGTGGGAAATGATGATCATGGTGCTGTTACGCGCCGTGAGCACGCTTTCCAGCCAACGGATGGTGTTGATATCCAGGTGGTTGGTCGGTTCGTCGAGCAGCAGCACTTCAGGATCGGAGAACAGCGCCTGGGCCAGCAGCACACGCAGCTTCCAGCCTGGGGCGACTTCGGTCATCGGGCCGAAATGCTGTTCCAGCGGGATTCCCAGGCCCAGCAACAATTCGCCGGCGCGGGATTCGGCGGTGTAGCCGTCCATCTCGGCGAACTCGGTTTCAAGCTCGGCCACGGCCATGCCGTCTTCTTCGGTCATTTCCGGCAGCGAGTAGATACGGTCGCGCTCGGCCTTGACCCGCCACAGCTCCTCGTGGCCCATGATCACGGTGTCGATCACGGTGAATTCTTCGTAGGCGAACTGGTCCTGGCGCAGCTTGCCCAGGCGTACGTTCGGCTCGAGCATGACCTGGCCGCTGGACGGCTCCAGGTCGCCGCCGAGGATTTTCATGAAGGTCGACTTGCCGCAGCCGTTGGCGCCGATCAGGCCGTAGCGGTTACCGTTGTTGAACTTGACCGAGACGTTCTCGAACAACGGCTTGGCGCCGAACTGCATGGTGATGTTAGCGGTGGAGATCAAGGGAGGTTCCTGCGGGGTTTCCAGAGGTGTGACGCGTGTCGTACTGCCGACGTTCACGGAGGCCCGGCGCATAGGGCCAGGGCATAAAGCCGCCGATTGTAACACTTGGCGTCTTGTTCTACATCCTGCCTTTGTCCGCTTGTTGCATTGGCACGCCGGCGCCGGTTCGGGGACAATGGCGGGGCAATGTCAGTCAATCGCTGCAAAAGTCACAAGGATGAGCGAAATGAAGAGCTTGGCCCTTTCACTGCTTCCCCTGTTCCTGACCGGCTGCGGAACGATCAATACCGTGTTCAAGGCGGACGAGGTGGCGAGCAACGAGCTTGCCCGGTGGCAATCTCATTGCGATGCCGTTCCACGCATCTACAGCGGCGCGATTCTGGATTTTTGCGCGCTGCATGCTGAGCCCGGTAACAGCAGCAGCGGCTATGGCCGGCCGTCGGCCGAGTTGATGCTGGTGGACATGCTGCTCTCAGGGGTAGCCGACACCGTGGTGTTGCCCTACACCCTCTACCTGCAGAGCAGGGACGGCAGTATCCCCAAGAGACAGGCCGAGTAAAGGTGAAGGTTGCCGACAGCTTTCACGTCACAGGTTGTATGAGTGAGGCGCCCTGATTGCGCACATTGCCCACGGCAAGACTCACGCGGAACCACTCGAACGCTTCAGGCGGCTCGCCCAGGTCGAGGGCCATCTGCTCGGCCTGTTCCCTGAGCATGGCCGGCTCCAGCCATTGGCGCGCCAGTTCAGGGGCAAAGACCACCGGCCGCCGGTCATGCACATCGACCATGCCACCGAGACTGTCTGCGGTGATGAGGACGAAGCCATCGTGCTCACTGGCGACGGTGCTGAACTGGCCTATGCCCGCACACAGGGCTGGACGCCCGTCCCGACGCCTGACCAGGTAGGGCTGCTTCTTCGGCCCGCCTTCATCGACCCATTCAAACCAGTTATCGACTGGCACGATGGCCCGGTGCGGCCAGATGGCCCTGAAAAACGGGCCGTGGGCCACTTTCTCGACCCGGGCATTGATTGGCGCCGCGCGGACCGTGGCCCAGTGTGGCCGCCATCCCCAGCGCACCCGGTGGGCATGAACGACACCCTCGTTCAGGTGCAGAAGAGCTACCTGGGAGGTCGGGGCGACGTTGTAGCACGCAAGGGGTTGGTCGCCAACATGGTTGGCCAGCGGATTGGGCATGCTCAGGGCGTCGACGAAATCGTGGATGCCGTGGTATTGGCTTAGTCTTCCACACATGCTGGGCACCCTGCGTCTGGAACCGATTTCAATACTGTAGGGCAAGTGCTCGACGGCTGTGGGGCACTTACACCCGAACGCAGGTGTTGCGGTAAGATGGCCGCCGAAACGACTGCCCCCAAAAAAAATTCGCAAACACAAGAATAAGACCGAGACAATCGATGACCAATGGCGCCCAGCTCAGGAACGACATTCAAGGCCTTCGGGCAATTGCCGTTCTCGGTGTAATTCTGTTTCACGTCAATAAGCACTGGTTGCCAGGTGGCTTTATTGGCGTAGATGTCTTCTTTGTGATCTCCGGGTTTCTCATTACCCAGATCATTCTGCGCAAAAAAGAGGCCGGTACGTTTTCATTCGTCGACTTCTACATGCAACGAGTGCGACGGATCGTGCCGGCTTACCTGGTGCTGCTGATCGTTGTCGCTGCATGCATGGGGCTGTTACTCATCCCAAGGGACTTTGATTCCTTCAAGGACAGCGTCAAGGCAGCGTTGTACTTCAATAGCAATGGCTTTTTTGCTGCGCAGAATGACTATTTTGCACCTGCAGCACATGAACTGCCTCTACTGCACACTTGGTCGCTGGCGGTGGAGATGCAGTTCTACTTGCTACTGCCTTTTGTGTTGATAGTGACGCCCAAGCGGTTGTTGGCGCCGGCCCTGATCCTGATAACCGTTTCTCTGGTTGCCTATTCGGAGTTTCTGCTTCAACAGGATCTTCGACAGACAGTGTACTTTTCCCTGGCCGCGAGAATTCCCGAGTTCCTCATAGGCAGCCTGGCGGCTATTGTTCCCGCAGGCCATCAATTAAAAAAGCGCGCTTCTGATGGCCTGGCCTGGCTTGGTGCCGTATTGATGGTGTCGAGCTTCATTCTTGTTTCTGACGGCCAGAATTTCCCGGGGTTGCTGGCACTGCCAGCGTGTTTGGGCGCTGCGTTGCTGCTGGTTACCCGTTACACCACGTTGAACCAATTATTGTCACTGCCGCCCCTGGTGTTTCTGGGCGCGTTGTCCTATTCGCTGTACCTGTGGCACTGGCCGATTCTGGCGGCTCTACGCTATTTTTCGGGAAGGTATGAACTAGGAGCAAGCGCTGGATTGTTGTTTGCTGCTCTCACCCTGGCTTGCGCCTGGCTGTCTTATCGTTATGTCGAAGCACCTTTTCGCGGTCGTGTTTCAATGCCATCGACAGTTACCCGGCTCGGTGTGCTGGGGGGCGCTTCGATTGCAGTGTTGGCGGCGGCCGGGGCGCTGAACAGCAAGCTGGTGGCGCCATTGCCCGTAAACCTCACTCGGTATGCGGTAGATGCTGAGATCTGTCACGGCAAGATCGTGGGCGACTGTATTCGAGGCGACAAAACATCGGAGCGCACGTTGCTCATGCTAGGGGATAGCCACGCAGCGCAATTGAATTACTTTGCAGATATTGTGGGGAACGCCATCCATGCAAAAATCAAAGTCATCACTTCTAGCAGTTGTGTGACTATTCCCGGCTTTGATGCGCAGCGGATTCTTGAAGGGGCGCGCCAAGCGTGTCTGGACCAGATTGTTGAAGGGGAAAAGTACACATCCGCAGCTGATGGGATCATCATTGCAGGTATGTGGCAATACCAGGCACCCAGTGACAAGTTTATGGCGCAGTTGGATCAATTCTTATCGACAGCAGCTGCTCGAAATCAACAGGTATTGGTATTGGCTCAAGTGCCCATGCTGACGTCGAACCCGCAACGGATTTACCGGGTCAACAGCATTGGCCTTGATCTGACTGCCGCCCTGAATACGGAATGGTCAGCCGCCAACTCGAAAGTAAGGGACCTGGTCGCCAGGCATGAAAATGCAGAATTTCTTGATCTATCGGCCGATGAGTTTTTTTCTCACGTGCCTGTACAAGACAACACATTGATCTATCAGGACACCCACCACCTCAATGAGGTGGGCTCGCAGCGTTACGGGGCCGTTGCAGTGCCTTACGTAAAGGAGTTTCTCGAGCGTGCTTACCTGTTGAGAGCTGCTACGGGAAAGGAATCGTCGCTTTCACACGCGGAATGACTGTAGAGCCGAAGTGCACGCTCGGTAGATGAGTTGCACAACTGCTCGTTGCCGGCTTTTTGTGCTTCTTTGGCTTGATCGAGCAATTTGTGTAATTCGTCTACTTTGCCTTCCTCCATCTGCCCGTAAGGACACGCGCGCATGCCCTCTGAAGTCGTTCGTTGCAACGTACCGGTTGCCTCGCTGATCTACCCGCAGGTGACCCGCGCCAGTTTCATCGATGCCCAGCAAGTTGTGCTGGCCGATTCGCATCGACCCGCCATGGCGTGTTTTCTCGACGTGATGGCCGGCATGCCCGGCTGGATCGACAACCTCATGGCGCTGCGAAATCGTGTAGTGCAAGCTTTCGGGCTCAAGGACCTGGGGCGGCTGACGCGCATCGATCGCCAGCGCGATCCGGCGAGCTACCAGCCCGGCGAGCGGGTGGGGGTTTTCACCCTGATCCGCAATACTGCCGAAGAGGTGTTGCTGGTCGATCGCGACAAGCATCTGGACGTCTACATCTCGCTGCTTTGCAAGCCCGCCACGGTCGACGACACGCGTACTGTGGTGGTGTCGACCGTGGTGCATACCCATAACCTGCTCGGGCGCCTCTACATGCTGCCGGTGGCGCCATTTCACCGTTTCATTGCACCAATCGCCCTGGGCCGTTTGCTCCGCACCCAGCCCTAGACGAACGCCTGGCCATGAAAGCCGCGAGGCAGGCGCTGCAAGCCCGGCAGGGCGGTCAGACGCTCGGTCCAGGCGGCGCGCCAGTCGTTGGCAGCGGGATGGGCGCGGGCCTTGCGCGCGGCTCGGCGGGCGGCGTTGCGTTGCTCACGCCGTGCATCCTTGTAGGCGTCGGTGTTGCGGCAGCTGCGGCATTTGACCCGGTTGAGTTCGGTTGTGGAGACCAGTTTGTTGCCGTGATGACCACAGGCCAGATGGCCTGCGACCTTGAAGTGAGTGACCATAGGGTTCCTCCTTGCACTGTTCGGACCGAACAGGCTTATTCGATTGGACCTCACGCCGTTGCCGACAGTTCGATGGGTTCAGGACGAGGTGTGGCGCTGCACGGCGAACTGCTTGCGAAACCACTCTTCGAGCATGGCCTTCTCGGCATACAGGCGATCACTCTGGGCCCGGCGGCCAGGGCGTTGCAGATAGGTCTTGTCGCTCACGCGGGCGTCTGCCTGGCTCAGGGTCTTGCCCTGTTGCGACAACACGTAGTGCAGGTCGATGGTGGGCCAGGTAATGTCCCGCATAAAGCGGATCTCATAGGCTTGAGGGTGCCAAGGTTCGTAGCGGCCGGCCAGGTCGATGTCACGGATGTCGATGCGCAAGGTCTGGCCGGGCGGCAGGTAACGCTTACCCAGTTGCTCCAGGTATTTGCGCAGTTCCGTCATGACATATTCGTCGGCGCCGCGCTCGTAGCCGTGGCTGTCCAGGCTGGCATCGCGAAACTGTTCGGGCTTGTCGTAAATGACCTCGACAGAGGACGCCGAGGGCGTCTGCGCCAGGCTGCTCGACGCCAGCAGGCTCAGCGCGACAAAGGTCAGGGCAGGGCGCATGATTCACCTCCAGGTGCAGTTGTCTGCACAGCATTTATTGTACGCCTGCAAGGGTGGCAGGTCAGGGGAGTACCACGTGGGTAGGATCGAGCGGTTCGCGGTGAATGAACAGGGCCGGGATTTTGCCGTGGGGGATATCCATGGCCATTTTCAGCGCCTGCAGGCACAACTGGATCGTGTCGGTTTCGATCCGCAGGTGGATCGGCTGTTCAGCGTGGGCGACCTGGTCGACCGCGGCCCCGAATGCACCGAGGCACTTCACTGGTTGGCGCAACCCTGGTTCCATGCAGTGCAGGGCAACCACGAGGCGCTGGCGGTGACCCATGTCAACGGCGGCTGGCTGGACTATGGGCAGTACCGCGCTGCCGGTGGCGGTTGGTTCCTCGATCTGCCAAGTAGCGAGCAGGCGCACTTTGCCGAGCGTTTCGCGCGCATGCCCCTGGCGATTGAAGTCCAGACAGCGGGTGGGCTGGTGGGCCTGCTGCATGCCGATTGTCCGTGTGCCAGTTGGGCGGCGTTGTGCGAGCAGTTGCAGGACCTCGGCGAAGACGTTCAGGAGTATTGCCAGTGGTCGCGCCGGCGCCTGCAGATCGACGACGACACACCCATTGCCGGGCTTCGCGCGCTGATCGTAGGCCACACCCCGCTGCACAGGGTGCGGGTGTTGGGCAACATCTGGCACATCGATACCGGCGGTTGGTCCCGAGGCCACTTCAGCGTGCTGGAGCTGGGCAGCCTTACCCTGGCCAATTCCATACCAGGTGAATGAGCACGCCCAGGGCCAGCAGCACCAGTACCGCACCCGACACCCGTTCGAGCCAGGGCAGCGCCCGGGCGAAACGCCGGCGCACCCTCAAATTGCCGATGGCCAAGGCTACGAGCACATCCCAGCCCAGAACCACCGCGAACATCCACACGCCATAAAAAAGCTTCCAGCCAGGCCCGGTGCCACCGACCATGCTCGCCAGGCTGACATAAAACAGCGCGTTCTTCGGATTGAGGACCCCGGACATAAAGCCCATGCCCAGCCCCTGCCACCAGGACGCTTGCACCACAGTGGTGGTATCGGCAGCGGCCAGCGAGCTGCCGCCGGCATGGCGAATGAACAAACAGCCGAGGTACAGCAGGTAGGCGCAGCCGGCCAGTTGAACGGCAGTGAACACCGGGCTGTGCGGCTGCAGTACCGATAGCCCGCCGAAGGCTGCAAGGATAAACGCGCCGTTGGCCAGGGCAATGCCCAGGCAGGCGCCGGTTGCCACCCGCCAGCCTGCGCTCATCGAACTGCGCGCCACCAGGAAGAAATCCGGCCCCGGCGAAAGCAGGGCGAGAAAATGCGCGGCGGCAACCATCAGGAACTGCTCCATGAAATTCAATCTTGTTCAGCGACAGGGCTGGCGATTGTCCGGGCAGGTTGACGTGGCTGTATTGAACAAAATTGCAGGGCGATCAGCTGCGGTAGTGTCCCGGCGTGACCCCGGTGTAGGCCTTGAACACGCGCTGGAAATGGCTCTGGTCGGCGAACCCCAGGCGGTAGGCGACATCGGCAACCGGCTTACCTTCGCGCAACCAGCCACGGGCCAGGTTTACCCGTTGATTCAATTGGAAGGCATGCGGGGTAAAGCCGGTGGCAGTGCGAAAGGCGCGGATCAGTTGGTAGCGCCCCATGCCCGCCAGCTCTGCCAGCTCACCCAGCGACAGCGTGTTGTGGGCCCCTTCGTGCAGGCATTGCACCACCGACTTGAGCGCGCCCTCCGGTAGCGGCGGCAGGACCGAATGGGCTAGCGGTGGATGAGTATCGGCATCAAAGTCGCCCAGGAACTCGATCAGCGCCGCCTCTTTTTCAACTGCCGGTGTCGTCGAGAACAACACCTGGTTGAGCTGGCACAGGCGTTGGTAGGTTTGTCCGTCGCGGCTGATGCGGACCGGCTCGTTGTCGCAGGTCGAGTGGCCAGACTCGTGGCGCAGTGCCTGCAGCCAGCCAGCGTCCAGATGCAGCATCTGGTAGCTCCATGCCTTGCCAGGTTCGGGGTTGCAGGCGTGCATGCGCCGGGCGGGTACAAAAACCAGTGTGCCGGGCTCCAGCCGCACCTGCCCCTGGCCTGCACCGGTGAACAGGCTGCGGCCCCGGTCCACGGCGCCGATGGAGAAGGTCGGGTGACTGTGGGGCTTGTAGCAGGCGCGGCTGTCGCAGGCCTGGCGGCTTTCGATAAACGGCAGTGCTGGGTCACGCCAGAATGCGCTCTGAAGTTCAGCGACCCTGCGCATGCTGTTCACCGGTCGATACTGGGTGTTGTGCGTGCAACCAGGCCAGGACTTCTGGCCAGTACGGCGCACCGCTGACTTCGCGAAAAAAGCCGAAATGCCCGACAGGTGCTGGTAGGTCCGCCTTGTGACGCAGCTCGAAGTGCAGGGCGGGGTAGCTGCTGTAGAGCTTTTGCGCAGCGGCGGGTGGCACGTAGGCGTCATCGGCGAACTGCAACGAGAGTACCTGGAGCGAGAGGGTACGATAGGCCTGTGCGGCATCCAGCCCTGCCGCAGGCGACAGCAGGTAGTCCGGATGGTTGACCCAGGTCGCCCAATCGCGCATCAGGCTGCTTGGCAGGTTCTCCGAGCCAAGGCCGACGGCGCGGGCGGGAAAGGTTGGCGACAGGCGGGTGAGTAGTGGGATGAGCAACTTGAACAAGGTCCAGTATTTCACCCGCTGGGGCGAAGGCCAGCGCCGCCAGTAGGCGAAGGATGCGCCGACGAAGACAGCGCCGTGCAAGGCTCGGGAGCGCGGGGCGAGGCCCAGCAACTGGGCGCCGATGCTGTGACCGATCAGGTAGACCGGTTGCCCGCCTGCAAGTGCCAGGGCGCTGCCAAGCATGCTGTCCAGGTCCTGGCGCCCCCAGTTTTCCAGGCGCAGCAACTCGCTGGGCATCGGCCCGGCGGCCTTGCCGGTACCCCGGTAGTTGAAGGTCATGACCCGATAGCCCCGGTCGGCCAGGAACTCTGCGAAGCGACTGTAGAAACGCATCGGCACGCCCAGGGCGCCAGCAATCACGATCACCGGTGTGTCGGTCGGGGTGTTGTCGGGGGTGTGCAGCGAGGCGTGCAAGCGAGTGCCGTCCGGGCACTGTACTGTCTGTTCCATCATGCTCATGGGCTGTCTCTGCGGGCGGGATGCAGGAGCACCATGCAAGTGGATTGCACGGTAGAAGTCAACCGTGGCGCGCGACGTACACGCACAGTTTTCATCCCCAACTGTACCTTGACGCTGATAGCGCCCGGAGCGAATCTTGTGGCCTTGCCACCGGAGAACCGCCATGGAGCTATCCACACTTGCCTTGTTCGTGCCCGCCTGCTTCGCCCTGAACATGGCGCCAGGCCCGAACAACCTGCTCTCCTTGAACAATGCCAGTCGTTACGGCTTGCGGATTGCCTGTGTGGCAGGCATCGGGCGGTTGCTAGCATTCGCCGGCATGATCGGGTTGGCGGCCATGGGCCTGGCGGTGGTGCTGCATACCAGCGAGTACCTGTTCCTGACCATCAAGTTGCTGGGCGCCGCCTACCTGTTCTACATCGCCTGGCAACTGTGGCACGCGCCAGTGGCCGCCGCTACCGTGGTCGCCGGACGCAGCAGTGGCACGCTGCGCCTGGCCCGCCAGGAGTTCTGGGTGGCGGCGGGAAACCCGAAGGCCATCCTGATCTTCACCGCCTTTTTGCCGCAGTTCATCCAGGTCGGCAGCCCGGTGCCGGTGTCCGAGCAGTTCGCCTGGCTGGGTGGGATGTTCCTGCTGCTGGAGTGGCTGGCCATCGCTCTCTACGGCTGGCTTGGCGCCTACCTGCAGCGCTGGTTCAACCAGCCCGGGCCGCGGCGGCTGTTCAACCGGGCGAGTGCGACCTTGCTCGGCCTGGCAGGGGTTGGCCTGTTGGCGGCGCGGCGCGCATGACGCCTCGAGGGGAAGGGGCTTATAGAGAAAGGTTCTGAACCAGGCGCGGTAAATGTCCTAGGCTTGTGGCTGGGAATCGGGCACATGGAACGGTTGCCCGCCACTTGCCAAGGAGACGTACCGATGCTCTCGACCCTGGAGTTGCGCAACATCATAGAAAGCAGTTTTCTACCCGTGCGCTGCCAATGCACCCAGGCAGCGGACCGCTCGCTGACGGTGCGGGTATTTGATCGCAGTTGCGAACGGGTGGATTTGCTGGTGACCGGCATCAGTGCCGATCAGCTGACCAGCAGCCGGGCCATTTCCAACCTGATCGTCGGCCTGCGCAACGACCTGGCCGACCAGCACCGGCTCCGGGCAGGACGACGCAGCGACAGCCTTTAATCGCGGTAGAACACCTGCACCAGGTGATAGCCGAACTTGCTCTTGATCGGACCGTGCACGGTGCGCAGCGGTTTTTTGAAAATGACCTGGTCGATGGCGCCGACCATCTGCCCCGGACGCACTTCGCCCAGGTCACCCCCGCGCTTGCCCGACGGGCAGGTGGAATACTTCTTGGCCAGCACGTCGAACGCCTCGCCCTTGGCGATGCGTTGCTTGAGTTGTTCGGCTTCTTCAGCGGTCTTGACCAGAATGTGCCGGGCCTGTGCTTTCATTTCAAAATGCCTTTGCGATACGGAAAACGCGCCATTATGCCTGATCGCGCAACTCCGGGCGGTCGCGAAATTGCTCCAGCGCCTCGGGGTTGGCCAGGGCATCGGTGTTTTTCACCGGCTCGCCATGCACCACGTTGCGAATCGCCAGCTCCACGATCTTGCCGCTGATGGTGCGCGGGATATCGCTGACGGCGGCGATCACCGCCGGTACATGACGCGGGGTGGTGTTGCTGCGGATCTCCTGGCGAATCCGCGACTGTAGCGCCTTGTCTAGCACCAGGCCCTCGCGCAGGCGCACGAACAGCACCACGCGCACATCGTTGTGCCAGCGCTGGCCAATGGCGACGCTCTCCAGTACCTCTTCGATCTTCTCCACCTGACGGTAGATTTCTGCGGTGCCGATGCGCACGCCGCCGGGGTTGAGCACGGCGTCCGAGCGACCGTGAATGAGCATGCCGCCATCAGGCGTCTGCTCGGCGTAGTCGCCCTGGGCCCAGATGCCGGGGAACTGGCTGAAGTAGGCTGCGCGAAAGCGCTCGCCTTGCGGGTCGCTCCAGAAACCCAGGGGCATGGCGGGAAAGTGCCGGGTGCAGACCAGTTCGCCTTTCTCGCCGACCAACCCATGGCCGTGGTCATCCCAGACCTCCACGGCCATGCCCAGGCCCTTGCACTGGATCTGGCCGCGGCGTACCGGCAGCACCGGATTGCCGATCACAAAGCAGGAGCAGATATCGGTACCGCCAGACATCGAGGCCAGGCACAGGTCTGCCTTGAATGCGCGGTAGACGTAGTCGTAGCTCTCCGGCGACAGCGGCGAACCGGTAGACAGCAACAGCTTGAGCGAACCCAAGCGGTGACTTCGGCGCGGCTGCACATCGGCCTGCTCCAGTGCGGCCAGGTATTTGGCGCTGGTGCCGAAGGCGCTGATCCGCTCGTTGTCGATCAGGTCGAGCAGGCGCTCGGGGGTGGGGTGAAACGGCGAGCCGTCATACAACACCAGGGTGGTACCGACGGCCAGGCCGCTGACCAGCCAGTTCCACATCATCCAGCCACAGGTGGTGTAGTAGAACAGGACGTCGTCCGCGCCCAGGTCATTGTGCAGGCCATGCTCCTTGAGGTGCTGCAGCAGCACCCCACCGGCACTGTGAACGATGCACTTGGGCACACCGGTGGTGCCGCTGGAGTACAAGATGTAAAGCGGGTGGTCGAACGGCAATGGGGTGAATTGCGGCTCGCCGCCGGGCTGGTAGAAGTCGTCCCACAGGCCGATGCGGGCGCTGCTGTGAAATTCGTCGCTGCGGGTGTTCGTGCGGGTGTAAGGAACCACCAGCAGTTGTTCGAGGCTTGGCAAGCGGGCCAATACCTCGTTGATCTTGTCGACCTGGTCGATGGTCTTGCCGGCGTACTGATAGCCCGCACATACCATCAGCAACTTGGGCTCGATCTGGCCGAAGCGGTCGATGATGCCGTGGGTACCGAACTCGGGAGAGGAGCAGGACCAGATGGCGCCGAGGCTGGTGCAGGCAAGCATGGCCACCAGGGTTTGCCAGGTGTTGGGCATGCAGGCGGCAACCCGATCGCCAACGCCAATGCCGCAGGCCTTGAAGCTGCGTTGCAGCCCGGCGACCTGCTCGGCGAGTTCGGCGTGGCTGATCACCCGGCGTTCACCGTCCTCGCGCACAACGATCAGCGCCGGCTGATCATCGCGCCGGCGCAGCAGGTGTTCGGCAAAATTGAGAGTGGCGCCGCTGAACCAGCGGGCGTCGGGCATGTGCCGGCCTTCGCTGAGTACCTCGGTGGCCGGCTGATGCCAACGCACGTCGAAGGTGTCGGCCAGGGTCTGCCAGAATGCGGCACGCTGCTCGATGCTCCAGCGGTGCAGCTCGCCGTAGCTGGCAAGCGTGAGGCCGAACCTGCGGTTGACCTCGCGGCGAAAGGCATCCATGCGTGTTGCCTGGATGTGAGCCTTGCTCGGTTGCCAGAGCACGTCGTTCATGCCGCGTCCCCTTGGTTGGACCCGTTTATTCCACTGTAGCGTTCTTCACTTCATCCGACGCCGACCAGATGCGGTAGCGCACCTGGACGCCTTCGGGCACGTAGACCACCACCGGCAGCTTGCTGTTGTAACGCAGCAGGAAACCGTCGCCGACCACGGGCACAAAGGCTTCTTTCCTGGTGTTGTCCGGGCAGGCCATCATGGTCGAGGCCGGACCCATGACCTTCTCCAGGCGGTAGTAGCTGTAGCCCCAGCCTTGCAGGGTTTTCTCTTCCAGGCTGCCGCCCAGGTGCTGGCGGTTGCAGTCGACCTGCAACTGCTTGCCGGCCATGACTTCGAGTTTGAACGCCGACTCGTCGGCTTGTTGCGGCAGGTGGATGACCTGGCGGGTAAAGCCTTTTTCGGCCTCGGGGTAGGGCGCAACATCCTTGAGGCTGGCGGCCTGTACCGAAGTACCGACAGCCAGGGTCAGGGTGAACAACGCGGTGAGGGGGATAGGGCGCATAAGGCCTCCTTGCAGATAAAAAAGCACGATGCCGCAGCCAGATCCCGGGCCGCCCGTCACTGGGCCAGCCAGCCACCGTCGATGTTCCAGGCAGCGCCACGAACCTGACTGCCAGCCTCGCTACAGAGGAACAATACCAGCTCACCCAAGTGTTCGGGAGTGACGAAGGCCAACGAAGGCTGTTTCTCGGCCAGCAAATCATGCTGGGCTTGTTGGGCGGGAATCCCCGAGGCAATGCGATCGTCGATCTGTTTTTGCACCAGCGAGGTCAGCACCCAGCCCGGGCAAATGGCGTTGCAAGTGACGTTGCTGGTGGCGGTTTCCAGGCCTACCACCTTGGTCAGCCCTACCACCCCGTGCTTGGCCGCGACGTAGGCGGCCTTGCCGACGGATCCGACCTGGCCGTGAACCGAGGCGATATTGACGATGCGCCCCCAATTGCGCTGGCGCATGCCCGGCAAGGCCAGGCGGGTGCCGTGGAAAACCGCAGAAAGGTTGACGGCGATGATCGAGTTCCAGCGCTCGATCGGAAACTCGTCGACTGGTGCGACATGCTGGATGCCGGCGTTGTTGACCAGGATATCGACACTGCCGAACTCGCGTTCGGCATAGGCGAACAGGTCTTCGATCTGCTGCACATCGCCAAGGTCCGCCGGGTGATGACCGACGCGGGTGCCATGGCGGGCGACCTCGGCGATGGCCGCACTGGCATCGCCGAAACCGTTGAGTACCAGGTTGGCCCCGGCCCGGGCCAGGACGTGGGCGATGCCCAGGCCGATGCCGCTGGTGGACCCGGTGACCACTGCTGTCTTGCCGTTGAGATGCATGGGTTGCTCCTTAGACGATACCGGTGGCATAGAAGGTGGCGATGACCACGAACACAGCCAGGGTCTTGATCAGCGTAATACCAAAAATGTCCTTGTAGGCTTCGCGGTGGGTCAGGCCCGTGACGGCCAGCAAGGTGATCACCGCGCCGTTGTGCGGCAGGGTGTCCATGCCGCCGCTGGCCATGGCGGCTACCCGGTGCAGCACTTCAAGCGGAATGTCGGCGGCGTTGGCCGCGGCGATGAAGGTGTCCGACATCGCCGCGAGGGCGATGCTCATGCCGCCGGAGGCGGAGCCGGTGATACCGGCCAGCAAGGTGACGGTGATGGCTTCGTTCACCAGCGGGTTGGGAATGGCCTTGAGGGCGTCGGCCAGCACCAGAAAGCCTGGCAACGAGGCGATGACCGCGCCGAAACCGTATTCGGACGCGGTGTTCATCGCCGCCAGCAGCGCGCCGCTGACGGCGCTCTTGCTACCTTCGGCCAGGCGGCTCTTGATTGCGCCGAAGCCAGCCACCAGCACCAGCAGGATGCCCAGCAGCAACGCCGCCTCGACCGCCCAGATGGCCGTGAGCTTGGCGATCTCGGTTTGCACCGGAGCGCTCATGCCCGGCAGGCTCAGGGTATGGGTCTTGCCGTACCAGGCGGGAATCCAGTGGGTAAACAGCAGGTTCATGACTCCCACCAGCAGCAAGGGAGACAGCGCCAGCCAGGGGTTGGGCAGCTTGAGGTCGGCGGCGGTTTCCGGTTCGTTGCGAAGCTCCGTGCCGTAGCCTTCGCCGGCGCGCTGGGCCTTGTTGCGCTGGCGCTGCAGGTACAGCATGCCGGTGCAGAACACGAACACCGTGCCGATCAGGCCGAGCCAGGGCGCGGCCCAGGCAGTGGTGTTGAAGAAGGTGCTGGGGATGATGTTCTGGATCTGCGGGGTGCCGGGCAGGGCATCCATGGTGAAGGAAAACGCGCCCAGGGCGATGGTCGCCGGGATCAGGCGCTTGGGGATGTTGCTCTGGCGGAACATCTCGGCGGCGAACGGGTACACCGCGAACACCACCACGAACAGCGAGACGCCGCCGTAGGTCAGCAAGGCGCAGACCAGTACGATCACCAGCATGGCCTGGCGGGTGCCGAGCAGGCGGATGGCAGCGGCAACGATGGAGCGTGAGAAGCCCGACAGTTCGATCAGCTTGCCGAACACCGCGCCGAGCAGGAACACCGGAAAGTACAGCTTGATAAAGCCGACCATCTTCTCCATGAACACCCCGGTAAAAGCCGGGGCGACGGCGGAAGGGTCGGTGAGCAACACCGCACCGAGGGCGGCGATGGGGGCGAAGAGAATAACGCTATAACCACGGTAAGCAGCCAGCATGAGCAGCGCGAGGGCTGCCAGGGCGATGATCACACTCATCGAGTGTCTCCTTGGGTGCATCTTGTTTTTGTAGGTTGCTGGAGATAGCGGGAATCGTGCCAAGTAGCTATGTTGTTGAAATATATGAATATTTATAGATTCCGGGGAGGTTTTGTCTCTAACAGGAGATTCGCTTGGCAAGCCAGCTCCTGCAACGTCTAGGAGCGGGCTAGCCTCGCGATAAAGTCTCAAAAAAGAAACGAAAGTCTCTTTATTGAGATGAGATCCCCAGCGCAACCAACTTCTTGTAAAGCGTCGACCGCCCCAACCCCAGCACCTGCGCGGCCTGTGGCACATTCCCGGCGCAGCGCGCGAGGGTATCGGCCAGCAGCTTGCGCTCGAACTCGGCACACGCCTGTTTATAGCTCAACTGCGGCGCCAGCACGGTCAGCGGCGCCAGATTGCCCAGCGCGGCCTGCACGTCCTGCGCATCCAGGCGAGGCCGGTCGGCGAGCAGGGTGGCGCGCTCCAGTACGTTGCGCAGTTCACGGATATTCCCAGGCCAGGCATGGCGGGCCAGCAGCGCCTGGGCATCGGGGTCCAGTTCATGCTGACTGCCGAGCTCTTCAAGAATCGCTTCGCTCAACGCCGGCAAATCGTCCAGGCGCTCGCGCAGCGGGGGCACCTGGATCGGCAGCACGTTGAGCCGGTAATACAGGTCGGCCCTGAACTCGCCCCGGGCCATGGCCGCGGCAAGATCGGTAGAGGTGGCGGCAATGATGCGCACGTTGCTGTGCATCATCTGGTTGGAGCCCACTGGTTCGTATTCCTTCTCCTGGAGCACCCGCAGCAGTTTGCTTTGCAACGGCAGCGGCATGTCGCCGATCTCGTCCAGGAACAAGGTGCCGCCTTCGGCCAGTTGCAACTTGCCGGGACGACCCTTGCGGTCGGCGCCGGTATAGGCGCCCGGCGCGGTGCCGAAAAACTCGGCCTCGAGCAGGGTTTCGGGGATCGCCGCGCTGTTGATGCTGACAAAGGCCTTGTGCGCCCGTGGCGAAGCAGCATGGATGGCATGGGCCAGCAGCTCCTTGCCGGTGCCGGTCTCGCCCAGCAGCAACACGGCCGAATCACTGCTCGCGCCACGCCGGGCCCGGCGTTTCACCTCAAGGCTTGCGGCGCTGGTGCCGATGAACTGGGCAAAGCTGTACTTGGCCTGGCGGGCCTGCAGCAGCGAGCGGGTCGAGGCCAGTTCCTGCTGCATGCTGGCGTAGCGCTTGAGCAGGGGCGACAGGCTGCGCAATTCGTCGAACAGGGCAAAGCCGATGGCACCGATCAGCTCGCCATTGCCGTCGTGTACTGGCAAGCGCATGACCACCAGGGGCTCCTTGGGGGTGTCTAGCATGTCCAGGAGGATCGGTCGGCCGTTGCTCAACACCTCGCGCATCAGGCTGCCGGGAATCACGCTTTCGCAAGGCTGGCCAATGGCGCTGGCAGCGTCCTCCAGGCCAAAGCGTCGCGCATACCGCTCGTTCATCCACACGATGCGTGCATCGCGATCGACAATGATGGTGCCTTCACTGGACTGCTCGATGATTTCAAACAGTGATCGGATCGCCAGCAGGCGTACCTGCTGGTAGTCCTTGAGGCTGTCACTGGCAGGCATGGGCCGCTCCCTGGAGGTCAAAGGCTGGAATTATGCCCGTGGATCAAAGGCTTCGCGCAAGGCATCGCCAATGAACACCAGCAGCGACAGGATCAGCGCCAGGGCGAAGAACGCGGTAAAGCCCAGCCAGGGTGCCTGCAGGTTCTGCTTGCCCTGGTTCACCAGTTCACCCAGCGAGGCGCTGCCGGCGGGCATGCCGAAGCCCAGAAAGTCCAGGGCGGTGAGGGTGGTGATGGCCCCGGTGAGAATGAACGGCAGGTAGGTCAGGGTAGCGTTCATGGCATTGGGCAGGATGTGCCGCAGGATCACCCAGCGGTCCTGCAGGCCCAGGGCGCGGGCGGCCAATACGTACTCCAGGTTGCGCCCGCGCAGGAACTCGGCGCGCACCACATCTACCAGGGCCAGCCAGGAGAACAGCGCCATGATCCCCAGCAGCCACCAGAAGTTGGGCTCGACAAAACCACTGAGAATGATCAGCAGGTAGAGCACCGGCAACCCGGACCAGACCTCCAGCAGGCGCTGCCCGATCAGGTCGACCCAGCCGCCGTGATAGCCCTGCAGGGCACCGGCGGCAATGCCGATCACGGTACTGATCACAGTCAGCGCCAGGGCGAACAGGATCGAGATGCGAGTTCCGTACAACACCCGGGCCAGCACGTCCCGGGCCTGATCGTCGGTGCCCAGCCAGTTCACCGCCGTCGGCGGGCTGGGCGTGGGTTGCTGCAAATCGTAATTGGGGGTGTCGGCACTGAAGGGAATCGGCGCGAACAGCATCCAGCCGCCCTGGTCCTTGATCAGCTGTTGCACGTACTGGCTGCGGTAATCGGGCTGGAACGGCAACTGGCCGCCGAATTCCCGTTCGGTGTAGCGCTTGAAGGCCGGGAAATACAGCTGGTCCTGGTAGCCCAGCAGCAAGGGCTTGTCGTTGGCCACCAGCTCCGCACCCAGGCTCAGCACCAGCAAGCATATGAACAGCCACAGCGAATACCACCCCCGCCGGTTGCGGCGAAAAGCGTGCAGGCGTCTGCGCGAGACCGGCGACAGGCTGAACATCAATGCGCCCTCGTGGCAAAGTCGATTCGTGGATCGACCAGGGTGTAGCACAGGTCACCGACCAGGCGGATCAACAGGCCGAACAGGGTAAAGATGAACAGTGAGCCGAACACCACCGGGTAGTCCCGCGATACCGCCGCCTCATAACTCATGCGGCCCAGGCCATCGAGGGAGAAAATCACCTCGATCAGCAAGGAGCCGGCAAAGAACACCGTGATCAAGGCCTGGGGAATGCCGGCCACCACCAGCAGGATGGCGTTGCGAAACACATGGCCGTACAGCACCCGCCGTTCACTCAGGCCCTTGGCCCGGGCGGTAATCACGTACTGCCGGGTGATCTCGTTGAGGAAGGCGTTCTTGGTCAGCAAGGTCAGGGTGGCAAAACCGCCGATCACCAGCGCACCTACCGGCAGCACAAGGTGCCAGAAATAGTCGGCCACCTTGCCCAGCAGGCTGAGTTGATCGAAGTTCTCCGACACCAGGCCACGCACCGGGAACCAGTTCAAAGAGGTGCCGCCGGCGAACAGCACGATCAACAGCAGGGCGAACAGAAATGACGGCAAGGCGTAGCCGATCACGATCAGGCTGCTGCTCCAGGCATCGAACGCCGTGCCGTGGCGCACCGCCTTGCGGATCCCCAGGGGGATCGACACCAGGTAGGTGATCAAGGTGGCCCAGAAGCCCAGCGACAGGGTCACGGGCATTTTCTCAAGGATCAGGTCGGTGACCTTGGCGCCGCGAAAGAAGCTGTTGCCAAAGTCCAGCCGGGCGTACTGGCCCAGCATCAGCCACAAGCGCTCGGGCGCCGATTTGTCGAAACCGTACTGGTGCTTGATGTCTTCGATCAGCTTGGGGTCCAGGCCACGGCTAGCCCGGGAACTGGCATGCAGGGTTTCCACGCTGGCCCCAGGCGCGCCACCGCCGATGCCCTGCAGACGGGCGATAGCTTGCTCCACCGGGCCACCGGGCGCGGCCTGGACGATGACGAAATTGACCAGCAGGATGATCAGCAAGGTCGGAACGATCAGCAGCAGCCGCCGCAGGATGTAGGCGGTCATGGCTGCTCCTTGAGGCGCTCGGCCATCTGTACGTTGGTCAGCGCCGTGGGACTGATCTCCCACCAGCTATCGAGCCCTTCGTCGTTGCTGGCCTGCACCTTGGGCAGGCCGAAGCGGTTCCACCATACGGTGGAGGAGCCGGGCGGGTAATAGTTGGGAATCCAGTAGTAGTTCCACTGCAGAACCCGGTCCAGGGCATGGGCGTGGCGCAGCATGTCGGCCTGGGTAGTGGCCTTGACCAGGCCGTCGATCAACCGGTCCACCGCCGGGTCCTGCAGGGCCATGTAGTTGTTCGAGCCCGGATCGTTGGCCGAGGTCGAGCCGAAGAAGTTGTACAGCTCGATACCGGGCGAAGTCGTTACCGGGTAGCCGGTGACTATCATGTCGTAGTCACGGGCCATCAACCGGTTGACGTACTGCGAAGGGTCGATACGGCGGATGTCGAGGGTTATGCCGATCTGCGCCAGGTTGCGCTTCCAGGGCAGCAACACGCGTTCGAACCCGGTCTGGGCGTTGAGGAAGGTAAATTGCAGTGGCTCGCCCTGTTCATTGACCAGTCGATCGCCTTCGGGCTTCCAGCCTGCCGCCTTGAGCAAGGCCAGCGCCTGCAGTTGCTTGTCGCGAATCAGCCCCGAGCCATCGGTGCGCGGCGCTTCGAACACCTGGGTAAACACCTCGTCCGGCACCTGCCCGCGCAAGGGGTCGAGCAGCGCCAGCTCGCCCTGGTCGGGCAACGCCCGGGCCGCCAGGACACTGTTTGAGAAAAAGCTCTGCTGGCGGATGTACAGGTTGCGCATCATCTGCCGGTTACTCCACTCGAAATCCCAGAGCATGGCCAGCGCCTGGCGCACCCGGCGGTCCTTGAACACCGGCCGCTGCAAGTTGAAGACGAATCCCTGGGCCGTCTGCGGTGCCTGCCTGGCCAGATGGGCGCGTTGCAGGCGACCGTCTTCCAGGGCCGGGCTGGCGTAGCCAATGGAGTAGCCGGTGGCGGAAAACTCCCGGTTGTAGTCGAACCCTGCGCCACGCAACACCTGGCGTGCCACTTCGGTATCGCCGAAGTATTCGATGCGCAGGCGGTCGAAGTTGTAGCGGCCGCGGTTGACCGGCAGGTCGCGGGCCCACCAGGTCGGGTCGCGCTCAAAGGTGATGCTGCGGCCGTTGTCGATCGCCCCGATCCGGTAAGGCCCGCTGCCCACCGGCGCCTCGAAGCCGCCGCCGCTGGCAAAGTCGCGGTCCTTCCACCAGTGCTCGGGCAGCACCGGCAGCGTGGCAAGATCCAGGGGCAGGGTACGGTTGAGGTTGCTCTTGAAGTGAAAGCGGATCTGCCGAGGCCCCTCGATCTCGAGCCGCTCGACATCGGCGAACTGGGTGCGGTACTTGAGGTTGCCTTTTTGCATCAGCGTCTCGTAGCTGAAGCGCACATCCTCGGCACGCACCGGCTGGCCATCGGCAAAGCGCGCGCGGGGGTCGAGGTAAAAGCGCAGCCACAGGCCTTGAGGGTCGCGCTCGAGCTGGCGTGCTATCAGGCCGTACACCGTGTAGGGCTCATCTTGCGAGCGTACCGCCAGGGGCGCGTACAACCAGCCATCGACCTCGGCAACGCCGGTGCCTTTGTCGATATAGGGCAAAACATGGTCGAACTGGCCGATCTCGATCGCCGAGCGGCGCAAGATGCCACCTTTGGGGGCGTCGGGGTTGGCGTAGTCGAAATGCTTGAAACTGGCGGGATAGCGGGGTGCTTCGCCATAGACCGTGAGGGCGTGACTGGGGGCTGCCAGGGCGGCATGGGTCCAGGCCAAGATTAGGACGAAGACTACAGCAAGAGAGGAAGGAGCGAGTTGCAAGTGCCTGACTACCTGTGCCCACGAGTGTGGCTGTAGCTTAGCAGCTCGGGGCGCTGCAGCTGAACCGGCCCGGTTGGGCCGGCTCAGCTGCGATGGACTCAGTCCTGGCGGCTGGTCACTTCCAGCAGGTGATAACCGAACTGGGTCTTCACCGGGCCTTGAACGGTGCCGACCGGGGCGCTGAACACCACGGTGTCGAATTCCTTGACCATCTGGCCTGGGCCGAAGGAACCCAGGTCACCGCCCTGACGGCTGGATGGGCAGGTGGAGTTGGCTTTGGCGATTTCGGCGAAATCGGCACCGGCTTCGATCTGAGCCTTCAGTTCATTGCACTTGTCTTCAGTGGCAACCAGGATGTGACGGGCAGTGGCTTTGGCCATGGGAGATACTCCTTTGCAAGAAAGTGCCGAGACTACCGGATTGCAGCGGTTTTTTCCTGCGCAATGTCACGCAACGCAGCCGCTCCCTGGCGCAACAGCGCTTCGGTACCGTCCCAGCCCAGGCAGCCGTCGGTGATCGACACCCCGTATTTGAGCGGTGCAGCGCCCAGCGCCTGGCAGCCATCGAACAAATGGCTTTCGAGCATCATGCCGATCAGCGAGGCATCGCCCTGCAAGCGCTGCTCCAGCACCTCGTTGAACACCTGCGGCTGGCGCATCGGGTCTTTGCCGCTGTTGGCATGGCTGCAATCGACCATCACCCTTGGGCTGACGCCCGCCTTGGCCAGGCCCTGGCGCGCCAGGGCGATGCTCTGACGGTCGTAGTTGGGGCCTTTGTTACCGCCGCGCAGCACCAGGTGGGTGTCCGGGTTGCCCAGGGTTTCGATGATGGCCGGGAATCCTTGCGCGTCCATGCCGAAGTGGCGATGGCTGTGGGCGGCGCTGCGAATCGCGTCGCAGGCGATGCCGACACCGCCGTCGGTGCCATTCTTGAACCCTACCGGCAGGCCGAGGCCGCTGACCATCTCGCGGTGGATCTGCGACTCGGTGGTGCGTGCGCCAATGGCCGCCCAGCTGAGCAAGTCGTCGAAGTAGCCAGCTGCCATCGGTTGCAGCAGCTCGGTGGCCACCGGCAGGCCGCATTCGAGCATGCTCAGCATCAGGCCGCGCGAGAGCGCGATACCGGCGTGCATGTCATCGCTGCCATCGAGGTGCGGGTCGTAAGCCAGGCCTTTCCAGCCCACCGTGGTGCGCGGCTTTTCAACGTAGGCGCGCATCACCAGGAGCATCTGGTCGCTGACTTCTTCAGCCAGGTGCGCCAGGCGCTGGGCGTATTCACGGGCCGAACGTGGGTCATGCAGCGAGCAGGGGCCGACGATCAGCAGCAGGCGCGAATCTTCGCCATCGAGGATGGCGCGCACAGCCTGGCGGTGGCGTTCGACCTGGGCGGCGAGGGCGGTGGACAAAGGCATCTGCTGCTTGAGCAACAGCGGGCTCGGCAGGCGTTGGCTGACGGCGCTGTTGGCAGCGGTGGATTCGGACAGTGGCAGAGCGAGTGTGGACGATTGCATGTTCTGGATTCCCTGGGCGGATGGCGGGGTCTTGCCCGCGCTGTCGGCCCTATCGAGGTGTTCGACAGTTGGCCTGATTGGCGTCATGTGTAGCGGTGCCACCAACAAGTGACCGATCGGAGGCGGCAGGCTGGCCCGAACGGGATTGGCTAAATCGCCAGGCGGTAAAGCTTGGGTAACGGTGGTAGGTGGCGTAGTTCATGGGGTAATCCTCAGTATCTGTTCGGTTGCGTGGGGGCTAAAAACAAAACCCCCGATCGGAGGGGCCGACCGGGGGTTTGAGTATTCTCGTGTTCGGCGGCCCCTTGAAAGTGGGCGCCGGTGTGGGTATCAGCGGCGCCTGTGGCTAAACCAATACCCAAAATAAAACGCAGCGGGAGCGACCGTCGCGCACTCGCCAGCAACCGCCACAGGGCGCGAGAGGCGATCGGTGTGTTGTGCGTGAGTGAGGGTGGACTGCGACATGGGACTCTCCAGTTGATGAGCCTGAGCTTACTTCAGGCGCTGGCGCGGTTTCAATGGCTAATTTCCATCTGCACGATTTAACCCGGCTATCGTCGCAGGTAGGCGGTGAAGTCGATGTCGCCGGCACTGAGGATCGCCTGCACGCGGTTGTGCACGTTGAGCTTGCGCAAAATCGCCGACACATGCGCCTTGACCGTGGTTTCGGCGATGTCCAGGTTGTAGGCGATCTGCTTGTTCGATTCGCCCTTGGTCATGCGTTCGAGCACCAGCAACTGCTTGCGGGTCAGGGCCTGCAGCAGCTCGGGGGCAAAACCCGGGTGCTCGTTGTGGTTGCGCCGGGTGCCGGCCTTTTGCGTGCGGATGATATCGGGCGGCAGGTAGACGTTGCCATTGAGGATTCGCTCGATGGCCTCGGTCATCTGCGAACGCGGCGACGACTTGGTGATAAAGCCCACAGCGCCGTAGGTGATGGCCTGCAGCACGATCTGTTTGTCCTGCTCGGCTGAGACGATCACCACCGGAATGGTCGGTGCCTCGTTGCGCAGGTTGATCAGCCCACCCAGGCCATGCATGCCGGGCATGTTCAGGTCCAGCAGGATCAGGTCCAGGTCGTCGTGTTCCCCGGTCAAGGCCAGGGCACTGTCCAGGTCGGCGGTTTCCATCACTTCGCTGCCGGGAAAACCATCGCTGATCACGTTGTGGATGGCCTCGCGAAACAACGGGTGGTCGTCGGCGATCAGAATCTTGTACATGGCTTTGCACCTTATTGTTGTGGTTGTCGCTGCACCCCTTCATTACAGGCCAGGTGCAGCGCTTTGGAAATGCGACCATCGACAAGCCAAACAGTACCAAAGTAGTAGGCGCCAGGGCAGGGGCTGGCTCTAGCATGGCCGTATCTGCCCGCTGAGAAGGAACACTGCCATGGCCATCCTGCTGGTCGATGACCATCCGATGCTGCGCCTGGGCCTGGCCCGGGTGCTGGAACAGGGGCTGGAAGGCCTTGCCATCCTCGAGGCGAGTAGCGGTGAAGAGGCCTTGATCAAGGTCGGCGAGCAGTTGCCGGGCCTGGTGATCATGGATTTCGACCTGCCGGGCATCAGTGGCCTGGAAACCACCCGGCGCCTGCGCCAGCGCTTGCCGCAACTGCGGGTGTTGTTCTTCAGTGAACACACCGAACTGGGCCTGGTGCGCCAGGCGATGGATGCCGGTGCGTGCGGCTTTCTCTCCAAGCACGCCGAGCCGGCTGTACTGCTCGAGGCGGTGCGGCGCGTATTGTGCGGGCATGCCTATATCGAACAGACCCTGGCCACCGCCCTGGCTTTGCAGGCCCATGGCGGCCAAGGTGTGCATGCGCGGCTGCAGGGGCTGAGCCAGCGGGAAATCGAGATTTTCCTGATGCTGGCCAAAGGCAGTTCGAACCGACTGATCGCCCAACAGCTGTGCCTGAGCAGCAAGACCGTGTCCAACTACCTGACCCTGCTCAAGAGCAAGCTGCAGGTCAGCTCCCAGGCCGAAATGGTGCACCTGGCCATTGAAGTCGGGCTATTGCGGGTGGCTGCTTAGTTCCAGGTGTCCGGGCAGCCCTGGCAGCCATCCATGTTGCTGTCCTGGAAGTTGGCGTAGTGCTGGCGGCTGCCCCGCAGGTCGGCGCGTTCCAGGTTGCTCTCTCCCAGCTTGGCTTCCTGCAGGTTGGCGTCGGCCAGGCTGGCCCCCTTGAGGTCGGCCTTGCTCAGCCAGGTCATTTCCAGGTCGGCTGCCTGCAGGTTGCTGTTGTGCAGCTTGGCCCCGGAAAGCCGGGCGAACTCCAGATAGGCCGCACTCAGGTTGGCGTCGTTGAAGTTGGCGCCCTGGGCGAACATGCCCCAGCCTTGTATCGCAATCAGTGTGGCGCCTTGCAGGTTGGCCAGGCGCAGGTTGCTTTGCTGCAGGCTGGCGCGGGTGAGGTTGGCGCCTTGCAGGTTGGCTTTCTCCAGGTTGGCCAGGTCAAGGCGGGCATGGCGCAGGTTGGCACCGCGCAGGTCGGCGCCCGACAGGTTGATCTTGCGCAGGTCCTGGTTGCTCAGGTCGGCACCGCGCAGGTCGATGTTGGCGCACTGGCTTTCCGGGGCGATGAGGCAGCCGTTGATCCGCTGCTGGGTATCGTCGTCGGCGAAGGCGGGGGACAGGGTCACGACCAGCAGTAAAGGAAGGTAGTTCATCAGTATCTCCTTGGCGGGCGCGGGGCAAGCCCGCTCCTACAGGTGTGGGAGCGGGCTTGCCCCGCGAAGGGCTTAACGCTGAGCTGTCTTGGTATCCCAGGCCGGGATCTTGAACACCCAGAACGAACCCCCCTGGGCCACCGGCTTGGTCAGCTCGGCCATGTCGCCACCCCACAGCGGTACCGCACCGCCATAGCCCACGGTCACGCCGATGTACTGCTCACCGTCCTGTTCCCAGGTGATGGGCGGCGAGACGATGCCGCTGCCGGTCTGGAATTTCCACAACTCCTCGCCGGTCTTGGCGTTGAAGGCCTTGAAGTAGCCGTCGCCGGTCCCGGTGAACACCAGGTTGCCCTTGGTGGCCAGCACCCCGGCCCACAGCGGCAGGCGCTCCTTGTGTTCCCAGACCATCTTGCCGGTGGTCGGGTCCATGGCGCGCAGCGAGCCTACGTGGTCCTCGTACATGCGCTTGATGCGAAAGCCCATACCCAGGTACGCCGAGCCCTTCTTGTAGTTGACCTCCTCGGTCCAGTACTCCTCTTTCCACTGGTTGGACGGCACGTAGAACAGCCCGGTGTCCTGGCTGTAGGCCATGGGGTTCCAGTTCTTGCCGCCCAGAAACGGTGGCGAGACTTCCACCGGCTTGCCTTTGGTCTGGCCAGGTTCGGGCTTGGCCGGACGCTGGCCCGGATTTTCGACCGGGCGCCCGGTCTTCAGGTCGATGTGGCTGGCCCAGGTGATGTTGTCGGCGAACGGGAAGGCGTTCTTGAGCTTGCCATTGGTGCGGTCGACCACATAGAAGAAGCCGTTGCGGTCGGCGTGGGCGGTGGCCTTGTACTGCTTGCCGTCCTTGTCCTTGTAGTCGAACAGCACCAGTTCGTTGTTGCCGGAGAAGTCCCAGGCATCGTTGGGGGTGTGCTGATAGAACCACTTCACTTCACCGGTGGTGGGGTCTACGCCGACCTGGCCGGAGGTGTACAGGCTGTCATAGTCATGGGGGTTGCCGTCCTTGGAGGTCCGCGCCCAGGTGTTCCAGGGCCCGGGGTTGCCGGCACCGACGATGATGGTGTTGGTCTCGGCATCGAAGCTTGCGCTCTGCCACGGAGCACCGCCGCCGTGGCTCCAGGCCTCGACCTTGCCGGTCTCGGTGCTCGGGTCATCTGGCCAGGACGGTGCTTTCACGTCGCCGGTCGGCGTGCTGTCCTTGCCGTTCAGGCGGCCCATGTGGCCTTCGACAAAGGGCCGCATCCACACTTCTTCGCCGGTGTCCGGGTCGCGGGCAAACAACTGGCCGACTACGCCGAATTCGTCGCCGGAGCTGCCGTGGATCAGCAGCACCTTGCCGCTCTTCTGGTCTTTGACCAGGGTCGGGGCGCCGGTCATGGTGTAGCCGGCGCTGTGGTCGCCGAACTTCTTCTTCCACACCACCTTGCCGGTGTCCTTGTTCAGGGCCACGAGCTGGGCATCGAGGGTGCCGAAGTAGATCTTGTCGCCGAAGATCGCCGCGCCGCGGTTGACCACGTCGCAGCAGGGGCGAATGTTGTCGGGCAGGCGGTGGTTGTAGGTCCACAGGCGCTTGCCGGTCTTGGCGTCGAGGGCGAATACCCGCGAGTAGGAACCGGTGACGTAGATCACCCCGTCGTTGACGATGGCCTGGGACTCCTGGCCGCGCTGCTTTTCGTCACCGAACGAATACGACCAGGCCGGGGTGAGCTTGAACACGTTCGTGTCGTTGACCTGGGCCAACGGGCTCCAGCGCTGGGCGTTGGTGCCCATGCCGTACTGCAGCACGTTGCCGGTGCTCTTGTGGTCATCGGCAATGTCATCCCAGCTCACCGGCTTGGCGAAGGCAGGTGCAGTCAGGGCCAGGCTGCCCATCAGCAACACGGCATGCACGGCGGCAGTCAGGGGCTTGAGGGCGGGTAACGATCTTATTGTCATGGTTGGAGTTCCCAATGAAGGTTTTGGCCCTTCTAGCCTGGGATTTCCCCGCCCGGCTTGATACGGAAAAACTCCCGCCCTTTGCGGGAAAACTTCCCAAACCGCCTGTGATTTGGCACTGCTCCACAAGCGCTACGACCAAGGGAGTAGAACGCGGCCCCCAAAGCAGCATGGGGCGTTTGCCGGCGGCTGCCTAAGCTGGCGAGCAACCTTTCAGTCGAGAGGTGTTCGCGTGCAAACAGCAGTCGAGGGCAGAACAATGACAACAGCAAAAAACGCCTGGTTGAGCCTGATGGTGGTGGGCGGCCTGATGAGCAGTGCGGCGGTGTTCGCCCATGGCAACGTAACGCCGACGGCGGTCAACATCGGCAACCTGGAAAAACTGGGTGAAGAGTGGCGTGCGCAAAACCCCTACCGCAACAGCAAGGATCATGACGAAGCCGTGTCGATCGGCGCCTCGGCCTACAACCAGAACTGCGCGGCCTGCCACGGCCTGGAAGCCAAGTCCGGCGGCATTGCCCCGGACCTGCGCCTGCTTGATGAAGGCGCGGCGGGTGATGAGTGGTTTGTGGAGCGGGTCCGCAACGGTGCGGTGCGCGATGGCCGGGTGTACATGCCCAAGATGGCCGACTACCTGAGCCAGGAAGCGTTGTGGGCGGTGCGCAGTTACCTGGACACCGTCCACGTTGACGAGTGACGGTAGGGGCGGGCGTGCCCCGCGATGCGATGTGACTGACAGATCGCATCGCAAGGCAAGCCCGCTTCTACAAGGTGTAGTGCTTGAGTTCCCGGGCGATCAGCATGCGCTGGATTTCGCTTGAGCCTTCATAGATCTGGGTAATCCGCGCATCGCGGTAGTAGCGCTCGACCGGGTAGTCCTCCAGGTACCCATACCCCCCATGCACCTGGATCGCCTTGGAACACACCCGCTCGGCCATTTCCGAGGCGAACAGCTTGGCCTGGGAGGCTTCGCTCAGGCACGGCTTGCCGGCACTGCGCAGGCGCGCGGCATGCAGGATCAGCAAGCGTGCGGCATTGATCTGCACCTGCATGTCGGCCAGCAGGTTGGCGATGCTCTGGTGCTCGTTGATCGGCTTGCCGAACTGGATGCGATCACGGGAGTACACCAGGGCCGCTTCGAACGCGGCGCGGGCGATGCCCAGCGCCTGGGCGGCGATGCCGATACGACCGCCTTCGAGGTTGGACAGCGCAATTGCCAGGCCCTTGCCACGCTCACCGAGCAGGTTGGCGGCAGGGACGCGGCAGTTGTTCAGGGTGACCGCACAGGTGTCGGAGGCGCGGATCCCCATCTTGTGTTCGCTGCGGTCGACCACGAAGCCTTCGTTGTCGGTGGGCACCAGGAACGCCGAGATACCTTTCTTGCCCAGGTCCGGGTCGGTGACGGCAAATACGATGGCCAGGCCCGCACGACGCGCGTTGCTGACAAACTGCTTGGCGCCGTTGATGACCCAGTGATCACCCTGCAGTTCGGCACGAGTGCGCAGGTTGTGCGCCTCGGAGCCGGCCTGGGGTTCGGTCAGGCAGAAGCAGCCGATCACCTGGCCGCTGGCCAGGCGCTCGAGCCAGGTCTGCTGCTGTTCGGCGTTGCCGTAGGCGAGCAGGGGGCCACAGCCCACCGAGTTGTGGATGCTCATCAGCGCACCGGTGGCACCATCGCCGGCGGCAATCTCTTCAACGGCCAGGGCATAGGCGACGTAGTCGGTGTAGCTGCCACCCCATTGCTCCGGGACCACCATGCCGAGCAGGCCGAGCTCGCCCATTTTCTTGACGACATCGTCATCGATCCAGCCGGCCTTTTCCCAGGCCTGGGCATGGGGCGCGATTTCGCCACGGGCAAAATCACGGGCCATGTCGCGGATCATGATCTGTTCTTCGCTCAGTTCCAGGTCTTGCATCTGCGTACTCCAGGCCTTACAGGCCTTCGAAGAATTGGGCCACACGCGAACGGTTGAGGTCGGCCAGGGCGGCGGGGTTCCAGCGCGGCTGCTTGTCCTTGTCGATGATCAGCGCGCGCACGCCTTCGATCAGGTCGCCGTGGTCGAACCACTGTCGGTCCAGGTGCAGCTCCATGGCAAAGCAGTCCTCCAGGCCCAGGTGACGGCCACGGCGCAGCATTTCGAGGGTGACGGCCATGGCCAGCGGCGAACGGGTGTCCAGCAGGTCGGCGGTCCTGGTTGCCCACTCGTGGCTGTCGGCCACGGTCACTGCCCGCAGTTGCTCCACGATACTGCCGACCTCGGGCAAGGCGAAGAAGTGATCGATGGCCGGGCGCAGCTTGGCCAGCGGTGCATCGTCCAGGGTCTGGGTACCGAGCTTGGCCAGCACGCCTTGCAGGTCCTTGAGCGGGTGGTCGCCAAACACCAGGGTATCCAGGCGCTCGTCCAGCAGGCCCAGCTTGTCGCTGTCCAGGTACCAGTCGGCCAGCCCGCAGTACAGGGCATCGGCGGCGCCGATCTGCACCCCGGTCACGCCCAGGTAGGTGCCCAGCTCGCCCGGCACGCGGGACAGGAAGTAGCTGCCGCCCACATCGGGGAAGTAGCCGATGCCCACCTCCGGCATCGCCAGGCGACTGCGCTCGGTGACCACGCGCAGTTCGGCGCCCTGGGCCAGGCCCATGCCGCCACCCAGGGTGAAGCCGTCCATCAGTGCCAGGATCGGCTTGCGGTAGTGGTGGATGCACAGGTCGAGGGCGTATTCCTCGACGAAGAAATCGCGGTGCAGGCTGTCGCCGGCCTTGTAGCTCTCGTACAGCGAGCGGATGTCGCCCCCGGCACAGAACCCCTTGGGGCCTTCGCCACGCAGCACCACCGCCTGCACCTGCGAGTCGGCCGCCCAGGCATCGAGCTGGCGCTGCAGCTGGCGCACCATGTCCAGGGTCAAGGCGTTGAGGCCGGCCGGGCGATTGAGGGTCAAGTGACCGATATGGTTGCGAACCTGGGCCAGGATCGGCGCCTCGGTTGGCGTTTGAACGTGCGCGGTCATCGCTGTCTCCCTGCTTTGTTATTGATTTTCCACGTGAAATATCACGATCTGGGTAGGCGCTTGAGGATCAGGGGATCCTAACAGTGCAAATTTGCCTATTACAATTCGTAAAACTGCAATTGG
Source organism: Pseudomonas putida (assembly GCF_028682455.1). Lineage (GTDB taxonomy): Bacteria > Pseudomonadota > Gammaproteobacteria > Pseudomonadales > Pseudomonadaceae > Aquipseudomonas > Aquipseudomonas putida_AA. The sequence goes on from NZ_JANHLD010000002.1 coordinate 437,494, forward strand.
CCCCTGCATTTTTGCATGCCTGTGCGCCTTCCGGGTCGGGTGTTGCCACTTTAGCCTTGTAACACGGCCGAAGGGGGGAGTAGTTCCCCTTGCCACCCCTCGACCTGCCTGCGCCAAAGCAGCAGGCACTTGCCGCCAAGGCAGCGTATGGGCCGCGCACAGGCCTTTCGATAATCGCCTCCGAATCAGTCACCCCGATTGCGGAGCGCGTCATGCACAACAATAACAATGCTCATCGCCGTATCCTGCCTTTGCTCACCAGCCTGTCTGCCCTGACCCTGAGCCCCTTGGCCTGCGCCGACATCATGCTCTACGACAAGGACCAGACTACGTTCTCCACCGACGGCTACATCAACGCCTTCTACGTCAACAGCGACATCGACCGCGCCGGCGAGCAGTACGACCGGCGCCAGTCGCGAGTGAAGATGGGCTTCTTGCCCAACACCCTGGGCTTCAACATGACCCGCCAGGCCGATACCTTGAAACTCGGTGCACGCGCCTCGTTCTGGGTGACCATCAACGACAGCGAAACCAACGGCACCGACACGGCCATCGATGTGCGGCAGTTCTACGGTACCGTGGCCAACCCCGAGTGGGGTGAAGTGCTGATCGGCAAGGACTTCGGCCTGTTCGCCCGCTCCAACATCCTGCTCGACGAATTGCTGGCGGGCTACGGCCAGGTCAGCGACACCCTGGGGCTGGTGGATGGGGGCGGGGTGTCGTTCGGCAACATCGGCAGCGGTTACCCATACCCGTTCCCCACTTCGCAGATCACCTACCGCACCCCCTTGATGGAAGGCTTGCGGGTGGCGGTGGGGATCATGGACCCGGTCGACACCAACGACGACAGCGCAGTGGGCAAGGCCTACCAGGAAAACCCGCGTACCGAGAGCGAGATCACCTACCAGTTCGACCTGGGCGGCGCGCAGATCTACAGCTGGCTCAACGGCAGCTATCAGACCTCCGACAACACCGACAGCAACGTCGACTCGGTGACCTCCAAGGGCGTGGGCTATGGCGTGCAAGCCAAAATGGGTGGTTTCTCGCTGACCGGCTCGGGCTTTACCGCCAAGGGCATCAACCCGTTTTTCACCAACAACGCCGGCGAGGCGACCTTGCGCGAGGTGGACAGCACCGGTTACCTGGTGCAGGGCTCGTACCGTTTCGGCAAGAACCGCCTGGCGTTGTCCTACGGCAGGACCAAGGACGACGGCAACGGCGCGGTGAACACCGGGGCCGATTACGAGACGCGGGGCATTGCGCTGTTCCATGACATCAATGACAACCTCAAGCTCGTGGCCGAGTACAACCAGTTCGAGATCGACGGGCACGAAGGGGATGCGCAGAACGAAGACACCGACACTCTGGCGCTGGGGGCGGTGCTGACCTGGTAAACCGGTAGGGGCGGGCTTGCCCCGCGATGCGATGCTGGTTTGAGATCGCTTCGCGGGGCAAGCCCGCTCCTACCAACGACACCCCGACCCGCTACCCAAGTAGCATTCGGCCCATTTGCATGGCGCCCTAGACTGCCTGCATCTTCCAGGGCGGAGCCCGTCGCCATGCAGTCATTTTCCAGCGAAGGCGTGATCAGCGCAGTCTCGCGCGCCAGCGCCGCAGAGCAAGTAGCCCAGGAGCTGGCCACCCAGTTGCTGCACCCGCACCTGGGATTCGTGTTGTTCTTCTGCTCGGCCAGCTACGACCTGCCAGCCCTGGCCGTGGCGCTGCAGCAAAGCTTCGGCGGTATTCGCCTGGCCGGTTGCACCAGTGCCGGCGAGATCACCCCCCAAGGCTATGGCCGGGGCTGCGTGACCGCCCTGGGGTTCGATCACCGGCAGTTTTCCATTGCTGCCGAACGTATCGACGCCATGGAACAGTTCAGCCTGTTCCAGGCCCAGGCCATGGTCGAGCGCCTGGTGACTGGCTGTCGTAGCAACAGCCTGGCGCCCATCAAGGGCCACAGCTTCGCCCTGACCCTGCTCGACGGGCTGTCGAGCCGCGAAGAAACCGTGCTCGCCGCCCTCAGCGCCGCGTTGGGAGACATTCCGCACTTCGGTGGCTCGGCCGGTGACGACAACCAGTTGAGCCATACCCATGTGTATTTCGAGGGCGCCTTCCACAACGGGGCGGCCGTGGTGTTGCTGGTCAACACCGGGCTGGATTTCGAAGTGTTCACCACCCACCACTTGGAGCCACGGGACGAGAAGCTGGTGGTCACCCGGGCCGATCGCCAACTGCGTCGCGTGCACGAGCTCAATGCGGAGCCGGCTGCCGAGGAATACGCCCGATTGATCGGCATTGCGGTGGCCGAACTGGACCATCGGGTATTCGCCGCGCATCCCTTGGCGGTCCGGCTTAACGATCGCTACTACGTTCGGGCGATCCAGCAGGTGCACGACGACCTGAGCCTGAGTTTCTATTGCGCCGTGGAAAACGGCATCGTGCTCACCGCCATGCGCCCGGGGCCGATGCTGGCGAACCTGCGCAACCTTTTCGACGGTCTGCAGCAACGCCTGGGGCCCTTGCTGGTGACCATCGGTTGCGACTGCTTCTTGCGCCGCCTGGAGCTCGAAGGCAGCGACAACCTGGCCGCGGTCGGCACCTACTTGCGCAGCCAGCAGGTGCTGGGTTTCAACTCCTACGGGGAACAGTTCAATGGCACGCACATCAACCAGACTTTCACCGGCGTTGCCATTGGACGGCCACGCCAGCGCCTCGAGCCTTGAACTCGAGGCACTGCGCCGCGCCAACCACAAGCTGCAGCGCATCAATGCTGCGCTGATCGAACGCCTGGAGTCCGGGGCGCGCCCCGATGACGCCTACGCCGCCTTCCAGCATTCGGTGGTGCTGGCCGAGCAGGTGCGCGAGCGCACCGATGCCTTGAACCAGACCCTGGTCGAGCTCAAGGCCAGCAACCACTTGCTCAGCGACGCCCGGCTGCGCGCCGAGACCGCGCACCAGCACCTGGTCGATGCCATCGAGAGTATTTCCGATGCCTTCGTACTGTTCGACCCGGACTTGCGCATCGTGCTGTTCAACAGCCGCTTCAAGGCGTTCTGGGCCAACAGCCGGATCCGCATCATCAGCGGCATGCGCCTGGCCGAAGTCAAGCGCCTGATGTACAGCACCGGGCTGTTCAATGAAGAGCAGCGCGGCGCCAGCGACGATCACTGGGTGTACCGCCTGCACAGCGGGCGCTGGTTGCAGGTCAGTGAACGGCCGACCCGCGACGGCGGGCGGGTCATGCTGTTCACCGATATCACCGAGCTCAAGCACAGTGAAACCCGCCGCCGCGAGCTGGCGGTGGCGCAAAAGTCCCACCTGCTGCAACGCGCGGTCGACAATTTGTCCCAGGGGGTGGCGATGGTCAACGCCGAGGGCGTGCTGGAGCTGTGGAACCGGCGATTTCTCGAACTCAGCGGCCTGGCACCGATTGCTGCCCACAGGCCCTTTGCCGAAGTGATCGCCGACAGCGAGCTGGCCTTGTTGACGCCCGACAGCCGCGACGACAACGGCCGCTGTATCCATGAGCGGGAGCAGCGCCTGTATGACGGGCGCATGCTGGAGATCCGCACCCATCCGCTGCCTACCGGCGGCTTCGTCAACACCTTCACCGACATCACCGAACGCTACTTGCATGCCGAGGCCCTGAGCGAGAGCGAGCGCTGGATACGCCTGATCACCGACCATGTGCCGGCGCTGATCGCCTACCTCAATGCCGAGCTGGTCTATGAGTTCACCAACCAGGTGTACGAGCAGTGGTACTGCTGGCCGCGTGGGGTGATGCTGGGTCAGAACCTGCGTGAGGTGCACAGCCCCGAGCATTACCAGCGCCTGGAAGGCTACATTGCCCGCGCGCTGGGTGGCGAGAGCGTGACGTTCGAATGCGCCGAGACCCACGTCAACGGCCAGGAGCGCTACATGCTGCGCTCTTATGTGCCCAACCGCGCCGCCAGTGGCGAGGTGGTCGGGATCTTCGTGCTCATTCGCGACATCACCGAGCGCCGGCGCACCGCCGAAGCCCTGCACCAGGCCTACCAGAACCTCGAGGTGCGAGTGCGCGAACGCACCGCCGAGCTGACCCGCGCCAAGCAGGAGGCCGAGCAGGCCAACCTGTCCAAGACCAAGTTCCTCGCCGCCGTGAGCCATGACCTGCTGCAACCGCTGAACGCCGCGCGGCTGTTCACCAGTGCCTTGCTTGAACAGCAGAGCGCCAACCCCGGGCTGGTGCGCAGCGTCAGCCACTCGCTGGATGATGTCGAAAGCCTGCTGGGTACCCTGGTCGATATCTCCAAGTTGGATGCCGGGGTGATCAAGGCCGACATGGCCACCTTTGCCCTGGGGGACTTGCTCGATAACCTGGCCACCGAATTCGCTCATGCTGCCAGTAACGAAGGCCTGCGCCTGGCCTATCGCCCCTGCAGCCTGTATGTGCGCAGCGATGTCCAGCTGCTGGCGCGGATCCTGCGCAACCTGTTGAGCAATGCCATCCGCTATACCCCGAGCGGGCGCGTGCTGCTGGGCTGTCGGCGACGCGCAGGGCGGGTATGGATCGAGGTCTGGGACACCGGCATCGGTATCGCCGAGGACAAGCGCGAAGAGATTTTCCAGGAATTCAAGCGTGGTGATGTGCAGCGCCCCGACCAGGACCGTGGCCTGGGGCTGGGCCTGGCCATTGTCGAGAAAATTGCCGGGATACTCGGCCACCGCCTGCAACTGCGCTCGGTTCCGGGCAAGGGTTCAGTGTTTGCTTTGGAGGTGCCGTGCAGCCGCCAGGTAGTCCGGGCGGTGCATGCGGCGACGCGGAACGAGCCGCCAGGCGAGCGGCTGCTGGGCGCGAGGATCTGGGTGCTGGACAACGACAAGGCGATCTGTACGGCGATGGCGACGCTGCTGGAGCAATGGGGCTGCGAGGTGGTGGTCGCCCTGAGCGAGCAGGACCTGGCCCGGCAGGTGGCGATCAACACGGCGGCGGCCGACCTGCTGATCGCCGACTATCACCTGGACGGCGGGCGTAATGGCATCGATGCGGTGTCGGCGATCAACGCCCAGCGCCGCACACCGCTACCGGCATTGATGATCACCGCCAACTACAGCAATGAACTCAAGCAGCAGGTGCGCGAGCGGGGGCACACCTTGCTGCACAAGCCTGTGCGACCGATGAAGCTCAAGGCTGCCATCAGCCACCTGATCGGCTGTGAACTCAGCGCGGCAGGCGCCCGCTGACAAAATGGGCGACATCGTTGTAGCCGTGGGTGGAGGCGTGGCCCGGAGTCACCAGCGAGTCGATGAAGGCTTCGTCTTCGGCGCTGATCTTCACCTGCAACGCACCGCTGTAGGTGTCCCATTGGGCTTGGGTGCGCGGGCCGACGATGGCCGAGCTGACCAGCTGGTTGTTGAGCACCCAGGCAATGGCGAACTCGACCATGCCCACGCCTTTTTCCTGGGTGTAGGCGTGGATCTTCTGGGCGATGGCCAGCGACTCGGGCCGCCATTCGGTTTCCAGGATGCGCTTGTCTTGGCGACCTGCACGGCTGTTGGCGTCCGGCACGCTGTCGGGCGCGTACTTGCCGCTCAGAACGCCCCGGGCCAGGGGGCTGAAGGGCACGATGCCGAGGCCGTGGAAGGCGGCCGCCTGCAACTGCTCGGGCTCGGCCTGGCGGTTGACGATGTTGTACAGCGGCTGGCTGACCACCGGCTTGGCGACCCCCAGGCGCTCGGCCACATTGCAGATCTCGGCGATGCGCCAGCCGCGGAAATTCGAGACGCCCCAGTGGCGGATCTTGCCCTGGCGCAGCAGGTCGCCGATGGCGGTGACGGTGACTTCCAGCGGGGTGCCGTGGTCTTCACGGTGCAGGTAATAGATATCCAGGTAGTCGGTGCCCAGGCGCGTCAGGCTCGCCTCGATAGCGTTGAACAGGTGCTTGCGGTTGAGGCCGGTGCGGTTGGGGATACCCTCGGTTGCACCGAAGCCGACTTTACTGGCCAGTATCCAGTCATGACGGTTGCGGGCGATCGCCTCACCGACGATTTCCTCGCTGCGCCCGCCGTTGTAGACGTCGGCGGTGTCGATGAAATTGATGCCCTGGTCCCAGGCCTTGTCGATGATATGCAGCGAATCGTCGGTGCTGGTCTGTTCGCCGAACATCATGCTGCCCAGGGTCAGGGCAGACACCTGCAGGCCGCTGCGGCCCAGTGGACGGTAGATCATGATCGCGTATCCCTTGGCGGTATCGATCCGATCTCTTTTACACAGGTATGGCAGTGATTAAAAGCCATGTAGGAGCGGACTCGCCCCACGATCGGTACACCAGGTATCAGCCAATTTGCTGGATGTACCGGTCTATTCGCGGGGCAAGCCCACTCCTACATGCCGTCAGCGGGCTTGTTCGGCTGCGGTAGCGCTCGTGCGCGCTCGCGAGACGCGCAACGCCACCAGGCTACCCACCACGATCAACCCCGCCAGCGAGTACAATGCCGCATCGGTCGAGCCGGTCTGGTCCTTGATGAAGCCCACCAGGTAAGGGCTCAGGAAGCCGGCCATCTGGCCTACCGAGTTGATGATCGCCAGGCCCGCCACCGCAGTCCCGGCGCTGAGCAGGGCGGTAGGCATCGGCCAGAACATCGGCAGGCCGGTGAGGGCGCCCATAGTGGCGATGCTCAGGCCGACGATGGCGATGGCCGGGCTGTGGGCGAAGTTGACTGCAATCAGCAAGCCTGCGGCGCCCATCAGCATCGGCACCACCAAGTGCCAGCGACGCTCGTTGCGCAAGTCTGCCGAACGGCCCACCAGCAGCATGAATACCCCGGCCAGCAAGTAGGGAATGGCGCTCAACCAGCCGATCAGCAGGGCATCGCTGAAGCCCAGGCTCTTGATGATCGAAGGCAGCCAGAAGTTGATCGCATACACGCCGCTCTGGATGCAGAAATAAATGAAGCCGAAGGTCCAGATCAGCGGGTTGGTGAATACCGACAGTACGCTTTCGCTGGTGGTCACCGGTTTGCTGGCGGCATCGATCGCCAGGTCATGCTTGATCATCTCGCGCTCGGCCGGGCTCAGCCATTTGGCCGTGGCATAGCCATCGCTGAGCAAGAAAACCGCCATGAAGCCCAGCAGCACGGTCGGCAGGCCCTGGATCAGGAACATCCACTGCCAGCCCGCCAGGCCATGCTGGCCGGCGGCGAAGTGGTTGAGGATCCAGCCGGAGAACGGCCCGCCCAACAGCCCGGAGACCGGGATCGCCGACATGAACAGGGCCATGATCCGCCCACGGCGGGTGGCCGGGAACCAGCGCGAGAGGTACAGCACGATGCCGGGGAAGAAGCCCGCTTCTGCCGCACCGGTAAACAGGCGCAGCACGTAGAACTCCATGGGCGTGGTGACGAACAACAGGCACGTCGACAACGTGCCCCAGGCGATCATCATCAGCGCGATCCAGCGCCGCGGGCCGAAGCGGTTGAGCGCCAGGTTGCTGGGCAGGCCGCACAGCACGTAGCCGATGAAGAAGATACCGGCGCCGAGGCCATAAATGGTTTCACTGAACTTCAGCGCGTCGAGCATCTGCAATTTGGCAAAGCCAACGTTGACCCGGTCCAGGTAGTTGAACAGGTAGCAGATGAAAATGAACGGAATCAGCCGCAGGGTGATGCGCCGATACAGCGCATTGCGGGTGTCGTCTTGGCCTTGGTCAGGGGCAGGGCTGTATGACATGATTTGCTCTCTGTTGTTATGTTTATCGCAGCAGCCTTCGTCGAGGCGGCCTGCGATGAGTCTCGGTGAGCGGACCGTGGCTGTCTTTGTGCTTTTGCACAGCATTTTCAGCGGCCTGCTGTGCCGCGGACCAATCATTGCGACAACAAGGATCCTCCCATGTTCGAACTGGACCATGACCTGGCGCAAGATATCGTCGATCGGGCGATGGCCATTTTGCCCTGCAACGTCAACGTCATGGACAGCCAGGGCCTGATTCTGGGCAGTGGCGAGCCGGAGCGTATCAACACCCGGCATGAAGGGGCGCAGCTGGTATTGGCCAATGGCCGGATCGTCGAGCTGGATGTCGAAGCCGCCAAGTGCCTGAAGGGTGTTCAGCCGGGGGTCAACCTGCCGCTGCTGCTCGATGGTCGGCTGATCGGCGTGCTCGGCCTGACCGGCGACCCGCAACAGTTGCGCACCTACGCCGAACTGGTACGCATGACTGCCGAAATGCTCCTGGCCCAACGACACCTGCAAGTCGAGCAGCAATGGCGACGGCAACGCTGCGATGATTTGCTGGCGTTGCTGCTGGGCGGTACCGGAGACTCGCCACGGCTGGTGGATGAAGCCCGGCAACTGGGACTCAAGCCACAGTTGCCGCGCATTCCCTGCCTGTTCGAACTGGCGACCGGCCCCGGTGCCGAGACGCTGGCCAGCTGGTTGATGAGCCGCTACCCGGACAGCTGGTGCGTCAGCCCGGCCCGCCAATCGCTGCTCTGGTGCAGGCCTGCCAGCGTGGCCCTGGACGAGTCGCGCTTGCTGGAAAAACTGCAGCGTCATGGTTGGGATGTGCAGCGCCTGGCCTGTGGCGGCGCGGCGCACAGCCCGGAACAACTGCGCCGGGGCTACCGCCGGGTCCGCGACCTGCAAGCCTACGGGCGCGAGGTGTTGCCCGCCGAGCGCATCCTGACCCTGTCGCGCTATCGCCTGCCGGCGCTGCTGTGGCGCCATCGCAACGACGACACCCTGGATGAACTGCTTGAACCGTTGCAACGCATTCGCGCCAAGGACAACAGCGGCCAATTGCTGGCAACCTTGCGTGCCTGGTGCAACCACGATGGCCAGAGCCAGGCCTGCGCCGATGCCCTGGGCATCCACCGCAACAGCCTGCGCTATCGCCTGGAGCGTATCGCCGAGCTGAGCGAGGTCGATCCGCTGCGCCTCGAGGGGCTGCTCAGCCTGTACCTTGGCCTGCAATTGCTGCCCGCCGACAGCTGATTGGCGAAGTGACCAAAGCTTGATCGCTGCCTTTGTGCATCCGACCGAGGCTTGCCAGCGGCCCAACTGTCAGCATGCAGCGATCTGGAGCAGGAGAATCACAATGAAAATCGTCATCGCCCCCGACTCGTTCAAGGACAGCCTCAGCGCCGAAGGGGTGGCCGATGCCATTGCCCTGGGCCTGGCGCAGGTATGGCCTGGCGCGCAACTGGTGAAGTGCCCGATGGCCGACGGTGGGGAAGGCACCATGGAGGCCATCGTTGCCGCCTGCGCAGGTGAGCTGCGCAGTGAACAGGTCTGCGGGCCGTTGGCCGAACCGGTGCAGGCCGGCTGGGGCTGGCTGGCGGACAGCCGCACCGCAATCATCGAGATGGCCCAGGCCAGCGGCCTGCAGTTGCTGGGCCTGGCGCAACGCGATGCCTGCCGCAGCAGCACCTTCGGTACTGGCCAGTTGATCGGCGCCGCGCTCGACGCCGGCGCCCAGCGGATCATCCTCGCCATCGGCGGCAGCGCCACCAACGATGCCGGCAGCGGCATGCTGCGCGCGCTGGGGGTGCGGATGTTCGATGCCCAGGGCCAGGAGCTGGCCGAAGGCGGCCTGGCGCTGGCGCACATGGCGTGCCTGGATGCCAGTGGGCTGGACCCGCGCCTGGCTCGGGTCCAGGTGGAAGTGGCCGCCGACGTCGACAACCCGTTGTGCGGGCCTAACGGTGCATCGGCCATTTTCGGCCCGCAAAAGGGCGCCAGCGCCGAGCAGGTGCAGGCACTGGACCAGGCCTTGGGGCATTTTGCCGACCATTGCGCGCAGTGGCTGGGACAAGACGTGCGTGACTTCCCTGGTTGCGGCGCCGCCGGGGGCATGGGCTTTGCCGCCAAGGCCTTCCTGCAGGCGGCGTTCCGCCCGGGCATCGAGGTGGTCGCCGAGCTGGCCGGGTTGGAGCAGGCGGTGCAGGGCGCGGACCTGGTGATCACCGGCGAGGGGCGTTTCGATGCGCAGACCCTGCGCGGCAAAACGCCGTTCGGTGTTGCCCGTGTGGCGCGGCGTCACACGGTGCCGGTGGTGGTGATCGCCGGGACTCTCGGTGAAGGCTATGAGCAGCTCTATGCCCACGGCATCGACGCCGCCTTTGCCCTGACCAGCGGCCCGATGAGCCTTGAGCAGGCCTGCGCCCAGGCGGCGCCGCTACTGCAGGCGCGGGCTCGGGACATCGCCCGCCTGTGGCGCTGCGCGGGCACCCTTCAAGGCTGAGCCATGCCGCCACCGTGACCGGCATGGTCATGGTGGCTGGCCTGGGTATCGGCCGGCTGCACGCTTACCAGCACCTCGACCTTGCCGGCTTTCTCGAACTCCAGCGTCAGCGGGAACTGTTCGCCGGCTTTGAGCGGCTGCTCCATGCCCGACAACATCACATGGTTGGCACCGGGCTGGAAGGTCACTTCGCCATGGGCGGGAATCGCCAAGGCCTGGGCGTGTTGCATCGGCATCAGGCCATCGCTGGAAGACTGCGCATGGATCATCGACCTTTGCGCACGCGGGCTACTGGCGCCGACCAATTGGTCGGCCTGGCTGCCAGTATTGTGCACGGTGAAGTAGGCCGCGCCACCGGGTAGCCCGGCAGGCAACTCCCGCGACCAGGGTTGCTCGATCAGCAAATCGCCGGTCCTGTACTCCTGGGCCAGGGCCGGTACGGCGCACAGCATCAGGGCGCTCAGCCCGATCATGCGAATGTTCATTGCCAGCTCCTTGTGGTCAGCGGCTTGGTTGGGGCTATTGGGCACGTGCCTGCTGAACAGGCTGCAAACGGTCGGTTTCTTCTTCCAGGTAGCCCAGCACGGCAGCAATCTCCAGCTCGCCCAGGCGCAGGTTGGGCATCGCCAGGCGGTTGTATTGCTCATACAGGGCGATGGCCAGCGGGTCTTTCTCGGCCAGCATCACATCGGGCTCCTTGAGCCAGCGCTTGAGCCAGGTCGGGTCGCGCTGGCGGTTCACCCCCAGCAGGTCCGGGCCGATGCTGCGCATACCGGCATGCTGGGTGTCGCCCAGGGTGTGGCAGGAGGAGCAGCGCGTGCGGTAGATCTGCTCGCCGGCGCTGGGCGGGCGTACGGTCGGCGCCTGGGCATGATCGTTGGTCTGGGTGCTGGCCAGCTTCCAGTTGTGCAGGCTCTTGCCCAGGCGATCGGCCAACACGTAGGGGTTCTCGAACGGCGAGGCTTTCATCCAGCGGCCAGTGGCCTGGTTGCCGATGATCAGGCTCAGGTTGTGGTCCTTGGTGTTGCCATCGTCCACCCCCTTGATGAACAACCCCAGCGATTGGCGCAACTGGGTGATTTCGTCCTTGCGGCCGGTGAGGAACTGCCAGCCGGGTCCCACCTGGAATTTTTCGGCGTATTGCCTGAGGGTCTCGGGCGTGTCGGTCTCAGGGTCGATGCTGATCGAATAGAAGAACACATCGCGCCCCACACGCTCGCCCAACAGCTTTTGCACCTGGCGCAGGCGTGCGGTTTCCAGGGGGCAGGAATCGGTACAGGAAGTGAAGATGAAGTTGATCGCCACCACCCTGTCCTTGATCAGGTCGTCGAAGAAACGCACGGATTGGCCGTCCTGATTGATCAGGGCGGTGTTGGGAAAGTAGTTCTCGCCCCAGTGTTGCCCGGGATCGCTCTCGGGGGCCTGTGCCCATGCCCACTGCACGCTGCACAGTGTCAGCAGCAACACGCGGCGCAGCGTTGTAGCGATTGTCCTGCCCATGTTCTTGGTCTCCTCGAGCGCTCCCGCCCGGCGTGCCGAACGGGAGCGCGGGGCGGTTTCAACGTACCGTGACTGGCGCCGTGACAGCCTTGCCGCTGGCGGGCTTGATCGTCACGGTCGCCGGTTGCGAGGGTGCGCTCCCGGTGGTATTGGCCGATAGCCGCCAGGTGCCGCCGACAAGCACCGATGCGGTACCCAGGTTCAATGGGCCGTTCACGGTCGCGGCGGTGATGGTCAGGGTGTCGCCGATCTTCAACGCGCTGGTGCCCATCAGGTCCCAGGTGTAGCGGTCGCCACTGCGAACCGTGGCCTTGGCACTGGTGACCTTGATGTTCTGGTCGACCTCCACAGGCGCCGGTGTGACCGCGACGCTGACCTGGCCCGGCAGCTTGGAAATGGCGCCGCGGGCATCCTTGACCTTGTATTCGAAGGTCGCGGTGTAGGCGTCGGCAACCGTTGCAGGCGGGGTAAAGGTCACCCGGGTGCCGTCGGTACCGACACTGCCGGTGCCCGAGTCTGGTTGCTCCAGGCTGACCACCGCCAGTGGCAGGTCACCATCCGGGTCGCTGTCGTTGGCCAGCACGTTGAGGGTAATCGGCGTGCCGGCCTTGGTGGCGCCACTGTCGTTGACCGCCACGGGCAGTTGGTTGGGCTTGTCGTCATCGGGGCCCTCGGTGTCATCGTCCTTGTCACGGAACGACGGCAGCGCGGCGGAGGCGATGAATTCGACACCGTCCCAGGTGGGCATGGGCGAAGGCATCAATTGCAGTTGCCCCGGGTGCTCGAGATCGAAGCGCAGCAGCATGGAGTTGTCTTCGTGCTGGGTGTTGTGGCAATGCTCCATGAAGGTCCCGGCGAACTCGCGAAAGCGAATGGCCATTTCGACTTCCTCGGAGCTGTCCACCTCGGGGCCTACGCGGTAGAGGTCCTTGCGCGCCCATTTTTCCCATTCAGGCGGCGCCTTGCCGTCGCGGTTGAGGATCACCCCTTCTTCAAAGTGCACATGCACCGGGTGGCTCCAGCCATTGCCGCCGTTCTTGATTTTCCACACCTCAAGGGTGCCGTCACCGCCGTAGCCGGCATCGGTGGGGCCGTTGGCCAGTTGCGGGGCGGCGGTAATACGCCGGGGGTCCATGGAGTAGCCGAAGCCGCCGTCGGTCTTGATGGTCCAGGGGGCGGTGTCGGTGCCATCGGAGCGACCGAACTCGGAGCTGCGGTGCCGTGCGAGCTTGAGCTTGGCCTGCATGGCTGGGTCGTCGCGCTGGATGGTCAGCGGGATCATGGTTTTGCCGGCAGGCTTGCCCGGCTTGGCCGGCTCGTAGGCGACCGGGTCCATGCTGGTGTCCTGGCCGCTGTAGGCCTTGACGTTGAGTTGCAGGAACTTGCCCACCACCGGGTCGCCATCGCGCCACCGCGGGCCTTTGCTGGTTTGATCGATCACCGCCTTGTACTTCTCGGACAGCACGTCGGCCAGCGACACCGCCTCCTTGCTCGGGCCCTTGCCGGTGTCATGCTCCATGAGATTGACGAAGAAGATCTTGTCGCCGGCTTTGATCCCGTTCTTGCTGAAGTTGATGATGATGTCGTAGCGCTCGGCAATGGCCATGGTCGGCAGGATGCCGTTGTCGTCCTTGAGGTCGCCATTGCCATTGAGGTCCATGCTGCCGTCGAATGGAATCGCGTGCTCCATGAGGTTGCCGTCGTTGGCGATCATGTGGAACGGCACCCGCACATACGAGACGCCGGAGCCCTGCGGTCCGCGGAACTCGCCGCCGTTGCCCTGGACTTCGCGCACCACGGCGATCTTCATGTAGCGCGACACCGAGCCATTGAGGATGCGAAAGCGATAGCTGCGCGCGCGCACGTCGAAGTAGGGTTTGTAGAGCCAGTTGACCATCATCTGGTCACCGATGAAGCCGTCGATGTTGAACGGGTTGAACCACAGCTGGCCGCTCTGATCCCAGGCCTTGTCGGCGAAGGTCAGGTTGACGTCATAGTCGCGGTTCCCCCAGGGCAGGGCCGAACCGCTGGGCAGGCGCAGGTTGACGCCGTCCTCGAAGGTCTCGTTGCCGCGATCGATGGCACTGTAGTAGTTCATCATCGCCGCGTTGCCCTTGTAGACGTTGTGGGCGGTGAAGTCGAGCATGTGGTCGTGGAACCAGTGCGTACTCATGGTCTCGCGCCAGTCGCCACGAATCTTGATGCTGCCGTTCTCGCAGGTTTTGAGGCCGGGGCTCGAGTCGTTGACCCAGAGTGTTTCCCCGGGAGCGCAGGGGAAGGCTGCGCGGGGGTCCTTGGCCTCGGTGTTGATGGTGTCGTAGCCGGCCAGTTGCACGGGCCAGCGGTAGTCGTAGTACTGGCCGGGAAAAAAGAACGCGTTGGCGTAGCCGTCGCTCTCGGCCGGGGAGTGGCCGTTGTGCTCGTGGGTACTGAGGGTGTGCAGGCCGAAACCACCGTTGGCCGCCGGATCGATCGGCAGGCCGTTGTAGTGGCGCATCAGCACCGGCTGGCCATAGCGCACCATCAGCAGCTTGGGCGGCAGGGTGCCGTCGAAGGTCCACAGGTTCTTGTGGTCCTGGACCGGCATGTTGGGGTGAAAGCGAATCTCGATGCCCTTGGTAGAGCCCTTGGTAGTGGTGACGCCGGCAGTATTGTTGTAGAGGCCATCAGGGCCGAACTCGCCTTTGCTGTAGCCGTGCATCTGCTTGCTGTCGCGCAGGCCGCGGTTCACCCGTGCGCCAATTTGCGCCGTCTTCACCGATGCCTGCGGGTAGAACTCGTTCCAGCGTTGGTGCGACCAACCTTTTCCTGGTGGCCGCCCTTCGGCAGGCGAACCGACCGGCTGGCGGTTGAGGAAGGTTTCGATCTGCGCTTTCCAGGGGTTGCGGTCCAGCACGTTGGAGTACTGGGTCGGGAAAGGGTACAGCCCCGGCTGGCGCAGGAACGCTTCCAGCGCAGGGCTTGCAGGCCCGCTGCGGGCAACGCTGTTGGGGTCCTGCTCGGGGCCGGCCCCCAGGGTGGGGGGCGGAAAGGGCAGCTTGCCAGCTTCGGCAGTGGGGTCGAGCTTTTCGGTACCGAATTCTTCGTACAGCAACATTTGCTGGGTAAAGGGCTGGGCGCCGAACAGCGGGCTTGCCTTGCCGTTGGTGGGATAGTTGAACGAGGTTTGCTGCGACGGCGGCAGCGCGTTTTCTGTGCGCGGGGTGTTCCTGTCGCCCCATGCACCATTGGGCAGGGCCAAGGAGCCGTGGTTGCCTTCGGGCAACAGCTTGAGTTCATCGAGTGCGGCCTGGACGTCGGTGCGTGGCTGGGTATAGGCCGACGGGTCGGTGGGTGAGGGCGGGCTTACATCGTCCATGGGGACCGCGTTGGCGGTGACGGCGCTGAAGGTACCCAGCAGCACCGGCAGTACGCCTGGTTGCCTGAAAATGAACAGCGATGAACGACGCTTTGAGAAATGATGCATAGCGCTTACCCCGATCCGTACCGTGGGCTGCTTCAGGCCAGCCCGAGGAAATAGCCATTGGCCACTTGCCTTGGGCTTGACGCAAAAGTTGAGCCAACCGCCAGATGAGCCGGGACGTGCCTAAAAAGCGCATTTTATTCAATGGCTTGACTGCTGCGCAGGGGCAATCGATAGCGCAGTAATTATTAGGGTGGGGGTATTTCCCCTAATGTGGGATCCAACTTTCCCCGATTGTGCTGGCGAAGGGTTATCAGGGTAGGTCGACGGCCCCGGGGAGGGCCAGGGTGGTTCCTTCGAGCACGGCCAGTTCACCGAACGACGCCGAGGCATCGATGTAGCGCAAGGCCGACTTGGCGTCCTTCCAGCCCACGTGATTCATCAGTGCCTTGAGCTCCCAGCCATTACTGGTGGCCCAGGTGGCAAAGCCCCGGCGCAAGGAGTGGCTGGTATATAAGGAAGCAGGCACGCCACCGCGTTCAAGAATGCGCCGCAGCAGGGCGATCAGGCTGTTGCTGTTGAGTGGCTGCTCGCCGAGGTTGCCCCAGCGGTCGAGTTTGCGAAACACCGGGCCCCGGGCGATGCCTGCCACTTCGATCCATTGCAGGTAGGCCTGTACTGGGCACAGCACTTTCAGGGCCGGGGCCTGGTGACGCACCCCCAGGGCCTGACGGTCGCCCTTGCTGCGCGGCAGGTAGATGGACATGCCCCGACCGGCCTCGGCCTGGATGTGCTCCACCTGCAAGCGCGCCAGTTCATCGCCGCGAAACCCGCGCCAAAAACCGATCAGCAACAGCGCCACATCGCGCCGCGCGCGAAGCAGCGCAGGCAACGCTTGCTGTTCCCGGGCCTGGCGGGCCTCGGTTTCCAGCACGGCGACGGCCTGTTGCAGGTGCTGGATTTGCAGAGCGGCGGCCTGGCGGGGTTCGGCGGGGTGCAGGGTGCGAATGCCCTTGAGTACCTGGCGCACTATCGGTGCCTTGGTGGGGTCGGGGAAACCCTGGCTGACATGCCATTGACCCAGTGCTGCCAGGCGCTGCTTGAGGGTGTTGATCGAATGACTCGAGGCGTGGTCTGCCAGGTAGCGGGCAATGCTGTCGGCGGTGGCCGGCAAGAACCCGCCCCAACTCACTTCGAAGTGCTCCACTGCGGCCTGGTAGCTGCGCCGGGTATTGTCCCGGGTGGCGGCCTGCAGGTAACGCTCGATGGTATTCATTGCCGGCCTTTTGAAGGTGGTGTGCAAGGCGCGCATTGTACCGCGCTCCTACAGTGTGTGTTTAGTGGTACTTTTTACAAATCAAGCAGTCAATTTCAGAGCGTTCCTAAGTGTAGCGACTTGTAATCGATAACCGGTGTACTCACAATTTCGAGATAGCCAAGTGGCACAGTCGACAATTGAAATATGTATGTTTATTTCACGCATTTTTTAGATAGAAAACATCAAGGAAAAAATAATGCCATTCAATCCTGAAGTGGTACGTCAAGTTGACTCGGTCTTGCGACACCGATCTCAGATTGTTCAGATACTGGTCAAGCATGACCTTTATCAGGCGCCAGCGTCGGAAATAGATATTCATGAGCTTCGCAAGCACGGCGATCGATATTTCATCCACAGCCCACTACTGGGGAAAATGAAATCGGCTGACGGTGTCTACATCTTCGTTATTCGTTCGTGGGAGCCCTGGAGGATAGTCTGCGCCAAAATTGGTTCGGTGGGTGGACATACATCGTTGAGTCGAGAACATCGTAACGGGCGGCAATTCGTGGGGAGCGTGCATTTTGCGGGAGAGATGATTTTCGAGCGCGGCCATCTAATAGCCTGGAACAATGGC
The DNA here is from genome assembly GCF_028682455.1 of Pseudomonas putida. Taxonomy (GTDB): domain Bacteria; phylum Pseudomonadota; class Gammaproteobacteria; order Pseudomonadales; family Pseudomonadaceae; genus Aquipseudomonas; species Aquipseudomonas putida_AA. Next base: position 454,506 of record NZ_JANHLD010000002.1, read on the forward strand.
AGCGGGCATTACAGGCCTGAGTCAAACTTGGAAAGAACTAACGTTCTACCCTATATAAACCACATGCTTCCCATTGGTTTGTTCAGAAGCAACGGAAGTGCAGGGCGGACGTTTGGATACGCCAACGGCTGAATGACGGCTGCCTAACCGGGACAGCCCACCTGCCGGCCTCTCGCGGGGCAACTCCCACCAGTACACACCTCAACCCTGCGGGAGCTGGCTCGCCAGCGATGAGGCCAGTGCGGCGGCGATGCTTTCATGTATCGCCGCCGCACCCGCCACAGACTGAATGCCTTTGTTCTCGTTGATCATCCAGTCAGGACTTCAAGGGGTGTTGGACCCGTGCCCCACCAGGACGTGACAGTACCTGCATGATTATCCAGGTGGCCAGGTAGGAACTGGCACAGAAGATAAAAATCAGGTTGTAGCCCAGCGTCAGATTATCCAGCGCCTTGTAATGTTCCAGCACGATGCCGACAACCAGCGGGAAGATCATGCCACCCACCGAACCTGCCGTACCGCCGATGCCCATGACGGAGGCCACTTGCGAACGGGGGAAGTTGTCGGCAACGGTGGTGAACAAATTGGCCGACCAGCCCTGGTGCGCGGCAGCAGCCAGGCTCAACAAACCGACCATGACCCACAGGTTGTCGACGTAACTCGAGAGCCCGATCGGCAAGGCCAGCACGGCCATCATCAGCATCGCACGGCTGCGTGCCGTTCTGACCGAGCAGCCCGCGGCGATCATGCGTGACGACAACCACCCGCCACCGATGCTGCCAATGGACGTTGCGCAGTAGACGATCATCAACGGCAGGCCCAGGTGCTTGAGGTCCAGGGCAAACCGGCTGGAGAAGTAGGAGGGCAGCCAGAACAACATGAACCACCAGATGGGGTCGGTGAGCAGTTTTCCAATCACAAACACCCAGGTCGAGCGTATCCCCAGCAGCTCACGCCATTTGATCCTGACCTGCGGCTCAGCCTGGGCATCCTGGTTGATATGGGCAAGCTCGGCGAGGCTGATACCGGGGTGGTTGGCCGGTGCCCGGTAGAGCATCTGCCAGAACACCAGCCAGACGAAACCGGTGAGCCCGGTGATGATGAACGCCGACTCCCACCCATAATTGACCGCCAGCCAAGGCACGCACGCAGGCGCCAGGATGGCACCGACGCTGGTGCCGGAGGTCAGGATACCCACCGCCAATGCCCGCTCCTTGCGTGGAAACCATTCGGAGACGGCCTTGATCGCTGCCGGAAAGTTGCCGGACTCACCCAGGCCCAACAAGGCCCGCATGAACAAGAAGCTCAGCGTCGATTGCGCCGCCGCATGGCCGATGGCTGCCAGGCTCCAGACCACGATGCAGGCGGCATAGCCCAGCTTGGTGCCCAAGCGGTCGATCAATTTGCCGAACACCAGCAAGCCGATGGCATAGCTGGCCTGAAACACGACAACCAGGTAGCTGTAGTCCGTCTCACTCCAGTGGAATTGTTGCTCGAGCAGCGGCTTCAACAGACCGAGCACCTGGCGGTCCAGGTAGTTGATGGTGGTGGCGAAGAACAACAGGGCGCAAATCTGCCAGCGATACCGGGACATGGCGGTTTTCTCATTCTTGTTGTTGTAGGAAAGTCAGGGGGGGGTCAGCAGTGTTGTTGCAGGCGCCGGGCGCAGGTGCGCAGTACCTCATCAGGTTCACGCTGCCACCAGTCGTCGCGCGAGAAGATTTCGACTTCTGTTGCCCCCCGGTAGCCGGCAGCCTGGACTGACTGACGAAGGCTGCGCAGGTCGATGACGCCATCGCCCATCATGCCGCGGTCGAGCAGCAGGTCACGGGTGGGCACCAGCCAGTCAGACAGGTGCAGGCCCAGAATGCGGCGCTGTTGGCCTGCGCGGTGCACCTGCCGGTCAAGCGCGGGATCCCACCAGCAGTGGTAGGCATCGATTGCCACGCCCAGTGCATCAAAACCGTCCGGTTCCAGGGTTTCGCACAAGTCCAGGGCTTGTTCCAGCGTCGACAGGCAGGAGCGGTCTGCGGCGTACATCGGATGCAAGGGTTCCAGGGCCAGGGCGACCCGGTGCCGGCGGGCGTGCTCCAGCAGCAAGCCGATCCCCTCGGTGACCTGGGCGCGTGCTGCCGGAAGATCGCGGGAGCCTTCGGACAGGCCGCCGACGACCATGATGAAACACTCGGCCTGCAGTTCGGCGGCTTCTTCAATAGCCCGGCGGTTGTCTTCCAGGGCAGCCTCGAAGCCCTGGCGCGTTGTAGCCGGCAGGTAGGTTGAGCGGCAGTAGGCATTGACCTTGAGGCCGCAATCGCGCAACTGGCGGCGTGCCTGGGCAAGGTCCCGGCCCTCCAGGTCGCGGCGCCAGGGCGCAACGTAGCCGAAGCCCGCCTGGGCAATCAGCTCCAGCGCTTGTGCAAAGGGGAGGCGGTGGCCGAGGGTCGCGGTGTTGATCGAACAGTGGTCGAGGCGAAGGTGCGATGTGGAGTCAGGCATAGGTTACTCACCAGGGCAGAGGATGAGCGCGCAGCGCCACCAGGCGGGGCACTGCGCAGCGGGGCTAGGCATCGACGCCGTAGAGCGCCAGGAAGCGCTTCATCCGCGCGACCGCCAGGGCCGGGTCGGCCAGCAGCCCGGCCTGGTCGGCCAGGCGGAACACCTCGCAGAAGTAGGGCAGCGGCCGCAGGGCCTGGTGACCACCGAGCATGATGAAATGCTCCTGGTGGCCATTGAGGTAGGCAAGGAACACCACCCCGGTCTTGTAGTACTGGGTGGGGCTGCTGAAGATCAGCCGTGCCAGGGGCAGGGTCGGCTCCAGTAGACGCCGGTACCCGGCCAGATCATCCCGTGCCAGGGCTGCCAGTGCCTGCGAGGCTGCAGGTGCGATGGCATCGAAGATCCCCAGCAGGGCATGGGAGTAACCCTGTTCATCGCCTGCAATCAGCTCGGGGTAGTTGAAGTCGTCGCCGGTGTACATCTTTACCGAGCTCGGCAGGCGCCGGCGCATGAGGATCTCCTTGTCCTTGTCGAGCAGGGAAATCTTGATGCCGTCCACCTTGTGGACGTTTTCATGGATCACGTCCAGGCAGGTATCCAGCGCCTCTTCGAAGCGCTCGCTGCCCCAGTATCCCCGGAGTGCCGGGTCGAACATGTCGCCCAGCCAATGCAGGATCACCGGCTGGTCGGCTTCAGCCAGTACCTTGCGGTACACCAGGCGGTAGTCGAACGGCGTTTTCGCCACGCGGGCCAAGGCCCGGCTGGCCATGAGGATGATCCGCCCATCGAGCTTGGCAATGGCATCGCGTTGCTCGGCATAGGCGCGCACCACGTCATCCAGGGTGCGGACCTCGTCCACTGCCAGTTGGTCGGTGCCACAGCCAGAGAAAATCACCGCGTGGCGGATGTCGCGGGTCTCACTGAGGGTACGTTCGATCAGTTCGAGCGCCGTGGGCCAGTCCAGGCCCATGCCGCGCTGGGCGGTGTCCATCGCCTCGGCGATGCCCAAGCCTTGTTGCAGCAGGTAGCGGCGATAGTCGAGCGTGCGCGTCCAGTCGATCGCAGCCTTGCCACCGGGTGGAGTGGCGCTGAATGGATCGGCCACCACGTGAGCGGCGGAAAGCGCGATGCGATTGGCCGGCAGCGGGCTTTGCGGCGCCGCCAGTGGTACGCCGGCCAGGGTGTAGCGCTGCAATGAATGACCGGCTTGGGCGCTGGGCAGGTTGATGTTCAAAGACATGCGAGGCACTCCAGATCAGAACTTGGGAATCAGCAGGCCGCCATCGACGGGCACGGCATGGCCAACGGTGTAGGGCAGGGCGCCGATCGCCATGCTGACCACCACGCGGGCCACATCCTCGGGTTGCCCCCAGCGCTTGATGGCGGTCAGGCCACGTTCGATCTCGGCGTCGTAGCGGGCTTTTGACGGCGCGGTCATTTCGGTGGCGATCAGGCCGGGTTGTACCTCGTACACACCGATGCCGGCCTCGGCCAGGCGCACCGCGAACAGGCGCGAGGTCATCGACAGCGCCGCCTTGGACACGCAGTACTCGCCGCGCAGCACGGAGACAGCCCGGGCATTGGACGAGGTGATGGTGACGACGCTGCGCGGCACCTGGCCGGCCGGGCGCTTGACCAAGCGGCGGGCGAAGGCCTGGGTGAGGAAGAAAGTGCCGCGGCTGTTGATCTGCTGGCAGCGGTCGAAGCTCTCGGGTGTCACCTCCAGCAGATCGCCCCGTGACAACACCGACACCCCGGCGTTATTGACCAGGCACGTCAGCGCCCCGATCGCTTGTTCAGCGGCATCCAGCAGCGCGTCATGGCGGTCGATGGCGGCAATGTCACCGGCAATCACCGCGGCCTTGGCGCCAAGCTGCCTGGCCAGTTCGGCGGTCTCTTGCAGGGCCGGGTCGGCGTGCAGGTCAAGCAACGCCAGATCGAAGCCGGCCTGTGCCAGGCCGACCGCGATGGCCCGGCCGATACCGGCACGGGCGCCGGTGACCAGTGCGGTTGGGCGGGCAGTCATGCGCGTGCTCCCTGGTTGAGCAGCTCGCGGGCAATGATCGTGCGCTGGATCTGGTTGGTGCCTTCGTAGATCTGGGTGATCTTGGCGTCGCGGTACAGGCGCTCGACCTCAAAGCCGCGGATGAACCCGCTACCGCCGAACAACTGCACCGCATTGGCGGTCTGGGCAACGGCGATGTCGGCGGCAAAACACTTGGCCATCGAGCAGGCGATGGTGGCGTTGTCGGCGCGGTCGAGGCGGCCGGCGGCGTCTTGCACCAGCAGGCGCGCGGCACGAATGTCCTTGGCCATGTCGGCGAGGATCCACTGCAGGCCCTGGTTGTCGGCAATCGGCTTGCCGAACTGCTTGCGTTGCGGCACGTATTCCAGGGCTGCCTCCAACCCCGCCTGGGCAATTCCGACAGCCAGCGACGCGATGCCCACCCGGCCCTTGTCCAGGGCACTCATCATGATGTGAAAGCCCCGGCCTTCGACGCCCAGCAGGGCATCGGCCGGCAGTTCGACATTGTCGAACGTCAGGCCGCCGACCTGAGAGGCGCGCTGGCCCATCTTGTGCTCCTTGGGCCCCTTGGACACGCCCGGCAGATGGCAGTCGACAATGAAGATGCTCATGCCGCGTTTGCCAGCGGCAGGGTCGGTGCGCGCCAGCACAAAGGCCAGGTCGGCCACCGGTGCGTTGTGAATCCATAGTTTCGAGCCGTTGAGCCGCCAGCCTGTATCGGTCCGTACCGCGGTGGTGCGGATGCCCGACACGTCTGACCCGGCCTCGGCCTCGGTGATGCAATAGGCCGGGTGCTGTCGAGCACTCAACAGCGGGGGCAGGTAGCGCTCGCATTGCGCAGCGGTGCCGTGCACCGAAAGCAGGGTACCGATCAGCTCCAGCAAGCCGCACTGGTCAGCCACCGAGGCGTAGCCGCGCGATAGTTCCTCCATCACCAGGGCATAGGCGATGGTGTCGAGGCCTGCACCTCCCAACTCCTCGGGCACGGTGATGCCGAACAGGCCGAGCTCGCCCATTTGTCGGTAAAGCGGCGCGGGGAAGCTTTCGTCATGGTCGAGCTGCTCGGCGATCGGGCGGATGGCCTGGTCGGCAAAGCGCCGTGCAAGGTCCTGAATCTGCAGGTGGGTTTCAGAAAGCTGCATTGTTTTTTTCCTTTCTGTAGGCGGCGAGGGGAGCCTCGCGCTGTGGGTTGTGTTCTTTTTCGGGCTGATCTAAAGTGTTTTTAAGTAACCAACTGGTTATTTATTTAATGCGTCCTTTCGGTAGGCGTCAAGCACTCTCTTGAACCCAGGCTTGACCCGTGACCCGGCAAACGATGAGGAAAAAACAATGAGAAGAAGCTGTTCATCAGCAGCAGATGTGGCCAGCCGGATAGCCGATGGCGCGACGTTGGCAATCTGTGGCTCGGGCACGCTGCTGGAACCGGATGCATTGCTGGCCGCCATCGAGGCGTCGTTCCTGGGCACGGGACATCCGCGTGATCTCACCCTGGTGCATGCCCTGGGCATTGGCGACGGGCGCGGCAGCGGCCTGGAGCGCCTGGCTCACAAGGGGCTGGTGCGCAAGGTGATCGGCGGGCACTGGAGCTGGTCGGCGAAAATGCAGGCGCTGGCGCGCAACGACCAGATTCAGGCCTACAGCTTGCCCGCCGGGGTGATCATGAGCTTGATGCGTGAAATCGGTGCCGGGCGCCCGGGCCTGATTACCCACATCGGCCTGGGGACTTTCGCCGATCCGGCGGTGGCCGGTGGCAAATGCAACGGCAGTGCAACCGAGGACATCGTCGAGCGGTTGCAGATCGACGGCCGGACCTACCTGCGCTACAAACCGTTCAAGGTGGATGTGGCGATTGTCCGTGGCAGCCTGGCCGACCCCAGCGCCAACATCAGCCTGTGCCACGAAGCGGCCGATCTTGATGCCTACGCGCTGGCCCTGGCCGCCCACAACAGTGGCGGCAAGGTGTATGCCCAGGTGCGAGCGCTGAGTGACAGCGCATTCGTGCCGGCGCGCCTGGTGCGTATCCCCGGCGTACTGGTCGATGAAGTGGTCGTGGTAGCGGACCAACGCCAGTGCGTGGCAGCCGACTATGACCCGGCGATCAGTGGTGAGGCCCGGCCCACCTCAGCGGCCAGCGAACAACCCATGGCCGACGATATCCGCCGCATCATTGCCGAACGTGCCGCCAACGAGTTCATCCCCGGCATGTCGCTCAACTTCGGCTTCGGCATTCCCGGGGGCATCCCGTCGTTGCTCGCCGAACGCGGGCTGCAGGACAGCTACTGGGGCAGCATCGAGCAGGGTATCCATAACGGCCGGATGATGGGCGGCGCGATGTTCGGCGCGGCCTTGTATCCCCAGGCCATCGTCACTTCGCTCGATCAGTTCGACTTCTACAGTGGCGGCGGTGTCGACCTTGCCTTCCTGGGCATGGGCGAGATGGACGGGCAGGGCAACGTCAACGTCTCGAACCTGGGCGGCACCCTGGTGGGGCCGGGTGGTTTCATCGACATCACCCAGGGCGCGCGCAAGGTGGTGTTCTGCGGCGCTTTCGAGGCCAAGGGCCTGGACGTGGCGAAAGTGGGCGACGCCCTGCAGATCGAGCGCCGGGGCGAAGTGCCCAAGCTGGTGGAGCAAGTGCGCCACATTACCTTCAGCGGCCCGCAGGCGCTGCGCAACGGCCAGGAGGTGCTTTACGTCACCGAGCGCGCGGTGTTTCGCCTGCTACCTGAAGGCATCGAGCTGATCGAGGTCGCCCGTGGCGTGGATATCCAGCGCGATGTGTTGGAGCGCATGAACTTCACCCCGATCGTGCGCAACGTCGCCGTGGCAGGCCTGGTGTGATCCGGGCCGCCTCTCGCAGCAACCTGGGTGGCCGTGAGGGGCTGCGCCGGACGCTGCTGTCAGTTCGGGCGCAACATGCCGAGAATGGTCTGGACGTTGAAGTCGATCCGCGCCTGCAAGGCCTCGGGCGACATCAGGTCGAAGCCGTAGATGATCTCGCCGGTAAAACGGTTGTTGAGGTAGTAGTAGTTGATGGCGGCGATCGAGATGTTCAGCTGGATAGGGTCGACACCCTCGCGAAATACGCCCTGGGCGACGCCGCGAGCGAGGATCTCGGCCACCATCGACACCATCGGGGTGTGCATTTCATGCATTTTTTCCCGGGCGCGCTTGAGGTGGGCTGCCTTGTGCAGGTTTTCGCTGTTGACCAGGGTCAGGAAGTGCGGGTTCTTCAGGTAGTACTTCCAGGTGAAGGTCACCAATTGGGTGATGGCCTCGACCGGCTCGAGCTCTTCGAGCCTGAGCTTGCGTTCGGCCTGGCGGATGGCCTGGTAGGCCGACTCCAGCACGGCCTCGAACAGTCCCTCCTTGTTGCCGAAATACTCGTAGATCATGCGTTTGTTCGACTTGGCGCGCAGCGCGATGCTGTCGATGCGGGCGCCGGCCAGCCCCAGTTTGGCGAATTCGACCTGGGCGGCATTGAGGATTCTGAGCCGTGTCGCATCGGAATCGCGGGTCGGTCGTGCGGCGGCCTCTTCGGCGGGTTTCCTGGGCATGTAAAGCGCTCTCCGGAGCTTGGGTACTGTTCTTCCTGGCGCAGGGTTCAAAGACCTGCGGCGTTAGGGGCAACGAGCTTAGCCGCGAGGGCATAAGGCTGACAAACAAAGCTTAGCCCGAGGCTTGTATGTAAACAACCAGTTAGTTATACCTGTTGGGCGGTCGGCCACTTCAGCTAGGCATTGCGAGTGGCTGGCCCGAATTGAACGCTGTACTGAGGATGTTTTCCGTGAACAACAATGACAATACGCCACGCCTTGAGCTGCCCCGGCAGCCGCGCCACTTCGACATGTTCATCGACGGCCAGTGGACCCAGGGCTCCGCACTCAAGCAGGTGACCCGTTACAGTCCGTCCCATGAAGTGCCGGTCAGCGTCTACCCGTCAGGCGGTGTCGCCGATGTCGAGCAGGCCGTCAACGCTGCGCGTCAGGCCTTCGACCATGGCCCTTGGGTACGCTCGGGTGCCGCCTTTCGCGCCACCGTTCTGCTGCGCACCGCCGAGCTGATTCGCCAGCACAGCGAAGCCCTGGCCCTGTGCGAAACCCTTGAAACCGGCAAGCCGATCAGCCAGTCCCGGGGCGAAGTGCTGGGCGCCGCCGGCATCTGGGAATACGCCGCAGGCCAGGCGCGCGCGCTCCATGGCGATACCTTCAACAACCTCGGCGACAGCCTGCTTGGCCTGGTGACCCGTGAGCCGGTGGGTGTCGTGGGGCTGATCACGCCGTGGAACTTTCCCTTCTTCATCCTCGCCGAGCGCTTGCCGTTCATCCTGGCGTCCGGGTGCACCGTGGTCGCCAAGCCCAGCGAGTTGACCTCCGGCACCACCCTGATGCTGGCGGGCTTGATGAAAGAAGCCGGCTTGCCTGATGGTGTGCTCAATGTGCTGACCGGCCCGGGTTCGGTGCTGGGCCAGGCGATCAGCGAGCACGCCGATATCGACATGGTCTCGTTCACCGGCTCCACCGAGGTAGGACGCCTGACCCTGGCGGCGGCTGCCGGCAACATGAAAAAAGTCGGCCTGGAGCTGGGCGGCAAGAACCCGCAGGTAGTGTTCGCCGATGCCGACCTGGATGCCGCTGCCGATGCCATCGTCTTCGGTATTTGCTTCAACGCCGGGCAATGCTGCGTCAGCGGCAGTCGGCTGATCGTCCAGCGCGGTGTCGAGCGAGCGCTGACCGACAAGATCTGCGCCTTGCTCGACAAGGTGCGCATCGGTGACCCGCTGGAGCCCGGCACGCAAGTGGGCTCGATCACCGAAGCCCGTCACCTTGACCGGGTGCTGGGCTACATCGCCCAGGGGCACGAGGAGGGGGCGCGACTGGTGTACGGAGGCCAACGAATTGCCTCGCCCACCGGCCTGTACCTGCAGCCCACGGTGTTTGCCGATGTATCCGCGCACATGGTGATTGCCCGCGAAGAGATCTTCGGCCCGGTGCTGACCATCACCGCCTTCGACGATTTCGACCAGGCCATGGCGCTGGCCAACGACACGCCGTTCGGCCTGGCCGCGAGCATCTGGAGCCGCGACCTTGAGACATCGCTGCAAGCGATGCGTCGGATCAAGGCCGGACGAGTGTGGGTCAACACCACCATTGCCGGCGGACCGGAATTGCCCTCCGGTGGTTTCAAGCAGTCGGGCATCGGCCGGGAAACCGGACGCTACGGCGTCGAGGAGTACACTGAGCTGAAGTCTGTGCATGTGCAGATGGGCCCGCGCACACCTTGGGTCAGCGCCTGATCGTCGACAGCAGTACAACAAGACTGGAGATAACAAGAATGTACGATTATGTCGTTATCGGCGGTGGTTCCGCCGGTTGTGTACTGGCGGCGCGCCTGAGCGAACAGGCGGATGTGCGGGTGTTGCTGCTCGAAGCCGGGCCTGCCGATACCAACCCCTATATCCATATGCCCGTGGGCTTTTTCAAGATGACCGGCGGACCGCTGACCTGGGGCTACGACACCGTGGCCCAGGGCGAGATCAAGAACCGCTCGGTACTTTTCCCCCAAGGCCGGGTGCTCGGTGGAGGTGGCTCGATCAACGCCATGGTCTATACCCGTGGCAACGCCAAGGACTATGACGACTGGGAACAGGAGGAGGGGTGCCGGGGCTGGTCGTTCCGCGACGTGCTGCCTTACTTTCGCAAGGCCGAGGACAACGAGCGCCTGTCCAACGAATACCACGGCACCGACGGTCCGCTGGGCGTGTCCGACCTGATCAGCGTGAACGAGGTGACCAAGGCGTTCATCCGCTCCGCCCAGGAGGCCGGTATTCCCTACAACACCGACTTCAACGGGGCCCGCCAGGAAGGCTGCGGTGCCTACCAGGTCACCCAGCGTGGCGGGCGACGCTGCAGCGCTGCGCAGGGTTACCTCAGCAAGATTCGCGGGCGCTCGAACCTGACCATCCAGACCGATTGCCTGGTAACGCGCATCCGTGTCGAAGACGGCCAGGCCACTGGCGTGGAGTACGTGCAGGGCAGTGGCTCGCGCGAAGTGCGGTTTGCCGCTGCCGAGCGGGAGGTGGTGGTTGCAGCCGGGGCCATTGGCTCGCCGAAGATCCTCATGCTTTCGGGGATCGGCCCCGGCGAGGAGCTGACTCGCCTGGGTATCGAGGTACAGCAGGACCTGCCTGGGGTCGGGCAGAACCTGCAGGACCATTTCGATATCGACATCGTCTATGAGCTCAAGGGCTCCCAGAGCCTGGACAAGTACGCCAAGCCGCACATGATGCTGATGGCAGGGCTTGAGTACAAACTGTTCAACAAGGGGCCGGTCACCTCCAATATCGCCGAGGCCGGTGCATTCTGGTACGGCGATTCTCGCGCCACGACGCCTGACCTGCAGTTCCACTTCCTGCCGGGTGCCGGGGTGGAGGCGGGGATTGCGCCGGTGCCGTCGGGCTCCGGCTGTACCCTCAACTCCTACTTTCTGCGCCCCCGCAGCCGAGGCAGTGTGCGCCTGCGCAGTGCCGACCCGTTGCAGCCACCGCTGATCGACCCCAACTACATCAGCGACCCCTATGACCTGCATGTTTCGGTCGAGGGGATCAAGCTCAGCCGCGAGATCATGGCCCAGCATTCGCTCAGTCGCTACATCAAGGCCGAGCACTTTCCTGGCGACAGTGTCCGTACCCAGGCCGATTACGAAGACTACGCCCGGCGCTGCGGGCGCACCGGGTACCACCCGGTGGGCACCTGCAAGATGGGGGTAGACGCCATGGCGGTGGTCGATCCGCAGTTGCGCGTGCGTGGCGTGCAGCGCTTGCGGGTGGTGGACTCGTCGGTGATGCCGCGCCTGATCAGTTCCAACACCAACGCGCCGTCGATAATGATTGCCGAGAAGGGTGCCGACCTGATCCTGGGGCGCAGCCTGGCACCCTCCGAGGTGCAGGCACGAAATGACCTGAGCCCTGTACAAAACGCCGTGTGACGCCACTGTCCGCGTAGCGCCCAGGTGCGCTGCGCGGCCTCTCCCCAGGCCCCTCGACTGGTTTCCTCAAGCGCCGCAGCGATTAGTGATTGCATCCTCGCTGCGTTGGATTTATAAATAACTAGTTGGTTACATAAATAACAATAAAGGATCACTCACCCGGTGCGTTGCACCCGGAGGCCGTATGAATAACAACAATGATCCCGCCCGTTTTCTGGAACTCAGCCGCCGCAAGCTGCTGCTTGGCGCTGCCAGCCTTGCCGGCGCCGGTGCCGTGGCGGCAATGATGCCCGGCGTGCTGTGGGCACAGACCACGCTGACGTTCTCCAACTCGTTCCGCTCGCTGACCAACCCCTACCACGCGATCTTCAATCGCGGCGGGGAAGCGTATGCGGCCAGCCAGAATCTTCCCTACTCGCCCCTGGTGACCGAAGGCAACAGCCAGAAGGGCATCGCCGATATCCGGGCCCTGATCGCCAAGACCGAGGGCAACCTGGTCCTCAACATCGAACCCAACGATTCGGCCGACGCACGGGCGATCATCGAGCAGTGCGTCAAGGCCGGGGTGTACGTCACCACGGTGTGGAACAAGCCCGACGACATGCATCCCTGGGACTACAGCCCCTACTGGGTGGCGCACATCTCCGAAGACGGCCAGGCGGTAGGCGAAGCCGTGGCTATCGAACTGTTCGAGGCCATGGGTGGCAGCGGCGGTGTAGTCGCCCTGGGCGGCATCCTCAGCAACGTGGCGGCCATTGGCCGGCGCAGCGGCCTGGAGGCTGCGCTGAAAAAGTACCCGGGTATCACCTTGCTGGATTTCCAGCCTGCCGACTGGAGCGCCAACAAGGCGTTCCCCATCGTGCAGTCCTGGCTGACGCGCTTCAACAGCGATATCAAGGGCATCTGGTGCGCCAACGACGACATGGGCATGGGTGCGCTCGAAGCACTACGCGGCGAGGGCCTTGCCGGCTTGATTCCCGTGGTCGGCATCGACGGTATCGAACAGGCGGTCGAGGCCATCCGCACCGGGGAGTACATCGCCACCACCAGCCTTGATCCGTACTGGCTGGGCAGCATGGGCCTGGCCCTGGGGCATGCCGCCAAGACCGGTCGTATCGACCCTGCACGCGAGCCTCACGAACACCGTGAGTTCTATGTACGCCCGCAGCTGGTGACCAAGGCGAACGTCGAGGCCTTTTACGCCAGCAACTTCAAGTCCACCCCCGTGGTGGACCTGGATGATTTCTGGGGGCGTGTCGCCGGCCCTATTCGCTACACCTCGTAGCCCAAGCGCCACCGTCATTCGGCGAGCCACGGACGTTCTGCCCGTAGTGCCGAAGCTTTCTCAATGCCTGTTTTCCGGAGTTATCGTCATGGTCCGCCTGCGACGGTTTTCATCGCTGATTGTCCTGCTGCTCATCGGTTTGCTGATCGGCTCGATCAACAGCAACTTTTTCGACCCGATGAACCTGGTGCGTATCGCCACCACCTGCTCGATCCCACTGCTGATGGCACTGGGCGGTATGTTCGTGATCCAGATGGGCAGCATCGACCTGTCCGTGGAAGGGGTGGTCGCGGTTGCGGCCGTGTGCTTTGCCCTGCTGGTGGGCAACAACCTCAACGCCCACGCCATAGGCCTGTGGGCCTTGCCGGTGGCCATTCTGGTCGGTGCGCTGACCGGCCTGCTCAACGGCCTGTTGCAGGTCAAACTGCGCATCCCGTCGTTCATGGCCACCCTGGGTGTCGGCTTCGTCGGCATTGGCCTGGCTACCGCGTTGCTGCAGGGCAATACCGTGCGCGTGCTGGACATGGATGTGCGGGCGATCGCCCTGTACCGCCTGATGGGCCTGCCGCTGTCGGTGTGGATCGTGGTGCTGGCGCTGGGTGTCGCGCATTTCGTTTCGCGCCATACGGTGCTGGGGCGCCATGCCCTGGCCATTGGCGGCGGTGAAGACCTGGCGCGGCTCAACGGCGTCAACGTGAGCCGCACGCGCATTGGCATCTTTGCCCTGGCCGGTGCGTTCTATGGCCTGGCTGCCATCCTCGCGGTGGCGCAGTTCGGCCAGGGCCACGCCCTGATTGCCCAGGGCCAGCTGTTTACCGCCATTACCGCCATCGTGGTGGGCGGGGCATCGCTGGCCGGTGGCAATGGCAGCCCCCTGGGCACGTTGCTGGGGGTACTGATCGTAGTCGTGGTCAGCAACGGCATGGTCCTGATGGGGGTTGCGCCGTATGTACAGCAAGGTGTGCAGGGCGTGCTGATCATCGCTGCCGTCGCCATCGCCCTGGACCGTGCCAAAGCACGGGTCGTCAAATAAGGAGGCCGCCCATGCTCACCCTCAACAATGTCACCAAGCGATTCAATGGCGTTACCGTGCTCAAGGGCATCGACCTTGAAGTGCGCAAACACGAAGTGGTCGGCCTGATCGGCGAAAACGGCGCGGGCAAGTCGACGCTGATGAAAATCCTCACCGGCGTCTATCAGCCCGATGAGGGTCATCTGGAGCTCGATGGCAGCCCCATCGTCCTCGACAGCCCCAGTGGGGCGACTGCACAGGGTATCGCGATGGTTTACCAGGAACAGTCGATCCTGCCCAACCTGTCGGTGGCGGAAAACCTGTTCATGGGCCGCGAAGACGAGTTCTCCCGCTGGGGCTGGCTGAACTGGAAAAAACTGCACCGGGCGGCCCGGGTGCAACTGGCCAAGGTCAATCTGGATATCGACCCGGGCATGCTCTGCAGCGAGCTGAGCTTCAGCCAGCGCCAGATGATCGAGCTGGCCAAGGCGCTTGCGCTGGAGGAGCGCTGCCAGGGCCACCTGGTGATTCTTCTGGACGAGCCCACTTCGGTGCTGGAGCAGCGCGAAATCGACACCTTGTTCCGCCTGGTGCGCCAGCTCAAGTCCCGTGCCTCGTTCATTTTCGTATCCCACCGGCTGGACGAACTGCTTGAGCTCAGCGACCGGGTATATGTGATGAAGGATGGCGAAGTGGTTGCCCAGATGCCGGCGGCCGAAGCGTCGAAAGAGCGCCTGCACACCTTGATGGTGGGGCGTTCGCTGCAGGCCGAGTTCTATCGCGAGTCGTTGCAGCAGTCCTGCCGGGCCGAGGTGGCGATGCAGGTGCGCGGCCTGGCACTGGAAGGCAGTTTTGCGAGCATCGACTTCGACCTGCGCAAAGGTGAAATCCTTGGTATTGCCGGGGTGATCGGCTCGGGTCGCGAAGAGCTGTGCCGGGTGCTCGCCGGCCTGCAGGCACGAAGCGAAGGGGAAGTCCGGGTGCACGGCAAGCGCTTGACCCGCAGTGGGCCGGCTGCGGCCATTCGAGCCGGGATCGGCTACATCCCCCGCGAACGCAAGGTCGAAGGCATCGTTTCGATGCTCAGCGTGGCACAGAACATGACCCTGGCGCGGATCGGCCAGGTGACGAACTGCGGCCTGCTGGATGAAGGACGCGAACGCACCATCGCCCAGGACTGGATCAAGCGCCTGAGCATCAAGACACCAGGGCCGGATGCCTTGCTGCTCAACCTCAGCGGCGGCAATCAGCAGAAGGTGGTGCTGGCCAAGTGGCGCAACGCAGGTTCGACGATCCTTATTCTGGACCACCCCACCCGCGGCCTGGATGTGGGCGCCAAGGAAGACGTCTACCAGCTGATCCGCGAAATCACCCGCGAGGGCATAGCGGTGATTCTGACCGCCGACACCCTGGAGGAAATGATCGGCCTGAGCCATCGGATCCTGGTGATGCGCGACGGCGAGGTGGCGCAGTCCTTCGAGTGCCTGCCGGGTAGCAAGCCGCAGCAGGTCGATCTCATCAAGTACATGGTCTGAGAGAGCAAATCGATGCCTATCACCCTCAATGATTTTCGCACCCAGGCGCCGTTGCTGGCCCTGATTGTGCTGGTTGCCCTGATTGCCGGCTACGACCCCGGCTTTATCCATCCTGGGGCGATATTCGGCCTGCTCGCCGATACCGCCACGCTATTCATCATGGCCACCGGCATCACTTTCGTGCTGCTGATCGGCGGCATCGACCTGTCGTCCCAGGCGGTGGCCTCGATGGCCAGTGTCATCGTTGCGCTGCTGTTGCCGGGCTTCGGCATGTGGGCCTTTGCCATTGGCATCCTGGTGGGCGTCAGCGCCGGGGCCTTGAGCGGCTTTTTGCATACGCGGCTGCGGATACCGTCGTTCATCGTCACCCTGGCCATCGGCGGGGTGGTCACCAGCCTCACCATGCTGCTGTCCAGCAACCGCACCATCAATATCGACGGCGCCCAGCGCGATGCCTGGTTCGGCTGGGTGACCGGGCAGACCGCCGGCATTCCCAACGAGGTACTGGTCGCGCTGGTGGTGCTGTTGCTGTGTATTTTCCTGCACCGCAAAACCCCGTTCGGGCGCTTTGGCAATGCCGTCGGTGCCGGTGAGCCGGCGGCGTGGGCCTCGGGTCTGAACGTCAACCGCATCAAGGTCATGACCTTCGCCTTGTCGGCGGGGCTGGCGGCGTTGTCCGGGATCATAATGGCGGGACGGCTCTCCAGTGGCTCGCCGACCCTTGCCAACGAATTCCTGCTGCCGGCCATTGCCGCGGTGCTGGTGGGCGGCACTGCCCTGACCGGTGGCGTGGGCGGTGTATGGCGCACGCTGATCGGGGCCTTGCTGGTCTCGGTGGTCCGCATTGGCATGACCTTCGTCGGAATCAGCGTCTTTGCCCAACAAATTGTCTTCGGCGTGATTCTGATCATTGCCGTGGCCTTCACGCTCGATCGTTCCAAGCTTCCGATCGTCAAGTAACCCTGCTCAAACGGAATCGCAACAATGAAAATCCTTGTGTCAATCAAACGCGTGGTGGACTACAACGTGAAGGTCCGGGTCAAGGCCGACAACACGGGCATCGACCTTGCCAACGTGAAGATGTCCATGAATCCCTTCTGCGAAATCGCCGTGGAAGAAGCCGTACGCCTGAAAGAGAAGGGCGTTGCGAGCGAGATCGTGGTGGTTACCGCAGGCCCCGCTACGGCGCAGGAGCAGTTGCGCACGGCCCTGGCATTGGGTGCCGACCGTGCGCTGCTGGTCGAGACCGCCGACGAGCTGACCTCCCTGGCCGTGGCCAAGCTGCTCAAGGCTGTGGTCGACAAAGAGCAACCTCAGCTGGTGATCCTTGGCAAGCAAGCCATCGACAGCGACAACAACCAGACCGGCCAGATGCTGGCAGCGCTGACCGGCTTCGCCCAGGGCACTTTCGCCTCCAAGGTCGAAATCGCTGGCGACAAGGTCGACGTTACCCGTGAGATCGACGGCGGCCTGCAGACTGTTGCGCTGAACCTGCCTGCGATCGTCACCACCGACCTGCGCTTGAACGAGCCCCGCTATGCGTCGCTGCCAAACATCATGAAGGCCAAGAAAAAGCCGCTGGAAACCGTTACTCCAGACGCGCTGGGCGTTTCCACCGCTTCCACCAACAAGACCCTGAAAGTCGAAGCGCCGGCTGCTCGCAGCGCTGGTATCAAGGTCAAGTCGGTTGCTGAACTGGTCGAGAAACTGAAGAACGAGGCGAAGGTGATCTAAATGACAATCCTGGTTATCACAGAACACGAAAACGGTGCCGTTGCCCCGGCCACCCTGAACGCTGTTGCAGCTGCCGCCAAGATCGGTGGCGACATCCACGTGCTGGTGGCTGGCCAGAACGTAGGTGGTGTTGCTGAAGCCGCAGCGAAATTCGCCGGCGTCGCCAAGGTGCTGGTTGCCGACAACGCTGCCTACGCGCACCAACTGCCAGAAAACGTCGCGCCGCTGGTGACTGACGTCGCTGTTGCCTACAGCCACATTCTGGCGCCAGCTACCTCCAACGGCAAAAACCTTCTGCCACGGGTGGCCGCATTGCTGGACGTCGACCAGATCTCCGAGATCATCTCGGTTGAATCGGCTGACACCTTCAAGCGTCCGATCTATGCCGGTAACGCCATCGCCACCGTGCAGTCCAACGCTGCCGTGAAGGTCATCACCGTACGTGCCACTGCCTTCGACCCCGTAGCCGCGGGATTGCCTCGCGATCCCGCGGCCGTCGAACACCTCGCCACCTCCCACAACCCTGGTATCTCCCACTTCATCGACGAACAATTGGCCCAGTCCGACCGCCCCGAACTGACCGCCGCCAACATCGTCGTTTCCGGCGGTCGCGGCCTGCAGAATGGCGACAACTTCAAACACCTGTACGCCCTGGCCGACAAGCTGGGCGCAGGCGTCGGCGCTTCACGCGCAGCGGTCGACGCAGGGTTCGTACCCAACGACATGCAGGTCGGCCAGACCGGCAAGATCGTTGCACCACAGCTGTACATCGCCGTCGGGATCTCGGGCGCCATCCAGCACCTGGCCGGCATGAAAGACTCCAAAGTGATCGTTGCGATCAACAAGGACGAAGAGGCGCCGATCTTCCAGGTGGCTGATTACGGCCTGGTGGCCGATCTGTTCGAATCGGTGCCCGAACTTCAATCGCTGCTGTGAACCCCTGGATGATTGATCACGGCATGCACTGATGCATGCCGTGATTGGCAGGTTGTGCGCTCAAGACTCATATCAATAACAATAGAGGTCGCCACACATGTATTGCTCTCATTCAAGCGGGCGGTTGTCGCTCGCCCGCAACAAAGCCCTGGTGATGCTCGGCCTGGCACTATCCTGCGCCGGCCAGGCCAAGGCGGCAGCGCCGTTCGATCCCGATGCACTGGGCATGACCGGCGACTGGGGCGGTGTGCGCAACGAACTTATAGAGAAGGGCTACACCTTCACACTCGATTATGTAGGGGAGTTGGGATACAACGCCCACGGTGGCTACAACCAGGACAAAACGGCGCGCTGGAGCGGCCAATTTACCTTGGGGGCGCAGTTGGACTTGCAGAAAGTCCTGGGCTGGCAGGATGCAACGTTCAAGCTGGCCATCACCGAGCGTGAAGGCCGCAATATCAGCAATGACCGCATCAGTGATCCGCGCGCGCCCATGTATTCGTCGAACCAGGAGGTCTGGGGAAGAGGGCAGACGTGGCGCCTGACCCAGATGTGGATTAGCCAGTCGTACTTTGATCAAGCGCTGAACGTCAAGTTCGGACGATTTGGTGAAGGTGAAGACTTCAACAGCTTTCCCTGCGACTTCCAGAACCTGGCCCTGTGTGGGTCGCAGATGGGGAACTGGGCCGGCAGTAACATCTGGTACAACTGGCCCATTTCGCAATGGGCCGGGCGGGTGAAGTACCAACTGACGCCGCAGGTGTTCATGCAAGTGGGGGTTTACGAACACAACCCTTCGCTTTTGGAAGACAACAACGGCTTCAAACTGAACATGAGCGGCGGTGAAGGCCTGATTATGCCGGTGGAGCTGGTCTGGACGCCGACAGTGAACTCGCTACCTGGCGAGTACCGCGTGGGCGCCTACTACAGCAGCGCTGATGCGACGGACGTCGAAAAGCGTGAAGCACCCGGTGACCTGTCCAGCGCACTGGTGTCACACGACAGCAAGTACGGCTACTGGCTGGTCGCCCAGCAACAGGTTACCCGCCGCAACGGCGATGTGAACCGGGGCTTGTCGGTGTTTGCCAACGTCACGGTCCAGGACCGCGAGACCAGCCAGGTCGGCCACTTCATCCAACTCGGCTTCACCTACAAGGGTGTTTTCGACGCCCGCCCCCAGGACGACCTCGGCTTCGGTGTTGCCCGTATCAGCACCAACTCGCGGTTTCGCAATAACCAGAAAGCCATCAACCAGGCCAACAACCTGTCGGACTACAACAACCCTGCCTATCAGCCGGTACAGGGCAATGAGTACGACGCCGAGCTGTACTACGGCATTCATGCGACCCGATGGCTGGTGATTCGCCCCAACGTTCAGTACGTGCGCGATCCGGGTGGTGTGAGCGAGGTGGATGATGCCTGGGTGCTGGGGGTGAAGCTGCAGAGCAGCTTCTAGCGCGCTGTTCGCGAGGCAGGCTTTCGCGGGGCAAGCCCACTCCTACCGGCAGGGGCGGGCTTGTTCGTACCGAGCTATGGCGTTTTACCCTGTTTTTTAGCGCTAACATTCGATAAGCCGTTATTATTTAATCTCAAAGGATGCTTTTTAGGGCATCCTTTTTTTCGTTGAGATACCATGTAAATACATAGTACGTACCACATTACGAAATAGTAGGAGTCACCATGGCCCGCGGCGGTATCAACAAGGCAATCGTGCAGAAGGCACGCCAGGCGCTGCTCGCACGTGGTGTACACCCGAGTATCGACGCGGTACGTATCGAACTGGGCAATACCGGTTCGAAAACCACCATTCATCGCTACCTCAAGGAGCTCGACAGCCAACATCCGGCCGCGCCGATGAGCGCGCCGGGCCTGAGCGGCGCCCTGGCGACGCTGGTCGAGCAGTTGTCCGAGCAATTGCGAGAAGAAGGGGAGGCGCGCATCGAGGAGGCGCGCAGCGCGTTCGAGACAGAGCGCGAGACGCTCCTGGCCCAGGTGAAGATCAGCCAGCAGGCGCTGGCGGCATTGCAGCAGCAACACGAGATCCAGGCGGCCGCGCTGGCCGCACAGTCAGAGGCGCTCGACACCACCCGCAGCAGCCTGCAGACCGAACACACGCGCAACGCCACGCTTACCCAGGCGGTGGGCGAACTGAACCTGCGCCTGGCCGACAAGGACGAGCAGATCGCCTCGCTGGAAGAGAAACACCAGCACGCCCGCGATGCCCTGGAGCACTATCGCAGCGCCAGCCGCGAACAGCGCGAACAGGAGCAGCGCCGTCACGAGGGCCAGGTGCAGCAACTTCAGGTCGAGCTGCGCCAGCTGCAGCAGACGCTGATCGTCAAGCAGGACGAACTGACCCGCCTGAACCGCGACAACGAAGGCTTGCTGGTACAGATCCGCACGCTCAAGGACGCCCAGCGCACGCTCAAGACCCAGAACGACCGGCGCCAGGCGCAGATCCAGGGGCTGGAGGTAGACCTGGCGCAACGGGAAGGTTCGCGCAGCGAACTGGAAAAGCAGAACCAGAACCTGGCATTGAGCCTGGCCGAACGGGTCACCGAGTTGCGTCAGCAACTGCAACTGATCGGCAAGCTCGAGGCACAGCTACGGCAGGCAGAAAAGGCGGCGCAACCGGTTCAGGACACACCCTGAAGGCCAAGGCGCATGGCGCAGCGATCACGCAGGCCGTGGGCGTGTTCCGCTGCCAACTGGCGTTGCAGAAAGTCGCTGCAGTGTTCGGCGGTCAAGCACTCGAACCCAAGGCGCGCATAGAACGGCGCATTCCACGGCACCCGGGCGAAGGTGGTCAGGGTCAGCCCCGCATAGCCGCTTGCCCGTGCCCAGTCGGCGGCTGTTGCTATCAACCTGCGGCCCAGGCCCCGGCCTTGTGCGGCCTGATGCACCGATAGCTCGACAATGTGCCAATCCTCGCCGCAATCCTGACCACACAGAAAACCCAGCGGGCGATCCTGGGCATCCACCGCCACCCATTCGTGTTGCCTGAGAATGAAGTCCAAGTGTCGATCGGCATCGAGTACAGGGCTGCTGGCGATGTGCTGCAGCCCTGGGACTGCGGCAAACGACTGCGCCGCTGCGCGTTCGACGGCAGGCAGCAGCGGGGCGTCAGCAGGGTGTGCGAAGCGAAGGGTGATAGTCATGGCGTGAGAGTTTGAACAACGGGCAATCCGCGGGTCAACCCCACCCCCACCCAGCCTGCCCAAAACCTGTAGGAGCCAGCTTTCTCCGCGAAGGACTCTTCGTCCCGCACAAACCCAGGACTCTGGCCCTCCCAAGCTTTTTACTCTCCAGCAACCACAAAAATCATAATTTCGCTATTGCCTGCCTCTGCCCAGAATGCGGCCTACACCCACCCACGGCCATCCGCGTGGGGAACCTCAGTAGGGCGCAGAGATGACAAACAATAAAACCGTAATAGACACGCTTGTGGTTGGCGCCGGCCAGGCCGGCATCGCCATGAGTGAACACCTGGGCCGACTCGGCGTGCCGCACCTGGTGCTGGAGCGCAATCGCATCGCCGAAGCCTGGCGAACCGGACGCTGGGATTCGCTGGTCGCCAATGGCCCGGCCTGGCACGACCGCTTTCCGGGCCTGGAATTCGAAGGCCTCGACCCGGATGCCTTTGCGCCCAAGGAGCAGGTGGCCGACTACTTCGAAGCCTACGCGAAGAAATTCAACGCCCCGGTACGTACCGGCGTCGAGGTGACCCAGGTGCAACGCAATGTCGGGCGCCCGGGCTTTACCGTTGAAACCTCGGAGGGTGTGATCGAGGCCACCAATGTGGTGGTTGCCACTGGCCCGTTCCAGCGCCCGCTGATCCCGGCCATCGCGCCTGCCGACGGCAACGTCACGCAGATGCACTCCGCCCAGTACCGCAACCCCCAGCAACTGGCCGAAGGCGCCGTGCTGGTGGTGGGTGCAGGCTCGTCGGGGGTGCAGATCGCCGACGAGCTGCAGCGCGCCGGCAGGCAGGTCTACCTCTCGGTAGGCGCCCACGACCGTCCGCCGCGTGCCTATCGCAACCGCGACTTCTGCTGGTGGCTGGGGGTGCTCGGCCTGTGGGACGCCGAAGGCGTGCAGCCGGGCAAGGAGCACGTGACCATCGCGGTAAGCGGTGCCCGTGGCGGCCACACCGTCGACTTTCGCCGCCTGGCCCAGCAGGGCATGACCCTGGTCGGGCTGACCAAGGCTTTCAATAACGGCGTGGTGAGTTTCGAGTCGAACCTTGCCGAGAACATTGCCCGCGGCGATGAAAACTACCTGGCCCTGCTCGATGCTGCCGACGCCTATGTGCAAGCCAACGGCCTGGACCTGCCGCAAGAGCCGCAAGCGCGGATCATGCTGCCGGACCCGCAATGCATGACCCAGCCGATTCTCGAGCTGGACCTGGCCAGGGCCGGCATCGCCACGGTCATCTGGGCCACCGGCTACTCGGTCGATTACAACTGGCTGCAGGTCGATGCCTTCAAGCCCGACGGCAAACCACAGCACCAGCGCGGCGTCTCCAGCGAGCCCGGTATCTATTTTGTCGGCCTGCCATGGTTGGCCCGTCGCGGCTCGGCCTTTATCTGGGGGGTGTGGCACGACGCCCGGCACATCGCCGAACACATCATCAAGCAACGCGCCTATTTCGATTACCGGGATGCCTCGCAGCGCCAGGCCCTGGCCCCCGACACCCACCTCAAAGCCGCCAGCCTCATGGGAGCCCGTTGATGCCTACTCATACCCGCATTCGCATGTTCAACACCAAGGACACTTACCCCAACCAGACCCTGGACAACGACCTGTGCCAGGCGGTGCGCGCCGGCAACACCGTGTATGTACGCGGGCAGGTGGGCACCGACTTCAACGGCCAGCTGGTAGGGCTGGGCGACCCGCGCGCCCAGGCCGAGCAGGCCATGCGCAATGTCAAGCAACTACTTGAAGAAGCCGGCAGCGACCTGAGCCACATCGTCAAGACCACCACCTACCTGATCGACCCGCGCTACCGCGAGCCGGTGTACCAGGAAGTCGGCAAGTGGCTCAAGGGTGTGTTTCCGATCTCCACCGGGCTGGTGGTCAGTGCCCTGGGGCAGCCGCAGTGGCTGATGGAAATCGACGTTATTGCGGTTATCCCCGAATAAGGAGCCTGCCATGACCTTTTCCATCGTCGGTCGCTGCGCCGAAACCGGCCAGCTAGGCATTGCCATCAGCTCTTCGAGCATCGCCGTGGGCGCACGTTGCCCCTGGCTGCGCAGCGCCGTGGGCGCGGTGTCGAGTCAGAACATCACCTTGCCTGCCCTGGGCCCGCAGGTGCTCGATGCCTTGAATGAAGGTCTCGCTGCGCACCAGGCCCTTGAGCATGCACTGACCCGCAACGGCTACAGCCAGTATCGCCAGGTGGCGGTGGTCGATGCCCAGGGGCGCACCGCGGTGTTCAGTGGTACCCATACCCTCGGCACCCACAACGCCCTGGCCGGTGACCAATGCGTGGCGGCCGGCAATCTGCTGGCCAACACATCGGTGATCGAACGCATGGTCCAGGCCTTTGAAAACAGCGAAGGTTGCCTCGCGGCGCGCCTGCTCACGGCGCTGCAGGCCGGGCAGGACGCCGGGGGCGAGGCGGGCGCTGTGCATTCGGCAGCAGTGTCGGTAGTCGGTGAGCTGGTCTGGCCGATTGTCGACCTGCGCGTGGACTGGGCCGATGAAAACCCCATCGGTGAACTGCACAAACTGTGGAGCGCCTACGAGCCACAACTGCAGGACTACCTCACCCGCGCCCTCAATCCGACCCTGGCGCCGAGCTACGGAGTACCGGGCGATGAGTGAGCTGCGCAGCCGCGCCGTGTTGGCCAGGCTGGTCGGCTTTGCCACGGTCAGCCGAGACTCCAACCTTGCCTTGATCGAGTTCGTGCGCGACTACCTGCAGGACCTGGGTGTGAGCTGCGAGCTGATCTACAACGCCGAGCGCAGCAAGGCCAACCTGCTGGCCAGTATCGGCCCGGCAGTGGCGGGTGGCGTGGTGCTGTCGGGTCACACCGACGTGGTACCGGTGGACGGTCAGGCCTGGACAGTCGAGCCGTTCAACCTGACCGAGCGCGACGGCAGGCTGTACGGACGCGGCGCCGCCGACATGAAGGGCTACCTGGCCTCGGTGCTGGCCGCCGTGCCGATGTTCCTGGACAGCGACTTGCGCCGCCCAGTGCACCTGGCGTTCTCCTATGACGAGGAGGTCGGCTGCCTGGGCGTGCGCAGCCTGCTGGAGGTGCTGCCCCAGCGCATCGCCCAGCCTGTGCTGTGCCTGATCGGCGAGCCCACCGAGCTCAAGCCGGTGCTCGGTCACAAGGGCAAGCTGGCCATGCGTTGCCACGTGCACGGTGCGCCGTGCCATTCGGCCTACGCGCCGTATGGCGTGAACGCCATCGAACAGGCGGCGCGGTTGATCGGTCGCCTGGGCGAGATCGGCCAGCGCCTGGCCGTACCCGAGCACCACGACCTGCGCTTTGACCCGGCGTTCTCCACGGTGCAGGTAGGGGTGATCCAGGGCGGTACGGCCCTGAACATCGTGCCGTCCGACTGCCGTTTCGACTTCGAGGTCCGCGCCTTGCCGGCCTTCGAGCCGCAGGCGGTCGTCGACGAGTTGCACAGCTACGCCGTGCAACAGCTGCTGCCCGCCATGCGCGCGGTCAACGCCGATACGGCGATTCGCTTCGAACCGATCTCGGCCTACCCGGGCCTGGCGACCGCGCCTGACAGCGCTGCCGCGCAACTGGTTGCACAGCTGTGCGGCAGCGATGACTTCAGCACCGTGGCCTTCGGCACCGAAGGCGGCCTGTTCGACCAGGCCGGCATCCCGGCAGTGGTATGCGGCCCCGGCAGCATGGACCAGGGCCACAAGCCCGACGAATTCGTCAGCCTCGAACAGATGGTGGCCTGCGACCGCCTGATGGACCGGCTGGCCGCTTACCTATCTACCCCCTGATTCTCCAACAGCGGATAACAACAAGGAGTCTGCGGTGAACGATTTCAAAGACTGGACAACCCTGGCAGCGCGGCAACGGCTGATCGACAGCGCCTTTATCGAGGGCGAACCCTATGCAGCGCAGAACGGTGCGCGCCTCGAGGTGATCAACCCGGCCACCCAGCGTTTACTGGCCAAGGTGGTTGCCTGTGGCGAAACCGACATCGACCGCGCCGTGCGCAGCGCCCGCCGTGCCTTCGAGCATGGCCCGTGGGCGCGCATGGCACCGGCCGAACGCAAGGCGATCCTGTTGCGCCTGTCGCAACTGATGCTGGAGCACCGGGATGAACTGGCGTTACTCGACTCGCTGAGCATGGGCAAGCCGGTGATGGACGCCTGGAACATCGACGTACCCGGCGCCGCCCATGTGTTTGCCTGGTACGGCGAAAGCCTGGACAAGCTTTACGACCAGGTCGCGCCGACCGCCAGCAACGTCCTGGCCACCATCACCCGGGTGCCGCTGGGGGTGATCGGGGCGGTGGTGCCGTGGAACTTCCCGCTCGACATGGCCGCCTGGAAGCTGGCCCCGGCCCTGGCTGCCGGCAACAGCGTGGTACTCAAGCCCGCCGAGCAGTCGCCGTTCTCGGCCCTGCGCCTGGCCGAGCTTGCGCTCGAGGCGGGGATCCCGGCCGGCGTGCTCAATGTGGTGCCGGGCCTCGGCGAAGTGGCCGGGCGGGCCCTGGGCCTGCACATGGACGTGGATGCGCTGGTGTTCACCGGCTCTACCGAGGTGGGCAAGTACTTCATGCAGTACGCCGCGCAGTCGAACCTCAAGCAGGTGTGGCTGGAATGCGGTGGCAAGAGCCCGAACCTGGTGTTCGCCGATTGCCAGGACCTGGACCTGGCCGCTGAAAAGGCCGCCTTCGGGATTTTCTTCAACCAGGGCGAAGTCTGCTCGGCCAACTCGCGCCTGCTGGTGCAGCGCTCCATCCATGACGCGTTCGTGCAGCGCTTGATCGACAAGGCGCGCCAGTGGGCACCCGGCAACCCGCTGGAGCCGGCGAGCAGGGCAGGGGCGATTGTCGATACGCGCCAGACGCAGCGGATCATGCAGTACATCGAGCAAGCCCAGGCCGAGGGTGCGCACCTGGTCTGCGGCGGCCGGCAACTGAGCGTCGAGGGTTCGGGCAACTTCATCGAGCCGACCATCTTCACCGGCGTGACTGCCGACATGACCCTGGCCCGCGAAGAGGTCTTCGGGCCGGTGCTGGCCGTCAGCGTGTTCGACGATGAAGACCAGGCGGTGGCGCTGGCCAACGATCACATCTATGGCCTGGCCGCCTCGGTGTGGACCGATGACCTCAACCGCGCTCATCGCGTGGCGCGGCGGCTGAATGCCGGGACGGTGTCGGTCAATACCGTCGACGCCCTGGATGTCACGGTGCCGTTTGGCGGCGGCAAGCAATCGGGCTTTGGTCGGGACCTGTCCCTGCATTCGTTCGACAAGTACACGCAGCTCAAGACTACCTGGGTTCAACTGCGCGGCTGAGCAGCCCCACTCTGTTATCGAAAAGTACAAAAACAAGACGGAGCAACCGATGAACAGCAATGCAAGCGTGACCACTGGGGCCCTGGCGCCGCCTGTGAGAAGCAAGAAACTGGGCCTGACCGCCTTGTTGGCCGTGGCCATCGGCCTGGTGGTGTCCCAGGGCGTGATGGTGCTGATGCTGCAAGGCGTCGGCATCGCCGGGGCCGGCTTTATCGTGCCACTGGCCCTGGCCTGGCTGTTGGCCCTGAGCTATGCCTGCTCGTTTTCCGAGCTTGCGCTGATGATCCCCCGCGCCGGTAGCCTGAGCAGCTACACCGAGGTGGCGATCGGTCAGTTCCCGGCGATTCTGGCGACCTTCTCCGGCTACGTGGTGGTGGCGATGTTCGCCCTGTCGGCCGAGCTGCTGCTGATGGAGTTCATCATCGACAAGGTATACCCGCACTCCATGCCGCCACTGACTGTGGCCCTGGGCGTGCTGGTGCTGTTCACCGTGCTCAACCTGTTCAACATCGACATCTTCGCAAGGCTGCAGACCGTGCTGGCGGTGGTCATGGTCGTGGTGCTGCTGGTGATGGGCCTTAGCGCGATGAACAGCGATATCGTCTCGCCCAACCCGAGCCTGTTCGAAGGCAGCGGCTGGAACCCGCTGGGCCTGGGAGTGATTGCGCTCACGGCCATGGCGGTGTGGGGCTTTGTCGGTGCCGAGTTCGTTTGCCCGCTGGTCGAGGAGACCCGTCGTCCGCAGCGCAACATCCCGGCCTCGATGATGATCGGCCTGACGGTGATCTTCGTGATCATCGCCCTGTACTGCCTGGGCGCCTTGCTCACCGTGCCCCAGGCCGAACTTGCCAGCAACGTGTTGCCGCACTACCTGTTCGCTACCACCGTATTCGGCGAGGCGGGCAAGGTGTTTCTGGTGACCGCCGCGATCACCGCTACCTGCAGCACTCTCAACAGCTCCCTGGCGGCCATCCCGCGCATGCTCCTGGGCATGGCTCGCAATGGCCAGGCGTTCGGGGTACTCAAGCGCGAGAGCAAACGCACCGACGCGCCGTGGGTCGCAGTGCTGTTTGTCTCGGCGATCACCGGCCTGCCGCTGCTGCTGATGCACGACCACCCGGATGCCATCAACCAGCTGCTGCTGGCGGCGGCACTGGCCTGGCTGCTGGCCTACATCATCACCCATGTCAACGTGATCGCCCTGCGCCGGCGCTACCCGCAGGTGGCCCGGCCGTTCCGAACCCCGTTCTACCCGTTGCCTCAGGTGTTCGGTATCGCCGGCATGCTCTTTGCGATCTGGCATGTCTCGCCGAGCCCGGACATGACCTTCTCGATTTTTGCCTACGCAGGCCTGGTGCTGCTGGTGGTCTCGATCATCGCCGTGCTGTGGATCAAGTGCGTGATGGGCAAGCCGCTGTTCAAGCCTGAACCCCTGGAATGTGCATTGAGCACCGCCAACGATAAAAACCCGCAAGGAGACTCGCAATGACCGCTCAAGTGAAACCCGACCGCAGCACCGGCGATTACCAGGCCGCAGATGCCGCGCACCACATCCATGCGTTTCTCGACCAGAAGGCCCTGAACGAGGAAGGCCCGCGGGTGATCGTGCGCGGTGAAGGCCTGGCCCTGTGGGACAACGACGGCAAGCGCTACCTGGACGGCATGTCGGGCCTGTGGTGTACCAACCTCGGCTACGGTCGCAAGGACCTGGCCGCTGCCGCCAGCAGACAGCTGGAGCAACTGCCGTACTACAACATGTTCTTCCACACCACCCACCCGGCGGTGGTCGAGCTGTCGGAGCTGCTATTCAGCCTGCTGCCAGCGCACTACAGCCACGCGATCTACACCAACTCCGGCTCCGAGGCCAACGAGGTGCTGATCCGTACCGTGCGCCGCTACTGGCAGATCGTCGGCAAGCCGCAGAAGAAGATCATGATCGGTCGCTGGAACGGCTATCACGGCTCGACATTGGGCGCCACGGCGCTGGGTGGGATGAAGTTCATGCACGACATGGGCGGGGTGATCCCGGATGTCGCGCACATCGATGAACCCTACTGGTTCGCCCATGAAGGCAACCTGAGCCCGGCCGAGTTCGGCCTGCGCGCAGCACGCCAACTGGAGGAAAAAATCCTCGAACTGGGTGCCGAGAACGTCGCTGCCTTCGTTGCCGAGCCGTTCCAGGGTGCTGGCGGCATGATCTTCCCGCCAGAAAGCTACTGGCCGGAAATCCAGCGCATCTGCCGCCAGTACAATGTACTGCTGTGTGCGGATGAAGTGATCGGCGGCTTTGGTCGTACCGGCGAGTGGTTCGCCCACCAGCACTTTGGTTTCGAGCCCGACACCCTGTCGATCGCCAAGGGCCTGACCAGCGGCTACATCCCCATGGGCGGGCTGGTGCTGTCCAAGCGCATCGCCCAGGCGCTGGTGGAGCAGGGCGGGGTGTTTGCCCACGGCCTGACCTACTCCGGGCACCCAGTGGCGGCAGCGGTGGCCATCGCCAACCTCAAGGCGCTGCGCGACGAGGGCATCGTCAGCCAGGTGAAGCAGGAGACCGGGCCTTACCTGCAACGCTGTCTGCGCGAAGTCTTCGGCAATCACCCATTGATCGGCGAAGTGCAGGGCACCGGCCTGGTGGCGGCGCTGCAGTTCGCCGAAGACAAGGCCAGCCGCAAGCGCTTCGCCAACGAGAACGACATGGCCTGGCGTTGCCGCACCATCGGCTTTGAAGAGGGCCTGATCATCCGCTCGACCCTGGGCCGGATGATCATGGCGCCGGCATTGGTGGCCAGCCACGCCGACATCGACGAGCTGGTCGACAAGACCCGCATTGCAGTAGATCGCACCGCCCGCGAATACGGTCGCCTTTAAGCCCCTGCGGCCGGTGCGCGCGGGCGTGCCGGCCTTTTCGAGGAACCGCTCCATGTCCAGATCCTTGCGCTGCTGTGTTCCGTTCGCCCTGGCTTTGATCAGTACCGCCACGCTGGCGGCGCCCCAGAGCCTCACTGTCATTTCGTTTGGCGGTGCCACCAAGCAGGCCCAGGACAAGGCCTACTTCCAACCCTTCAACGCCAGCGGCGCAGGACGTATCGTCGCCGGCGAGTACAACGGTGAGCTGTCGAAAATCAAGGCCATGGTCGATGTCGGCCATACCAGCTGGGATGTGGTCGAAGTCGAAAGCCCGGAGCTGCTGCGTGGCTGTGACGAAGGCCTTTTCGAACGCCTGGACCCGACGCGCTTTGGCGATGCGGCGCAGTTCGTGCCGGGTACCTTGAGCGAATGCGGGGTGGCCACCTACGTCTGGTCGATGGTCATGGCCTACGATCACGACAAACTGGCCAAGGCGCCGACCTCCTGGGCGGACTTCTGGAACGTCGCCGAGTTTCCCGGCAAGCGCGGTTTACGCAAGGGTGCCAAGTACACCCTGGAAATCGCCTTGCTCGCTGACGGCGTCAAGCCAGACCAACTATACGAGGTACTGGCGACTCCGGAAGGGGTGAGCCGGGCCTTTGCCAAGCTGGACCAGATCAAGGGCAACATCCAGTGGTGGGAGGCCGGCGCCCAACCGGCGCAGTGGTTGATCGCCGGTGACGTGGTGATGAGCGCCGCCTACAACGGGCGTATTGCCTCGGCGCAGAAGGAAGGGATGAAACTGGGTATCGTCTGGCCGCAAAGCTTGTACGACCCGGAATACTGGGCCGTGGTGAAAGGCACGCCGAACAAGGCACTGGCCGAGGACTTCATCGCCTTTGCCAGCCAGCCGCAGGCGCAGAAGGTGTTCTCCGAGGAGATTCCCTATGGGCCGGTGCATCGCGACGCACTGAAGCTGTTGCCTGAAGCGGTGCAGCAGCAACTGCCGACGGCCCAGGCCAACCTTGCTCAGGCGCAGGCAGTGGATGCGGCGTTCTGGGTGGATCATGGAGAAGAGTTGGAGCAGCGTTTCAACGCCTGGGCGGCGCGCTGACAGAGGACCTGTAGCAACGCGATCACCCACTGGCCGCCGGTTTGGCCAGTTCAATACCCGCGGCCCCCAGGCGTTTGAGGATTTCAAACAGCAGATCACTTTTGGTGGTGCCGACGATGCGCGGGCTGCTGACGTAGCCGGTGACCGTCAGGGTTATGCCATCGGGCGACAGCTTGCTGAAGCGCACGAAGGGCGCGGGTTTGTCGAGGATGGTCTCGTGTTCGCAATAGGTGTCGTACAGCAGGGTCTGGACTTGCTCGGGGTCGATGTCCAACGGGAACACCAGTTCAAGTGTGGCCACTCCCTGAGCGCTGCCACCCAGGGTGACATTGCGCAGGTTCTGCGAAATCAGTTGGGAGTTGGGAACGATGACGATCGAGCGGTCGCTCAGTTGAATTTCGGTGGCGCGCACATTGATGCGGCGGATGTCACCCTCGACTCCGCTGATACTGATCAGGTCGCCGACCTTGACCGGACGTTCGGTCAGCAGAATCAAGCCCGAAACGAAGTTCTTGACGATTTCCTGCAAGCCGAAGCCGATACCGACCGACAGCGCGCTGACGATCCAGGCCAGGTTGGTCCACTTCACGCCCAGGGCCGACAAGGTCAGCAGAATCACCAGCGCATAGCCGATGTTGGCGAACAGCGTGCTGAGCGAGGCACACATGCCCGGGTCCATGTCGGTCTTGGGTAGAAATTCGTTGTCCAGCCAGCGGCGCAGGGCGCGGATCAGGTAGATACCCAGCCCCAGTGCCAACAGGGCATTGAACAGATGACCCGGAATGATATTGAACTGGCGCAACCCGGCACCACCCAGGAACGCGACGATGTTGCTGAGCAGTTGCCCGAGCGTGGTGCCTATGCCGCCGACAAATAGCGTGATGACCGCCAGCAGCAACAGTGCGGCGCGACCGAAACCGCAGATCAGCGTTTCTACCTGCTCCAGGCGCCGATCACCGATGCCCAGCAGGTCCTTGAGCGCCTTGCCACTGGCCAGCCTGGGCGAAAACAGCGACTCGCAAGCGTCCTTGAACACCTGCGTGAGCAGATAGAAGCCGGCGATGAGGATAAAGAACCACACCACCTCATAGGTGATGAACCTGGCCAGCGACACGAAGCCGGTCAGCAGGGCCAGCACCGATACGAGCATCGCGATGCTGGCGAAGGTGTACACCAGGCCGGCTACGGTCGAGGCGGCTTCGGGCGCGTCGCCGGCGGCGGCCATCGCCCTTCGCACGCGACTGGTACGCACCAGTAGCACGATGATAATGCCAGTGATCACCAGCGCGGCAATGCCCCGGGCGGCTATCACCAGTTGGCTGCTCATGCCGGCACCGTTGGCGACCAGCACCACCGTCACCAGAACCAGCAAGGTGCCGGCCAACCACCGGGCAAAAGGCTGCAGTGCCAGGGCGACCGGGTCGGCGATGTCTGGCAAGCGCCAGGATGGATGACGGGTCGACAACAATGCGCGGCTCAAGCCGGTAATCAGCACGCAGGTGTACACCAGCTTTTCGAATTCCCCGGAAAAGGTCGCCAGCGTCGCTGGTAACGGTACCAGGCGAGTACCGGCGTAAAACAACAGCTGTAGCGCGCATCCGGTGCTCAGCAAGGTCGCCAGCACCGAGGCCAGGGCCAGTGAACTGCGGCGCAAGCGACCCTCGGGCAAGCGGTGCATGCACACCCAGGCCAGCCAGCGCTCGACCAGTCGTCGTCCCACGGTCCAGACGATCAACGCCAGCAACACCAGTACGACCGTGCGCAAGCGCTGCCCAGGCTGCAACATGTTGTCAGCGGCTTCGCCCAACTGGGCCATGAACGCCTGCAGGCGTCGGCGGTCGTCAGGCGAAGGGCTGAACACCGGCGACCAGAACGCTGGATTGAGCAGACTGTGGGTGCTCAAGGTCAGTTCGCTTTCCAGCATGCTGCGCCGTAGGGCGGCAATCTGAGTGATCAGATTGGTGGCGTTTTCCTTCAGTGCGGCCAAAGTGCCGAGAGTGGCATCGAGGGTGCTTTTTTGTTCGGTGAGCGAGCCGCGCTGCGCGGCGATGTCTGACTGGCCGGGGGCAAGATTGTCGTCCGAGGTCGGCCCCAATACTTCCAGTTGCGCACGCAGTTGCTCCTGTTCAGGCAGCAAGGCAGCCGACAGGCGGTTGATATCCAGAATCAGCGCCTGCAGCTTGTCCTGCGGGCCTTCGAGCTGGCTGTAGTTGGTGGCCTGGGAAATCTGCTGCTTGAGGCTGTCCAGGCGCAGTTGCAGGGCCTGCAAGTCGCTTTGCGAGACCTTGGTGACCGCAGTAGCGCTCGTGGCTGCCGGTGCGCCTGACAGCTCCACCGCCCACAGGCGTTCGGCCCCCAGCGCCAGTAGCACCAGTGCGATGACGCCGATTAACTTCAATGCATTACCCATAGGAATGCCCGGTTGTGTTGATCTCCCAGGCTAAGAGGGTAGGTCATTAACGGGGCCACCGCGTGGTCTCACGGGGGTGAAACGGTGATCACCGTGGAGCCCGAGAACGGCCCCGGGGTAACTGCTCCGCGGGTGCTCAAGGTCGAAGTGATATCGAGCCAGGTACTCAGGCCACTCGAAACCGCCACATTGATACCCGCGCTGGCGTCTTTACCGTTGACGGTTATCGTCGAGTACAGACTGTTGTCGCTTCTGAGTTGCACGCCTGAAGCGTTTGTTCTGGATGCCGAGACAGTAACGCTGGCCGGGCCCAGGCACTGCAAACTGAGCCGGGTCGAGGCCTTTGCACCGTCCAGGGCATTGTCAAGCAGGTCTTTATGGTTGATCGTGGGGACGCCCTTGATCTCGCATTTCAGCGGATGCGTAGCAACACGGGTGCATGGGCCGAAAAGACCTTGGTCACCCATTTGACCGGAACTGACTTTCGAGTAGCTGAACGTCACACAGAGTTCCGCATCGATGGCGAACGCTACCGCCAGGCACAGCCTGCACTACATTGCCGGTGGGCACTTTTATGCCATTGGGGACGTGCTCACCGCGCGCGTCGAAGACAACGATTCCTGACGCCCGCGGATAGCATCGCCAGCAAGGCCGGCTCCGACAATATGAGCCGAGTGCCGGCGAGTTGCGGCAAATCACCAGTCCACGGCATAGCTCAGCGCCAGGCGCCGTCCCTCGGCGTGGGGGTAGGGGGCGGCGGCATTGGCCTGCATATAGAGCGTTTCGTAGTTGCGGTCGCTCAGGTTGTAGATACCCATCTCCAGCTTGCCAACCGGCAGGGCCACCCCGGCCAGCAGGTCGACGGTGGTGTAGCCTTCGATCTTGCGGCCATTGCCATCGTTGAAACCGTCGTCATAACTTTCCAGGCGCATGGCTTGCAGGCGCAGGTCGTAGCCCTGGTTTTCGTACTCGACAAACGTCGTGGCCTTGGCCGGTGAGATACGGGTAGCCGGCAGGTCGCGCCATTGGCCATCCTGATGGGTCTCGCCTTTGGTCCAGGCGTAGGTGCCGCCCAGCGACCAGGCTTCATCCAGGTTATAGGTCAGGCTGCTCTCGACCCCGCGCACCCGTTCTTTCTGGTCGATCAGGCGCTGCGCGCGGGTGACCGAATCGTAGTACTGGGTGACGTCCGAGCGGTTCTCGAAGACGGTGACGTTGGCCTGCAACGCTTTCCAGTCACCGCGCCAGCCCAGCTCGTAACTGTCGACCTTGATGGCCTGGGCGTTGAGGTCGTGGATGTCGTAGCTGCCGCGCACATCACGCAGGAACCGCTGGATGTCGGGCAGCGAGAAGCCCTGGCTGAAGTTGACGAACACATCCTGGGCAGTGCTCAGGTGGTATACAGCGCCAAGGTTGTAGAGGGTGTCTTCGTACTTCAAGGTGCCACCGGGCAACACCTCCGAGACACCGGCCTGCCAGATACCACCGAACGCTACGCTGTCGTCCACATCGCTGTGAATCCACTCGTGGCGGGCGCCGCCGCGCAAGGTCCAGTCGCCGATGTCCCAGGTGGATTGGGCGAACAGCGCCGTGGTGTTGGTTTCGATATCGGGACCGAAGGCGTAGCGCTGGCCCGTGGGGGTATAAACCAGGCCATCGACGCTGTAGCGGTCACCGTCCTGACTGACCTGTTCGTTCTCGAAGTCCGCCCCCCATACCAGGCCGCCCGTGGCGCTGCCAATACTT
Organism: Pseudomonas putida; assembly: GCF_028682455.1. Taxonomy (GTDB): domain Bacteria; phylum Pseudomonadota; class Gammaproteobacteria; order Pseudomonadales; family Pseudomonadaceae; genus Aquipseudomonas; species Aquipseudomonas putida_AA. The sequence continues at coordinate 489,141 of NZ_JANHLD010000002.1, forward strand.
GGCAGGCTGCTTTCCACGGCAGCGCGCAGGCCATACACACGCGCGTCGCTCTCGGAGGCCACGACGCCGGCGTTGTTGCCCCAGTTGTACGGGAAGAACCGTGCCTGCTGCTTGCGCCAGTAGCTCTCCAGCAGCAGTCGGTGGCCGAACAGGTCGTTGTCGCTGTAGTTGAAGTTCACCGCCTGGTTGTGGGTGAAGGGCTGGTCGCTCAGTTGCAGGCCCTTGATCGCCACCGACTCACCATTGCGGGTGCCGGCCACGTAGCCGGTGTCCTGCTTGTCCTCATACTCCTGCAGGGCGAGGCTCGTGCGGCGCTGGTCATCGAGGTCGTAGCCGAACTTGGCATGCAAGTCATGGCTTTCGGTGTCCATGTTGCTGCCCTGGAAAGCCTCCTGGGGGATCCGCTTGCCGTTGCCGTCGAACTGGTCGTTGCGCTGCACGAGGTCCGCCGACAGGTACCAGTCCAGCGCGTCCTGGCGCCCGGTCACACTCTGGAAGCCTTCGTAGGCAAAACCCTTGTGGTTGAAATTGTCGGCGCTGCTAAGCCCTACGCGGCTGCTCATCGCCAGCGCCTGGCCGTCGTTGCGCCTGGTGATGATATTGATGATGCCGCCCGAGGCGCCAGCCCCATAAAGGCTGCTGGCGCCCGACACCACTTCGATGCGCTCGATGCTCGAAGGTGCGACGCTGTTGAGCTGGCGCGACACATCGCGGCTGGCATTCTGTGAAACGCCGTCGATCAACACCAGCACGGAGCGCCCGCGCAGGGTCTGGCCGTAGTTGCTCATGGTGCCGGAGGAGGGCGCCAGGCCCGGTACCAGGGTACCCAGAATATCGGCGACCTTGCGCCCGGCGGCGGACTGTTGCGCAATCTGCGGGGCCTCGATCACCTGAACGGTACCCGGAATCGAAGCGATACTGGCTTCGCTGCGCGAGGCAGTGACCAGGGTTTCAGACAGCGCCATGGGGGCGCTGCCCAGGTCGACCGCAACGGGCGCCGGTTGTACGACGATGCTGTTCTCTCCGCTCAAGCTCCACTGCAGGCCGCTACCCCGGAGCAGGGTATCGAGCGCTTGCCCGGCGCTGTAGTCGCCCTGCAGCGCAGGTGCCGATTTGCCGCGCAGCAGCGAGGCATCCACGCCGATGGCAAGCCCGGTGCGGGTTGCCAATGCGGTCAGGGCACTGTCCAGCGACTGGCTGGCCTGCTCGAAGTGATAGGTGGCCTGGGCGTTGTCGGCAAAGGCCGGTGCGGCGCAGGCAAGGGCCAGCGCCAAAGCGCTGCGGCAAAAAATTGAAGCGGTGGTGTTGGTCATCGGTAAAGCCCGTGCAATCGACTGTGTTTACTTCAATGACCGGGCTGCAAGCGATTCGGGCAGTCAGTTTGGAAAATTTTCAACGGGGCCGCACATTCACCAGGTAACGGCCGTAGAAGTCGACGCGAATCGGCAGCGCTGCCTGCAGCAACGCCAAGGCAGCATCGCTGTCTTGCAGCGGCAGTACCCCGGTAAAGCGCAAGTCTTGCAATCGGGACGTGTCGCTCCAGATGAGCCCGGGGCGATAGCGATCCAACTCGGCCAATACCTCGGGCAATGGCCGATCGTGAAACACCCGCTGCGCGAGATGCGATGTGCTGGGAGCGGGCTGGCTGATTTTGCCTTGCAGTGGTAGCAACTGCACGGCGGCCACGGCGACCGGCAAGGCCAGAGCGAGGCCGATGGCGGCCATACGTCGTGAGCGTTTGGGAGAGGGCGGCGAGACGGCCTGCCACAGTTGCTGCAACTGATGGTAAACCTGGCCATGACGGCTGTCGGCTTCGCACCAGGTACGAAATTGCACCAGGTCTTCAGGCGTCGGGTGCTCGTCCAGGCGTACCAGCCACTCGGCCGCCTGGTCGCGAATGGTGTCCAGGGTCCGGGCCTCAGTCATGCGCACGCCCTTCGGGCATGGCATCGAACAAGCGTGCATGACAGTGAGCCAGCGCCTTGGCCAGGTACTGCTTGACGCTGCTCTGCGAGACCTGCAGGTGCCGGGCGATTTCACCGTACGAGCAGCCATCGACCCGCGCCATGAGGAAGGCCTTGCGAGGTTTTTCATCCAGTTCTTCGAGCAGTAACAGCAACACTTTGGCCAACAGCTGGCGCACCGCAACGATCTGCTCCGGGCCTTGCTGGGTGGCTTGTTCCAGCAGTATCGCCATGCTGCGCAAGGTTTCTTCTTCGACCCGGCGTCGATGGTACTGGTTGATCAACAAGCGATTGGCCGCCACCAGCAGGAACGCCCGGGGCTCCTTGAGCGCTGGCAGATGCTCGAGGCCCAGCAGCTTGACGAAGGTGTCCTGGGTCAGGTCGGCGGCATTGTCCGGGCAGCCCAGTTTTTTGCGCAGCCAGCCGAACAGCCAGCTGTGATGGCGCTGATAGAGCTCGGAAAGAGGGGATACGGGCTGGCCCGGCACAACAAGACCTCTGGCGAAAACGAATCTAAATGGGAAGCTGGTGCGGTTGCGAATGCTGTCATGCCGGGGCGAAGCAGGCAAGGGGAGGATGATTGGCGTTTTTAGCTACGCTCGGACTGCCTGGAGGCCGCGAAGCGGTCGAGGCCAGGCAAGCCCGATAGTGCAGGCTGTGCTGGCCTCATCGCGGGCCAAGCCCGCTCCTGCATCAGTAGTTCAGTGTATAGCGCAGGATCAAGCGATTCTCGTTGGCACTGTCGGCGTAGGTGGAGCGGTTGGTTGAGTTGCGCCATTGCAGCGAAAGCCCCTTGGCCGGACCACCCTGGACCACGTAGGTGATATCGGTCATGCGTTCCCATTCCTTGCCGTCTTCGCCCGTTGCGCGAAGGCCGGCTGCCTGTGAGGTATTGACCATGGTCGGGTCGACGTCTTCGCCCTTGGCGTACTTCACCCCGAGGGTCAGGCCGGGAACGCTCAGGGTGACGAAGTCGAAGTCGTAGCGGGCGAACCAGACCCGCTCGTTCGCCGCAGTGAACGTACTCACCAGCGACTCGCCGAATAGGTAGGTGTCGGTGCCGTTGACGAAGGCGAACGGGGTATCGCCCCAGGCCTTCTGGTAACCACCGCCGAGGGTATGGCCCTTGAGGCTGTAGGCCAGGTAACTGCTCAAGGTACGGTTGTCGACTTCGCCCAGGCTCTTGTCGCCGGTCTCGTTGGCATCGAACAGGCGCACATCGGTAATCAGGGTACCGACCGAGAGTGGCTGATTGAGTTTCAGCCCGACGTAGTTGTTGCGGTACAGGTCTTCAAGTTCGGCGACGTGGTAGCTCAAGGTCAGCGTCGGCAGCGCTTTGTAGTCGAAGGCCAGGTAGTTGTAGTAGTCCGCTTCCACCGGCGCGTAGCCGGTGGCGGTGAGGGATTCGAAGTCGGTGGAGTTGCGCTGCTTGACCTTGCTGATGCGCAGGGCCGAGAAGGTCAGCCCCGACAGGTCGTTGGACACCAGGCTACCACCGCGAAACACCTGGGGCAGCAGGCGGCTGTTGTTGCTTGCCAGCAACGGCATGACCGGGTTGATGCCGCCGATGCGCAGTTCGCTCTTGCCCAGGCGCGCCTTGGCGGTCACGGTCATCTTGCTGTACTCGTCCTCGACATTGCGCTCGGAATCGTAGGCCAGCAGCCCCGATCCGGTGCGGTCGGGGCTGGAGTCCAGCTTGACTCCCAGCAGGCCGAGGGCATCGACACCAAAGCCGACCGTCCCTTCGGTAAAGCCCGATTGCAGGTTGAGAATGAAGCCCTGGCCCCATTCGTCGCGCTTGTTCTGGCGGGCATCGTCGTTGCGAAAGTCGCGGTTGTAGTAGAAGTTGCGCAGTTCAAGGCTTGCCTTTGCGTCGTTGACGAAGTCCGCCATTACCACCGGGGCTTGGGCGGCAACAGCCGTGGCGAGCAGCAGCTTCACAGGGTGTTTCGACATTACAGGCACCTTTTATTTTTGTTGTTGTGATCAAAGTGAAACGTGGCGAATGCACTGACCGGTTCCCGACCGGTCACCAAGGTGTTTTCGACACAGGCAGGGTCGGCGTAGCCCAGGCTCATGCCACACACCAGCATCTGCTCGGGCGCAATGCCCAGTTGCTGCGAGATAAGGGAGTGGTACTTGAGGAAGGAGGCTTGCGCGCAGGTGTGCAAGCCCCGGCCACGCGCGGCGACCATCACGCTTTGCAAGAACATCCCGTAGTCGAGCAGGCTGCCCTCGCCAAGGCTTCGGTCGATGGTGAACAGCAGGCCGACCGGGGCATCGAAGAACCGGTAGTTGCGACCGTGCTGCTTGTGCATGCGCTGCTTGTCGCCCTTGTCGATGCCGAGCAATCCGTAGAGCGCCCAGCCCACGGCCCGTCGCCGGTCGAGGTAGGGCGCTTTCCATTGGTGCGGGTAGTACGCGTACGGGTCCTGCAGATGGGCGCTTTGCGCTGGGTCGTCGTCGAGTTCGGCGATGGTGCGCGACAGCTGCGCCTTTGCCTCTCCGGTCACCACGTGAACATGCCAGGGCTGCATGTTCACGCCAGTGGCGCTGAAGCGTGCGACATCGAGGATGGCCTCGATGTCTGCCTGCGCCACGTCCTTGGCCAGAAATGCCCGGATACTGCGTCGCGTCGTGATGGCCCAGTCAACCGCCTGGTTCACAAGCTGTGCGGAGGCTGGCGGTGGCGATAGTCGGTTCATATTCGTGCCTGCAGGTGTGTTCAGGCGATTTCAGCGCGAGAGCGCCAAGGCCTTTTTCTCTTGGGTCGATTGCGCCCTGGACTGGTTGATCAGGGTGACCGCCAGGGCACCGATCAGGCCCGCCAGGCTGATGGCCATGAAGTTCTGCTGCAGCGGCAGGGCCAACGACACCAGCCAGCCGATCAGCACCGGGGCGACAATCGCGCCGATGCGGCCCACGCCGGAAGCAAAGCCAACACCGGTGGAGCGGATTTCGGAGGGATAGAAGTCACCGGCGTAGGCATAGGCCAGCAACTGGGTGCCCAGGGTCGAGGCGCCTACCAGGAACACCACGGCGAACAGCAGCGTGGTATCGCGGGTAAAGCCCAGCAGGGTGAGGGCGATTGCGCCGATGATGTAGAAGCACACCAGCACATACTTGATGTTGAACTTGTCGCTCAACCAGCCCCCGACCATGGCACCGGCAATCGATCCCAGGTTGAAGACGATCACGAAGTTCAGCGCAGAACCCAGGCTGAAGCCAGCCATTGCCATCAGCTTGGTGAGCCAGGAGTTCAGGGCATAGACCATGAACAGGCCGGTCATGAACGCGGTCCAGATCATCACGGTGCTGAAGCCGCGCCCTTGCTTGAACAGGTCGCGTACCGGGGTTTCCTGGGTGCTCTGTACGGGGGCGTTGCCGGTCACCACCGCGGAGTTGGCGAGGGGCAGGCCCGGCTCGATCTTCTGGACGATCTCGCGCAGCTCATCCTGGCGACCGGTACGGAGCAAGTAGCCGATCGACTGCGGCATGCTCTTGAGAATGAAGGGAATCAGCAACACAGGCAGCCCTGCGACGTAGAACACCCATTGCCAGCCGTAGCTTTCGATCAATTGCTTGGCGGTCAGCGCCACCAGGATGCCGCCTACCGAGTAGCCGGCGAACACCAGGGTGATCAGCCGGGTGCGCAACTTCAGCGGCGAGTACTCACCCATCTGCGCGGTACACACCGGCAGCACACCACCAATGCCCAGGCCCGCAATGAAGCGGGCGATGCTGAAACTGACCGGATCATCGGTCAGGCCCGCCACGGCGGTGAAGATACTGAACAGCGCCACGCAGATGGCGATCATGCGCGGACGACCGATCCGGTCAGCCAGGGTGCCGAGGAAGATTGCGCCCAGCATGGTGCCCATCAGCGCCGAGCCCGCCATGATGCCGGCGCTGGTGGGGTCGACGTTCATGTCCTGCATGATGGCGGGCAGTGCCGCACCGACCACGGCCAGGTCATAGCCGTCGATGATCAGGATGAGCACACACCAGAACAGGATGCGCCCGTGAAACCGATTGAACTTTGAATCCCCTGCCAACGCATATACGTTCACTGATTGCATATCTGTCTTCCTTCGCTCTTATTCTTGTTTGTGAAGTGCACAGTCGTGATGCCAGGGCCCAGTGGGCAACCTGCTGCGAATCCTAGGGTGGTTTACCCATGCGTCACATGCCCGTGGGCGTCGTTGTGTTTGACCGAAATGGACACACCCGTCGCCGCAGCCGCGCGGCTGCGATCATGGGCAGCGGCATGGGGGAATGCAGGGTGGTACTGATTACGGCGAGGGGTCAGGAAACCCTGAACTCTTGCGTGCTGGTGCGGCGATACGCACCGGGGCTTACCCCGGTCCATTTCTTGAAGGCGCGGTGAAAGGCACTGGTTTCCTGGAAGCCTGCCTGGGCGGCGACTTCGCAGACGGTCAGGTCCGATTGCCCGAGAAAGTTGATGGCCATGTCGCGCCTGAGACTGTCCTTGAGCCCTTGGTAACTCACCCCCTCAGCCTGCAAGCGCCGCTGCAGGGTGGAGCTGGACATGCTCAAGTGGTTGGCGATCTCATCCAGCGCCGGCCAGTCTTCCGGTCGGTGGTCGCGTAACCGTTGCCTCACTTGCGCACTCAAGCTGGCGTCGTTGCGGTACTTGACCACAAGGCTGGCCGGCGCCTCCCTGAGAAAGGTCGCCAGGCTCTCGTGGCTCTGGGCCACCTTGAGCTTCAGGAAACCGGGATCAAAATGCACGACGGTTGCCGGCGCACCGAACTCGATGTGTTCGCAGAATCGCATCCGGTAGTCACTGTCATCGTCGGGGCGCGGCGAGCGAAAGCTCAGCGCCTGTAGCGGTATCCTGCGGTTGCCGAGCCAGCACAACAGCCCATGCACCAGGATTAGCCAGGTACCGTAGCTGAACAGCCGCCGCTCGATGCCATGGTCGTGGATGATGATCTGCGCCGAATCACCGTCTACCCGCAACTCGCCGTACAGGTCATCCAGCCCCAGGCGCAGGAACGCGAGAATCCGGCGCAGCGCTTGCTCCAGCGATTCACAGTCAATGGTTGCATGGCACATCAGGCGAAAGCTGCCACGGCGCAAGGGATGGCTGTCGATGGCGAAAAACTCATCGTCGAGCATGTCCGACAAGGCCACCCACAGCCGTGAAAAGGCAGCAGCCGAGACACGCGCGTTGGGAGAAAGGAGCAATTGCGGATCGATACGGGCTTGCTGAAGGGGAAGGGCAGTACACAGCCCCCGCTGGGCTGCGCCATAAAGGGCTTCACGCACAAGGCTGATGGAAGTGGTTCCTTTATAGGCAGCGAGCATTCTGTCGTCTCCATCCGTTGGTTCAAGCCGGAGGAAACTTAACAGATGGCCGTGAACGGCGGGGCGCACATTTTTGCACATGCGCCAAGCGTTTAAAGGGTAGGGGGCTGATTACCGATAGTACTGGGTAATGTCGTCCATCACCGCGTCCTGAGCCGTGTATTGATCGGGCCGTTTCTGGATACGCGAACGGGCACGTTGATAAACCGCCGAATGAATACCCAGAAACGGAAAGCTTTCTTCAGAAAACACCGGCACTACCACACTCACTCCGTTGCGATACTCGTAATTGAATGTTTGCGCAAACAGCCCGGAATAGTGCCGCGTGTACTCGATCTTGCTAAAGCCTGCTGCCTTCAACGCATCGATGATCCGCATGCCAATGTAGGTGGACGGAGGCGTGCACCTCAAGAGCGATAGACGTCCATCGCCACCAAATAATTTGATGCGGGTACTGCCAGCCTGCATGCCCGAATGATGGATCGCCGTCAGGATTTTACTCATGTTGTGGTTCAGCTGCTTTTCCGTATCGAAGTGAGCGCACACGAGCCGCCTGGCATTCGCGTCTTCCCCATACAGGCCGATACAGGTTTGTATGGCGGGCATGGAGAGCGACAGATTCTCGGTAGGGAAGACACCATAACTTCCTTGCATGACAACAGCGCGCATAACATTCTCTTCCTTTTTGAATGGTCTGACTTAGTTCACGGAACACGTCCTAACGCACTGTATCTGGCGGGAGTGTTGCTGGGGTTAGGAATAGTCCTATTTTTAAACGGACTTGAGGGCGCGGGAGGCGAATCTGTTGGGGCGGCTAAACTTAACTCAACTAAATAGTCATTTAGTTGAGTTATAATTTTTTGTTATCAAAAAGGTGAGGGGCGAAGGGCACTTTTCGAGAAACCAGATACTGGTATCCTCACGGGAAGCATCTAAAAGAAGTGGAGAGCATATGCCCCAGCTAAGCCAGGCTGAAACCGAAGAGATCCACCTTGAGATCATCAAACTGATGAAGGATACGAAAAAAATCAACATTGAGACAGGGAAAATCACCAGCGAGATTTTCTGGTATCCCATGGCTATTGCATTGGGGTTGATCGGCAGTATTTCTACCGTGACCGCAGTGATGATTAAGCTGATCTGAACCCATATTGGACCTTTTATGGAAAATTTATCTGCTCGAATGGTCGAGGATGCTTACCGGTACCTACGTGGAGCTAAGCAGCTTTTACGTGGTGATGATCTGATGGATGTAGCCCAGATCAACGCCGCCTTGGGTATGGAAATTTTATTGAAGAGTTTTGTGGCAGTGCCGAACAGCAACCTGGGGACGCTCTGGGAAACCTATGAGCTGGATAAACCCATGATCAAGGCTGCGTATGAACAGCTAAAGGCTGCAGGAAACGCCGGTGACAGGATCGACTGGCATGATCTTTTGATGCTGTTTCATGCAATCCCTGAAAGCATACGACGTAGCGTTGGTCTGCATCGCCATGTCGACGAAATCGAATCGAACCGTTATGTGTTTACGAACGCACGGTATCGCTATGAAAAGAATGCTCGCCAGTGGTACTGCACGGGCTTAGTCGGCGTGCTGCAGGATGTCATTCCGCGAATCGTTGAGTATCACAAGCAACAAGGCTCAAAGGATCCGTTTATTCAGAGCTTTCAGAAGTCGGCAGGACCGATAGTAGTCTAGGGTTCCATCTAGGCTGAAAAGCAGCCTCCAGAGCCCCCCGAACCTCTATAGAGGCTTTCGCATAATGTATATTATGTTAAATCTGATTCTGTATCAGAACCCACTGAGCTGTCACCTGTTGTGAGCGTTACTTAAAAATGATAGAGATGGCTTGCGACTTCGCAAATTTGAAACTTTTGGCCCTGAACTTCCACGTATTGCTTTCGTTTTTCTGAAAATTTGAAACTTTGTCGGTTGTTTTTCTGAAAATTCGAAATTCCGTCTCCCGTAGATTTACCAACCTTAAGTTTTCGGCCTGCACACTGAGCTAGACTCAAGAGTACTCGGAAGTAAATCTGCATATCGTTAGTGAAATAATCGCTTGATGTCAGCTGAATTAAACGACATTCATGAATCGCTTTCTGGGTGCCAGGTTTGCGTCGGGAGTTTTAAAGATGGACATGCGAGCGGGCACCGATCGTGCTTATTTGCTTGCCAATCGTCGCGCCATTCGCATGATGTGCTGGTGCATGATGGGATACCGTACTTGCTGCTCATGAAGGCGCTTCAAACGGAGACCAAATACATCTCACAATCGGCCTGTCCTCCCATGGAAGGCTCAAAGTCAGGGCATACAGCGCAATTATTGTTGATAAGATAATTGGGGATAATTGAGTGTGTACGCACCCTCCTCCTTTCCCAATTACCGCCTATACGGATTGTCGGAAACTTTGAGCCTTGGAAAAGCGCATCGCCGATAGACTGGCTGCTGCCCTAGCAGTGCTACCGAACCAGAGTTTTACGCTGCCTAAATGAGCCTGGTTTACGCCCACACATCGATGTCGCTTATGAAGATGGGCGCTGGCTTCTTGAGCCAAGACTTGGCCAACACGCAATTGCCGAAGACCAGCGTAGAGATTTAAAAAAATTGTTCGCGCCGCGCCAAGAAAGCTCAATGTTCTCCACTCCAAAAAACAACAGAAACCGCAGCGTGGTGCTCGAATGTATATGGGCCGCTCATCAATGTGCGCTGCCAATTTGGAAGACACCGCGTTTCTCAGAATATTGGTGGTGTACCCAACTGAGCGATTGGACAAGGACATCGCATGCCGTGCATACCTGCCGGTAAACCATTCAGAGCACGTGCCGGTTGAGGGTTTCTTGTATCGCCTCGGATACGGCGTGAGCAATGAGCCATTGTGGATCTCCTTCCTTCAAACCATTGGATATACCTATTGATTGGTAGCATTTCAATGCATGGAAGTCTCTACGAAACCCAGGGAAATTCTCCTGGGCCTATTCAAGCCTTGATCGGCTACACTCAATGTTTCCGTTGCTCTTCTTCAACTTAGGAAGTCGACAATGAACTTCAAATGCCAACTCAGCTGTTTACTAATCTTCGCAAACATCTGGGGATGTACCACATCATCAACTCATGTAGTGACTGTGTCTCTGGATGCCACTCGACAGAATGCTGGACAAGTAGCGAATGCTACCCTGGCCAATCAAGGCAAGCAGACCGGCTTCACATTTTTCATCAGTGGAGTTCCGGATGGTACCTCCTTGCCCCTGCGCCTATACACCTTCATCAACAAAGGCAGTTGCAGGCAACCGGGACCCATCGCTTACGCCATGAATGATCGGATCGACACGGAACGCATGGCGAGAGCACGTGCCTGGACGTACTCAAGAAGCGCTCATGTTGCAATGCCAGATCTGCTTTCAGATGACTATTCCATAGTTGTTCGCACTACGCCGGCCGACGGTGATGTCGAAATTTTCTGTGGGGATATCAGGGAGGCTGGATCGTGAAGTAGATGCCGTCGCTCTAGTCCTGGGCGCACTGGAGTTGCAAGAGCGCCATGCAATGGTGTATATGATTAATATGATAAAGCCATTCTTGTGGCCCTTGCAGATCAACACCTAGCCGTTGGGGAATGCTATGAGTATGAAGGTGAGAGCGGCAGTGGCTCATGGTGTTGGGGTGCCATTGACCATTGAAGACGTGCACCTCAGGTCACCCTCCGAGGGAGAGGTGTTGGTCCAACTCAAAGCGTCGGGGCTTTGTCATACCGATCTCTCTGTGATTGAGGGCAAGCTTCCCCAAAGGTTTCCGGCCATCCTTGGTCATGAGGGCTCAGGCATAGTTCTTGAGTGCGGACAGGGTGTAGAGAACGTGAAGCCAGGTGATCACGTTATTTTCAACGACCTTCCCCGCTGCGGACATTGTCGTTCGTGTCGTTCCTCTTTCGGCTCGTATTGCGAAGACATAGGGCTGGCCAACAGTGCGCCTCTATTCAAGTGGAACGACCATTCGTTGGCGGCAATCGGACAGGCTTCGACCTTCGCTAGCCATACCGTGCTGCACAGCTATCACTTGACGGTAATCCCAGAGGACATCCCTTTTGAGTCTGCTGCGTTAATGGCATGTGACGTAGTCACCAGCGTGGTAGCGGTCTTGTTCAACGCAAATGTTCGAAGCGACAGTTCGGTGGTGGTGTGGGGTACCGGTTCGATTGGTCTGAATGTAGTGCAAGCGGCCAAGCTTGCCGGCGCCAAGCGTATCATCGTCATTGGTACATCAGCAGATAAGGAATATGCAGCTCGACTATTCGGCGCAACCGACTTCATCAACCCAAGTGAACTTGGCCGATCAGCTATACAACACATCAGGACCTTGATTGGTGGGCCTGCGGATTATGTATTCGAGTGTACGGGCGATCTAGAGCAACTCAAACAGTCCGTGGAATTGGCCAATCCCTACTGGGGGGTCTGCCTGGTAGTAAACGCACCGCCTTTCGATCAGCAGATCAATTTACCCGCCAGTCTTTTCGAGTACGGTCGCGCCGTCCGCAACACCCTCACCAGTGATGCAAACCCTGCCACTGATACACCGAAAATTATCGATTGGTACCGTCAGGGCAAACTGCGCCTGGATGAATTGGTCACTCACCGCTTGGCTCTGGACGAGATAAACCAAGGTTTTGAACGAATGAAACGAAGTGATGCTATACGCTCCGTCGTCATTTTCTGATCCCTGAGCGATGTATTTCAGCGCCGTGCTTTATCACTCCTGGAATCCAAATGAATCACATCAAACTCGGCAACACCGGTCTTGAAGTATCACCGCTGGCTCTAGGTTGCATGACTTACGGCGCACCCGATCGTGGGGCACAATCCTGGACGCTGGATGAAGAAAAGAGCCGGCCACTCATACGGCAGGCCATTGAATGCGGTATCAATTTTTTCGACACAGCGAATGTCTACTCCGACGGAAACTCGGAGGAGATCCTAGGTCGTGCGCTACGTGATTTCGCTCGACGCGACGAAGTAGTGATTGCCAGCAAGGTCTTCTTCAACTCGCGACGTTCAGCCAACGTCAGTGGCTTGTCGCGCAAAGCTATTTTCAATGAAGTCGACAATAGCCTGCGGCGGTTGGGCACCGACTATATCGACCTGTACCAGATCCATCGGTGGGACTATCACACGCCTATCGAGGAAACCCTGGAAGCCCTCCACGACCTCGTCAAAGCGGGCAAGGTTTTGTATCTAGGTGCCTCGTCCATGTACGCCTGGCAATTTGCCAAAGCTCTGTATACCTCTCAACGCCATGGCTGGACCCCGTTCGTTTGCATGCAAAATCAGTTGAACCTGATTCACCGGGAGGAAGAGCGCGAGATGATCCCATTGTGTCGGGATGCGGGCATCGCAGTTATACCCTGGAGCCCTCTGGCGCGCGGGCGATTGACACGAGATTGGAATGAAAGCAGCGAACGCGCAGAGGCCGATGATGTCGGTAAGCGCTATTACACCCAACGAACAGCCGATTCCGATCGTGAAGTGGTCGAAACGGTGGCAGCTATCGCTACTGAACGGGGGGTGTCGCGGGCTCAAGTTGCGCTGGCCTGGGTCAAGCAAAGCGCTGGCGTAACCGCTCCGTTGATTGGCGTATCGAAGCCCCATCATCTGACCGATGCCATTGCCGCACTGAGCGTGCAACTGATCCCCGAAGAAATACAGCGCCTGGAAGCACCCTACGTTCCGCACGAAGTGGCTGGATTCAGCTGAACAGTAAACCATCCTTTTTGCCAACAATCCCAGGTCCGTTGCCACTATGAAGATTCACCAGCTTCGCGCGTTATTGGCTATCTGTGAAAGTGGCAGTATCCAGGAAGCGTCCAGGACACTGCACATTTCCCAGCCTTCCCTATCGCGCAGTATCAAGGAACTCGAGGCAGAGCTGGGTGTAAGTTTGTTGGTGCGTTCAAATCGCGGAATCACCCTTACCCAGTACGGTGAACACCTGGTCACTCGGGCACGATTGATTGTTGAGGAAGTCCGCCGCGCCAAGCACGAGATAGAAACGCTCAAAGGCTCAATGGATGGTAGCGTGACCCTTGGGGTTTCACCCGTGACCCCGAGCACCAGGTTCGTTGATTGTGTGGCTCGATTTCGCCAACGTCACCCCCAAGTCCGTCTGCAGATCGAAGAATTGCGCCCTAGTAAATTGATCGAAGGGATGCGCGAAGGGCGACTGGATTTGGTACTGACATCGTATGGAGGCGCACGTCATCTCGAAGGGTTTGAATGCATTGAGTTGTACCAGGAGCCTGGTGCCCTCGCCGTTCGCAAAGACCATCCCAGCAGCGAGTTGCGTGCACTGCGCGACCTGCGCAAGCTGAACTGGATATTGCCCGATCGCATCGAAGACTCACCCGTGGCTTCGATGTTTGCCGAGCAACGACTGATGCCGCCAGACAATCTGATGACCTGCTCTTCATTGGTCATGTATTTGGAGTTGGCCACGCGTACAGATGCGGTCAGTTTCTGGTCCAAGCGCGGTATGGCCTTGGGGGACTTACGCGATCACCTACAGGTATTGCAGGTGATTGAAGCAGTACCCTCGTTTACCTTTTCCATGGTCAGTCGCGAAGCCAGCCTGTTGACTCGCGAAGCAGCCGCCCTGGCAGAAGATATCGTCTACGAGTTCTATGGCAATCGCTGTGTAACAGGACAGCCCCAGGTTAGTGACGAAATGCTGGTCTGCTGAGCGCGCTCTACCTTTGCCATGCAAAAGCCCTATCCCCATACGCTTTAGTGATTATTCCACTGCACCAGAGCTTGGCATGCTGCGAATCACCCACTTTATACAATGGAGATTCCGGCATGTCCCAAAAGCCTCTCGGGCTAATTCCAGAAATCGTGGCAATGCAAAGTGATTTTGCGGCCATTCGACAACACATTCATCAATATCCGGAACTGGGGTTCGAGGAGCGCGAAACCAGTAAATTAGTAGCTTCTTACCTGCACCAATGGGGATACCAGGTCCATGAAGGTATAGGTGGCACCGGTGTTGTCGGTGTTCTGCAGGCTGGGGAGGGTCTGCGGGCAATAGGTTTGCGTGCCGATATGGATGCTCTACCTATCGAAGAAGACAATGACTTGCCCTATCAAAGCAAACACATTGGCAAGATGCATGCCTGTGGCCACGACGGGCATACCGCGACGTTGTTGTGCGCTGCGCGGTATCTGGCCGAGCATCGAAATTTCAATGGCACGCTTAATCTGATATTTCAACCGGCCGAAGAAACCCTTAGCGGTGCAGTAAGCATGATTGATGACGGTCTTTTCGAGCGTTTTCCGTGCGATGCCGTGTATGCGCTGCACAATGCCCCTGGCTTGCCTGTAGGCTGCTTTTCCGCTCGAAGCGGTACACTGGGAGCGTCTTCAGACCAGGCTGTCATCCGCCTGATCGGCCAAGGTGGTCACGGCGCAATGCCTCACTTGGCCCGAGATCCAATCGTTGCTGCTGCTGAAATGGTTCTGGCCCTGCAAACCATCGTGTCACGCAGTATTGCTGCAACGGAAGCTGCCGTCATTACGATCGGTGCCCTGCACGCAGGTGATGCGCCCAACGTGATTCCCGCCCATGCCACACTCAAACTCAGCATTCGGGCAGTCGACCCAGATGTGCGGGCTCATTTGAAGCAGCGTATCAATGAGGTCGCGCAGGGCGTGGCAATGATCCATGGCATGGACCTGGAGATGGATTATCGCCAGCTTGTTTCTTGCCTGAACAACAGCGTGGCGGAAACCCTCCTGGCGCAGAAGGTCATCACTTCACTGGTGGGAGAGGAGAATCTCATTACCAGCTCGAGTAAACGCAGTTTCGGTAGCGAAGACTTCGCCTGGATGCTTGAGCGAATACCTGGCTGCTACGTAGCGATTGGTAATGGCGACGGCGCCGCCACCGGCTGCGAGGTACATGGTCTGCACAATCCCGGTTATGACTTCAACGACCAGATTATTGCCTATGGCGCCAGCTATTGGGCTCGTTTGGTACAGACCTACCTGGTTTGACACTCTCCCCAGCGCAGTCGCCAGGAGGCGATCAACATGACTAAGGTTGTAAATAGACGTCACATCATCGTGGCTCTGTTGATGACGGTAATGATCATCAGTGCATTGGATAAAACGATTTTTGCCTTCGCGGGGGTGCAAATCATCGAGGAGTTGCAGCTGACGCCCGAACAGTACGGGATGGTAGGTAGCGCTTTTTTCCTGCTGTACTCCTTGAGCGGTGTCATGGTGGGTTTTTTGGCCAATCGCATTCAGACTCGCTGGATCCTGGTAGGCATGTCATTAGTCTGGATGGCTGCACAAGCCATGGTCACTTTCAGTAGCCAGTTGGCGACCCTGATAGCCAGTCGGGTGCTGCTCGGTGCCGGAACCGGACCAGCAACAGCCGTCACCCAGCACGCTGCATTCAAATGGTACGAGCCTTCAGAACGAATGCTGCCGTCCTCGCTGATCTATACCTCGATCATGATTGGCAGTTTGATCGGCGCTTTGGTACTGCCTTTCGCCATCGAGCGACTGGGCTGGCGTATGGCCTACTTGCTACTCGCTGCTGCGGGGTTCGTGTGGATGGTGGCGTGGCTAGTGTTTGGCCGCGAAGGCGATCAACACAGTGAGGTTAATGGTACCCAGCCTGGCGCCCAAGGAGTCTCCTACCGTTGCCTGTTGTTGAATCGCACATTCATCTGCCTGACCCTTCTGGGATTTTTTTGCTACACCCCTGCAGCCCTCGGCTTCAGCTGGACGATCGTTTACCTGAACAAGGGAATGGGACTTCAGACTCAGGCACTCAGCGCCTACCTTTTGAGCATGACAAGCATGGCGATTGTCAGCGGGTTGTTGGTACCCGCTTTGGCTCAGCGCGCTTACAAACGAGGGGCCAGTATGTTTCGCGCAATGGTTGTGCCGCCGTTAGTCTGTTGTCTATCCGGGGGCGCGATGTTGGCGGCAATAGCGATCACCGATCAATCCAGTATCAAGTTGACCCTGATGTTCCTGGCCACTGTTTTACTAGCGACATTGCCACGCTTTAGCATGACCCTGATTGCGTATTTTACCCCGACGCCGCAAAGGGGATCGCTGCTGGCGGTGCACAATGCCGTGCAAACGTCAGCAGGCATCGTGACCCCCGCCTTGGTCGGGCAACTGATTGCATTGAATGGCAATGACATCGCGCATGGATTCGAAATTGCAGTCGCATGCTTTGGAATCTGTACGCTGGGTGTCGCTCTGTTAGGTTTCGTTGGTATCAATCCCCAACTGACTCGTCAGCAGTTATTGAATGACGGCAGCGAAATTGGTCAGGAATGTGTTGGTCGCCGACAACTCGCCCCTTCGCCTGAAACAAGTTGATCCTTCAAGGGGAAATGCGGTGACTCGCGCCGTCATCTACCGGACGACGCTGCACAGCATGATCAAGGGTACGCCGCCAGCTGATGTACTTGCTGACCGATATTGCGCCCCGCTACCAGTGAATTGATAGCTTCATGCAGGTTTTCCATGCCCTGGACCACATTGTGGGACTGGATCAGCCTGCCTTGTCGATACCACTGCCCCACCTGAGCCATGAACGACGGCAGCCTGTGATAGTGCGTATGAGCCAGGAAACCTCGCACCTCAAGCTGCCGATTAACCGCGGTCATGAGATTGGCCCCTGGCACTTCCCCCCCGCCGCTGTACTGCGCGACCTGTCCACACATCGCCACGCGAGCGAAATCGCACAACAGCGAGAAGGCCGCCTGCTGGACTGCACCGCCCACATTTTCGAAATAGCTGTTGACGCCTTTCGGACAAGCCTGTGCCAGGCGCTCTGAAAAGTCGGTAGCCTGGTAATCCACACAATCGTCGAAGCCAAACTGGTCACGGACGTATTGGCACTTCCTTGCACCGCCGGCGATTCCAACAACCCTTGCGCCCAAGGCTTTCGCGAACTGGCCAGCAGTACTGCCCACTGCCCCTGCAGCTGCGGAAACCAGCACGGTCTCACCTGGCGCTGGTCGGCAAATGTCGGTGATACCCAGCCATGCAGTAAACCCTGTAATGCCCAGGATGCCCAGGTAGTGCATTGGGTCCACTACATCCGACTCCAGGACCTGGAGACCGACGCAACGTTCGGGATCAATGCGCTGGTAGCGTTGGCGCGTTCCCCCGAACAAACGTACCAGTGCACCTTCGCCATACTGATCAGAACGGCTACTGACAACCCGGCCGATACTCGCCGAAGCCGGCAAGCGATCCCCCGGCTTTACTGTGAATACATACCCGCTGGAGCTGTCCAGCATGGCGCGGCTTCCGGCATCGATGGTCTGGTAGATGATTTCGACCAACATTTGGCCCGGACGCAAGTCAGGCATGGATTCCGTGGCCAACTCAAAAATGTCTGCTGGCAATACACCAGGATCCGGAACACGGTTTAGACGAACAATGGTGTTCTCAGGCATCAATGATTCGGGCACACGGAACCTCCAACGCAGGATGGCAAGTCTTTAACTACTAGTGCTCGTTTTAACGCACGTGCACTTCGCCCGAGGGCTTCTCGTCAGTTTGCAGGGCATATCCTGGCGAACCTCGCCGGGGCAACGCCAGACACACTAAGAGGCATGCCACGCACAGCAAGGTAATGATGCCGAAGACAGTGGTGTAGGCCTGTTCATTAGGGAAGGTACCGGGATGCTCGCTGCTGGTAATGGTATGGGCACCAAAAACGAAGGCAACCATTTGCGCACCCACGGCCATAAAGGTGGTTCGAATCACTTGAGTCAGACCGGTTATCTCACTGATACGCTGAGCCGGTGCGACCTCAACGATCAGGTTCGGGATTGCGCTGAAGGCAATGGCCGTACCGATCCCGTTGGCCATCACCGCCAATACCACGAACCAGATTGTGCTGTGATGAATGGTTAATGCTGCCCAGCCGCCGATCAGGAAGAACATTGCATAGAGCATTGCCCGCCGCGCGCCATGGCGGCCAGAAATGTAACCCGCCCACGGAGAGGCCACGATTGCGACTAACGATGAAGGCAACTTGATCATGGCGGCCATAGTGGCTGCGACACCCAGGCCGACACCCGTCCAGGCAGGCTGCTGCAGCAGCGTGAAGAGCACTTGTGCAAATTGCATGGCCCCTACCGAGATCAGTACGTAGCATAGGTTTGTCAATGCGATCTGACGATTGCGGAACAGCCGAACGTCAATGAGTGGTGTCGGGTGTCGCCATTCATATAGCCCCCAACACACCAGCAACACCAGGCTGCCGCCTCCCAGACCCAGGGTGCGGGTATCTGCCCAGCCCCAGGCCGGCGCCTTGGTGAGGGCGAACAACAAACCTGCTACTGCAGGTGCAAACATTACCCCGCCCAGTATGTCCAAGTGTTCGCCTTGTGGCTTGCGCGGCGAGGGTGGCAGTAACCACATCACCAGGACCAGCCCGATCACTGCAGCGATAGTACTGATGTAAAAAATCCAGTGCCAGGTCAAGTAGTCAATAGCCAGCCCACCCACCACAAAACCCACGCCCGCAGCAGTTGACATGGTCCCGGCGACAATACCGATACCCAATGGCACTTTGTCTTGAGGTAGGTTTTCGCGCACCAGGCCAAAGCATAGAGGGGTCACTGCAGCCGCAACGCCCTGCACAGCCCTCCCCAGCACGATCACCTCCAGGCTATCGGCTAGCGCGCTGATCATTGATCCTACGGCAGCCAGTACCAGCATGACGATCAAAACGCGGCTTCGCCCGTAGATGTCACCGATTCGTCCACAAATGGCCGCTGCGGCTGCCGCCATCAACAGATAGGCAGTGATGACCCACCCTACCAATCCGGGGTCGTTGAACATCTTGTAAAACGTTGGCAGTGCTGCAAAAGCCATGCTGACTTCGAACGCTGAAGCTATTTCGGCCAGCATCAGTGCAGCGATCACACGCTTCCAGCCTCTATTGTGCTGTGCACCCATGGTCGTGACTCCTCAGGCCCGCGAGGCCAACGGTTGTTCTGGCTGATCGACATAGACATCGGTTGATGATCCGGCACGGTGTAGCTGCGTTACTTGGACTGCCCCTTCGGCATCCTGTGACTGGCGCAACTCTTTGCCGACGTCACGAAGCAAGAAATATGACAACGCTGGGATCAAAGTCAGTGCACCGAGCATGTTCCACAGGAACATGAAGGTCAGCAGGATGCCCATGTCGGCCTGAAACTTGATCGGTGACCATGCCCAGGTGATCACGCCAGCAGCCATCGTCACCCCAATCAGCGCTACCACACGCCCGGTGAAATTCAGGGCTAACCCATAGGCTTCGGTGAGCGGTACGCCACGGCGCTGGGCAGCCAGTTGCACGCTTAACAAGTACAACGCGTAGTCCACACCGACCCCTACGCCCAAGGCGATAACTGGCAGGGTCGCCACTTTGACACCGATACCCAGCATCACCATCAATGTTTCACACAGGAATGAGGTGATCACCAGAGGAACCATGGCTACGATAACGGCCCTCCAACTGCGGAAGGTAATCAGACACAACACCACGACAGCGGCATAGAGCAGACCGAGGATCCGGTAGTTGGCCTGCTTGACCACAATGTTGGTGGCGGCTTCGATACCGGCAGGACCAGCTGCCAGCAAGAACTGACGATCGGCGGTATTGTGCTTGGCGGCAAAGGCCTCGGTGGTTTTCACGACGGCATCGAGGGTGTCGGCGCTGTGATCTTTCAGATAGGCAATCACAGGCGCGACGCTGCCGTTGGGATTCATCAGCTCAGGGTTTCCGACCAGCAAATTCTGCGTGACGTTACCGAAGGTTTGCTCGTTACGTGGGATAGTTGCCCACTTGGGGTTGCCTTCGAATGAGCCCGAGGCCACCTGTCGAATACCGCCAGCTACCGACGAGGTCATCAGCACCTGGGGTAGTTGATCCAATTCCCAGGCCAGACGGTCCTGCTCCACCAGCGATTCATACTTACGCATTCCATCTTTGCTGGTCTTGACGATCACCGCGAACTGGTCACTGGAGAGGCCATAATGTTCATTGATGTAGGCCACATCACGGTTGTAGCGAGAATCCGGACGTAGCTCCGGTGCCCCGGGGTCCAAATCGCCCATCTTCAAGCTGGTCAAGCTGATAGCGGCCGCGACACCGCCGACAACAACGGCGCCAATCACCAGCGGTAGTGCAAAGCGCCGCTCGGTGCATCGCAGCAAAAACCCAAAGGCGCCAGCCCTGCCGTCACCTCGCTCACGCAGACTACGCAAGGCGGCTTTTTCGCTGACCCCTGTGTAAGACAGTGCAACTGGAATGAAGAACAACTTGGTAAAGATCAACACCATGACGCCCAAGCTGGTAGTCATGGCCAGGTCGCGAATAACGGGGATATCGATGATCATCAAAACCGCGAAGCCCACCACGTTGGTGATCAACGCTGTAAGCCCGGCGAGGAACAAACGTCGGAAGGTATAGCGTGCGGCAACGTACTTGTGTGTGCCGCGCCCAACATCCTGCATGATGCCGTTCATCTTCTGCGCGCCATGAGACAAACCAATGGCGAAGATCAGGAACGGCACCAGGATCGAGTAAGGGTTCAAGTCGTAGCCCAACAGCTGCAACAAGCCAAGTAGCCAGACAACCCCTATACCGGCGGTAACTACCAATAACAGGGTGCTGCGCAAGTCACGGGTATAGAGGTAGATGACAAGCGTCGCGATCGCAGCCGAGATGGCAAAAAAGAACATCACCTGGACCAAGCCATCGATGAGATCACCGACCAGCTTGGCAAACCCGATGATGTGGATCTTATAGGGACCACCTTGTGGTAGCTGGTTAACTTGATGTTCGACGTTCGCAGCGTACTGGAACTTGTCGCGCACTTCATTTTCCAGCAAGGTCGACAAAACACGGTAGTCCAGCGGTGCACCTGTCTCAGGCAAGGTATCGAGAAGTGGCACGAAGATCATGCTGGACTTGAAGTCCTTGCCTACCAAGTTGCCGCGCAGGTTCGCTCGCATCACGTTCTGTTTGAATGTCTCCAGCGATGCAGGCGATGCGTCGTAATTGAACGGCATCACTGGCCCACCACTGAATCCTTCTTCGGTCACTTCGGTCCAGCGCACAATCGGTGTCCACAAGGAACGAATGAACGCACGGTCCACACCCGGGGTAAGAAAGAGCTTGTCGTTGATCTGCCTTACGACATCCAGATAGTGCTTGTCGAAAATATCGCCTTGTTCTGTCTGCACGACGATGCGCAACGAATTACCCAATCCCTTGAGTTCGGACTTGTTGGCGAAATAGTTCTGAATGTAGGGGTGTGACTGCGGAATCATGTCATCGAAACGCGCCTGTACAGCCAAGCGCGTGGCGTGAAAACCCAACACCAGCGTTACAGCAACGACCAGTAGGATCACCCAGATTCGATGGTTGAATATCAGCCGCTCCAGCCAGTTGCCGGATTGTTGGTCGAAATCCTTGAGTTCTCGCACCACAGGCAGGCGCAGTTCTTCGGTGTTGACAGCCATGATTGCTCCAATTCAGTCAGACGGGTGGCTCAGCTGCCGGATGCCGGTAAAGGCTCGACCTGGACTCCGTTGCTTCCAATCAATGCCACGTGGCCAGCGTCAAGAACCTCGACACCGGCCAGCGGGGTACTGCGCGAAATCGTTACTGGGACAAACTGTTTGCCGCTCGGGTCTGCAACCAGCATCTGCCCTCCTTGGCTGACCAAGGCAATACGCCCGTCCGCAAGCACTGCACTACCCGTTAGCGCATTGCTTATGCCGGTATCAACTTTTTCCCAACTATGCCCCTTATCAAGGCTGCGATAGACCGTGCCACGCAAACCATAGGCAAGTACGACGTTATCGTTGCCGACCACACCGAAAAAGGTGCCTCTGTAGCCAGTGTTAGAGGGAACGAATCGCTCACCTTCACGACGAAAGACTGTTCCGCGCTCGGAAGCGATATATAGGTCTCCTGCGATCTGGGAGATCGCCCCCAAGTGCAGGCTGTCAGGGTTATCGACTTGCTCAAGAATGGGCGTCCAATTCACGCCGCTGTCATCGGTGCGCATAATCAGGTTGAATGCGCCAACGACGTAGCCAATCCGGTCGTTTTCGAACCACACATCAAGCCACGGCTGCTCTGGTCCCGTGCCGTAATTGAGTTGGGTCTGATCCAGCAGGCCTTGGTAGATCGACTTGGTGTCTTCATTGGCCTGGGCGAGACGTTGTTGGTAATAGCTGGCCATGCTCCTACCGGTACTGAAGCCATCTTGTTGCTTGACCCAGTTCTGACCACCGTCCTCACTGTGAAGAATCACACCGCTATGCCCTACTGCCCAGCCGTGCTGTGGGCTGGGGAAATTCACCGCAGTCAGGTCGACACCTACCGGCACGCGGGCCTGTTGCCAACTGATTCCTTGATCGTCGGAATACAGAATATGTCCCCGCCAACCTACTGCCACCAATCGTTGGCCGGCGTGGGCAATGCCGACCAACTGGGTTGAATTCGCCAACGTGCTTGTTAATGACGGAACTTCGAGGGGATCGACTGTGACAGGGTCAGCAGCGAAAGGCATATGGCCGATCAACAGCGTCGACCAGGCAATACACCAACCTAACCATTGTTTTTTCATGTCGAACCCACCTCTACCGTTATTATTTTTATCGTGCCGGGTGACCCAGCGGCTATCACGTCAAGGGGACGGCCGCGCCGCCCCTTGTGCGCTTCGCAACAAATCAGAATGAAGTTTTGAGGGTCAAGGTCACGCGACCACGGTCAGTTGTCTGCCACGCGCCGGCACCGGTATAGCCCGTACCATTGCGCACGATGTTCGCCGAGGAATCTGCCCAGACGAGCGATGCTGTGACTTGTCTGCGGATATCAGCCTCGATGCCTGCCGAATAGGTGTACAACCCCTCGCTCGTGCCGCCAAAATCCGCGGTGTTACCGTGAAGACCACCGCCCAACGTCAAAGGAATACCCAGGTCGACTCCCGGGAACGCCTGCAGATACTGGGGTTTGACTGAGATGTTGAAACCTACTGCATCACGAGTTGCGCACCCGGCCTTCTTACCCAGCGGGCATCCCACGGTATCCTCGCCGTTGAAGAGGTTTTCATTGTCGGTAACTTTGTCCAGGTAGTCGTAGGTCAGCTCGGCCGTGAACGTGCCGGTGTCCCACAGTGGCGTGTTTGGTAGCGAAACAATGGTGTTGACCAACGCATGCCAAGTGTTGCCGCGCGCACCTTCATCGCCTGGAGCCAGACCTATTGAGCTCAACCCCGCGTTTCTCCTGGTCATGATCTCTGCACCGACGGCATAGGTACCAATGGTCGTGTCCATACTCAGGCCAATCAGCTTTGTGTCGCGGGGGAAGACGGCGCGCAGGTGGGTGGGGGCGTTGGGGTCACGCATTACCCAGAAGCCGTTCTTCTCATCGAACTCACGATAGTACAGGCCGAACGTGGTGGCATTAAGCTCCGGAACAGTCCATTTGGTGCTTACGCCCCAGTTTCCGCGTTTTTTGCTAGGTTCCAGAGGGTCGTCGACCCGGAAGTTTGCTGTAGGACCTACGCCGCCGAGACGATCAGGACCATCAAGCAGGAAGTCTGCCGATCCCAGGAAAGTTCCACCCTCAGGGACGCGAATATGGTCCCAGTCCAGGTAGTACTGGCCGGCGAATGAGATGTTATCGGTGACCTGGGTCTGGAACGACACCTGATTGAGCGGAAGGAACGTTTCACGCGTCTCGGTGCCTGGGGTCGCCGCGCTTTTCTTGGCATCAATCGGGTGCTGGCTATAAGCGATGCCACCCTGGGAGAACAGTGAAGTGCCCCAATACACAACATGGCGCCCGTACTTGATGTTGATCGGTCGCTCCGCAACCGTCAGGTTTGTATAGACAAAGGCATCGAGTAGCTCACCTGAGAAACCGTTGTAGTAGCGCTTCGTGTACGACGAGTATTTGTTGTTGTCGTAGCTGGAAACGCCAGGCAGATCCGGGTTGCTCTTGACGTCATCATCGTCATACGCCTGGTCATACCAGGCCGTTCCCGAAGTGCGCAGGCCAAACTGATTCTGCCAATCCAACTCAAACTCGGACAATAGATCGATGCGGTTGGTAACGACATCACCCTTGTCAAATTTGAAGTCACCGTCGTCGGCAGTGGCAGTGTTGGCGATTCGCCGATCACGTCCATCGACCCGGTAACCCAGGTTGTAGCGCAAAGTATTGTCGAAGCGAGCACTGAGGCCATCGATGCCCGTATTTATGTCCATGGCTTGCGCAGGGGTCAGCACCCCCACCGCAAGCACCACGCCGGCTGCCTGAAACGCGTCCCGGTAGCCTCTGCCGAATACGGCTGGCAGCTTGCTTGCACTCATTTGAACCTCCAAACACTGTTGTTGATGTTGTTATGCGGAGTGTTTTTCTAGTTGAGCTACTGCGAATCAGGTCAGGTCCCTTCCCGCCCTATCGTGTTAATCATCCTAATCCTATAAATGATTAGGCGTCAACGTGACGAAGTGCTTTTTTCCAAAACGCAGGGCGGGAAGGCATTGCTCCAACTGGCTTCGCTTTTATTGAGAGGGGTAAGCAAGACACGCTCGCGCTGATGGAGGCATAGGTAGGAAGAACGGCAGTTTCGCTGCGCTAGCGGTTTACGCAAGTAGCCTGGGCTCAGGTTGCAGCCATAAGTGCGCAAGCTTTCTGGAGGGGCATATAGAAGGCGTGATGATCGCGAGGACGGCATCTGAAATTAATAGCAATCAGCTTTCTATGTGCGTGCGACGCCGCCCAGCCTCACGCCTGAAACTCTAAATTTGTTTTCTGCCGTTTTTTTGCCGGCCAGTGAGTACTCGCTCGAAGAGCCCGTATTACGGGAGCTGTAGACGTTTTCAAAAAAATGAGCACGGTAAACAATTTGCTTAATCATACAGCTCATTGATATGATAATTTCATCCTCACTTGCCATGCCCTGATCGGGGCGAGTGGACCACAACACGAGAGCACGCTTATGACGCTTGACCTTGCATTGAGAATCCGCAGCGTACTTGCGCTTGCCCCGGAGTCGCCCGCATTGGAATACAAGCAGCGCTGGTACTCATGGGGTGAGATGTCAACGCTGATGTCTCAGACCAACGATTTGCTCAGTGCCGCAGGCCTGAGCGAAGGTGCGCCTGTTGGAATACTGCTGCGCAATCGCCCTGCTCAGCTGTGTGCGCTATTGCAAGTCCTTGCATCACGGCGGTGTGTGGTAACACTCAACCCTTTTCAGTCGGCGGATAAGATTGCCCGTGACCTTGAAGCCACGCAGGTAGGTGCATTGATTGCCGACGAACAGGACTGGCAGGCACCCGCACTTATGACCGCGGCAAAAGCCAAAGGCTGCTTGGGGCTGAGTGTCAGTTCCGGCGACAACCTGACCGTGGCTGCGCAGCCAGGGCTTGACCTCACGCTTGATGCGGCGACCTTGCCCGATCTTCGAGAAACCGCCATCCTGATGCTTTCAAGTGGCACCACAGGCCCCGCTAAACGCATTGCCCTGCCTTATGCCAAGCTCGAAGCCTCGTTGTCCGATGCGGCGCATTACGAAGCTGGAAACGCCATCTCCGGCCTGACCCTGAAAACCAGCCCGGCCATGCTCACCATTCCGTTGGTACACATCGGCGGGATGTATTTCGCCGTTGCGGCCATCACCTCCGCCCGCCCCATCGTGATCCAGGAGAAATTTTCGGTCCAGGAATGGAGCCAGGCGGTGGCAACCTATCGGCCAAAGATGGTTTCGCTTCCACCGACAGCCATCCGCATGATCCTCGATGCTGATGTGGCCAAGAGTGACATCGAAAGTCTGCTGGCAATTCGTACCGGTAGCGCCCCGCTTGAACCGGCCCTGCAGATCGAATTTGAAACCCGTTACAACATTCCTTTGCTCGATGCCTACGGCGCCACAGAGTTTGCTGGCGCGGTGGCCGGCTGGAGCCTGCGAGATCACAAAGAATTCGCCCAGCAAAAACGCGGTTCGGTTGGCCGTGCTCAGCCAGGCTGCGAGGTTCGAGTCATTGACATGCAAACCGAACAAGTCCTGGGCAATAACAGCATCGGTCTGCTGGAAGTTCGTTCAGCTCAAGTCGACGCAAGCCGCTGGGTACGTACCACCGACCTCGCGGAGATCGATGACGACGGTTTCATCTTCATTCGCGGCCGCTCGGATTCGGCAATCATTCGTGGCGGTTTCAAAGTACTGCCCCGAGATGTCGAGCACGTGCTGCGTGAGCACCCGGCAATCAAGGAAATCTGCGTGGTTGGACTGCCTGATCCGCGCCTGGGAGCAGTACCCGTTGCGGCGCTTGAAGTTCGTCCAGAATTCACGCTGGACGAAACCCAGCTTACCGCGTTTGCGAAAGAAAAACTGGTGGCCTACCAGGTCCCGGTGCGCTGGTTGATGGTTGAGAACTTGCCGCGCACCCCTTCGCTGAAAATCAGCCAGCACGAAGTACGCCAGCTGTTTACCGCACCCGATCCCATCACGCAGACCGCTATCTGAAGCCGCCCCCGGCCGAACGGAGGGACCTATGTCCGAGCAAGTGCTGTTGCAAGACCTTGAAGACGGCGTTCTAACGCTGACCTTCAACCGTCCTGAGCGTCTGAACGCGTTTAATCCAGCGTTGATGCGCGCCTTTACCGAAGCGGTCGGCCAAGCGGCCAAAAATCCAGAAGCCCGGGTTGTTGTGATTCGTGGCGCTGGCCGTGGGTTCTGTGCCGGTGGCGACTTGAGTGGCAAACCGAAAAAGGATCCGTCTGCAGAGACAGAATCAAAGCCGCAGAAGCCCAAGGCACCCGATAGCCTGGCGTCTCGCATCGACTGGTTGCGCGGCAACATGGACGCCACTCGCCAGCTGTTCGAAATGCCCAAGCCAACCATCGCCATGATCCGCGGTGCCACTGTATCCGTGGGGATGGCAATCGCTGCGGCCTGCGACTTCCGGGTGGTGTCCGATAACGCCTCCTTTATGACGGGCTTTGCCAAGGCCGGGTTATCCGGTGACTATGGTGTCAGCTATTTCCTCACTCGCTTGCTCGGTACTGCCAAGACCCGCGAGCTGATGTTGCTCGGTGAGCGCATCGACGCCGCCGAAGCCGTGCGAATCGGCTACGCCTCGCGGCTGGTGGACGATGCCGCGCTGGAAGACAACACCTACGCGCTCGCGCGGCAACTGGCATCGGGCTCCTCGATCATCCAGCGCTACATCAAGCAAAACCTCAATGCTGCGTTGGAGATGCCGTTGCCCGCATCCCTGGACCTGGAGGCCACCCTCAATGTCCTGAGCGCGCAGACAAACGACCACAAAGAAGCTGTGCGCGCTTTCATCGAACGCCGCGACCCGGTTTTCAGCGGTAGCTGATCCCCACTCGACTACGCGAAGAACAGACGGAGACACCATGTCCGACCAGACCCTGACCGAAGACTTCAAAAAAGCCACCGCCTACGAACTGACTGACCACGATATCGAGCGCGCCAAGTTGATGTTGCATGTCGATCTGGCCAGCCGCGACCAGGAGCAGATTGGCACAGCCTCGATCGACAATATTCGCTCCTTCGCTTATGCCTGCGGCAGCGACAACCCGTTGTTCTGCAACCCTGACCATGCTGCCAGCAGCCGTTGGGGCTCGGTGATCGCGCCGTCGATGATGGCGGGCGTCATTAACCGCCCCATGCTCGGTGATCCGCTGCCTGAAGAATTGAAAGCGGCAACCAAGAGCCTGTTCCGTGGCATCCACATGTTCATTTCCGGTGGCGAGTGGACGTTCTACCGCCCAATCTTTCCGGGTGACACCCTCTATAGCTTCGGCGGCGAAGATGGCCTGGAAGTCAAACAGTCGGAGTTCGCTGGCCGTTCGGTCACTCGCTTCAACAGTCAGGTGAAGGTCAACCAACGGGGGGAGGTCGTTTCGGTATACCGCTACCGAGCAATTCTCACCGAGCGCAAGAAAGCACGCGAAACCGGTAAGTACAAGGACATTCAACCGGCGACCTACAGCGATGAAGACTTGGCCCGCATTGATGAAGTCTACTCGGCTGAGCGTTCCCGTGGCGCTGACACCCTGTACTTCGAAGACCTGGAAATCGGCAGCGCGCTGCCTGGTGGTGCCAGTGGGCCGTTGACCGTCACCGACGTGGTCAATTTCCATGGTGGTGGTTACGGTTGGGTTCCCTATGGCCTGCGTACCGGCCGGATGTGGAACAACAACCGCAAGCGCATCGCGCCGTTTTACGTCAAGAATGCTTACGGCGTCCCGGATGTTGCTCAGCGTTTGCACTGGGACAGCGATTGGGCCCAGGCAATCGGCAATCCGATGGCGTACGACTATGGCGTCATGCGTGAAAACTATCTGTTCCGCTACCTAACCGACTGGGCCGGTGACAACGGCTGGGTCTACAAGCAGTACGACGAGATCCGCAAGTTCAACTACATGGGCGACACCCAGTTCATCAGTGGTGAAGTGGTGGGCAAGCGCGTGGAAAATGGCCTCAACCTGGTAGACGTCAAGGTGAAAATGACCAACCAGCGCGGTGAAGACACTGTTCTGTGCGATGCGGTCGTCGCCCTCCCCAGCCGTGACGGCGCTCTGGTACTGCCGCCTGTGCCTCACGAGTTGCAAGCGCGTGCCTCGAAGATGATGGCGCGTCACTGGGAACTACTGGCCGGGAAGCGCAAGTCATGAGTAGCAATGGCTTTCTCGACACTCCCGAACTGCTCGCCTACCGCGCGCAAGTCGAGGCGTTCCTGGCAGCTCACTGGAAACCCGTGAAGGGACCGGAACGCGCTGCGAATGAGCGGGCCTTTCGGCTGCTCGCTACCGAGCACGGCTATCTGTATCGCAACGTGCCGAAAGCCTACGGCGGTTCAGAACAACCGGCCGATATCCTCAAGGCGCAAATTATTCAGCAGGTCTTCAACGGCGCTCGGGCGCCGCTGGAAGTGCCCGGTGTCGGCTACGGCATGTTGGTGCCGACATTGTTGGGGTGTGGCGAGGAATGGCAGAAACGCCAGTTCGTCCCCCCAACGCTGAGTGGAGAGATCCGCTGGGCTCAAGGCTACAGCGAACCTAATTCAGGTTCAGACCTGGCGTCGATCCGCACCAAGGCGCGCCTGGAAGGTGATGAATGGATCATTGATGGTCAAAAAATATGGAGTTCCGGCGCGGACAAGGCTCACTACCTGTTCATGTTGGCACGTACAGAGCCAGAAGCCGGAAAGCATGCCGGCATTTCTTACCTGCTGGTGGACCTGCGACAGCCCGGCATAACCATTCGCCCCTTGCGGCAGATCAACGGCAGTGAAGAGTTCAGCGAAATCTTCTTTGACGGTGCTCGCACCCCGGCCAATTGGATTGTCGGTCAGCGAGGTGAAGGCTGGAAGGTCTCCAAGACCACACTGTCTGCCGAACGTGCTGGCTTCATCGGCGCAGCGGAAGGGTCGGTGACCCTGCACCGCAAGCTGGTGGAGCTGGCCGAGCGTTGCCTCTACAACGGCCGCCCGGCCATCGAGGAACCCCGTATCGGCGATCGTCTGATTGTGCTGGAGGGCATGGTCAGCGCCCACTACCACAACATGCAGCGTCAGTTCGCCCTGCGTCTGGCCGGCCAAGATGCCGGTAGCGTTGCGCTGATGAACAAACTCATCGTCACGCGTATCGCTGCGCAGGTGGCTGACATCGCCCGGGACATCCTCGGCGATGACTTTATGCTCTCGCCATTTGGCCGTGAAGCCGAAGCAGGGCCGGAGAAATGGCTCAACCAGTACCTGGGCTCGCTGGGCATTGCCATTGCCGGCGGCACTTCCAACATTCAACGCAATGTCATCGCCGAACGTGGTCTGGGCTTGCCCCGTGATCCGGCGATGGCATCTTGAAGGCGAATCAGCCATGAACTACCTGCTCAACGACGACCAGACTGCCTTCGTCGACACCGCCCGCAAGTTCCTAGCCGAACATGCCGAGCCCTTGTTTTTGCACCGTATTGCCGATCGCCACGGCGACTGGCGTCGGGATCTCGGTGACCTCTGGCAAGCGTTCGCCGAACTCGGATTCGCCAGCTTGTTGATCGCCGAAGAGGACGGCGGGACTGGTCTTTCGCTGTTCGACGCGGTGTTGATCAACGAGGTAATTGGGGCCAGTGCCGCACCTCTGCCCTTCATTGGCCATCAACTTTGCTGCCTCGCCATTGCACAAGCCGGTAACGCCGAACAGAAAGCCCGTTGGTTACCGCTACTGGCCAGTGGGGAGCTCGTGGGCAGTGTCGCCCTTCAGGGACGCCTAGGCAGCTATCGACCTGACAGCTGGCAGGCACAGGCAGGCGGTGAAAAAAATCTGACATTGGCCAATGTGGAAGTTTCCGGCAGCCATTTTCCGACCTTGATCGTCACCGGCTTGGCGGGTGGCGGTCTTGGGGTGGTTGACCCTCAGGCACCAAGCCTGCTACGCCTTGACAAACCCTGCGTCGACCCCATCGGTTTCCTTGCCGATTTCCAGGTCAATGAAGGCAATATCGAGGCACTAGCCAACGGCAGCACCTGTAGCCAGGCACTGGTCGATGCTGGTCTTGCTCTGCAAGCCGCACAGGCATGCGGTGGTATTGCCAAGTGCGTAGAGCTGGCCACCGAGTACACCAAGGTGCGCGAACAATTTGGGGTGCCAATCGGCCAGTTCCAGGCCGTAAAACACCAGCTGGCGGAAATTGCTCTGGAGGGTGAACCCAACCGTCCGTTGGTCTGGCACGCCGCACAGTGCGTCGCTACCGGTGAATCGGGTGCCAGTCGCCACGCTGCGCTGGCCAAGGCTCATCTGGCCGATGCCTACCTTCACGTCGCGCGCAAGACCATCGAGTTGCACGGGGGCTTCGGGTACACCTGGGAAGCCGACCTGCACCTGTACTTGAAACGCGCCATGTTTCTTTCGGCGCACCTGGGCAGTGCCCTGAGCCTGCGCCAGTATCTGGCAGATAACCGTTGATCAGCACTGAGCATCAGAGTCGGCGGCCATTGGCACGCCAACGAAGCCATTGACAGGAGAATTACCATGCGCCCATTCGTATTCAGCTGCGACGCTCATATCGTCGAACCGCCAGACCTGTTCACCGCCAATTTGCCTGCACACCTGCAGCAGTGGGCCCCAAACGTGGAAATCGACGTCGAAAAGAAAATGCGCTTGAACCGTATTGGCGACGTCACCCAGTTCAAGATCCCACTCGGCTTTCATAGCCACAAGGTGGGAGAATCGGATGACCTCGTCGACATCCGTCGCCTGGGCACACGTGACCTCAAAGCACGTTTCACCGACATGGAACGCGATGGCGTCGATGCTGAGCTGGTGTTCCCCAGTCTCGGTCTATTGATCTCCCGAATCACCGACGCCGAAGCTTCGCGCGAATGTGCCCGCCTGTATAACGATTGGGCCTGGGGCTATGTCGAGGGCGTGCGTTCAAAACTGGTGCCTGCAGCAGTCATTCCACTGGTTAACCTTGAAGACGGCATCGCCGAACTCAAACGTATCATTGCCATCGGTTACCGGGCAGTGATGATGCCAACCGTCAACCTCGATTCGATCCAGGCCTTCAATGACCCTGCGTGGGACGAGTTTTTCTCGCTGTGCGCCGAAGCGGGTATTCCGATGGCCTTCCACACCGGTGTAGGCAACGTCAACCTACGTGCCCTGCGTGGTCCCGGTGCCGCGCTGTTCAACTATTCACGGCAAATGAACGATGCCGTGGATGTGATCAGTGCCTTGGTGGGCGGCGGCGTGTTGGACCGCAATCCGGACGCCCACATTCTGTTCGTAGAAGCGGGTGCGGGGTGGCTGTTGGGCCTGGCTGAGCGGATGGATGAAGTTTACGAAGGCCATGCCCCGTCTATTCATCCGAAACTTGCGCGCAAACCTAGTCAAATCGTCCGCGATCAAGTGCACTGCTCTTTCCAGAATGATCTTGGTTGCCTGCTGACAGCTAAGGGCCTGGGCATCGAGAACTTCCTGTTCGCCACCGACTACCCACACAGCGAAGGCACCTTCCCTTATTCGCGAACGCTGGTCGAAGGGATGTTTGAGCAAGTACCGCATTTCACTGATGCCGACAAAGCGGCGGTATTGGGGCTGAACGCCGCGAAGATGTTCGGTATCGAACCTGCGGTCGTGCACGAGGAAACCGCACGGGCGCTGTCGGCCTGAGCCTGCAATACATGGGGTGCGCAATGCGCCCCATTATAGATTCCAAGGGACTGCCTGGCGGAAGAGGCTTGAACAACAAACATTGCAATGATATATCTGATTAAAAGCAGTCCCTAACAAAAACAATACTGCGAACTAGGAGTGAAGCATGATCAATGCAGCTTCCACCGACCCGACGCTGCCCCTGGCAGGCATGCGAGTTGTCGAGCTGGCCGACGGCAAGACTGATATGGCCGGGCGCTTGCTGGCTGATCTGGGTGCCGAAGTCATCCTGCTCGAACCGCCACACGGTAGCGCCAGCCGTCATATCGCCCCGATGTTCCAGGGCACCAGCCTGTACTTCGCCACCCATCATGCCAACAAGCGCAGTCTGGTGCTGGACTTAAACGCTGATGCCGATAAAGCAGCCTTCATTCGTCTACTTGCCAGCACTGACCTGCTGCTGGATGCAAGCGGCCCCGACAACTTGGCCCGATTGGGCTTACCGGTAGGTGATCTGCGCAGTCGTTATCCCGGCCTGGTAGTACTGTCGGTCAGCGATTTTGGTCTTACTGGCCCCTACAGAGACCATTGCGCGAGTCACGCGGTTCACGCGGCGCTCAGCGGTGTACTTTGCCGTTCTGGCAGGCCGGGCCATACACCTCTGCTGCCGCCGGGCAATCTATGTTGGGAATCGGCAGCGATGCAGGCCGTCTGGGTTGCATTGCTCGGTCAGTGGCAGCGGCTGAAGACCGGGTGCGGCGACCATCTGGACTTCTCCATTCAAGAAGCGATCGCCCAAGTACTGGACCCGGGCCTCGGTGTCACAGGAAGTGCCCAGGCAGGCAAGTCAGCACTTGACTCCACCAGCCATGACCGGCCCGCAGCCGTGCCGATGTACCCGATCCTGCGTTGCAAAGATGGTTTCGTGCGGATCTGCGCGCTCAATCCTCGTCAATGGGAAGGCCTGCGCGACTGGTTGGGGCCTGATCATGAGTTTCATGACCCGCAATACCTCAGCATTGCCAAGCGCATGCCCAAGTGCGCCGAGATCAATGCCCTGACGGGTGAACTGTTCGCTCGCAACACTGCTGCCGAGCTCTTGCTCGCCGGCCAGCGATACGGGGTGCCGATTGCTATCGTGTCCGAACCTTCACAGGTCCTTGAAGACGAGCATTTTATAGCCCGCAGCTCCTTCGTTCCGTTGCAACTGAGCGAGGGTGTCCGCGGTCAGGTCCCGTCCGGTTATCTGGAACTGGATGGTCGACGCGCGGGGGTTCGTCACTCTGCGCCCAGGCTGGGTGCCGACACCAATGCGCTGTTAGAGGAAACAGCTGCTGCGGATAAACATGCGAGCAGTCACGAGAAACCCTTCTTGCGCCGCCCGCTTGAGGGCGTACGAGTGCTCGACCTAGGCGTGATTGTCGCTGGCGCCGAGGCCGGCCGCTTGATGGCAGACCAGGGGGCGGAAGTCATCAAGATCGAGAACCGCGCATTCCCTGACGGGGGTCGTCAATCCATGACCGGTGCCCCCATTACGCCTTCGATCGCCCAAGGTCATCGCAACAAGCGCAGTCTGGGCATCAATCTGCGCAGCGAAACGGGTCGGGACCTGTTCAAGCAACTGGTGGCCAAGTCGGACGTGGTGCTGTCGAATTTCAAACCGGGCACACTGGACTCCTTGGGACTGGGATACGAAGTGCTCAAGGAGATCAACCCAGGCATCGTCGTACTGGACAGCAGCGCCATGGGCAATTCCGGACCTCAGAGTCGCACCCCCGGCTACGGCCCCCTTGTTCGCGCATCTACCGGCATGACCTCGTTGTGGCGCTACCCGGAGATGCCGGAATTCTTCGGCGATGGCGTGACCATCTTCCCGGACCATATGGCAGGGCGAGTTGCAGTAGTCGGTGTATTGGCACTGCTGCTGCGTCGTGAGCGTACTGGGTTGGGTGGGACAGTCAGCGTTGCCCAGGCCGAGATATTCCTCAACGGCACTAGCGAGCAATTTTTGCTTGAGTCCCTG
Source organism: Pseudomonas putida (assembly GCF_028682455.1). Classification (GTDB taxonomy): domain Bacteria; phylum Pseudomonadota; class Gammaproteobacteria; order Pseudomonadales; family Pseudomonadaceae; genus Aquipseudomonas; species Aquipseudomonas putida_AA. Next base: position 523,691 of record NZ_JANHLD010000002.1, read on the forward strand.
CAACCGGGCTCATTCAAGGCTCAGGGTAATCACTCAGCCTGGCAAGTGCCGGACGGTGTCTTCGCCTGTGCCGGGGACGATCAATGGTGCGCGGTTTCAGTTCGTGATGACGACGACTGGCTGCGCTTGCTCAGTGCCATTGATCGTCGGGACCTGGCCGACGACAGCAGCCTGGCGACAGCGCAGGGACGGCTGGCCAACCGGGAGCAAGTCAATGCTCTGGTGGCCGCGTGGACCGCGCAGCGCAGCCCCCAATCAGTTACCCAGGCCCTGCAGGCTGCAGGCGTACCCGCAGGCTTCATGCAACGCCTGAGCGACTACCGCAGTGACCCGCATTACGCCGCACGCGATTTCATCCGCGAGTTGGTGCATCCGGGCCTGCCGGAACCATTGCCTACCGAAAACCGCATCGCCCATTCCCTGCATATGCCCGAACCGCTGTTGGATCCGGCGCCTTTGCAGGGTGAACACACACGCGAACTGGCTGAGCGTTTACTTGGGCTGGCCCCGAGTGACATCGAGGCACTGATCAACGACGGGCATCTGGAAGACGTTGCCGCTGCGCCTGCCAAGGCATGACTAATAAGGATTCGATTGTGAGCCAACCATTGATCAAGGATTCCACCCCTGTGCTGATCGGCGTCGGCCAGTATTCAGAACGTCTCGATGAGGCCGGCTACCGCCAGTTATCGCCCACTGATCTTGCCGCCGAAGCGGCTAAAGCCGCCTGTGAGGATGCTCAGAGTGCATCTGAGCTCACCAGCTGCATCGACGCCATCTACGCCATTCGTACCGTCGCCGATTCGGCTCCCGCACCGATGCGGCACTTGCGAGCGCCTTTTGGCGGACCCAACAACGTACCGGCTGCAGTGGCGAAACGCCTGGGTGCGACGCCGGGAGTACAAGTGTACTCCCCCGCCTGTGGCGATGAACCACAGAAGCTGGTGGGCGAAATTTGTGAGCGCTTGCACGCTGGCGAGCTACGCTTAGCATTGCTGTGTGGCGCCGAGGCCGCCTCGACACAACGTGCCGCTCAAGCCGCCAAGCAGAACCTGGATTGGGCAGAGGAATACCCCAGTGACGTAGATGATCGTCACTGGAACGTGGGCGCAATGCGCACCAAGTACATGAATGATCAGAACATGATCATGCCGACCACTGTCTATCCCTTGCTGGAGCAGGCGCGGCGTAAGCGCCTGGGGATGTCACGCGAGCACTATGCGCAGGAAATGGGTCGGTTGATGGCGCCGCTCAGCGAAGTGGCGCATGCAAACCCCCATGCCAGCAGCCAAAAGCTTTGGAGTGCTGAAGCAATCGCCACCGTCAGCGCCGAAAACCGTTTGATTGGCGACCCGCATCCGATCTCGGTGGTTGCCCGTGACCAGGTCAACCAAGGTGCGGCCGTGTTGTTGACCACAGTAGGGCTGGCCCGGGAAATGGGGGTGCCAGAACACAAGTGGGTGTACCTGCACGGCTACAGCGCCCTGGACGAACGTTCAGTGCTTGAGCGCCAGGATCTGGGTAGCTCTCCCGCCATGGCATTGGCTTATCAGCATGCTCTGCAGGAGGCGGAGATCGGCATCGACGCGGTCCGCTACCTGGACATCTACAGCTGCTTCCCAATTGCTGTATTCAGCGCCATCGACACCTTGAACATCAAACCCAATGACCCTCGTGGCCTGACACTGACCGGGGGGCTGCCATTCTTCGGTGGTCCAGGTAACAACTACTCGATGCATGCGCTGGCCGAAGTGGTCCAGCGCCTGCGCGCCGATCCAGGCGCGTACGGGCTGGTGGGGGCTAACGGCGGATTTTTGTCCACTCATGCAGTGGGCGTCTACTCGACCATCCCCAAACCATTCAAGGCCTGTGATAGCAGCAAGTATCAGGCACAGATCGACGCCCTGCCCGCCCCGGCCCTGACCCTGTCACCCAATGGCTGGGCCAGCGTCGAAAGTTACACCGTACTGCACGACAAACAAGGTCCCAAGGAAGTCATCGTCATCGGTCGCCTGAACAGCACCGGTGAGCGTTTCGTCGCCAACAGCGTGGCCGACGATAGCGAGGCACTCCAGGCATTCAGCAGCCAGGATGGTCTGGAGTTGAATATTTGCGTCAGACTGCTGCAAGGCGTGAACCGCTTTGCCATGAGTGAAGCGTCCCTCGATCGCCTGGTACCGCCGGCCCCCAAGCACCTGCTCGATCAGTATGAATTCGTCCAGGTCGAGCGCCGCGGCCCGATTCTCGAGGTAATCATCAATCGGCCAGAGGTCAACAATGCGTTGGTCCCTGAAGCCAATGACGAGCTGGACCAGATTTTCAACGCCTTCGAAGCGGACAAATCTCTGTGGGTTGCGATCATTTCCGGTGCTGGCACGCGTGCCTTCTGTACCGGCAATGACCTCAAGGCCGCTTCGACCGGTCGGCGCATGTGGATGCCGCGCAATGGCTTCGGTGGCCTGACTGCACGACTCAATCGCGAGAAACCGATCATCTGTGCGGTGAATGGCTTTGCCATGGGTGGCGGGTTCGAGATTGCCCTGGCCAGCGACATGATTGTCGCTGACAGCGCCGCCCAGTTCGCCCTAAGCGAAGTGCGCGTGGGATTGCTGGCAGGTGCCGGTGGCCTGCAGCGCCTGACCCGACAAATCCCCTACAAACAGGCCATCGAAATGATCCTTACCGGTCGACGGGTCGGTGCAGAGGAAGGCCAGCGTCTAGGCTTTATCAACCGTGTGGTGCCAGAGGGCACTGCACTGCAGGCGGCTCGTGAACTGGCCGAGTCCCTGCTTGAGTGCTCGCCAAACAGTATTCGTCTGACCAAACAATTGCTCAACGAGCAGGATTACTACGCCAGCGAAACTGAAGCGGTGCGCGTTGCTTACAAAGCCATCGATAGAGTCGTCAATAGTGAAGACCGAATCGAAGGTGGCCTGGCGTTTGCGCAGAAACGCAAGCCGGTCTGGAAGAATCGTTAACACGGCCCTCCCTATCGATAGTGCTGCTCGTGGGCGCGAAATGTGCGAACGAGCAGTCACAAGGTTATGACTATGAACGCCACGACACTCCCTAGTAATGAAGAGCGCCAGATGCTCAAGGACAGCCTAGAGGGCTACCTGAGCAGCCATTGGGACTATCTCAAGCCCGATCTTGCTGGAATTTGGCAAGGCCTGGCGGAACTTGGCTTGACCGCCCTGGGCAGCGACCCAGCCTATGGTGGCTTGCGCGAATGGCTGATTGTCATGGAAGGCATGGGCAAACATGCGTGCCCTGCGCCATTACATGGCAGCTTCCTGGCCAATCGCTTGTTGGTCGATGCACCAGCCCTCCCGCTGATTGACTCCCTTGCCAAGGGCGGGTGCGCTGTCGGCGTTGCACTCACTGAAGAAGGCGCTCGCCTGGCAGAGCGCGACAGCAAGCTGGATGGCCATCTGGCGATCGTTGACGATCTGGACCAACTGCAGCAATTGCTGGTGATCGATCCTGCCCTTGGCGTACGCCTGATTGATCTGAACGCTACAGGTATCAGCCGCACCACCCTGCCGGGCTTGGCTGTGCCTGCTCTTCACCGGCTGGATTTTTGCGCGACGCCCGTCCAGGTCCTTGAATCCAACACCCATGACCTGGACCGCCTCGCCCGTTTGGGTTATTGCGCTCGGGCCTTGGGCGCGGCCAATCGTGCCTTCGAGATGGTGGTCGAATATGTCAAGGAGCGCCAACAGTTTGGCCAGCCCATTGGTCGTTTCCAGGCCTTGCAGCACAAGCTCGCCGATTGCATAACCCGCCTCGACGGCGTGCGCCTGACGCTGGCAAATGCTGCTCAGAGCCATGACCTGGGCAACCCTGACTGGCGCTTCTACGCCTCGGCCGCCATAGCTTATGCCAGCACGGCATTGCGTCAGGTATCGCTGGAGGTTCATCACAGCTTTGGCGCCATTGGCTACAGCGAAGAGCATGAGGCGCCGCGGCATTTTCGTCGCGTGCATGCAGACCTGTCACGCCTGGGCGGTGCGCGTCGCGCACGTCAGGAACTGGCGGCGTTTCTGGTCGACGATGGCCAGCGCCTTCCCGAGTACGACCTGGGTCAGGCCGGCAACGCCTTTCGCCAGGAAGTACGAGACTGGCTCAAAGCCAACTGGACGGACTTGCATCAGTCGGCGTACCAGCAATTACCGTTCGCGGAGCGAAAGTCTGTACCAAAATTCACGCGCGCCCTGGGCAAGCAAGGTTGGCTAGCACTGGGCTGGCCCGAGCGTTTTGGCGGCCAGGCACGTACACCACTGGAGCAACTGGCCTTTATCGAGGAAGTCCAACAGGCTGGTATTCCCAAGCCCGGCGGTGAAATTCAAGGGCATGCCCTCATGCAGTTCGGCACGCCAGAACAGCAAGCGTTCTTCCTGCCCAAGATCCGCGCAGGCGAAATTCGATTCTGTCTGGGTTATAGCGAACCAAGTGCCGGTTCCGACTTGGCGGCCATCCGTACCACTGCCGTGAGCGACGGTGATGAATGGGTCATCAATGGCCAGAAACTCTGGACCACCTTCGCCGAAGATGCCGACTACCTCTGGCTGGCGGCACGTACTGACCCGACCGCCAAAGCCCATGCCGGTATCAGCCTGTTTATCGTGCCGATGAATACCCCAGGTATCACCGTGCATCCCTCCATGGCGCTTTACGGTCACACGTTCTGCACCGAATTTCTCGACAATGTGCGGGTACCAGCAACCGCACTGGTCGGTGAGGTCAACCAGGGGTGGACGATCATCACCAGCGCGCTGGCCACAGAACGCGTACAGATGGGCGGTTTCGTCGCGCATATCCGTGCCAACTATGAACGCCTGGTTGCCGAGCTTCGCCTGCGCGGTGCCGACCCAGTAGCCCGCGACACGCTGGGGCAATTGGCCGCGGAGATCGAAGTGGCTCGCCAGCTGTTGGGGCGCAGTATCGGTATGCTGGAACAAGGGCAGACTCCGGTGTACGAGGCAGCCATGAGCAAAGCCTTCACGGCCGAGCTGATGGAGCGCCTAGGCGAGGCTGCGCTGGATCTGCTTGGTGTCAGTGGCACGCTTGGTGAACTCGCCCCAGATGCACCTTGCGGCGGCAAACTGGAGCAGGTGCTGCGCCAGTCGATCATGATGGTCATCGGCGGTGGAACTAATGAGATCCAACGAACCTTGATTGCCCAGCGTGGGCTGGGATTGCCTCGCTGACAAAAAGCCCGCTTTGCCCACGCCCCGAGATTCGATTCGAGGTCTAGGAGAAAGCGGGCTTCTTCGTACTTAAACAGCTACGTCGTGCCCCTCGCCTTGCGGTAACTCTCTTCCAACTCCAACACCAGCTGCGCCAGCGTCGGCACGTGTTCAATCAATTCAACGCTATGCCCTCCGCTCCAGACCATTTTCCAGGGTTTTATCGACGCGGGGATGTTGGTACGACCATCGGTCAATGCTGGCAGGCAAGCAGGGTCCAGACCATTCTGACGGATCGAGGCCTTGAGGAAGTTGGCCGCAATACCGCAAATCGCATCGGTCCAGAGCACATCGGCGCTGCCCGACTCAGTAAGCATCTGTTTATGCCCTGAGTCGACACCGGATTCGACCGTAGCGATGAAGCGCGTCCCCATACACACCATATCGGCGCCCAAGGTTTGTGCAGCAGCGATTCCTGCGCCATCGGCAACCCCCCCAGCTAACTGGATGATGCCGTCGAACATCCGCCGAACCTTGGGCACAAAGGCGAAAGGCGACAACAGCCCGCCAAGTCCGCCAGCGCCAGCACAGACCAGCATCAAGCCATCGACGCCTGCGGCTATCGCGCGCTCAGCTTGCTCGACGGTGGTGGCGTCATGGATCACCAGGCCGCCCCAGTCGTGCACCTGCTTGACCAACTCGCTGGGGTCGCCCGCATTGCTGGTGATAACTGGTAGCCGAGCGTTGCGGCACACCGCAATTTCCTCGGCGAGCAACGCTCTAGGTTTGGCCCGGGAGACATTGATATTGACTGCAAATGCGGAAATGGCCTCTCCCCGTTCAAGGCCTTGGCGCTGCAAGGCTTGCAGTTCATCAATCCACACCGCCAGACCGCCTTCGCGCGCTGCGTTATGAGTGGGGAAGCAGGCCATGACACCTGCTTGAATTGCCGCACTGACTAACGCACGGTTCGATGCGATTGACATCGGTGCGGCCATCAATGGCAGTCGCAGGCTGGACAACAACTCGGCTTTGTTCACGCCTGCCCCTCAACGAAAATCTGCAAAGAATTGACGCAGCTCCTCGACCAACAATGAACCTTGCTCCAACGCTGGAAAATGCCCGCCGCTGTCGAATACCCGGTAGTGGTGTACATCGAAGATCCGTTCCAGCAGGGAGCGCGGAGCGGGTGCAATAAGGTCGTTAGGAAACAACGAGAAGCCTGCGGGCACCGTGTTATGTTCCCCGATCGCCACGCGGCTGTCCTGACCACTGCGAGCAGCGTAGTACAGCCAATTCGCGCCATTGATGCCGTTCAACCAGTAGAGGGTCAGGTTGGCGGCCATCCAGTCCAGGCTGAAGGGCGGGTCCTGATCACTGCTGCCCAAGGTCCAGGACTGGAACTTCTCGCAAACCCAGCCTGCCAGCCCTGCTGGTGAGTCTGTCAGGCCGTAGGCAAGGGATTGGGGTTTGGTCCCCTGGATCTGCTGATAGGCGCCTTCGTGCATTTGCATGCTTGCCATACGCCCAAACCAGACCTGCTCCTCGGGCGCCAAATGCTCGTCAGAGGCAATCATAGGTACGTTGCCGCACATATTCAGATGCACCGCCTTAAGACCTGACAAGTGTTGGCGCGACATCAGTCCGGTCACCACTGCCCCCCAGTCCCCACCTTGAGCCACATACTGGTTGAAGCCGAATGCTTCACTGGCCAGTTTCCCCCACAACCGGGCGATGGCGCGTGGTCCAATGGGGGTTTGTGGCGATGGTGAAAAGCCGTAGCCAGGCAAACTGGGCAACACTACCGTAAAGGCATCTTCGATTCGCCCGCCGAAACGCTCAGGATGGGCCAGCGGCTCGATGAGATCGATGAACTCCAAAAAAGAGCCCGGCCAGCCGTGGGTCAGCAGCAGAGGCAGCGGATTATCCCCGGACCCCTGTTCGACCAGGACATGGATAACCTGCCCATCAATTTCGACCAGGCGCTGCTCAAAAGCATTGATGCGTGTTTCCCAGCTTCGCCAGTCAAAATCCCTGGCCCAGAACTGCACCAGGCGCTGTAAGTAATCGCTGTGGGTTCCAAACGCCCAGGTACTGTTGGCCGGCTGGTTCGGCCAACGGGTATTGACCAGGCGAGTACGCAGGTCATCGATAGCAGACTCAGGTGTATGGATGCTGAAGCGAATGCCGGGGAGCTGCATGGCGTGTCCTCGTTAAGGCGCTTGTAATCGGCTTTTTACGCCAGGTAGTCTTTGAATTTGTCCATGGCAGCGGCACGACGAGCTACCAGATGTTGGGAGGGGAACATTCCGTCATGGGGCTTGTAGCTCTTCAGCACGCCCTTGGCCACGGTGGTCTTGTGCACCTCGGTCGGTCCATCTACCAAGCCCACGCAGGCGGCGTAAATCCACATCTGCCCAAGCGCCATCTCCTCTGAGACACCGAGCGAGCCATGAACCTGCATGGTTCTTTGGACAATGTCGTGGTAGACCTTCGGCGCTGCGGCTTTTATCGCCGCAATGTGCATGGCGTTGGCTTTGTAATCATGGCCACTGTCAATGCGCCAAGCGGTCTGTAGCACCAACAGGCGGTATTGCTGCAGTTCGATGTATGAGTCGGCGAGGTACTGCTGAACTATCTGCTTGCTGGCCAGTGATTCACCCTTCGTGATCCGCGACAACGCCCGCTCGGCCATCATGTCGATTGCCTTCTGGCATTGTCCGACGGTACGCATGGCGTGGTGTACGCGGCCTCCCCCCAAACGCGCCTGGGCGACCGCAAAGCCCGTGCCCACCTCCCCCAGCAATGCATCGGCAGGCACTCGCACGTTTTCGTAGCGTATATAAGCGTGCGCGCCTTCGCCTGGACTCTCACCGTACACACCAGGATTGCGCAGGATATTCACGCCAGGAGCGTCAGCGGGAACCAGGAACATCGAGGTGCCGGCGTGAACCGGTACATTCGGATTGGTGACACACATGACAATCAGGAAAGCGGCGTAGCGGGCATTTGAAGAAAACCATTTCTCACCATTGAGCACCCAATCATTTCCGTCTCGCACAGCGGTCGTGGTGAACACCGCAGGGTCGGCGCCTCCTTGTGGCTCGGTCATCGAGTAACAGGAAACAATATCGCCATCGAGCAAAGGCTGTAGAAAACGAGCCTTTTGCTGCTCAGAGCCGAACATCGCGAGGATTTCTGCATTACCCGTATCGGGAGCGGCGGTGCCGAATACCGTCGGCGCCCAACTGGAGCGACCGAGGATTTCATTCATCAGTGCCAGCTTGATCTGGCCGTACCCCTGCCCACCCAGCTCCGGCCCCAAGTGACAGGCCCAAAGCTCCTGCTTTTTCACCTCGTCACACAACGGTTTTATGATCGCCCGCGCAGCTTTGTTAGCGGTGTCATAGGGGGCGCTCATGTCCGGCCAAAGTGTGTCCAACGGTTCAACTTCTTCTTTGACGAAGTGCTTGATCCAATCGAGTTTGCCTTGAAATTCTGGCTCAGTACTAAAATCCCACATGCTGGTCGATCCTGACGTTAGGAAAGTTGGGCAGCGAAGCGTAGGCCACGCTGGATCATCTTGGGCACATCTATTTCCATCCTGGCGTGCACCGGGTGGTCGGACTTGCCGGCCTTGTAGCGGGCATAGGCGCCTTCCATGATGATCGCCAGCTTGTACATCGCCAGCGCCATGTAATACGGCAGATGGTCCAGTCCCAGCCCAGTTTTTTTCGCATAACGAGCAGCGAGTTCGGTACGTGCAGGCATCCACTGCCAATCGATATAGTCGGCAAACGTCGCGTCTTCCCCGGGATCTTGCCAACCAGCCAGGGCCCAACCCAGATCCAGTAGCGGATCGCCGATGGTCGCCATCTCCCAATCGACGATCGCGGTCAGACGCACGGGAGCTGAGCCTTCGTACATTACGTTGATGAACTGATAATCGCCGTGGATGAGTGCGGAGCGTTGCATGTGCGGTGTGTGCTCGGCCAGCCATCGACCCAGCGCTTCCAACCCTGGAATCTCGCGAACCTTGTAGCGCTCCAACTGCGAGGACCATCGCGACACCTGGCGCTCCAGAAACCGTTCGGGTTTGCCAAAGTCTTCCAGGCCAATGGCCTTCCAATCGGCATTGGCCAGCTCAGCCAAGGCGTCAATCAGCTCGTGTGCCAATTGACGATGTGCCTCAGGGTTCGGCGCAACATCGGCCGGCAAAGGATTCTTGCCGGTGAAACCTGAATGCCACTCCAACAGTGCGAAAGGCACGCCAATCACTTCGCTGTCCTCACACCCCGCTACCAATCGAGTGTGAGGAATGCTCGTCGCCCCGATGGCCTTGAGTAGCCTCATCTCACGCAGGATGTTGTTGGAGCTGGCGTCATTGGCCACTGCCGGCGGGCGCCGAAGCGCATAGGCGGCACCGTTGTAGTCAATTCGATAGATGAGGTTACTGGCGCCGCCCTGGACGGTGGAAATGTGAAAGGAACGCTGAGGTCCCAACTGGCTGCTGAGCCAGGCTTGCAAACGAGAAAGATCCGCTAACGCAGTGGAATTGGCCGACATCGTCAGAACTCCGTGGATGGCGCTTCGAAAAAGCGCTTTCTGTTTATGTAGTTAAATGATCAATATGATTATTACCCTTGTCAAGCTTCCTTATCTCGCATAATCACCCCCGGTTATCGAGCCAATAGGAGGTACCGGAGGGTGATAATGCCACTTGTTTAATGATGTATATGATTATAATCTTAGCCCCATATCAGCGTGCTGCTGACCGTTGCTAGCCACTTCGAGGGACCTCCCGTGAATGATGCTCTTATCTTCGACCATGTACGCAGCCCGCGCGGTAAAGGCCGGGCCGGCGGAGCCTTGCATGAGGTCACAGCCACCGCGCTGGCAAGCCAGGCGCTGACTGCCCTGCGCAACCGAAATCAACTCGATACGGCGCTGGTTGATGACGTCATGCTGGGCTGCGTAATGGCCGCGGGTGAACAAGGTGGCAACATCGCTCGCATAGCAGCACTCAATGCCGACTATGCGCAGACCGTGCCCGGCTTTCAGCTCAATCGCTATTGCGCTTCAGGGCTCGAAGCCCTGAACCTGGCAGCCTCGACCATTCGGGCTGGACAAGCCCAGGCGATTGTTGCCGGTGGCGTGGAGGCGATGTCGCGGGTGCCAATTGGCTCTGATGGCGGCGCCGTTTATACCGACCCTCAGGTCATCCACAAGACCTGGTACATCCCCCAAGGGATCGGAGCCGACCTGATCGCCGAGCAGGATGGTTACAGCCGTGAAGAGGTCGATGCCTTCGCATTGCGCAGCCAGCAGCGGGCAGCGGCTGCCCAGCAGGATGGCTTTTTCGACCGCTCGCTGTTCACTGTGCGAGATATCCTCGGCGAACCACTGCTTGAGCGCGACGAGGCGATTCGTTGCGACGCCACTGCCCAGGATCTGGCCAAACTCAAACCTGCTTTCGAGGGCATAGGTGCCCAGGCCGGATTTGATGGCGTGATGCTGCAGCGTTACCCCGAAGTGGAGTCCATCCGTCATGTCCACACCGCTGGCAACTCCAGCGCCATTGTCGATGGTGCTGCAGCGATTCTGGTGGGCAACGCACAGTTCGGCCAGGCATCTGGCTTGCGTGCACGGGCAAGGGTCCGCAGTTACACCTCTATCGGATCGGAGCCGGCAATCATGTTGACGGGGCCGGCGGCATGCACCGAAAAACTGCTTCAGCGTGCCGGCCTTACGGTTCAGGACATTGACCTGTTCGAAGTCAATGAAGCCTTTGCGTCGGTCGTCATGCGTTACATGCGCCACTTCAATCTCGATCCAGCAAAGGTCAACGTCAACGGTGGATCCATCGCCATGGGGCATCCGCTCGGCGCCACCGGCGCGATGCTGGTCGGCACAGTGCTCGACGAACTGGAGCGTCGCGACCTCAACACTGCAGTAATCACCCTGTGTGCCGCCGCTGGCATGGCTACCGCCACCCTGATCGAACGGATTTGAGACTGGAGCCTGATTGATGAAAACCCTGAAACTTGAAGTCACCGCACAAGGCGTAGCCGTCGTTTACATTGATGTGCCCGAGCGTTCAGTCAACGTTTTCACCCCAGAATTTGTCGATGATATGAGTGCAATGGTCGAGCATGTGCTTGGCGACCCAACGATTGTTGGCGCAGTGGTGACCTCTGCAAAGAGCAGTTTTATTGCCGGGGCCGATCTGAAGGTACTGGTGGATGCTTACGGCCAGGGCGTCACTGCGGTGCAGGCCAGCCAGCGATTTGCCCGTGAAAACGCAATGATGCGACGCCTGGAAACCGGCGGGAAACCTTTCGTGGCCGCCCTCAACGGCTTGGCCCTTGGCGGTGGACTGGAGTTGGCTCTGGCCTGCCACCACCGCGTATTGGTAGATCATCCGAAGGCTGTGGTCGGTTTGCCGGAGGTCAGTGTAGGCCTGCTCCCGGCAGGCGGTGGTACCCAGCGCCTGCCACGCATGATCGGCATCGAAAAGGCGCTACCGCTGCTGCTCGAAGGGGCCAGCTTGAAGCCACAACAAGCCCTTGGACTGGGTGTGGTCGATGCTCTGATTCCTGCAGAACGATTGATCGAAACTGCCTGCGAGTGGGTGCTGGCTCATCCCCAGGTCAACCAGCCTTGGGATGTCAAAGGCTACAGCGTGCCTGGCGGCAGCGGTTGCCTTGCCCCACATGCGGTCAAGTCGTTCCAATACAACACCACCTTGGCCAAGCGTGACGCCGGCAATTACCCGGCTCGCCTTGCCATCCTCAGTGCAGTGTTCGAAGGGACGCAATTGCCATTCGATACCGCACTGGCTGTGGAAGCCAAGTACTTTGGCTCGCTGCTGGCCAATCCGGTTGCCCGTAACCTGATGCGCACAATGTTCATCAACAAGGGCGCGGCAGACAAACTGGTCCGCCGCCCTCAAGGCTATGACGTGTGCAAGGTCAGCAAGGTTGGCGTCCTCGGTGCGGGCATGATGGGCGCAGGCATTGCTTATGTTTCGGCTCAAGCCGGTATTGAAGTGGTATTGATCGATACCGACCAGGCTGCCGCCGAACGCGGCAAGGCCTACTCCGCGCGCATTCTGGACAAGGCTATCGAGCGTGGCACACAGACCCGTGAAGACGCCGATGCCATTTTGCGCCGTATTGCCCCGACCCATGTGTTTGCCGAACTTGACGGTTGCGATCTGGTAATCGAGGCCGTATTCGAAACCCGCGAGGTCAAGGCCCGGGTCATTCCCCAGGCCGAGGCGCCGCTGATGCGTTCGGCGATTTTCGCCAGCAATACCTCCACCCTTCCAATCAGCGGACTTGCGACCTACTCCCAGCGGCCAGAGAAATTCATCGGCATGCACTTCTTTTCGCCCGTCGAACGTATGCCACTGGTGGAAATCATCATCGGTGACCAAACCAGCCAGGAGACCATTGCCCATGCCCTGGACTTCGTCGGCCTCCTGCGCAAGACCCCGATCCTGGTCAATGACAGCCCGGGCTTCTACACGAGCCGAATCTTCAGCACTTACACCGATGAGGGCATGGCCATGCTCGCTGAAGGCGTGAATCCGGCGCTGATCGAGAATGCGGCACGCCTGGCCGGAATGGCCACGGGCCCCTTGGCTGTTACCGATGAAGTGTCGCTGGATCTGCAGAAGCGCGTCATCGACCAAGCCCATGCTGACGATCTGCCCGCGGAATTCCTGCGCAGCCATGCCCGTCCGATCGTCGAGAAGATGAACGCAATCGGCCGTCTGGGACGCAAGAGTGGCGGCGCGTTCTATGTGTTCCCACAAGGTGCCAAAAAACACCTGTGGCCGGGGTTGGCCGAGCTTTTTCCCATCGCCCAAGCGCAACCAGATGTCCAGACCGTGCGCAATCGCCTGCTCTACATCATGGCCCTGGAAACTGCGCGTTGTGTCGAAGAGAACGTGATTTTCGATCCCGCAGATGCCGACCTTGGCGCCATTCTCGGCCTGGGCTATCCATCTTGGACGGGGGGCACCCTGTCGCTGATCGATAGCATCGGGCTACCGGCCTTTATCGCTGAATGTGATCGTCTGGCCGACCTGTATGGTGAGCGCTTCAGGCCTTCGTCCTGGCTCCGTGAGCGATCCGAACACGGTCTCACTTTCCATCCCCAGACCGCACGCTAAGGAGGCTCTTGTATGCAGAACCGCCTGATTTTCGACCAAGACCACGAACTGTTCCGCGAACAGGTTCGCAAGTTCGTGCAGAAGGAAGTCGCCCCGCATGTCGAACAGTGGCGCAAGCAAGGGCGGGTCGACCGCGAGATTTTCCGTAAGGCCGGCGATCAGGGACTGTTGCTGATGTGGGCTGAGGAACGCTATGGCGGCAGCGGCCTGACCGATTTGCGCTACGAGCAGATCCTCTATGAGGAAGTGATCCGTTACGGTGACATTGGCGTGTTTTTCACCCTGCACTCACGCATTGTTGCCCCTTACTTGCAACGCTTTGGCACCGACGCGCAACGTGAGCAGTATCTACCTGGTTGCACCCGTGGCGAGACCATCCTCGCGGTCGCCATGACCGAACCCGATGCTGGCTCGGACCTGGCAGGGATGAAAGCTCGCGCCGAAGACCGGGGCGATCACTGGCTGCTCAATGGCTCCAAGCTCTATATCTCCAATGGTTTGAACGCCGACCTGATCGTCGTTGCCGCACGCACCCAGCCGGAAAACAAGTACGGCATCGGCTTGTTCCTGGTCGAGGCCGACTGGCCTGGCGTCAGTCGTACACCGCTGGAAAAAATGGGCCTTGATGCTCAGGACACCGTCATTCTGTTCTTCGACAACGTGCGCATTCCCAAGGCGAATGTACTGGGCGACGCCACCAAGGGCTTCGCCTATCTGGCCGAGGGCCTGGCCGAAGAACGCCTGCTCGGTGCTTGTCAGTCCCTGGCACATGCCCAGGTCGCTTTCGACCTGACCCTTGAATACGTGATGGCGCGCAAGGCCTTTGGCAAACCCATCGGTAGTTTCCAGAACAGCCGTTTCAAGCTCGCTGAGTTACGCAGCCAACTCGATTGCCAGCAGACCTGGGTTGACCAACTGGTATTGCAAATGAACGCAGGAACGCTCAGCGCCGAAGCTGCCGCCTCGGCGAAGCTGCTGACGTCTGAACTCGAAGGCCGGGTGATGGATGAGTGTGTCCAGCTGCACGGTAGCGCCGGCTACATGGACGAGTACCGCATTTCGCGGATGTATCGCGATGCACGGATCTCTCGGATCTTTGCCGGCACCAGCGAGATCATGAAGGAAATCATTGGCCGAAGCCTCGGCCTGGATGATCGCAAGCTCAAGTAAGACGCCATAACAAGAAGGGTTGCCAGTATGTATCAAGGTCAAACATTGCACCTCACTTCACTGGGTGAGCAGTTGGTCGAGCTGTGCTTCGATCGCCAGGGCCAGGCCGTCAACAAGTTCGATGCAGCCACCCTTTCCGAGCTGCAGTCGGCGCTCGTAGTGCTGGCCAAGATGGCGGATCTGCGTGGGGTTCTTGTCACCAGCGCCAAAGACAGCTTCGTCGTTGGCGCGGACATATTCGAATTCACCGAATTGTTCAGCCGGCCGGAATCCGAACTGGCCACCCATAACCGTGGCCAGAGCCAAGTGTTCACAGCGCTATCGTGCTTGCCGGCACCGGTTGTCTGCGCCATCAACGGCTTGGCCCTGGGCGGTGGGTTTGAAGTGGCCCTGGCATGTGACTACCGGGTACTGGCCAGTAACGCTCAGGTCGGTGTGCCGGAGATCAATCTGGGTATCTTCCCGGGCCTCGGCGGCATGGCACGCCTGCCCCGTTTGGTAGGGGGGGCCGTGGCTGCGGACTGGGTGACCAGTGGCAAGTCGCAAAGTGCCGAAACAGCCTTGGACGCGGGCGCCGTGGACATGGTGGTCGATGAAGCGGCGCTTGCCGATTCGGCCCTCGCCTTACTCGAGTCGCTTGCAGCCGGTGAAACCACCTGGCGCGAACGGCGCCAGTTACGCGAGGGAGGTTTTACTCTCGATAGTGAGATGTTGGCGAAGGCTAAGGTCGACGCTTGCAAGCGTCACCCACAAGTACCGGCAGCGCTGGCTGCAGTAGAACTGTTGGAAAACACTGCCGAAGTAAACCTTGAGCAAGCGCTCAAGGCCGAAAACCTCGCATTCGCCGCCATTGCCCAGACCCAGGCAGCTCATGCCCTGGTACAGCTGTTCATCAATGATCAATTCTTGCGAAAGAAGGCCAAGGGCTACGCCAAGGCCGGGCGTTCCACGAAGCACGCAGCCGTATTGGGTGCCGGCATCATGGGGGGCGGTATCGCCTACACCAGCGCCGCCCGCGGTATACCATCGCTGATGAAAGACATCGCCCAGCCAGCGCTGGACCTGGGTGTTGACGAAGCGGCCAAGCTGCTCGACAAACAAGTTACTGCGGGCCGTCTGCCGCAGGCGAAAGCGCACGCTATTCTCGCATCGATCGTCCCCACGCTGACCTACGACGGCTTTGACCAGGTCGATGTTGTAGTCGAAGCGGTGGTGGAAAACATGAAGGTCAAGCAAAGCGTGCTGGCCGAAGTGGAGCAGCGCGTCTCAAGCAATACCGTCCTGGCGTCCAACACCTCTTCGCTGTCCATCGCTGAAATGGCGGAAGCACTGGCCAGGCCGGAAAATTTTGTCGGCATGCACTTTTTCAACCCGGTTCCGGTCATGCCGCTGGTGGAGGTCATTCGCGGTCCGCGCACCAGCGATGAGGCAGCAGCCACTATTGCCAGCTATGCCGGTGCCATGGGCAAGACGCCAGTGGTGGTCAAGGACTGCCCGGGCTTTCTGGTCAATCGCATCCTGACCGGCAATGTGCTGGGCTTTCTGCGCTTGATCCATGACGGTGCAGACTTCCAGGTCGTGGATGCTGCCCTGGAAGCCTTCGGTTGGCCGATGGGCCCCGCCTATCTGCAGGACGTGATCGGCATGGACACCTCCGAGCACGTGATTCGCTTCATCAGTAGTGGCTACGGTCAGCGCATGGTCCCTGGCTACGCCCACGCCGTTGAGTTGATGGTCGCCAATGGCCGTCTCGGGCAAAAAAATGGACAGGGTTTTTACCGCTACAGCAACGATCCCAAGGGGCGTCCGGTAAAAACTACCGACCCGCAGGTGCATGAACTGCTCAAGAAGATCCAGCCCAAGGGCCAGACGGCGTTCACTACTGAAGCGCTGGTCGATCGAGTGATGCTGCCCACTGTCATTGAGGCGATCCGCTGCCTCGAAGAAGGCGTTGCCGAGTCGGCCATTGAGATCGACATGGCCCTGATTCTTGGCGTGGGCTTTCCACGCTCGGTGGGTGGCGCCTTGAAGTATGCCGACTGGTTGGGAGCTCAGCCGCTACTCGCACGTTGCGAACGCTATGCCCACTTGGGCCCGTTATATCAGCCCACGGAAGGCATGCGCGAGCGTGCTGCCAGTGGCGCGCGCTATTACAGCTGAGCCTGGAACAAGATCCAGGATCAAGATTGAGATCGGAGCACAACCATGAAAGTACTAGTCGCAGTCAAACGGGTGGTCGACTACAACGTCAAGATTCGGGTCAAGACCGACCATTCCGGCGTGGACCTGAGCAACGTGAAATTTTCCATGAACCCCTTCGACGAAATTGCCGTCGAGGAAGCGGTGCGCCTGAAAGAACAAGGAACGGCCAGCGAAGTTGTCGTGGTTTCTCTCGGATCAGCGGCCTGCCAGGAAACCTTACGCACGGCGTTGGCCATGGGGGCAGACCGGGCGATTCTGGTTCAGAGCGACGCCGAGCTGCAACCGTTGGCGGTGGCTAAGCTGCTGCATGCGGTTGCCGAACGCGAACAGCCGCAACTGATCATTCTCGGCAAGCAGGCTATCGATGATGACTGTAACCAGACCGGGCAGATGCTGGCGCAATTGGGTAATTGGAGCCAAGGCACCTTCGCCTCAAAACTAACCTTTATCGGCGACAACCTGCAGGTCACACGGGAAGTCGATGGTGGCCTGGAGACTGTCCAGCTTGGTCTGCCCGCAGTGGTCACCAGCGACTTGCGCTTGAACGAGCCTCGTTATGCCTCGCTGCCCAACATCATGAAGGCCAAGAAAAAGCCACTGGACGTCGTCGAGGCCCAAACACTGGGAGTCGATATTGCTCCCCGCCTCTCGACCCTGAAGGTCGAGGACCCGCCAGTACGTCAAGGCGGTATCAAGGTGGGCTCGGTGGCCGAACTGATGGCCAAACTGAACAACGACGCAAAGGTGATCTGAACATGACCATTCTGGTTCTTGCCGAACACGACAATACTCAGCTCAAGGGTGACACGCTCAAGGCTGTTGCCGCCGCGCTGAAAGTAGGTGGCGACATTCACGTGTTGGTGGCCGGGCATAACGCAACCGTTGTAGCCGAACAGGCCGCTGCAGTGAATGGCGTCAGCAAGGTTATCCTCGCCCAGGATCCGGCCCTAGAACATCCGGTCGCCGAGACATTGGCACCCTTGTTGACTCAACTTGCTCCGGCCTACAGCCACTTGATCGCGGCAGCCACCACCACGGGCAAGAACGTGATGCCTCGAGTGGCCGCAGCACTGGATACAGCGCAGATTTCAGACATTATCGAAGTCGTATCGGCCGACACCTTCAAGCGTCCGATCTATGCCGGCAACGCCATTGCCACCGTACAGTCCCACGATTCGCTCAAAGTCATCACTGTGCGCGTTTCTGCCTTCGACGCAGCACCAACAACCGGTGGCAGCGCCAGCATAGAATCAATACCGGTGCCGACACAGCAGGTAGCCGCCACGGTGATCGGCCAAGCGTTGGCCAAATCCGAGCGCCCGGAACTGACTGCCGCGCGGATTGTTGTCTCGGGTGGCCGCGCATTGGGCAGTGCAGAAAACTATCAAGCGTTGATCGCTCCATTGGCCGACGCCCTGGGTGGGGCTGCGGGGGCTTCGCGTGCCGCTGTGGATGCAGGGTTTGCCGCCAACGACCTGCAAGTTGGGCAGACCGGCAAGATCGTGGCCCCGGAGCTGTATGTAGCCATAGGCATCTCCGGCGCGATCCAGCACCTGGCCGGGATGAAGGACTCGAAAATCATCGTGGCCATCAACAAGGACGAAGAGGCACCCATTTTCCAGGTGGCCGACTACGGACTGGTCGCCGACCTGTTCGACGCCGTCCCGGAAATGACCGCCGCCCTCTCCCACTGACCGGATTTCAATCATGGATTTCAGCTTGTCGCCGCAGCTTCTGGAGCTGCAAAACCGCACCCGTCGTTTTATCGCCGAACGCATCATTCCCCTTGAAAAGGATCCGCGCTGCACCGCGCATGGCCCAAGTGAATCACTGCGCCGGGAGATGATCGGCATGGCTCGTGAGGCCGGCCTGCTTTCGTCGCACATGCCAGTTGAACTCGGCGGCCTGGGACTGAACCACGTTGCCAAGGCGATCTTGTTCGAGGAGGCCGGATACTCTCCGCTTGGCCCTGTCGCCTTGAACATCGCTGCGCCTGACGAAGGCAACATGCACATGATGGAAGTCATCGCCACGGATGAGCAGAAAGAGCGTTGGCTCAAGCCATTGGCGCTAGGTGAAATTCGTTCGTGCTTCTGCATGACCGAACCGGCACCCGGTTCAGGTTCGGACCCCAGCATGCTTGCCACCACTGCCGTACGCGATGGCGACGAATTTGTGATCAACGGCGTCAAGTGGTTCATTACCGGCGCCGAGGGCGCCAGCTTCGCCATCATTATGGCCAAGCTTGAAGATGGTCGGGCAACCATGTTCCTGGCTGACATGGATCGTCCAGGCATCCATATTGAGCGTGCTATGGATGCACTGGACAGCTGCTTTGCAGGCGGCCACGCCGTAGTGCGGTTCGAGAATCTGCGCGTTCCGGCCAAGGACATCCTCGGTGAGCTCGGGGAAGGCTTCAAATATGCTCAGGTTCGTCTCTCCCCTGCCCGACTGACCCATTGCATGCGCTGGCTAGGTGCCGCCCGCCGAACACACGATGTCGCCGCTGCCTATGCCTATGAGCGCGAAGCATTCGGCAAGCGATTGGGTGACCATGAAGGTGTCGGTTTCAAGCTGGCGGACAATGAAATGGACCTGCACCTCACCCGCCTGGCGGTCTGGCATTGCGCCTGGGTGCTGGATCAGGGCGACCTGGGCAAGCATGAGTCCAGTGTTGCCAAGGTTGTCGCCAGCGAAGCGATCTGGGACGTAGTGGATCGCAGCGTACAGATCCTCGGTGGACAGGGTGTTACCCATGAAACCATCGTTGCCCGCATCTTCGCCGATGTTCGTGCTTTTCGCGTGTATGACGGTCCTTCGGAAGTTCACCGCTGGAGCATTGCCAAGACCATCATGCGTCAGCAGCGCAAACGTCTGGAAGCCAAGGAGTAGGACTATGCAGCAAGCCTATATCGTCGATGCCTTGCGCAGCCCCACGGGTAAACGCGCCGGTAGTTTGGCCCAGGTCCACCCTATGGACCTGGGTGCCCATGTGCTCAAGGCGCTGGTCGAACGCAACAACATTCCTGCCGAGGATTACGACGACGTCATCTTCGGTGCCATTGATGCCATCGGCCCGAATGCGGGCAACCTCGCCCGTTTTTGCTGGCTCGGTGCAGGCCTGCCCGAATCAGTGCCGGGAGTTACCATCGATCGTCAGTGTGGATCTTCCCAGCAGGCCGTACACTTCGCCGCCCAGGCAGTGATGAGCGGTAGCCAGGACGTGGTCGTTGCCGGGGGCGTGCAGAACATGAGCCAGATCCCGATCAACACTGCGCTGTATGCCGCCGCTGAATTGGGTTTCCCTGACCCCTGGACCACCGCTGAAAGCTTTCGCGCGCGCTATGGCGAACAACAACTGTCGCAATTCGCCGCTGCTGAAATGATCGCGAAGAAATGGGGCTTCACCCGTGCGGATATGGAAGCTTATGCGCTGGAGTCCAACAACCGCGCACTGGCGGCCATCGAGGCAGGTCACTTTGACCGCGAGGTGGTCCCGTTCGGCACCTTTGCCATGGATGAGACCGCTCGGCGCAGCAGCCTGGAAAAAATGGCCACCCTGCAGCCCATCCTCCCGGACGGAATACTCACCGCAGCCATTTCAAGCCAGATGTCCGACGCTGCCAGCGCCGTGCTGGTGTGTTCAGAGGCGGCAGTCAAGCGCTATGGCCTTACCCCGCGTGCGCGCATCGTGCACATGAGCGTACGTGGCGATGACCCGGTGTGGATGCTGACTGCGCCAATCCCCGCCACCCGCCACGCTTTGAAGAAGGCCGGTTTGCTGATGAGCGACATCGATCGCGTTGAAATCAACGAAGCCTTTGCTTCGGTATCCATGGCCTGGCTCAAGGAGCTGGACTATGACCCGATGCGCACCAACGTAAACGGTGGTGCCATTGCACTGGGCCATCCTATCGGCGCCACCGGCACCAAGCTGATGACCACGCTGCTCCATGAACTGGAGCGCTGCGGGGGCCGCTACGGATTGCAAACCATGTGCGAAGGCGGCGGCTTGGCCAACGTCACCATCATCGAGCGTCTGTAAATCGGGGAATCAAGCATGAGTGCAGTCGTTACCGTTGAACACCGGGGCGCAATCGCCCTGGTCACGCTCAACCTGCCCGCCAAGCGTAATAGCCTGGTACCAGAGCTCTATCGGCCATTGGCCGATGTGCTTGAAGCACTGCAAGACCAGCGCGACGTGCGCGCCATAGTAATCACCGGCGGTGCGCATTTCTGCGCAGGCGGACCACTGGATGGTTTGGACACGCGAGGGCTGGCAATGCGCGCCGACATGCGTTGCGGCCATCGAGTCATTCGCGCCATTGTCAGTGGCCGGCTGCCCGTGGTGGCGGCAGTAGAGGGTGCGGCGTTTGGGGCCGGTCTTTCCCTTGCAGCTGCCTGCGACTTCGTTGTCGCGGACTCTGCAAGCCGCTTCGGTGCGGTGTTCGGTAAGGTTGGAGTCATGCCGGATTGGGGCGCACTGTGGACTCTGCCGCAACGCCTGGGTCTGCCCAAAGCCAGGCAGGTTTTGATGTTTCAACAGATCCTGGATGGAGAACAGGCTGCCAGCATCGGCCTGGTGGATTTTCTCGTGCCGGCGGGCCAAGTGCTGGAGCACGCGCTAGAGCGTGCCGGGCAACTGGCCCAGGCCGCTCCGGGGCCCTTGGCTTCGACCAAGAGCTTCCTGGCGCGTGCCCCCATAACCCTCGACGCCTTGTTGGATTGGGAGGCCGACACACAGGCATTGTTGATCGGCTCGGCAGACTTTGCTGAAGGCCGGGATGCCTTCTTTGCCAAGCGTACCGCCGCGTTTACTGGGCTTTGATGGCATGAATCTATCTGAACCGAGGCTCTGGGACGGACGCGACATCGCCTCTTTGTTCGCCCTTCAAGCTCAAGGCAGCGACCGCTTCATCTGCAATCGCTTCCACGCGAACCAGAACCAGATGGTGTACGGCGGTCAATCATTGGCCTTGGCCTGCGCGGCCGCGCAGGCTACGGTAGAAGCTCAATTGCAGCCGTCTGCCCTGCAATTGAATTTTCTTGCCCCCGGCGCACTGGACGCACCGATGTTGGTGCGGGTGGAGCGGGTTCAGCAAACCAAGCGCTTCGCTACACGTTTGGTGCACCTGGAACAGAATGATCGTTGTATAGCCGTCGCCACCGTAGCCTTTCATAGTGGCGAGGCCGGTATGGAGCATCAGTTCTTACCGCAACCGGCCGCGGCGCCAGAAACCCTGTTGAACCTGTCCGAACTGCGCGATAAGTATTTTGAACGCCTGAACCTGGTGGAGCGGCAGTTCATCGGTCGCAACACCGCGGTGGAAATCCGCCCTCTGGAACCCGATAACTTCCTGCTTGAGCGTGATCCCAAGGCGCGCTTTCGTTACTGGATGCGAACCCAACAACCGTTGGCACTGGACATTCACGAGCACTACGCTGCGCTGGCTTACCTGTCTGACTTCTGGTTCGGCGTTACTGCACTGACACCGCACCGAGAGCACAAGCTCGACACCGACATCTATGTTTCCAGCCTCAATCACGCACTCTGGTTTCATTGCCCTCAACGGGCAGACGACTGGATGCTGGTCGATGCTCAAAGCCCCTGGGCTGCACAGGGACGGGGCTTGACCATTGGCAGTATTCACAATCGGCAGGGCCGGTTGGTGGCGAGCGTGTCCCAGGAAGGCCTGTATCGCATACGATGAAGAAACAGGCGTCAGCGGCTAGATACACCGGGCCAGTGCAGGAACTTCGGCCAGGGCGCGCAAGGCATCATTCAGATGGGTACACCCCAGTTCCCGACGCAGCGCCAACAACACCTGTTGGCGCAGACTGGCCAAGGGCAATCCGATCAGTCGAGAGACATTGTCAGCTGCAGCCGGGCACTCGGGGTATGGCAGCACTCTAGGCTGTGCCACCAAGGTCAGTAACTTTGCGCTTTGCGTATCGGCAGTGGCTTGCAGGCCATATTCATGCACCGCCATCCGCCCACCGTCGGGTGTACTGGCGCTGTCCTGGAACATGGCGTCAATCCGAAGCCGTCCTTGCTCGTGCCATACATCGATACGACGCGCCCTGCGCATGGTGACGCCGCTGCTGGCCGGCAACCTGTGCCATCCTGCAGGATCATCCGGGTGCGCAAGCGCCGGCACGGCCCTGGCGTCATGCAACTGGCCACGGATATCCGTGATGGCAGAGGAACCTTCGGCAAACCCGGTGCATACGCCTGTCATGCTGTTACGGCGTTGCTCCAGCGCGAGCGCATCGGAAATCGGTATGAATTGGTTCAGCCACCCATCCCCCCAGCGCGACCAGGCCCAATTGGCCACGAGACTGGCGCCCGCCAGGTCGTCGAGCAATAGATAAAGAGGGGCACTGTTGACCAGGTCCTCTGCTAGTGCGCCATCCAGGGCTTTACGCAATTGGCTGCCGGCATTGAGGCCCACCAACGCCATGGCGGATGGCCGGGCGGGTACGGTGCTGAGTCGAGCAATCTCACGCTGCGGACTGACTACCGCCTCGAAACGTTGCAAGGCCAGTGTCTGCGGAGGACTGTCGGCACTGTTGCTGTAGATGTCACGGCCAATCCCACGGAAGTGCCCGTCGCTACCATATCCGCCGGGCCAGAACACATCGATCGATGTGGTGCGTCTGATGGAAGCCGCACGCCGTAGAGGGGCATGGCCAATCGGGCCAAGTAAATGGGGCTGTTTATCACTCATGGGCCGCTCCTTCTATTGGTCTTGTTCAAGGAACTCATCTATCAATGCCGCCAGTTCAGCGGGCACGTCATGCTGGAGGTTGTGGCCGGCATTCTCGATCAACACCGTTCGTGAACCGCCTACGCAGTCAAAGCGACGCTGCAGCGCCGCTTCATGTCCATTGAAGGCCTGGCTCACGAACGAATCCGCACCCCGCACGAACAGCACCCGGGCAGTGATTCGCGACAACAAGGTTTCAACCTGCTCGGCATGCGGGAAGATTGGAATGAAACTGAACGTCTTGACGTCTGCTGCAATACGCACCCCGCCCGCAGAATCAGGTTCGACAAAGTGTCGGGCCAGAAACTCGGCCCGGGCCTGATCGAGGCGCGGGTTTTTTCGAAGCATCCGCCGCACCATGCTGGCCACATCCGGCAAATGCACCGTACGCCCAGCGCCCGGGCGGGACAGTGAATCAAGCCAGTTGCCGATTCGGGCAGCGAGGGTCGCCAGGTGGTTTGGAAACGGCCCGACACCTTCCAGGTTGACGAAGCTGTGGATGCGATCGGGCCGGACACCTGCGTACAAGCTGGCGATATTGGCGCCCATGCTGTGTGCCACAACGCGTACCGGCTCACCCGGACTTACCAGATCAAGGAAGGCTTCCAGATCCGCCAGGTACTCGCTGAAGGCGTAATATTCACGTTTATCGCTCAAGCCAAAGCCGGCCCAATCCAGCGCGATAATGTTCCAATCATGCTGCAACTGGTCGACCATGAACTGCCAGGTGGCGGAGTTGTCCATCCAGCCATGGAGCAGCACCAGTAACGGTGCCTGCGGCGAGCCCCAACGACGCAAATGGTGGCGGCTACCACGCACCTCGATAAATTCCGAACGCGATACATGCTGCGCGCAGTAACCGCTTGCGTCCTCTGTACAGCTTTCGCTAGAAGTCAGGGTTTCGATCACGGCACTCTCCTCGATGAAATGGCGCCTGGGGAATATCATAGCGCGCTAAGAGTATAATGATATAGACGTTTAAGATATCGCCGCGCTATCCTCATCGAACCACAAGAACAAGCGCAGAAAAGAGGGACTCGCATGACCTGGGAACACTGCGACAAAACCGCGATCGTCGGTGTGGGCGCCACGCCCTATTACGTGCGTGGCCAGTCCTGGCCGCGCACAATCAACGAGATGATTGGCGAAGCGATCCTGGCCGCCTGCAAAGACGCTGGACTGAACGTCAAGGACATTGACGGCTTCGCCTACTACGGCGGTGCCAAGGCCGGTTATCTGGACACGATGGACACCGCCAGCATCATGGAGATGCTGGGCATACCGGAAGTTACCTTCACTGCCACGCTGACCGGCGGCGGCGGCGGTTCGGCCGGTGCAATTGGTCTCGCTTCGGCAGCAATCATCGCTGGAGAGGCAAAGCATGTCGTTACGGTTATGGCTCTGCAGCAGCGCAACCAGCGCTTGGGCACAGTGTTCGGCGCCCTGAAGCCAGACCCTGAAAACTCGTTTCTGCAGCCATCTGGACTGGTCGGTCCCGGGCATCTGATGTCAGTCCTGGCGCGTAGACATATGCATCTGTATGGCACCCGGCGCGAAGCGTTTGCTGAAGTGGCGATCAGTAGCCGCAACAATGCCCTGAACCGCCCCGGAGCGATCCGCCGTACACCGCTGACCCTGGAAGAGTATTTTGCCTCGCCGATGCTCGCCGACCCGCTGTGCCGCCTGGATTTCTGCCTCGAAACCGACGGTGCAGTCGCGGTGATTACCACCTCGACGGAACGTGCCAAGGATCTGAAGCAAAAGCCGGTGCTGGTGCGCGCTGCGGCACATGGCGGGCGTCGCGAATGGGGCCGGGCTTTCGCTGGCATGGGCATGAGTGATGAGTACTTCGCCTCCTCCGGACATAAATCGATTGCCGATCGCTTGTACGACAAGGCAGGAATGAAGCCGGCCGACATCGATGTCGCGTTGATCTATGACCATTTCACCCCGATGGTCATCATGCAGCTGGAAGACTATGGCTTCTGCGGCAAGGGCGAAGGCGGGCCTTTCGTCGAGAGCGGTGCAATACGCTTTGGCACGGGCAGCCTGCCAGTCAACCCGCATGGCGGACAATTGTCCGAGGCCTACATCATCGGCATGACCCACATCCTCGAAGCGGTGGAGCAGTTGCGCGGTACAGCGATCAATCAGGTATCCAACGCCGAGACCGCACTGGTCACGGGCGGCCCCGCCTCGATTCCGGTTTCTGGCCTCATTCTCAGGAGATCCGCATGACGCAGTCCCTTTCACGCGCCCTTCCCGGCGAGCATGTGCACATCACCACTGATCCGTGGACCGAGCCTTTCTGGCTGGCGGCCCAGGAAGGTCGTCTGGTGGCAGCCCAATGCGGTGACTGCCAGACGTTTCGCATGCCACCTACCCCCTACTGTCCGCACTGTCAGAGCCAGAATACGAAATGGCCGCAACTGAGCGGTAGAGGTACGGTGTACAGCTATGCAGTATGCAATCGCTCGCCATTTCCGGGTGTGGAGGATTTCGTTTACATTCCGGTGGTCGTCGAACTTGATGACGCCCCCGGCATCCGCCTGGTTTCCAACCTGATCGACATCGAACCGGCAGCCGTCACCATCGGCATGGCCATTACGGTTGACTGGAACCCGATTACCGAAGGCTGGCAACAGCCTGTCTTCCGCGCAGTCTGACCCCGGAGCCTCCATGGAATATACAACTCTGCTTTTTAACGTGAGCCCTGACGGGGTCGGCACCATCACCCTCAATCGCCCCGAGGCGATGAACGCTTTCACGCTAACGATGCTGCGTGAGTTCGACCACCTATGGGCACACATCCGCGAGAACGAAGACGTTCGCGCGGTGGTTTTGCGTGGTGCCCCGGGCCGCGCCTTCTCCACAGGTGCCGACGTCAAGCAGCACGCGAGTGAAAACGTATTGGGCACCGAGAACATCTGGAACCAGCGTGACCCGGGCGAAAGCCTTGGTGCTCGCGCAAACCAGGTGTGGAAGCCGGTCGTCACTGCCGTGCATGGCCTTTGCTGTGCCGGCGCGTTTTACTGGCTCAACGAGAGCGATATCATCATTTGCTCCGAAGATGCACAATTTTTCGACCCTCACGTGTCATACGGCATGGTCTGTGCGGTCGAGCCGATTGGGATGTCCTACCGCCTGCCGCTGGGCGAAGTACTGCGCATGTCGCTGCTGGGTAATGATGAGCGCATCAGTGCGCCCACTGCCCTTCGAATCGGTCTGGTCAGTGAAGTTACCGCCAACGAAGCATTGTGGGACCGGGCGCACGAATTAGCGGCCAGGATTGCCGCCAAGCCAGCAGCTGCTGTGCAGGGCACCGTACGCGCAATCTAGGAGTCCCTCGACGTTCCGCGCTCACAAGCCATTGTGCAATCGCTCAAGTATCCATTGCTGGGCAATCCGGTTGCTCAGGCTCAGTTGGATGTGGAGGCCCTGCGCAAGCAGCAGAAAATCTTTGAAGTTCGATAGCCGTCACTGAAAAAGCCCGGCACCTGCGTTTGCGGCTGCCGAGCTTTTATTTTACGGGTGGCCCTTGCGCACGCTTACTGTACGACGGGTCTTCACCGATGAACGTCGTATGTGAAGGCACGCCGCACACGCGCTTGGGCCATTGAACGATCAAGTCAGGTATTTGGGATTACTTTCAGTCACAGCCTGGCGCACCGCACGTCGCAAATGGTTGAGCACCTCGGTTCGCTTGGCTTGGCCAGGATCGGCCAGGCCCGCCCGCAACAGCATGCTCAATTCACGATTGCCGGAATTCACCTGCGAAGGATCGCTGAGCGGACGCTGCAGAAGTCGTTCAAGACTGCGGCACTCTTCATGTTGCGCTGCCTCACCCGCCTGCATCTGACGGATCGCCACGCCCATGGCATTGGCGATCATCAAAGCATTGTGTTTGTGCTCGTCAGGCAATACCACCAGTAGTTGCTCCCGCAACAGCTTTTGCGCGACGACCAACAAGTCGGCTCCATCGGGACGTGTACGCATCAATCATGCTCCGTCATATTCAGAATTTCCCACTCCAACTGAGGCGTGATATGCCCTGTTAACGCAAGCAGCAAAGAGTTCTCCTCACCTGTCTGGTGACGCTCCGCCTGCTGAATGGAGACTATCGCCCAATGCAGATGCGCCATCACTTCCCAGTAGCGCACGTGTTCGCGAGGGATCGTTCGGCCACTTTCGACCTCATACCCACGGTAAAATGCCTCGCGCTCGCCGATGCCGCCTGCTTCCAGCGCGTCCTGGCCAAAGCGCCAGCACTTTGCACAGAACCAACCAATGTCCTCCAGTGGATCACTCCAGCCGGCAAACTCCCAATCGATGATCCCGGTAAGCCCGTTTTCGTCGACCATGTAATTGCCAGTGCGCAGATCCCGGTGGCACAGCACGACCAGATCACGCTGCGGTGCATGGCGCTCGAGCCAGCGCAAGCCCCACTCCAATGCAGGGTAAGCCGTATGATGGCTGTCCAGAAATGCCCGATATTTCTCGATGAGATAAAGTGAAGGCGCCTGGTCATAACTCGGCAGAAACTCCAGCTCAGGGTGGGGCAGCCGAATGCTGTGAATTCGCGCCATTTCCCGACCCAGCCGTTCGGCCAACTCACCGCGGTCGCCTCCCCAAGGGGAGCCGGGTCGGCAGATAAGGTGTGCACTGGCGGTCCCCTGTATACGCCGCATGACAAAGAACGGCCGCCCCAGCACCCGTACATCGGTACACAGCGAAAGTGGCTCCGGCACAGTGACGCCCGCGTCGTAAGCAGCCTTGACCAAGGCGAACTCCTGGGCCCGGCCATGACTGGAGGCCACCCCAGATGCAGCATCGCTACGAACCACCAGCGCTTGAATGCCGGCATGGGGGCCATCACTGAATTCGGCATCAACCAACCAGTTTTCCTGAATGGCGCCTCCCGAGAGCAGCCGTACGGTGGTCAGTTGCGCGGAACTGGCATGGCTGGTGGTCGCCAGATACTCGGCGAGTCGTTGCTGTTGCTGATTGTCCACTATCGCGCTCCTAAAGTCCGCTGACCAAGTGACCGCCGTCGACAGCAAGGGTCGCGCCGGTGATATGCCGTCCCCCGTCCCCCACCAACAGTAACAAGGGTGCATCGAGGTCGGTCAATTCGCCGAAACGGCGGCTGGGAATACGCTGGCGCAAGCGCTCACCGGCTTCGCTGTTGAGAAAATCCTGGTTCAAATCTGTCACCACGTAGCCGGGTAGCAAGGCATTGACGCGAATACCGTAACGAGCCAGTTCCAACGCCAACGCCTTGGTAGCCTGCACCACACCCGCCTTGGAAATGGCATAGGGCGCCACCGCACCGGCTACACGCTCCCCAAGAATCGACGCAGTATTAATAATCACACCTGTTTTCCCGGCCGCTACCAAGCGCCGCGCACCTTCGGTGGCAACTAGCCAACCACCCTTCAGGTTGGTATCGAGCACTGCATCGAAATCTGCTTCTGTTTGCTCGAGGGCCGGCTTGGTGATCGTCACACCAGCATTGTTGAGGATGATGTCTGGCATACCAATACACGCGCACACTTCATCGAAGGCGCGACGCACACTCTGCTGGTCGGACACCTCCATTGCGACAGCTGAAACCTTCCCCGGCATGCCCGCGGCCAGGTCGCGCAAGCGGTCGATCCTCCGGGACGCTAACACCACCTCGGCACCGGCCAGCGCCAGTATCCGAGCGCAATGCAGACCCAATCCCGAGGAAGCACCCGTTACCAGCGCCCGCTTACCTTCCAGCCCGAACAATTTGTGCAGTGTGGCGTCGACCATGGCAGATCCCTCGAAATTTCTTTCGAATAATCATATCAATTGTCTATATATTTATACAAGGTTAGTTACGTCGCAATGCGCGTCAAATCACCTTAGCAATTCACATGAATACAAGGCGTACACATGGATACACAGCACCCTCTGCCCCCTCAAAGCTTCGCCGAACTGGTCCAACTGCAACCGCGAGATGGCCTCTATCAGGGGGTGTGTGGCCAGGCGAATCTGTCCGGTAATGTATTCGGTGGCCAACTGATGTCGCAGGCTTTCTACGCTGCTGCAACCCAGATCGAAACGACCAGGGCACTGCGCTCGATCCATGCCAGCTTCCTGCGCCCGCACCCGCTCACACCGCCACCCCGCTACCGGATTGAGCCCACCCTGCAAGGCCGCACCTTCAGCAATCTGGAGGTTCAGGTGCAACTACAAAACCAAGCCTGCCTGCGTGCCAGCCTGTGCTTCCAGTATCCGGAAGAAGGCGCAAGTCATGCTCAGCCCTTCCCTGACGCACCAGGTCCGGACGGATTGCCGGACCTGGTGGAGCTTGCCGAGCACTATCGCGAACGATTGAGCGAGGGAATGGTACGGGTACTGGGCAGGACGCAATTGCATGAACTGCGCCCAGTAGACAGCGAAGCCTTTCTGTTTTGCCAAGGCCGAGGTACGCGGTTGCGATACTGGATGCGCAGCCGCTTGCCTGTCGCGGATGATCCGCGCCTGCATGAAGCAGCCCTGATTTTTATGTCGGACGCCTGGGTCAATAGCCCCATGGTTCTGCCACATGTAGACGAACGCTTGTCGCGGAAATTTTTCGCCCCAACCTTGAGCCATGCCCTGTGGTTTCACGAAACGCCGAATGTGAACCGGTGGTTGCTGTTCGACCTGCAAAGCCCTGCCTTGCGTGGCGGCGCGGGACTGGTCAGCGGAGATATCTATGACCAGCAAGGCACGCTGGTGGCGAGCGTTGCCCAGCATTCCCTGTTTCGCCAGAGCTGATGTGTATCGAGACATAGCAACCGCACAAAACAACTAGCACACTTGTCACAGGCATGCTTATCATTAGCCTGCTAACAATAATTTCGGTGCGACCATGCCTACTCCTGTGACCTTGGGTTTCGTCCTGCACGATGCCGCACGCTTGATGCGCAAGCGATTCGAACAACGTTCCCGACATACCGGCCTTACCCGGTCGCAATGGCACGTTCTGGCAATTCTTTCAAAGAACGAGGGTATTCATCAGAAAGGCCTGGCTGATCTTATGGAAATCGAATCGATCACACTGGTGCGGTTGCTCGACAAAATGCAGGAGCGCAACTTGATCGAACGTCGCCCGCACCCCAGCGATCGTCGGGTCACGCAGCTTTTCATGACACCCGAAGCAGTACCCTTGCTGGATGTCTTGCGCGGGCTGGGTAATCAGACTCGCAGCGAGGCCATCGGGAGCTTTACCGATGAAGAACAACGCCAGTTGTTCGACTTGCTATCGCGTATGCGCGAACACTTGATTGATGCCTGCAATCAACCTGTCGATGCCGTTGGTGAGGCTGATCATGTCTGAGCCCACACTTTCCAGCGCACCTGCCTCCCCTCACATCCCCGCTAAGCCACGTCCGGACAATCGCGAACAGGGACCTGCGTACCTAGACCTCGAGCGTACGGCGCAAAACGCCCCGCCTGGTCCTGGCGACGCCACCGCTAATCCCAAACGTCAGCGCGTTCGCAAAACGCTGTTCCTGCTGATTCCATTGGCCTTACTCGGCGGCGGCTATCTGTATGCAACCGGCGGCCGCGTGGTATCCACTGATAACGCCTATATACAGGCTGACAAGGTCGCCGTCTCCACCGATGTGTCCGGGCTGGTCGACGCCATCGAAGTGAAGGACAACCAGATGGTTGCCCGTGGGCAGGTGCTGTTCCGCCTGAATGCCGAACCCTTCCAGATTGCCCTAGCCAGCGCTACTGCCAACCTTGGAACGGTACGCAACCAAATACTTAACCAACAAGCGGGGTACAGTCAGGCACTGGCCGAAATCGATCAGGCTCAGTCCGAGCTGCCATTCTTCGAACAAGCGTTCCGACGCCAGGAAAAGCTTCTGGCCGTCAATGCCGTATCCCGCGCTACTTATGATCAAGCGCGCCATGACCTCGACACCACGCTGAAAAAAATAGCAGTCGCCAAGGCCCAGGCCAGGGCCGTCTTGGCCCAGTTAGGTGGCCGGCTGGACATCCCTGTGGAGCAGCAGCCAACCTGGCTGCAAGCCAAGGCCCTGGTTGACGAAGCGAAGCGCAATCTTAACAACTCGGTAGTGCGGGCACCGTTTGACGGCATAGTTACCAATGTGGACGCCCTCCAGGTCGGTAGTTATCTGCAACCACCACAATCAGGTCTCAGTCTAGTGGCGAGCCACTCACTCTGGGTTGCGGCCCAACCGAAGGAAACCGAGCTGACGCACGTGCGACCAGGCCAACCGGTAGAAATTCGCGTTGACAGCTATCCTGGCGTTGTTTGGCACGGTGAGGTCGAGAGCATCAGCCCCGCTTCAGGCTCGAGTTTCTCGCTGCTACCGGCGCAGAACACCACGGGAAACTGGGTCAAGGTAGTGCAACGGATCCCGGTGCGCATTCGGATCGATGATCAGGTTGGAAAGCCGCCCCTGCGCCATGGCATGAGCGTGGAGACCGAGATTGACACCGGCCGCTCGCGAACCATGGCTTTCGGATGGGGCTCTAGCCAGGATGCTGGCCATGAATGACGGAGGCGTCGCGCCCAATCGTGCGCTGCTGACCTGTTGCGTCATCCTTGCCGTGATCATGCAGGCGCTGGATACCACCATCGCCAACGTCGCCCTGCCGTATATGCAGGGTAGCGTTTCGGCCAGCGCCGATCAGATCAACTGGGTACTGACTTCCTACATCGTCGCCGCTGCAATCATGACGCAGCCGTCAGCCTTTCTGGCCCGTCGATTCGGCCGTAAACGCGTGCTGCTCAGCGCAATCGTCGGCTTCGTCATCACCTCAATTCTTTGCGGCCTGGCCCAGACGCTGGAGCAGATCATCCTGTTCCGATTGCTACAAGGCCTGGCGGGCGCGGCATTGGTGCCGTTGTCACAGGGCATCATGCTCGACAGCTACAGCCTGAAGGAGCGAGGTTCGGCGATGGCGCTGTTCGGCGTCTCGGTGATGGTCGGCCCGGTGCTGGGCCCAGTACTGGGTGGTTGGTTGACGGAACACCTGAATTGGCGCTGGGTTTTCTTCATCAATCTGCCGATCGGCTTGCTGGCATTTGTCGGTTTGATGAAATACGTCCGCGAAACCACCGTCGACCGTGAAACACGCCTGGACTGGTTGGGGTTTGGCTCTTTGAGCGTGGCAATTCTTGCCTTTCAGCTGTTGCTGGACCGCGGTGAGCATCTGGACTGGTTCAGTTCCGGGGAAATCCTCCTCGAACTGGTGGTGGCACTGGTGGCGAGCTACGTGTTCCTAGTGCACATGTTTACGGCTGACAAGCCCTTCATCAGCCCCAGCCTATTCAAGGACCGTAACTTTGCGCTAGGGGTCGTTTTCATTTTCATCATCGGTATTACCTATCTCGCCTCACTGGCACTAATGACCCCTTACTTGCAAAAACTGATGGGTTATCCAGTGCTCGATGCGGGCCTGGCCATGGGCCCCCGAGGGCTGGGCACCATGCTTACGATGTTCCTGGCCGGACAGATTATCGGCAAGGTCGATACCCGCTGGCTGCTGTTCACCGGGCTGCTGCTCTCGGCGCTGTCGATGCACTGGATGTCCGGCTGGACGCCGGATGTGTCGATGCACACCTTGATCGCGGTGGGCTTCGTGCAGGGGGCTAGCCTGGGGTTGTTGTTCGTGCCGCTGAACACCATTGCTTTCGCAACGCTGGATCCCAAGCTGCGAGCTGATGGCACGGGCCTATTCAGCTTGTCGCGAAACGTCGGCTCCAGTGTCGGCATTTCACTGGTAACGGTGCTATTGACACGCAACACCCAGGTGCTGCACGAAGAAATCAGCGGCTTGATAACGCCGTTCAACAGAGCACTGGAAAGCTGGGCGGCCAACAGTTACTTCAACCCTGCCGGTATTGCGGGACGAACACTGCTGGACCAGACCATTACTCACCAGGCCACCAGCATGGCCTATCTCAATGACTTCAGGTTGTTGATGCTACTGGCAATAGCAGTCATGCCACTACTGCTGCTGATGCGGCCCAGCGGCAAGCCCGACCGGGCCGATGATGAGGCGATGGTGCTCGACTGAGGGATGGCGCCCGCAAGTGGCGCCCTTCCTGTTACACCCGAGTATTGCGGATGATCTTCTGCAACATTCCCTTGAGCAAGGCCAGGTCATCCCAATCCAGACCTTCGATGGCTTTCTGCTCAGCGGACTTGGCCTGTACAAACAACTTCACTGTTAGCTCGCGCCCTTTTGTCGTCAGGTCAAATTGGCGCGATACACCCTCTCCCTCCACGGTAATCCAGCCAGCGCTTATCAGTCGGTCCATTTCTGCGTCATCGAAATGGTGCTCGCCCAGGCTCAGAATTTGATTGATATGTGCCAAGGTTCGGTGTTTACCGGCAGCGAGTACACTCAGGACGAAATACCCGCACTCGCTCAACCCCATAGCCTGCCAGGCCGAGCGTACCGGAACGGCGAGTTGCATGGACGCCACACCGAGTAAAAAGCCCAGGTAGTCCTTATTGAAACTACTGCCCACATCCTCGATCTCGGCGACGGCTGCTGCACGCGGAAAGACTTTGGCGTACTTCCCGCCATGGAACGCCAAGGGAGGATGGGCCCAATGATCGAATGCGATCACTTCCCCCACAAAAATAATGTGATCACCGCCCTCGTAGCGGTAACTCGTGCGGCACTGAAAACGTGCGGAACAATCACCCAGCAACGGAACGCCCCCTGCACCGCGCTCCAGCGCAAGGCCTTCAAACTTGTCGATGCCCCGTTTGGAAAACCGGTCTGACGTCGACTGCTGATCAGCCGCCAGTACGTGCACGGCGAAATACTCGCCCTCCATGAACGCCGGCAAGCTCCCTGAGGTCTTGGTCAGACTCCAGAGCACCATGGGCGGCTCCAGAGACACGGAATTGAAGCTACTGGCTGTCAGCCCCACATCCCGGCCTTCGGCATCCTGAGTGGTGACTATGGTAACGCCGGTGGCGAAGGCGCCCAGCGCGTTGCGGAACTGCCGGCTATCAATAACCACATTTGACTGACTCACGCTGCTCTCCTCGGTTCACCGCTGTCCGCCCTCTGCAGGCGAACGGTCTAGAAAATCATATTAATTATATATCTATTAATCAAGCTATAAGGTCGTGATCTGGGCTTGTGTATTCATATTAATCATATATACCATAATGCACGGATCATCATCACTGAGCAGAGCTATAACAATGAAGACTCAAGTCTGTGAAATGCTAGGCATCGAATTACCCATCTTCGCCTTCTCCCACTGTCGGGACGTCGTGGCTGAAGTTTCCAAGGCGGGCGGAATGGGGGTATTGGGCGTCAGTGGCTTCTCACCCGAGCAGCTTGAGCAAGAGCTGGCCTGGATTGACGAGCACATCGAAGGTCGTCCCTATGCCGTGGACATCCTCATCCCAAATCGTTACGAGCAATCGGCCGCGCGCCTGCAAACACTGCCGCCACTGCCTGAAGTCAATCAACGCTTTCTTGGCCAGCTCTGTGACGACGCCGGCATGGCTCCCCTACCGGCCGGCGAGTCGCAGCGTATGGTCCAGGAGTATCTGGAACGGCTGCACATGACCCCTGAATCGGCTGAAGAGCTGATTGAAATTTCATTGCGCCACCCGCTGGTGAAACTGGTGGTCAATGCGCTAGGGACACCACCTCGGCACAAGGTCGATGAGCTTCACGCCCGAGGCGTCAAAGTCGGCTCGTTGGTGGGACGCCTGGATCACGCCAAAGCACAAGTTGCAGCAGGTGTGGACATCATCATCGCCCAAGGTAGCGAGGCCGGCGGGCATACTGGCACGGTCAGTTCGATGGTGCTCTGG
Source organism: Pseudomonas putida (assembly GCF_028682455.1). Taxonomy (GTDB): domain Bacteria; phylum Pseudomonadota; class Gammaproteobacteria; order Pseudomonadales; family Pseudomonadaceae; genus Aquipseudomonas; species Aquipseudomonas putida_AA. Next base: position 559,041 of record NZ_JANHLD010000002.1, read on the forward strand.
CCTCAAGTGGTCGATGCTGTCGCGCCGATTCCGGTATTGGCAGCCGGCGGCATTGGCCGCGGCAGGCAGATGGCCGCCGCCATGGCCATGGGCGCCGAGGGTGTCTGGTGCGGTTCCATCTGGCTCGGTACCGACAAAAGTGAACTGGCACCTGAAATGAAGCAGCGGCTGTTTGACGCCCGTTCGGAGGAGGCTATTCAGTCTCGCGTGATGACTGGTAAACCCTGTCGCATGCTGCGTAGCAAACTCACCGAGGCTTTCGAACAACCCGGTGCGCCCAAGCCTCTACCGATGCCCTTGCAGACTATTTCGGTATACGAAGCGCGCACCCGTATCGAGCGCTCCCATGCCGTGGACTATATGAGCCACCCGGTGGGCCAGATCGTCGGCGACATGCACGGTGAAACCACCGTGAAAGAGATCTTCTACAACATGCTCAGCGAATACTTGGACGCCACTGATCGGCTGCAGACTCTGGTCGCCGAATAGACCCACGTGTTTCCAAGGGCCCGGTTCGTGTTCCCCACCGCCGGCCCTTTTTTTCAAGTGAGGCTATCACCATGAACGAACAGCACATCCACGCTTTGGCTGCCCGCTTGGTGACGGCCCGCCAGACTCTGACCCCCATAGAACCTCCCAAGGACATGACCAAGGCAGAGGCCGTCGCCGTCAAGCACCGGTCTTTGCAGCTAGTGACAGCAGGCAATCCGGCGCTCATCCGCGGATACAAAGTGTCTATGTCGATGACCTGGGGTGCGTTGACTGACGACATGATCATCCAGGGCCCTGCATCGTTGCACCGGGATCGACTATTCGACCCACTGGTGGAGACCGAAGTGGTGTTCTGCCTGGACGACGCCCTGGATCCGACGGCCACCCTGGAAGAGTTGCTTGGACAATCACATGTTTGCGCAGGGATCGAGATTGCTGATAGCCGATGGGCCGGATGGCAACCGAGCGCCAGTGAGCAAAACGCTCGTGGCATTCCGAACCGCACCCAGATCGAAGCCGACAACGCCCTGAGCGGTATGTTGGTCCTGGGCGGGCCGTGGATTGCGGCACACACGCTGGGTGACTTCGACCTCAACATGGCAGCCTGGCATGAAGGTCGTCGTCTGGCTGAAGGTTCGCTTACTCACATCATGAATCATCCGGGTAATGCCGTACTGTGGCTGGCCCGAGAATTGGCGAACAGTGGGTTGTTTCTGGAGTCCGGAACCCTGGTGTCGACGGGTAACCCCTACCGCGATTTGATCACCGTGCCCAAGCACGGCGGTTTATTCGAAGCCCGGCTTGCCGGGGTTGGCTCGGCCTTCGTGACCTTTGTTTAAGCCGGCGAGAGCCTGAGCTTGCCGCCAATAAATACCAATGATATACATGATTTAGTCACTTCCCAGTATCACCTAGAAAAATAACAAGGAGTAGTGCCACATGAAAATCCAAGCAGCCCTGGCGTTCGCAAGCAACGGCCCTCTGACTATCGAATCGGTTGATATCGCGGATCCCGGCCCTCAACAGATTCTGGTGAGAGTGGTAGCCACCGGCCTGTGTCACACCGACCTCAACGTATTGGCGAATCCGGCAATGCCCTGGCCAGTACTATTCGGTCATGAAGGGGCCGGTGTGGTGGAAAAGGTTGGCAGTCAGGTGAGCAAAATAGCTGTAGGCGATCACGTCATCATGACCACATCCTCCTGTGGTAAATGTCCGTCATGTCTGGCCGCTAATCCTTCGTACTGCACCAGCTTCCGCGCCTTGAACATGTCCGGCGGGAAGACCTGCGATGGCGGATGCACGCACCAACACGATGCCAAGCCGGTGTTCGCCGGTTTCCTTGGCCAATCTTCGTTTGCCAGCCACTCGCTGACCAGCGAACGCAATGTGATTAAAGTCGATGCAGATTTGCCGTTGGAGGTACTTGCGCCCCTGGGCTGCGGTATCCAGACCGGCGCCGGAGCGGTGTTGAACACCTTGCGACCGCGCGCGGGCTCCAACCTGGTTGTGTTCGGTGCCGGCGGTGTCGGTTTGGCTGCGCTGATGGCGGCGAAGATTGCCGGCTGCAGACAGCGGATCGTGGTCGATAAAGTGCAAAGCCGCCTCGACCTTGCCCAAGAGCTAGGCGCCACCCATGTGATCAATGCCAGCGACACCGATGCAGTGGCGGCGATCCATGAAATTACCCGAGGCGGCGCCGATTACAGTGTTGAGGCGACCGGTGTCCCAGTGGTGATGCAACAGGCCATTTCTGCCCTGGGTATTGGCGGCAATGTGGTGCTGGTGGGCATGGCCGGCGCCCAGGCCAGCGTCACGTTCAACCCCATCGAAGTGCAAAGCAAGAACATCAAGATCCAGGGCAGCATCATGGCCGGAGTCGACGGTGTGCCGGACCTGTTCATTCCCGAACTGATCGGCTATTGGAAGGACGGACTGCTTCCCGTTGAGAAGCTGATTCGGTTCTACCCATTCGATCAGATCAACCAAGCGATCCACGATGCCCATGACGGCAGCGCGATCAAACCTGTCCTGCGCCTGCCTTGAGGAAGAAGCCATGTCCGTTGAAAACAATAATCATCGCATCGAACGGCTGTTCGCCCTTCAACGCGCCACCCGTGTGGCGCGCAAACAGGAAAGCGCCGACGTCCGTGGGGCCAAGCTTGCGAAATTGAAAGACGCCATCGTGGCGCGCATCCCGCAAATCGAACAAGCCCTGTATGAAGACCTTCGCAAGGCTCCCAACGGCGGCAAAGGCGGCGAAATCGCCTCGGTGTTGGGTGAGCTGGCGACGGCCATTGGCCAACTGGAGCAATGGATGGCACCTAAGCCCGTTGCGCAGTCGTCTTACCTGCCCAACACTGCCGCGCACATCCAGTATGAGCCACGCGGCGTCATACTGCTGCTCGGCGCCTGGAACTTTCCTTTTGCCCTGGTCATGGCGCCGCTGGTGGCGATCGTTGCCGCCGGCAACAGTGCCATCGTAAAGCCTAATGAACTTCAGCCTGCGACGAGCGCAGTGATCGCCGAGCTGATCGGCTCGGTGTTTGACGAACAAGACGTCGCTGTGGTCGAAGGCGGCATCGAAGTCGCAGAAGCGTTGCAAGAACTGCCATTCGACCACGTGTTCTTTACCGGCAGTCCGGCAGTAGGCAAACGTGTAATGGCTGCCGCCGCGCGGCATCTGACTACAGTGACACTGGAGCTAGGCGGCAAATGCCCGGCCATTCTCGACAGTGCGTACGACCTGCATGAAGCCGCCGCTAAAGTAGTCGGTGGCCGCTTCAACAACGCCGGCCAACTGTGCCTGTCAGTGGACCACGTATGGGTGCCCCACTCGCTTCATGAAGAGTTCTGCCGATTGTTGGCCGAAACCATCGAGAAGATGTTTTACGTCAACGGCGAACTGAGCCTCGAGCGCCTGCCGCGCATCGTTAACACGCGCAACTTCGAACGGGTGCTGGGCTATGTCGAGGACGCTTGTCAGCGTGGTGCGCGGGTGTTGCGCGGTGGCCAATCCGAACGAGAAAGCCTGACCATCCACCCGACGTTGCTCGACAACGTGCCGTTGGATGCTCGCATCATGCAGGAGGAGATCTTTGGTCCACTGCTGCCGGTGCTGGCCTATGACAACTTGGACGAGGTACTCACGCAGATCGATCGCACGGGGAAGCCGCTAGGCATGTACATCTTCAGCCATGACCAGGCGTTCATCGACCAGGTCCTGTTGCAGACCTCCTCCGGCGGTGTCACGGTCAACCATGTGATGATGCACTTCGTTGAGAAGAACCTGCCATTCGGCGGCGTGAACGGGAGTGGCATGGGTCGCTATCACGGGCACGCTGGCTTCCTCGAATTGTCAAATGCCCGCTCGGTATTGGTCCAGCAGAGCGCCTAAACCTTCTCAAGGACTCCATCACATGTCTCTTGATCCGCAAATGCAGGGATTGCTGAATGCTTTCGGCGCCCTGAAGTTACCGCCTTATGAAGAGCTGACCGCTGAAACCTTCAGGGCACTGGCTGACGCCAAGCGTGTCAACCGCGGCCAGGGCGAACCCCTGGCCGAGGTCAGCGATCGCCAGATTGCTGGCAACGGTTCGGATATCGCCGTGCGGCTCTATCGCCCACACACTAAAGGTGTGCTTCCAGCGCTGGTTTACTTCCACGGTGGCGGCTTCGTACTGGGCGACTTGGACAGCCACGATAACCTGTGCCGTGCTTTGAGCAACCGGCTTGGCGCCCTGGTCGTGTCGGTGGACTATCGACGCGCACCGGAGGCCAAGTTTCCGGCGGCGTTCGACGATGCCTGGTCAGCTGTGCAATGGGTAGCCGGACAAGCCTTGGAGCTTTCGATCGACCCGTCGCGACTGTTGGTGGGTGGTGACAGTGCTGGCGGTAACCTGGCTGCCAACGTCTGCATCAAAGCGCGTGACAGCGGTGGCCCGGCCATCGCGCACCAATTGCTTTTCTACCCGGTTTGCGACAATGACCTAGGTCGTACCTCCTACCACGAGGTGGGCATTGGTTATTTCCTCGAGACCGACATGATGCGCTGGTTCTGGGAGCAATACCTGACTGCACCACAAGATGCCGACAAACCCTATTGCTGCCCATTAAAGGCTGACGATCTGTACAACTTACCGCCTGCGACGCTAGTGGTGGGTGGTTACGACCCGCTCAAAGACGAAGGTCTGGCCTACATCGAACGTTTGCGCTTGTCGGGTGTTCCGGTTCACAGCCTGGTATACCCCGGTGCGATTCATGGCTTCATGAGTTACATCGGGATGCTTCAGCTTTCCAACCAAGCCCTGAATGAGACCATTGATGCACTGCAAACAGCGCTGGCTCGCGTTTGAGTAACAAGTTCCTACCCTAAAAATTCAATAGGACTGTTTCATGGAAATCAAAGGCAAAAATTTTCTGGTAACCGGCGCTGCCTCAGGGCTGGGACTGGCTACCGCCAAACGACTGTTGGCTGGTGGCGCGAACGTGCTGCTCAGCGACATCAGCGCGGACATCGGACGCACGGTGGAGGCGCTGGGCCCTAACGCCAAGGGCCTGCAAGGCGATATACGCAGTGAGGCCGACATGGGGCAGGCCATCGAGGCTGCCAGCGGGACCTCTGGCCTGCACGGGGTCATCCATTGTGCCGGTGTTGCTGAAACCGAGTTTCTACTTGATGCCGATGGCAATCCGGCCAATCTTGCTAACTATCAACGAATTGTCGATATCAACCTAGTCGGCACCTTCAACGTTCTTCGTCTGGCTGCGGCACGGATGCGCAACAATCCGGTTGTCGGTTCCGATAACGAGCGTGGCGTGATCGTGACAGTCGCTTCGGTATGTGCTTTCGATGGCGGCGCGGGTCAAGTGGGTTATGGTGCTTCCAAGGCTGGTGTGGTGGGCATGACCCTCCCGGCTGCCCGGGAGTTGGGCAACCATGGCATTCGCGTAATGACTGTGGCACCGGGGCCATTTGCAACCGCCATGCTAGCCGACAAGCCCAGTGATCGCTTGCAGGCCTCTGCCCAGGCGACCCCTTTCCCACGTCGTTTGGGTCAAGCGGAAGACTTTGCGCTACTGGCCGAGCAGATCATCGTCAACGTCATGCTCAATGGTGAAACCATTCGGCTCGATGGCGGGATCCGCTTGCGCTAAACACCCGACAGATTCTGCGGGCGGCTGGTGCGTGAGCCGTCCCGCATTGCTAGCCGCCGCTCAGGCCAACCCTTTCAAACCTACGCACTCATCCGCCAATTGTTCAGCTTGCACCGGTACACGCTGCTGGATCAGACGCCGAGCCTGCATGAACTCCGCCGGGCGACCCACGCAATCGACAGCAATCAGTTGGCCGCCCTTGAGATAGAACGCGCTGAACTGACCGTCGGCGAGCGAGCCACGCAGAACGAATTGGTCATGCCCTTCAGACAGCCCCGCCATTTGTAATTTCAAACCATATTGATCCGACCAAAACCAGGGCAATGCCTGTAGTTGCTGGTTCTGCCCGCACAAGTTTGCCGCGATGCAGCGTGCGTGCTCATTGGCGTTGGGCACCGACTCTAGGCGCATACGTCGCCCAAAGAAGCCACAGGGGTAATTCGCACAGTCCCCTGCAGCATAAATGTCCGGATCGCTGGTCTTGCAGAAAGCATCCACCCGAATGCCATTTTCCAGCGCCAGACCTGCCTGCTCAGCCAATTCAGTATTGGGAATCAACCCAACGCCCACAATCACTCGATCGGCAGGGATGACCCGGCCATCAGTCAGCACCACTGCGGCAACGTTCTTGCCTAACGCATCGGCCTGGAATCCGACCACCGCGGCGTTGGTGAGCACTTCCACCCCGTGACCGCGATGAAGCTTCTCGTAGAACTGTGACAGCTGAGGCGCCGTGACCCTGGCCAGTACCCGTTCGGCCTGCTCCAGCACGGTAACAATGTGGCCACACCCTCTGGCTACTGCCGCCACTTCCAGCCCTACATAGCCGCCTCCGACGATGACAAGTCGTTGCTCCGCCTGCCAGCCGTCTCGAATTGCAAGCACATCCTGCTGAGTACGCAACACCTCAACACCTGCAAGCTCCGCCCCCGGCAACGTCAGGCGCCGCGCCCTGCCACCCGTGGCCAGTACCAGCTTGCCATAGCCAAGTCGCTGCCCGCCTTGAAGCTCTACCTGGTGCAGATCGGGCAATAGCCGAACGACCGTAGTCCCCAGCATGCACTCAATCCGGCCTTGTTCATACGCTGCAGCGGGCCACAGTTGGAGGGACTCCAGGGAAACCTCGCCGCGCAGGAACTGCTTGGATAACGGCGGGCGCTGATAGGGCAATACCGGTTCATCGCTGACTAACACAACGCTACCTGCGAAGCCCTGCTGTCGAAGGGCAAACGCTGTTTGTGCAGCGGCCTGGCCGCCACCGACGATCAGAACGTCGCAGAGCTTGATTGACTTGGACATCGTTGCGCACCTTTTTTTGTTGACCTTGTTGCAATCACATTAATCATCTATAAGATACAAATCAATGGCAGCGACTCAATTGCTGGAACACAACCGCTGATTTGTCTCACCCACAACAAGAAGAGGTGTAATTCATGAAGCTTGGTGATGTTGACCTGTCCGACTCTGGCGTATTTGAAGGTGGTGTTCCTTATGAGTACTTTGCCTTCTTGCGAAAAGAACACCCGGTAAGCTGGCAGACCCGTGCGGATGGCAGTGGGTTCTGGTCGGTAACCCGTTATAGAGACATCCAGGAAGTGGAGAACAACGTCGAAGTATTCAGTTCCGAGACGGGGGTATCGCCTTTGGATGTTCCTGAAGAGGTGTTGGCCGCAACCGTTGGAAAGATGATCATCCTTTCCGACCCGCCTCGACACTCCACCTTGCGCAAGCTGATCATGAGCGGCTTCACCCCCAAGGCCATCTCGAAAATCGAGGACCGCATCCGCCAGTTGGCGGTGGAGTCCATCGATGCGGTGATCGAGCAAGGTAGGTGTGACTTCCATGACCTGGCCGCTCATATGCCTATTGAAGTAGTCGCCGACCTGCTCGGTGTGCCCGCCGAGGATCGACAGAGTCTGTTCGACTGGGCCAATGCCATGTTCGGCGGCGAAGATCCACGCATCTCTAGCGCAGGTGGCATGCACAAGGCGCAACAGGAAATGTTCGCCTACGCCATGCAACTTGCCGCCAAGCGTCGCGCCCAACCTACTGAAGACGTGTTCAGCCTTGTGGCCAACGCCCAGCAGGACGGCGAGATGCTGTCCGAGTTCGATCTGGGTTGCTTCTTCCTGATTCTCGCCACTGCCGGTAACGAGACCACGCGCACCCAAATCCTGCATGGCACATTGCAATTGATCGAGAATCCCGACGCGATGCAGGCCCTGCGGGAGGACCTCTCGTTGCTGCCCAACGCCATCGAAGAAATGCTGCGCGTTACTACACCAGCGCTGTGCTTTGCACGTAAGGCGAAGGCTGATTACATACTCGACGGCCATACCATCAAGGCCGGCGACAAGGTAGTGATGTGGTATTGCTCGGGCAATCGGGATGAAACCGTCTTCAGCGATCCGGACAAATTCGATGTCCGTCGTGCCAATGCTCGCGAGCACCTGGCTTTCGGTCACAAGACCGGTATCCATCGCTGCCTCGGTGCCATGCTGGCGCGCTCCGAGCTGGTAGCCATGTTCAAGGAGCTCATCACACGCCTACCGGATATCCAGCTGGATGGCGAAGTGCAGCGCCTGCGCTCGAACTTCACCAACGGCATCAACAAAATGCCGGTGCGTTTCAGCCCAGGTAAATCGGCAAACGCCGATAACAGCCTGAGCTTCTATGCCTCCAATGCCTCACGTCCACAAACCTGCCCCTTCACTGGCGCCACTGCCCAACCGCACTCATCCCACTGATAAGGACAATTAAAATGAGCATTACCCTTACGCACCTCGCCACTGCCACACTCAAACTGGGTACGCCAAACTACCTTCCCAACACACCCCGCGGTACACGCGCCATTGTCGATGTGTTATCGGCGCAGTGGGAAGGCGAACGCCTGAACGCCACCCTCAAGCCAGTTGCCGCGGCCGACTGGGCTCTGGTAAGTCCTGACGGTACCTTGCACGTCGATGTGCGCTGCACTCTGGAGACCCATGACGGTGCGTTGATCCATGTCAGTTATACCGGCCGCGCAAGCGTCGGCGCTGATGGCACTTCCCCACTCATGATCACACCGACCTTCGAAACCGGCGATAGCCGCTACGCCTGGCTGAATAAAGTCCAGGCCGTTGGGCGCGGCGTCAAGGGCGAGAACGATACCCTCGTCTACGACATCTACCAGGCGAATTGATCCTTATGCTCCGGCCCCTGCCAAACAACACTTCACTCTCTGGCACAGGTAGCGACGCGCGCGGCCTGAAATTGACGCCGCAATTCATCACCGTTGCCACCGACTGTGTTGTCCGGATGGGGCTGGACAAAGTGTCTATGGATGATATCGCCCGCGCTACCGGGCTTTCCCGCGCTACCCTGTATCGCCGTTATGGCAGCAAGGAAGGTTTGTTTGCTGCCGTACTCGATGCCCAGTCACGCCCAATGGAAGCCAAGGCCCAACAGATTCTGACCGGGGCCGACTCGCTACCGGAGCGGATCGCCCAATTCGTCTGTTGGTCGGTCTTGGAAGTGCCCCGCAATGCGCTGCTCAGGGGCCTGCTCAATAGCGGTGTATCGCGCAGTGGCCTTGAACTTTTCAGTTCGGTATTTCGCGCCAAGATCAGTCGCATCCTGCTGCCGGTTATCGGCGCCGCCAAAGCCCGCGGAGAACTGCGTGCTGAGCTCGACGTTGATGAAATGATCGAGTGGCTGGTTCGCCAGCTTCTGCAGATCAAGGCCAGCGATGACTGGACTGCAGAGCGCCTGCGCCATCATTTGGATACTTTCGTGTTACCTGTGCTGATACCTCCCACTGCTGCTCTGCTGCCATCTTGTGAAGGGGCTGAAGGTGTCGAGTCGCGCCTGGCCAGGCTTGAGGCACGACTTATGGAAGTCCACCAATTGTTGGCACTGTTTCGTCAGGAAATCACCGGCCACACCCCTCTATAACAACAACGGACACAAACCGATGCCAAACCTCACATACATCGAAGCCAACGGAACCGCACATACCGTGCAGGCCAACGAAGGCACCAATCTGATGGAAATAGCGGTTGCCAATCTGATCCCGGGGATACTGGGCGACTGTGGCGGTAGCTGCAGTTGTGCAACTTGCCACACTTATGTCGACCCTGGCTGGATGGCATGCGTACCAGCAGCCACTGATGAGGAGCTTGAAATTCTCGACGGCGCCCTGGACGTGCGGGAGAACAGCCGACTAGCGTGTCAGGTGTTCATGAGTAATGCCCTGGACGGACTGATAGTGCGGATACCGGAACGTCAGTTCTGAGTTGAGTTGGTTATTACGCCACTTTCGCCAACACGAACGCTGCGATGCGGCCACAGCGTCGCAGCTAACGAGTCAATGTAAGTCGCTCATGGCGGCAGCCGTGTTGTCCGCGGCAGGCGCGCTAGCTCATCGGCACGGTAGAGCAAGCCCAGGCGAAATGCAGTGGTTTCAAATTCAGGTTCCTTTCAGCCACGATTACATGGGCCCTCTGCGTCGAGGGCCCTTTTTCACGCCGGCATGCTCACCGTTTTCAAACGGATGAACTCGTCCAATCCGGGACGTCCGCCTTCCTTGCCGTAGCCGGACAGGCCTATCCCGCCGAAAGGCGCGCAGGCCGGAATATTGCGCGTACCGTTGATGTGCACATAGCCGGTCTTCAGCGCCGCAGCCAGGCGGTTGGCACGGCCCAGGTCGTGGGTCTGGATATAGCCGCCCAAGCCATAGCCGGTGGAGTTGGCCAGGGCGATGGCTTGCTCTTCCGTTTGGAAGCGCTGGATCACCAGCACCGGGCCGAACACTTCCTGCTGCGAGATCTCACTGGCTGGATCGACGTCGGCGAACACCGTAGGCCGCAGGTAGTAGCCGTTGGCGTACTCGCCACCAAGTCGCTCACCACCCAGCACCAGGCGCCCAGCACCACTGCGCTTAGCCCGCTCCACCATGCCGAGGATGCGCGTGCAGGCATCCTCGTTGATTACTGGACCGACAATGGTGTTCGGGTCGAAGGGATCACCCAGCGGCAGGTGCCCGGCTACCATCCTGACGGCCTCAACCATGGCATCATAGATGCTGTCCTGCACCAGCAACCGGGTCGGCAGCTCGCAACCCTGACCACTGAGCAGGCCAACGCTCCAGAATGCTGCCATCTGTGCCACAGCCGCAACGTCCGCATCCTCGAAAACAATATTGGCGGACTTGCCACCCAGCTCCAGCACAGCGGGCTTGAGCAGATCGGCACACTGGTGAAGGATCTTGCGTGCCGTCGCCGGGCCGCCTGTAAAGGTCACCTTTTGCACGTGCGGATGACCGATCAAGGCTTGCGCCGCCTCCGTGGAGCCCGGCAGTACGTTGATCACCCCCGGTGGAATCCCTGCCTGCAGCGCCAACCTGGCGAACAATTGGGCGACAAAGGGTGTTTGCTCAGCTGGCTTGATCACTACGGTGTTGCCAGCGGCCAGGGCCGGTGCCACCTTCATGCCGAGGGAGATCAGCGGGCCGTTCCAGGTGATGATGATGCCGATCACCCCATAAGGCTCAGGCCGGGTGTAGATCAGTTCCTCGGCTGGCGGCATGGATACCACCTGACCATCGATCTTGTCGGCCCAACCGGCGTAGTAGCGCGTCCATTCCGCCCCCAGACGCGGACCACCAGCTCCGACTGTGATCGGCGTGCCACCTTCGATCGCGGCCAGGCGGATGAACTCGTCGGTATGTGTGTCGATAAGGTCGGCAAAACGGTTCAATAGTAACGCGCGCTGCGCTCCGGGCAGGCGCCGCCAGACCTCGAAAGCCTGGCTGGCACAGGCCACGGCCTGATTGACTTCGGCAGGTCCAGCCAGAGGAATGTTGGCCTGGTGTTCACCAGTAGCCGGGTTGATATGGGCAAACACGCCGCCACTGGCACTGCTCAATTCATGCTCGCCAATCAGCAGGCTGCTGGCAGGCGGGGTACGGTCTTGACTCATCTTGCTGATCTCCTTGGCTGGGTCAGACGCGAATTTGCTGGCCGTCATCGACCGCGATGATCTGCCCGCGCACGTAGCTCGCCGCATCCGACAGCAGGAACAGGCCCACCTGGGCGATCAGGTCCGGCGTAGCCACACGTTCGGTAGGACGACCAAGCATCTGTCCCCACTGGGCCATCTGCTCCACGCTCATCAGCGGCTGCATACCCTCAGTGGCAACCGTACCCGGAGCGACAGCATTGACGCGGATATTATCCTTGGCCAACTCGCGCGCCAGATTGATGGTGAGTCCGTTGACCCCCAACTTGGTTAGCGAATACACGCCGGTGGCCTGATAGGCGCCGATCGAAGACACATTGACGATCGCACCGCCACCACGCCTACGCATCGCAGGCACCGCGGCACGAGCCATCCACAGCTGGCCGTTGAGCATCACCTCGGTGATCTGCCGGTACTTTTCCACTGGAATATCGATCAGCGACGTGAAGGCAGCCGCCGATAGCAAGCCGGCATTGTTGACCAGGTAATCGACGCCGCCAAAGCGCTCTTCGGCGGCCCTCACACAGGCCTCGCAAGAAGCCAGGTCGCCCACGTCGGTGCGGACCGCCAGCAACTGCTCTTTGAAACCCAGCTCAGCAGCAGCCCTCTGAGCCTGATCCTGGTTGATATCGGCGATCACCACGCAGGCGCCCTGCTCCACCAACAAACGAACATACTCGCGCCCCATGCCTTGGGCGCCACCGGTAACGATCGCAACCTTGTTGTCGAAACTCATGTGTTTGCTCTCCATCTTGTTGTTGTCACTCGTTAACGCGTCGAGCATGACGGACAGTCGGGCTCGCTACGCCACATCTATATAGATGATACGCACGATTAAATTTGAAATACAAACTGCATCTGTAATCGCCGAGCATCTGCGAATAAATATAAATCATATGGATGTTTTGTTGACGAGCGCCCGGATCATAAATACGATAAAGATTCAGATGCGTGATGTATTTCAAATTCGCAACAACCAAAAGGAGAGTGCCTTGGCCAGAATCACCCGACAGGAAAGCCAGGACATCACGCGGCAATGTCTGCGCGCCGCGGCGCGCAGCGAGTTTGCCCAGTACGGTATCGCCGGCGCTTCCATCGATCGCATCACCGAGGCCGCCGGCTACTCACGGGGCGCGTTCTACTCCAACTACTCCAGCAAAAACGACCTGGCCCTGGAACTGATGAGAGAAAACAACTCCCTGGCCATCACCCAGTGGCGCACGCTGATCGACGAGTCCCTGGACCCCGTCACACTGTTGCAACGCCTGGAACAACAATTCGACCTAGACGCCAGTCAGCGCCAATGGTGGTTGCTCGCCGTCGAACTGCGCCTGGAGGCCGAACGTTCCCCGGAGTTCGGCGAACGCTTTGAAGCCGTCAATGGCGAGACCATGCAACAGTTGCTGGAGATGATTGGTAGCCTGTGCCGCGCCACCGGCTGCGAGGCAAGCGCCGACCCGGACTACATTACCTTCGTCGTCCACACCTTCACCCATGGCCTGCAGTTCGAACGCAAAACCACACAGGATCGCTTCAGTAGTCCCGGGAGACTCTTCATCCGCCTGATCTATGACCTGCTCGGTCGCCCCGCAGGCATCGAGCTGTCCTGATACGCCAGCCAAACAACAAGAGGGACACCACCGTGACCATCCCCGCCCATGTACCCGCAGACCGTGTGTTCGACTTCAACATCTACGACTTCGCGATCGACGGCGCTGAATACCAAGCTGGCATGCAGCAATTGCTGCATGGCAAGGCCCCGGAGATTTTCTGGACGCCACACAATGGCGGTCATTGGGTGGTAACCCGCTCCGAACACATCAACGAAGTGCTCAATGATCACCAACACTTTTCTTCCCGGCAGATTGTCGTACCGAAGCCGACGATTGAGCGACCACTACTCAAACCGCTGCAGGTTGATCCGCCGCAGCACCTTAAGTACCGCAGTCTGCTGGCCGCCGCCCTTTCGCCGAAAGCCGTGGCCAGCCTGACGGAAAGTGCCCGCGTGCTGGCCATCCAACTTATCGAGGCGTTAAAGCCCCGGGGCGAATGCGAGTTCGTCAGTGAGTTCGCCCAGCACTTGCCCGTCGCCATCTTCATGAACATTGTCGATTTGCCTGAACAGGATCGCGGCCTCCTCACTGACCTGGCCGAGATCGTAGTGCGCGAGGAGGACGAGCGGTTACGTGGCGAAGCGCTGATCAAGATTGCTGGGTATGGCATGCAAAAAGTCTTAGAGCGCCGCGCCAATCCGGGTAATGATCTGCTTAGCTCGATCGCTACCGCCAAGGTGGACGGTGAATTGCTGAACGACTACGACCTGACCGGCATGCTCACACTGTTGTTGCTCGCAGGCCTGGACACCGTGGCCTCAATGATGGGCTTCTTCGCCCGCTTCTTTGCCCTCAACCCAGCGCATCGTCGCCAGTTAATAGAGGACCCAAGCCTGATCAACAACGCTGTGGAAGAGTTGCTGCGCCGCTACCCTATCGCCAACCTGGCCCGCGAGGTGACCCAGGATGTCGAATACCACGGCATCGACCTAAAGGCCGGCGATATGGTTGTCGTCCCCACCGCCCTCGACGGACTGGACGAACGCCGCTTCGAAGATCCGCTGACCGTCAATTTCAACCGCGACAAGCCGATACACGCTACCTTCGGCGGCGGTGTACACCGCTGCATGGGCTCGATACTGGCACGCATCGAACTGCGCCTGTTCATCGAGGAATGGTTCAAGCGTATTCCTGACTTTGAAATCAAGCCTGGCACCGAAGTGAAGTTCGCGGCGCGCGCGGTCGCCACAATCACCTCATTGCCGCTGGTTTGGAGCCCGGTAAATACTGACTAATTACAGGGATATCTTGGTATCTATTGGCCGATCGCTTGCTCGCTGGGAGCAAGCGATGAGCGCTCTGTCACCAGGCAACTATCTCAGCCCAGCTTGCCGCAGAAAAGTTCGTGCCCCCCATCGGCTGGGCCTCCCCGTACAACCAATGCATAGCCTCCAGCGTGCAGCGTGTCATATACCACCGGTACGCTCTTGCGAAGATGGATGCCCGGGCCAGGCGAGTAGTACTGTGTGTTTACTGTTTGGTTCAGGTCGTAGACAGGTTTAGCCCCAAGGCTGCCACAGCTTCCCGAATACACATAAGTGTACAAGCGCGCAGGATAGGACGTTTGAATGGGCACACCACTCACAAACAACCAAAGGTCCGTTTGACTACCCATCGGGGTCAGAGTGGCTTCAGCGATACGGCCGGGATTACTCGTAGTCGCGTTCAGGGAAACGGAGGTGATCTGCTGCGGTGAAGTTGCGCATCCGACCATAGATCCGACGGCTACTACCAGCGCTAGCGAAAAAACGATTTTCATCGTAGACCTCTAGATTCGTAAGGACACATTGAAGTGATCCCCCTTATGAATTCTAGACGTCCGAGGTAAGCAGGTCGTACTTCGGATAGTCGGTCATGTGCGAAAGTTGATCAGCATTTCGATATCCATCAACCAGCGTGAAGCTATCTCGGTTATGTGCACAAAAAAGCCGGATATCGGGCAAACCTCTGCACCCGACACCCGGCCTGAATTACAACTTTTATGCAGGAGTCAGCGCACTCCTGTCCCCGCCATGGATTCGGAACGGAACGTGTAGTCCGGGCTGCGCGGTACTTGTTTTATGTAGCCATTTTTGGGGTTGATATAACTGCTGACGATGTACTGACCTTTGCTCAGGTCGTAGGTAAGGGTGCAGAAGCTCATGGTGCCTGCCGCCCCCGATTCGTTGCGTACATACTGTGGAAAGCTGAAGTTGTAGCCGACACGGAAAATCTTGCCGGCATCATCCTTGGCCTCAGCAGCCACCAAGGCCCAGGAGTCCTCATCAATATAGAAGTTACGCTGGGCTGCGATGTGACGCTTGCCCTCCTTGCGGGTTGCTTGAACTTCCCAAACCCGATGCAATTCCCAGCGCACGCCTTGTGGATTGACGAAACTCTTGTCCAGCAACTGTTCCGGCGTCATGGAAAGAAACTTGAACTGGTTGTAAGGCACGATAACTTCTTTCTTGCCTACCAATTTGAAGTCGAAGCGATCCATACGCCCGGAGAACAAGTTCAACTCGTCATAGTTGAGTGCGCCTGACAATGATGCACTCGGTGTGTCATAGGAAAATTCGGGTGCCAAGCGTGTACGACGCTGGCCGGTTGTGTAGGACCAGGTGCGCTGATCCTGTTGGTCGAAACGCGCGGGATACCAGATCAATGCCTTCTGCCCGGCGTCGCGCGATGGCGCTACTGTTCGGTTGAGCATGCGATAGTAATTATCGGCACTGCCCTCGTAAGGAGTTGCCTTGGAATCCCAATATGGATAGTCAGAGTTTTGGTAGGACTCGTTGGTCATTGTCCGGTTTCCGGCCGTATCGACCAACCAACTCTCCATCCGCAGTTCGTATTCTGTCTGGTCACGGGTCAAGGCATTCCACATCGCCTCATACCCACTTTTCGGAATCGGGAACGGTGTCCCAAACCAGCAGCCGCGCAAACCGACACCGCCGCCCTCGGTCTTGCATTCCGGATTGTTGACGTTTTTCAAGGTGCCGGCGATGCGGTCCTTGGCCATTTCCGGATAGCTGCGATGCGTTGGATAGACTTCGATTTTGAAGTCGTTGAAGCGCTTGAACAACTCTAGCGTGCCAGGGGTCAACTTGTCCCGGTACTGATCCAAGTTGGCGTTGGTAATAGTGAAAATTGCCTTTTCGTCCGCATAAGGATCAGCGGGGCGTGTATCACCTGGTTTATAAGCGGCTGGTGGCGCTTTGATGCCCCCGGTGTATGCTGGAATGCTGCCATCCTTGTTACCAGCAACTTCCGCACCCCACGGGGTCAGGCTTTTACCCAGTTGATCGATTTCCTGCTGGCTCGGTTGGGCGTGGGCAGTAACGGCGACACTCAAGGCAATAGCTGCGGCCAATGCGTGAATCGAGTACGACATGATGTTCTCCTTGGCTCTTCGAAAGGTAGGTTCAAGCGCGAGCGAACGAACGCGAGGCAACTGACTGCACGTCTGCAGGCAGGACCAGAGGTGATATCAAGACGGGGATCCGCGGAGTGGAACGCACTCGAGATGTGCTGTTCACGGTTAACAGCAGGCTTGCATTCATTGAAACCTCCCCACCCTTTTGGATTTTTTGTAGGTGACGCTTATTCAACGGAGGTACCGCAAGATGAGGGGGGAAAGACTCGATTCCCGGCCCTATCCTGTTAATGATCTTAATCCTATTGATGATTATGCGTCAACGCTGAATAAGACATTTACCGATGTCTTGAGTGGATGCCGTGCAAAGAATGCAGACAGCCCGGCCGGTCAATACCGGTCGGGCCGTTGTACAGCGCAAATGTCCTCGGGTTAGGCGGTGGAGGGATAACCCCCACCGCCATGCAGCTCGTTGGCGGCATCACGGTCTAACTGACCGTCACGGCCACGTGGAAGGCTGTTCACGAACTCGACTACCTTCGGTTTTTTGTACGAAGCCATGCGTACCCTGCAATGTTCGATCAGCGCCTGGGCATCTAGATGCTGACCTGCGCGCAAAACCACCAGGGCCTTGACGTTTTGGGACCAGACGGGATCTGGCACACCTATAACGCAGGCATCCAGGACTTGCGGCAGCATTCGCAGGCAACTTTCGATCTCGGCGGGGTAGATATTCTCTACACCAGACTTGATCATCGTGGTCTTAGGTCCCACGAAGGCAATGGCACCGTCTGGCAAGCGCTTGCCAAGGTCACGCGTACGGTACCAGCCATGCGCAGTGCGCTGCTGATTCTCCTCATCCCGATCGAAGTAGCCCGCCATGACTTGCGCACCACGTACGCTGATTTCCCCGACTGTGCCCTCGGGTACTTCCTGACCACCATCGTCCAGGATGCGTACCTGAACCAATGGCGAGGGGCGTCCGGCACCTTCGCCACCCAGCCAGCCCATTACCGTAAAACCCATTAATTCGGTTTGGCCATAGAGCCGAGGGGCCCGGTTGAGCGGCGCACTTTGCGGCATCACCATAGGGTTGGTCCACTCCGGAGCCAGTGGTGAAGACCACAGGCTTGAGACGTCGAAGCGGCCATCAGCATTGATTTGGCGAATCTGTTCCAGGGTCGGCTGCGCAACGAAGGCGTGGGTGACCCGTTCCTGTTCAATCAGTTGCAGCATGCGCTCAGCGTCCACACGAGCGATGAATACGTTCTTGCCCCCGAACTGATAAGTCGCCAGGGTCGACGTCAGGGTGCCCAGATGAAACAGCGGACCTGAGTTGAGGAAAACGGCGCTTTCACTGATGCTCTCGGTATAAGCCAGCATCAGGCCTTGATAAAGGATGGTGCCTTGCGTCAGCAGCGCCGCATTAGGGTGGCCTCCAAAGGCCGCAGTATAGATCGCCAGTAACGGGGTGTCCGCATCTACCCGGATATCGATATCGATATCCGGCTGTCCAGCGATCCACTGCTCGTAGCCCGTCTCATCGTCGGCTTGAACCCATAACGCAGGGTGCTGACTTAACTCACGCGCATGGGCCACCGCCTCCCCAACCTCCAGCTGCTGCCAGAGCACTACAACGGGTTTGAAGTCTTCAATGACAAAGACCAGTTCGTGCGCGCTTTGGCGCCAGTTCGCGGGGCAAAAAATCGCACCCAGCTTAGCTGCCGCCAATAAACATTCGAGTACCCTGAAATCGTTCTGGCCCAGCCACAGTATTCGCTCGCCGGCTGTCACGCCGGCAGCTTGGAGGGCATGGGCCAGACGGTTCACCCGCGCATCAAGTTCCGGCCACGTCAGGCGTACGTCGCCATCCACGACTGCTTGCATGGTTGGGCGCGAGCGCCGGTGCTCACGCAAAACATCTGCTACGCCGTGCATGCGAATCAGGGTGAAGTTATCTTGAGCCGTCTGGGCGTGTTGCATCTTACGAGTCCTCATCCATCACCCCCGGCAGCGCCGGGGGTGAAGCGTGTCATGCTGGAACTACCCGAGGGTCTGCACTGCCGCAACTGCAAGCGCCGTGCAGCACCTGGCCGCGTAAACCGGTGTGGTAGTGATGGAATGGCTGGCAACGGTCCAGGCGGCTACTGAGTACGACTTCACCGTCGATCGCGTCGACTGCCCATTCGAAGCGGTCGATATGAGCCCCCGCACCGGCACTGCATTCGATGGCCACTGCCGGGCCTAACTCCAGGCAACGCAATACCCTCAATCCTGGTTGACCAGCCAATCGCTCGTAAGCATCAGGCCATGCCCAGACCACCATGCCGGCAAACAGTTGGAGCGGATCATGGCCAAGCCCTACCAATCCATCCAGCGTGGCGGCGGTGATGCCGTAAGCACCGACCAAGTGGAAGCGGCGAATGATCGACTCGACCCTGCGAGCATCGAACAATGAAGAGTCGGCCGAAACCGCCACCATGTTGAACTGCATCACCGCACGCTCCATGCCCAAGGCCTGTACACCCTGATCAAACAGCGCGGTAATCATCAGATTACTGCCCATATGGAAATCGAAGGTGTTGAGCACCCTGAGGATCGAACGTGTGGAACGCTCAACTTCCAAAGATGAATACATCAGGGCCTGGCGTTCGCCCTGGGCATCGAAGTAGCGGCCAACGGCCATGGGGGAAAGCGCGATTGATGGCTGAGCTGGACTCTTCATTGCTTGGTCACCCTCGGAATCTTGTTTGGTGGCCCGTCCTTGAGCAAGGCCTGATTAGTCGCAAGGAGAACTTTCACCGGTACCTGCAATGCGGTAGAAACCGCATCTGCAACCCGCGCTTCCAACTGTTCGAGGCTGCCTTGCAGTGCGGTCTCTTCATAGCCCACGCGCAAGGTCAGTACATCGGCCTCGCGCTGCGGACGGACCAGCTGGAATAAGCCGGTACGAGTTTCGGCGAACTGCTCCATCAGGGGGAAAATGTCAATCGGCAGAATCGAGCGCCCCTGAATCAGCATCTCATCACCTTTTCGCCCAATGGGTTTGAGCCGCCCGTGTGTCCGTCCACAACTACATGCCTTGCGGGTGAACTGCACCAAGTCATCGGTACGGTAACGAATCAACGGCCCAACATCGTCCAAGAGCGCGGTGACAACCAGCTCGCCTCTAGAGTCATCGGGCATCTCGGCACCACCGCTTGGGTCCAGGTGCTCGATAAGGGCTATGTCTTCCCAGGTATGCATGCCGTCATGGGCGCGGCAGTCCATAGTCGTGGTGATATCACCCAAGGAGCTCAACTCGAAGATTTCGAGGCCCCAGCCTTCGACCACAGCACGAAAATGCGGGCTCATCGGCTCGCCGCCGAACACAACGCCCTGATAAGAGCTGAATGCCTCCTTGAGGTCATCACCGGTTTCTTTCTCATATTTCTCCAGCGCGATAATCAGTGGCGTGGAGAGCATGAACATGGCTTTAGGGCGCAATTCACGGGACAACTTGACCAAATGAGGCATCTCGCTGGGCAAGTGCTGCAGCGAAACTGGGCGAAAGCCACTGTCCAGCCACTTGTCAGTGTTCAGGCCTTCACGGAAGGTGAACAGTGCATAGGTGAAGAAGTCATTGGTCCGAACGCCAATGTGCCAAAGCTCGCGCTTGAGCCCTGCGATCGCAACGTGGTATTCCGACCGCGGCAACGGGGTCGGATCGCCGGTCGTTCCGGACGTGAAACCGACGCCTCGCAAATGGGGTGGACCGACACAGACCAGGCCGCCATATGGATCGCCATGTTCATCGCGAAACTGACGGATACGGTCCTTGTCGATGAACGGCACCTTGGCCTTGAAGTCTGCAAGGCTTTTGATGTCTTCAGGCTTGATGCCTGCCTCATCCCAAACCTCACGAATCAATGCCGAACGGCTGTAGACATACGGGATCAACTTAAGAATCCGTGCCTCCTGCAGCCTCTCGATATCAGCCCGAGACATCGTTTCAATGTCGGGGTCGAAAAACCTGTCGTCGTCCAGTCGTGTCATAGCGTTACCTTATTATTGTCGTGGCTATCAGTGGTCGGGCGCCGGGTTACAGAAACTCCGGTCGAGCAAGGCGGAAAAGTCGGGCCGCATTCCCGCCGAGAATATCGGCCTTTTCCTGTTCGCTGATATCGATACCCTCGAACAGTGAAGCAATGATTTTTCGTGAGTTGGGGAATGTGCCCTCGGCGTGCGGATAGTCCGAAGCCCACATCAGCGCCCCCGTACCGGTCACTGCCCGGGCAGCGATACAGGCGCGATCGTGCTGAAAGGATGCCTTCACCTGGCGGCGAATAATGTCGCTGGGTTTGGTCGAAAGTTTGGGTTGAACAAATGCTGCATGGGCAAAAAAGACTTCGTCCATGCGCTCTGCCAACGCTCCGAGCCAACTGGCACCACACTCGATCACAGCTATTTGGGTTTTGGGGTTGCGATCCAGAACCCCGCCGGCAACCAGGTAAGTGACAGCTTCGATGCCGTCACTCATCTGGCGGGTATAGTTGACGACTGCCGCGCCCGGGCCGCGCTCGTGAATCACGGTTTCAAGGCCGGTACCGGTGTGCATTACCAGAACTACCCCCAGCTCTCCTGCCGTCCTGAACACAGGATCCCAGGCAGGATCGTTATAGCGAGGGATGCCCCTGCTGGTAACCGAAGGCAGCATGGCGGCAGTAATACCTTTGGCCGCGATCCGCTTCAACTCGGCGATGGCATTCGCCAAATCACGAACGGGCAGGATTGCGCAGCGTACAAAACGGTCTAGGTGGCCTTGGAAAAACTGGTTATTCCAGTCGTTATACAGTTGACACGTCGCAAGCTCGGCCTCGATATCTTCCAGTGCATAAGTCCACAACCCGAGACTTGGGAAGCAGATCTCCGCATCGACACCGTCTTTTTCCATGTCCTCCAAACGCCCGTCGAGATTGTGAAGGCCGACGCGCTTGCTGCCCCCAATGTCAGCGACATTCAAGCGCATCTTGAAAATGACTTGCTCATCAGTTCGCGTGACCAGCGTATCGCCCTGCTTTTCAGCGCGGATCGCGTGGCGCCGCAAAGAGGGGGGCAGGCCTTGAACAAACAGGTCGTGGGGCTCAAGCACATGTGAATCGGCGCTAAAAATGAAATGGCCGGACATCTGGATCTCCCTCTTGTTTTTAGTATTAATCATTATGCTGATTATGCTGTAGCCGATACGGCTCCCGCAAGCCGCTCAAATCATATTGATGATTAATATTTTAAATGGGTCTTTCAGGTGTCCTTCTTCAACTCCATCTCCACCCCACCTAACCTCAAGCCATTCAATTCAACTGGTTGAAGGGTGTGTCGCGATCGTTGCGCAGCTCGGCAGGTAAGCCAAGCACGCGCTCGGCAATGATATTGCGCAGAATTTCGTCGGTACCACCGGCAATACGCAGGCCTGCTGACCACAAGTACCAATAGTTGTAACTGCGTGCCCGAGGGTCGTCGAACTCACGCAATCCGTCGACACCAAGCTGTTCCAGTGCATAACCGCTCATGTCCTGCAACGTCTTGGCCATCACCAGTTTATTGATGGAGGCTTCCGGCCCTGGCACCCCGCCGCGCGATACCGCAGTCATCGAACGCAGGCGTGTCAGGGCGATACCTTCGTCGGCCACATAAAACTTTGCCAACGCTTCAGCCTGGCCAACATCAACCAACCCCTGGGCCAGCAAGTCACGGGCATCGGGTGCCCCGGCCGGCTTGCCGCCGACAGCCAAGCGTTCGAACATCAGGGTACTCAAGGAGACCTTCCAGCCGTCGCCTACTGCACCCAGTCGCTGGCTGTCAGGAATGCGTACATCGGTGAAAAACACCTCGTTGAACTCGGCATCACCGAGTAGCGTGCGAATCTGCCGTACCTCGACGCCTGGGGCGCGCATGTCCACATAGAACATGGTCAGGCCCTTGTGCTTGGGTTGGCTGGGATCGGTACGCACCAGTACGATGCCGTAGTCCGCCTCGTGGGCATAGGATGTCCAGACTTTCTGCCCATTGAGCACCCACTGGTCACCATCACGTACGGCCCGGGTGCGCAATCCTGCCAGGTCCGAACCGGCTGCAGGCTCCGAGAACAACTGGCACCAAATTTCCTCACCGCGCATCCCTGGGACCATGAAGCGTTCGACCACATCGGCAGAGCCGTGGGTGAACAAGGTCGGCAGGCACATGCCAATGCCCACGGCGAAGGGGACATTGGGCACACTCCAGGCTTCTTCCTCCTGGTGGAAGATGACATGTTCGATGGGGGAAGCACCCTGTCCGCCGACTTCCTTGGGCCACATGATGCCGACAAAACCGGCATCGTACTTGTGTGCCTGCCAAGCACGGGCACGCTCCATGAAGCGATCTTCCGACAGATCTTCCTCGGCTTTGACCTCACAGGCCGGCGCATGCTCGATTAGCCACTGCCGGACACGGGTACGGTAAAGCGCTTGTTCGGGGGTATCCAGGAAATCCATCAGTGCGTCTCCTCTAACTGTTCGCGGGCCAATGCCGCCACCAATCGCTGTGCCCACAGTGCTCGCCCGCCCAGTTGAGTGGCCAGCAATCGGGCGCGCCGGTAGAACAGTTGGGTGTCGCTTTCCCAGGTAAAACCAATGCCACCGAATAATTCGACTGCTGCCTCGGCGGCTACGTTGAGGGCATCACTGGCGGCCAATCGCGCCCCAGCAGCGGCACGAGGCAATTGATCGGGGGCTTGGGTCAGAGCCCAGGCACCGTAGTAGCAATGGCTGCGAGCCAGTTGGTTTTTTACGTACACATCGGCGAGCGTGTGCTTGACCGCCTGGTAGCCTCCGATCGGGCGATTGAAGGCCTTGCGGGTTTTGACATACTCAAGCGTCATCGCCAAGGACGCTTCCGCCGCGCCCAATTGCTCGAATGCCGTCAGCACAGCACTGGCGTCCAGCGCACGCTCGCTCAGTGCTTGCCAGTCTTGCCCTGCCGCCAGTGGCGTTGCCAATGCATTGGCAAAATGAACATCGGCATGCCGGCGGATGCGGTCGATCGACTCGACAGCTACCAGGCTGACCCCGTCAGCACGTGCGTGCACTTGCCACCAGCCAGGTCGATTCTGTTCGTCGAGTGCCGAGATAATGAACACATCAGCCAAATGTGCATCGGCAACCATGACCTTGATACCCGTTAGTCGCCCTGCAGCGACTCGCGCTGTCGGCAATTCCACCCAACTGCGCTGGCCACGCTCGTTGAACGCCACAGTGGCGATCAATTCACCAACTGCCAACGCACCCAGCAAGGATTTACTGTCTTCGCACCCGGGAGCTTGCTGCAAAGCCATGCTGGCATGCTGAACGGAGCTGGCAAAAGGAATCGGCGCCAAGGTGCGTCCGGCCTCCTCGGCCAGTACACACCACTCCAATGCAGACAAGCCTAGACCGCCATCTTCCTCGGCTATGCCTGCGGCCGGCCAGCCTAGCTCTACAATCGAACGCCACAATGTCTGATCGTGGGTGGATGTAGATTCCAGCAGTGATCGGGCACTGGCCAGGCTATTGGCAAATACGCGCCGGGCTTGGTCGCGCAGTTGCTCTTGATCGGCAGAAAAATCGAAATTCATATTCAGGCTCCACTGTCACGTGGGTAGAAGCGCTCGCCACGTGTGGCACGTTCACGTAACCAGGCCGATGGCTTGAAGTGCTCCCCTGCAATTTCGGCCAGATTCTCACAGCGCTCGACAAACACCTCGGCACCGACCGTATCGATCAAACTGAAAACGCCGCCAGTCCAGCTTGGGAAACCAATTCCCAGGATAGAGCCCACATCGCCTTCGGCAGGATCAGTGATCACGCCCTCCTCCATGCACCGGGCTGCCTCCAATGCTTGCGAATACAGCATGCGTTGCTTGATTTGCTCCACAGATGGTTGTTCGGCCAGCGGGGCATAAACGTCAGCCAGCCCGGCCCACAGCTCACGCTTTGCGTCCGGGTAGTCGTAGAACCCCTTGCCGACACGGCGGCCGATTCGACCCAGCTCGTCACAAAAACGTTGCTGTACGGCGAAACCTGGTGACGGTTTCCACTGCTCGCCCAGGGCACTGCGTTCTGCCTTGGCCGCCTTGTAGCCGTTCTCCAGGCCAATATCGTCCATCAAGCACAGCGGCCCGATGGGAAAACCGGCCAGTTTCGCCGCGTTGTCGATCAATGCCGGCTTCACCCCTGCGGCTACCATCGCCAATACGTCTTGCAAGTAAGCGGCGATAACGCGCGAAGTGAAGAAGCCTCGTGAATCCTTGACCACAATGGGCGTTTTACGCAGCAAGCGGATGTAATCCAGAGCATGCGCCAGGGTTTGTTCGCTGGTTTGCTCACCGACCACAACTTCGACCAGCGGCATGCGGTCCACCGGGGAGAAGAAGTGCAACCCGATAAACCCGGTCGGCGCCTTAAGATCACGGGCCATTCCGCTGATCGGGAGCGTCGAGGTATTGGATGCCAGGATCGTTCCGGGGCGTAAGTGCTGTTGGGCTTTGGCGAATACCTCGGCCTTTACCTTGACGTCTTCGAAGACCGCTTCGACCACCAAGTCGCAATCGCCCAGCGCGGCGTAGTCACCGGTGGTCTGTATGCGTTGCAAAATCGCATCGGCAGTCGCTTGCTGCATTCGGGCTTTAGCGATCCGTTTGGCGAACTCATCGGCCAAACGCTGCTTGCCGTTGGCAGCCTGTTCGGCGCTGGCGTCGAGCAACACCACTTCAAGTCCGGCAATCGAAGAGCTGTGGGCGATACCTGCTCCCATCAGCCCAGCACCAATCACACCAATTTTGCGCAGGCTGGCCGGAGGGATATCTTTGGGCCGGCGACTGAGCTTCTCCAGCTCACCTTTGTTGACGAACAGCGTGCGGACCATGTTGCACGCCGTAGGGTCCATGACCAATTTGGCGAACTCACAAGCCTCAATGTGCAAACCCGCATCGATGGGCACCGCGGTGCCACGCGCCACCGCGCTGAGCAAGGCAATCGGTGCCGGCAGGTTGCGGCCGGTATCACGAGCGATTTGAGTCGCGTTGAGGTTATAGAGATTGCCCAATTCGACATCGGCGAAACCGGCGCCCCCGGGCACTTGATAACCTTTCTTATCCCAAGGTTGCTGAGCATCGCCGTGCTCCAGAACCCAGGCCTTGGCCGTTGCCAACAGCTGATCGGCTGCGACAACTTGGTGCACGATTCCCTTGTCGAACGCCGCCTGCGGGCCCATCAGGGTGCCCTTGAGCATCAGTGGCAGAGCTTGTGCAACACCAATCAGCCGAGGGAGGCGCTGGCTACCGCCGGCACCTGGCATCAGGCCGAGTGTTGCCTCGGGCAAACCCAGCAGGATTTTCGGATTATCCACGACGACACGGTGCTGGCAGGCCAGCGCAATTTCCAGCCCGCCCCCCAGCGCCGAACCGTTGATCGCAGCTACAAAAGGTTTACCGCAGGTCTCCAACTTTCGCAGCAACGGACTAAATGCCGTGGCCATCGCAAAAGCTTCCTCTGTGGAGATATCGCGCGCCAGGTCGCGAACAATCTGCTTGAGATCACCGCCGGCAACGAAATCTTTTTTCGCCGAGGTGATGATCACACCGCGCACGCCCGCATCACCGGTTACCCGGTTGACCACTTCAGCCAGTTCGTCGCGCAGTTGAGTCGTGATGGTATTGGCCAATTGGCCGGGAACATCCAGGGTGACCACGGCGATACCCGCGTCATCCAGGCAATACTGAATACTTTCGAACATGGAAATGCCCTGCTCCGTAAAGTGAGGTCTTCAGACGCGCTCGATGATCGTCGCTGCGCCCATACCGATACCGACGCACAAGGTGACCAGCGCGGTGCCGGCGCCGCTGCGCTCCAATTCGTCCAGGGCGGTACCCAGCAGCATTGCGCCTGTAGCCCCAAGGGGATGGCCCAGAGCGATTGCTCCACCGTTGACGTTGATACGCTCATGGGAAATGTCCAGGACGCGCATGTATTCGAGTACTACCGATGCGAAAGCCTCGTTGAGTTCGAACAAATCGATGTCGGCAACGCTCATTCCGGCGCGTTTGAGGGCTCGCAACGAAGCAGGAGCCGGGCCATCGAGCATGATGGTCGGGTCAGAACCAATCGAGGCAAAGCTGCGGATGCGCGCCCTCGGCTTGAGTCCCAAACGCTCACCTGCTTCGCGGCTGCCCACCAGCACGGCGGCGGCACCGTCAACAATCCCCGAGGAGTTACCGGCCGTATGCACATGGTCGATTTCGAAGACTTCCGGGTACTTCTGCAAGGCAATGGCGTCATAGCCGCCCAACGTGCCCATTTGTGCAAATGCAGGTTGCAATGCGGCGAGGTCTTCGGCGCGTGTTTCAGGGCGTAGGTGTTCGTCACGATTGAGCAAGGTGCTACCGAGGGCATCCACTACCGGGACCACTGAACGGGAAAAACGCCCTTCATTCCACGCCCGGGCAGCGCGCTGTTGGCTATGCAGTGCATAGCGGTCAACATCCGCCCGGCTAAACCCTGAACGGGTTGCAATCAAATCAGCACCTATGCCCTGGGGCGCAAAGTAAGTGCTATACGCCACCGCCGGGTCACGTGCCCAGGCGCTGCCCTGCGAGCCCATTGGCACTCTGGACATGGATTCGACACCGCCGCCGATCGCCAGGTCCAACTGACCAGCCATCACTTGCCCTGCCACCAGGTTAATCGCATCCAAGCCCGAGGAGCAGGCACGGTCGACATGAAAACCAGGCACCGACTGGTCATAACCAGCCATCAGAATCGCCGGACGGGTCAGGTTCGAGCCCTGTTCACCAAAGGGCGTGACGATGCCGAAGCCGACCTCCTCTACCTCACGTGTATCGAGTTGACTGCGTCGCTGCACTGCACGTAATACCTGAGCCGCTAGCTCCACGGACGGCACGGCGTGCAATCCGCCGTTGGCGCGACCACGACCGCGAGGCGTGCGTACATGATCAAAAATATAGGCATCAACCACCGTCTCTCTCCCCATCCGATTCAACCCATTCAGCACAAGGCACCGTGCCGATATTTGTTTTAATCATATATATCCTTTATATGATAAACAACCGTCACTGACAATCGCCCGACGCTTTGGCATTTATGCCTGAGTCAACAGGCTGTGAAGCATGTGTGCTACCTCTCGCAAGGTGCTCTCGTCACCCAGGTAGTGCGGGCGCTCCATGGCAATGGAGCGCACCAGCAGATGCAAGGTGCGGCAAAAAAGATAGAGGGACTTGTCTGGATCACGGGCCTGAATGTCCCCAGAGAAGCGCTTGAACAACAGCCGAGCCGAACCATCCAACGGCGGCATGTAGCCATCATCTCTGGGTAGCAGCCGCAGCTGTTCGTAGTAGCGCACCTGTCGGCTGTTGGTCTCAGGATCAAGTGAGTGCAGTCGATGCCGCAGACCCAATGCGTGGCGGGTAATCACACAAACGCCGTCGAACAACGATGCATCGCTGGGAAGTTGTAAAACATCGGCCTGCATCTGCTGGCCTGTTTCATCGCAATATTCAGCGAATAGCACGTCCACGAGGCTATCCATGCTTGGGAAATATTCGTAGATCGAACTGGCAGCGACACCGGCATATTCAGATAAGCGGATCAACGTCAGGGCTGGGCGCCCTTCGTGTTCCAGCAAATGTCGGGCAGCATCCCTGAGCGCCACCACTAGCGCCTCCGATCGCGCCTGACGCGGCTGCTTGCGCAATTGACCAAAATGCTCAAGTACCTGGCTGGCCTCGGCAAGAAGGGCGACCGGCGGAATAGGGTCGCCTGAAGGAGTAAGGTTGCGAGGAATGTATCCCATTTTAAAACCTTCTGGCCGAAGCTCCGGGGGCAGAATCCGGAGCTGCGTGCTGAGTTTTTTTTAAATTTCTTATATTTCAGCTAATTAGCCATCGCTCGAAAAGGATGATTTCCGGATAGGGCTTAATCAGCTAGATGAATATCATGAAAAGGCGCTGGAGACAAAAACAACAGATGCCTGCATGAGGTACCCGCCATGCATAAAAACTACGACCTGATACTCAAAGGCGGACGAGTAATCGACCCTGCCACCGGTCTCGACGGTATTCACGACCTGGCCGTCACGGCGGGTCGCATTGTCGCCATCGAGGCAAACCTGCCTCCCAGCCACGCTACGGAGGTCATCGACGTTCGTCAGAAATTGGTCATCCCAGGCATGATCGACCCCCACGCACATGTGTTCCGTTACATCACAGGTGTCCTGGGCATGGACGCCAATTGGGTGGGGGTTCAGTCCGGCGTAACAACACTGGTGGAGCAAGGCGGTGTAAGCGCAGCCACCCTGCCCGGCTTCGTGGAGTACGTGGTCAAAGCCAAGGCCAACCGCGTCCATGCGTTCCTCGCACCCTATGCTGCGGGCGGAGTTGGCGGCTTTTCTTACCCTGACCAGTTCACACCCGGCACCATCGATGTCGAGGCCACGCTCAAGGCGTTCGAAACCAGTCCGCAAGTAGCTAAAGGTATGAAGTTCTGGGCTGAACAAGCGAGCCTGCTGAAATTTGGCGATGCCTCGATACGCAAAGTACGAACCATCGTCGATCAGGCCAAAGTGCCGATGTACGTGCACATGGGTGAACTGTGGCGCTTACCTGCAGAGGTTCATGCGCAATTCCCGTCTGAGCGGGTGCTGGAGACCGTACTGCCATTCATGCGTGCCGGCGATATTTTCGCCCACGCCTATACCGATCGCCTGGGGGGCTTTTTCAACGCTGATGGCTCAGTTCGTTCCCTGGTTCGCCAAGCCATCGCCAGCGGTATCCATATCGATTTGGGCTACGGCGCAGCGACCAACTTCAAATTGGTTCGCCAAGGCCTGGAGCAGGACTTCCTGCCACAGACGCTGGGTGCCGACATCCATGCCTATAACACCGCGATCAAGGACCCTCATATCGATACCGGCGGGCGCGGTCGGTTCAATGGCCATCCCGGTGTAGCCGCCGGCATGAACCTGTTGATGGCCTTTGGCGTTCCCCTGGAGCGAGTCATTCCGATGGCCACGTCAAATCCAGCAAGGATATTTCTGAGGGAGCAAGATGGTGTCGGCACGTTGAAAATCGGCGCAGTGGCCGATATCACGGTACTCGACGATCTGCGCGGCCGCTGGCGATTGACCGATACCTCTGACGATCAGGTTCTTACCGAGCGACTGCTGCATCCCAGCTTCTGCCTCAAGGACGGGCTGTACCACGTCGCCGATTCGGCGCTGTTGTCACTTCCGGAGGAAGTCTGATGGGCGGGTTGTTTGCCAGTGATTTTGCCGACTTGCTCGAACCCTCGGCGATATTGAATGCCGAACAGGCCGCCCAGCGCAGTGTAGCGCCCAGTAGGCCGGAGCAGGCGCTACAAGTACGCTGCTTGCTGCGTCCGAGCAGTACCGAACAAGTCAGTGCCATTCTCAAGCGCTGCCACTCAGCTGGCCAGCCCGTTACGGTGTTGGGGGGTATGGGTGGCGGTGGCGGTTTCAGCCACGCCAATGAGGTAGCGATATCCACAGAGCGCTTCAATGCCATCGAGCACATCGACACCCGCTCCAGCATCGCCTTGGTGCAAGCCGGATGCGTACTTCAAACACTGCATGAGCAGCTGCAACCTCTGGGCTTTGGCTACGGCGTCGACTATGGCGGGCGCGGCTCCGCGACCCTGGGTGGCAACATTGCCACCAATGCCGGCGGCAGTCAGGTGCTTCGCTACGGAATGACCCGCGAACAGGTACTTGGACTCGAAGTGGTACTGGCTGACGGGACCGTCTTGTCTTCGCTAAATCGTATGCTCAAAAACAATGCAGGCTACGACCTGAAGCAGCTTTTCATCGGTAGCGAGGGCACTCTGGGCATCGTCACCCGTGCGGTACTGCGCCTACGGCCGCTTCCTATCAGTCAAAACACTGCATTGCTGGCATTATCGGGCTTCGACGAGGTCACTGAACTGCTTGCCCATTGCCAACAGAACTTTCCCGGCAGCCTGACGAGCTTTGAAGTCATGTGGAAGGGTTTCTACCGCGGTGCAATCCAAGGGCATGTTGCCCCCCTGCCTGCTGATCAGCCTTTCTATGTATTGGTTGAGACCAGCGGCGCAACACCCGAGCGTGATAGAGAGCACTTCGAGACCATCATGCAGCAGGCTTTGGAGCACGGGTGGGCAGTCGATGCCGTACTGGCCAGTTCGCACGACCAGCGCAATGCGCTGTGGGAGGTACGTGAACGGGTGTTGTGGATCATGACCGCGCCAAGCTGGTTTGTGTTCGACATCAGCCTGGCCCCCTCGGCAATGTCAGATTACCTGTCCACCGTTGCGCAAAGGTTGGCTGACCAGTGGGCGGCAGCCGAACTGGTGGTGTTCGGCCATATCGCCGATGGAAACCTGCATGCATTCGTGCGTTTCGCCGAAAAAATGCCGGAGGAAACCTACGAGCAACTCTGCACCTTGCTTTATTCGCCATTGACGCCCTTGGGGGGATCCATGGCTGCCGAACACGGTGTCGGACAGAGCAAGGTCACGCACTTGCACTACTCACGAACTCCCGAAGAGATGTCGCTGATGTACGCGCTCAAATGTAGCCTCGATCCCAAGAACATCCTCAACCCCGGCCGAGTGCTGAGCGCTCAGCCTCTTACCTGAGTGACTCCTGTATGCAAATTGATATGAGCGGACGCGTGGCATTGATCACTGGTGGCAGCAAAGGCCTGGGGTTCGCCACCGCAGAGCGGTTCATCCGTAGTGGTGCGAGCGTCGCAGTGATCGCCCGCGACTCAGTGCAATTGGATTCGGCAGTCGCACGGCTAAATGCCCTCGCGCCCGGCCACGCTGCCGGATTTGTTTGCGACGTGACTCAGGCCGAGCAAGTCGAAGCAAGCTTCGCCGCCGTCCTGACACGTTTCGCCAAAGTCGATATTTTGCTCAACAACGCCGGCGAACATGCCCACGGTGAATTCGAGACCTTGACTGATGCCCAATGGCAACACGACCTGGACCTAAAGCTATTTCCGGTTATCCGTTTTAGCCGGCTGGCCCTGCCTGGCATGAAGGAGCGACGCTGGGGGCGGATTCTCAACAGCATTAACGTGTTCGCCAAGGCACCTCGCGCTAATACCGCGCCGACCTGCGTCAGCCGTGCGGCGACCATGGCGTTGACCAAAGCGCTCGCCGGAGAGTGCGCACCCTATAACGTACTGATCAATGCGCTGGCGATCGGGATTATTGAAAGTGACCAGTTTCGCCGAGGTTATGCAAATAGCGACGGCAAACAATCCTACGAGCAATACATGCACGCAAAGGCTGTCAGCCTGGGCATTCCACTGCAACGCGCAGGACAACCGCGGGAATTCGCCGATCTCGCCTGTTTTCTGGCCAGCGAAGCAGGCTCGTTCATTACGGGTAGCGTCATCAACGTCGACGGCGGTATGAGCCCGGTGGTGTGAGCATGCCTCGAATGACACTGAACAAAGCTGTCACGGTCTCGGATTTGGTGGCGATTGCGCGTCAGCGAATTCCAGGCTTCGCATTTGATTACCTGGATAGCGGTGCCGGCGATGACGCGGGTGTCCAACGCAACGCGCGTGCCTTCGAGCAAGTGCTCCTTAAGCCGCGCTACCTGCGAGGTCTGAACGTCCAGAAGGTAAATACCGGCATTGAACTTTTCGGTCAGACCTACGCCTGGCCTATCGGTATTGCCCCCACAGGAATGAACCAGTTGATCTGGCCCAGCGCTGACCATGATCTCGGAATGCTCGCGAAAAAGAACGGAATTCCTGTGGTCAATAGCACACTGGCGACGCTGAGTGTTGACAAGGTTGCAGCGCTTGCCCCCACGCAAACCTGGTTTCAACTCTACTCACGGAACCACGCCGCATTAAATCGCGAACTGTTACGCAAGGCCTGGGATGCGGGCGTCAAGGTCCTGGTGGTGACAGCCGACCTTCCCAGCGCCCCGAACCGCAATCGCGACGCCCGCAATGGCTTTGGTGTCGCAACGTTTCACATGACTCCCCGCACCGTGGCTGCTGCACTCAAGCGCCCAGTCTGGTTATGGCACTGGTTGCGCCAAGGGCGCTTGAGCTTCGAAAACCTGAGCCACTTGATCGGTACCGGCAGTGGCAATCCGGTACTCGCGGCACTGGCGCGACAAACCAAACAAGACCTGAGCTGGAGCGATCTGGACGAACTGCGTCATGACTGGCCCGGCTACCTGGTTATCAAGGGCATCCTGGACACAAATGATGCGCGAGAGTGTGTCAAGCGAGGCGCTGACGGGGTCTGGGTTTCCAATCATGGCGGTCGTCAACTGGAGTCCGCGCCCGCGGCACTGGACTGCCTTGCCGCGGTAGTCGACGGCGTCGGCGACTGTACCAAAGTACTTTTCGATAGCGGCGTGCGCAGTGGCGAAGACGTAGTCAAGGCCCTCGCACTGGGAGCCGATTTCGTTTTCAGTGGGCGTAGTTTTCTCTACGGCTGTGCGGCTGCAGGAATGGAGGGAGCACAAAAAGTTTGCGACCTGTACACCCGTGACATCGCTCGCACCATGGCTCAGATCGGTTGCGCCCGCGTGAGCGAACTCAACCGAGACTGGCTCATCGATCCGCGCACCATAAACTCATAGTTGCGGCATAATGGTATATATGATTATTATAATTGAACAGACCACAAAGCCACTAAACAGGTGCATGCCGTGAAGACGCAGATTACAGAACTTTTGGGTATCCGCTATCCCATCATCCAGGGCGGCATGCAATGGATCGGTCGAGCCGAACTCGCCGCTGCTGTTTCTAATGCGGGCGGCCTGGGCATTTTGACTGGCCTGACCCAGCCAACACCGGAAGCATTGGCCGAGGAAATTGCGCGATGCCGGCAGATGACTGATAAGCCATTCGGCGTCAACATGACCATCTTTCCGACCATCAGCCCGCCCCCCTACGCCGAGTACATTGAGGCGATCATCGAGGGCGGCGTGACAATTGTTGAAACCGCCGGCAATAAAGCCGTGGAGTTCATGCCACGACTGAAGGAGGCCGGTGTGAAAATCATTCACAAATGCGTGGCTGTCCGTCATGCACTGGCCGCAGAGCGCCTGGGTGTGGATGCCATCAGTATCGATGGCTTTGAATGTGCAGGTCATCCAGGCGAGGAAGATATTCCTGGCCTGGTACTCATCCCTGCGGCGGTCCGTCAGCTGAAGATCCCGGTTATTGCTTCCGGTGGCATCGGCGACGGTCGCGGCATGGCGGCGGCACTAGCCTTGGGGGCCCAAGGCGTGAACATGGGGACTCGCTTCGTCTGTACTGAGGAAGCCCCGCTGCACATGAATATCAAGCAAGCGCTGGTCAATGCCACTGAGCGGGACACCAACCTCATCTTTCGCACTCTGCGTAACAGCGCCCGCGTTTTCAAGAACAGCATTTCCGAAGAGGTGGTCGGCATCGAACGTCGCCCGGGTGGTTGTGAGTTCGCTGATATACGCCCGCTGGTAGCTGGTGCACGGGGCAAAGCCGCCCTCGAAGCCGGTGATGTGGACGGTGGGATTGTTACTGCCGGTATGGTCATCGGCCTCATCGACGACATTCCATCCTGCGCCATCTTGCTTGAACGCATGGTCAAGGAATGCAAAGAACATCTCGGCCGTGCCCAAACCTACTTTGACTGATTGAAAGCAAAAGTAAGTCGCACACTTTCAGCCACGACAAAACGAAAGCGTTTATCGTCACGTACCCAGGCCCTGCCAGCCAGTCTCTGGGTACGTCACGTTGGCCGCGAGGAAACTGCACAATGGCAAGAATAAATGTGGTCCTGCGCAAGGAAGACTTAGAGCCCAGCTTTCTGCACGATAAAGTGGCCGTGGTTATTGACGTGCTGTTCGCCACTTCCAGCATCGTCACCGCTCTTAACCAGGGAGCTACTGATGTCTACCCCGTATTGAACCAGCAAATGGCGCTAGAGACTGTTCGGGGCTTCGCTCAAGACAGCTTTGTCCTTTCGGGTGAACAGCACCTGCGCAGTATTGCCGGCTTCAGTGCGTATACGCCTCTGGCCTTGTCACGTCAGTCGTTGCGCGGGCGCAGCCTGGTCTATGCCACCACTAATGGCACTGTAGCGTTGCGTCAGGCCAATAGCGCAGCGCAAGTCTACGCCGCCGCCCTTCTCAACGCTCCAGCTGTCGTCAACCAGCTGCAACAGCATAAAGAGCAGACCCTGGTGCTGATTTGCTCCGGATCGGCAGGACGAGTGAATCTGGAAGATCTGTACTTGGCCGGTTACCTGATCGAACAACTCAGTACCCAGCATTCCGGCAGATGGCAGCTAACGGATACCTGCCAGATCGCTCTGGCGGTATACCGTCAGTATGAATCCCCAGAACACTGCCTCCGTGAGAGCCAATTGGGCAGGGCCCTGTCACTGACGGACATGAATGAAGAAATAAACTATTCGGCACGCCTGGGCTGCATCGACTTGGTACCTAAGCTCAACGGCGCAAGCCTTCAAGTCGCATGAACTCCTGTCGATCTGCCGATGCCTAAGTGATCGCTTGCTCTGCACCAACGGGCTCAGGGCCGACGTGCAGGCAAGCAATACTCAGGTCGTACTCAATCAAAATTCTTGGAACAGCTCGGATATCAGCATGTGCTCATAGCCGGTGACCCAAACCTTGTTTGCGCGAACCATGTGCTTGCGCCAATGGGCTTCAGCCATGTCTATCTCGCGTGCCTCGATCAGTTGGATCAGCTTATCCTGAGACTTAAGCCCTGCAACCGCTGCCAAACGAGCACCTTCGAGCGATACGTCGCGGCGCTTCAAGGCAACCACTGCAGCCTGATGACGCTCTATCACTTCGTGCATAGCGCCCCACAAATGGATGAGCGGTTTATTGCCCGACAGCTCCACCAGCAAGCGGTGAAAGCGCGCTACTTCGGCAGCGAACACCACCGGATCCTCGAAGCATTCTCGCTGCTGCTCAAGCACTTCACGCAGTAGCGCTGGCGCCTGTTGAGCTGCATGCTCGACGACAAACCTCACCGCCGAAGGCTCGAAAGCCATACGCGCCTGATAAACCTCGGCAACGGTAGTACCTTCAAACTGCAGCACCATCAGTGCGTAGCTGGCAATCAGCTGGGGATCCGGAGCGTGGACGATTGCCCCGCCCTTCGCACCTCGGGCAACTGTAATCAGGTGCTCTGCCTCCAGAATGCGAAAGGCTTCACGAATGGTAGGACGGGAAACCCCGAACTCCTCCATCAGTCGGCCTTCGGCCTGCAAAGTATCCCCTTCCTTCAACTCCCCTCGAACAATTTGCTTCTTAATCCGAGCGGCAACAATTTGTGGCGCCTTGGGTATGTGCAGCACCTGGCGACGCTCGACACCGCGACTCGCCCGAAGCTGTAAATCCTTCATTTCACTCATGAATATCGTCCCCGCAATTGAAATTGGAACCGCCCGAAGCCACACAACCGCGCAGGTCGCCAGCGACTAGCCGCTATAGTATTAATGATAGCTATGATTTAAATGTAACACATCTTATTTAAGAAATGACTCTGACGTGGCGAGCGTAGCGCCGGATCACTAGCACTCCCTAAGGATCCCGAAACTCTGGCAACATCGAGCAATACCCAATCGGCATCCTAGACAACTACAAATAAACGTGTATATGATTATTACGTATACAGTCGATCCTAGCCAGGGACCATCATGAACTTTGATTTTTCAGATGAGCAGCAAATGCTGCGCGAGCAAGCCCGCCGGTTTTTAAGCGAAACGAGTACTTTCCATGCCCTGCGCGAACGTATCGCGCAGGGTGCGCTCATAGACCACGAACTGTGGCGACAAGTGGCTGAACTTGGCTGGTTGGCGGTAGCGATTCCAGAAGAGCAAGGAGGCCTGGGGCTAGGGGCCTTGGAACTATGCGTACTGGCCGAGGAGTTCGGCCGCAGCTTAGCGCCCGTGCCATTTCACGGAACCGTCTTCCTCGGCGCCGAATTGCTTAAACGTTGTCAGGTGCCAGAAGCAGCAATCTGGTTGAGTCGAATTGCCAGTGGCGAAGCGATCATTGCTGCCCAGCCGACTTTAAGGTGGGATAGCGTCAGCCTGCACCTGGATAGCGGTGTAGTAACAGGCAACTGCGAGCCCCTGGCCTACGCCGCGCAAGCCCATGCAGCGATCCTTCCGGTGCTACAAGCTGGCCAGCCGGCGTTGGTTTTAGTCGACCTTGAGCAACAGCCGCTCCCGAGTCGTGGGGCTCGCAGCCTGGACGATGTTGTACCTTATGCAGTGCTGGAGCTGGATCAGACTCCTGTAGTGGTTTTGGCAGAAGGCGAAGCAGCCCAAAGAGCCATGCGGCAGGTAGTTGACCAGGACGCAATTCTTACCGCCTTCGAACAGATCGGCGGCGCGGACGCAGCCTGTCAATTGGCTCGCGACTATGCCCTCGAGCGGCATACTTTTGGACGTCCAATTGGCAGCTACCAAGCGGTCAAGCATAAGCTGGCCGATATGGCCGTGAAGATCGAACTGGCCCGCTCCAATGCTTACTTTGGTGCCTGGGCCATGTATGCGGGAGAGAACGCCGATCGCAGCCTCGCCGCTGCCGCCAGCCGATTGAGCGCCACGACTGCGTTCGAATATGCCGCTCGCGAATGCATCCATTTACATGGGGGCATTGGCTACACCTGGGAAGCAGATTGTCATTTCTTTTATAAGCGTTCACGCCTTCTAGCAGTGATCTTGGGCCAACCTGGCGCCTGGGTTGACCAGTTACTGGCTGATACCTCGCTCAATCAATTGCAGATTCGCTAAGGAGCTCCCATGGATTTCAATGATTCTCCGTCCGAAGCTGAATTCCGCGGGCAGGTCCGCACGTGGCTCGATACCCATGCGAAGGACTTCATGAGCTCCAGCGACCATACCGACGTGATTTCCTTCATTGCAAAGGCAAAAACCTGGCAAGCGAAGAAGGCCCGCGAAGGCTACGCTGCCATCCGATGGCCAAAAGCCGAAGGCGGTCTCGATGGTACGCCAATGCAGGAAGTGATCTTTCAGGACGAAGAGGCCCGATACGATGTACCCGTCGGCCCTTTCGTCACGATCGGTACACAACTGGCCGTGCCAACGTTGCGCACTCATGGTACACCCGAACAAATCGAGCAATTCACCCAGCCGACCCTGCAAGGTGAGCTACTGTGGTGCCAATTGTTCTCTGAGCCTTCGGCAGGGTCGGACCTGGCCAACGTCCGAACCCGTGCGGTCAAGGATGGTGGCGACTGGGTCATCAACGGCCAGAAGGTTTGGACCTCCTGGGCGCATGTCGCCGACTGGGGCATCCTGCTGGCGCGCACCGATCCAGAAGCAACCAAACACAAGGGACTGACATTCTTTGTAGTGGACATGCGTAGTGTTGGCATCGAGGTGCGTCCAATTCAACAGATTTCAGGTGTGTCGGAATTCAATGAGGTGTTTCTCACTGACTTGCGGATTCCTGACCGCTACAGAATTGGTGCCGTAGGCGATGGCTGGAAATGCGCAATGACCACGCTTATGAATGAGCGGGTCAATGTCGGTGGAGAGAGCCAAGCGCTACCAAACGTACTGGAGCTGATCGAGCGTGCACAGGATCAGTCATCCGGTGCCAGTTTGGATCGCTTCAAGATGGCGCAATTGCTGACCCAGGAAATGGGCCTGCGCTATTTCCGCTTCCGTTTGTTGACTTCGCTGTCCAAGGGCGAAACGCCCGGCCCCATTGCGGCGATGAGCAAGCTGGTTTACGCCAATACTTTGCAGGAACTCAGCGCGATGGCTCTGGATGTCACAGGGCTACAAAAACTTCAAGCTGAAGGCGACAAGTTCCAGCATGGCTACGAATGGGCAGCAGCATTGCGTATTGCCGGCGGCACGGACGAGATACTGCGCAACCAGATTGCGGAACGGGTCCTGGGGATGCCCGGAGAAATCCGGGTCGATAAAAACATTCCCTTCTCCCAGTGCCGCTAGGATGCATCATGGCTGAATTCATCGAAGTACAGCAGCATGAAGGCTGGCTGGGAATCACGCTACAGCGCCCAAAAAAATACAACGCCCTTACATTGCAAATGTATGACGATCTCGCGACGCTGATTCGTTCAGCGCAGGCGGATGACTGCATCAATGCGGTGGTAATCAGTGGAGGCGAGCATTGCTTCACTAGTGGCAATGATCTGCAGGAGTTCTTGCAGTCGCCACCGGAAAGTCTCGATGCGCCGGCCTTTCGTTTCATGGACGCTGTAATCGATCTGGATAAACCACTTATCGCCGCAGTTTGCGGTGCAGCCATCGGTATCGGCACCACCCTCTTACCTCACTGTGACCTGGTGTACACCAGTGTCGACTGCCAGTTCGCCACGCCCTTCGTCAAACTTGGGCTTTGCCAGGAATTCGGCGCTAGCCTGCTGTTCCCTCAGCGCTTGGGGCATGGCCGTGCTGCGCAGTTAATCCTGGCCGGCGAGAGCCTGGATGCGCGCACGGCAGTGAACTGGGGTCTATGTACACACCTGCTCGATACCCCGGCACAGTGCCTAGCCGCTGCCACCGCCCAAGCCGAACGCTTTGCAAAGGCTCCACTTGCTTCGCTGCAGATCAGTAAACGCTTGCTCAAATCGCCTTTGCTGGAGTCTCTGAAGGCGGTGGTACGGGAGGAAAACCTGCAGTTCATTGCCCGCCTGCAAAGCGAAGAAACCAAAGCAGAACTGCAGCGGATACTTGAAAAGCGCAAATAGTTGGCCGTCAGACGGCCATGGAACACCATGACCGTCTAATCAATAACGACTTGCAAAATACATATACATCATTACAATCATAAATACCTACGTTCACAGCCCGAACCACAAATAAGAGGGATGAACATGAGCGCGCTCTACGCATTGGCAGGAGCTGTCCTGCTGGCCCTTGTTGCCTGCTCGGAGGTCTATAGCGGCCGCCGCCAGTACGAGTATCCGCCGCAGACGCAACAAGTCGACGCCGACCCACCCGCGTATTCCCCCTCCTGGTTTGGTGTCTTTCATTGATGAAAAAAATACTGCAATTGACGGCCCTGACTCTAGGGCTTGCCTCTAACTATCCGGCGTATTCAAGCACGGTCGGTGAAGACGCAAGCTACAGTCAACAATCTGATCAGGCTCGTGCTCTGCTTGAAAAAGCAGTAAGCCATTATCGAGAGAGCGGTGAGGCTGCATTGGCGCAAATCAGTCGCCAGGGTGAATTCACACGTGATGAGCAATATGTTTATGTGATCGACACTCGAGGCGTGATGCTCGCCAGTGGTGGTTTGTCCGCGATCTACATTGGCCGAGACATCCGCCCTATTCTGGACGACGATCGAAAGCCCGCTTTTGATCATGCTCTGCTCCAACCAAGCGATGGTCAAATGCACAGCGAAGAGTACCGATGGCTCAATCCAAAGGATGGCGAGATCGAACGCAAAAAGATCTGGTATCAGCGGGTAGACGACAAGATCTTTGCAGTGGGTTATTACTTGCCACGCTCAAGCCCCCACGCTGCCCAGGTTCTGCTCGACGAAGCGATCACGGCCATGGATCATGCCCCGGCAACCACCCTAGAACGCATTAACCGATTGGATAAGGCATTCAATCGTGATGACCTGTATGTGTTCGTCGTCGATACCGATACGCTCAAGATGGTAGCGCACGGTTACAACCCTAGGCTTGTTGGCACTGAC
Organism: Pseudomonas putida; assembly: GCF_028682455.1. Lineage (GTDB taxonomy): Bacteria > Pseudomonadota > Gammaproteobacteria > Pseudomonadales > Pseudomonadaceae > Aquipseudomonas > Aquipseudomonas putida_AA. The sequence goes on from NZ_JANHLD010000002.1 coordinate 599,427, forward strand.
TTTCGCCGCCTTCAAGCCGTTGACGGCCAGCCGATTGGCCAGCAGATGCTAAAGGCAATAGACGGCAAAAAGGAGGCTCAGATCAGCTACGCCTGGCGTAATCCAGTCACCGGCAAACCAGAGCCGAAAAACACGTTGATACGACGTAGCGGTCGCTTTCTAGTAGCCGTCGGGTACTACGCACAACCGCAAAACGCAGTGCACTGAGCTTCAGTCCTGCATAATCTCGGCAATTGTGGTTTCTTCGTAACCGGCTATCCAAGTCTTGTTGGCCGCTTGCATATGCTTGCGCCAATGCAGCTCAGCGCCATCCTCGTCGCCCGCTTCAATTAGCTTGATCAGCTTCTCTTGGGAGCGCAGACCGTAGGCAGCATTAGCAACGATTTCCTCGGCTTGCGTGGTACGTCGATAAGCCGACACTGCTAATGCCTGGTGCTGCACAACTACCTCATGAATAGCGCCCCAGAGATGGATCAGCGGGCGATTCCCCGACAGCTCAACCACCAGACGATGGAACTCTGCGATGGCTTGGGCGAAGGCGGCGGCGTCCTCGACCACTGCGCGTTCGGCCTCCAGGGAGGCCCGCAGGATTGCCGGGGCAGTTTTCTTGGCCTTTGCGGCCACCATACGTACTGCAGCCGGCTCAACAGCCAAGCGCGCCTGATAAACCTCAGCTACCCGTGTACCTTCGCACTGCAGCACCATGAGCGCATAATTAGAGATGAGACCCGGGTCCGGTGCATGAATCACGGCACCACCCTTGGCCCCCCGAGAAACAGTAACCAGACGCTCAGCCTCAAGAATCCGGTACGCCTCTCGAATAGTCGGGCGCGACACGCCGAACTCTTCCATCAGCTTGCTTTCGGCGGGCAAGAGATCGCCCTCTTTAAGCTGTCCGGATACGATCAATTTCTTGAGTCGGGAAGCCACGATCTGCGGAGCCTTTGGGATCTGCAACGGTTGTTTCCGAGGACTGGAAGAAAGAGCGATCGTTGCACTTGCGTTGGTCATGCTTGAGTCCTAGAGGTCATGGGCATCCACGAATGAATAGCTGCCGACGCCAGTGGACCCGGTGGTCAGCAGTCTTTGAACACCGGCTCGCGCCGTTCCACGAATGCCTGGATACCCTCCTTGGCATCGTGGTTCGTACCAATGCGGCGGCCAAGACCTGCTTCCAATGCAAGGCCTTGCGTTAGCGAAAGTTCATTACCTTCGCGAACTGCCTGACGTATTGCCTGTTGGGCTGGCAGACTGTAACGGCTGTACTTAGCCGCAAATACACAGGCTGCATCCAGCAGATTATCGTCGCTATCAGTAAGATGATCTATCAAACCTACACTATAGGCAGTTCGGCCGTCCAGCGCTTCTCCATCCAGCATCATGCGCAAAGCAGGTGATCGACCAATGAGTCTAGGGAGTAACTGAGTAGCGCCATATACCGGTATCAAGCCCAACCTTATCTCCGGGACAGCCAGTTTAGCCTGTGCAACACTGACTCGGAACGTGCAGCCCAACGCAACTTCAAGGCCACCGCCCATGGCGGCCCCATTGATTGCAGCTACGCTGATTTTCGGATACTCGGCCAGGCGCAAAATCAGGCGGTGCATACGCGCAATGCGCAAGGCCGGATCGCCCTCTCGTTCGTTGAGATCAGAGCCTGCGCAAAATGCCCGACCTCGGCCGGTGATAATCAGTGCGCGACTGTCGTCATTCGCTATGCGTTCCAGATGCTGGTCCAGCTCATCAAGCAAGGAATCATTGAGTGCATTGAGTACGCTTGGGCGATTTAGGGTCAGAACAGCACAACTGCCCTGGCGTTGATGCTCGATCAGATTCACGATTTCATTCCTGCTGCAGGTTCACTATGGTTTTGCCGATACGCTGGCGACTGAACGTTGAGGCGAGCGCCGAGCGAAAATCGTTCAACCCATAGGTGATGCCTGCATTCGGCTGCAAAGCACCAGCATCTACCCACTGGGCCAATTGCTCACGGGAAGCAGCGGCTTTTTCCGGCTCGCGCAACGCAAACTGACGGATATCGACCCCCATCAGAGCAGCGCCCTTCAACAGCGCCAGGTTAGTTGCCAGATTCGGAATACTGCCTCCGGCAAATCCCATGACCAAGTAACGACCGCCCCAGGCCAGGCGCCGGAATACCCGCTCAAACCCATCGCCACCAACGGGGTCAACTATCACATCCGCACCGTTTCCATCGGTCAGCACCTTCAATTGCTCCGTCCAATCGGCTGCGCTCGAGTCTACGCAGTGATGTGCACCTGCAGTCCGTGCTGCTTCTCGCTTGTCGGCCGTGGATGCTGTAGCTATCACCTGGGCGCCCAGCAGGCGGGCGATCTGAACTGCCGCGAGGCCAAGACCACCGGCGGCACCGAGAACCACTACTCGTTCACCAGGTTGCAGGCTCGCACGGTCCTGGAGGGCATGAAATGCTGTGGTGTAATCGACCCAGAACGCCGCAGCGCGCGAAAAATTCAGCCCCGAAGGCACAGGCACAAGGCTTGAAACCGGCACCACGGCATATTCTGCACAGCCGCCTCCCATAGCCAAAGCGGCGCACCGCTGGCCAAGCCCGTAACCACTTACCTCAGGCCCCAGAGAATCGATCACTCCGGCAAATTCACAACCGGGAACGTAGGGCAAAGGTGGCTTGAGCTGGTAGCGGCCGGTACAAAGCAAACCATCGGCGAACCCAAGACCGGTGCTGTAGATCTTCAGTCGTACATGACCTGGCCCCGGCTCCGGCACCGGTACATTCTCAAGCGTATAATCGTCCAGGTTTTCAAGGCGTCGGCCCAGCACGGCCCTCATACGCGGGGCGCTCATGATGCTATCGCCTGGGCTTGTCGCAAGGCGGCACGGTACTGCTGCTCCAGGTCATCGACCAAAGAGGCAACACGTGGCAAGCCGTCGATCGCACCGACCCCCTGCCCGGCCGCCCAGATGTCCTTCCACAATTTGAAATTGCCATGGCCACCGGTGCCGACGCCGGGTCGCGGCGGTGCTGGCAAACATTCGGGATTCAAACCCGTGCGAGTAATACTGGCCTTCAGATAATTGCCATGCAGCCCACTGAACAGATCGGTGTAAACGATGTCGTCGGCACAGGAATCCTGCAGCATCTGTTTATATACAGCATCAATTTCACATTCGGCTGTACCTAGAAAGCGCGTTCCCATATAGGCCAAGTCCGCTCCGAGCAGTTGCGCTGCCAGAATGTCCTTGCCATGAGCCAGCGCGCCGGACAACAACAGGGTGCCTTGGAAGAAGCGGCGGATTTCACTGACAAAGGCAAACGGATTAAGCTGACCACCATGCCCGCCCGCCCCTGCACACACGGCCACGATGCCATCGACCCCAGCGGCGGCCGCTATTTCTGCATGCCGCACACTGACCACGTCATGGAATATCAAACCACCGTAATCATGCACTGTGGCAACCACCTCACCCGGCGAACCAACACTGGTGATAACCACCGGCACTCGGTGCTTTGCCAGAATATCGAGGTCACGATCTTGGCGCAGATTGGCAGGGGCCAATATCTGGTTGATGGCAAACGGGGCAGCGTACGGAGTGGCTGCTAGACCTTCCACAATCTCCCCCAACCAGTCATCCAACTGCCCACTGCTACGTGCATTCAACGCAGGCATCGAACCGACGATACCCGCCTGGCACTGGGCGAGCAGCAATTTCGGACTGCTAGCCAGAAACATCGGGGCAGCAACCAAGGGCAAACGTAAGCTGTCACGTAGCAGCGTGGGTAATGGCATAAACTCTCCCGTCTCAGGAATGAGTGATGTCGTGCAAAACTCGAAAACGGATTGCTGTAGGCCGACCGCTGGCCCTGGCGTGGCAGCAGTCAAGTGCCTACCAGTGTGAATCACCACGCTCAAGTACTTCGGTGCCACCATCGATGCACAGGAGTTGACCAATCATCAGGCTGTTGGCGGGACTGGTGAGCCACAACATCAGCTCTGCCACTTCATCTGGACGGCCGTAGCGGCCCAATGTCTGTGGATGCATGTCCCGCACAACCTGACTGCGCACGGGATGATCGCGCAACGCCAAGCCTGCCTCGGTTTCAATAAATCCGGGGGCGACGGCGTTTACAATAATGCCACTGCCCCCCCAGCGAGGGCTGACGGCTGCACGGCGAGCCCAACGGGCAATGGCGACCTTGCTGCTGGCATAGATCCCCACAGGCGTTCGCTGGTTGACCAGGCGGCTCTCGGTTTGTGCTTCGACACGGGCAACTAGATCTTGAGCCCTTTCTCTGGCGGCCTTCTCATTTCCAGCCAGGTAGAATTCGACCAAGGCTGAGTCGGCCGCGTTGGCATACGCCATGCGTGAAGACACTAGAACCACTCGCGGTGATTGCGACTTGAGTAGTAACGGCTGCAACCCTTCCAGAACGTCGACAGTGCCAAAGTAATTCAAGCTGGCACTGGCCGTACTGGACACCAGCAAGCCGGCGCAGGTAATAACTGCATCAAGCCCGTTAGGGCACAATGCCTGCACACTGGCAATCAGTTCTGCCCGTCCTTCGGGGGTAGAAAGATCCGAAGCCACATCGCCTTCGTGCAAATCCGCGCGAATAACTTTGTACCCCTTGGCCTCAGCCAGCTCAGTAGTGGCCTTGCCAATCCCATTGGCAGCACCTGTAATCAATACCGTGCGAGTCATGCCAATTCCTCCTGATGAGCCGTTGCGCCAGCGGCACAACCTGATAACACAAAGCCTTCATAGCCGTTGGCGGCTACGGCATCGCACAGGCGCCGGTAATTACCGAAGCCACCGACAAAGGGCATGAACACCCGCGGCTTACCAGGAACGTTCGCCCCGGAGTACCAGGATGCGCCTTTGCGATGAAGCGTAATCTGGGCTAGCGACGCGACTTTTTCTACCCAAGCGTTTTCAGCGTCCGGAGTCGCTTCGATCAAGGTCTTTTTTTGCTGGCCCAGGTAACTAATGCAGTCCATGATCCAGTCGCTATGCTGCTCAATGGCCACAACCACATTTGCCAGCGCGCCGGGGCTCTGCGGCCCCGTCATGATGAACAGGTTCGGGAAGCCCGCTGTCGCCAGGCCAAGATAGCAGCGCGGGCCATCCTTCCACTTGTCCTTGAGTTTCAGCCCATCCCGGCCGGTCACCTGAATGCGAGACAGCGCCCCGGTTATGGCGTCGAAGCCGGTTGCGAACACCAGCACATCAAACGCCAATGCCTCTTCACTCGTGCGCATACCCTGGGCGGTAATGCACTCAAGCGGCGTGCGCTTCAAATTTACCAGGCTCACGTTCGAGCGGTTGAAGGTTTCCAAGTAGTTGCTGCCGATGCACAAGCGCTTGGAGCCCAGAGGATGATCATTTGGGCACAGGTCCTCGGCCACTTGTGGATCCTTTACGACACTGCGAATCTTGCCGCGTACAAAGTCCGCCGCAGTGGCGTTGGCTTCTTCGCTGATCAGCAGGTCATTGAACGAGCCTAGGAACGCGAGGCCATTGATCCGGTAGTTTTCTTCATAGATGGCTTCTCGCTCTTCGGGCGTTGCAACGAGGGCCGATTTGTCATTGAACTGATAGTGAGAACCACCACTGGAATACCGGGTTTTTTCACGGATTTGCGGGTAGGTTGCGCGGTAATGACGTTGTTCGTCTTCGCTGAGCGGTCGATTCCCAGCGGGCAAGACGAAATTGGCAGTGCGCTGAAACACCGTCAGATGTTCCGCCTGCTGGGCGATAAGTGGAACCATTTGTACGCCCGTCGATGCCGTACCCACCAGGCCCACGCGTTTGCCAGTAAAGTCCACGCCCTCAGCAGGCCAATTGGTGCTGTGGTACCAAGCGCCTTTGAAATCCTCCAGACCTGGGATGTCCACTGGCTTTGGAATGGTCAGCGAGCCGGTAGCCATGATAAGGAAACGGGCTTTTATCTGCTGCCCCTCCTGAGTTTCCACCGTCCATCGCTCAAGATGCTCATCGAATGTGGCAGCACTGACGCGAGTATTGAACTGGATATCCCGGCGCAACTCAAAGCGATCGGCAACATGCCGGATATAATCCAGGATTTCAGCTTGAGTGGCGTAGCGCTCCGACCAGCGCCACTCATCTTGGAGCTCGTTGGAGAAAGAATAGGAGTAAATGACGCTCTCGATATCGCAGCGAGCACCTGGATAACGATTCCAGAACCAAGTACCCCCTACATCGGAGCCGGCCTCGAAAGCGCGCACGCTCAGACCTCGCTGACGTAAGCTGTGGACTAGATACAACCCGGCGAAACCTGCCCCGACGACGATGACATCGAATTCACCCGGGCAGGCGCTGGCCTTGCCTTGCTGCGCTTCACTCATCTCACTGTCTCCTGAATACCTCGGCTTCACTTTGCCGAATTATTGTGTGTATGATTTATAGCATACACATCATTATTCGAAGAGTAAGAAATTATTCCAGCTGTTCGACGTCGACGGTGATGAAGAGAATTCCTTGGAGCAGTCAAATGACACTGTTTACCCATTACCTCGATGGCGATCACGTCACGTTGTGCGCAGACGTTGGCGGAAACCCCAAGGCTCCGGCGGTAGTTTTTTTACACGGGGGTGGCCAGACGCGTCATTCTTGGAGCAAGGCAGCGCGCAGCCTGGTGGACCAGGACTACCATTGCCTGGCACTTGACTTGAGAGGTCACGGTGATAGCAAGTGGGCTGAAAATGGAGATTACAAAGTCGACGCCTTCATCGCCGATCTTAAAGCCGTTATCTCCACTCTCCATCACCTCCCCGTTCTGGTGGGTGCTTCGTTAGGTGGAGCCACCTGTTTACTGGCGGTTGGTGAATCGAGTGAGCCTCTGGCTAAAGCTCTGGTGCTGGTCGACGTAGTTCCACGCATGGTCCCAGTGGGAATACGACATATCCACGACTTCATGCGTGGCAACCCGCAAGGCTTTGCCACACTGGAGGACGCCGCGGATGCTGTTGCAGCCTACATTCCAGACCGCCCACGTCCTTCCTCACCTCAGGGCCTCCTGAAAAACTTAAGACTTAAGGGCGATGGTCGTTATCACTGGCACTGGGACCCGCAATTCCAGAACGACCGCTCCAGAACCGACATGGGAGAACTGACTATCCGAATGGAGAATGCGGCCAGGCACGTGCATATCCCCACCTTGCTCGTACGTGGCAAGCAAAGCGAAGTGGTTAGCCAGGAAGGTGTACAGCACTTGCTGGAATTGATTCCTCATGCGCAGTATGTCGATGTCGAAGGGGCCGGACACATGGTCGCGGGTGATCGCAACGATGTGTTCAATCAAGCGATTGAAGGCTTTTTGCGCGGTTTTTAACAGTCATCCCGCTTGCCCCCTGCGCGCTCGATCACAAGGGGCGTTTACTCGGAATTGCCTTAGGAATGCCAGTCAAACCCGAAAGGCACCAATCAGTTGTTTTAACTGGCCTACCTGCTCCGACAACGCACGACTGGCCTGCTCGGTCTGACTGGCTCCGTGGGCTGTACGGTCGCCCGCATGGTTGATCTGCACAATGTTGCGGTCTATGTCGTGCGTCACTGTTGTTTGTTCGTGGGCAGCAGTTGCAATTTGTTGATTCTGGTCGACGATGCTGGCCACGGCCTCGAAGATCTTCTCTAACGACAATCTCACCTGAGTGGACTGGTCGACGGTGCTGCTAGCCATTTGATGACTCGCATTCATCGCTTTGACGGCGGCGCTGACACCCGTTTGCAGCTTGCCTATGGTGAGCTCGATTTCTTCAGTGGAGATTTGTGTGCGCTTGGCAAGGCTGCGCACCTCATCAGCTACCACTGCGAATCCGCGTCCTTGCTCGCCTGCCCGAGCAGCCTCGATGGCTGCGTTGAGTGCGAGCAGGTTGGTCTGCTCAGCAATGGCCTTGATGACATCGAGCACTTGACTGATCGTACTGCTATCACTTGCGAGCTGATTGATGACCGCCACCGACTGGTCTATCTCTCCGGCCAGTTGCTCAATGCTGCCGACCTGAGACTCGACCAGGGTACGGCCAATAACGGTTTCCTCGTTGACACTCTGGGCGCTGTCTACCGCAGCAGTTGCACTTCGTGCCACGTCTTGCGCGGTGACGGACAGTTGATTCATCGCCGTCGCAATCAGTTCAATCTGCTGACGTTGGTCAGATACGGCTTGGCTACTCTCATTGGAAATGGCCTCAACCCGGCAAGCTTGGCTTTCGACCTCCGCGACCGTCTGCCCTACCCTTTGAATCAACTGATGCACCTTGACGATAGTGCCGTTTATAACCTTACCTAGCTCACCCAGTTCGTCTTGGCTTTGGGTCCCCACTTGGACTGTCATATCCCCGGCCGCCATATCGTCCATCACCAGGCTGAAGTTCTTCAACGTACTGCGGATTGACGCATAAAAAGCAGCGTATAAATACCCGATCGAGACGAATACCAACAGTAATGCGGCCACGAGCAAGATCATGCGCTGTTGATCAGTGACTAAGCGCTGCCTCAGCTCAGAATCCAGGTAGGAAAGGATCGCACTGTAGAACTGGTCGGTCTTATCGATCTCGACGCTCATCTGATCGTAAAATTTTTCCCAGGAAGCACTGGTGTCAGTGTCCTGCAGCAAATACTTATCCAGCAGGGCGCTGCTGGCCGCCAGAGAGTCGCGGCTAGCACTTGCCTTGGCTGTCAACATCGAGCTTGCACGGCCATTGCCAGCCAGCGCCCCCTCAATGTGCTGGCCATATTCGGCCTGCAGTTTTTCCATCTGCTGCAAAGCACTTTCCACTTTCCCAAGGGCACCCGAACTTCTCGAGCCGCTAGCCAACAAAAACGCACCGAGTGACCGAGCTTCACCCAGCGCAAGGGTTACATCGGCGGCGCTATCAACCATCAGATCGACTAGCTTTCGTTCATCGGGACCTGGATCAAGCGACAAACCACCGACGGAAACACCGGACATGAGCAACAGTTGCACGTTTCCTAGCTGTTGTTTGATCTGATGCTGTTGTTTGGCTTGTGTAGCGTCGTCGTGTGCCTCTTGCAACCACTGAACAAGAGCGGCCCGCTTGGCGTTGATGTCGTCACCTTGTGCAGGGGTCAAGGCGACAACCTGCAGCTCTCGAAGACTTGAAATCAAGCTCAACTCCAGACGCTTGATACGATCGTTCAGCTCCTCGTTTTGATTCGCTACACCCACTTGGACTTGAATCCGTATCAAGTTCTCTAGGTTTTCCATGTCGCTACGAATGTTCAGGCTCGTGGCCAACGGCCCAAGACTGGCTAGCTCTGTTTTCGTGATGATGTACTGGGCATAGGCATCGCGAATTAGAAAGTAATTGGTAGCCAGCATAGGCACGAAAAACAGGATGCTGATCAGGCTGAATTTCATGCCGAAACTCAGGCGATTCATGAGTGAGGTGGCGGGATGCAAGAGAGTTGTCACTGAGCGCCTCTGATTTTTATGATTATTTCGCAGACTGTGGATTGCTCTTGAGAATTACCGACCAGGTGTCAGATGCCGATGCCGATGCCGATGCCGATGCCGCGCAGTCGCTGGCGTGATTCCCTGGCGCAATTCAATGGGTGTACAAACATAATAATCATATCTATGATTTACTTGCTTATACACTCATAAATCGTCTGGAGAATAAAAATAATGTCCAGCCTCAACCGACCGGCCGCGGACGTCAGTGCCCCGGTTCATCTTGGTGCCAGCCAAGAAGGCCCCATGACTCGAGCAAAGAAACGCCGTACCAGCATTGTCTATATCCTCTGCGCATTGCTCGGCCTGGTGCCCTCGGTTCTTGGGGCACATACAGCCCTGCAAGCCTTCGGTCTCGGCCTGCTGTTCCCTGGAGCCGGCTTTTTTTCTGTCGGCGGTTGGGCCCTGTTGCTGGTGCCACTGACACTGGCTTTGTATCTGGTAGCGCTCATCGCTTGGTTCGGCTCGGGAATGATCGTCGCGCCAATCATCATCTGGCTCGGGTCCGCGCTGCTCGCTGCAGGGTTGGTCGGCGAGACGAGCTCACCCATAGGCGCAGCGTTGGCAGTGGGGCTGTTCGTTCTCTATCGAATTCGTGGGACGATCAAGCAGCGCAAGGCGCAGGCTCAACTGCTGATGCGTCGTGAAGAGCGGAGTACCTACCTGCCAACAGCTACTCGCGCAGTTACCACTCGCGCAACTGAAGCCCCACCCGCTGAGCAGCGGGAGTTGAGCCTGGACGAACTGCAGGCTTTGCGCTTCAACTTGGATTTGGCACTGCAACCGATCGGTTCGTTCGAGGGTTTCCAGACCATCGAGCAGTTTCAGACCTCCGCGCTGCGCTATCAGTTGAACAGCATCGGCTATTCGCTAGCTGTAATGCAGACCGTCTACACACCCAACTTCCAAGGGTACGTAAACTGTGCTCAGCGTAACGCGATCGACAAGGCGCTGAATAAGAGAGTGTGGGGGTACTGGCGCTGGGAACGGCTGTGGGGCCATTTCTCCTGGCGTTACGATCCGGTAGGCCGTGACAACATCATGCTGACAGGTTTTCTTGGCTTGCAAGTCTGTCTGTACATGGCATCAAGTGGTGATCGACGTTACACCGAGCCGGGCAGCCTGACTTTCACCTGGGGCAAACGCCGCTTTGCCCACGACATCCACAGCATCGCGCGCTCTATTGATGAAAATTTCAGCCGCGCTGATTTCTGCCTCTATCCGTGTGAGCCGGGTTGGATCTACACGCCGTGCAACTTCATGGGCATGATGACATTGATTGCCTATGACCGATTGTTTGATACCCACTTGGCCGTAAAGCACATGCCCCGTTTCCGGGAAAATCTGGAAAATGAATTTACACTGGCAGACGGTGATCTGATCGTACTCCGCAATGAGATCACCGGTACATCAGTAGCCTTCCCATTCGGTAATGAAGGTCTTGCTCTGCTGGCACATGCATTGTTGCCTGAGCGAGCACGCCAGGCGTGGGCCCTGGCCAGGCGAGACTATGTAAAAGAACAGGACGGTGAGACCACCATTGAAGGGATGGAAAAAGGTGTCGACTTCGGTCGCTATCGCAAGGCTCCGATAGGACACATCCAACATATGCTGGGTGCGGCTGGGGAAATGGGCGATACCGCCGTGGTGAATGAGTTGCTGCGCCTGCTGGAAGATATCGGCAAGCCAACTCGCGAAAACGGTGTACTGAAGTATGAATGCTCCAGTGGACTGGCCGCCGACATGGTCCGCAGTCGCATCTTGCGCAAGGGTGACTGGAGTCGAACTGTAAATGAAGGGCCGTTACCGTGCACGCAACGAGGACCACTGCTCACCCAGGCACGCTACCCGCAAGTACTCGTAGCCCGAGCATTCAGTCATGGCGATGACCTGGATATGACACTTTACCCTGGTCTGGAACCAGGTCCCGAGGTCATAGTGGTTGAACGCTTGAAGGCTAATGCTCACTATCAGCTGGTCGTTTGCGACTCGCAGACCAGCGTCCAGGCCGACGCGAAGGGGCAATTGAAACTGACCGTGATGCTGTCAGGGCGCACTTCGATATCACTGAAACCCGAATTGCAGAGCTGAACATTAAGGGGACTGTTAACCGTCCCCTTCTTCATCTCAATCTGGATTCACTCCAGACTTAGCAAACGCTGATTCTGCGTGACAGGATACTATCATGGGCTGCTGCATTCTGATCGCATTGGTAATGTCTGAACTTATTCGCACCTGGAATGTTATCCAACAGCGTATATGGCTAAAACTGCTTTCTGCTGCGTGCCTGATAGTGTCCGTTACGCTCCTCGGTTGGCATTGGGACCATTTGTGGGAGCTTTTACTAGATCCCTTTGCTTTCTCCTTCGTTTCGGATCTGTTGAAGCAAACGGAAAATTATTGCCGGTCAATTATCAGCGTGGGGGCTCCCTAACGTACTGAATCCTTTACCACAAGTCTGGGTCGAATCCGAATGCCGAGTTTAAGTAGCAAGTGAGATGCAACCCCCAAGATGTCCCGCTTGAAAATATCAATAGACGCCATGCTCAATTCTGAGTAAATGGTCTTGCACCTGCGCGTAGCCATCGGGATCTGCCAGAATGCTCATGGGTGTCCGCCTATTTAAACCCAGCGCCGGCCGAGTCATCCATTCAAAAGCTAGTCGCTCATTGCCCAGGATTTGAGCAACCCTCATCAACACTTGATCCCGGCGTGCCACGTAACACCGATTTTGAGCGCTCCAGCAACACACGAGTGGGAGCGAGCAAAGCGCTACGATGCTAATTACAGCCATACCCGTCACCTCCTTTGGCCCCTTGGCGATGGACATTACATTAATGCAGCGGAATGTCACTTGCCAAACTCAATTCCCAAAGTGCGCCTCATTTTCTAGGTGGAGCCACCCTGGTAGTTGAAATCGCAGTACGCTGCGAAATTACACTGCGGAACGATGGTCCAAGTCAGGCCACCCTATCCGAGCCCATCAGTAATCAGACTGCTCTGGTAAAATCTTCACCACAGCACTTCCATGCTCAGCCTGGCTGGAGTTTGAAGTCAGATCGGACCTGGGTCGCTCTCCGTAGGGAGTTTCTTCAAACAGCCAAAACATTTGCCTAAGTCAGCGCGCCTTAGGCAATAGAGTAAGATCAGCGACGGGAGTTGTACGCGGCATAGCACTGCCTCAATAGTGAAAGCCGCAGCTGATTACTGTAACCATACATGCGCCGAAATAATATTCGGTGGTAAAACACGGCGTGACTAGTAGCAAGTCACTTGAGCAAGGGGCTGACAACCCTAGGAGCACACGATTAATGCGTGCCCTCCTCCTCTTTCTAGTGATCTTTGCGCCTGCACCTTCTACCTTGAACTAGTTCGACGTCGCACGCTCCTGAGTCAATAACCTGTCCAGGTTGCCAACCTCAGTTCGCATTAAGGCTGATTTCATCCAGCGCGGCATTTTGCACGCTAGCAGCAACCGCTTCTCACCTTCGTTTAACATACCGTAGATCTGGGCGATCACCGCGTCGCTTACTTCGGTTTTGCCCAGAAAATGGAGCGCGGTTAGCGCAAGCCCCACCCTGGTTCCGGCATACTGCAAACGATTGGAGCTCACATGCTTCAGTCGAATAAGAGCTCGGTCCACTTGAATCACTCGGCTTCGGCCGCTGGTGTAATAGATAGGCTGGACCTGTATTTGTGTGCTCAACCTGAACATTCTAACGGCTTCTGCGCCATGGCACTGAATGACCTCTCCTCGCGCGCTGGCGATGACTTTCATTACTTGCGTTGGACACGGTCGAACATTGCCTATGTACACGTTCCATTTGGGGCGCATGTAAACTCCACGAACCACTCGCTCCAAGACGCCTGCTCGAGCGAGTCGGGCCAAGACGCCGTTAATACTCGCTGGTGTTCCCAAGTCCTTAAACACGAGGCGAGTAAAAGCGGAACCTTTACGCATGCCAAGCAATTTTTTGATAATTGAGAGTGTTAAGTTCATTTTACCGTGATCCCGCCTCCAAATCATTGGACGATGGAAATCCAATATGTACGTACATTTCCCGCGGTTCTGGAACACTTCCTTGCCCTAATGCGGCATATGTAACGCGGGTAACTACGGTGCTTTAGCGTGATTGCCTCGCGTGCGTAACCAGGAATCGTTCACTATTCCTTGCGACCGACTGTTTCGCTCACGGCCCGCCAATGATAGGACAGACAGCGCTACAGCTTCTTCGAGCATCGCTCTTACTGGGCATTGCCATCCTCCCATATCGCCAATGGGCTGTCTCAGCGTTCACACCACGGTCCAACGTCAGTTGGCCCATGCGTGTACACCCCGTTCTGCACTCGTACCACAATAATCACGCACAGCCACAAAGAGCGACGGGGTGGCCAACATCGGGCGTTGCTGGTACCAAAATCGAACGAAGGGTTGTAATTCTAAATGGCGCGTTCGATAGGCTTACCACCGGACCGGCTAGAGCTCTGCTGACATGTGCCTCGACGCTAACGACGCCCAATGGGCCATTGCTACTGCTCACGAGCCTAAGATCTGGAAGCCATGCAGCGTTTTGAGCCAAACCGCTACAGAGGAAACGAGGAGCACGTCGGTGACATAGGCATTTCGGTGTAGAAGGGAGCCACTTTAGACATGGAATCTTTTACGGATGTCTACGCTGCTCCCCAGCGTTCTCGCAGGAGAGTGTCGCGATGGTAAACGATAGCGCACTCATTGAACACTATGGCGCTCATAATTGGCTCGCGGCGCCTCCCCCTCATTCAGCTTCAGACTCTGAACAATGCCTCAAGGCTCGATGGCCTCCTCTCTAAGCCGGGTGATCAGATCGTCCATGCTGGACTCAGGCGCTTGGATCAAATAGGCGGTCACGATGAGGCTCAGCGGGTGAATACCAATTCTGCCGGCTAGGTCGTCGATTTTTTGTAGGGTCGGCGCCTTTTTTCCCCGTTCGAGGGTGCTCACATAGGTTCGGCTGCTCACCAAAGCGAAATCCTCCTGGGTCAGGCCATGCGCAGTACGCATGCGCCGCAGGGCTTCTCCCAGGGCTTCACGGATATCCATCGTCATTCCTCTTAAAAGGAATGATGAAGAACTATCGAACACGATAGAACTACAATCTATAGTGTTCATTTCTAGTGAAATCGAGACTCCAACTGGCGACAGGCCACTCAACGGCCAAAAAATGCCCAGCGGAGCGCGTCTTGAACGCTTTGCCTGAATCTCATACTCGTACTGCTGATACGGCTCTCCCTGTGAAGTTAAGAGATTGTAAGTCTCGGTCACCTGCACTGAATCTCAACACCTGGCATGCGCCCGCCCCCTCGCAAACTGCAAGCGCTGTTGTTGAAGCTCGTATCATGAACCTGAATATTCATTGTTCAGGGCGGAATTTTACATGCTTCGGGGGAGCTGCTGCATACGCCGACGATTGCCCCTGAGTGTCGCTAAAGCGAGATTTCGCCGTGGCCGTTGTAAAGCGCGGCTCATCAGGTGTTTTCATGACAGCCTGATGCTGATCCGATCATCAACGCTTTGGACATGGCTTATGAGCAGCTTGGACGGCCTCAATAGGTTCTGATCCACAGCGGGCCGGTTCATGGTGCAGCGCTACAACTGGCAGCGACTACGTCAGTTCAATAGCGAGAGGCTTGCTTGGGCTTCTGAAAAGAAAGTCGGATATCGAACGTTTTGGTTGAGCGGTATCGAAGAGGTTCCGGCGACTGATGCCTGATGTTCGGTCTGCGTCGAACACTTGATCACTGCAAGCAGTCTAGCGGCATTGCCCTCGCTATCATTGGGTTACCGCTCAGGGGTTCCCGCCCCGATCTTCTGGCACGATGTTGCAGAAGGCGAGGAAAC
This sequence comes from Pseudomonas putida, assembly GCF_028682455.1. Classification (GTDB taxonomy): domain Bacteria; phylum Pseudomonadota; class Gammaproteobacteria; order Pseudomonadales; family Pseudomonadaceae; genus Aquipseudomonas; species Aquipseudomonas putida_AA. The sequence continues at coordinate 614,795 of NZ_JANHLD010000002.1, forward strand.
GTTCAGTTCTCCAGGCAAACCCATCTTGGCTTCACGCTGGTGAAGGCCGATACTAGTGTGCCCATGCCTTTGAAATATGCCCATATGACCATACCCCGCGAACGCTCTCGTGCAGTCGTTGCGACCCGTGAGTTCCTTATCGAACTCGCGAAAAATGACGCTTTACCCGACCAGGTACGACAGGATGCTAAATTTTTGCTAAGGCATTTTCCTACGGCGGATGACATAGATCGGGCTGGTAGGATTGAGGCGAGCGCAGAAGGATTGGAAGTGGATTTCATAGGACCCGTTTTCAGCCCCGTATTTAAGGAATTCCAATAATCAGGTAGGCCGTCAAGCGGGCCTAAATGGCAGGCTTTCTCACCCTCCAACCTCCAGCGTAAGTGCGATGCTGCTCGCGAACTTTAAAGCAAACCCCGTTACGCTTGCAGTCAGAATTTTCAATGTGCCAATGACCTCTAATCCCGCGCCGTTTCAAGCCTGGGTCATCCCAGAATACCCACTCCCCGAAACCACGCTCTCCAGTGTCACCCAGATCATTGGGCGCTTTCTATTTTGAGGCGATCGACGAGCGAAAATAGATCCACCAGGGGCCCAAGTGCCGACTAGGAGGTTCAGAGGATCAAAGCCAAGCGGGGAGTGAAATCGCGATCACTTTTTCAAGGTTTAACCTCGATACCTTTCTCAAGGCTGCTCAGATAGGTCCTGCTGCTGGCAATCGCCGAATCTTGCTGCGTGAGTCCTTGCCGTCCTCGCGCTTCCCGCAAGCAGTACCAAGCGATTGGTTTGGGTCCATATTACGTACCCGACAAAAGGAGCAATACGCCATAATGAGCCCTATCGAGCTACAACCTATAGCGTTCATTTTGCATTGGCAGTATCCTTGAGGCTCATTTGAGGTAGCTGTTCGCGCGACCTCGACAGCTTGACATTGCTAGCTCTCTCGCCGCGTACCACCCCTTACCTGGAGCCATTCGTGATTCTGCTTTTTGACCCCGTGCCTCGGGAAGTACGTACGTGGACGCATTGCGAGATTGAGGGGCTTTGCTTTGTAATCACAATAACCTGCATGCACACGGGGCTGAAAAACCGTGCGGCAATTGTCGAGTGCGCGTATGAGCTTCTTCATTATCTGCAAGTGGCCAAGGATGTCGAAATCCAGCACGTTCAGATGATGTGTCCGCCATCAATCAGCGGACAAAGCCATTGGATTCTAGAGGAACTCGATAGCGTCATTGTTCATTCGGGTGTCGACACTCGTGAGAGCGCCGTTGTCTATCGCACCAAAAGTGGATCTTACAAACTTGGAGATCTGGACCTAAGAAAACGTAAGGCCTCCCGAAAACTTTACACAAGAAAGCGATTTCTTGATCACCAAGGTGAAAAGAGCGATGTCAAAGCTCCTGAAAATGATATTAAACTCTATTCAGCGCTTTGGCGGGATTGAGGAGAGGTGAGCACGATTGATTCCAATTTGAGAATACTCCCGTTTGGCGGGTCAGATCCTCTGGCTGCGATTAACAGCTTAGGATGTTAATTCAGTACACCAGCGATGGCTGAAAGGGACGGAAATACACATAGGATTGAACCAGAACGGATGACAGTTATATGCCAAGACTCCGGCGATAGCAGCGGGGATGTCATCATTGATCTCCCACCTGAGGTCCTTGCAGGTTTGAACGTCAAGCTCGGTGACTCACTTTCTATCGAGTTGGTTGAAGGTGCGATAGTGCTTAAACCAATCCGCAATGCTGCCCAAGAAATCTTGAGACAGCCATCGACTCGAAAAGTCGACGGGAGTCCGAAGCCAGGTCGTTGATATGGCGAACTACGCCCTCAATGAGTGCATCCCAATCCCATGCTAAAGGGAACGGCTCACCGGAGCTACTGGTGTTCATTATTAGTTCGCAGTTTCTTTACAGGGGCTGCACGCTATTTCTCTCGCAGGTCTAGGAGTAGCCTTTCCTGCGTTAGCCCTCTCGACGCGCACCATTCCCCCACCCTCGAGCCTATAATAATTCTCCTTTTTAATCCCGTGCCCAGGGAAAGTTGGCGCTGATACGAGAATGCCCTTACATCGGCTTTGAAGTCCCGCGCAAGGTCATCATTTCTGAGTCTTCGGGTGGATAATCGAATTCAGGCAGCATAGGCAAAATCGCATCAGCCAATAAGACGCGCGCATTCGCTTGCAACCTTACGCGCACCAAAACAGCTGCTCTCCAAGGCTGGCACGTTTGCGACCTACCCGTGCGGGTAATGTGCGCCACCTCATCCCATCGTCATTGAAATCTACAGATCCCTGGTATCCGACAGTCATGCGCACCCTTGTCGGTAGCGGTCTTTATGTTGTCGTAGATGCTACGACGCGGCAGCCCACCTAACCCACCAAACGAGCAGGCATGGACATAGAGCAACATCTCGGGGCCTTGCCTGGGAAAGGCAACCAACCAAAATGCGCGAGCGACGCACAAATTCATATGCGGGACCTGGATGCATGGGAACAGGCCGCCGATCAGTGGACCTTCTACACTCCAATCGCAATGCAACCTCACCGAGTGCAAGGTTGCCAGTACAAAGGCTTGTACAGACTTATTTTGCTTCCAGCGCCACGAGCGCTACGCCCGTACGGCAGCTCAGCTGTCAGTTATTTCCTACGGGTTGATTTATTCGATGCTCGACTGCGCTCGCCTGCTCCCGGGCCAGCCGTTGCCTCCGCTAGTTGCTGACTCAACAATTCGGCACGCGCGCCCAAAGCAGCTGCCTGCTCTCGCGCATCAGCCAACTCACGGTGCTTCAATTGGTGTTGTTGACTCGCAGTGGCGAGCGCCTGAATGGCGTGGTCGTGCTCGCGCTGCAACGCTTCGCTCCGCGCCTGAGCGATCCCCCGCTGCTCGCGCGCCTCGGCCTGCTCTGCCTGGACCGCCAGCAAAGCGCGCTGAAGGGCCTGGTCGCGTGTGGTGGCCTGCTTGAGCTGGACGGTCAACGCCCTGCTCTCTTCGCGCGCTCGATCAATCTCGCGGTAGGCTCGGTCCTCGACATCGCGGGTGTAGCGCTGCTGCTCTTCGCGCACCTGCTCGACCTTATCGCGGCTGTCCTGCAGGTGTTGGCGGACCTCAATCAGTTGCGCTCGCGCATCGTCGCGCTGCCCCAGGAGTTCTTCGCGCTGCTTGCGCAGATCGTCGATCTGCGCCTGACGCTCGGTCAGCAATTGCTCAAGGTCAACCATGCGTGTCTCGGCATTCTGGTGCGCGGCCAAGGCTTCAGCCGTTTGCTGGCGGGCCTGCGCCGCTTCCAAACGGGCGCGGGCCTCCAGGGCTGCCAACGCCTCCCGCTCATCGGCCAACACCTGTCGCTGAGCAGCCAACGCTTGCTCGGCAACGCCCTGGGCCAGCGTGGTCGCCTGCTGCCACACCGCGACAAAGGCCTGCGCCACCTCCGTCGGCAGCCCGGGCAGTCGGGTTTCACCGCGCAAGCGCCCGGCTAGCTGTTCCCACCACTGATCAAGCAACGCACCGACCCGAGCCGGACTGCCGCGCCCCAGTTCCAGGCGCACCCGCTCCACCGTTGGCCGTTCGCCACGGGCCAGTACCGCGTCCGCCGCAGCGAACACGTCGTTTTCCGGTACGCCTACCGCCATACCCCGCCCTCCGCTATATTAGGTCTGATAATCATAGTTTATCCGACCTTATAAAATTAAAACTCAATTAATAATACGTTGAACGTAATGGATAATACACAATCCTTCGAGAACGGATTGAACACCCCATTGGCACTGCACGACCTGGCCGACAGTACCCGTGCCGCCGCCGAGGCATTTATTGCCGCCGGTACTGCCGTCAACACCGTGCGCAGCTATCGCAGCGCCCTCGCCTATGGGGCCGCCTGGCTGCGCCTGCGCTACGGCCGGGCGCTCGGCGACGGCGCCCTACCACCGGAAGTGGCGGTGCAGTTCATCGTCGATCACCTAGCGCGCCCAGACGGTGCCAACGGCTGGTGCCAGCAATTGCCCACTGAGGTCGATGCCGCTCTGGTCGCTGCCGGGGTCAAGGGCAAACCCGGACCGCTGGCCTACAGCACGGTCAGCCACCGCCTCGCCGTCCTCGCCAAGTGGCATCGTCTCAAAGACTGGGAGAACCCGTGTGAGCAGGCATCGGTGAAAACCCTGCTGCGTGAAGCGCGTAAGGCCCAGGCCCGTCAAGGCGTTTCAGTCCGGAAGAAAACGGCGGTGGTACTGGAGCCGTTGCAGGCGATGCTCGCCACTTGCACCGACGGGGTACGCGGCGTGCGTGATCGCGCCTTGCTGTTGCTGGCCTGGAGTGGCGGCGGGCGGCGGCGCTCGGAAGTCATCGGCTTGCAGATTGAGGACCTGCGCCGACTGGATGCCGGCACCTGGTTGTATGCGCTCGGGGCGACCAAGACCGAAACCGGCGGCGTACGGCGCGAGAAGCCGCTGCGCGGCCCAGCAGCGCAGGCCCTGGATGCCTGGCTGGCCGCAGCCCCGGCAAACAGCGGGCCGCTGTTTCGGCGCTTGTACAAGGGTGGCCGGGTCGGCACCACTGGCCTATCAGGCGACCAGGTCGCGCGTATCGTCAAACGCCGGGCTGCACTGGCCCGGCTTGAGGGTGATTGGGCCGCCCATAGCCTGCGCTCGGGCTTCGTTACCGAAGCCGGACGCCAGGGCGTGCCGCTGGGCGAGGTGATGGCGATGACCGAGCACCGCAGCGTGACCACAGTAATGGGCTACTTTCAGGCCGGGGCCTTGCTGGATAGCCGCGCCAGTCAGTTGTTTGGCGAATCACCCGGTACTGAAACACCACCCGAAACATGATTGCTGATAACAGTGGCGTAGGTAAAAACCTCAAGGCATCTCTTTTACCATCTGAATGAGCACAGCCATAGATTCACTACAGCTCGGCGTCGCTCGCCATGGCTTGATTAGCATCGGTAGCTACCGCTGCAGCTCTGCCGCCCCGCTTTGTAAAATCGATGCCGACGATCTTGATGTCCTCAACGTTTGGAAACTTCAGAGCGATAGCCAGCCAGTAATCTTGCAAAGCGGTGACCAGATCATCGAATTGTACCTGGTCATTGCGCGGCGACGCCCAAGTGGTTTGACCACCTTGGTTCACTAGCAAAAAAATGCCGCAGCTCGAGCCGACGCCGCGTAGATAGTCGCCACACAGCTGATTCTCGAGTCGCTCGAAATGTTCGGGGCCACTCCAGTTTTGCAAAAGTTTCAGTTCGACAGGTACGGGGCCGTCGAACTGACTGTTCTGGATTCTGTAATCAGGACGCTTGTCATCGGTTAGCTGTTCTTCCTGGGTAACGACGTAGCGCCCTGCCGCACGATCTCTTAACCAACTGCCGATAAATTTGCAGATGGAAGTCTCCTGGTTCGTCTTAAGCAGGATCTCGGCATATCTCGAGTCGCCGTCATCCAGCTCATGCTTCAAGTCTAGGAGGCGATCGATCGCTAGGTTCCAAAGTTCACGATGGGTGGAGGGGATACTTTCCAGGTACTCGTGGAACTCAATGACCTTTTCCGGCTGCAGGGAGGCGTTTTCTACGAAACTAGGGGCGATTCACTTGCCTCCGCAACGCTGGTGACTAATATCAGAGGGTTAGGAGCCACCTTAGCTTGATGGACTAGCCATTGCTCAGGGCAGGGTTGAATCCAACCCACAATACGCCCGTCAAGTCGGAGTAGCCAAATGGCAGACATCGTAACGGTGTATTTTATTCCCAGCCTAGGTCAGGAAATTTCAGATTTCCTTGTTCAAACCGTGCCAAAGTACAGGCGACGCAAAGTAACTCGCTACCTACAACATTTCGATCTATGGCTGCGCCACACACAGTACAAATCCCTCAGTGATAGCCTTCCCCTGGAAGCTTATGTCTATTTTTATCTCACACACATCAGCCTCTATCTGGACCCAGTAGAACCTAGCGAATTCGCGTGTGAATACTTACGAACAGATATTGATACTTTACTTATCAGGCGCAAACTTAAGGGCTACGGTCGACTCACCAGCAGACAGGCTGCATCCAGAATTGCCGCAGCCATGAACTGGCAGGAACATTGTTTCCGCAAAAATCTGGACCCCTTCCGCTCCAGTATGAAAAAGCTCTACAAACACGCTAAGCATTTCGTCCATCTTACAGAGCTAACCTCAAAGCCCAAACTGTACTCGGCCGATCTCCTTGAATTAATAAGCAGAACGGGCAGAGGTCTAGGATCTTGGGTGAGGGATCTAGCGATGCTCCGTTTGTTGCAGGAAACTGGATGCACAACATCCGACTTGGCTGCGGCCTTAAGCCTTGATTTTGAGCGCCAAGAAAATGATGACTGGCATTTCAAATATGGTAACGAGCTAACGGCTTGCCTCAATGAGGATACAGCCACCCTCGTTGAAGTACTGCTTGGCCGGTATTTCCACCTTTCGAAGTATCGAGACGATCACCAACATCTTTTCACCATGGGCTACGCTGAAGTCGAACTCAAGATGAGCGCCCATGACATAGAGATGGAAATAGAGCGACGCTATCGCTTTGCGCTGATGGTGACAAGCGTGATCTGCCCCACAGATACCAAACTGTACGTAAAAGGAGCAACTCCTTTCCCGGAAGGGTTTATTGGTGAACGTACCATGCCCATTTCACCCCATGAAAAGATCAACACCGTTGTAAACCTTCAATTTTCTGAGAGCTTAAATACGGCAACGAAGCATTCGGCGTCGGCGACACTAGAGGCTCAATACTTTTACGAAGACTGGGACACTGCGATCCGCAACTCTACCTTGGTGTTGCCCGAATCAGAAACATCAGACAGCGGAAAGATAACTGACAATACTCATTGCCCCAAGCTGCAAAAAAAACGTTTACTTATTGTCGGTGAAGATATCGATGAATCGGCTTGGGCCGATTGGGGCGAAAATTAATCGTTTATTAATGTGACAGCGACAGATACGTCTCTCGCTGAGCTGGTTTGCTCACCTTCAACCAACTGAGTTCGGCGAAACCGGAGCGGGCTGAAAAGTGGAATTCACAAGCGGCCTGTTGGGGAAGGACAATCAATGCCCAAGCAGTGGGCCCTACCCAGCGGTGATAGACGACATGACTGGCATTCGTCCTAGAGCAGATTTTCTCCAATTCGGATAGCCGGAGTAGCTGCCTACTCATGAAAAAAATAATTTCATGAGCTAATATTTTCGACATCAGCCAATTCTTTTCACGCCCTCCTTTTAGTGAGGCAAATACGCCGTGCGTACGTTTCGATTCAAGCCAAGCTCTCAGCTTCATAATAGCACATGGCCTTGCTTTCGAGCACAAGTCGGAGGGTGTTTGAATCCCATACCAGAAACATAGCCAGTCAAGATAGCCGACGAGTTGATACCCTTGCCTGGGTACCTCACTCTGCTCAACACTCCGCCATATTCCGGCAAGCTTATGCTTGCTCAGCTTGATTTCAGGAAGAAAACGCTTTCTAATTTTTCGGAAGATACACTTCAAGATTGGAACGAGCTCTTCAGCCGTCAGCTCGATGTCCATTTCTTTAACTGGCGAGCAACGACTGATGTTGCTAACCCTGTAAAATCCCTCACTTTTATCGCAGTGACCTGATGCGGCCATAGACTGAACTTCGTTGAACAGCGCACGCTGATGCACCGCAAAATCAGTGATGACCGAAGAAAACTGAGCAGTATTATCAAAGTAAATATTTGTCGGCTGATTTACATCAAAAAATACCTGGCGGTCCTTGCCGCGCTCAAAAATTCGATGTGCCTGGATGAGCCGCTCCAGCCCCGATCTATTCAAATAGGACCGGCCACTCTGCCCTTCCTTGAGTCGCAGCAGATGGCCACAATGGTTGCAGCTGTATGGGCCATGGAACAACTTGCTATTCAACGAGTAATCCATTCCCCCGCCGCACGTCCGACACGCCTGGCTCAACTCAATCTGATGGATTGGGCACTGTTTAATGAGCAAGTATTGAAACAGCGAGTAATGCACGCCACGTACCATGCACACCGGACACACTCTCAAGGTGGTTGCGATGTGATCAATGCTCGGTACGGCGGACGGCACCAAGAAGAGCGCTTCTTGCTGCGCCGTATCGAGTGTAAAGCACTCTTGAATCGCTACCGGACTCACCGACGCGCTGTGGGCAAGGTTTGGGAATCGGTTACGCTTGCCGTTCCCCCCATCCTTTGGTGGTGCAAAGATCTTGACCAGTGCATCCCCGTGGATGACGTTATAGAGTGCAAACCGGCTTAGAAGCGAATATGCAGATTCGTAAGCCAAGTACAGTGGGGCCACCGGACAGTACCTAGGGTTGATGCTCAGTGTTTTAGTATCTGGGACGATGATCATTATCAAGCGTTCGGATCAGCAGATTTACTATTTCGCGTTGCGGCTTGAAACCAAGACTCACGGATAGATTGCAAGCTGAACTCTCTGGTGATGGTGTAGTCTGGGTGATCCATGTCGACACTATCGCGCAAAATAATCTCTATCGTTTTACTGAAATACTGCATCGGTATTTCCATTTTGCTTTTTAACTTCAACTCCTTATAAGCATCACAAAAAGAATCCCACAATATGTCTTCCATTTGCGCCAGCCTAAATCCATTAGCATATGCCTGTGGGACAAAGAATCTGGTGAACGTCCATGTGGAATTGGCCGGATAAGGGGTACTGTCAAAAAAGCCAAGGCAGGTCGCGAAATCTTCTTTTTCGCGTATACCGCGAAAAGGGTGCTCGTAAAGCATGAACCTATTGACAATAGCCTCCCCCTCCACACCGGTATTGAGAAAGGCTTGCTTCTGGTCGAGTAGTTGCTGCTGCCCTACTAAGATGGGGAGCAATGTCATACCCTTTAGCCGCAGGTCATTGTAGATATCCTTGACCCAGTCAAAATGCTGCTGCTGAAGCCGCTGAGCTTCATCCACGAACAGAATAAAGACCTGTCGTGGATCCTTGCGCGCTGCTTGCTCCATGAAATTCACTAACCTAACATGTTTTTTTGAAAGGCTAACATTGTCACTCCACTGCTTGTGACCGACCACCTCCAGCAGTGAGTTATAAAAATTACCTTTCGTGGCTAATGTTTCTCGCTTTGCGTTGTAGATCACAACCGGAAAATCCGGAAAATCTTGCGCAAGGCATTGTTGACAATAAAGAATTGCCCAGGTTTTACCGTAACGGGTATGCCCCCAGATGACTAAACCAGAGTCTCTGCGACGAATAACCTTAAGCACAAGCGCGTAAATCTCACCGATCGAAAATGTCGGGATCAAATACCGCTGATTGCAGACAGGATGAAGATCAACCTCGACGGGGCGCGTATCCTGGATATCCATTTGCAGCCTCTATTTCAAAAAGTGAAAACTTTAAATAACTTTGCTCTGTCGACTTGTGATTGCGATGTCGGGCGAGGCATTTCTTCCTCGACAGACGAGCCTGCTGAAACCATGCCAGTATTTTTGTAAAGATTCGTCGCGCTCTCTCGAGTCATTTTGTTACCTTTCAATTGAAACCTACGGACAGCTTCTGTGAATGACTCATTTTCCATAAAACGGAATTGTCTGTCCTTCACGGCCTTTGAAATCTCGGTCTGTAATTTGTAGCTGTGTGGCGTGATTGAGTAAGGTGGCGGCGGTGTCAGCACACCTATAAATGCACCAGACTCATCAAGCAAATTGATCGAAGATACATCTCTACGAGAGTATTCGATGATCATTTTCCGCCCCGCCGAATTACTCCGCAATACGTCCGGATTTCGGTATTTCTGGTAAGCAAAGTTAATGAACGCGCCCCCATATTTGGCATTTGACTGCACGGTCTTTGGCTCGCGAACTCTCGTAAACGCTGCCTCATTTTTATAACGGGTAGGCAGCGTGTTCGGCGGCAACGCCCTTGCCTCCATACGCATGAGGAACAAGTCCAATGGGGTATGGCCTTGGATTGACGCGTGCGGCCGACCGTTATAGTCAGAGATCACAATGTCTATGGCACTTTCTAGCTCTTCTAGAGACAGCAACATCTTCAAAGGATTTTTGGACTTTGGCGATAAACGTGCCTTGATCTCGTCTGTGGATTCACCACCCGTGGTACCAATTATTTTGTGAGAAAAATTTTGCACCAAATAGAGAAAAAAACGCTCCACAATAGGTCGGTCATTGGGCGTGTGCGGTCTGCCGAACTCCACCACACAGCCAAGCTTATCGTTTAGCACCTCAATCACATGCTTCGCCTTATGCGCCCAAGCATTATCCAGTTTTAGTGTGGACCAGGTTTGCCACGCCCCCGAACTTTCTGAGGGGAACCCCCCTTCATCGCGATAACGGGTATCAGGAATATTCAGGGGTGGTCGAGCGTGTGGGCTCAGGGCTCGATAAATCGCCGTAAGCAAGTCGACTTGATCATAGTTATGACCCAGTGCTAATGAATAGCCCAACACGCATCTTGAAAACTTTTCGATCAGGCAAATTATCCAGAGCCTGAGAATTTCATATTCAACAGGCTCTCCATAGGCATCCATTTCGCGAATAACCAAGCGAAGATCCAATTTGTGTCCGTCTGCTTCAACTTGCTCCAAGATGTCCGATGGATCAATATCTCGGCTGCCCTCGTTAGCTTGCGAGGACATCAGTTCTTGCTCCGCTTTCAATTCTCGATGTTTATCCTGCAGCCACCTCCTAAGCCCGCTTATACCTTCGGTCTTTTGATTTAATGGGTATTCTTGCTCAGTGACTCCAGCCTCGATACACTTGCGTATGAACGCTTTATGAACCGCTATAAAGTAGTCGCCGCCAGATTTCCTGGGTTTATATTTGCGAGCTTGCGCTTTCAGCCAATCATCCACATCTGGATGTTGCTCAACGAAATGAGTGAAAGAACCGGAATACCCTTGGGTAGCGGAGGAACCGGACTGAGCTGTCCGATTATATTTTCTTTCACCACTTCGCTTATAAGGTATTGCGGCCACCCAGCCAGCGGGACTTCCGGATTTGTCCAGCGCTTCGCATTTGTCAATGACTCGATAGAGCGTTGAGCGGGGTATGCCGTATTTTTCTTGAATTTCTTCTAGTGATGCACCTTCCTTCAGGAACGCCCGGATGGCTTTAATGCGATTCTCCGTCGGACCTCGAAGGTCATCCGACAAGACAGTTAAGTCAACCGCACGCCACTTATCACAATCGTAACCTTCTCGTTCGCGTTCGGACCTAGAAAATCGTTGATCACTCATCCTGAGCATCTCCATAGCCTAATTGGGATGCCCCACTTAATTTTGTCGAACTCAAATTCTTGACGTTCAATCGGCTCTTTCTGACCAACTCGAACACCAAAGCTGCGCTCTTTTCGCCAAAATCCTGCTCAACCGCCTGCATAGCGCTGCTCACCGTAAGTCCATGCCTTGGGAGGAGCTTCATCACTTCACGAAGATTGCGCTCAGTCAGTGCATCTCTCTGCTTGTTGATATAGGAAAGCATGAGTAGGTAGTTTTCATAGCGGGTACGTTCAGATTTGAGGAAGTCAGTACCTAAAATTTCGCAGAGAAAGCCGTTATCGTCGGCATAACTCTGAACTTCAACGGTCGTGCAGGTGCCAAGGCATGGCTTGGACACCACAATGATTGACGCGTGGTTATTTTCGAAGGCGAGCGCGATCGGAATTCTAACTTTGGCCAATTCGATGAAACGCTGGTTCACGCTCAGATCGCTCACCCAAGGATCAAATTCCACCTCGGCGAATCGCCACAGGGTGGGTCGGCAGAACAAGCTGACCTTTTCGTTTTGCTTATGACTGAACACCACGAATTCTGGGGCGCCCGCCGGTCTTGAGGGATGGGAAAGTGGGTCCATTGCCTGCCTTTTTTTACTAATATCTTTAAAATCATGATGTTACACAGTTTCGAAATTGCACATAAACTCGAAAGTTTCATAATTAGATAAGAATTATGGACGGCAGATGGCTAGTAATTATATCTTATGAGAATATTAAATATATTTTTTACTCCTAAAAAAGCAGGCACCCCAGAGGTTTTTATAAACCATCTTCGATTTATAACTGGATTCTATTAGAAATGCTTAGCTGAGATCGTCAAATACGATGGATGCATGTCAAATGCTGAGTTTCAAATTTTGAAAGTCTCGAATTTTCGAAGTCGCAAGGATGGCAGGAAAAAATGATACCGAGAGATCAATAGCTTAGATGGCCGCCTTGATTACCCCCCCTTCGCTTGGTTACTTAAATGGGATAATCGCGGCATACATCGCTTTGATGTCGATAGTTGATGGAGCACCTTCGTACGAAAACCGCTCTGCCTTTCCTGCTGCAACAAGGCCATCGGAATGGTTCAACCTTCCGAAATTTGCGCTCTGGCACGTTGGGGAAAACGAAGCTGGCAACATATCGATAAAAACACAGGGACGCGGAAATACGGAAATTAAAGAGATGTTGGACGGCTAACAAAAGGGCCGCGAGCAGCCCCTATTGTACCCAAATCAAATCACAGGTCATCTTCCTCGGTAACGCAGCCTGGAAACCCAGTTATGGTCGCAAAAGCAGCAGCCTCATGTCCTTCTGAAACTTTGATTAGGCCGATACCGCAATGGCCTGTCCACTGGCGGTAATGATCACCGCCGCTGCGCTCGCCAGTTCTGCTTCAGAATAGTTGCGCAACTGAACGGGTGCTGGTTGCTTCGATTTCATCTGCAAACCGAAGAACGGCCACCATAGCTGTTCATACCAAGGCTCAACCTTGACCCCGACAGGTAAACCGTAGGCGTCTTGTCGTTTGTGGGGGGTTCCCATACTGGTGCCATGGACGTGATCCCAGAATACGAACAAATTGGCGTAGTTGGCCGATGCATTGCCATAGCGACCAAGACCGTGATGTACATGATGGTAGTCTTGCAGCACAAAGATCTTTTCCAACATGTTCAGTAAGACGCGACCAGCCCCCGCACGACGTAACCACAAGTCCCAGCGTGTACCGCTGTGTTGCAGGTAAAGAATCACCAGCTTGAGCGACAGCATCGCCATCGAAGCCTCGGTGGCACCGAGGAAATACAGCAGCGCAGTACTCATGGTATTGGGGATCAGCAGATAAAAGATCCAATTGTTGCGCAGGGTCGCCAATACATTGAGATGGGTCGGGGTGTGGTGTGGTTTGTGTAACCGCCATGCCCACTTCAAGGTATGCCCGAGACGATGCACCCAATAGTTTCCATAGTCGTCCAACAGGATGGCGACTGCAAAGACCAACAGCGGATTGACACTGGCGAGCACCCCTTGGCCGGTGGGTATCAGCCACATCAACAGATAGTTCACCGCTGCGAACTGCCCTGCCCGCACGGCAAATAACGTGAGAATACTCAACAGACTGGTGCCCAGTTCGTTCATGGTGAACATGCGCGGTTTTTTAAATTCGCCACTGACAATATCCATCAACAACAGCAGCACAAAAGCGCTCAAGACGATTTTTATGTCCAGCGTCATGGTGTAGCCCTCTTTTTGTTTGAAGCCTCAGTTGACCGACACTTGGTCCCTTTCAGGACCGCCCTCGACAAAAAACACTGGTTTGCCAACTGCAGGCGGATTGACGCTGATAAACACCGGAACGCTACCGGCTACTCCGGCGAGATCCTTGCTACCCCCACTGAAGACGAAATGGCCGCGCTGCTGCCACTCACCATTGGCCGCAAACACTTTCTGGAAGTGGGCGTAAACCTTGCCGCCCCCAATAGAGGTGAACTCGCAATCAGCGAAACCATCCACCAGCTTTTTGCCGGAGTAGATATCGATGCCATTGCAGCCGGCGTAGAAGCGCACTTCCCTACCCTGGACCAGCATTTTTCCGGCGCCTTCAGCGAAAAAGCTCATGTTCGACTTGCCATCCGCGGCGCCGACTTCAGCGTGATGCTTAATCACTGCTCCCAGATCGAAACTCACTGTCGACTCCGCAGCGAGGGCCTGAGTGGAAGCAGCCAAAATGGTAGCCACTAGAAACAGTCGAGGGTTAAGGATTGTCATTGTTTTTCCTCATCGGTTGGCAGGGTGCTGCGGTCAAGAAAGCGGTCGAAGTGGATGTGTTGCTCGTCCACCTCCCCATGCAGTCTGTTCAAGATTGAATCAATCATCAGTGGAGGCCCGCACAGGTAAAAGGAGCTGTCCGCCAGGCTGGAGTAATTTGCGAGGTGCTCACCGCAGTATCCGGTGAGACCAGGCCACGCCGAATCTGCCGGCAATGCCGAAAGCACGGGGACGAACAACAGCCGCCCTGGCCCGGGCCATGACGTCTCCAAGGCCTTGAGTGCGTCCAGGCAATAAAGATCAGCCTCGCTGCGTGCGCCGAAGAATAAGGTCACGTCCGGCCCAGCTTGACGTTGAAGCAGGTCCTCTAGGATGGCCTTGATGGGCGCCAGGCCACTGCCACCGGCGACACAAACCATCGGCCGCTGATCCGCTCGATGGGCGAAGTCGCCCAATGGCCCGGTCAGACTGATGGACTGGCCACAGCGATCAGCAGTGAATAACCATTCGGTGAACGCGCCGCCCGGTACTCGCCGTACATGGAAAGATACTTGTTGTTGGCCGCCGATCCGGGGCGCCTCGGCAAAGGAATAGCAACGGGGGTGGTCGGCCAACTCGGGATGGCCTGGAACGCTGAGCTGCGCGTATTGCCCGGCGGTGTAGCTCAGCGATGACTCGAGGTCGATGACCAAATGACAAATATCGTGATTCAGTTTTTCGCAGGAGCGGATACGCCCCCCGATAGTAAACAGGGTCATGCCCTCATCCGAGGGTGACAATCCTGGCACCACCATTTCGACATCGCTGAGGGCGACACTCTGGCAAGCCAACAGGTAACCACGTGCAAGAGCCTGGCCGTCGACGTGTTGGGAGATGTCCTTTTTCAAACGCACCCTGCCCCTCACCAATCGGCAACGGCAGGAACCGCAGTCGCCTACCAAGCATAAATGAGGGATTTTGATGCCTTGACGCAAACAGGCTTTGAGCAGGCTTTCACCTTCGCGCAAGCTGGCCCGTTTTTCAGTGCCCGACACGGTCAGGCATAAATCGTTGTGCGCCTCAATGGCGGCTTCGATGGCGACTTGAGTGGTCATGGCGAAGTACCTCTTGTTCTTGTTTTTGTCTGTGGAGAAACGGTACGACTTACGCCAAACCAATAAAAATGGATAATTACTAAGTCTGATATATCGCCAACTGATATCGTCGCTACTTTGTTCGTTCAAAGAGGAGCTGTACGGTGAATCTGCGCAGTGTGGATCTCAACCTATTGACCGTTTTCGACGCCATCATGGCCGAGCAGAATCTGTCCCGGGCAGCGGACCGAATCGGCATGAGCCAGCCGGCGATCAGTAATGCACTGTCGCGCCTGCGCCATGTATTCAAGGACGATTTGTTCATTCGCACGGGCCACGGCATGCGGGCTACTCTACGAGCCCAAGAACTTGCGACGCCGATACGCAAGATTCTCGACATGGTCATGACGACCCTGACCCAAGGTGCGGATTTCGATTACACCTCGAGCACGCGTGCGTTCAATCTAGTGCTCTCGGACTACGGCGAGGTGGTACTGCTGTCGCCTCTGATGCGTTGGCTCGATGCGATCGGTGCCAATGTGCAGATCAACGTCGAAACGTACATGCAGCGTGACCTGAAGGAGAAGATGCGTTACGGCAAGATCGACTTGTGCCTATGGGCAGAGCCCATGCCAAGCGACGCATTCGACAGCCAACTGCTGCTGTCTGAGGAGCTTTACTCCATGGTGCGTCGCGACCATCCCTTGGTGAGCAATCGACTTACCCTGGAGCAGTATGTGACGCTCAAGCATCTGGTATTGGAATGGCGTGACACCGAAAACCCGCGTCCGGTCGAGCGTCATCTTCAAAGGCTAGGGCTGAGCCGGGAGCTCTATTTGCACGTCCACAGCTTTTTCAGCATGCCGTGGATTGTCGCTGGCAGTGATGTGGTTTGCACCATGCCCTCGCGCATGGCCAAGACATTCTCCGAGTTGCACCAGCTCAAATGTTTCAAAACCCCGCTCGAAGGACTGGAGGTGCCGATTTACCTGAGCTGGCATCGCAGCGTTGAAGAAGATCCGGCGCATCGCTGGTTGCGCAACGGGATCGCTTTGATCTGCGAGCGACTGTAAGGAGAGCTCAATGCTTCACAAGGCGGGTTCCGTTACACCACCAGTTTCCTGTTATCGGGTCGGCCAGAAGTGAAGTCCAGTTCCAAAATTACGATTGACGAATTGAAACTGTCTGGGAGTTTGTGTACTCCATGAGCCCATCTATACCATTCTCCACACCCAGCCCCGACTGTTTATGACCACCGAGGGGCGTATAGGGAGTCAGCACATGGATCTCGTTGACCCATACCTTGCCGGTTTGAAGGCGAAGCGCAATGCTCGTAGCCAGCTCCACATCCTTGCTCCACACCGAACCGCCCAAACCGTATTCGCTGCTGTTGGCACGCGCGACAACCTCATCAATATCCCGGTACTTCAATACTGGAAGAATCGGTCCAAATGGCTCTTCGCTGACGACTCTCGAATCATCAGGAGGGTTGTCGACAAGAGTGATCGGGAAGAAATAACCTCGTCCCTGTGGGACCTCTCCCCCCAGCAATACTCGTTGATCTTGATCGCGAATATCGGTCAGTAGATCTTTCAAACGCTGGAACTGCAGAGCATTCTGAACCGGACCCAACTGGGAATCGGGTAGGCTGCCATCTCCGATTCTGACCGTACGGGCATAGGAAACAAGCGCCTGGACGAGTGGCTCATAGATGTCCTCATGGATGAATAATCGTTTGATCGCCAGGCAAAACTGACCACTGTTGCTGAATGCTCCCCAGAACAATTTTTCAGCGGTTTGAACGATGTCAACATCCGGCAGTACGATTGCCGCATCATTACCCCCTAGCTCCAGTGTAATGCGCTTGATGTTCCGTGATCCGCTTTCCATTACGCGACGCCCAGTAGCGGTAGAGCCAGTAAATGAAATCTTATCGATCTGCGGGTGGGCGGTCAGCCAGGGCCCGAGGTTGTCTCCGCCGCTGACAACGTTCACTACACCAGGGGGCAACAGTTGGTTGATCAATTCCCCGAGTTTGAGTGCTGTAAGGGGGGTGAAAGGAGAAGGTTTCAATACGACGGTGTTTCCGGCGACCAAGGCAGGTGCCAGCTTCCATGCGGCCAGTAGTACTGGGAAATTCCAAGGGACGATCGCGCCAACAACACCGATCGGAACACGGCGAGTCTTTACCAGATGCTCTGGGCTGTCCTCGATGATCGTCTCGGTAGGTGCCACTCTCGCGAACTCCTGGAACCACGCTACAGACGCACCTATTTCGTAACGCGCATAGTCCAACGTCTTGCCTTGCTCACGCGTCAGTAACTGGGCAAAGCCTTCCAGATTTTCAAGAACCCTTTCACCAATTGCCCGGACCAGCGCTTGGCGTTCTTCAAGGGGTTTCGCCGCCCAATCAGGGAAAGCTCGCCGTGCTGCCCCGACGGCACTGTCAAGTTGATCAGCACTGGCGTCAGGTACTAGCGCAATGATGTCTTCGGTGGCTGGATTGATCACCTCGATGCGGCAATCACTGGCTATGGTCTGACCATCGATGGTCATCAAGTATTGAGACGTGAAATCAATGCTCATGCAGGCTCCTAAAATTATTGTTTGTCCAGCGCAGTAAAAATGAGTCAGCCAATTGGTGTCGTTGGTACCACCTGTAATTCACTTAAATGAAACCAGGTCTTGTGTCGCCACGCCCACGGCCCCAAACACCATCAACGACCCATCATCCGCTGACGCCAGGGCTGCAAGGTTCTGACGGTCAGTTCGTATTTCGGTATGGAATCGTTGCGTGCCAGCATTGGCGATACTCACCAGTCCGCCATTCCCTACCAGCGCGACGCGTCCATCTTTCAACTGGGTCACGGCAGTGATTGATTCACGACTGTGGCTATCCACCTCATGCCAGGAGTCGCCATTGTCCGCACTGACCAGCACCCTGCCGCTCATGCCAACCAGCACGACACGTTCGTCACGTAGTACCGTGCCGCTCCACAGCGAGCCACTTGCACCAGTGTCCAGTGACTCCCATGAGCTGCCGTTATCACGTGAGCGGTAGGCGGTCCCCTTCTCTGCCGCGATGAACAGACTGCCTTGGGGCCCAGGGAAAATTTGGTTGAGATGGTAGTCATCGCCATCGGCGCTTACATTCAGGCGCTGCCAGCTTTGGCCGCCGTCATGGGTCTCGCTGGCGTAGCCATAAGCCCCCGTGACGATGCCGTGCCGGGTGTCCCCGAACCAGACCGATAACAGAACCGGCTCTCCTTCTAGCCGTTGCTGCAAAGTCCAGTTTTCGCCACCATCGCGGGTATGCAACAGCACCCCGCCATGACCCACGGCCCAACCATTTTGCGCATCGACGAAAGTCACCGCAGTCAGCAGGGTGTCAACTGGCACGGTGGCTGCCTGCCGCCAGTTTCTGCCATCCATACGCACCACTATTCCGTGATCCCCTACTGCAACCAAATTGTCACCAGCATGCGTTACTGCGACCAGCGGGGTTTGTTCCGCGTGCGCCAGACGCATGGCCGAGACATTCCCGGCGGCGTGGCAGTTGAGTACTTGGCTGCCTCCGGCGAGCAAGGCAGCGACTGCCAGCCAACGTAACGGAGTGAAGTTTTTCCTGGTCATTTTCATGCCCCCGATCAATGCGCTAACAGGGGCGCACGTACCGGCCCCTTACGTGGAATCAACACATCCAGCATCACCGCTATTGCTGGCAGCAAAGTAATTGCCATCAGCATGTTGACCATGAACATAAAGGTGAGCAGCAGTCCCATGTCGGCCTGGAATTTCAGCGCCGAAAAAGACCATGTAGCAACGCCAATCGACAGCGTGATGGCGGTGAAAATGGTGGCCACACCGACCTCGCGTAGGGCGAGCTTGAAGGCCGTGACGATGTCCTTGCCCTCGGCCAGGTGAAGCTGCAGACGGTTATAGATATAAAACGCATAATCCACGCCGATACCGACGGCGAGGACCATCACCGGCAGCGTGGCGACGGTCAGGCCGATGTCCAGCGACTTCATGAAGCAATAGCCGAGGAATGTCGCCAGGGTAAGCGGCACACAACAGGCGACCATCGCCCGCCAGTCGCGATACACCAGAAAGACCAGCAGCACGATGGTCAGATAGACGTAGAGCATCATTGGCAATTCGGAGGTTTCGACGATTTCGTTGGTGGCGGCTTGAACCCCAGCGTTGCCACTGGCCAGTCGCACGGTAACGCCTTCCATTGGGTGCTCCATCCGGTACTGCTGTACGGCCGCGACCACAGTTTTCAAAGTGGTAGCCTTATGGTCCTTCAGATACAGGTTGATCGGCAGGATGGTGCAATCGGCGTTATACAGGCGCAGGGCCTCGGGTACTTGGCGCACCGCTTCGCCAATGCTCAATTCGTCAACTGGCAGCGCTGCCCATTTTGGATTGCCTTCATTGACGCCCGAAGCCGAAAGCTTGGTCAGGGCGGGCAGCGACTGTGCCGACAGAACACCGGGTACATTAGCCAGGAACCAGGTCAGGCGATCGGTGTAAGCCATGACGGCATGCTGGTAGCAGCCGTTTTTCGGCGTTTCCACCACCACAGTAAACAGATCAAGCCCCAATCCGAAATGGCTGACCACGCTTTCGACGTCCAGGTTGTAGCGCGAATCGCTGTGCAACTCGGGTGCACCCGGCAACACATGCCCAACATGCCGCCCCTGACTTTGCCAAACGGCCACACCCAGCAACATCAGGCACAGAATTGAGCCAATCGCTGCATTTCGGGTTTCAGCCAGACGCCCCAGTTTGCTCATAATGTCATCGCGCCAGGCCTGCAGACGTTTGACTCGGTCGACATACCCGGCATTGAAATGAAAGAAACTGGCCAGCACTGGCAGCATGATGAGGTTGGTGATGATCTTGTAGGCCACGCCTACCGAAGCGGTGATAGCCAGTTCGCGAATCATTGGGATCGGCACAAGCACCAGGGTTGCGAAGCCAACGAAAGCAGTGATCAACGCTAACGTGCCTGGCACCAACAAACCGCTGAAGCTGCGGCGCGCAGCGGTCATTGCGTCGGCACCATTGCAAACTTCCTTGGATATGAAGTTGACCTGTTGCACGCCGTGGGACACACCAATGGCGAACACGAGGAACGGCACCAGAATCGCCAGTGGATCAAGTCCGAACCCAAGCAAGGTGATGGTGCCAAACTGCCAAATCACCGATACCAACGAGCAGCACAACGGCAAGAAAGTCAGCACCCAGGAGCGCGTATACCAATAGACGGCAGCCAACGTCAGCAGAAAGGCTAACGCAAAGAAGCCCATGACACTGGTTGCACCCGCTCCAATATCGCCCATCTGTTTGGCAAAACCGATGATTTGCACATCGTAGTCAGCATCGGCGAACTTGGACCTGACTTCGCTTTCCAGTCGTTTGCTGAACTCCAGGTAATCCAGCCGTTTACCGGTCTGCGGGTCGGGATCAGCAAGTTCAGCCACCACCATGGCACCAGAGTAGTCATTGGCCACCAGGCTGCCGACAAAGCCGCCAATGATGGTGCGCTCGCGTATACCAACGATGGCCCGATCATCCAAGGTGCCAACTGTGACGTCGCCACCGACCACATCCTCGGCCTTCATGCCCTCCTCTGTAATCTGCACTGCGCGGGTGTTGGGGGTCCACAACGAAGTGACCGTACGCCGGTCGATACCGGGCATGAAAAACATTGTCTGGGTCAAGTCATACAGTCGGGTCATGGCCGGCTTGTTCCAGATATCACCCTTTTTCGCGTGTAGCACCACGATGACGCGGTTGGCGCCGAACAGCACATCCCGGTATTTGTTGAAGGTTTGGATAAATTCATGTTGCTGTGGCAACTGTTTGTCGAAACCAGCCGACATGCGCAACTGAGAGGCGAAACCGGCCATCACCAGCGTCACTAATGCCAGCACTGCCAATGTCGACAGACGACGTCGAAAAAAGAATTGCTCGAGACCGAGCACCAGAGAAGCCAGCATGTGAGTCTTCCTGAAAAACGGAAATGATCTTCCCTCCATCGAGCGTGGAGGGAAGGCACGACATCAGAACGAGTAGGAAATGTTGCCGCTCAAAAAATCACGGTCAGCCATCAGGTTGTTATCCCCGCCGCCCCAGAACTGAACCCATTGGACGCCGCCTTTCCAGCGATCGCGGTAGTTGAACAACACGCCTGTGGTCAGCGACTTGCGCCCCTCTACGAATGGCAAGGCATTGGGAGAGGTGCCATTCACGTCATGCGCGAAATCCAGTTGAGGTGTCACCGTGATTCCGGTGCCAAACACGTTTGGATAATTGATGCCGAACTCGCTCACGTAGCCCCATGAGGTTTTGTCCGGCAGCGAATAATCCGGCAGGAAGTAAGGTGTCTCTCCCGAGGTATCCAGGCCGGGGTAATAAGTGACCACAGCCTCGGTCAGGAGGAAACCGTCGGACGCACCCAGACTGGTCGGAATGAAGCCAAGCGTGTCGTTGGCTGAAAAGGTGTAGATGGCATTGAGATGAGCCTGCCATTTCTTTTCTTCAACGAAGCCCTTACTGGTTCCGGTGTCAAACACGCTGAAGCGATTGAATTGCCCGGTGAACGCAGAACCGAACGGTACAGTCGGGTCAATGCCCACACTGTCATTGGGTCGATAGGACAACTCAGCGCCGACGGCAACCGGGCCGACCATGGTGTTCATCGACAAGCCGAACAGGTCTTTATCTTCGCCATAATTGACGAAGAAATTGTCGACCCGCAGGTTGTCCGGATCAGACACTGCGGTGTAGCCGATAAAGGGCAGCTTGTCGTGATAGCGCTCGTAGAACAGACCGAACTCCGTACCGATATCTTCCGCTGTCCAGCGCAGCGCGAGTCCGTACTGGCCGCTGTTCCTGGCTTCGCGCTCGCCGGCATAGGGAATCGCCAGGCCGTTGGCAACCAGAGTCGGGTCATCCAGGCCGCTGATCGATGGCTCGCCGCAGTGACCGGTGGGCGTCAGTCCCGCACAAGTACCCGGACCCAGGATGCCATCTACGTAACTGCTGGAGTAGTAAAGCGTCCGGTGGCCTTTGCCGATTAGATCGATATTGGAGAAGTACGTGCCTACCGGATCAAGGTCATAGGCATTCCACTTGAACTGGTAATACGCCTCGAGATTGAGGTTATCCGTCAAACCAAGGTTGAACGACGCCATTGGTGCCGGAACGAATACCTCTTTCAACTGAGTGCCGGGGGTATGGTATTTCGGCAGGCTCAGTGCGTTGATCTGATTGATGCCTCCAGTGACGAAGATTTCCTCGCCCCAACTGATCACTTGATTACCGACCTTGACCTTGGCCGGCATGTCGCCAACATCGAAGCTCTTGGCCACCCATAGATCGAGCAGGTCCATGCGTTCGTCAGCGTCATCATCGATATCGGTGCGCCGCGTGTCATCCATCTTAAAATCCTTGGCCCAGCTCACCCGACCAAGTGCGCTCCAGCCATCACCGAACTTCAGGCTCAATTCATGAGTGCCCTTGATGACACTGGAGAAGACATCGTGTTTGTTGTAATTGAGGTCACCATCGTCGGCATTGGTGTAACTGATGTCGGCGTTGGCGTAGCCGTTTCAGCCTTGCTCAGGTTGTAGTAGTTCCCCAACCCGGTGCTGGTGCCGTCGTTGCAACCGCCGCTGTCGCCTCCCAGCAGATGGCAATCGCGCGACTGCATGCGTGAGGACATGCCATAAGACAGGGTCGAGTCGAAACTGCCGGACAATCCATCGTCGGAGCCGAAACGCATGGCATGGCTGTCCGACATCCACATCAGGCTTGAAGCTGCCATTACTGCAAGTGCAAGATGATTTTTTGCGCGAGCGAAGCCCGGCGCGGCTGAAGCCGCACCTTTTTTATTGTTGTGCATAGCTCTTCCTTACGAGGACGTTACCGCTGCTTAACGTTCACCGCGCCGACGCAGTTCATTGGAGTTGAACAACTTGTCACTGACCCGTCCTTCCAGTCCGGCCGTCAGATCCAATATCTCGCCTTCCTGGGTAAAGTTGTCGGCGATGTAGCGGTGGGCAGTCAGGTCGTAGCTGGTGTATTCGAACCCGGTGCACGACTGGGTCTGCGGGTTGGCCCAAAGGCTGCCTTCCTGGACACGCCAGAGATTGCCTTTGGCGTCGTACATGTCCACGTGCAAGAGGGTCCAACTGTCTTCGTCGACAAAGAACACTCGCTTGGCGAAGGAGTGACGCTTGTCTGCTTTCACCGTGGCTTCGACTACCCAGACACGATGCTGTTCATAACGTTGCACATCGCGATTGAGGTAGTCCTGGCCAATCAGATCTGCGTACTTGTTACGCTTGTCGATCAACTTGTAGGAGTTGTACGGCACCAGCATTTCTTTCTTGCCGATCAGCTTGAAGTCGTAGCGGTCCATAGCCCCAGTGAACATGTTGATCTGGTCGACGAAGTACAGGCTGTCGGTGCCGGCAATCGGATTGTCGTAAGCAAACGACGGTGCGCGACGGACCCGGCGCTGGCCGGGAAAATAAATCCAGGAGTCCTGCGGCTTGTCGAGATAACCGTGCACAAGGTACATCTCCCCGGCGCGCGAGGACGGTGAAAGCACGTCGTACAGGAGTTTGGCTTCGATTCCACCTGTATCCGCAGGGCTCTTCACTGCGGGATCGTTGTAAGGATAGAACTCGCTAGCCCATTGTTTGAACTCGGACAGTTCCCCGCTCTTTTCACGCACCAGCAACGAAATCTGGGCGCGACGCCCCACGGCCATATAGCGTAGCTTGTAGTTCCACATCACCTCGATGCCGGTCTGTGGCACCGGGAACGGGATCGCTGCCCCTACAGCCTGTTCCAGGTTCCAGCCGTCACTGCCGATCTTGCTCTGTCCGGCGAATTCCTTGGTGCGCTGGGCGATTTGGGCCGGAAAGGTGCAACTGCGATGTGTCGGGTACACATCCAAGCGATAGCCCGGATACTGTTTGATCAGGGCGGCCTGCCCGGCTGGCAGTAAGGCCTGATATTGCACCAGGTTCTTGCTGTCCACCGAGTAGAGGGGCTTGTCGGATCCATACGGGTCGCCGTGTCCCGGCTGCCAACCGGCCGGTGCCTGGGTCAGGCCACCATTCCAGGCCGGGATTGATCCGCTGGCATTGCCGGACTTCTCCGCGCCGAACGGCGTTAGGTCACCGCCCAGCCTAGCCAGGTCAGCCGAGGTTGCAGCCTGTACAGTGCTCACACTGAACAGCGCTATGAGCGCGCTGCCAAGCAAAGATTTCTTAAACGGAGTCATCATGCGTTGCTCTCCCATTGAAATTATTGTGCAGGAGTAACTCCACCGCTTCGCGGTGGTGTGCATTACGGATCAGGCGTAATTCGGCAAGCTCTCGGATGGGCCGCCGAGGAACATGTTCATGACTGGCTGCCTTGTCGTTGCAGGAAACAAACCACAGACTGACGTTCATCTGTATTGTGCAGACCACCGAATCCCATTGCGGTACCCGGCAGGAAACTCATCGGAGCGTTGAGAAAACCATTAAGCTTTTCCGCGTCCCACTTGAATCCCGCCTGCTCCAGTGTCGGGCTGTAAGCGAAACCCTCGGCGCTGCCAACTTTTCTGCCAAACACACCATCCAGTCGTGGTCCAACCTTGTGCTCACTCAGCGAATGACATGCACTGCAACGGGTTTCAAACACCTTTTGCCCCGGGGCCGGGTCGCAGACAGCGGCAGCTTGCGCGCTGAAACTTGATAAAGACAGCCATGCCCCACCCAGTACTGGTAGCAGATGACGAATGAAAGCTCCCCTCAGGAACTCGCGCCTGACTCCCCCACGACTCTCATCACCGGCCATACACCCTCCCCTCATTTTCATTGTTATCGGACGAGGGGCATACCTCCCGTGACGTCTAGTGTCGACGAGGGAAATCGCATGCCGGCCTCGTGTGAACAAATTAACAACGCCGCCGCAGACTAGCTTGCCAACGCACGTCAGAGTTCATGACAGCGGACGTCAAGTATTGAAAACCAACTGCTGTATCAGGGCCGCGTAACAACGTCGTCGATAGCGATGCCCTGGGTGCGCATTTGGGCAATCAGGTCCGCGCGAGTCTGTGGAAGACTCAACATCGGTTGTTTGCGAAGTGCGGCGACTTCCTCGGTCGAGTAGGGTTTGACATCCACCGGACGGCTGGCTCCAGCCATGCCATCCTCGCGCAACATCCAATTGAGCAAGGCAGCGGTCTGCGCATCGCTCAAGGCTGATTGGGAAACACCTGGGACCTGGACCAGAAACTCACGCCCTCCCTGTACACGGAGAAAGTTTCCGACAAAATTTGCCAGGCGCGGCGTGTCATTGGCCTTGGACCCTTCACCACTGTTGCGATGACAACCGGAACATTGCAGCTCGTAATTCACCGCCGGGCTGTAACCCGCTTCGGCGATGGGTGTTTGCGCCACCTCGTTGCCCGGAGCGGGTTTCTGGCCCGGACTAGGGACAGCCCGGGCATGACAAAGCGTGGTTGCGAATGCGAGCGTCAGGCCGATAAGCATCAGCAGGTGCCTGGCAGCCATTCTTGGCCTGTTCAGCCCCTGTCCAGTCCGACTACACGACACCTTGCACCAACGTAATCGTGCAGTTGTAGACCGAGGAAGTCGCTCCCAGACACCAGTTGATGTCATTGTTACTGAACGGCCGGTACATCGGTTCTTCACTGTCGTTACGGTTGCAAGCGCATTGGTTGCAACTCTGTTTGCCGCAGCAGTCGGTGTAGGAAATGATGTAGTCCTTGCCGTCCGCCGGATTGCGACAGGTGCCGACCCACGCTATTTGGGAGACTTCGGTCCCGGGTGGGCAAGTGTTCACCGAACCACCGCAACAGCTGCACAGAAAGCCGTCAATCGAACAGTAGCGCCAGTAGTCACAGGTGGTGGGATCGCCCGGATCGCCCGCAACGCCGGATTGGCCCGCAAGAGCCTTTGAAGTGCGGTCGATTGGCAGCAACAAAGGCAATGCTGCTCCCACCACCATCCAGGAACCAATGCGCGAAAGTGCCTGCCGACGCGAGGTGACATCGGCCATGCGACGTGTCGAGCGCTCGAACAGCAAATCAAGTAGTTTCATCGCGATTACTCCGGCTTTTTATTGTTGTGCGTTGGCGGCGTGAGCATTCCCGTGCAGGAAGTCCTGCAAGGAGGAAACACCCATGTGCTCGGCTTCGAACAGGCTGTCGAGGTGTTCGCGCGAGTTCACCAGCCCTTTGGCGCGCAGAATGCCGCCCTTATCGATCAGGGCCACATACGGCAACTTGCCAATCTGGTAGGTCATGCCGGCTTCCGGTCCGACCACATACGTTGCACCTTCAAGATTGAACCCTGTGATCAGGGCTTCTTGCGCAACAGGATCGCCATCGCTCACATAGATAACATCGAGATCGTCCGCTCGTTGCCTGGACACGGACTTGATCGCAGGCAAAAGGGACTTGCATATCGGGCACGTCGGAGAAAGGAAGAACAGCAACTGAGACTTCTCCCCTGCATAACCAAAATTAACCGGTCTGCCTTCACGGTCTGCGACGGTAAGCTTGGGTGCCTGCGAATTAACCGCCACGCCCTTGTCGATCATCAGCGCGCCAGCCGGGGCCACGCGAGCGTGCAACACACCGATCTGTCGTACGAGGCCCATGAGCACAAATGCCAGGGCCAGCATCAGGCACCAAAGCAATAGATTGGAAACAATCAGGGTTTGCATAATTCACCGTCCAATTAGTTTGAGCAGGCGCGGGGCGTTGGCCATCAGGCCGTCCGCCGCGACATACAGCAGCAGCGTCACCGCTGCTGAAGAAATAATCACGACACTGTCGAAGTGCCCGATCGACCGCGCTTGCGGTTCAGCGGCGGCCAGCAGTGATAATGCGATCAGCAGCGCACTGCGGAGCAATAACACCGGACGCAATGGCTGCATCTGGCCAGGACCGGCGCAACCACAGTCGATATCGCGACGCCCACGCCAAAGATTCACACCAATTGCCGTGGCGTAGATCGCCATCAATAGGGCCGCCAGCAATGCCGCGATCAAGCGGGTCTGCGGAACCAGCAGGCCCAGCGCAACCGCCATTTCGAACAACGGCAGCAATCGGGCAAACGGCTTCACCATTGACTCGGACAACAGCCCGTAGTCGGCGACCTGGGCGACAAACCACCGGGGCGAGCGAAACTTGTGGGTGGCCGCGTTGGCGAGGATGACCGTCATTGCCAAGGAGCTAGCGAAGACGAGTATTGGGTCGAGTTGCATGCGGTCTCTCCCCTTAGTGGCTCAGAATCAAGGTCGCAGTCTTTGCGACGTTGTCCATAGTGCCGGTGTGTTTGCCACTGTTGAGATCAAAAACCTCTATGCCGCCCGCGATATTGGTACCGAGCAACAACGGGCTTTGGTCAGTGGTGGCGTGCACGCTCCAGACAGGGTTGGGCGATTCCAGAACACCGATTTTCTTCTGCGTTTTGAGATCGTAAACCCAGATGGTTTGGCTCGGGTCCTGCCAGTTGAGCGGCTTATGATCGGGGTGCATCATCACGTAAAAGCGATCCAGGGCCGGGGCGACCGCTATCGACTGCAAGCCTCCAGGTGCCCAGCCGGATTTTTTTTCCTGCTCATCGACCAACGACCAGGTCGGTAGTACCTTTGGTGTTGCTCCGGACAGGTCGACCGCGTGTACTACGCCGCTGGTGGTGACGAAATAATAGGTCTCACCCGATACTGCGGCGCGCTCCACCAACGGATCTTCATTAGGGCTGAAGAATGGCGTCTGGGTCCGCGACTTTTCCTTGCCGTCCTCATTCAGCGTGACCACCTGTAGTTTGCCGTTACCGCACAGTGAGGCGAAACCGCGCTTGCCGACTGGGTAACTGAGAATGCAGCCAGGGGTGGCAATTTCACTGAGCACCTTGCGCGTCTGCGTATCGACAACAGTGACCGACGTCGAGGGCGTCAGGTTGTAGATATAGGCCAAGCGGTCGTCGCTGCTAAGCCCTAGAGAAAACCGCTCGGTAAGCGTCGACGCACGCTTGGCCGGAATCTCTACTTCCCAGCTTGGCGCCAGAGTGGAACTGTCCCAAGCAGTGAGTACGTCCGTCCGGGTACCGCGGGTGTATCGCGAGTAAAACGTGTCGGCGCTGTAGATGGTCTTGCCGTCGTGCGCCAACACGATTGGCGCGGCCCCGCCGGTACTGAGCATACCAAGCATGCGCTTGGCATCAGGATCGATTACGACGACGCGGGAAACGACCAGATTGTCGAACTCGATAACATTCACATAACTGCGATGCGGTTCTGGCGGGAATGGAAGGACGGCATGACCGGCAGTTTCTTCCGCCAACTGCGCCTGAACATTGGTGATGCCAAGTAACGACACGCTCAGTGCCAACGCGGTGCAGGCAGCACCCAGAGTTATTCGCATGGGACACTCCTTCTTGTGTTCTTTAGGCAAATCAAAAGGGGTGGCAATCCACTGGTGGCCGAGTGTGCCCGGGTAACCAGCTCTCGCCGCGGGACTAGCACGTTGCGCATGTCCATCAGAGGGCCTCACTACCACCTTCGACGAAAAACGCCATCCCACTCTCACCGGTTTTCAGCACACTGGCGTAGACAGGAACTGCACCCGTCACTGTGGCGAAGTCCTGCGTACCGCCACTGAAGACGAAATGCCCACGCTGATGCCATTGGCCATTGGCATCGAATACTTTCTGGAAATGGGCATAGACAGTGCCAGCCCCGGAAGACTTCAGTTCACAATCGGCCATCCCATCAGCAACCTTGTCGCCGGCATAGATATCGGTACCGCTGCATGCAATGGAGAAATGCAAAGTTTTGCCTTCCACCTGCATGCGCCCAGCACCCTCGGCGAAGAAACTGACGTTGGCCTTTCCATCGGGACTGCCGATGACCCCGTGATGCTTGACCACAGCGCCAAGGTCAAAGACAACTTTTGGCGGTGCTGCAAACGAAGGGGCGGACAGCCCGGTCAGCGTTGCCAGCGACATCAGGCAAATTATTGTTTTTTTCAATTGTTCTTCCTCGGGATATAGACGTGCACACACCACACAGCACACACCGCGCCTGTAAAAAGACGCGAGCGGTCGCTATATGTGAGTGGCGGGCCGGGGAAGGAGACTAACAGTGGGGTCGTGTGCGGGCTTGCCCGAAGGTGTCAAATTGATTGACCGTGTACGTCAGGCCAGACGTGGATCACTCGCGAGGTGATGTGCCTGTTTGCGATACTGCTGCGGCGTCAGTCGGGTCCAACGCCGAAATGCGCGACTGAATGAACTGGTTTCTGCATAGCCAAGCAACAACGCAATTTCTGTGAGGCTGTAATCGTTTCGCGCAACGTAGTCGGCCGCGAGCGATCGACGTACCTCTTCAACCATCTGACTGAATTCAACCTGATGATCGGACAGCCGTCGCTGCAAGGTCCGAGGACCAATGCCCATGCTGTTTGCCACTTGTTCGAGACTGGCACCGCCGCTGCTCAGACTGCTTGCAATATGGTGTCCCAGTCGACTAAGCAAATGAGTGGCGGCTGCCCGGCACTTGCGCTGGGCTTCGAGAAATGGCTCGAGCGCTTGGAACAGGCGGGGGTCGGCAGTACATACCGGCATGTCAAGTATGTCGCGAGAGAAGTACAGGCGATTGTCCGGTTGGCTGAAGTGCACGGCGCATGAAAAAGCCTCGCGGTATTGCGCCTGATCGACTGGCGCATGATGTTCGAAGTTCACCCGTACAGGCATCAATAGGGGATTACGCGTGACTTCACGCAATACACTGAGCGCGGCACCAATCGAAAACTCGGCGTCCTGACGACGCTGCACAATGCAGGGATCAGTGATCTGATACATCACAAGGACATGCTTGCCATCGTCTTCCACCGACAGATTTGTAGCCTGGGTGAACACCACGATGAAATGGCTCAGGCAGCGCAACACCAGATCCATGGTTGGTGCGCTACGTATGGCATGACCATAGGCACCAAAGACACTGCTGTCAGTCTGCAGACCGGTTTGCAGGCCAATCGAAGGCGACACCCTGGCCCCAAGCAATTCCCATAACGCCACATACTGCGCCACCGGAATCTCGGCCTCCGGGGTATACAGAATATGTTCGTCCAAGCCGGCCTCGGCCAGGTATGGCGCAAAAAGCTCTTTATGTCGCCGGAAAAAATTCTCGGCGAAGATCGTGTGAGTATTGAATTTCGACATACTGGACAGCGCCGACCACCCAAGCCCGAAAGGTCATGGCGGTTCTTATCGTTATGTAAAGGCCATGACTGGGAGCCATTGCCTGACCAATCGCCATCCTAGAGACTCAGAAACATTTTGCAATATAATCCCGATTTCCGGCTCACCGGGAGTCAAGGACCAAGCGCGTCACGCTTCAAACTATCAGCCCCAGATGCGTGGCGCGGGCCACCGCTTGAGTCCTGCTCGAAACACCCAGCTTGGCGTTGATTTTTTGCGCATGGCTTTTCACTGTATGCAGTGATAAGTGCAACTCCCCGGCAATCTGCTGGTTGGACAATCCCTGGGCAATCATTTCCAGTACAGTCAGCTCTCGACGGCTCAACAAAATGGCATTGGGTTCGATCATTGAGTCGCCACCCGAAAGCATGAGCTCGGGATATCGCGCGTGGAAGGCACTTTCGAGGTGGTTCAAGCCC
This sequence comes from Pseudomonas putida, assembly GCF_028682455.1. Lineage (GTDB taxonomy): Bacteria > Pseudomonadota > Gammaproteobacteria > Pseudomonadales > Pseudomonadaceae > Aquipseudomonas > Aquipseudomonas putida_AA. The sequence goes on from NZ_JANHLD010000002.1 coordinate 645,629, forward strand.
AGTTGGCGTGACAATGCTTGCCCTTTTTTCAACGCGTACCTGGCCATGTTTAGCTGACCATCCGTGTAGTTTGCTTGGGCAAGGCATAACCACACCTCACAAAGTAGTCCCCAGCGCTTCTGTGCCTGCGCGTTCTCGCACATAGCATTCAGTTGATCAATGACATTGTGCCCTCCCGCCTGTCGAGCCTGTAGAAGTAACAACTCCATGTGAGGCAACAGCTCAGGATTGCCAATAGGTGGTTTGCAAGCGTCGCCAGCACGATATTGTGTCAGGCACTGCACCAGGGCTTCTTCAATCGCCGCCTTGAAGGGGACGCCAGGCTCTGTGGCCTGGGTCGGCAACTTAGTGCTGGTAAAGACTGGCGGCGTTTCACCGGTGATGAGGATGTCGGCCACGCGTTTGCCCAGCTCGGTAAGCTCATCGCCGTGATCGACCTGGCCGCTCACGCAATACGTCGGCAAATCCACTTCGCGCATCCATTGGCGCTGCCCGGGCGCGCTGCTGCGCATCAACTCGCACATACGCCAGGTCCACTGCACGGGCGAGTACGCGATACGCAGATGGCTGCGCCGAGAATAGAGCAGGTACGGCTGGGTTTCGCCAGGATTGTGGCGCACATCCTGATTCAACTGGGCGTCAGTCCATGGGTGCCGGGTGAAATACTCGCCGCTGACCTGGTACTCATGGAAGGTCTGCTCGACACTGTTCCATACATAGACCCAGCCATCGCGCAGTTGGCGCAGGGTGTAACTGCGGGTTTTCAGCTCGGGTGACTGGCGTGGCCAGTCGCGGGGAAGCGCATGCGGGCCCTGGCTGCTGCCTTTTACTTCGGGGGATTCGTCCAGGGCATAGCGCACCGGGAAGATCGCCACCTGCGCCTGTTGCCAAGGGCACTGCCCCCTGCCGATAGGCGCGTTGGTGAATTGCTGGTTACGCCGGGCCTGTTTCAGTTCGGCTTCTGTTGCGGGCTTGTGCATCACGCGTCCTCGTTCAATTCAAGCGCCAGGCCGTCACGTTCCATCTGCTGGATACGCAGCTCTGTTGCGAGTCTGTGTGCGTCTGGCGTGCGAGCCAGCCATTGCTGATAAGGGGCATCCAAGCGCGAAGTGAAGTCATCACCCCAGCGCAAACTGAATTCGACCCAGATCGCAACGCTGCGCTCGCTGCCAAGGCCCCAGGCTTGCGCTTGATCCAGGCGCTCGTTGAACCAGCGGTTCAGCTGACCTTTATCAACACGCGCCAAATGTCGGGGATGGTCCTTTTCAAGGCTTCGGTACAGTTGCTCGATGAGCTTCCAGCGTGCCGCCTGATCGAGTGCGCTCAGTTGCCCTTCTCCCAGCCTGCCGAGGCTATCAACCCACCCGGGTTGGGCTGCTTGACGAGCAAAGCTTCGCCACACAGGCAGCTCGGAACGCTCCCAGGCATGGGGGGATTGCGGAACGTGCCAAGTGCTTATCGGCCCAAGCACAGCATCCAGGTGTGCACCCTGATAGCTGTCGAGCCAATGGTGTGTCACCAGCGGGTCGGCAAAACGCAGCAAGCCGTTACCCCCTAGTACATCAGGCGGGTCGATGAAGCGGCGCAGGTGGTCGGCGACGTTGCTCATCGAGGCGTCACTGTGCAGCAGACTTGCATCAGCTTGCCGGGTGGCATTGTCGAGTGTTTCGTCGACAAGGTTTGCCGAGCCGTGGATCGAGACCAGGATGGGCCCCAGATCGTGCAACGGAGCCCAGCGCGTCTTCAGGTACAACGGCTCGATTTCGAGCACCTCAGTGCGCTGATACAACGCTGACAACGCATCGGGGCGCAAGACGCCATCAATCAGCAGGTAGTTGGCCGAGCTGACGCTACTCATGACAGACCTTCCTGCGCGGCGCGCTCACAGATTTCGCAGCGCGGGGTGGCCCGCAGCAATGCCTTGCGTTGAGCCGACTCCAATAGCTTCGGCGCTGGCAGCGGTTCAAGCATGCCTGGCAGCAATGGCGCCGCTGCAGTGCCGGCAGCAGGTGCGCCACCGAGCTGAATCTCAGTACTGCTGAAGATGCCACCCGGGCCAATGACGATGTGCTGGCCACCGCCTTTCAAGGTGATGCTGACGCCAGCGTCGAGAATCAGGTTGGCCCCCGCCTTGAGGTGCACCTGCTGGCCCGCCTCGGCGACCAGTGTTTGGCCTATACGGGTGTGACTGCTCTGAGCGACCTGCAAGTAATCGTTGGATTTGAGGTTGACCTTGCGATCAGCGGTGACGGTGCGCTGGTCTTGCGCCTCCAGCACCGCAATGCTGTTGCCCTTGATGGTTTCCTGGCGCACATTACCGACTTCCAATCGGCTGTCATGCTCGATTTTCTGCGCCAGGTCACGCTGGGCGCGAAGGTAGATCAACTCCTGTCCGGCACGGTCTTCAATCGACAGTTCGTTGTAGCCGCCATTGGCGGGGGAACTGCTGCTGCGCAACACGGTTTTGGTCTTGTGCTCGGGCAAGGAGTACGGCGGCGCGTTGACTTTGTTGGCCACGCAACCGGTAATCAACGGATTGTCGGGGTTGCCCTCCAGGTAGGTCACCAGCACTTCCATGCCGACACGCGGAATGGTCACGACGCCGAAGCCTTCGCCAGCCCAGTTCGAAGCAACTCGCAGCCAGCAACTGCTCTTGTCGCTGTTCAGCCCGGCCCTGTCCCAGTTGAACTCGACTTTTACCCGCCCATACTTATCACAGTGGATTTCTTCCCCTTGCGGCCCCGTCACCCGGGCGGTCTGGCTGACCAGCAGCGAGGGACGGGAAAGCAGTGGCGGACGGTAAAACACATCCCAGGGAATCGCCCTGAAGGTGTTGCGATAACCTTGGGTAAATCCGTCGTCCGGCTTGGCGTCGCTGGTGACGGACTCTTCAAGCACTTGCGGTTGCTTGCCTTCATGCTCCACGCCGAGCAGCAGCCACAGGTCGTTGCAGGCCGCCCGGGGGTGATCGGTCAGCTTGAGGAAATGGCCGCTGCGTAGCATCGGCTGGTTGCTTTTCGCCTGGGCCAACTGGTAATCGCTACGATGGCGCTCCAGCGCTTGTTTGGCCAGTTGCTTGCCGATTTTCTCGCGCTCAAAGCACAGCGGATAACGATAGTCTTCAAGTTCAGGCGCGAATTCGGCAGCGAACTGACTCTCCAACACCAGGTTTGGGCGCTCAAAGTCATAGTGCCGACGGGTGGTGGTGCTGGTGCGGGTGCTGAAGCGCACGGCGAAGTGACTGACCACCGGATGCTCAGCCACCATGCCAGTGTCTTGCTGGTAAGGCGTCTCGCCCAGCTTCGGAAAGTAAGTCTGATCGTCGGTAAAGACCAGATGATGGCCGTCCAGACTGTGCTGGTGGTGCCAGGCAATCCCGTCTTCGCTGCACAGGCGCTGGATGAAGGCAAAATCGCTTTCGCCATATTGCGTGCAATATTCACGTTCGGGGCTGGTGCTGACATGGAAGCTGAAGGCATCGGCCAGAATCCCATGGCCCTTAAGCACCTGAGCGACGATCTGCGGTACCGTCAGTTGCTGGAAAATCCGCTGGTTGTAGCTGAACTGCAGGTAATGCAGCGCGGGCACCAGGGTCAGGAGGTAACGGGTCAGGCGTTTGCCGGCCTCCCCCACGAGAACGTTTTCAATACGTCCATGCAGGCCTTCACCATTGTGCCCGAAGCGCAGAAACGCGGGTTGACCGAGCAGGCTCTCCAGATCGAAGTCCGGGTACTCGCTGACCAGCTCAATCTCGATCGAATAGAGGGTGCTGATGGCTTCGGGGCCGGCAAAGGCCAGTACCTTGAAGTCATTGCGCACCGTGGGGATCAGTAGCTCAAAGTGTGCGGTATTGGTCGAAGCGAACATGGCGTTACCCTTGACAAGCGCATGGGCCGAGGCCCATGCGGTTCATGATGATCGGTAAGCCTTAGCCGGCGACCGGCACGCGCCAGTCATCGGAGCCGGAAGTGCCGGACACTTCATGGGTCCAGGTGATTTTGCGGTAGGTGAAATGCACGTCTTCCAGGTGGGTGAAGTGCACGTTTGCAGGGTCCTGGCAGTTATGCATGTAGTCCTTGATGTCGACGATGATCGCGTCTTCCAGCTTGGTGGTGTAGTAGTGTTCCTGGGTGCCAGCCGCTGAGGTGCGGTACCAGTGGATTACGATCTCGGTCAGACGCTCGCCAGAGGTCAGGGCCGCCAGCAGCAATGGCGACGCCTTGTCGAAGACCTTGGTGATGACCACCGGCTTGTGGATGCGCTGGCCGGTGGGCTGGCCGGACTGCGGGTCACGCGGAATGATCACTTCGTGCTGGAAACCCTGGACCATGACCTGGTCTTCGTGGCCTTCCTGGTAGGTGTTGCCCACCGAATCGGCAGTGAAGGCCCCGGCGGTGATCAAGCCTTGTTTGGTGCCGGTAACGGACATGTAAGCGGGGGTAGCCATGGATACTTTCCTTTTCTGAAAAATAGTGTCGTCCGGCGGGTAAAACACCCGCTGGATCACGCTATCCTCCTTCAAGGACCGTGCCACAAACCGTTAGAGGCCTCTAGAATGGGGCTTTCAGCGCTAGCCTCATTGGCGGCACTGGAAATTCCGGTGAAAAACCCATAAAAAGTGCGCAAGAAGTTGCGCAGTACTGTGCAACTTCTTGCGCACTTGCTTCCAGGCCTTGTATTACGTGGCCTGCAGCCCAAAAAAGTGGCTTTTTTCGACATTGAGGTGCGCAACTTCTTGCGCACTTAACAAAATCGCCTGGCTGATGTTACAGCCCTGATACAGGCCCTCTGTAATAAGCAATCAGCTCATCACGAAACTCCTGGCAAAGCGGGGAAAGGTAGCCATCGGTGCGCCAGAACAAGTAGATCGGTATTGCGCAGGAAGTCGGCAATGGACACACCATACCCCGTCCATTCCACGGCAACGACCGGCGGCGGTAGCCCGCACTTGGCAAACGAATCAGCCAATACCTGGTACATGCGCGAGGGTGCCTGGGGCAAGGCCCAGCGCTCCTGTGTCAGATCCGCCAGGGTCTTGAATGTACTGATCCGGGGATGGCCCTGCCGCGCGGCGATTTGCAAGCTCAGTGGGCGTAACGGTTGATGGCTGATCCTGTCGTCACTGCGCACGATCTATTACGGCGCCGCGCCGATGAGCCCAAGCAAGCTCAAGCAACTCCAGGCGTGCTTCGGCAATATTTTCCAGCAGATATATGGCTCCACCGAGTGCCTGCATCCGGTAACCACGCTATGCAAGGCTGACCACCTCGATGCAGACGCCAGGCGCCTCAGCTCCGCGGGCCGGGTGGCGCCCAACGTGGCTGCGCTCGCGCGCCACCATCTGCGGCTACTACAACAATCCGGAAGGCACGGCGGCCGAATTTTCCAAGGGTTTCTGGAAGTCGGGCGACCTGGCTTATCTGGATGACGAGGGCTTCCTCTATATCGTCGACCGCAAGAAAGACATGATCATCAGCGGCGGCTTCAACGTCTATGCCATCGAGGTGGAGGCTGGGCTCAACTCGCACCCGGCCGTGGCGATGTCGGCGGTGGTCGGCAAGGTGTTGCGACGCCAGGTGCGCGACAAGTACTGGAAGGACCGCGCACGGCTGGTGGGCTAGCGGCAACACCCATTGGCGCCCCGTACCTTGACCTCGCAAACTCCCCAAAGCAACGGTTCAATGGCAGAATCTGCGCAATTTGATCGTTGTGGAGACCGCCATGCTGGGCGCATTTGAACGAAGGCTCGACCCCTTTCCTCCCGACGAGGTTCCGCCACCACCCGTGGGGCTGGCCCGCTTCCTGTGGGCGTGTACCCGAGGTGCACGGGGCTATATTCTTGCGTTCGCGCTGCTCAGCGCTGGCGTGTCGATCTACGAGGCCTGGCTGTTCGCTTTCCTCGGTCAGGTCGTGGATCTGCTCGCGACCTGGCAGGCAGGTGGTGATGCGGCGGCGCAGGAAAGTCGGGTGCTGTGGGGTATGGGAATCATCATGGTGTCCAGCGTCGGGCTGGTGGCATTGCGTACCATGGTGCAGCACCAGATATTGGCGATCAACCTGCCCTTGCGACTGCGTTGGGACTTCCACCGCTTGATGCTACGGCAAAGCCTATCGTTCTTTTCCGATGAGTTTTCCGGCCGGGTCACCACCAAGGTCATGCAGACCGCGCTGGCCGTGCGCGACCTGCTGTTCACCCTGATCGAGATCGCACCCGGGATCGGGGTGTATTTCATTGCGATCATCGCACTGGCCGGCGGTTTCGCGCTGAAGCTGATGCTGCCTTTCGTTGCCTGGGTAGTGTTGTTCGGCCTGGCCATGCTGTACTTCGTGCCCCGCCTGGGGAAAGTCGGCCAGGAACAGGCCAATGCGCGCTCGATGATGACCGGACGCATCTCGGACGCCTACACCAACATCACGACGGTGAAGCTGTTCTCCCACTCCAATCGCGAAGCGCATTTCGCACGGGCCGCGATGGAAGACTTCAAGCAGACCGGCTTTCGCCAGATGCGCCTGGTCAGCCAGTTCGAAATCGTCAACCAGGCATTGGTGGTGGCATTGATCATGGCAGCAGGTGGCTATGCCCTGTGGCTCTGGCACCAGGGTGAGGTCGGTGCAGGTGCCGTGGCGGCCATCACCGCCATGGCGTTGCGTATCAATGGCATGTCGCATTGGATCATGTGGCAGATGACCTCGCTGTTCGAGAGCATCGGCACCGTCCAGGATGGCATGGCCACCCTCACCCGCGGCCCCAAGGTCAAGGATGCGCCGGACGCAGGCGTGCTGGTGACCTCCGGCGGTGCGGTCAGCTTCGATAAGGTGAGCTTCAACTACAGTGGCGAACGCCAGGTACTCGACGGCCTGAGCCTGGACATTCGCCAAGGTGAGAAAATCGGCCTGGTAGGCCGCTCCGGCGCGGGCAAGTCCACGCTCATCAACCTGCTGCTGCGCTTCTATGATGTCGACAGCGGGCAGATTCGCATTGACGGACAAGACATTGCGCACGTGACACAGGACAGCCTGCGCAGCGCCATCGGCATGGTCACCCAGGACACCTCGCTGTTGCACCGCTCCATTCGCGACAACATCGCCTACGGCAGGCCCGATGCGAGCGACGCACAAATCCGCAGGGCCGCGGCCAGTGCCCAGGCCGATGAGTTCATCAGCCAACTGAGCGACCGGCAAGGCCGTACCGGCTACGACACCCTGGTGGGCGAGCGCGGCATCAAGCTTTCCGGTGGCCAGCGCCAACGCGTCGCGATTGCCCGGGTGATGCTCAAGAACGCCCCGATCCTGCTGCTCGACGAGGCTACCAGCGCGCTCGATTCCGAAGTCGAAGTGGCCATCCAGGAAAGCCTCGACGAGATGATGAAGGGCAAGACGGTGATCGCCATCGCCCATCGGCTGTCGACGATTGCCGCCATGGACCGGCTGATTGTCATGGATGAAGGACGCATCGTCGAGCAAGGTACCCACGCCGAACTGCTCGCCAAGAACGGCATCTATGCGCACCTGTGGCACCACCAGAGCGGCGGCTTCCTGGGTGAGGATCAGGGCGTGGCCGAGGTCATGGACCAGGGCTGAGCGAGGCCTGCCGATCAAGCACCCGATAGATCTGGGCAACCACCTGCAGGGTTGCCGCTTCGATCGATCCTTCATTGCGGCATAGCACCCAGCCGTGATCGGCAACCGCCCGTTCGAAGGCCTCGGTGCACGCGACATGCTCCTCCAGCGTGTGCATCACTGTACTGCTCAAGCCACGCGAGCGTGCCGCTGCCCTCGCCCATGATATTTCAGGGTCGGTGACCACCCCGACGTGCAGGTCCGGCACTTGCACGTTTCGCTCAAGGTTCAACTGGAGAATTTCTGCAAAGGGGACCATCCGCCGAAACGCCGCATCGGAGGGGTACCAGCGATCGATCAGGATGATGCTGCCGGGTGGCTGCCGGGTCAGCACATGCTGGGAAATCCAGGTGCGGCTGTCAGCAAAACGCTCACAAACCCCGAACTCCAGGTCCCGGGAGGGATTCCTGACGAACTGGTTAACGAGGGCCATTGTTTCACCCCTGTAGGGATCGCTCTTTTTCTCGCACAGGCGGATCACCTTCTGGTTGGCTGCCCTCAATACTTTCGTCACGGCCTCCAGCAGTGTGGTCTTGCCAGTGCCCTTGGGGCCATCCAGAGAAACAAACAACGGACGATTCATTCTTCAACTATCGATTGATGGACGGTTTCATGCCCGGTTCGTTCGCTGCAGCCGCTTGGCGCGCCGACGCGTATCGAGTGAGGGCCCTTGTGAGCAGGTTGGTGAACACTCTACCCGGTTTCTGGCTAGCGGGCTCGCAATCCAGGGTTACAGCCGCAACCCAAGCGTATGGTCCGTTCGATCTACTGTCATGCTGCCTTCTATTTCCGAGTTCACGGTGAAATCCCACCTCGCAACATCAACGGCCTGCTTGACTGCTCAGCCCTGAGCCAGGAGTCGGCGCGCACGGTCTATCACCGGCGCGTCGACCATTTGCCCATCCACTTCGAATACCGCCTGGCCCGAGGTGGCGGCGTCCAGCACCCGCTGCGCCCAGGCCTTTTCCTGCGCCGTAGCCGCCAGGGCTGCATGGATGACCGCCACTTGGCGTGGGTGGATGCACAAGGCACCGCCCAAGCCCATGTCGCGACCACGACGCATGGCCGCATCGAGCCCCGCTGCATTCTCGAAATCGGGATAGACGCTGTCCAACGGCGATGCCAGGTCGTTGACCCTGGAGTGCAGCAGCATCGCATAGCGAACCTGATCGAACACGCTGTCCGCCGCACGGGAACCGGCCTGCATACCCAGGTCAAGCGCCAGGTCCAGGGCCCCGAAGGTCAGCCGGGCTACCCCGGCGCAGGCCGCGATAGCTTCGATGGCCAGAACCCCCCTGGCGCTTTCGATCAATGGCCACACCGGTTTGTGGGTGGCGGCAACCGCCAGCACCTGGGACGGTGTTTCTGCCTTGGGCAGCAGGATGCCAACCACCCCCGGGAGCCTGCGGCACAGCTGCAGATCGGCCTCGTGCTCGCAGTGCCCGGCAGCGTTTACCCGAACCAGCACCCGCGCATCCGCTTGCCGCTCCAGGAACGCCTGCAGATTCACTCGGGCCTGAGGCTTGTCCTGCGGCGCCACGGCGTCCTCGAGATCTATGATCACTGCGTCCGCGCCGCTGGCCAGTGCCTTGTCGAAGCGCTCTGGCCGATTGCCCGGCACAAACAGTGCCGAGCGAACAATAGTGCATGACATAGCAAAGCCTCAGTCGCGAAGGGCGCCGTTCTGGATGGCACCGGTTTCCGTCAGTTCGCTGATGTGCGCAGCGCTGTAGCCCAACCCTGCGAGCACGCTGACGCTGTGCTGGCCAACGCCGGGAACCGCATCCATGCGCGGCGAGTAAGCACTGCTGCTGGCCGGCGGCAACAAGCTTGGCAGTGACCCTACCGGGCTGGCCACCTCGGTCCAGCGCTGCCTGGCCGCCAGTTGCGGATGCTTCCACACCGATGCCATGTCATTGACCTGGGCATTGGCGATCTGCGCTGCATCCAGCCGCTCGACCACCGCCGTGTAGCCCAGCCGTGCAAACACCTCAATGATGATGTCGCGCAAGGCCTGGCGGTTTTCCGAGCGCTTGAAGTTCGCGGAAAACCGCGGATCGACCGTCAGTTCCGGGCGCTCCAGCACCAGGGTGCAGAACTGCTGCCATTCCCGTTCGTTCTGCAAGCCCAGCATCACCGTTCCTTCATCGGCGACGGGGAACGGACCATAGGGATAGATGGTTGCATGCGCCGCACCCGTACGCTGCGGCGGCGTGGCGCCTTCAAAGGCGTAGTACATCGGGTAGCCCATCCACTCCACCAGGCTCTCGAGCATGGACACGTCGACGCGGCTGCCCTCTCCGGTTTTCTCACGCAGTAACAGCGCCGACAGGATGCCGGTGTACGCGTACATGCCCGCCGAGATGTCGGCGATCGAACAACCGGCCTTGGCCACCCCCTCTTCATCCGCACCACCGGTGACCGAAAGAAAGCCGCTTTCGCTCTGAATCATCAGGTCGTAGGCCTTCTTGTGTTCATAGCTGCCACCTTCGCCGTAACCGGAGATATCGCAGACAATCAGCCGCGGGTAACGCGTGCGCAAAGTTTCATAGGACAAGCCCATGCGCGCCGCTGCGCCCGGTGCAAGGTTCTGAACCAGCACGTCGGCCTGCTGCAGCAGGGCTTCGAGTACCGGCTGCGCCTGATCATGCTTGAGGTCCAGCGCCAGGCTCTCCTTGGAGCGATTGGTCCAGACAAAATGCGAAGCCATGCCCCGTACCCGCTGGTCGTAGCCGCGGGCAAAATCCCCGCTGCCGGGGCGCTCGACCTTGATTACCCGCGCGCCCAGGTCCGCCAGTTGACGGGTACAGAATGGCGCGGCAATCGCATGCTCCAGGCTCAGTACCGTGATGCCATCCAGCGGTCTTGGCGTATTCGACTCAGCAGCCATGGTTCATCTCCATCAAGTCGCTCAGATGCGCTGCCTGGCGCAAGCCCCATACGCGCTCGATCAGGACTCCGGCGTGATCCGCCCCCAGCGCTCCGGCATAGGCCAGCAAACGCCGGAACTTGTCTTCCAGTTCTTCCCGCGCCAGGGTGTTGTCGGGGTCGCCCTTGGGCGAGTCGATTGCACCATGCAGGCAGCGCCCATCGACGGTCAGCACATCGACCCGCCCCAGCCAGCGTTGCGGGTAGGCTCTATCGACTTCGGCGTCGAGCTGCATCGTTACCTTGTCGCGAAAGGCGCTGACCCGCGGGTCGCTCAGGGCGAACTGGTCGAACTCCGTCAAGCCCGCCTTGCCGTGTACAGCGATCAACCCAAGCACCGTGCCCATGGAGAACTTCGCCTGGTGGACGGTTTGCGCTACGGTCACCCGCCCCAATACATCGATCGCCCCTTGATGTACCCGGGTAATGACGCGTTCGACCTGGTCGTGCTGCAGCCCTTCGCGTTGCATCAACGCCAGCAGCGCATCGGCGGCAGGATGGGTGTGCCGGCAGGAGGCGTGGAACTTGAACGAGGTTTCCAGCAGGGCCCAGCGCTCGCCCAGGCGATCGGACAAGCATTCAGGACGCGCATCGCTGGACATGCCCGCCGCCATGCCCTGCTCGCCCTCAAGGATATCGCGGGCACCCGTCAGGCCATCGGCGGTGAGGTACGCCGCCAGCAGGCCATCGGCGGCCGCCTTGGCGGTGTGCAACTGCTTGGAATCGGCAGCATCGCGCAGGAACTCCCAGAGCCCTGCCGCCTGGGTACCGGCACTGCCCAGCAAGTTGATAAAGGCTTCTTCGTCGAAGTCCATCAGCTTGCCGACCGCGACCGCCGCCGCCAGGGTGCCGACGGTCGCCGTGGTGTGGAAGATGCGGTAATGCGAGCGGCCGAGGAACTCACCGATACGGATACCCGCCTCGTAGCCTGCGACCGACGCCAGCAGCAGCTGCTGCCCGGTTTTGCCCAGGTCCTGGGCCGCCGCCAGCGCTGCCGGGAAGACCACGGTGGCCGGGTGCAGCACCGAGCTGTTGTGCAAGTCGTCCTGCTCCACCAGGTGCGAGGACGCTGCATTGACCAGTGCGGCGAAGTACGCCGAGCTGCGCCGGCCGTTGACCAGAATGCCTGCAGTGCCGTCAGCAGGGCCCATCTTCGCGGCATAACGCTCGAACAATGGAATGGGATGGGCGCCCTGGCTGGCCAGTGCCGACCCCAGCCAGTCCAGAAACAGGTCTTCGGTTCGTGCCAGCACAGCGTCGGGCAAATCGCTGTAGCTCAGGCGTGCCAGAAATGCAGCCAGTGTACGGGTATGGCTCACGATGATGGCCTCAGTAGCTGCGTGGCAGCTCGAGCAGATGCTCGGCCACGTACGACAGGATCAGGTTGGTTGAGATCGGCGCCACCTGGTACAGGCGGGTTTCGCGGAACTTGCGCTCGATGTCGTATTCGCAGGCAAAACCGAAGCCGCCGTGAGTCTGCAGGCAGGCATTGGCCGCTTCCCAGGACGCCTTGGCCGCCAGGTACTTGGCCATGTTGGCGCTGGCACCGGCATTGACGCCGCTGTCGTACTGCTCGCAGGCGCGCCAACGCATCAGGTCGGCGGCTTCTATCTCGACATGGGCTTCGGCAATCGGGAACTGCACGCCCTGGTTCTGGCCAATCGGGCGACCAAACACCACGCGATCGCGGGCATACTGGCTGGCCTTGTCGATGAACCAGCGGCCGTCGCCGATGCACTCGGCGGCAATCAGAGTGCGCTCGGCGTTAAGGCCATCGAGGATGTATTTGAAGCCTTTGCCTTCTTCGCCGATCAAGCTGTCGGCTGGAATCTCCAGATTGTCGAAGAACAGCTCATTGGTTTCATGATTGACCATGTTGGCGATTGGCTGGACGCTCAAGCCGTTGCCAATCGCCTCGCGCAGGTCGACCAGGAAAATCGACATGCCTTCGGACTTTTTCTTCACCTGATCAAGCGGCGTCGTGCGCGCCAGCAGGATCATCAGGTCTGAATGCTGAATGCGCGAGATCCACACCTTCTGGCCATTGATGACGTACTTGTCACCCTTGCGCACTGCGCTGGTCTTGATCCTGGTGGTATCGGTACCGGTGGTCGGCTCGGTCACCCCCATCGATTGCAGGCGCAGTTCACCGCTGGCGAGCTTGGGCAGGTAGTAGCGCTTCTGTGCTTCGCTACCGTTTCGCAGCAGGGTGAACATGTTGTACATCTGCCCGTGAACGGTGCCTGAGTTGCCACCACTGCGGTTCACTTCCTCAAGAATCACCGAAGCTTCGGCAAGGCCAAGGCCAGAACCGCCAAACTCCTCCGGGATCATCGCTGACAGCCAGCCTGCCTGGGTCATGGCGCTGACGAACGCCTCCGGGAAGCCCTTTTGCTCGTCAATCCGGCGCCAGTAGGCGGCATCGAACTCGGCGCACAAGGCCCGTACGCCCTCGCGAATGGCGTTGAGCGCTTCACTGTTGGGATTCATCGTTACTCCTGGTTCTTGTTTTGATGTTGGGTGCAGCGGTAAGCGGGGCGAATGCCTGGTTCGGTCAGTCGAAGGTCAGTTCGGCCTGCTGCGCGATGCCGCGCTCATCGCCCGCCCACAACTCGGCCTTGCCGGGCGCGCTGATACGACCGCCGACTTGAAACGGCTCCGGGGCGATCAAGGGGCGCACCCCGCGATAGGCAAAACTTCGCAGGCGCACGTCGGGATTGGCGCGGCAGAAGGCACGCAGGTTGAGAGTGGCAATCAACGGGCCGTGCACCACCAGCCCCGGGTAGCCCTCGACGCCAGTGGCGTAAGGCCAGTCGTAATGAATCCGGTGGGTGTTGAAGGTCACCGCGCTGTAGCGCATCAACAGCGTCGTCGTCGGCTCGACGTTGTCCTGCCAGTCCGCGGGCGGCATGGCCTCGCCATCCCCCAGTCGTGGCGGGTTGGGTTCGCGAAAGACGATGTCCTGGTCTTCACGCAGGCACAGGTTGCCGTCCTGCAGGTAGTCGTGCCGCAGGGTGGCAAACAGCAATGCCCCGGTGCGCCCAGCCTTTTCTTCGACATTGAGCAAGGTACTGGAGCGGGTTGCCTGGGCATCCACGCGCAGGGGCTCGAAGAACTCCATCCGTCCTCCGGCCCACATGCGGTTGCGATTGCCGGTGGGTGGCAGCAGCGGGAGGTGCGCTGGATGACCGTCGCGCCCCAGCGCCAGTTGATCGATGGCCGGTTGAAAGAACGCCCAATGCCACAGCGGCGGCAACACATCGCCGGGCGCCGGTGCCGCCTGGCCCAGTGTCGCGGCGATACGCTTGACCAGGTTACCGCTCAGGCACTCCTGGGTTTGTTCCCGGCGGCCGATCCAGTCGGCATAAGGTGGAGGGTTCATGGCGATAGTCCAGGCTCGTTCAAGGTTGAAACAAGCATGCCGAGGGGCTTGCGTTTGATGAATCAGTCTTTTCATAATCCAGCGTTCGCCATAGCCGAACGCCAAGCACACCTTTTTCGCCGACCTTGAGCCCGCCCATGCACTTCGATCTGGCCGACCTGCGTCTGTTCATTCACATTGCCGAGGCCCCCAGCCTGACCCAGGGCGCTCGCAAGGCTTGCCTCTCGCCCGCTGCCGCCAGCGCGCGGATCAAGGCCCTGGAAAACCAACTGGGCAACCGCCTGCTCTATCGCGACAATCGTGGCGTCGAGGTCACGCCGGCAGGCCAGCGCCTGCTGCATCACGCCCGCCTGATCCTGCGCCAGGTGGAGTACCTGAAAAGCGAATTCACCGCCTACGGGACCGACGCCATCGGCCACATCCGCATCTTCGCCAATACCACCGCAGTGACCGAGTTCCTGCCCCAGGTACTGGCAGGCTTTCTTGCGCTGCGCCCTGGCGTTAACGTCGACCTGCAGGAAAAGCTCAACCGCGACATCGTTCGCGGGGTGCTGGATGGCTCCTCCGACCTGGGCATCATTGCCGGCCCTGTACATGCCAATGGCCTGCAAGTGCTGCACTTCAGTACCGACCGCCTGGTGCTGGCCGTTCCCCACGGACACCCCTTGGCGCAACAGCGCCGCCTGCCCCTGGCCGATACCCTGCAGTTCCCCCATATCGGCCTGCACGATGGCAGCACGCTGAACAGCTTCATGCGTGAGCAAGTAGAGAAAATCGGCCAGTCCCTGCCGCTACGCATCCAGCTGTCGGGCTTCGAGGCGGTGTGCCGCATGATCGAGGCGGGCGTCGGCATTGGCGTCATTCCCGAGACCGCCGCACGCCGCCATGCCCTGAGCATGAAACTGTCGATCGTCGAGCTGGACGAGCCCTGGGCGGTTCGCGAACGCAGCATCCTGGTGCGCGACCTACAGGCACTGCCCGCTTGCACGCAAGCCTTGATCCAGACGCTGCAGGCGTCTGGCGCGCGTCAGGGCCGATAATTCGCGTCATGGCGACAGCAAGCCCATTTCCTTGGCGCGCATGACCGCGAGCGTTCGGCGCTTGACCCCAAGCTTGGCTACGTTGAAATTGGAAATGAAGCCTGCATCCGGGTCTTGTCGCCCAACTGGCACCAATGGAGTGCACCGCCCGCTGATCGTGGGCAGCGGGCGGTGCATTGCCTTCATGGCAGCTTGCAAACGATGGGCTTCGTACAACCCACCGCTGTTCCTGCCTCCCTGCAGTGGAAAGCGAGCCTGGGTGACCAGGCAGCGTTATCCGATGAGTCAGCTCTTGAGCATGCGCCCGGTTTCTTCCAGGTTTTCGTGCCAGGCCAGGGCTTCGCGCAGAATGTGCGGGGTGTGCCCGCCCCGCTCGCAGGCGCGGGTGAAGTAGTCATTCAGTGCAGCGCGATAATCCGGGTGCACGCAGTTGTCGATGATCACCCGCGCGCGCTCGCGCGGTGCCAGGCCGCGCAGGTCGGCAAGGCCCTGCTCGGTGACGAGGATGTCGACATCGTGCTCGGTGTGGTCCACATGGCTGACCATCGGCACCACGCTCGAGATCGCACCGCCCTTGGCGATGGACTTGGTGACGAAGATCGCCAAGTGGGCGTTGCGGGCGAAGTCGCCGGAACCGCCAATGCCGTTCATCATCCGCGTACCGCAGACGTGGGTGGAGTTGACGTTGCCGTACAGGTCGAACTCGAGGGCGGTGTTGATGCCGATGATGCCCAGGCGGCGGACCACTTCAGGGTGGTTGGAGATCTCCTGGGGGCGCAGCACCAGTTTGTCCTTGTAGCGCTCCAGATTGCCGAACACGTCTGCGTTGCGGCGGGTCGACAGGGTAATCGAGCTGCCCGAGGCAAAGCTCAGCTTGCCGGCGTCGATCAGGTCGAAGGTCGAGTCCTGCAGGACTTCGGAGTACATGGTCAGGTCTTCGAACGGCGAATCGATCAGGCCGCACATCACCGCGTTGGCGATGCTGCCGATGCCTGCCTGCAGCGGGCCGAGCTGGTTGGTCATGCGCCCTGCGGCCACTTCCTGCTTGAGGAAGTTGATCAGGTGGTTGGCGATGCCCTGGGTTTCGTCATCCGGTGGCAGGACGGTGGACGGCGAGTCCGGCTGCTCGGTGATGACGATGCCGACGATCTTGGCCGGGTCGATCGGGATCGCGGTGCTGCCGATGCGGTCGTCGACCTTCACCAGCGGGATCGGCGTACGGGTTGGGCGGTAGGTCGGGATATAAATGTCGTGCAGGCCTTCCAGGTTGGCGTTGTGCGCCAGGTTGATCTCGACGATCACCTGTTTGGCGAAGATCGCGAAGCTGGCCGAGTTGCCCACCGAGGTGGTCGGCACGATGTGGCCTTGTTCGGTGATGGCAACCGCTTCGATGACCGCGATATCCGGCAGCTTGAGTTGCTGGTTGCGCAGTTGCTCGACGGTTTCCGACAGGTGCTGGTCGATGAACATGACCTTGCCGTCGTTGATGGCCTTGCGCAGGGTGCTGTCGACCTGGAATGGCATGCGACGGGCCAGGACACCGGCCTCGGTCAGTTGCTTGTCCAGGTCGTTGCCCAGGCTGGCGCCAGTCATCAGGCTGATTTGCAGGGGCGACTGCTTGGCGCGCTCGGCCAGCGCCCGGGGCACGGCCTTGGCTTCGCCGGCGCGGGTGAAACCGCTCATGCCGACGGTCATGCCGTCCTCGATCAGGCCAGCGGCATCAGCCGCACTCATTACCTTGCTGTGCAGGGAGGACAAGCGGATACGGTCACGGTACATGGATGGTTATCTCGATTGCTGACGCGTGAGGGCTATTGTCTGAAATCACTGAAACTTGCTGGGTCCAGACATTCTTACGGCAAACAACTTGGGCCATCAATCAAGCAAAGGCGCCAATCGTTACGCTGGCATTAACGATGAAAACATTGATTACATTGCGCCCGTACACCCATGATGGCATGGCTATTTCATTCAACAATTCGTCGTTCGAACAACGAAACCTATATGAGTCAGACCCTTGTTTTAACATCGCCCGGCGCAAGCACTTGTTCTGCGTTGCACACGGCGTTTCATACCGTTGAACCTGTGTATTGTTGACCTGAATGAAAGCCACTTCAATCGCCCATTCATCGCCCGCCTGTATCGCTACTAACGTCCTGGATATACGCCGCTGCACGCGTCGCTGGCTCTCTGTGATGCTGGCCTTTCTGATCGTTTTACTGCTGGTTGCCTGGCAACACCTGTATTTCGGCATTCTGGATGCGCGCGAACAAACCGAAGCGGATGCCGGGGCCATCCTGATGATGGCGGCGAAACTGGATATAGAAACCGTTGCAGAGGGCGTTGAAACCCTTGAACAAGCAAATTGGCTGACGGCCGCCGGCTGCCAGATGATGCAAGGTTTCCTCTTCGGCAAGGCGATGCAGGTCGAACAACTGCTGAGCTGGAGTCGATCGAGGCGTATTGGCACGGCGAAAACCTGAACTGCACTCAGTCAGCCACTCAACAACTTTCAATTGTTTGTTCGCCCCTCAACCCGAGAGTTTGTCATGAACGTTCGTTCGCTCAATATCGCACCCCGTGCGCACATTTGCTTTGGCGTTATTGTCTGTTTCGTTATAACTCTGGGCCTGTTCGCCTACTTGCAACTGGGCAATATCCGAACATCGGAGCAAGACATCGAATCAATCGATTGGCACTGAACGCGGCTATCGAGGCAGCACGTGCCGGCGACCGGGGCCGGGGGTTTTCCGTAGTGGCTGACGAAATCCGCGCGTTGGCCCACGGCACACAGGCCTCTACCCTGGAAATCGAGAATCTGATCGAGTCGATACAAAGCAGTACCCTCTCTGCCGTGGCTTCAATGCAGGCCAGCACTGTTTTTGAGGACGCTGTCGCCAGGCATCCTGAAATCTCTGCATACAGGCATAATCAGACCAACAATGACCCGGGGCCGACCATGCTGATCGATGAAGAGCTCACCCTGAAAAAGCTCGAAGTGTTTCTCGCCTTCATGCGCACCGGGAACCTGTCCCGCGCGGCGGCGCAGCTGCAGACCAGCAACGTGAGTGTGCACAGGGCCATTCATTCGCTGGAAAGCGCCCTGCGCTGCCCGTTGTTCAAGCACGAAGGCCGCAACCTCACGCCGCTCGAAAGCGCCTATGTGCTTGAGGAGCGAACCCAGAAGCTCATCCAGGATGTCGTCGACACGGTGCGTTTGACCCGTGAAGCCGCAGGGTTTTCGGCCGAGCGATTCAAGCTGGGCTCGTTGTACTCACTGACGGTCAAGACCGTGCCGCAACTGATCATGGGCCTGAAGATTCGCCGTAGCGAGCTCAACATCGATCTGATCCTGGGTTCGAACTTCGACCTGTTGTACAAGCTCAAGAACATGGAGGCCGACGCGATCCTGGTCTCCCTGGACGAGAGCACCAATGACCCGGACTGTGAGTCGATAGAACTGTTCAGCGACGATATCTTTCTCGCAACCCCGGTCGACTCGCCCTTTGCCTCCCACACGGAAGTAGACCTGGCCGAGCTGCGCGAGTCGACCTTCATCACCCTGACCCAGGGCTTTGCCACTCACCGCGATGGCGTCAGTGTGTTCGATCAGGCGGGATTCGCCCCGAAGGTGGCGATGCAGGTGAACGATATCTTCACCTTGCTCAGCATGGTCAGCTCCGGGGTGGGCTATGCCTTGCTGCCAGGTCGGATTGCCGCGGTGTACGAGAACCGCGTGAAGTTGATACCGCTGCAGGCCCGCTACAGCCTGCAACAGCATATCGGCGTGGTGTTCCTCAAGGCCAAGGAGCGCGATCCGAACCTGCTGGCCCTGTTGGCCGAATGCCGGATGTATGCCGGCCGCCATGCCAAGGGTTGAGCCCCCTGCCCGGTCGGGCAAAGGGCTCGGGTTCACGCCCCGACCAGGCCGCGAACCACGAAATACAGCAGCGACGGGCCCAGCAGGCAACCCAGCCCGGTGTGGAAGGTGGCGGTCAGCGCGCCGTAGGGCACCAGCCGCCGATCGGTGGCCGCCAGCCCCGCCGTCACACCGCTGACGGTGCCTGCCAGGCCGCCGAACACCATGGCCGAGCGTGGATTGTCCAGCCCCATCCAGCGTGCCGCGAATGGCGTGCAGACCATTACCAGGATCGCCTTGATCAACCCTGTGGCAATCGACAAGGCCACCACCTCGGAGCTGGCACCAATCGCAGCGCCGGTCACCGGCCCGACAATATAGGTCACCGCGCCCGCACCAATGGTCGAGATGCTCACCGCATCGCGGTAGCCGAACGCCCAGGCGACGCAGGCGCCGACGATAAAGGGCAGGATGGTGCCCAGTATCAGGGCCAGCGCCCCGACCATCCCGGCCTTGCGCGCCTCGGTAGCCTGGACTTCGAACGCGGTGGCAACGATGGCAAAGTCTCGCAGCATGGCGCCGCCCATCAGGCCGATCCCGGAAAACAGCGCCAGGTCCGCCAGCCCCTTTTGCCCACCCGTCAGGGTCCCGCCCACCCAGGCCAGCACCAGGCCGATGACAATGGCGATGGCCGAGCCGTGTACCCGGCCGAAGGTCAGGCGCTTGGACAGCACCACCGAGACCCACATGATCACCCCGACAAACGCGAAGGCAGTGATCAGACCGTTGTGTTCCAGGCCTTTTACGATGACGTCGAGCATATCAATGACTCCCGTTGGTCGATGGCAGTACGTCCAGCGGCTCGGCCGGCAATGGCTCGCCTTTGTGGGTACGACTGATCAGGGCGATGGTGGCGCCGCACAGCAACACCGAACCGATGGCCGCCAGCACCGCCATCGGCCCGCCATGCAAGGCGGTGACCACGTTCTGTTGCGCGGCCATGGCCACTACCACCGGAATGTACATCGCGCCCCAGAAGCCCACGCCCAGCTCGCATTCCTTGCTCAAGCCACCATGACGGTGCATGTACAAGCGCACGAAAATCAGCAGCAGCATCGCGATACCGACCCCGCCGACGTTCGATTGCACGCCCATCAGCGCGCCCAGCAAATCACCTGCCACAATGCCCACCAGCGTGCAGATCGCCAGTAAAGCCACACCGTAAATAATCATTGTTGTTGTCCTCCAGGGTGTACCGCCTTCAATTATTGTTTTTGTACCGGGCAAAACAGAGCAGGTTCAGAGGTGGCTCAAGCCCTCCCGTTGCATGAGTGAAACAAGGGTATCCAGACGGGCGCCTTCGAAGCACAGGGTGGTGCCCTGGGTGAACACCCGCCGGGCAAGACCGGTAAGGACCTGGCCCGGCGGCAGTTCGATCTGCAGGCGTACACCGCGTTCGTAAGCGCTTTGCAGCGTTGCCCGCCAATCGACGATCCGGCACATGTTGAAGGCCAGTTCATCGCGGATGCTTTCGGCGCTATGCAGGGGCCTGGCCCGGCTGCTGCTCAGGTAACCCAACCGCGGCGCATGCACGGTCACCTGGGCGAATGCGGCAGCCAGTACCTGGGCGGGCGACTCCAGAAGCGGGCAATGCGACGGCACGCTGACGGCCAGGCGCTTGCAGACCACCACGCCAGCGCTGCGCGCCCGTTCGGCAACACGGGCCATGGCCGCGTCGCTGCCGGCGATCACCACCTGGTTGTCGGCGTTGATGTTGGCCAGGTACACCGGAGTCGCTTCGCTGTGCACTTGTGCCAACAGCGCTTCGACGCGCGCAGGCTCCAGGCCGATGATGGCGGTCATGCCATAGCCGTAGGGCCAGGCCTGCTGCATCAACTCCGCGCGCAGGCTGACCAGCCTCAACGCATCGGCAAAGCTCAACGCACCCGCCACCACCGCCGCCGGATAGGCGCCGATCGAAAGCCCCGCCACATACGCCGGCGCCGGTGCGTGTTGCAACAGCAAGCGGGCACAGGCCACCCCGGCCACCAGCAGGCACAGTTGCACCGCACGGGTAGACGCCAGCGCCGCTGCCGAATCCAGCTGCAGGACGTCCTCGCCGAGTACCGCCGAGGCCTCGGCAATGCAGTCGCGCACCAGCGGCTCATCCGCCAGGCCATGCAACATGCCCGGCTTCTGTGCGCCCTGCCCCGGGAACACCAGCCAACTGCTCATGCCAGTCGCTCCGAGACCAGCCACGGATCAGCCACCAGGCAGGCGCCGGCGCTGGACTTGAGCAGTACCTGGCGTGCGTCGCCGGCCCACTCGCCCAGGGCTACTGCGCCCCCGGGCGTTTGCAGCTGTACATCGATGCGGCACAGCGGGGTCTGCAAGCGCTCCAGCAGTTGCCGGGCCGCCGGCCGCGACATCGGCACGGGGGTACGCACGATCAGGTCAAGGTCACTGTGCTGATGCAACGCAGCCACACCGCAGGCAAGCTCATAACCCGCGCTGCCGCTGACGCCCCAGACCAGCCCCGTCGCCTCGAGCACCGGCTTCAGTTGCTGCAAGGCCTGCAGCGCCGGCCATCGCCGCTCACCCAGCGGGTGCGCAGCGAGTTGCTCCGGGCTGAGCCGATGCAGCACGCTGCTTGCCGGTATCCAGCTCGCATAACGCTGTTCGCGGTTGCTGCCGCGCAGGCCCACGGCGACCTGCCCTGGCACCCCGTTGGCTCGACGCACCACCACCGGCTGGCCTTGCTGCAGAACCTTGACCGCCCAGTCCGGCGCGTCGGCTGGTAACCAGTCGACACACGCGGTCCACAGCAGGTCGTGAGGCAAGTAGCGGTCCATGGCTACTACCACTGGGCGCGCAGCAATTCGCGCACCCGGCTCGAGGCGCTGCGGTTGCTCGCGCCGAGTCGGCCAGCGAGGTCCGGGCCGCTGCGCTGAATATCCTTGACCGCCTCGACCAGGCATTCGACTACCCGCCCCAGGTCAGCGGCCGTAGGCTGTTCGGCATCGCTGACCGCCAGGGTTTGCCACAACAACCCAAGGCTTGCGTAGCTGTCGATGTCATAGGCCATCGGCGGCACGCTGGCGGCCAGGGCCTCGAGCTCCTCGACACTGCGCAGCGTGACCCGCGCCGCCGAGGCCTTGCCCATGGCATGCACCATGACCCCATCGTCGGCCAGGGCAATCAGTCGATTGGCCTGGTAGCCATGGGCCAGAAACGCCCCGGACATCGCCTTGCCGACCAGCAGCGCTATCACCGGGTGCCCGGCCAGGCGCGCACGGGCATAGCTGTCGGCGGCAGCGGCCAGGGCCTGATGTATGCCCAGCGCTTCTTCGCGCCGGCCATAGGCCTGGCTCGGCACATCGACAATCGCGACCAATACCCGCTTGTGAGCCTGGTCGCGGTCAGCGGCGATGGCTTGCTCCACCGCCTGGGCCAGGCCCCAGCCTTCCACCAGGCCGACTTCGCCCTGGCGTGCGCGAACAAAGCGGTTATGTGCATCGGCGACGACGGCCAGGTAGCGCACCGGCCACTCCCCCAGCCGACCATCGGCGACCTTCAACGAAGGTGGAACGTCATTGGCCTCCACGGCCTCCCGGCCCAGGGCCTGGAACCAGTGCAGACCACGCAGCGAACAGGTACTCATCAGCGCTCTCCTTGATACAGGCGGCGAACCGTCGCCGGGTCGATTTGCGCCGTGGTGTCGAGCTCCTTCAGGCGCTGCAGGTAATAGCCAGACTGCTGGCTGCGCTGCACAGGCGGCAGGCCTTGCTGCAACAGCGCGCCGACTTCGCTGCGGATCCGGCTGACTTCGTCGGCCACGTAGCGGTCGGCCAACTGGCAGGCAAAGCGTTGTTCGCCGCCGGTCAGGCTCCAGATGAACGGCCGGTCGCGGGAGTCGTACTCATCGACACCGGCTTCCTGCTCGATCACCAGCGGGCCGTTCAGGCCCAGGCGGGCCTCCTGGGTCACCACCAGGTAACTGCACAGGCCGGCGGCAATCGACATGCCGCCAAAGCAGCCGACACTGCCGGCAATCACACCGATCACCGGCTGGTACTGGCGCAGGTCGACGATGGCCGCATGAATCTCGGCAATCGCCGCCAGGCCGAGGTTGGCTTCCTGCAGGCGCACGCCACCGGTTTCCAGCAACAAAACGGCGCGGGTGGCAATGCCCTTGCGGTTGTCTTCGGCCGCCAGTTCCAGTGCGCCAGCGATCTTGGCGCCGCCCACCTCACCCAGGCTGCCGCCCTGGAAAGCGCCTTCGATGGCGGCGACCACCACCGGCAGGCCATCGACCAGGCCCTTGGCAATCACCACCCCGTCATCGGCCTGGGGCACCACGCCCTGCTTGACCAGCCAGGGCGACATCAGCCGTTCGAACGGGTCGATCAGTTCGCGAAAGCTGCCACTGTCGAGCAGCGCCTGGGCACGCTGGCGAGCACTCAGCTCGACAAAGCTGCGCTTGTGCAGCAAGTGGGTGTGGTCAGTCATGGCCGATCTCCTCCAGACCCTGCTCCAGACGCAGGCGTACCACCCCGGGGGTCGCGCCGAAGTCATGAATATCGATGCGCAGCGCCGGCGGCGTGCGACCTTCGAAGATCCGCGCGAACACCTGCTGCCAGCGCACCGCGCTGCCATTGACCGAGGTCTGCACGGCGATGCTCAGGGTGCCGGCAAGGCCAGGCTCGATCAGCACTTCCAGGTCCCCGGAGCCGACACAGCCGACCAGCGCGCGTCCGCGGCCAGGCTGGCCGGCGGGGAATTCAAAACTCAAGGTTTCCATCAACATGCTCCCTGAACATTCAGCTCGCCCTGCTCCAGGCGATCGATTAACAGGCACGCCGCGAGCAAATCAGCGGCGCCACCGGGCGAGGCATTGCACTGCAGCAGTTGCTGGTCCAGCGCCAGCAGGCGCCTGCGCCCGGACAGGCTCGCGCTGCCCCCGGCATCCAGCACTGCCTGGGCACCGTCCTGCATCAATGCCAGGCCGTGAAGGCCTGCGCGGTACAGCACGCAGGTGTCCTCCAGCCGGGTCATGATCGCCAGCAAGGCATCGAGCCGGGCGTTCTGCTCGCCATGGCCAGCGGCGCGGCTGCACTTGAGTTGCGGCAAACCGTGCAGCAGCACCGCCGGGAACCCTTGTTGCGCTTGCTCACGGGCCCCGCCGGTGCCGTACTGCCGGTTGACCTGGCGGCCGTGGCTGGCAGCACGGGGCGCAAAGCGATCATCGAGCAAGGCCAGCCGCGCGGCGCGGGTACACACAGCCGAGGCGCCGAGTTCACCGGGCGCCAGGGCCGCCGCGGTCACCAGCAGGCCCAGCGCCCAGATGCCGCCACGGTGGGTATTGACCCCAGCGGTGGTGGCCAGCATCGCCTGCTCGCCTTCGCGGCCCAGGGCACCGATTGCTTCACGCAGCGACAAGCCGATCTCGCCGATGCCCTGGGCTGCCTCTGCCATGGCCTTGAAAGCCGGCCACAGCGACAGCGCCGAGGCGTGCATCAGGCCCAGGTCCAGGTCGCTGTGCGCGCCGTTGCCACGGCGATCGACCAACGCCGGCTTGGGAGACAGGTCGACTTCATCGATCAGCGCATCGACGGCGAAGTCGGCCAGCTGCTCGCTGATCGAGACCGGTCGGATGTTCAGGTTGAGTGCGTGCATTACCAGCTCCTGAATTTGGCGGGCGGGTTGTACAGGCCACCCGACCATTGCACCAGGTCGGCGACGCTCTTGGCCGCGAGCAGTTCGCGCGTGGCATCGGTGCGGCGGATGCCCAGGTCTTCGGGCCAGGCGATCAGGCCTTCGCGGCGCATGCGCTCGGTATCCTTGGGGTTGTGCCGCTGGCCAATGGCGGTAACCCCGGCCACGGCGGCGATCATCGCCTGGCGTTCTTCCAGCGAGCGCGCCTTGTACAGGTAGGCGATGCCTTCTTCGGTAAGCAGGTGGGTGACGTCGTCGCCGTAGATCATGATCGGTGCCAACGGCATGCCGCATTTGTTGGCTACCTCGATGGCGTCCAGGGTCGGCACGAAGGTCGGCTTGCCGCCTTCCTGGTAGGTTTCGACCATCTGCACCACCAGCTTCTTGCCGCGCTCAAGCAGCGCCTCGGGGGCGCTGCCCTGCTCCTGGCGCATGTCCAGCCAGGCTGGGGTGCCATGACGCCGGCCGCGCGGGTCGTGGCCCATGTTCGGCGCGCCGCCGAAACCGGCCAGGCGGCCCCGGGTAACGGTGGAGGAATGGCCGTCGCCATCCACTTGCAAGGTGGCGCCGATGAACAGGTCCACGGCGTACTGGCCAGCCAGCTGGCAGAGCATTCGGTTCGAACGCAGGGAGCCATCGCGGCCGGTGAAGAACACGTCCGGGCGCGCGGCGATGTACTGCTCCATGCCCAACTCGGTACCGAAGCAATGCACGCTTTCAACCCAGCCGCTCTCGATCGCCGGGATCAGCGTGGGGTGCGGGTTGAGGGTCCAGTTACGGCAGATCTTGCCCTTCAGGCCAAGGGATTCGCCATAGGTCGGCAGGATCAGCTCGATGGCCGCGGTGTTGAAACCGATGCCGTGGTTCAGCGACTGGACGTTGTGCTTCTCGTAGATGCCGCGGATCGCCATCATCGCCATCAGCACATGCACCGGTTTGATATGCCGGGGGTCGCGGGTAAACAGCGGCTCGATGTAGAACGGCTGGTCGGCGACCACCACGAAATCGACCCAGGAGGCCGGGATATCCACCCGTGGCAGGTCGCTGACATCATCGACCAGCTGGTTCACCTGGACGATGACGATGCCATCGCTGAACGCCGCCGGCTCGATCAGCGCCGGGGTGTCCTCGGTGCTCGGGCCGGTGTAGATGTTGCCCTGGCGATCGGCCATGAACCCTGCCGAGAGCACCACGTTGGGGATCAGGTCGACCACCAGCCGGGCGTACAGCTCGATGTAGGTATGGATCGCGCCGATTTCCAGCAGCCCGTCCTCGAGCAACTGGCTGATGCGCAAGCTCTGGGTGCCCGCGAACGAGAAGTCGAGTTTGCGGGCAATGCCGCGCTCGAACAGGTCCAGGTGCTCCGGGCGCCCGACGCTGGGCATGATCATGTGCAGATCATGCAGCTTGGCGGGGTCCACCTTGGCCAGCGAACGAGAGAGAAAGTCGGCCTGCTTCTGGTTGTTGCCTTCGAGCACCACCCGGTCTGCGGGCAATATCAGTGCTTCGAGGGCTTCGACGATTCGTTCGGTCGGCAGCACCACGCCATCGGCGAACGCTTGCACGCTTTGCAGTCGCTGCTGCTTGGCAGCGCGGCGACTCGACCAGCGCGGGTCGGGGGATATTGTTGTTGTCATGCTCACTCCACGCGTCTTCGCTGTAGTGAGCACACTGTGAAACCAACCGACCGGGGCATCAATCAAGCAGACTGACGAACCATTACGGTCAGGTTAACAATGAAGGAGCCAAACCGCTGCCCCTCCACGTTCCTGGTGGATCGAGGGTAACGACGAACGCGCGGGAGTACATTTGTACTCCCGCGATTCGGGTTCAGTCCACCCGCTCCACCGCCGGCAAGCGGTAGCTGCCATCCAGCACTGACGTGGCAGGTCCGTAGAACCTCATGGTCAGGTTGAAATCCCCCTCTGGCGCCGGCAGCCAGTTGGCGGTGTCGGCGGGACGTTCTTTCTGAATCAACAGGGTCAGCGAGCCATCGGCATCCGGCTTGAGCCCTTCGGTCAGGTTGCCGATGCTGTTGCGGCCGAAGGCATTCTCGACAAACAGCATGTCGTCGCCATACAGCGAGAGGTTCCAGAACAGCGACACGGGCGGCAGCTGACCCTTGGCGAAACGCAGGACGTACGCGTTCTGGCCGTTGAGTGCAGCGCCTTTGGCATCCACCCGGGTATTGGGGTACACGACCTCCTCGGACAGTTGTGCGCCCACCACGTTCTTGGCCAGCGCCGCGCGCAGGGCAAAATCATGGCCGGCGCGACCGCCTGCCAGGGTGTAGCGCCAGCCATTGGTGGTTTCACCGACGTCTTTCCAGCGCTGGTCGACGATCTGCTCGGCGGCCTTGGCGGCGCGGGCCAGGCCTCGCCGCGTGGCGTCGTCCAGGGTCTGCCAGGCGAAGCCGTTGGCAACGCTCAAGCCGATCTGGTTGAAGGCGGTGAGCAACCCCTCGTCTCGATCGCCGCTCAACGGCAGGGACTGCTGCATGGCATGCCCCAGTCGCTCGAAGAAGCGCAAGTTCGCAGGGGCCGAAGCGCTGAAATCTGGAGGAAGCTGCGGTTTGCCGGGCTGGTATTGCAACCCCTGGCGCAGGTAGGCAGACAGCGGCATCACCTGGAAGCCCTTTTGCGCCTGCACCGCGGCGTCGATGTCAGTCTCGTCCTTGGCCAGGATGCGCACCGCTACGATACCTTTCTCGGTGCGCAGCGGCACTTGGGTCATGCCGTTGGGCACGCTGCCGCGATAGTCGGGCCCGGTGATCAGGTAGTCGCCCGGCCGCGCGCCCTTGATACCCCCGACATTGAAGGTGACCTCATCGAACGAATTGCCGATCTGTACCAGGTACCAGCGCGGCTCGGTGAGCGCCGGTACGTGTACCACCACCGGTTCCTGGGCGAGGAACAGATGCCCATAGGCGTCGATGGTGACGTTGTTGGGAGTGACCACGAAACGTTCCTTGGCCGTCTTCAGCGCGGTGAACTTGCGCAGGCTGTTGACCCCGACTGCGCCGACTTGGCGGCTCTTTTCTCCCGAAATATCGTAGTGATAAAGCGGGTAACCCCAAAGATAGGCCTGGACCCCGAGCACATAGGCCTGCTCCTCACGGGCCTGCTCGGGCGACATGAGCAGGCCGGTGTTGTCGGTTGTCGCTGCCTGGACATAGGCCGGCGCGAGCAATGAAAGGCTAAAAGCAAGGGCCAGCGCCCGTGTGCGGTTGTTCATGTTTCTCTCCTTGAAAGTCAAACCAGTACGCTACGTTCAACCGTCGCCTGTGCACGGGCGGGAGCCGGGCACAAGCGACGGAAATGACCATCGGACAACAGAAAATGCGACATCGCCGGGATCAGCACCAGTGCTCCGATCATGTTCAGGACAAACATGAAAGTCAGCAGGATGCCCATGTCGGCCTGGAACTTGATCGGCGACCAGGCCCAGGTCACCACCCCGGCGGCCAGGGTCAGGCCGACCAGCGCCACCACCTTGCCGGTGAAGTCGACCGAATGCCGGTAGGCCGCGCGCAGTGGCACGCCGGCACGCTGCTGCACCAGCTGGACGCTCACCAGGTACAGCGCATAGTCGACGCCAATGCCGACACCCAGGGCGATGACCGGCAAGGTGGCAACCTTCACCCCCATGCCGAGCATCACCATCAACGCTTCGCAGAGGATCGAGGTGATCACCAGCGGTACCACCGCGACCACCACCGCGCGCCAGCTGCGAAAGGCGATGTAGCACAACAGGATGACGGCGCCGTAGACGAAGAACAGCATGCTGCGGTTGGCTTCGCGTACGACGATATTGGTCGCCGCCTCGATGCCGGCGCTGCCGGCGGCCAGCAGGAACTGGCGCTCATCGGTGTTGTGCGCCGCGGCAAAGGCTTCGCTGGCCTTGACCACGCCATCCAGGGTCTCGGCCTTGTGATCCTTCAGGTAGGCAACCACCGGAATGATCGAACAGTCTTCGTTGAACAGCTCGGGGTTGTTGGCTGCCGCGGTGCGCGCGGCATAGTTGAGCACCGCCTGGTCGGGCGACAAGGTCAGCCACTTGTTGTTGCCCTCGAAGGAGCCGGCCGTGATGCGTCGCGCAGCATCGGCAAACGAGCTGGTGGTCTGTACCCCCGGGGTGTTCTGCAAGGTCCAGCTGAGCCGGTCGATTTCCACCAGGGTCGAGTACTTGAGGCAGCCATCGGGGCCGGCCTTGACGATGACCGCGAACAGGTCGCTGGACAACGCATAGTGGCTGGTGATGTAGGCGTTATCGAGGTTGTAGCGGGCATCGCGGCGCAGCTCCGGCGCGCCGGGGTCGAGGTCGCCGATCTTCAGTTGCAGGCTGATGGCGAAACCTGCGGCCGCCAGGATGAACCACACGCCAATGGTGGCAATCGCCCAGCGGCGCGTGGTGAAGCGCTCGAGCAGTGACCAGGCTGCCGACTCTCGCCCTTCCCGACGCAATGCGCGCCGCGCCGCCGCCGGACGAACGCCCGAGTAGGAAAGCATCACCGGCAGCAGGATCAGGTTGGTGAACACCAGGACGGCGACACCGATGCTGGCGGTAATGGCCAGGTCCTGGATCACCGGGATGTCGATGAAGATCAGCACCGCAAAACCCACGGCATCGGCCAGCAGCGCGGTCAGCCCGGCGAGGAACAAGCGCCGGAAGGTATAGCGTGCAGCCACCAGCTTGTGCGTGCCGCGGCCGATGTCCTGCATGATGCCGTTCATCTTCTGGGCACCGTGGGACACACCGATGGCAAAAATCAGGAAGGGCACCAGGATCGAGTAAGGGTCCAGCTCATAACCCAGGGCACGTACCAGGCCCAACTGCCAGATCACCGCGATCAACGAGCAACTGAGCACCAGCACCGTGCTGCGCGCACAGCGGGTGTAGGCGAAGATGATCAGCGCGGCGATCAGCGCGGCGGCAAGAAAATAGCTCATGACCTCAAGCACACCGTCGAGCAGTTCACCCATCACTTTGGCAAAGCCGACGATGTGCACACGCACCGGCAAAGTCCCGGGCTCCGTGCCGTGCTCGTACTTGCTGCGGATCTGCTCCAGGGCGCCGGAAAGTTTCCGGTAGTCCAGGGCCTGGCCGGTACTCGGGTCACGATCGAGCAAGGGCACGAAGATCATGCTCGATGTGAAATCGCCCGCTACGAGGTTGCCCAGCAACTGTGCCCGGGCGATGTTCTGGCGCAGGCTGTCGATTGCGCCAGGCGAGCCGTCGTAGTTGTCGGGCATCACCGGGCCGCCGGAGTAGCCGTCCTCGGTGACTTCATTCCAGCGCACCACCGGCATCCACAATGACTTCACCGAAGCACGGTCGACACCCGGGGTCAGGAACACCTCGTCGTTGATCCGGCGCAAAGTCTCCAGATAACGTGAATCGAAGATGTCACCCTCAGGGTTCTCCACCACGACCCGGACGGTGTTGCCCAGGCCGCGCAGATCATTGCGATGCTCCAGGTAGTTGCGAATGTAGGTCTGGCTCTGCGGTATGGTCTTCTCGAAGCTGGCATTGAGCACCAGCCGGGTTGCCGAGTACGCCAGCAACACGCTGACCACGGCACAGAACAGCACGACCAGCAGTCGGTGATTGAAGATCAACCGTTCCAGGCGGTTGCCGGAGTGCGCGTCGAATTCCTTGAGGGTATTGACGACGGGCATGTCATTGAGTGTGTCGGTACCAGTAGCCACAGCAGTCTCCGCTTTTCTTGTTATTTGGCCAGGCGTACGCCACGGATGCCGACCAGGCTGAGCCCGGCCGGGCCGGCGTCGGCCACGGCAAAGTACGGCGCAGGGCGATCGATGCTCAGGCGCGTGAAACTGCGCGCCTGGTCACGGCTGAGCAGCACGTCCCCCGCCAGGCTGACCAGCACGATCGAGCCATCGGCACGCACGGTGCCGCCGGCCAGGCTGCTGCCCAGGCCCGTCTCGACCTTGTGCCAGGACTGCCCGCGGTCGCTGCTGCGATAGGCAGTGCCCCGCAGGCCGACGGCCAGGACCACCTGCGGCGTGCCAACCAGGTTGAAGAAGCTGCCCTTGTAGGGCGTTGCCAGTGCCTCGAAGCGTTGGCTTTGCGCATCCAGGCGCAACACCAGGCCCTGCTCGCCGGCAATGAACAGCGCGCCATCGGCCCAGCGTATCGAATAGAGGTGCAAGCCCTGCGGGTTCTGCGTACGAGACGACCAGGAGCTCCAGCTCTTGCCGCCGTCCTCGGTGTGCAGAATCAGATTGAACGCACCGACCACAAAGCCCCTGCGGGCATCCTCGAACCACACGTCGAGCAAGGGGAAGTCGCTGCTGCCTTCGGCAGGCAGGGGGGCGGTAGCCCCCGCCTCGCCCTGTTGGCGCAACAGCGCACCGATGCCCAGGCCATCGAGTTGACGACTCCAGCTCAGGCCACCGTCGCTGCTGTGCAGTACCACGCCTTGGTGACCGACAGCCCAGCCCAGCTGCGGCGTCGAGAAGTACACCGCCGTCAGGTCGGTGCTGCTCGGCGATCGGGCCTGCGTCCAGCTGGTCCCCAGGTCGTCGCTGTAGAGGATGCTGCCGCGCAGGCCCACGGCGACCAATCGGTCGCCCGCACGGGTCACTGCGTTGAGCGGGGCCTGGGTCGCCAGTGCACTGTGCATCGGGGCAACGTCCAACGGATCACGGAAGGCCGGTTGCGCCTGCACCGGCAGACAACTGAGCGCAGCCAGGGCAATGACCGGCCGCAGCCAAGGTTCGAACATGGCGTAAGTCCTTCTTGGAATGATCGAAGCCCCTGCGCTACCAGCGATAGCGCAGGGGGCCTGGCCCGGCGGCTTAGCGGATACCGCTACCCGCCAGGGAGTCCGGCGACCAGAAGTTGTCCGGCTGGTGTTCGGCGGCAATGCGCAGGCCATCGCGGCCCGGCCAGAGGTTGATGTAGTAGTTGCCACCGATCAGGTCATAGTGCCCGGCGGTAAAGCTGGTGAAGGTCTGCGCGTCGTAGCTCTGGGTCGGGTAGTTGAAACCGACACGCCAGAGGCTGTCGCGGGCGTCGTATTGATCGACCGCCAGCGGCGCCCAGCTGTCTTCATCGAGGTAGAACTCGCGCTTCTTGTAGATATGCCGTGCACCGGGCTTGAGCGTCGCTTCCACTACCCACACCCGATGCAGCTCCCAGCGGACATAGTCCGGGTTGATATGGTTGGCCTTGAAGACCTCCTCGGGCTTGCTGGCATACACCATGCGATAGGCGTTGTAGGGGACGTACATTTCCTTCTTGCCTACCAGCTTGAAGTCGAACCGGTCCTGCTTGCCGTTGAACAGCCCGACATCGTCCATGGTGGACATGCCGGAGGTGCTGGTATTGGGCGTGTCGTAGGCAAGGTCGGGCGCCAACTTGACCCGCCGCTGGCCTGGCAGGTACTGGTAGGCGCGGCGCTCGGCCTCTTCATAGTTGGCCGGCTCGAGAATCATCACCGCCTCCCCTGCACGGCGCGCCGGCCCGACATAGTCGGCGCGGGTACGTTGCAGCAGGCTACTGCCTTGCTTGGCATCGTTGTAGTACTCGGACTCGACCAGGAAACGCCCTTGGGTGGAAATCGTCAGTTGACCGGCCGACGTGACGTTGAAGGCGGTGAATTTGCGAAAATCCATGGTGTCGCCGTTGTAGCGCATCAGCATGTTCCACATCGCTTCATTGCCGTTTTGCGCAATCGGGAACGGGGTCGTGGCGTGCACGCCGGAAACCGAGGTGCCACCGGCGTCCAGCTTCGCCTTGCCGGCATTCTTGATGGCGTTGTCCTGCACCCACTGCGGGAACGCCGCGGTACGGTGGGTGGGATAGACATCGACGCGAAAACTCGGGTAGCGCTTGATCAGCGCCACCGTGCCGGCGGTGAGCTTGCTGGCGTACTGGTCGACGTTGCCCTGGTTGATCGACAGCAGCGGCTTTTCATTCGCGAAAGGGTCGGGCCGTACATGGGAATTCTTGTCGAAGCCAGCCGGTGCCGCGGCCAGGCCACCGGTATAGGGCGGAATGCTGCCGTCCTCGTTGCCACTCTGCTGTGCACCGAAGGCCGTCAGGGTTTTGCCCAGCTGACTGTAGTCCGGCGCGGCCAGCGCCAGGCTTCCATACAGCGACAGCAGGCTTGCGAAGAGCACTTTATGGGATGCATTCATGAAATCGTCCTCGCCACTCAGATCGTGGTCTTGAAGGTGAAGGTGATGAGACCGCGGTCCCTGAGGATGGCGGACGTACCGTTGGCGACGCTCACCACGCCGTTGACGTCCTTGTCGACATCACCGAAGAAGTCGACATATTTCAGGTCGAACCGGTACTGCGACAGGTAGTCCAGGCCCAGTCCCACCGAGTAACTGCCGGTGTCTTCGTTGCCGCCCAGGGTCACCGCCGAGTTGCCGCGCAGGCCCTGGGAGTAGCTCAACGGCATCGACAGGTCGCCACCAGGGAACACCTGGTACCAGGTCGGAGTGAAGTTCAGGCCCATGGCGATGGCGTTCTTGTCCGGCTTGTCGACGGCGTTGTAGCTGTCATTGCCTTTGAACAGGGCCTTGTTGTCGGTCACCGAAGTCCAGGTGTTCCAGGTCAGCTCGGCGGCATAGGCAGCCGAGTCGTACAGGGGCGAGCTCGCCAGCGTGCCCACGGCGTTCACCAGGCCGTGCACCGTGTTGCCGCGCGCGCCGGGGGTGTCGTCGGGCAATGCGCCCGCAGGCAAGGCCGCAACGCTGCTGACCAACGGCATGTTGGTGCGGTAGTTGAGGTCGACACCGACGCTCAAGCCGCCAAGCACGGTGGACAGGCTCACGCCATACAGGTCGATGTCGTCACCGTAGGCCAGGCCAAAGGTACGGCTGGACGCCTGCTGGTACACCTGCGGCAGCTTGTCGGTAA
Source organism: Pseudomonas putida (assembly GCF_028682455.1). Lineage (GTDB taxonomy): Bacteria > Pseudomonadota > Gammaproteobacteria > Pseudomonadales > Pseudomonadaceae > Aquipseudomonas > Aquipseudomonas putida_AA. The sequence goes on from NZ_JANHLD010000002.1 coordinate 679,068, forward strand.
AATTGCGGTAGTAAAAGCCCAGGGTGCCGTCCAGCCACTGGGGACGCCAGCGCGCGGCCAGGCCATAGTCGCCATGCTTTTCCTTGATGATGTCCGAGCCACGTTGCAGGCGCACGCCGGGTACGCCCGGACGGGCAACCAGGGTTTCGGCGCCCTCGTTGACGATGTCCTGGGCACCGAAATAGGTGCCCGCCTCCGGCATCTGCATACGCTCCCAATCGAAGAAGTACTGCGCCGCCAGGGACAACTCCGGTGTCAGTTGTACCTGGGTGGAGACTTGTGGCTGTGGCCGATACAGCTCCTTGGCTTCGATGCCCGGGGACGCCTGGGCCTTGCCCAGGTCCAGCGGGTTCTGGCTATAGGACACGCCATGCACCGCGCCCCCGGTGAGCAGCGCTTCGCCCCAGGCCAGCGAGTGCTGGCCGAGCTTGCCGTTGAGCTGAACGCTGCCGACCTCCATCTGGCCGAATACAAAGGCATCGAGGATCTCCCCCGACGGACCGTGGTAATAACGCTTCGCGTAGCGGCTCAGACCGAGCGCGGGCTGGCCGTCCGATTCGTGGTTGGAGGTGGCGACGTTATCGTTGTCCAGGTTTTCGTACGCCTGGTCATACCATGCGGCGGCACTGACGCGCGCACCATAACGCTGATTGAAGACGATGTCGGCTTCACTGAGCAGGTCAAGGCGGTTGGTGACCACGCCGCGCTCGAAGTTGCGATCGCCGTCATCGAAGTTCGGGTTGGCGAGGATCGAATCGTTCTGGGGGTCGACCCGATAGCCCAGGTTATAGCGGATGGTGTTGTCCCACCGGACCTGCACGTCCGGATTGCCGGTGTCGATGGCGATCGCATGGGCGCTCTGCAGCAGCCCGGAAGAAATCGCAGTGACAGCAATACTCAGCGCAGCCTTGTGCAAATGGCCTTCGCGCACCCACAGTTGAGCGGACTTCATTACCCCTCCATCTTGTGCAAAGCACTTTCTTATTCATTGTTTGGATTGGTACAGCTAAGGGACAAAGCAATGTGCGGTGTGCCTTGAACCCAGCCTAAGGGCTTGGCGCCGCGCTGAAACCACCCACTACGGCAGGAGGGGCCCAGCCAGAAATGGGGGGTACGCCACCCCACCCACAGGGTGGATGGTTCAGCGAACATGGGGATGGGGTCCAAATCATCTGGACGCCGGCCGTCGATCCCAACGAGGTGTTGGGGATTGCGGCCCTAGAAGGCGTCTCGTTGCAGCCAGCGGCGTGGGTGTACCCTGCGACCGAACAAGCCGACCGTATTCCGGTCAACCCGGTGCACCCGCCCGATTACCAGGACGCTATCATCTGGTTTCCGAACACCGGAATTCAGCCGATTTGTATCTCGTTGAGCGTGATGAGTGATCATAGCTATCACCCACCACCTGGAAGACTTACGGCGTTCCCTGATGCCGTAAAAGCAGATGCTAAAACCAGAGTGCAAGGCGGGGGAGCAATTCGTAGGCGTTGGAAGGATCGTAAAGGTCGTATTTATGAATGGGACAGTCAGCATGGCGCCGTTGAGATTTACGATAAGCAAGGCAAACATTTAGGTGAGTTTGACGCTGAAACTGGCGAACAAACAAAACCAGCAAAACCGGGCCGAAAAGTAGAAAAATAGGAGTACCTATGTACCTGTGTATCAGTGGTTTTCTACCTGACGACCCAGTAGATGACTTGATTAAGTTTGAGCTTTATGTTGATAGCTCTTTTAACGATCAAATCGTTCAAGCGCTCGGTCATAAAAGCCTTAACGCAATGGCAGAAGGCGAATGGCTGTTAACTAGCGAGCAAGTCGTACAGATTTCAGAAATTATAAGTCAGCCACTCCCAACAGATTTAAAGCTATTCATTGGCGTCGAGGCATAGCTCTCTATTTGAGGTGGCTGCGCATTCGGACGAGCTGCTTGCGATTTCCCCTTAGCTGGCTAGCCGGTCAGTTGACGCGGCGGCTGACGATGTGGCGCGCCTGATCCTTGCTCGGCGCGCAGGACAGCGGGCCAAGCTGCAAGGTGAACACTGGGCGGCGCACGCTCTGCGAGTCGTCGACCCAATCGGCATGGCGTTCGACGCGGGCAACCGCACCCTGGGCAAAAAACAGCGCCATGCTCGCTTGCGCCTCGCAGTCTCCGCCGCCCTGGGCCAGCATCAAGCCGTGATGGCACATCAAGCGCGCGGACTCGATCTGGGTGATCATTTCGGCCAGGTGCAGGGTCAGCAGTTGCTCACCGGCCGCTGGGCCTTCGTGCACCGGCGGCAGGGATGCCGCTGCCAGGGTTGCGTCGAGGATCGCCTGCCCTTGCGCCACCCGGGCGATGCCCTCATGCAAGCGAAGAAACACCTGCAAGCGCCGCGACAGCAGGGCGTTCGGTCCGGCATCGCCAAGGCAGTAGTCGGCGCCGACCGGGGTATCGGTGAGTTGGACGCGCGCAGCGTTGCTCTCGAGGCGAATGCCACGGGTTTCGTAGCGGTCGCGGCGGCGATCGAGCAACAGGAAGCAGGACGACTGATCGTCAAGCGAGACGCTGCTGATCAAGAAGTTCGCCCACATGCCGCTGGCCACTTCTTCGATGTTGCCATCGACCATGAAGCCCTCGCCCACCCGTCGTGCCTGCAGGGCGTTGCCCGGCTTGCCATCGACAAGCGCAGGCCCGAGGCCGGCGATGCTGCGTCCGGCCAGCAGGTCCGGCAAGTATTGGCTGCGTAGGGCCGGCTGGCTCATCAGCAGCTCGACGGCGAGCATATTCACCAGCACCACACTGGCAAGCTCAGGGCTGCCTTTGACCAATTCTTCGAACAACCGCGCCTGGGTCACCCAGTCCATGCCCGAGCCGCCGAATGCCTTGGGCACCGCCAGGCCCGGCAGGCCGAAATCGGCGACTGCCTGGGTAAACTCCAGGAGATGCTCGCGCGATGCCGGGCCAAAACGCATCGATGCAGCATTGGGCGCCACTTCCTGCTGGACGAAAGTGCGCATGCTATCGATTGACAGTTGCTGAATGTCGGTGAGTTGTGGAATCTTCAACTTAGGCTCTTCGGCGTCGATGAAAGCCCAAAAATAGCCGAATATGCGTCTGAAAACGCCCACCCTTATTGGGGTGGGAAAGGTTGGTAGCGGTACCCCATACTGGCCGATAACAAGAACAAAAGAACTTGAGCATCGATGAAGTCGACTTCCCTGCTTGTCAGCACCAAATTTGCACCACCGCGCATACCTGCCAACAGTATTGTCCGTGAAGACCTGGCAGCCCATCTGCACCAGGCTCATCAGAGCAAGGTCGTGGTTGTCTGCGGCGGTGCCGGATTCGGCAAAACCACTGTGCTGGCCCAGTGGCGGCTTGACCTGATCAAACAGGGCGCTTCTGTTTGCTGGTTGTCGCTGATCCCTGAAGACGGCACCTTCACCCTGTTCTGCGCCAGCCTGATCGGCGCCCTGCAGCAGGTAGGGGTGCCCCTGGACGATGATCTGCTGCTGTTGGGCGATAGCAACGACAACGAAGGCCTGCAGGCGGTGGCGTCGGTAGTGATCAACGCCGTTGCGCAGCTGGGCAGCGAGTTCTACCTGATGCTCGACGACTTTCACCAGGTCGTTTCGCCGCGCATCAACCAACTGGTACAAACCCTGATCGACAGTGCCCCGGTTAACCTGCACCTGGTCATTGCCTCGCGGGTGGCGCCGTCCTTGTTGCTCGGCCGGCTGAGGGCAATGGGACAATTGTGTGAAATCGGCGGCAATGAGCTGTCGTTCAATTTCCGGGAGTCACTGGCGTTTCTAAAGGCTCACCTGGACGCGGAAATCGACCTGGATGCTGCCCACACCATTCATGCCCAGACCGATGGCTGGCCGATCGGCCTGCAACTGGTGTCGATCTCGTTGAAATCGGTGCCGCGCAAACGCTCGGGCCTCAGCGCATTGGCCCCCAACAGTGCAGACCTGAGCGCTTACCTGTCCGAAGATGTGATCGCCAACCTGCCCGACGGCCTGATCGAGTTTCTCCAGCAGATTTCCATCCTGCGGCGCTTCAATGCCGACCTGGCCGCCCAACTGACCGGGTGCAGCGATGCGGCGCAACTGATAGCCACCATCGAGTCGCTCAACCTGTTCTTGCTGCCGGTCGACATGGAGGACCGCTACCAGTGGTACCGGCTGCACCCGATGTTCGCCGAATTTCTCACCCACAAATTGCAGCAAAGCAATCAGGACGTGCGCGGCCTGCATCAACGCGCGGCGCAGTGGTTCGCCGCCCAGGACCTGGTGATCGAGGCGCTGCGCCACGCCCTGCTGAGCGAAGACTTCGACACCATCATCGAGTTGCTGGAAAACGCCCTGCAACCCCTGACCAACATCCGCCATCTGGGCATTTTCCTGCGCTGGGTCGAAAGGGTGCCACCCGCCCTGCTCTCCCAGCACCCACGGCTGGCGCTGTTCGGTGCCTGGGGCTATGCACTGAGCGCGCGCCTGGAGCAGAGCGAGCGCTGGCTCGAGCTGCTCAAGGCTTCCAACTGCGAGCCCAGGTACGCGATTCATGTCGCCCTGGTGAGCGCAATGATCGCCGGCCAGCAGGATGATTCCGAGCGCAGCCTGCAAGCCATCGACTCATTGAGCGATGTGCCGTTGCGCAACCCGATGCTGGAGCATTTTCGCCTGGGACTGATCATCGGCAACCAGGCCATGCTCGGTAACTACGCGCTGGCACGCACCACGTTTCGCTCGGTCACCCAGGCCAGTTCCGACGAGCCGGCGCTGATTGCCCGCAGCGCCATGGCGGTGGCGGCGCTGCTCGAAGGCAAGGTGCTGGAGGCCGAGCGTTACGCCGGCCCCATGCTGGCCCAGGCCGAAGCGGTGCATGGCCGGCGCTCGATCACCGCCTGCACCAGCGCCGCGATCGTAGCCGAGGTCCAATACGAGCAGAATCGCATCGACGATGCCCGCGAAACCCTGGTCAACCGCCTCGACATGCTGAGTTTCTCGGTCCCTGCCTGCACCTACAGCGCCGCCCTTACCTATGCACGCCTGCAGTTCCTGCAGGAAGCTCCCCGCGCCGCGCTCGACTACCTGGACAAGCGCGCCGAGCACTTCCGCGCCCGCCGGCTTGACCGTGGCATTGCGCTGATGCTCGCCGAGCAGATTCGCATGGAACTGCTTGGCGATGACTGGCAGCGGGGCGATTGGCGCCATGGCCAGATGCTCCAGGGCGAACTGGACGAACTGGCCATCCAGCACCAGGGGGAAAAGGCCCGTGACCGGGAAATCGTCGCCATCGCCGCGCTCTCCCGGGCCCGATTGGCGCGGGCCAGCCAGTTGCCCGAGCAAGCCGTGCAGGCGCTGGAGGACGCAATCAGTGTCGGCCAGGCGCTGGGGCGCGGCGTGCTACTGGCGAAAGCCAATCTGCTCAAGGCGCTGGCACTCACCGACCTGGGGCTTGGCGATAACGCCCGGGCCTGCCTGATCAATGCGCTGGACCATGGCTACACCCTCGGCCTGATGCGAACCTTCCTCGACGAGGGTGACCAGGCCTGCCTGCTTCTGGCCACGCTCGACGGACTGCCCGGCAAGGCCATGGAACGCTACCAGCAGCAGCTGCGCTCCCATGTCGGCGTGCCCTCGACAGGCAGTGAAGCCAGCACCCCAGGCAGCCAGAGCGTAGCCCCCGGCGAGGTGGCCCTGACCAAGCGCGAAGAAGACATCCTTGGCCTGCTCGAACAATCGATGCCCAACAAGCGTATTGCCAGGACCCTTAACATCAGTGACCAGACAGTGAAGTGGAACCTGCGCAATATCTTCATGAAATTCGGGGTTTCCAGCCGCTACGAGGCAATCATCATTGCCCGCAAGCGCGCCAACAAGCCCGATATACCCTGACAGCCGGCCCGCAGCGCCGGGAAGGCACTGCGGGCCGGGCACCGTTACAGCTTGCGCGCGATCAGCTCTTTCATCAGCTCATTGGTACCGCCGTAGATCCGCTGGATCCGCGCGTCGGCATACATGCGCGCGATGGGGTATTCGTTCATGTAGCCGTAGCCGCCGTAACACTGCAGGCAATCGTCGAGCACCTTGCATTGCTGCTCCGAGCACCACCACTTGGCCATGTAGGCCGCCTCCGGGTCGAGCGTGCCGTCGAGCAGGCGTTGCGTACAGTCATTGACGAAACCGCGCACGATATGCGCGATGGTCGCGCACTCGGCCAGTTTGAAGCGGGTGTTCTGGAAGTCGAAGATGCTCTGGCCGAATGCCTTGCGCTCGCGGGTGTACTCGACGGTATGCTCCACGGCCCGCTCGATCACTGCGGCAGCCGCCACGGCGACGATCAGGCGCTCCCAGGGCAGCTCGCTCATCATTTGCGCAAAGCCGTGGCCTTCGACGCAGCCGATCAGGTTCTCGACCGGCACTTTGACGTCGTCGAAGAACAGCTCGCAGGTATCGGCGGACTTTTGCCCCATCTTGTCCAGCAGCCTGCCAACCCGGAAACCCGGCGGCGGGTTTTCCACTTCGACCGCCAGCAGTGAAACCCCCTTGGCGCCCAGGCTCGGATCGGTTTTGCAGGCGACCACGATCAACTGCGCGGTGGAGCCGTTGGTGATGAAGGTTTTTGAACCGTTCAGCACATAGTGGTCGCCCTGGCGCTGGGCATGGGTACGCAAGGTCTTGAGGTCCGAACCGCAACCGGGCTCGGTCATGGCGATAGCGCTCAGCCATTCGCCGCTGGCCAGCTTGGGCAACCAGCGCTGGCGCTGGTCTTCACTGCCGTAGGTGAGCAGGTAATGGGCGACGATAGAATGCACCGAATGCTTCATCGGCATCTCGGCCCGCGCCAGTTCATCAACCACCACCAGTTGATAGGCCAGCGAAACACCCGCGCCACCATACTGTTCGGGAATTTCCGGGAGCATCATCCCCAGCTCGCCCAGCTCGCGCCAGATCTGCCGATCGATGAAGCCCTGGCTGCGCCATTTTTCCGCCTGCGGCAACATGCGCTCTTCTGCAAAGCGGCGCACCTGTTGGCGGAACATCTCCAGTTCCTCGGTCATCCATGGGAACCGATTCAATTGCGGGGTCATCGCGATACCTCCTAAGGTTGTGACAGAACGACCGCGACTCAGCGCCCGCAGTAGACCGGCGCACGTTTCTCCAGGAAGGCATTGATCGCTTCCTTGTGATCGGCGCTGTAGAAGTTCTCTTTCTCAAGGGCCAACGAGGTATCCAGCACCAGGTTCACCGTGTCGCGCAGGATCTTGTTCACCGACGCCTTGCTCGCGGCGATGGCCAGGCGCGGGCCGTCCGCCAGGCGCCGGGCCATCGCCGTGGCGTGGTCCAGTACCGCATCAGCGGCCACCACCTGGTTGACCAGGCCGATGCGCTCGGCTTCGCTCGCCGTCAGGCTGTCGCCCGTAAGCAGGTACTGCTTGGCCCGTGCCGGCCCCACCAGCCAGGGCCAGATGGCCGCCCCGCCATCGCCGGCCGCCACGCCGATGCGCACATGGGGGTCGGCGATCCTGGCCGAGTCGGCCACATAGATGATGTCGCAGAACAATGCGAGGGTGGCGCCAAGGCCGGCGGCATGGCCGTTGACAGCGGCGATGATCGGCTGCGGCAGTTCCAGCAGGTCGATGATCAGCTTGCGCGCTTCGCGAAACAGCTTGTCGACCCCTTGCGGGGTGATGTCGCGGAACCAGCTCAGGTCGCCACCGCCACAGAAGCCGCGGCCTTCACCGGTCAGCACCACCGCATGAACCTCGCGGTCGGCGGCGATGTCGGCGAACACCTGCGACAGTTCTTCATGCAAGCCGGCATTGATGGCATTCATCGCCTCCGGGCGGTTCAGGCGCAGGGTCAGCACGCCGTTGTCCAGGTTGAAGTTGATGAACTGGTAATGTGCGTAATTCATGGAGCCTCCACAGCTGCTGCAAGGGTTTCAGGCGGTGACACCGCCATCGACAACAAAATGCGCGCCCGTGACATAGGACGCATTATCCGAGGCCAGCCAAAGGGCCATTTCGGCCTGCTCGCGAGGCTCGCCCAGACGCCGCAGGGCGACGGTCTTGAGAGCCATCTCGAGGGTGCGGGCATTGAATTCGCTTTCGGATCCGGTGGTCATCGGCGTGGTGACATAACCCGGGCACAGGGCATTGATGCGGATGCCATGCTTGCCATACTCCAGGGCGGCGCTGCGGGTCAGGCCGATCACACCATGCTTGGACGCCGAATAGGCGGCGGCCCCCGGGGTGCCCTGCAGGCCCATGATCGAGGCGGTATTGATGATCGAGCCACCCCTGGCCTTCATCGCCCGCAACTGATGCACCATGCAGTTGAAGACCCCGGTCAGGTTGATGTCCAGCACCAGGCGCCACTGCTCCAGGCTTTGCGACTCGGTCAGTCCCGGGGTGCCGCTAATGCCGGCGTTGTTGAACGCGATGTCGAGCTGGCCGAAGCGCTCCAGGGTCGCCGCCACCAGCGCCGCGCACTGCTCGTCGCGGCGCACGTCAACGGCCTGGAAGAACGCCCGCCCTCCCACCTGCTCGATCAGGTCGACCACCGCCTGCCCGGCCTGCTCATTGGTGTCGGCAACTACCACGCGCGCCCCTTCGCTGGCGAACAGCCGTGCGGTGGCCTTGCCGATGCCGGAGGCGCCTCCTGTCACGATGGCCACCTTGCCTTGTAATAGCGTCATACAAGCTCCTGTTATGAATGTGAGATGAAGAGGATTCGCTACGCCGTGGCGCCGCCATCGACGACGAAGTGCGCACCGGTGACATACGAAGACTTGTCCGAGGCCAGCCACAGGGCCATCACCGCCAGCTCTTCGGGCGCGGCCTGACGGCGCAACGGTGCGTTTTTCACCGCCATGTCGATCATCTTGCTGTTGAAGCCGCTGTCCGGGCCTTGGGTCATGGGGGTCGCCACCAGCCCCGGGCACAGGGCATTGATGCGAATGCGGTACTTGCCGTACTCCAGCGCGGCACTGCGGGTCAGCCCGATCACACCGTGCTTGGAGGCACTGTAGGCAGCCGAGCCCGGCGTACCGCTCAGTCCGGCGATTGAGGCGGTATTGATGATCGAGCCGCCATTGGCCTTCATCGCGTGGAGCTGGGGCACCAGGCAGTTGAAAACCCCGGTGAGATTGACGTCCAGCACCCGCTGCCATTGCTCCAGCAGTTGATCTTCGAGCAGCACCGGCGGCACGAAGATGCCGGCATTGTTGAAGGCGATATCCAGACGGCCATAGCGCGTCAGCGCGGCATCGACCAGCGCGGCGCAGTCTTGCTCGCGGCATACGTCCAGGTGCTGGAAGTGGGCCTGGCCGCCGTGCTGCTCGATCTGCTCGACCAGCTCCAGGCCTGCGGCGTCGTTCATATCGGCGATCACCACACGGGCACCTTCACGGGCAAACAGCTGGGCCGTGACCCGGCCGATACCGGACGCACCGCCGGTGATGATCGCTACCTTGTTGTGCAGAAGAGTCATAGAAGCTCCCAGAGTGAGTCGTGCTCGCTGCCGGCTCCGATGCGGCGCGCAGGCACAAAGCAAGTAGGCGACCAAGGTTATTACAGTGCCCGAGCCACCAGACCACCCACTACGGCTGGGGTCTGGCGCGCCCGCCAGGCCATGGCCACCCCACCCATCCTGATCAGGTTACGTACGTCTGCCGATAGGCCAGAGTTGAAGTGTGGGCGGCATCCCTTGCCGCTGGCGCTTCGCCTGGTGTCCATGACGAAGCATCAACAACTGAGCGTGGAGATTGAGATGTCGCAGAAAACCTACGTGGCCGGCGTCGGCATGATTCCTTTCGTAAAACCAGGTACCAGCGGCACCTACATCGAAATGGGATCGGAAGCGGTACGCCTGGCCCTCAAGGATGCAGGCTTGAGCTATGAGCTGATCCAACAGGCCTACGTGGGCTACGTGTATGGCGACTCGACCTGTGGCCAGGCCGCACTGTATGAAGTCGGCATGACCGGCATTCCGGTGATCAACGTCAACAACAACTGCTCGACCGGCTCCAGCGCGCTGTTCCTGGCCCGCCAGGCAGTTGAAAGTGGCGCAGTCGAGTGTGCCCTGGCCATGGGCTTCGAACAGATGCAGGCCGGCGCGCTCAAGAGCCATTGGGACGATCGCCCGGGCCCGATGGGCAAAAGCATCGCCATCGTCGACCAGCTGGCGTCCGACGCTGCCGATCTTCCCATGGCGCTGAAGATGTTTGGCGGCGCAGGCCGCGAGCACATGGAAAAATACGGCACGCAGATGAGCACTTTCGCAGCCATTCGCGCCAAGGCCAGCCGTCACGCCGCCAACAACCCCCTGGCCATGTTCCGCAAAGTGGTCAGCACCCAAGACGTCATGAACGACCAGGTCATCTGGCCAGGTGTGATGACCCGCTTGATGGCCTGCCCGCCGACCTGCGGCGCCGCTGCCGCCATTGTCTGCACCGAAGCGTTCGCCAAGAAGCACAGCCTGCGTACCGATGTGGTGATCCTGGCCCAGGCCCTGACGACCGACAAGCCAATCGCCTTCGAGCCGCCCTCGATGATCCAGATGGTGGGTTTCGACATGGCCCAGCGTGCCGCCCAGGCGGTCTACGAAAAAGCCGGTGTCGACCCTCGCGACATTCGCGTGGCCGAAATGCACGACTGCTTCGCCCATAACGAACTGCTCACCTACGAATCCCTCGGCCTGTGTGCCGTTGGCGAAGCCGAGCGGTTCGTGCTCGACGGTGACAACACCTATGGCGGCCAGGTTGTCACCAACCCGTCCGGAGGCCTGCTTTCCAAGGGTCACCCACTGGGTGCGACGGGCCTGGCGCAATGCTACGAGCTGACCCACCAGCTGCGTGGTACTGCCCAGGCACGCCAGGTCGAAGGGGTGAACCTCGCCCTGCAACACAACCTCGGCCTGGGCGGCGCCTGCATCGTCACCCTGTTCGGCCGCGGCTGATAGATGACGCGCGCCGCCAGCCCGGCGCGCTTTTCCAGACCCTAACTAGGAAGCACGTGATATGGCAGACAAAAGTCTGATCGGCCGTTCGCTCGGCGTAACCACCGCCGAAGTCGAAAAAGGCCGCCTGCGGTTCTTCGCCAAGGCAATTGGCGAGACTGACCCGATCTACACCGACGAAGACGCGGCGAAAGCCGCCGGCTACCGCTCCCTGCCGGTACCGCCGACCTTTCTGATGTGCCTGGGTGGCGAAAATCGCGACATCGAAGCGCAACTGCGCATCTATGAGTTCGACCTGGGCCGCATCCTGCACGCCGAACAATCGTTCGAGTATCACCGGCCCGCGGTTGCCGGTGATGTGCTGACGTTCGACAGCAAGATTGTCGATGTCTACGAAAAAGCCGGCGGACGCCTGCAGTTCGTGGTCAACGAAGTCCGCGTCACCAACCAGGATGGCGAACACATCGCCGACCTCCGTTGCTCTCTCGTACAACGTTAAGGAACCGTCGATGACTACCGTTCAATTCTCCGATATCCAGGTTGGCGATGAAATTCCGCTGCTCACCCTGCAGCCGGTCAACCGCACCACCCTGGCGCTGTACTGCGGCGCCTCGGGTGACCACAACCCGATCCACATCGACCTCGACTTCGCCCGCAAGGCGCGCATGCCCGATGTGTTTGCCCACGGCATGCTCTCGGCTGCCTACCTGGGCCGCCTGCTCACCAACTGGGTGCCGCAGCAGCAAGTACGCAAACTGTCGATCCGCTTCACCGGCATCACCCAACTGGGTCACATCCCACGCTGCACCGGCAAGGTGACAGAAAAATACGAGAAAGATGGCGAAAAACTGGTCCGCCTGGCCATTCGCTGCGCCAATCAGTATGGCGAGGAAAAACTCGCCGGCGAAGCCATTGTCGCCCTGGTCTGAACCCGCAAAAAAACAAAAATCCATAGGAGTACATGATGAAAAAACTTGAAGGTAAAGTTGCCCTGGTGACTGGTTCCGGTCGTGGTATCGGCCGCAGCGTAGCGCTGCAGCTGGCCGCTTATGGTGCCCGTGTCGTGGTCAATGACCTGGATGCCGGCCCTGCCGAAGAAGTCGTGGCACAAATCCGCAATGCCGGCGGCGAAGCGGTAGCCTGCGTCGGCAGCGTGACTGCCGCCGATTTTGCCGATCGTTTCGTGCAGACCGCCGTGCAGAACTATGGCGCCATCGACATCATCATCAACAACGCCGGCTACACCTGGGATAACGTCATCCAGAAGATGACCGACGAGCAGTGGTACGCCATTGTCGACTGCCACCTGACAGCCCCGTTCCGCATTCTGCGCGCGGCCCAGCCGATCATCAGCGCCCAGGCCAAGAAAGAGAGCGCCGAAGGCAAGGAAGTGTTCCGCCGGGTGGTGAACATTTCGTCGGTCGCCGCTGGCGGCAACGCAGGTCAGACCAACTATTCTTCGGCCAAGGCCGGCATTCTGGGCATGACCAAGACCCTGGCGCGCGAGTGGGGCCGCATGAAGGTCTGCGTGAACGCCGTGGCCTTCGGTTTCATCGATACCCGCCTGACCCAGGCGCTGGCCGGTACCGAGAGCAAGACAGTGAACATCGAAGGCCGCGAGATCAAGGTCGGCGTACAACAGGCAATGATCGACGGCGCCAGCCAGAACATCCCCCTGGGCCGCCCGGGTACCGCTGAAGAGGCCGCAGGCTCGGTAGTGATGCTGTGCCTGCCGGAAGCCAACTACGTCTCGGGTCAGACCATCGTCTGTGGCGGCGGAATGGGCAGCCTCTGATAATCGCTGCTTCTGGCTCACGCCTGTTACTGCATTGAACAGGCGTGATCGGGATTAAAAATACAAAAACAGCCGAGGAACTTGCCATGCTGGAAAACTATCGCTCGCCGTGGATGACTGAAGACGTACAACCTTTTGCCGACAGCATTCGTCGCTTCGTCACCCAGACCCTGGCCCCACGCGAAGAGAAATGGCGTGAGCAGCATCAGGCCGACCGCGAGTCATGGCTGGCTTGCGGTGAAATGGGCATGATCCTGCCCGACCTGCCCGAGGAGTACGGCGGTGCCGGCGGTACGCCTGCCCACGTCGCCGCGGTGGTCAACGAACTCAACTATGCCGGCGTGTCGGGCCTGGGCCTGACCATCAACCATATCGTCGGCCATTACATCCTCGATGACGGCACCCCGGAACAGAAGCAGTTCTGGCTGCCTAAGATCGCTTGCGGTGAAGTCATCTGTTCGGTCGCCATGACCGAGCCAGGCACCGGTTCCGACCTGCAGGCGGTGCGCACCCGCGCGGTCAAACAGGGTGACCGCTATATCATCAACGGCGCCAAGACCTTCATTACCAACGGCCAGCTCAGCGACATGGTGGCCGTGGTCGCCAAGACCGACCAGAGCAGCGGCTCCAAAGGCATTTCGATCTTCCTGGTCGACACCTCGCTGCCTGGCTTTCGCCGCGGCAAATGCCTGGACAAGGTGGGCCTGCAGTCTTCCGACACCTCGGAAATGTACTTCGATGACGTCGAGGTTCCCGCCGACTGCCTGCTCGGCGGCGTCGAGGGCAAGGGCTTCTATACCCTGATGAAGCAACTGCCCTACGAACGCGTGCAGATCGCAATGTGCGCAGCCGCGCAGATGGAACGCGCCCTGGCGCTGACCCTGGCCTATACCCGCGAGCGCACGGTGTTTGGCAAGGCGGTGCTGGAGTTCCAGAACACCCGTTTCGCCCTGGCCGATGTCAAGGCGACCGTACTGGCTTCGCGGACCTTCTGCGATCATCTGATCCAGCAATGGGTCGAGGGCACGCTGGATTCGGCGAGTGCCTCGATGGGCAAGTTCTGGCTGACCGAACGCAACAGCGAGGTCCTCGACCGTTGCCTGCAGTTCTTCGGCGGCTACGGCTACATGAACGAATACCCGATCGCGCGGATGTGGGCCGATGCCCGGGTGGCGCGCATCTACGGCGGCGCCAACGAAATCCAGCGCGAACTGGTCGGCCGTTCGCTCTGACAGCGGTGCTGTCCTGCCAGGGACGGCACTCGGCAGCTGCTGCGTACCCGCGCCGTGCCGACCGTGGCGATACGACTAACGATAACAACAAGATTGGAGTAGCCCATGTACATCACTCAAGGTTTGCATCGTCACCTGCAAGCCAGGCCCCAGGCCACCGCCGTGCGCTTTGCCGGGCGCAGTATCAGCTACGCCGAGCTCGGCAACCGCGTTGCGCGCCTGGCCGGCGCCCTGCAAGGGTTGGGTGTGGCCAGCGACGATCGTGTGGCAATGCTTTCGCTCAATTCGCAGCGCTACATCGAGTACTACCTCGCTGTGCCCTGGGCCGATGCGGTGCTCAACCCGGTGAACATCCGCTGGAGCGCGGCCGAGATCATCTATTCCCTGGATGACTCGCAGACCTCGGTGCTGATCGTCGACGACACCTTCAAGGACCTGGGCAGCAAAGTGGCCGCCGAAGCCCGCAGCATTCGTACCCTGATCTACGCCGGAGATGGCCCGACCCCCGACGGCATGCTCAACTATGAAGCGCTGCTGGCCGCCGCCACCCCGATCGAAGATGCGCGTCGCAGCGGCGATGCACTGCTGGGCATTTTCTATACCGGTGGCACCACCGGCTTCCCCAAGGGCGTGATGCTCAGCCACAGCAATGTCGCGTTTTCCTCGATGGCGACCTTGAACGGCGGTAGCTACGGGGCTGCAGCCGTCTTCCTGCATGTAATGCCGATGTTCCACCTGGCCGACTTCGCCGCCATGACGGCGCTGTTCTTGAGCGGTGGGACCCATGTGGTGCTGCCCTCCTTCACACCCCAACAGGTGCTGGAGACCATCGACCAGGAGCGCATCAACGAAATCCTCCTGGCGCCGACCATGATCCAGATGCTGCTGGACTGCCGCGACAAGTCCGCCGAGGCCCGCGCCCTGGACCTGGGCTCACTGGCCACGATCGGCTATGGCGCCTCCCCCATCACCCCGGCGTTGCTCGCTCGCGCCCAGGCCGCCTTCCCCGCCGCCGGTTTCTCCCAGGGCTATGGCATGACCGAACTGGCGCCGATGGCCACCACCCTGTCGCAGGAGTATCACTGCCAGGCCCACCACGACAGCGGCAAGATGTATTCGGCCGGTCGCCCGGCCATCTGCGTGGAAATACGCATCGTCGATGCCCACGACAACGAAGTCCCGCGCGGCACCGTGGGCGAGATTGTGGTACGCGGGCCGAACGTCATGCTCGGCTACCTGAACAAGCCGCAGGAGACCGCCGAAGCCTTGCGCAATGGCTGGATGCACACCGGCGACGGCGGCTACATGGATGACGACGGTTTCATCTACGTCTGCGACCGCCTCAAGGACATGATCGTCAGCGGTGGCGAGAACATCTACAGCGCCGAAGTAGAAACGGCCATCGCCAGCCACCCGGCCGTCGCGCAGATCGCCGCGATCGGCATCCCTTGCCAGAAGTGGGGCGAGAGCGTGCATGCGGTCATCATCCTCAAGCCCGGTGTGTCGGTCAGCGATGAGGAGATCATTGCCCATTGCCGCGAGCGCATCGCGGGCTACAAGTGCCCACGCAGTGTCGAGTTCCGTGAAACCTTGCCGTTGTCCAGCGTCGGCAAAGTCCTCAAGAACGAGCTGCGCAAGGCCTTCTGGAAAGACCACCAGCGCAATATCGCCTGACCCCCTGCCCTCTGCGCACAGGCAGGGGGCTATCCTGCTGCCAGCGGAGCCAGAACAATGACAACACGCTTTGCCCTACCCCCGTTCATCGGTCGCACCAAAGTCGCGGCCACCCTTGTACTGCTCGCCTTGTTGCTGGTGGTACTGCACAAAGCACCGGCGTCGGCCAATCAACCCGAGGTCGGCACCCGCCTGTTGGAAGGTCGCGCACTGGAGGCCGCCATCTGGGGCATGCCGCTGGCCAATTTCAACGCCATGCGCCAGGCCTACTTTCGCGATGCCGGCGCCAAGTACAACGACATCATGTATTGGTCGCGCCCTTCGGACTGGCGCAACCAGACCACCACCCCCAACCACTCCACGCTGTACGTGATGTTCTTCGTCAATCTCAAGGATGGCCCTGTGGTGGTCGATATCCCGGCGACGCGTGACGCCGGGCTGTACGGAACGCTGATCGACGCCTGGACCACGCCGCTGGTCAACGTCGGCAACAACGGCGACGACCAGGGCAAGGGCGGCCGCTACCTACTGCTGCCACCCGGCTTCGAGGGGCAAGTGCCCGCCGGCTACATCGCCGTGCCGAGCAAGACCTTCAACAACTACAGCCTGCTGCGCGTCATTACCCGGTCCGTGGCCGAGAAAGACCTGGCCGCCGGCGTCGACTACCTGAAGAACCTGAAGGTCTACCCGTTGGCCAGTGCCGACCAGGCCCCGGCCAATCGCTTCATCGACATGGCCGACAAGGTCTATGACGCCATTGCCAGGTTCGACGACAGCTACTATGACTCGCTGGCCGCGATGGTCGCCGAGGAGCCGCTGCAGGAGCGCGATGTGGCGATCATGGGCCAGTTTCGTTCGCTGGATATCGGCAAGGGGCTGAATTTCAACCCCGACGCCCAGCGCCGCGACATGCTCAAGGTCGCTGCCAGACAGGCCCAGGCCTACCTGATGAAGGGTTATGAAGAGTCCGGCCTGGCCATCTGGGGCGACCAGCGCAAGTGGCGGACCCTGGCCAACCCGAAAAGCACCCTGCCTTCCAAGGTGACTTTCGTACTGCCGCAACAGGGCCTGCTGCTCGATGAACGTGCCTTCGCCTGGTTCGCAATGTTCGGCCCGGTCGTGCCGCCCTCCCCGCATGTGTACATGAAGAGCTACCAGACCGCCACGGGCCAGCCCCTGGATGGCGGCAAGCGCTATCGCCTGCGCATTCCTGCCGATGCCCCGGCCAATGAGTTCTGGTCAGTGGATGCCTACGATGCCAGCACCGGCGGCTTCATCCGCAAGGCGCCGGTAGTCGGCCTGGACTCCTATGACCAGAAGCTCAAGCGCAATGCCGACGGCACGGTAGACCTGTACTTCGCTCCCGAGCCGCCCGCGGGCCAGGAAAGCAACTGGATCAGTACTCAGCCGGGGCAGCGCTTCTTCACCCTGTTCCGTATCTACGGGCCCAAGCCGACCATGAAGGACCGCAGTTGGGTGCTCAACGATATCGAGCAGATCAACTGACAGCCTCAGCGCATCGGTGCCTTCAGTGCACCGATGCGTGCTTGGCGGGCAACCCTCGCCCGCCCTTCCTCGTTTCCAATCATCCAAACGGAGCACTTGTCGATGAGCGAATCCCTCGCCCATAGCCCTTTCACGCGCCTGCGTATTGCCGGCCCTGATGCCGAAGGCATCGTCCTGGTCACCCTGGCCCGCCCTGAAAGCCTCAATTCCATTGACCTTGAGATGTTTGCCGAGCTCAAGCAGCTCGCCTGCATCGCCGAAGCCGACCCGTACGTGCGCGCCTTGATCCTCACCGGTGACGGCCGTGGCTTCTGTGCGGGCCTGGACCTGGACGTGGCCGCCCAGTTGCCGGGGCTGAGCATCGAGGCGTACATGAAAATCCAGGAACTGGCCGGCAGCGCGGTCAGCGCCTTGCGCCTGCTGCCCAAACCACTGATAGCGGCCGTCAACGGTGCGGCCACCGGCGGTGGCTTGGCCCTGGCCCTGGCGGCGGACATCCGCATTGCCAGCGAGCGGGCGCGATTTGGCGTGGCCTTCACCCGGCTGGGGCTGTCGGCCTGCGATGTGGGGATGTCGTGGCTGTTGCCGCGCATCGTCGGCCTGGCGCATGCCAGCGAACTGATGCTCACCGGGCGCATTATCGATGCGCCGGCAGCGGCACGGATCGGCCTGGCCAATCATGTGGTGGCGGCCGAGGACCTGCTTGAAAGCGCCTATCAAGTGGCGCGCGAGATTGCCCGCAACTCGGCGTTTGCCATGCGCCTGACCAAACAGGGACTGCAGACCAACGTCGATGCATCGTCGCTGCAGGCAGCCATCGAACTCGAGAACCGGACCCAGGCGCTGGCCGCGCGTTCGGAAGAAATGCAGGTGGTGTTTGCCCGGTTCAAACAAGAGCAAGCCAACAAGCGCTTGTAGGCTCACTCGGTGGGAGCAACTGTCTTGCACACTGTGTGGGAGCCGGCTTGCCGGCGATCGACCGCAAAGCGGTCGTAATCCAGCCACCACCTACCAGGCAAACTGCACCGGCCCATCGCTGGCAAAGCCGGCTCCCACAGGTATGTATGTGCCAGTGGGAGCAACTGGCTTGGTCAGCCCGCTCCTGCCATTGAGCGCCAGATCGATGCCTGGGCGTCGTCCAGTGCCGCCAGCACTTGCTCGGTGTGTTCACCAAAACGCGGGATCGGCCCCGGTACCACGACCTTGTCGTCAAAGCGCGGTGCAGCCACGGTCTGCAGCATGTCATCACGCTCGAAGTACACCTGGCGCGCGGTGTTATGCGGGTGGCGTGCCGCTTCGTCAGGGCTCAAGACCGGCGCGAAGCAAACATCGGTGTACTCCAGCAGCTCGCACCATTGCGCACGGGTACGCGTCTGGAACAGTTCGGCGAAGTGCCCCTGCATCTCGCCCCATTGCTTGCTGTCCCATTGCCGGGCAAAGCGTGGATCGTCCTGCAGGCCCAACTTGTCGAGCAACAGCGCATAGAACTGGGGCTCGATGGAGCCCAGCGTGATGAACTCGCCATCGGCGCAGCGGTAAGTCGAATAGAAATGCGAACTGTCGTGCAGGTTGTTGCCGCGCTTGAAGCCCTCGCCAAAGAAGCCCGCATTACGGGTCGAGAGCATCAGTTGCATCATGTGCGCCGAACCGTCGAGGATCGCGGCGTCCACAACGGTGCCCTGCCCGGTCTGGCGCGCCTTGAGCACCCCGGCCAGCAATCCAACCGCCAGGTACAACGCACCGCCACCGATGTCGCCAAGCAGGGTAATCGCAGTGCTGGGTGGCTCGCTGGGCGTGCCATTGTGGTAAAGCGCGCCAGACAGCGAGATGTAGTTGTTATCGTGCCCCGCTGCCTGCGCCATCGGGCCGCTTTGGCCCCAGCCGGTCATGCGGCCGAACACCAGGCGCGGATTGCGCGCTTTGCAAACCTCTGGCCCCAGGCCCAGGCGCTCCATGACACCTGGGCGCATGCCTTCGATCAGCACGTCCGCGTCTTCGATAAGGCGCAGTACCAACTCACGCCCTTCGGCGGTTTTCAGGTCGGCGGCGACGGAGCGCTTGCCGCGGTTTACCAGGTTCGCCCTGCCACCACCCTGGTCGCCACGTTCGACGGCAATGACATCGGCGCCAAGATCGGCCAGGTGCATGGCACAAAACGGCCCAGGACCAATTCCACAAATTTCCACAACCTTGATACCTGACAACATGGGGCGCTCTCCTTTTGTTTTTGCCGGGTCGCGGCGGTTCTTCACGCATAGCAGTGCGCCAGCAGGTTAAGCGAATTCAGCGGCGCTGCCTCCAACCCACGAGAGGTGGTGTTTTTCAGTCTGCAGCCAACCCACAATCGAAGCGACCGATAGAGCCGTCCCTCCAGCATGACAAGGTAATGGGCATGACAATCCAGCCACACCAACGTACCACGCGCAGACTCCTGCACACGCGCCAGGTGATCTGCAGCGGCTACGAGCGCAGCGATGGTCTGTATGAAATCGAAGGCCGCTTGCAGGACGTCAAGTCCGACGACAGCGACATGGTCTTCAAGTATGTACGCGCAGGCGAACCCATCCACCAGATGCGCCTGACCATGGTCATCGACCTCGACCTGGTGATTCATGGCCTGGAGGCGTGTACCGAGGTCGGGCCTACGCCCTATTGCAGCGAGATCAACGCGGTGTATGCGCAGCTCGTCGGGCTGAAAATCGGTACAGGTTTCAAGAAGCGGGTGCTCCAGCGGGTCGGCGCGAGCCTGGGTTGCACCCACCTCACCGAGCTCCTCGGCCCCATGGCGACCACGGCCTACCAGACCACGTTCTTTCTCCAGCACCAGGCCGAACAGCAAAGGCATGAGCGTGACGCCAGCTACCAGGTACCCAGGCCCTGGGTCATCGGTACTTGCCATGCCTACCGGGCTGACGGCGAGGCAGTTCGGCTGATCTGGCCGGAGGCTGCACCGTAGCGAGCGCCATGGAGCGAACGATCCGAGGGTGAACCCGGCAGGGCGCGACGTCGTTGTGCCTGATTTGGTTGACGCGGGATGCTCTCCCCCTCAGGGAGAGGGGGACGGCTCGTAGGGCCACCCCTCCCCGAAAAAAGGGGGTGGCGCCAGGCGCAGCAGCCCCTAAGCTGCGCGGGCTGGAAACGGACGAGCACCCTGCCCAGTGCAGTCCACGCAACTGCAATGACGGGGTGCTCGTCGCGCCGTCCACGCCGGAGGTCAGCTCATCAGGTTGTGCCGGCGCGCCCAGAGCACAGCGCCATAGCGGCTGGACACATCGGCCTTGTAGTAGATGTTCTCCCACAGCTCTGCCGGTATGCCCGCGGGGTCTGTCCGGTCCAGCGGCGGAACGCCCGGGTGAACGAACTCGCCTCGGCATAGCCCAGTCCCGAGGCGATTTCGGTGATGCTCCGCGATGACTGCTGCAAATACTGCTGTGCCTTGATCCGGCGAATATCATCGACCAAGGCATTGAACTCCAGCGCCTGTTCCTGCAGGCGCCGCTGCAATGTGCGAGCGCTCAGGCGCAATTCCTTGGCGATCACGTCGAGGCGAACCTCACCGACGTGCAGGTTATCGAGCACCACCTGACGAATACGCGCGCTCAGGTCGATGGCAGCCAGGCGCCTGCTGCGTTGCTCTTCCAGGTACGGCAGCAGCGCCTGGAACAGCCTCTGGTCGGCCGTCGCCAGAGCCTGCTCGAGAATTGCCCCTGGCCAGACCAGGCGGTTGAAGGGCTGGTCGAAGCGCAGCGGGCACTGGAAGGTCTGGCGATGCAGCACCGTATCGCCGGGTTCGGCATGCATGAAATCCACCAGCAGCGGCGCGAACTGGTTGTCGGTCACCCGGCAGAGCGTGCTGTAGAGCCCGGCAATGGCGAACTCGGCATCCTGGCGGCAGTGGCTGATGCCGGGGTCGGTCAGTCGATAGCAGATATGCACCTGGTCATCGCGTACATACCAGTGCAACTCGTTGGCATGGGCATGCACCACCAGGTAGCGGCTGATGAACTCGAGCATGCCGCGCACATCGGCGACGCTGCGCGCGGCATGGCCAAAAGCCCCCAGGGCGCTGGCCGTGGTCGCCTCACTCAACTGGCCCAGCCCCAGGCGCAAGCCCAGGCACGGGTCGGTCTGTTCGGCTGTCAGCTCCAGCAGCGCGATATAGCGGCTCAGGGGAATTTCCTGGTTGGCATGCTCCACCACCTCCGGGCTCAAGCCGACCTCGGCCAGAAAGGGACGAAACAGCGCGGCATGGCGCTGCAGCAGGGTTTCGCTGAATACCGTGTAATTCGCCTGGGACATGCGCTCGACCCCCTGTGCATGGCAGTTGGACAATTCTGATTAAACCCCTGTCAGCGCCCGTACGCCCTCCCTGAATGGGGGGGGTCGGTCTTTGGCGCGCAATGACAAATTCATTGACGCCCCTGGGCGATACCTGCTGGCGGCTTGCTGTCATTTTCCAGCCAGGTGCCCACGGGCAATTCACTCTACTGTGAGGATGCATGGAAATGGCAGAACAAGAACAAGAAGCCAAGGGCGGCGTGAGCCGTCGTAAATTTTTGCGCAACGCCGGCGTGGTCGGCGCGGCCGGAGCAGCGGCGGCGGTCGGTGCTGCGCAGGTGGGTGCGGTCACGGCGCAGGGCCCGCAGGGCAGCTGCAAGAGTGCCGGCTGCGACTACGACGTCATCGTCATCGGCGGCGGCTTCGCCGGCGTCACCGCGGCCCGCGACAGCAGCGCCAATGGCTACAAGACCCTGCTGCTGGAGGCGCGCAACCGGCTCGGCGGCCGCACCTACAGCAGCGAATTCGCCGGCCACAAGGTCGAGCTGGGCGGCACCTGGATCCACTGGACCCAGCCCTTCGTCTGGGCCGAGGTCGAGCGCTACGGGATACAGCTCAAGGAAACCCCGGAGCACCACGTAGCCGGCAAGGACACCCTGTCGGTGGTCCACCAGGGCAAGCGCATGGAGCTTGCCGGCGCCGATCTGGTCAGTGCCGTGCAGGGCATCTACGCCTACTTCGCCGATGCCCGCAAGCTGTGGGAGCGTCCCTATGACGCCCACTACACCTGGAAGCAACTGACCGCCGTCGATTCGATGAGCGCCGCCGACCGCTACGCGCAGCTGCAACTGACGCCACTGCAACGCACCGTGGTGGATGCCTACATCGCCGGCATTTCCCACACCACCAGCGATCAGGCCTCCTATGCCGACGTGCTGCGCTGGTGGGCGCTACCGGGCTGGGAGCTGTCGCAGTTCAGCGACTCGCTGGGGCGCTACACCTTCAAGGACGGCACCATCAGCCTGATCAACGCGATGATCGCCGATGCCAGCCCCGAAGTACGCCTGGCAACGCCGGTCACCCAGGTGCAAGACAAGGGCGACCGGGTACTGGTCACCACCGAGCAGGGCCAGACCCTGGTGGCCGGGGCCGTGATCGTCGCAGTACCGATGAACGTGCTGCCGCGTATCAACTTCTCCCCTGCCCTGGATCCGGCGCTGGTCGAGGCGGCCAAGCAGACCCACACCGGCAGCGGTTTCAAGGTGTTCGTGCGCACCCGTGGCAAGCTGCCGAGCGAAGGCAAGTGGACCGGCATTGCCGACTCCCACCAACCCTTGAGCCTGCTGACCACCTATGCCAAGGCCGAGGACCATACCCTGTTCGCCTGCTTCGGCAGTGATCCGGCCAAGCTCGACTTCCAGGACCGCGACGCGGTGCAGACCGTGTTCGACAGCTTTTTCCCGGGTATCGAAGTCGAAACCTGCTACGGCTACGAGTGGACCCTGGACCCCTATGCCCGTGGTACCTACTGCAGCTATCGACCCAACTGGCTGGGCAAGTACTACGCCCATTTCCAGCAGGACCGCGGCCGGGTGATCTTCGGCCAGGGCGACCACGGCGAAGGCTGGCGCGGCTTTATCGATGGTGCGATCAGCGCGGGCGGCAAAGCGGCTTCCCGTACCCGCAAGCTGCTCGGTTGACCCGTGCGCAGGAGTAATCGATGAAACTCACACGCTTCGCTACGGCGCTCGTCGCCGTGGCGCTCTTTGCAGCCTCCGCGGCGCCGCAGGTGCTGGCTGACACGCAGCGACCGAACATCGTGCTGATCCTGATGGACAACCTCGGCTACGGCGAGCTGGGGGTCTACGGTGGCGGTGCGCTGCGCGGCGCCGAGACCCCGCGGATCGACCAGTTGGCCGCCGAGGGCGTGCGCCTGACCAACTTCAACGTCGAAGCGCAATGCACGCCGTCGCGCTCGGCGCTGATGACCGGGCGCTTCTCGATCCGCTCCGGCACCTACAAGGTGTCGGGCGGCGGTGCGCCCGACGGGTTGACGCAATGGGAGATCACCCTGGCCGAACTGCTCTCGGCCCAGGGCTATGCCACCGGGATCTGGGGCAAATGGCACCTGGGCAGCAGCGAACAGCGCTTCCCCACCCACCAGGGCTTCGATGAATGGTTTGGCGTACCGCGCACCTTCGACGAGACGATGTGGTCGTCGGCCGACGATACCGACAACCTGCGTCCGGCCCTGGGCAGTCGCCAGGGCTGGGACCCGTCGGTGGCACCGGCGCAATACATCTACGAGGCGCGCAAGGGCGAGCCGGCGCGCAAAGTCGCCCTGCTCGACCTGGCCAGCAAACGCACCCTCGATGCGCAGATCGCCAGCCGCGCGGTGGACTTCATCCAGCGCAACGCCCGGGACGGCAAGCCGTTCTTCGCCTACGTGCCGTTCTCGCTGGTGCATATGCCGACCCAGCCGAACCCTGAGTTCGTCGGCAAGACCGGCAATGGCTCCTGGGCCGATGCCCTGGCTGAAATGGACCACCGTACCGGGCAGATCCTCGATGCGATCAAGGCCGCAGGCGTCGAGGACAACACCCTGGTGATCTTTGCCAGCGACAACGGCGGCGAGGCGACCTACCCCTGGAAAGGCGCCAACGGCCCATGGCGCGGCAGCTACTTCACCGCCATGGAAGCCAGCCTGCGCTCGCCGTTCATCCTGCGCTGGCCGGGCCAGGCGACGGCTGGCCGGGTCAGTAACGAGATCGTCCACATTGCCGACCTGTACCCTACTCTCTCCCGCCTTGGCGGTGCGCAAGTGCCCCAGGACCGGGCCGTGGATGGTGTCGACCAGCTGGCGTTCCTGACCGGCAAGCAGGCGCAGTCCAACCGTGAAGGTTTCCCGGCGTACGTCGCCGATCGGTTGACGGCGATCAAGTGGCGCAACTGGAAGCTGCATCTGGTCTGGCAGGAGAGCATGTACGACCCGGCGCAGACGCTGCCGTTCCCCAAGGCTGTGAACCTGCTGACCGACCTCAGGGAGGAGCACGATGTGATGGTGGAAAATACCTGGCTGGTGCATCCGATGATGAAACTCATTGGTGCGTTCAAGGCCAGCCTCAAGCAGTACCCGCCCATCGAGGCCGGTACACCGGATCCCTACACCCCGCCTAAGTAGTTAACCCCGCAGCCCACTCCCGGCCATGACATGGGTGGGGTGGGCTTGCTACTCGATGCGGCCTTGTGTGTTGATCCATTGTTTGTGGTGATGGCAAGTCACCCTTGCGCCGTTACGGCGCCTTGCTTTTTCAGTCGAAAAAAGTAAGCAAAAATTCTCGCCCCACCAGGGGCCCTACGCTTCGCATCTTCGGCCTTCGCCGCACCTGTGGGTGCGGGCTTGCCCGCGATCGGCCGCAACGCGGCCGTAACCCAGGCATCACCCGATTTGCTGGTTGTACCGGTATCTTCCCGGGGCAAGCCCCCGCCTAGAACACTTTGTACGGATCGAACAGCGCCAGGAACGCGGTTGCCGCCGCCTTGTCGCCGCTCAGTTCAACCTTGCCGCTGTCCAGCAGTTCGCCAAGGCTCTGTTTGTTGAGGAACAACGCGGTAAAGCTGGCCGCATCCAGGCGCAGGACGAAATCCGCCGGGCGCCGGTACTGGGCCGGTTGCTCGATGAACAATGCCACGCCGCGACGCAGGTGCAAGGCCGCCGATGGCTTGGAGGCGTCGATGAAATCGAAGCGCATCAGCGCATCGGTGTCCTGGGCCTTGATCGGGTCTACCCGTACCCGCAGTTCATCGACGAAGCGCACCGGGTTGGCGGCGATCTGCGCTGGGTTGGGCGGTATTACCTGGGGCAGCCTGACTTTGCCTTCCAGCGCCAGGGCCTGGCTCAACATGAACGCCCGGGTAATGCTGGCGGTGGCGGCATGGGCGCTGCTGCGCAGCAGGTCGGCCTTGAGCTGGCGGGTTTCGGTATCGTCCGGGGTCAGGCGAAACTGATAACCCAGCAACTCCAGGGCCCAGGCCAGTTCGCCCCTGCCCTGCGCCGCGCGTACCTCGGCGAGCAGCTTGTCACGACCGCCCAGTAGCGGCACCAGGCGCTCGGCACTGGCGCGCGGCGGCAGTTTCACCAAGGTCGCGGCGTCGCCATCCCACCAGCCCAGGGCATGGTTCATGATCGCCGGCGCATACCAGTCCAGTTGGCCATACGACTCGAACATCCACGGGTCTTGCGCCAGGTGCCGGGGCAGCTTGATGAAGTCACGCAGCTCATCCGGTCCCTTGCCCTGCAGGATGCCGCGCAGGGTCTGGTCGAGTACCAGGTTGATGAAGTCGCGGTAGTTGTTCAGGGTTTGCTGCACCTTGAGGCTACCGGACACCGGCAGCGCATGCTGGTTGACCAGGTATTCGGGTTGCAGGTCAATCAGGTCCTGCAGGGCCAGGCTCCAGTCCCGCGGTTCGCGGTACTTGGCGCCGCGCGGGGTGTAGAAGTTCGGCATCCACGGCCACACCAGGTTGTTCAGCGCCACCTTGCGCTCGGGCAACCACACGGTGATGCCATCGTCGGTGTCCGAACCACCCCGGCTAAGGAACTTCAGCCGCACCCCCGCCACGACCAATTCCTCACCATGCTGCACCGGCGTGTTCACCGGCACAAAGCCGCTTTCGCCGATGCTGACGGCAAAGCCCGCCTTGCCATCGGGGCCCTGCTCGGGCAGTGCGATCTGCGCGTGCTGGTAGGCACGCGAGCGCTGCAGCGGCTCGACTTCCGGGTAGTAGGAACCCAGGCCGCCGATCTTCATGTTCTCGTTGAGCTTGGGGTGGCCGATGGTCAGCACATCCTTTTCGCCCTCGAGCAGTGTGCGCGCGCCCTTGGTGTAGTGCGAATGGCTGTAGATCAGGGCCTTGATCGGCTTGTCGCTGAAACTGCGGATCGCTTGCCGATAGCGCGTGCCATCCTCCAGCCCTTCGCCGGTTTCCCAGACGATCAGCCCCTCGGGGCCTTCGATCACCGCTGCGTTGAGCATCGGCCCCGGCAAGATCCACACCCCTTCGGTGAGCTTGTAGGGCTTGCTGTCCTGGTGCCTGACCAACTTGCCATTGTCGAGCACCGCCTGGTTGATCAGCGCGCCACTGGCGGTTTTACCCACCTGCACCGGCGCGCCCATGAACAACCCGTCACCGGCCAGCAGCGGCAACACGACACTGGCGGCGAGCATACCGGCAACCAGCGGGGCCAATGGAAAACGCGGCATATATCACTCCTTGAATGTTTTTATTGTTGTCGCTGTCGATCGCCCCGGGCCGGATAACGGCGGGCGAGAAAGTCCAGGACCAGTGCGTTGACTGCCTGCGGCTGCTCATTCTGGGTCCAGTGGCCGCATTCGGCCAGGCGATGCTGCTCGAGGTCGGGGATCACCGAGGGCATACGTTCCTGCGAAATGCTTTCGATGCGCCCGATCGGGTCGTCCTCACCGAGCAGGAACAGCGTAGGTTGCAGTATCTGGCGACCGGCCAGGTCGGCGCTGCGCGCCCAACTGCGGTCGAAGTTGCGATACCAGTTCAACGGGCCGTCAAAGCCCCTGGCGAAGGTGCGTACATACACCTCGAAATCCGCCTCGCTGCACCAGGGCGGGTTGGCCGGCACATCGCCGAGACCGTCGAACAGTCGGCTGTCGGCCGGCTTGTCCTGCAGGAACGACTCACTGGCGCCGCGACCGAACTGGATCCGGCGCAGGCTGTTGGCGATATCGGCGTTCAATTCGGCCTCGGCCACGCCCGGATGCTGGAAATACAGCATGTAATGAAAGCGGTTCTCGAAGGCCTTGTGCAGCAGTTCGAGGGGCGAACGCCTGGGCCGCCCGCCGTAGGGCACCGAGAGCGTTACCAACGCCTTGACCCGCTCGGGTTCGAGCAGGCCCAAGTGATAGGCCACCGGTGCGCCCCAATCGTGACCGACCACGCATGCCTCGGTCTGCCCCAGGGCATCCATGGCCGCCTGGATATCCGCGCACAAGGTGATCAGGTCGTATTCCTCGACCGCCTGCGGGGCGCTGGTTTGCCCATAGCCTCGCATTTCCGGGACCAGCACGCGAAAGCCCGCCGCCGCCAGCGCCGGGATCTGCCGGCGCCAGGAGTACCAGCTTTCCGGAAAACCATGCAGCAGCCAGACCGGGCGACCGTGTTCGGGGCCGCTGCTGTAGAGGCTCAGTTCGATGCCGTTGACCGACAGTATCTGGTGCTGCACGTCCTGCATGGTGACGCTCCTGGACAATGATCGTGGATTCGGTTCGGCCGGGGGGTAACTAGAGCGTGCGCGCCACCAGCTCGCGCATGATGTCGTTGGCGCCGCCGTAGATACGCGTCACGCGGCTGTCCAGGTAGTGCCGGGCTACCGGGTATTCGAGCATGTAGCCGTTGCCGCCATGCAGCTGCAGGCACTGGTCGACCACTTTCGAATACAGCTCGGAGCAGTACAGCTTGGCCGCCGCGGCCGCCTCGCTGGACAGCTTGTGCTCCAGGCACAGCTCCATGCAGCGGTCGACGTAGGTCTGGCCCACGGTGATTTCGGCTTTCAGATCGGCGAGTTTGAACCGCGAGTTCTGGAAGTCGATGATCGGCTTGCCGAACACGTTGCGGCCACGGGTGTAGTCGATGGTGTGATCGAGCACCGCCTGGGCGCCACTGATGCTGCTGATGGCGATGGCCAGGCGTTCCCAGGCGAGTTCTTTCATCAACTGGATGAAGCCCTGGCCGGGCACCCCGCCAAGCACGTTGGCCTTGGGCACGCGTACATCTTCAAAGAACAGCATGGTTGTGTCCTGGGCGTGCAGGCCCACTTTGCGCAACGGCTTGGACTTGCTTACACCCAGGCGGTCGGCTTCTACCAGGATCAGCGAGATGTCCTGGGAGCCCTTGCCGGTGTTACCGGTCTTGGCCACCACGACGATGATGTCGCAATTGGTGCCGTTGGAGATGAACGTCTTGGCGCCGTTGATCACATAGTCGTCGCCATCGAGCACGGCCCGGGTCCTGACCGCCTGCAGGTCGGAGCCGGTGTTGGGTTCGGTCATGGCTACCGCGGCGATGGCCTCGCCGCTGGCCATCTTCGGCAGCCACTGCATCTTCTGCCCTTCGGTGGCGAAGTTGATGAAATAGCCCGCACAAATGTCATGCACCGAGAAGCCGTTGAGGCCGCTGGTGTTGGCGAAGGCAATCTCTTCGGAGGCGATCATCGAGAAGCGTCGATCCAGGCCCAGGCCACCGTAGCTTTCCGGGGTGGTCGCATTGAGCATGCCCAGCTCGCCGGCGCGCAACCAGATGTCCCGGGGCACGCGATGGTCTTCTTCCCACTGCTCGTGAAACGGCGTGCACTCCTCGGCCAGGAAGCGGCGAACGGTATTGCGAAACTCTTGGTGTTCATGGTCGAACAAAACGCGGGGGATCATGGCATTTCCTCAAGGACGGGTACGTGGGCCGGACAGGGTCCAGCCCACGATAGGAAAATCTCGCCGCCAGGTGCCCCCTCGGGGAGAGGGGGCGGCGCGACTCACTGCGCAGCGGCGGGTTCGAGCTTTTGCAGCTTGCTCATGGCCTGTTTCACGGCAAGGCTCTGGTAGCTGATGCTGGCCGGGTTGAGGCTGGCGCCAGCCTGGAACGGGTACTGGGGGATGGTCGCCATGAACTTCTGGATCTGCGCCTGGGCTGGCACGAACAGCCACATCTGGTCCCCAGCCCAGCGGGCCGACAACGGCGATTCCTTGCGCGCGGTCTCGAACGGGTCGGCCTTGAGGTTGGTTACCGTCGGCACGTTGGTGACCGTGCGGGTACCGGAACCGAACGAGCCTTCCATGGACGCGAAACTGATTTTCCAGTCTCGCCAGCGCAAGGCGTTCAGTTCACCGCCCATGCTGAAGTACAGGTACTCCTCGCGCGGGCTGTCCTTGGCCTCGCCCTTGAAGAACGGCAGGAAGTTGTAGCCATCCAGGTGCACGCGGTAATCCTTGCCGTTGAGCTTGCTGCCCTTGGCCATGTCGGCGACCAGTGTCGAATCGCCGGCTGCGGCGGCCAGGGTCGGCATCCAGTCGTTATGGGCGATCAGGTTGTTGAAGCGGCTACCGGGCTTGATCACCTTCGGCCACTTGACCAGCAACGGCACCCGATGCCCGCCTTCGTTGGTGGTGCCCTTCTCGCCATTGAACGGCGAGGTGCCGCCGTCCGGCCAGCTGACCTTCTGCGCGCCGTTGTCGGTGGTGTAGATAACGATGGTGTTGTCGGCGATGCCGAGGTCATCGAGCTTTTTCAGCAACTGGCCGATCTGGCCGTCATGCTCGACCATGCCGTCCGGATACAGGCCGATGCCGGTCTTGCCTTCGGCTTCCTCGTTCAGGTGGGTCCAGACGTGCATGCGTGTGCTGTTGAACCAGACGAAGAAGGGTTTGTCGGCCTTGTGCGCCTTGTCGATGAAGTTGCCGGTGGCCTGCACCAGCTCCTGGTCGATGGTTTCCATGCGCTTGCGGGTCAGCGGCCCGGTGTCTTCGATCTTGCCGTCGGCGTAGGCATGGATCACCCCGCGCGGGCCGTACTTCTTGCGAAACTCCGGGTCCTTCGGATAGTAGTAGGTCTCTGGTTCTTCCTCGGCGTTCATGTGGTAGAGGTTGCCGAAGAACTCGTCGAAGCCGTGCTTGGTCGGCAGGTGCTGGTCGCGATCGCCGAGGTGGTTCTTGCCGAACTGGCCGGTGGTGTAGCCCTGCTGTTTCATCACCTCGCCGATGGTCGGTGCCCAGTCGGGAATGCCATGGTCGGAGCCGGGCATACCGATGGTCAGCAAGCCGGTGCGGAACGGGTGCTGGCCCAGCGCGAAGGCCGAGCGCCCGGCGGTGCACGACTGCTCGCCATAGGCGTGGGTGAACAGCGCACCTTCCTGGGCGATACGGTCGATGTTCGGAGTCTCGTACCCCATCATGCCCTGGTTGTAGACACTGAGGTTGGAGTAGCCGATATCGTCACCGAAGATCACCAGCACGTTCGGTTTGTCGGCGGCTATGGCGCCGCTGGCGGCTCCGAGCAATGAAGCGGCCAGCGCAAAGGTGCCTAGCCAGCGGTTAACGGGCAACATCATAAAAACTCCTTTTCGGGTTGCGCAGCTCGGGAGAAGTCATGGCAGTGGTTGCGCCTGCGGGAAGCGCCAGCTGCCGTCGAGGATCTGTGCCTGGGGCAGGTACAGGCGAACCATGTAGTTCCAGCCCGGCATGGTTGGCAGACAGTTGGCGACTTTGCCGTCACAGCCACCGAAACGGACCTTCACCGAACCATCGGCGCCTTTACTGGCCGTCAGGTTGTTGAGGGTGTAGGCGTCGAACGGGTTTTTCTGGAAGTAACCGGCGGAGTCATAGACGCTGATCGACCAGAACGCATCGACCGGCACGTCCCTGACCACCAGTTGATGCACCGTGGAGCCGTCGTTGCGCGTCGGGGTGACGTTCAGGTAATAGGCATCCTTCTCGGGATTGCCGCCCCAGGCCGCGGCACTGCCGAGCAGGTGGCGGATCGGATCGACCTGCGCCGGGGAGCCGAACATGCCGCCCGAATCCGGCACCGTGCTGGCCAGTGCCAGCAGCGACTTGCGCACCTGGGCGAGGCTCGCCTGGTCCCAGTTGCCCGGCTCGAAATGCCCGGGCCCACCGTCCTGGCGCACCTTGATGGCGTCCTGCAACGCATGGGCGGCCTTGACGTCGGCAGGGTCGGCCGGGTCGACCAGGGTCCGCACCCCCAGCAACAGGTAGCGGCTGCCGAGCTGCGCCTTGTCGTAGGTATAGCTGCCAGCCTTGTAGACCACCCCGGGCGTGTACTGCTGCTGGTTGATGGCGATCATCGAGAAGTAGCGCTTGCCGGCATCGGGCAGGGTCACGGTGACCGGCCCGGCGTCGAGGTCGAACACCGCCGAGGAATACAGGGTGTCGCGATTGGGCCGCACCACCGCCTGCATGTCGATGGGCAGCAACTGGCGGTGGTGGGCAAAGGCGCCGAAGCCGCCACGCTTGACCACATTGGCAAAAAACCGCGCGGATTCGGCACGGGTGAAGTTGTCGACGGTCACCTGCTGGGCATCGCTGACCGGCGTCTGCGTCTGCGCCTGTACGAGCGTGCAGCCGGCCAGCGCCAGGGCGGCGACCAGGAGGCGCAGGGTTGGCGTAGTGTTGACGATTTCGTGGGTCGTTGTTGTTGTTTTCATCGAAGGCACCGTTCAGTTTGCTTTATACATGGCAGGTTTCTGCCACTCGCCATCCAGCGCCTGTTCCTTGGGCCAGAACAGGCGCAGGGCGACCAGGAACTCACCCTTGGGCGCAGGCAACCAGTTGGACTGCTTGTCCTGGCCGGGCGACTGCTGCTGGATGTACAGGGTGATACCGCCGTCGGCATCGCGCTTGAGGTCGGGCAGCATCGGCGAGTTGATCAGGTAGCGATTGAGCGGGTTGGCCACCAGGTGACGGGTCGGCAGCTCGTACATGGTCAGCGACCAGAAGGCATTGGCTGGCGGCAACTGGTCGGCGGCAAAGCGCAGCACATAGCCCTTGCCGCTGCCGTTCAGGCGCTGGCCGTCGGCATCCTGGTAGTACGTCGGGTAGATGGCCTCCTCCTTGGAGTTGCCATAGATGCCCGAGGCCGCCGCACGCATGCGGTACAGGTAGTTGTTTTTCAGGTAGTCGCGACTGCCGAGCAGGTCGCCACTGGTCAACTTGCCGCTGGCCGCAAGCTTGTCCAGCTCGGTATTGGCCTGCCAGGCATCGGCCATGCCCTGCTCGATCGCCTTGCGCAGCTCGGGCGACAGCGCCTTGGGATCGAAGCTGCGTCCGGCACCGATGCCAAGCTGGGCGAAACGCTCCATCAGGGCTTTTTCCGAAGGATGGGTCGGGCTGTAGCCGAGCAGGAAGTTGAGCAGGCTGAAGAACTCCAGCGAGGTGCGCTCCTGGGCAGCAGTGAGCGGCGCAGGGAAATCGATCTTCGCTGCCGGCGCCGGTGCCGGTTTGCCCAGGTAGGCCGACAGGGGCTGCACCTTGAACCCGGCCTGGACCTTCTTGACGTTGTCGATATCGGCGGGGTTGAACAGCTGGGTGCGGTAGAAGACGTAGGCAAACTCGCTTTCGGAGCGGTACACCGCCTTGATCCCGGCCGGGGTAGGGCCCTTCCAGTCCGGGCCTGCGAGTAGGAAGTTGGCCGCCTCATTGCCGGTGGTACGGCTGCCGGCGTAGGCAAAATTGTGGGTATAGGCGTCGATGAACTGCGCCGTGTAGTAGCGCCCCTGCTCCACCGCCGGCATGCTCAGCACCAGCGGCTCGCTGCGCAGGTCCGCGCCCAGGTGCGAATACGGGGTGTCTGAGTTGGGGGTCTGGATCGCCCTGTCGTCCGGGGTGTAGACCCGGGCATCACTGTGCAGGGTGTTCCATGGTGCCTTGAACTCGCCACTGTTGCGGTCGACGAAGTAGGCATGCTGGATGCGGTAGTGGTCGACCATCGGGAAGCCGTAGATGTAGGCATCCTTGGCGATCGAACGGGCTTGTTCCGGGGTCAGCGCCGCCGCACTGAAGCTCAATGCGACCAGGGCGCTGCCGAGCAGTACCGAGGCTGTTCGGGTGGGAGAGAGAAGCGGGAGTTTCATTATTGTTTTTCTCCTTGTGGGCCTGCCATGTCGGCAGGTTGGCTGTCAGCGATGGTTGAGGTCGCTGGCGTCGGGGACGTTGGTGTCCGTGCCGGTGTTTTGCCCGGGCTCGTAGTAGTCCGGCCAGAGCGTGCGCACCACTTCGCCGTCGTTGCGGTAGGTATGGCAGGTGCCGATGACCCAGTGCTTGGGCCGTTTGAAGCCGGGTTCCTGTTGCTCGCGCAACAACAGCCGCTCGCGCAGGATCGGTGCAGTGGTCTGGATCAGGGTGGTGGCCATCGGACCGAGCAGCTCGCTCAGGTGGGTGCAACCGTTGATGCCCCCTACCCGTTCGGCCACCCGTTGCTTGAACCCGGCGCCGACCTTCACGCCCTTGAGCGCGGCGTAGGCCTGGCTGATCTGCGCGCAACCGGGGGTGGGGACCACTTCCGAGCGGGCCTCGACATGCTGGATTACCAGGTCGGCATCTACCGTCATCAGCAGATACATCTGGTGCAGCGTGCCGCCTGCCGGAATGGTGCCGAAGGGCATCTCGGTGTCACAGCCCTTGGTGTCGAGCAGCCGTCCTTCGATGTCGAACAAGCCATCACTGCGCAGGTAGCCGGTACAGGTAACCTGGCGGGTGTGCAGCAGGCGCCGGGTGGGCGCGGTCGATTCGTCTTGGTTCATCGAGCGCTCTCGCAAGTATGAGCGGGAAAGAGCAACCGCAACGTCGATGCGGTTGCATCACAAGTGCCGTCCATGGCAAGGGAAACCCGATGGATCACACCGTGCCCAGCCCGCCACCACAGACCAGCACCTGGCCAGACACATAGTCCGATTCCGGAATGCAGAACAGGTACACGGCATTGGCCGCTTCATCCGGGTTGCCGGGACGCCCCAGCGGAATCGAGGTTTTCGACGCCTCGACGGTCGCCGGGCTGATGCCCACCTTGATCTGCCGCCCTTCGATATCGATGAAGGTCGGATCGCCTTCCACCGGCTGGGTCTGGCGCGTCTCGATGTGACCGAAGGCCACGGCATTGACGTTGACCCGGTAGCGCCCCCACTCCTTGGACAGGGCCTTGGTCATGCCCAGCACACCGGCCTTGGCCGTGGAGTAGTTGACCTGGCCCGGGTTGCCGGATGCCGACACCGAGGAAATGTTCACCACCTTGCGGTTGACCACGCGGCCTTCGGCGGCCTCTTGCTTGGCCATGGCACTGATGATCGGCTGGGCGGCGCGCAGAATGCGGAACGGCGCGGTGATATGGCAATCGATGATCGCATACCACTGCTCGTCGCTCATCTTCTGGATCACGTTGTCCCAGGTGTAGCCGGCATTGTTGACGATGATGTCGATGCCGCCAAAGTTGTCCATGGCGGTCTTGACCAGGCGCTCGGCAAAGTCCACCGCGGTGACGCTACCCACGCACGCCACGGCTTCGCCGCCGGCCGCGCGGATCTGCGCAACCACGTCCTGGGCAGGCCCCTCGTCGAGGTCGTTGATCACCAGCCGTGCGCCTTCGCTGGCCAGCTTCAGGGCGACACTGCGGCCGATACCACGGCCGGAGCCGGTCACCAGGGCCACTTTTCCTTCAAGCTTGCTCATCTTTGTTCACCTTTTCTTGTTGTTATTGCGGGCCCAGGGCCACGACCGCTTCGCCGGCCAGCCGAGGCTCGCCGTATTGATTGGCGCAGTTGATCTGCAGGCGTACCCGACGCTCGCCGTCAACCTGGAATTTTTCCGTGATGCGGCCGCTCAGGTGGGGGATATGCCCAAGCTGGGTGATGCCGACAAAACGAACCGCCAACTCGCGGATCTGCGCCTGCGCCACCCAGCTGGTCAACAGTCGCCCCAGGTAGGCAGCCGAGAGCATGCCGTGGGCGAACACGTCCGGCTGGCGCGCCTTGCGGGCAAAATCGAGGTCGATGTGCACCTGGTTGTGGTCACCCGAAGCGCCGGCATACAGCGCCAGCGTGGTGCGGTTGACGGGGGCCAGGCGCATCAGCGGCAACTCGTCGCCGACGTTCAGTTCATCGAAATTCACGCTTGCCATGCTTGGTTCCTCAACGCTGCACCAGCGACGAGTGGATATCGGCGATGTGCTCGCCATCCTGATTGCTGACACGGGTTTGCTGCACCACGAAGGTCAGCGCCCCGCCCTTTTTCTCGTACACATCGACCACCCGGGTATCGAAGGTCAGCACGTCACCGGCGTAGGCCATGGCGTGATAGACGAAGCCCTGCTCGGCATGCAGGATGCGCCCGAGGTCGAAGCCGAAGATGCCTTCGACGATGTGGTCGGTATCGCGCCCCTCGCTTTCCAGGCACATCAGGAAAGTCGGTGGCACCGGCAGGGATTTATGCCCGGCAGCCTTGGCCGCCGCTTCGTCGGTGTAGATCGGGTCGGTTTCACCGATGGCCTTGGCAAAGAAACGCAAGCGTCCCTTTTCCACCTCGGCATGGGTCACGCCGAGCGAACGGCCGATCAGACTCTTGTCTGCCATTGCACTGGGTTCCTGTCAGAAAGTGGGAGGTGCGCACGCCCGCAAGGCGCGTGCGCACAGCCAGTCAGGCGCGACCGAACAGGGTCACGATGCCCGCGCCGCCCAGGCCCAGGTTGTGCTGCAGGGCGTGCTGCAGCCCGTCGACCTGACGTGCGCCGGCGCTGCCGCGCAGCTGGTGGGTCAGCTCGTAGCACTGGGCCAGGCCCGTGGCGCCCAGTGGGTGGCCCTTGGACAGCAAGCCGCCGGACGGGTTGACCACCACCTGGCCGCCATAGGTGTTGTCGCCATCGACGACAAACTGCTCGGCGCCGCCCACCGGGCAGAAACCCAGGCCTTCATAGGTCAGCAGTTCGTTCTGGGCGAAGCAGTCGTGCATTTCGCAGACACGGATATCTTCAGGGCCGACACCGGCTTTCTCGTAGACGAACTGGGCGGCGCGCTGGGTCATGCCGACGCCGACCACGCTGATCAGCGACGGCGGTTCGAACGCGTCCGGGGTGTCGGTCACCAGTGCCTGGGCGAGGATGGTCACATCGGTGCGCAGGCCGTGCTTCTTGGCAAAGGCTTCGCTGCAGATGATCGCCGCGGCGGCGCCACAGGTTGGCGGGCAGGCCATCAGGCGGGTCATTACGCCCGGGAAGATCACCTGGTCAGCCATCACCTCTTCGGTGGTAAGGACCTTCTTGAACACCGCCAGCGGGTTGTTGGCGGCGTGGCGGCTGGCCTTGGCGCGAATCATCGCGAAGGTTTCCATGCGGGTGCCGTACTTATCCATGTGTTCCTTGCCGGCGCCACCGAAAAAGCGCAGCGCTGGCGGCATGCCATCGCCTTCCGGGAAGATCTGGTCGACCACGGCATTGCCCTTGCCGTAGGTGCCCGGACGGTCGGTCCAGTGATCTTTGAGCGCGCCTGGCTGCATCTGCTCGAAGCCATAGGCCAGGGCGCATTCGACCGCACCGCTTTCCACGGCCTGGCGCGCCAGGTAGAGGGCGGTGGAGCCGCTGCCGCAGTTGTTGTTGACGTTGATCACCGGGATGCCCGACAGGCCGACTTCGTACAGCGCCGACTGGCCGCTGGTGGAGTCGCCGTAGACGTAGCCGGCGTAGGCCTGCTGCACCAGCTTGTAATCGACCCCCGCATCCTTGAGCGCCAGGCGGATCGCCTCGGCACCCATCTCGATGTAGCTGGCGCTGGCGCCAGGCTTGGTGAACTGAATCATGCCGACGCCGGCGACGTAAGTTTTCTGCGACATCACTTCCTCCAGGGACAGTTGTTCAAGGCGCCGCTCGTCGCGCTTGGCTGGCGGCGATCACAGCAACCTGTGGGTCGATGGTTACTTAACCGGACCCCCACCCTGCCCCCTCAAGTGGAGGGGGATCGGCGTGCATCTGCAAAGCTGCGGCAGGTTTTTCCCTGCCCCCCCTGAGGAGCGAACGCCAGCCCCCCCGCTTGAGGGGGGAAGGATTTTTCCGACCCGGCTTAGCGTTTGATCGCTGTTCAAAAAAACAACAACTACAAAAACCAGAGGTATGTGGAGCGCGACATGACAATAAAAAAACTCGCAACACTGCAGCCACACCTGCTAGCCGTTGCGGTCGCCCTGGGCACCAGCAGCCAGGCCCAAGCCATCGACTTCAAAATCGGCGAGATTCGTGGCCAGTTCGATTCGTCGTTGTCGATCGGCGCCAGCTGGGCCGTGCGTGGACCCGACCCGGATTTTGTTTCCACCTCCAACGTCACAGGCTTGCGCGGCAACACCGGTACCCGCTCGGCGGACGATAACCGCCAGAACTTCAAGAAAGGCGAGACCTTCTCGAAGATCTTCAAGGGCCTGCACGACCTGGAACTGAAATACGGCGATAGCGGCGTGTTCGTGCGCGGAAAATACTGGTACGACTTCGAACTCAAGGACGAGCATCGGTTGTTCTACGATATCCAGGACAACGGCCGCGACGACCTCGCCAAGTCCTCGGGCGCGGAATTCCTCGATGCCTTCGTCTACCACAACTACACCCTGGGCGACCTGGCCGGCAACGTGCGGGTCGGCAAGCAAGTGGTCAGCTGGGGCGAGAGCACCTTCATCGGCAACTCGATCAACAGCGCCAACCCGGTCGATGCCGCGGCATTGCGCCGGCCAGGCTCGGAAGTCAAGGAAGGCCTGCTCCCGGTGAGCATGCTGTATGTCTCCCAGGCCGTGTCCGAGAACTTCAACGTCGAGGCCTTCTACCAGCTGGAATGGAAAAAGTCGGTGGTCGACAACTGCGGCACCTTCTTCGGTGTCGATCCATTGCCCCAAGGCTGTAACGATCGCCTGGTGGCGGCAGGCCCGGACTTTGCCCAGGGCGACCCACGCCTGAACACCATCCCCGGCAGTGCGATTTTCCAGCGCCAGGACGATGACGATGCGCGCGACAGTGGCCAGTACGGCCTGGCCCTGCGCTGGTTCGTGCCGCAATGGGATGACATGGAGCTCGGCGCCTATGTGATGAACTACCACAGCCGCAGCCCGACCCTGAACTTCGTGCAGACCACCGTGCCGCGCAATGGCTCGCCGATCGACAAAGTGCGCAACTCCAGCTATTTCGTCGGCTACCCCGAAGATATCCGCCTGTATGGCCTGAGCTTCTCCACCAACGTCGAAGGCGTCGCCCTGGGTGGCGAAATCAGCTACCGGCCGAACATGCCGCTGGGCCTGAACAACGCCGACGTCAACAACGCCGCTATCAACACCGCCACTTCACCGCTGTTCGTCGCCGGCCACTCCACGCCCAACGATCCGGGCTCGCTGGTCACCGGTTACAAGCGCATGCCGGTGTTCCAGGGGCAGATGAGCGCCACCAAGAGCTGGTCGCAGATTCTCGGCGGCGAACGCCTGACGGTGATCGGTGAGGTCGGTTACACCCGTATCAACGGCCTGGGCGACGCTGATGGCAGCGACCTGCGCTTCGGCCGCAGCTCGATCTTCGGCGGCGGGGTGATTCCTGGCGGTGATGCCGCCAACGCAGGGTGCCTGAACACCATCAGCAACCCGCAGCAGCAGTGCAACGACAAGGGCTTCTACACCACCAGTTCATGGGGCTATCGGGTTCGCGTGCGCCAGGAATACCCCAACGTCATCGCCGGTATCAACCTGGCGCCAAACCTGGCCTGGTCCCATGACGTCGACGGCACTGGCCCTACGTTCGAAGAAGGCACCAAGGCGGTCAGCCTCGGCCTGGATGCCGACTATCGCAACACCTACACCGCCAGTCTGAGCTACACCGACTTTTTCGGTGGCCAATTCAACACCAACACAGATCGTGACTACGTCTCGCTGAGTTTCGGCGTGAACTTCTGACGGCCCGCAGCAGAGGAAAACACCCATGAAAAGCACTCTCGTCAAGCAATTAGGCGCCCTGGCATTGTCGATGCTGGCTACCAGCGTGATGGCCGCGGTTTCACCCGAGGAAGCCGCCAAGCTCGGTACCACCCTCACCCCGCTGGGTGCGGAAAAAGCCGGCAACGCCGATGGCAGCATCCCGGCCTGGACCGGTGGCCTCAAGAAAGACGCAGGTAGCGCCGACAGCCACGGTTTCCTGAGCAATCCGTACGAAAACGAAAAGCCGCTGTTCGTTATCACCGCTGCCAATGCCGAGCAGTACAAGGACAAGCTGACCCCAGGCCAGATGGCGATGTTCAAGCGCTATGCGCAGACCTACCGGATCCCGGTGTACCCGTCGCACCGCAGCGCCTCGGTGCCGGATAGCGTCTACGAGATCGCCAAGAAAAGCGCGGTTGCCACCGAGCTGTCCAACGACGGCAACGGCCTGGCCAACTTCGCCGATTTGCGCTACTACGCCTTCCCCATTCCCAAGACCGGGGTCGAGGTGTACTGGAACCACGTCACCCGCTACCGCGGCGCCAACACCAAGAAAGACACTGCCCAGGCCGCACCGCAGGTCAACGGCGCCTACACCATCGTCAATGCCAGCGACGAGAACAGCTTCCCGCAGTACATGGAAGGCGTCGACAAAACGGCCGACAAGAACGTGCTCTATTACTACAAGTTCGCGGTGACCGGCCCGGCACGCCTGGCCGGCACCGTGGTCATGGCCCACGAGACCATCAACCAGGTCGAGGAGCCGCGCAAGTCGTGGATCTACAACGCCGGCCAGCGCCGCGTACGCCGCGCGCCAGAGCTGGCCTACGACGCACCCGGCCAGGCCTCCGACGGCCTGCGTACCTCCGACAACGCCGACATGATGAACGGCGCGCCCGACCGCTATGACTGGAAGCTGATCGGCAAGAAGGAGATGTACATCCCCTACAACAGCTACAAGCTGGCATCGCCGAGCACCAAGTACGCCGACATCGTCAAGCCCGGGCACATCAACCAGGACCTGACCCGCTACGAACTGCACCGCGTCTGGCACGTCCAGGCCACCCTCAAGCCCGGCGAGCGGCATGTCTACGCCAAGCGCGACATGTACTTCGACGAAGACACCTGGCAACTGGTGGAGGTGGACCACTACGACGGTCGTGGCCAGCTGTGGCGCGTCGGCGAGAACCACCTGTACGCCAACTACAAGTACCAGCTCAGCGCCTCCGCCGCCCAGGGCTTCTATGACCTGATTGCCGGCCGCTACCTCGTCGGCGGCATGACCAACGAGGCCGAGTTCGCGCCGCGCTATGGCCTGGTGACCAAGAAGTCGGACTTCACGCCATCGGCACTGCGCAACGCCGGTATCCGCTGACCGACCAGCGGCCCCGCGCCACTGACAACGACGCCCCGTTCCCGGGGCGTCGTTGCATCTGCACCCCCATTGCCTGAACCAAGGAGATGCAACCGTGAAAACCCTGATCATGCGCCTGGCCCTCGCCGTCGGCGCCCTGCTGCACCTGGCCGGTGCCGTCGCCGCGCCACCGAACATCCTGGTGATCTTCGGCGACGATGTCGGCCAGACCAACATCAGCGCCTATGCCTTCGGCGTGGTCGGCTACAAGACCCCCAACCTGGACCGCATCGCCCGCGAGGGCATGATGTTCACCGACTATTACGCCGAGAACAGCTGCACCGCCGGACGTTCGGCGTTCATTACCGGGCAGAGCCCCTTGCGCACCGGCCTGACCAAGGTCGGCTCGCCCGGCGCGCCCATCGGCTTGCAGCAGCGCGATGTCACCCTGGCCCGGGTGCTCAAGTCCATGGGCTATGCCACCGGCCAGTTCGGCAAGAACCACCTGGGCGACCGCAACGAGTTCCTCCCCACCCAGCACGGGTTCGACGAATTCTTCGGCAACCTCTATCACCTCAACGCCGAGGAAAACCCCGAGCACGCCTACTGGCCGAAGGACCCGAACGACCCCTACGCCAAGAAGCTGCGACCGCGCGGCGTACTGCATGCCTTCGCCGATGGCAAGATCGAGGACACCGGCGCCCTCAACAGCAAGCGCATGGAAACCATCGACGACGAAATCACCAACGCCACCATCGACTTCATCACTCGCCAGGCGAAGGCCGACAAGCCGTTCTTCGCCTGGATGAACACCACCCGCATGCATGCCTATACCCATGTGCGACCGTCGATGCAGGGTCAGAGCGGCATGCCCGGCAATACCTATGCCGACGGCATGATCGAGCATGACGGCCACGTCGGCCAGGTGCTTGCCGCCCTCGATAACCTCAAGCTCAGCGACAACACCATCGTCGTCTACACCACCGACAACGGCCCCAACAAGCGGCACTGGCCGGACGCGGCGACCTCACCGTTTCGCAACGAAAAGAACTCCAACTGGGAAGGCGCGTTCCGCGCACCGGCGATGGTCCGCTGGCCCGGCAAGATCCCTGCCGGCGAGGTGTCTACCGCGATGTTTGCCGGCCTGGACTGGTTCCCGACCCTGGTGGCGGCCGTCGGCAACCCCGACATCAAGGCGCAACTGCTCCAGGGCACACGCGTGGGCACGCAGGACTACAAGGTGCACCTGGACGGCTACAACCAGCTCGACCTGCTGACCGGCAAGACCAGCAAGAGCGCCAGGGAGGAGTTCTACTACTTCAGTGACGACGGCGAACTGGTGGCCATGCGTTTCGACGACTGGAAGGCGGTGTTCTGCGAGCAACGCAAGCCCGGTGGTTTCGAAGTCTGGGAAGAGCCCTTCGTCTGCCTGCGCATCCCGAAGATCTTCAACCTGCGCATGGACCCGTTCGAGGAGGCCGACATCGTCTCCGACCAGTACGACGCCTGGCGTACCAAGGCCGGCTACCTGGCAGCGATCGCCAGCATGCGTGCGGCAAAGTTCCTGCAAACCTTCATGGAATACCCGCCCAGCCAACTGCCGGCAAGCTTCAGCATCGACCAGGTGCGTCGCCAGGTAGACGCCAAAGTGGTCGAACTGTTGCGCCAGAAAGCGGCGCAAAAGCCCTGACCCCGATGGCCTCTCGCGGAGCAACCCCGCTACTGATAATTGCATCTGTAGGAGCGGGCAAGCCCGCTCCCACAGGTACCGCGCAAGCCAGCAAGAGCGTAGCGACTCGTGCTCTTGATCTTCAAGGGCCGCTGGTGGGGCGAGACCATTGCGCAAGGAGGCAAAGGTGACTCGACATCACCGCAAATAATGGATAGCCCACCGATTCATTCATCTGGTGTCGTCAACAGCGCATGCACCATCCGCGCAATCATCAGCGGCGTATCGTCGGCCACCAGATACTCGGGCTTTTCCAGCAGCATGGCCCGCGGCAAAGTCAGCAACGTATGCAACACCAGGAACTCGGCTTTCTCGCGATCCCTGACACGAATCTCACTGGCAAAACGCTCCATCAGCGTCGACGTGGCGCTGGTGCTCCAGAGCTGCTTGGCCTTGACCAGATCCAGGCGCACCAACTCGTCATAGTGAGTCGAACGCACACTGAACGCGGGGTCGAACAGGGTCTTTTTGTAATGCACGGCCAGGCCGATGCTCAGGGTCAGCAGAATGCCATCGAACAGCGTCGCACTGGGCGGCAATGCGCGGATACCAGCGTGCAGTTCGGCGCGCACCTCCAGCCGATAGTCCTCGAAGATCGCTGCGATCAGCGCTTCCATGGCCGGGAAGTATTCGTAGATCGAGCTGATCGCCACCCCGGCCTCCTCGGCCAGGCGCAAGGCGGTCAGTGCTTCGCGCCCTTCACGCTCGAGGATCCAGCGCCCGGTCTGCTTCAACGCTGTGACCAGGGCGATGGAGCGCGCCTGGCGCGGCTCCTTGCGGGGCTGGGCGGGGATCTCGACCTGCAGGACGTGGTCGTCGGCGGTGTCTCTTCGCTCGCGGCCGGGCTTGGTCATGACACACTCCTGTAGCGGATCGCGCTACCTACTGGTCGGCCAGGGTGGCCAGTACCGTACGTACAGCTTGCGGAATCGGCACCGAGCGGTTGCTGACCCGGTCGACGTACACATAGACGATGTAGCCCGCCGCGCTGGCCTGTTGCTCGTCATTGCGAAACAGCCCCAGCTCATAACGCAGGCTACTGTTGCCCAGGTGCGCGACCTTCACGCCGATGGTGACCCGGTCGGGGAAACTGATCGAGGCAAAGTAGCTGCAGCAATTCTCGGCGATCAGGCCGATGACCGGGCTGCTGCCGATGTCGAGGGTACCCTCCTCGACCAGGAACTGGCTGATCGCCGACTCGTAGTACGAGTGATAGACGACGTTGTTCACATGCCCATAGGAGTCGTGATCGCCCCAGCGCGTGGTGATCGGGTAAAAACGCCGGAACGCTTCCCGGGTAGGACGCATCAGAACACCTCCCGGTAGATCGCACGCACATCGTCAAGCCCGACCTCACGTGGATTGTTGCCCAACAGGCGGGTCTGCTTCATGGCATCGACGGCCAGTTGCTCGATATCGGCCTCGGTGATCCCGACCTCGCGCAGGCAGGTCGGCAGGCGCAGCTCGCCGGTCAGGGTGCCGAGGTAGTCGGCCAGGGCATGGGCCTTGTGCAGATCGGAGCCTTGCAGGTCTGCCAGGACGATATCGGCAAGCTCGGCGTACAGCGGCGCCGCCACCTCCAGGTTGAAGCGCAGCACCGGGCCCAGCACCAGGGCGTTGGACAGCCCATGGGGCACATGAAAGCGCGCACCGATCGGATAGGCCAGGGCATGCACCGCCGCCACCGGGGCATTGGCGAAGGCCATGCCGGCCAGGCAGGCGCCCAGCAGCATGTTCTCGCGGGCTTCAAGGTCGGCGCCGTC
Organism: Pseudomonas putida; assembly: GCF_028682455.1. GTDB lineage: Bacteria > Pseudomonadota > Gammaproteobacteria > Pseudomonadales > Pseudomonadaceae > Aquipseudomonas > Aquipseudomonas putida_AA. The sequence goes on from NZ_JANHLD010000002.1 coordinate 722,865, forward strand.
CTGGCAGGCGCGGTGCAGATTGGCCGACAACAGGCGCAACGCCTCGCGCGCCAGGCAGTCGGACAACGGGTTCTTCAGGTGCTTGCTGGTGTAGGCCTCGACGGCATGGACCATCGCGTCGATGCCGGTGGCGGCGGTCACATGGGCCGGCAACCCCAGGGTCAGGGTGGCGTCGAGCACCGCGAGGTCTGGCAGCAGCAAGGGCGAGATCACCACGTTCTTTTCCCCGGCGCCGGTGGTCACCACCGACACCGCGGTCACTTCCGAGCCGGTGCCGGCGGTGGTCGGCACCAGGATCAACGGCAGGCGCGGGCCCTTGGCCTGATTGATGCCGTACACCTCGACCAGGGACTCACCGCTACAGGCCAGCAATGCCGCGAGCTTGGCAGCGTCCAGCGAGCTGCCGCCGCCCAGCCCCACCACACAGTCGGCGCCACAGGCCTGGGCCGCCTCGACGGCAGCCTGGATCACCGACTCCGGCGGGTCGGCCTGCACCTGCGCGTAGACCGTCACCGCCACGTCTTCACCCTCGAAGCCGACCAGTACCTGCTCCAGCAACCCGGCGGCGACCACCCCGGGGTCGGTGACCAGCAGCACCGAGCCTGCGCCCAGCGCACGCACCTGGGTGGCAAGCCGGCGCGCCGCGCCGCGTTCGATCACCAGGGACTTGGTGGTCTGGAAGGCCATGTTCAGCATGAAAACCTCATCGTTGGCTGGTTTCTCGACATAGGGCCAGCGTCACGCAGACGTAACGCCCAGCCACGGATCTGCCCACCTTAGTACCGCCTCGATGCTGGCCTCCCCCTCTTTAAGAGTGGGGTGCGCGCAAACCCGGAAGCAACGCCGAAGGCTTTTCCGGAACAGCCATTAATTGCTTGTTTATCAATGCCTTGACTCCTGTCACCCGGTAGCGGAATCCGGAACGGTCGCACCCCCCGTTACCCCCATACTCGGCTCAGGGCCTGGCAGCAGGTCCTCAACGCGGCCCTCGCCGGCCGCACCGGCGTCAGCCGGGACTTCATCTTCATGAGTAGCGAGCCAGACGATGCCCACTGCGCAACAGTCGATAGAACAAAAGACCAAGCTCCTGCTGAGCGACCCGACGGCCTTGGTCAATCACTCCCAACAGGCCTGGAACCATCTGCCCCGCGCCGACATCGAGGCCATGCAGCTGTGCGGCCTGCAGCAGCGCTTCGGCCAGTTGCGTGAACGCATACCGGTGCTGAAGAAACTTGCCGACGCCGAAGGCATCGAGCGTATCGAGCAGCTCAACGATGCCGTGCCGCTGTTGTTCGAGCACACGGTGTACAAGTCCTACCCGCCGTCGTTGTTGGCCAAGTGCAACTTTGCCCAGATCAACAAATGGCTGGCGAGGCTGGTCACTCCCGAAGTCGGCGAGGCCATTCTTGCGGCCGACGTCAGTGCCTGCCAGGGCCTGGACGACTGGTTCGAGACGATGGACAAGGCCGTGCCGCAACTGCGCATCAGCCATACCTCCGGCACCTCCGGGAGCCTGTCGTTCCTGCCCCATGGCGTGCGCGAATTCGAAAAAACCTTCGAGATCCGCCGCCTGTTCGCCTGGAACATGGATGGCCCGGACTCGCCCACGCCCGAACTGCACACCGCCTACCCCTACTACCGCAAGGGCTACCTGAGCCACGTGCGCGCCTCTGAATTCCTGATCAAGACGCTGCTGCCGGACGAGGCGCACTTCCATGCCGCCTACCCGACCACGCTGAGCAGCGACATGCTCCACCTGGGCGCAAAGATCCGAGCGGCGCACGCCAAGGGCACCCTCGACCGCCTGGAAATCAGCCCGGAGCTGATGGCCCGCAAAAAGCAGTTCGACCAGTTGCAGGCCGAGATGCCCCAGCACCTGGCCGCGTTCTTCGAACAGATGTCGATCACCCTCAAGGGCAAGCGGGTGTACATCGGCGCAACCTGGAACCTGCTGCACAACATGGCCAAGGCCGGCCTCGAGTGCGGCCTGGAAAACGTCTTCCACCCCGACTCCTACATCGCCACCACCGGCGGCGCCAAGGGTGCGGTGCAGCCAGAAGGCTGGCAGGACGACATACGGCGCTTCACCGGCATCAAGCAGATCCACGAGTCGTACGCCATGTCGGAGGTGATCGGCGGCTCCCACATGCGCTGCGAACACGGCCACTTTCACCTCGCCCCGACGGTCATCGCCTACCTGCTCGACCCGCAGACCAGCAAGCCGCTGGCGCGCAAAGGCCGGGTGACCGGGCGCGCGGCGTTCTTCGACCTGGGTGCCGAGGTGCGCTGGGGCGGCTTCATCACAGGCGATGAAATCACCATCGACTGGGACCAGCCGTGCCCGTGCGGGCGACCCAGTGTCTATGTCGCCGGGCCCATCCAGCGCTACAGCGAAAAAAACGGCGGCGACGACAAGATCACTTGCGCCGCGACCGAAAACTCACATCGCGAAGCGATGGACTTCCTGAACACTTTCGAGGGCTGAACCCGTGAGCAAACCTATCGCGCCGATGATCATCCGCGGCACTGTCATCACCGACAACCTGATCGAAGTGGGCGGCCGTGGCGGCGACCTGGCCTTCCTGACCCCGGATGCGCACAAGTATCTCGACCGCCTGCCGCTGGGCGACCCGGCCCGCCTGGCCGACCTGTACAAGCTCAGCTTCGAGGACATCCTCGAGTACGCACAGGCCCTGGGCGAGCGCCTGGACTTTGCCAGCAACCCCTACCTGCAGGAAGCCTGCGAGCTGTCCTACCTCACCGCACCGGTGACCCCGACCATGGTCAGGGGCAGCTACATGGGCCTGCACCGCATGCTCAGCCGCGAAGCCATCACCGAAGAGGTGGAAAGCACGGTCGGGATCAAATACCTCGAAGGCTGGGTCAAGCAGCGCCTGATCGACGGCAGCGAGCTGGAAACCCGCTGCTTCGGCGCCCGCACCCTGCACATCGTCGCCGGCAACGCCACGGCGCTGTCGCTGTTGACCATCATCCGCAATATGGTCCTGCGCAGCGACGCGATCATCAAGGCGCCGTCCAACGACCCGTTCACCGCCCTGGCCATCGCCCGCACCATGGTCGACATGGCCCCGGACCATCCGTTGACCCGGCACCTGAGCGTGGCCTACTGGAAAGGCGGCGACCAGGCCTTCGAACAACGCCTGTACCAGCCGCAGAATCTTGAAAAGATCGTCGCCTGGGGCGGCTATGCCTCGATGAAGCATGTGACCCAGTACATCCAGCCGGGCCTGGAACTGATCTCCCTGGACCCCAAGCGCAGCGCCAGCATCCTCGGCAAGGGCACCTTCGACAGCGAAGCGAGCATGCGCGAAGCCGCCGTGCGCCTGGCCGCGGACATCGGTGCGCTGAACCAGAAGGGCTGCGTGTGCGCCCGCGTGGTCTACGTGCAAAGCGGCACCGACGAAGCCGGCCTGGCGCAGTTGAACACCCTCGGCCGCTATGTCTACGACGCCATGCAGACCCTGCCCAACACCCTCAGCACCGTGCCCAAGCGCTACGACCAGAACCTCAAGGCCGAAGTCGACGCCCTGCGTCTGGACGACGAGTGGTACCAGGTGATCGGCGGCAAGGACGGCGAAGGCGCGATCATCTGCTCGCAGATCCCGGAGCCGGTGTCGTTCGCCACCCTGCTGGATGACCGCACCGCCAACCTGGTACCGATCGACCACCTGGATGAAGTGATGGCTGCAGTGGACGCCTACACCCAGACCGTCGGCATTTACCCGGAAAGCGTCAAGGATGAGCTCAAGGACATCCTGCCGCTGTATGGCGCGCAACGCATCGTCTCGCTGGGTTATGCAGCGGTGATGAAATGGGCAGCGCCGCAGGACTCCATCGAGCCGCTGCGGCGCATGGGCAAATGGATCTCCAACCAGATCGCCTCGCCCGAGAACACCCCGGCGCCGTGGTTGCGCCCGTCAATCTGAGCCTGCGCCGCCCCTGCACCGGTCAGGGCGGCCGTCATCTTCAACCGAGGAATCGAGCATGACCATCTGCACAGGATTCGGCGCCGTGCAAGCACGCGCCCCACTCACCCCGATGCGCTTCGAACGCCGCGCCTTGCGCGCCGACGACGTTGCCATCGCCATCGGCTACTGCGGCGTCTGCCACTCCGACGCCCACCAGGTGCACAACGACTGGAACAACACCGTGTACCCCTGCATACCCGGCCATGAGATCGTCGGCAAGGTCACGGCAGTGGGCAGCAGCGTCAGCCGCTTCAAGGTAGGCGACCAGGTCGCCGTCGGCTGCCTGGTCGACAGTTGCCAGCAATGCACGCCGTGCACCGAGCATCAGGAGCAACTGTGCGCCAAGGGGCCGACCGCCACCTACAACGGCAAGGACCGCCACAGCGGCGAGATTACCTATGGCGGCTACGCCGACCAGATCGTGGTGCGCGAGCAGTTCGTCCTGCGCATGCCCGCCGGGCTCGACCCGGCCCAGGCGGCACCGCTGCTGTGCGCCGGGATCACGGTATGGAACCCGATGCGCCGCTACGGCGTGGGCAAGGGCTCGAAGGTGGCGGTGGTCGGCCTTGGCGGGCTCGGTCACATGGCGGTGAAGCTGGCGGCCGCCCTGGGGGCCGAGGTCACGGTGATCACCAGCTCGCCCGGCAAGGCCGACGACGCCCGCGCCCTGGGCGCCGACCATGTGCTGCTATCCAGTGACAGCCAGGCGATGCTGGCGGCCAGCAACGCCTTCGACTTCATCCTCGACACCATTCCCACCCGGCACAACGTCAACCCGTACCTGATGCTGCTCGGCCGCGAGGGCGTGATGGTACTGGTCGGCGCCATCGAGCCGTTGGAGCCGATCCATGGCGGCCTGCTGATGCGCAACAATCGCACCCTGGCCGGTTCCATCATCGGTGGCATCCAGGCGACCCAGGACCTGCTGGACTTCTGTGCCGAGCACCAGGTGCTGCCCAGCTGCGAAACGATCGCCATCGCCGATATCAACAACGCCTTCGAGCGCATGCTGGCCAACGATGTGAAGTACCGCTTCGTCATCGACATGGCCTCGCTCAAGGATGTGCGCCTGGAGTGAAGCATCGCGCTGCGGTGCCCGCCGCCGCAGCGCCCTCCCCTCGCCGAACCCGACAACAATAACAATCGGTAACAGGAACCCTCCATGACTCCAATCGAGCACACCGTGCCGCTCGCCCCGGCCTGTCCGGCCGTCGACCTGCGCAGCATCTACCGCAAGGTGATCTGGCGGCTGATGCCCTTTTTGCTGGTGGCCTTCGTCATCAACGCCATCGACCGCATCAACATCTCCTTCGCCAAGCTGCGCATGGCCGAAGACATCGTGCTCAGTGACGCAGCCTATGGCATCGGTGCCGGTATCTTCTACTTCGGCTACATCCTCTTCGAGCTGCCCAGCAATCTCTATATGCAACGTGTCGGCGCCCGCGCCACGCTGACCCGGATCATGGTGCTGTGGGGGCTGGTGACCGTGGCGACCGCCTTCGTCACCAGCGCCAACCAACTGATCGCGGCGCGTTTCTTCCTCGGCATGGCCGAGGCCGGCTTCTTCCCCGGCGTGATTCTCTACCTCACCTACTGGTTCCCGGCCGCGCTGCGCGGGCGCATCACCGCCGCCTTCATGATGGCCGGGGTGTGCGCGGGGATCATCTGCGGGCCGCTGGCCGGCTGGATCATGACCCAGTTCCACGGCTGGCTGGGGCTGCGTGACTGGCAGGTGCTGTTCGTGCTGACCGGCGCCCCGGCAATCCTCCTGGGCCTGTTCGGCTGGTTCTGGCTGACCGACCGCCCGGCGCAGGCCACCTGGCTGAGCGAGGACGAAAAGCAGCGCCTGGCCGCCGAGCTGAGCAACCCCGGCACCGCCAGCCACGGCCACCTCGGTGCCGCCCTGCGCGACCCCAGGCTGTATATCGCGGGGCTGGTGTACTTTTGCATCTACAGCGGCTCGAACACCGTGTCGTACTGGATGCCGACGCTGATTCGCGGCTTCGGCCTGGAAGACCTCAGGGCCATCGGCATGATCGCCACGCTGCCGTATTTCGGTGCGGTGTGCGGCATGTACCTGCTGGGGCGCAGTTCGGACCGGCGCATGGAGCGGCGCTGGCACCTGGCCGGTACTCTGCTGGTCAGCGCCGGCTGCTTTGCCCTGCTCGGCTTCGTCCAGGGCCACCTGTGGCTGTCGGTGACCCTGATGAGCCTGGGCGCCGCTGCGGCGCTGTCGGCCGTGCCTCTGTTCTGGACCATTCCCCCGGCCTTCCTGAGCGCTGCCGGTGCCGCCGGCGGCATCGCCATCATCAGCAGCCTCGGAAACCTGGCCGGGGTGGTCAGCCAATCGCTGGTCGGCGCCATCAAGACAGCCACCGGCAACCTCTACCTGGCCTTCGACCTGATCGCCCTGGCCCTGGTGCTGGGCGCCGTGGCCTTGCTCATCGGAATACCCGCGCACTGCCTCAACGAGCGCCGCAAGGCCGGCCAGAACCCCGCACAATCGCCTTCCGGAGCCGACCATGACTGATCGCCAAACGCCCTGCAACGGTGCCGAAAGCCTGGTGCAAACCCTGCTCGACTGCGGCGTCGACACCTGCTTTGCCAACCCCGGCACCAGTGAGATGCACTTCGTCGCCGCCCTCGACCGCATGCCCGGCATGCGCTGCGTGCTCGGCCTGTTCGAAGGCGTGGTCACCGGCGCCGCCGACGGCTACGCACGGATCGCCGGCAAACCCGCGGCCACCCTGCTGCATTGCGGCCCGGGGCTGGCCAACGGTCTCGCCAACCTGCACAACGCCTACCGCGCCCACACCCCGGTGGTCAACATCATCGGCGACCAGGCCACCTACCATCGGCCCTACGACGCGCCGCTGACCGCCGACACCGAAGGCTGGGCCCGCCCGCTCTCGGTGTGGACGCGCACTGTCGACTGCGCGCAGGCGGTCGGTGCCAGCGCCGCGCTGGCGGTGCAGGCAGCCAGCAGCGCACCGGGCGGGGTAGCCAGCCTGATCCTGCCGTCGGATGTGTGCTGGGACAACGGCGGCCAGGTTGCCGCGCCCCTGCCGGTGCCAGCCGCCGCCAAGGTCTCGCCCACTGTCATTGCGCAGATGGCCCAGGTACTGCGCAGCGGACAGCCGACCCTGCTGCTGTTGGCCGGCCGCGCGCTGGAACACGACGCCCTGGCCAGCGCCCATGGCATCAAAGCCGCCACCGACGCACGGCTGCTGTCGACCACCGCCAACGCCCGGGTCGCCCGGGGTCGCGGACGCTTTGCGGTCGAGCGCCTGCCGTATTTCGGCGACGCGGCGCGGGCCAAGCTGGCTGGTATCGCCAACATCATCCTGGTCGGCACGCCGGTGCCCTCGACCTTCTTCGCCTATCCGGGCAAATCCTCGCGGCCCTACCCGGATGAGGCCGTGGTGCATGTACTGGCCCGCCCCGAGCAAGACCTGGCCGATGCCCTGGCACGCCTGGCCGAGGCGCTGGATGCGCCGGTTGTCCAGCCCTCGCTTGCCGCTGCGGGCAACCCCGCGCCCGGCAGCGGCGCCATCAGCTCCCAGGCGGTGGCCCAGAGCCTGAACGCACTGCTGCCGGAGCAGGCGATCGTCGTCGATGAAAGCGTCACCTTCGGCCAGGCGTTCTACCCCGCAACCGTCAATGCCGCGCCCCATGACTGGCTGCAGGTGACCGGCGGCGCCATCGGTGGCGGGCTGCCGATGGCCCTGGGGGCGGCCATTGCTGCGCCACAGCGGCGAGTGATCGCCCTGCAGGCCGATGGCTCGGGCATGTACACCCCGCAGGCACTGTGGTCGATGGCCCGCGAGCGCCTGGATGTCACCGTGGTGATCCTGGCCAACCGCAAGTACGCGATCCTCCAGCTCGAGCTGGCCAGCGTCGGTGCCAGCAGCGGCAAGACTGCGCTGGACATGCTCGACATCGGCAACCCGGACCTGGATTGGGTGCAACTGGCCACCGGCATGGGTGTGGCGGCCGACCGCGCGCAGACCATGGAGCGCTTCAACGAGCTGTTCGCCATGGCCAACCGGCAGCCGGGGCCCTTCCTCATCGAACTGGTGGTCTGAGTGCGACAGCTACACGGCAAAGTCCCTGGAGAGCCCCCTTCCATGCTCGAATCCCTGAACGACACCTTGCTCGCCATCGTCGGCAGCAACGGCCTGCTGTGCGACGAGCAGTTGCGCACGCGCCACGGCGGGACGGCGCAGCAGGCCAGGCTGCTGGTGCGTCCGGCCACGACGGGCGAAGTCAGCGCGGTGCTCGCCGCTTGCCACCGGGCCGGCGTCGCGGTCGTGCCTCAAGGAGGCCTGACCGGCCTGGTGCATGGCGCCGATGCAGGTGCCGGCGAAGTGATCCTGTCGCTGGAGCGCATGCGCCGCATCGAGGCGGTGGATGCCACTCAGCGTGTACTGGTGGCCGAGGCCGGCGTGATCCTCGAACAAGCCCAGGCCGCCGCCGCGGCTGCCGGCCTGCTGGTGCCGGTGGACCTCGGCGCCCGCGGCAGCGCCACCCTCGGCGGCATGGTGGCCACCAATGCCGGCGGCAACAGCGTGATCCGCTACGGCATGATGCGCGACAACGTGCGCGGCCTGGAGGTAGTGCTGGCCGACGGCACCGTGCTCGATACCATGAACCAACTGGTGAAGAACAACAGCGGCTATGACCTCAAGCAGCTGTTCATCGGCTCGGAGGGCACCCTGGGCGTCGTCACCCGGGTGGTCCTGCGCTTGTGCGAAGCCCCTGCCGAATGCGCCACTGCACTGCTGGCACTGCCCGACTTCGCTGCGGTGGGCCCGGTGCTGCGCCGCCTCGACCAGGCGCTGGACGGGAGCCTGTCGGCATTCGAAGTGATGTGGCCGACGTTCTACCGCACCGTGACCACGCCGCCCGCCCTGAGCCGCCCACCGCTGTCCCAGGAGCATGCCTTGTATGTGCTGGTGGAAAGCCGTGCCGGCGCCTGCGACCCGACCCAGCGCCTGACCGAGCTGCTCGGCCAAGCCATGGAGCAAGGGCTGGTGGTGGATGCCGCACTGGCCCAGAACCCCCGCGAGCGCCAGGCGCTGTGGGCCCTGCGTGACGATGTGGCGCAACTGCGCCGGGCCGGGCCGCTGCAGGCCTATGACATCGCCCTGCGCCTGGACGATACCGGCCGCTACATCGACACCCTGCAGGCAAGGTTGCAGGCCCGCTGGCCGGGCGCGCTGCTGTGGGCCTTCGGTCACCTCGGCGATGGCAACGTGCATGTCGCCGTGCATGTGCCGGACCTGGACGCCGCCGCGCGCAGCGAGCTTGACCGGATGGTCTACGTTCCGCTGCAGGCACTCAACGGCGCAGTCTCCGCCGAGCATGGCATCGGCCTGGAAAAGAAAACCTGGCTCGGTGTATCGCGCACTCCGGCGGAGATCGCCCTGATGCGCCGACTGAAAAACAGCCTCGACCCCAAAGGCGTGCTCAACCCAGGGCGAGTATTCGATTTGCCTTGCCCCACAGGACCCCAACCATGAAAAAAACCACCCCTGATGCACCCGCCACGGCGGCCTTCGAGCTAAACCGCCGTGAGATTCTCGAATTCGGCCTCGGCGCCGCCGCGTTGGGCATGCTCGGCTGGCCGGCAATGGCCGGCGCGCAGAACGACAGCGACTGGAACCCGGGGCAGTTGACTCACCTGATTCCCACCGCCAACCACGAGCGCTTCCTGATCAAGGCGTCCTTCCAGGCACCACTGCAGGCCGCCCCCTACCTGCTGGTAGACGGTAAGGTCCATGCCGGAGTGCAGACCGATCCCCAAGGCCGCTTCTGGCGCTTCGACGTTGCCGCGCTGCGCCCGGCCACCGCCTATGAACTGCGGATCACCGACCGCAGCGGCGCGCCGCTGTGCGATGCCTGGCCGCTGAAGACCTTTCCCGACCCCGATGCCACGCCCAAGCGCCTGCGCATTCTCGCCTACACCTGTGCCGGGGGCTACGACGGGCCGACCATCAACGGCAAGACCATCTTCCTCGACATGGCGGCACGCCGGCAGCTGCTTGCCCGCGGCCTGGCCTTCGAGCCCGACGTGGTGATCGCCAACGGCGACCATATCTACTACGACCTGGAAACCTCGATCTCCAAGCCCCGGCTCAAGCAGTACCAGGAAATGGTCTGGCCGAAGTTCGGCGGCCCGCTGGACATCCGCGTGCCGATGCTGCACCCGCGCAACGAAGCCATCTTCACCCGGGTCTGCGACTACCAGATCAGCGGCCTGTACGGCACCTCCCTGCGCTCGACCCCGGCGTTCTTCGTCACCGACGATCACGACATGTTCGAGAACGATGAGTTCGACGACAAACTCGCTACCCTGCCCCCGGACAGCTACGGCACCCTGGGCGCCGAACAGACCCAGCAGCTGTACTACCCGGAATTTCTCCCCGACCGCAATCGACCCCACTGGCTGCCCGGCGGCAACAAGGCCCACCTGGCGCAAGGCAGCAACATGTGCTTTGGCACCTTGCGCTACGGCACGTTGCTGGAGGCAGTGCTGTACGACTGCCGGCGCTACCTGGACAACAAGGGCATCCATGCCAAGGTGCTGCCGCGCTGGGTGGAAGACTGGCTGTTGGCGCGCACCGCCGCACAGGACACCGAGCACTTCATGCATGTGCCCTCGCTGCCGTTCGGCTACTCATCGGGCAAACTGGGCGACTGGTACCCCGACCTGCTCGACAAGGACACCGGCAAATTGACCCTGGACATTGCCAAGCCCGGCTGGCAAGCGGGCTGGTTCGACCAGCACCAGCGCCTGCTCCAGGCCCTCGGCGCGCAGACCCGGCGCGCCCCGGTGATCATCCAGGGCGACTTCCATGCCAGCGCCGTCGGCCGTATCAAGCGCTCCGCCGACCTGGCCCTGGCCAACCCGGTGCATGTGGTGATGACCGGTACCCTGGGCACCGGCGACCTGGCCTTCCCGTCCTCGGTGCGCAGCATCGAGTCCAGCCCTTCGCTACAGGTGGACATGGAACAGACCCTCCCGCCCATGGAGAAGAACGGCTTCACGGTGATCGACGTGACCCCGCAAAAGCTGGTGTTCTCCCTCTACACCTGGCGCCCGCCCCAGGCGCTGGGGCAGATCGACTCGATGCAACCCACCCTCGTCTACGAAATACCGCGCACCGCGTGAACCCAGGTGCGAGCAACTGTCTTGATCAGTTAGCTCGGTGGGAGCGGGCCTTGTCTCGCGATGACCAGTTCAGCCAATACATGCTGTGTTGCCTGAACTGCGACCGCTTTGCGGCCGATCGCGGGCGAGCCAGCTCCCACAGGTACCGCGCAGGCCAGCAAGAGCGCAGCGAATTGTGCTTTTGACCTTGATCAAAGGTGACTCAGTATCACCTTGGCAAATGGATATGCTCGCCAGCCCATGAGATACAGACAAAGGCGTTGCCTGGCCTACGGCCGATCGCGCTAGACAACCAACGGATCCAGCACCCCACGCAACGCCTCGGACAAAGGCTGCGGCCGCCGCGACTGCCGGTCCACATACACATGGACAAAATGCCCCTGGGCAGCCGCTGCCGCCTCACCCTCGCGAAACAAACCAATTTCATAGCGCACACTGGAAGTCCCCAGGCGCGCCACCCGCAAGCCGGCATCGATCACGTCAGGAAAGGCAATCGACTGAAAGTAATTGCACTGCGTCTCCACCACCAGCCCGATGGTTTCGCCGCGCTCGTAATCGAGCACGCCAGCGCGCATCAGGTACTCGTTCACGACGGTGTCGAAATAGCTGTAGTAATTGACGTTGTTGACATGCCCATACACATCGTTGTCCATCCAACGGGTCGGGATGCGCAGGAAATGACCGAACTCGTCACGTGACGAGGCTACGGGTTTGCTCATGGCGATACCTGTATTCAAAGAAATGGAGTTGCACTCAACTACGCAGGTCGTCGATCAGCCGCGCGCGGACCTCGCTTCTGCCGGCGAACGGATCGCCAGGACGATGCCCATCGAGCAAGGCGTCGAAGCGCTCGCGCACCAGGCCAAGGGCCTGGGGGTGCGAGTAGATGTAGAAATCCTGCGCGGCAATCGCCTCGAAGGTGAGGCTGGCGATCTGCTCGGCGCTGACCTTGCCAGCGCTGGTGGCCTTGTGGCTGTTGGCCTGGGCGACCCGCTGCGAACGGCTCGGCGCCGCCTGGTTGGCCAGGTCGGCCGGGCGGTTGCGGTCCGAGTCACTGAACCCGGTCGGCACGAAGAACGGACACAGCACCGAGCAATGCACCTGTTCGCTGACCAGGCTCAGGTCCTGGTAAAGGGTTTCGCTCAGTGCCACCACGGCATGCTTGGTGACGTTGTACACGCCCATCGCCGGGGCGTTGACCAGCCCGGCCATGGACGCGGTATTGACGATATGGCCCTGGTAGCCCGGGTCCCTGGCAGCGGCATCGAGCATCAACGGGGTGAAGATGCGCACCCCGTGGATCACACTGTGCAGGTTGACGCCCAGCACCCATTCCCAGTCCTGGGCGCTGTTCTCCCACACCAGTCCACCGGCGCCGACCCCGGCGTTGTTGAACAACAGGTGGACCCCGCCGAATTCGGCAAGCGCCGCATCGGCCAGGGCCTGCACCTGCTCGGCCTTGCTGACATCGGTGCGCAGGCCGATCACCTCGGCGCCGCCGGCGCGCAGCTGCGCCACCGTGGTGTGCAGGGCCTGCTCCTGGATATCGGCCAGGACCAGCTTCATCCCCTGCCCGGCCGCGTGCTCGGCGAAGGCCTTGCCCAGCCCCGAGGCGGCGCCGGTGATGACCGCTACTTTGTCGTGCAACTGTTTCATGGAAACTCCCGGTACTGGTTCAGGCGCTGACGGCTTTGCCGGAGAAACGCCGCACGCGGATGTCGGCCTGTTCCTTGTGCCCGGCGAAGCCTTCCAGGGCGCACAAGCGCGAGCAATACTCACCGACCAGCACCGACGCCTCGTCGGTCAGTACCCGCTGGTAGGTACAGGTCTTGATGAACTTGCCGACCCACAGGCCGCCGGTGTAGCGCGCCGCCCGGTTGGTGGGCAGGGTGTGGTTGGTGCCGATCACCTTGTCGCCATAGGAAACGTTGGTACGGGTACCGAGGAACAGCGCGCCGTAGTTGCTCATGTTGTGCAGGAAGTAATCCGGGTCGCGGGTCATCACCTGCACATGCTCGGAAGCGATGCGATCGGCCTCGACCACCATCTCTTCATAGGACTCGCAGAGGATGATCTCGCCGTATTCCTCCCAGGCCACACGGGCGATGGGCGCGGTCTCGAGCTTGGCCAGCTGGCGCTCGATCTCTGCCGGGATGGCCGCGGCCAGGGCCGCGCTGTTGGTCAGCAGGATCGCCGGCGAGTTGGGGCCGTGCTCGGCCTGGCCAAGCAGGTCGGCCACCGCCAGTTCGGCATCGCAGCTGTCGTCGGCGATGATCAGGGTCTCGGTGGGACCGGCCAGCAGGTCGATGCCGACGCGGCCGAACAGTTGGCGCTTGGCCTCGGCGACGAAGGCATTGCCCGGGCCGACGATCATGTCCACCGCGGCGATATGCTCGGTGCCCAGGGCCATCGCGGCAATCGCCTGGACCCCGCCCATGCAGTAGATTTCATCGGCGCCGGCCAGGTGCATGGCCGCGACGATGGCCGCCGAGGGCTTGCCGTCGAATGGCGGCGCGGCGGCGATCACCCGCTTGACCCCGGCCACCTTGGCGGTCAGCACGCTCATGTGCGCCGAGGCCACCAACGGGTACTTGCCGCCGGGAATGTAGCAACCGACGCTGTTGACCGGCAGGTTCTTGTGACCCAGTACCACACCCGGCAGGGTCTCGACCTCGACGTCATGCATCGAGTCGCGCTGGACCTGCGCAAACCGGCGGATCTGCTCCTGGGCGAAGCGAATGTCGGCCAGGGTCTCGGGGGCCAGCGAGGCGACGCAAGCGTCGATTTCGTCCTGGCTCAGGCGAAAGCTCGCCGGAGCCCATTTGTCGAACTTCTCCGAGTACTCGCGTACCGCGGCGTCACCGCGGCTGGCGATGTTGTCGAGGATGGCACTGACCGTGTCGCGCACCTGGGCGTTGATCTGCGCTTTGACTTCCTGGGGCTTCGAGGTTTTCAGATGCTTGGACATGACGATTCCTTGATTGTTATTGGCAGATTCATTCGAAGATGACCCGCTGGCCACTGTCGCACCAGGCTTCGCCGCGGCCGGCGTAGCGCGTCTCGATCGGGTCGCGACGGATCTTCATGGTCGGGGTCAGCAGGCCGCCGTCGATGGTCCACGGGTCCTTGACGACTACCAGGCAGTCGAGCACTTCGTGGTCTTCGAGCTGCTCGTTGACCTGTGCCAGCAACGCTTGCAGCTCGGCAGCCAGTTCGCTGCGCTGCAGGCCGTTGGCCAGGGCCTGGCGGGTTTCTTCGTTGAGGGTCAGCAGGGCGAACGGCTGGCGCAGCCCCATGCCGGTCACACAGACCTCGGCAACCCGCGGATGACCGCCCAGCCTGGCCTCGATCGGCACCGGGGCGACGTACTTGCCCTTGGCGGTCTTGAACAGCTCCTTGACCCGTCCGGTAATGCGCAACCTGCCCAGCTCATCGATATCGCCGCGGTCGCCGGTCTTGAAGAAACCGTCGGCGGTGTAGCTCTCGGCGGTCAGCTCCGGTTGCTTGAAGTAGCCGAGCATCTGTCCGGGGCTCTTGACGAGGATCTCACCATCGGCGGCGATACGGCACTCGACCCCCGGCAGGCACTCGCCAACGTACCCCACGCGCACCCGGCCGCTGCGGCTGAAGTGCGAACAGGCAAAGTTTTCCGACATGGCGTAGCCATCGAGCAGTTCAAGCCCAACCTCGCGGTACCAGTTGATCACCGGCACCGGCAAGGCCGCCGAGCCGGTGAAGGCCGTGTGCACCTGGTCGAGGCCCAGCGCACCGAGGATCTTCTGTTTCATCAGCGCGGCCTGCTCAGGGTCGGCGAACGCGGCGGCCTGCACCTCGGGCGCGATCTGCGCGTTGATGCCCTGGTAGAACTTGACCCACAAGCGCGGCACCGAGAGGAACATGGTCGGCCGAGCCCGGCGCAGGTCCGCGGCAAAGGTCTGCAGGCAATCATTGAAAAACACCTGCATGCCAAAGCGCAGCGACGCCGACTCCACGCCCTGGCGCTCGGCACCATGGGCCAGCGGCAGGTAGGACAGCAGGCGCTCCTGGGTGCCAGGGCCGCGCCCGCCGTTGTACAGGGTCATGGCGTTGATTTCGGCCGCCCGGCACATGATCGCGAAGCTGTGCATCACGCCTTTGGGGTTGCCGGTGCTGCCGGAGGTATAGAGGATGGTCGCCAGGTCGTCCGGCTGCGGCAGTTCGATTTCGCGCAGCGGCGTCACCGCAGCGGTGATATCGGCCCACTGCTCGCCTTCGCTGCGGGCCGACAGCGGCAGGCTGATGACCGGCAGGTGGAACGGTATATCGCGGCTGGCGGCAGCCCAGGCGGCGGCGTCGCCATCGAGCCGACCGACGAACAACAGGCGCACCTCGGCGTGGTCGAGCACGTAAGACACGGTGTCGGCGCTGGCGGTGGCGTACAGCGGCACGCTCTTGTGCCCGGCCATCCAGATCGCCAGGTCGGCGATGATCCAGTGCGCGCTGTTCTTACCCAGGATGCCGATCGAGGATAGCGGCGGCAGCTCCAGCGATTTCAGGTAGGCGGCCATGCGCCGGGCCTGATCACCGACTTCGCGCCAGCTGTAGTCGACCACCGTGCCATCGGGGCAAGGCTGGGTCAGGTAGATCGCATCGGGGGTGGTCGACTCCCAATGTAGAAACCAGTGCAGCAGTGTCATGTATTTATGCTTGTTGTTCATGGCAGGTCCTACAGATCTTTAAGGCGGTACACCCGCCTGATTATTGTAATTTACCGGTCCTTCACACAGCTCCCTGGGCCTGGTCGCGACGATACATGGTCACGACACAGGCACCGCCAATGCTCTGATTGTGTTGCAAGGCAATCCGCGCGCCGCTGACCTGGCGCTCCCCGGCGCTGCCGCGCAAGTGCCAGACCAGCTCCACGCACTGGGCCATGCCGCTGGCGCCCAGCGGATGGCCCCTGGACAGCAGTCCGCCCGAGGGGTTGATGACGCAGTTGCCGCCATAGGTGTTGTCGCCGTCCTCGATCAGCTTCTCGGCGCCACCTTCGCGGCAGAAACCCAGCGCTTCGTAGAGCAGCAGCTCGCTGGCGCTGGTGCAGTCGTGCAACTCGCAGACATCCACCTCTTCCGGGCCGATACCGGCGCGCTCGTACACCGCACGCGAGGCGGCGAACGCCTGGTCGTAGCCCACCGCCTTGATCGCCGCGCCTTCGTTGAAGGTGCTGGGCAGGTCGGTGGCCATCGCTTGCGCGGCAATGTAGACCGGATTGTCGATGCCGTGCTTGCGCGCGAAGGCATCGGAGCACAGCAGCACCGCCGCCGCGCCACACGCCGGCACACAGCACTGCGGCCGGGTGAGCGGTGCGCAGACGGTCTCGGCCGCCAGCACCTGCTCCAGGCTCAGGGCCTGGCGCAACAGCGCCTGGGGGTTGCGCCCGGCGTGCTCGCGGGACTTCACCGCGATCATGGCCAGGGTTTCGGCACGGGTGCCATAGCGTTTCATGTACTCGCTGGCCGCGCTGGCGAACAGTTGCGTGGCCACCTGGGTTTCCCCGGGGTATCGATCGAGGATCAGCCGCGAATGGCGCGCCACCGGCGACTGCAGGTCGAGCCAGCGACGATCGCAGTGCTCGGGCAAATCCTGTTCGAAGCCGACGGCCAGCACGCACTCGGCGATGCCGTGCTCGATGGCCTGGCGCGCCAGGTACAGCGCTGTCGAACCACTGGCAGAGTGGTTGGCGACATTGATAATCGGGATGCCGGTCAATCCCAGCTCGGCAATGGCGCGCTGGCCGGAAATCGAATCGCCATAGACAAAACCGGCGTAGGCCGCCTCGACCTGTCGAAACTCGATGCCAGCATCTTGCAAGGCCAGGCGACCCGCCTGCGCGGCCAGCGCGTAGTACGGACTAGTGGCACCGAACGCGGTGAACGGGGTCAGGCCTACGCCAATCACATTGACGCGACGATTCATGGTTGTTCTCCTGAAACAGGGGCCTGCCGCCCCGTGCGATGACGGCGACGGCAGGGTTTCTGCTCACGCTGAACGCTCATTCGTGCTCAGCGTGGCCTATCCGCTGTTCCTCAGGCAGGGTTGGCGGCCTTGCTGAGGCGCTCGGCGGTTGCCGCGGCATACAGCTTCTGGTCGATGTTGGCAAAGGCCTCCAGCTTCTTCGACGCCATGGTGTCGCCGGTCAGCTTGAGCTTGCCGGCAAAGAACAGCTTCTGCAGCTGGGGCTCCTCGCCCGAGGCCAGTTCCGGCATGTTCACTTCCTGGATGGTCATGGTCACGTCGGCATTCTCGGCGATGCCCTGGTACAGGTCACCCTTGCCGTTCTTCAGGTCCAGGACCCAGTTGGAGTCACGGTTCTTGACCACGAACTGCATGATCATCTGCGACTCGGTGGCAATTTCCGGGTGCGCCTGCAGGTGAGCCTTGTACACGCCGAAGACGTCGTCGGCGGTCAGGGTCTTGGGTTCTTCCTTCGAGGCTTCGGTCAGCGACTTGATGTCCGGCACCTTGTCGAAGATTTCCACCACGCCGCCCTTGAGGACCACCACGTCACGCTCTACGGCACGCATCTCGAACAGCACGCGGGTCGGCGACTCTTGCCACATGCGGGTTTCCAGGGTGTCGCCAGGCATCACGATGGAGGCGAAGCGTACGCGGATGCTCTTGAACAGGCGCGAATCGTTGTTGCAGAACGCCTTGATCACATGGCGACCGGCGTAACCGAAGGTGCACAGGCCATGCAGGAAAGGCTTCTCGTAGCCGGCGGCCTTGGCGTAGTCCGGATCGACGTGCATCGGGTTCCAGTCGCCACACAGGCGATACAGCAGGGCCTGGTTGACGTCGGTCTGTTCGGCGATCACGGCATCGGGGTTGCGCGACGGAAGTTCCGGCAGCGGCGTGCTCGGCACCTTCTCCAGGCCTGCGCCTGGAACACCGGCGTAGAAGCTGGTGATTTCGTTGTAGAACAGCGGCACGCCGTTCTCGTCGGTGGTTTCCACCGCCAGGATCGACACCGAGCTACGGCCTTTGTCGATCGCCTGCTTCAGGCGCATGGTGTGCTTGAGCTTGGCAGCCGGCGGCAGCGGACGGTACATCTCGGTGTACTGCTCGCCATGCAGACCGTTGGCGAACGGCAGTTCCAGGCCTTCCAGGCTCGGCTTGCCGGACTTGATCGCCTGCAGGAACACCTGGGTCGCCGGCAATACCGCCATGGTCGGCAGTACGCGGAACTCTTCGTCCTTGAACTCGTTGATGTACAGCAGTTCGGTCTCGTCCAGCGGATCCTTGGCGGCGCCTACCGCCAGGGCGTACAGCGCGGCGTCGTTCTGGTCGTACTCGGTTTCCAGGTAGGAGACCGCATTGGCCGCCACTTCCATATCGACGTACTGGTTGCCGCCCTTGGCCGGCGATTCCAGGCGTGCGAACAGCTCCTGGAAGCCTTCGCCGCCATTGCTCTGGTGGACCGAGTGCTCGTCGAACTGGGTGATGCGTTCCCAGTTTTCACGCACCAGCTCAGGGCTCAGCGATTCGGCGTGCAGGACGCGCCCCTGGGAACGCTCCCAGCGGTACTTGGCGTGGAAGCCGCCACCGACTTCGAACAGGCCGCCGGTTTCCGGGCAGTCTTCGTGGCACAGCCAGGCTACCAGCGGCGCGATGTACTCGGACTGCAGCTTGGCCTGGACTTCCTCGGGCAGGATGCCGCTGGCGACTACCAGTCGCGAGGCGGCAACCGGGGCGATGGTGTTGACGCGGATGTTCTTCTGCCCGCCCTCGAAGGCCAGGGTCTTGCCCAGGCTTATCAGCGCACCCTTGGCGGCGGAGTAGTTGGCCTGGCCGAAGTTGCCATGGATGCCGGAGCCCGAGGCGGTCATGATGATCCGGCCGTAGCTCTTCTCGCGCATGATCGGCCACACCAGGTGGGTCAGCTTGAAGGCCGCCTTGACGTGGATTTCCTGGATGATGTCCCACTGCTCTTCGGTCATCTTGGCGAACGACACGTCGCGCAGGATACCGGCGTTGTTGATCAGGATGTCGACCGTGCCGAAGGCATCGAGGGCGGTCTTGACGATGTTCTGGGCATCGGCCACCGAGTTGTAGTCGGCAACCGCCTCCCCGCCCATGGCGCGGATTTCGGCCACCACGGCATCGGCCGCGGCTGATGACATGCCGACGCCTTCCAGGTTGACCCCCAGGTCGTTGACCACGACCTTGGCGCCACGGGAGCCCAGCAGCAGTGCGTGGGCACGACCCAGGCCGTTACCGGCGCCGGTGACGATGGCGACTTTACCGTCGAAGCGAAGTTGTTGTGACACGGTGTTCTCCTCCCATGGGGATTTATTATTGACCCGGTCGTTCAGGCCCCAATGGCCAGACGCCGGTAGCGACACATTCGCGCAAGCGCGACAACAGGTTGAAAAACACGCCACCTGGAGGGACCTTGCAATCGAGCGCCCCCCCGGGCGAACGCAGCCAAGCCGCCCTTACAGGGTGCGAGCGATGATTTCCTTCATGATTTCGCGGCTGCCACCCCAGATACGGTTGCCGCGGGTATCCAGGTACAAGCGGGCAATCGGGTATTCGGTCATGTAGCCGTTGCCGCCGTGCAGTTGCAGGCATTCCTCGACCACCCGCAGGCTCAGCTCGGCGGTCCAGTGCTTGGCGGCGGCGGCCGCTTCGGGGCTCAGTTCGTTGCGCAGGGCCAGGGCCATGCAGCTGTCGACCCAGGAGCGACCGATCTGGATCTCGCTCTTGAGCTCGGCGAGCTTGAAGCGCGAGTTCTGGAAATCGATGATGGCCTTGCCGAAGGCGGTGCGGCCCTTGGTGTACTCGATGGTGTGGCGCAGCGCGGCTTCGGCCTGGGCCTGGAAGCCGATGGCGCCGGTGATGCGCTCCCAGGCCAGGTCGCGCATCAATTGGCCGAAGCCCTGGCCCTCTTCTGCGCCGAGCAGGTTGCTGCACGGCACGCGCACGTCTTCGAAGAACAGCATGCAGGTGTCCTGGGCATGCAGGCCGACCTTCTCCAGCGGCTGCGACTTGGCGTAGCCGGGGCGTCCGCTTTCGACGATGATCAGCGAGACGTCCTTGGCCGTACCGGTGGTGCCGGTCTTGCACACCACCACGGCGAAATCGGACTGCACACCGTTGGAAATGAAGGTCTTCGAGCCGTTGATCACATACTCGTCGCCGTCACGCACGGCACGGGTCTTGACACCCTGCAGGTCGGAACCGGTGTTGGGTTCGGTCATGGCGATCGACCCGATCGCCTCGCCGCTGACCATCTTCGGCAACCAGGTCTGCTTCTGGCTTTCGCTGCCGTAGTTGAGGATGTAGCCGGCCACCAGCGAATGCACGCCAAAGCCGATAGCCAACCCGGAGGCGCCGGAACCGGAGTTCTCTTCGCCGACGATCATTGCGTACAGGCGGTCGGCGCCGTAGCCGCCGTACTCCTCGGGGATGCACGGCAACAACAGGCCCAGCTCACCGGCTCGACGCCAGACCTCGCGGGGTACGCGCTTTTCCTTTTCCCATTGGGCGTGGAACGGCAGCACTTCGTCGGCCAGGAAGCGTCGGGCCAGGCGACGATAGTCTTCGTGCTCTGCGCTGAACAGGGTACGGGGGATCAGGTATTCCATGATGATTTCCTCGCTGCGGCCGGGGTCAGAGCGTGCGCCCGACCAGCTCTTTCATGATTTCGTTGGCGCCACCGGCAATACGCAGGACGCGACTATCGAGGTAGTGGCTGGCCACCGGGTACTCGAGCATGTAGCCGTTGCCACCATGCAGCTGCAGGCATTCGTCGACCACTTTGGAATAGAGGTTCGAGCACCACATCTTGGCGGCCGCGGCGGCCTCGGGGGTCAGCTTGTCTTCAAGGCACAGGCCCATGCACAGGTCGACGTAGTTGCGCCCTACGGCGACTTCGACCTTGTATTCGGCGAGCTTGAAGCGGGTGTTCTGGAACTCGAAGATCGGCTTGCCGAACACGTTGCGCCCACGGGTGTAGTCCAGGGTGCTGGCCAGCACGGCTTCGGAGCCGGCGATGCTGCTGATGGCGATGCTCAGGCGCTCCCAGGGCAGCTCTTTCATCAGCTGCTTGAAGCCCTGGCCTGTTTCGCCGCCGAGCACGTTGGACTTGGGTACGCGCACGTTCTCGAAAAACAGCATGGTGGTGTCCTGGGCGTGCAGGCCGACCTTGCGCAATGGCTTGGACTTGCTGAAACCGGCACGACCGGCCTCGACCAGGATCAGCGAGATATCCTGCGAGCCCTTGCCGCTGTTGCCGGTCTTGCACACCACCACAGCGAAATCGCAGTGGCTGCCGTTGGAGATGAAGGTCTTGGAGCCGTTGATCACGTACTCGTCACCGTCGAGCACGGCGCGCGTCTTGACCGCCTGCAGGTCGGAGCCGGTATCCGGCTCGGTCATTGCCACCGCACCGATGGCCAGCCCGGCGGCCATCTTCGGCAGCCACTGGGCCTTCTGCTCTTCACTGCCGAAGTTGTTCAGGTAACCGGCGACGATGTCATGCACGCCAAAGCCGATCAGGCCCGAGGAAAGGCCGGCGCGGTAGATTTCTTCGTTGGTGATCATCGAGAACAGCCGGTCCAGGCCCAGGCCGCCGTAGGCCTCCGGGGTGGTGGCATTGAGCAGGCCCAGTTCACCGGCACGCTGCCAGATCGCACGAGGTACCAGATGGTCGTGTTCCCATTGCTCGCGGTGCGGCATGCACTCTTCCAGCAAAAATCGCCGAACGGTATTTCGAAACGCCTCGTGCTCTTGATCAAACAGGGTGCGTGGAATCATTGCCCTCTCCTCTATGCGGGTTCTTCTGACCGCTTGTGCCGGTCTTGAATAAGTCCACGATAGGGGCAACGAAATGGCCGCGTCCCCCTCGGGTGGGGGGGGATGAGTGGTTGGCAAGGGGTAGGTAGGAGCGGGTTTGCGGCACCTTTACATTGGCAAAGTGTATGGCTTCCTTTTAAAGCGCCCCTGTAAATCGTTCACATCAGCTCAACTGCGCAAGAAGTTGCGCAGTGAATTGTGAATAACCCTGTGGATTGATTGCTACAGCGCATATAAACCGTGCGATGCCGGCGAGTGCGCAAGAAGTTGCGCAGTACTGCGCAACTTCTTGCGCACTTTTTCGAGGGTTGCGAGCTCAAATTCAGTCATTTTATGCGCTTATTCGACTTATCTCATTGTTATACAAGGACTTTGTAAAAAACGGCATGAACCTTGAAGAGATCTTTGACAACAAACGGGGTTATTCCGGCGCAGTGCCTGGATAACTAACTACCGAGCTCCAGCGTCAGCAGCTCACTGAAAGAGAGTTCATTGCATGAGTGCAGAGAAACTGGAAATGGTCGATCGACTGGCTCGGGCTGACCGAGCCGCCAAGGCGATGCCACACGAAGACATCAACAGTCACATGACGCCATGCCCGGCCAGTCAGCCTGAAGTGTTCGTAGTCCCGGTGCGCTATGCACTGGCAGAAGAGAAAGCCGCCCATCCCTGCTGCGCTCCCGGTGTGGCCATCCAGAGCCATCCCGTGGCGGCGCGCCGCCTGCGGGAAGGGTTTCTTTACCTGTGGCAGGACCAAGGCCCTCTCAAGCGTTATGCCATCGCCCCGAATGGTTTGCTCAGCGAGCAAGCGCTGGAGGCCGATTCCACCGTTGTGCTGGAGGGTACCCTGGCGGGGCTGGCCCTGAAAAAAAACCACGACGCCTGGATGCTCTACAGCGAGTATCCCCTTAACCCGCAGCACTGTAAGTCGTTGAACGACAGCAGTGCCCAGCGCAGCGCGCGCATGCGCCACGTGGCCTTGCGCACGGTGGCCAACGAGTTGCAGGCGCCTCATTGCCCGCCGCTGGCCAACGCCGATCAGGTCATGGCCGAACTTGTCCCGGCGATCTACGCCCGGTCGATGAAGGCCGATAAACAACGCGGCAATGACGAGACGACCGCGCTGGGCGCAGCGGTGATGAACGACCCCACAACAACCAATATCAACGCCTATACCGATGCGATGCACCGCATGCGTGAGCGCGAGAAGGTCATCGCCCAGCACCCCACCGCCAGCGACGAACCTCCGGGCGAATGGAGCGCCGTGCGCTGGGAAGGCCAGAGCACTCAGGATTGGCTGGAAACCGCCAAAGCCCAGGCGAAGGGGTTGTACCCGGTCTTTGCTTGCCTGGATGATGACCTGGGGGTGCTGCGCGATATCAACCATGAGCAAGAATGGCTGGAAACGCGCCACGAACAATGGGTCGGCGAGAACAACCTGCGCCTGAGTATCGGCGGCTTTGTGCGCAGCCTGATCAGCGAAGACGGGGCCGAACTGGCGGGTACCTTGAACTACCGTTACAAGGATCGCGACATCAGCCTCACGCCTGAGCAGGGCAAGGTGATGCTCGATGCCCAGCATCGGCTGGACGAACAACTCAAGGCGGAAACTCAGGCCCGTCGTTACGGCGGCCAACCTGGCGCGGCGCAAGCGCGCGCCCGCGATGCGCGGATCGCCGCCATCGTCGCACCGGTGCGGGCCTTTATTCCGGACGATTTGTACAGTGAAGCGGAGTTCGTGGTACGCGAGTACCGCGCCGAAAAGCAAGCCAATCTCGACGACAAGTTGTTCAGTGCCAAGGTCAGTCAATACATCAACCTGGAGGCGATGAACACCTGGCTCGATACCACCGCCCCCGCGCATTTCGAGCAGGTCGAACAACGCCATCGAGCCTTGTTCGCCGACCGGCGCTTGTACCTCAAGCGCTCCAACAACGGCACCTGGTTTGTCGATTACCACGACCTGGACACCCGGCGCTGGTTGACCGAACTGGCCACCGGTTGCCTGACCGCCCAATGCATTCGGGCCCAGGGCGCCGAACAATACGCCGACCACGTGCGAAGCGCCGATGGCGGAGCACTGACCCACCTGTTCCATGCCTGGACGCCTTCGCTGGGTACCGCAGTCAGCACCACCACGCGCTTGAATGAACTGATGGCAGCGCTGGCCGCCGACAACATTTCCGCCACCCATCATGTGCTGGCGCCTCTGACGGCACCGATTCTGAATGACATCGCGTCCATGGCCCGAGACGCCCAGAGTGCATGGAGCGTGTTGGTCAACCGTCTGGCGGCTTCGTTGCTACTGCTCCAAGCCGATAGAACCTTCAGCGGTGCCTGGCTCGGCGTTTTCATTGCCGCTCGACTGGGCAGCGACACGCGTTTGCAGGCCGTCACCGAAGGTGGGCGCCAGGTTTGGACGCTGTTGGGGCAAAAAGCCGAAGGGCTGGCTCAATGGGCCCGCAATACCGGGGAGGCCATCGGTGCCGGACGCGTGGCAGGCATCAAGAACTCCCCCTTTGTGGTCAATAGCGGTGGAGTCGTCCCCCTGGCAGCCTTGCTGCTGAACACGCTCAACGCGAATAACTACCTGAGTCAGGCTGGGGCATTGGAGGGCATGGACCGTCAGCGTGTGAACGATACGGCTTCCGCTTCGTTGTATGCAGCCGCTGCGTTGGTGGCAGTGATTGATAGCCAGGTGCGGGTGGGTCTGGCGAAAGATAGATTTCATTTTCTTGGATCAGCAGCCCCAACCCTCACCCTGTTTGGTGCGGTGATTGGTGGACTCTCGGCCTATGCCGCTTTCAAAGAATTGAATTCTCTTCAAATACAACTGGAAAACGTGCAAACACATATCGACCCATGGCTCGAGATGCGTCAGACCGTGGTTGCGGGTCAAGTAACCGCTTACGGCGCCCAAGCGATATTGGGCTTCAGAGAAACAGCGAGAGCCTTGGCGGGCGTAGCGACAGTCGAAGCGGCGAACATGCGCTACTTGCTGTGGATGGGCCCGCTGAACTGGGTCATTGCCGTGCTGGGCGTGTTGTACCTGATCACCTGGTTTTTCCAGCAAACGCCACTGCAAAACTTCCTTAACTCCTGCTGCTGGTCAAAAGCGCGGGCGAGCAATCTGGAGCCCATGACGGCCCAGGCGCAGCAGGATGAGCTCAACCAACTGTACGGTCTGCTCTACATGCCGCGCGTCAGCATGGAGAGCAGATCGGTGACGGGCAGTGGCAGTGGTCCTTCCGGGCTCGCCTCGGAAAGTTCCATCAACTCCCTGAGCATCGACTTGCCAGGGGCGGAGCCTGGCACTGCCTACCTGGAACTGAGCCTGATCGGTGACCCATTGGATACTCAGGGCTTTCGCGATTTGATCAAGAATAGCCCGAACGATAACTTCCAGCAGCCTCACCCTTGGCGAGACATGGCCCCGCACTGGCTGTCCAGCAGCACCTGTTGCTGGATACCGGCCAAAGAGGGCCAAGGCTTACGTCTGAGTGGTCCCTTCAAAACAGCCTCGGGCATCCTTGGCTCGCAACCGCGCACAGTCTCCCTGCGTTTGCGGTATCGCAACCCGCTGATCGCAATGTTGGGCGCCCGCGACTTTATCGGCGGTGAGCGAGGTATTGCCTTCACCTTGACTCACGATGCGGGCGTGATTGCCTTGCGGAACGACCCTACGCCGGAACTGGATCGTGTGCGGAGTTACCCACTTGGAGAAAAAAATCCCGGCGCTATTTACCTGCAACCCAAGGGCCAAGCATGAGCACACCACCGGCAGGCACGACGAAAAAGCGGCTGTTTTCACGCAATGACTACCTCGCGCCCTTGCCCATTCCCACCGGGGCGAAACCTTGTGACGTGCTCAACACCATCTGGCGCAAGAACGAGGTGTTTCTTGATATCGGCAACTACAGTATCGGCTCGGCGGTGATGGTGATTTGGCTAGGGGTGATGTTGTTCTTGGGGTTGGCCTACATCTTCAATGATCCTGATGCGCTGATTTTGGGGGCTTGTATTATGGGCATCCCTATCTTCTCCTTAATTCAGGGCCTGTTCCGAGAGGTGCCCTTGCCAGTGCGCTTCAATCGACAGCGCCGCGAGGTATGCGTCCCGCAAGCGGATGGCACGTATTGGATCGTCCCCTGGGAAAGCGTGACGGCACTGGCGACGCAGCACTCGTCGGTGAGCCAGGCGGGTAGAACCACGATGGGACTGTTGATCATCGGTTTTGAGAACCCTGATCCGCAAGCCAAGGAGGAAACCAAGCATTATTGGATGGGCTTTAACTGTGGCGGCGGTAGGACGGCCATGGCGTTGTGGGAGTGCATGCGCAGTTATATGGAAATTGGGCCTGAGGCTGCTCCAGAAGCTGCCGCACTTAATTCAGGTGGGAGTCTGCGTTACTACGTCGATTACATGAACGATAAAGCAAAAGAGCGCGGCTGGTTTTTAACACTGCTGTGGGAAGTTGTGATTGGCGTATTTATTTTCAATGCGCCTCTCGCCACCTATCTACAACGGAAGAAACTATACCCGCCCCCCGACCTGACCTACCCCGACATTATCGAATGGTCCAAACCACTGCCGCCCGAGCAGTGGGCCAAGCGTTCCCCTGAGTTAGAGGCAGCGATCCTCATGCGTGAGTCGGAACTGATCGCGCAGACGGTGCAAGAGGGATGAGCACACCACCGGCAGGCACGACGAAAAAGCGGCTGTTTTCACGCAATGACTACCTGGCGCCCTTGCCCATCCCCACCGGGGCGAAACCTTGTGACGTGCTCAACACCATCTGGCGCAAGAACGAGGTGTTTCTTGATATCGGCAACTACAGTATCGGCTCGGCGGTGATGGTGATTTGGCTAGGGGTGATGTTGTTCTTGGGGTTGGCCTACATCTTCAATGATCCTGATGCGCTGATTTTGGGGGCTTGTATTATGGGCATCCCTATCTTCTCCTTAATTCAGGGCCTGTTCCGAGAGGTGCCCTTGCCAGTGCGCTTCAATCGACAGCGCCGCGAGGTATGCGTCCCGCAAGCGGATGGCACGTATTGGATCGTCCCCTGGGAAAGCGTGACGGCACTGGCGACGCAGCACTCGTCGGTGAGCCAGGCGGGTAGAACCACGATGGGACTGTTGATCATCGGTTTTGAGAACCCTGATCCGCAAGCCAAGGAGGAAACCAAGCATTATTGGATGGGCTTTAACTGTGGCGGCGGTAGGACGGCCATGGCGTTGTGGGAGTGCATGCGCAGTTATATGGAAATTGGGCCTGAGGCTGTTGAGGACGCGACTGCTCGTTTTGACAGATCGAAAGGGATCTGGGCTACCTACCTGGACGACCTCATCAAGGGCGCGAAATTGAGAGGTTGGGTGGTAACTGCTTTGTGGGAAGGCTTCTGCGGAATTTTCATTTTCAACACACTGCTAATAGATGTGCTTGAACGTTGGAAGTTGAATCCGCCCCCGACCTGACCTACCCCGACATTATCGAATGGTCCAAACCATTGCCGCCCGAGCAGTGGGCCAAACGGTCGCCCGAGTTAGAAGCGGCGACTCTCATGCGTGAGTCGGAACTGATCGCGCAGACGGTACAAGAGGGATGAGCACACCACCGGCAGGCACGACGAAAAAGCGGCTGTTTTCACGCAATGACTACCTGGCGCCTTTGCCCATTCCCACCGGGGCAAAACCTTGTGACGTGCTCAACACCATCTGGCGCAAGAACGAGGTGTTTCTTGATATCGGCAACTACAGTATCGGCTCGGCGGTGATGGTGATTTGGGTCGGAATAATGGTGGTATTAGCCATGTCTTACTTTACCCGAAACTTAAACTCTGACTTCAGCCAAGATATTTTAATCTTTGGCGCAGTTATTATGTTTCTTCCTATCTTGCTTTTAATCCAAGGCCTGTTTCGAGAGGTGCCCTTGCCAGTGCGCTTCAATCGACAGCGCCGCGAGGTATGCGTCCCGCAAGCGGATGGCACGTATTGGATCGTCCCCTGGGAAAGCGTGACGGCAGCGGCGACGCAGCACTCGTCGGTGAGCCAGGCGGGTAGAACCACGATGGGGCTGTTGATCATCGGTTTTGAGAACCCTGATCCGCAAGCCAAGGAGGAAAGCAAACATTTTTCGATGGGCTTTAACTGTGGCGGCGGTAGGACGGCCATGGCGTTGTGGGAGTGCATGCGCAGTTATATGGAAATTGGGCCTGAGGCTGCTCCAGAAGCTGCCGCACTTAATTCAGGTGGGAGTCTGCGTTACTACGTCGATTACATGAACGATAAAGCAAAAGAGCGCGGCTGGTTTTTAACACTGCTGTGGGAAGTTTTGATTGGCGTATTTATTTTCAATGCGCCTCTCGCCACCTATCTACAACGGAAGAAACTATACCCGCCACCCGACCTGACCTACCCCGACATTATCGAATGGTCCAAACCACTGCCGCCCGAGCAGTGGGCCAAGCGTTCCCCCGAGTTAGAGGCAGCGATTCTCATGCGTGAGTCGGAACTGATCGCGCAGACGGTGCAAGAGGGATGAGCACACCACCGGCAGGCACGACGAAAAAGCGGCTGTTTTCACGCAATGACTACCTGGCGCCTTTACCCATTCCCACCGGGGCAAAACCTTGTGATGTGCTCAACACCATCTGGCGCAAGAACGAGGTGTTTCTTGATATCGGCAACTACAGTATCGGCTCGGCAGTGATGGGCTTATGGCCGATGGCAATTCTGTTTGCGCTTATGAGTTATTACACTCCTGACCCAATAGTATGGTGGGGGGGATTAATCATCGTGGGGGTCCCTACTCTATTCATAATCCAAGGCCTGTTCCGAGAGGTGCCCTTGCCAGTGCGCTTCAATCGACAGCGCCGCGAGGTATGCGTCCCGCAAGCGGATGGCACGTATTGGATCGTCCCCTGGGAAAGCGTGACGGCAGCGGCGACGCAGCACTCGTCGGTGAGCCAGGAGGGTAGAACCACGATGGGACTGTTGATCATCGGTTTTGAGAACCCTGATCCGCAAGCCAAGGAGGAAAGCAAACATTTTTCGATGGGCTTTAACTGTGGCGGCGGTAGGACGGCCATGGCCTTGTGGGAGTGCATGCGCAGTTATATGGAAATGGGCCTGAGGCTGCTCCAGAAGCCGCCGCACTCAATTCAGGTGGGAGTCTGCGTTACTACGTCGATTACATGAACGATAAAGCAAAAGAGCGCGGCTGGTTTTTAACACTGCTGTGGGAGGGTGTGATTGGCGTATTTATTTTCAATGCACCTCTCGCCACCTATCTACAACGGAAGAAACTATACCCGCCACCCGACCTGACCTACCCCGACATCATCGAATGGTCCAAACCACTGCCGCCCGAGCAGTGGGCCAAGCGTTCCCCCGAGTTAGAAGCGGCGATTCTCATGCGTGAGTCGGAACTGATCGCGCAGACGGTGCAAGAGGGATGAGCACACCACCGGCAGGCACGACGAAAAAGCGGCTGTTTTCACGCAATGACTGGGATTGTTCGTTGGGAAAGCGTGACGGCAGCGGCGACGCAGTCAAAAGCACAATTCGCTGCGCTGAATCTGTGGGAGCTGGACTTGCCAGCGATCGGCCGCGAAGCGGTCGCAATTCAGGCAACACTGAATCATCGCGGGGCAAGCCCGCTCCACAGGTAGGAGCGGGCTTGCCCCGCGATGGCCAGGGTTATTCGATCAGGCCCTGATTGCGGGCCCAGGAGACGGCGTCGTAGCGGCTGGAGACGCCCAATTTGACGTAGATGTTCTTCAGGTTCCATTTCACCGTTTCCAGTGAAATGTTCAGGGTCAGGGCCACCCGTTTGTTGGACATTGCCTGGCTGATCAGTTGCAGCACCGCCAGCTCCCTGGGCGTCAACAGCGATTGCGCCGAGCCCCCGCCAGCCTCGCCCTCCAGGTTGCTCGACTGGTTGTGATTGAAGCGCGCCAACAGTTCGGCCAGGTAGCCGGCAACCTCGCCCTCCTCCCCCAGCTTGTCGTTCAACCGGCCCAGCTGCTTGCCCAGCGCCGGCCCCAGGTCGAGGAAGGTTCGCACCAGGCCCAGCGCGCAGCCCTGGTGCACGGCTTGCAGCAACAAGGCCTTCTCCTGCTCGTGCTGACGCAAGTCGGCATGGGCAATAGCCATCAACAGCAGTGCGGCGACGTCCATCTGGCCGCGCGAATACTGCTGGGTATAGGCCCGCACCTCGGCCAGCGCCTGCAAGGCTTTGTCGGGATAGTTGCTGGCCAGCAGCAGGCGTGCCCGGGCGATACCCACCACTGCCGGGATCTCCGCCTGGAAGCCCAGCGAGGCCTGGTGCTTGGTGCCCAGCACTTCGAGTTTCGCCAGGCGGTCGGTGGCGGTTGCGCGGTCGCTTTCGAGCAGGGCTATGCGCAGTTCCTCGGCCAGGCAGTGAACCACCCCGCGATCCTGCTCCATGGTGCGGAAATGGCGCTCCTGACGCTGCAGGAAGGCCGTTGCCGCGCCAGGCGACTCCTGCAGCAGGTCGAGCCGCGCCCGGCTGATGGTGGCGCGGATCATGGTTTCCGGCATCGCCCACTGCATCAGGCCGATACGATTGGCCAGCACCTCCCGCGCCTCATCGATGCGGTCGAGCTCGTAAAAGGCATCGGCCAGGCTCGACGCACTGGAATAGGCGCTCACCGAACGGTGGCCATGCACCGCCACTGCCCGCGCGTGCTGCACCGAACCACTGCGTTCGGCGTCGCGTACCCGGCCCTCGAGCAGCAAGCAAAGGGTCCGCGAGCCCTCCACCACCAGGGCCATTTCGTCGTCGCGATCCTGCTCGGGGATCGGGCTGTCATCCAGGCAACGCACAGCGTCGGCGTGCCGGCCGGCGGCCGCATAGGCAATGGCGAGCAACGCCGATGGGCCGTAGCGCATCACCGAATAGTCGTCGGACAAAGGCTTGCGCCCCTGCAGCAAGCCGATGATCGGCTCGGTGCGGTCATGCTGTATCTCGATCGCGGCCTGCACGATCGGCAGGCGGAATGCGACGTCAACGTGCTGCGCCGCACCGCTTTGCTGGAACTGCTCCAGCCAGGCTTCAGCCTTGGCCGGGCGCGCCGTCAGCGCGTAGGCAAGGCAGCCGAGGAAAAACAGCCGCGGGTGCGAGAACAGCGTCTCCTGGGGCAGCCGGTCGAGCAGACGCAACAATGGGCTGAGGTGGTTCAAGGCCCAGGTGGTGGGGGCGGATCGACCGATCAGCTGGGCGGCGAACTCAAGGTCACCGCCCAGGGTCGCATGACGCACCGCCTCGGCCAGCAGTTGGCGCTCGGCAAACCAATGTGCCGCGCGCCGGTGCAGCTCGGCGACCATCGCGGCTTCGCGACGCATCAGGCGGGTGGTCAGGAATTCGCCGAACAAGGGATGAAAGCGATACCACGGCTGGCGGTCCTCGGCCTCGACGCGAAAGATCAGCAGGTTTTCTTCCTCCAGCCGCTGCAGCAACTCGCCAGCCTTGTCACTGCCGGTGACGGCGCCGGCCAGCGCCGCGTTGAAGCGCCGGCAGACACTCACTCGCTCCATGAAATCGGCCTGTTCGCCCGGCAGGTGGGCCATGACGTCTTCGGCCAGGTACGCCTGCATGTCGTCGGAGCGCCAGCCCAGGTCCTGCAGGCGTTCGCGGGAGCGCGGGTTGCTGCGCAGGAGGATGACGATCAGTTGCAGGCTGGCCGGCCAGCCACTGGTCAGCCCGTAGATCAGGTGAAATTCCTCGGCGGTGAGCTTGAGCCCCGCGAGGTTCTGCTCGAGGAAGGTGCGCGACTCGGCCAGATCGAACGGCAGGTTGGCGCAATCGACCTCCTTGACCATGCCCATCAGGCGCAGGCGGCTGAGGCTCAGCGGCGGCTGCACCCGCGCGGCGATAACAAAGTGCAGGTTCGCCGGGCTGTGGTCGAGCAGCTTCTGCATCAAGCGGTGCGAGCGCGGGTCGGCGACGTAATGGTAGTCATCGATAATCAGGAACAGCTCGCGGTTGACGCCCGAGGCGCCATCGACAATCGCCGCGACCACCTCGTCGATCGAATCGCCGCTCGCCGCGCCCAGGGGAATCTCGCTGTCGACGATCACGCCCAGGCGCTGCAAAGCGCCCATCAGGTAGGCATAGAAGGTCGAGAGGTTCTTGTCGTCGGCGCTCAGCGCCAGCCAGACCACGTCGGCCCCGGCTTTCATCATGATTTCCCGCCACTGCACCAACAATGTGGTCTTGCCGAAGCCGGCACTGCCGATCACCAGGCCGACACTGCAATGGCTCATGCCTTGCAGCTCCTCAAGCAGCCTGTTGCGGGGAATGGATTGCGTGCCAATACGAGGCGGCGCGAATTTGGTCGATACCAGCAGCTTGTCGGAATGCATGTTCTGACCGGATCTGCGGCTGGGTCACTCACCTGTGCGAAGGTGTCCGACTCACGGCGAGTCACACCAGCCATATTGTTTTAAGGGTACAGAGCAAGGAGGCGGCCGCCCGGGCGACCCGCCTCCCGCTCCCTTGTTCAGCTTACCGGCGTTTTTTTTCCACCTTGCCTGCGACATCTTCGATGCCGCCTGTACATATACCCTACAACGAAGATTCTCGCACCGGCTGACGGCAAAACATCTGGCGCCTGCGGTTCAGGCCTTGATCCAGTCGCGCAGCACCTCGTCGGTGTGTTCGCCGCGTGTCGGGATCCGCCCCGGGCGCAAGTCCGGCGTTGCCGAAAAGCGCGGTGCCGGGTTGGCCTGGAGCATGCCGTTGTCGCGGGCGAACACCTGGCGGGCCTTGAGGTGCGGATGCTCGGCGGCTTCATCCAGGTTCAGCACCGGGGCAAAACAGGCATCGGTGCCTTCGAGCAGCTCGCACCACTGTGCGCAGCTGCGCTGGGCGAAGATCGTCGCGAACTTCTCGCGCAGTTGCGGCCAGGTCCGGGGGTTATAGCCGTTGGCGGTCTCGGGATCGTCGCCCAGGCCGATCTTCTCGCGCAGCAAGGCGTAGAAGCGCGGCTCCAGCGACCCCACCGACACATACTTGCCGTCGGCACAGCGGTAGGTGTTGTACCAGTGCGGGCCATCCAGGCCGCTGCGGCCGCGCTCGTTGAACAAGTGGCCACCGGCCTTGGCGCTGAGCAGCAGGTTCTGCATGTGCGCGCAGCCATCGACGATCGCCGCGTCGACCACCTGGCCCAGGCCGCTGGCCCGTGCATTCATCACCCCGGCCAGCAGGCCGATGGCCAGGTACAGCGCCCCGCCGCCGACGTCACCGACCAGGCTGGGCGGCGCGATCGGCGCCTCGCCAGGCTGGCCGGCGTACCACAGCGCGCCCGCCAGGGCGATGTAGTTCATGTCATGGCCGGCCGCCTGGGCCAGCGGGCCATCCTGGCCCCAGCCAGTCATGCGCCCGTAGACCAGGCGCGGGTTGCGCGCCAGGCACACCTCCGGGCCCAGGCCCAGGCGCTCCATGACCCCGGGACGCATGCCTTCGATCAGGGCATCGGCGCCTTCCACCAGTTGCAGCACGGTCTGCACCCCTTCGGCGCTTTTCAGGTCGACGCCGACCGAGCGCTTGCCGCGCTTGTAGATCGCACCGGTGCCCATGTCGATTTCGTCGCCGGCCTGCTCGCCACGCTCCACCAGCACCACATCGGCACCCAGGTCGGCGAGCAACATGCCACAGAACGGACCTGGCCCCAGGCCTGCGATCTCAACCACCTTCAGGCCGGCCAGTGGCCCCTGTTTCGTCTGCATAGCGATCTCCATTGAGCATTGGGTTGGATATAGCATCATTCTGCGGCCCGGTGGGGGATGTGCCCCCCCGTGAAAAGGGGGGGCTGCAGCGGCTTCGCTCACGGCCGACCCTGCTCCCGCGGGCCCCACTCCACATGGGGGGGCGTGGCATGGCCGGGGTCCGGTTCACTGTCGCTCATGCAGTTCCCAACCCCGACGAGGACACTATGACCGACCGGCTACTCAACGAACGCGAACTCTGCTTTCAGCTCTACGAGATGCTCGATACCGAGTCGCTGCTGCAGCGTGCACGCTATGCCGAGCACGACCGCGCGGTGTTCGACGCCACGCTGGCCACGGCCCGGCAACTGGCGCTGCAGTACTTTGCCGGGCACAACCACAAGGGTGACGCCAACGAGCCGCGTTTCGACGGCCACAAGGTCGAGCTGATCCCTGAAACCCGGGCCGCCTGGAATGCCTTTGCCGAGGCCGGCTTCCTTGCTGCCCAGCATGATTTCGCCGACGGCGGGCTGCAACTGCCGGAAGTGGTGCTGCGCGCCTGCATGGCCTACTTCAATGCCGCCAACGTCGCCACCACCGCCTACCCGTTCCTGAGCATCGGTGCCGCCAACCTGATCAAGAGCTTTGCCGGCGCCGACCTGCGCGAGCGCTTCTTGCCAGCGATGCTGGCCGGACGCTTCAGCGGCACCATGGCCCTCACCGAGGCTGGCCAGGGTTCGGCGCTGGGTGACCTGCGCACCAGCGCGCGCCCGACAGCAGACGGCAGCTACCGTGTGTTCGGGCAGAAGATGTTCATTTCCGGCGGCGATCATGAGCTCACCGAGAACATCGTCCACATGGTGCTGGCGCGTATCGAAGGCGCCCCGGCCGGCACCAAAGGCATCTCGCTGTTCCTGGTACCCAAGTGGCTGGTCAACCCCGACGGCAGCCTCGGCCCGCGCAACGACGTGGCGCTGGCCGGGCTGCTGCACAAGATGGGCCACCGCAACACCACCTCCACCGTGCTCAGCTTCGGCGAGCGGGACGGCGCCGTCGGCTACCTGGTGGGCGAGGCTCACCAGGGCCTGAACTACATGTTCCAGATGATGAACGAAGCGCGCATCGGCGTTGCCCTGGGCGCCAGCGCCCTCGCCTGCCAGAGCTACCTGCACGCCCTGGACTACGCCCGCGAACGCCCGCAGGGCCGCCTGCCGGGCAACAAGGACCCGCTGTCGCCGCAGGTCGCCATCATCGAGCACGCCGACGTGCGGCGCATGCTGTTGCAACAGAAGGTCTACGCCGAAGGCAGCCTGGCCTTGTGCCTGTACGCCAGCAGTCTGGTCGAGGACAGCCACACCGCTGCCAGCGAACAACAACGCAGCGACGCCGCCGAACTGCTGGACCTGCTGATCCCGATGGTCAAGAGCTGGCCTTCGCGCTACGGCACCCTGGCCTCGGAGATCGGTATCCAGGTGCTCGGGGGCGCCGGCTACACCCGCGAATACCCGCTGGAGCAGTACTACCGCGACAACC
The DNA here is from genome assembly GCF_028682455.1 of Pseudomonas putida. Classification (GTDB taxonomy): domain Bacteria; phylum Pseudomonadota; class Gammaproteobacteria; order Pseudomonadales; family Pseudomonadaceae; genus Aquipseudomonas; species Aquipseudomonas putida_AA. The sequence goes on from NZ_JANHLD010000002.1 coordinate 758,129, forward strand.
GCCTGAACCCCATCCATGAAGGCACCGAAGGTATCCATGGCCTCGACCTGCTCGGGCGCAAGGTCGGCCAGCACGGTGGCCTGGGCCTGCGCCTGTTCCTGGACAACGCCCGGGCCACCGTAGAGGCCGCCGCAGACGACCAGCGCTGCGCAGCGCTGGCGCCGGCCCTGGCCGACGCCGTGACGGCACTGGAACAGCTGACCCGCGCCCTGCAGGGCCAGGTCGCCGACGATGCCCGCCTGGGCCTGGCCAATGCCACGGTCTACCTGGACCTGTTCGGCCGGGTGCTGGTCGGCTGGCTGTGGTTGCGCCAGGCCCTGGTCGCCAGCGGCGCCCTGGATGCCGGAGCCGGTGGCGAGGAAGCCGACTTCTACAACGGCAAGCTACAGGCCGCGCGCTACTTCATCGACTGGGAACTGGCCGTGCTGCACACCCAGGCCCCGCTGTTGATGAACGGCAACCGGGTCTGCTTCGACATGCAGGACCGCTGGTTCTGATTGGCTTGCAACTACAACAACCATCGTCTTCGTCAAGGAACTCCCATGAGCACGCTGATTCACTACCACGTTGAAGGTGACCTGGCCCTGATCGGGCTTGCCCGCCCGCCGGTCAATGCCCTTGGCCAACCGCTGCGCGAGGCGCTGCTCGAAGCCTGCGAACGGGCCGCGGCCGACCCTGCCGTTCGCGCGCTGGTCCTGCACGGCCAGGCCGGGCTGTTCTGCGCCGGTGCCGACATCAGTGAGTTCGGTAGCGAGGCGTCCTTCGCCAGCCCCGACCTGCCCGGCCTGTTGCTGCGCCTGACACAGATCGACAAACCGCTGATCGCCGCCATTCGCGGCCTGGCCCTGGGTGGCGGGCTGGAGCTGGCCCTGGCCTGCGGCTACCGCATCGGCGAGCCACAGGTACGCCTGGGCCTGCCGGAGATCAGCCTCGGGCTGCTGCCCGGCGCCGGCGGAACCCAGCGCCTGCCACGCCTGATCGGTGCAGAGCCGGCACTGGAGATGATGATCAGCGGACAACCGATCAACGCCTCTCGGGCCCTCGAACTGGGCCTGCTCGACCGCCTTGCCGACAGCGCCGACAGCCTGCTGGATGCGGCACGCCAGTTTGCGCGGGCGCTGCTCCAGGCCGGTGCGCCGGCACGCCCGCAGGCGCCCTTCAGCAACCCGGCGGTTAACCTGGCACCCGGCTTTTTCGAGCAGTACCGCCAGGCCAATCATGCGCGCTGGAAAGACCGCCAGGCCCCGCGCCTGGTGCTCGCAGCGGTCGAGGCCGCCTGCAGCATGCCCCTGATCGAGGGCCTGGAGCATGAGCTCGAGCTGTTCAAGCAAGCCGAGGCTTCGCAGCAGTCCGAAGCCCTGCGGCACGTGTTCTTCGCTGAACGCGAGGCCGGCAAGGTCAGCGGCGTCGATGCCGTCACGCCGCTGCGGCCGATTACCCGGGTTGCCGTGATCGGCGCCGGCACCATGGGCGGCGGCATCGCCATGAACTTCCTCAATGTCGGCATCCCGGTGACGATACTCGAACTGCAGCCCGAGGCCCTGGAACGCGGCCTGGCGCAGATTCGCAAGAACTACGAGGTGAGCCTGCAGCGCGGCAAGCTCGACCAGGCGCAACTGGAACAGCGCATGGCCCTGCTCAGCGGCACCCTGAACTACGCCGATGTGGCAGCGGCGGACCTGGTGATCGAAGCGGTGTTCGAGCGCCTGAGCGTCAAGCAGCAGGTGTTCCGTACCCTGGACGAGGTGTGCAAGCCCTGGACGATTCTCGCCACCAACACCTCGAGCCTGGATGTGGACGCCATCGCCGCCGTCACCCGCCGCCCCCAGGACGTGATCGGCCTGCACTTCTTCAGCCCGGCCAACGTCATGCGCCTGCTCGAGGTGGTACGCGGCAAGGCCACCGCCCCCGATGTGCTGGCCAGCGTGATGAAGCTGGGCAAGCGCATCGGCAAGATTCCGGTGGTCAGTGGGGTGTGCTTCGGCTTCATCGGCAACCGCATGCTCGAGCCCTACAACCGCGAAGCCCACCGCCTGGTGCTCGAAGGCGCCACGCCGGCCCAGGTCGACGCCGTGCTCACTCGCCTGGGGCTGAACATGGGAGTGCTGTCGATGACCGACCTTGCCGGGGTCGACGTCAACTTCCTGGTCCGCGACGCCCGTCGCGAGCAGATCGCCCACGACCCCAGCTACTACACGGTCGGTGACGAACTCTACACGCTCGGCCGCTTCGGCCAGAAAACCGGCCGTGGCTTCTACCGCTATGAAGGCCGCGAGCGCCATGAGGACTATGAAGTGGTCGCCCTGGCCGAACGCCTGGCCGATGAACTGCAAGTGCCGCGCCGGGCCATCGATGACCAGGAAATCCACGACCGCTGCCTGTTCATGCTGATCAACGAAGGCATCCAGCTGCTCGACGAGGGCATTGCCGAGCGTGCTGGCGATATCGACCTGGTGTGGATCAATGGCTACGGCTTCCCGGCCTGGCTCGGCGGCCCGCTGCATTACGCAGGGCAACTGGGCCTGGCCAAGGTGCTGGCCGGCATCGAGCACTATCGCCAGGCACTGGGCGACTACGGCCAGATGTGGTTCCAGCCGGCGCCGCTGCTGCAGCGCCTGGTCGCCGCCGGCCATACCCGTATCGGCAAGATCTGACCGACCAACAGGACAACGACATGAAAGAAGCAGTGATTCTCTCCACCGCCCGCACCCCGATCGCCAAGGCGTACCGCGGCGCATTCAATGCCACCACCGCGCCGACCATGAGCGCCTTCGCCATCCGCGCCGCCGTCGAGCGCGCCGGTATCGAGGCCGCGGAAATCGAAGACCTGGTCATGGGCACCGGCATGCCAGCCGGTACCGCCGGCTGGAACCTGGGGCGCATGAGCGTGCTGGCTTGCGGCTTGCCGCTGACGGTCAGCGGCCAGACCCTGGATCGCCAGTGCGCCTCCGGCCTGATGGCGATCGCCACGGCGGCCAAGCAGATCATGGTCGATGGCATGCAGGTCACCGTGGGCGCCGGCCAGGAGCACATAAGCCTGGTGCAGAACCGCCACATGCAATGGGTCGGTGCCGAGCACGACGCCCAGGTCCTGCAGCACGTTCCCCACGCCTACATGCCGATGCTGGAAACCGCCGAGCGGGTCGCCAGCCGCTATGGCGTCAGCCGCGATGCCCAGGACGCCTATGCCCTGCAATCGCAACTGCGCACCGCCGCCGCCCAGCGCGACGGCCTGTTTGCCGCCGAGATCGTACCGGTCACCGTGAGCAAACAGGTGGTGGACAAGGCCAGCGGCGCGGTGAGTGTCGAGCAGGTGACCCTGAGCCAGGACGAGGGCAACCGCCCGCAAACCACCCTTGAAGACCTTGCCCGGTTGAAGCCGGTGATCGACGGCGGCTGCATCACCGCCGGCAATGCCAGTCAGCTGTCCGACGGCGCCAGTGCCTGTGTGTTGATGGATGCGCAACTGGCCTCGCGACGCAACCTGGAACCGCTGGGCTTGTATCGCGGCATCGCGGTGGCCGGGCTTGCGCCCGACGAGATGGGCATCGGCCCGGTGCTGGCGGTGCCCAAGCTGCTCAAGCAGCACGGCCTCAAGATCGATGACATCGGCCTGTGGGAACTCAACGAGGCGTTCGCCTGCCAGGTCCTGCATTGTCGCGACGTACTGGGGATCGATAGCCAGCGCCTGAACGTCAACGGCGGCGCCATCGCCATCGGCCATCCCTACGGCATGAGCGGCGCGCGGATGGTTGGCCATGCCCTGCTCGAAGGCAAGCGCCGCGGCGTCAAATACGTAGTGGTGACCATGTGCGTGGGCGGTGGCATGGGCGCCGCCGGCCTGTTCGAGGTGCTCTGATGGACGCTCTGCAACGCTTTACCCTGACCGGCAAGACGGTACTGGTCACCGGCGCCTCCAGCGGCATCGGCGCCCACCTGGCGCGTCTGGCGAGTGACAGCGGCGCCCGCGTGGTGCTCGCGGCACGCCGCATCGAGCGCCTGCAACAAGCCGCCGAGGCGCTGTGCGCGGAAGGTCGCCAGGCCCTCGCCGTCGCGCTCGACGTTACCGACCGGGCCAGCGTCGAGGCGGCCTTCGATGCCGCCGAGGCCACCTTCGGTGTCGTTGACGTGGTACTCAACAATGCCGGCATCGGCAATGGCCAGCGGGCCCTGGAGGTCAGCGAAGACGACTGGCACGCCATGCTCTCGACCAACCTGGACGGCGTCTGGCGGGTGGCACAGTGCGCAGCCCAGCGCCTGGTCAAGGCCGGCCGCCCCGGCAGCATCGTCAATGTCGCCTCGATGCTCGGGCTACGGGTCGGTACCGGCTACAGCCACTACTGCGCGGCCAAGGCCGGCGTGGTGCAGCTCACCCGCTCATTGGCGCTGGAACTGGCGCGCTACCAGATCCGCGTCAACGCCATCGCCCCCGGTTACTTCAAGACCGAAATGAACGACAGCTACTTCGACTCGGAACAAGGCCTTGCCTACATCCGCGACGCCGTGCCCATGCGCCGCCTGGGTACCCTGGAGGAACTGGAGGGGCCGTTCCTGCTGCTGGCCAGCGAGGCCGGCAGCTACATGTCCGGCGCCGTGTTGTCGATCGACGGTGGGCAGTTGGTCAGCAGTCTTTGAGCGAACGGGCTTGCGCCAACAACAGCCCAGGCTGCTGTTGGCCTCGTCAATCAAGCCAGTACATCAGGCGCTAGATACATTCAGGATGGCCCGCTGCGCCTGCAACTCAACAGACTCCCCCTTGATCGCCTGCACGAACAGCGCCAACAGCTCGGACTGGCTGCCGATCCCCAGCTTTTCATAGAGGTTCTTGCGGTGCACCTTCACCGTCGCCGGGCTGATTCGCAGCTTCTGCGCAATGGATTGGCTGGAGTGGCCTTGTAGCAGCAACCTGACCACTTCACGCTCGCGCTCTGTCAATGAGCCACGACCAAAGTTGGCAAAGGCCTCCTGTACCAGGTGGTCATGGTCATCCACCGGCCGGGCGGCGGCCTGGCTGTTCGCCTCCCAGGCCGCGCGCACGGCGGCACTGACCACCGGCACGGCACTTTCCAGTTGCCTGATTTCGTCGTCGAAGAAGCGGGTGCGTCCTCGTCGGCGCATCAGCGACAGCACCCCGTGGGTGTCGGGGCGCAGGGTGATGAAGAAGCCGATTTCTTCACACAAGCCGAGGTGGTGGTAGTAGGTCAGGAAGTATTCGCTGTTGTAGAACTGGTCGGGCGCCAGCTGCCGCATGCTGTATACGCCCTCGGACTGCTCCGGGTGACAGGCCAGGTAGAACGGGTCGAGCAGATAGGGGCCGGTCTGGTACTCATCGATAAAGATGCAGCGCTGCTCCGGCGTGAAGGTGTCGAACAACGCCAGCGGGCGGTAGCTGCCCTCGTAGATGAACAGGACGAAGTGATCCGCGATGCTCAAGCGCCTCAACCAGGCGGCGAGCGCGCGTAGCTGATGGCCACCGGGGGGCTGGGTCAGCACCTCGACCACGCTGCGGGTCCAATCAGTCAGGTGCAGTTGCATGTCGGCAAACCTCGAAGTACGGGGTTGAGGGTCCGGGGTGAAAGGTGGCGCATGACAGTCTGGTCAGCACGCCACCGGCGCACTTACTTAAGGTACCAGCCCCAGGCCTGGTCGCTGTCGTAGCGGGTAATCTGTTTGATTTCCAGGTAGTTGTTCAACCCCCACTCGCCCAGCTCGCGGCCAATGCCACTCTGTTTGTAGCCGCCCCATGGCGCCTCGGTGAAGGTTGGCTGCGAACAATTGATCCAGACGATACCCGCGCGCAGCTTGCGCGCCACCCGTTCGGCGCGGGCCAGGTCTTTGGACATCACCGCCGCGGCCAGGCCGAAGCGCGAGTCGTTGGCGCAGCGCACCGCCTCGGCTTCATCGTCGAACGGCCGCAGGCACACCACCGGCCCGAAGATTTCCTCGCGCCAGATCCGACTGCCGAGCGGTACATCGGCGAAGATGGTCGGCTGCAGGTAGAAGCCCTGGTCAAGACCGGCCGGACGCCCTCCCCCGTACACCAGCCGGGCGCCGTCCTCCTGGCCGCCGGCAATGGCGCTGCGCACCTTGTCGTACTGGCCCTTGCTCACCAGTGGCCCGAGCAGCACGCCGTCGTCCAGGCCGTTGCCGATGCGGATCTTCTCGGCCTCCTGGCGTAGCCGTTCGAGCAACGGCGCATAGAGATCCCGCTGGACCAGCACCCGCGACGTGGCGGAGCACACCTGCCCCTGGTTCCAGAAAATGCCGAACATGATCCATTCGACCGCCGCCTCGACATCGCTGTCGGCAAAGAGGATGAAAGGCGACTTGCCACCCAGCTCCAGGCTGATGTTCTTGATGTCGTTCGCGGCGGCCTGCATGATCCTGCTGCCGGTGGGCACGCTGCCGGTGAAGGCCAGCTTGTCGATTCCCGGATGCTCGGCCAGCGCCGCACCGGCCTGCTGGCCTAGGCCCGGCAGCACATTCAGGACGCCGGCGGGCAGCCCGGCGGCATCGGCGATGCGCGCCAGCTCCAGCGCCGTCAAGGGCGTCAGTTCAGACGGCTTGAGCACCATGCAGCAGCCGGCCGCCAGGGCCGGTGCGACTTTCCAGGCGGCCATCAGCATAGGGAAGTTCCACGGGATGATCGCCCCGGCCACGCCCAGCGGCTCCTTGCGAACCACCGAGCTGAAGCGCTCATCGGCCAAGGCCACGGCGTGCTCTTGCTGGTCGTCCAGGCCTTCAGCGAGGTCGGCGTAGAAGTCGAAGCAGCCCGCGGTATCACCGATATCCCACAGCGCCTCGGGCAGCGGCTTGCCGTTATCGCGCACCTCAAGTTCGGCCAGCGCCTGCTGGCGATCGCGGATGCCCTGGGCAATCCGCCGCAGCACGGCGGCACGCGCCGATCCGCTCATCTGCGGCCAGGGCCCCTCATCGAAGGCCCGGCGAGCGGCCTGCACGGCCAGGTCGACGTCGGCGGCGGTGGCAGCGGCCACCCTGGCGATCAATACCTCGCTGCTCGGGTCGATGCTATCGAAGGTCCCGCCTTCGACCGGTGCCACCCATTGGCCATTGATGTACAGCTGAGTATCGGCATTCATGATTGAGCTCCAAGCAAGCAGCGCCGTTGGCGCTCGCGCGCCAACGGCACCAGGATCAGGAAATTTTCAGCACCTTGCGGCCCACTACGGTGCCTTGGCGAATCTGCTCGAAAATGTCGCCGATCTCGTCCAGGGTGGTCAGGCTCGCCTGCACCGCGACCAGGCCATTGGCGGCGAACTCCACCGCTTCATGCAGGTCTTGCCGGGTACCCACGTTGGAGCCGCGGATCGACAGCTCCCAGTTGACGATGCGGTCGATGGAACTGCGCACTTCATCGGCGGCGCCACCCGGCTGGCCGATGTAGATCGCCGTGCCACCGGGCCGCAGCAGCTTCACGGCCAGCTCGAATGCCTTGTTGGACGTGGCCGTCACCAGCACACCGTGTACGCCGCCCAGCTCTTCGTGGATCGCGCCTTCCGGGTCCTTCGTCACGTTGTACACGCGCTCGGCACCGAGGCGGTGGGCCAGCTCCAGTTTCTCGTCACTGACATCGACGGCCACCACCCGCAGGCCCATGGCCTTGGCATACTGCACCGCGACATGGCCCAGGCCGCCGATGCCGATCACGGCCATCCACTGCCCCGGACGGGCGCCCGAACGCTTCAGCCCGCGATAGGTCGTGACCCCGGCGCAAAGGATCGGCGCCAGCGCATACAGATCGGCCCCCTGCGGTACTTTTGCCACGAACGCCGCCGGTGCAATCATGTACTCGGCATAGCCGCCAGGCTTGCTGTAGCCGGTGGCCTCGCCTTGCTTGCAGATGGTCTCCATGCCCGCGCGGCAGTACTCGCAGGCCCCGCACGCGCTGTACATCCATGGCACGCCAACGGTGTCGCCGACCGAGTAGCCGCTCACACCCTCGCCCAACCGGGCAATGTGCCCGGTCACTTCATGGCCGGGAATCAGCGGCAGGTTGGGCGGCGTAGGCCAGTCGCCATCGCAGGCATGCACGTCACTGTGGCACACGCCGCAGGCCACCACCTTGATGAGAATCTCGCCAATGCCCGGTTGCGGGATCGGCAGCTGCTCAAGGTTCAGCGGCCCGCCCAGTTCGCGAAGAACAGCGGCGGTCATGGTTTTCTGGTTCGAGTCCAACATAGCGAGATCCTCATGAAGTAACGTTTTTGGCAACACTGCGACTGATCGATCAGCACGCTCAGCTGGCGAGTGCCACGCAGCGGCTGGCTTGCAGCGACAAACCGATGTGATGAATGAGCAGCACCGTGCTGTCCACTTCCGCGGGTGTAGGTTGGCGCCCGTATTTCACCGGTGGGATGAGCATCCAGACGAAGTCGCCATAGTTGGGGCTCAACACCACCTCGCAGGTTTTGTCTGTCGGGTGGTAATGGATACTCAAGCCCCCCAGCTCCATGGCCTTGCACAGCGGTAGCACCACGGCACTGGCGTTGAGCGGGTCGCACAGTGCCGTGCTGTTGCGGTCGCCGACGAAACTCGCGGTTCGGCTCGAAGGCTTCCAGCCGCGATAGCGCAGGTGAATCCTCATCGCCGTGGGGCCCAGGTCCACCGCGACCTTCCAGCGCCAACGGCAGGTATAGATGCGCCCGATCACCTTGCTGGACAAGCGATGCTCCAGCACCAGATCGTCAGCGGCCAGCCGGTGGTCAAGGCCCGACACGGCACGCAGGCCATCGCCAACGTCCTGCGCCATGTACTGGCCAAAGCGTGAAACCGTGTCCCGCAGCATCTGTTGCGCGCGACGGTCGATGATCGAATAGAGATCCATGCTGACTCCGTCGTCGGGTTACTGGCGTTTCAACTGGGCGAGCATGTCAGCCTCGACCCGGTTGCCGGGCTCGTCCAGCGACTCGGAGCGGTGCACGATCCGGCGCAGCACTTCGTCGAGGGGCAACGGCTGGAACAAGGCCTGCCCGGTCTTTTTCAGGTAGATGACGCCGAACGCCAGGATCAGCGCCGAGCACACCACGGCAATCCCCAGTACCTGGGAATCGGCGACCAGCGAGCCGATCATGTACAGGCACGCGGCGATACCGACCAATTGCGGCAATGGGTAGAGCGGCGTGCGGAAAGGACGATGGGCCTTGGGGTACTTGGCCCGCAGCACCAGCACATTGACCTGGGCGATCAGGTACGACATCAGCCAGGTGGTGCAGGCCACGCTGATCATCATGGTGATCAGGCCGATGTCGGCTTGGTTGGCCATGGCGTACACCAGCACGATAAGGATCAGCGCTACAACGAAGAAAATACTGAACCAGGGCGTCCTCGCCGTGGGGTGCAGCCAGGAGAAGATCTTCGGCAACATCCCTTCCCGTGACAGGCCGTAGAGCATGCGCGGCACGGCGATCAGGTAGGTGTCGCAGGTGGTCACCGCCGCCAGGATCGAAATGCTGCCCATCAGGATCAGCCCGGGCTGGCCGAGCATGGCCGCGGCGCCATCGACATGGGGGATGGTCGAGGCCGCCAGTTCTTCCAGCGACAGGTAGCGGGTGATGCTCAGGCCAAACAGCAAGTCGACCAGCCAGATGCTCGCGCAGCCGAAGATCATCGCCAGGGGGATGGTACGGCCGGGGTTCTTGACCTCTTCGGCCAGGGGCGCCACGAACTCCATGCCGATAAACAGCCAGATGGCCAGGCTCAGGTGGCCGAGCTGGTCTTGCCAGGGGCCCACGGAGAATGCCGGTTGCTCGGCCAGGGGCGCGGCGGTCTGAAAGCCCGACAAGCCCCAGACCCCCACCAGGCCCAGCATCAGCATCATGGCGATGGCCAGCGTGGTCTGCACCCGGCCGAACAGATCCACGCCCTTGAGGTTGATGGCCACCAGCGCCGCCAGGATGCCCAGGGAAAACATGTACCACGGCCACCCGGTCAATCGCTCCAGCGACTGGCCGCCGATGATCATGTTGGTGCCGCCGTCCGTGCCGACCAGGACGATGTAGCCGGCCAGTACCGCGAACAGGGCCGGCAGCTTGCCCAGCGCCGGCAGCGTGTACTCGCCCACCATGCCGGCCCCCGGCAGCATGGCCGCCAGCTCGGAGTACGACATGGCGATGCACAGGATCACCACCAGGGCCGCCAGCGCCACCAGGCTGAATGCAGGCCCCGAAACACCGTAGCCATTACCCAGCGCCACCATCGCCGTGCCCGAGACGACCAGGCCTACCGATGTGGAGTAGGCAGCCCAGAACCCCAGGCTTCGGCTCAACTTCAAACTACTCATAACGCACCTCTCCACTATTGTTTTTTTAATGACAAGCGGTGTGACGTAAACAGGAAGTGGGGTAACGCTATCAATGCAGCCCTGAAGCTGTACATACACCGACGGGGGTAGACGCGGGAGGAAGGCGTGGCGAAGCCTGGAGGCGCAAGCCGCCAGGCTCGGTCAAGGAATGCGGATGGGGATGGGAAGCGAAGGGCCGTACTGTCGAGCACGGCCCAGGACGTGCGGACCTACCAGTTGTAGGTCACGGTGCCGTAAACGGTGCGCTGCTGGCCGTACTGGCAACCCACGGTGCTGAAGCAGCCTGCCACGTAGTCTTCATCGAACAGGTTGGTGGCGTTGAGCGACACCTCTACACCGTCGAGCGACGCGTCGAGCTTGCCCAGTTGGTAGGCGACCAAGGCATCGACCACGGTATAGCTGTCGACCTTGAAGCTGTTGGCCGAGTCACCGAAGGTGCTGCCCACGTAGCGGGCGCCGGCGCCGATGCGCAGCCCTTCGAGCGGGCCGCCCTGGACGTTGTAGTCGCCCCAGATCGAGGCCATGTGCTCGGGAATCCGGAACGGCGTGTTGCCTTTGTTGCCGACATCGGACTTGGTGACTTCGACGTCGTTCCAGGTGTAGCTGCCGATCAGGTTGAAGCCCTGGGTTATCTCGGTCTTGCCTTCCAGCTCGATACCCTTGGAGCGCACCTCGCCTTCCTGGCGCGAGAAGCCGCCGACGTTTTCGGTGGCATTCTCCTTGGTCAGGTCAAACGCCGCGATGGTGTACAAGCTGTTGCTGCCTGGCGGTTCGTACTTCAGGCCCACCTCGTACTGCTTGCCGACTTCCGGGTCGAGCTGCGAGTTGCTGGCGGTGATGCCCATGACCGGCAGGAACGACTCGCTGTAGCTGGCGTAGGGTGCCAGGCCGTTGTCGAACAGGTAGACGATACCGGCGCGGCCACTGAACTTCTCGTCCTTCTGGGTCTGCGGGTCGCGGTCGTCCTTCTGGTTGCTGGCCCAGTCGTAGCGCCCGCCGAGCAGGAACACCCAGTTGTCGATCTTCAATTGATCCTGCAGGTACACGCCGGTTTGCGACAGCTTCTGCTCGTAGCTGGTGGCGCTGAACGGGATAAAGGTCAGCGGTTCGCCATAGACGGGATTGAACACGTCGAACGACTGCAGGATGAAGTTGAGCGACTGGTCCTGGTCGAACTTGCCATTGTTGTAGTCGACGCCGGTCAGCAACGTGTGCTCCACCGGCCCGGTGGCGAAGTTGGCCTGCACCTGGTTGTCCATGGTGAACAGGCGGCCATCGCCCTTGCGCTGGTCGTTGTAGCGCGAGTACAGATCGCCCACCGGACCGAACAGGGCGATCTCCGAGCTGGACTGGCGGTAGTCGCTGTAGCGAACGTTCTGGCGCAGGGTCCAGATCTCGTCGAGGCTGTGCTCGAACACGTAGCCCAACGAGGTCTTCTCGTTGGTCATGAAGTCGTAGGCGCTGTCGCCGACGTAGGTATCGCGATCCAGGCGTCCACGCGGGTCGCGAAACACAGTGCCCTGGGCCGGCAGCGGGTTGGCGAAGTTGCCGGTCTGCTTCTGGTATTCGCCGAGCACGGTCAGCTCGGTGTTGGCGCTGGGACGATAACTGATCGCCGGAGCCAGGTACTCGCGGCGGTTGGTGATGTGATCGGCCTGGGCATCGGCTTCGCGAAACAGGCCGGTCAGGCGATAACTCCAGATCCCTTCTTCGTCCAGGGCATCGCCCAGGTCGAAGGCGCCCTGCTTGTAATCGTGGTTGCCCATCTGCAGCTGCACTTCGTGCAGCGGCTCGGTGGTCGGCCGCTTGCTCACCAGGTTGATCTGGCCACCCGGGTCGGAGGCGCCATAGAGCACCGAGCTGGCACCGCGCAGCACCTCGATCCGCTCCAGGCCATAGGGCTCGGGGGCGTCCCAGCCAAGAAAGTCCGGCAGGAAGGTGCGAGTGCCGTCGCGCAGCATCCGCCCGGTGCCCTGCTGGAAGCCACGAATGGTCATCTGGTCGGTGACGAACTGCGGGCCGGCCAGCTCCGCGTTGATGCCGGGGGTATAGCGCAGGGCCTGCGAGACCGTCTTGGGCTGCTGGGCCTTGATCTGCTCACGGGTCACCACCGACACCGAATACGGCGTCTCGATGATCGGCGTATCGGTCTTGGTACCCGCCGACGCGCGCTTGGCCACGTAACCATCATCCGGGCTCACCGAGCTGTACGCCTGGCTGACCACGCTGGTGGTCGGCAGGGCAATCGCCGCGCCGTCGCCGCGGCTTTGCAAGGTCACATGATTGCCTTCGATCTGGTAGGCGATGTTAGTGCCCTGGAGCAACAGGCGCAGCGCTTGCTCAGGCTCCATCTGCCCGGCAACGCTACGGCTGCGCAAGCCCGATACGGTGTCCTGGCTGTAGATGATCTGCAGGTTGGCCTGGCTGCCCAGTTCGTACAAGGCCGAGGACAGCGACTTGGCCGCAATGTTGATCTGCACGGGTTCGGCCATCGCCGGCGTTGCCGTTGCCATGGCAAGCCCGAGGGTAGCGGCGGCGATGCCGCGACGCAGGCGCTGCGCCTGTTGATTCAGTGGATAGGTGCTCATGATGGTCCTGATGGATTTATGGTTGTGTTGGCAGGTTGTGTGGGTGCTTGCGCGGGGCCAGTGGGCAGACCGCACAGCGTTCGAACGCCAGGCGTTCGCGCAGGCAGCAGACCCGCCGCGAGACGCCGGCGGCGTCGCGGCGCAGGGCACCGCGCAAGGCATGACAGCCGCCCCCCTGGCGGCCATCGCGAAAATGCGCCCGCGCTTCCCCTAGCGCGCGGGTGGGTAGAAAACCCTGGGCTACCTCCAGGACCCAGTCGATACAAAGCGCCACGTTGCCCCAGAGCAAGCGCGGCGCCAGGCCGGTATGCCGAGCGAAGCGGCTGATAAAGGGCTCCAGCAACTGCACCTGCAGCGCCTCCAGCAGCTGCGCGCCATCGCCCTCGCCCGCCCGGGCCTGGCTCGACGGCGGTACATGCAACTCGCCGGGGGCGCCCTGGGCGTCCACGGTCATGCGCAACTGCCCCAGCTCCAGGCTCAGCGGCTCTGCGTACAGCAGCCGCGCCAGCAGCAACGGCGGCAGGATCAGCGCACTGCTTTGCTGGTGCCATTGCGAAGCCACCGCCCGTGGATCGGCCTGTGGCCAGTTGCGCGCATAGCGACCCAGCGCCTCGGCCAGCAGGTCCGCGTCCAGCCAGCGGCTGAGCAGCGGCGCCCCGCTGCCCGGCTCGATGCGCATCCGCGTTGCCAGCGGCTGCAGTGCCGGTGGCAGGCGCTGGGCCAGCGATGGGTTCACGTCAGCCCGACCTCGACGTTACTGGCGCGGTGCTGCACCAGGCGGCCGTTGTCGATGCGCAACAGCGTGTCGGCGGCGTCGAAGTAACGGTCGTCATGGGAAATCACCACGATGGTCTTGCCCAGGCGCTGCAGGTCCGGCAGCAACTCGGTGTAGAAGATGCGCCGGAAGGTCGGATCCTGGTCGGCGGCCCACTCGTCGAACACCAGCACCGGGCGATGTTCGGTCCACGCCTGCAACAGGGCCAGGCGCTTGCGCTGGCCGGTCGACAGGTCGAGGGTGGAGAAGCGGCCATCGTCGATGCGCACCTTGTGCGCGATCTCCAGGCGCTCCAGGTACACCATCGCCTCCTCGGGCACCTCTTCACCCTGTTGCACCAGGTCCTCGAACAGGAAGAAATCCGACAGCACGGTGGTGAACAATTGGCGATAGTCGTCACGCTGGGTTGCGTCGACTGGTTTGCCGTCGAGTAAAAGGCTGCCGCTCTGGGGGATGTACAAGCCCAGCAACAGCTTGATCAGGGTGGTCTTGCCCCCGCCGTTCTCGCCGACGATGAAGACGATCTCACCTTTGCGCATGGTCAGGTTGACCGGGCCGATGGCAAAGCCCGAGCTGCCCTCGTCGCTTGGATAGCGGTAGTGCACGTCACGCAGCTCGATGCTCGCGATATCGGTCGGCAGCGCCCTGGTGCCGGCCTCCTGCAGGTGCGGCTCCGGCGAGGCGAACTGCTCGGACAGCTCGGCAATCCGCCGGAACGCCACTTGCGCCCGGCTGATGGTCGGCAGCGTGCCGAGCAGATGCTCCAGCGGCCCCTTCATGTACAGCAACACCAGGATGAAACCACTCAGGGTCGCGGTACTGGTGCTCGGCCACATGGCCTGGAAACCCAGGGCAACGCCAATGACGATGAAGAACAGCGTCGAGCCGACCCCCTTGGCCACCACGAACTGGTTGATCGAGTTCACCTGCTTCTGGCAGATGCTGTCGGCGGTGCCCTCGATGCTTTCCTTGAGCAAGCGTTGGCGGCGCGGACGGTTGATGCGCAGCTCCTTGGCGCCTTCGGCGATCGAGCGATAGTGCTTTTGCAGATCGTCTTCCAGGTCGCGGGCCTCGAAGAAGCCCTTGATGCCCCGCGCCCGCGCGTAGTACTGCGCCACCGAGCCCAGCAGGATCGCCAGGGTGGTGGTGAGGAACATGCCCGGCGACAGCTGCACCAGGTACACCAGGCAGCCGAGAGTGACGCTGAACGATACCGCCAGCGGCGCGAAGGCAAAGGCAAAGTCGCTGATGGTGTCGACATCGTGGGTCAGAACCGGGATCAGCCGGTGGCTGCGGTAGCGCTCCAGTTGATCGATGGGCGCGCTGAGGATCTTCAGGCCCAGGCTCTTGCGCAGGCGGGCAATCACATGCTGGCCGACATAGTTGGTGCCGATGTCGGAGATCACCGAACCGAGCAGCGCCAGCACGCACAGCCCGGCAAAGCCCAACAGTACGCCGCGGCTGGCGCCACCTTCGGCGTGCAGGGCATGGTTGATGGTCGCCAGCAACCCGGTGATGCTCAAGCCACCGAGAATGCCCAGCACGGTCGAGACCAGCAACAGTGGCCAGAAGGGACGCAAGACCTGCGTCAATTCATGCAGGGTACTTCGTGCAGGTGCGCTCATCGTCTCGGATTCCAGGCTTGACGCCCGCCATCGACCAGTCCGCGGACGGCCGCGATGCGGGCGTGTTGAGGGGCATGCCTGATCGACGAATGAGGATGTGATTTATTCAGCGAATAATCGCAAAAGAACGGTCGGGGGGACTGTCAGCGCACCGAAACCAGGATCACGCCATCGCTGTGATGTAGTTTCACGGGCAGCACGTGGGGCAACGCACCGACCAGCTTGCCCAGGTCGGCGGTGTCGTAGATGCCGCCCATCCGCAGCTCGCCGACCTCGTTGCCGTCCAGTTGCAGGGGCACCTTGAGGTAGCGGTTTATCTGCGCGATGGCATCGCGCAGGCTGATGTCATCGAGCATCAGCCTGCCATTGCGCCAGGCCGCCGGGCGCGCCGGGTCGACGCGCTTGAGCTGCAGCGAGCGCCCCTGGCTGGCCACCGCCTGCATGCCGGCGGTCAGTTCGGCGCCCTGGTTGCGACCGTCGCCGCCCTCGCTGCGCGACACCAGCACGCTGCCCTCGGCCACGCTGACGGTCGTCTGCTCCTGGGCGGTCCAGACATTGAAGTGCGTGCCGGTAACCCGCACGCTGGCGTTGTCGGCATTGATCACGAACGGCTTGTCGAGGTCGCGCTGCACATCGAAGTAGGCCTCGCCGTCGCGCAGCAACACCTGGCGCTGGTCGCGAAAACCCAGGTAGAGCATGCCGGTGCGCTGGTTGAGTTCCACCTGGCTGCGATCGGGCAGCTGTACCTGGCGGCGCGCCTGTTCGGCCACGTAATAGCGCACGCTGCCCGGCAGCACACCCCACGACCACCCCGCGCCCCAGGCAGCGCCCGCGGCCAGCACCAGTACGGCCGCGCGGGCCAGCAACAGCGCAGTACGGCGTCGGCGCGTCCGGCCCACGCCCTGCCCGGTCAGACGCGGCGGCAACTGCTCGCTGACTTGCCAGACCTTGCACATGTTGGCGTACTCCACCGCGTGCGCCGGGTCGGCGTCGTACCAGCGCAGGAATTCGGCACGGTCGGCGTCGGTGCACTCCTCGAAATGCAAACGCACGCACCAGTCGGCGGCCATTTCGCTCAGGGCTTTGTTGGGCTGGGAGGGATTCGACATGGTGTGCAGGCAGCGCAAGAATTTCGCCAAGCTTACTCCATCCACTTTGCTTTTGCTGGACTTGCCCCCTAATTCGTTGCCCGATGCCCGCGTTGCATCGAGCACTTCTGAAGAACCTGCGCGTTCATTCGTCAAGCTGTTGAACGCTTCTGATGCGCCGTCCACATGGCCACACGCTCAGGGCACAACTTCAAAGGAGGATTCGCGAATGTCCCAGCGACAGTCCAGCAACAAGCCCTTCGACGTGATCGGCGTCGGCTTCGGCCCTTCCAACCTGGCCCTGGCCATTGCCCTCGAGGAACAGGCCGAGACGGCAGGCCGCCGGGCCCACAGCCTGTTCCTCGACCGGCAGACCGACTATCACTGGCATGGCGATACCCTGGTCAGCCAGAGCGAGTTGCAGATCTCCTTCCTGAAGGACCTGGTCACTCTGCGCAACCCCACCAGCCGCTACAGCTTCGTCAACTACCTGCAGCAGCACGGCCGCCTGATCGACTTCATCAACCTGGGCACCTTCTACCCGTGCCGCATGGAATACAGCGACTACCTGCGCTGGGTCGCCGGGCACTTCAGCGAGCAATGCGCCTACGGCAACCGCGTCGAGCGAGTCGAACCGGTGGTTGGCAATGACGGCAACATCGAGCTGCTGGATGTGATCTCGGTCGACAGCCAGGGCCGCGAGCACCGTCGACGCACTCGTTCGGTGGTGGTCGGCACCGGTGGCACGCCGCGCATTCCCGCCGTCTTCAAGGGGCTGCGCGACGATGGTCGAGTGTTCCATCACTCCCAGTACCTGAGCCGCATCACCCAGCAGCGCTGCGCACGCGGCGAGCCGATGCGCATTGCCGTGGTCGGTGGCGGGCAAAGCGCCGCCGAGGCGTTCATCGACCTCAACGACAGCTACCCCAACGTGCGGGTCGACCTGATCCTGCGCAGCGAAGTGCTCAAGCCTGCCGACGACAGCCCCTTCGTCAACCAGATCTTCGCCCCGGAAAACACCCACCTGTTCTTCAACCAGCCCGAGTCCGAACGCGAGCGGCTGATCAGCGAATTCCACAACACCAACTACTCGGTGGTGGACCTGAACCTGATCGAACAGATCTACGGCATCCTCTATCGCCAGAAAGTCTCCCAGCGTGTGCGTCATGCCTTCCGCTGCCGCACCCAGGTGCAGAGCGCCAATGCCGGCGAGCACGGTATCCGCCTGCACCTGCGCGATGTCGCCACCGGCCAGGAAGAAGCGCAACACTATGACGCGGTGATCCTCGCCACCGGCTACGAGCGCAAGTCGCACAAGGCCCTGCTGGCACCGCTGGCGCAATACCTGGGCGAGTTCGACGTCGAGCGCAGCTATCGGGTGCGCGCCACGCCGAACCTCAAGGCAGGAGTCTTCGTCCAGGGCTTCTCGGAGGCCAACCACGGCCTGAGCGATACCCTGCTGTCGGTGCTGCCGGCACGCGCCTGGGAAATCTCCGAGGCCTTGCTGGACATGGCCGAGGCCAGCGAGCATGGCCATCTTGAATTGCTCGACAACGTCTTGTCGGCCTCGGCCTGAAGGGAGCTGCCTGGATGAACATGACCACCGGACAACTAAGCCCCGCCAGCGTATCGACGCGCAGCAAGCCCCAGGGCGAGCTGTACCGCCGCTACGACGAGCGCCTGGGGCTATGGTTCTCGCTGCGCACGCTGGACATCGAAACCGACCTGGCGCGGTTCAACCGCTGGCAGAACAGCACCCGCGTCGCGCACTTCTGGCAAGAACAGGGCAGCCTCGACGAGCACCGTGAATACCTGCAGAAAGTCGCCGACACCCCGCATATCTTCAGCGTGATCGGCTGCTTTGACGACGAGCCCTTTGCCTATTACGAGGTGTACTGGGCCCAGGATGACCGCATCGCGCCGTTCTATCCGGCCGGCGAATTCGACCGCGGTATCCATATGCTGGTGGGTGAAGAGCATCACCGCGGGCCGGCCAAGGTCGATTGCTGGCTGCGTTCGCTGGTCAACTGGCTGCTGCTCGACGAGCCGCGCACCTGCCGCGTGGTGGCCGAACCACGGGCCGACAACGACAAGATGATCGGCTACATGAGCTCGGTGGGTTTCAGCAAGCACAAAGAGTTCGACTTCCCGCACAAGCGCGCCGCGCTGATGGTGCTCGAACGCGCCGACTTCACCCCGCCGCCCGGCCCCTGAGCTGCCCCCCTTGCCGGGCGCCAGGCGCCCGGCCCTCTTCCCTGCGTTGTCCTCAGTTGTGCAACGCCTGGGCCAGGCTGCTGGCCAGCTGCGCGTAGACCTCGTCGATTCCCGGCATGATTGCGCCCATGCGCAGCAGATCGTGGGTCGCGGGGTACTGGCGGCAGGTCACGCTCACCCCGGCCCTACGCAGGTGCTCGGCGTAGGCAACGCCTTCATCATGCAGTGGGTCATACTGGGCCAGCCCCACGAACGCCGGCGCCGCGCCCTGAACGTTCTCGCACAGCAGCGGCGAAAAGCGCCAGTCCAGGCGATCGGCCGGGGTGCGCTGGTACTGCTCGTAGAACCACTCCAGGGTCGCGCTTTCCAGCAGGTAGCCTTCGTCGAACAGGTCGCTGGAGACCGTCGTGCGCGAGGCATCGGTACTCGGGTAACACAGCAGTTGCAGGCGGATCTGCGGCCAGTCCCGGGGCGCACGCGCCGCCTGGATCGCCAGTACCGTGGCCAGGGTCGCCCCCGCGCTGTCGCCACCGACCGCCAGGCGGCTCACGTCCAGGCCCAGCGCGGGGCCCTCGGCCTGCAGCCAGCGCAAGGCATCCTCGGCATCGAACAGCGCGGTGGGGAAACGATGCTCCGGGGCCCGCCGGTAGTCCACGGCGAGCACCGCGCACGGGGTGCGCCAGGCAAGCTCGGCGCAGATGCCATCGTGGGAATCCAGGCCGCCCACCACATAGCCGCCGCCATGAAAGTACAACAGCACAGGCCACGGCCGGTCGCCGGCGACCTCGGGCAGGTCCTCGGGCAGATAGAGGCGCAAGCCGAGCGTGGCGCCGTCGCGGGTGCGCGCGCTCAACGCGCGCCGTGCGACCTGCTGGGGCAACGGCCAGGCCAGGCCCGCGGAGGCCTGCTCGAAGGATTCGCGGGCCGCCACCGCCGACAACGCATGCAGCGGTGGACGGCCGGCAAGCCGGCCCTCCTCCACCAGGTCGAGGAAAGCCGTGAGTTCAGGGTGCAATGACATGGTCCAGGTTCCTTGAAAAAGGGGTGGCGCGGCTCATGAGAGCCGCTCGCAATGATCGATCAGGCGGTGAAGTTCGGCCTCGAAGGTATCGAGCAGGGCTTGCACGGTGTCCGGGCGGTAGCGCTTGCGGCTGTAGATGCAGCGCATGCCCAGGCGGCCGTCGTGGACCTGGCCGATGATCTCCAGCCAGTTGGCCAACGGTGCCGACGGGCTGTGCAAGTCACCCAGGCTTTCCTGGGCCGCGCCGAACAGCGCCTGGCCGCTACCCACCTGGTCCAGCTGGCCGAGGTAGTTGAAGGTGATGCGCGGCGGCGGTAGTTGCGCCAGCGCCTGGCGCACCTCGGCACGCCCCAGGTAGCGCAAGGCACCGAAGCCCAGGCCGCGCTCAGGCAGTTGGGCCAATTGCTCGCGCACCGCCCGCACCGAGTCGACCACCTCGCCGGTGCCCGGGCGCAGATGCACCGGGAACATGCTGGTGAACCAGCCCACCGTACGGCTCAGGTCGAGCTCGTCGAACAGGTCTTCGCGGCCGTGGCCTTCGAGCTGGAGCAACACCGAGTCGTTGGCGCTCCAGCGGCACACCGCCCGTGACAGTGCAGTGAGCAGCAGGTCGTTGATCTGTGCCTGCAGGGCCGCCGGGGCTGCCTTGAGCAGCAACTGGGTGCGCTGCGGATCGAGGCTGATGTGCGCCTCGCCCGCTGTACCGACCAGGTTGCGCCCGCGGGGGTTGTCGACCGGCAGTTCCAGGGCCGGGCCTGCGCCCACCTGTTGCAGCCAGAAGGCCAGCTCGGCCTCGCCCTCGGGGCTGCGTGCCCGCGTCTGCAGGCGCTGCGCCCAGTCGCGGTAGCGGCTGGTGGGCCGGGGCAGCTTGGCCTCGCGGCGGGCGCAGGCCGCCTGGTAGGCGGCGAGCAGGTCCTCGAGCAGGACCTGCCAGGACACCCCATCGACGGCCAAGTGATGAATCACCAACAGCAACCGCTCGCCGCCTTGCGCCAGGCGGGCATGCAGCACGCGCAGCAGCGGGCCCTGGCTCAGGTCGAGACTGCGCTGGGCGCGCTGGATCGCCGCTTCCAACTCGGCGCTGTCGGCAAGCTCCAGTTGCCAGAGCACCGCGACCTGCGCGGCCTCCTCGACACTGGCATAACGCTGCGACCAGCCACCCGCGCCCGGTACGAAGCGCAAGCGCAGTGCCTCGTGACGTGCCAGCAGCTGGTCCACCGCCTGCTTGAGCGCAGCGTCCTGCAGCGGTTGCAGCACATCCAGGAGCAGCGCCTGGTTAAAGTGCTGGCGCTGCTCCATCGGCACCTCGAACAACCACTGCTGGATCGGCAGCAAGTTGAACAACTCACCCTCGGGCAGCACCTGCTCGGCCGTGGTCGCCACTGGCGTCGGCGCGTCGACCGGCGCCAGCAGCTCGGCGATGGTCGGCTTGCGCATCAGGTCGCGCAGACGGACTTCCCGCTGCAGCTGCGGATGGTTGCGCACCCGCGAGACCACCTGCAGGCTGAGAATCGAGTCGCCGCCCAGCTCGAAGAAGTTGTCGGCGATACCCACCCGCTCCACGCCCAGCACGTCTTGCCAGATGCCTGCCAGCACACGCTGCTCCTCGGTCTGCGGGGCGACGAAGTGGTTGTCCAGGCTGACCTGCGGCGCCGGCAGGGCGAGGCGGTCCACCTTGCCATTGGCGTTGAGCGGCAAGGCGTCGAGCACCAACACATGCACCGGCACCATGTAGTCCGGCAGCCGCTCGCGCAAACGCTGGCGCAACGACTCGCCCAGGCCGTCGCTGGCCACCGCCGCCACGTAGGCCACCAACTGCTTGCCGCCCTGGCCGTCCAGGGCCACCACCACGGCGCTGTGTACCTGCGGCTGCTCGCGCAAGCGCGCCTCGATCTCGCCCAGTTCGATACGAAAGCCGCGCACCTTGACCTGGTGATCGAGCCGTCCCAGGTAGTCGAAGGTTCCATTCTCGCGGCGACGCACCAGGTCACCGGTGCGATACAGGCGCCCGCCAACGCTGAATGGATCGGCGACGAAGCGCTCGGCGGTCAGCCCCGGTCGCTGGTGATAACCCCGCGCCAGGCCTTCGCCACCGATATACAGCTCACCCGCCACACCTTCCGGGACCGGACTCAGGTCGCCATCCAGTACGTGCAGGGTACGCGCCCCCACCCGCTCGCCAATCGGCGCATAGGCCGCACCGCAGGTGGTGGCGCCCTCGGCCTTCCACAACAGCGGCGTGATGACCGTTTCGGTCGGCCCGTAGCCATTGATGATCGCCTGCGGCCGCAAGGCTGCTCGGGCACGCTCGAACGCAGCCTGCGGTACCGCATCGCCACCGAAGCAGTACACCCGTACCGGCGGTGCCGTGCCGTCGGCCTCGGCCTGGCTGGCCAGGGCCTGCAGGTAGGCCGGCGGGAACGCGGCCACCGTGACCCCGTGCGCAGTCATGGCGGCAAGGGTCTGCTGCGGCGTCCACAGTTCATCGTCACGGATCAGCAGGCTGCCCCCGAAAAGCAGCGGAACCAGCCAGCGCTCGTGGGCACCGTCGAAGGCGAACGACATGAAGTGCAGTTCGCGATCCGACGGGCTCATGCCGTAGCGCTCGCCAATCGCCTCGCAGTGCATCGCCAGGGGCCCGTGCGACACCGCCACCGCCTTCGGCAACCCGGTGGAACCGGAGGTGTAGATCAAGTAGGCCAGGCTGTCGGCATGCACCTCCACGCACGGTGCCCGATCGTCCAGCGCATCCAGCGCCAGGCGGTCGAGGGCCAGACGGGTCACGTCCGCCTGCGCAGGCAGTTGCCCGTCCAGGCTCGAATGCGCCAGCAGCAGGCGCATACCCGAGTCGCGCATGATGAAGGCCAGGCGCTCGGCCGGGTGGCGAGTGTCCAGCGGCAGGTAGGCCGCGCCGCACTTGAGCACCGCCAACAGCGCCACCGGCCAGTCCACCGAGCGTGGCAGGGCAACCCCCACCACGGTTTCCGGCCCGGCGCCCTGCCCGCGCAAGAACTGCGCCAGGCGGTTCGAGCGCGACTCGAGCTCGGCGAAGGTCAGGCGCTGGTCACCGCTGAGCACGGCATCCCAGTGCGGGCTGCGCCGCGCCCATTCGCCGATGCCCTGGGTGATCGACGGCAAGCTGCGCCGCGGCGCCAGGTGGTTGTGCCGGGCGCGCGCCAGCAGCTCCTGCGGGACGAGCATGACCAACTCGCCCAGCGCTTTGCCGGCGTTGTCGCAGAAACCGTCGAGCAACTGCTCGAGGTGGCTGCGAATACCCTCCACCTGGCTCAGGTTGAAGTGCTCGCGCAGGAACATGTACTCGATATCCAGCGTCTCGCCGAGGGTGACCATCAGGTCCATGGCGAAGTTGGTCACGCCATGGCCGCGCACCGTCTCGAACTGCAGCTCGCCGTCGTCCCATTCGCTGAGCAGGCGATCGACCGGCTGGTTCTCGAACACCACGATGCTGTCGAACAAGGCCTGCCCGCCGCGCCCGGCCCAGCGTTGAACCTGGCTCAACGGCGTGTGCTCGTGCTCGCGCACCGCCAGGTTGTAGGCCTGCAGCGCCTGCAGCCAGTCGCCCAGGCGCTGTTCGGGCAGCGGCGCCTGGACGATCGGCAGGGTATTGATGAACAGCCCCAGGGTGTCCTGCGAGCCGGGCAACTGCGCCGGGCGGCCCGACACCGTGGCCCCGAAGGCCACGCAACGCTGGCCGGTATAGCGCTGCAGAAGCAGCAGCCAGGCCGCTTGCACCAGGGTGTTGAGCGTCACCCGCTGGCTGCGGGCGAAGTCTTTGAGCCGCGCCGTGCGGGCGCCGTCCAGATGGCTGTAGATCGCCTGGTGACCGCGTTCGCTGCGCTCACCGCCCAGCGCCTGGGCAAGGAAGGTCGGCTCCTCGAGCGGTTGCAAGCGTTCGCGCCAGAAGCGCTCGCTGACCAGCGGATCGCGGCTTTGCAGCCAGTCGATGTAGTCGCGGTAGCGGCCCGGCGCCGGCAGCGGCTGGCCAAGATAGCGACGCAGCACCTGGCCGATCAGCAGCGACAGGCTCCAGCCATCGAGCAGCAAGTGGTGGTAGGTCCACACCAGGCGGTAGCGCCGTGCGCCCAACTGCACCAGCAGCAGGCGTTGCAGCGGTGCCTGGCCGAGGTCGAACGGCCGCTCGCGCTGTTCACGGGCCAGGGCCTGGGTCTGTTCTTCGCTTGGCGACGCTTCTCGCCAGTCCAGCAGCTCGACCGGCAGCGTCACCTCGCGGTGGATCACCTGCATGGCGTCGGCGAAGCCTTGCCAGACAAAACTGCCGCGCAAGCTGTCGTGCCGGTTGCTGACTTCGTCCCAGGCGGCAATGAAGCGTGACGCATCCAGGCCGTCGATCACGACGTCCAGCTGGTTCACGTACAGGTCGCTGCCGCTGTCCAGGGCATGGAACAGCATGCCCTGTTGCATCGGCGACAGCGGCACGATGTCTTCAATCGCCTCCAGGCCCACCGGCAGCGCTGCCCGGGCCTCTTCGCCCAGGCTGGCAAGGTCGATCCGCGCCACGGCGCGCTGTGCCGCCTGCGCCTGAAGCGGCTGTGCCTGGGCAGCCAGGGCCCGTACGTTCTGGTACAGGAACAGGTCGCGCGGGGTCAGTGCCAGCCCGGCCTCACGGGCCCTGGCCACCACCTGCACGGAAACGATCGAATCGCCGCCCAGCTCGAAGAAGTTATCCTCGGCACCCACCTGCGCCACGTTCAGCACCGCCTGCCAGATCGCCGCCAGTCGCTCTTCGACCGGGCCTTGCAGCGGCACCTGCTCACGGGCTTGCAGCTCGGGCTCGGGCAAGGCCTTGCGGTCCAGCTTGCGGTTCGGCGTCTGCGGCATGCGCTGCAGGCGCATCAGCCGCGCCGGCACCATGTAGTCCGGCAACTGCGCCTGCAGGCGCTCGCGCAACCGGCCCAGCAGGGCCTCGTCGGCGTCGGCGTCGGCCACCACATAGCCCACCAACTGGTTCTGCCGCGCCACCACGGCCGCTTCGCGCACCGCCGGGTCGGCCAGCAGGCAGGCCTCGATCTCGCCCAGCTCGATGCGAAAGCCGCGGATCTTCACCTGCTGGTCGATCCGTCCCAGGTACTCCAGCGCGCCATCGGCACGCCGGCGCACCAGGTCGCCGGTGCGGTACAGCCGTGCACCGGTGCCGAACGGGTCGGCAACGAAGCGCTCGGCCGTCAGCCCCGGGCGGTCGTGATAACCCCGCGCCAGGCCTTCACCGCCGATGTACAGCTCACCGGCAACGCCCAACGGCAACGGCTCCAGGTCGTCGTCCAACACATGCAGCGAGGTGTTGGCCAGGGCCTCGCCAAGCAGCACCTGCGGGTGCTCGGCATCCAGGTGATAGCGCGCCGACCACACCGTGGTCTCGGTCGGCCCGTACAGGTTCCACAGGCCACCGGCGACCGCGGTCAGGCTGCGCGCCAGGTCGGCCGGCAGCGCTTCACCGCCGCACAGCACCTGGCGCCCGGCCAGGGCCGGCAGGCGCGGGTGCTCGGCAAGCATGCGCCAGGTCGAGGGCGTGGCCTGGATCGCCGTCACCTGCTGCTGCTCGATCTGCGCCCACAGGCGCTGCGGATCGCGCGCGGTGTCGCGGTCCACCAGCACCACGCTGGCGCCGCTGACCAGCGGCAGGTACAGCTCCAGTACGGCGATGTCGAACGACAGCGAGGTCAGCGCCAGCAGCCGGCCGTTCTCCGCCAGCCCCGGCGCCTGGGCCATGCTGGCGAGGAAGTTGCCCAGCCCGGCGCGGCGCACGGCCACGCCCTTGGGCTTGCCGGTGGAGCCGGAGGTGTAGATGACATAGGCCAGGTGCTCGCCCTGGGCCACGGCCGGCAGGTTGCTGTCCGGGTAGTCGGCGGCAGGCTGGTCCAGCCACCAGCACTCGGCCGCAGCACCCAGCGCTTGCAGGGTGCCTTGCAGGCTGGTGTGGCTGAGCAACAAGGTCGCACGGCTGTCGTCGAGCATGTGGCGCAGGCGCTCGGCGGGGAACTCGGGGTCCAGCGGCACATAGGCGCCACCGGCCTTGAGCACGGCCAGCAAGGCCACCAGCAACTGCGGACCGCGCTCCAGGCACACGCCCACGCGCGCATCCGCGCCCACGCCTGCCGCTTGCAGGCGGTGGGCCAGGGCGTTGGCCTGGCGGTTCAGCTCGGCATAGCCCAGGCACACATCGCCCTGGCGCACGGCAATCGCCTCGGGCGCACGGGCCACCTGGCGTTCGAACTGTTCCACCAGGTCGAAGCCCGCCACGCCGTGGTCGCGCGCAGCACCGGCATCCAGCAATGCCGCCCGTTCGCCAACGCCCAGCAACGCTACCCGCCCCAGCGGCTGGGCAGGTTCGGCCAGCAGGGCCTCGAGCAGCTGGAGGAAATGCCCGGCCATGCGCTCGATGCTGGCACGCTCGAACAGGTCGCTGGCGTAATTGAAGGTGCACTCGAACTGCTGTTCGCCACGCTGATCGACGAACAGCCCCAGATCGACCTGCGCGGTACGCCGCTCGCCCGGCAGGCTCGACATCTGCAGGCCCGGCAATTGATCGCGCAGCCGTACATCGTGCCGCTGCAGGCTGAACAGCACCTGGAACAGCGGGTTGTGGCTCAGGCTGCGTTCCGGCTGCAGCGCCTCGACCAGTTGCTCGAACGGCAGGTCCTGATGCGCCTGGGCCGCCAGTACGTTGTCGCGTACTTGCACGAGCAGCGCGCTGAAAGGCTGCGCCGGGTCGACCTGGGTACGCAGCACCTGGGTGTTGACGAACAGGCCGATCAAGCCTTCGCACTCGCCGCGCAAGCGGTTGGCTACCGGTACCCCCACGCACAGGTCGTCCTGGCGGGCATAGCGGTGCAGCAACACATTGAAGGCCGCCAGCAACAGCATGAACGGTGTCACCTGCTGCCCCTGCGCCTGGCGCACCAACGCGCCAGCCAGCGCGCCCGGCACGTTGACGCAGACATGCGCGCCACGGTAGCTCTGCTGGGCCGGACGCGGGTGGTCGGCCGGCAACTCGAGGATGCGCGGCGCGCCCTCCAGCTGCGCCTGCCAATAGTCGAGCTGACGCGCGCCCTCGCCGCCGGCCAGCCAGTCGCGCTGCCACAGGGCGTAGTCGATGTACTGGATCGGCAAGGCCGGCAGCGCGGCATCCGCGCCGGCACGCTCGGCGGCATACAACTGGCCCAGTTCGCGGACCAGAATGTCCATCGACCAGCCATCGCCGACCATATGGTGCAGGGTCAGCAACAACTGGTGCTGCTGCTCGCCCAGGCGCAGCAACTGGCCGCGCAACAGCGGGCCGTGTACCAGGTCGAACGCGGCCCGGGCCTGGGCCATGCGCAAGGCCTGCGCTTCGCCGTGGGGATCGGCTTCGGCGCGCAGGTCGCTGAACGACAGGCTGAAGCGGCTGGCCGGCAGCACCTGCTGGTAGACCTCGCCCTCCTCGCTCGGGAAGCAGCTGCGCAGCGCTTCGTGGCGTTCGAGCAATGCCGCGAGGGCGCGCTCCAGGGCCAGGCGGTCCAGGGCCCCGTCAAGCTCCAGCGCCACCGGCATGTTATAGGCATCGCTGCCCGGGTCGAGCTGCCAGAGGAACCACATGCGCTGCTGGGCGAACGACAACGCCGGGCGCGCCGGGCGCTCACGGGGCAGCGGTACGCTGGCCGATGCCCCGCCACTGCGCTCCAGGGCCAGGGCCAGGCCTGCCACGTTCGGCGTATCGAACAGCGTGCGCAGCGGCAACTCGATGGCAAACGCCTCGCGAATTTTCGCAACGATGCGCACCGCCAGCAGCGAATGGCCGCCGATCTCGAAGAAGTCGTCGTCGCGCCCCACCTGCTCCACGCCCAGCACCGACTGCCAGATCGCCGCCAGCCGGATTTCCCGCTCGCCCTGCGGGGCACAGTAACCGCGCGCCTGCCATTGCGGCGCCGGCAGCGCCTTGCGATCGAGCTTGCCATTGGGGCTCAGCGGCATGCTCTCCAGGTACAGCAATTGCGCCGGTACCATGTAGTCCGGCAGGTGCTCGCGCAACTGCTCGCGCAGAGTGTCCAGCAAGGCTTGCGGGTCTGCCTGGGGAGTGTCGGGTGTCACATAGCCCACCAGCTGCGCCCCGGCATTTCCTTGCCAGGCCACCACCACCGCTTCGCGCACCCGTGCATGTTCCAGCAGGCGTGCCTCGATCTCCCCCAGCTCGATGCGCAGGCCGCGCAATTTGACTTGGTGGTCGATCCGCCCGACATAGTCGATCACCCCGTCCGCGCGCCAGCGCGCCAGGTCACCGGTGCGATACATACGCTCGCCCGCCGCGCCGAACGGGTCGGCGACGAAGCGCTCGGCGGTCAGCCCCGCCCGCCCCAGGTAACCCCGCGCCAGGTTGGCGCCGGCAATGTACAACTCGCCCGCGACCCCTACCGGCACCGGCTGCAGCTGGCTGTCGAGGATCATCAGCCGGGTGTTGGCGATCGGCCGGCCGATGGGCACGCTGTGCCGGCCCGGCTCGTCGACGCAGTGCCAGTAGCTGACATCGATGGCCGCTTCCGTCGGCCCATAGAGGTTGTGCAGCGCCGCGCCGTGCTGTTGCTGGAACTGCTGCTGCAACTCGAAGGGCAGCGCCTCGCCACTGCACATGACCTGGCGCAGCCCGCTGCAGGCCGCCAGCTCACCGGCGGCAATGAACGCCTGGAGCATCGATGGCACGAAGTGCAGCGTACTGATGCGCTGCTCGACGATCACCTGGCGCAGGCGCGCCGGATCGCGGTGCGCGCCGGGCTCGGCCATGACCAGCGTGGCGCCGGTAAACCACGGCCAGAAGAACTCCCACACCGACACGTCGAAACTGAACGGGGTCTTCTGCAGCACCCGGTCGTTGCCATCGAGGCGATATTCGTCCTGCATCCATTGCAGGCGGTTGAGCAGCCCCGCGTGATGGTTACCCACGCCTTTCGGGCGACCGGTGGAGCCGGAGGTGTAGATGCAGTAGGCCAGGCTCTGCGGCGGGTAGTCGATCGCTGGCGGCGACGCCGGCTGGTCGTCGGTCTGCGCCCAGTCGCGGTCCAGGCACCATACCGGCGCGGTGCAGGCCGGCAGGCGCTCGAGCAGGGCTTGCTGGGTGAGCAGCAACGGCACCTGGCTGTCCTCGAGCATGAACGCCAGGCGGTCGGCCGGGTAGTCCGGGTCGAGCGGCAGGTACGCGCCACCCGCTTTGAGAATGGCCAGCAAGGCAATGGCCAGTTCCGCCGAGCGCTCGGCGAAGACCCCGACGCGCACATCGCAGCCCACCCCCTGGCTGCGCAACCAATGGGCCAGGCGATTGGCCCGCGCCTCGAGCTCGGCATAACTGAACTGGCGCTCGCCGTGCACCAGCGCACAGGCGTGCGGAGTACGCTCGGCCTGGCGCCGGATCAGCTGCGGCAGCATCGGCGCCTGGCTGTAGTCGCGCCCGGTGGCATTCCAGCCATCGAGCAATTGCGCGCGCTCGCTGCTGGCCAGCAAGGGCAACCGCTCCACGGCTTCGTCCGGCGCCTGGACAATGGCCTGCAGCAGGCGCTGGAAGTGCCCGCCAAGGCGCACGATGGTGTCGCGTTCGAACAGGTCGGTGGCATAGCCGAAGCTGCCGAGCAACTGACCGTCGGCACACTCGCGGGTGTCCAGCACCAGATCGAACTGGGTGCTGCGCCGGGCCGAGGCCAGCGCTTGGACCGTCAACCCCGGCAGCGCCAGGCTGGCCAGGCTGTCGACCCGGTCGTGGTTGAACAACACCTGGAACAGCGGGTTGTGACTGAGGCTGCGCTGCGGTTGCAGGGCTTCGACCAGTTGCTCGAACGGCAGGTCCTGGTTGGCCTGGGCGTCCAGTACGTCGTGGCGGGTCTGGGCCAGCAGCCGATTGAACGAAGCTTGGCCGTCGATGTTCAGGCGCAACACCTGGGTGTTGACGAAGAAGCCCACCAGACCTTCGGTTTCCTCCTGCTGGCGGCCACCGATGGGCAGGCCGATGCGCAGGTCGCACTGGCCGCTGTAGCGCATCAACAAGGTGCCGAAGGCTGCCAGCAGCAGCATGAACAGCGAGCTGCCCTGCTCCAGCGCCAGGCGTTGCAGTTGCTGCGCCAGTTCAGGCGCCACCGCGAAGTCGACACTGTCGCCACTGAAGCTCTGTTGCGCCGGGCGCGGGTGGTCCAGGGGCAGCTCGAGCAGCGGATGCTCGCGCCCCAGGTGCTGGCGCCAGTGCGCCAACTGGCGTTCGCATTCGCCACTGGCCAGCCACTGCCGCTGCCACACGGCAAAGTCGGCGTACTGGATCGCCAGCGCGGGCAAGTGCGCGACCGCGCCGTCGAGCCGGGCGCGGTAGCAGGTGGCGAATTCGTCCAGCAGCAGCTTCACCGAAGCACCGTCGGCGATGATGTGATGCAGGGTGAGCAACAGCACCTGCTCGTCCGCCGCCAGGCGCACCAGCCGCACGCGCAGCAACGGGCCTGTGGCCAGGTCGAAGCCCTGGCGGGCCTCCTCGGCCATCTGCTGCGCCAGTTGCGTTTCGCGCGCATCGGCCGCCAGGTGGCGCAGGCTGACCTCGCTGAACGCCAGCGGCAGGTCGTCGATGACCCGCTGGCGGACCTGCTCGCCATCGTCCTCGAACACTGTGCGCAGCGCCGGATGGCGCGCCTGCAGCTGGGCGAACGCCGCCTGCAGCGCCGCCACGTCCAGCGTGCCGCGCAGGCGCAGGCCGCCGGAAATGTTATAGGCCGCGCTGTCGGGCGCCAGCTTCCACAAGAACCACAGGCGCTGCTGGTTGAACGACAACGGTGCGCCGTCGGCATGCACCAGGGCCTGCAGCGCCGGCGCCGGACTGGCGGTGGCGGTCTGGGCCAGTGCCGCCGCCAGGTCGCACAGGCGCGGCGTGTCGAACACCTGGCGCACCGGCACCTCGAGGCCCAGGCGCTTCTTCAGGCGGGCTACCACTTGCACCGCCAGCAGCGAATGACCGCCCAGCTCGAAGAAGTGGTCCTGCGCGCCCACTTGAGGCAGGCCGAGCACTTCGCTCCAGAGCTGCGCCAGCAGTTGCTGGTGCTCGCCCTGCGGGGCCTGGTAGCCATCGCTGTCGGTCTGCCAGACCGGTTCGGGCAGCTGGTTGCGATCCAGTTTGCCGTTGGCGTTGCGCGGCAACTGCGTCATCACCATGATCCGCGCCGGCACCATGTAGTCCGGCAATTGCTCGCGCAGCAGGCCACGCAGCTCGGCGCCCAGTTGCTCGTCGTCGGCCGCTACATAGGCCACCAGCTGCTTGCCGGTGAGGGTTTCGCGCGCCACCACCAGCGCCTCGCGCACCCGCGCGTCGGCGCGCAGGCGCGCTTCGATCTCGCCCGGCTCGATGCGAAAACCACGAACCTTGATCTGATGGTCGACCCGGCCCAGGTAGTCGAGGATCCCATCGGCGCGCTGGCGTACCAGGTCGCCGGTGCGGTACAGGCGCCCGCCCGGGGCACCGAAAGGGTCGGCCACGAAGCGCTCGGCAGTCAGCCCCGGGCGTTGGAAATAGCCCCGCGCCAGGCCCTCGCCACCCAGGTAGAGCTCGCCGCACACGCCGGTCGGCACCGGGTTCAGGTCGCCATCCAGGACCCAGGCACTGCGTGCGCCGACGCGGTCGCCGATCGGCGCGTAGCCGGCCTGGCACTGGTCGGCCGGGCCGGCCTTCCAGATCATCGGCGTGACCACTGTTTCGGTCGGCCCGTAGCCATTGATGATCCACGCCGGGCGCAATACCCGGCGGACCTGTTCGAAACTGGCATGCGGCACCGCATCGCCACCGAAGCAGTAGACCCGCACCGCCGGCACGTCGTCGCGGCCTTCGGCATGCTCGGCAATCTGCTGCAGGTAGGCCGGCGGGAACGCCGCGACGGTCACCCCGTAGCGGCCCATGGCCTGGTAAGTCTGCTCCGGCGTCCACAGGCTGTCGTCTCGCAGCACCAGGCTGGCGCCGTGGGTCAGCGCGGTGAGCCAGCGCTCGTGGGCACCGTCGAAGGCAAACGACATGAAGTGCAGCTCGCGGTCGGCGGGCGTCATTTCGTAGCGCGCGCCGATGGTCCGACAATGCATGGCCAACGGGCCATGGGCCACAGCGACCCCTTTGGGCAGGCCGGTGGAACCGGAGGTGTAGATCAGGTACGCAAGGTTGTGCGCATGGGGCGTTACCGGCGGGGCCTCATTGGGCTGGTCGTGCAGCTCCAGCAGGTCCAGATCCAGGCGCTCGACCCCGTCCGGCAGCGGCGCCCGGCGCGGGTCGCGGCTGTCGCCCAGCAACCAGGCAAGGCCGGCATCGCGGATCTGGTACGCCAGGCGCTCCTGCGGGTAGTCCAGGTCCAGCGGCACATAGGCCGCACCGCTCTTGAACACCGCCAACAGCGCCACCAGCAAGCGTGGCGAACGAGGCAGGCCGACACCCACGCGGCTCTCGGGGCCAACGCCACGGGCGTGCAGGTAGCAGGCCAGTTGATTGGCCTGGCGCTCCAGCTCGGCGAAACTCAGGACCTGCTCGGCGCAGCGTACGGCCGGGGCGTTCGGGGTGCGGGCGGCCCACTCGGCGATGCGCCGGTGCACCAGTTGCTCGTCCACGGCGCCGGCAGGCAATGCATTCCAGGCTTGCAGCTGTTGCCAGGCCGCAGGCTCGTGCAGGTCGAAGTCGCACAGGCGCTGGTCCGGGCACTCGGCGATCTGCTCGAGCAGCGTCTCCAAATGCCGGCGCCAGCGTTCGATGCGCGTCGCGCTGAACAGGTCGGTGGCGTAGCTCAGCTCACAGAACAGGCGCCCCGTGGCATCTTCGGCGGTGTCCAGGGCCAGGTCGCAGTCGACCGCGCGCATCACCGGCGGCAACGACTGCATGCCCACGCCGTGCAAGCTCTGCAGGGCAGCGGTGTCGTACCACTGGTGGTTGTAGATCACCTGGAACAATGGGTTGTGGCTGAGGCTGCGCTGCGGCGCCAGCGCCTCGACCAGTTGCTCGAACGGCAGGTCCTGGTTGGCCTGGTCGGCCAGCGTGCCCTGGCGCACGCGCGCCAGCAGGGCTTCGAAGGATTCGCGCCCATCCACGGCAGTGCGCATTACCAACGTGTTGACGAAGAAGCCGATCAGCCGCTCGCTTTCGCTGTTGCCACGTCCGGCAATCGGCACACCGACGCGCAGGTCGGCCTGCCCGCTGTAGCGATACAACTGCACCTTGAACGCCGCCAACAGCAGCATGAACAGCGTTGCGCCGCGCGCCTGGGCCACCTTGCGCAGGCGCCCGGCCAGTGCCGGTTCAATCTCGAAGCCCAGCACCGCGCCCCGGCCGCTGGGCCGCGCCGGGCGCTGATAGTCGAACGGCAGCTCCAGCGACGGTGCTTCACCGGCCAGGCGCTGCAGCCAGTATTCCAGCTGGCGCTCGCCCTCGCCGGCCTCCAGCAGCTTGCGTTGCCAGGCCGCGCAGTCGGCGTAGTGCGCAGTCAGCGGCGCCAGCCCGGTGGACTCACCGCGGCAATGGGCGTTGTAGCCGCGAGTGAACTCGTCCACCAGCAAGTTCATCGACCAGCCGTCGGCGACGATATGGTGCACGCCCAGCAACAGCAGGTGCTCATCGGCGGCCAGGCGCAGCAGGGTCACGCGCAGCAGCGGCCCGTTGGCCAGGTCATAGGGGGTAGTGGCGCAGGCCATGTGCAGGGTATCGACACGGGCCTGGCGCGCCTGGGGCTCGAGCTCGGCGAGGTCTTCGCATGCGAGGTCCAGCTCCACCGAGGGTTCGATCAGCAGGTGCGGCTGACCGTCCACGTCATGAAAGCGGCTGCGCAGGTTTTCGTGGCGGGCGAGGATGGCGCCCAGGGCACTGGCGACCGCCGCCCGGTCCAGCGCGCCGGTCAGGCGCACGGCGCGGTGCAGGTTGTAGGTGGGTGCCTGGGGGTCGAGCTTCCAG
Organism: Pseudomonas putida; assembly: GCF_028682455.1. Classification (GTDB taxonomy): domain Bacteria; phylum Pseudomonadota; class Gammaproteobacteria; order Pseudomonadales; family Pseudomonadaceae; genus Aquipseudomonas; species Aquipseudomonas putida_AA. The sequence goes on from NZ_JANHLD010000002.1 coordinate 791,709, forward strand.
ATGAACCATTGCCGGCTCTGCGCGGCAGACAGCGCCAGCACGCCGTCACGCGGCAGGCACGGCACCGGCAGGCGGCGCAGGTTGACACCCGCGGCCACCAGCTTGGCGAGAAACAGTTGCTGCTTGTCCTGCGGCAGTTGGGCCAGGCGTGCGCTGATTGCCTGCAACTCACGGTCCTGCGCCGCTACCTTGGGGTCGAGGACACTACTCATTCGGCCTGCTCCAGTTCTTGCAACAAATCATTCATGAAATCCAGCTCCAAACCGTCGTCAGCGGCGGCAGGTGCACCTTCCAGTTGTGCGGCAAGGGCGCCGACGCTGGGGTAGTCGAAAAGTGTTTGCAGCGAAAGGTCGATGCCAAAGCCCTCGCGGATCCGCGACAACAGCCGGGTCAGCAGCAGCGAATGCCCGCCGAGCTCGAAGAAGTCGTCGTCGCAGCCAACCCGCTCCAGCCCCAGCAGCTCGCACCAGATCGCCGCCAGCTGGCGCTCGTGCGCGGTGCGTGGCTCGACATGCAGCCGCGCTTGCCAGTCCGGTGCCGGCAGTGCCTTGCGATCGAGCTTGCCATTGGGCGTTTGCGGCATCCGCGCCAGTACCACCACCTGCGCCGGCACCATGTAGTCGGGCAACGCGGCTTGCAGCTGCTGCTTGAGCAGCGTGGAAAGCGCCGGGATGGACAGCTGCGGCGTGGCATCCGCCTCGGCGTAAGCCACCAGCACCACCCCCGCCGGCCCGGGACGGGCCACCACGGCGGCTTCGCGCACACCCTGGCAACGGCGCAGGCAGGCTTCGATCTCGCCAAGTTCGATGCGGTAGCCGCGGATCTTCACCTGCTGGTCGATACGCCCGATGTACTCCAGCGCATCGCCGCGCCAGCGCACCAGGTCGCCGGTGCGGTACAGGCGCTCGCCCGGGCTGCCGTAGGGGTCGGCAACGAAGCGTTCGGCGGTCAGTCCCGGCCGGCGGTGATAACCCCGGGCCAGGCCCACGCCGCCGATGTACAGCTCGCCGGCCACGCCTTCGGCTGCCGGCTCCAGGCTGTCGTCCAGCACATGCAACGAGGTACCGGCGATGGCCTCGCCGAGCACCACCTGCGCGGCATTGCTGGCGAGACGCTTGCGCGCCGACCAGATGGTGGTTTCGGTCGGGCCATAGAGGTTCCACAGCTCACCGACCACGGTCTGCAAGCGTGCCGCCAGGTCGCTCGCCAAGGCTTCCCCGCCACACAAGGCACGCACGCCCTGCAGCCCGTTGAAGCGCGGATGCTCGCTGAGCATCCGCCAGGTCGACGGCGTGGCCTGCACGCAACCCACCTGCCGATCGGCGATGTACTGCAGCAGGCTCCCGGCATCGCGGGCCAGCACCCGCTCGGCCATCACCACGGTGGCGCCCTGCAACAGTGGCAGATACAGCTCCAGCGCCGCGATGTCGAACGACAGCGAGGTCAGCGCGAGCACCTTCTCGCCCTCCTGCACACCCGGTGCCTGGGCCATGCTCAGGAGGAAGTTGGCCAACGCCCCGTGGCGCACGGCAACGCCCTTGGGCAATCCGGTGGAGCCGGAGGTGTAGATGACATAAGCCAACTGCTGCGGGTCGATGGCCGGCAAGGCCACGGCGGCCTGCGGGTCATCCGCCAACACCAGTTGGTCCACGCACCAGCGCTGCTGGCCGGGGGCCTGCGCTGGCAGTTGGTCGAGCAAGGCGCTGTCGGTCAGTAGCCAACGGGCGCCGCTGTCATCGAGCATGTGGCGCAGGCGCTCGGCCGGAAATTCCGGGTCCAGCGGCACATAGGCAGCGCCGGCCTTGAGCACGGCCAGCAAGGTCACCAGCAACTGGCAACGTCGTTCCAGGCACACCCCTAGCAGCGCATCCGGTCCCACGCCGTGGGCCAGCAGATGCCGGGCCAGGCGCGTGGAGGCCTGGTCCAGGCCGGCATAATCGAGGGTTTCGGCCGCGTCGGTGACGGCCGGCAGGAACGGCGTGCGCAGTGCCTGCTCGGCAAACAGCCCGGGCAGGCAACGCCCGTTACCCAGTGCCGGCGTTTGCCGGGCACGCTCGATGGCCCGCTGGCGAGCCGCCGGCGAGAGCATTGCCATCTGGCCGAGACGGCGCTCGGCATCCCCCGGCAGTGCGCGCAGCAACTCGCTCAGGTGCCCGCCCAACTGCGCCAGGAACTGCTCGCTGAACGCCTCGCCACGGGCCGCGAAGGCCAATTGCAGTTGCTCGCCCGGGTGCACGGTGAGGGTCAGCGGGTAGTGGGTGGACTCGCGCTGGCGCACGGCATCGATGCGCAGGCGCTGGATCGCGCGGCTGCGCAAGGCGGCGTCCACCGGGTAGTTCTCGAACACCAGCAAGGTGTCGAACAGCGATTGCCCGGCGCTGCCCGCCCAGCGCTGCACCTCGTACAGCGGCACGTGCGCCTGCTCCTGCAACTGCAGGGTCTCGCCCTGCAACTGCTGCAGCCAGTCGCCCAGGCGCTGGTGCGCAACCGGCTCGGCGATCAGCGGCAAGGTATTGATGAACAGCCCGAGCATGTCGCCACTGCCGGCAAGATCGGCCGGCCGCCCCGCCAGGGTAACGCCGCAGCACACCACGCGCTGGCCGCTGTGACGCTGCAGAAGCAGCAGCCAGGCCGCTTGCACCAGGGTGTTGAGGGTGACGCGCTGGCTGCGTGCGAAATCCTTGAGACGCGCACTCGCCCCGGCGTCCAGCTCGATCTCGAGCAGGTGCTGCTGCGCCTGGGCAGGCACCCCCGGCGAGGTCCCGGCGAGCAAGGTCGGTGCATCGAGTGTCGCGGTGCGTGCGTGCCAGAACGCTTCGCCGCGCTGGGGATCCTGGCGCTGCAGCCAGTCGATGTAGTCGCCGTAGCGCCCCGCTGGCTGCGCAGTGCTTTCACCGGCATAGCTTTCATCGTCATAGCGCGCCAGCCACTGCTCGATCATCCGCGCGCTGCTCCAGCCATCGAGCAGCAGGTGGTGATAGGTCCAGATCAAGCGGTAGCGCTGCCCCTCCAGGCGCAGCAGCTGCACCCGCTGCAACGCCGGCACATCGAAGCTGAACGGCAGGCCGCGCTGCTGCGCGGCGAAGTGTTCCAGTGCCTGCGGGCTGCAGTCGCGACCGCGCCAGTCGTGTTCTTCCCAGGCATGCGGAACCTGGCGGTAAACCAGTTGCAGCGGTTGCTCCAGGCCCTCCCAGGCGAAGGCCGTGCGCAGTATCGGATGGCGCTCGATCAACTGTTGCCAGGCCTGGTGCAGTCGCTGCGGCTGCAGGTCGTCGAGGTCGAAGGCCAACTGGTTGACGTACACGCCCTCGGCACTGTCGCCAAGACCATGGAACAACAAGCCTTGCTGCATGGGCGACAGGGGGTAGGCGTCTTCCAGTACATCGCGGCCGACCGGCAGGCGCGCCCACTCGGCATCGTCCAGCGACACCCGGAGGCTGGCGGCAGGCACTGCGTGCTGTGGCGCCAGTTGCCCGGCGACCAGGGCCAGGCGGCGGATGGTCTGCTGTTCGAACAGGTCGCGCGGGGTCAGTGCCAGCCCGGCCTCACGGGCCCGGGCCACCACCTGCACGGAAACGATCGAATCGCCGCCCAGCTCGAAGAAGTTATCCTCGGCACCCACCTGCGCCACGTTCAGCACCGCCTGCCAGATCGCCGCCAGTCGCTCTTCGACCGGGCCTTGCAGCGGCACCTGCTCACGGGCTTGCAGCTCGGGCTCGGGCAAGGCCTTGCGGTCCAGCTTGCGGTTCGGCGTCTGCGGCATGCGCTCCAGGCGCATCAGCCGCGCCGGCACCATGTAGTCCGGCAACTGCGCCTGCAGGCGCTCGCGCAACCGGCCCAGCAAGACCTCGTCGGCGTCGGCGTCGGCCACCACATAGCCCACCAACTGGTTCTGCCGCGCCACCACGGCCGCTTCGCGCACCGCCGGGTCGGCCAGCAGGCAGGCCTCGATCTCGCCCAGCTCAATGCGAAAGCCGCGGATCTTCACCTGCTGGTCGATCCGTCCCAGGTACTCCAGCGCGCCATCGGCACGCCGGCGCACCAGGTCGCCGGTGCGGTACAGCCGTGCACCGGTGCCGAACGGGTCGGCAACGAAGCGCTCGGCCGTCAGCCCCGGGCGGTCGTGATAACCCCGCGCCAGGCCTTCACCGCCGATGTACAGCTCACCGGCAACGCCCAACGGCAACGGCTCCAGGTCGTCGTCCAACACATGCAGCGAGGTGTTGGCCAGGGCCTCGCCGAGCAGCACCTGCGGGTGCTCGGCATCCAGGTGGTAGCGCGCCGACCACACCGTAGTCTCGGTCGGCCCGTACAGGTTCCACAGGCCGCCGGCGACCGCGGTCAGGCTGCGCGCCAGGTCGGCCGGCAGCGCTTCACCGCCGCACAGCACCTGGCGCCCGGCCAGGGCCGGCAGGCGCGGGTGCTCGGCAAGCATGCGCCAGGTCGAGGGCGTGGCCTGGATCGCCGTCACCTGCTGCTGCTCGATCTGCGCCCACAGGCGCTGCGGATCGCGCGCGGTGTCGCGGTCCACCAGCACCACGCTGGCGCCGCTGACCAGCGGCAGGTACAGCTCCAGTACGGCGATGTCGAACGACAGCGAGGTCAGCGCCAGCAGCCGGCCGTTCTCCGCCAGCCCCGGCGCCTGGGCCATGCTGGCGAGGAAGTTGCCCAGCCCGGCGCGGCGCACGGCCACGCCCTTGGGCTTGCCGGTGGAGCCGGAGGTGTAGATGACATAGGCCAGGTGCTCGCCCTGGGCCACGGCCGGCAGGTTGCTGTCCGGGTAGTCGGCGGCAGGCTGGTCCAGCCACCAGCACTCGGCCGCAGCACCCAGCGCTTGCAGGGTGCCTTGCAGGCTGGTGTGGCTGAGCAACAAGGTCGCACGGCTGTCGTCGAGCATGTGGCGCAGGCGCTCGGCGGGGAACTCGGGGTCCAGCGGCACATAGGCGCCACCGGCCTTGAGCACGGCCAGCAAGGCCACCAGCAACTGCGGACCGCGCTCCAGGCACACGCCCACGCGCACATCCGCGCCCACGCCTGCCGCTTGCAGGCGGTGGGCCAGGGCGTTGGCCTGGCGGTTCAGCTCGGCATAGCCCAGGCACACATCGCCCTGGCGCACGGCAATCGCCTCGGGCGCACGGGCCACCTGGCGTTCGAACTGCTCCACCAGGTCGAAGCCCGCCACGCCGAGGTCGCGCGCAGCACCGGCGTGCAGCAATGCCGCCCGTTCGCCAGCGCCCAGCAGCGGCAACTGCCCCAGGCAGATGCTGGCGTCCTCGGTGAATGCCATCAGCAACTGATGCAAATGGCCGTCGAGGCGCTCGATGGCCGCCGCATCGAAGCGGGCACGCTCGTAGCTGTAGCAGAAGGCCAGCGCGTCGCCCTGGTTGACCAGCAGCATCAGCGGGTAGTTGCCCTGCTCGCGGCTCAGCAGATTGGTGAAGCGCGGGCCCTCGCCCTGGCCACTGAGCAGCGTGCTGTCGAGCGGGTAGTTCTCGAACACCAGGATCTGGTCGAACAGCCCCTGCCCGCCCTGCCCGGCCCAGCGCTGAATGTCATACAGCGCCGAGTGCTCGTGCTCGCGCACCGCCAGGCCCAGTGCCTGCACCTGCTCCAGCCACTGGCCGACGGTCAGCTGCGGTTGCGGGCTGGCGACCACCGGCAAGGTATTGATGAACAGGCCCAATTGCTGCTCGATCCCCGGCAACTCTGCCGGGCGCCCGGCCACCGTGGCGCCGAAGGCCACGCAGGACTGGCCGGTGTAGCGCTGCAACAGCAACAGCCAGGCTGCCTGCAACAGGCTGCTGAGGGTCACCTTGTGCTGGCGGGCGAAGTGGCACAGGCGCTCGCTGGCAGCACTCGGCAGGCTCGAGCGGTGCTCGGCGGTGCCCTGGCCTGGCTGCTCGAGGGCGATGGCGGCGGCCAGCGTGGTGGGTGCCTGCAACGGCGCCAGCTGCTCGCGCCAGAAACCCTCGCTGGCGGCCTGGTCGCGGCCCGCCAACCAGGCGATGTAGTCGCGGTAGCGACCCACCGGCGCCGGCAGCGCGTGCCCGGCATAGCGCTGCATCACCTCGGCGAACAATTGCGCCTGGCTCCAGCCGTCGAGCAACAGGTGGTGACAGGTCCAGATCAGGTGATACCGGCCACTGCCGGTCGTTACCAGCAGCAGGCGCATCAGCGGCGGCCGTACCAGGTCGAAGGGGCGGCGCTCGGCCTCGGCGAGCGCCTCGATATCGCTCGCCGCCACCTCGCGCCAGTCCAGCGCGACAGTACGCACGATCGCCTGCAATGGCACGCCGCCTGCCGGGCTGACGAATGCACTGCGCAGTGCCCCGTGGCTGTCCAGGGCAGTTTGCCAGGCGGCACGCAGGCGGGCCGGGTCGAGGTTTTCGACGTCCATGCGCACCTGGTTGATGTAGCTGCCATCGCCCGGCCGATACAGGCTGTGGAACAGCATGCCATGCTGCATGGGCGACAGCGGATAGAGGTCTTCGACCTGGCTGACCGGCACCGCCAGGGCATCCAGTTGCGCCTGTTGAAGGGGCGCCAGTGGGAAGTCCGATGGCGTTGCCCCGCCTATGCCCGGCGTCAGGCAATGGCCGATCAGCGCCTGCAACTCGGCCTCATACAGCGCTACCAGCTGCTCCAGCTGTTGCGCGTCCAGTTGCTGCGGGCTGAAGGTCCAGCCCAATTGCAGTCGACCGTCGTTCACCCCACCGTCGATGGAAAGCCAATTGGGCAGCGGCGCCGCCGGGTCCAGGCTGCTGCCGCAGGGCTCCGCCGCTCGGCGGAACGAACCTGCGTCGAAGCTGGTATCGAACTGGCCCAGGTAGTTGAAAGTGATGCGCGGCAGCGGACGCGCCGCCACCTGCGCGCGTACTTCGGCCGTGGCCAACTGCTGCAGCAGGCCGAAGCCCAGGCCGCCGTCCGGCACCTGGCGCAGGTGTTCCTTGGTGGCCTTGAGCGATTCGCCCAGGCCCTCGCTCGCCCGCAGGCGCACTGGGTAAGTGGAGGTGAACCAGCCCACGGTGCGGCTCAGGTCCAGGTCGGCCAGGTGCTCTTCGCGACCGTGGCTCTCCAGTTCCACCAGCAGTTCGGGCTGCGCGCTCCAGCGCCACCAGGCCCGGGCCAGGGCACACAGCAGCAGGTCGTTGACCTGGGTGCGATACGCCGCCGGGGCATCGCGCAGCAACTGGCGGGTTTGCGTTTCGTCCAGTTGCAGGGTCAGCGTGACGGCTTCGCCCACCGCTGCCGGGCCGTCGTGGCGCGCGCCCGGGAAGCTGCCCGCCACCTCGCCCAACTGCGCCAGCCACCAGGGCAACTGCGCCAGCACATCGCGGTGCCCGGCGCGCTCGGCGAGAAACCGCGTCCACTCGCCGAAGGCATGGCTACGCTGTGGCAGCGACGCGCTGCTGTCGGCCAGCAGCCGCTGCAGGTCTTCGAGCAGAATGCGCCACGACACGCCATCCACGACCAGGTGATGGATCGCCAGCAGCAGCCGCGAGCCGCCACCCTGCAGGTCGATCAGCACCGCCCGCAACAGTGGGCCCTGGGCAAGATCCAGGCTGCGTTGCGCCTGCTCTACGATCACCGCCAGGGCATCCGCATCCGCCGCCTGGCGAGTCCAGACCTCGATGGCGGAGGGCGCCGCGTAGGCGGCCTGCCAGGTGCCCGCGTTGTCCTGGGCGAATCGCAGGTTCAAGGCATCGTGTTCGGCGACCAGGGCGTTCAGCGCCTGCTCCAGCCGCGCCGGTTGCAGCGGCTGGTCCAGGCTCAGCAGCAAGGATTGGTTCCAGTGCTGACGCTGGGCCATGGGGGTAGCGAAGAAGCGCTGCTGCAAAGGCGTCTGGGCAATCGGACCCTGCGCGGGGCGCGCGGCGCCTTCGCGCTGCTGGCCCAGGGCCTGCGTCACCTGTGCCAGCTGACGCAGGGTCTGGTGGCGGAACAGGTCGCGCGGACCGACCTGCCAGCCAGCCTGGCGGGCGCGGCTGGCGACCTGGATGGCGATGATCGAGTCGCCACCGAGTTCGAAGAAGTTGTCCCTGGCGCTGATGGCCTCGATGCCCAGCACCTCGCTCCAGATCCTCGCCAGCACCTGCTCCACCGCGCCCTGCGGCGCGTCGAAGGCCTGCAGTTTGTGCACCGGCTTGGGCAGCGCCTTGCGGTCGAGCTTGCCGTTGGCGCTTACCGGCATCTGCGCCAGGACGATGATCTGCGCCGGCACCATATAGTCGGGCAATTCATCGCCAAGGCGCAGGCGCAGGGCCTCGGCCAAGGGCTCGCTTTCGCTGGCGACCACGTAGCCGATCAACTGCTGGGCCCCGGCGGCCGCCTCGGCGACCACTACTACCGCTTCACTGACTGCCGGATGATCCAGCAGGCGCGCTTCGATCTCGCCCAGCTCGATGCGCAGGCCGCGAATCTTCACTTGGTGGTCGATACGGCCCAGGTATTCGATCGCGCCATCGTCGCGCCAGCGCGCCAGGTCACCGGTGCGGTACAACCGGCCGCCCTGGCCGAACGGATCGGCGACAAAGCGCTCGGCGGTCAGCCCCGGACGGCCCAGGTAACCGCGCGCCAGGCCCACGCCACCGATATACAACTCACCCGGCAAGCCGACGGCCACCGGTTGCAATTGCCCATCGAGCACATACAGGCGCAGGTTGGCGATGGGCCGGCCGATCGGCACGCTGCCCAGCCCCGGTGCGTCATGACAGGCCCAGTGGCTGACGTCGATGGCCGCCTCGGTGGGGCCGTAGAGGTTGTGCAGGCCGGCGCGGCTCTGGGCCAGGAAGCGCTGCTGCAGATCCAGTGGCAAGGCCTCGCCACTGCACATCACCAGGCGCAGGCGCGGGCAGTCGGCCAGCGACTCGGCCGCCATGTAGGCCTGCAGCATCGACGGCACGAAGTGCAGCACGCTGATGCCGGATTCGCGGATGATCGCCCTGAGTTCGGCCGGGTCGCGATGGGCGCCGGGGCCGGCCATCACCAGGGTAGCGCCGGTGATCAGCGGCCAGAAGAACTCCCATACCGAGACGTCGAAACCGAACGGGGTCTTCTGCAGCACCCGGTCGTTGGTGTCGAGGCCAAAGGTGGCCTGCATCCATTGCAGGCGATTGCACAGGGCTGCGTGGCTGTTGCCCGCCCCCTTCGGCCGCCCGGTGGTGCCGGAGGTGTAGATGCTATAGGCAAGCTGGTCGGGATGGTTGAGCAGGCTCGGGTCATGGGCCGGGCAATCGGCGAACAGCGCCGCGTCGCGGTCAAGGCAGAGCACTTCGCGGTCGCTGGCCGGCAGGCGCGCCACCAACTGCGCCTGGGTCAGCAGCAGCGTGGCGCCACTGTCCTCGAGCATGTAGGCCAGGCGCTGGTCGGGCTGGTCCGGGTCCAGCGGCAGGTAGGCGCCGCCCGCCTTGAGCACGGCCAACAGGCCGACGACCATGTCCAGCGAGCGTTCGGCGAACACCCCCACCAGGTGCTCCGGCCCCACCCCGCGAGACCGCAGGTAGTGCGCCAGGCGGTTGGCGGTGGCGTTGAGCTGGGCGTAGCTGAGCTGGCGATCGCCCGCGATCAACGCGGTGGCCTGTGGCGTGGCGGCGGCCTGCGCCTGGATCAGCACCTGCAGGCACTGCGGCGACTGGTAGTCGACCGCCGTGGCGTTCCAGCCATCGGTCACCTGACGGTGCTCATCGGCATCGAGCATGGCCAGGTCGCCGATTGCGGCATCGGGGCGCTCGGTGCAGTCGGCCAGCAGGCGCAGGAAGTGCCCGCGCAGCCGCTCGATGCGCGCGGCATCGAACAGATCGGTGGCATAGGTGAAGGCGCCAGAGAGCACTGCGCTGGCGTCTTCCTCGGTATCCAGGCTCAGGTCGAACTTGGCCACTTGCGGTGCGCCCACCTCCAGTCGTGCACGCAAGCCCGGCAGGCCATGCAGCGCGGTGCTGCCACGCTGCTCGTGGTTGAACATCACCTGGAACAGCGGGTTGCGGCTCAGGCTGCGCTCGACGCCCAGGGCATCCACCAACTCTTCGAACGGCAGGTCCTGGCAGTCCTGGGCCGCGATGGCAGCCTGCTTGACGGCCTCGAGCACGGTGCGAAACGCCAGGCGTGGCTGCAACTCGCTGCGCAGCACCTGGGTGTTGACGAAAAAGCCGATCAGCCCCTGGACTTCCGGGCGCTGGCGGTTGGCCACGGGTACGCCGACCAGCAGTTCCTGCTGCCCGGTGTAGCGATGCAGCAGGGTCTTGAAGGCCGCCAGCAACACCATGAATACGCTGGTACCGCTGGCGGCGGCGAGCGACTTGAGCCGGTCGGTCAGGGCCGGATCCAGTACAAAGCCCAGGCTCGCGCCGCGAAAGCTCATTTCGGCCGGCCGCGCACGGTCGGCCGGCAGTTCCAGGATCGGCGGGCACTCGCCCAGGGCCTGACGCCAGTAGGCCAGTTGCCGCTCGCCCTCGCCGGCCTCCAGCCAGTTGCGTTGCCACTGCGCGTAATCGGCATATTGCACGGGCAGGTCCGGCAGTTGCGGGGCGCGTGCCTGCAGGTGGGCGGCATAGCAGTGCGCCAGCTCGTCGAGCAGGATCTGCATCGACCAGCCATCGGAAACGATGTGGTGCATCGCCAGCAACAAGGCGTGGCGCTGCTCGTCCAGGCGAACCCGGGTCACCCGCAGCAGCGGGCCCTGGTACAGGTCGAACGCCTGCCCGGCCGCCGCTTGCAGCGCGTCGGCCAGGGCCGCATCGGGATCGGCCTGCTCGCGCAGGTCGAGCACCGCCAGCGCCACGGCTGCCGGCGGTTCGATCACCTGCGACAGGTCGCCGTCGACTTCGGCGAAACGGCTGCGCAGGATTTCATGGCGGCCGACCAGGGTGTCGAGCGCCGCCTGCAGGGCCGCGTAGTCAAGGTGGCCTTCAAGGTGCAGAACGCCGGCCTGGTTATAGGCCGCCGACTGCCGGTCCAGTTGCCACAGGGTCCACAGCCGGCGCTGGGCATACGATGCGGCGACCGGCGCCTGGCTGGCGGGCCGCGGCGGGATCGGCAGGCTTTCGATGCTCATGCCCTGCGCCTTGAGCTTTTCGCCCAGCTGGCGGCGTGCGGCGGGGTCGAGTTCGGCGAAGCGCCGGGCCAGGGCGAGCAAACGATCGACAACAGTCATGGAGCCTCCACTTCGGCGAACAGGTTTTCCAACGCATCCAGGTCACTGGCAGGCGCCTGTTGCAACTCGGCCACCTTGGCGGCGAACCGCTCGAGCGTCTCGCCCTCGAAGAACAGCCGCAGCGGCAGCTCGATGCCCATCTGCTCTTGCAGGCGCGCACGCAAGCGGGTCGCCAGCAGCGAATGGCCGCCCAGGGCGAAGAAGTTGTCTTGCAGGCCGACCCGCTCGACGCCCAGCGCGTCCTGCCAGACTTCGGCGAGAATGCGCTGCAGTGCAGTCTGCGGTGCCTGGTAGGTCTGTTCGACGACCGCCTCGGCGGCGAGCGCGCGGCGGTCCACCTTGCCGTTGGGCATCAACGGCAGGCGCTCGAGGCGGCGCACCGCACTCGGGATCATGTGCGCCGGCAGGCGCAGGGCCAGCTGTGCCTGCAGGCGAGCGGAGCGCTGCTCGTCCGTCTCATCGGCGCGGGTGACCACGAATGCCACCAGTTGCGCGCCACTGGGTGCTTCACGCACCACCACCGCCGCCTCGCCGACACCCTCGCAACTCGCCAGCACGGCTTCCACTTCACCCAGCTCGATGCGATAACCGCGGATTTTCACCTGCGCATCGACCCGCCCGAGGAATTCGAGCAGGCCGTCGCTGCGCCAGCGCGCCAGGTCGCCGGTGCGGTAGCCGCGACTGCCGTCGGCCAGCGTCGGGTAGCGTTCAGCGGTCAACGCCGGGCGATCGAGGTAGCCACGGGTGACCCCCGGGCCTGCGACATACAGCTCGCCGATCTGGCCGACCGCTACCGGTTCGAGGTTGGCGTCCAGCACCAGCACGCGCATGCCCGGCGCCGGGCGGCCGATCGACACCGGCCCCGTGTCGGCATTCCAGGCGCTGCACCACACGCTGCCTTCGGTGGGCCCGTATTCGTTGCTCAACAACGTCGCGGGCAATCGCTCGCGATGCCGGGCCACCAGCGCCGGCGTGCAGGCCTCGCCGGCCACCACCACCGCGCGCAGGCTCTGCTCGCCCAGTTGCTCCAGCACTTCGCCGTGCAGGCCGGGCAGTGCCAGGTAATGAGAGATGCGCTGCTCGCCCAGCAACCGGGCGATGGCGCGTGGGTCCCTGGCCTGCTCGGCCGTGGGCAGGTGCAGGCAGCCGCCCTGCCCCAGGGTCCAGAACAGCCCGGCGACGGAGCTGTCGAAGGACAGCGACGAGAGCAGCAGGAACGATTCCACCGGCGCCTGGTAATGAACGAAGCGGGCCAGCGTCGAAGCCAGCGCGTTGGCATGGCTGACCGCAACACCCTTGGGCGTGCCGGTGGACCCGGAGGTATAGATGACGTAGGCCAGGTCATCGCCGGCGACTGTCACCGGCAGCGGTTCGGCCGGGCCCTGCCAGACGGACGAGCCGTGCGCCAGGGAGAGCACCGTCAGCCCGGCCGGCAAGGCCAGCTCGGCGTCGAGCGGGTCGAGGCTCAGCAGGCAATGCACGCCGGCATCGGCGAGCATGAAACTCAGGCGCTCGGCCGGGTAGTCCGGGTCCAGCGGCAGGTACGCACCGCCGGCCTTGAGGATCCCCAGCATCGCCACCAGCGCCGACAGCGAGCGTCGCGCATACACGCCAACGATCCGCTCACGCCCCACACCCTCGGCCTGCAGGGCACGCGCCAGTTGGTTGGCGCGCCGTTCAAGGGTGGCGTAGTCGAGGCTTTCGTTGCCCTGGCGCACCGCCTCGCGGTGCTGCTGCCGGGCCACCTGCGCCTCGAACAGGCGGTGCAACAGCCCAGGCGAGGCCAGCGGCATGGTCGGGCCCTGCTCGAAGGCCGCGATACGTGCACGTTCCTGCGGCCCGAGCAGGCAGACCTGGGCAAGCCGCTGGTCAAGGTCGCCCAGCGCATTGCCGGCAAACACGCAGAACTGCTCGAGCCACAGCGCCGCCACGCTGGTTTCCAGGCGCTGGGCGGCGTGCTCCAGGCGCAGCATCAGGCCTTGCCGGCCCAGGCTCAGCAATGGCAGGAAGGCGGCATCGTGCTCGACGTCGATACCCGCCAGTTGGCGACACTCGGCGCTGAACCCGTAGCCGTCGGCTTCGCCGTGCCCGGCAACCGCCACCTCGTCCAGGCACTCCAGCCACGAGCGTGCCTCGTCGAGGCGACCACGCATATCGTCGAGCAGCCGCGCCAGGCTGGCATCGGCAGCAAACGCCAGGTTAAGCGGCAGGCGCCGCTCGAAACGGCCGAGGATGTGCTGCACCTGGTCGTTGCGACCGTCCAGGACCACGGTCAAGGCCACCTGTGGCTGGTCGGCCAGGCGACACAGAAAGCCACCCCAGAGGAACAGCAGCAGGTCGTCGGCCGGCATGCCCAGCGCCCCGGCGCGACGGTCCAGCGCATGCAACAACTCGCCTGCCGGCACCTCCACATGGTCCACGCCGGTCGCGGATGCTTCACGCTCGAACGGCAGCGGCGCCCGTGGCGACGCGGCCTCCTGCACCCCGCGCCAGTAGGCGGCGCCCTGCACGCCGATGGCTTCGGCGATCAGTTCACCTTGCCAGGAGGCGTAGTCGATGTACTGCAGCGCCTCGTCATCGGCAGCCGGCAAGCCGCTGTCGTAGCCCTGGCGCAACACCTGGGCAAGGTGCTGCAAGGCCCAGGCGTCGACGCTGGCCAGTGACGCGCCCAGCAGCACCACGAAGGAACGGGCATCGCCGGCCTCCTCCACCACCGCTGCAGCGAACGCGACCTGCGCCAGGGCGCTGCGCACCACCTCGCCGGCCTCCCCCGCACGTGCCGCACGCAGCGGCGACACGACGGCCTGCTCGACCACTTGCACCGGACGCCGCAAGCCGTCCATACGCAGGTAGCGGGTACGCAGGATTTCATGGCGCCGCTGCAGCTCGTCGAGCAGCGTGCACAGGCGCGAGGCGTCCAGCGCGCCAACGATGCGGACCCGCACAAAGGCGTACAGCGGCCGGCCGAGGCGGTCCTGGCGGTTCAGTACGGCGCCTTGCTGGGCAGAGAGAGGGAAAGCGTCTTGGTGGGCAGGCAGTTGCATATAAGGGAACCTCAATCGAGTGCCAGGTCGGCGCTTTTCTGGGCAATTGCCATCGCGGTGAGAATCTTGCGCGGGCCGGTGAATGCATTACGGGCGTGCAGCGAGAGCATGTTGTCGAGCAGGACCACATCGCCTTTCTGCCAGGGAAATTCGACCATCACGTCGCGGTAGGCCTGTTGCAGGTGGCGGATGATCTCGTCGGGGATCACCGCGCCGTCGCCGAAGAAGGTATTCTGCGGCAGGTCGTCGGGGGCGAACTCGGCAATCAATGCCGCGCGAAGGGTTTCGGGCAGGGTCAGGGCGTTGAAGAAGGTGCCGTGGTTGAACCACAGCGCTTCGCCGCTGCGCGGGTGGCGCACGATGGCCGGCCCGACCTGGCGGGTACGCAGGCGGTTGCCGCTCTTCCACTCCGGGCGGATGCCGATGCGCGCGCAGTAGGCTTCCACTTCGGCGCGATCTTCGCTCTGGAACACGGTCTGCCAGGGCAGGCCCATGCCGTCGCCGTAGTTGCGCACGTACATGATCCGGCGCCGGCGAAACTCCTCGCGCACCGCCGGATCGATGCGCTGCAACAGCGCGCGGGTGTCGCCCAGCGGCGTCTCCCCGCCGGTCAGCGACGGCAGGTCGCAATAGAAGTACAGGTGCAGCGGAAACACCGGCGAGTAGGAGTGCTCGTTGTGCGGGAAGATCCGTTCGTTGCTCGGGTAGTCGGTAGAGCTGTAGATGTTGAACTGGCGGGTGATCTGCGTGCGCGGCGAAGCCCGGAACAGGTATTCCAGCGCGCCACCGGAGACCGCCTGGACACAACGGTCGAAACCGTCGATACCCTCCACGTCGAAGCCGCGCATGAGGATCGCGCCGTGCTCGAGCAAGCGCGCCTCGATCAGCTCGCGGTGCTGCCCGAGCCAGTCCACCAGGTCGGTGCCGGCGTAGCGCGGGCGACACAGCAACGGCAGCGCGTTCCCTTCGAACAGGGGCGCGAACACGACGCGCTCCTCCTGGCCTGCGGTGATGCTTCGGCGTGCCCGGCCCATGGTCGGCAGTGGCGTGACGTTGGCGTCGCTCATCATTGCTCCTGAACGCTGTGCGGTTGAGAGGTGGATGGCTGGGCGGCGCGCCGGCGCAAAGGGCGCTGGCTGCCGAGCAGGCTCTGGCGTTGCTGGCTATCGATCGCCCGCGCTTCGCGGCGCAGCTGGGCGGCCGCCTCGAGCAGGTCGGCCTGGGTCTGCCCCGGCTTGGCCAGCCAGCGGTCGAGTACGGCCTGGATCTGGGCGAACAGCTGGGCGATTTCGCCCGGTTCGAACAGCCCTTCGGGCATCTCGAAACGCGCCTCCAGGCGGCTGGCACTGCTATAGAAGCCCAGGATCAGGTCCAGCTCGGCGGCCTGCTGGCTGGCCTCGAACGGTTCCACGCGCACATCGCACAAGCGCGGCAGCGGCGGCTCGCCTTCCTGGTAATTGAGCTTGATGCTGAAGAACGGCGAGCGGCCCGCGCGGCGCGGAGGGCGCAGTGCCTCCACCAGTTGCTCGAACGGCAGGTCCTGGTGCTGCGCGGCGCCCAGCACCACCCGACGACACTGCTCGAGCAGTGCATCGCTGCTGGCGGCCAGGTCGAGATCGACCTGCAGCACCAGCTGATTGATGAAGAACCCTACCAACGGCTCCGCGGCCGGGTGACTGCGGTTGGCGATATCGCTGCCCAGGCGGATGCGCGACTGGCCGCTGTGCTCGCGCAGGGTGATCGCGAACGCACCGAGCAACAGCATGAACGGGGTGACCCCGCGCGCCGTGGCGAAGCTGCGCAAGGCGCTGGTTTGCACGCCACTGAAGGCAAACTGTTCGCAGACCGCCAGCGCGCCCTTGTGACGCGGCCGTTGCCCGTGCAGCTCCTGCCAGCTCTGCTCGCCGGCCAGCGCCTGGCGCCAGTAGTCCAGCTGGCGTGCATGCTCGGGCCCGGCCAGCAACGCCCGCTGCCAGCGGGCAAAGTCGCCATAGCCCACCACCAGCGCGGGCAGTACCGGCTCGATACCGGTGAGCTGGGCGGTGTAGAGCACTTCCAGCTCATCCACCAGGTTGCGCATCGACCAGCCATCCACCGCGATGTGATGGGTGGTCAGCAACAGCACGTGCTCGCGCTCGTCCAGGCGCAGCAGGTGTACCCGCTGCATCGGTCCGCTGCTCAGGTCGAACGGTTGCCGGGCCTGCGCAGCGGCGCGCTGGCGGGCCTGGTCCAGGCGCTGCGAGGGCAACAGGCCGAGCAGGTCCTCGACGGCAAAGTCGACCCGCAAGGCAGCGTGCCGCACCAACCGCGCACCCTCGCCCTGGGGGGTAAAGGTGGTGCGCAATACTTCGTGGCGCTGCTGCAGCGCGGCGAACGCAGCGCGCAACGCCTCGACATCCAGCGGGCCACGCAGGTGCAGCGCCAGCGGCACGTTGTAGACGGAACTCTGCGGGTCCAGCTGCCAGGCGAACCACATGCGCTCCTGGGCATAGGACGGCACCAATTCGTCGCTTACCGCTGCTGCCAGTACCGGCCGTGCATCACCGCCAGCGGCCTCGGCCACGCGCTCGGCAAAGTCCGCCAGTCCGGGGTTGTCGAACACGCTGGCCAGCGTAAGGTCGACACCCAGCTGTTCGCGCAGGCGCCCGACGATCTGCGCGGCGGCGATGGAGTTGCCGCCCAGGGCGAAGAAGCTGTCGTCGGCGAAGACTTCATCCTGGCCCAGCACCTCGGCCCAGACCGCCGCGACCGCACGCTCATGGTCGCTGGCAAGCCACCGGCCCTGGCGCACCACGGGGCGGTCGTTGCGACGCATATGGAAGCAGTCCAGCTCTGCGCGTTCGAGCATCTGCCGGCAGGCCGAACGCTGCAACTTGCCGCTGGAGGTCTTGGGCAGCTCGCCGGGGTTGAGCAAGGCAATCCAGACCGGCGTCTGCTGGCAGACATCCGCCACCACCCGGTCGATCTCGGCGCACACTTGTGCGGCGCTGATCTTGCGCTGGGTGGTGCGCCCGATCTCGACCGCGATGCCGATGCCTTCACCCTGGGGCTGCTCCACCACGAATGCGCTGACCCGGCCCTTGCGCGCGCCTTCCACGTTGTATTCCACGGCGCGTTCCAGGTCCTGCGGGTAGATGTTCTGGCCGCGGACGATGATCATGTCCTTCAGGCGGCCGGTGACGAACAAGCGGCCTTCGCGCAGGAAGCCCAGGTCGCCGGTACGCAGCCAGGTACGCCCTTCGCGGCAGACGAACGCCCGGGCGCTGGCCTGCCGATTGCGCCAGTAGCCGCGCGCGACGCTGTCGCCGCTGGTCCAGATCTCGCCGATGCGGCTGTCGGGCTGGATATCGCCGGTGTGCGGGTCCACCAGCATTACCTCAAGGCCAGGGTGGAGGATGCCGCTGCTGACCAGCACGCTGCCCTCGCCCGGCTCGGCGCGGTCTTCGCCCAGCGCATGGCTGTCGAAACAGGTACTGACGAAGGGCTCGTCGGCGGTGGTGCCGGTGACGAACAGAGTGGCCTCGGCCAGGCCGTAACACGGCAGGAACGCCAGCGGATCGAAGCCGGTAACAGCAAAGTGCCGGGCGAAAGCGTCCAGGCTGTCCTGGCGCACGGGCTCGGAACCGGAGAACAGCACGCGCAGGCAGCTCAGGTCGAGCGTGGCCAGGACCTTCTCGTTGACTCGCTCGGCCGCCAGGCGGAAGGCGAAGTCCGGGGCGCCGGTGTGGGTGGCGCGGTACTGGCTGATCGCTTCGAGCCAGCGTGCCGGACGCTCGACGAAATGGCGCGGCGACATCAGTACCAGGGTCGCGCCCCGGTACAGCGACAGCAGCAGGCAGCCGATCAGCCCCATGTCGTGGTAGAGCGGCAACCAGCTGACGAAGGTGTCGCCTGGGTGCAGGTCGAAGCAGCTGACCATCATCCGCTCGTTGGCGACCAGGTTGCCGTGGCTCACTTCCACGCCCTTGGGGGTGGCGGTGGAGCCGGAGGTGTATTGCAGGAAGGCGATGTCGTCATTGGCCGGGTACCGCACCTGCCAGCCGTGGCTACCCTCCAGCGCCAGGGTGTCGACCGACAACGTGGTCGGCAAGGCCTGGTCGAAGGCCTGCAGCAGCGATTCGCACAGGTGCGCCTCGGTCAGCACCAGGCTTGGCTGGGCATCGTCGAGAATCGCCCGCACCCGGCTCAGTTCGTACTGGCGCAGCGACTCGGGCGGCAGCGCAGGCACGGCGATAATGCCGGCGTACAGGCAGGCGTAGAACGACACCACATAGCCCGGGCCGCTCTGCATCAGTAGCAATGCCCGCTCGCCGACGCCGGCATGCCGGGACAGCTCGGCCGCCAGATCGCGGGCCTGGCGGTCGAGCTGGGCATAGGTCAGCGTCAGGCGCTGCGCTTCGCCATCGAGCAGAAAGTGCACCGCCGGCTTGTCGGGCTGCTGCGCTGCATGGGCGATCAGCGCCTCGACCAGGGACGTAGGGAAGACAGTCATGTCGCACCTTTGCAAAGAAAGTGAGAATCAGGGCGTGCCGAGGCCATGCTCGCCATCGGCATGGCCGGCGTTGTCACGTGCGGCCCCAGGCAGGCCACCAGGTGGTCGAGCACCGCCTGCTCCTGCTCCTGGATGAAGAAATGGCCGCCGGCGAACAACTGGAGGCTGAAGCCGCCACCGGCGTGCTCGCGCCAGGCCAGCAGATGCGCCTCGCTTGCGCGATCGTCGCGGCCGGCCAGCACATGCAGCGGGCACTGCAGGGGCGCCGTCGGCTGGCAGCGATAACGGCCGCACAGCAGGAAGTCTGCGCGCAGTACCGGCAGGGCCAGGCGCATCAGCTCGGGGTCTTGCAGGGCTTCCAGGGGCGTGCCTTGCAGCGATGCCAGTTCGGCCATCAGTTGCGCATCGTCCAGGGGTTGGCGAAAACGCAGGTAGTCGCGCTGGGCGGGCGCCGAACCGCCCGACACCAGCAACGCCCGCGGCGCCGGCAGGCCCTGCGCACGCAAGGCACAGGCGAGCTCGAAGGCCAGCAGCGAACCCATGCTGTGGCCGAACAGCGCGTACGGCTTGTAGGTTTCACCGCGCAGTTCGCGGGCCAGTTGCGCGGCCAGGTCGACCAGGTCGGTCGCCAGCGGCTCGGCGGCGCGGCTGCCGCGTCCCGGCAACTCCAGGGGGCGGATATCCAGCCAGGCCGGCACGCTACGGCGCCAGCGTGCATAGCTCATGGCACTGGCACCTGCGTAGGGCAGGCAGAACAGGGTCAGCACGGCGCTCACCGGCCGGCCTGCCCATCCATGTGCTGGCGCAGGCTCAGGGGGCGCATGTCGGTCCAGACCGTCTCGATGTAGTCCAGGCAGTCCTGCTTCGAACCGCTCTTGCCGGCCTCGCGCCAGCCCGCTGGCAGCGCCTTGTAGTCGGGCCACAGCGAGTACTGCTCTTCTGCGTTGACGAGTACTTTGAACGTTGCATCTTCGCGGTCGAAAGCCATTTCCGATCCCTCAATCTGTCGAATAAAGCGACTGGCCTGACGCCCTGTCGCGTGGTTTCCTACATCGACGAATGACTGGGAGAGAACTTCAGAAGGTGTTTTGCGGCACGGATCACGGCGAGGAAAGGCTGAATAGGAGAGTTGTTGCAAATAGTTCTTAATAAGTCTAGATTCTGCATCCTCGCTGGCAGACTTCCCAAGAATAGATCAGGTGCCTCATGCAAAAACTCGGCGCAGCCAGAAGTGGTTCCCCCTTGCTTGACGTCTTCTATGACCAGCGCTCACGCCTGATCGGCCTTGCTGCACGGATCACCGGCTGCCGCAGCCATGCCGAAGACATCGTTCATGAAGCCTTCATGAAGGTCGAGGATGCCGGGGAAACCGAGCAGATCCGCTCCCAGGCGTCCTACCTCACTCGCGTGGTGCGCAACCTGTCGATCGACCATTACCGTCGTCGCCAGTTCGAGGAACGGCTCATCAGCCAGGACACCGACAGCTACGAGGCGCCGGTAGTCCATGCCGAGACACCGGAAGCCCTGGTATCGGACCAGCAACTGCTGGAGCGGGTCTCCGGCGCACTGGCCGACCTGCCCGAGCGCACCCGGTACGCATTCGAAATGTGCAGGATCCATGGCATGAAGCAGAAGGACATCGCCAAGGCCCTGGGCGTCTCCCCGCCCCTGGTCCACGCGATGATCCGCGAAGCCTTGCTGTATTGCCGGGAAAAGGCACTCTGAACACAGGCATCCCATGAG
This sequence comes from Pseudomonas putida, assembly GCF_028682455.1. Classification (GTDB taxonomy): domain Bacteria; phylum Pseudomonadota; class Gammaproteobacteria; order Pseudomonadales; family Pseudomonadaceae; genus Aquipseudomonas; species Aquipseudomonas putida_AA. The sequence goes on from NZ_JANHLD010000002.1 coordinate 812,137, forward strand.
CACCTCGGGTCTGAAGGGTGGTGCGCGCCGCTCTGGGCAGCGCAATAGAGCCACTCTGGCCGGCGATATGGCTATACTGCGCGGCTCTCAATTTCACAGCCTGTCCAGATGAAAAACTTGCTTTACGCAGCAACCCTTTTGCTCGCCGTTGCCACCCCTGCCTTCGCCACTCCCCCCGCCACCTTCACCGAAGCCAAGATCGTCGCCAAACAGAAGGTCTACCTCGATCAAGCCACCAGCACGATGGGCGACCTGTACTGTGGTTGCAAATGGACGTGGGTCGGCAAGTCCGGCGGCCGGGTCGATGCCCAATCCTGTGGTTATGAAACCCGCAAGCAACAAAGCCGGGCCGAACGCACCGAGTGGGAACACATCGTGCCGGCCTGGACCTTTGGCCACCAGCGCCAGTGCTGGCAGAACGGCGGTCGGGAACAGTGCGTGGATACCGATCCGGTGTTTCGCGCCATGGAAGCCGACCTGTTCAACCTCTACCCGGCCGTGGGTGAAGTGAACGGCGACCGCAGCCATTTCAACTATGCAATGGTTACCGGCGTGGCGCCGCAATACGGCCAGTGCACCACGAAGGTGGATTTCCAGCAAAAGGCGGCCGAACCCCGGGACGAAGTGAAGGGCCTGGTTGCCAGGACCACCTTCTATATGTTCGATCGCTACCAACTGAACATGTCGCGCCAGCAACAACAGTTGCTCATGGCCTGGGACAAGCAGCACCCGGTGAGCGCCTGGGAGCGCGAGCGCAACCGACGCATTGCCGCGATCATGGGCCACGCCAATCCATTCGTCACCGGCGAACGCAACTGGACGCTGGGCTACAAGCCAGTGGGTGGCGGCGTCGCCGGTACGGGTACGGTGAAAGTGCCCAAGCAATCGGCCAAGCCAACCCTGGCCAGCGCAGAAGGCATGATCATCGGCAACCGCAACAGCCACGTGTACCACCTCTCGAGCGGCTGCCCGGGCTATTCACAGGTGTCGCCCAAGAACCAGGTCACCTTCGACTCGCAAGCACAGGCTCAGGCGGCCGGCTACCGCAAGGCAGGCAACTGCAGGTAGCGTGCTACCACTGGCGGGGGCCTGCGGGCTCCCGCCGAATCGCGATACGCCCCTACCCCACATGCATCCCGCCTTGCATCACCAGCACCCCGCCCAGTCCGATCAGGATCGACCCGCTCACGCACGGCACCAGTCGCTGGAACCCCGGTGCCGACAATGGCCCCAGCAGCAGCGAGGCGCCCAGCACGGCGGCCACGTCAGCCAGGGAAAACACCAGGTTGACGGAGGTGCCCAGCAACAGGAACTGCAACCACACCGGCGCTGCGCTGGTGGCATCGACGAACTGCGGCAGGAAGGTCAGGAAGAACAAGGCCGTTTTCGGGTTGAGCACTTCTACTACCACGCTGTCACGCAGCACCCCCGGCTCGCGGATGGCCTGCGCCGCCAGCGGCCGGCGACTGTTGACGATCATCCCACCCCCCAACCAGATCAGGTAGCCGGCGCCCGCCAGGCGTATCACATCGAACGCCATCGGCGCCGCCTGCAGCAACGCCGACAGGCCGCAGGTGGCGGCGGCGATATGCACGTAGCAGCCCAGGTGGATTCCCAGCGCGGCCTTGAGGCCCGCGCTGCGACCGTGGGCGAGGGTCTGGCTGGTCATGTACAGGATCGCAGGGCCAGGCATGCAGGCAAACGCCAGGGTGGCGATGGCAAAGGGAATCCAGAGGTGGGCAGACATTGCAGTGCGCTTCCAGTTGAGTGGAACGTAGGGTCCGGTTCTGGAAGACGCTGAAGGGGTATCGGCCGGTGAGTGGTACAAGCAGCGTGATGCCAGGGCTGCAGGTTAGGGCGGGCTCCTGGGCGAAGAAATACGGCAGTTGCCGTATTTTATCGAGCGGCTTGAAGCAGGATGCTGGCGGCCAGGGCTCAGGCGCTGGGCAAGCCGAGCCGCACCACGTAGGCCGCCAGTTCCGCGGTGTTGTGCAGGTCGAGTTTGCGCATCAGGTTTTCCCGGTGCTTGCGCACGGTCAAGGTACTGATGCACAGCTGGTCGGCAATTTCCGGACTGCTGGCGCCCTGGGCGATCAAGGCAAGGATCTGCCGTTCACGCGCCGTCAGCTCGGTGTGCGCAATCAGGTGCGCATCGGCGGCGCTGGCGCCATGGCCATCGACCACGAAGCGCACGGCGACGGCCAGGTACAGGCGATCCTGGCCGATGGCATCGAGGGCGGCGAACAGCTCCTGGCTGTCGTCGGCTTTCGAGATGTAGGCATGGACACCCGCATCGAGCACGCCGCGGATGGTGGTCAGATCGATATTGGCGGTCAGCACCAGGATCTTGAGGGCGGGAAAGTCGCGGCGCAGCTCGCGAATGAATGCCAGCCTGTTGACGCCCGGCATGCCCAGGTCGAGCAGCAACACGTCGACGAACTGCTGGCCCAGCGCGGCGAGAATCTCTTCGCTGTGGGCCGCTTCACCGACCACCTGCAGGTCGTCACGGGTCGAGAGCAGGAACTTCAGGCCGTCCCGCACGATGCTATGATCATCGGCGATCAACACCTTGAGGCGCTTAACATCCATTGTCAGTTGCTCTTCTTTGAGAGATCGCCATGCCCGAGGTTATCCAGCGCAAGTACTTTGTCGACCTGTTGTTTCGCCAGTCCTACGCGGTGTTGTTCGCCAACTTCGTCATCCCCTTGCCAGTCGCCTACATCCTGCGCCATGCGCTGCCGTCGACCTGGATCGCTGGCTGGATCCTGACGATGTATGCCCTGACGCTGTGCCGGGTCCTGCATGCAAAACGCTACTTCGCCACCACTCGCGCCCTGCCCGCCCGCTGGCACGCCTGGGGTTGGCAGGCGGCGGTGCTGTCGTGGCTGTCGAGCCTGCTCTGGGGCATGGTCGGCTGGGTCGGCTTCGCCACCGGCGATCCACAATTGCAAGCCTTTACCTGCGTGGTGCTGACAGGCCTGGTGTGCGGCGCCGTGCCGTCGCTGTCGGCCTTCCCGGCAGCCTATGCCGGCTCGCTGGTGGCCATGCTGGCGCCGGTGACTCTACAGTGTCTGTTGCGTTCCGGGGAGACCTACACCACCTATTTGTTCTTTCTCGCCTGCCTGGCCGCAGTCAACCTCTACTACAGCCGAGTGACCTACCGCACGCTGTGCGAGACCATCCGCCTGCGCCTTGAAAACGTCGAGCTGGTCGGGCGCCTGGAGCTCGAGCGCGACCGCGCCCAGGCCGCCGACCAGGCCAAGTCGCGCTTCCTTGCCGCCGCCAGCCACGACCTTCGCCAACCCATCCATGCCCTGAGCCTGTTCGTTGCCGGCCTTGCCGCGCTGGCCGAGCGTGGCGACGTGGCGGCCAGCAAGGCGCGCGACGTGGCGGCCCGGCTCGGCGCCGTCGTCGGCAACCTGGGTGGGCTGCTCAATGGCCTGCTGGACATTTCGCGCCTGGACGCGGGCGTGGTCACGGTCAACCGCGAGGCAGTGTCGGTGCAACGGCTGTTCGCCGACCTTGCCGACGAGTTCGCGCCCACGGCGCTCGCCCGCGGCCTGCGCTGGCGGGTACGACCCAGTCGGCTATGGCTCGATAGCGATCCGGTGCTGCTCAAGCGAATGCTCGACAACCTGCTGGCCAACGCCTTTCGCTACACCGAGACAGGCGGCGTGCTGCTCGGCTGTCGCCGTCGCGGCCAGCACCTTGAGATCCAGGTGGTCGACAGCGGCCCGGGTATCGCCGAGGCCTTTCGCGAACAGATATTCGATGAGTTCGTGCAGTTGCATAACCCCGAGCGCGACCGCAGCCAGGGGCTCGGCCTGGGGCTGGCGATCGTGCGTCATACCGCCCGGCTGATGGGCCACGAACTGCACATGGCCTCGGTGCCGGGCCGTGGGTCGCGCTTTTGCATTCGCGTGCCGCTCACCGCACCGGCGACTGCCCGAGGCCCCGTTCAAGCTGCGGTGCCCGGCGATGCCTTGGGGATTCTGATCGTCGATGACGACAGCACGGTACTCGAAGCCCTGACCCAGTTGCTCCAGGCCTGGGGCCACGGGGTGTACGCCGGCGTGTCGGTGCAGCAAGCCTGCGCCCGTCACGGCGAAGCGGCAGCAAACGGCCTGGCCCCGGTTCACCTGATGCTCTGCGACTTCCGCTTGCACGGCATGACTGGCCTGCAAGCGATCGACCAGGCCCGCCGCTACCTCGACAGCGATGTGCCGGCGATCATCATCACCGCCGACACGTCCAGCGCCTGCCTCGAGGCCACCGCCGACCGTGAGTTCCGCGTCCTGCAAAAGCCGCTGGATGCGGCGCTGCTGCAGGAAAGCCTCAAGGCATGCCTGGCGTGATCGCGGCACAACTCAGAAGTCGACCGTCGCCGAGAGTTGCAGGGCCCCTGGGTAGCCCGGCGAGATAGCGCCACAAGAGGCCACTCCCGACCAGTACTCGCGGTTGTGGTAATTGATGACTTATTTCAATGTTGAGTTGCTTACGAATCGCCCCGCAAGCGACAAATCGGCCCGCCACCCCGGGCTTTGCGCGGCTCGCCGCTCGAGCGTCGCAAGCGCCGCCAGCCCAGCACCGCGCCGCTGACGCTGATGAGCAACCCGCCCACGCTGAACACGATGATCAGCGCTTCACGCAACAACGGCCGCTCCAGCAACACCGGCCAGTCCCAGCTGTGCAGCAGGTTGAACAACCAGCGATAGACCCGCATGCGCTGGTCGAGTTGCTCGATCACCTCGCCGCTGTAGGGGTCGATATGCACCCAGGTACTTGCGGGGTCGTCAAAACGTACCCTGAGCATGGGCAACGGTCTACTCATATGGCCATACAGACTCTGTTCGGCCCGGGGGAAGTAGTAGAAGTCGTAGCCGGTCAGCCAGGTGAAGTTCGCGTGCGCATCCGCCTGCATGGCCAGGGCGGCGTGTTCAAGGAGCGTGCCCGCCACCTGCAGGGAAGGCTCGGCCATGCCGGCTGCCGGCAGCACCCGGCGGATGCCGTTGCGCTCATGAGCCACCAGGTACGCCACCCCTGCGGTGATCCTCCAGTCCAGTTCACGGGGCGCGAAGCCGGCCTGCTCGAAGCGCGCCAGGGCTTGCCCGGCCGACAGGGCAAACGCCTCGGGCCGCAACTCGGCGCCCTGGTAGGCGGCATGGGACAGCGTCGACTGGCTGGCGAACAGCTGCCAGGGCCGCATGGAGACCAGGCCGCTGAAGATCCAGGCGATCAGCACAAAGCCGAAAAGCAAGCCGCCGATATGGTGCCAACGGGCAAAACCGCCAGGATACGGCGAGCGCGAGCCACTGCGATAGGGCTTGGCGAAGCGCCAGCGCATCAGGCCGATCACCTGGCCCAGAATGGCGGCCAGCGTGCCGGCCAGCGACAGGTAGATGACCACATCCGCCGCCCAGTGATCGAACACGCCGCCGCGCAGCGGATACAGCCAGTGCAGCCAGGCGCCGAGCCAGTTCCAGCGGCGCTCCTGCACCGTCACATCGCGGACCACGCGGCCGTTGTGCTGCGAGATGTACAAGCGTCGCCGCTCGGCATCCGCTACCTGCACCACATGAAACGGTCGCTCGGTGTCCAGCGCCCGGGAGTGGCTCCACGCGTCTTGCTGTACCAACCCCAGGTACTGCACCGCTGCGCCGTTGGCGAATGCCTTGCCAGCGGCCAGGGCATCGGCTTCGTCCAGTGCGGCGATGCGCTGGCCATTGCGGGCATCGATGGCCACGTGGGGCTTGCCCGGATAACCCAGCAGGTAGTGCGGCGCACCGGCGATGCTGGTCAGCTTCACGCTCTGCGGCGCAGCGTGCTCGCCGCTGGCCGCAAGCGCCGTCTCCAGCCCCACGCAACACGACTTCGCCGGCAATGGCGGCAACGGTGCAAGCCGCTCGGCGGGCGTCAACTTGGGATAGCCGACATACAGCATCACCACGCCCGAGACGAACCACAGGGCCATGAACAGGCACAGGACGATCCCCAGCCAGCGGTGCCAGAGGTACAGGTAGCGTTTCACTGCAATGCGCCTTAGAACCGGGTATCCACTGCAAGCTCGAAGGTGCGCGGGGCGCCCTGATAGAACATTGCGCCGTAGGCCTGCCTGGCGTAAATCTCATCCGTCAGGTTGCGTACCCGGGCGGTGATCGCGGTGTGGCGGTCGACCTTGAAGCGAGCGAAGGCGCCATACAGCGTGTAGGCCGGCGCCTTCAGACTGTTGGCCGTGTTGGCGTACACCGTGTCGACATAGCGTGTATCCAGGCCCACCTGCCATGCCGGGTCGAGGTCATAGGTCATCCACAGGTTGGCGACCTGGTCGGGCACGTTGGTCGGCGTATTGCCCCGGCGCGATACCGGCTGGCCGGCGACGATTTCGATGAAGTCGTCGTACCGGGCATCGACATAGGCGTAGTTGCCTTCGAGCGCCAGCACCGGCGTGACGTTCAGCCGGCCGGCCAGTTCGAGGCCCCTGGAGGTTTGTCGGCCCGCTTGCAGGGTGCTGTTCGGATTGTCGGGGTCGGCGACCGAGAAGTCCTTGCGCACGATCTGGTAGGCGGCCAGGGTGGCGGCGCCCCGGCCGTCGAGAAAGTCGAACTTGGCGCCGATTTCAAACTGCTCGCCCGTGCTCAGCCGGGCATGTTGCAGGCTGGATGCCGTCGCTGTCGCCAGGGAGCCCGCGGGCGGGTCGGCCGCCGTGCTGTACTGCACGTACAGGTTGGCCGCGGGGGTCAATTCGTAGACCAGGCCGAGACGGCCGGTGAGCGGCTGCCAGGTCTCCTTGAAGTAGGCCGGGTTGCTCGGCGTGACCGTGCCGTAGTGGGTCACCTCCAGGCTCAGGTGGTCATAGCGCAAACCACTGAGCAGCGAGAGTCGCTCGGTCAGCTCGAGACGGTTTTCAAGAAACCCTGCCCAGGTGGTGACCTCGTTCTTGCGCCCCTTGTGCAGCCCGCGGTTGACCCCGGGGATCTCGCCGAACTCGCCGGGATCGAAGTGATCCGGGTCCTGGGTGTCGTACGGCAGGTCGGCAAACGCGCTGCCGGGGTACAGCCGCTGCTGGTTGAACGAAAAATCGAGGCCCCCCGTCCACTGGCTGTGCAACCCGAACAGGCTGTTGTCGTGGCGCACTTCGAAGCGGTTGCCGTTGACCTGCTGATCATGCCGTTGCAGGAACGCCGAGTAACGGCTCAGTTGGCTGTTGTCGGCGTTGTAGCGGTAGTTCTCGATATTGCGATAGTCCCGCTGGCCTGCGTACTGATACAGGGTGTTGTGCAGGCTGGTGGCGTCATCGAGCTGGTAGTCGATGATCGAGCGCAGCCAGTGCACGCGCTGCTCGTAGCGGCCGTCGGCAACGTTGTAGTTGTCGAAGCGCCGGCGCTTGTCGATTTTCATCGTGCCGCCGACCGGGTTGAGGATCGGCGAACCCCAGTAGGGGCTGTGTTCTTGCTCTTCGAGGTACTCCAGCGCCAGGGTGTGGCTGAGCCGGGGCGTCAGGTCGCTGAGCAGGGAAAACGCGGTGCTGGTCGCCTCCCGCCGGTTGCGGTCCATGTAACCGTTGCTGGCGGTGCGACTGATATCCAGGCGTGCAAAGTGACGCGGGTCGGGGCCATCGCCCAGGGCATGGTTGACCCCCAGCGCGACCTCCGAGGTGTCATGGCTGGCGTAGCGCAGGCGGGCTTGCACCGCCTGTTCCTCGCGGCTCGCCAACTTCGTGATGTAGTTGATCGAACCGCCCACGGCACCGGCACCATAGAGAAAGGTCGACGGCCCGCCAATCAGTTCGACGCGGTCATAGATCCACGCGTCCACGGGGCGCGCCGCCGCGGTGTAGCTCATGCCGATGCCGTTGTACAACTGGGTGATCTGTCCGGCGCTGAAGCCACGGTAAGACACAAAGCCGCCAAGGCCGGGGTTGGCCGAGGCGTTGACGCCGGTCAGGGTGTTGACGACGTCCTGGGTGTCCTCGGCGCCCCGCGCCTCGATGATCGCGCGGTCGGCAACGCTGACCGAGGCAGGCGTCTGGCGGGCCGTGAGCCCCAGGCGCGAGCCCGTCTGGATCGCCTCGTCGAGCACGATGCCGGTCAGCGGCGCCTCGGCTGCGGTGATGCGGGTGGCAGGCAACTGGAACAGGTCGTGTTCGGCCCAGGCCGGACTTGAGGCACCGATCATCAGTGCCAGTGTAGTAAATTTATTTTTCATTACAATTAGTTACGCAAGAATGTAAAGGTTAAACCTGAACATTGCGATCACGACGAGGTACGCGTGCAATGCCAGGCTGATAAGGAGCTTCCTGCGTCGTTCAACACTTCATGCGGCCCATCCCCGGCCAGGTAATCGGTGCGTGCGAGCGGTCGGTGCGTACCTGCAGGAGCACCTCATTGCCCTCGAACGCCAGCACAATGTGATGGACCTGCGGATGTTGCGTGGGTACCCGCTGCGCCTGGTCCACCCACTTGAACCAGGCCCACGGGCCTTCGACCTTGTGCACAAGGGTGCGACCATCGAGCAGGGTCACCTCGGCGCGAATGCCGGGGCCGAACACCTTGCCGGGCCATTGGTACACAGCCGGCACACGGGGCCCATGCCGGTAGTCCAGGCGGGTGCCGCCCAGTTCAAGGGCCAGATGCCCGATGTTCTCGCTCATGGTCAGCGCAGTGACTTCAAAGTCGATGCGGGCCTGGTTCTGGCCGCGGCGAAAAAAGGCCTTGCGCACCTGTGCGGCCGCCTCGAAAAAGCCCGGTTCCGGGTGCTCCGGCCCAAGCGCCAGTGCCGGGTCCGCCAGGCGCCAGGGGCTCGACGTGGTGTCCACCTGGCCAGCCAGGTGATGCTCGAAGTAGCGGTTGAAGACGCCATCGTCGGCAAACAGGTTGTTGAAGTCCTCAAGGGTCACGTCTACCGATGCATCCCGCACGAAGGGGTAGCGCCCCTCCAGCGCCTGGGTGCACAACGGTTGCCCTTCGGCCAGCCAACTGGCTTGCAATGACTGCGTCCGGCGTTGCTGCAGCCAGTACTCACTGGCCTCCGCGATGTCCAGCAGCAGCGGCTGCAACTGGCCGGGCACCTGTTCGATTGCATCGTTCAACCGCTGCAGCGCATCGTTGGCGGGCAGCGGTGTATTGAGCATCAGCGCTTGCTGGCTGGCCTGGATGAACTGGCCGGCGTCCTTGAGTGCTCCTTGCAGAGGCTGCGATGGCGCCGGTCCCCCCTCAGGCGCGGCGGCCCATTGGTGCAGCGCCTGGAAGTACTCGGTGACCGGGTGCAAGCCGGGGCTGTCAGCCACATCGCCCTGGCCGAGGCCCGCCAGACGCAGGCCTTGGCGCTGAGCCAGGCTCATCCAGCCGGCAGCGTCCTCGGGGTAGTCGAGCGTGGTTTGCCGGCTGGCGGCACGCAGCAGTGCGAGGAACGGCGAGTCGGGCCTGGCCAATTGCTGAAAATGGCGCGGCAGATCCTGGGCATGTTCCAGGCCTGCCACTTGCAGGTCGTCGAAAAACGACTGCCAGCTGTCAATGTAGCCACGGTGGTATCGCGCAAGTACCTCATCCCTGACGGGCCCTGTCTCCAGCGCTGTTGCCAGCCCCATCAGGCGGTGCTCCCGAGCCAGTTCGGCGATCACGAACGGCTCGAGCTTGTGGTGCAGCAGCTGGTAGCCTGCGGGGCTGAATACACCGGGAACACCGGCGGTCGGCGCCTCGCCGCTGCGCCGGGTAAACCACAGCAGGCCTTCGCTGCCGGCGCCCGAGACGATACTGAACGCCGGCAGCGGGTCCGTGGCCAGGTGCGCCAGCAACCTGTCGTACAGGCGCTGGGCCAGGGGCTGCGAAGCCAGCTGCGCGCGCACCTTGTCGATCAACACGCTGTCCAGGGCCACAGGCTGTGCCTCGGCCAGCAGCGGGCGCAGTCGCTGCAGATGCCCGTCCAGCCGCTGTCGTTGAGGCCCGCTCGATACACCTTCATGCAAATCGGCGTACCAGTCGGCCAGTGCCTGCGCGTCGAAGGGCGCTTTGCCGCCCAGCATCAGATAGAGCCCCAGGCGATGGGCCAACACCTGCTCGTCGATGTCGGCTGCACGGCGCAGGCTCGCCTCTGCAGCCTGCACCAGTTCAGGCAGCCAATGCCCTTGCAGGGCCTGGGTGTAGCGCTCGGCCGCCTCGACCTGCAGCTGTTCGCCGGCAGGCAGCCAGCGCTGCTGCAACGCCAGGCGCTCGACCTCGGCCAGCAGGTCGAGACGCCGCAAGGTGCCGTGCCCGTGGCTCGAATCGGCGGGGGTTGCCGCGCGCTCGAGCAGGGCAAGCTGAGCGTCCAGTTGCTCGAAGCCACGCAGTTGCCCGCGGTGCTCGGCGACCAGCGCCACGCACGCCGCCAGCGCAACCAACCAGGCCAGCTGGAAGGCCTGCGCTCGACACCAGGACAAGCCGCGACGTAGCGGTGCACGCAAAGGCCCCTGCCGTCGACAGGCCTGCAACGCCCGCATCAGGGCCGGCGATGACACGCCATCGGTCGAGGGCTGCACAGTGAAGCGAATGGATTGCACGCCAACCTGCGCTACTCCGCGCTCCTGGGCAAAGGCCGCTTGAAGAAAGCCCTGCAGGGTCACCCCGAAGCCATGCCACATCGGCGCGAAACCGTACAACCGGGAGCGCACCTGGACATCAGGCTCCAGTTGCAGGCGTTCGAGCAGCGCAGCGTCATCGCAGGCGACCAACCCGTCCATGCGTTGCACCAGTGCGGCCAGTGCGCGCCGATTGCCGGATGCCGGTGCACACCCGACGATCAGCTCACGCTGCAGGGCAGACAATGCCGTGGTGTACCCGGGCAACTGCTCGCAGCCGGTGACCACCACCTGCACCGGCAACCCATTGCCAAATCGTTGGGCCAGCTCTTCGAAACGCCGGCACAGGGTCATCGCCAAAGTTTCCCGTGCCGGCGCTTTCATTCGCAGCAGCTGCCTGGCGTCCAGCACCAGTGCCACGCCGCGCAGCGGGCGGGCGTGACGGTTTTTTGCCCGAATGCCATCGAGCAGTGCCCGCCACAACCGCGCATCCTCGCCCTGGGACTGCAGCGCAAGCCTGGCGCTGGCATCGAACACGGCAATGCCTTCGAGCGTCAGGTAGTGCACGTCATACGCGTCGGCCGGGCCCAGGCCCAGTAACTGGCGCTTGTTCACCGCGTAAGGGCCGATCAGCAAAAACGTCGGCAGCCGGCGTGGCGCGTGCCTGGCATGCGCGCACAACTGTTCGTGTACCGCGAGCTCGCGGGCCGAGGGCGGCGACGCTGGCGCAGTGGCGTCCTGCGCCTCGGTTGCCCGCTGTTCCAGGCGCTGGCGCAACGCTGCCGCGCGGGCGCGCAGCCAGCGGCGCACCATCAGCACCCCGAACAACGCCAGCCCGCCACCCAGCACACCACGCGACGTGATACTGGCCAACGGGTGGTAGCCATCGACTGCCAGGCGCGGACCATGCCCGGCGATCAGGTAGACCATCACTGCCAGGAGCAGCAACAACAACGTACGCAGCAGCAATTTCAGGGCGCGTGGGCGCATGGCAACATCCGCATTCAGGGGGATACGTGGATCAGGACCGCTAGGATTCGGCGGGGTACAGGAGCACTTCTACGCGCCGGTTGTGGGCACGGTTGTCGGCGCTGTCATTGGCATACAGGGGCTCAGTAGCGCCGCGCCCTTGCGCGCTGAAGCGCTGGGCATCGGCCTGGTCTGCCGCCAGCCAGCCGCGCACCGCTTCGGCGCGGGCCAGCGACAACGCCAGGTTGGAGTTCAAGCTGCCGGTGACCGGCGTGTCGTCACTGTGGCCGATCACCTCGATGCTGCCGGGCCATAGCGCCAGCGCCCTGGCAATGCGCTGCAGCACCGGGCCGTAGGCTTCGGCCACCTCGCTGCTGCCCGAGGCGAACAGGCCATATGAGTCGATCACCATGCGCACACCCGCACCCTCTTGCTGCAGGCTCAAGCGGCCGCTGCTGATATCGGTCGAGAGCCGCTCGGCCAACTGCTGGGGCAGGCTTGTCAATTGCGCCAGCTCCACGCTCTGCAAGCGCTGCAAGGTGTCGTAGGCGCGCGCCTCGAGCTGAAAGCCCAGGCCAACAGCGAGGACCATCAGCAAAGCCCCTGCCCCCCAGCGGTGCACCACTCGGCGCAGGCCGGCGCTGGTCGACCGCTGCTGTGGGCCGGATCGATACACATGCTGCTGGCGAAGGGTCTCGTACAGTTGATTGCGGCGCAGCGCCAACGCCGCGCGGCCCTCATGCTGAATGCGGTAGCGCCCCTCCAGGCCAAGCACCAGGCACAGGTACATCAACTCCAGCAGCGCAAGGTTTTCCTGAGGGTAGAGCTCGGCGCTGTCGAGGTAGGCAAAAAAGCCATCGCCGCCAAAGGTTTGCCCGTGAAAGTTCATCAACAAACTGTGTTTCGACCAGCCTCCCCTGCCCCATTCGGAGCTGGAGATCACCTCATCGAGCAGCGTGCAGATCACATACTGGGCACGCTCAACGGTGACCGCCTCGATGCCTGCTTCCAGCGCCCGGCGGTTGAAGGCGCGCACCTCGACAATCAACTGCCCGCGCAGCGCATCCAGGTCCGGGCCCTGCTCCCGCTCACGCAGCTTCACCGCCTCATACAGCAGCCCACCGGCGTGTCTGCACAGGCCGTCACGGCTCAACCACAACGGGCCTCGCGGCGCTGTATCGGTACCGTGCCCAAGCACGCCGAGTCGACCGAAAAGAGCATGCAGGCCGCGCTTCATTGCCCCTCCTTGATCGCCCAGAACGCCAGCTGCAAGCCAGGCAGATCACCGGCGACATGCAGGCCGAAGCCGCTGCTGGACGTGAGCGCCTGCCACAGCGGGTGGTCGCGGTGCACTTCGAAGTAGGTGAAACCGGCGTAGAACGGCAGCTCGCGCGGGGCCGCTGGCAACACACCGATGCTCAGCCCCGGCAGTTGCAGGTCCACCAGATCGCCCACCTGTTCGGCAGGCCCGATCTTGAGACGCACCGGGAACACCGCGCGCAGTTCGTCGTCGGGAATCTGCGCCCGTACGCCCAGCACGAAGCGCGCCATGCCGTAGAGCTCGCTGTCATGCACCGCGGCGAAGCGAATACCGTGCTCGCGGTCCTTCAGTACCAGGGGCACCACATCGGCAGTGGCATGCTCGCTGACACAGTGCAGCAAGTCTTCGATCAAGGCAGCAAAGCTTTCGGCCAATTGGTCGTGACGGTAGCTGGGGTAGGTCTTCACCCGCTTGCTGGTGTCGGAAAAAATCGCCAGCTCGCCCGCCAGCCCCAGCAGTTCGCGCAGCAAGGCCTCAGGGTGCGCGCCGGGGTATCGGGTCAGGTGGGCCAGCAGCGCCTCGGCGCGATTGATCGACTGCAACATCAGAAAATGCTGCACCTCGGCCACCCCGCCCAACCCGGGCGTGCCCATGTGCTTGGCCAGCATGAAGCCGCGTTGCCTGATCCGCCCGAGCAAGTCGTCGACACCCGCGGTGAGCTGGGGGGACAGCTGCCAGTCAAGAATCGGCGGTATGTACACCGGGTCGAGTCTGACCTGGCCGTTGGGGCTGCGCTCCAGCACCCGGGCAACCCCCAGGTACTCGTGGGTCCTGGCGACGTCGGTGCGCAGCGCCAGTTGCAGGTTCAGCCGGGCCAGTTGCAGCGTCGCCTGTTCGCTGCTTTCGACGGTATTGTCCGCGGTGGCGGTTTCGTACAGTCGGTAGCGGACAAGGCTGCCGGCAGCGGGGTCGCGCTCGACCTCCCGGCTCGACGCATCGAGCGCCGGCAGCGCCAGCACGATGTCCAGCTCGCGCGCGCCTTCGCCAACCACGAACGACACATCGACCAGGGCCTGGGCATCAAGCTCGAACAAGGTACCGTCGGGCAGTATCCCGGCGCATTCCAGCAGCCTGATCCGGCCCATGGCCAGTTGCGCGGGATCGATCCTGAGCGCGGTAAAGCCCCAGCTGTCGGCCTGCAACGCATTGAGGCCGCGGACCTGTTGCCCACGCACATGGCGCTGCTGCTGCTGAAAATGTTGCGGCTGCAGGAACATGCCTTCAGACCATACAACCCGGTCGTCATTGAACACGGGAGAGCATCTCCTCTAATGAAACGGTGTGGATCGCCACGTGCTGGCGCGCAAGGCTGACCCGCAGGGCTTCGGGGCTACGCGCCTGGAAATCCTGCGTAGCGCGCCACTGGGCGCTGTCCGGGTCCTGGTAGTGCACCACCACACCAATCTGGCGTAGCCCGGCCTCGGCCTCGAAGTGATATATCCGCGATTCGCCGGGGCGCAGTTGAAAGGTACGTTGAACCCGCCAGGCAGCCTCGTGGGGCGGTGCATCGCCGAGCAATTGCGCAAGGTCCGCCTGCATGAAGGCGCTGGCGTCGTTCAATTGGAACACCGTCAGCAGTACCGGTGACGGGCGTCCGTAGAGGTTCGGATTGACGTCCAGGGCCGCCTCCAGCCACAGGCTTTTCACCGGGGTGAAGGGCGGCAGCGGCTCAGCCGGGGCCTGCCGCTGGCAGCCCTGCAGAAGCATCAGGCAGGCCAGCATCGCGATGCCGCCAGCCACGCAACGCAGGCGACAGCGGGGGTCAGCTGCGGCCATCATCGGCCTCCTTGGGGGCTTGGGGCTGCTTGGCCTTCTTTGGCGAGGTGGTTTTCGGCGCCTCGGCCGAGGCCGCCTTGGCGCCGCCCCCGCCGTTGATATTGACCAGGCCCTTGGCGTTGATAGTCACCAGCGAGCCATTGATGGCAACGCCCGCCGGGCCCAGCACCAGGGTATTGGCGCCGGCCTTGAGGGTCAGTGTCGTCCCGGCCTGCAGGGTGACGTTCTGCTGGCCCTTCAAATCGATACCCTTGGCGCCGACCTTGTATTTGCCGCCCACCTTGGTGTCGCAGTTGCCACCGAGGTCCAGCGAGCAGGCGCCTTGCACCTTGGCGTTGAGCTCCGCGCCGACGTCCAGGGAATAGCCGCCGGCCACCGAGCACATGTGATCGGCGCCGATCTCCAGCGAATGCTCGCCGTCGATGCGCCGATGGCAGTTGCCGCCGACCTGTTCGTGGGCATCCTTGCCGACCTGGCAAAACGCACTGGCGCCGATCTTCAGGTGATGATCATTGCCGATGGTCTCCAGCGCATCGTTGCGTACCGTTACGTCCTGGTTGCGCCCGGCATGGAACAGCAACTGTTCAGCGCCGCCTTTGTCTTCGAAGCGCAACTCGTTGTAGATATCCTCGGCCCCCAGGGACTGGCTCTTTATACCGCTGCGGGCAACCTGCGCCGGCAACGGATAGGGCGGCCGCATGCCGCCGTTGTACAGGCTGCCGGTCACCACGGGGCGATCCGGGTCGCCGTCGAGAAACTCGACCAGCACTTCCTGGCCGACCCGCGGCAGGAAGATCGCCCCCCACCGCTGGCCCGCCAGCGGCTGAGCCACACGTACCCAGCAGGAGCAGTTCTCATTGATTTGATTGCCACGGTCCCAGTGAAACTGCACCTTGATCCGCCCGAACTCATCGACCCAGAGCGGCTCGCCCTGCTTGCCGACCACAAACGCAGTCTGTGGCCCGACGATTTTCGGGCGCGGGGTACGCACCGCGGCAAAGTAGCGGGTACTGCTGCGAATGGCCTGGACCTGGCAACTGAAATACGGCGAACCGACACCGGTGGTCGAAGGTGCGCAGTGCGCCTGCAAGTGCGCGCGAACAATCAGGTAGGTGCCGTTCTGCCCATCGTCGGGGTGCTCGACCAGCTTGAAGTGCGCGCCAGGCAGCAAGTAGGGTGCGCAGCCTGACGCCTCGAACAGGTGTTGTTCGGCATGCCGGGCCCGCAACTGGATCTTGCTGGCGGCCTCTCCCTCGGCAACATTGGCAAAATGCCCCGGGTACCGGTAGTGCTCGAACTCGCCCTGGACATGCTTGAGTGCCAGCCTGGCCTCGGCCCGCTGCACGCTGGCGTCGCGGGTGTTGGCCTTGGTGAAGTCAAAGTCCACCGCGCTGTCGCGACCGCTGTACAAATGGCTTTGCGCGGTCCAGTTCCACAGGCTGTCGAACAGGCCGTCGTCGCCTGCCCGCCACTGCATCGGCGCATTGACCTCGATCGAGTCGTGCGCTGCGCTGGCGTCGGCGATCACCAGAACGTGCCCATCCGCCTTGTGGCGGAAGAAGTAGTACAACCCCGCAGCTTCCATCAGCCGGCTGACAAAGGCGAAATCGGTCTCGCCGTACTGCACGCAGTACTCGAGCGGCTGATAGGTCTCGATGGTCGCCCATTGCACCTCGCCGGGGTACTTGGAGAAGATCGCCTTGAGCACCTCGATCACGCTCTGGTTCTGGAAGATGCGGCAGTCGCTGACGCAGGTGGCAAACCACAGCCAGGGCCTGAGCAGCATTTCGTAGGCGTACATCCGCCCCTCGTCGGCGAGCATGCGAAAGCTGCAGACATGCGCATGAAGATGGCGCGACAGCGGCCCCTGGGCCGCATACGGCAAGCTGACACCCAGGGGCTTGCCCAGCCAGTCGTCGGCGCTGAGGGTTGCATCGAGGCTCAATACCTTGACCTTGTATTCGAACAACTGGCCCAGCCCTTCCTCCCCGACGAGCCCGGCAAACAACAATGCCTGCGCGCCAGCCGGACCGCTAAAACTGCAGCGCGACGATCCCGCCATGGTTTCGACTTCCCTTCATGCAATTTTTGTCTTTGTCGTGCCGGGTTGATCGACTTTGATCATCCCGCCCCAGGTACACAGGCACGTGCACTGTTTGTGCAGCCCCGGAAACCCGGCGACGTGAGTCTTGAGGGCACCGGGCAACCAGGGCGACACCGTCATCGGTATGCACGGCATCTGCGTCAGCACCCCCATCGCCGCGGCCGTGGCGGCCGCCACCATGGGATTGGCCATGGACTTGCACAGACCGAACGGGGTGATGTTGACGAACGGCTTGTGGTCCATGATGTTGGCGCAAGGTCGCCCCTCGGCCAGGTAACGGTTCACTGGCAACACCATCAAGGGTGCCGGTGCGGCGCCAAATGAACACTTCAACAATGCGCCCATCACAACCTGTTCCGGCATGGCAACTCCGCTCACGTCAATGTTTAGTCGATGGCTGATCACCCTCGACAAATCAAGTTTGACGGAAAACAGCGAATACCCAATCGGAAAGCTCTGAAAGTCATAATCCAACATGACCGAGCGCGGGAACTTCCAATAAAAACTCTAAATGCACGACACTTCAGTGACGTCTGCAAAAAACGTATTACTGTCGACTTTCACCCTCGGCATGAAATCAAACTGCCGTGCATTCAAAACGTTTTCAGCGGTGTAGAGTGCAACCACGCCGTTTTCAAGCACAATATCGAAGTGCTCCGGCGTCACCACAGGGTCGATGAACGAAGGCGGCGGAACATGGCGAGAAACAAAAATCGTCTTGAGGTCGGCCCCCGCTCTTTTTAGAAACTGAAGCGTTGCCACCATGCGTGACAACTCAGGTTTATAGTGGCCGCTCTTGTGTTCTATATAAACGACCCTGCCGTTGACAATCGACATCATGCCGGCATCGATCACCGGCCGACCTGCGAAAGTCGTCGAATGATGCAGCGAGCCCACTCGATGACGGTGTACGTACAAGGTAATTCTGTGCGCGGCATCGAAGCCCAGCACATAGGCGAATCGCTGCAGCGGCTTGAACCAGGTTTCACTGGAGGCCAGGTAGTTCGACTGCGGGTTGAGCACCCGGCCTTCGCGCCACACCTTTCCGCCCTTGACCACGACCGCGTAGGCGCTACGCTGCTGCGCCGACAGGTGCGTGACTTTCCACTCCGCCCACTCAGAAAAATAGTCTTTGTCCACACTGGCATACACGGAGGAACGGATCACCCGATCACGCAATGCAGCCCAACCCTTTCCAGGCATTTGTTACTCCTTGGCGGTTCACTTGAATACAATCAATCGCAGACGATCTTTGTTCGGTCGCGAAAAAGCCGACCTTTACTGACAGTCACCACGGGGGTTGCATACACATCGGGCGCATTGACTACATCGTCTGCGACATAGAGAACGAGTTTTCCATCGTGCAAAAACCTGCTAAACGTCCTCGGGTCGCATATCACGTCGAACCGTAAGGCCAGGGGAATACTGGGAGAAAAAAACACGCTCTTCAGGTCGATGCCGGCCCGTTGCAAAAACTGCAGTGTTGCCTGCACACGCGGAAATTCGGGCTTGTAATGGCCACTCTTATGCTCGATATGTACGATCCTGCCATTGACGATCGACATCATGCCGGCGTCGATCACCGGCCGAGCGGCAAACGTGGTGGAGTGATGAAACACGCCTACGTCATGGCGGTGCATATATAAGGTGATCTTGTGCGCGGCATCGAAACCCAGCACATAGGCAAACCGCTGCTTCGACTCGTACCAGGTATCGCTGGACGACACGAAATTCGACACTGGATTGAGCGGCCGCCCCTCGCGCCACACCTTGCCCCCCAGCACCCCCACGGAATGGATGCCGCGAAGGCTTTCAGGCAGATGGACGACCGCCCCCCGACCCCATTCAGAAAAGTAGTCTTTACCCACGCTCAGATACAGCGAAGAGCGAACGACTCGATCACGCAGTGCGACCCAACCTTTACCCGGCATTATGTTCCCTCATAAACAAACTCCCTCCCCAGGCTGGATAGATAACCCCACCTGCATCACCTGCAACGATCCTACCGAGGGGCACTATCGGCAACACTCGGAACTGTCTTAAAACACCCCAGCCCGGTGATTGTCCGGCCTCGTCAATTGCAGGTTATTTTTGTCAGGTCGCAGAAAAACTGGTCGCTGTTGACGGGCACCACGGGGATTGAATTCAAATCCCGTGCATTCACTACATTCTCTGCGACGTAGACATCGACCAGGCCATTTTCGAGCACCCTGTTGAGGTAGTGTTTCATCACCCGGAGGCTGAACACCATTAGCGAAGGAACATGGGGAGAAACGAATATCGTTTTCAGATCGATGCCCCCGCGCTGCAAAAACATCAGCGTTGCCAGCACACGCGAAAAGTCAGGCTTGTAGTGGCCGCTCTTGTGCTCGATATACACGATCCTGCCATTGACGATCGACATCATGCCGGCATCGATCACCGGTCGTGCGGCAAAGGTGGTGGAGTGATGAAGCAGGCGTATTTCATGGCGATGCACATAGAGGGTCATCTTGTGCGAGGCATCGAAACTCAGCACATAGGCGAATCGCTGCAGCGGATCGAACCAGGTATCACTGGACGTCACGAAGTTCGATAGCGGATTGAGCGGTCGACCGTCGCGCCATACCTTGCCCGCACGCAACGCCACGGCATGTTCGCTGCGCTGATCTTCAGGCAGGTGAACGACATGTCCCTTGGACCATTCGGAAAAGTAGACTTTATCCACGCTTGCATACAGCGAGGAACGAACGACTCGATCACGCAGTGCAGCCCAACCTTTACCCGGCATATTGTTTCCTCATTGATTTACCCAGGGAGCCCAACCGCTCAGGCCCCAGTACACAACACCGCGTCCCGACCGGGGCGCGGCGACTGTTCAGCCAGGTGTCCAGCCCCAGCCGGGTGCCATCGCCCAGGCTCGACTCGGGGCGTGCCGAGGCGTCCAGGAGCAACTGCACATCCCACTCGAAACTGTTCCCCACATAGTCGTTGACCAGGCCGGTGACGCCCCTGAGCAAGGGGGTGCCTGGCAACAGACGCCGCCACTGCACCAGCGACAAGGGCCCCAGGACGATGCGTACGCTGTGCTGCACGTTCCAGCTGCGCCTGCCCAGCAGCGACGCCGTGCCCAGCTGGGCGCCGGGGCACCGGGCGCTCAACTGCAGGTGCTCGTCCGGGCCGAGGGCCGACCAGCGCCCATGCCATTGGCGAATGCCGACCGTTACCTTCAGATAGTCACGCAGCAACGCCAGCAGCCCTTCGGCGCTGCGCCGCTGATCGACGTAGAGCCCCCCGTAGAAGACTTCGCTGCGCGGGGCAAAGGCCTTTACCTGCTCGATGAAGCGGTCTTCATCCGGCCGGTCTGCCGCCACCACCGGCCGCGCTTGCGCCCAGGCCCGGTACAACAAGGTGAGCAAGCGGTGATGGAAGATGTCGATGAAATGGGTCAGCACGTAGTCATCGTGGTTGATCTGGCGTGACACCACCTCCTCGCTAAAGGCCAACGGCATGGGGCCATTGACCCCGGTCATGCCGAAGAACGTCACCGCCAGACGTGGCGCGCAGCCTTCGCGCAGCTCGAGGTTGCGCAGCATCCCGGGCTCGAAGGCCATCGACACCGCCTGGGTCAGGCGCAGCGGATCTTGCGCCAGCCGCCGCGCGGTGCCCAATCGCGGGCACTGCGGATGCAGTGACTCGATACAGCGCAAGGCACTGAAAAAATCGAAGCGCCAGGCCTGGTGCTGCAACTGCTGCCAGCGGCTCAGAGCGACATGCATTGCCCACCTCGCACCGGCCAGCGCTTGATAAAGCCCCGGTCCTTGGAATACAGCTCGGTCTGGGTGAAGGTGTTCAGGGCCACATAGCGGGCAAAGAACGCCTCCAGCACCGAGGCCAGGGCAAAGGCACCGGTACCTTCGCACGCGGCATCATCGAGGGTCAGCTGGATCAGCAAGCCGCGGCCGACCGCCACCGGCCCATCGCCCGGCAGCCGCCGGGTCAGCACTTGGGTGCGCACCGACACCACGCTACTGCACAGGTGCTGCAACACCGCATCCTGCGCGGGCACATGCAGTGACAGCAGCTCGCGCAAAGCCTGCGCGCCCCGCTCGCCATCCTCGCTGCACAGCGGCAGGTAGTTGCGCGACAGGTGCTGGATCGCCTGCCATTGCCGCTCGCCCGACGCCAGGCTCGGCCACGGCCGCGAAGGGCCGGCCAGACACCGAACGGCCAGCACCGGCGCACTGATGTCCAGGACAAAATCGGTCGCGCCCTTGCCAAACGGCATGAGCCGCGGCAAATCGCGGTTGGAGCACAGCACGTGCGCCGCCAACTGGTGCAGCTCGCCATGGCCGGGCGAATCGCCCGCCTCGACCAACGAGATGGACAGGTCGCTGCCACTGTAAGGGGCGTGCGCGGTGTTGGCCGCGGGCCTGATCCGACTGGGGCTGCGACGGATCTGAAAATAGCCCGAGCAGGTGCGATCGTGGGCTTCGCCTGGGGGGCAATACAGCGGCAGGTAACGATGTGGTTCGCGACTGCCCATGCGATAACCCTGCACCTCCAGCACCTGATGGATTTCATGGGCCTGGGGGTTGGAGGGTTCGACGACCAGGGCAATGTCCTGCGTGTGTCGTACCAGGTTGATACGCTCGGTGCGCTTGCTGAACAGGTTCTGCGCGGGCGCGCAGAACAGCGCGAACATCGAATCGATCCGCCCTGGCGGCAGGGGCTGGTTCAATGGCGCGAGCAGGAACACCAGCTCCAGGCAATCGCCGGCGTGGCGACGCACTGCCGGGCCCAGGCCGCCAATATCGATGAAACGCTGGCCCTGCGGGAACGCCAGGAACCGCTTGAGCGTGCCGGTCCCGGCATGCCCGGCAGCAGCGCCATGCAGCGGGTGGCTTTCGCCGGCGTCCGGGTGGGCGTGGGCCAGCTGGCCCGCGTCGATGATCTCACACCAGCCCGGCTCCGCTCCCGCGGGCCGGGCAAGCATCACCTGGGTGCGTGACAGCAGGGCTTCGTGCAGGGCCAGGGACGACGATGCATTGCCGGCGATATACACGCGCAAGTGGCTCAGTGCCAATTGGTCGAAGCTCAACCCCGCCTTGGTCCGCAGCCGCAGTCGCACTGCCGAGTGCGCCTGCCCCCTGCAGGCCGCAGGCAACGCTGGCAGCAGGCTCGCGTTGGGCAGGTAGTCGGCCGACTCGACCTGTAGCGGCCACAAGGTCACCGGCGCGGTGGTACGCCACTCGCAGCGCACGCTTCGGCCGTCGACCGCGGCATTGCCACTCAGCGCACTGCCGGCGGGTACCTCGAAGCCCGCGACCAGGCTGCCCTGGTGCAGGTCGGGGGTCATTTGCACGACGGCCATGGACGCAAGCGGCGCCAGTGCCTGGGGCTGGACCTGCTGTAGCAGGTTCTCGGTGAAGTGTGGAAACTCGGACTCCAGCTGCAGCTGGATACGCGCCGTCAGGAACCCCAGCCCTTCGAGCAGGCGTTCGATAAAGGGGTCGCCCATGCTTTGCGAATTCAAGCCCAGGTGGCCAGCTACCTTGGGATAGGCCTGGGCGAACTCGTCGGCGCCTTCACGCAAGAATTGCAATTCGCGCTCGTACAGGCGCAGCAGGCGCTCATCCATGGTGGGCGTAGGTATCGGAGACAGCGAGGCGGACTTCCCCGCTTTCGGTGTTCCAGGCCGAGCGGAACACAAAGGGATAGACATTGGCCACATCGCGCAGCTCGCCCTGGATGGCGAACTCGATCTGGGGTGTCGAGGCATGGCTGCGATTGAGCCGGGTGATATGCAGGCTGTGCCGCACGATACGCGGCTCGAATGCCGCGATGGCCTGGCGAATACGCTTCTCGAGGACATTGGGCTCGAGGCTGGACAAGGTCTTGCCGGCAATATTGCCAATGCCGTAGTTGAGTACCGAGCGCGCCACGTACGGGGGGATGTCGCGCCCCGGCGCGGGAAACAGTCCGGACGCATTGAACAGCATGCCGAGATCGACCCTCAGTTTATCGAGCACCTCGCTTTTGCTCGCCCTTCCCGGTGAATAAACAGAGGGCGTGTCATCGGCACTCAAGCGTTCGAGCAAGGTAGAGGTAAAACTGGTCATGACGTATGCCTTCAACTGCCGATAGGCCATGGCGTGGACCGAGGTGCGTGCCAGGTTGGCCGCACCTCGGTGTGTTGCCGTGTCGCGATGTCGAAATCAGGCTTTGGCGATCACGTCGTAGCTCTTCTCGACCGAACCTTTCTCGATGTCACCGTCGAAGTGGTAGTACTTGTAGTTGATCGCGGTGTAGTTGAGGCTAATGTGCTCTTCCGGACGATTGTTGGTCGAGTTCTGGGTAGAGAACGAACTCACGATGGGTTTGGTCAACTCGATGGTCAACAGCCGCTGGGAGGGCTTTTCGCTGCCCGCTGCATGCATGACGACAATGGTCGCCTTGTCGAACGCGCGACCCTTGAGGGCCTGGATGAAGAACTCCGGGGAGGTCTTGTCGGCGCCCTTGGTCAACATCAGCTCCGAGATGTTTGCCTGGCTGACATCACGGTCGGCGCCCTGAACCTGGATGTGTCGGGTAACGCTCAACGAATAGGAGCTGAACTCGATCCAGTCTTCATGCCCCTTGACCGTGACGGTACCCTTCACTTCTTTTTCAAACTTAACCAAGATCATAGATTTACTCCTTTCAATGATTACTGCTCAATAAATTCGGCTGTGCATCACGACGGTCCCGGGGTGTTGCTCAACCCTTGATCGACGGCAACTTCGACACCAGGCGCAACGAGACGGTGAGCCCTTCGAGCTGGTAGTGAGGGCGCAGGAAGAACTTCGCCCGGTAGAAGCCCGGCGCGGCGGGATCTTCCTCGATGTTCACTTCTGCGGCGGCCAGCGGCTTGCGGGCCTTGTCGATGTCGGTCGCGGTCGCCGGGTTCATCTCGACGTAGCGATTGATCCAGCTGTTGAGCCAGGTCTCGAGGTCGGCGCGCTCCTTGAACGACCCAACCTTGTCGCGCACGATGCATTTCAGGTAATGGGCGAAGCGGCACGTGGCGAACAGGTATGGCAGCCGTGCTGCCAACAACGCATTGGCCGAGGCGTCCGGATCGTCATAGCGCTGCGGGCTGTGCAGGGACTGCGCGCCGATGAACGCTGCGACCGAGGAGTTCTTGCAATGCACCAGCGGCATGAAGCCGTTGTTGGCAAGTTCCAGCTCGCGCCGGTCACTGATGGCGATCTCGGTGGGGCACGTGGTGTCGACACCGCCGTCTTCGCTCGGGTAGGTATGCACCGGCAGCCCGCTGATCGCCCCGCCCGACTCGATGCCACGGATCTGCGAACACCAGCCGTACTGCTTGAACGAGCGGTTGACGTTGAGGCCCATCGCATAGGCCGCATTGACCCACAGGTAGTTGTCGGCATCGCCCTGGGTGAGTTCCTCGAAGTTGAACTCCTCGACCGGCGCGGTCTTTGCGCCGTAAGGGATGCGCCCCAGGAAGCGTGGCAGGGTCAAACCGACGTAGCGGGAATCTTCGGAGTTGCGCAGGTTGCGCCAGGCCGCATGCTCCGGCGTCTGGAACAGCTTGCCCAGCTCGCGCGGGTTGGCCAGTTCGCGCCACGAATCCATCAGCAGCGCCCCAGGGGCCGTGCCACTGATCAAGGGCGCGTGGGCGGCGGCAGAAATCTTCGCCAGCGACGCCAGCAACTCCACATCGGGCGGGCTGTTGTCGAAGTAGTAGTCGGCGATCATCATGCCGTACGGCTCGCCGCCAAACTGGCCGTACTCGTGCTCGTAGATCTTCTTGAACACCGGGCTCTGGTCCCAGGCGGCACCCTTGAATTTCTTCAGTTCCTGCGCCAGGTCGGCCTTGGAAATATTGAAGAAACGAATCTTCAGTTTTTCATCGGTCTCGGTGTTGCTCACCAGGTGATGCAAGCCACGCCAGGCCGACTCCACCTTCTGCAACTCCGGATGGTGCAGGATCGCGTTGATCTGGCTCGACAGCTTGCTGTCGATCGCCGCGATCATCGCCTCCAGGGTGTTCAAGGTATCGTCCGAGATCAGCTCGGTGGCGCTCATGGCCTGGGTGGCCAGCGTGTTGACCGCGCTGCGGATGGCGAGGCTGGCCTGCTCGGTACGCGGCTTGAACTCCTGCAGGAGCATGTGATCGAACGCATCGGCATCCAGCAATACGGGCTCTTGAAACGTCGTTTGCTGCTGTTCGGTTAAAGACATGACAAATGACCTTACTCGTTGGATTCATTCGGTAGTTGCGCGCGCTCCGACACGGCACTCATCAGCGCGCCGTCGCGAAGCAATTGGGCGACCAATTGTTCGGCACCGCGTTTTCCATCCATGTAGGTCAGCAAGTTGGCAAGTTGGTTACGGGCCTCGAGCAACTTGCGAAGCGGCTCGATGTTCTGGGCAATCGCACCGGGACTGAAGTCCGCCATGCTGCGAAAATCCAGTTCGATTTCCATATTGCCTTCGCCGGTCAACTCATTGGCGACGCGCAGTTGCACGCCCGGGTTGATGGCGCGCATGCGGTCATCGAAGTTGTCTACATCGATCTCCAGGAACTCGCGCTCTGCTACCGGCGGCAGCGACCGGGTCTTGTGCCCCGACAAGTCGGCGAGGACGCCGTTGACGAAGGGAATCTCGATAGTTTTGTCATTGCCATAGAGTTCGACCTCGTATTCGATCTGAACACGCGGCGCACGGTTATGGGCGATAAACTTCTGACCACCACTGTTGCTGGACATCATTTCATCCTCAATTAAAAGATCTACACATCAATCGTTCTTGATCCCGGCCAGCTGGCGGACTTCTTCAATACTTGAGGGTGTCAACTCGGCAATGATCTGCATGAAGTCCATCATTGCCAGGCGCTGCACACGCTGGAGCAACACCGGCACCGGACTGCTGGGTTCGTAATGCCCGTAGTAACGCTCGACCGCTTCAAGCGCCCTGAGCACTTGCTCTCTGCTGTGGCACTCACCCGGCACCCCTTCAGCCGGTTCAGCGCCCTGCCTGCCGTCCCGCGGATGCTCTTGTGTGCCGCTCGACTGCGCGGGCTTGCGGCCGCCCACCCGAGCTTCAAGCACCTCGACCCAGGTGGTCATCTGCAAGGCCAGCGGTTGCAACGGCGACACACTGAAAAGACCGGTGTGTGCATCCAGGCTGTGGCCGATATCCAGCAGCAAGGTCTTGACCTGATCGAGCACGCCAAGGCTGCTCTCAAGCTCGGTGGAGCACCCGGGCTCGACCAGGCTGCCCAGGCGCAACAGACATTCGGCGCGCTGGCTGGACTCGCCACCGGCAGCGATCACTGCCAGGTCGGCCACGCTGAAAGGCTCGCTGCCAGGGGCGCACGCCAGCACTTCGCGCCCAAGCGTGGACGACACGCCGCCTGGCACCGCCAGCTCGGCCAGTGCGTTGATACGCATGATCGGATCGAACTGATCGAGCGGATCGAGCTGCGGGTGCACCGTCTCCCAACGCTCCTGCAGCAAGTAGCGCAACACGCGCAAACCGCCGATCAGCCCAGGCAACCCTTCGCGCTCGAGCCACGCCCGGACCAGGCAGGCAGCCACGCGCAAATCCTGGGTACGCTCGAACAACTTCAAGCACAGCAATTCAACGACGCGCCACTCAATCGGTTCGGGGGTGTAGATATGCTCCCCGTATTGGGTGTCTTGTTGCTCGGTTGCCTGGCGAAACAACTCCAGAAAATCCGCATCATATTCAAGATTGTCGCCGCACTCGCGCGCGGCAAGTTCATCGATAAATAAGGATATGTCTATCATGATCTACGCCTGGATACACGAAACAGAGCGCAGCGCTAAGCGTCTTGTGTTCGCACATATAACAATGAACTTACATTAACAATGCCCACCCCCAACAGCACTAGGAAAGTTCTTAGATTGATTGAAACCCCAAACTTGCGAGTGCCAGGGCCTCGACCTGGCGTTTTACGGTACCCGCATTGTTAGTAGCGGCCTGTTCCATGACCAGCATGTGCGTACCGTTCTTCCTGGTCGAAATACCGCGAAATATCACATTGAATCGAGTACCCGGCGGATAGATGACTTCCTTCAAGCCATTCCCGCCCTCGTCTATCCCTGAACGCACCTGCCGCGCCGCCAGGCCGAAGATGACAATCATGGATTTGTCCGGCCCGTCGTCCACGCCATAGACGGCCTTCATGAACGCATCGGCCCGGCCCATGACCTCGCTGGCCGACAAGAATGCCGGCTCCGTGTAGACGCCGGGCAGCGGTGCATATCGACGCTTGACGGCACGAAAACTGATGCGCGTCGCAGGGCTCTCCAGCCGGGTCAGCGCCTCCTTGATCAGCGTGACCACACGCTCCAGCGACGGCGACACCTGTGGTTGCCTCAAATACTGGTTGATCGAGGTGTAGTGGTCCGGCCCCAGGTAATAGCGCAGTGCCAGGTACTCACTGTCGCTCAGGGCTGCCGCACGCGGGGCACGGTCCTGATCCTTGTGCGCCAGCGCAGCGATGACGCCCACCTGCCGCACACTGAAGGCAGGCTCGAAGATCGCCATCATCTTCCTGATTCGATCGGTACTTGCACCCAGCGCCAACAACCCTTCGTGCAAATGGCTGCCGGCAAGATCGGTTGTTTGCGCGCTGCGCGCAGCGGGCTGGCGATCGCTTCCCGGCGGGCCGATCGCATCGAACAAGCCACCCAGCCCCGCGGAGTTGCCTGCAGCCGTTTCCTGACGCCCCAGGCGTGGCTTTTTCACAGCGTAGTGAGTTGCATTGTTTTCCATAAGCCATTCACCGCACCTGTTGCGCCCGGCACCAGAGGCCATGATCAACTGCTCCATTAATCAAGCAGGTCGTATAACACCGCCAATATTGTCCTGCTATAAGAAACCTCCTAATAAGTTAGTCACGACACGCCAACTAACACATCATCACCCACACCAATAGTTATATTGACGCCTTGCAACTTTTCCAACTACCGTGCCTATCGATTACAGATGCCCTGCAAGCAGGCGTATTGTTTGCAGTCCATGCCATACCGCCATCAAGCAAGTTGCCAGGGAGATTGGCCTAAGATGCCGCAATTCATAGCTGCCCCTATCAATAGTCATATGCACTGTGGCCAACACTATACGAAGCGCTCGCTGCGCCCCGGCAAACACGTCTATGCGCCTGGCCTTTGCTTCGGGTTTACCCTTGCCTGGCTGAAGAACATCCAAATGGACCGCACCTGGACGAGCCTGCCCTCGCGGCTGGAGGCGATGCTTGGCCAGCACCTCTATGCGTACGGCCACTCAACGCGGCCCTATGCCCGCAACGACTGGAACCTAGCGCAGGAATCGGCAGACCTGACCGAGATCGCCCAAGGCACTTCACCGGGATCGTGGGTGCAGGATCCAGAACTGCTGCACTGCTGCCAGCTACAAGGCTTCCGGCCAACCTACCTGGGCGAACTGAGTACCTATCGGATCCTGTTTCACCTGAACGGATGCCGGGCCGGCGAGACAAAAACCTACCTGCTCACCTCTGCAGGTCACGCGCTGGGATTGGCCATGCGCCGGGGTGAAATCGCCTTGTTCGACTCAAACACCGGCCTCACCCTCTACAGCGTCGAAGAAGCCCTGGACAACGCACACCTCATGCACTGCCTCAACCTACTGCTGGCTGGCGCCACATTCCACCAATTTGGCGTACTGCAACTAACCTTCTGACTCCCCCCTGCGGGAGCGGGCTTGCCTCGCCTATGGCCGGTACAGCCTGCACTTTCGGGGGTTACTTGGCCTACGGCCGCGTTGCGGCCGATCGCGGGCAAGCCCGCTCCCACACGCACCGCGCAAGGCCAGCAAGAGCGCAGCGAATTGTGCTCTTGATCTTGATCTTGCTTTTGATCTTCAGGCCCCGTTAACCAGAAGGGCCGAACGGAGGTGTCGTGGAGGGGCTAGCGCGCAGCGCCTTCGGCGAATGCCGAAGATGCGAAGCGTAGAGTTGCTTGCAACTCGTAGCTCGCAATGCCCCGTAGCGACACCGCAGTGAGGGGACCCGAAGCGCAGCGTAGGGCCCCTGGTGGGGCGAGAATTTTTTGCTTACTTTTTTTTTCGACTGAAAAAAAGTAAGGCGCCGTAAGGGCGCAAAGGTGACTCGGCATCACCTTGGCAAATGGATATGCTCACCCCCCCTTAAAACCCAAACAAAGGTGTGACCTGGATTACGACCGCTTTGCGGCCGATCGCGGGCAAGCCCGCTCCCACAGGCACCGCGCAAGGCCTCATCGCGGGCCAAGCCCGCTCCTACCGTACTCAGCCGACTGCAGCACCAGGCGCGCCTGCAGTCGCTTTTCCACCTTGTTCAACAGCAGCGACTGCAACTGGCCACCTTGTTGCTCGACCTGATCCAGCCACAGCAACACGGCCAGCGCATCACCAGTGACCGTCATGCGCAGCAAGTCGCCCTCGACATCCAGCTGATGCAGCTCAAGGCCCGCCGCCACCGCACTCTCACTGGCCTGGACCGATAGCGGCTGGTGCGCCACACCCCCGGCCCTGGCCGGTTGCGCCTGCTGGACCTGCACGGCCAGCAGGCGTTGCTGCTGGTAATTTCGTTCGGCCTGCACCAGGCGCTGTTGCGCAGGCTGCCAGAGCACGCTGAACGCCAGCACGGCAAGCAGGAACACCGCCAGCCCACTCAACAATCGCCGTTCTCGTGGCGACTGGCGCAGCCAGTGCCCAGTCACCGTCGCAGCGATTGCCTTGGCTGTGGCAGTCATGATTTCTCCTCCAGGGTGAGCACCGCCTGAACCTGCTCCTGCACTTTGTTGGCGCTGCCCAGCTTGATCGGCAGGCCGCTTTGCTGGCCGCGCTCACGCAGTTGTTCCAATTGCGCAAAGCTTGAGGCCGTCAGCTGGATCTTCCAGCCCTCGCCGGCGCGAAACTCGATCTGCTGCACTTCAACGCTGCTGGCACCAATCACCTGGTCGGTCACGCTGACCAGCCGCGAGATCTGCGTGGTGTGCTCGGCAGCGTCACTGCCCTGTACGGCCTTGAGTTGCGCCGGCAGGTCGACGATGCGGGTCTGCTCCGGGTACAACGCCTGGAATCGCTCGACGCTTTGAGCGTACAGCTGCCGGGCCTCCTGCTCGTAGTGAACGCTGCGGGCCTCGGTAAAGCCCCAGGAGAGAACGAACAGCACAGCGCCCGACAGGCAGGTCGTTGCCCAGGGCCAGCGCTGGCCAGCCTGGCGATGCTCCCCCTGGAGCAAGTTGATGGCGTGGTCGGCGGGGCCCGGCAGCCAGCTGTTGCTGCCCTCCCCCGGCCCGCACACCGTTGCGCCCAGCAGCGGCCGCAAGGTCACCAGCGCCTCTGCCGGCACAGCCAGGCGTGCGTCGAGCGCGCCGCCCAGCAGCCAGCGGCCGAACCACCACACGGCATCGAGCTGGTCACTGGGCAGCAGGTCGGCGTCGACATGGATGGCCGACACCTCGATGCCCACCGCCGCCAGGAGGTCGAGCAGGTCATTGAACAGCTCCTTGTGGATGACCAGCACCGGATAACGGCCCTGGGGGTCGCGCCTGCCCGGGCACAGGTGCAATGCATCGAGCTCTTCGCCCAGCTGCTCCTCAATGGCAAAGCCGATGGCCTGGACACTGGGCTGGCGCCTGGACGGCCATTTTTCGGTGCGAAACCAACTGCACATCTCCATGGGCAGCAGCAACCGCACCGGTTGTGCCGCCAGGGTCCGGGCGGCCTCGGCGAGGGTCGCGGGTTGCTGTTGGCCGTCTTCGCGCAGTAGGCAGCACGGCCAGTCGGGCGAGGGGTCGGCCAGCCCTTGGGCGGTCAGGTAGAGCCAGGTATTCATAGGATGGGTTCACTTATCGGTGCCAGGAGGCGTCGTTGCAGAATGTTCAACCGGTGGCTGTCCAGGTCGCGCTCGACATCGGCCACCCAGCGCAATTGGCGCTGCCCGAGCGCGACCTCCACGGTGATTCGAAACCAGCGGCTATCGACACCCAGGCCATGACTCCCCACCCCCAACCCGCTCAACAGCGGTTGCTGGGTGAAGGCCTGGGCCGAGGGATAACCCTGTTCGGGGCGTTGCATGACCAGTTGCCTGGCGGTGGCCAGGGTCATGCCGTCGAGCGTCATCAGTACCGGCAGCGGCGCCGTGTTGATATTGAGGCTCGCATCCGGGGGCAATACCGCCACCCAGGGTTGCAGTTGCTGCAGCACCCGGGCATCGATTCCCGGCAGCACGCGCAGCTGGCTGACGTCGCTCAGCCCGCCCGGCGCCGCCGCCCGCAAGGCGTGGGCATCCACTGGCGGGAGCTTCAGATGCTCGAGCAGGCGGGCCCAGCGCTCCAGCGTGAGCTGATCGACTTGCCCGCCCCTGAACAGCGAGTTGAGATTGAAGCGCCCGGCCAGGTCTTCGATACCGACGCGAATCTCGCCGTGCTCCTGCGCGAACCCCGGCGTTGCCCTGGCCCACGCCTGCGCCAGGTGGACAGTCTGCTGCTCCTCCTGGGCAAGGCGGCCGAGCGACTGCAAGGCCCACCCCTCGCCTGCCAACCCCAGCTGGCGCAACTGGACGTGGTGCAGCTGCTGGGCACTGCTGTGGACGATCAGCCGGTGGCTGCGCAGCATGCCCGCCGTGATCAACAGCGCCAGGCTCATCACCAGCAGCACGCTGATCAGGGCGACACCCCGTTGACGCGCGCTCATGGCGCATGTCCGGGCAGCAGGATCACGCGGCGAATCTGCTCGAAACGCCCGGTCGACAGCACCACCTCGAGGGCCTGGGGCGGTGCGGTCGCCGCCACGGGCCAGTGAGTGCGCCAGCCGGTTTGGCCATCATGCAGGCGCCAACTCAGCTCGCTGACCTCGGTGAGCAGTTTCTGGCGCTGGACCAGTGGCTGCTCGACGCTCGCGCTGACGCGCCAGAGCGTGCCCTGGTCGAGGTGGTAGCTGACGTTCTGCAGTTCGCTGCGCGGATGGTCGAGCGGGTTGCGCCAATTGCCGCGCTGCAGTTGCAAGACGCCCTGCTCGAGCACCAGCGGATGGCGATTGACCTGCACCGCATCGCGCTCGATCACCGCCAGTGCGCGCTGCAAGCCGCGCAGCGCTTGCTCATGGGCCGAGGTACTGCGCTCGACCCGCACCACGCCATCGAACAGCCGCCAGCAGGCAAGCCCCAGCAGGGCAAAGATCGCCATGGCGATCACCAGCTCCAGCAAGGTAAAGCCCTGTTGCCTACTCATCGTGTACCGCCAACCAGCCAAGACTGCGATACACCACACGCTCGCCACCCGCCGGGCGGACAGCCAGGTCCACCTGGAGCATGTGCGCGTCAGCGCTCACCGCCACCAGCTGGTCGAGGGTCCAGTCGCGGCGATCGAAGTGCCGGCTCATCTGCTGACGCCCCAAGGGCGGCGCGGCCTGCAAGCGGAGTTCATTCAAATGATTGTCGGCGAGCCAGGCACCGATCAGCTGTTCTTCGAGGCGCACGTTCTGTTTGAGGGCATATTGGCTCGCGGTCATCACCGCCGCCGCCAGGGTGGCGAACACCACCAGGGCGATCATGATCTCCAGCAGGGTAAAGCCGCGTTGCCCGCGGGCCCGGCTATTCATCGACCGCCGGCTCGCCAAGGCCATCGCTGGATACACTCAACCACGTCTGGCTGGCCGTTTCGAAGTACAGCGTGAAGGCGCTGCCCTCGTCGCTGCTGAGTAGCATCAGTTGCGGCTGGCCCGGAGAGTCCTTGAGCACCAGCGCCCGTCCGTACTGTTCCAGGCGTATCTGCAGCCCGTCAGGCAAGCGATACCGCGTGCCCGCCGGTTGCCAGTTCGAGCTGTCGAGCCTGAACACCTGATAGCTGTCGGCTTCAAGCTGCACGCCGTACTCGCGCCCTTCCAGCACCGCCTGTTCGCGCAGCGTGGTCAGTAACTGGATCAGGGCGCCGGCCTCTTGCCGTGCCTGGCGCGCCGGGTTGCTGCCGGCGGCAAGGTTGACCATGCCGAGCAAGATACCGAGCAGTACGATCACCACCATCAACTCCAGCAAGGTGAACCCCTGTGAGCGCCTGTGCACCCGTCAGTCCCAGTTACCGATGTCGGCGGCATGGCCTTCACCGCCCGCTGCACCATCGGCCCCCAGGGAGTACAGGTCATAGCCGAGGGGCGACTTGATGCCGGGGTTGAGGTATTGGTACGGCGTGCCCCAGGGATCGACCGGCACGCTCTTCAGGTAACCCTGGGCGTTCCAGTTCCTCGCTGCCGGGACGCCGACCGGCCGACTGCTGAGGGCTTCCAGGCCCTGTTGGGTCGAGGGGTAGCTGAAGTTGTCGAGGCGATACATTTCCAGGCTGGTGGCAATCGCCTGGATATCGGTTCTGGCCGCCGTCACCTTGGCCTGGTCGGGGCGGCTCATGAACTGCGGCACCACCACCGCACCCAGCACACCGATGATGACCACCACCACCACCATGATTTCGATCAGAGTGAATCCGCGTTGGCGCTTGGCCGTTTTGTTCTGCAGAGGGTTCATGACTCAACTCACCAGTTGGTTAAGGCTAAGAATGGGTAACAGGATGGCCATGACGATCAGCAGTACAACGCCCCCCATCAGCACCAGCATCAACGGTTCAAACAAACTCACCACCAGCGCGATGCGGGCCGCGAGGTTCTTCTCCTGCTGCTCGGCCGCGCGCCCGAGCATGCTGTCCAGTTCGCCGGCGCGTTCGCCGCTGGCGATCATGTGCAGCATCATTGGCGGGATATCCCCGCTGCGCTCCAGGCTGCGCGTCAGCGTGCCGCCTTCTCGCACCGCGCGCGCCACCTCATGCATACGCGCGCGAATGGTCAGGTTGCCGACCACCGCAGAGGCGATTTCGAGGGCATCGACCAGGGGCACGGCGCTCTTGCCCAGGATCGCCAGCGTGCTGGCAAAACGCGCCGCCTCCATGGCGCGGAACAACGCACCGAGCTGCGGCAGCCCCAGCAGCAGGGCATGCCAGCGCAAGCGCAAGCGCGGTTGGCGCAGCGCCCAACGCATCATCAGGGCGCCCGCCAGCAGCATGCCCAGCAGCATCAGGCCGTGGCTACGCAAGGCATCGCTCACGGCGATCATCGCCTGGGTCAGCAGCGGCAGCGCCTGGCCGCTGTCGACAAAGATCTTCACCACATCCGGCACCACATAGCCGAGCAGAAACCCCACGATGGCCAGCGAGGCAACCATCAGGATCATCGGGTACACCATCGCCAGCTGGATCTTCTGGCGCGACAGCTGGCGGGCCTCGGTGTAGGCGGCCAATTGCTCGAGCACATGGCCCAGGTGCCCGGAGCGTTCCCCCGCAGCGATGGTGGCGCGAAACAGCTCCGGGAATGCCTGGGGGAAACCGGCCAGTGCACTGGCCAGTGCCTGGCCCTCCATCACCCGTGAGCGCACGGCCGACAACAGCGCGCCGACCTTGCGCTTTTCGCTTTGCGCCGCAACGGCCTTGAGCGCCTCCTCGAGCGGCAGCCCGGCTTGAACCAAGGTCGACAGTTGCAAGGTCAGCAACGCCAGCTCGCCGGCACTCAGCCTTGCCGTACTGGCGAAGGCCGTGCTGGCAAAGCCCGCACCGGCGGATGCCCGGCTCCGGGTCGCCTGCACATGCACCGGCAACCAACCGCGCTCGCGCAACAGTTGCCGCGCCTGGCGCGGGCTGTCGGCCTCCTGCACGCCCCGGCGCAGCCGGCCATCGCGGTCCTGGGCCTGGTACTCGAATGACGGCATCGCTCAGTCCTCCTGGGTGACCCGCAGCAGTTCGTCAAGGCTGGTACTGCCGGTCAGCACCAGGCGTTGGCCATCCTGGAACAGGCTGCGCGACGCTGTACGCGCCTCCAGCGCGAGCGCCTGTTCGCTGGCGCCGCGGTGAATCAGCGCCGCCAGGCTGGGGGTCATGGT
The DNA here is from genome assembly GCF_028682455.1 of Pseudomonas putida. GTDB lineage: Bacteria > Pseudomonadota > Gammaproteobacteria > Pseudomonadales > Pseudomonadaceae > Aquipseudomonas > Aquipseudomonas putida_AA. The sequence continues at coordinate 846,803 of NZ_JANHLD010000002.1, forward strand.
GACCAGCTCGTAGATGCCGATACGCCCGCGATAGCCTTGCTGGCAGTGCTCGCAGCCGTTGGCCTTGAAAAGTTGCACGGCCGCTTCGCTGCCAAGCCCAAGCCGCAGGCAGGTAGCGGCGTCGGCGACATACGCGGTCTTGCAGCGGGGGCACAGCGTGCGCAGCAAGCGCTGGGCCAGCACGCCCACCAGCGACGAGCACAGCAGGTAGGCATCCACGCCCATGTCGACCAGCCGCGTGACGGCACCCACCGCACTGTTGGTGTGCAGCGTCGACAGCACCAGGTGGCCGGTCAACGACGCCTGCACGGCAATCTCGGCGGTTTCCCGGTCGCGGATCTCGCCGACCATCACCACGTCCGGGTCCTGGCGCAAGATCGCCCGCAGCCCCCTGGCGAAAGTCATTTCCACCTTCGGGTTGACCGGGGTCTGGCCGATGCCCGGCAGGTGGTACTCGATGGGGTCCTCGACGGTGAGGATGTTGCGCGTCTGGTCATTGAGACTGGTGAGCGCCGCATACAAGCTGGTGGTCTTGCCCGACCCGGTGGGGCCGGTCACCAGCAGGATGCCGTGGGGCTTGCCCAAGGTCTGCCGAAAGCGCGCCAGGGTATCGTCTGGCATGCCCAGGCGCTGCAAGTCCAGGCGCCCGGCCTGTTTGTCGAGCAAGCGCAGCACCACCCGTTCACCGTGGGCCGAAGGCAGGGTCGAGACCCGCACATCCACCTCATGGCCAGCCAGGCGCAGGGCAATCCGTCCGTCCTGGGGCACGCGCTTCTCGGCGATATCCAGACGTGCCATGACCTTGATCCGCGACACCAGCAGGTTGGCCAGTTCACGCTTGGGCCTGAGCACTTCACGCAGCTGGCCGTCGACGCGCATGCGCACCACCATTGCCTGCTCGAAAATCTCCAGGTGAACGTCCGAGGCCTTTTCACGCACAGCCTCGCCCAGCAGCGCATTGATCAATCGGATGATCGGCGCGTCGCCCTCCTGTTCCAGCAAGTCGGCCGTCTGCGGCACCTGGTCGGCCAGGGTCAGCAGGTCGAGCTCGTTGTCCAGGCCCTGGGCAAACTGCTCGGCAGCGCTCTGGCCGTCGCGGTAGCAACTGGCCAGCCGTGTGGCGAAGGCGTCGGCCCCGAGCACCTCGACCGGCACGTCCCGGCCACTCAGGCGGCGCACCTCGGCCAGCGCGGCCAGCGGCGCATCGCCGCGAACGAACAGCTTCAACTCGGCGCCCGTGCCTTCCAGCAGCACCCCGAAACGTCGCGCAAAGCCGAATGGAAGCTGCTCGCAATGGCCGACCTGCCCCGTCATGGAGCCCCCGTCTTGTGTGCGCGCGGGTTATCGGCCGGCGGGTTGTCGTAGCCATCGAACAGCTGGTGCGGATCGCTCGGCAACAGCAGCGAGTTGCTCTGACGGGCGGCGGGCTTGCTCAGGCCGCGCAAGACGTTGTAGCGGTCCTGGCTGACCTGCTCGATGTCCTGCTTGCTGCGCACGATGGTCGGGCGCAGGAACACCATCAGGTTGCTCTTGGTCTGGGTCTCCCGGTTCCAGCGAAACAGCGCCCCCAGGTAAGGGACGCTGCGCAACAGCGGCACGCCGCTTTCCTGGGTGCGCACGGTGTCTTTCATCAGCCCGCCGATCACGATGATGTCGCCATCCTCGGCCAGGATCGTGCTCTTCAAGGCGCGCTTGTTGGTAATCAGGTCAGCGGAATCCACGCCTGAGAGCGCCGGCGCGATGTCCGACACTTCCTGCTCCACTTCCAGGCGCAAGGTCGTGCCATCGTTGATATGCGGCTTGATCTTCAGGCTGATCCCCACATCCTTGCGCTCCACCGTGGTGAAGGGGTTTTCCGCCCCGCTGCTGGTGGTGGCGTAGGAGCCGGTCTTGAACGGCACATTCTGGCCAACGATGATTTCCGCTTCCTGGTTGTCCAGAGTGAGCAGGCTTGGCGTCGACAACAGGTTGCTGCGGGTGTTGCTGGCCAAGGCCGAGATCAATGCATTGAAGCGGTCGCTACCGAGGCTCAGCAAGGCGCCTTCGGGGGCTTGCAACTTGTCGTCGAATTTCAGCCCGTTGCCGATCGACAGGCCCACCCCGGGGAAGTTGATCAAGCCCTTGGCATCGCCTGTGTTGAGCCCCCACTGCACCCCCAGGGCCTCGACCACGTCGCCGGAAATTTCCACGATGGCCGCGTGGATCAATACCTGCGCACGCGGCTGGTCCAACTGGCGGACGATGTTCTCGATCATGCGGATCTGGGTGGGTTCGGCCACCAGCACCAGGGCGTTCTGGCTTTCATCCGCCTTGACCATGAACTGCCCGGCGGAGCTTGCCGGCATGCTTGCCCTGGCCACGCCGCCGCTGGCATCGGGGGTCAGGCCGGGCCCCATCGAGTCGAGAATGTCGGCCAACTGCCGGGCATCGCTGTGGCGCAGGCGAATGACCCGGGCGTTGTCGGACTTGGCGGTCGCCGGTACGTCCAGCGAGCGCGCCAGGCGCGCAAGACGTTGCCGGGTGGCCTGGGTACCGATGATCACCAGGCGATTGCCGCGGGTATCGGCGATCACCTGCCCGCTTGCCTCGGCACCGGCCTTGCCCAGCGACGGCTCCATGATCCTGGCAATGTCGGCGGCCAGGCCATGCAGCAGCACCACCACGTCGTGGTTGGACTTGGTGCCGCTGTCCAGTTGCCGCACGATCTGCGAGACACGCCGCACATTGCTGGCGGTATCGGAGATCACCAGCGCGTTGGCCGACACCGACGGCCCGACATGGCCGTGGGTCGACACCAGCGGGCGGATCAACCCGGCGATATCGGCAGCGGTGCTGCTGTTGAGTTCGATCACCTCGGTGACGAACTGCGACGCCGACGAGGTTTTGGCGTTGCCGGTGCCTGCGCGGGTCTTGGCTTCGGTCACCGGGGTGATAAGGATGCGGTCGCCCTGGTCGATCACCGTGAAGTCATGGGCATCGAGCACCGAGTAGAACAACCGGCGCACGCCTTCGCGGTCCAGGGTGTCGTTGGACATCACGGTGATGCGCCCCTGCACCCGGGGGTCGAGCACCACGGTGGTACCGAGTATCGTCGACATCTCTCCCACCACATCCCGCAGCTCGGCGTCGTTCATTGCCAGCTGCCATTGCTGTTGCTCGGCCTGCGCCGCGCCGTGCAACAGCACCGATGCCAACGCGGTGGCGCCCAGCGTGCGGCGCAAGGCCCCCCTTGGAAAAATAGGCTTCATTCGATCAATCACTCTGAAACGGCTCGGCAGCAGGCCGAAGAAAGGACGGGCGTAGCGGTGCCGGGCCGGCGCCCTGGGCAACGGCAGGCTGCAAGGTGCGCTCACCCGCCAGTTGCAGGGGGAGCAGTTCTTCCCGGCCCTGGCGCCACAGCAGCACATGCCGGGCTTCGACGCGGCGCAATACGCTGCCACCGGGCAGGCGTTCACCGACCTGGTAGATACGCTCGCCATCGGCGTCCGCCAGCAAGGCCCGCGACAGGCCGCTGCTGGACACAAAACTTGCACGCAGCGTCAGCGGTTCGGCACTGCGCAGCGCCTCGACCTCGCTACCCAGGCCCATGACGGTGGCAATCGCGGCCGGGTTCACCTGGGCGAGCGGCGGCGCCACGGCAGCAGCGCGGCTCACTTCGGCAGGGGGAACCAGCGCCTTGCGCAGCGCCCACTCGCTCCAGCCCAGGTACGCGCCAAGGCCGAGGGGCGCGAGCCAGCAGGCCGCCTTGACCCATGAGGGCCAATGGCCAACCCAGGGCGCCATGAGCACGCTCACTTGGGCGCGCTCCATAACATGCGCTTGAGCACCCGGCGCCCTGCGACTTCATGCTTGACGACGGCGGCCACATGCAGGGCGACCAACAGGCCAAGCACGGCACACGAAACAACATGGACAGTAAAAAACAGACCGATCAGATAAGGGTCTTGCAGTGGCTGAGGAATAAAAAACAAATCGAACACGGTAATCGGGCGATCCATCATCAACACTCCCGTGATCAAAACAATGATCACCGCCAGGTAAATAGCCTGGTGGGCGATAACGGCCAGGGACTCGGCGAATGAACGGGGTTGCCCGACATGGCTCGAGCGCGTTCTTAGTGCCAGGTAAAACCGCCAGATAAACAACGGAATGAACACGGTAGTGAGGGATACATTGAAAAACGCCACCCACGCCTTGCTGGCAGCACTGACTTCAAACAGCGCAACATAAAAGCCACTGATCAACGCCCACAAAATAACGACAGCCGACAGCCAATGTAAAACCTTCTGCAAGTGGGAATAACTATGATCTTTCATACACGATAAACTCGATTGAACTTGCAAGTTGCCTGCAGCTCCAGGCGCACATCACATGCGCCTGGAGTACTACTGGATCAACTTATTTCTGATCCCAGGCCATTTGCCAGCTGTGACCCACGCCTGGCTCAAAGCCGTTGGCGCTCGGGCTGTACTGCTTGCAGTAGCCCGAGTACGGGAAGGGCTTGCACTCATAAACCGAGTTGGTTTTAGGGTTCAGCACCTTGGTACCCGCGGTGTAGGCATGCAGGTGCTCCGGGAAGACGAAGTCGAAGTCCACGGCGCCGCCCTCACCGGTCAGTTCGGTTTCCTTGAAGTCCTGGCGCATGGTGCGGCCGTCTTCGGTGGTACCGACCAGCTTCACCCCGTGTACGCCCGGCGCGGTGCGAACGTCTACGCTCATCCGGGTGCTGCCGTCGGCAGCCAGCTGCTTGGTCTGGCCCACTTGCTTGTTGTTGGCATCGAACACGGTCGCTTCGACGTTCATGGGGCGATTGGCGTCCACCTGGAAGGTGACCTGGCCCAGGCCCGCGTCAAGCTCGTACTGCGCATTGAGTTCGGCCAGATCCATGCGGGCAGCGGCGTCTTCCTTCATCTCCAGCGAGACTTCGAAACGCACCACGCCGCTGTCCTTCTGGGCATACAGGTTGTTCGCGCCTTTTACCGGCTCGATATTGCCATCGTCGTCACGCAGACCGGCACGCACCAGGGTGTGGGTGCTATTGATGGCTTCGGCCAGTTTGAACGACCAGTTCTCGGCCTTGCCCTCTTGCTCCGAGTCGATGCTGATCTCGGTGCTGTATTGGGGGCTCTCGCCGTTGACGGTGAAGGCACGGACCTTGACCTTGTCGCCCTGCAGCAGTTCGGTATCGGCGGTGATTGTACCGGCGTTGGTCCAGCCCCCCGGCAGTGCAGCTTCGGCGAGGATGTTGACGTCGGTGACGCTATGGAACGCCGCTGCGGTGTCGCCAACGGTCCACAGGGCGAGGATTACATGCTGGCCGGTTTTGTCATCCGGAATGGTGCACGCATGCTTGGTACCGTTGCTGGGCTTTTGATTGCCGCCATCGATGGTGCAGAACGGGGTGCTGTCGAACGTGGCGCGGGCCAACGGCTGGTTCGGGTTCCAGCCATTCTTGCTGATGAAATACTCATGCTTGGTGGCGGGGTGACTGGCGGTGTAGGTCCACACAAAATCGATGGCGCGATACTTGATTTCATTCAAGTGCCAGCGATTGGCCGACTGGGCATCCAGCGCGGTGAACCGGCTGGTGCTACCGCTGGCAATCTGGCCATCGATCGGGCCTTGCATCGGCGCGCCGCCCACACCGGCCGGGAAGCCCTTGAAGGTTTCACCCACGCTCTGCGGTTCGTACTGAGCACCACCACACCCGGTGTTCACGCCTTTCTGGCACAGGAAGGCACGCGACGGTGGCTCGCTCAAGAAGCCGTGAGCAGAGGCAGTCTGCGCAGCCATCATTGCGGCCAGCAGCGTCATCGAAGTTGCGCAACCGGCCAACACTTTGTTTTTCGACATTGTTTTTTTCAAGTTCAAACTTCCTAGTTAGTTTATCTTGTCGACCACTTGCCGCCCTCTCCCCGGCCATAACAAGTGGCACTTCTTTACTCCCAGCGACCTCCTTGGCCCCCAGACTTTCACACTCGTTAAACGAGGCAAAACTCAACAAGCTGGCATTGATTCGCCGCGCACATATCCCGCCCGGGTTCAAATAACGGATACACAGGCGCCCCCCGCGCAGGCCACGGCCGGCGGCAATAAACAGAAGTTAGATAGGGGTGCAGCGCAGCGAGGATATGGGGCAGAACACCGAAGCGCCCTGATACTTGTTTTAGGATTCTACAGACTCATGTATTTCTTCGAATCGGAATACTCTTAAAACACATGATGAATGACTTCAATTAAACAACTGGCACTTCATTACGCTATCAACCAACCGTTCGTCGGTAAATACCCATGACAGTCAACGTTGACCATAACAGGCCAGTGCTTCTTCCAACTGGTTCAACAGTGTTTCTACATGCTCGTTGGGCCAGGCGCGGGTGCGAAGTTGCTGCTCCAGCTCACAGGCCACCCCGACCATTTCGGTTGCCCCGGCCGTCAGGGCCGAGCCGTGGATGCGGTGGGAATGATGCAGCGCCAGGGCAAGGTCATCACGCGCCAGGGAGTCACGCAGCCCCTGCAGGTCATCACGACTGGCATCGAGGAAAATCTGGCGCATGCTCTGCTCGAAATCGTCGGCGGCTGCCGGCACCAAGGTCGACTCCGCAGGCAGTAACCAGAACGCCAACAGTTGCTTGAGCTCGACCAGGCGCAAGGGCTTTGCCAGGCTTCCATCGATACCGCTCTCGATACACCTCAAGGTGTGCTGCTCATCGGTCGAGGCCGACGTGGCGATAATCGGCAGGTGCTCGAGCCCGTGGCCGTGTTCCTGCTGGCGAATGCGCCTGGCCACTTCGTAGCCGTCCATGCCTGGCAGATGGCAGTCCAGCAAGACGATGGCAATGCCCTCCCGTTGCTCGAGGGCCTGCAGTGCCGCCGGGCCATCCTCGACCACCTTGGCCACATAGCCCAGCTCATGCAATTGCAGGCTCAATGCCTTCTGGTTGAGCGGGTGGTCTTCGACGATCAGGATCGTCTGCTTGCACAGCCCGTGCGGTTCGGGGGCCGAGGGGCCTTGCACCGGCGCGGGTACGTGGCCCTTGCCCTGGGCCAGCACCGGCAACAGGCAACTGATATGGGTGCCACGGCCAACCTCGCTGGACAACTGAATGCGCCCGCCCATCAACTCGACCAGGCGCTTGCAGATCGACAGCCCCAGGCCCGTGCCGCCATAGCGTCGGGTGATCGACGAGTCGGCTTGCACGAATGCGTTGAACAGGCGCTTTTGCTGGCTCGGGCTGATACCGATGCCGGTATCGCTGACCCTGATCCGCAGCCACCCCGAGTCGGGGGCCGCCGCCTGGTAGTTGAAGGTCAAGGTGATTTCCCCATGCTCGGTAAACTTCACCGCATTGGAGAGCAAGTTGGACACCACTTGCCGCAGCCGCAGCGGGTCCAGCACCAACAGCACGTCGTCGAGGCCTTCAAGGTGCAGGGTCAGGGTGGTATGCCGTGCGTCGGCATTGAGCCGATGCACATCCGCCAGGCCCTTGGCAAGCACCGCCATGTCGGTAGGCAAGCGCTCCAGCTCGACACTCTTGGCGTCCAGCTTGGAGATGTCCAGAACGTCATCGAGCAGGGCCAGCAGGCTGCTGGCCGACACGCTCGACATGCTGACCAGCTCTTGCTGGTGGCTGTCCAGGGGCGTGCGCTGCAGCAGCTCGATGGACGAAATCACCCCGTTCATGGGTGTGCGGATTTCATGGCTCATCATCGCCAGGAAAGCAGACTTTTCACTTTCGCTGCGCTGCGCCTCGCGCTGGGCCCTCCTGGCCCGCCGGGCCATATAGACGAGGGCGCACAAGCCCGCCACCAGCAGGCCGATTTCAAGAGCATAGTAGCGACCGATCGACGACCAGGAAGGCGCACCATAATCGGTGCTTTCGATCCACCGCTCCATCATCCGGTCGGTGTCCTTGGAGTTCAGTTGCCCCAGGGACTTGTTGATGATCGAGACCAGCATCGTGTTGCCGGCGGCAACGCCCATCGCGGCCACTGCCGGCATTTCCGAGAGCACGCCGGCCAGGTGCAAGGTATCGAAGTATTTGCGCCGGATCACCGGCTGCAGGGCGATATCCAGGCCCACCGCGGCGTCTGCGCGGCCCTCGTCGACCGCGGCCAGGGCCTGCTCGGTGTTGGCGATCAGCAGCAGCTTGATGTCGGGAAACTGGGCACGCAGGTAGCGCTCGTAACTGCCACCGCCCTTGACGGCGACGGTTTTGCCATTGAGCTTGTCGGGGGTGAACATGATGGGCTCGAAGGAGCGCGTGACCACCACGGTGGAGCTGACGAAATACACATCCGACAGCAGGATCTTCTTGCGCATTTCGTCGGCCAGCAGGTGTACCGACACGGCGCTGCTCAGGTCGATTTCGCCGCGCTGGATGCTGGCGATGGTGTCGCTCCAGCTAGCGGTTTCGACCAGGCGAAAGCGCAAGCCGCTGATGCGCTCGATCTGCGCGATGTACTCGCGGGTCAAGCCGCGGTGCTGGCCAAATTCTTCGTATTCGATGGGCCAATAGGGGTCGATGGCATAGCGCACCACCGGGTGCTCGCGCATCCATTGCTGCTCGGCCGCGGTAAACAGCGTGGCGTGCTGGGCCTGCACCCCGGCCGCACACAACGACAGCGCCAGCATCACCCCGGCCAGCAGCCCCTGCATGGCTAGCGTCCCTCGAGCAAGTAACGCACTTTGTACAGTTCGTTGTCGCTGCGCAGCCCGAGCTTCTTGAAGGCCGCCTGCTTCTGGGTACTGATGGTCTTCACGCTGCGAGAAAACTTGGCGGCGATCTGGGTGACCGACATGCCATCCAGGCAGCAGCGCAGCACATCGTGCTCGCGAGCGGTCAATTCGCAGTTCTGGGTAAGGCGGTTGACGTCTGCCGCCTCTGCGTTTTCCACTGTGGCAGGCCCGGCAGGCACTGTCCCCTGGTTTTCCCGCAGTTGCTCGGCCATTGCCTCGTGAAGGTAGATCTTGCCGCCGGCCACCTTGCGAATGGCCTCCGGCAACCGGGCGGTGTCGAGGTCCTTGCCGACGAAGCCGTGGGCGCCGCGGCGCATCACCAGGGCGACCACCGCCGGCGTGTGCAGCGCAGACATCACCAGCAAGCGCACATTGGGGTAGCGCACCCGCAACCCGCGCATCAGGTTGAGCCCATCGATTTCATCAGGCCCAAGCAGGTAGTCCATCAGGATCAAGTCGACCTCTTGCTTGTGCAGGGCGGCCATCATGTGCTGGCTGCTGCTGAAGACCCCCACCACTTGCAGGTCGGGCTCGCTGCCGAGGATCAGTTCAATCCCATGCAACACGACCGGATGGTCGTCCAATATCATGATGCGTATCAGCCGCTTAGCGTACATCGAAGCCTCCGGAACCTCTGAACTGTCGGGTGAACGGACGGGCGTCCAGCCAAGCATGTACGCGGCCGGGCTTGATGCGAGCGTGCGGCATCCAAGCCGATATCTAGTAGATACAAGAATAGTCCAGATTTTTAGCAACTCACCCACGGGCCCGGCTCAGCGTCGCGCCTCACCGACTTTATAGTTGTAATTGAACAACACGTACAACGATATGCCTGTTAGCCCTTGGCAACTTTGATACGTTTGGGGGCACCGCCTTCAATCAAGTCGAAGGTGTATTCCCGGTTAGGCACCTTATCGAAACTGAAACTTTTACCTGGCAATACATGGTGCTTTTTGGTGGGGTAACAGGTGCGCGCCTTGTCGGTTGCACAGTCCTTGAATTCGTCCAGAACAATGGTCGAGTTGCCCGCGTTGGTCACTTTGTATTGCGCCTGGGTATCGTCGATTTTAGTATCGAAGCGGCTGTCTTGCGGGCGAACGAAGAACATGATGCCGTAGCCCGTCAGCACATTGACACCGGCAGACATGGCCTCTTTATAGGCCTCGCGCTCTTCGTCGCTCAGGGCGAACTGGTCTTCTTTCTCTGGCACCACGGGCACGAAACGCACCCGGTAGTAGCGCTCGCGATCGCGGTTGCCCATATAGAGCAGGCGCGTGGCCTGCATGCCCTGGGACGGCACGATCAAGCGTGCGGGGCTTGCGATCAGGCCTTCGGGCGTGGCGGCCCCGCCCTTTTCAGCAAGCGGTATTTCGCGCGTCTTGCCATCGGCGCCGAAGACGATTTCATAGATATTGACCCGCACGAAGGCGGTGCTCGCACCGCCGTTGTACACCCGTTTGAGGTAGGTGCTCTTGTCCCCGTCGAGGTAGTCATAAATGGTGCCCACATTGATATTGGGGCCGGCGAATGCTGCCACGGCATACAGATTAAATAATGCGAAAACTATGAATTTTTTCAAAACCAATCCTACTCAATGCTGAAAGGTCAACGCCAACACCAACACTCACGAACGTCGAAGACGAGCTTGCGAGGAAAAGACCCACAAATAAAAAGCACACGCACCCCACCACGTCCAACTTACCATGTTGGGGGATGGCGCCAATGTAGCGGAAGTTACAAGGGGCCAAAATAAGAATCCTCCTAAATCGGCGCACGTGATATCCGAAGTAATTACTGTCCGCTACACATCAATCGCAGAGTTTGTTTAGCGCTCCGGGAACCCGCTGAAACCAGCGTTCTTCAAGACTACGGCGCCAGGATGTCGGAATCCCAGACCACCGTTACATTCCCCGAGTACTTGCTGCCGGGGTGGTTATCGGTCATCTCTCGCACCTCATCGCGGCCGACTTCGAAGTGCAGGCTGGCCTTGCTGTCCGTCACCATCCGTGTCGGCGTGAACACCTGTTTGTCCACGGCACTCAGCACCTGGCGATTGACCGGTTGGCCACTGGCGTCGTTGATGCCTGCGGGCAGCGTGACCCGGGTTTCTACCGGCACCTGGTGGCCGCTGCCGTTCTGGATGCCGCACCGGTTGCCAAGGGGGTACTGGCATTCGAGGTGCATCTTGAAGGCATTGTTGGTGGAGAACTGGAAGCTCTGGTCGATGTACAACTTCTCGGGCCGTCTGCCCCGCTGAATCCACTGCATCCAGCCGCCTTCGGGTCGCAACGCCAGGGTGTGCCCACCCCAGGGAAACTTCGCAACCAGCATATGGTTGACGGTCAGGTTCAGGTTGACTGTAAATACACTGTCCGGGTATTGAAGCTTATCGCCATAGTCGATATCGCCGTGCGGGGCGAACGAATAGCTGATGGAGCCTTGATATACGCCAGATGCCATGGACTGCGGCTCGGGCAACTGGACTTCGTAGCTATAAACAGCACCCGTATATCGAACATTCGATATATTGAAACGGGATATTTTTCCGCACTCTGCCGGCGCTGCGCTACCCCCCGGCGCATGCCAAAAAAACTCAAATCGCGCAGTTGTATCGTTGTAGGATCTACTAGCTGTCGAGCATGCCGAATTAGTATAGATCTTCCAATTGTTACCCACCCATAAGGCATCGTGCGCGGCAGCGAGACTTGAACTGCCCGTTACAGTGAGAACATTGGGAAGGTTGACACGAGCACCAAACCCTGCCAGTCGAAACTTCACCGTTTTAACATCGACTCCGTCAGTGACTTGTACATCACGCCACTCGGACGGGAGCTTGAACATCACCCCTTCGCGTCGGGTCGCATGGCTGGCAGTGATTGGACTTGCACCCGGAGAACCTAGCCCTGAAACACAGCGGCGCCCACTCGGGCAGTACCCGGGCCCGGCCGAGGTATCTACAAAACTATTTGAAGCCGGATTAGCGGGATCGGGAGAGTACACAAACGTGAGACTTCTCTCCGCCGCAAGTACGGACTGCGCTGCCATAGTGAGGAAAACCAACAAGATCCCTTTGCGTACCTTATTAAAGTCAAGCCCCATATTTAAAAACACCTCGTTACTTCAACATCAATGCGCTTATCTGCAGGTGCGCGTGGTTCACACCGTCTTGTTCAGGCGGCAGTACGAACGTGCAGACTGGATAGTGAGGACATACGCATGACACCCTGGCGCGACTGGCGGGTGTTCAAGCTGTTCTGCTTGAGGAGTGCCGGCAATTACCGCCACGGCACACAGACTGAAGGATAGGCAGACGAGTCAACACCCACGACCGGCGAAGACAAGCCTGTACAACAAACGCTGACAAATAAACGAATTCACGCACTTCCGCCTCCAACAAATGGTGGTTTGGAATGGCGCCAATCTAGCGCAAGCCGCGCGAGGTAAAAATCGGAATCCTCCTAAAAGCGTTCCTGTACCGCCCGCCGGGGCTGTCGTGTAGCCGCGGCGGTGAGGCTGCTTCCACTGCAGCGGCCGATGGCCGCCGCCCATGAACGCTACGGTGCCAGGATGTCGGAGTCCCAAACCACCGTTACATCCCCGGAGTACTGGCTGCCGGCATGGTTGTCGGTCATCTCTTGCACGTCATCACGACCGACTTCGAAGTGCAGGCTGGCCTTGCTGTTCGTCACAAACTGCGTGGGGGTAAAAACGGCTTTGTCGATGGGGCTCAACAGCTGGCGATTGACCGGCTGGCCACTGGCGTCGTTGATGCCCATTGGCAAGGTGACGCGGGTGTCTACCGGCACCTGATGGCCGCTGCCGTTTTCAATGCCACAGTGATTGCCGAGGGGGTACTGGCATTCGAGGTGCATCTTGAAGGCATTGTTGGTGGAAAACTGGAAGCCCTGATCGATGCTCAGTTTCTCGGGGCGCCTTCCGCGTTGAATCCACTGCATCCAGCCGCCTTGGGGGCGAAGTGCCAATGAACTGGTGCCCCAGGGGAATTTCGCCTCGAGTACATGATTGACATTAACAATGATGTTGACTCGATAAAGATTATCACTGGGCAGCAGGTTGTCACCAAAGTCAAAGTCCCCTCCAGGGCCGTACGAGAAGTCGATAGACCCTGTGTATTCACCGGACGCCATGGAATGCGGGTTAGGCCCTTCTACCTCGTACTTGATGTATTGCATTTGTATATATAATTGATTGAAGTCGTGGCGAGTAGTCTTGGCACAGACTCCACTTCCCGACGTGGGAAAGTTCCAGGAAAATTCATAATAATTAGCCGCAGCATTTTCATGCCCTGAATTCGTGCATGGGCTAGGCGCTGTAAACCATCGACCGCCATGCCATAATAGCCCGTGTGCGGTGTGAGCATGGCTATGACCGACGATGGTGGTTACAAGCGGCGTTGTCTCATAACGCCCGCCAAACCCCTTGACACGAAACCTCACCGTAGCGACATCGACGCCATTGGTCACTTGAACATCGTGCCAGCCGACGGGAACACTGAGTACCGCCCCGTCCCGGGGATTTGCATGTTCCGCCACCATAGGCGCAACCGTTCTATTGGTTATATTCGTGCGCATGCTTTTTTCGTTAGGGCCGCAGGAAGAAGGTCTTCCCCTGCAAATCCCGTAGTTTTCCGTTGTATTGATGAATCTGTTTGAGTCCGCATTCGAGGGGTTGGGAGAGAACTCAAGTGTCACGGTATTTTCAGCCGCCGTGGCATAGGACGATGCGACGCTCAGGCATACAAGCAACACGCCCAGGCCTTGTTTTTTGAATGAGTATTGCATGTTCAGTTCCTGGCCGTTTTTACGTCAACAAGGTTGTCCGCGCTGGCAAGCCGGTCTTTACCGGTCCCTTCTACACAGCGTAAATCCCCCGCCATCAATACATCGCCCTCGCGGCGCAGCATGGATGAGTCCAATGCAAATCGACATTTGACCTGGTCATTGCGGCGCACCTCCAAGGTCGGCGTGCCCTCGCTCAACTCCATGGAGAAGAAGCCATCGGCTTCGGTCACCCCACGCGAGGCGTGGTTGATCACGTGGTGCCCACGCAGCGGCTCGTCGTTGCCATCGAGCAGGCGCCCCAGCACCGTGACGGTCTTCATGATGTGCACCTGGCGATACTCCACGCCGCCCTTGTTCAGGTGGTAGCGTGCGCTGGACGGCTGGATGGTGGCGGCCGGCGCATGCACGCCCTCGAAGTCGAAGCGCACGGTGCCGTTGCGGTACGCGGTTACCGGCACGAAGTTACGCCCCGGCTTGAGCACCGCACCCGCGCCGCTCAGGTCATCGGCGCGCAGTTCGATGGCGTCGATATCGGAGATCACGTCGACGATCATGCCGGCCTGCTCGTTGCCGTGCGCGCTCGAGAGCATGGCCTTGCTGCCGCCCACCACCAGGGTGCTGTTGAGGTTCAAGCCACCCGAAAGCGCCTTGTTGTACGACGATTGCTGCATGAACACATCACCGCCGGCGGCAGCGGTGGCGAATTGCGCCGAACCACTGACACCCACGCCATAGGTGTCGGCCATGGCCGTGGCCGACACGGAGGTCAAAGGCCCCACGTCGACGTCCTGCTGGTAGCCAACGCTGGCGTTGCGATCGGCGCTGCCGTCACGGGAGGTGCGCGTGCCCAGGCTCGCCGACACCCGTTTACCCTCGCGGCCCAGGGCCATGCTCAGGCTCAGGTCCACGCCACGGTTACGCTGGTTGCCGCTGCTGCTGGTGCCGGGCCGGTCGAACACCGACAGGCGCCAGTTGGCGTCGCTGCCGAACAACTTGCCGTTGCGCATCCAGCCCAGGTCCAGGCCGACGCCTTCGACCTGGCCGTCACTGTGCGACACGCGGGCGCTCAGGCTGTTCTGAGGGTCGAGGCGATGGTTGATACCCAGCGACGAGTTGCTGACCTGCCCGGCATACGGGCTGCGCTGGCGCACGCGGGTGCCGTCGTCGAGGGTCTCCCAGGTATCGCGGTTGTCGAGCCAGCTGCGGTTGTGGCTGAAGATCACGTTGCCCTGACCATAGTTGTGCATGGCATGCAGGTCCATGCCGGTGCCGTGGTCCTTGGTCTGGTAGACATTGGCGTACGCCGTGGTGCTGGCGCCAAGGCCCAGGTCCAGCGAGCTGCCCAGCTGGTTCTTGCCTTTGACCTGCCGGGCCGACAGCCCGACCACGGCACGCGGGTGCAGCAGGTAGTTGACGGCAGCGCCGGCCGTCATGCCGCCCTCGGATTGCTCTTCCCAGTTGCTCAGCAGCTTGCTTTCGCGACCGATGAAAGTGTTGTAGCGCCAGCGCTTGCTGGTGTCGCTCCAGTTGATGGGCTTGTAGACCAGCTCCTCGGTGGTGGAGGTCACCTGGCCATCTTCCAGCAAGCGCACCTCGATCTCGTAGATGCCGCCGGGCAGCGGCCGGGTGTCGAGGGCATGCAGGCCGGCCTGCACTTGCTGGGTGTTGATCAACGAACCATTGCGATACACCTCGACCACCGCCTCGCGGTTGGCGGTCACGTAGATCGGGTACACCGAGGGCCGGGCCACATCCATCGCGAGGCTGTCGGAACTGCCGAACATCATGCCCAGGGCGGTATCGGGGCTGGCGCCGAAGTTGCGCAACTGGCGGGTCAGGCCTTGCGAGCTCGGCGCGTAGTAACCCAGGCGAAAAAAATGATCGTGCCATTCGGTCTGGGTGTGCAGCTCGTTGATCGAATGCAGGGTGCGGCCGTCGGGGCCACCCGTCTTGGTCAGTTGCCCGTTGACGGTTTGTGTCCAGTCCCCCAGGCTGCTCATGGCCTGCAGGGCATAGCGGCCATTGAAGTCTTGCTCCTGGCCGCCGGAAATATTCAGGTTGTTGGCGACGATGATGCCGGTACTGCCGCCCACCGGCAGGTCGAAATGCTGCTTGGCGGCAAGATCGCGCTCGGCGTTGCTGCTCAGGATCGCGACCTCGGAGTTCGCCAGGCTGTAGTGCACGGCCACCAATCCGTTGTTGCACGCGGTGTTGCACGCCCCCAGCGGGACGCCTTTTTGCAGCAGCGCATGCCAGGCATCGCGCTCGCTCGCATCGATAAGGCTGTCGCGGATGTCGGTGAACTCGATCAGCTCGATGCGCTCGTCCCGGCTCAAGACCACGATAGCCTCGCCCAGTGCCTCGCCGTCCAACGTCATGCGGACCACCAGGGGAACGTCAAAAAAATGCTCGTGGAAATCCTTGGGCAGCCCCTGGGCCTGGGTCAGGAGGCTCACATTAGTTGACGAAGGAGAACTTGCTGCATACGACGGCAGTACGCCTACCAATGTCCATGCAATAACAGCTGGACGCAGGACTGATCGAAACATAAATAAACCGGGCCTGATAGTGAAACAGTATTCAGCGACTCCAGGGAGTCGCTGAACGCTCAGCGGTACACTTGCTAAATAGCTGAGTTACGGTGCCAGAACGGCATCGAAGGCCAACTGGACGTTGCCCTCGTAGTTACCGGCAACATAGCCGCCGGCCGGTGTGGTTGGCTTGATTTCCAGCCATACAGTGGAACCCTGCTCGGCTTCTGCTTCAGTCAGCACTTCTACGCCGGTGGTGCTCAGCGCCTTGTTGTTGAACGAAACTTCCAGATCGATCTTGTCGTTGCCGACGATGCTCTGCAGTTCAGCGGTATTCAGCAGGCTGGCTTCGATGGAACCCGCGGTGTGCTTGGCGAAGAACTGCTTGCGCAGGGTGTCGAGGCTCCCGGCAATCGGGTTCCAGCCCAGTACCTGAGGGGTACCGATCCAGCTGTTGTCCACCGGCTCGACGTGGAACTCGAGCGATGGAATGGTGGCTTCCAGTTGAATGGTTTTACGTTCTTGCTGGGCCATTGCCTGGACGGAAACAGCCAGGGCTACCAGGGCGACAGGGGCGAGGATGATTTTCTTAAGTGCACTCATGTTGTAGATCCATTTGCTTTATTGGTGGTTTCGTATAGCGCTCAATGTTGCGGCATACACCTTATTCGCCCCGCGACGATAATGATGAGCGTCGGCGAATGCGTGCAATTTATAGAACCCCCTGAGCACCACGAATCGGAATGCTCCTAAAAACAAATGAGGTACTGGCTTTTTCGCCAAATGGTCACTACGACGACGAACGGTCAATGACTCGCACTGCAACTAAGCGGTTCTAGGACGATTCCGATTGACCGCACTTGTTATTTGTCTTTAGTGCAGTACCGATTGAGCGTTGATAACGCGATTTGAAACTTCATTCACTTTGTAACCTCACTTTGTGTAGAATGCCGCCCGGGTGCCACCGCAATACTGCGGCAGGGCAGGTTTCATTCAGCGCAGGTCGGGCCGCCGCGCGGAGTAGCCTTGCCTATGAGCCTGGACCCATCACGCCCGCACACTGCCAACGAGCTTCGTCAGTCGCCTGCCGCCTTGGCCTTTCTCACCCGTTTTTTTGCCGCTGAATCCGCCGGCGGCGTGATCCTCATGGTCGCGGCGCTGGCCGCCCTGATCGTGGCCAACTCGCCGTGGGCCGATGTCTACTTCTCGACCCTGCAGGTGAAAGCCGCCGGGCTTTCGATCGAGCACTGGATCAACGATGGCCTGATGGCGATCTTCTTCATGCTGGTGGGCCTGGAGATCAAGCGCGAAATGCTCGCCGGCCAGTTGTCGACCTGGAGCCAGCGCGCCCTGCCCGGCTTCGCCGCGCTCGGTGGCATGCTGGCACCGGCCCTGATCTATGTCGCCATCAACTGGGGCGATGCCCAGACCCTGGGCGGCTGGGCCATTCCGGCAGCCACCGATATCGCCTTCGCCCTCGGGGTGCTGGCGCTGCTGGGCAAGCGGGTACCGCTGTCGTTGAAGATCTTCCTGTCGGCGCTGGCGATTCTCGATGACCTGGGGGCGGTGGTGATCATCGCCCTGTTCTACACCAGCGGCCTGTCGGTGGGCATGCTGCTTGCGTCGCTGGCCGTGATCGCCTTGCTGGTGGTGCTCAACCGCTGCGGGGTAAAACGCCTGCTGCCGTACCTGCTGGCCGGCGGCCTGCTGTGGTTCTTCATGCTGCAATCGGGCGTGCATGCAACCCTGGCCGGGGTGATCCTGGCGCTGTGCATCCCGCTGGGCAACGCCGACACCACGCGGCGCTCGCCGCTGCTCTACCTCGAAGAAAAGATGCACCCGTGGGTGGCCTTCGCGGTGGTGCCGATTTTCGGCTTTGCCAATGCCGGCGTCTCGCTGGCCGGCATCACCCCCGGCAACCTGATCGAACCGGTTCCGCTGGGCGTGGCCCTGGGGCTGTTGCTGGGCAAGCAGGTGGGTGTGTTCGGCCTGGCAGCACTGGCGATTCGCACGGGGCTGGCGAAGCTGCCCGAGGGCTGCAACTGGATGCAGCTGTATGGGGTCGCCCTGCTGTGCGGCATCGGTTTTACCATGAGCCTGTTCATCGGCGCGCTGGCCTTCCCCGCTGCCCCGCACCTGGTCGATGCCGTGAAGGTGGGCGTGCTGATGGGCTCGTTCGTGTGTGCCCTGCTGGGTATCGCGGTGCTGCTCAAGGCCGCGCGAACAAAAGCCGCCAGCTGAACCTGAGAACAATCCAGGCATCAATACAGGCCTGAAAAAACCGGGTGAACATCGGCGCTTGCAAGCGTCGATGTTCACCCGGTCTGGTTTCTACTCCACCATTCCCCCGTAATCGCTGAACAGAAAGGCGGCGGCGTCGGTGCCAAGGTCTGCCCGCAACTTGCCGCTGTGGCGCAGGTCGCAAAACAGTTGGGCCAACTCGTTGGCTGGGCCTTCGGCCTGGGCGTGCTCGGCGGCCTGTCGTGCTGGCGAGTGCGACAGGCATCCCATGGATCCATTAAAACCCAAGACGTTCGATTACCGCCCGAAAAACCATACTAAGATCTGCATTGCCGTTGACTAAGGCTCCGCAAAGCGAATTTAATGGATCCATTAAATAACAACAATCGCTGACCGGAGAGCCTCCATGTACCTCAAGAACACCTGGTATGTAGCCTGCACCCCCGACGAAATCGCTGCCAAGCCCTTGGGCCGGCAGATTTGCGGCGAGCGTATGGTTTTCTACCGAGGCCAGGAAAACCGCGTCGCCGCGGTAGAAGACTTTTGCCCGCACCGCGGCGCGCCGCTGTCGCTGGGCTATGTCGAGAACGGCAACCTGGTGTGCGGCTACCACGGCCTGGTGATGGGCTGCGATGGCAAGACGGTAGAGATGCCCGGGCAACGGGTGCGCGGTTTTCCGTGCAACAAGGTGTTCGCCGTGCAAGAGCGCTATGGCTTTGTCTGGGTCTGGCCCGGTGACCAGGCGCTGGCCGACCCGAGCCTGATCCCGCACCTGGAGTGGGCCGTGAGTGACCAGTGGGCCTACGGCGGCGGGCTGTTCGACATCGGCTGCGACTACCGCCTGATGATCGACAACCTGATGGACCTGACCCACGAAACCTACGTGCATGCCTCCAGCATCGGCCAGAAGGAAATCGACGAGGCGCCGCCGGTGACCACCGTCAACGGTGACGAGGTGGTCACCGCCCGCCATATGGAAAACATCATGGCCCCGCCGTTCTGGCGCATGGCCCTGCGCGGCAACGGCCTGGCCGACGACGTGCCGGTGGACCGCTGGCAGATCTGCCGTTTCACGCCCCCCAGCCATGTATTGATCGAAGTGGGTGTGGCCCATGCGGGCAAAGGCGGCTACCACGCTGAGGCGCAGCACAAGGCATCGAGCATCGTGGTCGACTTCATCACCCCGCAGACCGAAACTTCGATCTGGTACTTCTGGGGCATGGCGCGCAACTTCGCCCCGCAGGACCAAGCCTTGACCGCGAACATTCGCGAGGGCCAGGGCCAGATCTTCAGCGAAGACCTGGAGATGCTCGAGCGCCAGCAGCAGAACCTGCTCGACAACCCGCAGCGCAACCTGCTCAAGCTCAACATCGATGCGGGCGGCGTACAGTCGCGCAAGGTCCTCGAGCGCCTGATCGCCAAGGAACGCGCGCCCCAGCCCGAGCTGATCGCAACCACCGCCACCCCGGCCTGACCCACCTACTCCGAGGACCGAACATGATCGATGTCGTGGTGGTATCCCGTAACAACGAAGCGCAAGGCATCTGCAGCTTTGAACTGGCGGCGGTCGATGGCAGCCCGCTGCCGGCGTTCAGTGCCGGCGCGCACATTGATGTGCATTTGCCCGACGGGCTGATCCGCCAGTACTCGCTGTGCAATCACCCCGAGGAACGCCATCGCTACCTGATTGGCGTGCTCGACGACCCCGCCTCGCGGGGCGGCTCGCGCAGCCTGCACGAGCAGGTCCACGGCGGCGCCCGGCTGCGCATCAGCGAACCGCGCAACCTGTTCCCGCTGGTCCACGGTGCCCGGCGCAGCCTGCTGTTTGCCGGCGGCATCGGCATCACCCCGATCCTGTGCATGGCCGAGCGCCTGGCCCACACCGGCGCGGACTTCGAGCTGCATTACTGTGCCCGCTCCAGCGAGCGCGCAGCGTTTGTCGAGCGCCTGCGCAATGCGCCGTTTGCCGATCGGCTGTTCCTGCATTTCGACGAACAGCCCGAAACCGCCCTGGATACTGCCCGGGTACTGGCGAACCCACAGGCCGATGCCCATCTGTATGTGTGCGGCCCAGGCGGCTTCATGCAGCATGTGCTCGACAGCGCCAGGGCGCAGGGTTGGCAGGAAGACTGCCTGCACCGCGAATACTTCGCCGCCGCGCCGGTGGATACCGGCAACGATGGCAGCTTCTCGGTACAGGTGGGCAGCACGGGCCAGGTGTTCGAGGTGCCGGCCGACCAGAGCGTGGTGCAGGTGCTGGAGCGCCATGGCATCGAGATCGCCATGTCGTGCGAGCAAGGTATTTGCGGCACCTGCCTGACCCGGGTGCTGGAGGGGGTGCCGGAGCATCGCGATCTGTTTTTGACGGAAGCGGAACAGGCGCTGAACGATCAGTTCACGCCGTGCTGCTCACGGTCGAAGACACCGCTGCTGGTGCTCGATATCTGAACAAGGGTCACGACGCGGGCAGGATGACCTTCATGCGCGCGTCGGTGGTGGCCGCACCGAAGGTTTCGGCGTAGCGCAAGGTGGCATTGGCGTGCTCGCGCATGATCGCTTCGGCGCGGGCGCCCTGGCCGTTGACCAGTGCATCGAACACCGAATGGTGCTGCATGTGCGCGTAGTTGAAGCGGCGGTATTCGCGTGCCATGTCATGACGGTCGACCGCCAGCGCTGTGACCGAGGCGAACGGCAGGTGGTCGTTGCGGGCCAGGGCATCGGCAATCGCCGGGTTGTGACTGCCTTCGACGATCACCTGGTGAAAACGCATGTTGAGGTCGTGGTAGGCCTCGAGGTCTTCCTCGGTGACAAAGCCCTTCGCGAACAACTGATCGCCCTCGTACAGGCAGCGCTGCAGGGTTTCCCGCGCCTGCTGCGACAACCCGCGCTCGGCGGTCTGGCGTGCGGCCAGGCCCTCGAGCACCCCCCGCACCTCGACCGCCCCGGCGATATCGTCGGCACTCACCGAGCGCACCTGGAACCCGCGCCCACCAAAGCGCACCAGCAGCCCTTCCTGCTCCAGGGTACGAAACGCCATGCGCACCGGCATGCGTGAAACGCCGAACAGCTCGGCGGTGGGAATTTCCATCAACCGCGCGCCGGCGGCCAGCTCGCCCGAGGCGATCATCTTGCGCAACGCGACCAGAACCAATTGACCGGGCTTACTCATCCACGCAACTTCCAGAAAACATGGACCGTCATACTACCGCAAACCTGCAGGAGCGGGCTTGCCCCGCCATCAAGCTGAAGATCAAAAGCACAATTCGCTGCGCTGAACCTGTGGAAGCTGGCTTGCCAGCGATGAGGCCAGTACGGCTGGCAATTTCGGTGTCGCCCCAATCACGGCCGCTTCGCGGCCGATCGTTGCCAAGACCAGCTCCCACAGGTGCTACCTAGAACGACAATGGATAACTCACGATCAACCGGGTCTGGTCGAAATCGCTGTTGAAGCTGCGTCGGTTGGTGGCGTTGTTCACGCGGATGCTCAGGCGCTGGAAGGTGCCGCTCTGGATGGTGTAGCCGACTTCGGTGTCGCGCTCCCATTCCTTGCCGTTGCTGCCCGCATTGGTGGTGGCGTTCTCGCCGTGGCCATAGCGCACCATCGCCAACAACCCCGGCACGCCCATGGCGGCGAAGTTGTAGTCATAACGTACCTGCCAGGAACGCTCGTCGGCGTTGCTGAAGTTGCCGTTGAACATGTCGTTGCCCAGGGTCCGGCCGCTACTGCCATACACCGACATCCACTGGCTGTCGCCACTGACTTTCTGCAACCCCAGGTACAAGGTATGGCCACCCGTGGCGGCCGACAGCAAGGCGTAGCCGGTTCGACTCTGGATATCGCCAATGCGCGCCTGGCCATCGTCCCGGTCGATGAAGTAGCCCAGGTTGGCACCCAGCACCCAGTTGCCCACCGGCTGCTTGTGCAGCAGGTTGAAATAGCTCTGCTGGTAGATGTCTTCGAGCTGTGAATGCCACACGCCCACCAGCGTGCGCTGCTGGTTGAAACGGTACTCGGCACCGGCATAGTTGAACCCGTCCGACGTCACCCCGGGCGCCGCCCAGGCCGACAGGTCCTGCATGTCGGAGGAATTGCGCAGGCTCACCTCGCGGTACTGGCCAGCCTGCAGGCTCAGGCCTTCGATTTCGCGCGAATCGAGCATGCCGCCGCGAAACGTCTGCGGCAGCAAGCGGCCATCGTCGTAGCGCAGCAGTGGAATGTCGGGCAACAGCTCACCCACCTTGAGCTCGGTGGCCGAGACACGCATCTTGGCCGCCACCCCAGCCCGGCCGTAGTCGTCTGCCGCACGTCCATCGTCATGCACCGGCAACAGTTCCGAGCCGCTGACGTCCCGGCTGCTGTCGAGTTTCACGCCAAACATGGCGATGCCGTCCAGGCCAAAGCCGACGACGCCCGGGGTGTAGCCCGAGGTGAACTTGAGGATGAAACCCTGGGCCCACTCGTCGACCTTGCTCTTGGCCGCACCCGGGTCGCGGAAATCGCGATTGAAGTAGTAGTTGCGCAGCAGCAGGTCGGTCTTGGCACCTTCGAAGAAGCCGCCCTCTTCCGCCCAGGCCGGCAGGCTCATGCCGAGGATCAAGGTAGCGGTGGCGACCGAACGCGCCAGGCTGCAAGGAGTGTGGATCATTATTATTGTTCTCCGCTTTTCATGGGCGCAGCCGCTCCCCGACAGGCCGCAAGGGCCCGTCCATCAGAGGCTGCGTAAAAGCCCGGCAAACGCCGGGCGGCACTCAGTGACTCAAGGCATCAGAACGGATACTGGCGCGGTGAATGCTGCACGCTGATCCAGTGATCACGGGTGAACTCGTCAATAGCCCAATCGCCGTTGAAACGCCCCAGCCCCGAATTCTTCTCGCCGCCGAACGGCGCATTGGCTTCATCGTTCACCGGAATGTCGTTGATGTGCGTCATACCCGCCCGCACCTGCCGGGCAAAGCGCACCGCGCGCTCCAGGCTGGTACTGAACACGGCGCTGGAGAGCCCGAATTCGCTGGCGTTGGCCAGCTCCAGGGCATGGTCCTGATCGCGCGCGCGGATCAGCCCCACCAGCGGCCCGAAGATTTCATTGCGGGCCAGGTCCATGTCGATGGTCACCTCGCCATACACATGCGGCGCCAGCAGGTTGCCATCCACCCCGCCCTCGTACAGCGGCTCGGCGCCTTCGCGGCGGGCCAGGGCGATTTTTTCCTGCAGGCCCTGCAACTGGCGGGCATTGATCACCGGGCCGATCACGGTCTCCTGCAGGTTCGGATCGCCCACCGCCAGGCCCTTGACCCGCTCGACAAAACGCAGGGCAAAGGCGTCGTACAGGCTGTTGTCGACGATGATGCGGTTGACCGCCATGCAGATCTGCCCCTGATGCAGGAACTTGCCGAACACCGCAGCGTTCACCGCTTGCTCGAGGTCGGCATCGTCCAGCACCACGAACGGGCTGTTGCCACCCAGTTCCAGGGCCACGTGCTTGAGGTGCTCGCCGCCGCTGGCGATGCGACCGATACCACGCCCTACCGGGGTCGAGCCGGTAAAGGTGATCAACGACGGCAGCTCATGCTCGACGAAGGCGTCGCCAATCTCGCTGCCCGCACCCACCACCACGCTGAGCACGCCCGCCGGCAAGCCGGCCTCTTCGAAGATCCGCGCCAGCAACAAGCCACCGCACACCGGGGTGTCGCTGGCCGGCTTGACCACCACGGCGTTGCCCAGCGCCAGCGCCGGGGCAATCGAGCGCTGGGTCAAGTGCAGCGGGAAGTTCCACGGGCTGATGACCCCCACCACGCCCAGCGCGCTGCGGTACACCCGGCTTTCCTTGCCCGGCACATTGGACTCGACGATCCGCCCGTGGACCCGCGACGGAAACGACGCCGACTCCAGGGCAATGGCCCGCGCCGCACCCCATTCCAGCTGGGCCTTGAGCCGGGTGCTGCCCGACTCGCGGATGATCCAGTCGATGATTTCATCACGGCGCCGGTCGAACACCGCCACAACCTCGTGCAGCACCGCCGCGCGGGCCGACGGGCCCAGGGCGGCCCACTGCGGCTGCACCCGGGCGGCCTCGCGGTAGGCGGCGTCGAGGTCGTCGCGGTTGGCCTGGGGAATCTCCAGCAGCAGCGCATCGTTGAACGGATTGGTCACGCGCAGGTTTTTACCGGCACCGCCAGTGCGCCACTGGCCAGCAAGCGGTTGCAGGTGAAGGTCGCTGTAACGTGGGCAGAGATCAGACATAAAACGCTCCTTGGACAGGGTAAATGTCAAACAGTGGGTTTACTGGCGGCTTCAGGCTCGCAAGCCTGCTGCGGCGCACGCACCTGAATACAGACGATGGCCAGTGCGCCGATCACCCCCGGCAGGGCGAAGGCGAGGAAGTTCTGCTGGAACGGCAGCTCCAGCGACAGCAGGCTGCCGCCGAGCATCGGCCCCGCGATGGCGCCCAGGCGACCGATACCGGCGGCCCAACCCACCCCGGTGGAGCGGATGTGCGCAGGGTAGGCAATCGAGGCATAGGCATGGATCACCGCCAGGGTGCCGATGGTGGTGGCGCCGGCAATCAGCAACAGCAGGTTGAGCACCAGCGGGCCGGGCTTGAAGCCCAATGCCGCCAGCGACACCGCCGCGAGCACGAAGAACAGCGCCAGGGTGCGTTGCACGCCCAGCTTGTCGGCCAGCCAGCCGCCGAACAGCGCGCCCACCGTGGCACCGATGTTCAGGGTCACCAGGAAGGCCAGGCTCGACCCCAGCGGGTAGCCCCCGTGCGCCATCAGCTTGGGCAGCCAGGTGTTGAGGCCGTAGCTCATCAGCATGCACATGGCGAACGCCACCCACAGCAGCAGGGTCGCCAGGGCCTGGCCCTTGCTGAACAACTGCGGCAAGCGTGCCGCACGCACCTGCGAGTCGTTGCGGGGCAGGCGCAGCTCGGTGCCGGGACGAAAGCCCGGGTCAACCTTGACCAGCAACTGATCGAGTTCGGCGCGGCGGCCCTTGAGTTCCAGGAACGCGGCCGACTCCGGCAGGTAGCGCAGCATGAACGGCACCGCCAGGACCGGCAGCACCGCCACGTAGAACACCGTCTGCCAGCCCCACTGCGGGATCACCGCGATCGCCAGCAAGGCCGACAGTACCGCCCCCACCGAGTAGAAGCTCGACATCACAGTGATCATGGTGCTGCGCCGCCCTTGCGGGGCGAACTCGCTGATCAGGTTCACGGCGCTGGGCACCAGTGCGCCCAGAGCCAGCCCGGTCACCAGGCGGCAGGCGCCCAGCTCGATGGGCGTGCTGGCGTGGCCGGTCATGAACGCGGCGAGGCTGGCCATCAAGGTGGTGACGATGATCAGCTTGCGGCGGCCGAAGCGGTCGGCCAGCGGTGCCAGCAAGGTACCGCCAAAGAGCATGCCGAACAGCGCGCAACTGCCCAGGGTTCCGGCCTCGATGGCAGTGAGTTGCCACTCCTGCATCAGGCGCGGCACCACCGAGCCGTAAATCACCATGTCGTAGCCATCGAACAGCATGATGAAGCAGCCCCACATCAGGATCAGCAGATGGGTGCGATTGAAGGGTGCAGCGTCGATCACTTCACTGACGGAAGTTGTTTTCATAGCCACCTCTTGTTGTTTTTATTGTGATTGCTTTCGCGGGGCAAGCCCGCTCCCACAGGCCCGCTCCCGCAGACAGCTCAGGGCTCGATGGTTTGGGTGGGGACCTCGATCAGCACGGGGCGGTTGCCCGCCAGGGCCTCGCTGAATGCGCTGGCAAATGCCTCGGCAGTGGCCGCCTGCACCGCCTGCACCCCGTAGCCCTGGGCGATGGCGCAAAAATCCAGGCCGGGCACGTCCAGCCCCGGCGCATCGCTGACGTTGAGCACATCGGCGAACCAGCGCAGGGCACCGTAGGTGCCGTTCTTCAGAATGATGAACACCACCGGGATGTTGTACTGGGCGGCGGTCCACAGCGCGGTGATGCCGTAGTTCGCCGAACCGTCGCCGATGATGCCGATCACCCGTCGATCGGTTTTCGCCAGTTGCACGCCC
This sequence comes from Pseudomonas putida, assembly GCF_028682455.1. Classification (GTDB taxonomy): domain Bacteria; phylum Pseudomonadota; class Gammaproteobacteria; order Pseudomonadales; family Pseudomonadaceae; genus Aquipseudomonas; species Aquipseudomonas putida_AA. The sequence goes on from NZ_JANHLD010000002.1 coordinate 873,157, forward strand.
ACCGCCGCGGGCAAGCCGAAGCCAAGCCCGCCGGCGGCCGGGAAGAAGTAGCTGCCCGGCTCGCGCATTTCCACGCGCTGCCAGAACGCACCGACGGTGGAAGTGGATTCCTTCACATAAATGGCATCGCTGGGGGCCAGGGCGTTGATCAGGTCGAACACTGTTTCGGGGCGCAGCAAGCCGCCTTCCTCGGCTACCGGCTGCGCCTTGGGCAGGGCCGTGGGCATGGGCCGGTCGACGTGCGGCACGCTGTCGACCAGTGCCGCCAGGGTCAGGGCAATGTCGCCAACCAGGGCATCGCCCATCGGCGCACGCGCAGCCTCCCCGGCATCGCAGGTGATGTGCAGCAGTTCGCAGCCGGCAGGCAAGTAGTCGCCCGGCGCGTACTGGTGGTAGCGGAACACCGGCGCCCCTACCACCAGGATCAGGTCATGGTCCGCCAGGCAGCGACTGATGCCGGCAATTGCCGCCGGCAGCACGCCACGGAAACAGGCATGCCGCGTAGGGAACGGGCAACGCGAGGCCGATGGCGCCACCCAGGCCGGCATGCGCAGTTTCTCGGCAAGCTGCACCGCAAGGGAGTTGGCGCCACTGCCATCCACATCCGGCCCCAGCACCAGCACCGGGTTGCGTGCTGCCGCCAGGCGCTCGCACAGCTGCTCCAGTTGCGTCGCCGAAGGCAGGCCGGCGCTGGCCACCTGGCGACGGGCCAGGTGCTCGACCCCGGCCGGCGCCTCGCAGGCCCAGTCGTCATAGGGAATCGACACGTACACCGGGCCGCGCGGCGGCAGGTTGGCCATGTGGATAGCCTGGCTGAGGGTGCGCGGCACATCCTGCGCCGAGGCAGGCTCGTGGCTCCACTTGACCAGCGGCTTGGGCAGTTGCGCGGCATCGACGTTGGCGAGCATCGCCTCCACGCCGATCATTGAGCGCACCTGCTGGCCGGCGGTGATCACCAGTGGGCTGTGCGAGTACCAGGCATTGGTCAGCGCGCCCATGCCATTGCCGGTACCGGCGGCGGCATGCAGGTTGACGAAGGTCGGCTGGCCGGTGGCCAGGGCGTAACCGTCGGCCATGCCCACCACCGCGCCTTCGTGCAGGCCGAGGATGTAGCGAAAATCGTCCGGGAAGCCTTTGAGAAACGGCAGCTCGTTGGAGCCGGGATTACCAAAGATGGTGGTCAGGCCGTGCTGGCGAAGAATGTCGTAGGTGGCGCGGTGAACAGTTTTCATAAAGACCCTTGCAGCTGTTTTTTTGTAGTTGGGTTACTTTTGCAGTCACCGCCAGATTGATCAAATTGATACTATCTCTATAAAAAATAAAACTGGTCTATATCACTGACTGTACGCCGAGGCCCCATGAGCCACATCGACCTGAACCTGATCCGCACCTTCGTCACCCTCTTCGAGGCCCGCAGCGTCACCCTCGCCGCCGAGCGCCTATTCGTCACCCAACCCTCGGTCAGCTATGGCCTGGCGCGCCTGCGCGAACTGTTCGACGACCCGTTGTTCAGCCGGACCCGCGACGGTATCCAGCCGACCTTCGTCGCCCAACAGCTGTACGCCACCCTGCGCGATTCGCTGACCCGCATCGAAGGCGCCGTGCAGAGCACGCGCCAGTTCGACCCGTGCAGCACCGAACGCAGGTTTCGTATCGCCCTCTCCGACCTCGGCGAAATGGGCTTCCTGCCGCTGATCCTGGCGCGCCTTAACCGCGAGGCGCCCCATGCTGAAGTCGAAGTGCTGCCCCTGCAGGTCGACCAGGTCGGCGAATGGCTGGCCAGCGGCAAGATCGACGCCGCCATCTGCCGCCCGCCAGTGGCCGGCACCCGCAGCCAGGTGCTGATGCGCGAGCGCTACGTATGCCTGCTGAGCATCGATCACCCGCGCATAGACCAGGCCCTGAGCCTTGAGCAGTTCATCGCCGAGCGCCACATCACCGTCACCCGCACTACCGGCCACGGCAGCGTCGAGGATGTGCTGACCGCCATGGACGTGCAGCGCCGGATCAGCCTGCACGTGCCGCATTTCTCGGTGCTGCCCAAGATCATCCCCGGCACCGACCTGCTCGCGGTGCTGCCGGCGCAGATCGCCCGTTTGTTCATCCAGGAAGGCGGCTTGAAGATGCTCGAGCTGCCGTTCCAGGTGGCCGAGTTCAACGTCTCGCTGAACTGGCACCCCAACAGCGACAGCTCCGCCGCCTTGCAGTGGTTCTGCACGACCGTCGCCGAAGCGATCATCGACGGCCAGGCCTAGGCGCCGGCCATCATCGGTTGCACAGGCGTGTGCGCAGGCTTGAGCAACAGCAGGCAAGCCGCGGCCAGCACGAACACGCTGGCAAACACCCCATACAGGTGCAGCGGTTGCCAGCCGCCATCGAGCAGCACCCCGGCCACCGTCGGCGAGAGGATCGCGCCGATCCGCCCGATACCGATGCCCCAACCCACGCCGGTGGCGCGCACCGACGCGTCGTAGACCACCGGCGACAGCGCATAGAGCCCGGCCACGCAGCCGTTGGAGAACAGCCCGATCAGCAGGCCAAGGCCCAGTGCCGCACTGGCCGATGAACCGCTGCCGACAAACAGCACCAGCAGCCCGGCGGTGATCAGCATGAACAGCGACAGCACCCGCCCCAGCGGCCAGCGCGAAGACAGGCCGCCGATCAGCGCGGCACCGAGGATCCCGCCGACGCTGAGCAACACGCCGCCGGTAATGCCTTGCTGGGCCGACAAGCCGGCGGCCACCAGCAGCTTGGGGGTCCAGCTCATGACGAAGTAGAAGCCGAACATCACCAGGAAGAACAACAACCAGATCAGCAAGGTGGTGCGGCGCATGGCGGGGGTCAGCAACTGCCTGAAGCCGGTGGCCGCACCGGCGACTTTTACCTGCGGCGCTGGCAACTGCGCGAGTGCCGCCTGACCCAGCCGCAACGCCAGGCGATTGACCCGCGCCAGTGCATTGGCCGGGCGGCGTGCCAGCAAGAAGTCCAGCGACTCGGGCAGCCACAGCAGCACCAGGGGGATCACCAACAAGGTGACGATGCCGCCAAACAGAAACACCGAGCGCCAGCCCCACTGCCCCAGCAGCCACACCGCCAGCAGGCCGCCCAGGGTAGCGCCCAGGGCGTAACCGGTGGACTGCAGGCTGACCGCCAGGCCACGCCAGCGCTTGCTGGCATATTCACTGGCGATCACGTTGCTGCTGGCAAGAATGCCGCCGATCCCGAGCCCGGTGAGCCCGCGCAGCAGCGCCAGTTGCAGCGGGCTCTGGCTCAGCGCCGAGAGCAACATGCCCGCGCCCGACAGCGCCAGGCAGAACAGAATCAGCGGTCGCCGGCCAAAACGGTCGGCCCACGGCGCGATAAACAGCGAGCCTGCGGCCATGCCGAACAACCCGGCACTTAGCAGCAGCCCGATCTGCGCCCCGTTCAGGCCCCACTCGGCGGAAACCGACGCGGCCGTGAAGGCCATCACCAGTACATCGAAGCCGTCGATCATGTTCAGGAGTATGCAAATGCCAATGGCCAGGCACTGGAAGCTGCCCATCGGGCCATGGTCGACGCGATGCTTGAGATCGATGCTCATGGGGCCACCTGCAGGCCGGAAGAGACCCGTGGCGAAATCACAGACAGACGTGTGCACACGCAAAGCGAGCGGCGCGAACCCTGGCAGTTGCGCACCCTTGGTAAGCCATTCATGACTGAACCCTTTTTGTAATTGTTATCGCCTACGGTCGGGAGGGCTCCCGCCGTTGCCAGGGGCTAATCAATCAGATAATGGATCCATAAACAACGAGACGATTCTCGAAAATGACGCGCCTTTCGCTATACACACCACTACATTCGTCGATCATTAATAGTTAATATTCTTATATTTCAATGATTTGAATAATAAACTTAAAGCTATTAATTCTGTTCGATTATCGCCCGATAATGGATCCATAAGTATCCACCACCACTTTGTAGTGCTCCCCCTACAGCGCTTTCGTGCATTCCCGATACCCCAGCACCCTGCCCGTCCCCGACCATGGCGCTCATCACGCCACGGGTCGAGGAGAGCCAACATGGGCACACGAATTCGAGTGATCTGGCACAGGATTGTCCAAGCCTGCCGAAGTGACATGACCGCCAGGAACGCCAGCGCAGCACTGATGGCCGCGCAGGAGGAAGAAGAAGCCAGGAGCCTGGCCTGGGTCATGCAGATGCACGACCCGGCTAAACCGGCCCAAGGGCTGAAACGCCGGTAGGAGCGGGCTTGCCCCGCGAGAGCGACGTGACAGACAAGTCGTTATCGCGGGGTAAGGCGCTCCTACAGAAGCGAGACCACGGCGGTGAAGCAGGCTGTCAATGCCACCGCCGTTGTCCCGGATACCACATGGGCAGACGGCGCCAGGCCACCCCGGCCATCGAGCAATTGCCGCCGGCGCCAGGTGCCCAGGTAGAACGTCACCGCCGAGGCCAGCAACAAGGCCAGCCCCAGTACCGTGACCAGCAACTGCTGATGCAGCCAGCCCGAGCGCAATGCCAGCAGGGCATTGACCAGCACCGCCCAGCCCGTGCGGCTCCAGGCCAGGGCGGTACGCTCGGCCTGCAGGCCTGGATCCCTCACGTCAGCTTGACCACGAACAACAGCACCATGACCGCGGCAATGCCGGCGGTAGCCATGGCGATCAAGGCTATGGCCAGCGTCGACGGCAAGCGCCGCGCGTGGCGCATGGCGATCTCATTGGCGCGCCAGCGCAAATAGGCCAATGCGCACAACACTGTCGCCAGCACGCCAAAGGCGACGGCGAGGCCGATCACCACTGCGTGCGGCCCCAGCTTGCCAGAGAACTGGTCGAGCACCACCCCTCCCGCCAGCATCCCCAGCGCCGTACGGATCCAGGCCAGGAAGGTGCGCTCGTTGGCCAGCGAGAACCGGTAGTCCGGCTCTTCACCTTGTTGGCGCCAGTGCGGCTCACCCATGTCGGGCTCCTTTGTTGGCCGGGATGGCCAGCAGAATGACCAGCGCGCCGATCAAGGTAATCACCCCCAGAATCCCCAGCCCCGCGTAAATGCTGCCGGTGGTGGACTTCATCCAGCCCACCAGGGTCGGGCTCACGAACGCGCCGATGCCGCCAAGGCTGGTGATCAAGGCAATGCCGCTGGCCTTGGTGTTGCCACTGAGGAAGGTCGCCGGGATGGTCCAGAACACCACGAAGCCGCCGTAGGAGGCCGCCGCCGCAATCGACAGCAAGGTGATGGCATAGACGATGTTGTGCGCGATCAGCGGCAGCAAGGCGAAGCACAGGGCGATGACCGCGCCGCAGGCCATCAGGTGCCAGCGTCGCTCCATCCTGATGTCGGAGCTGTAGCCGACCACATAGGTCCCCGCTGCGCCGGCCAGGAACACCACGCTCGACAGCAGGCCGACCTGGACCAGGTCCGTCACGCCGACATCGCGGATGATGGTGGGCGCCCAGAAGCCGATGGCGTTGAACGTCACCAGCACACAGAAGTATCCCACCATGCCGACGTACAGCTTGGGGTTGCGCAGGGCTTCGCCCAGGCCATGACCACGGCCCCTGGGTTGCCCCTGTTCCTCGGCGGCCAGGTCGCCCAGCACGATGGCTTTTTCACGCGCGCTCAGCCACTTGGCGTCACCGGGCTTGTCGCACAGGTAGTAGAAGGCCACCACCCCGAGGAACACCGCCGGCAGCCCTTCGAGCAGGAACAGCCATTGCCAGCCGCGCAGGCCATGCAGGTCGGCCATGTGCACCATGATCCAGGTCGACAACGGCCCGCCGATGATCCCGGCGGTGGCAGCGCCCATCATGAAGAAGCCGGTCACCCGGCCCCGGCGCGAGGCCGGGAACCAGTAGGTGAGGTAAAAGATCACGCCCGGAAAGAACCCCGCCTCGGCCGCGCCCAGGAAGAAGCGCATGACGTAGAACTGGGTGGGTGTGTTGACGAACATCATGGCGCTGGAGATCAGCCCCCACAGGATCATGATCCGCAGCAAGGTACGGCGTGCGCCGATACGCTGCATCCACAGGTTGCTCGGCACTTCGAACAGGACATAACCCACGAAGAACAAACCGGCACCCAGGCCATAGGCGGTTTCCGAGAACCCCAGGTCGCTCATGAACTGCAGCTTGGCAAAGCTGATGTTGGCGCGGTCCAGGTAAGACACTATGTAGCAGATGATCAGGAACGGCATGAGCCGCAGGGCAATCTTGCGGTACGTGCGCTCGACCTCGTCGGACGAGTACGTCTCTACAAAAGCGGGTTGAGTGATATTCATGTGACCCTCGTGACTCAAAGGTGAAGTCGATACCCAGGAGCGGTCAGCACTGCGCCGACCGCCAGAATTGCAGAAAACGCACCGTCAGGGGTAGACGAGTGCTTCCCCGTCCGGCAGGTGCCGGGCAGCCGTGCCGACCTCGACCGCAATCGGCTTGGCCAGCGCATCCCCTGCCCTCACACCCTCTCCCTGCTGGAGCACGAACAGCGGATTGATGTCGAACTCCTGCAGCTCGTCAGCCAGGTCCACGGCCATGGCCGACAGGCGCATCAAGGTATCGACCACCGCCTGCACATCAGCCTTGGGTCGGCCACGGGCGCCATCCAGGATCGGGAACGAACGCAACTCGCGGAGCATCGCCTGCGCCTCACTGCGGGTGATCGGCGCCAGGCGGAAGCTGACATCCTTCATCACCTCGGCAAAAATGCCGCCAAACCCTACCATCACCGCCGGCCCGAACAAGGGGTCATTGTTGATCCCCAGGATCAGTTCGGTCCCCCCGCAGACCATCTCCTGCACCAGCACGCCATCGAGGCGCGCCCGGGGGGCATAGGCGCGGGCATTGCCAAGGATTTCCTCGAATGCGGCCTTCACCTGGGCACTGCCCTGCACGCCGACGCGCACGCCGCCGGCTTCGGTCTTGTGGGGAATGTCGGCCGACTGGATCTTCATCACCACCGGCCGCTGCATGGCCAGGGCGATGCGCGAGGCCTGCTCGGCATCGCCGGCCAGCGCCTCCTGGGTCACTTCAATGCCATAGGCTGCGAGCACTTTCTTGGCCTCGAACTCGGTCAGGTCCGTGCGGCTTGCCCGGAGCAGCTCGCGCATCGGTGCAGCCGTCAATTGCAGGGGCGACTCGTCCATGACCTGCGCCACACGCCCGCGGGCCTCGGCAAAGGCCCACAAGGCACTGGCGCCCCGCGCGCAGCGTACCGGCGACTGGTAACGCGGGATGCCGGCGCTATCGAGAATGTCGTACGCCGCCTGCACAGTGGCCGGGTCAGCGTTCCAGGCAACCAGCACGGGTATGCCGCGCTCGTCGCGGATGCGTACGATCTCGTCGGCCAGTTCGCGGGCCAGGGCGCCGCTGGCTGCCGCCAGGGCCAGGCCGATCATGTCGACGTTCGGGTCGTCGGCCAGCCGCTCCAGGGTCACTCGCAGCAGGCTGGCATCGGTGAGCAGGCTCGCGGTGACATCCAGCGGATTGGCGACCGCCGCGAATGACGGCAGTACCTCCCTGAGCGCGCTGACCGTGGTCGCTGCCAGCTCGGGCAACACCAGGCCGCCGAGGGCCGCACCGTCGGCCATGGCAATGCCTGCGCCACCCGAGATGGTCACCACCGCCAGGCGATTGCCCTTGGGCACCCGGCCCGGCAGCAGCGCCTTGGCGCAGTCGGCCAGGTCGCCCACGTCATTGACTTCGATGATGCCGCTTTGCCGGAAGGCGGCGCGGTACAACGCCATCGATCCACCGAGGTTGGCCGTGTGCGAGGCCGCAGCGCGGGCGCCGGCTTCCGAGGTGCCGACCTTCCAGATCAGCATCGGCTTGCCCGCGGCCAAGGCGCGCCGGCCGATCCCCAGCAAGCGCCGGGCGTCCTGGAAGCCCTCCACGTAGCCGGCGATCACCCGGGTCTCGGGGTCGTCGATCATCGCCTCCATGAAGTCCAGCGAGGTGGTCACCGACTCATTGCCGGTCGACACGTAGTGCCTGAAACCGATGCCCTCCTGGCTGGCCAGCATGACGATCGAGTTGCCGAACGCACCGCTTTGCGAGGTGAGGCTCAGGTGGCCCTTGGGGTAGCTGAGCCCATAAGGCGCGCCGAAGCCCACGTGGATGCCCTCGCTGATGTTCATGTAGCCCTGGCAGTTGGGGCCGATCACCTGCATGCCGAACGAGCGGGCGATGGCGGTGAGGGCACGTTGCGCCGCGGCGCCCTGCTCGCCCGCCTCGGCGAAGCCGGACGACAGGATCACCGCAAACCGGCACCCCTTGTGGCCCAGGGCGCTGAGCGCCTCGGGCACACGCTTGGCGCCGACGGCTATCACCGCGACGTCCGGGGTGACCGGCAGCGAGGCGACATCGGGGTAGCAGCGATACCCGGCGACCTCGTCATAGCGCGGGTTGACCGGCAGTACCTGGCCGGCGTAGCCCTTGGCCTTGAGGTGGGCGATGGGCTGGCCGCTGATGGATGCAAGGTCTTGCGAGGCGCCGATCACGGCAACCGAGCGCGGCGTGAAGAACAGATCGAACGTAGACATGACGATTTCCTGCAACAAAGGAGAATGGCCGGTACCCGCCTCAGCGGTGGGCGGCAAGCACTTGCTTGGCGATGTTCAGCTGGTGGATCTGGCTGGTGCCCTCGTACAGGCGGAACAGCCGTACATCGCGGTACCAGCGTTCGATCTGGCTGTGGTCGGCCACATAGCCTGCGCCACCGAACATCTGCACGCAGCGGTCGGCGACCCGACCGCACATCTCGGTAGCGAAGTACTTGCACATCGACGCTTCGAGCACCACGTCCTCGCCGCGATCACGCTTGCGGGCGGTCTCGAGGATCATGCTGCGGGCGGCAAAGATTTCGGTCTGGCAGTCGGCGATCAAGGCCTGGACCAACTGGAAGTTGGCCACCGGCTGGCCGAACTGGGCGCGCGTGGTGGTGTGTGCGACGGCCATCTCCAGCATCCGCATGGCCGGGCCCGTGGACAGGGCCGCCAAGTGGATACGTTGTTTGTTGAGGGTTTTCATCACGGTCTTGAAGCCATTGCCCTCGACACCGCCGATCAGGTTGGCAGCCGGCACCCGGCACTCGTTGAAGTGGACTTCGCCGACCGGTGAGCCGGCCTGGCCCATCTTGCGGTACGGCGCGCCGGTGGCAAGCCCGGGCATGCCGCGCTCGACGATAAACGCCGACACGCCTCTGGCGCCCGTGCTGCCGGGCTCGGTACGAGCGGTCACGGTGAACACGTCGGCTATCGGGGCGTTGGTGATATAGCACTTGCTGCCATTGAGGATGTAGCTGTCACCGTCGCGCCGGGCCGTGGTCTGTACGTTGGTTGCCTCCGAGCCGGCCTCGGGCTCGGTCACCGCCAGGCAGCCGGTCCACTCGCCGCTGGCCAGGCGTGGCAGGTACTGCTGCTTTTGCGCCTCGGTGCCATCGACCACGATACCTTCGGCGCCGATCCCGGTGTTGGTGCCCACCCGGGCGCGTACCGCCACGGCGGCCTGGGACAACTCCAGCGCGCCGAGCACCAGCTCCTCGGTGCTCAAGCCTGCACCGCCGTAAGCCTGCGGGATGCTCCAGCCGAAAAAGCCTTTCTCGCGCAGGGTTTGCACCAGATCGGCCGGGACTTCGTCGAGTCGCTCGATCTCGGCTTCCCGGGCAAATACCTCATCACGCACGAATGTGCGCACGTCACTCAAGAAAGCGTCGAGCGCCTGCTGATTGCGTACCATTGTTGCCTCCCGCGTTTTTATAGTTGTTGGGCAACATATGGCCTAGAAATCAGCGTGCTCACAATAATTGTTCCGCTATGCAGAACAGCGTTTGAATAGTCGGAACAAGCATCGCACTATCTGCCCATGCGCAGTTGAAACCGGGAGCGGCAATGGAAACGCACGACAAGCACACACCGGCCTCGCCGGGCGACTGGCACACACCCTCCAGGCACTACCTGGCAGACGAGTTCGCCGATGACCGACAGTTCGCCTCCACCCTCGCCCGCGGCCTGGAGATCCTCCACTGTTTCACCGCGCGCGATACCCAGTTGGGCAACGCCGAGCTGGTGGCCCGCACCGGCATGCCCAAGGCAACCATTTCGCGCTTTACCTACACCCTGGTGCGCCTGGGCTACCTGCGCATCAACCGCATGAACAACAAATACCAGCTGGGCTCGGCTGTGCTCTCGCTGGGCTATCCGTTGCTCGCCAGCCTCAATATCCGCCAGATCGCCCGGCCCTTCATGAAGGAGTTGGCCGACTACATTCGCGGTTCTGTATCGCTGGGCATGCGTGACCGCCTGAGCGTTGTCTACCTGGAAAGCAGCCGTAGCGCAGCGCCCATGAGCCATCCGCCGGACGTAGGCCTGAGCTACCCCATCGTGCGCACGGCCATGGGCCGGGCGATCATCGCCGCCTCCTCGCGGGACGAGCGCACGGCGTTGCTCAATGAGATAAAAGTCAGGACACCCGAGGACTGGAGCGCGTTCCACACCCGCATCGAGGAAAGCATCCAGGAGTTCCAGGCCCGTGGGTTTTGCGTGTCCTACGGGGACTTGCGCAAGGAAATCCACGCCGTGGCGGTGCCCATGCGGGCGATGGGCGACGGCGAGATCCTGGTGTTCAACTGCGGCATTCCCTCGTTCATGCTCGGCGAAGGGCAATTGGTCAAGGATGTCGGGCCAAGGCTGGTGTCGATGGTGCGCAGCATCGAGGGGATGATGGGGATCTATTGAGCGGCTGGGCGAACAATGTGGGAACCGGACTTGCCGGCGGCCGTCATCCAGGCAAGGTTTGAACCCACCTAACGATGGGCGTGCAGGGCCTTGCGCTTCTGTTTGTCGGTGTACCTGGCTTTGCTTCCCCGGGGCATGGCGGCATTCCTCGATGGTGTTTCCCGTTGGAGAATGCCGCCATGCCCAAGTGCCACGCAGGGGATGAACGGTCGTCAGAACGCCGGGCCCGGCCCGCCGCCGCAGTACAGCGTCTGCCCCGACAGGTAGTCGGCCTGCGGCAGGCACAGCAGCACCACCGCACCCGCCGCCTCGCGCGCATGCCCAGGACGGCCCAAGGGGATTGCCGAGCGCGAAGCCTCGACCAATTGCTCACTGATGCCAACCTTGATCTGCCGGCCCTCGATGTCCACCGTGGCGCTGTCCTTGCCGGCGAACGGCACGGTCAGGCGGGTTTCGATGTGGCCGAAGGCGACGGCGTTGACGTTGACCTTCAACCGACCCCATTCCTTGGCCAGCGTCTTGGTCAGGCCGAGGATGCCGGCCTTGGCGGCGGCGTAGTTGGCTTGCCCGGCATTGCCGCCTGCGGAGCTCGAGGAGATATTGACCACCTTGCGAAACACTTCGCGGCCGTCGGCGGCTTCTTTCTTGGCCGCGGCGCTGATTACCGGCTGGGCCGCGCGCAGGATGCGAAACGGCGCCGTCAGGTGACAGTCCATGATCGCGTACCACTGCTCATCGGTCATCTTCTGGATCACGTTGTCCCAGGTGTAGCCGGCGTTGTTGACGATGATGTCGATGGACCCGTAGTTGTCCACGGCCGTCTTGACCAGGCGCTCGGCGAAATCGGGGGCGGTTACGCTGCCGACGCAGGCCACCGCTTCACCGCCCGCCTCGCGAATGGCCGCGACCACTTGCGCGGCGGGCTCGGCGTCGAGGTCATTGACCACCAACCGGGCGCCGAAGCTGGCCAGTTGCAGCGCCACTTCACGACCGATACCACGACCGGAGCCGGTCACCAGGGCGACTTTGCCTTCAAGCATGTTCATTGCGTTTTCCTGTTGCATTGTTGTTATCAGGGAATAATCGGTTTACTGGCCCCAGAGCCCGGCAAGGTCACGCGCCTCGATGGCCTCCAGCACCTGCGCGGTATGCGCTCCACGGGTGGGAATAGGCCCAGGCGTGACCACTTGCCCATTGAAGCGCGGGGCCGGATGCGCCTGCAGCATGCCGTCACGCTCGAAGTACACGTCACGCTCGACCATGTGCGGGTGGCGGGAGGCCTCACGGGGGCTGAGCACCGGGGCAAAGCAGACATCGGTGCCTTCAAGCAGGTCGCACCAGTGCTGGCGCGGCTGGGTGGCGAACAGCGCGACAAAGGCTTCACGCAGCGCAGGCCACTGCTTGGTGTCCCACTGACGGGCAAAGCGCGGGTCATCCTGCAGGCCGAGCTTGTTCAGCAGCAGCGCGTAGAACTGCGGTTCCATTGAACCCAGGGCGACATAATGGTCATCGGCGCAGCGGTAGGTACCGTAGAAGTGCGAACCGTCGTGGACACTCTTGCCACGCTGCTCGTTGAGCAGGCCCCTTTTACCGAGCGTCATCATCAGTTGCATCATGTGCGCCGAGCCATCGACGATGGCGGCGTCCACCACACTGCCCTGCCCGGTCTGGCGCGCCTGGAGCACCCCGGCCAGCACACCGATGGCCAGGTACAGGGCACCCCCACCGATATCACCGATCAGGGTGATGGGCGCAGACGGTGCTTCGCCCTCGGTACCGCTGTGGTAGAGGGCGCCCGACAAGGCGATGTAGTTGTTGTCGTGGCCGGCGGCATTGGCCATCGGCCCGTGCTGGCCCCAGCCGGTCATGCGCCCGTACACAAGCTTGGGGTTGCGCGCCTGGCACTGCTCCGGGCCCAGGCCCAGGCGTTCCATGACACCCGGGCGCATGCCTTCGATCAGCACGTCGGCGCTTTCGATCAGTTGCAGCACCAACTCGCGGCCTTCGGCGGTTTTAAGGTCGGCCACCACCGAGCGCTTGCCACGGTTGAGCGGGTTGGTCGCGGCATTCGCCTCGCCGGTGATCGAGGTGGACGCCCCCCGCTCCACGGCAATCACATCCGCCCCCAGATCTGCCAGGTGCATGGCGCAGAACGGCCCTGGGCCGATACCGCAGATCTCGACAACTTTGATGCCTGAAAGCATGTGGTTTCCTCATTGTTGAGCGTGTTTTTGTGTTTTCACGCTAGCAGAGGAACGCGCTGCAATTCTGCCCCCCGGCACGGGTGGCTATGGCTGCCCAGGCAGCGGGCTACTCTGGGCCCGCAACGCCGTCGGCAATAACAACAAAAGGAAGGAATGAGCGTATGTTCGAGTTACCTCCCCACTGGGCCCTGTGGGCAACCTGCTGCCTCGCCGCTCCAGCGGTGGCCACCGCGCAACCCCAGGTCGCGCCACCCAACCCGTACCTGGCCCAGTCTTACAACAACCAGACCCACTGGAACGATGGCGCCTCGGACAGCACCGCCCTCAGCGTGGCACGGGGTTCGTACAAGATGACCCCGGATGCCTACCGGGTGGTGCCCAACGAATCGGGCAGCCTGATGCAGTACACCGACAAGGTGAACGGCACCGACGTGTACTGGTACTGGGCCGGGTTTTCGCTGCGCAAACTCAAGATCGCCGATGACTTCAAAATCACCGAGATCGCCCGCGTCGACCTGCCGGTCAAACTGCCCAACTACACGCCGGTGACCGCCGAGCAACGCCTGGAGCAAGCCGCGCAGACCCGCAAGTTCCTCGATGCCAAGGATGAGAAAGGCCTGCTGGACTACATGCAGGCACAACCCAACCGCATGCTGACCGGCACCTCCGACCAGCTGCTGGGCGGCGCGATCTACTCGCTGCTGACCCGCGACAACGCCTTCATCGGCGCCAGTGCCCGCCGGGTGTTCCGCATTGACCAGAACGACCCCGGGGACCCGTCTTCGGGCATGAAACTGACCCAGGAAGTACAACTGCCCGACGCGTTGTTCGACAACGAGAAGACCAAGCGCAGCGTCCGCATCCCGGTGGACACCGCCTTTGGCATGGGCATGACCCTCAACGGCTACCTGGTGGTCAACACCATGGGCGGCACCGTGGCGACCCTTGACCGCACCACCCTGAAACTGATCGACAGCTACCGTATCGAAGGCACCGACGAAGTGTTCCTCAACTCCTTCGCAACCGGTCCTGAAGTGGATGGCGGTGCGGTGTACGTCGCCTCCAACCAGAACATGTACCGGCTGGTGGTCGACAAGCACGGCAAGATCCACGCCGACGACGCCAGCGGCGCCTGGAAAGCGCCGTATGAGCGCGGCCTGCGTTTCACCTCGGTCAAAGTCGGCGACGGCACCGGCTCTACCCCGACCCTGATGGGTTATGGGCCGGACGAAGACAAGCTGGTGGTGTTCACCGACGGCTCGAAGAAGATGAACCTGGTGGCCATGTGGCGCGACAAGATCCCGGCTGGCTGGAAACAGAAGCCTGGGACCTTGTCGCCACGGGTAGCCGACCAGCGTGCGGTCGACCTGGGGGACGCGATTCCGGTCGTGCAATCGGAGCAATCGGTGGCGGTGTATGACGGCCATGCCTTCGTGGTCAACAACATCCCGGCGCAAGACAAACCGGCCCTGGACAAGTCGGGCTACTACGTCACCATGCTCAACGGCATGACCCGCCCGGCCGCCAAGGGCGTGGCCATGCTCAAGTGGGACAGCGCCAAGGACCAGTGGAACACCCTGTGGACCCGTACTGACGTCGGCTCTGTGTCGGTGGTGCCAATGATCAGCGGTGGCAGCCGCATGGCCTTGATCAACGGCGTCTACACCGCACGCCAGGGCGAGGGGTACCACATCGGCATGGACCTGGACACTGGCAAGACCGTCCTGGAAATCGCCACCGGCAGCGACCCGGTGTTCAATGGCATGTATGCCCCGATCAAAGTCGATGCCCAGGGCCGCTTGATGTATGGCATGGCCTTCGGCCTGGTACTGATGGACACCCACCGCATGCAGAAAATCGAGCAGGTTGCGAAGCGCCAGTAAGCGCCACACAGCAACAAACAGAACGCCCGGTGCCTTGCACTGGGCGTTCTGCGTTTTGGCGGGGGGTGAGTGCTGGCTTGCTGGCGGTGGTGCCTGGATTACGACCGCTTTGCGGTCGATCGCGGGCAAGCCCGCTCCCACAAATACCGCGCAGGCCAGCAAGAGCGCAGCGAATTGTGCTCTTGATCTTGATCTTGCTTTTGACCTTGCTTTTGATCTTCAGGCCCCGTTAACCAGAAGGGCCGAACGGAGGTGTCGTGGAGGGGCTAGCGCGCAGCGCCTTCGGCGAATGCCGAAGATGCGAAGCGTAGAGTTGCTTGCAACTCGTAGCTCGCAATGCCCCGTAGCGACACCGCAGTGAGGGGACCCGGAGCGCAGCGTAGGGCCCCTGGTGGGGCAAGAATTTTTTGCTTACTTTTTTTTTCGACTGAAAAAAAGGAAGGCGCCGTAAGGGCGCAAAGGTGAACCGGCATCACCTTGGCAAATGGATATGCTCCCCCCCCTTGAAACCCAAACAAAGGTGTGGCCTGGATTACGACCGCTTTGCGGCCGATCGCGGGCTCCCACAGGTACCGCGCAAGCTTACTTTTTTTTCGACTGAAAAAAATAAGGCGCCGTAAGGGCGCAAAGGTGAATCGGCATCCCCTTGGCAAATGGATATGCTCACCCCCCTTAAGACCCAAACAAAGGTGTGGCCTGGATTACGACCGCTTTGCGGCCGATCGCGGGCAAGCCCGCTCCCACAGGTACCGCGCAAGCTTACTTCGGGCTGGGCCAACCAAAATGGATCAACACACAATACAACCTGCAGCCACAAAAAAGCCGGGCACAAGGCCCGGCAAACACTACAGCGCGATATCAGCCACGACCGTACAACGTCACCACACAAGCACCACCCAGCCCCAGGTTGTGCTGCAGTGCAAGACTGGTACCTTCCACCTGACGCTTGTCAGCAGTACCGCGCAACTGATGCGTCAGCTCATAGCATTGAGCCAGCCCCGTCGCCCCCAGCGGATGCCCCTTCGACAGCAACCCACCCGACGGGTTGGTAACCACCTGCCCGCCATAACTGTTGTCGCCATCGAGCACAAAACGCTCCGCCCCACCCACCGGGCACAGCCCCAGCGATTCATAGGTCAGCAACTCGTTATGGGCGAAGCAGTCGTGCAGTTCGACCACACGAATATCCTGCGGATCGACACCAGCCTTCTCGTACACCGCCTTGGCCGCCCGCTGCGCCATGTCGAAACCAACCACTTCGATCATCGACATGCTTTCGTGGCAAACCGCGGTATCGGTGCTCAACGCCTGGGCCAGGATCACCACGTCGGTGTTCAGGCCATGCTTCTTGGCGAAGGCTTCGGAGCAGATGATCGCCGCCGCCGCACCGCAGGTCGGTGGGCAGGCCATCAGCCGGGTCATGACGCCCGGCCAGATCACCTGGTCGTTCATTACGTCCTCGGTGGTGATGACCTTGCGAAACAGCGCCAACGGGTTGTTGGCGGCGTGGCGGCTGGCCTTGGCGCGAATGGCCGCAAAGGTGCTCATCTGCGTGCCGTACTTCTGCATGTGCTCACGACCGGCGCCGCCGAACATGCGCAATGCGCTTGGCATGCCGACCACTTCGGCCGTCAGCTCGTCGATCACCGATTGGGTCATGTGCGTGGTCGCGCCAGGACGGTCGCCCCACGCCGATTTCAGCGCACCGGGCTGCATCTGCTCGAAGCCGTAGGCCAGGGCACACTCGACCGCCCCGCTCTCCACCGCCTGGCGCGCCAGGAACAGCGCGCTGGAGCCTGTGGCGCAGTTGTTGTTGACGTTGATCACAGGGATACCGCTCATGCCCACTTCATACAGCGCCGCCTGGCCGCAGGTGGAGTCACCGTACACATAACCGGCAAAGGCTTGCTGCACCAGGCCGTAATCCAGGCCGGCATCTTCCAGGGCCAGGCGGATGGCTTGCGAACCCATTTCGATATAGGTACCGCTGGTGCCCGGTTTGACGAACGGAATCATACCGACGCCCACAACGTAAGGTTTTTGCGACATCACGGATCTCCAGAATTTCAGACAGCTTCAAGGGAACTTCGGCGCTGACCGCCCCGGCGGGACGATCAGCCGATACCAACAGGTTTAGCGAATACCGGCGTTACGCAGCGCCGCCGGGGTGAACTCGTTGACGCTTGGCTGATAGGCGTAATTGATGCCTTGCTTGTTTTCGTTGCCCAGGTTCGACACCACGTAGCGCCCGGCGATCAGGTCGTAGGTGCCGATGCCGGCAAACGCGGTCAGCTTCTGCACATAGTCGGTGTAGGTATGCCCTTCGCTGACCCGCCACAGTTGGCCACGGCCGTCGTACTGGTCGATCTCGACCGCGGTCCAGGTGTCTTCGTCGAAGAACATGTGGCGCTTGGCATAGATGTGCCGGGAGCCAGCCTTGAGCGTGCCCACCACTTCCCAGACCCGATGCAGCTCATAGCGGGTCAGGTCCTGGTTGATATGGCCCGGCTGGATGATGTCGCTGTACTTGAGCGACGGCGACTGCAACTGGTAGCTGTTGTAGGGAATGTAGACCTCCTTCTTGCCCACCAGCTTCCAGTCGTAGCGGTCCGGCGCGCCGTTGTACATGTCGGCGTTGTCGGCGGTACGCAGGCCGTCGGCGGCCGTACCCGGGCCGTCGTAGGCCACCTGTGGCGCCCGGCGCACACGGCGCTGGCCGGCGTTGTAGGCCCAGGCCATGCGCGGCTCGGCCACCTGGTCGAGGGTCTCGTGGATCAGTGTCACGTTGCCGGCCATGCGTGCAGGTGCCGTTACGGTCTGCTTGGCGAAGAACAGGATGTTGTCGATGTCCTTGGGCTTGGCGTCGGCCATGATCCACGGGAAACCGGTGGCGATTTCGATCTGCACCGGGGTGAAGCTGCCGTTGACCTGCGGGGTGGCCTGGACCTGGGAGTTGATGTAGTTGTGGCCGCGGTAGCGGGTCAGGTGGTTCCACACCACTTCCAGGCCATTCTTGGGGATCGGGAAGGCATAGTAGTGGATCTGGTTGAAGTTCTTCAGCGAGTAGCCATCGTTGGCCGCTTCGGTGGTCACTGCGCTTTTCTTCGCTGCGTCATAGGCCAATTGCGGCATGACCGCGCTGCGCTGGGTCTTGTACACCGGCATCTTGTAGGTGTCGGGATAGCGTTTGAACAGGGCGAGCTGGCCGGGGGTCAGCTTGTCCTTGTACTGCTCGGCCGTGGCGGCGGTGATGACGAACAGCGGCTTTTCATCGGCATAGGGGTTGCCCATGAAGCCGTTTTTAACCGGGGCGGCATCGGCCTTGAGGCCGCCGGTCCAGGCCGGGATGCTGCCGTCGGCGTTGCCGGCTTTTTCCGCGCCCACCGGGGTGAGGCTGGTGCCAAGCCTGGCCGCTTCTTCCGGGGAAACGGCAGCCATCACACTGGCGGCCACCAGGGACAGGCTCAGGGTGCAAGCGGTGAATAGAAGACGTGCAGGTTTCATTGTTGTTTTTCCTCTCTGATGGGGGGCAGAAGTTCACGCCGAAGCTGAGGGCGACGTAGTCGCGATCAGTGTTGGTGTTCCACTTGCCGCCGAAGTAGTCGGTGTAGCTGAGACTGGCGGTGTAAGTGTTCAGGTATTCGGCATCCAGCCCCAGGCTCACGGCCTTGGTGCCTTCCTCGAAGTTCGGGCCAACACCGTCCACGTCATGGGACCAGGCAATGTTGGGCGACAGGTTGATGCCGGCAATCACGTTGGGGTAGTCGAACTTGCCGCGCAGGCGATAGCCCCAGGAACTGCTGGTGTAGAAACCGTGGCTGTTGCACTCCTGCTGCGGGTTGCTGGCCGCAGTCACGCCAGGCTGGCCTGGCACGGGCTGGATGGAGCCCACGCACACCGCCTGGTTGACCAACTGGCCGGCGCCGAACACGGTGCTGCGGCCAAAGCGCAGGTCGGTGCCGTCGCTGGACCCCAGGCCGTTGATGTGGTTGTAGCCCACCTCGCCCACCAGGGTCAGGCGGTCACTGCCCAGCACCTGATCGAAGAACTTCGTGGCACTGACCTGCGCCTGCAGCACCGGCATGCGCTTGTAGCCTTGGAGCTCGGCACCGGCGACGTTCTGCGAATTGCCGCTCAGGAACAGCGGCGAGGCCACGTTGCCCAGGGCCGCGAGGTTGAGGTCGCCACCGTTGAGGTTCAGCGGCATGTTCGGCCGGTAGCTGACCTCGCCACCCACCGAGATGCCGTCGACGTTGGTGGCAAAGCTCACCCCGTACAGGCGCACGTCTTCGGGGTAGACCGCGTTGTAGCTGGCGCTGCGGATGGCCGCGACCTGGTTGCTGGTGTCGGTGGCGCGCGTGAAGTTCAGGTTCGGGTTACGGCTGTGGTAGTTCATGGCGTAGAAGCCGAATTCGGTTTCGTTCAGCTCCGGCACGTACCAGCGCAGTGCCAGGCCGTACTGGCCGCTGTCGCGGGCGTCACGGGTCTTGGCACGTGGAACGTAGGCATTGTCGGTCACACCCGGGGTGCCGGTGTTGTTGGCCACGCCCGGCGGCAGGTCAAGGCCGGCCAGCACGACACGGTCGGTACAGCCTTCGGGGATGACGTCGTTGCCGAAGAAGGTGCCGCAGTTGTCGATTACCGAGCTTTCCCACTCGATCTGGTAGAACATCTCGGCGGTCAGGCTGTCGGTCAGTCCCTGGGACAGGTAGAACATGTTGACCGGGATCAGGCCTTCCTTCACCTCGGCGCCAGGGCGGCGCAAGGCAGCGACGTCGATGGGGTTGATGCTGTTGATCGAGTTGCCGATGAAGGTGCTCTCGCCCCAGCTCACCACCTGCTTGCCGACCCGCACGTTGCCGGGCAGCGAGCCCAGGTTGTAGTTGTGGTAGACGAAGCTGTCCAGGAACATGGCCCCGGACGATTTGGCCGCGCGGTCACGCCCGCTGTCGTCGATGTCGTAGAACGGCCGGCTTTCATCCTTGAGCTCGAAGTCGTACCAGTATTTGCCGCGCACGAACGCGCCGCTCTGGCCGTACTTGAGTTCCAGGTCATGCACGCCCTTGAAGATCTTCGAGAAAGTTTCGCCCTTCTTGAAGTTCAGGCGGTTGTCGTCGCTGGTGCGCGAGGCCGAGTTGCCGCGCACCCCTTGGGAGTTGAAGTTGGAGATGAAGTCCGGGTCGGGGCCGCGCACTGCCCAGCTGGCGCCGATCGACAGCGACGAATCGAAGCTGCCCTGGATTTCGCCAATGCTGAAATCCTTGGCATTGGCCTGTGATTGAACGGCAATGGCAACGGCGACGGCCAGCAGGTGTGGGGCGCGGCCTCCACATAGTCTCGTCAGGTTCATGATGACTCCGGTATTTAGGTGCGCGAGGAAGGCGTGCCGCACTCAGGGGTGCGGTTCTGGTCTCTGCGAAAACGCAAGAAGCGCGTGGCCTTCCCTGGCCACGCCGTGCTCAGGAACTCAAGCGATCCCGCGGGTCTGGTTTTTCCAGAACGGCTTGCGCAGCTCGGTCTTCAAGACCTTGCCGACACTGGTCAGCGGCAACCCGTCGCGAAACTCGATGCTGCGCGGCACCTTGTAGCCGGCGATGCGCTCGCGGCAGTGACCGATGATTTCTTCGCCGCTGGCCGTCATGCCCGGCTTGAGAACGATCACCGCGTGTACGCTCTCGCCCCATTTCTTGCAGGGAATACCGATCACCGCGCTTTGCGCCACCGCCGGGTGGCTGGCAATGGCGGTCTCGACCTCGGCGCTGTAGATGTTTTCGCCGCCGCTGACCACCATGTCCTTGAGCCGGTCGCAGACGTAGACAAACCCGTCGTCGTCCATGTAGCCGCCGTCGCCGGTGTGCATCCAGCCGCCGCGCAGGGCCTCGGCGGTAGCCTCGGGCTTTTTCCAGTAGCCGAGCATCACGTTCGGGCCACGGACGATGATCTCGCCCACGGTGCCACGTGGCACTTCGTTGTCGTGGGCGTCGACGATGCGCACTTCCACACAAACGCCGGGCAGGCCGGCCGAGTACATCTTGCCGCTGGCCTGGTGCTCGGCGGTGTGGTGGGCGGGGCCGAGGGTGGTGGCTACCGGTGCCAGTTCGGTCATGCCGTAGCCCTGGGAGAACTCGGCGTTGGGGAACATGGTGCGGGCGCGGTCGAGCAGCGACGGGGTAATGGTCGAAGCGCCATAGCCGACCCGCTTCAGGGCACTGAGATCGATATGCGCGCATTCACGCTGCTGGCAGTCGAGCAGCATCTGGATCATGGTCGGCGCCAGCAGCACCTCGGTGACCTGCTCCTGCTCGATGGCCTCGAGCGCGCTCTTTGGCGTGAAACCGGGCAGTATGATGTGGGTGCCGCCGGTGATGAACAGCGACACCATGGCGGCGAAGTCGGCCAGGTGGAACATCGGCATCGAATGCAAGAAGCGTGCATCGGCGCCGCACCTGCCGCTACACACCGAGTTCATGGCCGAGAAGCCGACATTGGTGTGGCTGAGCATGACCCCCTTGGGGAAGCCCGTGGTACCGCCGGTATAGAAAATACCCAGCAAGGCATCGCCACCGCGCCGCGCATCTTCCACCGCGGCGCTGTTGGCAATCAGGGTTTCGTAGTCGAGCATCCCGGCCGGGGTCGGGCCGTTGCCGGCGTAGATCACGTGGCGCAGGGTCTGGGCCTGTTCGAGGATGGTGCGGCCGATGTCCTTGTGCTGGTCGTCAACGATCAGCACCGTGGTTTCCGAGTCGTCCAGCGAGTAGACGATCTCGGCCACGCTCCAGCGAAAGTTCACCGGGTTGACCACCGCATCGGCCCACGGCACCGCCAGGTAGTACTCCAGGTATCGCTGGCAGTTGAGTGCAAGCATCGCCACACGATCGCCGCTGGCAACGCCCAGACCCTTCAGTGCACCGGCAAGCCGCGCCACCCGGTCGCCATACTCGGCGTAGGTGGTGCTGCGGCCCTCGGCACGGATGGCCACTGCATGCGGTCGGCTCTGCATATGACGATGCAGCCCTTGAGTGATGTACATGCTGAACTCCAAATTGCTTTTTATTTTTGGATTGATTTGGATCGTGTCGCGCTGTGCGGCGGGCCGACGCCAGGTCGGCCCTGCCGGCCATCAGGGTTACAGCGAGCGGGCAACCACTTCGCGCTGGATTTCGTTGGAACCACCGTAGATGCGCGCGACCCGGGCATCGGCCCACATCCGGCCGATCGGGTACTCGTTCATGTAGCCGTAGCCGCCAAACAGCTGCAGGCAACGGTCAAGTACCTCGCCCTGGCGTTCGGTCAGCCAGAACTTGCCCATCGACGCCAGGGTGGTGTCCAGGGTGCCGTCGATCCAGCGCTGCACGATCAGGTCGGCGAAGGTCTTGGCGGCCAGCACCGTGGCCTTGACGTCGGCAAGTACGAAGCGGCTGTTCTGGAAGTCGATCACCGGCTTGCCAAAGGCCTTGCGGTCCTTGGTGTATTCGATGGTCAGGCGCAATGCACGCTCCATCACCGCGACGGCGCCGACGCCGATCTGCGCGCGCTCGTACGGCAGCTGGCTCATCAGGGTGTAGAAGCCCCGCCCTTCCACTTCGCCGAGCAGGCAATCGGCCGGCACTTCGACGTCATCGAAGAACATCTCGGAGGTGTCCTGGGCGTGCATGCCGATCTTGCTCAGCAGCTTGCCGCGACGGAAACCCGGGGTATTGGTGTCGACCATGAACAGCGAGACGCCCTTGGCGCCCTGACTGGTATCGGTCTTGGCGATCACCAGGACCATGTCGCAGGTCTGGCCATTGCTGATGAAGGTCTTGGCGCCGTTGATGACGTACTTGTCACCCTGCTTCACCGCGCGGGTACGCACCGACTGCAGGTCGGAGCCGGCACCCGGTTCGGTCATGGCAATGGCGCAGATGATCTCGCCGGAGCCGATTTTCGGCAGCCAGTGCTTTTTCTGCGCCTCTGTGCCGGACTCCAGAATGTAGTGCGCCACGATGTGGCTAAGGCCCAGGCCGATGCCGCCACCGAAGGCGTTCATGGTCTGCACCACACAGGCGTAATGGCCGATGGTGCCACCGGCGCCGCCGTACTCTTCAGCCACGTCCGGCAGGATCAGGCCAAGCTCGCCAGCCTTGAGCCAGGCCGCGCGGTCGGCGTAGTGCTGCTCGCGCCAGTGCAGCTCATTGGGCTCCATGTACTCCTTGGCAAAGCGCTGGACCATGTCGCTAAACTGCTCCAGGTCTTCGGTCATCCAGGGTGAGCGGTAGTTTTCCAGCATTGCACGGACCTCTAGTAGGAAGCGCCCCTGGCGTCAGCGACGCCAGGGGCTGCAGGGCAATAAAGCGATCAGAAGTTGGAGCCTGGGCCGCCACCGCAGTAGATGACCTGGCCGGAGCAGAAGTCCGACTCGGGCAGGCAGAACATCACCACGGCACCTGCTGCCTCCTGGGGTTTGCCAGGGCGGCCCAGGGGGATGGTCACGGCCGCGTTGTCCAGGCGCGACTGCTGGACGCCAACCTTGATTTCACGCCCTTCGATGTTCACGGTCTTGCTGTCTTCGCCGGCCAGCGCCTGGGTCAGGCGGGTCTCGATCAGGCCAAAGGCAACGGAGTTGACGTTGACCTTCAGGCGGCCCCACTCCTTGGCCAGGGTCTTGGTCAGGCCCAGCATGCCGGCCTTGGCCGAGGAGTAGTTGCTCTGGCCGACGTTGCCACCGGCAGCGCCGGAGGAGATGTTGACCACTTTGCGCAGCACTTCACGGCCTTCGGCGGCCTCTTTTTTGGCAGCGGCGCTGATCACCGGCTGGGCGGCGCGCAGGATGCGGAACGGCGCGGTCAGGTGGCAGTCCATGATGGCGTACCACTGCTCGTCGCTCATCTTCTGGATCACGTTGTCCCAGGTGTAGCCGGCGTTGTTGATGATGATGTCGATGGCGCCGTAGTTGTCGACCGCGGTCTTCACCAGGCGCTCGGCGAAATCGGCGGCGGTTACGCTGCCGACGCACGCCACGGCCTCGCCACCGGCGTTGCGGATGGTCGCGACCACTTCTTCGGCAGGCTCGGCGTCCAGGTCGTTGACCACGATCTTGGCGCCATACGCAGCCAGTTGCAGCGCCACTTCACGGCCAATGCCACGACCGGAACCGGTCACCAGCGCTACTTTGCCTTCAAGCTTTTTCATCAGTCAGATCCTTAAAATGCTGTGGGTGTGGAGTCAGGCCAGGGCGACAACGGCTTCGCCGAGCAGCTTGTCTTCGCCGTACTGGTTGGTGCAGCGAATGGCGAGACGCACGCGCTTTTCGCCGTTTTCTTCGAATTTTTCGGTGATCTTGCCGCTGCAGCTCGGCACGTGACCCAACTGGGTGATGCCGGTGAAGCGCACCGAGAGGCTGCGCACTTGCGGCTGTGGCACCCACTGGGTCAGCAGGCGGCCCAGGTAGGCGGCCGAGAGCATGCCGTGGGCAAACACGTCGGGCATGCGCGCCTTGCGGGCAAAGTCGATGTCGACATGGATCGGGTTGTGGTCGCCCGAGGCCCCGCAATACAGGGCCAGGGTGGTGCGGTTGACGGGCTGCAGCTTGAGCAGCGGTACGTCGTCGCCCACCTGGATATCGGAAAACTGAACGTGGTTGGCAAGGGACATCGGCAATTCCTCAGCGCTGGACAAGAGACGAGCGGATATCGGCGATGTGCTCGCCATCCTGGTTGGTCACGCGGCTTTCCATCACCACGAACTGCAAGGCACCGCCCTTCTTTTCGTAGACATCCGAAATGCGCCCGTCGAAGGTCAGCACGTCACCGGCGTAGGCCATCTTGTGGTACACGAACGACTGCTCGGCGTGCAGGATGCGGCCCAGGTCGAAGTTCACCAGTTTGAGGAAGGTGTTCAGGTCGCGACCCTCGCCTTCCAGGCACTTGAGGAAAGTCGGTGGTACCGGCAGCGACTTGTAGCCGGCGGCCTTGGCAACGGCTTCGTCGGTGTAGACGGCGTCGGTTTCGCCGATTGCCTTGGCGAAGAAGCGCAAGCGGCCCTTCTCGACTTCGGTGTGGAATCTATCGAGCTTGTGCCCGATCAGGTTCTTGTCAGCCATGTGTCTCGTTCCTCTTGTTGTAAGGGGCTGTCGGGCTCAGTTGCGACCGTACATGGTCACCACGCAGGCGCCGCCCAGGCCCAGGTTGTGTTGCAAGGCAATGTTGAGGTCTTCGACCTGGCGCTTATCGGCGCTGCCGCGCAGCTGATGGGTCAGCTCGTAGCACTGGGCCAGGCCCGTTGCGCCCAGGGGGTGACCCTTGGAAAGCAGGCCGCCGGAGGGGTTGGTCACCACTTGGCCGCCGTAGGTGTTGTCGCCATCGAGCACGAACTGTTCGCCACTGCCCACCGGGCACAGGCCCAGGGCTTCGTAGGTGAGCAACTCGTTCTGGGCGAAGCAGTCGTGCAGCTCCACGGCGCGCACATCCTGCGGCCCGAAACCGGACTGCTCGTAGACCAGGTTGGCGGCGCGCTGGGCCATGTAGAATCCGGCGTAGGCGATCATCGACGGCGGGTCGAACGACTCCACCGGGTCGGTGACCATCGACTGGGCCAGGATCACCACATCACTGCGCAGGCCGTGCTTCTTGGCGAAGGCTGGCGAGCAGACCACTGCCGCGGCCGCGCCGCAGGTAGGTGGGCAGGCCATCAGGCGCGTCATGACACCGGGCCACAGCAACTTGTCGTTCATCACGTCTTCGGTGCTGACGATGTTCTTGAACAGTGCCAGCGGGTTGTTGGCGGCGTGGCGGCTGGCCTTGGCGCGGATGGCGGCGAAGGTCTCCATGCGGGTGCCGTACTTCTGCATGTGCTCGCGGCCGGCGCCGCCGAAGGTCTTCAGGGCACGAGGCAGGTCGACATCGCGGGTCAGGCCTTCCAGCACATGGACCACACTGGCGCGGGTCTGCGGGCGGTCGTCCCAGTGGGATTTCAGCGCACCGGCCTGCATCTGCTCGAAGCCCAGGGCCAGCACGCAATCGGCCTGGCCGCTCTGCACGGCAGCACGGGCCAGGTACAACGCGGTAGAGCCGGTGGAGCAGTTGTTATTGACGTTGACAATCGGGATACCGGTGCGGCCGACTTCATACAGGGCGGTCTGGCCGCAGGTGGAGTCACCGTAGACATAGCCGGTGAACGCCATCTGCACCTTGTCGTAATCGATGCCCGCATCCTTGAGAGCCAGGCGGGTGGCCTCGGCGCCCATGTCGGTGTAGCTGGGGCTCGCACCTGGCTTGGAGAAAGGGATCATGCCAACCCCGGCTACCACCACTTTGTCGTTCATCGATTCGTATCCTTTGCCATGCACTTTCAGAGGGGAACCCGCCCGGCTGGCCGGTGGTTGTTGGTGCCCATCGTAGGAGTGGCAAGGGTGGTGCTACGACCGTCGAAGGGATGAAGTTGCGGATCAACACGGGAGGCGTTCGAAGGAACGAGGGACGGGAGTAGTGAGTACCCTGTGGCAGCCGGCTTGTCCCGCGATCCAGTGCGAAGCTGCCGTTCGAAAGTGCAGGCTGTACCGGCCTTGTCGCGGGGCAAGCCCGCTGCCACCGAGTCGACGGATCACGCCCCCCGGGTTGCGCAGCCCTACCCCACCCCCTCCCTTCGAACGACGCCACGCATACTCCACAGCATCATCCCTTCGGCGCTCCCTGGCCCTGCGACCAGCCACCTAGCATGGCTGCACAGTCCCCCACCAAACGAAGGACCGCAATGAGCGCCTATAAACCCTCCTGGCTAACCGAAGACATGGCCATCTTCCAGCAATCAGTCCGCCGCTTCGCCGCCGAAGAACTGGTGCCGAACGAAGAACGCTGGGCCAAGCAGCAGCACGTCGACCGCCAGACCTGGCTCAAGGCCGGTGAAATGGGCATGCTCTGCCCCGGCATCCCCGAAGAGTACGGCGGTGGCGGCGGTAGCCACGCCCACAACGCGATCATCGGCTACGAGCTGTCCCATGCCATTGCCACCAGCCTTGGCACCAACGTGCATAGCGCCATTACGGCCCACTACATCCTGCGCTACGCCAGCGAAGCGCAAAAGCAACGCTGGCTGCCGCGCATGGCCACCGGCGAGCTGGTCGCCGCCATTGCCATGACCGAACCCGGCGCCGGTACCGACCTGCAGAACGTCAAGACCAAGGCCATCCGTGACGGCGACCACTACGTGATCAACGGCTCCAAGACGTTCATCACCAACGGCTACCACGCCGACCTGGTGCTGCTGGTGTGCAAGACCGACCCGACCCTGGGCGCCAAGGGCATGTCGATCATCGTGCTGGAAACCAAGGACCTGCCAGGTTTTCGCCGCGGTCGCATCCTCGAAAAACTCGGCCAGAAAGGCCAGGACACCTCCGAGCTGTTCTTCGACGACGTGCGCGTGCCGGTGGAGAACCTGCTCGGCCCGCAAGAGGGCCAGGGCTTCTACCAGCTGATGCAGCAACTGCCCGAAGAACGCATGTTCATCGCCATGAACGCCCTGGGCGCAATGGAGCGGGCGGTAGAAGAAACCATTCAATACACCCAGGACCGCAAGCTGTTCGGCAAGCCGCTGATGGACATGCAGAACACCCGCTTCAAGCTGGCCGAAATGCAGACCACGGTGACCATCGCCCAGACCTTCATCGATGCGTGCATGACCAAGATGGTCAATCACCAACTCGATGCAACCACCGCGGCGAAAGCCAAGTGGTGGGCCTCGACCCAGGCCTGCCAGATCATCGACGAGTGCCTGCAGTTGCACGGTGGCTACGGCTACATGCTCGAGTACCCGATCGCCCGCCTGTACATCAACACTCGCCCGATGCGTATCTACGGCGGCTCCAACGAAGTGATGAAAGAGCTGATCGCGCGCACTTTCTAGCCCCCCGGCCCGCCCGCAGGCGCAAAGGCCCCGGGCGGGCGCTACTCTGGATCGGAGAATCCGATGTCGGTACTTGAGTTTTCCCGGCAAGACAACATCGCCACCCTGGTGATGTCACGCCCAGGCGTCAAGAACGCCTACAACAGCGAAATGCGCCTGGCCATGCTGCAAGCGCTGGACGAGATTCGCCGCGATCCGCAGATACGCGCCGTCATCCTCACCGGTGCCGGCGAAGACTTTTGCGCCGGCGGCGATGTCGGCAGCATGGCGAGCATGGACTATTCGACCGCGCAGCTGCGCACGCGCATGGAGGCAAACCACCGGGTGGTTGCCGAGCTGGTCGCACTGCCCTGCCCGGTGATCGCGGCGGTGGATGGCGTTGCCGCCGGCGCCGGTTTCAGCCTGGCCCTGGCAGCAGACTTCACCCTGGCCTCGGAACGCGCGCGGTTCAGCATGGCATTCGCGCGTATCGGTGCGGTGCCCGACATGGGCGCCACGTACATCCTGCCCCGGCTGGTTGGCCTGCAAAAGGCCCGCGAGCTGATTTACTCGGCCCGCGAACTCAATGCCGCCCAGGCGCTGGAGATGGGCCTGTTGCTGGAGGTCGTGGCAGACGGCGGCCTGCACGCCCGCGCCGACGAGCTGGCGCGCAGCCTGAGCAATCTGTCACCGGCGGCATTCGCCATGACCAAGCGCCTGCTGGCCCAATCGTTGAACAACGACTGGAGCAGCCAGCTGAACGATGAAGCCTGGGCACAGGCGATTGCCATGTCGGGCGACTATTTCAAGGACGCGACCGCGCGCTTCATGCGCAAGGAGCCGTTGCCGTACCGCTGGCCGCGGCCAGCCAGGAGCGAGCAGCCATGAGCAGCACCTCCCTGCATGACCTGGCGCTCACCGATGAGGACGCGCCCTTGGCTGGTTTTGTACCGCTGCAAGCGAGTGGCTTCATCGCCCAGTGCACCGGCCTCTATTACCACCCGCAGAGCACCCTGCTGGCGGCCCGGATCCGCCCTGAACACCTGAACCCGCTGGGCATTGCCCATGGCGGGTTGCTCGCGACCCTGGCCGACTCCGCCCTTGGCCGGGCGATCAAGCTCGCCGCCGGCAGCGAAACGCCCCCGGTCACCATCAACCTGAGCATGGACTACCTGTGCCCGGCGCCGCTGGGTGCATGGGTCGAGGCCCATGTGCAGGTTCATCGTATCGGGCGCAGCCTGTACCACGCCAGCCTCGACCTGCGCGACGGCGAGCGCCTGGTCGCCCGTGGCAAGGCGACCTTTATCGGCAATGCCGTCAAGGCGCGCTGACTACAGCGCGGTGTTGTCGGGCAGCTTCAGGTCCAGGTCGCGAGCCTTGGCAATGGCCTCGTCGCGGCCGGTGACCGCAAGCTTGTAGAAAATGTTTTTCATGTGCCACTTCACCGTTTCCGGTGACAGGTTCAATACCCGCGCAATCTTCTTGTTCGGCAGCGTCCGAGCTACCAGGCTCAGTACCTCGAGCTCGCGGGCACTGAGCACTTTGGGGCTGTCGCCCGCTTCAGCCTGCTGCTGGGTTGACGCCGTGCTGCGGGCGATGTCCAGCAGACGCCGGGTGTAGAACTCCAGCACCGGGTCCGGCTTGTCGTGCTCCAGCAACGCCTGCAATCGTGCGGCCATCCCGGGCCATGCATCGAGCAGGGTACGCACCAGGCCCAGTCGATGGCCCTGGCGCAACGCTTCGACCAAGAGTTCACGGGCCACCTGTGGTCGTTGCTGGCCCTGCTCGCAGATCGCCAGTTGCAGGAGCATGGGGACCACCCGGCGCCAGCGTCGATGAGCGCGTGAGGTGTCGACCAGCTCATACAGCTGCTGCGCAGCATCGCCCAGGTTGCCCTTGTGCAGATACCGCTCACAGGCAGCACGGCGGGCGATGACCCATACCTCCAGGGCCGTCCCCGGGCCTTGTGGCTGATCGCCGGCCGCCAGTTGCTCGATGCGCTGCAGCACCGCATCGGCCTGCTGTTCATCGCCGCCCTGCTGTGCCCAGCGCATGCGCAGCATCAACGCCGAGGCCAACAGCCGGTCCAGGTTGTAGCTGCTTGCAAACTGCTCCAGTCGCTCGACCCAGCTCCAGGCTTCGACAGGGCGACCGGCCAGCCAATGGGCCGTGGCCAGGGTCTGCATCGCCTGCAGCACACTGTCGGCAAGGGCCACGCGCTGCAACAGCTTCATGCGCGGCTCCAGCAGTTGGCACGCCGCCTCGTAGTCGCCCTGCTCGTACAGGGCCACGCCCAACAAGGCCGCGGCCATGCTGCTGACGATCAGGTACGCCACTCCCTGGCTTTGCGCCTGCTCGAGTACTTCGCGGTACAGGTGTTCGGCTTGCGCAACGCGACCCTCGAGCGCCAGGCTCATGCCGCTGAAGCATCGCCCCACCAGGCTGCGTCGCGGCGACCCCTGCAGGCGCTCGCCGTCCTTGAGCACGGCCCGGGCCTGCTCGAATTCGCCCTGGTACATGTACAGCCACGCCAGGGTGTTGCTACGCCCGGCATAGGCAAAATCGTCGGCATCCTCAGGAATGGCCAGCAGCGCCGGGCGCATTGCCAGCAAGGCCTCGGTATCGTCGCGAAACAGCGCCAGGCTGCCCTGCAGCACGGTAAACACATGCTGCTGGTTGCGGTCGAGCAAGGCGTACTGGCGGCGCAAGTGCGCCAGGCTCTGCTCCACCGCAGGGTAGTTGCGGGCATACAGCGACAGGTGCGCCATGACCAGTTGCAGGCCGATACGGCTGGCGGTCTGCTCCGCCGGCAGGCTGCGCAACAGCCCCGATACCTGGCTCAGGTTGCCCTTGTTCAGCAGGTCGTAGGCGCAGGCTTCGACGATATCGGCGGCGGCTTCGGCATCGCCCGCCTTTACTGCATGGCGCACCGCTTCGTCGAGATGACCATGGCTGCTGAACCAGCCTCGCGCCGTGGCGTGCAGGCTTGCCAGGCTTTCGTCCGCCTGCGCCGCCAGGCGGCTGTGCAGGACCTTGCCCAGCAACGGATGCAGGCGATACCAGGTTTCCTGGTCGTGGCTCTTGATCTGGGTGATGAACAGGTTGTCGCTGTCCAGGCGGGTGAGCTGGGTGAACATCCGGGCGATGGCATGGGGCTGGCCCATCAGGGTTGCGCAGAGCGAGGCACAAAAGCGTTCGCAGATCGACACCCGGGTGAGCAGGCGCAGGTCTTCGGGCGCCAGGCGTACCAGCACTTCCCGTTCAAAATAGCTGGCAAAGGCACCCGGATCGCGCACCTGCACCCGGTCGAAGCGCCCGCCCTGCTTGGCCTTGAGGTCGACGGCAAACAGCTGCAGGCCGGCCACCCAGCCGTCGGTCAACTCGTGCAGCACGGCCGCATCGCGCGGGTCGATGCTGCCCAGCTGCTCACGCAGGAAGCGTTCCGATTCCTCGGCGCTGAAACGCAGGTCGCGCAGGTCGAAATCACTCACCTGGCCACGCCCGCGCAAACGTGCGAGGGCGACCGGCAAGGCGACCCGCGAGCAGAGCACCAGGTGCAACCTGGCCGGTGCGTAGTCGAGCAACCAGTGCAGCGCCTGGATGATGTGCGGGTCCTGCACATGGTGCAGGTCGTCCAGCATCAGCACCAGCTCGCGGCCATGCCGGTCGATGCTCTGCACCAGGGTGATGACCCAGTGTTCCAGGGCCATTTCGCCGTTGTCGCGACCGAGCAGGAAACCGGCCTCGCGCACCAGCGCGGGGTCGACTTCGGCCAGGCTTGCCTGCAGGCAATGGCAGAAGCGCTCCAGGTCATCGTCTTCGGCCGACAGCGACAGCCAGGCCACATCGTAATTCAGCGCCAGCAACTCGCGGCGCCAGCCCAGCAGGGTGCTGGTCTTGCCGCTGCCGGCCGGCCCCTGGATCACCACGCAGCGCTGGCGGCGGGCCTCCAGCAAGCGCGCCAGCAGGCCCTCGCGGGCCAACAGCACGCGCGCCCCACGGGGCGGCAGCACTTTGGTCTGGACATTGGAGGGATCAGTGTCGGTTTCTGCATCGGACAATAGCGGCATGAGCGAAGACATCCAGAATGGCGGACAGCGCAGGACCACAGTGTAAGGGCTAACGCAGCGCTTGTGGGGGCTTGCTGTCTCCCCGCGGGCCCGATACACAATCGGTATCGGGCCAGACCGCAAAAGTATTGTTCGCCGGGCCCGCCCCCTGCCTACCATCGAAGCCCTGCCAATGGAGGTTTCGATGAACACATGCAAGGGGCCGCTTGCCGGGGTCCGGGTACTGGATATCACCGCCGTGCTGATGGGCCCCTATGCCACCCAGATGCTCGGCGACATGGGCGCCGACGTCATCAAGGTCGAGTCGCCCGAGGGCGACACCGTGCGCGATATCGGCCCGCGCAGAAACCACGGCATGGCCGGTATTTTCCTGCAGGCCAACCGCAACAAGCGCAGCATTGTCCTCGACCTCAAGCAGCCCGAGGGTCGCGAAGCCCTGCTGCGCCTGGCCGCCGACGTCGACGTGCTGGTCTACAACGTGAGGCCACAGGCCATGGCGCGCCTGGGCCTGGACTATGCCGCGGTGGCGGCGGTCAACCCGACGATCATCTACGTGGGCGTCTACGGCTACGGCCAGGCGGGCCCCTACGCCGCCAAGCCGGCTTACGATGACCTGATCCAGGGCGCCGTGGGCTTGCCGGCGCTGACCCTGGCGGCCGGTGCCGACACCCCGCGCTATGTGCCCAGTGCCATGGCGGACCGTATCGTTGGCATGAGCGCGGTCAGCGCGATCACCGCTGCGCTCTATCATCGCCAGTGCAGCGGTGAGGGCCAGTCGATCGAAATTCCCATGTTCGAGACCATGGCCCAGTTCGTGCTGGGCGATCACCTGGGCGGGCTGAGCTTCGATCCGCCCCAGGGGCCGTCGGGGTATGCCCGCCTGCTCAACGAGCACCGCAAGCCCTACCCCACCCTTGACGGGTTTCTGTGCGTGATGATCTACAGCGACAAACAGTGGCGCAGCTTTTTCGAACTGATCGGCCGGGGTGACGAGTTCGATACGGATGAACGCCTGGGCTCCATCGGACGGCGCACCGAACATATCCATGAGCTGTACCGCATGGTGGCCGGGATCATCGCCACCGGCACCAGCGCCGAATGGCTCGAACGGCTGGAGGCGGCGGACATCCCCGTGATGCCCATGCACACGGTGGAATCCCTGCTGGAAGACCCGCACCTGCAGGCCGTGGGTTTCTTCGACTACCAGGAGCATCCCAGCGAAGGCCGCATCCGCTCCCTGGGCATCCCCTCCACCTGGTCGGCGACACAACCGACCCTTACCCGCCATGCACCGCGGCTGGGAGAGCACAGCGCACAAATCCTCGCCGCCGCAGGCTACACCCCCGAACAAATCAACACCCTCGCCACCCGCGGCATCACCCGCCTGTAGGAGTGGGCTTGCCCAACGATGGCCGCGTTGCGGCCGATCGCGGGCAAGCCCCCTCCCAGAGGTACCGGGCAAGCCAGCAAGAGCGTAGCGAATTGTGCTCTTGATCTTGAACTTCAGGCCCCGTCAACCAGCGTAGGGCCCCTGGTGGGGCGGTGTACGGATCAACACACAAGACCTCATCGCGGAACAAGCCCACTCCCACAAAGCTCGATGAAGTGTCGTGCCGTAGGCGTCAGCGCATCTTCCAGCACCGCCAGGGCGGTCCCCACCACAAGACGCTCGTCCAGCTCTTCGAGCGGCAGGAACACCACCCCCGGACCGCTGCAACGGCACACCGCATCCGGCAACAACGCCACCCCCAACCCTCCTTCGACCAACCCCAGGATGGTCTGCACCTGCACCGCTTCCTGGGCAATCGGCGGCTGGATGCCGGCCGCCTGGAAGGCATACTGGGTCAAGGCATGCATGCCCGGCACCAGGCTGCGCGAATGGACGATGAAAGGCTCGTCGCCCAGATCGCCAAGCCGCAACCCCACCCGCCCCACCAGCGGCGAACCGGCACTCACCGCCAGGACCATGCGCTCGCGCTGCAGCAAGGTGATTTTCGCCGCGGTCGGCTCCAACACCGGAAAGCGCACCAGCGCCACATCCAGCGAGTGCTCGCCGATCCTGCGCAGCAGGTCGCTGGTGGTCGACTCCTCGATCTGCAGCTCCACCGCCGGGAACCGCTTGCGATAGCTGCGGATGAGGTCGGGCATGAGCGAAAAGGCGGCCGAACCGACAAAGCCGACCCGCAAGCGCCCCTGCTCGCCGCGCTGGCCCTCGCGGGCGGCGCGGCGTATTTCGTCGGCGAAGAACAGCGAGCGACGGGCATGACCCAGCACCGCTTCGCCCGCCGCGGTCAGTTTCAACCCCGAGGGCAAACGCTCGAACAGCAACACACCCAGCTCGCCCTCGAGCTTTTTGATCGAGGTCGACAACGGCGGCTGGGCCATGTGCAATTGCTCGGCGGCACGGTGAAAGTTGAGGGTCTGGGCCAGCACCAGGACTTGCTTGAGTTGACGTAATTCCATACTGCCTCTCTCGGGGCAAAGGCCCCGTGTATCGGTCGATCCGGATCAGGTATTGGACGCCCGCTGCCGGCTGGAGAATCATGCCTGGACCCTTACTCCACCCGGATGGAAGACGCAGATGGGCCCACTTGCAGGTGTGAAAATTATCGAGCTGGCCGGTATCGGCCCCGGCCCCATGGCAGCGATGATGCTCGCCGACCTGGGCGCCACGGTGCTGCGCATCGAGCGGCGCGAGGCGGTGCAACTTGGGGTCAGCAAACCCCTCGAGTTCAACCTGCTGCTGCGCAACCGCCAGGCCATTGCCCTGGACCTCAAGGACCCGCAGGCCGTCGAGTTGGTCAAGGAGCTGCTGGCCGATGCCGACGCGCTGATCGAAGGCTTTCGCCCCGGCGTCACCGAACGCCTGGGCCTGGGCCCGGAGCAGTGCCTGGCGCTCAACCCGCGCCTCGTCTACGGGCGCATCACCGGCTGGGGCCAAAGTGGCCCGTTGGCCAAGGCGGCCGGCCATGACATCAACTACATCGCCCTGACCGGCGTGCTCAATGCCATCGGCCGCAACGACCACTTGCCTGCCGTACCCCTGGCCCTGCTCGGCGACATGAGTGGCGGCGCCCTGTACCTGACCATCGGCGTGCTCGCGGGCATTTTCGAAGCCCGTCGTTCTGGCCTGGGCCAGGTGGTGGACGCCGCCATCGTCGATGGCACAGCCTCCATGGCGACGCTGTTCTACGGCCTGGTCGCGGCCGGTAGCTGGAACCCACGGCGCGGCAGCAATCTGCTTGATTCCGGTGCCTACTTCTATGATGTGTACCCCTGTGCCGACAACCAGTTGATTTCCATCGGCCCCATCGAGGGGCGCTTTCACACCGACCTGTTGCGCCACCTCGACATCGACCCGCAGCTGATCGGCGAACAGAACGACCCGCGCAACTGGCCCGCAGCCCGCACGTTGTTCACCGAGGCCTTCGCCCGCCGTACCCGGGCGCAGTGGTGTGAATTGCTCGAGGGCACCGACGTATGCTTTGCCCCGGTACTGTCGTTCGCCGAGGCGCCGGAGCATCCGCACCTCAAGGCCCGTGGCACCTTTATCGAAGTGGACGGTGTGGTCCAACCCGCCCCGGCGCCGCGCTTCAGCCGAACCCCGCCGTCACCCCCCACCCCGCCTCGGGCCGCCACCGTTGCCGGGATCCCTGAAGCGCTGAGCGGCTGGCTGCCCGCCGCGCGTATCGCCCACTGGACCGAGCAGGGCGTGATGGGCGACAACCCGCAATAAACGATGGCGCGGGCCGCCTTGCGGGGCCTGCGCCTTCACCTCACCGCGCGGGCCGCACCCGCATCATGCGCAGCGGCGTGTACACCATCACTGTCTCACCCCGCTGGTTGACGACTTCGTTGCGCGTGCGCACCAGGCCCCGGTCGGGCCGGGAGCTGATGCGCTGCTCGATGACCTCGCAGCGCACCTGCAGGGTGTCACCGACAAAGGTCGGGCCCTGCATGTTCAGGTCGGCATTGAGAAACGCCATCCCCGAAGCCTGGAACGACGGCGCCACCAGCCCTTCGGCGAAGGTGTACACCAGCCCGCCAGGCACGACCCTGCCGGTGATGCCCATCTGCGCGCGGTCGGCCGGCTCGGCGTTGGTGAACAGTTCTTCGGTGAGCCAGGTCAGGTTGGCGAAGTTGACCAGGTCGGTTTCGGTCACCGTGCGCTTTTTGCTGTGGAAGCGGGTACCCACCGGCAGGTCGTCGCAGTAGATCCCGACCTCCAGCGACAGCACCGCAGGTTCAACGTTGCTCATGCGCGCACCTCAATACGACTTGGGCATGCCGAGGACTTTCTCGGCGATGAAGCACAGGATCATTTCGCGGCTGACCGGAGCGATGCGCGGGATCATCGACTCACGCAGGTAGCGCTCCACGTGATACTCCTTGGCATAGCCGTAGCCACCATGGGTCATCACTGCGGTTTCGCAGGCCTGGTAGCCGGCTTCGGCCCCCAGGTATTTGGCCGCCCCGGCTTCCACCCCGCACTCTTCGCCGCGGTCAAAGCGGCCGGCGGCATGAAAAGCCATCAGGCTGGCGGCTTCCAGCTCCATCCAGCACTTGGCCAGCGGATGCTGTATACCCTGGTTCAAACCGATCGGCCGGTTGAACACCTCGCGCTCCAGGGCGTAGTTCGCCGCCCGGGCCAGCGCGGCACGGCCCAGGCCCACCGCTTCGCCAGCCACCAGGATACGTTCGGCGTTCATGCCATGGAGGATGTACTTGAAGCCCTTGCCTTCCTCGCCGATCCGGTCGGCCACCGGCACCCGCAGGCCATCGATGAATACCTGGTTGGTGTCGATGGCCTTGCGGCCCATCTTGTCGATTTCATGCACCTCGATGCAGCTGCGGTCGAAGTCGGTATAGAACAGGCTCAGGCCGTCGCTCTTGTTCTTCACCTCTTCAAGCGGCGTGGTACGCGCCAGGATCAGCATTTTCTCGGCGATGCTGGCGGTGGAAATGAAGGTCTTGACCCCGTGCAGCACATAATGGTCGCCCTCGCGCACGGCGCGGGTCTTGAGTTGGGTGGTGTTCAGCCCGGTGTTGGGTTCGGTGACCATGAAGCAGGTGCGGTGCTCGCCGGCAATCAGCGGCGGCAGCATGCGCAGCTTCTGCTCCTCGCTGCCGAACTCGACCACCGGGTTGAGGCCGAAGATGTTCATGTGCACCGCCGAGGCGCCGCTCATGCCGGCACCCGATTCGGCAATGGCCTGCATCATGATGGTGGCTTCGGTAATGCCCAGCCCCGAACCACCGTAGGCTTCGGGAATGCAGATACCCAGCCAGCCGTCCCGGGCCAGGGCCTGGTGGAACTCGGCGGGAAAGCCGCCGTGCTTGTCTTTTTCCAGCCAATAGTCGGCGTCGAAACGCTCGCAGATTTTCAGGATCGCCTGACGGATTTCCTGATGCTCCGCCGACAGGCTTGACGCAGTGGATTGCAAGGGCAACATAAACAGTCTCCAGAATGTTCGAGGTCAGGCCTTGGGCAGGCCCTGGGGCCACAGCAAGCGCACGGCATCGCCCTCTTCGCGATAGGCATGGCAGGTGCCGACCACCCACGGGCGCACGGCGACCGGGCGCTGCTCGCCAGTGACGGCGCGCAGGCTGGCCTGGGCCCGGTAGGTAGAAAACAGGGTTTGCATGGCGGTGTTGGCCATGCGTTCGAGCAGTTCGGTCAGGTGGGTGCACCCATTGGCACCGCCGACGATGTCTTTCATCTTGCGCTTGAAGCCTGCGGCGATCTTCAGCCCCTGCAAGCCTGCGTAGGCGCTGCTGATTTCAGCGCAGAACGGGCTGGCCCCCACCTCGGTGGTCGCCTCGATGTGCTGGATGACCATGTCGGTGTCGACGGTCATGACCAGGCGCATGTCATGGATGGTGCCGCCCTCGCCCACCCTGTGAAACGGCAGGTCGGTGGGCGCGTTGGTCAGGTCCTGCAGGCGTCCTTCGATCTCGAGGAAGCCGTCGCTGCGCTGGTAGCCGCGGCAGATGATTTCACGGGTGTGCAGCAGGGTACGGGTGAGTGCTGGCGTGGTAGTCGTCATGGACTGCTTCTCTTTGGGCCGGGTCGCACGGTGAGGTGTACCGGGAACGACTGCTCGTTCCCGGGGCTAAAGCACGGGGGGCAATTGCCTATTGCTTGCCGTACAAGGTGACCGCGCAGGCGCCGCCCAGGCCAAGGTTGTGCTGCAGGCCGTGGCGCAAGCCTTCGACCTGGCGCGCCCCGGCGGTGCCGCGCAACTGGTGGGTCAGTTCAAAGCACTGGGCAAGACCGGTGGCGCCCAGCGGGTGGCCCTTGCACAGCAAGCCGCCCGACGGGTTGGTGACCACGCGGCCGCCGTAAGTGTTGTCGCCGTCGAGGACGAATTTTTCGGCGCCGCCCTGGGGGCACAGGCCAAGGGATTCGTAGGTGAGCAGCTCGTTGTGCGCGAAGCAGTCGTGCAGCTCGACCACGCGGATATCCTGCGGCCCGACGCCGGCTTGCTCGTATACCGCGCCAGCGGCGCGCTCGGTCATGTGCGCACCGACAAACCCGATCATGGTCCTGGGCTCGAAGGACTCCACCGGGTCAGTCACCAGCGACTGGCCGAGAATCGCCACGTCGCGGCGCAGGCCGTGCCTGCGGGCAAACGCCGGTGAACAGATGATCGCCGCGGCGGCACCGCAGGTGGGCGGACAGGCCATCATCCGAGTCATCACCCCTTCCCACATCAGTTGGTCGTTCATCACCTCTTCGGTGCTGACCACCTTCTTGAACAGCGCCAGGGGATTGTTGGCGGCATGGCGGCTGGCCTTGGCGCGGATCGCGGCGAAGGTGCTCATTTGCGTGCCGTACTTGCGCATGTGCTCGCGTCCGGCGCCGCCGAAGGTGATCAGGTTGCGCGGGATTTCACCGGCGTCCGCGCACAGCTCGTCCTGGATCGGCAGGTAGTCGCCGCGTGGCAACGGGCGGTCGTCGAAGTTGGAACGGGTCGGGCCCGCGCGCATCTGTTCGAAGCCCACTGCCAGGGCGCACTCGACCTGGCCGCTCTGTACCGCGGCGCGGGCCAGGTACAGGGCACTGGAGCCGGTGGCGCAGGCGTTGTTGACGTTGAATACTGGTATCGCGGTGCGCCCCACCCGGTACAACACGGCCTGGCCGCAGGTAGTGTCGCCGTACACGTAGCCGGCAAAGGCCATCTGCACCAGGTTGTAGTCCAGGCCGGCATCGGCCAGGGCCAGGCGCACGGCCTGGGAGCCCATGTCGATATAGCTGGGGCTGGCGCCTGGCTTGCTGAACGGGATCATACCGACCCCGGCGACGATTACGTTTTCACTCATGGTTGTATGTCCTGACGGGTAGGGAGAACGGGTTGGGCGTCGCGAGCGAGGTCATGACCCAGGCTCAAGGCACGGGTCTTGATGCTGGCCAGGGCCTGGCGTGCGGGGTACGGGTCCCAGGCCTGCTGTGCCTGCCCCAATGCCGGCCCGAGCAATTGTTCAAGCTCGCTGGCCGCAAAAATGGTCGCCAGCAACTGGCGATGCTGCAGCGCCTGGTCAAGAGAATCCTGGCCCGTGCCCGCTGCGCCGAGCCGGTTGGCGTGGGGCACGCATACCTGGTCGAAACGGAGTTCGCCTTCGCCAGGACAGCCGCTGGAAGACGCTCGGGCCCGGCTCGCAAGGGCGACGCCCGGGCGTTGGGTCTCGACGATGAACAGGCTCACCCCCGGCTCGCCGCCCTCGCCGTCAACCGGGCAGGCCAGCAACAGCAGGTCGCAATCGGCGACATTGCCCATGGAGCACGCACTGCCGTCAATGCGGTAGTGGTCCTGTTCGCGTTGAGCGCGGGCCTGTACCTGGCCATCGGGGCTGTCGGGCCCGGCCCACGCCAGGGCGAGGATCAGCTCGCCGCTGCAGATGCCAGGCAACCAGCGCTGCTTCTGTTCATCGCTAGCCAGGCTGCAGATGCACGGCGCGACGATGTCCGAGTGCAGGAACAGCGCCTGGTCATGAAGGCTCAAACGGGCGAACTCTTCGCGGATGATGGCGGCATGGCCGAAATCGCCACCCCCTCCGTATTGGGCCGGCAAGGTCACGCACAGCAAGCCCTGGCGTCCGGCTTTCAACCACAGTTGGCGGTCCAGCGCACCGGTGCCCCGGCAGCGTCCTTGCAGCGGCAGGTAGTCGCGTTCCAGGAAGCGGCGCACCGCGATACGAAACAGCTCGTGATCCTCGCGGTAGAGCGTACGCTGTGTATCCATACGAAACCTTTGCCCGCCACAAGAGTGCAAGAACGAAGCGACACAATCGCGCTTCAACGTGTTGCAGCAATCGTTGCATGGGGCTTGGGGGGGCGAGAGCCACCCTCACCGGGTGGGCCGGTATCCAAGCTCGGTCGCGGCGAACAATAATCGGGGTCGACCTGTGGCGCCGACGATGGTCGAGTGCCGCACCGCAGGCTTGCCACCCGTGGCAGAATGCGGCCCAGCAGAATAATAATCTGATCGCCTGCACCGACACTCACGTGCGGCAGGCGGCACGCGCGGAGGTTCTAAATGCCAGTTCAGCGGGACGAGGTTGCTATCCCCAAGACCACCTCTACCAAGTACGCCAGCCCAAAATCCGCCGAGAGCCATTTGCCGCGCCTGCGGCTGCTCGA
The DNA here is from genome assembly GCF_028682455.1 of Pseudomonas putida. GTDB lineage: Bacteria > Pseudomonadota > Gammaproteobacteria > Pseudomonadales > Pseudomonadaceae > Aquipseudomonas > Aquipseudomonas putida_AA. The sequence goes on from NZ_JANHLD010000002.1 coordinate 913,545, forward strand.
CCAGATGGCCAGTGCCACCACCACCCGCCTTATCCTGGTCCGCGCTGCCGCGGGGTTCGGCAAGACCACCTTGCTGCAGCAATACCGCGAGCGTTGCCAGGCAGCGGGCAAGCAGGTGCTGTGGGTCAACCTGGAGCCTGCCGACAACGACCTGCCGCGCTTTCTCCGGGTGCTGAGCACAGGCCTGGCCTGCCAACTGCCGGCCTGCTTCGACGCCACCGCCCCGGACGGCGTCGAGGCCCTGCTGGAGCAGGTTGCCGCCTGCAGCGTGCCGTTTGTCGTGTTGCTCGATGAAGTCGAGGTGATCCAGAACGTCGAGGTGCTCGATTTTCTCCAGCAATGGGTCGAGCAACTGCCCGCCGGTTGCGTACTGGCGATGGCTTCCCGCGCCTCCCCTGCCATTGGCCTGGGCCGCATCCGCGCTCGTGGCCAGCTGATGGAGATCAAGCCTGGCGACTTGCGCTTCACCCCTGAGGAGTCGATAGCGTTCATTCGCGACAAGCGCCAGATCCCGCTGCGCGACAACGAACTGGCAACCTTGTACCGCTGTACCGAAGGCTGGATTGCCGGCCTGTACCTGGCCAGCCTGTCGCTCAAGGATCGCGACGATCACGCCGACTTCATCGCGTCGTTTTCCGGCTCCAACCTCGAGCTTGCCGAATACCTCACCGAAGACATCCTCATGCGCCAGAGCGAGGATTGTCGGCTGTTCCTGATGCAGACCAGTATCCTCGAGCAGTTCTGCGTACCGCTGTGCCAGGCGGTGACCGGTCGCAGCGACAGCGGCGCGATGCTCGAGCACCTGGACCGCACCAACCTGTTCCTGGTACCGGTGGACAGCCAACAGCAATGGTTCCGCTACCATCACCTGTTCGCCAGCTTCCTGCGCCATGCCCTGGACCGCCTGCATCCGCAGATGGCCAAGGCGTTGCACGAAACCGCCGCACAATGGTTCTTCGACAACGACCAGCCGATCCCGGCCATCGAGCACCTGTTCAGTGCAGGCTTGCTCGAGGAAGCCGCCCGGCGCCTCAACCAGCACATGGGCACGCTGATCAACAGCGGCCGTACCCGCCTGCTGTTGCGCTGGTTCGACCGTATCGCCCAGCAAACCCTCGACGGCTATCCCTACCTGAGCAAGACCTACGCCTGGTTGCTGGCCACCACCACCCGGATGAAGGATGCCATGTTGGTCGCCGAGCGCCTGGAGCGCGTCTGCGGCCCCGACTACGCCTACGTGGTGCAGGTGCTGCATTGCCTGCAACTGGGCGCCACCGATCAAGCCGAGGCCTGCTGCACCCTGGGGCTCGAGCTGCTGGCCCAGATGCCCGCCGACGAGGTGAACCTGTACATGGTGGTGGCCAGTTCCGTGGCCCAGAACCTGGTCGCCAACGGCCGCTACGACGAAGCCCGCAGCCTGCTGTCCGAGGCGATGCAGCGCGCCCCGTACATAACCAACAGCTTTCTGCGCCATACCTTCAGCGTCAACGAAAGCATCCTGGACCTGATCCAGGGCCGCTTGAGCAATGCCCTGGTGCGCATGCAGAGCACCGTCGATGCGCCCCTGGGCGTTGGCCAGCGCAAGACCCACGAGGCCAAGCTGTCGCTGGATATCTTCTACGGCCTGCTGATGTACGAAATCGCCTCTTTCGATCAGGCCGGGAAAACCCTGTCGCGCTGCCTGTTCTTCGCCAAGCAGGTGATCTCGCCGGAAAACCAGATCATTACCCACGTGCTCACTGCGCGCATCGCCTACAACAAGGGCGATCGCAATACCTGGATGCGCTGCCTGGTGGAGCTCGAACAGATTGGCCAGCAGGTCGGCTCGCACCGCCTGCAGTGCTCGGCCTGGCTCGAGCGTGCGCGGGTGGCGATTCTCGAGCAGCGCCTGGATGTCGCCAGCCAGGCGCTGCACGCCGCCGACCAGCATGGCGACTGGGACCGGCCGGACTTCATCCGCTTCGCCAATGAGGTCGATACCCCCAGCATTGCCCGCCAGCGCCTGCGCATTGCCCAGGGCGACGGCGCACAAGCGGCCCAGGCCTTGCGCACGGCCATCGAGCAGGCCCGGCATTGGCAGCATGTTCGCCGTGAGCTGAAGCTGCACATCCTCCTGGCCATGGCCCTGGATAGCCTGCAGCAACCGCAGGAAGCGTTCCAGGCCCTCAACGACGCCTTGCGCCTGGCCAGCCACGAGGGCTTCCTGGGGACTTTCATCGAAGAAGGCGAGCGCCTGGCCGGCCTGATGCAACGCTGGGCCGTGGCGGGCAGGCCGCGCTGCCGGGAGCTTGGGATCGAGCCCAACTTCGTCGAGGAACTGCTGCAGTACCTGGGGGCCGAAACCGGCGACGGCGAATCGCTACAGAACGACAACGGCGCCCAGAAGGTCCTGACCGCCCGCGAGTACCAGATTCTCCAGCTACTGGCCGTTGGCCTGAAGAACCGCGACATCGCCGAGAAAGTGTTCTTGTCCGAGTTCACGGTCAAGTCGCACCTGCAGAAGATCTACGCCAAGCTCGACACCAAGGGCCGTACCGAAACCCTGGCCATCGCCCGGGCCAAGGGCTGGATCGCCTGAACGCCATGACGCGGGGCGGCTCGCTCGAGCCACCCCGCGCGGCATTCAGTGGCCGGAACGCTCCTTCAACTGCCAGGCCGGAATGGCCACCACCAGCAACACCGCCCCCACCACCAGCACCGCGGCGATGACATTGAAGGCCAGGTACAGGCTGCCGGTCGCCGACATGATCGCGCCCACCACGACCTGGCTGATGATCCCGGCCATGCCACCGATGCAACTGATCACGGCGATGCCCACCGCAGCGGCCGCCGGCGTGAGCAACGCCGGCGGAATGGTCCAGAACATCGACAACGAGGCCATGGCCGAGGCTGCCCCCACGGTCATCAGTACCACCGAGAACGCCAGGCTCCCCTGGGCCGGGCCCAACAGGGCAAAACAGCACGCACTGACCAGCACCGGGATGGCGACATGCCAGCGCCGCTCCAGGCGTTTGTCGGAACTGCGCGCCAGCAGGTACATGCCGATCAGCGCCGCCAGGTACGGCAGGCTGGCCAGTGAGCCGATGGTCTTGAGGTCTTCGACGCCGAAGCCGCGGATCAAGGTCGGCATCCAGTACGACACCGTGTTCGAACCACTGTAGATGCAGAAAAACACCAGCCCTGCGATGTACACCCGTGGGTTGCGCAGTACTTCGCCCAGGGTCGCCCTGGCGGTATCGGGCCCCTGCCCTTGCGCCAGGGCCTGTGCCAGCAGCTGCTTTTGCCGCGCGGTCAGCCAGCGCGCATCGGCCGGTTTGTCGACCAGCCAGAACCAGCCGAACAGCCCCAGCAACATGGCCGGGATGCCTTCGACCACAAACAGTACCTGCCAGTCGCGCAGGCCCATCCAGCCGTGCAGGTGGGACATGATCCAGCCGGCCAGAGGCCCGCTGACGATCCCGGCGATCATCGCCGCCATCAGGAAAACGGCGGTGATGCGTGCGCGCAAGGCCGGCGGGAACCAGTACGTGAGGTAGAGAATTACGCCGGGGAAAAACCCGGCCTCGGCGACGCCCAGCAGGAAACGCGCGACGATCAACTGGTTGGCAGTGGTGACGAAGGCCGTCGCCACCGTGACCATGCCCCACAACACCATGATCCGTGTCAGCGTGGCGCGTGCCCCGATGCGTTGCAGGTACATGTTGCTCGGCACTTCGAAGAGGATATAGCCGAGGTAGAAAATACCGGCGCCGACGCCATAGGCAGCGTCGGTCAGGGCGATGTCTTCGGCCATGCGCAGCTTGGCGAACGACACGTTGAGGCGGTCGATGGTATTGAGGGCATAGGCGAGGAACAGGTAAGGCAGCAAACGCAGGATGACTTTGCGAAACACCTCGCGGGTTTCCAGGGCGTCTGTATCGGTGACAGCAGGCAGTGCGACGGCGTCGTTCATTGAGTTCTCCTGGCAGGCTGACAGGCCCGCCAGGCGGGCCTGCAGGTGGCGCGGTGGCGAATCAGAGTGCTGCTTGCAGTTCGGGTACCGCCTCGAACAGGTCGGCGACCAGGCCGTAGTCGGCCACCTGGAAGATCGGCGCCTCCTCATCCTTGTTGATGGCGACGATGACCTTGGAGTCCTTCATGCCGGCCAAGTGCTGGATGGCCCCGGAGATGCCCACCGCGATGTACAGCTGCGGGGCGACGATCTTGCCGGTCTGGCCAACCTGCATGTCGTTGGGCACAAAGCCTGCGTCCACCGCCGCGCGCGAGGCGCCGACGCCTGCACCGAGGGTGTCGGCCAGGCTGTAGAGGTGCTTGAAGTTGTCGCCGTTCTGCATGCCGCGCCCGCCGGAGACCACGATCTTGGCGGCGGTGAGTTCGGGCCGGTCGGACGTTGCCAGCTGTTCACTGACGAAGCGTGAAATGCCGGCGTCATGGGGGGGTGCTACAGGGTCGATGACGGCGCGGTCACCGGGCAGGCCCACGCCTGCCGCGCAAAAGCCGGTGGCGCGGACGGTGATCACCTTGATCGCGGCATTCGACTGCACGGTGGCAATGGCATTGCCGGCATAGATCGGCCGCTTGAAAGTATCGCGCGATTGCACCGAAATGATCTCGGAGATCTGGTCGACATCGAGCACCGCCGCCACCCGGGGCAGGATGTTCTTGCCGTTGGCCGTGGCCGGGGCCAGCACGTGGGTGTAGATCACCGTCTGGTCGATCACCAGGCTGGCGATCAGCGGGGCGATGTTTTCCGGCAGCTGGTGGGCGTAGGCGCCAGCGTCGGCGACCAGTACGCGACTGACGCCGTCGATGCTCGCGGCCACTTCGGCCACCGTACCTACGCCGTGCCCTGCGACCAGCACATGGATGTCGCCACCGACCTGCGCTGCAGCGGTGACCGTATTCAGGGTTGCCGAGGCGAGTGCGCCGCCTGCGTGTTCTGCAATAACCAGGATCGCCATCAGATCACCTTCGCCTCGTTCTTGAGTTTTTCGACCAGTTCGGCCACCGACTTCACCTTGATTCCGGCACTGCGGCTGGCAGGCGCCTCGACCTTCACAACGGTGTTGCTGGAGGCGGTGCTGACGCTCAGCGCCTCGGGGGTGGTGGTGTCGAGGGGCTTCTTCTTGGCCTTCATGATGTTGGGCAGCGAGGCATAGCGCGGCTCGTTCAGGCGCAGGTCGGTGGTGACCACCGCTGGCAGGTTCAGGACAACGGTCTGCAGGCCGCCGTCAACCTCGCGGGTGACCAGCAGTTGCCCGCCCTCCACGCTGACTTTGGAGGCGAAAGTACCCTGGGCATAGCCGCCCAGCGCCGCGAGCATCTGGCCGGTCTGGTTGTTGTCGCTGTCGATGGCTTGCTTGCCAAGGATCAGCAACTGCGGCTGCTCCTTGTCGGCCACGGCCTTGAGCAACTTGGCCACGGCCAGCGCATTGAGCTCATCGACGGTCTCGACCAGCACCGCCCGGTCAGCTCCCAGGGCAAGCGCGGTGCGCAACTGCTCCTGGGCGGCGCCCGGGCCGACGCTGACGACGACTACTTCGCTGGCGATACCCTGCTCTTTGAGGCGCACGGCCTCTTCCACGGCAATTTCGCAAAACGGGTTCATGGCCATTTTCACGTTGGCCAGGTCGATACCGCTGTGGTCCGCCTTGACGCGCACCTTGACGTTGAAATCGACCACACGCTTGACCGCTACGAGGACTTTCATCGGACTACTCCACTCGGTGAAGGACGGATCGAACACCAGCCCTCGGTTCGCTGCAGGCCCTGGAAACACGCTTGCCAGGGCGCACGACGCCGCCGCAGGCCTTGCGGGCGCTACGGCGGCTGCAAACCGAAACCAGGCTGTTAGTGATCGAAGACAATGACCGAACGGGCCAGCTCGCCGCGGCGCAGTTCGTCGAAGGCCTGGTTGATCTGCTCGAGCTTGATGCGCTGGGAGATCATCTCGTCGAGCTTCAGGCGGCCCTGCATGTAGAAGTCGGTCAGGCGTGGCAGGTCGACCGGGAAGCGGTTCGAGCCCATGAACGAGCCCTGGATGCGGCGCTCGTGCAGCAGCATCAGCGGGTCGATGTCCAGCTTCAGGCCCGGCTTGATCATGCCGATGATGGTGGCGCCGCCACCACGGGCGAGCATGTTGAAGGCTTGCTCTGCCGTCTGCTTGAGGCCAATGCACTCGAACGAGTGGTGCACGCCGCCACGGGTCAGCTCCTGCACCTGCTGCACCGGGTCGCCGTTTTTCGGGTTGATCACATCGGTGGCGCCAAACTGCCTGGCCAGTTCCAGCTTCGAATCCTGCATGTCGATGGCAATGATCCGCCCGGCCCCCGCCAGCGCTGCGCCGTTGATGGTGGCAAGGCCGATGCCGCCGCAGCCGATCACCGCCACGGTCTCGCCCGGACGTACCTTGGCGGTGTTGAACACCGCGCCCGTGCCGGTGGTTACCGCGCAGCCCAGCAATGCCGCGCGGTCCAGCGGCATGTCGCGGCGAATGGCGACCAGCGCGTGCTCGTGCACCAGCATCTGCTCGGCATAGGCCGACAGGTTGACGAACTGGGGCATGGGTTTTTGCACATAGGTCAGGCGTGGCTCTTCGTCGCTGCCGCGCTTGGTGTCGGGCGACACACACAGCGACAGGCGGCCGGTGACACAGCTTTCACAATGGCCGCAATAGGCCGACAGGCAGGTGACGACGTGGTCGCCCGGCTTGACCGTGCGCACCAGCTCGCCCACCTGCTCGACAATCCCGGAGGCCTCATGGCCCAGCACCACAGGCGCCGGGTGCGGGTACAGGCCATCGACAAAATGCAGGTCCGAGTGGCAGACGCCGACGGCGGCGGTACGTATCAGCACCTCGTGCGGGCCGGGTTTGCTGATGCCCACCTCTTCGATGGACAAGGGCGAGCCTGGTGTGTGGAATACGGCAGCTTTCATATTGTTGTTCTCTTTATTGAGTGAGCCGGACAGTAGCGAAGCGAATCAGCGCTTGATCATTGACCCCACCAACTGGCGTACCGGGTCGCTATAGGGCGGGCGCATCAGGTCCGGGCCATCGGCGGCACGCAGCACCGCCTTGGCGTGGCTGAACGTGCAAAAGCCATCGAAGCCGTGGTAGGCCCCCATGCCGCTGGCCCCGACACCGCCGAAGGGCAAGGTCTCGACACCGGCATGGCGCAGCACATCGTTCACGCACACGCCGCCGGAGGTGGTGCGATTGAGCACGAAGGCTTCCTCTTCGGCGTGGCTGCCGAAGTAGTACAGGCCCAGCGGACGCGGATGGCTGTTGATGTAGGCGACCACGGTCTGGATGTCGCTGTAGGGCTTGATCGGCAGCAACGGGCCGAAGATCTCGTCCTGCATGATCTTGAGGCTGTCATCGGGGTTGACCAGCAAGGCCGGGGCGATCTTGTGGTGAGGCTGGTCGGCGAAGTTTTCCGCTGCCGGGTTCAGCTCGACGATATCCACGCCGGCGTCGCGCGCTTCGGCCAGATACCCTTGCAGGCGCTCGAAATGACGGGCGTTGATCACCGAGGTGTAGTCGGGGTTGTCTTTCAGGGTCGGGTACAGCTTGGCCACCACGGCCTTGGCCAGGGCGATGAACTCGGCCACTTGCTCTTCGGGCACGAACACGTAGTCCGGGGCCAGGCAGATCTGCCCGGCATTGTGCAGTTTGCCGGTGATGATCTTGGTGACCGCGGTCTCGAGGTCGGCGGAGCGGGAAATGATGGTCGGCGACTTGCCGCCCAGTTCCAGGGTGACGGGCACAAGGTTCTCGGCCGCAGCGCGCAATACGTGCTTGCCGATGCTGGTGGCGCCGGTGAACAGCAGGTGATCGAACGGCAAGGCACAGAACGCCTGGCCGACCTCGGCGCCACCGGTCACGATGGCCACTTCATCTTCGGCGAACACGGTCGGGAAGATCCGCGCGATCAACGCGCTGGTACGCGGGTTGAACTCGGAGAGCTTGATCATCACCCGGTTACCCGCCGCCAGGGCGCCGGCCAGGCCGTTGAAAATCAGGTTGCCGGGGAAATTCCAGGCGGTGAGGATGCCGACCACACCCAGCGGCTGATACTGCACCCGGGCATCGCCACGCTCGCTTGCGCGCGGCTCGTCGCGCATCCACTCGGCGATCTTGCTCTTGGTGTATTTCATCGACGCCAGGGGGCTGAGCACGTCGAACAGGCGCGAGAAGTCGGCGCTACGGTGACCGAAGTCGGCCGACAGCGCGGCGACGATATCATCCTGATAGTCCACCAGCAGGCCGATGGCGCGGTCGATCAGTTCGCTGCGCTGTTCGGCGCTCCAGGGCTCGTTGGCCAGGCACGCGGCACGTTGCTTTTCCAGCACGACACTCACGTCGGCACCACGCAGGTTTTCGTTGGCACTCATGTGGTTGGGTCTTCCTTACAAAGGGCTGTTCGGGGAGCTGCCAATCCGGCACCGGGCCGTTACACTCAGGGCGCGTACCACGATTGGGGCGGTGTTCCAGTCAGCCGATACTAAAAAGGACGGGGCCAACCCGACGACGACCAAAGGTAGGATGCATGGAAGGTTTCTTGCGTAGTTCCAACGGACCAGAACAGGGAGTAGTGCCTCCTGTGCGCCCAGGCAAGTTCCTGGTGCCGGCGACCCTCCCCGGGCAACTGGACCGTACCGCCCTGCTTCCCTTGCCCGACCAGCAGCCCGGGCTGCGCCTGCTACTGATCAGCGCCTGTGCAGGTGCCGGCAAGACCACCCTGCTGGCGCAGTACCAGGCGCAGTGCCTGGAGCTTGGCCAGCGCGTGCTGTGGTGCAACCTCGACACCTCCGACAACGCCCCCCAGCGCCTGGCCGCCACGCTTTACAGTGGGCTCTCGGAGCTGGGCATCACCAGCGCCGGCGTGCCGGCCAGCGGGCAACTGCAACAGGTGCTGCTCGAGCAGATTGCCGGCTGCACCGAAGCCTTCGCCTTGCTGCTGGATGAGTTCGAGTCCATCAACGACCCCGAGGCACTGGCATTCATTCAACAGTTGCTCAAGGTGCTCCCCGCCCATTGCACCCTGGCCCTGGCCAGCCGCACCCTGCCTGCGCTCAACCTCGGCCGCTTGCGGGCGCTGGGCCAACTGCACGAAGTGGACAGCGAAAGGCTGCGCCTGAGCCTCGACGAAACCAGCCATTTTCTGCGCCAGTGTCACCAGCTTGCCCTCACCCAGGATGACATCGCCCGCCTCTACCACTGCACCGAAGGCTGGTTGACCGGCCTGTACCTGGCGACCTTGTCGCTCAAGCGCCATGAGGATGCTGCAGCCTTCATCGAAGCCTTCAGCGGGGCAACCCCGGCCCTGGCCGAATACCTGGCCGAGGATGTGCTGGCCAGGCTGGACGAATCCAGCCAGCGGTTCTTGCTGCAGACCTGCGTGCTGGCGCACTTCAGCCCCGCCCTGTGCGACGCGATCACCACGCGCTCCGACAGCGCCGTGATGATCCAGGCCCTGGAGCAGGCCAACCTGTTCATTGTCGCCATCGATGAACAACGCTCGCAGTTTCGCTATCACAGGCTGTTCGCCGACTTTCTTCGCCACACGCTGGCCCGGCATCACCCGGACTGGGCAGTGCAGTCGAACCGCGCGGCGGCCCAGTGGTATTTCGCCAGCGACCATAGCGAAGAAGCCCTGGAGCACCTGTTTGCCGCCAACGACATCGACGAGGCCGCCAGCCAGTTGGTGGCGCGGATTGATCGCCTGGTGGAGAACGGCCATGCCAGCCTGCTGATGCGCTGGCTGTCGCAAATCCCCGAGCCCGTGCGGGAGTTGCATCCCGGCCTGGGGGTGGCCTATGCCTGGGCGCTGATCCATGCCCGGCGCTACAAGGAGGCGTTGCAGGCGATGGAGCAGCCGGCGCTGGCTGACCACCAGCACCACATCCGCTGCCTGCTGCTGTTGATCAACGACCGGGTCGAAGAAGCGCTGGAGCAATGCCAGGCACTCCTGCAGCGCCTGCCCTGCGAGTCGAAATCACCCTTCCGGGTGACGGCCTACGTACTTGCCGCGTGCCTGTACTACAGCGGCCGCTTCGACGAGGCCCGGCAACTGCTGGGCAGTGATCGCCTGCGCGAGGTGCAGCGCGAATCGGCGTACCTGCGCGACGTCGCCGACAGCGTCGAGGCACTGCTGGACATCACCCAGGGCCAGCTGGACAGTGGCATGAGCCGCTTGCTCGCGGCAAACCGGCGCAGCCGCGAAACCCTGGCCGGCACCCCGCCGGTAGGTTTCCCGGTGCTGCAGACCGCGCTGTGCCTGGTGATGTACGAGACCGATGCCCTGGAGCAGGCCCAGCACCGGCTCAACGAGCTGCTGCCCTATGCCCGCGAGCACGCCGCCCCCGACTCGTTGATCACCACCCATGTGCTACTGGCACGCATCACCTACCTCAATGGCGATCGCCAGGGCTGGATGCGTTGCCTGGCCGAGCTTGACCAACTGGGCCGGGTCTCGGGTTCGTCACGCATCCTGTGCTCCAGCTGGCTCGAACGGGCGCGGGTGGCCACCCTGGAGAACCGCCTGGACACCGCCAACCACGCGATGCGTTCGGCCGAGCAGCACAGCGACTGGGACCAGCCTGGCATCCTGCTGACCGCCAATGATGTCGACACTCCTTACATAACCCGCCAGCGCTTGAACATCGCCGAGGGCACCAGCAACCCCGACGACCTGCTGCAGGCCATGAACATCGCGCTGGGTCGCCATCAACACCGCCGCGCCTTGAAACTGCGCCTGCTGCTGGCCCTGGCCCTCGAGGCAGGCAAGCAACCCACCCAGGCGCTGGAGCAACTGACGCTGGCCTTGCGGGTGGCCAGCCCGGTCGGGTTCATCCGCACCTTCCTCGATGAAGGCGCACCGCTCGCGGCCCTGCTGGAACGATGGTCGGTAATCTTTCACGGCCAGGAGAGTGCCCTGGGTATTGAACCGCGCTTCGTCGGCCATTTGCTGCAGCGCTGCCACACGGGCCCGTCGCTTGAGACCAAGGCGCAGGAAAGCTCGCCCAGCAGTTTGTCCAACCGCGAACTGCAGGTGCTGCGCCTGCTGGCCCTGGGGTACCGCAACCGCGAGATCGCCGAGAAGATGTTCTTGTCCGAGCTGACGGTCAAATCGCATTTGCGCAAGATCAACACCAAGCTCGGCGCCGGTGGCCGTACCGAAGCGGTGTCGATTGCCAGGACCCAGGGTTTGCTCGACTGAGTGGGCTCAGCCCGCCAGCGCCGCGTCGATCAGATCGAGCAGCTGGCGGTGCAGTGCCGCCAGCTCGATACCACTGGGATCGAGCAGGAACTGCAGCAGCGAGCCGCGCAAGGTGCCCAGGATCAGCACGGCGCTGGCGAGCGGCTGTACGTCGGCGCGGATCTCGCCGTTGGCGATGCCCTCGCTGATGCAATCGGCCAGGTGCTGCTGCACCGTGCGGTTGTACTGCGCCAGGATCGGCGCGGTTTCCGAATCCTGGGTGACGGCCTCGGCCATCAGCGACAACAGCGCGCGGCTGTTGACCCAGTCACTGTCGTTGCGTCCCAGGTACACACTGACAAAGCCCTTGAGCGAGTCCAGGCCGGGGCGCCACTTGGGCGCCTCGACCTGCACCTGGCTCATGAAGGAGCTGTTCACGTACGCCGCCAGGGCCCTCAGCAGTCCGGCCTTGCTGCCAAAATGGTGGGTGGCCAGGCCCCGGCTGTAGCCTGCCTCCTCGCCCACCTCGGACAAGGTCATGCCGACCCAGCCCTTGCGCGCGACGATCTGCCGCGCCGCCTGCAACAAACGCTGTTCGGCCTCGCCCCGTCGCTCGGCCTGGGTGCGGCGCGAAGCGCACTGGACTGTTTTATCTGCCGGCTCCATCGGGTTGTTCCTCAATCACCTGTAAAAACGGGTTGACGCCGCTCGGCCATGGCACGCGTGCCTTCGGCAAAGTCGGCGCTGACAATCTGCCACTCCTGCTCGCTGGCTTCGCGGTCGATGACCGCATCCACCGCATCGGCCAGGCCCATGCGCAGGGTCTCGCGGCTGGACACCACCGCACGGGGTGCACTGGCAGCGATTTCCTCGGCCAGGGCACGGGCGGCCTGACGCTCCTGGCCGGGTTCGGCCAGCACATCGGCAAGACCGATACGCACCGCCTCGCGGCCGTCGATTCGCCGACCTGTGGCAATCAGCAAGGCCGCCACCTGCGGCCCGACCAGGCGCGGCATGGTAACCGAAATGCCGAAGCCTTGATGAATCCCCAGGCGATTGAAGTTGGCCGAGAAGCGCGCTTTTTCGCTGGTGACCCGAAAGTCGGCGACCAGCGCCAGGCCCAGGCCACCACCGATCGCTGCCCCCTCCACCACGCAGATCAGCGGCTTGCGGGTACGAAACAGGCGCACCGCCGACTTGTAGACCCGCCGCGGGTACTGCGGGTCGCGTTGGTCGGCCCCGGAGAAATCGGCCCCGGCACAGAACACCTTGCCTTCGGCCACCAGCACCGTCACCCGGCAGTCGGGCAACTGATCGAGGTAGTCGAGGGTGTCGGCCAGGTCCTTGATCAGTTCGGCATCGAAAAAATTCAGCGGCGGGCGGCTGAAGCTCAAGGTGGCGACGTGCCCCTGAAGTTCCAGGGTCAGGCCGCGGCCTGGGGTAAACGCGCTAGGGATCGACATGCAGGCTCCAAAAGGTCTCGGGGTGTGGGTAGACGGCTATTGCTTCACGACTACGGTTGCTGCTAGCGTATTTACTTGTTGGGCGTTCAGCAAGTTAAAAAACAAGAGCCCCTGCCCCTTCAATTACATGAGCACATCGCTATGCAGGCACTCGATATTCGACCCTGTCACCTGGACGCCAAGGCCGAGGCCTTGCGCGTCGAGGTACGCAGCTTTCTCGCCCAGGCCCTCAAAGACCTCCCCGCCGCCGAGCGGGCGAAGAACTGGAACGGCGCCGACAGCGCCTTCAGCCGCCAGCTCGGCGAACGTGGCTGGCTGGGCATGACCTGGCCCAAGCGCTATGGCGGCCATGAACGCAGTGCGCTGGAGCGCTACGTGGTGCTCGAAGAGCTGCTGGCCGCCGGGGCGCCGGTGAATGCACACTGGATTGGCGAACGCCAGTCCGGCCCGCTGCTGATGAAGTTTTCCCCTGAAGTGCTCGCCCCCCGCCTGCTGCCGGCGATTGCCCGTGGCGAGCTGTTTTTTTGCATCGGCATGAGCGAGCCGGACGTTGGCTCCGACCTTGCCTCGGTGCGTACCCGCGCGGTGAAGACCGATGGCGGCTGGATCGTCAATGGCAGCAAGGTGTGGACCACCGGCGCCCAGCGCTGCGACTACATGGTCACCCTGTTGCGCACGGGCCCCAAGGAGGCAGGCAATCGCCACGGCGGCCTGTCGCAGTTGCTGATCGACATGAAAGCGCCCGGGGTCACGGTGCGGCCGATCCACAACATGCTGGGCGAGCACGATTTCAACGAGGTTTTCCTGGAGGATGTCTTCGTTGCCGACGATTTTGTCATCGGCCAGCCGGGCGATGGCTGGAAGCAGGTGGGCGCCGAGCTCTCCCTCGAACGCAGCGGCCCGGAGCGCTACCTGAGCTGCACCCAACTCTACCTGGAAATGCTCGACACCGCCGATGCCGGCAACCCGCGCCACGCCGTGAGCCTGGGCCGCGTGGCGGCGCGTTACGCGGCCTTGCGGCAGATGTCGCTGGGGGTTGCCGGGATGCTCGCCCGGGGCGAAAACCCGGCCACCCCGGCAGCGCTGGTCAAGGACCAGGGCGCCCTGCTCGAACAAGCCATGCCCGACCTTGCCCATGAGCTGTTTGGCGATACGCGCAAGCCCGGCTCCCGACTCGACCAGGTAATGCGCTACCTGACCCAGACCGCCCCGTCGTTTTCACTGCGCGGCGGTACCCGCGAAATTCTTCGGGGAATCATTGCCAGAGGATTAGGACTGCGATGAACCAGGCACTCACTCACAACGAGGGGCACGACGGTGCGCCTTCGCAAATGCAACGACTGATCGCCGACAGCGTCGAGCGCCTGTTCACCGACCAGGTCACACCCCAGGTGCTGAGCCATTTCGACGCCGGTCATCCGGCCGATGGGCTGTGGCAGCAGTTGCTCGATCACGGCTTGCCCCAGGCCCTGGTGGCACCGGTGTCCGACGACAACGCCGCCACCTGGCTGGATGTCAGCCCGGTACTGCGTGGCGTGGGCTACTGGCAGGCGCCGGTGCCGCTGGGCGAAACCCTGCTGGCCGGCCTGTTGTTGTCGCGGGCCGGTCTGGAAGTACCCGAGGGTGCGCTGACGGTGCTGCAGGCCGGCGGCCCGGGCGGGCTGGAACTGACCGCGAGCGGTGTCCTCAACGGCCGCTGCGTCAACGTTCCCTGGGCGCGCAGTTGCCGTTGGGCGGCGGTGGCCGACGACAGCGGTCGTGTCGCCCTGGTCGATCTGCGCCAGGCGCAGGTCAGCGTCGAAGCGGGCAGCAATTTTGCCGGCGAAGAGCGCGATGGGCTGCAGTTCGTCGCAGCGCCCGTGGATGCCATGGGCACCTTGCAACTGGCTGACATCAAGCAGCCGGTGTGGGTGTTCGGTGCCCTGGTGCGGGCCTGCATGCTGGTGGGCGCGCTGGAGTCGTGCCTGGACCAGGCGGTGGCCTACGCCAACGAACGAGTGCAGTTTGGCAAGCCGATTGGCGCCTTCCAGGCCATCCAGCAGCAATTGGCCCACCTGGCCGGCGCCATCAGCGCGGCCCGTACCGCGACCGAAGTGGCCTTGTACACGGCAAGCCAGGTGATGCAGGCCGAGCCTGGCAGCACCAGCAGCCTGGGGTTCGATGTTGCCGTGGCCAAGGTATGTGCCGGCGAGGCCGCCAGCCTCGCGACCTCGGTGGCCCACCAGGTCCACGGTGCCATCGGCTTTACCCAGGAACACCGCCTGCACTTCGCGACGCGGCGCCTGTGGTCGTGGCGCGATGAGTTCGGCAGCGATGCACACTGGGCCCAGGTACTGGGCCAGGCGGCGATCGCCGCGGGCAGCGAGGGGTTCTGGGCGGGGCTGACGGCGCGTACGCTCTAGGCATCTTCGCGGGGCACGCCCACTCCAACACTGACACCGGTAGGAGCAGGCTTGCCCCGCGATTCAGACACCACCTGCCAGGCAAGCCGCACTGGCCTCATCGCTGGCAAGCCCGCTCCCATCCAGCGACCACTCCCGGATCAGTTTCTTGTTGATCTTGCCAACACTGGTCTTGGGAATCTCGCTCACAAAACGTACCTGCCGTGGTATCGCCCATTTGTTCAACCGGCCACTGTCGACGAACTGCTGCAGGTGACGCGCAAGGCCCGGTTGGTCCATCTGCCGGCCCGCCACACACACCACCAGGGCCAAGGGTTGCTCACCCCATTGGGCGTCGGCAATGCCCACGACAGCAACGGCGTCGACATCGCTGTGCTGGCTGATCAGGCTCTCCAGCTCCACCGAACTGATCCACTCGCCACCGGTCTTGATCACGTCCTTGATCCGGTCACGAATCTGTACCACCCCGCGCGCGTTGATGCAGGCCATGTCGCCGGTATGCATCCAGCCTCCCGTCCACAGCTCGGCCCCCTGCTCCGGCGCATTCAGGTAACCCTGGGTCAGCCAGGGCGCCCGTACGACGATTTCGCCCAGGCTTTCTCCGTCATGGGCCACGTCGTTGCCCTGGCCGTCGACGATGCGCAGGTCGACCAGGGGCACCGGTACGCCGGCGTTGATGCGCAGCGGCAGTTGCTGGTCCATGGACAATGCCAGGTCTTCGGCGCTCAGGCAGGTCAGGCTCAGCAGCGGGCAGCTCTCGGACATCCCGTAGCCGCAGTGAACCCGGATACCCCGGGCGCTGGCCCGGGCAGCCAGTCCCTGGGTCAGGGCACTGCCGCCGAGCAGCATTTTCCAGCCGACCAGGTCGGTACGCCGGCCTTCGTCGCAGTCGAGCATCATCTGCAGCAACGTCGGCACGCAGTGGGAGAAGGTCACCTGCTCTTCACGGAACAGCCGCACCAGCTGGTTGGGCTCGTAGCGACCGGGGTACACCTGCTTGATGCCCAGCGCCGTGGCAACGTAAGGCACGCCCCAGGCATGCACGTGGAACATCGGGGTGATCGGCATGTACACGTCGCCCGAGCGCAGCAAGGGCTCCGCCCCGCAGGCAGCGAAGGTGCCCAGCTCGTTGAGGGTGTGCAACACCAGCTGACGATGGGTGAAGTACACGCCCTTCGGGTTGCCGGTGGTGCCGGTGGTGTAGAACAGCGTGGCCAGGGAGTTCTCGTCAAAGTCCGGGAACGCGTACTCGGTGCTCGCCCCGGCCAGCAAGGCCTCGTACTCCCCCACCAGCGGCAGGCTGGTGGCGCAGTTACCACCGTCGCTCAAGCGGACAAAGCGCTCGACGGTAGTCAACTCATCGCCGATCTGTTCCATCAATGGCAGGAAGTCGTCATGCACCAGCACCAGCCGGTCTTCGGCGTGGTTCATGGTGTAGCGGACCTGCTCGGCCGACAGCCGCACATTCACCGTGTGCAGCACCGCGCCAAGCATCGGCACGGCAAAGAAGCATTCCAGAGCGCGGTGGCTGTCCCAATCGAGCAAGGCCACGGTGTCTCCGGGCTTGACCCCGGCCTGGACCAGTACATTGGCCAGGCGCTGGATGCGTTCATTCAGGGTGGTGTAGGTGTAGCGCAGCTTGTCGGCGTAGACGATTTCCTGGCCGGGCTGATAGCGCACGCCCGACAGCAGCAGGCGCTTGATCAGCAGCGGGTAGCTGTAGGCCCCGGGGGCCGGAGGTATGACACGGGTGGTGATCATGTGCGGATCCTTCACAGTTGCTCGGCGTCGAGCAGGTACAGGCTCTGGCTGCCGGCCTTGACGCTGGCGCTCAGGGAATGAATGCGCGGCAGCAGGCGGGCGAAGTAGAAATGCGCGGTGCCCAGCTTGCTCTGGTAGAAGGCGTCCTGCGCCTGCTTGGCCATGGCCACGTCGGCCATCTGCGCCCAGAACCAGGCGTAGAGCGTGTAGCCCAGCACATGCAGGTACTCCACCGCCGCCGCGCCGACTTCCCTCGGGTCACCCTCGGCGCGGTCGAGCACCCAGGCAGTCAGTTCATCCAGGTTGGCCACGGCGGCCAGCAGCGGTGCGCTGAACGCTGCACGCGAAGGCGGCAGGCCGCTGGCGTAAGCCTTGATCTGCTCGGACAGCAGCGCATAGGTGCGACCGCCGTCGGCAACCAGCTTGCGCCCCATCAGGTCGAGGGCCTGGATGCCGTTGGTGCCTTCATAGATCTGGGTGATGCGACAGTCGCGGATCAACTGCTCCTGACCCCATTCGCGGATATAACCGTGGCCGCCGAACACCTGCTGGCCGTGCACGGTGGTTTCCAGGCCCATGTCGGTCAGGAAGGCCTTGGCCACTGGAGTCAGCAACGCCACCTGGGCCTGGGCCTGGCTACGCGTCGCGGCATCCTGGCTGTACTTGGCCAGGTCCAGCTGCTGGGCCACATAGGTGGAAAACGCCCGGCCCCCTTCGTTCAGCGCCTTCATGGTCAGCAGCATGCGACGCACGTCCGGGTGCACGACGATGGGGTCGGCCGCCTGTTCGGGCGCCACCGGCCCGTTGGGCGCGCGGCTTTGCTGGCGCTCGCGGGCGTACTCGATGGCGTTCTGGTAAGAGCGCTCACCCAGGGCCAGGCCCTGGATGCCGACACCCAGGCGCTCGTAGTTCATCATGGTGAACATGGCGTTCAGGCCCTTGTTCGGCTCGCCGACCAGGTAGCCGGTGGCGCCGTCGAAATTCATCACACAGGTGGCCGAGGCCTTGATGCCCATCTTGTGCTCGATGGAGCCGCAGCTCACCGCGTTGGCCTCGCCCAGCGCACCGTCGTCGCCGACCATGACCTTGGGTACCAGGAACAGCGAGATCCCCTTGGCCCCGGCAGGCGCGTCGGGCAACTTGGCCAGCACCAGGTGGATGATGTTCTCGCTCAAGTCCTGCTCGCCGCCGGTGATGAAGATCTTTGTCCCGCTGACCCGGTAGCTGCCGTCGGCCTGGGGCTCGGCGCGGGTGCGGATCAGCCCCAGGTCGGTACCGGCATGGGGCTCGGTCAGGCACATCGAGCCGGTCCAGCGCCCTTCGTACATGGGCGGCAGGTAGCGGGCCCTGAGGGCTTCGCTGGCATGGTTGAGCAACGACAGGCAGGCACCGGCGGTGAGCATCGGGTACAGGGCAAACGACAGGTTGGCGGCATTGAGCATCTCTTCGACCTGGGCACCGATCACCTTGGGCATGCCCATGCCGCCGAACTCCGGCGCGCCAGCCACGCCCACCCAGCCATCGGCGGCGTAGGTGCGGTAGGCCTGGGCAAAGCCGTCGGGGGTGAACACCCGCCCCGCGTCGAAGCGGCAGCCCTGTTCGTCGCCGCTGCGGTTGAGCGGCGCCACCACCTGGGCAATGACCTTGCCGGCCTGTTCGAGAACGGCCCTGGCGGTGTCGGCGTCCACCTGGTCGGCCAGGGCCGGCATCCGCGCCCACTGGGCCGGGATGTCGAAGACGTCGTTGAACAGAAATTCCATGTCGCGCAAAGGTGGACGGTAATCAGACATGTTGCGAACACTCGACTGCTTGGGTTTTAAGAGGCTGCCCCTGGGCAGGTGCCGGGCTGGGTGCAGTGGCCCGCACCTTCTTGTCGGGCAGCAGGAAGTACGACAGTGCCGGGATCAGGATCAGCGCGCCGAGCATGTTCCACAGGAACATGAAGGTCAGCAGGATGCCCATGTCGGCCTGGAACTTGATCGGCGACCAGGCCCAACCCACCACGCCTGCCGCCAGGGTGACGCCGACCAGGCCCACCACCCGGCCGGTGAAGGCCACGGCGTTTTCATAGGCCTGGGACAGCGACATGCCCTTGCGCTGGTAGTGCAGCTGCACACTGAGCAGGTACAGCGCGTAGTCCACGCCGATGCCCACCCCCAGGGCGATCACCGGCAAGGTGGCGACCTTGACGCCAATGCCCATCATCACCATCAGTGCCTCGCACAACACTGACGTGAGCATCAGCGGCAAGACGGCCACCAGGGTGGCGCGCCAGCTGCGGAAGGTAATCAGGCAGAACACGGTCACCGCCAGGTACACCAGCAACAGCATGGTGCGGTTGGCCTCGTGCACCACGATGTTGGTGGCCGCCTCGATTCCGGCGCTGCCCGCAGCCAGCAGGAACTGGCGGTCGTCGCTGCTGTTGGCCTGGGCGAAGCGCTCGGCAATGGCGACCACTTCATTGAGCGTGTCGGCCTTGTGGTCCTTGAGGTAGGCGATCACCGGCATCAGCGAGCAATCGTTGTTGAACAGCTCAGGGGCATTGACCGAAGCCTGCTGCGCCGCGTAGTTGAGTACGTCCTGGTTGCGCTGGATGCTGTTGAGCTTGGGGTTGCCCTCGTAGGTGCCGGCGGTGATCTGGCGTACTGCGTTGGTCAGCGACAAGGTGGTCTGCACCCCCGGATACTGTTGCAGCTCCCAGGCCAGGCGGTCGGCCAGCACCAGGGTCTGGTAGCGCAGGCAGCCTTCGGGGGCGGTCTTGATCATCACCGCGAAGGTGTCGCTGGACAGCGCGTAGTGCCCGGTGATGTAGGCGTTGTCGCGGTTGTAGCGCGAGTCGGCATGCAGCTCCGGGGCACCGCTGTCGAGGTCGCCGATCTTCAGCTGCAAGCTGACCCAGAAGCCTCCTGCCCCCATCAGCGCGGCAATCGCCACGGCGGCCGTGGCCCACTTGCGCGTGGTGAAGCGGTCGAGCAGGTCCCAGAGCTTGCCGAAGCCACGGTGCTCGGCTGCCCGCGAGTCGATCCGCAGCGCACGCTCGGCCGCCTTGCGACCGACACCGATGTACGACAGCGCAACCGGCATCAGCAGCAGCGAAGTGAAGATCAGCACCGCCACGCCGATGCTCGCGGTGATCGCCAGGTCCTGGATCACCGGGATGTCGATCAGCATCAACACGGCGAAGCCCACGGCGTCGGCCAGCAGCGCCGTGACCCCGGCCACGAACAGGCGGCGGAAGGTATAGCGCGCGGCGATCTGGCGGTGGGTGCCGCGGCCGATGTCCTGCATGATGCCGTTCATTTTCTGCGCGGCGTGGGACACGCCAATGGCAAAGATCAGGAACGGCACCAGGATCGAGTACGGATCGATGGCATAACCCAGCCAGGCGACAATCCCCAGCTGCCACACCACTGCGGTCAGCGAACACACCACCACCAGCAGGGTGCTGCGCACGCAGCGGGTATAGAGGTAGATGATCACCAGGGTGGTGACCACCGCCAGGGCGAAGAACAGCATCACCTGGATCAGCCCGTCGATCAGGTCGCCCATCAGCTTGGCAAAGCCGATGACGTGGATCTTGTAGTGGCCCTGCCCGCCGTTTTCGCTGCCGATGGCTTCGTACTGGCTGCGCAGCTGTTCAAGCTTTGTGGAGAAGTCGTGGTAGTCGATGCCCCGGCCGGTGGCGGAGTCCTGGTCGAGCAACGGCACGACCAGCATGCTCGACCTGAAGTCGCGGGCCACCAGGCTGCCGACGATGTTGGCGCGCTCGATGTTCTGGCGCAGTTGCTGGATATCCTCGGCCGAGCCCTGGTAGCTGTCGGGCATCACCGGCCCGCCCTGGAAGCCCTCTTCGGTGACTTCGGTCCAGCGTACCGCCGGGCTCCACAGCGACTTCATCCAGGCACGGTCCACACCCTGGGCCAGGAACAGCTCGTCGTTGATATGGCGCAGGGTCTGCAGGTAGGCCGGGTCGAAGATGTCGCCCCGGGTGTTCTCCACGACGATGCGCAGCGAGTTGCCCAGGCCACGCAGCGACTCGCGGTTTTGCAGGTAGTTCTGAATGTAGGGATGGCTCTGGGGAATCATCTTCTCGAAGCTTGGGCGCAACTCCAGGCGGGTCAGGGCCATGAAGCCCAGCACCAGGGTAACCAGCAGCATGCACACCACGAACGGCAGCCGATGGTTGAACACCAGGCGTTCGAGCAGGTTGCCGGAGCGTGCGTCGAAGTCGCCGAGGTTGCGTATCACCGGCAGGGTGTCTTGTTGGATGTTGGCCATCAGGTTGTTCTCTTGTTATGGCTGCTGCGGTTGTTCGAGGGCCTGGGTGCGCACACCCCGGTCGCCCACCAGCACCAGGTCGGCGGCGCTATCGAATAGCGTTGCGCTGACCGGGGCGCGGGACGCTTGCTCGACCCGCTGGAAACTGGCGCCATCATCGCGACTGACCAGCAGGTCGCCGGCCTGGCTCGACAGCCAGAATTGCCCGCGGCTGTCCACACTGGCCGCGGTGACACTGGTGGCCAGGTGGGTGGGGACCGGCTGCCAGTGCTGGCCCGCATCGAGGCTGCGGTACACATGACCACGCAGGCCGTAGGCCAGCAATACGCCCGGCTTGCCGATGGCACCGAAGTAGGTGCCGGCGTAGGGCGTGTCCAGGCGGGTGAAATGCTGGCCGTCGTCGCCGAGCTTGAGCAGCAGGCCTTGCTCGCCGGTGATGTACAGCGCATCGCCCACCGGGGCCAGGCTGGTCAGGTGCAAGGCCTGGGGGTTGTCGGTGCGCTCGAGCCACGGCGTCCAGTGGCGGCCGCCATCGGCGGTGTACAGCAGCAGGTTGAAGACGCCCACGGCAAAACCGTGCCCGGCGTCGCTGAACCACACGTCGAGCAGCGGTTTGTCGGCGCCTTCGGCCACCAGCCGCTCGCCCTCGCCCACCCACGCGGCCCAGCGCTCATCATTCGGATTCGCCTGGGCCTGGGTGCGGTACCAGGCCAGCACCTGGTCGCCGAGCACGCGACCGTCCAGTTGTTTTTCCCACGTCAGGCCGCCATCGCGGCTGTGCAGGATCACGCCGTCATTGCCCACCGCCCAGCCCAGCTGCGGGGTGGGGAAGCTGACCGCGTTGAGGTCGGCACTGACCGGTACCCGTGCCTGCTGCCAGTGGCTACCGAGGTCGTCGGAATACAGAATGTGCCCGCGCGGGCCCACGGCGACCAGACGCGCGCCGGCCCTGGCGATATCACGCAGCGCGCTGTTCGGCGCCAGCGCACTGGGCATGGCGGGCAAGTCCAGCACATCCACATAGGCGCTTGCCTGTGCCGTGCCTTGCAAGGCAAGCAACGCCACCATCAGCGCCGTCCATCGCTTGAAGCAGTTCATACCCGATCCTCCGGATAGCTCAACCAGGGGCCCGGCATCGCGACGCAATGCCGGGCCGTGCATGCAGGCTTAACGGATGCCCGCACCGGCCAGCGACTCGGGCGACCACTGGGTGCGCGACAGCGGCTCGATGTAGCGAATGCCGCCATAGGCGCCGACCACCCCATTGAGGTTGTAGGTGCCGCCGATCAGGTCGTAGATCATGAACGGCGTGGCATCCGGGGTCTGCTTGTCGTAGCTCTGGCTGAGGAAGGCGAACGAGCCGCGGTACAGCTGGTCGCGGGCGTCGTATTGATCGGAAGCCAGGGCGATCCAGCTGTCTTCGTCTAGGTAGAAGCGGCGCTTGTGGTAGATGTGGCGGGCGCCGTCCTTGAGCTTGCCTTCCACTACCCAGACCCGGTGTTTTTCCCAGCGCACGAACTGCGGCGCCAGGTGGTTGGGGGTGGTCAGCTGCTTGATGTCGGTGTGGTAGGTGAGCTGGTAGGTGTTGTACGGCACGTACATTTCCTGCTTGCCCACCAGGGTCCAGTCGTAGCGGTCCAGGGCGCCGTTGAAGACGAATACGTCATCGTAGGTGCCGGAGCCCGAGGTGCCGGGGTTGGGGGTGTCGTAGGCAAGGTTGGGCGCGAGCTTGACCCGGCGCTGGCCCGGCAGGTACTGCCAGGCGCTGCGCGGCTGCACCAGCGGGTTGGCGGCATCGCGCAGCATCATCGCTTCGCCGGCACGACGGGCTGGCCCGGTGTAGCTCAGTTTCATCTGGTAGTAGGTGTCCTTGGCGCCGATCAGCTTGTTCATGTCCTCGTAGATCGGGTAGCTGATGTTGGCCTGGCCAGTGGTAGACAGGGTCGGCCGGCCGCTGGCGTCGACGTTCCAGGAGTCGTACTTGGCGGTCATGCTCACGCCCTGGTAGCGCAGGAGGAAGTTCCACATGGCCTCGGCACCAGTCTGCGGAATCGGGAACGGAATGCCCGGCAATACGTTGTCGACGGCCGTGCCGCCTTCTTGGCTGCGTGCGCCCACGGCGTTCTTGCGGGTGTTGTCGAGCACCGGTTGCGGCAAGGCGACGGTGCGGTGGGTCGGGTAGACGTCCACTCGAAAGCTCGGGTAGCGCTTGAGCAGCTCTAGGGTGGTCGCGGTCAGTTGACCCTTGTATTGGTCGGCATTCTTGGCGTCGATGACCAGCAACGGCTTTTCGCCGGCAAAGGGGTCGGGGCGCATGCTTTCGCCGCTTTTGTAGCTGGCAGGTGGGGTGACCAGCCCGCCCTGGTAGGCGGGGATCGAGCCGTCGGCGTTAGCGGCCTTTTCGGCGCCGATGGCGGTCAGGCTGGTGCCCAGGCGCGCGGCCTGTTCGGTGGAGACGGCCGCCTGGGCGGTATTGAGGGCAGCCAGCGACAGGCACGTGGCCAACAGTGTGTGCACGTAGTTCATGATTGTTGTTTTCCTGTTTGGTCTGTGGAAGACGGACTCAGAAGGTGGTCTTGAGGGTCAGGTAGAGCGCGCCACGGTCCTCGGTGGTGGCTGCACCGCCGGAGAACGAGGCGTACCCGCCGCCGTAGCAGGTGTAGTCCTGCTCGCCGTCCAGGGCATTGGGGGTCGTGCCATCGGTCTGGCCGTTATTGCACGACTGGGATTTGCCAAAGCCGTCGACATACTTGAGGTCGACGAAATACTGGTTGTACACCGCAGCGCTGACGCCCACGGCGTAGTTGCCGGTGTCTTCGGCGCCACCGCCCTGCACGGGCGAGACACCGTCGAGCCCCATGTTGATCGACAACGGCATGCTCAGGTCGACACCGGGCACCACCTGGTACCAGGTCGGGGTGAAGTTGACGGCGATGCCCCAGTTGTCACGGGTGGGCTTGTCGATGCCGCGGTAGCTGCTCTTGCCCTTGTAGAGGGCCTCGTTGTGGCCATCGAGCTTGAGCAGGTTGCTGTAGAACAACTCGCCCAGCAGCGTGGCGCTGTCGAACAGCGGTGTATCGCCGAGGGTCATCAGGCCGTTGAGGGTCCAGTGCAGGGTCTGGCCGGTGGCGCTCATGCCGTCGCCATCCTCGGGCACGTCGTAGACCACGCCGCTGCTGGGCAGGCGCGGTGGCAGCAGGCCAAAACCGCCGCCCAGGCCGCCGCTACCGGGTGCGCTGACAAGCGCCGGAATGCTCGCCAGTGGCATGTTGTGACGGATGTTCAGGTCACTGCCAACGCTGATGCCGGCCACGTCCTTGGACAGGCTCAGGCCATAAACGTCGATGTTGTCGGCATACGCGAACTGATAGGTTGGGGTTTGCAGCGAGTTGTAGAGGTTGCCCACCGCCCCCTGGAAACTCGCCGGCGGGTTGCCGAACGGCCCACGGGCGACGGTCAGGCCGCGGGTATCGAGCCAGGCCTGCGGCAGGATCTCGGAGGTTTTGCGGTAGTAGAAGCCCAGGGTGCCGCCCAGCCACTCCGGCGACCACTTGGCCATGACACCCCAATCGCCGCGTTTGTCCGGGGTCAGGTCGTGGCCACGGCGGATGCTGGTCAGCGCGCCTTGCACCGGGATCAGCCCCGGTGTGCCGGTATGGCCGAGCAGAAAGCTCTGGGCGCCCTCGCCCACCAGGTCCGAACCGCCATAAAAGGTACCCGCTTCAGGCAAGCGGGCGGCATTCCAGTCGAGGAAGTACTGCGCGCCGATGGTCAATTCCGGGTTCACCAGCAACGAGGTCGACAGCTGATTGCGCGGCACGAACAGCTCCTTGGCTTCGGTGCCGGGCGATGCCGCGAGCTTTGCCAGGTCCAGGCCCGACTGGCCGTAGCTCAGCGAGTGGACCGGGTTGAGCAATGTTTCGCCCCAGAACAGGTTGTGCTGGCCCAGCTTGCCGCTCAGTTGCGAGTTTTCGCCGATGTCGGTGCGCATGAACACGAAGGCATCGAGCACTTCGCCGGATGGGCCGCTGTAGTAGCGCTGGGCGTAGTTGCTCAGGTGCGGGCTGCCCAGTGGCGTACCGGTACCTGGCAGGCCATTGAGGCTCGGGTTGATGCCGGAAGTGTCGCCATTGCCGTTGACGAAGGGGTTGGAATTGGAACCGGTGTTGTCGTAGGCCTTGTCGTACCAGCTGGCGGCACTGACGCGAAACCCCATGTTGCCCTGGTAGATCACGTCCAGCTCGGTCAGCAGGTCGACCCGGTTGGTCACCGTGGTGCCGGCCTTGCGGAAGTTGTAGTCGCCATCGTTGTTGTTCGGGGTGGCGAGCATGCGCTTGTCGGCGCTTTCGGTGCGTACGCCGTAGTTGTACTTGACGGTGTTGTCCAGACGCACGGCCCAGTCTTCACTGCCGGTATCGACTTCGAATGCCTGGGCACCAGGCAGTGCGAGCAGGCTGATGGCGCAGGCCAGCAGGCAGCGCTGTGGGTTCACAGCACGGTGAGTGCGATGTTTTGGCATTGCGATGACTCCACTTATTGTTATTGTTTTTTTCTTCACCCGTCATGTGCGGGTGTTGGTCGAGCATCCGTGCGGTGCGCCGGACTCAGCGGTCCAGCATGTGAATCAGGGCTTCGGCCTTGGGCCAGGGACCGAACCCCGACGCGGGGTTGAGGTGACCGACCGCGCCCAGCTCGAGCAACTGGCTGCCCCAGCCGCGGGCCATGGCGCTGGCGGCTTCGAGGCTGGCCAGGTGATCGTTGCTGCTGGCCGCGACGATGCTCGGAAATGGCAGTCGCGCGCTCGGCAGCGGGCTCCAGCCATGACTGCGCAGGGTGTCGGGGCTTGGGTAGTTGGCAGGCCAGTGCGCCGCCAGGTCCGGGGGCGCCGCCAGCAGCGCGCCCTTGATCGGCCGCTGATAGCGTGCCGCCCAGTGGGCGACCATCAGCACACCGGCGCTGTGCGCCACCAGCAGCACATCGCCGTCGATCTGCTCGAGCTCACGCTGGATCGCCTCGACCCGGGCGTTGCAATCGAGCCCGTCGACCTGCAGCGGCGGCACCGAACGCACCTTGGCCAGGCGGGCCTGGAGCAAGGTCTGCCAATGCTCGGCCACATGATCACGCAGGCCGGGAACGATCAGGACAGTAGCGGCGGTATGCAGTTTTTCCACGTCGGCACCTTGCTCAAGACAGTCCGCTCGCGAGTGTTGGCGAGCGTTTCTGGAGCCACAGTAATCACCCCTCCTCGCAGGCGCTTTACATTGAGCGTCAGTGACTTTTCATTTGATGACAAACGCGAAGGCAGGCGACCGAACCGCCAGTACACCGGCCATTTGCGTCACACCGCCGGGCAGAAAACGGCTTCTCATTTGACGACACACAGGCTATAAGAAGCGACCCGCCACAGAAGCGGGTCGCCTGATGAGAATGCGTGGAAAACAATAAAATGACCGCCCTCGTACGTGCTGCAAGCTTGACCAACTACCTGGAAGTATCCCGCCACCTGGGGCTCAATCCCCATGCCTTGCTGGCCCAGGTGGGCCTGAGCGCCGCGCTGCTCGACGACCCCAACCAGCGCCTGCCCGTTGCCAGTGTCATCACCCTGCTGGAAGAGTCTGCCCAGGCCAGTGGCTGTGAAACCTTCGGCCTGCGCATGGCCGAGCTGCGTCAGTTGTCGGATTTCGGCGAAATAAGCCTGCTGCTCAGCCACCAGCGTACCCTGCGCGATGCCCTCCAAGTGATCGTGCAGTACCGTCATTTGCTCAATGACGCCCTGGCCATTCATATAGAAGAAGCCGGCAAGACCGTGATCATTCGCGAAGAAGTGGTCAGCGACCTGCCCCACCGGGGACGCCAGTCCATCGAGCTGGCCATCGGTGTGATGCTGCGCCTGTGCGCCGCGCTGCTGGGCGCTCACTGGCACCCGATCAGCGCCAACTTCACCCACGCCGCCCCCGCCGACCTGTCGATCCACCGACGCATCTTCGGTTGCAAGCTGGTGTTTGGCAGCGAGTTCAACGGCATCGTCTGCCCGGCGGCCGACCTGGACACCGCCAACCCGCTGGCCAACGAGGCCATGGCACGACTGGCGCAGCGCTACCTGGATACCTTGCAGGCAGGCGGCAAGCTGTCGCTGGAACTGGAAATGCGCAAGACGATCTACCTGCTGCTGCCCATGGGCCGCGCCACCATCGAACAGGTGGCGCAGACCCAGGGCATGAACGTGCGCACCCTGCAACGGCGCCTGGAGGAAATCGGCGTCACGTTCAGCGACCTGATCAATGGCGTGCGCCGCGACCTGGTGATCCGCTACCTGGAAAACCCCAACTATTCACTGGGGCGCATAGCCGACATGCTGGGGTACTCGATGCCCAGCTCCTTCACCCGCTGGTTCATCGCCCAGTTCGGCATGCCGCCGGCCACCTGGCGGGCCCAACATGGCGTGCAGATGCGCTAGTAGTCGTAGCGGTCGACGGCACGCCGGCGCTCGTTGTCATCGCGCATGTCGTAGTTGGCGGTAGTCTGGATATTGGTGTGGTGGGCCAGCTTTTGTGCGATCGACAGGTCGTGCTCCTCGATCACCCGGGTGATGAACGAGCGGCGAAAATCGTGCGGCATGATCTTGACCCCCACCTGGGTGCCGCGCTGGCGGGCAATGTAGTAGATCGCATGCTTGGTGATGCGCTCGCGGGTGATGTGGCTGCCACGGCGGATGCGATTGAAGAGGAAATCGTCGTCAGCCTGGCCCTCTGGCAGGTGCTCGCGGCGAAAGGCCAGCCAGGCGTTGAGCTTGTCGAACGCCCAGGTGGGCGCGTACTTGATCAGTTGCTTGTTGCCCTTGCCGAGGACCTGCAGGCTACGCTCGTGGAAATCGACCTGGGCGAGGCTCAGGTTGACCGACTCGGATTTGCGCATGCCGGTGCCATACAGCAAGGCGATCACCGCGGCATCGCGCAACCCCTGCGGACGAGGGTCGGCGGCGCAGGCATCCATCAGTTCGCGGATCAGGCTGCGCTTGAGGTTGCGCCCGGTGGGCAGGCGGCTGCCCTGGGTCGGCTTGACCGTGCGGATGCGCAACAACTGTTCCTGGTCGATCAGGCCCAGGCGCCAGGCCTCGTTCATCACCCCGCGCACGGCGTTGACGTACAGCGAAGAGGTGTTGGGGGCATAGCCGTCGGACCGCAAGGCGGCAACCAGTGCCGTGACATGACCCGGTTCAAGCTGGTGCCAGGGCACCTCGACGATGTCGCAATCCTCGAAACCCAGCCGGTCGGCGGCATCCTGGAGGATGTACTTCATGGTCAGCTGGCTGGAAGGCGCCAAACGGGCGAGGTATTGCAGCAAGGGGTTGTGCAGTGAATCGGACAAACCGGAAATCCTGTAAAACTGAAGTCATAATGACTGCATCAGGTCATTTTGACTTGAATCGACCAGGGTCTAAATGACCCACATCATGACCAGGCCCTTGATAGACAACAGGTTTATACCTGGCACGTTTCGTGATGTTACCTCATCAGTCCTACCGGAATCGATTGAGGGCAAAATCATGGCCACCCTGTTCAGTCACCCCCGCCGCCTGTTGCTGCTGTCTAGCTACCTGCTGTTGGCCGGCCTCGCCCTGCTGACCGTTGGTCTGTTGCTCGCCTACGGCTGGCAGGCTCGCCTGGCGATTGCCACCCAGGTACTGGGCCACAGCCTGGTGATCCTCGGGCCGACCCTGCTCAAGGTTGGGTACGTATTGCGCCTGGTCGCCCAACATCAACTGCACAAGGAGTGCCCTCATGCACTGGCTTGAACAACAGCCACTCTGGCGACTGGGCTTTCGCCCGTTCTTTCTCGCCGGCAGCGTCTTCGCGCTGCTGGCGATCCTGCTCTGGGCCCTCTGGCTGACAGGGGCGATTGGCCTTGCGCCGGGCGGCGGGATGCTGGCCTGGCACCGGCACGAGATGCTGTTCGGCTTTGGCGCGGCAATCATTGCCGGCTTCCTGCTCACTGCGGTGCAGAACTGGAGCGGCCTGCCCGGGCTCAAGGGGCGCCCGCTGCTGGCGCTGGTGCTGGTCTGGCTGGCGGCGCGCCTGGCCTGGTTCAGCCCCCTGCCCTTGCCCGCGCTGGTCGTGCTGCAGGCAATGTTCCTGCCGCTGGTGGCGCTGACACTGGCCCGGCCGATCATCCGCCGCAAACTGCGCAACAATTATCCGATCATCGTCATGGTGCTGCTGCTCGCCGGCTGCCAGTGGCTGGCCCTGGCAGGCCTGCTGCAGGCTGACGAGGCACTGCAACGGCGCGGCACACTGGCCGGGTTGTGGCTGATCGGGGCATTGATGACCGTGCTTGGCGGGCGGGTCATTCCCTTTTTTACCCAGCGCGGCCTCGGGCTGGCTACGCAGCCGGCGGCCAGGCCCTGGCTGGAGCGCCTGACCCTGGTCGTCAGCCTGGGCGTGGCGCTGCTGACCGCGGCTGGCTTCAACCAGGTGCCGACGCTGCCGATGGCCGGCGCCTTCCTGCTGCTCAGCGTCTTGCACGGACTGCGGCTGAGGCGCTGGTACGCACCGGGGGTGCGCAAGGTACCGCTGCTGTGGTCGCTGCACCTGGCGTACCTGTGGCTGCTGCTGGCGAGCCTGGGCATGGCGGCCTGGCACCTGGGGCTGGGCCTGAACCAGAGCCTGGCCAGCCATGCCCTGAGCGTCGGCGCCATGAGCGCGATGATCGTGGCCATGATGGCACGGGTGAGCCTCGGCCACACCGGCAGGCCCCTGCAGGTACCGGCGGCGATTGTCGGCGCCTTTGTCCTGGTACAACTGGCGGCGCTGCTGCGGATCGGCCTGGTGCCCTTCAGCAGTTGGGGGCTGGGCCTCTCGGCACTCTGCTGGGTGCTGGCGTTCGCGTTGTTCGTGCGCCACTACGCGCCGATTCTCTGCGCGGCGCGGGTGGATGGCCAGCAGGGTTGAGCCCCGGCGCGGCCACATGGGCTACAGTTGCCGGAGTCCCCTTTATGCAGAGGCCCCATGGCTTTTCACCGCCTGTCCCGCAGCCACCCGCGCCTGAGTCTCGCCGCCCTCACCGGTGTAGTGGGCGGCTGGCTGGTACCGGCAAATGACTGGATCGAACACGTACTGATCGGCTGGAACATCGGGGTCTGGTTGTATCTGCTGCTGATCCTGTGGCTGACCCTGAGCGCCAACCCCGACAAGGTGCGCAAGGTCGCCAGCATCGAGGACGAGAACGCGGGCCTGGTGCTGTTCACCGTCAGCATTGCCGCGATCGCCAGCCTGGCGGCGGTGACCCTGCAACTGGTGGCCGGCGCCGCACAGAGTGACGGCCCCAACCTTGCGCACTACGCCTTTACCGGTTTCACCGTGGCCGGATCCTGGCTGCTGATCGGCACCATCTTCAGCCTGCACTACGCCCACCTGTTCTACACCACCACCGCGCCCTCGCCGTTGCTGCGCTTCGCCGATGGCGAACGCCACCCCGACTACTGGGACTTCCACTACTTCTCCTTCACCCTCAGCGTGGCGGTGCAGACCTCGGATGTGGGGGTTGCCGGGCGTAGCATGCGCCGGGTGGTGCTGGCCCATTCATTGGTAGGCTTTGTGTTCAACACCGCAATACTGGGCTTTACCATCAACATGGCGGCCGCCTTGCTCAATTGATGCCTGGCCTTCCAGCACTTGCATGGCGCACACGGCGATGCGCCGGCAGGCCTGCTCCAGGCGCTCGCTGTCGAGCACCAGGCCAAGACGCAGGTGCCCGGCGGCGCTGGGCCCGAAGGCATCGCCCGCCAGTACCGACACCCCGTGTTCCTCCAGCAGGCGCTCGGCGAACGCCTGGGCGCCCAGCCCCGTTTCACGAATATCGATCATCACGAACATGCCGCCGTCAGGCGTGTGGACCCGCACCCCGGGGCAACCGGCCAGGCTCGCACACACCCGGTCGCGGCGCTCGCGGTAGGTATCGCGCATCTGCCGCACCTGGGGCAGGTCCTGCTCCAGTGCCAACTGCGCCGCATCCTGGATGAAGTCCGGCAGCCCATACAGCATGCACAGTGCAAGGTTGCTCAGGTGCGCGCCCAGCGCCTGGGGACCGATCACCCAGCCTACCCGCCAGCCCGCCATGGCATGGGACTTGGAAAGACTGTTGATGGTCGCCGTGCGTTCGGCCATGCCGGGCAGGCTGGCCGGGCTGAAGTGCTCGCCCTCGAACAGCAGCTCGCTGTATACCTCATCGCTGATCAGCCACAGGTCGTGGTCGATGCAGATCCGCGCCAAGCGTTCCCAGGTGGACCGGGGCAGGCTGGCACCCGTCGGGTTGTGCGGGCTGTTGAACAACAGTGCACGGGTGCGCGGCGTGACGCGCGCGGCCACATCGGCAGGGTCGACGCGAAAGCCCTGCTCCGGCTTGACCGCCACCGGCACCACCCGGGCGCCACAGGCGCCGAACACCGCTTCGTAGGTGACGTACATGGGCTCGGCGACAATCACTTCGTCGCCCGGATTGAACAGGCACTGCGCCACGCCATACAACGCACACTGCGCCCCCGCCAGCACCACCACGTTCTGCGCAGCGACCGGCTGGCCGCTCTGGCGGGTTTGATGGGCGGCGATAGCCCGGCGCAAGCCCGGACTGCCCTGTACATCGGCGTAATGGGTACGGCCTGCACGCAGGCTGTCGATGGCCGCCTCGACGATGGGTGGCGGGGTGTCGAAGTCCGGATCGCCAATCGACAGCAGAAAGATCTCGCGCCCCTGGCTTTGCAGTTCGACCGCGCGGTAGTGAATATTCCAGGCAGCAGCGCCGTCACCGGCGATATGTTGGGTGAGCGCGGAATAACGCATGGCGGGTCTCCTTGACTGAACCTGGCGCGCCGTTGTTCTGGCCGTTTGTCTGAAAGTTTCCCAGGCAAGCATCCCAGCCGACTGCCGGTAAAAATAGCAGAACGGCCAAGGCCCACCCGGGGAATCTTTGCCGGCAAACGTTTGCCGTTGCAGGCCGTTCATCCAGGCCTGCGGCACCGCGACCGAGACGTGGTTCAAAGAATCGCAAAAAGGTCATCGGCACGGGCAGACACTGCCGCCAGCAGTGCTATGTTTAGGATTCTCGCAAGGTCCCAGGGCCTGCACCCACCTCGACCCGATCACCCTGTTGTTCACCCTACAAGGAGGCCGGCATGAACAAACTTACGTTTCCCAACGCTTGCCAGGTGATGCGCTGGCATTTTCATCCGCTGGGGTTCGAGGCCAGCATGGACGCGCCGCGCAGCATGGTTGCCCGCCTGTTCGACCGCGCCACCGGTGAAACGCTACTGGCCATCGCCGGCATTCCCTGCGCCACGGTGATGCCGGCTGCCGATGTCGAACGCATCATCGAAGCGGTCGAGGCCGAACTCGACGCCTTCGAGCCTTCCTGTAACCTGCGCGCGGTCGGCTAGACGTTCAATTCACCGCCATCGCCGTGCGCGCACGCTCGATATCGACGATAAAACGCTCGGCCGGCATGGGCTGGCCGAGCAAGTACCCTTGCAGTGAATCGCAGCCAAGGCGCGTCAGGAAGTTCTGCTGACGGTCGGTCTCCACACCCTCGGCCACAATCCGCAAGCCCAGCGCCTGCCCCAGTGCGACAATTGCCGAGACGATCGCGGCATCGTCGCTGTCCTGCTCAAGATCGCGCACAAAGCCGCGGTCGATCTTCAATTCGTTGGCGGGCAAGCGCTTGAGGTACATCAGGCTCGAATAGCCGGTGCCAAAATCGTCGATCGACAGATCCACGCCCATGTCCGACAGCTGCTGCAACACCGCCATGCTCGCATCGGCATCGCGCATGGCGGTGGTCTCGGTGATTTCCAGGGTCAGGCTGTTGGCCGGGAGTCGGTGCCGGGCCAACACCCGCGCCACACTCTCTACCAGCCCGGCATGACAGAACTGGATGGCCGACAGGTTGACCGCCATGCGCCAGTCGGCGTGCCCCTGGTCGATCCAGGCACGCATCTGCCGACACGCTTCATCGAGCACCCATTCGCCGATGGGGATGATCAGGCCGGTCTTCTCGGCCAGGACGATAAAGCGGTCCGGCAACAGCAAGCCATGCTGGGGATGCTCCCAGCGCAGCAGCGCCTCGGCACCGATCGGCTGGCAGTTCTGGGCATCGAACTTGGGCTGGTAGTAAAGGCGGAACTGCCCCTGCTCCAGCGCCATGCGCAGGTCCTGGAGCAATTGCAATTGCAGGCGCGCGTTGCTGTTCATCGACACATCGAAGAAGCTGTAGCCATTCTTGCCGGCACTTTTGGCGTGGTACATCGCCGCATCGGCATTGCGCAACAGCTCGTGCTGGTCGGTGCCGTTGCCCGGATACAGGACGATGCCGATACTCGCCGAGATCTGCAGGTTCTGCTCGGCCACGCGAAACGCACGGGAAATCAGGTTGACCTGCTTGGCCGCGACCCCCACGGCATCGTCGGGCTCCTGCAACTCCACCAGCAGCACGAATTCGTCGCCACCGATGCGGGCCAGGGTGTCCTGGCTGTGCAAGTGGCCGCGCAAGCGCAACGCCACTTCCTTGAGCAGCAGGTCGCCCATGTGGTGCCCGAAGGCATCGTTGACCGGCTTGAAGCCATCCAGGTCGATGAACATCATCGAAAAGCAGCCGCCCTGCTCCGTTACCTTGCTGATCGCCTGCTCGATGCGATCGGCCAGCAGCGTGCGATTGGGCAAGCCGGTCAGGGTGTCGTGCAGGGCCAGCTGGGTGAGCTCCTGGTTGGCCAGGGTCAAAGACTGCGCCAGCGCTGCGGTACGCGCCTCCAGGCGCGCATCGAGCACCGAGGTCAGCAGCGCCACCGCCAGTACCGACAGAGTGGTGATCAACACCAGGTAATCCAGGCCGTCACCGCTCAGGCCATTGCCCAACGCACCGCAGAAACTGCCTTCAGGGAAGTTCGCCGCCGCCATGCCGGTGTAGTGCATCCCGACAATCGCCACCCCCATGACCACCGCGGCAGCGCCCCGGATCTGTCGCACATAGAGGGTTTGCTGGCGCAGCCGGAAGGCGATCCACAACGCCGCGGCCGAAGCGCCCACCGCAATGACCAGTGACAATGCAAACAACTGCGGGTCGTAGTCGATCCCAGGCTGCATCTGCAATGCCGCCATACCGGTGTAATGCATGCTGCTGATCCCGGCCCCCATCACCAGCGAGCCCAGCCCCAATTGCATCCAGGGCAGGCTTGGCTGGCTGACCAGCCACAAGGCAAAACCCGAAGAAAGGCCGGCGATCAGCAACGACAACAAGGTCAGGGCCAGGTCATAGCCCAGCTGGATCGGCAAACTGAAGGCGAGCATGCCGATGAAGTGCATCGACCATACCCCCACCCCCATCGCCAACGCGCCACCGGTCATCCACATGTACACCGCACGGCCCTTGGCCGTGGCGATGCGACCGGTCAGGTCGAGCGCGGTATAAGACGCAAGAATGGCCACGCACAGGGAAATCAACACCAGCGAAGAAGAGTAACTACCGATCAGCATGAGGCCTTCCACAACCCTTGAAACCGGGCACTGGGTCGGCCCGGAGAAAAGCCGATGATTGTACTCAAGCTTTGGCGAAACGCACGGGGTTTTAGGGGGAGAAAAGGAGAGTACCGTTTCGAGCGTGCGCTCACTTCGGGCCGGCCTTGACGGAACACGAAGGTGGTCATTGAACACCGAATCGATGCGCTCCGTCCTCTCCAAAAAATACCCTTATTGAAGGGCTCAAAAAATCAATGTGGTAACCAGTAGAGCCGTCGCCAATTGCAACATGAATACCCTCGATGCCCTCATTCATCTGAGCGTTGAAGCTATAGTCAATGGCGTTCGAAATCTCTCTATTTACACCAACCATTACCTCCACGAGAACACACGCATAACTTCTTAAGTCAAACCGATTGAACTCGCGCACTCAACAGCTGCATACAGGATCGCCTTGCCTATGAAAAACTGCATTCCCGCTGACAGACTTAAGCTCGCACTCGAAATAGAAGACCTGCCGGAAGCCACCCCAACCCCACACGCTTGTTGGGCTACAGCCCGGACGAAATAACGCTGGGCAGCGGAAATGCAGATCAAGGGACGGTGGTCTGAGAATGAGTTGCCCGACCAGGCGATCGAACGCCTGGGGCTGTTGCCGGGCCAGGAGAATGTGCTGCTTCGCGTGGTGCTGCGCGACAGTTCGCGGTCAATCGAGACAGAGGAAGCCAATCGGCTTTATGCCCATCTGCAAGCGGCTTTGCATGAGGGCGTTGCGGGGGGTGGGTATCGGATGGGGTGCAGGTAGGAGCGGGCTTGCCCCGCGATGCAATATGACTGAACGATTGCTATCGCGGGGCAAGCCCGCTCCTACACCGTTCATCAGCCCTTTGTCCGGCACTGTCGATTCGCGCTGGCGGCGAACGACCATCCTTACATTCCCCGCCGGAGCGTACCCATGGACAACTATCGCAATCCCCAGGTGGTCTCGCGCAGCGAGTGGCTCGCCGCCCGCCGCCAGTTGTTGCTGCACGAAAAGGCCCTGACCCACCAACGTGACGAGTTGAGCAAGGCGCGTCGCGCCCTGCCCTGGGTCCGGGTCGATCAGGACTTCAGTTTTGAAGGCCCCCAAGGCCGCTTGAGCCTGGCCGATCTGTTCGCCGGTCGCAGCCAGCTACTGGTGTACCACTTCATGTTCGCTGACGGCTGGGACGAAGGCTGCGGCGGCTGTTCGTTCCTGGCCGATCACTTCGACGGCGCCAACCTGCACCTGGCCCATCACGATGTGTCACTGGTCGCCGTGTCGCGGGCGCCATTCGCCGAGTTCCAGGGGTTCAAGCAACGCATGGGCTGGAAATTCCCCTGGGTGTCGTCCCATGGCAGTACCTTCAACCAGGCCTTCGGGGTCAGTGTCAGCGACGACGGCAACAGCCAGTACAACTACGAACCCTACGCGGGCGACGAAACCGAACTGCCGGGCCTGAGTGTGTTCTATCGCGACGCCGATGGCACGATTTTCCATACCTACTCCAGCTACGCCCGCGGCCTGGACATCCTGGTGGGCGCCTACAACTTCCTCGACCTGATGCCCAAGGGCCGCAACGAGGAAGGCACCATGGACTGGGTCCGTCATCATGACCGCTATGAAGGGGCAAGCGACACCGCCCATTGCTGCCACGACTGACAACGGCTCAGAGGTACTTGAGCCAGGCCAGGTCCCGACGTCGCTGTTTCAGCGCTGCGAACCAGCGCGTCGGGGCATACAGCAGCAACGCCAGCACCAGGCTGCACAGCCATACGCCACTGACCTGCTCGAAACCGAAGTGCTGGCCCTGGTTCAGCCCCCACAGGCCCACCGCCATCAGGTACAGCGCCTTGAGTACGTACAGGTGCAACAGGTAGAAAAACATCGGCGCGGCGCCGAACAGTGCCAGCAAGGGCACCCAGCGCCGCGCCTGATAGCGCTCGAGCACCACCAGCAACACCAGGCACATCCCCAGGGTCGGCAGCAGGAACATCAACGAAGGCGGATACTTGCGTGCGCTCAGAAAACTCATGGTGGTACGCAGCGTGTCGCCGCTGGCAACCCAGGGGCGCTCGCCGTAGCCGTTGAGCAGGCGCAAGGCAACGAACGCCACCAGCAAGCCAAGCCCCCACCCGCTCAGCAGCGCAAGGCGCCGTCGCGGTCCGCGGGTGGACGCGAACCAGGGGCCTATCCCCCAGCCCAGCAGAATCACGCCAATCCACGGCAACACCGGGTAGGTGGTACGCGCACGGGTAATGCCCAGGTCGATGAAATCACGCTGGTGCAGGATCGCCCACGGCGCGAACCAGGGTGAATCCGGAGCCAGTACCAGGGCATCGAGCAGGTTGTGCCCGCCCACGATCACCGCGCCGATCACCAGCAACAGCGCCCGCGGCAGGTGCAAGGCCACCGCCAGCACGATCATGCACGCACCGATGCACCAGATCACCTGCAGCCACAGGGTCTGCGGCAGCAAGGTGCCGTTCCAGGCGAGGTTGACCAGGGTCAGTTCCAGCAGCACCAGGAACACCCCGCGCTTGAGCAAAAACAGCGAGGTGTCGGCGCGGCTGTGCTTCTGGCTGTAGAGCCAGGCCGACAGGCCTGTCAGGAAGATGAACACAGGCGCACACAGGGCGCTGAGCAACCGGGTGAAGAACAGCTCGGGGGCGACGGTCAGGGCGTCCATTGGATCGCCGACCTGGCGGTGCAGGAAGAACGTCTCGCGCACGTGGTCGAGCAACATGAACAACATCACCAGACCGCGCAAGGCGTCGATCGATTGCAGGCGGGTTTGGCTGGGAGGCATACGCAGGCTCACGGCAAAGGATAACGACACAATGTAACACTATATCGTTACCACTTTGCCTGGCCGCACGAAGCAACTCTACAGCACAGGCTGATTCGCCTCGCTGGCGCGCGGCTCGTCCTTGCGGGCAGCATAGCGCTGGGCCAGGACCGCACACACCATCAGCTGAATCTGGTGGAAGATCATCAAGGGCAGGATCATCGCGCCAATACCTCCCCCGACAAACAGCACCTGGGCCATCGGCACGCCGGTGGCCATGCTCTTTTTCGAGCCGGCGAACAGAATGGTGATGCGATCTTCGACACTGAATCCCAACCAGCGCCCCAATGCGCCCGTGCACCACAACACCACCGCCAGCAGCAGGCAGCAGACCAGCACCAGGCCGGCCAGGCGCATCGGCGGCACCGACTGCCACAGGCCGCTGACCACCGCATCGCTGAAAGCGGTATACACCACCAGCAGGATCGAACCCTGGTCGACGATCTTCAGCCAGCGGGCGTTGCGTGCCACCCATTGACCGATCCAGCGCCGTGCCAGTTGCCCGGCGACAAAGGGCACCAGCAACTGCAGGACAATCTTGAACACCGCATCCAGGCTCGAGCCGGTGTCACCTTCCACGCCCATCAACAGCATCACCAGCAGGGGCGTCAGTGCGATACCGATCAGGCTGGAGGCCGCCGCACTGCAAATGGCCGCCGGCACGTTGCCGCGGGCCAGCGACGTAAAGGCAATGGCCGACTGCACCGTCGCCGGCAACGCGCACAGGTAGAGTACGCCCAGGTACAACTCGTCCCCCACCAGGGGCAGCACCAGCGGTTTGAGCGCCATGCCGAGCAGCGGAAACATCACGAACGTGCAGGCAAATACCAGCAGATGCAGGCGCCAATGTCCGGCGCCGGCAGCCACTGCCTCGCGGGACAGCTTGGCGCCGTGCAGGAAGAACAACAGGCCGATGGCCAGGTTGGTCAAGCCGCCGAACAGCACGGCCCCCGTACCCTCGCACGGCAACAAGGTGGCAATGAGGATCACCCCGAGCAGGGCCAGGGTGAAATTGTCGAACAGCATCCGCAAGTACTTCATGGTCAATCCTGACTTGTTATTGTGGCGCGGCAGACGATAAGGTCTTTGCACGTTCTTCACTAACGCCAGAACCCCACCAGTGTCGCCAAACGGACAACCCACCCAGCCCGAGCCCCAGGCCCTCGAACACCTGACCCAACTGCCGCGTCCGGTCTATGGCCATATCCAGACGTTGCCGAACATCGTCCTGGGCTACCGCCATGCGCACCCCTGGGGGCAGTTGTCCCATGCCATTGGCGGCGTGCTTGAAGTGCATACCGACGATGGCTTCTACCTCGTCCCGCCGCAACGCGCGGTGTGGGTGCCGGCGCACGTCCCGCATCGGGTCAGCTGCAGCGGCGAGACCTGTCTGCGCAGCCTGTACCTGGAGCACGCGCCGCGCGACTGGTCGCCCGCGCAATGCCGGGTCGTCGCGATCAATCCCTTGTTGCGCGAGCTGATCCGCACCTTCAGCGAACTGCCGGTGCATTACGATCCAGGCGGCGCCGACGGCCGTCTGGTCCAGGTGCTGGTCGACCAACTGGCCGTGGCGTGCGAGCAGCAGTTGATGCTGCCCATGCCCCACGACAGCCGCCTGCGCGCACTGTGCGCCCACCTTCAGGCACAGCCGGATGCGCCCACCGGCCTGAACGACTGGGCACTGCGCGAAGGGGTGTCGGAGAAAACGCTGAGCCGGTTGTTTCAGCGCGAGACGGGGCTGAGCTTTCGGCTCTGGCGCCAGCGCATGCGACTGTTGAGCGCGCTACCGCCCCTGGAGCGCGGCGAGCGGGTGACCGATGTGGCCCTGGCCTGCGGCTACGATTCGCTGTCGGCCTTCATTGCTGCCTTCGGTAAACAGTTCGGTCAGCCGCCGGGGGCGTTCTTTCGACATCACAGCAACGATACAGATGAGGCTTCAGCCGATGAAACACCCTAAAAGCAGGTCCTTGCCCCAGGTTCTGGCTGCTGTCACCCTGATGCTCGGCGCAGGCCCTGCCCTTGCCGCCCTCTCCGATGCGCAGCTGGAGTCGACCGTCAGTGCCGCCATCGGGCCCTTGATGCAGCAGCAGGCGATTGCCGGCATGGCGGTGGCGCTCTCGGTAGAGGGCAAGCAGCATTACTTCAACTATGGCGTCGCCTCGCGGCAAACCGCCCAGCCCGTCACCACCGACACCCTGTTCGAGATCGGCTCGGTAAGCAAGACCTTCACCGCCACCCTGGCCGCGTACGCCCAGGCCAATGGCGCACTGTCGCTCGGCGATCCAGCCAGCAAGCACTGGCCGGCCCTCAAGGGTACGGCGTTCGATGGCATCACCCTGCTCAACCTGGGCACCTACACGGCTGGCGGCCTGCCACTGCAGTTTCCCGACACGGTCAAGGACCCTGCCGGGCTGCTCGACTACTACAGCCACTGGAAAGCCGACTATGCACCCGGCACCCACCGGCTGTACTCCAACCCCAGCCTGGGGCTGTTCGGGTACCTTGCGGCCAGGAGCCTGAACGCGCCGTTTGCCGACCTCATGCAAAAGCAGCTGCTGCCGCAACTGGGCTTGCAGCACACCTTTGTCCAGGTGCCCGCCGAGCAGACGAGCCACTACGCCCAGGGCTACGACAAGAACGACCAACCCGTGCGCGTCGGCCCAGGGCCGCTGGACGCCGAAGCCTATGGCCTGAAGACCACCTCGGCCGACCTGCTGCATTATCTGGAGCTGAATATGCGGCCCAAGGCCCAGGGTCCGGTGCTTGAGCGCGCCCTGGCCATCACCCAGACCGGCTACTACCAGGTAGGCGAGATGATCCAGGGCCTGGGCTGGGAAATGTATCGCTACCCGGTTTCCCTTGATCACCTGCTCAAGGGCAACACGACCGAAATGGCCCTGGAGCCGCAACCGGTGGCCTGGCTCAACCCCGCTCGCCCGCCGCAGCCCGCCACCTGGCTGAACAAGACCGGTTCAACCAATGGCTTTGGCGCCTATGTGGCGTTTGTGCCGTCGAAGAACATCGCCCTGGTAATGCTTGCGAACAGGAACTACCCCAACGCCGAACGGATAAAAGCGGCCCACGCGATTCTCGGCGCAGTGGACCGCTAGGCTGTCACGGGGTGCCGTTACGCCCATGCAAGCGGTAGCCTTCACGCCCGTTCAAGCGGTCGTAATAGGCCTGCACGGCGGGCAACGGAGGATGGTCGATCGGAGTCTGGAACCAGCGGTTGACCGAGAGCCCAATGGGGATATCGGCCAGGGAAAATGCATCGCCACTGACATACGCACCCGTGCTCTCCAGTTGACGATCAAGAAGGGTCATGTTGCGCGCCCAGTTGCGACAGGCTGTCGCCAGGGCTTCGGGGTCCTGGTGCGCGGGCGACTGGCGAACCCGCGAGAGAAAGGCATAGCTCCACGAGCCATTGAGGTCGGTGGCCTGCCAGTCCATCCATTGGTCAACCCGCGCCCGCAGTCGTGGCGCCGGCGGATACAGGTGCTCGCCGCCGTAGCGGTTGGCCAGGTAACGGATGATGCTGTTGGACTCCCACAACACGAAGTCACCGTCCTGGATCACCGGCACCATCGCGTTGGGGTTGAGTGCCAGGAAGCGCTCGTCATGGGTCGACTGGAAACCCGAGCCCCAGTCTTCACGCTCGAAGTCCAGGTTCAACTCGGCGCATGTCCACAGCACCTTGCGCACATTGATCGATGAAGCCTTGCCCAGTATCCGTAGCATCATTCACTCCTGCGGGTTTGTCGGTCGGATATGAGCACAAGTGGTCACCCTCGATCTACTCCCCCTCCTGCTGCCCCAGCCGCTGCAAGAACAAACTGAACAATTCCGACTGCGAAGACACCCCCAGCTTGGCGTACAGGTTGCGTCGATGCACCTTGACCGTTTCCTGCGAAATGGCCAGGCGCTTGGCAATCGCCTTGCTGGAGTTGCCGCGCAGCACCAGGCGGGCGATCTCGAGTTCACGGGCCGACAGGGTGTCGCTGCCGAATTGCTCGAGCGCGCGCTCCACCGGGGTGACGTGGCCGATGTCTTCCTGGGCCGGGTGCTGCAGGCGCCAGTGCTGGCGCAAC
Source organism: Pseudomonas putida (assembly GCF_028682455.1). Lineage (GTDB taxonomy): Bacteria > Pseudomonadota > Gammaproteobacteria > Pseudomonadales > Pseudomonadaceae > Aquipseudomonas > Aquipseudomonas putida_AA. The sequence continues at coordinate 955,104 of NZ_JANHLD010000002.1, forward strand.
AGGGCCATCAGCCAGGGGGCGTAGGTGGTCATCTGGCCCAGGTGCGCGGTCTCGAAACGCTGCTTGGCGCCCACCGAGATCGCCAGCATTTTCCCGGGCGCCAGGTTGAGGATCAGTTGCAATTCGTCCTCGCCGATGGCCGAGCGGAAGTAGTTCTGAAAGTAGTCGCTCTTGCGAAATTCGTCGGGGGCCACTTCTTCCATGCGGTAGACCCCATCGGCCAACCCCTCGTGCATGGCCTGGATAAAGGGATCCAGCTGGTAGAGGCCATTCAGGTACAGGGGCATGGGCGATGGCGTGTCGCTGAACCCGCGGTCGAACTCGGCCAGCACACGGGGTACGCCATCGGCTTCGGTGTGGATCACCAGCCCGTTGTCGAAGGGCATCATCTGGTTGAGCAAGGTCAGTACCTGATGCCAGAAACCCGGTTGGCCCAACTGCTCGATCACTTTGGCCAGCCCGTGATGATGGGCGGTTGTTTCGAATAGGCTCTGCACCAATAACTCCTGGGGGGTAACGACTGGGGGTAATCGCCAATGGCAGGCCAAGTTCCTAGACTCTGCCCACCTGCACGCAGTATTGCGGCAGCCCGCCCGGTTTGTCATGCGCGGCATGATCCAGGGCGCAGCCGCCGGGGCAGGCCTTGCAAACTTTTCGATGGAGCAGTCAAACAATGCGTATTCGTGACTTGGGCGTTCGTATCGGCATGTGCCATCCCGGCGAGCACAACGCCATCACCGATGTACCCGGCGTGCGTGTAGGCCACCACACGGTCCACCGTGAAGGCGGCGAACTGGCGGTGCACACCGGCGTCACGGTGATCGAGCCCCGGCCGGTTCCTGCGCACCTGCAGCCCTGCTTCGCCGGAGTCCATGTGCTCAATGGCAACGGTGACGCCACCGGCCTTGAGTGGATCCGCGAGGCCGGGCTGTTGACCACGCCGATCGCCTACACCAACACCCACAGCGTCGGCGTGGTTCGCGACGCGCTGGTGGCCGCCGAGCGCGAGCCAGGCAAGCAGCGTACCTACTGGTGCATGCCGACGGTGCTGGAAACCTACGACGGTGTGCTCAACGACATCTGGGGCCAGCACGTCACCGCCGAACACGTTCAGGCGGCCTTGGCCGATGCCCGTTCGGGGCCGGTGGCCGAAGGCTGCGTAGGGGGCGGCACGGGGATGATCTGCCATGAGTTCAAGGGCGGCATCGGCACCTCGTCGCGGGTACTGGACACCCGAATCGGTGGCTGGACCGTCGGGGCACTGGTGCAGGCCAACTACGGTGTGCGCGACGCGCTGCGGGTAGACGGCTACCCGGTTGGTCGCGTGCTGGGTGCGCTGCCTTCGCCGTTTCGCGGCGCTGCGAACGTCGGCGAGGCCGGCATGGGCTCGATTGTGGTCACCCTGGCCACCGATGCCCCCCTGCTACCCCACCAATGCACCCGCCTGGCCCAGCGTGCCAGCGTCGGGCTGGCACGGGCAGGCGGCGGCACGGAGGATTCCAGCGGCGACATTTTCGTCGCCTTCTCGGTCGGCAACAGCGACTTGCCAGTCACCAACGTCGGCCGTCCCGGGGTGCCCACCACCACGGTGCAAATGGTCAACAACGACCACATCTCGGCCCTGTTCTGCGCAGCCGCCGAAGCCGTGGAAGAAGCCATCCTGAACGCAATGCTCGCGGCCACCGACCTCGAAGCCAATGGCAACCAGGCGTTGGCACTCAAGCCTGACCAACTGCTCGAGGCCCTGCACGCGGTCGGCTGGAAGGCACAGAACCGCGCTTGAGCATAAAGCCTCTCGTTGCTGCGACAATTTGTCGGTATGGTGGTGTTCGGAAGATGGACGTTTACCCGCTCACAGGAAACCCAGAATGCCCCAACGTGAAGTCATCAATGCCTCTGTAAGCCCAAAAGGCAGCCTTGAAACACTGTCTCAACGTGAAGTTCAGCAACTGAGTGAAGCCGGTTCCGGCAGCCTGTATACCCTGTTCCGCCAATGCGCCCTGGCAATCCTCAATACCGGCGCCCATGTCGACAACGCCAAGACCATCCTCGAAGCCTACAAGGACTTCGAGGTGCGTATACACCAGCAAGATCGCGGTGTGCGCCTGGAACTGCTCAATGCACCGGCCGACGCTTTTGTCGATGGCGAGATGATCGCCAGCACCCGCGAGATGCTGTTCAGCGCCCTGCGCGACATCGTCTACACCGAAAGCGAACTGGCCAGCCAGCGCATCGACCTGGAAAGCTCCCAGGGCATCACCGACTACGTTTTCCACCTGCTGCGCAACGCCCGCACCCTGCGCCCGGGCGTAGAGCCGAAAATGGTGGTGTGCTGGGGCGGTCACTCGATCAGCACCGAGGAGTACCAGTACACCAAGAAGGTCGGCCACGAGCTGGGCCTGCGCAAGCTGGACGTCTGCACCGGTTGCGGCCCGGGTGTGATGAAGGGCCCGATGAAAGGCGCAACCATTGCCCACGCCAAGCAGCGCATGAGCGGTAGCCGCTACCTGGGCCTGACCGAGCCCGGGATCATCGCCGCCGAGGCCCCCAACCCGATCGTCAACGAGCTGGTGATCCTGCCCGATATCGAAAAGCGCCTGGAAGCCTTTGTACGTGTCGGCCACGGCATCATCATCTTCCCCGGTGGCGCTGGTACCGCCGAAGAGTTCCTGTACCTGCTGGGCATTCTCATGCACCCGGACAACCGCGACCTGCCTTTCCCGGTCATCCTCACCGGGCCGAAAAGCGCCGAGCCGTACCTGCAGCAGTTGCACGCCTTCGTCGGCGCGACCTTGGGTGAAGAGGCGCAAAGCCACTACCAGATCATCATCGACAACCCGGCCGAAGTGGCCCGACAGATGGTCGAGGGGCTCAGGGAGGTCAAGCAGTTCCGCCGCGAACGTGCCGATGCCTTCCACTTCAACTGGCTGCTGAAAATCGAAGAAGGCTTCCAGCGTCCCTTCGATCCGACCCACGAGAACATGGCCAGCCTGCAGTTGCGCCGCGACCTGCCCGCCCATGAACTGGCCGCCAACCTGCGCCGTGCGTTCTCGGGGATTGTCGCCGGCAACGTCAAGGACAACGGTATTCGCCTGATCGAAGAAAAGGGTCCCTACGAAATCCACGGCGACCCGGTGGTGATGCAGCCCCTGGGCAAACTGCTGGAAGCCTTCGTTGCCCAGCACCGCATGAAGCTCCCGGGGGGCGCCGAATATGTGCCCTGCTACCGTGTGGTGAGCTGATCCACAGCCACTCCTTTATTGCGGACACAGCCGGTGTCCGCAATATTTGCTGCCATTTTCCTACACTCTTCAGTGAACCAGCCTACATAAAAGTGGTCTTTCAGCTGGCGGCTTGCGCGCACGCCCATGTTCACCGGCCCAGTCAGCGGGCTTTTATTTTTTATTTCACGCGAAGACCACCATGCCTATCTCTCGTCCTGTACCTGCGGCGCTCGCCCCCCGTTCCTCCCTTTTCAACCGCCCACGCACCAGGCTGGCCGTCGGCATGCTCGGCGCCTTGCTTAGCCTTTCAGGCGCGCTGCACGCAGAAGAAACCCCCGGCAACGAGCGCTGGGTCAGTGACAGCCTGACCACCTACGTGCGCAGCGGTCCTACCGATGGCCATCGCATCGTTGGCAACCTCAAGTCCGGGCAGAAGGTCACCTTGCTCACCACCCAGGGCAACTACAGCCAGGTGCGAGGCGAGTCCGGCGATACCGTGTGGATTCCCAGCAGCGACCTGCAGGGCGTTCCCGGCCAGGCCGAGCGCGTACCGCAGTTGACCGAGCAGGTCACCCAGCTGAGCGAAAAGCTCAAGACCATCGACGACAGTTGGAAGACCCGCGTGCAAGGCATGCAAGAGACCCTGGACTCGCGCAAGGCGCTGATCGATGAACTGGAAACCCGCAGCAAGGCACTCAATGCCGAACTTGCCGATACCCAGGCGGAACTGCGCAGCACCCAGGCGCGCCTGGGCGACGAGAACAAACAGGTGCTGATGCGCTACATGGTGTATGGCGGCGGGATTGCAGGTGCCGGTTTGCTGGCGGGCCTGATTCTGCTGGCCCTGACCCGCGGCCGTAAACGCAATGATCGCTGGTTCTGATCGGCGCCAACTGCACTGGCCTCATCGCTGGCGAACGAGCCCCCACAGGGATGCATGGCTTGTTCGCAGGCCACCTCGAATGTGCGAGCAAACATCGGAGTGAGGTACCCCAGGCTTGCCCTTACTCTGCCAGGACATTCCCAGTTGGATTGAGGGTTGGACATGACACCTCGTGAGCTGCTGCTCAACCGCCTCACCCTGCCCGCGCCCATCGGCCAGGTGCTGATCGTCAGCGATGGCCAGCAACTGCTCGGCCTGGAGTTCGACGAGCCTGAGAAACGCCTGCTACGGCTGCTCCACACACGCTTTGGCAGTGACCTCAGGCTACGTGAAACGGCGGACCTGGTGCAGTTCAGCCATCCGCTGCGCGCCTATTTCGACGGCGACCTGCAGGCCCTCGACGCGCTGGCGATCGATGCCGGCGGCACTGCCTTTCAGCAGCGGGTGTGGACGGCACTGCGGCTGATTCCCCTGGGCACAACCCGCACCTACGGGCAAATCGCGGCCGCTATCGGCAAGCCCGGCGCGGCGCGAGCGGTGGGGCTGGCCAATGCCTTGAACCCGATCAGCCTGGCCATTCCCTGCCACCGGGTGATCGGCAGCGCAGGCGCGCTGACCGGTTACGGCGGCGGCATTGAACGCAAGCGCTGGCTACTGGAACACGAACGCCGGGCCTGCCCGTGAGCAGCGGGCCATGGCGGCTGCTGGGCACCGACGGCACTCTCTTCCTGAGCGATCGCCCCGGCCAATGGGGCGGACATCGCCGCAGCAAGATCTACGGCCGACTGGATTGCCCTTGCGCGCTGCGGGCCATCGCCCGGGGCGGCTATGTGAGTCAGCGAGTGTTCTTCCTGGATGCACAAACAGCCAGGGCGGCAGGCTATCGGCCCTGCAAGGTCTGCAAACCCGACTGAAACGCCCGCTCCTACCTGGCGCACTCCTGCAACCAGTCGAGCATCACCCTGACCCGCACCGGTACCGGGTCACGCGGCGGATGGACCAGGTAATAGCCCTGCCCCGGCGTGGGCGCGAAGCCGCCCAACGGCAATATCAGCAACCCTTGGTCAATCATCGGCTGCACCAACCGCTGGCGCCCCATTGCCACACCCGCATGGTTGCTCGCCGCCAATGCGCAGAGATCGGCCCGATCAAAGGTCACGCCGGCGCTTGGCAGTTGCACCTGGTGCTGTCGGGCCCAGCGCTGCCACTCGGCATCGAAGGCGGCGTGCTCCCAGGCCAGTGCATCGTGCAACAAGGTGCACTGGCCAAGGCGTTCCGGGGCATCGAGCAAGCCGTGTCGCTCGGCATACGCCCGGCTGCACACCGGGGCCACTTGCTCGGTCATCAACAAGTGGCTGGCAAGGCCGGGAAACTCGCCATCGCCATAGAGCAACGCCAGGTCGATATGACGGGCGCGAAAGTCCACGGCCTCGTTGCCGGTCCGTATGTCCAGGCTGATCTGCGGGTAGCGCTGCTGGAAATCCGCCAGCCGCGGTACCAACCAGCACTGGGTGATCGACGGCCGGGCATACAGCGTCAACGCACCGCTGACGCTGGAGGTCGAGTCCGGTTGCAGGGCCTCCTCCAGGTCCTCGACCAGCCCCTGCACCAGCCGATACAAGCGCTCGCCTTCCACCGTCAGGCGTATGCGCCGGGTCAGGCGCTCGAACAGGCGCAACGCCAGCGCCTGCTCCAGGCGGGCGATGCGGTGGCTGACCGCACTGGGCGTCAGGCACAACTCCTCGGCCGCCCGGGTAAAACTCAGGTGCCGGGCGGCGACCGCGAAGGTGTGCAGGTTGGCGAACTGGGCGCTGGTCAGGCGGGCACTCAGCCGAGGCGGCAAGGTGAACACGGTCACTGCCCGGCCAGTTCAACCCGGCCCTTGGCAAGGTAGGCGTCCATTTCCGCCCTCGGCACCATGCTGCCGCCCGTGCCCCAGACCAGATGCGTTGCCCGCGCCATGCGCGCTTCACTGAGCCCCAGGCGCTGACGATAGCCTTGCTGTTCTTGCAGCACCTGCACCATGCCCGGTACACCGGCCAGTGCCGAGGGCTCCAGTTCATGGCCCTCGCAAGCCTGCATCTGCGCCAGCAAGCGGTACAGGGTGGCGTCGTCCACCGTGTAATAGCCATCGATCAGGCGCTGCATCGCCCGCCCTACAAAGCCCGACGGCCGGCCCACGGCCAGGCCGTCGGCGGCGGTGTGGTTGTCGATGCCAAAGTCATACACCGACACCTGGTCGTGCAGGCCGGTGTAAACGCCCAACAGCATGCACGGCGAATGGGTGGGCTCGGCGAACAGGCAGTGCACGGCATCGCCGAACACCAGCTTCAGGCCGAACGCGACGCCGCCAGGTCCGCCACCTACGCCGCACGGCAGGTAAACGAACAGCGGATGCTCGGCATCCACCTCGATACCCTGCGCCTGCAACTGGCGCTGCAAACGCTCGGCGGCCACCGCGTAGCCCAAAAACAGGTTGCGTGAATTCTCGTCATCGACGAAATGGCAGCGCGGGTCGGCCTCGGCCTCCTGGCGCCCCTGCTCCACCGCCACGCTGTAGTCGGCGCTGTATTCACGCACCTCGACGCCATGGGCGCGCAAGCGGTCCTTCTTCCATTGCCGGGCGTCGGCCGACATGTGCACCGTGGCCTTGAAACCCAGGCGCGCACTGATGATCCCGATGGACAGCCCCAGGTTGCCGGTGGAGCCCACGGCAATGCTGTACTGGCTGAAGAATGCCCGTGCGGCGTCGCTGTCCAGCGCGGCGTAGTCATCGCCTGGCTGCACCAGGCCCCCGGCCAGTGCCAGGTCCTCGGCATGCTTGAGTACCTCATAGATGCCGCCCCGGGCCTTGATCGACCCGGAGATCGGCAGCAGGTTGTCGGCCTTGAGCCACAACGCGCCGCCTTCGGGCAACCGATGCTCCGCGCGCAACACCCCCTGCAGGGCGGGCAGCGCCAGCAGTGGCGACTCGATGATGCCGTGGCTGGCGCGGGTTTGGGCAAAGGCCGAGGCTATGAACGGCGCAAAGCGCTGCAAGCGCTCGCTGGCCTCGCGCACATCCTCCGGGCCCAGCGGCACATCGCCCAGGGCCTGGGCACTCGGGGCGACGGCGGGGTTGAACCAGCAGGTTGCACGCAAGGCCACCAGGTCTGCGATCAATGGATGATCCTGGCACCAGGCGTCGACAGTCTTTTCCAGCGGCATTGCGGTACTCCTTGGCAATCGAATAGAACGATTAAGCGTCAGGCAGCGGGCGCTTTACAACCGATGGTTGCTCACAGCATGGATGATCCCGGTTCAACCATTGCACCGCCGTGCAAGCCGGCCCACTTCTGCTACCTTGGGATTACCCTCTTTCTCCGCATTCTGCGCAGGTGACCCATCATGGCGCGCACCACCCCCATCGAGCTGTACCGCAACATCGGCATCGTCGCCCATGTTGACGCCGGCAAGACCACCACCACCGAACGCATCCTTTTCTATACCGGGGTCAACCACAAGATGGGCGAGGTGCACGACGGCGCCGCGACCATGGACTGGATGGCCCAGGAGCAGGAGCGCGGCATCACCATCACCTCGGCGGCCACCACGGCCTTTTGGCAGGGCTCGACCAAGCAGTTCGCCGACAAGTACCGCTTCAATATCATCGACACCCCCGGCCACGTCGACTTCACCATCGAGGTGGAGCGCTCGCTGCGAGTGCTCGATGGCGCGGTGGTGGTGTTCAGTGGCGCCGATGGGGTGGAGCCGCAATCGGAAACGGTCTGGCGCCAGGCCAACAAGTACCACGTGCCACGCATGGCCTACGTCAACAAGATGGACCGCCAGGGCGCGGATTTTCTGAAGGTGGTCAAGCAGATCGACCAGCGCCTGGGTCACCACCCGGTGCCCATCCAACTGTCGATCGGTGCCGAGGAGCACTTCGTCGGCCAGATCGACCTGGTGAAGATGAAGGCCATCTACTGGAACGAAGACGACCAGGGCACCAGCTATCGCGAAGAGGATATTCCTGCCGACATGCAGGCCCTGGCCGATGAATGGCGGGCACACATGATCGAGGCCGCCGCCGAGGCCAATGACGAGTTCATGGAGCTGTACCTGAACGGCCAGGAGCTGAGCAACGAGCAAATCAAGGCCGGCCTGCGCCAGCGCACCCTGGCCAACGAAATTGTCCCGGCCATCTGCGGCTCCTCGTTCAAGAACAAGGGCGTGCCACTGATGCTCGATGCGGTGATCGACTACCTGCCGGCGCCCTCGGAAATCCCGGCCATCCACGGCACCGATCCAGACCACGAAGACAAGCACCTCGAGCGCCATGCCGACGACAGCGAACCGTTCTCGGCCCTGGCCTTCAAGATTGCCACCGACCCCTTCGTCGGTACCCTCACCTTCGCCCGGGTGTACTCCGGCGTGCTCAGCTCGGGCGACGCGGTGCTCAACTCGGTCAAGGGCAAGAAGGAACGGGTCGGGCGCATGGTGCAGATGCACGCCAACCAGCGAGCCGAGATCAAGGCGGTATGCGCCGGCGACATTGCCGCGCTGATCGGCATGAAGGATGTCACCACCGGCGACACCCTGTGCGATATCAACAAGCCGATCATCCTCGAGCGCATGGACTTCCCGGACCCGGTGATCTCGGTAGCGGTAGAACCCAAGACCAAGGCCGACCAGGAAAAAATGGGCATCGCCCTGAGCAAGCTGGCCCAGGAAGACCCCTCGTTTCGCGTACGCACCGACGAAGAAACCGCGCAGACGATCATCTCCGGCATGGGCGAGTTGCACCTGGACATCATCGTCGACCGTATGCGCCGCGAGTTCGGGGTCGAGGCCAATATCGGCAAGCCGCAGGTGGCCTACCGCGAAAAAATCCGCAACACCTGCGAGATCGAAGGCAAGTTCGTGCGCCAGTCCGGCGGACGCGGCCAGTACGGGCACTGCTGGATCCGCTTCGCGCCGGGCGAAGAAGGCAAGGAAGGCCTGGAGTTCGTCAACGAAGTGGTCGGTGGCGTGGTACCGCGCGAGTACATTCCGGCGATCCAGAAAGGCATCGAAGAACAAATGCAGAACGGCGTGCTGGCCGGCTACCCGCTGATTGGCCTGAAGGCGACCGTGTTCGACGGCTCCTACCACGACGTCGACTCCAACGAAATGGCCTTCAAGGTCGCCGCCTCGATGGCCACCAAGCAGCTCAAGGACAAAGGCGGCGCGGTGCTGCTGGAGCCGGTGATGAAAGTCGAAGTGGTGACGCCCGAGGAATACCAGGGCGACATCATGGGTGACCTGAGCCGGCGTCGCGGGATCATCCAGGAAGGCGGCGAAACGCCGGCGGGCAAGGTAGTACGGGCCGAAGTACCGCTAGGCGAGATGTTCGGCTACTCCACCCAGATGCGCTCGATGACCCAGGGCCGCGCCAGCTACACCATGGAGTTCACCAAGTACGCCGAGGCCCCGGCCAGCATTGCCGACGCGATCATCAAGAAACAGGGCTGAGCGGCTTTCTTGCACAACAACCGAGGGAGCCGGCTCCCTCGGGCTCACCACCCATAAACTCGATTGAACTCCCAAACCTGCGGCCTTTCCCAATGCTTACAAGCAACCGAAAAGCCCCAGGACATCGCCATGGCCAAGCCGTTGCAGGAGTACGCGCACAAGCGCAATTTCGACGCCACCCCCGAGCCAGCAGGCGCGGGCTTGCCCCGCGAATCCCCCCACGCCCTGCAATACTGCATCCAGAAACACGACGCCAGCCACCTTCACTACGACTTTCGCCTGGAGCTCGACGGCACCCTCAAAAGCTGGGCCATCCCCAAGGGGCCGTCGCTGGATCCCAAGGTGCGGCGCCTGGCCGTTCATGTCGAAGACCATCCCCTGGACTACGCCAGTTTCGAAGGCCATATCCCCGAAGGTCACTATGGCGCTGGCGATGTGATTGTCTGGGATCGTGGCGTTTGGCTCCCCGAGGGCGACCCGCACAAGGACTACGCCAAGGGCAAGCTGCGTTTTCGCCTGCAGGGCGAGAAACTCTCCGGGGTGTGGAATCTGTTTCGCACCCATCTGGCCGGTAAGAAGGAGCAGTGGCTGCTGGTCAAGTCCGCCGATGCCCAGGCACGTGCCGAGGCCGAATACGATGTGCTCGAAGCCGAGCCCGACAGCGTCCTGAGCGACCGCACCCTGGTCACCGAAAAGCGCCCAGGACCGGGCAAGCCCCCGGCAAAAAAGCCAGGCGCCGGCCTTGAAGGTGCCCACAAGGCCGCCCTCCCCGACAGCCTCAAGCCGCAACTGGCCACCCTGGTGGAGTCCCCCCCGGAGGGTGACTGGCGCTACGAGGTGAAACTCGACGGCTATCGCATCCTCGCCCGCATCGACCAGGGGCAGGTGCAACTGTTCACCCGCAATGGCCACGACTGGACTGGCAAGCTGGCCCTCCAGGCGGCCGCCCTCAAGGCCCTGAAGCTCGAATCGGCCTGGCTCGATGGTGAAATGGTGGTCAACGACAGCGAAGGTGTCGCGGATTTCCAGGCCCTGCAGAATGCCTTCGACAGCGCCAACGACGAGTCCATCGTCTATTACCTGTTCGATGCACCCTACCTCAACGGCATGGACCTGCGCCAATGCCCGCTGGAGCAACGCCGTGCCGCGCTGGCCAAGGTGCTGGAGGGTACGGACGATACCCACCTGCGCTTGTGCGCCGATTTCGACCAGACACCCCAGGCCCTGCTCGACAGCGCCTGCCGCCTGCAGCTTGAAGGCCTGATCGGCAAGCGCGTTGGCAGCACCTATGTGGGCCGGCGCAGCAGCGACTGGATCAAGCTCAAGTGCAAGCAACGCCAGGAGTTCGTAGTGATCGGCTTCACCGACCCCAAGGGCAGCCGCGAAGCCTTCGGTGCGTTGCTGCTGGGCCTGCACGACCCCGACAGCGGCGAGCTGCGCTACGCCGGCAAAGTGGGCACCGGCTTTGACAGCGCAGGCCTCAGGCGCATCCACCAGCGCCTCGTCCCGTTGCAGGTAAAAAAAGCACCGCTGGCCCAGCCGCCCGCCGGGGCCGAGTTTCGCGGCGTGCACTGGCTCGAGCCCCAGCTGCTGGCCGAAGTCTCGTATGCCCAGATGACCCGCGACGGCATCGTGCGCCATTCGGTGTTCCACGGCCTGCGCGATGACAAGCCCGCCCGCGCCATCAGCCTGGAGCAGCCCGTGAAAAAGCCGGCGACCACCTCATCCCTGCACCTGACCCATCCCGAGCGCATCGTCGATGCCAGCACCGGTGCCACCAAGCGCGACATCGCCGAGTACTACGCCCATGTCGCGCCGTGGATCCTGCCGCACCTCAAGCGTCGGCCGGTGGCGCTGGTGCGTGCTCCCGACGGCCTGGCCGGTGAGCTGTTCTTCCAGAAAAATGCCGCCCAGCTGAACATTCCGGGCGTTGAAAGCCACGACAAGGTCGAGGCCGGCCAGACGCTGATGATCATCGACCAGGCCCGGACGCTGCTCGGCGCGGTGCAGATGAACACCCTGGAGCTGCACACCTGGAACGCCACCGCCCAGGACTTCGACAAACCCGACCGCCTGGTGCTCGACCTTGACCCCGATCCCGCCCTGCCCTGGAAGGCCATGCTCGAAGCCACACAACTGACCTTGACCCTGCTCGACGAACTGGGCCTGCAGTGCTTCCTGAAAACCAGTGGCGGCAAGGGCATGCACATCGTGGTGCCGCTGACCCGCCGCGCCGGCTGGGACGAGGTCAAGGCGTTCAGCCATACCATCGTCAAGCACCTGGCCGGGCTGTTTCCCGAACGCCTGTCGGCGGTATCGGGGCCCAAAAACCGCGTCGGGCGGATCTTCATCGACTACCTGCGCAACGGCAAGGGCGCCACCACCGTGTGCGCCTACTCCCTGCGGGCACGCGAAGGGTTGCCGGTGTCGGTACCGATCCGCCGCGAAGAACTGTGCGAACTCAAGGGCGCCAACCAGTGGACCCTGCACACCCTCGGCGAGCGCCTGGCCGAGGGCGATGATCCCTGGGCCGGCTACGCCAAGGTCCGCCAATCGATTACCAAGGACATGCGCCGACGCCTGGGGCTGGAATGATGCGCGACCTGGAGCTGATCGACTGGCTGCAATGGCCCGCCATGCTTGCCACTGTGCTGGCCGCCTGGTGGATCGGCTCGCGCCAGCCCGGGCGCCGGCGCATCGGCTTTGCCTGCTTTCTTGCCAGTAACGCGCTCTGGACGATCTGGGGCTGGCATACCCAGGCCTGGGCGCTGATTGTGCTGCAGATCTGCCTGTGCGCCATGAACGTGCGCGGGCTCAAGAAAACCACCCCGGCCCAGGAGCAACGCTCATGAACCTTGCACCAAACGACCTGACCATTGCCCTGGCACCATGGCTGGAGAAGGTCAGAACCCGGCCCCTGGACACCCACACCGACCGAGAGCTGCAGACCTGCCTGGCCCAGTGCCGTGCCAACGGCCTGGACCAGCTGCCGCTGCCCGGCCATGGCCGCACCCTGCAACGCTGGCGGGTACTGGCCCAGGTGGCTGCCGCCGACCTTGCCCTGGCCAAGCTCTACGAGGGCCATACCGATGCGCTGGCGATCATCGCCGAATGCGCGGCCACCGACCTCGACACCCGTGGTACCTGGGGCGTGTGGGCGGCCGAGCCGCCGGATGCGCGGGTGCAGATCGTCGCTCGCCATGGCCGCGAGGTACGCCTGCAAGGGCGCAAGGCCTGGTGCTCCGGTGCCTTGCAGATCGACCGTGCCCTGCTCACCGCCTGGGACGAACAGCAGCGCCCGCAACTGGTCGCGGTCAAGCTGGACGACCCCGGCCTGCGCATTCTCGGCACGGGCTGGCAAGCGGTCGGCATGGGCAGCACCGCCAGTGTCGAGGTGGCCTTCGAGTTGTGCGCAGGCCTGCAGGTGGGCGACAGCGGGCAATACCTGAACCGCCCTGGCTTCTGGCATGGCGGCGGCGGCATTGCCGCCTGCTGGTATGGCGCCGCCGCGGCCCTGGCAAGTTACCTGCACGAACACTGCACGAGCCACCCGGAGCCCCACGCCCTGGCCCACCTGGGCACAGTGGATGCGCTGCTGGCCGGGGCGGCGTCGACGCTGCGCGAAACCGCCCAGTGGATCGACGGTCACCCGGGGGCCGGGGCCGAGGTTCCGGTGCGGCGCCTGCGCGCCCAGGTGGAAGAAACCGCCAGCGCCGTGCTGGCCCATGTCGGCCGTGCCCTGGGCGCCACACCCTATTGTCGCGACGCGCATTTCGCCAGGCTCGGCGCCGACCTGCCGGTGTTCCTGCGCCAAAGCCACGCAGAACGCGATCTGGCCGAGTTAGGCAAACAGCTCGCGAGCCAGCCGGCACCGGAGTGGTCGCTATGACCACCTTCCACGCACAAGACCCCGGCACCCCGCTGGCCCAGTGGCAAGCCTCGCCCCAGTTGCAGGCGGTGCCGGCCATCAAACTGGAGCAACTGTTGCCACCCGGCTGTCGCCTGGTGGTCGTGGCGCCCCATCCGGACGATGAAATTCTCGGTTGCACCGGCCTGCTGGCCGCCATGCGCGGGCGCGAGCAAGCGTTGTTGCTGGTGTCGGTCAGCGATGGCGAGGCCAGCCATCCCCAGTCGGTGCATTGGAGCCAGGAGCGCCTGCGCGAGCAACGTCCCCGTGAAAGTGCGGCGGCGTTGCGGCGCCTCGGCCTGGACCTTTCCCAGCTGCACTGGCTGCGCCTGGGCCTCGCCGACACGACCGTGGCCCAGCACGAGCGCTGGCTGGCCGAACACCTGGTCGGGCTGCTGCGCCCCCATGACCGGGTATTGACCACCTGGCGCCTGGATGGCCACAGCGACCACGACGCCGTGGGCCGCGCCTGCGCCCGGGCCTGTGAAACCGTCGGCGCGCAGTTGCTGGAGGTGCCGATCTGGGCCTGGCACTGGGCCCGTCCCAACGACCCGCGCCTGCCCTGGCAGCGCGCCCACAAGTTGTTCCTCGACCCCGGCGTACGGGTGCTCAAGCAACAGGCCATCGCCGCCCACACCAGCCAACTGCAGGCCGACGGCGACACCCCCGCCGTGCTGGTGCCGACCACCTTGGCGCGCTTGCTGCAACCTTTCGAACTGGTGTTCACATGAGCGTGCCGGCCGAGTACTTCCAAAAATTGTTCGCCGACAACGACGACCCCTGGGCCTTTCGTACCCGCTGGTACGAAAAGCGCAAGCGCGACCTGCTGGTCGCCAGCCTGCCGCGCCAGTGCTACCGGCGGGTGTTCGAACCGGCCTGTGCCAACGGCGAACTCAGCGCGGCGCTGGCCGAACGGTGCCAGCAGCTGCATTGCCAGGACCTCGACGCCCAGGCCGTAGCCCTTGCCCGCCAGCGCCTGCAACCCTGGGCCCACGCCCGGGTCGATCAGGGCCACCTGCCCGGCGACTGGCCGGGGGGTGAGTTCGACCTGATCGTACTCAGCGAAATCGGCTACTACCTGGCCCCGGTCCAGTGGTTGGAGGTACTGGAGCACGCCCTCGCCTGCCTGAGCCCCGACGGCGCCCTGGTGGCCTGCCACTGGCTGCACCCCATCGAAGGCTGCCCGCAGACTGGCCGTCAGGTCCATGAACTGCTGGCCACGCGCCTGGCGTTGTACCGCTGCGTGCGCCATGAAGAGGCCGACTTCCTGCTGGAGTACTGGAGCCTGCAGCCGAGCGCCATCGACCTGGAGGAAACCTGCCTGTGATCGCCGTGATCGTGCCAGCCCATAACGAACAGCACTTGCTCGGGCCCTGCCTGCGCGCCCTGCTGCGCGCCCGTCGACAGGTCGGCGCGCTGGGTGAGTCGGTACAGATCGTGGTGGTCCTCGATGACTGCAGCGATGCCAGCGAAGCCGTGGCACGCGCGCATCAGGTTGAAGTGCTCAAGGTCAGTGCGCGCAATGTCGGCTATGCCCGGCGCGCGGGTGCGGCCCTGATGCTTGCGCGCGGTGCGCGCTGGCTGGCATTCACCGATGCCGACAGCTGCGTGCCGGTGGGCTGGCTGGTATGCCAGCTGGATTTCGCCGCCGATGCGGTGTGCGGCACCGTGCATGTGGCACGTTGGCAGGCCGACCAGCACGCCGCCCTGCGCGCACGCTACCTGGCGCACTACCAGGCCCGGGAAGGCCATCGGCACATCCATGGGGCCAACCTTGGCGTCTGCGCCAAGGCGTATGAGCGGGTGGGCGGCTTCCAGCCCCTGGCCGTGCACGAAGATGTGCAACTGGTCAGTGCGCTGCATGCCAGCGGCGCACACATCGTCTGGACGGCACTCAACAGCGTGTCCACCAGCAGCCGCGGCGATTGCCGGGTGAGCGGCGGCTTCGGCGACTTTCTCAAGCGCCTGGGCGAGCCCGCGCCGGGTCTGGAAGATAGGCCTTGAGGTAATCGATCCAGGCCCTGACCTTGCGCGATACAGGGCGCAAGACAGTTCGAAACGGCAGCCTTGGCTGGCTGCGCCTCACGAAACGCACTGCACCTGAGGGTCAGGCTTTCTTGCGGGTCTTGGGGGGTGGGTCGGGTGCTTTTTTCTCTGCGGCGGCGGCCTTTTTCGCCGGAGCCTTGAGCCCACCCAGGCTGCGCTTGAGCAGTTCGGTGAGGTCGATGATATCGGCGCTCTTCTGCTCGCCTTCGCCTTCGAGCGGCTCGACCGTGCTGATCTTGCCCTGGCTGGCTTTCTCCTCGACCAGGTCCATGATCGTGTCCTTGAAGTCGTTGCGGTACTCATCGGGGGCCCACTTCCCGCTCATGTCCTCGATCAGCCGCTTGGCCATCTCCAGTTCGCGTTTGTCGAGGCTGGCCTGACGCACACTTTTGTCCAGCTCCAACGCCTGCAGGCTGCGCACCTCCTCGGGCCAGCGCAGGGTGATCATCACCAGCGCGTCTTGCAGCGGGCGCAGCAGCGCCAGGTGTTGCTGGGTGTGCAGCACGACCTTGGCCAGCGCCACCTTGCCGGTACTCTGCAGCGCTTCGCGCAGCAAGGCATAGACCTTGCCGCCACGTTTGTCGGGGCTCAGGTAGTAAGGCGTCTCGAACTGCTGCAGGGGGATTTCGGTGCTGTCGACGAAGGAGAAGATATCGATGGTCTGGGTCGCCTCTGGGCGAGCCTTGTGGATTTCCTCCTCGCTGATCACCACGTAGCGGCCCTTCTCGTACTGCACGCCCTTGACGATATGTTCACGGCTGATCTCCTTGCCCGTGACCTTGTTCACCCGCTTGTAGCCCACCGGCTCCATGCTGCGTCCATCCAGCCAGTCAAAATCGACCCGGTCGCTTTTGACCGCCGAGTTGAGCGAGACCGGGATGTGCACCAGGCCGAAGCTGATGGCACCTTTCCAGATGGCTCTGGCCATGATCGAACTCCTTTGAAGGACGCTTATTGCATGCGACTGCTGCCGGTGCCGAAGGTTTGATCCGGGCGACTCATGGTGTCGGGTTGCCGCCGGTAACGCCGAACACTTCCCCGGTGATGTAGCTCGACTCCTGGCATGCCAGCAGCACATACACCGGGGCGCACTCGGCGGGTTGGCCGGGACGCTTCATGGGCGTGTGGCCGCCGAAGTCGGGGATTTTTTCATCCGGCTGCCCGCCGCTCGGCTGCAGCACGGTCCAGATCGGGCCGGGCGCCACCGCGTTGACCCGGATACCGCGTTCGATCACCTGCTTGGCCAGGGCCTTGGTAAAGGCCACGATCGCCGCCTTGGTGGTGGCGTAGTCGAGCAAGGTTGCCGACGGGTCGTAGGACTGGATGGATGCGGTGTTGATGATGGTCGCGCCTGCCGGCATCAACGGCACGGCCGCCTGGCATAGCCAGAACATCGCGTAGATGTTGGTTTTCATCGTGGCGTCGAACTGTTCGCTGCTGATCTGCCCCACCTGTTTGCGCGCCACCTGCTTGCCGGCGACATTGACCAGGATGTCGAGCCCACCCAGCTGCTCGTGGGCCTGGTCGATCAGCTCGCGGCAAAAGGCCTCGCTCTTCAGGTCGCCCGGCAAAGCAATGGCGCGGCGCCCCTCGGCCTCGATCAGCTTGATCACCTCGCGGGCATCGGGCTGCTCGATGGGCAGGTAGTTGAGCACGATGTCGGCCCCTTCCCGGGCAAAGGCAATGGCCACGGCGCGACCAATCCCCGAGTCGGCGCCGGTGATCAGCGCCTTGCGGCCCTGCAGGCGGCCAAAGCCTTGATAGGTGGTTTCGCCATGGTCGGGCTTGGGGCGCATGTGCAAGTCCAATCCTGGTGCTGGCTGGGACTGGGCCGGGAACGGCGGGTGCGGGTACTGGGTCAGGGGGTTTTGCATCTGGTACTGGTTGCGCGGTTTGTCGCTGGACATGGTCGCCTCCCTAGAGAAATGCAGCGCCGTTACGGCGCCCTACCTTGTTGGAAGGGTTGGCAAGCCCAAGGTTTGAACCGAAGCGCCACAACGCCGACCAGCGGTCCGGGCGGTAAACAAGCGGAACTCCGCGCGTGATGGCGTCTCGTAAATAGAACAGTGGATCACCGCTTTCACAGGAGTTACGCCATGAATCGCCTACCTTCCCGTCTTGTCTTCGGCCTGTGCGCCCTGCTGGCCTTGCAGGCACAGGCGGGCGACAACACCTTCATCGACGAAGCCATGAGTGCCGGCATGGCCGAGATCCAGACCAGCCAACTGGCTTTGGAAAAATCCGACTCGGCGGACATCAAGGCCTTTGCCCGCCTGATGGTCA
Source organism: Pseudomonas putida (assembly GCF_028682455.1). Lineage (GTDB taxonomy): Bacteria > Pseudomonadota > Gammaproteobacteria > Pseudomonadales > Pseudomonadaceae > Aquipseudomonas > Aquipseudomonas putida_AA. The sequence continues at coordinate 972,940 of NZ_JANHLD010000002.1, forward strand.
AGGACCACACCCAGGCCAACCAGCAATTGCTTGAACTGGCAAAAAAGCATGACCTTCCGGCGCCAAACGATGCCGCCCTGGCCGACAAGGCTCGTAAAATGATGCTACAGGTGCAGGATGGCGCCTCGTTCGATGCGGCCTATGCCAGTCATCAGGTCGATGCCCACGAACAGGCCATCCGCCTGTTTGATGAACAGCGTCAGTCGACCTCGGCGCCGGAAGACCTGCGCAACTTTGCGACCAATGCCTTGCCGACCTTGCAGCATCACCTGCAAGAAGCCAAGAAACTGGAAAACGAGTACCGCGCCACTGAGTGAAGGAGGACCCAGGCATGAGAATGGCAAATACCGCCTGTGCGACCTGCCTGCAGATCGACTTTGTTCAGGACACCTTGTTTGGCCCGGTGGCCCACAGTGCGCAATGCGAGGTGCAACTGGCGCCGCTGAACCTCAATGGCTTGCCTGGCTTGCAGATGCAGGTGCGCGCACCGATACCGGACAAGCTCGAGCGCTCCCACAGTGTTGCGTTTACCTGGGAGGGCCGGACCTATCGAGGCATCGTGCACTACCACAGGCGTTGCGATGATGGTGGGCTGCAGTTGCAGTTGGAACTGCAGTGAGCGGGCTTGCCGCGATCGGCCGCAAAGCGGCCGTGGTTCAGGCGATCCCGATGGTGGAGGCCGGACTGGCCCCTCGCGGGGCAAGCCCGCTCCTACAGCTAGTCTGCGGCCTTGCTGGCACACCCACAGCCACTGGCCGTGCACGGTTTACCAGACGGATGATGATCGGCGCAGGCCTGGCAGCAATACGCCTTGCCCTCGCGCATCACCGCGTTGTCGCCCACCTTGCAGTTGCAACCGGGGCATGCACAGGTTTGCTCGTTCATGTCATGGACTCCTGAGGTTGTGGTCGTCACTGCTTGCGACTTAACGCCCGGTGCGATGGTTCAAAAAAGATGAAACCCCGCCGCCCCGGCGACCTCAATAGAACAGGGAGCGGTATTTCCGCATTCTGCTCAGCCTGGAGGTCACCATGACTACCCACCTGCTCAAGCTGTTCACGCATCCGAACGATGCCTGGATCGAGATCCGTCACGAAGAAGAACTGCACCCCCGCCACTACCTGCCCCACCTGTTGCTGTTCGCCCTGATTCCCGCGCTCTGCCTGTTCATCGGCACCACCAGTTTCGGCTGGAGCCTGGCCGGTACCGAGCGGGTACGCCTGAGCGTGGCCAGCGCGGCGCAATTGGGTGTGCTGCTGTACCTGACCATGCTGCTCGGCGTGGTGATCATGGGCGGATTCATTCGCTGGATGTCACGTACCTTCGACACGCGGCCAAGCCTTGACCAGTGCATCGGCTTTGCCGCCTATGGCGCCACGCCGTATTTCCTCGCAGGTATCGCCGGGCTGTACCCGGGCCGCTGGCTGGCGCTGGTCGCGCTGTTGGCCGCCTCGGCCTATGCCACCTTCCTGTTGTTCATCGGCCTGCCGACCTTCTTGCGTCTGCGCAAGGAACAAGGCCTGCTGTATTCGACCAGCGTATGGGCGGTGGGATTGCTGGTGCTGGTGACCATCCTGGTGTCGATGATCCTGTTCTGGTTCGACGTGCTGGAGCCGGAGTACATGCGCCCGGCAGCCCTGGGCTGAACCGGGCGCACGCGCCTCGGGCTCAGGCGGTGGCCCTGGGCTTGAGGCCGGCGTGACTGCGCCCCAGACGCTGTTCCTCGCGCACCTGGGCCACCAGGGTCGCCAGGTCGTGGCAGGTGGTCAGGCTGTCGAGGCGTGTTTCGGTGACGATCAGGTCGTCGCCCTGCCCCAGTCGTATCGTCAGCCAGAGGCCATCGGTACAGGTGACTTCACAGCACTCGGGCAAAAACGCCTGCTCGATCAGCTGGCGCAGTTCAAGGGTGGAAACGCCAATCAGTGACATGGTCGATCCTCGTGTCGGAAAGCCCGACTTCTCAGTTACCACCGCCAGGTTTGCCAACGCCAATTGATATTGATGATGCTTTGCCGCTTGCCTCATGTACCCCGGCAATCACATGAGGTCTATCTGAAAAGAAGCCGGTAACCTCAACGAAGTTCAACGCAAAAGCTTGGGCTGGCGATGAGTGGCCGGGGCCAACCGTTCGTCATCTGGGAGCGGATAAATTTCAAACTTTGTCAGTCGTGCTGTCGCCCAACGAGTGTGAGGCATCAGCCTTGCACTTCCATAGCACAGTGAGGAAGCACATCATGGCTAACAAAGATACTTCCAACCCCGGGAACTTCGCCAACGATCGCCAGAAAGCCTCCGACGCCGGCAAAAAAGGCGGCCAGGCCTCCGGTGGTACCGCAGGGGGCCAGACCCGTAAACCGGATATGGGCGACAAGCCCGGAATGGGCAACAAGACAGACCGCAAGCCAAGTGGCGGCGGCCGTAGCTGATAGACGAGCGACCGGCGCACCTCTGGTGCGTCGGTCTTGAGGCGCGCCGATGAGTCAGCAGGTGATTCATTTTCATTGCCAGATCGACCAGCGTACCACCGAGCGTTTTCGTGACCGCTGTCTGCAAGCCATCGACGAGGGTGCCAGCCAGCTGTTGCTGTACCTGTCGACCACCGGTGGCAGCACCAATTTCGGATTTTCGATCTACAGCTTTCTCAAGTCCTTGCCGGTACCCGTCTGGGCAGTCAACGCCGGCAACATCGAATCGATGGGCATCATCATGTACCTGGCCGCCGGCGTAAGGATTGCCGCGCCGCATTCGCGCTTTCTGATCCACCCCATGACCTGGCACTTCAGCCAGAGCGCGGTAGACCACTCGCGCCTGCGCGAGTACCTGTCGAGCCTGAACAACGACCTGGAACGCTACGTGCGCATCTTCGAGCTGGAGACCCTGCAGGCCGAACGCAAGCTGGATATCTTCCAGTGCCTGTCGGCCGAAGAGAAAGTCATTCCCGCCTATGACTCCCTGGCCTGTGGCATCGCCCACCGCCTGGAGCAGGTGGTGTTCGACAAGGACGCTCGGCACCTGACGATCAGCGGCGAAGACTGAAATCCGATTGAATCTTTTCGCCACGGCAAGACTCAGTCATTGCAGTAGAAGGATTTTCCCAGCGACTGCATTGAAAGGATCGTCAAAGCACCATGAACGACGCAAAACTCTTCGTGATCGACTACCAACTGCATGGCACTCCCAAGTCTTTCATCATCCGTGCAGAGAAAATGGACAACGCCGAAGCCTGGCATTGGGCCAGTTGCGACGCGGGTGTTGGCAGGATTGGCCGTTATGGTCGGGAACAGGTGAAGAAAGTCAGCAAGCCACTGGCCGAGCGCTATGGCATCACCGCGGTGACCTGGCGCCAGACCAGCTAAGCACCTGCCAGCGACGCCCAGAGATGCTGGGCCGCGTAGGCCCGCCAGGGGCGCCAGGCCAGGGCGCGGTCGGCCAGTTGCACTTCGGCGCTTTCCAGCAGGCGTACCGCCTTGGCGAGGGCTACATCACCGAGCGGAAAGGCATCGGCCGCGCCGAGTTGACGCAAGGCCAGGTACTGTGCGCTCCACGGCCCGATCCCACGCAGCCGGCACAGGTGCTGCACCCAGGCCTGCAGGTCGGCATCGGCACGCAACAAGTGGGGATCGTCGAGCATCGCCAGGGCCATGCCCGACAAGGTCGCCGCCCGGGAACCGGGCATGCCCAGGCCAGTGAGGTCGCCATGGGCAATGGCCTTCGCTGCCGGGAACACATGGGTAAGACGCGGTTCGCCAGCGTGGGTGGCCAACAAGAGCTGGCCGTGGCGCGCCACCAGGCGTGCCGCCAGGGTCATGGCTCCGGCCACGCTGATCTGCTGGCCGAGCACGGTACGCATGACTTGCTCGAACGCGTCCCAGCCACGCGGTACGCGCAACCCCGGACGCGCGGCAATCAGCCGGGCCATGAGCGGGTCCCGGGCCAATTGCCGTTCGATCAGGGCGGGGTCGGCATCCAGGTCGAACACCCGCCGCACCCGGGCGATCAGGCCCGGCAACGCACGTCGGTCAAGCCCGTACACGCTCAGCGCCAGACGATGCCCTCTCGCCGGCCGGCACTCGACGATACCCTGGCGGGTACCGACCCTTACCGTACGCCGATAGACCCCCGCCTGCGTGACCTCCACCCCGGAGATCGAACGCACTGCCAGAAACCCCAGCATCGACGGCCAATGGTATGGCGCGCGGTAGCTGAGCCAGACCGTCAATCTGGGTTGGCCGCGCACGCTGCTGCGGTAGGCATGAAGAGCTGTGCTCGGGGTCATCGGACGCGCCCGCCGTGAATTGAATAGCGAAGGTGATGTTACAAAAAATTTCCCGCACGCGCCGAGGTCTATTCCGTAACTATCCCGTGGAATCTCGGTGGAATCGCGACCATGAAATTCGAACGCTTCGCCCAGGCCATGTCCCGGCACACCGGTAGCTCTCACACGTTCGTACTCGCGTTGGTGCTGATCGTCATCTGGGCGGCCACCGGCCCCTGGTTCGACTACAACGACACGTGGCAGCTGATCATCAATACCTCGACCACGATCATCACCTTCCTGATGGTCTTTCTGATCCAGAACACCCAGAACCGCGACAACGACGTGTTGCACCTGAAGATCGACGAGCTGTTGCGCGCCACTAAAGCTGCACACAACGCCATGCTCAATCTTGACGACCTGGATGCACGGCAACTGAAGACGTTGCTGCAAGAATATCGAGACATCGGCGCTGAAGGTGACGAATCCCCGGAGCCTGAACAAGACACTGCAGCCGGACGCCGTGAGCGCCCGGCTGCAGAGCAGTGAACGGTTTATTTACCGTTGGTGAGGGTGTTGTAGCTGGTGATCAGGTTGCGGTAGTCGGGGATGTGGTTGGAGAACAGCGTGCCCAGGCCTTCGATGTCGTTGCGCCAGTCACGGTGCAGCTCGCAGGCAAGACCGAACCAGGTCATCAGCTGGGCCCCGGCTTGCGACATGCGATCCCAGGCCGAGTCACGGGTCAGGGCATTGAAGGTACCCGAGGCATCGGTCACCACAAACACTTCAAAACCTTCGGCCAGGGCCGACAGCGCCGGGAAGGCCACGCAGACTTCAGTCACCACGCCGGCAATGATCAGTTGTTTCTTGCCGGTGGCCTTGACCGCCTTGACGAAATCTTCGTTGTCCCAGGCGTTGATCTGGCCGGGCCGGGCGATATACGGGGCTTGCGGGAACTGTGCCTTGAGCTCGGGTACCAGCGGGCCATTGGGACCGGTTTCAAAGCTGGTGGTGAGGATGGTCGGCAGGTTGAAGTACTTGGCCAGGTCGCCAACGGCCAGCACGTTGTTCTTGAACTTGTCCGGGTCGATATCACGCACCAGTGACAGAAGGCCGGTCTGGTGGTCGACCAGCAGGACCGCGGCGTTGTTCTTGTCCAGGCGGACGTAGGGTTTGCTCATGGTCTAACTCCTTGCGAAGGTTGGCCGGTGCCCCTATGGCCCCGGCCCTGCGGGATCAGCGCGAAGAATCCAGTTGTTCGTTTTCGGTAACGACCTGTTGCGCCTTGAGGTAGCTCTCGATCAGCAGTTGGTAGTGCGGGAACACCGCGCTATACGCCTCGGCCCACTGCTGAGCGTCCGCACGGTTCCAGGTGCGCTGCACTTCCGAGCAGACGGCTGCGGTGTCCATCGGTACCACACCGGCCTGCATCACACGGGCCAGGGTCACTTCCTGGGCCATTTTCGAATAGGTGCCGCTGGCGTCGATCACGGCGAACACTTGATAGCCGGCATTGACGGCACTGATGCTCGGGAAGGCCATGCACACGCTGGTGATGGTGCCGGCGATGATCAGTTGCTTCTTGCCGGTGGCTTCAACGGCTGCGACGAACTCGGGATTGTCCCAGGCGTTGATTTCACCTTTGCGAGCGACGTACTTGGCGTGCGGCGCGGCTTCGTGGATTTCCGGAATCAGCGGACCGTTGGGGCCCTGGGGGACGGAGGCGGTGGTGATTACAGGGATCTTGGCCAGGCTGGCGACCTTGGCCAGGGTGATGGCATTGGCCCGCAACTCGGTCATGGGCATGTCCTTGACCGTCTGGAACAAACCACTCTGGTGGTCGATCAGCAGCATCGCAGCGTTTTCAGGATCGATACGCGGGACCTGGCCATTGAAATTGGCAACGTTGGCAAATGTACTCATGACACATTCTCCTTGAGGAAAGATTGCAAGTCGTGCTCGCAATCCGGGTCGATGGCCGCCCTGGCGGGCGACCTTCGGGTTAATGAGACTAGCTGTCGTGTCGCGGACCGCTGGGGCCGTTCATCTGGCCGAATCGACCGGCCCGAAAGTCCTCGAACGCCTCGGCAATTTCGGCTTCGCTGTTCATCACGAACGGGCCGTAACCCACGATCGGCTCATCCAGCGGATCGCCGCTGAGCACCAGGACCAGCGCCTCGGTCTGTGCTTCAAGCAACAACTCGTCACCGGCACGATCGAACAGCACCAGCTGCGCCGGGCCTACCGCACGCTCACCGTTGACCAGCACCGAGCCGCGCAGCACCACCAATGCCGTGCTACGCCCTGACGCGCTGGGCAGGCGCAGCGGAGCGCCGGGCTTGAGCTGCAGGTCCCAGACATCCATCGGCGAGAAGGTATGGGCCGGGCCCTTGTGGCCGCGGTACTCACCGGCGATCACCCGCAGGCTGCCGCTGCCGGCGCCCAGGGGCACGGTGGGAATGTCGCTGGCCAGCAGCGTCTGGTAGCCGGCCGGGGCCGACTTGTCCCTGGCAGGCAGGTTGACCCACAGCTGGACCATCTCCAGGGTCCCGCCCTGGGCAGCGAACGCCGGGGAATGGAACTCCTCGTGGAGAATGCCGTTGGCAGCGGTCATCCACTGCACGTCGCCCGGACCGATCAGGCCGCCGGCACCGGTGGAGTCCCGATGCTCCAGTTCACCCTGATAAACGATGGTCACGGTCTCGAAACCGCGATGAGGGTGCTGGCCTACGCCACGACGCGCCGTGGTCGGGGTAAAGTCGTGAGGACCTGCGTAGTCCAGCAGCAGGAACGGGCTGATGTGCTGGGCCAGGTTGTCGTAGGTGAACAGGCTGCGAACCGGGAAGCCATCGCCAACCCAATGGGGATTGGGGCTGCTGTAAACGCCTTGGATCTTTTTCATGAGAATGCCTCCTCTCGTGTATGGATATACCTTACGAGCGCAACGACATTCGCGGTAGATCAGTTAAACTGCCTTCAGCGTTCCATATGGAGAACACTGGTGGAAGACCTCAACGACCTTTACTACTTTGCCCAGGTGGTCGATCACGGCGGCTTTGCCCCCGCTGGCCGCGCCCTGGACATGCCCAAGTCAAAACTCAGCCGGCGTATCGCCGGCCTCGAGGAGCGCCTGGGGGTGCGCCTGATCCAGCGCTCGACCCGGCACTTTTCGGTCACCGAAATCGGCCAGGCCTATTACCGCCATTGCGTGGCGATGCTGGTGGAAGCCGAGGGTGCCGCCGAGCTGATCGAGCGCAACCGCGCCGAGCCCCAGGGCGTGGTACGCCTGAGCTGCCCGACAGCCTTGCTGGATTTCTGGGTGGGGGCGATGCTGACCCGCTTCATGGTCCAGTGCCCGCTGGTGCAACTGCACATCGAAAGCACCAACCGGCATGTCGACCTGATCCAGGAAGGCATTGATATCGCCCTGCGCGTGCGGGTGCCGCCGCTGGAAAGCAGCGACCTGGTGATGAAGGTACTGGCGCGCAGCACCCAGCACCTGGTGGCCGCGCCCGAGCTGATGAAGCACTTGCCGGAGCGCCCGGTACCGGCCGACCTCAGCAGCTTGCCGAGCCTGCACTGGGGCAATCCGCAACGGGACTATCAATGGAACCTGCTGGGCCCGGACGGTGCCAGCGCGAGCATCCGCCACACCCCGAGGCTGGTCACCGATGACCTGGTGGTACTGCGCCAGGCGGCGGTTGCCGGCGTGGGCGTGGTGCACCTGCCGCTGGTGGTGGTACGCGACGACATCGATGCCGGCAGGCTGGTGCGCGCAACCCCGAACTGGGCGCCGGAGTGCGGCGTGGTGCATGCAGTGTTCGCCTCGCGGCGGGGCCTGCTGCCGTCGGTGCGCAGCTTGCTGGACTTCCTGGCGGCGGAGTTTGAAGCCAGTGGCATCACCTGATGCTGGTGCCCTGCCAGAGGCCGACACAACCTGCACTTTCGGGGTTGCCTGGCCTACGGCCGCTGTGCGGCCGATCACGGGCAGGCCCGCTCCCGCCGAAGGGCCATCCGACTACAACAGGAACGCCTGCACACGCTCGCTGCAGGCGGCCGGATCTTCCTGCATGAAGCAATGCCCACCCGCCACCTGGACAGCCGTCACCTGACGATTACCCTGCGCCCAACGCTGCACCGACTGCGGTACAAACGGATACGTATCCTCGCCATAAATCACCAGGCAAGGCGTCTGCACCCGAGTCAGCGACGCCCACATCCGCCGCGGAAACGAACTGAAGATTTCCACCTCGCGGCTCGGCCGGCACTTGAGCACCACCCCTTCACCACAATCACCAATGGCATGCTCGATATACGACTGCAGCGCAGTCTCGCTCCAGCCCTTGAAGATCCCGCGACCTTCCAGTGACGCCCGCGCCGCCGTACGATCCGGCCAGTGGCTGCGCCGGGTGGCCGCCTTGCGCGCCAACGCATGACGCTCGTGCAGACCCACCAGCCGGGCAGCCCCCATCAGCCCCATCATCCTGCGACTGAACAACACCGGGTCCAGCAACACCGCCCGCTGGAACAATTGCGGCCGCAACGCCAGGATCAGCCCCGTGAGCACTCCGCCAAAGCTGTGGCCGACGGCGAACCGCGCAACCTCGCCATACTCGCCGCGACCGGCCTCGAAGGCCTCGATGGCAAGCTCCGCCGTGCGGTTCCAGCCCACGAACGGGCCGCCGTGGTCACTGTCGCCATGGCCTTGCACATCGCACAACCAAAGGTCGAAGTGGTCAGCCAGGCGTGCCAGCAAAGGCTGGTACACCAGGCTGCAAAAACCGTTGCCGTGAAGAAAATGCAGCAGCGGTTTGCCGCTGGCAGGTGAGCGCCAGCCGCGCAAGGTAAAGCCGGCACTTGTGTCATGGGACCAGGGAATCAACTGCATGTGCCCGCTTGCTCTTGTCAGGAAAAGCTCGATTCTACAAAGAGCAGCGGGTACAGGGATATCACCAGCAGCGCGGCCATCAGGACATTGAACAGCATCAACCAGCGCGGCTTCTGCAAAACGCTGCGCAAGGCGCTGCCAAACATCACCCACACGCAGACGCTGGGCAGGTTGACCAAGGCAAATACAGTGGCGATGACGATCACGTTGGTGACGTAGCCCTGGGCCGGTGTGTAGGTGGTGATCGCCCCCACCGCCATCACCCAGGCCTTGGGATTGACCCACTGGAACGCCGCCGCTCCCCAGAAGCCCAACGGCTTGCGGCTTTCTGGATCGCTGACCGACAACGGCCCGGACGTGGCGATCTTCCAGGCCAGGTACAACAGATAGGCCGCGCCCACGTAGCGCAATACCGTGTAGATCGGCGGATAGGCCTTGAACACCTCGCCCAGGCCAAAGCCCACCGCCAGCACCATGACCATGAAGCCCACGCTGATACCCAGGGCGTGGGGAATCGAACGGCGGACACCGAAATTCACCCCGGAAGCCAGCAACATGGTGTTGTTGGGCCCCGGGGTGATCGAGGACACGAAAGCGAACAGCACGAAGGCGGTTATCAGGTCGAGTGAGCTGAGCATGGCAGGCTTTCCAAGGGGTCAGGGCTGTAATGACACTAACGGAGCACCGCCCTGCCCCAACCATACAGTTGGAAAAAATAATGCCGCTACACTTGACTGTCCTGCTTACGCCAGTGCCTCGGCAATGAAATCCAGGCGGTCCTGGCCGAAGAACATCTGCTCGCCGACAAAACAGCTGGGGGCGCCGAATACGCCTCGGCGTACCGCCTCTTGCGTCGCCTCCTTCAGCGCCGCCTTGACCGCCGCATCGGCCGTCCATGCCAGGAACTGCTCAGGGTCAAACCCTGCTTCCTGCAACACCGCCGCCACGACCGCAGGGTCGGCCAGGTTGCGCTGCTGTACCCACAGGGCCTGGAACATGACCGTGACATAGGCTTCGAAACGCTGCGGCTGGTGCAGTTGCACGGCCACCGCGCCGCGCATCAGGTGCAGGGTATTGATGGGAAAGCCCGGTGGGAACGCCAGGGTCACGCCATAGCGGCGGGCAAAGCGTTGCATGTCGATGAACACATGGCGGGCCTTGGCCGGCACCATGGCCGGCGACGCGTTGCCGGTGGCCTGGAATACCCCGCCCAGCAACATCGGCCGATACACCAGCTGCGCCCCATGACGGGCGCACAGGCAGGGCAGTTGGGTCCAGGCCAGGTAGCTGGCCGGGCTGCCCAGGTCGAAGAAGAATTCGAGGGTCTTGCTCATGTCACGGGTTCCTTTCTTGTTGTAGGGGACTTACCAGCGTTCCATCCACGGGCGCAGGTCGAGTTCGAAGGTCCAGGCATCGCGCGGCTGGCTATGCAGGTACCAGTAGCTGTCGGCGATGTGCGCAGGATCGAGGATGCCGTCCTGGTCCTTCAAGGCATAGCGCTCGGGAAAGGTGTCGCGGATGAACGCGGTGTCGATGGCGCCATCCACCACCACGTGAGCGACATGAATGTTTCGCGGGCCAAGCTCACGGGCCATGCTCTGGGCCAGGGCACGAATGCCATGCTTGGCACCGGCAAAGGCGGCAAAGCCGGCGGCCCCGCGCAGGCCGGCGGTGGCACCGGTGAACAGGAGGGTGCCGCGCTCGCGGGTCACCATGCGCCGTGCCACCGCCTGGCTGGTGAGGAATCCGGCAAAGCAGGCCATCTCCCAGATCTTGAAGTACTTGCGCGCGGTCTCTTCAAGGATGCTGCACGGCACGTTGGCTCCGATGTTGAACACAAAGGCCTCGATCGGACCGATGCTGCTCTCGATCTGCTCCACTAGCGCCGCCACCTCTTCCTCCTTGCGTGCATCGGAGCCAAATCCATAGGCCTCGCCGCCCTGGGCACGGATTTCGTCCACCAGCGGCTGCAGCTTGTCGGCGCTGCGCCGGGTCACGCAGGCCACATACCCCTCGCGGGCAAAACGCCTGGCAATCGCCCCGCCGGTCGCATCCCCGGCCCCCACCACCAGCACCACCTTCTTGCCCTGGGTCATCTGTCGCCTCCATTGGTAAACGATCATTTAGTTAACGAACGCTATGCTATGATCCTGGCTTCGTCAAGGCACACCACGGGAACCGCTAGCGTGCGCTACTCCACTACCCACAAGGAACAAACCCGGCAAAAACTGCTGGAAAGCAGCGGCGCCCTGGCCAAGCGCGGGGGCTTCAATGCCACCGGCGTGGCCGGCTTGATGAAAGCCATCGGCCTGACCGGCGGGGCTTTCTACAACCACTTTGCCTCCAAGGACGACCTGTTCACCGAAGTGGTACGTCGCGAGCTGTCGCACAGCCCGATGGCCCAGCACCCGATGAACCGCGAGCGGCTCGAGCGTTGCCTTGACCAGTACCTGAGCCTGGCCCATGTGCACAACCGCGAAGGCGGTTGCGCCATTCCGGCGCTGGGCGCCGAAATCGCCCAGGCCCCCTTGCCCGTGCGTGAAGAAGCCGAACACTGGCTGTGCGCCCTGCAGCAGGCCTGGGCGCAAACCCTGGAAGACCCGAAACTGGCCTGGGCCCTGCTCAGCCAATGCGTAGGCGCACTGGTGATTGCGCGCATGCTGGCCAGCGAAGGCAGCCAGCAGGAAGTGCTCCAGGCCTCCCGCGGGTTCCTTGCCGGGGTCCTGCATGAACAGCCGTAGTGCCCTGTGGTTCGGCCTCGCCTTGCTGTTACCCCTCAACGCCCTTGCCGCCTGCCCACAGGGGCAGTACGAGATCTGCCTGGGTACCTGCATCTGTTCACCGTTCGACCCGGGCCAGGCCGGCACCGTGCTCGATGACCTTGGCCGCATGGCCAGCAGCTCCATGGCCCTGGCCCTGCAGCAGGCGCGCAATACCGCCGCGGCCGGCACGGTGCTGCCGATTCCGCTGCACATCCGTGCCCAGCTCGAACCCTATTACGATTTTCAGGTGCTCGATGCCGCACGCTACAAGGTCGGCGACCAGCAAGCCCTGGACAGCGCCAACGCGGTGCTGCAGAACCCCGACGTCAATGCCGTGACCCTGATCGACATCATCGTCTTTCGCAACGAGGCCGACGCCCAGGACAACGTCGCCCTCTGGGCCCACGAGCTGCACCATGTGCAGCAGTACCAGCAATGGGGCGTGGATGAGTTCGCCCGGCGCTACAGCCGCGACTTCGACGCGGTGGAGGCACCGGCCTACGAGATCCAGGCCAGGGTCGGCAAAGCCCTGCGCGAGCGGGCTTCCGGGCAGGCGCGCTGAACTACACTTAAAAGTCCCCCCACGGGAAATGGCCCGAGGTTGCCGATTGCTGCGACGACCCCGTTGACGTTGGACTTCTTGCAGGAGAACACGCAATGGACGAAGCCAAGCTCAATGACTTCATGGGTAAGCTGGTCAACGACATGGGCGCCGCCGCCCTGCTGGCCAACCTGATCCTCGGCGATGAACTGGGCCTGTACCGGGCCATGGCCGACAGCCGATACATCACCCCCGACGAGCTCGCGCACAAGACCGGCTGCAATGCCCGGCTGCTGCGCGAATGGCTCAGCGCCCAGGCGGCATCGGGCTACATGGAACACCACGAGGGACGCTTCCGCCTGCCCGAGGAACAGGCCCTGGCCCTGGCCATCGAAGACTCGCCGGTGTACGTCGCCGGCGGCGCCTCGGTAATTGCCGCCCTTTACCACGACAAGGACAAGCTGGTGGCCGCCATGCGCGGTGACGGTGCTCTGCCCTGGGGCGATCACCACCCTTGCATGTTCAGCGGCACCGAGCGGTTCTTTCGCCCTGGCTACCGTGCGCACCTGGTGGCCGAGTGGTTGCCGACCCTGGCAGGCGTGGTCGATAAACTGCAGGCCGGCGCCAAGGTCGCTGACATTGGCTGCGGCCACGGTGCCTCGACGGTGATCATGGCCCAGGCTTTCCCGGCCTCGCAGTTTCTGGGTTTCGACTACCACGCCCCGTCGATCACAGTGGCCAACCAGCGCGCTGGCGAAGGTGGCGTGGCGGAACGCGCACAGTTCTTCCAGGCCAGTGCCAAGGACTATCCCGGCCATGATTTCGACCTGATCTGCTTTTTCGATTGCCTGCATGACATGGGCGACCCGGTAGGTGCCGCGCGCCATGCATACCAGGCGCTCAAACCCGAGGGTACGGTGATGCTGGTAGAGCCCTACGCCAACGACAGCCTCGATGAAAACAGTACGCCGGTGGGCAGGTTGTTCTACGCAGCGTCCACCTTTATCTGCACGCCCAACTCGCTGTCGCAGGAAGTCGGGCTGGGGCTGGGAGCCCAGGCGGGAGAAGCCCGATTGCGGGCAGTGTTCCTGGAGGCTGGTTTCAGTCACTTCAGGCGGGCGACAGAAACACCCTTCAACCTGATTCTCGAAGCCCGCAAATAACGCGCTAGTCCTCGGCCTTCGGGAAATTGCGGCAACTCTTGCGCTCGGCCAGCTCTCTGTCACTGGGGCGCTGGTCGACGAACACGGCGTGGCCATCCTTGTAGATTTCCAGATAACCCCAGTGCAGGTCCTGCTCGCGCTGACCGGGCTTGGGCGGCTCGCGCCACCAGGGTTCTCGACTGATCAGGTCCATAGCGATGTACCAAGGCTGATGTGCCTTCACTATAGACCGCTCGCGGGGCAAGCCCGCTCCTACACGTTCTGTATCAGTAGGAGCGGGCTTGCCCCGCGATGGCGGTATCAGGCATGCACCCAGCGCCGATGCAGCCCACGCGCCAGTGCATCGAGCATGTAGCCGAGCACGCCAATCAGCAGCACCATGGCCATCAGCTCCGAGTAGGCCAGCCGGTCGCGGGTATCGAGGATGAAATAACCCAGCCCGGCACTCACCCCGAGCATCTCGCACGGCACCAGGACGATCCACAAAATGCCGATGGCCAGGCGCACGCCGGTCAACACATGCCCCAGCACCCCCGGGATGATCACCTTGCACAAGGTCTCCCAGCGCGTCGCGCTGAGGCTGCGGCTCAACTGCAACCAGCGCGGGTCGAGCTGACGCACGCCGGCGGCGGTGTTGAGCAATATCGGCCAGAGCGCCGCAAAGGCCAGCAGGAAGTAGATCGGCTGGTCCCCCACACCCATCAGCATCACTACCACCGGCATCCACGACAGTGGCGAAATCATCCGCAAGAACTGGAAGGCCGGTGTGGTCGCCGCTTCGAGGTGGCGGTAGCTGCCCACCAGCAAGCCCAACGGCACGCCGATCAGCAATGCCAGCAACAGGCCGATGAGGATGCGCTTGAGGCTCACCCACACATGCTCGTACACCTCTGTCTGGCCCAGCAGCTCGACCAGGCTGTTCAAGGTGGCCTGGGGCGAGAAGCGCGCCGACAGGCCATCGGCCTCGCCGAACAGGTGCACACCCAGCCACCACACCAGCAACAAGCCGAGCAAACCGGCAGCGCCCAGAGCGCCATGTACCACATGCTTGCCCATCAGATCGCGAACTCCTCGCTGCGCTCGAAGCTGTCCGGCAGGCCGAACGCCTTGAGCCCGCCCAGCGCCTCGATGCTGTTGCGTACAAAACGGTCATCGACCAGGTCGCGGGCAGTGTGCTGCGGGTCAAGCCCGGCCAGAAAACCCTTGTCGCCCTCGATCAGGGTGTTCTGCAGGCGGCGCACCAGCTCTTCGGTGTAGCTGGGGAACGGGTATGGCTGGAAGTCGATGCGCTTCTCGTCCCACTGCGCATGCTCGATCGCGCCGCTGGCGATATAGGCCGCGCGGTCGTCGGCAGACGGTGCCAGCACTTTGCTCAGCACCTGCGGGGTATGCGGGGTGTAGCGGTTGGGACCGGCCTTGGACAACAGCGCAGCGGCCTCGGCGCGATGATCGCGGGTCCATAGCTGGGCCTTGACGATGGCATTGACCACCTTCTGCGACCACTCCGGGCGGTTGTTCAAATCATGCTCGTGCATGAACACCACACAGCAGGCGTGGTTGCGCCAGATGTCACCGGTAAAGCGCTGCACCCGGCCCACTTTCAAGTCTTCGGCCAGGGCGTTGAAGGGTTCGGCCACGATGTAGCCGGCAATACGCTTGCTGGCCAGGGCGGGCGGCATGTCGGACGGCGGCAGCACCAGCAGGTTGACTTCGTTGGCGGCGATCTGCGCCGTGGCGGGTTTGGACACCGGTTGCAGGCCATGGTCGCGGAACAGTTGCTGCACCACCACATTGTGGATCGAGTACCAGAACGGAATCGCCACGGTCTGCCCGCCCAATTGCTTGACCTCGGTGATGCCCGGCGCCACGGTCAGGCCCGAGCCGCCCACATGGTTCCAGGCCACCACCTTGGCCGGGACCTTGCTGCCATAGCGTGCCCATACGGTCATCGGCGAAAGCAGGTGGATGACGTTGACCTGCCCGGAGATGAACGCCTCGATCACCTGCGCCCAGCTGCGCAGCAGCACCGGGCGCTCGGCCTTGATGCCTTCGGCCTCGAACAGGCCGTTGTTGTGGGCGACCAGCAGAGGGGTGGCGTCGGTGATCGGCAGGTAGCCGATCCGTACCGGCGCATCCGGTTCACTGGCGGCGCGCGCCTGCAGGCTGCTCAGCAGCGGCATGGCACCACCTGCCGTGAGCAAGGCGCTGAGTTTGATGAAGTCACGACGAGTGTGGGTGAAGTCGTCCAGGCACATGGGCAGTCTCCGACGGCAGCGGCAAAGGTTCAGGAGTGGGTTCGGTGCGGCTGGCCCGCCGAAGGGTTTTGAGGATGTCGATACGCAGCGCGCCCAGCTCCTCGACCCGCTGCTCGCGCGGGTGCGGCAGGTCGATGTGCCATTGGCCCAGGGTACGCGCCGGGTGGTTGCCCAGTAGCAGTACCCGGTCGGACAACAGCAAGGCTTCGTCGATATCGTGGGTAATCAGGACCGCCGCGGTGTTGTGCCGGGCGATCAGTTGCAACAGCAGTTGCTGCATGTCGGCGCGGGTGACTTCGTCCAGGGCACCGAAGGGCTCGTCGAGCAGCAGCACCTGGGGCTGGCGCGCCAGGCAGCGGGCCAGCGCGGTGCGCTGGGCCATGCCACCGGAGAGCTGCGCCGGGTACTGGTCGCGGGCGTGCTGCAGGCCCACCGCCTCGATGGCGTGGTCGATGCGGGCACGGCGCTCGGTGGCGCTCAGCTTGGGTTGACGGGCAAAGTCCAGGCCGAAGGCGACGTTGTTCTCAAGGTTCAGCCAGGGCAGCAGGCTGGGGTCCTGGAAGGCCACAGCCAGCCGCGGATGCGGCCCCTGCAGGGGCTCGCCAAGCAGGCTGACGCTGCCGGCGCGCGCCTGCTGCAACCCGGCCAGCACGCGCAGCAGGCTCGACTTGCCGACCCCGCTGGGGCCGAGGATGGTGATTACCTCCCCGGGCGCCAGTTGCAGGTCGAAGTCTTCCAGCACGCTTTGCCAGCCTTGTTCGCGCGGGTAGCCGAGGCCGATCCCGCGGGCTTCGAGCAACACCTCGGTCATGCTGCCGACGCCTGGCGGTGCAGCTCGGCGCGCAGTTGCACCAGGCTTGGGGTCACGATCGGCACAAAGGCCGACTCTCGCCAGCGCCTTGCAAAGCCTGCACCGAAGGCGGTGAGGTAAGCCTTGCCACCGCTGGCCTGCAGTTCCAGCTGCACGGCGTCGGCAGCGGTTTCGGCCAAGAGGATGCGCAACTTGAACAAGGCCGCAGGCTGCGCCAGGAAGCGCCCATCGAGCACGCCTTGCTTGAGTTCGTGCACGGTGTTCTGCAGACGCTCGTTCAGCACGTTCAAGGCCTCGGCCAGGAGCGAGCGAGCCCCTTGCAAGTGCCCCGCGACTTCGCTCAAGGAGCGCCGCGCCAAGCCAATCGCCATGCCGCACTGCAAGCCAAGAAACGCAGGACGTACCGCCGGCAGGAACTGCTTGGCGTTCTCGTGCAGCAGCCAGTCGCGACTCACCGCTACCTGTTCGAAGTTCAGCGCTGCAGTGTTGCTCGACTGCAGGCCCATCAGTTGCAGGTCGTCAGAGCGGGTCAGCCCGCCAGCGCTGTCGGGAATCGCCAGTACGAAAGGCGCGGCCCCCTCCTCGTCAATGGCCGCTGCCACCACAAAGCCGCCCTTGCGCAGGTTGGTCACCCAATACAGACGACCGTCAAGGTTCCAGCCCCCGGCGTCCGGGCTCGCCTTGACCTGCAGGGCCTCGATACCCGACAGGAATTTCATCGCGTTGGACAGGCCCGTGGCCCCCGCCAGCTCGCCGCTGAGCAATTGTGGCAACAGGCGCTCGCGCAAGGCAGCATTGGGGCTTTGCAGCAGGTATTCGATGAAGGCGCGCTGGCCCCAGAACACGAACGCCGCCGCCAGGGAATGGCTGGCCACCTGGGCCACGGTTTCGATCGCGTCGGCAACAGTGCCACCGCTACCGCCCAGGTTCTGGTCGATGCCGACGCGCAGCACCTGGGCCGACGCCAGTTGGCCGAGCACGGCCTGCGGGTCGCACTGACCCTGGTCGAGCGCTTCGGCCTGGGCGTCGAGCCACTGAGCGAATGCGGGATCGAGCATGGGTTTACTCCTTTAAAAATGCGCCAGTGAACACTGGCGCCGTTGTTTCGTTATGCCGAAGGCTGCCAGCGGTACTTGCTCAGCTCGTCATTGAGCGGGGTTTGGGCGAACACATTAGCAAAGTTGCACAGCGTCGCGAGGCTTACACCCAGAATCACTTCCAGTGCGTGCCCTTCGCTGTAGCCTGCTTCACGGAAGGCGTTGTAGCCGGCATCGCTGACGTTGCCACGGGTGGCGATCACTTCACGGGTGAACGCGGCCAGGGCCTCGAGTTTTTCCTGCGGCAGTTCGCCGCGTGCACGCAGGGCGTCGACCACCTCTTGCGGCAGCTTGGCCTTGTTCAGGGCGACGGCGGTATGACCGGCCACGCAGAAGTCGCAGCCATGGTTGGTGGCGGCGATCAGTTGCACCACTTCACGCTCGGCCAGGCTCAGCTCGGCTTTGCCGTTGAGGGCCGAAACCGTCACGTAGGTTTCCAGCGCCGCCGGGGCGTTGGCCAGTACGCCCAGCAGGTTGGGAATGAACCCGGAGTTCTTCTGGGCGTTTTCGAGGAACGGGCGAGCAGCCTCTGGGGCGCTTTGCAAGGTGTGTAGAGTGACGCGCGACATGGAGTGGACTCCTGCATACTAGGGTGTGCCGCAAGTCTGTTGGTTATAAGAAATACCTTCCATATTCTAGAGTCGCTATTACTTGCTTCTGAGTCTTTCCATTAGATGATTTCATCCAGCCCAGTTGTCGATTGGTTATTAGAAAGCCTTGAGCTAGACGCCACGCTGTTCCATGTGGGGCGATATTGCGGTGGCTGGCACGCCAGCACCCAGGGCCTGGCACGGGCCAGTTTCCACCTGATCGTGCAGGGTCATTGCTGGCTGCACATCGAGGGCCAACCAGAGGCCATTCCCCTGGAAACCGGTGACGCGGTGTTCCTGCTGCGCGACCTGCCCTATCGATTGTCGGATACCGCTGACAGCGAGCACGCCCGCACCCAGCCGCGCATGACCATGCTGCCCCTGGATGCCGACGCCAGCGATGGCGTGGGCCTGGTGTGCGGGTTCTTTCATTTTCATCCTGGCCTGTCGTCGCTGATCATCGAAGGCCTGGCCGAGTGGATCATCCTGCGCGCCGGCGACCCGGCCCTGAGCGCCGCCACCGCGCTGTTCGAGCTGATCCTTGCCGAATGCCAGCGCCAGCCCGCGCCCTCCTCGGCCTTGCTTGAGCGCTTGAGCCACTTGCTGTTTCTCTATGTGCTGCGCCAACAGGTCCAGGGCAACACCGACATGAACGGCCTGGTGGCCCTGGCCCGCCACCCGCAGTTCACCCCCTTGGTCGAACAACTGATCGCCCATCCCGAACACCCCTGGCCGCTGGAAAGCATGGCGGCCTGCACGGGGCTGTCACGCTCGGCCTTCTTCAAGCGCTTCAGCGAACTGGCCGGGCAATCACCGGGGCAAGTGCTGCTGGCGTTGCGCATGCGCCACGCCTGCCAGTTGCTCAAGGCCCACAACACGGTCGAGCAGGTGTGCGCCGCTGTCGGCTACCAGTCCATCGCCGCCTTCACTCGCGCCTTCAGCAAAGCCATGGGCGTGCAGCCCGGCGCCTACCGACGCCAGCATGAGGGGCGCTGACGCAATCATCGTGCGGTAATCGAACACAAGCGGATTTCGGCCCTCAAGTCCGCGTGCGGCAGCTCCGATAGCAGACCACCCGGTGCCGATTACCGGCACTGGGTGGCGCTGATAACAACTACAAAGGAGTACTGCCTGCATGTTCGCCGACTTGAAAATCCGCACCGGCATGTTCTGGGTGCTGTCGCTGTTCACCCTGACCTTGCTGTTTTCCACCCTCAGCGCCTGGTACGCGGCGGTGGGCAGCGACCAGCAGATCACTGAACTGGACCAGACCGCACACCAGTCCGACCGGTTGAACAACGCCCTGCTCATGGCGATCCGCGCCAGTGCCAATGTGTCGTCGGGTTTCATCGAGCAGAGCGGTGGCCATAGCGAAAGCGCCAACAAGCGCATGGCGATGTCCGAGCAGTTGATCGACAACAGCCGGGGGTTGTTCGCCGAACTGGTCGCCAACGCCCGGGAGCCTGCGTTCAACGCCCTGGCCGTGGACCTTCAGCGCACCTTCGATACCTACGCCCAGGCAGTGGCCGGCCAGCGCGAAGCGATGCGCCTGAACGACCTGCAGCGCTACTTTGGCGTCAACACCGCTGCCGGCAATGCCATGGCCCGCCTGCAGGCCTTGCGTCAGCAACTGGTGGCCGCGTTGAGCGAGCGCAGCCAGCAGATCATGCTCGAATCCGACCGTCGCCTGCAGGCTGCCAAGGTTCTGAGCGTCGCCCTGGTGGTGGTCACCCTGTTGCTGGCCGTGTTGTGCTGGGGGTTTATCGCCCGCCGGGTGTTGCGGCCTCTGTTGGAGGCCAGCGGGCATTTCCAGCGCTTTGCCCAGGACGACCTGAGCGTCACCGTACAAGTCACCACCCGCGACGAGATCGGCCAGCTGTTCGCCAACCTCGCCCACATGCAAAGAAGCCAGCGTGCCACCCTGGCCCAGTTCACCGCCTATGCCGCGCAAGTGGCCCAGGCGGCCCAGCTGCTCGACAACATCACCGAGCAGAGCACCCACAGCCTGCGCCAGCAGGACCAGGAGCTGGAACAGGCCGCCACCGCCGTCACCGAAATGACCACGGCAGTGGAAGAAGTGGCGCGCAACGCCGTGTCCACCTCGCAGGCGGCCAATGCCTCCAACCAACTGGCCGAGCAGAGCCGCCAGCAGGTCGGCGAGAACCTCGACGGTACTCGCGCCATGGCCAGTGACGTGCAGACCAGCAGTGAGCGCCTGCAGCAACTGGCCGGGCAGATTCGCGACATCGGCCAGGTACTGGAGGTGATTCGTTCGGTGTCGGAGCAAACCAACCTGCTGGCCCTCAATGCCGCAATCGAGGCTGCCCGCGCCGGCGAGGCCGGGCGAGGTTTTGCCGTGGTGGCCGACGAGGTACGCACCCTCGCCTACCGCACCCAGCAATCGACCCAGGAAATCGAACAGATGATCGCGGGCGTCAAGCAAGGGACCGAAGCGGCCGTGACCTCGATGCAATCGAGCACCCTGCGCGCCCAGTCGACCCTGGACATCACCCAGGCCTCGGGCCAGGTGCTCGAAGGCATCTATAGCGCCATTGGCGAAATCAACGAACGCAACCTGGTAATTGCCAGCGCTGCAGAAGAACAGGCCCAGGTGGCGCGCGAAGTGGACCGCAACCTACTGAACATCCGCGAACTGTCGAGCCGTTCGGCGTCGGGGGCGCAGCAAACCCGGGAAGCCAGCCAGGGGCTGTCACGGCTGGCGCAGGAGCTGACCGGGCTGGTGGGGCGATTCAGGGTCTGACCCTGACCGCGCTATGGGAGCGGGCTTGCCCCGCAATAGCCCTCAAACATCCACCAACACCTCGAACCCGCCAAAAATCATCCGCTGCCCATCAAAGGGCATCGGATTCTGGTCTGGCTGCAGACGCGGGTCCTCCATCACCTGCTTGAAGCCGGCATCGCGCTGCTCGCGCGAGGGCCAGAGAATCCAGGAAAACACCACCGTTTCATCCGGCTTGCACTTCACGGCCATGGGGAACGAAGTGACCTTGCCGTCCGGCACATCATCGCCCCAGCACTCGATGACCTTCAGGGCACCGGCCTCCTTGAACACCACCGCCGCCTTTTCGGCGTGCAGCTTGAACTGATCGCGGTTGGCGGTAGGAACTGCGAGTACAAAACCTTCTACGTAAGCCATGGTGATTACTCCTGCGTTGGGGGGTGGTCTGCCCAGTAGTCGATCTGCGGGCCTGGGAATCGACAAGGCTGCTCGATCGGCGACAAACGGCAGGGCTGGCTGTATCGGGTTTTACGCGGGGCAAGCCCGCTCCTACTCCGGCAATCCTGCCAATCGCAGCCCTTCGGCAAACCGCGCCAAGTCTTCGGGGCGCTGAATCGGCAACCACTCCTTGAGGGTCGACACGCGCATCGACGGGTCCAGCAGGCGCAGGCGCGCGGCGGCCTGTTGCGCCTTGTCCATCCGGCCACCGAGCGCATAGCTGGCCGCCGCCAGGGCAACCGGCGCCAGCAGGTTGGGCAGGTTGCCCAGGGCCTTTTCCGCCCAGGTGCAGGCGGCGTCGAAGTGCCCGGCAAAGAACTGCGCCAGGGCCATGCCGATCTGCATCCTGAACATTTCCGGGTCCAGCGGACTCAAGCGCACCGCATGGGTAAGGTCGGCGATGGCGGCATCGGTCTCACCCCGGAATGCCCGCAAAATTCCGCCCAGGTACCAGGCCGGTGCCAGGTTGGGGTTGAGCAGCCGCGCCCGGTCGAGCAAGGCAATGCCACCATCGACGTCACCGGCCAGGTGGGCCAGGGCATGCCCACCGCGCGTCAGCGCCACGGCATCATCCCGGCCGAGGGTCACCGCCAGGCGCGCCAGGCGCGTGCCTTCGGCAATCTCCAGCGCTCGCTCGTTCATCCAGCCATTCAACTTGCGCCAGAAGTGACACCAGGCAGCCATGCCGTAGGCCGAGGCGTACTCGGGGTCAAGCTCGACGGCCTTGTAGAACAGCGCCAGCGCCTGCTCGATGGCTTCGCGGGTGCCGTTGTGCAGTTTGGCAACGCCCTGCAGGTAGTAGTCGTAGGCGTCCAGGCTGTCGGTCGGCTTGCGCTTGGCCCGTTCGATTTCCGCCCGCTCCAGCTGGGGCGCAATGGCGCCCACCACACTTTCGGTGACCTGGTCCTGCAACTCGAAGATGTCATCGAGCAGGCCTTCGAAACGCTCGGCCCACAGGTGGGTACCGGTGGTGGCGTCAATCAGCTGCCCGGTGATGCGCACCTTGTTGCCGGCCTTGCGCACACTACCTTCAAGCACGTAGCGCACACCCAGTTCCTGGCCGACGTCGTGCGCGTCCACTGCCCGGCCCTTGTAGGTAAAGCTGGTATTGCGGGCAATCACGAACAGCCAGCGCAACCGCGACAGGGCCGCGATGATGTCTTCCACCACGCCGTCGGCGAAATAGTCCTGCTGCGCATCGCCGGAAAGGTTGTGAAACGGCAGCACGGTAATCGAAGGTTTGTCTGGCAGTGCCAGCACCATGGTCGGTGCCGGTGAGTCGAGGCCCGGCGGATCGCCCTCCTCGACCTTGATCTGGCCGACAAAACGATAGCCCTTGCGCGCGACGGTACGCACCAGGCGTTGCTCCTCGCCGGTATCGCCAATGGCCTTGCGCACCGCATTGATATGGCTGGTGATGGTCGATTCGGAAACGATCCGCTCGCCCCATACCGCCTTGAGCAACTCCTCCTTGCTCACCACACGCTCGCCATTGCTGACCAGTTGCAGGAGCAGGTCGAACACCTGGGGGCCGACCGCCACGGCCTGCCCACGCAGGGTCAGCTCCCGGCGCTGCTGGTCGAGCACGTAGTCTTCAAACACGAATTGCAAGGTGCGGATCCTTTGGTCGAGTGCTCTCGACTCCGTGTCCGAGCGGGTGTTGGTGGGTGTTTTCGATAATACGGCAGCCTGCCGGCCGCTGCACCGTCCGGCAAGGCTGCCAGTGAAATTGGACAGAAAACCAAGCGAGGCCGAAGACAAACCCAAGGCCCGCGCAAGGACTTCCCAGGCCCGGTGGCGCACGCTTTGTACATCGACAGCAATGGTTGCCGTCGGCACGCGGAGAAGCACCATGAAGATCGTCGTTATCGGAGGCACCGGCCTCATCGGTTCGAAACTTGTGAACACCCTTCGCCAGCGCGGCCACGACGCGCTCGCCGCCTCCCCCAATACCGGTGTGAACAGCATCACCCGTGAGGGGCTGGCCGAGGCGATGGATGGCGCCGACATTGTTGTAGACGTCGCCAACGCCCCCGCCTGGGACGACCAGGCCGTGCTGGAGTTCTTCGAAACCTCGACCCGCAACCTGCTGGCAGCCGAAGCCGCCGCCGGGGTTCGCCATCACGTGGCGCTGTCGATCGTCAGCTGCGAGCGGCAACCCGAGAACGGCTACTTTCGCGCCAAGGTCGCCCAGGAGAACCTGATCAAGGCCTCCGGCATGCCGTACAGCATCCTGCGCGCCACCCAGTTCTTCGAATTTGTCGGCGGCATCGCCGAGTCGGCCACCGTGGGTGACGAGGTCTATCTGTCGCCGGCGCTGATCCAGCCATTGGCCTCGGACGACGTGGTGGCGGCCCTGGCCGACGTGACCCTGGCCGCACCGCTCAACGGTACGGCAGAAGTCGCAGGCCCCGAGGCCATGCCGATGGACGAGTTGGTGCGCCGCTTCTTCCGCGCCACCGACGACAGCCGCAAGGTGATCCCGGACGTCCACGCCCGCTACTTCGGTTCCGAGCTCGACGATCAGTCGCTGACCCCGGGCAGCGGCAACCCGCGCCTTGGCGCAATCCGTTTCGAGGACTGGCTCGCGGCCCAGGCCGGACGCTGAGTTTACCCACCGACCTGAAAAGGAGTTTTGCCATGTTTAGCCGAATCGTACTTGCCGCTACCTTTGCGGCCTTGGCCGTCAGCACTGCCTGGGCCGCCGAACCGCAGCCGGGCAAGGTCACCGTGGTGTTCGACCGTGCCCTGCCCAATGTACCGGGCAAGAGCATGAAGGGTGTGCTGGTGGAATATGCCCCCGGTGGCGCCTCCCCCGCCCACCTGCATCCGAAATCGGCCTTCATCTATGCGACGGTGCTTGAAGGCGCGGTGCGCAGCAAGGTCGGCGACGCGCCTGAGAAGGTTTATCGGGCCGGGGAACACTTCGTCGAAGAGCCCGGTGCCTTCCACGCCGTCAGCGCCAACGCCAGCGCCACGGAACCTGCCCGGTTACTGGCGGTGTTCGTGCTCGACAGTAGCGAGAAGGAGCTGGTCAAGCCGGTCAAGCCCTGACCCCACCCGCCTTCGCCCTCGCCAGCCAAGGTTTGTCGAGGACGAAGGCCTTGCACAGGACACACGAACATGAACGCCCCCCCAAGCAGTGTCGACAACGGCCCCGGTGCCCAGGTGGTGCCTGCAACGCCAGGCCTGCGCAAGCGCAAGGCCGCCGGCCTGTTGCTGTGCGCCAGCGCCCTGGCGGTGCTGGCCGGTGGCTGGGCAGTGGCGTTCAGCGATGCCAGCACCTCGACCGACAACGCCTATGTACGCGGCGATGTCACCTCGCTTGCCGCCAAGGTAGCGGGCTATGTCACCACGGTGGAGGTCAGGGACAACCAGGCCGTGCGCGCCGGGGATGTGCTGTTTCGGATCGATGACCGCGACTACCGTGCGCACCTGGCCCAGGCCGAGGCCAATGTCAGTGCAGCCCAGGCGCGCTTGAGCCACATAGACGCGCAGATCCGGTTGCAGCATGCCCTGATTCGCCAGGCACAGGCGCAGCACCGTTCGGCCGCCGCCGACATGAACCTGGCCAGCAAGACTCATGACCGCAGCCGCAAGCTGATCGTCAGCAACGCGGTCAGCCAGGCCCTGGTCGACGAAACCGGTGCGGCACGCTCCAGGGCCCAGGCAAGCGTGTCGGCAACCTCGGCGTCAGTCGAGGCGCAGCAGCAGACCATTGCCGTGCGGGTGGCCCAGCGCGAGGCCGCCGTGGCCGCCGTGATGCAGGCAGAGGCCGCACGGGAGTTGGCCCGGATCGACCTGGACAGCACGGTAGTGCGGGCACCTGTGGATGGCATCGTCGGTAATCGCCAGGTGCGGGTCGGGCGCTACGTGACCACCGGCGTTGCCCTGCTCGACATCGTCCCGGTGCACGACGTGTGGGTAGTGGCCAACTTCAAGGAAACCCAGCTGGAACAGCTGCAGCCCGGGCAGCGTGTACGCATCACTGTCGATGGCTTCCCCGACGACGCACTGCAAGGGGTGGTCGACAGCTTCGCACCAGGGAGCGGTTCGGCCTTCAGTCTGCTGCCCACCGACAACGCCACCGGCAACTTCGTGCGGGTGGTACAGCGGGTACCGGTGAAGATCCGCCTTGCCAGCAATCCCCTGCCCGGACGCATCGTGCCGGGCCTCTCGGCGCGGGTCGAGGTAGCCCTTGGGGGTGGCTCGTGAACCGGGCGGGCAGCGTCCTGCTGCTCGCCGGTATCGTGCTCGCAGCGCTCACCGAAGCAATCGCCAGCACCGTGCTGGGGCTGGGCCGCGGCGACATCATCGGCGATACCTACGCAACACCCGATGAGTTTGCCTGGCTGGACATCGGCTACACGGCGTTCAAGCTGATCGGCTTCATGACCGCGCCCTGGTGGCTCCGGTGCTTCTATCCGCGCCAGGTCATCCTGGCGGCCACCCTGGTGATGGGCCTGGCATGCGCCATGGCTGCCCTGACCGCGCAACTGGAGATGCTGGTGGTGCTTCGTGCGGTACAAGGCCTTGCCGGTGCAACCGTGCTGGTGGGAGGACAGGCCATCATCTTTCGCACCTATGCCCGCGCCCACCAGCCGGTGCTCCAAGCCCTGTTCGCCATGGGCGCCGTTGTCGCCCCCGCCACCCTGGCACCCGCCCTGCAAGGATGGTTACTCGATAGCCAGTCGTGGGCCTGGATCTTCTTCAGTGTGGTGCCCCTTGCCTTGATGGCCGCCGGACTGCTCCTGCTCGCCGACCGGACCGTGCCCAGCGCTCGCCGCGCCCGGCCTTTTGACTGGATCGGCTGTGCATTGATGTCCACCGCCCTGCTTTGCATTACCTACGTACTCAGCCAGGGCAGCCGCTGGGACTGGTTCGAAGCGCCGCACATCCTCTGGCTGGCAATGATCGGCTCAGCTGCCTTGCTGGCGTTTCTTGGCCAGCAGTTGCTGGCCGGTGATAAGCGGTTGTTCGACTTCACCCTGTTCAGATCCACTGATTTTGCGTTCGCTTTTATTGTCAGTTTTGTTGCCGGTGCCGCCCTGTTTGGCAGCGCGTACCTGATCCCGGCATTCGCCCTCTCGGTGCTCGCGTTCACCCCCACCGATGCCGGCCTGTTGCTGTTGCCCAGCGGTGCGGTATTTTGCGCCGGGCTGCTGGTGTCGGCCTACCTGTTTCAGGCACGCCGGGTGGCGCCGTTCGCCACCGTGCCCTTTGGCATCCTGATGATCATGCTGGCGATGTGGATGTTGTCGGGCTCGACCAGCGAAAGTGGCAGCGACGACATGATGGCAGCCGTTCTGTGGCGTGGCCTGGGCCTGGGGTTCCTGTTCCTGTCGATCACGTTGATTGCGTTCAGCGACCTCTCCCGTCGACACCTGGCGAACGGCATTGGCCTGTTCAATACCGGGCGACAGCTGGGTGGCTTGATGGGCGTGGCGGGGTTACAGACGCTGATCGACCATGGTGCCGTCGACAATGCCGTGGTCCTGGGCACCCACGTCACCCCCGGTGGCGCTGCCCTGATCGAGCGCCTGGCAACCACGACCGCCCTGCTCGCCGGCAAAGGCATGGATGCGGCGGCTGCGGGCCGGGCTGCGACCAGCCTGTTGGGACGGGTGGTGTCGGGTCAATCGCTGGTGATCGCCTTCGACACCGCATTTGTCGCGGTTGCCCTGCTGTTTGCGGTGGCGGCTCCGGTGCTGGTGATGATCAAGATCATGTTTGCAAGACACGCCAAGGCTACAGCCCCAGGTCACCCATAGCCGCGCTTTGCGCTATTGTCGTGTGCCAGGACCTTCCCCTTGCACAGGAGTGCCCATGACATTGACCGCCGATGCACTTGTCAGCATTGCCATGACCAACCCGATCAACGCCGAGATCCTTGCCCGCCTGCCTGCCCTTGGGGTGAATCAGTGCCTGCTCACCGCGGGTTGCCTGTTCCAGGCGGTGTGGAACCACCAGGCACAGCAGGATCCTGGCTGGGGCATCAAGGACTACGACGTGTTCTACTTCGACCCGGACCTGTCCTGGGAAGCCGAGGATGAGGTGATCCAGCGCGCCGGGCGGCTTTTCCATGACCTTGGGGCAAATGTCGAGGTACGTAATCAGGCACGGGTACACCTGTGGTATGGAGAACGGTTCGGCAGGCCTTACCCGCAGCTGCAGTCGGCCAGGGACGGAGTCGACCGCTACCTGATTGCCGGGACCTGCATTGCCCTGGACCCAACCACCGGCGAAGTCCATGCGCCTTTCGGCCTGGAGGATGTGGCGCACGGATTGCTGCGGATCAACCCCAACAACCCGCAACCGGACCTGTTCGCCGCCAAGGCCGGCAGCTACCAATCCCGCTGGCCCTGGCTGCAGCGCGTGTAGGTGCGGGCTTGCCCCGCGATACGATCCATAGCCCCCGACCCCACCCCTACAAGCAACTCAAGGAAGCCCCATGAGCGCAAAAGGCAAAGACCGCCAGATCGACAACATCGAGTTCAATGTCGGCGACATCAGCCGCAGCAAAACCTTTTACGGCCATGCATTCGGTTGGCACTTCGTTGACTACGGCCCGAGCTACACCGAGTTCAGCGACGGTCGGCTCACCGGCGGCTTCACCACGGGCGAACCCGTTCGCCCCGGCGGCCCGCTGGTGATCCTCTACGCCGATGACCTGGAGCAGACCCAATCCAGGCTCAGGGCGGCGGGCGCCATCATCAGCCGCGAGACCTTCTCGTTCCCGGGCGGGCGGCGTTTTCACTTCATCGACCCGGATGGCTATGAACTGGCCGTATGGTCGTCGAGCAACCCGGTGGATTGATCGGTGAGAGGCCCTTGCAGCACGTGTGCAATCGCAGGTGCCATCGCGGGGCAAGCCGACACCCCCGAGTGGATATCTACTCAAACCTGATTATGCTTCAGCATGTGTTCACAATCTGCGCGATCAGTAGTCCAGACATCAGCCCCAGGGCCTGGGTGCGGCACTATCGATGAGGTGCTCCGGCCTACAAGAACAAGACGGAGAAGACTCATGGCGGCAATCGACAACACAACTTCAGGCAGCGCCCCCAAACGCGGGATCACGCGGGAGGAGCGCAAGGTCATTTTTGCCTCCTCCCTGGGGACCGTGTTCGAGTGGTACGACTTTTACCTCTACGGCTCCCTCGCTGCGATCATCGCCAAGCACTTTTTCGCCGGCGTGAATGAAACCACCTCCTTCATCTTCGCCCTCCTGGCCTTCGCCGCAGGCTTTGCCGTTCGCCCCTTCGGCGCCATCGTGTTCGGCCGCCTGGGTGACATGATCGGACGCAAGTACACCTTTCTGATCACCATTGTGATCATGGGTGTCTCCACCGCCATTGTCGGCCTGCTGCCCAGCTACGCCACCATCGGGGTAGCGGCGCCGATCATCCTGATCTCCCTGCGGCTGCTGCAAGGCCTGGCGCTGGGCGGTGAGTACGGCGGCGCCGCCACCTATGTGGCCGAGCATGCACCGCAAGGCAAGCGCGGCTACTTCACCTCATGGATTCAGACCACCGCGACCCTTGGGCTGTTTCTGTCGCTGCTGGTGATCCTGGCGTGCCGCACCATCCTGGGCACTGAAGCCTTCGAGGCCTGGGGCTGGCGGATTCCATTCCTGCTGTCGATCCTGCTGCTGATTGTCTCGGTATACATCCGCCTGCAACTGAGCGAATCGCCGGTGTTCCAGAAAATGAAAGCCGAAGGCAAGGCCTCCAAGGCACCGCTGACCGAATCCTTTGCCCGCTGGGATAACCTCAAGATCGTGATCATGGCCCTGCTCGGCGGCACGGCAGGCCAGGCGGTGGTCTGGTACACCGGGCAGTTCTACGCGCTGTTCTTCCTGCTACAGACGCTCAAGATCGAACCGCAAACCGCCAACTTGCTGATTGCAGGCTCGCTGTTGATCGGCACGCCGTTCTTTATCCTGTTCGGCAGCCTGTCCGACCGCATCGGCCGCAAGGGCATCATCATGGCCGGTTGCATCCTCGCCGCCCTCACCTACTTCCCGATCTTCCATGCGCTGACCCAGTACGGTAACCCCGACGTGTTCACTGCCCAGGAGAAGAACCCGGTCACGGTAATTGCCGATCCCAGCCAGTGCTCGTTCCAGTTCGACCCGGTGGGCAAGGCCAAATTCACCAGCTCCTGCGACCTGGCCAAGAGCGTGCTGGCCAAACGGGCCATTCCCTACGAAAACCAGAAGGCTGAACCGGGCACCGTCGCGCAGATACGCATTGGCGAGAACGTGATCCAGAGCTTCGAGGGCACCGGCATGCCGGCCGCCGACTTCAAGGTCCAGAATGATGCCTTCGCCGTTACCCTGGGCACGGCGCTGAAGAATGCCGGCTACCCCGAAAAGGCCGACCCGGCCAAGACCAACTACCCCATGGTGCTGTTGCTGCTGACCATCCTGGTAATCTACGTGACCATGGTGTACGGCCCGATTGCCGCGTGGCTGGTGGAGCTGTTCCCGACCCGTATCCGCTACACCTCGATGTCACTGCCCTACCACATCGGCAACGGCTGGTTCGGAGGCTTTCTGCCGACGGTGGCATTTGCCATGGTGGCGGCGACCGGGGATATCTACTACGGGCTGTGGTACCCCATCGTCATCGCGGTGATGACGGCCATCCTGGGCACCTTCTTCCTGCCGGAAACCAAGGACCGCGAGATCAATCAGATCTGAACCAGCGGCCTGATCGCGGGGCCCGCTCCCACCGAGAGTGAATATGGGAGCGGGCTTGCCCAGTGATGCAAGGCTACCGACTACTGATACCCTCGCCAGTACGCCTCGACCCGCCACAACGGCTGGCCATCGAGCGCAACACGAATGCCATCGATCACAGCCTGGTACTGGCCGGCATCGAACTTCGACCAACGCTGCTTGCGTGCAACGGACCAGATTTTGCGCAAACCACCCACATCACCCTGATAGAGCTCATCGAGCAGCAGTGCATCAATCGGCGGGTGCAGCGCCTGCACATGCGGATGCAACTCCTGGCCCCCACACACAAAAGCACCCTTGAGATACACGTTGATCAGTTTGGCTGCCACGCCATGGCCGAAGCCACTGAGCCCCTTGGCCGCGGCAACTTCAATGGCCGTCGTGCACCAGCGGGCATGGACGATATCGATCTGGCCAGGCTCCGGCAAAAGCAACGGATCGGCCAGCAACTGGTGCAGGCCCACCGCTTCAATAATCGTCTTGCCCGTCATCACATCGAAGCGGCAGGTCTTGGTACTGGCGGCACGGCTCGCCGCCCAGGCCGCGTAGCGGTGTTTGTGTTCGGCGATGTGGTACGTGTGCAGCGCCATCTCAGTAACCTCCCTGAATATGCATGAGGTGCAACAGGTGCTCGACGATTTTCCCAGGCGAGACATCCGATTCCGCACCCGGCCGGATGGCCTGGGGCGCAGGGATGCCCCGGTAGAAAGTACCCTGCAGACGAGGCAGCG
Organism: Pseudomonas putida; assembly: GCF_028682455.1. Lineage (GTDB taxonomy): Bacteria > Pseudomonadota > Gammaproteobacteria > Pseudomonadales > Pseudomonadaceae > Aquipseudomonas > Aquipseudomonas putida_AA. The sequence continues at coordinate 1,004,014 of NZ_JANHLD010000002.1, forward strand.
CACCTGCCCGAGGGTGCCTGGCGGTAGTGCAAGGTGCTGTCCTCGAGAGCAGCAGGCACAGGATCACCTTCTCGCGCAGGCTGCCCCGTGGGCGCTTGTCGCCAGCACGGGCCATGGCTTCGAACAGTTTGTGCATGTAGCACGAGAGGTGGAACACATCGTCCTCGGCCAGGGCATGCGCCCGGCTGATGGCAACATCGACCCGGCAGGAAAAGCGGCTGTGCTTTTCGATTTGCAGTCGTGCCCGTTCAGGGTGCAGGTAATTGCCGGCAGCCTCGATGACGTCGGCTTGCACACCCTGCACCACGAACTCGAAGCGTTGCTGGCCTTGGTCGTCGTCTTCGCGAGGCTGGCTGCGGTACAGCTCGATAGGCGCCGGTGCAGGCCTTTTGTCTGCCTTGCCTGGAACTTCCTGCAACTGCACATCGAGCGTGAAGCCCAACATATCCAGGTGAGACAGGGCCTGGCCGATAATTTCGCCAATACGCCGGCGGTAGTCGCGATTGAACTGCCCCTGGTGCTCGAAAAAAGCCCCTTCGACTTCGTGGATGTCCCAGAGGATTTCGTGCAAGTGCTCACAGGTTTCGAAGTACCAGAAGCTGAGCTGTGCAGGCAGTTCGCGGGACCATGGCTGCACCGGCATGGCTGCGCTCGCCTGCTCGCCACGCAACGCCTCGAGTTCGGCCTGCAGTTGCTCGATCTGTTGTTGGTAGCCTTTGACGGTGGTTCGATGCTGCTTTTCCTGAGCCTTGAGGCTCTTGGCCAGGTCAGCGGTAGCAGACAATCGACTGAGCTGGGTCTGCCCCGGCGTCGCCACAAAACTGGCCACCGGTACCCGCGCCCCCTGCCCCAGCAACTGGTCGCACCATTTGGCGAAGGTCATGCCTTGCGCAGCCTTCGAAGAAACGGGTCCCTTCAGCGCCCGGTCCAACTGGGCCTCTTGCAACGCGGAGAAATCCGCCAGCACGCCATACTTGTTCAGCACACTCAGCTGTGCCGCCCTGGCCTTGTTCTCTGCACTCAACGCCTGCTCTCCATGACCACCCCACGGCACGCACTCGCCTGCCGTCCATTGGGCGAGAGCATGCCAGCAGGCAAGGCAAAGTGCCAGCAGGGATCAATGACCTTTGCCAGCGTCAGCTGAAGGCGTTGATGAACCAGGTAATCAGCGGCAGCGCGACGATGTCGATCAGCACCGCGCCACACAGCGGTACGATGATGAAGGCCTTATAGGAGAACACCTTGTAGTGGTCACAGATGGCGCCCATGTTGGCCACCGCGTTCGGCGTGGCGCCCAGGCCATGGCCCATGTAGCCAGCGCACAGCACCGCCGCGTCGTAGTTGCCGCCGAACAGGCGGAACAGCACGAAGATACACAGCAACACCATGATCACTACCTGCACCACCAGGATCACCAGCAGCGGCAGGCCGAGTTGTTCCAGCTCCCAGAACTTGAGGCTCATCATCGCCATCGTCAGGAACATGCCCAGGCTGATGTCCCCCAGGGTACTGACCGCGTTGTCGGGAATCTCGATCACCCGGGCGCGGTCGTTGAGGTTACGCAGGATAATGGCGACGAACATCGCACCAACGTACACCGGCAGGACGATGCCCAGGTGCGCCTTCAAGGCATCGCCGATCCAGAAGCCCAGCACCATGATCACCAGCATGCAGGTCAGCAGGCGCAGCAACACCGGGGCGTCGAGGGTGACGCTCGGCGACTCGTTGGCTTTTTCCAGGGCTTGCAGGGTGTCGACCTTGTCGGCCTGTACCACCAGCTTCTTGCGGTCGATCAGGTAGCGCGCCACCGGGCTGCCGAGCAGGCCGCCAGCAACCATGCCGAAGGTCGCCGAGGCCAGGGCCGCCGTAGTCGCTCCCACCGTACCCAGGTTTTCGGCGATCGGCCCGAACGCGGCCGCCGCACCAAAGCCCCCTTCCAGCGACACGGCACCGGCCATGATGCCCAGCAACGGGTCGATGCCCAGCGCCTTGGCCATGCCGACACCCACCAGATTCTGCAACAGGGCCAGGCCCCAGCAAGCGCCCAGGTAGATGAACAGGATCTTGCCACCCTGGCGCAGCAGGCCCAGGCTGCCGCCAAGGCCGACGGTGGTGAAGAACGCCACCATCAGCGGCGTTTGCATCGCGGTATCGAGCTTGATGTCCAGCAGTTGCTGGTCACGCAGCAGCCATACCGCCAGGGCGAAGCCGAAGCCGCCAATCACCGGCGCCGGTACACAGAGTTGGCGCAGCCAGTAGCTGTGTTTTTTCAGTTGTGAGCCCATCGCCAGCAGCAGGAGCGCCAGGGCAACGGTAGTCAGTGCATCGAGTTGCAATGTCAGCATGGTTAAGCACTCTTGTTTTTATACTTGGATTAGTGATGTAAGCGGCTCAGTCGACCAGGCTTGCCAGCAGCCGCGCGCCGATCCGCGCGGTGCGGTTGTCCTGGTCCAGGCCCGGGTTGAGTTCAGCGATATCGGCCATGCGCAACTTGCCACTGGCCTTGGCGCGCCTGGCCAGATGTTCGACCACCATCAGGTCGACACCGTGGGCCGACGGCGCGCTGACCCCCGGGGCCTGGCTTGCCGGCAACACGTCCAGGCACAGCGTCATGTACAGGTGGTCGATGCCGTCGAGAAATTCGTCGACGAAGGCTTCGATGGCAACGATGTTCCAGGGCTGCATTTGTCGATCCAGGCAATAGCGCACGTTCAAGCGCGCCGCCTGGTCGAACAGGGCCTGGGTATTGTTCAGCTCGCTCACCCCCAGGCAGCAGTAGTCGAAGCTCATGCCCGCCGCTTGGCAGTATTCGGCGATCTGCCGGAACGGCGTGCCGGAACTGCTTTGCTCGGCATGGCGCAAGTCGAAGTGGGCATCGAAGTTGAGGATGCCGATGCGTGGCGCCGGGTGCTGGCTGCGCAAGTGCTGGGCGAGGCCGAGGAAACTGGCATAGGCAATTTCGTGACCGCCACCCAGGCCCAGGGGCAAATGGCCCTGTTCGAGCAGTTGGCTGACGCGCTTGGCATAGGCCAGTTGCGCGCCCTCCAGGTCAGTCCCGATACAGACAACGTCGCCGCTGTCATAGAGGGGGCGCTGGCCACGCCAGGCCAGGTTGGCCAGGGCCTTGCGCAGGGCCGGAGGCCCCTGGCGCGCACCACTGCGGCCCTGGTTGCGGGTAACGCCCTCGTCACAGGCCAGCCCGACCAGCGTTGTGCCGGGTGGTTGCGCGCGGCTGTAGGCTTGCACCCACTGGTGCCAGCGCAGCGCCAACGATCCTTCGCCAGCATCGATACGGCCCTGCCAGAGAGGCATGGCAAGATTTGCAGTCATGCGGGGTACTCCAGGTTGATTCAGTCCAGCCGCGCACCTACGCGCAGGGCGACCTCACGGGTCCAGCGAGTCAGGCGCTCGCTGTTGTGCTCGGCGCGAAACGCCGGGGCCATCAGGCTGATCGCCCCATGCAGGCGGTCACGGCTGTCGAGGACCGGGGCGCTGACACCCCAGATACCGTCGTCGATTTCGCTCAGGCTCACGGCGTAGCCCTGGGCGCGAATGGGGATGAAGCTCTGGCGATACCGCTCGTAACCCTCGGCATCCACGCCATGCTCATGAAGGATCGCCTGGCAGCGCTCGGGCTCCATGTGTGCCAGCAGCACCCGCGCCGAGGCGCCGACCAACAGCGGCTGGGCCAGGCCCTTCTGGTAGCAGCAACGCAGTGGCTGCACGCTGTCGAACAATTCGATGCAAATGGCCTGGCCGTTACTTGGCACCATCAACGCCACGCTTTCCTGGCTGAGCTCTGCCAGGCGCTTGAGCTCGGGCTGGGCGAGCGACACCAACAGCGCCTGGCGATCGAACTTCTTCGCCAACTGCAGGCAGGCAGGCCCTGGCAGATAGCGACCGTGGCCGTTGTCCTCGGCCAGCCCCCAGCGCAGCAACGTCTTCAGATGCCGGTAGGTGCTACTCAAGGGTTGCGCCAACTGCAGGCTCAATTCCTTGGCCGACAAGGCTTCATTGGCCTGGCCAAGGGCAACGAGAATCTGCAGCAGGCGATCGGTCGGGGTGGTGTAGTTCATGTGTGCTCCTTGCGAACATGGTGCACAGAGTTTTCCCAGGGAGTGAAACAGGATTCCCACTGAGTGGGAATTTTATTGATTAAAGTCGACGGAGGGTGTGCTGGCACACCTGGACAAGAGGCCGCAGACGAATGGCTGCGGCGCAGGGGTATCAATCCTTGCCGAATACCGGCCGGAAGAACGAACGCTCGTAGCTGAGGATGCACCGGGTGTCCTGGGCGTACTGGAATGCCGCAATGCATTCAGGATCGTTCATGGAGTCCTGGCGATAGCGCTCGTACTCGGCAAGGCTTGGAAAGGTGAACATTGCCAGGGCAATGTTGTTGGCGCCTTCGCTGGGCAGGAAGTAACCGTGGTGCTGGCCGCCAAAGCGCTCCACCAAGGGGATCCACAGTTTGCCGTAGTGTTCGAACTCGACGAGTTTGCAAGGGTCCAGGACGTAGCGTAGATAGCAGGTGACCATAGGCGTGCTTCCTTGTTAGTGGAGGGTTGCAAACGCCTATCCTCGCAGTTGGCCCGCTGCAGTGAAAGCCTGGGCGTGCACCCAGGTGCTGGAAAGCCCACGCCCGTCATCCGGTTCACCGCGAACAGGGTCGATCAGTAATCCTCTTCAGGCGCCTCGGCAAACGCCGCCTGCGCATCCCACCCGCCGCCCAGCGCGGCGATCAACTGCACGCTCGCCACCAGGCGGCCCTGCAGCAGGTTGAGAACGCTGCGCTCGTTGCTCAGGGCGGTGGTCTGCACGTTGACGACGTCCAGGTAGGCGATCAAGCCCGCCTTGTACTGGTTGTTGGTCAGGCGCAACGACTCGCGGGCGGAGTCCAGGGCTTCGCTGCGAATCCGCGCTTCATCTTCGTAGACCTTGAGCTGCACCAGGTAGTTTTCCACTTCCTTGAAGCCGTCGAGCACGGCCTGGCGGTACTGCGCCACGGTCTGGTCGTAGACCGCTTCGGTGCGATCGACCTCGGCGGAACGCTGGCCGCCATCGAACAGGGTCATGGCCAACTGCGGGCCCACCGACCAGAAGCGGTTCGGCAGGCTGATCCAGTCGTTGAAGCTGCTACTGCTGTAGCCGCCATTGAGGCTCAGGGTCAGGTCCGGGTAGTAGGCCGCCCTGGCCACGCCGATGCTGGCGTTGGCCGACATGACCTTGCGCTCGGCCGAGGCGATGTCGGGACGCCGCTCCAGCAGCTGCGAGGGCAGCGCCACTGGCACGTCGGGCAGCGCCGGGATGTCCTGGCTGTCGGCCAGGGCAAAGTCTGCCGGCGCCTTGCCCAACAGCACCGCAATGGCGTTCTCCAACTGGGCGCGTTGCCAGACCAGGTCGATCAGGTCGGCCTGGGTGGTCTTGAGCTGGGTTTGCGCCTGGGCCACCGCGTCCTTGCCGGAGACGCCGGCACGGTACTGGTTCTGCGTCATGGTCAGCGAACGCTGGTAGGCCTCGACGGTGGCTTCGAGCAGGCGCTTCTGTTCATCCATGACCCGCAATTGCAGGTAGTTCTGCACCAGCTCCGACTGCAGGCTCAGGCGAATGGCCGCCATGTCGGCAAGGCTCGCCTGGGCACTGGCTTCGTTGGCCGCCAGGCCGTCGCGCAGCTTGCCCCAGAGGTCGGCCTCCCAGCTCACGCCCAGGGTGGTGCTGTAGGTGTCGCGGATACCGCTGCTGTTGTTGCTCAGGCTGGAGCTGGAGCTACCGGTGCCCTGGCTCGAGCGGGTCTTGCCAGCGTTCAGGTCCAGGCTTGGGAACAGTGCGCCACGGGCACTGCGCACCAGGGCCTGGGCCTGGCGGTACTGGGCTTCGTACTGGGCGACGGTCTGGTTGCTGGCGTTGAGCTGGGCAACCAGGTCATTGAGCCGCGCATCGCCATACAGCTCCCACCAGGAACCGCGTGCCAGGGCATCCGACGGATTGGCCTGACTCCAGCCGGCCGCATGCTTGAATTGCACAGGCGTAGGGCTTTCCGGCCGGTGGTAGTCCGGGCTCAGGGTGCAGGCGCTGAGCATGGCCAGGCACAGGCCGCTTGCCAGCAAGCGTGAGCCACGGGCGCCGAGCAGCTGCAGCGAGCGGTTGGAAAGGGTCGGACGTCGGGTCATAGCGGGGTTTCCAAAGCAGCATCGGTGCGCACGCCGCGCCAGTGGTTGAAACGATGGCGCAGGCGGTCCAGATAGAGGTAGACCACAGGGGTGGTGTAGAGCGTAAGGACCTGGCTGAAGACCAGCCCGCCAATGATGGTCAGGCCCAGGGGCTGGCGCATCTCGGAGCCTTCGGCATGGCTGAGCAACAGCGGCAAGGCGCCGAGGATGGCCGCCAGTGTCGTCATCAGGATTGGCCGCAGGCGCAGCAGGCAGGCCCGGCGGATCGACTCCTCCGGGCTCAGGTGTTCATGGCGTTCCAGTTGCAGGGCCAGGTCGATCATCATGATCGCGTTCTTCTTCACCACGCCGATCAACAGGAACAAGCCGAGCAGGGAGATCAGGCTGAATTCGCTGCCGACCACGTACAGGGTGAGCAAGGCCCCGACCCCGGCCGAAGGCAGTGTCGAGAGAATAGTCAGCGGGTGGATGTAGCTCTCATAGAGAATGCCGAGCACCAGGTACACCGCCAGCAAGGCCCCCAGAATCATCCACGGTTGACCTTGCTGGCTCTTGGCAAAGGCATCGCCCGTACCGCCCACCTTGGCGATCACGTCTTCGGGCAAGCCGACCTTGGCCACTGCTCGCTCGACCGCCGCCATGGCCTGGTCCTGGCTGTAGCCTTCGGCAACGTCGAAGTTGATGTTCTCGGAGGCAAACTGGCCTTCATGGCTGACGCGATCGTCGGCCAGGCTGTTCTCGTAATGGGCGAAGGTCGACAACGGCACCCGTGCCCCGTCCGCGGTAATCACCTGGACCTGCTCCAGTGTGCGCGGGTCCTGGGCGTACTTGGGATTGACCTCCATCACCACCTGGTACTGGTTCAGACTGTCGTAGATGGTCGAGATCTGCCGCTGGCTGTAGGCGTTGTTGAGTACCGACGTCACCATGCTCATGTCGATGCCCAGGCGCTTGGCCTGCTCGCGATCGACCACCAGGGTGATCTGTTCGGTGCCGCCGCCATCGCGGGCATCGATGGCCGTGAGTTCCGGCAGCGCCTTGAAGGCCGCGACGACCTTCGGGTACCACTCGCGCAAGGCCGACAGCTCGCTGCTCTGCAGGGTATAGAGAAACTGCGAAGTGCTCTGGTCGCGACCGCCGCCGAACTGCAGGTCCTGATCGGCCATGAGGAACAACCGCCCGCCTGGCACCTTGGGCATTTCCTTGCGCAACCGCTCGATGATCTTCTGCGCCGAGTCCTTGCGCTCGCTGATCGGCTTGAGGCGCACCAGGATCATGGCGTTGTTGGTGCCGCTGTTGCCACCGATGAAGCCGGCCACACTCTGCACTGCCGGATCCTTGAGCAGGGCGCGGCGGTAGATTTCCATCTTCGGTTGCATCACCTGGAACGACAGGCCGTCGTCACCGCGCACAAAGCCCATCAACTGGCCGGTGTCCTGCTGCGGCAGGAACGTCTTGGGCACCACCACATACAGGGCGATATTGACGGCGATGGTCACCAGCAAGCTGAGCAAGGTCAGGCGCCGGTGGCGCAGCACCCAGTCCAGCGTGCGTGCGTAGCCCGCCATCATGCGCTGGTTGAGCTGCTCGCTCCAACGCTGCAGACGGGTCTGCTCGCCCTCGGGATGGGCCTTGAGCCAGCGTGCGCAGAGCATCGGCGTGAGGGTCAGGGAGACCACCAGCGAAACAATGATCGCTGCCGCCAGGGTGATGGAGAACTCGCGAAACAGCGAACCGACAATGCCGCCCATGAACAGGATCGAGACGAATACCACCACCAGCGAGAGGTTCATCGACAGCAAGGTGAAGCCGACTTCCTTGGCCCCCAGAAAGGCGGCGCGCATCGGCGGCACGCCGTCGTCGATATGTCGGGAGATGTTCTCCAGCACCACGATGGCATCATCGACCACCAGGCCGGTAGCGAGGATCAGCGCCATCAGCGACAGGTTGTTCAGGGAGAAGCCGCACAGGTACATGACCGCAAAGGTGCCCACCAGCGACACCGGCACCGCCAGGGTCGGGATCAGCGAGGCGCGCAGGTTGCCCAGGAACAGGAACACCACCAGCACCACCAGGACCACGGCGATGATCAGGGTATGCTCGGCTTCCTTGAGGGTCGCGGTGATCACCGGCGAGCGGTCCATGGCCACGTCCAGCTTGACGCTGGCCGGCATCAGCGACTCAAGGGCCGGCAATTGCTCCTTGATCTTGTTCACCGTCTCGATGATGTTGGCGCCGGTCTGGCGGTTGATGACCAGCAACACCGCCTGCTGGTCGTTGAAAAAGCCGCTGTTGTAGCGGTTTTCCACCGCATCGCTGACCTTGGCCACATGGCTCAGGCGCAGCACTGCGCCATCCTGGTAGCGAATCACCAGGGGCTCGTAGTCCTTGGCTTTTTCCAGCTGGTCGTTGGCCTGCACCTGCCAGTTGCGCTGGCCGTCTTCGATAAAGCCCTTGGGCCGGCGCTGGTTGGCATTGGCGATGGTCTGGCGCACGTCGTCAAGGGCCACCCCGTACTGGTTGAGCAACTGCGGCTCGAGCTCGATGCGCACCGCAGGCAGGGAGCTGCCGCCGATCTGCACCTCCCCTACCCCGGGCACCTGCGACAGGCTCTGCGACAGGATGGTCGAGGCCAGGTCATAGAGCTGGCCCTTCTGCAGCACACTTGAGGTCAGCGCCAGCACCATGATCGGTGCCTGGGAGGGGTTGAATTTCTTGTAGGTGGGCATGCTGCGCATGCCGCTGGGCAGCAGGTTGCGCGATGCGTTGATGGCCGCCTGCACCTCGCGCGCCGCTGCGTCGACATCACGGCCCTGGTCAAAGCCCAGGATGACCCGGGTCGAGCCCTGGCTGGAGCTGCTGGTTAACGTCGTGACCCCGGAAATCGCCCCCATGGAGCGCTCGAGCGGCGTGGCCACCGTCGAGGCCATGACCTCGGGGCTGGCGCCGGGCAGGTTGGCCTGGACCACGATCACCGGAAACTCGATCTGCGGCAGCGGTGCCACCGGCAGCAGGCCGAAGCTGACGCCGCCCAGCAGCATGATCGCCAGGCTCAGCAGCATGGTGGCTACCGGCCGGCGGATGAAAGGCGCGGAGAGATTCATGGCTGGGCCTGCACCACGGTGTCAGGCTGACGGCGCCAGCGACGGGCCAGGCGGTCGAAGTACAAGTAGATGACCGGCGTGGTGAACAGCGTCAGCACCTGGCTGACCAGCAAGCCACCGACCATCACCAGGCCCAGCGGCTGGCGCAACTCGGCGCCGGAGCCGGTGGCAAGCATCAGCGGGATGGCGCCGAACAGCGCCGCCAGGGTGGTCATCAGGATCGGCCGGAAGCGCAGCAGCGCCGCCTGGTAGATCGCAGTCTGCGGGTCGACGCCCTGGTTGCGCTCGGCCTCCAGGGCGAAGTCGATCATCATGATCGCGTTCTTCTTGACGATACCGATCAGCAGAATGATGCCGATGATGGCGATCATGCCCAGGTCGTTACCGCTCAGGATCAGCGCCAGCAAGGCGCCCACCGCCGCCGACGGCAGGGTCGAGAGGATGGTGACCGGATGGATGTAGCTCTCGTAGAGCACGCCAAGCACGATGTACATGGTCACCACCGCCGCCAGGATCAGCAGCAAGGTGCTCGACAGCGAAGCCTGGAACGCTTCGGCCGCGCCCTGGAAGCGGGTCTGCACCCCCACCGGCATGCCAATGTCCTGCTGTACCTGTTCGATCACCTTGACCGCGTCGCCCAGGGCCACGCCCTTGCCGAGGTTGAACGACATCATCACCGCCGGGAACTGGCCGATATGGGCGATCGCCAGTTGTGCCTGGCGCTGTTCGATGCGCGCCAGGCTCGACAGCCGCACCTGCCCGCCTTCACTGGTCTTGACGTGGATCTGCTCCAGCACTTGCGGGCCCAGGGTCGACGCTGCATCCGCCTGCAGGACCACACGGTACTGGCTGGCCTGGGTGTAGATGGTCGAGATCTGCCGCTGGCCAAAGGCATCGTACAGTGCGTTGGTGATGTCGGCGACATTGATGCCCAGGCGGCTGGCGGCGTCGCGGTCGATCACCAGGAACACCTGCAGCCCCTTGTCCTGCAGGTCGCTCGCCACGTCGGTGAGTTCCGGGCGCTGCTGCAGGGCATCGACCAGCTTGCCGCTCCATTGCGCCAGCAGCTCGGCATCCGGCGACGACAGGCTGAACTGGTACTGGGTGCGACTCACCCGGTCTTCGATACTCAAGTCCTGCACCGGCTGCATGAACAGGCGGATGCCGATCAGCTTGTCGACTTCCGGCTGCAGGCGGGCGATCACCTGGGCTGCCGTGAGGTCGCGCTCGCCATGGGGCTTGAGGTTGATCAGCAAGCGGCCGCTGTTGAGCGTGGCGTTATCGCCATCGACACCGATATAGGATGACAGGCTCTGCACCGCCGGGTCCTGCAGGATGATCGCGCTGAGCGCCTGCTGGCGCTGGCTCATGGCCGTGAACGACACCGATTGCGGCGCTTCGGAAATCCCCTGGATGACCCCGGTGTCCTGCACCGGGAAGAAGCCCTTGGGCACCACCAGGTACAGCACCACGGTCAGGCCCAGGGTGGCCACCGCCACCAGCAAGGTCAGCGGCTGGTGCTTGAGTACCCAGGTAAGACCGCGGCCGTAGTAATCGATCATCCAGTCGATCCAGGCGCCGCTGGCGCGGTAGAACCGGCTCTGCTCTTCAGGCTTGGGCTCGCGCTTGAGCAGGCGAGCGCACATCATCGGTGTCAGGGTCAGGGACACCACCAGGGAAATCAGGATGGCCACCGCCAGGGTGATGGCAAATTCGCGGAACAGCCGCCCGACCACATCGGCCATGAACAACAGCGGGATCAGTACGGCGATCAGCGAGAAGGTCAGCGAGATCAGGGTGAAGCCGATCTGCCGGGCGCCCTTGAGTGCCGCCTGCATCGGCGTCTCGCCCTCCTCGATATGGCGCGAGATGTTCTCCAGCATGACGATGGCATCGTCGACCACGAAACCGGTGGCGATGGTCAATGCCATCAGCGTGAGGTTGTTGATCGAGAACCCGGCCAGGTGCATCACGGCAAAGGTGCCGATCAGCGACAACGGCACGGCCACCGAGGGAATGATGGTGGCGCTGAAACGGCGCAGGAACACGAACGTCACCATCACCACCAGGGCGATGGCGATCAGCAACTCGTGCTGCACGTCCTTGACCGAGGCGCGGATGGTCTGGGTACGGTCGGTGAGCACGGTGACGTCCAGGCCCGCCGGCAGGTTGTCGGTGATCGACGGCAACATGGCCTTGATCCGGTCGACCACCTCGATGACGTTGGCTCCCGGTTGGCGCTGGATGTTCAGCAACACGGCCTGGTTCTGGTTGGCCCAGGCCGCCAGGCGCTCGTTTTCGGCGCCGTCGACGATCTCGGCAACATCCTTCAGCCGCAGCGGTGCACCGTTGTTGTAGGCCAGGATCAGGTTGGCGTATTCCTCGGGGGAGCGCAGTTGGTCGTTGGCATCGAGCATCGACACCCGGGTCGGGCCGTCGAAGTTGCCCTTGGGCTGGTTGACGTTGGAAGCGCCGATCAGGGTGCGCACGTCGGCCAGGTTCAGGCCCGCCGAGGCCAGGGCATCGGGGTTGACCTTGATCCGCACCGCCTGGCGCTGGCCGCCGGCGATGCTGACCATGCCGACGCCGCCGATCTGGGCGATCTTTTGTGCAACCCGGGTGTCGACCAGGTCGTTGAGCTTGGGCAGCGGCATGGTTTGCGACGAGATGGCCAGGGTCAGTACCGGCGTATCGGCCGGGTTGACCTTGTTGTACACCGGAGGGGCCGGCAGGTCGGTAGGGAGCAGATTGGTGGCGGCGTTGATGGCCGCTTGCACCTGCTGCTCGGCCACGTCCATGTTCATGTCGAGGCTGAAGCGCAGGGTGAGCACCGAGGCCCCGCCGGAGCTGGTGGAAGCCATCTGGGTGAGCCCGGGCATTTGCCCGAACTGACGCTCCAGGGGCGCGGTGACCGCGCTGGTCATCACCTGGGGACTGGCACCCGGATAGAGGGTCATGACCCGGATGGTGGGGTAATCGACCTGGGGCAATGCCGCCACCGGCAGCATCTTGTAGGCGATCAGGCCCGCCAACACGATGGCCAGCATGCTCAGTGTGGTCGCCACCGGGCGCAGGATGAACAGCCGCGAGAGGTTCATGCGCCGGCCTTGCCCTGGGTGCCCTTGGTCACGGAAGCGTCCTTGGCATCCTGGCCTTGCAGGTGCTGGCCGGGCGTCACGGGTACTTGCGAGCTGTCGTCGACCACCTCTACATCGCTGCCATCGCGCAGGCGGTCAGTGCCTTCGAGCACCACCCGGTCGCCTTTGGCCAGGCCTTCGGTGATCACCGTGTTGTCGCCATCGCTGACCCCGAGCTTGAGGGGACGGATACGGACCTTGTCGTTGCCCTCCATGACGTAGGCGAACGAGCCGTCGGTACCGAACTGGATCGCCGCCGAAGGTGCCAGCACCACGTCTTTCAGGGTGTCGGCAAGCAGGCGCACATTGACGAACTGGTTGGGAAACAGGGCTTCATCCTGGTTCTCGAAAAAGGCCTTGAACTTGAGGGTGCCGGTAGTGGTGTCGATCTGGTTGTCGAGGCTGCGCAACACCCCTACCGCCTGCTGCCGGGTATCCCCCCGGTCCCAGGCTTCCACCGGCAGCTTGGCGCCGCTGCGGTAGCGCGCAAGGACCGTGTTGAGTTCGGATTCGGGCAAGGTGAACGCCACGGTAATCGGCTGGGTCTGGGTAATCACCACCAGGGCGGTGGTGTCATTGGCGGCCACCAGGTTGCCGACGTCGAGCTGGCGCAGGCCCAGGCGCCCGGAGATCGGGGCGCGGATACGGGTGAAGTCCAGGTTCAGCTTGGCATCACCGACCGCCGCCTGGTTGGTCTTGATGGTGCCCTGGAACTGGCCGACCAGCGCCACCTGGGTGTCGAGGGTCTGCTTGGCGATGCTGTCTTCGGCATACAAGCCCTTGTAGCGTTCCAGGTCGATCTGGGCGTTCTTCAATTGCGCCAGGTTCTGCGCCAGGGTGCCTTCGGCCTGCTGCAAGGCGATCTGGTAGCTGCGCGGGTCGATTTCGGCGAGCAGATCGCCGGTCTTGACCTTCTGCCCTTCCTGGAAGTTGACCTTGACCAGCTCACCGGCGACCCGGCTGCGCACATTGACCGTGTTGGTCGCCGTGACCGTGCCCAGTGCCTTGAGGTAAACCGGGAAGTCGCCCACCGTGGCCGGTGCCACGCGCACCGGTACCGGTCCACCGAAGGCACCGAACCCGGGCCGCCCGCCCTTGCCTCCCGGTGCACCGGCCGCCTTGTGGGCGGCTGGCGACGGCCACAGCCACCAGCACAGGCCGGCGACCAGCAGCAGGATCAGCAGGCCGACAAGCCAGCGACGAGGGGAACGGGAACGAGAAAGCATCGGTTGATCGACCATTGTGCGGATAGGAATTCTTTTGAGGAGGCTGAACGATAAGCACTGCAGACAGATAAGCAAAGCGCCTTTACCGGCAATTTACCTTGGCTTACGTTGGTAAGACGATGAAGTTTAAATAAAAACGGCCTGGACAAGGTCCAGGCCGCAACAACTCTTTGCAATTGATACAGCGTCGCGGGGCAAGCCCGCGATCAAAGCATTACTTCAATACAGCCAGCGCTGCATCGTAGTTCGGCTCGTCGGCGATTTCGCCAACCAGCTCGGCGTGCAGCACCTTGTCGTTTTCATCCAGCACCACCACGGCGCGGGCAGTCAGGCCAGCCAGTGGGCCGTCGGCAATGGCAACGCCATAGTTCTCGATGAATTCACGACCACGCAGGGTGGACAGGTTCTGGACGTTTTCCAGGCCTTCAGCGCCGCAGAAGCGCGCCTGGGCGAATGGCAGGTCGGCCGAGATGCACAGCACCACGGTGTTGTTCAGCTCGCCGGCCTTCTTGTTGAAGGTGCGTACCGAGGTGGCGCAGGTAGGGGTGTCGACGCTTGGGAAAATGTTCAGCACTTTGCGCTTGCCGGCAAGGCTTGCCAGGGTCACGTCAGCCAGGCCAGCACCAACCAGGGAGAACGCTGGCGCCTGGGCGCCGACTTTCGGCAGATCGCCCTTGACCTGAACCGGGTTGCCTTTAAGTGTCACTTGAGCCATGAGCTGAGTCCTTATGCGGGGGTGAGTAAAGGACCAAAGTTAATCATGAAAGTGCCAGGACACCTATGGGGGGAAGGATAAATTGTTGCATTGCCAGACAATTTTTGTGGACAAATCAGCCATCCGAAAGCAGACAATCCTGCTTTCGGACAGCCTTGCCGGCCTTAGCTGAGCAGCGAGTAGACCAGCGCAGAGATCGCCACCAGGCCTACGGCAACCACGAACACATTGGACATTTGCCCACTGTATTTGCGCATGGCCGGTACCTTGCGGATAGCGTACATCGGCATCAGGAACAGGATCGCGGCGATCACCGGGCCACCCAGGGTCTCGATCATGCCCAGAATGCTTGGGTTAAGGGTCGCGACGATCCAGCAGATCACCAGCATGAACGCGGCGGTCATGCGGTCCAGGGCCTTGGCGCCGGGACGCTTGCCGCTCTTGACAATCAAGCCCTTGAGGCCTTCGCTGGCGCCGATGTAGTGGCCCAGGAACGACTTGGCAATGGCGATGAAGGCGATCAGCGGCGCGGCAAAGGCGATGGTCGGGTTGCTGAAGTGGTTGGCCAGGTACGAAAGGATCGACAGGTTCTGGTCCTTGGCTTCGGCCAGTTGGGCCGGCGTCAGGGTCAGTACGCAACTGAACACGAAGAACATCACCATCGCCACCATCAGCAAGTGGGCGCGGCACAGGATCTGGCCGCTGCGCTCATCGGCATTCACGCCATAGCGGCGCTTCTGGTCGACGGCAAAGGCCGAGATGATCGGCGAATGGTTGAACGAGAACACCATCACCGGAATGGCCAGCCACAGGGTGTGCAGGAATGCAGCGCCCGACGGCACCTCGGTTGCGGTAGTGAGGATACCGCCGCTCCAATGCGGAATCAGGAACACCGCCAGGAATGCCAGGGCGACGATAAACGGGTAGACCAGCAGGCTCATGACCTTCACGGTGGCCTGCTCGCCGCAGCGAACGATAGCCAGCAGGCCCAGGATCAGCACGAACGACAACACGGCGCGCGGTGGCGGCTCGATGTGCAGCTGGTGCTGCATGAAGCTGCCCACGGTGTTGGTCAGCGCCACGCTGTAGATCAGCAGGATCGGGAAGATGGCAAAGAAGTACAGCAAGGTGATCAAGGCACCGGCCTGGATACCGAAGTGTTCTTCAACCACGTCGGTGATGTCGGCCCCCTCGCGCCCGGAGAGCACGAAGCGGGTCAGCCCGCGGTGGGCATAGTAGGTCATGGGGAAGGCAAGCAGCGCCAGGATCAGCAGGGGCCAGAAGCCACCGACGCCTGCGTTGATCGGCAGGAACAGGGTTCCGGCGCCGATGGCTGTGCCAAACAGGCCCAGCATCCAGGTAGTGTCCTGACGGGACCAGCTGCCGAGGGCAACTGGGGTCGATTCGTAGCGTTGTTCAACGCCTTGGGCCTGCTCGTTCATCCGGGTGCAACTCCACTCGCAAACTGCAACAGGGCTGAGAACAGCGAACCAGAGGCTTCACCGTAGCTCAACCATACAAAGAGGGGCGCGATTGTGCGCCCATTGGTTGCACTTGCAAAGTCTTGACCGAGGAGCGGTTGCACCTTTTACGTTGGAGCGGGCTTACATCGCGATGAGGCAGGTACAACCAGTGCATTTGTATTGCCTGGGCTGGCCTTATCGCGGGGCAAGCCCGCTCCGACACACGGTTTATTGAACGGCGGCAATCGCCTCGGCCACTTGCTGCAGGTTGTCCGGGCGCAGGCCCGACATGCATACCCGGCCGCTGTCGATCAGGTACACACCGAACTCGTCACGCAGGCGACGGACCTGCTCGACGCTCAAGCCGGTGTAGCTGAACATCCCGCGCTGGCTCAGGAAGAAACTGAAGTCCCGGCCCGGCAGCAGCACTGCCAGGGCATCCACCAACCCCTGGCGCATGTCCAGGATACGCAGGCGCATCTGCTCGACCTCGGCCGCCCATTGGGCATTGAGCGCGACATCGCCAAGTACCGCCGCGACCAGTTGCGCACCGAAGTTGGGCGGGCTGGAGTAGTTGCGGCGGATGGTGGCCTTGAGCTGGCCCAGCACGCTCTGGGCGGTATCGGCGTCGTCGCAGACTACCGACAGGCCCCCGACCCGCTCGCCATACAGCGAGAAGATCTTCGAGAACGAGTTGCTGACCAGGCACGGCACACCGGCGCGGGCCATTTCGCGAATGGCATAGGCGTCTTCGACCAGGCCTTCGCCGAAGCCCTGGTAGGCGATGTCCAGGAACGGGATGAGGTTGCGCGCCTTGACCACCTCGATCACCTGTTGCCATTGCGCCTGGCTCAGGTCGACCCCGGTCGGGTTGTGGCAGCACGGGTGCAGCAGGACGATGCTGTTGGCCGGCAGGGTCTTGAGGGTCTCGAGCATACCGTCGAAGTCCAGGCCGCGGGAGGCCGGGTCGAAGTACGGGTAGGTGTTGACGGTGAAACCCGCGCCTTCGAAGATCGCCCGGTGGTTGTCCCAGGTCGGATTGCTGACCCATACCTGGGATTGCGGGAAGTAGCGCTTGAGGAAGTCGGCTCCGACTTTCAGCGCGCCGGAACCGCCGACGGTCTGCACGGTGGCCACGCGGTCGCCCTGCACGGCCGGATGCTCAGCGCCGAACAGCAGCGCCTGGATGGCCTGGCGATAGCCGTTCAAGCCTTCCATCGGCAGGTACAGCGAGGCTTCGTGAGGCTGGCCGGCCATGCGTCGCTCGGCTTCACCAACCGCCGCCAGTTGCGGAACCACGCCTGCGGCATCGTAATACAGGCCGATACTCAGGTTGACCTTGTTGGCGCGCGGGTCGGCCTTGAAGGTCTCCATCAGGGACAGAATCGGATCGCCGGCATAGGCATCGACATGTTTGAACACAGCGTGCAGCTCCTTGGGTCTGGGCAAATCGAAAAAGACTGTGCCGAGGATACCTGTAGCCGCGCCGAAGCAACATGTCCGTTGGTGCAACTAATCTGTGCGCTCCTGCACGCCGTGGTCCCTGCACGGCCAGGGCAGCCAGCCTTGAGTGAAGGCCAGGTGCAGCAGCGCACAGACATTCGCCGTCGCCGTCTTGTCGAGCATATTGCGTCGATGAGTACGCGCGGTCTGGTCGCTGATACCCAGCGCACGGGCAACCTGCTTGTCGCTCAGCCCCTGGGCCAGGCAGCCGAGCACGTGCTGTTCACGTGCAGACAACGGCGTCGGCAACCTTGGCTGCCCGCCCTCAAGGTCGGGGCTGAGGCCAGGCACAGGTAGCGCGCCACCAGCGCACTGGCTCTGCCGACCTCGAGCTTGGCGAGCAGGTTCTCGCGGTGTTTGCGCGCCGTGGACAGCGCGATGGACAACCGCTGGGCAACTTCCCGATCAGTCAATCCACGCGCAACCCACGAAAGCACTTCGGATTCCCGGTCGCTCAATCGCATGTTCGATCCTTGAACTGTTCGCTGCCGCGCGATGGCTTGCCGCGCCTGAAATCCAAGCCTAGGAGCTGCCCTACCCCTGTCAAGCCGGGTGCAACCAGGCCTTTTTGCATACCGCATTTGCCGAATGTTCCTACCCATTTGACGGATAGATCATTCAGCTGCCGACGTTTTTCAACCCGGTGGTCGGCGGCAGGGAATGTCGCCGCGAGTCGCTGCTCGGCCTCACTCAATGGAAAAGGAATGCACACCATGAACTGGAACCGCTCGTTTACCGATCTGATCCGCAACGGCCGCGCCGCGTACTGGGGCAACTGGACCCTCGACCAGAAACTCAAGGTTGGCTGTGTCGGCTTTGTGTCTCCCGACAATGGCGACTTCACCCTGGTGCAGGAGCAAGCGCCAGGGCTGACGATCAGCACGCGCAATGCTCCCAACCAATGGAAACTGTCGTCGAGCAATGTCAAGCGCACCCAGAGCAGCGTCACCCTGGACGGCTCGGCCACCGACCCTGAAACCGGCACCAAGATCACCGCCGGCACGGAAGTGAAGTGGGATTTCGCCTCCACCGGCTCCATCGCCTCGGAGTTTGGTATCGCCTCGGAGTCGTACCTGGCCGACCTCACGGTGCTGACCCAGCCGCAGACCCTGCAATGGCTCAAGGACCAGGCGGGGCGCGTCAGCATGGCCTCGAGCAACGGCATCGCCCAGGGGTTCGGGGTGGTCACCAGCGTGATCTACGCCACCAGCGGGCTCAACGTCGGCTCCCAGGACAACAGCTCGTCGTTCTCGGTCACAGGCTCCGTGGGCGGTGTCCAGGACCTGTTGGCCAGTGCCGACGCCAAGGGCTCCTACGTGTCGACCAACCAGACCAAAAGCGTCGACCAGCACCTGTGGCCCGACAAGGCCAGCACGCTGGCCAGCCAGCCGATCCCGATCGCCTACACCTTCGCCTCGTTCGACGGCGACCTGTTGATCCCCAACTGGATCACCCGCCTGGGCGGGCTGCAGATCCTGTTCAACAACAAGCCCGGCTGTACCTACATCACCGACATCACCCTCGACTACGACACGCCCACCGGCAAGCAGCACCAGTCGTTCAGCCTCAGTGGCGGCCTGTCGAAAACCGTCGGCAACATCCCACTCAACGCCACCAACATCAGTGCCCAGGTGAAGTTCAAGGGGGTGATGAACAGTGACAACTACAGCTTCAGCTGGCCGAGCCCGCTGGGCCAGTGGCTGACCGGCAGCCGTGAAATCCAGATGACCGGCGTATGGCCGGGCAAGACGTCGGCCCAGGACCTTCAGCGCTGACCAGCCTGTCGATCAATCCACTTGCAAGGAGGCAGCCCCCGAAGGGCTGCCGTGAGGACACGGACATGTACAACCTGACCGACGATTTTTTTGTGAAGCACATTCGCCCCTTGGGCGATCACGGCATCATGCCGTTCGTGGAAATGCCGGTGGTCGACGACGACCTGAAGGCGGTCATCCATCGCGCAGGGATCGTGCTGCAGGCGCGCGTGGAGGAAATGGACCATGAATATCCCAACACAGTGATGTTCATGTACAAGGACACGCTCGAAGACATCGGCGACTTTCTCGGCCAGCTCGATGCCAGGAACGCGGAGTTCGACTATTCGGGACGTATCAACTGGATCGTGACCTGGAAGGGCACCACCAAGTACGAAGTCATCAAGAACGCCTCCGGTTTTGGCGGCAATACCAACAATCGCAAGGAGTGCTGCCACTACCGCAAGGCCCACGTCGATCATGCCAGCAGTATCGGCGTGTACGACGCGTTCAAGCTGTAGGTGTTCGCCCCGGGCCGTGTGGCGGCCCGGGGCGGTTTCATCCGGCCTACCCTGCCATCGCCTGCAACTGCTCGAGCTCCTGCACCGTCAGGCTCACGCCTTCCTGCTCGCTGGCCTCGCGCTCGCGAAAACGTCGCTCGCCGGGCATGCGGCTCAAGCCCACCGCACGCATCTGCTCCACCAGTTGCCGGCTGCGCTCGGCAAAGTGATTGCCTTCGGCCTTGGCGGGGTCGATGACGATGATCAATTGCCCGGTCCAGGGTGTCTTCGCGCCGGGGTGCTGCGACCAATCGAACTCGAACGAGAAGTTGCCGCCGGTCAATGCCGCGGCCAGCAACTCGACCATCATCGACAGTGCCGAGCCCTTGTGCCCGCCAAAGGGCAGCAGAGCGCCACCGTCGAGAATCTTCTGCGGATCACGGGTCGGCTGGCCTTGGCTGTCGACGCCAATGCCATCGGGCAACTGCTCCCCCTTGCGCGCGGCGATCTGCACATCGCCATGGGCCATGGCGCTGGTGGCCATGTCGAACACGATCGGGTCGCTCTCGGCGCAGGGCGCGGCAAAGGCAATCGGGTTGGTGCCGAACAACGGCTGGTGAGCGCCGTGGGGCACCACGCACGTCATGCTGTTGACCACGCTCAAGGCCACCAGCCCCTCTTCGGCAAAGGGCTCTACATCGGGCCAGAGCGCGGCGAAATGATGCGAGTTGTGAATGGCCAGCACCGCGATTCCGGCACTGCGGGCTTTTTTCACCAGCAGCTCACGGGCAGCTGCCAGGGCGGGCTGGGCGAACCCGCCCTGGGCATCGACGCGCACAAAACCGCTGGCTACGTCCGTCACCACCGGTACGGCCTGGCCATCGACCCAGCCGCTGGCCAGGGTCGACACATAGCCGGGAATACGAAACACGCCATGACTGTGAGCGCCATCGCGCTGGGCGCTGGCGCAGTTGTAGGCAAGGCTGGCGGCCACCGCATCGCTGGTGCCATTTTGAACGAAGATCCGGTGCAACAAGGCCTGCAAGTCGGCAAAGGCAATTTGCGTGACAGCAGTGTCGGGGCGTGCGGACATCTGAAGCTCCCTTATTGGATTTGGTATGGGCTGCAGCGCTGGGCAATGCCGGGAACTCTCGCGCAGTGACAGCAAACTGTCAAATGTTGACTTGATGACAGAAAACATTCATTTTCTGTTTCCAAGTGCAACCGCCTCCGAGAATCGCCCGTGAGCCAACCGATCAAGCAACGCCTGGAAAACAGCCTGCATAACGCAGCCGCTTCGGGGCGCAAGATCGCCAGCTACATGCTCGCCAACCTGACCGACCTGCCGTTCGAAACCTCGGCAAGCCTGGCGGCGAAAATCGGCGTCAGCGAATCCAGCGTCGGCAGGTTCTGCCGTGCCCTGGGCTACGAGCACCTCAAGGCCCTCAAGCACGATCTGAAGGACGACCTGGGCGATGGTCCCTGGCTGGTCGGTGATCGTTTGCAAGAATTCCGCCAACACCATGGCAAGGATGCTGCCGGCGTCGCCCGCAGCCTCGAGCAGGAAGTCGGGGCGCTGGTGCGGGTCTATGAATACAGCCGTACCGAGGCCTGGCAAACCGTCAGCCAGCGCCTGGCACAGCGGCGCAAGGTGTTTGTCGCCGGGTTTCAGACCGAGCGCGGCATCGCCCTGTGCATGACCCACCTGCTGCAGTACCTGCGCGATGGCGTGCAGGTGGTCGACGGCAGCGCCGGGCATTTTGGCGACGTGCTGCTGAGCGACCCGGCCGACAGCGCCCTGGTGGTGTTCGAGGCGCGCCGCTATTCACGCCATGCCCTGACCCTGTGCCGCAAGGCCCGCGAGGCGGGCATCCCGGTAACACTGGTTACCGACACCTTCTGTGACTGGGCCGATGCCAACGCCGATGAGGTGTTTCGTATCCCCACCGAATTCAATCTGTTCTGGGAGTCCACCGCGACGATGCTGTCGTGGGTACACCTGATGGTCAACGAGGTCTGCAAGAAGCTAGGACCGGATGTTGAAAAACGCTTGGAAGCAACTGCCGCTCTACACAACGAATTCGTTGGCTACACGTCAGCGAGCAAACAATAGCAAGAGTGCAAACAACAGATCGAGGTGTGACATGAAACCCGTTATCCGCTTTGCAGGTGCGTGCGCCCTGCTGCTGGCCGGCATGACTTCGGCCCAGGCCGAGACCCTCAAGATTGCCACTGAAGGTGCCTACCCACCGTTCAACTATGTCGATTCGGATAACCAGCTGCACGGGTTCGACGTGGATATCACCAAGGCCCTGTGCGAGCAGATGAAAGTCGAGTGCACCCTGGTCGCCCAGGACTGGGAAGGGATCATCCCGGCGCTGATGGCCAAGAAGTACGACGCGGTGGTGGCCTCGATGATCGACACCCAGGAGCGGCGCAAGAAGATTGCCTTCACCAACCACTATTACAAGACCCCGCTGTCGGTCGCCGTGCCCAAGGACAGCGAGATCAGCGATGCGCAGACCGACTTCAAGGGCTATACGGTCGGTGCGCAGGCGTCCTCCACCCAGGCCATCTACGCCGAAGACGTCTATGGCAAGGCCGGTGCCGACGTGAAGCTCTATCCCACCCTCGATGAAGCCAACGCCGACCTCGCCGCCGGGCGCCTGGACGGTGTGATCGCCGACAAATTCCCCCTGCACGAATGGCTGGGCAAGGCCGGCAAGGACTGCTGCAAGATCCTCGGCGACGTCAACGGCACCAAGGCCGACGCCTCGATCGCCGTGCGCAAGGAAGACAGCGCCCTGCGCGAGCGCCTGAACAAGGCCCTGGACGAAATCGTCGCCAACGGCACCTACCAGAAGATCGCCAGTCGCTACTTCGACTTCGATATCTACCAGTGATCGATCGCGGGGCAGGCCCGTTCCCACAGCGTTTGTGGGAACGGGCCTGCCCCGCGAAACCCCCACCGCCTGTACCGCTCACTCTTCCTGCGAGAGGGTTCGCCCATGCTCGAACAATTGTCCCTGTTATCTTTCGCCAGTGGCGGCTGGGGCCAGGCCTTGCTGGCCGGCGCCCTGGTAACCATCTCCCTGGCGCTGGCCTGCCTGCCCATCGGCCTGCCGCTGGGCCTGGGCATCGCATTGATGGCACGCTCGCCCAAGCGCTTCCCTCGGGCCGTGGCCACAGTATTTTCCACGGTGTTCCGTGGCCTGCCCGAACTGCTCACCCTGTTGATCATCTACTACGGCTGCCAGATCGCCGCGCAGAAGATCCTCGCCGCGATGGGCTATGAAGGCGAGGTGCTGATCAATACCTTCCTGGCCGCGATGATTGCCTTCAGCCTGGTCTTCGCCGCCTTCTCCAGCGAGATCTGGCTGGGCGCCTTCAAGACCGTCGCCAAAGGGCAGTACGAGGCCTCCCAGGCCCTGGGCTTGAGCAAGGCGACGACCTTTCGCAAGGTGGTGTTTCCGCAACTGGTGCGTATCGCCATGCCGGGGCTGTCGAACAACTGGCTGTCGCTGCTCAAGGACACCTCGCTGGTCTCGACCATTTCCCTGGTCGACCTGATGCGCCAGACCAATCTTGCGGTCAGCGTCACCAAGGAACCGATGTTCTTCTACGGCGTCGCCTGCCTGGGCTACCTGCTGTTCTCGGCGCTGTCGGGCCGGGTCTTCGTGTACATCGAGCAGTATTTCAGTCGCCATCTGCGGAGTGCCCGGACATGAGTTTCGATCAACTGCTGGCCCTGGTCCTGGATCCCGACCTGCTGGAACGCTATGGCCCGCGCTTTATCGACGGCCTGCTGGTGACCGGCAAGCTGGTGGCGATTTCCTTCACCCTGGGCGCCCTGCTGGGCATGCTGCTGGCCCTGGCGCGGCTGTCGAACAGCGTGCTGTTGCAGCGGTTCAGCGCCGGCTATATCTACTTCTTCCGTGGATCGCCACTGCTGGCCCAGCTGTTCCTGCTGTACTACGGCCTGGGCTCGCTCAAGGGCTTCTGGCAGGACGTCGGCCTGTGGTGGTTCTTTCGCGACGCCTGGTACTGCACGGTACTGGCCTTCACCCTCAACACCGCAGCCTACCAGGCCGAAATCTTTCGCGGCAGCCTGCTGGCGGTCGCCCCGGGCCAGTACGAAGCAGCCAAGGCCTTGAGCCTCAAGCGCTCGACCACCTTCTTCAAGGTGATCCTGCCGCAATCGCTGATCATCGCCATCGGCCCGCTGGGCAATGAACTGATCCTGATGATCAAGGCCAGTGCAATTGCTTCGCTGGTGACCATCTACGACCTGATGGGCGTGACCAAGCTTGCCTTCTCGCGCAGCTTCGACTTCCAGATCTACCTGTGGGCCGCCGTGCTCTACCTGCTGATCGTCGAGATCGTGCGCCGCAGCCTCAAACACATAGAAGCCCGACTGGGCCGCCACCTGCGCTGATTGCCTGCTCTGTGAGGACCGTTCCAATGCATTGTCAAACCATCGTTCTGGGCGCCGGGATCGTCGGCGTCAGCACGGCCCTTCACCTGCAGGCCCGCGGGCGCAAGGTCATCCTTATCGACCGCGACGAGCCGGGCAGCGGCACCAGCCATGGCAACGCCGGGCTGATCGAACGCTCGAGCGTCATTCCCTATGCCTTCCCGCGGGAGCTGGCGAGCCTGCTGCGCTACGGCCTCAATCGTCAGTCCGACGTGCGCTACAGCCTGACCCACGTGACGAAGATCGCCCCCTGGCTGTTCAAGTACTGGCAGAACTCCTCCGCCGCGGGCCTCGCCGTGGCGACCCGGGCCATGCTGCCCCTGGTGGAGCGCTGCGTGGAAGAACACGACGCCTTGATCGAAGCCGCAGGCCTGGGCGAACTGGTCAAGGCCAACGGTTGGATCGAGGTGTTTCGCAACGACGCCGCCTTCACCAGGGCCAAGGCCGACGCCCATGCGCTCAAGCCATACGGCCTGGGCTACGAGATTCTGGATCGCGCGCAACTGCAGGCACGTGAAGCGGATCTTACCGACGGCGTGGTCGGCGGCATCCACTGGCTCGACCCCAAGACCGTCACCAGCCCCGGTGCCCTGACCCGTGGCTATGCAGCCCTGTTCGTCAAGCGCGGTGGCCAGTTCATCCACGGCGATGCCCGCACCCTGCGCCAGATCGACAGCGAATGGCAGGTGGGCAGCCGCCATGGCCCGATCACCGCGCCAGAGGTGGTCGTCGCCCTTGGCCCGCAGGCGGGCGACCTGTTCAAGCCGTTGGGCTACCGCATTCCGCTGGAAATCAAGCGCGGCTACCACATGCACTACCAGGGCCGCGACGGCGCCCAGCTCAAGCACTCGATCTGCGATGGCCAGGGCGGGTATGTACTGGCGCCCATGGCCCAGGGCATTCGCCTGACCACCGGCATCGAGTTCGCTGCCAGCAGCGATGCCGCCAACGAAATCCAGCTGCAGCGCTGCGAAACCCTTGCCCGCAGGATCTTTCCGCTGGGCCAGCGCCTGGACGCCCAACCCTGGCTGGGCAGACGCCCCTGCCTGCCCGACATGCGCCCGGTCATCGGCCCGGCCGCTCGGCACAAGGGCCTGTGGTTCAACTTCGGCCACGCCCACCACGGCCTGACTCTGGGCCCGGTCAGCGGCCGCCTGTTGGCCGAGATGATGACCGGCGAACGCACCTTCACCGACCCTGCGCCCTACAGCGCGGCACGCTTCAATTGATCGCGGGAGAATAACAACATGACCGCTTCACTGAGCCTTGCTTCCAGCCACCCTGCCCCGCAAACCGACCCGCGCAAAGTCGTGGTGCGTATCGAGGGGTTGAACAAGCACTACGGCGCCTTCCATGTACTGCGCGACATCAACCTCAACGTGCGCGAGGGCGAACGGATCGTCCTGTGCGGGCCTTCGGGGTCGGGCAAGTCCACCTTGATTCGCTGCATCAACCGCCTGGAGATCGCCGAGCACGGCAGCATCCGGGTCAACGACACCGACCTTGCCCTGACCACCCGTGAAGCGGGCCAGGTGCGCAGTGAAATCGGCATGGTGTTCCAGCACTTCAACCTGTTCCCGCACATGAGCGTGCTGGACAACTGCACCCTGGCGCCCATGACTGTGCGCGGCCTGTCGCGCAAGGAGGCCGAGGAGCGTGCGCGGTTCTACTTGAACAAGGTGGGCATCGAGAATCAGGCCGGCAAATACCCCAGCCAGCTTTCCGGTGGCCAGCAGCAACGGGTGGCCATTGCCCGGGCGCTGTGCATGAAACCCAAGATCATGCTGTTCGACGAGCCGACCTCGGCGCTGGACCCGGAAATGGTCGCCGAAGTGCTGGATGTGCTGGTGAAACTGGCTGACACCGGCATGACCATGCTGTGCGTGACCCATGAGATGGGCTTTGCCCGGCAAGTGGCCGAACGCGTGCTGTTCCTGGATGGCGGGCAGATCATCGAGGATGCAAGCCCCGAGGCGTTCTTCAACAACCCGCAGAGTGCGCGGGCCAAGGGGTTTCTTGCGCAGATCCTGCACTGACCGATGCAACCGCGGGGCAAACCCGCTCCAGTAGGAGCGGGTTTGCCCCGCGTTCAGCTTACTGCGGATGCATTTTCGACTTGATCAAGCCGATGCTGAAAGTCGGCACCGCACCACTAATCCCCTCCCCCCCGACGATCGAGTTGAGCCCCGGCCCCAGCTTTGCTCGCAGGCCCCTCTGCAACTGCTGTCAATAATAATCAACTACAAGAACCGCTGTAATACCGCCTTGCCTGGCCTGCAGCCCTGAAATTGCACCAACGCAATGAGAGCCTTCACCTGCGCAATCTGAAGTCGTTTGACATATTAAACGGCTCTGGCAAGCTGTATGACAGGTTTCGACCGGAAATGCTGGCCCAGCGCGGCGTTCCGGCAGTGCTCGAAACCTCAGGTAGCGCCCAGGTTTCAATTGCGCGCCTGCACAATAATGACAGGCCGCGCCTGTCCCAAGGTGACATATGCCCAACAGCAACATTGGCAATAAGAATCAAACCCTTCGCAAACCCGTCGTCCTGATGACCATGGGCTCCCAGGAGCGCAAAGGTCACGATTATCAGGTCATGACCCACAAATACATCGTCCCGCTGGTTGAACACGCCGGTTGCGTACCGGTCCTGGTTCCGACCTGCTGCGGTATCGAAGACCTGGAAACCTACCTGGACATGGCCGATGGCGTGTACCTGACCGGTGCCGGGAGCAACATCGACCCTGCCCTGTACGGCCAGGAGAACGAAACCCCGGGCAAGGGCCAGGACCGCAACCGCGACCTGTTCGACATCCCGCTGGTCAAGCTCGCCATCGCCCGCGGCCTGCCAATCTTCGGTATCTGCCGTGGCATGCAGGAAATCAACGTGGCCCTGGGTGGTGACATCTACCAGAAGGTCTACGCCGAGCCTGGCTTCAACGATCACCGGGAAAACCCGGAAGATCCGGTCGATGTGCAGTACAGCGCTGTCCACAGCGTGCGCATCGAGCAAGGTAGCTGGCTGCAGAAGCTGCTCAGGACCGACGAGATCCGCGTCAACTCGCTGCACGGCCAGGGCCTGAAAAACCTGGGCAAGGGCATCGAGCCGCTGGCCCGCGCCGAAGACGGCCTGGTCGAGGCAATCCATGCTCCAAGCCTGTCGCCGTTCCTGTTCGCCGTTCAGTGGCACCCGGAATGGCAAGCAGCGAAGAACCCGGACTCCGTGAAGATGTTCGAGGCCTTCGGTGAAGCCTGCCGCAAGCAAGTGGCCAAGGTTTCAGGGGTAAAGAAGCTTAGCTCCGCCGCCTGATGCAAACATCGCGGGGCAAGCCCGCTCCTATTGCAGGAGCGGGCTTGCCCCGCGATGCTTTTTAATGATCCCCATCAATAGCAATCCCCGCCCAACACGCGCACCCTGACCGAAGACTGCACGACCCAGCCACGCATACCTGTTCAGGAGAAATGGCCATGTCCCGCATGAAAGCGGCAATCTTCGTCGAAAAGAATCGCATTGTTCTGGATGAAAAGCCCATTCCCGACGTGGGCCCTTCCGATGCGCTGCTGCGCATAACCACCACCACCCTCTGCGGCACCGACGTGCACATCCTGCGCGGCGAGTACCCGGTCGCCAAGGGCCTGACCATTGGTCACGAGCCAGTGGGCATCATCGAAAAACTCGGTTCCCAGGTCCAGGGTTTCACGGAAGGCCAGCGCGTGATCGCCGGCGCCATCACCCCCAGCGGTCACAGCTATGCCTGCCTGTGTGGTTGCGCCTCGCAGGACGGCCCCGGCACCGCGCACGGCTTCCGCCCGGCCGGGGGCTGGAAGTTCGGCAACACCATCGACGGCTGCCAGGCCGAATACGTGCTGGTGCCGGACGCCATGGCCAACCTGTCGCCGATTCCCGATGGGCTGAGCGATGAACAGGTGCTGATGTGCCCCGACATCATGTCCACCGGCTTCTGCGGCGCTGAACGCGGCGGTGTGCGCATCGGCGACTGCGTCGCCGTATTTGCCCTGGGACCGATTGGCTTGTGTGCCGTCGCCGGGGCGAAGCTGATGGGGGCGACCACCATTATCGGTGTCGACACCGTCCCCGCCCGCATGAGCGTTGCACGCCAACTGGGGGCGACCCATGTGGTCGACTTCAAGCAAGGCAATGTGGTGGAGCAGATCATGGCTCTGACCCACGGCCGGGGTGTGGATGTGTCGATCGAAGCCCTTGGCACCCAATCGACCTTCGAGTCGGCCCTGCGCATCCTGCGCCCTGGCGGCACGCTGTCGAGCCTCGGAGTGTATTCCTCGGACCTGAACATCCCGCTGTCGGCCTTTGCCGCAGGGCTGGGTGACTACAGTATCGTCAGTACCCTGTGCCCCGGCGGCAAGGAGCGCATGCGCCGGCTGATGGAGGTGGTGGGCAGCGGCAGCGTCGACCTCAAGCCGCTGGTGACCCATCGCTTCAAGCTCGACGACATCGAGGCGGCGTACGAGCTGTTCGCCCATCAGCAAGACGGGGTGATGAAAGTAGCGATCACCCCATAAGGCCCGGCAGGCGTCAGGTGGACAGCATCAGCCACCGCTGAGCTGCACCTGGCGCCGCTCGCCTGCGAAGAAAAACGGACGCAGGCGCACGCCCACCAGGTTGCCGGCATAGGCGGCGATCAACCACAACCAGCCGTGCAGGCTGCCCGAGGCGATCCCACTGAAATATGCGCCGATGTTGCAGCCATAGGCCAGGCGCGAACCGTAGCCCAGCAGCAGGCCGCCCACCACCGCCGCGATCAGCGAACGCAGCCCAATGTTCAGGTTCGGTGCAAAACGCCCGGCGAGCCCGGCAGCGAGCAAGGCCCCCAGCACAATACCGATGTCCATGACCGTGGTGATGTCCTGCCACAGCGGTGAAGCCAGGGCCTTGGCATTGGCTGGCGATTGCCAGAATACCCAGCTGCCGACATCCACGCCCAGGCCGCTCAAGGTCTTGGCACCCCACAAGGCGAACGCCGAGGTAATACCCCAGGGCCGACCGGCCAGGGCCAGGGTGGCGTAGTTGAGCAAGGCCAGGGCTACCGCCCCCCACACCAGCGGCCAGGGCCCTTGCAGGAAGCGGCGCAGGCCACGCACGTCGCTTTGCACCGGCGCTTCCAGTTGGCCGTGACGGCGCTTCTCGAGTACCCGGGTCAGCCAGGCGATGGCCGCAAACAGCCCAAGGCTGGCCGCCAGGGCCGGCATCACGCCCCACGCCTTGACGATGGAAGTGGCAGGCAACGACGGCAGCGCGAACCACCAATCGGCGTGATGGGTCGCGGTCACCGAGCCGATGATGAAGAACAGCAGCGTCACCAGCATGCGCGCGTTGCCGCCGCCCACGGTGAACAGCGTGCCGGACGCGCAGCCGCCGCCCATCTGCATGCCGATCCCGAAGATGAACGCCCCGAACACCACCGACACCCCGATCGGCGCGACCAGCCCGGTGACCGGCGTGCCGAACAGGCTGCCTGCGCTCAAGGCCGGGAAAAACAGCAGCACGGCCACACTCAGCATGACCATCTGCGCCCGCAGGCCAGCACCACGGCGTTCGGTAATGAACACCCGCCAGGCCGAGGTAAAGCCGAAGGCAGCATGGTAAAGCGTCAGCCCCAGGGCGGCGCCGACGATCAGCAGCAGGACCTGTTGCAGGCCGGCAGCGCTGTTGAGGAACAGCGCGCCCACCAGCAGCAGGGCCAGCGCGCACAGCGGAACAGCAAAGCGGCGCTCAGGCGCCGCAGCAACGGTAAGACCCATCGTGGTACTCGGATTAAGCAGAACGGGCGGCGAGTATACCCCGATCAGGCGGGCCGTTCGACGCCAGGCCCCTGCAGGCGCGGCGTCCAATCCTCGACTTCGGCCTTCTCGAGGCGACGCTCCAGGGTCCGCCGCCAGGATGGCGCCAACGGCAGCGCCAGGCATTGGCGCAGGACATCGGCATCCACCTGTTTGTCGAACAACACCGCTGACAACCGCGCCACCGACCACTGCGGGCTCGGGCGCTCGACCAGTTCGAACATCGCCCCTGCCCGCAGCACGCCCTCCTCCAGCACCCGGTAGTACCAGCCGGTGCGGCCACTTTGCTGGACCCGCAGCGACATGTCCCCGACCCCGAAGCGGTCATTGAGCTTCCAGCACGGCATGCGCCCCTGGGAAACCTCCAGCAACGCCGTACCCACCCGCAGGCGGTCGCCCAGGCACACCGAGTGCTCGGTCCAGCCATGGGTACTGAGGTTTTCCCCGAAAGCGCCGGGGGCCTGCAGCAAAGGGTGCTCGCCCAACTCCAGCGCCCAGGCACTGTAGTGCTCGCGCGGGTAATGGTGGATGGCCTTGTCCTTGCCGCCATGAACCCGCAGGTCGCCCTGCTCGTCGCCGGCCAGGCCCAGATAGGTGACGGCCACTTCGCCATTGCGCGGCTGCTTGTCGATGGCGCTGCTGGAGCCTGGCCGGGTATAGGCCACGGCCTTGCCGGTGAGTACGGCATCAAGCGTCAGGGGGATCGCCGTCATGGGCATTTACTCCGTCGGTTCGGCGAGCTGGTGCTCGCGGCAGATCAAATCGCGCTCGGCCATGGCCAAAGGCTCCCGGGTCAGTTCACAAAAGCCGCCGTCGGTGGTGATGCGATGAAAGCGGCAGGTCTTGCACAGGCCAAAGCCCGGTACGTTTTCGTTGCGCTGGATCGTGCGCAACAGGTCGAGCAGCAAGCCTTCCAGGTCCTCGGCGCGGGCGCCCATGCGGGCGGTAGCGGCGGCGAGGAAGTCCGGCGGCATCACCGCGTCGAGCAACGCCCGGGCAGGCTCCGTCAGGCTCAGGTGCACGCTGCGCTTGTCGCTCACAGCCTGCGTCTTGAGGATCAAGCCCTTGGCTTCCAGGGCCTTGAGCGATTGCGACACCGTGCCTTTGGTCAGGCCCAGGTACTCGGTCACCGCCAGCGGCGTATTGGAGTAACGGTTGCAGCGCGCCAGGTACAGCAAGGCGCTCAGCTGAATGGGCTGGAGCTCGGCCAGCAGCGGGTGCTGGCGAAACCAGACGCGGGTCAGGCTCGACAGCCGTTCCAACAGGTCGAATAGCACGGCGCTTGGCCTCGATGAATGACGTCGATAGATAGTATCGAATAAAAACTATATTGACAAAGGCTGGGATCGGCTTAGGCTATTTGGTATCGAATCGAAACCATAAACC
Organism: Pseudomonas putida; assembly: GCF_028682455.1. Lineage (GTDB taxonomy): Bacteria > Pseudomonadota > Gammaproteobacteria > Pseudomonadales > Pseudomonadaceae > Aquipseudomonas > Aquipseudomonas putida_AA. The sequence continues at coordinate 1,035,266 of NZ_JANHLD010000002.1, forward strand.
ACCGGAGTGATCCCATGAAACGTACCCTCGCCTTCACCCTCACCTTGCTGGCCACCCAGGCCTGGGCCCATGAAAGCCCTGGTATCAGCAGCGCCAAAGGCAATGCCGAGGCCGCCTTCGATCTGGTCCAGACCCGGGTCTTCAAGCAAGGCGACAACCTGGTGTTCGAGCAACTTGTGGACGGCAAGGCCGGCAGTCGCCTGCCCACCGCCAAGGGCGCATTTGCCGGCGCCGAGGTCTACAGCTATGTGTGGCCCACCAGCCTGGACAGCAGCAGCGTGGGCTTCGACGCCAAGGCCGGTATCCTGGCCCTGGCCCTGACCTCGCACCCGGACTTCGACGACACGCCCAAGCTCGATGAAAACCGCGACGGCAAGACCGACAACGACGGTGGCCTGTGGCATTCCCACTGGGTGGTGCTGAGCAAGGATGAAAGCTGCGGCCCGGGAGGACTCAAGGTGCGTGACATCCCCAAGGGGGCGACGCCGAAGCTGCCTGCCACCTGGCCGGGCGCGCCGATCTACATCGACTCCCCCGGCTACGACCTGAGCGTGGACAAGAACGCCGCGCGGATCAGCGTGCCACTGGCGGCCGTGGGCTTCCCGCAGACATTCAACTATGACGGCGTGACGGCGGCGCTGAAGGTCAATGCCGACCTGCACAACCCGTTGCTGTGCGTCAGCAGCGTCTGGGACATCAGCTCGGGCGATCTGTCGCTGCCTGGGACCTGGAAGCTCAAGCCGTAGGAGGGGATCGTTCGCGGGACAAGCCCGCCCCTACCGGTCAAGACAGTTGCTATGCTGGAGGTCATGAACGCCACCCTGCCCACCCGTTCCCCCTGCCCACCCGGCGCTTGCGATTGCGGCCGGGAATCGTTGCAGGACATGCGCATCCTTTTGCTGACCCGGCAGGAAGAAAAGCGCCTGATCGAACGCCTGGAAAACCTGCAGGACCTGGCCGACCTCGAGCATATGCAGCGCAAGCTGTACGAGAACCTGGGGATTCGCCTGCACATCAGTCCAAGCTTCAACGAAGTGCGGACCATGCGTGGCTTCACCATCCAGATCGACGACCTGCCGGGCCTGTGCCGCAAGACCCGGCAGAGCATTCCCGCCGCCATCCGTCGGGCCCTGGAACGCAAGCCGGAGATTGCCTACCGGCTGCTCGATAACCATGACCTGTTGCGCGATGCCTGACCACCCCGGCCGCCTGGCGTCCAAGCGCAGCGGTTACCAGTTGTAGGTCAGCTCGGTCGTCAAGGTCCGCCCTTCTCCGTAATAGCAGTCCACATCGCTGGTACAGCGGCTGACGTACACCTTGTCTTCGAGGTTCTGCAGGTTCATCTGCAGCTTCACGCCCTTGAGCCGCAGCGGCGACTGCTGCAAGTCATAGGAAATCATGCCGTCGTACACCGTATAGGACGGGATGCTGAAGTTGCCGTCGGCAAAGTCGGTGCCGTCACTGCCGCGCACGTAGCGCGCGCCCAAACCCATGCCCAGGCCCGCCAGCGGGGTGTCACCGATAAAGTGATAATCGAGCCACAACGACGCCGTCAACGGTGGCGTGCCGGCGGGGTGACGCCCCTCGCGCCCGTCATTGTCCTTGGTGTAGGTCACGTCGTTGCGCGACACCGAAGCAATCACCCCCAGGTTGTCAGTGAGGTTGGCCTTGCCCTCCAGCTCCACGCCACGGGACCGCAGTTCGCCGACCTGGCTGCTGAATCCGGGGTTGCTGACATCGGTGGTGAGGATGTTCTGCTGCTCGATCTCGTACACCGACAGCTGGATGAAGCTGTCCTGCCCCGGAGGCTGGTACTTGACCCCGGCCTCGACCTGCTTGCCGGTGGACGGCTCGAACGGTTTGCCGCCACGGTCAGTGCCGCTCAACGGCAGGAACGACTCGGAATAACTCACATAGGGCGTGAAGCCGTTGTCGAAGGCGTAGCCAAGCCCCGCCCGGCCGGTGAACTTCTCATCCTTGACGTTGCTGAAATTGCCAGCAATCGGCTGGCGGGTGTCGACCTCGACCCAGTCATAGCGGCCGCCCAGGGTCAGGAACCAGTTTTCCCACTTGAGCTGGTCCTGCACATACAGGCCCGTCTGGGTAACCGTATTGTCCCAATCGTAGGGTTGGCCGAAATTCAGCGGCTGGCCGTACACCGGCGAGTACAGGTCGATGATCGGCGGGTTGCGGTCGTACAGGCCGAGGAACTTGGAATTGGAGTGGTAGTAGTCGACCCCCACCAGCAGGGTGTGGGCCACATCGAAGGTGTTGAACTTGGCCTGGGCCATGTTATCGACGCCAAACACCTTGTTGCGCTGCGCCCAGTCGACGCCGAAGCGGGTCTGGTAGCGCTGGTCGTCAACCCCGGTCTGCGGGTTGGTCACGAAGCGGTAGCCATGCAGGGGTGCCCGGTAGCGGTCGTCGACATAGGCGTAGCGGGTGTTCTGCTTGAGAGTCCAGACATCGTCGAGCTCATGGCTCACTTCATAGCCGAAGGTGTACTGCTCGCGATCATAGGCGTTGACGCCCGGCTCGCCAATGAAGCGGCTGCGCTTGATCCGCCCGTTGGGGCTCTCGAATACCGTGCCCACGGCAGGCAGGCCCTGGGCCTCGGGCACGCCATTGTCTTTCTGGTAGTGACCGTAGAGCGTCAGGCGGGTCTGCTCGCTGGGGTTCCAGGTGAGGCTGGGCGCCAGTACGAAGCGCTGCGATTCGACATAGTCGATCTCGCCGTTCTTGTCGAAGCCGCTACCGGTCAGGCGGTAGAGGAACTCGCTCTGATCATCGATTGGCCCGGCAAAGTCGAAGGAGGCAGCACGACGATCCTGGCTGCCGCCGCCCAGCACCACCTCGCGCAAGGGCGTACTGGTAGGACGCTTGGACACCATGTTCACCAGGCCGCCCGGCTGGTTCTGGCCGTAGAGCACCGATGCGGGGCCCTTCATCACCTCGATGCGCTCCAGCAGGTAGGGGTCGATCTGCAACGCGCCGCCGGTACTGCCGCCCCCGTAGGGCAAGTGCAGGCCGTCCAGGTACAAGGGCGTCGGGCTGAACCCCCGAGACGTGGGTTCGTCGAAGATGCCGACGCGATCGGAGAAACCACCCCCGGTAATACCGGGGGTATAGCGCAGGGCCTGGGTCACCGACTGCGAGCCCAGGGCCTTGATCTCTTCCTGGGTAATGATGTTGATGGTCTGCGGTGTCTCCAGTACCGAGGTGTCGGTCTTGGTCGCGGTGCCGGTGCGCTTGGCCACATAGCCCACCACCGGACCCCAGGCATCTTCATCGCCCTGCCCGGTGACCTGGGTGGCACCCAGTTCCACGGCATCGCCGACCACCGCTGGCTCAAGGCTCCAGGTACCGCCAGCGGTGATGCTCAAGCGCAAGCCACTGCCGCGCAGGGCCTGGCTGGCGGCTTGCTCCGGTGTGAGCTGGCCACTGACGGGGGCGGCCCGCTTGCCCTGCACCAGCACAGGGTTTACCGACAGCACACGCCCGGACTGACGGGCGATGCGGCTCAGGCTTTCACCCAGGTCGCCGGCAGGAATATCGAAGGCCTGGGTGGCGCTGACGGCGCTCGCGTCCTGCGCCAGGACGTACATCGGCGTGCTGCTGCCCAGCGCGATGGCAAGGGCCAGCAGGCTGGGGCGGATCATGGAATCGGGCATTGGCTGTGGGCTCGTTCGAAGTTGTTGTCCATAACGAGGACACGCCAGGCGCGGGATCCCCTCACCTCCCGCTGAAATTCTTGAAATCAGATCACATCAATGCGGGTCAGCCAGCTGCCGAGGCTGTCGACACGGATCGGCAGGGTTTCGCTCAGCGACAGCAAGGTTCGATCACTGTCATCCAGCGGGAAGCTGCCATACACACGGATCTGCGCCGCTTGCGGGCTGATGCGCAGCAACCCGGCGCGGTAGGGGCGCAACGCCTCGACCAATTCACCCAGCGGTTCGTCGCGCACATCCACGCGCCCTTCGGTCCAGCTGGCGCGCGTGCGCAGCGACGGCGCCAGCGCCTCACTGCGCACACCGTCGAAGCGAAATGCCTGACCTTGCTCGACCTTCAGCGGGACGGCGCTGCCAGTGCTGAGCAGCACGCTGTGTTGCTGTACCGAGACCAGGCTTTGCTGGTTCTCCTGGCGCACCATGAACCGGGTCCCCAGGGCCTGTACCTGCCCCTGGCGCGTGGCGATGATGAACGGCCGACCGGGCTCGGCGGCCACCTCGACCTGCAGCTCGCCGTCGCGCAGTATCACCAGGCGCTGGCTGGCATTGAACCGCAGGTCCACGGCGCTGCGGGCATTGAGGCGCAAGCGCGAACCATCGGCCAGAGTAAAGGTACGACGCTCGCCGGTGCCGGTGTGCAGGTCGGCCAGTACATCGCCCAGGGGTATGCGTCGATGCACGAGGCCCGCACCGCCCAAGCCCAGCAACAGCATGGCCAGCCCTCCCCCCAACACCTTGCGCCGCGAAGGCGATGGCTGCGTGCGCAGGCTGCGGCTGGCCATGGCCAACTGCCCCGGGTTGCGTTGCTCGGCCTGGTGCAGGTCGGCCAGGGGTTGCTCGAGCACCGCATTGACCCGTTGCCAGGCCGTCTGGTGGCTCGGGCATCGCTGCAACCACAGCTCGAAGGCATGGTGCATGCGACTCTGCGTCGGGGCGTTTTCAAGTTTGAGCAGCCAGCCCACGGCTTCGTGGGTAGCGCGATCGACCGGTACGTTACTCATTCGGGGCTCACACTCAGGCAATGCAGGAAGGCCCGGCGCAGATCACGCTCTACCGTCGCCAGCGACACCCCCAGGTGCTCGGCAATCGACGGTTGGCTCAACCCTTCCAGGCGATGCAGAATAAAAGCGTGGCGCACCCGTTGCGGCAGTCCGTCCAGCAGCCGGTCGATCTGCGCCAGGGCTTCGCGCACCAGCAACACGTCCTCGGCAGACGGCATGCACTGCACCGGCAAGCGCTCCAGTTCTTCGAGATAGGCCTGTTCCAGCGCACGACGTCGAAACAGATTGATCAACAGCCGCCGGGCAACCGTGGCCAGAAAGGCACGGGGCTCTTCAAGGGCCGGCAATGCCGTGCTGCCCATGGCCCGGACAAAGGTATCCTGTGCCAGGTCGGCAGCGTCATGGGGGCAGTTCAGGCGGCGATACAGCCAGGCACGCAACCAGCGATGATGATCGCTGTACAGATGGGCCACGATAGCCTTTGAGTCGACAGAGCTGGTCACTTCGATCATCACGCGCTAATGGTAATTAGTCTCATTATCATGATGGCACCGTGAATATACAATCCCCCTGCAGGAACAGATGACAGATGCCCGTCCTGACACCCCGTGAGGTTTACCAGCAACTGCGCGACGCCGCCCTGGGTGTTCGCCCACTGCAGCCCCTGCCCCCTCGCCTGGCCGGTGGCCAGGTACGCGTAGATATCGAGGGCTGGCAGTTGCTGCTGGACTTCGAAGGCCAGCGCCTGCACCACTGCGAGCACTGCCGCCACCCCGACGGCCGCGAGGGTTCGCTGGACACCTGGCAACGCTATGGCACCGACCCGGTCAGCCTGTTGAGCACCTGGGAGTTGGCACAGATCGAACGGTTGTTGCTGGGCACGCCGCAGCGATAGTTGCTAGGCTGCGTGTCTGTCTGGAATGCACAACAAGGATGTGGTGATGCAGCGATATACCCTTCGACCCGCACAGCCCGGCGATGGCCAGGCGGTTTTCGATGTTACCCGCCAATCGATCAACGCCCTGGCCAACGGCCGGTACAGCCCCGAGCAACTCCAGGGCTGGATGGGCGAACGAACACCCGCGTTCTACGAGCAGTTGATCGCCCACGGACACATGGTCGTGGCCTTGAGCGAGGGCAGAATCGTCGGTTTTGTCGACGCAGAGCCCGGCGAAGTCACACGGTTGTTCATCCTGCCCGAGGCATCCGGTACCGGGCTGGGGGCGCGCTTGCTGCACATCGGCATCGACAAGGCACAGGCGCCTGGCATCGATATGATCAAGGTGGAATCGACCCTTAACGCGGAGGGTTTCTACCAGAAGCACGGGTTCGTGACCCGCCGCCGGGGCTTCTTCAGCCACGGCATCGGTGGACAGCCTATCGATATTGTCCACATGGAGCTGCACAGGTAGAAGCGAGGCAAGCCCGCCGCTACATCAGCCAGCCGGCGACACCGCAACCGATCACCACCAGCCATGGAGGCAGCTTCCAGCGCATCAACGCCAGCAATGCCACCAGCGCCAGGCCCAGGTCCGCCGGGCGCAGAATGGCGCTGCTCCACACCGGGCGATACAGCGCAGCCAGCAGCAACCCGACGACCGCCGCATTGATCCCAAGCATCGCCGCTTGCATGCTCAGGTTTTGCCGCAGCTGCTCCCAAAAAGGCACCGCCCCCATCACCAGCAAGAACGACGGCACAAAGATCGCCACCAGGCACAGCAGGCCTCCTGCCCAGCCGGAGGGGCCCACTTGCATCGAGGCCCCGAGGAACGCGGCAAAGGTGAACAAGGGGCCCGGCATTGCCTGGGTGGCGCCGTAGCCGGCCAGGAAGGTTTCACCGGCGACCCAGCCCGTGGGCACCACTTCGGCCTGCAGCAACGGCAGCACCACGTGCCCACCACCAAACACCAGCGAGCCACTGCGGTAGAAGGCATCGAACATCGCCAGCGCCGGGCTCGGCCAGCGTTCGGCCAGCAACGGCAACCCCACCAGCAGGACAAAAAACAGCGTCAGCCAGCACACACCCGCACGCTTGCCGACCATGATGGGCAGCGGCTCGTGGGCGCTGGCCCTGCCGGGGGCAAACAGCAGCAGCCCGGCCACGCCCGCCGCCACCATCACGCCTACCTGCACCCAGGGCGAAGGCACCACCAGCACCAAGGCTGCAGCCACCAGCATCAGCGTTATGCGCGGGGCATCCGGACACAGCGTGCGGCCCATGCCCCAGACCGCCTGGGCCACCACCGCCACGGCGACCACGTGCAGACCATGAAGCACACCGGCGGGTATCGCAGAACCAAAGCCGTTCACACCCAGGGCAATCAGCATCAGCACCAGCGCTGAAGGCAGCGTGAAGCCCAGCCAGGCCGCCAGGGCGCCCCGGTAGCCCGCACGCGACAGCCCCAGGGCGATACCGACCTGACTGCTGGCAGGGCCTGGCAAGAATTGACAGAGCGTCACCAGGTCAACATAGCTACGCTCGCTGAGCCAACGTCGACGGGTCACGAACTCGTCGCGAAAATAGCCAAGATGGGCGACCGGGCCGCCGAATGCGCTCAGGCCCAGGCGCAAGAAGATGAGAAAGACCTGCCAGGGGCTGGATGCTGGGGTGCGGGGCATGCGCGGCGCTTCTGATCTGTAGAGATGATCGACAGTCTATCGCGGGACAAGCCCGCTCCTACAGTGCCCCGCCGCCTTTCAGAATGTTTTGCTTGCGCTGGCCACCAGGGTGGCCGAGCACAGGTCGTCATAGCCGTACCAGCTCATGCACTCGCTTTTCTTCAGGTCGGTGTCGATGTAGCTCAAGCCCCAGGTGACCCCGAAGAACGCCCGGGTCAGTTTGACTTCCCACTCGTAGTAGGCGTCGCGGTTGTCGCCGTTGGTGGCCCAGAACGCAGGGTCCTTGACGTCGTTGTAGCCCACGCGCAGCTCAACGCCGACGTCGGCAGGCAGGGTGAAGCTGTAGCCCAGGTAGCTGTACAGGGTGTCCTGGTCTTCGCCAAAGGCGTTGGGGGTGTCACTCGAGTAATTGGCACCCAGCTTGACCCCGTACAAGTCGAGGATGGCGTACACCTCGCTCATGTTGAACTGGCCTTCCTTGGGGTAGCTGTACTTGAGGTAGCCCAGGTCCAGGCTGATGGCATCAGTGGCCTGCCAGTACCAGCCGGCGTAGTAGTCCACCTCCTGGCGGGTCTTGTAGTCGAAACCGTAGTCGACGTTCGAGGTCCACGCGCCGAGGTACAGGCCACTGCCGTGGATCAAGGTGGCGCCGGCTTGCAGCGCCGGGTCGCCGAGGGTCTGCGAAACGCCACGGGAGCGATAGTCGCTGACGGCGTCCAGGGTCAGCTCCAGGCTGAAGTCGTCGCTCAGGGTCAAGGCCTGGCTGGTCAGTGGCGCCAGCAGCAAGCCGGCAACGGTGAAGATGGTGCGTGCGTTCATACGAAACCCTTGTTGTTATCGGTGTACGGGCAGATTCGTGCAGGCGAGACCTGGCCCCTCGCAGGGCAAGGAACCAGGCATCGGAGGCAGGTATTGGGGTGCGGGAAGCGCGGTCAGGACGCGGGGGCGTACACCTGCTTGCCGGCGAAGAAGGTCTTCAGCACCTGGGTGTCGAACAGCTCGTCGTCGCTGACCTTGAACACGTCGCGGTCGAGCACGATCAGGTCGGCCTGCTTGCCAGGCGCCAGCGAGCCGATCTGCTGCTCAAGGCGCAGGGTCTTGGCAGCATTGAGGGTGTAGGCCTGGAACATGACCTGGCGATCGACGCTCTCCTTGCCGTTGAGCACCCCCAGCGGTCCCTTGCGGGTGATGGCCTGGGCAATGGCGTTCCAGGGGTTGGGGCTGGACACCGGCCAGTCGCTGGCACCGGCAATCGTCGCCCCGGCCTTTTGCAGGGAGTGGGCCGGGTACTGGTAGCCATAGGCCGAGGCGCTGATGTAGGGCTTGACCAGCTCGACGGTGTAGCTCTCGCCGGTGGCCCAGAGCAACTGCATGGAGGCGATCACACCCAATTGCCTGAAGCGCGGGAAGTCCTTGGGATCGACCAGTTGCAGGTGGCTGATGCTGTGGGCCTTGGGGGTAGGGTTGAGCGTGCGCGCATGCTCGACAGCATTGAGCGACTCGCGCACCGCCCGGTCACCCACGGCATGCATGTGTACGATCCAGTCGCGCTGTTCGGCGGCGGCCACCAGTTCGCCAAAGTGCTCGGGTTCGATCAGCAACTGACCGTTCTTGTGGCTGTTGGTGTAGGGCGCAATCACTGCTGCGGTCTGGCCGGGGAACTCGAGCACGCCGTCGACGAACACCTTGATTCCCGGGAAGCTCAGGTTGGGCACACCGTCGAACTGCTTCATCACCTTGGCCAGCACTTCAAGGTCGGCGGGCCGACTCTTGGGGTTGGCGATCATCAAGGCGGCGACGTGGGCACTGAGCTCGCCCTTCTCGGCCAGGGCACGGTACAGCGGCAGTACCCCCACGCTCTGTTCGGTGGCCTTGAAGTCAAACAGCGAGTCACCGCTGCCAGCGTTCGAGGCAGCGTCCATCCATGCGGTGACGCCGTACTGGTTGTTGATCCGCACGGCCTCACGGGCGGCCTTGATCATGACCGCTTCGCTGGCCGGCGGAATCTGGCTGCGCACCTGGTCCCAGCGCGATTCGGAAAAGTAGCCGTTGGGGGTGAAGTCGGCGTCGTGGCCGACGTAGCTGCGGTCCTGCTCCGACATGCCCTTGACCCGTGCCGCGTCGATGTTCAAGCGCTTGAGCATGGCATTGTTGGCCCAGCCGGTATGGCCGTCGATACCGCTGAGCACCAGCGGTTGATCCACCCAGCGCCCCTGGTTGAACAGCTGGCCCAGCTCGCGGCTTTTTTCCCAGTACGCTGAACTGACGCCAGCGATGCTGATGACATCGCCAGCCCGGCCCCGCCCTGCCTCGACCTCGGCCAGGATCCACTGCTCAAGCTCGGGCAACGGCTTTTCTTCGTCCTGCAGGTTGGCGCCAAGGCTGTCGAAGGCCGCGACCACCGGGTGGCTGTGGGTGTCGATCATGCCGGGCATCAGCACCTTGCCGGCGAGGTCGATGCGTTGCGTATGGGCGTCGGCCAGCGCAGCGATCTGGGCATCGCTGCCCACTTGCAGGATCTTGCCATCCTTGACGGCCACCGCTTGCATCAAGCCCTGGCCAGGTTCGGCGGTGAACACCTTGCCGTTGAGCAGCACAAGGTCGGCAGCGGCCATGGCCTGCCAGGAGTACATGGCCAGCGTGGTGGCCAACAGCGTGGGGATCAATCGTTGCATTGGAACGCTCTCTTGTTTTTATCGGGGCTGGGCACACCCTATAGCGCGCCGCAAAAGAGCGAACCTCCGCAAATGAGGAGGGTCAGGCGGTTTTTTCACCCCCTGCATGCCCGGCCCTCAAGGCAGAACCCAGCTCCACCTTGCTCTTGACCCCCAGCTGGGCATAGCAGTTACGCAGGTAGGTGCGCACCGTGGCCGGGCTCAACGACAGGATGCGAGCGATCTCCTTGTAGGAATGGCCAGCGGCGAACAGCATCGCTGCCGTACGCTCGCGGGGGGCGAGCACCACGCCGGGTGGCGGTGCCTCCAGCGACAGGATCACATGCTCGCCATTGGCATTGAGGGTCAGCGCGCAGCGCCCCAGGCGCATCACGCAGGGCACCCTGGCCAACTGCGCGACCACTTCGGGCGGCAACGCCGAACCGTGCCAGCCCGGCACTTCGCGCTCGATCGCCGCGCACAAGCGGGCGCCGATGTACAGCAGGCTGCCGTCCAGGCGTGTCACCCCGAAGTCACTGGCGCCATTGCCGGTGTCGACCCGGATCATGTCCTGTACCTGAAAGCGCCAGAGCTGCAGCAAGTGATCGCAAAATGCAGCGAACAGGCCTTCCTCGCTGGCGTCGAACGCCACGTCGTCGATGCCCCGGTACAGGCAGACAAAGAAATTCAGCCCGCTTTCGGGCAGCTCGAAAGTGATGCACATCAGGTGGTAGAGGTCGTAGCGGCGGGCGAACACGTTGACCGCTTCGACCGGGTCGGTGAACTCGCTGTCGCGCAGTACCCTGCCGGGCCTTGCCAGGGTGTCCAGGGCGAAGCTGTCGAGCCCGGCCACCTGGCGCCATTCGCTGGCAAAGGATGCCGGCAGGTCGATGCGCCCGTGCATCCAGCTGCGCGGCGCGCTACTGGCCCCGACGCCGGACATTTCGCCCCACCACGCCGAGGCGAACGGCACCAGCTCGCGAAAGGCCTGCAGGCCATCGGCGATGAAGTGCGAGCCGCCCTCCTCGCGGGCAAGGCTGGCCAACTGGAGAACACAACGATTGAACGCCTGGAGCGTTGCCATCGACAGCTGTGGTGCCACGAGGGTATTCCTTGTTATTGAGGTTTTTCGCGGGGCAAGCCCGCTCCTCCGGTAGGAGCGGGCTTGCCCCGCGATCAGTCAGTAGACCGCCCCGACCGGATACACGAACGCATTCACGTCATAGAACGGCGTGCGCTGGTAGAACCACTGCAAGCGCGCACCGGGGCTGGCGGCAAACGCCTTGTCATCCTTGAGCTTGTTCTCGAACTCGGCCTTGAGCGCCGGGCTCTCGGCGAGCATCTTGCGCGCCATGGGCTCCATCACGTACTCCTCAGGCTCCTCGGCCACCACCAGGGTCGAGTTGAAGAAGCCCCAGGCCCAGAACGAATCCGGGCTTTGCGGGTACAGCAAGTTGACCGCCAGCACGCCCAGCGGCTGGTCCAGGTCGATCACCACCGAGCCCACCGCAAAGGTCTGCAAGCGCTCGAACGGCTTGCCCACGCCGCTGACCGGCAGGCGGCCTTCATAGCCGGGGATCTGGTTGGGTTGGCTGCGATCGGGTTCAAAGCCACCCGCCACCTTGACCTGGTCCATGCGGTAGAGGGTGACCGCCATGGCGGTGGGTTTGTCCAGGGTGGTCATCTGGATGCCATGGGCCTTGAGCCGGGCGATCACCTCGCGCCACTGGGCCGGCACCACGTACTGCTGCGGGCGCTTGACCACCAGGTCTGGCTCGGTGTTGCCGGTGACCGGGACGGTGAGTTTTTTCGGCTTGTTGCTCCAGACAATGGTCTTGGCACCGGTGATCGGCGACTGCTCGTAGCGGTAGTCACCCACGGTGAACGGTGTGGTTTGCGCCTTGCCCGGTTTCCAGGTGAGGGTCACCTCCTGCTGGGTTTCCAGGCGCTCGCGGTCCTGGCGGATGGCCTCCCTGAGCGAGGCCGACTGGTCGCCGATCACCTGGATCATGCTCTTGAGCATCACGTAGTTGCCCAGCACCTGGGTCTGGTACGGGTGCAGCGCATGCTGCTCGATCAGGATCGACGGCACATTGCGAATGTCGCCGTACTGGTTGGAAAACCGTGCGTAGTCGGTGCGGTACGGGTAGTAACCCTGGGTCGGGTCCTGGTTGTCGTTGAGGCTGATGCACTCGTGCACCACATGGCCGTCCGCTTCCAGGGCCTGGTACACCGGCGCGCGCATCACCGTGTCCATCCAGGCACTGCTGGCCGGCGACCAGCCGTTGCCGTTATGGCAATAGGAGCTGTCGTAGGGGTACATGGCGCCGTCGGTGGAATGGGTATCGGCGAAGAAGCTCAGGTCATAGGTGTTGAACACCCAGGCAACGTTGCGGATCTCGGCGCTGTCGAGCTTGGTGAAGTCGCGGTTGAGGTTGTAGTTCAACCCATTGACCCGCCAGCCGGTTTCCCGCGGGCCGTTCTGGTTGATTCGGCCGTAGGCACTGCGGCGCAGGTCGCCGTCGATGTTGACAGTGGGAATGAACAGGATGTTGACCTTGGCCAGCAGGCCGGCCAGCGGTTTGTCGCCCGTGGCCATGTCCCGCAGCAACATGAACATGGCGTCCTTGCCGTTGGCCTCCCCGGGGTGAATCTCGGCTTCGACGAAAATTGTCGGCTTGCCCGAATCGTTGAGCCCCGCCGGCGATTTGTCGACCTCGAGCGACGCGATGGCCATCACCATCGGGTGGCCCTCGGCACTTTTTTCCGGCAGATCGTGCAGCACGATACTGCCGCCGGAGGCCGCCGCCAGCTTGGTCAGGTAGGCGCGGGTTTCCTCGTAGTTGCTGGTTTGGTCGAAGCCGCTGGCCTCGGCCCGGGTAATCAGCGGGTCATCCGCATTGGCGATGTAGCGGGTGCTGGCCAGGGCCTGTTCGAACATCGGCGGCAGGATGCGCTGCTTGGCCGCCTCGAGGTAGCCGCTATCGTCTATGTAGGAAGGCGCGCCGGGCAGCGCCGCCAATGCCGGCAAGCCAGCGCTCATCAGCATCGCGGCAACGAGTGGCTGCAGAAGCGGGTGTTTCATGATGTTTCCCTATCATGAGAGGCAGACGCCACCTTAAACCACAATGCCAAGCCAGACGAGAGGTCTGATCGCCATGCTCGACAACCTGTTCCAGCCGCTGCCCATCGACACCACCCGGGAACACTTCGACGACATGCTCAGCCGCCCGGGCCTGCGCATCGAGCGCATCGTCTCATTCGGCCAGACCAGCCCGCCGGGATTCTGGTATGACCAGCCGCAGAGCGAATGGGTCGTGGTCCTCAGCGGCTCGGCAGGCGTGCGCCTGGAGCACGAGGCGAGTGAACGGCACTTGCGCCCGGGCGACAGCCTCGAACTGCCTGCCCATTGCCGCCACCGGGTCGAATGGACCGACAGCACCCAACCCACCATCTGGCTGGCAGTGCACTGGACCCTGTAGAAGCGGGCTTGGCCGGCGATAGCACGTTGGCGGTCACATCGTCTTGCGGGGCAAGCTCGCTCTACAAGTAGGGTTGTTCTTCGCCGGGGCTGCGCTCGAAATGGCGCTTGTACTCGCGGCTGAACTGCGAAGTGCTCTGATACCCCACCCGGTGGGCCACCTGCGCCACGCCCAGCCCCTCGCCGATCAGCATCTGCTGGGCCTTGAGCAAGCGCAGGCGCTTGAGGTACTGCATCGGCGAAAGCAACGTACTGCGCTTGAAATGCTCATGAAAGGTCGAAGCACTCATGTTCGCGCACCTCGCCAACGCCTCGACACTCAGGGGCTCGGCATAGTGCTCGCGCAAGTGAGCCAGGGCTGCGGCAATACGGGCGAAATGCCCCTGCTGCTCGACCAGCGCCCGCAACACCCCCGCCTGCGGACCACGCAGGGCTACATACAACACTTCCCGCACACGCGCCGCCCCCATCACCTGACTGTCGAGCGGATCCTGCAAGCAGCGCAACAAGCGCTCGACACTGTCACGCATGGCGTCATCGAGCACCGCCGACGTCATCGATTCTGGCGTCTGCGCCGCGATCGCCCGATCCGCCGGCAACCCCATGCTCTGCACCAGCTCGCCCAGCACTATGCGGTCGATGGCCACCGATACCCCCAGCAGCGGCTCCTGTTCGGTGGCGAAGGTCTCGCACATGAACGGTACCGACAGCGCCTGCACCAGGTAATGCCCCGCCCCGTACTCCAGGGTGCGCGGCCCCAGGCGCGCCAGCTTGCTGCCCTGGGCGAGGATCATCAGGCTGGGTTCATAGATCTGTGGGCTGCTGGCCACGTAGTTGCTGGCCGACAGCACCTGCACCTGGGGCACGGCGGTGTCGACGAAGCCCGGACGCACGGCAAGGGTGCGGATCAGGGTGCAAAGGTTGGCGTTGGCATCAACGTGGCGGGTCAGCTGCATGAAAAACCAGGACGGAGGAATAGACACTGCCATGATCGCAGCTTGGCGGGCCGCTGTGTGCAAGCTCCACGCAAATCCGGAGCTTTAGGCATGACTGGCGGAGGAATGGCGGTGGGCAGTGCCCCTGCCCCTGCGGACAATGCGCAGCCTTACCCGCTTAAACGTTTTACCGAGGTTTCCTCCATGTACACAGCTATCGGTTACGCCGCCCAATCCGCCACCGCGCCCCTGGCGCCCATGACCTTCCAGCGCCGCGCCCTGCGCCCCGACGACGTGGCCATCGAGATCCTCTACTGTGGCGTCTGCCATTCGGACATCCACCAGGCTCGCAACGAATGGGGCATTGCCGTGTACCCGCTGATGCCCGGCCACGAGATCGTCGGCAGGGTCACCGCCGTGGGCGCCGAGGTCAGTCGCTACCGGGTCGGCGACAACGTCGGCGTCGGTTGCATGGTCGATTCGTGCCAGCACTGCGACGCCTGCCGTGCCGATCTCGAGCAGTACTGCCTCGAAGGCCCGACCATGACCTACGCCACCCCGGACCGTATCGACGGCAGCAACACCATGGGCGGCTACTCCAACAGCATCGTGGTCAGCGAGCGTTTCGTCCTGCGCATCCCGGCCGCCCTCGACCTGCCCGGCGCCGCACCGATCCTCTGCGCCGGGATCACCACCTACTCGCCGCTCAAGCACTACGGGGTCAAGCCCGGCGACCGCGTGGGCATCCTGGGCATGGGTGGCCTGGGCCACATGGGCATCAAGTTCGCCAAGGCGATGGGCGCCGAAGTCACCCTGTTCACCCGTTCGCAGAGCAAGGCCGAGGAAGCTCGCCGCCAGGGCGCCGACCATGTGATCGTGTCCACCGACCCTGCGCAGATGCAGGCAGCGGCCGAGCAGTTCGACTTTCTGCTCGACACCATCCCGGTCCAGCATGACCTGAACCCCTACCTGCAAACCCTGAAGTTCGACGGTGTGCACATTCTGGTTGGCCTGATCGAGCCGGTAGACCCCGCCCTGCACGCCGCCAACCTGGTGATGAAGCGCCGGGTGCTGGCCGGCTCGCTGATCGGTGGCATCGCCGAAACCCAGGAGGTGCTGGAGTTCTGTGCCGAGCACGACATCCGCTGCGACATCGAGATGCTCGACATCCGTCACATCAACGAAGCCTACAGCCGGATGATCGCGGGCGATGTGAAGTACCGGTTTGTGATTGATATGGCTACGCTCAAAGGCTGAAGGAACAACTTCAGGTGCAGGGGCTCGCTCAAGGTCCCTGCCAGCCAACCGGGTTTCTCCAAGGAGAAGCAGCCATGAGCAAAGCCAAAGCCGGCACCGTCAAATCCCCTCCTGCCAAACCTGCGGTCACCCGCACCCCGATCCCCGGTCGTTTGTTCGACGCCCGCCCCGACCGCCTGGATTTTCGCGACCTGCCCTACGCACCACCGCTACGCTCCCTGCCGCCGTGTTGGCCGCCGCAGACTGACCTGGCGATTTACCTGAAAAGCTATGTGGCCCAAGGCCTGGTGCTGGATCAAGGCAACGAGGGCGCCTGCACCGGGTTCGGCCTGGCCTGCGTGGTCAACTACTTGCTCTGGCTCCAACACCTTGAACTGGGCAACACGGGCACCTTCGAATCGGTCAGCCCACGCATGCTCTATGAGCTGGCCCGCCGCTACGACGAGTGGCCGGGCGACGACTACCAGGGCTCCAGTTGCCGGGGCGCGCTCAAGGGCTGGCACAAGCACGGGGTGTGCACTGAAACACTGTGGCCATTTTCGACCCAGGGGTTCATCCGCCCACTGCCGCGCTGGGATACCGACGCCGCCAGGCGGCCACTGGGCGTGTACTACCGCGTCGACAGCAATGCCGTGGTCGACCTGCAGGCGGCGATACTGAACATTGGCGCGGTGTACGTCTCGGCATCCGTGCATGACGGCTGGGAAAGCCTCATGCACAAGCGCGCCACCGCCGTACCGAAGAACCTCGACAGCCTGCCGGTCATACCGCCTGCGCAATCGCCCGGCGCGCTGGGTGGCCATGCCTTTGCAATTGTCGGCTACGACCAGCGCGGCTTCGTGATCCAGAACTCGTGGGGCACCCGCTGGGGGCGTTCGGGCTTTGCCGTGTTACCGTATGAAGACTGGGTGATTCATGGCACCGATGCCTGGGCCTGCGCACTGGGTGTGCCGCAACAGCTATTGGCCCCAGGCAATGCCAGGCCCGGCATGTCGGGGTTGCGCAATCAAGTGGCCTCGGCCTTTCGCGTCGGCTCCGGACGCTCGCTGACCGGTCTTGACCGTTCGGCGCGGGTACCGGGCAATCCGGTGGACGACCCCTGGCCTTTCGATCACCCGTTCAACGAACCCCGCTACCAGCCGGTGAGCACGCCCCGGGCCTATGAGCTCACACTGGTGACCGGCAATGATGGAGAGATCGTGCCCACCGATTTCACCCGTGGCCCGCTGGACCGCGCCGGGCTGGTCAAGGAGGTGGTGCATGAGCGGCCAATGGCGTGGCTGCAGGCACAAACGCAGAAAAAGCTGTTGCGCATGGTGCTGTACGCCCATGGCGGGCTGAACAATGAAGATGAGTCGATCCAGCGCATCCGGGTGCTGGCGCCGTATTTTCTGGCCAATGGCATCTACCCGCTGTTCATGACCTGGAAGACCGGTCCGGGCGAAACCCTGGCCGACATGGCCGAGGACTGGCTGCGCAAACTGTTCGGCACCGATGCTCGTGTCAGCGGCGTGGGGGACCTGGCGTCGGAGGCCAAGGACCGCGCCATCGAGGCCCTCGCCCATGTGCTGGGCACCGGGATCTGGTCGCAGATGCGCAGCAACGCCCGTGACAGCAGCCAGCCCGGCCATGGCCTGGACCTGGTCAGCCGGGCCTTGCAGGCGCTGTCCGCGGACCTGCAGGCCCGAGGTGCAAAACTTGAGCTGCACCTGGTGGGTCATTCCGCAGGGTCGATCCTGCTCGGCCATCTGCTCGACCTGCTGGGCAGGAACACGACACAACCGCTCAAGGTGCAGAGTTGCGAGCTGTTTGCCGCCGCCTGCTCCACCGGCTTTGCCCTGGAGCATTACCTCAAGGCCCATGCCAATGGCGTGTTGAGCCTGGATCAACTCTGGCTCGATGTGCTGAGCGATGACAATGAAAAGGATGACGGCCTGCCGACGCCTGGGGTCGCCGCCTATGGCAAGTCGCTGCTGTACCTGGTGTCGCGCGCCCTGGAGGATGTGCGCAAGCAACCCCTGCTGGGCATGGCGCGCGCGCTGGACAAGCGCTTTGCCAACGACCGGGACCAATGGGATGCCAGCACCCTGCCCGCCATTCAGACATGGCTGGCGAACTGGCCGACCAAGCCCGACCGGTTGCGTATCTGGCAGTCGCCCCGGGTGAGGAACACCCGTGACGGCCAACAGATACCCTCGACCCACGGCTCCTTCGACAACAACATTGAAGTGCTCACCTTCGTGCTCATGCGCATCCTCGGCAAGCAGCTTATCGGCCCCTTGGAGTGGCTGGACTATTGAGCCTGCAGGCCGTCAGCCTTTGACGGCCTTGAGCATCCCGCGCTCGACAATGAAGTCGATGACCCGCTGCAGCCCCTGCCCGGTCTTGAGGTTGGTGAAGGTCCAGGGACGCTCCGGGCGCATGCGCTGGGTGTCCTTTTCCATCACCTCGAGGGAGGCGCCCACATAGGGCGCCAGGTCGATCTTGTTGATCACCAGCAAATCCGACTTGGTAATGCCCGGCCCGCCCTTGCGCGGGATCTTCTCCCCTTCGGCCACATCGATCACGTACACGGTAAGGTCGGCCAGCTCCGGGCTGAACGTGGCGCTCAGGTTATCGCCACCACTCTCGACGAAGATCACGTCGAGGTTGCCGAAGGTGCGCGCCAGCTCCTCCACCGCCGCCAGGTTCATCGAGGCATCTTCGCGAATGGCGGTGTGCGGGCAGCCGCCGGTTTCCACGCCGACGATGCGCTCCGGAGCCAGGGCACCGGCTTCGGTGAGGATGCGCTGGTCTTCCTTGGTGTAGATGTCGTTGGTCACCACGGCGATTTCATAGTGATCGCGCATGGCCTTGCACAGGGCTTCGAGCAGCGCGGTCTTGCCGGAACCGACCGGGCCGCCGACACCGACGCGCAGGGGTTGCTGGTAGCTTTGCATGGGGCTTTCCTCAGGATCGGAACAATCGGGTGTATTGGGTTTCGTGACGCGCCGAGGCAATCGCCAGCAGCGGCAGGCCGCCACCGAGCTGGTCATCGGCTAGTTCAAGGGCACGCTCAAGCACCGCAGGCAGCTCGGCGCACAGGTCACGCAACAGGGTCTGCGCCGCCTGCTGACCGAACGGCACCAGCTTGACCCCGGCCATCACGGCCCCTTCAAGCCAGGTGAAGCCAAGGCCCAGGGCCAGGTCGCGCAGCGGGATATCCCAGTGCGCGCCCAGCCAGGCCATGCCACCGAGCTGGCTCAGGGCCAGGCTCGACCGCCACGCTGGCGCCTGGCACAGCTGCCAGCCATCGAGCAGCCGGGCCAGGGCCATGCCACGCTGGCGCTCTTCCAGGCGCAGTTCGGCGGTTTCACGGTTGGCCAGCAAGAACTGGCTCCAGCCTGCGAACGCCGGCGCATCGTCATCGCGGCACGCCTGGTAGAGGCGCGCCAGCACGGGCCAGTCGAGGCAGCCTAGGGTGTCGTGCAACTGTTGCCGCTGCCACTGGCCAAAGCCGTCGGCGCCCTTTACCCAACCGGCCTCGACGGCCCACTCCAGTCCTTGCGAATAGGTAAAGCCGCCCACCGGCAAGTTGGGGCTGGCCAGCTGCAGCAGGCGCAGCAGCTTCAAGTCGCTGTTCATCAGCCGGCCAGTACCAATGCGGCCCCGGCCAGCAAACCACCGCCGCAGGCTTTTTGCAGGCCGGTGTGGCGACGCAGCAGGCAACCGCCGGCAAAACCTGCCAGCAACAGCAGGCCGCTGACGCTGACAAAGCCTGCGCTGAACATCCAGAACGCACCGGGGCTGGCCTCAACGCCGTGGGCCCAGCCATGGAACAGGGCGAACACCGGCATGGCCAGGGCCAGCAGCACTTGGCGACGCGGCAGCAACAAGGCGCCCGCGGCGACCAGCAACGAGCCGATGATCATCTGCTCCATGCCGATCACCCCGCCAAACACATGGCCCAGCAAGGCACCGCCGAACATCGCCGCGAGGGTCAGCAACGGCAGCGCCAGGGTCCGGCCGGTCAAGGCGGCGAGCACGCCGGTGCCCAACAGCATCAGCAGATGGTCAAGGCCTGTGAGCGGGTGCAGCAAGCCGTCCTGCAACGGGTTGGCATCGTGCCCCGGATGGGCAAGCACAGGGACCGCGAACAGCAGCAGGGCAAGGGCCAGGAAGGTTTTCATCGGGGTATCTCCGTATAAGAATCAGTGTTGCGCGATGCGCACGAAGGGATGGTCGTTGTGGGCATGGCTGTGCGGCGCGCTCTGGTACGCGCCAGCCTCGGGCTCGAACGGTGCCTGCTCCACCGTGACCTGCAGGCCCAGGCCGCGGACCATCTCGTCCAGAACATGGTCATGCTGGTAACGCACAAAATCGGCTTCGATCTGCAGCGGCACATGGCGGTTGCCCAGGTGGTAGCTGGCTCGCGCCAGCAGCAAGGGGTCGGCGCAGCGCACGGTCGATACCTGCTCGGCTGCCGCCAGCACCCGCACGACCTCGCCGCCCTGCTCTGTCGCCAGCAGTTCGCCGCCACGCAGCAACTGGCCACGCTCCAGGAACAGCCCGGCCTCACGACCGTCGTCCAACGTGACACGCACACGGCTCTTGATGCGGGTATCCACACTCAAGGTGACGGTGCCACTGACGTGCTCGGCGTCCGCTACCCGACGGGTCAAAAGAATCATGTTCGCTCCTTCAGAACAGAAAATAACGTTGCGCCATCGGCAGCACCGTGGCCGGTTCGCACACCAGCAGCTCGCCGTTGGCGCGCACCTCGTAGGTTTGCGAGTCCACCTCGATCACCGGCAGCAAGCCGTTGTGGACCATGTCGCCCTTGCGCACCGTGCGACAGCCGCTGGCCACGCCGATCAGGCTGCGCAAGCCCAGTTCCTGGTGAACGCCACGATCCACCGCCGCGCGCGACAGGAAGGTCATGCGCGTGGCATTGCGCGCCGCACCCAGGGCGCCGAACATCGGCCGGTAGTGCACCGGCTGCGGGGTCGGGATCGAGCCGTTGATATCGCCCATGGGCGCCATCGCGATCATCCCGCCCTTGATCACCAGCGCAGGCTTGACCCCGAAGAACGCCGGCGCCCAGAGCACCAGGTCGGCCAGCTTGCCGGCCTCCACCGAGCCCACTTCGTGGGCGATGCCGTGGGTCAGTGCCGGGTTGATGGTGTACTTGGCGATGAAGCGCTTGACCCGAAAGTTGTCGCTGTAGCGGGTGTCCGGGGCCAGTGGCCCGCGACGACGCTTCATTTGGTCGGCGACCTGCCAGGTGCGCAGCACCACCTCGCCGACCCGACCCATTGCCTGGGAGTCGGACGAAGTCATGGAGAAGGCACCGATGTCGTGGAGGATGTCTTCGGCGGCAATGGTCTCGCGGCGAATGCGCGACTCGGCAAAGGCCACGTCTTCGGCGATGCTCGGGTCCAGGTGGTGGCAGACCATGAGCATGTCCAGGTGTTCGTCGACCGTGTTGATGGTGTAGGGCAAGGTCGGGTTGGTGGACGATGGCAGCACGTTGGCAAAGGCGGCGGCGCGGATGATGTCGGGTGCATGACCGCCCCCGGCACCTTCGGTGTGGAAGGTATGGATGGTGCGGTCGCCGATGGCCGCCAGGGTGTCTTCGACACAGCCGGACTCGTTGAGGGTGTCGGTGTGAATGGCCACCTGCACGTCCAGCTCTTCGGCCACGCCCAGGCAGCAGTCGATGGCGGCCGGGGTCGAGCCCCAGTCTTCGTGCAGCTTCAAGCCCACCGCACCGGCATGGATCTGCTCGCGCAACGCCTCAGGCTGCGAGGCGTTGCCCTTGCCGAGCAGGCCGATATTGATCGGCAGCTCATCGGCGGCCTGGAGCATGCGCGCCAGGTACCAGGGCCCGGAGGTGCAGGTGGTGGCATTGGTGCCGGTGGCCGGCCCGGTGCCGCCGCCGATGAAGGTGGTGATGCCGGAGGTCAGAGCCTCCTCCACCTGTTGCGGGCAAATGAAATGGATGTGCGAGTCGATGCCGCCTGCCGTGACAATCTTGCCCTCGGCGGCGATCACTTCGGTGGCCGGGCCGATCGGCAAGGTGACGCCGGGCTGCACATCGGGATTGCCGGCCTTGCCGACGCCGAAGATGCGTCCGTTCTTGATGCCGATGTCAGCCTTGACGATACCCCAGTGATCGATGACCAGGGCATTGGTCAACACCAGGTCCATGGCCTTTGCCGCGAGCATCTGGCCCTGGCCCATGCCGTCGCGGATCACCTTGCCGCCACCGAACTTGACCTCCTCGCCGTAGACCGTGAAGTCCTTTTCCACCTCCACCCACAACTCGGTGTCGGCCAGGCGCACGCGATCACCTACGGTGGGGCCGAACATGTCGGCATAGGCGCGTCGGGAAATCCGGCTCATCCGTGCACCTCCAGCTTGCCCATGACCTTGCCCTGAAAGCCGTACACCTCGCGCTTGCCAGCGTAGGGCACCAGGGTCACGGTGCGCGCCTGGCCCGGCTCGAAACGCACCGCGGTGCCGGCGGCGATGTCCAGGCGACAGCCCAGGGTGGCCTCGCGGTCGAACACCAGGCAGTCGTTGACCTCATGGAAGTGGTAGTGCGAACCGACCTGCACCGGCCGGTCGCCGTGATTGGCCACGGTGACGCTGACCCGCGTGTAGCCCACATTGAGCTCGATGTCGCCGTCGGCGACCTGTACTTCTCCGGGAATCATCCTGCGCTCCTAGACAATCGGGTCATGCACGGTCACAAGCTTGGTGCCGTCGGGAAAGGTCGCCTCTACCTGGACGTCGGGAATCATCTCGCTCACCCCTTCCATCACCTGGTCGCGACTCAGTACTTCGCGGCCCAGGTTCATCAGCTCGGCGACGGTACGCCCGTCACGGGCACCCTCCATCACCGTGGCGCTGATCAGCGCCACCGCTTCCGGATAGTTGAGTTTCAGGCCGCGGGCCAACCGGCGCTCGGCGAGCAAGGCGGCGGTGAACAACAACAGTTTGTCTTTCTCTCTCGGGGTCAGCTCCATGGCGTTCTCTCAAGTGGCCCAGATGCGCGGCGGGCATGGCGCCAGGCCGACCACCTGGGGTCGCAGGGCATGCCAGATCCGCTGCAGGGTGAGTTGCAGGCGTTGGTTGTCGTGGTCCAGCAGGCGCACCACCAGCAGTTGGCCGAGCAAGGTCGCCCCGGCCGGCATGGCCAGGTCGTGGATCAGCGTACGGGTGTGCTCGAGCAAGGCCTCGCTGGCCGGGTAGGCGCAGAAGGTGGCCTGTAGCGGGTAGCCGCCGAGCTTCTGCAGCTGGCCGCCTTCGATGCGCAGGCGTTCGTGCAGGCCGGGGTCGTCGGGCAGGTCGATTTGCAGGCGGCTGTCCAGGGCCCCGTGACTGAAAGGTTCGCTCATCACCGGGCGGCCCAGGCACAGGGTTTCCCAGGCCAGCAGGCGCGCGCCGGGCTCCAGGCTGAAGCGGTTTTCAAGGCGCACGCGGGCGCCGGGAAAGCAGATGCTGCCCTGGGGCAGCCACTCCAGCACGCTGTCGGCGGCGAGGTGAAAGTGCTGGTTGAGGGTCGAGGTCTGGCCGTTGCTGCGGTAGAACTTGGTGGCCCCGGGCATGGTCAGCAGCGCATGGCTGCCGGCGGCGAGGTGCACATCGAGCACCAATTTGTCGCCACCGACCACCCCGCCGGGCGGGTGCAGCACATAAACGTGGCACGGAGCGCCCTCGGGGTAGAACGGACGCTGCACCAAAAGAGGACCAAAATGTCGCCGCGCACCAATACAGGTCTTCTGCCCCCTGCGCACGAAGTGCAGCATCAGCTCGGCGCTCCAGCCGGGGCTGTGGGCAGTGAGGTCCAGTGGTTGGGCAAGCGTCATGCATCTGATCCCTGTAAATACGGAGTCCGACCGGCTTGATGGATCGCTCATACCTCGGTTCTTGCGGTGCAGCGGTCGAGGTTTGACCAATCGATCAGCAATCGATACAGGGGACAAAGCACATAGCGGGCCAGATGTGCAGGAGCAGGTTTGAGGTGATCATCCAGACACGCCGAACCTGTGGGAGCGGGCTTGCCCGCGATCGGCCGCAGCGGCCGTTGGCCAGGCAACGCCTAAAGTGCAGGCTGTACTGGCCTCTCGCCGGGCAAGCCCGCTCCCAACAGCCCTACTGCGCCTGCGGCATCTCTCCCCGCGCCAACCGCGCGTTGATGTCTTCGATCACCGCCGGCAGCTCGGCGATGGTGTCGATCAGGTAATGAGGGCGCGAACCTTCGAACATCCGACCGATCCGCGCACGCTCCTGCTCAAGGAGCTCCAGCGGCAAGGCTTTGTAGCCTGCATAAGACAACCCCAGGGCATTGCCCGAGCAGGTCAGTGCCACGGTCCACATGCCCGCACGGCGCCCCTCCAGGATGCCCGGCCAGGTATCGTCGACCTTCACGCACGCCGCCACATCGTCGATGCCCAGGGCGATAACGTTGGCCAGGGCCTGGGCCGGCCACGGGCGGCCATTGGGGGTTTGGTCGGTGGCCACCACATGGTCGGCGACGTAGCCATTGCGCTCGGCCAGTTCGACGACTTTATCCATCACCACCTTCGGATAACCCGAGCACGAACCGATCTTCAGGCCTTGCTCGCGCAGTTGCGCAATGGCCTGCAAGGCCCCCGGGATCAACGCCGAATGTTCGGCGATTTTCTCGATTTGCAGCGGCATGAAACGGTTGTAGATGGCGGTGACGTCGTCGTCGCTGGGGTTGCGACCGAACACCAGGCGATAGCGCTCGGCAATTTGCGGCAGGTCGCACAAGGTACGGATGTGGTCCCACTTGCCCATGCCCATCGGGCCTCGGGCTTCCTCCAGCGACACGGCAACACCAAACTCGGCAAAGGCTTCGACGAAGATCTGGGTGGGCGCAAACGAGCCGAAGTCGACGACGGTACCCGCCCAGTCCAGGACGACCGCTTGCAGGCGTTCAGGGTTTTGATAGTGCATGGTGATTCTCCGGTTTTTCAGGGATGAGAGCGGCCGCGCCTTGCAGCCAAGGCGTTGTCGATGGGCCAGGGTTGAACGGGCCTAGCTGCCGGGGGGTGCGCAGTCGTCGAACAGCTCGGCAATGATCGGACGGTTGCGCCGTGTCGCCAGGCAACACAGGTAGTAGCTGATATGAAACGGTGCTTCGATAAACGACACCGCCTTGGTGCCAGGACGGTCGGCGTACTCCACGGCGGCGACAAAGCCGATGCCGATGCCCTGCACCACCGCATGCACAATGGCCTCGCGGCTGTTGAGTTCCATGGCGCAGTCCAGGGTCACGCCATACCGCTGGCAACCTTCCTCCACCAGTTGCCGAGTACGTGAGGCGGCTTCACGCAATACCAGGCGCTGGCCACTGATCTCGTGCACGCTGACCTGCTCCTGGTGGGCCCAGGGGTGGTCGTCGCGCACCACCGCGAGGATCGGCACCGTGCGATACAGGTGGGTACTCAAGCGCTGGTCGAAGCTCGACAGCGCCAGGATCGCCACGTCGATATCAAAGGCGTAGAGCCGCTCCAGGGTCTGCGCCTCGGTGGTGAACGAGGTGTTCAGGTCGATGTCCGGGTACTGCTGCATCAGGCTGTAGGTCAGGCTCATGGCAATCGGTGGCGACACCGCACCAATGCGCAGCATGCCCTGCTTGCGCTGGCTGAAGCGCTGCAGCAGTTGCACCGCTTCATCCTCCTGGCCGAACAGCCCCTGGGTGATGTCAAACAGCTTGTGCCCCGCCGCGCTCAGTTCGATGTAGCGACCGCGGCGGTGGAACAGCTCGACGGAAAATTTTTTCTCCAGGGTGCTCACCTGCTCGCTGACCGTAGGCTGGCCGACACTCAGGTACTCGGCGGCCAGGGTGAAACTGCCGGTCTTGGCCACCGCGTGAAATGAACGCAACCATTTGTGGTACTGGTACATGAGCAGCTTCTGCTTCCTGGAGTCGGTTCTAGGTTAGATGATCAACGTCGCACGAACAGCGCCACTACCGCACTGCACAGGCAGCTGGCGGTGACGACGATGAAGATCAGCGAGGTATTGCCTGTGGTGTCGAGCATCCGGCCAATCAGTGGCTCGGCCAGGCCGGCGAACAGGTAGGACGAGAAGTTCATCACCCCGGTGGCGGTCCCGGCACGCTTGGCACCGACCAGGTCCGGGCACAGCGCCCAGAAGCTCGAGGCCGGGCCGTAGACGAAGAAGCCGCACAGGAACAAGGCCACCAGGCCGACGGTGCTATGGGCTGGCAGGCTCCACATCCACAGGCTGGTCAGGGCACCGAGGAACATGTAGAGCATGATCGCCAGGTAGCGCTTGGAGCCGAACAGTTTGTCCGAGACCCAGCCGTTACTCAGGGCACCCACCGCCATGCCCACCGGCAAGGCCACGGTGATCCACTTGGGATCGATGAAGCTCTGGCCCGACTTCCAGTCGGCGCCCAGAAAGTGCACCGGTACCCAGACGATCAGGCCGTAGCGCGCCGCGTTCTGAAAACCCAGGGACACCGCGGCAATCAGCAGGCGCACATTCTTGAGCACCGCCTTGTAGCGCTGGGCCGAGCTCTCTTCGCTTTCGTGTCCGACCTCATGGCCCTTGTCTTCGGCGTTGGCCACACCGGTGTCGTCCAGGGGCTTGAAGCCCATGTCCTGTGGCCGCTCGCGGGCCACCAGGTAAAACACGATGCCACCGGCGAGCATCAGCAGCACCGGCAGGCGGAAGATCCAGCGCCACTCCAGGTGCAGCACCTCCAGCACCACCACGGAGGTGACGTACGACAGCACCGAGGCGCACCCGGCAGCGAACACATAAAAGCCATACACCCGGCCACGCTCGCCGGCGCTCCACCAGTTCGACAGCAAGCGACTGCCTGGCGCCCAGCCCAGGGCCTGGAAGTAACCGTTCACGCCCCAGGGCAGGATCAGGCTCATGAACCCGCCGGCAAAGCTGGTCACCCAGTTCGCCGCACACGAGAGCACCGCGCCCAGGCTCATGATCCGCCGCCCGCCGAACTTGTCCGCCAGGTTGCCGTTGATGGCCTGGCCGATGGCATAGGCCCAGAGCATGGCAGTGGACGCCCAGCCGAGGGTTTCCTTGCTCAGGCCGAATTCGGCCTGGATGCCCGGAATGGCAAACCCGAAGGTTTGCCTGCCGGTGTAGAAAAACAGATAGCAGAACATCGCCGCCAGCAACATGCGCCATTGCGCGGTGCGAAACGGTGATGCAGGGACAGCCAGACCGGACAGACTTTCGGCACGATTCATGATGATTTCCTTTCTTGTTCGCTAGCGCGAGCCACGGCCCGCGTCACGGCACTCTTGGTTGGTGCAACAGGAAACAGAGCGACCCTACAGGGTGCCCACAACGTTGGGAAGCGACCTTCAGGCGGCGTCGGCGCCGATGAAGTTCTTGCCCCGGGCGCCCTGCAGGGCATGGGCGATCATCGCCTTGGCCTCATCGGCATCGACGCCATAGTCGGCGAAGTCGGTCTTGACCCCGAGGCTGTGCAGGAAGGTTCGCAAGCGCGAGCGCGCCTGCTCCAGGTCCGGGCCGAACACCCGCTGCAAGGTACGGTCGCGGCCGCCGTCGCGGCCCCAGGCAAGGCCCAGTACCAGCGGCAGGGAGAAGGAGCAGGCAATGCCGTGGGGCACGCCGTGGCGCAGGGTCATTTCATAGGAAATGGAGTGTGCCAGGGCCGTCTTGGTGTTGGAGAACGCCATGCCGGCCTTGAGCGCGGCCAGCGCCATGCGCGCGCGCAGCTCACGGTTGCCCAGGTCGCGCTGCAGTTGCGGCAGGCAGTCGAGGATGTCTTCGATGGCCGACACCGCGAAGGTATCGGAGAGCGGATTGGCGTTGACGTTCCAGATTGCCTCGAGGGCATGGGACAGTGCGTCCAGGCCGGTGGACACCGTCACCCCGGCCGGTACGGTGAGCATCAGGTCGGGATCGACGATGGCCGCCTTCGGCCAGGTGCAATCCAGGTGCAGGGAGTACTTCTTCTGGGCGGCGCTGTCCCAGATGGTCGCCCACGGGGTGACCTCGCTGCCGGTCCCGGCGGTGGTGGGGGCAGCGATCAGGGCCTTGCTGCGAGCGGGCGTGAACGGTTGACCGAGGGCCAGCAGTTGCAGCAGCTCATCGAACTGCCCCGATTCGGTACCGACGATCAGCGCCTTGGCGGTATCGATGGCGCTGCCGCCGCCCAGGGCGATGACGGTATGGCAATCGCCGGCCTCGGCCCAGAATCGCTCGTAGGTGGTGCGCAGTTGCGCCACGTCCGGGTTGGGTTGTACATCTTCGATCACGTAGCACAGGCGCTCGCCCAGCAGGGTCTGGACCTGGTCGACCAGGCCCAGGGCGCGAGCCTCGGGAAAGGTCACCAGGGCGACCTGTTGACCCGCAGTCAGGTCGCTGATGCGGCTGAGGCTGCCGCTGCCGAAGCATGTGGCCACCGGGTTATGGAAATAGGCAGGCATGGCGGTTCCCTTTGTTGTTGTTTTGGCTGGGGACATAGTCATGGCCGCTGCGCTTTGGCTCAAATCGATTGATTCAAGGCTTGCATTGGCTGAACCGATAACAGAAATGGCAGTAACCCGTTGCACAACGTCGACTCCAGTCAAAACGGTACATCGCGGGCGAAGCCGGGCCGTGTCGCGCCCTGGCTCGCCAGACGAGATAGATAGAAAAGCGAGGGGTGAATCAGTGGCGACTGTCGCCCTGGATGCGACGGCGCAAGCGGCTGGAAACCAGGTCGGCGGCCACCACCATCAGGGTGATGACGATGATGCAGGTAGCGGTTTCCTGGTACTTGAACAGCTTCAGGCTGCTGACCAGTTCAAACCCCAGCCCCCCTGCCCCGACCATGCCCAGCACCGTCGCCGATCGCAGGTTGACCTCGAAGCGGTACAGCACCACGGCGATCCAGGCGGTAATCACCTGGGGGATCACGCCAAACACGATCACCTGCAATGGCCGGGCGCCGGTCGCTTGCAAGGCCTCGATCGGCCCCTGGTCGATCTCTTCGATGCTGTCGGCAAAGAACTTGCCGAGCATGCCCACCCCATGCAGCGCAAGGGCCAGCACGCCCGGGAATGGCCCAAGGCCCACCGCCGAGACGAACACCAAGGCCAGGATCAGCTCGTTGATGCTGCGGATCACGTTCAGGGTTTGCCGGGTGCCGGCATACAGCCAGCGATTGCCCTGCAGGTTGCGCGCCGCGAGGAACGCCAGCGGAACGGCAAAGACGATACCGAGCAAGGTGCCCCACAGGGCGATCTGCAAGGTCTCGACGGCCGGCAGCCACAACCGCGGCAGAATGCTCAGGTCAGGCGGCATCGAGCGGGCCAGAAAGTCGCCGATCTGCGGCAGGCCATTGCTCAATTCGCTCCAGCTCAACTGGGTGCCCTGGGCGCTCCAGTGCAGCAATGTCACCGCCAGCAGCACCCAGGCGCCGGTGACGATCCAGCCACGCGGGGTGTCGGGGGTGTTGACCAGCCACTGGTACTGCGTAGGTTGCTGGTTCATCAGGCGATCCCTCCACCGATCTGCATGCAGGGCACCGCCAGCAGGGCCTGGCTGGCATCGGACTGGCGCTCGGCCTGCGGGTAGATACGTTGCAGGCAGGCTTCGTCGAGCGCCTCGCGCTGGCTGTCGAACACCAGCCGGCCATGGGCCAGGCCGACGATGCGGTCGCCGAACTCACGGGCCAGGTCCACCTGGTGCAGGTTGCACACCACGGTGATACCCAGCTCGCGGGTGGCATCGCGCAGGTACTGCATCACCCGTCGGGCGGTCTTGGGGTCAAGGCTGGCGACCGGTTCGTCGGCCAGGATTACCTTGGGCCTCTGGGCCAGGGCGCGGGCAATGCCGACCCGTTGCATCTGCCCACCCGAGAGCGAGTCGGTGCGAGCGCTGGCCTTGTGCTGCAGATCGACCTGTTCCAGGCAATTGAGCGCCAGTGCCACATCGCTGCGGCTGAACAGCTGTAACAGCGAAGCCAGGGTCGACACCGAACCCAGGCGCCCGGTCAGCACGTTCTTGAGCACCGACAAGCGCGGCACCACGTTGTGGTGCTGAAAGATCATCGCCACCTGCCGGCGCAACTCGCGTTGCTGACCTGCGCGCATGGCGTCGATACCGGCAATCTGCAACTCGCCGCTGTCGGCCTGGGCCAAGCGATTCATGCAGCGCAGCAGGGTCGACTTGCCGGCACCGGACTGGCCCAGCACCACCACGAATTCGCCGGCGCCGATATCCAGGTCGATGCCCTTGAGCACCGCGTTGTCGGCGTAGTCCTTGGCCAGGCTGCGCACGCGGATCATTTCATGCTCCGCAGGTCGAGATCGAGGACCTTGGCGGTTTCGCGCACCACGTCATAGGCGGCGTCTGTGGTTGGCTGGAAGCCGTTGAGTTGGCCCTGGTCGCCCCATGGCACGTCTTTGATATTGGCCATGGCAGCGGCGATTTTCTGCTTGAGGGCCGGGTCCAGGTTCTGGCGCCAGACCATCGGCGACTCGGGAATGTCGGATGACGACCAGACAATCTGCAAGTCGTCCGGCTTGATATGCCCCTGGGCCAAGGCGGAGGCATAGATACGATCGGCCACGGCCGCCGCATCGACCTTGCGATTGGCCACGGCCAGGATGCTGGCGTCGTGGGAGCCGGAGAAAATCACCCGGGAAAACACCTGGTCAGGCACATAGCCTGCCGCTTCCAGGCCCGCCTTGGGAAACAGATGGCCAGAGGCCGAGCTTGGGTCGACAAAGGCGAAGGTGTGGCCCTTCAAGTCGCTCAACTGCTTGATGCCGCTGTCCTTGCGCGCCAGGATCTGGCTGCGGTAGGCGCTCTTGCCGGTCTTCTTGGTCACCGCCACGGCGAAGGCATCGACACCGGCCACCTGGTGCGCCAGTACGTACGAGAACGGGCCCAGGTAGGCGACGTCGAGCTTGCCCGAGCGCAGTGCTTCGATCACGCCATTGTAGTCAGTGGCCACGAACGGCTTGACCGGCATGCCGAGCTGGCGCTCCAGGTCCGCCAGTACCTGCTTGCTGCTCTCGATCATGGCCTGGGAGTCTTCGGAGGGAATCAGGCCGATGCTCAACGACGATTGCGCCGAAGCCTGGGTACAGGCCAGCAAGGGCAACAGGGCAAAGCCGGTCAAACGCAGCAGTTTGGCGAACGGGTTCATGGGGAGTGTCCTGCGGTGTTGTTTAAGGTCACTCCACACTAGGAGTGTCACGTGACAGTCACAGCTTCAATTCACTATGCGTTTTCCCGCAAAACCATTGATGGAAGCTATGGATGTCCACCACAAAGTTGCGCACCTTCCTTGCCGTCGCCCGCCAGGGCAGCTTCAGCGCCGGCGCCCGCGCCCTGGGCTTGAGCCAGCCGACCGTGACCACCCAGATCCAGGCCCTGGAGCGTGACTACAACGTCGAGTTGTTCCACCGCCGGGGGCGGCGCATCGAGCTGACCGTGGTCGGTCGCCAGTTGCTGCCCATCGCCCAGCAACTGGGCATGCTGGAGCTCGAGGCGTTCAACCTGCTGCGCGACTCCGGCAAGCTCAACCGGGGCCAACTGAAGATCGGCGCGGTCGGGCCCTTTCATGTCATCGAGATGGTCGATGCCTACCGCCACCAGTACCCGCAGATCGACCTGTCGATCAAGGTCGGCAACTCGGCCACGGTGCTGGCAGAGCTGGAGCACTATGTGACGGACGTGGGGGTGCTGGCGGGCCTGCATGAAGACCCGGCCTTCAGCGCGCAGTTGTATGCCCGCCACCCGGTGGTGCTGTTTGCCAATGTCGACCACCCTCTGGCGCGCTTCGATGAAATCCCCTTGCAGGCTCTGCAAGGCCAACCCCTGCTGCACCGCGAAAGCGGCTCCACCACGCGCCTGGCCCTGGAAAGAGCCCTGGTAGAGCATGAGGTGACGCCGCGGGTGGTGATGGAAATCGGCAGCCGCGAAGCCCTGCGCGAGGCGGTGATCCGCGGGATCGGCGTAGGTGCGGTGTCGGAGGCGGAGTTCATCGCCGATGCCCGGATCAAGACCATCCGCTTGCAGGGCGACCCGGTGCATACCGAAACCTACCTGTACTGCCTGGCCGAGCGGCGCAACAGCCAGGTGATCTCGTCGTTTCTCGATCTGGTGAGCCCGCGGGAAGACTGCGCATGAGATTGCTGCACCGGGATCCATTTCGTGCGTCCCGGCGCTGATTCAGTCGCCCTCGTAGGCGCGCTCAAGTTCGGCGAGGTCCATCTTTTTCATCTGCAGCATCGCCGCCATGACCCGCCCTGCCTTGCCCGGGTCTTCGTCCTCGATCATCTCGAACAAGCGCACCGGTACCACCTGCCAGCTCAGGCCATAACGGTCCTTGAGCCAGCCACAGACCTGCGCCTGCGGGTCGCCGTCGGCGCCGAGGGTGTTCCAGTAATGGTCGATTTCTGCCTGGCTCTGGCAATTGATCTGCAGCGAGATGGCTTCGTTGAAGGTGAAGTGCGGGCCGCCGTTGAGGGCGCTGAACTGCTGGCCGTCGAGTTCGAAGGAAATGGCCATGACAGAGCCCGCCGGGCGGCCGTGGATTTCGCTGCCGACATCGCTGTAATAGCTGGTGCTGAGGATTCTGGAAGAGCCGCCGAAGGTCTGGATATAGAACCGCACGGCCTGCTCGGCCTGGTGGTCGAACCACAGGCATGGGGTGATGGTCTGGATGCGTTGCATGCGTGGCCTCCTGATTGAACGGAAACGCGGGGCAAGCCCGCTCCTACCGGTAGGAGCGGGCTTGCCCCGCGAAGGGCCACCCAGGCAAAAGAAGGCCCTTAGTAGTAAGCGTTCTCTTTCTGACTGTGGTCAGTCACATCGCGCACGCCCTTGAGCTCGGGAATACGTTCGAGCAAGGTCCGCTCGATACCTTCCTTCAAGGTGACGTCGGCCTGGCCGCAGCCCTGGCAGCCGCCGCCGAACTGCAGCACGGCGATGCCGTCCTCGACCACTTCGATCAGGCTGACCTGGCCGCCGTGGCTGGCCAGACCGGGGTTGATCTCGGTTTGCAGGTAATAGTTGATGCGCTCGTTGATCGGGCTGTCTTCGTTGACCATCGGCACCTTGGCGTTCGGCGCCTTGATGGTCAGTTGGCCACCCATGCGATCGGTGGCGTAGTCGACCACGGCGTCCTCAAGGAACGGCACGCTGACCGCGTCCAGGTAGGCAGTGAAGCTGGCCAGGCCCACGGCGGTGTCTTCCGGCTTTTCTTCGCCCGGCTTGCAGTAGGCAATGCAAGTCTCGGCGTAGGTGGTACCTGGTTGGGTGATAAAGATGCGAATGCCAATACCCGGGGTGTTCTGCTTGGACAGCAGATCGGCCAGGTAATCATGCGCGGCGTCGGTAATAGTTATGGCGCTCATGGAAGTTCCTCACAGACTTGCCGGCAGTTTACGCCAACCTTGGCGCCGAACAAAGTCCTAGTAATTTTGTCGGGAAAGCGTTACAGGCACCGGCGCCCCCAGAGGTGGGGCGAACCAGTCGCTCAAGCGCCGGTACAGGCGCTTTTCCAGCAGCAGGTAACTGCCCCAGGACAATCCGGCGATCAAGGGCACACACAGGGCAAACACCGTGTACGGGCTCAACCCCAGGCGCTGGCTGGCGAACCAGCCTCCGTACAGCACCAGCACATGCACCAGGTACACCGAATAGGAGCTGTCACCCAGCGCCTTGAGCAAGCGGTTGCCCTTGAAGTACGGCTCCAGCGACACACAGGCCAGCACGATCAAGGCGCTGGGCAGGCCCCAGTGCAGAAGGCGGCGCGAGGCATCGAGAAAGTGTATCGCCACCGCCGCCGTCGCCAGCATCGCCAGGGGCCGCCACAGTCCTTGAGCGATCCAGCCACGCCGGTACAGCACGCCGATGCCGATGCCCAGGAGAAACTCGTAGACGATGTTGTTGCGATAGAAATGATTGAGCAGTCCGGCCCGGGTCAACACCTCGCTGACCAGCAGCAAGGCGGCGGCCACCAACAGTACCCGGTGTTGCTGGCGCACCAGGAACACCAGCGAGAACAGCAGGTAGAAGAACATTTCGTAGTTCAGGGTCCAGCCGACGTTGAGTGTGGGGTACTGGCCATAACCGCCGGGGTTCTCTGCCGGAATGAACAGCAGCGACAACACGAAGTGCTCGAGGTCGATGGCCTGGTGCGGCATCCACTGGCGCGCGGTGAGCAATAACAGGCCCATCAGCGCGGTGTAGAACCAGTAGGCCGGTACTATGCGCAGCGCCCGGTTGAGCAGGAAGCGCTGCGGGGCGATGGCCTTGTCGCGGGTCGAGAGGTAAATCACCATGCCGCTGATGACAAAGAAGATGTCCACTCCCACGGCGCCTCGATCGGTGAGGAACTGGCCAATGGGACCACTGGCATGGAAGTCGAAGAAGATCTGCATGAAGTGGTGACACACCACCACCCAGGCGGCGAGCGCCCTCAAGGCTTGAAGCGAAAACAGCATCCGGACACCTGCTTGTGAATCCCACCCAAGCCCCGGCCGGAACCGGAGCCGCTTGCAAGGTGGGACCGCAGGAGGCCGGGAAAGGTCAACCGACCTTCCCGGCGGTGATGCTCAGAGGTTCTCGTAGCGGTTCATGTCGAGCACGCCCGCTTCCACCGGATCGGTCTCCTGGATGTAGCTGCTCAGGTCATGGAAGTACTGCCAGAACTGCGGATGGCTGCGGCGTACGCCCCAGCGCATGACAATACGCTCGAACTTCGCGGTGTCGTCGCGCGCCGCTTCCATGTCTTCGACAAACTCCGGCACATCGCTGGCCGGGATGTTGAACATGAAGTTCGGGTAGCTGCTGAGCACGCCCGGATACAGGGTCAGGGTGTCCAGGCCCGGTTGATAGCGGTAGGCCTCGCCCAGCATGAACGCCACGTTGCTGTGGGCCCGGTTGCGCATCAGGCTGTAGACCTGGCGCTGGCCGCCCTGCCCCTCGATGCGCAGCATCGTCGCCTCGGGCATCTGGCCGATCACCTTCAGGCCCGCGGCAGGGCGCGATACCAGGCGGCTCAGGGCCTGCTCGACGCCACGAAACTCCTGGCTCATTTCCGGGCGAGAGCAATAGGCGCCCATGCAGCGGTTGATCGGGTCGGGCGCGGCATTGAGGCTGCCGGTGCGCTGGATCAACTTCAGGCCGAAGTCGCGCTTGGGATCATTGGCAGCCAGCTGCAAGGCCGTCGGGGTGTCGGTGTCGATGTCCTCGTAGTCCAGCCACATCTTCACCTTGCCGCTGTTCTGGTACCAGTCGCTGAGAATCGCCCCACGCTGCGCGGCCGGCATCAGGCGCAGGAAGTTGACCTCGGCGCCATTGCGGATCAGGTCGAAGTACAAGCGCGTCTGCGCCTGGTGCGAGACGTTGCCGTACACGTCGAAGTTGACCGCCAGCTGGTAGTAGGTACGTTCGAACAGCGGGTAGTCGAACAACCAGAGGGTTTTGGGCACATCGCCGATCAGGCCCTTGGTCACCGAGGCGCTGTCGAAGTGACGGAAGATGGTCAGCAGCGCATTGTCGTTGCCGGCCCACAGGGTCGACCAGCTCGGCGGCGGCATGTCGGCATAGGTGTCGCGGCGCAGGCTTTCATACTCGTTGCGCTTGTCGCGGTAGGCATGCCAGAGGCTGATGATGCTGCCCACATCGTCGATCTGGCCGGGCATCGCCAGCAGCGGCGTGGCCTGGCCACGGTACTCGGCATCGGTCACGTAGCGGTCGTGGGCCGGCTCCTGGAACAATGCCCAGAACTGGTCGCGGATCACATCGGTGGCGATCTGGCCGCGGCACACCGGGCCACGGATGAAGGTGCGCACGAAGTACTCGGCGTTATCGAGCATGAACTGGTAGCGGGCCACGGCCGGAATCGCTTCGAAGGTTTCGAAGGGGTTGGCGCGGTGGCGCGGGCCATAGCCCGGCAGTGCGTTGGCGTGCCAGTCGCCGCTGTAGAACAGCTGCTTGACGCGCTTGAGCTTCTGCGGGCCCATTGGGTAGGTGATGTGGGTCTTATGCACGATCACGCCCTGCACCGGCATCAAGCGGTAATAGAAGTCGGTGCCGGGAGGATCGTTGGGCCGGCGCGTGGCGATCAGGTCGATCGGCTGGCCGCTCGGTGTGCGTGAGCGCACCCACTGGAAGAAGTGCCCGCGCTCGCCGCCCACAAAGTGGATGTGGGCCAGGAACAAATGCTCGTAGAGCCAGCGGCCGACCAAAGCCTCGGTGGACCCCGGACGGTTGAGCAGCGCTTCCCAGTCGGCGATCTGCGCGGCCTCGCTGGCGCTTGGCTGAATCGGCGCGTGTTCCACCGGGGCGCCGGCGGCAAGCCAGCGTTGCAGGGTCTGGTATTCGGCATCGGTCAGGCCGGTGACCGCCAGCGGCATGCCCTCCTTGGGGTGGGCGCCGGCGTAGGCGTCGAACTCGCCCGGCTGTGGGCACATGTTGTTGCGGTTCAGGCCCAGGACGATTTCTTCAGGCAGCTTGGCGTTGGGCGTCAGCGGCGTCTTGTGGCCCAGCTCGAGCATCCGCGCCATCAGCGCGGCCTGGCTGCCCTGGTTGTCGAGTACCGAATAAAAGCCCTTGCGCTGCCAGGCGTCCGTACCCTGGGCGTCGTAGAACAATCGCGTGGGGGCGACGGCCGTGCTTCGGTCGCCCTGGTACACGGGTACCTTCGAGGCCCCGCGCGAGGCGCCTTCGGCACTGCCCAGGTTGAGCTGGCAGGCTGCGTCGTTGCAGGCGTGGCAGGCTACGCATTTCTCGGTGAAGATCGGTTGGATGTCCCGGGTATATGAAATAGCCGGGCTCGATTGAGGGGCTTGCCCTAGCGCCACGCCACTGATGAACAGGGCGAAAGCGCCGGCAAGTAAACGATGCACCATGTGCCGAATGTCCTGGGTATTGAAAGCTTCACGATTCTACCGGTGCTGGCGGCGTGCCAACATGAATGAAATTCATGTAAACCTTCGACACGTCTAAAAACCGCGCAGCTTTGTTATTATTCCGCAACTTTTGTTTTCGCCCGACCAGGTAGTCCTATGTCTGACCGCAGCGCTCGTTTCCAAGCACTTCAGCAAGCACTCAAAGAGCGCATTCTGATTCTCGATGGCGGCATGGGTACTATGATCCAAAGCTACCGCCTCGAGGAACACGACTATCGTGGCACGCGCTTCGCCGATTGGCCAAGCGATGTCAAAGGCAACAACGACCTGTTGCTGCTCTCGCGCCCGGATGTCATCGCCGCCATCGAAAAGGCCTACCTTGACGCTGGCGCCGATATTCTGGAAACCAACACCTTCAACGCCACGCAGATTTCCCAGGCCGACTACGGCATGGAGTCGCTGGTGTACGAGCTGAACGTCGAAGGCGCACGCATCGCCCGCCAGGTGGCCGATGCCAAGACCCTCGAGACCCCGGACAAGCCCCGTTTCGTTGCCGGCGTCCTCGGGCCGACCAGCCGCACCTGCTCCATTTCCCCGGACGTCAACGACCCAGGCTTTCGCAACGTCACCTTCGATTTGTTGGTAGAAAACTACATCGAGGCCACCCGCGGCCTGATCGAGGGCGGCGCCGACCTGATCCTGATCGAGACCATCTTCGACACCCTCAACGCCAAGGCTGCGATCTTCGCCGTGCAGCAGGTGTTCGAGGAGGACGGCCTTGAACTGCCGATCATGATTTCCGGCACCATCACCGATGCCTCGGGCCGTACCCTGTCCGGCCAGACCACCGAAGCGTTCTGGAACTCGGTGCGCCACGCCAACCCGATCTCGGTGGGCCTGAACTGTGCCCTCGGTGCCAAGGACCTGCGCCCGTACCTGGAAGAACTGTCGACCAAGGCCGGCACCCATGTTTCCGCCCACCCCAACGCCGGCCTGCCGAACGCCTTCGGCGAGTACGACGAAACCCCGGCCGAGATGGCCGAGGTGGTCGAAGAGTTCGCCGCCAGCGGCTTTCTCAACATCATCGGCGGTTGCTGCGGTACTACCCCCGGGCATATCCAGGCCATCGCCGAGGCGGTCGCCAAGTACCCGCCCCGCGCGATCCCGGACATCCCCAAGGCGTGCCGGCTGTCGGGCCTGGAGCCCTTCACCATCGATCGCAGCTCGTTGTTCGTCAACGTCGGCGAACGTACCAACATCACCGGTTCCGCCAAGTTCGCGCGCCTGATCCGCGAAGAGAACTACACCGAAGCCCTGGAAGTGGCCCTGCAGCAGGTCGAGGCCGGCGCCCAGGTGATCGACATCAACATGGACGAAGGGATGCTCGATTCCCAGGCGGCCATGGTCAAGTTCCTCAACCTGATCGCCGGCGAGCCCGACATCTCCCGCGTGCCGATCATGATCGACTCCTCCAAGTGGGAAGTGATCGAGGCCGGCCTCAAGTGCATCCAGGGCAAGGGCATCGTCAACTCGATCTCGATGAAGGAAGGCGTCGAGGCTTTCAAGCATCACGCCAAGCTGTGCAAGCGCTACGGCGCCGCCGTGGTGGTGATGGCCTTCGACGAGGTCGGCCAGGCCGACACCGCTGCGCGCAAGCGCGAGATCTGCCAGCGCAGCTACGACATCCTGGTCAATGAGGTGGGCTTCCCGCCCGAAGACATCATCTTCGACCCGAACATCTTTGCCGTGGCCACCGGCATCGAAGAGCACAA
Organism: Pseudomonas putida; assembly: GCF_028682455.1. GTDB lineage: Bacteria > Pseudomonadota > Gammaproteobacteria > Pseudomonadales > Pseudomonadaceae > Aquipseudomonas > Aquipseudomonas putida_AA. The sequence continues at coordinate 1,073,613 of NZ_JANHLD010000002.1, forward strand.
CAACTATGCCGTGGACTTCATCGAGGCCTGCGCCTACATCCGCGACCACCTGCCCTACGCGCTGACCTCGGGCGGGGTATCCAACGTGTCGTTCTCGTTCCGGGGCAACAACCCGGTGCGCGAGGCGATTCACTCGGTATTCCTCTATCACGCGATCCAGAACGGCCTGACCATGGGTATCGTCAACGCCGGCCAGCTGGAGATCTACGACGAGATCCCGCCGGCCTTGCGCGAGAAGGTCGAGGACGTGGTGCTCAACCGCACCCCGGCAGGCACCGACGCCCTGTTGGCGATTGCCGACGACTACAAGGGCGGCGGCGCGGTCAAGGAAGTCGAAAACGAAGAATGGCGTTCGCTGCCGGTCGACAAGCGCCTGGAGCATGCACTGGTCAAGGGCATCACCGCCTTTATCGTCGAAGACACCGAGGAGTGCCGCCAGCAGTGCGCCCGGCCGATCGAGGTGATCGAGGGGCCGCTGATGAGCGGGATGAACGTGGTCGGCGACTTGTTCGGTGCCGGCAAGATGTTCCTGCCCCAGGTGGTGAAATCCGCCCGGGTGATGAAGCAGGCCGTTGCCCACCTGATCCCCTTCATCGAAGCCGAGAAAGGCGACAAGCCGGAGGCCAAGGGCAAGATCCTCATGGCCACGGTCAAGGGCGACGTCCACGACATCGGCAAGAACATCGTCGGCGTGGTGCTGGGCTGTAACGGCTACGACATCGTCGACCTGGGCGTGATGGTGCCGGCCGAGAAGATCCTGCAGACCGCTCGCGAGCAAAAGTGCGACATTATCGGCCTGTCCGGCCTGATCACCCCGTCACTGGACGAGATGGTCCATGTTGCCCGCGAAATGCAGCGCCAGGACTTCCACCTGCCGCTGATGATCGGTGGCGCCACCACCTCCAAGGCGCATACCGCGGTGAAGATCGAACCCAAGTACAGCAACGACGCGGTGGTCTACGTGACCGACGCCTCGCGCGCGGTCGGCGTGGCCACGCAGTTGCTGTCCAAGGAACTCAAGCCGGGCTTTGTCGAGAAGACTCGCCTGGACTACATCGAAGTGCGCGAACGCACCGCCAACCGCAGTGCCCGCACCGAGCGCCTGAGCTACGAGCAGTCGATTGCCGCCAAGCCCAAGTACGACTGGACGGGCTACCAGCCGGCGGTGCCGAGCTTCACCGGCGTCAAAGTGCTGGAAAACATCGACCTGAAGGTGTTGGCCGAATACATCGACTGGACGCCGTTCTTCATCTCCTGGGACCTGGCTGGCAAGTACCCGCGCATCCTCACCGACGAAGTGGTCGGCGAAGCGGCGACGGCCCTGTTCAAGGACGCCCAGGAGATGCTCGCCAAGCTGATCGACGAGAAACTGATCAGCGCCCGCGCGGTGTTCGGGTTCTGGCCGGCCAACCAGGTCAACCATGACGACATCGAAGTCTATGGCGCCGATGGCCAACCACTGGCCCAGCTTCATCACCTGCGCCAGCAGACCATCAAGCCGGACAACAAGCCCAACTTCTCCCTGGCCGACTTCGTCGCGCCGAAGGAAACCGGCATCACCGACTACGTGGGTGGCTTCATCACCACCGCCGGCATCGGTGCCGAGGAAGTGGCCAAGGCCTACCAGGACAAGGGCGACGACTACAACTCGATCATGGTCAAGGCGCTGGCCGACCGCCTGGCCGAGGCCTGCGCCGAGTGGCTGCACGAGCAGGTGCGCAAAGAGTATTGGGGTTATGCCAAGGACGAACACCTGGACAACGAGGCGCTGATCAAGGAGCAGTACTCGGGCATCCGCCCTGCCCCGGGCTATCCGGCCTGCCCTGACCACACCGAGAAAGAGACCCTGTTCCGCCTGCTCGATGGCACCGCCATCGGCGAGACCGGCCCAAGCGGCGTGTTCTTGACCGAGCACTTCGCCATGTTCCCGGCGGCGGCGGTCAGTGGCTGGTACTTCGCTCACCCGCAGGCGCAATACTTTGCCGTGGGCAAGGTCGACAAGGACCAGGTGCAGAGCTACACCGCCCGTAAAGGCCAGGAGTTGAGCGTGAGTGAGCGGTGGCTGGCACCTAACCTGGGGTACGAAAACTGAGATCGCGGGGCAAGCCCTCTCCCACCGGCCAAGGTAGGAGCGGGCTTGCCCCGCGATGCGGTAAGGCCCTAGACGTACTTTTCTACCAATGCATACAGGATCGCGGCCGTTTCGCGGTCCAGCATGCCGTCGTGACGCGACGGACGAAAATGCATCTGGAACGCCCTGAGCAACTGTCGTAACCCCGCATCGGTCGACGCTGTCCCCGTGTCATAGCCGTATTGGGCCAACATGGCCACGACCTGGCGGGTCGTCGGCAAGCCTCCCTCGAATGCTGCCCAATGGCGGGACTTCGTAGCCTCGTCATACCAGGCACCCACCCCAGCCTTATAGAGCGTTTCCCACGGAAACAGCGGACCCGGATCGCTTTTGCGACCCGGGGACACGTCGGAATGGCCGACGACCTGGGTCGGAACGATATCGGGGTAGCGCTGGAGAATGTTCAAGGCAAGCGAAACGAGGGCGTCGATCTGTTCTGGCAGGTAAGGTTCGAATACGATGCCGTCGCGGCTGTCACGGGCCTGGTTGACCAGCTCGATGCCGATCGAGGTGTCGTTCAGGTTGCTGCGTCCCGCCCAGGCGCTGCGCCCGGCATGCCAGGCGCGCTCCTGTTCGTCGACCAGATTGAAAATGCGCACCCCCTCGAACCCTGCGCCGGCGTAGGTGCTGTCGTGGGGATCCGGGACCAGGTAATGAGCGCTGACCCCGCCGTTGCCGGCAAGCGCTGCGACTGAGCTTGCAAAATTGGCGGCCGTGTAATGGATGACCAGGGTGCGGACCCGCCGGCCAAATCCCTTGACGGCGCGGTAGCTGGTGTAGTCGATCGTGTGCATGACAAGCTCCATTCGATGAGGAGGTACGACTCAGCGCAGGGGCAATCCCTGCCGGCCGGTCAGTAGACCGCTCCCTCACACCCTGGATAAGCCTGCTTGTTCGATGACCCACGCGTGATATTTCGACGGCTTGCGTACGAGCTTCACCCCCTACAATCTCTGGCAAAGCGTATACACTTTGAGCAACACCGCCTTTCCGGAGCCCCTCATGGACGAACCCACCCAAGGCAAGCCCCCCACCTTCTGGCAGATGCTGCAAAGCATCCTGGCAGCGGCGTTCGGCGTGCAGACCGGCAAGAACCGCGCCCGCGACTTCAACCACGGCAAAGCCAGCCACTTCATTGCGCTGGGTACCGTGTTCACCTTGATTTTCATTCTGGTATTGGTGGGGCTGGTACAGCTGGCCATGCACCTGACCGCCCGCTGAAATGCAATCCGCCCGCAGATATCCATTCTGCGGGCGGTTCATGGTTACCCATCGCGTGATGTCACTGGTGGCTGACCCAGTACACGGCGGTCACGACTACCAGGATGATCAGACAGAGTATCGCCCAGGCATCGACACTGCTGTCACTCTTACCCGCTTTGGTCGAGTTTCCCATTGCATCGCCTCTTGTAGTGGTTATGGGAATGCATGTCACCCGTTGCAGTTAAGTCCAGCAATGCCCTTTGCTCAAGCAAGGGCTTTTTAATAATTGACCGGCGCCGACAGGAACGGATAGCGGTAGGTCGTCGAATGCCCCTCGGCGCTGAAGCGGTTGAAGTCCAGGCCGTAGTCGGCCTGGTCGTGCAGGTCGAGCCAGCGCCGCGCCCGCTGCGGATCGATCAGTTGCAGCACCGGTATCTGGTGGTCACGATGCCCATCTCGATCAATCGGCAAATGCAGCGCATCGTCGTGCAGCAACACCATCGCCCAGCCACCCAGCGAGAAGTGCCCTCCCATCAGCACGCTCAAGCGGCCATCGATACGCGCCTGCAAGGCTTGCGGGGAGCTGTTGACCGCACTGAACAGCGCATCCTTGCCTGGCACGCGCCCAGCTTCGACGAATGCCTGCATCGCACCAAAGGCCATCTCGTCGTTGGCCGACCAGACCAGCTCGACCTTCGGATAGCGCTCCAACAGTTGCTGCGCCTGCTCGTAGGCCCGCTCCTTGCCCCAACCGCCATACACCACCTGGCGCAACCGCACCTGCGGATGCTCGGCCAGGGCCCGGCGCATGCCCTTTTCGCGCAGCTGCGCAGCTGGGGTGGTCTTGATCCCGGAAAAAGCCAGCAGCTCGATCGGTCGGGTGATGCCGGGCCGGGCACGCAGTGCTATCAGCTGCGTGAGCATCTGGTAACCGGCCTGCTCGTCGTTGCCGACCAGGGTGCCGAGCACCGGTGGGTACTTGTCTGGCTGGCTTTGGATCAATGCCGCCTGGTCCGGGGTCAGGCCGTTGTTGACCAGGAACAGCTTGACCCCGCTGTTGCGCGACAGGCGGATGATTTCCGGCGCGATGTACTGTTCGTTGACCAGCACCAGGTAGTCAGGACGGTGAGGGCCTTCAAGTACCTGGCGCGCCTGGGTCAGTGCCAGCTCCGGCTGGCGCTCGCTGTACTGGATGCTCAACTCCATGCCCAGGTCGCTGGCAGCGGCCTGCATGAAGCGTGAATAACTGACCCAGAACGTTTCGTTGGAATAGCCCGGATTGAGAAATACCACCGACGCGCCCTGGGCACTGGCTACCAACGGCAGACTCAGGCACAGACTTCGGCACAAGGCCTTGAGCATGCGGATTCGCTCCTGCCATTCAAACCGTCAATTATAAACACCAGCGGGCCCCGAACGGCCAAATGCCAGTCAGTCTCACTTAGTCCAAATGGTTCTTTTCATATGCAAAAACATCACTTTTGCGCATAAACGCAAACTGCTATCTTTCGTCCGCTCCGCTTGGGAGTGCGCGGCCGTGCGCGCGATTAGCTGCAAGCAGCTTGAGAACAGGACCCCTATGTACGTATACGACGAGTACGATCAGCGGATCATCGAGGACCGCGTCAAGCAGTTCCGTGATCAGACCCGCCGCTATCTGGCCGGTGAGCTGAGCGAAGAAGAGTTCCGCCCCCTGCGCCTGCAAAATGGCCTCTATATTCAACGTTTTGCCCCGATGTTGCGGGTCGCGGTGCCCTATGGCCAGCTGACTTCGCGTCAAACGCGGATGCTGGCGAAGATCGCGCGCGACTACGACAAGGGCTACGCCCACATCAGTACCCGGCAGAACGTGCAGTACAACTGGCCTGCGCTGGAAGACATCCCCGAGATCCTGGCCGAACTGGCGACCGTGCAGATGCACGCCATCCAGACCAGCGGCAACTGCCTGCGCAACGTCACCACCGACCAGTTCGCCGGTGTCGCCGCCGACGAAGTGATCGACCCGCGCCCATGGTGCGAGATCGTCCGCCAGTGGACCACCTTCCACCCCGAATTCGCCTACCTGCCACGCAAGTTCAAGATCGCCATCAACGGCTCGAGCAGCGACCGCGCGGCCATCGAGGTCCATGACATTGGCCTGGAGCCCGTGTACAACGCGGCCGGCGAGCTGGGTTTCCGCGTGCTGGTCGGTGGCGGCCTGGGCCGTACCCCGGTAGTCGGCGCCTTCATCAATGAGTTCCTGCCCTGGCAGGACCTGCTCAGCTACCTGGACGCGATCCTGCGGGTTTACAACCGCTACGGCCGTCGCGACAACAAGTACAAGGCGCGGATCAAGATCCTGGTCAAGGCGCTCACCCCTGAAGTCTTCGCCGAGAAGGTCGAGGCCGAAATGGCCCACCTGCGCGGCGGCAGCACTACCCTGACCGAAGCCGAAGTGCACCGCGTAGCCAAGCACTTCGTCGATCCGGACTACAAGGCGCTGGACAACATCGACTTCAGCGAACTCGAACAACAGCACCCGGGCTTTGCCCGCTGGCGCACCCGTAACGTGCTGGCGCACAAGAAGCCCGGCTATGTGGCCGTGACCCTGTCGCTCAAGCCGACCGGCGTTGCCCCGGGCGACCTGACCGACAAGCAGCTCGATGCCGTGGCCGACCTTGCCGAGCGTTACAGCTTCGGCCAGCTGCGCACCTCGCATGAGCAGAACATCATCCTCGCCGACGTCGAGCAGAGCCAGCTTCACGCCCTGTGGCTGGAACTGCGCGAGAACGGCTTCGCCACACCGAACATCGGCCTGCTGACCGACATCATCTGCTGCCCGGGCGGCGATTTCTGCTCCCTGGCCAACGCCAAGTCGATCCCGATCGCCGAATCCATCCAGCGCCGTTTCGACGACCTGGACTACCTGTTCGACATCGGCGAGCTGGACCTGAACATTTCCGGCTGCATGAACGCCTGTGGTCACCACCACGTCGGCCATATCGGCATCCTCGGCGTGGACAAGAAAGGCGAAGAGTTCTACCAGGTGTCCCTGGGTGGCAGCGCCAGCCGCGACGCCAGCCTGGGCAAGATCCTCGGCCCTTCTTTCGCCCAGGACGACATGCCGGATGTGATCGAGAAGCTGATCGATGTCTACGTTGAAAAACGTACCGAAGACGAGCGTTTCATCGACACCTACCAACGTATTGGCATCGACCCCTTCAAGGAACGCGTCTATGCAGCGAATAATTAAAAACAACGAAATCGTCGACGAAACCTGGCACCTGCTGCCCAAGGACGTCAGTTTCGACGAATTGACCAACTGCGACGACTACATTGTCCCGCTGCAGCTGTGGCGCGACCACGCCCACGCCCTCAAGGCCCGCGACGGCGGCCTGGGTGTGTGGCTGGATGCCGATGAAGAAGCCGAGGAAATCGGTGACGACGTCGGTCACTTCCAGGTGATCGCCCTGAACTTCCCGGCCTTCACCGACGGGCGCAACTACTCCAATGCGCGCCTGCTGCGTGACCGCTACAAGTTCACCGGCGAGCTGCGTGCCATTGGCGATGTTCTGCGTGACCAGCTGTTCTACCTGAAACGCTGCGGTTTCGATGCCTTCGCCTTGCGCGCCGACAAAGACCCGGTCGAGGCCCTGGAAAGCCTGAAAGACTTTTCGGTGACCTACCAGGCCGCCACCGACGAACCGCAACCGCTGTTCCGTCGTCGCTGAAACAAATCGCGGGGCAAGCCCGCTCCTACCTTGGCTGGTAGGAGCGGGCTTGCCCCGCGATGCATTTACGAGATGGACTCAACGCCAGCGGCCGAGCCTGCTCCAAAGACCCAACAGGGTATTCTCGATCGAACCACTGGCGGCCAGCCCTACCCGCTCCTGAAGGCTCTTGCGCTCGGCGTAGTGTAGGTGGTAAAGGTTCGCTTCCCGAGCCCGCTCGCTCAGGTACTCGTCGCTGGTTTTGAGCTCATCGACCAATTGCTTGTTCAGCGCCGCGACACCCAGCCAGACTTCCCCGGTAGCCACTTCATCGATATGCAGCTGCGGGCGATAGCGCGAGACGAAGTCCTTGAACAACTGGTGGGTCACATCCAGGTCTTCCTGGAACTTCTCCCGGCCCTTCTCGGTGTTCTCGCCGAACACCGTCACCGTGCGCTTGTATTCGCCAGCGGTGAACACCTCGAAGTCGACATCGTGTTTTTTCAGCAGGCGATTGACGTTGGGCAACTGCGCCACCACACCGATCGAGCCGAGAATGGCAAAGGGCGCACTGACGATTTTCTCGCCGATGCACGCCATCATGTAGCCGCCGCTGGCAGCGACCTTGTCGATGCAGATGGTCAGCGGTATGCCCGCCTGGCGAATCCGCGCCAGTTGCGATGCCGCCAGTCCATAGCTGTGCACCATGCCGCCGCCGCTTTCCAGGCGCAGCACCACTTCGTCGCGCGGGGTGGCCAGGGTCAGCAGTGCGGTGATTTCGTGGCGCAGGCTGTCGGTGGCCGAAGCCTTGATGTCGCCATCGAAATCCAGCACATAGACCCGCGACTTTTCCTCGGGCTTTTTCTTGAGCTGTTTTTCAGTCTTGGCCTGCTGCTTGCGCAGCGCCTTGAGCTGGGCCTTGTCCAGCAGGCTGGACTCCAGGCGCTCGCGCAAGTCCTTGTAGAACTCGTTGAGCTTGCTGACCTGCAACTGCCCGCCACCTTTGCGCCGGCCCTTGCCACGCAAACCGGCGATGGCCGACAGGACAATCAGAATCGCGATCACCAGGGTCGCGGTCTTGGCGAGAAAGCTTGCGTACTCTGCAAGAAACTCCACAGTAACTCCTTAACATGCCTGCGCCACTGTGGCGCGAACCGATAGCCAAGCATACCGACGCGGCGGTGCTGCTGCCAATGTAGGAAATTTCCGGAAATGCAGTTCAAACGCTCTTTTCAAACGCTTGTATGTTTTTCCGTTGACAGCCTGTCGACGGCGCCCTAACCTCGGCTCATTCTTCCTGCAGGCAGACGACGTGGGCAGCATCTACCTGATTCGACATGGCCAGGCCTCCTTTGGTGCAGACGACTACGACGTCCTCTCCCCCGTGGGTATTCGCCAGAGCGAAGCCCTCGGTGAACATCTGGCCCAACTGGACCTGCGCCTTGACCGTTGCCTGGCCGGCGACCTGCGTCGCCAGCAGGACACTGCACGCCTGGCCCTGGCGGCCATGCACACTGCAGGCTGTGATGTTCCCTTGCTGGAGACCGACGCGGCCTTCAACGAGTTCGACGCTGACGCCGTGATCCGCAGCCTGCTCCCCGGCCTTCTGCCCGAGGAGCCCGAAGCGCTGCACATCCTGCGCAACGGCGCGCAGAACCGTCGCGAGTTCCAGCGCCTGTTCGCCCTGCTGATCCAGCGCTGGCACGGCGGCGAGCATCCAAGCGATTGCCTGGAGTCGTGGCAGGGTTTTGTCGATCGCGTCGATGGCGGCCTTTCGCGGGTGCTGGAGCAGGCAGACAGCGACGACAACATTGCAATCTTTACCTCGGGCGGCACCATTGCCGCCTTGCTTCACCGCGTAACCCGTATCACTGCCAGCCAGGCGTTCGAGCTGAACTGGCAGATCATCAATACCTCGCTCAGCCAACTGAAGTTTCGTGGCCGCGAGGTGGCCCTGGCTTCCTTCAACAGCCAGGCCCATGTGCAGCTGTTGAAGGCGCCGGAACTCATCACCTACCGATGAACACCGGCTCGTTGTGACCTCGCAGGTCACGCCAATCACTTAATAAGGAACACACCATGAGCGATGTAGCAAAAGCCGTCGAAGCGATGAAAGCCAAGTTCAACCCAGCTGCCGCTGCCGGTCTGGACCTGGTATTCGGTTTCAACATCACCGACGAAGACAAGCACTACGCCCTGATCGTCAAGGATGGCACCTGCGAAATCCAGGAAGGCGAAAACGCCGACGCCAACTGCACCCTGGTGCTGGACAGCGAAACCCTCAAGGGTATCGTCAGCGGCGACACCGACGGCATGCAGGCCTTCATGGGCGGCAAGCTGCGCGTTGAAGGCGACATGATGCTGTCGATGAAACTCAGCGAGCTGTTCCCGGCCTGAGCCCTGCGCTAATGCCGAACAAAACCGAAGCCTCAACAGCTTCGGTTTTTTTTCGCCTGGCCGTTCTAGCTCCAGGCATCAGGGGCGTTGATCGACCTGCAACACGCTGGCCTATAAGACGCGCCAAGGCTTGTTCGGGTCCGACGCGAGAATTAGATTAGCCAATAATCTCTGGCTTCGATCATAAGGTAAAAGCATGACGCTCACTGATCAGTCCACCCAGGTCCGGCCCGGCGAAGAACTCGACGCCGCAGTCATCGACCCTTACCTGAAGGCCCACATCGATGGTCTGAGCGGTACGCCGAGCATCAGCCAGTTTCCCGGCGGCGCCTCGAACCTGACCTACCTGGTGCAGTACCCGGGGCGCGAATTCGTGCTGCGTCGTCCACCGTTCGGTCACAAGGCCAAGTCGGCCCACGACATGGGTCGCGAGTTCCGCATTCTCAATCAGCTCAACAGCGGCTTTCCCTACTGCCCCAAGGCGTATGTGCACTGCACCGACGAGTCGTTGATCGGCGGTGAGTTCTATGTAATGGACCGGGTCAAGGGCATCATCCTGCGCTCGGACCTGCCGCCGGAGCTGGGCCTCGATGCCCAGCGGACCGAGGCACTGTGCAAGAGTTTCATCGACCGCATGGTCGAGCTGCACCAGGTGGATTACAACGCCTGCGGCCTGGGCGACCTGGGCAAGCCCGAAGGCTATGTGCAACGCCAGGTCGAAGGCTGGAGCAGCCGCTACGACAAGGCCCTGACCCCGGATGCGCCGCGCTGGGAAGCGGTCATCGCCTGGCTGCGCGAAAAGATGCCGGCCGACCACCCAAGGCCCGCTATCGTCCACAACGACTATCGCTTCGACAACGTCATTCTCGATGCCGACAACCCCATGCGCATCATTGGCGTGCTCGACTGGGAGATGACCACCCTTGGCGACCCACTGATGGACCTGGGCAACACCCTGGCCTACTGGATCGAAGCCGACGACCCAGCCCCCGTGCAACTGATGCGTCGCCAGCCGAGCAACGCCCCAGGCATGCTCACCCGCCAACGGTTCGTCGACTACTATGCCCAACGCGCCGGCATCCGCATCGACAACTACGACTTCTACTACACCTATGGCCTGTTTCGCCTGGCCGGGATTGTCCAGCAGATCTACTACCGGTTCTTCCACGGCCAGACCCAGGACAAGCGCTTTGCCCAGTTCATCCATATGAACAAACTGCTGGAGCACATGAGCCTGCAGGTCATTGCCAAGTCCAGCCTCTGACGACTACAACAAGGAAAAAACCATGTCCAAGACCCAACTGTTCGACCTCGACGGCAAGATTGCCTTCGTTTCCGGTGCCAGTCGCGGCATCGGCGAAGCCATCGCCCACCTGCTGGCCCAGCAAGGCGCCCACGTGATCGTCTCCAGCCGCAAGCTCGACGGTTGCCAGCAAGTAGCCGACGCCATTATCGCCGCCGGTGGCAAGGCCACGGCCATTGCCTGCCACATTGGTGAAATGGAGCAGATCGGCCAGGTCTTCGCCGGTATCCGCGAGCAGTTCGGCCGCCTCGACATCCTGGTCAACAACGCCGCGACCAACCCGCAGTTCTGCAACGTACTGGACACCGACCTTGGCGCATTCCAGAAGACCGTCGATGTGAACATTCGTGGTTACTTCTTCATGTCGGTCGAGGCCGGCAAGCTGATGCGCGAGAACGGTGGCGGCAGCATTATCAACGTGGCGTCGATCAACGGCGTGTCGCCGGGGATTTTCCAGGGCATCTACTCGGTGACCAAGGCGGCTGTGATCAACATGACCAAGGTGTTTGCCAAGGAATGTGCGCCGTTCGGCATTCGCTGCAATGCCCTGCTGCCGGGCCTGACCGACACCAAGTTCGCCTCGGCGCTGGTCAAGAACGATGCGATCCTCAACACCGCGCTGCAGCAGATCCCGCTCAAGCGCGTAGCCGATCCCAAGGAAATGGCCGGTGCCGTGCTGTACCTGGCCAGCGACGCGTCGAGCTACACCACCGGCGTGGCCTTGAACGTGGACGGCGGCTTCCTGTCCTGATCCCCAGGCGTTAGGAGCGGCCTTGCCCCGCGATGCGCTGTGACAGTCAGCTCGCTATCGCGGGGCAAGCCCGCTCCTACAGACCCTGACAGACGGGCTCGATCTCCATTACCATATCGGCCGTCAGGCGCAGCCCCTTCTGCGCCCAGCCGATTAAGCTCATGCCATGCCCTTCGAACTCAGCGTAGACCTCACCACCCTCGCCATTCTCGCCGCTGTCGCCTTTGTTGCCGGATTCATCGATGCCATCGCCGGAGGCGGTGGCCTGCTGACCACCCCCGCCCTGCTCACCGCCGGCATGCCGCCGCACCTGGTGCTGGGCACCAACAAGCTCAGCTCGACCTTCGGCTCGGCCACCGCCGGTTTCACCTACTACCGCCGCAAGTTGTTCCACCCCGAACAATGGCGCCACGCCCTGGCCGGCACCTTCGTCGGCGCCTTGATCGGTGCCGTGGTCGCCCACTACCTGCCCGCCGAATGGCTGAACAAGATGCTGCCGGTGATCGTCTTTCTCTGTGGCGTTTACCTGCTGTTCGGCGGCACGCCCAAGGCGCCGCTGGATGCCGATGTACCGGTGAAGAAAAAATGGCAACTGCCCCAGGGCCTGACACTGGGTTTCTATGATGGTGTGGCCGGGCCGGGCACCGGGGCGTTCTGGACCGTCAGCACCCTGCTGCTCTACCCCATCGACCTGGTCAAGGCCAGCGGTGTGGCGCGCAGCATGAACTTCGTCAGCAATGCCGCGGCGCTGTCGGTGTTCATCTTTTCCGGTCAGGTCGACTGGCTGGTGGGCCTGTCGATGGGCTCGGCGCTGATGGTCGGTGCCTTCTTCGGTGCGCGTACCGCCATCAGCGGCGGTAGCAAGTTCATCCGCCCGGTGTTCATCACCGTGGTGCTGGCGCTGACCGTGCGCCTAGCGTGGCAGCACTGGTTCGGCCAGGCCTAGGCGACGCGCCACGTACAGGTCGATCAGGTAGCGGGCAATCGAGCGCCCTGCCGGCAACGGCGGGAGCGCGTCGACCCGGAACCACTGCGCATCCTCGATTTCGTCTGGTTGCATGACGATGTCCCCACCCGCGTACTCGGCATGAAAGCCCAGCATCATCGAATGCGGGAACGGCCAGCATTGGCTACCGACGTACTGGATGTTCTGCACCTCGATCGCCACTTCCTCGCGGACCTCGCGCACCAGGCAATCCTCGGCGGACTCGCCAGGCTCGGCAAAGCCTGCCAGGGTGCTGTAGACGCCGGTGACAAAACGCGGGGATCGAGCCAGGAGAATTTCGTCGCCACGGGTGATCAGCACGATCATGCTCGGCGAGATACGCGGGTAGCTGCGCAGGTCGCAGGGCTCGCAGTACATGGCCCGCTCCCAGTGGATCTGCTGCATGGCCTGGCCACAGCTGCCGCAGAATCGGTGCTCGCGGGCCCAGGTGGCGATCTGCGCGGCGTAGCCGAGAATCTTGTAGGTATCGAAGTCGCCTTCGAGCATGAACTGGCGCAGGCCACGCCAGCTGCAACCGGCCACCGCTTGTGGGTTGCGCAGTTCGAGCAGGAACACCGGCTGGCCATCGAAATGGCCGATGCCGTGTTCGAACAACACGTCCAACTCCTGGCGCTTGAGCCAGTCGCGCGGGAACAGCGCGCCGTTGCCGTCAACCAGAAAGCCCTCGCGGCAACGGGCGACTGCCCAGCCGCCAGCGAGATTAGTGTCCAGTACCGCGGTGGTCCAACGCACTGCCATGTTCCGGTTCCTTGCGCGCGTCCGCCGCTGTAACTCAGTCGGCGAACTCGGGTTTCTGTTTGCTCATGTGGGCAGCCACGGCCACCCGCAGATCGGTGGATTGCAACATGGCGGCGTTCCAGGTGGCAATGTATTCCAAGCCATCGTCGATACGGTGATCGCGCATATAGCCGATCATTTCCTTGGTGCCGGCCACGGCAATGGGGGATTTTCCCGCAATTTCGGTAGCAATGGTAAAGACACCGTCGAGCAAGGCCTGATGGTCATCGTAGACCCGATTCACCAGGCCGATACGCTGGGCCTCATCGGCCTCGACGTTGCGCCCGGTATAGGCCAGCTCGCGCATGATGCCGTCGCCGATGATCCGAGGCAGGCGCTGCAGGGTACCGACGTCGGCGGCCATGCCCATGTCGATTTCCTTGATCGAGAACTGTGCGTCGCTGGCGCAGTAGCGCATGTCGCAGGCCGAGACCAGGTCGATGGCACCACCAATGCAGTAGCCGTGGATGGCTGCCAGCACCGGCTTGCGGCAGTTGTCCACGGCATTGAACGAAGCCTGCATGCGCAGGATGATGCGCCGCAGCGTGCGGGCGTTGCGGCCCACATCCTTGCCCAGCTCGTTGGCCAGCGAGGCCAGCATCATCAGGTCGATGCCGGCGGAGAAGTGCTTGCCGGCACCGCTGATCACCACCACGCGCACCGCATCGGTCTCGTCGATCCATTTGAAGATGTCGACTATTTCGCTCCAGAACGCCGCGTTCATCGCGTTGTACTTTTCCGGGCGGTTGATCTGCACGTGGGCGATATGGTTGTTCAGTTCGACCTTGAATGCCTGGTAGTCAGTCACAGAGCGCTCCTTGAGGGGGAAGGACAATCGCAGGACTATATCAAGGCCCCAGTCACGAACTAGACCGCGCTTGTGCCAAAACCGGGACTTTTACCTTGATCTGACGGCCTGTATCCGGCACCTTGCGCTCCTGTTGAATTATTAGGATACATTTTCATGTCCCGCTCCCTGGCCGGCGCCCTGGCCCACAACTTCCTCGGGCAGTCGCCCCGCTGGTACAAGGCGACCCTCTGCCTGTTCCTGCTGCTCAATCCTGTGCTGCTGTTCACCCTCGGCCCGGTGGTCACCGGCTGGGTGCTGGTGGTCCAGTTCATCTTCACCCTGGGGATGGCCCTCAAGTGCTACCCGTTGATGCCGGGTGGCCTGCTGATGATCGAAGCACTGGTGCTGGGCATGACCACACCCCAGGCGCTATATGACGAGCTGCAGCACAACTTCCCGGTGATCCTGCTGCTGATGTTCATGGTCGCCGGCATCTACTTCATGAAAGACCTGCTGTTGTTCGTGTTCTCACGCATCCTCCTGGGCGTGCGCTCCAAGGCGATGCTGGCCCTGCTGTTCTGTTTTCTCTCGGCGTTCCTGTCGGCGTTCCTCGATGCCTTGACCGTAACCGCGGTGATCATCAGCGCGGCGGTGGGGTTCTACTCGGTCTATCACCGGGTAGCTTCGGGAGCCAATCCGCGCGAAGAGTCGGACCTGGACAGCGACCACAACATCGCCCAACTGCAACGCGATGATCTGCAGCAGTTTCGCGCCTTTTTGCGCAGCCTGCTGATGCACGGCGCCGTGGGCACCGCCCTGGGCGGCGTCTGCACCCTGGTGGGCGAGCCACAGAACCTGCTGATAGGCCATGAGATGGGCTGGCACTTCGCCGACTTCTTCTTCAGGGTCGCGCCGGTCTCCATGCCGGTGCTGGCGGCAGGCCTGGTGACCTGCGTGCTGCTGGAGAAGCTGCGCTGGTTCGGCTACGGCACCCTGCTGCCAGACAACGTGCGTGACGTACTGGCCGCCTATGCTGCCGAAGACGATGCACGCCGCACCGCGCAACAGCGGCTGGCACTGTGGGTACAAGGCCTGGCCGCCGTGATCCTGATCGTCAGCCTGGGCCTGCACATTGCCGAAGTCGGCCTGATCGGCCTGCTGGTGATCGTGCTGATTACCGCCTTTACCGGAATCACCGACGAACACCGCCTGGGCCGCGCGTTCCAGGACGCCATGCCGTTTACCGCGCTACTGGTGGTGTTCTTTGCCGTGGTGGCGGTGATCCACGACCAGCAACTGTTCACGCCGCTGATCCAGTGGGTACTTGCGCTGCCGACCGAGCAACAGCCGGGCATGCTGTTCATTGCCAACGGCTTGCTGTCGGCGATCAGCGACAACGTCTTCGTGGCGACCATCTACATCACCGAAGTCAAGCAGGCGTTCCTCGACGGCAACATGAGCCGCGAACACTTCGAGACCCTGGCGGTGGCGATCAACACCGGCACCAACCTGCCGAGCGTGGCCACGCCCAATGGCCAGGCGGCGTTCCTGTTCCTGCTGACCTCGGCCATCGCACCGTTGATTCGCCTGTCGTATGGCCGGATGGTGTGGATGGCACTGCCCTATACCGTGGTCATGGGTGGCCTGGGATGGTGGGCAGTGACGTACTGGTTGTAAGGATTCAGTAGGAGCGGGCTTGCCCGCTCCCACAGGCCATCGCCTCACCTCGTGCGCGCGTCAACCGATGCTGTGCCACACCCTCCGATCCCGGGCCAGCAGTTCATCGGCCGCCTCCGGGCCGTCCTCGCCCGCGGCATACGGCTGGACGTCACCGCCGTCCTTCCAGGCATCGAGAAATGGCTGCACGGCTCGCCAGCCGTTCTCGATGTTGTCGGCGCGCTGGAACAGGGTCTGGTCGCCCGTCAGGCAGTCGTAGATCAGGGTCTCGTAGCCGGTGGACGGCTGCATCTTGAAGAAATCCTTGTAGGCAAACCCCAGCTCGACGTTCTCCATGGCCAAGGTCGGGCCGGGCCGCTTGGCTTGCAGGTCGAACCACATGCCTTCGTTGGGCTGGATCTGGATCTTCAGATAGTTGGGCTTGATCTTCTCGACTTCGGTGTCACGAAACTGTGCATAGGGCGCAGGCTTGAAGCAGATGGCGATCTCGGTGTCGCGCACACTCATGCGCTTGCCGGTGCGCAGGTAGAACGGCACGCCCACCCATCGCCAGTTGTCGATCATCACTTTCAGGGCCACATAGGTTTCGGTCTGGCTCTGGGGATCGACCCGTGGTTCCTGGCGGTAGCCGGACAACTGCTTGCGCCCGAGCTTGCCGGCGGTGTACTGCCCGCGTACCGAGTTCTTCAGGGCCATGTTCTTCGACCAGGGGCGTATGGCACCGATGACCTTGGCCTTCTCGCTGCGCACCGCGTCGGCGCCAAATGCCGCGGGCGGCTCCATGGCAACCATTGCCAACAGTTGGAACAGGTGATTGGGCACCATGTCACGCAACGCGCCGGTGTGGTCATAGAACGCCCCCCGGGTCTCCACCCCGACAGTTTCGGCGGCGGTGATCTGCACATGGTCGATGTAGTGATTGTTCCAGAAAGCTTCGAACAGGCCGTTGGAGAATCGACTGACCAGGATGTTCTGCACCGTCTCCTTGCCCAGGTAATGGTCGATGCGGTAGATCTGTTTCTCGCTCATCACCTTGAGCAGGCAGGCGTTGAGCGCCTCGGCACTGGCCAGGTCCGAGCCGAACGGTTTTTCCACCACCACCCGGCGAAAGCCGTCGGTTTCATCCAGCAGGCCGGCGGCCCCCAGGCGCTGCACCACTTCGCCGAAAAAACGCGGCGAGGTGGCCAGGTAGAACACCGCATTGGCGCTCGGGTTCTTTTCAATGCGCCGGGCGATGGCCTGGTAGGTCGCCTCGTCGAGGAAGTCGCCGGTCAGGTAGCCAATGCGCTTGGCCAGGCGGTTCCAGCGCTTGTCGTCCAGGCACTTTTCGGCGCCTTCCCTGCCCTTGTCGCGCTCGCGCATGAACGCTTCGAGGCGTTCGGCGAACTCGGCATCGGTGGCGCTGTTGTGGTCCACCCCGACAATGCGCAAGTTCTTGTCCAGCAAGCCGTCACGGCTGAGGTTGTAGAGGGCCGGCATCAATAGCCGTTTGACCAGGTCGCCATTGGCGCCGAACAGGAACAGGGTGCAAGGGGGAGCCGCTTCGATCCGTGCTGTACTCATTCAGGTTTCTTCTCGACATGGCCACCGAAACCAAAGCGCATCGCCGAGAGCATCCGGTCGGCGTAGGTGCCCTGCTGCTGGCGCGAACGAAAACGGGCGAACAACGCGCTCGACAGCACCGGCACCGGCACGGCCTGCTCCACGGCCGCATCGATGGTCCAGCGCCCTTCGCCGCTGTCGGCCACCGAGCCGTTATAGCTACCGAGCTGCGGATCGGCCACCAGGGCATCGGCAGTCAGGTCCAGCAACCAGGAAGTGACCACGCTGCCGCGGCGCCATACTTCGGCAATCTCGGCCACATCCAGGTCAAAGCGCTGCTCGGCTGGCAAAGCCTCGCTGCCCTTGCTCTTGAGAATGTCGAAGCCTTCGGCATAGGCCTGCATCAGGCCGTATTCGATGCCGTTGTGGATCATTTTCACGTAGTGCCCGGCGCCTGCGGGGCCGGCGTGGATATAGCCCTGTTCGGCCCGCCCGGCCGGCCCCTGGCGACCGCGGGTGCGAGGAATGTTGCCGACACCGGGCGCCAGTGAGGCGAACAGCGGATCGAGGCGATCGACCACCGCTCTCTCGCCGCCGATCATCATGCAGTAGCCACGCTCGAGACCCCAGACACCGCCGGAGGTGCCCACATCGATGTAGTGCAGCGCGCGCTTGCCCAGCTCGCTGGCGCGGCGGATGTCGTCCTTGTAGAAGGTGTTGCCGCCGTCGATGATCACATCGTCGGGATCCAGCAGGTCGGCCAGTTGCGCAATGGTCTGCTCGGTCGGCTCGCCCGCCGGCAGCATGACCCACACCGCGCGCGGCTTGTGCAGCTTGCCCACCAGGGCGCCGAGGTCATGCGCGCCATTGGCCCCCTCGGTGGCCAGGGTCTCGACGGCCTTGCGGTCGCGATCATGAACCACTGTCTGGTGGCCGTCGCGCATCAGTCGCCTTGCAATATTGCCGCCCATGCGGCCCAGCCCCACGATTCCCAGTTGCATGTGCCGATGCTCCCCTTGAATGAAAACTGCCGGTTCAGGCCTTCAAGATTAGTCCAGCACGGGCAGACTTGGTTCAGCGACGAACGGCAAGACAGCAAGAAACAAAAAAGTTCCCATGCCCCTCAAAAGAATTCAGAATCCCCGACCGACCGAGCAACTACGCTTGCAACCAACAACCAGCCATTTGCGAGGTGTGCAATGGGAACCCTTCTAGCGAAAATGCCGCCCCAGACGCTCTACGTCACCATTACCCGGGAGGAGTTGCGGCGTCTGCGGGAAGAGCGCGATCGGTTGCAACAGCAAGTCGCCACCCTCAGCCAGCAGCTGGAACAAGCCAAGTCCGACGGTAAGAACGCACTCGTCTGAGCGAGCCACGGCAGGTGGCTACACCCTCTGCCCGCCAACTTCTATAGCGCCTTGGTCCAGAACTGCATGGCGCCATGGGCCGGATCGAACCGGGCATGTTCAAAGCCGAAGGTGCGGTAGCTGGCCTGGGCAACCGGATTGCCTTCGAGCACCTCCAGTGTCAGCTTGCAGCAACCGCGCTGGCGGGCGATTTCCTCGACCTTGGCAAGCATGCGCTGGCTCAGGCCCTTGCCACGATGGGCCGGCACCACCGACACGTCATGGACGTTCACCAGTGGCCGGCAGGCGAAGGTAGAAAACCCCTCGAAGCAGTTCACCAAGCCCGCCGGCTGGCCATCGACGAAGGCCAGCACACTGAAGGCATGGGGCCGCCGGGCCAGCTCCTGCGGCAGTTGCTCGAGCAACTGCGGATCGAGCGGCTGGCCGCCGCCCATGGGATCACGGGCATACTGGTCCAGCACCAGGCCGATGGCTTCTGCATGCATCGGGTTGCTGTAGCTGGCCTGCAATACCAGAATCTGTTCGGCGTCCATGGTCATCCTTGTCCCTTTGAGCATTTGGCCCCCGGCACGCGCCTGGGGAAATCGGGGGATTGTACGACATGCCGGTGACTGAAAGTTAAGTGACCAGCGGGTCACATTTCCCGGCGCATCTCTCCTACACTCAGTAGCGGCCACGAGATTGTCCGGAAAACTCGACTGAAAAAAGTCGAACTTTCTGAAATCGCAAAAGGTCAGCAAGTTAGTAGGTCAACGTTTCTGGTCATCCAGACACGGTCCACCCACCCCAATTTGTCAGCACGCCGTCGACACGGATTGTCGACTTGCGTTGCGCTTGTGCGCATGACAGCGGGGCATGGATCGCAATGCACTTCCACACACAGAGAGATGCCTTCAGCAGACACACAATAACGGGTGACCACGCCCGCCACATAGGGACGGAGAGAAGTATGATCAGTGCCGCTGTCGAACCCAACGTAGAGCATTTCACCCCGGACAACCGCGAGCCGCTGGCCACGCATATCAGCACGACAGCCAAGGCACCCGACGCCGACTCCCGGCACAATCCGCATAAACGCAAAGTGTTGTTCGTGACCTCCGAAATCGCCGATCTGGTCAAGACCGGCGGCCTGGGCGATGTTTCCGCCGCCCTGCCGCGGGCGATGCGTCACCTGCACGATGTGCGGGTGCTGATCCCGGGTTATCCGCAGGTGCTGGAAAGCGAATACCCGATTCACCTGGTGGGAGAGCTGGGTGGGCATGCGGCATTGCCGCCCTGCAAGATCGGGCGCATGGACCTGGCCGACGGCCTGGTGATCTATGTGCTGATCTGCCCCGAGTTGTACCAGCGCGAAGGCACTCCCTATGGTGCCAACAATGGTCGTGACTGGCCTGACAATCACATCCGCTTTGCCCGCCTGGGCCTGGCCGCCGCTGAAATCGCCGCCGGCGAAGGCATGGTGCACTGGAAGCCCGACCTGGTGCATGCCCATGACTGGCCCGCAGGACTGGCCCCGGCCTATATGCACTGGCGCGGCCTGCAGACCCCTACCCTGTTCACCATCCACAACCTGGCGTACCAGGGCGTGGTCAGCCGTGCCTGCTGCCCGGAACTCGCCATCCCCAACCATGCCTTGCAACAGGAAGGCATGGAGTTCTACGGCAAGCTGTCGTTCCTCAAGGCGGGCCTGGCCTACTCCAGCCACATCACCACGGTCAGCGCCACCTACGCCCGGGAGATCACCACCCCGGACTTTGGCTGCGGCCTGGATGGCTTTCTCGGCAGCAAGGCCCAGCAAGGCCTGCTCAGCGGCATACCCAATGGCATCGACGAAAGCTGGGATTCTGCCAGCGACCCGCACCTGGCCCACCCGTTCAGCCTCAACGACTGGGACGGCAAGGCGGCCAACAGCCGCCAGGTTCGTGAGCTGTTCGAACTCGAACCGTCCACCGGCCCGCTGTTCGCCGTGGTGTCGCGGCTGGTCTACCAGAAGGGCCTGGACCTGACCCTGGGCGTGGCCGACGACATCGTCAGCCAAGGTGGCCAGATTGCGATCATCGGCCGCGGCGAGCCGGAAGAAGAACACGCCATGCGCGAGTTGGCGCTGCGCCACCCAGGCAAGATCGGCGTGCGCATCGGCTTCAATGAAACCGATGCCCGGCGCATGTTCGCAGGCAGCGATTTCCTCCTGATGCCGTCGCGCTACGAGCCCTGCGGCCTGAGCCAGATGTACGCCCAGCGCTTCGGCTCGCTGCCGGTGGCGCGCAATACCGGCGGGCTGGCCGACACTATCGACGACGGCGTCACCGGGTTTCTGTTCGACGAGTCCACCGTCGAAAGCTACCGCCAGGCCCTGAGCCGCGCCTTCTATGTCTATGCCAAGAAGGACTTGCTCAACGCCATGCGCTGCCTGGCCATGACCCAGCCGTTCAACTGGTGCCAGGCGGTCGAACCCTATGCACGGCTGTACGAGGAACTGGTCGAGCGGGCCCGGGTGACGGGCCGCTGAGGACGAGGTGGCAGGTATGCCCTTGAGGTCAGATCAGATCGCGACCCACGGGGCCGTGATGCTTGACAGTGAAACCGTCCGCTTCGCGCTGTGGGCACCCGATGCCCACCGTGTCGAGGTGTGCCTGGAGCCGGACGTGCGCCATGCCCTCGAGCGCGGCGCCGACGGTTGGTTCAGCGCGCGCCTGCCGGGCAGCGCCGGCAGGCGCTATCGGTACTGCATCGACGGCGACCTGCAAGTGGCCGACCCTGCCTCGCGCTTTCAACCCGAAGGCGTGCATGGCCCCAGCCAGCTCGTCGACCTTGCCCGCTATCCCTGGCAGCACACCCACTGGCGCGGCCGCCCCTGGCACGAGGCAGTGATCTACGAGGTACACGTGGGCCTCATGGGCGGCTACACGCAGCTGATCGAGCATCTGCCGCGCCTGGCCGACATGGGTGTGACCGCACTCGAATTGATGCCCCTGGGGCAGTTCCCCGGCGAGCGCAACTGGGGCTATGACGGCGTGCTGCCTTTTGCCCCACAGCACAGCTACGGCACGCCCGAGCAACTGTGCCAGCTGATCGACCAGGCCCACGGCCACGGCCTGATGGTGATGGTGGATGTGATCTACAACCACTTCGGCCCCGACGGCAACTACCTGAACCACTACGCACAGGGTTTCTTTCGCCAGGACCGGCACACGCCCTGGGGCGCGGCCATCGACTTTCGCAGGTCGCAGGTGCGCGATTTTTTCATCGAGAACGCCTTGATGTGGCTGCACGACTACCGCGTCGACGGCCTGCGCCTGGACGCCGTGCATGCCATCGGGCATCCCGAGTACCTGCGCGAGTTCAGCCAGCGGGTTCGCCAGACCCTTCCGGCAGACCGACAAGTGTGGCTGGTGCTAGAGAACGAGCACAACCAGGCGCACCTGCTCGAGCAGGCCTACGACGGCCAATGGAATGATGACGGCCACAACGCCCTGCACGTGTTGCTCACCGGCGAGCAGGAGGCCTATTACGCCGACTACCGCCAGGCGACCATCCAGAAGCTGGCCCGCTGCCTGAGCCAGGGTTTCGTGTTCCAGGGCGAAGCGGACCGAACGGGTCGACCGCGTGGCGAACCCAGCGACCACCTGCCACCCAGCGCCTTTGTGTTGTTCTTGCAGAATCACGACCAGGTCGGCAACCGCGCCCTGGGTGAACGCCTCACCCGGCTGTGTTCGCCCCAGGCCCTGCGGGCCGCTACCACCCTGCTGTTGCTGTCACCGATGGTCCCGCTGCTGTTCATGGGGGAAGAATGGGGCAGCGATACGCCGTTCCTGTTTTTCACCGACCACCACGATGAACTGGCCGATGCCGTGCGCGAGGGCCGACGGTCCGAGTTCGCCGGCTTCAAAGCCTACGCCGACCCTGTGCAACGGGCTGCGATTCCCGACCCCAATGCCCTGTCCACCTACCGTGCTTCACGCCTGCAGGTAACGGACGACCCACAGCAACCCTGGCAGGCCTTTTACCGCCAGCTGTTGCACCTGCGCCACCAGCACATCGTCGCCCTCTTGCCCGGCTGCCGCGCAGAAGGCGCCGAAGTGATCGGCGACAAGGCCCTGAGCGCACGCTGGCAGTTGGCCGATGGCCGCACCCTGCGCATCGACCTCAACCTCGGCCCGCTGGCAGTGCCCTGCAGCCTGCCCCCGGCCTCGACGCACCTGTATGCCTGTGCCAGCGAGCCCCTGTCCAGCGAACACCTGCCCCCCTACTCCACCCTGGTCAGCCTGCTGCCCAAACCTTTGCCGGAGCCTGACCATGACTGACGCACACCTGCAGGAACTAGCAACGCTTGCCGGGCTTTCAGTGGAGTGGATCGACGCCAACGGACACCCGCAGCGCGTCAGTGATGACGCCTTGCGCCTGGTCCTGGCCGGGCTCGGCCACCCGGCCGACGACCCACAGGCCATCGCCGCAAGCCTGGCCGCGCTGAGAACCGCCCACGACGCCCGGCACCTGCCGCCGCTATTCACCGCCGATGAACACCAGGCCCTGGACCTGTCTGCCTACTTTGCCCCTGCCAGCCCCGTCGCGGTGCAGCGCGAGGACGGCAGCCAGCAGCAGCTGCAATTGGATGCGCAGGCAGCCTTGCCCGCGGGATTGCCCATCGGCTACCACCAGGTCGAAATCGACGGCCAGCGCTTTACCCTGGCCGTCGCCCCCACCCGCTGCTTCAGCCTTGGCGATGCGCTGGATACGCCAACACCCCGCTGCTGGGGCATCAGCGCGCAACTCTACAGCCTGCGCCGTGCCGGCGATGGCGGCTTCGGCGATTGCCAGGCGCTGGAGCAACTGGCGCGCAGCGCTGCCGAACGGGGCGCCGATGCCCTCGCCATCAGCCCGCTGCATGCCATGTTCGCCAGCGACACACAGCGCTACAGCCCCTACTCACCTTCCAGCCGCTTGTTCCTCAACAGCCTGTACGCCAACCCATCGGTGATCTTGGGTGATCGCGTCGTGCGGGTGGCCCTCGAGACCCTCGGGCTCGAGTCGAGCGTCGAACAACTCGAGCGCCTACCCCTGATCGACTGGCCCCAGGCCGGCGCCGTACGCTACCGATTATTGCAGTTGCTGTTCGATGACTTCATCGACGGCGATCACCCACTGCGGGCCGATTTCGACAGTTACTGTGCGCAGGCCGGCGATGCACTGGAACAACACTGCCGCTTCGAAGCGTTGCTGGCCGAGGCGCACGCCCGTGGCCTGAGCCACGACTGGCGGCAATGGCCCGACGCCTGGCACGATCCGCACAGCCCGGAAGTCGCCGCGTTCGCCCGGCAGCATCGCGAGCAGATCCAGTTTCATGCCTTCTGCCAATGGCTGATCGAGCGCAGCCTGCAACGGGCCCAGGATGCCGCCCGCAGCAACGGCATGGCCATCGGCCTGATCGCAGACCTGGCCGTCGGCGCCGACGGTGCCGGCAGCCAGGCCTGGAGCCGCCAGGACGAGCTGCTGGCCGGCCTGAACGTCGGTGCGCCGCCCGATATCCTCAACCGTTCGGGGCAGAACTGGGGCATTTGCGCCTTTTCTCCCGAAGGCCTGCGGCGCAACGGCTACCGCGCGTTCATTGAAATGCTGCGGGCCAACTTCGCCCACGCCGGCGGTTTGCGCATCGACCACATCATGGGTCTGCAGCGCCTGTGGCTGGTGCCGCTGGGCGCCCATGCCCGCGACGGCGCCTACCTCAATTATCCGCTGGACGACCTGCTGCGCCTGCTGAGCCTGGAGTCGGTGCGCCACCGCGCCATTGTCCTGGGTGAAGACCTGGGCACCGTGCCGCAAGGCCTGCGCGAAAAGCTTGCGCAGCGCGCCATGCTCGGCATGCGCGTGCTGCAGTTCGAGCAGGATCCGCCCGGCCACTTCAAACCCATCCTCGACTGGCCGGACAACGCCCTGGCGACCTCCAGCACCCACGACCTGCCGCCATTGGCCGGCTGGCTGCAGGCCCGTGACATCGACTGGAACCAGCGCCTGGCGCTGATCGATGACCTCACCGAGCGCCACTGGCGCGAAACCCGCCAGCAGGAGCACGCAGGCCTGCAGCGCATGCTGGAACACAACTACGGCGCCCTGGCCGACAACGATGCACTGATCGACGCCTGCGTGCGCTTTCTCGGGCACACCCGTGCCCCGTTGGTGTTGCTGCCGCTGGAAGACCTGCTGGGCGTCGACGAGCAACCCAACCTGCCCGGCACGGTCGACAGCCACCCCAACTGGCGCCGCCGCTTTGCCCTGCCGGCCAGCGAACTGCTCGACGACGATGATGCCGCTCGACGCCTGGAACTGCTTGCCCAGGCCCGCGAGCAGGCCTGGGAGCGCGACCGATGAAACCCCTGAGTGCCACCCTGCGCCTGCAGTTCCATGCCGGCTTCAGCCTCGACGATGCGGTGCCCCTGGTGCCCTACTTCGCCCGCCTGGGCATCAGCCACCTGTACGCCTCCCCCTTGCTCAGCGCCAGGCCCGGCTCGATGCACGGCTACGATGTGGTCGACCCGACCCGGATCAACCCGGAGCTTGGCGGCGAAGCGGCCCTGCTGCGCCTGGTGGCTGCGCTGCGCCAGCACGGCATGGGCCTGATCCTCGATATCGTCTCCAATCACATGGCCGTGGGCAGCGACAACCCCTGGTGGCAAGACCTGCTGACCTGGGGGCGGCGCAGCCGCTATGCGAGGTTCTTCGATATCCAGTGGCACTCCAGCGACCCCTTGCTCGAAGGCCAGTTGCTGCTGCCTTTCCTAGCCAGCGACTACGGCGCGGTATTGCAGGCAGGTGAGCTGCGACTGCGTTTCGATTCAGCCAATGGCAGTTTTCATGTGCAGCACCATGAGCACCGCTTTCCCATCAGCCCGACCGACTATGGGCAGATCCTCTGCCTGAGCGACAGCACCGAGGTCCAGGCCCTGGGGATGCGTTTTGTCGCCCTGCACAGCGCCACGCAAGCCGCCGACAAGGCACCGGGCTTGCAGCAGGAACTGGCGGCACTGGCCGTCGAGCAGCCCATCGATCATCTGCTGCCAGCCTTCGATGGCCGGAGCGCCGAAGGCTTCGAGCGCCTGCACGGGTTGCTGGAAAGCCAGGCCTATCGTTTGGCCAGCTGGCGCACCGCTGCCGACGACATCAACTGGCGGCGCTTTTTCGACATCAACGAACTGGGCGGCCTGCGGATCGAGCGCAGCGAGGTGTTCGAGGCTACCCACCACACCCTGTTCGAGCTGATTCGCCGTGGCCTGGTCGACGGCCTGCGGATCGACCACATCGACGGCCTGGCCGATCCACGCGGCTACTGCCGCAAACTGCGCCGGCGTGTCGACCGCCTGCTGGCCGAGCGACCGTTGACTGCGGCGCTGGAGCACTTCCCGATCTACGTCGAAAAGATTCTCGCCGCCAACGAGCAACTGCACCGCGACTGGGGCGTGGACGGCACTACCGGCTACGAATTCATGAACCAGGTCAGCCTGCTGCAGCATGACCCGGCGGGCGAAGCCCGGTTGAGCGAAGCCTGGAGTGCCCTGAGCGAACGCCCAGGCTTTGCCGAAGAGGTGCGCCTGGCACGCCAGCAGGTACTCAACGGCAGCCTGGCCGGCGACTTCGAGTCGGTGGCCCAGGCATTGTTGCAAGTGGCCCGTGACGACCTGATGAGCCGCGACCTGACCCTGGGTGCGATCCGGCGCACGCTGCAGGCGCTGGTCGAGCACTACCCGGTATACCGCACCTACCTCAATGCCGCGGGCCGCCCGCCGGAGGACGAACCCTTCTTCCAGGCGGCCTTGCAGGGCGCCCGGCAATCCCTGGGCGAAGGCGACTGGGCCGTGCTCGACGCCCTGCAGCGCTGGCTGGGTGGGCAACCCTGGCGCAGCCTGCCTGCCGGTCGCACCCGCAAGCACCTGCGCCATGCCTGCATTCGCTTCCAGCAGCTCACCTCGCCTACCGCCGCCAAGGCCGTGGAAGACACCGCCTTCTACCGCTCGGCCCTGCTGCTGTCGCGCAACGACGTGGGCTTCGATGCCGAGCGTTTCAGTGCGCCGGTGGAGGCTTTCCACCACGCCTGCCAGCAACGCCAGCAGCACTTTGCGCTCAACCTGTCGAGCACTGCCAC
Source organism: Pseudomonas putida (assembly GCF_028682455.1). GTDB lineage: Bacteria > Pseudomonadota > Gammaproteobacteria > Pseudomonadales > Pseudomonadaceae > Aquipseudomonas > Aquipseudomonas putida_AA. The sequence goes on from NZ_JANHLD010000002.1 coordinate 1,100,380, forward strand.
CCACGACCACAAGCGGGGTGAAGACACCCGCGCGCGCCTGGCGGTATTGAGTGAGCGCAGCGCCTGGCTGGTCAGCCGGATCGGGCACTGGTGCGAACTGGCAACGCCCCTGCGCGCGGACCTGGCCGACGGCATCGCCCCGAGCCCTGGCGATGAATGGCTGCTGTACCAGACCCTGCTCGGCAGTTGGCCGTTGAACCTGGACCCGGACGACGCATTGGCCCTGCAGGGCTACGCACAACGCCTGCAGCAATGGCAACGCAAGGCCCTGCGCGAAGCCAAGCTGCGCAGCAGCTGGAACGCGCCGAACGATGCCTACGAACAGGCCTGCCTGAACTTTATCGACGCCCTGTTGCTGGACCCGCAGAACCAGCAACTGCGCCACTCACTGGCCCAGGCCGCAGATACCCTTGCCTGCCCCGGCGCCCTCAACAGCCTGGGCCAGTGCCTGCTGCGCATGACCGCACCCGGTGTGCCAGACCTGTACCAGGGCAACGAATTCTGGGATTTGAGCCTGGTAGACCCGGACAACCGCCGCCCGGTGGATTTTGCCACCCGCCGCCAGGGCCTCGATGAGAGCACCACCGTGGCGCAGTTGCTTGAGGATTGGCGCAGCGGCCGGGTCAAACAGGCCCTGATCAACCAAGTGCTGAAGCGTCGCCAGGATTACCCCGGACTGTTTGCCGAGGGCCGCTACCTGCCGCTGCAGGTGCGCGGCAGACACGCCGAGCGGGTCGTGGCGTTTGCCCGCGTCGGCGACTCGGCACAGGCGATCGTGATCGTCCCACGGCTGGCCTGCGCCTTGCTTGGAGATTCCCCGATTCCCTTGATCCCGGCGCAGAACTGGGACGACACACACCTGCTGTTGCCGCCTGCCTTGCCACCTGCCAACTACACGGGACTTTTTGCCACCAGCGTAGTCACACCCTCAAAGGAGCTGTTACTCAGCGCTGTACTCAAGGAGTTCCCGGTCAACGTATTGATTGATCATGCCTAAGCCATCAGGAGCGTCGAGATGAGTGTCGAAGAAAAACGAATCCGCGAATTTGCCTATCAGATCTGGGAGTCGGAAGGTAAGCCCGAGGGCCAGGAGTCCCGTCACTGGGAAATGGCGCGCAAGCTGGCCGAAGCCGAAGCCCTGGCACCCAAGGCCACGCCGCGCAAGGTCAAGGCCAAGCCTGCGGCGGCGCCTGAAGTGACGCCGGCCAAACCTGCAGCTGCCAAAAAACCGCGCACCACGAAAAAGCCGCCGGTGGCCTGAAATCCATAGCACGGCAAGCCCGCTCCCACACAGGCCCCGCCATCACTTGCAGGAGCGGGCTTGCCCCGCGATGGCCCAGACACATCGACAAGGAGCCCCATGAGCAAGCCAAAAGCTACCGCCGCCCCCGTTGTCGAACCCTCGCGCATCCGCGAAGGCCTGCCCTTTCCGCTGGGCGCCACCTGGGACGGCCTGGGGGTCAACTTCGCCCTGTTCTCCGCCCACGCCACCAAGGTCGAACTGTGCCTGTTCGACCTTGGTGGCGAGGTAGAGCTCGAGCGCATCGAGCTACCCGAGTACACCGATGAAATTTTCCACGGCTACCTGCCCGACGCCCACCCGGGGCAAATCTATGGCTATCGGGTACACGGTCCGTACGAGCCGCAAAACGGCCACCGGTTCAATCCCAACAAGCTGCTGATCGACCCGTACGCCAAGCAATTGGTCGGCGGCCTCAAGTGGTCTGAAGCCCTGTTCGGCTACACCATCGGTCACCCCGATGGCGACCTGAGCTTCGATGAGCGCGACAGCGCACCCTTCGTGCCCAAGTGCAAGGTCATCGACCCGGCCTACACCTGGGGTCGCGACCAGCGCGTGGGCATTCCCTGGGAGCGCACGATTATCTATGAAGCACACGTGCGCGGCATCAGCATGCGTCACCCGGCGGTGCCAGCCGAAAACCGCGGTACCTTTGCCGGGTTGATGTGCGACGAGTTGCTCGGCCACATCAAGCAGCTGGGGGTGTCGTCCATCGAGTTGCTGCCGATCCATGCCTTCGTCAACGACCAGCACCTATTGCAAAAAGGCCTGAACAACTACTGGGGCTACAACAGCATCGCCTTCTTCGCCCCGCACCCGCGCTACCTGGCCAACGGCAAGATCGCCGAATTCAAGGAGATGGTCGCGCACCTGCACGATGCAGGCCTGGAAGTCATTCTCGACGTGGTCTACAACCACACCGCCGAAGGCAACGAACTGGGCCCGACCCTGTCGATGCGCGGTATCGACAACGCTTCCTACTACCGCCTGATGCCCGACGACAAGCGCTTCTACATCAATGATTCAGGCACCGGCAATACCCTGGACCTGAGCCATCCCTGCGTGCTGCAGCTGGTCACCGATTCGCTGCGCTACTGGGCTGGCGAGATGCATGTGGACGGCTTTCGCTTCGACCTGGCGACCATCCTTGGGCGTTACCACGAAGGCTTCGATGAGCGTCACAGTTTTCTCGTGGCCTGTCGCCAGGACCCGCTGCTCAGCCAGGTCAAACTGATCGCCGAGCCCTGGGACTGTGGCCCCGGCGGCTATCAGGTGGGCAACTTCGCCCCCGGCTGGGCCGAATGGAACGACCGCTTTCGCGACACGGTACGGGCCTTCTGGAAAGGCGACGAGGGCCAGCTGGCCGACTTCGCCGCACGCATGACCGCCTCTGGCGAGCTGTTCAATCGTCGCGGACGCCGGCCTTACGCCTCGGTCAATTTCATCACCGCCCACGACGGCTTCACCCTGCGCGACCTGGTCTCCTACAACGACAAACACAACGAGGACAACGACGAGAACAACCAGGACGGCAGCAACAACAACTTGTCGTGGAACCACGGCGTCGAGGGGCCGACCGACGACCCTGAGATCAGCGCCCTGCGCCTGCGCCAGATGCGCAACTTCTTCGCCACCCTGCTGCTCGCCCAGGGCACGCCGATGATCGTCGCCGGCGACGAGTTCAGCCGCACCCAGCACGGCAACAACAATGCCTACTGCCAGGACAGCGAGATCGGCTGGGTCAACTGGGAGCTCGACGACGAAGGCACGGCCCTGCTCAAGTTCGTCAAGCGCCTGACCAAGCTGCGCCTGGCATACCCGGTACTGCGCCGTTCGCGCTTTCTGGTCGGCGACTACAATGAGGCGATCGGGGTCAAGGATGTGACCTGGCTGGCCCCGGATGGCAGCGAGATGAGTGTCGATCAATGGCAGGACAGCCAGGGACGAACCCTCGGCATGCTGATGGATGGTCGCGCGCAGGTCAGTGGCATTACTCGACCGGGAGCCGATGCGACCTTGCTGTTGATCGTCAATGCCCACCACGATGCGGTCACCTTTACCCTGCCCCAGGTACCCGAGGGCGAAAACTGGAACTGCCTGATCGACACCGACCGGCCACAACTGCGCAAGGGCGAACGGCATGAGTTCGACACACCGCTCGAAGTGGCTGGACGCTCACTGGTGCTGCTGGAGTTGCAACGCGAGGACGACACATGACGGGCGGGAACTGAACCCGGGCGGGGCCAGTCCCATGCAGTAGGCTTGCCGACAAGGAGCAACCGTGAATCTCGAACCGCACCCTTCCATCCTTGCAGATACCCGCCAGGCACCGCCGGTGCAGCGCCTGCGGGTGCTGACCGTCAACACCCACAAGGGCTTTACCGCCTTCAACCGCCGCTTCATCCTGCCTGAGCTGCGCGAAGCCGTGCGCAGCACCCAGGCCGACATCGTGTTCCTGCAGGAAGTGCTCGGCAGCCACGATCGCCACGCCGCCCGCTATGCCGGCTGGCCGCAGACCTCACAGTACGAGTTCCTCGCCGACAGCATGTGGAGTGACTTCGCCTATGGACGCAACGCCGTCTACCCCGACGGTCACCATGGCAACGCCCTGCTGTCGAAGTACCCGATCATCGAGCACCGCAACCTCGATGTCTCGATCACCGGCCCCGAGCGCCGCGGCCTGCTGCACTGCGTGCTGGATGTACCCGGCCAGCACCAGGTGCATGCCGTGTGCGTGCACCTGTCGCTGCTGGAAAGCCATCGACAAAAACAGCTGCAGCTACTGCGCCGGCTGCTCGACTCGCTGCCGGCCGACGCGCCGGTGATCATTGCCGGTGACTTCAATGACTGGAAGTTGAGGGGCAACCGCACCCTGGGTTTGCACCGCGGCTTGCACGAGGCATTCGAGCGTCATCATGGCCTGCTGGCGCGCACCTACCCCGCCCGCCTGCCGTTGCTGCGCCTTGACCGTATCTACTTGCGCAATGCCAGTAGCCACGCCCCGCAGATTCTGGGTAACAAACCCTGGAGCCATCTCTCCGATCACCTGCCCCTGGCGGTGGAAGTGCACCTTTAGCAATGATTCGGCATAGCCACCACGGCTGAAAGAGCCGTGGCGACTATGAAACATGAATAATTGTTAATTTTCAGCCTATTGGGGCATCCAATAGCTTGACAACAGATCCATAACACCTTCTTGACGCCTGCCCTGTCCTCTCCTTAGCTACAAGTAATGCCGCATCCTTGCTCCGAGCCTCTAGCTCGCGCCTTTCGGCGCGCGGCAGGAACTTTTTTGCTGGTTTGGGTCGCCCTCTGGTTTTGCCTTACAGCCCGTGACATCAGGCCAGGACCTTGGCTGTAATACAGAGGAGATCCGCCATGAAAAAAACTCCGACTCCTACGGGCTTTGAGTATGTTTTCTACGCGGTTTCCACGTCGCTGCTTCTTGCAACCCCGTTGGAAACCCATGCGTTGGGCCTGGAGGATAACGACCCTTTCACCAGCTTTATGCAACGGCAAGCGCAGCCACAAGGGCAAGTCCTGCCAACGCCGACCCTGGCGCTGGTACCGGTCAGCGCCAGTGGCCTGAACCTGCACACCTTGAATGCATTTTCCGACCGCATGGCCGAGCGCAACGCCCCACCTGCCACCGACGCCATTGCCAGCCAATGGGCACAATTCTTCCCGGCACCGATGAAAAACGGTGCGGCAGAACCGTCGCGCCTTGACGCGCGCACCCAGACCCTGCAAATCAGCCCGGACCTGTTCGTACGTGAAACCGGCGGCGGCAATACTCACCGCGCCGGTTTCTTCGTTGGCCACAGCAACCTGCAAAGTGGCTTCGATGGCATGCACAAGCCCCAGGTCGGCGACAAGAAAACCGCTGTGAACCTGGACGGTGAAAGCCTGGGTGTGTACTGGAGCATGACCCACGACCAGGGCTGGCACCTGGATGCCGTGGCCATGGGTACCCGCTTCGACATCAACGGACGCAGCGAGACCGGCCAGCGCCTGGATGGCAATGGCCATGCGCTGACCTTGTCGGTCGAAGGTGGCTACCCCATCAGCCTGGGTGAGAACTGGACCCTCGAGCCCCAGGCACAGTTGATCAACCAACAGTTCTTCCCCGGCAGCCAGACCCAGGCGGCTACCCAGCAAGCCTTCGATGAACAACCGAACTGGACAGGCCGGGTCGGGGCCAGGTTGTCGGCCCGCTACAACGTGCGTGGCATGCCGATCGAACCCTTCCTGCGTACCAACGTCTGGTACGACTTCTCCAATGCCGACACGGTCAGCCTGGACAAGGTCGACAAGATCAGCAGCGGACGCAATTCGGCCACGGTGGAATTGGGCTTGGGGCTGGTGGCACGGGTAACACCCAAGGTCGCGCTGTTTGTAAGCGCCGACTACAGCAGCGATGTGGATGACAACGACTTGAATGGCCTGATCGGCAACCTGGGCGTGCGGGTCAGATGGTAGCTGCAGGAGCGGGCTTGCCTCGCGAGAGGCCGGTGCAGGCAATACGGGCCTCTGGCGAGGCAAGCCCGCCCCTGCGGTCAGGCGGGGCGCAGGATCAGCACGCCCAACGGTGGCAGGTTCAGGGCCAGCGATTGCGGCTGGCCGTGGCTGGGGATGGCTTCGCTGGCTACCTCGCCCAGGTTGCCGTGGTTGGTCCCGGCATAGCCTTCGGCATCGCTGTTGAGCACCTCGGCCCAGCGCTCGCCAAACGGCACACCGATGCGATAGCGCTCGCGCGGCACCGGGGTGAAGTTGGCCACCACCAGCAATGGCTCGCCGTTCGCGCTCCAGCGCAACCAGGCATAGACGCTGTTGTGGGCATCGTCACCGATCAGCCACTGGAAACCCTGGGGCAGGCAGTCCTGTTCATGCAGCGCGCGCTCGTCGCGGTACAGGCGGTTGAGGTCGCCGACCAGGCGCTGCACCCCCAGGTGCTCGGGGTACTTGAGCAGGTACCAGTCCAGTTCGCTGTCGTGGTTCCACTCGCGCCACTGGCCGAACTCGCAGCCCATGAACAGCAGCTTCTTGCCCGGATGGGTCCACATGAAGGTCAGGTAAGCGCGCAGGTTGGCGAATTTCTGCCAGCGGTCACCGGGCATCTTGTCGATCAGCGAGTGCTTGCCGTGGACCACTTCATCGTGGGAGATCGGCAGGATGAAATGCTCGGAGTAGGCATAGATCAGGCCGAAGCTCATTTCATTGTGGTGATAGGTGCGGTGGATCGGGTCGTTCTGGATGTAATGCAGGGTGTCGTGCATCCAGCCCATGTTCCATTTGTAGGCAAAGCCCAGGCCGCCCTGCTGGGTCGGCTGGCTGACCCCGGGCCAGGCCGTGGACTCTTCCGCGATCACCAGGGCACCGGGCACCTCGAGGGCCACGACGTCATTCAGGTGGCGCAGAAAGTCGATGGCCTCGAGGTTTTCCCGACCGCCATGGCGATTGGGCACCCACTCGCCGGCCTTGCGTGAATAGTCGCGGTAGAGCATCGAGGCCACGGCATCGACCCGCAGCCCATCGATATGGAAATGCTTGAGCCAGTGCAAGGCCGAGGCCAGCATGAAGCCATGCACTTCAGTACGGCCCAGGTTATAGATCAGGGTGTCCCAGTCCTGGTGAAAACCTTCGAGCGGGTTGTCGTACTCGTACAACGCCGTGCCGTCGAAACGTGCCAGACCATGGGTATCGGTAGGGAAATGCGCCGGTACCCAGTCGAGGATTACACCGATGGACGCCTGGTGACAGGCATCGACGAAGGCAGCGAAGTCTTCCGCACTCCCATAGCGGGCTGTCGGGGCGAACAGCGACAGTGGCTGATACCCCCAGGAACCGCCAAAGGGATGCTCCATGATCGGCATCAGTTCGATATGGGTGAAGCCGGTCTGCTGGATATACGGCACCAGTCGCTCGGCCAGTTCGCGCCAGTTGTAGAAGCGCGCCACCTCGCCGGTGTCGTCCAGCTCGCATTGCCAGGAGCCGGCGTGCAGTTCGTAGATCGACAGCGGCGCGCTGGTTGCCTGGCGCTCACCGCGCACCTGCATCCACACCTGGTCCTGCCAGTCATGGGCCAGCGGCCCTGCCACCCGCGAAGCGGTGCTGGGCGGCAGCTCGGTGGCGCGGGCCAACGGGTCGGCCTTGAGCGGCAGGATGCCTTCTCGACCGAGCACTTCATACTTGTAGGCTTCACCGGCGGTCAGGCGCGGCACGAATATCTCCCAGACGCCGGAGGGATGACGCAGGCGCATCGGGTGGCGTCGGCCGTCCCAGTTATTGAAATCGCCCACTACCGAAACTCGCCGGGCATTGGGCGCCCACACCGAAAAGCGCACGCCGTCGATACCTTCGACCTGTGTCAATTGTGCGCCCATGCTCCCGGACAGGTCGCGATGGTTGCCCTCGGCAAACAGATACAGGTCCATGTCGCCCAGCAGCGGCCCGAAGCTATAGGGGTCTTCGGTGATCTGCTCGCCGCCCGCCCAATGGATGCGCAGCACATAGGGTTGCTGCTCGGGCAGATGAGCGATGAACAACCCCGGCACTGGCTGCTGCTCGAGTTCGCCCAGCACCCGCCCGTCGTCACGGGCCAGGGCCTGGACGCTCAAGGCATTGGGCAGATAGGCGCGGACAAACTGGCCGCCTGCACCATCAGGGTGCGGGCCAAGCACGGCGAATGGGTCGGCATGCTCGGCCCTGACCAGGGCGTCGCCGTCTCGATGACCCAGCCCGCCTTCCTCGCGCTTGCGTTGATTCATTAGCTTTCTCCCCAGGTACTTGTCAGGCCATGCAGGCCATGCAAAGGCACGGCCAGCCAACTTGGGCGGTTTTCGGCTTCATACAGGATTTCGTAGGCGGCCTTTTCCAGGCTGAACAGTTCCAGTGCCGCACGCTCGCCGTCGGCATGTTCCCAGGCATGGGGCATGGCCGCGGTGGCCAGCCCATAGGCCTCGACAAACGCATGTCGGGCCTGGTGCAGATAACGCCTGGCAACCCGCTGGCGTGCCTGGCGGGCACTGTCCGACAGGTCGACACTGGAGGTACTGCGCAGCACCATGGCAGCAGCATAGTCGAAGGATCGCAACACGCCGCTGACATCCTTGTAGGGGCTGTGCCTGGCCCTGCGCTCATCGAGCGGGCGCGCTGGCTCGCCCTCGAAATCGATCAGGTAGGCATCGCCCTGTACCACCAGCACCTGCCCCAGGTGCAGGTCGCCGTGCACGCGCATCAACAGGCCGCCCTGGGCTTGCTTGCTCAAGCTCGCGACCGTGGCCAGCAGGTCTTTGCGTTGCTGTTGCAGGTCATCGACCAGGGCCTGGCTTTCGGGGTCGAGTTCGCCACGGTGCTGTTTGAGCAGGTCCAGGGCGCGGGTCAGTTGGCTGCTGATCTGCTTGCCCCAGGCCTGGCAATCGCGTGATGTGCTGGCCCGTGGCTGGAAGTCCGGGTCCTGGGTCGGCGCCGCCAGTAACAGATGCATCTCGCCCAGGCGTTGCCCCAGCAAGGCAGCAAAGTCGGCCAGGTCCTGCAATGCATCGGTATGGGCATCCAGGGTTTGCTCGCCGGGCTCCAGTTCGTCGCGGATGGCCCGCTCCAGGTTGTTCTGGGTCCAGTCCCAGGCGTCGCCCTGGTTGCTCAGGTAGCCCTGGGCGATCATCAACAGGTGGGGTTGCTGACCGGCATCGACGCGGCTGACCCAACCCAGCAACGGCGAGATATTGGCAAAGCCGGCAGCGGTCAGGTAGGCGCTCATTTCCAGCTCCGGATGCACCCCGGGGTTGACCCGCCGGATCAGCTTGAGCACCAGGCTGCCACCGACCACCACCGAGCTGTTGGACTGCTCGGCCGAGAGGTAGCGCACTTGGGCCTCATCGCCCAGGTTCAGGGCGGCCAGTTGCTCGGTGGCGTTGAAGCACAACTCGCCGTCGGCACAGGGCAGCCGGGTGCCTGCCTGGCAGCCGACCAGCACTGCGCGGACAAAGCTCTCGAGCACGAAACCATCGGTGATCAGGCCCACCTGGCGTCCGCGTCGGACCCGCGCCAACGCCAGTTGCTGGGGTGGCGCGCTGTTGATCTGGTCTTCGCCGATCAGGCCGAAGGGCAGCTGGTAGCGGCTGCTGTGGCCGCCACTCTTGACCTCGATCTCACTGAGCAGCACCGGGCTGGTCGGTGCACCAAAGCGCACGCCATAGGCAATATGCACCTGGTCGATGCGTGTTTCCTTGCCTGCGAACCAGCGGCGCTTGGGCAGGTACTGGGGCAGGATGCTGTCTTGCAGGGTGTCGCGGGCCGGGGTGTCGAGCAGCTCTTCCATGCGCTTTTTCAGCACCAGCGTGGTGAACTCTGGCAGGCTCTGGGCCGGCTCCTGGTGCCAGCTGGGCATCTGGTCCTTGGGCGCCAGCAGGAACCAATAGAAGCCATAGGGCGGCAGAGTCAGCAGGAACGGCAACTGGCCAATGGGCGGGAAGGCGCTGGCGCCGAGCATTTCCACCGGCACCCTGTCGGCGTACTGCGACAGCTCAAGCTCCGCGGCCTGGGCGGCGCGGGAAACATTGGCCACGCAGAGGATGATCTCGCTCTTGCCGTCGGGCCCGGTGTACTCGCGGATGTACGCAAGAATGCGGCGGTTGGTCGGCGAAAGCATTTTCAAACTGCCCCGGCCAAAGGCCTTTTGCTGCTTGCGCACCGCCAGCAGCCGGCGATTCCAGTTCAGCAGCGAATGCGGATCGTTGGCCTGGGTCTCGACATTGACCGAGGCGTAGCCATACAGCGGGTCCATGATCGGCGGCAGCACCAGGCGCGCCGGATCGGCACGTGAGAAGCCGCCGTTGCGGTCGATCGACCACTGCATGGGGGTGCGCACACCGTCGCGGTCGCCCAGGTAGATGTTGTCGCCCATGCCGATTTCGTCGCCGTAATACAGCGTCGGCGTGCCGGGCATCGACAGTAGCAGGCTCGACAGCAGCTCCACGCGGCGCCGGTCACGCTGCAGCAAAGGCGCCAGGCGCCGGCGGATGCCCAGGTTTATGCGCGCCCGACGGTCCTCGGCATAGTAGTTCCACAGGTAGTCGCGTTCGCGATCGGTGACCATCTCCAGGGTCAGCTCATCGTGGTTGCGCAGGAAGATCGCCCACTGGCAGTTGGGGGGGATCTCCGGGGTCTGGCGCAGGATGTCGGTGATCGGGAAGCGGTCCTCCTGGGCCACGGCCATGTACATGCGCGGCATCAGCGGGAAGTGGAACGCCATGTGGCACTCATCGCCCTGGCCTTCGCCGAAATACAGCTGGGTATCCTCCGGCCATTGGTTAGCCTCGGCCAGGAGCATGCGATCGGGGTAGTTGGCGTCGATCTCGGCGCGGATCTGCTTGAGCACCTGATGGGTCTCGGGCAGGTTCTCGTTGTTGGTGCCGTCGCGCTCGATCAGGTACGGGATCGCATCCAGGCGCAAGCCGTCCACCCCCAGGTCGAGCCAGTAGCGCATCACCCCGATCACCGCCTTCATCACCTGCGGGTTGTCGAAGTTCAGGTCGGGCTGGTGCGAATAGAAGCGGTGCCAGAAGTACTGGCCGGCCACCGGGTCCCAGGTCCAGTTGGACTTCTCGGTGTCGAGAAAGATGATCCGCGTGCCGTCGTATTTCTGGTCGGTGTCGGACCACACGTAGAAGTCCCTGGCCTTGCTGCCGGGCTTGGCGTGACGGGCCTTCTGGAACCAGGCGTGCTGGTCGGAGGTGTGGTTGATGACCAGCTCCGTGATCACTCGCAGGCCGCGCTTGTGCGCCTGGGCGATAAAGCGCTTCACGTCGGCCAGGGTGCCGTAGTCCGGGTGCACCGCCTTGTACTCGGCAATGTCGTAGCCGTCGTCGCGCCGTGGCGAGGGGTAGAACGGCAGCAGCCACAGGGTGTTGACCCCAAGCTCTGCGATGTAGTCGAGCTTGGCGATCAGGCCCGGAAAGTCACCGATGCCGTCGTTGTTCGAATCGAAGAAGGACTTGACGTGCACCTGATAGATGATCGCGTCCTTGTACCACAGCGGATCGTCGATGAAGGCTGCCGGGCGGGTGCGCTTGGCCATGTTCGACTCCTTTCTAGAGGGCTTTTTCGATACGCCAGATACCAAACGGCAGGTGCCAGGGCTCGATGCGCATCCATTGGGTCTTGCCGTGCCAGGTCCAGCGGTGGCCGGTCATCAGGTCTTCACCGAAGGTATCGGCGTTGTCATCCAGGCCCAGCTCCCACAGCGGCAGTTCGAAGTGCGCTTCCTGGGCGTTGTGCGGGTCGAGGCTGATGGCGATCAGGATGAAGTTGTCGCGTTCGGCCGTGCGCTTGCCGAAGTACAGGATGTTGTCGTTCCAGGCGTTGAAAAAGGCCACGCCCAGGTGGGTCTGCAGCGCCGGATTCTGCCGGCGGATGCGGTTGAGCTGGGCGATTTCGGCAATGATGTTGCCCGGCTGGGTGAAATCCCGTGGGCGAATCTGGTACTTCTCCGAATCCAGGTATTCCTCCTTGCCGGGAATGGGTGTGGCTTCGCACAACTCGAACCCCGAGTACATGCCCCACAACCCCGAGCCCATGGTGGCCAAAGCGGCCCGGATCAGGAAGCCGGCGCGACCGGACTCATGGAGAAAGAACGGATTGATGTCGGGAGTGTTCACGAAGAAGTTGGGGCGGTAGCAATAGCGCCAGGGTGGCTGGTTGAGCTCTTCGAAGTAGCTTTGCAGCTCAGCCTTGGTATTGCGCCAGGTGAAGTAGGTGTAGCTTTGCGAATAGCCGACCTTGCCCAGGCGCGCCATCATTGCCGGCTTGGTGAAGGCTTCGGCAAGAAAGATCACGTCGGGGTGCTGGCTGCGAATATTGGCGATCATCCAGTGCCAGAACGGCAAGGGCTTGGTGTGCGGGTTGTCGACACGAAACATCTTCACCCCTTCCTGCACCCAGCCCAGCACCACATCGCGCAGGGCCAGCCACAAGGAAGGCACGGCATCGGCAGCATAGAAGTCGACGTTGACGATGTCCTGGTACTTTTTCGGCGGGTTTTCCGCGTAGCGAATCGTGCCGTCCGGGCGCCAGGAAAACCAGCCGGGATGCTCCTTGAGCCAGGGGTGGTCCTGGGAGCACTGAATGGCGAAATCCAGGGCGATCTCCAGGCCGTGCTCGGCGGCGGCGGCCACCAGCCGGCGAAAGTCCTCGCGACTGCCCAGTTGCGGGTGAATGGCCTCGTGCCCGCCTTCATCACTGCCGATGGCATAGGGGCTGCCCGGGTCCCCGGGTTCGGCCTGCAAGGCATTGTTGCGGCCCTTGCGATGGCGCACGCCAATGGGATGGATCGGCGGGAAGTACAGCACGTCGAACCCCATGTCACGGATCATCGGCAGGCGTTCATGCACATCGTTGAAGGTGCCATGGCGCTCGGGGTTGTCGGTGATCGAGCGGGGAAACAGCTCGTACCAGCTTGCAAACAACGCCTGGCGCCGCTCCACATCCAGGGGGTACTCGGGGCTGCGGCTCAGGTAGGTACGGTGGTCGGCCTCGCGCATCAGGCTGGCGGTATTGGCGTGCAGCAACTGCGCCACCTGCTCCTCGGGGGTCAGGGTCGGCAGCGCCAGGCGCAGCCCCTGCAACTGCTCGCGCAGCAGGCCCTGGCTGCGTTCGATGTTGTGATCAAGCAGCAGCAGGCCTTCCTGCAGCTCCAGGGGCACGGGAACGCCTGCGTTGAATTTCTTCTCCAGGTCATGGCAATAGGTGGCGAAGGGGTCGATCCAGGCCTCGATGCTGAACAGGTGCCGGCCTTGCTCGGTGACGGTGAACTCGGCCTGCCACAGGTCGTTGCCGGCGAACCTCATGGGCACGCAATGCCAGCGCCGGCTTTGGGCCTGGCGCCAATTGAGCATCACCGCCAGCGTATCGTGGCCATCGCTGTAGACCTTGCTGCTGACCTGCACCGCCGCCCCCACCACCGCCTTGACCGCGAACAGGCCGCCATCGAGCAAGGGCTGGGTGCTTTCGATCACGATCCTGGGTTCGAGCAGGGCCTGGGAGAGGCTGATGGCCTGGTCGGGATGATCAGTTGCCGGGGCTGTACGGTCGGTTTCGAAGGGCTCATCGCGGGTCATCGATCCTTGCTCCGTTACGAGGTAGGCGTAAGAGTTCAGAGCGGATGGGCGGCGTGGGGTTCAAAAAAAATGAGCGATTGACGCTCGCTGAAGTCGAAAACAACTGAGCCCGTCATCCATCACCCCATTGCGAGGTCAGGCCATGAACATCCCCATCCCGGCAGAAACGCCCGATCCGAATATCGACGACCCGACGCTGCCACCTGCGGTGCCGGATGAAGAGCCCGATGAATTGCCGGTAAAGCCGACGGTGCCGCCCACCGTAGGCGACCCGCCCAGTGACGAGCCGCCGGTGAAAGCGTAGACGATCGCGCCTGCAGGAGCTCGCACAGGTACGGCGCAGGCCAGCAACAGCGCAGCGATCAATTCAACGGCTGCTCAGCTCCTCGATGCTGATCTCGCGCATCCTGAACTTCTGCACCTTGCCGGTCACCGTCATCGGGAACTCGTCGACGAAACGGAAATAGCGCGGGGTCTTGAAGTGGGCAATGCGGCTCTTGCACCACTGCTGCAGTTCGATCTCGCTGGCGTTATGACCTGGGTGGAACTTGATCCAGGCGACGATTTCCTCGCCATAGCGTTCATCCGGAATACCGATCACCTGCACATCGGCCACAGCCGGGTGGGTGAAGAAGAACTCCTCGAGCTCCCGCGGATAGATGTTCTCGCCGCCGCGGATGATCATGTCCTTGTTGCGCCCGGCGATACACACATACCCCGCCTCGTTCATGGTCGCCAGGTCCCCGGTGTGCATCCAGCCTGCCGGATCGATCGCCTCGAGGGTGGCCTCGGGGTTGCCCCAATAGCCCAGCATGACGCTGTAACCCCGGGTGCACAGCTCGCCGATGGTGCCGCGCGGCACGATGCAGCCCTGTTCGTCGACAATCTTGCTTTCGAGCTGCGGCTGGGTACGCCCCACTGTGGTCACGCGCAGTTCCAGGTCGTCGTCCGGGCCGGTCTGCAACGACACCGGGCTGGTCTCGGTCATGCCATAGGCGATTTGCACCTCGCTCATGTGCATCTGGTCGATGACCCGGCGCATCACCTCGATCGGACACGTGGCGCCGGCCATGATCCCGGTACGCAGGCTCGACAGGTCCCGCTCGGTGCGTTGCGGGTGGTCGAGCATGGCGATGAACATGGTCGGCACGCCGTAGAGCGCGGTGGCCTGCTCCTGGGCGACGGTATCCAGGGTCAGCAAGGGGTCGAAGGCATCATTGGGGTAGATCATGGTGCTGCCGTGGGTAATGCAGCCCAGGTTGCCCATGACCATGCCGAAACAGTGGTACAGCGGGACCGGGATCACCATGCGGTCGTGCTCGGTCAGCCCCAGGCTCTCGCCGACCATGTAGCCGTTGTTGAGGATGTTGTAGTGACTGAGGGTGGCGCCCTTGGGGAAGCCGGTGGTGCCGGAGGTGTACTGGATATTGACCGGCTGGTCGAACTGCAGGCTGTGCTGGCGGGCCTGATAGTCGGCCGGTGTGGTGTGGGCAGCCAGCGAGGCCAGCTGGTCCCAGGCCAGGAAGCCTGCCGGTGGCGTGGCATCCAGGCTGATCAGCCCGCGCAGGGCCGGCAGCCGATCGCTGCGCAGTTCGCCGGTAACCTGGTCGCCGAGTTCGGGCAACAGCTCACCGAGCATGGCATGGTAATCGGAGGTCTTGAATGCGCCGGCGCAGATCAGCCACTGGCAACCGGACTGCTTGAGTACATACTCAAGTTCGCTGGTGCGGTAGGCGGGGTTGATGTTGACCAGGATCACGCCGATCTTGGCGCTGGCGAACTGGGCAATGCACCACTGCGCACAATTGGGCGCCCAGATGCCCAGCCGGTCGCCGGTCTTGAGCCCCAGGGCCATCAGCGCCCGGGCATGACAGTCGACGCTGTCGGCCAGTTGCCGCCAGCTGTAGCGCAACTGCTGGTGGCGCACCACCAGGGCCTCGCGCTCGGCGAAACGCGACACAGTATTGTCAAACGCCTGGCCGATGGTCATGGCCAGCAAGGGCTTATCCTGACGCCCCTGGGTATAGCTCGGTTGATTCATGGCGGTCCCTTGTTGTGGTTGTTCTGGGAACTGATTCAAGCGGGTCTTACTCTGGCTGATATTTACGTTAACGTAAAGGTCATGGTGCGATTGACAGTGATCGTTGGCAGGTTTACGTTAACGTAAAGGTGACGAACCTCATCGCTGGCACGGCCCGAGCGCTCCGCTGCCGGAGCTGGAATTGCCGGCGATAAGGCCGCTACGAACCACACAAGAACAAACAGACAAAAGGTGCCCACATGCGTTATCCGACCCTGAACTTCGCCCTGGGCGAAACCATCGACATGCTTCGCGATCAGGTGCAGTCCTTCGTCGCCGCGGAACTGGCGCCCCGTGCCGCGCAGATCGACCAGGACAACCTGTTCCCCGCCGACATGTGGCGCAAGTTCGGTGACATGGGCCTGTTGGGCATCACCGTCTGCGAAGAGTACGGCGGTGCCGGCCTGGGCTACCTGGCCCACGTGGTGGCCATGGAAGAGATCAGCCGCGGATCGGCCTCGGTCGCCCTCTCCTACGGCGCCCACTCCAACCTTTGCGTCAACCAGATCAACCGCAACGGCAACGCCGGGCAGAAAGCCAAGTACCTGCCCAAGCTGATCAGCGGCGAGCATATCGGCGCCCTGGCCATGAGCGAACCCAATGCTGGCTCCGACGTGGTATCGATGAAACTGCGCGCCGAAGCGCGTGGCGATCATTTCGTGCTCAATGGCAGCAAGACCTGGATCACCAATGGCCCCGACGCCAACACCTATGTGATCTACGCCAAGACCGACCTGGACAAGGGCCCCCACGGGATCACCGCCTTTATTGTCGAGCGTGACTTCAAGGGCTTCAGCCGCAGCAACAAATTCGACAAACTGGGCATGCGCGGCTCCAACACCTGCGAGCTGTTCTTCGACAACGTCGAAGTACCCAAGGAAAACATCCTCGGCGCCCTCAACGGTGGCGTGAAAGTGCTGATGAGCGGCCTGGACTACGAGCGCGTGGTGCTCTCGGGCGGCCCGACCGGTATCATGCAGGCCTGCATGGACCTGGTGGTGCCCTACATCCACGACCGCAAGCAGTTCGGCCAGAGCATCGGCGAGTTCCAGCTGATCCAGGGCAAGATCGCCGACATGTACACCCAGCTCAATGCCAGCCGCGCCTACCTGTATGCCGTGGCCCAGGCGTGCGACCGCAGCGAGACCACGCGCAAGGACGCCGCCGGGGTGATCCTCTACACCGCCGAACGCGCGACCCAGATGGCCCTTGAAGCCATCCAGATTCTCGGTGGCAACGGCTACATCAACGAGTTCCCGGCCGGGCGCCTGCTGCGCGACGCCAAGCTCTATGAAATCGGCGCCGGCACCAGCGAAATTCGCCGGATGCTGATCGGGCGCGAACTGTTCAACGAGACTCGCTAAGCGAGTCAGCGGTTAGCTTCCAGCGACAAGCTGCACGTAGAAGCAGTTGTAGCGCCGATCAACTCTTGCAGCTTGAAGCTTGCCGCTTGAAGCTGCGCCAGGAGCCCCGATGATTCTGAAAACCCAATTGAACCCCCGCTCTGCCGAGTTCGCGCACAACAGCGCGGCCATGCTCGAGCACGTCCAGAGCCTGCGCACACTGCTGGCCAAGGTCCATCAGGGCGGCGGCCACAAGGCACAGGAGCGGCACACCTCGCGGGGCAAATTGCTGCCCCGCGACCGTATCGACCGCTTGCTCGACCCAGGCTCGCCGTTCCTGGAAATCGGCCAGTTGGCCGCCCATGAGGTGTACGGCGAGGACGTGCCGGCGGCCGGCGTGATTGCCGGCATTGGCCGGATCGAAGGCGTCGAATGCATGATCGTGGCCAACGACGCCACGGTCAAAGGCGGCTCCTACTACCCGCTGACGGTCAAAAAACACCTGCGTGCCCAGGCCATCGCGTTGCAGAACCGCCTGCCCTGCCTGTACCTGGTGGACTCCGGTGGCGCCAACCTGCCGCGCCAGGACGAAGTATTCCCGGACCGCGAGCACTTCGGGCGGATCTTTTTCAACCAAGCCAACATGAGCGCGCTGGGCATCCCGCAGATCGCCGTGGTGATGGGCTCGTGCACCGCAGGCGGCGCCTACGTGCCGGCCATGGCCGACGAAGCGATCATGGTGCGCCAGCAGGCCACCATCTTTCTGGCCGGCCCGCCACTGGTCAAGGCAGCCACCGGTGAAGTGGTCAGCGCCGAGGACCTGGGCGGCGCCGATGTGCACTGCAAGACCAGCGGCGTTGCCGACCACTATGCCGACAACGACGAGCACGCCCTGGCCATCGCCCGGCGCTGCGTGGCCAACCTCAACTGGCAGAAACAGGGCACCTTGCAGCAACGCGCACCGATCGCGCCGCTGTACGATGCCCACGAGTTGTACGGCGTAGTGCCAGCCGATGCCAAGCAGCCCTTCGATGTGCGCGAGGTGATCGCCCGCCTGGTGGATGGTTCGATATTCGACGAGTTCAAGGCGCTGTTCGGCACCACCCTGGTGTGTGGCTTTGCCCACCTGCACGGCTACCCGATCGCCATCCTGGCCAACAACGGCATCCTGTTCGCCGAGGCCGCGCAAAAAGGCGCGCACTTTATCGAGTTGGCCTGCCAGCGCGGCATTCCCCTGCTGTTCCTGCAGAACATCACCGGCTTCATGGTCGGCCAGAAGTACGAGGCCGGCGGTATCGCCAAGCACGGCGCCAAGCTGGTGACCGCCGTGGCCTGCGCCCAGGTACCGAAGTTCACGGTGATTATCGGGGGTAGTTTCGGTGCCGGTAACTACGGCATGTGCGGTCGCGCCTACGACCCGCGGTTCCTGTGGATGTGGCCCAATGCGCGCATCGGCGTGATGGGCGCCGAACAGGCCGCCGGCGTGCTGGCCCAGGTCAAGCGCGAGCAGAGCGAGCGCAGCGGCCATCCGTTCAGCGCCGAGGACGAAGCGCGGCTCAAGCAGCCGATCCTCGACCAGTACGAGCACCAGGGCCACCCCTACTACTCCAGCGCCCGCTTGTGGGACGACGGTGTCATCGACCCGGCACAAACCCGCGACATTCTAGGCCTGGCGCTGTCCGCGGCCCTCAACGCACCGATCGAACAAAGCCGTTTCGGCATTTTCCGGATGTGACCATGAGCGACTTCACTACCCTTGAACTGATCAAGGATCCCCGTGGTTTCGCCACCCTGTGGTTGAGCCGGGAAGACAAGAACAACGCCTTCAACGCCCAGATGATCCGCGAGCTGATCCTGGCCATCGACCAGATCGCTGCGGACGCCAGCCTGCGCTTTGTCCTGCTGCGCGGCCGGGGCCGGCACTTCAGTGCAGGTGCCGACCTTGCCTGGATGCAGCAATCGGCAGCCCTCGACTACAACACCAACCTGGACGATGCCCGCGAGCTGGCAGAGTTGATGTACAACCTGGCCAAGCTCAAGGTACCGACCCTGGCCGTGGTCCAGGGTGCGGCCTTCGGCGGTGCACTGGGCCTGATCAGTTGCTGCGACATGGCCATCGGTACCGTCGAGGCACAACTGTGCCTGTCGGAGGTGCGCATCGGCCTGGCGCCGGCGGTGATCAGCCCGTTCGTGGTCCAGGCCATGGGCGAGCGCGCCGCACGTCGCTATGCGCTGACCGCCGAGCGCTTCAGTGGCGAGCGCGCTCGTGAACTGGGCCTGCTGGCCGAGGCGTATCCAGCCGTCGAGCTGGAGCACCAGATCGAACAGTGGATCGACAACCTGCTGCTCAACAGCCCCCAGGCCATGCGTGCCAGTAAGGAGCTGCTGCGTGAGGTGGGCCACGGCGAGCTGACCCCTGCCCTGCGCCGCTACTGCGAGAACGCCATCGCCCGTATCCGGGTGAGCCCCGAAGGCCAGGAAGGCTTGCGCGCCTTCCTGGAAAAACGCACACCCGCCTGGCAGGGCGAACCGTCGAACAAGGAGCCGCGCCCATGACCCGCACGCCATTGACTACCCTGCTGGTTGCCAACCGCGGCGAGATCGCCTGCCGGGTCATGCGCACCGCCAAAGCCCTGGGGCTGACCACTGTCGCCGTGCACAGCGCCATCGACCGCGAGGCCAGGCACAGCCGCGAAGCCGACATCCGCGTTGACCTGGGCGGTGCCAAGGCTGCCGAAAGCTACCTGGACATCGACAAACTGCTAGCTGCCGCCAGGGCCAGCGGCGCCCAGGCGATTCACCCGGGCTACGGCTTTCTGTCGGAGAACGCAGGTTTTGCCCGGGCCATCGAAGCGGCCGGGCTGATTTTCCTCGGCCCCCCAGCCAGCGCCATCGATGCCATGGGCAGCAAGTCCGCCGCCAAGGCCCTGATGGAGCAAGCCGGCGTGCCCCTGGTGCCGGGTTACCACGGTGAAGCCCAGGACCTGGAAACCTTCCGCGCTGCCGCCGAGAGCATCGGCTACCCGGTTCTGCTCAAGGCCACCGCCGGGGGCGGCGGCAAGGGCATGAAGGTGGTCGAAAGCGAAAGCCAGCTGGCCGAAGCCCTGGCCTCGGCCCAGCGTGAAGCGCAATCGTCGTTTGGCGATGCCCGCATGTTGGTGGAAAAATACGTGCTCAAGCCGCGTCACGTAGAAATCCAGGTATTCGCCGACCAACACGGCAACTGCCTGTACCTCAATGAGCGCGACTGTTCGATCCAGCGTCGCCACCAGAAAGTCGTCGAGGAAGCCCCGGCCCCCGGCCTGAGCCCGGCCCAGCGCCAGGCCATGGGCGAGGCGGCGGTCAAGGCCGCCCAGGCCATCGGTTATGTCGGCGCCGGCACCGTCGAGTTCCTGCTCGATGCCCGCGGCGAATTCTTCTTCATGGAAATGAACACCCGCCTGCAGGTGGAGCACCCGGTAACCGAAGCCATCACCGGGCTGGACCTGGTGGCCTGGCAGATTCGCGTGGCCTGCGGCGAGCCGCTGCCCATCACCCAGGATCAGGTACCGCTCGACGGCCACGCCATCGAAGTGCGCCTGTACGCGGAAGACCCGGCCAACGACTTTCTCCCGGCCACCGGGCAACTGGCGCTGTACCGTGAGTCGGCGCCGGGTGAAGGGCGTCGGGTCGACAGTGGTGTCAGTGAGGGCGACAGCATCTCGCCGTTCTACGACCCGATGCTGGGCAAGCTGATCGCCTGGGGCCAGACCCGCGAGCAGGCCCGCCTGCGGTTGCTGGCGATGCTCGACGACTTCGCCATTGGCGGGCTGAAAACCAACATTGCGTTCCTGCGGCGGATCCTCGCCCACCCGGCATTTGCCCAGGCCGAGCTCGATACCGGCTTCATTCCGCGCTATCAGGCTCAGTTGTTGCCAACGCCTGAACCACTGCCCGCCGCGTTCTGGCAGGCCGCGGGTGAAGCGTTCATCCAGAGCCAGCCGGTGCAGCGCCGCGGCGATGATCGCCACTCGCCATGGGCTGCCAATGCGGGCCTGCGCCTGGGTGTGCCGGCGCACATCAGCCTGCACCTGAACTGCAACGGCCAGGACCAGGCCCTGGGGCTCACCCATGCAGCGGCACCGACGCTGACACTGGACGGCGAACAACTGATGATCGAGCACGATGGCCTGCGCCGTCGGCACCTGGCGATCCGCCGCGGCGACACCCTGTACCTGCAGTGGGACGGCGAGTTGCACGCAGTCACCGCGTTCGACCCGATTGCCGAGGCCGATGCCAGCCACAGCCACCAGGGCGGCCTGAGTGCGCCCATGAACGGCAGTATCGTGCGGGTATTGGTCGAGGTGGGGCAGACGGTCGAGGCCGGTGCTCAACTGGTGGTGCTCGAAGCCATGAAAATGGAACACAGCATCCGCGCGACCCAGGCCGGGACGGTCAAGGCGCTGTTTTGCCAGGAAGGCGAAATGGTCAGTGAAGGGGCCGTGCTGGTGGAGTTGGAAGAACGCTGAAAAACCATCGCGGGGCAAGCCCGCTCCTAAAGGAGCGGGCTTGCCCCGCGATGCTATCTAGAACCTCGCAAACGCCTGCACCACGACCCCAAGCACTTCACATTGCTCCGTGAACACAGTCTTGGGGTACGTCGGGTTGAGCGGCTTGAGATACCGCTGGCCGCCCTCCTCGATCAATTGGCGAAAGGTCATGCCGGTACGTTCGGGCAAGCGCACGACCACCAACTTGCCCGGTGCCACGCTCACGCCCGTATCCACCAGGATCAGCATGCCCTCCGGCACGCTCAAGCCCACCGGCGCAGTCATTGCATCGCCTTCAACCGGCAGCCAGAACGCACGCCCCAGCGCAGCATAATCAGATACCTGGCGCACGCAGGGTTCGCAGGGCTCGACCGTCTCCAGGCCGTCCCAGGGCAGGATGGGATAGCGAAAATACGGATCGTGCTTGTGGTGGTCCCGCTCCACGCAAGCCGCTCCCGTACCCGGCACACCATAGGTGCCGGTGGTTTCCGAGGTGTGCGGAGCAAACACCATCTGCAACGGGGGCAAGCCGACCTCGACCAGAATCTGGTTCAGCACCCTGAGCCTGGGCTCGCGCTCTTCACGCAACCAATGCCCGACTGCGCCCTGGGTGACCCCGATGCGTTCGGCGAGATTCTCCTGCGTGACTTTGAGTTCACGCATCCTGGCCTTGACCAGATCAGTCCAATTATCCATCGCTGGCACGATACGGACTGCTCCATGACGCTCAATACACAAATTGTAGTATTTAAAAAGCAGTCACAACTACATTGCGTATTATTATTCAAACCTACCTTTGATCGCTTACCCCTATGGCAGGCAGCCGAATGAAACAGACATTTCCTGAAATGGATATCAACCTGGATAACGAAGCGCTGAGTTCGAGCGACGCAGCCCGCAAAGCGCTGGATTTCTACCTCAACCCAGCCCCCATGGTGCCTTCGACAGAAGCGCCCTGGGTAGTGCCGCGAGAAACCCTCAGCGGTTCCGAAGCCGCCGAACGCGCCGTGCAATTGCTGCTGTGTGCCGAAGCCACCGCCTGCGAGTCGGCCAACGGCCTTCAAGGAAGGCCCCGGCAACTGGCCCTGACGGTGGTACACATGGTCAGCCTGGCAAAGGCGATGGTCGAGCACATACCCACCGAACAGAGGAGCAAAGGGATAGAAAGCTAACGTGGAGAGTCGCAGCAATGGCGGCGCTGGCGCCGTTCATTCAAGGAGGGAGCGCATTCGGTAAAGTTTTTTTACGGAATGACGGAAAATTCATTTGACTTGCAAATGATAACGATTATTATTGCTCGCAACTGGTCGCGAGACTGGTTGGATAACTGAAAGCCCTTAGGTCGGACTCTCAGATTATCTCCTCATCAGGCTAATCACGGTTTTTGACCCGGCTTTTTGCCGGGTCTTTTTTGGCTCTTCAGGCTAATGAAGGCGGGTGTTGCTTGAATGGCCGTGATGATAGCAAATGAATGTCGCACCGTGAAGGATGTAACCGCGCTTTGCAGAATTAGCACTTGAGAATCAATCTCGTTAAGACTAAGCTGTGACAGCGTCACGGAGGACGCCCCCTCCCCCCACCGAGCAAGGAGCTTGTACATGACCCGTCTGCTGCTGCCCCTTGAGCATCACCCCGAATCCCACGACCTTGCGCGCGACACGCTGCTGCTCCAGCTGAAAAAACTGCCGCGTCGCGTCCAGCAGGTGTTTCTGCTCAGCCGTCTCGACCAACTGAGCTACGCCAGCATCGCCGAACGCCTGGGCCTGCCCGCGCTGACCATCGAGCGCCATATGTACCAGGCCCTGCAGAGTGTACGCGGCGAGGGTGACGTGATCGCAAGCATGGCCGGCCAATGGTATGTGCGCCTGCAGAGCCCGCAGGTGACGGCCAGCGAACGCATCGACTTTCGCCGCTGGCTGGATGCCGCCCCCGAACATCGCGAAGCATTCCACGCCACCGAACTGCGCTGGCGTACCTTGCTGGCCCCGGCACAGCAACTGGGCCACGATGGCTGGTACCGTCAGCCACGCACGGCCTTGTCGCTGGGCGGTTGCTCGGTGGCCATCGGCCTCGGCCTGGCTGCATTGGCAGCGATCGGTTTCTGGTCCTGAGCCAGGCGTGTAGAGTGGGTGTCACAACAACTCTACAGGTGCCTGGTGATGACTGTGACGCTGCCCCCCCTGCACATCGACTGCGATTTCGATTCCGGCAATATCCTGATCAACGATGCCAGTGACCCACGCCTGATCCGCCTGGCCATTCGTCCCGACACCCACAGCGGTCACTTCCAGTGGTTCCACTTCAGCGTCAGCGGCCTGACCCCAGGCCAGCAGCACGGTTTTGTCCTGGAGAACGCTGGCCAGTCTTCCTATAACGGAGCCTGGACGGGCTACCAGGCAGTCGCCTCCTACGATCAGCAGCACTGGTTTCGTGTGCCCACCCGCTTTGATGGCAAAGCCCTGAGCTTCGAACTTGCCGCCGAACAGCCACAGGCCTGGTTCGCGTATTTCGAGCCCTACTCGCGGACCCGCCACAACCAGTTGATCGAGCGCGCCAAGCACCTGCCGGGCGTCGAACTACTGGCGACCGGGCGCAGTA
This sequence comes from Pseudomonas putida, assembly GCF_028682455.1. Taxonomy (GTDB): domain Bacteria; phylum Pseudomonadota; class Gammaproteobacteria; order Pseudomonadales; family Pseudomonadaceae; genus Aquipseudomonas; species Aquipseudomonas putida_AA. The sequence goes on from NZ_JANHLD010000002.1 coordinate 1,124,346, forward strand.
TTGAAGGTCGTGACCTTCCCTTGCTGCGTACAGGCGACGGCGCTCCCGGCAAACGCAAGCTGTGGCTGATTGCCCAGCAGCACCCAGGCGAACACATGGCCGAATGGTTCATGGAGGGTGTGATCGATCGCCTGCAGCACAACGACCCGACCGTGCAGGCCTTGCTGCAGCGAGCCGACCTTTACCTGATCCCCAACATGAACCCCGACGGCGCCTTCCATGGCCACCTGCGCACCAATTTCGCCGGCCAGGACCTCAATCGCGCGTGGCAGAACGCAAGTATCGACAAGAGCCCGGAAGTGTTCTTTGCCCAGTCGCAAATGAAGCAACACGGCGTCGACCTGTTCCTCGACGTGCATGGCGATGAAGAAATCCCGCATGTGTTCACCGCCGGCTGCGAAGGCAATCCCGGCTATACCCCGCGACTGGCCGCGCTGGAAAAAACCTTCCGCGACAACCTGTGCAAGCGCACGGTTGATTTCCAGCAGGTGCATGGCTATCCGCGCTCGGCCCCGGGCCAGGCCAACCTGACCCTGGGTGCCAACAGCGTCGGCCAGGCCTACGACTGCTTGTCGCTGACCCTGGAGATGCCCTTCAAGGACCACGACGACGCCCCCAACCCGCAAACCGGCTGGAACGGCCGACGCTCCAAGGACCTGGCCGACGCCGTGCTGGATGTACTGGGGCAGATGGTCGACAGCCTGCGCTGAGGCCCGTCGACCCTGCGGTTTGCTTCAGGCCTGGCCGTGAGCCTTCTGCTTGAGCTTCTCGGTGTCGACCCGCACGAACACCGAGTCGGCGGTCACGGTCAGCACGTCATCGGCCCACACTTCACAGATGACCCGGCTCTTGCGCCCTACCTCACCTTCGACCCGGGCCTTGAGCAGCAGCTCGACGCCCATCGGGGTGGGCTTGAGGTAGGTCAGGTTCAATTGCCCGGTCACGCAGTCCAGGCGCGGCAAACTGCCGGGCTCGCGGCCTTCGGCACGGTAGTGATAGGCCATGGCCGTCCAGTTGGAGTGGCAGTCGACCAGCATCGCCAGCAGGCCGCCGTACACCAACCCTGGCCACCCCAGGAAGGTGCTGTCGGGTGAGTGCCGGCAGATCAGGTGAATACCGTCCTCGTCCCAATGACTTTTAACGTGCAAGCCGCTGGGATGGGAACAACCGCAGCCATAGCAGACGCCTTCGGGCGCGGCCAGTTCCTGGAGGGATAGCAGGTGGTTACTCATAAGCTTCCTGATTGTCTGTTTTGGAGGGAAAGCGAGGGTTGATAGTAACGTTGTGCAACGCAAAAGCCCATGAACTGGTCATGGGCTTTTTTCTGTCGCAAAGGTGCGGGCTAGGCGCCTTTACCCGATACCGCCGGCTGGCCGCCCACGGCGCTGGAGGAGGTTTTGCGCCGGGTCAGCGAGATCAGCAGGATGGCCAGGGTGACCCCTGCGGTCATCAGCGTCTCGTAGCGGTAGGCCGGGCTGATCAGCATGTAGCCCAGCACCGTGACAATCAGGGCGATCACCAGCCACGTCAGCCAGGGGAACAACCACATCTTGAACGCAAGCTCGGTGCCCGCACGGTCAGTGATGGCTCGCATGCGCAACTGCGACACGGCGATCACCAGGTACACCAGCAAGGCAATCGCGCCGGTGGTCGAGAGCAGGAAACCGAACACCTTGCCGGGGAACACATAGTTGACCAGGCAACCGGCAAAGCCTGCGAAGGTCGACAGGACGACCGCCACGGTGGGCACGCCGTTGCCGGAAATGCGCTTGGTCATCTTCAGCGCCTCACCACGCGAGCCCAGCGAGTAGAGCATCCGCGAGGCGGTGTAGAGCCCAGAGTTCATGCAACTGGTCACCGCCACCAGTACCACCAGGTCAACCAGCAGCTTGGCGCCGGGGACGTTCAGCACCTCCAGCACGCGCTGGAACGAGCCCACCGACTTGAGCCCCGGATCGTTCCAGGCCACCAGCGAGACAATGAAGAAGATCGAAACGATGTAGAAGATCGCGATGCGGTAGACCACCAGGTTGGTGGCCTTGCGGATCTTCTCCTTGGGGTTGGCGGTTTCGTCGGCGGCAATGGTGACGATCTCGGCACCGAAGAACGAGAAAATGGTCACCAGCACACCGCCCAGCACCGCGCCGAAGCCATTGGGCATGAAGCCGCCGTTGGCCCACAGTTGGCTGACCCCGGAGGTCTGTTTCGCCAGTGGCCACACGCCAAACACCGCCAGGGTGCAGACCCCGATGAAGGCGAGGATCGCCACCACTTTGATCAAGGCGAACCAGTACTCGAACTCACCGAAGTTCTTCACGCTGATCAGGTTGGTGCACGACAGCACGATCATGATCAGAAAGGCGAACAGCCAGGACGGCACGCCGGGGAAATAGGCATGGAGGATGTCGGCGCCGGCAATCGCTTCGACCGGGATGATCAGTACCCAGAACCACCAGTACAACCAACCGATGGTAAAACCGGCCCAAGGACCGATAGCCTGGCTTGCATAGGTAGAGAACGAGCCGCTGTTGGGGTTGGCAATGGCCATTTCCCCCAGCATGCGCATTACCAGCAGCACCAGCAGGCCGGTCATGGCGTACGAGATCAGGATGGCCGGCCCGGCCGTGGCAATGGCCGTGGAGGAGCCGATGAACAACCCGGCACCAATGATGCCGGCGATGGAGATCATCGACACTTGGCGGGATGTCAGACCGTGTTGTAGCGAACGCTGTTTCTTTTGTTGTAGCGATGCCATGTTCGACCCTCAACTGGGTATGTCGCTGCACAGCACGCGCAGCCGACAGGGTTAGAGCAGAAGTTGTTATTTGATGGATGACGCTTATTGTTGTCTGCGGCCCGTCCCACGCCGAATCAAAGTGGCCTCCCCCCTGGAAAAACAACGAACTTTCGAACAGGAAAAACCGCCCGTTAGTTGTACTGGTCCAGGGGATTCGCCTACTGTGAATTTCAGTTGAAATCCTTGATGCGGGTCAGTATTAATCTAGAGGGCCGACTGTCACAAACGACCTTTTAGAAACACATGATTCCATTACGGAATGACCTCACGCCTTTTTCGCCGGATGAGACCGCCCATGTCCAAACGCCTGATGCCCTCGACCACCGCCCTGCAGTGCTTCGAAGCCGCCGCCCGACACCTGAGCTTCACCCGCGCCGCGCAAGAGCTGCACCTGACCCAGAGCGCGGTGAGCAAGCAGGTCGCCCAGCTTGAAGACATGCTCAGCCATCCGCTGTTCCAGCGCATTCGCCGGCGCCTGCACCTGACCCCGGCCGGCGCCTTGTACCTGGCCGAGGTGAACAAGATCCTGGTCCAGCTGGACATGTCCAGCCGCTATATCCTCAGCTATGGCGGCGAAACCGAAGTACTGCGCATCGCCACCCAGCCGACCTTCGGCGAGCGCTGGCTGGTGCCCAACCTGAAGGGGTTTGGTGAGCGCTACCCACGCATTCACCTGGATGTGCGCAACGCCCTGGAACCCTTCGACCTGGTCCAGGCCAAGGCTGACATCGCCTTTTTCTTCGGCCAGGGCACCTGGCCCGGGGCAACCTGCATCGAGCTGTTCGACGAGCAGGTGGTGCCGGTGTGCTCCCCGCAACTGCTGGCCCGTCATGCCTTCGACAGCGCCGGCGCCCTCACCGAGCACCGCCTGCTGCAATGCACCTCGCGGCCCGAAGCCTGGCACGAATGGTTCCAGGGCCAGGGCCTGCACAGCGAGAACAGCTACCACGGCCCGCGCTTCGACACCTTTTCCATGTGTATCCGGGCCGCCCAGGCCGGCTGCGGCATCGCGCTGATCCCCCACTACCTGGTGGCCGAGGAGCTGCAGGAAGGTAAACTGGTGATCGCCTGGGCCCACGCCAAGCCCAGCGAGGGCTCGCATTTCATTGCCCATGCCGAACATGCCGCCGAAGTGCCCAAGGTGCGGGCCTTCGTGCAGTGGATCACCGAGCGCGTGGACCTGCACGCCCAACATTCATAATTGCTGGAATGATTGCAATCCTTTAATTCGTTTGCGCACACCTCGTTAGTCTCGCTTATATAACGGCAAAACTAATCAGAGGCCGCGTGCACATGAGCCACGAAACTATCAGCCAATCCATTTCCGTAGTTCATCCCATTACACTGTCGCACGGTAAAAACGCGGAAGTCTGGGACACCGATGGCAAACGCTATATTGATTTTGTCGGCGGTATTGGCGTGTTGAACCTGGGCCATTGCAACCCGGGTATTGTCGCGGCCATCCAGCATCAGGCCACACACCTGACCCATTACGCGTTCAATGCCGCGGGGCATGAACCTTACATCGAGTTGATGCAGCGCCTGGCAGCCTTCGTGCCGATGTCTTACCCCGTGAGCGGCATGCTGACCAACAGCGGCGCGGAGGCCGCGGAAAACGCCCTGAAAATTGCCCGGGGCGCCACCGGCAAAACCGCGATCATCGCCTTTGACGGGGGCTTTCACGGCCGCACCCTCGCCACCCTGAACCTCAACGGCAAGGTCGCCCCGTACAAGCAGCGCGTCGGCGTGCTGCCGGGGCCGGTGTATCACCTGCCCTTCCCCAGCGTCGATAACGGGGTGACCACCGAGCAGGCTCTGGCGGCGCTGGAGCGACTGTTCAGCATCGAGATCGATGTCAATGAAGTGGCTGCCGTGATCTTCGAACCGGTCCAGGGCGAAGGCGGCTTCCTGGCCATGGAGCCGGCCTTTGCCCAGGCACTGCAGGGCTTCTGCCAGGGGCACGGGATACTGATGATCGCCGATGAGATCCAGTCAGGTTTCGGCCGCACCGGCCAGCGCTTTGCCTTCCCGCGCCTGGGGATCGAGCCCGACCTGCTGCTGGTGGCCAAGAGCATTGCCGGCGGCATGCCCCTGGGGGCGGTGCTGGGGCGCAAGCACCTGCTCGACAGCCTGCCCAAGGGCGGCCTGGGGGGCACCTACTCCGGCAACCCCATGGCCTGTGCGGCAGCCCTGTCGACCCTGGAGCAGATGACCGACGTCAACCTCGCCACCTGGGGCGAGTTGCAGGAAAGTGCCATCGTCAGCCGCTACCAGCGCTGGCAGGCGCAGAAGCTGTCGCCCTTCCTGGGGCGCCTGACCGGCACCGGGGCGATGCGCGGCATCGAACTGATCGACGCCAACGGCGCGCCGGCCCCGGCACGGCTGGCCCACGTGCTGGAGACGGCCAGGGACGCCGGGCTGTTGCTGATGCCCAGCGGCAAGGCCCGGCACATCATCCGCCTGCTCGCCCCACTGACCATCGAGCCTGGGGTTCTGAACGAGGGGCTGGATATTCTCGAGCGGTGCCTGGCATAGGTCTTTCGCCCCCGGGCGCCCGGACAATGGCTGGTCTAGCATTGTCTTACCCATGCGCCGCAGGTACTGGCATATGTGGAAACTGCTGAAGTTATCACTTAGCGTGCCAATGAAGGTCCTGCGCCATGAACAGACCCCGTCGCGGATTTCCCCTGCAGGTGCTCATTGGCCTGGCGATCATGTTCAGTACCCTGGTGCTCTGTGGGGTACTGGCCTATCAGGGGTACCACGGCATCAAGCAGGCACTGGTGGCCGCCTCGGCAGAGTCCACGCAGCAGTTGGGACGCACCATCAACGAGCGGGCCCAACGCTTGATCGACCCGGTGCTCAGTTCGATCCGCCTGCTGGCCTACGACCCCATCTCCCACGCCGGCACGCTGCAGCAGCGGCTCGATCGGCTGCCCTTGCTGACGGCAAGCCTGAACGCCAACACGATGCTCAGCGCGGTGTATGTCGGTTATCCGAATGGCGAGTTCCTGCTGGTGCGGGTGCTGCGCAATGACGCCGAGAAGCAGGAGCTGCAAGCCCCGCCGGGCTCGGCGTACCTGGTGCAGAGCATCAGCCTGGACGAAGCCGGCCAGATGCAGGGTGAATGGCGGTTCTATGACCCGCAGCTGTCGCTGCTGCAGAACGTAGCCAAGCCCGACTACCGCTTCGATCCGCGTACCCGCCCCTGGTTCGTCTCAGGCATGGCGTCCGCATCTACGGTGCTGACCAAGCCCTATGTATTCTTCACCACCCGTGAGGTCGGCCTGACAATGGCGCAGCGCAGCGTCGACGGCGCGGCGGTGATGGGCATGGATGCCTCGGTGAATGACCTGGGCGGCGAAGTCGAGGACCTGCGCATGACGCCCGGCACCGAGATGGCCGTGGTCGACAGCTCGGGCAGCGTGATCATCTACCCGGACCTGCAGCGCGTGGTCGTCAACGAAGGGCAGCAGTTGCGCCTGTCGCGCCTGGACGAACTGGGCGTGGCGAGCCTCGACTGGTTGCTGGCCAGCAACCACCAGGGCCTGGAGCCGATCCGCTACCAGGCCGGCGGCCAGGACTGGTATGGCATTCAAGTGCCCCTGTCGTCGTTCATCCAGCACGACATCCGTATGCTGATCGCCATACCCGCCACCGAGCTGCTGATCGGTGCACGGCAGGCGCTGCTCGAGGCAGCGTTGTGGGCAAGCGCCTTGACCGCCCTGCTGTTGCTGGCGGGCTGGGTGCTGGCCCGACGCATCGCTCAGCCGTTGCAGGCACTGACCCATCAGGTGCGGGCTCTGGCCGGTTTTGATTTCGCCCAAACGGTGGGGGTCGAATCGCGGATCACCGAGGTACGCGAGCTCAGCCAGGTGCTGGGCAGCATGTCGCGCACCATCAACAACTTCCAGGCCATCACCCTCACCCTCAGCCGGGAAACCGACCTGGACAAGATGCTCGGCGAAGTGCTCGGCCAACTGGTGGAGGCCACCTCGGTCGACGGCGGAGCGGTCTATCTGCAGCGCGAAGCATCCGCTGCCCTGCACCTCGCGGCCCAGTGCCAGGGCGACCGCTACCCCGCCGAACTGTCACTGCCGACCGACAGCCACGTCGATCTGAGTGGCGCCGTGGCGCACGCGCTGCAGAGCCAGGGGTACGACTACCTGGCCGTTGCCTTGAACGACCGCAGTGCGCAGCTGCTCGGCATTCTGGTGTTGCAACTGGGGCCCCGGCAGCAACCGGGCGGCGTGCAGCAACCGTTCCGCCAGTTCGTCCAGGAATTGTCCGGGGCCGCCGCGGTCGCCATTGAAACGCGCCAGTTGATCGAAACCCAGCAACGCCTGCTGGACGCCATCATCAAGCTCCTGGCCGATGCCACCGATGCCAAGAGCCCTTACACCGGCGGGCACTGCCAGCGGGTGCCGCAGCTCGCCGAAATGTTACTGGACAAGGTCATCGCAGCCCAAAGCGGCCCGTATGCAGATTACCGCATGAGTGAAATCGAGCGGTATGAATTCAGGATCGCCGCCTGGCTGCATGATTGCGGCAAGGTCACCAGTCCCGAGTACGTGGTCGACAAGGCGACCAAGCTGGAGACGCTGTACAACCGTATCCATGAGATCCGCACGCGCTTCGAGGTGCTCTGGCGCGACGCCGAGGTGGACTACTGGAAAGGCCAGGCCGCTGGTGGCGATCAGCAAGCGCTGCAAGGGAGCCTCGATTGTCGCCGGGCTGAGCTTCAGGAGGAGTTCGCCTTCGTCGCCAACGCCAATATCGGTGGCGAGTTCATGTCCGACGAAGCGATCGAGCGCCTCCGGCAGATCGGCGCGCGTCGCTGGGTACGGCACTTCGACAACCGCCTGGGCTTGTCGCGGGACGAGTCCGAACGCCTGGCATCGGTACCATCGCCTGGCTTGCCGGTGCAAGAGCAGTTGCTCGCCGACCGCATCGATCACCTGGTGCCCTGGGGCGAGCGCAAGCCCCCGGTCGACAAGCACGATCCACGCAATATCTGGGGCTTCGACATGCGCCTGCCGGCGCAGGCCTACAACTATGGCGAGCTGTACAACCTCTGCATCCGGCGCGGTACGCTCACCGATGAAGAACGCTTCAAGATCAACGAGCACATTGTGCAGACCATCATCATGCTCAACACCTTGCCGCTACCCAACCACCTCAAGCGCGTGCCGTCCATTGCCGGCAACCATCACGAGAAGATGGACGGCACCGGCTACCCGCGCCGCCTGCGCAAGGACGACATGAGCGTTGCGGAACGGGTGATGGCCATCGCCGACATCTTCGAGGCGCTGAGCGCTGCCGATCGCCCCTACAAACCCGCCAAGACGCTCTCTGAATCGGTGAAGATCCTGAGCGCGATGGCCCGCGACCAGCATATTGATGCGGAGCTTTTTCGCGTGTTTCTCACCAGCGGGGTGTACCGCCAATACGGCGAGCAGTTCTTGCGTCGCGAACAACTCGACGAGGTGGACATCCAGCCCTACCTGGCGGCTCTTGATGCAGTCTGAGAGCTTGCTGCGCCCAAGCCTGCGGCGCTATTGCAATGCGTCCGGCCACTGCTCGATGCCACTGGCGAAATGGCGTGCCCGCAAGCCACCGGCCTTCAGGGCCGCGACCGCATCGCGAGAGAACACGCACCAGGGGCCACGGCAATAGGCGATGACCTCCTGGCTCGGCGGCAACTCGCCCAAACGCTGCTGCAACTCACGGAACGGAATATTGATCGCACCGGGCAAGTGGCCCTGGGCGAATTCGTCGGCCGGGCGCACATCGAGTAAGGTCACGCTCTGCTCACGCAAGCGCTCGAGCAGCTCTTCACGGCTGATAGCTTCGAGTTGCTCAGGGGTGTTCTGGCTGTCGTCGAGCAGTTCGCGCATGGCCGCGCGGTTGAACTCGGCCAGGTGCCCAAGTGCCGCCAGCAGCTCGTGGATGGGCCCTTCCCCGAGGCGGTAGAACACCCGCTTGCCGTCGCGGCGGGTCTGCACGAAACCGGCCCGACGCAGGTGCTGCAGATGTTGCGAGGCGTTGGCCACCGACAGCTCGCACTGTTGCGCCAACTGCTCGACGGCCCGTTCACCCTGGGCGATGGCATCGAGCAGGTTCAGGCGATGGGCATGCCCCAAGGTACGGGCAAGCTCGGCGATGTCGTGCTGGAATTGAGTATTGAGGTCAGTCATTGACAGCACGTTAGCATTGGCCAATCATTCAATCAATTCATTGAATGATAGAAAGGAGAACCCCATGCTCGAAGGACTCATTCTGGCTGTGTTGATCGGCCTGACGGCAACGGCACTGGCCGACTTGTGGACACTGTTCCAGCAGCGCGTGCTGGATATCCCGGGGCCCAACTGGGCGCTGGTGGGCCGCTGGGTCGGGTACATGCCACAGGGCCGGTTCTTCCATGCAAGCATCGCCAAGGCCCAGGCCTTGCCGTCGGAAAAGGTGCTGGGCTGGTCGACCCATTACCTGATCGGCATCGTCTTCGCCGCCGTGCTGCTGGCTCTCAACGGGCTGGACTGGGTGCGCCAGCCTGTCTTGCTACCGGCACTGGCCTTGGGCGTGGCCACGGTACTGGCGCCGTTCCTGATCATGCAGCCCGGGATGGGCCTGGGCATTGCCGCCTCGAAAACCCCCAACCCGCCGGCGGCACGCGTGCGCAGTCTGGTGGCCCATATCGTGTTCGGCGTGGCGTTGTACCTGGCGGGGCTGTTGTGGTCGGCCGTGCTGGCCTGAGTCATCGACCGTGATGCAGCCAACGCTTCATGCGTGGCCACAGGCCTGACGGGGGTAGCTGGACCGGCGCCGGCTCGGGCGGGTCCTTGAGTTTCTGCTCCCAGCTGTCGACCAGCGCCTTGAGCTCGTCATCATGGTTCATATGATGTTCGAACTCGGTGCGTGGCCCTGCGGCGAGGGTGCCCAGGACATACTCGGCGGCCAGTTGGTCAAGCTCGTCCTGGGGCTCGTTGTCATCAACGTTGCTCATTCCGGCACTCCCGCGACGCAGCCAGGATTTGCCTGCGACTTACAGCATACAACCAGGGCTGGCGACCGGGACGCGAATGGATGAACGTTACAGGCCCAGTTCCTGCGGGGTGAGCATGTCGCATTCGAACGCGATCCAGCCGCCTTCGAGTTCGGCGTGGCCATTGACGATCGGGCCGTAGTAGCTCAGGCCGTTGTCCAGGGTGACGCAAATGTGCGTGGCCTTGTCGGGTGCGGCCAGGGCGCCGACAAAATGCACCTTTTTCAGGGTTTCGGTCACCGCTTCGAGGCCGACCCGGATCGCGACGTTTTCCACCGCTTCGACGTCATCGTGCAAGTCGTCGCTGACGGTCACGGTGGCTGTGTAGTTGTACATGCTTGAACTCCAACGACGGATAGATCGGCGTCTGCTGACGCACGCGGGCGCCTAGGGTAATGGACTGGCGCACAAAAATCCCGCGCACTTCGACATCCGGCGCCAGCAAAGGCTGGTATTGTGCGCGCCCGCCATGATCAATCAGGGAAACGACATTGACCGCTGAACAACACCTGACCTCTGACCTGTTCGAGGTCGACAAGCGCCTGGGCCTCAAGCCTGTGGTGGATTTCAACAACTACCTGCAAAAGGCCTTCGGCGACGGCCCATGCCGTTGCAGCCGCTGCCTGGCCGCGGGTGGTGATGAGTCGGGCTTTGAGCACGCACACACCTTCGACCTGCAAGGCCAGACCGTGCACCGCCGCTTTGCCACCACCTCGGGCAGCGACGTATTGCTGGTGCTGAAAAAGGCCTGGTTGTCGTACACCAAGGCCGAGCTGTCGCCCTTGGGCAACCTGGACCTGGACACCCTGCGCGCCTTCGTCGAACCCCAGTTGCACAAGCGCCTGGTGCCGTTGCTGCTGGCCAGCGGGCTGGTTCGCGACGTTGAGGGGCAACTGGTACTGCAGGCCCAGGCCGGCGATTGAGCACCGTTGGAGCGGGCTGACTGATCAAGCCAGTCGGTCCCCCAAAGGTCAGCCGCCTACCGCCAGGGCATAGGGCCCCTCGGCCAGTTGCTCGCGCAGGAACGCCACGCAACTGCGCACCTTGGCCGAGCTGCTCGAGCGCGCCGCCGTCACCGCCCAGACATCCGCCGGCTGGTGGTACGCCGGCAGCACCCGCACCAGCGATCCATCCTCCAGGTTGCTGACCACATCCCAGTAAGACGCCATGATGATGCCGTGCCCGTCCAGTGCCCACTGGCGCACGATGTCACTGTGGTTGGCGGCCATGGGCCCGGTGACCTTGACCGTCTCGGCGCCGCCCGGCCCCGTCAACCGCCACACCCCGAAGCGATCATCACGACTGCGAAACAACAGGCAGTCCTGCTGCGCCAGTTCCGCCGGCACCCGCACCGGCCCGCGCCGCGCCAGATAGTCCGGGGCCGCCGCCAGCACCCGCTTGTTCTCGGCGATGCGGTGGGCAATCAGGTGCTTTTCCTGCACTTCACCCACGCGAATGTCGATGTCGAAGTTCTCCCCGATCAGGTCCACCCGGCGGTCCATCAGCTCCAGCCAGACATCCAGGTTCGGATGACGCTTGCGCAGCAACGACAGAATCGGCGCAACATGCTCGCGCCCCAGGCGCAGGCTGGTGCTGATACGCAAGGTGCCACGCGGCTCGCTGTGCGCCCCGGACAACGCTTCGAGCATCGACTCGACGTTCTCGAGAATCTTCTGCGCCCAGATGAAAGCCGCCTCGCCATCGCTGGTGATGTTCACCCGCCGCGTGGTTCGGTTGAACAGCTTCACCCCCAGCAGCGTCTCCAGGGTGGCGATACGCTTGCTGACATGAGCCGGCGACAGCCCTATCTCGGTGGCGGCGGCAATGAAGCTCGAACGCCGGGCCACCTCACAGAACAACTGCAGGTCACGCAGCAGCGGATCATTATTCGCTAATAGCGCATTCTGATTCTTCATTCAGGCCGATTATCTCCCCAGCGTTTTTTATTAGCCTCTCACAAAACCGCCGTCGCGGTCAGCCTTGCCCACCACAAGAACAATGAGAGCGCCATGACCCTCCAACGCATCGCCGTCGCCGGTGCCGGCCTGATCGGCCGTCGTCACATCGAACTGATCCAGGCCAGCAGCGCCTGCCAACTCTGCGCGCTGGTCGATCCGGCGCCGGCCGCTGCAGCGCTGGCCCAGGCCGCCGGGGTGCCGCTGTATGCCTCGCTGGAGCAACTGTTCGCCGCGCAGCGCCCCGACGGGGTCATCCTCGCCACCCCCAATCAACTGCATGTACAGGGCGCCCTCGCCTGCGTCGAGCAGGGTGTGGCCGCGCTGATCGAAAAGCCGGTGGCCCATAGCCTGGCCGAAGGCAAGCACCTGCTGGCCATTGCCGAGCAACACGGCGCACGGCTGCTGGTGGGGCACCATCGCGCCCACAGCGCCATTCTCGACAAGGCCCGCGAGGTGATCGCCGAAGGCGTGCTCGGCAACCTGGTGGCAGTGATGGGCAGCGCCCTGTTCTACAAGCCCGACGATTACTTCGATGCCGCCCCCTGGCGCCGCGCAGCCGGTGGCGGACCGGTGCTGATCAACATGATCCACGAGATCGGCAACCTGCGTTCGTTGTGCGGTGAAATCGTCGCCGTGCAGGCCCAGGCCTCCAGCGCCACACGCGGCTTTGCGGTGGAAGACAGCGTGGCCATCAGCCTGCGCTTCGCCAGCGGTGCCCTGGGCACCTTCATGCTTTCGGACACCGCCGCCTGCGCCCGCAGTTGGGAACAGACCGCCCGGGAGAACCTCGACTACCCCAGCTACGCGGACGAAGACTGCTACGTGATCGCCGGCACCCGGGGTTCGCTGTCGATCCCGACCATGCGCCTGAAGTACTACGAGCGCGACGAAGACCGCTCCTGGTGGAAGCCCTTCAGCACCGCCATCGCCTCGCAGGATCAAGCCGACCCGCTGCAACGCCAACTGGCGCACTTCTGCCAGGTGATACGCGGCGAAGCCCAACCGCTGGTGACCGTGCGCGACGGCCTGCGCAACCTGCAGATTGTCGATGCCATCGCCCAGGCCGCCCGCAGCGGCCAGACCGTACACACCGAATCGCTGTAACCCGCCGTACCTCCATAACAACAACAAACGGAGACACCCAATGGCCAACCATGCCGAGGGGCTGCACGCTACGCAGCAAACAAAAAAAGCCACGGCCAGTGGCTGGGTCGGTTCGGCCCTGGAGTACTACGACTTTTTTATCTCAGTCCAGGCCGCGGCGCTGATCTTCCCTCAGATCTTTTTCCCGTCCAGCGACCCCAGCGTGGCGATCATCGCCTCGCTTGCCACCTACGGCGTGGGTTACCTGGCACGCCCGGTGGGAGCGTTCTTCCTCGGCCACTGGGGCGACACCCGCGGGCGCAAGAACGTGCTGCTACTGTGCATGTTCCTCATGGGCCTGGCCACGGTCGCGGTCGGCCTGCTGCCCACCTACAACCAGATCGGCTATTGGGCCCCTGCGCTGCTGGTGGTGCTGCGCCTGATCCAGGGCTTTGCCGTGGCCGGGGAGATCGCCGGGGCCAGCTCGATGATCCTTGAACATGCCCCGCCCGGGCGACGCGGCTTCTTTGCCAGCTTTACCCTGCAAGGGGTACAGGCGGGCCAGGTACTGGCAGCGGCGATCTTTCTGCCCCTGGCGTACTTCATGCCCGAGGAGGCCTTCAACAGCTGGGGCTGGCGGATTCCGTTCCTGCTCAGCGCCGCCGTGCTGATCGCCGCCTTTATCATCCGCCGTGAGGTGGAAGAGCCGCAGGCGTTCACCCACAAGGTCAACACGCAGGTTCGCCAGCGCTCGCCGATCCGCGACGCGTTCAAGTACAGCTGGCGCGGCATGCTGGTGGTGCTGGGAGTGTCGCTGATGAACGTGATCCCGGTGGTGACCACAGTGTTCGGCGCCGCCTATGCGGTGCAGCCAGCCTACGGGGTGGGTTTCGACAAGAGCGTGTACCTGTGGATTCCGGTGGTCGGCAATATCGTCGCGGTGCTGGTGATTCCCTTTGTCGGCAACCTTTCGGACCGCGTCGGACGCCGGCCCCTGATCATTGGCAGCGCGCTGGGCTGCGGGCTGATGTCGTTCCTGTACCTGTACGCGATCAGCCTGCACAACCTGCCGCTGGCCTTCGCCGCCTCGCTGCTGATGTGGGGGATGATCTACCAGGGCTACAACGCCATCTTTCCAAGCTTCTTCCCCGAGCAGTTCCAGACCCACTACCGGGTATCGGCCATGGCCATCGCCCAGAACGTCGGCTACATGTTCACCGCCCTGCTCCCGGCCCTGTTCACCGCTGTCGCCCCGCCAGGCTCGGACAACGTACCGCTGCTGATCGGCGGCATCACCTGCGCGGTCACCGCGATCTCGGCCATCGCCGCCTGGAGCGCCCCGGAAACCTACCGCACCCCCTTGGACCAGCTCGGCCGCACGGATGCCGTCGCCCTGGACAAACCCACCTACGACGCCCTGCGCGCCACCTCACTGACCGGAAACCTGCACCCATGACCACCCTGCTCGTGCTCAACGGCCCCAACCTGAACATGCTCGGCCTGCGCCAACCCGAGGTCTACGGCCGGGAAACCCTGGCCGATGTCCAGGCCCTGTGCCAACAGGCGGCCAGCCGCCAGGACCTGGCCGTGGAATTCCACCAGACCAACCATGAAGGCCAGATGATCGACTGGATCCACCAGGCTCGTGGCCGGGTGGCCGGCATCGTCATCAACCCCGGTGCCTGGACCCACACCTCGGTAGCCATCCACGACGCCCTGATCGCTGCCGAAGTTCCGGTGATCGAGGTGCATATCTCCAACGTGCACCGCCGCGAAGCCTTCCGCCACCACTCCTACGTTTCCCTGGTGGCCAAGGCGGTGCTGGCCGGATTCGGCACCCACGGCTATGTACTGGCCATCGACCATTTCGCCCGCGAACGACGCGCACAACACGCAGGTGATGCATGAAGACACTCGCCAACCCCAACCAACGGCTGCGCCTGGGTTTTGTCGGCGGTGGCCTGGAGTCGTCGATCGGCGCCACCCACCGCTACGCTGCCCACCTGGACGGCCATTTCGAGCTGGTCGCCGGGGTGTTTGCCCGCGACCCGCAGCGCAACCTGGCCGCCGCTCAGGCCTACGGCGTAGACCCGCAACGGACCTACACCGACTTTGCACAGATGGCCCAGGCCGAAGCCGAGCGCGCCGACGGTATCCAGGCCGTCGCGATCATGGCGCCCAATGCCGTGCATGTACCGGCGAGCCTGGCCTTTCTCGAACAGGGCATCGACGTGATCTGCGACAAGCCCCTGGCCACCAGCCTGGATGAAGCCAGGGCACTGGTCGAGCGGGTTCGCCAGGGCCCGGCGCTACAGTTGCTTACCCACAACTACAGTGGCTACCCGATGATCCGCGAAGCCCGGGAGCTGATCGCCCGCGGCGCCATTGGCGAGGTGCGCCTGGTGCAGGTCGAGCACGCCAGTGCCTTCGGCACCCACCCGCTGGAGCAGCAAGGGGTCAAGAGCCTGGCCTGGCGTACCGACCCGACCCAGGCCGGTACCTCGTCGGTGCTCGCCGATGTAGGCGTGCATGCCCACCAGTTGCTGCGCTTCGTCACCGGCCAGGAAATCAGCGAAGTCTCGGCCGAACTCAGCACCCTGGTGCCGGGACGGCGCTCGGACGACAACGCCCACGTCAAGTTGCGCCTGAGCGGTGGCGCCCGCGGGATGCTCTGGGCAAGTTTTGTGGCGGCAGGCCACCGTCATGGATTGCAGATCCGGGTATTCGGCTCGACCGGTTCGCTGTACTGGCACCAGGAAGATCCGGAGCGCCTGGAGTTGCGCCATCAGGATCAGCCCCATCAAGTGCTGCGCCGTGGCGAAGCCTGGCTCAGCGACGCGGCAAAGCAGGCCACGCGGATCAAGGCCGGACAGCCGGAAGGCTTGCTCGAGGCCTTCGCCAATATCTACAGCGACGCTGCCGAACTGATCAGGGCCCGTCGCCAGCAGCGCCCCAGCGCCCCCCTGGCAAACCTGTGTCCGACGGCTCAAGACGGCTTGCGCGGCATGGCGTTCATCGACGCCTGTGTGCGCTCCGACCAGGATCAGGGTTGCTGGACGCCCCTGGCCTGAGCCGCGCCATTACCCACTGAGGGTTACTCCATCGCTGTGATGTGCGGCCCGTCCCGGGCCGCGCATACTCGGTTCCAGCCCTGGACAAGGAACCGCGATGAAGATCGAACTCATACAACTGGATGGCCGCGACGGCGACACCGCCTACAACCTGCAACGCACCCTGGACGCCATCGCCACCTGTGCCGCGGACACCGACCTGCTGGTGTTCCCGGAAACCCAGCTCATGGGGTTTGCCAGCGCCGAACAGCTGCCCCTGGTTGCCGAACCGCTCGATGGACCCAGCCTTGCTGCGGTGCAGCGGGCCGTACGCGAGCGGGGTGTGGCAGCGGTGGTCGGTCTTGCCGAGCGCGCCGGCGACCGGTTCTACAACACCTCGCTGCTGATCACCGCCGAAGGCATTGCCCTGACCTACCGCAAGACTCACCTCTGGCCCTCCGAACGCGGCCTGTTCCAACCCGGTGATCGCTACGCCACCACGACCTGGAAAGGCCTGCGCGTCGGCCTGTTGATCTGCTACGACATCGAGCTGCCGGAAAACAGCCGGGCCCTGGCGCAACTGGGCGTCGACCTGATCATCGTCAGCAACGGCAACATGGACCCCTATGGCCCGGTGCACCGCACCGCCATCATGGCCCGTGCCCAGGAAAACCAGGCCTTTGCGGTGATGGTCAACCGGGTTGGCGAGGGTGACGGTGGCCTGGTATTCGCGGGCGGCAGCGCGCTGGTCGATCCGTTCGGCCGAGTGGTATTCGAAGCCGGACGCAAGCCTTGCCGCCAACAGGTAACGCTGGACCTGAACCAGCTGGCGCTTGCCCGCCGCGACTATGACTACCTCAAGGATCGGCGCCTGCACTTGCCAGGTACCTGCGTCGAGCACGACGACGGTCGCCGCGAGCTGTTGATTCCCTAGCACGGCCCCACAACAACAAGAACCCAGGAGTGCCCCATGAAGCCGATCCACAGCCTGTCCCTGGCCCTGGCCGCCCTGCTCTGCAGCGCGGGCATCCAGGCCGGCGAAGCCGCAACCCCCAGCGTGCATATCTACAACTGGTACGACTACATCGCCCCCGACACCACCAGGCAGTTCCAGCAGGCATCGGGCATTGCCCCGGTGTATGACGTGTTCGACAACAGCGACGTGATGCAGAGCAAGCTGATGGCCGGACGCAGTGGCTATGACGTGGTGTTCGCCAGCGGCGACCTGCTGCCCAACCTGATCAAGGCCGGGGTGCTGGCGGAACTGGACCGCAGCAAGCTGCCCAACTTTCCCCACCTGGACCCGCAGATCCTCGCCAAGCTGCAAAGCAACGACCCCGGCAATCGCTATGCCGCGCCCTACATGTGGGGTACCACCGGCATCGGCTACGACCAGGACAAGGTCAAGGCCCTGCTTGGCGATCACGCGCCGGTGGACTCCTGGAACCTGATCTTCGATGAAGCCAACCTGGCCAAGCTGAGCGAATGCGGAGTGGCCATGCTCGATGCCCCCAACGAGATCATCCCCATTGCCCTGCACTACCTGGGCCTGCCCTACAACAGCAAGGACCCCGACGACTACCGCAAGGCCGAAGCACTGCTGCTCAAGCTGCGCCCGCACATCCGCTATTTCGATTCGTCGCGGTTCATCTCGGACCTGGCCAACGGCAACGTCTGCGTAGTGCTGGGGTGGTCGGGCGGGGTGTACGAGGCCCGGCTCAATGCCGAGAACGCCGGTAACGGCCGGCAGATCCGCTACAGCATTCCGCGCGAGGGTGCGCCGTTGTGGCTGGAGAACATGGTGCTGCTCAAGGAGGCGCCCAACCCGCAACAGGGGCTGGCGTTCATCAACTACATGCTGGCGCCCGAGGTGATCGCCGATTCGACCAACTACCTGGGCTACCCGAATGCCAACAAGGATGCCACCGAACGGGTCGAGGCCAGGATCCGCGACAACCCCACCGTCTATCCGCCCCAGGCGGTACTCGACACCCTGTTCCCGCTCGAACCTCTGCCACTGAAGCTCGAACGGATACGCACCCGGGTGTGGAGCAAGGTCAGGACCGGTAGCTGATCATCAGTCTTCCAGCGGCTTGGGCGGCGCCGCCGGCTTGGCAGGTTTGGCCGGCTTGGCGGGCTTGCCGTCCTTGCCGGGCTTGGTTTCGGCCACCGGAGCCGCGACGCTCGGTGGGGTCACTGCCTTCTCGGCCGCAGGCAATTCGTCCACGGCCTTGAAGATCGACTCGGGTTCTACCGAACCATCGTGCTCGATCACATGCTTCTCGCCATCCTTGCCCACCAGGATCACCTGGGTACCGGTGCGCGCCCCCAGCTTGAGCTCGCGAATCAGCGCCATGGTGGTCTGTTGCTCAAGGTTCTTGTCGTCGCGCTTGCCGACCATGCCGGCAACGCTGTAGAGCACCAGGTTGCGTTCATCGAAGGCTTTCTTGGTGGCCGGATCCTTGAGGGCCTCGTTCAGGCCGCGCAGGGTCGGGTCGGCGGTGCTGGGCGCGATCACTATCAAGGGGCGGGACTTGTACAGGTCCTGGGTCAGGGGGGCGTCGTCGGCGAGGACGGGGCCGGCAATTGCCAGCAAGGTGGCGAGGGTCAGTGACCGGACGAGCATGCGCATCTCCTTCAAATTCCATGCATCAAAGACTACAGATCGCGTCGAAAGATCCGAGGTGCGAGCCTAAACTACAGGACGAATTCCGTGGGCAGGCTAAAGGTAACTTCCGGTTTCCAGGTAGGACCTTCGCCTCGTCCAGAGACGGCTGACATCTGAATCTGAGGATAGCTGAAGCTATCGGCCACGCCTGTCACCCCGCTGCCGAAGGATTGGACCATGAGCCTTGTCGAAACCCTGCTGTTGCTGCTGATCCTCGCCACCGCCCTGGGCTGTGGCTTGATGGGCGGGTTGTTCTTCGCCTTCTCCAACTTCGTGATGAAAGCCCTGGAGCGCATCCCCGAACAAAGCGCGGTGACAGCCATGCAGTCGATTAACCAGGTGGTGCTCAACCGGCTGTTCCTGGCCTTGTTCTTCGGCACCGCGCTGACCAGCGTGGGGTTGTTGGTCTGGGCCTACCAGCGCTGGCCGCTGCCGGGCAGCCTGTGCATGGCCATCGGCAGCGGGTTGTACCTGGCCGGCAATGTGGTGGTGACGATGCTGTTCAACGTGCCGAAGAACCAAGCCCTGGCCAGGCTCGATCCGGCCAGCGCCGAGGCCGCTGCGGCCTGGCACCGCTATGTGCCGGGCTGGAACCGCTGGAACCATGTGCGCACCGTCACCGCCCTGGCGGCAGCGGCCTGGTTGATGCTCGCGCTAGGATTGATAAGGGGCGTTTAGAAGCCGGCGGATCAAGACGGTTGTTCCCGCGATTCAGAACAGGCCCATCTGCCGGTCGATCAGGGCCGAGAAATCATCCTGCACGAACGGCAGGATGGCATCGGCCACCGGCTGCAACTGGCGGGTCAGGTAATGGTCGTAGTCGATGACCGAGTGCCGGGTTTCCAGCGGCTCAGGGCCCGCCACGGTGATTACGTAGCTGATCCACCCACCGTTCTGGTACTGGCGCGGCCGCCCCTGGCGCTGGTTGAATTCATCGGCCATGCGCGCCGCACGTACATGAGGCGGTACGTTGCGCTGGTAATCGGCCAGGGGCCTGCGCAAGCGCTTGCGGTAGATCAACAGCTCGTCGTGCTCGCCGGCCAGGGTCTTGCGCACGTATTCGCGCACGTACGCCTGATAGGGTTGGCGGCGGAAGATGCGCTCGTACAGTTCCTGCTGGAACTGGCGGGCCAGCGGCGACCAGTCGGTGCGCACGCTTTCCAGGCCCTTGTAGATCATCTCCTCGTGCCCGTCGTCGCGTTGCACCAGCCCGGCGTAGCGTTTCTTGCTGCCCTCCTCCGCGCCGCGAATGGTGGGCATCAGAAAACGCTTGTAGTGGGTCTCGTATTGCAGCTCCAGGGCGCTGGCCAGGCCGTAGGTATCACGCAGGTGATCACTCCACCACTGGTTGACCTGCTGCACCAGGCGCCGGCCGATGGCATCGGCGTCGGCCTCGTCATGGGCGCGCTTGAGCCAGACGAAGGTCGAGTCGGTGTCGCCATAGATCACGCTGTACCCCTGGGCCTCGATCAGCTCGCGGGTGCGGCGCATGATTTCATGGCCACGCATCGTGATCGACGACGCCAGGCGCGGGTCGAAGAAGCGACAACCACTGGAACCCAGCACGCCATAAAAGGCATTCATGATGATCTTCAAGGCCTGGGACAACGGCGCATTGTGCTCGCGCTTGGCCGTTTCGCGGCCCTGCCAGACCCGCTCGACGATCGCCGGCAGGCAATGCCGGGTACGCGAGAAGCGTGCGCCGCGAAACCCTGGCACCGAGTGTTGGTCATCCGGCGCGCGCAAACCTTCTACCAACCCCATCGGGTCGATCAGGAAGGTGCGAATGATGGAGGGGTACAGGCTCTTGTAGTCGAGCACCAGCACCGACTCGTACAACCCGGGCCGCGAATCCATGACGAATCCGCCGGGGCTGGCTTCCTCCGGTCGCTCGCCCTGGTTGGGCGCGACAAAGCCCTGGCGGTGCATCAAGGGTATGTACAAATGGCAGAACGCAGCCACCGAACCGCCACTACGGTCCGCCGGCAAGCCGGTGACCGTGGCACGTTCGAGCAGGAACGTGAGCAGTTCGGTCCTGGCGAAGATGCGGGTGACCAACTCACAGTCCTTGAGGTTGTAGCGGGCCAGGGCCGGCTTGTCCTCGGCGAACATGCGGTTGATTTCATCCATGCGCTGGTAGGGTGTGTCGATGGCCTTGCCCTCGCCAAGCAAGGTCTGGGCAACGTTCTCCAGGCTGAACGAAGGAAAACTC
The DNA here is from genome assembly GCF_028682455.1 of Pseudomonas putida. Lineage (GTDB taxonomy): Bacteria > Pseudomonadota > Gammaproteobacteria > Pseudomonadales > Pseudomonadaceae > Aquipseudomonas > Aquipseudomonas putida_AA. Next base: position 1,145,156 of record NZ_JANHLD010000002.1, read on the forward strand.
CAGGTCGCCGAGCGCAGCGCCTCGATCCCGTCGATGATCAGGCGCCCCGGGGCCCCGGCGAAAAAGTGCGCGCGGCTGCCGTGCTCGCGCCATTCCATCACCTCGCCCTCGCGCCCCAGGCGCAGCGGCACCTGCAATTGCTGGGCATGAGCGTGCAGCACGCGCAGGTCGAACTGCACCAGGTTCCAACCGATGATCGCATCAGGATCATGCACCGCCAGCCAGTGGTTCAGGCGTTCGAGCAACTGGCCGCGGCTGTCGCAGTACTCAAGGTCAAAATCGATGCCCCGAGGGTCGCCATTGGCCGGCCCAAGCATGTACACCTGGCGCTGGCCGCAACCTTCGAGGGCAATGGAGTAGAGCTCGCCACGTTCGGTGGTTTCGATGTCCAGCGACACCAGCTTCAGTGCCGGGCGGTAGTCGGGAGCGGGCTTGAGCTGGGCATCGTGGAGCACGCCGTGCTCATCTGGCGTGCCGCCGAAGCTGGCTGGCGCTGTGATGAAGCGCTCCATCAGGTAGCGCTCCGGCGGACGGATGTCGGCCTCGTAGACTTGCACCCCGGCCGCGCGCAGGCGCTTTTCCAGTTGGATCAACTGGCGGTGCTGGCGGCAGTAGAGGCCCAGCACCGGACGCTGTTCGAAGTCGCGAAGGCCCAGCGGGCGCAAGCTCACATCGCGCTCACCGCGCAGTACCGCCTGTGCCTGCGCCTCATGGGCTTCGGGTATGAAGGCCACCGATGTCTGCATCGGCAAGCGCACGCGCCGTGGGCCCTGGTCGGTGGCCAGCCAGAACTCCACGCAGGTGCCTGCCGGCGTGTCGCGCCAATGCCGGGTCAGGACAAATCCCTGCTGTAACTCCACCGCTGCAACCTCGATACCACTGGATAGCTGGCGATTCTACCTTAGCCGGGTACCCGGCTGCCCGGGGTAAAGCCGTGGCGTCGGGCGCGCGTGGCAATCAGCAGCGCGGCGCCTGTCAAGACGAGCAACACCCAGGTAAAGCTGCCGACGCCCCACTGGGTCAGTAGCACACCGCCCAGCAGGCCTCCGGCGGCAATCGCCAGGTTCCACACGGTAACGATCATCGACTGGGCCACATCGGCGCCCTCCCCGGCAGCGTCGGCGCTGGCGGTCTGCAGCAGGGTTGGTGCGCCGCCATACGTCAGCCCCCACAGCGCGACACTGAGGAACACCAGGGTTGGCGACTGGCCGCTGAAGCCCATCACCAGCGCCACGGCGGCAAACCCGACAAGGCTGAGTACCACCATGCTGCGCAAGTGCCGGTCGATCCAGGTTCCAACTAGGGCAATGCCCGCCAGGGCCGCAAGGCCAAAGGTCAGCAGCACCCAGCCGGTACTGGCCGCCATCCCGGCAGCCGTCAGGTACGGCACGATGTAGGTGTACAGCACGTTGTGCGCCAGCACCCACGCGAGGATCACCAGCAGCACCGCCAGCACCCCGGGCGTACGCAGCACCTGGCCGATACCGGGGCGCTGGCCCGGCTTGTGCCCCTCGAAATCCGGCACCGTGCACAGCACCCAGACGATCAGCGCCACGGACGACGCCGAAACCCACCCAAAGGTTGCCCGCCAGCCGATCAGCTCCCCCAGCCAGGTACCGGCCGGCACCCCGAGTGACAACGCGACCGGCGCACCGATCATCGCTACCGCCATGGCCCGGCCCTGCTGGGCCGGACTGACCATGCGCCGCGCATGCCCGGCGATCACCCCCCAGGCGAGGCCGGCGGCCACCCCGGTCATGAAGCGCGCGACCAGGGTCAACAGGTACGATTGCGACACGGCTGTCAGTGTGTTGAACAGCAAAAAGCCGACGATGGCCAGCAGCAACACCGGGCGCCGCCGCCAGCCCTGGGTCATGGTCACCAGCGGGATGGCCGTGAGCACCGAGCCCAGGGCATACACGGTCACCAGTTGCCCGGCCATCGCTTCGCTGATATGCATGCCTGCCGAGATCTGGCCGAGCAGACCGGCCGGCAAGGTCTCGCTGAGAATGGCGATGAAGCCGGTCATCGCCAGGGCCAGCAGACCACTGAGCGGAAGCGGCTGCTCGAGCGCCTCGCTGGTCGCCCGGGCATCGGCGCTGCAACTCATCTGAGTCATGGTGAAACTCCTGTTTGAAAGACAGGGCAACCTTACCGGCAGCGACCACTGCGGAAAAAGACGGGTACTATTCCGCACATCCAGGACACTGATGTCCGCAATAGGAGATACACGTGGATAGCCTCAACGGCTTTGTGGTGTTTGTGCGCGTTGCCGAGACCGGCAGCTTTGTCGCTGCCGCGCAGTCGCTGGGGGTCAGTGCGTCGGCCATTGGCAAACGGGTAGCGCGCCTGGAAGCCCGCCTGGGTGTGCGGCTGTTCCACCGCAGCACCCGCAGCATCACCCTCACGGCCGAAGGGACGGTATTCCTGGAGCGCAGCCGGCGCATCCTGGCCGAGATCGAGGCCACCGAACTCGAACTGTCGCAATCGACTGAAACCCCACGCGGGCGCCTGCGCGTCAGCCTGCCCCAGGTCACCGCGCTGGTGATGCCGGCCTTGAGCGAATTCATGGCGCTGTACCCGCAGGTCGAGCTGGACCTGGACTTCAGCGACCGGATGGTGGACATCGTCGGTGAAGGCTTCGATGTGGTGATGCGCGGCGGGACGCCGTCGGACTCGCGCCTCAACGCAAAATTCCTCGGCCATTTCCACCACCTGCTGGTGGGCTCCCCGGGTTACTTCCAACGCTGCGGCACGCCCCGTCACCCTGACGACCTGGCCCGGCATACCTGCCTGCACTATCGCTTCCCCAGCAACGGCAAGCTCGAACGCTGGCCGCTACGCAGCGAACAGCCCGGGCGCGACTACGACATCCCGGTGTCGATGGTCTGCAACCATGTCGAGACCCGCGTGTGCTTTGCCATGCGTGATCGCGGCATCACCTGCTTGCCGGATTTCACTGTGCGCCAGCAGTTGGCCAGGGGTGAGCTGGTCACGGTATTGGATGACTACCTGGAGCGACGCGGCAGTTTCTACCTGTTGTGGCCATCGGGGCGGCAGATGCCGTCGCGCTTGCGGGTGTTCATTGACTTCATGAGCGAGCGGGTGTTCGCCGACAGTGCCCGCGCCCACTATTAGTCATACAAATAGTCGAAGCCCTGCAAGGGCAGCTGCGGTGCCCGGGCGAGCAGCGATTCGCCCAGGGCCTGCACCCGCCTGGCCTGAGGGCTGGACCTGAGCCAGGTCAGGTAATAGCCCTCGCCGGTCGCCACCGCCTTGGGAAAAGGCGTGACCAGCCGACCGCTTTCGAGCTCGTTGCGGACCAGCAGCAGGTCCACCACCGCAATGCCTGCGCCCTGCTGGGCAGCAGACATGCCCTGGTCAAGGGTGTCGAACACCTGTCCGCAATCGATGGCTACCTGCAGGGCCCCCAAGCGAGTGAGCCAGCGCCGCCAGTCGCGGCGGTCGGGTGAAGGGTGCAGCAGGTGAACGGGGTCCAACTCGGACAATGCGACCGCCTTGGCAGCGCTGTGGCCCGGGCTGCACACCGGTACCAGCCATTCATCGAACAACTTGAGGTAGTCGACATCGGCGGCGAAACGTCCATCGCCCAGCAGGATCGCGGCATCGAATGGTTCGCTGTAGAAGTCGACGCGATCGACATCCATCCATACGCTCGACAGCTGCACCCGGCTGTGCGGCATTTGCTCGCGGAGCTGATCGAGCACTTTGAGCAACCAGCGCACCGTGAGGGTCGAGGGCGCCTTCAGGCGAATGCCGTTGCGGTCCTTTTTCAGCAGGCCGCAGGCGTTCTCGATGATCTTGAACCCGACCTTGAGTTCCTGGGCCAGCAGCCGCCCGGGCTCGGTCAGCGTCAAGCGGGGCCCGCGACGCTCGAACAGGGCGCACTCGTAAAGGCTTTCGAGGGTCTTGATGTGGTGGCTGACAGCACCTTGGGTGAGTGCCAGCTCCTGGGCGGCGCGGGTGAACGAGCCGTAGCGGGCAGCCACCTCGAAAGCCCTCAGCGCCTGGAGGGCGGGAATGCGTTCAGACATAGTCGATATCGAGCATTAGTAAAACTAATAGAAGGCCATAGTAACAGGCGTTTTACAAGGGCAAGGCTGCTCTCGAGAATACCGGTATACCTCACTCTCCGAGCCTGCCGATGAACACCGCCCTGCTGCTGTCCTATGCCCTGACCGTCCTGTTGTTGATTGCCACCCCGGGCCCCGTGGTGGCTCTGGTTGTCGACACCGCCGCCCGCGCCGGCCGGCGCCAGGCCGTGGCCACGGCCCTGGGCACCAATGGAGCCTCGTTGGTGCTGATCGCCGTGGCGGCCGGGGTGATTCTCACCAGCGTGGTGATCGACCCACGCTGGCTTGCGGCCTTGAGTCTGGTCGGCTGCCTGTTCATCGCCTACCTGGCCATTGGCAGCCTGCGCCAGGCCGGGCAGGACGACGCCCAGCCCGCGGCCAGTGCCGCTTCGGGCGGCTGGTGGCAAGGGTTTGCGGTAGGCCTGTCAAACCCGAAGGACATCCTGTTCTTTGTAGCCTTTTTCCCACAGTTCATTCAGGTGAGCACTCATGTAGGTCACAGCCTGTTACTACTTTCCCTTGTGTGGGTGATGATCGATCTGGCGATACTGGGCCTTTATATCTTCATGACCCACAAGCTCGTGTCCCCCGGTCATCAACGGCTGATCCGCCTGACCAGCGGTGGGTTGCTGCTGGTGATCGCCGTGGTGGGGCTGTTCTACAATCTCGAAGCGCTCCGCTCCTGATCCGCCGTGGGTTTGGTCTGCGGTCCTGGTACGGTTAGAATGAACGCCGAACACCCAGGCCCCTTCGAACCACACTATGGACAGTCGGATTGAACCCTGAACTTCACAGCCGTACCGAATTATTCATGCACAGCCGCCAGCCCCTGCTTCACAAAGGCCTCAACGTGATACGCGCGCAGGTACTGCGCAGCCTGATCCTTGTGATGGCCCCTGCCTGCGCCCTGGCTGACGATGCGCCCATCGATCCCCATGCCGACCTCTTGTACCGCCAGGCCCTGACCTTCCTGGAACAGGCCGAGGCACAGAGCAGCGGTTTCAGCCTCAAGACCAGCACCACCGACCAGGACCTGGCCCAACAAGGCCAGGCCTTGGGTCGCACCCTGGCGCCGGCGGTGAGCCTGCTGAAAAAAGCCGTCGAGCGCGAGCATCCGGTGGCCCGCTACCGCCTGGCGCTCTACTACATGACCTACCTGCCTGCCGATGAAATCCCTGCCGCTGCCTGCCCGCTGCTGCAAGACAGCCTTGCCCAGGGTTTTGCCCCGGCCGCCCTGGGGATCGAGACCTGGTGTACCGAGTACAGCCACAGCGCCGCATTTGCCAAGGATCTGGAAAAAATCCCCACCCTGGCCGCCCGCTACGCCGCCTACTATCCGCAGCCGGCCGAACGCCTGCAGTGCAACCGCCAGCAGCCCCAGGGCCTGGCGCTGCAATGGGGTCGCCAGCGCGACTACCAGGCCGAAATCTATCGCTTGCAGGGCAACATCAAGCCGGACCAGCGCCAGGCCTATTGGCAAAAAGCCGTAGACCTCAACGGTTGCTTTGCCGCCCAACAGCGGCTGTTGAGCCTTCAACACTGACGCCCCGCCCCAGCAATGGGTGACCGCACACAGCAAGATCGTTCAAGTCACCCGCTCCGCGCTCTGGCATTCTGTACGTCCTTGTTCAGCTGCCGCAGATTTACATGTCGACTCCACCCTTCGCACGCCAGGCGTTTATCCAAGGCGCCATCGCCATCCTGCCGTTGTCCCTTGCCGTCGCCCCCTGGGGGCTGCTGGCCGGATCGATGGCCATCGAAGCCAACCTCAGCCCGTGGGAGGGCCAGGGTCTGTCGGCGATCGTCTTTGCCGGTGCTGCACAACTGGTAGCGATCGGCATGATCAAGGGTGGGGCCAACCTGTTCTCGATTCTGTTGACCACCCTGCTGCTCACCTCCCAGCACCTGCTCTACGGGCTGTCGATGCGCCCTGTCCTGTCGGGGCTGCCAACCCGCTGGCGGCTGGGCCTGGGCTTTCTGCTCACCGATGAGTTCTTTGCCCTGACCAGCCAGTACGACCAGCAGCAGTTCAACCGCTGGTACGCCCTGGGGGTGGGCCTGACGTTCTACATTGCCTGGAACCTGTTCACCCTGGCCGGAATCATCCTGGGCCAGAACATTCCGCACCTGGACCAACTGGGCCTGGACTTCTCCATCGTCGCCACCTTCGTCGCCCTCATTGCCCCCCTGGTACGCAACCTGCCCACCGTGGTGTGCGTGGCGGTGTCGTTGTTCAGCTCGGTGCTGTTCAGTGCCTGGCACTGGGAAACCGGCCTGGTGGCCGCCGGACTGCTGGGCATGAGTGCAGGCTTCATCTGCCAGAAATTCAGCGGAGCACGCGCATGATCTTTGCCTTGATTATCGGAATGGGCCTGCTGGTGTTCCTCAACCGCTATGCCTTTCTCGAACCGCGCCTGCCCCTGCGCCTGAGTTCCAATGCGCGACAGTTCCTGGGCTTTGCCGTACCGGGCATGCTCACGGCAATATGCGGACCGATCATTTTCCTGCCGGGCCACCAGCTCGACTTGAGCCTGGCCAATCCCTACCTGCTCGGCTCGGTGGTGGCAGTAGTGCTGGTGCTGTTGACCCGCAGCACCTTGATCAGCATGCTGGTGAGCATGGCTTTCTTCTTTGTCTTTCGCTGGTGGTTGAACGGCAGTCCATGAACGCAGCAGCCCAAGAACAGACCCGCTTCTGGCAAGCCCCCGCCCTGGGCGATATCGAGCTGTTGCACGCCCGCTACATCCAGCAGCGCTTCGCACCCCATGTGCATGAAGGCTATGTCATCACCATCATCGAGTCCGGTGCCCAGCGCTTCTGGCACCGGGGCAGCGAGCACCTGGCGCCGGTGGGCAGTATGGTGCTGATCAATCCAGACGAGTTGCACACCGGGGCCAAGGCCCATGAACAGGGCTGGCGCTATCGCGGCTTCTACCCCGACAGCGAGCGCATCACCGGCGTGCTCGACGAGCTGGAACTCAAGCGCGACGGCCTGCCCAGCTTTCAGGCCAGCGTGCTGCACGACCCGCAACTGGCCAAGGCATTCAGTTGGCTGCACAGCTCTGCCGAACATGGTGCCAGCGCACTGGAACAACAGACTGCCTGGCGCGAGGCGGTGTTGTTGCTGCTGCAGCGTCATGCCCACGTGGTCAGCCCTCGCGCGCCGGGCAATGAACCGTGCGCGGTGGCCCGCGCCAAAGAACTGATGGACAGTCGCCTGGCCTACCCCCCTTCGCTGCAGGAACTGGCCCAGGCTGTCAGCCTGTCGCCGTTTCATTTTGCCCGGGTGTTTCGCCAGGCCACGGGACTGCCGCCGCACGCCTGGCTCAAGCAACGTCGTTTGAGCCGCGCACGCGAGCTGTTGAAGAACGATTGCCTGCCCTTCAATGTGGCGTTTGCGTTGGGGTTTTCGGATCAGAGCCACTTGAACCGACAGTTCAAGCAGGCCTATGGGGTGACCCCCGGAGAGTATCGGCGGGCATGCATGGGGTAGGAGCGGGAGCCGGCATTGCCGGCTCCCGCTCGTTTGTCAGGCCGGAGCCGACGTCCGGATCAGGTGGTCGAAGGCCGCCAGCGAAGCCTTGGCACCCTCGCCCACGGCAATCACGATCTGCTTGTACGGCACCGTGGTCACGTCGCCTGCGGCAAACACACCCGGCAGGTTGGTCTGGCCACGGGCATCGACAATGATCTCGCCACGCGGCGACAACTCGACAGTGCCCTTGAGCCAATCGGTGTTGGGCAGCAGGCCGATCTGTACAAAGATGCCTTCCAGCGCGATGTCATGCAGCTCATCGCTGTTGCGGTCCTTGTAGCGCAGGCCGTTGACCTGCTCGCCATCGCCCAGCACTTCGGTAGTCAGGGCGCTGGTGATGACCTTGACGTTCGGCAGGCTGTGCAGCTTGCGTTGCAACACGGCATCGGCGCGCAACTGGCTGTCGAACTCGATCAGGGTCACCTGGGCGACGATACCCGCAAGATCGATGGCCGCTTCTACACCCGAGTTGCCACCACCGATCACCGCCACGCGCTTGCCCTTGAACAACGGGCCATCGCAATGCGGGCAGTAGGCAACGCCACGGCTGCGGTACTCTTTTTCACCCGGCACGTTCATTTCGCGCCAGCGGGCACCGGTGGCCAGGATGACGGTCTTGGCCTTGAGCGAGGCCCCACTGGCCAGGCGCACTTCATGCAAGCCACCGTCCGTGGCCGGGATCAGCGCTTCACCGCGTTGCAGGTTCATGATGTCGACATCGTACTGCTTGACGTGCTCTTCCAGGGCCATGGCCAGTTTCGGGCCTTCGGTTTCCTGCACCGAGATGAAGTTCTCGATAGCCATGGTGTCGAGTACCTGACCGCCGAAGCGCTCCGCCGCGACACCGGTACGGATGCCTTTGCGCGCAGCATAGATTGCTGCTGCAGCGCCGGCAGGACCACCACCGATCACCAGCACGTCAAAGGCGCCCTTGGCGTTGATCTTCTCGGCCTGGCGCTCACCGGCGCTGGTGTCCAGCTTGGCGAGGATCTCTTCCAGGCCCATGCGCCCCTGGCCGAAGACTTCACCGTTGAGGTAGACGCTCGGCACGGCCATGACCTTGCGCGATTCGACTTCCGCCTGGAACAGAGCACCGTCGATGGCGACGTGACGCACGTTGGGGTTGAGCACCGCCATCAGGTTCAGCGCCTGGACCACGTCCGGGCAGTTCTGGCACGACAGCGAGAAGTAGGTTTCAAAGTTGAACTCACCCTTGAGGGTGCTGATCTGCTCGATCACTTGTGCGCTGGCCTTGGACGGATGACCGCCGACCTGCAGCAGGGCGAGCACCAGCGAGGTGAACTCGTGGCCCATGGGGATGCCGGCGAAGCGCAGGCTGATATCCGCTCCCGGGCGATTGAGCGAGAACGAAGGGCGACGGGCGTCGCTGCCGTCTTCGCGCAAGGTAATGAGGGTCGACAGGCCGGCGATTTCCACCAGCAGGTCGCGCAATTCGCGGGATTTCGCGCCGTCATCGAGGGAGGCAACGATCTCGATCGGCTGAGTGACCCGCTCCAGGTAGGTTTTCAACTGAGTTTTAAGCGTGGCGTCCAACATACGGGCGATTCCTTTTTCAAACGGTAGAAAGTAAAACGCCCGGGCGAAAGCGCCCGGGCGTTTTTGCGGGGCGGTGACAACGTCAGGTGCGGCGGACCACCGCCCTCGGCTGGCTCACGGTCTTAGATCTTGCCGACCAGGTCCAGCGATGGCGCCAGAGTGGCTTCGCCTTCTTTCCACTTGGCCGGGCACACTTCGCCTGGGTGGGCAGCAACGTACTGGGCAGCCTTGATCTTGCGCAGCAGTTCGCTGGCGTCACGGCCTACACCACCGTCGTTCAGTTCGACGATCTTGATCTGGCCTTCAGGGTTGATCACGAAGGTGCCACGGTCAGCGATACCGGCTTCTTCGATCAGCACGTCGAAGTTGCGCGAGATGACGTGGGTCGGGTCACCGATCAACGGGTACTGGATCTTGCCGATGGTGTCCGAGGTGTCGTGCCAGGCTTTGTGGGTGAAGTGGGTGTCGGTGGACACGCCGTAGATTTCCACGCCCAGGTCTTTGAACTCGGCGTAGTTGTCGGCCAGGTCGCCCAGTTCAGTCGGGCAGACGAAGGTGAAGTCGGCTGGGTAGAAGAACACCACAGACCATTTGCCCTTCAGGTCGGCTTCAGACACTTCGACGAACTTGCCCTGGTGGTAAGCAGTGGCTTTGAACGGTTTTACCTGGCTATTGATGATAGGCATGAGTGACTCTCCTTCAGGGGGTTGAAAAATCTGATGGGAGAATCGTAGCTAATACACTGGCTCAATGCTCATTGGTAAAGCTGATGTTGCTGATTGGTTTTGGCTATAACAGATGCGTATTAATAGAAGGGATTAGTTGGAAGCATCGCGGGGCAAGCCACTCCCACAAAAACCTGCAGGAGCGGGCTTGCCCCGCGATAAACGCAACGCTTAGCGAGTCGGCGTACGCAGCGTAACGAACTCCTCGGCCGCCGTCGGATGCACGCCGATGGTTTCGTCGAACTGTTGCTTGGTCGCCCCGGCCTTGAGCGCAATGCCCAGGCCCTGGATGATCTCGCCCGCATCGGGGCCGACCATATGGCAACCCAGCACGCGGTCGGTATCGGCGTCGACCACCAGCTTCATCAGGGTCTTTTCCTGCACATGGGTCAGGGTCAGTTTCATCGGCCGGAAGCGGCTTTCGAAAATCTGCACCTGGTGCCCCTGCTCCAGCGCCTGCTCCTCGGTCAGGCCCACGGTACCGATCGGAGGCTGGCTGAACACCGCTGTCGGGATGTTCTGGTAGTCGACCGGGCGGTATTGCTCGGGCTTGAACAGGCGACGCGCCACGGCCATGCCTTCGGCCAGGGCCACGGGCGTCAGTTGCACGCGGCCAATGACATCGCCAATGGCCAGGATCGACGGTTCGGTGGTCTGGTACTGGTCATCGACGCGGATGAAACCACGCGGGTCCAACTCGACCCCGGTGTTTTCCAGGCCCAGGTTGTCGAGCATCGGGCGCCGGCCGGTGGCGTAGAACACGCAGTCGGCCAGCAGCTCGCGGCCATCCTTGAGAGTGGCCTTGAGGCTGCCGTCGTCCTGGCGGTCGATGCGCTGGATATCGCTGTTGAACTGCAGGTCCAGGCCGCGCTTTTCCAGCTCTTCCTTGAGGTGGGTACGTACGCCGCCGTCAAAACCGCGCAGGAACAGATCGCCGCGATACAGCAGCGAGGTCTTGGCGCCCAGGCCCTGGAAGATGCCGGCGAACTCGACGGCAATGTAGCCACCGCCGACGACCAGTACACGCTTTGGCAACTCCTTGAGGTAGAACGCCTCGTTGGAGCTGATCGCCAGCTCCTTGCCCGGAATGTCGGGAATCTGCGGCCAGCCGCCCGTGGCGATGAGGATGTGCTTGGCGCTGTAACGCTGGCCATCGACTTCAACTTCATGGGCACCGGCGAGCTTGGCGTGCCCTTCGAGCAGGGTCACCCCGCTGTTGACCAGCAGGTTGCGGTAGATGCCATTGAGCCGCTCGATTTCGCGGTTCTTGTTGGCGATCAGCTGGCCCCAGTCGAACTGGGCGTCTTCCAGCGACCAGCCAAAGCCCGCCGCTTGCTCGAAGTCATCGGAAAAGTGGGCGCCGTACACCAGCAGCTTTTTTGGCACGCAGCCGACGTTGACGCAGGTGCCACCCAGGTAGCGGCTTTCGGCAACCGCCACCTTCGCACCGAAACCTGCGGCAAAACGCGCCGCGCGCACACCGCCGGAACCGGCGCCAATCACGAACAGATCAAAATCATGGGCCATTTCAGTCTCCTTGCCAGGCCGACAGCATACCCCCTGTCAGGGGCCGTAAACAAAAAAGCCACCCGAAGGTGGCTTTCTCACACAACACCGATGGCTCAGTAGGCCTTGCCGGTCTTGTAGAAGTTCTCGAAGCAGAAGTTGGTGGCGTCGATGTAGCCTTCTGCACCACCGCAGTCGAAGCGCTTGCCCTTGAACTTGTAGGCCATGACGCAGCCGTTCTGGGCCTGCTTCATCAGGGCGTCGGTGATCTGGATTTCACCACCCTTGCCTGGCTCGGTTTCTTCGATCAGCTTGAAGATGTCCGGGGTCAGGATGTAGCGGCCGATGATGGCCAGGTTCGACGGCGCATCTTCAGGGGCAGGTTTTTCGACCATGCTGTTCACACGGTAGATGTCGTCGCGGATCATTTCGCCGGCGATCACGCCGTACTTGTTGGTTTCCTGCGGATCGACTTCCTGGATGGCGACGATCGAGCAGCGGAACTGCTCGTACAGCTTGACCATCTGCTTGAGCACGCCGTCACCTTCGAGGTTGACGCACAGGTCGTCAGCCAGCACCACGGCGAACGGCTCGTCGCCGATCAGCGGGCGGCCAGTGAGGATGGCGTGGCCCAGGCCTTTCATTTCGGTCTGGCGAGTGTAGGAGAACGAGCACTCGTCGAGCAGGCGGCGGATACCGACCAGGTACTTTTCCTTGTCGGTGCCCTTGATCTGGTTTTCCAGCTCGTAGCTGATGTCGAAGTGGTCTTCCAGGGCGCGCTTGCCGCGGCCGGTAACGATGGAAATCTCGTTCAGTCCAGCTTCCAGCGCTTCTTCAACGCCGTACTGGATCAGTGGCTTGTTCACCACCGGCAGCATTTCCTTGGGCATGGCTTTGGTAGCAGGCAGGAAGCGGGTGCCGTAACCGGCTGCCGGGAACAAGCATTTCTTGATCATATACGTCCTTAACAAGGGCTTTGCGTACGAAATTCGGCGCAGTCTAATCAGGCGGCAGTCACCTTACAATGCCCTGCCACCGGGCGGCCGATGCCATGATAGAGAAATCCTAGTGTAGATAGTTCCCCCGGATCATAAATATTGCGCCCATCGAAGACCACGGGCATACGCATCAAGCCGCGCAAGCGGACGAAATCGGGCTGGCGGTATTGTTTCCACTCGGTCACCAGCACCAGGGCATCGGCGCCCTCGGCGCACGCGTAGGGATTGGCCGACAAACGCAACCGACCGCTGGCCACGGCCTCGGGATTGCGCTGTGCCGCACCTTCCAGGGCCGCGGGGTCGGTAGCCTGGACCCGCGCGCCAGCGGCCAGCAATGCGTCGATCAACACCAGGCTCGGCGCTTCGCGCAGATCATCGGTACCCGGCTTGAACGCCAGCCCCCAGACCGCCACCACCCGACCGTGCAAGAAACCGCCAAAGTGCCGGACCAGCGCCTCGAACAGCAAAGTCTTCTGCAATGCATTGCGGGCCTGCACGGCCTCGAGGATCGCGATGCGGTAGCCGACGGATTGCGCGGTGTGGAGCAAGGCCCGGACATCCTTGGGAAAACACGAGCCGCCATATCCGCAGCCGGCGTAGATGAAGTGCGTGCCGATGCGCGTATCGCTGCCGATGCCACGGCGCACCTGCTCGATGTCCACATCCAGCTGTGCACACAGCCCGGCCAGTTCGTTGATAAAGGAGATTTTCGTCGCCAGAAAGGCGTTGGCGGCGTACTTGCTGAACTCGGCGGCCCTTGGGTTCATCAGCAGTACCCGATCATGGTTGCGCACAAACGGGCTGTACAGGCGCTGCAACAGTGCCGCGGCGTCCGGGTCGTCGCAACCGAGGATGATCCGGTCAGGGCGCATGAAATCGTCGATGGCGCTACCTTCCTTGAGAAACTCCGGATTGCTCGCCACCTTCACCGGTATGTTCAGCCCGCGGGTCTTGAGACCTTGCAGGATGTGCCGGGCCACCTGTTCGCAGGTGCCCACCGGCACGGTCGACTTGTTGACCACAAGGCATGGCCGGGTCAGCAACTGCCCCAGTGCCTCGGCCACCGCCAGCACGTGACCGAGATCGGCCGAGCCATCCTCCTGGCTGGGTGTCCCCACGGCGATAAAGGCAACCTCGGCCTGCGCCACGCCTTTGTCCAGGGCCTCGGTAAAACCGAGCCGGCCACTGGCCAATTGCGCCTTGAGCAGCGCTTCAAGGCCCGGCTCATGGATCGGACATTCGCCGCGCTGCAAACGCGCCAACCGTTGCCGGTCGCGCTCCACGCACACCACCTGGTTGCCCATTTCGGCAAAACAGGCCGCCGTCACCAGCCCCACATAACCCGCTCCGATCACACACAGTCGCATGGCCGCTTCTCCTTGCTGGGATGCGGTCATTGCAACCAAGGGGTATTGCACCGGCATGACGACTTTGCGTCATGCCGGTGACAAGGGGCTATTTGCCAGTGCCCTGCCCGATCAGCACGCCATCGAGCTTCTGCCCGTACAGGTTGACCCCGTCGTTGGCGTGGTACTTGAGGCGGGTTTTCTCGATCGAGCCTTCCACCAGGCGCGGGTCCTGCGGGCGCTCGTGGCGGTTGATGAAGGCCGCCACGTCCCAGGCCTGCTGGTCGCTCAGGCTGCCGGGCTTGCCCAGGGGCATGTTGTACTTGATGAAGGACGCGGCGGTGTTGATCCGGTGCATGCCGGCGCCCCAGTTGTACGAGTCCTTGCCCCACAGCGGCGGCATGACGTAGTCCTTGGCCACCTTCTGCCCTTCGCCATTGGCGCCGTGACAGATCGAGCACTGCTGCTGGTAAACCTGCTCGCCGCGCTTGAAGTCATAGCCCTGTGCAGGCTTGGGCACTTCGGGATAGCCGCGGCCCGGGGTTTCCACGCCAATCGGCGCCTTGCTCGCCAGCCAGTAGGCATACACCGACAAGGCGGTCATTTCCGGGCTGTCCGCCGCCGGCGGCGTGCCGTTCATGCTGAACTGGAAGCAACCCTGGATACGCTCGGCAAAGGTGTTGACCTTGTCGTTTTTCTTGCGGTAGGCCGGATACATGGGGTACGCGCCCCACAGCGGTGCCGAATTGCCCAGCCGCCCCTGGTCCAGGTGGCAGTTGCTGCAGTTGAGGCCGTTGCCGACCTTGTCGGGCATCATCCGCCGGGTATCGACGAACAAGGCATGGCCCTGGCGGACCATCTTGCCGAAGGCGTTGTCTGGCAACTCGCTCTCGGCGGGCGGTGCAAACCCGGGGGCGCCGCTGGCAGCCGGCACCTTGATCTGCGACTGATCGTCCATGGCAATCGGTGCGGCGTGGGCAGTTCCCAGGGCCAAGGCCAGGGCCCCGAACATCAATGGTTTCATGGCTTGGCCTCCGTGCTTGCAGGGGTGGCGAAGTAGTTGGCAATCGCCTGGATTTCCTCATCGCTCATGGCTTTTGCCACGCCCACCATCAACTGGTTCGGGTCGTTGCTGCGACTGCCGTCGCGCCAGGCATTGAGTTGTGCCACAAGGTAAGCAGCGGGCTGATGGGCCAGGGGCGGGAAATGCTCGCCAACGCCAACGCCACCCGGGCCGTGGCACTGCACACAGCCGGGCAGTTTGCGACTCCAGTCGCCATACAGCGCCAGCTTCTGGGTAGCGTCGCTGGCCATTTGCTGGCGACGGGTATCGGCGACGGGATCGCTGGGCATGGCAGCCAGGGTGGTGGTGACCGCCTGGATCTCCTCATCGCTGAGGGCCTTGGCCAGGGGCTCCATGATCGGGTTCTTGCGACTGCCGTCACGGAAGTCGTGCAGTTGTTTGCTCAAGTAGGCGGCAGGCAAGCCGGCCAAACGAGGGAACCCAGCCGCTGCCATGCCCTTGCCATCGGCGCCGTGGCACCCCAGGCAAGCCATCGCGGCGGGGTTCTGCCCGCCCTGGCTGAAGATTTTCTGGCCGTCTGCGGCGTGAGCTGCGGTGACTGAGAACAGCAGCAGGCTGCTCATCAGGATTCGATCCAGTGGGATCATCACGGACTCCATTTTCTTGTTATAAGCTTAGGCTTATTTGTCATAAGCCTATGGATAGTAGGCCTATCCATCGCCAGCGACAACGCTGTACGGCACAAGAAAATGGCAAATCGCCAGCTGAAACGATTAGCTTGCTAGCAAACAGGGCTGCATCGCTCAGCCGGAGATGCAGTGCGTTGCTGCGGTTTTCACATCACCCAGGCGCAGCGGGAAATTGTTCAACCGCTCATACAGCTTGATGCTGCTTCCGCCGCCACGCTCATTGATGTCGACCAGGGCGGCAGGCCCCGCACCGACCTTCTGCGGCACGACCAGGCGCAGCCCGTCGTGGTGCTTCTCCACCTCCAGCGGACCACGCGTCTCGGCCAGCTCCTGCTGCACGCAAACGGCGTACTCCTGGGGCTTCTTGCCGGAGATCACGCTCAGGGTTTCCGGCGTGTTTTCAAGTTCCGAGACGCTTACACAACCACCCAGCGTAACTGCCAGCGCTGCTACAACCCACTTCATCAAGCTACACCTCCACCACGGAAAGACAGTCTGACCACGTTCCGTCCATTTTGCTCCCTTTGTTGGCAGAATTATCGCGCTGGCCAGTACGAAGGGCGGCAGCGTGACCGGCGATCATGGTATCGTTTCGGTTTGCCGACAGATCCTTTGCGGAGAGCAACATGAAATTCGTACACCAGCGCGAGCACCTCAACGAGGATGACATCGTCGTCATCCACTGCTCCCAGCGCTGCAATATCCGCCTGATGAACGACGCCAACTTCCGCAGCTTCAAGAATGGTGGTCGCCATACCTATCATGGCGGCGCCTTTGTCGACTTCCCGGCCAAGATCACCGTGCCCAGCACCGGCTTCTGGAACATCACCATCGATACCGTCGGCCCCCGGGCCTTGTCGGCCGTAACCAAGCCGACCTTCACCCACACCATCAAAATTATCCGCCGTTCCTCGTCGAAGCTGAGATAAGCCCATGAGCCAGACCATCAAGTACGTCATCAAGTACAAGCTCGACGGCGAGCGTCGTTTCGACTTCGCGCTGCTCAGCAGCGACGCGCCGGACCAGGTGCAGGCCGCGCTGGAAAAACTGCACGGCGAAGACGCCAAGAAAATCACCGACATCAAGGTGAGCAAAGCCCTGTAACCGCAGCACCGCACAAGGACGCCCAGGCATGAACCGTTGGCCAGATACTCGACTTCTTGACGTGCTCGGCATCGAAGTGCCGATCATCCAGGCGCCAATGGCCGGCTCCACCGGCTCTGCCATGGCCATTGCCGTGAGCAACGCCGGCGGCCTGGGTTCCCTGCCTTGTGCAACGCTGGGCCTCGAGCAGATCCGCAGCGAGCTTGAAGCGTTCAGGCAGGCCAGCCAAGGCCCGCTCAACGTCAACTTCTTCTGCCATCAGCCGCCCCAGCCCGATCCTGTCCGCGATGCCGCCTGGAAACAGGCACTCAAGCCGTACTACGACGAACTGGGCGCCGACTTCGACGCACCGACCCCGGTGTCCAACCGCGCGCCGTTCGATGACGCGAGCTGCCAGCTGATCGAGCATTTCAAGCCCGCCGTGGTCAGCTTTCACTTCGGCCTGCCGCAGGCGAGCCTGCTCGAGCGGGTCAAGGCTAGCGGCGCCAAGGTGCTGTCCAGCGCCACCACGGTCGATGAAGCGCTGTGGCTCGAGCAACATGGCTGCGACGCGATCATCGCCATGGGCTACGAAGCCGGCGGCCATCGCGGAATGTTCCTGAGCAGCGACCTCAACACCCAGGTCGGCACCCTGGCGCTGGTGCCCCAGGTGGTCGACGCGGTGAAGGTGCCGGTGATTGCCGCCGGCGGCATCGGGGACCATCGCGGTATTGTCGCGGCGCTGGCCCTGGGCGCCTCGGCGGCGCAACTGGGCACCGCCTACCTGCTGTGCCCCGAAGCCAAGGTATCTGACGCCCACCGTCAGGCGCTGCAAAACGCCAAGGACAGCGACACGGCGCTGACCAATCTGTTCACCGGTCGCCCGGCCCGCGGCATCAACACCCGACTCATGCGCGAGTTGGGGCCGATGAGCGCGCTGGCACCGCACTTTCCGCTGGCCGGTGGCGCGCTCATGCCGCTGCGGGCGATCAGCGAGCCTGCCGGCAACAGCGACTTCAGCAATCTCTGGTCGGGCCAGGCGGCGCGTCTGGCCCAGGCCTTGCCGGCAGGTGAGCTGACCCGCCTGCTTGCGCAAAAGGCCCTTGCCCAGCTACGTCGATAAAACAGAGCTTTCCGTTTTTCGGACAATCGCTATATATTCCTGTATACAACGATTATCCCTCAGCCCATGGAGCTGTGTTTCATGAGTAAGTGCGCACCCCGTTTTGCCCTGGCCGCCCTGGCCGCATTCATGACAGTCAACAGTGCCTGGGCCGACGAAGTCCAGGTTGCCGTCGCGGCCAACTTCACCGCGCCTATCCAGGCGATTGCCAAGGATTTCGAAAAAGACACCGGGCACAAACTGGTTGCCGCCTATGGCGCCACCGGGCAGTTCTATGCGCAGATCAAGAACGGCGCGCCTTTTGAAGTCTTCCTGGCTGCCGACGACACCACCCCGGCCAAGCTCGAAAGCGAAGGCGACAGCGTCAAGGGCTCGCGCTTCACCTACGCGGTGGGCACTCTGGCCTTGTGGTCGGCCAAGGAAGGCTACGTCGATGCCAAGGGTGAGGTGCTCAAGCAGAACCAGTTCAAGCACCTGTCCATTGCCAACCCCAAGGCTGCACCCTATGGCCTGGCTGCCACCCAGGTACTGGACAAGCTGAAGCTGACCGAGGCCACCAAGGCCAAGATCGTCGAGGGCCAGAACATCACCCAGGCCTACCAGTTCGTCTCCACGGGCAACGCCGAGTTGGGCTTTGTTGCCCTGTCGCAGATCTACAAGGACGGCAAAGTCAGCCAGGGTTCGGCCTGGATCGTACCGGCCAGCCTGCATGAGCCAATCAAGCAAGACGCGCTGATCCTCAACAAGGGCAAGGACAACCCGGCTGCCAAGGCGCTGGTCGACTACCTCAAGGGCCCTAAAGCCGCTGCGGTGATCAAGTCGTACGGTTACGAAATCTGATGCCACTGGATGCCAGCGACCTGGGTGCCATCTGGCTGACCTTCAAACTGGCCACCCTGACCACCTTGATCCTGCTGTTGGTCGGCACCCCCATCGCCTGGTGGCTGGCGCGCACGCGCTCCTGGCTGCGCGGGCCGGTGGGGGCTGTGGTGGCCCTGCCGCTGGTATTGCCACCCACGGTGATCGGCTTTTACCTACTGCTGGCCCTCGGCCCTCACGGCTGGATCGGCCAGGCCACCCAGGCCATGGGGCTGGGCACCGTGGTGTTCAGCTTTACCGGCCTGGTGATCGGCTCGGTGATCTACTCGATGCCCTTTGTGGTGCAACCGCTGCAAAACGCGTTCAGCGCCATCGGCGAACGCCCGCTGGAAGTGGCCGCGACCCTGCGGGCCACACCGTGGGACTGCTTCGTCCACGTGGTACTGCCCCTCGCCCGCCCAGGCTTCATCACCGCCAGCATCCTCGGTTTCGCCCATACCGTAGGCGAGTTCGGCGTGGTACTGATGATCGGCGGCAACATTCCCGACAAGACCCGCGTGGTGTCGGTACAGATCTTCGACCATGTCGAAGCGATGGAATACGCACAAGCGCACTGGCTGGCCGGTGCCATGCTGGTGTTCTCGTTCCTCGTGCTGCTGGCGCTGTACACCAGCCGCCGGGGCAAGTCGGCCTGGAGTTGAGTGATGAGCGCCTCGATTCATGCGCGGCTCAAGGTCGAGCGCAACGATTTCGAACTGGATGTCGAACTGCAACTGCCTGGCCGCGGCATCAGCGCCCTGTTCGGCCACTCCGGCTCCGGCAAGACCACCTGCCTGCGCTGCCTGGCCGGCCTGGAACGTGCGCCCGATGCCTACATCGAGGTCAATGGCCAGGTCTGGCAGGATTCGCGCCGCCAGTATTTCCTGGCGCCCCACCTGCGTCCGATCGGCTATGTGTTCCAGGAGGCCAGCCTGTTCCCGCACCTGTCGGTGCACGGCAACCTCACGTTCGGCTGGCGACGCATCGAGGCGAAAAACCGCAAGGTCAGCCTCGATCAAGCCTGTGCGTTGCTGGGCATCGAGCACCTGCTCGAGCGCAAGCCAGCCACCCTCTCCGGTGGCGAAGCCCAGCGTGTGGGCATCGCCCGGGCCCTGCTCAGCAGCCCGCAGCTGTTGTTGATGGACGAGCCCCTGGCGGCCCTCGATGGCCCGCGCAAGCGCGAGATCCTGCCGTACCTGGAGCGCCTGCACGACGAGCTGGACATCCCGCTGATCTACGTCAGCCATGCCCAGGATGAAGTCGCCCGACTGGCCGATCACCTGGTACTGCTCGAGCACGGCAAGGTCCAGGCCAGCGGCCCGATTGCCGCCACCCTCGCCCGCCTCGACCTGCCCCTGGCCCGGGGCGACGATGCCGGGGTGATTATCGAAGGCCAGGTCAGTAGCTACGACCCGGGCTATCAATTGCTCGGCCTGCAGTTGCCTGGCAGCACCCTGCAATTGCGCCTGACCCACGAGCCCATGGCGCTTGGCACCGCGTTGCGCCTGAAAGTCCAGGCCCGCGATGTCAGCCTGAGCCTGGCCCACGAGAGCCAGTCGAGCATCCTCAATCGCCTGCCGGTGCGAGTCACCGGTCACCAGCCGGCCGACAACAGCGCCCATGTGCTGATCAGCCTGGATGCCGACGGCAGTGTGCTGCTGGCGCGGATCACACGCTATTCGGCCGACCAACTGGGCCTGCACACGGGTCAGCAATTGGTGGCGCAGATCAAGTCGGTGGCACTGCTGGGCTGATCGCGCGGTCCATAGAACACGCCCCCGCGACCGGACCTGCACCATGCCCGACACTGCCCTGCCTGACCACCTGCACTATGTCGATGACAGCCTGCCGGGCCTGCGGCGTAAAAAACTGCGCGGGCACTTTATCTACGTCGATGCCGCCGACCGGCGAGTCAACGATCCCCCTACCCTGGAGCGCATCAAGGCGCTGGCCATTCCCCCCGCCTATACCGACGTGTGGATCTGCACCGACCCGTACGGCCACCTGCAAGCCACCGGGCGCGATGCCCGTGGCCGCAAGCAGTACCGCTACCACCCGCTGTGGCGCGACTTTCGCGACAGCCACAAGTACGGCCGGATGCTGGCCTTTGCCGGCCTGCTGCCCAAACTGCGCAGCCAGTTGGACAGCCACCTGGCCCGCCCGGGGCTGGACCGGGAAAAAGTCCTGGCCCTGGTGGTGAGCCTGCTCGACACCACGCTCATCCGCGTGGGCAATCGCCAGTATGTCCGCGACAACAACTCATTCGGCCTGACCACCCTGCGCAACCGCCACGTCAAGGTCCAAGGCAGCGCCATACGCTTCTGCTTTCGCGGCAAGAGCGGCATCGAACACCAGGTGACACTGCGCAACCGCCGCCTGGCCAACCTGGTCAAGCGCTGCATGGACCTGCCCGGGCAAGACCTGTTCCAGTATCAGGATGAACAGGGCCAGCGCCATTGCGTCGGCTCGGCCGACGTCAACGCCTTCTTGCAACAGCTGACCGGCAGCGACTTTACCGCCAAGGACTATCGCACCTGGGCAGGCAGCACCCTTGCCCTGAGCCAGTTGCGTAAATTGCAATGGCAGCCGGAGCCACAGGCCCGCCGGCAGATCGTCGAAACGGTCAAGCAGGTGGCCCTGCGCCTGGGCAACACGCCGGCGGTATGCCGACGCTGCTATATTCACCCCGCCTTGCTGGAGTGTTTTACCCGTGGCGAGCTGGCCAAACTACCGCCCGCGCGTAAACGCAAGGGCCTGGAGGTCGAGGAAGTACGCCTGTTGCTATTTCTACAGGGTATTGCCCCTTGAAATTGCCTTTGATTGACCATAGTTCTCATAACACGCAGAGAAATTTCCCATATTCGCCCAACCCCCCTATGCTTGCGGGTGTGAGCAGCGTTCGCTGCTGCAGAGCGCTCAATCGCCCCCTGGGGACCTGCTACTAAAGACTCACTACAGAATCTGTGTTCGGAGGAATTAATATCCGCCGAAAGCGTCTTTAATGAAGGAATAGAGGAACGCGTTGCGCGTGTTTCCGGCCACTGCGGGCAAGGCCTGCGAGGCAACTTACGTTACCAAGGAGATATAAATGCTGATACTCACCCGCAAGGTTGGCGAAAGCATCGTCATCAATGACGACATCAAAGTCACCATTCTGGGCGTCAAAGGTATGCAAGTGAGGATCGGCATCGATGCACCTAAAGATGTCCAGGTGCACCGCGAGGAGATTTTCAAACGCATCCAGGCCGGCAGCCCGGCGCCGGAGAAAGGAGAAAGGAGACGAGCATCACGAGTAACCCTCGCTGACTCAAGCCGCACGGATGCGCTTGACCCTGGCCGGAGCAACCCTGGCAGCGGGCCGCAATGGCCTCATGGCGATTCAGGTGTGCCGACCAGCTCCTTGACCTTGGCGATCATCTTTTCGATGTCGAACGGCTTGTCGAACACCGCCACGAACAGGTCGGGATTGTCTCGCCCCTCATGGGCCTGGGCACCGCTCATCAGGATCACCGGCAACCCTTGCAGTTGCAGTTCTTCGCGTATCTTCCTGGCCAACTCTTCCCCATTGAGCTGCGGCATCATGTAGTCGGTGATCACCAGTTCCACGCGCTTTTCTTTCAGGAAATCCAGTGCTTTCTGGCCGTTGCTCGCCGTTTCGACCACATACCCTTCATCCTCGAGGGCATACCCCAGGATATTGGCGATCAAGTACTCGTCGTCGACGACCAGAATCGTACTCATGACAGTGCAGCCTGCAGACTCACGAACCCTGCACCGGCGTCGCGGTACCGGACATCACCGCCGTGGCCTGAGTGAAGGCTTTTTTCAGATCGATGCCCTGGTCACTGATGATCAACTCCAACAGCGCCGGGTCGTAATAGCTGTCCCTGACCTTGAGAATCGACAACAAGCGCTTGAGTTCCGAGTCCAGCTCGACAAATCGCATCAACAGCAAGTTATCGACGATGCTCGACAGGTCGGGCGCTGGCGCGTTGATTTCCGATCCGAAGATATCGCGCATTTCCCAGGTAGCCATGACACTGATGTCTCGCGCACGCAGCTCTCCGATCAGGGCCCGGAAGAACTCGTTGAGCCTTGCAGGGTTGGTGGCCAGCCGGGTGAAGGCGCCCAGGCTGTCGATCAGCACGCGGCGGATGCCATGCGCCTGAACGTGGCGCAGCAGGCGTGCACCAACATCGTCGAGCAACCCCTCGGTGGTCGGCTGCCAGGCGATATGCAACGCGCCGCTGCGTTCCAGTGCTGCAAAGTCATGGCCCAGGGCGCTGGCCTTCAGGCGTAGACGCTGGGGCGTTTCATAGAAGCCAAAATGCAGGCCGGGCGCATCGACCGTCGAGGCACCCAGGAAGCTCACGCCAAGGGAGGTCTTGCCGATACC
Organism: Pseudomonas putida; assembly: GCF_028682455.1. Taxonomy (GTDB): domain Bacteria; phylum Pseudomonadota; class Gammaproteobacteria; order Pseudomonadales; family Pseudomonadaceae; genus Aquipseudomonas; species Aquipseudomonas putida_AA. Next base: position 1,168,090 of record NZ_JANHLD010000002.1, read on the forward strand.
GGACGGCCCCATCACCAGGGTCATCGACGCTTCGGGCAAGCCGCCGCCCAACAGCTCATCGAGAACCCTCACTCCGCTGCCTACCCGGTTCAGCACTTCGCTGCCCTGGCTGCTCGGATGACTGTAAAGCGACTCCAGCCTCGGGTAGACCTGCAAACCGTGATCGGTGATTTCGCACTCGTGCAACCCTGATAGTGCCCCGCTGCCGCGGGTCTTGCGCAGCTGGACGCGGCGAATCGAGCGGCTGCCGATCAGTTCTTCGCCCAATTCGATCACACCGTCGACCATGGTGTGCTCCGGGCTGCCGTCGTCCAGTCGTGAGCTGGTCAGGAACAACACCGTACAGCCGGCGAAGGCGGCATGGCCTTGAAGTTCGGCAATGAATTTCTTGGTGTCCAGCGGGGTTTCGGCCCGGGAACGGGCAGTGAGCAGGCCATCGACGATCAACAGTGTGGCCTGGTGGCGATTGATCTCGCCGCGCAGCAACTTGACCACCTGGTCCAGCCCTTCGCTTTCCAGGGTGTCGAAGGCGCTTACGAACTGGATCTGATCACCGATCAGGGCCGGATCGAAGAACGCCAGGGTCGAAAGGTACTGGAACAGGCGCTCGTGCGATTCGCTCAACAAGGTGGCCACCAGCACACGTCCACCCTGGCCGACATGATTGAAGGCCAGCTGGTTGGCCAGGATGGTCTTGCCCGACCCCGGCCGCCCTTGGACGATGTAGGAGGCACCGACGATCAAACCGCCCTTGAGTAGCGCATCGAGCCCACTGATACCACTGGCAAGTCGTTTGAGCTGTTCCACGATAGTGCGACCTGTTCAATTCGATGTTGAAATGACCGGTTGGCAGACCGGTAGGTACAGGGACATGCAGGTACCATCGTCAGCGCTGCGGGTGACACTCACAGCGCCATTGCTTTGCCTGGCAAAACCATAGACCTGGCTCAACCCCAATCCAGTTCCCTTGCCGAAGGCCTTGGTGGTGAAAAAAGGTTCGAAGATACGTGGCAGCACATGCGCTGCGATGCCTCGGCCCGTGTCGCTGACATCCAGGCGCACGAAGCTGCCCCGCAAGTCATCGACCTCGCCCTGCAACTGGCAGTTGCGCGCGTGCAAGCGGATCACTCCCGCGTTATCGATGGCATCGCGGGCATTGAAGATCAGGTTGAGCAAGACCATTTGCAGCTGCCCGCCATCGACCTCGACATCCTGCACGTCCGCGTCGATCTGTATTTGCAGCTCGATGTCTTTGGGCAGCGCTTGACCGAGCAACATCCGCGTCGAGTCGATCAGGGGTGGCAAAGCGACCCTCCCGGAGTTCAATGCCTTGTGCCGGGCAAAACTGAGCAGCTGCTGGGTCATCTGGGTGCCCCGCTCGCCGGCATCGAGAATATGCTCAAGCAAACGCTGGGTGCGCTTTGGGTCACGGCTGGTAAGGGCCAGGCGGGCCGAGCCGATGATGATGGTCAGCAGGTTGTTGAAGTCATGGGCCATACCGCCGGTCAACTGGCCGAGGGCTTCGAGCTTCTGCGCCTGGAACAGCTGCGCGCGCATGACGTCGAGCTGCTGGGCAGCGTCGCGGCGGTCGGTGATGTCGCGGGTGATTTTCGCCAGGCCGACGATCTCGCCGTCCGTGCCGCGAATCACATCCAGCGCGGCGAGGGCCCAGAACTGGGTGCCGTCCTTGCGAACACGCCAGCCTTCATCCTGGGCAACACCGGTACTCAAGGCCAACTCCAGCAGCCTGGCCGGCCTGCCTTCGATACAATCCTGCTCGGTGAAAAACAGCGAGAAATGCTTGCCGATCACTTCATCGGCGCGCCAGCCCTTGATCCGTTGGGCACCTGCGTTCCAGGACACCACGTGACCATCGACATCGAGCATATAGATAGCGTAATCCACTACCGCCTGCACCAGTTGCTCATAACGACTGGCATGCATGGCGTGCAAATCCGAGCGATCAGACGAACCCATGGCAACTCCACGCAATCGCAGACGTAATCAAGAATAGACAGCATACGCTGCTTGCAACGACACAAGCCCGGCAATTCTTCCGGACGTGTCGCAACTGACTCTTGCTGGATCCAATTCGCGGTAAAGTGGCTCAATGACATTCCGGTGTCAATTGCTCTATAGTCAGCCCTTCCCGGTTCCCACCACCCTGTAAATGAGGACGCAACTCTTGGCTGCCGACCCACGGATGAAAGGCATTCACGACGATTTGCACAGCACGGCACGCGAACTTGAACGTGTCTCGCGCGAACTGGGCGGCCACGCCCGCTACCTGCAGTGCTCGATCCACCGCACCGACGCCGACGATGTGCTGGGGCAGATCCTGGGGCTGCAAGCCTCGGTGGAGCAGCTTCGCGACGTTGCGCATAAAATCAGTCGATAGGCCCGGCCCAGGCGGCGCCTGGAGGCGGTAGCGCGGTTGACTCAAATATAACGATGAGTTATAAAGCACGCTTGATTGCGGAGGAAATGCGTTTTCCCCAGGGCTTGGATTCACCCGTACGCCCCGGTCGCCAGACCCTTTCAAACCTGTGCGAGTGTGGTGGAATTGGTATACACAGCAGACTTAAAATCTGCCGGCGTGAGCCTTGCGGGTTCGAGTCCCGCCACTCGCACCATTTTTGAAAAAGGCGCCTTCAAGGCGCCTTTTTGCTGCCTGCGATTCATACCTTCCCTGCCCGCGGCGCAAAGGCTGCAAGCACCTGCTATGGTGAAATTGCCCCATCACAGAGGAAGGCAGCCATGCGCTATACCCTGTTCGACAACCAGCGTGACGTGATCATCCTGCTGGCGCGGATTTTATTGATGATCCTGTTCGTGATGTCAGGCTGGAGCAAGATGACCGGCTTTGCCGGCACCGTCGACTACCTCGCCTCCCTGGGTGCCCCAATGCCTCAGGTAGCTGCCGGGGTGGCAGTGGCCATGGAGTTCTTCGTCGCAATTGTGCTGATCGTCGGGTTCTATACCCGTCCGCTGGCGTTCCTGTTTGCCCTGTTCGTGGTCGGTACCGCCGTGATCGGCCATCCCTTCTGGAACATGGTCGATCCGGCGCGCGCCGCCAACAGCGTCCAGTTCTTCAAGAACCTGAGCATCACCGGTGGCTTGCTGCTGCTTGCCGTGACCGGTGCCGGCAGGTTCTCGGCAGACGGACGATAAAAGATCGCGGGGCAAGCCCGCTCCTACTGCAGGAGCGGGCTTGCCCCGCGATTAAATTGCTACACGTCATCCAGCGTATTCACGCCTTCATCCCAGTCCACTTCATCCTCATCTTCGTGGTCATCGACCGGGTCGTACATCGGGTCGACTTCGTCCTGCAGCGCGCAATCGCCGTCATGGAACTCATGATCAAGCAGATGATCGTGTTCGGGTTCGTGGATGTCTGGTTCGTCGTGCATCAAAGGATCCTGGTTGTGCGCCACAACAGCGTGGGCCCGCTTGTATAAGCGCCCAATGCGCCAAGGTCAATCCACTTTGACCTGCTCGGGCGCCACGCTCATCCGATACTCGATGCAACCCGAATTTTGCGCGACCCAGTCGTACAACTTCTGCGCCCGCTTGTTGCTGTGATGGGTATGCCAGTACAGGCGCCCGCACTGGTGTTGGCGGGCAAACGCCTGGACCCACTCGATCAAGGATTTCCCCGCCCCAGCCCCACGCACCGAAGGCGCCACGTACAAATCCTCCAGGTAACAGAAGTCGGCCTCAGACCAGGTCGAACGGTGCAGCACCGCATTCACCATCCCCACCACCTCGCCATTGTGCACGGCAACTGCCGCCACCATCGGCTCATCCGGGTCGAGGAAACGTTTGAACGTGGCCTGGCTCACAGCCTCGCCCAACGACACTTGATAGAAGTCCTGGTACGCCAGCCACAGGTCCAGCCACTGAGGATAATCACCTGCCTGGACGGCCCGAACGGTCACTGCATTCTGCTGATTGGTCATTGCTCGAAATTGCCTTTGGAGTGGATAAGGCAGGCAATGTAAGGTGAATCGGCGATCGCGAACCCGACCAATTCGGGCAAGGGCGGCAGTCCACTCGGGCACTGGCTGCCCCTGCCCGCTGTCACCTCTGGCGAAGCAACGCGGCATTGGCCTGGCGCACCATCTGCACCCATTCGCCGGTACTCACCGAGCCCGAGTGCTCAAGCCGCTGCGCGGCCATCAGTGCCTGGTCATACTCCGCTTCCTGCAGCACAGGCTCGCCAAGGTACCTGGCCCGCCATTCCAGGATCGCTGCGGCTCCTTGTTTATCGTCCATCTCCATCCTCATGTCGCGCTGATTGAAGGCACGCAATCCAGGTGCCGCCTGAAAGGCGGCGAGATTACACCACATCAAAGCCAATGAGAATTGTTTGCATTTTTGTCCTTATCAAAAACAGACGAGCGGACAACCGCCTGCGCTGGGCCTCCCGCTGGCATAGGCCTCATCAGGCACTGTTTTGGTCGCCAATGACCTTGTTGGCCGTCAACCCAGCGACTAATACTTAAGTCTTACCTGGGGAGGTATAAAAAATGCTGCCAAGATTCGTTGTCGTTCCAGCAGTGCCCATTGAGACGCATTCTGTACGCAACGGCACTCGATACTACGCAACTACTGTCACGGGAGGTTTTGACCTCTATGACAATCAGGAAAAGCTTCGACTCAAGCCCAGCTATCCCACCAGGGCCGAGGCCGATGCCGAATGCGCCAGAAGAAATAGCGAGCCCAGCTGTCACTATGCAGTGTTTCCCCAACTAAGGACGGTCTGAACAAAACGCAACAGTGAAACGGTTGTATCCGGCGTCTCTTCGCAACACGTACTGCGGGAGCCTTGCCATGAACACATCTGCCATCGCCCTGTTAGCCTTGCTATCAGTGGCAACTGGCTGCTCTACCGACGCCCATGTTTTTCGCGACCAGCCGCTGGTCGCCAAGGTCGAACCGGGGATGAGCCAGGATCAAGTCCAGAGCATCGGCGGCAAGCCATTGTCAGTATCGGATCGCACTGTCGAGCCCGGTACCTGCTTTGACTACATGCTCACTCAATCAGGTCGAACTCAGCCCTACCATGTCAGCTTCGACGCGGCCGGCAAGGTAGACCATCAAAGCTTCATGACCTGCGCCCAATGGAGTCATGCACAGCAAAAATCCAGGGAAGCCCCCACTAATATGGGAGGTGTTGGAGGTTCGGGTTACTAGGACTGGTGAGCTACGCTCAATACGTTGACACGAGCGTGCGGTACTCGCGTCTGGCTGGTTTTATTTCGTTCGGGAGAACCGTTATGAAGTACCTGGCAGCGTTTATCGTCGCACTGACATTGGGCAGTTCCGCCTTTGCCACCGAATGCGATGACAGCATCAAACAGCTCGAGAATATCGACAAGACTGACGGCCAGGCCCTGACCGGCGGCAAGGTCGATGAGTTTCGCGAATTGCTCGAGCAGGCCAAGCAGGCACAAAAGGCAGGCGATGAGGAGCTGTGCAATTCTTCAGCCCAACGCGCCCTGCAGATCTACAAGGTGGGACGCAGCAAGTAGGCAATAAGCTCGGTTCATAGCCGCAGCCTGCTGGTGGCGGCTATGAACCAATGTCCACTGCTCGCGAGGTTCCTGCTCGATACTCCCCTGAGTAGTTCGCTCGAACTACCCGGACTTCCCTCTCAATATCCTCCCTTTTACCGACGCGCTGCCACAGCCTCCCTCTCTAGTATCGAAGCCAAAATCAACAATAACGATGGAGAAAGGACATGGCCCGCACAGGGAAATGGTCACGCCTACTTGCTATGGCAGGTGCACTGTTAGTCGCGTCGCTGGGTGTAAAAGCCGCCGACAAGCCCAACATCCTGGTGATCTTTGGGGATGATATCGGCATCTTCAACATCAGCGCCTACAACCAGGGCATGATGGGCTACGAGACCCCCAATATCGACCGTATCGCGCGTGAGGGTGCGTTGTTCACCCACTCCTATGGCGAGCAGTCCTGCACTGCCGGGCGTTCGGCCTTCGCGCTGGGCCAACACCCGTTCCGCACCGGCCTGCTGACCGTTGGCATGCCAGGCTCCGAGCACGGCATCCCGGACTGGGCACCGACCATCGGCGATGTGATGAAACAGCAAGGCTATACCACCGGCCAGTTCGGCAAGAATCACCTCGGCGATCGCGACCAGCACCTACCGACCAAGCACGGTTTCGACGAGTTCTTCGGCAACCTCTACCACATGAACGCCGAGGAAGAACCCGAAACCTACTACTACCCCAAGGATCCCGAGTTCCGCAAAAAGTACGGCCCGCGCGGGGTGATCCACTCCTACGCCGACGGCAAGATCGAAGACACCGGTGCCTTGACCCGCAAGCGCATGGAAACCATCGACGATGAACTGGTACAGGCCACCGAGAACTTCATCGACAAGGCGCACAAGGCCGACAAGCCCTTCTTCGTCTGGTTCAACTCCACACGCATGCACATCTGGACCCACCTGAAGAAGGAGTCCGAAGGCAAGACCGGCGTTGGTCTCTACCCGGACGGCATGGTCGAGCACGACGGCCACGTCGGCCAGTTGCTGAAAAAGCTCGATGACCTCGGCATCGCCGACAACACCATCATCATCTACACCACTGACAACGGCGCACAAAAATTCACCTGGCCCGATGGCGGTACCTCACCGTTCGCCGGCGAAAAAGGCACCTCCAACGAAGGCGGCCATCGCGTGCCGCTGCTGGTCAAGTGGCCTCAGGTCATCAAGCCGGGCAGCCGCTACAACAACATGATCGCCCATAACGACTGGATGCCCACGCTGGCGGCCGCAGCCGGCGACTCGACACTGGTCGAAGACATGGCCAAGGGCAGCAAGCTCAACGGCAAGGACTACCGCGTTCATCTGGACGGCTACAACTTCCTGCCGTTCTTCAAGGGCGAGGCCAAGGACAGCCCTCGCGAAGAGTACTTCTACTTCAGCATGGCGGGCGACCTGGACGCGATCCGCTGGAAGGAATGGAAACTGAGCTTCGCGCAGATGGAGGGTGACTTCAGCACCAGTGCGCGCACGGTGACCAACGTGCCGGCGTTGACCAACCTGTTCGCCGACCCCTTCCAGACGGCCCGCAAGGAGTCACCCGGTGCCCGGCGCTGGTCGGCAGACCAGGCCTGGCTGCTGGTACCCATCAAGGCCAAGGTCGGCGCCTTCCTGAGCACCCTGTCGCAATACCCGTTCCAGGAAGGGGTCAGCCTGAACGTCGCCAACATCAACTACCAGAGCCTGGCAGTGAAGAAAGCCCTGATGGGCCTGAAGAACGCGCCACCGACCAAGGCAAACGAATAGGTGTTCCCGAGGGTTTAACGAACAAGGGCAGCCATTGGCTGCCCTTGTTCGTTTCAATGGTTCCCGTGCCATGCCAGCACTATTTAACGCCGATGTCTTCTGCGAAATGGAGCAGGTCGCAAATCCGGCCCGGTTCAGGGTTGCTGCCTGTGCTTCTGAAGCATCACCGCCAACCCCGCCAGTGCAAGGGCGAGCAGGTAGGCAAACAGACCGAGGTTGATCCCCATGATCATTTTCTCTGTGCCATCGCAGAGCACCATTGATCCACCGTATCCATCACGCAGCCAGTAGGCCATCAAGAAACCACCAGTGACGAACAAGGTGAGCAGGCTTGCCAGCCTGAGATCGCCCTTGCCCCACACCAGCCAGACACTGAACGCGCCGATGCTTGTATTGGTAAACAGCTGCCACGTCTCGTGCAGCCGCGCATGGGGGTCCCATGCCTGGTTGAAGACGTGGGTCTGATTGATCTCGAGGATCGGTACAACGACGGCGTAAAAAACGATACCCACGGTCACCAAGCACTTTGCCAACATGTGAAACCTCCCTGCTCCGCGTTAACCCTAGGTACCCCGCGAGTTTGTCACCCCGCCGCGGAGCGCTGCCGTTTGATCCGGTACATATCGCCATCGGCATGACTGAGCAGTGTATCGGCATCCTCCCCGTCTGCCGGGTACAAGGCCACGCCGATGCTGCAGGAGGGCATGGTGACCCCGTCAAATTCGGGGCCCAGCGGCTCGGCCATGACGGCGAGAATCTGCGCTACCTTCTCGGCCACCGCGTCCTGGGACTGCAGGTCCGTCAACAGCACGGTGAATTCATCGCCGCCCATCCGCGCTACCGTGTCGGTCTCGCGCACGCAACGCTCCAGGCGCCGAGCGACCGTACACAGCACACGATCGCCCGCCGCGTGCCCATGAACGTCATTGATATCCTTGAAGTCATTGATATCCAGAAACAGCAACGCCAGGGTGTTGTGGTGGCGGTGCGCCGCGCGCAGGGCGCTGGCCAGGCGGTCATTGAACAGCGACCGGTTGGTCAGGTGGGTCAGCGGATCGTGATGGGCCATGAAACGCAGTTCTTCCTCGGCCTGGCGCAGGGCCGTCACGTCCCGCGCGACACCGATGCGCGCGCCCACTTCCTTGGACCAGAACGCCGCCCACAGGATATGCACGACACCGCCATCCTTGCGAACGTAGCGATTGCGAAAATCGACGTGGGACTGACCATTCATGACCCGGATGATCGAAGCCCGCGTGACCGCCAGGTCGTCAGGGTGGATATAGTCGGTGATCGGGGTGCCCGTCAGTTCGGCGGCACGGTAACCGAGCAGTGCCTCGCAGGCATCGCTCACAAATACGATCTGGTTGTCCCCGTCGACCACGAAGACCGTGTCCAACATCAGGTGGATCAGCTTGGGATAGAGCGCTTGCAGGTCTACGGGCATAGGCCAGGGGTCCGGTTTGTTCATCAAGATCATAGCCCGATCACAGGGCCATTTGGCTACGCCGATCGCCGCCTCTTGCGACGAAGTGCAGAAGACTTTGCGGTCAATTTCGCCAGAATTGCGAAACTTCTGATGCGTAATTGATTCCTACAGCACTTTTCACCAGATATGACTGGTTATACAGTCAAAACAACTGGCCCACTCTTCCTATACTGCGGGCGGCGTCCGCATGCCAGCACGCTCCAGCGAGCCAGGGTGCTTGTTGTGCTGGCATGGCGAACGCCGCCCTGCGGAAATGCGAGGACAGGAACTGCCTGGCTTTTCCATGCAACTAATAAGTCTAAGAACGAGAAAAGTGTAATGAATAAACAATCCATCCAGATTGCGCTTGCTTACATGTCCGTGGTGATCGGCGGCGGCTTCGCCTCCGGGCAGGAGGTCCTGCAGTTCTTCACCGGCTATGGGCTGATAGGCATTGTCGGTACTCTGGTCAGCGGTGTGCTGTTCGCCTTCCTCGGCATGCAGATCGCCCGGATGAGTTCGCAGATGCAGGCGAACTCGCACAAGGAAGTCCTTTACCGCTTGTTCGGTAGTCGAGTCGGCCTGATCGTCGACGTCGTGCTGTCGTTCTTCCTGTATGGCGTCGGCGTAGTCATGCTGGCGGGCAGCGGCTCGATCTTCGCCCAGGAGTACGACATGCCGCCGCTGTTCGGCGGTGTATTGATGACCGTGCTGGTGATCGCCACCCTGTGCCTGAACGTCAAGCGCATCATCAACTTGATCAGCGCGGTCATGCCCTTCCTGCTGGCGATGGTGCTGATCATCACCACCTACTCGATCTTCAACTACAACGCCTCGGTCGAGACCCTCGACGCGGTTGCCCGCGAGAACAACGAGACGGTCACCGGCAACTGGTTCGTCGGCGCCCTGCTGTACGCATCGTTCAACATCGCCGTAGGCTTCCCAATGCTGGCAGTCATCGGCGGCATGACCAAACAGCCCAAGGCCGCGGCAGTCGGCGGCATACTCGGCGGCCTTGGCCTGGGTGCCCTGATCCTGCTGCTGAACATCGGCCTGTTCGCCAACATCAACCAGCTGCAGGGCATCGAAATGCCGTCGCTGGCGCTGTCGGCGCGCATCTCGCCGCTGCTTGCGGTGGTGATGTCGATCGCACTGGTCTGCATGATCTACAGCACCGCGGTGGGCATGTTCTTTGCCTTCAGCGCCCGCTTCGCCAAGCCTGATTCGCGCCGCTTCAAAGTCGTCAGCGCCGTGACTGTGTGCGTGGGCCTGGCCTTGAGCCTGGGCGGCTTCAGCAAGTTGGTCGGCACGGTGTATCCACTGCTGGGCTACGTCGGCTTCGCGCTGATCCTCGCCATCGGCTTCAGCTGGGTACGCAGCCGTTCCGCTGCCAAGGCGCAAAGCGCCAAACTGAGCGCCCTGTCCTGATGCTGATGCCGGTACACACAGGCCATTGAGCGCAGCCACAAAAAAGCCGATGCCAGGTTCTGGCATCGGCTTTTTTGTGGCTCTTCACGGCGTCCCGGGGAACCAAAGCCCAGCATGACGCTGGGCTTTGGGTACGATCTACGTGTTTGAACACATCAGCGCTGCATCCAGCAGCCTTCCCTTGTCGTACCAGGCATCCCGTTGATAGGCAGAGAACTGATGCTGGCTGCCTGAACCCTGGATCTCGACAAGTCCCGTGGCCTTGTTGGGGTCAGTGCTATCAACGAAGAGCTTGAGCGTGTTGTTCTCCGTCACGGTGTACGTCTTCGAAGCGCCTGAAAGTTCGTCTTGCACACAGACAACATAATCGGGTGGACTTTTTGCAGTGGTGCCAGAGGTATAGTCATCTCCCTTACGGATATCAGGATTATGTGCACAGCCTGCCAGCAGGCAGGCAGCTAAAAGCGACAACGTCAATTCACAGGTGACCGACCTTGAACCCTTCATATGACACCTTCCGACTACCCCCTTGTAAATCAATGGATAGCGACGGATAAAAGCTGCCATTTTTTAGTTGTAAGCCAGACTGAAGATCAAGCAAGCCATCCCCCCTAAAGGTTAGCTTGCAAAGCATATGGACAATATTCTGCTTCGCTATCTTCAAAGGGTTGAATCCGCATAAGGCAGTTAGTCCTGATCCAGCAATAGCCACGACGACGCCCCCCAGCATGGGTAGTCGACTCCTTGCCGCTCCACTAGCCACTATCGTGCGCTGGGAGCTTCGCTCAAGACGCTAAGCATTGGCCTCATTCAGCGCGCAAAGAGACACAGGCATGAACCCAACCGATATCGAAACCCTTGAACGCTTGTTTCAGAGCCGCCGCAGCTGTCGCGCATTCCTGCCTCAGCCAGTCGATCACCAAGCCGTCATACGGATGTTCGCGCTGGCCCAGCGCTCTGCCTCCTGGTGCAACACCCAACCTTGGCAAGTCATTGTGACGCGAGGCGCTGCGACGGAGCGCTTTCGCACCGCGTATGCCGCTGAACTGAAACTCGGTTCGGCGACACCCGACTTTCCTTTCCCCAGCGAATACCACGGCGTGTACCAGCAGCGGCGCCGTGAGTGTGGACACCGTCTCTACGAAAGCGTCGGCATCGCCCCTGGCGACCGTAGCGCCAGCCAGCAGCAGACACTGCGCAACTTCTCGTTCTTCGACGCCCCCCACGTAGCCATCATCACCAGTGACAAAGCATTGGGTACCTATGGTGCGGTGGACTGCGGCGGCTACGTGGCCAATTTGCTGCTGGCCGCCGAGGCCCTGGGTATCGGCATCATTGCCCAGGCCGCACTGGCCAGTCACTCCTCGTTCGTACGTCGTCATTTTGAAATCGCCGACGACCGCCTGGTGGTCTGCGGCCTTTCCTTTGGCTACGCCGACCACCGATCGCCGGCCAATGCCTTTTACACAAGCCGTGCCGCCTTCGAGGACACGGTGCTGTGGCACGAAGCCTGAGATAGCGAGTGAAGCCCCCCTGCTCGGCCCCGCTACCGGCTGGCCGGGGACAGTTGCGGGTGGGGCGATAGCGGCCTATTTTCCAAGCGAGGCCTTTTCTGCGACTCAGGTTTCCGTCCAACCAGTGCGCACGTGCGCAGCGAGGTGACGACATGCCGAACGACTCCCGCCCCGCCGTGCTCGAACTGATCGGCAATACGCCGCTGGTGCGCGTCAGCCGCTTCGATACCGGGCCATGCACGCTGTTCCTCAAGCTCGAATCGCAAAACCCCGGAGGCTCGATCAAGGACCGCATCGGCCTGGCGATGATCGACGCCGCCGAGCGCGATGGCCGCCTGCAACCCGGCGGCACCATCGTCGAAGCCACGGCCGGCAACACCGGCCTCGGCCTGGCCCTGGTCGGCCGCGCCAAGGGCTATCGGGTGGTGCTGGTGGTGCCAGACAAAATGTCCACCGAGAAGGTCCTGCACCTCAAGGCGATGGGCGCCGAGGTGCATATCACCCGCTCCGACGTCGGCAAGGGCCATCCCGACTACTACCAGGATGTCGCTGCGCGGCTGGCGCAGGAGATACCCGACGCCTTCTTCGCCGACCAGTTCAATAATCCGGCCAACCCACTGGCCCACGAGTGCAGCACCGCGCCGGAGATCTGGGCGCAGACCCAGCATGATCTGGATGCCATCGTGGTGGGTGTCGGCTCGGCTGGCACGCTTACCGGGCTGACGCGCTTTTTTCGCCGCCTGCAGCCGAACCTGGCCATGGTGCTGGCTGACCCGGTGGGCTCGGTGGTCGCCGAATACAGCCGTAGCGCCACTCTGGTGACACCCGGCTCCTGGGCGGTCGAGGGCATCGGCGAGGACTTCATTCCATCCATTGCCGACCTCTCCAGTGTGCGCCAGGCCTACTCCATCAGCGACGAGGAAAGCTTCGATCACGCCCGCCAACTGCTGCGCGTCGAAGGCATTCTTGGCGGCTCTTCGACCGGCACGTTGCTGGCGGCGGCACTGCGCTACTGTCGTGAGCAGACCGAGCCGAAGCGGGTCGTCAGCTTCGTCTGCGACACCGGCACCCGCTACCTGTCGAAGGTCTACAACGACCAGTGGATGACCGACCAGGGCTTACTCGCGCGCAAGCGCTACGGCGATCTGCGCGACCTGATTGCCCGACGTTTCGAGGATGGCCGGGTGATCAGCGTGGGCCCGGACGACACGCTGCTCACCGCCTTCCAGCGCATGCGCCTGGCGGATGTGTCGCAACTGCCGGTGCTGGTCAATGGACAACGCCTGGTCGGCGTGATCGACGAATCGGACATTCTGCTGGGCGTGCACCAGGACGCCTCGCACTTTCATATGAGCGTGGCGAGCGCGATGACTGACAAACTGGAAACCCTGGCTCCCAGCGCCAGCCTGGCCGAACTGCAGGCCGAGCTCGACCGCGGGCTGGTGGCGATCATCGAAGATTCTTCGGGCTTTCACGGCGTGATTACCCGCGTCGATTTGCTCAATCACCTACGCAGGTCCCTACCATGAGCCATCACGATGAGACCGGCGCGCCTCGCGCCTTCGCCACCCGTGTCATCCATGCCGGACAGGCGCCAGACCCATCCACCGGGGCCCTGATGCCGCCGATCTACGCCAACTCCACCTATGCGCAGCAGAGCCCCGGTGTGCACAAGGGCCTCGACTACGGCCGCTCGCACAACCCCACACGCTGGGCGCTGGAGCGTTGCGTGGCCGACCTTGAGGGCGGTACCCAGGCCTTCGCCTTCGCCTCCGGGCTGGCGGCGATCGCCAACGTGCTCGAACTGCTCGACGCTGGCGCGCACATCGTCTCCGGCAATGACCTGTACGGCGGTACGTTCCGCCTGTTCGAACGGGTGCGCCGGCGCAGCGCCGGGCATCGCTTCAGCTTCGTCGACCTGGGTGACCTGGCGGCATTCGAAGCGGCGCTGCAAGCCGACACGCGGATGGTCTGGGTCGAGACACCGAGCAATCCCCTGCTGCGCCTGACCGACCTCGCCGCCGTGGCGCGCACCTGTCGCGAGCGAGGCATCATCTGTGTGGCCGACAACACCTTTGCCAGCCCCTGGGTGCAGCGTCCGCTGGAGCTGGGTTTCGACATCGTGCTGCACTCGACGACCAAATACCTCAACGGCCACTCCGACGTGATCGGCGGCATCGCCGTGGTCGGGCAGAATGCGGAACTGGCCGAGCGCCTGGGCTTTCTGCAGAACGCCGTGGGGGCTATCGCCGGGCCGTTCGACGCGTTTCTCACCTTGCGCGGCGTGAAGACCCTGGCGCTGCGCATGGAGCGCCACTGCAGCAACGCGCTGGAGCTGGCGCAATGGCTTGCGCGTCAGCCACAGGTAGCGCGCGTCTATTACCCGGGCCTGGCGTCGCACCCGCAGCACGAACTGGCCAGGCGGCAGATGCGCGGATTCGGCGGGATGATTTCCCTCGACCTGAACAGCGACCTGGCGGGCGCCAAGCGCTTTCTAGAAGCGGTGCAGATCTTCGCCCTGGCCGAGAGCCTGGGCGGCGTGGAAAGCCTGATCGAACACCCGGCGATCATGACCCACGCCAGCATCCCTGCCCCCACCCGCGCGCAACTGGGCATCGGTGATGCGCTGGTACGCTTGTCGGTGGGTGTCGAAGATGTGGAAGACCTGCGCGCCGACCTGGCCCAGGCGCTGGCGCGGGTTTGAGCAGTGGTCGATGCTACAGAAGAAAGCCCTGCATCACGGGAATGGGGTATGGTGCCGCGTGCCCACCGCCCGGTCATTTTCGCTTGAGTATTCGATGCATACCTCCACCCTTTCCAACGGTCGATCAATAACACCATTCCCGCAGAACGAACCCTGTGTGCCATGGTGGAGTTTCACCAAAACGGTGTTGGCGGCGACCGCCCTGACAGTGGTACGCGACGGTCAACTCGTTCTGGATGCTCCGCTTCCTGAGACGGCTTACACCCTGCGTCAACTCCTACGTCACGAAGCGGGCCTCGCTGACTATAGCGAGCTTCCCGAGTATCACGCCGCGGTTGCGAATCATGAGCCGGCTTGGCCCGTGGACGAGATGATGCAGCGCCTGGATGGCGCTCGGCTTCGCTACAGCCCTGGAGCTGGTTGGCGTTACTCGAATATAGGTTTCATGCTTGTAGCCAGGCTCATCGAACGCGCCACAGACCTGCCGCTTGAAGAAGCGATCAGGCGGCAAGTTCTGACGCCGCTCGGGATCTCGACGGTCCGCTTCGTAACGGAACGCGCAGTGCTGGGCGGGGAGTACCTCGGCATTGCGCCGAACTACGACCCCGGCTGGGTCTATCACGGATTACTGGCTGGCCCTGTTTCGCAGGCTGCCCTGTTTCTGGATCAGTTGCTCGTCGGAGAAATTCTTCCTGCCGACCTGCTACAGGAAATGCAGGCGACAAGGGTACTGGGTGGCCCAATGGCCGGCCGTCCGTGGGTCACACCCGGATATGCCCTGGGCCTGATGCGAGGGGAGATCGAGGGCGGCTTGACTCTGACCGGGCATACTGGAGGTGGGCCTGGAAGTGTGCTGGCGGTCTATCGGAGCACAGTCGGAGAGACGGTCGCGTGCTCCGCAGTTTTCTCGACGGGGCCGGACGAGGGAAGAGTCGAGGCGCTGGTCGCTGAAGAAATACGCAAGGTAGTTGAGGCGGCGCGCTGAGATTTCGTAGTCGCGCTCCAGCACACCGCCCATCATCTTGAATTCGGACCCGTTCTTCGAAGCCCCTAGGTGCAGGCGCCAGTCGTTGTCCAGGCGTTGATCGAGTTCGACGAACACGGTCTGGTTGTAGATGTCCTGGTGCGACCAGCTGTAGCCGAACGTTTGCGACCGGGAGAAGTCCATGTGGCTTGCGTCCGGGTTTACCGGCAAGCCGCCCCAGTTGACGTTGTGCAAGGTTCGGATGCCGGCTTCCTGGCCGGTCAGGCGGTTCCCTTGGCCTGCTGTTCCAGGTGCACCTGCAATGCCGGATCGATTTGCAGTGCGCCGGCCAATTCGTCAAGGTAGGCACGCTCTGCGTCCTGCTGGTCATCCACCAGCATCACGCTGGCCAGGTACATTTCCGCGGCCATGGCCGGGTCCTGGGCCGACTGAGCCACCTCGGCGGCATCCAGTGGCTTGCTGACTTCCTCATCCAGCCATTGCTGCAGTTGCGGGTCGCTGGTATGACGTTTGATTTCAGCGTAGATCAACTGTTCTTCCTGCTTGTCGATGCGACCGTCAGCCTTGGCTGCCGCAATCAGCGCGCGCAAGATTGCATGGCTGTGATCCTCGGCCTCGGCACCGGACAATTGATCGACAGTACGCACCGCCTGTTGCGGGGCTGCCGCCTGGCTGCGCTGCCAGCTTTGATAGGCCTGGAACGCCATCATGCCCAGCGACGCCAGGGCCGCGTAATTGGTGCCACCCGCGGAGCGCCCCTGGGTAAAGCCGCCAGCGCTGCCACCACCGCCACCCAACAGGCCGCCCAGTAATCCACCAAGGCCACCACCGCCACCCGTTGCACCGCCGCCGCCAAGCAGACCGCCCAGCAAGCCGCCCAGGCCGTCTTGCGATGACATGCCGCCGCTCCCTTGTTGCGCTTGCGAGCCTTGCCCGGCCCGAAGTAACTGTTCGAGTAGATCACTGGTGTTCATGGCACCGCCCTCAGTCGGTAGTCGTTGCTCAGACAAGCAACGATAGCCCCCTCAAGGCGATCTGCCATGACCGTCTGGCCGACGGGAAACCCCGGGCTTACCGAGCAGGCAGGTTTGTGTGAGCATATCCAACCTGCCGTGCCCCATGAGAGGCTGTATGTCGAGTTTCAACAAAAGAACGCTGACGCTGACCCTGGCCGTCGTCGGCCTGTTGGGTCTGTCGAATCTGCATGCCGCCAGCCCACCCACCACCAAGCCGAAACCCGAAACAACGGTCGCAGTGCTCGGCGGCAAGTTCAGCTTCAAGCTGCCGGCAGGCTTCGATGCAAGCCCTCTGAGCGCCGATGAACAGAGCAGCGAAGGCGCCGGCGCCGTGGGTACCCTGTATGCCAATGTGCAGGAAAAGCGCGTGGTCATGGTGATCGAAAAACCGCTCCCCGTAGCTTCTCGCCCGGGCGACAACGACGATGCCTTCCTCGACGGCGCCGTCAGTGGTTTCGTCGAGCGCCAGAGCGCCGGGCTGCCGGACTTTCGACAAACCAGCGAATCGCGCTTTACCCGCAACGGCCTGGGTGTACGACAAGTCGACAGTACGGCGACCCTGGGCGGCGGCAAAACCTTGAACAGCACCTTTATCGCAGGCTCCGGCGATCGCATGGCCGTCATCCAGGTCATTTCCCGCGCCGACGAAGCCAGCGGTCATGCTGCGCTGGTCAAGCGAATCGCAGGTGAATCCTCGATACCGAGCTCGCAATCTTCGAAAAACAACGGCAAATAGCATGCAAGCCCTCTGTTGCATGCCCCTCTGGGTGGGAAGGCCAATGCCGCCTGCACATCAGGCGTCGCCTGGATAACCGCCGCAGTGCGGCCGATCGCCGGCAAGTCCGGCTCCCACGCTGTGGGAGCGGATTCGTCCGCGATCGAGCGCGAAGCTGTCGTAATTCGCGGGCTGTTGCAGCCTCATCGCGGGGCAAGCCCGCTCCTACCGCCAATCCGCGACGATCTGCTGCTCAAGGGCGAATGGCTGGGCCGCGATGGTGCGTTTTTGATAGCGCGGTGCTTCAGGGGAGGTCGCAAGCCACAGCATCACTTGCGCAGGCACCTGCGGCGGCGCGATCCCCGCGCGCAAGGCAATGACGCCTTTGTCGCCAATGGTCGCCTTCAGTGCTTCGGTGCTCACCACGCCCGGGTTGATCGTATAGGCGCAAATGCCCCGCTCACCCAGCTCTGCCGCCATCACCCCCGCCAACCGCGACACGGCCGCCTTGCCCGCGCCATAGGCATAACCCCAGCCGCCCTTTTCCGCCGCCACCGGCGGGTCGCTCTCGCCAGCGCCGGAAGTGACGTTGATCACCACCCCACCGCCCTGCTCGAGCATCTGTTCAGCCACTGCCCGGGTCAGCAGGAACGGCGTGAGGATGTAGCCCTGGAAGACACGCTCCAGGGTCTGCGGCTGCAAGGCCATGAACCCGCTGTTGAGGTCACGCCCCTGGTAGATCGCGTTGTTGACCAGTACGTCGATGCGGCCGAATTCGGCAATCACCTGGGCACAGGCGGCCAGGGCCGAGTCGCTGTCGAGCAGGTCCATGGGCACCACCAGCACCCGCCGGCCAAGCTCGCGAATGGCCGCCGCCGTGCTGTTGAGGCTGCCCGCCAGCGGCTCGCCCGCGGCATCGCGCAGGCCGTGTTCGTGCTGCTCGCCCTCGTCGACGGTGCGGGCGCTGATCGCCAGGTCAAAGCCTGCGCGGGCAAACGCCAACGCAGCCTCACGGCCGATGCCACGGCTGGCGCCGGTGATGAATGCCACCTTGTTCATGGGATTTCCTTCTAGAAGCGTTGCGGGCGGACCATGGCATCCATGCCGCCGTCGATGAACACCACGCTGCCGTGGATAAAGGTCGCCTGCGACGATTGCAGGAAGGCCACCAGGTTGGCGATTTCTTCGGGGGTGCCGGCACGTCCTAGCGGGGCGACGAAATCGCGCACCGCCTTGCCGAAGCGGGCGTCGTCCAGCGAGGCCTGGTGCAGGGGCGTCTGTACGGCGCCGGGGGCGACCACGTTCAGGCGAATGCCCTGCTCGGCCCAGGGTTTGGCCAGGCTGCGCACATGCTGGGTGATGGCGTACTTGGAGCTGGCATAGGCCATATGGGGTTGGCCCAGGGCATCGGCCAGGGCGCAGGCGTCGGCTTCGTTGCCGGCCAACTGCGCTTCGGTCATCGGTTGCTGGTCGGCGCCTGGCTGGGTCGAGGCCACCGAGCCAATCACCAGCGCCGCCGGCTGGCTGCCCTTGGCCAGCGCGCCGGCCAGGCCGTCGAGCAACTGGCTGACGCCGAAGTAGTTGACCGACAATATCAGGCTGCACGACAGCGCAGTGACGCCAACGCCCGCGCAGCACACCAGGCCGTCGAGTACGCCTTCGCTTTGCTCGAGCACCGCGGCGATGGCCGCCTCACGGCCACTGGCAGTGGACAGGTCGGCGAGCACCTCGGCATTGGCCCGGTCGATTCCGATAACCCGGTGGCCGGCGGCGCGCAGCGCGACGCTGACGGCGGCGCCAATCCCCGAGGCGCTGCCGGTGATAGCTGTTACTGGCATAGATCAATCTCCATGAGTGGTGCAAGCAGTATCCAAAGCCCTGCCCCGCGCCAGCATCGTCCGTGCGGACTACGCCTGGCGACGGGTGGCCAGGGTCAGGGGCGGAACCTGGACCTTGGGTTTAGCCGCGACCTTGAGGGTCGCCTGTGGCTTACCCAGCGCCACCACGCTGTTGAGGAGGATGCGTACCAGCTCCGTTTGGCGACGCACCCCGGTCTTGGAGAAAATCGAGCGCAGGTGCGCACGGGCCGTGTTGCGACGGATGTTGAGCATTTCGGCCGCCTCTTCCAGCGACTGGCCGTTGGCCAGCTCCATGGCCAGGGCAGTTTCGGCCTTGGTCAGGTTGAACAGCTGCTTGGTGACCACCTCGCTGGCCAGCGACTTGCTCGCCGCATCGCGGATGTACACCAGCGCCGCCGGCTTGCCCTTTTCATCGGCCCAGTCCATGGACGGAATGGGTTCGACCACCAGGCCCAGGTTTACCTGCCCGGAGGGTCGGGTCACCGACATGGCTTCGGCCGTCTTGACCGTGTCCTGGGCGAAGGCGCCACGAATCAGTCGCTGCAGTTCGCGGTTGTCGCTGGGGTAGGTGGCTTCCAGGCGCCCACCCACCAGCTTGAGACCATCGCCGCCGGCGAGAATGTTCTGCGCCACCGGGTTCACCCGCAGCACACTGCCGCTCTCGTCCAGCACCAGGGTGGCCACCGACAGGCGACTGATGGCCTGGGAGTACAGTTCGCTGAGCGATTCGCTGCGATCGAGCAGGTTGTGGATGTTCAGGGCCCGGCGCAGGTGCGGAATGAAGCTGGCGCACAAGGCCCGGTCACTGAGCGAGAAGTTGGGGGACGACTTGGGCCGGGTGATGCGAAAGCGCAACTTGCCGCTGTCGGGGGTGGAGATGTCGGCGCCCATCACGTGATAGACGTTCTGCTGGCTGCAGTACATCTTGAAGTAGGGGTCTTGCTCCCACTGGGCCGAGGTCATGATGTCGTCGATGGTGACCACCTGGTCCAGTGGCTGGCCGCTGAACGGCGTATGGGCCTGGGGATAGGCCATGTAGATGACCTCGCCCTCGCCTTCGATGTCGCCGGCGATGATCATCACGCCCATGTCGGGCTGGTCGGGCACCCGCAGGATGAGGGTAACGTAGTTGGCCTGGAAGGCCTGGCGCAGGTTTTCGAGGGTATGTGCCATGGGCCTGGGGTCGAGGGCGCCATCATAGATGTCGCCAACCAGGCGGTCGTAGCCGCCAAGGTCCAGGCCCAGCTCGGCCAGTGCATCGTGAGTCAACACGGGATTTTCCACAGTCGTCTCCTTGCTCGGGTAAGGCCCGGTGGCCTTCCCTTGTTATTGTTATTATTTCGGCTGAGATCGCGGGGCACGCCCGCTCCCTCCATCCTTGCAGGAGCGGGCTCGCCTCGTGAGGCCAACGCCAGTCTCCAGTGACTCCAACTTCTCCACAAGTAGGCCAGCGAAGTTTATTTTCGCGCCGCCGGGCTCGACTTCAGGCAGTACTCCCCCTGCGCCGGCTGCTTCGCCGCAGGGCGGGCCACCACCAGTCGGCGACCCCGGTTGAACCAGGCCGCCAGCGCCGGCAACAGGAAGATCGCCCCCAGCACGTTGACCAGGAACATGAACGACAGCAGCACACCCATGTCGGCCTGGAACTTGAGCGGTGCAAAGGCCCAGGTGATCACCCCGATCGACATGGTCAGGGCGGTGAACACCGCCGCCGTACCGCGTTGGCACATGGCCTGGTAGAAGGCCTCGCGCAGGTCGGCGCCGGCAGCCATTTCGTGCTGGATACGCTCGTACAGGTA
This sequence comes from Pseudomonas putida, assembly GCF_028682455.1. Taxonomy (GTDB): domain Bacteria; phylum Pseudomonadota; class Gammaproteobacteria; order Pseudomonadales; family Pseudomonadaceae; genus Aquipseudomonas; species Aquipseudomonas putida_AA. The sequence goes on from NZ_JANHLD010000002.1 coordinate 1,188,893, forward strand.
GATGCCGTAGTCGACCCCGACCCCGACGCCCAGAGCCATCACCGGCAGCGTGGCGACCTTGAGGCCGATGCCCAGCAGCGCCATCAGCGCATTGCAGAGAATCGCGACGATCGCCAGCGGCACCAGGATGCACAGCACGGCGCGCAACGACCGAAAGGTCAGCCAGCAGAACAGCGCCACCGAACCGAACAGCGCGGCGAGCATGAACACCTCGGCATGCTTGACCGCCTCGTTGGACGCCGCCATCACCCCGACGTTGCCGCCGGCCAGGTAGAAGGTGAGCTCCGGAGTGCCGACCTGCCTGATGATGCGCTGCGCCTCGCCCAGCACGTGGCTGATGGTGGCGCCTTCATGATCGGCAAGAAACACCAGGATCTCCATTTGCTGGCAGCCGTCGGTCACCATGCCGTCGTCGGGCATGTAGGCACGGGCACCCTGGCTCAAGCCGCGGGCCGACCCCGGGATGGCCGCCCAGCGCGGATTGCCTTCGTTGTTGCCGGCAATCACGATCTTGCCCTTGCCGGCCACGCTCTGCACCGACTGCACGCCATTGACCGCGCGCATGCGAAAATCGAAGGCTTCCACCGCCCGCATCACCGCTGGCGACAGGCAGCCCTCCTCGATGCCATTGACCTCGACAAACACCGAGAGCACGTCCAGGCCGATGGAGTAGCTGTCGACGATCTTCTGGTTGTCGAGGTTGTAGCGCGAATCGGCGCGCAGCTCCGGCGCACCGGTGCCGATATCGCCCACTGCCAGGTCACGAGACTTGTAGGCACCCGCCGCCAGCAGCAACAGGCTCAAGGCGAACACGCCCAGCGCCGGCTTCGGTTCGGCCAGCGCCGACAGGCGCCACCACAGGCGGTGGCGGGTGCCGTCGTCGGCCTTGGCACGGGCCAATACCGAAGGCTCCAGGCGCAGGTAGGCAATGATCACCGGCAGCATCAGTTTGTTGGTCGCGATCATCAGCATCACCCCGATGCAGGCGGTAACCCCCAGCTCATGCACGATCGGGATGTCGATCAACATGATCACGGCAAAACCCAGGGCATTCATCAGCAACGCCAGGGAGCCGGGAATGAAGATCTTGCAGAACGCGCCGTGGGCCGCCTGCACCGAGTTGCGCCCGGCCATCACTTCCTGCTTCCAGGCGTTGGTCATCTGCACCGCATGAGAAACACCGATGGAGAAAATCAGAAACGGCACCAGAATCGACATCGGGTCGATGCCCAGGCCCAGCAAAGGCAGCAGGCCCAGCAGCCAGACCACCGGCAGCAGCGCCACCACCAGGGCCACCACGGTCAGGCGCAGCGAGCGCGAGTAGATCCACAGCAGCACACCGGTGATCACGAAGGCCACCACGAAAAAGCCGATCACCGTCATCAGCCCTTCCACCACATCGCCCACCAGCTTGGCGAAGCCGACGATATTGATCTCGATCTGGTCGTTGCCGTACTTGGCGCGGATGTCTTCCAGGTGCTGGGCGACCTGGGCGTAGTCCACCGGCTTGCCGGTTTGCGGATCGAGGTCTTGCAGGTCGGCGCGCACCATCGCCGATTTCAGGTCGTTGGCCACCAGCCGACCGATCTGCCCGGAGGCCGCGGCGTTGCTGCGCACCTGGGCCAGGTCGCGGGCCGAGCCGTCGAAGCGTGGCGGCACCACCACGTCACCGAAAAAGCCCTCTTCGGTGATTTCGATGTAGCGTACGTTGGCGGTGAACAACGAAGTGACGCTGGCGCGATTGACCCCGGAGATGAAGAACACCTCGTCGCTGACCTTGCGCAGCGTGTCGAGGAACTGGGCATTGTAGATGTCGCCCTCGCCCTTCCAGTGCACGCTGACCAGGAAGCGGTTGGCGCCGGTGAAGTACTGGCTGAAGCGCAGGAAGTTGACCATGAACTCATGGCGCACCGGGATCTGCTTGCTGAAGCCCGGGTCCAGGTGGGTATGGGTGGCGCTGTAGCCCAGGCCAAGGGTCAGCAGCACGAACAGCACCAGCAGGCCCTTGCGCCATGCCATCAGGTAATCGGCGATACGCTCGACACTGCGCGTCACCCAGCTTTTAGCTTGATTCATTGCCCGCCTCTCACTTGCCAAGGGCGGCAACGCTGCCACCGGAATCCTGGAACACCCCACGCTCGCCACCTACCAGCAAGCGCGAGCCGAGCATGACCGCCGAGGTCAGCGTGCCGAGACCGGCCAGGCGACCCACGCCGACCAACTGACCGCGACCATCCAGCCGCACCAGCGAACCACCAGCGCCGACGATCAGCAGACCGCCCTGGTCGGGCAGGCGCACATGGCCGTACAGCGGCAGTTGATTGCCGACCTTGACCTGGGTCCAGCTGTCACCAAAGTCGTGGCTGACGAACACATTGCCGCGCATGCCGTAGCTGACCCACTGATCGGCACTCAGGCGCACCACCCCAAACAGCGAACCGTTGTAAAAGGCCGGTAGCGTCTGCCAGTGCAGGCCGTCATCGCGGCTGCGCAGCACCAGGCCCTGCTCGCCGACCAGCATGCGCCGGCCGTCCGCACCGCCGTCCATGCTGTTGAGGTGGGCGCTGTCGACATCCAGGGCCAGGGTGTGCCAGGTGAGCCCGGCATCGTCGGACTGGTAGAACTTGCCGAAACTGCCATAGGCCAGCACCCGCTCGCCGCCGGCCGACCAGGCGCCCAGCAGCGGCTCGCCGAGGGTGTCGTCGTGGCGAACTTCCTGCCAGTGGCTGCCGCCGTCGGTGGAACGCAGGATCCAGCCGTCGTGCCCCACAGCCAGCAAGCGCTGCTGGCCGAGATCGACCAGGGCGGTGAGGGCCACATTGCGCTGGGGTTGTACGCCAGCCGCTTGCCAGCTCACTCCCTGGTCGACGCTGCGCAGGATGCTGCCGCGCTCGCCGACTGCCAGCACATGATCGCCTTGCTTGAGCAAGGCATTGATCTGCACGCGGTCGGTACGCAGGGGCTCATCCACGGGTTCGGGGGCAGTACGGGGGGCGAAGGCGAACCCGATGGTGGCAGCGACCACCAGGCACACCAGGTAACCGATCAACGAGCGCATAGAGGTCGCTCCGTTTCATGACACAGGTACACACGGACATTCATGCGGCCAATCCTCTTGTTCTGCTGCGCTCCCGCGCGGGCTGCACGGGGCGTGAAGGGGGCATTGCCTGCAGTCGATACTCGCGGGAAGGCGGCTTGGAAACATCGTCCAAACGGCTTACAAAAAGGCATGAATGCCCTATTCAAAGTCGCGGCCGGCATAACGGCCTCTCGCAGGGCAAGCCCGCTCCCACAGGTGCTGTGAACACATACAGAGGTGGGAGCGGGAGTGGGAGCTGGTCTTGCCGGCGATCGCGCCGCTATCACGCCTGGTACAAGATCACCAGATCATTGATCACCGACGGTCGCTCCTGCCCCAGCACATGGGTGTGCAGCTCCAGGGTCAGTTGCGTACCCCGAGGTTGCACCTGCACAGCCTTGACCCGTGCCCGCGCATGGATCCGCGCTCCGGCCGGCACTGGCGCCGGGAAGCGCAAACGGTCGGAGCCGTAGTTGATCTGGGTGGTGAACCCGGTGATCTCGAAGCCCAGCGCCAGTTTCATTCGCGACTGCAGCACCTGCACCAGCGCGCCGTGGGCGATGGTGCCGCCGAACGGGCTCTGCAGCCGGGCCTTCTGCGGGTCGGTGTGAATCCAGTAGTCATCCCCCGACAACTGGGCAAAAGCGTCGATCAACGCCTGATCCACCAGCACACTATTGCTCCAGTCACTGAACTGCTCACTGACCAGTGCCTGCAACCCCTCGGCATCATCCACGGCAATCTGCCGCACCGCCGCAGGCGCCTCGGTCGGTGCGCTGTCTTGCACCTGGAACGACTCGAACGCCGCCGCGTCCTTGTCGCTGCCGGTAAAGCGCAGCAGACGGTTGCCCTTGGCGTCGACTTCGGCGAACACCGGCTGCAGGCGCATGCCGATGTGGATTTCGTCCTCCTCCAGGCCCACCAGGTTGGTATTGATCCGCACCCCTTCGTCGAGCTCCACCACCGCCAGTTTCTGCGGCATCTCGTCGGCAAAGTCGGGCAAGGTGGCGATGCGCGTCACGGTGTAGCTGTACAGCGTGGCACCACCACCGACCGCACGCCAGCTCAGGTCGTGGGCCAGGCACGCCGGGCAATGCCTGCGCGGGTAGAAGATCCACTGGCTGCAGGCGTTGCACTGCTGGATCAGCACATTGCGGGCCTTGAGACCTTCCCAGAACGGCGCGGAAATTTCAGTGGCCAGCGGCATCGGTTTGTTGTTGGACATGGTCGTCAGGCTCCCTGGAGAATCAATGCGCCCTGCTCGCTCATCACGCCACCGGTACCGGAGACGTAGACGTTGTCGCAGCGCGATAGCTGGCGTTCACCGGCCGTGCCGGCAATCTGGGTGACCGCTTCGATCACCTGGGACATTCCTCCGGCCGAGCCGGCCTGGCCGAAGCTGAGCTGGCCGCCGTGGGTATTCATGGGGAAATCGCCGCGCCAGGTCAGGTCGTGCTCGCGCACGAAGGCCATGCCCTCGCCCTTGGCGCAGAAACCTGCATCTTCCAGGGTGAGCAAGGCGGTGATGGTGTAGCAGTCGTAGATCTGCGCCGCGTGCATGTCCGTCGGCTTGAGCCCGGCCATCGCGAAGGCCCGTTGCGAGGCCGGGCCTATCGGGGTGTGGACCATGTCCCTGGCATAGGACGGCGACTTGAACGCCAGGTGTTCGCCAAAGCCTGTGATGTACGCCGGGCGCTTGCGGGTACGCGCCGCCACCTCGCGGGAGGTGATGATCAGCGCCGCGCCACCGGCTACCGGCATGACGATTTCCAGCACATGCAACGGGTCGGCGACCTTCTTGCTCGCCAGCACCTGCTCGATGCTCAGGGGTTGGCCGCAGAACATCGCCTGGTCGTTGAACTGGGCGTTGGTGCGCTGGTCCACGGCAATCTTGGCCATGGCCCGCGGGTCATACCCGTACTGGGCCGCATAGCGCTGGGCGATCATGGCATAGCCGGTGTTCTGGCCCATGTGCCCGTACGGCAGGTCGAACTCGGCCTCCGGCGCGCCGTAGGCGGTGCTATGTCCGCCAAAGCGCATGGCACGGGCCATCCAGCTTGGGTCTTCATCCGGCCCCAGCGGCGCCATGCGTGCCGGCAGCACACAAAGCACCGCCTGGCACAGGCCCAGCTCGATGGCGGCGGCCGCGCGCCAGACCATGCCTGCCGCGGTACAGCCGCCCAGGTCCACCACTTCGGCGAAGTTCAACTGCAGGCCCAGGTACTCGGCCGCCATGGCCGGCACGAACACCGAGGCTTCGTGAAAGTGCGGGCCGTTGATCACCAGCCCGTCGATGTCCTCGGCGCGCAGGCCGGCATCACGCAGGGCCTGGGCCGCCAGGTCGGCGACCTGCTCGAGGTGGAACATACGCGGCGCGGTGGCGTATTTTTCCGGTTTGTACTGCGCGGTGCCGACGATGGCGGCGTGTCCCTTGAGTCCCATAAATGTCCCCGATTGCATAGGCGCAGGAGCGGGCTTGCCCCGCGATAGCGTCGTGCCAGGCGCAACGCGATCGCGGGCCAAGCCTGCTCCTGCACAGGATTAGAAGGTGTATTTCATCGAGAAGGTGGCGTAGTCACGGTCGGCCATGGGCCGCTTGACCGGGTCTGGCGAGCCCAGGTAGCCGATCATGGTCAGGGCCACTTCCAGGTTGATCAGGTACTTGAAGGTGGTGCCGACGCTGTAGCGGCGGTCGCCTTGAACGCCTGCGATGCTGCCGGCCATGGGTGATGAGCCACTGAACACGTTGGAGAATCGCAGTGGCACTTCCAGATCCCAGCCCTGGAAAACCCCCGGATAACTGAACGAGGCACCGACGGTGTAGGCGCTGGAGTCCTTGCTGCGCCAGGCTGAGCTGTTCTTGTAGGTGTAGTCATCGGATTCTCCCACCATGGGCGCCAGGGAAGGCAGCAGGTTGACGCCTTGCAGGTTCGGGGCCGCCGAGGCCGAGTCGACGCTGTCGGCGCGTACGTGAATGATCTCTGCGGTCAATGTGGTCTGGCTGGCCCAGGGGCGATCGCCAAGAATGCGCATGGCCGACACTTGCATCTGCTGGCCCTTGCCCTTGGCCGGCACAGGGCCCAGCCCGGTGTTGACCATGATCGGCGCGCCATCGCGGTACGACCACTCGGCACCGATCTGGGTATCACCCACCTTGGTGGAGAGGCTCAGGCCGGTGAGCTTGATGTCTTCGAAGTACTCGATGCGATAGCCGTTGGTGGCGAAGGCGAACTGGCCGTTGCCCAGCGGTACCGCGTTGTAGCCCACCAGCGCGGTAGCCGGGTTCTTGTCGTGGTAGTTGACGTGAAACAGCGACAGCTCGATGGCCGGCACCGGTCGGTAGCGCACCTGCACGCCCCACTGGCCATCGTCGCGCGGCTCGTCGGTGCCCTGGTAGCGTACGTTGCCGTTGGCGGTACGGATGAATTCCCGGCCAGGGCCGACTACATCGCTGCCCGACAGGTAGCTGCCCACCGGCGGCAGTTCGGTACCCTTCCACTCGTACTGCACGTAGGCACCGAAGGTGATCTGCGGGTTGATCCGGTACGAGGCGGAGAACTGCCCCACCGGCAGGAGGATTTCCTTGACTTCGACCCCGGGCTGGGCGGCCTTGACCGCATCGGAGGGGTTCTGCACGCCGTTGACGCCGGGGTAGTACAGGCTTTCACCCCACGATTCGATATGCCGGCCGGCCTTGGCGTCGAGCATGGTGTCGTTCTCGAACCGCCAGCCGCCAAACACATAGGCATCGAGCAGGCGGGTGCGACCGCCGCTGTAGTACTTGGTGCGGCTGGTGAACTCGTCGTTGCGCCCGTCCTTGTTCACGGTTTGCGGCGAGTCGTTGTCGTTGTCCTGGTGGTAGACATCGTCGTAGAAGGTACTGGCGCGCACCACGGCGCCGTAGTTGTCCTTGCGCAGGATCATCTCGCCCAGCGCGCCGATGCGGTTGGTGGTCAGGCTGCCCTGGTTGAAGTTGCGGTTGGCGTCGTCGGCGTTGATCCCCATCAGCCGGTCACTGGGTTTGCCCACGCGCACACCCAGGCCGTAGCTGGTGGTCACCGACCAGTCGAGGGTGGCGCCGTTGTCGAACTCGAAGGTTTCCCCCGACCATGCCGGTGTTGACGCCAACGCCACGGCCACCGCCAGGCCTGCGGCCTGGACACCATGCGCGCCAAGGCCAGTACAGTTATTGTTGTTCTTGTAATTCACACTGACTCTCCTGAAGGGCAACCCCAAGGCCGCCTGGACTGTTCACCATGACCGCTACGCCGGTGTGCTCAGAACACCCGCAGCGGGTCGGGAGCCTTGGCCCCCGCCGGGGCGCGCCGGTACCGCAGCAGCCCCCCGTGTTCCTCGCGCACCAGGGCGCCTTCGGCCATGAGGTAATTGGCATGTGCCAAGGTCTCACCCAGGGCCATCAGCTCGTCGAAACGACCTGACAGCCTGGGAAACAACACCGCCATCAGCTCGAGCGCGCTGCGCGGCTCGTCACAGCTGTCCAGCAATCGCGCCAGGTGGCCCTGGTGATGGGCCGCCAGTTGGTCCAGGCGCGGATGCAGGTTGAAAAAGGGACGTTCGTGGGCCGGCAGCACCAGCACGTTGTCGGGAAGCGCCCGCAGCCGTTCGATCGACTCCAGCCAGTCCCGCAAGGGGTTGGCCTCGGGCTCGGTGGCCTGCACCCCGACCGTGGAGGTGATGCGCGGCAGCACCTGGTCGCCGGAAATCAGCAGGCCTTCCTCGGCGCTGTACAGGCAGGCGTGCTCGGGTGAGTGACCGTTGCCGACCAGCACCTGCCAGCGACGCTCGCCGATGTGCAGCTCGCTGCCCTGGCGCAGACGGTGAAAGCCGGTGCAGGGCAAGGGGTGAAAATGCTTGTTCTGCACGGCAGCGAAGTACTCGCCGGCCTGCTCGGTGCTGAACCCGGCCTTGCGGTAGAAATCGACGAAGGCCCGGGCCGGTGGCTGGCCAGACGGCACCTGCACATGCAACCACTGGAATTCGGCGGCGGTCATGTACAGCGGGCAGGCGAAGCGCTCGGTGAGCCAGGCCGCCACACCGGCATGGTCACTGTGAAAATGGGTGCAGATCACCGCCTGCACCGGTTGCCCCTGGAACACCTCGCTGAACACCTGCTCCCAGACCTCGAAGGTCTGCGCGGTGTTCATGCCGGTATCGACCACCACCCATCCGTCCGCGTGCTGCAGCAGGTAGAGATTGATGTGGTCGAGGCGAAACGGCAGCGGCATGCGCAGCCAGAACACCCCGGCGGCCACCTCGCACACCTGGCCGCTGGCCGGTGGTTGTGACCAGGGATAACGCAGGCCGTCGCGCACTTCAGCACCGCTGGCATCAAGGTCAGCCATGATGGGCACCTGCAAAAGGCAGCAGGCCGGCGCGTTGCAGCACCTGGGCCGAATACGGCTGATAGCTGCGCGACTGCTCGTCGCGGATAAACAGCGGGTCTTTGCAGGCATCGGGGCAATAGCCCTGGCGTTGCAGGTCGACCTTGCGCAGCTTGAAGGTGCTGGTGAGATCGGCCGCAGCGCTGACCCGCACGAACACCGGCGCGGCATAGCGCGGCAGGCACCTGTCGGTCAGGGCATAGAACGCCTCGGGGTCGAAGCCCTGACCCGCCTGCATCAGCACCGCCGCCATGCCGGCGCGACCTTCGTGGCCGGGCACTTGCACGCCATAGATATTGATCAGTTCGAGGCCCGGGAAATCACCCAGGGCATCGGCGACTTCCTGGGTCGAGACGTTCTCGCTCTTCCAGCGGAAGGTGTCGCCGATACGGTCGACGAAGTAGCAATAGCCATCGGCGTCCTGGCGCAGCAGGTCGCCCGAACTCCAGTAGGCATCGCCTTCGCGCAGTACATTGCGGCGGATCTTGCTTTCGCTGGCCTCGGCCGAGGTGTAACCCTCGAAACGCCCGCCCCCGATCTCGGGGTGGTCGACGATAAAGCCCATGGCCTCGCCTACCTCGCCCACTTCGCAGAGCTGATAGAAGCCCTGCTCGTCCCGCGGGTGGCAGTCGTTCTCGATGTCGTAGCGCACCAGGCGCAGGTTGGTGCGGCTCCAGTCCGGCACCCGGCCACAGGAGCCGGGGTAGTTGTCGACGTTGATCAGGTTGGCGTTGGCCTCGGTGGCCCCCCAGCCTTCGAAGATCTGGATCGGCCCGAAACGCTCCAGCCAACGCTGCCACGACTCGGGCGTCAAACCGGCGCCGAGCATGCAACGCAAGCTGTGCTCGCGCTCACCGGCAACCACCGGCTGGTTGAGCAGGTAGCGGCAGATTTCACCGATGTACTGGAACACGCTGATGCGGTACTGGCGCACGTCCTTCCAGAACTCGCGCACGCTGAACTTGCGCCGCACCACGATGCTGGCGCCGGCGCGCAGCGCGGTGGAGGTTACCGAGGTGGCCGCAGCGCCGTGGTACAGCGGCAGGCAGCAATAGAACACGTCTTCGCAAGTGGCCGGCAGGGTCGCTTCCATCACATCGCCAGACGACATCCAGCGCATGTGGCTGTAGCGCGCGGCCTTGGGCAGGCCAGTGGTGCCGGAGGTGAAGATCAGCAAGGTCGTGGCCTGGGCCTCGATACCGGCGCGCATCTCCCGTGGGAAAGTGGTGGCCGGGGCACTGTGCAGGCGCGCGGCGAAGTGGCCGTCCACGCCCCGGGGCAGCGGGCCGGTCCACGGGTTCTCGGCATCGGGCACCAGCCAGTAGGCAAGATTGGGCAGCTCGTCGGTGGCCTGCAGGTTGGCCAGGCACTCCTCGCCCACCACCATGGCCTTGGCGGCAGTGGTGTCCAGGGCATGCAGCAGTGCTCGACCGGTGACCTGGGTGTTGATGAACGCCACCACCACGCCGAGCTTGACCAGGCCGAACCAGGTGCAGAAAAACGCCGGGCGGTTTTCCATCGCCAGCGCGCACACATCACCGGCGCGCAGGCCCTTGGCGTAAAACGTGTGGGCCATCTGGTTGGCCTGGGCGTCGATCTGCGCGTAGCTCAGCGGCTGGCCGGCATAGATCAGAAAAGGCCGCTGGCCCTGTTCGCGGACCTGGTCTTCGAAGCGGTCGGCCAGGGTGTAGAGGTCGCGTGGCTTGATCTGCGCACTGGCCGCGGCGCGGCGATCGAGCAGCGCCTGGGTCTGTGCGCGGGGCACTGGCGCCGCAGCCGCCGGGCTCACCCGTTGCGGCAGGTTCATGGCGTCACCTCCAGGGTCGCGGCCTGGTAGGCGGGGTAATCCGAATAGCCCTTGGCGCCTGGGGTGTAGAGCGTGTGGCGGTCGAATCCGGCCAGCGGCACGCCGCGTTGCAGGCGCTCGACCAGGTCCGGGTTGGCGATGAAGTGCCGACCGAACGACACCGCATCGCCCTCGCCCGCCTCCAGCGCAGCCTGGGCCGACGGCCCATCGAAGCCGTCGTTCAGAATCAGGCCGCAATCGCTGTGCAGGCGTGCCAGGGCAAAGGCATCGAGCCCTGCCACCGGCGAGCGCATGATATGCAGGTAGGCCAGGCGCAGCGGCGCCACGGCGGCGCATAGGGCAGCAGCGGTTTCGGCCGGGGCGGCATCGCAGATGTCGTTGTAGGGGTTGCCCGGGCACTGGCGGTAGCCCACCCGGCCGGCACCAATGGCGGCGGCCATGGCCTCGAGCACTTCCTTGACGAAGCGCACCCGGTTGGCCGCGCTGCCGCCGTAGGCGTCTTCGCGCTGGTTGCTGCCCGAGGCCATGAACTGCATCGGCAGGTAGCCGCTGGTGCAGTGCAGTTCGACGCCATCGAACCCGGCATCGCGGGCATTGAGTGCCGCCTGTCGGTATTCGCCGATCACCGCATTGATGCCGTCCAGGGTCAGGGCCTGGGGTGTATCGGTGTCCACCATTCCGGCGATATCGGTGAACAACCGGGTGTTGGCGCGCAGTGCCGAAGGCGCCACGGTGCCCGCGCCCCGCGGCTTGTTGTGGTGGCTGGCCGCGCGGCCCACATGCATCAGCTGCAGCACGATCTGGCCGCCACGCTCATGCACCGCATCGGTCACCCGGCGCCAGGCGGCAATCTGTTCAACGCTGTAGATTGCCGGGGTGCGGCAATAGCCCAGGCCATTGGCCGACGGCGCGGTGCCTTCGGCCACGATCAGCCCGGCACTGGCACGCTGGCGGTAGTATTCGACCATCTCGGCGCCCGGCAGCGCATCGCTGCCGGCACGGCTGCGGGTCATCGGCGCCATGACAATGCGATTGGCCAGTTGCAGGTCGCCCAGTCGCAGCGGCTCGAACAAGATGCTCATGTCAGCTCCTTCACTTCTTGGAATGTTCCGGCCGTGCCAGAATCGCGCTGCACGGCGGCAGGGATTGGTGAAACGCCGAAGATGGGCTGAATGATTGACCCACGGCCGAGACGAAACATCGTCCGTCGAGACTAGATTTGCCGGCAGGCGGGAAGTCTGCAGAACTGGTCTGAACGGACGATGAATTACCCTGCTCAACCCCCGACGATCTGCCGACTAGAACAAGACCGGGAGCACCCGCTGTGACGACCTCGACCCCTGTGACATGGCGCACGCACTATGCGTTGTTCGTGCTTGCCGCGATCTATGTCTTCAACTACATCGACCGCCAGTTGATGGCGATTCTCATCGAACCGGTAAAGCTCGAATTCGGCATTTCCGACACCGGCATCGGCCTGCTTTCCGGGGTGACGTTCGCGGTGTTCTACACCCTGTTCGGCTTCCCGCTGGGGCGCTTGTCCGACCGCATAGGACGCAAGCCGGTGATTGCGCTGAGCTGCATCGCCTGGAGCCTGATGACCATGCTCTGCGGGGTGGCCGGCAGCTTCTTGATGCTGGTGCTGGCGCGCATCGGCGTGGCAGTTGGCGAGGCTGGCGGCACCGCGCCGTCGGTGGCGATGGTCTCGGACCTGTACCCGGCGCGGCGCCGCTCCACCGCCCTTGCGGTGCTGATGCTCGGCTCAAGCCTGGGTGCCATCGTCGGCCTGGGCCTGGGCGGATGGATCGCCCAGCATCACGGTTGGCGCCTGGCCTTCTTGCTGATCGGCGCGCCGGGGATCTTCCTCGGCCTGCTGTTGCTGTTTACCGTGCGCACCCCCAAAACCGCGCCGGTGCCGGCGCACCTGGTGGCCACGCAGCATGAAGGCTGGGTCAAGACCCTGCAGGAGCTGATGAAGACGCCGTCGTTCCTGTGGCTGGTACTGACCGGCGGCGCCGCGGCGATTGCCGGCTACGCCATCGGCACCTGGAGCCCGAGCTTCCTGATTCGCTCCCACGGATTGAACATCCAGCAGGCGGGCTTTCTGGTCGGCGTGGTCGGCGGTACCGGCTCGACCCTGGGCACCCTGGTGTGCGGCATCGTCACCGACCGCATGGCCCGTCGCGACGTGGGCTGGCAGGTCGGTGTACCGCTGCTGGGCACGCTGATCAGCATCCCGTTCGCCCTGGCCTACTTCCTCTGGCCGCAGGGCACGGCCTTGCAGATCGGCGGCATCGACGTGCCGACGGCGTTCCTGTTCTACAGCGTGTTCGGCTTCTTTGGCGTGTGGTGGGCAACGCCGTGCCTGGGCGCGATCACCCACCTGTTCCCGGCCACCCGCCTGGCCCAGGCGACAGCGATCTTCGTGATGTCGATGACCTTGCTCGGGGTGGGTGTCGGTCCGTTGCTGATCGGCATGCTCAGCGACTTTTTCCTGCCGACCCTGGGGGCTGAATCCCTTCGCTATGCACTGGCGGCGTCGGTATCGATGCTGGCCTTGGCGGCGATCTTCCTGGCGATGGCGTTGCCAGCATACCGTCGCCAACTCCAGGCCTCTGTGGGAGCGGGCTTGCCCCGCGGTACGGTGGCAACGGCCACCCCATCCTCACGCATCAAACCCGCACCTACCGCGTAACCCAGATAATCAGCAGCAAATGCAGGGGGTAGAACCAATACCCCCAGCGCCCTACCCGCCAGACATGCATCGAATACTGCCCGCGTAGCATCCTCATCCCCAATGGCGCCGACAACCCTGCCGCCGCCATCGTCATCAGCGTGATCGGCTCGGCCAGATTGGCCCGCAACCAGTCGTTGCTCAGGTTAGCCATCACCGCGACAAACCCGGGCACCAGCCAGGTGCCCCTGCCGCCGCGCAGCGCCAGCAGGAATGCCGACGGCAGCACCACCCCCGGCCAGCCGTACATCAACACATCCGACGCCAGCAATGACACCAGCAACGTCCCCAGGGCCAGCAACCTCATGCCCCGGGCAGGGTAATGAAAGCCCCAGGCCATCAACAGCCCCAGGGTCAGGGTTGGCATGATATTGAACGTGCGAGTGCCGACATCCAGCACCTGATACGGCCACTGCGACAGCACCGAGAACACCAGCATCCAGCCCAGATAACGGCCATTGGCAGCGCTGAACACCTGCCCTGCTCCCGATCGCGCGACGTTGGCGGCGATGGCCAGGCAGAACAGCGGGAACGCGAGACGACCGACAACGAACAGCCACTCGGCCGAAGGCCAGACAAACCGCGAATGATCGGCCACCATCGTGACCATGGCCAACCACTTGACCAGATCGAGGCCTGCCGAGCGGTGCTTGATGGAGGACATGTACACCCTTGAACGATCGCCGTAGAACACACAGCAAATCGAAAAGCCGAAGCCAGCGCAAGCGTGCAGGGAATAGGGAATGAAATGTTTGGGTGGCTGGGCTCACCAGCACACCAAACCAGTGGGAGCTGGCTTGCCAGCGATGAGACCGGTGCGGCTTGCCTATCGAGTGGTGTCTGAATTGCGGCCGATCGCGGACATGTCCACTCCCGCAGGTTCACCACAGGCCAGCAAGAGCGTAGCGAATTGTGTTCTTGATCTTCAGGCCCCGTTAACCAAAAGGGCCGAACGGAAGTGTCGTGGAGGGGCTAGCGCGCAGCGCTTCGGCGAATGCCGAAGATGCGAAGCGTAGAGTCGCTTGCAACTCGTAGCTCGCATTGCCCCGTAGCGACACCGCAGCGAGGGCGCAAAGGGTGACTCGACATCACCCTCATCAAAGGATCAACACTCAAGGCCCAATCGCGGGGCAAGCCCGCTTCCACCGAGGTCATGAGGTGGGAACGGGCCCTGCGATGGTTTCAGCGACCGATAGCCCGTGCCGCATCCGCGGTATACATATCCGGCGTGAACTTGGACTCGTTGAGAATCGGCCCCTTCTTCGCCTCGTTGGTCATGCCATACCCGGTGTACTGCCCCGAGTTCAAGTCCATGAAAAACTGCGACCCGGCCTGCCAGCCACTCATGTCCGGGTGGTAGTAGTAGTTGATCATGGCGTGCTTCCACAACTGCCCACGGGCATCGAAGTTATCGGCCATCACCGCGTTCCAGGTGTCTTCATCGATAAACAGCACACGCTTGCCATACACATGGCGATAGCCTTCCTTCAGGTCGGCTTCCACCACCCACACCCGGCGCAGTTCATAACGCATGTACTCGGGGTTGGGATGGTTGGGCGTCAGCAGTTCGGCGTACTTGACGTTGGCAGCGTTGGCCTTGAAGGCGTTGGCCGGGCTGTAGATCTCGCGCTTGCCGATCAGCTTCCAGGTGTAGCGCTCCGGCCCGCCGTTGAACAGGCGGTCCTCGTCGACAATCATGGTGCCGTTGGTGCCGATCATCGGTTGGTCGTAGCCATAGCCCGGCAACTGGCGCACACGTCGGGTCGAGGGGCTGTAGTTCCACGCCTGCCGCGCATCGGTGGCGAAGTTGTAGGGTTCGTGGGAGATGCTGATCACGCCGTTGTCACGCGCAGGCTTGAGGGTGGTGTTGTAGCTCATGGCCTGGATCCGGTCTTCGGTCTTGGGCTCGACCGTCGGCGAGTTGGCCTGGGACAGGTTGCGCGCATGGGCGCGGCCCCAGCCGATGCTGCCGTTGGGCAACACCGAGGCCAGGTCGCTGATCTTCTCTTCTGTGTAGGCGCGAGCCGGCAATTGGTGGTTCCACAGCACCTCCATGCCGTTCTTGGGAATCGGGAACGGCACCTGGCCGAGGCCTTCGATACCCAGGCCGTCGTTGACCAGCTTGGCGTTCAGGGCGTTGTACTTGGCCCGGTTACAGACGTAGTCCGGGTAGCGGAAATCCCGATGCCCCGGGTAGATGTTCATCTTGTAGCTGGTGGGGTATTTCTTCAGCAGGGCTTTCTGCCCATCGGTCAGGTGCTCTTCGTACTGGGCCATGTTCTGTGCAGTGATCACCAGAATCGGCTTCTCTGCGGCGTATGGGTCCACGGGCTGGTCGCCGGAGAATTTCACATGGTTCCAGCCCGGTACCTCACCCAGGTACTTGCCGGTGTAGGGCGGGATGGTGCCGGCGGCGTTGCCGGCCTGTTCGGCGCCGACACAGGTCAGCTCCTTGCCCAATTTGTCTGCTTCCTGGGGCGACACCTGCGCCAGTGCGCTACCGATCAGACCGGTATTGACCACCATCGCGGTCGCGAGCACGACACCTGTTGTTGTTATTTTCATGTATTGCCTCCTTCGCTGATAAGGCTTTCGGGTACAGCTCATTCTTCGCGTTCTGGCGCAGCATTCATCGTCCGGAAAGACTAAAAATCGGCCAGTGCGGCGGTTTTTTGCAGCTCGCTCTTGATCACTTTGCCGGAGGCATTGCGCGGCAACGGGTCTGCGTGCAGGAACACCCGCACCGGCACCTTGTAGGCCGCCAGGCGTTCAGCGATGTAGGTGCAGATGGCCTGGGCATCGAGGTGCTGCACGGCACGCACGGCCAGCGCCACCGCCTCTCCCAGTTGCGGATGCGGGATGGCGAAGGCGGCCGCCTCCTCCACCCCCGGCATCTCACCGATGCAGGCCTCGATCTCGGCCGCCGAGATCTTCTCGCCGCCCCGGTTGATCAGGTCCTTGATCCGGCCGCTGATGCACAAGAAGCCCTCCTCGTCGAGGTAGCCGGTGTCGCCGGTATCGAGCCATCCACCGCGCAAGGCGGCAGCGCTTTCCTGCGCCAGGTTCCAGTAGCCGTTCATCAGGGTCGGCGAACGCAGCCAGATCAGGCCGCTGCTGCCGTTGGGCAACGGCTGCTGCGGGTCATCGCCGATACGCACATCGACGATGGGCAACGGCCAGCCACAGCTGGCCGGCTTATAGACGAACTGGTCGCCACCTACGGCCGCGCCGATGCCATTGCTCTCGGTAAGGCCATAGCCGCTGCCGCCGATGGCCGTGGGTTTGCGCTCGTTCATGCTGGCCAGCAGGCCGCTGGTCGAGGCGCCACCACCCAGCCCCAGGCCGAACAGACTGGCGGTGTGCTCGCCACCAAAGCGCGGCGAATCCACCAGTTGCTGCATCATCACCGGCGCGCCGTTGAACTGGGTGCAGTGCTCGTCGCGAATCAGGTCCAGGGCCCGCTCTACATCCCACTTGTACATCAGCACCAGGCGCCGGCCAGTGCGCAGGGCCAGCAAGAACTGCGCATGCAGGCCACTGACATGAAACAGCGGCACGGCAATCAGGCTGGTGGGGGCAAAGCCGCTGTCGATCACCGCGCCAATGCGCTCCGGCGAACTCATGGCACAGTGCGCGCCCTGGAACTCCAGCGCGGTCAGCGCCTGGCAGATCGCTCGATGGCTGGACAACACCCCTTTGGCGCGGCTGGTGGTACCTGAGGTGTAGAGGATCAGTGCCGGGGCATCCGGATCCGGCTGCAGGGTCGGCACCGGCAAGGGCGGCGCGGCCAGCAGGTACTCGTAGCGACGACAATGGTCAGGCAGTGCCAGGCCCGGCGTGGCGCCGACCACAATGGTCGGCAGATTGATCGCCGCCAGGTCCTGGGCGACCACCTGCAGGCGGGCGTCATCGCACAGCAGCAGGCAGGCACCGCTGTCCTGCACACCGTGCAGCAACTCCTCGCGCAGGCCCCAGCTGTTGAGCGGCACGCACACCGCCCCGCAGCGCTGGATGGCGGCAAAGGCCACCAACCAGGCCGGCTGGTTGCGCATGGCGATGGCCACGCGTTCGCCGGGCTGAACGTTGTAACTGCCCACCAGTTGCCCGGCCAGGCGATCGACCTGGTCGAAGTACTGGTCGAACGTCAGGCGCTGCTCCTGCCACACCACGAACTCGCGGTTGCCATGCACCCGCGCAGCGTCGATGACCTGCAGCAGGTCGGATGCCGCGTGGCGAAAATAGCGCGGGCCACCATCGGCCGGTGTCACCACTTCAAAAGGCGAGCCCGGAGCAATCAGTTGCTCCCAGGCGCTTTGCCAGCGTTGCTCGATCATAGTGTTCTCCGCTCAGGCGCTCGCCAGGGCCAGGGCCGCGTAGCGCTCGCAATGAAAGTCGCGATCACCCAGGCAGGCCTGGGCCACCCGCACCCGCTTGAGGTACAGGCCCACATCCAGCTCGTCGGTGACGCCAATGCCGCCGTGCATCTGCACCGCCTCATTGCAGACCTTGAGCGCGGTATCGCCGGCCTTCCACTTGGCCAGGCTGACCAGCCGGCCACGGGCAGCGGCGTCCAGGCTGCTGTCATCGAGCGCCGACAAGGCGGCCATCACCGCGCTGCGGCTCAGGGCCAGGTCCACGTAGAGCTGGGCGGCGCGATGCTGCAGGGCCTGGAAGCTGCCGATCGGGGTGTCGAACTGCACACGGGTCTTCAGGTATTCCAGGGTGGTCTCGAACAACTGCTCGGCAGCGCCCAGCAGTTCGGCCGCCAGGCACGCCCGGCCACGGTCCAGGGCCAGGTCCAGGCTGGTCCAGCCCTGGCCCGGTTCCCCCAGCAAGGCATCGCGCCCCACCCGTACCTGCTCCAGGCGCAAGCGTGCGCAGTTGCGCGCATCGATCAGCGGCAAGGCGCTGCACGTGAGCCCCGGGGTACTGGCCGGCAGCAGGAACAGGCTGATGCCCTGCTCGTCGCCCGCCATGCCGGCCACCCGCGCTGCCACCAGGTAGGCATCGGCGCCCAGGCCATCGAGGACCCAGTACTTGTCGCCCTCCAGGCAATAGCCGTCGCCGTCGGCGCGCGCTTCAAGCACAGTGCCCTGCGGCGCATGGCGGGCCTGCTCGTCCAGGGCCAGGGCCAGGCGCAGGTCGCCTGCGATCAGCGGCGCCAGCCAGCGATCCTGCTGCGCGGCGCTACCGGCCAGGTGCAGCAGCGAGCCGCCCAGTACCACGCTGGACAACAATGGCGTGGCCGCAAGATTGCGGCCGATGGATTCGAAGATCGGCCCCAGGCCCATGCAACCGAAATCCAGGCCACCCAGCTGTTCGGGAAAGGGAATGGCGCTCCAGCCCAGCGCCACGGCATCGCGCCACAGCTGCGGGTCGAAACCGCTACCGCCGGCCTCGTCACGCAACCGGCGCTGGGCACTCACCGGGCTACGGGCGGCAAGAAAATCCCGCGCACTGTCGGCCAGCAAACGCTGCTCGTCGCTGTAGACCAGGTTCATGGCGTCACTCCTTTCTTGGCATCGGGCAGGCCAAGCACGCGCTTGGCGATTACGTTGAGCTGCACCTCCGACGCGCCGCCGGAAATGGTCAGGGCATAGCTGTTGAGCCAGCCGCGGGTGATCGCTTGCTGCTGCTCGGTGAACGCATCGGCTTGCCAGCCCATGGCGTGGCCGCCCATGAGGTCGAGCAGCACTTCGAACTTGTCGCGCTCCTGCTCGGTGTGCACCAGCTTCATGATCGCCATCAGGCCGCTGATGTCGTCCCCTGCCTGGGCCGCCTGGCCCATGCGCTGCACCGTGAGGTCGTAGCTGCGCTCGTTCATGACGCAGGCCATTGCCCGCGCCTGCAACCCATGCTCGCTCTGGCTGCGTGGCTGCGGCAGGTACTCGCGCAGCAGGGCCAGCAGATCGACGTGGGACGGCAGGCTGATCTCGCCGAACTTGGACATCGCCTTGCGTTCGTGTTGCAGCAGGCGCTTGGCCAGGTTCCAGCCGCCGTTGAGCGGGCCGATCAACTGCTGCCTGGGCACTTTGACGCCGTCGAAGAACACCTGGCAAAACGCCGATTTTCCGCTGATCAGATCGATCGGCACCGGGTTCACCCCTGGGCTGCGCATGTCGAGCACGATCAGGCTGATGCCCTCGTGCTTGGGTGCGCTGGGGTCGGTGCGCACCAGGGCGTACATCCAGTCGGACTTGTCGCCATAGGACGTCCAGATCTTGCTGCCATCGACCACGAAGTGGTCACCGGCATCGCGGGCGCTCATCTTCAGGCTGGCAAGGTCGGAGCCGGCATTGGGCTCGGAAAAGCCCTGGCACCAACGCACTTCGCCGCGGGCCATGGGCGGCAGCAGGCTGCGCTTTTGCTCCTCGCTGCCGAATTCCAGCAGCACCGGGCCGAGCATCCACACCCCCAGGTTGATCTGCGGCGGCCGGCACTTGAGCCGGCGCATCTCGCTCTCGAGCACCGCCAGTTGCTCGGCGCTCAGGCCGGCGCCGCCGTATTCCCGCGGCCACTCGGGGCAGAACCAGCCCTTGTCGCGCATGCGCTCGAACCACAGTTGCGCGTCTGGGCTTGGGAACTGTGGCTGCTGCGCGCCCCAGACCACGTCGCCCTCGCCCATGGCGGTGCGCATGGAGGGCGGGCAATTGGCCTCAAGCCAAGCCCGGGTGTCGTGCCGAAATTGCTCGATGGTGCTCATGAGATTGACCTTTATTGTTGTTGGGTTGCGTGGCCTGTGGGAGCGAGCCCGCCCCGCGATACCGGGTGTTTGACACACCGCTATCGCGGGGCAAGCCCCCCTACCTTTGCGGCCGTGGCATGCCCAGGCCGAACTGGGCGATCAGCTCACGCTGGATCTCGTTGGTGCCGCCCCCAAAGGTCACGGTCACCGAGGCACGCACCTCGTACTCCAGGTCGCCATGCAGCAAGGCCGCCGCCGAACCGCTGCGCAGTGAGCCGTTGGCGCCGACAATGGCCGACAGCCTGCGCAGGATTTCGATGGCCGACTCCGAGCCGTAGACCTTGGTGGTCGAGGCCAGTGCCACGTCGACGCGGTCGTGTTCGAGGTCGGCGGCAATACGGAAGTTGATCAGGCGCATGGCCTCCAGGCGCGCATAACACTCGGCGAGCGAGGTGCGTACCCAGGCCCTGTCCATCGCCCGGTGGCCCTGCTCGTCGCGGCAGCGGGCCCATAGGTAGACCCGGCGAAACAGCCCGGCCACCTTGTCCGACCAGGAACCCAGGCCCAGGCGCTCGTGGTTGAGCTGGGCGGTGATCAGCTTCCAGCCACCGTGCAGTTCGCCCACCAGCATGTCGTTGGGCACCCGAACGTTGTCGTAGTAAGTGGCCGCGGTGGGATTGCTGGTGGTCGGGATCAAGGTGCTGGAAAAGCCCGGCAGACGGGTGTCGAGAATCAGGATCGACACTCCCTTGTGCCGTGCCTGGGTGGGGTCGGTACGCGCCGCCAGCCAGATGTAGTCGGCCGACTCCGCGCCCGAGGTCCACAGCTTGTTGCCGTTGACCACGAAGTGGTCCGCTTCGGGCCGCGCGGTGGTCTTGAGTACCGCCAGGTCGCTGCCGGCCCCGGGCTCGGAGTAGCCAATGGCGAACATGATTTCGCCCCCGGCGATGCCGGGCAGAAAGCGCTCTTTCTGCTGCGTGCTGCCATGGGCGATCAGCGCCGGGCCCACGGTGCTGATGGTCACGAACGGCAGGGGTGCACCGGCAATGTTGGCCTCTTCGAAGAAAATCAACTGCTCGGTGGCGGCGTAGCCCTGGCCACCGTGCTCCTTGGGCCAGCCCACCGCCAGCCAGCCATCGCGGCCCATCTGGCGCACCGTCTGGCGAAACAGCTCGCCGCCCTCCTGGCCGCGCAGTTGCTCGCGCAGTTGCGGGGTCATCAGGGCCTGGAAGTAGTCGCGCACCTTGTGGCGCAGCGCCTGTTGTTCGGGGGTGAGATCGACGAACATGAGCTGCTCCTTAGGCCGCGCCGAGAATCAGGCCGCTGGTGGGCACGCCGGTACCGGCGGTCACCAGCACGTTGTGCACATCGTCCACCTGGTTGACCGCTGTGCCGCGCACCTGGCGCACCGCTTCGGCCACGCCGTTCATGCCGTGGATATAGGCCTCGCCCAATTGGCCGCCGTGGGTGTTGATCGGCAACTTGCCGCCGCGGGCGTGGTGGCCGGCGCGAATGAATTCCTTGGCCTCGCCGCGACGGGCGAAGCCGAATTCTTCAAGCTGCGGCAGTACGAAGGGGGTGAAATGGTCGTAGATCACCGCGGTCTGCAGGTCGTCCGGGCCGAGCTTCGACTGGCGGTACAACTCGCGGGCCACCACGCCCATCTCCGGCAGGCCGGTGATGTCGTCACGGTAGAACGAGGTCATGATCTGCTGGCCATCGGTGATGCCCTGGGAGCCGGCCTTGATGATCACCGGCTTCTGCGGCAAGTCACGGGCGCGTTCGGCCGAGGTGATCACCATGGCCACCGCGCCGTCGGACTCCTGGCAGCAGTCGAGCAGGTGCAACGGCTCGCAGATCCAGCGCGAGGCCTGGTGCTCCTCCAGGGTGATCGGTTTGCCATGGAAGAACGCCGCCGGGTTGGTGGCGGCAAAGTCGCGCACCGCCACCGCCACCCGACCGAAGTCTTCGGACGTGGCGCCGTAGGTGTGCATGTAGCGCTGGGCGAACATGCCCACCCAGGCCGCCGGGGTGTGGAAACCGTGGGGCATGTACCAGCCGTAGTTGACGTTCTCGAAGATCGGCGTCGAGGCAAAGCCGTAGGTACCGGTACCAAAGCGATACCAGGAACGCTCGTTCATGGCCCGGTAGACCACCACCACCTTGGCAACGCCGGTGGCCACGGCCATGGCCGCATGCATCACCGGCCCGCAGGCGGCGCCGCCGCCGTGGGGCACCTGGGAGAAGAACTTGACGTCCTTGCACCCCAGCAGTCGGGCAATTTCGTACTCGGGCACCTTGTCCACCGAGTAGGAGCTGAAGCCCTCGACTTCGGAGGGGTCGATACCGGCATCCTTGAGCGCGCTCAAGGTGGCTTCCAGGGCCAGGCGCAGTTCGGTGCGCCCGGAGTTCTTGGAAAATTCGGTGGCGCCCAGGCCAACAATGGCGGCGCGCCCGCCAAGCGATGAATCGGTCATCTGTGTGTCTCCGCCTGTCAGGGCAGGATCAGCGCGACCGTACCGGTCACGTGATTGCCCATGGAATTCTTGCCGCTCAGGGTCACGTGCACCGTGCCGGTGTCGGTATCCTTGCTGGCAACGCTGCCGCTGAAGGTCATGCTGTCGCCGGGGTAGTTGGGCGCGCCCAGCTTGATCTTCAGCGACACGAAGCGGGCCAGCGGGCCGGCCCAGTCTTCGACAAAGCGCTGCACCAGGCCGTTGGTGGTGAGGATGTTCATGAAGATGTGTGGCGAGCCCAATGCCTTGGCCGCTTCCAGGTCGTGATGCCCCGGGAAGTAGTCACGGGTGGCGATCGCACCGCCCGCGATCAGGCCCACGGTGATCGGGATCACCAGCTCCGGCAGCGCATCGCCGGGGTGCACGTCTTCAAAGCGCAGCGTGTTCTTCGAGGTCATATTTCCATCCCAGCTTGTCGTTATCGCCCAGCCAGTCGCCAAGGCGTTCCAGGCTTGCCGCCGATCCCCCCAGGGCAAGGCCCAGGGCGCGGCTCCAATAGAGAAAACGGTGGATCGGGTAGGTAAGGTCCACGCCGATACCGCCGTGCACATGCTGCGCGTTGTGGCCAATGCGATGCCCTGCCTCGCAGGCCAGGTACGCCGTGGCCAGGGCCTGGGCGCTGCTGCCAAGGCCGGCGTCGAGCCGGTAGCACAGTTGCCAGAGGCTGCTGCGCAAGGCTTCGAGGGCGATGTGGGCATCGGCCATGCTCATCTGCACGGCCTGGAAGCTGCCGATCGGCCGACCGAACTGCTCGCGCTCGCTGACGTAGGCCACGGTGCGGCGGATGTGCTCGGCACTGACGCCCAGTTGCAGCGCGGCCAATGCGGCCTGGGCGCGCGGCTCCAACCAGTCCAGCGCCGGGCCCGGCAGCAGTTGCTCGGCACCGATGCGCAGGTCCTGGACCTCGATTTCGGCCACCGCCTCGCCATGCGTCAGCACGCCGGGCACCCGGCGAATCTGTGCCGCGCCCAGCTCCAGCAGCACCAGCCGTGGCTGGCCCTCGGCCTCGGCCAGCACCAGTGCAGCCTGGGCCTGCTGGCCGAAGGCGAGTGCCGATACCCGGCCATCGAGCAACCAACCCCCTTCGCACGGGCGGGCCCTGAGTTCGATGCCGCCGGCACTGGCCCGGGCGTCGATGGACAAGGTCAGGATCGCCTCGGCCGACGCTGCCCGTTCGGCCCAGCTGGCAGCCTCGCCCAGGGCAAAGTGCGCCAGGGTCGCCGCTGCCAGTTGATGACGCCACAGCGGGACCTGGGCCAGGCTGCGGCCCTGGGCCTGGAGCACCAGCATCAGCTCGGTCAGGCCCAGGTCGCTGCCACCGGCCCGTTCGGGAATCGCCAGGGCATGCAGCCCGGTCTCCACGCACAGACCCCAGAGGTCATTCATCATCGCTTCGCCGCTGCTGTCCCACTGGCGCAGGGCGTCGTCGTCGCAGTGGTCGGCAAACAGGCTGTCGGCCATTTGCGCAATGGCGCGCTGGTCTTCGCTCAATTCGAAGTTCATGGCGCCTCCTGCCCGGCGACCGGTCGGAACAACGGCAAGGTCTGCTGCTCATCGAAGACCTGGAACTCCACCTGCAGACGCTGGCCGATCTGCAACTGGCCAGGCTCCACGCCGACCAGGCCTGCAACCAGGCGCACGCCCTCCTCCAGCTCGACCAGGCCGATGGGGTTGGGGTGCTCGAACGGCGCCACCACCGGGTAGTGCATGACCACGAAGGAGTACAGGCTGGCCCGGCCACTGGCCTGCACGATGTCCCAGTCGAAGCTGTGGCACTGGATGCACACCGGCGCCGGCGGGTGACGCAGGGTCGAGCAGGCCGTGCAGCGCTGGATCAGCAACTGGCCCTTGGCGCAGCCTTCCCAGAAGAACCGGGTGTCGTCGCTGATGCCCGGCAACGGCCGCTTGGCCACCACCGGCGCTTCGCTGGCAGGTGCAGGCGCTGCCGGCGCCTGGGCAGCCGGGCGGAACTTGAACACGCGAAACAGCAACTCGCCCACCGGCTCGTCGCCAGAGGATTTCTCGACAAAATGGCTCATCACCAGGGTGACGAAAAAGCCGGTGCCAAGACCGGTGGTTTTTTCCTCGCCCACCGATTCCAGGCGAGTGGTGTAGTAGAGTTTTTCGCCCAGGTGCAACGGCCGGGTGAAGCTCAGTTCGGAGTTCACCGCCACTACCGAGTTGTAGCCGTACGCCTCGAACAACTTGAGGACTTCGTAGGGGTTCTCGTCGGTGGACCCTGGCGGATAGTTGTTGGCGTGAAAGCCTTCCATCGTCCACACCTGGAGCATCCCCGGGGGTGCGATCAGGCCTTCGTGAACGCTTTCAAGGGCCGCGGCCGGATCGGTGTAGAGCGGGTTGTCCACGCCCATGATCTCGCACCATTGGCGGATCATCGGTGCGTTCACCTCATCCCAGGCATACACCCGCCCGTATTGGCGCCCCACCAGGGCGCTCACATTGGACAGCAATTGTGGATCTGCCACAGTCGTCTCCTGCAAAGTGAGGGCAGCGACCGGCACGCCGGTGCTGCCGGGGTCGATCAGGTCGGCAGCACCTGGGCCGCATCGAGAAAGGCCGGGCGCTCGCCACCGCCATGCAGCAACAGGTTGCAGCCGCTGGCATAGGCGGCCAGCGGCGAGGCCATGTACAGGCAGGCGTTGGCGATGTCCTGGGCCACGGCCATGCGCCCGGCAGGAATGCCGGCGCTCACCGCCGCAATACCGGCGTCGGTGCCGTAGTGCAGGTGCGCCTGCTCGGTCAGTACCAGGCCTGGGCTGACGGCCACCACCCGCACCTTCGGCGCCCACTCCACCGCCAGCGACTGCACCAGCGCCAGGACGCCAGCCTTGGCCGCGCCATAGGCAGCGGTACCGGGCGAAGAACGCAGGGCACTGATGCTGCCGATAAAGAGAATGCAGCCTCCTTCGGCCTGCCCCTGCATCAGCCGGTTGGCGTGCTGGGCGACATTGAAGGGGGCGATCAGGTTGAGGCGGATGATGCTCTCGTGAAACCGGGGCGATGCCTCGGCGGCCGGCGCCTGGGGGCTGCCGCCGGCGTTGTTGACGAGCACGTCGAGGCGGCCGTATTCGTGGCGGATCGCATCGAACAGCGCTTGCAGCGAGTCGCTGTCACGCACGTCCGCCGGTATGAACGCCGCACTGCTGTTGCCATGCGTCGGCACCTGCAGCGGCGCATGCCGGGCACAGACAATCACCTGGGCACCGGCGGCGAGAAACTCGCTGGCGATCCCCGCGCCGATCCCCTTGGTGCCGCCCGTGACGAGCACCACCTTGCCGCTGTAATCCAACCCCGCGTGCTGACCCATGTCGTGCTCCTTGTTCGTTTGACAAGGGTCACTCTAGGGACAACCTCAGCGCCGTACTTCGTCTGAACGGACGATGAATTGCAGCGGGCACGCCTCGACACTGCAAGCCAACGACTACGCGCACGAGGATGCCCATGGACGATTCCACCGCCCCACCGGTTCTGCTCGAACACCCCCTGCCTGGCGTCGCCCTGTTGCGCCTGAACCGTCCCCAGGCCACCAATGCGCTGAGCCTGGACCTGCAGGCCCTGCTGTCCCGGCACTTCACGGCCCTGGCCGAGGATCCCGATGTGCGCTGCATCCTGCTCACCGGTGGCGACAAGGTGTTCGCCGCCGGTGGCGACATCAACAGCATGGCCGGCGTCGGCCCTATCGATATCTACAAGCGCCATACCGAGCGGGTGTGGGCGCCGATCCAGCACTGCCCCAAACCGGTGATCGCCGCGGTGTGCGGCTACGCCTATGGCGGCGGCTGCGAACTGGCGATGCTGGCCGACCTGATCGTGGCTGGCCGTGGTGCGCGCTTCTGCCAGCCGGAGATCCGCATTGGCATCATGCCGGGCATCGGCGGCACCCAGCGCCTGGTCCGTGCGGTGGGCAAGGTCAAGGCCATGCGCATGGCCCTGACCGGGCAGCCGATCAGTGCCGAAGAGGCCTGGGTGGCCGGCTTGGTGAGTGACCTGGTGGACGATGACCAGGTACAGGCCAAGGCACTGGAATTGGCAGCGCTGATCGCCGCCATGCCGGCGCTGGCGGCCGAACAGATCAAGGAAGTCATCCTGGCGGGCATGGATGCACCGCTGGAAGCGGGCCTGGCCCTGGAACGCAAGGCCAATGCATTGTTGTTTGCGTCGCGTGACCAGAAGGAAGGCATGCAGGCATTCATCGAAAAGCGCCCGGCGCGGTTTGAGGGGTATTGAAAATACCGGCCTCTCGCGGGGCAAGCCCGCTCCTACAGGTTCGGCGCAGGCCAGCAGGAGCGTAGCGAATTGTGCTCTTGATCTTTATCTTCAGGCCCCGTAGTGAGGGGGCCCGACGCGAAGCGTAGGGCCCCTGGTGGGGCGAGTGACTCAGCATCACCCTCGAGAGTGGATCAACACACAAGGCCAAAAAGCCCACACCCCCAGGCTCAAATGCTCATCAACAACTGCCCACTGTCGACCCGCAATTCCACCCCGTTGATCGCTCGCGACTCATCGCTGGCCAAGAACAACACACTGGCCGCCACGTCCTCAGGCAGGCACATACGCTGCATCGGGTCGATGTCGATGGTCATGCGCTCCGGGTCCAGTCCCGCCGGATAACTGCCACGGGTCATGGCGGTGAGCACGCTGTCCGGATGCAAGGTATTGCAGCGGATACGGTACTTGCGCTGGCGACAATGCACCGCCACCGACCGCGACAATGCCGCCACCGCGCCTTTGGAAGCACTGTAGGCCAGGTAGTCACCGCGCCCACCCAGTGCCGCAATCGACGACATGTTGATGATCGAGCCACCCGTGGCCTTCATCAATGCAATGGCCTCGCGACAACCGAGGAACACACTGTCGCTGTTGACCCGCAGCACCTGGTGCCAGGTGTCCAGGGTGGTGTCTTCGACCGACCCGCTGCGCAGGATGCCCGCGTTGTTGAACAGGATGTCCAGGCGCCCGTAGCGGTCGCGCAGCAACGCCATGACCTGCTGCCAGTCATGCTCGCTGCTGGCGTCATGGCGGATGAACGCAGCCGCCGCGCCGATCTCGGCAGCCAGGGCCTGGCCAGCCTGCTCGTCGACATCGCTGATCACCACCTGTGCACCTTCAGCCGCCAGCAACCGCGCACAGGCGCGGCCGATACCATTGGCGCCGCCGGTGACCAGGGCGACCTTGCCTTGAACTCGACCACTCATACGCTGCTCCTCGTTGTCATCGACGATTCATGGTGGTGGGCTGCACGGGCCTGCGCCGCGATGGCAGCCCCCGCACGACGCCCGGAAAACACGCAGTCCGCCAGCGACAGACCACTGATATACAAATGCGATGGAATCCCCAGCGCCGTGCGCCCGGCGGCATACAGGCCAGCAATCGCCTGCCCCTGCGCATCGAGCACGGCACCGCTGTCCTCATTCACCTTGAGCCCGCCCAGGGTCAACGCACCCAGCGGAAAAATCGGATTGCCCACGGAAATATCACAGGCATAGAACGGGCCTTGATCGAGCACCTGGCGACTCCCCGGCGACTTGCCGAATTCATCCTCGGCCTCACCCCGCGCCGCCGCGTTGTAGCGCTGCAGCGCCTGGCTCAGTGCCTCGGCCTGCATGCCGGTGGCCTGGGCGAGCTGGGCCGGGGTCTTGCCCCTGCGCTGCTTGAGCAGCATCAAGGCCAGCGCCGGCACGCTCTGGAACCACCAGTAGCCACCGAACAAGGCCTGGCGAATAGCCTTGGCGCGCAGCCGCGCATCGAGCACCAGCCAGGCGCGGCCACCCTGCTCTTCCATCAGCGGCTGGCCAAGGGTGGCGCCGTACACTTCCTCGTTGCAAAAGCGCTTGCCGTCACGGTTGACCACGATGCCCTTGGGCCAGCAGTGCGGCGGGTTGATGAAACGCCAGGCCGATACCCGCTCGAGCCCGGCGCTGGCCGCCCCGGCACTTTGCCCCAGGCGCAGGCCGCTGCCGTCGCAGCCGGTGGCGCCCACCTTGAAGTTGCGGCGAAAATCCGGGGCATGCTCGCGCATCAATTCACGGTTGAAAATAAAACCGCCGGTGCTGAGCACCACACCCTGGCGCGCCTGCACCCGATATGGCTGCGCATGCTCGCGCTCAAGCTGGCTGACGCGCTGGCGCAGCTTGTCGCAATAGCCCGGCGCCAGGTTCTGCCAACGTTCGGCGCGAGCTGCAAGGCGGGCATGGGTCTTGGCCGCTTCACTGCCCGGTGGCAAGCGCCACAGCTCGGCGCCGATCACCCGCCCCTGGCCGTCCAGCACCAGGCGCCGCGCTGCCGCCTGCAGCAACGGACGAACACCGGCCTTCAGGCAAGCGGCCTGCAGGTGACCATAGAGCACCGCCCCGCATTGCCCCTTGCCCACGGTGCGATGACCGCGGGGTGCGGGTGGCAAGCTGTCGGTGTGCGACGGCACCAGCTCATTGCCGGAGTAATAGAGAAAATAGCCATCGCCCGGGTACGAGGTCTTGCCGCCCGGTGGCATCTGGTGGCCGTAGGGCGCGCCGTGGCCCTGCAACCATTCGAGGTTGGCCACGCTCTGCTCGCAGAAGCGCCGCAAGGTGGTATCACTGACCACGCCGCAGGTTTCATGCTTGAGATAATCGAACATGGCTTGCGGACTGTCAGTGATCCCGGCGGCCTGCTGCTGGCGGGTGCCACCGCCGGCATACACCACCCCGCCACTCTTGGCGCTGGCGCCACCGCCGGTAAAGCGGTCGGCAATCAGTACATCGGCGCCCTGGGCGCGTGCCTCGAGGGCCACGCAGGCACCCGCCGCCCCCCAGCCAATGACCAACACATCACACTGCGCATCCCATTTCAGCGTCTTGCTGTCGCCGACCCGCAAGGGCGCCAGGATGGGGCTGCAGCTCGATAGCTTATCGGAGGTCTTCATGCGGGCTCCTGGCGCTGGCTGGCAAGGTGATTGGCGGCCACGTAGGCAAAAGTCATCGCTGGCCCCAGGGTGCCGCCGGCACCGGGATAGCTGGTGCCCATCACCGAGGCCGAGCAATTGCCGATGGCATACAACCCGGCAATCGGCTGGCCGTCTTCACGCACCACCTGGGCGTCGGCATTGGTCAGCAGGCCGCCCTTGGTGCCGATGTCGCCGGCATCCATGCGCATGGCGTAGTACGGGCCCTTGCGCAGCGGCGCCAGGCACGGGTTGGGCTTGACGTTGCTGTCGCCGTAGTAGCGGTCGAACACGTTGCCGCCGCGGCCGAAATCCGGGTCGATACCGGTGCGGGCATAGTCGTTGACCTTGGCCACGGTGTTTTCCAGGCCAGCGGCATCGACGCCGATCATCTGTGCCAGTTCGCCCAGGGTGTCGGCCTTCCAGTACAGGCTGTCGCGCCACTCTTTGCGCAGGCGGCTGTCGGGCATGACCTGGGCCGGCATCAGCGGACCCATGGCGTAGTTGTGGCGAAAGTGCCCGTCGAAAATCACCCAGGCCGGCACGCTCTTGCCTGCGGTGGTTTCGTTGTCGCGGTACATGGCGTCGACAAATTCCAGGTACGGCGCGGCTTCGTTGATGAAGCGCCGGCCCAGGCCGTTGACCACGATGGCACCAGGGAACGCCCGCTCGGCAAAGATACCGCGGGGCTTTTCCTCACCCGGCACGGCAATGGTCGGCGCCCACCAGGCCCAGTCCATCAACGCGGTGGCCGCACCCTGGGCCAGGCCGGCCTGCAGCGCGGCGCCGGTGTTGTTACCCGGCGGCGTGGCACTCCAGGCCATGCGCGTAGGTTGCGGCAGGTACTGCTCGCGCAGTGCCTGGTTCTGTTCGAAACCGCCGGAGCCGAGGATCACCCCGTGACGCGCCTTGAGGGTCATCTCGCGGCCGCCGCGCACCACCGTCACGCCGGTGACACGGCCCTGTTCGCTGACCAGGCCGGAAAAGTCGGTGTTCAGCCACAGCGGTACATTGCGGTCCATCAACGAGCGGCGCAGCGACGCCACCAGCGAGCTGCCCAGGGCAGCGCGGCGGTCGTACTTGCTCTTGCGCCGCCATTTGAAGTCGAGCTTGTAGCGCAGCATCAGGCGCAAGATCAGCAACTGCCAGCCAAAGCCGCGGGCCATGGCCTTGTGGGCATGGCGGGCGGTCCAGGCGATGCGCCCCATCAGCAGGGTCGAGGGCGAAGGTTTGCGCAGGTTGTCCAGTTCCTCGCCCAACAGGCTGGTGTCGAACAGCTCGGGGTCCAGGGTCCGGCCACCGGGCAAGGCGCCTGGCAGGTGCGGGTAATAGTCGGGGTACTTTTCTGCCACCGCGTAGCGCACTCGGCTGGTGCGGGTAAGGGTCTCGATCATCTTCGGCGCATTGTCGAGGTAGGCACGCAAGCGCGCTTCGTCGACGTGATCGCCCGCGGCCGCCTTGAGGTAGGTCAGGGCCTGCTCGACGCTGTCGTTGCCGCCCTTGCGGGTGAAATAGTGGTTGTTGGGAATCCAGATCCCGCCACCGGAAATCGCCGAGGTGCCACCGTACTTGTCGCTCTTCTCGACGATCAGCACGCTGAACCCCTGGTCGGCGAGGAACACCGCCGAAGTCATTGCGCCGGCACCCGAGCCGACGACGATCACGTCATAGGCGCTTTGAGTCTGAACTTGAGCTGTCATTATTGTTATGCCATTGGCTGAGAGACAGACCTGATGATCGACTCAGCGTTTGGCGGGCTCATCGTCAAAGCGGACTATGCGGGGGCAATGCGGGCGCCGGACCGACGCTTGATGTGGCGGCAGCAGTTGCCTCATCGCGGGTCAAGTCCGCTCCTGCCGTGCAGATTCACATCCGGTGGGAGCGGGCTTGCCCTGCGCAAAAAACCAGCGACGAATCAGCCAAGCAGAGCCCGCTTGCCCGCCCAAGGCTGCGCCTGTTCCAACTGCCGTGCCATGCGCAGCAAGCCATCCTCCCCACCCAGGCGCGCCGTGAACATCATCCCCACCGGCAACCCCTCCTGGCTCCAGCCCAGTGGCAATGAAATCGCCGGCTGGCCGCTGACGTTGGCCAGCGCGGTGAACCCGGCACTGCCCATCGCATGCTGGGCATAGCTGTCCCAGGGCTGGTCGAGCGACAACAAGCCTATGCGTGGGGTCAGGTTGGCCGTCACCGGCGAGAGGATCAGGTCGAAACGCTCGAAGTAGCCCTCCATCTGCGCACCGATGGTTTCGAACGACTGCCGCGCCCGGTACAGTCCCTCGCCGGTGGTCCCCCGCGCCCGCTCAAGTACCACCTGGGTGATTTTCTCCAGGTCCTGGGTTGTGGCCGCACGGCCCAGCGCCTGCTCGCGGTCTTTCACCAGCGTGGTCAGGGCGGTACCGATCACCGTACCGTGGGCACCGAACATCTGCCGGGGATCGACTGCCAAGGTCAGCTCCTCCAGTTCGTGTCCAAGATTCGTCAGTTGCTTGATGGTCTGCTCCAGGGTGGCGGCAATCGCCGGCTCCAGCGCTGCACCGGTCAAGGACTGGCGTACCACTGCAATGCGCAGCTTGCCCGGTTCGCGCGCAAGTTCATCCACATACGGCCGCGCCAGCGGCGCACTCCAGTAAGGGCTGCCGGCCTCGTGCCCCTGCCCCGCGTCCAGGAACAACGCCATGTCGCGCACGCTGCGCGACACCACGTTGCCCACGCTGGCGCCGAACCAGCCCTCGAAATGCGCTGGCCCACTGGGCGTGCGATAGCGGCTTGGCTTGAGCCCGATCAAGCCGCAGTAAGACGCCGGGATACGAATCGACCCACCGCCGTCGGTGGCATGGGCCACCGGTACGATACCGGCCGCCACCGCACTGGCCGCGCCACCTGACGACCCCCCGGCGCTGTGCTCCAGGTTCCAGGGGTTGCGGGTCTGGCCCCAGAGCAGCGACTCGGTGGTGGTGGTCAGGCCGAATTCGGGGCAAGTGGTCTTGCCGAACGGCACCGCACCGGCCTGTTCGTAGCGGGTGATCAGGGTACTGGTGCTGGCAGCCGGTGGCGCATCCTTGAACAGGCGGCTGCCATTGCTGGTGGATGTGCCCTTGAGGTAGGTGTTCAGGTCCTTGATCAGGATCGGTACCCCGGCCAGCGCACCCTGGGCCTGTATGCCGGCCTGCCGGCGCTGCGCCAACAGGGCACGGGCGTAGTCCTCATGCAGCATGTTCACCGCCTTGACCTTGCCGTTGACCGCGCTGCACCGGGCCAGCGCAGCGGCGAGCAGATCCTCGCCACTGAGCTCGCCCTTGCGCACCGCCTCGCTCATGGCCCAGGCATCCAGGCCCTGGTACTCACGGTCCGACAACCCGGCAGCACGCGCATCGGCAAAGCGACCGAGCAAGCCTACGCCAGCGGCCACGGCGCCGGCCTTGAGAACGCTGCGCCGGGGCCAGGTGACAGGCGCGTCGGTGGTGGAAAGCGTGGTGGCGGCGCTGGGTTCGGCCGTACTGTGCTGGGTCATGAATACTTCCTGTGCTGGATTCTGAAGGCATGCATCGAGGGCGGCTACGATCAATCGGCAGTGACCAATGCAGTCATCGCCGCCAGGTAGTGCTCGCCGTACGGCGGCAGCAAGCCCCATTCACGGCGAGGGTCATGCGCCGGGGCCTTGAACACAGTACGCATGTGGCTGAACTCAAGGAAGCCCTCGCGGCCGTGATAATGCCCGAGGCCCGAGGCACCCACGCCGCCGAACGGTGCATCGTGCATGGCGGCATGCATCATCACATCGTTGATGGTCACCCCGCCCGACACGCTGTGTTCCAGCACATGGCGCTGTTCGTTGAGGTCGCTGCCGAAGTAGTACAGGGCCAGTGGCCGTGGGCGAGCATTGATTTCGGCCAATACCTGATCGAGTTGCTGGTAGGTCAGCACCACCAGCGCCGGGCCGAAGATTTCTTCGCGCATGATCAGGCTGTCACGAGGCGGGTTGACCACCACCTGCAACGGACGCCGGCGGTCCTCGGCATCCAGGGGCACGGCCTCGGGCAGGCATTCAACCCGGGCGCCCAGCTCGCGGGCTTCGCGCACATAACTTTCTACCCGCTGCACATGCCGCTGGTTGACCACCGCCACCACATCCGGATTACCGGCAACGGTGGGGTTGAGTTCGCAATAGCTGCTGCGCAGGGCGGCGAGGAAGTCTTCAAGCGCTGCCTGGGGCACATAGACCAGGTCCGGGTTGATGCAGATCTGCCCGCCGTTGCTGGCCTTGGCCACGGCAATGCTGAAGGCGGCGCGGGCAACGTCGGCGCTGGATGAAACAATCACCGGTGACTTGCCTCCCAGCTCCAGGGTCACCGGCACCAGGTGCTGGGACGCATTGCGCATGACCGAGCGGCCCACCTCGGTGCTGCCGGTGAAGACCAGGTGATCGAACGGCTGGGCCGAAAAGACCTTGGCCACCGAGGAGTCACCAGTGATCACCGCCACCTCCAGCGGGTCGATGTATTCGGCGAACAGGTTTTCGAGCAGTTGCGCGGTACGCGGCACCACGTCCGACGGCTTGAGGATTGCCCGGTTGCCTGCCGCCAGGGCCGAGGCCAGCGGGCTCAGCAATGTGTACAGCGGCGCGTTCCAGGTGCCGATGATGCCGACGCTGCCCTTGGGTTGGTGCATGACCCAGGCCTGGGCGCCCAGCTGGTCGTAGGGCGCGAATGGCGGGCGTTGCTCGTCCTGCATCCAGTGTTCGAGGTGATCGCGGGCGTGCTTGAGCGAAGACAGGGCGCCGACCACATCGTTCATCAGCGAGAACCCCGCCGGCCGACCGCCAAAGTCCAGGTCGATGGCCTCGGTCAGTTCGCCGTGGTGGCGCACCAACAGCTCGATCACCTGCTGCAGGCGCTGGCGACGGGTGGCGGCGCTGACGGCACCGGCGGCATTGAAGGCGTCTTTCTGACGCGCCAGCAGGCGGGTCAATTGGTCTACGGCTGGGTGTGCTGAAGTCATCGATTTCCCCTTGGCTCACGTGGGTGGCGGCTGGCGCCACACTAGCGGTGCACAAGGGCTGGCGCCTCGTCCGATCGGACGAGAACCCGGCAATTGCGTTAGTCCGTTAAGACGATGTGTACACACGGCCTGCGACCAATACTGGCACCACGAAAATCCCACCCCATGAGGTCAGTCATGGCAACGCCAAACATCGGTTTCGACCCCCAGGCCTTTCGCACCGCGCTCGGCACTTTCACCACCGGGGTCACTATCATCACCACCCAGGCCGAAGACGGCTCGCCAGTGGGCATCACCGCCAACAGTTTCAACTCGGTGTCGCTCAACCCGCCGCTGGTGCTCTGGAGCCTGTCGAAAAAAGCCCGCAGCCTGCCGATTTTCAGCAATGGCAAGCACTGGAACGTGCATGTGCTGTCGACCGAACAGGAGCAGCTGTCCGGACGCTTCGCCACTCAGGGCGAGGACAAGTTCGCCGAGATCCAGTTCGACGACGGGGTCAGCGAAGCGCCGCTGCTGCAGGATTGCACCGCCCGCTTTCAGTGCCGCACGGCCTTCCAGTACGAGGGCGGCGATCATGTGATCTTCGTCGGCGAAGTGCTGGCCTTCGATCACAGCGAACGTGCCCCACTGGCGTTCCAGAGCGGCCAGTACGCCCTGGCCATGCGCAAGCCGCGCAGCGAACTGCGCCTGGCCACCACCCCGCCGCCGGAGTGCAGCTACACCGAGGACCTGCTCGGCTACCTGCTGGGGCGCGCGCATTACCAGTTGCTCAACGCCCTGCGCCTGCTGCTGAACAACCAGCAACTGGACGAGCAGGCGTTTTTCATCCTCTCGGTGCTGTGCATTCGCGACAACCTCAGCCTCGAAGAGATAAACACCTTCGTCGATTACACCGGCCATGAAGTGACCCTGGCGAGCATGCGCTTTCTGGAGCGTCAGAACATGGTGGCCATCGAGGGCGAGCCTGGGCATCTGCGCTTTGTCCTCACCGCCAACGGCCGCGAGGCTTCGCTGCAACAACTGGCCCTGGCCAAGGTGGTGGAAGAAGAACTGTCGGCCAAGCTCGGGCCGGCCGATGCCCAGGCGCTCAAGGTATTGCTCAAGCGCCTGATTATGGTCAGCGACCCCGGCTTGCCGGATCTGTGGGCACCGCGTTGACCGCCGACGCGCGGGGCATGCCGACGGCCAGCGCTGTCGGCTGGCGCAGCCACGGCCTGCTGCTGTTGTTGGCGATGGTGTTCGCCGACAACTTTGTCGGCCGGCAGATCCTGGCAGTGATGATCGACCCGATCAAGGCCGAATTCGGTGTCGGCGATACCGCCATGGGGCTGATCTCGGGCCTGGCCTTTGCCGCCGTGTACGCCGTACTCGGCCTGCCGGCCGGGCGCTTGGTCGACCGACTGCCGCGCACCCGGCTGCTGGCCGTGTCGTGCCTGCTGTGGGCGCTGGCCACCATGGCCTGCGGCCTGGCCGGCAGCTTTCTGGTGCTGGCGATTGCGCGCATGCTGGTGGCGATGAGCGAGTCGCCGACTACCTCGGCATCGCTGTCGCTGATCGCCGACCTGTACCCGCCGCAGCGGCGCTCGTTCGCCATCAGCTGCTTTACCGCTGCGCCGACCTTTTCCTCGATCATCGGCTTGAGCATCGGCGCCTGGGTGGTCGAGCACTATGGCTGGCGCAGCGCGTTCATCGCCCTGGGTGTGCCGGCGCTACTGTTTTGCGCGTTGCTGGCGCTGGTGCGAGACCCCTTGCGTGGTCGCTGGGACCTGACCAGCAGCGCCCCTACTCCTCCCGTACAAGGCCTGGGCAGTGAGGCGCGCAAGCTCTGGGCCCTGCCCGCTTACCGTTGCCTGATCCTGGCCGGTGGGCTGACCACCTTGAGCTCCTATGCCATCGGCATGTGGAACACCAGTTTCCTGATCCGCTCCCATGACCTGTCGCTGCAGCACGCCGGCATGCTGGCCGGGGTCATCTGCGGCGTAGCGGCCGGCATCGGCGGGATGTTCGCCGGCTGGCTCAACGACCGCCTGAGCCACCGCAGCCCGCACTGGCAGATCCTCATCCCCGTGCTGGGTAACCTGATCGCCCTGGCAGCCCTGATCATTTACCTGCTGTGGCCGGCGGGCGTGCTGACCCACTTCGCGGGCGTGCCCATCCCCGTGGCCATGCTCTGGTGCGCGTTGTACAGCTTCTTCGTGGTGTGGTGGGTAGCGCCTTCGTACAACCTGGTGACCCAACTGGTGCCCGCCAGCCGCCGGGGTACCGCAATGGCCTTGCAGACCATTGTCAGCACCTTGCTCGGCGTAGGCATCGGGCCACTGTTGACGGGTTTTTTCAGTGATCTGCTGGTGGCGCAGTTCGCCGAGCAGTCCTTGCGCTATGCCCTGGTACTGGTGAGCTTGCCATTGCTGGGCTCGGTGGCATTGCTGGGGCGTACGGCCATGCATGCAGGCAAGCATGGCTATCGCGTGTAGCAAAGGGCTTGCCCCGCGAGCGGCCGGTACAGCCTGCAAATCGGCTGGCGCCTGGGTTAGCGATCGCGGGGCAAACCCGTTCCTACGGGTTAGAACCGCTCGTCACCTATGGCCGGCAAAGTCAGCTCCTTGACGAAGCTGGCCGCCGACAGGCTCAGGGCCATGCGCACGACCTGGACCACGTCATGCACCGGGATCAACTGCCCTTCGCCTCGCTGCGCGGCCAGTTCGCGCGGGGTCGCCAGCGCGTCGTCGGTGTTCAGGTAGCCAAGGTTCAGGCAGGTCACCCCCAGTTGCTGCTCGCGATAGCCTTCGCGCAAGGCATCGGCCATGCCACGCAGGGCGAACTTGGAGGCGCCGAAGGTAACCTCCGGCCGGCCGCTCTGGCTCAGGCCCGAGGTTGAACCGGTGAGGATGATGCGCGGGCGGCTGCTTTGCAGGAGGGTTGGCAGCAAGCGCTTGATCAGCAGCAGCGGTGCAGTGATGTTGCAGCTGACAATGGCCTCGATTTGCCCGTCGTCATCTTCCTGAAAGTCATACGCCGGTGAGAAGGCCTGCGCTTCCCAGATACCCAGGTTGTAGATCAGCGTATCGAGGCCCTGCCCGGCCACCACCTGCTCCAGACGCTGCGCGGCGTCGCGCGGATGGGCCAGGTCGGCCTCGACCCACTGCACCTGTACGCCTGCTCGCGGCAACAGCCCGTCAGGCTGGCTGCGCGATACGCCGATCAAGGTATCGCCATCTGTGCCCAGGCCCTCGATCAATGCCCTGCCCAATCCTTTGCTGGCACCCACCACCATTATTTTCATCGCCTGTTTCCTTACGTGGCTTGCTGAAAGATCTGGCATGCAAACAGGGCATTGATGACTTGGCAAACCGGCACTTGTATCAGGATATGTGCCTTATCCGGCTATGCCAGATAGCGCCGGAACCAGGCCAGGGTGCGCTCCCAGGCCAGGTTCGCCGCCGCTTCGTCATAGCGCGGTGTGGAGTCGTTGTGAAAGCCATGGTTGGCGCCCGGGTAGAAATAGGCCTCGTAGGTCTTGCCCGCGGCCTTGAGCGCCTGCTCGTAGGCGGGCCAGCCCTCGTTGATGCGGGTGTCCAGTTCGCCGTAGTGCAACAGCAAGGGCGCCTTGATTTTCGGCACGTCCTTGGCATCTGCCTGGCGACCATAAAACGGTACCGCCGCGCCCAGTTCGGGATAGGCCACGGCAGCGGCATTGGCCACCCCGCCGCCATAGCAGAAACCGGTGATGCCAACCTTTGCGGTGGTGATGTCCTGCTTCATCAGCCACTCGATGGCCGCGAAAAAGTCATTCATGAGCTTTTCCGGATTGACCTTCTCTTGCAGCGCGCGGCCCTTGTCGTCATTGCCGGGGTAGCCACCCACCGACGTCAGGCCATCGGGCGCCAAGGCCACGAACCCGGCCTTGGCCAGGCGCCGGGCGACGTCTTCGATGTAGGGGTTCAGGCCACGGTTCTCATGCACCACCACGACCCCGGGCACCTTGCCCTGGGCCTTGGCCGGACGCACCAGGTAACCGCGGACCTGGCCGTGGCCCTTGGGCGAGGGATACATGACGTAGTCGGCGATGATGTCCGGGTCGGTGAACGACACCTGCTCGGCCAGCGCGTAGTTGGGGCTCAGCGATGCCAGCAAGGCGCCAGCGGTCATGCCGGCAAAGGCGAATGCCGCCGCCCGGTCGAGAAACTCGCGGCGGTCGATCCGGCCATGGGCGTAATAGTCGTAGAGTTCGAGCAGTTCCGGGGCAAAGTCTTTGGCGGTCAGACGTTCCATGGTTGCGCACTCTGTCGAATGGGACGGGAAACAAGCCTGATTCATTAAAGCAGGCCAAACGTCCCCTGGCTCACGCCGCGCGTTCGCGTATGATG
This sequence comes from Pseudomonas putida, assembly GCF_028682455.1. GTDB lineage: Bacteria > Pseudomonadota > Gammaproteobacteria > Pseudomonadales > Pseudomonadaceae > Aquipseudomonas > Aquipseudomonas putida_AA. The sequence goes on from NZ_JANHLD010000002.1 coordinate 1,227,424, forward strand.
CGCCCGCATTTGCTCCACGAATGATTCAAGGATTGCCCATCATGCAGCTGAACAAACGCGAACAAGCGCAGATCGAGCGACGCCTGGTGGCGACCCTGACCGACGCCTGCGAGACGGCCAAGGCGCAGATCATCGGGTTTTCCTGGCTGACGCACGTGGTCGACTACGCACGCTTTCCCGCCAGCCTCAAGGTGATCTGGGTGTTCGAGACCCAGGCAGATCAGGATCGCGCCCTGGCCGGCGGCCAGGACCGCACCATGGTCGAGCTCACCGCCATGGCCTTGCAGGCCTGCGGCCTGACCCTGAAGCGGGTCGACACGTTGGTGCACTTTGACTGCGAACAACAGTGCCAACGCGCCAATGGCGGCGACTGGTCCCAGCGCCTTGCACGCCTGTATACCCCGCGAGGTTGAGCCATGGCCAAGGACATCGAAAACCCGTGCATTGCCGTGTGCCAGCTCAGCGGCGACCTATGCCTGAGCTGCGGTCGCAGCAAGGACGACATCCGCCAGTGGAAGCGGATGAAGCGGCCAGAAAAAATGGCTGCGGTGCAACGGGCCAACCAGCGCATGAAAAGCCTGCAGAAGAAAAAAAGGCCTGAAGCGCAGTCAGGATAACGGCCGCCTTGCGGTCGGCCATCGACAATGCCGGCTGCTACAGGCGCGCCTCAGACATCTGCTCAAGCAACCCCTTCACCACTGCCAGCAAGGCCTGCTCGGGCCGTTGCTGGCAGCGCGCATGGTCCGCCAATTGCTGGTCGGCACCGGTGCCGTCACGCAAGATCGCCTCGGCCCGGTCAAAACTGCGCTCGCTGTCACACGGCCTCACCTCGAAGCGTGCCCGGGCCTGCGCCAGCCATTGCAGGGCGCTGCCCTGCCCCTGGTTGCCCAGGCAGATGTACTGCCCGTGGCGGCCATGGCGCATGGCCCGCCAGTAGTTCTGCTCGGCGATCCAGTACTGCTCACGGGTCAACGGAGTGGGCTCGGGAGTGTGCAGGTAGTGCTCGACCATGCAACGAAACAGCCCCGCTATGCACAAGGCATCCTCCAGCCGCGGGCAGGCATCGGCGATGCGCAGCTCTACCGTCGGGTAATGGCGCGACGGGCGAATCGTCCACCAGCAATCATTGCCCTCGCGCAGCGAACCGGTGCGTTTGAGCAGCGCCAGGTAGCGCTCGTAGGCCTGCCAGTCGCCCAGCCGTTGCGGCAGGCCCATGTGCGGCCACTCCCCGCACGCCACCTGGCGGTAGCTCTGGTAGCCGGTGGGCTGGCCTTCCCAGAACGGCGACGAGGCACTCAGCAGCAACAACAGCGGTATCCATGGCAGCAGTTGGTTGATCAGTTTGATCCGGTCGTGCCCCGGCGCCACCCCCACATGCACATGCAGGCCGCACAACAGGCTGCGCCGGGCCACCTGCTGGTAGTCCTCGAACAATTGACGAAAATGCGCCTCGTCGGCAGGCAACTGCTGGCGCCAACCCCCCATCGGGTGGCTGCCCACCGCGATCACCCCCACGCCTTCCCCCGCCAGCACCTGCAACAATCGCTGCCGGCTCTGGCCCAGGAACTCGCCTGCCTGGGCCAGGCTGCCGAATACAGGCGAGGCGACTTCGATCTGGCTCTGGAACATCTCCTGGGCAAAGTGGGCGCCGAGTACCTGGCGACACAGGTCGATGACAGCCGACGTCGGCCTGGCCAGCACGCGACCGCTGTCCAGGCTTACCAGCAGGTATTCCTCCTCGATGCCAAAGGTGCAGGCGCTGTTCATCGGCGACTGACGCTCAGCGCCACCGCGGCAATGCGTTCGACCTGCTGGTACCCCGGTTCGAGCAACTGCTCGCCGAACACATCCGGGTCAAGCTCCTGGTAGCGCCAGGCCCAACGGGTATCGGCGAGCGGTGCGTGCAAGGCTGCCAGAAACGGATCACGGCCTTCGACCATCGCCACGCCGGTGTATAGCAACAAGGTGCCGCCGGGCGCGAGGCGCGGCAACGCCTCTTCGACAATTCGCAGCGACAGCTGCTCGCCCAGTGCACCGCCGCCGTGACGGTAGGCCCGTTCGCCGGCATCAAGCATGTAGGGTGGATTGGCCACGATCAGGTCGAATTGGCCAGTGACGCCTTGCAGCACATCGCTGTGCTCCACCGAGACATTGGCCAGGCCGGCCAGCGCGACGTTGATGGCCGTCATGCGCAGGGCCTGGTCGTTGATGTCCAGGGCACTGACCTGGGCATGCCGGCGCGCCCTGGCGATCAGCACCGCCCCTACACCTGCGCCGCAGCCGATGTCCACGGCATGGTTTATGGGCGCCACGCTGTCTTGCAGGTGCGTTTGAATCAGCTGGGCAAAGCGATAGCTGTCCGGGCCGAAGAACACCGCATCGACGCTGTCGGTGGGGAAGCTTGAATGCGCGAACAGCACGTCATCCAGGCTCGACCAACGTATCCGGCTGCGCAACCGCTCACCCTGGCGCTCCACCAGCTGGGCCCGCTGCAATTGCCCCAGTTCGTCGGGCGACAGCAGCGAGGCATCGAAGGGCCGGTTCCAGCCGAAGATATCGCGCAGGGTACGCGCCTGCTCGGCACCCGGCCGGGCGTTGTTGCGCGCCTGGGTCAGCGGGGTGACACAGGTGAACCGATACCCGTCGGCCTGCAGCCGGCGCCCCAGTTGCAGCAAGGCCTCGTCGGCGTGGCGTTGTTTCTCGCTCAATTGCATCCCGTGCTCCTTGGCGGTCCAGGCTCAATGGTCCAGGCCGGTCATCCGTGCAAAGCGTCGCGTTGCCCACAAGCCACGGGGCAAGGCGTGGCGGTTGCCGTTCATCTCCTCGACCAACTGTTCGATGCGGGTGTGCGCTGGCAGGCTCTGGAGCAAGGCGTCGAGCTCATCTTCGAGTTGCGCGTCCACGGCAGGTTCGGCCTTGATGATCGCGGCCCGTCCGGGCTTGCCCGCAGGCGTCCAATTGCCGGCAATCCAGTCGTGCAGCAGTTGCTTCTCATAGGGGCTGAACACACCGAACATGACCGCAGCCGGCCCGTCGATCAGCTGCCAGAAGCGACTGTGCGCAGGATCCTGATGGCGCTTGATCCAACCCTTGCGCTGCAACACCGCCAGGAACCCCGACAACAAGTTGGTCTCGGCCAGCCACTGGTTGACGGTGCGCCCTTCAAAGCGGCAGTAATCGGAGTGCATGTGCTGGCCAAAACTGCGCTTGCGCTCCAGGGCGGCGAGCAGTTCGGCTTCAAGGTCGAAGCTGTCGATGATCGCCAGCGCCCCCGGCCCCAGGTCGTTGAGCCGGTAACCGCGCGATACGCGCTGGTAGAACGGGGTACTGCCTTGCCCGGGCCACAATTGCTGCAGCGCGTGAAGCGCCTTGCAGGCATGCCCGCTGCTGGCGTTGTCGATGGTCAGGTGCAGGCGAAAGTACTGGGGGTCGATGCCAAGCTCGTCGAGTTCATAGGCCGTAATCAACAAGTGCAGCGGCGGTTGCTCGTAACCCAGGTTGTAGCCGAGCACTTCAGGCAACAGCGCTTCGGTGTTCAGGCCCAGGGTCAGTTGCACACAACCTTGCAGGTAACGATCGGCACCCAGGGCCAAAGGCTCGTGGCAACCCAGCTCGCTGAGCAGGCGCTGGAAGATCAATACGTGGTTGCAGGCCGGGTCACCGTCGCCAAGCTCTTCAAGGTAGGTGCGGATCAGGCCATGGAAGCGTGGGTCTGGCCAGTGGCGCAAGGTGCCGGCCAACCAGGCACCATCCACCGCCTTGGTCGGCGCCACGTGCTGGAGAAAGTACAGGGCATGGGCGCGGTTGCTGAAATAGCGGCGTGTTGCGCCGGCCTTGCGCCCAGCCAGGTAGGCGGCGTAACAGCGAGCCACTTCGCTGGCGCGGTAGGCCGACCACGACGCCAGCTGGGCAGGGTCGTCGGGCAAATCGTCAGGCAGGGTGTCGGCCAGTTGCAACTGGCTCTGCAGCCAATCCAGGCCCTCGCCCGGCCAGCCCTGGAGCAAGGTGTGGTAACGCTGTTGCATGGGCGACTGGGCAGTCCAGGCAATCGGAGGGTGCTCGGGCGAGGCAGTCAACGCAGTCATGGCACACTCCTGCCTTCAGTTGTCCTGATCGGGATTGGGTTGCGGTTTTGGCTCGGGGCCCGGTTGTGGATCCGGGGCCGGCACATCGGACTTGTGCATCTGCAACGACGGCTTGCTCTGGTCCGCGTCGGCTGCAGCGTGATCGGGTCGGTCAAAGCAGCCTTGGAGCAGTATCAGGCTGCACAGCAGGCCAGGCAGGTAATGTATTTTCATGACGGCCGTCTCGGGTTGCCGGGCGAAAGTGCCCTGTTTAGCAGATGAGGACGGCCGCGAGCTGAAGTTCAGCGCAATTGCGCCGGCACGGGATGGAAGGTCGCGAGCAGGCCCCCGCGCAGACCTGTAGACTGGCACCCGGTGCCCAATCACCGGCCTTTCTACTGTTTGGAGTTTGCCCCGATGCCCGTCATCCACCACTTTGTCGCCCCGCCCGAGGAGGCGATCAAAAGCCAGGTCCTGCAGTTGGTGGTCGATAACCTGACCGACATCAGCGCCGTCGGCATCACCCCGAGCAACCCGCTGTACAACCTGTACCAGTACGGCATCGGCTTCGAGGTTCACCTGTACATCGAGGCAATGAAGGCCGCTGGCGAACTGAGGGTCGAGCTGATCGTCGCCACCGACCGGGACGAGCCGCAGACCGTCACCGGCTTTGCCCTCTACCTGCCGGTACAGGGTGACCCCGAGGCCTGCACCCTGGCATACCTGGCCGTGGACCAGGACTACCGCCGCCAGGGCATCGCCCGAGCCATGCTGGAGCAGATGACCGCACGCTTTCCCCATGCGGAACTGGCGTGCGCAGTGGGCAAGGTGGCGTGCTTCGAGGCGCTGGGCTTTCAGGTGATTGGCGTGCGAGGGCCGCAGGTATTGATGAACACCCGCGACCACGCCAGCAACGGCCAGGTGGCTATGGTGGATGTAGCGCCGATCTATCGCACCCTGGAGGTGCGGCAGATTCATACCTACCTGCTGCAACAACACGGCAAGCGGGCCATGGTCGATGCCGAGAAGCAGCGCGACCGGCACCTGGACCAATTGCAGCGCAAGGCCGAGGCCTTTGTGCTCGAACGGCTCGACCCGGCGGCCGTGCAACCGGGCACGCGGATAAAGTTGGTCTAGGCCTGCCCTGCCAACTCCACCAGCACCTGCAGCACATGCCGGGTGCTCTGCTCCACCTGCCCTTCACGGCTGGCGATACCCAGGTGACGCCACAGCCCCGGCCGTAGCGGGCGCATGCACAGGCGCGGGTCGGGCTCCGGCGAACTGGCTTCGTGGGGCAGCAAGGTAGCGCCATAGCCAGCCGCCACCAGGCTCTTGATTGCATCGTTGTAGTTGAGCTGGATACGCGCCTGCGGCTGCAGGCCGGCCGTGGCGAACCATTCACCGGTCACCCGCGACAACTGGGTAGTGCTGTCGTTGAGGATCAGGGCACGGCCGGCCAGCCAGGCCGGGGTGACACGCGCAGGCGGCGCCCAACTCGTCGGCACGAACGCCATGATCGGATCGCGGCGCCACGGCCGGATCTGCACGCCCTTGGCCGCCGCCTGCGGCAAGGCCACCAGCCCCAGGTCGAGGGTGCCGTCCTGCAGGCGGGCCAGGGATTCACGCGAGGTCAGTACCTGCACCTGGACGTCGATGCCCGGGTGGCGCACGCCGAGGGTGTCCAACGCTTGCGGCAGCAAATGGGCGATGGCACCGGTCGACGCGCCCAGGCGCACCCGGCCGCTCAGGCCCTGGACCTGGCGTTGCACCTCATCGAGTGCCTGTTCGGCGTCGGCCAGCAAGCGCCGGGCACGCTCGAGCAGGGTTTCCCCAATGGCGGTGGGATGGATCTGCCCACGCCGGCGCGACAGCAGCGGCGCACCGATGCGCGCCTCGAGGTCGGCAATGTGCAGGCTCACCGTGGGCGGGGCGAGGTTGAGGGCACGGGCCGCTTGGGCGAACGAACCCAGGTCGGCGATCACCACAAGGGTGCGCAGGCGGTCGAGACTGATTTCACGCATGGGGTGTGATCATTCAGATTTGATGAATGTCAGCATCATGATATTCAAATTTTCTTTCGTCCAGATCGGCGCGAGCATAGGCACTTCCCTGACCTGATTCGTTGAGTACCCCATGCACCAGCCCGTTGTTTTCATCGATGGCGACCAAGGCACCACCGGCCTGCAAATCCATGCCCGCTTGAACGGTCGCGGCGACCTGCGCCTGCTCACCCTGCCAGCGGCCGAACGCAAGGACCCGGTGCGCCGCGCCGAAGCGATCAACAGCGCCGACGTGGCCATCCTGTGCCTGCCCGACGACGCCGCACGCGAAGCGGTCGGCGCCATCGTCAACCCGAATGTACGGGTGATCGATGCAAGTTCCGCCCATCGCACTACGCCGGGGTGGGTGTATGGCTTGCCGGAGCTGAACGAGGAACAGGCCGAGCGTATCGCCCAGGCCAAGCGGGTGAGCAACCCGGGCTGCTACCCCACCGGCGCCATCGCCCTGTTGCAGCCCCTGGTGAGTGCGGGGCTGCTGCCTGCCGATTACCCGCTGACCATCAATGCCGTATCGGGCTATTCCGGTGGCGGGCGTGCGGCGGTGGAGCGCCATGAAGCCGCCGGGGCGCAAGCAGCGCACAGCTTGCTGGTGTATGGGCTCAACCTGGACCACAAGCACGTGCCGGAGATCCAGCAGCACGCCGGCCTGTCGCAGCGGCCGGTGTTCGTGCCCAGCTATGGCAGCTACCGCCAGGGCATCGTGCTGACCATCGCCCTGCAAGAGCGGCTGTTGCCCGACGGCGTAGCCGCCGGGCAGCTGCAGGCGTGCCTGGAGCAGCACTACCACGGCGCCCGTCATGTACAGGTGGCGGCGCTGGAAACAGGTGGCAGTACCACCCAGCTCGACCCGCAGGCACTGAACGACAGCAACGACCTGCGCCTGGCGGTGTTTGCCAACCAGGGGCAGGTGCTGTTGACGGCGGTGTTCGACAACCTGGGCAAGGGGGCTTCCGGGGCAGCCGTGCAGAACCTGGAGTTGATGCTGGCGGCGATGGGCTGATCGGGCTATCGCTGCCCTTTCAGCTAACGCTTTGACAACCATCATCCGCCATCAATGCAATCCCGCCGCCTTGCAGGCCTCGACGAAGGTCGAGCCGTTTTTGTCCATGGCGTGCTTGACCTGTTGGTTGGCTTTCACCAAGGCCGCACTCGGCCTGGCCCACTGCTCCGGCGGCAGCGGTTGGGACCAGGCTTGCACCTGTTCGGGGAACGTCGGGCGGCCCTTGCGATGGCCCCATTCGGCAATCATGTAGGGCATTTTCCAGAACACCAGCACGCGGCGCAGGTACCAGAAGCGCAAGGGCCAGTAAGAGCGTTTGGTGTACCCATAACGCTCCCGCTGCTCGTCGGTCAAATGGTCTCCACCATCATCCAGCGAGCCCATGGCGCGCGCGTCTTCGCGTTCGATTTCAAAGGTGTGCAGCCCTTCATAGGGCTTGAGCCGGTCTCCGGTTGGAATAAGCCCCATTGCAGCGAGCAGCGGGTTCGGCGCATCCACCAATTGGCCCTCTTCCATGTAGTTGCGGATCGATGTCCACATACCCAGCGAGTGGGCATCGCTGGGTTGTGGTAGCAGCAGGAATTGCACGGTGTCGTGCTCGTTATCCTCCAGGCCCATGCCCAGGGTGTACTGGCGGGTAGCGCCGTAACTGGTGATGCCCTGGCTAGAGGAAACCCAGGCCACCACACTTTCCCAGGGCACGATCAATACGCGGTGGGTCTTGGGATCGACGTAGCAGACTTCGCGGCGCTGGCGGTTGAAACGCACGGGGTAGGTTTTGGCGTCTTCGTAGACGCTGGAGATCATGCCGTAGAGGTAGGCACCGATCGGGAGTGCAAATGAGAGCGAACCAAGGGCAAATACTTGCACGGCCTCCCCCACAATATCGAAGAACCTAAGATCGGTTTCTGGAGGGTTACCAATAGCGAGCCAGATAGAAATAAGAACTGGCACCACAAATGCAAAAAACAACACCATCCAGAGCGTGGCTCCCAGTATTTTCCCCTGCTCAACCATGCCCCGATTATTACCGCCCAACTCCAGATAGGTATCGTTCATCTCCGAAAAATTACGGCGGGAAGACTGTGCCTGGCCGGTGTAAACCGGCAAGGGCGACAAGAACAAGGTTTCGGTCAACCCGCCGACGCGAATTTCACCGGCGCGGGGCCGTTGGCTGCGCAGATCCGGGCCGGGCTCGGTGGCTACCTTATTTTTGCGTTTGAATACATTCCTAAACATCGTCAGCCGCCATCAATGCAATCCCGCCGCCTTGCAGGCCTCGACGAAGGTCGAGCCGTTTTTGTCCATGGCGTGCTTGACCTGTTGGTTGGCTTTCACCAAGGCCGCACTCGGCCTGGCCCACTGCTCCGGCGGCAGCGGTTGGGACCAGGCTTGCACCTGTTCGGGGAACGTCGGGCGGCCCTTGCGATGGCCCCATTCGGCAATCATGTAGGGCATTTTCCAGAACACCAGCACGCGGCGCAGGTACCAGAAGCGCAAGGGCCACGGACTTCGTTTCGGATAGCCGAATCTTGCTCGCTCCTTGGCGGAAAGCTGGGCACCACAGTCATCCATATGGCACCGGCTGCGCATGTCTTCGCGTTCGATTTCAAAGGTGTGCAGCCCTTCATAGGGCTTGAGCCGGTCTCCGGTTGGAATAAGCCCCATTGCGGCGAGCAGCGGGTTCGGCGCATCCACCAATTGGCCCTCTTCCATGTAGTTGCGAATCGATGTCCACATACCCAGCGAGTGGGTATCGCTGGGTTGTGGTAGCAGCAGGAATTGCACGGTGTCGTGCTCGTTATCCTCCAGGCCCATGCCCAGGGTGTACTGGCGGGTAGCGCCGTAACTGGTGATGCCCTGGCTAGAGGAAACCCAGGCCACCACACTTTCCCAGGGCACGATCAATACGCGGTGGGTCTTGGGATCGACGTAACAGACTTCGCGGCGTTGGCGGTTGAAACGCACGGGGTAGGTTTTGGCGTCTTCGTAGACGCTGGAGATCATGCCGTAAAGGTAGGCACCAAACGGAATAATAAGAAAAAATGCACCGGTGGCAAATACTTGCACTCCCTCCCCCACAATATCGAAGAACCTTATATCGATTTCCGGAGGGCTACCAACAGCGAGCCAGATAGAGATAAGAACTGGCACTACAAATGCGGTAACCAATACCATCCAGATCGCGGCCGCCAACATCTTTCCCTGCTGCACCATGCCCCGATTATTACCGCCCAACTCCAGATAGGTATCGTTCATCTCCGAAAAATTACGGCGGGAAGACTGTGCCTGGCCGGTGTAAACCGGCAAGGGCGACAAGAACAAGGTTTCACTCAACCCGCCGACGCGAATTTCACCGGCGCGGGGCCGTTGGCTGCGCAGATCCGGGCCGGGCTCGGTGGCTAACTTATTTTTGCGTTTGAACACGTTCTTGAACATCAAGGCGACACCAACTCGTCTTTCTTGATCAACCAGAAAGAGGCCTGGCCGGTTTTGACCGGCATGCTGTCGACGGCGTCGACTTTGAAGGAACCCTGTACCTTGATTTGCCCCCCACGCACCGGGATGACGTACAGATTACGCAGCACGAAACAGGTTGGGTGGATCACTCTGTATTCGGCATCCAGTTGATAGGCGATGGTGAGCGCCAAGGCAAAGGGCTGCTCGTGAAAGTAGTTATCAATGGGCAGGTGCAGCGTCAGCGCTTCGCGCCCTTCACTGGCGACGACGAGACTCGTGGCCCAGGGGGCAGTGCTTTCCCGCCACTCCAGCGGTCGCAGCCTGGAGTTATAAGGCTCGAAAATTCTGCTGTAACGCCCCTGTTGATAGGCCAGCAACTGCACCTGGCGACTGTCCATTTCATGGGTGCTGACGCCGGGCAGCACCAGTTTCAGATAGGTTTTGTTGTCATCGCGAACCAGCTCGCACGTCGGTTGTTGCGTAATCTTGGCGAGCGCACTCCACTCGTCCTGCAGGCTGCGCCGACTGGAGCGTTTACCCCAGGCGCTGGTGTGCATCCAGTCTTGCAAGGGGGTTCGGTGGAAGAAGTTGTACAGTCCCTCACCCGTCAGTTGCAGGGCCGTGCCGATCAGACCAATCAGGTTGGCGTGCGCGGCGATGCCAAGCAGTCGCGGACTGGCTTCGGCCCACGCCAGGGCTCGTAGTTCGGTCGGAGCCCTCATGACCGTCTTGACGATCGAACCCGTGTGTTTCGCGGCCCAGGTGCTGGTGCCAGCCAGCACTCCGTCGCCGGTAATTTGCAGGGTCGTGGCGCCCAGCGCTTTGTAATTGCCTGCGGCCAAGGCTTCACCCCATTGCTGGGAATGTTTACCGAAGCCGATTGTCGCCGCCAGAGCACCAAAACCGAAAGCGCCAAGCCCAGCAATGCCGCTCCAGCTTCCCAAGCGACTCATCGCATTCAACTTACCGGCGGCACTTTGCATCTGCCCAAGATGAGCTTGAAAGAGAGTGACTGACAACCCTTGTACCGCTGCAAATCCAGCCGCCGACATCCCCACAAACGAGTCAAGAATTGCCCACCATTCGCCTTTAGAACGAGTACCCTTTTCATCAACTGCACTCATCGCCTCAATAAACTTCCGCCCCTGAATAACAAACAACGCAAACGCAATCCCATCCGCCTTCGATTGCACCGCTACCGACAGCGGCTTGGTAAAAGTCCCCGTCGCCCGAAAGTCTCGCGCAGCATTGCTCATCTCCACCCGCAAGTTCCAGTCCATCCCCTCGATCACCGTTCCGATCTGCGCCGGGGTGTGGCCACCGGTGGTCAAGGCGCCGGTGAGGCGTTCTTCGAGGGGAACGAGTGCGCTTTTCAACTGGGCGATGTGCCGGTTGTAAACCTCCTCGTTGCCCGGCATTTCGACGCCAATGTGTTGCCTTCCCAGTGATGTCCTGCGTAACTTGTAGAGTTGCTTGAGTTGACGACGCAGTTCCATCGACTGCTCGCGGGCGTTGTTGAACGCCGCAATTTCTGTTGCCGAGGCTGCGCGCAAGGTCAGGCCCTCGCGGGAAAAACCACGCAACAGCTGCAGCCTAGCCGGTGCGCCGATATGCCGAATGAAGTCATTGGGGTCGACGCTTTGCCCCCGCTTGAAGGTGTCGTGAGCCTTTTCGAGTTGATCCGCCGCCTCCAGTTGGTGCGCCGGGTTATAGGCTTGCTCCAACATGCTCTGCAACCCCATGAACTGGCTACTGAGCCTGGCGTAATTGGGCAGGCGCTGGGTCATCAGGGTATGAAACTGGTTGCTCAGCACACTGACGTTGCCGAGGTTTTCCGGGGCTTCGAACGCCTTGACGGTGAGCTGGCTCAGGTCCACCAGTTTTTTCGTGACGTCGGCGTGTTCAGCCAGGGCCAGGGTGTCGAGCCCCGGCACCACGGTCAGCAGGTTCGCTTCCAGGTAGGCGGCGAGTTTTTCAGTGGCCTCGCGGTCGGCACACATCGCCGCCACACACATGAATTCGGTTTCGAGGCGGTGCTGGATCTGCGCATCGAGCGTGAAGTCGTAATACCAGGCCGCGCGGTGAAAGTGCCCCCCGGTAAACAGCTTGAGCCGGTCTTCGCGAATGTTGCGCAGGCGCGTATGCCAGTGGCTGAGCAGGGTTTGCTGCGCGCTGACGAAGGTTTCCATCGCGGCCCGGTCGATCAGGTGGTCGATGCCCCGCTCGCCCAGTGCCGCCCCGTTCAGCACCTGGTGACTGTGCAGATTGAGGGTGTTGAGGGTGTGTTGGTGCTTTTGGTAAAGCTGATCGCCCAAAGCATCCTTCATGCCGACATAGACTTTGGCGAACACGTTGTATTGGGCCGCTTCCCGCCATTGCGCCTCGCTACCGAAGCGGCCCGGATCGGGGCAATCGCGGCGCACTTTCAGGTACTTTTCAATGGCCGCCTGCTGCTGGTCGCTGGTGTCGTCCAGCAACGCCTGGATGTCTTTGTCGGTTTCGCTCATTGCCTCGAGCTGTGCGCCGGTCACCTCGTACAGGGACTGGATGTAGCTACCGCTCAGGTACTGGACCTGGCGGGTATCATCGGCACTCCACTGCCCTAGCCAGTGCGCCACTTTCAATTGGGCGGCGGCCAGGTCACGCATGACGCCGATGTCATCGTGCAGTACCAGGAACAGGTAGTCGTCCTTGTAGGGGCCCTGCACTTTGCTGGTGAGCGCTTCGATGGCCGTAGCGCCGAACAACGGTTGATGTTCCCAGTGGTAGGGCATGTGTTCTTCAGGGTCGGTGCCGTCGGGCAGCGGGTTGGAGCCACCAGGGGCGGTCGACAAGGCGCTCTTCGCAACTTCCGCCAGCCATTTGTCGGCCTGCGCTTTGCTCAGCAGGTGGGCGCCGCCTTTCTCGGGGCAGACCTGCTGAAGGTCGACGCGCTGCATCAGGCGTTGGCGCTGGTCGCTGGAGCCGAGTACCTGCGCGCATTTGAAGGCCGTCCACTGAAGTTCACAGTAGCTGGCGTACAGGGTGTGCTTGCGATTGAACACCAGGTGCGGCTCGCCGACCGCGGTGGTGCGCGTGTCGCTCGAAACCTCCTGCCCGTGCCACAGCAGCTTGGTGATCTGGCCGTTCTCGATACGGTACTCGTGCAATACACCTTTGCTGGCGTTGATGATGTACAGGTAGCCATCGCGCAGCAGGCGAATGCCCAGTGGCTGGCTCTTGAGTGAAAAAGGCATGGACAATTCGCCCGCCGGGTCCGGTTGTTCGACCAGGCCGTAGCGCAGCGGCAGCAATTGCAGGTGGGTTTTCATCAGCGGGCAGACGCCCAGGGGGGAGCGCACGTCCTTGGCGTTTTTGGCCTGGGCTGCGGTATTGGCGCTGACATGGGGGATTGGGGTGGTCATGGGCGTCCTTGTCGATCGGTAGCCTGGTGTTCGGCGAGTTCGGCAGCGCGTAGCACGCGGCTCAATGGCGAATTGGAGGTCGGTTCGCTGAGCAGTTGAACGATCTCGGGGAAGTCGCTCACCGGCTGCCCGGCCAAATAGCCGAATACGTTCGCGAACAGGGTGATTTCCTGCTCCGAGCAAAAGCCTCGCTGGTACGCCTTGTCGGCAATTTTTTGCACGTACGGCCGCCATTCGTGCGCAGCGAACCTGGCCATGAACTCTGGAAAATAAGCGTGCATGTGTTCACCCAGGCGCAAAACGAAATTACGAAACTCCACCTCGCCCAGCGCCGTGAGCTCTTGCTCGGTCAAGCGGTAGGCCGCGGGCTCTGCGATGGCCGGGTCGGGACGCTCGAGGCAGGTCCAGGTGGCCGCTGCACCATCCGGCAGGCAGACCCTCGCCAGCGGACCGAACCAGCGGGCGCTGCCGGCTTGCGCGGCGAGGCTGAACAGGGGATGCATTACCGCAGGGTCGGCGATGCGCAACATGACTTCACCGCCATGCAGATGTTCGACGCTGAGCAGGCGGCGCCAATGGCCGCAGAGGGCATGGGCGTCGGCCTCACTGAACAGCAGATAACCCCACTCTTGCCCGGCATGCGCCACCAGGTGCGCCAGCAGGGGGTCATCCGGCCCCTCCAGTGCGACCAGATAAGGCGAAATATCGGAAATTTCTTGCCAGCGTGTACTCCAGTACAGGCAATACGGGGCATTGCCCCAACGGTGCAGTTGCTGCGCCAAGCCTGGCATGCTCACCCCATCGAGCAACAGGTAGGCCGGCATCCCCCACGGTAGAGCATCGGGCAACGCGAACGACTCATTCATCGCCTGGCCCACCCGGCTGTGCAGCAGTGCTGCAAACGGTGCAGATAGGGTGCTTGCCCTGGTTGGCGATACGTTGCGCAGAGGGTAGCAATGGCACCTGAGCCTGCACGCAGGTTGCCTGGCCACCCGGCAGATTCTTCAGCAGTGCGGCGCCCACTTCGGGCGCGCCGCCGATTTGAACCGGCACGCTGGTCAAGACACCGCCAGGCCCGATCACCAGATGCTGGCCACCCGCTGTCAAGCTAATGCTGGCACCGGCATCGAGGACCAGGCTGGCCCCTGCCTTGAAGTGCACCTGCTGGCCGGCTTCGACCACCAACGTTTGCCCGACCCGGGTATGGCTACTGTTGGAGACGTGCAGATAGTCGCTGGCCTTGAGTTCGACCTTGCGATCGCCGGTTACCGTGCGTTGCTCTTCGGCTTCCAGCACCGCGATGCTGTTGCCCTTGATGGTTTCGCGGCGCTCGTTGCCGACGTCCAGGCGGCTGTCGTGGGTGATGGTTTGCTGCATGTCGCGCTGGGCATGCAAGGCGATCAGTTCCTGGCCGCTGCGGTCCTCGATCATCAACTCGTTGTAGCCACCATTGGCGGGCGAGCTTTGGCTGCGCAACACGGTTTTGGTCTTGTTCGCCGGCAACGGGTACGGCACCGCGTTGACCTTGTTGGGTACGCAACCGGTAATCAGCGGCCGGTCCGGGTCGCCCTCAAGGAAGGTCACCAGCACTTCCATGCCCACCCGCGGCACGGTCACCGCGCCAAACTGCTCGCCGGCCCAAGCGGAGGACACCCGCAGCCAGCAACTGCTCTTGTCGCTGCCAAGCCCGGCGCGGTCCCAGGGAAACTCGACTTTTACCCGGCCGTACTCGTCACAGAAGATCTCCTCGCCAGCCGGCCCGCAAACCCGCGCCGTCTGGGCCACCAGCGGCGACTGCCGGGTGACCAGCGGGGGGCGGTAGAACACGTCCCAGGGGATGGCGCTGAAGTGGTTGCGGTAGCCCTGGGTGAAGCCGTCGGCTGCCGGGCGGTCGCTGGGGGTGGACTCCTCGAGCACTTGCGGCTGTTTACCTTCGTGGCTGACGCTGAGCAATAGCCAGCGCGCGTTGCACGACGGGCGCGGATGTTCGCTCAGGTCGAAATAGTGGCCGCTGCGCAGCGCAGGCTGGTCGCTGTTGCCTTCGCTCACCAGGTAGTCGCTGCGGTGGCGCTCCAGCGCCTCGTTGGCCAATTGCTCGCCGTGCTTTCGCGACGCTTGCAACAACGGGTAGCGGTAGTCTTCAAGCCGCGGGAAGAAGGCACTGTTTGCCTGGCTTTGCAGCAGCAGCCTGGGGCGCTTGAAGTCATAGTCGCGTCGGCTCACCGCGCTGGTGCGGGTGCTCAAGCGCTGGGAAAACTGGCTGACCACCGGATGGTCGGCGACCATGGCGGTGTCTTGCTGGTAGGGCGTTGTGCCTAGGCAGGGGAAATACATCGGGTGGTTGGTGAACACCAGCAGGTGGCCGTCCGGGCTGTGCTGGTGGTGCCAGGCGATACCCTCTTCGGCGCACAGCCGGCGTACGAAGTCGAAATTGCTTTCGCCGTACTGCGTGCAGTACTCGCGTGGGGGACGGGGGTCGACCTTGAAGACGAACGCATCGGCCTGGATACCCTGCCCCTGGAGAACCTGGGTGATGATCTGCGGCACGCTCTGCTGCTGGAAAATCCGCTGGTCGTGACTGAACTGCAGGTAGTGCAGCGCCGGTACCAGGACCAGTTGATAACGCGTCAGGCGGGTGCCGGGTTCGCCCGCCTCCACCTCTTCGATATGCCCGTGCAGGCCTTCGCCGTCGAGGCCAAAACGTAGAAATGCGGGTTGGCCGAGCAGGCCCTCCAACTTGACATCGCGGTACTCGCTGACCAGTTCAACCTCGATCGCATACAAACCGCTGATGGTTTCACTGCCTGCAAAGGCCAGCACCTTGAAGTCGTGACGTACAGCGGGGATTTGCAGCTCGAAATGCGCGGTGTTGGCCGATGCGAACATAGGCTTGTCCTTTAGCGGAGCCCGAAAAAAACGCGACCCCGAACCGGTCAGGCCTGGGTACGCGTCAAATTCCGAAAACGCTAACAAGAAGGACGAAAGATGAATGTAGGACTCATCCTCTAAATCGGTAGGACTCTGATGAGATCACTGAGTCGCAGGGCAAGCCTGTCACCGCACCACCGCCAAGGCCCCTACCGTTCCACCACGATGTATTTCATCGGTTTGCACCTCCATTTGCGCTGGTCTGCGTCCTTGATTTTACGTAGCATCCTACCCTTTTTCCGCCGGCTGCCCCGTGCCGGTCCGCTCTTCAGGTAGCCCATGAAAACACGCTCTATCCGCGCCGATGTCCTGGCAGGCCTCACCACCTCGTTTGCCCTGGTGCCCGAGTGCATCGCCTTTGCCCTGGTGGCGCATCTCAATCCGTTGATGGGGCTGTATGGCGCATTCATCATCTGCACCCTCACCGCCCTGCTCGGCGGACGGCCGGGGATGATTTCCGGCGCCGCGGGGTCGATGGCCGTAGTCATCGTCGCGCTGGTGGTGCAGCACGGGGTGCAGTACCTGCTGGCCACGGTGTTGCTGGGCGGCTTGATCATGGTGGCCTTCGGCGTGCTGCGCCTGGGCAAGCTGGTGCGCATGGTGCCGTATTCGGTGATGCTCGGATTCGTCAACGGCCTGGCGATCATCATTGCCCTGGCCCAGCTCGA
This sequence comes from Pseudomonas putida, assembly GCF_028682455.1. Taxonomy (GTDB): domain Bacteria; phylum Pseudomonadota; class Gammaproteobacteria; order Pseudomonadales; family Pseudomonadaceae; genus Aquipseudomonas; species Aquipseudomonas putida_AA. The sequence goes on from NZ_JANHLD010000002.1 coordinate 1,244,008, forward strand.
GCACTTCAAGCACGACGGCGCCTGGCTCAGCGGCTCGCCCCTGTACATGATGGTCGGCCTGGTGGCGCTGACCATGGCGGTGGTCTACCTGCTGCCGCGCCTGACCCGCAGCGTGCCGCCCGCGCTGGTCGCGATCCTGGCGGTCGGCGCCGGGGTGTACCTGCTCGACCTGCCCACCCGCACCCTGGGCGACCTGGCCCATATCGCCGGTGGCCTGCCACAACTGGGCTGGCCAGACATCCCGTGGAACCTCGACACCCTGCGCATCATCGCCCCCTACGCCCTGCTCATGGCCCTGGTAGGCCTGCTGGAAACCCTGCTGACCCTCAACCTCACCGACGAAATCACCGAGACCCGCGGCTACCCCAACCGCGAGTGCGTGGCCCTGGGTGTGGCCAACATGACCTCGGGCATGTTCGGCGGCATGGGTGGTTGCGCCATGATCGGCCAGACCGCGATCAACCTCAGCTCCGGCGGCCGTGGCCGACTCTCCGGGGTGGTGGCCGGGGTGATGATCCTGCTGTTCGTGCTGTTTCTCTCGCCGCTGATCGAGCGCATTCCGCTGGCGGCGCTGGTGGGGGTGATGTTCGTGGTTTCGCAGCAGACCTTCTCGTGGGCCTCGCTGCGGGTGCTGCACAAGGTGCCGACCCACGACATGCTGGCGATCATCGCGGTAACGGTGGTGACGGTATTCACCGACCTCGCTACCGCAGTATTGATCGGCATTGTCATCGCCGCGATCAACTTTGCCTGGCAACAGGCCCGCGAGCTGTACGCCGACAGCCACCTGGAAAGCGATGGCAGCAAGCTGTACCGGGTCCACGGCACGCTGTTCTTCGCCTCGACCACGCCGTTTCTGAACCAGTTCGACCCGGCCAACGACCCGGCCCAGGTCACCCTGGATTGCCAGCACCTGAACTTTGTCGACTACTCGGCCATTGCCGCGCTCAAGACCCTGCGCGAGCGCTACAGCAACAATGGCAAGCACCTGCGCGTGGTGCACCTGTCCGACCGCTGCAAGCAACTGCTCAAGCGCACCGACCTGCATTACAGCTGAAGGCTTTACGGGGCGCCGAACATCGCGGTCCAGTAGATCCCGGCATCGCTCTTGGGATCGACCGCATAGGCCGCACCCAGTTCGCGATACTGCGGGTTCATGAGGTTGGCGCAATGGCCAGGGCTGGCCAGCCAGCCATCGACTACCTTGCGCGGGGTGTCCTGGCCGGCGGCGATGTTCTCGCCGGTCAATTGCCCGGCGTAACCGGCAAGCTCGGCCCGGTCGCCCGGCGTGCGGCCATCGCGATCCACATGGTCGAGAAAGCTCTGGTTGGCCATCGCCCGGGTGTGGGATTCGGCGGCACCGGCCAGGGTCGCGTTCCAGGCCAGCGGCGTGGTCGCGGCAAACGCCTGGGAACCGCACTGGCGCTGTTGGCCGCGAGCGGCGTTGATCATCTCCAGCAGCTTCTGGCCTTCGGCCTGCCAGTCGCCAAGACGCCCGGCCAGCAACGGCCGCGCCAGCACAATGCGCCAGTCGCGACCTTGCTGGCTCACACCGATATCGACGAACTGCGGGGCGAGTACGACCTGGCAGAAGCTTTCCTGTACCGCTTGCATCGCCGCCTGGGCGTCGCGGGGGCCGTTGAGCGTGATGGCCTGGACATTGACCATCGGGTAACTGGCCTGCGCCAGCGCTTCACGCAGATCGACCGGGCCGCTGGCCGGCAGGACCAGGCGCGGGTCGCTGGCCAGTGGCGGCAACTCCAGCGAGGCTTGCCCGCCACAGCGCTGGGCCTGGCTGCGGTACTTGTTGATCGCATCGACCAACTGCGACGGCTCGCTCGCCTGGGCGGCAGTGGCGAGCGCCAGGGCCAGGGCCAGGCCGGACAGACGCAAAACGGATGACAGGACGCGCATGCAAATCTCCCTTGAACGGACGGCGTCCATGATGCGCGATGTCGCCCGTCGTCGAACAGCTGGAATGTTTTGAGCGCCGTGCGGTCGACCTTGTAACGGGAAGTCTTATCTCTCCCCCCGCCACCCAAGGGCCCGACCATGCGCCTTACAACGATTGTAACCTGCCTTTTCCTGACCCTCGGTTGCCCCTTGGCACTGGCCGCCGAACCCAAGGCCCAAGTCGCCGAAGATAAAGCCGAGGTACTGGAGCACAAAGCGGCCGTGCAACCCGATGCGCCACCGGCGCCCAAGAGCAAAGCCATTACCCAGACCGAAGTGCAGGCCGTGGACCCGGCCGGCCAGGCGGCACTGGACGACGCCATTACCTGCATGGCGCGCAGCATCTATTGGGAATCCAAGGGCGGCCAGTCACGGGACATGGAAGCGGTGGCCAGCGTGGTCATGAACCGCCTGGGCCATGAAGGCTTTCCGGACACGGTGTGTGGTGTGGTCAAGCAGGGCTCGGAAACCGGCAACTGCCAGTTTTCCTGGTGGTGTGACGGGCGCTCCGACGCGGTCCAGGAAGAGACCCGTTACGCGATTGCCAAGGAGATCGCGCGCAAGGCGCTGAACCGCCAGCTGGAAGATCGCACCCGCGGAGCGCTGTACTTTCATGACCGCAACGTGAAACCGGACTGGGCGCGGGCGTATGTGAAGACCACCGAGACGGGGGATTTCCTGTTCTACAAACCGCGTAACGGGACGGCACGGTAGCCTTGGTGGGTCGGTAGGAGCGGGCTTGCCCCGCGATGAGGCCAGTACAGCCTGCATATTCGGGGTTGCCTGGATTACGGCCGCTTCGCACCCGATCGCGGTACACAGCCCGCTCCTACTCCGAAACATCCACCACGGCAATGTCCCCGGCCTTGCCCGCGCGCCGGTCATTCATCCAGTTGGCCAGTTGCTCGGAAAACGCCGCCGGGGCCTTGCGCCCCACGCGCCGGGCGATATCGAGAATGGTCTGCTGGGCCAGCGCCTCTTCCATGCGCTTTTGCGCCGTGAGCATCACCGCATGAATGGAGCAGGTGCCTTCCTGCGCCCAGCTCGGCGGCGAGCCTTCGAACAAGGCGCATCGGTCACGCACGTCCCGGCACTCGAAAATCATCTTGCGCCCGTCGATGGCGGTGACGATATCCAGCACGGTGATTTCATCGGCAGGCCGGGCCAGCCGGAAGCCCCCGCGCACCCCTTCGGTGGCGACCACCAGGCCTGCCTTTGCAAGCCGGGTGAAGACCTTGGCCAGGTACTCCTGGGGCACGCCCTGCAACTCGGCCAGGTCACGCACGCTCGCTTCGCGGCTGTCGCCTCGTTCATCGACCAAAAAGGCCAGGCAGTGGATGCCGTACTCCACCCCTGCGCTATACAGTGACATGACAATCTCCGACTAACTTTGTCGTATATGCTAACAGCGATTAGCGCCTTCACGGCTTCCAGCCGTCTGCCCTGACCGCCGTCCATCGGCTTCCGACCCCACGCATCAGCGCTATATTCTGCGCCAGATGCCAGAAACAGAGCGGTCCGCAGGCAAGGTTACCCGGATCGATCGGTGGATCGACAAAAAAAATTCCTTGCCCCCGAAAACTACGATCAATACAGTCGTAGTTGTTCGGCGCTGATGGAGCCCTCCCTTCAAAGCCGCAAACAACAATCTCTTTTATGTGGAGCAGCAAATGAAACAGCACATTCTGATTGTCGGCGCAGGTTTTGGTGGTGTCTGGAGCGCGTTGAGCGCCGCCCGCCTGCTGGATCGACATGGCCGCAGCGATGTCGCCATCAGCGTCCTCGCGCCGCAAGCGGAACTGCGCATTCGTCCACGCTTCTACGAGCCGGATGTGCACCAGATGAAAGCGCCGCTGATCGACCTGTTCAATGCCGTGGGCGTGAACTTCATCCAGGGTGCCGCCGATGAAATCGACGTGGCTGGCAAGCGTGTCGGCTACACCGACGCCAACGGCCAGCGAATCACCCTCGCCTACGACCGCCTGGTGATGGCAGCTGGCAGCGGCGTATGGCGCCCCAACCTGGACGGCCTCCACGAACATGCCTTCGATGTCGACCAGATCGAGTCTGCAGCTCGCCTCGAGCAGCACCTCAAGTTGCTGGCCAGCCAGCCCGACTCGGCCGCACGCAACACCGTGGTGGTCGCCGGCGGCGGCTTCACCGGGATTGAAACCGCCACCGAGATGCCGGCTCGCCTGCGCGCCATCCTCGGCGCCGATACGGCGGTGCGGGTGATCATCGTCGACCGTGGCGCGAAGATCGGCGCAGCACTGGGTGAAGGCATCAGCCCGACGATCATCGAAGCGTGCCAGGCACTGGGCGTGGAGTGGCGGGTCAATGCCTCGGTGGCATCGGTGGACGCCAATGGCGTCACCCTCGCCGACGGCCAGCGCATCGAGGCCAGGACCGTGGTCTGGACGGTGGGCGTGCGGGCCAGCTCGCTGACCGCGCAAGTGCCTGCCGAGCGTGATGCCCAGGGCCGCCTGCATGTGGACCGCAACCTCAAGGTCAAGGGGCAGGAGCATGTCTACGCCGCCGGTGACGTGGCCTACGCCGCCACCGACGACCTGGGCAACTTCGCGGTGATGTCGTGCCAGCACGCCATCGTCCTGGGCCGCCACAGCGGCAACAACGTGGCCGCCGACCTGCTCGGCGTGGCCCCGACGCCGTACCGCCAGCCCAAGTACGTGACCTGCCTGGACCTGGGCGCCTGGGGCGCGGTGTACACCGAAGGCTGGGACCGCCAGGTGAAGCTGTTGCAGAAAGAGGCCAAGGACCTCAAGACCCAGATCAACACCACCTGGATCTACCCGCCAGCCGCCGACCGCGCCGCCGCACTGGCCGCCGCCGACCCGTTGATCCCGATCGCCTGATACACCTGCCGAAGGGCCGCTGATGCGGCCCTTCGCTTTTGTGGGAATCGGACAATTGCGTTGTCAGACCGGAGACAGGTAGCATTGAGAACGATTCACACTAACATCTGGACTTCCACCGGTGCATACTCCGTCGACCCGCAAACTGGGCTTCTTCTTCAGCGACCATCACCGGTGGCTCCTGCAGCACATCCACAAACGCCTGCGCAACCGCGCCGACGCCGAAGATACCGCCGCCGAAACCTTCTGCCAGATGCTCACCGCCCGGGTCGATCCGGACAGCATCCAGCAGCCGCGCGCGTACCTCTCGACCATCGCCCGCCGACTGATCTTCGACCGTCACCGTCGCCGGCAACTGGAGCTGGCCTATCTTGAGCGCCTATCGGCACTGCCCGAGCCTTTGGCGCCTTCCCCGCAAGAGGAACTGCTGCTGATCGAAGCGCTGGTGGCCATCGACCAAGTGCTCGACGGGTTGCCGACGATCGTCAAGGCCACCTTCCTCTACAGCCAGCTGGACGGCCTGAGCTATGTAGACATCGCGCGCAAGCTGGAGCTCTCCGAGCGTACGGTGAGCCGCTACATGAAGCAGGCCTTGCTGCAGTGCTACCTGAGCGAGCTGGCACCATGAGCCAAGCGCGCCTGGACCCGGCCGCCGAAGGCGCCATCGACTGGATGGTGCGACTGAGCGCCGGCAACACCGACGCCACGCTACAGGCGCAGTTCGATCAGTGGCTGGCCAGCGAACCCAGCCATGCCCAGGCCTGGAACCGGCTGCAAGAACGCCTGGGCGGCGCCTGCCAGACGGTGCGCAGCCTCGACCGCCGCGTACCGGGCCAGGCCGGGGAAGCCCGCCGGGTATTGCTGCAACCCAGTACCTCGCGCCGGGACGTGCTGCGCAGCATTGCCGCCCTCGGGATGCTGGGCGGCGGCGTGTGGCTCGGCGCGCGCAGCCCCATGGGCGAAGCATTGCTGGCCGATCTGCGTACCGGTCGCGGCGAGCGGCGTACCTTCGACCTGGCCGACGGCAGCCGCCTGAGCCTCAATGCCGGCAGTGCGGTCGACCTGCAGTTCGACGAGCACCAGCGGCTGTTGATCCTGCGTCAGGGTGAGCTGGTGATCCAGGTGGCGAGCGACCCACGGCGGCCGTTGCGGGTACGCACCGCCCAAGGTGAGTTACGCGCCCTGGGTACCCGCTTCCTGGTCAGCCAGGAAGCGGGGGCAACGCGCCTGCTGGTGCTTGAGCACAGTGTGCGGGCCAGCCTGTTCAACGGCACCGGGCAGGACGTGCAGGAAGGCCGGGCCGCCCTGCTGCTGTCCCAGCGAATCGATGCCTTGGGCAATGGCGAGGCTCACCGTGCCGACTGGCTCAACGGCCGCCTGAATGTGCTCGATGATTCGCTCGAGGCGGTGGTCGAGGCATTGCGCCCCTACTACCGGGGCTTTGTGCGGGTCGAACCCCAGGTGCGTGGGCTGCGCGTGCAGGGGGTGTTCCCGCTGGACGAGCCACAGCGCGCCTTTGACGCCCTGGCCGAAACCTTGCCGGTGCGCATCGATCACTACAGCCCCTGGCTGACCTTGATTCGGGCGAAACACGCGTCTTGAATAAATATTCATGAAAATCACTCGTATTTGTGTCCGGTTTTCATTTTTCGTCGCACCTATCTCCTGACAACGCCAACCTAATCGGGAGAATTCCGTGCTCAACCCTTGGTCCCACGCCTTGCCTGTCGCCGTGGCCCTGGCCACACTGGCCAGCGCTGCCCACGCCCAGGAACAGACCCTGAGCTTCAACCTGCCCGCCGCGTCGCTGGCCAGCACCCTCAACGCCATCGCCAGCCAGAGCGGGCGCATCGTGTCGCTCGACCCTGCGCTGGTCCAGGGCAAACGGGCGCCTGCCATCAGCGGCCGCATGAGTGCCACCCAGGCCATGCAAACGGCCCTGGCCGGAAGCGGCCTGCAGTTGCTGGTGACCGATCAGGGCAACTTCAGCGTGTTGCCGGCCATCGATGCGGGCAACGCCCTGGAGCTGGGCGCCACCAGCATCAACGACAGCGGCCTGGACGCCACCACCGAGGGTTCGGGCTCCTACGCGGCGCGGGCGACCACCATCGGCAAGGGCAGCCACACCCTCAAGGAGATCCCCCAGTCGGTCTCGGTCATGACCCGCAAGCAGATGGACGATCAGGACATCGTCGACCTCAAGGACGCCGTCAACAAGACCACCGGCCTGGTCGGCCTGCAGGGCGTGGGCCCGGGGCTGATCATCTCCTCGCGAGGTTTTCAGATCGACGACTGGCAGTACGACGGCGTGCCCATTCCACGCAACACCTACTCCCTGGGCAACTGGGCGACCCAGGACCTGATCTTCTTCGACCGCATGGAAGTGCTGCGCGGCGCCTCGGGCCTGCTGCAAGGTACCGGCAGCCCCGGTGGCGCGGTCAACCTGGTGCGCAAGCGCGGCCAGAGCGCCCCGACCGTGACGCTCACCGGCAAGGCCGGCAGCTGGGACCACTATGGCCTGCAGCTGGATGCCGGCGGTCCGCTGAACGACGCGGGCACCATTCGCGGGCGTTTTGTCGCCGATGAAGACCAGAGCGATTCGTTCGTCGACTACGAGTGGAGCAAGACCCACTCGCTCTACGGCGCCCTGGACTTCGACCTGCGTGAAGACACCACCCTGGGCCTGGCGGTCAGCCGCTCCGACGCCGAATCGCGACCCATGCTGCGCGGCCTGCCGCGCTATGCCGACGGCAGCCCCCTGGATGTATCGCGCTCGACCTTTGCCGGGTCGCGCTGGAATCACTCGGAAATCGACGTCACTACCCTATACGCCGATCTTGAGCACCGCTTCAACGACGACTGGAAGTTTCGCGTTGCTGCCGTGCGCATGAGCGAGACCAACACCTCTGCCCACCAGCGCGTGCAATCCACCGGCGACGGCCTAGAGCCCGATGGCACTGGCATTACCTACGCCGACTGGGTGACCGACTTTGACTCCACCAAGGTCGGCGTGGACATGAACGTGGTTGGACGCTTCGAAGGGTTCGGCCTTGAGCAGGAAGTCACCCTGGGCGGCAACTATTCCAAGCTGACCACCGATGACCTGATGGCGCGTACGTTCAATGCAAGCACCGACAACATCTTCGATATCGATCACCACCGCCCGGACATCGACTTCGACAGCCTGCTGGCCAAAGCCAATGGCCGCGGTACCGGCAGCGCCTATGACGTACGCCAGAAAGGCCTGTATGGCAGCTGGCGGGTAAAGCTGGCCGACCCGCTGACCCTGGTGCTTGGCACTCGCGTGAGCTGGTTCGAGCAGACCTACGACTCGACCGACTATGCCCCGCTCACCCACGCCGCCACCGTCAATGCACCCAGCAAAATTACCGAATCCGGCGAAGTTACCCCGTACGCCGGCATCGTCTACGACCTGAGCCGCGAGTGGGCGGTGTACGCCAGCTACACCGACGTCTTCGTGCCTCAGTCCGAGCGTGACAGCAGTGGCTCGGTGCTCAAGCCGATCATCGGCAGCAACTACGAGATGGGCATCAAGGGCGAGCTCTTCGCCGGACGGGTCAAAACCTCCCTTGCGGTGTTCCGCTTCGATCAGGAAAACCGCGCGATCCAGGACCTGGCTTCAGGCTTTGCCTGCGACGACTGGTACTGCTCCACTGCCACGGGCAAGGTGCGCAGCCAGGGCATCGAGGCCGAGATCAGCGGCGAAGTGCTCACCGGCCTGCAACTGTTTGCCGGCTATACCTACAACACCACGAAGTACATGGATGACCCGGAAAACGAAGGCAAGGTCTTCAGCACCTGGACGCCCAAGCACATGCTGCGGGTGTGGAGCGACTACCAGTTGCCGGGTGACTGGAGCAAGGTCAGTGCAGGTCTTGGCTTTAGCGCACAAAGCCACACGCTGGGGTACGAACACACCTACGACGTCGCCGGTTATGCCGTGTGGGATGCGCGCCTGGCCTATCAGCTGACACCTGAGGTTAGCCTGGCAGTCAACGGCAAGAACCTGTTCGACAAGCGCTACTACGTGGCGGCCTACAACCAGCTCAATGGCAACAACAACTTTGGCGAGCCGCGCAATTTCATGTTCAGCGTGAAATACACGCCGCAGTTCTGACCCGCCTCGCCAGCGGCATGAACACAGGGTAGGAGCGGGCTTGCCCCTCGAGAGGCCGGCACAGCCTGCGAATCCGGCGTAGCCGTATTTCGACCGCTTCACGGCCGATCGCGGATGAATCCGCTCCCACCGAGACGAACACCGCCGATGCGCCAACGTGGGCAGCCATGCGGGTGGCCTGCACTCAGCCCTGAACCTGCAGCGGCCACTGCGCCAGTGGCCAGTATTGCCCCTTGCGTGACTCGAGCAAGGTGAAGTGCCGGGCCCGCAAGGTGAAATTCGCCGCTACCGGAGCCTCTGGCACCGGGCTGTGGCAGTCGCGAGCCAGGGTCAGGTGCGGTCGGTACTCTCGTGGGGCATCGGCAAAGCCCAAGGGCAACATGGCCTGTTGCAGGGTGTACACCAGTTGGCGCAAAGCGGCCGGCGGCTGGGTAGGCATCAATACCAGGGCCTTGGCCGGGCGCCAGACTTCCAACCGGTCCAGCATCACCGTCAACGGCTTTTGCGGCACCTTCACCTGTGCGGCAGCCGCCAGGATGGCCGGCAACTGCGCCGTGGAAACCGCCCCCAGAAACATCAACGTCAGATGAAAATTGGCCGACGCCACCGGCCGCCCCAACCCCGATCCCAGCGCACTACGCCAGTGGGCAATGTCCCGGCGCTGTGCCGGCGCACATTCCAGGGCGAAAAACAGCCGCTTGAACGGCTCGCCCGACTCGCGACCACTCAGGTCCATACCGCTTCCCCTTTCTTGCTCGCTATTTCCCCAGTCTAACGCCACCCCCGGTCACCGCCAGTCGCGTTTTTGATATTTATATTTTCATGAATTTGATTTTTGAAATAATTCATGTCATTCCTATACCCGCCTGACCAGTCGCCCACGACGGCGTTGGCTGGTATAGCCCTACCCACCGGAGTCAAGAATATGAACAAGACCGGACTTCTAGGCGCACTGGCCCTGTGTGCCTGCAGCGCCATGACCCACGCCGCCCAGGACAGCCTGCGCATTGGCATCGAGGCTGCCTACCCGCCCTTCTCCTACCGCACCCCGCAAGGTGAGATCGCAGGTTTTGACTACGACATCGGCAATGCCCTGTGCGCGCAAATGCAGGTCAAGTGCCAATGGGTCGTGCAGGAATTCGACGGCATGATCCCGTCGTTGAAAGTGCGCAAGATCGACGCGGTACTGTCGTCCATGTCGATCACGGAGGATCGTTTGAAATCGGTCGATTTCAGCGACAAGTACTATCACACCCCCGGCAAGTTCGCGATGAAGGTCGGCAGTCAGCTTCAGGACCTCGCCACGGACCTCAAGGGCCACAGGGTCGGCGTGCAACGTGCCTCGACCTACGACCGCTTCGCCACCGAACAACTCGAAACCCAGGGTGTGGAGGTGGTGCGCTACGCCTCGCAGAACGAGGCGTTCCTGGACCTGGCATCCGGTCGTCTGGACGCCACCCTCGCCGACATCGTCAATACCGAAGAGAGCTTTATCAAAACACCTGCAGGCCAGGGGTTCGCCCTGGTCGGGCCAGACATCAACGATCCGCAGTACTTCGGCCGTGGCGCCGGGATTGCCGTACGCAAGGGCGACACGGCCAACCTGGCCAGGCTCAACGCGGCCATCGCCGCGATCCGCGCCAACGGCACCTACCAGCAGGTGCAAAGCAAGTACTTCCCCTTCGATATCTACGGCCAATAAGCCTGCCGCCGAGGACTTTCATCATGCTTCACGGCTACGGATCGAGCATTCTCGATGGCGCCTGGCTGACCATCAACCTGGCCCTGAGCGCCATGGCCCTGGCCATTACCCTGGGCCTGATCGGCGCGGCCTGCCGGCTGTCGCCGGTCAAATGGCTGGCAACACTGGGCGAGGTGTACACAACGGTGGTACGCGGCATCCCCGACCTGGTGCTGATTCTGCTGATCTTTTATGGCGGCCAGGACCTGGTCAACCGCCTGGCGCTGGCGCTGGGATACGAGCAGTACATCGACATCAATCCCTTTATCGCCGGGTTCTGCACCATGGGCTTCATTTTCGGCGCCTACCTGTCGGAGACCTTTCGCGGCGCCTTCCTGGCCATCCCCAAGGGGCAGGCCGAAGCCGGTGTGGCCTATGGCATGAGCGCTGCGCAGGTGTTCTGGCAGATCAGCGTGCCGCAAATGATCCGCCTGGCGATTCCGGGGTTCACCAACAACTGGCTGGTACTGACCAAGTCCACCGCGCTGATCTCGGTGATCGGCCTGCAAGACATGATGTTCAAGGCCAAGAATGCAGCCGATGCGACCCATCAGCCATTCACCTTCTTCCTGACCGTAGCGGCCCTGTACCTGTTGTTGACCAGCCTGTCGCTGCTGCTCCTGCGGGGGCTGGAAAAACGCTACTCGGTCGGCTTCAAAGCCGCCGAATTGTGAGGAGACGCACGCCATGACGCTCGATTATTCGCTGATCTGGCAGAACCTGCCGCTGTACCTGAACGGCATCGTACTGACCTTGAAGTTGCTGTTGATTTCCCTGGCCTTGGGCCTGCTGCTGGCTGTGCCGATGGCGCTGATGCGCGTGTCACGCTCATGCCTGCTGCGCTACCCGGCCTGGCTGTATACCTACGTGATCCGCGGCACACCCATGCTGGTGCAGCTGTTCCTGATCTACTACGGCCTGGCCCAGTTCGAAGCCGTGCGCCAGAGCGTGCTATGGCCGTACCTGTCCAGCGCAACCTTCTGCACCTGCCTGGCCTTTGCCCTCAACACCAGCGCCTACAGCGCCGAACTGCTGGCCGGCAGCCTCAAGTCGACCCCGCGTGGCGAGATCGAGGCCGCCCGGGCGATGGGTATGTCGCGCCTGACGCTGTACCGGCGAATCCTGTTGCCCTCGGCCCTGCGTCGAACCCTGCCGCAATACAGCAATGAAGTGCTGATGATGCTGCAAACCACAAGCCTTGCCTCGATCGTCACGCTGGTCGACATCACCGGGGCTGCACGTACCTTCAGTGCACGTTATTACCTGCCCTTCGAGGCGTTCATTACCGCAGGGCTCATTTATCTGGTCCTGACATTCATGCTGGTGCGTCTGTTCAAGCTGGCCGAACGCCGCTGGCTGGCCTACCTCGCCCCACGCTCGCAGCAAGGAGCCTGATATGCAGCAAATTGACCACATACTGCCCTGGAGTGCTTGTGGCACGCAGCGCACCGTGAGCCTGTTCCGCTTCGGCAGCGGTCCGCGCAAAGCCTACATCCAGGCCTCGCTGCACGCCGACGAACTGCCGGGGATGCGCGTGGCCGTGGAGCTCAAGCGACGCCTGGGCGAGCTGGAAACCCAGGGCCGTCTGACAGGGGTGATCGAGCTGGTGCCGTTGGCCAACCCGATCGGCATCGGCCAGATGTTCCAGGCAACCCACCAGGGCCGCTTCGAACTCAACAGCGGCAAGAACTTCAACCGCGATTTTCCGGCGTTGACCCAGGCGCTGGCCGAGCGCCTGGAGGGCCAACTCGACAGCGATGGCCCCGCCAACATCGACCGGATCCGCCGCGCCATGCTGCAGATCCTGGCCGAGCTGCCAACGGCACAGTCGGAACTCGACGGCCTGCGTCGTCTGCTCCTGCAGCAGGCCTGCGACGCCGACCTGGTACTGGACCTGCACTGCGACTTCGAATCGGTCATGTTGCTCTACGCCCTGCCGCAGAACTGGCCGCGCCTGCGCTCGCTGGCGGCGCGTCTTGAGGCGGGCGCAGCCTTGCTGGCTGAAGACGCCGGCGGCAATGCCTTCGATGAGGCCTGCGCTGTGCCTTGGGTGCAACTGGCAGAACGATTCCCCGAGGCGGACATACCATTGGCCTGCGTCGCAACCACCGTCGAACTGCGCGGCATGGCCGATACCGACCGGGAGGACTGCCAGGCCAGCGCCGAACAGATTCTTGGTTATCTTGCCGACCAGGGCCTGATCAACGGACCTTGGCCTGCAGCCCCCGCGCAGTGCTGCCAGGCGACGCCCTTTGCCGGTGCCCAGTACGCCTATGCCGAACACCCGGGCGTGGTGAGCTTCCTGCAACCGCTCGGTGCCGCCGTACGGGTCGGTGATCCGTTGTTCGAAGTCATCGACCCGATCAGTGATCGCTACAGCGTCGTCAAGGCCAGCACCGACGGCATTCTCTATGCCCGTGAACGCCTGCGTTTCGCCCAACCCGGCTTGTGGCTGGCCAAAGTCGCCGGCAACACCCCCATCCGCCAGGGTCGCCTGCTCAGCGACTGAGACCGAGTACTTAGCCATGAACAAACTGGAAATTCAGGATCTGCACAAAAGCTACGCCAGCCACCCGGTACTCAAGGGTGTCTCGCTGCACGCCAAAGCCGGTGATGTGATCAGCATCATCGGCTCCAGCGGCTCGGGCAAGAGCACCTTCCTGCGTTGTATCAACCTGCTCGAGCAACCCGACGCCGGGCAGATAGTGCTCAACGGCGAGGCGCTGAAACTGCGCGCCTGCTCACGCGGTGGCCTCAAGGCTGCTGAACCGCGCCAGCTGCAAAGGATACGCGCGCGGCTGAGCATGGTCTTTCAACACTTCAACCTGTGGTCGCACATGAGCGCGATCGAAAACGTCATGCAGGCCCCCGTGCATGTGCTGGGTATCGATCGCAAGGAAGCCAGGGACAAGGCCGAGCACTACCTGAGCAAGGTGGGCGTCAGCCACCGGCGCGATGCCTACCCTGCGCACATGTCCGGCGGCGAACAGCAGCGGGTGGCGATTGCCCGGGCGTTGGCAATGGAGCCCGATGTGATGCTCTTCGACGAACCGACCTCGGCCCTCGATCCGGAGCTGGTGGGCGATGTGCTCAAGGTCATGCAGGACCTGGCCCAGGAAGGCCGCACCATGGTCGTAGTCACCCATGAAATGGGTTTTGCCAGGGAGGTTTCCAACCAACTGCTGTTCCTGCACCAGGGGCTGGTCGAGGAGCGCGGTGACCCGCGCGAAGTCCTGGCAAGGCCCCAGTCCGAGCGGCTGCGCCAGTTCCTTGCCGGCAGCCTGAAGTAAACGCCTGCGCCCTTCCCGGCTCCACGCCGGGGAGCGGCTTCGGATACACTGACGCACGCCGTCCATCTGCCAGGGAATCATCAGCCGGATGCCTAGCCCCTCGAAAACCACAACCGTTTATGCCTCGCCGGTCATGCGCAAGCTGTCGGAAAACCTTGCGCAACTGCAACCCTCCTTGCGCAAGGTTGCCAACTATATTTTGCGCCACCCCCTCAAGGCCGCGACCCTGACGATCGAGGAAATGGCCCAGGCCACCTCTACCTCGCCAGCAGCGGTCAATCGCCTGGCCAAAGCCCTGGACCTGGGCGGCTACAGCGGGATGAAAGCCGAGCTGGTAACGACCCTGCAGCAGATGGTCTCGCCGGTGGATAAACTGCGCAACGAGCTGGCCCAGCGCCCCGATGGCGAGTTCGGCCTGCATGAGCAGATCCAGAGCGCCGCCAGCAACCTGGCCACCACCAGCAGCAACAACCAGGCCGACACCTTCGAAGCCTTCGTCAGCAGTCTGATTGCAGCGCGCAAGGTGTATGTGCTCGGTTTTGGCAACAGCGTCTACCTGGCCGGGCTTGCTGCTTCGACCCTGGTGCCCTTCTGTGCCGATGCCTGCGCCATCAGCATGGAGGGCGGCAACGAGAACGCCGCGTATCGCTTGGCAGCGATCACCGAGCAGGATGTGCTGCTGGCCATTTCGCTGCCGCGCTATTCCCTGGACACTCTGCAGCTCTCACGCTTTGCCCATGAGCGTGGCGCCACCGTGCTGGCAATCACAGACTCGCCCGCCTCCCCCCTGGCCCCCATCGCCCGTCACGTGCTGTTCGCCCCGGCAGACCATCCGGTGCTGACCAGTTCCAATATTGCCGTTCTGGCGTTGATCGAAGGCCTTGTGGCCGGGGTTATGGCGCGTAATAAAGAAGCGGTGAAACTGGCCACGGAGCTGACGGAAAGCGTGATGTCCTATCTGCACCTTCCGGGTAAAAACCGAGGCTGAATCGTTAAGGCAAACCTTTGCGTGTGGGACTAACGTCGAGCGTCCGAGCGGTAACATTTAGTACAAACTGCGGTCGCGATTGTTTATGCTGGCTGGCTTATGCCATGGCGCATCGCCACATCGACAAGTATCCGCCCATGAAAATTTTTCTCGTTCTATTGTTTGTATTCTCGATTGCCTACGTCCATTTCCGCGGGCGGGTCCGGCACAAAGTCACCCGTCAGCTGGGTGATCACTCAAGCTTCCTGGCGCCGGTAAACGTCTTCCTTTACCTGTTCTCCAAGCTCCCGGCCAAGCCCTACCTGCCGGTCGAGAGCTTTCCCGAGCTCAAGCCGTTGCAGGACAACTGGCAAGAAATCCGCGCCGAAGCCCAGCAATTGCTGCATGTCGGCGAGATCAAGAGCTCGAAGAACTACGATGACGTTGGCTTCAACTCGTTCTTCAAGAGTGGCTGGAAGCGCTTCTACCTGAAGTGGTACGGCGAGAGCCACCCGTCTGCCATGAAGCTGTGCCCGCGTACCACCGAGCTGCTGCAAGGCATCGGCACGGTCAAGGCGGCGATGTTCGCGACCCTGCCGCCCGGGTCCAAGCTGGTTCGCCACCGCGACCCGTATGCCGGCTCCTACCGCTACCACCTGGGCCTGGACACGCCCAACGACGACGCCTGCTACATCTGCGTGGACGGCGAGAACTACGCCTGGCGCGACGGCGAGGCGGTGGTGTTCGATGAGACCTACATCCACTACGCCAGCAACCAGACCGAGCACAACCGCATCATCCTGTTCTGCGATGTCGAGCGCCCGCTCAAGTACCGCTGGGCGACCGCTTTCAACCGCTGGTTCAGCCGCAAGGTAATGGCCGCCGCGGCGGCGCCCAACGATGCCGGCGACAAGACCGGTGGCATCAATCGCCTGTTCACCCGCATCTACAAGATACGTGAGCGTGGCAAGGCGATGAAAAAGCGCAACCGTACCCGTTACTACCTGGAGAAATGGGCGGTAGTGGCAGCGCTGCTGCTGGTGTTCATCTACATCTGACCGGTAGGGGCGGGCTTGTCCGCGATAGCGATCTTCCAGCCCCATCGCTATCGCGGGGCAAGCCCCCTCCTACCAAAGTCCTAGCCTTTGTGACCCATCGACCAACGGCGCCCCGCCGATTAAAAAACTAGCTTCACTGTTCATGTTGCCAACAGCACAAGGTGAAGACGATGAGCATGATGGACTGGAACGCCTACCGTACGCAGTTGATGGCCGGGATCGGCGACCTCAAGCAACTGTCCCCCGACACGGTCAATGGCTACATGACCGCCAGCGGCGCCGGGGCCAAGACCAACCACCTGGATGCCAAGACCCGCGAGCTGATCTCGCTGGCCGTGGCGGTGACGACCCGCTGCGATGGCTGTATCGCTGTGCACTCGGCGCAGGCGGTCAAGCAAGGCGCTACCCGTGAAGAAATCGCCGAAGCGCTGGGTGTGGCCGTCGCCATGAATGCCGGCGCGGCGCTGGTGTATTCGGCGCGGGCGATGGATGCAGTGAACAAGGTCGACAACTGACCGCGTGGGTGCCGGCCTGCACAAACAGTTGCATGCCGGCACCAACGCTTTCAGACTCGCGGTTCACGTTGCCAGGAACCGCCATGATTACCCTCCGCCCCATGACCGCCGCTGATTTCGAACACTTCTGGCCGACCTTCCAGGCCATTGTCGGCGCCCGCGAAACCTATGCCTTCGACCCGGCCCTGAGCCAGGAGCAGGCACGTCATCTGTGGCTGGAATCGCCGCTGCACACCCTGGTGGCCGAGGAAGACGGCCAACTGCTCGGTTCCTACTACCTCAAGGCCAATGCCGCCGGCCCCGGCAGCCACGTGAGCAATTGCGGCTACATGGTCTGCGAGGCCGCCCGCGGTCGTGGCGTGGCCCGCCTGATGTGCGAGCACTCCCAGCAACTGGCGCGCCAGCAAGGCTTCCTGGCCATGCAGTTCAACTCGGTGGTGTCGAGCAACGAAGCGGCCGTGGCCCTGTGGCACAAGCTCGGTTTTGAAATCGTCGGGCGCCTGCCGCGGGCATATCGCCACGCTCGGCTGGGGCTGGTGGACAGCCTGGTGATGTACAAGTGGCTGGAAGAGCCTGCACAACCGAAGCTGATCGGGCGCAAGAACATCGAGGCAGTGGTGTCGCGCAAGCGCGGGCGTTGATGAGTTTGCCGTACATTTGACTAGCAATGCATTCGATGTTCACATGCGCGCCAGTTTCAGGTGTCCTGCGCCGCCGTGCGCAGGGTGAAACGGGAAGCCGGTGCGTCACTCAGGTGATCAGTCCGGCGCTGCCCCCGCAACGGTAAGCGAGCGAAGCCTTCGAAACACCACTGTGCCTCGGCATGGGAAGGTGAAGGCCTTCATGACCCTCGCAAGCCCGGAGACCGGCCTGGAACTTTTGTTTGGCAACCCCGCGGTGGGCGGGCGCAGGCCGGGTTGCGTTCGCCTGCGCGCGCAATTCCTCCATGCGTTGTTCCCTCCGGGATTCATTCTTCCTGTTGACTGTGGAACGACATGTCCCGTAATTCCAAGCTTCACACCCTGGCAGCCAATGCCCTGGCCCCTTGCCTGGCGCTCTCGCTGCCAGCCCTTGCCGAAGAACACAGCCCTTCTGCCCTGGCCCTGCCCTCGACGGCCATCACCAGCACCAGCGACAACGAAACGATCAGCCTGGCCACGCCACTGCCCGCCGGCTCGCGCCTGAACCTGAGCGCCATGGACACCCCGGCCAGCACCAGCAGCCTGGGCGCCGAGGCCATCGACGGTCGCAACAACGCCACCGTGCAGGACGCGGTCATTCGCTCGCCCGGCATCAGCTCGGTGGGCACGCCGGGCAACGGCAACACCGCGTTGTCGGCCCGTGGGTTTACCGGGCATGGCTCAGTGATGACCCTCTTCGACGGTTCGCGCATGTACACCGGTGCCGGCACCCAGACCTTCCCGGTCGACCCCTGGATGGTCGAGCGCATCGACATCATCCGCGGGCCGGCGTCGGTACTCTACGGCGAAGGCGCCACGGGTGCGGTGATCAACGTGATCCCGAAAAAGCCGTTCGCCGGTGAAGTCCGCAATCACCTGCGCCTGGGCTACGGCTCCTACGACCGTCAGCAACTGGGCCTGGACAGCGGCGGCTCGCTCAGCGAACGCCTGAGCTACCGGGTCACCCTCAACGACCAGCAAGGCAACGGCTGGGTCGACCGCGGCGACTCGAAAAGCCTGGCCATGAGCGCTGCATTGCGCTTCGACGCCACCGACGACCTGAGCTTTACCCTGGCCCATGAGCGCGGCGATGCCGAGCCGATGAACTACTTCGGTACACCGTTGATCGACGGCCATTCCCGCGACAGCCTGGGCAAGAAGAACTACAACGTGCGCGACGACGTGCAGCGCTACCACGACGAATGGACCCGGCTGAACACCGACTGGGCGATCAGCGACTCGATCAGTGCCAGCAACCAGCTGTACTACATCAAGAGCCGTCGCCACTGGCGCAACGCCGAGGACTACACCTGGCACAGCGACCTGGGCCAGCTGGAACGTGGCAGCTACCTTGAGATCAAGCACGACCAGGAGCAGATCGGCGACCGCCAGAGCTTCACCTTCGACCACTCGCTGTTCGGCCTGGCCAGCAAGACCGTGGTCGGCGCCGAGTACAACCGCATCCGTTTCGGCATCGACAGCAACTCACCGTACAACGACATCGGCGGCGACTACATCGATCCGTGGGCCCCGGCACCGGGCTACTTCCACAGCCAGGACCCGACCCGCCCGCAATCCCACAGCACCACCCGCACCTTCGCCCTGTTCGCAGAGAACCGTACCCAGTTGACGGAGCGCTGGTCGCTGGTCACCGGTATCCGCCGCGACCAGAACCATATCGACCGCGACAACCTGGTCAACAACACCCGCTCCGACCGCAGCCTCGGCGGCGGCAACTGGCGCGCCGGCCTGGTGTTTGCCGTGACTGACGAGCTGTCGCTGTATGGGCAGTACTCCACCAGCGAAGATGGCGTCAGCGACCTGATCAGCTTGAGCCCGACCCAGCAGAACTTCGACCTGACCGAAGCCCGGCAGACCGAACTCGGCCTCAAGCAATTGTTCTGGGACGGCCGTGGCGAATGGACCTTGGCGGCCTACCACATCGTCAAGGAAAAGCTGCTGGTCGATAACCCTGTCACCCACCTCAAGGAACAGGCCGGACAGCAGACTTCCGATGGCCTGGAGGCCACCCTGGAGCTGGCCCTGGCCAACCAGTGGCATGTCTCGGCCAACGCCTCGGTGGTACGCGCCAAATACGATGACTTCGACCAGACGGTGGGAGGCCAGACGGTCTCGCGCGCCGGCAACCGCCCGAGCAACGTGCCACGGCGCACCGCCAATCTGTGGGTGAACAAGGGCTTCAGCCATGGCGTGGATGCCGGTATGGGCCTGCGTTATGTCGACGAGCGCTATGCCGACACCGCCAACACCCAGACCGTGCCGGGCTTCACGGTGGTCGATGCCAACCTGGGGTGGCAGGTACTGCCGGATGTGCGACTGGGGTTGCAGGTGAACAACCTGCTGGACCGCCGTTACGCAGCCGTTGCCCACAGTGGCGAGCAGTGGATCATGGGTGAGCCACGCGCGTACTTTGCGACGCTGGATTACACCTTCTGATCCCATCGCCGGCAAGCCGGCTCCCACAGGGAATCTTTGTGGGAGCCGGCTTGTCGGCGATAAGGCCCGAACCGTCAACCCAACTCGGGCAGGCTGTAGCGCTCGGAGAAATACTGACGGAAAAACTCCACCGCCACCCGTACCTTGGCCGAACTGGCCAAGGGCGAGGTGTACACCGCCCAGATATCCGCTGGCTGGTGATACTCGCCCAGTACCTGCACCAACCGCCCATCGGCCAGGCTGTCGTGCACATCCCACCACGAACGCAGCAACACCCCTCGCCCATCCAGGCACCACTGGTGCGCCACTTCACCGTGGTTGCTCGACAGGCTGCCGGTCACCCGCACACTTTCCTCGCCATTGGGCCCTTCGAGCTGCCAGATACCAAAAGGGTGGTCACGCTCCTTGATCACCAGGCAATCGTGACTGGCCAGCTCGGCCAGCACCTTGGGCGTGCCCCGCCGCGCCAGGTAGGCCGGTGAAGCACACAACACGCGCCGGTTCTTGGCCAGCGGCTTGGCGATCAGGTTGGGGGCGATGACATTGCCGACGCGGATGTCCAGGTCGACGCCCTCTTCGATCAGGTCCACCAACCGGTCATGCACATCCAGGCGAATGTCCAGGCGCGGATACCGCTCGGCCAGTTCCGACAGCGCCGGGGCCACGAACCGGCGCCCCAGGCCCAGGCTGCTGGCGATACGCAGCTGGCCTGCCGGTTCGCGATGCTGGGCGCTGATATCGTCGCCCATGCGCTGCACCGCGTCGAAGATCTGCTGGGCCCACTGGTACACCCGCTCGCCCTCCTCGCTCACCGTCACCCGCCGGGTGGTTCGGTGCAGCAGGCGCACGTCGAGGTCCTGTTCAAGCACGCGGATACGCTTGCTGATGAAGGCCGCCGACATGCCCAGCTCATCGGCCACCGCCGCGAAGCTGGCGCGCTTGGCCACCTGGAGAAAGATATTGAGGTCGTCGAGGCTCGGCAGATTATTCACGTTTCGTGCACTAAGAATCTATGAAAGGCGAGATTATCTCTGAATCCAGCCCTTATAGCATGGCTCGCATCTGTTCCCTAGACAACGAGTGCGCCCCATGAGCAAGACATTTCGAATCGCAGCCATCCCAGGCGACGGCATCGGCAACGAAGTTCTCCCCGAAGGTATCCGTGTAGTCGAGGCAGCTGCCCGCAAGCATGGCCTGGACATCAGCTTCGAATTCTTCGAGTGGGCCAGCTGCGACTATTACCTGGCCCACGGCAAGATGATGCCCGACGACTGGTTCGAACAGCTCAAGGATTTCGACGCACTGTACTTCGGCGCCGTCGGCTGGCCAGACAAGGTTCCGGACCACATTTCGCTGTGGGGCTCGCTGCTCAAGTTCCGCCGCGATTTCGACCAGTATGTGAACATCCGTCCGGTGCGCCTGTTCCCCGGCGTGCCGTGCCCGCTGGCCGGTCGTGAGCCGGGCGACATCGATTTTGTGGTGATCCGCGAGAACACCGAGGGCGAATACTCGTCCCTGGGTGGGCGCATGTTCGAAAACACCGAAAACGAGTTCGTGCTGCAAGAGTCGGTGTTCACCCGCCGTGGCGTGGACCGCATCCTCAAGTATGCCTTCGATGTGGCCCAGACCCGCGAGCGCAAGCACGTCACCTCGGCCACCAAGTCCAACGGCATGGCCGTGAGCATGCCCTACTGGGACGAGCGCACCGCCGCCATGGCTGCCAATTATCCGGAAATCAGCTGGGACAAACAGCACATTGATATCCTCTGCGCCCGCTTCGTGCTGCAGCCGGATCGCTTCGACGTGGTGGTGGCCTCCAACCTGTTCGGCGACATCCTCTCCGACCTGGGCCCGGCTTGCGCTGGCACCATCGGCATCGCGCCATCGGCCAACCTCAACCCCGAGCGCAAATTCCCGTCGCTGTTCGAGCCGGTACACGGTTCGGCCCCGGACATCTACGGCAAGAACATCGCCAACCCGATCGCGATGATCTGGTCGGGGGCACTGATGCTCGATTTTCTTGGCAACGACGGCAGCGACCCACGCTACCGAGCCGCCCACGACGACATCCTCAAGGCCATCGAGCAGGTCATCGCGGCGGGCGACACCACCCGTGACATGGGTGGGCAGAAATCCACCCAACAAGTGGGCCAGGCGATCACCGATCTGATCGAGGCGTGATCCCGGCGGGGCCGATTATCAGAATTGTCTGACAAAACGGCCCCACCCCTCTTGCGAGCGCAGTGGATTGTATGCAAAATCTGTTAACCAAAAGATTCACGTTAACCTCTAGTTAACAGCCAAGGAAGGAGCAACACCGCAACACCCCGGTTGCCTGCCGGGTATATAAGTACGCCAACGTCCAGGAGACGATGATGTCGCACAAGAATAAAAAGATTGATGTGTTCCTGATCACCGTGAGTCTGATAGCCGTGCTGCTCACTGTGATTGGCCTTGCAGCCTTCCCGGCCGAGGCCGAAAGCGCGGCAAACCAGTTGTTCGAACTGTCTACCCGCACCTTCGGTACCAGCGTTCAGGTGCTGGTGTTCGGTAGCTCCCTGGCCGTGCTGTACCTGGCCTTCAGCAAATACGGCAATATCCGCCTGGGCAGTGGCAAGCCTGAATACGCCACCGCCACCTGGGTGTTCATGTTCATCTGCGCCGGCATGGGTTCCTCGACCCTCTACTGGGGTGTGATGGAGTGGGCCTACTACTACCAGACCCCGGGCCTGAACATCGCCGCCGCCACCCCCCAGGCGCTCGAGTACAGCATCAGCTACTCGTTCTTCCACTGGGGCGTCAGCGCCTGGTCGATCTATGCCCTGGCCTCGCTGGCCATGGCCTATCACTTCCACGTGCGCAAGAAGAGCGGCCTGAACCTGGCCTCGATCGTCGAAGCTGTGACCGGCTTC
Source organism: Pseudomonas putida (assembly GCF_028682455.1). GTDB lineage: Bacteria > Pseudomonadota > Gammaproteobacteria > Pseudomonadales > Pseudomonadaceae > Aquipseudomonas > Aquipseudomonas putida_AA. Next base: position 1,266,592 of record NZ_JANHLD010000002.1, read on the forward strand.
AAGGCCACCGGCCCTGTGGGCCGCAGCGTCGACCTGATCTTCCTGCTGACCATGATGGGCGCACTGACCGTGTCGCTGGCCCTCACCGCCTCGACCCTTACCCGTGGCCTGCATGACCTGGCCGGCACCCCGGACACCTTCACCGTGCAGTTGATGGTGATCGGTGGCGTGGCCGTGCTGTTCTCGCTCAGCTCCTACATCGGTATCGACGGTGGTCTGCAGCGCCTGAGCAAGATGGTCTGCATCGGCGCGCTGGTGTTCGCGCTGGTGGTACTGCTGGTGGGGCCCACCCAGTTCACCATCAACAACACTGCCAACTCCATTGGCCTGATGATCCAGAACTACGTGCACATGAGCCTGTTCACCGACCCTGCCGGTGATGGTGCCTTCACCCGCAACTGGACGGTGTTCTACTGGCTGTGGTGGGTGTCCTACGCGCCGGGCGTAGCCATGTTCGTGACCCGCGTATCGCGTGGCCGGCAGATCAAGGAAGTGGTCCTTGCCCTGTTAATGGGCGGCAGCTTCGGTTGCTGGTTCTTCTTCGGCGCGCTGGAAAGCTACAGCATGCACCAGTTCATCACCGGTGCCGTGGACGTCCCGAAAATGCTCAGCGAGCAAGGCGGCGAATCGGCGGTGACCCATCTGCTGCTGGCATTGCCATGGGGCCAGGTGTTCCTGGGCGTGTACCTGTTCATCATGGCGATCTTCTGCGCCTCGCACATGGACGCCGCGGCCTATGCGGTAGCGGCCACCAGCACCCGCAACCTGCGTGAAGGCGACGACCCGACACCGACCCACCGCCTGTTCTGGTGCGTGGTGCTGACCCTGGTGCCGCTGGCCATGCTGTTCGCCAAGGCTTCGCTATCGACCATGAAAACCGCCGTGGTACTGACCGCGATCCCGTTCATGGTGATTTTGCTGGTGAAGATCTACGGCTTCTTCAAATGGATGTTCGAAGACTACGGCCAGATGCCTGCCTTCCGCATCGAAGAAGAAGCGGCGCGCATGGCCGGTGAAGAGCCCGCTGAAAAAGCACCCCGCAGCGCTGCCGCCGTGCACTGAACACCCCGTGCAGGAGCAGGCTTGCCCCGCGATAGCGATATAGCTGACAGAACGCTATCGCGGGGCAAGCCCGCTCCTACACGGGAGGCAAATTTTTTTGCCTGACTTGTTAACTGACAGATACGCGTTAACTGATAACTAAAAAACCGAGCTTGTGAGAACCCATCATGAATGACTTCAAACGCCTGCCCGCCGATTTCTGCGCCAACGCCGAAGAGGCGTTCACCATTCCGGCCAACTTCTACACCCAGGCCTCGGTATTCGAGCACGAGAAAGAAGCCATCTTCGCCCGCAGCTGGATCTGTGTCGGCCACCGCAGCGAAGTCGCCGAGAACAATGCCTACATCACCCGTGAAGTGATCGGCGAAAGCATCATCGTGGTCCGTGGCCGCGACAGCGTGCTGCGCGCCTTCTACAACGTCTGCCCGCACCGTGGCCACCAGTTGCTCAGCGGCAGCGGCAAGGCCAAGAACGTCATCACCTGCCCGTACCATGCCTGGACCTTCAAGCTCGACGGCGAGCTGGCCCACGCGCGCAACTGCGACAACGTGGTGAACTTCGACAAAGAGAACTCGACCCTGGTGCAGCTGCGCGTCGAAGAGTACGCAGGCTTCATCTTCATCAATATGGACATGGATGCCGGCACCGTCGAAGACCAACTGCCAGGCCTACAAGCGCGCATGCGCGAGGCCTGCGGCGTGATCGACGACCTGCACCTGGCGGCTCGCTTTGTCAGCGACACCCCGGCCAACTGGAAGTCGATCGTCGACAACTACCTCGAGTGCTACCACTGCGCCCCGGCCCACCCAGGCTTTTCCGATTCGGTGGACGTTGGCCAGTACAGCCACAGCATGCACGGCAACTGGACCCTGCAGTACGGCCTGGCCAAGCCGTCGGAGCAATCGTTCAAGTTCGATGAGTCGGTCAAGGACCCGTCGTTCGCCGGCTTCTGGGCCTGGCCGTGCACCATGTTCAACGTGCCGCCAGGAGCGAACTTCATGACCGTGATCTACGAGTTCCCGGTCGATGCCGAAACCACCCTGCAGCACTACGACATCTACTTCCTCAACAAGGACATCACCGAAGAGCAGCAGAAGCTGATCGACTGGTACCGCGAGGTGTTCCGCCCTGAAGACCTGCGCCTGGTAGAGAGCGTGCAGAAAGGCCTGAAGTCCCGCGGCTACCGCGGCCAGGGCCGGATCATGGCCGACCGCCAGCGCAGCGGCATGAGCGAGCACGGCATCGCCCACTTCCACAACCTGATCGCTGTTGCCCATCTCGACGACTGATAACCGGCGCCGCAGGCCACACGGCTTGCGGCGCGCTTGGGAGTACCTTGCGTGAATCTCAATGACAATAAGCTGTTCCGCCAGCAGGCCTACATTGCCGGGCAATGGTGCGACGCCGATGACGCCCGCACCCTGGCAGTGACCGACCCTGCCAACGGCAACCTGCTGGGCAGCGTGCCACTGATGGCCGGTGCCGAGGCGGTACGCGCCATCGAGGCCGCCGAAGCGGCCCTGGCCGACTGGCGCTCGCGAACCGCCAAGGACCGCGCGCAGATCCTGCGTCGCTGGTTCGAACTGCTGCTCGAACACGAGCAGGACCTGGCCCGCCTGATGACCTTCGAACAGGGCAAGCCCCTGCACGAAGCCCTGGGTGAAATCCGCTACGCCGCCTCCTTCGTCGAGTGGTTCGCCGAAGAAGGCAAGCGCGTCTACGGCGATGTGATCCCGAGCCCCGCCAATGACAAGCGCCTGCTGGTGATCAAGCAAGGCATCGGTGTGTGCACCGCCATCACCCCGTGGAACTTCCCGGCGGCGATGATCACCCGCAAGGTCGCTCCGGCCCTGGCCGCAGGCTGCACCATGGTGGTCAAGCCGGCCAACGAAACCCCGTTCTGCGCCTTGGCCCTGGCCGAGCTTGCCGAACGTGCCGGTGTACCGGCGGGCGTGTTTAGCGTGGTCACCGGCGATGCTCCGGCCATTGGAGCGCAGTTCACCGGCCACTCTTCGGTGCGCAAGTTGAGCTTTACCGGCTCGACCCCGGTGGGTCGCCTGCTGATGGGCCAGTGCGCCGAAACCATCAAGAAAGTCAGCCTGGAACTGGGCGGCAATGCGCCGTTCATTGTGTTCGCCGATGCCGATATCGACGCCGCCGTCGAAGGCGCACTGATCGCCAAGTACCGCAACGCCGGGCAGACCTGCGTGTGCGTCAACCGCTTCTATATCCACGACAGCGTCTACACGCAGTTCAGCGAACGCTTCATCGAGCGCGTACGCCAGCTGGGCGTCGGCCATGGCAGCGCCGAAGGCACCCAGATCGGCCCGCTGATCAGTGACAAGGCCGTGGCCAAGGTTCGCAGCCTGATCGACGACGCCGTGGGCAAAGGCGCCGAACTGGTGCTGGGCGGCCAGGCCCACGCCCTGGGTGGCAACTTCTTCGAGCCGACCGTGCTAGCCAATGTCGGCCCCGGCATGGAACTGCTCGAAGAAGAAATCTTCGGCCCGGTGGCAGCCCTGGTGCGCTTCAGCACCGACGAGGAAGTGGTTGCCCTGGCCAACGCCACCCAGTACGGCCTGGCGGCCTACTTCTACAGCCGCGATATCGCCCGGGTGTTCAAGGTAGCCGAGCAGCTGGAGTACGGCATGGTCGGCGTCAACACCGGGCTGATCTCCAATGAGGTCGCGCCGTTCGGTGGCATCAAGCAATCGGGCCTGGGCCGTGAAGGCTCCAAGTACGGCATCGAAGATTATCTGGAAATCAAATACCTGTGCCTCGCCATCTGAGCGCGCCGGTTCCGGGACGCGGCAGGGCCTGCCGCGTCCCCCTGCAGTCGAGGTGAATCATGGCCAACAAATATGAAATGTTCAGCGTGCGCGTCACCGACGTACAGCAGGCAACCCCGCTGATCAAGCGCTTCACCCTGGCCCGCGAAGACGGCGCGCCGATGCCCGCCTTTACCGGTGGCAGCCATGTCATCGTGCAGATGCAGGGTGCCGACGGCAGCCAGTACAGCAACGCCTACTCGCTGATGAGCGACCCGCGCGACACCCGCAGCTACCAGATCGGCGTACGCCTTGAAGAGCAGTCCAAGGGCGGCTCGGCGTTCATGCACCAGCAGGTGGAAGTCGGCACCGCGTTGACCATCTCGACGCCCAACAACCTGTTCGCCCTGGACCCCAGCGCCGGCCGCCACGTGCTGATCGCCGGTGGCATCGGCATTACCCCGTTCCTGGCCCAGTTGCACGAACTCGAAGGCGGCAACACCGATTACGAACTGCACTACGCTTTCCGCGCGCCCGAGCACGGGGCGTTCCAGGACCAGCTGGAAAGCGGCCCGCATGCGGGCAATACCCGTTTCTACATCGACAGCCTCGACCGCAAGCTCGACCTGGCCGCCCTTTGCGCCGGCCTGGCTGACGATGCCCACCTGTACGTATGCGGCCCCAAGCCGTTGATTGATGCCGTGATCGCCACCGCAGCCAAGGCCGGTATTACCGAGCAGCGCGTGCACTGGGAACAGTTCGCCGCAGCGCCGGTCACCGGCGGCGCCTTCACCCTGGTACTGGCCCGCTCCGGCACTGAACTGCAGGTTGAAGAAGGCATGAGCATTCTCCAGGCCATCGAAAAATCCAAGGCCGCCAAAGTCGAGTGCCTGTGCCGCGAAGGCGTGTGCGGCACCTGCGAGACGGCGATCCTGGAAGGTGAAGCCGAGCACTACGACCAGTACCTGAGCGATGAAGAAAAAGCCGCGCAGCAGAGCATGATGCTCTGCGTATCGCGCGCCCGTTCGGCCCGCCTGGTGCTGGACCTGTAACCTCAGCTAGGGGCAGGCTTGCCCCGCGATGCGATGTGAGTGGAGGATCGCTATCGCGGGGCAAGCCCGCTCCTGCCGGCGTCAACCAAAAGTTGACAGCTTAGGTATACTGGCAGGCTCTTGGCCCCGATCAGGACACCCTGCCCCATGATGGAAAACAGTTTCGCCTTCCGCCTCAAGGAACAGCTCGAGCATCACAAGCTGACCCTGCAAGCCGTGGGGACAGCCTTGGGTATTTCGCGCACGGCGGTGCACAAATGGACCCGCGGCGGCGAAATCGATTACGACAACCTGCGCAAGCTGGCCGAGTTCCTCAAGGTCAACTGGATCTGGTTGCGTTACGGCGAAGAGGCACTGCAGAACGTCCAGCAGCACCAGGTGGTCGAACTGCCGATGACCGACCTGCGGCGGCGCTACACCGCCGAGATCATGGAAAGCGAAACCCGCATGAAGCTGGCCCAGGAAGGCGCGCGCATCGTCACCTGGGAGTGGAACCTGATCAGCGACGAAGTCACCTACTCGCCCAACGTCGAACAGGTGTACGGCTGGCCGGTCCATCGCAACGAAGACTTCTGGGCGCACCTGCCCGAAGAAGACATCACCCACATGCAACAGCTGTACGCCGAAACGGTGGCCGACGGCACCGGCTGCGAATGCGATTTTCGCATCACCCGCCCCGACGGCGAGCAGCGCTGGATTTCATCCCGGGCCACGGTGGTGCGCGACAGTGCCGGCCGCTCGGTGAAGATGGTTGGCATCAGCATGGACAACACCGAGCGCATGGTCGCCGAAGCCGAGCTGCGCAACAGCGAAGAGCGGTTTCGGGCGATCTTCGAACTGGCCTGGGGCGCCCTGGCCTATATCGACCCCGATGGCACCTGGCTGCGGGTCAACAACAGCCTGTGCGAGCTGCTCGGCTACCGTGCCGATGAACTTTACGGGATGACCTTCCAGGCACTCACCCACTCCGACGACCTGGCCGCCAACCTGCAGTTGCTGCAGCGCTTGCTGGCCGGCGAAATCGCTCGCTATGAAGTGGAAAAACGCGTGCGCCACAAAGATGGCCGCTACATCTGGGTCCGCGCGCGCACTTCGTTGCAACGCCGTGCCGATGGTGAGCCAGACCACCTGATCAGCGTGTTCGAGGACATCGGCGCCGAACGCTGCGAACACGAGCGTCTCGAAGCGCACATCGCCAGCCTTGAAGCACGCCTGGCCCAACAGAACGCTTGACCCGCAGGGAGGATGGCGGATGCTGCCGGGAACCTCGTACACCTCAGCCCGAGCATTGCACGTGGCCAGGCTGCGCGGCCGGGTCGGGCTGTATTTTGTCGCCGCACTGTCGGTGCTGGCGGGCATGACCGACGCCATCGGCTTCATGGCCACGGGCGATTTCGTCTCGTTCATGAGCGGCAACACCACGCGCCTGGCGGTGTCGCTGGGTGAAGGTGAGCTGGGCCTGGTGCTGCGCATCGGCGCGGTATTGCTGGCCTTTGTGCTGGGCAACGCCCTGGGCGTGGTGATCGCCCGCCTGAGTGGCCGCCGGCCCTGGCCGCTGCTGTCGCTGATCGCAGCCCTGCTGGCGGTGGCCGGCCTGTTGCCCTGGCAATTGCCGGCGCTGGTGGCGGCAGTGACGGCCATGGGCATGATCAACGCAGTGGTCGAGGAAGTGAACGGCCTGCCCATCGGCCTGACCTACGTCACCGGCGCGCTGTCGCGCTTCGGCCGCGGCCTTGGCCGGGCGCTGCTGGGCGAACGCCGGCAGGGCTGGCGAGTGCAACTGATTCCCTGGACCGGGATGTTCGTCGGTGCCATCGCCGGGGTGTTGCTGGAACAGGTCTTCGACCTCGCCGCCCTGCTGTTCAGTGCAGGGCTTGCTGCCGCGCTGGGGTTGATCTCGCTGAGAATTCCCCGGCGCTGGCAGCTGCGCTATATGCCGCGCTGAGCCTTACAGGCAGGTGGCCAGGGCGGCCATGCGGCGCAGGGCAACACTGTCGCTGTGCTGGGCGTAGTAACTGACTGCGCTGCTGGCGCCCTGGGGCTGGATGTCGGCGAACGATTCGGCCTCACGGGTGTAGACGGTAAAACCGCCCTGCTTGTTCGGCTCCAGGTAGCCGCTGGCGTCTACGCCGAACACCGCTTCGTCCTGCCAGCCGAACTGGATGCACTGCGCTACGCGGTCGGCGGGCTTGCTTGAGCTGAAGCTCTTGGTCGGCGCCTTGTCCCGCGCCGCCTCCATGGTCGAAGACGCACACCCGGCCAACAACGCTGCAGCAACTACCGCCAAAACTACCCGCATGACACACCCCTGTCGGAAAAAACGCCGACTCTATCACCGTGCTGTCAATAACGTCAGCAAACGGCTTTACATTGCCGCATCGGTTTTTTCCTTAGTCGTTTTTCTACTGACCCAGCCAATCCTCAAACCTAGACATCCGGCCACCCACAGAAACGCCACGCTCAGCAGCCCCTCATGGGTGAAGCCAAATATCGGCTGCGCAATAATTGCTATTGCCCACAGTAACTGGCCGCCAATCACCGCGCATTCTGGCTTGCTGTGATTGAGCATGATGGCGCCAAGAAAAGACAATGAAACCAGTAAGACTAACAGGCTGATGTGGAGCAAGAACTCGTAATCCACACTGTAAGACCCTTGGGTCTGGACCAGGAAACGGATGATGTAGGCAGTCATCGTGATGCAACCGATCAAACCGAGTACGAGGGCGGTGCGTTTCAAGTCAGTGGTGTCTTGGCTCAAACTTTCGTTCCTTGAATGTTGGAAAAGCGAAAAACTTACCACCAAACCCCCGGACCATTCTGGCCCTGCAACATGTCGACAAACTCGATGTGATTTTCTGCCAGACTTTGCAGCTTCACGAATCAGGAAGATTGCATGAACGACGAACTGCTCTGGGTACTGGGATTGCTGTTTACCAGTGTCGCCCTGTTCATCGCCAACCGCCCCCGCATGGACGTGGTTGCCCTGCTGGTGATCGTGGCCCTGCCACTGACCGGCATTCTCACCGTGCAAGAGTCCCTGGCCGGCTTCAGTGATCCCAACGTGGTGTTGATCGCCGCGCTGTTTGTCATCGGCGAAGGCCTGGTGCGCACCGGCATCGCCTACCGTATCGGCGAGTGGATGGCCGACCGTGCCGGTAACAGCGAGGTGCGCTTGCTGGTGCTGTTGATGGTCTGCGTGGCCGGGCTGGGGTCGGTGATGAGTTCCACCGGGGTGGTGGCCATTTTCATTCCGGTGGTGCTGAGCATTGCCGCGCGCATGAAGGTCTCGCCCAGTCGCCTGATGATGCCGCTCAGTTTTGCCGGCTTGATCAGCGGCATGCTCAGCCTGGTGGCCACGCCGCCCAACGTGGTGGTGCACAGCGAACTGGTGCGCCACGGTGAACCGGGCTTCAGCTTTTTCAGCTTCACCCCGTTCGGCCTGGTGATCCTCGCCCTGGGGGTGGGCTATATGCTGCTGACCCGCCACTGGCTCAGCGGTGAGGTGCGCAAGGACGGCAGCCCGCAGACCCGCCGCACCCTGCTGGACCTGGTCATCGACTACAAGCTGGCCGGCCGCGAACGACGCCTGCGCGTACGCCCGGGCTCGCCACTGATCGGCCACAGCCTGAGCGAGCTGAAGCTGCGCACCGTGCATGGCGCCAACGTGGTCGGCATCGAGCGCCAGCACAAGTTCACCACCCGGGTGATCAGCCCCGACTCCAGCACCACGGTGCACGAGGGCGACGTCCTGCTGCTCGACCTGTTCGCCCCCCGCGATGACCTGCGCAGCCTGTGCCAGACCATGCAGCTCGAGCCCCTGCACTTCAAGGCCGCCTACTTCATCGACCAGTCCCACGCCGTGGGCATGGCCGAAGTGGCGGTGGTGCCCGGCTCGCAGTTGATCGGCAAAAGTGTGCTGGAGCTCAACTTCCGTACCCGCTGGGACCTGAACGTGGTCGGCCTGCGCCGCGGGCAAACCGCCATCGAAGAACAACTGGTGGAAGAAAAGCTCAAGCTGGGCGACACCCTGCTGGTGATCGGCCCCTGGAAAGCAGTGCGCCAACTGCAAGCCCAGCCCAGGGACTTTCTGGTATTGAGCCTGCCGGCAGAAGTCGACAACGTGGCCCCTGCCCTGAACCAGGCGCCCTATGCGTTGATCAGCCTGGGGGTGATGGTCGGCCTGATGATCAGCGGCGTGGTGCCCAATGTCATCGCTGCGCTGATTGGCTGTTTGCTGATGGGCGCCGGGCGCTGCATCGACATGACCAGCGCCTACAAGGCCATCCATTGGCAGAGCCTGGTGCTGATTGTCGGCATGCTGCCCTTTGCCCTGGCGCTGCAGAAAACCGGTGGTATCGCCCTGGCGGTGACCGCCCTGGTGCAGGTGCTTGGCGAGGCCGGACCCTACATGATCCTCGCCTGCCTGTTCGCGATCACGGCGATCATCGGCCTGTTCATCTCCAATACCGCCACCGCCGTGCTGATGGCGCCGGTGGCGATCAGTACCGCCGAGCAACTGGGGGCCTCGCCCTACCCGTTCGCGATGATCGTCGCCCTGGCCGCCTCGGCCGCGTTCATGACGCCGGTTTCTTCACCGGTCAACACCCTGGTGCTGGGCCCCGGCCAATACCGCTTCGCCGACTTCGTCAAGGTCGGCGTGCCCTTCACCTTGCTGGTAATGGTGGTCAGCGTATTCATGGTGCCGTGGATTTTTGCCCTGTGAGGGCGGCGGTTTTCTGCTGCTTGAGCATTTCGGCGGCGTGGCGCCAGTCCTGTGCCCAGCCGTCGAGCACTATCTTGAGGTTATCGGCGGTCATCACCTGATCGTCGTTCTCCAGCGGCAAACCGGTACCCTTGCGCACCACTTCGGCGACCACGGCGCGGCTGCCGCCATCGAGAAACGCGGCTTCGGTGGCAATCTCGCTGTCCAGGTCGCGGATGCCCACAGCGCTGCTGACCCCGGCGGCCACCAGGGTCACCGGCAGGTACTCGTAGAAGTGCAGTGACTGGGTATGGGCGCCGACCGAGGTGATCGCCGGGCGAATGATCAGGGTGTTGGGCCCCGGTTGCTCGACCAGCGTCAACACCTTGCCCAGCTCACGCTTGAGGGCAGCGTCGTAGTAGGTGGTGATGGCTGCCAGGGTCGACGCCGGGATCCGCTCGCTGGGCTTTGGGGTCGGGTAGAACCGGCTGGGTGCGATGTAGACCTGGTTGTAACGCTCGATATGCAAATTGGGGCTGACCCAGCGCAATACCGAATCCCCCGATGCCGTCTTCAACTCGCGCAACTGATCATAGTTGCGCAGGAAACCGGAATACTCCTTGGGCGATACCTTGTTCTGGCTGCAGCCGACCATCAACAGCGACAGGCACAGTGCGGGCGCGATTATTTGTTTACGCATGTCGTGGGTTCTCACGTTGTTTTTTTCCAGGCCCAGGCGCCGTCCCCGAACGCTCGACGCTCAATTGACCGTTGGCCATGATCCAGTGCACCAGCTCCGCCAGCGACACTTTGTAGCTGTACTCCATCCACTGGCTGCTGGCGGGGCTGTAGCGCTCGAAGTAGTGGCTGAGGAGCATGTGGGTCCCTTTGCTGCACAGTTCCAGGCGCGAGTCCTGGTAATTGAGCAGCGCATTGCGCCACAGATCCTGGGTGCGCAGGTCGAGGGTCAGGGACTGGCTGCAGTCGAGGCCGTCGATCGGGGGTTGTGCCGGCATGAAATATTCCCTTGTTTTGGACGACGCAAAGGATCACGCACGGCTTTTGCTGGCAGATGTCCGCTTTGTATCGCGCCTGCAGCTTTGTTACGCGATTGAAATAAATGACCGGCAGAGCAGAATGGTTTTAGATACGCACTTTTCAGGCCCCACTGGACCAAAACGTGAGCAGACTGCTGATTGTCGACGACGACGTGGAAATTTGTACCCTGCTGAAGAAGTTCTTTGTCATGCACGGCTACGAAGTCGACCTGGCCGCCAATGGCACGGCGATGTGGGCGGCCATTGAACAGCAGCGCCCGGACACCATCATCCTCGACCTGATGCTACCGGGTGAAAACGGCCTGAACCTGTGCCAGAAACTGCGCACCAGCACCGGCATCCCGATCATCATGCTCACCGCGATGGACGAGCTCAGCGACCGTATCGTCGGCCTCGAGCTGGGTGCCGACGACTACCTGGGCAAACCCTTCGATGCCCGCGAACTGCTGGCACGCCTGCGCGCGGTGCAACGCCGCGCCGGCGAGCAATTGCGCGCGCAGCACGAGGAAACCCGGCCGTTGATCCGCTTCGACGACTGGCAGCTGGATGTGACCCGCCGTGAACTACGCACCCCCCAGGGCGTGATGGTGCCGCTCTCGGCCGGTGAGTTCGACTTGCTGCTGGTGTTTCTCGAGCACCCGCAGCGCATCCTCAGCCGCGAGCAGTTGATCGACCTGGCCCGGGGCCAGGGGTACGAAGCGTACGACCGCAGTATCGACGTGCAGGTCAGCCGCCTGCGCCGCAAGATCGAACCCGACAGCAAGCGTCCGGCACTGATCCGCACCGTGCGTAACGGCGGCTACTTGTTCGACGCCAAGGTGAGCCGCTCGTGATCCGCCTGGATATGCACCGCGACAGCATCAGCAGACGCATCGCCCTGACCATCATTGCCGCCATGCTGACCTCGGTGGCGCTGAACATCCTCTTTGTGCAACTGGCAGGCGTGTGGGCTCGCCCACCCTTGAGCCAGATCGGCCTGATCGAACAAATGGCGGTGGTTACCCGGGTAGTCGAGGCGGCCCCACCGGATCAGCGTGAACGCCTGGCCGAAGCAGCCAGCAACCCGATGCTGCATGTGTATTGGAGTCCCCGGCGCGAAAACCTGGAGCTGCCCGGCGCCGGTGAGGTGCTTGCCGTTGAAGACGTACCGGAACTGCAGCGCCTGCTGGCCAGCCCGCCGCGCCAGATCGCGGTCTACAAGCCCGACGACTGGCCCCGGGACGCCCCGGATGCGCACTACAAGCTGGTCATGCAATTGGGCGACGACAGCTGGCTGGCCTTCACCCCACCCTATCGAAGCTGGGGCCTGAGCGTGGGCATGCGCTTTACCATCATCGGCATCCTGGCGTTGATCGCCGCCTTGCTGGTGGCCTGGATCGGCACCCGCCAGCTGGCAGGCCCGCTGCAGCGCTTCGCCCGCGCAGCGCGGCGCTTCGGCAGCGACCTGCGCGCACCACCGATCCGCCTGGAAGGCCCCCATGAACTGCGCCAGGCAATTACCGCCTTCAACACCATGCAAGCGCAGATCCAGCACTTTATCGCCGAGCGCACGCAGATGCTGGCGGCGATCTCCCATGACCTGCGCGCGCCGCTGACACGCATGCGCCTGCGCGGCGAGTTCATCGAGGACGCCGAGCAACAGCGCAAGCTGTTTCGCGATGTCGATGAGATGCAGAGCATGATCAATGCCGCGCTGAACTTCTTTCGCGACGAAACCCGGCTGGAAACCGCCACCCCTTTCGATCTCGCCGAGCTGCTGCAGACGCTGGTGGACGACTACGGCGACCAGCACATCGATGTGCGCTTCGAGGGGCCAAAAAACCTGGTCTACCTCGGTCGCCCGCTGGCCTTGAAACGCGCGGTAACAAACTTGATAGACAACGCGGTCAAATATGCCAGCCCGCCCGGCATTCGCTTGAGCAGCACCGCGCACAGCCTGTTCATCGACGTCTGCGACCAGGGCCCGGGGATCCCGGGTGCTGCGCTCGAAGAGGTATTCGTGCCGTTCTTTCGCCTGGAAAGCTCCCGCAACCGCGACACCGGCGGCGTCGGCCTGGGGCTCCCGGCGGCACGCACGGTGATTCGCGAGCAAGGCGGCGAACTGACCTTGAGCAATCAGCCTGGCGGGGGCTTGAGGGCACGCATCGAGCTGCCGCGCGATGAGTGATCAGCCGCCGTCGGTATCGATATCGGCATCACGGTTGGGTTTTTTTTCAGGCTCTGACTTGAAGTCCGGGCTGTACTCGTTTTCACGCGCGGTGCGGTCATGCCGGGGGTTGTTCGGCGCCTTGGCAGGCCCGGCCGGATCGACCTGCGGGTCGCTCACATCGGGGGAATCCGGATCAAAGCCCAGGTCAGCGGGCCTGGTTGCATGCTCGGACGAATGGGGACCGGTGCGGTTGTGGTTGCTCATGAAAGCCTCCTGGGTGGCACTTCCCTTTATGGGGACCTACAACTGTGAGGCCGGCAATCGCCGAGGGTTCCTGCCTTGTTTGGCCGCCAGCGCGTTAACGCCCACTTAACGGCGCTCGCCTAGCCTAGGGCTTCTTCCCTTCAGAACGTTGTTTTTGGCTCACCTGGTGTGAGCCTTTTTTTTGCCTGCGTGGCGCTGTGTCGCAACGGGCCGTCGGAAACAAAAAACCGAAATCATGGTCTGAGTCTTTAACCACCCTCCGCTGTGCGGATAAAGGATCCACAGTGCTGAAACACTTCGCCCGTTTTGCCGTAGTCGCCACGGTCCTGTCCACGGCCGGTTGCTACTACCACGATTACGACCGCGACGATAATAAGCAGCGGCGCGGGCTTCGCTGGTCCCCCGATTGGGACGACGACCGTGACCACCGCAAATACGACAAACGCTACCGCGACGACGACCGCTCCCGCTACTACGACAATGACCGCCGCCGCGGCCGTGACGATGATGACGACGACGATGACGATTGATCGCCAGCTGCCTTTTCTCCTGACTGACAACCGTGTTGCCTGAGGTTCACATCATGCGTATTTCACTTTCTGTTCTGACATTGGGCATTGTGCTCTCCCAGGGTGCCCTGGCCGCCGGCGACGGCACCGCTGCCATTGGTGGTGGCCTGGGTGGCGCGCTGGGTAATGTGGTTGGCCAGCAGATCGGTGGCAGCACCGGCGCGGCCATTGGTGCCGGTGTGGGTGGCGCGGCCGGCAGTGCGGTGGGGGCTCGCAAGGGCAACCGCACGGAGGCGGCCATTGGCGGCGGCCTGGGTTCGGCCGGTGGCTCGGTGATCGGCAACCAGGTGGGCGGCAAGACCGGCTCGACCATCGGCGCGGGCCTGGGTGGCGCCGCTGGCGGTGCGCTGGGTAACAACATTGCCGACGATGATCGCCATGATTCCGGTGGTGGCGGTCACAAGCACAAGCATAAACACAAGCATAAACATCGCTGATAGCCATCGTGGGGCAAGCGCACTCCTACAGGGTAGGAGCGGGCTTGCCCCACGATCGTTTTTCAACCCAGCAAAGCCCGCGGCCAACCCAGGATCTGCTTGGGTCGTGGTGGCGCATAGGTCCGCACCTTCGAGGTGCTCAACTTCAAGCGCACCAGCGACTCGGCCAAGGCAACCGCCGCCGTCACGCCATCGACCACCGGCACGCCGGTACGCGCCTGGATGCGTTCATCCAGCCCGACCATGCCGCCGCATCCCAGGCAGATCACTTCGGCTTTGTCGACTCGCACCGCCTCCTCGGCCTCCCGCACCACCGACTCGATAGCCCGTTGCGGGTCTTCCTCCAGCTCCAGCACCGCCAGGCCACTGGCCCGCACCGATGCGCAGCGGCTGTCCAGGCCCGCAAGTTTCAGCCGATCCTCGATCAGCGGCACGGTACGGTCCAGGGTGGTCACCACCGAATAACGATGGCCCAGCAGCATGGCCACGCTGGCAGCCGCCTCGGTGATGTCCACCACCGGCACGTTGAGCAGTTCCTGCAAGCCTTCGCGACCGTGTTCGCCGTAGCCGGCCTGGATCACCGCGTCGTAATGCTGGTCGTAGCTGAGCACCCGCTCCATGACGGCGATGGCCGCCAGGTAACTCTCGAAGTTGCCTTCCACCGACTCCGCGCCAAAGCGCGGCGTCAGGCCGACGATCTCGGTGCCCGGCGAGGCGACGGTGCGCGCCTGGCGGGCGATGGCGTCGGTGATGGACGCGGTGGTGTTGACGTTGACTACCAGTATTCTCATCGGTCTATTCCTTGTGCGTGACGCTCAGTGCTGGGCGCTGTCGACGGCGAAGTGTTCGCCGGAACAGTCCACGTAGTGTTTTTTGCGATCGGAGATCAGGTAGTACACGCCACCGGCAATGGCCGCCCCGAACAGCCAGGAGAACGGCGTCAGGTCACTGAACGCCGGTACCAGCGCCAGCAGCACGGCGGCGATGGCCGAGGGCACCAGGGCGGCGATGGCCTTGTAGTTGACCCCGCGGGTGTAGTGGTAGGTACCGCTGGCCGCTTCGCTGTAGAGGTCTGGCACATGCACCTGGGCTTTGCGGATCAGCCAGTAGTCGACCATGATGATTCCGTACAGTGGGCCAAGCAGCGCGCCCAGGCCCGAGAGGAAGTAGACGATCACCAGCGGGCTGTTGTAGAGGTTCCAAGGCAGGATCAGGACCGCCAGGGTGGCGCTGATCAGGCCGGCGCGGCGAAAGTTCAGGCGGCTCGGGGCAAGGCTTGAGAGCACGAACGCCGGGGCAACGAAATTGGCCATGATGTTCACCGCCACGGTGACGATCAGGAACGCCAGGCAACCGAGCACCAGGAAGGTCTTGTCGGGGATTGCGGCAATGATCTGGGTGGGGCTGTCGATCACCGTGCCATCGATGCTGAACTGCGCCCCGGACAGCACGAAGCTGATCACCGCAAACACCAGGATGTTCACCGGCAGGCCCCAGAAGTTGCCGACACGGATGGTCTTGCGGCACGGCGAAGAACGGGCGAAGTCGCAGAAGTTGAGGATCAGCGTGCCGTAGATGGCCAGCCACAGGGCACCGCCGGCGAACACCTGGGTCCACATCTTGACGCCAGTCAGCGGCTCGCCCACCGACCAGGCCAGGTTGCCGTCCACCCGCAGGTACATCCATACCGCCAGCACCAGCACCGTAGAGAGAATCACCGGGCCGGCAAAGGATTCGTACTTGCGCACCATTTCCATGCCGAAGGTCAGGATCACCAGCTGCACGAACCAGATGGCGACGAAACTGGCCCAGCCCAGGCTCGACAGCCCGAGTATGGCGTTATGGTCGTAGCTGGCCAGGGTCGGCCAGATCGCCACCAGCAGTACCCGCAACACCACCGAGGCGAGGTACGTCTGGATACCGAACCAGGCGATGGCGATGACCGCACGGATGATTGCCGGCAGTTGCGCGCCATAGATACCGAAGCTCATGCGGCTGATCACCGGGAACGGTACCCCGGTTTTCTGGCCCATATAGCCGGACAGGTTCATGAAGAAGTACACCAGCGCCGCGCCCACCGCCAGGGCCGCCAGCATTTGCCAACCCGACAGACCGAGGGCGAACAGGCCCATGGCAAAGGAATAGTTGGCGATGTTGTGCACATCGTTGGTCCACAGCGCGAAGATGCTGTAGCCGCCCCAGCGCCGGCCTGCGGCTTTGGTGGGGGCAAGGTCGGCGTTGTGCAGCTTCGGGCTCAGGCCACCGTGCCCGGAGGCAAGGGCAGAGACGGCAGCGTCGGGCGGCAGGTACGCACTGTCCAGATGTTTGGAAGTATCCAATTGCATGTTCCCCGGGCTCCTGCTGCAGCATCTGAGGTGCTACAGCACATTATTGTTGGACTTGAAGAGTTGGGACCGCTGTCGGGCGCCTTGGCGCCATGCATACAAAGATTGCATACAATTCTTGTATTACGATTTTCGAGGAACAATATATGTGCCAAAGGGAGTCGAAACGGTACTTGCCACTTCCCGAAAAATGCTTATAAACAATTGATTTTCATGATTAAAAAATTTGCTTCAACGACTGCTGAAAGGGTCTTTAACTGATCGAACGGTCAAATGCCCAGGTGACAACAATGTGAATTGTCGTAACGAATTACCGTAACGTGTATCCATTTGCGTGATACGCGGGTACACAATTCTAAAATCGCGGGGCAAGCACGCTCCTACCTGGGTGCAGGGGCGGGCTTGCCCCGCGATGGCGCACAATTTCACGCTGCAACTTTTTGTCTCGGCACATTTACGGCATGCTGGTGCGATCAAGGAATATCGGAGCTGGTAATGACGGAAAAACTCCCCGCATCGACCGTTGAGCGTGTCTACCTGGGGGTCCACGAGGCGATCCGCAAGCGCACCCTGCGCCCCGGCATGAAACTGGGTGAGTCGTCGCTCGCGGAGCTGTTCAAGGTCAGCCGCACATCGGTGCGCGCGGCGCTCAAGCAACTTGAAGGCGATGGCCTGGTGTCCACCGAACTGAACAAGGGCGCCTGGGTGTCACTGCCCAGCGACGAAGATATCCGTTCGGTGTTCGAAACCCGCCGCCTGATCGAGATCGGTATTGTCACCGAGCTGTGCCGCCGCCCTGACAAAGACCTGCTGCAGCCCCTGCGCCAACATGTGGCCGAGGAAGAAGCCGCCGCCGATGCAGGCGACCACGCCCGCTATGTCAACTTGCTCGGGGAATTCCACCTGCGCCTGGCCGAGGTGCTGGACAACCCGGTATTGCTGGACTGGTTCCGCAAGTTGATCGAACGCGGCTCGCTGTACGCCTCGACCCTGGACGACGAACGCCATGAAGCCTGCCGTGGCAACGAACACCTGCGCCTGATCGAGTTCCTCGAAGCGGGCGACCAGTCGGCGGCCATCGAGTTGGTGTGTACGCACCTGCGGGGCATCGAAGAAGCCATCCTCAAGGCCACACAAACCCTGAAGGCCGACTACCACCCGCTCAAGCACCTGCTGGGCGGCTGAACCCTGGCCATTCACGATCCGACTGATATCGATCCCGATATTTAATTGGCAAAGGCACCAGGGCTTTTAATAGGGTGGGCGCGCTCCCCAAAGAGGTCCTGAAATGTTTGATCGTGTTTTCGTCAATGCCGTCGCCGCCGACGGCAGCCCCCTCTCCCTGGCCGTCACCGATGGCCGTATCGCTCGCCTGGGCGCCGACCTGGGTCCCCTTGAAGGTGCAGAGCGCATCGACCTTGGCGGGCACCTGTTGCTGCCCGGCTTTGTCGACGGGCATATCCACCTGGACAAAAGCTTTGTTGGCGACCGCTGGCACCCGCACCAGCCCGTCGCCAGCCTGCGTGAGCGCCTGGCCGTGGAAAAGCGCGAGCTGGCCCTGGCGCCGCCGATGGTCGAGCGCGCCGATGCCTTGATCCGCCAGGCGGTGTCGTTCGGTACCGTGGCGATGCGCAGCCATGTGGATGTCGATGCCACCACCGGCCTGAGCAACCTGCATGCGGTCATGCAGGCCCGGGAAAAATGGCGCGGCATCGTCGACATCGAGCTGGTGGCTTTCCCCCAGGCCGGGGTGATGTCGTGCCCGGGCACCGCCGACGTGCTCGAAGCGGCCATCGCCGAGGGCGCCGAGGTAATCGGCGGTATCGACCCCACCACGCTGGATGGCGATGCCGAAGGCCAGCTGGGCGTGGTGTTCGGGATTGCCGAGCGCCATGGTGTAAAGGTCGATATCCACCTGCACGAGCCCGGCCTGCAAGGCATCGAGCAATTGCAGCGGATTGCCGCGCGCACCTGCGCAGCCGGTTTGCAGGGGCGTGTCAGCGTCAGTCATGCCTATGCCCTGGGCCAGGTGGAACGGGATGTCGTGCAGCGCACGGCGGCAATATTGGCCAAGGCCGGTATTTCGATCATGACCAACGCCCCGGGCGACCACCCCTTCCCGCCTGTACTGCAACTGCGTGCTGCCGGGGTGAACGTGTTCACCGGCAACGACAACATTCAGGACGCCTGGTGGCCCTACGGCAACGCCGACATGCTCCAGCGCGCCATGCTCGTCGGGTATCGCTCCGGTTTCTACAGCGACGAAGAGCTGAACCTTGCACTGGCGATGGCGACTACGGCCGGCGCTACGCTCATGGAGAAAAGCGACTACGGCCTGAAGGTCGGCAATGAGGCGACCTTCATCATCCTCAAGGCGCCGAACGCGGCGGCGGCAGTCGCCGCCGTGCCGGCCGAACGACGCCTGGTGCGCCGCGGCCAGCTGTGCCCGGCGCCGGTGGGGCTGCAGTTCGACGTCCAGCCCGCGCAGGCAGCAGGTGGCATCTGCTGAAGCCTTCGCAGGGCAGTCAGTGATAGCAAAGTACCACTCGCTCAGCTAGCATGCCGCTGAATCGAGCCGCCGGGCCGCATGGAGAGCGTTACACGTGCTGTTGAGCATCCCGACCCTGTTATTGGTGGCCGTGTTCATTTTCGCGCTGATGGGGCTGCTGACCTTGCATGCCTGGAGCCGCGGAACGCGTGAGCGGACCCTGGGGTACTTGGCCAGCATGCTGCTGCTTGCGGCTCTCGGGGTATCGCTGGTCAGCCTTCGCGGCACGGCCCCCGACTTCATTGCCCTGGTGCTGGGCAACGTCGTGCTGTTGCTGGGGGCGGCGATGAACTGGACCGCCATGCGTGTGTTCGGGGGACGGTCGCCGCACCTGCCGGGCATCCTTGCCGGCGCCCTGCTCTGGCTGGTGTGGGGGCTGACACCCGGGTTCTACCAGGACCTGGGCGTTCGTGTGACCTTGTACTCGTTGCTCACCGCTGGGTATGCGGGCCTGTCGATGATCGAACTGTGGCGCAAGCGCAAGCACCTTGAAGCCAGCTACCTGCCTGCGCTGGTACTGATGCTGATACACACCCTCTTCTACACGATACGCAGTTTCGCCGACCACGGGATCTCGCTGGAGCATGCGCTGGCCGGTACCGGAAGCGGCACGCGGTTTTTCTCCTTCCTGCTGTTCGAATCGATGCTCTACGCCATCGGCATTGCCTACGTCACCCTGGCCATGGTGCGCGAGCGTACAGAGTTGCGTTTCAAGGCGGCGGCCTACACCGACCCGCTGACCGGTATCGGCAACCGCCGTGCGTTCCTGTCCCGTGGCGAACGGCTATTGGCCGACTGCACCCGCCGGGGAGAGCCGGTGGCCTTGTTGCTGTGCGATCTGGACCATTTCAAACGGCTCAACGACAACTATGGCCACCATACCGGTGACCAGGCGTTGATTGCCTTCAGCCAGGTGTCCAGCCAGAACATTCGCCAGGGGGATGTGTTTGGCCGTATCGGTGGCGAAGAGTTTGCCTGTTTGTTGGCCAATACCGATGAAGCGCAAGCGTTGCTGGTGGCCCAGCGAATCTGCAGCAATTTCTACACCCTGCCATTGTTGGAGCCTGGGTTGCTCAGCGTGAGTATCGGTATCGTTGGCAGTACAGGCGGGCAAGATCTGCCACGTTTGCTTTCGATGGCGGACAGTGCGCTGTATGCCGCCAAGGATGAGGGTCGAAACCGGGCGCAACTGTATGGTGGGAGGGGGCTGCTCTCCAATGAGTGTGCCAAGTTGGTGTCGCCCTGATTACGGCCGCATTGCGGCCGGTCGCGGGTGCCTGCCCTTAGCTGTTGTGTCCGGTTAGCCAGTCCAGCAACCACAAGCCGGCCGGCCCCGGCGGGGTCAACCGCGACCACGCCGCATCCACCGCAATAGGCCGCGGCCAGCCGGCCAGGGGCAACTCCACCAATTGCCCATGACCATACTGCTGCACCAACCCGTGGGGCAGTTCGGCCCAGCCAAACCCCTGCTCGGTCATCTCCAGCAGCAACAAGTAATCCGGTGCCGACCAGATCCGACCCTGAGGTTTGTTTTCAGTGTCGGCCCAGGTGTTGAGGTAAAGCTGGCGATGGCTGGCAAGGTTCGCCTGGGTCAGGCTCTGGTGACTTGCCAGCGGGTGCTCGCGCGCCACAAAAATGCCCATCTGCGCATGGCCCGGCAAACGCCGGACGGCGATGTCCGGCGGATACGTCGGCTGCGCCGCCAGCAAACCCAGGTGTGCCCGCCCGCTTTGCAGCAGGCTCAGCACATCTCCCGCCTCGGCGATCATGCACTCCAGCTCGATGTCCTGGTAACGCTGCTCGAATTGACGCATCACGTGATTGTCCGGGCTGAGCTGGTACATGTCGGACAACACAAGGGTCAGGCGCGGCTCGACGTTGTCTGCCAGGCGGATGCTCAGTTCGTCCAACCGCTCACTGGCCGCGAGAATTTCCTGCACATGGCCCAGCACCTTGCGCCCGGCTTCGGTCAACACCGGGTGGCGGGCCCGACGGTCGAACAGGCTGACCCCAAGGTCGGCCTCAAGGTTGGCAATGGCGGCGCTGACCGTGGACTGGCTCTTGCGCAGTTTACGCGCCGCCGCCGAAAAGGAGCCCAGGGCGACCGCTTCGACGAAGGCCTGCAAAGCTTCAGGTGAATAGCGCATGGTGTATCGCTTTTATCGATGGAATCTATTTTTAACATACGCAAAAAAGCGATGAAAATCATGCCACCGAAATCAATCGTCCAGGTGTTGTCATGATTGCCTCCAACAAATCCTTTGCCGAGCGAATTGTCCACGCCGTGGGCTTCGAGGCCATTGCCGTGCTGATCTGTGCCCCCATCGGCAGCTGGTTGCTGAACCGCTCGATGCTGGAGGTGGGTACCCTGGCGGTGGTGCTCTCGACCGTGGCGATGCTCTGGAACATGCTCTACAACACGGTGTTCGACCGCTTCTGGCCCGCCGATCGGGTGACCCGTACCGTCAAGGTCCGGGCCCTGCATGCCAGCGGCTTCGAGATCGGCTTTGTGGTGATCGGTGTGCCGATTGCGGCGCTTATGCTCAATCTGTCGTTGCTGCAGGCGTTCACGCTGGAGATCGGATTCTTCGTCTTCATGCTGCCCTACACCATGGCCTACAACTGGGCCTACGACCTGTTGCGCCAGCGCCTGGTCAAACCACGCAGCGGTGCCTTGCAGACGCAATGAGCGGTTTGGCCGGGGGGCGCCTTTTGGTTTAGCCTGTTTAGCACTCAGCTAAATAATGGTAGCCGGTGCCCATGAAGATTCACGACATCCGCAAGACCAACCTGCTCCAACTTATCGGCGTCCAGCGCAAGGCCACCTGCGCGGGGCGCTGGGGCATCAGCCCGGCGCACTTGAGCCAGATCCTCTCGCACAAGACCGAGAAAAACCTCGGGGACGAGGTGGCACGGCGCATCGAAACCGCCGAGGGCCTGGCGCCAGGCTGGATGGATGTGCTGCAACAAACGACGCCGATGCAACCCGCCACCCCGACACAACCGGCACCAGGCTTCATCACCATCCCCCACTTCGATATCCGCGGCTCCATGGGCACCGGCAACACTGCGCCCAGCCACATCGAGGTGATCCGCGACCTGACCGTGCACCAGGACTGGTTGCGCGGCCAGGGCATCCACTATTCGAGCCTCACCAACCTGGCAATCATCAGCGGCCAAGGCGACAGCATGGCTGGCACCTTCAACGATGGCGACGCCCTGCTGGTGGACCGCGGTGTCGATGAGGTGCGCACCGACGCTGTCTACGTGTTCAGCCTGGACGGCGACCTGTTCGTCAAACGCTTGCAGCGCCTGACGGGCGGCGGTTTGCGGATGATTTCCGATAACCCCCTGTATCCACCGTTGATGATCGAAGGCGCTGCCCTGGAGAAGCTGCATATCCAGGCGCGGGTACTGCTGGTGTGGAACGCACGACGCTTGTAAAACTCGATAGGGGTTGGATCCGTGAAATTTATCTGGTAGTTTTTCATGAAAATATACCAATAAAAATTCACGAGACCCGCCATGTTCAAGCAATCCGCCCAGCATGTCGCCAGCTATTACGCCCGTACCTTCCCCACCGCCCTCCCGCTGCGCCCCACCCTGCATGAAAACCTCGACACCGAGGTGCTGGTCATCGGCGCCGGTTTCAGCGGCCTGCACACCGCACTGCGCCTGGCCCTGGCTGGCAAGCGGGTGACGGTGCTGGAAGCCAGCCGGGTGGCCTGGGCGGCGTCGGGACGTAACGGCGGGCAGGCGTTGCTGGGCTGGTCGTGCGACATGCCGCCACTGGAAAAGGCCCTGGGCCATGAGCGCGCCCGCCGCCTGTGGGACAGCATGCGCTGGGCTGCCGATGAAATGCGCGAGCTGCCCCAGCGCCACGGGTTTGACATCGACTACTGCCCCGGCAGCCTGTGGACGGCAGTGTTGCCACGCCGGGTCGGGATGCTGCGTGAAGCCCAGCGCGAGGCTGCGCAGAAGTGGGGCTACGACAAGCTGCGCCTTATCGAACGCACCGAGCTGCCCGACTGGATCGACAGCCCCCGCTACCAGGCCGCGCTCCACGACCCCGAAGGCGCCCACCTCAACCCGCTGAAACTGGCCCAGGGCCTGGCCAGTGCCATCGAGGCCGCAGGCGGGCAGCTGTATGAGCAAACCCGGGTTGTGGACTACCGCGAAACCGCCAACGGCTTTGTGGCCCGCACCGCGCACGGCGAGGTACGCAGCGACGTACTGGTGCTGGCCTGCAATGCCTACATCGATGGCCTCGACCGGCAGCTGTCGCGCCGCCTGCTACCGGTGGGCTCCTACCAGGTGGCCACCGCGCCCTTGGACCCGGCCCTGGCCCACTCGCTGCTGCCGCGCAACAGCTGCGTGATCGACAACCAGTTCGTACCCGACTATTTCCGCCTGACCCCCGACCACCGCCTGCTGTTCGGCGGGGGCTGCACCTACCTGGGCGGCATTCCCCGGGATGTGGCGGCCGCCACCCGGCCAGTGCTGGAGCGCGCATTCCCGCAACTGCGTGGCGTGGCTATCGAGCACGCCTGGGGCGGGCACCTCGACTGCAGCCTGCGACGCACCCCGGACATCGGCAGCAGCGGCCAACGCTACTGGTTGCAGGGCTTTTCCGGGCATGGCGTACTGCCGACCCTGGCCGGCGCCCGCGCCGTCAGCGATGCCATTCTCGGCGACACCGATCTGCTGGCGTTGTACCAGGCCATCGACAACGGCCGCTTCCCCGGCGGCGACCTGCTCGCCGCGCCCCTGGAAGCGGCGGCCAAGGCCTGGTACCGCCTGCGCGACAACCTTTGAGAGGACAGCACCATGGACATGCAGGATGAAATCGAAGGCCTGGCGATCCTGATCCGTGACCTGCGCAAGCACCGCAACCTGACCCTGGGTGAACTGGCCCAGCGCATCGACCGCTCGGTGGGCTTTCTGTCCCAGGTCGAACGTGGCCTGTCGCGCCCCACCGTGGCCGACCTGACGGCCATCAGCGAAACCCTGGACGTGCCCACCACCTACTTCTACAACCTGAGCAAGCCCCGCGCGCTGGACTGGGTCACCCGCCCCGGTGAGCGCCGCACCTTGTACTACGCCGGCGGCATCACCGACGTGCTGGTCTCGCCCAAGCTCACCGGTGGGTTCTCCATGCTCGAAAGCCACCTGGCGCCAGGCGCCAGCAGCGGCGAAGGGCATCTGGACGACAGCTCCGAGCAAGGCGGCTTTGTCCTGGAGGGGCAGTTGAGCCTGTGGCTCGACGACAGCGAAGAGCCCGTGACCCTGAACCCCAACGACAGTTTCCAGCTACCGCCCCACAGCCAGTTCCGCTACGCCAACCTGACCGACCAAGCGACCCGGGTACTCTGGGTATTTCGTTGAATAACGCTGCAGGATCGCAATCGATGACAACAACAAAAAGCTTTCCCGATCTGCTCACTGAAGTCCGTGAATTTCGCACCCGGTTCCCCGAAGTGCGCTATGTCGACCTGATCAGCCTGGACATCCCCGGGCATTTCTATGGCAAGCGCTACCCCATCGACATGCTCGAGAAAGTCGCCGCCGGCAGCCCCCTCAAGCTACCGCAGAACTGCGTGCTGCTGGGCGTCCAGGGCGGGCTGTTCCCGATTGGCGACTACTGCTTCAACGATGGCGACCCCGATGCGCCCCGGCGCTTGATCCCCGGCACCCTCAAGCCGGTGCGCTGGGAGAACCAGCCCCTGGGTCAGATGCTGATCAGCTCCGACGGCACTCCCGCCCCCATCGAGTTCGAACCCCGTGAAGTGCTCGCCCGCGTGCTGCAGCGCCTCGAGCAGCGTGGCATTCGCCCGGTGGTGGCCTTCGAGCTTGAGTTCTACCTGTTCGACCGCAGTCTCAAGGATGGCCTGCCGCAGTTCCCTCGCGACCCGTTCAGCGATGACGCCGACGATCAGCCGAACATGCACATCGAGCGCCTGTCGCGCTACTCCGATGTGCTGCGCGAGATGGTCGAGGCGGCCAACGAGCAAGGAGTGGACGCCAACGTGATCACCGCGGAACTTGGCCCAGGCCAGTTCGAGATCAACTTCGGTCATTGCGATGACGGCCTGCGCGCCGCCGACTGGGCGGCGCTATTCTGCCGCAGCACCCGCGGCGTGGCGCTCAAGCACGGCATGCGGGCAAGCTTCATGAGCAAGCCCTACCTTCAGGCCCCGGGCAGCGGCATGCATGTGCATGTCAGCCTGTACGACCAGGAGGGTAACAACCTGCTGGCCGCCAATCACCAGCAGCCGCTGCGCCATGCCGTGGCGGGTTGCCTGGAACTGCTGCCGCACTGCATGCCGGTCTTCGCCGCCAACCACAACGCCATGCGTCGCTACGGCGCCATGGTCAATGCCGCCAGTCGCGCCAGCTGGGGCTATGAAGACCGCGATGCATGCATCCGCATCCCTGAGTCCGACCCACGCAACCTGCGTATCGAGCATCGCCTGGCGGGTGCCGACGCCAACCCGTACCTGGTGCTGGCTGCCATCCTGTGCGGTATGGAGCACGGGCTGGACGCCGGCCGCGAGCCCATCGCCCCGCTCAATGAAGACCGCGGCAGCGGCATCGAATTTCCCAAGGACATGCTTACCGCGGTCAGCGCCATGCGCCACCATCCGGCGGTCAATCAAGGGTTGGGCAGCGAGTTTGTGATGGTGTATTGCGAGAACAAGCGCCAGGATCACCTGGCCTTTTTGCATGAAATCAGTGCGCGGGAGTATCGGTGGTTTCTTTGAGAACCTGATCGCAAACCCGCCCGCCAAAGCTAAATTAATTTAGCTTATGCATTGACGCATATTTAGCCCGCAGCTAGTTTTACCCTGAGCGCGACACATTCTGTCGCGCCCTTCAGGAGAAAACTCATGTCTGTCAACATCAACAAGCTCACCATCACCCTCCCCGTGCCCAAATCCGCCAGCGATCCGGTTGCCCTGGAACTCACCGGCGCCCAGGCCCTGGAACGCTACCCGGCGGTGCTCGCCAGCCTCGCCGACGGCGCGGTGCGCTTTACCGCCCCCACCAGGGGCGCCTCCAGCAAAAGCACCCATCGCACCCGCTGCGAATGGAAAGAGCCGCTCTACTGGAGCCTGGACAGCGCCGCCCTGCATCGCAACCATCAGGTCATGACCCTGAACCGGGTCAACCATGCACAAAAAGTGGTGATTTCGCAGTTGCACGTGAAGGACGACGACAGCCCCGCGCTCAAGGTGTTCTGGAACAAGGGCAAGATCAGCTACGGCTTTCGCCAGCGCTTCAACCAGGCAGCGCCCGCCAGCGTTACGCTGCTGGGCAACGTACCCCTGGGCGCTGCCTTTACGGTGACACTGGAAGTGACCGGCAACGGGGCCCTTACCCTCACTGCCAGGTGCAACGGCTTGAGCGCCAGCACCGGCGCCCTGCAAATGGACAGCAGCTGGAGTACCCGCACGTTCAACTTCCATGGCGGGGTCTACAACCAGGTCGACTACACCAGCTCGACCCCCTCCGACGATGCCTCGGTGTGCATCCTCGGTACCTTGCAGCTGCGCCACGACTGAGTCCCGTCGCTTTCAGCCGTTGACCCTGAAGCACAGGCAGATACGCGTGCCTGCCTGTTCGCGACTGTCGAGCTGAACCTCGCCGCCGAACCGTTCCATGATCTGCTTGACCATGATCAGGCCGATGCCCAGTCCGCCTTGCTTGGTCGTATAGAACGACTTGAAGGCCGCCATTTCCTGCTGGCGTGTCATGCCTTTGCCGGTGTCGTTGATGGCGAGGTAAACCTTTTGCCCGTCGGCAGACAGGGAGGTCGCCAGGTGCAGGCGACCGCCTTCGGGCATCGCCTCGATGGCGTTGGCGATGACGCTGTTGAGTACCTGGGCCAGCAGCAACGGGTGGTTGATCACCAAGGGCACCGGCACGGGGTCGAAGGTCAGCTGGATTTTCAAACGTTCGATCTGCTGTTCAAAGCCCTTCAGCGTACCCTGCACCGCATCGACCAGGTCGACCTGCTCAGACTCGCCGCGCAGCGGTCGCAGGCACAGCAACAGGTCCCGCACCCAGATCGACATGCGATCGACCTGGCTGACGATGTCGTCGATGTACTTGCCCGCCGGCTGCCCAGGCATCCCCTGCGCAAGTTCCGCGCTGGTGCGGATGCTCGCCAGCGGGTTGCGCATGCTGTGTGCCACGGCAGTCGACATTTCGACCAACCCGCCATAGGTCTTGTTGGCCACCAGTTGGTCTTGCTGCGATGCCAACAGTTTGGAGGCGCGCCAGACAATCCAGAACAACCCCACGTAGATCGCCAGGCCTCCCAGCGCAGTGGCCATCCAGATCAAGCGAAAGCCGCGGTTGACCCGCTCGATCAGGTCCACCGGCTCCTTGTAGATCTCGACCACGGCCAACACATTGCCCTGCTCATCGTTGAGCGGAATGTAGTTCTCGATGAAGAACGCCCGGGGAGGCTGCATGAATTGCTGCTCGAAGCGCTGTTGCTGGACTTCGTTGTATTTGGCCGACACCTGGCCACGGGTCGTGAATGCCGCCTCAAGGGCCGGGTCGCCGATGATCTTGCGCCCGATCAAGGCAGGATTGGTCGACCACACCACCATCCGCCCGGGCGAGTAAATCGTCGCCAGCAGCGAATCGGGAAGGTGGGCAAGGTGGTCGAGAAATTCGGAACGCGCCCGCACCCGATTGCGCAGGGTTTCCTCGTTCAACATGCCATACACCGTCGGCGCGAGAATGGCGCCCATCTGCATGCCGGACAAATCGTGGTGGCGGATCTCGCCGATGGCGACGGCCTGGATGAACTGGGCTGACAACAACGCATCGCGCTCCAGGCTCTCGTTCATCAAGAAACGCGTCGACAGCGAGCCCAGACCAATGGCCACGGCGCCAATGATGATGAAGCTGATCACCGAGAACCAGCGCAGCAGATTGAACTGGCCCTTCGCAGCGGTGGGCGCGAGTGCCCGAAACGGCAGTTGCTTGAACCAGGATGACGCTGCATTCATGGAAGCGGCTCGCCAACGTTTGACGGCATTGATCGTGCGTTGTGGCTAACGTCGGCCAAGCCCGTACCCACCGTTTTCCTACACTCTAGCCGTACATCATTTGGCCTGCATCGAACGCGGAAAAGAAACCTCGCATGCTCTATTTTGCCCCTGTGGCCATTGCCGGGCGTATGCTGGCGGGCGCACACTTTTGCCCTTCGCATTGCCCACCAGGAGGTTCGTCACATGAGCAAGGCCCCCTATGTTCCGCCAAAGGTCTGGCGGCACGAAGCGCCCAATGGCGGCGAATTCGCCAACATCAACCGCCCCGTCGCGGGCCCCACCCACGACAAGGCGCTGCCGGTGGGCAAGCACCCGCTACAGCTCTACTCGCTGGCCACGCCCAACGGCGTCAAGGTCGGCATCTTGCTGGAAGAGTTGCTGGCCCTGGGGCACAGCGGCGCCGAATACGATGCGTGGCTGATCCGCATCGGCGAGGGCGACCAGTTCTCCAGCGGCTTCGTTGCCGTCAATCCGAACTCGAAGATCCCCGCCCTGCTGGACCGCAGTGAACATCCGCCCATTCGCGTGTTCGAGTCGGGTTCGATCCTGCTGTACCTCGCAGAAAAATTCGGCAGCTTCCTGCCCAAGGACCTGGCCGGGCGCACCGAGACCCTGAACTGGCTGTTCTGGCAAATGGGCGCGGCCCCTTATCTGGGCGGTGGATTCGGGCACTTTTATGCCTACGCCCCGGAAAAATTCGAATACCCGATCAACCGCTTCACCATGGAAGCCAAGCGCCAGTTGGATGTACTCGACCGTCGCCTGGCCGAAAGCCCCTACCTTGCCGGCGACTGCTACACCATCGCCGACATCGCCGTGTGGGCCTGGTATGGCCAGCTGGCGCTGGGCAACGTGTACTCGGCTGCCGAGTTCTTGAGCGTGCATGAATACACCCATCTGCAACGCTGGGCGCAGGAGATCGCCAAGCGCCCTGCGGTGATCCGTGGCTTGCGGGTCAACCGCACCTGGGGTGATGAAGCCAGCCAGGTACCGGAGCGGCATCAGGCCTCGGACCTGGACTGAACGGCGGGCTGTGGCTACAGCGTGATCGAGGTGGCCGGGTAGAACAGCATGTTCAGCACGAACAAGGCCATCCAGAAGCCGATCTCCAGCGTTTCGGTGATCGGCTGGATGCGCCGGACCGCGCCGTAGACATGCACCACGAACATCAGTGCGAACACCACGAACAGCACGTCGAACGCATAGCTGAACTGGGTGCCGGTGGTGACCGAGCGCAGCATGCAGGCCTCGACCACCAGGATGAACGCGCCCAGGCAGCGACCAAAGTAAGTGGCCAGGTGTTTCTGCTCGGGGAGTGTCCAGCGCATCAGCCTGGCCCATGCCAGGGGCGCGACAAAAATCGGCAGGGCAAAGAACAGCGTGGTGAGGGTCATCAGGACGGTGAGGTAGGTCGTGCTGTACTGCGCGTAATAGCCAAGCATGGCTCAGGTCCTTCTGCGGTGGTGGTTGTTGTTTTGTCAGCGCAGAATTGGCAGGGGCCTGTACCGCGTCAAGAAAGTTGCGCAGAAACGGCACCAAAGAATGGCGTAGATGGTTGGATTCAGTACTTAGGTGCGGTACATGCGGGCCGGCCTCGGCGGGCTTATCAGAACCTGCTAGATTTTCTTCACTTCATGAGGAACCGGCCATGTCTACCAACAACCTCATTCCATCGCTGATTTTCAAACTCAACGAAAACCAACTCGCCATCGCTGAGGCGGTCGAGGAACTCTCCAACCGGATCGAACAGATTCATGGGCCCCACGACGGGTCGATGAAGATACGCAATGCCTTGGCCAAGCTGGACGAGAACCTGGAGTTCATCACCCGTGGCGTTGCGAATCTGATGAATGATTGAGTAATTACCGGGCTTTTCGTTTCTGCCCTCGCCCGCTAATCTGCCCCGATAGCCCGGAGGACTGCCCATGGTTTCGGACAAACGCACCCTATCGCTACTCTCCCGACTCGCTGATGCCCAACTGGCCTTGGCCACCAGCATGAGAGGCGTATCCCCGAGCACTGAAGGCTACCCGGAGCAAGCGCTGCAGCGTATTGCCGACGCCATGGAAAATATCGAGGCCGCGCTGGTTGATATCAGTGAATCGACCGCCGACGTGCACTCGCCAGCGGCGAAAAGCAACCTACACTGAAAGTGCTGAGCTTTTCCCCTTTTTCGCTCGGCATTAGCCCGCTTCGGCGGGCTTTTTACTGGGCGCACCCTGGCCCGTTTGAATCGATATTCCCGCCCGCCGCATTAGTTTAGTTAGTGCCTATCTAAACATTAGAAAAAGTAGAATTTTTCTACCTTTCGTTCCGTGCCACCTTACACGGCAAGAAAATGGACCATAGGAAAACACTATTGTTCGTTGCCGGGTGGTACATGCACTCCATCCTGCGCCGAACGGATCGAGAACCGGAAGTCTCTCGCCTGGGAAGGCCTGGTTAATCCCGGTGTCTTGAGTGATTTGCAATCACCCTTGAACAGTAGGAGATAACAATAATGATCAAAACTCTGAAATTCGCAGCACTGGCAACGGGGATCATCACAGCCAGCCACGGCCTTGCGGCCGACCTCACCATCGTTTCCTTCGGGGGCGCCAACA
Organism: Pseudomonas putida; assembly: GCF_028682455.1. Taxonomy (GTDB): domain Bacteria; phylum Pseudomonadota; class Gammaproteobacteria; order Pseudomonadales; family Pseudomonadaceae; genus Aquipseudomonas; species Aquipseudomonas putida_AA. The sequence continues at coordinate 1,297,214 of NZ_JANHLD010000002.1, forward strand.
AAGAGGCCCAGGTAAAGGCCTTCTACAAACCCTGGCAGCAGGCCAGCGGCAGCAAGATCATTTCCGGGGAATACAACGGTGAGATGGCCAAGGTGAAAGCCATGGTCGACACCCGCAGCGTCTCGTGGGATGCGGTAGAGGTCGAGTCTGCCGAACTGGCGCGCGGTTGTGACGAGGGCATGTTCGAGACCCTCGACCCGGCGCAGATCGGCCTCGATACCCAGAACTTCGTTCCTGGCGCCATCCAGCCCTGCGGTATCGGCTTCCTGGTCTACTCCACCGTACTGGCCTACAACGCCAGCAAATTGAAAGAAACCCCGACCGGCTGGAAAGACTTCTGGGACGTCGAGCGATTCCCGGGCAAGCGCGGCCTGCGCAAGCTGGCCAAGTCGACGCTGGAGTTCGCGCTGATCGCCGACGGTGTAGCGCCCGGGGAGGTCTACACCTTGCTGGCAACCGAGGCCGGACAGGACCGCGCCTTTGCCAAGCTCGACCAGATCAAGCCGCACATCCAGTGGTGGGAGGCCGGTGCACAGCCGCCCCAGTACCTCGCGGCGGGCGACGTGGTCATGAGTTCGGTCTACAACGGGCGCCTCTCGGCCGAGCAGCGCAAAACCTATGACCTGAAGATCGTCTGGTCCGGGGGACTCTACGAATTCGATTCCTGGGCGATACCGCGCGGCGCCTCCAGCCAGGAAAAAACCCGCGAATTCATCGCCTTCTCGCTTGAGCCGCTGCAACAGAAAAGCTTCGCCGAGGCCATCGACTACGGCGCTGCCAACCTGCAGGCAATGGAGCTGCTCGACAAGGCCCGCATCGCCGAGCTGCCCACCGCGCCCGAGAACCTTGCCCAGCAGATTCCAGTGGACGCGCTGTTCTGGGCCGACCATGGCGAACACCTGGAACAACGTTTCAACGCCTGGGCATCGCGCTGATGGCCTGACGGTCGCCACGATATCATCGACACCGAGCCCGCCACTGCGCGGGCTTTTCTATGCCATCAGAATTTGAACTTGTAGTAATCGCCAAATCGGATGCCCACCATGCGCGGGACCCTGATCTCCACCCTGAACAGGTTACGTACAAGCTCATTGAGATCGCCTTCCGACCTGAAGCCCAGCAGTACCATGCGGTCTTTTTCCGCCAGGAGCCTGGCGACCGATATCACTGACAAGGCCAGTGCCGGCAATGACTTGCTCCCATAAAAACAGATTGATCTTCGGGTATAGGACCGACCATTCAATATCGTTTTCGCCTGGTCACTGATGCCTTTGATTCTGCAAGTGGGGATGTCCATTTCAAGTTGATCGAGAAGTACCAGGGACGAGGATGAAAAAACCGGATGTTGGAACGGGACTTTATAGACCGTCCTGCCGAATCGACTGCCCGCACCACTGAGCGGATTTTTCCTGGGCGGCAGACCGACCTCCAATGAAAAGAACACATTATCGTCATTGGCAAGCCCGAACAGATCGCAACTATCGGTGTTGCGCTTCGGGAAGATCACTTTGTCCTCGATCAACTTGCGCCTTGAGTGCAGAACCAGATCATGTTGGCCATTGACCACATGTTCGCTATTGGTAGAGTGACAGGCATAGAAGCCAGACTGAATGAACACGTCGAAAAACGCTGACTCTTCGCGCTCCAACGTGCCCAGGGCCTGTAGGATCGAACGATAATTGTGATTGGCCAAGTCCTTGAAGTCAGTCAGCCCTTGGCCAAACCTGACGCCGGGAAGCACTACCGCGAAATAATCCAGAAGCGAGTTGTTAGTGAGGAAGTTGTCGTACCACAAGGAACCTTGCCGAAGCATTGCAGCATTGATGCGTTGCGCCCTATTACGCCGGAATCTTTGCTTCAGCAGATCACCTGCCTGGTGTTCTTTATCAGATAACATGCGCGTTTCAAGCCACCCTGTATTCATCAGGGGCAAATACTTATATTCCTGCAGTAAGCTGTCCACAGCCCTATTGTAAAAATGAAGTAAATAGGACGTTTCCTAGAACCTTTAACTGCAGGCCGACGTACGCTACAGCAGGTTCTTCCAAGGTCCAGGGCACAGCAGTACCTGCGAAACCGGGGCGATTCGATATTTTCCCGGATAGCTTTCACATAGCTTGGTACCATCGAGCATACTTATGTGAAGTTTTGATGATTGGAAGGTTTTTTGTGAACGTCATCCGCCGCCTGTTACGGCACCCCATTGCGCGCCTTGTTGCCCTGACCGGGCTGGTGCTGGTCTTACCGCTGGGCCTGCGCGCGGCACTGGGCTGGTCGAACCCGCTCGGTTTTGTTTCAGACCTGGGGATTGCGGGCCTGCTCATCGTACTCCTGCATCGCCGCCCCTGGTGGCAAGCGCTGCCTGTGTTGCTGGCATGGGGCGTCCTGACGCTGGCCACGGTCGAGCTGGTCAGCGCTGTGGGCAGGCTTCCAAATGCCGCAGACCTGCACTACCTGGTCGACCCTCAGTTTCTGGAAAACTCCACTGGCGGTGGTTTCGCGCAACCCTGGCTACCCGTCGCCCTGCTGCTTGGCCTGGCGATCTGGCTGGCAACGCACTGGCTGGGGCGCTCCACCCCCTTGCCGCGATTGCCGCGCAGCGCATGGGCAGTACCGCTGCTGCTGTTGATCAGCCATTGGGGCGCCCAGCATCTGCGCCCCTCTGACGCCGACCAGTGGTACGTGTACAACCTGCCTCATCAGTTGCTGGCCGCAGGCGTTGGCGACGTGCAGATCCGCATGGAAGAGTGGCTGGAGGGCGACGTTGTCGATGCCGCACCGAACATGGCCGGGCTCACCCAGCTGGACCTCGAAGGACACAAGCTGCTCGCCGCACCGGGAATCGCCCGCAACGTACTGATCATCGCACTCGAGGGTATCCCCGGCGCCTACCTGGACGTCAACCGCCAGGCCTTGCACAGCAGCTACCAGGAAAACCTCATGCCCAACCTCAGCCGCTGGGCAGAGCGCGGCATGAACACCCCGGACTATGTACTGCACAGCCACCAGACCATCCGCGGCCTGTATGCAATGCTCTGCGGCGACTACGACAAGCTCGACAATGGCACCCCCAAGGGCGTCGAGATGCTGACCCAGAATGAACGCAACCAGGCGTGCCTGCCCGCTCAATTGCACAAGAACGGGTTTGCGACGCACTACCTGCAGGGCGCCGGCCTGCGCTTCATGGCCAAAGACAAGATCATGCCGCACATCGGCTTCGACACGACCCTGGGTCTTGAATGGTTCACCAACAGCAATTACCTGGAGTTCCCCTGGGGCAAGGATGACAAGGCCTTCTTTGAAGGGGCCCTGGACTACGTCGGCCAGCTGAAAAAGCAACAGCAGCCCTGGATGCTGACCCTGCTGACGGTTGGCACCCACCAGCCCTACTCGGCGCCCGATGACTACCTGCAACGCTACGACACCCCCAAGCAGGCCGCCGTGGCGTACCTGGACGACGCCCTGGGTGAGTTTCTCGGCGGCCTGGAAAGCCAGGGCGTGTTGCAAGACACCCTGGTGGTGATTACCTCGGACGAATCCCACGGCATTGATGGCGTGCGGTTGGCATCATCGTGGGGCTTCAACCTGATGCTCGCACCCGAGCAGCATCAGCTGCCCCATGTGAAGTCCGGGGTGTACGGGCATATCGACTTGAGCACGTCGATCCTCGACTATTTTGCCCTGCCCGTTCCCAAGGCCTTGAGCGGTCGCTCACTGTTCCGTGACTACGCCACAGGCCGCGAGATCATGTCGTACACCAATGGCAAGCTTCGTTACCACGATGGCCAGGGCACTTTTGCCGAGTGCGACTTCCAGCAGCGCTGCCAGCAGTACGCGAGTGAAGGATTCATCGCCGAACGCAAGACCCTGGTAGGCCAGTACGGGGGCTCACGCGCTCGACTGGTCACGGCGAGGGCCACCGCCCTGGATCAATCGTTGCTGCGCACGCCGCTGAACCAGCATTACCAGTTCGGTAGTCCCGCCATCATCCCGCTTCAAGCGCAGATCAAGGATGACTGGGCCGATAACCTCATCGGCGCCCAATACCTGGAAATGCCCAAGGGCTCGCAGACACGGGTGCGCCTGACCGTACGCTCGGTAGACCCACATCAGAACGCCTACATCCTGCTCAAGGCCAAGGAGCTGGAGCAGGATGTGCCATTGGGCCTGCCCGCAGAAATGGTGGTGACCGCCGACAAGCCGCTGGAGATGGATTTCAGTTTCGACAACCCTGAGTCACGCAAGGCGTTTTCTTTCCACCTGCTGGGCTACGGGCTAGGCGCCGTGGAGGTCAGCGACTTCAGTGTGATCACCGAGTTGGCCGGACAATCCGAGAATACCGACGAACTCTCTGAAGAACTCAGTGCTCAATCCAGTTGATTCGCCTCACATGAGGCAATAGAAATCGCTGAGCTCCGTGACGATCTCACGCTTGGCGTTGTACAACCGGGCCTCGGGGGTGAGCGCGATCGAGCGGCCCTCGAGGACATAGCGCTGGCCCGCTTCGAAATGGGCGTAATTGAGGGTCAGGTAGCACACACGTACGGTGGGGCCTCCCATCGTGCCCATGCCCCCGCCACCGGCGACTTCGTAGTCGAACCGAACGACCAGCTCGTGACTGCCGGGGGTGACCTGGAAATAGCGCCCATCGCGCAGGCGCTGTTTATCCAGGCGTTCGGCCAGCAGCTATCTGTCGTTGGGAAAGGGGATAGAGAAATCGACCCAGGCCATCTGTGGATCGGCAACCGGAATCGGGGTCTGGCAAGCCGCAACGACACTGACGGCGAGTAACAGCATCATCCTGCGCATGATAAATGCCCCAAGGGGTTATTCATTCAGAATAGCGCCGGGTGGGTCGCTTGGCTGCCCGATTCATGCCCCCTACGTCCACCCTTCAAGACGCATGGTTGCGCGCACCAGGCGTTGCTCCTCCAGTTCGATCTCCTTGAGGTTGTCGCGGATGCCGTTGATGTGTTCGCGCGCGGCGCGCTGCGCTTGCTCGGGCAGGCGCTCGATGACCGCGTGATAGAGACGTGCGTGCTGGCGGTCGATCTGGCGTTTTTGCTTGGGCCGGTGGTAGAGGTTGTTGACCGAGGCGAACACGGTGCTGAGCATCAGGTCGGTCAACGACTGCAGCGTGTGCAGCAACACCGGATTGTGCGAGGCCTCGCAAATCGCCAGGTGGAAGGCATGATCAAGACGGGCATGTTCACGCGGGTCGAGCGATTCCGCCTGGCTGTGAGCGGCGAGCATCTCTTCGTAGCGGCGGGTCAGCAGGACGAAGTCTGCATCGGTTCCGCGCAAGGCCGCCAGACGCGCTGACTCGGCCTCCAGCAGCACCCGTACCTCCAGCAGGTCAAAGAGCGTGCGCGGCTGCGAATTGAACAGGTGCATCAGCGGACTGGCATTGGGCGGACCGTTCAGTGTGGCAACCCGCGAATCGCGGCCCTGGACCGTCTCGATAATGCCGCGCCCGCGCAGCACCTTCAGCCCTTCACGCAGGGCCGAACGGGATATTCCCAGCTTTTGGCAAAGGCGACGCTCCGAAGGCAGTGCCTGGCCGACCTTGAGCACACCGTCGACGATCAATCGCTCAACCCGCTCGGCCACCACATCGCTCACCTGGCGACGCTTGCCGGATGTCTCTTCATGCATGCCAAGCACCTCCGGCAACTGGTAGTACCAGTATTGATGGGTAACTCACCTGCCGCTCACTTTAGTTGCGGCACCCTTTCGTTATAAGGCATCTGGCATCCAATGACTGGCTTCGCGCCTGAAAAAACTGGTCGTACCAGTTCATGAAGCGATAGACGACGGTCGTTCAACGCTCTACACCTAACCCATAACAAGCGGATCGGCTCGCTACCGGTGCTGCACACAAGAACAACGTCAAGCGAGAAGCCTGCCATGAGTATTCTGTACGACGAGCGCATCGACGGGGCACTGCCCAAGGTCGACAAGGCCGCCCTGTTGGCTGAACTGCGTGAGCAACTGCCGGACATGCAAGTGCTGCACGCTCAGGAAGACCTCAAACCCTACGAATGCGACGGGCTCTCTGCCTACACCACCACGCCGATGCTGGTGGTATTGCCCGAGCGCATCGAGCACGTGGAGCGACTGCTCAAGCTCTGTTATCAACGCAAAGTACCAGTGGTGGCGCGGGGAGCCGGCACGGGCCTGTCGGGCGGTGCATTGCCTGTGACCCAGGGCGTCCTGCTGGTAATGGCGCGCTTCAAGCAGATTCTCGAGATCAACCCAGAGGGGCGTTATGCCCGCGTGCAGCCAGGCGTACGCAACCTGGCGATATCCCAGGCAGCCGCGCCTTACGGCCTGTATTACGCACCGGACCCATCCTCGCAGATAGCCTGTTCGATCGGCGGTAACGTCGCCGAGAACGCCGGGGGCGTGCACTGTCTGAAATACGGCCTGACCGTACACAACCTGCTCAAGGTAGACATTCTCACCATCGAAGGTGAGCGCATGACCCTGGGTAGCGATGCCCTGGACTCGCCCGGCTTCGACCTGCTCGCCTTGTTCACAGGCTCCGAAGGCATGCTTGGGATCATCACCGAGGTCACGGTCAAGCTGCTGCCCAAGCCGCAGGTGGCCAAGGTGTTGTTGGCAAGCTTCGACTCCGTGGAAAAAGCCGGGCGAGCGGTGGGTGAAATCATTGCCGCTGGCATCATTCCAGGTGGCCTGGAGATGATGGACAACCTGGCGATTCGCGCCGCTGAAGACTTTATTCACGCCGGCTACCCGGTGGAAGCCGAGGCCATCCTGCTGTGCGAACTCGATGGGGTGGAAGCCGACGTGCATGACGAGTGCGAGCGTGTCGGCACGGTACTGGACAAGGCCGGCGCCACCGAGGTGCGCATGGCCCGCGACGAGGTCGAGCGCGTCAAGTTCTGGGCCGGGCGCAAGAATGCCTTCCCGGCCGTCGGACGCATCTCGCCGGACTACTACTGCATGGATGGCACCATCCCGCGGCGCGAGCTGCCCGGTGTGCTCAGGGGTATCCGCGAGCTGTCCGAAGCATTCGGCCTGCGTGTGGCCAACGTGTTCCATGCCGGTGACGGCAACATGCATCCCTTGATTCTGTTCGACGCCAATCAGCCCGGCGAACTGGAGCGTGCCGAGGCGCTGGGCGGCAAGATCCTCGAGCTCTGCGTCAAGGTGGGCGGCAGCATCACCGGCGAGCACGGCGTGGGCCGCGAGAAGATCAACCAGATGTGCGTGCAATTCAACAGCGATGAGCTGACCCTGTTCCACGCGGTGAAAGCAGCCTTCGATCCGAGCGGCCTGCTCAACCCCGGCAAGAACATACCCACCCTGCACCGCTGCGCCGAATTCGGTGCCGTGCACGTCCATCACGGCCAGCTGCCCTTCCCTGACCTGGAGCGTTTCTAATGGTTATGCAGCATGACTGCGACGCCAGTGCGGCACTTCTCGACCACGTCAAGCACGCCCTCGACCGCTCGACGCCACTGCGCATTCAGGGGGGCAACAGCAAAGCGTTTCTCGGACGCAACGTTGAAGGCGAAGTGCTCGATACCCGGGCCCATCGCGGCATCGTCAGCTATGACCCGACCGAGTTGGTGATCACCGCCCGCGCCGGCACGCCATTGGCCGAGCTGGACGCCTTGCTGGACGCAGCCGGGCAGATGCTCACCTGTGAGCCCGCGCTGCATGGCAATGCCGCGACCCTCGGCGGGATGCTCGCTACGGGCCTCTCAGGCCCGCGGCGACCTTGGTCCGGCGCGGTTCGCGATCTGGTGCTGGGTACCCGCTTGATCACCGGCACGGGCAAGCACCTGCGCTTTGGTGGCGAGGTCATGAAGAACGTGGCCGGCTACGACCTTTCGCGCCTGCTGGCCGGTAGCTTTGGCTGCCTGGGGGTGATTACCGAGGTGTCGTTGAAAGTGCTGCCCAAGCCGCGCCAGTGCCTCAGCCTGCGCCTGGAGATGGACAGCGCCATGGCCCTGCGCAAGCTCGCCGAGTGGGGCCAGCAACCCCTGCCACTGAGCGCTGCCAGTCATGATGGCCGGGCCTTGCACCTGCGCCTGGAAGGGGGCGAAGGCTCGGTGATGGCCGCCCGCGAGCACCTCGGCGGTGAACTGATCGAGCGCGCGTACTGGGCCGACCTGCGTGAGCAACGCCTGGAATTCTTCGCCAGCCCGCTCCCGCTGTGGCGCTTGTCGGTTCCAACCAATACTAGCGTGCTGGTACTGCCCGGGGAGCAACTGATCGACTGGGGTGGCGCGCAGCGCTGGTTGAAGTCCGATGCCGATGCCGCGCAGATCCGCCAGATCGCCGCCGATGTCGGCGGGCACGCTACCTGCTTCACCGCCGGCCACTGCGACAGCCCGTTCCATCCGCTGGCCCCGCCACTGCTGCGCTACCACCGGCAGCTGAAATCCCAGCTCGACCCCCAGGGTATCTTCAACCCTGGCCGCCTGTATGCCGAGGTGTAGCCGTGCAGACCCATCTGAGTGAATACGCCAAGCAACTGCCGCGCGCCGAGGAAGCCGAACGCATCTTGCGTAGCTGCGTGCATTGCGGTTTCTGCAACGCCACCTGCCCGACCTACCAACTGATTGGCGACGAACTCGACGGCCCGCGCGGGCGCATCTATCTGATCAAGCAAGTGCTGGAGGGCAACGACGTCACCGCCAAGACCCAACTGCACCTGGATCGCTGTCTGAGCTGCCGCAACTGTGAATCCACCTGTCCATCGGGCGTGCAGTACCACAACTTGCTGGATATCGGCCGCGCCGTGGTCGATGCCGCCGTGCCCCGCCCGCTGGCGCAACGCGCGATGCGTGACAGCCTGCGTGTCGTGGTGCCGCATGCCGCACTATTCAAAGGCTTGATCCAGGTCGGCCAGGTGTTCCGTCCACTGTTGCCTGACCACTGGCAGGCCAAATTGCCGCGCACGTCCGTTGCCGCCAAGCCACGCCCGGCCCCCCGCCATGCGCGCCGTGTGCTGATGCTCGAGGGCTGCGTGCAGCCAGGCCTTGCCCCCAACACCAATGCCGCCGCGGCGCGGGTTCTCGACCGCCTTGGAATCAGCGTCACGCCGATCCAGCAGGTCGGTTGCTGCGGTGCGGTGGACTATCATCTGAACGCCCATGAGCAAGGCTTGCAGCGTGCGCGGCAGAACATCGATGCCTGGTGGCCCGCCATCGAACAAGGCGCCGAAGCCATCGTGCAAACCGCCAGCGGTTGCGGTGCCTTCGTCAAGGACTACGCCCAACTGCTGGCGCAAGACCTGGCCTACGCCGACAAGGCCCGGCGCGTCAGTACCCTGGCCAAGGACCTGGTCGAGGTGCTCGGCGCCGAACCACTGGAGCAACTCGGTGTACGCACCGATCTGCGCCTGGCGTTCCATTGCCCCTGCACCCTGCAGCATGCACAGAAGCTCGGCGGCGCGGTAGAGGGCGTGCTCACTCGCCTCGGTTTCGCGCTCACCGCTGTACCCGACAGCCACCTGTGCTGCGGTTCGGCCGGGACCTATTCGTTGACCCAGCCGGTGCTTTCCAGGCAGCTGCGCGACAACAAGCTCGATGCTCTGGAAAGCGGCAAGCCGGCGGTGATCGCCACGGCCAACATCGGCTGCCAAACCCACCTCGACGGCGCCAGTCGCACGCCGGTGCGGCACTGGATCGAACTGGTCGAAGAAGCCCTGGGTTAATTGGACCCTCGACAGCGAAGGGCACAACATTCCCGGAGGATAAGAGACTGACTTGCAAAGAGATGTATTAGTTACCTATTTGTAACGCCTGGATAATGGAGGTAGGTTGCCGGTGTAAACCAGCGGTAACTGCTGACACTGGAAGTCTGGCATGGTTTTCTCGACGCTCAATAACTCCAACCACTTGGTACTGCCATGCGTTTCATTGAAAAATATCCCCAGCGTGCCTCCCCCCTCACGCTTGTATTGAACGAAGACAAAGAGTTCCCTCCTGAACATGATCACTCCGCAATGAATTTCTCATTGACTACCGAGTGGCGCGAGGATGTTGCGGCGGGTCGTTGCTCCATCTACAGGGAGCCCGACGGCAGCGACTACATGCTGATCTCCGCACTGTACGTCGAAGGCAATGAAAACAACCCCACCAAAAATAACCCAAACCAATATGTCGGGCTGGGGCAGCTTTTGGTTTTCGCGGCGATGAAATTCGGCTATGAGCAGAATGTGCGGACCACCCTGCTGTCACCGCTTACCGGGAGCGAAGGATTTTATATAAAAATGGGGTTTTATCCGAAAGTGACGGGCAATCCAAACAGAATGACAAATGCAAGTCACTTACCCCTATCGCACAGAGGAAAATTAAATCCAAAGTGGGTAGGCCAATTTGCTCAAGCCTCATTTATAAACAAGGATTTCCGAGGCTCGACGTGGGCCGGAAGTACGCCTCTCATTTACCTCAAGCTCAAAGAAAACATCATGAAGGCCTGGGCGATTGGATAAAAAGGGGGAGCCACCTCGATGCTCGCTGCTTGAAAACCTTGTAGGGGTCGAACAACGCCAGGAATGTCGACGCCAGGGCGCCACGACAGTCACCTTTCGGCCAGAAGTGGTCGTTCACCCGCAAACGACTTGCCCATTACATATGAATATCCGTATATTCGACTATCCACATTCATAGGACGCATAGCGTGATCACGCCTCCTGAAGTATTCAAAAGCCTGGCCGACGAAACTCGCGCCCGCGCCACCTTACTGATTGCCAACCAAGGTGAGCTTTGCGTTTGCGAACTGATGTGTGCCCTCGACGACAGCCAGCCGAAGGTCAGTCGCCACCTTGCCCAACTGCGCAGCAGCGGCCTGCTGCTGGATCGCCGCCAGGGACAGTGGGTTTACTACCGCCTCAATCCGGATCTTCCTGCCTGGGTGCACGAGATGCTGCAAGTGACATTGCTGGCCAACGCGCAATGGCTACAGAACAACGCTTCCCGCCTGCAGAACATGGACGGGCGCCCTGTCCGCGATACTGCCTGCTGCTGACCCATGCCAATGTAATCAGCTGCGACCCCGGTCCGGAAATCCTCTATCGGCCGCTTTGCCACGGAGTAATTCATGCGAGTCCTATTCATGTGCACGGCCAACAGCTGCCGCAGCATCCTTTCAGAAGCCATGCTCAATCACCTGGCGCCACAGGGTTTCGAAGCGGTGAGCTCCGGGTGCATTCCCAAAGGACAAGTGCTGCCCCGCAGCCTGACCACACTGCAGCAGGCCGGCATCTCCATCGAAGGCTTGAGCAGCAAGGGTAATGACGTCTTTGAAAACAACCTGCCGGATATTGTCATTACCGTGTGCGACAAGGCCGCCGGCGAAAGCTGCCCGGTGTATTTCGGCCCCGCCGTGAAATCCCACTGGGGTCTGGAAGATCCATCCGATGTGGTGGGTGACGAAGCAGCGGTTGACGCTGCGTTCCGTGCCACACTGGCGCGCATCGAACAACGCTGCAACGCCTTCCTCGCCCTACCCTTCGACAAGCTCAGCCGCGATGAACTCAAAAGCGAGTTGGACCAGATAGGCGCTCTTTGAGCAGGAGGATATATGTCAGAACATTTGCCCAACCTCGACCTTTCCCTGTTCGACGACGCACAGATCCCGCCTCGCACGGGCGATCACAAGCCGCGCATTCTGCTGCTTTATGGTTCGACTCGCGAACGCTCGTTCAGCCGTCTGCTGGTCGAAGAAGCCGCACGTCTGCTGCAGCACTTCGGCGCAGAAACCCGCATCTTCAACCCCTCCGGTTTACCACTGCCCGACGATGTACCAGTGGATCATCCCAAGGTGCAGGAACTACGTGATCTGGTGCTGTGGTCGGAAGGTCAGGTCTGGTGCTCGCCCGAACGGCATGGCGCGATGTCAGCCGTGTTCAAGGCGCAGATCGACTGGATACCCCTTGCGCTCGGTGCCATTCGCCCGACACAGGGCAAAACTCTGGCGGTGATGCAGGTCTGCGGAGGATCGCAGTCTTTCAACGTGGTCAATCAGCTGCGTGTGCTGGGTCGCTGGATGCGCATGTTCACCATCCCCAATCAATCCTCAGTGCCAAAGGCCTATATGGAGTTCGACGAAGCTGGCCGGATGAAGCCCTCGGCGTTCTACGATCGAGTGGTCGACGTGATGGAGGAACTGGTGAAGTTCACCCTTCTGCTGCGCGACCGCCAGGATTTTCTGGTGGATCGCTACTCGGAACGCAAGGAAAGCGCCGAACAGCTCATGACGCGCGTGAACCAGCGTTCAATCTGAGGTGAGGGTCAAACCCCCGTGACGAGTTCCTCGGCTGCGCGTTTTATCTTAAAATAGCCGGTTGCCGAAAGAACCGTCATGGCCATAGCCATGAAGGGCTTTCATCCTTTACGAATAAGTGTGGTGAAGATGAACAAGCCTTTCATTTCGCTGTGCCCTGAAATTACTCGGGCACACGCGCTGACGTTGATGGATTGGTTGGAGGATGAGCGCGTCACCTGCTATCTGAGCGATTCGCGTCATGTCTCCCGCTCCATCGAGCAAGTCATCGACCGGACTCAATTGCCAATCCTGACCCATCTATTCAACCGGGGCGGCCGATTCTTCATGGCCTATGACCGGCATGACGCCCCCGTGGGCTTTGTTCGTCTCATCAAGACTGGCCCGAATTGCGAGATAGTGCTGGTCATCGGAGACAGCGACAAATGGGGCCGTAACCTTGGCGCCAGTACGATCCGCGAAGGCATGAAACTGGCCTTCCTCGACATGCGGGCCGAGAAGCTCATCGCCAAGATCCACCCGGACAACGCGCGCTCGCTGAAAGCCTTTCTGCGCAGCGGCTTTCTGCTTGAGAGCGAAACGCCGGCATTGAAGTCATTTTCCATGACGGCAGCGCGCTATCTGCGGTTCTTGCGTGAAGGTGCCACTAGCGACTCCACTGAGATCTACATCACTGAAATCGACAAGGCCAGGCTCGAGAGTCTAATCGCGCTCGAGCAAGGCCCGGCCGCGGTTGAACTCGAACATGAGCTTGAGCGAGCCATTGTCGTCAAGCCGCAGCAGGTGGCGCGCAATGTCGTCACGATGAACTCGCGGGCCTTGCTGCAGCTGGACGACGAAGAGATCGAAGTGGCGCTGGTCTACCCTGAAGACGCGGACAGCAGCGCCGGGAAGTATTCCGTGTGTTCCGACATCGGCGCCGCCATTCTGGGCTACCAGGAGGGGGACGCCATCGACTGGCGAATTTCTGACCGGACCCGCCGGATCGGGATCAGGAAAGTGCTTTACCAGCCGGAGGCCGCGGGCGATTACCACCTGTAATTGCGCCTTTAGCTCAGTGTTCGTCCATCAGGCGCGAAGATCCCCAAAGGATGGGGTCGCGCTTCCGTGCCTGAAGATGCCCGCCCAGTGGGTCTTTGCGGCACGCTTCGGTTCCAAAACTTTCGGATTGTCGCCTCGCTACAAGCCGCATTCTACAACGGTGCACCCTATGAGTTTTGGAACCGATTTTCACCGCCTTTTCTGGCCGAGCCCTAGCATCAATATTGGTAACGTAACGTGACCGCAAAATTGCGTGGGTCACCAAAGTACAAGCCACCGAAGTTGTTTGAAGTTGGCAAGGACTGGTAGTAGACCTTGTCCAGGGCATTGTTGAGGTTGTACTGCACGCTGAACTGTTGGTTGATTTGATAATGGGCATGCAGGTTGAGCAAGGCGTAGCCACCTTGTTCGATATCGTAGCCAGTCACATCGGCGACGGTTTGGCTCTGGGCATATACATCACCACCCACACGCCATTGGTCGAGGGCACCGGACAAGCGGTAGTCCGTCGACACCTTGAGCAGGCGGCGCGGGATCTTTCGATAATAGTCCGAGCCCTTGCTGCTGCCCGCCACATACTCGGGATCGCTATAGGTGTAGCCAGCGCTGACGTTCCAGTTCTCCAATGGCTCACCGGAAATCTCCAGTTCAAAGCCGCGGTTACGCACTTTCGCACCGGTTTCATAGCACTTGCTCGTACCGGTAACGCCACAGGTGGGCGAAACCGACAGTGCCTCGGGCATGTTCTCCAAGTTGGTCTGGAAAATGGCCAGCGAGGTGTTCAGGCGGCCATCGAAGTACTCACCCTTGATGCCAGTTTCATAGTTCTCGCCTTCGATCGGGTCAAGCAAGGTATTGCCGATACCGTAGTAACTCTGTGTCTTGTAGATCTCGGTGTAGCTGGCATACCAGCTGTGGTGCTTGTCCAGGTCCAGTACCAGCCCTGCGTATGGCACCAACCGGCCATTCTCCCGGTACTGATCATTGGTATAGGGGCTGGCCACCTTGTAGTCCGACCAACTCACCCGCGTGCCGAGGATCAGGCTCAGGTCATCAGTGAGGCTGAAGCGGGAGGCACCGTACAGACCGCGCTCCTTGCGCTTGTAGTTATAGTCAGAGCCAATAGGACTTAGGATGGGGTTGGGCAGAGCACTGTAATCAAAGTCGGTGATGTCGATCGTAGGGTTGTTGGTGGCGCTCTTGATTACAGCGTCGAATTCGTCCTGGCGACTGTTGGCCCCCAGCATCAACTGGTGCTTGCGCCCGAACAGCTCGAAGGGGCCAGTAGCATAGAGGTCCAGCGCGAACTGGGTGTCTTCGTAATCGGCCTGGGAGACAGTCATGCGATAGTTGTCGCCCGATACCCGGTTCGGATACGCGGAGAGGAAGTCTGCGTTCGACCAAATCGCATTCATGGCCAGGGTCAATTTCCACTCGTTGTCGAAATTGTGCGTGACATCGCCGAACAGCGTGTAGTTGTCGCGATCCAAGTGGGCCCACTCGCCGTTGAGGTTGGTGGAACGCGAAAGTGGATAGAAGGAGCCGTCACTGCGGGTATTCAAGCCGCCCCAGTCATAGCCGTTCTGGTTGTCCTTCTGGATAGTGGCGCCAACCGTCAGCACGGTGGAGTCGGTGAGATCCGCCTCGCCGACCAGATACAGCAATTGGTTGTCCCGCTCGGAGCCGTCCTTGTAGCTGTTAGCGTTGTTGTAGTAGGTCACTGCACGGCCGCGAACATTGCCCGTGGCGGTCAATGGCCCGGAAACATCCACCTGGCTACGATAGTTGTCCCAGGAGCCTGCACCCAGTTCCGCACCCAAGCGAAAGTCCTGGGTCGGTCGTTTACGCACCAGGTTGATCGCCGCCGACGGGTTACCCGTACCCTGCATCAGACCGTTGGCCCCACGTACGACTTCGACGCGGTCATAGACGGCCATATTCGAGGTGGACATGACGTCCATGGAGTAGTTTTCCGAGATATTGGTCGGAATTCCGTCATATTGCAGATCGCTGATCTCGAAACCGCGTGAGTAATAGGTAGAGCGGTCAGCGCCGATCTTGGTGAGGGTGATACCGGTCGCCGTGCGCGCGATATCGTCCAGGTTCTGGATGTTCTGGTCGTCCATCTTCTTGCGAGTGATCACCGTCACCGACTGCGGCGTTTCCCGCAGGCTCAGGGCGAACTTGGTCGCGGTATTGGTCGAGCCCGTGGTGTAGGAGCCGGAGCCCTCGGTCGTAGCGCCCAGGGATTGCCCGTCGACATTGGTGGTACCGAGTACTACCACGTCCGAGGCCCCGCCCTGGACCAGCAGATAACCACCATTGGCCTGGCGCTGAGCCTGCAAGCCACTATTGGACAGCAGCAGCGCCAACCCTTCATCAACACCGTAGGCGCCGTCAAGGCCCGGGGTCGTCAGCGCATGTATCTGCCGCGGATCGAAGGAAATCGTCACACCCGCCTGCACGCCGAACTGGGTCAGCGCGCTACCAAGCGGGCCTGCGGCAATGTGATAGGCCATGCGACTCTGGGCCTGAGCCGCTGCAGGTATCAGCACCACCCCCGGCACACTCGCCATAGTCAGACCGAACATCGCCAGGCGTACCGCGCGGGGCAATGAAATCGAGGGAGAGAGGCAAAGCTGGGGCATGGGATGATCCTTCCGTTGTCATGGCAGAAATCCGCTGTCATCGCGGCTCTTGTCATTGACGGATGAGAATCTGAATCGGCAAGGCGCCCCGAATATTTTCTGCAAGTGACGGTTCAGGCGGCCTCGATACTGACCCAGTAACGGGTCAGGTACCGCACCTTCACCGGCAACGTCCTAGCCAGGTTTTCCAGGACCGCATCTGTATCGTCGATACGAAATGCTCCGGAAATACTCAGGTCCCGGACCGCCCCAGCGCAGCGCAGCACACCCGGACGATAGCGCCCGAGCTCATCGACGAAGTCCCCGAGCTGCCATTCGTTGACACTCAGCATGCCTTGGACCCAGGCGGTCGAGTCCGCCGGCAAGGCGTACGAAGGGTCGGCGCGATCATGATCGAAGGCCGCCTGCTGACCGGCGTCCAGGCGCGCCACCCGCTCAGGATGGCGACGAGGACGGATCTCAACCGCCGACTGCAGCACGCCGACCCGGGTCTGGTCTGCCATTTGGCGCACGCTGAAGCGCGTCCCGAGCGCGTGAATGCGCCCGCCCATGGTTTCGACGACAAAGGGCCTCTGGCCGGGATCTCTGGCGGTTTGCACGAGAATCTCTCCACGATATAGACGGATAAGACGAAGGTGCCCGTTGAAACTCACATCCAGCGCGGTATTGGCGTTGAGTTCCACCTGCGATCCATCTTCCAGACGCAGCGAACGACGCTCGCGCGCCCCCGTGCTCTGCTGAGCGAGCAGGCCGTAGTTCTCCAGCGGCTTGCCGACCATCCAGGTACCCCCTCCGACCGCCAGTAGCACGCTGAGGATCTTCAACACCTCTCGGCGCTGCGCCTGGGCTGCGTCCAGGCTCGATCGAGCTGCATGCATGGGCACTGTTGCCCACTGTCGCTGGAACGCCTCGACCCGCGCCCACGCCTCGACGTGCAAAGGGTCCGCCTCCAACCATTGCTGCCACGCCTGGGTGCAGGCCTCGTCCACCCCACCATCGTTGAGCTGTACATACCAGGTCGCAGCAGCCTCGAGAGTCCGACGATCCGGCATCGCAGTCACCGGCTGTCAGCCAGCAGCAGGCACTCGGTCATGGCCCGCACCAGATGATTCTTCACCGTGGTGACCGAGACCCCGAGACGTTCGGCGACGGCCACATAGGTCTGCCCCTCCAGCTGTACTGACAGAAAAATCTCCCGGGTGCGCTTGCCCAACTCATCCAGCAGGCTGTCGACCGTCACTAACATCTCGAGAATGGACAAACGCACCTCAGGTGATACCTCGACCGGTTCAGGCTTCTGCGCCAAGGCGAACAGATACGCCTGTTCAATCGCCCGTCGCCGTGACTTGTCGATCAACAGAGAGCGCGCAATTGAACTCAAGTAACCCCGCGGCTCTCGAATCGGGGCGGCATTTCGCGCCGTCATGACCCGCACGAACGTGTCCTGCGCCAAATCCGCAGCATCGGCCGAATTGCCCAAGCGACTGCGCAGCCAGCCTTTCAGCCAACCATTGTGTTCGGAGTAAAGCTGGTGGAGTGCCAAGGGCTCGAGTGCGGACATAGGTGGCCACTAAATATGCAAATGGTAATTGATCGCATTATTTAGGGCGAAGGCGGTTCGTGCAAGGGGAATCCGCCAACACGGCGTCAAGCCGGCCGGGACGAAGAGCATGTATTTCACGGGTGGCACATTCAGTGGCGAGTCTGAGCTGGGTCGCCGAGTGACCGGCGCTGATACTCCTGCAAGGCTTCCATTAGCGATTCAGCCTCAAGTCGCAAGCGCTCAACCTCTTCAGCAGCTGTCAAGGAGTCACGAGCTTCGTGGTACCGGCGCATTGCATCCATCGTCTGCTGTATCAACGGCTCACCGGTGACCATCTTTTCGTCCAGGTCATCCATGATTCAGCTCCCTGTTGATTGGGTCAGGGCAGTATAGGTCGCCGCGCACACAGTACCAACCGGGCGAATTTGGTCGACGGTCCGCGAAAGGAAATAGCAGAACCAACAATACTATGCATTTCTTATAAATGTTAGAAACCCATAAAGAGCATCGTCACTCTTAAATTAATCACGAAGTATGGGAGATTTCGCTCGACGCACTACCCCACTAAAGTGCGAAGTGAGATTCCCCCGCCTCACCGAATAAGAAATAAATTGTAACAAAGGCCTCTTGAAATATTCTAAACATCAAGAAACCAATATTTACCGACCAAGAATGAGAAACCTTGCCTTTTATAGCTGGATGGAAACCCAGTTCATTAAAGCCCCACCCAATGGTAACGTATGCTTTCGCATTGCTCAGCACAAGAAACTACATGAGCAAATTTGTTGGTTGAATAAGGATTAACAAATGACTATCGAGCGAGAGATTTTCTCGGCCCTTATCGCGCAGAACGCATTTCAAGATGAAAAGCCGAGCGTACAAAGCTACGCTCAGCTAGCTGTCGACAAGGGATTTAGAGCGCTTTCGTCAAAGCAACAGGCAGTGGTAAGCCCCTTCCTGCAAAAAAAATGCGAGGGCATGAAAAAACCAAATGAAAAACATAACAACTGCCAGAATACTATAGGCGGTCGTGAATTGGTTACAGCTCTTGAGAAATCCGAGCCTTATAAAGGATGGCGCTGTGAGAGCTGCCGAAGTGCATCTGAAGAATAAAGCGATCTAAAGAGAGTAGTAACCTGAAACCTATAAAAACAACCAGAAAATTACTATTGCTCTCGCTACTCCTGAACGTTATTGCAGCAGGCCACCACAGGCCTGCTCGCAGGTCTTTCTTTTCTTTAGGTCCTGGTCAATACCCCCATCTGAATCGCCCCTAGTTTCGTGTCGGCTCATAACCTCTATGCCTGGATAAAGCGCTTCAGCAAACCTCAAGAAGAACGGCATTGAGAGCGTTCTATCGACGTCTCGCTGCTCGAATCGGCAAAGCCAAGGCAGTCATGGCTACCGCGTGAAAGATCGCCATCCTGTTCTACAACGCCATGCGTTTCGGCATGAATTATCAAGACCCAGGAGCCGATCACTACGAGCAAAAATACCGGGAGCGAGTGGTAAAAGGCACCCCGGCACCGCGATCTGCGAATCAGGGCTAAGTGTGAGATCAACGACGCCAAAGGCCAGCCGGTGATCAACAAGAAGACCAAGGCACCGAAGGTTGGTTGGATGGGCTTTCAGCCCGAAGTACCACCCAAAGCGGTTTAGCTAGCAACCATTAACTCTCTCAGAACGAGGGCAGATCGGAAATCCGTTTGCCTGCCTCGCCCTGCTCCTCTACCAGTGACCCACGACCATCAGGAACAATCTGGCCCCCAGAGAGGCGTTTATCGAATGGACCAAAGGTCAGGATGAACGAGTCGCCACCGTCTATTAGGCACAACACCTCCTGCACATCAAATTTTCTTGGGGCTGCGGATCCCGGCAGAGTGTTAGCTACATAACCGTGCGTTTCTTGCCCCTGAAGCGCAACCAGCCTTCTGTCTTCGTCATATCTAGCTGCAGTCACCGCGTAAACTGTCATAGCCAAAACCTCCCCTTGAATTGTGAAGTATAGCTACCAACGAGGTATCCCCCTGCCCACAGCAATCGACCTGTTCGCCGACCTCGGCGGATGGAGTACAGGCGCGCGCGCCGAAGCATAACCACCCACACCTATTGCGCCGAAGCATCGGCACTGTTATCTGGCTTGATTTCCGTATACCAGTGGGACGGCTCACCTACTCCCCAGATTACGATATTGATCTTCTGGCAGTGCTCACACTGGAACTCAAACTCAGGCCTTGGGTCATCGGGGTCGAAGTCCATTGCCTCCCCACAACCCGCACAGCCCGACATTAGTGTCTCTTTATTGTCACGCCCGCTCATAACGCGCACCTCTCTGCAATACGTTAAGCGTAGCCAACTCCAACGCCACGGAATTACTCCAACCCGACGAGGTACCCCCATGCCCACAGAAAACCGACCAGCAACACCGACATGGCCGTAGGACTGCCCTACCCATTCTGCGGTGGTAGCAAGGGGCGCGCACGCAGAAGGACAATCTCTCGGAGCTGCGACAGTTGCGACCTGTGTTCGATAGCGCGCCAATCGATACGCTTACACCAGCAGTGATTGCGCAGTACCGCGATGCCTGGTCGGCGAAGGTACGGGCAAATCGCGAGATTGCAACCCTCTCCCACGTATTCAATATGGCCAGGGAGTGGGGGCTTACCGCAAAAGAGAACCCCTGCCAGGGTGTTCGCAAAAACAAGGAGACGCCTCGGAACTTCTATGCCAATGACGCGGTATGGGATGCGGTCTACAAGAAAGCAGTACCGGAACTGAAAGACGCCATGGACTTGGCGTATCTGACGGGCCAGCGTCCTGCGGACGTACTGGTGATGAGAAGGGACGATATCGAGGGCGGTTATCTGGTTGTGCAGCAGAACAAGACACACAAGAAGCTGCGCATCATGCTCTCGGTGGACGGAATAGATAACAGCCTGGGCAAGCTGATCAAGCAGATGGCCGCACGGAACCAGGAGCACAGTTCCAGCTACCTGATTGTCAGCGAGCGAGGCAAGCGCATGTCTGCGCCGATGCTGCGTAACCGCTGGGACGAGGCTCGGGCGCTGGCCAGATCGGCAGCCTTGTAGGAAGGCGACAGTCTCCTGGCGTCTCGGATCACGCAGTTCCAGTTCCGCGATATCCGCCCGAAGGCAGCATCCGAAATCAAGGATATTGAGGACGCCAGCCTGCTATTGGGGCACACCAAAAGCGACATCACAGAGCGTGTTTACAGGCGCGTAGGCGCCATCGCGAAGCCTTCAAAATAGGAGGAGTTTTGGAACACATCCATAATAGTTATGGAACACTTGGGTATTTAGGCAGGTTCCAAAGGGGCTTTTCTACACCCCAGAAACGCAAAAAGCCCTGAATAATCAGGGCTTTGAAGATGGCGGAAGCGTAGAGATTCGAACTCAACATAATGGCGTGGGCGTGGCTGGAGGCCTCGATTTACGTGAGGTAGAGAGTGGGTGAGTACGCATTTGTGTTCCCAGAGTATTCCCAGATCTTTTGTGGACGTCACCCTGCCACCCCTCCTCCTAAGGGAATTTTCCATTTAATGTTGACCCCTCAAAAAAAGGTAATTTTGGTAATCGAATTTTTTATCAGCCACGAAGCCCTTTAAAATCAACATGTTAAGCGAATTATTTAAAGGTAATTTTTTAGTAATCAGTAGGTAATCGAATTACCCAAACCTCTGGCTGGACCGGGGAATAGTCAAACCCAATAAAATCAGTGACTTAGAAAAAAATTACCTTTTGACTTACCACTACTTACCTTTTTTGGTAATCGCTACAAGCCACGGATTCCGTGGCCTGAGGCGTATTCGCTAAGGGGTGATTACCGAAATTACCGATTTTTGAGACGCCAACTCAGAAATGCCCCAACTGCACCATGCCATCCAGGCAGGTGCCGCAGAAATCACCCACGCTGCAGGGATTCGCAGACCCCCCATGTAGCCCATACCCTGCCAAAGCCCAGATACAGGGCGGCTTGGACCTGGCTGCAGGGGCGCAGAAATTTCGACACGTTTAGCCCGCAGGCGTGGCGGGGGGACGATTGCGCGCGCCAGGTGTAGGGCGACTTGCCGACCGCAGTCCGGCTGGGCAAACTGCTCAGCGTAAAGCTCTACCCTAGAAGAAACATCGTAAGGAACGCGTTGATGACAATGCCCGTGCTGTTTGAGTTTGGAGCGCTGCCGGTACGAGTGATAACCGGAGAAGATGGGAAGTATTGGTTCTCCACCAGGCTGCAGGTCGTGGATATTCGAAGCTTGTTGTTGCGCTTCAATACTCAGCAGCCGAAGCGGCAACTGGCGTGAGAATGGTATGCCCAAATGTTCCAATCCCGCCAAAACACAAGCAAGAAAGATTGATCAATCAAATCATCCAAGAAATGGAATTTTTATGAAAACTCTAAGTGTAAAACATCTAGCAGATAAAATATTTAGCCTCGCAGAAGACACTCAAGAGATATACGAAGAAGTAATCAGCAACTCCAAAGTACCATTTGACAGCCAAGACGCGCGCCTTGTCGCACTTGTTGGAATCAAGCTAGACCTACTTGCCTGCGCACATACACTCTCCCTAAGTAACAACTCAAAGATAAAGCTTCAAGAAGAGTCCCCAGAGAACTGGGAGCTAGAATACTGCAAGCTGGTCGAAAGCAACCAAACGGCAAAAAATGCCCATGAAACCATTGAAACCTATTTCAAAAATACTCTGATAGTATCTATTCACTTCAAGATTGACAGCCTATTCAAAAACCTACTCAAATCACTAGATGAAGATAACAACAACATTTTTCATGAGAGCGCAAAAAAACTTTTAGCGAAATGCGGAACTGAAAATACAGAACACTTCCTTAACTGCCTCTCAGCTCTTACGTACATTCGCAACTCCCTCCACGCAAATGGAGTACATCACGGCAAACCGCTGCGCCTCGAAATAGACGGATTTGAGTATGTTTTCTTAGATAACTCTGTAGTCACATGCGCAGGCTGGGCACACATAGAGGCCATAACTATAGCAAACCTGAAAAACATTAGAGCCTTACTAAACTCTAGTAGTTTGTCCAGCATCAGCCAGCCAATTCGCGATGAATTTTCATTCGGCCGAGAATACCACTAAACAAACATCAAGCCGGGGGAGATCCCGCCAACCCCAAACTTAACTTTTTGCAAAGCAAGATAATTCGAAAAGTGAGAAGCATACAACTTCTTCGCCAAGCCACTCACTGCCACATGAATGATACTGTTGATCAGCAGCGCAACCGGAGTAAGGCTGAATTGATGCCCCCCGATCTCAGCCCTGATCGCGCGGACTAAGCAACTATTGTAGGAGTCAAAAACATGCCCGATATTCATGGGAAACGAATAGACGCAGAGAGGCTTGAGTCCGTGCTGGAGGATGCGCGACTTTCTATCTCAAACACTGATCGCGGTTTCGGGGCATTTCACGCTGCCGGTTACGCGAGAGGAGCTATTGAAACTCTTCGCCACCTGGGCGTGCTCAGCGCGAAGGAGTTCGGGCAGCTGGAGCACAAAGTAATGATTGCCGAGGCTGATGCCGATGTGGATGCTTCATTTGGCGAAGACTTGTACGACTAGGCCCCGGCATAGTGTCGGTACTTGGGGAATAATCGGCAACCTGATCACCCAGGAAGAGGCGGCCAGAATTCAGGAGAGAATTAATGGAGTGGCTAGCGAAGCTGTTCGAGGACGCTGACTGAGGTGTCCGAATTCCGGCATATGCCGGACTCGTACTCTCAATCTGGGCGCTCTGGAGAGGACGGACAGTCGTGAAGGTGCGGCTAGGTGATGATCCACGGGACAGCACGATCGTGATCAGAAACCTCAGTCCGCATGCGATCGAGATCACCACCATCGGTCTGGTTGAAGCGGATGGCAGCCTTACCAAGTGGGCTGAGGATCTGGGTTTTAATGATGATTTGCCGAAGCAGATCGACGCACGATCTGAGCTGGTTCTTCAGCTCGATCTGGACATGACGACTAGGCTCGCGTACGAGCAAAAAATCCGCGGCCGTTGCGGTTGCTATGTGCGTATAGCTGGTGGAAAGGTTTACGCTGACCCCGGAAGATTTCAGCGGTGGAGGTGGCGATCACTTGGCAAGAAACCCATCGGTCTCTGACCGTTCGCCTCGAATTCATTCACAACCAGACCGAAAAAGCCGCCTCAATGCGCGGCTTTTCTGTTTCGGGTGTTGCTCAGCTTGCACTGTTCGCTGGCAACTCATATGGGTTGAACCGGATTACCTCTTCCCCTAGCCATTCGTTGATCTGCAGCAGCCTGGCCTGCTCGGGTTCCAGCTCGTTCACCGCCCACACCTGGGTCGCCTCACGCACCGAACCAAAGCCGCCAGAGTTCTGAGGTACAACGCCCATCAACTGCGGCGGGATCCGCAGCATGGCCAGTTGATCGTCGCGGCTGATGTTCTTGATCGCGCCGAAGTCGTCCTTCGCCGCCACCTCACTGATCGGGATGAGCTGGATGCCGTCTTTCTTGCCGTTGGGCGCGTACATGAACAGGTTGCGGAAATTGCCCGGCCCCTTGCTGCTCTTCATCGCCGTGCGCAGGTCGTCGACAAAGTCTTCATTCTGGGCAGCGTCGGTCATGTACAAGATGAAACCCGCGTGGCTACCGTTCTGGTAGTACTTGCGGCGGAAAAGCGTTGCCGCCTCGTTGAGCAGCGCGGCCTGCAGCGCTGGCAACCATTCCGGCAGGCCGTACACCTCCTGGTTGATGTCGGCCACCCGTAGATGGCAGATGCTGCCAGCCCTGAACTCGTGCTCATCACGCCAGCCGCGCACCTGGTAGTAGGTTTCCAGATCCGCACCTCGGCGCATGTACTTCGCCAGGCAAGGTAGAAGCCCAATCGCCCGGCCGAGCATGTTGTCGCGCTTCTCCAGGTACAGATTGCCCGACCACCCCAGGTCCATGATGATCTGCTCGAAAGCCTGCCGGCTCAGCAGCTTGTGGGGAATGAAGGTCCGGGCCAGGGCGTTGCGCTTGAAGATCAGCCCAGACTGCAGATAAACGCTGGCTTTCGACGAGCGGGCCAGGCCTTCCAGCGAGACAGGTGGCTCATACCATCTACCGTTGAGGTAGCACTCCAGGTAATCCAGGATCTCGCGCCCGTCCAGGACCGGTACCGGATCGCCAAAGGTGAAGGCTTCGGCTCGGGCATTGGGGCTGGCGAGCAGCTCACCAGCCGGCGCCGGCGCGGCGCCGGACAGATCGATGTTGCTCATCAGAAGATCTCCATGATGCGTGTGTTGGTAGCGGTCTGCCCTTCGAGCGGCTCGTTGTGCAGCGCGTGGAACAGTGCCCAGGCCAAGTCGGCGTGGCCAGTGGCTTCGTTACGGCCTGCGGTGTAAGTGAATTGGCGGCCACCAGGTGTGATGGTTTTGCGGATAGCCATGAGGGACTGCGCCACATCTGTCGCGCCGGCATCGAACTCCAGCCGGCCCTTGCTGATGACGTCCCACGCCTTCATCACCAAACGGGTTTTGACCTCTGGGTTGTAGGCGAAGGTGCGAAGCGCTGGGAAGAACTGGCGCACCAGCTGGGCCACGGCGCTGCCCATACCCGTTGTGTCGATACCGATGTAGGCCACGTTGTAGCGCCTGGTGATCTGGCGGATCGTCTCGGCCTGCGAGTTGAAGTCCATCCCGCGGAACTGGTGCTTCTCCAACAGGAAGAACTTCCCGCCCGGCACCAACGGAGGCGCGAGCACCACCAGGCCGGCGGAGTCTCCGGTTTCCGCCGGGTCGTACCCAACCCATACCGGTCGCTCTCCGTATGGCCTAGCAGCGAACGGGCTGTATCCGGGCCAGTCCCAACTTTCCACCATGCAGGGCTGCAGCATGCTGAGCGGGAAAATACTCGCGCCGTCATCCACGAACTGGCACATGAGCAGGTTCTGAAACGCTGCGGCATCGTACTCAAGTCGCAGCTCATCCAGGTCGAACAGGTCGCAGCCCCTGGCTTCGGCGTCCATGATCGTGACGATCTGCCGCCAGATCTTGTCCTCGCACAGCCGCCCCTGCTGCAGGGCCTCGTGGGTCACATCCAGCTGGATGTGCTGCGCGGTAGGTTTACCCTTGTTGATCCGTTCGCCGGTCCACCAGGTGTAGGCCGGATGCGCCATGCTGCTTGGCGTCGAAAAATATGTTTTACGCCACTTCTTGTGCAGCGCCATGCCCGAGGCCACTTTGTTGATCTCGGCGAAGCCGTGCACCCAGAAGAACTCGTCGAAGTAGAAATTGCCGGACCGACCCTGGGCGGTGCGGAAGTTCGTACCCAGGAAATGCAGCTCGGCGTTGTTCCAGAGCACGATGGGGTCGCCGGTCAGCTTGATGCCCAGCACCTCATTGAGGAAGGCTTGCATGTACGTTTTGAACTGGTGCGCCTGGGCCTTGCTGGCCGACAGGAAAATCTGGTTACGACCTGTGGTGATGGCGTCGATCAGCGCTTCCCGCGCGAAATAGAACGTTGCGCCGATCTGCCGGCTTTTGAGGATCATCCGGGTGCGCTGATTGCCAGCACGGTACCAGTCGAGCTGGTAGTCGAAACAGCTGTCGCGGAAGGCGTCGACCAGTTTCTCGATCTGCTCCTCATCCAGTTCGTTGCGCTTGGCCTGCTTCTTCGGCCCTTCGTTGCGCTTGGCGATGTTCGGGTTTAAGTCGGTTTCGGTACCGCCCCCCTGATACCGCTGAATGCGTGCCTGCCGCTCCAGCTGCCGATGCAGAAGGTCGATTTCTTTGAAGTCGCCGCTGGTCTTGCCGTCTTTCAGGATCAGCTGCACCAGCCGCGCTTCCAGGGCGCCGCCAATACGCTCGACGTTGTCGGCCCGATCCCATTCATCTCGGGCCTTCCAGCTGTGGACGGTCTTCTCCTTCTCGTCGAGATAATCGGCGATATCGGTGATGCGCCACCCAGTCCAGTACATGAACTTGGCTTGGCGGCGCGGATCGGTCGTGGGTTGGGTGGTAGTGTTCATGGCGCCGATGCTGCCGCTCGCGCGCGTATTCACCCACAGGCGCCCCCTGTAGCCCGCAGGCCTACAAGTGCAGCGCGTTGCCGTATAGCAGCCCGCTGCGGACCATGCCCTCATCGCAAGGCACAACGCCACCGCACTGAGGACAGCCCGCATGGCAGCAAGCAAGAAATTCCGCAGCAAGTTCTTCCGCGTCGCCGTTGAAGGCGCAACCACTGACGGCCGCACCATCGAGCGCCAGTGGCTGGTGGACGCTGCCGAAACCTACAACCCCAACACCTACGGCGCTCGCGTCTGGCTCGAACACTTCCGCAGCGTGCTGCCAGACGGCCCGTTCAAGGCCTACGGCGACGTCGTGGCACTGAAAACCGAGGAAGTCGAGATCGCCGGCAAGAAGAAGCTGGCCCTGTTCGCCCAGATCGAGCCTACCGCCGACCTGATCGCCCTGAACAAGGCCCGTCAGAAAATCTTCACCAGCATCGAGATCCGCCCGAAGTTCGCAGACACCGGCCGCGCCTACCTGGACGGCATCGCCGTAACTGACACCCCGGCAAGCCTGGGCACTGAGATGCTTACCTTCAGCGCCCAGCATCCCGACGCCAACCCACTCAAAGCGCGAAAAAATGACCCGGACAACCTGTTCTCCGAGGCCATCGAAATAGCGCTTGAATTCGAGGAAATCACCGACAGCGAGAGCAAGGTCGCCGGCCTGTTCTCACGGGTGATGGAAGCCCTCGGCAAGAGCAAGGAAAAAGCTGTCAAGGATGACGCCCAGTTCTCCGAGCTGACTGAGGCCATCGAGGCTCTGGCCACGCACGCCAAGGAACAGGGCGAAGCGTTCACCGAGGAGGTGGCCGCTCGCACTGACCTGGTCGAGAAGGTCACCAAGCTGACCGCCGACTTTAACGACCTGGTCAAACGCCTCGGCGATACCGAAGACCACAACCAAAAGCACCGTCCACCGGCCACCGGTGGCGACGGCAAAGTGCTGACCCAGTTCTGATCTCACACAGCCTGAATACCCGGAGAACACACAATGCGTAACGCAACTCGTATCGTCTTTACCGCCCTGGCCGCGCAGATTGCGCTGGTCAACGGAGTGGCCAGTGCCACCGAAAAATTTAACGTTGCCCCCACCGTGCAGCAGGCCCTGGAAAAGGCCACCCAGGAATCGTCGGCCTTCCTGAAAGCGATCAACGTGATCGGCGTAGACGAGCAGCAAGGCGAAGCTCTGCTCGCAGGCGTAAATGGTCCTGTGGCCAGCCGCACCAACACCGGGGCGGGTAACCGCCGCAATCCGGCCAACGTCGCCGAAATGTCCAAGGACAGCTACAACTGCGTACAAACCAACTTCGACACTTCGTTCCCTTACGCATTGCTCGATGCCTGGGCCAAGTTCCCTGAGTTCCAGGTACTGCTGACCAATGCCATCGTCGA
Organism: Pseudomonas putida; assembly: GCF_028682455.1. GTDB lineage: Bacteria > Pseudomonadota > Gammaproteobacteria > Pseudomonadales > Pseudomonadaceae > Aquipseudomonas > Aquipseudomonas putida_AA. Next base: position 1,325,165 of record NZ_JANHLD010000002.1, read on the forward strand.
GCGCCAGGCGCTTGACCGCATCATGATCGGCTTCAACGGCACTTCCGTTGCTGTTGCGACCGACCGCGCTGCCAACCCGCTGCTGCAGGACGTAAACAAGGGCTGGCTGCAGAAGATCCGTGAAGGCGCGACCGATCGCGTCCTGGACGAAGGCGCGGTCGAAGGCAAGATCCGCGTGGGTGCAACCAAGGTCGTCAAGGTGGCTGGCGTCGATACCGAGATCAGCGGCGACTATCAGACCCTCGACGGTGTGGTGTTTGACGCGATCCAGATGCTCGACCCGTGGCATCGCTCTCGCCCTGACCTGGTTGTCTTGGTCAGTCGCGACCTGATGCACGACAAGCTCCTCAAGGCCGTTGAGAAAGGCTCTGCCTCCAACCAGGAAGAAAACGCGGCACAGGAAATCGTCAGCCGCGCCCGTCTCGGCGGCTTGCCGGTCGTCGATGCTCCATTCCTCCCCGCCGGTACCGTGCTGGTCACCTTCCTGAAAAACCTGTCCATTTACTGGCAGGAAGGCGCACGCCGCCGTCACCTCAAGGACGAGCCCGAGTTCGATCGAATCGCCGACTACCAGTCCAGCAACGACGCCTACGTCATCGAAGACTTCGGCGCTGTTGCCCTGGTGGAGAACATCGAAGCCCTGACCTACCCGGCCCCGACCGAGGCGTAACCCATGGGACTGACCCTCTCGCAACAAAACCAGCTGCGTAAGCGAGCCGCCAAGGAAGCGGCCAGCGCAGCGCCGGCTGCCCTGATGGAAGGGCTCAATCAATACGAGTTGATGCTCGCCAAGCTGCAGCAGGATCAGCTGCGACTGCGGCAGATCCAATCGATTCAGAGCAAGTGTCTGCTGAAGGCGCAGCTGATTGGCGAGTACAAGCCCTATATCGACGGCGTGTTAGCGTCGGGCCGCGGTGCTCAAGATGATGTGGTTACCACCATCATGCTGTGGCGCTTCGACGCCGGCGACTGGGAAGCGGGCCTCGATGTAGCGGCCTATGTCCTGGAGCATGGCCTGAAGATGGCCAACCGCTTTGATCGCACCAGCGGCTGCCTGATCGCCGAAGAGATCGCTGAAAACGCCCTCAAGGCCCAGAAAGCGGACAAGCCGTTCCCAATCGAGACCCTGTTGCGAACCGCTGAGCTCACGAAAGATCAGGACATGCCAGATGAGGTCAGCGCCAAGCTCAAACTGGCACTGGCCCGGGCAACGCTGCAGGGCCTGGATCCAAGGAACCCCGGCCAACCAGGACAACTGCAACGCGGCATCGACCTGCTCAAGCGTGCGATCGAGCAGGACGCCCATTGCGGCGGCAAGAAAGAACTGGAGAGCGCTGAGCGTCTCCTCAAGAAACTCGCTGGCCCCGCCAGCTAACCGAGCGTCCCACGCAACCCGGCGGCTCGGGGCGGATCAGCGGCCATTGGCTCAGCTGTGAAGTCCCGACCACCGCCGACCTATTCAGAGCGCGACCATGAGCGGATTCATTGCCGGCGGCCAGGTGACGAGCGAATCGGTACCGGGAACCCACATCAACAGCCACCCCTTCTGGCCGTCTATTGACCTGGACAAGCTGCGGGAAACCCTGCGCATCGACTCCAGCGTCACCCCTGCCCGCCTCGAAACTGCCGTTGTCGCGGCGATCATCAGCATCAATCGGGATCTGGCCAAGTGGCGAGTAGCCCGGCAAGCCGAGGGTTTCACCGCCCTGGCCGGTGTTCCAGATGACGACCGCCTCACCAACGTTGAGCGTGTGCACCTCTACGTGCGTGCCGTCGAATGCGCTGCTGGCGCCGAAGTCTGCGAGCGGTACCGCGGCTATGACACAGCAGCCAGCGGAGGCAAGAAAGCCGACGAGTCGGCGCCGACGATCGATGACTACCGCCGCGACCAGCGCTGGGCCGTCCGTGACTTCCTGGGCAGCTCACGCACTACTGTGGAGTTGCTGTGATGAACAAACTGGAAACCATCGGCTGGAACGAGATCTCCCAGCGCGGGCTGCTGGCCCGCATCAACCGGGAAATCATGCATCCGCTGGGCCTGGCTGTTTGCCGCAACCCAGAAACAGGAGCGTCACCTGGTGCGATAGTCAGCGACAACGGCCCATGGGTTTACCCAGAGGACGTGGACGCCCTGGGCTCACCTGAGAGCAGCGACTAATGGCCGATCAACTGCGTACACGGCAAAACGAAACCGTCGACGCCGTCTGTTGGCGTCACTACGGCCGCACCGCTGGCGTGGTCGAGGCCGTACTCGAAGCCAACCCCGGCCTGGCCGGCCACGGGCCGGTGCTCCCGATCGGCCTCCTCATCAACATGCCCGAACAGCAAACGGCAGCCCCTGACCGCCAGATGGTGCAGCTGTGGGACTGACTGCGCGCCTCAACCACCAACCATGGAAGGACACACATGCCTGACCGCCCCGAAACCTGGACCTGGCTCGCAGCCTGGCTGGAACACAACTGGCCCGCCCTGTATGCCGGCGGCCTGGCCATCGTTATTGCCGCCCTGCGGGTGATCTACGGCGGGGGCGGGATCCGCCGCATGGCCGTCGAAGCCCCGCTCTGTGGCGCATTGGCGCTATCGGCCAGCCACGGCTTGTCGCTGATCGGCATCCCAATCAGCGCAGCCCCGTTCTTCGGGGGCGTCATTGGCCTACTGGGCGTCGAGTTCACCCGTGCAACCGCGAAGAAGTTCTTCACCCGCAAAGAGGGAACAGCATGACCACTCTTCGACATGGCGACCGCTCCCAAGCGGTTCGCGAGCTGCAACGCCTGCTCAATACCAAGGGCGCCAAGCTGGAAACTGACGGTGCCTTTGGCGATGCCACCGAGGCTGCCGTCCGGGCCTACCAGGAGAAAGTCGGGCTCGTTTCCGACGGCGCCGCCGGTCCGAAGACCATGACCAGCTTGCAAGGCCTGGACACCAGTAAGCTCCTCAGACATTCCGATCTGGTCCAGGCCTCTGCCCGTCTCGGCGTGCCAATCGCGGCTGTGTATGCCCTGAATGAGGTCGAATCGAATGGCCGCGGCTTCCTGGATAACGGCAAGCCGGTGATCCTCTTCGAGCGTCACGTCATGTTTGACCGCTTGCAATTGGTTCGCTCACCCGGTGATGACCAGGAGCAGCTGCACCAGCGCGCCGAGCAGCTGGCCAAGCAGGTGCCCAACCTGGTCAACCCGAAAGCTGGCGGTTACATCGGCGGGAGCGCTGAGCATCAGCGCCTCGCTCAGGCCCTACAGCTGAACGACATAGCGGCTCTGGAGTCAGCCAGCTGGGGCGGTTTCCAAGTCATGGGCTACCACTGGGAACGGCTCGGCTATACCAGCGTCCGCGACTTCGTGTCGGCCATGAATCGCAACGAAGCCGAGCACCTGGAGGCCTTCGTTCGGTTCATAGAGACCGATCCGGCGCTGCACAAGGCGCTGAAGGCCTTGAAGTGGGCCACCGTTGCCAAGCTCTACAACGGTCCCAACTACCAGCGAAACCTGTACGACGTGAAGCTTGAGCGTTCCTTCGAGCGCCACCAGGACCGCGCACTCGCTCAGGGGGCAGCATGAGCAATAAAGAGCTGTTGGACAGCCTCGCTGTGCACCGGATCCAGCCGAACGATGTCCTGGTCCTCCCGGACTACTTCGACCAGGACCAGATCGAAGATCTGCGCAAGGCGTTGCAGCAGATGAAGGCGTCGCCCTGCGTAGTCGTCATTGGCGACCTGCAGCAACTAAACGAGTCCGACATGAACGCGCTCGGCTGGTACCGGAAATGATTGACCTGCGCCCTGCCCCATTCCTGCTCGCCGGCGCCATTGTGATACCCCTGGTCCTCACCCTGGCGATTTGGGGAGTCAACCAATATCTCGATGCCAGTGATGCGAAGGCCAAGCGCCTGGAGGAGCAGCTCGCAACCGCCCAGGGCATGGCAGAGCGCAACCTCGCCAACACCAACGAACTGATAGCCACCCTGACGACCATTCGTGACGGCCAGGCCAAGCTGCTCATGCTCCAGGGCGAGCTGCGCACAGGCATGGCACAGCGCGAGCGCCAGATCGAGGACCTCAAGCATGAAATCAAGGAACTGCAGGAGTGGGCTGATCGCCCTCTGCCTGATGCTGCTCGCCGGCTGCGCGAAAGACCGGCCATCATCGGCGCCGACGCTTACCGTGAGTGGTTGTCCGGTAGTGGTGCCTTGCACCTTGCAGGCGACAAGCCCGACCAGCAACGGCCAGCTACTGACTGACCAAGAACGAACTGAGCTGGCCTGGGCCGAGTGCGCAGCCCAAGTCGACCTCGTTTATCAGCACCAGGTGAACCATGGACAAGCCCAATAGCCTTCGCGAGCACCTGCTCGCTGCCGTTCCAGGACTGAAGCCCAACCCCGACCGGCTGCTCATGTTCGTTGATGCCGGAAAAGTGCGTTGCACCGCGGCTGCGAGCCTCTCGTTTGAGTACGCTTACACACTGCAGATCATCCTGACCGACTTCGCCGGCCACCCCGATAGTGTGATGCTGCCCCTTCTCGGCTGGATCAGGACTCACCAGGCCGAGCTGATGGTCAATCTGGAAAAATCCGCCGACGGCATCAAGTTCGAGGCCGACATCCTGGACAACTCCAAGGTCGATATGAGCATCACCCTGGCCCTGACTGAGCGGGTTGTCGTCAAGCGACAGGATGACGGCAAGTTCCAGGTAGCCCACGCACCGGACCAGCCCTACGAGCCTTTCGTAGAGCACGGCCCGATAACCGTGTACGCCGGTGATGAACTGGTTGCCCAATGGCAGCCGCCTGCACCACCGGACACCATGGCCCTGGCCGCAACTCACCCACGGCGCCCGACTCATGGCTGACCTGCGCGACCTCGAAGACTTTGCCGGACCTCTGCTGCAGCAGCTGGAGCCCGCAGGCCGAGCGAAATTGGCCAAGTCCTTGGCTCAGCAGCTGCGCCGCAACCAGCAACAGCGGATCGCCAACCAGCGCAACCCTGGCGGGACCCCGTTCGCCCCCAGGCGTCCCCACAAGCTGCGCGAGAAGCAAGGCCGCGTGAGAGGTAAGGCCCGGATGTTTCTGAAGCTGCGCAAGTCCAGCTTCCTGAAGGCCAGCGGCGACGCGCGCGGCGTAAGTGTCGGCTTTGCTGGCCGTGTCGGGCGCATCGCCCGTGTCCATCAGTATGGTTTGCGTGACCGGATCGCCCCCCGCGGACCTGTAGCCCAGTACGAGCAACGCCAGCTGCTCGGGGTTAGCGGTACCGACCTGGACGCGCTGAAATTCGCCACTCTCGCCCACCTCAGCCTGTAAAACCGGGCGCTACAAGGGTCGCCTGCTGCGTTCACGCGTGCGCGGCGCGACCATCGCGCCATGAACAGCACCGCCGAAATCAACCGCCTACTCGAAAATCTGGTCCGCCTTGGCACGATTGCCGAGGTGCAGCATGTGCCGCCCCGTGTTCGCGTGAGCACTGGCGAACTGCTGACGACCTGGCTGCCCTGGCTCGCGCTGCGTGCCGGCGCCGACCAGGAGTGGGACCCACCTACCCAAGGCGAGCAGGTCATTCTGCTGTCTCCCAGCGGCCAGTTGACCAATGGCGTGGCGATCACCGGCCTATTCAGCGACCAGATCCCCGCCAACGGCGACCGCGCCGGTCTTCACCGCCGGACCTATGCGGATGGGGCGGTCGTGGAGTACGACAGCGTCGCCCATTTCTTGCGCGCCGTGCTTCCAGCTGGTGGTACCACCGAACTGATCAGCGACGGCGGCATCCGCATCGTCGGCGACATCACCCACCAAGGAAACTACACCCAGACCGGCAACCAGCACGTTACCGGCAAGGTAACCGTCACTGAGGATGTCATCGCCGATGGCGTCAGTTTGGTCAATCACCTGCACGACGGTGTGATGTCCGGCCCGGCCAAAACTGGGAAGCCAGTGAAATGAACCGCCATACGGGAGAAACCATCGCCGATGAAGACCACATCGCCCAGTCCCTGGTCGACATCCTCAGCACGCGCATCGGCAGCCGGGTTATGCGCCGTGACTACGGCAGCTTGATCCCTGATCTGATTGATCAGCCATTGAACCCGGCCAATCGCCTGCGCCTGTACGCCGCATCTGCTGCAGCAATCATGCAATGGGAGCCTCGCATCACGCTGGCAATGGTCCGCCTCGATGTCGACTCCTTGTCGGGTGCCGCGACCCTGGAAATCGAAGCGAAGCACAACGACACAAATGCCCCTCTGAGCATTCGCTCACAGGTTCAGCTGGGAGCCGCGCTATGACCGCCACTCGCATGATCGACTTGAGCTTGCTGCCCGCTCCGGACATCGTCGAAATGCTCGACTTCGAGGCCATTCTCGAAGAGCGCAAGGCAACCCTGCTCAGCTACTACCCGACCGAGGAACAGGCAGCCATTGCTGCACGCCTGGCGCTTGAGTCCGACCCGATGACCAAGATCCTGGAGGAAAGCGCTTACCGTGAACTGGTGCTGCGCCAGCGCGTAAACGACGCGGCCAAGGCCAGTCTGCTCGCCTACGCAACCGTGGCTGATCTGGACAACCGGGCAGCTGATTACGGCGTGAAGCGCCTAACCGTCACCCCAGCCCAGCCTGACACCATCCCACCCGTGCCGGCGGTGATGGAGGATGACGAAGCGTTGCGCTATCGCACGCGGTTGTCGCTGGAAGGCTTGTCCGTCGCTGGTAGCCGCGGAGCATATGAATTCCATGGGCTGAGCGCCTCCGCCAGCATTGCTGGTGTATCGGTCGACTCCCCGACCTTCTCGGCTGTTGCCGTGAGCGCTGCCCTGAAAGCCCAGTTACCGGCCGGTGCCATTGTCCTGGTATGCGATTACCCCGCCGGGCTCACCGATCCGCTACCTGGAGATGTCTCGCTCGCGGTTCTGCCGGCCGTCAACAGCCAGACTCCCGGCGCGGAGCTGGTGAACCTGGTGCAGAAGGCTCTCTCTGCTGAGGATGTGCGCCCGGTCACCGATCGGCCGAGAAGCCAGCTGGGCCAGGCGACCGACTACACCATTGAGGCCGTGCTCGAACTTGAGTCCGGGCCGGACCCGACTGTCGTACTGGCCACAGCAAAGGCAAAGCTCGACGCGGCCATTGCTGACGCCAGGCAGCTGGAGGGTGAGCTGTCTATCTCGGGCGTGTACGCCGCTCTGCACACTGCGGGCGTAAAACGCGTCCGCTTGGCCAAGCCCACTGGCGACCTCACGACCGACAAGAGGCACTACCCCAACTGCACGGCTATCAAGCTGAGCACTGAGGTGTTCGCTTGAGCCTGCTACCGATCAATTCGACCCGCCTGGAGCGGATCCTCGCGGCTGCCTGCGACTTCGGGATCGATCCTGACGTAATCCGCGGGATTGCCGACTCAACCCGCTGCCCACCCGATTTCCTGCCCTGGCTTGCCTGGGCCATGAAGGTTGAAGGATGGGAAGCCGCCGAGACCGACGAGCAGCAGCGCGCTCTAATCCGCGAAGCCATTCCCGTGCACAAGACCAAGGGCACCGTGGGCGCCATTCGCCGAGTGCTGTCCGCAGTGAAGGTCAATGCCGAGTTCAAGGATTGGCACCAGATCCCGGACGGCGTGCCGTACACGTTTCAGTTGACCGCTTGGGCTAACCAGAACCGTGAGGGTGAAGGATCGATCATTTCACCCCTGCTCGGCGCCCGTCTCCGCGCCTTGGTCGACGCCACCAAGAACGAGCGCAGCCATTACGAGTTTCGCCTTGGTGCTCAGTTCGATGGCGGAATCAGGCTGGGCAACTCCACCCGCGGCAGAACACTACAGCGCCGTTACGTAGACGCTCAGGCCGTGCCTGTCGACCCTGCAAACCAGGTTCTGCAGGTGGCCAGCGCAACTAGGTCGCTCAGCGTTTCGCGAGTTTTCGCAGAAGCGCAGGGCGTTTCCATCAATGCCGAGTCGGGAGTCCAGGTCGCAAGTGCGTCCAGAACCCGAGTAATCGTGCGAGCCACCATGGAGGCCGTTCTATGAGCGTTGCCCTACAACCAGTAATAACCAAGGCCGGCCTAGCCGCGATCCTGCGAGCCGACAACACAGGTATCGCCGCACAGATCACTCACATTGCGCTGGGAACTTCTGCATACACCCCCAACGCTGAGCAAAAAAGCCTGGTAGCACAAACTGCCAAATATCCGATTGCCGGCGGTGAGCGCCTCAGTAGCACTCAACTCCACCTCACTGCGGTGGCTGACGGAGAGCGGGCCTTCTGGGTTCGGGAAATCGGCTTCCTACTGAGCGACGGCACCCTCCTGGCCGTGTGGTCTCACCCAACAGAGGCCTTGGCTTACAAGTCGGCCAGTACCGATCTGCTGCTTGCCTATGACCTATCCCTCGCCGCGTTGCCAGCCAACAGCGTGACCATCATCAGCAATGAAGCCGGGCTAAGCCTGAGCCTCGCAGCACCGCTGGCGGCCCAGGCAGCGTCGTTAATCGCGGAGCAACTGCGCAACCTGCAACAGCAAGACCAGGTGGACCTGCAAATCGAAAAGCAGCGCATTGCCGGTGAAGTGCTGAGCAACTTGCTGTTACGCGTGGCCGCTGTCGAGAAGCGCCAAGACACAGACCGCGACGCCTTGCTAGGCGTAGCTGTATCCAACGCGGCGGCGGTGATCGCCCTGCAAACCCTAGTTGTACAAAATATCTACGGAGCCTAAAGCCCTATGAGTCTCGAATCTGATGTTGGCAACCTGGTCACGCAAGCTACTTCGCTGATCGACTACTTCAAAACCCGCAAGGCCGGGATCGACGCATCTGTGGCCGCTGCAATTGCAGCGGTTCCGGCCATGAACAGAACATGGTATGTCGACCAGGTGAGCGGTCTGGATACGAACGACGGCTCTGCTGCCGCGCCGTTCAAGACTGTCGGCAAGGCAATGGCCAGTACCCCAGCCAACGGCATTTGCTTCGTCAATTTGCTTTCTGACTACAACTTCAACGACACAACTGCACTGACAGTTGGCTACCTGGTGCTCAACGGCAACGGCGCCACGCGCAAGCTGTACCCCAAGTACTACCAAACCGTAGATGGTCAGGGCGTGACTGCTACGGTCTTGGGCGGATTTAGTGCGTCCTCGGTTGGCTATACGGTCGAAATCCGCGGCAGTGAAATTGTTCTCCCGTCACCAGCTGGGCAGGTTCCCGCGCCCAACGTCACCCGCTCCAACTCGTTTGTTCGCACCAACTCGGGCAGTAACTTGCCGCCGTATGTCTCGCTGGTACTGCAGGCACCCGTAATCACCATGGCGTCTGATTTCTACGGCGCATTGATCGGCCTTTCTGCGTCCTCGGCCATCTTGAGTGTGTCGGGCGGGACCATTCCAACCGCGATGCTGGGCCACTACCTGTCGAACGTTGGCACGCCGGCCGGGACCGACCCGAAAACTCTGAACTACGTTCTGACCAACCTCAGCGCCATTTAAGGACCCGCCCTGATGAAAACCCTGAATCTGAATGTCGACCTGAACGGCATGAGCTATATCGGCTACGCGTACTCGAAACTGCCCTTGGCGGCGGCGCTGGTGGTGGCCGCGCAGCAAATTGACGAGGCTGCGGATGCTGCGCGTGTTGTCGTACTCGGTGATCCCCTGCGTGCGTTGGAGTACGAATGTGCTGCTTCTGAGGCAAAGAATTTCGCAGCTGTCAGCTATTCCGGCGAAATGCCGCCGTCTGTTAAGTCGTGGGCTGAGGCTGCCGGTCTTGAACCCCAAGCAGCGACCGATAGCATCATCGCGAAGGCTGATGCGTGGAGCGCAGCGCTCTATTCCATTCGCGACGCTCGCTTAAAGGGTAAGCATGCAGTAGCTAGGGCAGACTCTCATGAACAAGCAGAAATAGAAGCAGACAAAGCCATATCCAAAATCAAACTATCTGTCACTGACGCAGTTAACTTTTCCGAAGCTTAACGGCAACGTCGCTTTGAAGAATGATGCCCTCACTGCACTGAGAGGGCATCTAAAACTAAATAAATTTCGCTTGCATTGGCACATTCGCAAGATATGGCGTTATATGCGGAATAACTCCATCCAAATGACTGCACTGTTCCTGAAGCGAGACAAACAGTGCAAGCAATGATCCAGACTCAACGTCGCATATAGAATGCGCAGCGTTCATGCAGTCCGGTGGGATTCTCAGCCCACCCGGCGTATTCTCAAGCCGTATAAATCCTTTGCCCAGCACAAAAATACCATCAAGCGCTGTTCCTGGAACATTTCGGTTTTCACCGTTAAAAACAGGGAACGGAATTCCATACTTCTTGTAAGATTTTTCCATCCAACCATATACAGTTTCCATTTTTGCCGGACCTGTATAAGAAACTACGTAATTCGCGATCATCAAAGGAGTCCACCCGATACGGTATAATTGGATGAAATTCCGCTCCAACTGCTTCGCTTTGTACGCAGCTTCAACTGCTTGATCCATAGCCGCCTGATCCAGAATCGACTTAACCTCGATCGTAGCAACTACTGACTCCGCCAGAAATCCGTGTGTTCGGCCGCCAAATACAAGCTTGGGGAAATTCTTCCTATAAATAACAATATCGTACTGATTCCTTTGCCCCCTTGGCTTTGAATAAGCGTCTATTATCTCGCCAGTTCCAATAGCCACATTGGAGCTTAGATGTGACTCTAAAAAAATTTGTATGAAATCTTCACGTGGATTACCTCGGTGTAGCATATGTCCCGCATTGGCGGGAATTCTATATTGCGCCAACAGCGTGGCTTCGTTGTCGTCCATAAGAGCTTTGAGCATATTGATTCGTCCCGTTCGTGGATAAACGACCCGCATCGTAGCAGTGGGCCAAGGAATTGTAGGCCCTCAAGCTACAGGACTCGCTCATCGCTACACACCCGCGCGTGAGTCACCTTAACGGCTCACTGAACCGCGATCCCGCGTAGGAGCCGCCATCATGGCTGACGAATATCATCACGGAGTACGGGTCCTCGAAATCAACGAGGGCACCCGCCCAATTCGCACCGTTTCCACCGCTGTAGTCGGCATGGTCTGCACCGCAGAAGACGCCGACGCCACCGTTTTCCCGCTGAACACCCCAGTTCTCATCACCAACGTCCAAAGCGCTGTCGGCAAGGCCGGTACCAAGGGCACTCTGGCCGCGAGCCTCCAGGCGATCGCTGACCAGACCAAAGCGCTCACCATCGTAGTTCGCATAGCCGAAGGCACCAGCGAGGCCGAAACCAACAGCAACGTCATCGGCACCACCAATGCCCAGGGCAAATACACCGGCATGAAAGCCATGCTGGCGGCGCAGTCCCAGTTGCAGGTGAAACCTCGCATCCTTGGCGCGCCAGGCCTCGACACCCAGCCGGTAGCCACCGCGCTAGTAGCCCTGGCGCAGCAGCTGCGCGCGTTCGCGTACGTCAGCGCCAACGGCTGCAGCACCAAGGAAGAAGCCACCGCCTACCGGGAGAACTTCGGCGCCCGTGAAGTCATGGTCATCTGGCCCGACTTCAATGCCTGGAGCACTACGGACAACGCCACCGTTGTAGCCCCAGCCGTGGCCCGTGCCCTGGGCCTGCGCGCCAAGCTGGACCAAGAGATTGGCTGGCACAAAACCCTGTCCAACATCCCGGTTGAAGGCGTCACCGGCCTGTCTGCCGATGTCTTCTGGGACCTGCAGAGCCCATCCACCGATGCGAACTACCTGAACAGCAACGAGGTAACCACCCTCATCAACGAGAGCGGCTTCCGCTTCTGGGGCAGCCGTACCTGCACCGACGATCCTCTGTTCGCCTTCGAGAACTACACGCGCACCGCCCAGGTGCTGGCCGACACCATCGCCGAGGCGCATCTGTGGGCGATGGACAAACCCATGCACAGCTCCCTAGTGCGCGACATCCTGGAGGGCATTAACGCCAAGTTCCGGGAAATGGTCGCCGGGGGCTATCTGATCGGCGGCAGCGCCTGGTACGACGAGGAGGCAAACACCGCTACCACGCTCAAGGCCGGCAAGCTCTACATCGACTACGACTACACGCCTGTGCCGCCGCTGGAAGACCTCACGCTGCGCCAGCGCATCACTGACCGCTACCTGGCGAACTTCGCCAGCAGCATCAACGGCTGACGGAGAACCCTGCTATGGCACTGCCTCGCAAGCTCAAGAACCTGAATCTTTTCAACGACGGCAACAGCTACCTCGGCGTATGCAAGTCCGTCACCCCGCCAACTCTTGCCCGGAAGATGGAGACGTACCGTGGCGGCGGCATGAACGGCTCCGCCAAAGCCGATCTGGGGCTCTCCGACGATGGCCTGCAGATGGAGTGGAAGCTCGGCGGCCTGGATCTGATCGTCCTCCGCCAATTCGGCGCCGTGAGGGCTGATGGCGTGATGCTGCGCTTCACCGGCAGCTATCAGCAGGACGACACGGCCGAGTACATCAGTGTCGAAATAGTGGTCCGCGGCCGCCACGAAACCATCGACATGGGCGAAGCAACTGCAGGCGAAGACACCGAGCACTCGGTTACCACCGCCCTCACCTACTACAAGCTCACCGTCAACGGCGAAGTGATCATCGAGATCGATGTCCTCAACTTCATCGAAGTCATCAACGGCGTCGACATGCTCGCCGAGCAGCGTCGCGCCCTCGGCATCTAACCCAGTACCCCGGAGCACCCATGGACAACATCCCACCAAACGTCGAAGTCGAAGCCAAGCAAATCGACCTGGACGAAAACACCGTACAGCTCGACACCCCCGTAAAGCGCGGCAACACCGTCATCGAGCACGTCACCCTGCGTAAGCCGAACGCTGGCGAGATGCGCGGCCTGCACCTGGCCGAGCTGCTCAACTGGGATGTCGGCAGCCTCATCAAGCTGCTGCCTCGCATCTGCCAGTTGAATGCCCAGGAAGTGGCCCAGCTGGACCCGGCCGACCTGGTCGCCCTGGGCGGTAAGGTCACCGGTTTTTTGCTGCAGAAGCAGACGAAGACGGACGCATCCCTGGTTGCGTAGAAGACGCCATGGCCGACCTAGCCGTGGTTTTCCACTGGGCGCCGGCTGACATGGATCTGCTGAGCGTCCGAGATCTGATGGATTGGCGCGAGCGAGCGCGCGCAAGGAGCGGTAGCAATGGCGAATGATCTACGGCTGAGGTTGTTGCTGGACACCGTGGACAAAGCCACTGCCCCGCTGCGCCAGATCAACAAGGGCGGGCAGGAAACCGCCCGCGCGCTCAAAGCAACCCGTGACCGCCTAAAGGAGTTGAACGCCCAACAAAAGGATGTGGGCGCTTGGCGGGAGCAAAACGCCCAGGCTCGCCAGACGGCGCAGGCACTCGACGCTGCACGCGCGAAGGTGAAGCAGATGGGCCGGGAAATGTCCGCTGTGGACGCCCCGACCAAGAAAATGACGGCAGAGTTTCAAGCCGCCATCCGCGCCACCAACGAGCTTAAGCAGAAGCAAAGGGACGAGCAGGAAGCTCTGCGCGGGTTGCAGCGCCGCCTGGGCGAAGCGGGGATCGACACACGCAAGCTCAACCAGCACAACGCAGCACTGCGCCAGGAAATGGCGCAGACCAACCACACCATCGAGCAGCAGGAAGCCAGGCTCAAGCAACTAGCGGCCACCCAGCGTAAGGCAGCGCAGGCCAAGGAACGCTTAGACAAGGCACAGGACCGTGCCGGCAAGGTTGCCGGGGTCGGCGCTGCAGGGATCGCAGCGGGCGCCGGTATGGCCGTGGCAGGTGCGGCAATCGTGGCTCCCCAGCTCGAAGTTGGCCACCAGGGCTCTCGAATTGCCGCGCAGTCGGGCGAGGCAGCAGCACGAGGCCAGCAGTACAGCCAGATCATCCGCAACATCCGCGCGGATGGGCAGGCCACCGACATCAATGAGATCGGCGAGGCCGTATCGGCCGCGAAGAGTACGCTTGGCGCCCTGGGCAACCTGGGCGACAAGGAACTGGACACCGCAGCTCGAAAGGCTCTGGACCTCTCCAAAATCATGGACCTGGACGTTGCCGAAAGCATCCAGATGGTCGGCATCCTGATGAAAAACGGACTGGCCAGCAGCAGCGACCAGGCATTCGACCTGGTGGCGGCCGGCCTGCAGAAAGTCTCGACGCAGATGCGTGGCGAGATCCCCGAAATCCTGCACGAGTACTCCACGCACTTCCGCGGCATGGGCTTCAGCGGGTCCGAAGCTATGAGCCTGCTGGTGGACATGGCCAAACAGGGCAAGTTCGCCCTGGACAAGACCGGCGACGCTATCAAGGAGTTCTCAATCCGTGGTTCGGATATGTCCAAGACCAGCAAAGAGGCGTACGCCTCGATCGGATTGAACGCGACCAAGATGTCCTCTGCGATAGCCAAGGGCGGTACCGACGCACGCCAAGCACTCACCAAGACCGCCAACGCGCTGCTGCGCATCAAAGACCCAGCCGAGCGAGCAAATGCGGCTATCGCCCTGTTCGGCACGCCGGTCGAAGATCTCGCCGTCGACCAGATCCCAGCATTCCTCAAGGCCCTGGCCGGCGGTACAAGTGCCCTCGGCGACATTGCCGGCGCTGCCGACAAGATGGGCAAGACCTTCCGAGACAACCTGAGCGGTGACCTGGATAAGCTCACCGGCACCTGGAGCGCGCTGATTGGCTCGCTCATGGACGGCCAGAACGGCGCGCTTCGCGACCTGGTGCAGACGGTAACTGAAGTGCTCGGCACTGCGCGGGCTTGGATGGAGGCCAATCCCCAGCTGGCTGCGAGCATTGCCAAAGGGGCCGCGGCGGTAGCCGTCCTGGTTGCCGGCATGGGCGCACTCACCGTAGCGATGGCGAGCCTTCTGGGGCCATTTGCGCTGGCCAGGTATGGCATGGCCATGTTTGCGGTAAAAGGGGGCGCAGTGCTGCCCGTTGTAGGCCGACTTATCGGCATCCTGTCCGGCGGCCTGCTCACTGCGATTCGCGGCGTTTCCATTGCCCTTTGGGGCTTGGCAGCAAATCCGGTTGCCCTGGCGATCGCCGCAACCGTCGCCGCCCTGGCCGGTGCGGCCTACCTGCTGTACCAGAACTGGGACCAGGTGAAGGCCTACTTTGCCGGCGCCTGGGCGGAGATCAAGGCGGGCTTCAGCGGCGGCATAAGCGGCATACTCACCGTGCTGGCCAATTTCAGCCCCATTGGCCTGATCTACCAGGCCTTCGCAGGGGTGTTGAGCTATCTGGGCGTTGATCTGCCCTCACGCTTTACCGAGTTCGGCGGGATGCTCGTCAACGGCCTTGTCAATGGGCTGACTGCCGGTCTCGGTGCGGTCAAGGACACCATCAGCAGCCTCGGCGAGTCGACCATCGGTTGGTTCAAGGAAAAACTGGGCATTCACAGTCCCTCGCGTGTGTTCGCGGAGCTGGGCGGCTATACGACTGAAGGCCTTGCTCAAGGACTCACCGACGGTGCCAAGCAGCCATTAACCGCTGTAGCGAAGATGGGCCAAGACCTCACCCAGGCAGGTTCCTTCAGTTTGAAGGCTGCTGCACCTGTGCTGGAAGCCGAGGCCTCAGCGGAGCCAAGGCCGCCCGTTGCTTTGCAGGCCACCCCAAATGTTTCCCAGCAGCGCGCTGCCTTGCCGGTCATCCCTGAAGCTGTCCGGCCGCGCTTTGCCCAGCCGGTCGTGCCCGAAGCCACCCGGCCACGCGCTGTTCCCCCAGCAGTGCCGGACGCCGCTCGGCCGCTTGCTGCTCTACCGGTCATTCCAGAGTCACCCCGGCCAGCTGCCGTACCGCCAGCCCCCCTTGATCCAAGCGCAGAGGGCAATGCTCCGCTTGTTCTGCAGCTGGCTGCATTGGGTAAGTCGCTGATCGGTGCGATCGCGGGTATCAGCCTGCAGTTGGCTCCACAGGCAAACGCGGCCAATACACTTCCGCTCCCGCAGCGGCCGCTGGCCAAGCCAGCAACCAACCAGCTGGTACCAGAGGCGCCGGTCGCCCTGACCGTGGATAGCCGGCCACCAATTGCCGCCGCTGCCCCCACCAGCTACGACAGCCACGATGTCTACCACATCAGCATCCCGACCAGCCCCGGCATGGATCCACAAGCCATTGCGCGGGCTGTGAGTGCTGAACTAGATCGGCGCGATAGGGAGAAACTCGCCCGCCAGCGCAGCCGCCTGACCGACCTGGAGTAAAAGCCTCATGATGCTCGCCTTGGGCATGTTCGTATTCAGCCTGCACACGCTGGCCCACCAGCAGCTGCAGCGCCAAACAGAGTGGCGGCATGCCACGAATGCTCGCATCGGCGCCCACCCCGGTAGCCAGTTCCTCGGCCGCGGCGAGGATGAGATCACCTTGCCGGGGACACTGCTGCCCGAGCTGGCCGGCTCACTGGTGAGCCTGGACGAGATTCGCGGCATGGCGAATACCGGTAAATCCTGGGCATTGGTGGAAGGTACCGGGCGGGTGTACGGCCTGTATGTCATTACGAGCATCAGCGAAACACGCACCCTTTTCTTTCAGGACGGAACCGCGCGGCGCATCGAGTTCAGCCTTTCCCTGAAACGGGTGGATGAAGGACGTGTCGACCTGATGGGAACCACGGTATCAGCCACATCCAACATCTTGAGGGCGCTCGTGTGAACCAGGACAACCTTGTCGCCTATATCAGGGACACCAGCGATGGCCTGCGCCGGGATGGAGCCAACTCAGTTCCGGTCTTTCGCCTCACGGTTAACGGCACGGACATCGCCAAGGTCGTCAATCCGAGGCTGATGTCCATACAGCTCACCGACAACCGAGGGTTGGAGGCGGATCAGCTGAGCATCACCCTCAGTGATCACGACGGCATGCTGGAGATTCCGCCACGCGGTGCCATCATCAAACTTTGGCTCGGCTGGAGTGACACTGGCCTGGTTAATAAAGGCTCATACACCGTCGACGAGACGGAGCACAGTGGAGCTCCCGACGTGCTCAGCATCCGCGCCCGGTCGGCAGATCTGCGCGGTTCGCTCAAGAACAAGCGCGAGCGCAGCTGGAGCGCGGCCACGCTGGGCAAAGTGCTGACAGACATTGCCGGCGCCAACGAACTCACGACCAAAATTGCATCGGCCTTAGCTGAGCGAGCCATTCAGCACCTGGACCAGGCCAACGAATCGGATGCAAACATGCTCACCCGCCTGGCCGAGCTGCATGATGCTGTCATTACCGTGAAGGCAGGCTGCCTGATCTGTATGCCAGCTGGTGGCGGAAAGACGCCTGGCGGCACCGCGTTACCACATATCACCCTGACCAGGGCTGACGGTGACGGCCACCGTTTCCTGCAGGCCGACCGCGACAGCTATGACGCGGTAAAGGCCTATTACTACGACATCGGCAGCACCAAGAAACAGGAAGCCATTGCCGGCGGAGGCGACAAGGTCAAGGACCTGCGGCACACCTACAGTGACCGAGATTCCGCTATGCGGGCTGCACGATCGGAGCTGAACCGCCTGCAGCGCGGCAGCGCGACGTTGAGCTACAACTTGGCGAAAGGCCGGGCAGATCTCATTCCAGAACTGACCTACAGCTTGCAGGGGATCAAAGGCGAGATAGACGCGATTGTCTGGTATGGAGGTAATGTGCAGCACAGCCTCACCGCCGATGGCGGTTTTACCACCAGCTTGGAGCTGGAAAGCAAACTGCCCGAGAATACGGTTGATGCGCTTTATGAAGAAGCGAAGGACGGCGCCTATACCGGCGTAGTGGCGTTCTACAGGGACAAGGCAACAGGCAAGGAAACCGCTGTCGTTGCAGGCGATTCGACAAAACCGAAGCGCATCAAGCGGGTGTACGACAGCAAGGAAGCCGCGCAGAAGGCGGCAGATCGGGAGTGGAAGAAACTGCAGCAAGCCATGGCACAATGAAAAACCCCGGTTCTATGACCGGGGCTGCAATGCTCTATGAGTGGTCCTGCGCTTCGAAGGCTTCAAGAATCATCGTGATTTGCCGGCGCTGGGCGTCATTCCTACGACAGAACAGCCACACCACACGAATAAGGTCCTTCAAACTTGGGCACTTGCGATCCAGCATAGAAACTCCATTTCAAGCGCTCGGCACCACCATGGCACCGTACTAAACGCTCGGGAGTCACCTATTTTCTGCATGATGCCGCGTGCCACCAGCCCACTTGATATCAAAGTGGCATTATTTTTCTGTAACAAACTTATTGACGAAGTCAGCACGCGACGGCTTGTTGTCGTGGGGCTGAATGAAGCTCTCGCGCCAGCTAGAGGGGTTGGCGGCTAGCTCGGTTAGGCTGATGCCGTAGTACTGCTCGACTTGAGCCCTTGTCACGTCCAAGGTCTGCACCTTGTCTTGCCTCGGAATGGTGACCACGAGCCGCTCAAGCTTTGGCACATCGCGGAAGACCCGAACCGAGTCGATAGCGAAGACCTTGTTCGCTTTATCGCCGGATTCGTAGTAGTCGGGCATTCGGGTCGGGACCTTGAGCGAAACCTTCCCTGTTGACCCCGCTTCGCTTAGCGAATCGATCGACGAAAAAGCCCGCTCGGCTTTATCGCTGAACTCACTTGCACACGCATTCCCTATCGACAGCGCGATCAGCAGCGCACCAGCGCCGCGCACTACAGCACGTCCGAAACCATTCATTCCTTGGATTCCATACCGTCGCAGCCGCCGGACTGCGAACGTCTGAGAGGCTAGGGCCGGCGCCCGCCGATCCTGCTCAATTACTTGTTGAAGGTCGCCAGCGCCTCGCTGACGGAATTGATAGTGCCTTGAGCCTCTGGGGTCATCAGGCGGTAGCGCTCGACCAGTTGAGCCTCATCCGCAGAGAGGCTCCCGGGCGCCTGAGCCTTGCGCTCACCCGTCACCACGTACAGCACGTCCACCCCCTGCGCCGCTGCTGCAGAGAGGTAATTTGCGTCGGGGCTACGTTCGCCCTTCTCGTAGTTGTACTGGGTATTTTTTGACGCTCCAGCGAGCGCAGCGAAGTCGGTCTGGTTGAGACCCAGACGCTCTCGCTCTTCCTTCAGGCGATCGCCTATTCCCACAAATGTCTCCATAGGCAATTGACTTTCCCTCATTTGAGGGAAATAATCGCCACAGCATCACACGAAATCACACGAATCGAGACTATGCCCAACAGCTACCCCACCGAGCAAGCGTGCCAAGAGGCGCGCGCTCTGATTTCGCGACAAGGCATCTCAGCCAAGGAATGGGCCATCAAACATGGTCTCACCCCCTCCACTGTGTATGCCGTCCTCAACGGGCAGAAGAAATGCCTGCGTGGGGAGTCGCACCGCGCCGCCGTGTTGCTCGGCATGAAAGCCGGCGAAACAGAAAACTAGCCACCCTGGCCCAAGGAAGAAACCAGAACATGAAATCCCCCGTTCTAGAAACCCTGCGCCAGGTCGTGAGCGTCGTTGTATGCGCTTACCCAGGCGGCCGCGAGTGCGCGGCAACGCGCCTTGGCCTCGGCCTGAAACAGTTCGACAACCGCGTCTACGAGAACGCCGGCAGCCGCCCCCTGAGCTATGACCAGATCCAGCTGCTAGAGCAGGACATCAACACCACCCACCTGCCCGAGTTCATTGCGCGCCTGTACGGCGGCATGTTCGTGCCGCTGTCCAAGACCGAGGACTTGGACAATGTCGAGCTGTACCAGCGTTCGTTGAAGAGCGATGCGAAGTTGGGACTAATCGACCAGTTGATCCATGCCGCGATCGAGGACGGCGAAATCGATCCGTCCGAGGCCATGAGAATCATCCAGGCGCTCACCTGCTACATGGCGGCGCGCACTGCCGAGGTGGCAGCCACTATCCAGCTGTACAGCCCCGCCAATGTAAGGGGGCAACAGTGAGCAGCGCCTACAAACTCGTTTGCCCCCACTGCAACGGAAAGATGCGTATCCGCACCAGCGAAGGCACCCACATTTTCCTGCGGATTGCCTACCTGCAATGCGTGAACGAGGCCTGCGGCTGGTCCGTGCGCGCCCAGTTCGAAATGACCCACGAAATGAGCCCAAGCGGGATGCCGAACCCTTCTGTTCGCCTGCCCGTGGCGCCTGTAGCCCTTCGGCGCCAGGCCATGAAGTCCGCGGCTGTTGATGATCAACCCGACCTGCTGGACCAACTGGACATGGAGCAAGCCACCGCATGAACGCAATCGCCCTGACCACCAACCCAGAAACCGATTACCGCGCCGCCATGCAGCAAGCCACCTTGGCCTTCTTGTTCCGACGCGAAGGCTTGCACCTGGCCGGCGACCACCAGGTACTCGACAACTGCCGTGCCTTCCTGACCATTTCGCTGGAAGTGCCCGATCACCTGGTGCAGCGCATCGCTGAGCTGGCTGTCGCAGAGTTCGAGAGCAAGACCACCAAGCGCCTGAAACTTGTAGGGGTGTGCGCTACCAGCGGGATCTACCGCCCGCGGCTGGTGCTGCTGGATACCGTCACCCAGCACCGATACCCAGTACCAGCGCGCTACCTACCGCGCCGCATGCTGCAACACCGCGACACCTCGAAGTAACCCAGAACCAACCCCTTCCCAATGCCCCGTACTGCGTGGGTAAGGGGAAACTGCATTTATTCGGTGGCAAACATGACCAGAATCATCATCCAGCTGGAGCTGGAAGAGCAGCAGGCAGAGCGGTATTTGCAGTGGCTGAACTCCCAATACAGCACCACCATGGCCGAGGTCTGGCACTCCGACCGCTATCGCCATGTGCCCAGCGGCGAGCGTGGGCCCAAAGTACTCCGCGATGTACCTCACCTGGTCGGGATTGGCCGCACCTGCCGCGAGCTGAGAAAGCAACTCGAAAACTCCGGGGAGCGTGCGCAGTGAGCCGGAAGCCGATGGAGCACAGCCTGCGCGCCGAAGTCCTGCGCCGCCTGCAGGATAACTACGGCCTCAAGCCGATCGCGAACACCAATTACATGCGCAAGGGCAAATGCCCAACTTGCGGCAAGCTGGAGCTGTACTCCCGCCAAGATGAGCCATGGTTCATCAAGTGCGGTCGTGGTAAGTGCGGGGATCAGTGGCATGTCAAAGAACTGTTCGACGACCTTTTCGACGACTACAGCAAACGCTACCCAACTTCCCAGGAAGCACCGCGGGCATCGGCCGATGCCTATATGCAATACGCTCGTGGCTTCGACTTGGGCATCGTCAAGGGCTGGTACAGCCAGGACAACTACTGGGACCGAAACCTCGGGATCGGCAGCGCCACCGTGCGTTTCAAGCTGGAGCACGGCGAGTACTGGGAGCGCCTGATTGATCAGCCTCACCGCTTCGGCAAGAAGAAGGCGCGCTTTGCGCCTGGCCAGTCGCCGCGCGGTTACTGGTGGTGCCCGCCCTGTGTTGATCTGACCACAGTTGACGAACTCTGGATCGTCGAAGGCATCTTCGATGCCACCGCACTGGTGCACAACCAGGTCGACGCCGTCTCCGCAATGAGCTCGGGTGCCTTCCCGTTCGAATCACTCAAGCAACTGGCCAAGCAGCGCAACGAGGCCGGTCAAAGGCTGCCCCGCCTGGTATGGGCGCTGGATAACGAGCCTGGGGCACACCGCTACACCCGTAAGCACGCCGCGATGGCGCGTGACCTCGGCTACACCTGCCAGGCAGCGCAAATCCCGCAGCAGGGGCGCAAAGTCGACTGGAACGATTTGCACCAGCGCTGGCACTTCATCGACGAAGACAAGCGCCAAGAACAGATCGACAAGGACCTGCGCGAAGCCCGCTATCACGGCAGCCTGCTGCTGGCCGACAGCGCGGCAGAAAAGGGCGTGCTGATGTACGACTGGCGCGAGCGCCAGGAATTTCACTTCTCGTTCGAGAACCGCCTGTACTGGTTCAAGATGGATGTGGAGAAGTTCAACAAGGCACAGCAGCAGCTGGATGAGTCCGAGCGGCAGGAGGACCTCGTACTCACGGACCGCCAGCGCCGCGACAAGGCACTGCGTCAGTGCGGTGCGGTGATCGAGATCGCCAACTGTTTCCCACAGGCACTGTACTTCCAGCGGAACGAAGTCACGGACGAGTCTTGGTACTACTTCCGCGTCGACTTCCCACACGACGAGCCGAGCGTGCTGAACACCTTCACCGGTGGCCAGGTTGCAGCAGCGAGCGAGTTCAAGAAGCGCCTACTGGGCATGGCGGCTGGCGCCGTGTTCACCGGTACCGGCTCCCAGCTTGATCGAATCATGCAACATCAGCTGTTCGGCCTGAAAACCGTTAAGACCATAGACTATGTCGGCTATAGCAAGGAGCACGGTTGCTACGTGTTTGGCGACCTGGCCGTGCGTGGTGGCGTGCTGGAGAGGGTCAATGCTGAGGACTACTTCGAGTTCAAAGGGCTGCGCCTGAAGACGCTGCAGAAGTCGATCCGCCTGGAGATCAGCCAAGACGCCACAACCTATCGCCCGAACTGGTTCAACTGGCTGTGGACCTGCTTCAACACCCAAGGAACCATCGCCCTCGCCTTCTGGTTTGGCTCGCTGTTTGCCGAACAGATCCGCGCCGAGTTCCAGTCCTTCCCGTTCTTGGAAGTGACAGGCGAGGCCGGCGCCGGCAAGTCCACGCTGTTGATGTTCCTGTGGAAACTGCTGGGCCGGCAGGACGAGGAAGGCGATGACCCGATCAAGATGACCAAGGCAGGCCTGCGCCGCTGGCTGAGCCAGACATCGGGCATGCCGGTGGTGATGCTGGAGGCCGACCGCAGCGATGCAGAGACTGGCGCCGCCAAGTCCTTCGACTTCGACCAGTTCAAGCCGCTGTTCAACGGTCGCGGCCTTGGTCTAACCGGGGTCAAGAACGGAGGCAACGACACCAATGCCCCGCCCTTCCGCGCCACGCTGGTGTTCAGCCAGAACGCCCCGGTGGTCGCATCGGAAGCCATTCTCACCCGGATCGTGAAGCTGCACTTCGTGCGCCCGGAGGTGACCAGCGAGAGCCGCTCGGCCGCCGACAACCTTAACCACCTGCAGGCCAGCGAAGTGAGCCACTTCCTGCTGATGGCTGCCAAGGCGGAACAGAAAGTCATGGAGACCTTCCGCACCCAGGTGAAGCTGCACGAACAGGCCCTGCGCGAGCAACGAGAGATCCGCATCGAGCGGATTATCAAGAACCACGCCCAGATGATGGCGCTGGTCGACGCCCTGCGCGTGGTGGTGCCCATGAGCGACCGCCAGTACGAAGCCACCCAGCGCGAACTGCGTGCCATGGCCGTGGGTCGGCAGCACGCGGTGAACGCCGACCCGAAAGAGGTCGCCGAGTTCTGGGAAGTGTTCGATTACCTGCAGTCGCTCAGCGAAGACCCGATTGTGGACCACAGCAAGAATGCCGAGCTGATCGCGGTCCACCTCAACGAATTCTGCGAGCGCGCAGCCGAGCACAAACAGAAGCTGGCCGATGCCACCACGCTGCGCAACCTGCTGCGCAACAGCAAGTCTCGCCCCTTTGTCAGCAACAACCACGCCGTCGACAGCGCCGTGCGGGCTGCATTCAACAGCCGCACCACGGCCGCGAACCTGCGGCCGACCACGGTGAAGTGCTGGACATTCAAGGCCGCCAAGGCCGGATAACCCGAAACCCAGTGCTGCAACACCGGAATCAACCCCAAGGAGAAACGATATGCAAACCGTGAAATCAGCGCCCGTGGTGGACGAGCTGGACCGGCTGAACATGGCGCTGGCCTTCCAAACCTGGGCAGAAGACCGCGGCTACGACCTCAAGACCGGAACGGACGGCGCATTCAGCAACGTTGAAACACGCGCAGCGTGGCTCGGCTTTGAGGCGGCTCACGGACCAGCCGGTTGCATCGCGAAGGGGCAGCAGCTCTATGCGCGAATCAAGGAGTCCAGCGAGTACGCCCACCAGACCGACCAGTTGTTCCCGGTCAGCGTTGGACAGCCCACGCATGGTGACTACGTCGTGGCCGGCGGACCTGGAGGGGTTTACCGGATGCGCGACGTGGACCTCTACGTGATCACGAACGGCAAGCAAACCCGGCTCAAGTAAGCAGAAAGGAGGCGCTGGGGAGCTGCAACTCCCCCGCGCCGACTAACCCCAAGGAGAAACGATATGCAAGTAGAAACCCCCGAAGCCAGCGCCGAGAAGGCTACCACAGGAAAACGCCCACGGCTGGCTAGCCATGCGCTGGACTTGCCCAACCACTGCGACATCTGCAATACCGCCCGCTCGACCAGGAAGCACCAGCGATGCAGTCAGATCCGCCAGCAGCGCAAATCTGCGGAATGGGAAGCCTACATGGCCAACGTCCAGGCCAAGAAAGCACAGCAGGTGCGTCGTTATGCTCGCTAAGAGGAAACCGTACCACCTCACGCCAAGAACTGACGCCCCGAACTTCTAGGCCCAGAAACAGGTCTTGCCCCCTACACGGCCCATAAACTGGGCCGTATCTTCGTTTTCGAGTGGAAAATAATGGCAGCTGGAGTCGAAGTACGCGGCAACCACGTCCGCGTGTATTTCCGTTACCAAGGCGAGCTGTGCCGGGAAACCATTCCCGGTGACGCCTCGCCCGCAAACCTTGCTAACGCCGAGCGCCTGATCGGAATCATCAATTACGAGATTGAGACCGGCACATTCAACTATGCCCGACACTTTCCCGAGTCCCCGCGCGTCAAGACCAACACCCTCAGTCACTACATCGACCTTTGGCTAGAAATCAAGGGCAACCAGATGGCCGCCAGCGGCTTCGCCATGTACCGAAGCCGCACAGAGAAGCATATTCGCCCGCGCTGGGGAGACCAGCAGGCAGATCGGATTGATCACCTGGATATCCAGCACTGGGTGCAAACCGTGCTGATGCCCAAGCTGCACAACAAGACTGTGCGCGAAATCGTCAGTCACCTGCGCCAGATCTTCCAGCTGTACCGCACGCGGAACCGCTACGCCTTCGACCCCACCGACGGAATCACCATTTCACTGCCAGACGCCGATGACCCTGATCCGTTCACCCGTGAAGAAATCGCGGCAATCCTTGGACAGCACACTGAACGAGAACAGGAAATCAACCTGACGGAATTCATGATTTGGACCGGCCCGCGCGTCAGCGAGGCGATGGCGCTTGCCTGGGAGGACGTCGACTTGGTGGCCGGCACCGTGGAGATTCGCCGCGCCCGGGTTGCCGGCCAGTACAAAGTGACCAAGACCCGGCGCTCGACGCGCAAGGTCAAACTGCTCGCGCCAGCCCTTCGCGCCCTGCAGGCGCAAGCCAGATTCACCCAGAACCTGCCGTCGGAACTGATCGAGGTCGTCGATCGCGACAACCGGACGGTGCGAGAGCAGCGCGTGCGCTTTGTCTTCCACAACAGCGCCACCGGTGAGCCGTACCGCTCTTCCGATGTTCTGCGGCATGGTTGGTGGATTACGCATCTGGAGAAAGCCGGTGTCCGCCAGCGCGGGCCGAACACCTGCCGGCACACGTTCGCCAGCCAGATGCTGAGCAGCGGCATTGCCACGCCGGAGTGGATCGCAGATCAGATGGGGCACACGTCGACAGCGATGATCTTCAAGCACTACGCGAAGTGGATTAGCGAGGACGGCCCGGATGTGGTGGGGTTGTTGAATCAGGCGCTCAGGCTGACCTGAACGGACAAAAAAAGGGGCCGCAAGGGCCCCTTTCTTCTGCCTGTCATTCCCAAAGTGTTCCCAAAACGCTCCCATTTGAGGGTCAAGCGGTGGCGAACACCAATGAAATCAAGCACTTGTATGGCGGAAGCGTAGAGATTCGAACCCTTATCCAAGGTACCCTCCCCAAAACACCCCATCCACCCTTGAAATCAAACACCCTCACAAACCCCAATCCCCAATGATTTCGGTGCTTCCCGATGCACCGCTTTCCGCCCACGAAGCATGCATCTGACTGCACACTTACTAATTCTAGGAAAATCATTGGGTTACGGTTCGGATCAGCAGCTTTACCGACACAGAGTGGACGCCCGATTGCTCTACATCTCCTTGGCCACGGCCCTGAACTGGACTTCGACCGATCAGAGCTCAATGACAATGCCCTGCAACCCTTCAAATCAGTTCCTTTTGGTCATCCGTCATTTGCACTTTCTTTTCAGCGTCGCCTACCGCTATGTTCGCTCATCAACCTAGATGGCCGGCTCACGTCTGATTTGCTACCAAAGGTTAAGCATGACAAAAGCCGGTAAAGCCTGCGAATAAAGGGGCAAGGGTTGAGCCAGCCCAAATGCATCAAGCCCTGAGAACTAATCCCAAGGCTTGATTTCAAACAGCCCAAAGAGGTTTTATGAGCGACGCACACGCGTCAGGACATATGCCGCTTTCTTTTATTGCCTGCCAAAGCACCGCCGTCGTCTATGACTACTTGCCTCGCTAGAGAAAACCACGACTCGAAAACATCCTGGTTCTTCTGAATGTGCAGCTCCAAATCTGCTATTGCGTCGGCAATATCGCGCTTCGGCTTTTTCTGAAGCTTGCCACTCTTGTTCTTACGCGATTTCTTTTCCGAAGAGAGACACTGAGGAACACTTTCGTTCCAGCGCTGCAGATCTGAATAGGCCGAATGGGTTATTGCTAAATCACCTTCACACGAGTACAACTCGCAGTCTCTATTGCGGGCCAAATCTTGACAGTGCCCCAAGTCCCATTCGCCTGCACACTTAAAATAAACCAACAAGTAATTTGCTGTAAGTGGAGGCTGCCCCCAAAACAGCACATCTCTACTCGAACGCCACTCATCCTCGTCTAACCGCTCAGGCAAACTTCGCGCAGACGAAATATTATATTCATTGACGCTGGCAAGGCATGATTCAGAAATGGAAATCCGCATCTCAGTTATGCTTTTGACCAGATACTTATAAGTACTTCCAGTAGCAGTAGTCGAGTATTCACCTATGCAGCTTGATCCAAGCCCCAAGAGATCATGAGAGCTACCAACTACTAACGCTGTACTTGTGGTCTTTTTCATAACTGAACCTGACCTGAATTCAATTTACTATAAATAATCATATCTGATGCTCCGCTACGCGTCAAAACGGGAAAAATATCCTTGTCATTCAACTGCATAGCTAGGCAACATTCCGAATCAACTGATGATAACGCGGCTTTGCGCCTCGTGCCGCGAGCCTTTTATCTGTTTCCGTCAGCTCGAAGCGCATTTCCTTGTACCGCATAATCAGCTCGGCAGCTGGGCGCGATACAGCGACTTGCTTGGCTTGGATTACGACCGCAAAGAACTCTGCCTGCATGAGCGCCACCGTAAGGAATACCCCTTTGAGCGGGCTGTCGGGCCACGGGTTCCCTTCGATGTAACGGACATTGACGCTGACCGTACCCCTCGAAACACGGGCGTACATGAGACCGCACAGCACACCTTGCGAGTAGAAGGCTGCCTCGATTTTTTTGGGCTTTTTGCGATGGCGTTCAAGAAAACTGCGCCAGTCCCAGGCGACTCGGCATTCAGGATGCTTGCGCCACTGCGTGTCCACGATGTGGTATTCCGCGCCCCCGATGCCGCGAACGGTCACCTTCAGGGGGACAGGCATCTTTTCGCAGTAAGCCGTTAGCATGGCGAACGCCGCCTGGGAATACTCATGGTACTGCTTGTGCTTGCTGTAGAGGCAGAGGTTTGCATCCACTCCCATTCGCGATTCCCTAACGGCGTTCCGTGCTAAGATTTGTAACCGCGCAGTATAATGGCACCGCACCATCAAAGCCATAGCAGAACCGCACTCTCGCCTTGCGGCTGGACGGAGCCGGCATGCTCACTTCACATGCCCGGACAATACCTAACGCCAGATAGCCAATCTGATCATGGCTCCAGCGACCGCCTCGCAATCGGCCATCCTTCAGGGCCCTGTGAAGATTGGGCAAAGAAGCCCTAGACACTGCGCCCGGGCATAGCAACATGTGCAGCGTAACCGTGTCATACCTGTACTAGGTACGTAACAAGGAACTCATCGTGCTTCACAATCGCCAAGCAGCGCTGACTTTCTTGTTGCTTCGCGCGCACTGAAAAGGGTCGGGTTTATCCCTTTTTAGTCAAATGCGCCCCCTGCAGCTTTTCGTGTAAAACAGCGCTAGCTTGGCATCTGCCAGCTCTTGGCATCGATGTTTGCGGTCACGAAAGACCCTTTCGCGCCAGTAAATCGGCATTCGAAGGTGTTGGTGTTGTGAAGATTAGCTCCGGCCAAATTCGCCCTGGAGAAATCAGCACGTCGCAGATACGGGAGCCTCATGTCAGCACCTTCCAGATCGGCCTCAGAAAAATTGGCCCCGTAGATGTTGACGCCCGGAAGAATGGTTGGATCGACGTAGTAAGTGATAAATTTGCAATGGCGCAAGTCAGCTCCTTGATAAGAACTGCATACAGTTCCTCAGACATCCCAGATGACGCCATGGACTACCCCCGGTACGATAGACATCCCCGGCCTACGCTTTGAGCATAGGAGGAGATGCTTCTCCGAGCGGCCACTGAAGGTGGCAAGCACCTCAGGAAATTTTACGCAGAGTGCCGGTTGCGCCAGCTCAAGTACAGTAACGGCAGGATCACCTTTTCCAGACGAAAATATCCTGAAGAATACTTCATACCGAGCAAGGCAAATGCAAAGATACTCAGCCGCTGCGGTGACCCACTACGCAAATAATATTCATATAGAGCGCTACCTTAATAGCACGAGCGGTTACTCAAAATACCGGAGTGTGTAGTAGATCGGATAATTAGCCAGGTTACGCAAGGGAAATAAGCGGCCATTATCGGGTACTGACGGCACTCCGATGCGTTGCGCTAGACTAAATGCGCATGCTACGGCAACTAATATAGCTTACGTGCTGGCGCGTATGAAATGCTTGATATAAATAGCGAGTTTATTCAACGGTTTATCCGAGTGGCTGCAGCTTTTGGGTCGAGATTCAATCTTGACTCCGAGGCGGACAAGAAAAAGTTGGAAGCCTATGCTTTCAACCTCTTAGAGCAGCCGGACAGCCAAGAAACGACTGAATTTCTTGCTCGACTGAGGGCTCACCGCGAGGTGATCCAAGAGAAGGTCATCAATCCAGGCTTCGAACCCAAGATGGACGATAACTTTCATCTCGCAGAGCGGGATAACTATTTCCGACAAGGTAGGGTTTTACCACGTGACGATGAGCCTGAGCCAACCCACCCCCAGCCTTAATAGCTATGACCGAAGCTACTGGTATCGTCTGAGCCAGAACGCCTTTTGTATCAGGCGCTCCCCCGATCGTGCCGTCCGAACGCAGCACCGACGCAAAGCTCGCTGGGATGAATTCGGATTTACCCTCGTACGGCGTCAATACGTGCACCCGCTTCTGAGCTGCGATGCGGTGAGTCGTCATACTTGTCGAATATTCTGTTTCCCCTGCCTCGCCAGCACCCACGCAAGGGCGCCAGGCTAAGGCGGAACGCCCCTTGGAAAAGCATGAACCAAACGATTCAACCCAACCGAGTTGAAAAAGCCTGACCATGGCACTTTGACATCTATTTCTTTGACGTAGTCAAACTAACATTAGAGACTACGGTATTTTCACTGGGCGAGCATGCCAATGTCCTTACTCCACAACCCTATCAAGACATTACTGAGCCGGGCGTCAGCAACTCAGGTCAATGTCGTGCCAGTAGCTGTCGTACCTATGACCCAGGAGCTGGTTACGAAATGGCACGACAATGTGCAGCCGCTGATCGATGCACACTATCAACACTGGGCAGCTGGCATTCCTGAGGAGCTCGTGAGAGCGGACAAGGGGTGGAATTGGCACAAAAATTTCCTTCTCCTGGCTCTGCACAATACGGCCTACGCCGGCGGCAGGAAGACTCATGGGGAAGGTTTGGCGATGTGTATCGTTCTCAGATCACTGGACGGGTCGGAGGAGTTTCCCATTGGGATGCTGACCACCGTGCCTAAGCTGCATTCGAACATTTATCGCCAGATCAGGCACAGGGCCATAACGTGGTATCTGTCTGACGCACCTGATGAGGTCTATCGCCAGATTTTCAAAATCCCAACTGTACAGATGGTCGCGAGAGCGTTAGTTGATTGCAGCATTCAAGCAGCTTTGGATGAGGGAGAGGATGGAAGCCTCGTGTTGAAAGCGGATGACGCTGGGGGCGCCAAGCTGGATAAGTTCTACCGACGCTGCGGTATGCAAAATCTGCCGAAAGGTCACCCTCCTGTGACACCGTTTTTCCGACGGTCGAAACCCGAAAGGTACTATCACTTTTTAGCACATGAAGCTCAAGCTTATGCAGCCTTTTATAACCCAAGGCGCTAAACCAAATTGTTTTGCAGCTGAGCAAGCGCAGATGCTATGGTGAATTTATGAACAAATTCAAACCGCAAATCTCACTCGCCAAGTTAGCGAAAGCTGTGGCGGATTACGACGGCAGGATTTTGGATCCAAGGTCAGAGTCTGGCCGCGTGGGACTTCTGGAAATCGCGGCTGATCTTCTGGAAAATCCTATGGAAAATGCTGAATTACTAGATTTACTCTCACGCCCCGACGCGCCATCACAATCCTTGGCGTGGTCGAGGCCTGGCGAGATGATGTACCTGGAGACTGTCGACATTACCCCAGAACTCGAGATTTTTCTGGATGACCTAGACCACCTGCGCACCAAGGACTTATTAGACCGGGAACTAGAAAGTCAAAGAGACTCCGTGGCAGATGTCATACTCACTCCGAACATCCGAATCATGGCCTCCCCCAACTGGCTCGGTTTTGATGATGAAATGTCCACTAGGACATTCAATCATCAAGCTTTTTATACAGCATTAAGCCGTGTACATCGCGACCTGAAAAGAGTCTGGAAAGTTAGAGCTGCCAAACCGTCATTCACGATAACTTCGTCTGAATTAGCTGCCTCGCCAGATCGAGACACTTGGACGATCAGCAAAACTATCAGAGCTGAAAACTTCCATGAGGTTACCGTCAGGTATGAAAAGAAAGCCGTTCACATGGCGTACATCGGCTCCGGAAACGACCTCTTCCTTAAAGTAACAATCAATAATCATGAAGTTGCAAGAGCAAAGGAGTCACTCACCGACTCCAAGCACTTTGTAACTGTGGTTGTCGATAGCTTTGCAGCAGAGCCAGAGGCTGGATTGATGATTGTTGATTCTATTCTTGAGGAGATTCAACACGCTAAAGCCTCACAGCAAGCGCACGATCTGGAACCGTAAAATATCCGGAGGGCCTTTACCCGTTGGCAATACTCTTGCTCAGCAGGGCTGAGTGGTTCTTCCACCAGCCTGAGCAACCACTTGAGAACGCGGCCTACCCAACTCGCTCTGCTGAAGCGCGCATAGGAAGGCCTGTTTCACCCTCCTCCTGATGAAATCACTGACATTGGATAAACCGCGCTCATTCACGTCCGCCCCCTTCAAGTGCATGACCAGCATGCCTCAAACTCTCAAAGTAGACAGGTTTTGACGCGTTTGATACCAATCTGCCATGCATTGAGTTGCACGCTGCCGGGTACGTTGGTAGAACCACCAATAGCTGGCTCACCCGGAGTCAACACAAAAGGAAAATGAATGGGTATCAAGATGAACCTCGCTATCGACCAAAATGGTCGCGAGTGGGATGCCGAAGACTATCAGCGCGGCATGGGAGCAGAGCCTCTTCGGTGCTGCAAATGTAGCACTGCCGTTACGTTCAACAATCCACATACCCGCGAAATGTACGACAAGCCCGTGCTTGTGCCTGGCTATTTCCGGTTGCTGCCCAAGGGTGTGCATGAGGCTCATTGCAAGTTTGGGGTCGACGAGGAAATCAAAAAGCTCGCCAAGGAATCGGATGGGCTGATCGAAAGCATCCAGCATGACAAATACCGGATGCGGCTGGTCATGATCAAGGAGGCGCTTGAAGGCGGCGCGCCACCGAGAAACCCGGAGCCAGACGGCGAGAAAGCGAAGAGCGGGCGTACCTACACGAGCAGTCCTGGGCAGCTCCCCGCATACATCAACTCAGCCAACAAAGCACTGATGCTTCGTGCTCTGTGTGAGAGCAACAGCGATATCGAGCAGCATTTAGAACTGGTATTCGAAGGCAACATCAAGGTCGCTTGGGACGAGTTTTACTTCGACCCTCCCCGACACATGGAGGCATTTCGAGTCATCTCCCATAACACTATACAGCACCCGATTGCCTTGGAAGGCCGGATCAGAAGCGTCCGTACAGCGCTGAAGAATGACCCTAGCAAGAACGTGCTGAACCTGCAGATGAACAAATATCGCGGCGCCCCCCAGGAGCCGAGCAACGGTATTGGGCTGGAGGTCAGTATTTGGTCACCCAAATCCGAATGGTTCAAGGGTCTTCAACAGGATGACGATGTAGTGATACTCGGGGTGTGGAAAGCAACAACAAATGCAACGGAGCCGGCGCCGATGAAAGACGGCTATTTCAAGACCCTAACGAAACGCAGATTGAGCTTGACCTTGGTGCTGAAAGCGCAGATTACGAAGATTGACACCAAACCATCTTGAAACGCCGGACACGTGCGCAAGCCTTTCGATGCAGCCACAGGATGCCTGACAACAGAAGGCTGCTTTTGTCCGGAGTGACTCGCCAAACTGAGCGCCTCAGTCTCTCCGCGAGACAGGTGCCTCGCTTTTCCCCACCCTACGGCCACTGTGCGCTCGGAAACAATAGATGGAGTAGCGCAACTTCTAGTGCGAGAGCGATCCATATTTACCCCATGCGCCTACCTTCCCTGCGCCCTCACAGAAATCCCTGTCTCGCATGAGCGATACTGTCCTCGGCGAGTTGAGAACGACATGCAGCGAACCCCGACGTCTCATGCCGCAAGGCAAAGCTGGGGAATACCAATAGGAGATTAAGGCCTGCGGTATACCCCTACTCCATCAGCCCTGCTCTTCACTACCTCCAAACCACGGCGGCACGAGCTTTTTGTCTCGCCACTCCTCGGTGAGTACAACACCTGGAATTTTCCCCCAGACACCCTCATCAGCATGGTCAAGAACGATGATCTGCAGACGTCCCTCCGAAGCACTCACCGCAGCCGCCAAGGCCAGGAAGACCTTGCGCACCGCAATACGGTCTTCATCGTTGAGCTCATGCTCCTCATCGTCTTTCGCTGCCCGCTTCACTGGGAAGTAGACCTGGCTTGGCTGATCGAAGATAAGGAAATGAGGCACCGGGTGCTCGACCGCTTTCCTGGACATGAACAGCTTCTGCAGGGCGAGAAGCATGGCCACGTGATACGCCAGCCAGTTGGCGCCACTTCCGATCTCCCAAAGGTAATCATCTCGACCGTCATGGCGTACCTTGATGGTGAGGTCGGTGATAGACAATCCGATCCGCGCATTTTTCCATTCGGCGTCTAGGTTCGGGGTGATCTTGGCGCATTGGTCACTCAGCGCATTCAGGATTTTGCGCGTACGCTCACGAATCTGATCGGTAGAGACTGTGGGGGCAAGCTTGGCCAGTTTCTCTTCTACATCGGCCAGACGCTTAGCTAGGCTATCGTCCTGCTGGGCCTTTTGGTAGTTGTGCACGGCCTCCTGGAGCCTACCCAGATACCGATCAATGTCCGACTGACGCAGGGCTTGCCCTTTCGCTTCAACGTCTAGCGCTTCGAGCGCCTTGATCTCGGCCCTGATCGCATCTAGCTCCTCGGCGTCTACACGGACAGCGTTTCGCAAGCGAACGAGCTCATGCTCTACTGAAGCGGAAATCATGGGGGTTTCTTGAGCCTGTACCTCGATGCCGGTCAACGCTGTGCACAGGGCATCAAGTTGCTGCGAAGCCACGAGCTGAACGGGTCTCAGCACGTTGGGATTGGCATCCTGGCCATCTTTGATCAGGCCACGCAGCCAACTCGAAAGCGATAGACGCTCTTTCATCGTCTCTAACGCGTTGAGGTACTCATCAGCATCGCCTTGGATGCGCGTCAGCTCTTTTAAATTCTGACGACCCGCATAGAGGTTTCCGGCGATGACCTCTTCTCGCTTTTTGAGCTCTCCGATCTTGATGATGGATGCCTTGATTGCGTCGTAGTTGGGCGATGCGTCACGGGAGCTCTTTTGTAGAATCGCACTGAGCTGCTGGACGGCGACAGGCCAATCATCTGACAGCACCGAATCTACCGGTACCAGCCCATACTCGCGGGCTTGATAGTATCGGCTGCGTGCCTCTGAACGCAGGCGAGCAGAAGCATCTGCCAATGTATTGAGCTCTGACTGAATCTGCTTTTTCTGACGTTCGAGATCCTTAACCTCCCATGAGGTGATCAAGGTCTGGGAGGTCACCGCCCCGAGGATAAAGGGGAAAATGTCTTTGAGCTTTTCGCGATGCCCCGTTGTATCGGCCTTGTAGAAGAGGACGTCCGGATTGGCCACGATGTTCTGCGGCTGGAATGTAAAGGCCATGAGATCCCGAAAGCTGGGACGGCTTTTGAAGCCGTAGCGAATGTCCTCATCAAAGCCCATGTTAGGCAGGCCCGACAGCCTGTTGAGCATGTTCTTTACACTGTCGCGGTTCGTGTTCTTACCGGGAATTTGAGTGGGGATGCTGAGCTCATCGCCTTCAAGAAGGAACATGTCATCTGTCGACTTCTGCTTTCCCGGTTCAGGCCTGGCAAGCAGCTTGAGACCCTCGTCGGTGTCGACGAGCAGCCCAAACCACGCACACGTGTTGCGGATGGTGCCGACGGGAATTGCACATTTTTCGGAAGCGAGGCAGTAATCGATGATGGGGATGACGGCTGACTTGCCTGCCTTGGACGAGCCGCTGATCACGTTAACAGCGCCGGGCGTGAACGTGACATCACGGTAACGCCGACCATTTTTGGGCCACAAAATCAGCTTTCTGATCTGAAGTTTCATTAAAAACCTATCCGTAGAGCAGCCTGGACTTCCTGAAGGGTGAGTGCGCCACACCAGCCGCCGAGCTTATCCGCTAGCTTGCCAAGCTCTCTGATCTTCTCGCATGTTTTGTGGGGGTAACGCTTGCTGGTGCAGTCGACCAAAGCCGTGACGTGATCGAGCTCAAGCAAGCCGCAATCAATGGCGATCGTGAGGCTAGACAGAGAGGTCGGGCGCAGCATTAGCATGCGGCGCTGGAGGGTCAGGATCATTTCCTGCTTCTTGGAGAACTTACCAATGAAGAGCCTGAGGCCTGATGACGGATTAGTCGTACCGATGGCCGCTCTCAGCCCTTCATTGAAAAGGATAGGCAGGACGATAAAGAGCAGCGGCAGCGCAGGTGGTTGACCTGGACTCTGACGCTTATAGCCCTTGACGAACTCCCACATAAGGATTGCTCCAAGCGCTGGGTTTTGTACTAGGTAGATCTCATCAACGGGGTGTTGATGCTTAACGAGCTCAGCGGTTTCCATCCTTGCCAACCTGTGTTTTTAGCTTTCAAACCTGTCAGACGTAGTGATCACGCGGCACCGCTCATTCGTCCAGGAGCTCGCGGTAGCGGGGATGCCAGCCTATTGTCTTGGTATTGGAAAAGTCGTGATATGTCCCACGGACAAAAAAACCTGGGGAGTCCACATCGTTGAGTTTGGCGCTAGCTGCCATGCATTTCAGATGCAGAAGCTGACCTTTGTCGACCTCACTGGCCGTCACAGATTGCAGGCGAATCTCTTTGTTGAAGAGCTTCCACTGGGTGAGCAGGCTCTGCTTGAACTCATCGAACTCAGGCTCATAAACCAAGCCTTTTGCGCCCCAATTCACCTTATTGGTCTTTGACTGCAAGAAATCAGTCATGGCCTGCAAGCCCTCCTCCTGCGCCTCGATAATCTCCAACTGGCGAATTAGAGTGAGCGCGTTGGAGCGGCTTTTTTCGACCTCATCTGCTGGGGGCGCCGGCAGCGTGTATTTGAGCAGATGATTAAAGGAAAACCGGGTGTTGAAGGTCGACATGCGGTCACTGAATTCATCACGAGCAATCGCGGGGTATTTTCGCTGACTGATCAACCCGTCTGAGGTGTTCTTAACCCAGCCAACCGCAGTGTCGCAAGCCTCCTCCAAGAACTCGTTGGGCACAGTTAGGGCAAGATGATCCTTGATCCTCTCAACCAACTGGTCATTACCCGTTTCGAGCTCGAAGGCCATGACAAGCGCTGCCAACTTCTCCTGATCGTACCCAAGGAACCTTTCTATATAGGGCTTGCATCCCTCATGCCCTTCAGCCTCGTAGTCTTCCCGAATGCGTTGCACCGTCGTTGCGACCTGCACCGGCGTGTGAGCATAGTGAAGATCGCTGACGTACTCCCCTTTCTTGTCCTGGAGCACGTAAAGCCGAAACAACGTCTTGGCGGGATCGACTGCGCCGGCCTCGATAGCCTCAATCCAATTGGAAAACGTCTTCCACAGATCCACCGAGAAATTTGCAATGGGGTTGGTGGCTAGACCACTTTTGGATTGCTCAAGCAGTCGGGTACCGTCGCAGTAAACGACATCGACATCATCGAGTACTTCAAGAGCCACGAATGACCCACGAGGTGCTTCGCAGAGATGCAGACACATCCGCGTAGCCTGCAGCGAGTAACCGAGGTACGAGCCTGGCCTGCTGGATTTCAGTAGCGGGCTTTGCATGCCTGCCGGAGTGGTTGTCGAGCCCATTGACTGCCTCTCATCCCTGCCTTGACGTTAACCTCACGGCCCTATCAATTAATGCACCGCTCTGAATTTGAAACGAGGTGGTCAAGCAAAGCGATGCGACCATAGATTGCAAATAGCCAGCATGGTAACGCAGCACGGAGATCATTTGAAACCGGAGCGCCGTCCATCTTTACGCCCTACTCTCGTAAGTCATCCTGCACATCTTCGTTGATGCGGGCCTTTGCGCTTGGGCTGATGCTTGGTATCTGACGGCTACGCAGACCAAACTCAAGCGGGCAACTAAATTTGCCCACCCTCCTTCCTAAACGTAAGATCACCGCCTTTCAATGTGGTGACCACACCGTACAGCCCTCTCCCCCGCCTCGCATACTATGACGTCCTTCTTCATTCCTCGTACCTCCTTGGCTGCAAAGATTATCGAAGTAACAGCTAAGCTGATTGCTGAAGAAGGCATGGAAGCCGCGACCATCCGAAACATCGCCGAGCAGGCCAAGATCCTCCCTCCTCAGATCTACAGTCATGTGGGGAAAATCGATGAGCTATTTGACGCAGTAGCGCTCTACCTTTGGCAAACCAGGCCTGTACCTACAGATGAACCAGAAAACCCGATCAGCGGGCTATACCATGCAATTGATGGGCTGATCGTATTCGGCCTGACCCACCCTGGCCTCTACCTCCACATCAGCAAGCCACGCGATGCCAACGTCTCAGGTCTGTGGGGTATTCAGGTTGACGAATTGAAGTCCTGTATCAGGGAGGTAGCCAAAGCGGGTTTGTTACACGTCGGCGAAAAACAGGCCGTTGAGTTCATCCACCCCTTTTGCGTTGGGATGATATTCAGTTGTTTGCATCAGACAAGCCGTCCTACGCACGTAAGCTGGCTCGTGAGACAGGCAGTGAAACCTCTCCTGAAGAAAGGAGCCGTGCGCCCATTGCAGGGCCCAGACACCCTGAAGTCCGATCCAGGTCGTAAAGCCCCCAACCTTGCGTCAGAACTGAAAGCCAATCTCAGCGAAGTGACAGTACTGAGCATGGCCGAGTCACACCTGTTGAGAGAATGGTTGGAGCGGATCGCCTCTTCCTGAGGCTCCGCGCAGGAACACCTGCCATAGCCACACCCGCAGGCACATCAAAGCTCCACGACGATTCACTCCCTATAGACTTCACTCCGCCAACTGCATGCTTGGCAGGCTTACAAAAAAGTCATTTCGCTCATGGGACTCACGACCTCAGAGATCGGCTCGAGAACCCAAAGACCACAGCTGGGAAGGCATCGCCGCCACTACTGATCATCGAGCCTTTTTGCTCCTAATCACTCTCGTTTCGCCCAATGATTACGATTGACTGAAGAATTTCAAAAAAAATATCTTTTTTTCAATGAGATTGACAACGGCAATCCGTTTCTAACCTGTATGACTAAAGGGCAAATCGATGAGCCAAATTTTATAGCACAGAAAATCTAGGATACTCCAACAACAAGAGTCCTACCCCGACAAATAAAGCCAATATCAAAAAACTGACCACCAAAAAATCAATAACATCGTTATATAACACAATATAACGCAGATCCACCCAACCCTTGAGTTAACTTAAAAGATTAAGAAAGCATGCAGTTGCATGCAGTTGCATGCTTCTAACCATACATGTAACCATTTGTTCATCGCAGCAGTATCGGATCCTGAGATGAACTCTATCGCGCCACTTGGCAAACCTACTTCATTCACCCCGCCCATTCTCATTCCCATCACAAAGAATGAGAGAAACATTTTTACGCTGGTCTCAAACGATAAGCTGATGGATGATTTTTTCGAGAACTGGTGCTACATACTCAGCCGAAAGAAAAAATCCAAAACAGTTAAAGCCTACGCTCGATACAACAAAGTTTTCTTGGAGCTGCTGCAGCTTGTTACACACTTGCACGGCGAATTAACGCCTCTACTTCTCAGCCAGACAATCGAAAACTATGAAAGCTATTTAGTATTCGGTACTTCTAGCGAAAGTCCGATTATCGCGCAAGCAGCACGAGTCTTGGGAAATCGCAACTTGTCCGGTAGTTCAGTAGGTGTTGCCATCGCTGCGCTCAACAGCTTTGTCGATGCCAGTGAACGATTGCGCCTTGGCATGTTGGAACTGGAAGCACAGGGGTATATCTCGTCAAAGCAGTTATCAGGCTTCTCCCTAGCCCAGACCTTCAAAATTGAGACCCCCACGAATGTTCGGGCTGCAATCAAAAAAAACAGCTGGCTGGCCGGATGTTTAGCAGGTGGCGCTCGGCGTATAAAACGTGTTGGTCTATCCGCTATTTCAAAACCATCAACGCTAGCCCATACCGATATGTACGGCGGGGACGAACTCACCTTCCCGATTGATAGGTGCAAAGAGCTTATTGAATCGGCCCCTAGCGCTCGGGACAAAATGCTTTGGAGCTTGCTCGCAGCGACAGGAGCACGCATCTCTGAAGCGCTGACGATGCTCAATGAAGATGTGAGGGTAGACATTGACCCCGCATTTAATCGTGTAATGATCATTGACCCCGACACCCGACGAAATGTGCTTATCAAATATATTTCGGCAGCACAACTTAACGACCTGCCGCATAAGGGCAGAGCCCATCCAGAGACTTTTCTAATTGAACCCTTCGTTTCGATGTTTTGGATTGCATTGGACGAATATAGGGCAGAGATGCGAGCTCAACGCCTGATGGCTCCCGTGAGACATGACTTCCTGGTTAGAAGCCTCGTGGATGGTGAACCAATGCATAACAGTTACCAAGCACTGTACGAACGATTTCACAAAGCGGCCCTGAAGCTGACACAACGTCCGTATGGGTTCCATTCCCTACGGCACATGTATGGGTATTACCTGGTCAACCACTGCCCTAACCCGAATCCACATAGCCACAGAAAGTTTGGCCTTGAGTTGAGCATGGTTCAGCAGTTCATGGGGCACGCATTAATAAAAACTACCAAGCGGTATGCACGCCAAGACGCGCACTTGCTCCAGGCAGCGATGGCAGCGGCGAACTTCGCCCGGCTATCCGAGGGGCCCAAGACCGTCCTTGAAGCGCGAATTGCGTATCACCAGCAAGAAATCAAACAACTTCAGCAACTCGCCCTGGAGGCCGCATGATTAATCCATCTCACGTCAATCCTATTTGGCTGATCAAGAACAAGGAAACTGGCCCGGCTTTCGACATGGCCATGATCGATGTAAGACATCGCTATTGGAATCACTACTACCATGCAGGCGGTGGGCGACAGCGTGATGTACTGCTGGCTCTAAACGAGCTTGGCCCTCGTCCGTTCTTCGCGATGCCGCGTGCTCAGGTAGAACAGCTGCTTACGTGTTGTTTTGCCGGAAACAACCAGAAAGAGGAAATCATCAAGGCTGTCATTCCAGAATTCCCAACGGCTAGAGTCGCGCCACTTACCTCGCTTTTGAAACTTGCTTTCCTTCGCCTCTGGATGGAAAAGAAGATAATACTTCCGCTTGGTTGGAGCAGCCCCATCAATAATGACGTTATTCTGGATGAGATTATCGAGGAACATACTAATAGCCTCCCTCTTCTCGCCAAAATCAGGGCCATCAACCCTGTTTCGTCGCTTGGTTACGAAGGGGCAATGACCCAAAAAAACCGAGAACTGAGAGCTACTGGATGGCTGCGACTGTTGCTTGCGTCAAATCTACATGACCCCGAAAGCTTCACTGCTGAAGTAGCTCGTGATCTGAAGCTGAGAAGCTTTGGGTGCAAATCTGAGCTCGCTAGATTTTACACGGACGATTTCTCCCTGTTTCTCGCCAACGCATCTAACAACCCTTGGATGCGCGATGCCGTCAACCGCATCCTCGCTGAAAGCCGCGAGCAAGCCAAGCAGGCTCGTAAGCTGAAATACGAATCTGTTCAGCAGAAAAAAACCAATAAGCAGCATTTGCAGATGGTTGAGAAAACCCGTTTTTACCTAGAGGGCACCGAACACAACATCGAGCACTTTGCGACTATTTTCTCTGATGCTAGGGATCTCAGTCGTGCGTTCAGGATGGACAACTCCCCTACGCTACCCGGCGGGCTAGAGCTGCTTCCGGAAAAAGTGATTAAATTTTGTCAAATGCTAAATACTACCTACTTGGCGTTTCTCAAGTCCAGAAGGTTAGAGAGCCAAAAAAATCATCGAACGTCGCTCTACTATCTGCTCGCCTATTGCGGCCCTTACCTATACCAATTCTTCATGGATCGTGATGGAAACCTAGACTCTTACCCAACTACGTTCAATGATTTTACCTGTGCAATCTATATCACGGCTGACGTAGATCTATTGAGAGAAGTTGGAGGCTTTGAGAAAGATCTTCCGGAGACTCTTCTCACCATGATAAAAATCATTATGGAAATCAACCAAAACACGCCAGACACCCAATATCAGAGAACCTACCCTGTTGAAGACTTCTTCGACTATATTATTTCTCAATCCGTCGTGATCCCTAATGCGGAAAAAGTCAGGAATAGCTTTTCACCAGATTGTTACCCAAAACTTATCAGAAAATGGGGAACTATCAAAAAGCCAATACCGAGAATGTACTTCTCCACCTTCATTAGCATGCTGTACTCATTGGAGTACCTGACCATACACCTTAATGGCATGGCAGACGGCGCTGAGCCGGGGATAGCCGAGGGAGAGCTGAAGTACCCCACTCTTAGCGAACTTGCCCACGGTTCAGATTGGGCAGGGCTATGGGGGACGGCTGCCATGAGTTGCGCAGGCGTCGACTTAAAAACTCTAAACTTTACCCCTATTTTCTATCACAATGGGAAACCCCGTCCTTTTACATACATTCCAAAGTTTTATCGCATTTCCGACATGCACATTAATGGCACTGTTCAGCCGCGCATCATCATGAATGATGTTCGCTCAACATTGTTGATGTGTGAAACAGGCATTCGCCAACATCATTTGTTGTGGTTAGATGTTGACCGATATGCAAACTACGTGGAGCGTAATACAACAAGGCCGCTGGCCCCCTTGCTTGTCAGCTCTGACAAAGCTCACGGCGAGTGGACAGCAATCGTGTCACACAGGGTAATTGAGCTGCTAGACAGACAAAATGATTGGTACGGCCGGTGCACCGATCCGAGCTTCAAAAATAGCATTTGGTACAACATGAATAAAAACTCAAAATTCGGAAGACTTCGCCCATTGTTCAGGCTTGCGATTAGCCCTGGTGGCTGGACAAACTATGATCCTTTTCGCCTTCTCCTACTATGCTTGCAACATTTCATCAAATCTGAACTGGGAGACATGCGCTGCCCTGATATCGTTTGGTGCAAACCGCCGATAGGCTCCACAGACAAAATTCAGTATATAACTGATAACTCGGTAGAGGCTCTTTCATCTATAACTGCTAGCACTCTGACTAGCGATTACACTCCGCATGGCCTACGCGCTGGGTTCGTTTCTGAGGCGATCAAGTTCCTCCCTCCAAGCATTGTAGGCCAATGGTTAACAGGACAGTCTGAGGCGCTCGTGTCGTATTACTCGGTCTTCGATGAGAGCGACCTCGGGATGACTCACCAGCAGATGCTCTGCATGTCCCTTATGAGCAATCAGGACAAGCTCTCTACTGGAGACTTCCCAGAGTTGGCAGAAACAATCTCGAAACTGAACCGGACGATTCAGAAAGATATCGCGGCCGACCCAGTGTCTGCCATCAGTAAGCACCGGCTCATGAGTTTGTCGAGTGTCAAGCAGGAATCAGATACGGGTTTGGATCGGATCATCGCCAAAGAAGTTAGTGAACTTGCCTTCAACACCACACATATCTGTCCTTTCAACAACACCTGTCCCAAAGAAGTACTCGACCTGTTTGGCGAACCAAACTGTTGCTCTGCGTGCCCTTTTGCGATTCGCGGCGTAGCACACCTGCCAGCCATCTCGGCCAAGAAGGATAAGTACCGGGAACTGATGGCCGGCACACTAAATTTGATTCAACAATACTTAGCCCGCAAACCTTCGGCCCGTATCAGCACCGAACTGGAGCAACTCGAGGCAGAGAACGACCGGTTTGCTCGCGAAGCCTGCTTGCTCGAAGCCATTGAAATCCAGCTCGTCCAAATGTACGAGAAAGGTCTGGAGCAAGAATTTATGGTCAAAGATCGTCAAGAAGTCTTGCGGCATTATGAGCGGCTGTCGCTGCCGGAAGAGGCGCGCTTGCTCAAGAGGCTGATCGACGTCCAGAACTTCCCAGATGCATCATCTGACGATCTTAACATGAAGCTGGCGCACCTACGGCATGTCTTGCTCATGAAGGAAGGAGATCTTTCCAAGATACTGGGTGTTGATCCCGACAAAACCACACCGATTGCCAATAAAGTTGCGGCTCAAATCAGCGGCATGGTTAAGTCTGGAGCCATTAATGAGTATGAGTTGTTTGCTGCCAGCTCTGGAGACCTTGATGCAATTAAGCAATTAATCTCCACACCCAAACAAACACTTCCGCTCATACACATGGTGGCATAGGAACTCGGGGTTACGAAATGAAGAAAAAACAAGACGATTCGAAGCCTGGGAGAAAGCCCTCCACATTCGATAAATTTGTGGCAGCCAGGTCTGCAGAAATCGAAAAAATTCTCCAACAAGCGTTGCGCGTTATAGATGCTACTAAATATGGTAATGTCACTGATTACTGTAAAGCGCTAGCAGGTATCATTTCGGAGGTGCGGGAGGCAAAATCCGGTGATCCGACAA
Source organism: Pseudomonas putida (assembly GCF_028682455.1). Classification (GTDB taxonomy): domain Bacteria; phylum Pseudomonadota; class Gammaproteobacteria; order Pseudomonadales; family Pseudomonadaceae; genus Aquipseudomonas; species Aquipseudomonas putida_AA. The sequence goes on from NZ_JANHLD010000002.1 coordinate 1,368,464, forward strand.
CGCCCTTTTTCAACAAAAAAGTGCGCCGCTTCAGTTACATCACCCTACTGCGGAATGAAAGCTACCGGCGTATGGTGGATATAGCCTTCAATCACGGGCGGGAGTCTCTGGAGCAGCCGCAGGCTGTCTCAGAAGATGCATTGTTGCGGATTGCCAGTCTCCAGGCTCAGGTTAATCTGTTGAAGAATAGACTTAGCGGTATTAGAACAGGAGATAACTCGAACGCTCTAATTGATGCGAACGCCCAAGAAACCATTAAAAAACTGACAGCTTACCTAGGTACCACCTTGGCCGTGTACAGCACGATGCGTCAGCGTTTTTTACAATTGACCAAGGTCGTGTCCTCTCCAACTGAAAAAGAGAAGATTGCAGGGCTGTACAGCAGTGTTGGATTCATTGCCGATCTCGAGGCGTTGCACGAGATCGAAGATGGCCGGAATTTTTTGGAGCAGTTGTCGAAATCCTCCCCAGCTATCCAATAGGTTGTCTAGTTGGGCCTCTAGCATTTTCTCTCTACTAGGCAGCTTCGACTTACTCTGAATATCAGCCCCTCCTTCGCCATCTGAATTGGCGCTGTAGATGTATCTAAACTGGAATATCCTGCTCTTCGATGGTTACAAGGAGGTAGCGCATGCCCCGCTTCGATGTTGACCTATGCCGAGTGTCTCCTGAGCACTACATCACCGGGAAAGCAGCCATCAATTTTCCCTGGCCAGAGACGACCACAGGTGGCTGGCATCACCTTTCCTATTGGGATAGGGAAGCTGGCCAGGTCAAGGTTTCACTCGCGTGCATCCATTACCCCGACACCTCAGCCTATTTTGGTGAGTTTGGCATCCTGGAAGCTAGCCAGGAGCTCAGGCGCCGTGGCTGGACGATTAATCACGGGATCTACATAGCTGATCACTTTCGTGCGGCTGCAGATATGGTTCTCGACTGGGCTCTAGGATCCCCTATGCACTGCAGTGTAGAGCTGGCGGATTGGTTTCCTGAAGAGGCGGATTTCCACGGTGTCATTGACTTGCTGACCTCTACCCTCCCCAAGCTAGAGCACTTGCCACGAGAACGCCTCAGCCGATGGCTGGAAGCCCAACAACAGAAACCCCGTTAGCTGGCCTCCTACGCTTGCATTGAGCTAACGTAGCGGAACACCTTCGAGATCCGAGCGCCCTTTATGAAAGAGCTTCGTACCGCTGCAGAAGTGCTGGAACGACTTAGCCACAACCAAGACGCCCTGAGAGCGGCAGTCGAAGAACTCGCGAAATGGGTCGGTGATCGAGGAGCCAGTACTGTGGTTGGGAATGTGAACGGTGCCCTGACGACCCTCGACGACAACATTGATGCCGTGCGGCAAGGCATAGCGGAACTGGTAGCAGCGAGCGTAAAGCCTTAGGCGGGCTTCCGCCCGAACGATCGATGCAGTGCTGAGGCGGAAGGATGCAGTTGCTACAGCCCCATCGAGAAATCGGCAGGACGCCATCTATCTCGCCACCACGCTAAATTGCTTTTGCCCCTTTCAGGCCGGGTTACTAGTCGAATAGTAGAAGGCCTGATTCGGAAGCCGGAAAATTATTTGAAATTATGGCTCAGCAATAATTATGTCCCAGCGATAATTTACTAACCGCAGGTTCCAGTTCGCCCGGGGCGGCCATCACTAAGGACTGCCACCACGGCTAGGGCAGACGCAATCACCTCCGCTGGCGAGGGCACTCATCGCGTCTTTTGGATCAACCGAGAGGGTAAATCACTGCGCGGGCTGCTCTCTCTCCTGCTCGCGCTGGGCAACACTGGCCAAGCAACGATCGATGAACTGAAGCTCCTGGTCGAGTTCTTCGGCACGCTTCTCCAGCGCTTTCAACGAAGTCTGGTGCTCCTGCTGCACTTGCTCCGGCGCCCCGGCGAGCCTTGGCAGCTTTCTACGGTTCCTCTCGATCTTTTCGTTTATCTCGGCAAGGAATTTCTCCCCTGACTCCTTTTTCCTGGCTGTGAACAGCTGGCATTCCAAGAAGCGGATGGCATCGTAGATGCGCAACACCTCTCCACTGGTCTTGGCGTGAACGAAGTTCAGGCTGCCCTCGTCGAAGGCATGATGCTCCTGGTTTTGCCCACCCCAGTTGACCAGGTCATTCTTGATGAAATTGAAATACGACAGGTCGTAGGCAATGAACGGCTCGACCAGTGAGAAAGTGTGCTCCAGGCTGACCTGCAGGTACATGCTCTTTTTGAGCTGCGACTTGTTGAAGTTGGCCGTGACCGTGACACCGTTCTCGATGCAGAACTCAAGCACCATGGATTCGAACCAGATACGGCAATACAGCAATGCCTGACGGACGTCGAATACCGATAGCGCCTCGTACACCTTTCTCTGGAAGCCCCCCGCATGATCGATCACCACGATACCCTTGTTCGTGTAACTGAGCACGTGACTGGAGTGCTGATCGCACTGAGGGTGGCGGTCGGCGATGATGCAGAAACGCTCCCAGAAGAGGCGGTCATGGGTAGTGACAACCATCTGGATCCGACGAAGGTAAGCATCGCTGAAGAACAGGTCGATGATGTTCGATCGGTGCTCGGTGTCGATCGCATTGACGACGTCATCGAAGACGATCAGCGGGAAATTGTTCTTCTCAGCCATCGCCAGAAGGATGGACAAGCCCAGCGCCCGTAGATGTCCTTCGCTGAGCACCGCAAACGCATCGAGCAATGACCCGTCAACGTTGCTGATCTTGATCCGGTAGCTATCCGCCTGGCGGTCGAAGCTCAACGACGCGATCTGCTCATGGTCATCGTCGTGGTTGTTGATCGCGCGATAGTACTCGGCAGCTTTGGCTTCAATCCCTGTGATGCGTGCTTTCTCTAGCTCGAGCTTGTAATCCAGCAAATCGCGGTACAGCGTTCGGTACTCCGCCTCCAGATCCTTGAGCAGCTGATTGAAATGGCTGTTGTCGACGGCATCGTTGATCAAAGCCGCTTTATGCTTCATCAGGTCTAACATCTTGTCATTGGCGACCTTGAACTCGCGTTTCGCCAACTTATTGAGGTCGAACTGCTGCTTCAGCGACTCATCAATCTGTTTCAGCTCTGTAATCAGTGCTTCAAGCCGGGCGGCCTGGGCCCCTGCTTGGCCGACCTCCCGACGCTTGCGCTCACAGGCTCGCAGATAGTCCTCGATCTGGCCTGCGCTTCCCGTGCATAGCCTCAGAAACGAGTTGAGGACGGACGGCGCGACTTCCGAGCGATCGGCTGCGGCATGAAACTTCGCAAGAGCCTCCTCCAATTCGTCCATATTCATTGCGCAAGGAACATCGGCGTGCTCATTGACCTTCACCGCGCTGATGCCGGTCGCGACTCGTGATGCCCAGAGCGCGATCCGGGAGTCATTTCGCTGCCTGGATTGCTTGAGGGCCTCCAGCGCACCCAACGCCTCGATCTGCTCTCGTGCCCTCTCGAACGGGTTGACTACCACCCGGTCGAGGGGCGTCAGGCATGCGGGACAAGTTTCCTCCGTCTGCAACTTTTCGATGGCCTCCAGGGCCTCGAAGACGGCGCGATAATTAACGTCGCTCGCCCTCTGAAAAAATGCCTTCTCGATATCGGCTCTGCGATGGAGCAAGCGCTGGGCGATGGCACAGATGCGCTTCAACTGCCTCAGCTGAATGGCGAACGGTACCTTGGCGGCCCTTAGGCGCTCAGCACCACGAATGTGCATTTCCATAGTGTTGCGCAGCCGCAAGACCTTTCGGCGCACATCGAAGTCTTGGCCGGCCCCCAGCCCCAGCAGCCGACAACTCTCGGAGACCGATGCCTGAAGGTCGGCCCTGTGCTTACGCCGAAGCTGGCCCAAGCTGATCTGGGTGCGCTCAAGAGCGTCGAGTGCCTCGGCTTGATCGGCACGCATGAAGGCTTTGAGCGAGAAGCTTTCTGGCCGTACGAACCGAGAAATGACCTCTTGGAGTTCTTCCAAACCAAACAAGGTAGCCAGGACATCACTCTCAGCACTGCCAGTATCCTTTGAACCCAAGAGCGAAAACTCCTGAAGACGGTTCCGATCGATGAAACAGCCCGACCAGCTGATGCTTCGTATGACTTGTAGCTTGTCTGTTCCCATCAGCATCAGCTTGGGCTTCACCTCTCCCCGTGCAATGTACTGATTGACCTTAGTCTTGCGCCTGGCCGCTTCCTTGATATCGCCAGTGGTGCCGATTTCCAATGCTTCGCATAGCGATGATTTGCCGCCGCCATTGGGTGCGTAAAAGATGTTTTTGAGCTTACTGAAGCGAATGAAGGTGCCTTTGTCGTCGGGGCCAAACTCGCCGAAGCCTCGGAAGTTTTTCACGCGAAGGTAGTCAAACATGCCGAGGCCGGACGGCGGTATTCGATCCAATTCCGGCTTGCGGTCGAGCACTTTTTTGAATCGGGCGGCGATGCGCTGGTAGTTGCGTCCCAGTAAGTGGTCAGCTGCCGCCGTAATGTGCGACTTGATGTGGTCGGAATAGCGCCCCTTACTCTGGTTCGCCTGGTACATGCACCAGAGCAGCACGAGGTATGCATCAGTGCGCCCCTCAAGGTTCTGCCTCGCAAAACTTAAAAGGTACTGACTCATCGCGCATCCTCCCTGGTGCACATCAGCGTAACCGGACTGGCATCAAGAAGCCATTACCAGGTGCTCTGGAAAGGCCGGAGCTCGGATAACCTTGGGCAGTCTCGTGCAAGACAGGTATGCGCCCAACCTGCCTCTCAGCCCCAGAAACAGAGATATTGATCCCGTAGCCTGATCCCAAGCCCTGTTTAGAGGGCTGTATACTCCTGAAAAAAATTGCACCGAGAAACGCCTCTTTACGCCATCAGCGCCCTTTTTGATTATGCCGAGGAAGCACCATGCCAGTTGACGGGCCTTTACCTGGGACGGGTGATCAGCACGACATCAATGCCGATGCAATACGTTGCCTGATGGCTCGTCATCCCAAGGATTGGCGATTGCAAAGCCTGGAAGGGACTGACGACTATGGCTATGACTTTCAAGTGCAGACCACGCCGAATCAACGCGCGACGGATATTTTCCGTATCCAACTTAAAGGCACCCGCTCTCCGAGCCTGACGGCGGATGGCGAATACATTTCGGTCGCTCTGAAAGCCACCACTGTCCGCTATTACGCCCGAGCCGTAGAACCGGTGCTCTTGGTGATCTGCGACCTATCGGTAAACGAAGACCCTGTTGACTGCCCCCTTTACTACGTCTGGCTCAGGGATGAGCTGATCCGCATCACCGTCGATGATCTGTCTGCCGAACAGAAATATGTCACCCTTCGCGCGCCAACAAAGAACATTCTGAAAAGGACTACTGATCTCTCTGAGGGCATTCGCCACCAGAACGAACTGTCTCGCGTGGGGCACGTCCTTAGCCAACGCGCGGAGCACACCCACCCCGGGATGCAAGCAGATGACCGCTTAACCTTGGTTCAGGGGGTGGTAAAAGGCGTGGCTGCGAGAGGGGCTGCACTGATGAACGCTTTGGCAGGCTCAACGGAAGACTACTGGGTCAACCCAGCTCGGGACACGCTTGCCTGGAATCTGACTCAGGCTAAAGCAGATCTACGGGTAACTGCGCTGGATCGAGCAAAGATACAGCTCGACGAGGCAGAGCCAAAGCTAGAAGAATCGACCACCCTTGAGCGCGCAGAATATTGGCGTCTACGTGGCAACTGGCAGGTTCAAACGGGGGATAACCAAGCGGCAGTCTCCTCATACCAGAACGCGTATGAGGCAACGCCTTTGCCCAAGTACCGAGCCGCTTTGGTAGAGGCAGAGATCCGCATCAGATTCGAACACGATAGCGACTCGCTTGCTGAGTTGCATGATCTACTGGAGGGTGATGACCCTATAGTCATCGCCGTTCGTTCCCGGCTCCATGCTGTGCAAGGGCATTACGAGCTGGCCGTTGAGCTGGCTGATTTGCTTCCAGAACCTCAACGGTCTTTCGCCAGAGCGTTTGCACATTGGTTGTCTGAGGAGCCTGCAAATGCCCTGGCGGACTGCGAAGCGGGCCTTGCATCCTGCGAGGCATCAGATGACATACGTGAACTGTTGCTTTTGCTTAGGGCCCGAGCCAAATTTGCCCTCGCGTTGGCCACCGCCAGTACGCAGCGACGTGAATCTATCCCACCAGCAGGTCTTCCGGGTGTAGACCTTCAAAAGCTTGAGGAGGCTTGGGCTGCGATTAACGACGCTGTCTTGTCCATAAAGGCATCAGGCTGGGATTCCAACATAGAGCAGCTCGTCGACATTTGGGGGGCTGCAGCGTCGGCACTCGGCAAGGCAGATTCGATACTTGCAGACCTGAAGGATGCTGCGCAGAAACGCCCGGACTTGCCCCATATCCATGAGGTCTTACGGAGCATTGCAGGTCAGTTATCGGACTTCACCCTCGCGTTGTCGGCAAATGATCAGTTGCCCGATTCACCGGACAAGCATCTCTGGAACACGCTCCTGCTTTATGAAATCCGGAAGTTCCGGGCATGCTACCAAAGCTTCAGCGTATACATCGGTAGCGTGGATCGCAGCCATCCCCTATTTGGGTCGGCTGTCACAGCAGCCTCTATTTCTGCTCACAAATCAGTTCAGCCTGGCCTCGTGAAACAGTGGATGGGTCTGCTCGAATCAGATCCTGATCTAGCCGCCCAAGCCGCCCTCGCACATTTTTATCTCCAGTTGGAGATCAGCAGGTTGGCCAAAGATGAGGCTTTGAGTTCGCTGCAGGCTAGGTATGAGGAACTGGATCGGCCCGTGAGCATTGCACTCACCCTCATCCACGAGCTTGATCCTACCGATTCGGAAAGTGCGATGGAGTGTGTTCGACTCGCCGAAAGGATAACTGAGCACTACGTACTTTCGCCTGCGATGGCCGCGTGCCTCGGGATGGCGTTGGTAACCTTGAAAGATTGGCAGGGCCTCGTAGAACTGTGTCAAAGCAATAGAGTGCGCGTTGAGCCAGGTGATCGAATGGGGGCCTTTGAGGCATTGGCACTTGATCATCTAGGCGAAACGGAAAAAGCCCGCGATCGGTTGTTGAAAATTGTAGCTACGGGATCCGACGACCCACTGGCTCTGAACACCTATGTCACGATCGCTACTCGTTGCGGCTACGTCGATGACGCAGTAGAGGCGGCGGAAAGGGCTCTTGAAACTGCGAAGTCCAAAGGGGAACAGTTGGAGTTCGTGAAGTTACTGTTCTTCCTCATTCAGTTTTCCGACCCAACGAGCGACAGGCTATTGGAGCTGGCCCTGCGAGCTGGCGAATTAGTAGATCAGAACGTAGAGAGCCAGGAAGGCACCTACTTGATGATGCATCTGAGCGGCACCATGGGTGGACGCAATGACATCGGCCTTGCCAGGGATAGAGAGCAATTCCGAACACGCGCTGATGCATTTTTCAGAAATTTCCCGAGTTCCCGGATGCTCTGGAAGGGCGAGGTTCGAGAGGGCGCCTCTGGTAAGGAGTTGGTTGAATGCCTGAAAGCACTGACTGGACTGACGCCCGACAGAGAAGCATTCCAGAAACGGCAGGAGCGCTCCCTACAGCAGGGGTTAAACACCATCCCTTTCTCATGGCGCCCGCGACTGGTGCTGTCTTGCATTTCCGATATCGTGCATCTGTGGGAAGTTGCCAAGGTGTCCAGCCGGGATGATCGCCAGTATCACCTGGCGATGGTCAACGATATTGGTTGGCAACCGATCGGTGCCGATGACCTGCGCAAGCGAGTGCCTTTGCTGGATTGGACAGCGCTGCTAGTCCTCAATGACTTGGGGCTCATCGACGCCGTCATCACTTTCTTCGGCCAAATTGCAGTGGCCAGAGCCACGATGGAGGAGCTTGCCGAGTTCACAAATCCTTTATTCGGAAGCCCAATGCGAAGCAAATGCCTGAGCCTGCAGAACGCCTTGAAGCCCCACCTCGCTTCGATCCTCCAACCCTCCCCTCTAGAGGAAGCAAGCGAAGCATCGTCCTCAAAAGTAATTGGGCGAAGCAACAGCGAAATGGTGGAGATATGCGCCAAAGAGCCAGAACGGTACAGGCTCTATTCTGATGACGAAGCGCTGCGCACTTTTTGTGCCGCAGGTTCCGAGGTCGATGGCTTCTGCACGCTTGACGTCCTGGCCGCCCTGACAGAGGTTGGGCAGCTCTCACTACTTGAAAAAGCGGGCAAAATTGCGCAGCTGTGCGAATGGCGGGTTGGGGTAATCGTACAGCTATCCGAGATTGTGCAGTTACTCCCTCCGGCTGCCTTTACTGCACGAACCGTACGTCAAGGCGTAGAAATCCTTGACGCAGAACCTGAGTTCATTTCAATGATCTCGGCGCTCTGGGATTACCGCGTGCCCTTTGAGAAAGCGCTGGGGCATGCAGCATCGGCGCTGCGTGTACTGGTGGAGCAGGCTCTGCTTCCTGAGATTGGACTAGCTGCGCTGATGCGACACTGGCATGTCAAAGCAGCCATGAAAAATGATGCTCCTGATCAGGCCCTTGAGACCATAGTCCTTTTGATCATCACCGCCGCGCTCATGGGTCACTTGCCGAGGGCTTGCGCCAAACGACTCTGGACGGTTTACAGGCTGTTGGTCGAGTCTCACCATGGTGACCAAATGGACGAGCGTCTTGAGAAGGTTGCCATCCGGTTGCTAGGTTCGAAATGTGCTCAGTTGGAGTCCGTAGCGGCTACCGAAGGTTTGCGAATCTTTACCGAGCTCAATGAGAGTCTAACGAGGGGCACAATTGACCAGTCCGAGTTCGCCAACGCTTACACGACAGCACGAATAGCGGCGCAGAGCCCTAAATTCGGACGATGAGTGCGGGCAGCAAGCGCTGGACGCTGCGCTATGCGGCTTCAGTGTGGTCGAGGCTGGGCGCCTCGCAGGTGGCCGCGATCAACGACGGGATGACCCCAACGCACGAAAGCCCCGAATCGACGGAAACGATTGACCCCCAGCTGCTTGAAGCAGCCATCGCTGTATTCGGCGACAAGAAAAGCGCGCTGAACTGGCTATCGAAGCCCTTGCGCACCCTGGGAACGAAACGTCCTAGGGATGTCGCCATCGAGCAAGCTCTGAGTCTGATTCAGCGTATTAAGCATGGATTTGGTGCCTGAGAGAACCTTCGAGATTGGCAGATCCACACACGCAGACTACTGCCCAACTTCCAGACGGACTGAATCCAGAAGAAAAAAAATATCGCTTTTGAGCATGATTGTCTGACACCGGCCTGAAGATTCTCCCAGTACGCGTTGACCAGCAATGCGTGCCGTGATATCAGTTTACCACCGGGCTCGGGGCACGATTTAACTTTCCACTGACTATATGCGGTGGCCACTGCAAGGGTAGCTTTGCCTGATCGCGCTATACGTTGACGTTATCGATGGCGCTGGTAGAAGAGAAAATAGCCCCGAGACCCGGTACTACGAATGGATATCGACGAAATTCTCAAGAATTTGTTTGGCCCAGGTTTTAGCAGCCTTGATGGGTTCTGCCAGTTACTAAAGGTTGATCAAAACAAACTACTGAACTTTCTTTACAAAAGGAAAGGCAGCCATTACGTAAGCTTTTCTATTTTAAAGAAAAACAAAACCCATCGCACCATCAAAGCCCCCAAACGGGTGATGAAAGCAATTCAGCATGCACTATTGCCGCATCTGGAAAATTTTTATTCCCCAAAATCTTCCAGCCATGGCTTCGTCAAGGGCAGGAACGTTAAGACAAATGCTCAGATCCACTCCAGAAAGAGATATGTATTCAACATTGATCTGAAAGATTTTTTTGAAAGTATTCACTTCGGGCGAGTCAGAAACTTATTCATGGCTCATCCATTTAATGCACCCCATAATGTTGCGACGGTCATGGCACAAATCTGTTGCAGCGATGGGAAATTAGCTCAGGGCGCCCCTACGTCACCGCTGATATCTAACATGATATGCCGCAAGCTTGACTCACAACTGCAGGCATTAGCAAAGTCAGGCAAATGTCATTTCACCAGGTATGCTGACGACATCACATTTTCGTTTACCAGCACCGCAAAACATCTACCGAAGGATATTGTCGAAATTTCCGAGGACGGCAGAGCGATACCTGGGCGCGAGCTGGAAGAAATCATCAAATCCAATGGATTCATCATAAATCCTGAAAAAACGCGTCTTCAGCACCGAACGCAGCGACAGATGGTAACGGGGCTTGTCGTTAACGATATGCCGAACGTCACGAGAGAGTTCATCCGTTTAACGAGCTCAATGATCAACGCCCTCAAGCGCTACGGGCGTGAGCTAGCAGAAGCCAGATATCTGGAGATCCTCAAGGGCGAGAATCAGCCGCTGCAGCCTCGACAAATTCTGCGGACAAAGGACAATGCTGGCGATTTTTATATCAAGGTGGTCAAAGGACGACTGAACTACATCCAGATGGTTCGAGGGCGAGGTGACAAGATATACCGTCGATTGGCGTACGAGTTTACAGTAGCAATAGGCAAAGAAAATACTGAGTTCAAAAAATCACCAGAAGAGATTTTAGGCAACTCGATTTTTGTCGTGAACAACATCATTGACGAAAGCCAAGGAACAGCCTTCCTTCTGGAGGGGGTCGGCATAGTGACCAACGAACACGTCGTGACCGGGGTATCCAAAACCATCGCTCGTCACTCCATTTCGTTCCACCGTGCCGGCGACCCGAAGGAATACTCCGCAGAGCTTATCCTTTCGGACAAGAAAGCAGACTTGGCTATTTTCCATCCCAATGAGGAGTTTCGAAACATACCTGCCCTGCGAAAATGTGACAAGATCATTGTTCGCCCCACCGATCCGGTTCTATCTATCGGCTTTCCTAAACATCGAGACGGTACAGCACACTACATCGCGAAAGGTCATACTACTCAACGGCGTCGACAGGTTGACCTAGACCTTTGGCTGGTAGATTTCACGCTAATGGAGGGAAACAGTGGTGGCCCTATGTTCAACGACTCAATGGAAGTAATCGGCGTCACAGCCAGAGGCGCTAAAAACAATATCGACGCAGCGCTTTACGGTTTCATACCATTAGAGAGTTTGAACAACTTTACAAAAAGAGCCGACTTTCTGCTCCTAAAAAGGTTGTACGACTATATGGGGGATGGATCGCTAAACCTCTTGCCCGAAATTCCCGGCAAGTGGATTTTTAGCAGCACCTATCAAACAATGCTTCATAAGGAACGCTTTCAGAAGGCTAAATCAGCTTGATGGATGACCAAGGCTCAATGGCGGCTTTGCCGCGCCCTAAGCGATGAACACCCATTCCTCCGTTTGGTCATGATGTCATCAAACTCCCTTGTCAAGAGCTCCCTAGAAGGCCAGACAGCCTGATCACTCACTCAAGCGATGATAAGTTGCGGCTACGTTTCCAGCGCTCGGAGCGACAGAAAGCTCATCACTGACTGTCTTCATACATCCTTGACTGGACTTTCACTTAATTTTCATGCCCGGATGGTCAGTCTTTAGCTATCCCTACGTGTGATAGATCTTGCCCGCCTAGCAGCGGGCTTTCTTTTGCCCGCTATTTGTCATCAACCTCGCAGCGACCTTTATTGCGCAATACGTTGCGCTTCACGACCTTTCGCGCCCCCTGTCAGCTAATACGAAAGTAAAGGGAGCCAGCCGATTCCACCCGGCATCCGAAGTAAACACAGGTTCTCTGTGTGAACCCACGAGGTGCGAGATCATGGCAAACGATCAAGACAAGACCGGTCAGCAAGGCGGCACCGCTCAAACAATCTCGGCGGCTTCGAGAACGATCCACAACGGTCATCTGAGCCAGGACAAAGAGGGGGACAGATGCCGGGCGGGCAGTCCGACATGGACAGACAACGTGATAACCAGGGAGGCGGCGAGGGCTCAAGCGGCAACCACCAAGGTGATCAACAGGGAGCAGGTGGTGCAGCTCATCAAGGCGGGACGGGTAGCCATGCCACTGGGCCAAAATCCGACAATGACCAGAGCGACATTGACGAAGCTTCGCAAGCGGTACAAGACGAAGACAGCGGCATGACTGAAGACAACCGCTAGGGTTGCTCAGGGCCGGGGAACATGGACGCCCTGGCCTTTCGTAAGGTATCCATCCTATTTGCAGTAAACCGTCCAGAACTCGACAACCCGTGTGGTGAAGCTCTGGCTCATCGTCTCCCTCCGCATGCCCCAACTGGGATCGAACGGGACGCTGGCCAGCATGCATAGCCCCCTACGCCTGAAGACAGGGGGCACCCTCGGCTCACGCAGATGACCAAGCGCTGAATCTGCAAAGCCTGGGATGTCGTTTCAAGCTCGCTCAGATCAGAAGCTGTCCCAGGAAGGTGCTGCAGAAACGCTATGGGGGATTGTAATCGCGCCTCTACAGCGAGGCAGGTAAAGCTGTACGACTGCCCGATCGAGAGTGAGGCCGCCTAGTCGGAGGCCTTGCCCAGTGATGCCATATTACTTGCTCAGCCAGCTCTCTACTTCATCGGCACCGTACTGTGCTTTCCATTCCTTCAGCAGCTTGTGATTGCCGCCTTTGGTCTCGATGATCTCGCCGTTGTGCGGGTTCTTGTACTGCTTCACTTGTCTAGCACGGCGTGGAGTCTTCTCGGCAGCGGCAGGAGCAGCACGACGACTGGCCTGCGGATCCAGGATGTTGATGATGTCGCGCAGGCTGTAGCCGTACTTAGCAAGCAGGTCACGGAGTTTGGTCTCAAACTGAATCTCTTTCTGCAGCTCGGAGCTACCCTTTAATGCTTCTAGCTCAGCGAGCTGTGCGGCGAGTTGTTGCTCAAGCTGACGAAATTCTGCTAAACGTGACATAGGAGCTCCTCAAATATTCGGAATCAGGCGAGGTATCTTAAGCGATCTAAGTGATGATTTCCTTCAATCTGACATTGGTTTAAATCGGCATTTTCCCCGACAACTTATTTGGCCAAGTATCAATCAGGGGCAAACGCTTCAAGAGAAGTAAGCAGCTTCTCTAGATCCATAAGCCTAGCCGCCTTGATGATGTCGTACTCCCCTCCACTACTCAGTTTGTAGACCGCACGGGCTTTCTTGACACGCTCAAGTAGCGGCACAACCACACCAGATGCCATTTCTAAGAAGTCGTTGATGTCAGCTCTAGTTTGGGGAATTTTGTACCCCTTAGACGTACTCGTGATGATGACATCAGCGTCCCGGAGCTTTGCAATGCCACTTGACCTAACCCGTTGCTCAGAGAGATCGCCAAAGCCCCTTTCACCCAGATGAGCCAGGATGTCGGCCGTCGGGATGTAGTCTTTCGTGACGAATTCACTCTGGAACCTCAGGTAATCCAGAATGCTGAGCTGTAGGCGTTCGTCCTCGTCCGGATACTGTCCGGCCTGATCGATAAAGCGATCTGCCTGGCGAAGCGCCTCCTGATGCACCTGGTAGTCTGCATACCTAGACTCATCCATAGGCGGCGGAAGTAGGGAGTTGAATTTGGGTGGCCACTCCAATAGGCCTAAGGTCTGTTCGCGGAGGATCCTTTTATAGACTTGAGCGAGATCTTCCTTGACCTTCTGTTCATAGATATGAGCAACCGACCCCGCAAAGAAATCAGCAACCTGAATCAGCACGTCATCCTTGCTGGATTTGGTCTGGAATGCATGATCGTCTCCAAAGAGGTCATCGACATAGCGATCTTGAACGTACGCCTTTAGGCTTTCCTGAAACTCGGCCCCGCCGTGCTCATCAACGGTCATCTGCAGGTTGCGGCAATTCCTGAAAAGCCGACCATAGAGCAATCCGTTTATGTGCTTTACGAACGAGGTTTTGTACTGCAGGCCTCCATCTTTGTAGATGCGCTCCTTCTCGACGACCACGAAATAAAGCTTGATTGGAAGCTCCGCAAGGTCGGTCAGGATACGAACGCGTCGGTCAGCATCTTTCGCACGCACCTTACTGGACTTGATTTCGCCTGTCTGGAAGTGCTGCCGGCGAAGTTCCTCAGCGCGCTGGTAGGCTGCTTGCAGGTCTTTCTCAACCACGAGGATAGAGCAAACCACGAAGAAGCCAGAGCTTCCCACCTTGGATGTGTCTAGATCAGAGTTACCCGACTCATCAACGTAGGCATACGTTCTGTCCAATCAGGAGCTCTCCCTCATCAGTAGGTGGCTGTGCTACTACCAGGTGCGGGGCCTTCACTGAAGGTGTAATTGATGACCACATCATCGCGGATGAGGACATCCAGAGTCTTCAGCGTACCGGTGGTGGTGACCTTCATCGTCACCACATAGCTCTGGGCATGCGAAGAGCCGGACGTGTACGTGTAAATCCACTTCTCATCGGTCTCGCTTACAGCACTCTTAGTGTAAGGCTCACCGAAAAGTGCTTTCAGCTCAGTCGTCGTGGTCTTTCCTTTGGTGATGGTACCCACACTTGCCGAAGGAAAATCTCGGCCAGCGGTGTAATGGGATGTCGCGCAAGCACTGAGCACAAAGCACATTCCAACGACAGCGATGAGCCTGTTCATAGTCTTCCTTGATGCCTGAAAACTTGAGCTTATCTCGCAGAGAGGCTAAATGCTATCACTCAGCTATGCAGTACACGCTTCCTTATCCTCCATCGCTAGCCAAGGGCACTCGAAAATTTGCGGCAATACAGCAGAAGCTAGGCATCGGTAACCGTCTGGCCAACTCACCCCTCAGCACACAGACCAGCTCGGACAAGAACGGGTGGAAAACAAAGCCTTGCCCGCAGGTATACCCATTGAATAAGCCTGTATCTGACGTAGGTCATGCAGAGCCTGCCAGCGGGTCGCAATCGACGATGGCTTCATTGTATACTTCGGCTCCGCATACCCCTTGAGCTACAGGAACATCAGCATGACTGTACTCCAAACGATCTACTGGCAGCCTACGCCGCCTTAGCGCTACGCCCCCTCGCAACAACCTGCTTCCGCTAGCCTCGCTCGCGGGTGCTCACTGCTGTACGCCTGGTTTTACACCTTAAGCACACAGCAAAAAATCCTCAAAATTTGAATTTGTATCGATTCGCTCGCCACTCCCTTGGCGTGCGCGATGCTTTGCCTTGGATATTTATATGCTGCAAAAACTTAGACAAACGTGGTTTTCCAACGTCCGTGCCGACGTGCTCGCGGGGCTGGTGGTCGCACTCGCGCTGATCCCGGAAGCCATCGCCTTTTCCATCATCGCCGGGGTAGATCCCAAAGTCGGTCTCTACGCCTCCTTCTGTATCTGTGCTGTCATCGCCTTTGTCGGCGGGCGCCCCGGAATGATCTCGGCGGCGACAGGCGCCATGGCACTGCTGATGGTTACGCTGG
Organism: Pseudomonas putida; assembly: GCF_028682455.1. GTDB lineage: Bacteria > Pseudomonadota > Gammaproteobacteria > Pseudomonadales > Pseudomonadaceae > Aquipseudomonas > Aquipseudomonas putida_AA. The sequence goes on from NZ_JANHLD010000002.1 coordinate 1,383,797, forward strand.
TAAAAGAGCATGGACTCCAGTACCTGCTGGCCGCGACTCTACTATGTGGCGTACTTCAAATCCTTGCCGGCTACCTGAAGCTTGGCTCGTTGATGCGCTTTGTTTCACGTTCGGTAGTCACCGGCTTCGTAAACGCATTGGCGATTCTGATTTTTATGGCGCAATTGCCTGAGCTGACCAATGTCACCTGGCATGTCTATGCCATGACCGCTGCGGGCCTGGGAATCATCTACCTGTTCCCGTATGTACCGAAAATCGGCAAGCTGATTCCCTCTCCGTTGGTGTGCATTCTGACGCTGACTGCCATCGCCATTTACCTCGGTTTGGATATCCGCACCGTCGGTGACATGGGCCAACTGCCGGACACGCTGCCGATTTTCTGTGGCCTGAAGTGCCGCTGAACTTTGAAACCCTGCGGATCATCTTTCCTTACTCCGCAGCGCTGGCAGTTGTAGGCCTACTGGAGTCGATGATGACCGCGACCATCGTCGACGACCTGACGGATACCACCAGCAACAAAAACCGCGAGTGCAAAGGCCAGGGTGTGGCCAACATCGCTGCCGGCATGCTTGGCGGTATGGCAGGTTGCGCCATGATCGGCCAGTCGATCATCAACGTGAAATCTGGCGGCCGCACCCGTCTCTCGACATTGTGTGCCGGCGTTTTCCTGCTGCTGATGGTGGTATTTCTTGGCGAATGGCTCTCCAAAATCCCTATGGCCGCACTCGTGGCTGTAATGATCATGGTGTCCATCGGCACCTTTAGCTGGGATTCCTTGCGTAATCTGAAAGAGCATCCGCTGTCGACCAACCTCGTCATGGTGGCGACCGTCGTGGTCGTCGTGGCCACTCACAATCTGGCTTACGGCGTACTGGTAGGTGTGCTGCTGGCCTCCCTGTTCTTCGCAAACAAGGTCGGGCACTACCTGGATATCAAGAGCACTCTTGAAGAGACGAAATCGCATCGGACTTACCGCGTCGTGGGCCAGGTGTTCTTTAGCTCTGCGGACAAGTTCACTGAGGTTTTTGACTTCAAGGAGGCGCTCAACAAGGTCACCATCGATCTCACACAGGCGCATTTCTGGGATATCACCGCCGTCGCAGCGCTGGATAAGGTCGTAATCAAGTTCCGACGCGAAGGAGCTGAGGTTGAAGTGCTCGGTCTCAATGAAGCCAGCGCAACAATCGTTGACCGCTTCGGCGTGCATGACAAGCCCGGCGCCATCGACAAGCTCATGAGCCACTAAGGAGAACGACAATGACCCACGTAATGGCATGCATTGATAACTCACAATCCTCATTGGCGGTCTGCGATTACGCAGCATGGGCCTCGCAACGACTCAGCGCTCCCCTGACCTTGCTTCATGTGCTGGATAAGGAGAAGTATCCTGCATCCGCTGATCTTAGCGGCAATATCGGTCTCGGTAGCAGAGAACATCTACTGGAAGAGTTGGCCACGCTGGATGCGCAGCGGGCAAAACTGGCCTTGGAGCATGGGCAGCACATGCTTGAAAAAGCTCGCGAGCGAACAGTCCACTCTGGCGCCATGTCACCCGATATGAAGCAGCGCCATGGCCATCTCGTCGAGAGCCTGAGCGATCTCCAAGACGATATTCGGTTACTGGTGATTGGAAGAGTCGGTGAGGACAGCACGCGCAGTGCCCAAAGTCTTGGCAGCCAGATTGAAGCGGTAGTCCGAACTATCCACCGCCCCATCCTGATTACAACCAGCCATTTCAGGAAACCTGAAACGGTCATGGTGGCATTTGACGGCAGTGCTACATGCCACAAGACCGTACAGATGCTTGCTTCAAGCCCGCTGTGTGAAGGCCTGCCAATTCATATCGTCATGGTTGGAGCGGATTCTGAAGACAACCAGAACGCGCTGGAGAAGGCACGAACCACGCTTGCCTCTTCCGGCTCGCTGGTGCATACCGAGATCCGCCCAGGCGAAGTAGAGTCCACACTGCATGCGTATCAGGCAGAGCACGGCATTGACCTCTTGGTCATGGGGGCGTACGGGCACTCACGCATCAGGCAGTTTCTGATAGGTAGCACGACCACGACGATGCTGCGAACATCCACTTTACCCGTATTGCTGCTTCGCTGAGCCAGTTCCACTGGCCACAGTATTTCCAGAACTGCGGAAATGCCGTGGCCACCCTGGACGATGACTAACTGATCTTGCCGTAACGAGCCCCATGCAACTCATAACTGAAATTGTTCACCCCGAGCTGAAATCCAAGCAGGGCAGAGTATTCCGTCGACATGCAGCACGCGGCATCGTGATGCGGGGTGAGCAGATCCGTGTTGCTGTTCACCGAGCGCTATAACGACTTCAGCTTTCCTGGAGGCGGCCTTGATGTTGACGAGGACATTGTCACAGGCCTGAAGCGTGAGCTGGAGGAAGAGACTGGTGCCCGTGAAATACAGGTGCTCCAGCACTACGGTTACATCGAGGAGTACCGGTCCTACTGGAAGCCACAGTACGATCTGATGCACATGACCTCGCATTTTTATCAATGCGAAGTAGCGCCCCAGCTAGAGCCCGTGAGAATGGAAAGCCACGAAATCGCTAATGGTATGCGGCCTGTCTGGATCAACCTGCATGAAGCAATCACGCACAATGAAGCCGTTATGCAGCGGCACGAGTCTTCGATGGGGCAATCAATTCTGCGCGAAACCTACATGCTGAGAAAAGTCGCTTCCGAATTGTTGATGCCAATCAGCCTTTGAGCTGACTATTTGGCGAAGTCCACTTAGCCTGCCTCAGGCAAGCATCCAATGCTGCGGGAGTAATTGCGTGATTTCGCTCGCCCGCTGTGTCGGAAGCCGCATCAGTACATCCTTGAGATAGGCATACGGATCGTGCCCATTCATACGCGCCGACTGGATCAGGCTCATGATTGCCGCCGCCCTTTTTCCACTGCGCAGCGACCCGGCAAATAACCAGTTCGAGCGCCCAAGCGCCCACGGCCGGATCAAATTCTCGATCTGGTTATTGTCGATGGGCACAGCACCATCTTCCAGGTAGCGCGTCAGCGCTACCCAGCGTTTAAGGCTGTAATCCAGGGCCTTGGCCGTGGCCGAACCCTCGGGCACAAGTTCGCGTTGGGCCAACATCCACTCATGCAGTTTTTCAGCGATGGGCACCGCTGTTTCCTGACGTAATCGCCAGCGGGCTTCGTCGCTCATTTCCTTGGCGTGTCGCTCGACTTCATACAACCCGCCAATCGAGTGAAGCGCCTGCTCCGCCAACTGGCTTTTATTGGCTGCATGCAGGTCGAAGAATTTGCGGCGTGCATGGGCCATGCAGCCGATTTCGGTGATGCCCAGCTCGAAGCTGGCCTTGTAGCCGGCGAAGTCATCGCAGACCAGCTTACCGTTCCACGTGCCCAGGAAGTTACGCGCATGTTCGCCGGCACGGCTGGGGCTGAAGTCGTAGACCACGGCCTTTAGGGCCGAGAAAGGCGTGGTGCTATAGGCCCACACGTAAGCGCGGTGGGTTTTCTTTTCGCCTGGTGCGAGCATCTGAACCGGGGTCTCATCGGCGTGGATCACGCCCTGGGCCAACACATGCTCACGCAGCGCATCGACCAGAGGCTGGAGCTGCACACCGGTCTGTCCGATCCATTGCGCCAGTGTCGAACGGGCGATGGGCAGTCCGGCCCGACCAAAAATCTTCTCCTGCCGGTACAGCGGTAAATGGTCGGCGAACTTCGCCACCATCACGTGGGCCAACAGGCCTGCGGTCGGGATGCCCTTGTCGATCACTTGGGCCGGTACAGGCGCCTGGATCAGTGTTTCACACTGACGACACGTCCATTTTCCACGCACATGCCGCTCAACTGTGAACACGCCCGGAGTGTAATCGAGCTTCTCGCTGACGTCTTCGCCGATTCGCTGAAGCTGGCAGCCGCACACGCACTGAGTATTCTCTGGTTCGTGACGGATCACGGTTCGCGGAAACTGCGGCGGCAGTGGTGCACGCTTGGGCTTATGACGTGGCTCGGCCGGTGCGGCCGGCGGATTGGCTGCCTTCAGCTCGGCTTCGATAGCTGCGATATCGGTATCGAGCAGATCATCAAGCAGACTGCCTTGGTCGGGGCTCAGTTGCTCGCTGCGCTTGGCGAACTTGTGTCGCTTGAGGATGGCGATTTCATGAGCCAGTTGCTCGTTGACCGTTTCGAGGCGTTGGATTTTCTGGCTCATGGAGTCGACCTGGGACAGCAACTGCATAGCCTGTTCGGCCAAGCCGCGCAGCTGTTCCGGTGTCATCTGGTCGAGATTGGGCGAGGAAGTCATGCCGCTGATTGTGTCAGAGTAGGTCGTCAACAGCGATAAACCGATGGGCTAATGGCAGGGGCTAAAGCACTGTGATCGCGCTGCCTGCGCCGACCCGCTGCCACGGCAAACCCAGTACCAAGGCTTGAAGTTGCTCGTTATCGAGTTCGACTTCCGATCCGTGACGGATGCCGGGCCAATGAAACTTGCCTTGGTTCAATCGTCGCGCTGCCAGCCAAATGCCCACACCGTCATGCACCAAGACTTTCATTCGGTTGGCACGGCGATTAGCGAAGAGGTATGCGCAGTGCGGCTTCGCCACACCGAACACCGCGATCACCCTGGCCAGCGCGGTCTCGGTACCGGCGCGCATGTCCATAGGCTCGGTGGCAAGCCAGATGGCATCGATCCGAATCATTCCAACAGGTCTCGCAGAAAGGTGGCACAGGCGACAGCGCTTTCGGTCGGCCAGTTCACTTTGACGGTGCCACGCGGGTGCTGGATTTCAATGCAGATACTTGATGAAGCTGCCTGCGAATGTCCTCCGGCTAGCGGCAAGGGCACTGGAATGAAAGCAGGTTGCAGCGCCATGGTTTTGTTCGTGAGTACCCTAATCCATTTATGTACGAGGTTCGCGTTAAGGCTGTGCTTCTGCGCGACGCTGGCAATCGATGCGCCGGGCTGGGCGCACTCTTGGACAACTTGGGCCTTGAAGGATTTTGAATAGGAACGGCGTTGTGACTGCATGGAAAGACCCGCTTAAAAGGCTAGAAATGGTGTCCACTTAAATTAGGTGGACACCATCGCCTTTGGCGTCGGGGTCAGGAAGGTGAGTTGGCCGGACGGTTACAGGCATCGAGCCTTACCGCGATATGATTTGTCGTTCTGAACATGCATTCTCGCTTGGTTTTTCACAGACCACATTACGTTCGGATCTAGGTCTCTGAGGATTGCCTCCAAAGCATCATCTTGGTCGGGCGTGCAACGCTTGGCATCAAACCAGATGACGTCAACGTCTGTTGAGACCGGAGATGAATCGCGCCCGTGCAGATAATCCCAAACTGCGTTTCGGACGAAACCTGCTCCTATCCAGCAGTCTGGCAAGTGCAGGGAGCGCACTATTTCAAGCAACCGCCACCGAACGGGGTCATCTGAAATAATCGCTTGGATTGTCGAACTATTGTCCACTCAGAAATCACCTTGTTGAAGCTAGGCAGGAATCCACTGATGCGGCAGCAGTTGCCCGGTTTCACTGGCCCGCTGTGTCGGCAGCCGCATCAGCACATCTTTGAGATAGGCATACGGATCATGCCCATTCATGCGCGCCGACTGGATCAAACTCATGATTGCCGCAGCCCGCTTACCGCTGCGCAGCGACCCGGCAAACAACCAGTTCGAGCGTCCGAGCGCCCATGGCGGTATCTGGTTCTCCACCTGGTTGTTGTCGATGGGTACAGACCCATCGTCTAGGTAGCGCGTCAGCGCTACCCAGCGTTTGAGGCTGTAATCGAGGGCTTTGGCCGTTGCCGACCATATCGCGTTGGGCCAGCATCCAGTCATGCAGTACTTTGATGATCGGTGCCGCCTTTTCCTGGCGTATTCGCAAGCGATCTTCGTCGCTTATGTCGCGCCCTTGGCGTTCAACCTCGTACAAACCGCCAATCGATTGCAGTGCCTGTTCGGCCAACTGACTTTTGTTCGCTACATGCAGGTCGAAAAACTTGCGGCGGGCGTGGGCCATACAGCCGATTTCGATGATGCCCTGCTAGAAGCTGGCTTTGTAACCTGCGAAGTCATCGCAGACCAGCTTGCCGCTCCACGAGCCCAGGAAGCTACGCGCATGGCCCCGAGGTCTACAAACACCCCTTCGAATGTTCGGCGGGACGCCGCCTACCGCACTCCCCTGTTAGATTGCCTGCAAACCCTTTAAAAATCAGGTCACCACTCAAATAGCAGGGGACTGATCGTGGACGTGGGGAATTATTTGAAATTATGGCTCAGTAATAATTATGTCCCAGCGATAATTTTGCTAAGCAGCAGTTAACGATTCGGCTGAACGCTGCGGCAACCGTGGCGGCAGGAAGCACACCAGGCTATCAGCAAACCGGAGTGTGTGATCTTGGAGGTAAGCGGCTTGCCTGTCATCGTATATCCGTTCTGTCAGAGCAGTGGTTAAACAGCAAGCCAACCAGCAACAAGCCATTGAGTACGCTCATGCTAGCCTCGGCACAGACATCACTGTTCTGAGAATCCATCTTGAGCACAAACAGCTTACCCAACGATTTACACGCATTGATCAATGCACCAAAATTTTCGGAGGAGCCGGTAGGTCGTCGTCAATTGAAGCGGTGGCAGCTAATCGTTGAGGACATCTACAAAAGCACATCCATCGAAGCATTGCTCGAATCGAGGGGCAAAGCTGAAGGCTACATCCATGGCTTAGTAGATGCTGGACACCTATCGACGAGAGACACCGACCGGGACTATCTCATTTTGAGTATTGTTCAAAGGCGGCGTGAGTTTCTGCAGAAATTGCTGAACGATTACGGCTACTGCACGAATCGTGTCTTTTGAACACATCCAGTAGCTGCAGATCAAAGGAGATAGACAGCAGTAATGCTCTTCACCGCTTTAAAGCGTCGAATGCCCTAAGAGCGCTATCGCAATCGTTTTTTGAAGGCTGGTGGAGCTTTCATACCGTCAATTGCAAACGATCAGCGGTCTTGAGAAGCTTGAGAAAGCTAGCTCTGCCGAGTTCTCGCTTGAAGCTAGCTATGACGTAATTGCCGTCTTGGGTTTCGAGCAGCCAGAACCGGCCTTCCTTCCTCGCTACCTGGATTTTACCTGTGCGGAGGATCGAACCATCCGCTTTGTGGTACACATCGTCACGCTCAGAGTGGTCGAAAGAAATCCCCAAGCATGTGTCTTCGGCGATCAGTGCATCGCTGATGAAAGCTCTGATCGGCACCGTGTATTTGCGAAGGCTTGCTCGCACCAAGCGGCTCAGCTGAAAGTCGCTCACCTCCTTACTGTGAAACTCAACTGTAATTACTTCTGACATCTGGCCGAAACTCCACAACGATTAAAAAACTGTTTTTGCATCAGTGCAGTGCCTTTGAGCACCCACGAGCGCCATCACCTGCCCAGTCACAAACCACGTAAAGGCTATTAAATCCTTGAATCATTTGGGAGGTCATAATGATGGAAGTTCGAATCAGCTCACCATCATCAAAGCGTTTCTCTCGGTCACCGAAAACAACCCCTCTCAAAAAGCGCTCTCCTGGGCCATACTCGACGGAAGATAAGTAACCAGTAATCTCGAGACCCAATTCGGCCTGCATCGCTTTGGCAACGCTCGTGGGAATAGCGGACGGAGGTGTAACGACGGGCTTGTGTGTGGAGAGCGGTACGCTGCGTTTGACCATTTGAAACCTCTTGTATTCGCCTAGCTCATATTCATTTTCGCAGTCGAGTACGTCGACGCCATCGGCCGCAAGTTGCGTGCGCAGAAGCCTGGACGCCTGGACTCATCTCATCAGATTTCAACCACTAGATTCGGCAAGAACCCAGTACGCTCACCTGGATATCCTCGCGGATTCGAAAGGACTCGGCAGCCCGAGACGACTGTGTCGACGGCATGGTGGGTGTGACCAAATACCCACATATCAGCTTGAGCCACCAAGTCGTGCCACTGATTGAAGTAAGCCGCGCCCAAGTGGCCTTCGTGACCATCACCCGCGACATCCTGGATCGGGCAGTGATGAGTAACCACCACCGTATTGCCGTCGAATTCCTTCGCTAACTCAGTCGCCAAGAATTCACGAGTGGTAATGTTCCGTGCGATTAGATCGACAGGACGAAGCTTGCTATATCCCTCGCCGATGCGGATGCGCTTGAAGTCGTTCATCCACTCGGCACACACCCTCATCGCAGCCCTGTAGTCCCCGGTCGCGGTGAAATCTGTCCACGCTGTTGCTACCAAAAACCTTGTGTCGCCGATAATCAGGGTTTGGTTGTCCAGGACGTGCACATGCTCTGCCGCAGCTTCTCGCATCTTGACCAGAGTTTTATTGAGGTGCCCCTTGTAGAACTCATGATTCCCGCACGCATAGATCACTGGGCATTTGAACGTCTCGTTCGCCCACATGACTCCCCGGCCACGTACAGAGATGTCGCCGGCCAGTACGACCAGATCGGTATCTGCGACAGGAGGTTGAAAGTCGACGAACTCCAGATGTAAGTCGGAGTAGATCAATAGCTTCATCGGATCAGGTGTTCCATGTCGTGTACCGTGTCACCCCGTCGGCATCTCCAACGTAGTGGAGGCCTGGATACGAAGCGCTTACTTAAAGGCCTTACTAATCCGGTGAAAAGGAACTGCAGCGTCTACGTCGCCCAGTTCTCGGTCATTCGGCTTTAGCCGGCTTAGGGCTGAAGATTTGAATCATTCATGGTTGAGTACCCCAGGCTTGACCGATTTCGTCTTCATCTGCGATTCCCTCATCATCTAGTCGGAGACGTTCAATTAACTCCGCACGAAGCTGCTCAAGGCTGACTTCACCATCTATATAGCGCTGCAACTGAGCCACGCGTTCAGCAGCAAGCTGTCCTCCATCAAGCGTCAGACAGGCGATTTCAGCAGCAACAGCTTTACGACGGCGCTCACGCTCATCCTCGCTAATACTCAAGCCTCATATCTCCTTAGCCAACAGCTCCACCTGGGAGGTCTGGGTAAATGCGTTTACTTAAATGCTTTGCTGAAACGCTGAGAAAGCGTCGCAGCGTCAATCGCAGCCCAACTCTCGGGATCATTACTCAACCTGATCCAGTTGAGCGCCACCCCCACCATGACCAATCCAGCTAGAATCCCTTCCCAGAACGCCCAAACAAAGGTGGTTCGAACAAGGTAATCAGGGTCGACACTTCCGGTCAGTAGGTGGATCGGATAGGGCGAAAGGAAGCACCCGACAATGAACGCCAAGATCATCAAAGGCACTGAGTAGGCCATTAACATCACCGGCACCTTGATCTGGTACTGCCTCGCAGCTACCAGATTGCCGTTCGGGCCCTTCATGGCATAGATGGTGGCCTTGTTCTTCGTCTTGTCCTTATTCTTGGTGAAGGTGCCGAACAGGGTCACACGCTCTCCTGCCTCGAGTTCTTCGTAAATTTTTCCTGGTAGTAAAACCTCCGGCAGCACCTCCCCGTCGATGACGATCCGGGCAGTGACGGCCCCCGGCTCGGTGTCGGTGACGCGTGGTTTGTCGATCACTCCCGTGACCTGACGGCAATCAAACTTGATCAAAATTTGCTCCTGCAATTTCAAGAGCGCGCAGCCGACCCCGCCGCCTCGAAGGCAGCGTCTGTCGATGTGCCGAGTCAGCTATGCGCGGAAAGAAAAAACAGTACTAAGTGCGGCCTGCTTCCTTAACCCGTCGCCCAGCAATAGGTAGACGGTACTTTTAGTTTCAAACATGCACGGGTGGTCATGTGAGATTCCGAAATTGGTGCGCACCCAGTGGCCGGGCGGGAATCGGTTTCGGCTGTCACGGACGACTTCATGTGCGTAGACGACCGTGGGCAAAATTTCCAGGGATGACTGCTTCTGCTGCTCGTCTTGGGTGAGCTGCAAGTCGGCGATGATCCATTGCTTCACGAGGCAAAAAGACTTTTCAGGAAAAGCTTGGTTGGCCAGGCTGATCAGTTCGCCTTGGGTGCCGTGCCAGCCAGGAGTTGCTTCCCCTCTCGCGTAAAGGAACTGAGTGACTTCTTCTAGAGTTGTGGCCATGAGACCTCTAGGATTCGACCCATCATCTCGGTGCGCTCGTATAAACATGGCCTGCGCTGGTAACAAACTCGTAGACCGGGTTCTCTACTGTCCCAGCCTGAACGCGAATCTCTGAAAGGAGCTCCATTGCGTAAGAACCTTGCTCGCTTTTTGCCGGCGATAGGATGAGGTGGATATTGCTCACGCTCAGGAAATTACCTTGCTCTGCAACGCGCATCATCTGGAGGGTGGCAACATCACTGACGACATACGCCACCGGGCCTATCCCACCGTCCTCTATCCCCATCCCCTCAATCAAAAACGAGTATTTACACCGACTGATATCAACTGAACTCCAGAGCATCCGAACACCACCTGGAGTCTTAAACTGGCCCTGCAAATTGCTGCTATAGGTCACAAACACTGTGGTCAAACCCTATTCCATCTCCAGCCCAGCCCTAGATCGGCCCAGCGCAATCAATCAACACTGCATGTGCTTCTAGCATGTCGGGAGGACACGCCGTTGAAGCGCACGCAATTCAAGGGTCAGCTCATCGCTCACCGAGATGTCATCATAAGCAGATGACCCGCTAATAACAATACATGATATTTATTGGGTCGCCACAGCTGTGGCTCTATCCTTCCTTTTGGAAAGCTGATCGTGAAGGAAGAGCTAGCTATCACTCTGCGCGCATTACGGCGAATGAAAGGGATGGGTTACGAATCCCTTGCTGGGGCTATTAGCCAGAGCAACCTAAGCTTGCTGGAACAAGGGAAAATTCAGGCGACGCTGCCAACCCTTCTCAAAATTGCCGACACCCTCAATGTCAGCCTCCTAACCATCATGGCATTGTGTTTGGCTATCCGTGACCAAAAGACTCCCGAGCGTGAACTCCAAGATGCGCAAGCTGAGCTACAGAGATTCATGGAGTCAGGCGGACTGACAATCATCGAGGCTCAGACTCAAGATGGCGTTCTAAAGAAGCGCGGAAGGGGCATACGAGCAAACGCTGAGAGGGTCAGCGCGGTGATTGACCTCAAGCGTCAAGGCATGACTCAAGCAGAAACTGCACGCGTCCTAGGGTTGCCAAAATCTACGGTTCAGCGGTACTGGCAAGAGTTGTGAACTTCAACTCAAGACCTCTCGGCTGCCACCTCTAGCCCTCTAACGCGGCAGACTTGTGGGGGCTAACTGAACTTCCAGGGGGGAATGGATGCCCTTAAGCTCTCCCAACATCCGTTCCTGGAGGACTTGTGGTGGCCCGGAGACACACAGCTCAGTGACGTTTTTCAAGCATGCAGTTGGTTTTCTTTCAACAACAAGCGTGCAGTAGCTCGCAGTAGACTGCATTTCATGAAATGCATGCTTAAGCCAAATGCGCCAATCGCCTCCGCCATCCGCATAAATCCTCATTTCACAAGCACAAAAAAAGGGCTTAGATTTGCTCTAAGCCCTTGTTTTTACAGAATTTGGCGGGGAACCAGGGATTCGAACCCTGGGAACGCTATTAACGTTCGCCGGTTTTCAAGACCGGTGCATTCAACCACTCTGCCAATTCCCCGATGCATCACCTAGAATGCCTTGAAGCATGCATCTGGGAATTACCTTAGATAAGAACTCTAGGATAGTTGCCCATCGACGGTTTTCAAGTCCACGAAATTTTCCTTTAAAAACAATGCTCTACGATGATTTAATTTCCGCAAGCATCGTAATCTAAAGGGGCTGAAACCCTTACACTGCAAGGGTCAAAATTTCAGTTGCGGAATTGATTTGTGAGTCCGTGACCGCAGGATCAACTCAGGGTAGTCGGGGCCGCACCGCACACGCACAGGCCAATGTGGGTAGGCACGATGATGGATTGGACAGGCACTTCCAAAACCGCAAGCTTTACGGTAGTTCTAGAACACTTTCCTAGCGCCCGTACCATTTTCGTACCACCCGTTTCTAGCAGAAGACGCTTGGGACAGCCTGCTTTCGGCCAGGCAGGTGCCAGCCGCTAAGGACCGCTTCCGACCCATAGCGGCCTCTTGCTAAGGGCAGCAACCGGCCAGAAGCGGGCACTCGGCTCCAGCGTTACACCCCAAGCGAAAACGTACCGCAGTACATCAGGGTATTGCACACAACCATCTGGGCGACCATGAATCCCAAGGCTGCTCCCAGAACGCCAACGCCTGCGACAATCCTTGATCAAGAACCATTTTTCTTCGTTCTTCGCCTTTGTCTCCGCTGCCAACCCATCCAATACACGCCCTCTCCACCCCTATACCATGCGCGGACGCTTCCCTATTACTGCTCTAAACAAGAATTTCTTAGCCCCCTTCAGATCATTCCAAACGTTTAAAAGCTATGCTTGATCATTAGGCTTCTGCTTAATAATGAAGGTACGTCATGAAAAAAAGACACGCATACGCGCTCAGTCCGCACGAACGCCTAAAAACCTGGGGATATCTTGCGCTAGGCGCTTACTGCATTAGTCTGCTCCCGCCATATTTATTAACATTGCTTGCCCCGATCGAAGGAGTCATTGCTCTAGTACCCCTCAGCTTTTCCGCAACATTCGGTGCACTATTTATAATTTACAATCGATGGCTTTGGAAACTAGTTAACTCAAATATCCCAGACCTCAACGGAACATGGATTGGGTGCGCTCAACCAAACTACCAAGACTGGCCACACTTAGCCATTGTCACGATAGAGCAAACCTGGACTGAAATTTATATACATGAAGACGCTTTTTACAAAACCAACCCAAATCAGCACTGGGATAAAAACAGAAGACTCGGGACAAATGAATCATATGCCGCCACCCTTGAAGATCCCGCAGCCAACAAATCCCACCTAGATATTTTGTACACACACACAGGTATTAAGAAATCCCAACCAAATTTCAAAGGCGCCTGGACTCTTACCTTTGACATAGGTGAAAACCACCTTACGGGAACATACTTCACCAATCGGCTTGCTAAAACAGATACATTAGGCAGCCAAGGACCTATAATTCTAAAGAAGGTCAGCAACAAGATATTAGAAATATCGAAAGTATTTGAATGCCACTTAGAGCGTGGCAATGAGATCGAGCAAAGCCTAGTTGACTGGCACCGCGAAGATGGATAGATGACAGTTCAAATCGGCTAAAACCCGGATCACGTTATGAGAAGCAATGTCGTAATCACCGCATAACACAAATCAACAAAACTATCACTGGCTTGCACTTCGCAAACTGGACGAAGCATTTAACGACACAGCGGCTTTACTCCAGCCGCCTAAACATATGCTCTACCTTGCAGGTATTCGGCCTTTCAACAAACACGGTGACCCGGGCATGAGTTGTCTCTCCATGGGTCGATAATGGATCACCCAATGCATTGTGCTTTATCGAGTAGTGGTCGGGCGCAAGAGATATCACGCCAGTGGAAACTCAGGGTATGCGCTCAGTAATGGAGCCAACCAGCCAAGCAGAGGGGAACATCCTACAGTTACTCCCCTCTGATAGCCAGAAAGCGTCATTAGCTATATAAAACTCATCGAAATCGCTCTAAGCATACAGCTAACGTCAAGCTCCAAACCCGCAATTAATAATCGCAACCTGCGAGTCACTGGTTAGGCAACAGAGCAATAAGTCAACCACTCCCAAGGCCCGGCGCGCAACCTATCATGCCTAATATTATCGCCTGCAACATCTAAAGCAACCCTTAAAAATTTCCCGCCGATACTTAAAGAAAAATTGCTTCCATGCTTATCAAGCTTATAAAATTTGCCAAGCCTCCCCCCCAAATTTAAAGTTTTACTTGGCATGCAATCCAACAAAATATCATGCTCAACCATTAAGCCAGATGAGTAAGCCGTCAGCACAATCTTTGTAGAACGCCATAAAATATAAAAATAAGCTTCGCCTTGCTCATTAAAATCTAACCCGACCGGCGTCAACTCAAGAGAAAAATTAGATACCAACCTATGATCAATGAACAAACAAGAGTTCTTATTATAATCATAGAAAAGCGAAGTATTATTAATCGAATTAATTAGGCATCCGAATTCATATTTCGTTGAAGCGGAAATTTCAACAAGCGACTTAACCAATCTCAATGAAATTTCATTTGATATTGATTTTTCATCGAACTCATAATTTATGCGAAAATCACTTTTAAATGGCACTTTTTTCCTAAAAACAAAGTCCCGCATCACAAATCTTGGAGATTCAACTCGCACATCTCTACTGCCTATCATCAAAGGCCTGTAAATTTTTCCAGCTGGCTCTTCCGAACATTTTACTTCATTTACACTAACGCCATTCGGCATTGGAACGAATGCCTTCAATATTTTTCCGCGCGCGCGAAGGTCTGCTAGGCTTAGCGCAAACACATCCCCCCCACTTGTTATATTTAGATATGCATTGCTACCACTGAAATCTGCATAAAATCCAATGCATTGACAATTGGCGTACTTTTCAAGATTTACTACATTATCTACTGCCAAATAAAAAACCTCATCAATCAATGCATTTTTAAGCCTTACACTCTCCGTCCTTATTAGCTCACCAAGTGGAACGAGGAAGTAATTATCTCTAAAGCACTGCTTGCTATTGAAAAAATACTTACCATTATCTTCGCTAGAAAGAAGCTCCCCCATTACACCTCCTATCAGCTTCAATACAAAAGGAAATGGGTGCGCTTCATTTTCGTACAGGTTTTGGTAATTGCCCCCAAGAAACACAGACAAATACTTCAAAATCGAATATACATCAATCACTTGAGCGCCAACAATATTAGCTATCAACTCTCGCGTTCTTGCGACCTCAGATTTCTCTTCCTTACCAACGTCCGCAAAAACCAACTGCTTCCTAATTGGTATATTTAGAACTATTAGCTTGGATTGTCTTGAAATCGTAGAGAACAGCTCAAAGAGTATATTGTTGATGTATTGTAAATCAGAATAACCATCCCTACCAAAGTAATACTCCTCATCATTTGGCAGGCTATCGAATACCACAAAATCATAGACTCCAAAGTCCATATTAATGTGAGATGTAAATTGTACGCCAGGGGAACCCCCAGCGGAAAAATTGGTAATCTCAACGTCCGAAATGCTTTCCCTTATGCCTGCAAGCCAAGCATTACTACGAATCGAATTAGAAGAACCAAGCACTAGAATTTTCATTGCATCTCGATATAGAAAACTTTCTGACATTATGCCCCCCCAAAAACCAGGATCCAGCATTCACCTCAGAGATAGCTGTTAATTTGAAGGCCAGAGATTTGTGATCCACTAGACATAGCATGTTGCCCTCCAAGCATCCAGGCGATCAGACTACAGTATACTTCCAGCAAAATCATCTATGACCACCCTAGAAGTGATCTGCCATGCACAAAACTCTGATGCTTTCGAAACATAGGCTATGCTGGCTAGCCACGCCCAACACCCCTGTAAACCCTTGTAATCCCTCTACGGCATCCGCGCCTTGTATATTCGCGAAACTTTATAGCCGTGGTAATATTTTACATTGATCGCGTAGAGATACTAGTCGACAGTATCGCCTGCCAGCGGTTGAACGAACTGGCTAGCGATACATCTCTATATAACTCTTGAACTGACAAAATAAGTCTTTATGATCTCAACTGAACAATTGAAACTATAAACCCAATACAAACAAGCAACTATCAAGCCACATATCCTCAGCTCGCCACCTATTGATCTTTTCAATAACCACTTGTGCATTTAGTTTAATCTTGAACTTGCAGCGATCTTTTTTTTGCACCTGGATGGTGAAACAAAATCTCGGTCGAGCTCAGGTTTCCAGCATCACTTTTAAGCAAGTATTTCCTGACCTCAACCAAAGCCGACAACACATTTATATGAATATCTGGCTCATGAACAGCCTTAGCTACCATTCGATAAATATCGGCAGGCAACCATATCGACAATTCCCAACCTAGCTGATCTGCTCGCCGGTACAACTCATCCGAATCCTCACTTCTGAGACGATAAGCCAAGGCTAGATATTCTGCAACTTTAACCGACTGCTCCCTGACTTTTAAATCCCACTTAAGCCCTTCTACAATTTTATTGTTTTCTCGCTGCAGTGACTGCCTTAACTTTTCAGTTACATATAAATTCACTAGAAATGTAAGAACAGAGAAAAGCCCCGCAGTTGACACCACCTCTAAAACCCCGACACCATCCAATATTTACACTCCACCCGCTAATTTTATCGGATCTTATCACCGGACAAGAACCACTGAATACACTAGCACTTGCTTTAAGAATGACTACTTGCTGAGGTCAAGCCACAGTCGACTCACCGCCCCGCCATAATACAACTAGCTCTAGTTCAAAGTGAAAATATTCTAAAATAGACAATCTAATGATTCAGGCATCCAGTTCACTATCACTAACTCAAACGGCACCTCCGCTGCCCCACTCGTTGATTGCCGTTGCTGTAACGGATATCAAAGCACTCGAAGTGGAGGCCCGCGAATGCCCGACGAATGTCCGGGTGGTCGTTGATGCTGACCATCACCTTGCCCTTGCAGCGGCGCATGAAGTCGGCCATGCGCTCGTACTCTTCGAAGGGGAAGTCCACGCCGTAACCGGCAGTCTGCCAATACGGCGGGTCCATGTAGAAGAACGTGTGCGGTCGATCATAGCGCTCAGTGCAGGCGAGCCAGGACAGGTTCTCGACGTAGGTGCCGGCGAGGCGCTGCCACGCGGCGAAAAGGTTTTCCTCAATGCGCAGCAGGTTGATAGCTGGCCCAGTAGTTGCTGTACTGAAGGCCTGCCCGGTGACCTTGCCGCCGAAGGCGTGCTGCTGCAAGTAGAAGAATCGGGCTGCACGCTGAATGTCGGTGAGAATCTCAGGGCGTGTCATCTTCTGCCACTCGAAGATCTGACGAGAGCTGAGTGCCCATTTGAACTGACGCACGAATTCCTCGAGGTGGTTTTGTACCACCCGATAGAGCGTCACCAGGTCGCCATTGAGGTCGTTGAGCACCTCCACCGGCGCGGGTTGCGGGCGCAGGAAGAACAGCGCAGCGCCGCCGGCGAAGACTTCGACATAACATTCATGAGGGGGAAAGAGGGGGATCAAGCGGTCGGCCAGGCGGCGTTTGCCACCCATCCAGGGAATGATTGGATTCGTCATGTGATAGCAAGTCCTTACTGTATGGATAAACAGGTGTTAGGCTCGCCGCGCTTTGTGCACGGAGCAGGAGCCTCGGCTGGACTTGCAGGAAGGGTCTGCGGGTTCGGCGGGCAGCGCGGATGTTGACGCATCCACTCTGCCCGCTCCTTTTCAATTCATCGCGCCAGTGCGCGCACGTAGGCCTGACAGGCCTTCAGGGCGATCAATCCTTGGTCGCCTTCATCGGTGATGCTGACAATTCGTCGAGCATGCGCTGGGTCAAGTTTGACTCGCGTGGCGCCATGAACCACGCCGGTGCTGCCGGTGCCGGTTGGCACCCCACAGCCACCACCCTCGGCGCCGGTGTCGAGTAGGACTGACAGCCGGAGATCAGCAGTAGCGAGGCGGTCACGCAAGCGATCCTGAATCTGTTGAGCACTGAGTAATTCCTTGTAGTGGGTTTCGTCTTCGGCCTGGAGCCGATCCTCCAGCGCTCGCCGGCGCGATTGTTCAGTCGACTGCCACTCGATCACTGCAGTGGCAGCAGCTTCACGCTCGCGTTGAAAGTCACCGGCTTGCTCTGCCAGCGTCTTGCCGTAGCTATTGGCCTGCCACTGCCAGGCGCAACCCCCGCCAACGGCAAGCCCCAACAGCATTGCCAGCACCGCCAGGCGCCAATCCAAGGCTTTCACTGCAGCACTTCCAGGGCGCGCTGATACAGCGCCTTGCGATCATCCAGGCCGTTGGTGCCGCCATTGATGCGCTTGGTGATGGCCAGAAAGTCGCCCTTGTCTGCCAGGGAGTTGAGCCCTCTGCCCTGCCAAAACCAACCGGCCGACATCGCGGCATAGACCGGCTGCTCGAGCAGCTCCGGGGTGTTGAGCAATCGACTGTCGCCGAACAGCGCTTCGCTGCAGGCCTCGTAGTTGTCGTGCCCTGTAATCTGAATCAATCCCCGGCCGCGATACTTCTGGCCATCGCCATCGGCTTCGGGAGTGTTGCCCAGGCGCTGGGCCAGGTGGCCGGTGTCGTACTTGGCGAGGTAGGCATTGCCGCCCAGTTCTCGGACGTAACGCAGTTGGCCGGATTCGTGACCGATCTGGGCGATGAATGCTGCGATGCGCAGTCGCGTGATGATGCTGTATTTACCCATCGCGGCATTGAGACCAGGAACAAAAACGCCGGCGTTGCGGCCGGCGTCGGGGAGGATCTGCAGCAGCTGCTGCGCGGTGATAGCCATAAGTGTTTCTCCATTGCTGACCACTCAGGTCGTTAGGGTTGTAGGTCCACGGTCTTGAGCTCTTTGGATTCTTTAGTCTTCTTGTCGCCGGCCTTGGCTTTGCCTTTCTTGCCGCCGTTGCATTCGACGGTCGTGGTCCAGCCGGACTGGGTGAACACCTGCTCGACCGAATCCACCAGGTACTCGCCATCGAGGCCGGCTTTGAAGCCCTGGGCATTAACCAGGCGCTCGGCAAACAGATCCGTGCGGCCGGCCATTTCCAGGCGTACACCAGCGGTGCTGCGATTGAACGCAGCCAAGCGCGCCTTGCCGGCCTGTTCGGCGGCAGTCTTGTTCGGGTAGATATGACGGTCGGTATGCACCGGCGGCAGGCCGTTGGGAGACTCGTCGTTCTCCAGGTCGACTACTTTCAGTTCGCCCGACTTCTCGTCCTGATGCTTGGTCTGCACGCCCTTGTGGGTGGTCTTGTCACTGACCCGGAACTGATAGCGGCTCACGTCCTGGCGGGTGATGGTGACGGTGCCCAGGGCCTTGCCGCTTGCGCTCTGCCCCGCCTGACGCGGCAGCACCAACAACTTGCCGTCGCCGACCTTAGCGGTGCAGTCATACTGCTTGGCCAGGCGGGTGATGAAGTTAAAGTCCGACTCGTTGAGCTGGTCGACGCGGGGCACCTTGCTGGCCACCGGGCAGACCGGCTCCCAGCCATTGCGAGCCGCGATGTCATGCACAATCTGCTGCAGGGCCACGCCTTCCCAACTACCGCTGCGAGTGGTCTTGCCGCTACCGCGCATGTCACTGGCCTTGCCGCGAATGACCAAGCTGTCAGGTGGGCCCGACAGCTCGACCTCATCCACCGTGTAACGGCCCAAGCGGGTCAGAGCCTGGCTGGCATAGCCCAGGAACACTTCGATGTTGGCGCCGCGACGCGGCAGCAACACCGCCTGATCACGGTCATCGATGCGCAGCTCAAACTCATCGGACTCCATCCCCGGCTTGTCACTGGTGCGCAGCGACAACAGCCGGTCGTTGATCATCGCGGAGATGTCTCTGCCGTCCGCGACGATGCGAAAAGTGGGTTTCATGCTTGGGACTCCAGAAAAGCGAAACCCCGCACGGGGCGGGGCTTCATCGTTATGCGTAATGCGGGATCAATCCCACAACTGCACCAGCGCATCGGTTGGCGCCGGCAGGTCCGGCAGGTGAAACACCAGGCCGGCGCGGTACGGCTGCGCCTGCCTGGCCAGGTCGGGGTTGGCCTCGAGCACCGCCTCTACCGTGCCGTTGAGGTGTCCGTAATGGTGCTGACAGATCACATCGAGCAAATCCCCGTCAGACGTTCTGCAGGTCGCCGCCATAGCTCACAAACTCCAGGCTGAAGGACTGTTTACGCGGGATACCACCGGCAAGCAGGTGGCTTTGTTCTTCGTCCAGACTGAGCAAGCACCAGCTGCCCAGCACCTCGCCATAGCCTGTGATCAGGCTCAGCGGCTCCAGAGCCCTGCCGATACTGCGCAGGGTATCCAGTTGCTTGAGCCCGCCCTTGAAGCCAGGAAAGATCGCGCCCTTGAGGCTCAGCTTATCCTCGCCCTGGCCGATGGCCTGCTGGGCAATACTGCGGCTCAAGCGCTCCTGGCCAGCCCAGCGAAACGCGGTCTGCCGGCGTAGCTCATCGAACGCCGCCGTGTTGAGGTTGAAGTAATACGGCCTAGCATCCGGCCGCAGTGGCTGAATGATGAGCAGGTGCGGGAACGGCGTGACCGACTCAGCCGCCGGGGTCGCCAGCGGCGAAAAGCTCGACGTCGACACCACGTTGGCCAGCGACGGGCTCAGCTTGCCCACCACTTTGTTGATTGCCTCCCCTGCCCGGGCTGACTGCTCCTTGAGCGTGCCCATGCGCGCCTGGATCTGGGACATTCCCGAGGTGGCCTGGCCATACATGGCCGCGACCTCGCCCACCTTGGACTGGGCCAGGTTGATGCCGCGCATGGTGCGCTGTAGCTTCGCGCCCACTTCTGGCCCCACAAACGGGATACTTTCCAGCTCAGACGCGGCGCCGGTGATGTCGCCGATAGCGCCATTCATAGGCCCCAACATGCCGTCGAGCCCCTGCCGGCCGGCCTCCCCGGCTTGCACCAGGGATTTCAAACCGGACTCCATCTGTTCCATGTAGGGCATTGCCCCTCCTTATGCAGCGTGCGGCGCATCGAGCAGGCTTCGCGCCTGCACCTGCCGCTGGATTTCCTCGACGTGCTTACGCCAATACGGCTCAAGCTCCTGAGCCAATTGCCCCGGGTCTTTCACATCGCCTTCCACGGTGAAGGTCATCGGCGCCGAGATTTCAATGGACTGCTCATACTTCGGTGGCTCCTGCTTGACCGGCGGTGGTGGATTGAGCAACGCGGGCAGCGCTGCAGGCGGTGGCGGCGCCACGGCCAGCGCGCGAGCTACATCGCCCATCGCTGGCTGGGGCGGTACTGCTTGCCCCTCAGGCCGCACCGGGCCGGCGTCCGGGAACCGGACCTTGTTGCTGACCAGGGCCGGCAGCAAGAACGGGTCTTTGGCATTCGGATCGCGCGGGTCGTAGGACACCGCCGGAGCCTTCTCGGCCAGCAGGGGCGCTGCTGCAGGCGCTGGCATTGCCACAGGCACCGGCATTGCTACTACTACCGGCGCCACAACCGGCTCCGGCCGCGCCAAACCGGCACCAGGGAACCTGACCTTGTTGCTGGCCAGGGCCGGCAGCAAGAACGGGTCTTTAGCATTCGGGTCGCGCGGGTCATAGGACACGGGCAGGGGAACTGCTGCAGGCCCGGACGCCACCTCAACAGTTTTAGCCTGCGGGGTCGCTGGTGCCTTCTCCACCGACGCGCTATCGCCGGCGGCGGCGATTTCCTCCGGCTTTTTCTCCCCGCCGAACCAGCTTTTGCCAAGGAAGCTGCCCAGGCTCTCGCCCCCCATACTGCCGAGGAACGCACCGACGGCGCCACCGACGGCGGTACCGATCACCGGCACCACCGAACCAATCGCCGCACCAGCCGCCATGCCGGCCATCGTCCCCGCCAGGCTGCCCGCAGCCCCGCCGTAACCCTCGGCTTTTTCCTCTTGGGTCTTGGCAGTGACCGCCGTGGTCAAGGTGTTAATGCCGGCATCGAGCATCACTCCGCCCGGCATTAACCGGCCGGCCTTGCCCAACTTGCCCGAAGCGCCAAGCAGCTTGGCAAACCGCCCTGGTGCAATGGCAGGGGCAGCCATCTTCGGCGCGGGAGTAGCCCGCCCCGCCGCTCGCCGCTGACGACGACGCGACCGACGCGACCCTGCAGGGGCCGGCCCAGCAGCACCCAGACCGCCGATGGCGTTGGCATTGACGACAAACACGCGCTGCGGCTCCTTGCTGCTGCCGGCGTTGTCGTCATTGCTGGCCCCCAATAGACCACCCAACGCCTTGATACCGGCGTCCACGGGTTTGATACCGGTTTGCGGGCCTTTCTCTGCCACAGCGTTCGCAACGTCGCCCAACCCCTTGGAGCCAGCACGTCCGAGCATCACGCCTCGCCCAATGTTGGCCACGCCCCGAGCAATCTTGAGGCCGCTCAGAATCGTCTTCAGCGCCACGAACCCGGCACCGGCGGCGGCAAGACCCAGCACGACCGTCTGCGAGCCATCCGACAAATTAGTCAGCCCCTGGGCCACCGCCTTGATGCCCTTGGCCACCAGGTCAGTCGCCGGGCGAATGGCATCACCGATACTGCGCATGGCGTCATTAGCCGCTTGCCCCGTCTCGGCCCACATCTGCGCCGAGGACTCGCGGCGTTCGGCCAGGTTCTTGTCGAGAATGCCTGCCGCGTTCTTCGAGTCGTTTTTCAGCTGCTCATACAGACCACGGTTGGCCGCATAGGCCGTCAGTGCCGCCTTGACCTGCATATCGGCGAAGATATCGCCGGTGCGCAGGGACTTCTCCAGCGCCTCAAGCTGCGCCTTGGCTTTCTCAGGATCGGTTTCCTTGTCGATATTGGCCTGGGCTTCGGCCATCTTCGCGGCCTTGGCCGGGTCGGTGGCCTCGACGTACTTCATGGCCAGGGCAAAGCTGGATTCTAGGGTCGACATACCCTTTTGAATGCCCGAGTTCAGCGACCTCTGATAGTCGATACCGGCATCCGCGTAGGCCTTGACCACATCCCCGGAACCGATCTTTTCCATCCAGTTCTTGAGGTTGTTGGCCGCCTCGTCCGAGCCGCCGGCGGTCTTCATCTGTACCTGCAGCATCGCCCCCAGCGAGCTAACCGCATCCAGGCCGGTGCTGCCGTTTTTCTCCATGCCTGCCAACAGTTGCGGAAACCACTTGGCCATGTCAGCAGCTTCAAAGCTGCCCGCCTGGCCTTGCTTGGCGATAGCCTCAAGGGCCTGCTGCATCACCTTCGGGTCGGTGATCTTGGCGTTCTGCTCCAGCGCCTGAATCATACTCGCCGTGTCGACGCCGCTAGCCCCCTGGCCAATGGCGAACTTGGCCGCCACTGGCGCATAGGCCAACGCCTTGTCCAGCTCCATGCCAGCGCCGACCAGTTGGTTAACCAGGTCGGCCACGTCATTGCGCGCCATGCCGGTATCTTGCGAAGTCTGGATGACAGTGCGGGTCATCTGCACTTCTTCCGGCTTGTTGGCTACGTTCGCCTTAATCGCAATGTCACGGATGATCGCCTGATAGTCCGCGCTGATCTTGCCCGCCACACCCAGCGCGCCCACGCCGATCACTGCCTGGCCAACGCTCGACTTCACCCCGGCCTTGCCCTGCTCAATCTGCTGATGTCCCTTGATCTGCAGATCGGCCGACTTGGCGGCACGGCCCAGGCGTTGATACTCGCGGTTCAGTCGCCCTACTTCGACACCCTGCTTGCGCAGACTTTCCAGGTTACCGTCCAGTTTGCGCAGCAACCCGGCCGCCGAGGCCGCGCCGCTGTCGTGCGCTTTCTTCCACTCGCGCAGGCGAATGGTTTCGCCGATGGTGCTCTTCAACACCTTGGCCTTGTTGCCCTGCTGCTCCAGCTTCCTGATGCCGCTGGTCACCGTATTGAAGGCCGCCCCTACCGACGAACTGACAGCACCGCCGATGACCAGCCCTAACGACAGTTTGTTCGCCATGACTCCCCCTTAAGTGCGGGCTCAATCCGTGAGCCACCAGACCATGTCGCTGTAAGACATGGTCATGATCTCTTCAGCAGAAAAATTCAGTTCAGCAGCCAGTCGCTTGGCTGCCAGCTTCTGCAGGGCTGGGTCAAAGCTCGTCGTCTTGCACCAGGCGAAAATAGCCGGCCTGCACGCGGGCATAGTCCTTGAGGGTCAGGCCCTCCAGATCCTTGGGCCCGACCTCAGCCAGGGAGGCGAACAGGTTCATTTCGCGTTGTTCATCATCGCTGCCGGCGGTCTGCTGGGCGGCGCGAATATCGCGTACGGTCGGGGCCCGCAAACGCAGCGTGTCGACTTGCACGCCATTGGCTTCGGTGGGCTTGGTCAGCGTGACGATAACGGCGTCGGCAGTCAGCTTCAGGAACGATGGGATCTTGATTGCATTGCTCATGGGGAATCTCCTTACAGGCCAAGGGCCGAACGTTGAGCAGTGAGTTGGTCGACGCCGTTGATGACGCGCTTCATGCCAATCGGGTCGATCTCGTAAATGGTCTGGTTCTTGACCTCCAGCTTGTAATAGGTCAACGCGACGTTGTGCTTGATCTCAGCCTTGTCGCCGGGCTTCCAGTCGCCCATGTCCACCTCTTTCAGCGAGCCGCGCAGCGTGACAACCACCGGGTTGATCTCGCCCTTCAGCCCTTTGAAGGCGCCACGGAATGTGCCGTTGAACGCAGTGCCGTCGGCCAGGCCGAAGTTCTTCAGCGACTCACGGCGCACGCCGGTGGTGACAAAGCCGGCCTCCTGCTTCTCCATGCCCAGGTCCATTTCCACCGGCATGTCCATGCCGCCGGCGCGGTGCTCTTCCGTCTTCAGGGTGAGCTTGGGCAGGGTCAGGCTGGGCACATCGCCTTGGAAGCTGATGCCATCCACGAACAGGTTCATGTTGGCCAGAATCTCGGGAATCATTGCCATGTGTGCGGCTCCTTAAGCGGCTTTGTCGAGGACTTCGGTCAGCCACTGGTTGGTGACTTCGACGCGGAAATTGGGGTTTTCAGCCGGCAGAACATCAGTAAAACGGATGTTCCAATACACCTTGCCCTGCTCCAGCTGGCTGGCCGTGTTCAGGTCGGGATCGGCGAAGACTTCAAAGTTGATGATCGCGCCCTGGGATTTGAGGTCGCGCATGAACGCCTGCAGGCCCTCGGTCACGTCCTTGACGTAGGTCGCGGTGATCGAGCGGTCGACCGCCCACTTGTGTCCGTACAGGATCGCGTCCATGACGATATCCATCGTCCGCACGCGAGTAACGAACGCCCACTTCGGGTCGGTGCTCAGCGTGCGGTTGCCCCACAAGCGGAAACCGTCATCACGGATGATGGTGGCAATGTTGGCGTTGTTGAGCAGGTTGGCCCGGCAGCTCGGGTCGCCGTCCAGATACTCGATGGCACGGCCGGTGCCGGTGATGCCGACAAACTCCTTGTTCGACGGCGACGCCCAAAAGCCGTACTCGCTGTCAGTCCAGGCAAACAGGCCCGCGACCCAGGCCGAGCCAGGCGCTTCCGCTTCGCCACTGGTGGCGGTGTCCCAATACTTCACGCCGGGATCGACCAGAAACGCACGCTTGGCGCCGAAGTTCTCGGCGTAGGCCTGGGCCGCTTCGTCGGTGGTGTTCGGGCCGTCGATGATGGCCAGGCCGCGCAGCTTGTCGGCCAGGGCCACCAGAGCGGTACCGACCGCTTGCGTCGCGCTGTGCGTGGGTGCGATCAACAGCCGCGGCTGGGCGTTGAAGCGGCTCTTTCCATCGAGCAGCGCCTGCAGGCCGGTACGGGTGCCGTCGGCCTGCACACCGCCGATGATCGCCGAAGTTTGCGCGGCACCGTCGATGCCCTTGGCAACACCACAGGCGACAATCACCGCCTTGGAGCGCTGATAGATGGCCTGGCAAGCCTTGGTGATGGCCGAGGCCGGGCCGAAGGCGGCGACCGCCTCACGCTCGCTGGTGATCAGCACCAGCTGGTTGGCCTTGGCCGTGGCATCCGCGCCAGGGGTGAAAGTGTCGACCAGGCCGATGATCGAGGACGACGGCAAGGCGATATTGCGCGCGCCGGTGTCGACGTTCGTTACGGTAACGCCGTGAAAGAAACCAGACATTGGAAAGCTCCAGAATGCACAAGGCCGCGACGTACGCGGCCAGAAAGGAAGAAGGCGCCCCAGGTGGGGCTGCAGGTGGTCGGAACCGATCAGAGCAGCAGCGGCACCACCAGTGCGGCCAGCAGGCAGGCAACCAGGGGAAACAGCAGATCGAGGCGCCCATCTGGACTCCAACGCCAGATGCGCAAACCGTCGTACCAGCGCAGGTGACTCAGGTGCAGGGCCCGATCATGGGCCAGCTTGCGCTCGCCGTGGGTGTACTCCCGGCCCAGGAAGAAGAAGACGCCAGCAGCGGCGCCGACCCACTGCCCGGACGGAACGCCGAACAGCGCCAGAAAGCCCCAGATCAGGGCCATGATGAGCAGGCCCGCCAGGGCGTGCTGCAAGTTGGTTTGATTCACGATGCTTACTCCAGGC
This sequence comes from Pseudomonas putida, assembly GCF_028682455.1. GTDB lineage: Bacteria > Pseudomonadota > Gammaproteobacteria > Pseudomonadales > Pseudomonadaceae > Aquipseudomonas > Aquipseudomonas putida_AA. The sequence continues at coordinate 1,409,894 of NZ_JANHLD010000002.1, forward strand.
ATAAAAAAACCGCACTCGGCGGCCTAGGGTTGACGTTGAGGGAAGCGGGTCAGGCGGCGTTACCAACGCCCTCGATACTGGCTTGAATAGCCGCAATCGCTTCATCAGCAATCGCCTCGGCGGCGTTGTGACTGGCTGCCTTGAGCAGTCGCTGCTTGCCCATCAGGCGGGCCGCACGGATGGCGTAGAGTGCCGATTCCCAGGCAGTGGCTTGGGCAATGATGGTGTCAGCCGCTGGTTGCGGCTCCAGCTCGGCGGCCTCTGCCCAGGCCTGCACCGCTGGCGGCATGTCGCCGACATAGCCAGCAGCCGCGAAGGCCCGGGCCTCGACAGCAGCACGCTCATACTCCAGGGCGCGCAGCGGGTCGGTCAAAACGGCAGTGCGCGCCGCATCCGCCGCCAAATCGACTTGTTGCGCTGCAACGATCAGAGCCGCCGCCAATGGTAGGGCTGCATAGGCATAACCGGCGTAACTGATACCGCCGTGATCCACACACAGGTTGGTTTTTTTCATGGTATGGCCTCTCCTTACAGAGCCGGAAGGTTAGTTAGAACGTTGTTCAGCGTTGCGGGGTTGGTCCCACCAGGTACGTTCAGAATGTAACGGCCACCAAACCCCGTCGGGAATGTCGTCCCCACGACCTCAAGCAATGTCGCCGCCACGCCAGGACCGACCAGATAAGCGGTGGCGCCCGCCAGGTCAGAGACCTCGCAATCGGTCATTTTCAAGCCCACCAGCATCGACGTGCTGGTGGTGATAGAGCGGACCAAACAGTTGTTCAATCCGCTTGGCACGGGATCAACCCCATTGGCAGTAGGGAGCACGATTTTGACCTCACGCAGGTTCAGCATCGCACCCGAAAACAGCGGGAAGCTCGCAAGCATCTGCGCCCCCGCACCGTTCAACTGATAGGCCGGTCGCAACGAGCGCTTTCCTGCAGCCAAGTCATCGGTGCGAATTGTCAGGTAGCGCCCTTCCAGGCCGTTGATATCGGCGGAGAAGCTGTAATCTGACTGCAGGTAGACCTCGCAGATACCGCCGTAGGGGGTATTGGCCAGCGCCTTGTCGAGGGTCTTCAGCGGCGCACCGATACTGCCATCATTGGTATCGAGGCCGTTCTGTTGGTGGATGCGGAAGACCTTTTTGTTGTTCGGGACTGCGGCGATGGCGGCCGCAACGGCAGCATCAATGCCAGCCTTTTTGCCGTTGAAGTAGTCAATCAGCTGGGTGGTTTTCGTTACCAGGGTGGCAACATCGGTTTCAAGACTCATGGCGTCTTATGCTCCGTGGATGTGTTGGACAACAAGGGTTTGCAGGGCAATCAGCCCAGCCGCGTTACTGATAGCGGCGCTCAGCAGACCTTCACGGTCTGCGTCTTGTCGCTGCTCGGCAGCCTTCATGCGCGACAGTAGGTTGGCGATTTGCTCACCGGCGATACGCTGCTGGCCGGCTTGAACAGCAATCTGATCTTGCTGCTGCAGGCCGCGCAGCTGTTCGGCGATCAGGGCCGATGCCTGGGCTGCCAACGGCCCCGCCAAGGTCAGGTTGAGCCCACCAGGTACGCTGTTGATGATCACGCTGTCAGCCGGCAGCGCGGCCAGCGACACGTCATAGGCCAGCACAAAGTCTGCATCGGCAGGCTTGTAGGTCAGCGCCTCGGTGGGGTGCGACCACACCGCCAACAAGGTGCCGTCACTCAGCAGAAAGCCGATTTCGCGGACCCAGTACGCACGATCATCATCGGCGACAGCGGTCAGGTGAATTTGCGTGCTGCTCAGGCGCTCCCCGCCGGCAATGGGGTACTTGGCGACTTGCGCCTGCAGGCTTTTCTGGTCGGTTCGCGGGGTGTAACCCGCCGAGCCCAGGACGACGTGGGTAATCTCAGCCGACACGCCGGTGTTATCGGCCCGCCAGATCGCGGCCAAGCCGGCCTTGGTAATGACGGGTTGCAAGGGTGTACTCATAGAACAGCCTCCATCGTGCCGCGCACGACAATGCGGAGCCGTACCGCATTAGCGATCTGTAGGCCCTGTTCAGCGTTGATCGGAATGCCCTGCGCCTCGACAGAGCGTCGAACCACGCAGCGCAGGTTGGTAGCGTTGCCCAGCTGTAGGCCCTGCAGGGCCGGATCGAGCGGCACGCCCTGAGCCTCCACCGAGCGGCGGTATACAGTGCGCACCTGGGTGGCGTTGCCCAGGCGAAGCCCACCATCGAATCCAGCCCCCAGGCGAAAGTCATAGTGGCTACGCTCGTTCTTGGCCGCGTCGACGAGGGCGCGCAAACGGGCGTAGAGCTGCGGCGACAGAATCGAGCCTTCGCCGGGGCGGTTGTGGTTGGCCCAGGCGGTCAACTGGAACGTGTACGGCGCGGCACCTGGGATCTGGTGCCATTCCTTGTATTCCGAATTGACCCGCACCGCCTTGAGCACCCGGCGCACAGCGCCTACGGTGCCCTTGGTCTTGTGAATCGGGATCGCCTCCCGTATCAACGCCCTCTGCTGATCCTCGCTATCCGCCGCGTCCCAGCCTTCGACCTTCATGCCCCAGGCCAGCCACGGCAGGAAGCCGGGCGGGCAACGCGCCGAGTCGGCCACGCCCCGAATCACCTCCGGGTCGATTCCCAGGTCACAGGCAACCACCAGAGCCTGCTCCAGATCGGTGGCGTTATGCGGCAGCAGACTCATGCAATCACCTCAGTGGCCAACGTGACGCTGCTGCAACTGGGGTAATGGCGCTTGTCGCTGGTCACATCGGCCAGGGGCTGAGTCAACCGCACCCGACGCACGCCCGTTACGTGTAACGCGGCATAGATCGCCGACAGCGGTAATTGCCCCTCCAGCCGCCGCGCTGCCGCCAGGGCGGCGTCGAGACTGGCACGTGACGCGGCCTTGACCACCGCCGGATCGGGCCCGGCGTCCAGCTCCAGCACCGCCGCCACGTTGAACGCAGTGGGCTGGCCGAGCTGGGCGCGGGGGCTATCCGTCAGCGGCCGCACATCCTCGGCCGACAGTGCCGCCTGCACGCTGGCCACCACCTCGGCGCCCGGTACCGGGCTGTCAAGGCGTGGCAGCACCGCCAGCGACACGTCGCCCGGCAACGGGTTGTCGAGGCCGGCGGCGTAGTCGCAGACCAGCACAATCGCCCCGGCCGGCAACTGCGCCTGCAGCGCTGCTGGGACCGGCACGCCCTTGAACGTCGGCGAATCGACGGAGACACTGGCCACGCTGGCCGACGCGCTCAGCCCGTGAAACTCATAGGCGCCCCGGCTGCCAGCAACCGAAAGCGCCTCCAGTGACAACCGCGTGCGGTAGCGCAACGCCTCGTCACCCTCCATCACCGCCGCCACTGGCGGCACCGCGTCAGGGTCGGCCGGGATTAGGGTCAGCCGCTGCACACCATAGTCGGCCGCACGGTTGTCCAGATCGGTGCCCCGGGCATAGGCCAAAAGGCTCGACTTGGCCGCGTCATTGACTCGGGCCCGGCCGAGCATCTTTTGAAAGGCCGCCACCTCCAGCAACTTGACGATAGGGTCGGACTCCAACAGCGCGGTCCACTGGTCGCCCATCTGCAGGCGAAAGTCGGCCAGCACCTCCTGATACAGCGTTTCAAACTCCAGCGTTTCCACCACCTCAGGCGGTGGCAACAGGGACAGGTCAATCATGCGCGAACCTCCAGGGTGGCCGCCTCTGCCAGGTACTGGCCCGTCAACTGCAGCGTGATCTGGCCACCAACTACCGCCGTGACCCGCACCCGCTCCAGTTTCAAACGCGGCTCCCAGCGCCCCAGGGCGCGAGCCACTTCGGCTTGAACCGCGCTTTTCCAGCCCTCATTGACCGGCAGGTCGACATAACGGCGCAGGTGGCTACCGTACTCCGGCCGCATCCGCCGGCTGCCCAGCGGCGTGGTCAGAATGTCTTCAATGGACTGTCGCAGGTGCGCCAGGCCGGCAATGGGCTGCCCGGTGCGGCGGTCCAGTCCGATCATGGTGGGTTACTCCTGCAGCGGTTTCAGGTCCGGGTGCGCCTGCAGGAACTGCAGCGCCTCGGCGTCATCCGCCGCCACCGTCACCAGGCCACGCTCGACCGGCAACTGGCGACCCTTGGTCAGGATCAGCACGCGGGAGGTGTAAGCCGTATCGCGAAAGGTCACTTGCGCCGCTGTCTCAGCGGCATCGGCGGTTTTCTTGGGGGTAGCCATGTTTGTTCTCCAGGCATGAAAAAGCCCGCACAGGGCGGGCTGGGGTGAATTGGATAGCGGAACTAAGCGCCCGTATGCGTCGAGCCTGTGATAGCTCCGCTTACGGCCTTGGCAATTTCCTTGGGGTCGACCTCGCCGAACACCTGAATACTGACGTTGCGGATTCCTGCGCCCTCTTTGCGGACGTAGCGCCCGAGACTCAGGGCGATGCAAAGACCTTGGGCAATTTCCTCTGGCTCATTGTCACCCGCCATCAGCCGCTTCCAGAAAGAAAGCATGCGGTGATAGTCGAACTCCTGACTGATCTGCCTATCGACCATATTGGAAATTTGGAAGCGATCAAACCCACTGATCGGGCCTAAAGTTATGGTTTCGATCATTCTTTCCTCAGTGCTTGTGGTTTGCCGTGTTACCGGCGGTGTCGATGATTCTGGCGCCACCGAGAATATCGCCCGTTACGCGTAACGTTCCGTTGATCTGCACCTGGCCTGTCAGGGTGATGCTGGCCGCCTCAACGGTAGCCGCCCCCGACTTGGCCGTGATCGCGTCATCCGTCAACACCGCCTCGGTGCTGCCGACCTTGATACTGACGGTGCCGCCGGGCAGGTCGATGGTGTAGGTTTTGGCCTGCCAGTCGTAGACCAGCGAGCCGCCATCATCGAAACGCCATACCTCGACGTGATCGCGGTTATCCGGCTGGGCCCCAGCGTTGCCGTAGAGTC
>NZ_JANHLD010000003.1 GCF_028682455.1 Pseudomonas putida
AACTGGATATTGACACCCAAGGACAACTGATTGCCTCGGTGTTATCCAAGAAGATTGCGGCAGGGGCGACCCACATCGTGATCGATATTCCGGTTGGGCCAACCGCAAAAGTCCGCAGCCGGGAAACTGCCGAGCACCTTGCGCATCACCTTTCAGAAGTCGCCGCGTCATTTGGCCTTGTATTGCGTTGCCTGTTTACAGACGGGAATCAACCTGTCGGAAGAGGTATCGGCCCGGCGTTGGAGGCGCGCGACGTGTTGGCCGTGTTGCGCAACGAGGCGGATGCGCCGCAAGACCTATGTGACCGCGTGGCGTTGGTGGCGGGTGCGGTGCTTGAGCTTGGCGGCGTCGCCAAAGAAGGGGAGGGATTTCGGTTGGCTCATGAGACGATCAGCAGTGGCCGCGCGTGGGAAAAATTTCAGAGAATCTGCGCGGCACAGGGGGGATTTCGTGAGCCGCCCCAAGCTCTCTATGTCGAACCGCTTCTGGCAACCACTTCAGGCCGAGCAGTACACATCGACAACCGTAAGCTTTCTCGTTTAGCCAAATTGGCCGGTGCGCCTGAGAGTCCAGCCGCAGGGATTCAATTGCAGGTGCACTTAGGTGACGAGATAACACGAGGACAGCCATTGATGTTTTTGCATACGCAAACCTCTGGAGAGATGGCCTATGCACTTGCATACGTACAAGACATTGGGGACATTGTAAAGATTGACCCTTAGCGCCGTAGATAAACAGGGCTCTTGAATGCTCGGTCAAACACAGCCCGATCTCTCGTTTGGAAAAGTTGAACGCCTACATCTCATGCTCAAGAACACATGAAAAAACATCGCTTAAAAGAGGTTTTCAACGCGCATAGCGTGGAGCAAACAGAAGGAGGTCGTCAGCGCCTGTATAGGAACATTGCTCATGGAACTGCGGCATCTGCGTTGCTTTATCGTTTTGGCCGAAGAGCTTCATTTCACACGGGCGGCTGAGCGTCTTCACATTGAGCAACCTCCTCTGTCCCGCGCCATCAAGGAGCTTGAGGACGAGTTAGGCGCTGTGCTCTTCGACCGGGACCGCCGGGGCACCCGACTGACCGCTGCGGGTGCCGTGTTCCTGCAGGACACTCGCCGGCTATTCACCGTCCTGGAGCAGGCCCGCGAGAACGTCAAGGCTGTCGCGGCGGGCTTGCGAGGCAGCCTGCGCATCGCCGTATCCGACGGCGCGCTCGATCCCCGGCTGTCGGCGTTTCTAGCCCGTTGCCGTGCCGAAGAACCCGAGATCGAGATACGGATGTCCGAAGTGCCTTTGGCCGAGCAGTTGCGCGGCCTGCGCTCGGGCGACTTCTGCATCGGATTCGCTCATACCGCCGACGTCGGTGATGGCATCGTCGCCGAACCTATCTGGCAGGACCCGCTGGTGGTCGCCTTGCCAGCCCGGCACGCACTGCTCGTCCACAAGGAGGTTCCACTCCATGAACTCCGGGGGCATCCTCTTGTCCTGTGCGATCCCCAGGTGTGCGAAGGCTACTGCCGCGAGTTGGCGCGCCTCCTGCAGACCCAGGAACACAAACTGAATGTCGTTGAGGAGGTTTCCTCGCTGGACATGATGCTCACCTTGGTCGGTGCCGGCTACGGCGTGGGCTTCATGACGGCGACCAAGATTCCGGTCAGCCAGCGACCGGACGTGGTGATCCGTCCATTGGCGCTGGATACAGCCGTGATCACCACCTACCTGCTTCGACTCGAAAGCAGCAACTCATCGGCTTCGCTGGTGCGATTTATCGACCGCCTCCGGGACCCTTCGAGCGACTGACGCAACGGACCGCACCACTTAAGATTGGGCATCGGCACGAAGATTGCGTTCCGTTGCACTCATCAGCTCTGCCGCACTTATGCTGAGGGCAGCGGAGATTTTCAGTATCAATGCGAGCGTGGGCATGTGCTCCCCACGCTCGATCTTGCCCATATGCGAGCGAGCTATACCAGCCATGGACGCGAATTCATCCTGAGCGACTCCCTGCGCCAAGCGGGCAGCACGCACCGCTTGGCCGAAGGCCAGTGCCGGCTCGGCTTCATAGGTGGTTGTGCCAGGGGGGCGGCCCGGTTGAACGCTGCGCTTCTGCATCACCAGAAGCGTCGATCAATCGACCGAATTTAACCACGTTAAAGATATCTCTTTTGGCTATCATGGTGGCTCGCCTTTTTGATCCGATCGCTTTGTGGGGGCTCTCATGCACGACGCCACCAGCCAGTTTTCCTTTTCCAATTTCAGGCTTGCCATAGCGCCTGGCGTACCGTCATCGCATCTTTCGGCATTGCTTGCGTTGCAGCGTGCGGAAGAGCCGGAAGTCACCATTTCGTTTCATGAGGTCACAGCCGATGATTTGATTGCGGGACTTCGGGAAGGCCGCTACGACGCGGGCATGACGCTTGAAGGATCGAGCGATCCGTCGCTGAAAAGCCAACCTCTATGGACCGAGAACATGGCCGTCGCCATGCCGTTGCGCTTTCCCTTACTTGACCAGGCGAAGCTCACGATCGCCGAACTGTTGGACTACTCCGTCTTTCGCTGGCCTGCAGAGAATTGCCCTTTGCTGGATCAGCGGCTGCCTTCTCTTCCCGCGGTGAGTCAACAGAACATTCAGCGTGTCTCTTCCTTCGAGATGATCGCGCTATGGGTCGCTGCCGGCTACGGCGTCGGGGTATCCGCGCAATCGCGCATTGAGCATGCGCAGGGATGGGGCATTCACACACGGCCGCTGTCTGACGGACCCTACGAGATCGTGACCCACCTGCAGCGGCCCTGCGGACAAGCCGACGTTGTTTCAGAGCGGTTCGAGCGCAGAGCACTGCAGGTCGCCAAGAATGCTCCAACCTAGTCGAGTGCCAATGTCCTCGTTCTGCGTCTTCAGTTCAAGGTGCTACACGTGCATTAGGCATTCCACTCGCCAAGCAGCAGACATCACTCGCGCTCTATGACACGGAGCAGCGCCGTTCTACGCTTCGACATGGGGCCAAACGCCTTCGTGACCCCTTCAACGGGTTTCCCTGCCTGCAATGAGTCAAGGATGTCAGCCCAGTCCTGCATGATTACCTTGCGGGACTCCACAAACTTCGTGTGATCGTAGGGCGCGCGCGATGAGTCCTTGCTCTTTTTGGAATGAGCGAGTTGAAGATCGACCCGCTTCTCCGGATATCCCAACAGTCCAAGGATCGTCGTTGCGGTCGAGCGGAAGCCATGGGACGAAAACCGTCCGCCATAACCCATGCGCTTGAGTGCTTGATTGAGCGTCGTTGCCGACATCACTTGTCCCGGCTTTCTGTAGCTCGGGAACAATACTTTGCCGCCGCCAGTTAGAGCATGTAGTTCCCTAAGAGCGGCCACCGCCTGCCGTGACAGGGGAACCAGATGGGGGCGTCGCATCTTCATGCGCTCGGACGGAATCGACCACATGGCGTTGTCCAGGTCGAACTCTTCCCAGGAGGCCTTGCGCAGTTCTACGGTGCGCACGTAGGTCAAAGCCATCAGCTTGAGGGCGAGGACTGTCGTCTGGTAACCCCCTTCGTTGTCCACACGATTGAGAAAGTCCGGGATCTCTGCCCATGTCAACGGAGGGTTGTGGCGGACCTGAGGGCGCTTGACCAGTCCCTTGAGCAAGGCGGCAGGATCGTATTCGCAGAGACCTTGGGCAGCCGCATAACTGAAGATTTGCCCACACCACTGGCGGATGAGGATCGCCACAGTCTTCGCGCCACGAGCCGCCACATCCTTGATGATGGGGCGCAGATGTGGAGCCCTGATGCTGCTGATCGGCAACTTGCCAATCCGGGGGAAAACATCCTTCTCAAGGTAGCTGGTGACCTGGTTGGTGTAGTACTCGCTCCAGTGAGCATTGCTGACGATCCACTCCCGAGCAACGGTCTCGAACGTGCGTTCGTATGTGTCGGCCTGGAGGGCGATCGCCGCCTTTTTCTCCACGATGGGGTCGAGGCCCTTCTTGACCAACGCCTTTGCCCGGTCCCGTTCCGCACGGGCTGCCTCCAGCGTGACCTTTGGGTACACCCCGATTGAGTACACCTGTTCAGCGCCGCCCAGCCGGTAGCGGTACCACCAGAGCTTGGAGCCGTTGGGCTGAACGCGCAAAAAGAGGCTGCCTCCGTCCCGGAGTTGGTACACCTTGGGCCTGGGCTGCGCCGTTTCCACTTTGCGCGCCGAGAGAAGATTGAGTGCTGTGAGTGCCATGTGTATAACGCCTCCAGTTTGGCCCGTTACACACTCCATTACACACATGAGCACTGGATTTGTCCAGCTTTCAGAATCGCTCGATGGACGATCAACCCTTTAAAAACATAGACTTAGAGTTGTTCCATGGAGGTTGATAGACGCCAGTAGACCTCAATCGTAGTTATCGATCATCAGTAGCATCTGGGTTCAACCTCTAGAATCAATTTCGCCGGGTGGACAGGCGCAAGCGGCGCGCTCTGGCGCCGCGGTTTCGATCAGCTGCGTGGCGTCTGTTCAGCCAGCGCTACCGCCCGGAACATCGCCCGGCGTTTGTTGATGGTTTCTTCCCATTCCAGTGCAGGTACCGAGTCGGCGACGATGCCGCCACCTGCCTGTACGTGCAGCTCGCCATCCTTGATGACCGCCGTGCGAATCGCGATGGCGGTGTCCATGTTGCCGTTCCAGGCAAAATAGCCGACGGCACCACCGTAGACACCGCGCTTGACGGGCTCCAGCTCGTCGATGATTTCCATCGCGCGGATCTTCGGCGCCCCGGACAAGGTCCCGGCCGGGAGGATTGCGCGCAGCGCATCCATGGCGCTGAGGCCTTCCTTCAATTCACCGGTAACGTTGGAAACGATGTGCATGACGTTGGAATAGCGCTCGATCACCATCTTCTCGGTGACCTTGACGCTACCGGTCGCCGACACACGACCGGCATCGTTGCGCCCCAGGTCGATCAGCATCAGGTGCTCGGCGATTTCCTTGTCGTCCGACAGCAGGTCTTCTTCCAGCGCCCGATCGGCCTCTTCAGTGGCCCCCCGTGGCCGGGTGCCGGCGATTGGCCGAACGGTGACCAGGTTGTCTTCGACCCGTACCAGCACCTCTGGCGAGCTGCCGACCACATGGAAGTCGCCGAAGTTGAAAAAGTACATGTAGGGCGTCGGGTTGAAGCACCGCAGCGCCCGGTACAGGTCGATGGGCGCGGCCTTGAAGTCGATGGACATACGCTGGGACGGCACCACCTGCATGCAGTCACCGGCCAGGATGTACTCCTTGATGGTATCGACCGCACGCTCGTAGTCGCTCTGGGTAAAGCTCGAGCGGAAGGCCGGCTCGGCGGCCGGCGGGCCACCCAGTTCCAGGCCGCGACGCGGCGTGATTGGTTGGCGCAGCTGCTCCAGCAAGCCCTCAAGGCGCGCCAGGCCGTTCTCGTAGGCCTGCTCCTGTGCCGGGTCGACCAGCACGATGGCGTGCATCTTGCCCGCCAGGTTGTCGAACACCACCACCGCATCGGACACCATCAGCAGGATATCCGGAACGCCCAGCGGATCCGGGTTCGGGCACTTGCCCAGACGCCGCTCGACATAACGTACGCAGTCATAGCCAAAGTAGCCGACCAGGCCACCGTTGAAGCGTGGCAGACCGGAAATGGTCGGCACCTTGTAGCGTTCCTTGAAGCTTTCGACGAACGCCAGCGGGTCTTCCACTTCGTGCTGTTCGATCAACTCACCGTCGTGGGTGATCCGTACCTGGTGATCATGCACGCGCATTACCGTGCGGCACGGCAGGCCGATGATCGAGTAACGTCCCCACTTCTCGCCGCCCTGCACCGATTCGAGCAGGTAGGAGTTGGGTTGGTCAGCCAGTTTCAGGTAGATCGACAGCGGCGTGTCGAAGTCGGCCAGGGTCTCGCAGGCCAGGGGAATGCGGTTGTAGCCTTCAGCGGCCAGGCGCAGGAATTCTTCGCGGGTCATGATAGCCTCGTGGCAAGCAGCAATTGGGTCGAACAGGCAAACGGGCCGGCAACGGCCGGCAGATAACAGTCAGGCGCGCCAACGCCAACGGGCCAGGGCCTTGATGACTTTCATCCAGAGTTTGCCGGTAACCGCCACGATGGAATCTCGATCTGAGGGGGATTGAACGTCAGCCAACGTTATCCCAGTGGCCGGATCTAAGCAACCAGGCAACAGCGCGCGCAAGTCGTCGATGACCAGGCACGGTGCTTCTTCACTGATGGGACGACCGTGGTTGTAACCATAGGTCAGGCCTACGCACTTGACGCCAGCCGCCTTGGCCGCCAGCACGTCACTGCGTGAGTCGCCAACGAACAGCGCCTGTTGGGCCGGCACACCGGCCATTTTCATCACGAACAACAGCGCGGCCGGATCGGGCTTTTTCTGTGGCAGGGTATCGCCACCGATGATCCAGCGAAAATATCGACCGATCTTCATCTGGTCGAGCAAGGGGCCCACAAATCGCTCCGGCTTGTTGGTGATCAGGGCCATTTCCACACCCTGCTTGTGCAGCCACTTGAGGGTATCGCGTACCCCGGGGTAGACCACGGTCAGCTCATGGTTGCTGGCATATGCCTGCATGAACAGCTCGAGGGCTTTTTCAGCTTCGTCGTCGTCGACATCGGCATGGTCCAGGCCACCCGCCAGCGCCCGGCGCACCAGCACAGGAGCACCGTTGCCGACCCAGTGGCGCACCGCCTCAAGGCCAGCGGGCTGGCGACCCAACTCGAGCAGCATGTGGTCCACCGCTGCGGCCAGGTCTGGTACCGAATCGATCAGGGTACCGTCCAGATCGAACATCACCAGCCTGGGCAGAGCACCGGGGAACAGCTGCTCGAAGCCACTCATGCGCGGGCCAGGGCCAGTTCGGCACGCATCTTGGCAATCACTTCCTCGTAGTCCGGCGTATTGAAGATCGCCGAGCCTGCAACGAAGGTATCGGCGCCAGCCGCAGCGATCTCACGAATGTTGTTCACGTTCACACCGCCGTCGATTTCCAGGCGGATATCGCGGCCGCTGGCATCGATCAGCGCGCGCGCTTCACGCAGCTTGTCGAGGGTGCCAGGGATGAACTTCTGGCCACCAAAGCCCGGGTTGACGCTCATCAACAGGATCATGTCGACCTTGTCCATCACGTACTTGAGGGTGTCGAGCGGGGTTGCCGGGTTGAACACCAGGCCGGCTTTGCAACCACCGTCGCGAATCAACTGTAGCGAACGATCGATGTGCAGGCTGGCTTCCGGATGGAAGGTAATGTAGCTGGCACCTGCTTCGATGAAGTCGCCAATGATGCGATCGACCGGGCTGACCATCAGGTGTACGTCGATGGGAGCGGTGATGCCGTATTTACGCAGCGCGGTACAGACCATCGGACCGATGGTCAGGTTGGGTACGTAGTGGTTGTCCATCACGTCGAAGTGAACGATGTCGGCACCAGCGGCCAGCACGTTGTCGACTTCCTCGCCCAGGCGAGCGAAATCGGCAGAGAGGATGGAGGGGGCAATAGCGTAGGGCTGCATGGCGCACCTGTAGGGCAGAATCACGGTGGCGCGCATTGTACCTCAGTGAATCGGTCATCGGCTGACCGGTATCAAACAGGCCGACTATCGCGGGGCAAGTCGCACGGCCGCTCCTACCAGTAGGAGCGGGCTTGCCCCGCGATACATTCAGGCTGGCTGCTGGGTGCGCAACTTCTCGCTGCGCCCACGCAACCATTCCAGCGTCAGCAACAGCACCACCGAGAACGCGATCAGCAAAGTCGCCGCCGCCGCAATGGTCGGGCTGAGGTTCTCGCGGATACCGCTGAACATCTGCCGTGGCAGGGTGGCCTGCTCAGGCCCTGCCAGGAACAGGGTCACTACCACTTCGTCGAACGAGGTGGCAAAGGCAAACAAAGCCCCGGAGATCACCCCGGGAGCAATCAGCGGCAGCGTCACCCGACGGAAGGTCGTCAGCGGAGAGGCTCCCAGGCTTGCCGCTGCACGCACCAGGTTGTGGTTGAAGCCTTGCAGGGTCGCCGACACGGTGATGATGACGAACGGCACGCCCAGCACCGCATGGACCAGAATCAGCGAAATGAAGCTGTTACCCATGCCCAACGGGGCGAAGAACAGGTAACTGGCCACACCGATGATCACCACCGGTACGACCATCGGCGAAATCACCAGCGCCATGATCAGTGACTTGCCGGGGAAGTCGCCGCGGGTCAGGCCGATCGAGGCCAGGGTACCGAAGATCATCGCCAGCACCGTTGCCGCCGGGGCGACGATGATGCTGTTCTTCAAGGCCCGCATCCATTCGGCCGAGGCGAAGAAGTCCTGGTACCACTGCAGCGAGAAGCCCTGCAGCGGGTAGACCAGGAAACTGCCCGAGTTGAACGACAACGGAATGATCACCAGCACCGGCAATACCAGGAACAACAGGATCAGCCCGCAAAGGATGCGCAAGCTGTAGAACCAGACCCGCTCAACGGGCGACATGTAGGGGCTCAGCATGACAACACTCCTCAGCTCAGACGCAGGCGGCTGGCGCCGACCAGCCAGCTATAGATCAGGTACAACAGCACGGTCGCCAGCAGCAGCAAGCCGCCCAGCGCGGTGGCCATGCCCCAGTTGATGCTGGTGTTGGTGTAGAACGCCACGAAGTAGCTGACCATCTGATCGTTCGGGCTGCCCAGCAACGCCGGGGTGATGTAGTAGCCGATGGCCAGGATGAACACCAGCAGGCAACCTGCGCCCACACCGGCATAGGTCTGCGGGAAGTACACCCGCCAGAAACTGGCGAACGGATGGCAGCCCAGGGAAATGGCCGCACGCATGTAGGTCGGCGATATGCCCTTCATCACGCTGTAGATCGGCAGGATCATGAACGGCAGCAGGATGTGGACCATAGAGATGTACACGCCGGTGCGGTTGAACACCAGCTCCAGCGGCTTGTCGATGATACCCACCGCCATCAGTGCACTGTTGATCAGGCCACCCGACTGCAGCAGCACGATCCAGGCGGCGACCCGCACCAGGATCGACGTCCAGAAGGGCAGCAGCACCAGGATCATCAGCAGGTTGCTCTGCCGGGTCGGCAGATTGGCCAGCAGGTACGCCAGTGGATAGGCCAGCACCAGGCAGATGGCGGTGATGACAAAGCCCATCCATAGGGTGCGGGTGAAGATATCCAGGTAGATCGCCTGGTCCGGGGTAGCCTTGGCCAGTTCGCCCAGGTCATCGATACGGTGATCCAGGGCGGCCAGCAGGTAGAACGGGGTGACGCTACTGGTGTTACGGCGAATGGCCTGCCAGTACGCCGGATCGCCCCAGCGCTCGTCCAGTTCCTGCAGCGCTTCTTTATAGGAAGCCGGCTCGGTCTTGAACGGCAGGGCACGGGCGGTCTTGGCCAACAGGCTACGGTAGCCTGCCAGCTCCATGTTCAAACGCTTGGAGGTGTCGCCCAGGGTCTGGTTCTTGCGCGCCTGGCCCAGGTCTTCACTCAGTGCCTTGTACACCGATTCGCCTGGCAGGCCCTTGCCATCCCAGGCGGCCACGGCCGTCACGGTCTGCGGCAGGCCGGTCACGACCTCCGGGTTGCCGACGCTCTTGTACAGCAGCGCAGCAATGGGCACGAGAAAGACCAGCAGCAGGAACAGCGCCAGCGGCGCGATCAGGGCCTGCGCTTTCCAGCGGTTGACCCGCTCGGCACGCGCAAGACGCTGCTTGAGGTTGGAACCGGCGCCTTCTTTGAGGGGCACTGCGATGGCCATAGCGAACTCCGAAATCTTGAGAACAGGAAGCGTCGGCCAGGCGCCGACGCTCCATCAGCCGACCTTACTTGGCAGCCCAGGCGTTGAAGCGTTGCTCCAGCTGTTCGCTGTTGTCAGCCCAGAAGGCGACGTCGATCTGCACCTGGTTGGCAATGTTTTCCGGGGTGGTCGGCATGTCTTTCTTGACCTCGGGCGAGAGCAAGTTCACCGCAGTCGCGTTGGCCGGCCCGTAGGCGATGTTTTCCGAGTAGATCTTCTGCTGCTCGGGCTTGACCGAGTAGGCGATGAACTTCTTGGCCTCTTCGGCATTCTTGGCGCCCTTCGGAATGGCCCAGGCGTCGAAGTCGTAGATGCCGCCGTTCCACACCACCTTCAGGTTGCTTTCTTTCTGCACCGCGGCGATCCGGCCGTTGTAGGCCGAGCTCATGACCACGTCACCCGAGGCCAGGTACTGCGGAGGCTGGGCGCCGGCTTCCCACCACTGGATGCTCGGCTTGAGTTCGTCGAGTTTCTTGAAGGCACGATCCTGGCCTTCCTTGGTGCCCAGCACCTTGTATACATCCTTGGGTGCAACACCGTCGGCCATCAGTGCGAATTCGAGGGTGTACTTGGCACCCTTGCGCAGGCCACGTTTGCCAGGGAACTGCTTGGTGTCCCAGAAATCAGCCCAGCTGGTCGGGGCGGTCTTCAATTTGTCAGCGTTGTAGGCCATGACCGTGGACCAGACGAAGAAGCCAACGCCACAAGGCTGGATAGCACCCGGAACGTAATCGGCCTCGTTACCGAACAGCGCAGGATCGAGTTCCTCGAACATGCCTTCGTCGCAACCACGTGCCAGCTCCGGCGACTCGACTTCAACCAGGTTCCACGACACGCTCTTGGTGTCGACCATGGCCTTGACCTTGGCCATTTCACCGTTGTACTCGCCGGCGACGATCTTGCCGTTGCCTGCCTTTTCCCATGGCTCGTAGAACGCTTTGACCTGTGCAGCCTTGTTGGCACCGCCGAAGGAAATCACGGTGAGGTCGGCGGCCATGGCCTGGGCCGCTGCAAACATACCCACTGTCAGGGCGGTCAACTTCAAGTGTTTGAGCATTATTATTCTCTCCACAATGCAGGGTTGGTGAAGCAAACCTTCAATTGGCTTCCAGGATCGGGTCGAGCGCGCGAGCGTGCTCGACCTCCCAGCCAAGCGGTACCACATCGCCCACGGCCAGGGCCGAGTCGAGTTCGGCAATCGGCTGCTTCACGAAGAAATCGGCCTTGCCGCACACTTCCAGGCGGACCCGAACGTGGTCGCCCAGATAGATGAATTCGGCCACCCGGCCAGAGAAGCGGTTGACGCAGCTTTCGCTATGGCCGTTGAGACGCACGCGTTCAGGGCGGATCGACAACGTCACGGGGTCACCGGTCTGGCCAACATTCACCGCCAGCGCCTCGACCTTCTCGCCCCGCGCCAGCTGGACCTGGCAGCGCTCGCCGTCCTGACTGATCAGGCGACCATTGATACGGTTGTTTTCACCAATGAAGTTGGCGACGAAGGTGTTTTTCGGCTCTTCATAAAGGGTGCGAGGGTCGGCGATCTGCTGGATCTCGCCCTGGTGGAACACCGCCACCCGGTCGGACATGGTCAGTGCTTCGCCCTGGTCGTGGGTCACATACACCACGGTGACGCCCAGGCGCTGGTGCAGGTGCTTGATCTCCATCTGCATGTGTTCGCGCAGCTGCTTGTCGAGGGCACCGAGCGGTTCGTCCATCAGCACCAACTGCGGCTCGAACACCAACGCCCGGGCCAGCGCAACCCGCTGCTGCTGGCCGCCGGAGAGTTGGCCGGGATAGCGCTGGGCGAAGGCATCGAGTTGGACCATGTTCAGCACGCGCTTTACCCGCTCGCTGATATCGGTCTTGCTCAGGTTGCGCACGCTGAGGGGGAAGGCCAGGTTCTCGGCCACGGTCATGTGCGGGAACAGTGCGTAGTTCTGAAACACCATGCCGATGTCGCGCTTGTGCGGCGGCACGTTGTTGATGGAGCGGCCTGCGAGCTGGATCTCGCCGGCGGTTGGCGTCTCGAACCCGGCCAGCATCATGAGGCTGGTGGTCTTGCCGGATCCGGACGGGCCGAGCAAGGTCAGGAACTCGCCTTTGCGAATATCCAGGTTGAGGTCTTTGACGATCAGCGATTCGCCGTCGTAGCTCTTCTGCACACCACGGAAGCTGACCAGCACGTCGCTGGCGGCAGCGCTCGAATTCACCTCACTCATACCCATACCTTCTTGTTGGATGACTGCGTGTTTACAGCCTAGTGAAGGTGCAAGCCGGCGCAAATCGGGGGTAGAGAGAGATTGGTATCAGCCACATGGAAGGGTTGGGGTAGGGATTGCCCTACAAAGATGTCGGTTCTGGACATGCAGGGATCAGTCGCGGGGTCAGTCTCGGGGCAAGCCCGCGCCCACTGCATGTCGCAAACAGAACACTCAGAGCAACTTGTGCTCCATGGCGTACTTCACCAGCTCTGCCAGTGAGTTCACATTGAGCTTTTGCATCAGCCGCGCCTTGTGGGTACTGATGGTCTTGTTGCTCAACGCCAACTGCTGGGCGATGTCATTGACATTGGCCCCCTGGGCCAGGCGCTCGAACACCGAGAACTCGCGCTCCGAGAGCAGCGAATGCAAGGGTCTCGCGTCGGTCAGGCCAACCTCGAAAACCATCCGGTCGGCAAGGTCCGGGTCAATATAGCGCCCGCCACCCGCCACCCGCCGGATGGCCGTCAGCAACAGGGCCGGGTCGCTGTCCTTGGTCGCATAGCCCGCCGCACCGACCTTCAGCGCCCGCGCGGCCATCTGCGCCTCGTCATGCATCGACAGCACCAGGATCGCCGGTGGATGGCTCAACGCGCGAATCCGTGGAATGGCCTCCAGGCCATTGACGCCAGGCATGGAGATGTCCAGCAACACCACCTCGCACTCGGTGTGACGCAAGGTGTCCAGCAATTGCTCGCCATTGCCCGCCTCCCCCGCTACCTGCATGTCCTTGGCCAGGCCGATCAACTGCTTGATCCCTTCCCGGACGATGGTGTGGTCTTCGGCCACCAGAACTCGAATCACGCTGCCGCTCCTATTTCAGGGGAATTCCGACGCTCAGGCTGGTGCCCTCGCCCGGTTCGCTCTCCAGGGTCATTTGCCCACCAAGCATTAGCACCCGCTCGCGCATGCCGACCAGGCCAAACGAAGCCGGTCGGTTCTCTTCCAGCGCAAAGCCGATGCCATCGTCGATTACCGTCAGGCGCAATGTCCGGCCATCCAGGCTCAGGCTGATCTGCACAGTATGCGCCTTGGCGTGTCGCATGACGTTGGTCAGCGCCTCTTGCAGGATGCGGAACAGGCCAATGGCCTTGGCATCGCTCAAGGGCGGTAGATTTTCCGGTACCTGCACCAGGCAGGGAATCTGCGTGCGAGCCTCGAATCGACGTGCCTGCCACTCGATCGCCGAGGCAATGCCGGCATCCAGAATCGGCGGACGCAAGGCCGTGGCCACATCGCGCACCAGCTGGAACAGTTGGGCAATCAAGCGCTTCATGCTGGCCAGGCGCTCGTTCAGGCCGGGGTCGAGGTCGGCGTAGGCCAGCTCGCACATGGAAGTTTCCAGCTTGAGCACAGTGAGCATCTGCCCAAGCTCGTCATGCACCTCTCGGGCAATGCGGGCTTTTTCTTCTTCCCGCACGCTTTCCAGGTGCGCCGACAACTCCCGCAACTGCTCCTGGGAACGCTCCAGGGCAAGCTCTGCCCGCTTGCTCTGGGTGATGTCCCAGACCA
The DNA here is from genome assembly GCF_028682455.1 of Pseudomonas putida. Lineage (GTDB taxonomy): Bacteria > Pseudomonadota > Gammaproteobacteria > Pseudomonadales > Pseudomonadaceae > Aquipseudomonas > Aquipseudomonas putida_AA. Next base: position 13,575 of record NZ_JANHLD010000003.1, read on the forward strand.
CCCCGTCCCAGACCACGCGGCCATTGCCCAGCATACGGGTACTGGCCTTGATGTCGGCCCAGCGCTGCTCGCCCTCGCGGGTCAGGATCCGTCCCTGCCACGACCAGTCCTGATCAGTGGCCAGGGCCAGGTCCTGGACCTTGTGATAGTCGGCGCGGTCATCTGGGTGGACCAGGTTGCGCAGGCCCATGTCCGGGCGCTGCAATGCCGCGGGCGAATAGCCGACCAGGGCTTCGCTGCCCTCGCTGATGTACGGAAACTCCAACTCGCCTTCAGCCGGGTCGCGCTCAAGCCTGAACACCAACCCCGGTACGTTGCCGGCGATCCCCTTGAGCCTGGCCTCGCTCTCGCGCAAGGCTGCCAGGGCACGGCGGCGTTCCGTGACGTCGGTGAGGAACACCACCAGGTATTCGGCATCGCGAAAGCGCAGGAAGCTCAGCGACACATCCACCGGTAGCAGGCTGCCGTCGGCGCGCAGGCACTGGGTTTCGAAATGCTGGGCGCCCTCGTTGCTGGCCCGGGCGCGCTTCCACAGTTCCAGCCAACGGTCCATGTGCAGGGTGGGCTCGAAATCGATCAACGGCCGGTCGACCACAGCCCCTTCGACATAGCCCAGCATGCTCTCGGCCGCCCGGTTGGCATAACGCACGTGACTGTCCCAGTTGACCCAGAGAATGCCCACCGTGCTCTGGTCGATGGAGAACTGACTCAGGCGCAGCGCTTCCTCCCGTGCCTGGCGCTGGTTGATAGCTTCCCGGGCCACCAGCAGGTTGTGCTCGAGCTGATGCAGGTGCCTGCGCTGCCAGACCACAATGACCATGCTGCTCAACAGCAAGGCGGCGAGTAGCAGCCCCAGGTTTTGCCAGAAGCCCGGCGACTCGCTCAGGCGTGGGTACTTGGGCTCCAGCCAGCGTTGGTGAAGTTGCTCCAGGTCCTTGGCCGGGATGGCCTGCAGGCCCCGCTCGATAATGTCCGCCAACTGCGGCCAGTCACGCCGCGAAGCAACACGCAACAACTGGGGCAAGCCGATATCGCCAACCACCGCCAGGTCGCTGAATTCATTCTCCCGGGACAGCCGGCTCAGTTGCGCTTCGTCCACCACCGCGTAACGCGCCTGCTCGCTGAGCACCAGCTGCAGCGCCTGGCGCTCCTGGGGAACGCCCTGCAGATTGAGGTTCGAGTAAGTCGCGCGCAGATAGTCGGCCACCGCGCTGGGCATGCGCACCGCAACCCGCTCTTTGCTGGTGAGCTTCTCCAGGTCTACCGCCACCGCGCCGGTACGTGGCCCGACGATCAACTGGGGCACACGCATGTACGGGTCACTGAACAACCACAGGCGCAGCCCCGCAGGTGTCTGGGTCAACCCTGGGGCCAGGTCGACCTCACCCGCCACCAGTGCCCGCTCCAGCGAGGCCTGGTCAGGAAAATTACGCCAAGTGAGGTCCAGCCCCAGTGAACGGGCCAGCCAATTCATCAGCTCGACATTGACACCGTAAAGCTGCTGCAGGCGTCGGTCGAATTGCGCAAAGGGCGCCTGCAGCACCAATCCGACCCGCAGGCTGCGGTGCTGTTCAAGCCATCGCTGCTGCGCGGGCTCCAGGGAGACGGTGGCCGGCGACGCCGCAGGCGCCGCCAGCGCGATCAAGGGCAAGCACATACAGCCGATAACCAACAGGCAGCGCAATGACTTCATCTACACGCTCTTCATAGGAAGGATGGCCACCGAGCATGGCCGTCCCGAAAAAATACTATTAGGCTGCCGGAAATACTCTGGCCTGGATCACTCCATGTTCGCACTTTATCGCACGACGCTTCCTGCGTTATGCCTTGGATTCATTCTTCCTTGTACCGTATACGCGGCTACTGGCGAAACGCCAGAAGCCTCGATCGACACCCCGCCCGCCTTGCAGCGCCAGCCCCTTGCCGAACGCAGCCAGGAGGACGCCCAGGCCCTGGAGCGCCAAGTACCCAAGGCCGAACAGCAGATGCTGCAGGCGGGCAGCGACACCTTTCTGGCCCTGTGGAAACCGGCCAACAGCAGCGAGCCCGAAGGTGCCGTGATCATTCTCGCCGGTGCGGGGGAAACCGCAGACTGGCCGAAGACCGTAGGCCCTTTGCGTCGCAAGTTTCCCGATGCCGGCTGGCATACCCTGAGCCTGGGCCTTCCCGACCTGTTGATCGACAGCCCGCAAGCGCGAGTCGAAACCGCTCCTGCAGCCAGCGAGCCTGTAGCTCAAGGTCAGACGGCTCCCGCCAAGGACACCCCTGGCGACGCCAACGCCAGTGTCGAGAAAGCCACGTCGCTCGAGAACGAAACCAGCGAAAGTGCACCGCCTACACAAGGGCCGGGGGCCGATGACAAGGCCGACGCCGAGCGCATTTTCGCCCGCCTGGACGCAGCCGTTGCCTATGCCCAACAACACAATGCCCGCAGCATCGTCCTGCTCGGCAACGGCAGTGGCGCGTACTGGGCCGCCCGGTACCTCAGCGAACGGCACCCCGCCCAGGTCCAGAAGCTGGTCATGGTCGCCGCGCAGACGCCGGGGCAAGTCGATCACAGCCTGGACAGCCTGGCACCTGCATTGAATGTACCTACCGCCGACTTCTTCTACACCAGCCTGCCCCAGGCCCGAAGGGCAGCCGATCTACGCCTGCAGGCCAGCAAACGGCTGAAGGACAACAACTATCGTCAGGTAGGATTGACGGCCATGCCCGGTAACGGGGCGGCGGAACAAGAGCAACTGTTCCGCCGGATCCGCGGTTGGCTAAGCCCGGAATAGCTTGATTAGAAGCCGCGACGCTTGCGAATGATGGCGTAGGCCTGGTGCAGCTCGCGCGTACGTTCGGTGGCCTCGCGGATCTGGGACGGGCTGGCGCCGCTGCCGACCAGTTTGTCCGGATGGTGACGACTGAGCAGTCGCCGATAAGCCTGCTTGATCTGGCCCGGCTCCGCTTCGGCGGCTACGCCAAGCATACGCAGCGCCTGTTGATAACCCAGGCCGGCACTGGTCAGGGCCGCCCTGGGTGGTTCGTATTCCAGCGCCAAAGCCTGGACCCGGGGTGCCGACCACCCTAGCCGCTGGCCCCAGTCCAGCAGCAGTTCGCGCTCCTGGCGACCTGCCCGGCCATCGGCCCACACCATGCGCCAGCACGCGCGCAACGTACCCTCGGCAGCATGGGGCTGCAGGCTCAGGCGACGCAGGTAGCCACCCAGGCGCTCCTTGCCGCTCTTGCCGCGGTTGAAGGCGGCAATCGCCCGACGTCGCGCGGTATCGTTCATTTCCAGTCGCTGCATCTCGAGACGCGCCTGCTGGATGTGCCCATCGACCACTAGTCCATCACACTTGGCAAGACGCCCGAGCAGCACAAATAGCACCTCGTCATCGCGCAGCGCAGAACGCCCGCCCAGCCGCTCGCACAGGTGTGCCCAACTGTGCAACTGCAACCGACGGTCCATGGCCTGTCCCAGCAATGCGCCCAGCAAGGCACCGGGAATACTGGCAATGGCAAAGCCCGCCCCGGCACCGATCACCGTGCTTGGCCACAGCATGTCAGCGACGCCCGGTGATCAGCTGTTCGACTTGCGCCAGGCGCTCCTGCGTGCCGACGTCCACCCAGAGCCCGCTGTAATGCTCACCCGTCACCTGACCGGCTGCCATGGCCTGGCGTAACAGTGGCGCCAGTTTGAAGGCGCCGGCGGTACAACCGTCGAACAAACGGGGATCGATGATCGCGATGCCACTGTAGGTCAGGGTGGCCTCCCCCTCCACGGCGTCGCTTACCCGGCCCTTCTGCAGGCAAAAATCACCTTTGCCGTGGTGCCCCGGGTTGTCGACCAGCACCAGGTGGGCAAGCCCCTCGGGCTTGTGTGGCAAGCGGGTGAAGTCGTAGTCGGTCCAGACGTCACCATTGACCAACACAAAGGGCTCGCTGCCGAGCAACGGCAAGGCCTTGAAAATGCCGCCACCGGTTTCCAGTGGCTCACCTTCGCCGGAATAGCTGATGTTCAGCCCCCATCCAGCACCATTACCCAAGTGTGCTTCGATCTGCTCGCCCAGCCAGGCGTGGTTGATGACCACTTCCTTGAAACCTGCCGCCACCAGGGCCCGCAGGTGGTACTCGATCAACGGTACGCCGGCCACCGGTAACAGCGGCTTGGGCGTGTGGAGGGTGAGCGGACGCATCCGCTCGCCTTTACCCGCCGCCAGGATCATCGCCTTCATGGACGCGCTCCAGCACTGGCCTGCAGGCTTTCGATCAGTTCATCCAGCTCGGCCAGCTCCGGACGACGGGCGATCACTTCATCTATATAGGCAAAGAAACGCGGCACGTCGGTCAGGTAGCGAGGCTTGCCATCGCGGTGGCAGATGCGGGCGAAGATGCCGATGACCTTGAGGTGACGCTGTACGCCCATCAGGTCGCTGGCGCGCCAGAAATCCTCGAAGTCGGGCTGGACCGGAACCCCCTTGGCCTGCGCACGCTGCCAATAGTCCTTCAACCAACCTTCTACCCGGGCTTGCGGCCAGCTCAGGAAGGCATCCTTGAACAAACAGGTGATGTCGTAGGTGACCGGCCCATAGACCGCATCCTGAAAGTCCAGCACGCCAGGGTTGGGCTGGCTCTGCATCAGGTTGCGAGGCATATAGTCGCGGTGCACCAGCACCTTGGGCTGGGCCAGGGCGCTGTCGATCAGCAGGGTGCTGATGCGCTGCCAGGCAGCCAGTTGCGTGTCGGTGAAGCCCAGCCCCAGTTCGCGGCCCACATACCACTCGGGGAACAGCTCGAGTTCGCGGCGCAGCAATGCCACGTCGTAGCTGGGCAGGGGTGCCTCCATGGGCAGTTGCTGGAAGGCCAGCAACGCCTCGATGGCATCATCGAACAGACCATCGGCATTTTCACCGTCGATCACGTCCAGGTAAGTCTGTGTTCCCAGATCGCTGAGCAACAGAAAGCCACGCTCCAGGTCCTGGGCATGAATCACCGGTACATTGACTTGCGCGCTGGCCAGCAGATGGGCGATATCGACGAAAGGCCGGCAGTTTTCCTGCGGCGGCGGTGCATCCATGACCACAAAGCTGCGGCCTTCGGCCTGCCAGCGAAAATAACGGCGGAAGCTTGCGTCACTGCTGGCGGCCGTAAGGCTACCTGTCGGAACAGCGCCCCAGCCCTGTTGTTGGAACAGATTTGCCAGTTGTTCGGCAAGCCAGGCTTCAAGTTGTTGCAGGCGTACATCGTGATCGGGCATTACAAGGGTCTCCGACGGCCCTAGCCGTCAAGCGGGTCATGCTTTATTATCCAGCATCTTTTTCAGACCATCGAGAGGCGTGCGGCCCCACACGCGGGCAGATGGCACGCAGGAAGCCCGGACTAATAAGATGGCATTGAAATCCCCCGCGTTTCGTAAAAAATTCCCGTTGCTGGTCACCGGCGGTCTGCTGGCACTGCAACCTCTGACCACCTCATTCGTGGTCGCCGCAGAGCAATTCGACTGCCAAGTGTCCGCTGCCGGAGGCTGGGACTGCAAGCCCAAGACCAACGCTGCCGCCCTGCCTCCTCGCCCGGTACATGCTGGTGCGGCTGTCAGCTCGACTGGCGAAACGTCCGAAACATCTGGCGAAGCCGTCGAAGACGCCGGCAAAGGCCCCATGCTCGTCACCGAGAGCAAAGGCCGTGGCCTGAAAACCCGCAGCACCGACTACAGCCACCTGGACTGGGTCCCTCGCGATCAGCTCACCCCCGCCCAGCTCGCCGAAACCGGGCCATACTGCGCGGGCGCCTACATCGAGCCAACCCGTCCCGGCATGACTGACACCACGCCGAAGGACGAAGCACCGACCTTCATCGGCGCCAAGGTTTCGCGCTACCAGCAAGAGCAGCAGATCGCCACCCTTGCCGGTGACGTGGTCATGCGTCAGGGCAGCATGCAGGTAGAGGCTGACGAGGCCAACCTGTACCAGGCCGAGAACCGCGGTGAGCTCAGCGGCAACGTCAAGATCCGCGACAACGGTTCGCTGGTCGTGGGCGATCACGCCGACATCCAGCTCGACACTGGCGAGGCCAAGGTCGACAACGCCGAATACGTGATGCACAAGTCGCGCATCCGCGGCAACGCGCTGTACGCCAAGCGGGCCGAGAACGCCATCATCCGCCTCAAGGATGGCACCTACACCACCTGTGAGCCGAACAGCAACGCCTGGCAGCTCAAGGGCAACAACATCACCCTGAACCCGGCCACCGGCTTCGGTACCGCGACCAACGTCACCCTGCGGGTCAAGGATTTCCCGGTGTTCTACACACCGTACATCTACTTCCCGATCGACGACCGTCGCCAGTCCGGCTTCCTGCCGCCGTCGTTCAGCACCAGCAGCGATACCGGCTTCACGCTGGTAACCCCGTACTACTTCAACCTGGCGCCCAACTACGACGCCACCTTGTATCCACGCTACATGGCCAAGCGCGGCCTGTTGATGGAAGGCGAGTTCCGCTACCTGACCGAGTCCAGCGAAGGGCAGTTCGGCGGTGCGTACCTGAATGACAAGGAAGACGAGCGCAAGCTGCAGTCCGACTACGAAGAAAAACGCTGGATGGTCAACTGGCAGCACAAGGGCGGTCTGGATTCGCGCCTGATGACTGAGGTCGACTACACCGATATCAGCGATCCATACTATTTCCAGGACTTGGAATCGGATCAGATCGGCGTTGAAAGCCGTGACTACATCAATCAACAAGGCGCGCTGACCTATCGTGGTGACAGCTATACTGCCCGGCTGAACGTGCACGCTTACAAGCTCGCAACGATTTCCCAAATCACCCCGTATGACCAATTGCCACAGGTCACTTTCAATGGGAAATTGCCATACAGCCCAGGTGGTCTGGATTTCTCCTACAACACCGAATTTGTCCGATTTGACCGGGACCTGCGTACCGGTGATTTCGTCGACCAGGACGGCGTAAGCTCGCCCTGGCTTGACCAAAACGTTAGCGGCTTAGCTCGCTCCACTGGCGACCGTACCAATCTGGCGCCTGAAGTGAGCCTGCCACTAGAGTGGACATATGGTTTCCTCAAACCATCGATCAAATACGTTTATACCAACTACAACCTGGACTTGGACCAGAAGGGCAAAGACACACTCCTTGCGGACGAAACCTTCAATAGCTCGCAAAACCGCAACGTTCCAATATTCAGTGTGGACAGCGGCTTGTATTTTGACCGGAACACCCAGTGGTTCGGTAAAAACTATCGGCAGACGCTGGAGCCTCGTCTTTACTACTTGAACGTGCCTTATGAAGACCAGACGGACATCCCGGTCTTTGACACCGGAGAAAGCACCTTCAGCTATTCGTCGCTGTTTCGCGACAATCGCTTCTCCGGCTCAGACCGCATCGGCGACGAAAACAAGCTGTCGCTGGGCATAACCAACCGCTGGATCGAAGAAAACGGCTTCCAGCGACAACGCTTGAGCGTAGGTCAAGCCCTGTACTTCCGGGATCGAAAGGTCCAGTTGCCAAGCATCGACTATCGCACCCGAGACGACGCCAAGTCTGACGTCTCCCCTTATGCGCTGGAATACGAGTATCGCTTCAACCGCGACTGGCGCCTCAATTCCGACTTCAACTGGGATCCGGACAGCCGCAGCACTCGCTCGGGCAGCGCGATGTTCCACTATCAGCCTGAAGACAACGTGAACAAAGTGGTCAACCTCGGCTATCGCTATCGCAACGACATGGTTCGCTACGACAACACCACCGGTAAATGGTCCGTTGGCGGTGGTGACTATGGCAGCCCTGGTGATCCGAATTACGTCAAGGACTACTACAAAATCCAGCAGCATGACTTCTCAGTCATGTGGCCGATCGTTCCGCAGTGGACCGCGATTGCCCGCTGGCAGCACGACTACAACCGCAATCGCACCCTGGAAGCCTTCGGTGGCTTCGAGTACGACAACTGCTGCTGGAAGCTGCGCCTGATCAACCGCTACTGGGTTGATTACGACGAATTCAGCCAGGATGCACCGCAAAACGAAAAAGGCGACCACGGCGTCTTCCTGCAGATTGTGCTGAAAGGCCTCGGCGGCGTAGTGGGCAACAAGGTCGAGTCTTTCCTCGACCAGGGCATTCAAGGTTATCGTACACGTGAAGACCAAGCTTACTGATTGTCTGCGCCCGCTGTTGCTGGGCGCTGTATTGCTGAGCGGCGCGGCGCATGCCGCCGTTCAGCCCCTGGATAGCGTCGTGGCCATTGTCGATAACGACGTGGTCATGAAAAGCCAGCTCGACCAGCGCGTACACGAGGTCGAGCAAACCATCGCCAAGCGCGGTGGCGCTGCGCCACCTCCCGGCGTGCTGGACCAGCAGGTGCTCGAGCGCCTGATCGTCGAAAACCTGCAACTGCAGATCGGCGAACGCTCCGGCATCCGCATCACCGACGAAGAGCTCAACCAGGCGATCGGTACCATTGCCCAGCGCAACGGCATGAGCCTGGAGCAGTTCCGTGCGGCCCTGGCCCGCGACGGCCTGTCCTTTGATGATGCACGCGAGCAGGTTCGTCGCGAGATGATCATCAGCCGCGTGCGTCAGCGCCGGGTGGCCGAGCGCATCCAGGTATCGGAGCAGGAAGTGAAGAACTTCCTCGCCTCGGACCTGGGCAAAATGCAGCTGTCCGAAGAGTTCCGCCTGGCCAACATCCTCATCCCGACCCCGGAACGCGCCGACTCGGCCGCGATCCAGGCCGCCGCCAAACAGGCGGGCGAGGTGTACCAGCAACTCAAGCAAGGCGCCGATTTCGCTCAACTGGCCATTGCCCGTTCAGCCAGCGAGACGGCCCTGGAAGGTGGCGAAATGGGCTGGCGTAAAGCAGCACAGCTGCCACCACCGTTCGATCGCCTGCTCAGCACCATGTCGGTGGGTGACGTCACCGAGCCAATCCGCACCCCGGGTGGCTTCATCATTCTCAAGTTGCAAGAGAAGCGCGGCGGCCAGACCATGGTGCGTGACGAAGTCCACGTGCGCCACATCCTGATCAAGCCAAGCGAAATCCGCAGTGAAGCAGCGACCAAGCAACTGGCCGAGAGACTCTATGACCGGATCAAGTCCGGTGAAGATTTCGGCGAGCTGGCCAAGAGCTTCTCGGAAGATCCGGGCTCTGCCCTCAATGGCGGCGACCTCAACTGGGTCGACCCGAACGCACTGGTGCCCGAGTTCCGCGAGCAAATGGCCAATGCACCGCAAGGTGAAGTGACCAAGCCATTCCAGACCCAATACGGCTGGCACGTCCTGGAAGTCCTCGGCCGTCGCGCTACCGACAGCACCGAACAGGCTCGTGAGCAGCAAGCAATGAACGTACTGCGCAACCGTAAGTACGACGAAGAGCTGCAGACCTGGCTGCGCCAGATCCGCGATGAAGCCTACGTCGAAATCAAGCTTCCTGGCGCCAATCAGGCCTCCCAGTGAAACCTCAACGCTTCGCCATCACACCCGGCGAACCAGCCGGCATAGGTCCCGACCTGTGCCTGCTGCTCGCCGCGCAAGCCCAGCCTCACCCCCTGATTGCCATCACCAGCCGTGACCTGCTTGCCGAGCGGGCCACGCAACTGGGTGTGGCCGTCACGTTGCTGCCGGTGAGCCCTGATGCCTTTCCAGACTTGCCAGCCCCCGCAGGGAGCTTGTATGTCTGGGACACACCGCTGCAGAACCCGGTGGTCGCCGGCCAGCTCGACAAGGCCAACGCCGCATTCGTGCTGCAGACCCTGACCCGCGCCGGCCAAGGATGCCTGGATGGGCACTTTGCCGGAATGATTACTGCCCCCGTGCACAAAGGGGTGATCAACGAGAGCGGTATCGCCTTTTCCGGTCATACCGAATTCCTGGCCGATCTGACCAGCACTGCGCAAGTCGTCATGATGCTGGCCACCCGAGGCCTGCGCGTAGCCCTGGTGACCACTCACCTGCCCCTGCGCGATGTGGCCGATGCCATTACCCCGGAGCGCCTGGAGCGCGTCACGCGCATCCTGCATGCCGACCTGCAACAGAAATTCGGCATCGCCAGCCCGCGCATCCTGGTCTGCGGCCTCAACCCGCACGCAGGTGAAGGTGGCCACCTGGGCCATGAAGAAATCGACACCATCGAACCCACATTGGCACGCCTGCGTAGCGAAGGCATGGACCTTCGCGGCCCGTTGCCTGCCGATACCCTGTTTACCCCCAAATATCTGGAGCACTGCGATGCAGTGCTGGCGATGTACCACGACCAGGGCCTGCCCGTACTCAAGTACAAGGGCTTTGGCGCTGCAGTGAACGTGACCCTGGGCCTGCCGATCATCCGCACCTCGGTCGATCATGGAACCGCCCTGGACCTGGCCGGCAGCGGCCGGATCGACACCGGCAGCCTGCAGGTCGCGCTGGAAACCGCCTACCAGATGGCCGAGACCCGACTATGAGTGAGCAATACCAACACCGGGCGCGCAAGCGCTTCGGCCAGAACTTCCTGCACGACGCCGGCGTCATCGACCGTATCCTGCGCTCGATCCACGCCAAGCCTACCGACCGCATGCTGGAAATCGGCCCAGGCCAGGGCGCCCTGACCGAAGGGCTGCTGGGCAGCGGCGCACAGCTTGACGTAGTCGAGCTGGACAAGGACCTGGTACCGATCCTGAACCAGCAGTTCGCCGGTCGTGACAACTTCCGCCTGCATCAGGGCGATGCCCTGAAATTCGATTTCACCAGCCTCGGTGCTGCACCCAACAGCCTGCGCGTGGTCGGCAACCTGCCCTACAACATCTCCACCCCGCTGATCTTCCACCTGCTCAGCAATGCCGAGCTGATCCGCGACATGCATTTCATGCTGCAAAAGGAAGTGGTCGAGCGTCTGGCTGCAGGTCCCGGCGGTGGTGACTGGGGCCGCCTATCGATCATGGTCCAGTACCACTGCCGGGTAGAGCACCTGTTCAATGTCGGCCCAGGCGCGTTCAACCCGCCACCGAAGGTTGATTCGGCCATCGTACGCTTGACGCCCCACGAAACCCTGCCCCACCCAGCCAAGGATCATCGCCTGCTGGAGCGCATTGTCCGCGAAGCCTTCAACCAGCGCCGCAAGACCTTGCGCAATACACTCAAGGCGCTGCTCGGCAGCGACGCTATCGAGGCCGCTGGCGTCGATGGCAGCCTGCGCCCTGAACAGCTGGACCTGGCGGCCTTTGTTCGCCTGGCCGACAAGCTGGCCGAACAACAAGCCAGCCACTAAAGCCGTACTCGGCCAGTCATGCTGCATGACTGGCCGGCAACCCCGCCAATGGCCTAGACTGGTGCAATTGCCGTATCCGCGTCTGCTTTCAAGGCCCCTTGCATGTCTGATCCTCGCTACCAGATCGACGTCAGCGTCGTGACCCGCTTTCTCAAAGAACAATCCGACCCCGAAAACGACCGTTTTGCCTTTGCCTACACCATTACCGTAGAGAACAACGGCACAGTGCCCGCCAAGCTGATGTCCCGCCACTGGCTGATCACCAACGGCGACGGCCAGGTCGAAGAAGTCCGCGGTGCCGGTGTGATCGGCCAGCAACCGCTGATCGAGCCTGGCAAGAGCCATACCTACAGCAGCGGCGCTGTCATCAGCACCAAGGTCGGCACCATGCAGGGCACCTATCAGATGCTCACCGAAGACGGTAAGCACTTCGATGCCATCATTGCCCCCTTTCGCCTGGCGGTTCCAGGAGCCCTGCACTGATGGCTGTGTACGCAGTCGGCGACCTGCAAGGTTGCCTGCAACCTCTCAAGTGCCTGCTCGAACGCGTCAACTTCAACCCGGCCGTAGATCGCCTGTGGCTGGTGGGCGACCTGGTCAACCGCGGCCCGGAATCGCTGGAAACCCTGCGCTTCCTTTATTCCATCCGCGAATCGCTGACTTGCGTGCTGGGCAACCATGACCTGCACCTGCTGGCGGCATGGCACAACATCGAGCGCCTGAAAAAGCACGACACCCTGCGCGAGATTCTCGAGGCACCCGACGCGGGCGACCTGCTCGACTGGCTCCGTCGACAAAAGCTTTTGCATTACGACGAGCAACGGAGTGTCGCGCTGGTGCATGCCGGCATTCCTCCCCAGTGGACATTGGGCAAAGCCCTCGAGCTTGCCGGCGAAGTCGAAGAAGTATTGCGCGACGACAATCGCCTCAAGCTCTACCTAGATGGCATGTACGGCAATGAGCCGAACAAATGGAGCAAAGACCTCAGCGGCGTGACCCGCCTACGAGTGATCACCAATTACTTCACACGCATGCGCTTTTGCACCAGCGAAGGCAAGCTCGACCTCAAGGGCAAGGAAGGCGCCGATACCGCACCGCCAGGCTACAAGCCCTGGTTCGCCCACAAGGGACGCCGCTCACGCCACGTGAAGATCATCTTCGGCCACTGGGCAGCACTCGAAGGTCGCTGCAAGGAACCCGGGGTCATCGCCCTGGATACCGGTTGCGTCTGGGGCGGGGCCATGACCCTGTACAACGTCGACAGCGGCGAATTCCACCGCTGCGACTGCACCGACGAAGGCAAGCCTCGCCCACAGCCAGCGCCGGCACAACAGGCTAGAATGAACGACCAGTCCTGAAGGAACCCCACCCATGAGCGAATTCAAACGCATCCCTCCCGAGCAGGCCCAGGCCCTGCGCGAGCAAGGTGCGGTCGTGGTCGATATTCGCGACCCGCAAACCTACGCCGCCTTGCACATCGCTGGCTCCAGACACCTGGACAACCACTCGGTCGCCGACTTCATTCGTGGCGCAGACCTCGACGCCCCGACCGTCGTAGTCTGCTACCACGGCAACTCCAGCCAGAGTGCCGCTGCCTACCTGGTGAGCCAAGGCTTTTCCGACGTCTACAGTCTGGATGGTGGCTTCGAGCTGTGGCGTGGCACCTACCCCTCGGAAACCGCTCAAGGCGCTGCCGAATAATTTTTTTCATTTCCTGCAGCCCGCGTCCTGCGCGGGCTCGCGCCTGACCTGACGAACGGTCGCCACCAACAATTCATCCAACCGCCCTTGACCTCCCCGAGAACGAACTATCCTTAAGCCCAGGCCATCCAAAAAGGGGAGAGCCGGTACACCGGCGTGCGGGTCATCGGTAGCGAATTTACAGGTGTTCTGGGGGGTATACAGCAATCGGTAATCCCGATTGCATGCCAGCATCAGCTGACTGATCCGGCGTCGGCTCCACGTATCGAGCGAGGTGACGTCATGAGTATTTTTAGCCACTTCCAACAACGTTTCGAGTCCACCCGTCAGGAAGAACTTTCGCTGCAGGAGTACCTTGAGCTCTGCAAGAGTGATCGCAGCGCTTATGCCTCGGCGGCCGAACGCCTGTTGATGGCTATCGGCGAGCCAGAGCTGGTCGACACCTCAAACAACTCCAGGCTGTCGCGGATCTTCTCCAACAAGGTGATCCGCCGCTACCCGGCATTCGAAGACTTCCACGGCATGGAGGAATGCATCGACCAGATCGTTTCTTACTTCCGCCATGCCGCACAAGGGCTGGAGGAGAAGAAACAGATTCTCTATCTCCTGGGTCCGGTGGGTGGCGGCAAGTCCTCCCTGGCCGAAAAACTCAAGCAACTCATGGAGAAAGTGCCCTTCTATGCCATCAAGGGCTCGCCGGTCTTCGAATCGCCATTGGGGCTGTTCAATGCCGCCGAGGACGGCGCCATTCTCGAAGAAGACTTCGGCATCCCGCGTCGCTACCTCAACACCATCATGTCGCCTTGGGCGACCAAACGCCTGGCCGAGTTCGGGGGCGATATCAGCCAGTTCAAGGTGGTCAAGCTTTACCCGTCGATCCTCAACCAGATCGCCGTGGCCAAGACCGAACCAGGTGACGAGAACAACCAGGATATCTCGGCCTTGGTCGGTAAAGTCGATATCCGCAAGCTCGAGGAATACCCACAGAACGACGCCGACGCCTACAGTTACTCGGGCGCGCTGTGCCGGGCCAACCAGGGCCTGATGGAATTCGTCGAGATGTTCAAGGCTCCCATCAAGGTCCTGCACCCCCTGCTGACCGCCACCCAGGAAGGCAACTACAACAGTACCGAAGGCCTCGGTGCCATCCCCTATTCCGGGATCTTGCTGGCTCACTCCAACGAGTCGGAATGGCACAGCTTCCGCAACAACAAGAACAACGAGGCGTTCATCGACCGTATCTACATCGTCAAGGTGCCTTACTGCCTGCGAGTCAGCGACGAGATCAAGATTTACGACAAACTGTTGTTCAACAGCTCGCTGGCCAAGGCCCATTGCGCACCTGACACCCTGAAGATGCTCGCCCAGTTCACCGTGCTGTCACGGTTGAAAGAACCTGAAAACTCGAACATCTACTCGAAGATGCGCGTCTATGACGGTGAGAACCTCAAGGACACCGATCCAAAGGCCAAGTCGATCCAGGAGTACCGCGACGCGGCCGGTGTCGATGAAGGGATGAACGGCCTTTCGACCCGCTTCGCGTTCAAGATCCTGTCCAAGGTGTTCAACTTCGACCCACACGAAATTGCTGCCAACCCGGTACACCTGCTTTATGTGCTGGAGCAACAGATCGAACAGGAACAGTTCCCGGCAGAGGTGCGTGAGCGCTACCTGCGTTACCTCAAGGAGTATCTGGCACCGCGCTACATCGAGTTCATCGGCAAGGAAATCCAGACGGCCTACCTGGAGTCCTACAGCGAATACGGCCAGAACATCTTCGACCGTTACGTGCTGTACGCCGACTTCTGGATCCAGGACCAGGAATACCGCGATCCGGAAACCGGGGAAATCCTCAACCGTATCGCCCTCAACGAGGAACTGGAGAAAATCGAGAAACCGGCAGGCATCAGCAATCCGAAGGATTTCCGCAACGAGATCGTCAACTTCGTCTTGCGCGCCCGGGCCAACAACAATGGCAAGAACCCGACCTGGCTGAGCTACGAAAAGCTGCGGGTGGTGATCGAGAAGAAAATGTTCTCCAACACCGAAGACCTGCTGCCAGTCATCAGCTTCAACGCCAAGGCCAGCAAAGAAGATCAACAGAAACACAACGACTTCGTCACTCGGATGGTGGAACGCGGTTACACAGACAAACAAGTTCGGCTGCTCTCGGAATGGTACCTGCGCGTCAGAAAATCGCAGTGACCGAGCTGTAAGTGGCAAGCCGCAAGCGCTATCCCAGGTACCCGCTGTCTACCTGGCAGGGCTTGCGGCTTGAAGCTTGAGTCTTCAGCTCCCGGAGGGGCCTATGAGCTATGTGATCGACCGACGCCTGAACGGCAAGAACAAGAGCACGGTCAACCGCCAGCGCTTTTTGCGGCGTTACCGTGACCACATCAAGAAAGCCGTCGAGGAGGCCGTAAGTCGCCGTTCCATTACCGATATGGAACATGGCGAGCAGATCAGCATACCCGGTCGCGATATCGACGAGCCGGTGCTGCACCACGGCCGAGGCGGCAAGCAGACAGTCGTGCACCCGGGCAACAAGGAATTTACCGCCGGCGAACATATCGCCCGGCCACAAGGCGGTGGCGGAGGGGGTGGCCGCGGCAAGGCGGGGAACTCTGGCGAAGGCATGGACGAGTTCGTCTTCCAGATCACCCAGGAAGAGTTTCTCGAGTTCATGTTCGAAGACCTCGAACTGCCCAACCTGGTCAAGCGTCACCTGGCCGGTACCGATACCTTCAAGACCGTGCGCGCGGGTATCAGCAACGAAGGCAACC
This sequence comes from Pseudomonas putida, assembly GCF_028682455.1. Lineage (GTDB taxonomy): Bacteria > Pseudomonadota > Gammaproteobacteria > Pseudomonadales > Pseudomonadaceae > Aquipseudomonas > Aquipseudomonas putida_AA. The sequence goes on from NZ_JANHLD010000003.1 coordinate 29,298, forward strand.
CGTCACGCATCAATATCATCCGCACCTTGCGTTCGGCCCATGCCCGACGAATCGCCCTGTCCGGCAGCAGTCGCGCCAAGTTGCGCGAAGCCCAGGAAGAACTGGCGCGCCTGAAGCGCGAAGAACCAGACAACTTCGGCGATATTCAGGAAATAGAAGCAGAAATCGAACGTTTGAGCGCACGGATCCACCGGGTGCCATTCCTCGATACCTTCGATCTCAAGTACAACCTGCTGATCAAGCAACCCAACCCCAGCTCCAAAGCGGTGATGTTCTGCCTGATGGACGTGTCTGGCTCCATGACGCAGGCAACCAAGGACATCGCCAAGCGCTTCTTCATCCTGTTGTACCTGTTCCTCAAGCGTAACTACGACAAGATCGAAGTGGTGTTCATCCGTCACCACACCAGCGCCCGCGAAGTCGACGAAGAGGAGTTTTTCTACTCCCGGGAAACCGGCGGCACCATCGTTTCCAGTGCCCTGAAGCTGATGCAGGAAATCATGGCAGAACGCTATCCCGCCAATGAATGGAACATCTACGCCGCGCAAGCCTCGGACGGCGACAACTGGAACGACGACTCGCCGATTTGCCGCGAGATCCTTACCAAGCAAATCATGCCGTTCGTCCAGTACTACACTTACGTGGAGATCACTCCCCGCGAACATCAGGCATTGTGGTTCGAATACGAACGCATCGGCGAAGCCTTTGCCGATACGTTCGCCCAGCAGCAGCTGGTGTCGGCCGGCGATATCTATCCGGTCTTCCGTGAACTCTTCCAGCGCAGGTTAGTGACATGACCGCTAGAGAGCAGAAGCGCCAACCCATTTCCACCGGGTCCGAATGGACATTCGAACTGATCCAGGCCTATGACCGGGAAATCAGCCGCCTGGCCGAGCGCTATGCCCTGGACACCTACCCCAACCAGATCGAGGTGATCACGGCCGAACAGATGATGGACGCCTATGCATCCGTCGGCATGCCGTTGGGCTACCACCACTGGTCCTACGGCAAGCACTTCCTCAGTACCGAGAAGTCCTACAGCCGCGGCCAGATGGGCCTCGCCTATGAAATCGTGATCAACTCCGATCCCTGCATCGCCTACCTGATGGAAGAAAACACCATCTGCATGCAGGCCCTGGTAGTCGCCCACGCCTGCTATGGGCACAACAGCTTCTTCAAGGGCAATTACCTGTTCCGCACCTGGACCGATGCCAGCTCGATCATCGACTACCTGGTATTCGCCAAGCAGTACATCACCCAGTGCGAGGAGCGCCATGGCATCGACGCGGTCGAAGACCTGCTCGACTCCTGCCATGCCCTGATGAACTACGGCGTGGACCGCTACAAGCGGCCCTATCCGATTTCCGCCGAAGAGGAACGACGCCGGCAGAAGGAGCGTGAAGAACACCTGCAAAAGCAGATCAACGACCTCTGGCGCACCATCCCCAAGGGTGCCGACAAGAACAGCGAGCGCGACAATGCCCGCTTCCCGGCCGAACCCCAGGAAAACATCCTCTACTTCATCGAAAAACACGCACCGTTGCTCGAACCCTGGCAGCGGGAAATCGTGCGGATCGTGCGTAAGATCGCCCAGTACTTCTATCCGCAACGCCAGACCCAGGTGATGAACGAAGGCTGGGCCACGTTCTGGCACTACACCTTGATGAATGACCTGTACGACGAAGGCCTGGTGACCGACGGCTTCATGATGGAGTTTTTGCAGTCGCACACCAGCGTGGTGTTCCAACCCGGCTTCGACAGCCCCTACTACAGCGGTATAAACCCCTATGCCCTGGGCTTTGCCATGTACCGCGACATCCGCCGCATGTGCGAGCACCCCACCGAGGAGGACCGCCGCTGGTTCCCCGATATCGCCGGCAGCGACTGGCTGTCGACCATCAAGTTCGCCATGAGCAGCTTCAAGGACGAAAGCTTCATCCTGCAGTACCTGTCACCCACCGTGATCCGCGACCTGAAGCTGTTCAGCATTCTCGATGACGACCAGCGCGAAGATCTGCTGGTACCAGCCATCCATGACGAAAGCGGTTATCGGATCATCCGTGAAACCCTGGCTGCCCAATACAACCTGGGGAACCGCGAGCCCAACGTGCAGATCTGGAGTATCGACCGACGCGGCGACCGCTCCCTGACCCTGCGCCACCAGCAACACGACCGCAAACCGCTGGGCGACTCCACCGAGGAAGTGCTCAAGCACCTGCACCGTCTCTGGGGCTTCGATATCCATCTGGAAACCCTCCAGGGCGACCAGGTGATGAAAACCCACCACGTTCCGCCCAAGGGCGAGCACAGCGAAGCTGAATACGGCCGCCTGGACCTGGCGGTCGTGCACCTCTAGTCCCCCTGCCCTCCGTTGCTGCCAGACAGGTTATCCTGTGGCATCAACGGAGGTTTTTCATGCAGATCTATAAAGTCGGGGGCGCCGTACGCGATCGCCTGCTCGGCCGCCCGGTCAGTGATATCGACTGGGTCGTGGTCGGTGCCACGGCCGAACAAATGCAGGCGCTGGGCTACAGGCCCGTAGGGTCCGATTTTCCGGTGTTCCTTCACCCCAGAAGCGGTGAGGAATATGCTCTGGCGCGTACCGAGCGCAAGAGCGGGCGCGGCTATGGTGGTTTCACGTTCCATGCAAGCCCCGAGGTCACCCTGGAAGAAGACCTGATCCGCCGCGACCTGACCATCAACGCCATGGCCGAAGATGAGCACGGCAACGTAAGCGACCCGTACAACGGCCTCAAAGATCTTGAATCCCGCATTTTGCGCCACGTATCCCCGGCGTTCGCAGAAGATCCGCTACGCGTGCTACGCGTTGCCCGCTTTGCCGCGCGCTATGCCGGCCTGGGCTTCAGCGTCGCCCCGGAAACCATCGAACTGATGCGCGAGCTCAGCGAGTCAGGCGAGCTCCAGGCTCTCACCGCTGAACGCAGCTGGAAAGAAATTGCCCGCGCACTGATGGAAGATCACCCCCAGGTGTTCATCCAGGTACTGCGCGAGTGTGGCGCCCTCAAGGAACTGCTACCGGAAGTCGATGCGCTGTTCGGTGTACCGCAACCTGCAGCCCACCATCCGGAAATCGACAGCGGCCTGCATACCCTCTCAGCCCTTCAACAAGCCGCCCAGCATCAACAGCCACTGACTGTGCGCTGGGCGTGCCTGCTGCATGATCTGGGCAAAGGCACCACGCCCGAAGCCGAATGGCCACGGCATATTGCCCATGAGCATCGCGGCTTGAAGCTGATCGAAGCCGTGAACCTGCGCTTCAAGGCGCCGCGTGATTGCCAGGAACTGGCGATGCTGGTGGGCGAGTTCCACACTCACTGCCACCGAGCACTGGAACTCAAGGCCTCGACACTGCTTGAACTGCTACAGCGCTTCGATGTGTACCGTCGACCTCAACGCTTCGAAGAATTTATTTGCGCTTGCGAGATGGACGCACGCGGTCGCAAGGGGCTGGAGCAACGAGAATATCCACAGGCCGAATACCTGCGCGGCGCAGCGGCAGCAGCGCGGGCCGTACAGGTGCAACCGCTGGTTCAACAAGGACTGACCGGGCAAGCACTGGGAGAGGCGCTCAAGGGCGAGCGGCTGAAGGCGCTGAAAACCTACAAAGGGTAAAAACATCGCGGGGCAAGCCCGCCCCTACAGGAGCGGGCTTGCCCCGCGGCCGCTCAAACATTGGTCAACTGCTGTCCACGCCACTCGAACGAAACCGGTGCCAGCACCTGATCAATCCGGGCCTCGGCCCACAGCTGGGACATGGTCTTCCCCACTCCCGAGTGCACCAATTGCGGCGCAATCAGCGACAACGGCCATAGCACAAAGGCATTCTTGAGGATCTCGGCCCGGGGCAAGACCAACCCGTCAAAGCTGCCACACAGATCGTTGTACATCAGTACATCGATATCCAGCGGCAGGCCTTTGCGTTCTGGCGCATAACGACCATTGTCCGCCTCGATGAACTTGAGCCTCCGGTCCAGCTCCATCAGCGGCAGGTCGGTCAGCCCGGTGACCACCAGATTGAAGAAAGGACCACTTTTGATGCCTACCGCCTGGCTCTCGAACACCGCCGAACAACGCATGTCGTGGAGAAACCCGACCAGTGCATCAAGGCCCGCACACAAATGCCGCTCCCGCTCGACATTACTGCCAAGGCCAAGGCAAACCCTGTTCAGAGACATCCGCGCTCGATCTCCACGCCCACGCCAGTGGCCGCCGACACGGCGCCGGGCTTGGTCAGCTTCAGCTGAAGCCAGGGAATCTGGAATTCGCTCATCAGTACCGCGGCCAAACGCTCGGCAAAGGTTTCCACCAACTGGAACTGAGCCTCTTCGGCAAACGCCTGGATACGCGCAGACACACTGGCGTAATCCAGCGCCAGAGTCAGGTCGTCACCCGCCGCAGCCGGGCGGTTGTCCCAGGCAAAACGCAGGTCCAGACGCAGGCACTGGCGAATACCGCGCTCCCAGTCATAGGCACCGATAACGGTATCGACTTCCAGGCCTTCGATGAACACTCTGTCCAAGCACTTCTCTCCACTGCACGACAAGGGCGACTGGCGCCGTTAGAATCAGGGCGTCCTCGCCCGGAATAGTTAGCATGTTTTGGTTACTGGCACTGCTCGCCTACCTGCTCGGCTCGCTGTCCTTTGCCATCGTCCTGAGCCGCCTCAATGGCAGCCCGGACCCACGCATGAGCGGTTCAGGCAATGCCGGTGCAACCAACATGCTGCGCTTGGCCGGCCGCAAGCTCGCGGTCCTGACCTTGCTTGGCGACCTGCTCAAGGGCCTTCTGCCCGTGTTGGTCGCCAGTGTTGCCGGGCTCGACCTGCAACAACAAGCCTGGATCGGCTTGTGCGCAGTGGTCGGCCACCTGTTCCCGATCTACTTCTGCTTTCGCGGCGGCAAAGGTGTCGCCACCGCCGCCGGCATGCTGCTGGGGCTTTACCCGCCAGCGGCACTGCTGGCCATCAGCGCCTGGCTGCTGACCTTCTACCTGACCCGCACCAGCTCTTTGGCGGCGCTGATCGCCACACCGCTGACCCTACCATTGCTGGCCTGGCGCGAGCCCGAGGCACTGCTGCCGATCAGCGTACTGACCGTGCTGATCGTCTGGCGTCATCGCGGCAATCTACGCGACCTCTTTGCCGGTCGCGAACGACATTTCTGAACCCACTGCATGAGCCACGCTCATCACAGCGGCGACAACTGCTCCATCGGCCAGCGCGCCTGCACGCTGATAGCCAGGCTCTCCTGCTGCCCCGCCGCCAGGCGCTGACACCCGGCATAGGCAATCATTGCGCCATTGTCGGTGCAAAACTGCGGCCGCGCGTAGTAGACATTGCCCTTGAGGCCCGCGAGCATTTCTTCCAGCGAAGCCCGCAGTGCCTTGTTGGCACTGACGCCACCGGCGATCACCAAGCGCTTGAGGCCGGTTTGCTTCAGGGCGCGCTTGCACTTGATGGTCAAAGTTTCTACCACCGCCTGCTGGAAGGCCAGCGACACGTCGCAACGGGTTTGCTCGCCGTCGTCTCCAGCTTTCTGGCACTGCTGCCAGGTGTTCAGGGCGAAGGTTTTCAGACCGCTGAAGCTGAAATCCAGGCCAGGACGGTCGGTCATCGGCCGAGGGAAAATAAAACGCCCCGGCACGCCCTGAGTCGCCAGGCGGGAGATTTCAGGCCCCCCCGGGTAGTTGAGCCCCATCAGCTTGGCGGTCTTGTCGAACGCTTCGCCCGCCGCATCATCAAGGGATTCGCCCAGCAGCTCGTAGCGACCAATACCGTCGACCCGTACCAACTGGGTATGACCGCCGGAGACCAGCAAGGCGACGAACGGGAACTCCGGAGGCTGCTCTTCGAGCATCGGCGCCAGCAGGTGGCCCTCCATGTGGTGCACCCCCAACGCCGGAATGCCCCAGGCGAAGGCCAACGCCTGGGCGCAGGAAGCGCCCACCAGCAGCGCCCCGACCAGCCCTGGGCCTGCGGTATAGGCAATGGCGTCGATCTCGGTAGCCACGCAGTCCGCCTCGGCCAGGACCTGGCGGATCAACGGCAGCATGCGCTTGACGTGATCGCGGGAGGCGAGCTCTGGCACCACGCCGCCATAGACGCGGTGCAGGTCGATTTGACTGAACAATGCATCGGCCAGAAGACCGCGCTCACTGTCGTATAATGCGACGCCGGTTTCGTCGCAGGATGTTTCCAATCCCAGTACTAGCATGGGTCTGCGCCTTGTGGAGGCTGAATTCGAAGCCGCGCATGATAGTCCCCACTCAGGGTGCCGACCAGCGGTTTTCGATCAGAGGCTTTGCATTCCGGCTGGCTAAGGGTTAACATCCGCAACCCTTAAAAACCGACGTTCTCCAGTGCACAGTTTTGCCACGAGTTCGTTGACCCCCGGTAATGAATGAAGGTAGCTCTGGATGCCAGCCGTCAAAGTTAAAGAGAATGAACCCTTCGACGTAGCTCTGCGTCGTTTCAAGCGCTCCTGCGAAAAAGCCGGTGTTCTGGCTGAAGTTCGTAGCCGCGAATTTTACGAGAAGCCGACTTCTGAGCGTAAGCGCAAAGCAGCAGCCGCTGTTAAACGTCACGCCAAGAAAGTTCAGCGCGAACAGCGCCGCGCCGTTCGCCTGTACTAATACAGACGTCCGACGCAAGCTTCTGCCTCGCCCGGCCCAAAGCCGGGCTGCCGGCAGTCGATGCTTGATCCTCAGACCCTTGGGTCCGAGGCGTCCCGTTGTTCTACAGCGCGGACAACCTGCCTGAATCGTCAGAACTGGCCTCAAACGCCAGCTGTGCGCGTCATTACTGACGAGCCTTCACCGGCTACCGACGAGCACGTCTTTCCGAATTTTGTGTTACGCCATTCGACATCGCTCGAACGCGCAGCCGTTCCTGCAGCATTAGCGATTACACTTGTTTATCGCCTGATGATGAGAGTGCCATGGCCGGGCTGATTCCCCAAAGTTTCATCGACGACCTGCTCAACCGTACCGACATCGTCGATGTGGTGAGTTCGCGCGTGCAACTGAAAAAGGCCGGCAAGAACCTCACCGCCTGCTGCCCGTTCCATAAAGAAAAAACCCCGTCCTTCAGTGTCAGCCCCGACAAGCAGTTCTATTACTGCTTCGGATGCGGCGCGGGCGGCAACGCCCTTGGCTTCATCATGGACCACGACAACCTGGACTTCCCCCAGGCGGTCGAGGAACTGGCCAAGGCCGCCGGGATGGAGATCCCGCGCGAAGAAGGCGGGCGCGGGCAAAAGCCACGCCAGCCCACGGACTCTCCGCTCTATCCGTTGCTGGAAGCCGCTGCCGAGTATTATCGCCAGGCACTGAAAAGCCATCCGACACGCCGTTCTGCCGTGGAATATCTCAAGGGCCGCGGGTTATCTGGCGAAATCGCTCGTGATTTTGGCCTGGGCTACGCACCTCCGGGCTGGGATAACCTGTTCAAACACTTGAGCAGCGACACCTTGCAACAAAAGGCCATGATCGATGCCGGCCTGCTGATCGAGAACGCCGAAAGCGGCAAACGCTACGATCGCTTTCGCGACCGGGTGATGTTCCCGATCCGCGACAGCCGCGGTCGTGTCATTGCCTTTGGCGGCCGGGTGCTGGGTGACGACAAGCCCAAGTACCTGAACTCCCCGGAAACCCCGGTTTTCCACAAGGGCCAGGAGCTGTACGGGCTGTATGAAGCCCGCAAGTTCAACCGCAACCTCGATGAAATCATCGTGGTCGAAGGCTACATGGATGTCATTGCGCTGGCCCAGCAAGGCCTGCGCAATGCAGTAGCAACCCTGGGTACGGCCACCAGCGAAGAGCACCTCAAACGCCTGTTTCGCGTGGTGCCCAGCGTACTGTTCTGCTTCGATGGCGACCAGGCAGGCCGCAATGCCGCCTGGCGCGCGCTGGAGTCCACGCTCTCGAGCCTGCAGGACGGTCGCAAGGCTCGCTTCCTGTTCCTGCCCGAAGGCGAGGACCCGGACACCCTGATCCGAACGGAAGGTACCGACGCCTTCCGCGCCCGGATCAACCAGCATGCCCAGCCCCTGGCCGACTACTTTTTTCAGCAGCTGACCGAAGAAGCCGACCCGCGATCGCTCGAAGGCAAGGCACACATGGCCACCCTCGCAGCACCGTTGATCGAAAAAGTACCCGGCGCCAACTTGCGCGCCCTGATGCGCAATCGCCTCAAGGAAATAACCGGCCTCGACAATCAGCAGGTCGAGCAACTGAGCCATAGCGCCCCCGTCGAAGCACCGCCAAGCTACGACCCAGGCATTGATTACGACGCCATTCCCGACTACACGCCGGACTATGGTGATTTTCACCAGCCCGACCACGCTCCACCGCAACAACAGTGGACGCCGAACAAGGGCGGGAAGAAGAAATGGGAAGGCAAGCCCTGGGACAAGAAGGGCAAGCCGTGGGATCGCAACGGCCAGCGCCAGGACGCGCCACCCCGGATACCCACTTCGGTGGAGCCCCCGACCTTGAGCGCTTTGCGCACCCTGCTGCACCATCCGCAACTGGCTAAAAAGGTCGAGGATGCCGGTCACTTTGCAGCCGAGGAACACGTCTACGCCCAGCTGCTGGTCGCTCTGCTCGAGGCCTTGCAAAAGAATCCTGAGCTACGCTCACTACAGCTGATCGCCCGCTGGCATGGCACCGAACAGGGTCGCTTGTTACGAGCCTTGGCAGAAAAGGAATGGCTCATCGACGCCGACAACCTTGAACAACAGTTTTTCGACACCATTACTAGCTTGTCCGCTCGTCAACGCGAGCGAAGCCTGGAACATCTGCTCAGGAAAGCACGTCAAAGTGAATTGAGCGCAGAGGAAAAAAATCAGCTGCGCGACCTGCTAAGCCGGAATGTTCCCGCACAAACCCCGACCTCAACTGGCGCGTGAGGTCCTAGCTCGGGTATAATCCTCGGCTTGTTTTTTGCCCGCCAAGACCTTCAGTGGATAGGGTGTTATGTCCGGAAAAGCGCAACAGCAGTCTCGCATCAAAGAGTTGATCACCCGCGGTCGTGAGCAGGGTTACCTGACTTACGCGGAGGTCAACGACCACCTGCCAGAGGATATTTCAGATCCGGAGCAGGTGGAAGACATCATCCGCATGATCAACGACATGGGGATCAACGTATTCGAGAGTGCTCCGGATGCGGATGCCCTTTTGTTGGCCGAAGCCGACACCGACGAAGCCGCAGCTGAAGAAGCCGCTGCTGCGTTGGCGGCTGTGGAAACCGATATCGGTCGCACGACAGACCCGGTGCGCATGTACATGCGTGAAATGGGTACCGTCGAGCTGTTGACCCGCGAAGGCGAAATCGAAATCGCCAAGCGTATCGAAGAAGGTATCCGTGAAGTCATGGGCGCTATCGCTCATTTCCCCGGTACCGTCGAACACATTCTCTCCGAGTACGATCGCGTCACCACCGAAGGTGGCCGCCTGTCCGACGTCCTGAGCGGTTATATCGACCCGGACGATGGCATTGCGCCACCAGCCGAAGTGCCACCGCCGATCGATCCGAAAGCCCCGGCCAAGGCCGATGCCGACGACGATGAAGACGAAGAGAAAGAAGGCGCCGAAGAAGAGGAAGAGGCCGAGAGCGGTCCCGATCCTGAAGTCGCTCGCCAGCGTTTCGGTGCTGTTCAGGAACAACTGAACGCCACCCTCAAGGTCTTGAAGAAGAATGGCCGCAGCCACAAGGACAGCATCAAGGCGATGCTCGAACTGGCTGAGCTGTTCATGCCGATCAAGCTGGTGCCCAAGCAGTTCGAAGGCCTGGTCGAGCGCGTGCGTAGTGCCCTTGATCGCCTGCGTCAGCAAGAGCGCGCAATCATGCAGTTGTGCGTACGTGATGCACGTATGCCACGCGCCGACTTCCTGCGCCTGTTCCCAAGCAACGAAACCGACCAGACCTGGAGCGGTGACCTTGCCAAGCGCAGCACCAAGTGGGCTGCCGCCCTGGGCGAGAAAGACGCCGCAATCGTCGCTTGCCAGCAGAAGCTGATCGACCTTGAGAACGAGACTGGCCTGACCATCGCCGAGATCAAGGACATCAACCGTCGCATGTCGATCGGTGAAGCCAAGGCTCGTCGCGCCAAGAAAGAGATGGTCGAGGCCAACCTGCGTCTGGTTATCTCGATCGCCAAGAAGTACACCAACCGCGGCCTGCAGTTCCTCGACCTGATCCAGGAAGGCAACATCGGCCTGATGAAGGCGGTGGACAAGTTCGAATACCGTCGCGGCTACAAGTTCTCGACCTATGCCACCTGGTGGATTCGCCAGGCAATCACCCGTTCGATTGCCGACCAGGCCCGCACCATCCGTATTCCGGTGCACATGATCGAGACGATCAACAAACTCAACCGTATTTCCCGGCAGATGCTGCAGGAAATGGGTCGCGAACCGACCCCGGAAGAGCTGGGCGAACGCATGGAAATGCCTGAGGACAAGATCCGCAAGGTACTGAAGATCGCCAAAGAGCCGATCTCCATGGAAACCCCGATCGGCGACGACGAAGATTCGCACCTGGGTGACTTCATCGAAGACTCGACCATGCAGTCGCCAATCGATGTCGCCACGGTCGAAAGCCTCAAGGAAGCGACCCGTGATGTGCTCTCCGGTCTGACCGCACGCGAAGCCAAGGTGCTGCGCATGCGATTCGGTATCGACATGAACACCGATCACACCCTCGAAGAGGTCGGCAAGCAGTTTGACGTGACCCGTGAACGGATCCGCCAGATTGAAGCCAAGGCGCTGCGCAAGCTGCGCCACCCGACGCGAAGCGAGCATCTGCGCTCCTTCCTCGACGAGTGATGACGAACCCCGGCCCAGGCCGGGGTTTTTCTTTTTGTGCCATAGAAAACTTTAAGACTTTCGCCACTACCCCGCTGGCGAAATGCCCGTCTACACTCGAAAACAACCTACCTGTGTGACGAGGCCGCTATGCCCAGAATGCCGGCCCTTCTGTTGTTGCTCTCATTACTCTGGAGCGCAGCGGCCGGCGCCTTGACCCTGACAGACGAAGAACAAGCCTGGCTCAGCGCCCACCCGCAGCTGCGCGTGGGTGTCGACGCATCCTGGCCACCCTTCGAGTACCGTGACCAGGAAGGCCGCTACCAGGGATTGGCTGCCGATTACATTGCCCTGATGCAGGATCGACTGGGCGTCACGTTCAAACTGGTCGAACCAACCAGTTGGACCGCCGTCCTGGAACAGGCACGCCAGAACAAACTGGACGTGCTCCCCGGGATCATGTCGACACCCGAGCGCCAGGGCTTTCTCGCCTTCACCCGCCCCTACCTGGACTTTCCGATCGTCATCCTCGCCCACAAGGGCGGTGCGCAGCCACGCAACATCAAGGACCTCTACGGATTGAAGATTGCCGTGGTGGAAAACTACGCGCCCCATGAACTACTGCGCACCCACCACCCCGACCTGAACCTGGTCGCCATGCGCAATGTCAGCTCAACCTTGCAGGCATTGGCCACCGACGAAGTCGATGCCGTGGTCGGCGATCTCGCCTCGAGCATCTGGAGTCTGCGCCAGCTCAAGCTTGAAGGCATGTATGTCAGCGGTGAAACCCCCTATCGTTATCAACTGGCCATGGCGGTGCCCCAAGACCAGAAAATCCTGGTCGGTATCCTCGACAAGGTCATGGCCGACATGAGCGCCTCCGAAATCAGCGATATTCAGGAGCGCTGGATCGGCAAGGTATTGGACCATCGCACGGTCTGGTTCGACCTTCTCCTCTATGGGCTGCCCGCCGTACTGCTGCTGGTTGCGATACTGGCGGCAGTGATGCGGGTCAATCGACGCCTGAGTTCGGAAATTTCCCGACGCGTGGCCCTGGAACAAGAGCTGCGCAGCAGTGAATACCACTACCGCGGCCTGGTCGAGAGCCTCTCGGCGATTGCCTGGGAAGCCGACGCCAACGACTTCACCTACAACTATGTCTCGCCCCATGCAGAAGACCTGCTCGGCTATCCCTTGAGCCACTGGCTGCGCCCGGGCTTCTGGCGCAGCATCATCCACCCCGACGACGCCCTCTGGGCCCAGGCCTACTGCGACAGCGAGACCGCCGCCGGGCGCGACCACAGCCTGGATTACCGCGTCATCTGCGCCAATGGGCACACCCTCTGGGTTCGTGACATCGTCAGCCTGATCGAACATGGGCACAAGCCCGTGATGCGCGGGCTGATGATCGACATCAGCGAAACCAAGAATGCCGAAGAGGCCCTGCGCCTGTCGGAGCAGAAGTTTGCCTCGGTGTTCCAGCAATGCCCGGACATCCTGCTGATCGCCCGCCTCAGCGACGGCTGCTTGCTGGAAGTCAACGAGGCATTCGAAGAGCAGATCGGCCTGGACGCCGACAGGGTCGTTGGCCGTACCGCCACCGAGCTGAACATCTGGGACATCGACGCGATCGGCCCAAAACTGCTTGAGCGCCTGCAGTCCGGCAGCATCCGCAATCTGGAGACATTGTTCCGGCGCAGCAACGGCCACCTGTTCACCGGCCTCCTCTCGGCCGAAACCATTGAACTCGACAGCACCCCGGCGCTGGTGGTGGCAGTGCGCGACATCAGCCAACTCAAGGAAACCCAGGAGCAGTTGCGCACCTCGGAAGAGAAATTTGCCAAGGCCTTCCATGCCTCCCCGGATGGCTTGCTGCTTTCCCGGCAAAGCGATGGCCTGCTGATCGAAGTCAACGAGGGTTTCTGCCGCCTGACCGGGTTCGACAGCCACGCATCGCTGGACCAGACCTCGCTGGACCTGGGCATGTGGGTTGATCTCAACGAGCGGCGACGCCTGCTGCAAATGCTCCAAAAAGACGGCTTCGTGCGGGACTTCAGTTGCCATATCCGCCGCAGTGACGGGCAGATCCGCTTGTGTGAACTGTCGGCCCGCCCCCTGCCGATCGCCGGTGTCGACTGCATGCTGACCATTGCCCGCGACATCACCGAGCGCCACCTGATGCAGGAAAAACTGCAACTGGCCGCGACGGTGTTCGAAAATACCGCCGAAGGCGTACTGATTACCGATACCGACCAACGCATCAGCGCAGTCAACCGCGCTTTCAGCGAAATCACCGGCTACAACGAATTCGAAGCCCTGGGCCAGACACCGCGCCTGCTTGCCTCCGGACAGCACGACAGCGCGTTCTACGCGGCCATGTGGCACCAGTTGACCGCAGAAGGCCACTGGCAGGGCGAAATCTACAATCGGCGCAAAAGCGGCGAGCTCTATCCCAGCTGGTTGACCATCAGTGCCGTGCGCAACAGCGAGCGGATCATCACCCACTTCGTCGCCGTCTTCGCCGACATTTCCAGCCTCAAGCACGCCCAGGCCAAGCTGGACTACCAGGCCCACCACGACCCCCTCACCGGCCTGCCCAACCGCACCCTGTTCGAGAATCGCCTGCAGGCGGCGCTCACCTGCGCGCAAGCCTCCCAGCGCCAAGGCGCGGTGCTGTTCCTGGACCTGGACCGCTTCAAACATATCAACGACAGCCTGGGTCATCCGGTGGGCGACCTGCTGCTCAAGGGCATCGCCCAGCGCCTCAAGGAACAAGTGCGCGACATTGACACCGTGGCGCGCCTGGGCGGCGACGAATTCATCATTCTGCTACCCGGCCTGCACCAGCCCGGGGATGCCAGCCTCATCGCCAACAAGCTGCTGGCCTGCTTCAGCGCCCCGTTCCAGGCCGGTGAACACGAATTCTTCACCAGTGCCAGTATCGGCACCAGCCTGTACCCACAGGACGGCACCGACGTCGCCTCGCTGATCCGTAATGCCGATGCCGCCATGTACCGCTCCAAGGCCAAGGGCCGCAACCGGGTCGAGTCCTATACCCGCGACCTGACCGCCCAGGCCAGCGAACGCATTGCCCTGGAACACGAGCTGCGACGCGCCATAGAGCGTAATGAACTGAGCCTGAGCTACCAACCCAAGTTCAGCCTGAAAACCCAGAGCCTGGTAGGCGCCGAAGCCCTGATCCGCTGGACGCATCCGCTGCTCGGTGAAGTGCCGCCAGAACACTTCATAGGCCTCGCCGAAGAAAACGGCATGATCCTGCAACTGGGCGACTGGGTACTGGAACAGGCCTGCCGCCAAATGCAAACCTGGAAGCAGCACTACCTGGCCTTCGGCCCCCTCTCCGTCAACCTGGCCGGCGCCCAACTGCGCCAACCGAGCCTGGTCAAACGCATCGAGCAACTGCTCAAGACCCATCATCTGAAGGCCGGCGACCTGCAACTGGAAATCACCGAGAACTTCATCATGAGCCAGGCCGAAGAGGCCCTGGCCATCCTTCACCAGCTCAAGCAACTCGGCGTACAGCTGGCGATTGATGACTTTGGCACCGGCTATTCGTCGTTGAGCTACCTCAAGCGGCTGCCCCTGGACATCCTCAAGATCGACCAGTCTTTCATCCGCGGCCTGCCTGATGACCCCCATGATGTCGCCATTGCCCGGGCGATCATTGCCCTGGGGCGCAGCATGCAACTGACCATCATTGCCGAAGGTGTCGAGACCCAGGCCCAGCAACGCTTCCTGGCGGCCGAGGGGTGCGAACAGATCCAGGGCTACATCGTCAGCTTGCCATTGTCGGCCGATGAGTTCGCCGCAACATTTCTTCGCATAGCACTTTCGGATCTTTCGGATGGCACAGCCTGGAAACCCTCGTTATAATCCGCGACCACTGGGGCCTATAGCTCAGTTGGTTAGAGCAGAGGACTCATAATCCTTTGGTCCACGGTTCTTATGTGGTACGAATGCCAGTGTGGTATTTGGAGCCAATTTTTGTTAGTTTGTAGTTACTCAATGCCACTGTAGCTCAATCGGTTAGAGCGTCCGACTCATAATCGGCAGGTCGAGGGTTCGATTCCCTCCAGTGGCCCCATACCCCCCTAAAATCAAGCACCTACCCAACTCCGCAGAAGGTCGATGACCACGCTGACGGAGCTTTCTTCGTTCCAAGAATCCGGCGATTTTCGATTTTTCCTTGACACTGCAAGGGCAACACCCAAAGCTAATAGGGTGTGGTATTTGGAATCGAGAGCTCATGAAAAACTTTATCTTGGTCGAAGCGCCTGTTACGAGCGAGGCTAACTACATCCTGCTTCATCTCGACCCTGACATGCCCGACGAGGCACGCGAGTTCAAACCGTTCACCGACTACACGACTTGGCTGGCACGTAAGGGCTATGCAGCAAACACCGATAAGCTCTACTCGGAGCACGTGGGCCGCTTCATCGACTACGTGTATGAGGCGACGAAGACCCAATTTCCTGCAGATGTCGAGGTCACTATCGAGACCGTCATCTACAGCTACCAGGTTTATCTCCTCTTCGGTACGGACGCCACGAACCCGATAGCGAAGACGCTGGCCCATAGCCTGGGGAAGACACGGCTGACCGGTCAAAACTCAATCGCAGAATCCATAGAGTCGTCTATTCGATGGTTTCTTGACGTAGCCGAGTCAAAAAACATGACAGCACCTGACCATCTGTTCAGTCGGTTCTACTTGAGCAAGGCCGAATATCGAAGTCAATGTGAGGTTTCGGCCCAAAAAGCCAATTCTTGGATGGCAGCAGTCATTCGTGGCTCGCTGAACTCAGTTCTGCCAAAACGTAAGAAAGATAAGCTGTTTCCTAAAGCAGGGCGTAGGAGCGGGAAAAACGAGAAGCAGCCGTTCAAGATTCTCCCATTCCCTATAGAACGATCCGTCGAATTTCTCAGACAGGCCAAGCCTGCAAAGTCCACGACATTTTACAGGGACATGACGCTATATGCCCTACTCGCCGCGACAGGTTCGCGTACAAGCGAGGCGCTACAAGTTCGAATGCCTGACATCGATGATGACGATTTTGCAGTGTTCCTACGCGACCCCTTTGCAAGGAAAACGCCTGGCATTACTGAAGAAGAGCATAAGCTTCTCTCCTGGAAAGGTCGGGAGACCGAGGTGACCTTCATGATTGAGCCATTCGCTAAAATATTCTGGGAGAACCTTGAGAAGTACCTGACCCTAGAATACAACTCTAGCGTTGGACATGATTTCTTATTTCAAAACTCTGACGGTAGGCCCTTCTTCGCAAGCGACAGGAGTAGCCGTGACAAAACCCTCAAGAAATACGCCTTGAAGGCAGGCTTGCCGGACGTCACAGGCATCAGCACTCATTCGCTTAGGCATATGTACGGAACTTACACGCTTAATTACATGCCAGTTCCTGGACAGCCCCTTCCTGGCCTGCCCATTACATACGTGAAGATCCTGATGGGCCATGCCAGCGTCACATCCACGATGAAGTACGCAAAGCACGATACCGACATCATCGAAGCATATATCCAGCATGCTAACCAATACGTCATGCAGAGAGGCGATGCCTCCTTTAGCACTATTCGTGAGGAATTTTATCTACGCCAGCTCGAAGTATTGAAGGAAGAGGCGAATCGCATTCAAGGGACGCAACATGATTAACCTGACCAAAGATATTCAGATTATCAAGACCGGAACATCCTTGGAGAGCTCAATCAAAGAGGCGATCACCAAAGCAAAGGCTTGCGTCTGCAAAGAGTTGTTTGGCACGAACTATATCTCTCCAAGCAAGGTTACAAGCAGCGCTCGTAACGAATATTACAACGCGTCCATCGTGCGCCTGTTTGATGACCACCTGAATGTGGCGAATGCACCTATTTACGATGAAGTGTGGGTGCGAAATGCTTTAGCTTGCACGAAAAAGACTGCGCCGATAGAAATTGCGAAGCAGGTCGTTCCGAAGTCCTCTATTGACTGGCTCAACAAGTCTTCCTTGGAGAGGCTGAGTAGGGACTGCGTCTTAATTCTCCACTTTCTCTGGCAGACGCGAGCTGTTCTGCTCCCAGCTGACCTAAGGAAGCCCACGGTTCACAATCAGGAAGCAGGAACCAATTTCTATGAGTTTGCTGCAGCATCCTACACCGAGGTGCTAGCATTTGTGAGCAAACCATTTGTCTCGCATGTTCCCTACGAAGACATTCCGGATATCACCTCCGTAATGAAACCTAGTGCAGTCAGAAACTTTGGATGGTGCGCATGGCGCATGATTCGTTGCACAGACTGGCATAGAATCGAAGACATCAACCCAAAAGACATCGCTGACCTCGCCGACCACTTAGTCTTAGCGCGAAGAAATGACGTTGACTGGTTCCAGTACCCCATCGCCCCAGCCGCGTTTTGGAACTATGTTCAGAGGCTGTATTTTGACAGATGTAGCCAGGCAGTCGTCCGCCCTAAAAATTACTTGCAAGCCAGCAGAAAAGCCTTGGCGTCTGGAGAATATGACTATCCTGATGAGCATAAGGAAAGTGTCGAATTATGGTTGAAATATCAAGACAAATACATCACCCTACAAAAGTCTCGGGGAATTAAATCTTTCGATGCTTACACCAAAAGCTTTTCAGTCCTGAATACTTGGTTATTTGGCGAATACCCTACTGCCACAGGATTGCTTCCTCCTCAACCGACTGAGCTTAATCGGACGCACATGGAAGGTGATGGATACATAGGCTTCCTCACTTTCCTGCACAGAGGCTGGTCAAACTCAACGATCCAACAGATCATGTACCACATCACAAGCTTTTTTAACTACTTGGCGGCTCGCTCAAACACCGACGAGAAGCTTTGTGGTTTTGTTTGCCCCATACTTGAGCTCGACTTCCCCATCGTCCGAAGAAGTAATAGCTCTAACAAACCTGCGTTTCATTCCGAGCATTTCCCATACCTTATCCAATACTGTTACGCGATAGAATCTTTCACAACACACCTGGCTGAAAGGGTATATCACGAACAAATAAATCTGTTCGACAAAATATACAGGGCCGATATTGACACAAAGGACTGGAATAAAACCCAAAAAGTCGTCCAAACTGAAAAACTTGGGTACGTTCCAATTGTGTTCTACAAGAACCCATCATTTGACGCTTCGCAGCCCAAATCCGAAAACAATCGTCCGATGAAATACGAGGCACTGAAACTTCTCCCAAGGTTCGTCGTGCCAATTATTGATCACTCGGTGGAGCGAGAGGGGAAATGGGTATTCTATCCACAGCTCAATTACATCAGACATAATATCATCGCGCTGGAGACAGGTGTCCGTAGCATTCACATACGTTGGCTGGAGAAGCGAACCTATGACATGCTAATTGATAGATCAAGACCCCTACCTCCGCTCTGCAAGTTACGTATCAACACTGATAAAGTAAACGGCGCATGGGACGCCACAGTTTCGAAGTCAGTAATTGAACTACTGGATCGTCAAAAAGCCATGATCCCTTGGTTTAACGACCCAGCAATGGATATCGAGACTTGGTATGACTACCATGAGGAAAATGAGCACGGAAAAATCATCACGCTATTTCCAAAGGGAAATACTCCTGGCGTGCTGAATCCAGAGGCGTACGCAAAATATTTTAAAAGACTCATTTACTCTTTCGACCTCTTCTGCAGGTTTCAGCTGGGCATTCAGACGACGAACGCAATGCCAGAGGCTGTGGGAGAGCTGGAATCTATTGATGACCCTCACGACTACCTCACTGCGATCAAACTTGAACGGCAGGCCTGCAAACTAATTGAACATACTCCGCATTCCTGCCGAGTATCAGTTGTGTCTGAATACATCCCAATTTTGCCGCCCCACATCATCGGTGCATTCATTACCGGCCAGGCCAGTGATGAACATGTAATGTATTACGCAAAAGTTGACCCTGTGTACCTCAAATCTGTCGCCCAGTATCAAAAAATGAGTATTGAACATGGCTGGTTAGCCGACCGCCCATCAATGTCCAACATTAAAGCCGAGGACGTTGCATCGAAGCTTCAGCAAGCGTTCCGGCGAGACAAAGAGAAGTCTCTGATTGACTTCGGTGCAATCTCATTTGACCGTGAGACCAAGGATGATGTGGTTTCGGGCGTCAGGGAGACAAGGCAGCGTCCCATAGATTCGCTGGCCTTCATGCCCACTCATATCTGCCCATTTGGTAATCGCTGCCCAGCGGACGTCATTAAAGACCTGGGTGCCATTCCTGGGGTTAGCATGCCGTGCGGAGGCTGCTATTACTCGGTCAAAACCGTCGACCATCTCCCGAGGATTTATGGTCACATCCGTGTGCTGACTGATGAGTGTAGCGAGCTGGAGGCATACATTGCCGAGGCTAAAAGAAATGGGGCATCGCCTGAAAGCCTTGTACCGAAAGCCAATCGTCGCAAATTTCTCGCCGCAGAGATCATTTCATGGAGCGTTACTGCTCACTGCCTTGAGCAAATGCATAACGAAATCAAAACGCGCGAGAGCTTTCTGGTAGAGAAACCTGAAATCGTTTCGGAGCACCTAGAGCGCTTAGAGCTTAAAAAAGACTCCCTTTCCAACCTGATTGCTCGCACTGCAGAAGCCAAGTCGCATGCGGAGTATTTCACTCCACAGTTAGACAAGCAGGTTAAAGTGGCAAGAAACAAGCTCCTTGCATTCACTGGGGACTTTAACCGCATGCTGCAAGAAGCTCCTACAGGATTCACGTTGATCGATGAATTTAGGGGCCTGATTCGGTCTACGTGTGAAGTTCTGGGTCTTTCACTGCATGATTTGAATGATGCAATGAGTAAGCCCATGGCCTTGGAACGACCTACTGCAATCCTGAAGCTAATTTCGAGCCCAGGAGGTGTTCCTGCATGAGCAAAGGTGCGAAAAAGGGCCAAAACCGCTTTGCAGGCTCTCAAAAGCTGAACCGCGACTATAGAATTTCCCGAATTAAAGACGAAGTAATACCTAAGCTGAAGTCTTTCGTAGGAAAAGCATCATTCGATGGGGTTACGCCTTACTCAAGATTCTGCGCCGAACTTTACAACGATGGGCTTCCTGTAAACGAAAAGAAGATTGGCTACAGAACCTTGGTACAGAGCACTGACTATTGGACTCTGCTCGGGCCAATATTCTTCAAGCACTGGGATGCTGCTGAAAACATGGAGTCCAAGAAGGACAAGCTTGTCGGAAAGCTGGCCGTTCAGCGAGCAGACCAACTTCAAGCTGAGACAGAGAAACTGAGGAAGGAGGTCGAAGCTCTGCGCTCAGCCCTCCGTAGCCATGGTGCTCAGCCAGTAACCCTGCCGGACACAACGCATGTGGATCAAGGATTCATGGCGAAGTTTGACAAAACCTGCCGGGCCCTCAAGTTGGTGCTCGATGCAAGTGATGGGATGTTTACGGTTGACATGCAGGCTAAAAAGATTTGCTGCAGTTTTGACGACCTTGAACCTAGGGAGGGACTCGTGCCAACAGAGGTAGTTGAGCCGTTCATACTGTGGTTGAAAGCGAAAGAGAAAAGCCATGGACACAAGTGATCAGAAGCGCTCTCCGTACGACCGCTACAGGGACTACGTGCTGCAGCTTGAACAGGCCGGAAAAAAATTCCCTGTGAATCAGTTTGGCGCCGTCAACTTCAGCAAAATCGCTGATGAATGTGGTAATCGTAGGCAGTGGTTTTCTGAAAGCGCAAAGAAGGTCTTTTGCTCCCAGGGCCAGACCCTGGAACAGGTCATCGCGAAGGACATTCACCGCATAGGCAGTGAGTTTTTTGCGGCCAAAGACCCTGAGTCTCTGGCGGTTGATATGGCGGATTCGAAAAGTCGCGAAGCGAACCGGTTGCGAGTAATGCTTGAGCAAAAGTCGAAGGAAAACGAACTGCTTCGCGAGCAAGTTGAGCGACTCTCTGCCGAGCTGCGGTTGCTTCGGACATCTGCACAAGAAATCAGTAGCCAGCAGGACTTGATGATCGACTCCGGGCGGTCATTCATCCTATGAGCAATCTGTCGAGCATAATCCAGGTGAGCTCGGTGAAGCCAGGCAGTTTTGGCGGGGCAGTCTTCTCCGGACGCATCATTGGCCAAAACAAAATTTACACATGCAGAGCCAGCTATAAAATCATCACCCGCATACCTCAACCCGGTGAATGCTGGCAGTTCAAAGGCTCGATCACAGGGCATGATCAGTACAGGGATTTCGTTCTGATCGAAAGCTGCCACATCGTAAACCTGCCCATAGCGGCATATGTGGAACGATTGCTGGTAAAGCATCCTGCATTTCGTGGGCTGTCATTCGGCAAAACGAAAGTCTCGAAACTTGTCAGGGCATTTGGCGCAGAAAACCTTGCTCAGGCATTGACTGCAGGCAGAGTCAGCCAACTGGCGGAATTGATTAATCCTGATCTCGCCCAAAAGGTCGTGGATGCCTGGAGGACACTGCAGGATGAGATTTCAACGATTGAGTTTCTCATGGAGCACGACTTCGATCCTGGGCTCGCCAAAAGCATTCTCAAGGTTTGCCAGACGGATACGGTAGAGCGCCTGAAGCTTAATCCGTACAGCCTCGTTGCGTTTCAAGGCATCCACCCGAACATGTGGAAAATCGTAGACGCCGCAGCAGCCAAGCTAGGCATACCTCGTGATGACCCACGCAGGCTGGCCGGCCTTGTGGAGAACTTGCTCTATGTGCGCTTGGATCAGGGTCATACCGCATACGAAATCGAAGAGCTAAAAGCTGCCCTTATGCAGAAGCTTCCATCCGCCAGACTGGTAGACCAAGCTATCGACTGCGCCCTACAAAGGCGTGCTGTATGCGTTAAGAAGCATCAAGGGACGACGCTTATCCAGCCACTGGGAGCGGCCCTTGTCGAAAGTAAACTTGAGCAGCGAGTCGCGATTCTACTGTCCGCTCAGGCCTCATTGCTCCACGGTTCTCCGCAGGAACTGAAGGAAGCGATTGAAGATTACTGCGCACACAGTGAGAGCGAGCTTGGACACTCACTCACCCGAGACCAGAAAAATGCAGTGCTGATGGCGCTTACTAATCGCATCAGCACGCTGACTGGATTTGGCGGTACGGGCAAGACAACCGTGCTGAAAGCCATCGTTGATATAGCCTCTCAGCACCGTCCTGTGCATGTCTTAGCACTGAGTGGAAAAGCCAAGGAGCGCGCAAAGGAGTCTGTAGGCCGAGACACCTACACGATCCACAGCTTCTTGATCAAAATCAGCACCGCAAGCTCAGGGATCAGCACTGTAGGCGACCCTCTGGTAATCATTGATGAATCCAGCATGGTAGACATCGCCTTGATGCTGAAACTGCTGAATGCCTTCGCGAAGAAAGAACTGTCTCTCTTGCTCGTAGGCGATACTGGTCAGTTATCACCGGTAGGTTATGGAATCTTCTTCCATGCACTGGCCAAATCGAAGGCGATACCGTCGACCCACCTGAGCAAGGTTCACAGGTCTATCGGCAACAGTCACCTTCAGAATATCGCCATGAAGATTAGATCTGGTCACCTGGATACCTTGCCATTCTGGAATGGCGAGCGCGATGGGGTTTATCTGATCCCCTGTACAAACACACAGGACATGCTGACACACCTCGCGAAGATCAAGCAGATCATCCCTGACGCTCAGATCCTGACGCCCCACATGTCTGATCGCATGCCGGATTCCGGGCACAAGATAAACAACCATCTGCAAAGCGTGCTTCAGCACACAGACGAGACCCTGGGCATTTGGATGGGCAAATACTGGCTGCGAGTTAATGACCCCGTCATCGTCACCCAGAATAGCTACGAGCATAATTTGTTCAATGGCAACACCGGGATCATGTCCAACGTTACGTCAATCGATGGCCAGATTTATGGTGTATTTCTCTTCAATGGGATCGAAGTGACCCTATCCAGGATGGACTTGTTCGTGCTCGGGATGAAGCTCGCCTACGCCATATCAATCCACAAGGCGCAAGGCAGCGAGTACGAGACGTCCATCATTTGCTCTCTGAGTCAAAGCGATTTTGTGGAACGGAGCATGCTCTACACCGGCGTCTCGCGATCAAAGCGGCTGGCCTTGATCCTAGGCACTCAGGACATCGTGCAACAGGGGGTAGCTCGCCCAAATCGAAGCGACACGCTCTGTGTTGGCTTCTCGGTTTGAATTCCAAATCGGTAGTTAGCAACAACGTTTTGGACAGGGCTACCTCTTTAGGCGCCTTGCCTTCCTAGTATGATCGCAGGATCCGCGCCCAATACCTGAGGTAGGAGTATGTCATTGAAGCTGCTTACAAGCCTTTGGAACGTCATTAGTCCCGACCGCCGCCCCGAGCGGGAGAAGGCGCGTGAACGCGAGTTCATCCTGGCGGCGAACTCTTTGAAGACCCTCTCGGTGACTGACCGGGGTGGCATGTCTATCGACCCCGAAGAGTTCCGCGAACACATCATCGCCTCACGTGAGCAGCTCAAGCATCTCGTCCACAAACCTAGTGCGCCTGGCAGGTCATTCAAAGCAGCGGTACACGTCCAGGTGGAACAGGATGAGAGTCCCGCCGTAGAGGCTCCAGTGCGCGCCTTGGACTGTATGGAGGTGGTGACTTGGCGGCGGCTCTCTAGTGGCGCTGCTGTGCGCTACGTGTGCCTCCAGTGCACGAGTACGGGCCGATTCGCTATCGCTACAGCCAGTCTGTTCACAGAAGCCATAGAGAGTCTCCCGACTTGGATCGACGGCAATACGATCAGGCAAGTTGCAAATGCCTTACAAGGTGGTGGGCTTCAGTGGTACGCGACTGTGAGTGAGGCCATGGATGCATGGGATGCAGAGCTCTGATGGTAGTCAGGGTGTTACTGGCACCACGGCCCCCAGGAGGGCGGGTTCTCGATGATATTGATTGAGGTGCTGAGTTCGTCTTGCATGTGCTCGAAGACTTTATCGAGACGAGGATGTGCTTTCGATTCTCGCAACGCAATTACCAACTCCAGCAATTCTCTCCCTTGATCCACCGGCATCTGAATGTCGCAATACACAGTGTCATCGTCGTCTTCTGCCATGCCTGCAGCCCCCTCAACCTGTTCTAGGTTTGCGTCTCGCGGCTCTATGCTGCTCTAGGTGCCACATCTCTGCTTCCCACCTAGCCAGGAATTTTTCCCAGTCCGTTGCGTAAGGCCCTTCGACCACCCGTGTCGAACCGATGCTCGCCTGCTGGAAACGCTCCCTCCATGGCTGTGGAATGGTCATTTCCAAGACGATATCGATGCCGCAGTTGTGATGCTGCACCGGGACAGAGGCACGAACTTCATTGAGCTCGAGTGACTCACCCATTGAGGGCGTGCCGCCTCGCTCCTGGTCGTCGAGGTCATCAAGGATGGCTAAGGCGTCAGCTGCCTCGGGGTCACCTGGAAGGAATCTGGCAATCTCCCATAGCGCTCTCCGCCTAGTGCGCTCAAGCTTTCGGAGTTCATCGTGGGTCATTTCAGTCTCTTTCAGGTCGGTTGAAGCTGGGCGGTTGTTGTGGCGTACCGCCGTTGGCGGAGGGCTGTGAACCGAGCCGTAACAAGTCACGTCTCGGCCCTCGGGGCTTTCATCCTCACGCCTTCAGCCGTGCCGGCTTGCGCGCTCCGCTCGCACCCACTACTGGCGCTGCAGATGGGGTGGAGGGAAAACCAACGCGTCCTTGAAGCACATACAAGTGGCACCTATGCGCCACCTGCTGCGTTATTTATGGAGTTTGCTGAATCGCTCAATGACGACACTTGGCGCAGTAGCAGGCCAAGCCTCGAGATTCCCAGTTTTACGTATGAAATTCACGGCGCAAATCAAGAAGAACAGGACAGGAAGCATCGCAACGAGTAATGCCAAGTCGTGTATATGTCCGAATGCTTCGGGAATATTATCGGCTTTAGCGGCCATCGGCATGATGGCTACAGCCCAGGTGAGAATATAAGTCAGTGCATAAGCGAGGATTGCACCGAAGGCCATCATTCCCGGCACAGTGAAGCGGAGTTTTGTTACGGACTTGATGCTGCCGCCAGCTGGCTTAATCGCGTAAATTATCCCTTTGTTCTTCACTTTATCCTTTGATTTTTTGAAGATGCCATAAAACTCCCAGTGCCGTCCTTTCTCAATCTCCTCGAAAAGGGAAATAGGGACGATTATGTTAGGAATTACGACGCCGTCAATCTTCATAATAACTTCAATATCGTCACTGTTTTGCTTGAAGACACGAATATCTTCAAGGTTCCCAGACATTTTTAGACAATCTACAAACATATTTTCTAAATCTCCTATTAGAAAAATTACTCCGTGCATTACTGCAGGCAACATGAATGCGCAGGGCACTCAGAGTCGCCTAAATCACATCGGGCTTTTGCTGTCGGTGCTGAAACACTCAGGAAACACAACTCCGAGTCTTAGTTCATCCAACTCGCCTATCGCTTCCGCTCCTTAGTCTTCGATGTGAACAGAGGCGTCGTTCTGTCTCCGCGCCCACAAACACTAAAGCCCTCCTGTGCTCCACCCCCATCAGGCAAACCCGACCTAGCAGTGCCCGAGCAGAGACATGCAATTTGGCTGTGCGCCACGATAATATCAGTATGCTCTGTTTATCGGAATGCACATCGCATGGCTCTATCCTCGCTTTTGAGGATCCGACTCATGCATCTGAAAGAAGCGCTGGCAGGGGCATTGCGCGGAGCTCGAGCCCACCAGGGGCTGAACTACGACGAACTGGCAGGGGCAACCCATAGGACGTATGTCGGTATGCTAGAGCAGGCACGAGCGAATCCGACGCTGGAGAAGCTCGATGAAATCGCTGACCACCTCGGTCTCGATCTGCTGACCATGGTCACCCTAGCCATAGCGGCCCAAGGTGAGGAACTCCCTTCGGAGGTTTTGCAACGTACTGCCTTGCAAATCAGGGAATTCGAGATGTCCGGAGGGTGGCAGTTGGTAGAGGAGCAATTCAGTGATGGAAAGCTCATCAAGCGCTCCCAGGGAAAGCCTAAGCAGCCGCTTAATGCGGAATACATTCGAGCCTTGAAAGCGCAAGGTTTCGACAGGAAAACAATCGCTGAAAAGCTAGGCATTGCCAGAAGCACAGTCCAAAAATATTGGAATACATAAGTCTGCAGAACATCAGCAATCCTGCAATCTAAGCAAATCGCGGTTTATGGCGCGCCCTATCGGGTCGGCTGTCGTAAACCATGCCATGACTAACACCAAGTCATGGCCCTTTGGGCTTCCATCCTCGCGCCTCCGGCCTTTCTGGCCTGCGCGCTCCGCTTGCTCTGGTTATTTCCATCGACGAATGAAACTCGGTATAGGCCTGCGCGCCCCGGTCGCGGGTAATAATGTCTACTAAAGTTGAAGGCGCAATAGATCTCTTGAGAATTAACACCAATCTGAAGGCATCTTTTATTGGGTTATGGCACAACGAATCTTTCTGATTTCTTCAGCACAATCGTTAAATGTCTATGGTGCTGACAGCAGGCTAGGATTGAGACCCCGCCCATAATCCACCGCCTGACCATTACAAAAAAGATGGCTCTATGGCCATGCCTCTGAACTGTCAGACTTGCTCCGAAAAAACTCGCGCAGGTGCTCGATAAAGAACGACACTTTAGCAGATAGATTGAGCCGCTCCAGGTACACCGCATAGATATCCGCAGACGGAGTTTCGTAATCACTCAGCACCTCCACCAAACGCCCAGAGCGCAAGTGTCCCGCGAGGTTCCACTCAGCGCGCATCAGAATGCCATGACTGTCAAGAGCCCACTTGAGTGCCACCTCACCATCATTGGTGCTAAGGCTTCCCCCGACCTTGACTGTTTCGGTCAACTTGCCACGGTTGAACCGCCAACTACCAAACGCCGCGTCATTCTGGCGCAACACAATGCATGAGTGCTGCGCCAAGTCTTTAGGCTTTTCCGGATAACCAAACGCCTCCAAATAAGCCGGGGTAGCGCACAGTCGCCGCCGATTCGTTGCAATCTTGCGGGCAATCAATCGCGAGTCGGGAAGTTCACCAAAGCGAATGGCGACGTCAATAGCGTCATCCGGCAGGTTGATCGGGCGGTCGGTTAGGTGCAGCTGCACTTCGATATCGCGATAGCGCTTAGCGAATGACGAGATTGCAGGCCCAACATGGGTACGGCCAAAGCCCAAAGGCGCATTCACGCGCAGCAGGCCTTTCGGTTCGGCACGGCTGCTGGAAACCTGGCGTTCCATTTCGTTAATTTCGTCGAGGATCCGTTGAGCGCTCATCAAATAGAGTTCGCCCTCTGCTGTAAGGCTAATGCTACGAGTGGTGCGATTGAGCAATCGAACCCCGAGCCGGCTTTCCAGAAGGTTGAGCCGTTTGGAGACAGCTGGTGGTGTCAGGTTCATCTCGCGGGCAGCAGCTGCAAGGCTTCCGACCCTCATAAGCAGAGTGAAAAAAGCCAGCTCCGATATAGGACTCATAATTAACTCAAAGTAAACAATGTAGTTAATTCCAGTGTATTACACCTTTTTGAAAAAACCATTAATTTATAGGGGTGATTACCTATGACACACCTGCGCTCTCTACTGCCATATAGCCGTTCCTAGCTATGGATAGAGCCCGCAGATGCCAATAAAAAATCCGACTCACAAAAATAAAGCGGAGATAAATGGCTATGCGATACCTTGGGAAGCTCTACGTCCAGGTTTTGATCGGCGTTACCGTCGGCATCCTGCTCGGTGTTTTTTGGCCCCAGATCGGCATCGACCTCAAACCCTTGGGCGACGCCTTCATCAAACTCATCAAGATGGTGTTCGCACCGATCATTTTTGCCACGGTGGTGCTCGGCATCGCCAAAATGGAGAACATGAAAGAGCTCGGTAGAGTCGGGGTACGGGCCCTTATCTACTTTGAAATTCTGTCCACCTTCGCGCTGGTGCTGGGCCTAATTGTGGTGAATCTCGTGAAGCCTGGCGAGGGGATGAACGTCGATCCTTCCACACTCGACATTGCGAGCATTTCTACCTACACCTCCGCTGCAAGCAACTCTGGCGGATTCACCGACTTCCTGATGAGTGTGATCCCGGCCAGCATTACTGACGCCTTCGCGAAGAACCAGATTCTGCCGATCCTGCTTTTCTCAACCCTCTTCGGCATCGCGCTGTCCCACCTTGGCCCACGCGGTAAACCCGTAGTCGATGTGCTTGAAGCCTTTTCCCACGGCATGTTCCACATCGTCGGCATGATCATGCGAGTCGCTCCGTTGGCTGCATGTGGCGCGATGGCCTTCACTGTCGGCAAGTACGGTCTAGGCTCCATCGTTTCGCTCGGTAAACTGATGGCGACCATGTACATCACCTGCTTCCTGTTCGTGGTGATCATTCTCGGTTTCATCTCGCGCTTGTCGGGCTTTAGTCTTTGGAAGTTTCTCAAGTACATAAAGGAAGAACTGTTCACCGTACTGGGCACCAGTTCCTCGGAGTCGGTGGTACCGCAGTTGATGACCAAGCTTGAGAGAGTTGGTGTATCCAAGCCGGTAGTAGGCCTGGTTATCCCTTCCGGCTTGACCTTCAACCCTGATGGTCAGTGCATCTACTACACCATGGCGGCCATTTTCATTGCTCAGGCTACCAACACCCCATTGACTCTAATGGATCAGTTGATCGTTCTGGGCGTCCTGTTACTGACCTCCAAGGGCTCGGCGGGCGTGACAGGCTCGGGTTTCATCACGTTGGCTGCCACTCTGGCAACGATGGACAACATTCCGGTAGCCGGCATGGTGCTCCTGCTGGGCGTCGACCGCTTCATGTCCGAAGCACGGGCCATCACCAACACCATCGGTAACGCAGTCGGCACCATGGCAATCGCCAAGTGGGTTGGTGCTCTCGATAAGAAAAGAGTGGACTTCGTATTAGACGGCGGAATCGTGCCTGAGCAAAACCAGGTACAGGAAGCATCGCCGCTCAATATGTCGAGTCCGGTCAAATCAGCCTTGTGATGCAGTTAGGAGAGTAATCGTGGATAAAGAAGCAGCTGTTGAATCACTAACCGACGTGATGGCGAAGTTCACCGCGTACATCGGCAAGCGCTTGCCAAAGGACGTGAAAGAGAAGACTGCGAAGTTGCGGGCAGCGGAAACTAATCCGTTGGCCATTGCTGTCTACGACTCGATGGCTGACAACCAGGAGTACGCCGACAAGCTGAATCGTCCCAGCTGCCAGGACACTGGTGTGATTCAGTATTTCATCTCTGCTGGAGCCCAGTTCCCACTACTGAGTGACCTGGAGGGCATCCTGGAGAATGCGACAAAGGAGGCGACTATTAAGGGCCCACTGCGTCACAACGCCGTGGAGACCTTTATCGAGAAAAACACCGGTACCAATACTGGTTCGAAGATTCCATGGCTGGACTGGCAAATCATTCCTGACGCCGACCACGCGATCATTGATGTGTACATGGCTGGCGGCGGTTGCACTCTGCCAGGCTCGGCCAAGGTTCTGATGCCCGGCCAAGGCTATGAAGGCGTGACCGAGTTCGTCTTCGATGTGATCACCTCGCGGGGTATCAATGCTTGCCCACCACTGTTGGTCGGCGTGGGCGTGTCCACCTCGGTGGAAACCGCCGCGCGTCTATCTAAGCTGGCGATCCTGCGTCCAGTGGACTCCAGCCATCCGAACGAAAGCGCTGCGATGATGGAAAAGCTGCTGGAGGATGGCCTCAATGAAATCGGTATTGGCCCGCAGGGTCTGACCGGCAACAGTAGCGTAATGGGAGTAAACATCGAGTCTTCGGCGCGCCACCCTTCGACCATCGGTGTGGCCGTATCCACTGGTTGCTGGGCCCACCGTCGCGGCAAGATCCGAATCAACGCCGACTTGTCCTACGACATCCTCTCCCATGAAGGAGTAGTTCTGTGAAGAAGATACTGAATACGCCAATCAAGGACGAGGATCTGGCTGACCTGAACGTTGGTGACGTGGTTTACCTGACCGGCCAGTTGGTGACCTGCCGTGACGTCGCGCACCGCCGCTTGATCGAGCTCAAGCGCGAGTTGCCGGTAGATCTGCGTGGTGGGGCGATCTTCCACGCGGGGCCAATTGTTCGCAAAAAAGACGATGGCAGTTTCGAGATGGTCTCCATCGGCCCGACCACCAGCATGCGGATGGAAAAGTTCGAGAAAGAGTTTATTGAGCAAACCGGCGTAAAGTTGATCGTTGGTAAGGGCGGGATGGGGCCGGAAACGACCACAGGCTGCCTGGAGAACAAAGCGGTGCATGCTGTTTTCCCCGGCGGCTGCGCGGTACTGGCGGCGACTCAAGTCGAGGAAATTGTTCGAGCGGAATGGCAAGACCTTGGTATGCCGGAGACTCTATGGGTGAACCGAGTACGCGAATTCGGCCCGCTGATCATCTCCATCGATACCAAGGGCAACAATTTGTTCGAGCAAAACAAACTGCGCTTCAACGAACGTAAAGGCGCGGTGATCGAGAAGATCAACAGTCAGGTGCGCTTCATTAAGTGAACCAGTTGCCCGGCCATAGCGATCACGCTTTGGCCTGGCACTCGCCCGACAGTTTGCACCGCCGTCGCAACGACGAGCGCATTGCCCTCCAGGTAGTTGCACGGCGTACCTCAATGTAAACTACAGAGATTGCCATGCATAAAACCAGTCCTCACGAACTGCGCAAAATTTTCCGAGCCCTCCTTGCCGGCCAGAAGTCACTCACAACCGCCTCCGTCTTCGATCCTCTGTCAGCCCGTATAGCTGCCGATCTCGGCTTTGAGGTCGGTATCCTTGGCGGTTCGGTTGCCTCGCTGCATGTGCTCGGTGCCCCCGATATCGCGCTGATCACGTTGAGCGAATTTGTTGAGCAGGCAAGGCGTATCGGTCGGGTCGCCCAGCTGCCAGTGATTGCCGATGCCGATCACGGGTACGGCAACGCCCTTAACGTCATGCGTACCGTAACGGAGCTGGAGCGCGTCGGCATTGCTGCATTGACCTTGGAAGATACTCTCCTGCCAGCTCCGTTTGGAGGCCCAGCCTTTTCTCTTATTAGCATCGAGGAAGGCATCGGCAAACTGCGAGCCGCTCAGCGAGCTCGTCAAGATGCTGAATTGGCCCTGATCGCTCGTACCCACGCCAGCGCGCAACCGCTCACCGAAGTCATCAAGCGTATTGGGGCCTATCAAGATGCGGGGGCTGATGGAATTTGTTTGGTTGGCGTGCGGGACTTCGAGCATCTCGAAGCGATTGCCGAGGGTCTGCGGATACCGCTGATGCTGGTTACCTACGGCAATGCCGCATTGCGCGACCAGCAACGCCTCAGCCAACTTGGCGTGCGCATTGTGGTGAACGGGCATGCTGCTTGTTTTGCTGCGATCAAAGCAACCTACGATAGCTTACGGGCACAGCGTGAGATTGCCGACAAGGACAATCTGACTCCCTCGGAGTTGTCCCACCGATACACCTCTCCGAATGAATACATCACTTGGGCAGAAGAATTCATGAGCGTGACGGGATAACCATTCATTCCGTTTGCGTGAGGCTCTTTACGATTGGGAAGTGGGAGGAATGCCTAGTCTGTCGTGTTCAATTCTACTTCCTCTCTACTACAGCAAGCCTGCGATACCCTGTACTGATGCTCATAGAATGGATCACCCGGCCCTAAATGAAGGGCAGTCGTGCTTGCTCGTAACTACTCAGCACTGATGCAAACGAATCTTTGGGATTACGGGTTTCCAGTAGCTGTGCCAATATTGACGCGTCTTCCATTCCAGTCAAAAGACCTCGACCTGTCATAGGCCAGATAACATGGGCAGCGTCACCGAGAATCGCCAGGTTGCCTCGGACAAGTAGCTCTGGTTTGTACTCGGCGATGGGTGCACCACTTAATGTCTCGGGTGAGCTGATACCCATTGGCGGGATGGCTGGGTGCCAACATCAGCCTCACCGCGTCGTTTGTTGGACTCGCTGTCGTGGCCGGTAGCGCACTGCTGGTCAGCATTGTGATCTGGCGTCCGGCTCATGACCAAGAGTCGATCAAACACGCCCATGAGAACCTGCAGGACGATCACACTCACCTCGACGGCCAAAATGGCGTCGATCACGAACA
The DNA here is from genome assembly GCF_028682455.1 of Pseudomonas putida. Lineage (GTDB taxonomy): Bacteria > Pseudomonadota > Gammaproteobacteria > Pseudomonadales > Pseudomonadaceae > Aquipseudomonas > Aquipseudomonas putida_AA. Next base: position 61,249 of record NZ_JANHLD010000003.1, read on the forward strand.
CCCACACGTGATCGATGATCAGCATCGCCGATGGCCCAACGGGTGATCGTAAATTCCTAAGATTTGCTAAGGCTGGTTGGCGGATATTCAGACCAGGAACCGTAGGACTTGCAGAGCGGCAAGGTGGCCGGGATAAAACCAGTAGCCCCATTGCCGCACCGGCCAGACCTTGAAGGTGAAGGCCTGACGCAGAAGCCAGAGTCCGATCAGGGGAGCAGCGAACGCAGTGCTCAAAGCCAGCAATGAATAGGTCTCAAAATCCATCGCCCTGGCCAATATGCTGCTGCGGGTGTTGATCAACAGGCATAGAGTCGCTGGCAGCAACCAAAGAATGCCGGGCCTCTTGATCGCCAACAAGACAGTCGCAGGAACGAGTGCACCGTAGAAGCCATACATCAGTGGATCATCCAGCCCATAGGCAACTATGGCGGCAATCAACGCCATAACGCCGCTCAACAAGGTACGATGCTGCCAACCCCAGGCAATCACCAGCCCTAACACCAGCGTAACCAATACGTTGAACGATCCCGAGGTGCTGATGTAGCGATAAGGCACTTCTGAAATGGCGGCGAACAACAGCATCAACGCGAGGTATCGACCGTTCGCGACAGTCATTAATTCACCTGGCTTAGAGCGCACCAAATTGGCAGCAATGGCGACGCAGAACAGCGGAAAAGAGAGCCGCCCCGGAATGAACAGAGTGGTCAGCATCGCCACCCACTTGATCAGACCCAGGCTGCTGCTTCGGCTCCTGAGCAAGGCATGCTGGGTCGTATGAGCCGTTGTCATGCCCGCCCCAGTGTGACGGCGGCCAGCACGAGATAACGCACGCCCTTGGCCAGGGTGACAATCAGCACGAAGCTCCAGAGTGGCTCGCGCATGACTCCGGCGACGATTGTCAGCGGATCGCCAATGATCGGCACCCAGCTCAGCAGCAACGACCAGCGCCCGTAGCGCAGGTAGGAATTCCGGGCCTTTTCAAGCTTGCTCTCGCTCACCGGGAACCAGCGCTTGTGGCGCAATCGCTCAACGGAGCGACCGAGAATCCAGTTCAATGCAGAGCCAAGAACGTTGCCAAGGGTGGCGACCGCCAAGAGCGTTGAAGCGACGTACTGATCGGAACATTCCAGCCAGTACCGCTTCAGACTGCATCGGCAGCAGCGTGGCGGCACCGAATGCCGCCAGAAACAGACCAAGGTAGCTGGTGAGTTCAAACACTCATCTTCACCTTATGCGTTCAAACCAACCCAGCCGTGGATGCCCACGTAGAGGCCGACTCCAATAATCAGCACGCTGGACAGGTAAGGTGCGCGGCGAGCAACAGTGCCCAACCATGGCCAGCGGTTGGACGCCTGTCTAGCACCAATGGCCGCAGCAGCACCCACCGTCACCAAAGTGATCGCCAAGCCGATGCTGAAGCACACAACGAGCATGCCACCTAGCGCCACTTCTTTGACCTGAAGACACAACAACAGAACGGTGATGGCAGCAGGACAAGGAATCAAACCGCCCGTCAAACCGAACACGACGATCTGGCCCGTGGTGACCTCACGATTGGTGAAGCGCTTACGGATATCGTTGGCATGTGCGCGCTCGTGCGCATCCTGGTAGCCATCAATCGACAACTCCAGACCTTCCAGTTCGGAATGCGCATGCTCGTGATCATGCTCCTGGTAGTCCAGATCATAATCATGGGAGTGGCCCGCATGCCCAAGGCTCAAGCGAGCACTGAACTCATGAGGTTCCGGAATATCGACTGCCGATTCCAGGAAGCCTTCGCGCTCGACGAAAGAGAACGACTGGGTGCTGCCGTCTGGACGGGTAGTCATCAGGCGAACATCTGAGGCAGCCCAGGCATGTCCGGTCAATGTCTTCAGGCGCCAATGCGGTGGCATACCCACTTCAAAAATCGACAGTTCGATGCGCCCGTGGCCGGTATCGATTCGATGAGTTTCATCATGATGATCGTGGTCATGCGAACCGTGGTGGTCATCAGCTTGCTCGAACTTGAACATCTGCTCGCCGCGCCAAGTGCGCCAGAGCATCCATAGCGCAATCACGATAATCAGTGCAGAAGAGGCAAGTTGGAAGTACGGCTCAGTGGTTTGCGCATCCAGGCCTTTGCCCAGGTACATGCCGCCGATGGCGACCAACCACACCACTGCGGTATGCGACAACGTCGCGGCCAAACCTAACAAAACAGCCTGTTTGACCGAGCCACGGATGGCTACGATGAAGGCAGCCATCATGGTTTTGGAATGTCCCGGCTCCAGGCCATGCAAGGCGCCGAGCAGGATCGCGCTCGGAAAATACAGCCAGGCGTGAGCCCCGCCTTGTTGCAGCAGTTCAGCGAAATTGGGCATGTCAGACCTAGAGGTACTTGGTGATTTGCTTGAAAGCTTCCAGTGGTGCGCGCTCGCCATTGCCTAGCGCCGAAACGGTATCCTCCAGGCAGTGATCAATGTGATCCTGGATGAGCGTACGTTTGGCCTGGCAAACTGCTTTTTCAACCGCATGCAGCTGCTGGGCGATGTCCACGCACTCACGACCCTCTTCGATCATGGTGATGATGCCGCGTAAATGCCCATCCGCCCGTTTGAGACGTTTGATGATCGCCTCATGACTTTGGTGGGTGTGGGGATGGCTGTGTTCGTGTTCGTGCTCACTCATGACTTGAGCCTCAGGCCTCAATGAATTACGCTGGCATCCTATCCCCCCCAGGGGGATGCGGTCAAACGCGTAAAAGCCCTATAAACCGAGTTGAAACCCTAACGCCATGTTCAGCAGAACACTGACAACTACGGTGGTAATCGCGCTTGCTCTCGCCATGTTGGTGGCGTGGGCCGGGCATACCTATTCGTTATCAGTGGCGTCGGAACAGCCAGTCTGGGAGATCGCGCAAGACGCCCATCACTCGCACGGCGAAGAGGCCTCAGCCAGCTACTCGAGTCTTTCAGATCACTACCATTCGCCATTGACCCCTGATCACCAGCACGAAACACCGCAACTCACAGCGGCGTTGATGCTGGCGACATCCCCAATGCTATCCATCCGGGTCGATGCGCTTCGAGACTCTATTCCCCTGCCGCCGATATTCTTGATCGAGCGTCCACCCCGTCCTTCGTTCGCATCTTGACCTTGGCCGCACTGCGGCCTTCGATCTCTGCAACGTAGGATTGATATATGCATTCGTACTCGATGAGCGGCGTCGGCGCGTTTACTGCGCCTTTGCACCGCCCCGTATTGCTGTTGTTTTTACTTGTCGCTGCACTTTTCCTGGGAATGCCCGAGGCGATGGCTCACGCCGTCGCGGAAGGTGACAAAGGCTTCATCCAGGAAAGCTCCGGCGTCATGTTGCTGCCCTTCATTTACATGGGCGCCAAGCACATGATGACCGGGTACGACCACCTGCTGTTTCTGTTCGGGGTGATCTTCTTCCTCTATCGCCTGAAAGACGTGGGGCTGTATGTCACGCTGTTCGCTGTAGGCCATTCGGTCACGCTGCTGCTTGGCGTACTTACAGAGGTCAGCATCAGCTCGTACATCATCGACGCCATCATCGGCTTCTCGGTGGTGTACAAGGCGCTCGACAACCTGGGCGCATTCCAGCGCTGGTTCGGTTTCCAACCCAACACCAAAGTGGCCACGCTGATCTTCGGCTTGCTCCACGGTTTTGGTCTGGCGACGAAGATCCAGGAATACGAGATCTCACCTGATGGCCTGATTCCGAACCTGATCGCCTTCAACGTTGGTGTTGAGATCGGCCAGTTACTGGCCCTCAGCGCGATTCTCATTTTGATGGGTTATTGGCGGCGCACCGGCAGTTTTTGGCGCCACGCCTATACCGCCAACGTCGCCATGATGAGTGCCGGTTTCCTCTTGATGGGTTACCAGATCACCGGCCTGTTTGTCTCCGCGTAAGGAATTCTGACCATGTTCAATACTCCGCTTCCAACTGTTAATGAATTGCCAAGCACTCGCAAACTGGTGCGCTCCACTGTTATTGCCCTGCTGACTGCGGTCGGCCTGCTGGTGACAGTGGTTATGCCTTCGGAATATGCCGTCGATCCAACGGGTGTGGGCCGAGCACTGGGACTGACCCAAATGGGCGAATTGAAGATCATCCTTGCCCAAGAGGCTTTAGCGGATGCAGCTCCGCCGCAAGCATCGGCATCGGCATCGGCATCGGCTCCAGCTCCAGCTCCAGCTCCAGCTCCAGCTCCAGCTCCGGAGGTTGCGCAAGTCCAACCGATTGCGAAACCGGTGGCGACACCTGCCCCTACTTTGAAAACGGATCAAATGACCGTCACGCTCAAGCCTGGCGAAGGGAAAGAAATCAAACTTGAAGTCCTCAAAGGCAAGACTGTTAGCTATGAATGGACTGCGGTTGGTGGGCCAGTAAATTACGAGACTCACGGCGAGCCGTACAACGGTGAAAAGGGCTACTTCCATAGTTACGGAAAAGACAGGCAAGTCAAAGATAACAAGGGGCAGTTCACCGCAATTTTTGACGGCACTCATGGCTGGTTTTGGCGTAATCGCAGCAACCAGGACGTGACTATCTCACTGAAAACCAACGGCGATTACTTGGGCGTCAAACAGTAATCCGGAGCAGCGAAGGCTGCTCTACTGCCAGAGAGGCTGAGTTCAGGTTGCCCACATGCCATTCAATTTCATTCATTTATGAAGAGTCTTCCAATGAACACCCCAACAACCTTGATCCGTTCGATGCTCCTGATCTGCTTCCTAGGCTTGATGACCGCGTGCGGTGGTGGTGAAAAAAACGCAACCTCCGAGAGCGCCGAACACGGTCATTCACACGAGTGACGCCATAAATAAACAAGGCCGCAATGCGGCCTTGTTCCACCAAGAAGGGCCGCCCGAGCTTTCTTTTGTTCTTAGTCAGCAGGCCACGCAGGTAAGCGGATCACGAAGGTCGTATGGCAGTCTCTGGAGACGCATCCGACGGTGCCGTCATGGGCGTCAACCAATGATTTGACGATTGCCAAACCTAGCCCAGCATTGTTTGTAGCACCATCTCTACGTGCGGGATCAGCTCTGTAAAAGCGGTCAAACAGGCGGGGCAGATGCTCTGCTGCTATCTCCTCTCCGAGATTCGTCACTGACACGCTGATCATGCTACCCAACGACTCGATTTTTACGGAGACAGTGCAGTCAGGAGGGGTATACCTGAGCGCATTAGAAAGTAAATTCGAGATCATCCTATCCAACATCGTACCGTCACCATAGACCGCGCCGTGTCCGGAGACTTGTAGCTTTGCTCCGGTGTCTTCTGCCAGCAACTGGTAATACTCGAAAAGTTTTTCGACCACCGAACGCAACTCGACTTTCTCTTTGGCAGGTAGAACCAGACCGTTGTCCGATTTTGCTAAGAAAAGCATGCCGTCAATAATGCTGGAGAGTCGGTTCAGATCCTCCAGGTTTGAATAGAGATTCTCTTCATAAGTGTCCGGTGCACGTTTCTTTGAAAGGATGACTTCGGTGTGTGTACGCAGATTGCTGATAGGGGTTCGTAGCTCGTGCGCAATATCGGCTGAAAAGTTGGACAGCCGAACAAAAGACTCTTCAAGGCGAGCAAGCATGGCGTTGAAAGAAGAGACAAGGCTCTCAAGCTCACGAGGCACCGAGTCCATCGGGATGCGTTCTTTCAGCGAACCGGCTGACATTGAGGCCGCGACTTGCGTCACCTGTGCGACCGGCTTTAACCCGCTGCGCGCCACCAGCCACCCTAACGCTGCGCTGACCAGAGCGCTGATAGCCAGCCCAATGACCAGCCACCAACGCAAAGTTTCAACGAAGTGCATGTGACTGGTGATATCCATACTTAACCATGCGGTTAGTGGCTCAGCTTCATTCACTAAATGAACTTGGGCCTTCATGCCCCTATACGTATGGCCGCCAGCCGTCCACGCCAACAAACCTTCCCCAGCCTCATGAACCTCAGCGGTAGGCTGTGCAGTTCCGTTGGGAGTAGCGAAGATCGTCCTCCCTCCGTTGGTGACAATCGATGCTGAAAGCTCCTGATGGGCGCCCAGCAGGGCTTGCAGTTGTAACACCACTTCTGAAGAGTCTACGGAGCCGGCCTCGCCATCCATGATTTGCCGAATGGATACGAGCTTTTCCGTCATCGCTTGACGGTCGAGCACTTTGAAGTGATGTCTACTAAACGCATCGAAGGTAAAGCCTGCTACAACCAGCACGGCTACCACGGCACAGACAAACATCATGCTCAAACGGAAGGTAAGAGATACACGCTTCATTCAGTATCCGGCGCATCTAGCATGTAGCCCATTCCCCTGGTGGTCTGAATCAGCTTAGTGTCGAAATCATCATCGATTTTGGCCCGGAGCCGGCGAATTGCTACTTCGATCACGTTGGTATCACTGTCGAAGTTCATATCCCAAACCTGCGATGCGATCAGTGATTTTGGCAGGACTTCCCCTCTACGGCGCATAAGGAGTTCTAAGAGGGAGAATTCTTTGGCGGTGAGGTCAATGCGTCGACCTGAGCGGGAGGCACGTCGTTTCAGAAGATCGACCTCCAGATCGCCGATTTTGATAGATGTTTGGTTGGGTACGGCTGAACCACGGCGGAGCAAGCTTCTGACGCGAGCAAGCAATTCGGAAAATGCGAAAGGTTTGACTAGATAATCGTCCGCTCCTAGTTCCAATCCTTTGACCCGGTCATCAACCCCATCCCTGGCTGTCAGAAACAAAACAGGAACTGAGCTCCCGGCTGTGCGGACAGATCGAATGACCTCCCAGCCGTCCAGGCCGGGCATCATTATGTCCAGGATCAGAAGGTCATAGGTCTCATTTAACGCATGGTGCAACGCCTCTGTTCCCGTCACAACCCGGTCAACAGTGAAGCCAGCCTCCACCAGACCCTGCTGTAGGTACATTCCGATTTTGGGTTCGTCTTCTGCGACCAAGAGTTTCATGCCCAGGCTCCGGTTTGCGGTGTTCTAGTGTGCTACCAATCTGACAACAGTGCGCAAGCTTACGTAAATGTAATTGCCTCAACAGCCAACACATACCTCCCATTCACGATAGGCCGGCGTCCGATGACAGCGGCTGTCAGGCGGCTTACAAAAATGTAATCAGCGATCTGAGCTTTTTGCGCTTAACCTACCTCCAACCACTGCGGAAGCACGGCTGCTGGCCAAGACTAGGGCTTGCAGAGCAACCGCATACTAAAACGCTACGAGGTACATCGAATGTTCAAACGAAAGCTATCGCTCGCCGTGGCCTTGATGATTTGTGGTGTCGCGCAGGCAGCTGAGCCGCTCACAATCGATGTGCATCGTGACGCGAACTGCGGATGCTGCAAGGAGTGGGTCAAGCACCTCGAATCGAATGGATTCAAGGTGGTCGACCACGTGGAAACCAACATGAACGCTATCAAGCAGAACTTGGGCGTGCCACAGGGACTCGCTTCATGCCATACGGCTGTAATCGACGGCAAATTCGTGGAGGGTCATGTCCCAGCGGATGAAATCAAGAAACTGACGGGGCGTTCAGACCTCGCAGGAGTTGCAGTGCCAGGCATGCCGGCAGGTTCTCCTGGTATGGACTACGGCCAGACTCATCAACCTTATCAAGTCCTGGGGCTCACCAAGGCAGGTGCGCAAGAGGTGCTCGCTGACTACCCGATCAGTCGATAATCGATGTCAAGATCTGAGTACCCTCGGGGTCGCTCGGATCTAGCTCCTGGATCACCCTTGAGCCATCTCGATTGAGGGGCTCAATGTTCCTAGCCAAGCCACCAAGCAAACGATGACGACAGCACAGGTCGCTTCGATCAAGACACTTTTCTTCAAAGCAGTTGCTGCCATCCAGTAATCCCCTGCTTCTAGAGCGCGCTCTAGTGAGGGACTCAGGTAGAAACGATTGAGGGTAGCAAGTCCAATCATGCCGGCGAAAAGCAAAACTTTAATTATCAGAAGAATGCCATAGGTGCTAGTTACGAGTTCGATCACTGTCGGCCCGACAATGAAGAGATAATTAGCGACGCCAGTAATTATGATTGTGCCAACAATAAATCCGCCCGCTGTTTCGAATCCTTTAAGCGCTCGTGACAGCACTCTAACGAGTTGCTCCGAATTAGCCCCTTTAATCCTCAACATGAGACTAAAGGCCGCGAGAGCTCCGATCCAGCCGCCAGCGGCGAGGAGATGCAGAATATCAGCTGCAAAGTGCCAGAATCGCTGAGTACCTTCGTCCATCGCCCCATGACCTGTCCACGCGAGCGTAGACAAAGCGATGCCGCCTGCCAAGGTCGCAACCCAGAGGCTCCCTGTTGGCCATCGCGTGCTCTGACTTGCGACAAAAATCACCGCTGCCAGCGAGATCACGCGCGTCATCCAGCTATAGCCAATCTCAGTCTCGTACAACATCATTTCCAGATGAGGTTGCAGCTCCGCCCAGTCGGATGCGCCGCTCATATTTTTTGCCATGACGATGAAGGTGGCTATCGACAAAAACACACCAACAGCAGCGATGCCAGGTATTAGCGACCCAAAATGCAACACCGCGCCTGAGACGCGCTCTTTTCCCCGAAAGCTGTAAAGCCCGAAGACTGCTAGGCCGAACAGGAGCATCAGGTCTAAGTAGAGCGCGAATCGCAGCACCACATTTAATGAGTCGCTCATACTTATTTCACTTTGAACGTTACGGCGCCGGTGATCGGGTGGGTGTCGGACGAAACGGCTCGCCACTCCACTTTATAGGTGCCGGTTGTGAGGGGTGAGACAGGGGTAACGATCATCGTTTTAGGATCACTGCCGCCGGCCACGCTCGCCTTCACACCCATAGGTGAGTTTGGCATACCAGGCATGTCGGTCATGATCAACTTGGCTCCGGAAAACTGGGTTACCAAATTCTCGGAAAAGTGCAGCTCAATTTTTGCTGGGGCCTGACCGTTCTCACCTTCAGCCGGAGTTGAAGACAACAACTTTGGGTGAGCTTGCGCAACTGCACTGAGCAGTAGGCTGGATGCAATAGCGACGGCAACAACACAGGACTTGAAAACAGACATGCAAGGCTCCTCACAGCGCTTAGCTGTTGTAATGAGGTTAGGTAATTATTTGGTGCCGCTAACTTCGATTTAGAACCACACTCGGACGTAACCGTCCGGCCAACTCACCTTCCTGACCCCGACGCCAAAGGCGATGGTGTCCACCTAATTTAAGTGGACACCATTTCTAGCCTTTTAAGCGGGTCTTTCCATGCAGTCACAACGCCGTTCCTATTCAAAATCCTTCAAGGCCCAAGTTGTCCAAGAGTGCGCCCAGCCCGGCGCATCGATTGCCAGCGTCGCGCAGAAGCACAGCCTTAACGCGAACCTCGTACATAAATGGATTAGGGTACTCACGAACAAAACCATGGCGCTGCAACCTGCTTTCATTCCAGTGCCCTTGCCGCTAGCCGGAGGACATTCGCAGGCAGCTTCATCAAGTATCTGCATTGAAATCCAGCACCCGCGTGGCACCGTCAAAGTGAACTGGCCGACCGAAAGCGCTGTCGCCTGTGCCACCTTTCTGCGAGACCTGTTGGAATGATTCGGATCGATGCCATCTGGCTTGCCACCGAGCCTATGGACATGCGCGCCGGTACCGAGACCGCGCTGGCCAGGGTGATCGCGGTGTTCGGTGTGGCGAAGCCGCACTGCGCATACCTCTTCGCTAATCGCCGTGCCAACCGAATGAAAGTCTTGGTGCATGACGGTGTGGGCATTTGGCTGGCAGCGCGACGATTGAACCAAGGCAAGTTTCATTGGCCCGGCATCCGTCACGGATCGGAAGTCGAACTCGATAACGAGCAACTTCAAGCCTTGGTACTGGGTTTGCCGTGGCAGCGGGTCGGCGCAGGCAGCGCGATCACAGTGCTTTAGCCCCTGCCATTAGCCCATCGGTTTATCGCTGTTGACGACCTACTCTGACACAATCAGCGGCATGACTTCCTCGCCCAATCTCGACCAGATGACACCGGAACAGCTGCGCGGCTTGGCCGAACAGGCTATGCAGTTGCTGTCCCAGGTCGACTCCATGAGCCAGAAAATCCAACGCCTCGAAACGGTCAACGAGCAACTGGCTCATGAAATCGCCATCCTCAAGCGACACAAGTTCGCCAAGCGCAGCGAGCAACTGAGCCCCGACCAAGGCAGTCTGCTTGATGATCTGCTCGATACCGATATCGCAGCTATCGAAGCCGAGCTGAAGGCAGCCAATCCGCCGGCCGCACCGGCCGAGCCACGTCATAAGCCCAAGCGTGCACCACTGCCGCCGCAGTTTCCGCGAACCGTGATCCGTCACGAACCAGAGAATACTCAGTGCGTGTGCGGCTGCCAGCTTCAGCGAATCGGCGAAGACGTCAGCGAGAAGCTCGATTACACTCCGGGCGTGTTCACAGTTGAGCGGCATGTGCGTGGAAAATGGACGTGTCGTCAGTGTGAAACACTGATCCAGGCGCCTGTACCGGCCCAAGTGATCGACAAGGGCATCCCGACCGCAGGCCTGTTGGCCCACGTGATGGTGGCGAAGTTCGCCGACCATTTACCGCTGTACCGGCAGGAGAAGATTTTTGGTCGGGCCGGACTGCCCATCGCCCGTTCGACACTGGCGCAATGGATCGGACAGACCGGTGTGCAGCTCCAGCCTCTGGTCGATGCGCTGCGTGAGCATGTGTTGGCCCAGGGCGTGATCCACGCCGATGAGACCCCGGTTCAGATGCTCGCACCAGGCGAAAAGAAAACCCACCGCGCTTACGTGTGGGCCTATAGCACCACGCCTTTCTCGGCCCTAAAGGCCGTGGTCTACGACTTCAGCCCCAGCCGTGCCGGCGAACATGCGCGTAACTTCCTGGGCACGTGGAACGGTAAGCTGGTCTGCGATGACTTCGCCGGCTACAAGGCCAGCTTCGAGCTGGGCATCACCGAAATCGGCTGCATGGCCCATGCACGCCGCAAATTCTTCGACCTGCATGCAGCCAATAAAAGCCAGTTGGCGGAGCAGGCGCTTCACTCGATTGGCGGGTTGTATGAAGTCGAGCGACACGCCAAGGAAATGAGCGACGAAGCCCGCTGGCGATTACGTCAGGAAACAGCGGTGCCCATCGCTGAAAAACTGCATGAGTGGATGTTGGCCCAACGCGAACTTGTGCCCGAGGGTTCGGCCACGGCCAAGGCCCTGGATTACAGCCTTAAACGCTGGGTAGCGCTGACGCGCTACCTGGAAGATGGTGCTGTGCCCATCGACAATAACCAGATCGAGAATTTGATCCGGCCGTGGGCGCTTGGGCGCTCGAACTGGTTATTTGCCGGGTCGCTGCGCAGTGGAAAAAGGGCGGCGGCAATCATGAGCCTGATCCAGTCGGCGCGTATGAATGGGCACGATCCGTATGCCTATCTCAAGGATGTACTGATGCGGCTTCCGACACAGCGGGCGAGCGAAATCACGCAATTACTCCCGCAGCATTGGATGCTTGCCTGAGGCAGGCTAAGTGGACTTCGCCAAATAGTCAGCTCAAAGGCTGATTGGCATCAACAATTCGGAAGCGACTTTTCTCAGCATGTAGGTTTCGCGCAGAATTGATTGCCCCATCGAAGACTCGTGCCGCTGCATAACGGCTTCATTGTGCGTGATTGCTTCATGCAGGTTGATCCAGACAGGCCGCATACCATTAGCGATTTCGTGGCTTTCCATTCTCACGGGCTCTAGCTGGGGCGCTACTTCGCATTGATAAAAATGCGAGGTCATGTGCATCAGATCGTACTGTGGCTTCCAGTAGGACCGGTACTCCTCGATGTAACCGTAGTGCTGGAGCACCTGTATTTCACGGGCACCAGTCTCTTCCTCCAGCTCACGCTTCAGGCCTGTGACAATGTCCTCGTCAACATCAAGGCCGCCTCCAGGAAAGCTGAAGTCGTTATAGCGCTCGGTGAACAGCAACAGGATCTGCTCACCCCGCATCACGATGCCGCGTGCTGCATGTCGACGGAATACTCTGCCCTGCTTGGATTTCAGCTCGGGGTGAACAATTTCAGTTATGAGTTGCATGGGGCTCGTTACGGCAAGATCAGTTAGTCATCGTCCAGGGTGGCCACGGCATTTCCGCAGTTCTGGAAATACTGTGGCCAGTGGAACTGGCTCAGCGAAGCAGCAATACGGGTAAAGTGGATGTTCGCAGCATCGTCGTGGTCGTGCTACCTATCAGAAACTGCCTGATGCGTGAGTGCCCGTACGCCCCCATGACCAAGAGGTCAATGCCGTGCTCTGCCTGATACGCATGCAGTGTGGACTCTACTTCGCCTGGGCGGATCTCGGTATGCACCAGCGAGCCGGAAGAGGCAAGCGTGGTTCGTGCCTTCTCCAGCGCGTTCTGGTTGTCTTCAGAATCCGCTCCAACCATGACGATATGAATTGGCAGGCCTTCACACAGCGGGCTTGAAGCAAGCATCTGTACGGTCTTGTGGCATGTAGCACTGCCGTCAAATGCCACCATGACCGTTTCAGGTTTCCTGAAATGGCTGGTTGTAATCAGGATGGGGCGGTGGATAGTTCGGACTACCGCTTCAATCTGGCTGCCAAGACTTTGGGCACTGCGCGTGCTGTCCTCACCGACTCTTCCAATCACCAGTAACCGAATATCGTCTTGGAGATCGCTCAGGCTCTCGACGAGATGGCCATGGCGCTGCTTCATATCGGGTGACATGGCGCCAGAGTGGACTGTTCGCTCGCGAGCTTTTTCAAGCATGTGCTGCCCATGCTCCAAGGCCAGTTTTGCCCGCTGCGCATCCAGCGTGGCCAACTCTTCCAGTAGATGTTCTCTGCTACCGAGACCGATATTGCCGCTAAGATCAGCGGATGCAGGATACTTCTCCTTATCCAGCACATGAAGCAAGGTCAGGGGAGCGCTGAGTCGTTGCGAGGCCCATGCTGCGTAATCGCAGACCGCCAATGAGGATTGTGAGTTATCAATGCATGCCATTACGTGGGTCATTGTCGTTCTCCTTAGTGGCTCATGAGCTTGTCGATGGCGCCGGGCTTGTCATGCACGCCGAAGCGGTCAACGATTGTTGCGCTGGCTTCATTGAGACCGAGCACTTCAACCTCAGCTCCTTCGCGTCGGAACTTGATTACGACCTTATCCAGCGCTGCGACGGCGGTGATATCCCAGAAATGCGCCTGTGTGAGATCGATGGTGACCTTGTTGAGCGCCTCCTTGAAGTCAAAAACCTCAGTGAACTTGTCCGCAGAGCTAAAGAACACCTGGCCCACGACGCGGTAAGTCCGATGCGATTTCGTCTCTTCAAGAGTGCTCTTGATATCCAGGTAGTGCCCGACCTTGTTTGCGAAGAACAGGGAGGCCAGCAGCACACCTACCAGTACGCCGTAAGCCAGATTGTGAGTGGCCACGACGACCACGACGGTCGCCACCATGACGAGGTTGGTCGACAGCGGATGCTCTTTCAGATTACGCAAGGAATCCCAGCTAAAGGTGCCGATGGACACCATGATCATTACAGCCACGAGTGCGGCCATAGGGATTTTGGAGAGCCATTCGCCAAGAAATACCACCATCAGCAGCAGGAAAACGCCGGCACACAATGTCGAGAGACGGGTGCGGCCGCCAGATTTCACGTTGATGATCGACTGGCCGATCATGGCGCAACCTGCCATACCGCCAAGCATGCCGGCAGCGATGTTGGCCACACCCTGGCCTTTGCACTCGCGGTTTTTGTTGCTGGTGGTATCCGTCAGGTCGTCGACGATGGTCGCGGTCATCATCGACTCCAGTAGGCCTACAACTGCCAGCGCTGCGGAGTAAGGAAAGATGATCCGCAGGGTTTCAAAGTTCAGCGGCACTTCAGGCCACAGAAAAATCGGCAGCGTGTCCGGCAGTTGGCCCATGTCACCGACGGTGCGGATATCCAAACCGAGGTAAATGGCGATGGCAGTCAGCGTCAGAATGCACACCAACGGAGAGGGAATCAGCTTGCCGATTTTCGGTACATACGGGAACAGGTAGATGATTCCCAGGCCCGCAGCGGTCATGGCATAGACATGCCAGGTGACATTGGTCAGCTCAGGCAATTGCGCCATAAAAATCAGAATCGCCAATGCGTTTACGAAGCCGGTGACTACCGAACGTGAAACAAAGCGCATCAACGAGCCAAGCTTCAGGTAGCCGGCAAGGATTTGAAGTACGCCACATAGTAGAGTCGCGGCCAGCAGGTACTGGAGTCCATGCTCTTTTACCAGCGTAACCATCAGCAGTGCCATGGCGCCTGTCGCCGCCGAGATCATTCCGGGGCGCCCGCCGACAAAGGCGATGACAGCACAGATACAGAAGGAGGCGTAGAGACCGACTTTGGGATCTACCCCGGCGATGATGGAAAAGGCGATGGCTTCCGGGATCAGCGCGAGTGCGACCACCAGCCCCGCGAGCACGTCGGCACGGACGTTGGAAAACCACGTTTGTCTAAGTTTTTGCAGCATATAAATATCCAAGGCAAAGCATCGCGCACGCCAAGGGAGTGGCGAGCGAATCGATACAAATTCAAATTTTGAGGATTTTTTGCTGTGTGCTTAAGGTGTAAAACCAGGCGTACAGCAGTGAGCACCCGCGAGCGAGGCTAGCGGAAGCAGGTTGTTGCGAGGGGGCGTAGCGCTAAGGCGGCGTAGGCTGCCAGTAGATCGTTTGGAGTACAGTCATGCTGATGTTCCTGTAGCTCAAGGGGTATGCGGAGCCGAAGTATACAATGAAGCCATCGTCGATTGCGACCCGCTGGCAGGCTCTGCATGACCTACGTCAGATACAGGCTTATTCAATGGGTATACCTGCGGGCAAGGCTTTGTTTTCCACCCGTTCTTGTCCGAGCTGGTCTGTGTGCTGAGGGGTGAGTTGGCCAGACGGTTACACTCGGACGCCGAGCACTAGGCGTGCTTCGTTATTATCTTCGCCTTCATCGCGGGCATAGTCTGCGGTTTTGCCGTAAGCCCGATTCCAAGTTACACCGACGTAAGGTGTGAATTGCGGACGGATTTCGTACCGGAGCCGCAAACCAATCTCACTTTCAGACAGCCCTGATCCAACTCCACGTTGGGGATCGTTTTTGCCATAGAAATTGAATTCTGCCGTCGGTTGCAGAATCAGCTTATTGGTAAGGAGAATGTCGTAGTCACCCTCCAACCGAGCAGCGGTCTGGCCACCTTCACCCAGATAAGCAGTAGCCTGGGCCTCGAAATTGTAGAGCGCCAGGCCCTGAATACCGAAAGCAGCCCACGTTTGTGGGTCGCCTGGTTTGAAGTCTTGACGAACCCCACCGACTAAATCCCACCAAGGGCTAATGGAGTGGCCCCAAAGTGCCTGAACCTCTGCTTCCTCAGTCTTCCCATTGGTGCGCTCACCTTCGGAGCGCAACCATAGCCGATCAACATCTCCCCCTATCCAACCTTGTGCTTCCCAGTTCAGCGCGCTTCCATCGTCAGCATCCTGCCATTCCAGTTTTTCAAATATAAAAAATGAGTTGATTGCAGTGTCATGAACTTCATGACCACCAGGGGCGTTATAGACTGCGGCTCTGTCAGCATCGGTAAGTGGTGGTATCGGAGTCCGGCTTTGAGTTAGTGGTTGCTTGGCGGGCTGCATACCCTCCATTTTGCTGTGATCCATGCCCTGCATCTGGCTGTGATCCATGCCCTGCATTTGGCCGTGATCCATGCCCTGCATCTGCCCAGCGGCCACGCCCTGGCTAGACTCAGCAGCTGCCGGCAAGGCAACACCAGCAGTGAGAGCGACCGTGAGTACAGCCGAGTGCATGCGAGTCCCGCTTAAGAAATTACTCATAGCCATCTCCTTATTCCTCCACGCGCACTTCACGGAACATGCCCATTTCCATGTGGTATAGGAGATGGCAGTGATAGGCCCAGCGTCCCAGCGCATCTGCAGTCACCCGGTAGCTGCGCTTTGATCCTGGCGGCATATCGATGGTGTGTTTGCGGACAAGGAATTGCCCGTTTTCGTCTTCAAGGTCGCTCCACATGCCGTGCAAGTGGATGGGATGGGTCATCATTGTGTCGTTGACGAGAACGATGCGGACTCGCTCGCCATATTTCAGCTTTAATGGCTCGGCGTCCGAAAACTTCACGCCGTTGAAAGACCAGGAAAACTTCTCCATATGACCGGTCAAATGCAATTCGATGGTTCGACTTGGCTCACGGCCATCCGGATCTTCAAATGTGCTCTTTAGGTCAGAGTACGTCAGTACCTTTCGGCCATTCTCCCGAAGGCCCATGCCAGGATCATCAAGCTTTGGCGACGTTGACATGGCCTGCATGTCGACGAGAGGATTGTTGAACTCTGTGGCTGGGTGCGACTGCATTTCCCCCATACCACTCATGCCGCCCATGGACATCTTGCTGTGATCCATTCCCTGCATGCTGTCCATACCGGACATGCCTTGCATAGCACCAGAGCTATCTTTCATGTCGCCGCCGTCCATCCCCGACATACCCTGCATTGAGCTGTCTTCCGTACCGGCCATCTTGCTGTGATCCATTGCAGCCATGTCGCCCATACCACCCATCGCGCCATGATCCATACCGGCCATACCCATGTCGGCCATGGTGACTAGAGGACGAGGGTCTAGCGCAGGTACTGGAGCAGTCATGCCAGACCGGACAGCCAAGGTGCCTCGGGCGTAACCCGACCGATCCATCGACTGCGCAAACAGTGTGTAGGCCTCTTGCGTGGGTTCGACGATCACGTCGAAAGTCTCGGCAGTGGCGATCCTGAACTCATCCACGCTTACCGGTTTGACGTATTGGCCATCAGCGGCCACAACAGTCATCTTCAAACCTGGAATTCGTACATCAAAGTAGGACATGGCTGAACCATTGATGAACCTCAACCTGAGCTTTTCGCCAGGTTTGAAGGTGCCAGTCCAATTGGAGTCCGGAGCCTGTCCGTTCATCAAGTAGGTGTACGTCGCACCACTGACGTCCGCAATGTCCGTAGGATTCATCTTCATCTCGGCCCACATCTTGCGATCAGCGACGGTCGCTGACCAACCTTTGTCAGCCACGTCATTGATGAAGTCACCCACTGTTCGCTTATGGGTGTTGTAGTAGTCCGCCTGTTTCTTCAGTGTTTTCATCAGCGAAGCAGGATTTTCATCAGTCCAGTCACTAAGCATCACCACGAGGTCGCGGTCATACTCAAAAGGCTCAGGCTCTTTGGCATCGATGACCAGTGGGCCGTACACACCAACCTGTTCTTGGAAGCCGGAGTGACTGTGATACCAGTACGTTCCGTTCTGCTTGACCTTGAACTGATAGACGTACGTGCCATCAGGCTCAATTCCATGGAAGCTAAGGCCTGGCACACCGTCCATGTTTGCCGGAAGGATAATTCCGTGCCAGTGGATAGAAGTCATATCCTTGAGGCGGTTCTTGACCCGCAAGGTCACGGTATCGCCCTCACGCCAGCGCAGCTGGGGCCCAGGAATCCCGCCATTTATGGTCATGGCCGTCCGGGAGTTCCCAGTGATATTTACCGGTGTTTCTCCGATGAAGAGGTCAAACTCTGTACCTGACAAGACATTGGCATCGCCCACTCTAGGGGCGGCCCAGATAGGGGTATGCCAGAGGCCTAAACCACCGAGAATCCCGCCTGCGGTGAGTCCTTTCACAAAGGTGCGCCGAGAGGTTTTGGCTTGCATACCGATTCATGTCCCGTCAGTCGGATGTTAGATGTGCGCACTGGGCGTGCCCCTAAGGGCTAACGCTAGACGAGCTAGTGCGCTTGATGTATCGGAAGATGCCATAAGCCAGCAAACGGGGTGATTACATTTCAGTAAGCTGGTTGGCTCAGCAATGGTGAGGCTGCTTTTCAGCCTTGAGCTTCTCTTGTGCAATATTTTCTTGCGCCTCAGCTCCGGGGGCAGACTTTCCGGTGGCCATTGCCGTCTGGCGAGCTTGTTCCATGCGCTCAACCGCACGGTCGCCGCCACCTTCGGCAAAGGCCAGGGACGATATAGCCAAACTGAGTGTAAGAATCACAACGTTGGTTGCTTTCATAGTGCATCTCCTTCAAGGAATTGACTCTCGATGAAACCAGAGAGTTTGAGCGTCAGCTCGATGAGGATGATGAGGGGACGTACCTGTCAGCACGCTTAGCCGGTGATTACACTTTTGACAGCACACGGAGAAACTCAACATCTGAAAGATCGACGGGCGTCATAAAATTTGACCGCACCACAGAACCGACAGCCGGCTGCATAAATTGATGTAGATCAACCGTGGCACTTCAATGTGGCGTATGTTGAAAAATCAAAATCCGCTAATCAGTACCGGAGATTCTCCATGTTCTGGTTTCGCCATCGTCAACCAACGTTCATACGCCTCGCCATCGTGCTGTGGGTGTTAGCGTTTGGTCTGGCAGCGACCCAGGGATGTCTGGCACAGCCCAGCCACAATCCGGCTACAACTCATGTCTCGCTGATCACCACGCAAGATCACGATAGCCACGACGCCCATGCCCTCGGTTGCCTTCAGCACTGCGCCGATGCGGCAATAGCTGTAAGTCCTTCGCTCCATCTTCAAATATTTGACCTGTTCAGTTGGACGTTTCTGCTCCTTATCCCAGCGTTGCTGATTTTGTATCCCGCCAATCCCTCCGCTTTTGCCTTTCTTGCATTACGGCGCCCTGTACCGGCCAGACCTCCTGCCCGCCTGATTTTCGTCCGTTTCAACGATTAATCCGACCTTCTGCGCGCCGATCTTCGGCGCACTGTCTGACTGCGCCAACCTGGCGCGGCTTGGTATTACCTGAGTTGTCCTGACCCTTTGGAGATTGCCATGCATGCCACATTGAAATTTATCCTCGCCACCCTGCTCGTGAGCAGCCCACTTATCGCCTCGGCAGTCGATGAGCATCACCCGGAGGGGCAGACCGCGCCCGCCAAGACAAGCGAAGCAGCTACGCCGATGCAAAACAATGTCATGACCGAGCAAATGCAAAAAATGCAGGCTGCACACGACAAGGCAGCCGCCGCCAAGACCCCTGCCGAGCGACACGCCGCCATGCAGGAGAGCATGAAGACGATGAAGGACAGCATGGCCATGATGCATAAGAACTGTCATGGCAAGGGCATGGGCATGGACGGCAACAAAGACGGCATGGAGATGGGAATGATGAACATGATGATGAAAATGATGGATCAGCAAACGAGCATGATGAACATGCCGATGAGCAAGTGACGCGCACAAGCCTGTAGGCAATGCAGCGACGGTTTTACCTTAACCAATATGCCAAGGGTAAAACTGCCGCCCGTTGCACCTTTACGACGTATCACTAAACCGCACTCCCTCAGGAGTACAGAACCATGATGAATTCGCCACATTCCGCTAACACCTCTCCAACATTTTGGAGGAGCAAACCCGGCATAGCACTGGGTATGCTGCTGGTGATCGTGCTGTTCTATCTGGCAAGAGAACACTACGGCCATATGCTGGGTTTACTGCCTTATATGATTTTGCTGTTGTGCCCGCTGATGCATTTTTTCGGGCACCACCACGGTGGTCACAATCATCACGGCGAAACCTCAGTCTCAACCAAGGATGCGAACAGGAGTTAGCTCATGCACACCCCTGAGGTTCGTCAAGAGCACGGCCCAATACAGAACTCTGAACCCCAAGCCACTGGCTCCCATGACCCGGTATGTGGCATGACCGTGAGTAACGACAGCCAGTTCAGCACGGAATATGAGGGGCAAAACTACCGGTTCTGCAGCCAGAAATGCCAAACGACCTTCAGGGCAGCGCCCGAGCGTTATCGAATATCTCAACTGAAAATCGAACCAGTCCCTCAGACAACAACAGAACCGTTAACGGGTGCCGCTGAATACACATGTCCCATGCATCCGGAAATTCGCCAGATCGGCCCCGGCGTCTGCCCTAAGTGCGGCATGACCTTAGAGCCGGTGATTCCCGAATTGGAGGAAGAAGAGAACTTAGAACTCAAGGACTTCACCCGGCGCTTCTGGTGGACATTGCCACTGACAGTGATCGTAACCGTGCTGGCTATGGGTGGCCATGCCCTGGTGCTGTTCCATGGCACCACGCAAAATTGGGTCGAGCTGGGATTGGCTACACCCGTCGTGCTGTGGGCTGGCTGGCCGTTTTATGTGCGTGGTGTGCGTTCGGTGATTCAGCGAAGTCCGAACATGTGGACGCTAATCGGCCTCGGCACGGCGGCGGCCTTCCTTTACAGCGTCGTGGCCACCCTGACCCCCGATGTATTCCCCAGCAACTTCATGATGGAGGGCCGCATCGGTGTGTACTTCGAAGCGGCGGCTGTGATCATCTCACTGACCCTTCTCGGCCAGATGCTTGAACTCAAGGCTCGCTCGCAAACCTCGGCTGCCATCAAGTCGCTGCTTGGACTGGCACCCAAAACTGCCCGACGGATCAATGCCGATGGCACGGAAGAAGACATCCCTCTGACACACGTACACAGCGGCGACACGTTACGTGTGCGACCGGGCGAAAAAGTGCCTGTCGACGGTCAGGTGTTGCAAGGCGAAAGCGCTGTAGATGAGTCGATGCTCACCGGCGAACCGATACCGATCATGAAGAGAGCCGGCGACGCGCTGATTGGCGCCACTCTCAACATCCACGGCAGTCTGGTGATGCAGGCGCAGAAGATAGGGTCGGCGACCCTGCTCGCACAGATTGTGCAGATGGTTGTGCAGGCACAACGCTCAAAAGCGCCAATGCAACGGCTGGCAGACGTGATTGCCAGTTACTTCGTGATTGTGGTGATTGCTATCGCCGCGCTGACTCTACTCGGCTGGGGGCTGTGGGGGCCCGAGCCAAGTTGGGTGTTCGGACTAATCAACGCTGTCGCGGTCATGATCATCGCCTGTCCCTGTGCCCTTGGCCTAGCGACACCAATGTCAGTCATGGTTGCCACCGGCAAGGCTGCTGGCAGTGGAGTATTGTTTCGCGATGCCGCCGCCATCGAAAACCTGCGCAAGATAGACATCTTGATAGTCGACAAAACTGGCACCCTCACTGAAGGTCGACCAGCGTTCCATAGCGTCGAGGCCGTACACGGATTTACTCAGGATGAAGTGTTGCGCCTGGCCGCAAGTCTCGATCAGGGCAGTGAGCATCCATTGGCCCACGCCATCGTCGAGCAGGCTCGTGCCGCAGGGCTAAAACTGGTGACACCTGAAACCTTCGAGTCAGCCTCAGGTATCGGTGTAAGCGGTCAGGTGGAGGGTCGCCGCCTGATGCTAGGCAATACCGCGTTGATGCAGGAGGCGGGCGTTTCCACCAAGAGCTTGCAAGTACATGCCGAGAAGCTACGCGGCGACGGTACGAGCATCATGTACCTGGCAGTCGATGGCGCCCTGGCTGGTTTGCTGGCTGTTGCCGACCCCATCAAACCCACCACGAAGCTGGCCGTAGAGCGTCTGCAGGCGGATGGCGTCAAGGTCATCATGGCCACTGGCGATGGCCTTACGACTGCTCGCTCGGTAGCTCGCCAATTGGGTATCGAGGAGGTTCACGGCGAGGTCAAACCGCAAGATAAAGAACGTCTGGTGGCATCTCTGCAACAAGCCGGACACCGGGTGGCGATGGCCGGCGACGGCATTAATGATGCCCCCGCACTGGCTCGCGCTGATGTAGGTATCGCCATGGGCACTGGCACTGACGTGGCGATGAACAGCGCTCAGGTCACCCTGGTCAAGGGTGATCTGCTCGGTATCCTGCGTGCTCGCAGCCTGTCAGTCGCAACGGTGAGAAATATGCACCAGAACCTGATCTTCGCCTTCCTTTACAACGCCATGGGTATCCCACTGGCTGCCGGCTTGTTCTTTCCACTTACCGGTCACCTTCTGTCACCGCTCATTGCCGCACTGGCCATGAGCGTGAGCTCGGCGTCGGTAGTATTCAACGCCTTGCGTCTGCGCCAGGCTTCCATTGATTGAGTGAAAACGACCGCTTGACCTTGCCATGGCAGCAAGGTTGAGGATAAGCCAACGCCGCAGAAAAGCCTCATGCGTCAGTCTTTCCATGATCAACTTTGTTGTGAGGAGTCACCAATGGAAACTGTTGAACTGCAAGTCCAAGGCATGAACTGTGGTTCATGTGTCAAACATGTCACCGAAGCGCTGCGCCCAGTTGAAGGCGTGAGTGACGTAGCAGTGGATTTACAAGCCGGACGGGTGAAGGTCAGCGGCGATTCGGACAGCCAAGCGCTGCTTGCGGCCCTGGAGAACGCGGGCTATCCAGCACAGCTGGCGACAGTGGAAAGCGTAGCGAGTAATAAAAGCTCCGGCTGTGGCGGGAACGGCGGCGGTTGCTGCTGCCGGTAAGCATTTTTTATAAACAGGAGAACTCCCATGAATGCCAGTCTGCGAATTGTTGCGTTCACGACACTACTCATGACCGGAGCGGCACAAGCCGCTGAAGTCATCGACGTTTACCGCGATCCTAACTGCGGCTACTGCAAGGCAAACCATCTCAGCTCTATCGCTACCATCATGACGCTTTAGTAAAATGCTTGAAGCGTCGTCATCAAAGGTCATCCTGCTCTTCCCGAATGTCGACTTCGCCCATCGCTCCTAGGTAAATTTTGCGACAAGGAAGCTGGTGATGAGCCCGTTTTCGAAAAGCACCCTGGGAATATCGCCAAACAAACTCGACACTTCCCATTTCTCTGTGAGCGGCTTCACTGCCTCTGCTATTAATGAATCGAGGTCGAAGTCCTGCGTTGCAACAAAGGGCCCCGCGCGGTCGTAATTCTCAAAAATGCCCGAGGCAATGCAGATGACTTCGCCTGCCTTGACGATCATGACACCACCTCGAAGCCATTCAGGAGGGTTCGCCAGTGGAAGAAGACCACGACCATTACTGTGACCCTCGCGGGGTGAAGTGGTGCATCCCCTCTGCAAGCCGCAGAAACTCACGCAGGCTTGCACGTCCATTACCCCTCTGGAACGTAGCGATGACGTACCTGGAGTTGACTGTAGTAAGTACCCAAAATCTGCCCTCGCGCTCCGCTTTAATCACGTCAGATGTTCGGATTAGATGACCATCGCTGAACCGACCATACTGGTCTTTACGGTTGTGACCAAACACTACGCCTATGCCCGCTCGGGCTTTGATCGAGGCGCCGCAGAGATACGCGGTGACGGGTCTATCGAAGCCTTGCGCCTGGGCTTTTATGATTCGTGTTAGGTCGAATTCTGTGTGGCGCTTACCATGAAAATTCAGATCAATCATGTTCAGCATTGTTGCATTCCGTTGGCGGTGTATACGGCTTAACCAGGAATTCCACACGGAACCATCCGAGCTGGTAGCGTGCAAGAATCCTGGTTAGTCTCAGGCTGATCGAATCATGTTTGCGTGATAGATAAAACGAAGGTTGCTCAGTGCATCGCAACTGAAGCCAGGCTGGTGTGAGCTGTGGTATTCGGAGCCTGTCTCGACCTCCAGCAGGCACACAACGCACTCGTTTTCGTCTTCGCCAAGTGTCACTTTCGTCAATACCTCCATCCGCCATCCCGCAGTCCCGTTCATGTGCGCCGGCGTGACTACCTGAACGTCAGTGATGATCGTATCGGCGTCTTGGGCGATCAGGATTTGCTGCAGGCGAGGCTCGTTGTCGACCATCAGAACCGCCTCGCTGATTCGCCCCCGTTGCTTGGCCTGGATGGTGACGTGATACCAGTGAGTACGTAGCACTCTAGAAATCTGATGCCATTGGCACTGACCTTCGCCAAACATACCCGGCAGGCCGAGCATGTCGTTGTCGTGTGTTCTGAACATCGTATGTCCTTGGGACTCAAGGGGCTCCGATGCGGAGCGTGGTTAGCAGAAAGAGAAAACGTCCTTCAGGGTTGCGGGCTGTTCGTGACCAGGGCCAATTAAGGCGTAAACGGTGTTTCTGGTTTCGAACAGAACACCTTCGTTGAGGCTGGTGCACATGGTCGAACGAACCCAATCGCCACGCTCGAAACGGCCCTGGCTGTCCTCGGCCACGCTGTGAGCAAACACGACCATCGGGAGCTGGCCCGTTGCATGAACCTTGGAGAGCTCTGCGGGGGTGACTTCGATGTGAAATATTGTCCAGTCCCGAATCAAGCAGTATGGCTTTTGGGGGAAACGCTGGCTCACCAAGGCTCGTGCTTCTGAGCTGCCAGACAAGCCCTCTCGGGGCGTCCGTGGCCCTTTCATAAAATCGGGTTCTACGACGCTAGCCATAAGGCATCCCCTCAGTAATTACCATCAAATTGACAATTCCAACCCTCGCTACCTACTGCTCACGACGGCTTGGCTGATCCACAACAGCGCTCCGTTCCCTAGGCCGAGGCGCATGGGCAAAGCCATTAAACCTCTACACAAGCCCGAAGGCAATCATAATGAACCTAATTGGGCGTGTTATGGCGCTTCCGAGTGTGGCTTTATCCTCAGATTTGATTGGGGAAAAAACCGATGGATGCGGCAGAAGCACTGGCTGTCGTGGTTCGCGGGATTCGCAGAGGCCAAGGTTTGTCCCAAGAGGACATCAACAATCTCGGGCGCTCTCATTTCAGCCGGATAGAGCGGGGGGAAGTAAGTATCGGACTCGATGTCTTGGTGAAGCTCGCCGGAATCCTAGGCCTCGATCCGGCTACGCTCCTGCTTATGGCGACCTCCATGCAAAATCACGAATCATTCAAAGAAGGTCAAAAACGTCTTTCGAAGCAGCTGGCAAGGATCAGAAAGGCAGGGATTGACCTTGAGATTGAGTCGCAGGCTCGGGTTGGGAAGCCACGTCCTGGTCGACCAGTTCGTCCGGAGGCGGCTATTAATGCCATTGAGGCCAATCGATTGAAGCAGTCGGGAATGCCTGTCGCTGAGATCGCGGAAAAGTTGGGGCTTTCAGAAGCGACTGTTCGTAGGTATCTGAAAACAACCAAGCCCGAACAGCCGTGATCTTTGAATGACCAGCGCCAGGCTGAAAATGTCCCAAGAAGGTTTGCTGTGGAAGACTGCCCTGAGCCATCTTGGCCCCACAGAATTGCATCAATTCGTGGTCGGCTTATGGGTAGAAGCAGGGCCTTCCGCCCGAGCAACGGTCGAGTATCTGGACGCCGAGCACGTTGGCGATGAGGTGCTGAGCATACTGAGAGATGTCCAAACTCATGTGGGCGCGGTGGTACCTTACAGGCCGGTTGAGTCAGACAGAATCGCGATCTATTCCGCTCACGCGGAGCATCTTGCCGACAAGTTGTTGCAGGCCATGCCAGTCGGAAAGCTGCCGCCCAGCTTGAAGGGTGTAAGGCTTGAGATTGATCTGGGAATGTAGATCGAGCACCGCGTGAGTCACACATGCTCCCAGAGGACGCACTGGAGCAGCCATCCTAGTAGAATTGTCGAGCTAATTGCCGCGCCTTTGAGATGTCTATGAACCCTGATTTAACTGAAGAAGAAATGCGACACGCCCTGTTTGGTACGGCTCAGCCCGAACATCAGGTGGCTGCTCCTCAAGTACAGGAGTCTTTGCTAGACGTTGTGCCTACAACGCCGGTAGTAGCTCCCCTAGTCAAGAAGAGAGCAGCAAAAGCGTTTACGCCCAGACTGCGAGTCACACTCCGGGTTGGGAACGAGTTTGAGGGGAAAATGATCGAGGTGACTCACGAGGCTGATACGTTGAGCTCGTTGCTTGCCGAGCAAGAGGCTGTGAAAGCTGCCAGAAAGAAGTACAAATATGTCGAGGTCGTATCAGTCAGATCGATGTAGAGGCCCTAGTTGAACTACTTAGGCGAATGGCAGCGCTTATAACATCTTCATATTTCGAACATGTCCAGGGCTGATCTAAAAACGGGTAATGTTCAACTTTCGAATCAGGGACGACTTACATGGCTTTGGAAATCCGTACGGCATTGGTGGTTGATGCTGTAGCCATCCAGCGCATTTACGCCTCCATCGTTTCAACAACGGCCATCTCGTTCGAGGAGATTCCGCCAAGCACTGAGGAAATCGCTCAGCGAATAGCGACAACGCTTCAGACATATCCTTACTTGGTGGCCGAAGAAGGCGGGGAGATCAGAGGCTATGCGTACGCAAGCCAACATCGAGCCCGTCCGGCCTATCGATGGGCCGTGGACGTGACGGTGTACATAGCCGAATCGGCTCGCCGTCAGGGCGTTGGCCGTGAACTCTATGAGGCTTTGCTTCCGATTCTTGAAAGGCAGAGGTTTCGAGCAGCTTACGCCGGAATTGCGCAGCCCAACGAGGGCAGTGTGGGTCTGCACGAGTCTCTGGGGTTCATCCATATCGGGACATATCCAGAGGTAGGCTTCAAGCTAGGGAAATGGCACGACGTCGGCTACTGGCGACTCGGGCTCTGCCAAGCCACCCCTCCGTTGGAACCTATTCTGTTCCCCCAGCTTGAGGTCGTATCACAGTAGGTGCCGATGTACGTCGCGGCTATCCGGCTGTGGTAGTGGATTGCCTTGTTCTTGCTTGGCCACATCTCGGGGAGAACGATCCGCAACGGTCATCGAATGCAAGTGACTAGCCGTGCGCGTTCTTCAGACCGTTCAATCGCACGTTCGCCCTTTGCACAGCGGCCATTTTTTCAGGCCGCTTCATGCGTTTCCACTTTCTGATGTCATCCTTACTTCGCCCGCAACTCACACACAGATCACCACTCAGCTGGCAAACCGAGATACAGGGATTTTCGATTTCTTTAGCCATTGTCAGTTACCTTTGAGCGCGCCTGGTTGAGCCAGACGATGTTTCCAGTCGCCACCATGGCTACGCTGGCACTCTTCCTCAGAGTCAAATCGGACGTAGCGGTCTGACAGGTTCAAGCTGATGTTGGCCTCCTTCAACGCGGTGGTAGTTAACTCAACAATGCGCGCCTTCGCGTGAATTTGGGCGAGCTTCCTATCAGCCAGCGTTTCGAACACCCAAATTACTTTCAAGGTTTCAGTCAGGGCATTCAGGTCAGCGGTATGGGTGAGCCAGGTAAAGCCTTCGATCTCATCTTTTGCTGTTTCGCACGCTTCGGTGAGCGTGGCAATTAACCGGCGTTCGATGCGCGCTAGCTCACGCTTCCCTGGTGGCATTGGGGTTCCTATGAAATCAATGGTAGGAAGATGGTGGATCAGACAGGTCGAAACTCGACCGTTAGGTGGCTTACTTCGTGAACAGGCTTGAGTCGTTCACGAATGCTTTCAGCGTTCGCAGTGGCTTTGCCAAGCACGCTTACGATAGCCGCATGCGCTTCTGGCCCGACCCGCCAGACATGCAGATCTGTAATGGTTGCATCACCTGGCTTCTCAACCAGCTCTCGAATTTCCTCTGCAACGTGCTCATCAGTTTGATCCAGCAGTACAGCAGAGGTCACACCCATCAAGCTCCATGCCCAACGCGCAATAACGATGGCCCCGACAATGCCCATTACCGGATCCAGCCATACCCATCCGAGATACCGGCCAGCTAGCAGTGCAGCAATTGCCAGGACGGAGGTCAGAGCGTCCGCTATTACATGGACGTAAGCTGATTTCAGGTTGTTATCGTTTCCGTGATGCCCATGCCCATGCCCATGATGATCATGCCCATGACTATGACCATGGCCCAGCAAAAGCGCGCTTACAATGTTAACGATCAAACCTACAATTGCGATGATCGTAGCGGTTCCGAACTGAACCTCTGTAGGCTGCAAAAGACGCATGACCGACTCTACGGCGATTACCAAGGACACAATGCCGAGAATGAGCGCCGACGCAAACCCACCCAGGTCTCCAACCTTTCCCGTACCAAAGCTGTAACGCTTGCTGGAAGCGTGGCGTTTTGCGTATCCGTAAGCAGCCGCAGCAATGCCCAAAGCACCTGCATGTGTCGCCATGTGAAAGCCATCGGCAAGTAAAGCCATGGAGCCAGTGATATAGCCGGCGGTGATTTCGCCAACCATCATCACCACCGTGAGCGCTACAACCCAGAGGGTACGCTTGGCATTTTCTTCGTGCGCTGACCCAAGGAACACGTGGTCATGTACGTGGTTAATCTCGATATTGGGGCTGCTACTCATGGACATGTACCTGGATTCTTCACTTGGAATAGCGGCGAATGGCTTCAAGAAGCTCTTCGACACCCTTATTGCGCTCTTCATCACTGAGTGATGGGTTCGCTACATGCTCTCTGGCGTGATCCTCAATAATTTCGTCCATCAAGCCGTTGATGGCTCC
Source organism: Pseudomonas putida (assembly GCF_028682455.1). Classification (GTDB taxonomy): domain Bacteria; phylum Pseudomonadota; class Gammaproteobacteria; order Pseudomonadales; family Pseudomonadaceae; genus Aquipseudomonas; species Aquipseudomonas putida_AA. Next base: position 89,524 of record NZ_JANHLD010000003.1, read on the forward strand.
TCGTGTGGCAGCTACGAGATGCAATGTTTTCGCGCAATCGGCATCCGACTCCAGTGCACGCTCAACGGCTTGGATTTGCCCCGCGATGCGTTTCACGCGCTTGAGAAGATCGTCTTTGTTTGAAGCTATATGGCCCATGAGAGAACCCCCTTTAACTGTGCATACACGCATCATAGGTATACCCCCTATACCTATGCAATCACCGTTTAACGGAAAGCTCATAAACGGCTCTTTGCTGAAACTGAGGCTTCAAATTGGAGGAAGGGCGGAACAGGATGACCAGGATCTGCTATTGGCCGCTCGTTGCTATCATCGTGACAAGGCGAGCAGGTCAAACGAGATGCAATTGCTGGTCAGTTCGAATTCAAACGGTGGCTAAGTGGAGTGCGAATGGCACTCCAGGCCCACGTACTTCGGGTGGGATCAAATCCTGCGACCATGCTCATCAATTACGACTTTGCCGTCCTCTTTGACAAAGCTTCCACGCTGCTCTTGTGGTAGCAGGTCTAGGACTGCCTCTGACGGGCGACACAAGCGTGTGCCCAACGGCGTCACAACGATGGGGCGATTAATCAGGACAGGGTGAGCCATCATGGCATCGATGAGCTGTTCGTCCGTCAGCGATGCATCACCCAATCCCAGCTCTTCGTACGGAGTTCCTTTGATACGCAAAAGAGCCCGCACCCCGATACCCATATCCCCGATGAGCCTGACAAGTGTGGTGCGATCAGGCGGGGTCTTCAGGTACTCGATAACCGTCGGCTCTTCTCGGCTGTTACGAATCAACTCCAAGGTATTGCGAGAGGTGCCGCATTCGGGGTTGTGGTAGATCGTGATCTGGCTCATATCGCTTCCTCGTGCTGACGTTAGATGGAGCGCTGGTTGACGCGTTTGGACAGCTCTTCGGCGGACTCTTTACGCTCGGAGTACCGATCAACCAAATAATCCTGGCGATCCCGCAACAGCAGGGTGAACTTCATCAGTTCTTCCATCACGTCCACGAGACGGTCGTAGTATGAGGAGGGTTTCATACGGCCTGCTTCATCGAACTCGGTGAACGCCTTTGCCACCGAAGATTGGTTAGGGATGGTAAACATCCGCATCCACCGTCCAAGTACCCGCAGTTGGTTAACCACGTTGAAGGATTGGGAGCCGCCACAGACCTGCATCACAGCAAGGGTTTTGCCTTGCGTAGGTCGTACAGCACCTATCGCCAGCGGAACCCAGTCAATTTGGGCTTTGAATACTGCACTCATGGAGCCGTGACGCTCAGGGGAGCACCACACCTGTCCCTCAGACCATTGCATCAGCTCGCGCAGCTCAGCGACCTTGGGATGTGTATCGGGTGCGTCATCCGGAAGCGGCAGACCCGATGGGTCAAAGATCTTGGTTTCAGCACCAAACTCATTCAGCAGGCGTGCCGCCTCTTGCGTGACTAACCGGCTGAATGAGCGCTCTCGCGTTGATCCATACAGCAGAAGAATGCGAGGTTTATGGAGCGAAGGCGTACGAGGCGACAGTTGCTCCAGCGAAGGAATGTCGATCAGGTCGGCGTGTACGTTCGGCAATGTATCTTGCATAAAAACTCCTACGGCGGCGCCAGGTTGGGCACCGCCTCGGTTGATCTTTAAAGCGAACCGATGCGATTCAGTTCAGCTTTCAACTGTTCAGCGCTGATGGTCTTCAGTGGCAGCGCAAGAAATGCGCTCACGCGCTCGTGAATTTTGGCGAGTGTGGTTTCAAACGCTGCGGTGATCTCGGCTTCCGACCCGCTAGCGTCAGACGGGTCGGCCAGCCCCCAATGCGCCTTCAAAGCTGGCCCAAAGAAGATTGGGCATGCCTCACCCGCTGCCCGGTCACAGACAGTGATCACGATATCTGGAGGCGAGCCTTCAAAAGCATCCGAAGCCTTGCTGCTCAAGCCCGCAGTGGAGGTACCCGCCGCCTCCAGCGTTTGCAATGCCCGTTGATTCACCCGGCCACTGGGAAAGCTTCCTGAACTGACGGCTTCTACACCCTCGGGCGCCAAGTGGTTGAAAAGCGCCTCTGACAGAATGCTGCGGCAGCTGTTGTGGGTGCACATGAACAAGACTTTCATCAGACGATTCCTTGATTCAAAAACTGAGGCGCAGTGCCAGGGCGGACAATGTGGCGACGAGGATGGGCACGGTCAGCATGATCCCGGTCTTGAAGTAGTAACCCCAGCTGATCGTTATATTTTTCCGGGCGAGCACGTGCAGCCACAACAGAGTTGCCAAGCTCCCAATTGGGGTGATCTTCGGGCCCAGGTCGCAGCCGATGATGTTGGCGTAAACCATCGCTTGCTGGACAACACCATCGACTTCGGCGGCATGAATGGATAAGGCGCCTACCAGAACGGTGGGCATGTTGTTCATGATCGAAGACAGCAACGCTGTCAGCAGCCCTGTACCAAGGGACGCGCCCCAAACGCCATAACCGGCGAACACGTTCAGGATCTGCGCGATGTGGTCGGTCAGGCCGGCGTTCTTCAGGCCATAAACAACCAGGTACATACCCAAAGAAAAAATCACCACCTGCCATGGCGCCTCTTTGAGCACTTTGCTTGTATTGATGGCGTGACCACGAGCCGCGATGACGTAAAGAATGAATGCACAGACCGCTGCAATGGCGCTGATTGGCACACCCAATGGCTCAATGGCAAAGAAGCCGATCAGGAGAAGTGCCAACACCCACCAGCCGGCTACGAAAGTGGCCCGGTCGTGGATTGCCTCGTCCGGATTGTCCAGTTGGTTGAGGTCATAGGTCTTTGGTAAATCCTTGCGGAAAAACCACAACAGCATGGCTAACGTCGCTGCCACGCTGACGATGTTTACCGGCACCATGATCGATGCATATTCGTTGAAGCCTATATCGAAGTAGTCGGCAGAAACGATGTTGACCAGGTTGGAAACCACCAGCGGTAAGCTCGCCGTATCGGCGATAAAACCGGCTGCCATGACGAATGCCAACGTAGCCGCGGGAGAAAAACGCAACGCCAGCAACATCGCGATCACAATGGGTGTGAGGATCAATGCTGCTCCGTCATTGGCGAACAGGGCCGACACCGCTGCGCCCAGCAGGACGATAAATGCGAACAGCTTGCGGGTGCTCCCGCCTCCCCATCGGGCCACATGCAGCGCAGCCCATTTGAAAAAGCCTGCCTCATCAAGCAACAGACTAATAATAATGACCGCGATGAACGTTCCGGTAGCGTTCCAGACTATGCGCCAAACCTCTGGTATGTCGGCAAGGGTAACGACACCTGCCAGCAACGCCACGATGGCACCAAACATCGCACTCCAGCCAACTCCAAGCCCCTTGGGTTGCCAGATGACAAGGACGATGGTGACGATAAAGATCAATACGGCAATCAGCATTTCATTAATCCGGTTGGGCGTGAATCAGCTACACACGGCTTGGTTGATCGGACGGTCGTTCATGCCGCAGAGGCGCTTAGCCTCGGTTTCCAGCCATTGCTGATTGGCGTCTACCACTTCCTTCAAAACTGCAGTCACCCACGCGGGCAAATCAGGATTCAGTCGGTAGTACACCCATTGGCCTTGGCGACGATCCAACAGCAAACCGGCAGAGCGCAGCAGCGCCAAATGACGAGAAATCTTCGGCTGACTCAGGTCGAGTGCTGCCGTTAGCTCGCACACACACAGCTCACCTTCACTCACGACAAGCAGCGAAATTTTTGCTCGAGTGTCATCAGCCAGGCACTTGAATAAGGTGGTGGGGTTCATGGGTTCTGTCATAGATCCTCCAGGTGTTTGGTTTTGACCAAAACGAAGAGCTTGATGCGCTCGTGGATGTCGTGGAGCGTATGGCGAAATGCGCCAGGATCATCGCTAGTTACTGGGTCGGGGAAATCCCAGGCAATGACTTCACCTGCACTGGGCATTGGAAGGCACTCGCTTGCGGATTTATCACAAAGAGTGATTACGTAATCGAATCGATCAGCTTGAAACTCGCTGATGGCCTTGCTGCGCAGGCCCGTTGCATCGACTCCAACTGCCTCCAATGCCTGAGTCGTGCGCAGATCAACCTCAGACGGTTCGGCTCCTGCGCTGAAGGCCTCAAAGCGCGGGTCGGTGTGCCGCAGCAAAGCCTCTGCAAGCAGGGAACGGGCTGAGTTGGCAACGCACACGAAAAGCACTTTGATAGCAGGGCTCATGGTTGAACTCGATGTATATGGAAAATCGAATATACGCTTTGGCGAATATTCGGTAAAGCGAATATGATGACTTCTGCTTCGGCTTGAGCTGTAACAGTCCATGCAAAGCGGCACACAGGAGATGAAAGGATGGAGAGGGAGATGATTATCCAGGCAACGGAAATAGCCGGAGGGCAATGGCAGCGCTTTCGCGATGCACTGAAATCTGCTGACCTTCCATCAGACGATATTGATCTTTCGGGCCGAACCTTTTTTGAGCTCACACTGGACGGTGAGACGGTCGCATGGGGAGGATTCGAAACGCATGGTACGGACGGGTTGCTGCGCTCCATGGTCGTAGAGCCGGCGTACAGATCGAAAGGGGTTGGGGCTGAAGTGCTTCGAGCCATTGAAGCAATAGCTTCCGAGCAGGGAATCGCTCGATTTCATTTGCTGACAACCACTGCGTCAGGCTTTTTTGAGCAACAGGGCTATGCAGTAAATCAACGAGGCTCAGCGCCACCTCTGATTTCTCAAACGGAGCAGTTCAGGGGGCTTTGCCCTGGCTCGGCTTGCTACATGTGCAAAGCGTTATCTGCGAATGCACGAGAATAGCTGATCACCTTGGTGATGGATTTTAGCCTCGATGCCGGCTAGATTTGGAGCTTTCTACGATCAAGGAAGGATATGAAAAAGTTCATCGCAGTAATGGGTATCTGTGTCGCACTAGGCGGTTGCGCTACGTCCCACTACACCGCAGGACGAGACTTTCCGTCGGCCAGTGTAGCGAGCATCACCAAAGGCAAAACGACGACTACTGAGTTGAAGTCCCTGTTTGGTGAGCCCTACGCCAAGAGTGCTGTCAGCGAGACTGACGAAAAGTGGATCTACACCTACACCAATGGCTCAGCCCATGCCCAAAGCTACGTGGTCACCATGAAGGTGACGACTACGGGCTCTCAGAAAACTCTCGACGTTTTGATTCGTAATGACGTGGTCATTAACTACACGTTCAGCGAAGGCCCCGCTCCAGGCACTACCACTGCGACGAACTGAGTTCGCCACCTTGCCATTGGACGACCCACCGCGCTCAGTACGTTGTTGATGGAGCAAGCTCATGGACAGAACATATGCTTTCGTGGATGAGTCCGGGAATTCCGACCTTGATATGTCAAAGGGAGGAAGCTCGGGCTTCTTCATCGTGTGCTCCATTCTGGTGGCAGAGAAAGATCTGGAAGCTGCTTATGCCCAAGCTGAAGCACTCCGCATGCGTCATTTTCAAAAAGGTGAGATCAAATCCAGCAATCTAAAGCCGAAGGATTCAGATCGCCGTGCCCGAATCCTCAACGAGCTAGCTGAGCTGCCTTTCAAGCTCTATTTCACCGTCGTTGATAAGTCCCGAATTCACAAAGACGGCGGCCTCCGTATCAAAACCTCGTTCATAAAATACGTGAACGGGTTGCTCTATGAACGTTTGTTCCGCGCATACCCTGACCTCCAGATGATCGTAGACGAGCATGGTGGCCAGGAATTTCAGGAGAGCCTCAAAAGCTACGTTGCAGAACGATTCGTGGACGACCTCTTTGGCGATAAGGATGCCTTCCAGACGATAGCCAGTAAGGACAACGTTTTGGTTCAGGTCGCAGATTTTTTTGCTGGCTCAGTGGCTCAGATTTACGAGGAGAAAGCATCGGAAGAAGCAGTTCTTGCCTATAAGAAGATCCTCCGCAGCCTGACTCTTGGAATGCTGGAGTGGCCATCCAAGTACCAGTCTCTTCTGCCGCCACCAACGAATGAGGCTGGATATGCAGACTATCAAATACACCAGGAAGCTTTACGCCAAGCAGACCATTTTAGCGAGCGCGTTGAGGAGCATCCTGATGAGAATGAGCACCTGCAGCTAAGCATTTTACGATTCTTGAGATTTCAGAGCGAATTCGTCACCAAAGACTACGTGCCAACTGCAGAGATCATTGCCCACCTCAAAGATAGTGGCTTCGGAGAGGTCAACGACCAGAGAATTCGCTCCAGTGGCGTTGCAAAACTTCGCGACGCGGGGGTAATTATCTCTAGCGCCGTTAAGGGTTATAAAATTCCCCAAACACGTGCGGACATTAATGACTTCCTAGAGCGGGCATCAGGCATCGTCGTCCCTCTTCTCGAGCGCGTTAAAAAGGCACGAGAGGTGTATCGGCTGAGTAGTCGAGGAGAATATGACATCGTGACTGCAGCCAACCTGACTGAGCTAGCCAAGCTGCTCGCTGCGCTCGAGGCATTTGCAGATGACTGAACTCAGTCATGGCCAGGAACCTCACCAGGCTGCATTAATACAGGATGAAATCCTAGAGATCCTGAAAGAAGCCAAGGTGCTCGCGCGTAGATTCTATCGCCTCACCGGCAAGCCGCTGGGCGTGACCGGCGAGGTGGCAGAGTACGAAGCTGCTACTAGACTCGGGCTGTCACTACATCCAGCAAGGCAAGCAGGTTACGACGCTACAGAGACGCTGGAAGATGGCGTCGCGAGAATCCAGATCAAGGGCCGCTGTATCCTGAACCCGCTAAAGATTACAGGCCGTATGGGTGCAATTGATCTACGACAGCCCTTCGATATTGTGCTTTTGGTGCTGCTTGATTCTGAGTTCAACGCATTTGCAATGTACGAAGCGAGTCGTGCCAAGGTAGAGGCAGCGCTGACCTTGCCTGGGTCGAAAGCCAGAAATGAACGTGGAGCGCTGGCTATTAGGCAATTCATGTCGATAGCTAGCTTGCGCTGGGCTCGCCAAGAGCCCAGCGAATCAGAAAGTTAACTGCCAACTAGAGTCGAGACCTAGTGGTAGGGTGCTCTGAGATGCAAATTTAATGTCCCCAATACGGCACATTAACCGTCATTTTTAGGCTTAATGACCCTATCTGGGGACATTACGCTGAGCAACGGAAGACAGACAAAGGTGACTACAACTCCTACCTCAGCCTGCAACCATAAAAAGCCAACCGTAGTTATATTATAGCTTTATGAAAAAAAGGTTGTAATGTAGTTCCACGCGCAGAAAAAATAATAGTCGATGTAATTCGCTACAAAGCTAGGTGCCGCAAGTGATAGGAAGTAATGGACAATCGCTGCGTACAGACAGAAACACACAGTCCAAGCAAGCCAGTAAACTGTACGTCCGGAGGATATAGGTTTTTCAACCAAACGCTTCCAGTCGTCCGCAGACATGAAGTTGTAGATCTTCTTCCGCCATCCTTCTCGACTGCTGTCAGCAAGGCTGTTAAAACGCAAGGTGGATAGAGTGTTGATAGCTATGCTCAATATGAGAAGCGCAGAAACGCCGAGATACAGAATAGTGGTTGCTGTATCGGCTACGCCTGTAGTCGCTATCGGAGTCTTGAGAGCTAAGACAATACCCGCCACCGCGAAATCACGCCAGAGAGCTGATATTAAATCCCTTGTCGCAGTTTGTGTCTTATTAACCTCTTCCTGCAAACCCTTGCGCAGATCCCCCAGGCTTTTGACAGCCTCTTTGCTTTGATCCTGGAGATGAAAGGCGAACGCTTCCTTGGCCCCGGAGAGACTATTTTTTAATAGCGTCGTTGAGCCAGATGGCCATGTTGTCCCACTGCTCCAGTTGATAGCAATGTGGTTGTTGAAAAGTTGAAATTTCGTTTCAGACTCCCTAGGGGTAGAGTAGATCCACTGGCAGGTGTCGTGAAGTGTTTCAAACTTGATATCAGCCCAGTTAATAGGCTTGTCTATAGGTATGGGAAGCGAGCGCCCACCTCGGAATATTACGTGAGTCTCATCATCTTCCTTGCGAATCTCAGCAGGCAAGCAAAATGAAAGCTTTTCCACCGCCACGCGTTTCCAGGCTGTAAAAGGTTCGCTTTCACCAATTGGCTCAGCAGTTAGCAGCCATGGCTCAAGCGACGGAGGGGTAAGGGAGTGGGTAAGATCCCGTACCATCTTCCAAGGCTTTTCAGGATGTTGAGTGGCAGTCGGTAAATTTTTATCTCCACCCATTTCTTTCACTAGAAACTGATGGGTAGAAAACTCAAAGGTTTCTCCTGCAACCCACACACACATCTTTTTCTGTGAGTTCTGTGTTGAAAATTGATTTGTTCTCAGCCAATTTTCGAAACCTTTAATGGTGAGAAAATAACACCAGCCATCACCCGCTGGCTTTTCCAGGATGACTGTTAGTCTGTCATTTTCCACATCCGCTAAATCGAAATCTTGGATTTCTATGCTATCGGAAACTTCTCCAAAAAGCTCTATTGTTCCGATGCCCTCAGAACCAACACGCAAGGTAAGATCTTTCAATTCTCGAACAAAGTCGGAGGATGTAACGCTTACTTCATCAATTCGAAGAACAGTTGCGGTTTCGACCTGCGCAGCACCACCCGACGCTGAAAGTCGCTCAAAGAAGCTGCGGAGCTCCAGCGCTAGATGCTTCATGATTCACGCAAGCGACTTGTACGAATAGTAATGACAGTCTCATCCTTTCCATTTTCAATAGTTAAGCTTCCCTTTGCCCGTGCAGGCATATTGATGGTTATGCCTTCACTTGTTACGTATTTCTTTGCCTCATTGGTAGGTAACTCATCCTCATCATATGAGAAAACCTCGCCAGTCAAATTTAGGCCTTCCAATTCCTTGTCGAAGGTTGCCCGAATTTCATCCTGACCATTGATGCCAAAAAAATCTGTGAAAAACTCATCGACTTCAAAGTCTTTACGTTTCTTTGCAATCTCAACGACTTTCTCAGCGACTTTTGATGTTATAGCAGGAGGCAAATCACCCAGGTGTGTCCTTACAGTTTTTTTGATTGCCTTAACCAAATCTACTGTCATTTCCTTTGAGTTCCGTAGACGCTCAACTCCTAGAAATTCCTTGAAGAAGTCACTGATTCCCGAGCGACTCATTTTATCAATGATCACTACTTCTGAGTCTTTGGAATCCAAATCAATAAGGGCTGATTTCTGAAGCGCCTTTGGTGATTCAGTAAAATTGTTGGTGACGGCTTGAAGTATCGCCTGGGCACCCTTGGTTTCAAATGTCACAACTTTTTCAGAGTCATACTTTATTAAGGAATAAAATTTTTTAGCGCCTGTAACTAAACCAATTACAATCAATACGCCTGACTTCATTCGTTTATCGCCAAGGCGATGAAATTGCCGCGCCAAGCTTTTGGAGATATCGACAAAATTCGACTCGCCCTTTTCCCAACTATTTAGCTTGGCCTTTACTTGGGATATTTCAGCGAAAGAAAACTTATTTCCCTTGAGGGTTTCTTTGATGCGGTCAATGAAGAACGGCTCGAAGGTGCTTAAGGGGGTGTCGTCAAAAAGTATCGGATCATCGGCGCGATGGTGCACCACGTGAAAAATGAAATTCTCGATTTTCAGGGCGTCGATTTCTTTATCAGTAAGAGTGGCCAAGTTGAATCCTCATCCTTGCTGGTGGCTACATGCCATTAAAATTAATCTAAGCACCTTTCCAGCGTTATGCATAGCACCCACCCCAGGGCATAGCACGCGAACAACTGTATGAATATACACCTACAGGAAGCAATTGGCTGCCCTATGCTCCACCCAGGATTACTTGTCCGATGGAAGGGTCACTGGTGAGCGTGTTCTAGCGCCCATGAAAGCTGAAAACCTAGGTTGCATTTTCATTAATGCGTTTTTTGCTTTTTTGTAAAAGCACAGATTGATTTTATTTTTTTACCATGGGATGCTTCGCCTCATCTGACAGGAGATCCATCCCATGAACGACATTATTGCGCTCATCGAAAACGCCGCGAAGACGAAGAATGACCTGGCGTCCGCATCTATCCGCATGCCCAAGGAGCTCTACTCCTTCATCGAAGGTTTGGCTGATCAGCTCGACCTGAGTCGCCAGGAGACAATGCTGAAACTGCTCGAGAAGGGGGTTGAAGCTGCCAAGGCTGCTCTGAAGCTTGATGACAAAGAGCAAGCGGCGGTAGACATCGAGCTACTCGAACCATCGAGCTTCCACCTTCTGAACACGAACAAACGTCATTCATTGGAAGACCATGACCGTATGCTGAGCGAGGGTAGCGCAGCAGCTTTTTATGCCCCTTGGAAGTACAACATTGACCGTATACAAAAAGGTGATGTGGTCTTCTTGTACGAAAATGGCAAGGGGATCGTCGCCTTCGGCCAAGGTACTGGCGAAACTGAAAAGCGTGAGCATCACGGCTATCTCGAAGAGTGCCATTTTCAGCGTTTGACGGATTTCACCATCTTGGATAAGCCGATTTCAGCTGCGGAGATCAAGAGGGCGGTGCAGAAGAACGTCGTTTTCTTGCGCACGATGTCTCCTATGCCAGATGGCCAGTTGCTGCTGAATCTGATCCAGAAGCGCTCCGAGTGAAGCCTAATGGGGCCTAGTCAAAAACCATCCCAACAGAGACCAGGATCGGCTCGGTACGTTGCAGGGGAGCCAACTGCACAAGGTCAATCTCTCCCTGAGTCTGCTCAGCGCATCTCTAAAGGTTGGGATAGTACAGAGCCTACAAACACAACACCTGGGTTGTATTTATAGAATACGAAAAGATAAGTAATTTACGGCTGGACTACCCAGTATTTACTGAGTATTTATGCCATCATGGCCGGACGGACAGTACCCTTACGAACAATTTACGCACCACATAATGGTTCAAGTCCGTGTGGGCCCACCAAATACGAAAAGCCGCGCATCTGCGCGGCTTTTTCGTTCTTGCGATTTGCCTGCATCGCAGCCGGCCGGCTCTCACAAATTGTTACCATTTCAAAAATACTCTTTTCCAACCTGCTCGATTTATCCAACCGGTCCAACGCCTTAAACTTGAAACAACGCCAAGTTCCTGTACCGATCACTTGATCGCGCCACTTCGTTAAACATTGTTTTAACCCATCACAAAGCTACACCGTGCTGACCTACAGCCAGGATTAATGGCATGCCCTCTATCGCACTAACGCTTATGGCGAACTTTGCCAGTGGCGAAGCCGTGCACCGAATTCCTGTACGTACTACCCGCAACAACCTGCCGCGGCCCGCACCTCGGCCTGGTTGCGCGCGCCCTGAGGGAACAGCCATGTACTCACCAACAGAGCTTATACAACTATGACGGATCACAATCGCTGCAACGCTGGGAGGCGGTCGTTAAGCACTGCCGGGCGACTTATTTTTTCGCTACTTGTAATGTGTGTAGCGCTGGCATTGATTTACGGCGGCTCCAAGCTTCTGGCACTGGGTGGCTCAAGTTACTACTTGCTGGCGGGACTTGCCTACGCAGTGCTGGCGGTACTCGCGTTCTTGCGCCAACGAACCAGTATTGTACTTTCCTGCCTGATATTCCTTGCCACCTGCGCCTGGGCCTTTTATGAAGTAGGACAGCTCAGCTATTGGCAACTGCTGCCTCGCCTGGTCGTTCCAGCCATCATCCTGACCCTGAGCCTGTGGGTTGGCGCTGCTCTGCCCACTATCTCTTCGCGCACACGCCGGGTCGCCAACCGGTCCGGGTTTGCCGTGCTCCTGGCATTGATCGCCACGTTCATCGCCGCCTTCTTCCCGCATGGCGGGATCTCGAACCCGATCGCAGCAGGTAGCCAGCCGGCCCCGGACGCGACCTCCACAGCCCCGAATAACTGGGAGTTCTTCGGGCGCAACGCCTCGGGAACGCGCTTCGCTCCCTACACGCAAATCACCCCGGAAAACGTCAAGGACCTGCAAGTTGCCTGGACCTACAGGACCGGCCGCAGAACCACCGGCCCGGGTGCAGGTGTCGACGAGAACACGCCTTTGCAGATCGGCAATGTCCTGTACTCGTGCACGCCAGAAAACCTGATCACCGCGCTTGATGGCGATACCGGCAAACCCCTCTGGAAGTTCGACCCTCACGCCAAAAGCGCCGAGCACGTGACCTGCCGTGGCGTGGGCTATTACGACATCGACCGGGACGACAGCCTGAGCGCCGAGGTAAAGGCCTCTCACGCCAGCGAGCAGCAATGCCGCCAGCGCATCCTGGTGTCGTCTGTAGATGCCCGGTTGTTTGCCCTGGATGCCCACACCGGCACCCTTTGCCCCAACTTCGGCGAGGAGGGCTACGTTGACCTCAAGAAAGGCATGGGGCCAACGGAAGACAGCAAGCGCTACCACCCCACATCTCTACCTGTAGTCATGGGCCACCTCACGGTGGTGGGTGGCTGGGTGCGTGACATCGTGGCCGGCGAGCCTTCCGGTGCCGTGCGTGCGTTCGATGTGCTGACCGGCTCGTTGGTATGGGCCTGGGATGTCGGTGCGCCTGAGGGTACGGACACGGCGGCGGCCGACCATCAGTTCGCACTTGAAACACCTAATGTATGGACCATTCCCACCTACGACAAAGAACTGAACCTGGTCTACCTGCCTACCGGCAATGGCCCACCCGACTATTGGGGTGGTGACCGCAACCAGGTGAAAGAGAAATTCGGTACAGCGATTGTCGCGGTCGATGCATCGACGGGTAAGGCCAAGTGGGTTTTCCAGACTGTCCATCATGACGTATGGGACTACGACCTACCTTCGCAACCCGTGCTTTACGAGATGAAAAACGCACAAGGGGTCAAGACTCCGGTCCTGATCCAGACCACCAAGACAGGCCACATTTTTGTGCTGGACCGCCGCACTGGCCAGCCAGTCACCGAAGTTCAGGAGCGTCCTGTTCCCACTTCACCGGCTGCAGAAGGCGAACACCTGTCACCGACCCAACCTTACTCGGCTGGCATGCCAGTGATTGGCGCAGACCCGCTGACCGAGCAGTCGATGTGGGGCGTGTCCACTTTCGACCAACTGTACTGCCGCATCATGTTCAAGGACTCGGTGTACGTCGGCCCGTTCACACCGCCCACTGAAAAGCCGTACATCGAATGGCCTGGGCTGTTGGGTGGCATGAACTGGGGTGGTATTTCCATTGATGAAAACACCGGCATGATGTTCGTCAATGACATGCGCATGCCGCTGCGCATGTCGTTGGTGACCAAGGAAAACACCCGCAAATACAAAGTGTCGACCGACGAGGTGCCTGGCTTCATGGGCACTATTCGCCCGCAGGTCGCGGGTATCTATGGCGGTGTGAAGATCGACATCCTCCAGTCTCCCCTGGGCGTGCCATGCAACACGCCACCGTTTGGCAGCATGAGCGCCATTGACCTCAACACCCAGAAGCTGGTGTGGCAAGTGCCACTGGGCACGGTCCAGGATACCGGCCCACTGGGAATCAAGACGCACATGCAGATCCCGCTGGGAATGCCGACCCTTGGCGGCCCCACCTCGACGGCATCCGGCCTGGTGTTCTTCGCCGGCACCCAGGATTACTACCTGCGTGCGCTCGATTCGGCAACCGGCAAAGAAGTCTGGAAGGCCCGCTTGCCAGTGGGTGCCGTTGCTGCACCGCTGATCTACAAGTCCCCCACTACCGGCAAGCAGTACGTGGTGATCTCCGCTGGCGGCATGAGCCACTCGCCAGATGTTGGCGATTACGTCATCGCTTACGCGTTGCCTGACAGCAGCAAGCCGTAACCGCTGGTTGGTGCACTACGAAAATCCCCGCTCGCGGGGATTTTTTTTCCCGCCAGTCAGCCCATCACGCAAAGCCTGAACTGTGCAAAGACTTCTCATGGAGCCTGCCCAAAATGTCACTCTCCCTCCGCGCCGTGCTGACCAGCAGCCTGTGCAGCGGTTTGCCCCTATGCCTTCTGCCACTGTCCTGCGCACTGGCAGACACTGCCAACCTGATGACGCAACCTACACTCACCGGTAGCTGGGGCGGCCAGCGCCAGAAGCTGGAAGACCAAGGCATAAAGCTGACGGGCGACTACACCTCGGAAACCCTTTCCAACCTGCATGGCGGTATCAAGCGCGGCACTCGCTATGCACAACAAATACGTTTGGGTGCGCAGTTTGACTTGAGCAAACTGCTCGATATTCCAGATGCCGGGCGCGTGCAAGTGCTGGTCAATGATCGTCGCGGCCACAGCGCCACCGAAGACCTGATTGGCAACCGCATGTCCGCGCAAGAAATCTATGGGGGCCAATACACCCGGCTGACCGAGTTGAGTTATCAGCGCAATTTGTTTTCGCCAGTGCTGTCCGCCAAGGTCGGCTATATGGTCATGGGTACCGAATTCGGCGGCATGCCGATCCTGTCCAATTTTGTCAGCGCCGGCTTTTGCGCGCATCCGCTGACCATGTCCAGCGGGAGCGGCTGGGGCAACTACCCGACAGCACATTGGGGTGGCGAGTTGCGTTATGACGTCAACCCGTCGCTGACGCTGCAAACGGCCGTGTTCCAGGTCAATCCCGAGTACAACGCACGCGTCTCCAAAGCCTTCGCCATGCCCAGCAACGGTACGACGGGCGCCATCATGCCGCTGGAGGCGATCATCAACAACCGTGCATTGCTCGATGGCCAGTACAAGGTTGGCTGGTACTACGACACATCCGACTACCCCAAGATTGGCAGCACGGGAGAAAGCAGCGGCCGTACCGGCGCCTACCTGCTGGTCGACCAGGCGATCTGGCGCGATGAGCAAGACCCGGCCAGTGTCCTGCGCTTGTTCGGGCAAGCGGCCACCAGTAACGCCGCAACCTCGCCAATGCGCCGCTGGTACTCGCTGGGCCTGGTCAAACAAAAGCCGTTTGCCAACCGCCCACAAGACTCCATTTCCTTTGGCTATGGCCGCGCCGTCATCAACCCACGCACGCGGGATGTGCTGGAAGCTGGCGCAGCCACCCCAGCGGACTCTGCTGTAGTTACTGGCCTCGATAGCGGCGAGCAAGTGCTGGAACTCAACTACGGTGCGCAAGTGACACCGTGGCTACTGCTGCGTCCCGACTTGCAGTACTACATCGAGCCAGGGGCGTTCTTCGGCAAGCAACGAGGCAACGCGCTAGCGGTTGGACTGCAGATCAAGATGACGTTCTGACAGGCCGGCTCTCGACCTGCCGCTGGTTGTAGAGTAACCAGCGCCAATAAAACCGCGCATTGCGCGGTTTTTTCATGTCGGTATCAGCGTCGCGGCCCCGTGCGCTTGAGCTTTTCCAATAGCCAATCCCCGACAATCAACGGCACCCATACCAGCGGCACCAACAACAGGCTGAGCGCTGCCAGCGCGCTCAGCACGACGTTTTTCACTGATTGAAGAACGCGAAAGGCCTTATCCTGACTCATCTCGACTCCAGAGTATTGGAACCCGCACGGCATCCCTTGCGTCGGCAACGTCCAGACTCTAGTTCGATTCCCTCAGAAACGCACTCGCAATAGTGTTCGCCAGAAGTTCTTCAGCGGCGAAATGCGATGTTTTTCCCAGTTGCGCTCCCAGAACGCATCCTCGTTTCGAACCACACTTTCGATATCGCTGCCGGTAGCTGAAGCCGCATGCTGGCGAAACAGCATCGGGAACGCGCAGTGCTGCTTGATCCGCTGCTTGAACACCACATCCACCGGGGTACCGTCGTAGGGTGTCTGGGCCAGGATCCGACAGCCTTCGGGCGACAGGATGTAGGCGTGAAGCGCCACCACCCGCCCACGGGCGATGTAAGGGAACCAGGTCAGCCAGGTCTTGCCCATGCTGTAGCCCAGGTGCAGGGCCTCGAATTGGCGTGTGCGGATGAAGCGGTTGATCCAGCGTACCGGGGTCGCCTTGAGCGTGTAGGCCTTGACGTCATCCTCGAAAATCAGCACCCGCTGCAACCCTTGTTCCAGTGCTTGCCGGGCCAACGCCTGGTGCGACTCATAACAGCCCTTGACCGGGTCATCGCTGCGCTCGGCCAAGTGAAAGGTCACCGGGTTGCGAATCAGGCAGCCGACGGTCTGGTTGAACAGCTCACGCCGGTCCTGGCGCTCTTTGAGGGAAATGCAATAGACGGCATCTACGTCGAATTCGATCGTACTCACCACACCTGACCTTTGAACACCAACTGCTCTCCCGTGTGGTTCAGCCCAAAGGCGGCGATTCTACGCGCAGCAACTGCCATTACAAAGCCACTAATTACTGCGTCGCATTCCACAAGGAACCGCTATCGGTGAAAAACGGTCGAACCTTTTAACAATTCATTACACCTCAGTAAAAAAGCTACTATTTTTTTGTGGGCTTTAGCAGGTTCAAACCATCTCTTGATCGAAGATCGTTTCGTAAGGACTGGATGTATGGGCCCTTCTACAGCGCCCCCGCACGACGATGCGTTCACAGTGCATAACTTCGAGGACTGTCGGAACATCCGCTCAGGTGCGGTGTTCATCATTGCTTCGGGCCAGTCGGCGAAGGACTTTCCGATTGCGGATTTCAGCGACGTCCCCATGATCACGATGAACGGCGCCATAGCCCTGTTCGTCGACACACCCATACGGCCGTTTTTCTATGCCTGCACCGATACGCACTTTTCCATACAGCAACCCGAACTATTTGCTGAAGCCCTTCGGCGAAGTGAGCGGGTGGCGCTCTGGGAAGATCATTTTCGCGCGACACACGCAGATACCCATGCGCAGGTGTACTTCCTGAAGAAGGCGCCCAAGCCGAAACTGGCAGACCTGTGGTTGCGCAAAGATCCGCAGCTGATTCGCTACCGCTCCCTTGCAGGCTGCAGAAAGAAAGCCGGCTTCAGCAAGAACATGGCACGCGGTTTCTTCGATGCGCGCACAGTGGCTTACCTGGCGTTGCAGATCGCCTACCATGCGGGTTTCAGCAAGGTCTTCCTGGTCGGGGTGGACCTCAACCAGAACCTCCCAAGGTTCTATGAGCGCCAGGGCATTGAGCGCTCTCCTTGCGGCCTGGACCAACACTTCGCGTCACGCATTCTTCCGTCCTTCGAGCTGGTTGCCACGTCGGTGGTCGATGAGCGATTCGCTGTCTATAACCTCTCCGCTTCCTCACGGATACCGCGCAGCGTCATCCCCTATAAGACCCTGGCGGAGGTGAAGGCACTCATTCAAACCAACTGACCTGTACCCAGCCGGGCAGCATACAGACCAGGGGTCACACCATAATGGCGGGCGAACAAGGCGATAAAGGCGGATACCGAGTCGTACCCCAGCTCATTGGCCAGGTCTGTGACACTCATGCCTTGTGCCAACAGTGGCAACGCCGCCAGTAAGCGCAGTCGCTGGCGCCACTGGCGAAACGAAAGCTGTGTCTGGGACTGGAACAGCCGCACCAGCGTACGCCGCGACGCACCGGCGCACTGCGCCCAGTCTTCGATACTGCGATTGTCCGCAGGGTTGGCCTGCAGCGCCTCAGTGATCCGGCGCAGGCGCGGGTCGCTGGGCAGGGGCAAGCCAAACGGGGCTTCGGGCAAGTCGCGCAGTTCGTCGACCAGCACCTGCAACAGCCGCGCCTGCCGGCCGTGGGCGGGATCGTCGGCGGGGAAGTGGCTGGCTTTCTCGATCAACTCGCGCACCAGCGGTGTCACCTGCATCACGCCACAAGGGCGCTGATAGCCTTCAAGCAGCGAGTCATCCAGGTACAACCCTCGAAACTCCAGAGCCTGCGCACTGTAGGCCGTGTGCTTGACCCCGGCCGGAATCCACAACGCACATTGCGGCGGCAGCAGGTAACTGTGGTGCTCGGTCAGTACCTGCATGATGCCCGCACTGGCGTAGGTGAACTGCACCCAGGGATGGCTGTGCATCTCGACCCGATGGCCTGCCGGAATGGCAAACATGCGCCGGTACACCGGCCCCGGCAACTGCTCGAATTGCGGAAGTGGCGGTACCTCGATGGATTGGCTCGTTTGCAGCATTGCCTGTCTCCTTTGCTCAAGTGAGCCGACAGAGGCCGATGTTAGCCTGCGCCCGCACTCGTTGAACAACCCCTTTGGAGAGCCCCATGAGCAGCCATGTGCAAGCAACCCGAATGAGCATTCCTGCGATCGAGCAGCGCAAAGGTGCCGGTACGCTGGTGGCACTGACCGCCTACAGCACCCCGATGGCTCGCTGGGTGGATGCGGTGGCCGACGTGATCATTGTCGGCGATTCCGTCGGCATGGTCCTGTACGGCATGCCCAGCACCCTGGGCGTAACCCTGGACATGATGATCGCCCATGGCCAGGCGGTGATGCGTGGTTCACAACGGGCCTGTGTTGTCATCGACCTGCCGTTTGGCAGCTATCAGGCCTCGCCCGAACAAGCCTTCCTGAGTGCATCGAGGGTGCTGCGGGAAACCGGTGCCCACGGCATCAAGCTCGAGGGCGGCGAAGAGATGGCCGAGACGGTGGCCTTTCTCGTGCGCCGCGGAGTCCCGGTAATGGCCCATGTCGGATTGATGCCCCAGCAGGTCAACAGCCTGGGCGGTTTCAAGGCCCAGGGCCGCGATGAGAGCAGCGCCGCAAAAGTGCGCAAGGATGCACTGGCGATGCAAGCTGCCGGGGCTTTCTCGGTAGTACTCGAAGGCATTGCCGAGCCTGTGGCGCGCCACCTGAGTGAAGCGCTGAGGATTCCCACCATCGGCATCGGCGCTTCTGCGGCCTGTGACGGCCAGGTACTGGTGACGGAAGACCTGCTGGGGCTGTTCAGCGATTACCAACCGCGCTTCGTCAAGCGCTTTGCCGATCTGCAAGGGCAGATCAACCAGGCGCTGGACGGCTACGCCCAGGCGGTGCGCAACGGCAGCTTCCCCGCGCCAGAGCATTGCTTCAAGGCCCACTGACGCTCGCGCCTTGCTGGGCGGTAGGTTGAGTGGATAGGCTATCGCGCTTATCCCGTGTGCCAGAGAGTGCCCATGTCCGACAGCCGCCCCGTCGCCCTCGATGAAATCGACCGCCAGCTGATCTCACTGTTGCAGATCAACGCCCGCGAAAGCGTCGCCATGCTCGCCCGCCAACTGGGCATCGCCCGCACTACCGTCACCTCGCGCCTGGCTCGGCTGGAAAAGACCAAGGTCATCAGCGGCTACGGCGTGCGCCTGGGCCAGCGCTTGATTGATGGCGGCCTGCAGGCCTATGTCGGCATCACCGTTCAGCCGCGCTCAGGCAAGGATGTGGTGCGCCGCCTGAGCGCCATGGGGCAGATCCAGCAGCTGTGTGCGGTGAGCGGAGAATTCGACTATGTGGCCTGGCTGCGCAGCGACTCCCCGGAGCAGCTCGACCAGTTGCTCGACCAGATCGGTAGCGTCGAGGGCGTGGAAAAGACCACCACCTCGATCATCCTCAGCAGCAAAGTCGACCGCGGCCACCTGTAGGAGCGGGCTTGCCCCGCGATAGCGATGTGGCGAAAAAATCGCTATCGCGGGGCAAGCCCGCTCCTACATTTCGTCTATTTGATATACATGCTCGTCATTTAGCCTTCAGACAAATCAAATAGACGACACTCTGCATCTTAATTACGTAATCCCCGCCCTCTAAACTGGCCGCCAGCGTTTTCCTATACTCAAGCTCCGCACCCCGCGCAGCCCTGGCAAGGTCTCCCATGAACAAGAACAATCGTCACCCCGCCGACGGCAAGCAACCCATCACCATCTTCGGTCCGGACTTTCCATTCGCCTTTGACGACTGGATCGAGCACCCGGCCGGGCTGGGCAGTATTCCGGCCGAACGCCATGGCGAAGAAGTGGCGATTGTCGGTGCCGGTATCGCCGGCCTGGTGGCCGCCTACGAGCTGATGAAACTGGGCCTCAAGCCTGTGGTGTACGAAGCCTCGAAGATGGGCGGACGCCTGCGCTCCCAGGCTTTCGAAGGCACCGACGGGATCATCGCCGAGCTTGGCGGCATGCGCTTTCCGGTATCGTCCACGGCGTTCTACCACTATGTGGACAAGCTGGGGCTGGAAACCAAACCCTTCCCCAACCCGCTGACCCCGGCCTCGGGCAGCACGGTCATTGACCTGGAAGGCCAGACCCACTACGCCGAGAAGCTCGCCGACCTGCCCAAACTGTTCCAGGAAGTGGCCGACGCCTGGGCCGATGCCCTTGAAGACGGTGCCCGCTTCGGCGAGATCCAGCAGGCCATTCGCGAGCGTGACGTAGCGCGCCTCAAAGCGTTGTGGAACACACTGGTTCCACTGTGGGACGACCGCACCTTCTACGATTTCGTCGCCACCTCCAAGGCCTTTGCCAAGCTCAGTTTCCTGCACCGGGAAGTCTTCGGCCAGGTTGGCTTCGGCACCGGCGGCTGGGACTCGGACTTCCCCAACTCGATGCTGGAAATCTTCCGCGTGGTGATGACCAACTGCGACGATCACCAGCACCTGGTGGTGGGCGGCGTCGAGCAGGTTCCCCTGGGTATCTGGCGCCATGTACCCGAACGCTGCGCCCACTGGCCGGCAGGCACCAGCCTCAGCTCGCTGCATCGTGGCGCCCCGCGCCCGGGGGTCAAGAGCATCGCCCGCGATGCCGATGGGCGCCTGGCGGTCACCGACAACTGGGGCGACACCCGTCACTACGCCGCCGTGCTCACTACCTGCCAGAGCTGGTTGTTGACCACCCAGATCGAATGCGAGGAATCACTGTTCTCGCAGAAGATGTGGATGGCCCTGGACCGCACCCGCTATATGCAGTCGTCGAAAACCTTCGTGATGGTCGACCGGCCGTTCTGGAAGGACAAGGACCCAGAAACCGGCCGCGACCTGATGAGCATGACCCTCACCGACCGACTCACCCGCGGCACGTATCTGTTCGACAACGGCGACGACAAACCGGGGGTCATCTGCCTGTCGTACTCGTGGATGAGCGATGCCCTGAAGATGCTCCCGCATCCGGTGGAAAAACGCGTGAAGCTGGCCTTGGATGCCCTGAAGAAGATCTACCCGAAAGTCGACATTGCCGGGCATATCATAGGCGACCCGATCACCGTGTCCTGGGAAGCCGACCCGCATTTCCTCGGTGCCTTCAAAGGTGCCCTGCCCGGCCACTACCGCTACAACCAGCGCATGTATGCCCACTTCATGCAGCAGGACATGCCCGCCGAGCAGCGCGGCATATTCATCGCCGGGGACGATGTGTCCTGGACCCCCGCCTGGGTCGAGGGCGCGGTGCAAACCTCGCTCAATGCGGTGTGGGGTATCATGACTCACTTCGGGGGGCATACCCATCCGGACAACCCAGGCCCAGGCGATGTGTTCCACGAGATCGGCCCCATCGCCCTGGCCGACTGAAGGGAGAATCGCCATGCGCATCGGCCTGTATCAAGGGGCTCCGCAGCCACTGGATGTACCGGGAAACCTCGAGCGCCTGCACCAGCAGGCGCAGCTGGCCGCCGCTCGCGGCATCGAGCTGCTGGTCTGCCCGGAGATGTTCCTGACCGGCTACAACATCGGCAGTGAAGCAGTGGCGCGCCTGGCCGAGGCCGACGATGGGCCCTCGGCCATGGCCGTGGTAGAAATCGCCCAGAGCAACCGCATCGCCATCGCCTACGGCTACCCCGAGCTTGCCGACGATGGCCAGGTATACAACGCCGTACAGTTGATCGACGCCCACGGCAGCAGCCTGTGCAACTACCGCAAGACCCACCTGTTCGGTGGCCTGGACCGGGCGATGTTCAGCCCCGGCCCCGACCACTTCCCGGTGGTGGAGTTGAACGGCTGGCGCCTGGGCCTGCTGATCTGCTATGACATCGAATTCCCGGAAAATACCCGTCGCCTGGCCCTGGCCGGTGCCGAGCTGATCCTGGTGCCGACGGCGAACATGGTGCCGTACGACTTCATTGCCCAGGTGACCGTACGCGCCCGTGCCTACGAGAACCAGTGCTACCTGGTCTATGCCAACTACTGTGGCGCCGAAGACAAAATCCACTATTGCGGGCAAAGCAGCATCATCGGCCCCGACGGCAGCATCCTGGCCATGGCCGGTCGCGACAGTGCCTTGCTGCAGGCCGACCTCGAGCTGCAACGGGTACACGAAGGACGCGCCAGCACACCGTACCTGCACGACCTGCGTCCGGAGCTCTACGCGCCGCGCCGCGGATAATCCGCTAGCATGACGGTTCGTGCTACAACGGAACCGTCATGCCCACCGCCCTTCGACACCTCACCCTGGACAACGGCCTGCAGGTCACCCTGCGCCATGCGCCGCAGCTCAAGCGCTGCGCGGCGGCCGTGCGGGTCATGGCCGGCAGTCATGACGCCCCCCGCGCGTTTGCCGGCCTCGCGCACTTTCTCGAGCACCTGTTGTTTCTCGGCAACGAGCGCTTCCCCCTCGACGATGGCCTTATGCGCTATGTGCAGCGCCATGGCGGCCAGGTCAATGCCAGCACCCGCGAGCGCACCACCGATTACTTCTTCGAAGTGCCCCAGGCGGCCTTTGCCGGTGGGCTTGAGCGTTTGTGCGAGATGCTCGCGCGGCCTTCCTTCGAACGGGCGGCCCAGGCGCGCGAACGCGAAGTCATCCATGCCGAGTTCATCGCCTGGTCTCGCAATGCCCAGGCACAGGCTCAATTCGCGCTGCTGCAGGCCGTCTCCAAACGCCACCCCTTGAGTGGTTTCCAGGCGGGAAACCGCTACAGCCTGCCGATCCACAGTGCATATTTCCAGGTGGCGTTGCAGGGCTTTCACCAGCGCTTCTACCAGGCCGGCCAGATGACCTTGAGCCTGTGCGGCCCGCAAAGTCTCGACGTGCTGCAAACGCTGGCAAACAGCATTGCGAGCCAGATTGCCGTAGGGGCGAAGGTTGCCCAGCACCCCCCACCCGCGCTTGCCGCGCATGCGCTGGAACCGGTGCTGAACGGGTCGCAACTGGAGCTGCTGCAGGCGGTCGAGCAATTGCCTGCAGGCGCAGACCAGGCCATCGACTTCCTCACCACCTGGCTCACCGATACCCGGCCCGGCGGGCTGCTCGCAGCACTGCGTGAACGTGGATGGGCACACGCCATTGAATGCTCAGCGCTGTACAGCTTTGCCGGCCAGGCGCTGCTGCACACGCGCCTGATGCTCAGCGATCCCGCTGTTGTCGACCCGGCACAGGTACTGCTGCTCGACTGGCTGAGGTTCTTGCGTGGCGCCGACTGGACCGCGCTGAATGCGGAATATGCAGGGCTGCAACGTTGCCGTAGCCAGGCAGCAACAGCCCTCGACCTCGCCCGCCGCGACAGCACCGCGCAACCCTTTGCAGCACTGACCGAGCAAGGCCAGGCAGCCTTGCGCAGCTTGCTCGACACATTGCTGCTCGGCGCTCGACCAACGCGCCGACACGCCTGGCAATTGCCCGCCCGCGAACCTTTGCTCAATCCACAAAGCCTGGATACCAACGCCTGTGCCGCACCTGTCGGGTTGACCTGGAGCCCGATACTGCCCGCCCTGCGCCAGCAAGGCGTGGTGTACCTGCGCTGGCAGCTCACCTCCGCCCTTCGCGATCGTTTGTGGCATGTCCTCGACCGTGCCTTGCAACCGCTGCGCGAGCGTGCGGCAAGGGCGGCGGTGGAACTGCAGTTCAATACCGCGAGCGAGTTCTGGCAGGTGCGCTGCGCGGGGGTGCCGGTAGCCGTCATCGTGGTGGTCAACGAGCTGCTGGAGATACTGCCCCGGCCTTCTGCCGCAAGTTGGCGCGCCGAAGCAACCGTTGAGCCTGATTCGATGCCGATCCGTGCCTTGATCAAGCAACTCCCCGAGCAGCTCGCAGGTCCCAGCCAAGGCCCATTACCCGCCTGCACACTGAGCCAGGGCGATCTGGATGCGCTATGGCTGCACGCCACCTGGCAGGCCATGGCCATAGGCTTCGACGAACCCGCCCAACAGGCGCTCAACCGCGTGTTGCAGGCCGTTCCCGGACAACCCGGTGCGCAGCGTGCAGTCGCCATCGAACCCATTCGCCGCTGGCAGCGGCTGCCACCGCCCGCCAGCGAACAGGCCCTGCTGCTGTTCTGTGCACTGCCGGCGAGCGATGAAGCGTGCGCGCGGCTACTGGCGCAGCAGATCCAGGGGCCGTTCTACCAGCGCCTGCGCGTCGAGCTGCAATTGGGTTATGCCGTATTCAGTGCCTACCGGCAGCTTCAGGGCTGCAGTGGACTGGTGTTTGGCGTGCAGTCACCCAGCGCCAGCCATGCACAGATCCTCACCCATATCGAGGAATTCCTCGCCACGTTGCCGGGGAGCCTGACCTGCACGGCCGAGTCCCGCAAGGCGCTGGCCGAGCAATGGGAGGAAGCCTCGATGAGCAATGCCGACGTCGCCGAGTGGGCCTGGCAGGCGCATCTGGCCGGGCGACCGGGGGTACGCCTGGAGGATCTGCAGGCATCCATTCTCAGCATCCATGAAGACCAGCTGCGGCAATTGGTCGATGACCTGCAGCGCGCCACACACGGTTGGCTGTGCCTGGCCAATGGCCCTGCGGCCACTGAAGACTGGGTGATGGCCGATCCATTATTACCGAACATGTAACAGCGTTTATCTCAGGTTTAACCATTCAGTCCGTATTTTTTAGTAAGATAGCGCAATCCCGGCTATTGGAACCCCTCACCCGGAGGGTGGACTAAGTAAGTAGCTGCCAAACCCCAGACCTATCCGGAAGGAGTAATTCCATGTGGACCAAACCTGCTTACACTGACCTGCGTATCGGCTTTGAAGTGACCATGTATTTCGCAAGCCGCTGAGTCTGCTTGCGGTACAACGCCTCGGTCAGCCGGGGCGTTTTTATTTCAAGACGCGGCAGGAGTGGCCATGTACATCCAGATTCTAGGTTCCGCCGCCGGTGGCGGGTTCCCGCAGTGGAACTGCAACTGCGTGAACTGCAAGGGCTTTCGCGACGCAACCTTGCGCGCCACCGCGCGTACCCAATCGTCGATCGCCCTCTCTGACGACGGCGTCCACTGGGTACTGTGCAACGCATCGCCCGATATTCGTGCACAACTGCAAGCTTTTGCGCCCATGCAGCCGGCCCGCGCCCTGCGCGACAGCGGTATCGACGCCATCGTCCTGCTCGACAGCCAGATCGACCACACCACCGGCCTGTTGAGCCTGCGTGAAGGCTGCCCGCACCAGGTCTGGTGTACCGAGATGGTCCATCAGGACCTGACCACCGGTTTTCCCCTGTTCACCATGCTCAGCCACTGGAACGGCGGGCTGAAGTGGAACCGTATCGAGCTTGAAGGCAGCTTCGTCATCGACGCCTGCCCCAACCTGCGTTTCACCCCCTTTCCACTGCGCAGCGCCGCCCCGCCCTACTCGCCCCACCGCTTCGACCCGCACCCGGGCGATAACCTCGGGCTGATGGTCGAGGACCTGCGCACCGGCGGCAAACTCTTCTATGCCCCGGGCCTGGGCCAGGTCGACGACAACTTGCTGCAGATGATGCGCGAGGCCGACTGCCTGCTGGTCGACGGCACCCTCTGGGAAGATGATGAAATGCAGCGCCGCGGTGTCGGCACCCGCACCGGACGGGAGATGGGTCACCTGGCCCAGAACGGCCCGGGTGGCATGCTCGAAGTGCTGGAAGGCTTCCCTGCGCAGCGCAAGGTACTTATCCACATCAACAACACCAACCCGATCCTCGATGAAGACTCGGCCGAGCGCGCCGAACTGGATCGGCGCGGCGTCGAAGTGGCCTTCGACGGCATGAGCATCACCCTCTAGGAGCCGACATGAGCGACGCCAAAGCGCTGTCCCCCGCCGAATTCGAACAGGCCCTGCGTGCCAAGGGTGCCTACTACCACATCCATCATCCCTACCATGTGGCGATGTATGAAGGCCGCGCCAGCCGCGAACAGATCCAGGGCTGGGTGGCCAACCGGTTCTACTACCAGGTGAACATCCCGATGAAGGATGCCGCGATCCTGGCCAACTGCCCTGACCGCGAAATCCGCCGCGAGTGGATCCAGCGCCTGCTCGACCATGACGGCGCGCCCGGCGAAGACGGTGGCATCGAGGCCTGGCTGCGCCTGGGCCAGGCGGTAGGCCTGGACCCGGATCAGCTGCGCTCGCAGGAGCTGGTACTGCCCGGCGTGCGTTTTGCCGTCGATGCCTATGTCAACTTCGCCCGCCGCGCCAGCTGGCAGGAGGCAGCCAGCAGTTCACTGACCGAGCTGTTCGCCCCGCAGATCCACCAGTCGCGCCTGGACAGCTGGCCACAGCACTACCCGTGGATCGACCCGGCCGGCTACGAGTACTTCCGTACCCGCCTGGGCCAGGCGCGCCGCGATGTGGAGCACGGCCTGGCAATCACCCTGCAGCACTACACTACAGTTGAGGGCCAGCAGCGCATGCTGGAGATCCTGCAATTCAAGCTGGATATTCTCTGGAGCATGCTCGACGCCATGAGCATGGCCTACGAACTGAACCGCCCGCCCTATCACAGTGTCACCAGCGAACGGGTCTGGCACAAAGGAATCGCCCTATGAGTTTCGATCGCGCGCAAATCCCAAAATGGCGCCCGGGCTACCGCTTCCAGTACGAGCCGGCACAAAAGGCCCATGTCCTGCTCTACCCCGAGGGCATGATCAAGCTCAACGAAAGTGCGGCCCTGATAGGTGGGTTGATTGACGGCCAGCGTGATGTGGCGGCGATCATTGCCGAACTCGACAAGCAGTTTCCCGGTGTACCCGAGCTCGGTGACGACATCGAGCAATTCATGGAGGTCGCCCGTGCCGAACACTGGATCGTCCTTGAGTGAAGTACCGGCCAAGCCTGAGGTCGGCCTGCCGCTGTGGCTGCTCGCCGAGCTGACCTACCGCTGCCCGCTGCAGTGCCCCTACTGCTCCAACCCGCTGGACTTCGCCGCCCAGGGCCAGGAGCTGAGCACCGAGCAATGGTTCAAGGTCATGGCCGAAGCCCGGGAGATGGGCGCAGCGCAGCTGGGCTTTTCCGGCGGCGAGCCACTGGTGCGCCAGGACCTTGCCGAACTGATCGGCGAAGGTCGGCGCCTGGGCTACTACACTAACCTGATCACCTCTGGCATCGGCCTCACCGAGCAGAAGATCGCGGCCTTCAAAGACGCCGGCCTGGACCACATCCAGATCAGCTTCCAGGCCAGCGACGAGCAGGTCAACAACCTGCTGGCCGGCTCGAAGAAGGCATTTGCGCAGAAGCTGGAGATGGCCCGGGCGGTGAAAGCCCATGGCTATCCGATGGTGCTGAACTTCGTCACCCACCGGCACAATATCGACAAGATCGACCGCATCATCGAGCTGTGCATTGCCCTTGAAGCCGACTTTGTCGAGCTCGCCACCTGTCAGTTCTATGGCTGGGCGCACCTGAACCGTGTCGGCCTGCTGCCGACCCGCGCGCAACTCGAACGCGCCGAGCGCATCACCAACGAATACCGGGAAAAACTCGCCGCCGCCGGCAACCCGTGCAAGCTGATCTTCGTCACCCCGGACTACTACGAAGAACGTCCCAAAGCCTGCATGAACGGCTGGGGCAGCGTGTTCCTCACCGTTACACCCGACGGCACGGCATTGCCCTGCCACGGCGCACGCCAGCTGCCGGTGCAATTCCCCAACGTGCGCGAGCACAGCATGCAGCACATCTGGTACGACTCGTTCGGCTTCAACCGCTTTCGCGGCTATGACTGGATGCCCGAGCCGTGCCGCTCGTGTGACGAAAAGGAAAAGGACTTCGGCGGCTGTCGCTGCCAGGCCTTCATGCTCACCGGTGATGCCAGCAACGCCGACCCGGTGTGCGCCAAATCGGCCGAACACGGCATCATTCTCAAGGCGCGCGAGGAAGCTGAGCACGCCCACTTGAACATCGACGAGCTGACCTTCCGCAATGAGCGCAACTCCCGTGTCATCGCCCGTGGTTGAGCGATTCAGTGCCGAGCAGGCGGTGGCAGCCGGCACCGACTTCGCCGAGTTGCGCGTCGGCCCCCAGGGGTTGTTCTGGAACGAGTTTCGTCCACGCGATGGCGCCTGCAGGATCTGGCACTGGCGCGATGGCCAGGCCCGTTGCCTGACACCCGATGGTTTCAGCGTACGCAGCCGAGTCTACGAATACGGCGGCGGCAGTTTCTGCCTGAGCGATGACGGCCTGGCGTTCGTCAACGAGGCCGACCAACAGCTTTACACCCAGGACCTGGCCGGTGGACTGCCCCAGCCGTTGACCCAGGGACAGTGCCGCTATGGCGACCTGCGCTGGGCCGACGGGCGTGTGCTGGCCGTGGAAGAAACCCACGCAGCCGATCAGGTGGAGCATCGCCTGGTGGCCATCGGTGCCGGGCAGCGCGATGTGCTGGCCGAGGGCGCGGACTTCTACGCCGCCCCCACCCTGAGCCCCGATGGCACACGCCTGGCCTGGATCGAGTGGAGTCGCCCCGAGCAGCCCTGGACCGCCACCCGCTTGCTCTGCCGCGAGCGCCTGAGTGATGGCCGATGGACGCCGCCGCGGTGCATCGCCGGCGGCCACGGCCCGGCGCAATCCCTGCAGCAACCTCGTTTCGACGGCGACGGCCGCTTGCATTGCCTGTCCGATCGCAACGGCTTCTGGCAACCCTGGGGCGAAACTCCGACGGGTTGGCGTGCACTGCCAGCAGCACCTGCCGATCACGCCGCCGCACCCTGGCAACTGGGCGCCAGCACCTGGCTGCCACTGGGCGAGCAGTGCTACCTGGCCACCTGGTTCGAAGACGGCTTCAGTCACCTGGGCCTGTGCCATGCCGACGGCACGCTGCAAGCGGTCGATGTCGACTACAGCCGCCTGCGCTGCCTGGACCTGGACCACGACCATCTCTACGCCATCGCCGCCTCGCCGATCAGCCCGCCGGCGGTGATCGCCATCGACCGCCACAGTCACCACGTGCAGGTATTGGCCGGTGGCGTACCGCCCTTGCCAGCCGAGCGCATCAGCCAGCCGCAATCGCTGCGCTATGCCAGCGGCGATGGAATCGCCCACGGTTTCTTCTACCCGGCCATCGACTCTGCAGACCGTCCCCCGCTGGTGGTGTTCATACATGGTGGCCCGACCTCGGCCTGCTACCCGGCACTCGACCCGCGCATCCAGTACTGGACCCAACGCGGCTTTGCCGTGGCCGACCTCAACTACCGGGGCAGCAGCGGCTACGGTCGCGACTACCGCCAGGCCCTGCACCTGCGCTGGGGCGAAATTGATGTCGAAGATGCCTGCGCGGTGGTCGACCACCTGGCCAAGCGCCAATTGATAGACCCGACCCAGGCCTTTATCCGCGGCGGGAGCGCCGGTGGCTACACCACCCTGTGCGCGCTGGCGTTCCATGATGTCTTCCGGGCCGGCGCAAGTCTCTATGGCGTCAGCGATCCCCAGGCCCTGGCCCGGGCCACGCACAAGTTCGAAGGCGACTACCTGGACTGGCTGATCGGCGATCCGCTCGAGGATGCCGAGCGCTACCGGCAACGCACACCGTTGCTGCATGCAGAGCAGATCAAGGTGCCGGTGATCTTCTTCCAGGGTGAGCTGGATGCCGTCGTGGTCCCCGAGCAGACCCGCTCGATGCTGGCCGCGCTCAAGGCCAACGGTGTTCATGCCGAAGGGCATTTCTACCCGTCGGAGCGTCATGGATTTCGTACAGCGGCCAACCTGGCGCATGCGCTGGAGGAGGAATGGCGCTTCTACCGCAGGGTGCTCGAAGTCGATCGCACTTGATGTCGAGAATTTCGACGCCAGCGACCTCAGCGACCGCTACTCCCTCGCCGCTTGCTTCTTTGCCCTGGCGTGCAACATGGGTGAAGGGCGCAAGGTCGTGGCAGAGCTGAGTTACCGTTGGCGAACGGCCTTAGCGCTTGGCGATGATGTACACCGCATGCACGATCCCCGGGATGTACCCCAGCAGCGTCAGCAGAATGTTGAGCCAGAAGGCACCGCCGAAGCCGACCTGCAGGAACACGCCAAGCGGGGGCAGGAGAATGGCGATGATGATGCGGATAAAGTCCATGTGGCAGCTTCCTTGAATGATGTACAACAACTGACTGTAGCGCTGCGCCGGGGTTCAACGCGTCATACGCGGATAAAAAAACGCCCCAGGCCAAAAACTTCAGGCCCGGGGCGATGCGCAGGAACGCGAGACGGTTCGGTTACTTCACAGAACGTGAGAAATCAGGCAGTGGCTTCGCGCCGCTGGTGTTGCTGCGCCGAGTGCACGCGGGCAAAGGCCCGGGCGAGGCGCAGGAGCATTTCATCGATGTTGCCCTTGCTCACCGTGAGTGCAGGCGAGAAGCGCAATACATCCGGTTGCGGGGCATTGAGCAGCAAACCTTCGTGGAGGGCGGCCTTTACCAGCTCCGCGGCGTTGTCTTCGCTCAGTTGCAATGCCCACAGCAGGCCCTGTCCGCGTACCTGGTTCTGGGCATAGCGACCAGCCAGCCGGCTCAGGCCATCGCGCAGGTGCCGTCCGGTATCCTGGACCTGCTCGAAAAATCCCGGTTCCAGCACGGTTTGCAGCACGGCAAGGCCTGCGGCGCTCATCAGCGCATTGCCGTGATGGCTACCTTCCAGCTCGCCCGCTGCAGCGCAACAGGCACTGCCACGGGCCAGCAACGCAGCCAGCGGCACGCCGCCACCCAGGCCCTTGCCCAGGGTGATGATGTCGGCGCGCACGCCGTAGGTTTCTTCGGCCAGCAGCGCGCCACAGCGGCCAACACCGGTCTGCACCTCATCGAGGATCAACAGGATGCCCAGCTCGCGGCACAGGCGCTCGACACCTTTGAGATACTCGGCCGTGGCGGGAATCACCCCGGCTTCCCCCTGGATCGGTTCCAGCATGATCGCCACAGTGCGCGAGTCGACCGCGGCATGCAGTGCGGCGAGGTCGTTGAACGGCACCTTGCTGAAACCCGGCAGGCCCGGTTCGCAACGGTTGCACGGCGACGGGTCGGAAGCGGACAGCGCCCCCAGGCTGCGGCCATGGCAGCTCTGGCTGGCGGTGATGATGTGATAGGCGCCGTTGCGGTGCAGCTGGCCCCATTTGCGCGCCAGCTTGATCGCCCCTTCACAGGCTTCGGCGCCGCTGTTGAGCAGGTAGGCCTGGTCGCTGCCGGTACTCTGGCACAGACGATTGACCAGAGTCAGCAAGCCTCGGTTATGAAAACCGGCCCCCGGATTGATCAGCGCCTGGGCCTGGCCACTCAACGCCTTGACCAGCACGCTGGGGCTATGGCCCAGGCTGTTGACCGCGCAGCCTTGGGTGAAGTCCAGGTAGGCATGCCCTTCGCTGTCCCACAACCAGGAGCCCTGGCCACGGACAAACACCTGGGGAGCACGCTCGGTGGCGGGCATCAGGCACTCGCGAGACAAGTCTTCGCTCGCCGGCCGTATCACAGGCACGACCTTGTGCTGGGTCTGTTCCGCCGTCGGGCGCCGCAAGTTGAACAGGTTCATGCGCGCAGCCCTTCCAGCGGCAGGCCGAGCAGACGCGAGGTCCAGTCTTCGACCACACCGGTGCGCAGCCGCTTGATCGCAATATCGCGCCAGCGGGAAGACAGGGCCGGACAATCCACCAGCTTTTTCAAACCTGCATGCTCCAGAGGTTCACGGTAAAAAGTGCGCAGTGCCCAGGCCACGGTCAGCCCCGGGTAACTGCGTTGAATCAATTCAAACGGTTCTTCAGCGCTGACAAAACCAGGCTTGAGCACCCGGTAGAACCAGCCGCAGCGACCACTGTCCTGGGCCTGGCGGGGCAAGCTCGGCAGGCCCCAGCGATGGCTCAGGCGATAACAGGGTGAACGGGGCTGGCTGATCTGCAACAACGCCCCGCCCCAGCGAAACAGGTCACCCAGGCACACCTGCTCTTCGCACAGGCCGTGGGTCGAGAGGTTCTCGCCGAAGGCCGGCGCGCACCATTCAATCTGTGGATAACGTTGCCG
Organism: Pseudomonas putida; assembly: GCF_028682455.1. GTDB lineage: Bacteria > Pseudomonadota > Gammaproteobacteria > Pseudomonadales > Pseudomonadaceae > Aquipseudomonas > Aquipseudomonas putida_AA. The sequence goes on from NZ_JANHLD010000003.1 coordinate 121,428, forward strand.
CCACCAGGCGTAGTGCTCGGCTGGGTAGTGGTGCAATGCCCGCTCGGGGCCGGTATGAAAGCGTGGGTCGCCGTGTTCGTCGCTACCCAGCCCCTGTGGCCATAGCCACAACCGCCTTGCCACCTCTTCCTTATCGATATCGGTGAGAAGACCCAAACCGATGTTTTTTGCCTTGCCTATGTAAACGCCATCCACATACACGGTGTTCATCGCGCCTTCTGGCCCTGTAAACCTTGTGAATACGGGATAGACTAGGCTTCTTGCAGGCTAACGGCCATTTGGTTTTTCCAGCTTTTTTGATAAGTATTTCTTATGGATTTTCGCCAACTGCGTTATTTCGTCGCGGTGTATGAAGAGGGTCATGTCGGCCGAGCTGCCGAGCGGCTGTCGTTGTCGCAGCCGGCCCTCTCGCAACAGATCCGCCAACTCGAACACAGCCTGGATGTCAGCCTGTTCGAGCGCGGCAACAAACGCCTGTTGCCGACCCTGGCCGCGCATACCCTGTACAACCATGCCCTGCCCTTGCTCGACGGCCTGCAGCGCGCACGCGAGGCCTTGCGCAACTTCAAGGGCCAGTCGCTGCGTACCCTGGCCATTGGTGTACTGCAGACCGTGCGCCCGAGCCTGGTGCCCCAGCTGCTCGACCGGGTACGCAAGGCACAGCCGCACCTGGTGGTACAGATCTACGAGTTGTCGGGCCTGGAGATCGAACGGCGCCTGCTCAATGGCAGCCTGGACATCGGCATCAGCTACCTGCCCCCTCGCCAGCCGGGGCTACACGGCTTGCTGTTGTACGAAGACGAGTTGCAGCTTGTAATCCCCAATACCCACCCACTGCGGGAATTCAAGAAGGTTTCGCTCAAACAGGCGGCCGAGCTACCCATGTTGTTGCTGGGCGAGGAATTCCAGGTTCGACAGATCTGGCAGACGCAACTGGCCAACCTCGGACGGCGTCCCCAGGTGCAGGCGGAGATGAACAACATGGGTGGGATTCTCGACAGCCTGGCACACACCTCGCTGGCAACGGTGCTGCCGGGGCGGGCCAAGGAAGTGGTCGAGGATGATCAGGAACTGCTCTGGAAACCGCTGAGCGAACCACGGGTGCCGCTGAAGATCGGCCTGGTATTTCGCGATGCGCAGCGCCAGCAGGCGTCGGTCGAGCTGCTGCGTACGCTATTGGAAGAGGAAGCCGACCCACGTCATATCGGGGTGTCGCCGCTGGATGTGCTGGGCTGAAGCGGCCCGGACTTTTCTTTGGGCAAAAGAAAACCCCGCCGAGGCGGGGCTTTGCAGACTGTTTCCCTGACATCCATTTCGCCCCACCATCCTGGCAGGAATCCTTCGTGTCCATGTTCTGTACTTTGCGCTTCCTGCGCTACGTCCATGAGAGAAGATTAACTGTGGATCCAATCTTGCGATAGAGGCGAAAAGTCACCGCGTCGTGTAGGAAAAAGCTTACAAAATCCCGCCCCAATTAAAACTGCGCCGCATCGAGCAGGTACAGCGATTCGCTACCGGCTTTGACCGAAGCGCTGAGCGAGTGGATACGCGGCAGCAAACGGGCGAAGTAGAAGCGTGCTGTGCCCAGCTTGCTGGCGTAGAAGTCATCCTCGCCCTGCTTGGCCAGCGCGGTGCGCGCCATCAACGCCCACATATAGGCATAGGCGGTGTAGCCGAACACCTGCAGGTACTCCACCGACGCTGCACCGATTTCGTTCGGGTTGTTCCTGGCCCGGTCCAGCACCCAGGCGGTCAGGTCGTCGAGGTTGTCCAGGGCAGCGTTCAGCGGTTTGACGAATTCTTCCAGGTCGGCACCAGCACTGGCGGTGAAATGGCGGATTTCGTCGGCGAACAGCTTGTACAGCGCCCCCCCGCTACCCACTACCTTGCGGCCCATCAGGTCCAGTGCCTGGATGCCGTTGGTGCCTTCGTAGATCTGGGTGATGCGCACATCACGCACCAGTTGCTCCTGGCCCCACTCACGGATGTACCCGTGGCCACCGAACACTTGCTGGCCGTGCACTGCCGACTCAAGGCCCAGGTCGGTAAGGAAGGCCTTGGAAACCGGCGTCAGCAACGCGACCAGCTCTTCCGCGCGCTTGCGGGTGGTGGCGTCTTCGCTGTACTTGGCGGTGTCCAGCTGCATGGCGACATAGGTAGAGAAGGCACGGCCGCCTTCATTCAAAGCCTTCATGGTCAGCAGCATGCGACGCACGTCCGGGTGGACGATGATCGGGTCGGCGACCTTGTCCTTGGCTTGCGGGCCAGTGGGTGCGCGGCTTTGCAGACGGTCACGGGCGTACTCGATAGCGTTCTGGTAGGAGCGCTCCGCCGACGCCAGGCCCTGGATGCCGACGCCAAGGCGCTCGTAGTTCATCATGGTGAACATCGCCGCCAGGCCCTTGTTCGGCTCGCCGACCAGATAACCCACCGCTTCATCGAAGTTCATCACGCAGGTGGCCGAGGCCTGGATGCCCATCTTGTGCTCGATCGAGCCGCAGTTGGCCGGGTTGCGGGCCCCCAGGCTGCCATCGGTGTTGACCAGGAACTTGGGTACCAGGAACAGCGAGATACCTTTCGGTCCTGCCGGTGCATCCGGCAGCTTGGCCAGCACCAGGTGGATGATGTTCTCGGTCAGGTCGTGCTCACCGCCGGTGATAAAGATCTTGGTGCCGCTGACCTTGTAGCTGCCGTCCGCCTGTGGCTCGGCCTTGGTGCGGATGATCCCGAGGTCGGTACCGGCATGTGGCTCGGTCAGGCACATGGAGCCTGCCCAGACACCGGCATACATGTTCGGCAGGTACTGTTCCTTGAGCGTGTCGCTGGCGTGGGCGTTGATCGAGAGGCAGGCGCCGGCGGTCAGCATCGGGTACAGGCCGAAGGCAAGGCTCGACGAGTTGACCATTTCCTCGACCTGGGCCGAGATCACCTTGGGCATGCCCATGCCGCCGTAGGCGGGATCGCCGCCTACGCCCACCCAACCGCCTTCGGCGTAGGTCTTGTAGGCATCGATGAAGCCGGCGGGGGTGCGCACTGCACCGTTGTCCCAATGGCAGCCTTCTTCATCGCCACTGCGGCTCAGCGGCGCGATGCTCTTGCCAGTGACCTTGCCGGCCTCCTCCAGCACCGCCAGGGCGGTATCTTCATCGACGGCCTCGGCCAGGCCCGGCAATTGCGCCCAGAGCTTGGAAACTTCGAAGACTTCGTTGAGGACGAAGCGCATATCGCGCAGGGGCGCTTTATAGTCAGCCATGGCAACCTCTCACACTTGAGTCGGGACGGCCCCACGGGACCGTTTTACTGTTATGAAATCCAGTGTACCCGAACAACTTTTGCGAGACATAGGGTCATCAAGCGACCCTATAGTCACCTGCAGTCACGCCGTGCGCACCGCGCCCCGCTTGGCCTGGTGACCATAAGCCATGACACAGTTACGCCCGGCGCCCTTGGCGCTGTAGAGAGCCTGGTCGGCCGACTTGAGCACTTCGTCGGGGGAGCGGTGATCGACCAGCCGCTCGCTGACACCAATGCTGATCGTCACCGACACGCTGGAGGCCGCCGACGCTCCGCGACGCTGGCGACCTTGCTGGTCGTCCTGGGGGCGGCTGTCCTGGTTGCGTAGCTGGATGTTGTAGTTGGCGATCACCTCGCGCACCGCCTCAAGGTGCGGCATGCACTCCTCGATGCTTTTGCCGGCAAACACCAGGGCAAATTCCTCGCCGCCATAGCGGTAGGCACGACCGCCACCGGTCACCTTGGACAGCTTGCTGGCCACCAGGCGCAGCACCTGGTCGCCCACATCGTGGCCGTGGGTGTCGTTGAATTTCTTGAAGTGATCGACGTCGGTCATCGCCAGCACATAGTTGCGGCCCAGCCGCTGCATGCGTTCGTTGAGGGCACGGCGACCAGGCAGACCGGTCAGCTCATCGCGAAAAGCCATCTGATAGGCCTCATGGGAAACCGCCGCGGCGATCATCAGCATCACCTGGCTGCACATGATGTTCAGGGTGAACGGCAGGATGAAGGTTTGCGGCAGCATCCAGAAAATCCCGATCAGGCCGATGATCTGCGCGGCATGCAGCGGCCTGGGCTCGCGCAGGTACTGCACCACCAGCACCCCGAAGGCAACGAAGAACACCGGGTAGGCCAACTGGATCAGGCTCATCCATTGGCCATGCAGCGACGGCCAGCGAATCTCCGCCAGCCAGCCGAGCAGCACCTGTGGGTAACTCTGCTCCAGCCCCAACGCCACACTGCCGACCGCCAGTAGCACGGCGAAGCGCGCGATCATGTCCTGGAACAGGTGCGTGCGCTCCTGCCAGGCGCCGTACAGCGTGAACATCAGCGGCAACAACAGACAAACCAGGTGGAATACGACGGCCGCATCCTCGCGTACCCGGCCATTGTCCCGATAGAAATCGGTCTGGGTATCGAGCAGAAAATAGGCGATGTACACCGTGACCATCAGGAACAGTTCACGCTGACGGCGGTAAACGGCGCAGTAGGCGCCCCCCAACAACAGGACCAGGGTAGGCAGTACATTGAACAGCGACGTGAAGAAGACACTGAGGTCCCTCACATAGGCAGCCGCGAGCCCTGACACCAGCAAACAGACGGATGGCAGGAAGTGGCTCGGGCGTACAGCGGATAAACGAAACAAGGGTAATCTCCGACCCGGCAGATCAATAATGGCATTGTGCCTTTAATGTGTCGGCAGCGCACATGAATAGATGAGCGCCATTGTCGGAGATGGTACGAGCGGGCTTGAGCCCGCTCCCACAACAAGCCCGCATCTACAGGGCAAAAAAAAACGCCTGCCGGTGAGGGCAGGCGTTTTCGCTACAGCGCTTTGACTCAGTACGAGAGACCGAAGTGCTCTTCGTTCATGTCCATCAGGTTGTTGGCACCCGACAGCATGGTCGCCACGTGAGCACGGGTACGCGGCAGGATGCGCTGGAAGTAGAAGCGCGCAGTCTGCAGCTTGGCGGTGTAGAAGGCTTCTTCGCTGGTACCGGCAGCCAGTTTCTCGGCAGCCAGGCGTGCCATGTCGGCCCAGAAGTAGGCCAGGCAGGCGTAGCCGGAGTACATCAGGTAGTCCACCGAGGCGGCACCGACTTCTTCACGGTCTTTCATCGCAGCCATACCGACCTTCATGGTCAGCTCGCCCCACTCTTTGTTCAGTTGGGCCAGCGTTGCGACGAACTCGCTGATGGCTTCGTTGCCTTCGTTACCCTGGCAGAACTTGTGCACGATCTTGGTGAAGCCCTTGAGCGCTTCGCCCTGGGTCATCAGCACTTTACGGCCGAGCAGGTCCAGTGCCTGGATACCGGTGGTGCCTTCGTACAGCATGGAGATTCGGCTGTCGCGAACGTTCTGCTCCATGCCCCACTCGGCGATGAAGCCGTGGCCGCCATAGATCTGCACGCCGTGGTTGGCTGCCTCGAAGCCGACTTCGGTCATGAAGGCCTTGGCGATCGGCGTCATGAACGCCAGCAGTGCGTCGGCTTTCTTCTTCTCTTCTTCGTCCTGGCTGTACTTGACGATGTCGACCTGCTTGGCAGTGAAGTAGACCATGGCGCGGTTGCCTTCGGCGAACGCCTTCATGGTCAGCAGCATGCGACGTACATCCGGGTGCACGATGATCGGGTCAGCAGCTTTGTCCGGTGCTTTCGGGCCGGTCAGCGAACGCATTTGCAGGCGGTCGCGAGCGTATTTCAGGCCGCCCTGGAACGCCACTTCAGCGTGGGCCAGGCCTTGCAGCGCGGTACCCAGTCGAGCAGTGTTCATGAAGGTGAACATGCAGTTCAGGCCTTTGTTGGCCGGGCCGATCAGGTAGCCGGTGGCAGCGTCGAAGTTCATCACACAGGTGGCGTTGCCGTGGATGCCCATCTTGTGTTCGATGGAGCCACAGGACACCGCGTTGCGCTCGCCCACGGTGCCTTCGGCAGTCGGCAGGAACTTCGGCACGATGAACAGGGAAATACCTTTGGTGCCAGCCGGCGCATCGGGCAGGCGGGCCAGAACGATATGGACGATGTTGTCGGCCATGTCGTGCTCACCGGCCGAGATGAAGATCTTGGTGCCGGTGACTTTGTAGGAACCGTCGGCCTGAGGTTCGGCCTTGGTGCGCAGCATGCCCAGGTCGGTACCGCAGTGAGGCTCGGTCAGGCACATGGTGCCGGTCCACTCACCGGATACCAGCTTGGTCAGGTAGGTCTCTTGCTGCTCGGCGGTGCCGTGCTCGGAGATGGTGTTCATCGCACCGTGAGACAGGCCAGGGTACATGCCCCAGGACCAGTTCGAGCCACCGACCATTTCGCTGACCGCCAGGCCCAGCGACTCCGGCAGGCCCTGGCCGCCGTGATCGACGTCATGGGCCAGGCTTGGCCAGCCGCCTTCGACGAACTGCTTGTAGGCTTCCTTGAAACCGGTCGGGGTCTTAACGCCCGACTCGCTCCAGGTGCAGCCTTCCAGGTCACCCACACGGTTCAGCGGAGACAGTACCTGTTCACAAAACTTGGCGCCTTCTTCGAGGATGGCGTTAACCATGTCTGGAGTGGCGTCCTGGCAAGCCGGCAGGCTCTGATAATGCGCTTCGTAGCCGAGCAGCTCGTCACGAACGAAGCGAATATCACGCAAGGGGGCTTTGTAATCAGGCATAGCGATGAACCTCGGCTGATGAATCCTGGATAGGGAGACCGCGATATACCGACCAGCTCTAGGCGGCTTTCGGTCAAACAGTTGTTTGAAACATACGTTTACGCCGAAAACTTGTCAAGCATCAACCAGAGGGCAGTTCTGCCATGCCAGACTGCGCGATCGTCGTGAAAAAATCCGCCAAACAGGCGGCCGAGTGCCTGCCTGCAAGGCCAGGGCACTGATACTCAAAGATTAGTTGAGCCGCGCAGCGTGGGCTGCGGGCGCGTCAGGTGGCGGTGCAGATCAAGCTGGCGAGCATTTCGTCCGATGCTTTGGCCAATTTGGCACCTCATTCGACCGGGTGCCTGGCCTGGGCATCTGCCTGACAGCCCCGAGCTAGTCCAGCAAATCCAGCTGCAGGTGTTCGGCCACCAGTTCAGCCGAGGCCTGCTTGAGCTTGGGCACCCGCCCAAGGCAGGGCGCCGGCAAACGCTCGGCAAGGCTGGCGAGGTTTTCTTCCAGGCGCGAAGTGCGCGGCTCGACGATATTGGCAACCCAACCGGCCAGTTGCAGTCCGTCACGGGCGATAGCCTCGGCGCTGAGCAGTGCATGGTTGATGCACCCCAGGCGCACACCCACCACCAGAATCACCGGCAGCCTCAAGGCAATCGCCAGGTCCGACAGACTGGCCTCGCCCGACAACGGCACACGCCAGCCACCAGCCCCCTCGATCAGCGTGAAGTCCGCGCCCTGTTCCAGAATCTGCCGCATGGGCGCCAACAGCGCTTGCACACTCAACGCCACACCCGCCTCACGGGCTGCCAGGTGCGGCGCGATCGCAGGTTCGAAGGCGAAGGGGTTGATTTGCTCATACGGCAGCTTGACCGAACTCTGCGCAATCAATGCCAGCGCATCATCATTGCGCAGCCCCTTTGCGGTGACGGCGCACCCCGACGCCACGGGCTTGGCGCCCAGGGTGCTGAAACCCGCTTGTTGCGCCGCGTACAGCAAACCTGCGGCAATGGTCGTCTTGCCGACGTCTGTGTCGGTACCTGCGATGAAATAGGCTGGGCTCATCTCACTCCCCTTCTACCAACGGCTTTTGCAGTACACCGTAGACCACTTGGTAGGTGGCAGGCAGGCCTTGCTCCTCACGAAACTGTTCATAGGCCTGCAACAACCCCTGCATGCGCGCCCGTCCGGTCAAGCCGGCAGGACGACCAGGGTTGAGGTTGTGCGCGCCCAGGGCCTTGAGTTCATGGGTCAGGCTACGCAGGTCGGGGTAGTGCAGCACATGGGGACGGGCCTCCAGGCCCAGCACCTGCAGCTCACTTTCGGCACACAACCGTTGATAGTCCGCCAGCTGACGGAAGCGGTTCACATGCACCAGCCCGTCCACCGCCTGCCAGCTCGCGCGCAGTTCATCCAGGGTGCCAGCGCACAGGCTGGCGAAGGCCAGCACGCCACCCGGCTGCAGGACTCGATGGGCCTCGGCGAGCACTGCACGAAAGTCCGAGCACCACTGCACTGCGAGGCTGGTGAAGATCAGCTCGATACCGGCATCGCTCAGCGGCAGGCGCTCCGCATCACCGGCCACGTGGTAGTGCGCCCCGCCCAGCGTTCGCGCGTGCTGCAGCATGCCTTCGGCAATGTCCACGGCGATGCCGCTTGCCTGTGGAAAACGTGCTTGCAAGACACGGCTGAAATAACCGGTGCCGCTGCCCAGGTCCAGCCAATGGCGGGGATCGGTCTCGCTTGGCAATTGCTCGAGCAAGCGGTTGCCAACCGCGCGCTGCAGCTCGGCGACACTGTCGTAGCTGGCCGCGGCGCGGGAGAACGAGGCTGCCACCTGACGTTTGTCTGGCAGCACTGCAGGCAAGCCCGGTTGGGAAAAATCAGTCATCGCCACTCTCATGTACAAAGGCCTTGATTGCCGCCGCCAACTCATGCGGTGTTTCCATCACAAAACCATGAGCACTGTCTTCCAGCAGCCCGACTTCCACGTCGGGCAGTTCTTCCAGCAACACCCCGGCGACTTCGGCCGGCACCAGCCCGTCGCGCCCGGCAAACAGGTGCAATTGCGGGCCGCCATAGGCCTGCAACGCCGCCCGGGTGTCGAGCTTGCCGAGCACTTCGAGCCCGGCCACCAGCAGTTCCGGCGCTGGGTCCGGCAGGCTGGCGGCGAGCAGGCGTGCCAGGCTGCGCGGTTCTTCAGCGCCCTGGCTGCACAGCGAAACGAAGCGTTTGAGGGTGACCTGGGTGTGATAGCGGCAACCTTCGAGAAAGGTCTGGAAGGTGTCTTGCGCCATGCCATGAGGCCAGTCCGGGCGGCTGACGAAACTGAGGTTGCTGCCCAGGGTGATCAACCCGCGGCAATCATCGCCGCGCCGTGCAGCCAGCTCGGCGGCGAGCATGCCGCCCAGCGACCAGCCGCCCAGCCAGACAGTGCGTGGCAACTGGCGGTCAAGCTGGTCGAGCCAGTCCTTCGGGTCGTGGGAGGCGAGGTTGGGCAGCGCCTGGATCTCGACCCGCAGTCCCGGGTCGATGGCCCGCAGGGACGCCACCAACGGCTGCAAGGTAGAACTACCCAGGCCCCAGCCTGGCAACAGAATCAGGTGATTACGCATCAGCAGGCTCCAGCAGCGGATAACAGTCAGCCAATGCATCCAACAATAGCTGTACCTGCGCCTCACTGTGCGCCGCGCTCAAGGTCACCCGCAGGCGTGCGCTGCCGGCCGGTACGGTCGGCGGGCGAATCGCGGTCACCAGCAAGCCGCGCTCGCGCAGCATCTGCGACAGGCGCAAGGCCCGGGCACTGTCGCCAATCAGGATCGGCTGGATAGGCGTGAAGCTATCCATCAACCGCAGGCCGATCTGCTCGGCGCCGCGGCGAAACTGCTCGATCAAGGCTGCCAGGTGCTCACGCCGCCAGTGCTCGCCGCGCAGCAGCTGCAGGCTGCGCAAGGTAGCGCAGGCCAGGGCCGGTGGCTGGCTGGTGGTATAGATGTAGGGGCGGGCGAACTGGATCAGACATTCGATCAACTCGTCGCTCCCTGCGACAAATGCGCCGGCCGTGCCGCAGGCCTTGCCCAGGGTGCCGATCAGCACCGGCACCTGTTCATCGCTCAAGCCAAAATGCTCGACGACCCCGCCGCCGTTGCGGCCCAAGGTGCCAAAGCCGTGGGCATCATCGACCATCAGCCAGGCATCGCGCGCCTTGGCCGTCGCCGCCAGCGCCGGCAGGTCGGCAATATCGCCGTCCATGCTGAACACCCCGTCAGTGACCACCAGGGTGTTGCCCACCGCCTTGTCCAGACGGTTGGCCAGGCTGGCCGCATCGTTGTGCAGGTAGCGGTTGAAGCGCGCGCCACTGAGCAACCCGGCATCGAGCAGCGAGGCGTGGTTGAGACGGTCCTGCAATACCGTGTCGCCCTGGCCGACCAACGCCGTCACGGCGCCCAGGTTGGCCATGTAGCCGGTGGTGAACAGCAACGCCCGCGGGCGCCCGGTGAGATCGGCCAGCGCTTCTTCAACCTCGTGATGCGGGGTGCTATGGCCAATCACCAGGTGGGAGGCGCCGCCTCCTACGCCCCAGCGCTCGGCGCCAGCGCGCCAGGCGGCGATCACCTCGGGATGGTTGGCCAGCCCAAGGTAGTCGTTGCTGCAGAACGCCAGCAGCGGTCGTCCGTCCACCACCACCTGCGGGCCCTGGGGGCTCTGCAGCAAGGGGCGCTGGCGGTACAGGTCGGCAGCGCGGCGTTGTTCCAGCCGCGCGCGAAGATCAAAGGCCATGGCCGCCTCAGGCCGAGGCGGCGTTGTAGAACAGCTCGCTGCTCTTCTGCTCGATCAGTGCCTGCTCGATGGCGGCCTGATGAACCTCGTCGGCATGCTCTTCACGGGCCTCAGGCTGGATGCCCAGGCGGGTGAACAGCTGCATGTCCTTGTCGGCCTGCGGGTTGGCGGTGGTCAGCAGTTTTTCGCCGTAGAAAATCGAGTTGGCGCCGGCGAAGAACGCCAGTGCCTGCATCTGCTCGTTCATCGCCTCGCGACCTGCAGACAGGCGCACATGGGATTTGGGCATCAGAATCCGTGCGACGGCGAGCATGCGGATGAAGTCGAACGGGTCGACCTCCTCGGCATTCTCAAGCGGCGTACCGGCCACCTTGACCAGCATGTTGATCGGCACCGACTCCGGGTGCTCCGGCAGGTTGGCCAGCTGGATCAACAGGCCCGCGCGGTCGTCCAGCGACTCGCCCATGCCGAGGATCCCGCCCGAGCAGATCTTCATCCCGGCATCGCGTACGTAGGCCAGGGTCTGCAGGCGTTCGCTGTAGGTGCGGGTGGTGATGATGCTGCCGTAGAACTCAGGCGAGGTGTCGAGGTTGTGGTTGTAGTAGTCCAGCCCGGCCTCGGCCAGGGCCTGGGTTTGTTCCTGGTCGAGCTTGCCCAGGGTCATGCAGGTCTCCAGGCCCATGGCCTTGACCCCTTTGACCATCTGCAACACGTAGGGCATGTCTTTGGCCGACGGGTGCTTCCAGGCCGCACCCATGCAGAACCGGGTGGAGCCGATGGCCTTGGCGCGGGCCGCCTCCTCCAGGACCTTCTGCACTTCCATCAGCTTCTGTTTTTCCAGCCCGGTGTTGTAGTGGCCGGACTGCGGACAATATTTGCAATCTTCCGGGCAGGCGCCGGTCTTGATCGACAATAAGGTGGATACCTGGACGCGGTTGGCGTCGAAGTGCGCGCGATGCACGGTTTGCGCCTGGAACAGCAGGTCATTGAACGGTTGCTGGAACAGCGCCTTGACCTCGGCCAGGGTCCAGTCGTGACGTGTTGTTGCAGTTGTGCTGGCGCTCATCGGCGGTTCCTTGTTTAGGCTTTGTCTGGCGCCGGTACAGGAAACCCGCCAGCGCATCACGGATAGTTCGCATAGTTAAGGAAGCTCGATGCGCTGTCAACCACGACTCAAAAGCATGGTTTACAAGTGGTTAAATAATAACCATACCTGTTTGCTCTGCAACGAACCCGCCGAACAGCCCTACCCGCTGTGCGTGCCCTGTGAGGCCGAGCTGCCCTGGTTGCAGGACGGCTGCCAGGTCTGTGCCCTGCCCCTGCCGATGCAGGGCCTGACCTGCGCCCAGTGCAGCCGCCGCACACCCGCCTACTTTCGGGTCGAAGCGCCCTGGTACTACGGATTTCCACTGGATGCGCTGATCAGCCGCTTCAAATACAACAGCCAGTGGCCATTGGGGCATCTGCTGGCCCAACTGCTCGGTCGCTGGCTGAGCCATTGCTACAGCGAAGGCTTGCCGCGCCCGGCGTTGCTGATACCGGTGCCACTGGCCCGGCGCCGCTTGCGCCAGCGCGGCTACAACCAGGCGGCGATGCTGGCGAGGTGGCTGAGCGGGCACACCGGTATCACCTGCAATGAGCAAGTGCTCAAGCGCCTGATCGACACACCCGCACAACAAGGCCTCAAGGCCCGGGCGCGCCAGCGCAACCTGCGCCATGCCTTTGCCGTGATCAATCCCCACCTGATCGAGGGCCGGCACCTGGCGCTGGTCGACGATGTGCTGACCACCGGCGCCACCGTCCAGACCTTGGCCAGCCTGCTGCTCAAGGCGGGCGCGCGACGGGTCGATGTCTACTGCCTGGCCCGTACGGCCAAGCCTGGCAGCGCTTGACTTGCTGCCAGGGTGCGGGCACTTTCACCGCTGACGATTCCTATATGCCTGCCCTCACTCATGTCCTTGCCCGCCCTGCTCACCCAGCACATCGTTCGCCGCCCGCAACGCATTGCGTTGCTGCAGCACATCGCCGAACAAGGCTCGATCACCCGCGCGGCAAAGAGCGCTGGCATGAGCTACAAGGCAGCCTGGGATGCCATCGACGAACTCAACAATCTGGCCGCCAAACCCTTGGTGGAGCGCAGTGTGGGTGGTCGCGGCGGCGGTGGGGCCAAGTTGTCCCAGGAAGGCCAACGGGTGCTGCGCCTATACCAGCACCTGCAAGCCCTGCAGACCCAGATCCTGGAAGCCGCCGAAGACGCCAGCGACCTCGACCTGCTGGGGCGCCTGATGCTGCGCACCAGTGCCCGCAATCAACTGCACGGGCAAGTCAGTGCGATTGAGGCACAAGGGCATTACGACCGGATCACGCTGGCCCTTGCCGGCGACTTGAGCATCGATGCGCTGATCACCCGTGACAGCACCCAGCGCCTGGAGCTCACCCCCGGCACCACGGTTGTAGCCTTGATCAAGGCAGGCTGGCTGACCTTGCTCAGCCCGCAGGAACAAGCGCTGGAGGGCTACAACTGCCTGCAGGCGACGGTCGAGCAATTGCTCGACAATGCCCCTGAGCCCACTGAAGTACGCCTGGCCCTGTGCAACGGCCAGACCCTGTGCACCTTTGCCGAACCCGCCTGGCTCACAGCCCATGGCATTGTTGCCGGCAGTGAAATACGCGTGCAGTTCCAGCCGTCCTATGTGCTCATCGGCACCCCGTTATAAAAACCGACACAAAACCGTCATGACCCCTGACTAAGGTGACTGCCAAAACCGCAGGAAGCCTGTCATGAACCTCTTGAAAGACCATCAGCAAACCGACCTCGAACAGCTTGTCAACCTCAGCCGTCGACGTTTCATCGGTGCCGGCGCCCTGTGCGGCGCGGCCCTGTTCCTGAGCGGTAATGTGCTCAGCCGTAGCGTCATGGCCGCCAGCATCGGCGCCGCCAACAGCAGCCTGCTCGGCTTCACCAGCATTCCGGCGGCCACAGCCGACAGCATCAGCCTGCCACCGGGCTACAAGGCCTCGGTACTGATCAGTTGGGGCCAGCCCTTGCACGCCAACGCTCCGGCCTTCGATGCCTCGGGCACCGGCACGGCCAAGGACCAGGAGCTGCAGTTTGGCGACAACAATGACGGTATGAGCCTGTTCCCCTTCCCGGATGACGACAACCGGGCGCTGATGGCGATCAACAACGAATACACCAACTACCGCTACCTGTTCAGCCATGGCGGCCAGCCGGCCTCGGCCGAGGATGTACACAAGGCCCAGGCTGCCGAAGGCGTCTCGGTGATCGAGGTCAAGCGCAGCAACGGCCAGTGGCAGTTCGTCCAGGGATCGCCTTTCAACCGACGCATCCACGGCAACACGCCCATTCGCGTCAGTGGCCCGGCCGCCGGCGATGCCTTGCTCAGAACCGGCGCAGACAACAGCGGCCGCAAAGTGCTGGGCACCTTCCAGAACTGCGCCAACGGCAAGACGCCCTGGGGCACCTACTTGACGTGCGAAGAGAACTTCACCGATTGCTTCGGCAGCAGCGACCCGGCCCAGGTATTCGATGCCGGGCAGAAACGCTACGGTGCGTCGGTCACCGGTAAAGAGGTGGGCTGGCACCAACACGACCCGCGCTTTGACCTGGCCAAGAACCCCAATGAGCTGAACCGTCACGGCTGGGTGGTGGAGATCGACCCGTTCGATCCGGACTCGACCCCAGTCAAGCGCACTGCCCTGGGCCGGTTCAAGCACGAGAACGCCGCCCTCGGTGAGACCCTCGATGGCCGAGCCGTGGTCTACATGGGCGACGATGAACGCGGTGAATTCATCTACAAGTTCATCAGCCGCGATCGCATCGATCACAAGAATCCCAGCGCCAATCGCAGCCTGCTCGACCACGGCACCCTGTATGTGGCGCGCTTCGACGACGGCGACAACAATGCCGACCATCCGCGAGGCAAAGGCCAGTGGCTGGAACTGACCCACGGCAAGAACGGCCTGATCGCCGCCAATGGCTTTGCCAGCCAGGCCCAGGTGCTGATTCACGCTCGCCTCGCCGCCAGCCAGCTCAAGGCCACGCGCATGGACCGCCCGGAATGGATCGTCGTCAGCCCCAAGGATGGCCAGGTGTATTGCACCCTGACCAACAACGTCAAACGCGGCGAAGAAGGCCAACCGGCGGGCGGTCCCAACCCCCGCGAGAAAAACCTCTACGGGCAGATTCTGCGCTGGCGTGAAACCGAGGACGACCACGGCGCCATGAGCTTCGACTGGGACCTGTTCGTGGTCGCCGGCAACCCCTCCGTGCACGCGAGCGACGCCAAGGGCGGTTCGAGCAACATCACCGCGCAGAACATGTTCAACAGCCCCGATGGCCTGGGCTTCGATGCCGATGGCCGGTTGTGGATTCTCACCGACGGCGACTACAGCAATGCCGGCGACTTTGCCGGAATGGGCAATAACCAGATGCTCTGCGCCGACCCGGTGAGCGGTGAGATCCGCCGCTTCATGGTGGGTCCGGTGGCTTGTGAAGTGACCGGTATCGCCTTTGCGCCAGACCAGCGCACCTTGTTCGTCGGCATCCAGCACCCTGGCGAAACCGGCGGCTCGACCTTCCCGGATCACCTGCCCAACGGCAAGCCACGTTCATCGGTGATGGCCATAAGCCGTGAAGACGGCGGCATCGTCGGCACCTGAACATCTTCGGTAGGAACGGGCTTGCCCTGCGCTCGCGATGTGGCTGACACACCGCTAGCGCAGGGCAAGCCCGCTCCAACAGATGTGCGGTACCATGCCTGCATGATGCGGCCACCTGCCGCACAGCAGGAGCGAACATGTCCCACCCCTTCGAAACACTTACCCCCGACCTGGTCCTCGACGCCGTGGAGAGCATCGGCTTTCTCAGCGATGCCCGTGTGCTGGCGCTCAACAGCTATGAGAACCGCGTCTACCAGGTGGGCATCGAAGGGAGCGAGCCGCTGATTGCCAAGTTCTACCGCCCTGATCGCTGGACCGATGCGGCAATCCTCGAAGAGCACAACTTTACCTCCGAACTGGCCGAATGCGATGTACCCGTGGTGGCGCCACTCATCCACAACGGCGAAACCCTGTTCGAACACAGCGGCTTCCGATTCACCCTGTTCCCCCGCCGCGGCGGCCGCGCACCGGAACCGGGTAACCTGGACCAGCTCTATCGCCTTGGCCAGCTACTGGGTCGCTTACATGGGGTCGGCGCCACGCGCCCGTTCGAACACCGTGAAGCCCTGGCGGTGGATAACTTCGGCCATGCCTCGTTGAACACCCTGCTCGAAGGCAACTTCGTACCCAAGAGCCTGCTGCCGGCGTTCGAGTCGGTCGCCCGCGACCTGCTCAAGCGGGTCGAAGCCGTGTATGCCAGCACCCCGCACCAGACCATTCGCCTGCACGGTGACTGCCACCCCGGCAACATGATGTGCCGCGACGAAGTGTTCCACATCGTCGACCTCGACGATTGCCGCATGGGCCCTGCGGTTCAAGACCTGTGGATGATGCTCGCCGGTAGCCGCCAGGAGCGCCTGGGCCAACTGACCGAGCTGATGGATGGCTACAACGAATTCCACGACTTCGATCCGCGCGAACTGGCCTTGATCGAACCATTGCGCGCCCTGCGCCTGTTGCACTACAGCGCCTGGCTCGCGCGCCGCTGGGACGACCCGGCGTTTCCACGCAGCTTCCCATGGTTCGGCCAGGAGCGTTATTGGGGCGATCAGATACTTGCCCTGCGTGAGCAGATGGCTGCCCTGGATGAAGAACCGCTGAAATTGTTCTGAAGCGCGGGCCAGACTGTCTACAATAGCCACTGCTTTTAGTTAGCTGCCTAAGCAAGGAATCTGCATGCACGCCGCCAACCCGCGCCGCGGGTACATCCTGGGCCTGAGCGCCTACATTATCTGGGGCTTGTTCCCGCTCTACTTCAAAGCGCTGCAAAGCGTGCCCGCCGTAGAAATCATCGTTCACCGAATACTCTGGTCGGCGCTGTTCGGCTCGCTGCTGCTGCTGGTGTGGAAACACCCCGGCTGGTGGCGTGAACTGCGTGACAATCCCAAGCGCCTCGCCATCCTGGCGCTGAGTGGCTCGTTGATTGCCGGTAACTGGCTCACTTATGTGTGGTCGGTGAACAACGGCCGCATGCTCGAGGCAAGCCTGGGCTACTACATCAACCCGCTGATCAACGTGCTGCTGGGCATGTTGCTGCTCGGCGAGCGCCTGCGACGGTTGCAATGGGTGGCGGTAGGCCTGGCGGCGGTGGGAGTGGCACAGCAGGTCTGGCAAGTGGGTAGCTTGCCTTGGGTTTCACTGGTGCTGGCACTGAGCTTCGGCTTTTACGGCCTGATCCGCAAACAGGCGCCGGTAGCGGCCCTGCCCGGCCTTGTAGTGGAAACCTGGATGCTGGTGCCCCTGGCCATCGGCTGGCTGCTGCTCAACCCCCTGGCAACCAGTGCCCAGCCAAGCTTCTACAGCAGCACCGAGGCGCTCTGGCTGATGGCTGCCGGGCCGGTCACGCTGGTCCCGCTGGTGTGCTTCAACGCCGCCGCCCGGCACCTGCCCTACACCACCCTGGGCTTCTTGCAGTACCTGGCGCCCACCCTGGTATTGCTGCAGGCCGTGCTGCTGTTTGAAGAGCATCTGTCGAGCAGCACCCTGGTCGCCTTCATGTTTATCTGGGCGGGCCTGGCCCTGTACAGCGTCGATGCCTGGCTGAGTTTGCGCCGGCGAAGCTGATCAAAAAACGTACAAACCTTTGCAGGCCACGTAATCCGTGGCCTGCAGCAACCTCTCCCAAGGTTATCCACACCCTCATCCCCGCGCTTTGTGCACAAGCCGCTGATTATTGGTGGTTTTTTGCTCAATCGAGGCAAAGCCACGGCCCGCCTGGGCTGGCGTCGGCTTCCCCCAGCTTATCCACAGGCCGGTCCCCGACAAATCGGGATAACTAGTCTTCCGGGCGCAGCTTGAGTTCCACCATCAAATCGTCGGCCAGCGCCTCGAGCTTGGTCTGCAAGCTATCCAGGGACAACGTCAGCGGCATGGCCAGTAAGGCATCGGCGTGAAACAGCGGTTCGCTGCTCATCGGTGCTGGCCGCACGTCGGTGGTAAAGCGCTCCAGGTTGACCCCTTGCTCGGCCAGTAGGCGAGTGATGTCGCGCACGATACCAGGGCGATCATTGCCTACCAGCTCCATCGCAATCGGTTTCCAGGTGCACGACGGTTCGATGCCGCTTTCGGCGATCAACACGCGAATGTCGTACTTTCCCAGGGCCTGTAGTGCCTCGACCAGTTCATCATACGACTCGGCCGGCACCGCCACCCGCAGGATCCCGGCAAATTGCCCGGCCATGCGCGACATGCGACTCTCCAGCCAGTTACCGTTATGCTCGGCAATGCACTCGGCGATACGCTCGACCTGGCCTGCCTTGTCCGGGGCGATTACTGTCAATACGAGATGATCCACGCGCCTTACCTCTGCTGGTTGCCCTTCGGACGCCCGAAAATCAAGGGCGCGCAGAAAGTATAGGCAAGGCGCGGCAACCTGCCGCAGCTGGCCCTCAGAACAAATCGTGTACTGTTTCAAGATTTATCTGGAACAATCTGCCACTTTTTTGAGAACATACTGGCTCCCAGCGTGACCCTCTGCGACCAAATGGTCGCAGAACGACGTATTTAGTCTGATTTTCACAACCGCAGCGCATCATGTAGTATGCCGCAGCGCGGACTACAAAACGTCGAATCGATGTCTGCCAAAGGCGCCTGTGAAAATACGCAACCGCCCGCCAGCCCGTCTGGCTGGCCGCACCCAGCCGCCCATAGGGCAAGTTCTGGTGCCGTGTTTAGAGAAGCGCGCAAGGCTTAAATAGAAGAGCTGAATAGCTGAGCAGAGTGAGGCAAGCAATGACTGAACACGTTCAAGTCGGTGGCCTTCAGGTCGCCAAAGTCCTGTTCGACTTCGTGAACAACGAAGCCATTCCTGGAACCGGCGTCAACGCCGAGCAATTCTGGGTGGGGGCAGAAAAACTCATCAACGACCTC
Organism: Pseudomonas putida; assembly: GCF_028682455.1. Classification (GTDB taxonomy): domain Bacteria; phylum Pseudomonadota; class Gammaproteobacteria; order Pseudomonadales; family Pseudomonadaceae; genus Aquipseudomonas; species Aquipseudomonas putida_AA. The sequence goes on from NZ_JANHLD010000003.1 coordinate 139,911, forward strand.
GCTCCAAAGAACAAAGCACTGCTGGCCAAACGTGATGCACTGCAGGCACAGATCGATGCCTGGCACCAGGCGCGCAAAGGCCAGGCTCACGATGCCGTGGCTTACAAATCCTTCCTCCAGGACATCGGTTACCTGCTGCCAGAAGCTGCAGACTTCCAGGCCTCGACCCAGAACGTCGATGACGAAATTGCCCGCATGGCCGGCCCGCAGCTGGTAGTGCCGGTGATGAATGCGCGCTTTGCCCTGAACGCCTCCAACGCCCGTTGGGGCTCGCTGTACGATGCCCTGTACGGCACCGACGCCATCAGTGAAGAAGGTGGCGCAGAAAAAGGCAAAGGCTACAACAAGGTCCGTGGCGACAAGGTGATTGCCTTCGCCCGCGCCTTCCTCGACGAGTCCGCGCCGCTGGCGGCCGGCTCGCATGTCGACTCTACCGCTTACCGCATCGAAGGCGGCAAGCTGGTCGTTGCCCTCAAGGGCGGCAGCAACAGCGGCCTGCGCGATGACGCGCAACTGATCGGCTACCAGGGCGATGCCTCGGCACCGACCGCCATCCTGCTCAAGCACAACGGCCTGCATTTCGAGATCCAGGTCGATGCCACCACCCCGGTTGGCCAGACCGACCCTGCCGGTATCAAGGACGTGCTGATGGAAGCCGCCCTGACCACCATCATGGACTGCGAAGACTCCGTCGCCGCCGTCGATGCCGATGACAAGGTGGTGATCTACCGCAACTGGCTCGGCCTGATGAAGGGCGACCTGTCCGAAAGCGTCAGCAAGGGCGGCCAGACCTTCACCCGCACCATGAACCCGGACCGCGAGTACACCGCGCCCAACGGTGGCTCGGTCACCCTGCACGGTCGTTCACTGCTGTTCGTGCGCAACGTTGGCCACTTGATGACCATCGACGCCATCCTCGACAAGGACGGCAACGAAGTGCCGGAAGGCATCCTCGACGGCCTGATCACCAACCTCGCGGCGATCCACAACCTCAACGGCAACACCAGCCGCAAGAACAGTCGCACCGGTTCCGTGTACATCGTCAAACCGAAGATGCACGGCCCTGAAGAAGCCGCGTTCACCAACGAGCTGTTCGGTCGCATCGAAGACGTGCTGGGCCTCAAGCGCAACACCTTGAAGGTCGGCATCATGGACGAGGAGCGCCGTACCACGGTCAACCTCAAGGCCTGTATCAAGGCTGCCAGCGAGCGCGTGGTGTTCATCAACACCGGCTTCCTCGACCGCACCGGCGACGAAATCCACACTTCCATGGAAGCCGGCGCCGTGGTGCGCAAAGGCGCCATGAAGACCCAGAAGTGGATCGGTGCCTACGAGAACTCCAACGTCGATATCGGCCTGGCTACCGGCCTGCAAGGCCGCGCCCAGATCGGTAAAGGCATGTGGGCCATGCCGGACCTGATGGCCGACATGCTCGAGCAGAAGATCGCTCACCCACTGGCGGGTGCCAACACCGCCTGGGTACCTTCGCCGACCGCTGCCGCGCTGCATGCGCTGCACTACCACAAGGTTGACGTCTTCGCCCGCCAGGCCGAGCTGGCCAAGCGTGCACCAGCGTCGGTGGATGACATCCTGACCATCCCGCTGGCCACCGACACCAACTGGTCGGAAGAAGAAAAGCGCAACGAACTGGACAACAACGCCCAGGGCATCCTTGGCTATGTCGTGCGCTGGATCGACCAGGGCGTAGGCTGTTCGAAAGTGCCGGACATCAACGATGTCGGCCTGATGGAAGACCGCGCCACCCTGCGTATCTCCGCCCAGCTGCTGGCCAACTGGCTGCGCCACGGTATCGTCACCGAGGCCCAGGTACTGGAAAGCCTCAAGCGCATGGCGCCGGTGGTCGACAAGCAGAACGCCAACGACCCGCTGTACCGCCCGCTGGCACCAGACTTCGACAACAACATCGCCTTCCAGGCGGCGGTCGAGCTGGTCGTCGAAGGCACCAAGCAGCCAAACGGCTACACCGAGCCGGTACTGCATCGTCGTCGTCGTGAGTTCAAGGCCAAGAACGGTCTGTAAGTAACCTGTCGCGGGGCAAGCTCGCTCCTACAAGCTGTTTGTAGGAGCAGGCTTGCCCCGCGATCATTTGATCCCCAGTTCCCTGCGCACCAGTTCCATCAAGCGGTCCAGGTCAATCGGCTTGAGCAGGAAGTCGACGACACTCAAGTGCATCGCCGCAATGGCGTCCGGCACATCGGCATCACCCGACACGATGATGATCGGCAACGCCGCTTTCTCCGATTCGCGAATCTGCCGAATCAGCTCCAATCCGTCGAAAGGCTCCATGCGCAGGTCTGTAATCAACAAGCCGATATCGCGTTCGCCCTTCAGGTACGCCAGCGCCCGCTCGGCATTCTGCGCGGCCAGGCACGGGATACCTTTACTCTTGAGGTAGCTGCCCAGAGCTTCGCGCGCCTGTGCGTTGTCATCGACGATCAATACCTTCTGCGGCGCAGCCGTAGGCGCTGTCACCGCCGCCAGTGCTTCACGCTCGGCGTCACTCAGTATGTCGTCTTGGTCAGGCATGGCCGTCTCGTTGAAAATCATTCGAAAAATTTCCCTTGAATCAAGTTCAGACCGCTTTTGATCGGCTTGCAACCCACTGTCGTCGGCAATTTGACACCCGTCGTGTTTATCACCCTGGCCGTCGCGCCATTTAGACTTACGTCCAATGGGCACTGGACGCGTGGCGACCGACCATGAAAGCCGAAAACAACAAGGCCGGCGCCCCTGCGCTGCCATAAAGACGCGGTAAGGTTCATGAGCAAAATGGACGCCTTCGCCCAGGCAGGAAAGACTGCAGTACTGCAGAACATCCAAGGGACCCTGCAGTTTCTGCAACGCTTTCCACCGTTCAATCTGATGGAAAACGCCCACCTGGCGTTCCTGGTGGAACAGTGCCAGCTGCGTTTCTATGCGGCCAACGACAGCATCATCAAGCCCGGCGACGGGCCGGTCGAACACTTCTACATCGTCAAGCAGGGCCGCGTGGTCGGTGAGCGCCAGCACGTGACCCGCCCCGGCACCGAGACTACCTTCGAGATCACCAGCGGCGAGTGCTTTCCGCTCGCCGCCCTGCTCGGCGAACGCGCCACCCGCACCGAACACCTCGCCGCCGAAGACACCTTCTGCCTGCAACTGAACAAGGCTGCGTTCATCCGCCTGTTCGCGTTGTCCGAAGCCTTTCGCGACTTCGCCCTGCGCGGCGTCAGTAGCTTGCTCGACCAGGTCAACCAGCAGGTCCAGCGCCGCGCGGTAGAAACCCTGGGCACCCAGTACTCGCTCAACACCCGCCTGGGTGAACTGGCCATGCGTCACCCGGTGGTCTGCGACCGGCAAACGCCGCTGCGTGAAGCCGTGGCCCTGATGCACGACCAGCAAGTGGGCAGCATCGTGATCGTCGATGCACAGCGCTTTCCCATCGGGATCTTCACCTTGCGCGATTTGCGCCAGGTGGTGGCCGATGCCAGCGCCGACGTTGCCCAGCCCATTGGCGGCCACATGACCGCCAATCCGTTCTACTTGAGCCCCCAGGCCAGCGCCTTCGACGCAGCCATTGCCATGACCGAGCGACATATCGCCCACGTCTGCCTGGTGGAAGACAAGCGCCTGTGCGGCGTGGTTTCGGAGCGTGATCTGTTCTCCTTGCAACGTGTCGACCTGGTCCACCTGGCCCGAACCATCCGTCATGCCACGCGCATAGAAAGCCTGGTATCGCTGCGCGGCGAGATCGGCCAGCTGGTCGACCGCATGCTCGCCCATGGTGCGTCGTCGACCCAGATCACCCAGATCATCACCCTGCTCAACGACCACACCGTATGCCGGGTGATCGAACTGGCCATCGAGGACAAGGGCGACCCGGGTGTGCCCTTCAGCTGGTTGTGCTTTGGCAGCGAAGGCCGCCGTGAACAGACCCTGCACACCGACCAGGACAACGGCATTATTTTCGAAGCCCGCGATGCCGCCCACGCCGCCGAGATCCGCGGCCGCCTGCTGCCTTTGGCGCAGCACATCAACCAAGGGCTGGCCCAGTGCGGCTTCACCTTGTGCAAGGGCTACATCATGGCCGGCAACCCCGAGCTGTGCCTGTCGCGCGCCGAGTGGGCCCGACGCTTTGCCGCCTTCATTCGTGAAGCCACGCCGGAAAACCTGCTGGCCTCGAGCATCTACTTTGACCTGCGGGTGGTCTGGGGCGCCGAGGAGCCGTGCGAGCAGTTGCGCCAGAGTATCCTCGAGCAGGTTGCCGACAACCGCCTGTTCCAGCGCATGATGGCCGAGAACGCCTTGCGCCAGCGGCCACCGGTGGGGCGTTTTCGCGAGTTCGTGCTGACCCGCAAGGGCAACGACAAGGCCGCCACCCTCGACCTCAAGGTCCAGGGCCTCACCCCCTTTGTCGATGGCGCCCGCCTGCTGGCCCTGGCCAACGGCATCAGCGCCAACAACACCCTGGAGCGCCTTCGCGAGTTGGTCAGCCACGAGGTGATCGACCCGCTCGATGGCGCCGCCTATGAGGAGGCCTACCACTTCATCCAGCAGACGCGCATGCAGCAGCACCAGTTGCAGAGCCGGCAGAACCAGCCCTACTCCAACCGTGTCGATCCCGACAGCCTAAATCACCTGGACCGGCGCATTCTGCGCGAGTCCCTGCGCCAGGCCCAGCGCCTGCAAGGCAGCCTGGCCCTGAGGTATCAGCTGTGAGCCTGTTCACCTGGTTGCGCCCCCGACAGATCGAGGACAGCGTTCGCCAACGAGTCGCTGGAATCCCTGTCCCCGCGCCCCTGAACGATGACACCCTGCGCCGTCAGCGCTGGGTAGTGCTCGACCTGGAGACCAGCGGCCTGAACACCAATCGCGACCAGGTGCTGTCCATCGGTGCTGTGGTGATCGAAGACGGCGCGATCGACTTCAGCCAACAGTTCGAGCGCACCCTCTATCAACGCGATCACAAGCTCACCTCCAGCGTGCTGATTCATGGCCTGGGGCCCAGCGCCATTGCGGCCGGCTGCGACCCGGCCGAAGCCTTGCTGGACCTGATGAACTTCGTTGGCGACAGCCCGGTGCTGGCTTTCCACGCACCGTTCGACCAACGCATGCTGACCCGGGCACTGAAGGACCACCTGGGGTACCGCTTGCAGCATTTCTTCTTCGATGTTGCCGAGCTTGCGCCGCTGCTCAACCCGCAGATCACCCTGCGCGAAGCCGGGCTGGATGACTGGACCGCGTGCTTCGGCCTGGAAGCCATCGAGCGGCACAACGCCAGCGCCGATGCCATGGTCACCGCCGAACTGGCCTTGATTCTGTTCAGCCAGGCCCGGCGCCAGCAGCTGGACAGCCCGGCGTTGCTCGACCAGCAGCTGCAACGCTGGCGGCGTCGGCGCCACCAGAGTCATGGCTTCTAGCGTCTTCCGATGAGCGTCAATTGCGTTTAACAAACACATTCTGCGACAATCGCGAATAATTCTCGTTAGTTAACGCATCTTTTCGGGGAACACCTTGTCGTCCGTGCAAAGCCCACACAGTGAGCTGGTCGGTACCCTCTATCGCGACCACCGCAGCTGGCTACTCGCCTGGCTGCGGCGCAACATCGTCTGCGCCGAGCGCGCCGAAGACCTGAGCCAGGACACCTTCGTGCGCTTGCTCGGGCGCGATCAGCTGCCTGCACCGCGCGAGCCCCGGGCGTTTCTGCTGGCCATTGCCAAGGGCCTGTTGTTCGATCACTTCCGTCGCGCAGCCCTGGAGCAGGCCTACCTGGCCGAACTGATGCTGGTCCCCGAAGCCGAACAGCCCTCCCCGGAAGAACAACACCTGATCCTCGAAGACCTCAAGGCCATCGACCGTCTGCTCGGCAAACTGTCGAGCAAAGCCCGCGCGGCCTTCTTGTACAACCGGCTCGACGGCCTCAATCATGCCGAGATCGCCGAGCAACTGGGGGTTTCGGTGTCCCGGGTGCGTCAGTACCTGGCCCAGGGCATGCGCCAGTGCTACATCGCGCTGTACGGTGAGCCCACATGAACAACAAACCGGTCAGCGCCCGGGTGCTGGACGCAGCAATCGCCTGGCAACTGTGCCTCGACTCGGGCAGCGGCAGCAGCGAGGAGCGCGCCGAGTTCAGCCGCTGGCTCGCCGCCGACGAAGAGCACGCACGCGCCTGGATGCAACTGGGCATGCTCGATCAACGCTTCACCGCGGCGGCGGGCCCGGCGCGCCAGGCCCTGCTGCAGTCGCGCGCCAGCCTGCGCCAGCGTGTGCGCAAGCTGGGCCGCGGCGTCGCCAGCCTGGTACTGGTGGTGGGCTTGCTCAGTTGGGTCAGCGCGCACCAGTCGCTGGGCTACTGGCTGGCCGATCAGCGCACCGCGACCGGCGAGCAACGCACCCTGCGCCTGACCGACGGCACGCTGATCAGTCTCAACACCCACTCGGCGGTAGACATCCGCTTCGATGAAAAAGAGCGCCTGATCGTCCTGCACGAAGGGGAAGTTTCCATCGAAACCGGCCACAAGGACGACAGGCCGTTCGTGGTGGCGAGCGCAGACGGACGCATGCGCGCGCTCGGCACCCGCTTCCTGGTCAAGATGGAGGACCAGGGCACCCGCCTCAGTGTCCTGCAATCGGCAGTGGCGGCACGCCCCCAGGACAGCGGCGACGAGCAGATCCTGCATGAAGGCCAGCAAGTGCTGATGACCCACGATCAGCTCGGCAAGATTACCAGCCTGGGTGTCGGCGCCGATGCCTGGACCCGCGGCATGCTGGTGGTCGACAACGTGCGCCTGAGCGACCTGATCGACGAACTGGGCCGCTACCGCAGCGGTTACCTGAATGTCGCCCCGGAAGTGGCCGACCTGCGCATTACCGGCAGTTTCCCGCTCAACGACACCAACCTTGCCCTGACCTCGTTGCTGCCCACCTTGCCGGTGCAGATCGAGCAGCACACCCCGTGGTGGGTGACGGTGGTGGCTCGCCCCTAATCCCTTTTCGCGGGGCAAGCCCGCCCCCACCGATGGGAGCGGGCTTGCCCCGCGAAAGACCCGCAATACAAATCAAAATAATTTTCACTAAGCCCTGTCACTTTTTCCAACTCACTCGGCAAGGAAGCTAGTTAGCACTTATCCGTCGAGGAGCCGCTGCATGACCCGTGCCTTTGAAACCTTCCTGCGCCCCAGCCTGCTGGCCATGGCTATTGCCCTGTCCGCCCCGCTGGTGAGCAGCCCGCTGATCGCTGCCGAGCAGTCCGCGATGCGCAGCTACGACCTGCCCGCAGGCCCCCTGTCGAGTACCCTGAACCAGATCGCCAGCCAGGCCGGCATCGCCCTGAGCCTCGACCCGAGCCTGGCGGCAGGCCGTACCTCGGCAGCGGTCAAGGGCCAGTACAACGGCGTCGGCGCCCTGCAGGCAGCCCTGCGCGGCACCGGCCTGCAACTGCAGCAGAGCAACGCGGGCACCTACAGCCTGATCGCCACTCCCGAAGGCACCCTGGCCTTGCCGGAAACCAGCATCAATGCCACCGGCGACTATGAAAGCGCCTGGGGGCCGGCCACCGGCTTCACCGCCACCCGCACCGCTGCAGGCACCAAGACCGATACGCCAATCGTTGAAGTTCCACGCTCGATGAGCGTCATCACTCGCGAGCAGCTCGATGACCGTCAGGTGCTCAACCTCAACGATGCTCTGCGCTACACCGCCGGTGTACAGAGCAGCGGCTACGCCTCCGACCCCCGTTCCGACTGGTTGCGTGTACGCGGCTTCGATCCGACCCAGTTCCTCGACGGCCTGCCCTTGCCCAAGGGCTCGTTCGCCAACCCGAAAGTCGAGCCCTGGAACCTTGAGCGCATTGCAGTACTGCGCGGCCCGGCCTCCTCGGTTTACGGTCAGACTCCGCCCGGCGGCATGCTCGATATGGTCAGCCGTCGCCCGCAGGCCGAAAGCGCCCATCAGGTCGAAGCGCAGGTGGGCAGCAACAACCACCGCCAGATCAACTTCGACAGCACCGGCAAGGTTGACGATGAGGGCCAGTTCCTCTACCGCGTCAGCGGTGTGGTACGCGACAGTGACTCGCCGACCGACCACGTTCCCGACAAGCGCTACAACATCGCGCCGAGCCTGACCTGGAACATGGATGAAGACACCAAGCTGACCTTCATCACCCAGTACACCCGCGACGATACTGGTATCTCCGGCCAGTTCCTGCCGCTGCAAGGCACCAAGCTGGACTCCCCTGCGGGCGACATCTCCCACCACAAGAACCTGGGCGATCCGGACTGGGAATTCTACGACCGCACCTACTATGCGCTCGGGTATGCCTTCGAGCACCGCCTGAACGATGTCTGGCAGTTCCGCCAGAACCTGCGCTACACCAAGAGTGACCTGTCGTTCCAGGGCATCAACGTAGCGACCATGAACAACAACACCATCCAGCCTGATGGCACCGTCCCGCGTGAAACCGGCATCGTCGACGAAGACATCAGCCAGTTCGCCGTGGATAACAACTTCCAGGCCGACTTCCAGACCGGTGACCTGAGCCACACCCTGCTGGTCGGCCTGGACCACCAGCGCTCGAACACCAACTACAAATGGGACTACGGCCTGAGCTTCAGCGTGCCGCCGGGCAATGTGATCCGCCCACCGTACGGCCAGGACTTCTCCAACGTGTCGTACTTCACCATGTACGACTATGGCCAGAAGACCTACCAGACCGGTTTCTACGTCCAGGACCAGATCGCCCTGGACAACTGGCGCCTGACCCTGGGCGGCCGTGAAGACTGGGTACACACCGGCACCACTTTCCACAACCAGAACGATGCGACCAACACCCAACGCGACAAGGCCTTCACCGGCAACGTCGGTCTGAGCTATGTCTTCGACAACGGTGTGACGCCGTACTTCTCCTACACCGAGTCGTTCCAGCCAACCACCGGCGCCGCCGCCAACACTACCGAGTCGCTCAAACCGACCGAGGGGCGTCAGTACGAGGTGGGCGTTAAGTACCAGCCGGTAGGCAGCAAAAACCTGTACACCGCTGCGGTGTATGACCTGCGCCAGGAAAACGTGGAGGTGACTGAAGGCAACATTACCCGCCAGGTTGGCGAACTGCAGGTTCGCGGCCTCGAACTGGAAGCCGTCACCCAGGTAACCGACAACCTCAAGCTGGTCGGCTCCTACAGCTACACCGATACCGAAATCCTCAAGGGTAATGCCGGAGAAAAAGGCAACCGCATGGCGCTGATCCCGCGCAACCAGGCTACCCTGTGGGCCGATTACACTTGGCACACCGGTGTGCTCGACGGCTTCGGCGTGGGTGGTGGCGTGCGCTATGTAGGCGACAACTACGGCAACACCACCAATACCGACCTGGGTTATGTCGGCTCCTACACCATCTATGACGCGTCGGTGCATTACGACCTGGGTCGTAAGGTCAACACCCTCAAGGGCATGACCGTAGCCGTGGAAGCCAAGAACCTGTTCAACAAGGACTACCTGGCCAACTGCGACGGTTACTGGTGCTACTACGGTGACGAGCGCAACGTGGTTGCCAGCGTGAACTACAAATTCTGATGAAAAGCTCGACCATACGCCGCTGGTCCTTCATCCACACCTGGACCAGCCTGATCTGCACCCTGTTCCTGCTGATGCTGGCAGTGACCGGTTTGCCGCTGATCTTTCATCACGAGATCGACCACCTGCTGGGCGATGCTCCGGAACTGAAAGTAATGCCCGCCGACACACCCAAGCTGGACCTCCAGCAACTGGTGCTCAAGGCCCAGGCCCATCGGCCCGGCGAGGTGATGCAGTATTTTGGCTGGGATGAGGACGACAGCAACGGGGTGGTGGCGATCATGGCTGCCACTGCCGGCACCGAACCCAACTCGTCACACACCTTCATGCTCGATGCCCGCACCGGCGATGCGCTGGAAATGCCTTCGGCCAACGGCGGCTTCATGATGATCATGCTGCGCCTGCACGTGGACATGTTCGCCGGCCTGCCCGGCAAGTTGTTGCTGGCATTCATGGGCTTGCTGTTCGTGGTGGCGATCGTCTCCGGCGTGGTGCTGTATTCACCGTTCATGCGCCGGCTCAAGTTCGCCACCGTGCGCCATGAGAAATCGCGGCGCCTGCGTTGGCTCGACCTGCACAACCTGATCGGTATCGTCACCCTGACCTGGGCGCTGGTGGTGGGTGTGACCGGGGTGATCAGCGCCCTCTCGGACCTGGTCATTGCCGCTTGGCGCAACGACAGCCTCAGCGCCATGGTCGCCCCTTACCGCGATGCCCCGCCCCTGACCGAACTGGCCCCTGTCAGCCGGGTATTGGACATCGCCGCCGAGGCTGCGCCAGGCATGGTGCCGGACTTCATTGCCTTCCCGGGCACGCGCTTTTCCAGCGAACACCACTATTCGGTGTTCATGAAAGGCGGCACCCACCTGACGGCGCACCTGCTGACACCGGTACTGATCGATGCGAAGACCCTGGCAGTGACCGCCGTGGGCGAGCGGCCCTGGTACATGGACGCCATGCTACTGTCGCAGCCGCTGCACTTCGGTGACTACGGCGGCCGGCCGATGCAGATTCTCTGGGCCCTGCTGGATGTGCTGACGATTATCGTCCTGGGCAGTGGCGTGTACCTGTGGGTGGTTCGGCGCCGGGCTGCAGTGCCGGCGGCACAGGCGCAGGTGACGCAATGAAGCGCAAGTCATCAAGCCTGCGTTCAGTGTTCGGGATGCCCGCACTGATCGCCCTGCTGGGTGCTGCAGGGCTGTTCGCGGCGTTGCTGGGGGATGGCTGGTGGGATGCACTGGCCTGGGTCGGGCTGGGATTGCCGGCCTGGTACAGCCTGCGCGGGTTCTGCCGGTAGCCAAACCGGTAGAAGCGGGCTTGCCCCGCTCCTACCGATCAGTTCACAGCTTGGGCAAGCACTCATCCAGGCGCTTGTACAACGCGCTGCCACTGGGCCAGTTGCGCAACAACCGGGCCCGATCACGGGCGTAAGCCGGGGCGAAGCTGAGCTGGGTGGTGTGCTGGCACATGGCATCCAGGTCGATCAGCGACCATTGGCCATCCTGCCAGAACAGGTTGTGGCCCTTCATGTCGCCATGGCTGATACGCTCGTGGATCAGCTGCGTCAACAGCGCCTGCAAAGCCGACAACTGCTCCTCGGGCACCTCGCCACTCTCGACGTAAGGCGTAAAACACTCGATCAGGTCCGGCCCGTCGGCATACTCGGTCACCAGATAAGCCCGGCTGCGCAAGCCCATGAAGCGCAGTTCCTGAACGGCCAGCGGCTTGGGCGTGGCGATGCCGAGAAACTCCAGGCGATGCCCTTCGATCCACGAATGCCAGGCCCGGCTCGGGCGCCAGAAGCGCTTGAACCAATGGGCAGTGTTCTTGATGTTGTAGCGCTTGAGTACCAACGGCCGCCCGTCCACGTCCACACGGGCGACGCTGGCCGCGCCACCGGTCTTGTACAGGTGGCCCTGGTCAATCAGCGTGTCGGCCTGCTCCAGTACCGGCAACAGCGCCTGCACCTCGTTGCGGCGAATCGAGCGCAAGCCGGAGGGGCCCCGCTCGACGCTGAACAACGTGCATTCACGCCCGGCCTTCTCCAGATAATCCTTCAGGCGCCAGCTGCGCACTTTGTCGATCTGCTTTTGCAGGGCTTCGAGCGGCAACGCATGCTCGGCGTTGGCCAGCAGGTAGTGCACCAGCAGCTCTTCAATGAACGGCTCCAGGCGCTTGGGCAACTGGGCGAACAGCACACCGAGGTTCTGCAACACCTGCGGGCGCGACAGCGGCGTGCCCTGGGTTTCAGCCTTGATACCGGCACCGTCGATCAGGTACAGCTGGCCGTCATGGCGCAGCAGGTTGTCCAGGTGCAGGTCTTCCTGCCACAGGCCCTTGGCGTGCATCAGCGCCACCGCCACCAGGGCTTCACCCAGCACCGCTTGCTGTTCATCGGCCAGCGGCGGCAAGGCTTCGACGTCGGCCCAGGCTTCGGCAAGGCTCTGGGCGCCTTCGAGGAATTCGAACAGCAGCCAACCACCCTCACCTTCGCGCAGGCCATCGGCGAGCAACAGTGGGGTGGTCAGGCCCTGGGCGGCCAGCAGGCGCGCGCCTTCGAGCTCGCGCTGAAAATGCCGTGCGGCACTGCTGCCGACCAGCAACTTGGCCAGTACCGGCTTGCCGCGCCAGACGCCAGCGCCCACATAGCGCTGCCCGGGCAATACCCGCAACAGGCTGAGCAGTTGCAATTCGGCACTGCCGGCGGCGTCGGCCAGGCTGATGTTCAGGGGCAGGTCCGGGGTACGCCCGGCATCCTTGAGTTCGGACAAACGCATCAGCGAGCCTCTTTCTCACGGCGGCGGCGCGTCAGGCGCTGCAGCCAGGTATCGACCAGCGTGCTGTCGGCGGGCTGGTCCAGGTAGGACGACAGCATCACGCGTACTTCAGCTTCGCTCCAGACCGGCGCCCGGCGCAACAGCGGTTCAAGGTCCTTGAGCCGGTCGCGCATGCCCAGCAGCAATGGTCGGGTTTTTTCCAGGTCGATCAATTGCGCCTGCCAGCCATCACTGCGGGCCCGCAGGAAAATATGCTTGGGGTAGAAACAGCCATGCACCTGGCTGGCCGCGTGCAGGGTGCGGGCCAATTGGCCACAGGCACGCAGGATGCCCTGGCGCTGGCCAACGTCCATCTCCGGCCATTGGGCCAGCAAGCCGTCCAGGTCGCTCCAGTCATCCAGGGCACGGGTCATCAGGATGGCGCGGCGTTCGCCGTCGATCTTGCGCTCGCCGTAGTACACCGCCTGCAAGGCGGGAATCCCCAGCTTCTGGTAGCGGCTGATATTGCGAAACTCGCGGGCAAAGGTCGGCTCGCCGAACGGGCTGTGCAGGGTGCGGGTCAGGTAGTCGCTCTGACGCTTGAGGTAGTAACCCTTGCCCTCCAGCTCCAGGCGGAACACGCTGCTCCAACCGCCACGGCCGGTGTTGGGCTCATCCACCGCATCCAGTTGCAGCGCCCAGAGCTGGTCGAAGCCGTTCAGGCCATGGCGCTCAAGCAGCGCCACGTCGGCACTGGCCAGAAAATCAGTCATTCGCGTCCCTCGAAAAACGTCACGACGTGCCGGATGCGGCGCTTGTCCGATTCATTGAGGCGCTCACGCCCGCGGTATTGCAGGTAGAAGCGCAGGCGCTGGGTAGCCGACAGGTGATACTTGGCCACCTTGTCCAGGCAGGCCAGGTCCTTGGTGATCCGGTAGCGCAACATGAACCCCCACCAGAAGTCGCCGGTGGGACAGTCGATGAAGAATAGCGTGGCCTGGTCGTCCACCAGCAGGTTGCGCCACTTCAGGTCGTTATGGGTGAAGTGGTGATCGTGCATCACCCGGGTATGCCGGGCCAACTGGCGGCTGATGTGATCGACCCAGCCACGCTGGGCCAGGCGCGGATCCCTGCGTTCGGCCAGGGCCGAGAGGTCTTCGGTGCGCGGCAACTCGCGGGTGATCATCGCCCCGCGACCAAAGGCCAGGCCCTTGCGCTCCAGGCCCCAGGCCACCACTTCAGCGGTAGGAATATCCCATTTGGCGAACTGCTTGAGGTTCTGCCATTCGGCCTTGATCCGCGGGCGCCCCAGGTAACGGCGCAGGCCCTTGCCGGCACCGATGTAACGCTTGACGTAGTAGTTGACCCCATCGCGCTCGACGCGAATCACTTCGCTCAGCGGGTCGTGGGTCAGGCGTTCGCCCTTGAGGGCAAAGACCGCCTCGATACTGCCAAAATCCGCCGCCAGCGCCTGGTAGCCAGGCTCCAGTGTCCAACCCGCCATCAGAGCGCGTCCCCGTATCGTTGTTTACGCTCGTAGAGCTTCTGCGCCTTGCCTTCGAGCCAGCTCAGCAGGGCCGCTTCCTCGGCCAGGATCTGGCGCAGCGGCTGCTGGAAGTAACCGCGCAGGAAGCGCAGTTTGTCGCGCCGGGTCAGGCCGATATCCAGCGCCGAGAAATACAGCGCCGCCAGGTCCTTGTTGCGCCAGCGCCGGGAGATGGTCGCACGGGTCTGGGCGCGGTGCAGGTCGATGACCGACAGCTTGAAGTCATCGGCCGTCACTTCACGGTCGGTGTGCAGCAGGAAATGGCAGATGTAGCAGTCGCGATGGTTGACCCCGGCGCGGTGCATCATGCCAGTCATGCGCGCCACCTCGGCAATCAGCGCGCGCTTGAGGCGCGGTGCCGGCGGCTGCTTGACCCAGTCGATGCTGAAGTCTTCCAGGCTGATGGTCGGTGCCAGCTCTTCGGTGACGATGAACGAATGCTGCGCCGCCGGGTTGCTGCCCCGTTCACCGTAAGCCACGGCAGTCATGGTCGGCACACCCACCTGGTGCAAGCGCTCGATGGCCTGCCATTCCTGGCCGGCACCGAGGACCGGCAGCTTGGCGGTGAACAGGTTCTTGAAGATCTCGCCCCAGCCGATGCCACGGTGGATCTTGACGAAATAGCCCCGCCCTTCGACTTCGGTGCGCAGGGTGCGACGCCCTTCCAGCTCGCGGTACACCTGCCCTTGCAGGCCCTCCACGGCATCGAAGGCATCGCGCCCGGCCCACAGGCGTTTGAACGGCTCGGCCAGTATCAGTTTCATGTACGCTCCGGGGCCAGGATCACATCGGCAGCATGCTCGGGCATGCTGTAGAGGTCGGCGGTGTCGGCAAACGCCAGGCCGTTGCGCGCCCAGGCGGCGCGGGCGGCGTCGTCTGCGAGCATGCGCTGCAGGTACTGGTTGAGCTGCTCTTGCTCGAACGGCTCATCGAGTACCAGGCCACTGTCGGCCTCGGCAATGTAATGGGCATAGCCACAAACGGCCGAGACCAGCACAGGCAAGCCTGCCACCAGCGCTTCGAGCAGCACGGTGCCGGTGTTTTCGTTGTAGGCAGGGTGAATCAGCAGGTCGGCGCCGAGCAGAAAGCGCGGGATGTCGCTGCGCCCCTTGAGGAATTGCACCTGGTCGCTCAGGCCCAGGGTCGCGCTTTGCAGCTGGAACACCTTGGGATCGTCCTGGCCGATCACCATCAGCCGGGTACGCTTGCGCAGCGCCGACGGCAGGGCGGCCAAGGCCTTGAGGCTGCGATCGACACCCTTGGTCTTGAAGCCGGAGCCGATCTGCACCATCAGCAACTGATCGTCCTTGAGGTCGAACTCGCGCCGAAACTCTGCACGGATTTCAGCGGCGTTGGCCGGTGCCCGACGGTCCTGGGAAATGCCCGGTGGCAGCAGGTGAAAACGCTCCAGCGGTGTGCCGTAGTGCTTGATGAACAGTGGCTGCTGGACCTCGGAAATCATCAGGACTTCGGTCTTGGCATCCTTGGCGAACACCGCCCGCTCGTACTCGGCGAAATGACGGTAGCGGCCCCAGCGCCGGTACAGAGGATTGCGCAGGGTCTGCGCCTTGTCTTCGAAGCAGCCGTCGGCGGCGTAGTAGACATCCAGCCCCGGCATCTTGTTGAAGCCGATCAGGCGGTCCACCGGACGCTTGGCAAGGTCGGCCTCCATCCAGGCGCTGAGCTTCTCGTTGCGACGGTGGTTGAACAACGCCTTGACCGGCGCCACCAGCACTTCGAAGCCCTCAGGCACATCGCCTTCCCAGATCAGCGTGTAGACGCGGATCTTGTGGCCACGGCGCTGGCACTCCAGGGCAATGCGCATGAAGTCACGCTGCAGGCCGCCGAAGGGGAAATATTTGTACAGCACAAAAGCCAGTTGCATCAACGAACATCCTCAGCCAGCAGCAACGCGCGCAATTGGCTCGCCACACGCTCGGGATTCAGGCGAGTGAAGCACAGTGGCCACTCGCGTTTGAGATCGAACCGGCGCTGATCATCAGCGCTCGGTTTATAAGTGCATTTTTTCTGCAGGCAGGGTGCGCAGGCAAAGTCGCTGGCCAGGTGCACCTGGGACTTGCCGTAGGCCCCGGTCAACCCCGGGTTGGTGGGGCCGAACAATGACAGGGTCGGCACATCCAGTGCCGCCGCCAGGTGACCCAGGCCGGTATCCACCGCCACGCAGGCCTTGGCAGCCGCCAGCACCCGGGCAACACCGGCCAGGTTCAATTTGGGGAGTACCTGGCAGTTGTTCAAGCCCTTGGCAATGCGCTCGGCGCGCGCCTGTTCGGCCGGGTTGCCCCAGGGCAGGCGTACCTCGAGACCTTGCTGGCCCAGGCGCTCGGCCAGCTGGCGCCAGTAAGCCTCGGGCCAGTGCTTGGTGGCCCAGGTGGTGCCGTGCAGAAACACGACAAAAGGGGCAGCAGGGGGCAGTTGCAGGCGATTCAGGTCCAGGCCGTAGTCACCCAGGCCGGCCGGCAGGTCGTAGCCCAGGGCCAGGCCGAACAGCTGGCGCACCCGCTCCACCGCATGTTGCCCGCGGGCCACCGACAAACGCCGGTCATAGAAGCGGCTGGACAACCCTTCGCGCGCCGAATAGCGGTCGAGCCCGGCCACCGGCGCCTTGACGTAGCGGGTCAGCCAAGCCGACTTCACCAGGCCCTGGGCGTCGATCACCAGGTCGTACTTGCTTTCCCGCAGGCGCTGCTTGAACTGGCGCCATTCGCCATTCTTGAAGGTCTGCCAGAGGTTCTTGCGCCAGCGACGGATCGCCACCGGGATGACCTTGTCCACCGCCGGGTGCCAGCTGGGAATCTCGGCAAAGCCTTCCTCGACCACCCAGTCGAAGCGTATGCCGGGAATCGCTCGGGCCGCATCGGTCAGCGCCGGTAGCGCATGAATCACATCCCCCAGGGACGAGGTCTTGATCAGCAGTACCCGCACTTAGTCGACCTCGGCCATGACATCAACAAGGGTCGGCCCGTCGAGACGCTGCAGGGCCGCCACCACCGCCTGCGGTTCGAGCTGGCGCAGGCAATTGTAGTGCCCGAAGCGGCAGGTACGGTCGAAGCAGGGGCTGCACTCAAGGCCCAGGCGCACGACCTCGACCTGATCGGCCAGCGGCGGGGTGAAACCCGGCGAGGTCGAACCATAGACCGCTACCAACGGCCGATTGAGCGCTGCAGCCACGTGCATCAGGCCCGAGTCGTTGGACACCACCGCATCGCTGCACGACAGCAGGTCGATGGCCTCGGCCAGCGAGGTCTCGCCGCTGAGGTTGCTGGCTTCTTCGCGCAGGCCGGGGATCAGCCGGTCGCGGATCGATTCGCCCACGGCGTGATCGTTCTTCGAACCGAACAGCCACACTTGCCAGCCTTCGCGGATCTTGACCTCGGCGACCTTGGCGTAATGTTCCGACGGCCAGCGCTTGGCCTCGCCGAACTCAGCCCCCGGACACAGCGCCAGCACCGGGCGGTCGAGGGTCAGGCCGAACTTGGCCAGGGCCGCGTCACGGCTGGCCGCTTCGATCTGCAGGTTCGGGCGTGGATAAGGTTTGGGCAGCTCGGTACCGGCCGGGTAGGCCAGGGCCATGAACCGCTCGATCATCAGCGGGTAGCGCGCCTTGTCGAGCTTGCGCACATCGTTGAGCAGGCCGAAGCGCAGCTCGCCACGCCAGCCGGTGCGCTTGGGAATGCCGGCAAAGAACGGCACCAGCGCCGACTTGAGCGAGTTGGGCAGCAGGATGGCCTGGTCGTACTGGCCGGCCAGGGACTTGCCGATACGCCGCCGGGTTGCCAGTTCCAGCGCACCGTGGCCGAGCGGAAAGCTCAAGGCCTGGCGCACTTCAGGCATGCGTTCGAGGATCGGCCGGCTCCACTCGGGGGCCAGCACGTCGATCACACACGCCGGGTGCTGCTGCTTCAGGCACTGGAACAGGGTCTGCGCCATTACCATGTCGCCCACCCAGCTGGGGCCAATGATCAAAATTCTCATGCTTTATCCAGAAACGATCAGGGAGGCTACAGACTGTCCGCGAACCGCCTGGCCTCCCCTCTTTATATTCAGGCTATATGTCGACCAGTGTACGCCACTCGGGCTGTAGTGTGGTCCTGGCAGGCTCCCTGCCGCCTGATTCGCCTGGTTCAACGACTCATGTCAGACCCAGCTCGCCCCAGATCCGCCGCACCTCGCGACGCTCCTGCACGAACAGCCCGGCATCGATCACCCCGGCCTGTTTCTGCAGCGCCTGGCGGTGCGCGGCGGAGCGAAACGCCTTGTACACCTCGCGCAGCAGCACCGCATCGCTGGCGGGCATCAACCCGGCCTGCTCAAGCTCTTCGAGGATGCGGATGTTGTCGGTCCAGCGCAGCAAGGCCGGATGGTCGTGAGACCAGGCCAAAGCGGCGTATTGCACCATAAATTCGATATCGACGATACCACCGGCATCCTGCTTGATATCGAAGGGCACACCGGCGTCATAGGCATTGGCACCCGTACCGGCCGTGCTGAGCCTGGTTCCCAGGTTGTCGCGCATCTTGGCGCGCATCTCACTGACTTCGGCGCGCAGCTTGGCCAGGTCCTGGAGTTGTCCAAGCACCCGCGCGCGCACCTCTTCAAAGGCTTTGCCCACTTGCGGGCAGCCCGCCAGCACCCGGGCACGCACCAGCGCCTGATGCTCCCAGGTCCAGGCCTCGTTCTGTTGATAGCGCTCGAAGGCACCCAGCGAGCTGACCAACAGGCCCGACGCCCCCGAGGGACGCAAGCGCATGTCCACGTCATAGAGCTGGCCGGAGTTGGTCTGGGTGGTCAGCAAATGGATGATGCGCTGGCCCAGGCGGGTGAAGAACTGGGCGCTATCGATCGGCTTGGCGCCGTCGGTTTCGGCTTGCGGGTCACCGTCATGGATGAACACCAGGTCCAGGTCCGAGCCGTGGCCGAGCTCGATACCGCCGACCTTGCCATAGCCCACAATAATGAAGCCCGGATCACACAGGCTGCCGTCACTGCGCTTTGGCTGGCCATGCCGGGACACGGTCTGGCGCCAGGCCAGGGCCAGCACCTGGTTGAGGATGGCTTCGGCCAGCCAGGTCAGGTAGTCGCTGACCTTCATCAGCGGCAGGTTGCCGGCGATTTCCGAGGCGGCGACCCGCAGGCTGTGGGCCAGCTTGAAGTGGCGCAGCGCTTCCATCTGTTGTTCGAGGTCGTCCTCGGGGATGCGCGTCAGCCGCTCACGCA
This sequence comes from Pseudomonas putida, assembly GCF_028682455.1. GTDB lineage: Bacteria > Pseudomonadota > Gammaproteobacteria > Pseudomonadales > Pseudomonadaceae > Aquipseudomonas > Aquipseudomonas putida_AA. The sequence goes on from NZ_JANHLD010000003.1 coordinate 159,018, forward strand.
GTTCGGCCGCCAGTTCCGGCGCCTGCGGCGGACTGAACAGGCGGCCTTCGTTGAGCAATTCATCGAGCAGCAGCGGGAAGCGGGTGATCTGCTCGGCGATCCACGGGCTTGCCGCGCACAGTGTCAGCAGGCGACGCAGTGCGCCGGGGTTTTCAGTGAGCAATACCAGGTACGCCGAACGCCGCGCCACGGCCTCGACCAGGGGCAGCACCCGCTCCAGCACCAGGTCCGGATCGGCATGCTCCACCGCCTGGGCCAGCAAGCGTGGAATAAAGGCATCCAGGCGCTCGCGGCCGAGCCGCTGCATGGCGCGCAACTGCGGGCTGGCACGCAGGCCGGCCAACTGCTTGAGCGCCTTGCCCGGATCGGCAAAACCGGCGTCCTCCAGCTGGCGGCACGCGGCTTCTTCATCCTGGGCTTCTTCCCAGAGCGGCAGCCACTCGCCGCCGACAATCACTTCGCCTTCTTCGCTTTCATCTTCATCCGGATCGGCGATCACCTGGCGGAAATGCCAGTCGATCCGCCCGCGCCAGTGCATCAACTGAGCATGGAAGCTGGCCCAATCGGCAAAGCCGAGCATGAAGGCGATGCGGGCACGGTCCAGCTCATCGTCCGGCAGCATCTGGGTCTGGCGGTCGGCGATGGCCTGGATGGCATGTTCGGTGTAACGCAAGAACTCGTAGCCTTCGCGCAGCTCGGCGATGACCTTTGCCGGCAGATAGCCCTGGCCCTCCAGGGTGGCGAGCACCTTGAGCAGGGGCCGCTGCTGCAGACTCAGGTCGCGACCACCATGAATCAGCTGGAATGCCTGGGCGATGAACTCGACCTCGCGAATGCCACCGGCACCGAGCTTGATGTTGTCGACCATGCCCTTGCGCCGTACTTCCTGCTGGATCAGCTGCTTCATGGTGCGCAGCGCGTCGATGGCCGAGAAGTCCAGGTAACGCCGGTAAACGAAGGGGCGCAGCATATCCAGCAACTGCGCACCGGCCACCTGGTCGCCTGCCACCACCCGCGCCTTGATCATGGCGTAGCGCTCCCAGTCGCGGCCCTGGTCCTGGTAGTACTGCTCCAGTGCATTGAAGCTGAGCACCAGGGCACCTGCCGAGCCGTACGGGCGCAGGCGCATGTCGACACGGAACACAAAGCCGTCGACGGTGATCGGGTCGAGGGCCTTGATCAGGCGCTGGCCCAGGCGGGTGAAGAACTCCTGGTTATCCAGCGAGCGCTTGACCCCTTCGGTTTCACCGCCCTCCGGGAAGGCGAAGATCAGGTCGATGTCCGAGGACAGGTTCAGCTCCACCGCGCCGAGCTTGCCCATGCCCAGCACTACCATATGTTGTGGCTGCCCGCTGCGGTGGCCAATGGGCGTGCCGAATTGCTGGCAGTGGCGTGGGTAGAGCCAGTTGTAGGCCTGGTCGATGGCGGCATCGGCAAGGTCCGACAGGTCGCGGCAGGTCTGCACCAGGTCGGCCTGGCGATTCAGATCGCGCCAGATGATCCGTACCTGCTGGCGGTTGCGCTGGCGACGCAGGTTACGCGCCAACTCGTCTTCGGTGCCGGCGGCCTGGGTCGCGGCTTCGATCTGCGCGCACAACTCGCCTGGCGCAAAGCTGCGGTCCAGTTCACCGCTGCGCTCGAGATCGATCAACAGGGCCGGATCACGCACGCACTGCTCGAGGACAAAATCGCTGGCGGCCGCGACCCGGGCAAACTGCGCCCAGCGCTCCGGCGTCCAATGTTCGATCGACAGCTCGGGGTGCTGGGCGATGGCGTTGCGCAGCGATTGTTCGTTGCGACTGACCAGCGGTACGAGGGTGGCTGGCAGGTCGACCAGCAAAGGCAGGCTCATGGTCTATCCTTGATCGGCGAGAAAGAGTGTAGGAGCGGGCTTGCACCGCCAAAGCATTTTGTCTGGCAAATTGCATTGCGGGGCAAGCCCGCTCCTGCCGACCACGGTTGGACTGTCATACAAAAGTTAGAAATAGCTGAAAAACCTGATTCTCTGGCAGAAACCATCGCAGCAAACCTTTTCGCAACTTGTTTTTAACCACCGGTATCGTTTTATCCCACAACCCGAACAGCAGCCACGAGCCATTTTTCTGTAGTTTTACTACTGCTTCGTCACTTCAAAAGCATGAAATGGTGATTCATTTGTAGTAAAACTACACAACGCCGGTACACTCTCCGGTAATCCAAGAATTTCATGTCGTCTGCCCAAAAGGCCAGTCGCAAACTCAGGCAACCGATTCTGGAAGCCTTTCCGCCCTGGAGCAAGCCATGCAAGACCTCGATCCCGTCGAAACCCAGGAATGGCTGGACGCCCTGGAGTCGGTTCTCGACAAAGAAGGCGAAGACCGCGCTCACTATCTGATGACCCGTATGGGCGAGCTGGCCACCCGTAGTGGCTCCCAGCTGCCGTACGCCATCACCACGCCATACCGCAACACCATCCCTGTCACCCACGAAGCACGCATGCCTGGCGACCTGTTCATGGAACGCCGCATTCGCTCGTTGGTCCGTTGGAACGCGCTGGCAATGGTGATGCGCACCAACCTGAAAGACTCGGACCTGGGCGGCCACATTTCGAGCTTCGCCTCCAGTGCCACCCTGTATGACATCGGCTTCAACTATTTCTTCCAGGCCCCGACCGACGAGCACGGCGGCGACCTGATCTTCTTCCAGGGCCACGCCTCGCCTGGCGTCTACGCTCGCGCCTTCATGGAAGGCCGCATCAGCGAAGACCAGATGAACAACTTCCGTCAGGAAGTCGATGGCCAAGGCCTGTCGTCCTACCCGCACCCATGGCTGATGCCTGACTTCTGGCAGTTCCCGACCGTTTCGATGGGTCTGGGCCCGATCCAGGCGATTTACCAGGCACGCTTCATGAAGTACCTGGAAGCGCGCGGCTACATCCCTGCCGGCAAGCAGAAAGTCTGGTGCTTCATGGGCGACGGCGAGTGCGACGAGCCGGAATCGCTGGGTGCAATCTCGCTGGCTGGCCGCGAGAAACTGGACAACCTGATCTTCGTCATCAACTGCAACCTGCAGCGCCTCGACGGCCCGGTTCGCGGCAACGGCAAGATCATCCAGGAACTCGAAGGCGTGTTCCGTGGCGGTGGCTGGAACGTCAACAAAGTGGTCTGGGGCCGTTTCTGGGACCCACTGCTGGCCAAGGACACCAACGGTGCCCTGCAACGCCGCATGGATGAAGTCATCGACGGCGAATACCAGAACTACAAGGCCAAGGACGGCGCGTTCGTCCGTGAGCACTTCTTCAATACTCCAGAACTCAAGGCTATGGTCGAAGACCTGTCCGACGACGAAATCTGGAAGCTCAACCGTGGCGGCCACGACCCGTACAAGGTCTATGCGGCCTACCACCAGGCGGTCAACCACAAAGAGCAGCCGACCGTCATCCTGGCCAAGACCATCAAGGGTTACGGTACCGGTGCAGGTGAAGCCAAGAACACCGCGCACAACACCAAGAAAGTCGACGTCGACAGCCTGCGTCAGTTCCGCGACCGCTTCGACATCCCGGTCAAGGACGACGAGCTGGAAAACCTGCCGTTCTTCAAACCTGAAGAAGGCAGCGCAGAGGCCCGTTACCTGGCCGAACGTCGCACTGCCTTGGGCGGTTTCGTGCCTCAGCGCCGCGCCAAGAGCTTCAGCATCCCGACCCCGCCACTGGAAACCCTCAAGGCGATCCTGGACGGTTCGGGCGACCGCGAAATCTCCACCACCATGGCCTTCGTGCGGATCCTCGCGCAGCTGGTCAAGGACAAGGAAATCGGCCAGCGCATCGTTCCTATCATCCCGGACGAAGCCCGTACCTTCGGTATGGAAGGCATGTTCCGCCAACTGGGCATCTACTCGTCCGTCGGCCAGCTCTACGAGCCAGTCGATAAAGACCAGGTGATGTTCTACCGCGAAGACAAAAAGGGCCAGATCCTCGAAGAAGGCATCAACGAAGCGGGCGCCATGTCCTCCTTCATCGCGGCCGGTACTTCGTACTCGAACCACAACCAGCCGATGCTGCCGTTCTACATCTTCTACTCGATGTTCGGCTTCCAGCGTATCGGCGACCTGGCCTGGGCCGCTGGCGACAGCCGTACCCGTGGTTTCCTGATCGGCGGTACCGCCGGCCGGACCACCCTCAACGGTGAAGGTCTGCAACACGAAGACGGTCACAGCCACCTGATGGCCGCAACCATCCCGAACTGCCGCACCTACGATCCAACCTACGGCTACGAGCTGGCGGTGATCATCCAGGACGGCATGAAGAAGATGACCGAAGAGCAGCAGGACGTCTTCTACTACATCACCGTGATGAACGAAGCCTACACCCAGCCAGCCATTCCGGCCGGCGCCGAGGAAGGCATCATCAAGGGCATGTACCTGCTCGAGGAAGACACCCGCGAAGCGGCACACCACGTACAGCTGATGGGCTCCGGCACCATCCTGCGTGAAGTGCGTGAAGCGGCGAAGATCCTGCGTGAAGAGTTCAACGTCGGCGCCGACGTGTGGAGCGTCACCAGCTTCAACGAACTGCGTCGCGACGGCCTGGCCGTAGAGCGCAGCAACCGCCTCAAGCCTGGTCAGAAGCCACAGATCACCTACGTTGAAGAGTGCCTGGCTGGCCGTAAGGGCCCGGTTATCGCCTCCACCGACTACATGAAGCTGTTCGCCGAACAGATTCGCCAGTGGGTGCCGAGCAAAGAGTTCAAAGTCCTGGGTACCGATGGTTTCGGTCGCAGCGACAGCCGCAAGAAACTGCGTCACTTCTTCGAAGTCGACCGTAACTTCGTCGTGCTGGCTGCACTGGAAGCCTTGGCTGACCGTGGCGAGATCGAACCCAAGGTTGTGGCCGACGCCATCGCCAAGTTCGGTATCGACCCGGACAAACGCAACCCACTGGACTGCTGAGGAGTATTTTTAAGTGAGCGAACTCATTCGCGTACCTGACATCGGCAGCGGTGAAGGTGAAATCATTGAGCTGTTCGTCAAAGTCGGCGACCGCATCGAGGCTGACCAGAGCCTGCTGACCCTGGAGTCCGACAAGGCCTCCATGGAGATCCCGGCCCCCAAGGCCGGTGTGATCAAGTCGCTGAAGGTCAAGCTGGGCGACCGCCTCAAGGAAGGCGACGAGCTGATGGAACTGGAAGTCGAGGGCGCAGCCGCTGCGCCCGAGGCTCCGGCCGCCGCACCGGCTGCCGAAGAGAAGCCTGCTGCAGCCCCGGCTGCAGCGGCAGCTCCAGCGCCTGCCGCCGCACCGGCTGCTGCCACCGTCCAGGACATCCACGTTCCGGACATCGGCTCCTCGGGCAAGGCCAAGATCATCGAAGTGCTGGTCAAGGTCGGCGACACCGTCGAAGCCGACCAGTCGCTGATCACCCTGGAGTCGGACAAAGCCTCGATGGAGATCCCGTCTCCAGCCGCGGGCGTTGTCGAAGCCGTGATCGCCAAGCTCGACGACGAAGTCGGCACTGGCGACCTGATCATCAAGCTGAAAGTCGCCGGCGCAGCCCCTGCCGCCGCTCCAGCACCTGCCGCTGCCGCACCGGCGCCAGCCAAGGCTGAAGCTGCACCGGCTGCCGCGCCTGCACCTGCTGCGGCCCCGGCCGCTGCTCCTGCTGCAGCCCCTGCTGCTGCCAGCGGTGCCAAGGTTCACGCCGGCCCTGCCGTGCGTCAGCTGGCCCGCGAGTTCGGCGTCGAGCTGAGCGCCGTTGCGGCCTCTGGCCCGCACGGTCGTATTCTCAAGGAAGACGTGCAGGTCTACGTCAAGGCCATGATGCAGCAGGCCAAGCAAGCGCCAGCCGCCGGTGCAACCGGTGGTGCAGGCATCCCGCCGATCCCGGAAGTCGATTTCAGCCGCTTCGGCGAAATCGAAGAAGTGCCGATGACTCGCCTGATGCAGATGGGTGCTACCAACCTGCATCGCAGCTGGCTGAACGTGCCTCACGTCACCCAGTTCGACAGCGCCGACATCACCGAGCTGGAAGCCTTCCGCGTTGCGCAGAAAGCCGTTGCAGAGAAGGCCGGCGTCAAGCTGACCGTACTGCCACTGCTGCTCAAGGCATGTGCTCACCTGCTCAAGGAACTGCCGGACTTCAACAGCTCGCTGGCGCCTAGCGGCAAGGCGATCATCCGCAAGAAATACGTCAACGTCGGTTTCGCCGTAGACACCCCGGATGGCCTGCTGGTCCCTGTGATCAAGAACGTCGACCAGAAGAGCCTGCTGCAACTGGCGGGCGAAGCGGCGGCCCTGGCTGAAAAAGCCCGGACCAAGAAACTGTCGGCCGACGACATGCAAGGCGCCTGCTTCACCATCTCCAGCCTCGGCCACATTGGCGGCACCGGCTTCACGCCGATCGTCAACGCGCCGGAAGTGGCGATCCTGGGTGTTTCCAAGGCCACCATCCAGCCTGTCTGGGACGGCAAGGCCTTCCAGCCCAAGCTGATGCTGCCGCTGTCGCTGTCCTACGATCACCGTGTGATCAACGGCGCGGCTGCCGCACGCTTCACCAAGCGCCTGGGCGACCTGCTGACCGACATCCGCACCATGCTGCTGTAATGCTGTCCCCTGTCTCCTCCTGCCGGGGGAGACAGGCTCCCTTTTCGAGCTGCCACGCTCGTACCTCAACCCCGTCACTTTGGCGGGGCTTTTTTTGCCCGTAGAAGCGGGCTTGCCCCGCGATAGCTTTCTCACAGTCCACCGCATCGCGGTGCTAGCCCGCTGCTACAGAATTTCGTGTCCCTGCCGACACAATGGTATTGCTTGCTAGCCTCAAGCTCATCATGCAACCTTGCCCAACCCGTGTAGTCGCAACGTGCGCTACCTGCACGAACAGCCTTCTTGAAGCGAGCTCTCGATGAAAAGCCAACCCGATGCCGCCAGCCGTATGGCGGCCGAGGTAGTGACGCAATTGCCGGTGCCCTCGCGGCTCGGCATGCTGCGTTTCGAGCGGCTAAATGAAGCCAGCTGGGCACTGCTTTACCTCGATCCCGCCTGCGAACGCCAGTTCGGCGTGGCGGCGGTCGATCTCTGCGCCCTGGTCGGCTCGCCCTACGCCAGCCTGATGGAGCCTGAGGCCCGCTACAAACTGCATGACGACATCCAGCTGCAACTGGGCCAGCGCCCCAGCTACCTGGTGCGCTACACCCTGCACACCGCCCAAGGGCCGTTGCACCTGCTGGAACTGGGTGAAGCCTACAAGCAACACAACCGCCAACTGCTTCGCGGCTACCTGATGGTGATCGACACCCAGCCAGGCGACGCCCCGGACCTGAGCGCCGCCGACCTCGAAACCCGCAACAACCGCCTGCAGATCGCCCTGCAGCTAAACCAGCGGGCCCAGCAGGAGCAACTCGAACACCTTGAGCGAGTGAGCGCCCAGCAGGAGCTGATCCTGCACCTGGCGCGCCATCGCTACACCGCCAGCAACTCGCTGCTCGAAGCCGCGGAGTTGATTACCCGCAGCGCCTGCGAGATCTACAAGATCGACTGCGCGAGCATCTGGTACCTGGAAGGCCAGCGCCTGGAGCCGATCTCCGCGTACTACCGGGCAACCCAGGCGTACACCCTGCCCGAACCCATCGACGTGGGTCGCTTTCCCGACTATCTCGACGCCCTGCACACCAGCCGCGCCATCGACGCCCACAATGCCAGCCACGACCCGCGCACCCGCGAGATGGCCGAGAGCCTGCGCCCGCGCGACATCAACGCCATGCTCGATGCCAGTATCCGTATCGACGGCCAGGTGGTCGGTGTGCTGTGCCTGGAGCAGACTGGCTCGCCGCGGGCCTGGCAATCGGATGAAATCGCCTTTGCCGGCGAGCTGGCCGACCAGTTCGCCCAGGTCATCAACAATCACAACCGCCGCACCGCCACCAGCGCCCTGCACCTGTTCCAGCGTGCGGTGGAGCAAAGCGCCAACGCCTTCTTGCTGGTCAACCGCGACGGCGTGGTCGAGTACGTCAACCCAAGCTTCACCGCCATCACCCAGTACAGTACCGACGAGGTGCACGGGCAGCGGCTTTCGGAGCTGCCCGCCCTCGAGAACCTCAGCGAACTGCTGTTCGACGCTCCCTCGAGCCTTGCCATCGGCAACAGCTGGCAAGGTGAGTTCAAAAGCCGGCGCAAGAACCTGGAGCCCTACTGGGGACAGCTGTCGATTTCCAAGGTCTACGGTGATAACCGCGAACTGACCCACTACATCGGCATCTACGAAGACATCACCCAGAGCAAGCTGGCCCAGCAGCGCATCGAGCGCCTGGCCTACACCGACAACCTCACAAGCCTGGGCAATCGCCCCGCGTTCATCCGCAACCTCGACGAGCGCTTCAGCCGGGACAGCGACAGCCCCATCAGCCTGCTGCTGGTGGACATCGACAACTTCAAGCGGATCAACGACAGCCTCGGCCACCAGACCGGCGACAAGTTGCTGATCAGCCTGGCCCGGCGCCTGCGCAACAGCCTCAGCCCTGGCGGCAGCCTGGCGCGCTTTGCCAGCAACGAATTTGCCGTGCTGCTCGAACACACCGACCTGGACATCGGTCAGCAGGTCGCCCAGCAACTACTGCGCACCCTCGACAAGCCCATGTTCGTCGACAACCAGTTGATCAACGTGACCGCCTCCGTGGGCCTGGCCTGCGCGCCCCTGCATGGCCGCGACCCGCAGACCCTGATGAAGAACGCAGGCCTTGCCCTGCACAAGGCCAAGGCCAACGGCAAGCATCAGGTCCAGGTGTTCACCGAGGCCTTGAACGCCGAAGCCAGCTACAAGCTGTTCGTCGAGAACAACCTGCGCCGGGCCCTGACCCAGAACGAGCTGGATGTGTTCTACCAGCCCAAGCTGTGCCTGCGCAGCGGCCGTTTGCTCGGCCTGGAGGCGCTGCTGCGCTGGAACCACCCGGAGAAGGGCATGATCCGCCCGGACCAGTTCATCAGCGTGGCCGAAGAGACCGGCCTGATCATCCCCATCGGCAAGTGGATCGCCCGCCAGGCCTGCCGCATGAGCCAGCTGTTGCGCACCGAAGGGCTGGGCAACCTGCAGGTGGCGATCAACCTCTCGCCCAAGCAGTTCTCCGACCCTGACCTTGTCGCCTCGATCGCCAACATTCTCAAGGAAGAAGCCCTGCCGCCACACCTGCTGGAACTGGAGCTGACCGAAGGCCTGCTGCTCGAGGCCACCGAAGACACCCACCGCCAGCTCGACCAGCTCAAGCAGCTGGGCCTGACCCTGGCCATGGACGACTTTGGCACCGGCTATTCCTCGCTCAGCTACCTGAAGAAGTTTCCGATCGACATCATCAAGATCGACCGCAGCTTCATCCACGAGATCCCGGACAACCAGGACGACATGGAGATCACTTCGGCGGTGGTGGCCATGGCCCACAACCTCAAGCTCAAGGTGGTCGCCGAAGGCATCGAGACCGCCGAACAGCTGGCGTTCCTGCGTCGCCACCGCTGTGATGTGGGCCAGGGCTACCTGTTCGACCGGCCGATTCCCGGTAGCGAGCTGATCGAGAAGCTCAAGCGTTACCCGCGCGGCCCCAGCGCCTGACAGCGACGTAACAGTCGGGCAATATAGGGTCCCTGTAAGAGCGGGCTTGCCCCGCGATGGGCAAACACTAAAAGAGGAACAGCTATGGTCCTGCGCTCGGAAATCCTGGTGAATAAAAACGTACTGCCAACTGCCGAACAGGCACTGCCTGGCCGCGAAACCCCAATGACCCTGCCCGAGAAGCACTTCGTGTTCAAGGACACGCCGCTGCTTGGTCCGTTCTTCGAGAACGTCGATTTTGCCATCTTCGGCCTGGGTTGCTTCTGGGGCGCCGAACGACGCTTCTGGCAGCGTGAAGGCGTGGTCAGCACCGTTGTCGGCTACGCCGGCGGTTTCACCCCCAACCCGACCTACGAAGAAGTCTGCTCGGGCCTGACCGGCCACACCGAAGTGGTGCTGGTGGTGTTCGACAAGGACAAAGTCAGCTACCGCGAGCTGCTGGCCATGTTCTGGGAACTGCACAACCCGACCCAGGGCATGCGCCAGGGCAACGACATCGGCACCCAGTACCGCTCGGTGATCTACTGCACCAGCCCCCAGCAACTGGAAGAAGCCCTGGCCAGCAAAGCGACCTACCAGGCTGAACTGACCAAGGCCGGCTTCGGCGAAATCACCACCGAGATCGACCAGGCACCGACCGTGTACTTTGCCGAGGCCTACCACCAGCAGTACCTGGCCAAGAACCCCGAAGGCTACTGCGGCATCGGCGGTACCGGCGTGTGCCTGCCGCCCAGCCTGCAAGGCAACTGAGGAGCGCGCATGTCTGCACCAACCATGACGCTGTTCCACTCACCCGCCTCGCCCTTCGTGCGCAAGGTCATGGTGGTACTGCATGAAACCGGGCAAACCAATCGGGTAGCCGTGCACAGCATCAGCCTGAGCCCGGTCGCACCCGATGCCGACCTGAACCAGACCAACCCGGCCGGCAAGATCCCGGCCCTGCGCCTGGACGACGGCAACGTGCTGTTCGACAGCCGGGTGATCTGCGAATACCTCGACCTGCAGCATGTGGGTAACCCGCTGATCCCCAAGGAAGGCGCGGCGCGCTGGAACCGCCTGACCCTGGCGGCCCTGGCAGATGCGATCATGGACGCAGCAGTCCTGACCCGCTACGAAACCTTCCTGCGTCCGCAAGACAAGCGCTGGGACACTTGGGTCGACGCGCAGCAGGACAAGATCCGTCGCGGCCTGGCCAACCTCGAGCAGCAGCACATCGCCGAACTGGCGTCAGTGTTCGACATCGCCGCCATCGGCGTGGCCTGTGCCCTGGGTTACCTCGACCTGCGCATGCCGGACCTTGGCTGGCGCGAGCGCCAGCCAAAGCTTGCGGCGTGGTATGCAGAGGTGAGTCAGCGTGAGTCGATGCGGGCTACCGAGCCGTCTTGACCGACCTTATCGCGGGGCATGTCCGCTCCCACCGGCGGATGTCTGTGGGAGCGGGCTTGCCCCGCGATCTCTCCCTCCCAAATGATCGCAATGTTCAGCGCCATCACCGCCCCCAGCCTCCTCTCCTCCCGCAGCCCGCTCATTGCCCTCTCCCGATGCTGTACCAGTCAAGCCGGCGGGTCAGCACCATGAATACACCCAACAGCCCGAACAGCAGCAGCGCGCCCATCAGCAACGCATAGTCCTCGGCGCTGAGCAGCCCGTAGAGCATGCCGTAAAGCACCGCCAGGCCCACGGCAAAGCCCAGCGCCCGCCACAGGCTGTGCAGCACGTGGCACAGGTAGAAGCCGATCAACAGGACACAGGCCCCGGCCGACAGCAGGTACGCCAGGCCGAAGCCCAGGTGCTCGGACAACGACAGCAGCAACAGGTAGAACAACGCCAGCGCCGCGCCGACCAGGGCGTACTGGATCGGGTGCACGCTGAGATTCTTGAGAATTTCGAAGAGGAAGAAGCCAGCAAAGGTCAGGGCGATGAACAGCAACGCGTATTTGATCGCCCGCTCGCTCTTGAGGTACTGGTCCACCGGGTCGACGAAGCTGACGCCGAATGCCCGGCCCCGGAAATCCTCGCAGTTGGCATTGGCCTGACACTGGTTCAAGGCGTCTTCCAGGTTGGTGGAAAAAAACGAAGTCTGCCAGCGGGCGGAAAAGCCCCCCGCGTCCACCTTGCGACTGCTGGGCAGGTAGTTGCCGACAAAACTTGGATGCGGCCAGTTGGAGGCCATGCTCACGCTGGTGGTGCGGCCCACCGGCAGTACATGCAACTGCCCGGTGCCCTGCAGGCTGAGGTCGAAGCTGTAGTCGAGCCGGCTCTCGGCTTGAGCGTCGAGGGCGCCCAGGGCTGCATGCACGCCGCTGCCCAGCCAGCCCAGGCGGGTACCCGGCTGGAAATCCAGGCGCCGGTCATTGAGCTGCAATTGCAGGCCCTTGTCGATACCGCGGATATCGCTGATACCCACCGCCAGGAAGGCCGGCTCGAAGCGGTAATCGGCGTAGTCCTCGGTAATGCCCCATTGCGCGGGCAGTTTGAAATGCCCACTGATGTGGTTGTCCGCGTGGAACAGCCGGGCCTGGTAGATCCCGCGTGAACGCAGCTCGGTGTCGACGCTCGCTTTCAGCTCGAAGGTTTCCGGCAAGAAGTACAGGTGACCGCTGACTTGGCTGGTTTCCTGGGTCGTCTGGCCATCCTGGAGCTTCCAGCGCCGTTCGGTCTTGCGGTACGGCACCACCAGCACCGGCCCGATGATCTGCTGGCTGAAGCTGGAGCTCTGGGCAATGTCCTGCACCACGCTGTCACGCAGCGCCTGACGCTCGCCAATCAGGCCGCCAATCATCAGCAGAGGGATCAACAGCAGGATGATCAAGAAGGCGATGGCGCCGAGTTTGATACTCAAGGATCGGTTCATGAAGAAGGCTCCGGTTTCGATGGGCAGAGTCTGCGCACGCGAAATGGAGCCTTTGAGAAGCTATGTGGAGAGCATATGGAGCTTGTGTGAAGTTTTCAGCCCAGGCGCTTTGCCGGTAGCCACAGGCGCACGCGTACACCGTCTTCGACGTTGGCCACATCGAGCGAGCCGCCGTGCAGTTGCATCACTTCCTCGACGAAATTCAGCCCGAGGCCGGTACTCTTGCGACCACCGAACGGGCGCGGCAACGAATAGAAACGCTCGCTCACTCGCCCCAGCGCATAGTCGGGAATCGCCTCGCCCTGGTTGAACAGGCTCAAGGCCACGCGCTCGTTGCGTCGCTCCAGCTCGAACAGCAGCAAGCCGCCCGGCGGGGTGAAGTCCAGGGCGTTGTCGAGCAGATTGGCGATGGCCTGGCGCATCAGGAAAGGCTCGCACAGCAAGCGTACATTCCCCGGCACCCGCTGGCGCACCTGCAGACCGATGCTTTCGATACGCGCGCCCTGGGCCACCAGCAGTTCATCGACCAGCGCCGCCAGCGCTACGTGCTGCTGCTCTTCCAGCGCCTGCATCTGCTCGACCTGCGCAAGGTTCAGCAGGCGCTCGATCAACTGCTGCATGCGCGCGCTTTCACTCTCGATATTGCCGGCAAAGCGCTGGCGCTGCGTCTCGTCCATCGGCCCCTGCAACAGCTCCGAGGCACCCCGGATGGCCGCCAGCGGGCTTTTCAGTTCGTGGGTCAGGGTGTGTACGTAGCGCTCCACATAATCCTTGCCCTCGAGCTGCGTGCGCATGCGCTCCACCGCCGCCGCCAGTTGCCCCAGTTCACCGCCCCGATAATGCGGCAGCGCGGTGCGCTCACCCTCGCTCACCGCCTGGGCGTAATGGGTCAGGCGCCGCAGCGAGCGCGCCAGCCACCACGACAACGCCGCGCCCACCAACAGGCCCAGGCCGATCAACCCCAGCCCCAGGTACAGCAAGCGCCGTTCCGAACGATCGATATACGGCTGCAGCGACTTGTTCGGCTTGGCCACGGTCACCACGCCGATGATCTTGCCCTCATCGAGAATCGGCGCTGCCACGTGCATCACCGACGACTCCGGGTCATCCGGGTCGCTGCGGGTGGAGCGCGCGCCGTACTCGCCGCGCAGGGTCAGGTACACATCGTTCCAGCGCGAATAGTCCTCGCCCACCGCGGCCCCGCTGGAGTCGAGCAGTACAATACCCTTGGCGTCGGTGACATAGATGCGGTGGTTCACCTGGTTCTTCGACAAGCCCCAGATATCGGCCTTGGGTTGCCGCTGGCCATAGGCGCGCAGCAACTGCGGCAAGCGGCTCTGGCCGAGGGTGCCGGCCTTGACGTCGTCGTGCAGGATTTCGGCCAGCAGGTTGGCGGTGTCGACCAGGGTTTCTTCCGTGGACTGCCGCACACCGGGGCGGATCTCTTCGCGCACGGTGCTGAGTATGAAAAAGCCGATCAGCCCCACGAACAGGAAATAGACCAGGAAAATCCGGATCCCCAGGCGCATCAGCTATGGCTCGGGCTGTAGCTGTAGCCCAGGCCGCGATGGGTCTGGATCGGTTCGGCACTGGCGGCCACCTGGCGCAGCTTGGCACGCAGGCTCTTGATATGGCTGTCGATGCTGCGCTCGTAGCCGGCATCGGCGGCAACCCCCACGGCGTCGAGCAACTGCTCGCGGCTGAACACCCGCTCGGGCTGCTCCAACAGGCACTGCAACAAGCGAAATTCGTGGCGGGTCAGGGCCAGGGCCTGGCCGCGGTAGCTGATCTGCATGCGTAGGGTATCGAGCTGGAACACGCTGGCAGCTTCAGGCTCGGCACGCGGTGCCATGCGCTTGAGGATCGCCCGCACCCGTGCGGCGACTTCCCGGGGGCTGAAAGGCTTGACCACATAATCGTCAGCGCCGATCTCAAGCCCCACCACCCGGTCGATCTCACCGTCGCGGGCACTCAGGAACATCACCGGCACCTCAGTGAAGCGGCGCAACTGCCGGCAGGTTTCAAAGCCGCTGATATCCGGCAGGCCGATATCCAGGATGATCAGGTCGGCCGGACGCAGGCGTTGCTGCTCGAGCGCAGCGCTACCCAGGGTGACCCACTCGGTGCTGTGACCATCACCCTGCAAGGCGAAGATCAGGGTATCGGCGATGGCGGCTTCGTCTTCGACGATCAGGATATGGGGCATCTGGAACGGCAAGCCTCAAGCGACAAGCTTCAAGTGGAAGCGGATTGCGTGACGTTACACTGAAGCGCTTTTTCTTGCAGCTTGCAGCTTGAAACTTGCCGCTTGAAGCGCATCAACAGTCTGGCTTGCCCGCGGTAAACCGCCGTGCCGGGTTCACCGCCGCCTTGAACTCACGCAAGGCCTTGGCGCCGATCAGCAACGGGTAGTTGAAGCTGCTGCGGTCGGTCAGGTTGACCTCCACGGTGCGCTTGACGTCGCCCAGGCACAGCTCGAGGTCCACTACCGGGCGCTTGCTGATGTCGGCACCTTCGCCATCTTCGTCTTCGTCGGCGCGGTTCTTGATCTTGCTCATGCGCGCCAGCTTGTGTTCATAGACCTTGCCGTCGGACTCCTTGGTCGCCAGGCGAAAGCGTACCCAGTCTTCACCGTCGCGGGTGAACCGCTCGATGTCCTTGGCCGACAACGATGCGGTCAGGGCGCCGGTGTCCATCTTGGCCTTGAGGGTTTCACCGCCAAACTCCGGGAGCTTGATGTATTCGTAGCGACCGTAAAGGGTCGGGTCGGCGGCCATGACCGGCAGCGCGAGCAGGGACAGCAGTACAAGTACAGATTTCACAGGATCCGCTTCCTTGAGAAAAGACAGTGTTTAGACTGCGAAGGCAGGATAGGTTCGCGCGAATAGCTTACTCAACACAAAGTGAAACATTTGTGCGACCCGGCCAGAGCGGAGCATTTGGCGTACGCCCGGCGGCTGCTTATCATTGCCGACCGCTTACTTGAATATAAGAGCTTTCTTATGCGCCGCTTACTGACGGGCATTCTTGTGACCATGCTGTTGCTGCTCAACACCCTGGTCCTGATCGGCCCGCTGATGGTCTTTGCCCTGCTCAAACTGGTCCTGCCCGGCCGTTACCGTGACTATGCCTCGTGGGCAGTGATGTGGATCGCCGAAACCTGGGCCGAGATCGACAAACTGATCTTCCGCCTGTGCATCCCCACGATCTGGGAGGTGCGCGGCGCTGCCGACCTGCGCCTCGATACCTCGTACCTGGCGGTGAGCAACCACCAGAGCTGGGTCGATATCCCGGCACTGATCCAGGCCCTCAACCGACGCATTCCGTTCTTCAAGTTCTTCCTGAAAAAAGAGCTGATCTGGGTGCCCCTGCTGGGCCTGGCCTGGTGGGCGCTGGACTACCCATTCATGAAGCGCTACAGCAAGGCATTCCTCGATAAACATCCAGAACTCAAGGGCCAGGACCTGGCGATCACCAAGGCGGCGTGCGAGCTGTTCAAGCGCCAGCCGGTGACCGTGGTCAACTACCTGGAAGGCACGCGCTTCACCCAAGCCAAGCGCATAGCCCAGCAGTCACCGTTCCAGCACCTTCTCAAACCCAAGGCCGGCGGCGTGGCTTTCGTGCTGGCTGCGCTGGGCGAGCAACTGGACGCCCTGCTCGACGTCACCATCGTTTACCCCGGCAAGCAGGCCCCCGGTTTCTGGGACCTGCTCAGTGGCGCAGTGCCCAAGGTGATCATCGACATCCAGGTGCGTGAACTCGACCCGGCCCTGTGGAATGGCGACTACGAAAACGACCCGGTCTTCCGCCAGACCGTGCAGGACTGGGTCAACCAACTCTGGCATGACAAGGACGCACGCATCGAAGCACTGCGCGCCGAACTGTAGGCCAAGCCCGCCCCTCCAGAAGCCGATTAAAATCTGTATTTATAATTGAGATTAGGGATTCTTTCGTTGCTATTAGCGGTTTAACTGGATAAAAATCGATCAGCTAACAATTACAAAAAGCCAGGATCGATAATGGCCAATTCCTCCAGCAATACCCAGCTACGCCGCGTCCTGGGCCTCCCCGCCCTGGTGTTCTTCGGTCTGGTCTATATGGTCCCGCTGACCATCTTCACCACCTACGGCATCGTCACCGAACTCACTGGCGGGCGCACCGCCGGTGCCTACCTGGTCACCCTGGTGGCCATGTTGTTCACAGCCACCTCGTACAGCTTCATGGTGCGCCGCTTCCCGGTAGCCGGGTCCGCCTACTCCTACACCAACCTGGCATTCGGCCCCAATATCGGCTTTCTGGCCGGCTGGTCGCTGCTGCTCGACTACCTGTTCATCCCAATGATCAATTACCTGCTGATCGGCCTGTTCCTGAACATCGCCTTTCCGAGCATCCCGGTGTGGACCATCATCCTGGCCTCGATTGCCCTGGTCACCGTGCTCAACGTGATCGGCATCCACTCGGTGGCTAAAACCAGCAACCTGATCGTCGGCGCGCAGATCGTGTTCATCGGTGTGTTCGTGGCGATGTCGTTCAAGACCCTGGGCGGCCAGCCCATCGATGTGCTCTCGCCCTTGACCGGCGACGGCAGCCAGCCGGGCTTCGGCGCGCTGATGGCAGGGGCTGCGGTGCTGTGCCTGTCGTTTCTGGGCTTCGATGCCGTTTCGACCCTGGCCGAGGAAACCAGGGACCCGGAGCGCAATGTGCCGCGGGCGATCATTCTCACCACCCTCGGCGCCGGCCTGCTGTTCACCCTGCTCGCCTACATCAGCCAGTTGGTGCTGCCGGGCAGCCATTTCGCCAACACCGATGCCGCTGCCAACGAAGTGATGTTCAAGGCTGGCGGCCAGTTCCTGGCCAACTTCTTCACTGCCGCATTCGTCGCCGGCAGCCTGGGTTCGGCCCTGGCTTCGCAGGCGGCGGTGTCGCGGATTCTTTACACCATGGGCCGCGACAAGGTCCTGCCGCAGCGTTGCTTCGGTCGCCTTTCACAGCGCTTTGGAACACCGGTGATGGCCACCCTGGTGGTGTCGGCCTTCTCCCTGCTGGCGCTGGTGATCGACCTTTCCACCCTGGCGTCGCTGATCAGCTTCGGCGCGCTGGTGGCCTTCTCGGCCGTGAACCTGGCGGTGATCCGCACTCACCTGGTCAACGAAACCTGCCACCGTAACCCTGCAGGGTTGCTGCGCTACGGCCTGGTACCGCTGGTGGGCATGAGCCTGACCCTGTGGCTGTGGACCAGCCTGTCGTCCCTGACCCTGACCATTGGCCTGAGCTGGTTCGGACTGGGGCTGGCCTACCTGCTGGTGCTGACATCCGGCTTCCGTCGTCCGGTGCGGATGGTGGACTTTTCGCAAGCCAGTTGAACGTTCTTACACCGACGGTACGGTGGCCGGGGTAGTCGTCCACAGACTGCCCAGGTTCTGCAGCAGTGAACCGGCCACGCCCTGCTGGCCGAGGTATTGAAGGATCAGCGGGGCGAACTGGCCGATCATGCCAGTGTCCATGCCCAGCGCGCTGAAGGCCTGGTTGAGGTCATTGGTGTCTTTGACGTTGTTGCCCAGGGCGTTGCTCAGGGCCGAGGAATTGCCGCTCTTGCCGAGCAGGTCGCCCAGGCCGCTCAAACCGCCCAGGGCGTTTTCGCCGGAGAGCATGTCCAGGCCAGGAACGGCCTTGCTCAGTTGCTCGTAGTCGGTGCTGCTGAGCTGGTTACGGGCAAGGCCCAACAGGGCGCCGGTACCGCCGATGGCTTGTTCGGGGGTGATCTTCAGCTCGCTGCCGAGGGTATTGAGCAAATTCGCCGAGGCGGCTGGTGCCTGTACGGCAGCACCGTCCTTGTTGCCTTGCATGGCAGAGACGGCATTGGCCGCATCGCTGAGATTGAAGGCAAACACCGGGCTGGCGGCCAGGGTCATCAGGGTGACCAGTGCGAAACGTTTCATGAAAATAACCTCGTCAGCCATAAAGGCAGGGAAAACGTGGATTGGACTATACAGGCAGGGGATTGTTCCGTGGAGGCTTGCCCGGCATCGCCGGGCAAGCCCGCTCCTACCGCAAGGCCCAGTAACCGTAATCGCTCACCCTTTTTTGCAGAATTCCATGCAGCACGCGCCATCGTCGTGCAGTTCCGTCAGGCCCAACAGGAAGGCGCCGCACGCACCCTGGCCTGGGTGGTGATGCCGGTGGAAAGATTGGCGGACTATCCGCATTGGGATGCGGTTTGGTTGTAGGGCGTATCGCGTGGCAAGCCCGCTCCTGCGCGGGCTTGCCACGCGATTTGGTTTACGCCGCGCTGAACAGCTTGTGCGGATCGATCACAAACTTCTTCGGTACACCCGCGTCGAACTCGCCATACCCTTCAGGCGCCTGATCCAGGCTGATCACCTGCACACCCACCACTTCGGCGATGTTGATGCGATCCCACATGATCGCCTGCATCAGTTGGCGGTTGTATTTCATCACCGGGGTCTGCCCCGTGTGGAAGCTGTGCGACTTGGCCCAGCCCAGGCCAAAGCGGATGCTCAGGCTACCGATCTTGGCCGCAGCATCCACCGCACCTGGGTCTTCGGTCACGTACAGGCCGGGAATACCGATCTTGCCCGCCACCCGCACCACGCCCATCAGTGAGTTGAGCACGGTGGCCGGGGCTTCGTGCTTGGCGCCGGCATGACCGTGGCCACGGGCCTCGAAGCCCACTGCATCGACGGCGCAATCGACCTCTGGCTCACCCAGCAGGTTGGCGATCTGTTCGTGCAGCGGCGTGTCCTGGGACAGGTCGGCGATCTCGAAGCCCTGGGCCTTGGCATGAGCCAGGCGCACCGGATTCACATCCCCCACGATCACCACGGCAGCCCCCAGCAGGCGCGCCGACGCGGCAGCCGCCAGGCCGACCGGGCCGGCCCCGGCGATGTACACCGAGCTGCCCGGGCCGACACCGGCGGTGACAGCACCGTGATAGCCGGTTGGCAGGATGTCCGAGAGGCAGGTCAGGTCGCGGATTTTCTCCATGGCCTTGTCGCGGTTCGGCAGTTTCAACAGGTTGAAGTCAGCATACGGCACCAGCACGTATTCGGCCTGGCCGCCGGTCCAGTCGCCCATGTCGACATAACCGTAGGCGCCACCTGCGCGGGCCGGGTTTACCGTCAGGCAGACACCGGTGTGTTGCTCCTTGCACGAGCGGCAGCGCCCGCAGGCAACGTTGAAAGGTACCGAGACCAGGTCGCCGATCTGCAGGTTCTCGACGTCCCTGCCCTTCTCGATCACCTCGCCGGTAATTTCATGGCCCAGCACCAGCCCGACCTGGGCGGTGGTACGACCACGCACCATGTGCTGGTCGGAGCCACAGATATTGGTGGAGACCACCCTGAGGATTACCCCGTGCTCGATCTTCTTGCCACGTGGGTCCTGCATTTTCGGGTAGTCAATTTTCTGCACCTCGACCTTGCCAGCGCCGAGATACACCACACCACGATTACCAGACATGCTTTTACCTCGCTAAAGTTTGTTGTTATGTAGCGGTGCAAAGTGCGCAGCCCTTGGGTTGCGCTGTGTTACTGGAATCAAGTTTCCGCTTCGAAGGCCCTATCGCTGGAAAGCCAGCTCCCACTGTGGGAGCTGGCTTGCCAGCGATGGCGGCCGTCAGAGCACTACCGTCCTGTTGGCGTTCAAGAATACCCGCCGCTCGATGTGATACCCCACCGCCCGCGCCAACGTCAGGCACTCGATGTCGCGCCCCCTGGCGATCAGGTCTTCGGGGTAATGGCTGTGATCCACTGCCTCGACACCCTGGGCAATGATCGGCCCTTCGTCGAGGTCGTTGTTGATGTAATGGGCCGTGGCGCCCACCAGTTTCACGCCCTTGTTGTAGGCCTGGTGGTACGGCTTGGCACCCTTGAAGCCCGGCAGTAGCGAGTGGTGGATGTTGATCGCCCAGCCGTCGAGCTTGCGGCACAACTCCGGCGACAGCACCTGCATGTAGCGGGCAAGGATCACCAGTTCCGCACCGGACTCCTCGATCACCTGCAGCACCTTGCGCTCCTGAGCCGGCTTGTCGAGCGGGTCGAGGGCGAAGTGGTAATAGGGGATTCGATGCCAGTGGGCCAGCGGCTCGAGGTCGGGATGGTTGGAGATCACCGCCACCACATCCATGCCCAACTGACCGATGCGCTGGCGATACAGCAGGTCGTTGAGGCAGTGATCGGCCTTGGAGACCATGATCACCACTTTGGGCCGGTGCTTGGGTGCGGTCAGCTCGAACAGCATGCCGAAGGCTTCGCCGCGCTCGGCAAGGCCGGCCCGGAAGCTGGCTTCGTCGAAGTCGTCGGCCTGGCGAAACTCCACCCGAATGAAGAAGCGTCCCGACAAACGATCATCGAAGGAATGATGCTCGGTGACATAGCACTGCTGCTCGTACAGGTAGCGCGTCACCACATCCACCGTGCCGAGCAGGCTCGGACAGTCAGCGGTGAGAATCCAGGTGTCCGGTGCTCGGCTCATGACAACGCTCCCTAGGCCTCGATGGCCAAACCGTACTCGGCTGCCGCATCCTGCAGCCACAACCACCAGTAGTCGGAGAAGCTGCGGCGAATCAGCAGTTCCCAGGTTTCCTCGCCGGTGCGGCGGATCACCAGTTGCGACTTGGCGAACACCGTGCCCACGGCCTTGCCGACGGGGAAGTTGTTCGGATGTACATCATAGCTGGTGGATTTCATCAGCACTTCGCGCACGTTGGGGCCGCTCAGTTCCAGCAGGGTCTGCCCGCCGCTGACGTTGACCACCTGGATATGCTGGCCATCGAGGGCATCGCGCAGCTTCTGCTCGACGGCAAACTCCTGCCCGCCCGGAACGATCAGCAGCCACTCATCCGGGCCCAGCCATTGCAGCGACATCTCGCCATTGGCGACCACGGTCAGGGCCACGGGCAGCTCCAGGCCCAGAGCCTTGAACACACCACCGGCGAAGGCCGGGTCGCGGCCGTCGCCACGCAGGGTCAGGTGACCGAGAAACTTGTGTTCCCGCAGGGTCACCCCGGCGTTCTTGCGGCCTTTGCCGACCAGGCTGCGCAGGTCGGCATGGTGAAGCGGCGACTCGGCCTTGACGCTGGTGCCGGGGCATTGCTGGTAAACATTGACTGTGCTCATGACTCACCTGCCTTGAATTCTGGGGACTTTGTAGGAGCGGGCTTGACCCGCGATCGCGGTCTGTCAGGCCCACTGTCTCGCGGGGCAAGCCCGCTCCTACACGTTCTGCCGTTCGCCCTTCGGATCGAAGAACACCGAGGAACAGATCTGCGCTTCGATCACGCTGCCATCCGCCTGGGGCGAGTACACCCGCTCACCCAGGCGCTTGAGCCCACCCTTGACCACGCCCATGGCGAATGAGTAACCCAGGGAGTTGCTGGCGTAGCTGGAGGTCACGTGGCCGACCATGTCCATCGGGATCGGTTGCTTGGGGTCGAACACCAGTTGCGCGCCTTCCGGCAGCCACTGGTTCGGGTCGACCGGCTTGAGGCCCACCAGTTGCTTGCGGTTTTCGCGCACGCAGTCCTCACGGTTCATCCCGCGCCAGCCGATCCACGAGAACGGCTTGGTGCGGCCCACGCACCAGCCCATGTTCAGGTCGTCCGGGGTCATCGAGCCATCGGTGTCCTGGCCGACGATGATGAAGCCCTTCTCGGCCCGCAGCACGTGCATGGTCTCGGTACCGTAGGGGGTCAGGTTGTACTGCTTGCCGGCCTCGACGATTTTCTCCAGCACACCCATGGCGTAGTTGGCCTGGATGTTGACCTCGTACGACAGCTCGCCGGTGAACGAGATCCGAAACACCCGCGCCGGCACACCGGCAACCAGGCCTTCCTTCCAGGTCATGAACGGGAAGGCGTCCTTGTCCAGGTCGATGTCGGTCACTTCGCCAAGCAGCTTGCGGCTGTTGGGCCCGGACAACGTAAGGGTCGCCCAGTGGTCGGTCACCGAGGTGAAGTACACCTTCAGGTCCGGCCATTCGGTCTGCTGGTAGATCTCCAGCCATTGCAGCACACGGGCCGCACCGCCGGTGGTAGTGGTCATGATGAAGTGGTTCTCGCCGACGCAGGCGGTGACGCCGTCGTCGAAGACCATGCCGTCTTCCTTGCACATCAGGCCGTAGCGCGCCTTGCCCACATCGAGCTTGGTCCAGGCGTTGGTGTAGATGCGGTTGAGGAACTCGCGGGCGTCCGGCCCCTGGATGTCGATCTTGCCCAGGGTCGAGGCGTCGAGCAGGCCGACGCTATCGCGCACGGCCTTGCACTCGCGGGCCACGGCAGCATGGATATCCTCGCCATTGCGCGGGAAGTACCAAGGGCGCTTCCACTGACCGACGTCTTCGAACTCGGCGCCATTCTTCAGGTGCCAGGCATGCAGTGCGGTAAAGCGCACCGGCTCGAACAGGTGGCCACAGTGCCGCCCGGCCACCGCGCCGAAGGTGATCGGCGTGTAGTTGGGACGGAACATGGTGGTGCCCATTTCCGGGATGGTGATGCCCATGGAGCGGGCAGCGATGGCCAGGCCATTGATATTGCCCAGCTTGCCCTGGTCGGTACCGAAGCCCAGAGCGGTGTAGCGCTTGACGTGCTCGACCGACTCGAAGCCCTCGCGGGTAGCCAATTCGATAGCCGCTGCGGTCACGTCGTTCTGCTGGTCGACGAACTGCTTCGGCGCCCGTGCAGTGTTCTTGTCGTGGGGTACCTGGAACAGGGCCACGGTGGCTTCTTCCTGACGTGCCAACACTTTCGGCAGGCTACCGGCTACCGCCTTGAAGCCGGCTTCGGTGGCAGCGCGCACGCCCCCTTCGAAACCATCGGCCAGGGTGTCGCCCAGGGCGAATACACCGTTGATGCCACCCACGCAGACGCGTTTTTGCGGTGCATCACCGGGCACGAAGCCAAGGATGTCCTCACGCCAGATCGGCTTGCCGCCCAGGTGCGAGGCCAGGTGGACCACTGGGCTGTAGCCGCCGGAGGTGGCGACCAGGTCGCAGTCCAGCCACTCGCCTGGGCTGGTCACTGTGTGTGCCTTGACGTCGATGGCGGCGACCCGGGCAGCGGTAACGTGCTTGCTGCCACGCGACTCGATCACAGCGCTTGAAGTGAGGATACGAATGCCTTTGGCCCGTGCTTCTTCCACCAGCGAACCCCGCGGGTTGTGGCGGGCATCGGCGATGGCGACCACTTTCAGGCCGGCGTCGTGCCAGTCCAGGGCAACGCGGTAGGCATGGTCATTGTTGGTCGACAGCACCAGGTTGCGGCCCGGCGCCACGCCGTAACGACGCACGTAGGTAGAGACTGCGCCAGCGAGCATGTTGCCCGGCACATCGTTGTTGCCATACACCAGCGGACGCTCGTGGGCGCCGGTAGCCAGCACCACGCGCTTGGCGCGAACCCGGTGCATGCGCTGGCGCACCTGGCCGATCGGCGCGCGATCGCCCAGGTGATCGGTCAGGCGCTCGTGAATGGTGAGGAAGTTGTGGTCGTGGTAGCCGTTGACCGTGGCGCGTGGCAGCAGGGTCACTTCCGGCAGGGTCTTGAGCTCGGCAACCACGGCCGCGACCCACTCGGCGGCCGGTTTGCCGTCGAGGGTTTCGCGGCTGTCGAGCAGGCTGCCGCCGAACTCTTCCTGCTCATCGGCGAGTATCACGCGGGCGCCGCTACGGCCTGCAGCCAGGGCTGCGGCAAGGCCCGCCGGGCCTGCGCCCACCACCAGCACATCGCAGTGCTGGCTCATGTAGTCGTAGGTGTCCGGGTCGTTTTCAAGTGGCGCGCGGCCAAGGCCGGCGGCTTTGCGGATGTACTTCTCGTAGGTCATCCAGAACGACTGCGGGTACATGAACGTCTTGTAGTAGAAGCCCGGCGGCATCAGCTTGCCGCCGACTTTGCCGAGAATCCCCATGACGTCGGTGTTCACGCTCGGCCAGCCGTTGGTACTGGTGGCCACCAGGCCCGCGTACAGCGCCTGTTGGGTGGCCCGCACGTTAGGCACCTGGGTACCCTCGGTGGCGCCGACCTGCAAGATGGCGTTCGGCTCTTCGGAACCTGCGGCGATGATGCCGCGCGGGCGCGAGTACTTGAAGCTGCGCCCGACGATGTCCACGCCGTTGGCCAGCAAGGCGGCCGCCAGGGTGTCGCCGGCGTAGCCCTGGTAGGGCTGGCCGTTGAAGGTGAAGTTCAAGACCTTGCTGCGATCGATACGACCGCCGTTGGACAGGCGATAGACCTGGCTCATACCTTTTCTCCCTGACCACTGACTGCCAACTGCGGGCTGGTGTTTTTGCCGGTCACTTGCGGCTTGGCGCCGATCGGATAGGTTTCCAGAATTTCGTAGGTCACCGTGTCACGGGTGGCGTTGAAGTACTGGCGGCACCCGGCGGCGTGAATCCACAGCTCGTGGTGCAAGCCACGCGGGTTGTCGCGAAAGAACATGTAGTCGCCCCACTCCTCGTCGGTGCAGGCGTTGGGGTCCAGAGGCCGCGGAATGTGCGCCTGACCTGCGGCATGAAACTCCTCTTCGGAGCGCAGCTCGCCGCAATGGGGACAGAAGATATGCAACATGGGGATTTCTCCTGTTAGTGGGCGACAGCGGCGGCGCCGTGTTCGTCGATCAGTGCACCGTTGTGGAAACGGTCGATGGAAAAGGGTTTGGCCAGCGGGTGCATTTCGCCCTTGGCCAGGCTTGCGGCAAAGACGTTGCCCGAGCCCGGAGTGGCCTTGAAGCCACCGGTTCCCCAGCCACAGTTGAAGAACATGTTCTTGACCGGGGTCTTGGAGATGATCGGGCAGGCGTCTGGCGTGGTGTCGACGATGCCGCCCCATTGGCGGTTCATGCGCACCCGCGAAAGAATCGGGAACATCTCGACGATAGCTTGCAGGGTGTGCTCGATCACCGGGTAGGAGCCCCGCTGGCCGTAGCCGACCCAGCCGTCGATGCCGGCGCCGATGACCAGGTCGCCCTTGTCGGACTGGCTGATGTAGCCATGCACGGCGTTGGACATGATCACGCTGTCGATGATCGGCTTGAGTGGCTCGGACACCAGCGCCTGCAGCGGGTGCGACTCGATTGGCAGGCGGAAGCCGGCGAGCTTGGCCATGTGCCCGGAGTTACCGGCAGTGACCACGCCGACGCGCTTGGCGCCGATGAAGCCCTTGTTGGTCTCCACGCCGATGACCACGCCATTTTCCTTGCGAAAGCCGATCACTTCGGTCTGCTGGATCAGGTCCACGCCCAGGGCGTCGGCGGCGCGGGCAAAGCCCCAGGCCACGGCGTCGTGACGGGCCACGCCACCGCGCCGCTGCACAGTGGCGCCCATGATTGGATAGCGGGTGTTCTTGGAGCAGTCCAGGTAGGGAATCTCTTCGGCCACCTGCCTGGCGTCGAGCAGCTCGCCGTCCACGCCGTTGAGGCGGTTGGCGCTGACCCGGCGCTCGGAGTCACGCATGTCCTGCAGGGTGTGACAAAGGTTGTAGACGCCGCGCTGGGAAAACATCACGTTGTAGTTGATGTCTTGCGACAGGCCTTCCCAGAGCTTCATGGCGTGCTCATAGAGGTGCGCCGACTCGTCCCACAGGTAGTTGGAGCGCACGATGGTGGTGTTGCGCGCGGTATTGCCGCCACCCAGCCAGCCTTTCTCGACCACTGCCACGTTGGTAATGCCGTGTTCCTTGGCCAGGTAGTAGGCGGTTGCCAGGCCGTGCCCGCCACCGCCGACGATGACCACGTCGTAGACCTTCTTCGGGGTGGGCGTGCGCCACATGCGCTGCCAGTTTTCGTGGTGGCTGAGCGAGTGCTTGAAAAGGCCGAAGCCTGAGTAACGTTGCATAGTCTTTACTCCTGGACCACTCAGCGATAAACCGGAAAATCTGCACACAGTGCCGACACGTTCTTCGCGACATCGGCCTCGACATCGGCATCGCCGAGGTTGTCGAGGATGTCGCAGATCCAGCCGGCCAGCTCCACGCACTGGACAACCTTGAAGCCGCGGCTGGTGACTGCCGGGGTGCCGATACGCAGGCCCGAGGTCACGAACGGCGACTGCGGGTCGTTCGGTACGGCATTCTTGTTCACAGTGATGTGGGCCCGCCCCAGGGCGGCGTCGGCGTCTTTGCCGGTCAGCCCCTGGCGGATCAGGCTGACCAGGAACAGGTGGTTGTCGGTGCCACCGGACACCACGTCATAACCACGGTCGATGAACACCTGGGCCATGGCCTGGGCGTTGTCGATCACTTGCTGTTGATAGGTCTTGAAGCCTGGCTCCAGCGCCTCCTTGAAGCACACCGCCTTACCGGCGATCACGTGCATCAGCGGGCCGCCCTGGGCGCCGGGGAACACCGCGGCATTGAGCTTCTTCTCGATTTCTTCGTTGCTGCGCGCCAGGATCAGGCCGCCACGGGGACCGCGCAGGGTCTTGTGGGTGGTGGTGGTGACCACGTCGGCGTAGGGCAGCGGGTTCGGGTACAGGCCAGCGGCGACAAGGCCGGCAACGTGGGCCATGTCGACGAACAGGTAGGCACCGACCTTGTCGGCGATCTGGCGAAAGCGAGGGAAGTCCAGGGTCTTGGAGTAGGCCGAGAAGCCAGCGACGATCATCTTCGGCTTGCACTCAACGGCCAGGCGCTCGACTTCGTCGTAGTCGATCAGGCCCGTCCTGGTGTCGATGCCGTACTGCACGGCGTTGTACAGCTTGCCCGAGGACGACACCTTGGCGCCGTGGGTCAGGTGGCCGCCGTGGGCCAGGCTCATGCCCAGGATGGTATCGCCCGCTTGCAGCAAGGCCAGGTACACGGCGCTGTTGGCCGAGGAGCCGGAGTGCGGCTGGACGTTGGCGTAGTCGGCGCCGAACAGCTGCTTGGCACGATCGATGGCCAGTTGCTCGACTTTATCCACATGCTCGCAACCGCCGTAGTAGCGTTTGCCCGGGTAGCCTTCGGCGTATTTGTTGGTCAGGCCGCTGCCCTGGGCCTGCATGACGCGCTTGCTGGTGTAGTTCTCCGAAGCGATCAGCTCGATGTGATCTTCCTGGCGTTGCTCCTCGGCATCCATCGCCGCCAGCAGTGCATCGTCGTAACCCTGGATCTGGTCTTGCTTGCTGAACATCGCGTCTCTCCCGGCAGCGGCATCGGTCTTGTGGGGCATTTGCCCTTTTCAGCGATGGTATGACCGACGCAGACGGCCCAGATGCCTACGCACGCCTTGCAGTGGTGCGTTTACGACATGCCCCTTGTCGCGGGGCAAGAGCCACCTGTAGGCGCGGGCTTGCCCCGCGACGCTTCTCCGTTCATCCCGGTTGTTTTACAGTGCTCTCCTGCGTCGTACTCAGGACACCGTCATGACAGATCAAAGCCAGCAATTCGCCAGCGACAACTATTCCGGTATCTGCCCCGAAGCCTGGGCCGCAATGGAAAAAGCCAACCAGGGTCATGACCGCTCATACGGCGACGACCAATGGACTGCCCGCGCCGCCGAGTACTTCCGCCAACTGTTCGAAACCGACTGCGAAGTGTTCTTCGCCTTCAACGGCACCGCCGCCAACTCCCTGGCGCTGTCGTCCCTGTGCCAGAGCTATCACAGCGTGATCTGCTCGGAGACCGCCCACGTCGAGACCGACGAGTGCGGTGCCCCTGAGTTCTTCTCCAACGGCTCCAAGTTGCTGACCGCCCGCAGCGTGGCCGGCAAGCTCACCCCCGAGTCGATCCGCGAAGTCGCTCTCAAGCGCCAGGACATCCACTACCCCAAGCCACGGGTGGTCACCATCACCCAGGCTACCGAAGTGGGGACCGTTTATCGCCCTGACGAGCTCAGGGCGATCAGCGCCACCTGCAAAGAGCTGGGCCTGAACCTGCACATGGACGGCGCCCGCTTCAGCAACGCCTGCGCCTACCTCGGCGTCTCGCCGGCCGAGCTGACCTGGAAGGCCGGGGTCGATGTGCTGTGCTTTGGCGGCACCAAAAATGGCATGGCGGTAGGTGAAGCGATCCTGTTCTTCAACCGCAAGCTGGCTGAAGACTTCGACTACCGCTGCAAGCAGGCCGGCCAGCTGGCCTCGAAGATGCGCTTTCTATCCGCCCCGTGGGTGGGCCTGCTGGAATCCGGTGCCTGGCTCAAGTACGGCAGCCATGCCAACCGTTGCGCGCAGTTGCTCAGCGAACTGGTCAGCGATGTGCCGGGTGTGGAACTGATGTTCCCGGTGGAAGCCAACGGGGTATTCCTGCAGATGTCGGAACCGGCCCTGGAAGCCTTGCGCAACAAGGGCTGGCGGTTCTATACCTTCATCGGTAGCGGCGGCGCGCGGTTCATGTGCTCGTGGGATACCGACGAGGCGCGGGTGCGGGAATTGGCGGCGGATATCCGCGCGGCCATGGGGGCCTGAAGCCCCCTGTGGGAGCCAGTGGCGCAGTGACTGGCGCAACATTCGGTAATAGCTGAGCGCTGTGGAAGCTGGCTTGCCAGCGATGGCAAAACCGGCCCTATGCCCATGCTCCCACACCATCCAAACCATCTAAACCGCCTCCTACAGCCTGAACCCACCCATCTGCCGCGCCAGGTCCTCGGCCAGTCCCCGCAGCGCCCGGCAATCCTCCCGACAGCCCTGCACTTCAGCCGCCGTCTGGCGCGCCAGATCGGAAATCCCCTGCACATTACGGTTAATCTCGTCGGTCACCGCCGACTGCTCCTCCGTCGCCGTCGCCACCTGCAGGTTCATGTCGCTGATGTGTTCCACCTGCCCGGTAATGGTGGTCAATGACGCCCCGGTGCGCTGGCTCGACTCCAGCCCGGTGCCCGTCGCCGCCTGCCCGGCATGCATCGAGGCCACCGCATTGCCAGCCCCCTGCTTGAGGCGCAGGATCATGTGCTGGATCTCATCGGTCGACACCTGGGTACGTTGCGCCAGGGTGCGTACCTCATCCGCCACCACGGCAAAGCCACGGCCCATTTCGCCCGCCCGCGCCGCCTCGATCGCGGCATTGAGCGCCAGCAGGTTGGTCTGCTCGGAAATGCTGCGGATCACCGCCAACACTTCGTCGATGGACGCCACCTCCTCAGCCAGCTGGGTCACCGCCCCCGCCGCCAAGCCAATCTCGCCCGACATCCCCTCGATGTGGGCAATCGAACGCTGCACCACTTCACGGGCATGAAGGGCCTCGCTGCGGGCGGTCTGCGAAGCCTGGGCGGCGTTGCCTGCATTCTGGGCGATGTCTTGCACGGTGAGCCCCATCTGGTGCACGGCCGTCGCCACCATCTCGGTCATTTCCTGCTGGCGCAGCGAACGGTCCGCGGTGTTTTCCACCACTTCGGTCACCTGGCTTACAGCCCTGTGCAGATGCTCGGTGGTTCGCAGCACCTCGCCGATCAGGCCGCGCTGGTTGTCCAGGAACCGATTGAACCCCCGCGCCAGATCTCCCAGCTCGTCGGCACGGGCTTCATCCAGCCGGTGAGTCAGGTCGCCACCACCATTGCCGATGGCCATCAAGGCACCGGTTACCCGGCGAATCGGGCGAACAATGCCCCGCGCCAGCAATACCACCAGCAACAGCGACAGCAGGGCAATCGCACCGCCGATCAGGCTGGTCATCCATACCGTATCGCGCACCGGGGCATAGATCTGTGCCTCCGGCACTTCGGCGACCAGCGT
Source organism: Pseudomonas putida (assembly GCF_028682455.1). GTDB lineage: Bacteria > Pseudomonadota > Gammaproteobacteria > Pseudomonadales > Pseudomonadaceae > Aquipseudomonas > Aquipseudomonas putida_AA. Next base: position 189,090 of record NZ_JANHLD010000003.1, read on the forward strand.
CCAGTTCAGGTCGCGCAAAGGCAGGCTCAACGCCAGGTAACCTTCACCGTCACGCTCGAAGCGACTGCTGTGCAGGCTGTCCTTGCGCTCCAGCACGGCCTTGGCGGCCGACTCTCCGATCTGCTCGGCGAGTGTGCGTTGGCCGCTGAGCTGCTGGTCGGGGTGGACCTGGATCAGCCCGTCGCCCCGCACCAGGAACACCCGACCGCGCTCACCGAAGCTGAAGTTGTGGATCAGCTCCGACAGTTCGGTCATGCGCAGGCCCAGGCCGGCGATACCCACCAGCTTGCCGGCCTTTTCCACTCGATAGTCGATGAACAACGCCAGTTCGCCCGTGCTGCCATCGGTGTCGATGTTGAGCAAGCGCGGGTTGCCGCTGTCGATGAAACCGTAGAACCATTTGTCGGCCGGATTGCTGCGACTCAAAGTCCGGTCCAGGCCCTTCTCGTTGTAGTAGTGGCTGGTTTCGGTGGCCGCGAACAACGCGGTGAAGGCCTGGTTTTGCTGCCGTAGGGCTTGCAGGTACTCGACAAACTGCCCCGCCTGGGCCGGGTCTTCGCCCGCCGCCAGCCAGTCGCGCAGCAAGGTGTTGTTGGCGATGTCGGCCGCCGCGGTCAACGGACGGGCGAGCATACGCTCGATGTCGTTACGAATCGCCTCAATGCTCGCCGGCAAGGCGGTCTCGACCAAGTAACGCTCGGTCAGGCGGTTGACCGCCACCGAGTAGATTCCCACCACGACAAGGATGCTCACCAACAGGGCTGCGCCCATGCTTGCGATCAATTGCCATTGGATACTGCGCCGCCAGAACTGCATGAATCTTCCCCTGAGTAAATAAGCCCTGTACTGCAATAGACAGGCCAATTGTATACAGAAGGAAATACAATTATTCCAGTGACCCACGACAATGCCGCCCACTGCCGTCGGGGCAGTGAGCGAGCAAAAGAAGGGTGAACGGTTTTGCGAGGGCCGATCAGCTGTTGCCGATGGTCCGGGCAATCACATCGACCGTGGCGCTGACTTGCTCTTGGTAACGGTCGAGGGCCTGCTGGTGCTGCTGTTGCAGTTCGATCTGCTGGGAGCACAGGTTGAGGGCTGCCAGTACCAGCAGCTTGTCACCGATCAGGGTGGGGTACTTGCGCTTGGTCTCGGCCAGCGACGCATTGAGCATCTGCACGGCCTGGGCCAGGGCCTGCTCCTGGCCTTCGGGGGCCTTGATCGAATAGTCGCTGCCAAGAATCGACACGACATTGATCGGCTGTGCTGGAGTTCTCATGCGTTGACGGCACCGACGCTGGCGCGCTCGACCAGGGCCTGGATACGTGCAGCGGTGGCGCCCTGCTTCTCTTCCTGCTCCATCAGCGACAGCTGCAGGCTTTCGTTTTCGTCCTTGGCCTGGGCCAGTTCGGCGCTGATCTGGGCGTTGCGTTCGGCCAATTCCTGATTTTTCTGTACCAGGTCGCCGACCAGTTGTTCCAATTGACTGAGGGAAGTTTCCAACATGATTACCTTCTCGGGGTTTTTCGGGGGGCGCACACGATAATGAAAAGTCCGCGTGCTAGCCAGGGATATCGGGTTTAGACGCTTCGCGCTGGTGCAGATTGACCCGGCATCCGGGGTCCGGTTCCCCATATTGGCAGCCGCCCGTCAGGAAAGAAGATAGCGGGCTCACTAATTCATCTTCAGCCCCTCAAGAGTTGATTCAGCTGACCGATAGGCAAGTCAGTCTTGAATCTGTCGCACGGATCGCGCCTCCCTTTCCCTCCCGGAATACACCATGTCCCTACGAAACATGAACATTGCCCCACGCGCGTTGCTGGGGTTTTCCTTGATCTGTGCCTTGATGCTGGGCCTGGGGCTGTTCGCCCTGAACCAGATGAGCAAGATCCGCCAGGCCGGCGAGATCATCGAGCAGTCCACCGTCCCGAGTATCACCAACCTCGACCAGCTGACCCAACTGACCCTGCGCCTGCGCACCCTCTCGTACCGCCTGCTGATCAACCGCGAAGCCGAGACGGTGCGAAGCACCCTGCAACTGATCGACCAGCGCCACCAGCAGATCGACGATGCCCGACGGATCTATGAGCCGCTGATTTATGGCCCCCAGGAGCGCGCGGCCTACAACCAGTACGTGCAGTTGCTGACCCAGTACCGGCAACTGGAAAACCGCATGCGTCTGGTCTCGCAGAACAATGACCTCGAGGCCCTGCGCCAACTGATCAACGGTGACATGCTCGAAAGCTCCGAGCAGATCAACAAGATCATGGATCAGTTGGTGGCCATCAACACTGAACAGACCCGGGAGATCAACCAAACGGCGGCCGACCAATACAGCCATGCCGTCGCCCTGGTGATCGGCCTGTTGCTCGCCGCCACGTTGCTGACCCTGCTCTGCGCCCTGCTGCTGACCCGCAGCATCGTCAAGCCCATCGACGAAGCCCTGCAGGCCGCCGAGCGCATCGCCGAAGGCGACCTCACCCGCCGCATCGAAGCCGATGGCCAGGACGAAGCCGCGCGTCTGCTGCGGGCCATGGCCAAGATGCAGAACAAACTGCGCGACACCCTGCAGTTGATCGCAGGTTCCGCCACCCAACTGGCCTCGGCGGCCGAAGAGCTCAACAGCGTCACCGATGAAAGCGCCCGTGGCCTGCAACAGCAGAACAACGAGATCGAACAAGCCGCCACCGCCGTCACCGAAATGACCAGCGCCGTGGAAGAAGTGGCCCGCAACGCCGTCAGCACTTCCGAGGCCTCCCAGGCAGCGACCCGTTCAGCCGGCGACGGTCGTGACCTGGTCCTGGAAACCGTTACGGCCATCGAGCGCATGAGTGTCGATGTGCAAGGCACCGCCGACTTGATCGGCAACCTGGCAGAAGAGTCGCGGGACATCGGCAAGGTACTGGATGTGATTCGCGGCCTGGCCGACCAGACCAACCTGCTGGCCCTCAACGCCGCCATCGAAGCGGCGCGCGCTGGTGAAGCCGGTCGCGGCTTTGCCGTGGTGGCCGACGAAGTACGCGCACTGGCCCACCGCACGCAACAGTCGACCAGCGAAATCGAACGGATGATCGGTAGCATCCAGGGCGGCACCGAGCAGGCGGTCAACTCCATGCGCAACAGCACCGAACGTGCCGAGTCGACCCTGAACATCGCCCGTGGCGCCGGCCTTGCGCTGGACACCATTACCGACGCCGTGGCCCAGATCAACGAACGCAACCTGGTGATCGCCAGCGCGGCCGAAGAGCAGGCCCAGGTCGCCCGTGAAGTGGACCGCAACCTGGTCAACATCAACGACCTGTCGGTGCAGTCGGCCACCGGCGCCCACCAGACCAGCGCCGCGAGTGCCGAGCTGTCGCGCCTGGCCGTGGACCTCAACGGCCTGGTGGCACGCTTCAGCGTGTAGTCATCGCGGGGCTGGCCCGCTCCTGCCGACCTGCTCCACAGGTCGAGTGTTGGTCGCGGTATCAGTACTCGATCCGCACATCCCCTTTCGGCACGCTGCAGCACGACAGGATGTAGCCTTCGGCGACGTCGTCATCGGTGATGCCGCCGTTGTGCTCCATCTCCACCTCCCCGCCCAGTTTGAGGACCTTGCAGGTGCCGCAGATCCCCATGCCGCAGGCCTTGGGAATCATCAGGCCCAGCTTGGCCGCCGCGGCATGCACGGTCTCGCCTGGCGCCACGCGGATGCTTTTGCCGGCCGCGGTGAACTCCACCTGGTGCAGGTCGGCATTGTCCACTTCCGGCGCATCGGCAGCCTGCTCGGCAAGCTCCACCGCGTCGGCCTTGACCTCGGCCGGGGTCGCCCCGAACGACTCCTCGTGGTAGCGGCTCATGTCGTAGCCGCTGCCTTCGAGCAGGCGCTTGACCGCATGCATGTAGGGCGTGGGACCGCAGCAGAAAATCTCGCGCTCCATGTAGTCCGGGGCAATCAGCTCCATCAGTTTCTGGTTCAGGTAGCCGCGGTAACCGGCCCACGGCTCACCCAGGCCGTGCTTCTCGCAAATAATGTGCAGACTGAAGTTATCGATCCGCGACGCCATGTGCTCAAGCTCGCGGTGATAGATGATGTCCTTGGGCGAGCGGGCGCTGTGCACGAACACCATGTCGACATTGCCATTGGTGTCATAGAACCAGCGGGCCATGGACATCACCGGGGTGATGCCGACGCCGCCGCTCAGGTACAGCACCTTGGGGCTCGGGAAGTCGATGGCGTTGAACAGCCCCACCGGCCCGTGCACCGCCAGCTCCTGGCCTTCGTGCAGGGTGTCGTGCAGCCAGTTGGAGACCTTGCCGCCCGGCACCCGCTTGATTGTCACCGAGAAGCTGTAGGGCACCGATGGCGAGCTGGAGATGGTGTAGGAGCGCATGATCGGCACGCCGTCGATCTCAAGCTCCAGAGTCACGAACTGGCCCGGCTTGAAGAAGAACATGATCGGTTGGTCGGCCATGAAACAGAAGGTGCGCACATCCCAGGTTTCCTGGATCACCTTGACGCAACGGACGATGTGGCGGCCGTTGGCCCAGGTCTGGGTGCTGACCGGATTGAGGAAGTTGGACATGCTCGTCTCCACGGCCGACTGCGGCCTGATGGCTGCGATTCTGATCAAGCTGCGACACGAGCACTTTCCTATCCGCGACATCGGCGTGCTTATCGCGACCAGCCCCCTGCTGCAAGGGCTCGCGCGTCGGAAACGGATCTGATCATGTCGTCCATGGATATGGTTCAAGGCGGCTTCGAACGCACACTCCATCGCAAATGAACTGCTGTATCTGAGCCTTGCGTCGCCATAACAACGATTAGCCACTTTCACCGGCCACAAGCACTGGCCACGAGGACCTACACGATGGACGTCACCGCAACTTTGAGTCTGGGCGATCCACTGGAACCTGCGCGCAAGGCCACCGCCGAGATGCTGCAGAACCGCGAGCGCACCTTCTCGCTGCCGCAGCCGTTCTATTGCGACGAGCGCCTGTTCCAGATCGACATGGAAGAAATCTTCCAGAAGGAATGGCTGATCGCCGGGATGACCTGCGAAATCCCGACCAAGGGCAACTTCCTCACCCTGCAGATCGGCAAGAACCCGATCCTGGTGGTGCGCGGTGCCGAAGGCCAGGTGCATGCCTTCCATAACGTCTGCCGTCACCGTGGCTCGCGCCTGTGCACCAGCGAGAAGGGCAAGGTGGCCAAGCTCGTCTGCCATTACCACCAGTGGACCTACGAGCTCGACGGCCGCCTGCTGTTCGCGGGCACCGAAATGGGCGCTGACTTCGACATGAAGCAGTACGGTCTCAAGCCTGTGCATGTAAAAACCGCCGGTGGCTACATCTTCATCAGCCTGGCCGAGAACCCGCCGGCCATCGACGACTTCCTCGCCACCCTGGCTCACTACATGGAGCCCTACGACATGGAGAACACCAAGGTGGCGGTGCAAACCACCCTGATGGAAAAGGCCAACTGGAAGCTGGTGCTGGAAAACAACCGCGAGTGCTACCACTGCAGCGGTTCGCACCCGGAACTGCTCAAGACCCTGCTGGAATGGGACGACGTCACCGACCCACGGGCCGACCAGGCGTTCAAGGACCACGTCGCAGCCTCTGCTGCGGCCTGGGACGCGGAGAAGATCCCCTACGCCCATGCAAGCTTCGGCCTGCGCAACCGTATCGTGCGCATGCCGCTGCTCAAAGGCACCGTGTCCATGACCCTGGACGGCAAGCAGGGCTGCCAGAAACTCATGGGACGGATCAAGAACCCCGACCTTGGCTCGATGCGCATCCTGCACCTGCCGCATTCGTGGAACCACTGCATGGGCGATCACATTATCGTCTTCACCGTGTGGCCGATCAGCGCTCAGGAAACCATGGTCACCACCAAGTGGCTGGTACACAAGGATGCGGTCGAAGGTGTGGACTACGACCCGGCGCGCATGCGCCAGGTGTGGGATGCGACCAACGACCAGGACCGTCGCCTGGCCGAAGAGAACCAGCGCGGGATCAACTCCACGGCCTACCAGCCAGGGCCTTACTCCAAGACCTACGAGTTTGGCGTGGTGAACTTTGTGGACTGGTACAGCGAGCGGGTGCTGAGCAACCTGGGGGCGGCGCCTGCGCCTTATCTCAAAGGTGTGGCTGCACAGTAGCGACCATTAGCGGGGCAAGCCCGCTCCTACCTTGTAGGAGCGGGCTTGCCCGGTGATGCTGTACAAAAAACAACCACCACTCGCAACCCCCCGCCCCCACTGGCCCGCCCCACACAGCAAACACTTTATCCACAGGACAACCCACAGCAATTGTGGGAAACCTGGCTTCGCCCCTGTGGAAAACTTCATCGTCATCAAATCAGGCTAATTGGACGTTTTTTGACCAATACTCTGCAAGCCTTTGAATACGCGGCCCCCAGAGGAAGGCGAACACCTTATCCACAAAGCGACCAACAGACTTTGTGTGCAAAAGTACGGCGCAGGGAAAGGACTTGTGGATAACGCTGAAAGCCGTGTAATTACACGGCTTTAGCGTTATGGAAGGGGGGAAAACAGCAATCTGGACGTTTTTTGATCAATTCTCTGAAAGCCTTGATCCACGGGGCTTTCAGTCATAGGCGAACATATTATCCACAGAGCCACCAACAAGGATTGTGGGTAAGGCGCTCAGCGCAGGACGCCTTCTTCCACCAGCAGTTTGAGAATGGCCTCGGCGCCCGCTTCGGGGCTCATATCCTTGAGAACCTGGCCACCGCCGCCACTGGCCTTGGCAGTCGCCGCTTTCATACGGTCGGCACCGCTCTTGGCCTTGATCACTTTCAGGCGCTTGGGACGTGGCTTGGCCGGTTGCAGTTCTGCACCTGTGAACAACTCGTCTTCGACGATTGCCACTTGCCGTGCAGCCAGGATGCCGCGTCGCGCCGGACCAAAGGCACTCTGGCGCGGCTTGGGCGCGGCGTTATCCACAGTGGCGAGCAGCGGCAGGCGCACCTTGAGCCGGCGCCGCTGCCCACGGGGCAGGGCTTGCAGCACTTGGGCCACACCGTTGTGGATAGATTCGACTTCCGCCAGGCCCACCACCAGTGGCCAGCCCAGACGCTCGGCCAGCAGGAAGGGCAACATGCCCGAACCTTCCCCGGTTTCCGCCTGGCTGCCGGTGAGCACCAGCTGGGCGCCGGCATCGCGCAAGTAATCCCCAAGCACGCCCAGGGCATCGGCACCCGCCGGCTGTTCGAGCACATCAAGCTGCGCCAGCCCCATGCCCAAGTAGGCCCGCAAGGCCGGCTCCCGGGGGTCGCCGGCATGCAGCACCTGCAAGTTATCCCCAGCCAGTTGCAACCCCAGCTCCACGGCCCGGGCGTCTTGCTCGGCCCGCCGGCTGCGGCCCGAGCTTGGGTGGGCACCGATGGAAACCAGACTGACGACCTTGGTACTCATAGTTATCCCCTGCCCTTATGCCGCATCGCGCTTGGCGTCGTTGCGGTAGTTTTCCACAGCCTGGATCAGCGCTTGCAAAATCGCCGCGCTGTCGCCGATCACCGATAGGTCGGCACGTTTGATCATGTCGCAACCCGGGTCCATGTTGATCGCCACCACCTTGTCGCAGGCGCCGATGCCCTGCAGGTGCTGGATGGCCCCAGAGATACCCACAGCCACATAGACCCGCGCCGTGACCCAGGTGCCGGTCGCCCCCACCTGGCGGTTACGCGGCATGAAGCCGTCGTCCACCGCCACCCGCGAGGCACCCTCGGTGGCGCCGAGGGCGATGGTTGCGCGGTGGAACAAGTCCCAGTCCTTGACGCCGTTGCCGCCGGAGACGATGAACTCGGCTTCGGCCATGGCAATCGCTGCCGGGTCCACGGCCACCGGGCCGAGGTCTTCGATGCGCGGCAAGCTGCGCGCCACGCTTGTGGATAACGTTTCGGGCAATGCTTCGTGCCGGGTTTCGCTGACCGGCTCGGCGCATTCGGCGGCCGCCAGGATCAAGCGGGGCAAGCCGCTAATGAGATCCTGCTGGCCGGCACCGGCGCGACCGCTGCACTGCCCGTCCTTGACCTGCCACACCCGCGTGGCCGGGCGCTCGCCCAGGGCCGCGGCAAAGCGCCGGCCCAGTTCGCCGCCACCGGTGCGGCTGTCGGGCAGCAGCCAGTGGCGCGGGTTGAACTGGTTATCCACAGCCCGCAGGCCCTGGACCAGTTGCTCCGGCGCATAACCGTCGAACTCGTCGCCTTCGATGACCAGCAGGCGGTCGACACCGGCTGTGGAAAAGTTGTTTTCCTTGTGCTCGCCGAATATCACCGCCAGCACCGCCCCATCACTGCCGGCCAGGCTGTGGGCAAGGCCGAGGAGGTCGCGGTCGTGGCTGCCCAGGCGACCACCGACCATGTCGGGTACCACGGCGATGTAGAACGCCGGCGCGGGCACCTGGTGCAACGGCAGCTCGACCGCCACCGCTGCCGTACGCTTGTTGCTGGTGCCCTGCTGAACACCGCTGCGGTCGATGCGCTTGATGCCGTTGGGGCCGATAAAGCCGACTCCGTGGGGGTTCTTGCGGACGATGCCGTTAGGGCCCATCCAGCTGTGCTGCTGGGTCTGCTGCATGGCCGCATGCAACGGGTGCAGGCGGTTGCGGGCGATCCATTCGGCGCGCGGGTCACGGCGAATAATGTCGCTCATCAGTGCACCTCCGCAGGTTCACGCTTTGCCGGTGCCGGTTTGTTCGCAAGCGCCTGCTCTTCGAGCAGGGCATCGGCCACCAGCTCGGCCAGGTCCTTGATCAATGGTCGCGGTTCGACCACGCCTTCGAGCATCGCGGTGCACTGTGGACAACCCACGGCAACCAGTTCGGCGCCCGTCTCGCGGATGTCGTCCATGCGCATGTCGGGAATCCGCTGCTTGCCGGGGATGTCGGTGATCGGCGCACCGCCGCCACCGCCGCAGCAGCGGGAACGAAAGCCCGAACGCTGCATTTCCTTGACCTCGATACCCAGGGCGCGCAGCACCTCGCGGGGCGCCTGGTATTCGCCGTTGTAGCGGCCCAGGTAGCACGGGTCGTGATAGGTCACGCTGCCGCCCTTGTGCTGGCCGAGGTTCAAGGCGCCGGCACCGATCAATTCGGCAATGTAGGTGCTGTGATGCTGCACAAGGTATTCGCCGCCAAAAGCCCCGTACTCGTTCTTGAGCACATGGAAGCTGTGCGGATCGCAGGTGACGATGCGCTTGAAGCTGTACTTGGCCAGGGTCTGGATATTACGCCTGGCCAGTTGCTGGAAGGTCGCTTCATCACCCAGGCGCCGCGCCACGTCGCCGCTGTCTCGTTCCTCCAGGCCCAGCACGGCAAAATCCACCTGGGCTGCCTTGAGCACTTTGACGAACGCACGCAGGGTGCGCTGGTTACGCATGTCGAAGGCACCATCGCCCACCCAGAACAGCACGTCGGTGACCTTGGTGTCGCTGAGCAACTTGAGGCTCAGGTCCGCCGCCCAGTTCATCCGCCCGCCCGGGGCAAAGCCGCCGGGGTTGTCGGTGGCAATGAGGTTGTCGAGGACTTCGGCGCCCTTGTTCGGTGTCGCGCCCTTTTCCAGGGTCAGGTGGCGGCGCATGTCGACGATGGCATCGACGTGCTCGATCATCATCGGGCACTCCTCCACGCACGCGCGACAGGTGGTGCATGACCAGAGGGTTTCGGCATCCACCAGGCCGTTGACGATCGGCTGGTGCGGGTTGCCGCCGTGCTCGCCGATCGGTTTGCCCGGGTAGGGGCTGCCGGCGAACTTGGCATCGGTGCCGCCGGCCAGGCCGACGACCATGTCCTGGATGAGCTTTTTCGGGTTCAGCGGTTGCCCGGCGGCGAAGGCCGGGCACGCCGCCTCGCACTTGCCGCACTGCACGCAGGCATCGAAACCGAGCAGCTGGTTCCAGGTGAAATCCTTGGGTTTTTCCACACCCAGCAAGGCCTGTGGATCTTCCAGGTCGAGCGGTTTAAGGCCGGTGGAGCGGCCACCCGCAAAGCGCTCGGCGCGCCGGTGCCAGGCCAGGTGCAAGGCACCGGCGAAGGCGTGCTTCATCGGCCCGCCCCAGGTCATGCCAAAGAACAGCTCGGACACACCCCAGAGCACCCCGAGCCCCAGCAGCGCAACCAGTACCCAACCGCCAAAGCCTTCGGGCAGGATTCCGGCCACCGGCAAGGTGGCGATGAAGAAGCTGGCAGCGAACACCAGCAGGCTTTTCGGCAGGCGCATCCACGGGCCCTTGGACAGGCGCGAGGGCGGGGCAAGGCGGCGCTTGTAGACGAACAGCGCCCCGGTAAACATCAACACCGTGGCGAACAGCAGGGCATAGCCGAGGATCTTGTTGTGCAGGCCGAAACCGTGCACCAGGATCGCCAGCAGCGCCGCCAGGACAAAACCACCGGCTGTGGCGACGTGGGTATTGGCCATGTATTTGTCGCGGGCGACCACATGGTGCAGGTCGACCATGTAGCGCCGGGGCATGGCCAGCAGCCCACCGAGCAGATCGACTTTCGACGGCCGGCCTTGGCGCCACATCCGCATGCGCCGCAAGGCGCCGAGGACAGCCAGGCCCAGGGCGGCGAACAACAAAATGGGGATCAGGGTGTTCAACATGGGAAGCTCCCAGTAGGAGCGGGCTTGCCCCGCGATGGCGGTGTATCGGACCTACCGCTATCGCGGGGCTAGCCCGCTCCTACAACACAGGTCAGAAGTCTTTGCACAGGCGCAAGGCGTCGTAGATGGCGGCATGGGTGTTGCGCTGCGCCACGCAGTCGCCGATGCGGTACAGCAGGTAGCCCTCGCCCGGCTGGCTGAGAATCGGCTGCGGCTGGATCGCGAACAGGGCCTCGATGTCAATCTGGCCCTTGTTGCGCGAACCTTCCTTGAGCCCGTAGTAGAGCGCTTCGTCCGGTCGCACGCCGTTCTCGATCACCACCTGGTCCACCACCCTTTCCTCTTTGGCACCTGTGTATTCGTTCTCCAGCACCGCCACCAGCTTGTCGCCCTCGCGGTAGACCTTCTCCAGCATCAGGTCGCCGGTCATAATCACTTCCTTGGGGTACATGCTGCGGTAGTAGGTGGGGAACGACGTACCTCCTATGGCCACACCCGGCTTGATGTCGTCGGTGACGATCTCGACCTGGCTGCCCTTGTCGGCGAGGTAGTCGGCCACCGACATGCCGGTGAACTCGCAGATGGTGTCGTACACCAGCACGTTCTTGCCCGGCGCGACCTTGCCGTCGAGCACGTCCCAGCTACTGACCACCAGGCCTTCGGCCGCGCCCCAGTGCTCGTTCTGCTCAAGGAACGGATGCCCGCCCACGGCCAGTACGATCACATCCGGGCGCAGGTCCTGGATGGTTTCGATATCGGCGGCAGTGCCCAGACGCAGATCGACCTTCAAGCGTGCCAGTTCCAGCTGGTACCAGCGGGTAATGCCGGCGATCTGGTCGCGTTGCGGGGCCTTGGCGGCGATGGTGATCTGCCCGCCGATGGCGTCCTTTTTCTCGAACAGGGTGACGTCATGGCCACGCTCGGCCGCCACCCGCGCCGCTTCCATGCCCGCAGGGCCGGCGCCGACCACCACCACCTTGCGCTTGGGCCCGGTGGATTTTTCGATGATGTGCGGCACGCCCATGTATTCACGTGAGGTGGCGGCGTTCTGGATACACAGAACATCCAGGCCCTGGTACTGGCGGTCGATGCAGTAGTTGGCACCCACGCACTGCTTGATCTGGTCGATCTGGCCCATCTTGATCTTGGCGATCAGGTGCGGGTCGGCGATGTGCGCACGGGTCATGCCGACCATGTCCACATAGCCGCCCTCAAGGATCCGCGTGGCCTGGTTCGGGTCCTTGATGTTCTGTGCGTGCAGCACCGGTACCTTGACCACTTCCTTGATACCGGCGGCCAGGTGCAGGAACGGCTCCGGTGGATAACTCATGTTGGGGATAACGTTGGCCAGGGTGTTGTGGGTGTCGCAGCCCGAGCCGATCACGCCGAAGAAATCGAGCATGCCGGTGGCGTCGTAGTACTTGGCGATTTCCTTCATGTCCTCGTGGCTCAGGCCATCGGGGTGGAATTCGTCACCACAGATACGCATGCCCACGCAGAAATCCGGGCCAACCTCGGCACGCACGGCCTTGAGCACTTCCAGGCCGAACTTCATGCGCCCTTCAAAGCTGCCGCCCCATTCGTCGGTACGCTTGTTGACCCGCGGGCTCCAGAACTGGTCGATCATGTGCTGGTGCACAGCCGACAGCTCGACACCGTCCAGGCCGCCCTCCTTGGCCCGGCGCGCCGCTTGCGCGTAGTTGCCGATCACCCGCCAGATCTCCTCCGGCTCGATGGTCTTGCAGGTGGCGCGGTGCACGGGTTCGCGGATGCCCGAAGGCGACATCAGGGTGGGCCAGTTGAAGCCGTCCCAGCGCGATCGACGGCCCATGTGGGTAATCTGGATCATGATCTTGGCACCATGCTTGTGCATGGCATCGGCCAGGTTCTGGAAGTGCGGAATGATGCGGTCGGTGGACAGGTTCACCGACGCCCACCACTCCTGCGGGCTGTCGATGGCCACCACCGAGGACCCCCCGCAGATGGCAAGGCCGATACCGCCCTTGGCTTTCTCTTCGTAGTACTTCACATAGCGGGCGGTGGTCATGCCGCCATCGGTGGCGTAGACCTCGGCGTGCGCGGTGCTCAGGACCCGGTTGCGGATGGTCAGTTTGCCGATCTGGATCGGCTGGAACATTGCTTCGAAAGCCATGGCGGGATCCTCGACTTACAACGGCTTGACGATGAACAGGCCGTCGTCGTGGCCTTCTTCCGAACCGCCGTAGACTTGCTCGGCGACCGTGCGAATCTTGCTGCCGCGCGCTGCCAGGATCTGATCCATGGCCCCGGCGAACCAGCCGGTGAACATGTAGTCGACCTTGCGCCCGACCTTGCCGTACACATAGACGAAGGCCGAGTGCTCGAGCTTGACGCTGGCAGTGCCCTTGTCCAGGTCGATGTCCTGGATCTTGAACAAGCCCCAGCCCCGCTGCGACAGGCGCTTCATGTAGTGCTCGAACACCGCCACACCTTCCAGGCCGTGGCATTCAGCCTCTTTTTCGCACCAATGCCAGGCAGACTTGTAGCCGGCCTTGTAGAGGATCTCGGCGTAGGCGTCTGCGCCCAGCACTTCCTCGATGCCCATGTGGTTGTTGACGAAAAAATGCCTTGGCACGTACAGCATCGGCAGGGCATCGCTGGTCCATACACCGGTTTCGCTGTCGACTTCGATAGGCAATTGCGGGGCGATCTTGGCCATGGAAACTCAACTCCAGAAAATAGGATTGGCTGCCCCTGCGCCTGTGGCAGGGGTCGAAAGACAGTGACTGGCGGCTTATTCGCCCCAGACTTCACCGAGGATGTTCACCCAGTTCTCGCCCATGATCTTGCGCACCACGCGCTCGGAATGGCCGCGCTTGAGCAGGGTCTCGGTGAGGTTGGGGAACTCGCCCACGGTGCGGATGCCCAGCGGGTTGATGATCTTGCCGAAGTTGGTCAGGCGCCGGGCGTAGCCCTTGTCGTGGGTCAGGTACTCGAAGAAGTCCTGGCCATGGCCCTGGGTGAAGTCGGTGCCGATACCGATAGCGTCTTCGCCGACGATGTTCATGGTGTATTCGATGGCTTCGGCGTAGTCGTCGATGGTCGAGTCGATGCCCTTGGCCAGGAACGGCGCAAACATGGTCACGCCGACGAAACCGCCGTGGTCGGCAATGAACTTGAGTTCCTCGTCAGACTTGTTGCGCGGGTGCTGCTTGAGCCCGGAGGGCAGGCAGTGGGAGTAGCACACCGGCTTTTTCGATTCGAGGATGACTTCTTCCGAGGTCTTGGAACCGACATGGGAGAGGTCGCACATGATGCCTACACGGTTCATCTCGGCGACGATCTCGCGACCGAAACCCGACAGGCCGCCATCGCGCTCGTAGCAGCCGGTGCCCACCAGGTTCTGGGTGTTGTAGCACATCTGCACGATGCCCACGCCCAGCTGCTTGAACACGTCTACATAGCCGATCTGGTCCTCGAAAGCGTGGGCGTTCTGGAAGCCGAACAGGATGCCGGTCTTGCCCAGCTCCTTGGCCTTGCGGATGTCGGCGGTGGTGCGTACCGGCATGACCAGGTCGCCGTTCTCGCGGATCAGCTTCTGGCTGGCGGCGATGTTGTTGACCGTGGCCTGGAAGCCCTCCCAGACCGACACCGTGCAGTTGGCAGCGGTCAGCCCGCCCTTGCGCATGTCCTCGAACAGCTCGCGGTTCCATTTGGCAATGATCAGCCCGTCGATAACGATGCTGTCGGCGTGTAATTCGGCTGGGCTCATCAGGCTGTCCCCTTTATTGGCGTTACCTGCGCCGAATCGTCTGCCGGCGCTTTGGGACCAGCATATGCCTAGGCGACAGGTCGCTAAGATGCAAAAACGACAGGGGAATTACCGAAAGCGTCAAAGCGCGACAAAGGCTGGGCGAAAGCCTGGGCAGCGGCGCTTTGCTAGTTCCATCGGTGAATAAATGTTCATCTACGCCGCACGCTTTTTTATAGCGCCAGCGGCTACCCTGTTCTTTGCCCAGGCGCTGAGCGAGAATCGGCGCCCATGTTTTTGCAGGCTTTGGAGGATGTCGCAGATGAGATCGATGGTAGGGCTGGCCCTGGTGTTGCTGGCATTCGGCGCCCAGGCGCAGGAGGACGAGAGCGCCACACCGTGCGACAACGTGGAAACCGACCCGCAGGCCTATGAATGCGCCCTGTACAGCCGCCAGAGCGCCGAACGTGAACTGACTGCCGCCTTCAACGACCAGCTCGATCGCATCAAGGAGCAATACAGCGGCCAGCCGACGCAGATTGCCGAGTTGAGCAAGCGCCTGCGTGACGCCGAGGCCGTGTGGCAACAGCTGCGTGACGCCGACTGCAAGGTCGAGACCTACGCCGAGAAACCTGGCAGCACAGCCTTCGAAGTCGCCCAGAACACCTGCCTGGCCCAGCGCAGCGATGATCGCTCCGAGTACTTGCAATCGCTCGGCCTGCAATAACCCCTATCCCGAGGTATGAATGAAAGTCTGCGGAATCGAAATCAAGGGCAGTGAAGCCCTGCTGGCCGTTGTCGTGCTGGAGGCCGGGAACCCGGTCCATATGGCCCTGGCGACGAAAAAGATCGCTCTGGAAGACAACGAACTGGCGGACAACGTCAAAACCTTCGCCAGCCACGCCCGGCAATTTGTCACCGAGCACGGCATCACCCACCTGGCCATAAAGAAACGCAGCAAGAAAGGCGACTTCGCCGGTGGCCCCACCACTTTCAAGATCGAGGGCCTCCTGCAGCTGCTGGAGGCGTGCGAAGTGGCACTGGTTTCGCCACAGACCGTCAGCGCCCAGGCCAAGAAGCACAACATCGAGCCGCCCGCCTCGATGAACAAATACCAGCACGAAGCCTATAAAAGCGCCTGCGCCCTGCTGCTCACCCGCCGCTGATCGCCGCCGCCCTATCGCCTTGCAGGCTTCTCAGGCGGGCATTTCCCCAAGACTCAGGCCATTGATTCCAATCCCCCACCAAGGGATCGGATGAATGGCGGTTGAGTTAGGAAGATAGTTAGAAGTGCGAGCAGCTATGAGTTCACTTTGCGTGAAAACCAGCGCCTCGGCTTTACTTTGCCAGGAAGGCAAAACGCCTGAATAATGGCACTTATAAAAGCGACCCACCTTATTACGTAATCATTCCCGAAAACATGTTCGGAAGGCCGATAAAATATCACATAGCCATTGGCCGCCACACTGTACTGGCACACACCCAACAGCATGAAAAAAGTAAAAAATACCCAAAAAACTCCAGGTGTAAGATTAGGACCTGAAATCCTTCTTGAGATCGCGTAAACAATCAAGAGTATCACTAGAGACACTAAAGCATACAAAACCTGCACAGCAACAGAATTAATCGTCACGTTCACCGGCCTCCAAATACATAGCACCTATTGTTATTCCATCGGAAAAAGCCCCAAGCGCCAAAGCCCCTTTACTTGTATTTTCGTACCCACGCACATAATCAGCCCGTACATACCTGAACAGTCGCCATGCATCATGGTTTTAATACAAGCCTGCCAATGCCGTAGGCAGATAACCCTAGATCCATAGCACCATACGCCATATTTCCTTCGAAAGTTCCACCGCCCATATTTTCGGCGATTTTCTGATACACCGTCCTGACAGGCCCTTGTGTATCTGAACGACCTTCCCACAAGTTCCGCCCATTTTCATACACATTGTTGGCCCCATGAGCCATCAGAGGTGCCCCCGCAAAGGCGCACAGCGTGCCAGCTGAGCCATAGCAGATCCCAGCACCAGCGGCGAATTGCACCACGCCTGCAATCGTACCAACGCCTTTCCGAGCGATCTCCAATGATTGACTGAGCAAGCTACTCTGTTCGCTCTTTATGGCTTTCAGAGCCTGGTCAGCTGTTTTTTTTCCTTGCGCAACGTCATTTACAATGGATTTCGCATAATAAGAGACTTCTCGATTAAATCGAATTCGCAATGTGCCATCTTCAATGTGGCGAGCGCCAATCGTACAGGCTTGATTCATCAAGCTACCAGCCGCCTTGCTCACCCCCCAGTAATCACAACTGCTGGGTATGCAGTTGTTCTTTAACGGCACTTTTACTCGCTCCATGAGCTGTACCCACTGGTCCCTGCCAAGTGATGAGTCCAGGTAATATCACGGTATCGAATGGCGAGGTGCTCTTGAGGTTCAACATCATTTTGTAAAACAATATGGGGCATATCAAGCGTCATATCCACAACAAGTGCACCTGAAATTTTAACCGTATAGAACTTCTCCTGAATGCCAAAAGAAGAAATTCGGTAGAAATCTATAACGCAATTTAGCTCCTCTCTACTCGATAGTGCTTGAGCCAGCAAAGGCGATGATTTATCAACATTCTTTGTAATGGTGACCGGATTGTGAGTTGACTTGTTAATATTCCCGATACTGGCCATGTTATGAGTGTACGACAGCACCATAATTTCGTCCGCATGCGCTGTTTGACATTTATTACCAATAGACGCTTGAGTTGAACAGCCCGCAGAAATAAGACCTTGAGCCTTGCCAACAATTTTCATGTAGCCATGACTGGACATACAACCGTTTCCTTTTGATTGGTGTACTCGGCATCCTATTCCAAGCGCCTAAGGCGCACTGTAGGTAAATCCCGAAACTTCTTGCGGAACATTTAAAACTTAGGACGGATAGCTTAAATAGCTGACCCATTCATTGGATGAGTCATCTCTTCTTGACGTGTTTACTTATCTATTTGCATTGCCCAGTAAACGGAATATCGCGCATAAGGCCGTGAACCAAGAATTACGACCGCGACTACGAAAGCGCCTGCGGCTTGCGGTCTTCGCGCGGGCAGCGCTCGAAACGCCCGCGATAGCAGCGGGTGAAATAGGACGCCGACTCGAAACCGCAGGCAATCCCCACCTCCAACACACTCATGTCGGTCTGGCGCAGCAGTTGCCGCGCCTTGTCCAGGCGCAGGCGCAGGTAGAAGCCGCTGGGGGTGTCTTGCAGGTACAGGCGAAACAGCCGCTCCAGCTGGCGCCGGGTCACCTGAACCTGTTCGGCCAGCACCAGGGTACTGAGCGGTTGCTCGGTGTTGCGCTCCATCTCGCCGATCACCTGGACCAGCTTCTTGTTGCTGATCCCATAGCGTGAGGCGATCTGCATGCGCTGGTGGTCCTGGCGTGGTCGAATACGACCCAGCACGAATTGCTCCGACACCTGGATCGCCAGGGGCGCGCCGTGGGCCTGGGCGATCAGGTCGAGCATCAGGTCGATGGAGGCGGTGCCGCCGGCCGAGGTGATGCGCCGTCGATCCACCTCGAACAGTTCCTGGGTCGCCTGCAGTTGCGGATACGACTCCTTGAACGCCTCCAGCGCTTCCCAGTGCAGGGTCACCCGGTGGCCGTCGAGCAAACCGGCCTCGGCCAGTACGACGGAGCCGGTGTCGATACCACCGAGCACCACGCCGTCGTGATCGAGCTTGCGCAGCCAGTGTTGCAGCGCCGGGGTGAAACTGCCCAGCGGCTCGAACCCGGCCACCACCAGCAGGGTTGCACCCTTGGACAAAGGCTGCAGCGCCCCGTCGACATTGACCGACATGCCATTGCTGGCCTGCACCGCCCCGCCCTCTATGCTCAAAACCTGCCAGCGGTACAACCCGCTGCGAAAGCGGTTGGCCACCCGCAGCGGTTCGATCGCCGAGATAAAGCCAATGGCGGAAAAACCGGGGAGCAACAGAAAGTAGAAATCCTGGGGCATAGCGAACGACTCGACGGCCACGGGTCTGCGGTTAATACCCTGCAGGTCGCCACTGTGCAAGTGCTGGTCGCCAGGGTGCGATTTTTCCCGGTGACGGGCGCGTAGTTTGATCAGCACGGCACGCAGAGGCCGCCCCTTATAACAATTAGAACTGCCGTTGGAGGAGCCACCATGAACAGATTGATCAGCCGTAGCCTGCTGACGCTCGTCGGTACCGCAATCCTCAGCACCAACGTATGGGCAGCCGAACCTGCTGCCTGCAAGAATGTGCGCCTTGGCGTGGTCAACTGGACCGATGTGATGGCCACCAGCGCCATGACCCAGGTGCTGCTCGACGGCCTGGGCTACAAGACCAAGCAGACCAGCGCCTCGCAACAGATCATTTTCGCCGGTATTCGCGACAATCGCCTGGACATGTTCTTGGGTTACTGGAACCCGATCATGACCCAGACCATCACCCCCTTCATCCAGCAGAAGCAGGTCAAGGTGCTCGACCAGCCGAGCCTCGACGATGCCCGTGCCACGCTCGCAGTACCCAAGTACCTGGCCGACAAGGGCCTGAAGACCTTCGCCGACATCGCCAGGTTCGAGAAGGAGCTGGGCGGCAAGATCTACGGCATCGAGCCAGGCTCGGGCGCCAACACCCAGATCAAGGCGATGATCAGCAAGAACCAGTTCGGCCTGGGCAAGTTCCAGCTGGTCGAATCCAGCGAGGCCGGCATGCTCGCCGCCGTCGACCGCGCAGTGCGGCGCAAGGAGGCGGTGGTGTTCTTCGGTTGGGCGCCGCACCCGATGAACGTGAACATCGAGATGGCCTACCTGAGCGGCAGCGAAGACGCCCTGGGCCCGGATGAAGGCCGCGCCACGGTGTGGACCGTCACCGCCCCGGATTACGCCGAGCGTTGCCCGAACGTAAACAGGCTGCTGACCAACCTGACCTTCAGCGCCGAAGACGAGAGCCGCATGATGCAGCCGCTGCTCGAACACAAAGACGCCCTGGCCTCCGCCCGCCAGTGGCTCAAGGATCACCCCGAGGACCAGAAGCGCTGGCTCGAGGGCGTGACCACCTTTGACGGCAAGCCGGCTGCCGACAACCTTCAGCTCACTGCCAACTGACAGGCCTCATCGCGGGGCAAGACCGCTCCTGCAGGGAGTGGCTTGCCCGCCAAAAGCCCCGACCAAGGAACCCCGCCATGAACCATGACGTCATCATCACTTGCGCCCTCACCGGTGCTGGCGACACCGCCAGCAAGAGCCACCTGGTGCCGGTTACCCCCAAGCAGATCGCGGCAGCGGCGGTCGAAGCCGCCAAAGCCGGTGCCACGGTTGTCCATTGTCATGTGCGCGACCCACAGACCGGCCGCTTCAGTCGTGATGTGGCGCTGTACCGCGAAGTGATGGAGCGCATCCGCGAGTCGGACGTGGACATCATCGTCAACCTTACCGCCGGCATGGGCGGCGACCTGGAGATCGGCCCGGGCGAAACGCCGCTGGAGTTCGGTGCCGGCACTGACCTGATCGGCCCGCTGGAGCGCCTGGCCCACGTCGAGGCGCTGCTGCCGGAAATCTGCACCCTGGACTGCGGCACCCTCAATTTTGGCGACGGCAACAGCATCTACGTCTCGACCCCTGCGCAGCTGCGCGCCGGCGCCAAGCGCATCACCGAACTGGGCGTCAAAGCCGAACTTGAGATCTTCGACACCGGCCACTTGTGGTTCGCCAAGCAAATGATCAAAGAAGGCCTGCTCGACGACCCGTTGTTCCAGTTGTGCCTGGGCATTCCATGGGGCGCGCCGGCCGACACCACCACCATGAAGGCCATGGTCGACAACCTGCCGGCAGGCGTCACCTGGGCAGGCTTCGGTATCGGCCGCATGCAGATGCCCATGGCCGCGCAGGCGGTGCTGCTGGGTGGCAACGTGCGGGTGGGCCTGGAAGACAACCTGTACCTGGACAAAGGCGTACTGGCCAGCAACGGCCAGTTGGTGGAGCGCGCCAGCGAGATCCTCAGCCGCCTCGGCGCACGGGTACTCAGCCCTGCCGAAGGTCGCGCAAAAATGAACCTGACCCGTCGCTGAACACTGGAGAACACGATGAGCTTTATCACCGAGATCAAGACGTTCGCAGCCCTGGGCAGCGGTGTGATTGGCAGCGGCTGGGTCGCCCGTGCCCTGGCCAACGGGCTGGACGTGGTGGCCTGGGACCCGGCGCCCGGCGCCGAGGCGGCGCTGCGCAAACGCATCGCCAATGCCTGGCCCGCCCTGGAGAAACAGGGCCTGGCACCGGGTGCCGCGCAAGAGCGCCTGCGCTTTGTCGACACTATCGAGGAGTGCGTACGGGATGCCGACTTCATCCAGGAAAGCGCGCCTGAGCGCCTGGACCTGAAACTCGACCTGCACAGCAAGATCAGCGCCGCGGCCAAGCCCGATGCCCTGATCGGCTCCAGCACCTCGGGGCTGTTACCCAGCGAGTTCTATGAGTCCTCGACCCATCCTGAGCGCTGCGTGGTCGGTCATCCCTTCAACCCTGTGTACCTGTTGCCGCTGGTCGAAATCGTCGGCGGCAACAAGACCGCGCCCGAGGCCATCGAGGCGGCGAAAACCGTCTACACCCGCCTCGGCATGCGCCCCTTGCATGTACGCAAGGAAGTCCCGGGCTTTATCGCCGACCGCCTGCTCGAAGCGCTGTGGCGCGAAGCCCTGCACCTGGTCAATGACGGCGTGGCCACCACCGGCGAAATCGACGACGCCATTCGTTTTGGCGCAGGCCTGCGCTGGTCGTTCATGGGTACCTTCCTGACCTATACCCTGGCCGGTGGCGATGCCGGCATGCGCCACTTCATGGCCCAGTTCGGCCCGGCACTGCAATTGCCCTGGACCTACCTGCCGGCACCGGCGCTCACCGAAGGCCTGATCGATGCTGTGGTCGAAGGCACCAGCGAGCAACTGGGCGAACGCAGTATCAGCGCGCTGGAGCGCTATCGTGATGACTGCCTGCTGGCCGTGCTGGATGCGGTCAAGACCACCAAGGCCAAGCATGGCATGGCCTTCAGCGACTGACCGGAGAGTTGTGATGCCCGCCTTGATCACCTACCAGACTCCAGTCCAGGCGGACTGGGTCGACTACAACGGGCATCTGCGCGATGCCTTCTACCTGTTGATCTTCAGCTATGCCACCGATGCCTTCATGGACCGCATCGGCCTGGACAGCGACAACCGCAGCGCCAGCGGGCACTCGCTGTTCACCCTGGAGTGCCACCTGAACTACCTGCACGAAGTGAAGCTGGGCACGCAGGTGTGGGTGCAAAGCCAGGTGATCGGCTTCGATCGCAAGCGCCTGCACCTGTATCACAGCCTGCACCGTGAGGGTTTCGACGAAGCCTTGGCGGCCAGTGAACAGATGCTTTTGCATGTGGACCTGGCCGGTCCCCGCTCTGCCCCCTTCGCGCCAGAAGTTGCGCAGCGGTTGCAAGGCATCGTGGATGAGCAACAAGACCTGCCGGCAGCGCAGTTCGTTGGCCGAGTGATCGGACTGTAGGAGCAGGCTGGCCCCGCGATAGCGGTGCATCAAACCTGCCGCTATCGCGAGGCAAGCCTTTCCCACCCATAAAAAAACCCCGGTAAGCCGTGACGCAACCGGGGTCAAGCAAGAGCATCTGCATGCGCGAAGCGGGAGGTGACCAAACCTTCCTGTAACTGTGCATGGCCCCAGTGTGCCGCCTCCTCGCCCTGTCGATTTAGCCGAAAACGACCTGTTCATAGCCAATGCGGCCATTGCGACATTCTGCCCTTGCCGCGGTCCCCCCACGCCCACAGAATCGACTCACGATCACACCTGCAAAAAAGGGACAACAACCATGATGCATGCGGATTTGATTGATCAGGACGACCTGCTGGGCCAGCTGCGCGCGCTAGGGTTCGAGATGCCGGCCGACGCCAGTGCCGAACAGGCCTGCGAGTGTGCGGTACGGGGTTTGAGCGAGCCGCGGGCCAAGGCCCTGAAGGGGATGGTGGAACAGATGTACACCGGTAACGCGACGATTCTGCCGGCGGTGCGCCAGGCGATCGAAAAGCAGTTGTTGCCGGCGTTGGCGCAGTTTAAAAATCGTTAGAAGCATCGCGGGGCAAGCCCGCTCCTACACCGGTAGGAGCGGGCTTGCCCCGCGATCAGCGCCCTTAAAGCCTCACACTGGCAAACGTCGACTCGTTGCGCGCCTGGCTCAACGCCGACATCGGCCCCGCCAGCGGCGACAGCACCAGCGCCTGCGGAATCGGCATCATCGCCACCTGCTGCGCGGTATTGGACCCTACCCGCTCGTCACGCGGCGGAATGCCGAAATACTCGCGGTAGCACTTGGAGAAGTGTGGCGTGGAGACAAACCCACACACCGACGCCACTTCGATGATCGACATCGGCGTCTGCTTGAGCAACTGCCGGGCACGGATCAGGCGCAGCTTGAGGTAGTAGCGCGACGGCGAGCAGTGCAGGTACTTCTGGAACAGGCGCTCCAGCTGGCGACGCGACACCGATACATACACAGCCAGTTCGTCCAGGTCGATCGGCTCCTCCAGGTTGGCTTCCATCAGCGCGACGATTTCCTGAAGCTTGGGCTGGTTGGTGCCAAGCATGTGCTTGAGCGGCACGCGCTGGTGATCCTGCTCGTTGCGGATGCGCTCGTAGACGAACATCTCGGAGATCGCCGCCGACAGTTCGCGGCCATGATCGCGGCTGATCAGGTGCAGCATCATGTCCAGCGGCGCGGTGCCACCGGAGCTGGTGAAGCGGTTACGGTCGAGGGTGAACAAGCGGGTGCTCATGCTCACCCGCGGGAAGGCTTCCTGCATGGCTGCCAGGCACTCCCAGTGCACGCTGCAGTCGAATCCATCGAGCAGCCCGGCGCAGGCCAGCGCCCAGCTGCCTGTGCACACCGCACCCAGACGGCGCGACTGGCGGGCCTGGCTCTGCAGCCAGGTCACGTGCTCGCGGGTGACGGTGCGTTGGATACCGATACCGCCGCAGACAATCACGGTGTCCATCGCCGGCGCCTTGTGCATGGCCGCGTCCGGGGTGATCTGCAAGCCGTCGCTGGCCCATACCTGACCGCCATCCACACTCAAGGTGCTCCAGCGATACAGTTCACGGCCAGACAACTGGTTGGCCATGCGCAGCGGCTCGACCGCAGACGCCAGGGAGATGAGAGTGAAGTTGTCCAGCAGCAGGAAGCCGATGGATTGAGGTGTGCGGTTCTGGGTTGGGGTCCCGGAGTTGTACGACGTCATCGCGGTATCTCCTCACACAATGCAGGGTGCGCCTCAGGCAGGCACGGGCTTTTTTTGTCACGGCCCCGATTCGAATGCAGGGGCTTTGCCAATCACAACGCAAATGCCATGCCTGAAATTGAATGGCTATTCAATAAAACCCAAAAACGACGTCGCGCAGCGTCTATATGGCACCTGCTCAAATACCCGGACGCAAACGCAAACCACCGGGCTAGGCCGCCGTGTAGGAAAAATGAGCAATTCGGTAGCACTTGTGGGAAGGATGCTCAGAAACGACATGTGACAAATGTCACCCAAGCACCAGGGAGGGAGGTAACAGGACGTTTAAAGCCAAGGGGCCGGGCCGCGCGCCAAAAGGTGGCGCGCATGCCGCTCATGTACGAAAAAAGCGCAGCGCCTGCACCGCACTCAACACTCGATGGCGCTGACCGCCAGGCCTCCGCGTGAGGTTTCCTTGTACTTGTCGTGCATGTCGGCGCCGGTATCGCGCATGGTGCGAATGACCCGGTCGAGGGAGATGAAGTGCTCGCCGTCCCCGCGCAGGGCCATCTGCGCGGCATTGATCGCCTTGACCGCGGCAATGGCATTGCGCTCGATGCACGGCACCTGCACCAACCCGCCCACCGGATCGCAGGTCAATCCCAGGTTGTGCTCCAGGCCGATTTCGGCCGCGTTCTCCAGCTGCGCCGGGGTTGCGCCCAGCACTTCGGCAAGTCCGGCCGCCGCCATGGCGCAGGCTGAACCGACCTCACCCTGGCAACCGACCTCGGCACCGGAGATCGATGCATTCTTTTTGCACAAAATGCCCACGGCCGCGGCGCCGAGGAAGAAGTCGACCACGTTCTCTTCGCTGACTTCATCGCTGAAGCGCATGTAGTAGTGCAGCACCGCAGGGATGATCCCCGCCGCGCCGTTGGTGGGTGCAGTCACCATGCGCCCGCCAGCGGCGTTTTCCTCGTTCACCGCCAGGGCATAGAGATTGACCCACTCCATGGCGCTCAGGGTCGAGCCGATCACGTTGGGCTTGTTCAACTCCTGCAGGCTGCGGTGCAGTTTGGCTGCGCGACGTTTCACATTCAGCCCGCCGGGCAGAACGCCTTCGTACTTCAAGCCATTTTCGACACAGGCCTGCATCGCGTGCCACAGCTTCAACAGGCCGGCGCGAATTTCCGCTTCGCTGCGCCAGACCTTTTCGTTTTCCAACATCAATTGCGACACGCGCAGGTCGTTTTGCTTGCACAGCTCCAGCAGTTCCACGGCACTGTTGAAGTCATAGGGCAGCACGGTGGTGTCGGCATCCAGCACGCCGCTGGCAGCCTGGGCGGCATCGACCACAAAACCGCCCCCGACCGAGTAGTAGGTGTCGCGATGCAGCTCGCCCGATGCGCCTTCGGCGATCAGGGTCATGGCGTTGGGGTGGTAGGGAAGGTTCTCGTCGAGCAACAGCATGTCGCGTGCCCAGACAAAACCGACCTCGAGCCGACCGTCGAGCAGCAAGGTGTCTGTCTCACGCAAGGTGGCGATGCGCTGGCCGATCTGTGACGGGTCGATGGCATCCGGCCATTCGCCCATCAGGCCCATGATGACCGCGTTGTCGCTGCCATGCCCGATGCCGGTGGCCGACAACGAGCCATACAGGCGCACTTCGATGTGCCGCACCTGCTCGAGCTCGTTGCGTTCGCGCAGGCCCTGGACGAACAGCGCCGCGGCGCGCATCGGGCCGACGGTATGGGAACTGGAAGGGCCGACGCCGATCTTGAACAGGTCGAACACACTGATGGCCATGCCACCTACCTCCTGATTGAGCAGCCGCCCCGGCCCAAGCCAAGGACGGTGCAACTGCTACGCTGATTAGGCGGCAATCCGCCGAATTCGCGCATCATCAGGCTTTTGACCGCAAGTCTGACGTCTGCAACCGACGTGCTCTTGCTCAGCAACGCCGCCAGTTGTCACCCGCGTCCATGCGCCGTTTTTCTACGGTGCAGATGCACTGAAACCACGTTTACGGGGTGGTAAAAATCTGTAAACGACCTCATCGACACTGGATGCGACCCTGTCTGTACTGGATACGACGCACCCTGTAGGCGTTTGATTTTCGCTGTTAGATGATCGGTATCGACTCGATTGCACGGCACCTGTCCCGCTGTCGCCCGACAGCCAGGCCCGACCGACTGCAAACCATAAAGCACGGCGGTCCCGTGGGACGTCCGAGAAAAACATCAGGAGTCCATCGCATGAAAGGTTCACCTTCGCTGTTGCTGGCCGCGGCGCTGAGTCTGCCGATGCTGGCCCAGGCCGCCGAGCCCGAGCAGTGTCATACCGTCAACTTCTCCGATGTCGGCTGGACCGACATCACTGTGACCACCGCAGTCACCAGCGTGGTGTTGCAGTCGCTGGGCTACAAGACCAAGACCACGATGATCTCGGTACCGGTGACCTACAAGTCGCTGGCCGATGGCAAGAACATGGACGTGTTCCTCGGCAACTGGATGCCGACCATGGAAAACGACATCAAGCAGTACCGTGATGCCGGCACCGTGGAAACCGTTCGGGCGAACCTCGAGAACGCCAAGTACACCCTCGCAGTCCCCCAGGCGCTCTACGACAAGGGCCTGAAAAACTTCGCCGACATCCCCAAGTTCAAGAAGGAACTGGACGGCAAGATCTACGGCATCGAGCCTGGCAACGACGGCAACCGCACTATTCAGACCATGATCGACAAGAACGCCTTCGGCCTCAAGGACGCCGGTTTCAAGGTGGTCGAATCGAGCGAAGCCGGAATGCTCTCGCAGGTTGAACGCGCCCAGCGCCGTGACACCGCCGTGGTGTTCCTGGGCTGGGAACCCCACCCGATGAACACCCGCTTCAAGATGAAATACCTGGACGGTGGCGATGAGTTCTTCGGCCCCGAATACGGCAAGGCCACCGTGCTCACCAACACCCGCAAGGGCTATGTGCAGGAATGCAGCAACGTGGGCCAGTTGCTGAAAAACCTGTCCTTCACCCTCGACATGGAAAGCACCCTGATGGGCAACGTCCTGGACGACAAGATGAAGCCCGACGCCGCAGCCAAGGCCTGGCTGAAAAAGAACCCTCAGGTACTCGATACCTGGCTGGCAGGGGTTACCACCGTTGACGGCAAACCGGGCCTGGAAGCGGCCAAAGCCAAACTGACGCAGTAAGCACCACTTGCGGCGGGTTCGCCCGCCGCAGGCTGTCTTCAATCTTTTGCAGGTGGACGCTCGCTATCATGCTGATCGATCAAAAAATACCACTGGGCCAGTACATCGCAGGCTTCGTCGAATGGTTGACCCAACACGGCGCCAACTACTTCGATGCCTTCGCCGAAGCACTGGAATTCATGATTCACGGGGTAACCGGGGCACTGACCTGGTTCAATCCTTTCGTCCTGATCGGCCTGATTGCAGTGATCGCGCACCTGATCCAGCGCAAATGGGCGCTGACCGCGTTCTGCGCACTGTCATTCCTGCTGATCCTCAACCTCGGTTACTGGCAAGAAACCATGGAAACCCTGGCCCAGGTGCTGTTCGCCACGCTGGTCTGCGTGGCCATCGGTGTTCCGCTGGGCATCCTCGCCGCTCATAAACCGATGTTCTACACCGCCATGCGCCCGGTGCTGGACCTGATGCAGACGGTGCCCACCTTCGTCTACCTGATCCCGACCCTGACCCTGTTTGGCCTGGGCGTGGTACCGGGGCTGATCTCCACGGTGGTGTTCGCCATCGCCGCACCGATCCGCCTGACCTACCTGGGTATCTGTGACGTGCCCCAGGAGCTGCTCGACGCCGGCAAGGCCTTTGGCTGCTCCCGTCGCCAACTGCTCTCGCGTATCGAACTGCCCCACGCCATGCCGAGCATCGCTGCCGGCGTCACCCAATGCATCATGCTGTCGCTGTCGATGGTGGTCATTGCCGCCCTGGTGGGCGCCGACGGCCTGGGCAAACCCGTGGTCAACGCACTGAACACCGCCGATATCGCCCTGGGCTTCGAAGCAGGTCTTGCGATCGTGCTGCTGGCGATCATGCTCGACCGTATCTGCAAACAACCCGACGCACCGGTAAGGAGTGAAGCATGAGCATTATTCGCTTCGAAGATGTAGACGTTATCTTCTCCAGCCGACCGCGTGAGGCCTTGAGCCTGCTCGACCAAGGACTTTCGCGGGAGCAGATCCTGAAGAAGACCGGGCTGGTAGTCGGCGTCGAAAAGGCCAACCTGGATATCAACAAAGGTGAAATCTGCGTGCTGATGGGCCTGTCCGGTTCAGGCAAGTCGAGCCTGCTGCGCTGCATCAACGGCCTGAACACCGTCAGCCGTGGCAAGTTGTTCGTCGAGCACGAAGGCTCGCATATCGACATCGCCCATTGCACCCCGGCAGAGCTGAAGATGATGCGCACCAAGCGCATCGCCATGGTGTTCCAGAAGTTCGCCCTGATGCCCTGGCTCACAGTGCGCGAGAACATCAGCTTCGGCCTGGAAATGCAGGGCCGCCCCGAGAAGGAACGCCGCAAGCTGGTCGACGAGAAACTCGAACTGGTCGGCCTGACCCAATGGCGTAACAAAAAGCCCGACGAACTCTCCGGCGGCATGCAACAACGGGTGGGCCTGGCCCGCGCCCTGGCGATGGACGCCGACATCCTGCTGATGGACGAACCCTTCTCCGCCCTCGACCCGCTGATCCGCCAGGGCCTTCAGGACGAGCTGCTGGAACTGCAGCGCAAGCTGAGCAAGACCATTGTGTTCGTGAGCCACGACCTGGACGAAGCACTGAAGCTGGGCAGCCGTATCGCGATCATGAAAGACGGGCGGATCATCCAGTACAGCAAGCCTGAGGAGATCGTGCTCAATCCGGCCGACGAATACGTGCGGACCTTCGTCGCCCATACCAACCCGCTCAATGTGCTGTGCGGTCGCAGCCTGATGCGCACGCTGGACAAGTGCAAGCGGATCAACGGCTCGATCTGCCTGGATCCGGGCGGCGATTCGTGGCTGGACCTGGCAGAAGGCAACACCATCAAAGGCGCGCGCCAGGGCGTCAACGGCCTCGACCTGCAGAACTGGGCACCGGGTGAAGCCGTGGAAGGCCTGGGGCGTAAACCGACCCTGGTCAACGCCAGCATCGGCATGCGTGAAGCGTTGCAGATCCGTTACCAGACCGGTAACAAGCTGGTGCTTCAGGAAGGGAATTCAGTGGTGGGGATTCTTGGCGACAGTGAGCTGTATCACGCGTTGCTGGGCAAGAATCTGGGGTAAAAGCATCGCGGGGCAAGCCCGCTCCTACCAGGTCGGTGGGAGCGGGCTTGCCCCGCGATCGGCTTTCGGATCAGCGAACGACGATACCTTGCTTGGCCATGAAGGCCTTGGCTTCCGGCACGGTGTACTCACCGAAGTGGAAGATGCTCGCCGCCAGTACCGCGCTGGCATGGCCTTCGATGATGCCGTCGGCCAGGTGCTGCAGGTTGCCCACACCACCGGATGCAATCACCGGAATCCCCAGCGCATCGCTGATGGCCCGGGTTACGCCCAGGTCGAAGCCGTTCTTCATGCCGTCCTGATCCATGCTGGTCAGCAGGATCTCACCGGCACCCAGGCCTTCCATCTTCTTGGCCCATTCAACCGCATCCAGGCCGGTTGGCTTGCGACCGCCGTGGGTGAAGATCTCCCAGCGCGGGGTTTCGCCCGGGCCGGAAACCTTCTTGGCATCGATAGCCACCACAATGCACTGGGAGCCGAAATGCGCCGCGGCTTCGCCGACGAACTCCGGGTTGAACACCGCGGCCGTGTTGATCGAGACCTTGTCGGCACCGGCGTTGAGCAGGTTGCGGATGTCTTGCACCGTGCGCACGCCCCCCCCCACGGTCAGCGGGATGAACACCTGGCTGGCCATGCGCTCGACGGTATGCAGGGTGGTGTCACGACCATCGACGCTGGCGGTGATGTCGAGAAAGGTGATCTCGTCGGCGCCCTGCTCATCGTAGCGACGGGCGATTTCCACCGGGTCACCGGCGTCACGGATGTTCTCGAACTTGACGCCCTTGACCACTCGGCCGTTGTCCACGTCCAGGCAAGGGATGATGCGCTTGGCCAGTGCCATGTGGGAGTCCTCAGCCTTTGTAGGCGTCGCAGAAGGCTTGCGCCTCGGCGACGTCCAGGGTGCCTTCATAGATGGCGCGGCCGGTGATCGCACCGATGATACCTGGCGCCTTGGCGTCGAGCAGGGCCTTGATGTCACCCAGGTTGTGGATACCGCCGGAGGCGATCACCGGGATCTTGGTAGCTTCGGCCAGGGCAGCGGTGAACGGTACGTTGCAGCCCTGCATCATGCCGTCTTTGGCGATGTCGGTGTAGACGATGGCCGAGACGCCGTCAGCCTCGAAACGCTTGGCCAGGTCAATGACCTGCACGGTGCTGACTTCAGCCCAGCCGTCGGTGGCGACGAAGCCGTCCTTGGCGTCCAGGCCAACGATGACCTTGCCCGGAAAGGCACGGCAGGCCTCTGCGACGAACTCAGGCTCTTTCACCGCTTTCGTGCCGATGATCACGTAACTGACGCCAGCCTTGACGTAGTGCTCGATGGTTTCCAGCGAACGGATACCGCCACCGATCTGGATCGGCAGGTTCGGGTAGCGCTTGGCAATGGCGGTCACCACTTCACCGTTGACCGGCTGGCCTTCGAAGGCGCCGTTCAGGTCGACCAGATGCAGACGACGGCAGCCGCCTTCGACCCATTTGGCGGCCATGCTCACCGGGTCATCGGAAAATACGGTGGAGTCTTCCATGCGGCCCTGGCGCAGGCGTACGCAAGCACCGTCCTTGAGATCGATAGCGGGGATGATCAGCATGCTTTTTTCCTTCGTAAAAAAGAGCTGCAAGTTGCGAGCTACAAGCTGCAAGCATGCGCGTCTGTTCTGTTGCAGCCTGTGGCGTTCAGCTGCCCTTTTCTAGCGACCAGAGGTCGCTCTCGATACTTTCGAACCGCTCTTTGAGGTGCGCCTGCACATCGAAAATCGCCCTGTTGTAGTAGTGCGGGGCAATCTCTCTGCTGAACACGTCCAGAACCTCGGCCACCTCGAACGACCCCAGCTGCAGCTCGAAGCGGTCTTCAAGGAAGCGCTTGAGTACATCCAGTGCCTCGCGCTCCTGTTCGGGTGCGAGGGTGAGGATCGGTGCCTTGGTCCTGGACTTGCTCATTACCAGCGTCCGTCCCACGCCGCGAAGTTCTGCAGCAGCTGCAGGCCATGGGTATGGCTCTTCTCCGGGTGGAACTGCACGGCAAAGCGCGATCCTTCGGCCAGCGCAGCGGCAAAATCGACGCCGTAATGACCACGGCCCACCACCTGCACGGCCTTTGCCGCGGCGATGTAGTAGCTATGCACGAAGTAGAAGCGCGCAAGGTCGGGGATGTTGTGCCACAGCGGATGATCGATGGACTGGGCAACTTCGTTCCAGCCCATGTGCGGCACCTTCAGGTGCTCGCCGTCTTCGTGCAGATCTTTGCCGAAGAACTTCACGTTGCCGGGGAACAGCCCGATGCAGTCGACACCGTCGTTCTCTTCACTGTGATCGAGCAGCGCTTGCATGCCGACGCAGATGCCGAGGAACGGACGGTCCTGGCTGACTTCACGCACCAGGCTGTCAAAGCCCAGGCGATGGATTTCAGCCATGCAGTCGCGGATCGCGCCAACACCCGGGAACACTACGCGGTCAGCCTCGCGAATCACCGCTGCATCGCTGGTGATCAGCACCTTGCCGGCGCCGACATGCTCCAGGGCCTTGGCTACCGAGTGCAGGTTACCCATGCCATAGTCGATAACGGCAACTGTCTGCATTACAGGCAACCCTTGGTCGACGGCATTTGACCGGCCATGCGCTCATCGAGCTCGATGGCCATGCGCAGGGCGCGGCCGAAAGCCTTGAACACGGTTTCGATCTGGTGGTGGGTGTTGTGCCCACGCAGGTTGTCGATGTGCAGGGTGACGTTGGCGTGGTTGACGAAGCCCTGGAAGAATTCCTGGAACAGGTCAACGTCGAAGCCGCCTACCGAGGCGCGGGTATAGGGCACATGCATCTGCAGGCCTGGGCGGCCGGAGAAGTCGATGACCACGCGCGACAGTGCTTCGTCGAGCGGTACATAGGCGTGGCCATAGCGGCGGATGCCTTTCTTGTCACCGATGGCCTGGTTGAATGCCTGGCCCAGGGTGATCCCGACGTCTTCGACGGTATGGTGATCGTCGATATGCAGGTCGCCCTTGCATTCGATGTCGAGATCGATCAGCCCATGTCGGGCGATCTGGTCGAGCATATGTTCAAGGAAAGGCACACCGATATCGAATCGGGCCTTGCCGCTGCCATCCAGGTTGATCGAGGCCTTGATCTGGGTCTCCAGAGTATTGCGCTCGACGGAAGCCTTACGTTCGACCATCACCAGCTCCGCAAAATCATTGGGCGAAAAAGGCGATCATTATAGGCCCAGATGCGTCTGGCATGAAACGAAGATGACATGTGGCAGGGGATTTACCTGGTAAATCCCCCGAATTGCACAAATCGCTCCTACCCGCCCAGGTCAGTTGAACAGCACTGCCGTCTTCTGCAATGTCACCCAGATACCCCAGGCCAGCGGGATGCCCACCACCAGCCAGGCGGCGATCACCAGCGGCAAAGTGCCCGGCGCCGCATGCCACTCCAGTACCTGGGCATTGCTCTGGTCATGGCCCAGCGCCTGCTCGGCCGCCAGCTGCTCGTCGGTCATGAAGTATTTGTCGGCCACCGGGCGAACCAGCGTGTTGCAGATAAAGCCCAGTACCAGCAGGCCAGCAAGGATGTACAGGGTGATGTCGTACACCGCCGCACGATCGACACCCAACGACAGCTGGTACTCGCGCAGATAGGTGATCAACACCGGGCCAAGCACCCCGGCAGCCGCCCAGGCGGTCAGCAGGCGACCGTGGATAGCGCCAACCATCTGCGTACCGAACAGGTCGGCTAGATAGGCCGGGACCGTGGCAAAGCCACCGCCATACATCGACAGGATGATGCAGAACGCCGCCACGAACAGGGCGATGTTGCCCACATGTCCCATGTTGGGCACCAGTGCGTACAAGGCGACGCCCAGCGCGAAGAAGGCAAAGTAGGTGTTCTTGCGCCCGATATAGTCGGAGAACGACGCCCAGAAAAACCGTCCGCCAATGTTGAACAGGCTGAGCAACCCGGTGAAACCGGCGGCAATGGCGGCAATCTGCGCCAGTTGCGCGGTGTTGAGCTGGCTGAAGGTCAAGTCGTTACCCAGCAGCTTGCCGGCAAAGACTTCCTGCAGCAGCGGCGAGGCCATGCCCAGGATGCCGATACCTGCCGACACGTTCAGGCACAGAACCAGCCAGATCAACGCAAATTGCGGCGTTTTCCACGCCACACTGACGTGGACGTGACGGTGGGTGATCATGGCGTTGCTGGCTTTCTTGCGCGGGGCTGTCCAGCCTTCGGGCTTCCAGCCGGTGGGCGGCACGCGGTAGGCCAGGGCGCCGCCGATCATGAACACGAAGTAGATCGCCGCCATGACCACGAAGCTCTGCCACACGCCAACCCCTTCAGGGCTGGCGAAATGGTTCATCAGGGCTGCGGCCAGCGGCGCGCCGACCATGGCCCCACCACCAAAGCCCATGATCGCCATGCCGGTGGCCATGCCGCGCTTGTCCGGAAACCACTTGATCAGCGTCGAGACCGGCGAGATATACCCCAGGCCAAGACCGATACCGCCGATCACCCCCGAGCCCAGCCACATCAGCCAGAGCTGGTGGGTGTAGATACCCAGCGCCGAGAGCAGCAAGCCACCGCACCAGCAAAGCGCCGACAGCCTTGCGAGGCCCAGCATGCTCAAGCCAGCCACCCCAGACGGCCGCCGAACAACCAAGGAACACGAAGAACAGGGTATAGATCCAGCTCAGCATCGAGATCTGCCAGTCGCACTCGGCGCTGAACAGGCGAGCGAAAAAGCTCATGTCGGGCGCACAGGCAACTGGCGCCGTGACACCAATGGCCTGGGACAACGGCAGCCAGAACACCGAAAAGCCATAGGCCATGCCGATGCACAGGTGAATGGCCAAGGCTGCTGGCGGCACCAGCCAGCGATTGAAGCCAGGCCTTGCGATAATCCGTTCCTTGGTCAAAAAACCAGGAAGGCGGGCGATGTCGCCTGCCGTGATGCTGTTCATTGTTATTGCCCCTCGTAGATATGGTCAGCTCACGGCTCTCGACCTTGGCCGGCAGGCATTGATCGTCTTTTTTGGCACAATTGCCCTGTAAATCGCGACAAAACGCCACTACAGGACCCGCGAGCGGCGAAAGAGTAGCATTAGCCGCCCGCCCTGAAAGCAGGCTGATCCCGTCTTTTGCTCAACAACTGAACCTGTGTGCAAGGAACTGTCATGCCCATCGTTGTCGAAACCCTGACCGAGCCGAGCCCGCAAGACCTGCAGGATCTGGCCAGGCTCTATGCCGACGCCCCCACCTGGATGCTCGCCAGCCCTGAACAGGCCCTGGCCCTGGTCAACGCGGCACTCGCGGACGGCAGCCTGATTGCCGCACGGTTCAACGATCGCCTGCTCGGCGCTGCTCGCCTGCAGCGTCGCGATGGAACCTGGCACTTGAGCGACCTGTGCGTACGCTCATTGACCCGGCGCCGCGGCGTCGGGCTGCGCCTGGTCAACGAAGCGCAGCGGCTGGCACGGGAAGCAGATGCCGGTTTGCGGCTGTATTCCAAACAGGAAAGCGCCGAAATGCGTGCGTTATTGGCACCCCTGAACCTGTCGCTGGACCTGGCTCGGCTGTAGTGGAATTTACAGGCCATTCGGGATCACTCCAGCGTCAACGACCGCAGCGCTATACTCTGCGGCTGAATTTTAGAAATCGGACTACAAGGACTCGCCCATGAAAGCGTTCGGCAAAATCCTGGGGCTGGTGCTTCTCGGGCTGTTGCTGATCATTGTGGCTCTGGGCTTCGCCCTGACCCACCTCTTCGATCCCAACGACTACAAAGACGAGATTCGCCAGCTGGCACGCGACAAGGCCCACATCGAGCTGACGCTCAATGGTGATATCGGCTGGAGCCTGTTCCCCTGGCTGGGGCTGGAGCTGCATGAAGCCAGCATCGCCACCCTGAACAACCCGAAAGTGCCGTTTGCCGACCTGCAGATGCTCGGCCTGTCGGTGCGTGTCCTGCCCCTGCTGCGCCGCGAAGTGCAAATGAGCGATGTACGCGTCGAAGGCCTGAACCTGATCCTCAGCCGCGACGAGAACGGCCACGGCAACTGGGAAGACATCGGCAAGCCTCTGCCCGCCGCTACGCCTGCGCCAGCCGAAAATGCCAGCACGCCAGCGCCAGGCGAGACCACCGCCCAGGCCGAAAGCAAGAGCGACGTCAGCGACCGGCCGGTGAAGCTGGACATCGACAGCCTGACCGTGAACAACGCCCGGGTGCAGTACAGCGATGCCCGCAGCGGCCAGACCTTTGGCGCCGAGAGCATCCAGTTGAGCACCGGCGCCGTGCACGAAGGCGTGAACATCCCGCTGAAAATGACCGCCTTCCTCAGTGCCGGCCAGCCGGTAGTCAAGGCGCGCACCGAGCTCAACGGCGAGCTGCGCTTTGATCGCCGCCTCAAGCGCTACCAGTTCGAAGACATGAAACTCAGCGGCGAAGCCTCCGGCGAGCCGTTGCAGGGCAAGACCATGAGCTTCGCCGCCCAAGGCCAGTTGCTGGTCGACCTGGCAGCCAACGTCGCCGAATGGAACGGCTTGAAGCTGTCGGCCAACCAGTTGCGCGCCCTTGGCGAGCTGAACGTGCGTGACCTGGACAAAACCCCGCAACTGACCGGCGGCCTGTCCATCGCCCAGCTCGACCTGCGCACCTTCCTCGACAGCATCGGCCACCCTCTGCCGGCCTCGGCCGACACCACCACGCTGAGCAAGTTCGAGATGGTCAGCCGCCTGCAAGGCAGCCCTACGAGCCTTGCCCTGGAAGACCTGGCGGTAAAACTCGACGACAGTACCTTCAGCGGTCGCCTGGCCGTCGAGGACTTCGCCAAACAGGCCCTGCGCATCCAGCTCAAGGCCGACAAGTTCGACGCCGACCGCTACATGCCGGCCAAGAGCGAAGCAGCGGCAAGCGCCACAGCGGCGCGTCAGGCCGAGGTCAAGAGCAAGGAAGACAGCGCCCTGGCCACTGCCGGCAACACCCCGCTGCCCGACGCCCCGACCCAGGTGGCCTGGAGCAACGACAAGCTGCTGCCGGTGGATCGCCTGCGTAAAGTCGACCTGCAAGCCGACCTCACCTTTGGCCTGCTGACCCTGGAGAAGCTGCCCATCGAGAACGCCCACCTCAAGGCCCAGGGCCAGGGTGGCCTGATTACCCTCGAAACCCTGAGCGGCGGCCTCTACAACGGCGATTTCGCCACCAAGGGCACCCTCGATGTGCGCCCGGCGGTGCCGCAGATCGGCCTGAACACCAAGATCAACCGGGTGCCGGTGGAACACTTCATCAAGAGCCAGACCGAAACCCCGCCGGTCAAGGGCCTGCTGACCCTGAACAGCGACCTGACCGCCACCGGCAACAGCCAGAAGGCCCTGATCGATACCCTCAACGGCAACGCCAGCTTCGTCATCAACGACGGCATCCTGGTCAACGCCAACCTCGAACAGCAGCTCTGCCAGGCCATCGCCACCCTCAACCGCAAGGCCTTGAGCGGTGAGCCACGAGGCAAGGACACCCCGTTCCAGGAGCTCAAGGGCAGCCTGGTGCTGCGCAACGGCGTAGCCAGCAACCCCGACCTGAAGGCGCGCATCCCGGGCCTGACCGTCAACGGTCGTGGCGACGTGGACCTGCGCGTGCTGGGCATGGACTACCGCATAGGCGTAATCGTCGAAGGCGACAAGCGCGACATGCCCGACCCGGCCTGCCAGGTGGGCGAGCGCTATGTCGGCCTTGAGCTGCCACTGCAGTGCCGTGGCCCGCTGGAGCTGGGCGCCAAGGCCTGCCGCCTGGACAAGGACGGCCTGGGCAAGGTTGCCGCCAAACTTGCCGGCGATCGCGTCAGCGAGAAGCTGAGCGAGAAGATCGACGAGAAGCTCGGTGACAAGGTGAGCCCGGAACTCAAGGATGCACTCAAGGGGTTGTTCAAGCGATGAGTCCCGAGCAGTTTTCCAGCGCCGTGCTGGAGTGGTACGACCGTAACGGCCGTCATGACCTGCCCTGGCAACAGGGCATCAACCCCTATCGGGTCTGGGTCTCGGAGATCATGCTGCAGCAGACCCAGGTGAGCACCGTGCTCAATTACTTCGGCCGCTTCATGGAGGCCCTGCCCACCGTGCAGGCCCTGGCACAGGCCCCTGAAGACGAAGTACTGCACCTGTGGACGGGCCTGGGCTACTACACCCGGGCGCGCAACCTGCAAAAGACCGCGAAGATCGTCGTCGAGCAGTACGGCGGCGAATTCCCCCGCGATGTCGAGAAGCTCACCGACCTGCCCGGCATCGGCCTGTCTACCGCCGGTGCCATCGCCAGTATCAGCATGGGCCTGCGCGCGCCGATCCTCGACGGCAACGTCAAGCGCGTGCTGGCCCGCTACACCGCCCAGGAGGGCTACCCGGGGGAACCCAAGGTGGCCAAGGCACTGTGGGCCAACGCCGAGCGCTACACCCCCCACGCCCGGGTCAACCACTACACCCAGGCGATGATGGACCTGGGCGCTACCTTGTGTACCCGCAGCAAACCCAGTTGCCTGTTGTGCCCGCTCAAGCTCGGCTGCGAAGCGCACATGCTCGGTCAGGAAATCCGCTACCCGGTCCCCAAGCCGCGCAAGGAGCTGCCCCAGCGGCGCACCCTGATGCCGCTGCTGGCCAACCACGAAGGCGCCATCCTGCTTTACAGGCGCCCCTCCAGCGGCCTGTGGGGCGGTTTGTGGAGCCTGCCGGAGCTCGACAACCTCGAGCAGCTCGAGGATCTAGCCGACCAGCACGGCCTGAGCCTTGCCGAGAGCCAGGCACTGGACGGCCTGACCCACACCTTCAGCCACTTCCAGCTGGCCATCGAACCCTGGCTGGTTCGGGTCGATGACGCCCGTGCCCACGTGGCCGAGGCCGACTGGCTCTGGTATAACCTCGCCACCCCGCCGCGCCTGGGCCTTGCCGCCCCGGTGAAAAAACTGCTTAAACGCGCGGCCGACGTTTTGATTGCAGGAGAGTCGTGATGACCCGCACCGTAATGTGCCGCAAGTACAAAGAAGAACTGCCAGGCCTCGAGCGCCCACCGTACCCCGGCGCCAAGGGCCAGGACATCTACGAGCACATCTCGCAGAAGGCCTGGGCCGACTGGCAGAAAGAACAGACCATGCTGATCAACGAGAAGCGTCTGAACATGATGAACGCCGAGGACCGCAAATTCCTCCAGGGCGAGATGGACAAGTTCTTCTCCGGCCAGGAATACGAAAAGGCCGAAGGCTACGTTCCGCCTGCCGAATAACCCCCGAAAATCGTAAGCGACGGAATTAATTTAAAAAATTTTCAAAAAGTCGTTGACGTAAATCCGAAAAACCCTTTTAATGCGCCCCGTTGCCCAGATAGCTCAGTCGGTAGAGCAGGGGATTGAAAATCCCCGTGTCGGCGGTTCGATTCCGTCTCTGGGCACCACTAATACCGAAAACCCCTGAATCGCGAGATTCAGGGGTTTTTTCATTCGTGCCGCAAAAACCTGGTGCCGTTGACCACCGTCAATACGCTCCTGGCCCAATGCCGTATGCTGCCTGGTGGATATTAGAGAACCAACAGGCCCACCATGAGCGAAGATTCCACAGCCCTTCCCCTGCCCTTACCCGCCACCGAAGCACCCGCGAGCACCAGCAAGACGCCACCGCGCAAGCCCACCACTACCCGCCCACGTCGTCCGCGCACTTCGCGCGCCCCTGCGACCGCCAGCACCGATACACCGATCAGCACCATCAGCCAGCAGCCGGCTGCGCTGACAGTCGCCTCGGCCCCACGCGGCTCGAACGAGGACAGCACCTCGGCCAAACTGCCGGCCAGCTACCCCTACCGCACCCGCATGCGCCGCGCCGAATACGACAAGGCCAAGCACGAACTGCAGATCGAACTGTTAAAGGTACAAAGCTGGGTCAAGGAAACCGGCCAGCGCATCGTCGTGCTGTTCGAAGGCCGTGACGCCGCGGGCAAGGGGGGCACCATCAAGCGCTTCATGGAGCACCTGAACCCGCGTGGCGCTCGTATCGTGGCCCTGGAGAAGCCTTCAGAGCAGGAAAAGGGCCAGTGGTACTTCCAGCGTTACATCCAGCACCTGCCGACCGCAGGCGAAATGGTGTTCTTCGACCGCTCCTGGTACAACCGCGCCGGCGTCGAGCGGGTGATGGATTTCTGCACCCCACTGCAGTACCTGGAATTCATGCGCCAGGCACCCGACCTCGAACGCATGCTCTGCAACAGCGGCATTCTGCTGTTCAAGTACTGGTTCTCGGTGAACCGCGAAGAACAGCTGCGCCGCTTCATCTCCCGGCGCGACGACCCGCTCAAGCACTGGAAACTGTCACCTATCGACATCAAGTCGCTGGACAAGTGGGACGAGTACACCGCCGCCAAAGAGGCGATGTTCTTCCACACCGACACCGCCGATGCGCCGTGGACGGTGGTCAAGTCCGATGACAAGAAGCGCGCGCGGATCAACTGCATCCGTCACTTCCTGCATTCGCTGGACTATCCGGGCAAGGATCCGCGTGTGGCCCACCATCCTGATCCACTGCTGGTGGACCGGGCATCGCGAGTGCTGGTGGAGGAAGACCGCAGCGGCTCGCCACAGCCCGCCTGAGGGCACCCAGAAGCCGGAAGTGACTGCCATCCGAGCAACAGCCTGACAGCCAGGGTGGAATGCGGCTTGGGTTTCCCTGCCAACTGCGATTCAATACGCAAAATTTTACGAAGCAGGGTTCTCCGATGGCCTCCAACAGCAAACAACAGAAACGCGCCAAGCGCGCCGCCGCCAAAGCTCGCGAAAACCGCATGGTGCGTAGCGGCCAGGCGGTCAAGAGCAGTGGCGAAAGCTCCAGCGCAAGCGTTGAGCAAGTATTCAACAAGGCAATGGATTCGGGCAGCTACAACGCCCTGTTCGATAAGATGAAGGCAGCTCAGGAAGGTGGGCTGGTGCCCCTGATCTCGGTATTCCTGGTCGATCCGTTGCTGGCCCTGGTGCTCAAGGGCCACAAGGAAGAACACGCCACCGACTACATCGTCATGGTTTTCACCGCCTACCGCAAATGGCTGGACGGCGCAGACGAGGACACCACCATGGCGTGGCTGGAGAGTGACGAGTTCCAGGAAGCCTACATCTCGGCCTCGGAGGCCGTGGCCAAGACTCAGCAGAAGCAGTTCGGCTGAGTTTCGCGGGGCAAGCACGCTCCTACCGGTAGGAGCAGGCTTGCCCCGCGATTTCACCCCATCAATTGTTCAGCACCACCCGCCCAGCCGCCTCGGCCTTGCGCTTGCGCGCCACCAGCAGCCCCGCCGCAACAACTGCAATCGACAGCAACCCTGTCGCCACGATCTCGATGCGATGGTCCGGACGGATCAGCATCACCGTCAAAATGCCCACGATGAACACAATGGTCGCCCAGGTCAGGCCCGGGAACAGCCACATCTTGAAGGCAATCTTCTCGCCACGGGCCATGCGCTGACGGCGCATGCGCAACTGCGATACGGCGATCACCAGGTACACCAGCAAGGCAATGGCACCGGAGCTGGCCAGCAGGAACTCGAACACCTGGGCCGGCGCCAGGTAGTTGGCGATCACGGTGAGGAACGCCGCCGCCGTCGACAGCACCACCGCGCAGTACGGGGTCCCCGTGGAGGTGGTGCGCTGGGCAACTGCAGGCGCATCACCGCGCTTGCTCAGGGAAAAGAGCATGCGCGAGGAGGTGTACAGCGCCGAGTTCAGGCAACTGGTCACGGCAATCAGCACGACGATGTCGACGATCAGCTTGGCATTGGGGATGCCCATCAGGTTCAGCACCGTCTGGTAAGAGCCCACTTCAGCCAGATCGCTGTGATTCCACGGCACCAGGGCCACCACTACGAAGATCGACACGAGGTAGAACAGGAAGATCCGCCAGATCACCGAGTTGGTGGCCTTGGTGATCTGCTTGCCCGGGTCCTTGGACTCGGCGGCCGCAATGGTGACGATCTCGGTACCCATGAACGAGAACATGGTGGTCAGCATTGCTGCCAGCACCGCGCCCATGCCGTTGGGCATGAAGCCCTGGGTGTCGAACAGGTGGCTGACCCCACTGACCTGGCTGTTGGGCAGCAGGCCGAAGATCGCCGCCACGCCCAGTACGATAAAGCCGATGATGGCCACCACCTTGAGCAAGGCGAACCAGAACTCGAACTCGCCGTAGTTCTTCACGCTGAACAGGTTGGTCGCCGTCAGCAGCAAGGTGATGACCAGGGTGAACACCCAGATCCCGACATCAGGGAACCAGGCATGCAGGATGGTGGCGGCGGCGTTGGCCTCCAGTGGAATCACCAACACCCAGAACCACCAGTACAGCCAGCCGATGGTAAAGCCGGCCCAGTGGCCGATGGCCTTGTCGGCGTAGGTGGAGAACGAGCCGGTGTCGGGCGAGGCGATGGCCATTTCGGCCAGCATGCGCATCACCAGCACTACCAGGGTGCCGGCGGCGGCATAGGCCAGCAGCACGGCAGGGCCGGCTTCGGCAATGGCGTGGCCGGAGCCGACGAACAAACCGGCGCCAATGACGCCAGCAATGGACAGCATGGTGACATGCCGTTGTTTGAGCCCCTGAGCGAGGTCATTGGAATTGTGCGTACCGCTCATAAAACTACCTTTGCAAGGAGTGGCTTTCTGTCCTGCTTGATTCAGGAGCGCCCCTCCACGGAGGGTCGCAACATCCTGTTACCAACCAGGAACGCAAATACCGCGCCAGCTCCATGACCGTTCGGTCGAAATTATCTACGGCCGCGTGCAACAAGGCTTACAGGTCTTTCAGCCAGATACTGGCCGAATGCCCACCTAAAAACGGGCTGAATGGGTTAATTACTGAAATACCCACTTACAATTACCGGGTCGCACCAAAACCCGTCGCCGGTAACACCTCACGCACAACCCTGGAGCAAAAAGGTACAACCGTGCAGGCGCAACCAAACCCTGCAATCAATGGCCAAAGCTGTATGGAAGGTCAGAAACGGCTTCCCAGCACTGGCCAAAAATGGCACCATCGCGCCTTTTTTCATCAAGGCTCCGGCCCTGGAACGAGGGCAGGCGGACATCCGCGCGACAGTCAGCTGCAGCGATGCGACACCCGCCCTCCCGGCAACCCGTTGCCCCTCCCGTCGTTGTTGGCTGTCATTCAGCCGCTATGCTAGCTTGGCGCTCGCCAAGAAGGCCGCCAACAGCAGGAGCGCAGCAGAACACATGAGGACCGCACATGGCTGAGGCCACGCCCGCGCTGGAAATCCGCAACCTGCATAAACGCTACGGCGACCAGGAGATTCTCAAGGGCATCTCGCTGACCGCACGCGATGGCGACGTGATCTCGATCCTGGGATCCTCCGGCTCCGGCAAGTCCACTCTGCTGCGTTGCATCAACCTGCTGGAAAACCCGCACCAGGGCCAGATCCTGGTGGCCGGCGAAGAGCTGCGGCTCAAGTCGGGAAGAAACGGCGAACTGGTGGCCGCCGACAACAAGCAGATCAATCGCCTGCGCAGCGAGATCGGCTTCGTGTTCCAGAATTTCAACCTGTGGCCGCACATGAGCATCCTCGACAACATCATCGAGGCTCCTCGCCGCGTGCTCGGCCAGAGCAAGGCCGAGGCCATCGAGCATGCCGAAGCGCTGCTCAACAAGGTCGGTATCCACAACAAGCGTCACAGCTATCCGGCCGAACTGTCCGGTGGACAGCAACAGCGTGCGGCCATTGCCCGCACCCTGGCCATGAAGCCCAAGGTCATCCTGTTCGACGAGCCGACCTCGGCCCTGGATCCGGAAATGGTCCAGGAAGTGCTTAACGTTATCCGCGCCCTGGCCGAAGAAGGCCGTACCATGCTACTGGTTACACACGAAATGGGCTTCGCCCGCCAGGTGTCCAGCGAAGTCGTCTTCCTGCACCAAGGGCTGGTCGAAGAGCAGGGAACGCCGCAGCAGGTTTTTGAGAACCCGAACTCGGCGCGTTGTAAACAATTCATGTCCAGCAACCGCTAACGGAGCAACACGCATGCAGACCTATAAGAAATTCCTCCTGGCCGCTGCCGCCACGCTGGTGTTCTCGGCCAATGCAATGGCTGCCGAAAAACTGAAGATGGGCATCGAAGCGGCCTACCCGCCGTTCAACAACAAGGACGCCAGCGGCCAGGTCGTGGGCTTCGACAAAGACATCGGCGACGCCCTGTGCGCCAAGATGAAAGTCGAGTGCGAAGTGGTTACCTCCGATTGGGACGGCATCATTCCGGCACTCAATGCCAAGAAGTTCGACTTCATCGTCTCCTCGCTGTCGATCACCGACGAGCGCAAGCAGGCCGTTGACTTCACCGACCCCTACTACTCGAACAAGCAGCAGTTCATCGCGCCGAAGAACGTCGACTTCAAGACCGACCCTGCTTCGCTCCAGGGCAAGAC
This sequence comes from Pseudomonas putida, assembly GCF_028682455.1. GTDB lineage: Bacteria > Pseudomonadota > Gammaproteobacteria > Pseudomonadales > Pseudomonadaceae > Aquipseudomonas > Aquipseudomonas putida_AA. The sequence continues at coordinate 232,413 of NZ_JANHLD010000003.1, forward strand.
GCTGGGCACCCAGCGCGCAACGCAGGCCGCTACCTGGCTTGACGATAACGGCGGCATGGACGGCAAGTTCAAAGTCAGCCTGTACGACACCCAGGAAAACGCCTACCTGGACCTGACCTCGGGCCGCGTCGATGCCCTGCTGGCTGACAAGTACGCCAACTACGACTGGCTCAAGTCCGACGCCGGTAAAAACTACGAGTTCAAAGGCGAGCCGGTGAACGAAAGTGACAAGGTCGGCATCGCCGTGCGCAAAGGTGACAATGAACTGCGCAACAAGCTGAACGCTGCCCTGAAGGAAATCGTTGCCGACGGCACCTACAAGAAGATCAACGAAAAGTACTTCCCCTTCAGCATCTATTGATTCGCCCCGACTGGCATCGCCCTGGAGGCGATGCCGGTCCTTTGAACAAACCTGCCCATGAATATTGATCTCTACGGATTCGGTCCGGCCTTGTTGGCCGGGACGCTGATGACCGTCAAACTCGCGTTGTCGGCCCTATGTCTGGGGCTGGTGCTGGGGCTGCTTGGCGCCCTGGCCAAGACTTCGCCGTACAAACCCCTGCAATGGCTGGGTGGCTTTTATTCCACGCTGGTGCGTGGCGTACCCGAACTGCTCTGGGTACTGCTGATCTACTTCGGCACCGTCAGCCTGATGAACCGGCTTGGCGAAGCCCTGAACATTCCTGGCCTGGAGCTCAACGCCTTTGCCGCTGGCGTGATCGCCCTGGGCTTGTGCTTCGGCGCCTATGCCACGGAAGTCTTCCGTGGCGCGATTCTGGCCATCCCCAAGGGCCACCGTGAAGCAGGCCTGGCCCTGGGCCTTTCCAGAGGGCGGATCTTCTCCAAGCTTGTCCTGCCGCAAATGTGGCGCATCGCCCTTCCCGGGCTGGGCAACCTGTTCATGATTCTGATGAAGGACACCGCGCTGGTATCGGTGATCGGCCTGGAAGAGATCATGCGTCACTCGCAGATCGCCGTGACGGTGAGCAAGCAGCCTTTCACCTTCTATATGGTCGCCGCCGTTATCTACCTGGGGTTGACCATCCTTGCCATGACCGGCATGCACTTCATGGAAAAACGTGCCGCACGCGGCTTCGCGAGGCCCAACCAATGAACTGGGAAGTCATCATCAAGTGGCTGCCACGCCTGGCCCAGGGCGCCACGCTGACCCTCGAACTGGTAGCCATCGCAGTCATTGCCGGCCTGATCCTCGCCATTCCGCTGGGCATTGCTCGTTCGTCGCGGCATTGGTATGTGCGTGCCTTTCCGTTCGGCTACATCTTCTTTTTCCGCGGCACGCCACTGCTGGTTCAACTGTTTCTGGTGTACTACGGACTTGCCCAGTTCGAAGCCGTTCGTAGCAGCGCCTTGTGGCCCTACCTGCGCGATCCGTTCTGGTGCACGGTGCTGACCATGACCCTGCACACCGCTGCCTACATCGCCGAGATCCTGCGCGGCGCGCTGCAAGCCATCCCACGGGGTGAGATCGAAGCGGCGCGGGCGCTGGGCATGTCCCAGGCCAAGGCACTGTTCTACATCATGCTGCCGCGTGCTGCGCGGATCGGCTTGCCGGCCTACAGCAACGAAGTGATCCTCATGCTCAAGGCCAGCGCCCTGGCGAGCACGGTGACCTTGCTGGAGCTGACCGGCATGGCTCGAACCATCATTGCGCGCACCTACTTGCCGGTAGAGATTTTCTTCGCTGCCGGTCTGTTCTACCTGCTGATTTCGTTCCTGTTGGTACAAGGCTTCAAGCAACTGGAACGCTGGCTGCGCGTCGACGCCTGCCAAGGCCGCTGAACCTGTATAACGGGGCTGATCACAGCCCCGTTTTTGTATCCGACCATGACCACTGCCCTCCCTCTCGCCAATGACCAACTGCTCAGCCGCTTCCAGGCGCTGGACAGCTTCTTGCGCGAGCACCAGCATTTGTGGCGGCCACGCCCGTTCACCCAACTGCACCTGCCCTGGGAAGCTAAGCACCCGGCCCTGGCGACCTGGTTGCGAGGGCGATCGCTGACGGAGGCGGAAGCAGCGCACAACCATCCCCAGCAACTGGACGCACCGGCACCTTTTCCACAACTGGCAAGCATGGCTGCACGGCTGACCGAAGTCGGCGAGTTATCCACAGTCGCCCTGCCAGCGGCGGGCCATCGCCTGAATGTGGATGTACCGGGGCGCAAATGGCAGCAGATCGAAGCCTTCGCCAGCCACCTGGACCTTGCCGATGTACCACGGCACTGGCTCGACTGGTGTTCGGGCAAAGGCCACCTGGGGCGGCGCTTGCTGCAAGCGGACAGCCAGCAACTGACTTGCCTGGAATACGACCCGGCGCTGGTCGAAGCCGGGCGGCAACTGAGCGAGCATCACGGCCTGAACGCCGAACACGTGCTGCAGGACGTTCTAGCCGAGGACGCCACCCTGCGCCTGGACAACACCCACACTGCCGTCGCCCTGCACGCCTGTGGCGACTTGCACGTGCGCCTGATGCAAGTGGCCAGCCGCCAGGGCTGCCGTCAGCTGGCAATTGCGCCCTGCTGCTACAACCGCATTCAGGCGACGCAGTACCAGCCACTCTCGGCCGCCGCCATTGCTTCCAACCTGCAGCTGTCGATCGATGACTTGGGCCTGCCCCTGAGCGAAACCGTCACCGCCGGTGCACGGGTGCGCCGCCAGCGCGATGAGTCGATGGCCAGGCGCCTTGGGTTCGATTGGTTGCAGCGTGAACTGCGAGGAATGGATGAGTACCTGCCGACCCCATCGTTGCCGGTCAGCTGGCTGCAAAAACCCTATGCCGACTACTGCCGGGAATTGGCGGCGCTCAAAGGGCTGTCGATAGACCACACCGCCGATTGGGACGCACTGCAGGCCAAAGGCTGGCAACGCTTGGCCGAGGTTCGCAACCTGGAGCTGCTGCGCAACCTGTTCCGCCGCCCGCTGGAGTTATGGCTGGTGCTCGACCGTGCGTTGTACCTGCAGGAACAGGGCTACCACGTACGGCTAGGGGTGTTTTGTGAACAGCCCCTCACACCACGCAATCTGATGCTCCTGGCGGAACGCCGGTAGCCCTGTGCCGGATGTGCGCAGCCTGTGGATAAGTCTGTGCGCAACCTTTTGAAAAAACCCTCAAAAACCTTGGATCCAAGCGCTTTCGACCGTTGGTCGTTTTTTGCTCAGCGGCTTATCGCCAGCAAAAACAGCCATTTGCGCAAAGACCAACGGCAAGCGTTGGTCCGATGGATGCGCCACTGATCTGGCACGCGCCTTGTGCATAAGCGTTTTAACCAAATGCTCTAAGCAGCAAAATCAGGCCAGTTTCAGCAGGCTCATACCGACCAGCAGCAGGGCCAGCCCCAACCAGCCGCGTCCGGCCAGGCGCTGGCCAAACAGTGCCCAGCCCATTGCCACGGTAGCGAGGATTCCGAAGCCACCCCAGACGGCATAAGCCAGCGACAGTTCGATATCGCGAACAGCCTGGGCCAAGGCCGTAAAGGCGGCCAGCACACACAGAATCGAGACAATGCCGTAGCCGCGCTTGCGGAAACCATCGGAATACTTGAGCAGCAGGTTGGCGATCACTTCCAGCACGATTGCCAGGCCAAGCCAGGCGAAGGGAATCCAGTTCATGGTTAGCATGGCAAGGCCTCCATCTCGCGCTTGGCAGGTGCCGCACGGGTACCGGCCTTGATCAGCAGGATACCGGCGATCATCACACCCAGGCCTGCAGCCTTGAGCAAGCCAATGCTCTCGCCGAGCCAGGTCACACTGATCAGGGTAATCAGCACGATGCCGATGCCTTCCCACAGTGCGTAGGCAACGCCCACCGGCACACGCTTGACGGCCAGGGCGAGGAAGAAGTACGACAGACCGATCATGGCGTACATCAGGCCATGACCCAGAATGGCGGAGTGAGTGGCGGCGAACTTCATCGACGCGGTACCGATCACCTCAGCGATGATGGCGATAAACAAATAAATCCAGGAACGCATGATGCCCTCCCACGGGCGACAACACACCGCGCGCACTTGCGGCGACGGCTACAGACAAAAAGAGAAAAAAGCTGATTGTCGAGGGAGGCGCTACAGACCGCCGGTCCAGTGATTTTCACGGGTGGCCAGACGAGGGATGAGGAGCAGAAACGCTTTAGTGTTCAACATAATGAACAACAAATTAGCTGAAGGCATCGCCGAAGTCAAATCGATAGAGAATCACTAATTAAAAATCGCGTACTTGATAATACATTCAGGTAAAAGCCCTTAAAGCTTACCGAAAGCTTCGTAAATTATATTCCCCACCTTGTAGGAGCGGGCTTGCCCCCGCAGAAGCACCCCATCACCCAACGGAATTCAATTGAAAGCCCTCTACCCTGTCGCCCTGCTCGCCACCCTGACCATCCTCCCCGGCTGCAGCAGCCCAAACCACCCCACCCCTCTTCCTGGGACACCCCACTACACCCCCTGCCCGCCCAGCCCACCACTTACTGCAACAAGCGTGGCTGCCACGAACAAAAACCGCTGATTTTCGACCCGACCCAAAGCGAACCCGACGCCACGACATTGCACCGTGGCTGGTAATTCAATGCCTTGATACGCGCTGAAACCGGGCATCACAACGAATCTTGCAGAAGTAGTTTACAGATGCAAACTGATCGCTATAATGGCGACCCTGTGCCGGTATAGCTCAGATGGTAGAGCAACTGACTTGTAATCAGTAGGTCCCGGGTTCGATTCCTGGTGCCGGCACCATATGCAGTACAAAAAGGCTCACCGCAAGGTGGGCCTTTTTTGTTTCCGTCGAAAAACCACGATTCTTCGTGGGTGTCCGCATTGCTGACGAAGTCTGCAAAGCTTGCGGCACCGAAACTTGTAATCCCCCTTCCCATCCGTTATAGCTAAAAAGGCATCCATAACCAAAAGAGGCAGAATCAGCCCGTCATGAACGAGACCACACGTATCTTTCGCCCCCAAGGCCCGTTTGCCGCGCTGTTCGGCAATACCTACGGGCCCGACGCTGTCGCTGATCTTTCGTTGACCAGCTCTCCCCTCTCGACACTGTTCCACGCGCTGTCGATTCCCCCCCGCGACGCCTTGCTCGCGCACAAACGCAAACGCCCTGTCCCTCCGCCTGCCAGCTGACGCCTGAATTTTCCGCATTCCATTGCCCTCGGTTTTTGCCGTTGAGGGCTGGAGACGCTTTGCATTTTTTTCAGTGTTTTCTGTCAGGAAGTCTTATGAGTATTCGTGTTGCCATTATCGGCGCAGGCCCGTCTGGCCTGGCGCAGCTGCGTGCCTTTCAATCCGCTCATGCCAAGGGGGCGGTGATGCCCGAGGTGGTCTGTTTCGAGAAGCAGGCCGACTGGGGCGGGATGTGGAACTACACCTGGCGCACCGGGCTGGATGAGCACGGCGAGCCGGTGCACGGGAGTATGTACCGCTACCTGTGGTCGAACGGCCCGAAGGAGTGCCTGGAGTTCGCCGACTACAGTTTTGATGAGCATTTCGGTCGGCCGATCTCGTCTTATCCACCGCGTGAGGTGTTGTGGGATTACATTCAGGGCCGGGTGAAAAAGGCCGGTGTGCGCGATTACATCCGCTTCAATACGGCGGTCAAGGCGGTGCGTTTCGATGAGGCCAGCCGCACGTTCACGCTCACCGCCCACGACTACGCCCAAGGCCTGAGCACCGAGCAGGTGTTCGATTATGTGGTAGTGGCCAGCGGGCATTTTTCCACGCCCCATGTGCCGGACTTCGCCGGGTTCGAGCGTTTCTCCGGACGCATTCTGCACGCCCACGATTTTCGCGATGCTCTGGAGTTCAAGGGCAAGGATGTGCTGATCGTCGGCAGTAGTTATTCGGCCGAAGATATCGGCTCGCAATGCTTCAAGTACGGTGCGCGCTCGATCACCAGCGCCTATCGCACTCAGCCCATGGGCTACAAGTGGCCCAAGGGCTGGGAAGAGCGCCCGCAATTGCAGCGGGTGGAAGGTGAGCTGGCGTTCTTTGCCGACGGCTCGAGCAAGCGGGTGGATGCGATCATTCTGTGCACCGGCTATCAGCATCACTTCCCGTTCCTGCCCGATGAGCTGACGCTCAAGACCGGTAACCGCCTGTGGCCGCTGGGTCTGTACCAGGGCGTGGTGTGGGAGCAGAACCCGCAGCTGATCTATCTCGGCATGCAAGACCTCTGGTACAGCTTCAACCTGTTCGACGCCCAGGCGTGGTTCGCCCGGGACTACATGCTGGGCTTGAAAAAGCTGCCAGCAAAGGCCGAGATGCAGGCCGACAGCGCTCGCTGGCGCGCCGAGGAAGAGGCGCTGCAAACCACCGCACAGATGTACGAGTTCCAGGGCCGCTACATCAAGCACCTGATCGAACAGACCGACTACCCAAGCTTCGATATCGACGCGGTGAACCGGATCTTCCTGAAATGGAAGTCTGACAAGAAGCAGGACATCATGGGCTATCGCGACAAGTCCTACCGCTCGGTGATCACCGGTACCGCCGCCGTGCCACATCACACGCGCTGGATGCAGGCGCTGGATGACTCACTGGTGGAATACCTGCGTGAAACCTCCGCCAAGGGCAATGTAAAAACCCTGCGCCAGCACTAAGCCACAGCCGCCTGCCTGTACTGGGCGGGCGTCGCTATCTCGATGCCTTGCAGCCAGTCGCAATACCGCGCCACGCCCTGTTCGACGGTGAGCATCGGCTGCTGGAAGCCCGCCTCGCGCAGGCGGCTCAGGTCGGCGCAGGTGTAGCACTGGTACTTGCCCCGCAGGTGGTCAGGGAATTCGCTGTATTCAAGGATGCCTTCGAGCAGGGCCATCTCCCGCGACAGCGGGGGCTGGTCCTGCTGCTCGCGCAAGCGATTGATCACCGCCATGGCGACATCGTTGAACGGCTGGGCCCGGCCGCTGCCGACGTTGAACAAGCCGCTGAGCTGCGGATGGTCGAGAAAGTGCAGGTTGACCTTGACCACATCCTCCACCGACACAAAGTCACGCAGGTGTCCGCCGCTGGGGTAGTCGCCATAGCTGCCGAACAGGCTGACCTTGCCGTTGGCCTGGTACTGATTGAAGCAATGCAGGGCGACCGAGGCCATGGCGCCCTTGTGTTGTTCGTGGGGGCCGTAGACGTTGAAGTAGCGCAGGCCGATGATCTGGCTGCGCGCCGCAGGCAACAGCCTGCGCACGTGTTGATCGAAAAGGAATTTGGAGTAGCCGTAGACGTTCAGCGGCCGCTCGCACTCGCGTTGTTCGCGAAAATCGCGTCCGGCGCCGTACACCGCTGCCGACGAGGCATACAGCATGGGCACTTGCAGGGCCTGGGCCGCATCGAGCAGATTGCGGCTGAAGCGATAGTTATTGTCCATCATGAAGCGCCCGTCACCTTCGACGGTGCTGGAGCAGGCGCCCTGGTGCAGCACCGCGCGGACCTTGCCGAACTGGCCGCGGGCAAAGCGCTCGAGAAAGTCATCCTTGTCCAGATAGTCGGCAATCTCGCAGTCGACGAGGTTGCGGAATTTGTCGCCATCGGTCAGGTCGTCGACGGCAATGATTTCGGCTTCATTGCGTCGATTCAGGGCCTGGACGAGGTTGCTACCGATGAAACCGGCGGCGCCGGTCACGATGATGGTCATGCCTTGTCCCCCTTCGAGGGTGCAGAGCGTTCAGTTTAAGGCTGACCATTTGAACAAAAATTAACCAGGATCAATAAAACGGCGATGCCTCGCGCGAGCGAGCGCGCCAGCGTCCGAGCAGTCGAGCGGCGCTGACCAGCCAGTTGAGCAAGGCGATACCCATCAGGCAAAGCATCATCGCCTCGGTGCCGCCGCTGACGATCAGGTTGCCCGCCAGCCAAGGGAAGCCGAACACCCCGAGAAAGTACGCCAGGCTGAACAACAGCAAGGCCTGCGGGGTGTGCCCGGCCGGCGCCTGGTTGGCGGCCAGGCCATTGATCACCGAGTAGTTCAGGCCGTAGCCGACACCCAGCAAGGCGGCGGCCAGCAGGTAGCCGAGGTTGTCCTGCACCCACCAGCCCAGCGCCAGCACGGCAAGCACGGTGAAGGCACAGAGCAGGCAGGAGGCCCCGCAGGCATCCCGCTTGACCACCCAGCCGGCGACCAGCAATCGACAACCGATGGCCGCACTCATGAAACCGATGAAGAACAGCGAATAATCCAGGCCGCGCGCCGCTGCGTAAGAGGTCTGGAAACTCCCCAGGCCGCCGAAGATCGCACCGCCCAGGCCGACCATCAGAATCGGCCAGCGCGCTGGCGAACCCAGCACCTGAGCGCTGGCCCTGCGGCTGATGCCGACGGGGCTCGCGGCCTGCCGGGGCTGGCGGGCCAGGTGGTTGAATATCATCAGACCAAGCACTGCCGCCGCCGCGGCGGTGAAGAACGCCGTCTGTACCGGCAGGTGAAAGAAGCTGGCGAGTTTGCCCGCCAACGGCCCGGAGCCGATGCCGCTCATCATGCTGCCCGAGAGCAAGGCGAAGCAGTGCGTGCGCCGCGTGGGCTCGACCCGTTCGGCAACCAGGATCGGACCCAGGGTGTAGAACGCGCCCCAGCCCAGGCCCAGGATGAGGCCGCAAAGCATCAGGCCCAGACCGGTACCGGCCATGAGGGCAAAGCCCAGGCAGGCCGCTACCAGGCAAAGTGCCGAGAGCGCGATGGCCCGCGCCGAACCCAGGCGATCAGCCAGGTGTCCACTGCCGAGCACGGCCACGATGGTGCTGAGCATCGCCAGGGAAATGATCCGTCCCGCATCCTGCTCGTTGCCGCCACGGGTGCTGACCAGCAACGACAACAAAAAGGTCGAGCCGTACGACAGCGACAACAGGTAGCTGGCCAGGCACAGCAGGCCAAAGCCCTTGTTCGCGGGCGCGGTGCGGGTAGCGGCGGTCACAGGGGTTCACTCGCAAAAAAAAACGGTACGAGCCTTGTAGCACGCTGGTTGCAGGCGGCAGTTATGCAAGTGCCGGAGTTGGGTTCAGTCATTGGCAAACAATTGCGCGAGCAGCGGGTCAAGCACGCCGGGGATAAAAGTCTTTTACCGAAACCACGGGTTTTCTGCACAGGGGCTTGCCCTATCCTAGGAAGGATCTCTCACATCAGCGGAAGATCCATGAAAGCTTCGCTTCCCAGCCGCTACGCCTGTCTGGCCGGCTGCTTGCTCTTCACCTGTGTCAGCCTGCCCTTCCTTGCGACCCACACCTGGCTCTGGCCCTTTAGCGTACTCTGCGCCGTGCTCAGCCTGGTTGGCCTGAACGACCTGAGACAAAGCCATCACGCGGTGCGACGCAACTATCCGATCTTGGGCAACATCCGCTACCTGATCGAAACCATCCGCCCGGAAATCCGCCAGTACCTGCTCGAAGGCGATGATGACAAGCTGCCCTTTTCCCGCGCCCAGCGCTCGCTGGTCTACGCCCGGGCCAAGAATGAAAGCGCCGAGAAGGCCTTTGGCACGCTCAATGATGTGTACCGCCCGGGCTTTGAATTCATCAGCCATTCGATGCTGCCCAGCGACACTCCCGACCCAGCGTCGTTTCGCATCGCCATCGGCGGCCCGCAGTGCCGCCAGCCCTACTCGGCCTCGATCTTCAACATTTCTGCCATGAGTTTTGGCGCCCTCAGCGCCAACGCCATTGCCGCCTTGAACCAGGGTGCCCGGCGCGGGCGCTTTGCACATGACACAGGCGAAGGCAGTATCAGCCCGTACCACCGCGAACATGGCGGCGACCTGATCTGGGAAATCGGCAGCGGCTATTTTGGTTGCCGCACCGCCGAAGGCCGCTTCGACCCCGAGCGTTTTGCCGACCAGGCTCGCGACGCTCAGGTGAAGATGATCGAGATCAAGCTCAGCCAGGGCGCCAAGCCCGGGCATGGCGGGATCTTGCCCGGGCACAAGGTCAGCGCCGAAATTGCCGCCACACGCGGGGTGACGGTGGGGGAAGACTGCATCTCGCCTGCCGCCCACAGCGCCTTTCGCACGCCGCTGCAGTTGCTGCAGTTCATCGCCCGGTTGCGTGAGCTTTCAGGCGGCAAACCGGTGGGCTTCAAGTTCTGCCTGGGCCACCCCTGGGAATTCATGGGCATCGCCAAGGCCATGCTGGCGACCGGCATCGTGCCGGACTTTATCGTGGTCGATGGCAAGGAAGGCGGTACTGGCGCTGCGCCCAGGGAGTTCAGCGACAACATCGGTGTGCCGATGCGCGAAGGTCTGATGTTCGTGCACAACACTCTGGTCGGCCTGAACCTGCGCGACAAAGTGCGCATCGGTGCCGGGGGCAAGATCGTCAGTGCGTTCGATATCGCCAGCGTGTTGGCCATTGGCGCCGACTGGGTGAACTCGGCGCGCGGCTTCATGTTCGCCATTGGCTGCATCCAGTCGCAAAGCTGCCACACCAACCAGTGCCCCACCGGGGTCGCCACCCAGGACCCGTTGCGCCAACGCGCGCTGGTGGTGCCCGACAAGGCCGACCGGGTCTACAGCTTTCACCGCAATACCCTGCATGCCCTGGCCGAGATGCTGGCGGCGGCGGGGCTCGACCACCCTTCGCAGTTGAAGCCCAAGCACCTGGTGCGACGCATCAGCGCCAGTGAGATTCGTCTGTTCTCGCAGTTGCACGTGTTCCTCAAGCCCGGTGAATTGCTCAGCGGCGAGATCAACAGTGAATTCTATGCGCGGTTGTGGCGGATGGCCCGTAGTGACAGCTTTGAGCCTGAGATGGGGGAGGCGCCGCAGCTGAAGACCTCAGAGCGCCGAAAAGAAACAACCCCGGCATAGGCCGGGGTTGTGGTTCGCGGGGCAAGCCCGCTCCTACAGTGTTTGTGGGAGCGGGCGCCCTGGAACATCCAATCAGAAAATGCTGATCGGGTATTCGACGAATACGCGGACTTCGTTGCCGTCGTCGTTGTAGCCGTTCTGACGAACGCTGTCAGAGGTACGCAGGAACGAGCTACGCAGTTTGACGGACAGGTCCTTGGCAGGGCCTTCCTGAACGACGTATTTGATCTGGTTGAAGATCTCGCGCTCTTTACCTTCGCCGAAACCGTGGGTGTTGATGTTGTCACCACGCACGTACGCCACGTTGTACTTCAGGCCCGGCACGCCGAAGCTGCTGAAGTCCAGGCCGTAGCCGATCTGCCAGGAACGCTCGTCTTCAGCGTTGAAGTCGGACCAGTAGGAGTTGGCCAGGTAGATGGTCGAACCACCGTCACCCACGCCACCACGGTTCTGGTACCAGCCGTACTGGTAGCCGGTGTCGCCGGTGCTGCGCTGGTGCGCGATGGTCACCGAGTGCGGACCGAAGGCGTAAGTGGCTGCCAGGCTCCAGATGGTGTTGGAGTCGCCGGTCAGGCCAGCTTCTTTGACGTACTTGTTGTTGATGTCCGACTTGTAGCCATTGAAGTCCAGGGTCAGGGACTGGTCAGCAGCGATCGGGTGAACATAGTTCACGCCCAGGTAGTACTTCTGCAGTACGTCCTCGACATCGGAGCCGTATACGGCCGCCGACAGGTTTTCGGTGAACTTGTAGCTACCGCCGAGCACATTGATCGACTTCAGGCCACCGCTGTCACGGCCTTCGGCACTCTTGCGTGCTTCCTGGGTGAAACGACCGGCGTTCAGTTCCAGGCCCTTGATCTCCTTGGAGGTGATCATCGTGCCGGTGAAGCTTTCTGGCAGCAGACGGGCATCGTCATACTGCAGGACTGGCAGCGCTGGCATCTGGTCGCCGTACTTGAGCACGGTGTTGGAGACACGCAGTTTTACTGCGGCGCCGCCACGGGCCAGGTTGTGCGGGGAGTTGGCCTGAGCACCATCGCTAGGCTTGAAGAAGTCGACACCGGCGCCGCCGTTGTGACCCTTGCCACCGTCCAGACGCACGGCGTACAGGCCGAAAGCGTCGACACCCACACCGACGGTGCCCTGGGTGAAGCCGGAGGAGAAGTTGGCGATGACGCCCTGACCCCATTCAATCTGGTCGTCGGTGCCGTGCTTCTTGTCACGGTTGATGTAAGCGTTGCGCAGCAGAACATTCATGCTGCTGTCTTCTACGAAGCCCTTGGCCGCGGCCTGGTCATTGGCCATAGCCTGAGTCGCGGTCAGAAGGCCGAGCGCGATCAGACTGATCCTGGTTTTCAACATTTTATTTTCCTTATTACTTAGTCAAAGACGCTCTGCGACCTACGCCAAAAACCACGCCCCCTGCGTGGGTTGACGCTCGCGGGTCAGAAATAAAAAGCCCGCGTGCGAGTGATCGCAGCGGGCCTTTTATTCTGGACTCTTGGCCGGTGGGCCTACAGGCGTTGACCGAATCCTATCCGTGAGTTCATCAATGTGTCAAAAATTCGTGAAAAGTCGTTCACATTAGCCGCCGATGGCAACGCTACGCGACAGAATTGCAAGGATGTTTCAGCCGTGTAACACCGGTTTCCCTAAGCAATATTTTGAAACAAATACCCGCAACAAACGATTAGAAACAATTAACACTAGTAAATAGCACGCATTATCATTCACGCCGAATTTGTCATCCCCTCCTTTCGTCTACCTCTACCCTTGCGGATGTCTTTAATGCCTGCCCCTAGCCGCCTGTCACCCTTGACCCTGGGTGTTTCCCTGTTCCTCAGTTCCGGCCTGGCCCTCGCCGCCAGCACCACCCTGCCGGAGATGTCGGTGACCGCCGAAAGCGAACGCGATCAGGATGATCCACGGGTCAAGGAAGTGACCACCGCAACCCGTACTGCCACCCCGGCCCGCTACGTGCCCCAGGCCATCGACTCGGTGAAGACCAGCAACGTGCTGGACTACGGCACCGATGATCTGGGCCAGGCCCTGAGCGGTATTCCCAACGTGAGCACCGGCGCCGACACCCGTTTCGACAGCGTGCGTATCCGGGGTTTCGATGCCAGCAACGACTTCTATCTGGACGGTATTCGCGACGACAGCCAGTACGTGCGCGACCTGCACAATATCGAGCGGATCGAAGTGCTCAAAGGCCCTGCCGCGGTGCTCTATGGCCGGGGCAGCCAGGGCGGTATCGTCAATCGCGTGAGCAAGACGCCGGAGGCCGGCCGGCGCTCGAGCATCGAAGCCCAGGGCGGCAGCGAAGATCTGCGCAGCCTGTATGCCGACCTCAGTGCCGACCCGACCGACAACATCAGCCTGCGCCTGAACATGGGCAACCAGGACAACAACAGCTTCCGCGACGGCATCGACGGCAACCGCCAGTTGTTCGCACCGTCCATGAACTGGCAGCTCACCCCGGACCTGAACTGGCTGGTGCAGTACGAATACAGCCGCTATAACCGCACCCCCGACCGCGGTGTTCCAAGCGTCAACGGGCGCCCTGCCGATGTCGGCCGCGATACCACCTACGGCGACACCCAGCGCGACTACATCGACGACAAGGCCCAATCCCTGCGTTCGCGCCTTAACTACCAGCTCAGTGACACCTGGCAGGTTCGCCATACCCTTGGCCTGTTCAAGCTCGACAGCGACTTCGACAACACCTATCAGACCGGCTACAACGCCACCACCGGCCAGGTCACCCGCCAGCGCTGGCAGCAGGACCTGAACACCCGCAACCTGTTCAACAACGTCGAACTGGAAGGCAACTTCGATACCTACGGCCTGCAGCACACCCTGCTGACCGGTATCGAGATCGGCAACCAGCGCCGCGACCCGCTGCTCTACACCGCAGCCACCTCGGGCCCCGGTGCGAGCCCGGTGCCGAGCGTCGATCTGTACAACCCCAACCGCAGCCTGCAGCACAACGGCACCATGGTGCCGTCGAGCAACAACCACACCGTGGTCGACAGCCGTGGCCTGTATGTTCAGGACCAGATCCGCCTCAACGATCAATGGCAGGTACTGGCCGGCGTGCGCTTTGACCAGTTCGAAGTGGAAACCACCAACAAGCTGCGCGGCATTTCCGAGAACCAAGACAGCGACAGCACCAGCCCGCGCCTGGGCGTGGTGTATTCGCCGTGGCGCGACCACTCCTTCTACGCCTCCTGGAGCAAGACCTTCTCGCCAGTGGGTGGCGGCTTGATCGGTATCACCCCGGGTGCTGCCGGCAACGCCAACGAAACCAGCCCGGAAGAAACCCGGCAGAAGGAAATCGGGGTCAAGAGCGACTGGCTGGATGAACGCCTGAGCACCACCCTGGCCGTCTACGAGCTGGAGCTCTACAACCGTCGCACCAGCGACCCGAACAACCCGGGTATCACCCTGCTGACCGGCTTGCAACGTTCGCGCGGGGTTGAGCTGACCGCTACCGGCAACATCGTTGGCAACTGGTATGTGCGCGGCGGCATTGGTTTACAGGACGCCACCATTGTCGAAGACAACAATGGCCAGGAAGGCAACCGCGTGAGCAACGTTGCCAAACGCAATGGCAGCCTGTTCCTGACCTGGAAGCCGGAGATGGGCTGGTATGGCGAAACCGGCCTGACCCTGGTGGGTGAGCGCTATGCCGACAACCAGAACACGGCGGTGTTGCCGGGCTATGGCCGCTGGGATGCCCTGGCCGGATTCCGCACCAGGAACTGGGACCTGCGTGCGGCGCTGAACAACATCACCGACAAGACCTACTACAGTTCGGCCACCAGTGCCGCACAGATCCAGCTCGGCGATCCGCGTAGCCTGGTGGTGACCGGAACCTATAGCTTCTGACAGTTGGAACGGGCTTGCCCCGCGATTTTGGGTGCCTTCAATGGCCTCATCGCGGGGCAAGCCCGCTCCTGCCTTTCACTCGTCCAGCAGGGCTGCAAGCTCTGCATCGGTCAACAGGCCTGCTGGATATCGCTCTCTCAACACTCGACGTGTGTCGGTCTTCCTGACCCGGATTGCTCCATTGTGTTTCAACCATTGCGCCACACGTTGCAGCGCTTCGGGGTTGACGGCCGATGGGGGCGAAGCCGGCTCACTTGCTGCATTCATTTCGACACGTACTCCCTGGGGTCGTGAGCGGCTAATTTATTCAAACTTTGTGACAGAACGATGCCGTCCTATCTTGTTGAAATACAATGCAAAACAAATACAAGAGGTATGCCAGCACCTGCGCCGGTTGTCGCTTGCCCATAAAAAAACCCGTCAAGCGACGGGTTTTTTATTTGCCGGTTTTCAGCCCTTGGCCGGGGCCGGTTGCTGCTGGGTCAGGCAGTGGATGTTGCCGCCGCCCAGGAGCATTTCGCGCCCCGGGATCATGACCACTTCGTGGTCGGGGAACACCTTGCCCAGAATAGCTCTAGCCTCGGCATCTGCCGGGTCGTCGAAGCTCGGGGCGATGATGCCGCCGTTGACAATCAGGAAGTTGACGTAGGAACCGGCCAGGCGGACCGAAGGGTTGCGCTCCTGGCTGCCGGCCACCGGATCGACACCGTCGCACTCTTCTTCAGTGGCGTACAGCGGCCCCGGAATCGGCATTTTGTGCACGGTAAAGGTGCGACCCTTGGCGTCACGGCTGTTCTGCAATACCTCGAGCGCGGCATGGCAGCGTGCGTAGTTGGGGTCTTGCGGATCATCTGTCCAGGCCAGTAACACTTCACCCGGGCGCACGTAACAGCAGAAGTTGTCGACGTGGCCATCGGTCTCGTCGTTGAACAGGCCATCGGGCAGCCAGATGATGGTGTCCACCGCCAGGTGATCACGCAGTACCGCTTCGATCTGCTCGCGGTTCAGGTGCGGGTTGCGGTTGTGGTTGAGCAGGCATTCTTCGGTGGTGATCAGGGTGCCTTCGCCGTCGACATGGATCGAACCGCCTTCCAGTACAAAGCCTTCGGTTTGGTAACGCTGGCAGCGCTCCATTTCCAGGACCTTGCTGGCCAGTTGTTCATCGCGGTTCCACGGCGCGTACAGGCCACCCTCGAAACCACCCCAGGCATTGAAGCCCCAGTCGACGCCGCGCACTTCGCCGCTGTCGTTGATGACGAAGGTCGGCCCGGTGTCACGCACCCAGGCGTCGTCGTTGCTGATTTCCACGACGCGAATGTTCGGTGCGTCCAGGCGGGCGCGGGCGTTGTCGTACTGGGCAGCAGAGACGGCCACGGTGACCGGTTCGAATCGGGCGATGGCCTTGGCCAGGGTCACGTGTGCTGCCTGTACCGGTTTACCGCCCAGGCGCCAGTTGTCCGGGCGCTCCGGCCAGACCATCCATACCTGGGTTTGCGGCGCCCATTCGGCTGGCATGTAGAAGCCGTCGGCGCGTGGGGTGCTGGTCAGGGTTTTCATGAGTCAACCTTTGCAGTGTCCGACGCGGGACCAAGGCCCGCGTCGAGATCATTGAATGTTCAGGATTCCAGCGCGCCGTCGAGGGTTTTCACCGGGCCGTACAGGTTCGGACGGCGGTCACGGAAAGTACCCCAGGCGCTGCGGATGTGCTCCAGTCTATCGAGATCGAAAGTATGCACCAGCACACCCTCTTCGGTCTCATTGAGCTCCTGGACTTTCTCGCCGAACTGGTTGGCGATGAACGACGAGCCATAGAAGGTGATGTCGTAGCCGTCCTGCTCTTCGGTACCGATGCGGTTGCTGGCGATCAGCGGCATCAGGTTGGCGCCGGCATGGCCTTGCTGCACGCGCTGCCAGTGGTCACGGGAGGAGATGGTCTTGTCATGCGGCTCGCTGCCGATGGCAGTCGGGTAGAACAGCACTTCGGCACCCAGCAGTGCCATGCTGCGCGCGCACTCCGGGAACCACTGGTCCCAGCAGATGCCCACGCCGATCTTGGCGTAGCGAGTCTGCCAGACCTTGAAGCCGGTATCGCCCGGGTTGAAGTAGTACTTCTCGTGGTACCCAGGGCCATCCGGAATATGGGTCTTGCGGTACACACCCAGGTTGCTGCCGTCGGCATCGATGATCGCGATGCTATTGAAGCGGGCGCGGCCGGCCAGTTCGAAGAAGCTGATCGGCAATACCACTTCCAGTTCCCTGGCGATCTGCTGGAAGTGCTCGATGGCAGCATTGATCTCGACCGGCGTTGCCAGTTGCAGGTAATCGGGGTTCGGCTTCTGGCAGAAGTACGGGGTTTCGAACAGTTCCTGGATCAGGATGATCTGCGCGCCTTTGGCTGCGGCTTCGCGCACCAGCTTTTCAGCGGTGGCGAGGTTGGCCTGGCGATCCCAGGTACAGGCCATCTGGGTGGCGGCGACGGTGACGGTGCGGCTCATGAAAACCTCCTCGAAGGGTGACTGGGCCGTCTGACCGTAGCAGGCGACCGATGACAGAATGCAGCGTTGTGGGCGCAGTTATATCCGATAAATATCGGCTTTAAAAGCTGTGTTTAGAAAATAACAGCCACAAAAAAGCCGGTTAACCCGATAACAATCGAATTAACCGGCTCTAGATTGAGGGTTACAGGTCTTCTGAAAGCACCTTGTCGATGCTATCGACGAAGAAGTCGACACTGGCGCGGGTGGTGCACATGGGCGGCTTGATCTTGAGGATGTTCAGATAGTCGCCAGTGGGCTGCATGAAGATGCCCAGGTCGCGCAAGCGGTTGCACAGCGTGGTGGTTTCTTCAGTCGCCGGCTCCAGGGTGTTGCGGTCGCGCACCAGCTCCAGCCCCAGGTAGAAACCCGAACCGTGGACGGCACCGGCCAGCGGATGTTTATCGACCAACGCTTGCAGGCGCGCCTTGAAGTGCCGGCCGACATCCCGGGCGTTGTCCCACAGGCCTTCTTCACCCATGACATCTAGCACCGCCATGCCGATTCGGCAACTGACCGGGCTGCCGCCGGCCGACGAGAAGAAGTAACCTTCGGCTTCCAGCGCCTCGGCGATCTCGCGCCGGGTGATCACCGCGCCCAGCGGGTGACCGTTGCCCATGCCCTTGGCCATGGTGATGATGTCGGGCACCACGCCCTGCTCCTCGAAGCCCCAGAAGTACTCGCCGAGGCGGCCATAGCCCACCTGCACCTCATCGGCGATGCACACCCCGCCCGCAGCACGGACCTTGGCATAGGCCTGTTTCAGATAGCCGGGCGGCAGGGAGATACCGCCCGCATTGCCGTATACCGGCTCACAGATGAAGCCGGCCAGCTGTCGCTGCTCAGCTGCCAGGGCGTCGAGCTTGGCATCGACATCGGCCAGGTACTCGGTCGCGCTGTCTTCACCACGGTAGGCGCCGCGATAGGTATTCGGGGCAATCACCGGATGTACCCACTCTGGCCGCGTGCTCAGCGCCTGGGGGTTGTCGGCGATGGAGGTGGAGATCGCATCGGTAGCCACCGACCAGCCATGGTACGCCTCCAGCACGCTGAGCATGTCGCGCCCGCCGCTGTAGGCCCAGGCCAGGCGGATGGCCAGGTCGTTCGCTTCGGTACCGCTGTTGACCAGGAACACCCGGTCCATGCCCTCGGGTGCCAGTTCCAGCAGGCGCTCGGAAAACTCGGCAATGGCCGCGTAGTGGAAGCGCGAGTTGGTATTGAGCAAGGACCATTGCCGTGCCGCTTCGCTGACCATGCGTGGATGGCCGTGACCCAGCACTGCGACGTTGTTGAGCATGTCGAGGTAGGAGCGGCCCTGCATGTCGATCAAGTAGTTGCGCCAGCCGCGTTCGATATGGGGTGGTTGTTGGTAGTAGTGCTTCTGCGAGCGGGCGAAGCTGGCATCGCGCCGCTCCAGCAATTGGCGAGCATCCACCAGCGGTTCGGCATCGCAAGCGAAACCCAGCAGCGCTTGCGGTGACGGGCACAAGGCCTGCCAGGCGGCAGCGCGCGATGGCACGACAAAGGCCGGCGGCTGCAGGCCCGCAACGCGGCACAGCTGCACGATGAGCAACCCGCGGCTGTGCCCCAGCGACTGCCCGGCACTCACCTGCGTGCCCGGCGCCGGCGCATTGGCCAGCCCCTGCACCCAGAGGCTGCACTGTTCACCTTGCAGGCAGCCATGCCCCTCTGCCGCCTGCTGCCAGGTGCCCGTCCAGGGGGCTTGCAGGGCAGTGCCCGCCGGCACCTGCAATTCGACGTTCAAAGCGAAGGTCGCAGGCTCCTGGGGATTGTCGATATGGGTCCGGGAAAGCCGGTACTGGCCATACAACGAGCAGGCCGCGCCCTGCTCGCCTGCCTGCTCGCGCAACAGGTTCTGGTCGATACCCGGCTGTTCCCAGTTGCCGGCCTGGAAGTGCGTGCTAAGCACGCCCAGGTCCACTGCGGCCACCGGCTGTCCGTGCAGGCCAGGCAGCAGCGCTGCGCTGGCGGCGAGGTCCAGGCCTGGCACCTCCTGGCCCGCCACCTGCAGGATCGCGGCTTCCATCAATTCGAGCGGCACACTGGTGGCCACGTCGAAGATTTCCCATTCGTGGGCCAGGTTATCGCGGCTATAGGTGTTGCCCGGGTCGACACTCAATTGCTGCTCGCTGCTCAGCACCAGTACCGCCGCGCGTGCCACGATCATCGGCCACAAGGCCTTGAGCTCGGCGTCGGTCAGAGGGTTTAGCGCGTGATAGGCCTGCACCGCCGGCAGGATACGCAGCGGGTCGCCCTCGGCATGGTGCAGCAGCGCCGCACAAGTCACCGACAGGTCGGCGATGCGCCAGGTGTGCATCAGGTCGCCGAAGTCGATTACCCCTTGCAACTGCCACTGGCGCTGCGCGTCGCGTTGCCACACGGCATTGTCGTCGGTGATGTCCAGGTGCACCGCCTGCATCGGCAACTGCTCGAGCAAAGGTTGCAGGCGTTGTTCGGCCCTGCGCGCGGCTTCACGCACCTGGGCCTTGCGTGGCCCCTCGGCGAGTACTGGCAGCAGATGCGCGATCAGCGCCTGGGCATGGCGAGGGTCCCATTGCAGGGTGCGCTCGAGCCCAGGGTGGCTGAAGTCGGCCAGGGCCTGGTCGATACGGGCGCACAACCGGCCCAGCTCTGCGATCAGCTGCGGCTCCATGTGCTTGAGGCGGGTGATGGACTGACCTTCGATATAGTCGAGCAGGCGCACGCGCAACGGCTGGCCTTGCAGGTCCAGCGCCAGCAGTTGCTCTCCGGATGCAGCGGTGATGACCGCCGGAACCGGCAGCCCACGTTCGCGCAGGAAACCCAGGGCCGCATGCTGGGCCTCGAGCTCGGCGACGGCATAAGTGCCATGGCAGATTTTCAGCACATAGCGCCCCGTCGGGGCGTCGACGCGAAAGTTCAGATCCTGCTGGCTGCCCAGCGATTGCAACGAACCGCCAAGCCCGTAGCGCTCCTGCAGTAAAAGCAGGGCCTGCTGCTCGCTGACATCTGGGCAGGGCTGGCTGGAGCGGTGGATCAGGGTACTGAGCGGCATGACGGGACCTCGTTTTTTTTGCTGCTTATATCGCCACTGCTTCCGTCGATAAGCAAGTACGGCACGAAAAAAGCGATGGATGCAGGAGCCGGCCTGCCCGGCGATGCAGCCAGTGAAGGTTGCAGCCGCTTTACGGCGGGTCGCGGGGCAAGGCCCGCTCCTACTTGTGTGTTGAGCAAGACACCGACAAGCTAGTCTTCAACAGATCACCGTCAGCAACGCGAAAGGTCCTTGAACATGCGTATTCTCATTACCGGCGGCGCCGGTTTCATCGGTTCAGCCCTGATTCGCCACCTGATCGACACCACCGAACATGAAGTGCTGAACCTCGACAAACTGACCTACGCCGGCAACCTGGAATCCTTGTCCAGCATCGCCACCAATACCCGCTACGAGTTCGTCCAGGCCGACATCGGCGACTCGGCAACGGTGAGCGCGGTGCTGCAGCGCTTTGAACCCGACGCGATCATGCACCTGGCGGCCGAGTCCCATGTGGATCGCTCGATCGACGGCCCGGCGCCGTTCATCCAGACCAACATCGTCGGGACCTACGCCTTGCTCGAGGCCACCCGCGCCTACTGGCAAGCGCTGCCTGACGCGGCGCGCAGCAGCTTTCGTTTCCACCAGGTTTCCACCGATGAAGTGTACGGTGACCTGAGCGACACCGATGCGCTGTTCAGCGAAACCACCGCCTACGCGCCCAGCTCGCCCTACTCGGCAAGCAAGGCGGCAGCCGACCACCTGGTACGCGCCTGGCATCGCACCTACGGGCTGCCGGTGGTCATCAGCAATTGCTCGAACAACTACGGGCCGTTCCAGTTCCCGGAAAAGCTGATCCCGCTGACGCTCCTCAACGCCCTTGCGGGCAAACCATTGCCGGTCTATGGCAATGGCCTGCAGGTGCGCGACTGGCTCTTGGTCGATGACCATGCCCGTGCGCTGCTCAAGGTGGTGACCGAAGGCGAGATCGGCCAGACCTACAACATCGGCGGCCATAACCAGCAGAAGAACATCGATGTGGTGCGCAGCATCTGCGCCCTGCTCGAAGAACTCGCACCACAGCGACCGACAGGCGTGGCGAACTACGCCGACCTGATCACCTTCGTCGACGATCGCCCCGGCCACGACCTGCGCTACGCCATCGACGCCGGCAAGATCGAGCGCGAACTGGGTTGGATGCCGGACGAAACCTTCAGCACCGGCCTGCGCAAGACCGTGCAGTGGTACCTGGAGAACCTGGAGTGGTGCCAGCGGGTCCAGGACGGCAGCTATCAAGGCCAGCGCCTGGGCAATAGTGACTTCAAGGATCTGATTGCATGACCAAGGGCATAGTCCTGGCGGGGGGCGCCGGTACCCGGCTGCACCCCATCACCCTGGGCGTCTCCAAGCAACTCCTGCCGATATACGACAAGCCGATGATCTACTACCCGATCTCGGTGCTGATGCTCGCTGGCATTCGTGAAATCCTGCTGATTTCGACCCCTCAGGATTTGCCCCAGTACCGCCAGCTGTTCGGTGATGGCAGCGCGTTCGGCATCCAGCTCAGCTATGCCGAACAACCTTCTCCCGACGGTTTGGCCCAGGCCTTTCTGATCGGCGAACAGTTCATAGCGGACGACTCGGTGTGCCTGATTCTGGGTGACAATATTTTCTATGGCCAGGGCTTCGGCGAGCAGTTGCAGCGGGCCATCGACCAGCCCGGCGGCGCCACCGTGTTCGGCTACCGGGTCAAGGATCCGGAGCGCTTTGGCGTGGTCGAGTTCGATGCCCAGGGCCGGGCTTTGTCCATCGAAGAGAAGCCGCTGCAGCCGCGATCCAGTTACGCCGTCACCGGGCTGTACTTCTATGACAACGACGTGATCGAAATCGCCAAAGGCATCAAGCCCTCGGCCCGCGGCGAGCTGGAAATCACCGACGTCACCAATGCCTATCTGCAACGTGGCGACCTGCGGGTGGAGCGTTTTGGCCGAGGCTTCGCCTGGCTGGACACCGGTACCCATGACAGCCTGCTCGAAGCCTCGCAGTACGTGCAGGCCATCGAGCATCGCCAGGGCCTGAAGGTCGCGTGCCTTGAAGAAATCGCCTACCAGCAAGGCTGGATCGATCGCGATCAACTGCTGGAGCGCGCCAGGATCTTCGGCAAGATCGGCTACGGCCAATATCTCTACCGCCTGGCTGATGAGCAACCATGAACGTCATCCCTACCGCCTTGCCTGGCGTGCTGATTCTCGAACCCAAGGTGTTCGGCGACGCCCGCGGCTTTTTCTACGAAAGCTTCAATGCGCGCACCTTCGAGCAGCACACCGGCGTGGCTACGCAGTTTGTGCAAGACAACCACTCCGCCTCGGGTCGCGGTGTGCTGCGCGGCCTGCACTATCAACTGGAAAACACCCAGGGCAAGCTGGTTCGAGTAACCCGTGGCGAGGTGCTGGATGTAGCCGTGGACATTCGCCGCAGCTCGCCCTGCTTTGGCCAGTGGGTAGCCGTGCGCCTATCGGCAGACAACTACCGCCAGCTCTGGGTACCCGAAGGCTTCGCCCACGGCTTTGCGGTGCTGAGCGAAAGCGCCGAGTTCCTGTACAAGACCACCGACTACTACAACCCGAGTGCCGAGCGCTGCATCCGCTGGGATGACCCGGACCTGGCCATCGACTGGCAGCTCGACGGCCCGCCGCAGCTTTCCGCCAAGGACCAGGCCGGTCAGTGGTTGAAGGACGCGGAGCTGTTTCCATGAGCCTGAACATCCTCATCATCGGCCAGCACGGCCAGGTATCCCAGGCCCTGCAACAGCGCTTGCACGACTTTGGCCCGCTGCAGGTGCTGGGCCGCGACCAACTGGACCTGGCCCGGCCCAGCAGTCTTCTTGCCCCCTTGCAGCGGCTCAGGCCGGAGCTGATCATCAACGCCGCCGCCTACACCGCCGTGGACCAGGCCGAAAGCGAACCTGAGCTGGCGTTCGCGATCAATGCCCAGTCGCCTGGCGTGTTGGCCGAGGAGGCGGCGCGCCTTGGCATTCCGTTGATCCACTACTCCACCGACTACGTGTTCGACGGCAACAAAGCCACGCCCTACACCGAAGACGATCTGCCACACCCGTTGAACGTCTATGGCCGCAGCAAGCTGGCCGGCGAACAGGCGATCAAGGCCGCCGCGGGCCAACACCTGATCGTGCGCACGAGCTGGGTGTACTCGCTCCACGGCCGTAACTTCTTGTTGACCCTGCAACGCCTGCTGCAGGAAAAGCCACAACTGCGCATCGTCGCCGACCAGATCGGCGCCCCCACCTGGGCCGACACCATCGCCCAGAGTACCCGTGCCCTGATCGAACGCTGGCAAGCAGGTAAGGCCGGCCCCTGGGGTACCTACCACCTGACGGCCCAGGGCGAAACCTCCTGGTTCGGCTTCGCCCAGGCCATTGCCGAGCATCTGCGGGCGCAGGGGCTACCCTGCGCCGAGTTGCTGCCGATTCCCTCCAGCGACTATCCGACGGCGGCCAGCCGGCCACTGAATTCACGGCTCGATTGCAGTCGCCTGCAGCGTGAGTGGCAAGTCAGCCAGCCTCATTGGCAGCAGGCGCTGATCGACTGCCTGAAGTAGCGCATAATGCGCCAGATCACCCTGGCGCATTTGCGATGACCATGACTCCACCTCCTCCCCGCCGCCCTCGCTGGCGCAGCCTGGCCCTGTTGGCAATTTGCCTGGCTCCGTTGCTCTGGCCCCTGCAACACCTTGCCGAACGCTACTACCAGGAAGAACTGGCCAGCCAGAATCGCCAGACCCTCGACCTGTACGTGGCCAACCTGCTGGGCACCCTGCACCGCTATGAAACCCTGCCGCAGATCCTCGGCGACCTGCCGGCCCTGCGGGCGGTGCTGGCCGACCCGCTGCGGCTCGAAACCCTGACCAACGCCAACCGCCTGCTCAAGGACATCACCACCCAGACCGGTGCCGAAGTCATGTACCTGCTGGACACCAACGGCAACACCCTGGCGGCCTCCAACTGGGACAAGCGCGACAGCTTCATCGCCCGCAACTTCACTTTCCGGCCTTACTACAGCGAAGCCATTGCCGGACGCCTGGGGCGCTTCTTCGGCCAGGGTACGACCTCCGCCAAGCGCGGCTACTACTTTGCCGCTGCAGTACGCGACGGTGAGAAAATCATCGGTGCGCTGGTGGTCAAGGTCGACCTGGACCACACCGAAAACCTGTGGGGCAAGACGCCAGAACAACTGCTGGTGACCGACCACAACGGCGTGGTCATTCTCACCTCGCGCCCGGACTGGCGTTTTCGTGCCACCCGGCCACTGACCGATGCCGAACGTGAAGCCATCGTCGCCATCAAGCCTTACCCGACCCAGGCGCCGCAGCCGCTCAACCTCGACAAGGCGGCCTGGCTGATCCAGACCGAAGCCATCGAAGAAACCGGTTGGCAAGCGAGCATCCTGGCGCCCCGGGCAATCGTCGACCGCTCGGTGAGTACGGTGCTGGCCATTGGTGCCGCAGCCCTGCTGGTACTGATGTTGCTGCTGGGCCTGATGATGCAGCGCCGACGCCATTACATGGACCGCATCGACTTCGAGGCCCACGGGCGTCATGAACTGGAAAAGCGTGTCATCGAACGTACCGCCGACCTCGAGGGCCTCAACAGCCGCCTGAAAAACGAGGTACTGGAACGCGAGCAAGCCCAACAGGAACTGGTACGGGCCCAGGATGAACTGGTCCAGGCTGGCAAGTTGTCGGTGCTGGGGACCATGTCGGCAAGCATCAGCCACGAGCTCAACCAGCCGTTGGCGGCCATCCGCAGCTATGCAGAAAACGCCGAGATCCTCCTCGATCACCAGCGCACCGACGATGCCCGCAGCAACCTCAAGCTGATCAGCGAGCTGACCGGACGCATGGCCTCGATCATCGCCCACCTGCGCGCCTTTGCCCGCCGCGACCGCCATGCACCCGAGAGCGTGGCGTTGCAACCGGCGCTGGACGACGCCCTGGCCCTGCTGGCCAAGCGTCGCCGGGCCATGGCCGTGGAGCTGGTACGCGACCTGCCCGACGCCACCCTGTGGGTCCAGGCCGGTGAAACCCGCCTGCGCCAGGTGCTGGGCAACCTGCTGGCCAACGCCCTGGATGCGCTGACCGAAAAGGCCAACCCGCGCAAACTCTGGCTAAGTGCCGAACAACGCGACGGCAACGTCTACCTGTACATTCGCGACAACGGCCCGGGCTTCTCCAGTGAAGCCCTGGCCCGCGCCCGCGAGCCGTTCTTCACCACCAAGACACGTACCCAGGGCCTTGGCCTGGGCCTGGCGATCTGCGATACCTTGATGCGGGCGCTGGGCGGCGAACTTGTGCTCGGCAACCACCCCGAAGGTGGCGCCCTGCTTACCCTGCAACTGCGCGTGGCCAAGCCTGGCGCCAATCTGCAACCCTCGGAGGACCCATCGGCATGACGACCGAGCCGCTCATCGACAGCCGCGTTCAGGTGATTCTGGTCGACGACGACCCGCACCTGCGCCAGGCCCTGAGCCAGACCCTGGACCTTGCCGGCCTCAAGGTCCTGTCGCTGAGCGACGCCCAGGGCCTGGCCGCGCGCATCGAGCAGGACTGGCCCGGGGTGCTGGTCAGCGATATCCGCATGCCCGGCATCGACGGCCTGCAGCTGCTGGAACAGGTACAGGCGCAGGATCCGGAACTGCCGGTGCTGCTGATTACCGGCCACGGTGACGTGCCCCTGGCGGTTCAGGCCATGCGCGCCGGGGCCTACGACTTCCTTGAAAAGCCCTTCGCCAGCGATGCCTTGCTCGACAGCGTGCGCCGCGCCCTGGCCTTGCGCCGCCTGGTGCTGGACAACCGCAGCCTGCGCCTGGCCCTGAGCGACCGCCAGCAGTTGAGCGCCCGCCTGGTGGGCCAGTCTGCGCCCATGCTGCGCCTGCGCGAGCAGATCGGTGCCTTGGCCGGGACCCGTGCCGACGTGCTGATCCTCGGCGAGACCGGTGCCGGCAAGGAGGTCGTGGCCCGTGCCCTGCATGATTTGTCGAGCCGCCGTGACGGCCCGTTTGTAGCGATCAACGCCGGAGCCCTGGCCGAATCGGTGGTCGAGAGCGAGCTGTTCGGCCATGAGCCGGGCGCCTTCACTGGCGCGCAGAAGCGCCGGATCGGCAAGTTCGAATTCGCCAACGGCGGTACCCTGTTCCTCGATGAAATCGAGAGCATGAGCCTGGATGTGCAGGTCAAGCTGCTGCGCCTGTTGCAGGAGCGAGTGGTCGAGCGACTCGGTGGAAACCAGCAGATTCCCCTGGATATCCGCATCATCGCGGCCACCAAGGAGGACCTGCGCCAGGCCGCCGACCAGGGGCGCTTTCGTGCTGACCTGTACTACCGCCTGAACGTGGCGCCGCTGCGTATCCCGCCGCTGCGCGAGCGCGGCGACGATGTCCTGGTGCTGTTCCAGCATTTCGCCGATGCCGCCAGCGACCGCCACGGTTTGCCCGCCCACACGCTGCAACCTGCACAACGCGCCCAATTGCTGCGCCACAACTGGCCGGGCAATGTACGTGAGCTGCAGAATGTCGCGGAGCGCTTCGCTCTGGGCCTGGAGCTGGCCCTGGATGGCGAAGCACCACCGCCCGCTCACACCCAGGCCGCGCCGGTGAACAGCGGCAACCTCAGCGATCAGGTCGAGCAGTTCGAACGCTCGCTGATCGCCGCCGAACTGGCTCAACCGCATAGCTCCATGCGCAGCCTGGCCGAAGCCCTGGGCATTCCCCGCAAAACCCTGCACGACAAGCTGCGCAAGCACGGCCTGAGCTTCGCCGACAGCAACGCCGGCACTGACGAAATGGAGGACAACCGACCATGACCACCGACAGCCGTTATCTCGAATCAGTGCTGCACGGTGACATTCCCCTGACACGTGAAATGGGCCTGCAGGTGCTCGACTGGGAGCAGCAGCGCTTGCGCCTGCAATTGCCGCTCGAAGCCAACGTCAATCACAAGAGCACCATGTTCGGCGGCAGCCTGTATTGCGCCGCCGTACTGGTCGGTTGGGGATGGTTGCACCTGCGGCTGCGCGAGGCGGGGATCGACGATGGGCACATCGTCATTCAGGAAGGACAGATCAGCTATCCGCTACCGGTGACCGGCGCGGCCATCGCCCTGTGCGAAGCGCCGGAGGAGAAAGTCTGGGAACGCTTCATCACCACCTACCAGCGTCGCGGCCGGGCACGCCTGAACCTGCACACCCGGGTGACCAACGCCGGTAGCGATGAGGCCGCCGTGGTATTCAGCGGCCAGTACGTGCTACATCGCTGAAGCCAGTTGCAGCAGCCGCTCACGCCAGGGAGCGGCGGCAGGCAAGGCCAGGAAGAAGGGATTGAGCAAGGATTCGCGCGGCGGGTAGACGAACACCTGGCCATCCAGGCCGAGCACTTCGCCACCCGCGCCTTCGAGCACCCCCTGGGCGGCGGCGGTATCCCACTGCGAGGTGGGCGCCAGGCGTGGGTAGCAGTCGGCAGCACCTTCGGCCAGCAGGCAGAACTTCAGCGAGCTGCCGATATTGGCCAGCTCCAGCTCACCCACCGCCGAACTCAGGCCGGCCAGCAAGGCTTCCTGCTGCGGGCTGGAGTGGCGACGGCTGGCCACCACGGTAAAGCCCTGCCCCGCAGGCGGTACCACACGCACGTGAATTTGCTGGGCAGCCCCATCGACATCGGCACGCCAGGCGCCCATACCCTGGCCACCGTAATAGCAGCGGCCAGTGGTGGGGATCGCCACCACCCCGAACACCACCCGGCCTTGCTCGATCAGGGCAATGTTGACGGTAAATTCTTCAGTACCGGCAATGAACTCCTTGGTGCCATCCAGCGGATCGACCAGCCACCAGCGTTGCCATTGCTGGCGCTCGCTCAACGGTATCTCGCAGTCTTCTTCGGATAACACCGGAATCTGTGGGGCCAGCTCGCGCAGGCCCTTGGCGATCACTTCATGGGCCGCCAGGTCGGCCGCGGTGACCGGCGACTCATCGGCCTTGGCCGTCACCGCCACACCAGCACGCCAGAACGGCAGGATGGCCTCGCCGGCCTGGCGTGCCAGCTCGACCACGGCCTGCATCAATTGCCCATCGCTCATGCTCCGAACGCTCCGCGCTGGGTCAGCAGGTCACGCACCAGGTACAACGCCGCCAGGGCGCGGCCCTCGGAAAACTGCGGATGCTGGGCCAGGGCCGAAAGCTCACGCAGGCTGACCTTGTCGACACGCATGGGCTCGGGCTCATCGCCTTCCAGGCGTTCTTCATACAGGTCGGTGGCCAGCACCACCTGGATCTTCTGGCTCATGTAGCCCGGCGACAGTGAGAGCTCGGTCAGGTGCTCCAGCTGGCGGGCGCCAAAGCCGGCTTCTTCCTTGAGCTCACGGTCGGCAGCGGCCAGGACGTCTTCACCCGGCTCGATCAGGCCCTTGGGCAAAGACAACTCGTACTCGTCTGTACCACCGCAGTATTCTTCGACCAGCACAGCGTGCTCGCTGTCGAGCATCGCCACGATCATCACCGCGCCATAACCGTTGCCGCGCCCCACCAGCCGCTCGTAGGTGCGCTCGTTGCCATTGGCAAAGCGCAATTGCACAGCCTCGACCCGGAACAGGCGGCTGCTGGCGACAATCTCGCGGGAGAGAACGGTGGGTTTCTGGCGCATGGGGCGGCTCCTTGGCGTGAACGGGTTACTATACCGTGGCTTGCCCGGCCGCCGCTGCCCTGACTGTCCGAGAATTTCATATGCCCGTTTTAGCCTGGTCCACCATCGACACCGTACTGCTGGACATGGACGGCACTCTGCTGGACCTGCATTTCGACAACCACTTCTGGCTCGAACACCTGCCCCAGCGCTACGCCGACCTGCACGGTATCAGCCGGGCCATCGCCGAGCTTGAGATGCAGCCATTGTTCGAGCGGCACGCAGGCTCGCTGAACTGGTACTGCCTGGACTTCTGGAGCCGCGAGCTGAACCTGTCGGTACGCGACCTGAAGCTGGAAACCGCTCATCTGATCGCCCTGCGCCCAGACGCCGACACCTTCCTGCAGGCGATCAAACAGGCCGGCAAGCGGGTGATCCTGATCACCAACGCACACCGCGACTCGCTGTCATTGAAACTGGAGAGGGTGGAGCTTGCGCCCTACTTCGAGCGCCTGATCAGCTCCCACGACTACGGCTATCCCAAGGAAAACCCGCAGTTCTGGGACGCCCTGCAGGCCGATATCGGCTTTGAGCCGGGCCGCAGCCTGTTTATCGACGACACCCTGTCGATTCTGCGTAGCGCCCGCGACTTCGGCGTGGCGCACCTTCTTGCGGTGCGCCAGCCGGACAGCCGCAAAGGGCCGCGTGATACCGAGGAGTTCGCCGCCGTGGAGGACTACCGGACGCTGCTCGAGGGGCTTTGAACACTATTCGGGAATACGCAGGGACTGACCTGGGTAGATCTTGTCCGGGTGCTTGAGCATCGGTTTGTTGGCTTCGAAGATCTTGTTGTACAGGTTCGCGTTGCCATAGACGGCCAGGGAGATTGCACTGAGGGTGTCGCCTTTCTTGACCACCACAAAGCGTGCCGCCGCCATGACCGGGCCGGTCACGGTGATCTGGTCATCGACCTCGGCGACACCGGCGATGTTGCCCAGCGCCAGGAGGATCTTTTCCTTTTCCTCCTGGCTGGCCACCTCACCGGTGACCGTCACCTTGTCGCCCTCGACCGTAGCCTTGATGTTCGGGTTACCGAGGCCAACCGCTTCTACGTGCTTTTGCAATTGCTCACTGGCATTGGCATTACCCGGCGTCAGCAGGTCGATGATTTTCTCACCGGCCTCTTTGATGAAACTGAAAATGCTCATACCGCTCTCCTTGGTGATGAATCTCGGAGCCTGCAGTCTAGGACAGGTTAGAATGCTTCGCCTGCTTTGCGCCGTGGATCGACGATGGACATCAAACAGCTCAAATTCCTCATCGCGCTTGATGAAACCCGACACTTCGGCCAGGCCGCCGCCCGTTGCCACGTGACCCAACCCACCCTGTCGATGCGCCTGCGCAACCTGGAACAGGAACTGGACCTGGCCCTGGTCAATCGCGGCCAGCGCTTCGAAGGCTTTACCGCCCAGGGCGAGCGCGTGCTGGCCTGGGCCCGCTCGGTGATGGCGGCCTACGACGGCCTGCACGCCGAAGCCGCTGCCTGTCGCGGGCATCTGGTCGGCAACCTGCGCCTGGGCGTGGTGCCGTTGTCGAGCTTCGATCCACTGCCTTTGCTGCAGCGCCTGCACGAGCTCCACCCAGAGCTGAACTTCGAACTCAGCGCGCTGAGCTCCGAGCAAATCCTTGATCAGCTCACCAGCAATCGCCTGGACCTGGGCGTGTCGTACCTCGAACGCCTGGACAACGAGCGCTTCCTGTCCCTGCCCCTTGGCGAGACGCGCATGGGCCTGTTGTATGACCCAGGTCACTTCCAGTTCGACGATCAACCCTTAAGCTGGCAAGCACTGACTGAACTGCCCCTGGGCCTGCTGACCGCCGGCATGCACTTTCGCCAGTCGATCGACCACAACTTCCATAGCCGGGGCCTGCAGCCACGGCTACTGGTGCAGACCGACGCCGTCCATCAGTTGGTGCAGTCGGTAAACGGCGGCTTGTGCTGCGCGATCATGCCGCTGGCAGCCGGCCTCGAGGCGCTGACCGAACGCCTGCGCCTGCAACCGATCGAACAGGCCAGCACCCTCGCGCCACTGGGCCTGATCATGCGCCGCACGGCGCCCCGCTCGGCGTTGGCCGAAGCCTGCCTGGCCGAATTCCAGGCGCTGCACAACAGTGCGTGATCGACCGCATCTATCAAGGCATCAGCATTAGCGATTAGACGATACCCGAGCGCAAGCCTAGGCTTAAACCAGACCAGCCGCCGGTATCTCCAATGAGCACAAAACCTCCGGCCTGCGCGGCGTCCGCCCCCCTGACTGCGCCCGCGGCCAGTAACCGCTACGACTATATCCACCTGACCGACGACAGCCAGGCCAGCACCGCACTGGCTGAAGAGGTCGCCCTGGCCATTGCCTATAACGGCATCAACCAGGCCGTGATGCTGGTCAGCCCGACCGACCTTGAAGACTTCATCGTCGGCTTCAGTATCGGTAGCGGTATCATTGCCTCGCCCGACGATATCTATGACGTGAAGCTCAGCGGCCGGGGCTCGGCCATCAGCGCAGAGGTGGAAATTGCCAGCCGCGCGTTCTGGAACCTGAAGAACCAGCGCCGCCAACTGGCCGGCACCAGCGGCTGCGGCCTGTGTGGTGTCGAAGCCCTGGAGCAGGCCCTGCCGGAGTTGAACGTATTGCCCGGCGCGCCCCTGCCGCCGGCGCACTGGCTCGACGGCCTGCGCCAACGCATCGATGCCTTCACGCCCCTTGGCCAGCACTGCGGTGCGGTACATGCGGCGCTGTTCATGAACGCTCAGGGTGAGTTGCTGATGGGCCGCGAAGACATTGGCCGGCACAACGCCCTGGACAAGTTGATCGGCGCCCTGCTGCGCCAGCACTTGAGCCTGGACGGCGGCCTTGCCATCGTCACCAGCCGCTGCAGCCTGGAGCTGATCCAGAAGGTGCTGCGGGCGGGCATCCAGACCCTGGTCAGCCTGTCGTCCCCGACAGGCCTGGCCCTGCAGTGGGCCCGCCGGCACAACCTCAACCTGATCCATCTGCCTAAACACAGTGCGCCACGGGTGTTCAGCCCCGTGCGGGAGAACCGATCTTGAGCCTGCACCACCAAGCCGACCAGAAGCCTGTTCCTCGCTACAAACCCTATAAAGGTGCCGCCGGCGGCTGGGGAGCCCTGCGCAGTGTGGCCCAGGCCTGGATCGGTAGCGACAACGCGCTGAAGAACATCCGTGCCCTGCTCAAGACCAACCAGAACGGCGGTTTCGACTGCCCCGGCTGCGCCTGGGGCGACTCGCCGGAAAGCGGCATGGTCAAGTTCTGCGAGAACGGCGCCAAGGCGGTCAACTGGGAAGCCACCAAACGCCGTGTCGACGCGGCGTTCTTCGCCCGCCACAGCGTCACTTCGCTGCTGGCCCAGAGCGATTACTGGCTGGAATACCAAGGGCGACTGACCGAACCGATGGTCTATGACGCCGACACCGACCGTTATCGCCCCATCGACTGGGAAGGCGCCTTTGCACTGATCGCCAGCCACCTGCGCAACCTGGCCAGCCCCGACCAGGCCGAGTTCTACACCTCTGGTCGCGCCAGCAACGAGGCGGCGTACCTGTACCAGTTGTTCGTACGCGCCTACGGCACCAACAATTTCCCCGACTGCTCGAACATGTGCCACGAGGCCAGCGGCGTGGCCCTGGGCCAGAGTGTCGGGGTCGGCAAAGGGACCGTGACGTTTGATGACTTCGAACACGCCGAGGCCATTTTCGTCTGGGGCCAGAACCCTGGCACCAACCACCCGCGCATGCTCGAACCGCTGCGCGAGGCGGTCAAGCGTGGTGCCCAGGTGGTCTGTATCAATCCTCTCAAGGAACGTGGCCTTGAGCGCTTCCAGCACCCCCAGCATCCGCTGGAGATGCTCACCAATGGCGACCGCCCGACCAACACTGCGTATTTCCGCCCGGCCCTGGGCGGCGACATGGCGGTGCTGCGCGGCATGGCCAAGTTCCTGCTGCAGTGGGAACGCGAGGCACAGGCCAGCCAGGCGCCGGCGATCTTCGATCAGGACTTCCTCGCCGAGCACACCCAGGGTGTGGACGACTACCTGGCCGCCGTCGACGCGACTCCGTGGGAACAGATCCAGAGCCAGTCGGGCCTGAGCCTTGCCGAGATCGAGCAGGCCGCGCGCATGTACTGCAAGGCCAGGACAGTCATCATGTGCTGGGCCATGGGCATTACCCAGCACCGGCACTCGGTGGCGACCATCCAGGAAATCGCCAACCTCATGCTGCTGCGCGGCAACCTTGGCGTACCCGGCGCCGGCTTGTGCCCGGTACGTGGCCACAGCAACGTGCAGGGCGACCGCACCATGGGCATCAACGAGCGCCCTCCGGTGGCCCTGCTCGATGCGCTGGAACGCCGATTCGACTTCAAGGTGCCGCGCCGCAACGGCCACAATACCGTGGAAGCCATCGGCGCGATGCTCGCGGGCCAGGCCAGGGTATTCATCGGCCTGGGCGGCAACTTTGCCCAGGCGACGCCCGACACAGAGCGCACCGCCCAGGCCTTGCGCAACTGCGAGCTGACCGTGCAGATCAGCACCAAGCTCAATCGCAGCCACCTGGTTCATGGCAAGCAGGCGTTGATCCTGCCGTGCCTGGGCCGCACCGACATCGACCTGCAAAGTGAAGGTCCGCAGGCGGTCACGGTGGAAGACTCCTTCAGCATGGTCCATGCCTCCAACGGCCAATTGCAGCCGCTGTCGCGACAGATGCGCTCGGAGCCTGCGGTAATTGCCGGTATCGCTGCCGCCACACTGGGCGCCAAACCGGTGGACTGGAACTGGCTGGTGGCCGACTACCGGCGCATCCGTGACCTGATCAGCGACACCATTCCCGGCTTCGACGAATTCAACCAGCGCCTGGAACACCCGGGCGGCTTCTACCTGGGCAACAGC
Source organism: Pseudomonas putida (assembly GCF_028682455.1). Taxonomy (GTDB): domain Bacteria; phylum Pseudomonadota; class Gammaproteobacteria; order Pseudomonadales; family Pseudomonadaceae; genus Aquipseudomonas; species Aquipseudomonas putida_AA. Next base: position 266,313 of record NZ_JANHLD010000003.1, read on the forward strand.
GCCGGACAGCGGCAATGGAAGACCGCCAGTGGCCTGGCCAACTTCAAGGCCAACGGCCTGCCCGACGACCTGCTCCATGAGCGGGTGCGCGCCACCGGCCAGGTACCGGACCTGATCATGCAGTCGATGCGTTCCCACGATCAGTACAACACCACCATCTATGGCCTGGATGATCGCTACCGCGGGGTCAAGGGCCAGCGCAATGTGCTGTTCGCCAACGAAGCCGATATCATCCGCCTGGGCTTTCATCCGGGGCAGAAGGCCGATATCGTTTCGTTGTGGAGCGATGGTCGCGAACGTCGGGTCAAGGGGTTCACCCTGCTGGCGTTCGATATACCGGCGGGCCAGGCAGCGGCGTACTATCCGGAGGTCAATCCGCTGGTGCCGCTCGAGAGCGTCGGCGACGGCAGCCACACACCCACCTCGAAATTCGTTGCGATCAAACTGGAACCTGCCAGCGACAACGCCCGCATCCTCTGACAGACTCGCAGTACTTCAGACACAAAAAAAGGCCCTGGCAGCGATGCCGGGGCCTTGTCTCAAGTAAGCTCAGACAGCCAAAAACAAAGAAAGTTTCATAGTTAAAACAGTAACTTAGAGAATTGTGTACAACTCGTGTTACTCGTCGGATTTCCGTTGCCAGCCCCCCTCGCCAGCCTCAGGATCGCCTCGTCATCCCTATGAGGCTCTCTTGATGAAGTACTCCTCGATTCTGTTGTTGTCTCTCGGCCTGCTCAGTGGCGTTGCCTCGGCAGGTGGCACCACCGAAGCCGGTATTGGCGGCGCATTGGGTGGGGTACTGGGTTCGGTGGTCGGTCAGTCGATCGGCGGCAGCACCGGCTCGGCAATCGGTGCGGGTCTGGGCGGCGCGGCAGGCAGTGCCGTCGGCGCCGACAAACGCAGCCGTGGTGAAGCCGCTATCGGTGGCGCCCTGGGCGCAGCCGGCGGCAACGTGGTGGGTCGCAGCGTAGGCGGCACCACCGGTAGCTACATCGGTGCAGCCGCAGGCGGTGGTGCCGGTGGTGCCCTGGGTAACTACATGGGCAACAAGAGCGACGACGAAGATCGCCGCTACCGCAACCGTGGCTATGACGACCGTCGCCACTACCACGACCGCGGCCACCATTACGGCCACCGCAAGCACAAGAAGCACTGGCGTCACCGTTAAGAGCGCCGGCAGCTAAAGCATGCCTCAGCCCTGAATACGTACCAGCGCTGCCTGAAGCCCTTCAGGTAGCGCTGCAGGGCGTCCCGAGGCGCGTTCGACGAACACCTGCACCACCTTCCCCGCTGCACACGCCTGCACCTCCCCTACCTTGAACAGCGCCACTTGATACTCCACCGAACTGCCTGCAAGGCGCGCAACGCGCAGGCCCACTTCGAGGGTGTCGGGAAACGCTGGCAACGCAAAGAAATCCGCCGCCGAACTGACCACGAATCCCATCACCTCGCCTTCCTGAAGATCCAGGCCGGCTTGCTGCTGCAGGAAGCCCTGGATCGTCGTATCGAAATAGGCATACACCGTGGCACCGGCGATAAAACCGTTGAGATCACTGTCTTGCCAGCGCGTGAGGATGGGTTGCAGGTGGGGATAATCGTGGCGTTGAGGGGATTCAGACATGGCGGGCCTTGGTCACTGAGCATGAGAGGCAGAAGCTTCCCACAAAGGTGCCGCAAGTCCCATAGTTGCAACCAGGCAGGCCCATGAGGCCGCCTACGAAGAATGGTCTTAGACAACCGGAATGGAAGAAAGCAAAAAGCCGCCCCTGGGGGCGGCTTTTTCGTTTCACGCGGGCTTTAGCTTACAGCTGTGGGCCAGCAGCCTTGATGGCGTCGGAAACTTCGAACTTCTTGAAGTTCTCGATGAACAGGTTGGCCAGGCCCTTGGCTGCTTCATCGTAGGCAGCTTGGTCAGCCCAGGTGTTACGTGGGTTGAGCAGCACAGTTTCAACACCGGCAACGGCTTTTGGCACGTCCAGGTTGATGATATCCAGGTGTTCGGTCTCGGCACCGACCAGAGCACCGCTCTGGATGGCTGCGATCACGGCACGGGTGGTCGGGATGTTGAAGCGCTTGCCGACGCCGTAGCCACCGCCGGTCCAGCCGGTGTTGACCAGGTAGACCTTGGAGCCGAAGCCACGGATACGCTTGATCAGCAGTTCAGCGTACTCGCCAGCCGGGCGCGGGAAGAACGGTGCGCCGAAGCAGGTGGAGAAGGTCGACTTGATGCCGCTGCCCGAACCCATTTCGGTGGAACCGACCAGTGCGGTGTAGCCCGACAGGAAGTGGTAGGCCGCTTGCTCTTCGCTGAGGATCGACACAGGCGGCAGTACGCCAGTCAGGTCGCAGGTCAGGAAGATCACAGCGTTAGGCTCGCCGCCTAGGTTCTTCTCGGAACGCTTCTCGACGTGCTCCAGCGGGTAGGCGGCGCGGCTGTTCTGGGTCAGGCTGCCATCGGCGTAGTCTGCTTTCTTGTCACCGTCCAGAACGACGTTTTCAAGAACGGCGCCGTGCTTGATGGCTTTCCAGATGACCGGCTCGTTCTTCTCGGACAGGTCGATGCACTTGGCATAGCAACCGCCTTCGATGTTGAACACTACGCCTTCGCCCCAGCCGTGCTCGTCGTCACCGATCAGGTAGCGGCTTTCATCAGCCGACAGGGTGGTCTTGCCGGTACCGGACAGACCGAAGAACAGGGTCACGTCGCCTTCTTCGCCGATGTTGGCAGCGCAGTGCATTGGCAGCACGTCGGCAGCCGGCAGCAGGAAGTTCTGCACCGAGAACATGGCTTTCTTCATCTCGCCGGCGTAGCGCATGCCAGCGATCAGCACTTTCTTCTGTGCGAAGTTGATGATCACGCAACCATCGGAGTTGGTGCCGTCACGCTCTGGCACGCACTCGAAGTTGGCAACGTTCAGCACTTGCCACTCATCACGGCCGGCAGGGTTGTACTGCTGCGGGTTGATGAACAGGCAACGGCCGAACAGGTTCTGCCAGGCAGTCTGGGTAGTCATCTTCACGGGCAGGTAGTGCTCGGTGGCCGCACCTACGTGAACATGGGAAACGAAATGCTCTTGGGCGTTGTTGAACGCCTCGACGCGGTTCCACAGGGCATCGAACTTGTCGGCCGGGAACTTGCGGTTGATCGGGCCCCAGGCGATGGCGTCCTGCGTGGACGGCTCTTCGACGATGAAACGGTCAACCGGCGAACGACCGGTACGGTGACCGGTTTTCACGACCAGGGCGCCAGTATCGGCCAGCTCGCCTTCACCGCGGTTCAGCGCTTCTTTTACCAGCTCATCGACGCTCAGGTCGGTGTAGACGGTGTTGTTGGCTTGCGTCATGAGATTCCCCATCCGGCCTGCGGCCGAGTGCTCCAAACGTTTTGTAGTAGAGCTTTGAAAACTACTACAGCGAAAAAAGTGGCCGGATTATGCCAGAAACGCCCAAAAAAAGTAGGGCCCTCCTGTCAGAACACCCGGTTTACGGCATTCGACAGGAGTTTTTCCTGTGGTGAAACGTTTTAGTGCCGAGTATCTGAGGGCGTGTCTACACCGCCACCTGCGAACAATTGCTCGATATCCGCCGCGTCGAACTTGTAGCTCTGGTTGCAGAACTGGCAATCGACTTCAACGCTACCGCCATGCTCGGCTGCCAGCTGTTTGGCGTCTTCCAGCCCGAGGCTGACCAGGGCGTTGCCGGAGCGCTCGCGCGAGCAGCTGCAATGGAAACGCAGCGGCTGGATATCGAACAGGCGCACGGCCTCTTCGTGATAGAGACGGTGAAGGACTGTCTCGTTGTTCAGGCCCAGCAGCTCTTCGGCTGTCAGGGTGCTGGCCAGGGCCGTCACGTGCTGCCAGCTTGCAGCACGCTCTTCTTCGTCTTTCTCGCGGTCGGCGGGCAGTTGCTGCAGCAACAGGCCGCGGGCGTGCTTGCCATCGGCGTTCAACCAGAACTTGGTATTCACCTGCTGGGACATGACGAAGTAGTTGGTGAAGCACTCCGACAGGGTCTCACCGTCCAGGTCGACGATACCCTGGTAGCGCTGGCCCTGGGTAGGGTCGACGGTCATGGCCAGCACGCCGCTGGGCATCAGGTCCGCCAGGGTTGCACCCTCGCTGATGTCCTCGGCGTTGTAGCGGGCCAGGCCGCGAATATCGCGCTCGCTGGAGCATTCGATCATCAGCAGGGGCACCGGGCCCTCGGAACGGGCTTGGAGGATCAGCAAACCATCGAACTTGAGGGTCCCGACCAGCAGCGCAGCCGCTGCCATGAACTCGCCCAGCAGTTGCTGGACCGGCAGTGGGTAATCGTGCTTGGCCAGGACTTCGGCGTAGCTGTGCTCCAGCGCGACGAGTTCACCGCGCACGTCGCGCTCGTCGAAGATGAAGCGTTGGGTGTAATCGGTATCAGACATGAATGCTGGCTTTCTGAAGAGAAGGATGGGCGTATTTTATGGGCAATTGCCCCCTGTTCCAAGCAAGGACACCGTTTGCTCCCTCGCGGTTGCCAGCGTGCGACGAATGGTGCCCTTACTGGTTGTCGTGAAACTGGTGGAACTGACGCCGCTGTTTCTTGGTCGGCCGACCATCGGTGCTTACCCCCAGGGCCCCTGCTTTACGCTGTGCCGCGGCCTGTTCACGCTTGTCGATACTCTGCTGGGTTTCTTCGTAGAGCGCCTGGGCCTCGGGGGCACCGCGGCGGACAATTGACAACGCCCTGACCACCACCGTGCGTTCATCGAACCCGGTACGCAGCACGAACTCGTCGCCCACACGTGGCTCCTTGCCCGGCTTGCAACGCTCCCCGCGACAGTGCACCTTGCCACTTTCGATGGCCGCCTTGGCCAGCGCCCGGGTCTTGTAGAAACGCGCCGCCCATAACCACTTGTCCAGGCGGACCTTGTCGTCCTCTTCCGGCTTTTGTGCCATGACATTTCCCCAATGATTTTCCTTAACGGAACTGTACTACCGTAACTGGCGGATGCAAAAAAACCGCCGCGTGCTTACAGTTCACCGAACTGTCGCACACGCCGGTTCCGGCCTGACGATTTCCTACGCTGGTTGAGCATTTTGAAGACATTTGACCATTTGACTGTGATTGGCCTGCGCGAGTGGGTAGCCTTGCCCGACCTCGGCGTGGCGGGCCTGCGCGCCAAGATCGACACCGGTGCCAGCACCTCGAGCCTGCACGCCACCGAAGTCGAGCCCTTCGAGCGCAATGGCGAGCAATGGGTACGGTTCAACGCCCACCTGGGCTCGGTCGTACAATTGCGTCATCGTCGCTGCGAGGCGCCGCTGGTGACCATGAAGACCATCAAGAGCTCCAACGGCCACGCCCAGACTCGCTACGTCATTCGCACGGCCCTGGCGCTGGGCGACCGGGTCTGGGAGGTCGAGTTCACCCTGGCCTGCCGCAAAGCCATGCGCTATCGCCTGCTACTGGGTTCCAAAGCCCTGATCCATGGCCAGTTGGTGGTCAATCCGGGTCTCAAATACATTCAGGACAAGCCGGCATTCCCGGCCACTATTTCCCCCTCCACAGGTGTTGCATGAAGATCGCCGTGCTGTCGCGAAACCCGCGTCTGTATTCCACTCGTCGCCTGGTAGAAGCCGGTACCGAACGAGGCCATGAGATGGTTGTGATCGATACCCTGCGCGCCTACATGAATATCGCCAGCCACAAGCCGCAGATCCACTACCGCGGCAAGCCGCTGGAGGGCTTCGACGCGGTGATCCCACGCATCGGTGCCTCGGTGACCTTCTACGGCTGCGCGGTACTGCGCCAGTTCGAGATGATGGGCGTGTTCCCGCTGAACGAGTCAGTGGCCATCGCCCGCTCCCGCGACAAGCTGCGCTCGCTGCAGTTGCTGTCGCGACGCGGGATCGGCCTGCCGGTGACGGGCTTCGCCCACTCGCCGGATGACATCCCCGACCTGATCCAGATGGTCAACGGTGCTCCCCTGGTGATCAAGGTGCTCGAAGGCACCCAGGGCATCGGTGTGGTGCTGTGCGAAACCACCAAGGCTGCCGAATCGGTGATCGAGGCGTTCATGGGCTTGAAGCAGAACATCATGGTCCAGGAGTACATCAAGGAGGCCGGTGGCGCCGATATCCGCTGCTTTGTGGTCGGCGACAAGGTCATTGCCTCGATGAAGCGCCAGGCCAAGCCCGGCGAGTTTCGCTCCAACCTGCATCGCGGCGGCAGCGCCAGCCTGATCAAGATCACCCCGGAAGAACGCATGACGGCCATTCGTGCGGCCAAGGTCATGGGCTTGAGCGTGGCGGGGGTCGACATCCTGCGCTCCAATCACGGCCCGCTGGTGATGGAAGTGAACTCTTCGCCGGGCCTCGAAGGCATCGAAGTGACCACCGCCAAGGACGTTGCCGGGATGATCATCGAACACCTGGAAAAGAACGGCGGGCCAAACCTGACCCGCACAAAGGGCAAAGGCTAGACCGCGTCGCGCGGCAGCAACAGGCCCAGCGGCAGGCGCACCCGGGCTTCCAGCCCGCCGCCGGAGCGGTTGCGCAATTCGACATTGCCGCCATGCTGGGCGGCAATGCGCTTGACGATCGCCAGGCCCAGGCCGGTGCCCTTGCCGCTGCGGGCACGGTCACCCCGGATGAATGGGTTGAAGATGCCTTCCAGCTCGTTCGGGTCGATGCCCGCCCCCCTGTCCAGCACACTGAGCACCACGTAAGGCGCGCTGCTGTCGCCCGATACGTAGGCCGCCACCTCGACCCCTTTGCCGGCGTGATAAAGCGCGTTGCCGATCAAGTTGTTCAGCAGCCGCTTGAGCGACACCCGCCGCAACGGAAACGGAGGAATCGGCTCAAGGCACAGGCGCACCCGTTCTTCAGGCTGATTGAACGGCGCTACCACTTCACGTACCAGGTCGCTCAGGTCGACCTGCTCAACCGGTTCGTCTCGTCCATCGCGGATGAAAGCCAGGAACTGGTCGAGAATCGCATCCATGTCTTCGATATCGCGCACCATGTCGTCGGTGAGGTCGCTCTCGTTGGCCAGCAGCGACAACGACAAACGCAATCGGGTCAGCGGCGTACGCAGGTCATGGGAAACCCCTGCCAGCATCAACTCCCGCTCGCGCCCGGCTTGTTCGACATCTTCGGCCATCTGATTGAAGGCGCGGTAGACCTCGGTCATCTCACTGGGCGTATCACTGATCGGCAACCTCACGCTACGCCCCTGGCCCAGTTGTCGTGCCGCGAATACCAGGCGCTTGAGTGGCTGGTTGAGCTGGCGCACGAAGATCCAGGCCGAGGCCGTGGACAACAAGCCAATGGCCAGGAACCAGCCCAGCACGCTCCAGATCTTCTGGCCGCGCAACGGGTGCGGGTAGAGTGGAACCTTCAGCCAGCCATCCCCCAGGCTGGGCGCCCTGACCCACAGCGCCGGTGGTGCATGGATGCGCAGGCGAACCTCGGTGTCGGCACCCAGTTCGGCCTGCATCTGGCGCTGGTAGATTTCACTGTAGGGCCAATGCTGTTCCCCCTCCGGGACACCGGAGCCCACCACGCGGATCAACCCGGCCGCTTCAGCGATCTTGTCCCGATCAGACTCATCTGCCGCCCAATAGGCCCTCAGGGTCAAGGCTACGCCGTGGCTGTACTGTCGATCGACCAGCACGTCCTCGTTCATCAGCAGGTAGACAAGGGTCAGGGCCTTGGAGAAGAGCACGACGATGAGCACCAGCCAGAGGGTGCGGGCGAAGAAGCTTTGCGGGAACCACAGGGGTGTTTTCATCGACAGCGGCTACACACTTTGCAGGCGCGAGCTGAACTCGCAGGCTTTGCAGGCCTCAGCACACACAAAAACAGGGCAACCCATAGGACCACCCTGTTCGTCATGACTGATGCCTACAAACGAAACATCACTTGCTGGCATTACCATCCGGTACGAAGACGTAACCGACACCCCATACAGTCTGAATATAACGCGGCTTCGACGGGTCGGGCTCGATCATGCGACGCAAGCGGGAAATCTGCACGTCGATGGAGCGCTCGAGGGCGTCCCATTCGCGGCCACGGGCCAGGTTCATCAGTTTGTCGCGAGTCAACGGCTCACGGGCATGCATCACCAAGGCCTTGAGCACGGCGAACTCACCGGTGGTGAGCATGTGCACTTCTTCGCCGCGCTTGAGCTCGCGGGTAGCCAGCGACAGCTCGTAGTCGCCGAAGGTGACGGTTTCGTCTTCGCTGCCGGGCGCGCCCGGAACGGTCGGCGCCTGGCGGCGCAATACGGCCTTGACCCGGGCCATCAACTCGTCGGGGTTGAACGGCTTGGCCAGGTAGTCGTCAGCGCCCAGCTCCAGGCCCTTGATGCGGCTCAGCTCGTCGCCCTTGGCGGTGAGCATGATGATCGGGATCTGGTTGTTCGCGGCGCGCAACCGGCGACACGCGGTCAGGCCATCTTCGCCAGGCAGCATCAGGTCGAGCACCACCAGGTTGAAGACCTCACGGGCCAGCAGGCGGTCCATCTGTTCGGTGTTGGGTACTGCGCGAGCGCGGTAGCCCTTGCTGGTAAAGAAACGCTCCAGCAGGCTGCTCAAGCCCGGGTCGTCGTCGACGATGAGGATTTTTTCGCCTTCAGCGGTTTGTGCAGTGCTGCTCATGGGTAGCTCCTTTAATCTCGGCACGCATTATGGCTTAGCCGCCATTGGCCGTGCCGTGTGCATTGTTAGCAGATTTTTCCCCTTGTGCCAGTTTTGCCCGGCCACCAACTGGCTCCCTGCCATCACCGCAACCCCGACGCACTGGGTATAATGCGCCGCTTTCGGATAGCGCCGCATTGACTTTCAGCGCCCTCAGGCGCCCGCCCGCGGCCTTTGTATTCACAATATGTCAGGTGGTTTTATGGACAGCATCAACAGCCGCATCGCCGAGGAACTCGGTGTCCGCCCGCAACAGGTCGAAGCGGCCGTGGCCCTGCTTGATGAAGGCTCGACAGTGCCTTTTATCGCCCGTTACCGTAAAGAAGTGACCGGCAGCCTGGACGACACCCAACTGCGCCATCTGGAAGAACGCCTGCGCTACCTGCGCGAGCTGGACGATCGCCGCGCCAGCATCCTGGCCAGCATCGAGGAACAAGGCAAGCTGACCCCGGAGCTGGCCCGCGAAATCAAGCTGGCCGACACCAAGACCCGCCTCGAAGACCTTTACCTGCCCTACAAGCAAAAACGCCGCACCAAGGGCCAGATCGCCCTGGAAGCCGGCCTGGGCGAACTGGCCGACGGCCTGTTGAATGACCCGCAACTGACCCCTGAGGTCGAAGCCGCGCGCTTCGTCGATGCCGACAAAGGCGTGGCCGACGTCAAGGCCGCACTCGAAGGCGCCAAGTACATTCTCATGGAGCGCTTTGCCGAAGACGCCAGCCTGCTCGACAAGCTGCGCAGTTTCCTCAAGCAGGAAGCGGTACTCAGTGCCCGCCTGGTCGCCGGCAAAGAGGAAGAAGGCGCCAAGTTCCGCGATTACTTCGAACATGACGAGCTGCTCAAGAGCGTACCGTCACACCGCGCCCTGGCGATTTTCCGTGGCCGCAACGAAGGCGTGCTGGCCGCTTCGCTGAAAGTCGGCGAAGAACTGCCAGGTACCCTGCACCCATGCGAGATGATGATCGCCGAGCGTTTCGGCCTGCGGAACCAGAACCGTCCTGCCGACAAATGGCTGGCCGAAGTGGTGCGCTGGACCTGGAAGGTCAAGCTCTACAGCCACCTGGAAACCGACCTGTTCGGCGAGCTGCGCGACAACGCCGAGAGCGAGGCGATCAACGTCTTCGCCCACAACCTGCACGACCTGCTGCTAGCCGCACCGGCCGGCCCACGCGCCACCCTGGGCCTTGACCCGGGCCTGCGTACCGGCTGCAAGGTCGCGGTCGTGGATGCCACCGGCAAGCTGCTCGACACCGCCACCGTGTACCCTCACGTACCGAAGAACCAGTGGGACCAGACCATCGCCGTGCTCGCCGCCCTGTGCGCCAAGCACTCGGTGGAACTGATCGCCATCGGTAACGGCACTGCCAGCCGCGAAACCGACAAGCTGGCTGCCGAGCTGATCAAGAAATACCCTGCCCTGAAGATGACCAAGATCATGGTCTCCGAAGCCGGCGCATCGGTGTATTCGGCCTCCGAGCTGGCCGCCCGTGAATTCCCCGACCTGGACGTGTCGATCCGTGGCGCGGTGTCCATCGCCCGTCGCCTGCAGGACCCGCTGGCGGAGCTGGTGAAGATCGACCCCAAATCCATCGGTGTCGGCCAGTACCAGCATGACGTGTCGCAGCTCAAGCTGGCCCGTGGCCTGGACGCCGTGGTCGAGGACTGCGTGAACGCCGTCGGCGTCGACGTCAACACCGCCTCGGTGGCCCTGCTGGCCCGCATCTCCGGGCTCAACAGCACCCTGGCGCAGAACATCGTTGCCCACCGTGACGCCAATGGCGCCTTCAAGACCCGCGCAGCGCTGAAGAAAGTCAGCCGCCTGGGCGAGAAAACCTTCGAACAAGCCGCAGGCTTCCTGCGCGTGATGAACGGCGACAACCCACTGGACGCCTCGGCGGTGCACCCTGAGGCCTATCCACTGGTGCAGCGAATCGCCGCCGAAACCGACCGCGACATCCGTTCGCTGATCGGCGACAGCGGGTTCCTCAAGCGCCTGGACCCGAAGAAATTCACCGATGAAACCTTCGGCCTGCCAACGGTTACCGACATCCTCCAGGAACTGGACAAACCCGGCCGCGACCCGCGCCCCGAGTTCAAGACTGCCGAGTTCCAGGAAGGCGTCGAAGACCTCAAGGACCTGCAACTGGGCATGATCCTCGAAGGTGTGGTCACCAACGTCACCAACTTCGGTGCCTTCGTCGACATCGGCGTGCACCAGGATGGCCTGGTCCATATCTCGGCACTGTCGGAGAAGTTCATCAAGGACCCACGCGAGGCGGTCAAGGCCGGCGACGTGGTCAAGGTCAAGGTCATGGAGATCGATATCCCGCGCAAACGCGTCGGCTTGTCGATGCGCATGAGCGACACCCCGGGTGAGAAAGTCGATGGCGCCCGTGGCAGCCGTCCGGGCTCGGCCCCGCGCCAGCAAAGCGCCCCGGCCCGCGCCAAGGAAACCCCGGCCCCGACCAACAACGCGATGGCAGCGCTGTTCGCCAACGCCAAGCAGTTGAAGAAGAAGTGACGGACGCTGCGCAAGAAGTCACCCTGAGCGCCTTCAGCCAACTGCTCGGCTGCCGCCTGCAACGCCTGGAAGCAGGCGTTGCAGAAATGACCCTGGCCCTGGAACCGCACCTGCGCAACCGGGGCGGCAAGCTGCATGGCGGCGCGATCTTCAGTTTGGTCGACACCGCCATGGGCCTGGCCTGCTCGAGCGCCCACGGCTTCGACCAGCAGAGCGTCACTCTGGAATGCAAGATCAACTACCTGCGCGCCGTCGGCGACGGTGAGGTGCAGTGCATCGCCCGGGTATTGCATGCCGGACGCCGCACCCTGGTAGTCGACGCCGATGTGCTTCAGGACGACAAGCTGGTGGCAAAAGCACAAGGGACATTCGTCGTCCTCTAGCCGCAAACGGCCAAACTGCGATACTTTCGGCAGAGCGCAGGCACTGCCGGAAGCCGGCCAACACCAGGCGACAACGCCAGTTCCTTTGTCCACCCTTGTAGACCGTCATCTCTACCCCCATATTGCGGCGACTGACGTGTGAAGGAATCCATCTTGAGCGAACTTCTCAACCGCCGCCTGAGCCTGCTCGGCCAAGGCGACAACCTTTCCCTGCTCAAGCAGTGCCTGCACGGCATCGAGCGCGAATGCCTGCGTGTGACCGAGGACGGTCGCCTGGCCCAGACCCCGCACCCCGAGACCCTCGGCGCGGCACTGACCCACGAGCAGATCACCACGGACTATTCGGAGTCGCTGCTGGAGTTCATCACCCCAGCCCTGGCCGACCCTGCGCAGACCCTCGAAAGCCTGGAGAACATCCACCGCTTCGCCTATACCCAGCTGGGCACCGAGTATTTGTGGAGCCCGTCGATGCCCTGCCCGCTGCCGGCCGAGGAAGACATTCCGATCGCCTGGTACGGCACCTCCAACATCGGTCAGCTCAAGTACGTCTACCGCAAGGGCCTCGCCCTGCGCTACGGCCGCACCATGCAGTGCATCGCCGGTATCCACTACAACTTCTCGCTGCCGGAAAAGCTCTGGCCGCTGCTGCGTGGCGCCGAAGACAGTCAGCTCGATGACCGCGACTACCAGTCGGCCGCCTATATCGCCCTGATCCGCAACTTCCGTCGCTACAGCTGGCTGCTGATGTACCTGTTCGGTGCCTCGCCCGCCCTGGATGCCGGCTTCCTGCGTGGCCGGGCGCATCAGCTCGAACAGTTCGATGCCGACACCCTGTACCTGCCCTACGCGACCAGCCTTCGCATGAGCGACCTGGGTTACCAGAGCAACGCCCAGGCCGGCCTGACGCCCTGCTACAACGACCTCAGCAGCTACACCGACAGCCTGCGCAGGGCCGTAGCCACCCCTTACGCACCTTATGTCGAGATCGGCACCCACAAGGATGGCGAGTGGGTCCAGCTGAACACCAACATCCTGCAGATCGAAAACGAGTACTACTCCAACATTCGCCCCAAGCGCGTGACCTACAGCGGTGAGCGACCGATCCAGGCGCTGATGGCCCGTGGCATCCAGTACGTCGAAGTCCGCTGCCTGGACATCAACCCGTTCCTGCCGACCGGTATCGACCTGCCCGAGGCGCGTTTCCTCGATGCCTTCCTGTTGTTCTGCGCCCTGGAGCAAAGCCCGTTGCTGGGTCACCTGGAATGCGGCAACTGCACCGGCAACTTCCTCAGCGTGGTCAAGGAAGGCCGTCGTCCTGGCCTGCAACTGCAGCGCCACGGCAAGCCGGTCGAGCTCAAGCAATGGGCCGACGAGTTGCTCGAACGCATTGCGCCGCTGGCCGAACTGCTCGACCGCAGCCAGGGTGGCGAGGAACACGCCAAGGCCCTGCAACTGCAAAAAGCCAAGGTCAGCGACCCGTCCCTGACGCCGTCGGCCCAGGTGCTGGCGAGCATGACCGAGCACAAGGAAAGCTTCAGCCGCTTCGCCCTGCGCCAAAGCCAGGCCCATGCCGAGTTCTTGCGCGCCAAGGCGTTGCCGGCCGAAGAACAGCAACGCTTCGAAGCGGCAGCGCGCGCCTCGCTGGAGGCCCAGGCCAAGTTGGAGCGTGAAGAGGACAAGGCCGATTTCGACCTGTTCGTCAGCGCCTACCAGGCCAGCATCCTGGCGATCAGCAACTGACATGACGCGCACTGTCACCCCACGCAAACCCCGCGCCCGCAGCCAGGCGCGGATCGACTCGATCCTCGAGGCAGCGCGCACGCTGCTGGCCAGCGAGGGCGTGGCCAGCCTGTCGATCTACAGTGTGGCCGAGCGGGCGCAGATCCCGCCGTCCTCGGTGTACCACTTCTTCGCCAGCGTCCCGGCCTTGCTCGAAGCCCTGACCGCCGACGTGCATGGTGCCTTTCGCGCCTGCCTGCAGGCGCCTATCGATGGCGCCGGGCTCAATACCTGGCACGACCTTTCGCGCCTGATCGAGCAGCGTATGCTGAGCATCTACAACCAGGATGCGGCGGCACGCCAACTGATCCTCGCCCAGCATGGCCTGAGCGAAGTGACCCAGGCCGACCGCCAGCACGACCTCGAACTGGGCGACCTGATGCACAAGCTGTTCGCCCAGCACTTCCAGCTCCCGGCGCTGCCGGAAGATGTGGACGTGTTCGCCCTGGCCATGGAGTTGGGGGATCGGGTGTATGCGCGCTCGGTGCAATTGCACGGGCAGATCACGCCGCGCATGGCTGAGGAAGGCATGCGCGTGTTCGATGCTTATCTGGGGTTGTACCTGCCGCCGTTTCTACCGAAGCATCGCGGGGCAAGCTCGCTCCCACAGGGCCTGTAGGAGCGGGCTTGCCCCGCGTTGGCATCACAGCTTGGCAATCGAAACCTCAGTCGATTTCACAAAGGCAATCACCTCGCTGCCAATGGCCAGCTCCAGCTCGCGTACCGAGCGGGTGGTGATCACCGAGGTGACGATGCCCGAGGCCGTCTGTACATCGATTTCCGACAGCACCGGCCCCTCCAGGATTTCCTTCACGGTGCCTTTGAACTGGTTACGCACATTGATCGCTTTGATAGTCATCTGCTGGGTTCCTTACAGGTCAGAGGGCCCAACGCAATTGCGTCGGCAATGGAGCTACAGGTTCGGGCTCGGGCGGTGTGCCCGGGATCGCCAGTACCCGGTTGAGAACTTCGGTTTCCAGGGCCGCCAGCCGGTGTGAGCCGCGTACCCGTGGTCGTTGCAGGTCGACATTCAGGTCCAGGCCGACTTCACCGTCTTCGATCAGGATCACCCGGTCAGCCACCGCGACCGCTTCGCTGACATCATGGGTAACCAGCAGCACGGTAAAGCCATGCTGGCGCCACAGCCGCTCGATCAGTTGCTGCATCTCGATCCGGGTCAACGCATCCAGCGCCCCCAACGGCTCGTCGAGCAGCAACAGCCGCGGCTTGTGAATCAAGGCCCGGGCCAGAGCCACGCGCTGCTTCTGCCCGCCCGAGAGCGCCGCCGGCCACTCATTGGCGCGCTCGGCCAGGCCGACCGCTTCCAGGGCCTCCAGCGCCTGTGGGCGCCAGTTGCCGGACAAACCCAGGCCAACGTTGTCGATCACCTTCTTCCAGGGCAGCAAGCGCGCTTCCTGAAACATCAGCCGGGTATCTTCGCGCGCTTCGCTCAAGGGCGCGGAGCCGGCCAGCAACTCGCCGCCCGAGGGTTGGTCGAGCCCTGCCAGCAATCGCAGCAAGGTGCTCTTGCCACAGCCGCTACGGCCCACGATGGCCACGAATTGCCCGGCTGGAATGTGCAGGTCGATATCGCGCAGCACCTGCCGCTGGCCGAAGGTTTTCTGCAGGTTGTTCGCCGCCAGCGGAATCCCGCGCAGCAGGCGTTGTGGTGGTTCCTTGAGGATGGTCATGCGCCCTCTCCCCGGGTCGGTTGATACGCCGGATGCCAGCGCAGCCAGACCCGCTCGAGGCCTCGCGCGGCCAGATCGGCAAGCTTGCCCAGCACCGCATACAGGACGATGGCCAACACCACGACGTCGGTCTGCAGGAACTCGCGGGCGTTCATGGCCAGGTAGCCGATGCCGGCGTTGGCCGAAATGGTCTCGGCAACGATCAGGGTCAGCCACATGAAACCCAGGGCGAAACGCACTCCCACCAGGATCGAAGGCAAGGCGCCGGGCAGGATCACCTGGCGAAACAGCTCGAAGCCCGACAGGCCATAGCTGCGCGCCATTTCAACCAGCGCTGGATCGACGTTGCGGATGCCGTGGTAGGTGTTCAGGTAGATCGGAAACAAGGTGCCCAGGGCGACCAGGAAAATCTTCGCCGACTCATCGATACCGAACCACAGGATCACCAGCGGGATCAGCGCCAGGTGCGGCACATTGCGGATCATCTGCACGGAGCTGTCGAGCAGGCGTTCGCCCCACTTCGACAGACCGGTGATAAAACCCAGTGCCAGGCCGATCGCGCCACCGATCAGGAACCCGACGGCGGCACGCCAGCCACTGATTGCCAGGTGCGTCCAGATCTCGCCGCTGCGCACCAGCTCGACCCCGGCGCTGAGTACCGCGCTCGGTGCCGGCAGGATGCGCGTCGACAGCCAGCCTGCGCTGACCGCCAGTTGCCAGACCGCCAACAGCAGCAGCGGCAGCGCCCAGGGCGCCAGGCGCTGCGGCCAGGGAGTGGATGCTCGACTCATGGCCCGACCCTCAGCGCTGTGCTGTGGATTTGGGCAGGATGTCGTTGGCCACCATCTCGCCGAAGGGGCTCACATAACCGCCACTTTTCGGCAGCTCCGGGCGCTCCACGTCCAGGTGCGGGAACAGCAGCTCGGCAACCCGGTACGACTCTTCGAGGTGGGGGTAACCCGAGAAGATGAAGGTGTCGATGCCCAGCGCGGCATATTCCTTGACCCGCTCCGCCACGGTCGGTCCGTCTCCCACCAGCGCGGTACCGGCACCGCCACGCACCAGGCCGACGCCGGCCCAGAGGTTGGGGCTGACTTCCAGGTTGTCGCGGTTGCCGCCGTGCAGCGCGGCCATGCGCTGCTGGCCCACCGAGTCGAAGCGCGCCAGCGAGGCCTGGGCACGGGCAATGGTGTCGTCGTCCAGGTGCGAGATCAGGCGCTCGGCGGCTTGCCAGGCTTCGGCATTGGTTTCGCGCACAATCACATGCAGGCGAATCCCGAAACGCACCGTGCGCCCCTGCTTGGCGGCCTTGGCACGCACCTGCTCGATTTTCTCGGCAACGGCGGCCGGTGGCTCGCCCCAGGTCAGGTACAGCTCGACCTGCTCGGCTGCCAGGTCCTGCGCGGCCTCCGAGGAGCCGCCGAAATACAAGGGCGGACGCGGCTGCTGGATCGGCGGGTAGAGCAATTTGGCGCCCTTGACCTGGATATGCTGGCCATCGTAGTCGACGGTTTCGCCTTCCAGCACACGCCGCCAGATGCGGGTGAACTCCACCGACGCCTGGTAGCGCTCCTCGTGGCTGAGGAACAGGCCATCGCCGGAGAGTTCTTCCGGGTCGCCACCGGTGACCAGGTTGAACAGTGCACGCCCGCCCGAGAGCCGGTCCAGGGTTGCCGCCTGACGTGCCGCCACAGTTGGCGAGATGATGCCCGGGCGCAGGGCAACCAGGAACTTCAGACGCTGGGTCACCGGAATCAGCGAGGCGGCAACCAGCCAGGAATCCTCGCAGGAACGCCCGGTGGGAATCAGCACGCCGCCAAAGCCCAGGCGGTCGGCAGCCTGGGCGATTTGCTGCAGGTAGCCGTGATCGACCGCGCGGGCACCTTCGGCGGTGCCCAGGTAGTGGCCGTCGCCGTGGGTGGGAAGAAACCAGAAAATGTTGAGGCTCATTGGAGTTGTCTCCTAAGGGGAACGCAAACCGGGGCGGCGCCCCGGCACGGGCGAATCGTCAAGGCGCTGTGGCGACCTTGGCCGGGGGAGTCCAGATCACATCCTTGATGCTCAATGGCTTGGGAATCAGCTTGAGTGTGTGGAAGGTGTCGGCGATTTTCTGTTGGGCGCTGACCACTTCCGGGGTCAGGAAATGAGCTCCGTAGCCCTGGCGCTTGACCGAGGTGAGGGTGATGTCGGCCGGCAAGCCGAGCAGTGGCGCGACCTGGTCGGTGACCTCCTGCGGATTGGCCTTGGACCACTCGCCCACGGCGCGCACTTCCTCGACCAGGGCGTTGATCACCTCAGGGTGTTTCTGGGCGTAGGGCTTGGTCGCCAGGTAGAACTGATGGTTGTCGACGATGCCCTTGCCGTCACGCAGGGTGCGTGCCTGCAGCTGTTGCTCGGCAGCGGCCTGGTAGGGGTCCCAGATCACCCAGGCATCGACACTGCCACGCTCGAAGGCGGCGCGGGCATCGGCAGGCGGCAGGAACACCGGCTGGATATCGGTGTATTTGAGACCGGCATCTTCAAGGGCGCGCACCAGCAGGTAGTGCACGTTGGAGCCCTTGTTCAGCGCAACTTTCTTGCCCTTGAGTTCCTTGACCGACTGGATCGGCGAGCCTTTGGGCACCAGGATCGCTTCGCTGTGCGGCGCCGGCGGCTCATAAGCCACGTACAGCAGGTCGGCACCGGCGGCCTGGGCAAACACCGGCGGGGTTTCGCCGGTAACGCCGAAGTCGATGGAGCCTACGTTCAGGCCTTCTAGCAGCTGCGGGCCACCGGGGAATTCAGTCCATTGCACCTGCACGCCCTGGGTGGCCAGGCGCTTTTCCAGCGAGCCCTTGGCTTTGAGCAGCACCAGGGTGCCGTACTTCTGATAACCGATACGCAGGCTTTCAGCTTGAGCTTGAGTGATGGCGCCGAAGGACACAGCCGCAGCAAACAGAGCGACCAGGCCACGACGCAAAATGACAGTGCGCATAGCGCTCTCCTTTTGCTGTTGGGTTCAGGCTGCACCTGCTTGCCCGTTGGCGGGCGAGTAAGGTGGGAATGACAGATTGAGTGGGACTCAAATGCTCCAGCGAGCACTGAGCAGACGTTCGTTCAATACACCTGGAGCAACCGGCTTGGGCCGACGCGCCAGGGCGCTGTGGAACAGGTCCAGCGATTCGTTCAAGCGCAACTCCAGGGCCGGGGCCAGCTGCGCGGCTGAGCTGCCTTCGCCATAGGCGATCTGGCTGTCGTCGGCGAAGATCCCTTGCAGGGTCTCTTCGGCCTTGAGTGCCGAGAGCACCGGCTTGAGCGCATAGTCCACCGCCAGCATGTGGGCGATGCTGCCGCCGGTGGCGATGGGCAGTACCACCTTGTGGCGCAGAGCGCGTTCGGGTAGCAGATCGAGCAATGTTTTCAGGGCGCCGGCAAAGGAGGCCTTGTACACCGGGGTGGCGACGATCAGGCCATCGGCCTGTTCGACCAGTTGCAGGAAGTGCTGCACTTTCGGGCTGTCGAAGCGGGCATGCAGCAGGTCCTCGGCCGGAAAATCCCGCACCTGGAATGTCACCACTTCCACGCCCTGCTCTTGCAGCCACTGACGGCTGCGCTCAAGCAGCACGCCGGAGCGTGAACGCAGACTGGGACTACCACCGAGAGAAACAACCAGCATTGGAACGCTTCCTTGATCGTGTTCTAGAGGGCCGCGAGGTTATGTTCTCGCTGGAGTGGAGTGACCTTAACAGCTGGATACATATATCAATAAATCATATTTTTTCATTTGTTTATTCGTTTTTGAGCTATGCAAGTGTCGCGAACCAAACCCGCGTGCAGGAGCGGGGGTTGCCCCGCGATCAAGCATAAAAAAGGGCCGTCGAAACGGCCCAAATATCCCTGCTATTGGATTCAGCGATTGGGTTGGGGCGTCAAGCGCAGGTACGGCTTGACCGTTCGATAGCCCTTCGGAAAGCGTTGCTTGATTTCATCTTCGTCCTTGAGCGACGGCACGATCACCACTTCATCACCGTCCTGCCAGTTGGCGGGTGTTGCCACCTTGTGGTTGTCGGTGAGCTGCAGCGAGTCGATCACCCTGAGGATTTCGTGAAAGTTGCGCCCTGTGCTTGCCGGATAGGTGATAGTCCGGCGGATCTTCTTGTTCGGGTCGATCACGAACAGGGAGCGCACTGTCAGGGTGTCACTGGCGTTGGGGTGGATCAGGTCGTAGAGGTCCGAGACCTTGCGATCGGCATCGGCCAGGATCGGGAAGTTGACCACGGTGTTCTGGGTTTCGTTGATGTCGTCGATCCAGCGGTGGTGGGAATCCACTGGGTCGACCGACAGGGCAATCGCCTTGACGCCACGCTCGGCGAACTGCTCCTTGAGCTTGGCGGTAAAGCCCAGCTCGGTAGTGCACACCGGGGTGAAGTCGGCAGGATGCGAGAACAGTACGCCCCAGCTGTTGCCCAGCCATTCATGGAAACGGATCGTGCCGGCGCTGGATTCCTGTTCGAAGTCGGGGGCGATATCGCCGAGTCTGAGGCTCATGGTGCGGCTCCTTGGCTGGGTTCGTTATGGGTTCACTGTGCCTGCAACCAATAGAAATTAAAAAGAATAAATATCGATTTATTTATAACCTTTAAATCTATATAGGCGCAGATCGAGTAGGAGGCGGATTCACACCCGCCGTCCTCTCACACCACCGTGCGTACGGTTCCGTACACGGCGGTTCAGGTTACGCGGCTAAGCCGGTTAATCGTATCCAGTATCGAGACCAGCCCGAGCCGGTCCCACAGTTTCTTTGGCAGCGCGTAGTTCATATGTTGCGCTCCCGAATTCCACCATGGACCTCGGCCATTGAAGGCTGACTTGTTGGCACGCTCCTCGCTCAACCCCAGGCGCATCAAGTTTCTCAGCCTCGTGGGAGGCTGCTTCCATTGACGCCAGATGACGCAGCGGAGTTTGTGCCTGACCCAACCATCCAGTTCCTCAAGCGGCCGCTTGCTCTGGCTGAGCTTGAAGTAGCTAGCCCAGCCTCTCAGGACGGGGTTGATCCGCTCGATGACAGTCGCCATTTTGCGAGCCCGTACGCTGCGCAGCAGCATTCTGAGCCGGTCGCGTAAGCGGTCTAGGCTCATCCTTGCCACGCGCAGCCTTGGCTGCTGGTGCCAGCTTATCCCATAGCCTAGGTAGTCGCACTTCCACGCCCTTGCCACTTGGCTTTTCTTCCTGTTCACCGTCAGCTTCAGACGTTCTCTCAGGAAGCGCTCGACGCTGACCAACACCCGTTCGCCGGCCCGGGGACTGCGTACATAGATGTTCGCATCATCGGCATAACGTACGAAGCGATGGCCCCGTCGCTCCAGCTCGCGGTCGAGTTCGTCGAGCAGGATGTTCGACAGCAACGGCGAAAGCGGGCCGCCTTGCGGCGTCCCCTCCTGCCGTGGGCTGACGACACCGCCCGACATGATCCCGGCTTCAAGGTAGCGGCGGATAAGCCTGAGTACGCACTTGTCTTTGATCCGACGTTCGATGCAGGCCATGAGGATGTCGTGATTGACCCGATCGAAAAACTTCTCCAGATCGAGTTCCACGCACCAGCGGTGTCCCGCTGTCACATGAGCACGAGCCATCTCGATGGCTTGATGCGTACTTCTGCCCGGACGAAAACCATAGCTGTAGTCCGAGAACAGTGGGTCGAAGATAGGTGTGAGCTGCTGCTGCAGTGCTTGCTGGATCAGGCGATCCACGACGCTGGGGATTCCCAGTTGCCGTGTGCCGCCCTGCGGCTTGGGAATTTCAACCGCTCGCACTGCTTGGGGCTGGTATTCACCGGCCAGTAACCTGGCCTTGAGGGTTGGCCAATACTGTCTCACGTAGCCCGCCAAGTCAGCAACCGTCATGCCATCGGCACCCGGTGCTCCCTTGTTGCTGACCACGCGTTGATACGCACGTCTGAGGTTGGCCGGTGCAAGCACCCGCTCCATCAGCGTGTCCGGCTCCGCGTTCGTCCACGTCACGGACGCCGTCGATACCTTTGCACTGTCAGGCGTTACCCTCGGCTTCTGGCCGGAGCTCGGGATGAC
The DNA here is from genome assembly GCF_028682455.1 of Pseudomonas putida. Lineage (GTDB taxonomy): Bacteria > Pseudomonadota > Gammaproteobacteria > Pseudomonadales > Pseudomonadaceae > Aquipseudomonas > Aquipseudomonas putida_AA. Next base: position 287,426 of record NZ_JANHLD010000003.1, read on the forward strand.
AGTTTCCGCTGTGGGAAATTTCTGCATTACGGTTACCAACGAGACGGCGACGCCTACTGGCGGCATAACCTGTTCGGCCCTTGGTGGCGCGGTTAACCGCCACTTACTACGGCTTCGGCTGACTTCTGCACGCTCATCCCGTCGCCTTTCGACGCGCGGTAGCACAATGGCAAACGTACAGATCTCCCAGGGTAATTCGCGCGACCTTCCTGCTTATGCCTGTCGGATCTACGTCACAGCGTTCCGTGCAAGTATTGGGCTTTGGCGATTTGTGCCACCTCACCCCGCTGTGCCGCCTCTATCCGCTTCCTGTTCGTCAGGCCAGCATTTTGCCTCGGGCTTCCTTCAGATTCGCGGTCACCCGCGACACCCTTGCCTCCGGCTAACACTTCCCCCTTGCCGGGTGTGTAGAGGACTTTCACCTCCAAGTCACCCGCTTGGCCACCACAGCCAAGCGGGTTGCGCTTACGCGCAACGCGCCATGCCTGGCGCACACAAAAAAAAGCCTCGCACCAAGGCGAGGCTTCTCTTTTCAACCGTACTTACATGAAGCTGTAAGTGTAGTTGAAGATCAGACGGGTCTGATCCTGGTCGGCGCTGGCTTCGCTGCTGCCGCCGCGGTACACACCGTGACGCAGGCTGGCGCCCAGGCCCTTGAGGGTACCTTCCTGGATCACGTAGTCGATCCGGGCGTCGCGCTCCCACTCGCTGTAGTCGCTACCACCACGGTTGCTACGAATGTCATCACCACGCAGGTAGGAGATCGAGGTCTTCAGACCAGGAACACCCAGGCGGGCGAAGTCATAGGAGTACTGACCGAAGGTGGTGTTTTCACCGGCACGGGCAAATTGGTTGATCATGCTATCGGTGAACAGGTAGAAGCTCGAGCCAGCGGCGCCTTCGTTGCGGCCATTGCCGTCAACCACGCTACCCTGGTTCAACCAGACGAAACCACCGTCATCACCGATCTGCTGGTGACCCAGCAGGAAGGCATGGCCACCCAGGGAGTAGGTGAACATGGCGCTCCAGGTCTTGTTGTCGACCTCGCCAGCGTTCTTGGCATAGCCACCGTTGTTGTTGAAGGCGTAGCCGGTTTCACCGTTCTTGCCATCGCTGCTGCTGTCGAAGTAGCGGATGTCGGTCTTGAACGACTGGTCTTCAGCGATCGGCAGAACGTGTACCAGGCCCAGGAAGTGCTGTTTGTAGAAGTCTTCCAGGTTCGAGTAGTAGTACTGCAGGGTCAGGTCTTTGGTGACCTTCCAGTCGCCACCGGCGAACTGGAACTTGTTGCTGTCCTGGGAAGCACCGGCGACCGACAGGCCAGTACGGTTGCTCGAGGCACGGCCCATGGCGTGGGTCAGCTGACCCGCGTTGAGGGTGAGGTTGTCGATTTCCTTGGACTGGATGGTGCCGCCTTCAAAGGTTTGTGGCAGCAGGCGACCATCGTTGGCAACCAGGATCGGCAGGTTAGGCGCCAGGGCGCTACCGAAGTGAGCTTCGGTCTTGGAGAAGCGCGCCTTGGCGTTGGCACCGAAACGAGCCCACTGGCTCGAGGCCGAACCATCAGTGTCGCTTGGGAAGAAGCTGCTGTTGTCCGGGTGGTGGCCGCGGCCACCGTCCAGGTGGATACCCCACAATGCTTGTGCATCAACACCAAAACCAACGGTACCTTCGGTGAAGCCCGAAATGTAGTCGACTTTGAAACCCTGGCCGGATTCACGGTTGTCAGCGCCGCCGTCACGGTTGTCGTTGTTGAAGTACATGGTGCGGGAGCTGAGCGACAGCTTGCTGTCTTCAACGAAACCGGCGGCACCTGCCTGTTGGGCCAGAACCCCTACGGCCACGGCGATTGCCAAGGTCGACTTGTACATGTTTTGCTCCTCTGATTTCTAATTTTTGTGTTTCGCTTACGGCAAGATCTGAAGTCCTGCTCGTTGTCGATTGGCGATTAGCACCAAAGCGTGACCGTCAAGTCAATCGTAACTATTCATTTCACTACTTTGGTCTAATGCGCCAGCCCATTGGCTCAAGGATAATAACAATCCTATAAATCCAAAAAGCCTTATTTCAGAATTTTTCAGACTATTCTGGAATATATTCCGAATTTTTCTTGGCCGGTTGTGTCCAGAATTTTTTTAATTCCCAAAAGTTATAACATATGGTCTTTTTAGATCTACCTTCCTGAGTGCTGCCCTCCGGCCCCCAACAACCTTAAATCAAATGACTCCTAAGCTAATTCTAAAAAGTTATTTATTTTAACTTTCTTAGATCATTTAGCCTTTCTTCTCTCGCACCTCCACCACCGCCTGAGAAGGAGTTCACCATGACCCTGCATGCCCCACTGCGCCTGTTTGCTGCCCTGACCCTGGCCGGCGCCAGCTGGTTGGTTCAGGCGGCCGATCTGACCGTGGCTTACCAGACCACCGTAGACCCGGCGAAAGTCGCCCAGGTCAACGGCGACTACGAAAAAGCCAGCAAGGCCAGCATCGACTGGCGCAAATTCGACAGCGGGGCCGATGTGATCACCGCCGTGGCCTCCGGCGACGTGCAGATCGGTTATCTCGGCTCCAGCCCATTGGCGGCCGCAGCCAGCCGCAAGCTGCCGGTGGAAACCTTCCTGATCGCCACCCAGATCGGCGCGGCCGAAGCCCTGGTGGCCCGCAACGGCGCCAACATCAACTCGCCCCAGGACCTGATCGGCAAGAAAATCGCCGTGCCGTTCGTATCGACCGGCCATTACAGCCTGCTGGCTGCGCTCAAGCAGTGGAACATCGACCCGTCCAAGGTGCAGATCCTCAACCTGGCGCCACCGGCGATCATCGCAGCCTGGAAGCGCGGCGACATTGATGCCACCTACGTATGGGACCCTGCCCTAGGTGTCGCCAAGGAGACCGGCAAAGTGCTGATCACCTCTGGCGAACTGGCCCAGAAAGGGGCTCCGACCTTCGACGCGTGGATCGTGCGCAAGGACTTTGCTGCCAAGTACCCGGACATCGTCAAGGCCTTCGCCACCGTGACCCTGGGCGCCTACGCCGATTACCGCAAGGACCCGCAAGCATGGCTGGCCAACTCGAGCAACGTCGACAAGCTGGTCAAGCTGTCCGGTGCCAAGGCCGGCGATATCCCGGGCTTGCTGCAAGGCAACGTATACCCACTGGCCGCCGACCAGGTGGCAGCCCTGGGCGCACCCACCACCCAGGCCATTACCGATACCGCCACCTTCCTCAAGGCGCAGGGCAAGGTCGACGCCGTCCTGCCGGACTACGCGCCCTTTGTCAGCGCGCGGTTCGTGCAGTAGGAGCGGACTTGCCCCGCGATAGCGATCGTTCAGTCACATCGAACCGCGGGGCAAGCCCGCTCCTACGCCACACCACACCAAACCACCATTGCCCTGGAGCTTGTCATGGCATTGCTTGAGCTGGAGCGCATCAGCGCACAGTACCCCGGCGCAGCCGTACCGGTGCTGACCGACATCAACCTGAGCCTCGGGCCCCGGCAATTGCTGGTGGCCCTGGGCCCCTCCGGCAGTGGCAAGACCTCGCTGCTGAACCTGATCGCAGGATTCGTCACGCCCAGCGCAGGCCGTATCACCCTCGATGGTGCTCCAGTACAAGGTCCCGGTGCCGAACGCGGCGTGGTGTTCCAGGACGATGCCCTGCTGCCCTGGCAGAACGTATTGGCCAATGTCGCCTTCGGCCTGGCACTGGCCGGTGTGCCGCGGATCGAGCGCGAACGCAAGGCCCGGGAGATGCTGGCACTGGTTGACCTGAACGACTTCGCCGAGCGGCGAGTCTGGCAATTGTCCGGCGGCCAGAAGCAGCGCGTGGGCCTGGCCCGCGCATTGGCCGCCGACCCACGGGTGTTGTTGATGGATGAGCCGTTCGGCGCGCTGGATGCCTTTACTCGTGAACAGATGCAGGAGCTGCTGCTACAGGTGTGGCAACGCACGGCCAAGCCGGTTTTCCTGATCACCCACGACATTGAAGAGGCGGTGTTCCTGGCTACCGACCTGATCCTCCTGGCGCCCAATCCCGGGCAGATCGTCGAGCGCCTGCAGCTGGACTTCGGCCAGCGTTATGCCGCCGGCGAGTCCGCCCGGTCGATCAAGTCCGATCCACGCTTTATCGAAACCCGCGAGCACGTATTGGCCCGGGTCTTTTCCCAACGCAGCGCCGCCGTGCGGCAGGAGTTCGCATGAACAGCCTGGAAGTGCTCGCACCTCATCACCACGCACCGAGCCCGATCAAAGCCCAGCCACGGCGCTTGAGTACCCGCTGGATCAGCGGCATCACCCTGGCCAGCCTGCTGCTGCTGTGGTGGGCGGTGACCGCCGCCGAATGGATCGAACCGCTGTTCCTGCCATCTCCCGGCGCGGTGCTGGCCAAGGCCTGGCTGCTGCTGACCCAAGGCTACATGGAGTCCACCCTCTGGCAGCACCTGGGCGCAAGTCTGGGGCGCATCGGCCTGGCCCTGGGTGCCGCCATTGTCACCGCGATCCCGATTGGCATCGCCATCGGCCACAACCGGATTGCCCGCGGCATCCTCGACCCCTTGATCGAGTTCTACCGCCCGATTCCACCACTGGCCTACCTGCCCTTGATCGTGATCTGGTGCGGTATCGGCGAGCTGTCGAAAGTGCTGCTTATATACCTCGCCATCTTTGCTCCCATCGCCATTGCCACGGCCACCGGCGTGCGCACGGTCGACCCGAGCAAGCTGCGCGCAGCGCAGTCGTTGGGCGCCTCGCGGGCGCAGCTGGTTCGCCATGTGATCCTGCCCAGCGCCCTGCCCGACATCCTCACCGGGGTGCGCATCGGCCTGGGTGTGGGCTGGTCGACCCTGGTTGCCGCCGAGCTGATCGCCGCCACCAGCGGCCTGGGCTTCATGGTCCAGTCGGCGGCGCAGTTCCTGGTGACCGACGTGGTGGTGCTGGGCATCCTGGTGATCGCGCTGATCGCCTTCGCCCTGGAAATGAGCCTGCGGGCCCTGCAACGCAAACTGGTGCCCTGGCATGGCCAGAGTCATTGAAGACCAATCGAGAACCCACATGAGCCTGACCATTATCCCGCTCAGCCCTGCCCTCGGCGCCCAGATCAGCGGTATCGACCTGAGCCGCCCGATCAGCGGCGAACAGCGTGACGCCATCGAGCACGCCCTGCTCACCCATCAAGTGCTGTTCTTTCGTGACCAGCCGATCAACCCACGGCAGCAGGCGGAATTCGCCGCGCACTTTGGCGACCTGCATATTCACCCGATCTACCCCAACGTGCCGGAAACCCCGCAGGTGCTGGTCCTCGACACCGCGGTAACCGATGTGCGCGACAACGCCGTGTGGCACACCGACGTGACCTTCCTGCCGACTCCGGCACTGGGCGCCGTGCTCGCCGCCAAGCAACTGCCGGCCTACGGTGGCGACACTTTGTGGGCCAGTGGCATTGCGGCATTCGAAGCATTGTCCGGACCTTTGCAACAGCTGCTGGACGGCCTGACGGCGACCCACGACTTCACCAAGTCCTTCCCACTCGAGCGCTTTGGCAGCACGCCTGAAGACCTGGCCCGCTGGGAAGCGGCGCGGCACAACAACCCTGCGCTGTCGCACCCGGTGATTCGCACGCACCCGGTCAGCGGGCGCAAGTCGCTGTTCGTCAATGAAGGCTTCACCACGCGGATCAATGAATTGAGCGAGGCAGAAAGCGAAGCGATTCTCAAGCTGCTGTTCGCTCACGCCACCCGCCCGGAGTTCACCATTCGCTGGCGCTGGCAGGAAAACGACGTGGCGTTCTGGGACAACCGCGTGACGCAGCACTACGCGGTGGACGACTATCGACCGCAGCGGCGGGTGATGCACCGGGCGACGATTCTGGGCGATGCCCCCTTCTGACACCATCGCGAGGCCCCCCCACTCCCACAGGAGCGGGCTTGCCCCGCGATTGCTGTACTAACGCACCAGATGCAGGAACTGCATGTGCCGCTCGTACTGGTCGAGGATGTCGTTGATGATCTGCTCCTTGCTGTAGCCGACCAGGTCATAGTCCTGGCTGCCTTCGCTCAGGTGCACCTCGGCGCGGTAGTAGCGACGATTCTTCAACTCCTGGGTACCCAACCCCCCCAGGGCGAACGACGGGGTGAAATACCCGCGCATCTGTACCTGGTAGATGAACGGCTGCTCTTCGCCATGGCCGATCTTCAGGCTGACGTTGTCGTGGCTCGGGTCTTCCTGGGTGATGACGTTCAGGCCCTTCTCGACGAACACCTCGGTCACCTCGGCAATCGCCGGGCGCACCACGTCATCCATGAAGCGGTACACCTCATCGCGTGACGGAAAGTGCACGGCCTGGCTCAAGCGCTGGCGCCAGCCACCGCGTCCGCGACGCGAGTTGGCAAAGGGTGCGAGCGAATGCATCTGCGCGATCTGGCGCTGCGACTCCAGGTAGAACGCCTTGTGCAGCCCCCACATCATGGCCAGCAGAATCACCGAGAACGGCAGCGAGGTCAGCACCACGGCCGACTTCAACGAGTCGATACTGCCGGCGAACAACAGGCCGCTGGTCACCAGCGCCGTCATCACGCCCCAGAACACCCGCAACCAGTTGGGACCGTCTTCATCGGCACTGCCGCCACGGGCAGAGAGGGTCGACAACACCACCGTGCCGGAGTCGGCCGAGGTGACGAAGAATACAAAGCTGATGAACACCGTGACGGCAATCACCACCTTGCTCCAGGGGTAGGTTTCGAGCAGCAGGTAGAGGGTCATCGACGGGTTGTCGAGCGCCGATTGGCCCAGCGCGGTCATGCCGTGATCGAGCACCTGGGACATGGCGCTGTTGCCGAAGATCGACATCCACGCCAGGGTGAAGCCCAGAGGAATCAGCAGTACGCCGAAAACGAATTCGCGGATGGTCCGGCCACGGGAAATCCGCGCGATGAACAAGCCGACAAACGGCGCCCAGGCAATCCACCAGGCCCAGTAGAACACGGTCCAGCCACCCAGCCAGTCACTGGCTTCATTGTAGGCGTACACATCGAAGCTCTTGCGCGGCAAGGCGCCCAGGTAGTCGCCCAGGTTCTGGATCAGGGTGTTGAACAGGTGCTGGGTAGGCCCGGCGAACAGCACGAACAGCAACAGCGCACAAGCCAGGACCATGTTGATGTCGGACATCACCCGCACGCCCTTCTCGACGCCAGCCACGGCAACCGCCACGGCCGCGCCCATCATCAGGGTGATCAACGCCACCTGCACCCATTGGGTATGCGGGATGCCGAACAGGTAGTCCAGGCCCGAGTTCAGGTGCAACACACCAAAGCCCATGTCGGCGCCCAGGCCGAACACCGTGGCAATAATGCCGAAGCCATCCACTGCATAACCGATCGGCCCGTTGATCCGCTTGCCGATCAGCGGGTAGAGCGCCGAACGCAGGGCCAACGGCAGGTTGTGGCGGTAGGCGAAATACGCCAGGGCCATGCCGACGAAGGCGAACACGCCCCAGCCATGCAGGCCCCAGTGCAAAAACAGCAGCTGCATCGCCTGGCGCCCGGCTTCGGCCGTGCCAGCCTCGCCCTGGGGCGGCTGGAGCATATGGGTCAGGGGTTCGGAGACGCAGAAGAAGAACAACGTGATGCTGATACCGGCCGCGAACAACATGCCGGCCCACGACAGGTAGCTGAACTCGGGCTCGTCGTGGTCGGCACCGAGCTTGATCTTGCCGTAGCCAGACAAGGCGGTGACCACCACGAAGACCAGGTACAGGGTCATGGCCAGCATGTAGTACCAGCCGACCGTGTTGGCCGCCCAGTTCTGCGCCGCCAGCAACCACTCGCCCGCGGCTTGCGGATTGCTGATAACAGCCAGTGCGAAAAGAAGGATAAAGCTCGCCGCGAAATAGAAAACCGGCGGATTCATGCGGATCTTGCCGCTGGCCAGGGGACTCGGTGCACTCATTTGACGCGCACCTCGAAATGAGGGGAAAGGCTTGGATTGAACGGGTTCAGCAAAGGGTTTCCTCCTTTTGAACGCCGGCAGCGGACCACCGTTTTAACTTGAACAAGCGTTCAAGTTAAACATGGATGGGGTCCGCAATGCGACCCATCGCGGGGCAAGCCCGCTCCTACAACCACAATCCGTAGGAGCGGGTTCGCCTCGTGAAAAGGCCTGAAACCCTACTTCTGCGTTCCGTCATCATGCTGCAGGTTGGCCTGGGTCAGGTTGCTGCCCGGGGCCACGCTGCGGGTCAGCCAGACGTTGCCGCCGATGGTCGAGCCCTTGCCGATGGTGATACGTCCCAGAATAGTGGCGCCTGCATAAATCACCACGTCATCCTCGACGATCGGGTGGCGCGGATGGCCCTTTTGCAGCTGGCCGTCTTCGTCAGCCGGGAAGCGCTTGGCGCCCAGGGTCACGGCCTGGTAGATGCGCACCCGCTCACCGATGATAGCTGTCTCGCCGATCACCACACCGGTACCGTGGTCGATGAAGAAGCTCTGGCCGATCTGCGCCCCCGGGTGGATGTCGATACCCGTGGCCGAATGCGCCAGCTCCGAACTGATCCGCGCCAACAACGGCAGGCCTGCGCGGTACAGGTGATGCGCCAGGCGGTGATGGATCACCGCAAGGATCCCCGGGTAGCACAGCAGCACTTCATCGACACTGCGCGCCGCCGGATCGCCGTGGAAGGCTGCCAGCACATCGGTGTCGAGGATGCTGCGCAGGCCCGGCAACGCCGCGGCGAAGCCCTGGATCAGGCTCAGGGCCTTGGCGTCGACATCGGCCGTGTTGCACTTGCCGTGGCGAGCAACATAGCGAAGCTCCAGGCGAGCCTGGGCCAGCAAGGCGGTTAGCGCCGAGTCGAGGGTATGCCCGACATAAAAGTCTTCGCTCTCCTCGCGCAGGTCCACTGGCCCCAGGCGCATCGGGAACAGCGCCCCGCACAGTTGCTCGAGGATGTGCCGCATGGCTTCGCGCGACGGCAGTTCGCGGCCACCCTGCTCACCACTGCTACGACCATTGCTGCTGCGCCATTTGTCCCGGGCAGTACGCAAGCCGGCGACGATGCCCTGCAATTGCCAATGCCCTGTTTGCGCGTTTTCGCTCACGGTTACGTCTCCTGCCACGGCGGCGGTTGCTGGATTGGAAGGCCGCCTGATAGGCGGCCACTTTACGGCAAATGAGCAGGATGGAAAAAATAACCCTTTATTCCAGATCGCAATAAAGCCGGCATAAGGCGTGGAGTTGCCCCTTGGCCCGGTGCTGCCTATAGTCGGATTTTCCCTCGCAGATGTGTTGCCATGATCGACCGACAGCTCGCCCGCTTCAATCGTCTGGACCTGCTAGGCGCGCCCACCGCGCTGGAAAAGCTGCACCGCCTCTCGGCCTGGGTTGGCCGCGACATCTACATAAAGCGCGATGACTGCACCCCGCTGGCCCTGGGTGGCAACAAGCTGCGCAAGCTCGAATACCTGGCCGCCGACGCCTTGAGCAAGGGCGCCGACACGCTGGTTACGGCCGGCGCGATCCAGTCCAACCATGTGCGCCAGACCGCGGCATTGGCCGCCCGCCTGGGCCTGGGCTGCGTGGCACTGCTGGAAAACCCCATCGGCACCGACTCGCTCAATTACCAGCAGAACGGCAACCGCCTGCTGCTCGACCTGTTCGATACCAAGGTCGAGCTGGTCGACAACCTGGACAACGCCGACGATCAACTCCAGGCCCTGGCAGTGCGCCTGCACGCCAGCGGCCGCAAACCCTACCTGGTACCCATTGGCGGCTCCAACCCCCTCGGCGCCCTGGGCTATGTACGCGCAGGCCTTGAGCTGGCGAGCCAGATCGAACAGATCGGCGAGACGTTTGCCGGTGTGGTCCTGGCCTCCGGCAGCGCCGGCACCCACAGCGGCCTCGGCCTGGCGCTGGCAGAGGCCATACCTCAGCTGCCCGTGATCGGGGTGACCGTATCGCGCAGCGATGAAGACCAGCGACCCAAGGTGCAGGGTCTGGCCGAACGCACCGCCGAACTGCTCGGCGTGCAGTTGCCCGGCAGCTTTCATGTCGAACTCTGGGACGAGTATTTCGCTCCCCGCTATGGCGAGCCGAATGCCGGCACCCTGGCCGCCATTCGCCTGCTGGCCAGCCAGGAAGGTCTGTTGCTCGATCCGGTGTACACCGGCAAGGCCATGGCCGGGTTGCTCGATGGCATCGCCCGCCAGCGATTCGATGACGGCCCGCTGATTTTCCTGCATACCGGTGGGGCTCCGGCATTATTCGCCTACCCTGAGGTCTGGAACAGCTGAACAACTTATAGATAAATAATATAAGAAAATAAATTTATATTATTTTTAAGTCTATATGGCTTCACCCTATTGTCGTCTCCCACTACACAACAACATTGGGGCTTCGTCATGACAGTAATCGGTAAACAGATTCTCAATGCAGGCGTTGCCCTGCTGCTGGGCGCCACCCTGCTCGGCCAGGCCGTCGCCGGCGAGCAGTTGAAGACCATCAAGGACAAGGGTGTGATCAGCGTCGGCCTGGAGGGCACCTACCCACCCTTCAGCTTCGTCGACGCCGACGGCAAGCTGGCCGGCTTCGAAGTGGAGCTGTCGGAGGCACTGGCCAAGGAGCTGGGGGTCAAGGCCAAGCTGCAACCGACCAAATGGGACGGCATCCTCGCTGCCCTCGAGTCCAAGCGTCTGGACGTGGTGATCAATCAAGTGACCATCTCGGACGAGCGCAAGAAAAAGTACGACTTCTCCGAGCCCTATACCGTTTCCGGTATCCAGGCGCTGACCCTGAAGAAGAACGAAGGCTCGATCAAGAGCGCCGCTGACCTTGCCGGCAAAAAGGTCGGTGTAGGCCTGGGTACCAACTACGAGCAGTGGGTGAAATCAGCCGTGCCCGAGGCGGTCGTGCGCACCTATGACGATGACCCGAGCAAGTTCCAGGACCTGCGCGTGGGCCGTATCGACGCGATCCTGATCGATCGCCTCGCCGCCCTGGAATACGCGAAGAAAGCCCAGGACACGGCGGTGGCAGGCGACGCCTTCTCGCGCCTGGAGTCCGGTATTGCCCTGCGCAAGGGCGAGCCCGAACTGCTCGACGCCATCAACAAGGCACTGGACAAGCTGCGCGCCGACGGCACCCTGGCCAAGCTGTCCGAGAAGTACTTCGGCGCCGACGTGACTAAATGATCGAAGACAGTCTGCAGCTTGCCCTCGATAGCGTGCCCTTTCTGCTCAAGGGCGCGTACTACACGGTAATTCTCAGCCTGGGCGGGATGTTCTTCGGCCTGCTGCTGGGCTTTGGCCTGGCGCTGATGCGCTTGTCGTCGTTCAAGCTGCTGAGCTGGACAGCACGGGTCTACGTGTCGTTCTTTCGCGGCACGCCGCTGCTGGTGCAGCTGTTCATGATCTACTACGGCCTGCCGCAACTGGGCCTTGAGCTCGACCCGTTACCCGCAGCGCTGATCGGCTTCTCGCTGAACATGGCCGCCTACGCCTGTGAAATCCTGCGTGCTGCCATTGGCTCCATCGACCGTGGCCAGTGGGAGGCCGCCGCCAGTATCGGCATGACCCGTGGCCAGGCAATGCGCCGGGCGATCCTGCCGCAGGCGGCGCGCACCGCCTTGCCGCCGCTTGGCAACAGCTTCATTTCGCTGGTCAAGGACACCGCCCTGGCGGCCACCATCCAGGTGCCGGAGCTGTTCCGCCAAGCGCAGCTGATCACCGCCCGCACCTTCGAAATCTTCACCATGTACCTTGCCGCCGCCCTCATCTACTGGGTGCTGGCCAGCGTTCTCGCGCACTTTCAGAACCGTCTGGAAGCGCGGGTCAACCGGCACGACCAGGAGTCCTGAGGCATGATCGTGGTAGACCGACTGAGCAAGCAGTTCAACGGCCAGACCGTGCTGAACGACATCAGCCTGAAGGTCGAGGCCGGCGAGGTGATCGCCATCATCGGCCCCAGCGGCTCCGGCAAGACCACCTTCCTGCGCTGCCTGAACCTGCTGGAAACCCCCAGCAGCGGGCGCATCCAGGTCGGCGATGTGCAAATCGACGCCAACCGCCCGCTAGGCCAGCAGCAAGGGCTGATCCGCAAGCTGCGCCAGCAGGTCGGCTTCGTGTTCCAGAACTTCAACTTGTTCCCCCATCGCACGGCACTGGAGAACGTTATCGAAGGGCCGCTGGTGGTCAAGAAGACCCCGCACGAGCAAGCCGTGGCGCTGGGGCGAAAGCTGCTCGCCAAGGTGGGCCTCGCTGGCAAGGAAGATGCCTACCCACGCAAGCTTTCGGGGGGCCAGCAACAACGGGTGGCCATTGCCCGGGCCCTGGCCATGGAGCCGGAGGTGATTCTGTTCGACGAACCGACCTCGGCCCTGGACCCCGAGCTGGTCGGTGAAGTGCTGGCCACCATCCGCGGCCTTGCCGAAGAGAACCGCACCATGATCATCGTCACCCACGAAATGAGCTTTGCCCGCGACGTTGCCAACCGGGTGATCTTTTTCGACAAGGGCGTGATCGTCGAACAGGGTGAGGCCAAGGCGCTGTTTGCCCACCCCCGTGAAGAACGTACCCGCCAGTTCCTCGGCAAGTTCCTCGGCACCCAGAACACCGGTTACTGAGCCCCTCCCCTCGCGCCTCCTCGCTGCCGCCTGCTGCTCTGGCCCGGGCGGCAGCAACACTTCTATCTATATTCCTAAAAGTTAGTTTATTTAATTTTTATACACCATTAGGGTATATGAACCGGACCACCGGACCAGCGCATTCTCGTCGGCGCCCTCGCGCCGACCTTTCCAATACGTGAGGTAAGGTATGGTCAGGAACACAATCACCCCAGTGCGTAACGCCAGGGCATTGAGTGCAGCCAAGGAGCAGTACTGATGTCCAGTCTGGCAACCACCCATGTCCACAGTGATCTGGACAGCGCCCCCCTGCTTTTGCCAGCCAAGGTGCTGCGCAATGACGCCGAGGCCCTGCAGGCCGCCCATGAGCTGGCCGAAGCCGCCCGCAGCCAGGCTGCCCGCCGCGACCAGCAGCGCAAGCTGCCCTGGGCAGAAGTCGAGCAGTTCACCCGCAGTGGCCTGGGCAGTATTTCCATTCCCCACGCCCATGGCGGAGCCCAGGTGTCGTTTGTCACCCTCGCCGAGGTGTTTCGCATCATCAGCGCCGCTGACCCGGCGCTGGGGCAAATTCCCCAAAACCAGTTCGGCATCCTGCAACTGCTCAAAGGCGCCGCCAGCGACCGGCAGAAAGACCTGCTGTTCAAGTCGGTGCTCGACGGCTGGCGCATCGGCAACGCCGGCCCCGAACGCGGCAGCAAGAACACCCTGGAGCTCAAGGCCCGGATCACCCGAAAAGGCGATCAATCGGTGATCGATGGGCAGAAGTTCTATTCGACCGGCGCCCTGTTCGCGCACTGGGTGGCCGTCAAGGCACTGAACGATGAGGGCCGCCCGGTGATGGCCTTCGTTCGCCGTGGAACACCCGGGCTGCGTATCGTCGATGACTGGTCCGGTTTCGGCCAGCGCACCACGGCCAGCGGTACAGTGCTACTGGATCAGGTACAGGTCGACAACGATCTTGTCGTCGACATCTGGCGCCAGAGCGAGGTGCCGAACATCCAGGGCGCGGTTTCGCAATTGATCCAGGCCGCCATCGACGCCGGCATTGCCGAGGCGGCCGTGACCGAGACCATCGCGTTCGTCCGCGAGCGAGCCCGCCCCTGGATCGACGCCAAGGTCGAGCGCGCCAGCGACGACCTCTACGTGATCGCCGACATCGGTCGCCTGCAGCTTGAACTGCACGCCGCCCAGGCCCTGTTGGCCAAGGCTGCACGTACCCTCGATGAAGTCGACGCGGGCCCGCTGGATGCCACTGCCGCAGCCCGTGCCTCGATTGCCGTGGCAGAAGCCAAGGTGCTGACCACCGAGATCGCCCTGCAGGCAAGCGAGAAGCTGTTCGAACTCGCCGGCAGCCGCGCCACCCTCGCCGAGTTCAACCTCGACCGACACTGGCGCAATGCCCGGGTGCATACCCTTCACGACCCGGTGCGCTGGAAATACCACGCCGTCGGCGCCTATCACCTCAACGGTACCTTGCCTGCGCGGCACGCCTGGATCTGACCAGACCACTGGAGCCCTGTTATGAGCCTTCTCCCACAACCGCACGAAAACGTCGCGGTGATCCACACTGACGCCCAGGCGTTGGACGTTGCCGAGCAACTGGCCGGCGAACTGCGCCGTGACAGCATCCTGCGCGACCGCGAACGTCGCCTGCCGCACCCGGAACTTGCACTGTTCTCGCGCTCCGGCCTGTGGGCCATCAGCGTTCCCAAGGCCTTTGGCGGCGCGGGTGTTTCCAGCGTCACCCTGGCCAAGGTGATCGCCCGCATCGCACAGGCCGATGCCTCGCTGGGCCAGATCCCGCAGAACCATTTCTACGCCCTTGAAGTGCTGCGAGTGAACGGCAGCGCTGCGCAACAACAGCGCCTCTATGCCGAGGTACTGGCCGGCAAACGCTTTGGCAATGCCCTGGCCGAACTGGGTACCAAGACCGCCCACGACCGCACCACGGCGCTGACCCGCGAAGGCGACGGCTACCGCATCAACGGGCGCAAGTTCTACGCCACCGGTGCCCTCTACGCCCAGCGCATCCCTACCTCGGTGGTCGATGAGCACGGCGTTCAACAACTGGCCTTCGTGCCCGCCGACAGCGCCGGGCTCAAGGTGATCGACGACTGGAGCGGCTTCGGCCAACGCACCACCGGCAGCGGTTCGGTGCTGTTCGACAATGTGTCGGTTGCCGCCGATGACGTGGTGCCCTTCCAGAGCGCCTTCGAACGCCCGACCACGGTCGGTCCGCTGGCGCAGATCCTTCATGCCGCCATCGACACCGGCATCGCCCGCGCCGCCTATGAGGACGCCCTGCAGTTCGTGCGCACCCGCACCCGGCCATGGATCGACTCCGGCATTGACAAGGCCAGCGAAGACCCCTTGACCCTGAAGTCCTTCGGCCATCTGGCGATCCGCCTGCACGCCGCCGAGGCGCTGCTCGAACGCGCCGGCGAATTCCTTGACCGGGCCCAGGCCGAGCCCGACGCCAGCAGCGTGGCCGCCGCTTCCATCGCCGTGGCCGAAGCCCGGGCGATCAGTACCGAGATCTCCCTGGCCGCCGGCAGCACCTTGTTCGAGCTGGCAGGCAGCCAGGCCACCCTGGCCGAGCACGGCCTGGACCGTCACTGGCGCAACGCGCGCGTACACACCCTGCACGATCCGGTGCGCTGGAAGTACCACGCCATCGGCAACTATTACCTCAACGATGAAAACCCACCGCTGCGGGGGACCATCTGATGGCCAAGAAAAAGATCCTGCTCAATGCCTTCAACATGAACTGCATCGGGCACATCAACCACGGTCTGTGGACCCACCCCCGGGACACCTCCACTCAGTACAAGACCCTCGAATACTGGACGGAGCTTGCGCAGTTGCTTGAGCGCGGCCTGTTCGACGGGCTGTTCATCGCCGACATCGTCGGGGTCTATGACGTGTACCAGAACGCGGTGGATGTACCGCTCAAGGAGTCGATCCAGCTGCCGGTCAACGACCCATTGCTGCTGGTCTCGGCCATGGCCGCGGTGACCCGTCACCTGGGCTTCGGCCTGACGGCCAACCTGACCTATGAGGCGCCCTACCTGTTCGCCCGCAAGCTCTCCACGCTCGACCACCTGAGCCGCGGCCGCGTGGGCTGGAACATCGTCACCGGCTACCTGGACAGCGCCGCCCGGGCCATGGGCCTGGAACAACAGGCCGAGCACGACCGCCGCTACGACCAGGCCGATGAGTACATGCAGGTGCTGTACAAACTGCTCGAAGGCAGCTGGGAAGATGGCGCCGTGCTCAACGACCGCCAGCAACGGGTCTACGCCAGGCCAGACAAAGTGCACAAGGTGCAGCATCAGGGCGAGTTCTACCGGGTCGAGGGGTATCACCTGTGCGAGCCTTCGCCGCAACGTACCCCGGTGCTGTTCCAGGCCGGCAGTTCCGAGCGCGGCCTGGGCTTTGCCGGTCATCATGCCGAGTGCGTGTTCATCAGCGGCCAGACCAGGCAGGCGACTCGCGCCCAGGTCGACAAGGTGCGTGCCGCCGCCGTCGCGGCGGGACGTGATCCGCAAGCGATCAAAGTGTTCATGGGCCTGACCGTGATCGTCGCCCGCACCGAGGAGCAAGCCCGGGCCAAGCATGCCGAGTACCTGCGCTATGCCAGCCCCGAGGCGGGTGTTGCGCACTTTTCCAGCTCCACCGGCATCGACTTTTCCGCCTATGAACTGGACGAGCCGATCCAGTACGTCAAGAGCAATGCCATCCAGTCCGCGACCAAGGCCCTGCAGAACAACGACTGGACCCGTCGCAAACTGCTCGACCAGCACGCCCTGGGCGGGCGCTACATCACTTTGGTGGGCTCGCCCACCCAGGTTGCCGACGAGCTGGAAAGCTGGATCGAGGAAACCGGCCTGGACGGCTTCAACCTGACCCGCACCGTCACCCCGGAAAGCTACGTCGACTTCATCGACCTGGTGATCCCCGAACTGCAACGTCGCGGCGCCTACAAGACCGCCTACGAACCCGGCAGCCTGCGCGAAAAACTCTTCGCCAGCCAACAACCCCACCTGCCCGCCGACCACCCCGGCGCCAGCTATCGCCACACCACCCCGACCGGAGCGCCACAGCATGCTTAAGACCTTCCTTGTCCGCCCTGTCGCGGCCCTCGCCCTGGCCCTCGGCCTGTTCAGCACGGCCCAGGCCGGCGAAGAACCGTTGAAAGTCGGCACCACGGCCGCCTTTTCCATCCCGCTGGAAGCCGCCGTCGATGAGGCGAAAAAACAGGGGCTGCCAGTCGAGCTGATCGAGTTCAGCGACTGGATCGCGCCGAACGTGAGCCTGGCCAGCGGCGACATCGACGTGAACTACTTCCAGCACATTCCCTTCCTGGAAAACGCCAAGGCTGCCGCCGGTTTCGACCTGGAGCCCTACGCGCCGGGGATCATCAACAACGTCGGCCTCTATTCGAAAAAGTACAAAAGCTTCGACGCGCTGCCCCAGGGCGCCAGCGTGGCCATCGCCAATGACCCGATCAACAGCGGTCGCGGCCTGCAGCTGCTGGCCAAGGCAGGCCTGATCACCCTCAAGCCGGGGGTTGGCTACAAGGCCACCGAAGAAGACATCGTCGCCAATCCCAAACAGCTGAAGATCCTCCAGGTAGAAGCCGTGCAACTGGTGCGCGCCTATGACGATGCCGACCTGGTCCAGGGCTACCCGGCCTACATCCGCCTGGCCAAGACATTCGATGCGACCTCCGCACTGCTGTTCGACGGCCTGGACCACAAGGAATACGTGATCCAGTTCGTGATCCGCCCGCAATCGAAGAGCGATCCGCGCCTGGCCAGGTTCATCGATATCTACCAGCACTCGCCTGCCGTTCGCGCCGCGCTGGAGAAGGCCCACGGCAAGCTCTACCAACCCGGCTGGGAGAGCTGAGATGAGCGCTGCCACCACCCCGCTTGCACAACAGAGGCAAACCTTCGAACCGTTGCAATGCGCCCAGCAACGGGCCTTGCGCCCGGAGCTGGGCAACGCTCATGTACGCTTTCTAGGCCTAGCCAAGACTTACCCCGGCCAATCGAGCCCGGCGCTGGAAGGCATCGACCTGAACATCCAGCGCGGCGAAATCTTCGGCATCATCGGCCGCAGCGGCGCGGGCAAGTCGTCGCTGATCCGCACCATCAACCGCCTTGAACAACCGAGCAGCGGCCGGGTGCTGATCGATCAGGTCGACATCGGCGAGTTCGATGAAGACCATCTGGTACGCCTGCGCCGACGCATCGGCATGATCTTCCAGCACTTCAACCTGATGTCGGCCAAGACGGTCTGGCAGAACGTCGAACTGCCGCTCAAGGTGGCTGGCGTGCCCAAGGCCGAACGTCAGCGCAAGGTGGCCGAGCTGCTGGAGCTGGTGGGTCTGGAGGAAAAGCATCAGGTGTATCCGGCGCAGTTGTCTGGCGGGCAGAAGCAGCGCGTCGGCATCGCCCGGGCGCTGGTGCATGACCCGGACATCCTGCTGTGCGATGAAGCCACCTCGGCGCTCGATCCGGAAACCACAGCGTCGATTCTCGAGCTACTGCGCGACATCAACCGGCGCCTGGGGCTGACCATCGTCCTGATCACCCACGAGATGGCGGTGATCCGTGACATCTGCCAGCGGGTGGTGGTGCTCGAACGCGGGCGCATCGTCGAACAGGGCGCGGTGTGGCAAGTGTTTGGCAATCCGCAGCATGAGGTCAGCAAGACCCTGCTCGCACCCTTGCAGCCAGCATTGCCAGCCGCCCTGCAATCGCGCCTGCAGGCACAGGCAGCCAGCCCTGGGTCGGCGCTGGTGCTGAACCTCAAGATCAGCGGCAGCGAACGCCAGGCGCCGGAGCTATCCACATTGTTCAATCACCTGGGGGGCCGCATCAGCCTGCTGCAGGGCGGGATCGAGCCCATCCAGGGACGGCCGCTGGGGCAACTGGTGGTGTCGGTGGCGAATTCGCCGCACAGCCATGAACAGGTCATCGAACGCGCCCGGGCGTGGGCCACGCAGGTGGAGGTATTGGGTTATGTGGACTGATCGATTGATTCAGGGCGTGCTCGACACCCTGCTGATGGTGGGTGTGTCATCGCTGATCGCCTTGCTCGCCGGCATACCGCTGGCAGTGATCCTGGTTACCAGCGGCAAGGGAGGCATCTTCGAAGCACCCACGTTGAACCGGGTGCTGGGGGCGTTCGTCAATTTGTTCCGCTCGATTCCGTTCTTGATCCTGATGGTCGCGCTGATCCCCTTCACCCGCCTGATCGTGGGCACTACCTATGGCGTCTGGGCGGCCGTGGTGCCGCTGACCATCGCAGCCACCCCTTTCTTCGCCCGCATCGCCGAAGTCAGCCTGCGTGAGGTCGACCATGGCCTGATCGAAGCGGCCCAGGCCATGGGGTGCCGCCGTTGGCACATCGTCTGGCACGTCCTGCTGCCCGAGGCGCTGCCAGGTATCGTCGGCGGCTTTACCATCACCCTGGTGACCATGATCAACTCGTCGGCCATGGCCGGCGCGATTGGCGCGGGTGGGCTGGGCGACATCGCCTACCGCTATGGGTATCAGCGCTTCGACAGCCAGATCATGCTGACAGTGATCGTCATGCTGGTGGCGTTGGTGGCGCTGATCCAACTGGGTGGCGATCGCTTGGCCAAGGGCTTGAACAAGCGCTGAAAGCATCGCGGGGCAAGCCCGTTCCTACATGCCGGCCCTTGTGGGCACTGGCTTGCCAGCGATGCGTTTCACATCAAGCCTGCTGCGGCTCGCGGATCTTGTACCAGGCCACGTACAGCGCCGGCAGGAACAGCAGGGTCAGCAGGGTGGCAACGATGATCCCGCCAATCATGGCGTAGGCCATCGGTCCCCAGAACACTTCCCGGGCAATCGGGATCATCCCCAGGCTCGCCGCCGCTGCCGTCAGCAGGATGGGCCGACGACGGTGGTTGGTCGCCTGGAGCACCGCCGCCCAGGGCGAGAAGCCCTGGGCTTCGTACTCGTCGATCTGGGTCACGAGAATCACCGAGTTGCGGATGATGATGCCGATCAGCGCAAGGATGCCGAGGATCGCCACAAAGCCCATGGGCGTCCCCGTCGGCACCAGCGCCAGCACGACCCCGATCAACCCCAGGGGCGCCACGCTGATCACCAGGAACAGCTTCTGCACACTCTGCAGCTGGATCATCAGGAAGGTGCCCATCAGGAACAGCATCAGCGGAATGACTTTGGCGATCGGCCCCTGGGCCTTGCCGCTTTCTTCCACGGTACCGCCGGTTTCCACGTAGTAGCCAACCGGCAGCTTGCTGGCGAAGTCGTCGATCTGCGGCTTGAGCTCGGCCACCAGGTCGGTCGGCTGGATGTCACCGCGCACCGAGGCCTTGATGGTGATGGTCGGCTTGCGGTCGCGACGCCACACCAGCGGCTGCTCCAGTTCGTAACGCACCGTGGCGAACGCCAGCAGCGGGATCGACGTACCGTTGGGGGTGACGATCTGCAGGTTCTGCAGGGTCTGCGGCGAACCCCGTTCGGAGTCCTCGGCGCGGGCAACCACATCGATCAGGTAGATGTTGTCGTTGACCTCGGTAATCGGTGCGCCGGTAACGATGCTGTTCATCACCTGCGCCACATCCTCGGACGACAAGCCAAGCTGACGCGCCTTGTCCTGGGCGATCTCGACCCGCAGCACTTTGCCCGGCTCGTTCCAGTCGTAAATCATTTCGCCGATGTGCTCATTGCGATCGAGCAGCGATGCCAGGGCAATGGAGTGCTTGCGCACTTCGTCGATCTCCTTGCCACTGACCCGGTACTGGATCGGGCGTCCCACCGGCGGGCCCATCTCCAGCGACTGGACGTTGGTGCCCACGCCCACGAAGTCTTCACGCAGGCGCTGTTTCAAGCGCGTCATCAACCCCTCGCGCTCTTCGAAGCCCTTGCTGACGATTACCAACTGGGCGTAGTACGGGTTCTGCAGCTGTTGGTCGAGCGGCAGGTAGAAACGAATGGCGCCCTGGCCGATATAGGTACTCCAGCGCACGATGTCCGGGTCACCCTTGAGGGTCGCTTCGAGCTTGTCCACCGCCTTGCGGGTTTCCTCGATCGAGGCGTTCTGCGGCAGGTTGAGGTCGACGAGAATCTCCGGTCGGTCCGAGGCCGGGAAGAACTGGTTCTGCACGAAGCGCATGCAGAACACCGCCAGTACGAACAGCAGCACCGTACCGATGATGGTCAGCCAGCGATTGCGCATGCACCACAGCAGGCTGCCTTCGAAGGCCTTGCCGAGCCGACCGGGCTCTTCGCTGTGCGGCTTCACCTTGGTGCTGAGAATGTGCACGCCCAGCACGGGGGCAAAGAGCACCGCGACCACCCACGACACCAGCAAGGCGGCGGCGATTACCGCAAACAGGGTGTAGGTGTACTCGCCCGCGGAGCTGCCGTTCAGGCCGATCGGAACAAAGCCTGCCACGGTCACCAAGGTACCTGTGAGCATCGGGAAGGCCGTCGAAGTGTAGGCGAAGGTCGCCGCCTGCTCCTTGGTCTCGCCCATCTCCAGGCGCGTGACCATCACCTCTACGGTGATCATCGCATCGTCCACCAGCAGCCCCAGGGCAATGATCAAGGCGCCCAGCGAGATCCGCTGCATGGTGATGCCGCTGTACTCCATGAAGATGAACACCATGGCCAACACCAGCGGAATCGAGCAGGCCACCACCAGTCCGGCGCGCACCCCGAGGCTGATGAAGCTCACCACCAACACGATGATGACCGCCTCGAACAGCGCGCTGGTGAAGCCACCCACCGCCTCTTCGACCACCACTGCCTGGTCAGACACCGTGTGCACGCCAACGCCCACTGGCAATTCGGCCGTGACGCTTTCCATCTTCTTGTGCAGCAGTGAACCAAAGACCTGGATGTTGCCACCGGCTTTCATGCCGATGGCAAGGCCGATGGCGGGCTGGCCGTTGAACCGGAACATCGGCGCCGGTGGATCGACATAGCCCCGCTCGATCTCGGCGATGTCCGCCAGGCGGAAGAAGCGGTCATTGATTCGCAGGTTGACCGCCTCGAGGTCTTTTTCGGAGGCGAACTGGCCGGTGGTCCGCACCGAAATCCGCTCGGGCCCCGCTTCGATGACCCCGGCCGGGGTCACCGCGTTCTGGGCTTGCAAGGCCTGCAGTACCTGACGCTGGTCGATGCCGAAGGACGCCAGTTTGCGCGTGGAGAAGTTCAGGTAGAGCACTTCGTCCTGGGTGCCGATCATCTCGACCTTGCCCAGGTTGGGTACCTCGCGGATCTCGGCACGCACCTGCTCGACGTAGTCGCGCAACTGACGCATGGTCAGGCCGTCGGCAGTAAAGGCATAGATCGAGCCGAAGACATCACCGAATTCGTCGTTGAACGCCGGCCCCTGGATACCCTGGGGGAACTGGCCGCGGATGTCCTGGATCTTCTTGCGCACCTGGTACCAGATCTGCGGAATGTCCTCAGCCTTGGTGGTGTCGCGCAAATTGACGTAGACCGTCGACTCACCGGGGCGGGTGTAGCTCTTCACATAGTCGAGCGAGTCCAGCTCTTCGAGCTTTTTCTCGATGCGGTCGGTGACCTGGTAAAGGGTTTCGTCCTGGGTCGCGCCCGGCCAGCGGGTCTGGATGACCATGGTCTTGATGGTGAACGAGGGGTCTTCTTCGCGCCCCAGGTTCATGTAGGAGAACACGCCCATCAGCAAACCGACGAACATCAGGTACCAGACAAAGGATTGGTGCTTCAGCGCCCATTCCGAGAGGTTGAAGCTTCCTTTCATTGCGCGTCTTCCTCGTCGACGATGACCTTCTGGCCCGGTTTTAGACTGTTCACACCTGCAGTCACCACGCGCTCCCCAGCTTGCACGCCGGAGGTCAGCACCACGGTGCCAGGCGTACGCTCAAGCAACTTCACATCACGGGTGGACACGGTTTTTTGCTGCGGATCGACGATCCAGACGCGGGTCTGCCCATCGCTCTCCAGCAGGGCAGATGCCGGCAACTCGCTGCGCGGCGATACGGCAGAGGTCAAGGTGACGCTGATCGAGGTGCCCAGGCGGAAAGCGCTGGGTGTGCTGGCCAGGGTCAGGCGGGCGCGCCGGGTACGGGTGGCGGCATCAGCCTGGGGCTCGAGCTCGCGCAGGGTGGCACTGGTGTTGATGCTCGGGTCCAGCTGCGCGGCCACCATGAATTTCAGGTCAGGGGTCAATTGCTCGGCCAGATAGGTCGGCAGGTCGATCACCGCTTCCTTGATCTGCGGCTGCGCCAGCGTCACCACGGCCTGGCCGGCACTGACGGTCTGCCCGGCCTCGGCCTGCCAATTGGTGACGACGGCGGGATGATCGGTGCGCAGTTCGCTATAGCTGAGCTGGTCGCGAGCCTGATCGACGGCTGCCCGTGCTTGTTCCAGCGAAGCCCCGGTGGTTTTCAGGTCGGTCTGGGCAATATCGAGCTGTGCCTGGGCCCCTACGCCCCGGTCGAACAATTGCTGCTGACGACGGGCGTTGGCCTGGGCATTTATCCACAGGGCCTGCACCTTGGCCAGGTCGCCTTCGGCTGCACGCAACTGGTTGCGTTGATCGGTCGGGTCGAGGCTGGCCAGTACATCGCCCGGCTTCACCTGGCTGCCGACATCCACCCAACGCCGGGCAATGCGGCCACCCACGCGAAAACCCAGGGTGCTCTCGTAGCGTGCCTGGATACTGCCGGCAAAACGCCCCAGGCTTGCCTGCACCTGCGGCTGGACAATCATCGACAGCACCGGCCGTACCGGCTCGGGGGCTGCAGCTTCTTTGCCACAGCCCGTGAGCAACAACACGACGCTGCCCAGGGCGAGGATCATCGCTTTCATTGCACCACCCCGATGTCCTTGAACGGTGCGATTTCCACTTCCATACCTGGATTGAGCAATTGACCCCCTGCCACTACCACGGTTTCACCTTCCTTGAGCCCCTCACCCACGACAATCTTGCCCGTGAGATAACGCGTGACCTTGACCTTCTGCAAGCTGACCTTGTTGCCCTCGCCCACCAACCACACTGCAGGTTCGTGCAGGTCCTTGGTCAAGGCTGACCAGGGCAGCTCGATACTCGGCTTGCCCTGGACATTGCCGGTAGCGGTGACGGGCGAGCCCAGCTCCATGCCGGCAGGTACGTCGCGCAGCGCCACCTTCACTTGTACCGTACCGCTTTGCGCCGAGACGGTCGGGGTGACCTCACGCACACGGCCCTGCGCCTTGATATTGGGGTTGTCCACCAGGCTCACGGTGATCGCGTCGTCGGGCGCAGCCGACAACAGCAACGCCTCATAGACGTTGAACACCGCATCGCGGTCGCCATCGCGGGCCAGGCCAAAGATCGGCACCGTGGCCTGCACCACCTGGCCGACCTCAGCCTGGCGATCGGTGATGACCCCGTCCGCCTCCGCCAGCAGGGAGGTGTAGCTCAGTTGTTCGCGGGCGTTGGCCAACTGCGCCTGGGCTGCCTTCAAGGCGCTCTGGTTGCTGAGCAATTGCGCCTGGGCAGCGTCGTACTCGCTCTGGCTGGTATAGCCCTTGGGCAGCAGCTTCTGCTGGCGGACGAACGCGGCGCTCGATTGCGTCACCCGCGCCTGCGCGGCAAACACCTCGGCCTTGGCCGAGTCGACGTTGGCCTGCAGGTCTTTGGGGTCGAGCTTGGCCAGCACCTGGTTGGCTTTCACATGATCCCCCACGTCGACGCTACGGGAGATGATCTTGCCGCCCACACGGAAAGAGAGATCAGTCTGCACCCGTGCCTGAACGTCGCCGGTCAGCGTCACGGAAGCAGCGAAATCAGCAGGTTCTACACGTTGTACGCCGACCCTGGGCATTTCGGCTTCGGCGGCTTTTTTCTCACCGCATCCACCCAGCACGAGCAATGTTCCCAGGCTGACGATCAATACAGGACGCAACACCGTCATGCAGGCTCCTTGCATGTGCCAATTCGATATAGAGATGCGAGTGTTAGCGTAGATCAGGGTTCCCCTAGTCGCTCGCGACAAACGCAATTCATTCAAGCTTTTACAATAAGCGATACTGAGGTTCCTCCGCACGCGCAAGGATGCCTTGATGCTCACCACTCTGGCGGTTGCCAACTACCGTTCGATCAATCATTTAGTGCTGCCACTGGCGCGCCTGAATGTCATCACCGGGCCCAATGGCAGCGGCAAATCCAACTTGTACAAGGCCCTGCGCCTGCTGGCTGAAACGGCCCAGGGCGGTGTGGTCAATGCGTTGGCCGGTGAAGGGGGGCTCGAGTCGACGTTCTGGGCCGGCCCCGAGCGCATCAGCCGGCGCATGAGCCGTGGCGAGGTGGCCGTCGAAGGAGGCCCACGCCAGGACGTCAAGCGCTTGCGCCTGGGCTTTGCCAGCGAAGACTTCGGCTATGCCATCGGTCTTGGGCTGCCAGCGTCCAGCGGACATTTCATGCTCCCGGGGCATAGCTTGCCCATCGCCTCGCGCTTTACCCTCGACCCGCAGATCAAGCGTGAATGCATCTGGGCCGGGCCGGTGTATCGCCCGGCCAGCCTGCTGGTGGATCGCCAGGGCGCCATGATCCGTGCCCGCGAGGGACGCCAGTGGGACGTGCTGGCCCAGCACACCCCCGACTACGACAGCCTGTATGACCAGGTCGGCAACCTGCGCTCTTCGCCGGAAGTGGTGCACTTGCGCGAGCGGATTCGCGGCTGGCGCTTCTACGATCACTTTCGTACCGACCGCGATGCACCGGCGCGTCGCCCCCAGCTGGGTACCCGTACCCCCGTGCTGCACCATGACGGCCGCGACCTGGCCGCCGCCCTGCAGACCATCATCGAGATCGGCGATGCCCAGGCCCTGTGGGCCACCCTCGGCGATGCCTTTCCCGGCTCGCACCTGACCATCGATGCGGTGCCCGGTGGCTTGTTCAATCTGCAGTTCCATCAGGAAGGCCTGCTGCGGCCGTTGGCGGCGGCGGAACTGTCGGATGGGACGTTGCGTTTCCTGCTGCTGGTGGCGGCGTTGCTGAGCCCCAGGGCGCCGACCATGATGGTGCTCAACGAACCGGAGACCAGCCTGCACCCGGACCTGCTGCCAGCGTTGGCACGCTTGATCATTCGCGCGACCGAACATTGCCAGGTATGGGTGGTATCGCATGCACGGCGATTGGTGGCCGCACTGGAACAGGATGCGACCTGCAACTCGATTGTGCTGCAGAAGGAACTGGGACAGACCCGGGTGGCGGGTCAGGGGATGCTGGATGAGCCGGCCTGGTATTGGCCGGACTGAACGTAATCGCGGGGCAAGCCTGCTCCTACAAGTAGGAGCAGGCTTGCCCCGCGGTCTATCACGCCGAGACAGGCGCCGGTGCGCGACGCACGTCCGGTTGTTTCCAGGAGTCGGCGGCGCTCTCCTCGATAGCCTGCTGGATCGCCCGACGACGACGCTCTTCAGCACGACGGCTGAAGTACCAGACCATGAAGGTCACCAGCGACACCGACAGCAGGATCAAGCTGGCCACCGCGTTGATTTCCGGCTTCACGCCCAGACGCACGGCAGAGAAGACTTCCATCGGCAAGGTGGTCGAACCAGGGCCCGACACGAAGCTGGCCAGTACCAGGTCATCCAGCGACAGGGCGAAGGACATCATGCCGCCCGCCGCCAGCGAAGGCGCAATCATCGGGATGGTGATCAGGAAGAATACCTTCCACGGTTTCGCGCCCAGGTCCATGGCCGCTTCTTCGATGGACAGGTCCAGCTCACGCAGGCGGGCCGACACCACGACCGCCACATAAGCGGCGCAGAACGTGGTGTGAGCGATCCAGATGGTGACGATGCCACGCTCCTGCGGCCAGCCGATCATCTGCGCCATGGCCACGAACAGCAGCAACAGCGACAGACCGGTGATCACCTCGGGCATTACCAGCGGCGCTGTGACCAGGCCACCGAACAGGGTGCGGCCCTTGAAGCGGGTCACCCGGGTCAGCACGAAGGCCGCCAGGGTGCCCAGCGCCACGGCGGCGACCGCGGTGTAGCAGGCGATCTCCAGCGAGCGCATCACCGAGCCCATCAACTGACTGTTGTCGAGCAGGCCGACGTACCACTTCACCGACCAGCCACCCCAGACCGTTACCAGCTTGGAGGCGTTGAACGAGTAGATCACCAGGATCAGCATGGGCAGGTAGATGAACAGCAAGCCCACGATCAACATCAGCTTGGAGAAACTGAAACGCTTCATGCCCGGCCCTCCATCTCTTTAGCCTGACTACGGTTGAAGAGCAGGATCGGCACGATCAGGATCGCCAGCATCACTACCGCCAGGGCGGACGCCACCGGCCAGTCGCGGTTGTTGAAGAACTCTTGCCACAACACCTTACCAATCATCAGGGTTTCCGGGCCGCCGAGCAGCTCAGGAATGACGAACTCGCCCACCACCGGAATGAACACCAGCATGCAGCCGGCGATGATGCCGTTCTTCGACAGCGGCACGGTGATTTTCCAGAAGCTGTTGAAGGTGCTCGAACCCAGGTCCGATGCCGCCTCGAGCAGGCTCTGGTCGTGTTTGACCAGGTTGGCGTACAGCGGCAGGATCATGAATGGCAGGTACGAATAGACCACACCGATGTACACCGCCAGGTTGGTGTTGAGGATCTGCAGCGGCTGGTCGATCAGGCCCAGCCACATCAGGAAGGCATTGAGCAGCCCGTTGTTGCTGAGAATACCCATCCAGGCATAGACGCGGATCAGGATCGCGGTCCAGGTCGGCATCATGATCAAAAGCAACAGGACCGTCTGGGTTTCCTTGCGCGCATTGGCGATGGCATAGGCCATCGGATAGCCGATCAGCAAGCACAGCAGCGTGCTGAAGAAGGCCATCTTCAACGAACCCAGGTAGGCCGAAATGTACAGTTCATCCTCGGTCAACAGGCCATAGTTGGCCAGGTTGAGCACCAGTTGGACCTTGTCTTCGACGTAGCTGTAGATCTCGGTGTACGGCGGAATCGCCACGTCCGCTTCAGCGAAGCTGATCTTCAGGACGATGAAGAACGGCAGCATGAAGAACAGGAACAGCCAGATGAATGGCACCCCGATCACCACGTGGCGACCCTCGGGCTTTATTCGATTGAAGGCTCGCTTGAGCTTGCGCATGTTCATGACCGCAGTACCACGCCGCTGTCATCCTCCCACCAGACGTATACCTGGTCGTCCCAGGTAGGTCGGGTGCCCTGGCGCTCGGCGTTGGCGACGAACGACTGGACGATCTTGCCGCCAGGCAGTTCGACGTAGAACACCGAGTGGCCGCCCAGGTAGGCAATGTCGTGGACCTTGCCGCGCGACCAGTTGTGCTCGCAGGTGGGTTGCTCGGTGGTCACCAGCAGTTTTTCCGGACGCAGCGCGTAGGTGATGCGCTTGTCTTCGACCGAAGTGGTGACACCGTGGCCGACATAGATCTTGCGCTCAAGCTCTGGGCTGGCAATCACCGCATGGCCCTCGGCGTCCTCGACCACTTCACCGTCGAACAGGTTGACGTTGCCGATGAACTCGCAGACCAGGCGGCTGGTGGGGGTCTCGTAGACGTCGATCGGGCTACCGATCTGGGCGATCCAGCCCAGGTGCATGATGGCGATGCGCTGGGCCATGGTCATGGCCTCTTCCTGGTCGTGGGTCACCATGACGCAGGTCACGCCCACGCGCTCGATGATCTGCACCAGCTCCAGCTGCATCTGCGAACGCAGCTTCTTGTCCAATGCACCCATCGGCTCGTCGAGCAGCAGCAGCTTTGGACGCTTGGCCAGCGAACGGGCCAGGGCCACGCGCTGGCGCTGGCCACCGGAGAGCTGGTGCGGCTTGCGCTTGGCGTACTGGGTCATGTGCACCAGCTTGAGCATCTCGCCGACACGGGCGTCGATCTCGGCCTTGGGCATACGGTCCTGCTGCAGGCCGAAGGCGATGTTCTGCGCTACGGTCATGTGCGGGAACAGCGCATAGGACTGGAACATCATGTTGATCGGCCGCTCGTAGGGCGGCATATCGGTGATGTCTACACCATCGAGGAAAATCCGGCCTTCGGTCGGACGCTCGAAGCCGGCGAGCATGCGCAGCAACGTGGATTTACCGGAACCGGAACCGCCCAGCAGGGCGAAGATCTCGCCCTTCTTGATTTCCAGGGACACATCGTCCACGGCGACCGTTTCGTCGAACTTTTTTGTAACCCGATCGATTTTGACCAGCACCTGTTTAGGTTGCTGATCGCCCTCGAGGGCTTTTTTATAGGCACCGGAGGCAACTGCCATGTGTGGAACTCCCAACAAGATTTTTTGCGTCCGCCCCTGCCGTGACGGACCCTGGATATTTACTTGCCCGACTTGACCTTGGTCCAGCTACGGGTCATCAAACGTTGCACTTTGGGCGGTAGCTCAGAGTTGACGTACAACTTGTCCAGCACTTCTTGCGGTGGGTAGACCGCTTCGTCGGTTCGCACGCTCTGGTCCATCAGATCGCCAGCCTTGAGGTTCGGGTTGGCATAACCGACGTAATCGCTGACCTGGGCAATGACCTCAGGCTGCAGCAAATAGTTGATGAAGGCGTGGGCCTCTTTGACATTGGTGGAATCCTTGGGGATCGCCAGCATGTCGAACCAGAGGTTGCCGCCTTCCTTGGGAATCACATACGCCACGTCCACGCCTTTGCCGGCTTCTTCGGCACGGGACTTGGCCTGGAATACATCGCCGGAGAAACCGGCAGCCACGCAGATGTCGCCGTTGGCAAGGTCGGAGATGTATTTGGAGGAATGGAAGTAGGTCACATAGGGACGCACGGCCAGCAGCTTCTTCTCGGCATCGGCGTAGTCCTTGGGATTGGTGCTGTTGGGGTCGCGCCCCATGTAGTTGAGCACCGCCGGCAACATCTCGTCAGCCGAGTCGAGGAAGGCGACACCGCACTTGGAGAGTTTCTTGATGTTTTCCGGCTCGAACAGCATGGCCCAGGAGTCGATCTTGTCGGTACCCAGCACAGCCTTGACCTTCTCGACGTTATAGCCGATGCCATTGGTGCCCCACAGGTAAGGCACGGCGTACTGGTTGCCCGGATCGTTCTTTTCCAGGCGCTTCATCAGCTCGGGGTCCAGGTTCGAATAGTTCGGCAGCAGCGACTTGTCGAGCTTCTGGAACGCGCCCGCCTTGATCTGCTTGCCAAGGAAATGGTTGGACGGCACCACCACGTCATAGCCGGTACGGCCGGCCAGCAGCTTGCCTTCCAGGGTTTCATTGGAATCGAAGACGTCCTGCACCGGTTTGATCCCGGTGGCTTTCTCGAAGTCTGCGAGTGTGGTCTGACCGATATAGTCCGACCAGTTATAAATGTGCACCGTGGGCGCCGCTTGGACGCTGATCGCCAGCGTCAGACCCGCTCCAGCCAGCATGGCCTTGCGAAATACAGAAATAGACAAGTGGGAGGTCCTCACAATAGTGCCAGTGGCAAACGACAGAAATACCTGCCGTAAACGCAAACCGGCGCGCAACTTACCTTCGATGCACTCTTGTCGCAAAAAAAAATTTGCCCTGTTAAGCCCCTGGGCGTGATTGACACCGCGCCCAGGGGTAATACGTGCTTACTTGCCCGACTTGATCTTGGTCCAGCTGCGAGTGATTTCGCGCTGTGCCTTGGCACCTGGGTCAGCAATTGCGTACAGCTGCTTCTTCACATCTGCCGGTGGGTAGATGCTCGGATCGCCAGAGATGTCCTTGTCCACCAGCGGGGTAGCCGCCTTGTTGCCGTTAGGGAAACGCACGGCGTTGGTGATCTCGGCCATGACTTCCGGCTGCATCAGGAAGTCCATGAACTTGTAGGCGGCGTCGACGTTGGCGGCATCCTTGGGAATGGCAACCATGTCGTAGAAGGTACCGGCACCTTCTTTTGGAATGATGTAGTCCAGCTTGACCTTGTCACCGGCCTCGTGGGCGCGGGCCTTGGACTGCTCCAGGTCACCGGAGTAACCCACGGCCACGCAGATGTTGCCGTTGGCCAGGTCCGAGATGTACTTGGAGGAGTGGAAGTAGGCGATCGATGGGCGAACCTTGAGGAACAGCTCTTCGGCAGCCTTGAGGTCAGCCTTGTCGGTGCTGTTGGTCGGCTTGCCCAGGTAGTGCAGCGCCGCCGGGATCATCTCGGTCGGGGCGTCGAGGAAGCTCACGCCGCAGCTCTTGAGCTTTTCGATGTTCTCAGGCTTGAACACCACGTCCCAGGAGTCGATCTTGTCGACGCCCAGCGCAGCCTTGACCTTTTCAGGGTTGTAACCGATACCGATGGAGCCCCACATATAGGGGAAGGCATATTTGTTGCCCGGGTCGCTGGCATCACCGACGGCCTTGAGCAGGTCTTCGTCGAGGTTCTTCCAGTTCGGCAACTTGGAACGGTCCAGCTCCTGGTAAACGCCTGCCTTGATCTGCTTGGCCAGGAAGTTGTTGGACGGTACGACCACGTCGTAACCGGACTTGCCCGCCAGCAACTTGGCTTCGAGGGTCTCGTTACTGTCGAAGACGTCGTAGACCACCTTGATGCCCGATTGCTTTTCGAACTTGGCGACGGTATCCGGTGCGATGTAATCGGACCAGTTATACACGTGCAGCACTTTGTCATCCGCCTGAACAGCACTGGCCATGGCGCCCATCAGGGACACAGCCAACAACGTCTTGCCCAATTTCTTCATGCGTAATGCTCCAGAATTTTTTATTAAGCCATCTGTTCAGCGGCCGGCTCTCTACGGCGCAAGCACTGGGCGACTGAAACAGTCGCTAGTCTGGCAAGTTCCAAGGCGCTCTTTCAACAAAAGAGCGCCTTGAATCACGATGATGCCATTACGCTAGCCTAGCACTTGGCTATTTCAGCGCTTCGAGCGTCAAGTCCAGGCATTTGCGTGCCTTTTCAACCAACTCGTCAATCTCTTCACGGCTGATGACCAGCGGTGG
This sequence comes from Pseudomonas putida, assembly GCF_028682455.1. Classification (GTDB taxonomy): domain Bacteria; phylum Pseudomonadota; class Gammaproteobacteria; order Pseudomonadales; family Pseudomonadaceae; genus Aquipseudomonas; species Aquipseudomonas putida_AA. The sequence goes on from NZ_JANHLD010000003.1 coordinate 319,010, forward strand.
TGCAATGATCATGGTGTCGCCAACCGCGCGCATGATCAGACCGTTGTCGAAGCAGTGCTGGCGGCAGATCATGCCGGCGCCCTGGCCTTCGTAACGGGCCCGGGTGGCCTTGTCCTTGACCAGTTCGATAGCACCGAGCATGCCCAGGCCGCGCACCTCGCCCACCAACGGGTGATCGTTCAGCTCGCGCAGACGTTTTTGCAAATACGGTGCCGTTTCCTCCTGCACGCGCTCGATAATTTTCTCGTCGCGCAGGATTCGCAGGTTTTCCAGGCCCACGGCCGCTGCCACTGGATGGCCGGAGTAGGTGAAGCCGTGGTTGAAGTCGCCGCCTTCGCTGACCACCTTGGCCACTTCGTCACGGACGATCACGCCACCCATCGGGATGTAACCGGAGGTCAGTCCCTTGGCGATGGTCATCAGGTCCGGCTTGAGGTCGTAGTAGTCGGAGCCGAACCACTCGCCGGTGCGCCCGAAGCCACAGATCACTTCGTCGGCGATGAACAGGATGTCGTACTTGGCCAGGATTTCCTTGACCTTCGGCCAGTAGGTTTCTGGCGGAATGATCACCCCGCCTGCGCCCTGGATCGGCTCGGCAATAAAGGCAGCGACATTGTCTTCGCCGACTTCGAGGATTTTCTTTTCCAGTTGCTCGGCCGCCCACACGCCGAACTCGTCCGGGGTCATGTCGCCGCCTTCACCGAACCAGTAAGGCTGCGGGATGTGCACGATGCCCGGGATCATGCCGCCCTGGGCGTGCATGCCGCTCATGCCACCCAGGCTCGCGCCGGCCACGGTCGAACCGTGGTAGCCGTTGACCCGGCCGATGATCACCTGCTTTTGTGGCTTGCCCTTGATCGCCCAGTAGTGGCGGACCATGCGCAGGATGGTGTCGTTGCCTTCAGAACCGGAGCCGGTGAAGAACACATGAGTCATGCCTTCGGGCGCTACGTCAGCGACCGCCTTGGCCAGCTCCAGCGCCGGTGGATGGGCGGTCTGGAAGAACAGGTTGTAGTACGGCAGCTCACGCATCTGCTTGGCAGCCACTTCAACCAGCTCTTCACGGCCGTAGCCAACAGCCACGCACCACAGGCCCGCCATGCCGTCGAGGATCTTGTTGCCCTCGCTGTCCCACAAGTGAACACCTTCAGCTTTTGTGATGATGCGCGGGCCCTTCTCTTTCAGCTGCTTGTAGTCACTGAAAGGCGCCAGGTGATGATCACGGCTCAGGTCCTGCCACTCGCGGGTTTGCGGGTTGTTGACACTCATGTGCTTCTCCGTTTTCTGACGGCCGCGGTCCTGCGGCTCCGGGTTGATCAGACCGCAAACAGCAGGAACTCACGTTCCCAGGAGCTGATTACGCGTTTGAAGTTTTCATGTTCGGCGCGCTTGGTGGCGACGTAGCCGGTGATGAATTTCTTGCCCAGGTACGGCTCCAGGGCCTGGCAGTTCTCCATCCGCTCCAGCGCATCCTCGATGGTCAGTGGCAGGCGCAGGTTGCGCCGCTCATAACCGCGGCCCTGCACGGGTGCACTTGGCTTGATGCCTTCGACCATGCCGATGTAGCCGCACAGCAGGCTGGCGGCAATGGCCAGGTACGGGTTGGCATCGGCGCCTGGCAGACGGTTCTCGACCCGGCGGTTCTGAGGGCCGGCATCCGGTACGCGCAAGCCCACGGTACGGTTCTCTTCGCCCCACTCGACGTTTACCGGTGCCGAGGTGTCGGGCAGGAATCGGCGGAACGAGTTGACGTTCGGGGCGAACAGCGGCAACACGACCGGGATGAACTTCTGCAGGCCGCCGACGTGATTGAGGAACAGCTCGCTCATGCGGCCATCTTCGTCAGAGAAGATGTTCTTGCCGGTATGCACGTCGATGATGCTCTGGTGCAAGTGCATGGCACTGCCCGGCTCGCCGGTCATCGGCTTGGCCATGAAAGTGGCGGCGACGTTGTGCTTGAGGGCCGCCTCGCGCATGGTCCGCTTGAACACCAGGATCTGGTCGGCCAGGGCCAGGGCGTTGCCATGACGGAAGTTGATTTCCATCTGCGCGGTGCCGTCTTCGTGGATCAGCGTGTCCAGGTCCAGGTTCTGCAGCTCGCACCAGTCGTAGACATCCTCGAACAGCGGGTCGAATTCGTTGGCAGCTTCAATGGAGAACGACTGGCGACCGGTTTCCGGGCGGCCCGAGCGACCGATTGGCGGCTGCAGCGGGAAGTCCGGGTCTTCGCAACGCTTGGTCAGGTAGAACTCCATTTCTGGCGCCACGATCGGCTGCCAGCCCTTGTCGGCATAGAGCTTGAGTACCTTCTTGAGCACGTTGCGCGGCGACAGCTCGACCGGGTTGCCCTGCTTGTCGTAGGTGTCATGGATCACCTGGGCCGTTGGCTCGATGGCCCATGGCACGAGAAACACCGCGTTCTCGTCGGGGCGGCAGATCATGTCGATATCGGCCGGGTCCAGCAGTTCGTAATAGATGTCATCGTCGACGTAGTCGCCGGTAACTGTCTGCAACAGGACACTCTCGGGCAGGCGCATGCCTTTTTCGGCGATGAACTTGTTGGTCGGAGAAATCTTGCCACGGGTGATCCCGGTGAGGTCGCTGATCAAGCACTCCACTTCGGTGATCTTGTGTTCTTTCAACCAATCGGTGAGCTGGTCGAGGTTGTTACTCATAAATACCTCAGGAGGTAAATGTCTGGACAGTCGTCAGGACACCCGGAGTGGGCCGTCCCAGACATTCTGGATGCCCCTCGGAGCTAAAGCAAAAGCCAGACGCAGGGAGACCACGACGGGTATTACCCGCAAGGCTGGCGAGCCCGCTATAGTGAAGGCAGAGGTCGTTCGAAGAGGTGTCGACAGCGAGCAGGACGCTCAAGCCGTCAATTATTTCAGCCGGGGCGCACGCCGCTGGCGCGTGGCGTTGGCCACTCGCGAGGAATGCGTGCAAACCAATCTGCGAACGGCAGACGGTGATGCCAGTTGTCGGCAAGCGTGACATGTAACCCCCGGTATTATTGATGTTATGGGTTGCCACCGAGCTTAGCCTTGTTCATTTTTTTACACAACACCCCCGTAAAAAATAGAACACGGCCCGCTCAAATCGGCCGATACCGTACGAAAGGAGCCCTTGCTCGCGCCCTCTATTGCAGCAAAAATGCCGCTGCGAGGCCATTTTAGGGCATCATGGGGCTGGCTTGACTTCAGCATGGCTTTCGGATTGACTGAACCTGCAAGCCCCCATTGATTGATATTTTTAACAACAAAGGTGTTGCATCATGTCGGTACCCCCGCGTGCCGTTCAGCTTAACGAAGCGAACGCGTTCCTTAAGGAACATCCTGAGGTTCTCTACGTTGACCTTCTGATTGCAGATATGAATGGTGTGGTGCGTGGCAAGCGCATCGAGCGCACCAGCCTCCACAAGGTTTACGAGAAAGGCATCAACCTGCCGGCCTCACTCTTCGCATTGGATATCAACGGCTCCACGGTCGAAAGCACTGGCCTGGGCCTGGACATCGGCGATGCCGACCGCATCTGCTATCCAATCCCGGACACCCTGTCCAACGAACCCTGGCAGAAGCGCCCTACCGCGCAACTGCTGATGACCATGCACGAACTCGAAGGCGAGCCGTTCTTCGCCGACCCGCGGGAAGTCCTGCGCCAGGTCGTGAGCAAGTTCGACGAGATGGGCCTGACCATCTGCGCCGCGTTCGAGCTGGAGTTCTACCTGATCGACCAGGAGAACGTGAACGGTCGCCCACAGCCACCGCGCTCGCCAATCTCCGGTAAACGCCCGATGTCGACCCAGGTCTACCTGATCGACGACCTGGACGAGTACGTCGACTGCCTGCAGGACATCCTCGAAGGCGCCAAGGAGCAGGGCATTCCTGCCGACGCCATCGTCAAGGAAAGCGCCCCGGCGCAGTTCGAAGTCAACCTGCACCACGTTGCCGACCCGATGAAGGCCTGCGACTACGCGGTATTGCTCAAGCGACTGATCAAGAACATCGCCTACGACCATGAAATGGACACCACCTTCATGGCCAAGCCCTATCCGGGCCAGGCGGGTAATGGTCTGCATGTCCATATCTCGGTGCTGGACAAAGATGGCAAGAACATCTTCACCAGCGAGGATCCCGAGCAGAACGCCGCACTGCGTCACGCGATCGGCGGTGTGCTCGAGACCCTACCGGCGTCGATGGCGTTCCTGTGCCCGAACGTCAACTCGTACCGCCGTTTCGGTGCCCAGTTCTACGTGCCCAACTCGCCAAGCTGGGGCCTGGACAACCGTACCGTTGCCCTGCGCGTTCCAACCGGCACGCCGGACGCCGTGCGTATCGAACACCGCGTTGCCGGTGCCGATGCCAACCCGTACCTGCTGATGGCGGCCGTGCTGGCTGGCGTCCACCATGGCCTGACCAACAAGGTCGAGCCGGGTGCGCCGACCGAAGGCAACTCCTACGAGCAGAACGAGCAGAGCCTGCCGAACAACCTGCGTGATGCACTGCGCGAGTTGGACGACAGCGAGATCCTGGCCAAGTACATCGATCCGAAGTACATCGATATCTTCGTGGCCTGCAAGGAAAGTGAGCTGGAAGAGTTCGAACACTCCATCTCCGACCTTGAGTACAACTGGTACCTGCATACCGTGTAAAAGCGGTTGTCGCCAGTAATGAAAAACGCCGTCGAACGACGGCGTTTTTTTTGGCAGTAGGAGCGGGCTTGCCCCGCGAAAAGCCAATGCCCCGCTACAAACTCTTCTCGAAAATCTTCGAATTACGCTGGTAGTTGTACAGCGAAGCCCGCGCCGCCGGCAGCCGCTCCACCCCGCTCGGCACAAAACCCCGCTCCCGGAACCAATGGGCAGTACGCGTCGTCAGCACGAACAGCGTACTGAGCCCCATCTCCCGCGCCCGGGTCTCGATGCGCTCCAGCAACTCGTCGCCGCGCCCGCCATGGCGATACTCAGGATTCACCGCCAGGCACGCCAGCTCCCCGGCTTCGGAGTCGGCAATCGGGTACAACGCCGCGCACGCGATGATCATGCCTTCGCGCTCAACCACACTGAACTGCTCGATCTCGCGCTCCAGTACCTCACGCGAACGACGCACCAGAATGCCCTGCTCCTCCAGTGGGCTGATCAGGTCGAGCAAGCCACCGACGTCCTCGATCGCCGCCTCGCGCACCTTCTCGAACTGCTCCTGGGCCACCAGGGTACCGCCACCGTCACGGGTGAACAGCTCGGTCAGCAGGGCGCCATCCTCGGCATAGCTGACGATATGGCTGCGGGCCACACCACCCCGGCACGCTTCGGCCGCCGCGTCGAGCAACTCGCCCTGGTAGTCGCTGCCCAGGCGTTGCAGGTGCGCCGGCACCTGCTGCGGACGCAGTTCGCGAACCAGCCGCCCCTGCTCGTCGAGCAGACCGCGCTCGGCACCGAACAGCAGCAGCTTGTCGGCCTCCAGCTCGATGGCCGCGCGGGTGGCGACATCCTCGCAGGCCAGGTTGAAGATCTCGCCCGTGGGCGAGTAGCCCAATGGTGACAGCAGCACGATCGAGCGCTCGTCGAGCAGGCGGTTGATACCTTTGCGGTCGACCCGGCGCACTTCACCGGTGTGGTGATAGTCGACCCCTTCGAGCACGCCAATCGGCCGTGCGGTGACCAGGTTACCGGCAGCGACACGCAGGCGAGAGCCCTGCATCGGCGAAGCGGCCATGTCCATCGACAGGCGTGCCTCGATGGCGATGCGCAAATGGCCCACCGCGTCGATCACGCACTCCAGGGTAGCGGCATCGGTGATGCGCATGCCGCGATGGTAGTGCGGGGTCAGGCCGCGGCTGGCCAGGCGGCTTTCGATCTGCGGGCGCGAGCCGTGCACCAGCACCAGGCGAACCCCCAGGCTGTGCAGCAGGACCAGGTCGTGGACGATATTGCCGAAGTTGGGGTGCTCGACCCCGTCACCAGGAAGCATGACCACAAAGGTGCAGTCGCGGTGGGCATTGATGTAGGGCGAAGCATGACGCAGCCAATTGACGTATTCGGGCATAACCACTGAGCCTGTAGAAAAGAGAGACAAGTACGGGAAAGCAGACAGCGCTCGAAGGGTTATCGTCGGAACAGGCTTGGCGTCACGCGCAATCTCCTTGGGGAAAGGGCTGAACTCAGCGGGCAATTACCGGGTTCAGGCAATAATGTTCGATCAACTCACGCAATAGACGCACGGTAGGCTGCAAGCGTGACATTTCAAGGTATTCACCCGGCTGGTGGGCGCAGGCGATGTCCCCCGGGCCCAGCACCAGGGTTTCGCACCCCAGGCGCTGAAGATAAGGCGCTTCGGTGCCAAAGGCTACCGCTTCGGCCCGATGGCCGGTTAGACGTTCGGCTACCCGCACCAGTTCGGCATCGGCCGCCTGCTCGAACGGTGGCACCTCCGGGAACAGCGGCGCGTAGTCGATCTGCACCTGGTGCTGCTCGGCCAGCGGTGCAAGCTTTAGCCGGATGGCGGCGCGCAGGGCTTCAGGATCCATGCCCGGCAACGGCCGCAGGTCGAACTCCAGGGCACACTGGCCGCAGATTCGGTTGGGGTTGTCCCCGCCGTGAATGCAACCGAAGTTCATCGTCGGTTGAGGCACGCTGAACTGGGCGTTGTTGAATGTTTTCTGCCATTGCCGGCGTAGCCCCATCAACTCGCCCATTACCTGATGCATGGCCTCAAGAGCACTGTGGCCAAGGCTTGGGTCCGACGAATGGCCACTACGACCGAGGATGTCGATGCGCTCCATCATCACCCCCTTGTGCAGGCGAATCGGCTTGAGCCCGGTCGGCTCGCCGATCACCGCCGCCCGGCCCAATGGCCGCCCCGCCTCGGCCAATGCACGGGCACCCGACATCGAGCTTTCTTCGTCGCAGGTGGCGAGGATCAGCAGCGGTTGCTTGAAGTCATGGGCCAGCAGCGGCTGCACCGCCTCGATGACCAGGGCGAAAAAGCCCTTCATGTCGCAGCTGCCAAGGCCGACCCAGCGGCCGTCGACCTCGGTCAGTTTCAGCGGATCGGTTTGCCACAATTGAGGATCGTAGGGGACGGTATCGCTGTGCCCGGACAGCACCAGCCCGCCCGGACCGCTGCCGTAGGTGGCCAGCAGGTTGAACTTGCCGGGGGTGACCTGCTGGATATCGCAGGTAAAACCCAGGTCATCCAGCCAACCGGCCAGCAGGTCGATCACCGCACGGTTGGATTGGTCCAGCGCAGCTTGGGTACAACTGACCGAAGGCGCGGCAATCAACGCGGCGAACTGGTCTTTGAGCGATGGCAATGGCATGCGCATTCTCCACGGGGCGTGGCCCATCATAGGGCCATCGGGCACCGGGAATAAACCGCCACGAGCCGACTCCTGTACACTGCGCCCCACGACGCTCCCTGTCATTCGAGCCTGGATCACCAGCAATGCATAAAGAAACCGAAATCAAACTGCGGGTCAGCCGCGAGACCCTCGCCGCCTTGCGCGAGCACCCATTGCTGAAGAAGCGCAACAAGTCTGGCTGGCAACAGCGCGAGCTGCTCAACCAGTACTTCGACACGCCGGAGCGTGACCTGGCCGCCGCCAAGGTTGCCCTGCGCCTGCGCCGCGACGGTGAGGTGGTCATCCAGACCCTCAAGACCCGAGGCCAGAGCGTCGCCGGTTTGTCCCAGCGCAACGAGCACGAATGGCAGTTGCCCAAGGCCAAGCTGGACCTGAAGAAACTTGACGAGCAATGCTGGCCGGCCGAACTGGCCGACGTCGACAAAAAGGCCATCAAGGCGCTGTTCACCACCGATTTCACCCGCGAGTATGCAGAAATCGCCTGGGGTCGCGGCAAGGCCAAAGTAGTGATCGAGGCGGCTCTGGACCTGGGCACCGTGGTCGCCGGCAAGCAGAAGGAAGAAATCTGCGAGCTGGAACTGGAACTGCGCGAAGGCGAGCCAGAGGCGTTGCTGGAACTGGCCGCCGAGCTGTCCGCCACGCTGGCACTGTTCCCGTGCGACATCAGCAAGGCCGAACGTGGCTACCGCCTGCTCGACCCAAGCAGCTACGCCCTGAGCCTGCCTGGCGCCGAGCTGAACGCCGAAATGTCGCTGGATGACGCCTTCGCCGCCCTGGCCTGGCAACTGCTGGGCAGCAGCCAGCGCCTGGCTGAACAGTACCGTTTCAATGGCCATTGGCGCCTGCTGCAGGACTGGGTCCAGTCCCTTTGCGAACTGCGTGCCCTGGCCAGCAGCCTGGGCCAGGCTGCCCCACGTGCGACCACCCGTACACTGCGCGCCAGCCTCGACGCACTGCTGGAAGACTGGCGCCCGCTGGTACTGGCCGGCAACGACGACGAAGACGTACGTCGTGCAGCACCCGAGCAGTTCGCCGAGGAGTTGCTGGACACCCGCTGGGGCCAGTTCTCTCTGGAAACCTCGCGCTGGCTGCTGGCCCGCGGCTGGACCATCGAGCGCAACAAGCGCGGCGACCGTCAGGGCGCTGCACAGCTGGCCAACTGGCTGAACGTACTGCTGGCCGACGAGGCCAAGGACCTGCAACTGCCGCTGTACCACCGCCAGCCCGAAGACCTGGCCGAGCAACTGCCACGTATCGAGCGCCTGCTGGCCTGGCTGCACCATGCCCGCCAGGTACTGGAGAGCCCGGACCTGGACCGCCTGTTCGGTGAATTGAACAAGCTCCACGAATTGGCCAACCTGCCGATCAGCGACGAAGTGGAAGCGGATGTGCGCACCGAAGTGCTCGAGGCCCGCGCAGACCAGGCCATGGCTGTGTTCCAGAGCCGCGGCTGGAAGCACTTGCTGCGCAAGTAAGGCTCAGCGCAGCAGCGGCAGACTCGTCGTGGACTTGATCTCGGACAAGGCCACGATCGAGTTGACCTCCTGGATCCCCGGCACCATCGACAGCTTTTCGAAGAAGAAACGTTCGTAGGCTTCGATGTCCGGGGTGACAATGCGCAACAGAAAGTCCACCGCCCCCATCAGCACATAACACTCCAGCACTTCAGGAAAGCCGCGAATTGCCTCGGTGAACTCGGTGAAGTTGGAACGTCCGTGGGCGTTGAGTTTGACCTCGGCGAAAATCTGCGTGTTCAGGCCGATCTTCTTGCGATCGAGCAAGGTCACCTGGCTGCGAATCACCCCCTCCTCCTTCATGCGCTGAATGCGCCGCCAGCACGGCGACTGTGAAAGCCCCACTCGCTCGGCGATCTGCGCACTGGAAAGCGAGGCATCCTCCTGCAACAGCGCCAGGATGCGTCGATCGTAGGCATCTAATTCACTCTGCATAATTTTTCCTCCTGAACGACACTTTACGAATCATTCAATTCGTTGATCTCCGATATCTGTCGATCATAGAGAAAAATTTCCCGCGCGCGCATGTAAAAATTTCCGCATTGATTCCGGAGATCACCATGAGCGCACTCGAACGTTTCGACAGCCCCCTGACGCCGCTGCGTGAAGACGTCTGGGCCGCCAGCGCCGCCCACAGCAACGTGCGCTACCAGCTTCAGGTCGAGGCCGAACCCGATAGCCTGTGCCGCGTACTGAACCTGTTCGCCCTGCAATTTCTCACGCCGTATACCGTGCAGATGAAACAGCAGGACGACCTGCTGGAAGTCCAGATCGAAATTACCGGCCTGAGCTGGCACCGCGCGGAACTCATTGCGCAAAAAATGCGCAACCTGATCTGTGTCGACGACGTCCGACTGCAGCCAGCGCATGCCTTGTAATGCTTCCATGCACTGGCCGACTTCAATAATCGCCATGCTCCGCTAGGCTTGTCGGTGCCCCTTCAGGCAACGGCAAGGACGCCACATGACCACCACCTCCCAGGATCGCTGGCTGAGCCTGGACAGCCTGCTCGCCGAGCTGCTCGACGCTCAGCTCATCGCCCCTGCCAGCGCCCGGCTACTGGGCACCCATGTACTGGCCGAGGATGAACACCCCCTCGAACTTGTCGCCCGCCAGCACCTGCCCGATCCACGTAGGGCCGACCACCACCTGGACCTGGAGACCCTGTGCCTGTGGTTGGCAGAGCGCGCCGGGCAGCCTTATCTGTACATCGACCCCCTGCAGCTTGACCTGAGTGCGACAGCCGACCTGATGTCGGCCGCCTTTGCCCGGCGCCACGGCATCCTGGCCGTCGCTGCCGATGCCCAGTGCGTCACGGTGGCCAGCGCGCAGCCCTTTGTGCGGTCCTGGGAGATGGACCTCGCACAGGTACTGCGCCGTCCGATCAAGCGCGTGCTGGCCAGCCCCGTACAGATCCGCCAGTTCAGCCGGGCGTTCTGCGAGCTTGCCCGCTCGGTCAATGGCGCTAGCGGCAACACGGCCCGTCGCGATGATGACGAAACCCATGTCGTCACCATCGTCGACTGGCTTTTGCAGTACGCCTTCGACCAGCGCGCCAGTGATATCCACATCGAGCCCCGGCGCGATCACGGCCAGTTGCGCTTTCGCATCGATGGGTTGATGCACCCGATCTACCAGTTCCCCGCCGACGTTACGCTGGCAGTGGTCAGTCGCTTGAAAACGCTGGGGCGCATGAACGTCGCCGAAAAGCGGCGCCCACAGGACGGCAGGATCAAGACCCGACTCACAGCCGGCAACGACGTCGAACTGCGCCTGTCGACCCTGCCCACCACGTTCGGCGAAAAACTGGTGCTGCGCATCTTCGATCCGTTCCTGTTGCAGCAGGACTTCCCCCAACTCGGCCTGGAAGGCGACGACCTGACGCTTTGGCAGCGCGTGGTAGGCCAGCGGCACGGCCTGATCCTGGTCACAGGCCCCACAGGGTCCGGCAAAACCAGCACCCTTTACGCCACCCTCAAGTACCTGGCTACGCCCGAGGTCAATCTGTGTACGGTCGAAGATCCGATCGAAATGGTCGAACCGACGTTCAATCAACTGCAGGTTCACCCGGCCATCGACCTGGGCTTTGCAGAAGGTGCCCGCGCCCTGCTTCGCCAGGATCCGGACATCATCATGATCGGTGAGATACGCGACCTGGAGACGGCCCAGGTGGCGTTCCAGGCCGCACTCACAGGCCATCTGGTGCTGTCTACCCTGCACACCAACGACGCCTGCAGCGCCATTACCCGCCTGCTGGAGCTGGGCATAGCCCCCCACTTGATCAAGGCCGGACTGATCGGGGTGATGGCCCAGCGCCTGGTGCGCACACTGTGCAACGCCTGCAAGCAGCCAGCACCCGCGCACGAGGCGGGGTTCCGGGCCAGGGGCTGCAACGAGTGCCGACAAACCGGCTATCACGGCCGTACGGGGATCCATGAAGTGCTCTGCGTCAGTACCGCGTTCGCTGACCGTATCGGCGGCGACGCAGACGTGGCTGCGCTTCGTCGCCAGGCACGTGACGATGGCCTGCGCAGCTTGCACCAGAGCGGGACGCACAAGGTGGCGCTGGGCCTGACTTCAGCCCTGGAAGTGCTGCGGGTGGCACCAGGGAACTAGCGCAGGGCGATTCGATCAAAGCGCTCAGTTCAACTCAGCTGGAGTCACCCGTAATGCGTGTCAAATTTGCAGTCGCAACCCTTGCCCTGCTGTCCTTGCCTGTCGGTTCGGCCATGGCCGATACGTTCTGGCGCAATGTCATTTCCTCCGGCGCAACCACCGGCTCCACCTACCTGACCTTCAAGGACCACAAACTGGTCGTTGCAGCGCAGGACGATGCCGGCAGCTTCGTTGCCAGTGAAGGCAGCATCCGTGGCCCTTACCTGGAAGCGGCCATGCACAAGGTCCGGGCCGACAACCCTGGCCTGGAAGTGAGCGATATGGAGCTGGCCAACGCGATTCTGGCCAAGAATGCGGTAGGCGAGTGATGAGGCATCGCGGGGCAAGCCCGCTCCTACTGGAGCGGACTTGCCCCGCGATCACCGGTAGTCCTCCACCGGCACACACGCACAGAACAGGTTGCGGTCACCAAACACGTTGTCGACCCGATTCACTGCCGGCCAGTATTTGTGCAAGCGCACATGGTTGCTGGGCGCAATGCCCTGGACAATGCTGTACGGGCGCTCCCATACCCCCAATACATCCGCCAGCGTGTGCGGCGCATGCTTGAGCGGGTTGTCTTCGGCCGGCCAACTGCCGTCCTGCACTTCTCGAATTTCCGCGCGGATGCACAGCATCGCCTCGACGAAGCGGTCCAGTTCGGCCTTCGACTCGCTTTCGGTCGGTTCGACCATCAAGGTGCCAGGCACCGGGAATGACATGGTCGGCGCATGAAAGCCGTAGTCCATCAAACGCTTGGCCACATCTTCTTCGGTGATCCCGGTCAGCGCCTTCAACGGCCGCAGATCTAGGATGCACTCATGGGCGACGCGCGCGTTACGCCCGCGGTAGAGCACCGGGAATGCCCCGCCCAGTTGCTCGGCCAGGTAGTTGGCCGACAGGATCGCCACCTCGCTGGCATCCGCCAGCTGCGGGCCCATCATGGCGATGTACATCCAACTGATCGGCAGAATGCTCGCACTGCCCCAGGGGGCTGCACTGACCGCCGTGTTCTGCGGATCCGGCCCTGGAACAGGCACTACCGGATGGCTGGCCACGAACGGCGCCAGATGAGCCTTGACCCCGATCGGCCCCATGCCCGGGCCACCGCCGCCGTGGGGGATGCAAAAGGTCTTGTGCAGGTTCATGTGTGACACATCGGCGCCGATATCGGCGGGCCGGGTCAGCCCCACCTGGGCATTGAGGTTGGCCCCGTCCATGTACACCTGGCCACCTTGCTGGTGGATGACCTCGCAGATTTCACTGATGCCCTCCTCATACACCCCGTGGGTCGACGGATAAGTCGCCATCAGGCACGACAGGTGCTCACCGGCGGCCTGCGCCTTGGCCTTGAGGTCGGTCAGGTCGACGTTGCCCGCTTCGTCGCACTCGACGATCACCACCTGCATGCCCGCCATTTGCGCCGAGGCCGGGTTGGTGCCGTGGGCCGACGAGGGAATCAGGCAGATATCGCGCTGGGGCTGGTGGCGACTACGGTGATACTTGGCAATAGCCATCAGCCCGGCGTACTCGCCCTGGGCGCCCGAGTTGGGTTGCATGCAAATGGCATCGAACCCGGTGATCGCACACAGCCAGGCCTCCAGTTCGTCGATCATGGCCTTGTAGCCCTGCACCTGTGCCTGCGGGGCAAAGGGATGCACGTTGGCAAAGCCCGGCCAGGTGATCGGAATCATCTCGCTACTGGCGTTGAGTTTCATGGTGCAGGAACCCAGTGGAATCATCGACTGGTTCAGGGCCAGGTCCTTGTTCTCCAGTTGCTTGAGGTAACGCAGCATCTCGGTTTCGCTGTGATGCAGGTTGAACACAGGGTGGGTAAGGAACGCAGAGCGGCGTGCCAGTGCGGCGGGAATGCCCTCGGGCAGGGCCTGGGCATCGAGGCTGGCGATATCCAGGCCGTGGTCTGCCCCCAGGAAGATGTCGAACAGGCGCAGCACCGTGGCTTCGTCGCAGGTTTCGTCGAGGCTGACACCCAGGTGACCGCGCCCCAGTATGCGTAAGTTGATCTGCGCCGCCTCGGCGCTTTCGATGATCGCTGTCTGGCTACCGCCGACATCCAGGGTCAAGGTGTCGAAGAAGTGTTCGTTGAGGCGCTTGATGCCCTTGCTCTCAAGACCTGCGGCCAGGATGAAGGTAAGCGCATGTACTCGCTGGGCAATGCGCAGCAAGCCTTGCGGGCCGTGATAGACCGCGTAGAACGCGGCAATGTTGGCCAACAGCACTTGCGCGGTGCAGATGTTGGAGTTGGCCTTCTCGCGGCGGATATGTTGCTCGCGGGTCTGCAGTGCCATGCGCAGCGCCACGTTGCCCCGGGCATCCTTGGAGACGCCGATGATGCGCCCAGGCATGGCCCGCTTGAACTCGTCGCGACAGGCAAAGTAGGCCGCGTGGGGTCCGCCGTAGCCCATGGGAACACCAAAGCGCTGCGAGGTGCCGAGCACCACATCGGCGCCCTGCTCGCCTGGCGGGCTCAACATCAGCAGGCTCAGCAAGTCGGCAGCCACGCAGGCCAGGGCTTGCTGTTTGTGCAGTTGCTCCACCAGCGGGCGCAGGTCGCGGATATCGCCATGGGTATCGGGATACTGCAGCAAGGCCCCGAACACCTGGTAGTTGCCGAGGTTATCCACTGAATCGACCACCAGTTCGAAGCCAAAGCCATCGGCGCGCGTCTGCAACACCGAGAGCGTTTGCGGGTGGCAGTGTTCGTCGGCAAAGAACACGTTGCTTTTCGACTTGGCCATGCGCTTGGCCAGGGCCATGGCTTCGGCTGCGGCGGTTGCCTCATCAAGCAAGGAGGCGTTGGCCAGGTCGAGCCCGGTGAGGTCGATGATCATTTGCTGGAAATTCAGCAGCGCTTCGAGCCGGCCCTGGGCGATTTCCGGCTGATAGGGCGTGTAGGCGGTGTACCAGCCCGGGTTCTCGAGGACGTTGCGCAGAATGACGGTTGGGGTGATCGTGCCGTGGTAGCCCATGCCGATCAGGCTGGTCCATACCTGGTTCTGTTCGGCGTAGCCCCTGAGCTTGTTCAGGGCGGCCTGTTCATCCAGGGCGGCGGGCAGGTCCAGCGCACGGTTCAGGCGAATTCCCGGCGGGACGGTCTGCTCGATCAGTTCGCGACGGCTGCCCAGGCCAAGGGCCTCGAGCATGGCCTGCTGCTCCGAGGCATCGGGGCCCAGGTGACGACGCAGGAAAGGATTGGGGTCGTGCAGTTGGCTCAGGGACGGCGACTGGGACATAGCGGCTCTCTCTTCCTAGACCAAGCCCCGACCAGTCGAGGCATATTGAGTCTAGGAAGAGATTGCCGCTTTGTGTGAAAACTATTCGCCGATGGCGGCTTTGTAGCCGGCGGCGTCGAGCAGTTTGTCCAGTTCGGCCTTGTCGCTTGGCTTGAGCTTGAAGATCCAGCTGCCATACGGATCGCTGTTCAGCGACTCGGGGCTGTCAGCCAGCGCCTCGTTCACCGCGATCACTTCGCCGCTGACCGGCGCGTAGATATCCGAGGCTGCCTTGACCGACTCGACCACGCCGGCAGCATCACCTGCAGCGAACACCTTGCCGATTTCCGCCAGCTCGACGAACACCACGTCACCCAGGGCTTCCTGGGCATGGTCGCTGATGCCGACGGTCACGCTGCCATCGGCTTCCAGCTTGGCCCACTCGTGGCTCTCGGCAAAACGCAGGTCGGCGGGGATATTGCTCATCTTGTTGTCCTCGATAGGGTCAGCGGTAAGCCCGCCAGAATAGGTTCAGATCAGAATCTTGCCATGGCGCACGAAGGTCGGCTTGACCACCCGCACCGGGTACCACTTGCCGCGAATCTCCACCTCGGCACGATCGGCGGTTGCCATCGGCACCCGCGCCAGCGCGATCGATTTGCTCAGCGTAGGGGAGAAACTACCACTGGTGATCTCTCCTTCGCCAATACCGTTCACGCGTACCACCTGATGGGCACGCAGCACGCCACGTTCCTCAAGCACCAGACCGACGAGTTTCTGCTCGACGCCATGCTCGATTTCCGCCAGCAAACCATTGCGACCGATGAAATCGCGCCCAGCCGGTTCCCAGGCGATGCTCCAGCCAAGGTTCGAGGTCAAGGGGGTATGGGCCTGGTCAATGTCCTGGCCGTACAGATTCATGCCCGCTTCGAGGCGCAACGTGTCGCGTGCACCCAGGCCGCTTGGAGCGATGCCCGCGCCGACCAGGTCGTTGAAAAACGCCGGCGCCTGCAGTGCTGGCAGGATGATTTCCAGGCCGTCTTCACCGGTGTAGCCGGTGCGAGCGATAAACCAGTCACCTTCGGCACGGCCTTCGAAAGGCTTGAGATCGCGGATCAGGGTTGAGCGTGCGGCGCTGACCAGTTCAGCGACCTTGGCCCTGGCCTCGGGGCCCTGGATGGCAAGTATGGCCAGCTCGGGGCGCTCATGGAGCTCGACCTCGTAACTGCCTTTGCAGGCATCGAGCCAGGCCATGTCCTTGTCGCGGGTCGACGCGTTGACCACCAGGCGATAACCTTCCTCGCAGCGGTAGACAATCATGTCGTCGATCACCAGACCTTGCTCGTCGAGCATGGTGCTGTACAGGGCCTTGCCAGGTTCGTTCAATCGACCGACGTCGTTGGCCAGCAAGTGCTGCAACCAGACTTCGGCCTGCGCGCCTTGAACATCGATCACGGTCATATGGGAGACATCGAATACCCCACAGTCACGGCGCACCTGATGGTGTTCCTCGACCTGCGAGCCGTAATGCAGGGGCATGTCCCAACCGCCAAAATCGACCATCTTGGCGCCTAGCGCCAGGTGCAGGTCATAAAGAGGCGTACGCTGTCCCATGGGTTTCTCCTTCCGGGCGTGGCGAAGCTAGCGGCTGAAGGCAGCATTGCAGCTACCGGGTCTGTAGGACCGACCGCAGCGAATGCCGCGCATTGTAGCCGCAAGCTGGAAGGCTTACACCCTCAGCGCGTTTGACCGATGTGCCGCGCTGAACGTCGTATCAGGCCGATGACCGGCAACAGGCCGACCAGGATCAGCGTCAGCGCCGGCAACGACGCCCGCGCCCACTCGCCTTCGCTGGTCATTTCAAAGACGCGCACCGCCAGGGTGTCCCAGCCGAACGGACGCATCAGCAGGGTTGCCGGCATTTCCTTGAGCACATCGACGAACACCAGCAGCGCAGCACTCAAGGCGCCGGGGACCAGCAATGGGAGATACACCTTGAAAAACAATTTTGGACCACTGACACCCAGGCTACGAGAGGCCTCGGGCAGCGAAGGCCGGATCCGGTCCAGGCTGTTTTCCAGTGGCCCGTACGCCACGGCGATGAAGCGCACCAGATAGGCCAGCAGCAGCGCAAACAGACTGCCCAGCAACAACGGCCGGCCTGCGCCTCCCAGCCAGCTCGAGAGCGGGACCACCAAGTGGTTGTCCAGGTAACTGAACGCCAGCATGATCGACACAGCCAGTACCGAACCTGGTAGCGCGTAACCAAGGTTGGCCAGGCCAACGCCGGCGCCAATGGCCGCAGTCGGTGCCTGACGCCGGGCAAAGGCCAGCAGCAGCGCAACACACACCGTGATCAGCGCCGCCATCGCGCCCAGGTAGAGGGTATGCAGGATCAGCGCGCCATAGCGCTCGTCGAGATCGAATCGGCCACGCTGCCAGAACCACACCAGCAACTGCACGACAGGAATCACAAACGCGCAGGCAAACACCAGCAGGCACCATCCACTGGCGGCCAGCGCCTTGATGCCGCGCAGTTGATACAACGCCTTGCCCCTTGGCCGCTCATTGCTGCCACGTACCGCTCCACGGGCACGACGCTCGCCGTATAACACCAGCATCACCACCAACAGCAACAGGCTGGCAAGTTGAGCCGCACTGGAAAGGCTGAAGAAGCCGTACCAAGTCTTGTAGATCGCGGTGGTGAAAGTGTCGAAGTTGAACACCGATACGGCGCCGAAATCCGCCAGCGTCTCCATCAAGGCAAGGGCGACACCCGCACCGATCGCCGGGCGAGCCATGGGCATTGCCACCCGCCAGAAGGCTTGCAAGGGCGAGTGGCCCAGCACCCGCGCCGCCTCCATCAGCCCTTTGCCCTGGGCCATGAACGCGGTGCGCGCCAGCAGGTAGACGTAGGGGTAGAACACCAGGACCAGGACGATGATCACCCCACCGGTGGAGCGCACCCGTGGCAAACGCATGGGACCGAACCACTCGCGCAACAGGGTTTGCACCGGCCCGGAAAAATCCAGCAGACCGACAAAAACGAACGCCAGCACATACGCCGGAATGGCAAACGGCAGCATCAGTGCCCAGTCGAGCCAGCGCCGCCCGGGGAATTCGCAGAGGCTGGTGAGCCAGGCCAGGCTCACGCCCAGCACGGTGACCCCCACACCGACGCCGACGATCAGGGTCAGGGTGTTGCCCAACAGGCGGCTCATCTGGGTGTCGAGCAGGTGCGACCAGATCTGCATGTCGACCGACTGCCAGGACACCAGCAGCACGCTCAGGGGCAGCAAGACCAAGGCGGCAATGACGAAAACCAGGGGGTACCAGCGGCGTTGGGCGGGGTGAGCCAAAAGACAAATCTCGATTGTAGGAGCGGCGGTGCGACGTCTCGACTTGCCGCGCGATCCCATCAGGTCCAAAGACCCAGTGCGGCACAAGGCCGCTCCTGCGTGTGCAGGAGCGGCCTTGAGAAGGATAAAGCCTTGCGCTTAGTTCCAGCCAGCCCGATCCATCAAGCGAATCGCTTCAGCCTGGCGCTTGCCCGCGATTTCCACCGGGATGGAGTCAGCCTTGAACGAACCCCAGGCAGCCACTTCTTCCGATGGCTTCACCTTCGGGTTGGCCGGGAATTCCTGGTTCACATCCGCGAAGAGCTTCTGGGCTTCTTCACCGGTCATCCACTCGACCAGCTTCTTGGCAGCCTCCGGGTGCGGGGCATACTTGGTCAGGCCGATACCCGACAGGTTGACGTGGACACCGCGGTCAGCCTGGTTAGGCCAGAACAGCTTGACCGCCAGCTTCGGGTCCTGCTTGTGCAGGCGACCGTAGTAGTAGGTGTTGACGATACCGACATCGCACTGGCCGGCATTGATGGCCTGCAGCAACGCGGTGTCATCGGAGAACACATCGGTGGACAGGTTGTTGACCCAGCCCTTGATGATTTCCTCGGTTTTCTTCTCGCCGTGAGTCTCGATCAGGGTGGCGGTCAACGACTGGTTGTACACCTTCTTCGCCGTGCGCAGGCACAGGCGACCTTCCCAGTTCTTGTCGGCCAGGGCTTCGTAGGTGCTCAGCTCTTCTGGCTTGACCCGCTCCGTAGAGTAGGCAATGGTCCGGGCGCGCAGGCTAAGGCCTGTCCAGTCGTGGGACGAAGCGCGATACTGCTTGGGAATGTTGGCGTCGATAACGTCGGACTTGATCGGCTGCAGGATGCCCATCTGCTCGGCCTGCCACAGGTTGCCGGCATCGACGGTGAGCAGCAGGTCGGCGGTGGCGTTCTTGCCTTCGGCCTTGATGCGCTGCATCAGCGGCGCTTCCTTGTCGGTGATGAACTTGACCTTGACCCCAGTCTTGGCGGTGTAGGCGTCAAACACCGGCTTGATCAGCTCGTCGATGCGCGAGGAATACACCACCACCTCGTCCGCTGCCTGGGCAGTGCCGCCCAACAGGGTCAGAGCCAGGGCGGCCAGTACGTGCTTGCGTGGCAACATGGTGCAGTCCTCGGTGTTCAATTAGAGGCGCAAATGGTAGTTAATGCCATTTAGCTTCTCAACCAAACTCACCGGGGAGGAGTTACCAGATGTTACCGAGACTCAAGCACGTGCCAGCTCCGGCAGATCGCCACTCAGGCCCATGGCCTGGCGAACGAACAGCGCCTTGGCCTCGGGCAGTTGCTCCACCCATTTGAGGCCACTGTTGCGCAACCAGCGCACCGGCAGCGGATCGGCCTGGAACAGGCGCTCGAAACCCTCCATGGCTGCCATCAGCGCCAGGTTGTGCGGCATGCGGCGACGCTCGTAGCGACTGAGCACACGTACGTCCGCCAAGCGCTCGCCACGCTCGTAGGCATGCTGCAGCTCCTCGGCCAGCACGGCGGCATCGAGAAAACCCAGGTTGACGCCCTGCCCGGCCAACGGGTGGATGGTGTGGGCAGCATCGCCGATCAGGGCCAGGCCTTCGGCCACGTAACGCTTGGCATGGCGCTGGCGCAAGGGAACGCAGACTCGAGGGTCGGCCTGCAGCACCGCGCCGAGCCGGCCTTCGAAGGCGCGCTCAAGCTCGGCGCAGAAGGCGTCGTCTTCCAGCTTCATCAGGTGCTCGGCCTGCTCCGGCGTGGTCGACCATACAATCGAGCACCAGTCTTGCTGGCCATCGCGCAGCAGCGGTAGGAACGCCAGCGGACCGTCATCGGTGAAACGCTGCCAGGCCGTGGCCTGGTGAGGCTTGGCGCAGCGTACGCTGGTAACGATGGCGTGATGCAGGTAATCCCACTCGCGGGTTTCGCAACCGGTCAGGCGGCGCACCGCCGAGTTGGCCCCGTCGGCGGCGACCACCACCGGCGCACGCAAGGTGCGGCCATCGGCGAGGGTCAGCAGCCACTCGTCACCCGAGCGGCGCATCTGCTCCAGGCGCGCATTGGCCAGCAGACCGATCTCGCTGTCGTGCAAGCGTTCCAGCAGGCCATCCTGTACCACCCGGTTCTCGACGATATGCCCCAGCACATCGGCGTGAACGCTGGCGGCCGAAAAATGGATCTGGCCTGTACCGCTCCCGTCCCAGACACGCATGTCCGAGTAGGGGCTCAAGCGTCGCTCGCTGATACCCTGCCAGGCGCCGACACGCTCCAGGATCCGCTGGCTGGCCATCGACAGGGCACTGACCCGCGGCTCGAAAGCGGACTGCTCATCGAAGGGTTTGATCGACAGCGGGCTGCCGTCGAGCAGGAGAATCTCCAGGCCACTGTGCTGCAACGCCAGGGCCAGGGCGCTGCCGACCATACCGGCACCGACAATCAACAGATCTGCGCGCATTTCCATGCCTTAAGCCTGTCTCGCTTGCGGCTTGAGCCGCACATAAAGGGTTTTGTCGACCCGCGCCACCAGCTCGCCGGCAGCGTCTCGGATATCGACCTGAAGTCGTGGCAGGTACTTTTTGCCGCCTGCGGTGTGTTCGCGAATATCGGTCAGCAGGGCGTCATCAATGCGCAGCTCGGCAAAAACCGGGCCTTTGCCCGGTGAGATGAAGTCGATGCTCGCTGCCTTGTCCCAGACGATGTACTCGCGGCCCAGCAATTCCATCAGCATCAGCATGTAGAACGGATCGACCATCGAATACAGGCTGCCGCCGAACTGGGTATGAACGTAGTTGCGGTTGAACCAGTGCAGGCCCATGCGCACCTTTACCTGGCGCAGGTCGGGGCTGATGCTCTGCACGCGGATACCGGCACCGATGTAGGGCGGGTAGAAATTCAGCACCCAGCGCAGCATGCGCGCACGTCGCGCCAGTTTTCGCGAGTCGCTCATGCTCAGCTCCGCGGGTCCGGACGAGTTCCCAGGCCCATGGCCTGACGGGCGAACCAGCGTTTGGCCGGTGGCAGCAGATCGAGCCCCAGCAACCCCAGGTTACGCCCCGCCGCCACCAGCGGCTGGGCATTGCCGAACAGACGGGTAACGCGGTCGGAGAAGCCCACCGTCAGGTCCTGGTCCAGGCGTTGGCGCTCGCGATAGGACTGCAGGGTGGCAAAATCTCCAGGTATCGCCGGGCCAGCCAACAGGGCTTCGGCCAACGACTGCACATCGCGCAGCGACAGGTTGAAGCCCTGCCCCGCAATCGGGTGCAGGCTGTGGGCAGCATTGCCCAGCACCACCAGATGCGAACGCACCTGCTCCTGGGCCTCGATCAGCGACAAGGGGTACAGATGTCGCGCACCGACCTGGCGCAATGTGCCCAGGCGATAGCCGAACACACCCTGCAACTCGGTCAGGAAACTGCGCTCGTCCAGTTCGGCCAAGCGCTTTGCATCCATCCCCGCACGGGTCCAGACCAGCGCACAGCGATTCTCCGGCAAGGGCAGCAAGGCCATCGGGCCTTCATCGGTGAAGCGCTCGAATGCCTGTCCGCAATGGGCCTCACTCGGGGTGATGTTGGCGATCAGTGCACTCTGGTTGTATGGCCGCTGGCTGACATGAATGCCCAACTGCTCGCGCAAGCCCGAGCGCCCGCCATCGGCCAGTACCGCCAGGTCGCACTCGACGGTAGTGTCATCATCGAGCGACAACCGATAGCCATCTTCCAGCGCCTGCAAGGCAGTAACCTGCGCCGGGCAGCGCCAGCTGACCACATCGGCATCCAGGCCTTTCCACAGGCATTGGCCGAGCCAGGCGTTTTCCACTACATAGCCCAGGGCCGGGACACCCTCCTCCAGCGCATCCAGGCGCGTGGCGCCAAAGCGTCCACGGTCGGAAACCTGGATCTGTCGAATGGGCTCGGCGCGGCGGCTGATCTGCTGCCAAAGCCCCAGGCGTTCGTAGATCTGGCGGGTGCCAAAGGACAACGCCGAGGAGCGTGCGTCATAACTTGGCTGGTAGGTATCGCCCGGCGCGAAGGGCTCGATCAGCAGAATGCTCCAGCCACGCGCCTTGGCACCGGCTTGCAGAGCCAGGGCCAGGCTGGCGCCAACCAGGCCACCGCCGATGATCGCCAGATTCACTCGACTCATGCCGCGACACTGCGCGCTGCAGCCATCAAGGCTTCGATTTCGGCGACCGTTTTCGGCACGCCGGAGGTCAGGATTTCACAGCCCTGCTTGGTTACCACTACGTCATCCTCGATACGTACACCAATACCGCGCCATTTCTTTGCGACGCTCTGGTTGTCGGCACCGATGTAGATGCCCGGCTCCACCGTCAGCGCCATGCCGGGCTCAAGCACGCGCCACTGGCCGCCAACCTTGTATTCCCCGACATCATGTACATCCATGCCCAGCCAGTGCCCGGCGCGGTGCATATAAAAGGCCCGGTAGGCCTCGCTCTCGATCAATTCCTCGACCGTGCCCTTGAGCAGGCCAAGCTCCACCAGCCCTTCGGTAATCACCTGCACGGTTGCCTCATGGGCGTGATTCCAGTGCTTGCCTGGGGCGATGACCGCAAACGCTGCTTCCTGGGCCTTGAGGACCAGTTCGTAGATTGCTTTCTGTTCCGGCGAGAACCGCCCGCTGACCGGGAAGGTACGGGTGATATCGCTGGCGTAGCAGTCGATCTCGCAACCGGCATCGATCAACACCAGGTCGCCATCCTTGAGCAGCGCATCATTCTCCTGATAGTGAAGAATGCAGCTGTTGCGTCCGGCAGCGACGATCGAGCCATAGGCCGGCATCTTTGCCCCGCCCTTGCGAAATTCGTAGTCAAGCTCGGCTTCCAGGCTGTATTCCCGCAAGCCCGCACGACAGGCCTGCATGGCCCGCACATGGGCGCGAGCGGAGATTGCCGCAGCCTCGCGCATCACTTTCACTTCTGCCGCCGATTTATACAGGCGCATGTCGTGAAGCAGATGATCCAGGGCAACGAACTCGTTCGGCGGCTGGGCACCGAGCCGGGCCTTGGAGCGGATCACGTTGATCCACTCCATCAGGTGACGATCGAACTCCGGGTTGCTGCCCATGGCTGAGTAGACCCGGTCGCGACCTTCGATCAGGCCGGGCAGGATGTCGTCGATATCGGTAATGGGAAAGGCGTCGTCGGCGCCGAAGTCGCGGATCGCGCCT
Source organism: Pseudomonas putida (assembly GCF_028682455.1). GTDB lineage: Bacteria > Pseudomonadota > Gammaproteobacteria > Pseudomonadales > Pseudomonadaceae > Aquipseudomonas > Aquipseudomonas putida_AA. Next base: position 342,325 of record NZ_JANHLD010000003.1, read on the forward strand.
TCCTGGCCGGCGCGCAGCCCATCCCAGAGCTCACGCTCGGGGTTGCGTTCGCGGCAGAACAACACATATTCGCCGTGCTCCCGGCCGGGGATCAGGGCGATCACCGCCTCTGGCTCGGGAAAGCCGCTCAGGTACTGGAAGTCGCTGTCCTGTCGATACACATGCTCGACGTCGCGGTTGCGAATGGCAACCGCGGCGGCAGGCAATATGGCAATGCTGTTGGGCTCCATCTGCGCCATCAGCGCCTTGCGTCGACGGGCGTATTCCGACTTGGGGATATGGCTCATGGGCAGGTGGGTCCCTCTGTAGAATCAGTGCAGCGACGGTTTGGGTGCAGGCTCGACTGGCTTGGCCAGCTCCGTGTACAGCAGCAGCGGAGCGACCCGCAGGTACTCCATGACTTCCATATAGTCGTTTTCGCCGTCTTCGGACTCCTCAAGGGCGTCTTGAACCTGGGAAATGGCGACCAGGTCCTGCAACACCTCCTTGGCTTCGGTGCTCAGCTCCTTGCCGCCAGCGTTCAGGCCAAAGCCGGAAATGAAGCCCTGGCACCATTGGCCCAGAGCGGTAGCACGATCGGTCAGGGGCAGTTCGTCGCCGGGCAACAACAGCACGACAGTGATATCGTCGCTGGTGAGTTCGCCCTTGACCATTTCCTGCAAACCGATCAAAGCGTTACGAACGTTGTCAGAAGGTTCGACCTCGAGCAGCTGAGCGGCGTCAGCCAACCAGCCCTCGGCATCGAAGCCGGCCCCGGCACAGCTGCGTCCGAGCAACAGCCCGTGCAGTTCGGCAGGGGAAACAGGATGCCCGTTGCTGGTGAGCAAGGTGGCGAAGGCGGTGTACGGCGAATTGGTATTGGGCATGGGCAACTAGGCGCCAGACGGCGCAATGACTAGAATGAAGACCTTGTATCCTAGCACCGGCAGGCGCGCCAAGACCATCGACGCGGCCAACTCGGGGCAGGCCGGGGCATAATCCGGGCAACCACCCGCCAGACCGAATCGAGTGGCAACCAATGCAAGAGAACGATCTGCAAACGCTGATGGGCCGATTCGAACTGCTGATTGAGCGAGTCGAGCAACTAAAACGGCAAAATGCACTCCTATTAGCTCAGGAAAAGTCCTGGCGCGAGGAGCGCGCCCACCTCATCGAAAAAAACGAAATCGCCCGGCGTAAGGTCGAATCGATGATTTCGCGGCTCAAGGCCCTGGAGCAAGACTCATGAGTTCAAGCAATAGCGTCACCGTTCAGATCCTCGATAAAGAATATTCGATCATCTGTCCGCCCGAAGAGCGCAGCAACCTGGTCAGTGCAGCCCGCTACCTCGATGGCAAGATGCGCGAGATCCGCAGCAGCGGCAAGGTGATCGGCGCCGACCGTATTGCCGTGATGGCAGCCCTGAACATCACCCACGACCTGCTGCACAACCAGGAACGCCCCGAAGCGCCCGCCGGTGGCGCGACCCGTGAACAGGTGCGTGACCTGCTCGAACGTGTCGACCAAGCGCTGGCCGACGATGCGGATACAAAATCCAGTTGAGTTTCAGTATACTGGCGCCACTCCCTGGAGTGCTTGCCAGTCGGTCATGTCCCTGAGCCGATACGCACAACCACGGGGGTTGCACGTGGGGCCGGTGTGCATGTCCGCTTGACGGAAAGCCTTAACGCCTCCTGCAATCTCCACCTTGAACTTTCGGGTTCAAGGGCTACACCGACAGCGGTTCGTCGGGGAGCCTGAATTACCTCTGCTCGCGCCATCCAGCGGGCAATCGAGCTGTCGCCCCAGCGCGACGGCCCTCTCTGGGAACGCCCGTGCCATGACCGACACCGCGCTGCTAACCCGCCCCCAACTTCGCCGCCTGCTTCGTGATGCCCGTCGCGCCTTGAGCCCGGCCCAGCAACGTCAGGCCGCGCAAGGCCTGTACCGCCAGCTGGCCCAGCATCCCCTGTTCCGCCGTGCCCGGCACATTGCCCTCTACCTGCCCAACGACTGCGAGATCGATCCGCGCCTGTTGCTGCGCGAAGCACAGCGTCGCGGCAAGCGTACCTATCTCCCGGTGCTGCACGCCTGGCCGAAGAGCAAGATGGTCTTCCAGCGCATCGAGCCTGGCGAGAAGCTGCGGCCCAACCGCTTTCGCATCCCCGAACCGCACATCAGCCTGGCCCGGCAACGGCCGATCTGGGCGCTGGACCTGATCCTGCTGCCGCTGGTGGGATTTGATGAAGTGGGCGGGCGACTGGGCATGGGCGGCGGCTTCTATGATCGAAGCCTGGCCTATCAGGCACGCCGCAAGACCTGGAAAAAGCCGTTGTTGCTCGGCCTGGCCCATGAATGTCAGAAGGTTGAAAAGCTGGCCCAAGCCAGTTGGGACGTACCGCTGCAAGGAACGGTCTCGGACCGTGGCTGGTACCTGGCGCCTTGCTGAAAGGCGCCAGCACAGTGATTAACGCTGTTGCGGATTGACCGGCATTTCGTAAGGGGCGTCGAGCTTGCGTTCCCAAAGGCTTTGCGCATAACCGGTAGTGACAACACCCAAACCGAACAGAAATACCAGAATCCAGAGCAAGTCCGGTTTGCGATTCATCGATTGCCCCCCTAAGGCAAACTGATCACGTTGTCAGCAACGTTTTTTAATGGTTGCAGCAGCGTCAAGCTTAAAATGGGCGCATTCTCCGACAACCTGCGGCAACACGCAAACCTTGACGCCAACCGACCGTCGGTTTGATAAAAGAGGTTATTACATTTTTTGTCAGGAGCAACATCCATGGCCTATTGGCTGATGAAATCCGAACCCGATGAACTCTCGATCAAGGACCTGGCACGCCTGAAAGAAGCCCGCTGGGACGGGGTTCGCAACTATCAGGCACGCAATTTTTTGCGCAGCATGGCGGTGGGTGACCAGTTTTTCTTCTACCACTCCAGTTGCCCAGAGCCTGGTATCGCCGGCATTGCCTGTATCAGTGCAGCCGCCTACCCCGACCCAACCGCTCTGGACCCACAAAGCCATTATTTCGACGCCAAGGCCAACGACGAGAAGAACCCCTGGAGCGCCGTCGACGTGGCCCACGTCGAAACTTTCGGCAAGGTCCTGGGACTGGGCTACCTAAAGCAGCAGGCTGCCCTCGCCGAACTCCCCCTGGTGCAAAAAGGCAGTCGCCTGTCGGTGATGCCGGTCACCCCTGAACAATGGGCGGCAGTACTCGCCTTGCGTTAAACCGGGTAGGATTGCCGCACATTTGACGAACATCAACGCACCAGGAACGGTGCCACGTCACAATCCGACGTGAATGCAGCAGGATGCAGACTGATGAGCCAACATACTCCGAAACTCTTCGCCGGCGCCTTGATCGCCTTGCTACTGGCCGCCGGTGGCCTGGGCTACTGGAAGTCGCTGCACGATCGCTTGCCCGACGGCCTGAGCATGGGCAACGGCCGACTCGAGGCCACCGAGGTGCAGATCGCCAGCAAGATTCCCGGGCGCCTGGCCGAAGTGCTGGTCGACGAAGGCGACACGGTTCGCAAGGGCCAGTTGCTGGCACGTATCGATACCCGCACCCTCGAAGCGCAGCGCAACCAGGCCGAGGCCGAGGTGCTTCGCGCCCAGGAAAACTACTCCGCCGCCCAGGCCAATGTACAACTGCGCCAGAGTGAATTGCTGCTGGCCAGCCAGGAACTCAAGCGGGTCCGGGAAATCTTCCAGCGCAAGTACGCCAGCCAGCAGTTGCTCGACCAACAACAGGCCCGCTACGACACCGCCAACTCCGCCGTGGTCGCAGCACGTGCACAACTGGCCGCGATCAAGGCGGCCATCGGTGCCGCCCAGGCCCAGGTTGCCCAACTCACCAGCGAGATCGACGACAGCAGCCTGCGCGCGCCCATCGATGGTGTTATCCAGTTGCGCCTGGCCGAGCCCGGCGAAGTGCTCGGTGCCGGGGGTCGCGTGCTGATGCTGATCGACCCGGGCGATCAGTACATGAACCTTTATCTGCCCGCCTCTACCACCGGCCGCCTGACCGTAGGCGACCAGGCCCGCGTGGTGCTCGACGCCCTGCCGGAAAAGTCCCTGCCGGCCAAAATCACCTTTGTCGCCGCCAAGGCCCAGTTCACGCCCAAACAGGTAGAGACCCGCGACGAGCGGCAGAAGCTGGTCTTCCGGGTCAAGCTGCGCCTGACCGAGCCCAGCGCCGTGCCGCAGGCCAAGCCGGGCATGCCCGGTGCGGGTTACGTACGCACCGCTGACGTGGACTGGCCGGCCAACCTGCAATGACCGCGCTGGCGCTCGAGGCACAGGGCATCAATCACCGCTACGGCTCCCTGGATGCCCTGCAGAACATCACGTTCAACCTGCCCGCCGGCACCCGCTGCGGCCTGATCGGCCCTGACGGCGCAGGCAAGTCCAGTCTGCTCGGCTTGATTGCCGGGGTGAAAAAGCTCCAGGACGGCGAGCTGTCGGTACTGGGAGGCTCGATTCGCAAGCGGCGCCACCGCAACAGCCTCTACCCACGTATCGCCTTCATGCCCCAGGGCCTGGGTGGCAACCTCTACCCTGAGCTTTCGATCAGCGAGAACATCCGCTTCTTCGCCACCCTGTTCGGCCTGGGCAAGGCCGAATGCGAGCAGCGCATGCACGGCCTGTTGCTGGCGACTGACCTTGCGCGCTTTGCCGATCGCCCGGCGGGCAAGCTGTCGGGCGGCATGAAACAGAAGCTCGGTTTGTGCTGCGCGCTCATTCACGAACCGGATTTGCTGATCCTCGATGAGCCGACCACCGGTGTAGACCCGTTGTCACGTCGACGCTTCTGGGAGTTGGTCGAGCAGGTTCGCCAGCAGCGACCGCAGCTGACCTTGTTGGTCGCCACCGCGTACATGGAAGAGGCCGAGCAGTTCGAACACTGCCTGATGCTCGATCGCGGCAAGCTGATTGCCGCAGGCCTTAGCCAGACGCTGGCCAGCGTCACCCCCAGCGGGAAGTTGGATGACGCCTTCACCCACTACCAGGGCGACGGCGCCCACAACGCGCAACCGCTGCAGATTCCGCCACGGCCCGAAGGCGACACCACCATTGCCATCGAAGCGCACGAACTGACCCTGCGCTTTGGCGACTTCACCGCAGTGAACAAGGTCAGCTTTGCCATCGGCCGTGGCGAGATCTTCGGTTTTCTCGGCTCCAACGGTTGCGGCAAGACCACCACCATGAAAGTGCTCACCGGTCTGATGCCCGCCAGCGAAGGCAGCGCCACGTTGCTGGGGCGTCCGGTGGATGCCAAGGACCTGGCCACGCGCAAGCGTGTCGGCTTCATGTCGCAGAGCTTCTCGCTGTATGGCGAACTCAGCGTGCGACAGAACCTGGAGCTGCACGCGCGACTGTTCGATCTGCCCAAGGCCGAGAGTGCCCCGCGCATCGTCGAACTGATCGAGCGCTTCGACCTGGGCGAGATCGCCGACCAGCAATCCGGCGCCCTGCCCCTGGGCTTGCGCCAGCGCCTGTCGTTGGCGGTGGCTGTGCTGCACCGGCCTGAAGTGCTGATCCTCGACGAACCGACTTCAGGCGTCGACCCGGCTGCCCGCGATGATTTCTGGCGCCTGCTGATCGAGTTGTCGCGGGACCAGGGCGTGACCATCTTCCTGTCCACCCACTTCATGAACGAAGCCCTGCGCTGCGACCGCATCTCCCTGATGCACGCCGGCAAGGTGCTGGCCTGTGACACACCCGCCGCCCTGCAACAGCAGTTTGCCGGCGCCACGCTGGAAGACGCTTTTGTCACCTGCCTGGAGCAAGCACAAGGCGCGAGCGAAACGCCCGAAGCCAGCGCCCAGCTCGAGGCCCCGGCTGGCGCAGCGCCACCCGCGATGCGCCAGGGCTTCAGCATCAAGCGCCTGTTTGCCGTGGCCACCCGCGAAGGCAAGGAACTATTGCGCGACAAAGTGCGCCTTGCGTTCGCCCTGGCGGGTGCGTTGTTCATGATGGTGATTTTCGGCTACGGCATTTCGCTGGATGTGGAAAACCTCGCCTTCGCCGTCTACGACCAGGATCAAAGCCCGCAAAGCCGGGCTTATCTGGAAGCATTCCGCGGCTCGCGCTACTTCGAAGAGCAACCGCCGATCCGCGACTCGGCTCAGTTGCACAAGCGCCTGCAGCGTTCGGAAATCAAGCTGGCCCTGGAGATCCCGCCAGGCTTCGGACGCGATCTGCATGCAGGGCGGCAACCGGTGGTAGCGGCCTGGCTTGATGGCGGCATGCCCTTTCGCGCCGAGACCAGCCGCAACTACGTCGAGGCTGTACACCAGGCCAACCTTGAACAAATCGCAGCCCTGAACAGCAAGGCCTTGCCCGGACAATCGCCGGTACGCCTGGAAACCCGCTTTCGCTACAACCAGGACGTGGTCAGCGTCAACGCCATCGGCCCCGGTGTCATGGCGCTGATCCTGGCCTTTATCCCGGCCATGCTGACAGCCCTGGGCATCGTGCGCGAAAAAGAGTTGGGCTCGATCACCAACTTCTACGCAACCCCCTTGACCCGTCTGGAGTTCCTGCTCGGCAAACAGGCGCCGTACCTGGCCATCAGCCTGGTCAACCTGGCATTACTGGTAGCCATGAACCGCTGGTTGTTCGGCGTGCCGTTCAAAGGCAGCGCGCTGACCCTGGCCCTGGGCGGCTTCTTGTACCTGCTGGCAACCACCAGCCTGGGCTTACTGATCTCGGCGTTCACCCGCACGCAGATTGCCGCGATCCTCGGCACCATGATCATTACCAGCCTGCCGACCATCCAGTTCTCGGGCCTGATCGTGCCACGCTCCTCGCTGGATGGGTCCGCGGCGTTGATGGGGCAGTTGTTCCCGGCAGGCTATTTCCTCGACATCGCCGTCGGCACCTTCACCAAGGCGCTGAGCCTGCGTGAGCTATGGCCGCAATGCCTGGCACTGCTGGGGTTCTTCCTCGGTTTTACCGGCCTTAGCCTGGCCATGCTGAAGAAGCAGGAGGTCTGATGCACTGTCTTGCACACACTTTGCGCCTGGGCCTCAAGGAGCTCACCAGCCTGCGCCACGACAGCGTACTGCTGCTGTTCCTGCTCTATGCCTTCAGTGTGGCGATCTACATGCCGGCGGCAGGTTCGATCATCGGCGTGCACAACGCCAGCGTTGCAGTGGTGGACGAAGATCACAGCCAGCTTTCACGCAAGCTGGCTGAAGCGCTCCAGCCTCCGGAGTTCCAGCCTGCGGTCCCCCTGGCCTACGACCAGCTCGACGACGCCATGGACAGTGGCCTGTACACCTTCGTGATCAACGTGCCGGTCAATTTCCAGAGCGACCTGCTGGCGGGGCGCTCCCCGGAGCTGCAAGTCAATGTCGACGCCACGGCGATGAGCCAGGCCTTCATGGGCGCCGGCTACATCGGGCGAATCTTCGAGCGAGAGCTACTCGAATACGCCAATCCAGGTTCAACCGCTGCCAACAGTCCGGCGCTGATCAGTCCAAGGGCACTGTTCAACCCGAACCTGGAAGGCGGCTGGTTCCTTGCCGTCATCCAGATCGTCAACAACATCACCATTCTGGCCATTGTCCTGACCGGCACGGCTCTGCTGCGCGAACGTGAACACGGCACGCTCGACCACCTACTGGTACTGCCGTTGACGGCGCTGGAAATCATGCTGGCGAAGATCGGCAGCAACGCCCTGGTGGTGGTGCTGTGCACCTGGGTATCGCTGGAGGTGGTGGTCAAAGGTGCCCTGGGCGTACCGCTGGCCGGGTCCCTGGGCTTGTTCCTGGCGGTCACGGCACTCTATCTGTTTGCCAGCACGGCGCTGGGGATCTTCCTTGCTACCCTGGCGCGCTCGACTCCGCAATTCGGCCTGCTGGCAATCCCGGTGATCATCCCGATGCTGTTGCTGTCGGGCGGCAGCACGCCGCTGGACAGCATGCCGCAATGGCTGCAGTGGGTCATGCAACTCTCGCCTTCGACCCACTTCGTCAGCCTTGGCGCCGCGATCCTGTTCCGTGATGCCGGGTTGAGCGTGGTCTGGCCCGACGTGCTGGCCCTGGCCGCGATTGGCCTGGCGTTTTTCGGTATCGCCCTGGGGCGCTTCCGGCGCAGCCTTACTTCCTAGGCCCTAAGCGGTTTACTGGACGATCAGGTTGTTGAACAGCAAGTCATCCACCAATGGCTTGCCTTCTTCGGTTTCGAGCACCTGCTGAACCTGCTTGAGGGCTTCCTGGCGCAGCTTTTCCTTGGACTCGACGTTGCTCAGGCTTTCCAGGTTCTGCTGGGTGAACAGTGCCACAAGCTGGTTACGGATCAACGGCTCATGGTGACGCACCGCAGCGGCAGCCGCGTCGCTGTTGACCCGCAGGGCCACGTCAGCCTTGTACACCCGCAGTTTCGGGCCTCCATCGAGGGCATAGTTGCCGACAAAGGGTGGGGTCAGGGAAATGTAGGAGACCTTCGGCACTCCTTCCTTGGCTTCTTCGGCCGTTGCCGCAAACGGCAGCATCAGGGCCAGTACCATCAAAATCCACGCTTTCACGAATTCGCTCCTCAAACAGTTGGCGCCAGCATACCCAGCGCACCGGTCAATCCCAAGCCCAGACTTATGCCGGCTTATCAGGGCGGGCCATGCTCATTGACCCGGCAACTGACCCACCTACACTTATCGGCCACTACGCGCAAAGGAATAGTCCCGATGAAAGCAGTGTTGTGCAAAACCCTCGGCCCGGCGCAGAACCTGGTCCTGGAAGAAGTTGCCAGTCCCGTCCCGAAGCGCAATGAAATCCTCTTGGATGTGCATGCGGCCGGGGTCAATTTTCCCGACACCCTGATCATCGAGGGCAAGTACCAGTTCCAACCGCCGCTGCCCTTCTCTCCGGGAGGCGAGGCCGCTGGCGTGGTCAGTGCCGTGGGCGAGAAGGTCAGCGATCTAAAGGTCGGCGACCGGGTCATGGCGCTCACTGGCTGGGGCAGTTTTGCCGAGCAGGTGGCGGTGCCGGCCTACAACGTACTGCCTATCCCGCCGCAGATGGACTTCACCCAGGCTGCCGCCTTCGGCATGACCTACGGCACCTCGATGCACGCCTTGCAGCAACGTGGCCGACTCAAGGCTGGTGAAACCCTGCTGGTGCTGGGTGCGTCGGGCGGTGTGGGGCTAGCGGCGGTAGAGATCGGCAAAGCCATGGGCGCGCGGGTGATTGCCGCGGCCAGCAGCGCCGAGAAACTCGCCGTGGCCAGGGCGGCCGGTGCCGATGAGTTGATCAACTACAGCGAACACAGCCTCAAGGACGAGATCAAGCGCCTGACTGGCGGCAACGGCGCCGACGTGATCTACGACCCGGTCGGTGGCGACCTGTTTGACCAGGCGGTGCGCGGTATTGCCTGGAACGGCCGGCTGCTGGTGGTGGGCTTTGCCAGCGGCCGCATCCCCGAGCTGCCGGTGAACCTGGCTCTGCTCAAGGGAGCGGCGGTGATCGGGGTGTTCTGGGGCGCTTTTGCCCAGCGTCAGCCCGCTGACAATGCGACCAACTTCAAGCAACTGTTTGCCTGGTTCGCCGAAGGCAAACTCAAGCCGCTGGTGTCGCAGACCTTCCCATTGGCAGAAGCCGGCGCGGCAATCGATACGCTGGCTCAGCGCCGGGCCGTGGGCAAACTGGTGGTCACCACACGCTGAACCCTGGCCGATCCAGCGGCGCCTCAGAGTCGCTGGATCAGGCGCTGGCGCAAGGCGGCAGGCCACACATCGACAAAGTCGATACCTGGAAAGGCCTGGCACTTCTGCAGGATGCCGGGCAGTGCCTTCTGGAAGGATTCTGCAGTGGCTCGCGACTCTTTGTAGCTGGTGACCCCATCGACATTGAAGTGCGACATCATGCGAACCGACACCAGCGTGGTTTCCATATCCTCGAGCGAGCGGGCCGGCTCATCCTTGCGGTACAACGCCACTTCCTCGTTGAACTGCTTGCAGGTCTTGAGCACCAGCCCGGCGCGCTCGTAGATGTCCCACCACTCTCTCTTGTCATTCAGACGAAAATGCAGATCGTTGCGCACATCAAGGAACGCCGGGTTTTCCTTGGTTACCGTCCAGGGCTTGAAACGCCATTGCCGAACGGCTTCAAGGGCCGCATTGGCAAAGGCTGGCTCGCTGCTACGAATCACCTTCACATCAGTGACCGAGCCGTCAGCCATGACCCGAAAACCGACTTTGACGGAACCGGTGATGATCGCCTTGCGCAATTCGGCCGGGTATACCGGAATGATCTTCTGGACAAATTCCAGCCCGATATCCGCCTGCGCCATCCCTGCCGCCATCACTAGCAACATCGCAAACCACTTCATCCCTGAGCCTTGCCTGTCCGTGAATTAAAGGCGCGATAGTAGCGGCCCAGAGCCTTCCAGGCAAAGTAACAATTCTCATTACAGCTACAGGAACGGGCTTGCCCCGCGATGCAAAAGTGACTGACAGTTTGCGATCGCGGGGCAAGCCCGTTCCTATAGACGTTTGAACCTTGCTTCCAGATTGCGATCAGGCATGGCATGGCTGCGCAGGGCATTGAGGGTTTGTTCGACGTAGTCGCGGGTGCTGCCATAGCGCCCCTTGGCGTTGGCGAAAATCATGCTGAGCAAGTCGTCCGGCAAGTTGCCGGCGTAGCACGGCAAGTGCCGCTCCAGCACGAAGCCCAAGGCCTGGACCTTGGTGCCGTCCTCAAGGCGACAATTGAGCCAGTGCGGCCGATACGCCGGGTAAGGCATTTCGCGCTGCCACAGGGCCAGCAAGGACTCCTCGAGGCAGTCGTCTGGCAGGCGATAAGCGAAGCCGCTGCAGGAACCACCACGGTCCAGCCCGAACACCAGGCCCGGGCACTCCGGGGTACCCCGGTGCTCATGGGACCACAGGTACAGGCCGCGATGATATCCATGCACCCTGGCGCGTCGACGCTCGGCTGCAGAGCATTCCGGGCGCCAGATCAGCGACCCATAGGCAAACAGCCAGACCGGGCCGCCGCGGTGACGGGACATGGTGTGATGAACCGAAAGTTTAAGTTGCTCTTGGGACAGTTGCTGTCCGAAGTCGAGCAACGGAGGATAGGCCACATTCAAAGATGCAGTTTCGATCGCCGACATAGCTGCCGCCAGAATTCCTCGTGAACTACTGAAGTGAGTCACTGTAAACGAATACGTTATCCGCGTACTTACCGTACGGCAGATTGTGCATTGAACACAAGCCTCACCTCGCCCCGGAAGCGCCCTGCAATGGGGCTTTGAGCAAACAACCGGGTGTTGTTTCAAGTGTAGCGAAAGTTACTTGCACCGCAGGCAATAATTAAGTGGCTTATGCCAGGCATACACAACGACGGTTATTAATCCCGGCACGCTATTGCAGCGTGCCTTATTCCGTCATTCAACCGCGCGGGGCATAAGCGAATACATCGGCGCGCATCTGGTGAGCATCCATTCCTGCTTCAACCAGGGCATCGAGGGTGGCATAGATCATATTGGGCGAACCGCTGGCATATACGTGTACGCCCGCCAGATCGCTCAAGTCTTCGCAAACAGCTTCATGCAGCATTCCGCAGCGCCCTTCCCAGCCACACAAGTCGCTGACGACCTTGTGCAGGAACAGGTTAGGCAAACGCTCCCACTCGGCCCAGTGCTCGATCTCGTAGAAGTCTTCAGGGCGGCGAACCCCCCAGTAGAGGTGGACCGGATGCTTGAAGCCCTGGGCCCGGCAATGCTCGAGCAGGCTGTGCATCTGCGCCATGCCGGTACCGGCGGCGATCAGCACCAGCGGCCCGTCTGGCAGCTCGGCAAGGTGGGTATCGCCAAAGGGCATCTCGATCCGCGCCATGCGCGTGCGCTGCAATTGCTCGATCAACTGCTGGGCGCTGTTCTCGCGGGCCAGCACGTGCATTTCCAGGTCGCGTCCACGATGGGGTGCCGAGGCCAGCGAGAAGGCGGCCTTGTCACCGCCTTCGCGCTCGATCATCAGATATTGCCCGGCGTGGTAGCGTGGCGGCTTGCCGGCAGGCGCGCGCAGGCGCACACGCCAGACGTCGCCACCGACCTCGACGCACTCACTCAGCTGACAGGCCAGTGTCCGTACCGGCAACTCGCCCAGGGCGAGCACGCCATCCCACAACAACACGCAGTCCTCCAGTGGCTCGGCGATACAGGTGAACAGCTCACCGTGATCGCGCACATGGCCCTCTTGACGCACCCGGCCTTCTACCAGCAATGCGGCGCAGACATGGCAGTTGCCATTGCGACAGCTCTGCGGGCAGTCGTAGCCCAGTCGGCGCGCCGCATCCAGAATCCTTTCTCCGGGCTTGATTGCCAACACGGCCCCGGACGGCTGCAAGGTTACCTGCATTTAGTCTATTCCCAACTGGTTCCACAGCTCATCGATCCGCCGGGTGACAGCTTCATCCTTGACGATGACCCGTCCCCATTCGCGAGTGGTTTCACCTGGCCACTTATGAGTGGCATCCATCCCCATCTTCGATCCCAGCCCCGAGATCGGCGAGGCGAAGTCCAGGTAGTCGATCGGGGTGTTGTCGATCATCACCGTGTCGCGCTTGGGGTCCATGCGCGTGGTGATAGCCCAGATCACATCATTCCAGTCCCGCGCATTGATGTCGTCGTCGGTGACGATAACGAACTTGGTGTACATGAACTGTCGCAAAAACGACCAGACACCGAGCATGACGCGCTTGGCATGCCCCGGATACTGCTTCTTCATGGTCACCACCGCCATGCGGTAGGAGCAGCCCTCGGGCGGCAGGTAGAAGTCGGTGATCTCCGGGAACTGCTTTTGCAGGATCGGCACGAACACTTCGTTCAGCGCCACACCGAGAATCGCCGGCTCATCAGGCGGACGGCCGGTGTAGGTGCTGTGGTAGATGGGCTTCTGTCGGTGGGTGATGCGTTCGACCGTAAAAACCGGGAAGCTGTCGACTTCGTTGTAGTAGCCGGTATGGTCGCCGTACGGGCCTTCCGGGGCCATCTCGCCTGGGTGAATCACACCTTCGAGGATGATTTCCGCAGTGGCCGGCACTTGCAGGTCATTGCCACGGCATTTGACCAGCTCGGTGCGGTTGCCGCGCAGAAGGCCGGCAAAAGCGTACTCGGACAAGGTGTCGGGTACCGGCGTCACTGCGCCAAGGATGGTCGCCGGGTCCGCGCCCAGGGCCACGGAGACCGGGAATGGCTGGCCCGGATGCTTCTCGCACCATTCGCGATAGTCCAGGGCGCCGCCACGGTGGCTGAGCCAGCGCATGATGACTTTGTTGCGACCAATCACCTGCTGGCGGTAGATGCCCAGGTTCTGGCGGTCCTTGTTCGGCCCGCGGGTCACGGTGAGGCCCCAGGTAATCAGAGGCGCCACGTCGCCCGGCCAGCAATGCTGCACCGGCAACATGCCCAGGTCGACATCGTCGCCTTCGATGACCACTTCATGGCACGCCGCATCCTTGACCACCTTGGGGGCCATGGACACGACTTTCTTGAAGATTGGGAGTTTCGACCAGGCATCCTTGAGGCCTTTTGGTGGCTCAGGCTCCTTGAGGAAGGCCAGCAGCTTGCCGATCTCGCGCAATTCGCTGACCGACTCGGCGCCCATGCCCATGGCCACCCGTTCCGGAGTGCCGAACAGGTTGCCCAGCACCGGAATGTCGAAGCCCGTGGGTTTCTCGAACAGCAAGGCCGGGCCTTTGGCGCGCAGGGTGCGGTCGCAGACTTCGGTCATTTCCAGGACTGGAGAGATCGGAACCTGGATGCGCTTGAGTTCGCCGCGCTGTTCCAGGCCACGGATAAAGTCGCGCAAATCGCGATACTGCATGCAAAAGCCTCGTATTCGCCGTACCGGTCGGGGTGCAAAGTGTATCGCCTAACCCGGCCAGCCAGAATAGCCAAAGTACAGATAGCAAAAAGCCGGGTTGCCCCGGCTCTTGCGTACCGCAACAGTTTACTTGCGCTTCATCGACAAGAAGAACTCGTCGTTGGTCTTGGTCTGCTTGAGCTTGTCGACCAGGAACTCGATGGCGGCGACTTCATCCATAGGGTGCAGCAGCTTGCGCAGGATCCACATGCGCTGCAGCTCGTCGTCGGCGGTCAGCAGCTCTTCGCGACGGGTACCCGAACGGTTGATGTTGATCGCCGGGAAGACGCGCTTCTCGGCGATCTTGCGGTCCAGGGGCAGCTCCATGTTGCCGGTGCCCTTGAACTCTTCGTAGATCACTTCGTCCATCTTCGAGCCGGTTTCGACCAGCGCGGTGGCGATGATGGTCAGCGAGCCGCCTTCTTCGATGTTACGTGCGGCACCGAAGAAGCGCTTCGGCTTCTCCAGGGCGTGGGCATCGACACCACCGGTCAGGACCTTGCCGGAGCTCGGGATCACGGTGTTGTAGGCACGGGCCAGACGGGTGATGGAGTCGAGCAGGATGACCACGTCTTTCTTGTGCTCAACCAGGCGCTTGGCCTTCTCGATGACCATTTCGGCAACCTGCACGTGGCGGGTTGGCGGTTCGTCGAAGGTGGAGGCAACCACTTCGCCGCGCACGGTGCGCTGCATTTCGGTCACTTCTTCCGGGCGCTCGTCGATCAGCAGGACGATCAGGTGACACTCGGGGTTGTTACGGGTGATGTTCGCCGCGATGTTCTGCAGCATGATGGTCTTGCCCGCTTTTGGCGGAGCGACGATCAGGCCGCGCTGGCCTTTGCCGATCGGGGCGCAGAGATCGATAACCCGGCCGGTGAGGTCTTCGGTGGAACCGTTGCCGGCTTCCATCTTCAGGCGCTCGTTAGGGAACAGCGGCGTCAGGTTTTCGAACAGAATCTTGTTCTTCGCGTTTTCCGGCCGGTCGAAGTTGATGGTGTCGACTTTCAGCAGGGCGAAGTAACGCTCGCCTTCTTTCGGCGGGCGGATCTTGCCGACGATGGTGTCGCCGGTACGCAGGTTGAAGCGACGGATCTGGCTTGGCGAGACATAGATATCATCCGGGCCGGCCAGATAGGAGGCATCAGCCGAACGCAGGAAGCCGAAGCCGTCCTGGAGAATCTCCAGCACGCCGTCACCGGAGATTTCCTCGCCGCTTTTCGCATGCTTTTTCAACAGGGAGAAAATCACATCTTGCTTGCGCGAACGGGCCATATTTTCTATGCCCATCTGTTCGGCCATTTCGAGCAGATCGGTAATCGGCTTTTGCTTGAGTTCAGTCAGGTTCATAAGGGGAGTGACGTAATCATGTAAGAAGGGGGAATTAAGCTTCTGGCTTAATGAAGCCGCGCCGCAGAGAAGGCGACAGGATCGCGTACTGATTCGAATTAGGGATGCGTCGGCGACGGCGTGCAGAGGGCACCGAAGAAACAGTGCGAGGCCGAATGTAACACCTGCATTTTCTGGCGTCTAGTCACCCGCTAAAGAAAAGCCCCGACGAATGCGGGGCTTTTTTGACTCAGATATTGGCGTCCAGGAAGGCTGCCAACTGAGACTTGGACAGTGCGCCGACCTTGGTGGCCTCGACGTTGCCGTTCTTGAACAGCATCAGGGTCGGGATGCCACGCACGCCGTGCTTGGCCGGGGTTTCCTGGTTTTCGTCGATGTTCAGCTTGGCGACGGTCAGTTTGCCCTGGTAGGTAGCGGCGATATCGTCCAGAACCGGAGCGATCATTTTGCATGGGCCGCACCATTCAGCCCAGTAGTCGACCAGCACCGGGCCTTCAGCCTTCAGTACGTCGGCTTCGAAGCTGGCGTCGGTGACGTGTTTGATAAGATCGCTGCTCATGGAAGTCTCCAAGGTCGTAAGCAAAAAAAACGTGGCCCATCATAGCCGCACCGGCGACGGACAGGAAGTCGCGGACGATTGAGTGTAACTATAGTTGTGCATGACGGTTCATATCGACCCTGTCACAGGAAGGTCATATTTCCTGTTCCACCTGCCCCATATCAAGCCTTGATACGCTGCGCGTTGGCGTCAGCCGTGGATCGTGGCAGGATTGCCGGGTTATCGACCGAGACCCCATGACCATGCCGCAAAACACAGCCAAGAATCTGTCCTTGATCGCTGCTATAGACCTGGGCTCCAACAGTTTCCACATGGTGGTAGCCAAGGCTCACCATACCGAGATCCGCATCCTCGAGCGCCTCGGCGAGAAGGTCCAGCTGGCCGCCGGCATCAACGAAGAACGCCAGCTCAACGAAGAGTCCATGCAGCGCGGCCTGGATTGTCTCAAGCGTTTTTCCCAGCTGATCAGCGGCATGCCTGACGGCGCAGTGCGCATCGTCGGCACCAACGCCCTGCGCGAGGCGCGCAACCGCGGCGAATTCATCCGCCGCGCCGAAGCGATCCTCGGCCACCCGGTAGAAGTGATTTCCGGCCGGGAAGAAGCCCGCCTCATCTACCTGGGCGTCTCCCACACCCTGGCCGACACCCCCGGTAAACGCCTGGTCGCCGACATCGGTGGCGGCAGTACCGAGTTCATCATCGGCCAGCGCTTCGAGCCGCTGCTGCGTGAAAGCCTGCAGATGGGCTGCGTCAGTTACACCCAGCGCTATTTCCGTGACGGCAAGATCACCCCGGCACGTTACGCCCAGGCCTACACCGCCGCGCGCCTGGAGCTGATGAGCATCGAAAACGCCCTGCACCGCCTGACCTGGGACGAGGCCATCGGTTCTTCCGGGACCATCCGCGCCATCGGCCTGGCGCTCAAGTCAGGTGGCATGGGCAACGGCGAAGTCAACGCCGAAGGCCTGGCCTGGCTCAAGCGCAAGCTGTTCAAGCTGGGCGAGACCGACAAGATCGACTTCGAGGGCGTCAAGCCGGATCGTCGGGCGATCTTCCCCGCGGGCCTGGCTATCATGGAGGCGATTTTCGACGCCCTGGAACTGCAGCGCATGGACCACTGCGACGGCGCACTGCGCGAAGGCGTGCTCTATGACCTGCTAGGCCGCCATCACCATGAAGACGTGCGCGAGCGCACGCTCAGCTCGCTGATGGAGCGCTACCACGTCGACCAGGGGCAGGCAGCCCGGGTCGAGCGCAAGGCGCTGCATGCCTTCGACCAGGTGGCCAAGGCCTGGGACCTGGAGGATGGGATCTGGCGTGAACTGCTCGGCTGGGCCGCCAAGGTGCATGAGGTGGGCCTGGATATCGCCCACTATCACTACCACAAGCACGGCGCCTACCTGATCGAGCACTCGGACCTGGCCGGTTTCTCCCGGGAAGACCAGCAGATGCTCGCGCTGCTGGTGCGCGGCCATCGTCGCAACATCCCCAAGGACAAGTTCGCCGAGTTCGGCGATGAAGGCGTGAAGCTGATTCGCCTGTGCGTGCTGCTGCGCTTTGCGATCCTGTTCCACCACATCCGCGGCACCCAGCAGATGCCGAAAGTGACGCTGCACGCGGCCGGTGAAAGCCTCGACGTCGAGTTTCCGGCAGGCTGGCTTGAACAGAACCAGCTGACCCAGGCCGACTTCGGCCTGGAGGCTGAATGGCTGGCCCGGGTCGGCTTCGTCCTCAGCGTACGCTGAGGACCGGATTGCTCAGGCGTTCCAGCAAGGTCGCCTGGGCACTGCGCGGGTTCTGGTTGCCGGTCGGTGTGCTGCGTACGTAGCGACCGTCCGGCTGCAGAATCCAAGCGTGGGTATTATCGGTCAGGTACCCTTCCAGTTCCTTTTTCACCCGCAGGATCAGCTTCTTGCCCTCGACCGGGAAGCAGGTCTCGACGCGCTTGTCGAGGTTGCGCTCCATCCAGTCGGCGCTGGACAGGAACATCTGCTCCTCACCACCGTTGAGGAAGTAGAACACCCGGGTATGCTCCAGGAAGCGGCCAATGATCGAGCGCACCTGGATGTTGTGCGATACCCCGGCAATACCCGGACGCAGGCAGCACATGCCGCGCACCACCAAGTCGATACGCACGCCTGACTGACTGGCCTTGTACAGGGCACGGATGATCTTCGGGTCGGTCAGCGAGTTGAACTTGGCGATGATGTGCGCAGGCTTGCCATCGAGGGCGAACTGGGTTTCCCGCGCGATCATGTCGAGCATGCCCTTCTTCAGGGTAAACGGCGCGTGCAGCAGCTTCTTCATGCGCAGGGTCTTGCCCATGCCGATCAGTTGGCTGAACAGCTTGCCGACGTCCTCGCACAGGGCATCGTCGGAGGTCAGCAGGCTGTAGTCGGTGTACAGGCGGGCGTTGCCGGCGTGATAGTTACCGGTACCCAGGTGGGCATAGCGCACGATCTCGCCGGCTTCGCGACGCAGTATCAGCATCATCTTGGCGTGGGTCTTGAAGCCCACCACACCGTAGATCACCACCGCACCGGCGGCCTGCAGGCGGCTGGCCATCTGCAGGTTGGACTCTTCGTCAAAGCGGGCCCGCAATTCGATCACCGCAGTGACCTCCTTGCCGTTACGCGCCGCATCGACCAGCGCGTCGACGATCTCCGAGTTGGCACCGCTGCGGTACAGGGTCTGGCGCACGGCCAGGACGTGGGGGTCCTTGGCGGCCTGGCGCAGCAGATCGACCACCGGGGTGAACGACTCGAAGGGGTGCATGAGCAGGATGTCCTGCTTGCCAACCACGCTGAAAATGTTCTCGGCGTTCTGCAACAGCTTGGGAATAGCTGGCGTGAACGGGGTGTACTGCAGCTCGGGGTGGCTATCCAGGCTGGTGATGCTGAACAACCGGGTCAGGTTGACCGGGCCGTTGACCTGGTACAGCTCGCTTTCACTTAGGCTGAACTGCTTGAGCAGGTAGTCCGACAGATGCTTGGGGCAGGTATCGGCCACTTCCAGGCGCACCGCATCGCCGTAGCGGCGCGAGAACAACTCGCCACGCAGGGCCCGGGCAAGGTCCTCGACGTCTTCGGAGTCCAGCGCAAGGTCAGCGTTACGGGTCAGCCGGAACTGATAGCAACCCTTGACCTTCATGCCCTGGAACAGGTCATCGGCATGAGCATGGATCATCGACGACAGGAACACGTAGTTGTCGCCCGCACCGCCAACGTCCTCCGGCACCTTGATCACCCGCGGCAACAACCGTGGAGCAGGAATGATCGCCAGGCCCGAATCGCGGCCAAAGGCGTCCACACCCTCGAGCTCGACGATGAAGTTGAGGCTCTTGTTTACCAGCAACGGGAACGGGTGCGTCGGGTCCAGGCCGATCGGGGTGATGATCGGCGCGATTTCGTCACGGAAGAAGCGCCGTACCCAGGTCTTGATCTTGGTGTTCCAGTGACGGCGGCGGATAAAGCGGATCTGGTGCTTTTCCAGCTCCGGCAGCAGCACATCGTTGAGGATCGCGTATTGGCGATCGACTTCGCTGTGCACCACCTCACTGATACGCGCCAGGGCCTGGTGCGGCTGCAGGCCATCGGCCCCGGCCTGCTCACGGGCAAAGGTGATCTGCTTCTTCAGGCCCGCCACACGAATTTCGAAGAACTCATCGAGGTTGCTGGAAAAGATCAGCAGGAACTTCAACCGCTCCAGCAATGGGTAGCTCTCGTCCAGCGCCTGCTCGAGCACGCGGATGTTGAACTGCAGCTGGGACAGCTCGCGGTGAATGTACAGGCTGCTGTCATCCAGGCCAGGGATAGCGATGGCCGGTGCCACCGGTGCCGGTGCCGGGGCAGGCGCCTCGACCTCGGCCACCGGAACAGGCACCGCAGCAGGCTCAGGCGGGGTTTCGAGCATCTGCTCGGGCACGGGCTGGGCTTGCTTCATGTCGACATCACTCAGTACTTCGTTATTCATCTGGCGTTCCTGAAGGGCGTTACTGCCCTCTCATCAATTGAGCAGCGCGAACAGCGAAATAGGTCAGGATGCCATCAGCCCCTGCCCTTTTGAAGGCCGTGAGGGACTCAAGGATCACTCCTTCACTGAGCCAGCCGTTCTGGATCGCGGCCATGTGCATGGCGTACTCGCCACTGACCTGATAGACAAAGGTCGGGACCTTGAATTCATCTTTGACGCGATAAAGGATGTCCAGGTACGGCATACCTGGCTTGACCATCACCATATCGGCGCCTTCGGCCAGGTCTGCAGCCACTTCATGCAAGGCTTCGTGGCTGTTGGCCGGGTCCATCTGGTAGGAGGCCTTGTTGGCCTTGCCCAGGTTCAGCGCCGAGCCGACTGCATCGCGGAACGGGCCGTAGTAAGCACTGGCGTACTTGGCCGAGTAGGCCATGATACGCACGTTGACGTGGCCGGCCAGCTCCAGGGCTTCGCGGATGGCGCCGATACGGCCGTCCATCATGTCCGAAGGAGCCACCACCTGGGCGCCGGCTTCAGCATGGGACAAGGCCTGGCGCACCAGGGCATCGACGGTAATGTCGTTCTGTACGTAGCCTTCCTCGTCGAGGATGCCGTCCTGACCGTGGGTAGTGAACGGGTCCAGGGCGACGTCGGTGATCACACCCAGCTCCGGGAAGCGCTCGCGCAAGGCGCGAGTGGCACGCTGGGCGATACCGTCCGGGTTCCAGGCTTCGGCACCGTCCAGCGACTTCTTCTCCGTGGGCGTGACGGGGAACAGGGCCAGGGCCGGAATGCCCAGGTTCACCCACTCTTGCGCAGCTTCCAGCAACAGGTCGATGCTCAGACGCTCGACACCTGGCATCGAGGCGACTTCTTCGCGGCGGCTCTCACCATCCAGGACAAATACCGGCAGGATCAGGTCATCGACGGTCAGTACGTTTTCGCGAACCAGACGACGGGAAAAATCGTCACGACGGTTGCGACGCAGACGAGTGGCAGGAAACAAACGGTTAGCGGGGGTAAAGCTCACGGCAGACTCCTGAGCCCGCGCAGGCGGGCGAGCGCGACAGTTATAAGCGGCCATTATGACGCTTGAATGACAGCCTGGGACAACCCTGCGACTTGAGGACGCAGTCATTGTCCGTGTAGGAAATGTTAACGTCGAGACACATTTGGATACTTTCCCCAACGGCCACGAAGGGTTAGGCTGCGCGTTCATTTCGCCAGCACCCAGAAAATGCTCCAACAATTCCTGCAGGATTTTGGCTACTTTGCCCTTTTTCTCGGCACGTTTTTCGAAGGTGAGACCATCCTGGTTCTCGCAGGCTTCCTTGCGTTCCGCGGATACATGGATATCAACCTGGTGGTCCTGGTGGCGTTCTTCGGCAGCTATGCCGGCGACCAGCTCTGGTACTTCATGGGGCGCAAGCATGGGCGCAAGCTGCTTGCGCGCAAACCGCGCTGGCAACTGATGGGCGACCGGGCGCTTGAGCACATCCGCCGCCATCCGGACATCTGGGTATTGAGTTTTCGCTTTGTGTACGGCCTACGTACCGTGATGCCGGTCGCTATCGGCCTGTCCGGCTACCCACCGCGCCGCTACCTGCTGCTCAACGGCATCGGCGCGGCAGTGTGGGCCCTGGCCCTGGGCGCCGCCGCCTATCACTTCGGCGCCATTCTCGAGGGCCTGCTGGGCAACGTTAAGAAGTACGAGCTATGGGTGCTCGGCGGCCTGCTGGCCCTCGGTGGCTGCCTGTGGCTGCGTCGCCGCTTCCGTGCCGCGCGCATTGCCCGCAAGGAAGCGGCTGCCGTACAGGCCGAGCAAACTGAGCAGGCTGTAAGCAAGCAGCCCGACCCAGACCAGGGCAGTGACCGGCCATAGGCCGGTAATCCCGGCCAGTGCCATCGCCGGGATGTTCAGCCCCAGGCGCGCCTGCTCCAGCCTGAACGCCCAAGGACGATTCTCCAGGGCAACGCCGAACACGTACAACCCGAACGCCATTACCCCCCACCCCAGCACCAGGGCTGCCACCGAAAGTCGGTCTGCATGCTCCATCAGGTAGCTGCCCAAGCCCACGTACACCGCGAACTGCAGCGTCACATACAGCTGCTGCGGCCACCCCAGTGGTACCTCGAATTTACGGAAACGGCTCAGGTCCTGCTTGGCCTGTGGAAAACGCCGGGCTACATCCGCCGGCCGCCAGCCGGTCGGCATGAACCAGATCCGCAGCTTGTCCCACCAGCGTTCGGCATGCCGGGCGTCATGCCACAACTGGACATAGAACTGCAGGTTGGCCCAGAGCGGATTCCAGCTGGCCAAGGGCGTGGTCACCCCGAAAACGACCGGTTCCTTGTCATCCTCTTCCTGGAAGGTGCCAAACAGGCGATCCCAGACAATGAACACTCCGCCGTAGTTGCGATCCAAGTACAAAGGATTCTGCGCATGGTGGACGCGATGATTGGACGGTGTGATGAACACCCACTCGAACCAGCCCAACTTGGGAATGTGTCGGGTATGCACCCAGAACTGGTACAGCAGGTTCAATGCGGCAACGGTGATGAACACCAGCGCAGGAACACCCAACACCGCCAGCGGCAGGTAGAAGATCCACGACAGCAGGAAGCCGCTACTGGTCTGGCGCAGTGCCGTGGACAGGTTGTAGTCCTCACTCTGGTGATGCACCGAGTGCGCCGCCCACAGGATGTTGCGCTCGTGGCCGCAGCGGTGCAGCCAGTAGTAGCACAGGTCGTACAGCACGAAGGCCAGCACCCACACCCACAGCGCATCCCCCGGCAACGAGAACAGCGCCAGGTGCTCCCACGCCAGGGCGTAGGTCACCAGCCCTACCCCCTTGGTCAGCAGGCCCGTGGTAGTCGACAGCACACCGGTGCTGAGGCTGTTGATGGCGTCGGCCAAACGGTAGGTACGCATGCCGCGCAGGCGGTCGGCGAGCAACTCGACCACAATCAGGACAAAGAAGAACGGTACCGCCAACAGGATCAGATCCATGGGTCATCCATCTCCAGGCTATTACACAAGATTAGGCCTGGAATGCCCCAGACCCTATGGCGACATCTGCCAATTTAGAGGACATTTAGCGCCTCGACTCGGGAGTAGTGAGCATGACCAAAAAAGTTGCAGTGATTCTTTCCGGCTGTGGTGTCTATGACGGCGCCGAAATCCACGAAAGCGTGATCACCCTGCTGCGCCTCGACCAGCGTGGCGCCAAGGTGCAGTGCTTTGCGCCCAACATTGCGCAGATGCATGTGATCAACCACCTGACCGGCGAAGAAATGCCCGAAGCGCGTAACGTGCTGGTGGAGTCGGCACGCATCGCCCGCGGCGATATCAAGGACCTGCGCGAAGCCGACGCCAAGGAGTTTGACGCCCTGATCGTGCCAGGCGGCTTCGGCGCGGCGAAAAACCTGTCCAACTTTGCAGTCGAGGGCACCAACTGCACCGTGAACCCGGATGTGCTGGCCCTGGCCGAAGCCTTTGCCGAGGCAGGCAAGCCGGTCGGCCTGATCTGCATCTCACCGGCGCTGGCGGCGAAGATCTACGGTCCTGGCGTGGTCTGCACCATCGGCAGCGATGCCGACACCAGCGCAGCCATCGTCAAGATGGGTGGCACCCATGAGGAATGCGATGTCCATGACATCGTCGAGGATACCCAGCGCAAACTGGTCAGCACCCCGGCCTACATGCTCGCCAAGAGCATCAGCGAAGCCGCTGGCGGCATCTACAAGCTGGTTGACCGGGTGCTGGAGCTGACCCACGAGAACGACTGAGCCTTACCGCGGGGCGCCTGCAGGCGCGGGCTTGCCCCGCGATGACGCCAGCCGGGTAAGAATGCGGTCCAGCGAGTTGGCAAACGCCTGCTTCTCGCGATCGCCATAAGGCGCCTGGCCGCCACCGACCTGCCCCTGCTCGCGCAGGTCGGTGAACAGGTTACGCACGGCCAGCCGCTCCCCCATGTTGCGCTCATCGAATTCGCGACCGCGCGGGTCGAGACAGGCGACACCCTTCTTGACCAGGCGATCGGCCAGCGGGACATCGCTGCAGATCACCAGCTCACCTGGCACGGCATGCTCGACCAGGTAGTCGTCTGCCGCATCCGGCCCACTGGGCACCACGATCAGCCTGACGCAGGCAAATGCGGGCTTGATCTGGCTCTGACCGGCCACCAGCACCACCTCCAGCTGGCGCTTGAGAGCGAATTTGACGACCTGATCCTTGGCCGCCTTGGGGCAGGCATCGGCATCGATCCACACACGCATGACAGAACATTCCAACAGAAACGGGTTAACAGTATCCCTGCTCACCCGCTCGGCTTCAAATCAACCCGCTGGCAGGCGGCGCTTCTCGGCCAGGCGGCTGCGCCCATAGAGAATCGCGATTGCCAGCAAGGCGACCACTTGCGCCGCCAACGAGTACATATCGGCATGAATGCCCAGCCAGTCGAACTCGAAGAACGCCACCGGACGGGTGCCGAACACCCCGGCCTCTTGCAGCGCCTTGACCCCGTGCCCGGCGAACACCACCGACAGCGCGCAGAGCAATGCGGCGTTGATGCTGAAGAACAGCGCCAGCGGCAACCTGGCCGAACCGCGCAGAATCACCCAGGCCAGGCCCACCAACAGCACCAGCGCCGTGGCCCCGCCGGCCAGTACCGCGTTATGGCCAGCGGGGCCGGCCTGCAGCCAGAGAGTTTCGTAGAACAGGATCACCTCGAACAATTCGCGATACACCGAGAAGAACGCCAGTACCGCAAAGCCGAAGCGTCCACCGCCACTGAGCAGGCTGCTCTTGATGTAGTCCCGCCATGCCGCCGCATGCCGACGGTCATGCATCCACACTCCAAGCCACAGCACCATGACACTGGCAAACAGAGCCGTGCAGCCTTCGAGCAGTTCACGCTGCGCACCGCTGACATCGATCACATAGGCTGCCAGGGCCCAAGTGCCCAGGCCTGCCAACAGCGCCAGCCCCCAGCCGACGTTGACACTGCGCACTGCCGACTGCTGGCCGGTGTTGCGCAGGAAGGCCAGGATTGCCGCCAGCACCAGGATTGCTTCCAGGCCTTCGCGCAGCAGGATCAGCAATCCGGAGATATAGCTCAGCGACCAGCTCAGGCCATCACCGCCCAACAGCCCTGCCGCCTCCTTGAGCTTGACCTTGGCGGCTTCCAGGCGTTGCTTGACCTGCTCGAGCGGCAGGCCGTCCTGCAAGGATTGCCGATAGGCCATCAGCGACTTTTCAGTGTCCTTGCGAACGTTGGCGTCGACGTTGTCCAGCGAGCTTTCAACCAGCTCGAAACCTTCCAGGTAGGCAGCCACCGACAGGTCGTAGGCCTGCTCATGGTCACCGGCCTGATAGGCCGCCAGGCTCTTGTCGAGGGTGCTGGCGGTGTAGTCGAGCAACTGCGCCGGCCCACGCTGGACCTGCGGCGGCTGTGCTCGCTGGGTGCGGAACACGGCTGCGGACGCGGCGCCCCGGGACGCTTCGATTTCCAGGGGCGTCTGGCG
Source organism: Pseudomonas putida (assembly GCF_028682455.1). Taxonomy (GTDB): domain Bacteria; phylum Pseudomonadota; class Gammaproteobacteria; order Pseudomonadales; family Pseudomonadaceae; genus Aquipseudomonas; species Aquipseudomonas putida_AA. Next base: position 367,591 of record NZ_JANHLD010000003.1, read on the forward strand.
CGCCAGGTCGGCAAGGTTGTAGGGGGTGTCGCCTTTGGCTTGGGCCGGGTCGGCGGTGAAGCTGGCAATATAGGTCGCCAGGTCCCACCGTTGGCGCTCGTCGAGTTGGTCGGCGAACGACGGCATGTCGGTACCTTCGATGCCCTGCCCCAAAGTGTTGTACAGGTCGTACAGACTCAGGCGATCAAGGCGCTCGCTGCTGCGCAGATTGGCCGGCGGCGGGGTCAGGCCAAGGCCCGCCGGGCCGTCGCCAGCACCGGTGTCGCCATGGCAGACCGAACAGTGCTGGGCGTAGAGAGGCGCCCCACGGGCAGGGTCGGGGGTAATGATCGGTGCCTGGCTGACTTCATAAGCCACCGCCAGCTGTGCGCCGAGCTGACGCGCCTGGCGGGCGACACTGGCACCGTCCTGACGCTGGCCGATGGCCTGGCGCAGCTTCTCCACCCCCTGCTCCAGCGCCTGCTGCTCGGCGCGGGCCGGCAATCCGCCGATCACACCTTGCAGTACGTCGGTGAATTCCAGCTGCTCGCGGTATTCCCCCTCGTCCACCACCTTGCCGCCCGCTACCGTCGCCGGGTAGTCGGCACCAATGTAGTCGAGTAGGTGCAAGGCCTTGGCGGCGTCATCGACGGTGTCGGCCCACACCACCGAGCTGCTCAGCGCCAGCACCGGCCAGAGCAGCCAGGCAAACAAGCGGGAACGGGAAATCATCAGGCAATCTCAAATAGCAATACGAGGTATTGCATTGTTCACTTCCAATGGCGATCCCTCAAGGAATCCCGCAAAATTTAGTGACAATTTAATCTTCAATCGAGTAGGAGGCGGATTCACACCCGCCGTCCTCTCACACCACCGTGCGTACGGTTCCGTACACGGCGGTTCAGGTTACGCGGCTAAGCCGGTTAATCGTATCCAGTATCGAGACCAGCCCGAGCCGGTCCCACAGTTTCTTTGGCAGCGCGTAGTTCATATGTTGCGCTCCCGAATTCCACCATGGACCTCGGCCATTGAAGGCTGACTTGTTGGCACGCTCCTCGCTCAACCCCAGGCGCATCAAGTTTCTCAGCCTCGTGGGAGGCTGCTTCCATTGACGCCAGATGACGCAGCGGAGTTTGTGCCTGACCCAACCATCCAGTTCCTCAAGCGGCCGCTTGCTCTGGCTGAGCTTGAAGTAGCTAGCCCAGCCTCTCAGGACGGGGTTGATCCGCTCGATGACAGTCGCCATTTTGCGAGCCCGTACGCTGCGCAGCAGCATTCTGAGCCGGTCGCGTAAGCGGTCTAGGCTCATCCTTGCCACGCGCAGCCTTGGCTGCTGGTGCCAGCTTATCCCATAGCCTAGGTAGTCGCACTTCCACGCCCTTGCCACTTGGCTTTTCTTCCTGTTCACCGTCAGCTTCAGACGTTCTCTCAGGAAGCGCTCGACGCTGACCAACACCCGTTCGCCGGCCCGGGGACTGCGTACATAGATGTTCGCATCATCGGCATAACGTACGAAGCGATGGCCCCGTCGCTCCAGCTCGCGGTCGAGTTCGTCGAGCAGGATGTTCGACAGCAACGGCGAAAGCGGGCCGCCTTGCGGCGTCCCCTCCTGCCGTGGGCTGACGACACCGCCCGACATGATCCCGGCTTCAAGGTAGCGGCGGATAAGCCTGAGTACGCACTTGTCTTTGATCCGACGTTCGATGCAGGCCATGAGGATGTCGTGATTGACCCGATCGAAAAACTTCTCCAGATCGAGTTCCACGCACCAGCGGTGTCCCGCTGTCACATGAGCACGAGCCATCTCGATGGCTTGATGCGTACTTCTGCCCGGACGAAAACCATAGCTGTAGTCCGAGAACAGTGGGTCGAAGATAGGTGTGAGCTGCTGCTGCAGTGCTTGCTGGATCAGGCGATCCACGACGCTGGGGATTCCCAGTTGCCGTGTGCCGCCCTGCGGCTTGGGAATTTCAACCGCTCGCACTGCTTGGGGCTGGTATTCACCGGCCAGTAACCTGGCCTTGAGGGTTGGCCAATACTGTCTCACGTAGCCCGCCAAGTCAGCAACCGTCATGCCATCGGCACCCGGTGCTCCCTTGTTGCTGACCACGCGTTGATACGCACGTCTGAGGTTGGCCGGTGCAAGCACCCGCTCCATCAGCGTGTCCGGCTCCGCGTTCGTCCACGTCACGGACGCCGTCGATACCTTTGCACTGTCAGGCGTCACCCTCGGCTTCTGGCCGGAGCTCGGGATGACAGTTTCCGCTGTGGGAAATTTCTGCATTACGGTTACCAACGAGACGGCGACGCCTACTGGCGGCATAACCTGTTCGGCCCTTGGTGGCGCGGTTAACCGCCACTTACTACGGCTTCGGCTGACTTCTGCACGCTCATCCCGTCGCCTTTCGACGCGCGGTAGCACAATGGCAAACGTACAGATCTCCCAGGGTAATTCGCGCGACCTTCCTGCTTATGCCTGTCGGATCTACGTCACAGCGTTCCGTGCAAGTATTGGGCTTTGGCGATTTGTGCCACCTCACCCCGCTGTGCCGCCTCTATCCGCTTCCTGTTCGTCAGGCCAGCATTTTGCCTCGGGCTTCCTTCAGATTCGCGGTCACCCGCGACACCCTTGCCTCCGGCTAACACTTCCCCTTGCCGGGTGTGTAGAGGACTTTCACCTCCAAGTCACCCGCTTGGCCACCACAGCCAAGCGGGTTGCGCTTACGCGCAACGCGCCATGCCTGGCGCACACAAAAAAAGGCGACCCTGAGGCCGCCTTTGTGTCTGCCTGGCAGCGCATCAAACCGGTGCGCGTCGGATCGTCGCGAGCAGCGATGCAGCACCGAGGAACAGGCCGGCAAAGGTCCGGTTCATCCGTCGCTGCTGCTTGGGCGTGCGCAGCAAACGCAGCACCCGCGCGGCCAACCCGGTGTAGCCGGCCATCACCAGCAGATCGACGCTGATCATGGTCGCGGTAATGATCAGGTACTGGGGCAACAACGGCGCATGCGGGTTGATGAACTGCGGAAGCACCGCCAGCATGAAGACCAGCGCCTTGGGGTTGCTGACGTTGACCAGAAAACCGCGAAACACCAGGGCCAGAGGGTTGCCGATTGGGCGAATCGCGGATTCGTCGCTGAGGTCGGCCGGTAATGCGCGCCACTGCTTGACCGCCAGGTACACCAGGTAGCCAACGCCGAACCACTTGATCAGCTGGAAGGCGGTGGCCGAAGCCGCGAGGATGGCACCGACGCCCGCCGCAATGATCGCAATCTGCAGCACCAGGCCCAACTGCAGGCCCAGGGCGTTCCAGTAGCCGCGCCAGAAGCCGTAGCGCAGGCCACACGACATCGAGGCAATGGCTCCGGCGCCTGGCGACAGACTGATGACCCAGCAAGCGGCAAAAAATGCCAACCATGTTTCCAACGACATCGCGCACCTCGGCCTTGAATTGTTACAAAACCCTAAGCTAGTGCGCTGGCGAAAAAATAACCACGATTATTTTCAGCCGTCGATCATTTTCCGATCAGCTTGTCGTCGCCCACCAGCGGCACCACTTCGGCGCCACGCCAGCGTCGGACCGACTTCTGGAAGAACTGGCTGTTGGGCACCTGAACCAGTGCGCCACCGGCTTCGGGCATCTCGATCAGGGTAGTGAACAGCAGGTTGATGGCTACCACCCGACCCTTCACCCCGGGCTTGTCGATGGTCTCGACCAGCTCCACCACATCGCCGATACGAAACGGCCCGACGGTGAAGATCAGCACCGCACACAGCAGGTTGGACAACACACTCCACATGGCGAAGAACGCCACCGCCGCCACGGCAACAAAGCCCGACAGCGCCGTCCACAGTACCGTGGCGGAAACCCCGAGGCGCTCCAGCACGAACACCAGCGCGCTGCCCATGATCAGCCAGCGCAGGCCACCACGCACCGGCATCATCAGCTCCGGCGGCAGCGGGTAGCGTTCACCCAGGCGCTTGAGGCATCGTCCTACCAGGCGCTGCAGTACAAACGCCGCGCACAGGATCAGCAGGATCTGCAAACCCAGCCAGAACGGCGCAATCCACTCCGGCGGCACCGGCAGTTGCAACGACGCCATCAAGACAGCGCCTCCAGCTCCGCCTGCATGGTTTCTAGCTGCTCAAGGGCTTCCATCCAGGCTTCTTCCAGCTCGGCTTCGCGGACTTTCAGCTTGGCCTGCTGGGCCAGCAGGTCGCGTAGCTCGTCCTTGCGCGCGGCTTCGTAGAGGGCGCTGTCGCCCAGGCTGGCGTCGATCTTCGCCAGTTGCTCATGCACCGTACCCAGCTCTCGCTCGAGCTTGTCGGCTTCACGCTTGTGCGGTGCCAACTGCTGGCGCAGGGCCGCCGCCGCCTGACGCTGGGCTTTCTTGTCGGTCTTGTCGGCATTGACCGGCGCGCTGCTCACCGGCGCGTTGCGCTGACGGTACTCGACCAGCCAACGGGTGTAGTCGTCCAGGTCGCCGTCGAACGTCTCGACCTTGCCGTCGGCCACCAGCAGGAAATCGTCGGTGGTGCTCTTGAGCAGGTGACGGTCGTGAGAGACCACCAACACCGCGCCACTGAATTCTTGCAGGGCCATGGTCAGCGCCAGGCGCATTTCCAGGTCCAGGTGGTTGGTCGGTTCGTCGAGCAGCAACAGGTTCGGCCGCTCCCAGGCGATCAGTGCCAGCGCCAGGCGCGCCTTTTCACCACCGGAGAAATTCAGCACCGGCTCGTCGATGCGTGCACCGCGAAAGTCGAAGCCACCGAGGAAATCGCGCAAGGTTTGCTCACGCTCGGTCGGGGCCAGGCGCTGCAGGTGCAGCAATGGGCTGGCCTTGTTGTCCAGCGAGTCGAGCTGGTGCTGGGCAAAGTAGCCAACCGACAGGTTCTCACCGCGCACCAGGCGCCCGCCTAGCGGTTCCAGTTCGCCTGCCAGGTTCTTGATCAAGGTCGACTTGCCGGCACCGTTGGGGCCGAGCAGGCCAATGCGCGCACCTGGGGTGAGCTGCAGCTTGACCTTCTCCAGAATCGTCTTGTCGCCATAGCCCAGGCGGCCTTCGGACAGATCGAGCAAGGGACTGGAGATTTTCTCCGATTCGCGGAATGTGAAGTCGAAGGGGGAATCGACATGGGCCGCCGACAGCTCCTCCATGCGCTCCAGTGCCTTGATCCGGCTCTGGGCCTGGCGCGCCTTGGTGGCCTGGGCCTTGAACCGGGCGATGTACTTCTCCATGTGCGCGCGCTGGGCCTGCTGCTTCTCGTAGGCCTGCTGCTGCTGGGCCAGACGCTCGGCACGGGTGCGCTCGAATGCGGTGTAGCCGCCGCGATAAAGCGTCAGCTTGCACTGCTCGACATGTGCTACATGGTCGACCACGGCATCGAGAAAATCGCGGTCGTGGGAGATCAGCAACAGCGTGCCCGGATACCCTTTGAGCCAGTCTTCCAGCCAAAGGATTGCATCGAGGTCCAAGTGGTTGGTGGGCTCGTCGAGCAACAGCAGGTCGGAGGGGCACATCAGCGCCTGGGCCAGGTTGAGGCGCATCCGCCAGCCGCCCGAGAAATCCCCTACGCGGCGATCCATCTGCTCGTTGGTAAAACCAAGGCCAGCCAGCAATTTGCGCGCACGCGCATCGGCGGTGTAGCCATCGGCGCTGTCGAGCTCGATATGCAGGCGAGCCAGGGCCGTGCCGTCGTGGGCCGCCTCGGCCGCTGCCAGATCGGCCTGGACCTTGCGCAGACGTGCGTCGCCATCGAGCACATAGTCGACGGCCAGTCGCTCGAGGGTATCGACCTCCTGGCGCATGTGCGCGATGCGCCAGTCGGCGGGCAGCTGGCAGTCGCCCGAGTCGGGCGTCAGCTCACCGCGCAGCAAGGCGAACAGGCTGGATTTACCGGCGCCGTTGGCACCGATCAAGCCGGCCTTCTGACCGGCGTGCAAGGTCATCTCGGCGCCTTCTAGCAGGCGCTGGGGACCACGCTGTAAAGTGAGGTTCGATAGTCTGATCATAATGGCCGCGGAGTCTACCAGCTTCGTCGGCAACTGGCGCGAGTAGGACCATGCACACCGACCTGTGGAATTTTGCCTTGAATCTGTACGCCCGCCCAGGCGTCGAAGCGGCTTGCCTGCAATGGCAGGACCAGGGTGGTGATGTCTGCTTGCTGCTGTGCGCCGCCTGGCTTCATGAACGCGGCGTGACACCGAACGAGCAGCAGGCCCGCGAGCTGTGCGAGTTGGCCAACGCCTGGCAGGTCGACGTGGTAACGCCTTTGCGAAAGCTGCGCCAGCAATGGCGAGCGGCATCGGGACAGGATGAAGAACTGGCGCACTTGCGCAAGCAAGTGAAGGGGCTGGAGTTGGCGGCAGAGCGCGTGTTGCTGGAACGCCTGGAGGCTATCAGCGAAGCCTGGGAAAAGAGTGGTCCGCTGGACTCGCTCTGGATGCAATGGGCAGTCCCGTCAGGCTCCAGCGTGCATCACGACGCGCTGCAAAAGCTGCGCGCCGTGATGCTGACAACTCAGGACGCCGAAGACGGAGTCTGAGGGGTCGATACCGAAGCTGCAGGTGCAGTCGAAGGCGTAGTTGCCGGTGCGCTGGCAGTTGCCGGCGTGGCAGCTGGAGCTACTGGCGCTGGCGATGCAGTGGCGGGCCTGGCGGCTGCGGGCTGCGCTGCGGGCTTGGCGGCTGGCTTTGCTGGTGCTTTGGCAGCAGGTCGGGCTGCTGGCTTGGCCGCTGGTTTCGCAGCCGCTGGCTTGGCGGCTGGCTTGGCCGGCGCTTTTGCAGCTGCAGGTTTAGCAGCGGGCTTGGCAGCAGGTTTGGCGGCAGCGGTTCTGGCAGCTGGCTTGGCGGCGGGTTTTGCGGCAGCAGGTTTAGCAGCTGGCTTGGCAGCCGGTTTGGCTGCGGCAGTTTTGGCCGCTGGCTTGGTGGCAGGTTTTGCGGCAGCGGGTTTAGCAGCTGGCTTGGCAGCCGGTTTGGCTGCGGCAGTTTTGGCCGCTGCTGGCTTGGCTGCAGGTTTTGCTGCGGCAGTTCTGGCAGCTGGTTTGGCGGCCGGTTTTGCTGCAGCAGGTTTGGCAGCTGGCTTGGCTGCAGCCGTTTTGGCAGCGGGTTTAGCCGCGGTTTTGACTGCTGGTTTTGCAGCTGGCTTGGTCGCAGTTCTAGCGGCTGGCTTGGCAGCTGCTACAGGTGCAGGTTTTGCCGAACGCTGAGTCAGCGCCTTGGCAGCGGCTTCCCTGACCTTGCCAACACCCTGGGCCAGTTTCAGGCTTTCCTGGGCATCACGCTTAAGTTGCAGGATGTAGGTGCGAGTCTGCGACTGGCGCTCCTTGAGCGAGTCGAGCAGCGTCTCGAGTTCACCTACTGCCGACTTGGCCTTGGCTTGCGCCTTGGCTTTGCCGGACTTGGCTGCGTCCTGCAGTTTGAGGCGGGATTTGTGCAGTTTCTCTTGAGCCTTGCCACGTTGTTTTTCCAACTTGGCGAGCAGTTTTTCAGCATCAGCCAGCGCTTGCGAGCAGGCATTTTCCAAATGATCGAGCAGGCTGCCCGAGAGTTGCTGGAGCAGGTGCAACGGCGTACTTACTGGCTTCTTATTGGCCGACATGGTTTACCTCCTGGCTGACGAGAGTGCGGCTCATACTATGCTTCTGCTGCTACCGCCGCTAGGGCATGTTGACAGTATTAAAGGCGCCGCGTTGCATGCCTGGGCAAAGTTGTTATCGCTGCAGCTGGAAGCAAGTGTAGATGCTGCACAAAGTGTTGCTGATATTTACACGAAGTAGCGAGTGAAGACTGGCATACTTTATTTCCGCAGAAGCAGGAGTGAGCCAGTGTCGCGTTATCTAGTATTAGCTCTTTTTCTATTGCCGGCGTCGCTCATGGCTGCGCCTGCGGACACCCCCGAAAGTGATCACGACCTGGCCTACAGCTTGGGCGCAAGCCTGGGCGAACGGTTGCGCAGCGAAGTTCCCGACCTGCAATTGGATGCCTTGCTGGAAGGCTTGCGACAGGCATACCAGAACAAGCCGCTGGCCCTGAGTAAAGAGCGTATGACGGCGATACTCAGTGAACATGAAACCCAGGCCAACCAAGCCGCGTTACAGGCACACAGCGAACAGTTGCTGACCGCGGAAAAACGTTTCATGGCCACAGAACGAGCACGCGCAGGTGTGCGCGAATTAGCCGCAGGTATTCTGGTGACCGAGCAGGTCAAAGGGACGGGCGCCAAACCTTCAGCGCAGGGGAAAGTCCAGGTCCGCTACGTCGGCAAGTTGCCAGACGGAACAGTCTTCGATCAGAACCAGCAAGCGCAGTGGTTCAACCTGGACAGTGTGATCGAGGGATGGCAACGAGCATTGCCAGAGATGGCGACTGGGTCGAAGTGGCGCCTGGTGATTCCTTCAGCCCTGGCCTATGGTGCCGAAGGCGCGGGCGACCTGATTGCGCCCTATACGCCACTTGTGTTCGAGATCGAACTGCTGGGTGTCGCCGAATAAACCATCGGCTCACCGATCACGCCTGTACGGCAGCTTCTTCGCTATGCGCGTTGTGCAGTACTTCGATCAGGCAATCTTCAAGCTCGAAGCGCTCATGCAGCAAGCTACCCAGTTCGTTGAGCTTCTTTGCGAAGCGCTCTGGGTCGTTGCAGTCGCCTTTATCGCAATGATCGTTGAAGGCGGAGGCAATTTCGGTGATCGCATCGATGCGCGGGCTGATCTGCGTAGCCAGCTCCAGGCCTCGCGTATCGCCAAACGCCTTGGCTTCGCTGACCAACTGCTCGCTGACTTCAAAATGCCAGGCCGATACGTAGTCGATCAACACGGCGCAAAAGTCACGGCTCTTGTCCTTGTCGGCGAAGGCCGGCTTGGCATCGCGTAACTCACGAAAGGCTGTCACCAGCTCTGCACGCTCATCCAACCAGCGGTCAATGAGCTTATGAACCCCACCCCAGCGTTCCTGAGCATTCTGACAACTATCTAGCATGGCGATCTCTTCCCTTCTGGGTAATGCCCCCGCTCCCCGCTCGCAAGTGTGCAAAGCAAAGGTGACGTCAGCAGGGCAGCATCGAGCAGCTGTATTTTCGGTATGCGTGCAGGGAGATTATTCCCGTGCGCCCTAGGCTTCAAGGTACGCAGGCGACAAAGTTCATACAAGTGTTTAATACCACCCTGACTAGCCGCCGGTCGTTTGTAGACGGAAATGACTGACTCAGTTTTTCGCCGGATAATTGAACAATGCATGGTTGCGCCCGAACAGGCGCAGTAAAGCCAACACTACCAGCAAGACAAACGCCAGCAGGCTCCACTCGGGAATCGTCAGGTCAAGAAAGCTCCAGTTCAACCGTACGCAGTCGGGACTACCGATCAACATCAGCTTGAACTGGTGAGACAGCGACAGGCTATCGACACCAAGAATTTCAGGTGGCGAGCAGTCGCTGGAAATAGGCAGCGGCACGCCCTGCAGCCACACGTGCCGGGCGGCGAGAATCGCACCGCACAAAGCGCAGAGCAGCGCCAACGCCGCATAGACACGCGCTCCCAGGCACCCCGGGCCATGGAGCACCGCACACAAGCACACCAGCGAGAATGCCCCCAGGAACAATCGTTGGCTATAGCACAAGGGGCAAGGCTCCAACCCCACTTCCCATTCAAGGTAGAACGCAGCCGCCAGCATCAGCACCGAGACCACAAAGGCCAGGAGGAACATTGAGCGCAAGGAGGCCGACGGCATGGGAGATCCGGTGGGGTAGAAAGAGAGGCGTCAACGGTAGAGGAAGTACGAGGCTTGTTTCAAGCCACTAAAACTGAGACAAATCACTGATTAGTAAGGGAATAATCCCATCATGGATATGCCTTTTCTTTGACCGCCCAAAGAAAAAGCCGATGCACGCGTAGGGAATTTCGACAAGGGCTTGGGCTCGCGGCTTGGCGCGAGCCCAAGGGTTACTCAAGCACGTACGTTGTCTGGCAGTGGCAATGCCAGCAAGCGGTCATCCAGCAGGCCCAGGCCTTCCTGGAACAGTTGGTTGCTGCGATCCGTATCGCCCAGCCCAGCCAACAAACGGGCGAGTTCAGCACACGCCTCGGGATTGCGCTGCAATCGCAAGCTGCTCTCCAGGTAGTCACGGGCCTTGCCCCACAAGCGGTTCTGCAGGCTCAAGCGGCCCAGGGTGAGCAGCAGGCCGGGATCATCGCCATGTTCCTTCAGCCATCCCTCGGCCGTTTGCAGCTGGCGCGCCAGGTCGGCACCGCGCACCAGGCCGTAGAGCCGGGCAAGGTGGCTTTCATACTGACGCTTGAGAGCCGTGCGTAGCGCCTCTTCAGCTTCGCTCCCGGCACCCAGCTGGCGCAGTTGCTCGGCATAGGCGAGCACCAGTTGCGGCTCCTGGCGCTGGGCGGCCGTCAATTGCTGCCAGGCGCGCTCCAGGGACTGACGCGCACTTTGCTCCTCCCCTTCGCGGCTGGCGGCAAGGGAGAGGTTTTCTCCCCAGGAACGCCGCTCAAGCTCTTCCAGTTCGGAAGTCGGAAGTACTTTCCCCTTGCGCAACTCCGGCAACAGGCGGATGAGCGCCGACCAGTCACCCCGCTCGCGGTACAACCGTTGCAGCAGCCGCAGCACCTGGGCGTTATGCGGGTGGCGCTCCTGCATCGCCTGCAAGGTTTCCAGCGCTGCCTCGCTTTCACCGTTATCCATCTGCATCTGCGCATGGCTCAGTGCAATGGCCAGCTCCGCTTCTGGCTGGCGCTCCAGCGCGCGCTCAAGCAGCTTGTCGCGATCTTCGATTCGTCCCAGTTCATTGGCGGCCCGCGCCGCGCCAAGGTAATACAACAACGGTTGGCGCTCGGCTTCGGCAGCCCGGTGGAGGTGACGCTGGGCACTGGACCAGCGCCCCTCGGCAAGATCCAGCTGGCCCTGCTCTATGGCCAGCCGGGTGCGACGACTGCGATTGCGCCGGGACCACGGGTTGACCACACCGCTGGAGGTCAATACCAGGCCCACCAGGTAGCGCACCAGCACTACCAGCAACAGGATGGCGACTAGCGCCGCCAGCGCCGCCCACAACCCCGATTGATAGCGAAAGCTGCCATAGGAAATCAGCACGTAGCCGCTATGCTTGGCGATCGCGACCCCGAGCGCGGCAGCGACCGCGATGGCCACCACCATCAGCAGGTACACGCGCTTCATGGCTTGGTCTCCTCGACCGGCAGGTGCCGACGCTCAAGGTAGGCCTGGACCGCACTGAGGCTATCGGCCAGGTCAGGCACCACCACCGAGACCGGCTCGTCAGCCAGGGCATTGAGGCTGTCGAGCATCGCCTTGCTTTGCGGGTTGTCCGGATTGAAGTTGGCCAGCAAGACGCTGCGTGCATCGTCCAGGGCCTGGGTGTAGACCTTGGCCTCACCGTTGAGCGCGGCCCACTGGGCCTGCTCGATGGTCAGGCTCAGGGCCAGGCGCAGTTGGTTGAGCGATTGTCCGGCAAGCAGCGGACGGACGTTGTCGTCGGCATTGAAATCGATCTGGAAGTACTTCGAAAGCTCCGCCCACCATTGCGACCAGCGACTGGCGCCGTCGCCATCGGCCGTCAGGGCCCCCAGGGCATCGGCATCGCTGGTGAACTCAGGGGATTGAGCACTGAGCTGCTGTACCTGCTCGCGCTGGGCCGCCAGCTTCAGGAACAGGCCGGTGCGATCAGGTTGCTGGACGCTGTTGAGGGTAGCCAGGCTCTTGGCCAGTTGCTCACGGGCAGCGAACGCGCCCGGATCACTCTGCTCGCGCAAGATATCATCGGCGCCCTGGACCAGCGCACGGGCGCTGACGATGTCCTGCAAGGCAGACAAGCGCAGGCTGGCCAGACGCAACAAGTGCTCGGCTTCAGCCAGGCGCCAATCCTTGCGGCTGGCACCCAGGATAGTCTCCAGGCGCTGGCTCAACCGCTGCTGGTCACCCTGCAATTGCGCCACCAGGCGGCGGCGGTCTTCAAGTTCGGTAGCAGGAGGCAGACTGGCCAGCTGCGCCGAGATCTGCTGCTCACGCAACTGCAGCGCCTGGGTCTTCTCGCTCAAGCCTTGCAGATACTGGACCTGACCCTGTTCGGTGCCCTGAAGCTGGCGCACCTGCCATACGCCCCAACCTCCTACGGCAACACCCGCTGCACCGAGCAGCAAGGCCAGGATCGCCAAGCCGTTACCCGAGCGCTTGCCCGGCGTGGCGGCGGTGGGTTCAGACGCCTCGGGCGTCGATTGCAGGTCATCGTTGGGCAAGACAGTTTCGCTCACGTATCCATCCTTTGCATTGGGCTCGTCGCCAATCAGCTTAGCGCCTCAGGGTGCAGGTGCAGGTGTTTGCTGCAGCGCTGCCAACAAAGCCGCGGCACTGGCACCGCGACAATCCACTACATTCTGTGCCCCGGCATCACGGGCCTGCGCGGCAACACGAGGGCTGGGCACGAACAGCGGCAACTGCGCCAGCTGCGGCCAGTCGCCTGCAGCCAGCTGCTGCAAGTGTTCAAGACCCTGCCCACTGCTGACCACCAGGCCATTCAGGCGTTCCCCGCAAACGCGCGCAGACAGCGCACTGCTCGGGTAAACCGGCAGGCAGCGGCGATAGAGTTGCAGATAATCGACACTAGCACCTAGTTCAGCGAGACGCTCGGCGAGCAATTCACGCCCCCCTTCGCCCCGCATGATCAACACCCGCGGTGCCGGGTGGGCAATGGCCTGGTGCAGCGCCGGCAGTGCTAGCAGTGCCTCGCTGTCGTCACCCGCCTCGGGGTAACTGACCTGGCAGCCCTGGTCCTGCAGAATCTGTGCAGACGCCGCCCCCACCGTGAACCACGCCCGGGACGGCAGTTGCGGCCAGAACGGCGAGAGTGCAGCCAGCCCCAGACGAGCTGCCGGCTTGCTGACCACGATGATTGCAGCGTAGCGATCGAACCTGCGCAGTATGTCGAGCTGGGGCTCGTCCAGCGGCAGCGGCTCGATCTCGAGCAATGGCATGCAACTGCTGGCCACGCCGTGTTCAGCGAGTGTCTGTGCCAACGCAGTGCATTCTTCGGCCGGCCGGGTCAGGAGCAGGCGCCATGTGCTCACGGGTGACCGGCCTCGCCATACACCGCCTTGAGAATGTCTTCGGCACCTTGCTTGAGCAGGTCTTCAGCGACCTGGATACCCAAGGCCTCGGCATCGGCGCGCGAAGCACGGGCCTGCGCCGTCAGCAGCTTGCCACCGCTGGGTTCGCCGACCAGGCCACGCAGCCACAACTGGTCGCCTTCGAGCACCGCATAACAGGCAATCGGTACCTGGCAACCGCCATTGAGGTGCTTGTTCAGCGCACGCTCGGCAACCACGCGGTCGGCGGTGTCCTGGTGGTGCAGTGGCGCCAGCAGCGCGTGGATCTCGCTGTCGGCGCTGCGGCATTCGATACCCACGGCACCCTGGCCACCGGCGGGCAGGCTGTCGTCGACGCTGATACCCGAGGTGATGCGGTCTTCGAAGCCCAGGCGAATAAGGCCTGCGGCGGCGAGGATGATCGCGTCATATTCTCCAGCGTCGAGCTTGGCCAGGCGGGTGTTGACGTTGCCACGCAGGAAGCGGATCTCGAGGTCTGGGCGACGAGTCAGCAACTGGGCCTGGCGGCGCAGGCTGGAGGTGCCTACCACGCTGCCGGCGGGCAGGTCGTCCAGGCTCTTGAAGGTATTGGAAACGAAGGCGTCACGCGGGTCTTCACGCTCGCAGATGCAATACAGGCCCAGCCCTTCAGGGAAGTCCATCGGCACGTCTTTCATCGAATGCACGGCAATGTCGGCCTGGTTGTCCAGCAGCGCGGTTTCAAGCTCCTTGACGAACAAGCCCTTGCCGCCGATTTTCGACAGCGGCGAGTCCAGCAGCTTGTCGCCACGGCTGACCATCGGCACCAGGCTCACGACCAGACCGGGGTGCGCCTGCTCCAGGCGGGATTTGACATATTCGGCCTGCCACAGGGCCAAGGCACTTTTGCGGGTGGCAATGCGGATTTCGCGAGTGGACATGGAACGATCCGTACGAGATAGATTCGCCCGATGATAACAGTTCAACCCAACCCGCTTGCAGATCTAAATCACGAGAGCAGCCGGCCATCCCTGGCCGCGCGCAGCAATGTCAAAGCTGCTGCATCATCTTGCGCACGCCGGCCACATGGCGGCGGCTGACAATCAGGGCGTCGCCATTGAGGCCCTTGAGAAACAATTGAAAATGCCCAAGGGGTGTCCGCTGCAGGCGCTCGATGCGACTGCGGGCAACCAGCGCATTGCGGTGAATACGCACGAATCGTTCGCCAAATTCGTCCTCCAGTGCCTTGAGCGGCTCATCCAGCAGGACTTCGCCACCTTCGTGCCGCAGGGTCACGTACTTGTGATCGGCGATGAAGTAGATCACCTGGTCCAGCGGGATCAGCTCGATGCCCTTGCGGGTCCGGGCACTGATATGACTGCGCGGCCCGCTGCCGCTCTCGGCGGCAGGGCGAGTCAGCGCCGCCAGTTGTACCCGACTCGGGCGCTCGGCCTTTTTCAAGGCTTCGCGTAGGGTATCGGGCTGCACCGGCTTGAGCACGTAACCCAAGGTACTGTCCTTGAAGGACTGCACGGTGAATTCATCATCACCGGTACAGAACACCACGGCAGGCGGGGCTTCGCGCTCGCACAGGCGAGCAGCGACCTGAAGGCCATCCAGGCCCGGCATGCGGATGTCCAGCAGGACCACCTCGGGTTTGAGGCTGTCAATCAGGGCCAGGGCCTCTTCGCCATTGGTGGCGCTGGGCTCCAGCACGGTATAGCCCTCCAGTTCACCGAGCAGTCGGCTCAAGCGTTCCCGGGCTTGGGGTTCGTCATCAACGATCAGGACATTCATATTGCGCTGGATTCCTGCGTGAGTCTCGCACAAGGATAGCGTAGACAGGTGAGGTGACGACCGTCACGGCGATCCACGCTCAGACTCGCACGATGGCTAAAGATTCACTGGCGCGGCAGGAAACATGCCGGGCCTCTGTCCAACTGTAGACGGTTGCCGGAACGCTGCCGTTCAATCGCTAAATATCCTGTTGCATGCCGCCTTTGCAGCCAAAACCCGCATTCACCCGCATTTGCCCCGACCGCCGCCCTGCGGCGCAGGTGTCAACCCTGCTATTATCGGCACCACTTTTCCGTTCACGCCTTCAACGAGTGAATCCATGAGCACCGACAAGACCAATCAGTCCTGGGGCGGCCGCTTCAGTGAGCCCGTCGACGCCTTCGTCGCCCGTTTCACCGCCTCCGTCAATTTCGACCAGCGCCTGTACCGCCACGACATCATGGGTTCGATCGCCCATGCCACCATGCTGGCGAAGGTCGGCGTGCTCACCGACGCCGAGCGCGACACCATCGTCGATGGCCTCAAGACCATCCAGGCCGAAATCGAGGCGGGCAACTTCGACTGGCGCGTCGACCTCGAAGACGTGCACATGAACATCGAAGCACGCCTGACCGACCGCATCGGTATCACCGGTAAAAAACTGCACACCGGGCGTAGCCGCAATGACCAGGTCGCCACCGACATCCGCCTGTGGCTGCGTGACGAGATCGACCTGATCCTGGCCGAGATCACTCGCCTGCAACAAGGCCTGCTGGAACAGGCCGAGCGTGAAGCCGAGACCATCATGCCCGGCTTCACCCACCTGCAGACGGCCCAGCCGGTAACCTTCGGCCACCACCTGCTGGCCTGGTTCGAAATGCTCAGCCGCGACTACGAGCGCCTGGTCGACTGCCGCAAGCGCACCAACCGCATGCCCCTGGGCAGCGCCGCACTGGCGGGCACCACCTACCCGATCGACCGTGAGCTGACCTGCCAGCTGCTGGGCTTCGAAGCAGTAGGCGGCAACTCGCTGGACGGCGTTTCCGACCGCGACTTCGCCATCGAATTCTGTGCGGCCGCAAGCGTGGCGATGATGCACCTGTCGCGCTTCTCCGAAGAGCTGGTGCTGTGGACCAGCGCCCAGTTCCAGTTCATCGACCTGCCTGATCGCTTCTGCACCGGCAGCTCGATCATGCCGCAGAAAAAGAACCCGGACGTTCCAGAGCTGGTACGTGGCAAGACCGGTCGCGTGTTCGGCGCCCTGACCGGCCTGCTGACCTTGATGAAAGGCCAGCCCCTGGCCTACAACAAGGACAACCAGGAAGATAAAGAGCCGCTGTTCGACGCCGCCGACACCCTGCGCGACTCGCTGCGTGCCTTTGCCGACATGATCCCGGCGATCAAGCCGCGTCACGCCATCATGCGCGAAGCCGCCCTGCGTGGCTTCTCCACCGCCACCGACCTTGCCGACTACCTGGTGCGTCGTGGCCTGCCGTTCCGTGATTGCCACGAAATCGTCGGTCACGCGGTCAAGTACGGTGTCGATACCGGCAAGGACCTGGCCGAGATGAGCCTGGACGAACTGCGCCAGTTCAGCGACCAGATCGAGCAGGACGTGTTCGCCGTGCTGACCCTCGAAGGCTCGGTCAATGCGCGTAACCACATCGGCGGCACCGCACCTGCCCAGGTGCGCGCAGCCGTGGCTCGCGGCCAGGCGCTGCTGGCCAGCCGCTAAGCCCCACGCCCAGGCTCGTCGGCGCCCTGCCGCGAGCCTGGAGCATCAGCCGTCAACGCTTGCCGCTACGCACCATCTCAAGGAATGCAGGCATCTGCGCTTCCTTGTCTGCCGTGATTTTCTCCACGTTCGGGTTTTGCCTGAGCTGCTTGAGCAACCCCTTGGCTTCTGGGAAGTCCGCCAGCAGGTCCATATCGAATACATCCCTGCCTACCGCACTGGCCAGATCAAGGCTGAAGCAGAACTTCATGTCGGCAATCGTCAGCTCGTTGCCGGCAACGTAGGGCGAGAACTTGCCGTTGCGCTTGAGGGTTTCCACACCGGCCACCAGCTCTGCCTTGGCCTTGTCCTTGATGGCCGGGTCGACCTTGGCGCCAAAGAACGCCTCGGGATAGCAGGCGCGCGCCGGTAGTTCGATGTACAACTCGATCTCCTTGGCGAGCTCACGCACCTTGGCCCGGGCAAAGGGCTCGGCCGGCAGCAGGGGTTTGCCTGGCTGGGTCTGCTCGATGTACTCGAGGATCAGGCTGGTTTCGCTGAGGAAGCCGTGCTCGGTCTCAAGCACCGGCACCTTGCCCCGCGGACTGACTTTCAGCGCTTGTGGGCTCTGACCACCAAAAAACAGCACCTCTTCGAACGGAATGCCCTTTTCCAGCAGCGCCAGTTTGACCATGTTGTAGTAGTTGCTGACTGCGAATCCATGAAGCTTGAGCATGAAAACAGCCTCCAGGCCGTAAAGGGGTTGGCGGGGCAGTTATAGACCCACCCGGGGATACTGACCAGCATCATGGCGATCGTCGATAGCCAGGCATTACCGATAATGCCGTGGCAAACTGAGCATCCATCCAGAGGAGTCCGCCGATGAGCGAGCACAACGAAATCGACAACGATGAAGAAGAATTCGCCGAGTCGACCCTGATCCAGGCGATCGAAAACCAGATCGAAAGCGACAACCCACCAGCGGCCAAGGCCATCTTCAACAAGCTGACCCTGGTCGGTTACGAACGTGACGACATTCTCAATCTCATGGCCCATGTACTGGCGATCGAGATCGACGCCATGCTTGATGAAGACCGTGCGTTCAATACCGAATGGTACGAAACCGCCCTGCGCGCCCTGCCCGAGCTTCCTCCAGAAAAGGACTGAAGCAAAAGCGGATTTACCTGACTACACTGCAAAGCCAGGCACCGGCGACGGTGCTGCCCTCCTTGTCTGGAAGTCGGAGTCTCTATGTCGTTTACCCCCGATCTGATTGCCGAGCTTGAAGTCCTTGCCCTGTTCAACCTGGATAGCAGCCAGGAAGGGATCAAGGTCCATAACACTGCCTCCAAAGAGCTCATCGCTGCAGCCAAGCGCCTGTACGACAAACAACTGACCGACCAGCCCGATGGCGGCTACCTGACCAGCCTGGGGCACGATGCTGCCGAGCACGCGCAGCAACTGCTGACCATTCTGAGAGTCGCCCAGCCTGCCTGACACCTGAAAATCGCGGGGCAAGCCCGCTGCCACAGGCCAAATCCAACCTGTGGCAGCGGTCTTGCCCCGCGACGCATTGAAGCGCTAGTAAAATGGCGTCAAAAACCCCGCCACAAAGGCTACACTCGCCGGTGCTCCCCTGACGGCCAGTTTTAGCGCGCATGAACCACCCCCATGAAATCCGCCCCGACCTCGACGAGGGCATCGACCGCAAGGTGCTCAGCCAACTGCGCACACGCTTCCTCACGCTCAATCGAGGGCGCCTGGAGCGGGCCAGAGAGGGGTTGTCCAACCGCCAGCAACTGGTCCTGACGCTGCTGCCGCTGTTCCTCCACGTCAATCACCCGCTGCTGCCAGGCTATGTTTCCGGCACGACCCCGGCGGGCGTCTCAGGTTTTGAGCCTGACGCACAGGTACTTGCCGAGGCCCAGCGCCTGACCCGCTCCTTTTCTTACAAGGCGCGGCGTGGCAATCCGCCCCAGCCGATCCTCGGCCTGTTCCTGATGGGCAGCCTGGGCACCCTGGCCCAGGCAGAGCAGAGCGACATGGACGTGTGGGTCTGCCATGACGCCGCGCTGAGTGAAAACGAGCTGGTCGAACTGCGCAAAAAGTGCCAGCTGCTGGAAGCCTGGGCAGCCAGCCAGGGCGCCGAAGCCCACCTGTTTTTGATCGAACCCCAAAGCTTCGTGCAAGGTGAGCGCGACAGCCAGCTCAGTTCCGACGACTGTGGCACCACCCAACATTATTTGCTGCTCGATGAGTTCTACCGCACCGCCATCTGGCTGGCCGGGCGCACCCCGCTGTGGTGGCTGGTCCCGGTCTATGAAGAGCCACGCTACCGGGACTACATCGAAACCCTGCTTTCAAAGCGCTTCGTGCGCGCCGAAGACAACCTGGACCTGGGCCATCTGGCGCACATCCCGCCTGGCGAGTTCGTCGGTGCCGGGCTGTGGCAGCTGTACAAGGGAATCGAGTCGCCCTACAAATCGGTCCTCAAGCTGCTGCTGACCGAGGTCTATGCCAGCGAGTATCCCCATGGGCAGTGCCTTAGCCTGCAATTCAAGCAGGCCGTGTTCGCCAACCGCCTGGACCTCGATGAGCTCGACCCCTACATAATGGTGTACCGGCGCATCGAGCAATACCTGCTCGGGCGCGGCGAAAAAGAGCGTCTGGAGCTGGTAAGGCGCAGTCTGTACCTGAAGGTCAACAAGAGGCTCAGTGGCCTCGCGCCACAGCGCACCCACAGCTGGCAGCGCAACCTGCTGCAGCGCCTGAGCCAGGAATGGGGATGGGACGAGCGCCAACTGGCCCTGCTCGACAGCCGCAGCCAGTGGAAGGTGCGCCAGGTCGCCGTCGAGCGCCGGGCACTGGTCGCCGAACTGAACTACAGCTACCGCTTTCTCTGCCAGTTCGCCCGTACTCGCCATGCCACCCACCGCATCGACCAGCGCGACCTGAGCGTACTCGGCCGACGCTTGTATGCAGCCTTCGAGCGTCGTGCCGGCAAGATCGAGTTCATCAACCCCGGGGTGGCCCCGGACCTGGCCGAAGACACCCTGACCCTGGTCCAGTCGCCCAACCGCAAGGAGCCCGGGCAGCATCACTGGGGGTTGTACAACGGCAACCTGGGCGTCCATGAGTGGGAACACTTCGCGCCGATCAAGCGCTGCCACCAGTTGCTTGAGCTGCTGGCCTGGGCCCACCGCAATGGTGTCATCGACAGCAGCACCCGCCTGGCCCTGCACCCAGGTGTCAGTGACTTGAGTGAGTACGAGCTGTTCAACCTGCTCGGCAGCCTGCAACAGAGCGTGGCCCTGCCGCTGCCCCCGGTCAGCGATCAGCGCCTGCTGCAACCCAGCGTGGTCGATGAAATGCTGGTACTGGTCAATGTCGGGATCGACCCGCTGCAGCAGCACCGTGACCTGAACATCCTGATGACCACCGAGCGTACCGACTCGCTCAGTTATGCCGGGGTACGCGAGAACCTGGTGCTGACACTGGACCAGGTCACGCTCAACAGCTGGAATGAAGTACAGGTTCAGCGCTACGACGGCGAGCATGCGCTGATGCGCTGCCTGCGCGACTACCTCAACAGCCTGGGCAACGCCGGGCATCGGCCGCTATTGCGGGTGCGCTGCTTTTGCCATAACCGGGCACAGGCCATCGCCCAGCGGGTCGAGGAAGTGTTCACCACCGCCCAGGCGCTGCTCGCCCAGGGCCAGAACCACCGCTACCTGTTGCAGGTCCAGCAACACACCCATGTGCTGGAACTGCAAGCCGGTGCAGTCGAGTTGGTCACCCTGGACGATCACAAGGCGCTGCTGGGCTACCTGTGCGAAGAACGTGTCGACTACAGCCCCGTGTACCTGGACGCCAACGCCCTGCAGGCGCTGGAGCTGGCGCAGGTCTTGCCTTTGGGCTTGCCCCATTGCATCCAGGTGTTCTACCGGGTCCAGGATGCCTGGGCAGATCTCTATGTGCTGGATGAGCACAATGCCCTGTGGCAACAGCGCCTGCCGTTTCATCACGAAAGCGCCCTGCTGCTGCCGCTGCAGCGCTTCTTGCAGTCGATCATTTTTCGTCGTGACGCTCGCCAGCCACTGGACAACCTGCACGGGCAGGGCTCACTGGAGGTGCTCTACTACCAGCTGGCACCCCCGGGCCCGGGCAAAGCCCGCTCGGCCGAACCACGTCCGGCGCCGAGCCTGAGCATCGATGCGCCCTACTACGAAGTGCAGGCCATCGTGCAACCCGGCATCGACGACGATGTCCAGGTCACGCTCTACTGCAATCAGCGGGAATTTTCAGAGCTCGAACATGGCGACCAGCTCTATGTCATGGTCGCCCGGGAAATCATCGAGCAGCGTCGGGAAACCGAGCGCTATCGTTGCTACATCACCGACCTGGACCTGTCCGGCCTGCTGGCCGACGGGCAAGGTTCGAGCATGCTCTACCTGCGCTACAAGGGTGAACTGGAGCGTTCGCTCAACGAAGCCCTGGCGCAGGTCTGAGGCTCAGAGGTCGTAGTTGCCCGCGGCTTCTGGCTGGTACTCGACTTCCAGCAGCTTGAGCTTGAGGGTCTTGCCGCCCGGGGCCGGCCAATCGATCTGCTCGCCTACCGACAAGCCCAGCAGTGCACTGCCGATCGGTGCGAGGATCGAGATCTTGCCTTCGTCGGCATTGGCGTCCTTGGGGTACACGAGCGTGAGGTGATAGTCCTTGCCGCTGGCTTCTTCGCGGCAATGAACCCGGGAGTTCATGGTCACGACACCGGCCGGAACTTCCTCGTGACCGACCTGATCGGCGCGGTCCAGCTCGTCCTGCAAGGCGAGCACACCCGGCGACTCCTGCATCTTTTCATCGAGGCTGTCGATCAGACGCTCGAGACGCTGTACGTCCAATCGGGTGACGATAATGGAAGGCTTGGTGCTCATGATCCAGTCAGACTCCTTTTTTTGAGCGATATAAAGCAAAACCCCGCCCAAGGGCGGGGTTTGCAGGAATTCGGCACTGCCGAAGCAAGTTCGACACTACCACAGCCAATTAAATACACAATAGCTGAAGGGTCTACGCCAATCCGGCCAATTGTCGGCGGGCCTGGGCCTCCTGGCAGATCTGCCGGCGGCGCTGGTCATCGGCCGAACGCCACAGGCGAATGTCCTCGACATGGCGGTAGCAGCCAATGCAGACCTTGTGCTCATCCAGCCGGCAGGTGCTGATGCAAGGCGATGGCACGGCCGGACTGACATTACTGTAGAGCGGCTTGGCCGGCTTCGGCGGAGTGCTCATATCAGATATCTTCGAAATCGAGCTTCTCGCCCACGCGCTCCCAGACGATCCGCTCGAGCATCTCGCCCAGCAGCTCTTCGGTCTTCTCGCAGGTCCACTTGCCGCTCTGTTCGTCGTAGTCGAAGTGGAAGCCGCCGGACTTGTCGGCCAGCCACAGCTGGCGCAGCGGCTCCTGGCGACTGAAGATCAGTTGGCTGCCGTTGTCGAACTTGATGGTCAGGACCCCAGCGGAGTTCTCCATGTCCAGATCCAGGTCAGTGTCATCGAACAGGTCTTCCAGTGCCTGTTGGGTCGCATCGACCAGGTCGTGAAAACGCGCTTCGGTCAAACTCATTGCAAGAACCTCAAAAATGTCTGCACACACGCAAGCCGGGCAAGATACGAGTGCCGCGCACCGAATGCAAAGGATAACGCCCCGTCCATACCCCCGCAGCCACCCCCCGCCCGACGGCGGGGCGCCTGCATAGGCAAGGCGGCAGGTGCTCGGTATACTCGGGCGCAATACTGCTTATTTCAAAGGATTACGCCATGAAGCGCCTGATCTCCACCCTCGCGGCGCTCGTCGCGGTTGCCTGCCTTGTTTCCGCCTGTGGCCAGAAGGGCCCGCTGTACCTGCCAGACGACGGCAAAGACGGCAAGAAATCGCAATCGCACCAGCATCAGTAAGGGTAAACCATGGACGCTTTCAACTACCGCGACGGTGATCTGTTCGCGGAAGGTGTGGCCTTGTCGGCCATCGCCGAACGTTTCGGCACACCGACCTACGTTTACTCGCGCGCCCACATCGAGGCCCAGTACCGTAGCTACACCGACGCCCTGCAGGGTGTTTCGCACCTGGTGTGCTTCGCCGTCAAGGCCAACTCCAACCTCGGCGTGCTGAACCTGCTGGCCCGCCTGGGCGCAGGTTTCGACATCGTTTCCGGCGGCGAGCTGGAGCGTGTCCTGGCCGCTGGCGGACGCGCCGATCGCGTGGTGTTCTCCGGCGTCGGCAAGACCCGCGAAGACATGCGCCGCGCACTGGAAGTCGGCGTGCACTGCTTCAACGTCGAGTCCACCGACGAACTGGAGCGCCTGCAAGTGGTTGCTGCCGAGATGGGCGTACGTGCGCCGATTTCACTGCGGGTCAACCCGGACGTCGATGCCGGCACCCACCCGTACATCTCCACCGGCCTTAAAGAGAACAAGTTCGGCATCGCCATTGCCGATGCCGAAGAAGTCTACATCCGTGCGGCCCAGCTGCCGAACCTGGAAGTGGTCGGCGTCGACTGCCACATCGGCTCGCAACTGACCACCCTGGAACCCTTCCTCGACGCCCTCGACCGCCTGCTGGCGCTGATCGACCGCCTCGGCGACTGTGGCATCCACCTGCGCCACCTGGACCTGGGCGGCGGAGTCGGTGTGCGCTACCGCGACGAAGAACCGCCACTGGCCGGTGAATACATCAAGGCCATTCGCGAGCGTGTCGACGGCCGCGACCTGGCCCTGGTATTCGAACCGGGTCGCTACATCGTGGCTAACGCCGGCGTGCTGCTGACCCGTGTCGAATACCTCAAGCACACCGAGCACAAAGACTTCGCCATCGTCGATGCGGCCATGAACGACCTGATCCGCCCAGCCCTGTACCAGGCCTGGATGGACGTCACCGCCGTGCAGCCGCGCGAAGGTGAAGGCCGCGCCTACGACGTGGTCGGACCGATCTGCGAAACCGGCGATTTCCTGGCCAAGGAGCGCACGCTCAACCTGGCCGAAGGCGACCTGCTGGCTGTTCACTCGGCGGGTGCCTATGGTTTTGTCATGAGCTCGAACTACAACACCCGTGGCCGCTGCGCCGAAATCCTGGTCGATGGTGACCAGGCCTTCGAAGTGCGCCGTCGGGAAACCGTGGCCGAGTTGTTCGCCGGCGAAAGCCTGTTGCCGGAGTAAACCCATGCTGCTGCGTTTTACCAAGATGCATGGGCTGGGCAATGACTTCATGGTCCTGGACCTGGTCAGCCAGCATGCGCACATTCTGCCCAAGCACGCCAAGCAATGGGGCGACCGGCACACCGGCATCGGCTTCGACCAACTGCTGATTGTCGAGGCGCCGAGCAATCCGGAAGTGGATTTCCGCTACCGGATCTTCAACGCCGACGGTTCCGAGGTCGAGCAGTGCGGCAACGGCGCCCGCTGCTTTGCCCGCTTCGTTTTGGACAAGCGCCTGACCGCGAAAAAACGCATCCGCGTCGAGACCAAGGGCGGCATCATTGAACTGGACGTGCGCAACGACGGGCAGATCTGCGTCGACATGGGCCCGCCGCGGCTGGTGCCGGCCGAGATTCCGTTCGACGCTCCGGCCCAGGCGCTGAGCTACCCACTGGACGTGGCCGGGCAGCAGGTCGAACTGGCCGCGGTGTCGATGGGTAACCCTCACGCCGTGCTGCGCGTCAACGACATCAACAATGCTCCGGTCCACGAACTGGGGCCAAAGATCGAACATCACCCGCGCTTCCCGCAACGGGTCAACGTCGGCTTCATCCAGGTCATCGATCGCCACCGCGCCCAGTTGCGCGTCTGGGAGCGCGGCGCCGGGGAAACCCAGGCCTGCGGTACCGGCGCCTGCGCAGCGGCCGTCGCGGCGATCAGCCAGGGCTGGATGGATTCGCCACTGCTGATCGACCTGCCCGGTGGACGCCTGTCCATCGAGTGGGGCGGCCCCGGCAAGCCGGTGCTGATGACCGGCCCTGCCGTACGCGTGTTTGAAGGACAGGTTCGTCTATGAGTGAGTATCGACCATGACCGATCAGCCCCAGGCTCCCGCCGAACAGCCCACCGACCTTAGCGCCGAGGGCTCGACGCCCGCCCTCGGGGCTGAGGCCGTGGTTGCCTACCTGCGCAGCAATCCGACGTTCTTCGCCGAGCACGATGAATTACTCAGCGAACTGCACATCCCCCACCAGCGCGGCGACACCGTCTCGCTGGTGGAGCGCCAGCTCAAGCTGCTGCGCGACCGCAACATCGAAATGCGCCACCGCCTGTCGCAGCTGATGGATGTGGCCCGCGACAACGACCGCCTGTTCGACAAGACCCGCCGCCTGATCCTCGACTTGCTGGATGCCGACAGCCTGGAAACCGTGGTCATGGCCGTCGAAGACAGCCTGCGCCAGGAGTTCAAGGTGCCCTTCGTCAGCCTCATCCTGTTCGGTGAAAGTGCCGCCCCGGTCGGCCGCTGGGTCAACAGCGCCGACGCCCAGCAAGCCATTGGCGGTCTGCTGTGCAGCGGCAAGACAGTCAGCGGCAACTTGCGCGAGCATGAGCTGGACTTCCTGTTTGGTGAAGAGCAACGCAAAGAAGTCGGCTCCACCGCTGTCGCCACCCTCAACCATCAGGGCCTGCACGGCGTGCTGGCGATCGGCAGCCGCGACCCACAGCACTACAAGAGCACGGTCGGCACCCTGTTCCTGGGCTATATCGCCGAAGTGCTGGGCCGCGTCGTACCGCGCTTCACCCAGACCCTGCGCCCGGTGCGCTGATGGAACGCCAGCTACAGGCCTTCAGTGCGCACCTTCGCAATGAACGCCAGGTGTCCGAGCACACCCAGCTGGCCTATCGCCGCGACCTGGAAAACGTCCTGGCGTTCTGCAGCAAGAACGCCATCGGCAGCTGGAATGACCTGCAGATCCAGCACCTACGCCAGTTCATCGCCCGCCAGCATCACCAGGGCCAGTCTTCACGCAGCCTGGCGCGTTTGCTTTCGGCGGTACGTGGCTTCTACCGTTACCTCAATCGCGAAGGCCTGTGCAGCCACGACCCGGCCAACGGTTTGTCGGCCCCCAAGGGCGAACGACGCCTGCCCAAGACCCTCGACACCGACCGCGCCCAGCAACTGCTCGAGGGTGCTGTAGAAGATGAGTTTCTCGCCCGCCGCGACCAGGCCATGCTCGAGTTGTTCTACTCCTCCGGCCTGCGCCTGTCGGAGCTGACCAGCCTGAACATCGACCAACTGGACCTGCCCGCCGGCCTGATCCAGGTACACGGCAAAGGCAGCAAGACCCGCGTACTGCCGGTAGGTCGCAAGGCCCGCGACGCCCTCGAGCAATGGCTGCCCCTGCGCGCCGGCAGCGGCCCGCAGGACGGTGCGGTGTTCGTCAGCCAGCAAGGACGACGCCTGGGCCCCCGCGCCATCCAGGTGCGGGTACAGGCCGCCGGCATACGGGAGCTGGGCCAGAACCTGCACCCGCACATGTTGCGTCACTCCTTTGCCAGCCACTTGCTGGAGTCGTCCCAGGACCTGCGCGGGGTGCAAGAGATGCTCGGCCATGCCGACATCGCCACCACGCAGATCTACACTCACCTTGATTTCCAGCACCTGGCCGCCGTCTATGACAGCGCCCACCCCCGGGCCAAACGCAGTAAGGGCAGCGATTCATGAGTATCAAGCTGATCACATTCGACCTCGACGACACCCTGTGGGACACCGCACCGGTGATTGTCAGCGCCGAAGCCGTCCTGCGCGACTGGCTGGCCGCCAATGCACCAGACCTTGGCGCAGTTCCCGTGGAGCACCTGTACGCGATACGCGAGCGACTGGTGCAAGCCGAGCCCGGGCTCAAGCACCGCATCAGCGCCTTGCGCCGGCGCGTGCTGTTCCACGCCCTGGAAGACGTCGGCTACAGCGAGAACAAGGCCCGGGAGCTTGCCAACGAAGGGTTCGAGGTGTTCCTGCACGCCCGTCACCAGATCGATATCTTCCCTGAAGTTCAGCCGGTGCTGGAGATCCTGCGCCACCACTACACCCTGGGCGTGGTCACCAACGGCAATGCCGACGTACGCCGCCTGGGCCTGGCCGACTACTTCAAGTTCGCCCTCTGCGCCGAAGACCTGGGGGTTGGCAAGCCCGACCCGCAACCCTTCCTTGAAGCCTTGCGCCACGGCCAGGTCGACGCTCACGCCGCCGTGCATATCGGCGACCACCCGGGCGATGACATCGCCGGGGCACAGCGAGCTGGCCTGCGGGCCATCTGGTTCAACCCCCAGGGCAAGGCCTGGGAAGCCGACAACCCTCCAGACGCCGAGATCCAGCGCCTGTCGCAGTTGCCCGAACTCCTCAACAGCTGGCGCTGACACCCCTGATGTGTGGGGGCTTGCCCCTCGACAAGCCCAGCCAAAAACACGAGGCACAAAAAAGCCCGCAGCGACGGCGGGCTTTCTTGTTGACGCAACCACTCAGATAGGGCGGCTGCCGTACTTGTTGTCTGGCTTCTTGGGCGGATCGGCGACCACGTTGGCCTCCACTTCCTGCACCTTGCCGCCACGGGAGAGGAACTCTTCCATGGCCTTGGCCAGCGCATCACGCTCTTTCTGCTTGGCTTCCATGCTCGGCATCTCGTCTACCGAGACGGCGGCCTTGGACTTGCCTTTGGCTACGGGAGCCGGGCTGTCGTCGCCGCTATCGTCGGATACGTCATCAGCTGCCGCTTCGAGGCCTTCATCGCCTTCGTCTTCATCGCCTACTTCGAGGTCGTCATTTTCCAGATCGTCGTCGCTCATGTTCTACCTCATGACTTGCGAAAAGCAGATTAGTTATAGACCAGCAGCGCCGGGAATCGACAGCTACCGGAAAAAATTCAAGGGCCGCGGGTTTGCCGCCACCTCAGGCGTGCGCC
This sequence comes from Pseudomonas putida, assembly GCF_028682455.1. Taxonomy (GTDB): domain Bacteria; phylum Pseudomonadota; class Gammaproteobacteria; order Pseudomonadales; family Pseudomonadaceae; genus Aquipseudomonas; species Aquipseudomonas putida_AA. Next base: position 395,071 of record NZ_JANHLD010000003.1, read on the forward strand.
ATGGCACATGGCGAACGCCGTGCAGGCCCCGCTCTTGGCAGGACCTGACAAAATAAAAGAGCTGCCGACATTACGTCGTCGACCTACCCTGGCGTGATCAGCCTGCTCATTGGCAAGCCTAGCAAAGGGTAGCGAAGTTTGCGGACAGCTTGTCTGCACCCTTCGGCGCGCATTCTAGCGTGCTCAGAGAAAAAGCAAAGTGCCTAAATATCACTCCGGCCTGTAAGTTTTCGACCTTGCGCAAGACAGCTAGAAAAGCAGCGGCAAAAGCACCGGGAGAAACCGTTTGCGCAGTAGGAAATCGACAAACTGCAGACAAAAAAATGCCCGGCAAGCCGGGCAAGTTTTTTCCGCGGGCGTTACAGGTTGTAGCCGCGCTCGTTGTGTTGCGCCAGGTCGAGACCGACCGACTCTTCTTCTTCGTTGACCCGCAGACCCATGACCAGATCCAGCACCTTGAGAATCACGTAGGTGACAATCGCGGTGTAGATCACGGTGAAGCCGACGCCCTTGGCTTGAATCCACACTTGGGCGCCGATGTCTTCCACGGTGCCGAAGCCTCCCAGTGCCGGGGCTGCAAACACGCCGGTCAGGATGGCGCCGACGATACCGCCGATACCGTGTACGCCGAAGGCGTCGAGCGAGTCGTCGTAGCCGAGTTTGCGCTTGAGGCTGGTGGCGCAGAAGTAGCAGATCACACCCGCCACCAGACCAATCACCAGGGCACCCATCGGGCCTACTGTACCGGCTGCCGGAGTAATCGCGACCAGGCCTGCCACCACACCCGAGGCGATGCCCAGGGCACTTGGCTTACCGTGGGTCAGCCATTCGGCGAACATCCAGCCCAAGGCTGCTGCTGCGGTAGCGATCTGGGTAACCAGCATGGCCATGCCGGCAGTGCCGTTGGCGGCAGCGGCGGAACCTGCGTTGAAGCCGAACCAGCCGATCCACAGCATGGCGGCGCCCATCAGGGTGTAGCCCAGATTGTGGGGAGCCATTGGCGTGGTCGGGAAGCCTTTGCGCTTGCCCAGCACCAGGCAGGCTACAAGGCCCGCGATACCGGCGTTGATGTGCACCACGGTGCCGCCGGCGAAGTCGAGTACGCCCCAGTCCCACATCAGGCCACCGTTGCCGCTCCAGACCATATGGGCAATCGGTGCGTAGACCAGGGTGAACCAGATGGCCATGAAGATCAGCATCGCCGAGAACTTCATGCGCTCGGCAAAGGCACCGACGATCAGAGCCGGGGTGATGATCGCGAAGGTCATCTGGAAGGTAATGAACACGGCCTCAGGGAACAACGCCGCGGAAGACGTCAGGCTCGCAGGCGTCACGCCAGCCAGGAAGGCTTTGGACAAGCCACCGACGAAGGAATTGAAGTTGACTACGCCTTGCTCCATACCCGTGGTATCGAACGCCATGCTATAGCCGTAGACCACCCACAGGACACTGATCAGGCCTGTGATCGCAAAGCACTGCATCATCACCGAAAGCACGTTCTTGGAACGCACCATACCGCCGTAGAACAGGGCCAGACCAGGGATGGTCATGAACAGTACCAGGGCTGTGGCGGTCAACATCCAGGCGGTGTCGCCGGAGTTGAGGACGGGGGCTGCCTCCTCTGCCAGGGCCAGGCCGGGCATTACGAGGGACAAAAGGGCTCCTAGCCCTGCGAATTGACGCAGAGTCATGTTGTTATCTCCTGGGGCGTTGGGGTTTGGTGAGGCTTTTTTTAGATCGCGTCGGTATCGGTTTCGCCGGTACGGATGCGAATCGCCTGCTCCAGATTGACCACGAAAATCTTGCCGTCACCGATCTTGCCGGTGTTGGCTGCCTTGGTGATTGCCTCGATGACCCGATCCAGATCCTTGTCGTCGATGGCAACGTCGATCTTCACCTTTGGCAGGAAATCGACCACATATTCAGCGCCGCGATACAGCTCGGTATGACCTTTCTGCCGACCGAAGCCTTTGACCTCAGTGACAGTAATGCCCTGCACGCCGATTTCGGACAGCGACTCGCGCACGTCGTCCAGCTTGAACGGCTTGATGATGGCAGTGACTAGCTTCATGAAACTCTCTCCCGAATTGGTGGACTTGCCCCAGGAAAACAAACCCGACTCAAGTCTAAGCGCAGCGCCTGGCTTTGTAACGCACCGTCGACCTCATATCCCCGGCCAACACCAGAAACCGCACATGACGAAACAGCGTGATACTCCGCCTGCACCCTGGCTCGTCACGGTGACTGCATCAGTGCATGGGTCATGAAGGTCTTAGCAGAAACCTTGCCAGATCCGATAAGTCACCCAATTACAGGGACTTACGTTTACTTGCCGACCTTGGCCAGTCGCCAGCACCGTTTCGGCGCACAACAACGGTGCGCGACATTTCACCGCGATGCGCGAAAACCGTGCAGGGCAAGGCCCGCAAAGCTGCGTGCTACACTGGCGCCCCTTCTGGATACTGCGGATAGCCCAACATGCTCGCGCCCAAAGCTTTTCTCGATGCCCTGAGCGACCAGGCCTCGCGCCTGTTCAGCGGCGACACCTCGCAGCCACGCGCCGAACTCGAAAGCCAGTTCAAGGCCCTGCTGCAAAGCGGTTTCAGCAAACTGGAACTGGTCAGCCGGGAAGAATTCGACAGCCAGATGGTAGTCCTGGCCCGCACCCGCGCTCGCCTTGAAGCACTGGAAGCCAAGGTTGCCGAAATGGAAGCCCGCCTTAACCCGCCAGCGGCCGAGTAAATCCATTTCGCGGGGCAAGCCCGCTCTGCTGGGAGCGGGCTTGCCCCGCGACTGCAATGTCGCTTACCCACTGCAATCACTGGGGTTTGCCCACTCCTCCCATTGCACCGAAAAAAGCTGATTCACTCTTCCCCGCGCCCACCCTCGCCACCCCACTATGCTTGCAACGCCGCAGGACGCGGCCTTTGCAATGATCATGGAGTGCTCATGTCTCTCGCCCTTGTCCACAGCCGCGCCCAGGTGGGCGTATCGGCCCCGGCGGTCAGTGTCGAAGCTCACCTGGCCAACGGCCTGCCCGCCCTGACCCTGGTGGGTCTACCCGAGGCCACCGTCAAGGAAAGCAAAGACCGGGTACGCAGCGCGATCCTCAATTCGGGCCTGGAGTTTCCCGCCCGACGCATCACCCTCAACCTCGCCCCGGCAGACCTGCCCAAGGACGGCGGCCGCTTCGACCTGGCCATTGCACTGGGGATCCTGGCCGCCAACGGACAGTTTCCGATCAAGGCCCTGGACGATGTCGAATGCCTGGGCGAACTGGCGTTGTCGGGCGCCGTTCGGCCGGTGCAAGGGGTACTACCCGCGGCATTGGCGGCACGAGAATCCGGCCGGGCACTGGTGGTGCCACGCGAGAATGCCGAAGAGGCCTGCCTGGCCGGTGGCCTGGTAGTTTACGCCGTCGAACACCTGCTGGAACTGATAGGACATTTCAACGGCCTGGCACCGCTGAACCCCTATTCCGCCAATGGCTTGCTGCTGCAGATACAACCCTATCCCGACCTGAATGAAGTGCAGGGCCAGCAAGCCGCCAAACGCGCCCTGCTGGTGGCCGCCGCCGGAGCACACAACCTGCTTTTCAGTGGCCCTCCCGGCACTGGCAAGACCCTGCTCGCCAGCCGCCTGCCCGGCCTGTTGCCACCACTGGATGAGCGCGAAGCGCTTGAGGTGGCGGCGATCCAGTCAGTGGCCAGCCATGTGCCGCTGAGCAGCTGGCCGCAGCGCCCTTTCCGTCATCCTCATCACTCTGCATCGGGCGCCGCACTGGTCGGTGGCGGGAGCCGCCCGCAACCGGGAGAAATAACGCTGGCCCACCATGGCGTGCTGTTCCTGGACGAGCTGCCTGAATTCGAGCGCCGGGTACTGGAGGTACTGCGCGAACCGCTGGAATCGGGCGAGATCGTCATTGCCCGGGCCAAGGACAAGATCCGCTTCCCCGCCCGCTTCCAGCTCGTCGCCGCCATGAACCCCTGCCCCTGTGGCTATCTGGGCGATCCCACCGGCCGCTGTCGCTGCGGCACCGACCAGATCCAACGCTACCGCAACAAGCTCTCAGGCCCCTTGCTCGACCGCATCGACCTGCACCTGACCGTCGCCCGCGAGGCCACCGCCTTGTCGGCCACCTGCAACAACGGTGAGAGCAGTGCGAGCATTGCCGCGCTGGTTGCCCAGGCCAGGGAGGTCCAGCAACAACGCCAGGGGTGCGCCAACGCCTTCCTCGATCTGCCGGGCTTGCGCCAGCACTGCGCGTTAGCCACAGCCGACCAACAGTGGCTGGAAAGCGCCTGCGAACGCCTGACACTCTCACTGCGCGCCGCCCACCGGCTGCTCAAGGTCGCCCGCACGCTGGCAGACCTGGTCCAGGCCCCAGACATCAGCCGCGAGCATCTGGCCGAGGCACTGCACTATCGACCCGGCAACTAATAATTAGATGCCATTGAAGTGCCATTATTCGTATGATGAAATAACGAACGTTATAAATCGACAGAAACCGCGCAACTAACTCCCCTCGCATAAGTATTCAAAACCATGATTAGCTTCAAACAGCTTACGCTCGCCACAAGTATCGGTGCCCTGTCCCTGGCGCTGGCCGCCTGCTCGGACAGCGAGACGCCAGCCTCGGCAACTACCCCTGCCAGTGCACCCGCAGCCGTCAAAGAAGCCGAACCAGCCGTAAACCCCGATGCCGCCGTAGTCACCAGCCTGCCAGCCCGCCCACTGCAAGATGATCGCTCCGTGTACTGGGAGATCAACTCGGGCACCCAGGCAGCCTTCATCTACAACGGCAAAACGCCTGCGCCAGACGGTACCGTGGCCGTTATCAAGACCTTGGACACTGGCCGCTACTTCCGGGGCACCGATGAGCTTTCCGAGCTGCTGGACACCTACTCGAAGACCCGCGACGAGTTCGTCAAAAAAGACCTCGAGAAAACCATTACACCGCTGCTCCAAGAGCAAATCACAAAGTTCGGCACTCACGATTTCTATAAGAAGACGCTGAGCGCCCATACCATCGACATGAAGCCTTACGACTTCGAGAAAGAAGAATTCCCGCTGACCAGCACGCTGTTCAGCTCGATGGACGAGAAGCTGCTCTCGGCAAGAACCCCGAATAAATACAAAGTCTCCAATAGTGGCCACCACTATTTGAACTTCTATGATGCCCGTGATTTTCGCTTCGGCTTTTCCAACGGTGAGCAGTTGAAGTCCATCAAGGTCAAGGGCGATGAAGCGCGCGCCATCGAAGCGGTACGTATCGCCGGCGGCGGTGACCATCTTGAAATGCACGTTTACGGCTACTTTGACAAAACCATCAAGGGTGATGTCCGGGCCACTGACCCGATCCGTGCCGTCCTCCTGTCGGCGCAGTACATCGAGCTGGTCGACAAGACCAAGCCAAACGTTGTGCTGTACCGCCAGACGCTGTAGTCGAGCAACAGCCTGACAGCGTTGTCCTCCAATGGCTTGCCGCTGACCGGCAGGCCATTTCTTTATTGCCGGCCGCTGCGACCTACTCTTTACTAGAGCACACCCCCTTCGCACCGAGACCACCATGCTGGCGTTCATCCAGGCCTCCCCCCTGCTGCTTGGCATCTTCCTGCTGCTGCTCGACCTGTTGCTCTGGCAAGTCATCCCGATTGAACGCCGCTCACTGCGCATCGGTCTGCGCCTGGCCATGTTCCTGCTGTTTACCTGGGTGCTGATCGGCGCTGGCGTAAGCCCCTTGCAGCCTGCCCCCTGGGTCGACGACGTACCCCGCAACCTGCTGGCGACAGTGCTGGCCATTGCCTGGTGGTTGTTCGCTGCACGCACCGTCACCGTGATATTCGGCCTGCTGATCATCTCCCGCAGTGGCCATGCCGGGCGCTTGCTGCAGGATGTGGCCGGGGCGCTGATCTTTCTTGCCGCCATCGTCGCAGCGGCCGCCTATGTGATGCAGCTGCCGGTCAAAGGCCTGCTGGCGACGTCCGGGGTCATGGCCATTGTCATCGGTCTGGCGCTGCAGAGCACGCTGAGCGATGTGTTCTCCGGCATCGTGCTCAACACCACCCGTCCCTATCAGATCGATGACTGGATCAGCATCGACGGCACCGAAGGCAAGGTGATCGACATCGACTGGCGCGCCACTCGCCTGCTCACCAGCAACGGCAGCATGGCGGTGATTCCCAACTCGGTGGCAGCCAAGGCCAAGCTGCTCAATTTCAGCCGGCCCAGCGATGTCCACGGTGTTTCCATCACCGTGGTGGTGCCGGCGCAGGTACGCCCCAAACGGGTGATCGACGCGCTGGAAAAAACCCTGCAGGGCAGTCGCATACTGCTCGCCACGCCAAGCCCCAAAGTGACAATAAAGAGTTCGACCCTCGAATACGTCGAATACGAGGCCAGTGGCTTCATTCGTTCAATGGGCCAGAAAACCGAAGTGCGTAACCAGATGTTCGACCTCGCCCACCGCCACCTGGAGGCCACCGGCGTCGTCTGGAATGCCGACTCGCCGTCTTCCCTGGCCTGGAGCCGACAACGCGCCCTGCTCGAAGATGTGCGGATCTTCCGCTCGTTGAGCAACGACGAGAAAGACAGCCTGAGCCAGCGCATGACTTCGGTGGAGTACCTGGCCGACCAGGTCATTCTGGGTGTTGGCGACAGCTCGGATTATCTGCTGGTGATTGGCACCGGCGTGGTGTCGGCATCCATTCGCGATGGCGACCAGTTGATCGAAGCTGGGCGCATGGGCCCCGGTGAAGTACTGGGTGCCGAAGGCCTGCTGGACGAAGACCAGTCCATTGCCGAGTTCCGCAGCCTGACCAGCTGCCTGCTGTACCGCATCGACAAGGACAACGTGCGCAGTTGCCTGGAGGAGCGCCAGGAGGTCAAGACAGCGCTGACCAAACTGCAGCGCATCCGCCAGCAAACCAACCAGTCACTGCTGGAGCAAAAACCGGCAGCCATCAAGAAAGGCGGCTTTCTCAGCTGGCTGCACAAGTAGGCCTAAAGCACCACGCGCAGGCACTGGCCGGCGTGATACAGCGAGAACCCGGTTTCGTAGAAGCCGGTGCGCAGCGCCGGGGCCGAAACCGGCTTCATCGCCGAGAACGGAATCGGCAATGCATCCGGGTTGTCCTGCAGCAGGAACTGCGCAAAGGCCTTGCCAATCACTGTACCTGTGGTGTTGCCACGACCGTTGTAGCCGGTCACGGCAACCAGGCCCGGGGCCGGCTCGAACAGGCGCATCAGGTGGTCAGGGGTGAAATCGATGCAACCGGTCCAGTGCATCTCCCACTCGACCTTGCCCAGCTGCGGGAAATAGTGGTTCTGGATGCGGTCGGCCCAGCTGCGGATAAACCAGTTGGGCTTGTTGTCGACCCGGCCCAGGCTGCCGAGCAGCAGGCGGCCTTCGTCATCGCGGCGGATGCTGCTGAGCACCGTGCGCGTGTCCCAGGAGCCCTGGCCGTGCCTGAGCACGTTGTCGGCAGCCTCGCCTTGCAACGGCACCGAAGCCACCTGGTAGTAGTAGCCGCGGAAAAAATGCTTCTGCAGGGTGGTCCAGTCGCCCTCGGTGTAGGCCCCGGTGGAGATCACCACCTTGTCGGCGCTGACCGAGCCCTTGGCGCTCTTGACGCGCCAGCCGCGACCTTCACGCTCCAGGCCCTCGACAGCCGATTGCTGGAAAATCTGCCCGCCCAGGCGCGTGACCGCCGCAGCCAGGCCCTGGGTGTAGGCCATGGGATTGATGGTGCCGGCGCGGCGGTCGAGCAGCGCGGCGGAAATCTTGTCGGTACCGCAGTATTCCTCGCAGCGCGCACCGGTGAGCAGCTCGACATCGGCGCCGCGCCGGGTCCATTGTTCATGGCGGGCTTCAAGGTCGGCCACACCCGTGGCGTTGTGGGCCATGTGCAGGGTGCCGGTGTTGTGTGCCTGGCAGTCGATGCCCAGGCGCTCGATGGTGGCGAAGACTTCGGCGGGCGCCTCACCCAACACCTTGTTCAGGCGGCTGCCCTGCTTCTGGCCGAGGGTGGCTTCGACGTCGTCGGGGCGAATCCAGGTGCCGGCATTGACCAGGCCGACGTTGCGACCGGAACCGCCATGGCCGATGGTCCAGGCCTCCAGCAGGATGACCGACTTGCCTGCTTCGAGCAGGTGAATCGCGGCGCTCAGGCCGGTGATGCCGCCGCCGATAATGCAGACGTCGGCCTTGAGTTCGGTGGCCAGCTTATCGACCGGCGCAGCGAGCCTGGTTACGTGTTCCCACAAACATTGTTGACGCAGCTCTGGCATGGCCGGCCTCCTTCATTGTTCTTGTTCGGTGGTGCCCCAGTCGCTGGCACGCCAGCTCCCACAGATAGGCATCCACCCTACCCTATGGGAGCTGGCTCGCCAGCGACGAAGCCGACGCGTGATCAGTCGAACACGATCCCCTGCGCCAACGGCAGCTCACGGGAGTAGTTCACCGTGTTGGTCTGCCGACGCATGTAGGCCTTCCAGGAATCGGAGCCCGACTCACGACCGCCGCCGGTTTCTTTCTCGCCGCCAAAGGCGCCGCCGATCTCTGCACCGCTGGTGCCGATGTTGACGTTGGCGATACCACAGTCGCTGCCCGAGGCACTCTGGAAACGCTCGGCTTCACGCAGGTCAGTGGTGAAGATGCACGACGACAGGCCTTGTGGCACTTCGTTGTTCAGGCGCAGGGCCTCTTCGAAGTCGTCATAGGCCAGCACGTAGAGGATCGGGGCGAAGGTTTCGTGACGTACCACCGCGCTCTGCGCCGGCATCTGGGCAATGGCCGGAGACACGTAGTAGGCGCTCGGGTACTGTTCCTGCAGTTGGCGTTCGCCACCGAATACCTGGCCGCCTTCGTCGCGGGCACGCGCCAGGGCATCCTGCATGGCATTGAACGACAGCTTGTCGATCAGCGGGCCGACCAGGTTGTCCTTGCGAGGATCACCGATACGCACTTTGGCGTAAGCGGATTTGACCCGCGCCACAACTTCGTCCTTGATCGAGCGGTGCACGATCAGGCGGCGCAGGGTGGTGCAACGCTGGCCGGCGGTGCCGACGGCGCTGAACAGGATACCGCGCACGGCCAGGTCAAGGTCGGCGCTCGGGGCCAGGATCATGGCATTGTTGCCACCCAGCTCGAGGATGCTGCGACCGAAGCGTGCGGCCACACGCGGGCCGACTTCACGTCCCATGCGGGTGCTGCCGGTGGCGCTCACCAGCGGTACGCGCGGATCATCGACCAGGGCTTCGCCGGCGTCACGGTCACCGATGACCAGTTGGCTCAGGCCTTGCGGCGCATCGCCAAAGGCTTTCAGGGCTTTTTCGAACAGCGCCTGGCAAGCCAGGGCGGTCAGCGGCGTCTTCTCCGAGGGCTTCCACACCACGGCGTTGCCGCACACCAGGGCCAGGGTGGTGTTCCAGGCCCAGACCGCGACCGGGAAGTTGAAGGCACTGATGACACCGACCACGCCCAGCGGATGCCAGGTTTCACGCATGTGGTGGCCCGGGCGCTCGGAGGCGATGGTCAAACCGTACAGCTGGCGCGAAAGGCCGACCGCGAAGTCGCAGATGTCGATCATTTCCTGCACCTCACCCAGGCCTTCCTGGGTGATCTTGCCGGCTTCGATGGACACCAGCTCACCCAGGTCGGCCTTGTACTGGCGCAGTACTTCGCCGAACAGGCGGATCAACTCACCGCGACGCGGCGCTGGAACATTACGCCAGGCCTGGAATGCCTGTTCGGCCTGGTCGATCTTGGCCACGACCTGGGCTTTGCTTTCCAGGTGCACCGAGGCAATCGCGCTGCCATCGATAGGGGTGTGAACGGGATGGTTGCCGTGGGTGTAGGCACTGGCCGGGACACCGAGGCGGTCTAGCAGTCCATCAACCATTTTCTTCTCCTGCATGCGATGAGTGGTTGAATTAGTGATCCGGATCAGTATTAATCCGATCACTCTGGCGCAACAAACGACCTTTATTCTGCATATCATTCCGCCAGGTAATGATCTACCTGCTTAGAGACCGCTATGTCCAAACGTCTGGTGCCATCGATGGCCGCCCTGCAGTGTTTCGAGGCCGCCGCCCGGCACCTGAGCTTCACCCGCGCCGCCGAAGAACTGCACCTGACCCAGAGCGCGGTAAGCAAACAGGTGGCGCAACTTGAAGAGATGCTGCGCCATCACCTGTTCCTGCGGATACGCCGTCGGCTGCAACTGACTCCAGCAGGCGCGCTGTACCTGGCCGAGGTCAACAAGATTCTCACCCAGGTCGACATGTCCAGCCGCTACATCCTCTCCTACGGCCAGCAGACCGAAGTGCTCAAGGTGGCCACCCAGCCGAGCTTCGGCGTGCGCTGGCTGATTCCGCACCTCAAGGGCTTCGGCAAACATCACCCGAACATCCACCTGGATATCCGCAACGAGATGGAGCCCTTTGCCCTGCTCCAGGGCAAGGCCGACGTGGTGTTCTTCTACGGCCAGGGCACGTGGCCGGGGGCCACCTGCGTGGAGTTGTTCGGCGAAGAGGTGCTGCCGGTCTGCGCGCCGGAGCTGTTGCAGGGCCGTAGCCTGAAGGACGCCAGTGAACTGTCCGAGCTGGTGCTGCTGCAAAGCACCTCGCGCCCCGAGGCCTGGCATGAATGGTTTCTCGAACAAGGGCTGCATTCGGCCCACAGCTATCACGGCCCGCGCTTCGATACGTTCTATATGAGCCTGAGTGCCGCCCAGGCCGGCTGTGGGGTGGCCCTGGTGCCGCGCTACCTGGTGGCCCAGGAGCTGGCCGAGGGCAAGCTGGTGGTGCCCTGGCAGCACAGCATGCGCAGCAGCGGCGCGCATTTTCTGGCCTTTGCCGAGCACGCCGCCGAAGTGCCCAAGGTGCGTGCGCTGGTCGACTGGATCGGCGCAGAACTCGCGCCCCAGGATCACGAAATAACGGAATGACTGATCGACTTTTTTTCGCTTGCGGGAGCAGTGCATTCCTCGCTTTCATGTAGCGGTGCCCACTCACCAGGAAGCTTTCGATGCCCGCTCAAGATTTCGTCAGCCCGGACAGCATTCGCGCGCAGTTCTCGGCCGCCATGTCGCTCATGTACAAGCAAGAGGTGCCGCTGTACGGCACGCTGCTGGCGCTGGTGAGCGAGATCAACCAGCAGGTGATGAGCCAGCAACCGGCGGTTGCCCAGGCCCTGCGCTGGACCGGCGAGATCGAGCGCCTCGATCAGGAACGCCACGGCGCCATCCGCGTCGGCACCGCCGAAGAGCTGGCCACCATCGCCCGCCTGTTCGCGGTCATGGGCATGCAGCCAGTGGGTTACTACGACCTGAGCTCGGCCGGCGTGCCGGTGCACTCCACCGCGTTTCGCGCCGTGCACGAACAGTCGCTGCACATCAGCCCGTTCCGGGTGTTCACTTCGCTGCTGCGCCTGGAGCTGATCGACAACCCGGCGTTGCGAGAGCTGTCCCGCGAAATCCTCGCCAAGCGGCAGATCTTCACCCCGCGCGCACTGCAGCTGATCCAACAGTTCGAACGTGATGGCGGCCTGAACGCCGATGATGCCCGTACCTTCGTCGACGAAGCCCTGCATACCTTCCGCTGGCACCACGACGCTACCGTGACCGCCGAGCAGTACCAGCAACTGCACGACCAGCACCGTCTGATTGCCGATGTGGTGGCTTTCAAGGGCCCGCACATCAACCACCTGACACCCCGTACCCTGGACATCGACGCCATCCAGCAGGGCATGCCGGCCAAGGGTATCCCGCCCAAGGCGGTGATCGAAGGCCCGCCACCGCGCCGCTGCCCGATCCTGCTGCGCCAGACCAGCTTCAAGGCCCTGCAGGAAAAGGTCGCGTTCAGCGATCAGCACGGTGAAGCCGGCGGCAGCCATACCGCGCGCTTCGGCGAAATCGAACAGCGCGGCGCGGCGCTCACCCCCAAGGGTCGCCAGCTGTACGACCAATTGCTCGACGCCGCTCGCGATGCGCTGGGCGGTGTTCCGGCCGAGGCCAACGCCGAACGCTACATGAGCCTGCTCAAGGAGAGCTTCCAGGCCTTCCCGGATGACCTGGCGCTCATGCGCGAGCAAGGGCTGGCGTACTTCCGCTACTTTGCCACCGAGCGCGGCATGGCGGCGCGCTGCGACGCCAGCCGGCCGACCTCGCTGCAGGGCCTGATCGACGCTGGGCACGTGCATTTCGAAGCACTGGTGTACGAAGACTTCCTGCCGGTCAGTGCGGCGGGGATCTTCCAGTCCAACCTGGGTGACGACGCCCAGAGCGAATACGGCAGCAACGCCAACCGGGACGCCTTTGAGCTCGCGCTGGGCAAGGCGGTGCAGGACGAGCTGGCGTTGTATGCGCAGAGCGAGCAGCGCTCGTTGCAGGCCTGTGCGCAGGCGCTGGGGTTGCCTGGTTTTTGAGCGTGATCGCAGGGCCAGCCCGCTCCTTCGATAGGAGCGGGCTGGCCCTGTGAGTCAAAGCACCGCCACCTTCGGCAGGTCCATGGCATCCGCCTCACCCTGCAAAAAATCGCTCAAGCGCCGCAAGCGCTCCCCACCCGGCCGGGTTTTCGGCCACACCAGGTAATAGTCCAGGCCGCTGGCCACCGCCGTCGGCCAGGGCAGGCTCAAGCGTCCCTGGGCCACGTCCTCGGCCACCATCAGCAGATCGCCCATCGACACCCCATAGCCCCGGGCAGCGGCGATCATCCCCAACTCCAGCGTATCGAACACCTGCCCGCCCTTGAGCGACACCTTGTCGGTCAGCCCCATGCGCGCCAGCCAGGCACGCCAGTCGCGTTTGTCGGGGGTCGGGTGCAGCAGCTCGACCCCGGCCAGGCGCCGGACATCCCACGGGCCTTCATCCAGCAGTTCAGGCGCGCCCACCGGTATCAGCAGCTCGGAGAACAACCGGGCCACTTCCCAGTCCGGTGGAAAGTGCCCATCGCCCAGCAATACGGCGCAGTCGAAGGGTTCGTGGTTGAAGTCCACATGGTCCACGTCCATCCAGGCGCTGGTCAGCTGCACCTCGTTGCCCGGCTGCAGGTGACGAAAGCGACTGAGCCGGGCCAACAGCCAGCGCATGGTCAGGGTAGAGGGGGCTTTCATGCGCAGGATGTCGTCTTCGCTGCGCAGGGTATTGCAGGCCCGCTCCAGCGCGGCGAACCCCTCGCGAACACCCGGCAGCAACAACCGGGCGGCCTCGCTCAACTGCAGGCTACGGCCATTGCGCACAAACAGGCGGCAGGCGAAGTGCTCTTCGAGGGTGCGGATGTGCCGGCTCACCGCACTTTGGGTAATCGATAACTCATCCCCGGCGCGGGTGAACGAGCTGTGCCGGGCAGCGGCTTCAAATGCCCGCAAGGCGTACAGGGGCGGTAAACGACGAGACATGGGAAAGCGTCCAGGCAAACCGGGAGTGGGTCCAGAGGATCATACTCGTATGAGTTTTAATCATGCCAATGATCGTTTTTATCCTTTTGTGGATCTGCGGATAAAAGCCCAGACTCCGAGACTTTCCCTCACCTCGCGTCAGAAAGGACGAAACAATGCAGGCTGCACCGACACATGAACTCAAGGCACTGCTGCGCCTGGCCGGTCCGTTGATCGCCTCGCAGCTGGCCCACATGCTGATGGTGCTGACCGACACCCTGATGATGGCCCGTATCAGCCCCCAGGCCCTGGCCGGCGGCGGCCTGGGCGCGGCCAGCTATTCGTTCGTGTCTATTTTCTGCCTGGGTGTGATCGCCGCTGTCGGTACGCTGGTGGCGATTCGCAAAGGGGCCGGTGATATCGCCGGCGCCACCCGCCTGACCCAGGCCGGGCTCTGGCTAGCCTGGGCCATGGCGCTGGTGGCGGCACTGGCGCTGTGGAACCTGGAACCGGTGCTGTTGCTGCTCGGCCAGAGCCCGAACAACGTCGAGTCGGCCGCCCAGTTCCTGCTCCTGCTGCCGTTGGCCCTGCCCGGCTACTTGAGCTTCATGGCCTTGCGCGGCTTTACCAGCGCCATCGGCCGCTCGACGCCGGTGATGGTCATCAGCCTGATCGGTACGGTAGCCAACTTCCTGCTCAACTATGCGCTGATCGAAGGCATGTTCGGTTTGCCCAAGCTGGGCCTGGTCGGTATCGGCCTGGTCACCGCAGTGGTCGCCAACTGCATGGCGGTGGCCATGGCGCTGTACATCCGCTGGCACCCGGCTTATGAGCCCTACCCGATCCGCCAGGGCCTGAGCCGCCCCTCGTGGCCGGCCCTGCGTGAACTGTGGCGCCTTGGCCTGCCCATTGGCGGCACCTACACCGTGGAAGTCGGCCTGTTCGCCTTTGCCGCACTGTGCATGGGCGTGCTGGGCAGCACTGAGCTGGCCGCTCACCAGATCGCCCTGCAGATTGTCTCCACGGCGTTCATGATTCCGGCGGGGTTGTCTTATGCGGTGACCATGCGGGTGGGGCTCTACTACGGCGCCAACAACCTGCCTGGTGCCCGCCATGCCGGCCGCGTGGGAATCGGCTTCGGGGCGGCGATGATGCTGGGGTTCGCCATCTTGTTCTGGCTGTTGCCGGACCCGCTGGTGGGCCTGTTCCTCGACCATGGCGACCCGGCCTTTGCCGACATTATCCAGCTGGCCGTGAGCCTGTTGATGGTCGCCGCCTGGTTCGAGCTGTTCGACGGCGTGCAGACCATCGCCATGGGCTCGATTCGCGGCCTCAAGGACGCCAAGACCACCTTCCTGGTCGGGCTGTTCTGTTATTGGGTGATTGGTGCACCCGCGGCCTGGTTGCTGGCGTTCACCCTGGGCATGGGCGCGGTGGGTGTCTGGTGGGGCCTGGCCCTGGGCCTGGCGTGCGCGGCGATCAGTTTGACGCTGGCATTCGAGTGGCGGATGAAGCGGTTGCTGGGGAAGTCCGCGGCGGTGAGGGCTTCGGTGGCTTGAGTCATTTATCGCGGTGCAAGCCCACTCCTACAAGCGGGCTTGCACCGCGATATTTGTCTACAGGGCAACCGACTGCTGCCCCGCCCCGCTCAGTAAAAAACCCATCAACTCATCGATCGGCAACGGCCGACTGATCAAAAAGCCCTGCACCTGGTCGCAGTCATAGCTGCGCAGCAACGCCATCTGCTCCGCTGTTTCCACGCCCTCGGCCACCACTTCCAGGTTGAGGTTGTGCGCCAGGTTGATCATGGCGTGCACCAGCTTGCGGTTCTCCTCGCGCAGCTCCATGCCGCCGACAAAACTGCGATCGACCTTGAGCAAGGTGATCGGCAGGCTATTGAGGTGCACGAACGATGAAAAACCGGTGCCGAAGTCGTCGAGGGAGAAGCGCACCCCCAGGCGCCCGAGGGCGTCCATGGTTTGCTTGACCAGGTCATTGCGGCGCATCACCGCGGTTTCGGTCAGCTCGAACTCCAGCCAGCGCGCGTCGACGCCATGTTCGATGATCAGCCGGCTCAGGGTCGCCAGCAACTGGCTGTCCTGGAATTGGCGAAACGACAGGTTCACCGCCATGTGCAACGGCGCCAGGCCTTGTTCGCGCAGCGCCTGCATGTCGCGCAGGGCCCGGGAAATCACCCAATAGCCCAAGGGCACGATCAGCCCGCTCTGCTCGGCCAGGGGCACGAACTCGCTAGGTGGCAGCAAGCCACGTTCGGCATGGCGCCAGCGCACCAATGCCTCCAGGCCGACGATGCGACCGTCGGCCAGGTCCAGGCGTGGCTGGTAATGCAGCTCCAGTTCGTCCCGGCGCAGGGCGCGGCGCAGCTCGCTCTCCAGGTCGGCAAGGCTGCGGGCATTGCGGTTGATCCGCTCGTTGAAGATATGGAACGTGCAGCCCTGGGTGCCCTTGGCCTGCTGCATGGCAATGTGCGCATGCCACATCAAGGGGTCGGCACCGCCCTGGGCGCGGGCATGGGCCACGCCCAGGCTGCAGCCGATCAACAGGCTCTCGCCGTCGACCCAGTAGGGTTCGGCCAGGGCTTCGGTAATGCGTTCGGCCATCCACTCGGCGCGCTGGGGTTCGCGGCGGGTATCGATCAACAGGGCAAATTCATCACTGCCCAGGCGTGCAACCTGGTCCCCTGCTTCGAGCTGGCTCTTGAGCCGCCCCACCACCTGCAGGATCAACCGGTCCCCGGCCTGGTGGCCGAGGGCGTCGTTGGCATGGCGAAAGTTGTCCAGGTCCAGGTGGCCGAGGGCCACGCCTCGTCCTTCGTTGTCGGCCAGCCGCGCGGCCAGCAAGGTCTGGAAACCCTGGCGGTTGGCGATGCCGGTCAGGGGGTCCTGTTCGGCCAGACGCTGCAAGGTTGCTTCCAGTACACCACGCTCGCGCACGTGGCGCAGGCAGCGGCGCAGGGCATCGGCATTCAAGTGATCGAGCACCAGCCAGTCGCTGACGCCAGGCGGCGGCACCTGCGGCTCATGCTCGAGCAGCAGGACCATCGGCAAGATACAACGCCCTGGGGCCGGCTGCAGCGCCGGGGTGGCCAGCACCACGGCATTGCGATCATTGGCAAACAGGCTGTCGACAGCGTCCCAGTTTGGTGCGGTCAATATCACCGCACTGCCTGCCAGCGGTACCAGGCAATCGCGCAAGGCCGCGGCCCACTCGGGCTCGTCGGCCAGCAGGAGCAAACGCAAGGGTTCGACAGGCGTGGACAAGCTGGCTCCTTAGGACGTAGGCACAGTCAAATGACAATGGGCAGCGAGGATGGTCATCCTAAACCATTAGTGAAAATGATTTTCACTTGAAGTCATGCCATTCCATTGCCGACATCCCGCAGGTTTCGCCACGCATCCTGCGGGAAAGTATCAAAAGCGGCAAATTTAGATCGAGTGGTACGTCACACTGTCAGACGGTCGCGGCAGAATCTTTCTACCCCTGCTAAAATGCGCGGCTATTTTTCTAGCGACCCCGGTTTCTGTCATGTCCCGACTCAACCCCCGGCAACAAGAAGCCGTGAACTACGTCGGCGGCCCACTATTGGTGCTCGCCGGTGCTGGCTCCGGCAAAACCAGCGTGATTACGCGCAAGATCGCGCATCTGGTGCAGAACTGCGGCATTCGTGCACAGTACATCGTGGCCATGACCTTCACCAACAAGGCCGCGCGGGAGATGAAAGAGCGGGTCGGCACCCTGTTGCGCAAGGGCGAAGGGCGCGGCCTGACCGTGTCGACCTTCCACAACCTGGGCCTGAACATTATCCGCAAGGAGCATGAACGGCTGGGCTACAAGCCGGGGTTCTCGATCTTCGACGAGACCGACGTCAAGGCCCTGATGACCGACATCATGCAGAAGGAATACTCGGGCGACGACGGCGTCGACGAGATCAAGAACATGATCGGCGCCTGGAAAAACGACCTGATCCTGCCACCCGAGGCGCTGGAAAAAGCCCGCAATCCCAAGGAACAGACCGCCGCCATTGTCTACGCCCACTACCAGCGCACGCTCAAGGCGTTCAACGCGGTGGACTTCGACGACCTGATCCTGCTACCGGTAAAGCTGTTCGAAGAGCACACCGACATCCTCGAAAAGTGGCAGAACAAGGTGCGTTACTTGCTGGTAGACGAATACCAGGACACCAACGCCAGCCAGTACCTGCTGGTGAAGATGCTGATCGGCACGCGCAACCAGTTCACCGTGGTAGGTGACGACGACCAGTCGATCTACGCCTGGCGCGGTGCGCGCCCCGAAAACCTGATGCTGCTCAAGGACGACTACCCCTCTCTGAAGGTGGTGATGCTCGAGCAGAACTACCGCTCCACCAGCCGTATCCTGCGCTGCGCCAACGTGCTGATCTCGAACAACCCCCATGCTTTCGAGAAGCAACTGTGGAGTGAGATGGGCCACGGTGACGAAATCCGTGTGATCCGCTGCAAGAACGAGGAAGCCGAGGCCGAACGCGTGGCCATGGAGATCCTCAGCCTGCACCTGCGCACCGACCGGCCGTACAGCGACTTCGCCATCCTCTACCGGGGCAACTACCAGGCCAAGCTGATCGAACTGAAGCTGCAGCACCACCAGGTGCCGTATCGCCTGTCAGGCGGCAACAGCTTCTTCGGCCGCCAGGAAGTGAAAGACCTGATGGCCTACTTCCGCCTGCTGGTGAACCCGGACGACGACAACGCCTACCTGCGGGTGATCAACGTTCCGCGCCGTGAAATCGGCTCGACCACCCTGGAAAAACTCGGCAACTACGCCACCGAACGCAAGATCTCGATGTATGCCGCCAGCGAAGAGCTGGGCCTGGGCGAGCATCTGGACAGCCGCTACACCGACCGCCTGCAGCGCTTCAAGCGCTGGATGGACGGGGTGCGCGAACAAGTCGCGCTGGAAGACCCCATTGCCGCCCTGCGCAGCATGGTCATGGATATCGACTACGAGAACTGGATTCGCACCAACAGCTCCAGCGACAAGGCCGCGGACTTTCGCATGGGCAACGTCTGGTTCCTGATCGAGGCGTTGAAAAACACCCTGGAGAAGGACGAAGACGGTGGCATGACCATCGAGGAAGCCATCGGCAAGCTGGTGCTGCGCGACATGCTCGAACGCCAGCAGGAAGAGGAAGACGGTGCCGAGGGTGTGCAGATGATGACCCTGCACGCCTCCAAGGGCCTGGAGTTCCCCTACGTGTTCATCATGGGCATGGAAGAAGAGATTCTGCCGCACCGTTCCAGTATCGAAGCCGACACCATCGAGGAAGAACGACGCCTGGCCTACGTGGGCATTACCCGCGCACGCCAGACCCTGGCGTTTACCTATGCCGCCAAGCGCAAGCAGTACGGCGAGATCATCGACTGTGCGCCGAGCCGTTTTCTCGACGAGCTGCCCGATGACGACCTGGCCTGGGAAGGCCTGGATGATGCACCGACGGAAGTGAAAGCCGCTCGCGGCAATAATGCACTGGCCGATATCCGCGCCATGCTCAAACGTTAGATAATCAACCTTTGCTGCGGCGTATTGCCGTGGCCACTCTTGCTACATCGAGGAATTACCACAGTGGAAGCACTGCACCAGAAGATTCGCGAAGAAGGCATCGTGCTTTCCGATCAGGTTCTCAAAGTCGATGCGTTTCTCAACCATCAGATCGACCCTGCGCTGATGCAACTGATCGGCGACGAGTTCGCCCGTCTGTTCGCCGACTCCGGCGTCACCAAGATCGTCACCATCGAAGCCTCCGGCATTGCCCCGGCGGTGATGACTGGCCTGAAGCTGGGTGTACCGGTGATTTTCGCGCGCAAGCACCAGTCGCTGACCCTGACCGAGAACCTGCTGACCGCCTCGGTGTATTCCTTCACCAAGCAGACCGAAAATACCGTGGCGATCTCCCCGCGCCACCTCAACAGCAGCGACCGCGTGCTGGTGATCGACGACTTCCTGGCCAACGGCAAAGCCTCCCAGGCACTGATCTCGATCATCAAGCAAGCCGGTGCCACCGTTGCCGGCCTGGGTATCGTTATCGAGAAGTCGTTCCAGGGCGGCCGTGCCGAGCTGGACAGCCAGGGCTACCGCGTTGAATCGCTGGCCCGGGTGAAGTCGCTCAAGGACGGTGTGGTTACGTTTATCGAGTGATCGCAGGGCTCGCGGGGTCAGCCCGCTCCTACCGTAGGAGCAGGCTGGCCCCGCGAAAACCCCCTCAAGCCGTCGCCTGCAACCCCGCCAGCAACAAGCGCTGATACAACTCCTCCTTCAGCCCCTGCGGCTGTGCCAGGCCCATCCGCGCCAATTGCGCCGGATACGCCTCAGGCGCCGGTGCATCCAGAGCCGCCTTGCCCAGTTCCAGTACCTCGCTCAGCTTGAACTTGCTCTTGAGCCAGTTCAGAGCGCGCAACAGGTCGCGCTCCTCGGCGGTAAAGTCACTGCCCAGCGGATATTCCGGAAACAACCGCGCATGCCGTTCGCGTATCTGCTGCAAACGCTGCGGGGTGTTTTCGGTATAGCGCGGATCAAGCCGAAAATCCTTGGCCAGCTTGCCGGCCTTCTGCGCCTGCTCGATCAGCTCCGGTTGAAAACGTGAGTCGGTGATATTCAGAAGCCTTGTGATCACCTGGACATCGGTTTGCCCGCGCAGGTCGGCGATACCGTATTCGGTGACAACGATGTCGCGCAGGTGCCTGGGGATGGTGCAATGGCCGTAGCTCCAGACCAGGTTGGAGCTGACCACCCCGCCCGCTTCGCGCCAGCTGCGCAGCAGCAGGATCGAGCGCGCGCCCTCCAGGGCATGGCCCTGGGCAACGAAGTTGTATTGCCCCCCCACGCCACTGAGCACCCGTCCGTCTTCCAACTGGTCGGCCACTCCGGCGCCCATCAGGGTCATGGTGAATACCGTGTTGATAAAGCGCGCATCGCGGCGCTGCAAACGCTTGAGTGACTCGTGGCCATAGAGTTCGTTGATGTAGCTGATCGCGCTCATGGAAATGCGTTTTCGCGTCGCCAGTGGCATTTCCCGCAAACGCTCATAGAAGGCCCGCGGACCAAGGAAGAAGCCGCCATGCACCAGGACGCCCTGATCGTCCCGCTGGCCGTCGTTGGCCGCCTGCTGACGCTGCTCGTCGGCGTACACCGGGCGCTGGATGATGCCTGCGTCGAGCAGTGCGAGCAGGCCGTTGACGAACATCTCACTGCAGCCATAGAGGCCCTGGGCGAACGGTTCGATACCGCCTTCGCGCTCAATCAGCGCGTGCCACGGTTGCAGGTCGATGTCCGCCAGCAGTGCCTGGTAGCGCTCGCAGTCGGCCTGGCGTGCCAGCACAGCGGCAGTCAGAGCGTCGCCCATGGCGCCAATCCCGATCTGCAGGGTGCCGCCATCACGCACCAGGGCGCTGGCGTGCAATCCGATGAAGTGATCCTGGGTGGTCACCGGCATGTTCGGTGTCGAGAACAGGCGCCTGTGCTCGACGGCGTCGATCAACAGGTCGAAATTCTGCCGGGGCAGCTCGCTGGTGCCCGGCATGTAGGGCAGTTCGGCGTGCACTTGCCCCAACAGCAGGATGGTTTCCCCGGCGGCGCGGCGGCGGGCGATCATGGGCAGCAAGTCGAGGGTGATGTCCGGGTTGCAGCTCAGGCTCAGATGATCCGGGTGCTGCGGGCTTTGCGCCACCAGCTGGGCCACCAGGTTCAGGCCCTTGGCATTGATGTCTCGGGCGGCATGGCTGTAGTTGCTGCTGACGTAATCCTGCTGGGCAGTGGCGCTGTGCAGCAGGCTACCTGGCTGCATGAAGAACTGCTCGACACGGATGTTGGCCGGCAGCCGATCCTTGCGCAGGTCGTCCAGGTAGGCGAGCTCTTCATAGTCGGCAAACACCCGCTCGATGAAGGGCTCGAGAAAACGCCGCTGCAAGCCATCGCCCAAGTCAGGGCGTCCGAGGCTCAGGGCGGTGTAGATCGTCAATTGTCGCTCGGGTAGCTGCCGGACCCGTGCATACAGCGCGTTGACGAATGCATTGGGCTTGCCCAATCCCAGGGGCAGGCCCATGTGGATATGTGCTGGCAATCGTGCCAGCACCTCGTCCACGGCCTTTTCAATCGAGCAATCGAGCGTCATCTACGCCTCCCGGTCATCCTTGCAGGTTCGACCGAGCATGCCCCGTGTTTGCTTCACAGGCCAGCGTTTAAATCGCAGTGGGGATGCGAATACAACAAAGCCCGCACAAGGCGGGCTTTGTTCGAAAAGCGCGAAGGCTTACAGGCCGGACATCTTCTTGATAGCGCCCATCAGGTCGTCATCCGAGCAATCGGCGCAGGTGCCTTTTGGCGGCATGGCGTTCAGGCCGGTGATGGCCTTGGCCAGGATACCGTCCAGGCCACCCTGGTGGTCGGCACGCTCTTTCCAGGCGGCAGTGTCGCCGATCTTCGGCGCGCCCAGCAGGCCGCTGCCGTGGCAGGCGTTACAGTGTTTGGCGATGATTTCGTCCGGGGTCTTGGCACCGCCACCACCTGCGGAGGCAGCCACTTCCATTCCCTTGCATTCCTGACCTTGTACACACACCTGGCCAACCGGTTCCAGCCGTTTGGCGATGTCGTCGTTGGTCGCAGCTTGTGCGCTGACTGCCCAAAGGGCCAATACGGCAGCTGGTACGGCCAGCATTTTCTTGATTAGATTCACACGTACACCCTCATGGTGGCTAGTCACGCCCGCGGCCACGGATTCGCAGGCGGCGCAAGTATAACGGGAACCCTGCCTCACTGAAACAACCCTAGAGTCCAAAGGGTCTTAGCCGCGACAATCCGCCGCGTGCTGCACCTTAGAAGTTGGCCGGCGTCGCTGCGCTGATCAGCCGGGCCGGCTCGTCGTACGGATTGCGAAAACGGTGCGGCTTGGTACTTTCAAAATAGTAGCTGTCGCCCGCTTCGAGGATAAAAGTTTCAAGGCCCACCACCAGTTCCAGGCGACCTTCAAGAAGGATGCCGGTCTCTTCACCGTCGTGGGTGAGCATCTCTTCGCCCGTGTCGGCGCCCGGTGGATAGACTTCGTTGAGAAAGGCGATGGCCCGACTCGGGTGCGCCTTGCCGACCAGTTTCATGGTCACCGCACCGTCGGAGATATCGATCAGTTCGTGGGCCTTGTACACGATCTGCGTGGGGTTTTCCGGTTGCAGCTCTTCGGAAAAGAACTCGACCATCGACATCGGAATACCGCCCAGCACCTTGCGCAGCGAGCTGATCGAAGGGCTGACGCTGTTTTTTTCGATCATCGAGATCGTGCTGTTGGTAACGCCCGCCCGTTTGGCGAGTTCACGCTGAGACAGGCCCTTGAGCTTGCGAATGGCTTGCAGTCGTTCACCGACGTCCAATGCTGGAGCCCTCCTAAACGAACGAGTGGGGTCGAAATTGAACGTTATCATCGCAACAGCGTTCAGTATTTACAACACTTCGACCCGCAGCCCGTCCGCTTTGGCGCTTCAGTCGCCGATATAGTCCAACGGCACGCGCTTGAGGTTGCAGAAGATCTGATAAGGGATCATGCCGGCCTGCATGGCCACGTCGCTGGCCAGTACATTCTTGCCCCACAACTCCACAGGGCTGCCGACGCCCGCTTCCGGTACATCGGTCAGGTCAATGCAGAGCATGTCCATCGATACCCGGCCAATCAGCTGGCTGCGCTTGCCGGCTACCAGCACCGGTGTACCAGTCGGCGCCTGGCGCGGATAACCGTCGGCATAGCCCATCGCTACCACCCCGACCCGGGTCGGGCGCGGGCTGATGAATTTGGCGCCATAGCCCACCGGCTCACCGGCCGGCAGCTCGCGCACGCTGATGACTCGCGATTGCAGGGTCATCACCGGCTGCAAACGCGCCGCTTCAGCCTGCGGGACTTCGAACGGGGTTGCGCCGTAGAGCATGATGCCCGGTCGTACCCAGTCACTTGGAATGGCCGGCCAGCCGAGTACGGCCGGCGAGTTGCGCAGGCTGACTTCGGCACTGAGGCCCTGGCGAGCGGCCTGGAACACCGCGACCTGGTCGTTGCTGGCACTGCTGTCGAGTTCATCGGCGCGGGCAAAGTGGCTCATCAGAACGATGCGAGTCACTTTGCCGCTAGCCAGCAGGCGCTGGTAGGCGGACTGGTAATCCTTCGGGTGCAGGCCCACCCGGTGCATGCCGGTGTCCATCTTCAGCCACACGGTGATGGGCTTGTTGATCCGCGCTTGTTCGATAGCCTCCAGCTGCCACAGCGAATGCACCACGCACCACAAGTCATGCTGGGCGATCAGCTCCAGTTCGCCGGCCTCGAAAAAGCCCTCGAGCAGCAGTACCGGCGCCTTGATCCCGGCAGCCCGCAGCTCCAGCGCTTCCTCGATGCAGGCCACGGCGAAACCATCGGCCTGTTGCTCGAGCGCCAGGGCGCAGCGCACGGCACCGTGGCCATAGGCATCGGCCTTGATCACGGCCAGGGCTTTGGCGCCGGATAGTTCGCGGGCCAGTTGATAGTTGTGACGCAGGGCTTGGAGGTCGATCAGGGCACGGGCAGGACGCATGACGGCAGCCTTCTGGGCAGTCTGGTTGGAAGTAAAAAACCCGGTGCCCAACTGCAGCTTGTGGGCCGCCAGCGGCACCGGGTGAGGGATTGCGGGTTAAGGCAGCGCGGCGACTACCGACAGTTCAACGAGGATTTCCGGTTCGCACAGCTTGGCCTCGACCGTGGCGCGAGCGGGCGCGACGCCTTTTGGCAGCCACGTGTCCCACACCGCGTTCATACCCTGGAAATCGGCGTCGATGTCCTTGAGGTAGATGGTCACCGAGAGCAGACGGCTTTTATCGGTGCCCGCCAGGTCCAGCAGGCGCTCGATGTTGGCCAGGGTTTCACGGGTCTGCTGTTCGATGCCGGCGTTCATGTCGTCACCCACCTGGCCCGCCAGGTAGACGGTGCCATTGTGGGTAACGATCTGGCTCATGCGCTCATTGGTGAGCTGGCGCTGGACTGACATGCTTTGCAGACTCCTGGTGTTTTCCATAACGCGAAATATCGAGGCCTTCGGCGCTGATTTGCGGCTTTTTGCGCGCCATCAGGTCAGCCAGCAGGCGGCCGGAACCGCAGGCCATGGTCCAGCCCAGTGTACCGTGGCCGGTATTGAGGAACAGGTTGCGAAACGGCGTGGCACCCACGATCGGCGTACCGTCCGGGGTGGTCGGACGCAAGCCGGTCCAGAAGCTAGCCTGGCTCAGGTCGCCGCCGCGAGGATAAAGGTCGTTGACGATCATCTCCAGGGTTTCACGTCGACGCGGATTCAGCGACAGGTCAAAACCGGCGATCTCGGCCATGCCGCCCACCCGGATGCGATTGTCGAAACGGGTGATCGCAACCTTGTAGGTTTCATCGAGAATGGTCGAAGTCGGTGCCATGGCCGGATCGGTGATCGGCACGGTCAGCGAGTAGCCCTTGAGCGGGTAGACCGGTGCGCGGATGCCCAGGGGCTTGAGCATCTGCGGCGAGTAGCTGCCCAGCGCCAGCACGTAGCGGTCGGCGGTTTCCAGCTTGCCGTCGATCCATACTCCGTTGATGCGATCGCCGGCGAAGTCCAGGCGCTGGATGTCCTGGCCGAAGCGGAATTCGACGCCCAGCTTGATCGCCATTTCCGCCAGGCGGGTGGTGAACAGCTGGCAGTCGCCGGTCTGGTCGTTGGGCAAACGCAGGGCGCCGGCCAGAATGTCGGTGACGTTGGCCAGGGCGGGTTCGACGCGGGCAATGCCTTCGCGGTCGAGCAACTCGTAAGGCACGCCGGACTGCTCGAGGACGGCGATGTCCTTAGCCGCGTTGTCCAGTTGCGCCTGGGTACGGAACAGCTGGGTGGTACCCAGGGTGCGGCCTTCGTAGGCGATGCCGGTTTCGGCACGCAGCTCGTCGAGGCAGTCGCGGCTGTACTCGGACAGACGGACCATGCGCTCCTTGTTCACGGCATAGCGGCTGGCGGTGCAGTTGCGCAGCATTTGCGCCATCCACAGGTATTGATCAACATCGGCGGTAGCCTTGATGGCCAGGGGCGCATGACGCTCAAGCAGCCACTTGATGGCCTTGAGCGGCACGCCTGGTGCAGCCCAGGGCGAGGCGTAGCCTGGCGAGACCTGGCCTGCGTTGGCAAAGCTGGTTTCCATGGCGACTGCCGGTTGACGGTCGACCACGACCACCTCGTACCCCTGCCGTGCCAAATAGTAGGCACTGGCGGTTCCGATCACACCGCTACCAAGTACCAGAACTCGCATGTTGATTACCCTCGACGCAGCGTACCGCTGACATTTGTTGTTAATGGCGTAGATGGGCGCAGTATAGGAAGGTATGGCCAGTGCTTTTCACTATATAAAAGCCTATATTTGGCGAGAATTCTCGGCAAGGTTGGCTTTTACGGAGGGGCATCCACTATGAGAACCCAGCACCAAAGCAAGCGTGAACTGGACAAGATCGACCGCAACATCCTGCGTATCCTGCAGGCAGATGGGCGTATTTCATTCACTGAACTGGGCGAGAAAGTCGGCCTGTCGACCACGCCCTGCACCGAGCGGGTCCGGCGCCTGGAGCGCGAAGGGATCATCATGGGCTACAACGCCCGGCTCAATCCCCAGCACCTCAAAGGCAGCCTGCTGGTGTTCGTCGAGATCAGCCTGGACTACAAGTCGGGCGATACGTTCGAGGAGTTCCGCCGCGCCGTCCTCAAGCTTCCCCATGTGCTGGAGTGCCATCTTGTGTCGGGCGACTTCGACTACTTGGTCAAGGCGCGAATCTCGGAAATGGCTTCCTACCGCAAGCTGCTGGGCGACATCCTGCTCAAGCTGCCCCACGTGCGCGAGTCCAAGAGCTATATCGTGATGGAAGAGGTAAAAGAGAGCCTCAACCTGCCGATTCCGGACTGAGCCTCAGACCAGCACCTGACGGGTGCTGGCGATGTACTGGTGCACCAGTTTCTCGGCCTGGGGATCGATCATTTGTGCAGGTCCCCGACCGTTAGGGCACGGCAGGCGCGGGGTAGTACCGAACAGCCGGCAGATCAGCGGCCGCTCTTCATACACCGTGCAGCCCTCGGGCCCCAGGTGCACACAGTTCAGTTCGTTGAGGGCGGCTTCCTGCTCGGCAGCGCTCTTGCGCGGCAGGCGAGCCATTTCCTCGGATGACGTGGTCACCGGCCCACAGCAGTCATGACAGCCCGGGACGCACTCGAACGACGGGATCTGATCGCGCAGGAAGCGGATCTTGTGGCTGTTGCAACTCATGGCGACCTGCGGCGAAGAAGAAGGAATGTCGCTATTTTGCCCCATGGTTGCCCGGTGCCGAAAGCGCAGCTTATCCTGCGTCAATTTTTCTAAACATATCAATCAGGACTCATCCATGAGCGCCTCTGTTCAACAACCCGCCTCCCACACTGCTTCCTATTACACCGCCAGCAGCCTGCCGCAGCCGGAATATCCGCCGCTGGCCGGCGAGTCGAGCTGTGATGTGTGCGTGGTGGGCGGTGGCTTTTCCGGGTTGAACACGGCGATCGAGCTGGCTGAGCGCGGCCTGAGCGTAATTGTGCTGGAAGCTCGCAAGATCGGCTGGGGTGCCAGCGGGCGCAACGGTGGGCAGCTCATTCGTGGCGTGGGCCATGGGCTGGAGCAATTCGCACCGATACTGGGCAACGACGGCGTTCGCCAACTGAAGCTGATGGGGCTGGAGGCCGTAGACATTGTCCGCGAACGCATCGAGCGTCATGCCATCGCCTGC
This sequence comes from Pseudomonas putida, assembly GCF_028682455.1. Taxonomy (GTDB): domain Bacteria; phylum Pseudomonadota; class Gammaproteobacteria; order Pseudomonadales; family Pseudomonadaceae; genus Aquipseudomonas; species Aquipseudomonas putida_AA. The sequence goes on from NZ_JANHLD010000003.1 coordinate 422,259, forward strand.
GACCTGACCTGGGGCTACTGCGACCTGGCCAACAAACCGCGCGACCTGGAAGGATTTGCCGAGGATGCCGAAGAATTGCGCAGCCTGGGCTACCGCCATGACCTGCGCCTGGTGCAGCCTGAGCAGATGCATACGGTGGTGGGCTCCGACCAGTATGTCGGCGGCCTGATCGACATGGGCTCCGGGCACCTGCATCCGCTGAACCTGGCCCTGGGTGAAGCGGCCGTCGCCAGCCAGTTGGGCGTCAAGCTGTTCGAGCAATCGGCGGTGACCCGCATCGACTACGGCCCGCAGGTACGTGTTCACACCGCCAGCGGTTCAGTGCGGGCCAACACCCTGGTGCTGGGCTGCAATGCCTACCTCAATGACCTCAACCCCACACTTGGCGGCAAGGTGCTGCCTGCCGGCAGCTATATCATTGCTACCGAGCCCCTCAGCGAAGCCAGGGCGCGGACACTACTGCCGCAGAACATGGCCGTGTGCGACCAGCGAGTGGCCCTCGACTATTACCGCCTGTCGGCTGACCGGCGCCTGTTGTTCGGGGGCGCCTGCCACTACTCCGGCCGCGACCCGCAGGACATCGCCGCCTACATGCGGCCGAAGATGCTCAAGGTGTTCCCGCAACTGGCCGACGTGCGCATCGACTACCAGTGGGGCGGCATGATCGGCATCGGTGCCAATCGCCTGCCGCAGATTGGCCGCCTGCCCGACCAGCCGAATGTGTATTTCGCCCAGGCCTACTCCGGTCACGGGCTCAACGCCACTCACCTGGCCGGCAAGCTGCTCGGCGAGGCCATCAGCGGCCAGCAGAGCGGGCGCTTCGACCTGTTCGCCCAGGTGCCGCACATCACTTTCCCGGGCGGCAAGCACCTGCGCTCGCCGCTGCTGGCCCTGGGTATGCTCTGGCACCGCCTCAAAGAGCTGGTCTAACCGCGCCAGAAGGGTTTTAGCCCCTCTGCGCGGGCCTGCGCCGCACTCAGGCCAATATCGCGCAACTGGTCGGGTGTCAGTTGCAGCAGCGCACGACGACTGTGCCAACGGTGCGCCATCAGCCCCCAGCGGCCGAGTCCGGCTGGCACACTGACCAGTTGCACCGGTTGTTCAGGGCTCAGTTCTTCGGCGTGCAAACTCAGGCGCACATCGCTCATACCGCTCATTGCTTGATTCCTCCGGGGTGGGATAACCGTAGGAAAAGCATGCGCGCTCGCTCAAAAGCATTACAGATTCAACGTACCGCTATTATTCCCATACAGAATTGGCAAGTTTCCCACTGAATGCTGTATTTTTTCCGCATCTGTATCGGTCACCCGCCAAAGCCTGCTTCGGGAGTATGCAATGACCCTCTACGTCAACCTTGCCGAGCTGCTCAGTGCCCGCATCGAGCAAGGCCTGTACCGCCCCGGTGACCGCTTGCCCTCGGTACGCGCCCTGAGCGTGGAACACGGGGTCAGCCTGAGCACGGTGCAACAGGCCTATCGCCTGCTGGAAGACAACGGCCTGGCGGCACCACGGCCGAAATCGGGTTATTTCGTGCCCACCGACCGCAGCCTGCCGGCCCTGCCCGACGTCAGCCGCCCGGCACAGCGACCGGTGGAAATTTCCCAGTGGGAGCAGGTCATCGAACTGGTACGCAGCGTGCCGAGCAAGGATGTGGTGCAACTGGGGCGCGGCATGCCGGATATCGACAGCCCGACGCTCAAGCCCTTGCTGCGCAGCCTCGCCCAGCTCAGTCGGCGCCAGGACATGCCCGGCTTGTACTACGACACCATCTCTGGCACCCAGGCCCTGCGCCAGCAGATCGCCCGGCTGATGCTCGATTCCGGCTGTACGGTCAGCCCCGACGACCTGGTTGTGACCACCGGCTGCCACGAAGCCCTGTCGGCCAGTATCCGCGCGGTGTGCCAGCCCGGCGATATTGTTGCCGTGGACTCGCCCAGCTTCCACGGCGCCATGCAGACCCTCAAGGGCCTGGGCATGAAGGCCCTGGAGATTCCCACCGACCCGATCACCGGCATTAGCCTCGAAGCCCTGGAACTGGCCCTGGAACAGTGGCCTATCAAACTCATCCAGATTACCCCCAGCTGCAACAACCCGATGGGCTACATCATGCCCGAGGCCCGCAAGAAAGCCTTGCTGACCCTGGCCCAGCGCTTCGATGTGGCGATCCTGGAAGACGATGTGTATGGCGACCTGGCCTACACCTACCCTCGCCCGCGCACGATCAAGTCGTTCGACGAAGACGGCCGGGTGCTGCTGTGCAGTTCGTTCTCCAAGACCCTGGCCCCGGGCCTGCGCATCGGCTGGGTCGCGCCCGGACGTTATCTGGAACGGGTGCTGCACATGAAGTACATCAGCACCGGCTGCACGGCGACCCAGCCGCAACTGGCGATCGCCGACTTCATCGAAGGCGGGCACTACCAGCCCCACCTGCGGCGCATGCGCAGCCAGTACCAACGCGGTCGCGACCAGATGAGCGACTGGGTCACTCGCTACTTTCCGCCCGGCACCCGCGCCAGCCGGCCGCAAGGTGGCTTCATGCTGTGGGTGGAGTTGCCGGAAAGTTTCGATACGCTGCGCCTTAACCGGGCTTTACTTGGGCAAGGTGTACAGATCGCCGTGGGCAGCATTTTTTCTGCCTCGGGCAAGTACCGTAACTGCCTGCGGATGAACTTCGCCGCACGCCCAACCAGCGAGATCGAAGCAGCCGTGCGCAAGGTTGGCGAGACCGCCATTCGTCTACTGGTTGAAGACGGCAACGGCGGGTAACTTTCCGCCGCCGCTCGCGGTCCAACCCCATAAGCCTTTGTCGTTAAGGACTCATCGCCTTGAGAAACCCGCGCGCGCTGCCCTTGATGCTGTCGCTGATGTTCGGCCTGGGTGGCTGTGCCGCTGTCAGTCAGCCGCGGGAAGTGACGCAGGCGCTGCCCGCCGGCGACTCGGCGTTCGGACGCTCGGTGCAGCGCCAGGCTTCGGCCTACGAAGGGCGCTCGGGCTTTCGCCTGCTGCCCAACAGCAATGAGGCCTTCCGGGCCCGCGCCGAGCTGATCCGCAATGCCCAATCGAGCATTGACCTTCAGTACTACATCGTCCATGACGGCCTGAGCACCCGCGCCCTGGTGCATGAGCTGCTGCAGGCGGCCGATCGCGGCGTGCGTGTACGCATCCTGCTCGACGACACCACCAGCGATGGCCTCGATGTGCAGATGGCCACCCTCGCCGCCCACCCCAACATCCACATCCGCGTGTTCAACCCGTTGCGCCTTGGACGCAGCACCGGCGCGACCCGGGCCGTGGGCCGCCTGTTCAATCTCAACCTGCAGCACCGGCGCATGCACAACAAGCTGTGGCTGGTGGACAACAGCATGGCCATTGTCGGTGGCCGCAACCTGGGCGATGAGTACTTCGATGCCGAGCCCAACCTGAACTTCACCGACATCGACCTGCTCGGCGTCGGACCTGTGGCCGAGCAACTGGGCCACAGCTTCGACCAGTACTGGAACAGCGCACTGAGCAAACCGATCGGCGACTTTCTCCTGAGCCAACCCGATGCCAGCGACCTGCGTGACAGCCGCCAGCGCCTGGAAGCCTACCTTGCCGATGCCAGGATCGAGCGCAAGGCCCTCTACGACCGCTTGATGGCCTACCAGACCAACCCGCGCCTGGACGTCTGGCGCAACGAGTTGATCTGGGCCCATAACCAGGCACTCTGGGATGCGCCGAGCAAGGTACTGGCCAGTGACGAGCCCGACCCGCAGCTGCTGATGACGCAGCAGCTGGCCCCCGAAATGAACGACGTGCAGCATGAGCTGATCTTGATCTCGGCCTACTTCGTTCCCGGCGAGCCCGGCCTGCTGTACCTGACCAGCCGCGCCGATGCCGGTGTGTCGGTCAAGCTGTTGACCAACTCCCTGGAAGCCACTGATGTGCCGGCGGTTCATGGCGGCTACGCGCCCTACCGCCGGGCATTGCTGGAGCACGGCGTGCATTTGTACGAGCTGCGCCGCCAACCGGGCGACCCCAGCGCCAACCGGGGTTTGCGCCTGTATGGCAGCTCCGACTCGAGCTTGCACAGCAAGGCGATCATCTTTGATCGGCGCAAGACCTTCATCGGCTCGTTCAACTTCGACCCACGCTCCGTGCTGTGGAACACCGAGGTGGGCATTCTGGTCGACAGCCAGGAACTGGCCGAGTACGCCCGCGAGCTGGCGGTGCAAGGTATGGCCCCGGCATTGAGCTACCAGCCGCAACTGGTGAACGATCAGATCGTGTGGGTCACCGAAGACAACCACCACCTGCACACTCTCACCACCGAGCCCGGTGGGCTGTGGCGGCGCTTCAATGCCTGGATCAGCAAGGCGGTGGGCCTTGAGCGCATGCTCTAGACCGGCGCCGGCTCGAACGCGTTCGGTCGCCGCGCCAGCAACACCAGGCCGGCAGCGCCCACCGCCATCAGCAATGGCAAGGCATGCCCGCTGATCCACTGGCTGCCCGCACCGGCGGCCAGTGGTCCAATCAGGCAACCAATGCCCCACAATTGCGCCACATGCGCATTGGCGCGCACCAGCGCATCATCTCGGTAGCGCTCACCGATCAGCACCAGCGACAAGGTAAACAGGCCGCCAGCACTGGCGCCGAACAATACCCACAGCGGCCATATCATCCAGGTATGCATGAACAGCGGAATGGCCAGGCTCGATAGCAACAGGGTCAATGCGCAGCCGCTGAACAAGGTGCGCCGCGACATACGATCGGCCAAGGCCCCGATGGGCAACTGCAGCAACGCGTCGCCCACCACCACCGTGCTGACCATGAACAAGGCAAGCTCCGTGCTGAAGCCTTGTTGCAGGCAATAGACTGGCAGCAGGGTCAGGATCATCGCCTCGAACGCGGCAAACAGGGCAATGGCCCAGGCAATCACCGGCATGCGCCGGCAAAAGCCAAGCAGGTCGTTGAAGGTAACGCTGCAGGATTCCGAAACAGGCGCCCCGCTGCGCCCCAGCAGCGCCAGCGGTGCCACCACCAACAGACCGGCCCCCACCCAGAAGCCGAGATCATCCTCCGACCCCACCACCCCAAGCAGCAGCGGGCCGGCCAACTGGCTCAAGGCATAAGTGCTGCCGTACAGCGCCACCAGCCGCCCGCGCCATTGCTCGACCACCAATTGATTGATCCAGCTTTCCCCCAGGATGAAGACAATGGTCAGGATCACGCCGATCAGCAGCCGCAATACCAGCCACACCGGGTAGCTGGGCAACAGCGCCAGCAAACCGATGGACAACGCACCAGCCCAGAGGCACAGGCGCATCAGCCCGGGAGTGCCGAAGCGGGCAGCCAGACGGCTGGACACCTTGGCGCCGACCAGCACGCCGATTGCAGGCATTGCCGCCATCACGCCAATGGCGAAACTGCCGTAACCCCAGCCTTCCAGGCGCAGGGACACCAGCGGCATGCTGACCCCCAACGCAAGACCGACACTGAGCACCGCCGAGAGCACGGCGAAATAGGTACCCCAACGCATTGCAGCCTCCCAGGCTGTTGTGACTGAGCAGAAACAACACAGCCGGACCTGCGTCGAGCAAGGTCCGGCTGTGAACGGGGTCGAACGGCTGTGGTTACAGCTTGATCCAGGTCGCCTTCAGCTCGGTGTACTTGTCCAGTGCGTGCAGCGACTTGTCACGGCCGTTGCCCGACTGCTTGAAGCCGCCGAACGGTGCGGTCATGTCACCACCGTCGTACTGGTTGACCCAGACGCTACCGGCACGCAGGGCCTTGGCGGTCAGGTGAGCCTTGGAGATATCGGCGGTCCACACACCGGCGGCCAGGCCGTACGGGGTGTCGTTGGCGATGTTGATCGCTTCTTCGACGGTGTCGAAGGTGATCACCGACAGCACCGGGCCGAAGATTTCTTCCTGGGCGATCTTCATGGCGTTGGTCACGCCGTCGAAGATGGTTGGCTCGACGTAAGTGCCGCCGGTCTCTTCGAGAATACGCTTGCCACCGACCAGCAGCTTGGCGCCGTCGCTGTGTCCGGCATCGATGTACGACAGGACGGTATTCATCTGCTGGGTATCGACCAGCGCACCCACGGTGGTAGCCGGGTCCAGCGGGTTGCCAGGCTTCCAGGCCTTGAGGGCTTCGAGGACCAGGGGCAGGAACTTGTCCTTGATCGAACGCTCCACCAGCAGGCGCGAGCCTGCGGTGCACACTTCGCCCTGGTTGAAGGCGATGGCGCTGGCGGCTGCTTCAGCGGCGGCGTTCAGGTCCGGTGCGTCGGCGAAGACGATGTTCGGGCTCTTGCCGCCGGCTTCCAGCCAGACGCGCTTCATGTTCGACTCGCCGGCATAGATCATCAGTTGCTTGGCGATCTTGGTCGAACCGGTGAACACCAGGGTATCCACGTCCATGTGCAGGGCCAGGGCCTTGCCGACGGTGTGGCCGTAGCCTGGCAGCACGTTGAGCACGCCTGCAGGGATACCGGCTTCAATGGCGAGCTGGGCAATACGGATGGCGGTCAGCGGCGACTTTTCCGAAGGTTTGAGCACCACCGAGTTACCGGTGGCCAGGGCCGGGCCGAGTTTCCAGCAAGCCATCAGCAGCGGGAAGTTCCACGGCACGATGGCGGCAACCACGCCTACCGGCTCACGGGTCACCAGACCCAGCTGATCGTGCGGGGTGGCGGCGACTTCGTCGTAGATCTTGTCGATGGCTTCGCCGTTCCAGCTCAGCGCCTGGGCTGCGCCCGGGACGTCGATGTTCAGCGAGTCGTTGATCGGTTTGCCCATGTCCAGGGTTTCGAGCAGCGCCAGCTCCTCGACGTTTGCATTGAGCAGGGCGGCAAAGCGGATCATGGTGGCTTTGCGCTTGGCCGGGGCCAGGCGCGACCAGACGCCGGAGGCGAAGGTGGCGCGGGCGTTCTCGACGGCACGCTGGGCGTCGGCATCGTCACAGCTGGCAACCTGAGCCAGCAGGCGGCCATCGACCGGGCTGAGGCATTCGAAGGTCGCGCCGGAAACGGCGGCGGTGTATTCACCGTTGATGAAGGCGCGGCCTTCGATCTTCAGTTGCTGGGCACGCTGTTCCCAATCCGCACGAGTCAGGGTGGTCATACGAAACTCCTCCTCTTGTATTAAGGTGCAGTGCCGCATGAGGGCTCAGGGGCACTGTCAAAAATTCTGGCCGGGCGAGCTACGCGCACAGGCACCTGCCACCCTAAACCACTGGCGACCCAATTATCAATATATTTGACATAATCAGCCCAAACACCTACTGATGTTCATTTTATTAAACAAACAAGAGAGCTAGCCATGCGCATCGACCAGATCATCGACTTCGCCCAGGTCCTCACCGAAGCCGAACGCTACCGCCCAGCCGCGGAGAAAGTGCTCAAGGGCGACCCTGAGCAGGCCGTCTACAACCACTATTCCAGCCCATGCGGCCAATTTGCGGCGGGTGTCTGGGAAGGTGAAGTCGGCCAGTGGACCGTCAATTACACCGAACACGAATACTGCGAAATCGTGCAGGGCGTTTCGGTGCTGCGCGATGAAAACGGCGGGGCGAAGACCTTGCGTGCCGGCGATCGCTTTGTCATCCCGGCGGGCTTCAAGGGCACCTGGGAAGTGCTCGAGCCGTGCCGCAAGATCTATGTGATGTTCGAACAGAAATAACGAGCAAGGGCGGGATTGCTCCGCGATAGCTTGCTTCGCCGGGCAATCCCGCTTCTGCCGAACCGCCAAAAAAAAGGGCCCGTATCCAGAGATACGGGCCCTTTTTTCGTCAGCCGGATCAATTACTTGATCTTGGCTTCCTTGTAGATCACGTGCTTGCGAACAACCGGATCGAATTTTTTGATTTCGATTTTGTCCGGAGTGGTGCGCTTGTTCTTGTCGGTGGTGTAGAAGTGGCCGGTATTAGCGGTCGACACCAGACGGATCAATTCACGCATGATTCTCTCCCTTAGACCTTGGCGCCGTTACGGCGAATGTCGACCAGAACGGCATCAATGCCGCGCTTGTCGATGATGCGCATGCCTTTGGCAGATACGCGCAGACGCACGAAACGCTTCTCGGACTCGACCCAGAAGCGATGATGCTGCAGGTTCGGCAGGAAACGACGACGGGTTTTGTTGTTTGCGTGGGAAATGTTATTCCCGGTTACCGGACCCTTACCGGTAACTTGACAGACTCTCGACATGCCTCAGCCCTCTAAAACCACATGCCCAACCCGGCATGGGTTGGCCGCTTAATCTCTCAGTCTTTGGCGCCAGGCGCCGTGTTTCTTCAGGGTCTTATCGACTCAATCAGCAGATGCGACAAGCCGAGCCCCTAGAAAAGAGCGCTGCTTTATACCAGAAAGACCAGAGCACAACAACAGAAGATGTGCTTTGGCTTGATGATGAAGACGCCGGAGCAGCATAACGACTGGCCCGGCAAGGTGTCGACCACTCGTCGCACGATTGGCAAAAAAGGATATGGTCATTTGTGAGCCAGCGCACTAGGGTAAGACGTTTCCAGACTGCACTGGCAGATGGGCCAACGATCAGCCAAGGAATTCCCCATGCGTGCTGCTGCTCTACCCCTGTTGTTCGCCACCCTGCTCGGCCCGGCACTCGCCCAGGCCGCCGCGCTGAGTGTGTGCACCGAGGCAAGCCCGGAAGGCTTCGATGTGGTCCAGTACAACTCGCTGACCACCACCAATGCCTCCGCCGACGTCCTGATGAACCGCCTGGTCGAGTTCGATGCTGCCCAGGGCAAGGTCGTACCGAGCCTGGCCGAGAGCTGGACAGTCTCGCCCGACGGCCTGGTCTACACGTTCAAGTTGCGCCCCGAGGTCAAGTTCCACAGCACCGGCTACTTCAAGCCCAGCCGCAGCCTGGACGCCGACGATGTGCTGTTCAGCTTCCAGCGCATGCTCTACCCGGCCCACTCCTGGCACAAGATCGCCCAGAGCGGCTATCCCCATGCCCAGTCGTTGCAGCTGCCCAGCCTGATCAAGCAGATCGAGGCTCCGGAGCCACTGACCGTGCGCTTTACCCTCAATCATGCCGATGCGACCTTCCTGCCGACCCTGAGCATGGGTTTCGCCTCGATCTATTCGGCCGAATATGCCGACCAGTTGCTCAAGGCCGGCACGCCGGAAAAACTCAACAGCCAACCGATCGGCACCGGTCCGTTCGTGTTCAACCGTTTCCAGAAGGACGCGGTGATTCGCTACCGGGCCAACCCAGACTACTTTGCCGGCAAGCCGTCGGTCGACCCGCTGATCTATGCCATCACCCCGGATGCCAACGTGCGCCTGCAGAAGCTCAAGCGCAACGAGTGCCAGATCGCCCTGTCGCCCAAGCCGCTGGACATCGCCGCCGCCAATGAAGATGCAGCCTTGAAGGTCGAAAAGACCGAAGCCTTCATGACCGCGTTCCTGGCCATCAACAGTCAGCATGCGCCGCTGGACAAAGTGGAAGTCCGGCAAGCCATCAACCTGGCCTTCGACAAGGCCAGCTACCTCAAGGCAGTGTTCGAAGACACCGCCGTCGCCGCCAACGGCCCCTACCCGCCCAATACCTGGAGCTACGCCAAGGACCTGCCCGGCTACCCCACCAACCTCGACAAGGCACGTGCCCTGCTGGAAAAAGCCGGCCTGAAGGACGGCTTCAGCACCACGATCTGGACCCGCCCACAAGGCAGCCTGCTCAATCCCAACCCAAGCCTGGGCGCGCAGTTGCTGCAGGCAGACCTGGCCAAGATCGGTATCAAGGCCGAGATTCGCGTCATTGAGTGGGGCGAACTGATTCGCCGGGCCAAGGCGGGCGAACATGACTTGCTGTTCATGGGCTGGGCCGGTGACAACGGCGATCCGGACAACTTCCTCAGCCCGCAGTTCGCCTGCGCGGCGGTCAAGTCCGGAACCAATTTCGCCCGCTACTGCGACCCGCGCCTGGACCAGTTGATCAGTGCCGGCAAGACCACCACCGACCAAAGCGTGCGCAGTCGCCTGTACCAGCAAGCCCAGGCCCTGATCCAGCAGCAGGCACTGTGGCTGCCGCTGGCGCACCCAACGGCTGCAGCGTTGATGCGCCAGGGAGTGGAGGGCTACACCGTCAGCCCGTTCGGCCGCCAGGACTTTGCCAAGGTCAGTACGACGCGCTGAACCAGCCCTGCTCGACCATAGAAAGCGGCTCACCATCGCCCACGATAAAATGGTCGAGCAGCCGCACCTCGATAAACTCCAGCGCCGTCTTGAGGCGCTGCGTGAGGCGCAGGTCAGCCTGGCTTGGCTCTGGAATTCCCGACGGGTGGTTGTGGCAGAGAATCAGCGCGGCGGCATTGTGCGCCAGCGCGCGCTTGACCACCTGCCGGGGATAGACGCTGGCACTGTCGATAGAGCCGTGAAACAGCGCCTCGAATCCCAGCAGGCGGTGCTTGGTATCGAGGAACAGGCAGGCGAAGACCTCATGGGGCTCGTGGCGCAACTGAGCCTTGAGGTAGTCCTTGACCGCCGTCGGGCTTTCCAGCGCCGAGCTGCGCCGTAGCCGGTCGGCCAGGTGGCGCCGGGACATTTCCATCACCGCCTGCAATTGCGCGAACTTGGCTGGACCCAGGCCAAACTCCTTGTTGAAACGTACGCCATCGGCCTCGAGCAATTCGCGCAGGCCGCCGAATTGCCCGAGCAGATGCCGGGCCAGATCGACAGCGCTGAGACCGCGCACACCGGTGCGCAGGAATATCGCCAGCAACTCCGCATCCGAAAGGCTGACTGCTCCTTGTTCCAGCAGTTTTTCCCGCGGTCTCTCCGCCGCAGGCCAGTCCCTGATACTCATGCCCCACCTCCGTGTCTATCGGTTACTGCTCCTGTGTGACAGCCCGTGCTACATTAGCCCCTCTTTTTTCCGCGACGATTCGGCCTGGGGAGGCGTCGTCGCCGCGTGCAATCACTGAGCAAAAGGCAAGCCTATGCAGCGGCTGTATCGTAAGCGCATCGTTCTCGGCGTCGGCGGCGGCATCGCCGCCTACAAGAGTGCCGAACTGGTTCGCCGACTCCTGGAACACGGCGCGCAGGTGCGTGTCGTCATGACCCGCGGCGGCGCTGAGTTCATCACCCCGCTGACCCTGCAAGCACTGTCCGGCCACCCGGTGCACATGGACCTATTGGACCCTGCTGCCGAAGCGGCGATGGGCCATATCGAACTGGCCAAATGGGCCGACCTGGTGCTGATCGCCCCTGCCACTGCAGACCTGCTGGCCCGCCTGGCCCAAGGCGTGGCCGACGACCTGCTGACCACCCTGGTGCTGGCCACCGACGCCACCGTGGCGGTCGCACCAGCGATGAACCAGGCCATGTGGCGCGACCCGGCCACCCAGGCCAATCTCGACCTGCTGCAAAGCCGTGATATCAAGGTATTCGGGCCGGCTTCCGGCAGCCAGGCCTGCGGCGATGTCGGCCTTGGCCGCATGCTCGAGGCCAACGACCTGGCCTGGTGCGCCGCCGAGAGCTTCCAGCGCCAGTCGCTGACCGGCAAGCACATCGTGATCACCGCCGGCCCGACCCAGGAAAACATCGACCCGGTGCGCTATATCACCAACCATAGCTCCGGCAAAATGGGCTTTGCCCTGGCCGAAGCCGCCGTCGAGGCGGGTGCCAAGGTGACGTTGATCAGCGGTCCGGTTCACCTGCCAACGCCTGACCGGGCGTCCCGCATCGACGTCGTCAGCGCCCGCGACATGCTGGCGGCCTGTGAAGCGGCCATGCCCTGCGATATTTTCATCGCGTCGGCCGCGGTCGCAGACTACCGCCCCGAAGTGGTCGCCCCACAAAAACTCAAGAAAGACCCTACGACAGGTGACGGCCTGCTGCTGCAGATGGTCCGCAACCCGGACATTCTCGCCACCATCGCCACCCGTCCCGATCGCCCGTTCAGCGTCGGCTTCGCCGCCGAAACCGAACACCTGCTCGATTACGCAGCGCGCAAGCTCAAGGACAAGAACCTCGACCTGATTGTCGCCAACGATGTGGCCAACCCCAGCATTGGCTTCAACAGCGAGGAAAACGCCTGCAGCGTGATCGATCGCCAGCTCCACGAAACACTCTTCGCCCAGACCAGCAAGGGCAAGATTGCCCGCCAGCTGGTTGCTTTCATTGCCGAACGTCTCAACCAGGTTTAACTCTGCATGCACGCTCTACAAGCCAAGATTCTCGATCCACGCATCGGCAACGAATTCCCGTTGCCGCAGTACGCCACACCAGGTTCGGCTGGCCTCGACCTGCGCGCCATGCTCAAGGAAGACACCGTCCTCGAGCCGGGCCAGACTCTGCTGATCCCTACCGGCCTGTCGATCTACATCGGCGATCCGGGCCTTGCCGCCATGATCCTGCCCCGCTCGGGCCTGGGCCACAAACACGGCATCGTGCTGGGCAACCTGGTCGGCCTGATCGACTCCGACTACCAGGGCGAGCTGATGGTGTCGTGCTGGAACCGTGGCCAGACGCCGTTCACCATCGCCATTGGCGAGCGCATTGCGCAGCTGGTACTGGTGCCTGTGGTACAGGCGCATTTCGATATCGTCGAAGCCTTCGACGAGAGCCAGCGCGGCGCTGGCGGCTTCGGTCATTCCGGCAGCCACTGACCCCTAGACTCACTACCTCGCGCCAAGGACGGCGAACTCTCCGGCGAAATCATCGTCAAAGCGTTCAGTTTGAGCCTGCCCTGCGCCCTCGATATTGGAGCTTCCCAGAGATGAACGACATGGCACACCTGGTCCCTGTACTTCCAGAGAGCATCTTCCGCGCCTACGACATTCGTGGCGTGGTCGGTGACACCCTGACCGCCGAAACCGCCTACTGGATTGGCCGCGCCATCGGCGCCCAGACCCTCGCCCAGGGCGAACCCGACATTGCTGTCGGCCGCGACGGTCGCCTGTCCGGCCCGATGCTGGTCGAGCAACTGATCAAAGGCCTGGTCGAAGCCGGTTGCCAGGTCAGCGACGTCGGCCTGGTGCCGACCCCTGCCCTGTACTACGCCGCCAATGTGCTGGCCGGCAAGTCCGGTGTGATGCTTACCGGTAGCCACAACCCGCCGAACTACAACGGTTTCAAGATCGTCATCGCTGGCGACACCCTGGCCAACGAACAGATCCAGGCCCTGCTGACCCGCCTGAAAACCAACGACCTGAGCCGTGGCGAAGGCCGCGTGGAGAAGGTCGAGATTCTCGAGCGCTATTTCCAGCAGATCACCAGCGACATCAAGCTGGCGAAGAAACTCAAGGTGGTTGTCGACTGTGGCAACGGTGCTGCAGGCGTGATTGCCCCGCAACTGATCGAAGCCCTGGGCTGCGAAATGATCCCGTTGTTCTGCGAAGTCGACGGCAACTTCCCTAATCATCACCCGGACCCGGGCAAGCCAGAGAACCTGGTGGACCTGATCGCCAAGGTCAAGGAAACCGGCGCCGACCTGGGCCTGGCCTTCGACGGCGATGGTGACCGCGTCGGCGTGGTGACCAACACCGGCAGCATTGTCTACCCGGACCGCCTGCTGATGCTGTTCGCCCAGGATGTGCTCGAGCGCAACCCGGGTGCCGAGATCATCTTCGACGTCAAATGCACCCGCCGCCTGACCCCGCTGATCGAGCAATACGGCGGTCGCGCGCTAATGTGGAAGACCGGTCACTCGTTGATCAAGAAGAAGATGAAGCAAACCGGCGCCTTGCTGGCCGGCGAGATGAGCGGACACATCTTCATCAAAGAGCGCTGGTATGGTTTCGACGACGGTATCTACAGTGCCGCGCGCCTGCTGGAGATCCTCAGCAAGGCCAAAACCGACGCCGAACAGCTGTTCGCCGCATTCCCGAACGATATTTCCACGCCGGAAATCAACATTGATGTGACCGACGAGGGTAAATTCAGCATCATTGATGCGCTGCAACGCGAGGCCGACTGGGGCCAAGATGCCAACCTGACCACCATTGACGGTGTACGGGTCGACTATCCCCACGGCTGGGGCCTGGTACGCGCCTCCAACACCACACCGGTGCTGGTGTTGCGCTTCGAGGCCGACAACGACGCCGAACTGCAGCGCATCAAAGAGGTATTCCGCGCACAGCTCAAGCGCGTAGCCGCTGACCTGCAAACACCGTTCTGACCGACCATTTGTTCCAATTGGAGCCCTGCATGACCCTCGATCGCGATGCCGCCACCCATGTCGCCAAGGTTTTGTCCGAAGCGCTGCCTTACATTCGCCGCTTTGTCGGTAAAACCCTGGTGATCAAATACGGCGGCAACGCGATGGAGAGCGAAGAGCTCAAAACCGGCTTTGCTCGCGATGTGGTGCTGATGAAAGCCGTGGGTATCAACCCGGTGGTTGTCCACGGTGGCGGCCCGCAGATCGGTGACCTGCTCAAGCGCCTGTCGATCGAAAGCCACTTCATCGATGGCATGCGCGTTACCGACGCACAAACCATGGACGTGGTGGAAATGGTCCTGGGCGGCCAGGTAAACAAGGACATCGTCAACCTGATCAACCGTCATGGCGGCAGCGCCATCGGCCTGACCGGCAAGGATGCCGAGCTGATTCGTGCGAAAAAGCTCACCGTCACCCGCCAGACGCCGGAGATGACCACGCCGGAAATCATCGACATCGGTCATGTCGGCGAAGTGGTCGGGGTTAACACCGACCTGTTGAACATGCTGGTCAAGGGCGACTTCATTCCAGTGATCGCGCCGATTGGCGTGGGCGCCAACGGTGAGTCTTACAACATCAACGCCGACCTGGTCGCGGGCAAGGTAGCCGAGGCACTGAAAGCTGAAAAGCTGATGCTGCTGACCAACATCGCCGGTCTGATGGACAAGCAAGGCACCGTGCTCACTGGCCTGACCACCGAGCAGGTAAACGAGCTGATCGCCGACGGCACCATCTACGGTGGCATGCTGCCGAAGATCCGCTGCGCCCTGGAGGCGGTGCAAGGTGGTGTGAACAGTTCGCACATCATCGACGGCCGGGTACCCAATGCGGTGCTGCTGGAGATCTTTACCGACAGCGGCGTGGGTACTTTGATTACCAATCACAAACCGCGCTGACAGTGGGTTTCGCGGGGCAAGCCCGCTCCCGCGACCCAGACACAAAGAAGGCGACCTGATGGTTAATGCCAGTCAGTTAAGACTGAGACATTGACCTTTATCCCGTAGGCCGCAAAATCCGATGCTTGGGAACGAGCATCGGATTTTTTTATGCGCCTGTCACAAGCCCTGCCCCTCATTCACGAAATGGCATCGCGGCCAAATGCTCTTGAGGGCCTGGTGTGGTGCATCATTGGTATGGCGAGATGATTGCCCAAGAGCTGCGGGGGCGTGCTCTTGGGCTACAACCTTTTGCGGTATCAGATGGTGCAGATGTCGAGGCAGAGCCTGGGTGTCTATCCATGCGAAATGAGCTTTACCGCCTGCAGTTGGGCAATCTTAGGCTTGCTGCATGGCACATCACTCAATCATCCCGGCAATTTGCCTGGGTTTCTAGCAGATCTGCAGGCATCAGCAGCGCAGTATGTTCTGCCTCATCGGCGACCTGATCGATGGTTTCCACGGACGGTAAAGCAGCGGCCAGCAAAATATCCGACCCGAAAATAAAAATGCCAGTCAGCTTAACTGACTGGCATTAACCTGATGGTCGCCTTTTTATTTGCCTCAGATCCCGTACTGGGCCCGATAGGCCTCTACGGCCGGCAAGTGTTGCTTGAGTGCGGGATCGTCCGCGAGGAACTGCAGCACCTGGGTCAGCGAAACGATGCTGACCACCGGAATGCCGAAGTCGCGCTCTACTTCCTGGATCGCCGACAGCTCGCCGTTGCCCCGCTCCTGGCGGTTCAAGGCGATCAGAACGCCAGCAGCCTTGGCCTGCTGGCCCTGAATGATCTGCATGACCTCGCGGATGGCAGTGCCTGCAGTGATCACGTCGTCGATGATCAGCACGTCGCCGGTCAGCGGGGCACCCACCAGGCTGCCACCTTCGCCGTGCGCCTTGGCTTCCTTGCGGTTGAAGCACCAGGGCAGGTCGAGGTCGTGGTGCTCGGCCAGGGCCACTGCGGTCGCCGCTGCCAGGGGGATACCCTTGTAGGCGGGGCCGAACAGCACGTCGAACGGAATCTTGCTGTCGACGATCGCCGCCGCATAGAAACGTCCGAGCTGGGCCAGGGCCGAGCCGCTGTTGAACAGGCCGGCATTGAAGAAATACGGGCTGGTGCGGCCCGACTTGAGGGTGAATTCACCGAAGCGCAGAACCCCGCGGTCGATGGCAAAACGAATGAAGTCGCGCTGATACGGCTGCATGAAGAGTCCCGGATACCACGGATTTAGCTAATTGAGTACAGCTCGGGTATCATACACGCACGAGATTTTTGGGGCCATTTATGCGGATCATCAGTGTGAACGTTAATGGCATTCAGGCTGCAGTCGAGCGTGGTTTGCTCAGCTGGTTGCAAGCCCAGAATGCTGACGTCATCTGCCTTCAGGATACCCGCGCCTCGGCCTTTGAACTCGACGACCCAGCTTTCCAGCTCGATGGCTACTTCCTTTATGCCTGCGATGCAGAAGTTCCCGCCCAAGGCGGCGTGGCACTTTATTCGCGGTTGCAGCCCAAGGCAGTCATCAGCGGCCTGGGCTTCGAGACAGCCGATCGCTACGGACGTTACCTGCAGGCCGATTTCGACAAGGTAAGCATCGCAACGCTGCTGCTGCCTTCTGGAATGAACGGCGACGAAGACTTGAACCAGAAGTTCAAGTTGATGGACGACTTCGCCAAGTACCTGGACAAGCAGCGACGCAAGCGTCGTGAATACATCTATTGCGGCTCGTTGTACGTGGCGCAGCAGAAGCTCGACGTCAAGAACTGGCGCGACGGCCAGCAGTCGCCGGGTTTCCTGGCGCCGGAAAGGGCCTGGATGGACACCGTTGTCGGTGACATGGGGTATGTCGACGCCCTGCGCGAAGTCAGCCGTGAAGGCGACCAGTACAGCTGGTGGCCAGACAACGAGCAGGCCGAGATGCTCAACCTGGGCTGGCGCTTCGACTACCAGCTGCTGACCCCTGGCCTGCGTCGCTTTGTGCGTAGCGCTCGCCTGCCACGTCAGCCACGCTTTTCCCAGCACGCGCCACTGATCGTGGATTACGACTGGACGCTGACGATCTGATTCGCGCAGCCACAAAAAAGCCGACATCACGTCGGCTTTTTTGTGGCTGCTGGTTTCAACTGATCATTATTTGATCGGGCGCCAGGTCAGCGGGTAGCGATAGGGCTGGCCATCGTTGGCCTTGACCCCGGCGATGATGGTCAGGACCAGCACCGCGACCATCAACATCCCGAAGAGCACGATGCCGACCAGCACGAACATCAGCGCAAAGCAGATGATCGAGGCCAGGAACACGGTGAGCTGGAAATTCAGCGCCTCCTTGCCCTGGGCATCGATGAAGGGATCGAGGTCTTTCTTCCAGATCCACATCACCAACGGTCCCAGCAAATTGCCGAACGGGACGATCAGGCCCAGCAGCGCTGCAAGGTGGCAGAACATCGCCCACTGACGAATCTCGGCATTGGGGGTGGGCAACTGCAGGGGTTGCTCGCTCATGTTCTGCTCCTTGCGTTGGCGAAATCAGTCAGCCAGCGAGGCCTTCTGCAATTCGAACAGATCGACCATGCCTTTTTGTGCCAGCGCCAGCATGGCATTGAGTTCCTCTGGCTGGAACGGTGCGCCTTCAGCAGTACCCTGGACTTCGATGAAGCCACCCTGGCTGGTCATTACCACGTTCAGGTCGGTCTCGGCAGCCGAGTCTTCCAGGTAGTCCAGGTCGAGCACGGGCTCGCCCTGGTACATGCCGACCGATACGGCGGCGATCATGTGCTTGAGCGGGTCGCCGCCCTTCAGGCCGCCACGCTTCTTGACCACGCGCAGTGCGTCGACCAGTGCGACCATTGCGCCAGTGATCGAGGCGGTGCGGGTACCGCCATCAGCCTGGATCACGTCGCAGTCGACGTACAGGGTGATGTCGCCCAGCTTGCTCATGTCCAGCGCGGCACGCAGCGAACGGCCGATCAGGCGCTGGATCTCGAGGGTGCGGCCACCCTGCTTGCCGCGAGCGGCTTCACGCTGGTTACGCTCGCCGGTGGAGCGTGGCAGCATGCCGTACTCGGCGGTCAACCAGCCCTGGCCCTGGCCCTTGAGGAAGCGCGGCACGCCGTTTTCGACACTGACCGTGCACACGACTTTGGTGTCACCGAACTCGACCAGTACTGATCCCTCGGCGTGTTTGGTGTAGTTGCGGGTGATGCGGATCGAGCGGAGCTGATCGGCAGCGCGACCACTTGGACGTTTCATTTGGGATACCTGTACTGGGTTTGAATCTGCCCGCCATTATAGAGTGCGCCGGCCCTCGTGGACACGCCTATTGTCGCAACCCCCGAAACAGACGGTCCAACGGCGTTGGTCCGGTTTATTACGGGGACCGCCAGACTGTTTGTAACATCAGTGGATTGGGAGCTGGCGCCGCACTGCGCTACAATCCTGCGCCTTTGCAGCCGGTTGGCTTTCCTTGACCCTTCTTTAATGCGAGGTACTTCCCATGGTGCACAGCATGACCGCTTTTGCTCGTGTCGAGCGCGCCGGTAGCCAGGGCACCCTGATCTGGGAACTGCGCTCGGTCAACCATCGCTACCTGGAACCCCACCTGCGCCTGCCCGAGGCCCTGCGCGACCTCGAGGGTGCAGTGCGTGAAGCCCTGCGCCAGGGCCTGTCACGCGGCAAGGTGGAATGCACCTTGCGCTTCAATGAAGAGAGCACCGGCAAGCCACTGCAGGTGGACCGCGAGCGCGCCGCCCAATTGGTGGCGGCCGCCGAGACCGTCGCCAGCCTGATCAAGCAGCCGGCGCCGTTGAATCCGCTGGAGGTGCTGGCCTGGCCTGGCGTGCTCGTGGCAGATGCCAGCGATCCCCAGACCCTCAACAACGAGGCTATCGCCTTGTTCGAAGAGGCACTCACGGAGCTCAAGAATGGCCGTGGCCGCGAGGGCAGCGAACTGGCCCGCCTGATCAACGAGCGCCTGGACAGCATCACCAGCGAAGTCACCACCCTGCGCGCCCTGGTGCCGCAGATGCTGGCCGCCCAGCGCCAGAAGGTCCTCGACCGCTTCGCCGACATGCAGGCCGAACTCGACCCGCAACGCCTGGAACAGGAGATGGTGTTGCTGGCGCAAAAGAGTGACGTCGCCGAAGAGCTCGACCGCCTGAGCACCCACGTCACCGAAGTCCGCCGGGTGCTCAAGTCCGGTGGTGCTACCGGCCGACGCCTGGATTTCCTGATGCAGGAGCTCAACCGCGAAGCCAACACCCTGGGCTCCAAAGCCTTCGACCCACGCAGCACCCAGTCCGCGGTCAACCTCAAGGTACTGATCGAGCAGATGCGTGAACAAGTACAGAACATTGAGTAAGGCCACCCCGACCATGAATCACAGCAGCGGCACCCTTTATATCGTTTCGGCTCCGTCCGGTGCCGGCAAGACCAGCCTGGTCAAAGCCCTGATCGACGCCCAGCCGAGCATCCGCGTATCGGTCTCGCACACCACCCGCGCCATGCGCCCAGGCGAAGAGCACGGGGTGAACTACCACTTCGTCGACCACGCCGAGTTCGCCCGCATGATCGATCAGGGTGACTTCCTCGAGCAGGCCGAGGTGTTCGGTAATTTCTACGGAACTTCGCGCAGCGCGTTACAGCAGACCCTCGACCAGGGCCATGACCTGATCCTGGAGATCGACTGGCAAGGTGCCCAGCAGGTGCGCAAGCTGATGCCCGAGGCGCGTTCGATCTTCATCCTGCCGCCGACCCAGGAAGCCCTGCGCCAGCGCCTGACCAACCGTGGCCAGGACAGCGACGAAATCATCGAAGGCCGGATGCGTGAAGCCGTCAGCGAAATGAGCCACTACGACGAGTATGACTTCGTCATCATCAACGATGACTTCGCCACTGCGCTGGAAGACCTCAAGGCGGTGTTCCGCGCCAACCGCTTGCTGCAGGCGAACCAGCAGCAGCGCCATGGCCAGTTGCTCAAGCAATTGCTTGCCTGAGCAACCGGCAACTCCGGCCGCTTAGCGGCGGCTGGAGACCGTGGCGTGGCGGTGCAGGGTCATGCCCAGGAAGAACGCCGGCGCCCGCAGGCGTGACAGCAACATCAGTCCCAGCCCCAGCAGTGTGATGATCACTGCGATCACGAACACCAGTCCCAAGCCCCCTACATGAGAACCGCTGCCGAACGAAGGCGAAGCGCTGTCGTAGGCCGTCTGCAGGAAAATCACCGAGAGAATGCCACCGCCCAGCAGTGGGCACAGGCCACGCATCAGGAAGTGACGCACGCTGTCGAACAGGCTATGGCGGAAGTACCAGACGCAGGCGTAGGCAGTCAGCGAATAGTAGAAGCAGATCATCATGCCCAGGGCCGTGATGGTATCTGCCAGCACGTTCTCGCTGAGCGTTCGCATGGTGACGTAGAACACACCCGCCGCCACACCGGCACAGATGGTGGCGTAACGCGGCGTTTTCGAACGCGGGCAGACGCTGGCGAAGCGCTCGGGTACCGCGCCGTAGTACCCCATGGCCAGCAAGGTGCGCGCCGGTGATACGAAGGTGGACTGCAGCGAAGCGGCAGTGCTGGCCAGCACGGCGATGGACATCAGGATCGCCAGCGGCCCCATGACCGGGCCGGCCAGGTGGGCGAAGACGTTTTCCTGGATGCGCGGGTTGTTCAGGCCCAGGCCGATATCGCCGATACCGGCAAACTGCAGGGTGGCGATCGCCGTGACCAGATACAGGCCCAGGATCAGCAGCACTGTCAGGGTCGCTGCGCGGCCAGGAGTATCACCACTGCCTACCGACTCCTCGCTGATGCTCAGACAGACGTCCCAGCCCCAGAAAATGAAGATAGACAACGACAGGCCCGCGGTAAACGCCGAGAACGACTCGACGCCAAACGGGTTGAACCAGTCGAGATCGAACGCCAGGGGCGGCGTCTCGGCAGCAGATCCACCGAATGCGGCCAAGGCAAAACCCACCAGGACCACCAGTTGCAACGCCACCAGGCCATATTGCACGGTCATGGTGGTGGCGATCCCGCGGCAGCAGATCCACACCGCCATGGCGATGAACACGCAACAGGTCACCACGTTGATCAACAAGTTGTCGCTCAGCGCAGCCACCTCATGGCTGCCGGTGATCTGTCCGAGAAAGAGGTAAAAGAAGTCCACCGCCACGCCGGCGAGGTTGGACAGCACGATAGTGGTTGCCGTCACCAGCCCCCAACCGCCGATCCAGCCGATCATCGGGCCAAACGCCCGCGCCGACCAGGTAAAGGAAGTACCGCTGTCTGGCTCCGCCGAATTCAGCTCGCGGTACCCCAGGGCTACCAGCAGCATGGGCAGGAAGCCAACGATGAACACTGCCGGCAGATGGGCGCCGACCTCGCGCACGGTAGGACCGAGCGCGCCGGTGAGGGTGTACACCGGTGCAATGGTGGAAATGCCAAGCACAATGCTCGCCAGCAGCCCGAGCCGGCCCTTGGCCAGCCCCTTGGTTGCTTTCGCTGCAGTGTTTGCCTGGGTGCGAGCCTGTCCCATACCTGGGGACAAGCCTGCTTCGAATTCGCTCATGAGTAGTGCCGCCGCTTTTGGTATTGTTTTTCAGGACGCCCCGCAGGGCGTCCGCTTTCACTCATTCAAACCTGTTGCCGATACTGCATATCCGGATCACCCGGATGACCTCATAGGGCCTTCTCCCGGTGGCGCTCGCCCCTTGCGTGGGCCAGGCATGCCTCACGAAACGCCTGGAACAGACGCAGCGAGACCGGATTTTCAGCCATGCGGTACTCGGGGTGCCATTGCACACCGACCACGAAACCCGGGGCGTCTTGCATCGACACCGCTTCGATCAACCCATCCGGCGCCCGCGCTTCCGCGCGCAAACCACCCGCCAGGCGATCGATGCCCTGGCTATGAAGGGAATTGACCATGAAGCTGGGCTCCAGCCCAAGACGCTCGAACAACCCGCCGGGCTGAACGGTGACGCTATGGCGTGGGCTGTATTGCTCTTCCAGTGGGGCATCCTGTGGCTCGCGGTGATCCAGGAAACCTGGCAGCTCCTGCACCCGCTGGTGCAAGGTGCCGCCCAGGGCGACGTTCAATTCCTGAAATCCACGGCAGATGCAGAACACCGGCACACCACTGGCAATGGCGGCCTGCAGCAAAGGCAGGGTCAAGCGGTCGCGAAACACATCGTGCTTCGTACCTTCCACGCTGGGGGCGCCATTGTAATGATGCGGCTCGACATTTGAAGGCGAACCGGTAAAAAGAATGCCATCCAGGCGCTCAAGCACGCGCTGTGGATCAACCGGCTCGGCCCGCGCCGGGAGAATCAGCGGAATCCCGGCGAAGCCTGCCGCCTCGACATACTTGTCGCCCACCGTGTGCGACGAGTTGTGGCCAAGCTGCTGACGACACGCCGAGATGCCAATCAATGGCGGCAGGTCAGTGGTAGTTTGCATGGGTTCACCCTCCCTTACAGCTTGATCCAGGTCGCCTTGAGTTCGGTGTATTTGTCAAAAGCGTGCAGCGACTTGTCCCGACCATTGCCCGACTGCTTGAAGCCGCCGAACGGTGCGGTCATGTCACCGCCGTCGTACTGGTTGACCCAGACGCTACCGGCACGCAGGGCACGGGCGGTCTTGTGGGCGCGGGAAATGTCGTTGGTCCACACGGCTGCGGCCAGGCCGAAAGGCGAGTCGTTGGCGATGGCCACGGCTTCTTCGGCGCTGTCGAAGGTGATCACCGACAGCACCGGGCCGAAGATTTCTTCGCGGGCGATGCGCATGGCGTTGGTCACGCCATCGAAGATTGCCGGCTGTACATAGACGCCACAGGTGTCTTCCAGTACGCGCTCGCCACCGGTCAGCAGCGTGGCGCCATCGGCCTTGCCGGCCTCGATGTAACCCAGCACGGTATCCAGTTGCGTGGTATCCACCAGGGCGCCGACGCGGGTCTGCGGGTCCAGTGCATGGCCC
The DNA here is from genome assembly GCF_028682455.1 of Pseudomonas putida. Lineage (GTDB taxonomy): Bacteria > Pseudomonadota > Gammaproteobacteria > Pseudomonadales > Pseudomonadaceae > Aquipseudomonas > Aquipseudomonas putida_AA. Next base: position 445,332 of record NZ_JANHLD010000003.1, read on the forward strand.
GGCTTCCAGGCCTTGAGCGCCTCGACCACCATGGGCAGGAAGCGCTCCTTGATGCTGCGCTCGATCAGCAGGCGCGAACCGGCAATGCACACTTCGCCCTGGTTGAAGGCGATGGCTGCGGCGGCAGCTTCAGCGGCGGCCGGCAGGTCGGGTGCATCGGCGAACACGATATTCGGGCTCTTGCCACCGGCTTCCAGCCAGACCCGCTTCATGTTCGACTCACCGGCGTAGACCATCAGTTGCTTGGCAATGCGGGTAGAGCCAGTGAACACCAGGGTGTCCACGTCCATGTGCAGGGCCAGGGCCTTGCCCACGGTATGGCCGTATCCGGGCAACACGTTCAGCACGCCGGCCGGGATACCGGCTTCGAGGGCCAACTGGGCGATACGAATCGCCGTCAGCGGTGATTTTTCGGACGGCTTGAGGATCACCGAGTTACCGGTGGCCAGGGCCGGGCCGAGTTTCCAGCAGGCCATCATCAGTGGAAAGTTCCACGGAACAATGGCCGCGACCACGCCGACCGGCGAGCGGGTGACCAAACCCAGCTGGTCGGACGGGGTCGCAGCAACTTCGTCGTAAATCTTGTCGATGGCTTCGGCGTTCCAGCGAATGGCATTGGCCGCCGCCGGAATATCGATGCTCAGGGAATCGGCAATGGGCTTGCCCATGTCCAGGGTTTCCAGCAACGCCAGCTCCTGGGCATTGGCCAGCAACAGGTCGGCAAAGGCAATCAGCACGCGCTTGCGCTGGGCGGGCGCCTGGTCGGCCCAGACACCACTGTCGAATGTGCGGCGCGCAGCGGCCACCGCGCGCTCGGCGTCGGCGCTGTCGCAACTGGCGATCTGCGCCAGGTGGCGACCGTCGACCGGGCTCGAACAATCGAAAGTGTCACCAGCGACACTGGTGCAATACTGCCCGTCGATGAAGGCGCGGCCTTCGATCTTCAGGGTCTGGAACAGCTGTTCCCAGTGTTCACGTGGTGCAGTTGCCATTGTTGTTTTCTCCGGGCATCACACGGTATGCAGGTACCAGTTGTATTCGAGGTCGGAAATCGACACCTCGAACTCGGCCATTTCGCTTTCCTTGCAGGCGACAAAAATGTCGATGTAGTCCGGGCTGATGTACTGGTTCAGCACTTCGCTGTCATCGAGTTCACGCAGCGCATCGCGCAAGTTGTTCGGCAGGCTCTGCTCCAACTGCTCGTAGGAGTTGCCTTCTATAGGCGCACCCGGCTCGATCTGGTTGGTCAGGCCGTGGTGAATACCGGCCAGGATCGCTGCCATCATCAGGTAGGGGTTGGCATCGGCGCCGGCAACACGGTGCTCGATGCGCACGGCATCGCTGCTGCCGGTAGGCACGCGGACCGCCACGGTACGGTTGTCCAGGCCCCAGCTCGGCGCATTGGGCACATAGAACTGGGCGCCGAAGCGGCGGTACGAGTTGATGTTCGGGCACAGGAAGGCCATCGACGCCGGCATGGTTTCCAGCACGCCTCCAATGGCGTGGCGCAGGGTCTGGCTCTGCAGTGGATCGTCGCTGGCGAAGATGTTCTTGCCGGTCTTCTTGTCCAGCAGCGAGATATGTACGTGCAGGCCATTGCCGGCCTGGCCCGGGTAGGGCTTGGCCATGAAGGTGGAGTCCATTTCATGGTCGTAGGCGATGTTCTTGATCAGGCGCTTGAGCAGCACCGCGTAGTCGCACGCCTTCATCGGGTCGGCGACGTGGTGCAGGTTCACTTCGAACTGTGCGGGGGCGCTTTCCTTGACGATGGCATCGGCCGGGATGCCCTGCTCCTTGGCTGCCTCGAGCATGTCCTGCAGGCAGTCGACGTATTCGTCCAGGTCATCGATCAGGTACACCTGGGTCGACTGCGGGCGCTTGCCGGAAATCGGCGAGCGCGGCGGTTGCGGACGACCGTTGAGGTTGTCCTGGTCGATCAGGTAGAACTCAAGTTCGAAGGCCGCGCAGATGTCCAGGCCCAGCGCGTCGAATTTCTCCACCACGCCACGCAGCACTTCTCGCGGGTCAGCGAAGAACGGCTTGCCGTCCAGCTCGTGCATGGTCATCAGCAATTGAGCGGTAGGGCGCTTCTGCCAGGGTTCGTAGCTCAGGGTGCCGGGAATCGGGAAGCAGACACGATCCGCATCGCCGATATCCAGGCCCAGGCCCGTGCTTTCGACAGTAGAACCGTTGATGTCCAGGGCGAACAACGATGCCGGCAGGTTGATGCCTTTCTCGTAGACCTTGACCAGGCTCGCACGCTCGATGCGCTTGCCTCGTACCACGCCGTTCATGTCTGCGATCAGCAGGTCGACAAATTGCACCTCAGGGTGGGCCTTGAGAAATTCACCCATCTCGTCGAGAGGGATGGCGCACGGAGAGACCGACGTCATGGCTAGGCATCCTTTGATTTTTTATCGGGCGACTGTGGGGAGGTACTGCTGCGCTATCGGGAGCGGCGATGGTTTGGTTTGTTGTTTTAAGGAGTCCCATCGTGGGGAACTGCCGGACGTCGCCTTTAATAGGACGCACGTTCCAAAATTCTGACAGCGTTGTGAGTTGATTCACCGCTGCCGCTTCACTATAGAATGGCCCCAGCGCAACAGACATTGGCATTTAGGCAAGCAAAGAGTGCACCCATGCAATATCAGATCAATCACACCGACCTATCGCTGGTCCTCGCCCTGGTGCGCGGACGCTCGCTTGCCAAGGCGGCAGAGCTGCTGCGGGTAGACGTTTCTACGGTGTTTCGCTCGATCCGGCGCATGGAAGCCGCCCTGGGTACCGCGTTATTCGTCAAAAGCCGCAAGGGTTACATCCCCACCGGTACTGCCCAGGCCCTGGCCGAACAAGCCGAGCGCGCCGAGCAAGCCCTGGATGCCGCACGGGTGGCGCTCGAACATGGCGAACAAGTAGTCAGCGGCACTGTGCGCCTGACCTGCACCGACGCGGTGCTGCATAGCCTGTTGTTGCCGGCACTTGCCGAGTTCATGCCGGCCTACCCTGCGCTGTCGCTGGAGCTGGCCACCTCCAACACCTTCGCCAACCTGAGCCGTCGCGATGCCGACCTCGCCCTGCGCCTGACCAACTCGCCACCCGAGCATCTGGTCGGCCGCTGCCTGGGCAAGGCCTCCTACGTGGTGTGTGGTCGCGAGGAGTTTCGTGAAAAACTCAAGGAGTCCCCCGCCAACCTGCCCTGGATCGCCCCCGATGACACCATGCAGGACCATTCCACGGTGGTCTGGCGCAGCGAGCACCTGCCAGGGGTGATGCCCCGCTACCGCTGCAGCAGCATCTCTGCCATTGCTCAATTGGTGAGCGCCGGAATGGGCGTGGCCGCCCTGCCCGACTACATGGCCCATACCCTGCCGGGCGTCGAGCCCTTGAGCGATGCCTTGCCCGGTTGTGACACCGAGCTCTGGTTGCTGACTCGCCCGGACTGCCGCGCGCTGCGCTCGGTGCAGACCCTGTTCGATGAACTGACCCCGCGGTTGCGTGATGCGCTTGGGCGCCAATGAGGTCTTTTTGCGAGACATGCCCGCGCCCACGGATCATTGCACTGGAAATCACCGCTGCAACAGGACACTTGAACTAGAGCCCTGTAACTGGCTATTGTCGGCCTATCAAGGACTCGAATCGAAATCAGCGCTTCCCTAAAGGCTGGTGATTTTTTAAACTATCGAGTCCGCTCGCCCATTCGGGCTGAACACCGCATTTGCTACTTGAGGAAGACCATGGCCCGCGTAACCGTTGAAGACTGCCTAGAACACGTGGATAACCGTTTTGAGCTGGTCATGCTCTCTACCAAGCGTGCCCGTCAGCTGGCCACCGGCGGCAAAGAGCCGAAAGTGGCATGGGAAAACGACAAACCTACTGTCGTTGCCCTGCGTGAAATCGCCGAAGGCATCTGCACGCCAGAATTCATTGCTGCCGAATCCATCGTCGAAGTCGAGCCTGCCTTTGCATTCGGTAGCGAGGAAGAGGCCAACGAGGCCGTCTAAGCCTATGCCTGGTCGACGCAGTACGGCGCAGGGCCCCATTCCTCGGCAGGAGGTAACACTGTGCCGAGCATAGACGCCCTCGCCGATCGTCTGTCGACCTACCTCGGCACCGACCAGGTCAACCTGGTGCGCCGAGCGTACTTCTACGCCGAACAAGCCCACGACGGCCAGCGCCGTCGTAGCGGCGAAGCCTACGTCACGCATCCGCTGGCGGTGGCAAGCATCCTTGCCGACATGCACATGGACCATCAGAGCCTGATGGCGGCCATGCTCCATGACGTGATCGAAGACACCGGCATTGCCAAAGAAGCGCTCAGCTCGCAATTTGGCGAAACCGTGGCCGAACTGGTCGACGGGGTCAGCAAGCTGACCCAGATGAATTTCGAGACCAAGGCCGAGGCCCAGGCGGAGAACTTCCAGAAAATGGCCATGGCCATGGCCCGGGACATCCGCGTGATCCTGGTCAAACTGGCCGACCGCCTGCACAACATGCGCACCCTCGAAGTGCTGTCTGGCGAAAAACGTCGCCGCATCGCCAAAGAAACCCTCGAAATCTACGCCCCCATCGCCAACCGCCTGGGCATGCACAGCGTGCGCGTGGAATTCGAGGACCTGGGCTTCAAGGCCATGCACCCGATGCGTTCGGCGCGCATTTACCAGGCCGTCAAGCGCGCCCGTGGCAACCGCAAGGAAATCGTCAACAAGATCGAAGAGTCGCTGGCCCATTGCCTGGCCGTCGATGGCATCGAGGGCGAAGTCAGCGGCCGGCAAAAGCACCTCTATGGCATCTACAAGAAGATGCGCGGCAAGCGCCGCGCCTTCAACGAGATCATGGATGTCTATGCGTTTCGCATCATCGTCGACAAGGTAGACACCTGCTACCGCGTGCTCGGCGCCGTGCACAACCTGTACAAGCCGCTGCCCGGCCGCTTCAAGGACTACATCGCGATTCCCAAGGCCAACGGCTACCAGTCGCTGCACACCACCTTGTTCGGCATGCACGGCGTTCCCATCGAGATCCAGATCCGCACCCGCGAAATGGAAGAGATGGCCAACAACGGCATCGCCGCCCACTGGCTGTACAAGTCCAGTGACGACGAGCAGCCCAAGGGCACCCATGCCCGCGCTCGCCAGTGGGTCAAGGGCGTGCTGGAAATGCAGCAACGTGCCGGCAACTCGCTGGAGTTCATCGAAAGCGTGAAGATCGACCTGTTCCCGGACGAGGTCTACGTATTCACGCCCAAAGGCCGGATCATGGAACTGCCAAAGGGCTCCACGGCGGTCGACTTCGCCTATGCGGTACACACCGATGTCGGCAACAGCTGTATCGCCTGCCGGATCAACCGCCGCCTGGCGCCGTTGTCCGAGCCCCTGCAGAGCGGCTCGACCGTCGAGATCGTCAGCGCCCCGGGCGCTCGCCCGAATCCTGCCTGGCTCAACTTCGTGGTCACCGGCAAGGCCCGCACGCACATTCGCCATGCCCTCAAGCTGCAGCGCCGCTCCGAGTCCATCAGCCTGGGCGAACGCCTGCTGAACAAGGTACTCAACGGTTTCGACAGTGCCCTGGACAAAATCCCGCAGGAGCGCATCCAGGCCATGCTCAGCGAGTACCGCCTCGAGCAGATCGAAGACATGCTCGAAGACATTGGCCTGGGCAACCGCATGGCCTATGTGGTCGCCCGTCGCCTGCTGTCCACTGAAGGCGAACAGCTGCCGACCCCGGAAGGTCCGCTGGCCATTCGCGGTACCGAAGGCCTGGTGCTGAGCTATGCCAAATGCTGTACGCCGATTCCGGGCGACCCCATCGTCGGCCACCTGTCGGCGGGCAAAGGCATGGTCGTGCACTTGGAGAACTGTCGCAATATCAGTGAAATCCGCCACAACCCGGAAAAATGCGTCCAGCTGTCCTGGGCCAAGGATGTCACTGGCGAATTCAATGTCGAACTGCGCGTCGAGCTGGAACACCAGCGTGGCCTGATTGCCCTGCTGGCCAGCAGCGTCAATGCCGCCGACGGCAACATCGAGAAAATCAGCATGGACGAACGCGATGGTCGCATCAGCGTGGTCCAACTGGTGGTCAGCGTGCACGACCGCGTACACCTGGCCCGCGTGATCAAGAAACTGCGCGCCCTGACTGGCGTGATCCGCATCACCCGCATGCGTGCGTAGCCCAATAACAGCAAGGAGTCATCATGACCAAGACCGTCATCACCAGTGACAAGGCCCCAGCCGCCATCGGCACCTACTCCCAGGCAATCAAGGCCGGCAACACGGTGTACATGTCCGGCCAGATCCCGCTGGACCCGAAAACCATGGAACTGGTTGAAGGCTTCGAAGCCCAGACCGTCCAGGTCTTCGAAAACCTCAAGGCCGTTGCCGAAGCCGCTGGCGGTTCGTTCAAGGACATCGTCAAGCTGAATATCTTCCTGACCGACCTGAGCCACTTCGCCAAGGTCAACGAGATCATGGGCAAGTACTTCGAACAGCCTTACCCTGCCCGCGCCGCCATCGGCGTTGCCGCCCTGCCACGCGGCTCGCAGGTCGAAATGGACGCGATCCTCGTCCTCGAGTGATCCCCCGCGCGGCGAGCCGTCCGGTTCGCCGCCGCACTACCCCGGAAGGACCCCCGACATGCGCCATGCGCTTGCCTTGGCATTGGCCGCCGCACTGCTGAGCGGCTGCTCCAGCCACAAACCCGAAGACTACAACGGCATCTGGATCAACCAGAAAGCCATCGATGCCGCTGCCGAAGGCGTCAGCCTGCGTCAAGCGCTGCGTGAAAACGGCCCGAACTACGAGTGGAAGGTCAACGTCGCGGCCAATCAGGCCAGCTACACCAATGGCTTCGAAATCGTCGAAGGCCAATTCCAGGCCGGTGAAAAACAGAGCCAGGTCGAATTCGGCGATGGTCAGCCGCAGATCCTGACCCTGGACGGTGATGAGCTGGTGCAGAATGCCAGCCAACAGCTGACGCAACAGAATTTCGAGAAACCCAAGTCCTCCGCACCTATTGCTGCGCGCACCGGCACCAGCTTCGAGCAGGCGCTGTACAGCGCCTACCTGGGCGGCAAATGGGAAATCATCGAAGGGCCAGGCCAGGGCGGCGTGGTGCGCTTTGGTGACAATGGCAGTGTCGAAGGCCTGCCGAACCTGGATCGCTATGCCCTGTGCCTGGCGGGCGACTGCGCCGACATGACCGGTGAGTTCGACAGCCTCTGGCTCGAGCGCAACAAGCACGGCGCCCCGTGGATCTTCAAACGCGACGGCGACCAGCTGGAAATCCTGCGAGCCCTCAACAGCGCCAAGCCGGATGAAAAGCCACAGCTCTATCCCGGCGCCCGCCAGTGGTTGCTCGAGCGCGACTGACTGCCTGGTGCGCTACTCGCTACGCCCTTCAAGGATTGCCGCATAGCCTTCCTTATAGCTCGGGTACTGAGGCGCCCAGCCCAGTGCCCGGGCCCGCGCGTTACTGCAACGCTTGCTGCCGGTACGGCGCACTCGCTCCTGCTCCGACCACTGGGTAACCCCCAAGTATTCGCGTAGCCAGGCCACCACTTCGGCCAACGGGGCCGGAGCGTCATCCACACCTATATAGCAGTCATCCAGCGCCTGCCCCTGGTCGTCGGCCTTGAGCAGGAAGGCCAGCAAGCCTGCGGCATCCTCGGCATGAATGCGATTGCCATAGAGCGGCGGCTCTTCAGTCACTCGATAACCTTGGCGCACCTGAGTGAGCAGCCATTCACGGCCGGGCCCGTAGATGCCCGTCAGGCGCACCACGGTCGAGGGAACGGGACTGGCCAGGGCCAGCTGTTCGGCCTCGAGCATGACCGTGCCCGAGTAGCCTTGCGGTTCAGTCGCCGCCGTTTCGTCGATCCATTCACCGTCCTGCTGGGCATAGACGCTGCTGCTGGATACGAACAGCAATCGCCGGGGCGTTTGCCCGCGCTCGGCCAACCAGCCCAGCACATGCTTCAAGCCGTCGACATAGGCCGCCTTGTAGCCGGCCTCGTCATGCTGGCTGGCTGCTGTGCAGTAGACCAGATAATCCGGTGTTTCAGCCGGCCAGGTCGCCGGGCACTGCGCATCGAACACGTCGGCAGCAATGCCCTCCACGCCAGCTGGCAACTGCCCAATATTGCGGCGCAGGCCACTCACCTGCCAGCTGCATGCCAGCAATTGCTTGGCCAAACGGCTACCAACATCGCCGCAACCGACGATCAGAACTGAAGGCGCAGACATCCCGAAACTCCGCAAATCAAAGGCCCAGCCTATCCAAATAACTCGATAGGCGGCTAGGTATTATGGAAAAAAAGTAACTTTATTACTTCTGCTAACAAGAATTACTTGCAATAATGGCCGCCCAAAATTTGTTCTCGGCCCGCCTCGAGGCCTAGAAGGACAATCACCTTTTCTTCTTCATCAGGTCCGGCCAGCATGACACGTATTCAACCTTCCGCTTCGCCAACCACGCCGCGCGCATGGCGCGCCATCGCCGCGCTGATGTTCAGCCTGGTCATGGCCCCTGTTGCCCTGGCCGATGAGCCGACCGCACCGCCTGCCACCCCTGCTGCAGTCGAGGCACCCGCCGCCCCAGGCGCTGCTACCCCGGTCGATCCTGCCGCCGCCCCGGCTGTAGCTCCGGTCGATGGCCAGGCAACCACCGAAGCCGAAGAAGTTGAAGCACTGGTCGAAGACACCAGCCTGGGCATGGCCCACGACCTATCCCCATGGGGTATGTACAAGAACGCCGACATCGTCGTCAAAATCGTAATGATCGGCCTGGCCATCGCCTCGATCATCACCTGGACCATCTGGATCGCCAAAGGCTTCGAGCTGATGGGCGCCAAACGCCGCCTGCGCGGCGACATTGCCCTGCTGAAAAAATCCGCCTCCCTCAAGGAAGCCAGCGACGCAGCCAACAAAGAAGGCACACTGGCCCATCTGCTGGTTCACGATGCGCTGGATGAAATGCGCCTGTCGGCCAACGCCCGCGAGAAAGAAGGCATCAAGGAACGCGTCAGCTTCCGCCTCGAGCGCCTGGTAGCCGCCAGCGGCCGCAACATGAGCAGCGGCACTGGCGTACTGGCCACCATCGGCTCCACCGCACCGTTCGTCGGTCTGTTCGGTACTGTCTGGGGCATCATGAACAGCTTCATCGGTATCGCCAAAACCCAGACCACCAACCTCGCCGTGGTTGCCCCCGGTATCGCCGAGGCCCTGCTGGCCACTGCACTGGGCCTGGTTGCAGCGATTCCGGCCGTGGTGATCTACAACGTCTTCGCCCGCTCCATCGCCGGTTACAAGGCGCAGGTCTCCGATGCCTCCGCCGAGGTCCTGCTGCTGGTCAGCCGCGACCTGGACCACCAGACCGGCGAGCGCTCCTCTGCCCCTCACATGGTGAAAGTGGGGTAAGCCATGGGCCTGCATCTTAATGAGGGTGGCGACGATCTCGCCGAAAACCACGAAATCAACGTCACGCCGTTCATCGACGTGATGTTGGTCCTGCTGATCATCTTCATGGTGGCAGCGCCATTGGCGACCGTTGATATCAAGGTCGACCTGCCAGCCTCCACGGCCAAGCCCGCGCCAAGGCCCGAGAAGCCGGTATTCCTCAGCGTCAAGGCTGACCAGAACGTCTATGTCGGCGAAGAACAGGTCCAGCGGGACCAGCTCGGCGCGGTACTCGATGCCAAGACCAAGGGCGACAAGGACACCACGATCTTCTTCCAGGCCGACAAGGGCGTGGACTACGGCGATCTGATGGAAGTCATGAATACCCTGCGCGCGGCCGGTTACCTGAAAGTCGGTCTGGTCGGACTTGAGACGGCAGCCAAGAAATGATCAAGACGCGGCATAAGCTGGCGCGTTACAGCAGTAGTCTGGCGGTTGTGCTGGGGATCCATGCCATCGCCGTGCTGCTGACGCTCAATTGGTCGGTGCCCCAGGCGATCGAGTTGCCCCCCGCGGCAATGATGATCCAGATGGCTCCGATGCCTGAACCGGCGCCTCCTCCACCGCCCAAGGTGGTAACCCCGCCACAACCGCCAGCGCCGGTAGAAGAGCCGCCGCTGCCGAAACTGGCCGAGGCACCGAAACCCAAGATCGCCGTCGCCAAACAGGTGAAGCCGAAGGCCAAACCGCAGCCGCCCAAGCCTGAGAAGAAGCCTGAGCCACCGCAGGAAAAGCCTGCCGACGAGGAAGTGGTCGACACGCCACCGAACACCGCACCGGCACAAAAGTCGGCAGCTCCGGCACCGAGCATCGCCAGTAACAGCAATGCCCTGCCTACCTGGCAGAGCGACCTGTTACGCCACCTGGCCAAGTACAAGCGCTACCCGGAGAACGCCCGGCGCATGCGCATGGAAGGCATCAACCGACTGCGCTTCGTAGTCGATGGCGAGGGCAAGATTCTTTCTTACGCCCTGGCCGGTGGTTCGGGCAGCGCGGCACTGGATCGGGCAACCCTGGAGATGATCCGCAGGGCCCAGCCGGTTCCACCACCGCCCAAGGAATTGCTCACTAACGGCAGCATCGAGGTGATCGCGCCTTTCGTCTACTCGCTGGACAAGCGCTGACGCATTGTTTCTGTCACACATAAGCAACTCTGATAACGTGCGTCTATCGAGTGCAGCCGCTATGCTGGGGCCGCAACTTCATGGACGCACGTTATGACCCTCACAGAATTGCGCTACATCGTCACCCTCGCCCAGGAACAGCACTTCGGCCATGCCGCTGAACGTTGCCATGTCAGCCAGCCGACCTTGTCGGTGGGTGTGAAAAAGCTTGAGGACGAGCTGGGTGTTCTGATCTTCGAGCGCAGCAAAAGCGCTGTACGCCTGACGCCGGTTGGCGAAGGCATCGTCGCCCAGGCCCAAAAAGTGCTCGAGCAGGCACAGGGCATCCGCGAGCTGGCCCAAGCCGGCAAGAACCAACTCACCGCCCCCCTGAAAGTCGGCGCCATCTATACCGTTGGCCCGTACCTGTTCCCGCACCTGATTCCACAACTGCACCGGGTCGCCCCGCAGATGCCGTTGTACATCGAAGAGAACTTCACTCACATTCTGCGCGACAAGCTGCGCAATGGTGAGCTGGACGCGGTGATCATCGCCCTGCCGTTCAACGAAGCCGACGTACTGACCATGCCGCTGTACGACGAACCCTTCTATGTGTTGATGCCCAGCGAACACCCCTGGACCCAGAAGGAAACCATCGACGCCAGCCTGCTCAACGACAAGAGCCTGCTGCTGCTCGGCGAGGGCCACTGCTTCCGCGACCAGGTGCTCGAGGCTTGCCCGACCCTGGCCAAGGGTAGCGACGGCTCCAAGCACACCACCGTCGAATCCAGTTCCCTGGAAACCATCCGCCACATGGTCGCCTCGGGCCTTGGGGTATCGATCCTGCCGCTGTCTGCGGTGCACAGTCACCACTATGCCCCCGGCGTCATCGAAGTACGGCCCTTGAGCCCACCGGCACCGTTTCGCACCGTAGCCATTGCCTGGCGCGCCAGCTTCCCGCGGCCCAAGGCCATCGAGATCCTCGCCGACTCCATCCGTCTGTGCTCGGTGGCCAAGCCGCCAGTGAGCCAGTAGGAACCCACCATGCCGGAGTTGTCCCAAGTATCGGTGACTGCATTGAAGGGCGTGGGCGAGGCCATGGCCGAAAAGCTCGCCAAGGTCGGCCTGGAAAACCTCCAGGACGTGCTCTTCCACTTGCCGCTACGCTATCAGGATCGCACCCGCGTGGTACCGATCGGCGCGCTACGGCCAGGGCAGGATGCGGTGATCGAAGGCGTGGTCAGCGGCACCGATGTGGTCATGGGCAAGCGCCGCAGCCTGTTGGTTCGCCTGGGCGACGGCACCGGCGTGCTGAGCCTGCGCTTCTACCACTTCAGCAATGCGCAGAAGGAAGGCCTCAAGCGCGGCACCCACCTGCGCTGCTATGGCGAAGCCCGCCCTGGCGCGTCAGGCCTTGAGATCTACCACCCCGAGTACCGCGCCCTGACCGGTGACGAACCTGCGCCAGTCGAGCAGACCCTGACCCCGATCTACCCCACTACCGAGGGCCTGACCCAGCAACGCCTGCGCCAGCTGTGCCAGCAAAGCCTGGCGATGCTCGGCCCCCGCAGCCTGCCTGACTGGCTGCCACAGGAACTGGCCCGCGACTACCAACTGGCGCCGCTGGACGACGCCATTCGCTACCTGCACCACCCACCCGCCGATGCCGACGTCGACGAACTGGCCAAGGGCCAGCACTGGGCCCAGCACCGCCTGGCCTTCGAAGAGTTGCTGACCCATCAGCTTTCGCAGCAACGCCTGCGCGAGAGCCTGCGTGCCCAGCGGGCCCCGGTGCTGCCCAAGGCGACTCGATTGCCCCAGCAGTACCTGGCAAACCTGGGCTTCGCCCCCACGGGTGCCCAGCAACGGGTCGGCAACGAAATCGCCTACGACCTGAGCCAACCAGAGCCGATGCTGCGCCTGGTCCAGGGAGACGTGGGCGCAGGCAAGACCGTGGTCGCCGCGCTGGCTGCGCTGCAGGCCCTGGAAGCCGGTTATCAGGTCGCGCTGATGGCCCCCACCGAGATTCTTGCAGAACAGCACTTCGTCACGTTCAAGCGCTGGCTGGAACCGCTTGGAATAGAAGTCGCCTGGCTGGCGGGCAAGCTCAAGGGCAAGGCCCGCGCCAGTGCCCTGGAGCAGATCGCTGGCGGTGCACCGATGGTGGTCGGCACCCATGCCCTGTTCCAGGAAGAGGTGAAGTTCAAGAACCTGGCCCTGGCGATCATCGACGAACAGCACCGCTTCGGTGTGCAACAACGCCTGGCACTGCGCCAGAAAGGCGTGGGTGGCCAGCTCTGTCCGCATCAGCTGATCATGACCGCCACCCCCATCCCGCGCACCCTGGCCATGAGCGCCTATGCCGATCTGGACACCTCGATCCTCGACGAGCTCCCCCCCGGCCGTACACCGGTAAACACCGTGCTGGTTGCCGACAGCCGACGCTTCGAGGTGGTCGAGCGGGTTCGCGCCGCCTGCGCCGAGGGGCGCCAGGCGTACTGGGTCTGTACCCTGATCGAAGAGTCCGAGGAGTTGACCTGCCAGGCCGCCGAAACCACTTTCGAAGAACTCGGCAGTGCCTTGGGCGAGCTGCGGGTCGGCTTGATCCACGGGCGCATGAAGCCTGCTGAAAAGGCTGCGGTCATGGCCGAGTTCAAGCAAGGCCATCTGCAATTGCTGGTCGCGACCACTGTCATCGAGGTCGGCGTCGACGTGCCCAACGCCAGCCTGATGATTATCGAGAACCCCGAACGCCTGGGCCTGGCCCAGTTGCACCAGTTGCGCGGCCGCGTCGGTCGGGGCAGCGCGGTGAGCCATTGCGTGTTGCTCTATCATCCGCCACTGTCGCAGATTGGCCGGGAACGCCTGGGGATCATGCGCGAAACCAACGATGGCTTCATCATTGCCGAGAAAGACCTGGAGTTGCGCGGCCCCGGTGAAATGCTCGGCACTCGCCAGACCGGCCTGCTGCAGTTCAAGGTCGCCGACCTGATGCGCGACGCGGACCTGCTTCCCGCCGTGCGCGATGCCGCCCAGGCGCTGCTTGCACGCTGGCCGGAACATGTCAGCCCGCTGCTCGAGCGCTGGCTGCGCCATGGTCAACAATACGGACAGGTGTGACGCCTGTCCCAGAATGGATCCAGCTTGCGGCCCAAGCTGGTTATACTCTTGCGATTGTAAAATTTCTGGATACAGACCATGACTGAAGTTGCCCTGGACACCGCAACCCCCCACGCTCCGTCTGTTATCCGGCTGCTGCTCGAAAAACTCGGCATCGCCTACCGCGAAGTGCTGGATCACTCGCAGCTGCTGTCCGAGCGCAAGGTCCAGGCCGTATTGCTCGATGACGCAGTCGGCGCGCTGATGGTGCTGTTTCCGCAGAGCCAGTTGCTCGACCTCAATCGCCTCGCCGAACTCACTGGCCGCAAGTTGGCCGCCGTGCCCCTGGAACGCCTCAAGCACATGCTCGAGAAGCATGGCCTGAAGATGCTCCCGGGCATTCCTGCGCTGACCAGTTCGCCCTGCCTCTATGAAGAAAGCCTGCTCAAGCCGGAAAAACTGCTGGTGCACTCCGGTGAAGCCGGCTTGCTGCTGGAAATCGAACGCGACGACTTCAAGAAAATGCTCAACAAAGCCAGCGCCGGCAACTTCGGCGAGCGTCTGAGCAGCATTCGCCCCAACCTCGATCGCCCGGCCGACGACCGAGAGGAAATCACCCAGGCGGTCCAGGCCTTCACTGCCCGACGCATCCAGCAGCGCCTGGAAAGCACCATCGAGATTCCACCGCTCGCGGAAACCGCGCAAAAAATAATCAAGCTGCGCGTCGACCCCAACGCGACCATCGACGACATTACCGGCGTGGTCGAGACCGACCCGGCCCTGGCTGCCCAGGTGGTCAGCTGGGCAGCGTCGCCCTACTACGCCTCGCCGGGCAAGATCCGCTCGGTCGAAGACGCCATCGTCCGCGTGCTGGGCTTTGACCTGGTGATCAACCTGGCGCTGGGCCTGGCGCTAGGCAAGACCCTGAGCCTGCCCAAGGACCATCCGCAGGACACCACGCCGTACTGGCAACAGTCGATCTACACCGCCGCCGTGATCGAAGGCCTGACCCGCGCCATCCCTCGCGCCGAGCGCCCCGAAGCCGGCCTGACGTACCTGGCCGGCCTGCTGCACAACTTCGGCTACCTGTTGCTGGCGCATGTATTCCCACCGCATTTTTCGCTGATCTGCCGCCACCTGGAGGTCAACCCGCACCTGTGCCACAGCTATGTCGAACAGCATTTGCTGGGGATCAGCCGCGAGCAGATAGGTGCCTGGTTGATGCGGTTCTGGGACATGCCCGAGGAACTGGCCACCGCCCTGCGCTTTCAGCATGATCCGCAGTACGACGGCGACCATGCCGCGTTCCCCAACCTGGTGTGTCTGGCGATTCGCCTGCTGCGTGCCCGGGGTATCGGCTCGGGGCCGGTGGAATCCATACCCGACGCGTTGCTGGAGCGCCTGAACATCCCCCGCGAAAAAGCCGAGGATGTGGTGAACAAGGTGCTTGAGGCCGAAGTGCTGCTGCGTGAGCTGGCTTCGCAGTTCAATCAGCACTGAGGCATGAGCCTGACCCCACGGGTCAGGCTTTCTTTTTCGGTTTCAGGTACTTCATCAGGCCCTGGAACCAGATCACCAGCGCCGGATTGCCCTTGATCTGGATGCTCTTGTCCTGAATCCCCTGCATGAATGCCAATTGCTTGTTTTTCGCCTGCAAGGTGGCAAAGCCGAACGCGGCATCCTTGAAGGCAATGGCAAAGGCCGGCGCTGCATGGGTGCCGGACTGGCTACGGATACGCATATCCTTGACGATAAAATGGCGAGCCACCTTGCCATCGAGAGTCTGTAGCTGGAACACCAGATCCTTGTCGGCCAGTTGTTGCTGGAATGCCGGATTCTTGCGGCTGGCCTTGGCCATCAGCAACCCCATGGCCCAAAGGAGAAAGCGAAACTTCATGTACGCGCCTCGACTAAAAAGTGACTGGCGGAGCAGTTTATAGTCTCGCTGCGAAAACGCCATAGGCGACGGGTCTATATCAACGCGATCACTGCATCGCTCTGTAGCGGCATGTTGCGCAAAAAAAAACGGGCACCGTGTCGGGTGCCCGTTCTCTACTGCAATCGATCTGTGCGAGGCATCACGGATTGACGCTGTCCTTCAGGGATTTACCTGGTTTGAAAGCCACGGTGTTGCTGGCCTTGATCTTCACCGGCTCGCCGGTTTGCGGGTTCTTGCCGGTGCGGGCACCGCGATGGCGCTGCAGGAACGTACCGAAGCCGACCAGCGTAACGCTGTCCTTGCGATGCAGGGCGCCGGTGATTTCTTCGAGCACGGCGTTGAGAACGCGGTTGGCTTGCTCTTTGGTGAGATCGGCCTTTTCAGCAATGGCTGCGGCGAGTTCTGGTTTACGCATAGTGAAGCCTCTTTGACGGTTTTTTTGTTGTTATGCCGTGCTGCTCTTCATGGAGCAGCGCCCAAGGCACCGCAGGCTCTAAACTGCGGCAGACGGGAGTGAGGATGGCACGCCGTCAGGGGCCGCGCCAGTCTCTGGACGGCCATTGTTGGTGCAATAGCAGGGGTAATCCGACAGAACGCCCGCTGTTTACGCCATTAACGCCGGAAGTTGCCGATTCAGAGCCAGCTTTTCCATCACCGCCGAGCCGGTCAGGGCATAGCCCAGCAAGTTGCCGTCCGTATCGTGACAAAGCACCTTGAGGTCGAGCCCCTGCCCCTCGACGTGCCAGTTGCCCTCACGGCCATGGGGCGGTGGCGAGACCACCAGGGGGCAGGCAGGGGTCTTTACCGTCACTGGCATCGGGCCGTAGGCAACCGCTGTAGGATTGCCGGCCAGGGTCTGGGCCAGGGCCCGGGCGCACGTCATCAGCGGCATGACATAGAGCAGGTTGAGGCCGTCGACCTCGGCGCAGTCGCCCAAGGCGAAGATGTTGTCATGGGAGGTACGCAGTTGACGGTCGACCACGACGCCACGGTTGACCTGCAAGCCGGCTGCAGCGGCCAGGTCGATGCGTGGACGCAGGCCAACGGCCGACACCACCAGATCACACGGAATGAGCGTACCGTCGGACAGGTGCGCTTGCAGGCCATTGCCGACCCGCTCCAAGCGCGTCAGCACCGGCCCCAGGTGGAACCGCACGCCAAGCCCTTCCAGGCCTGCCTGCACAGCTGCGGCGGCGGCCGGATGCAGCAGCGTCGGCATGACCTGCTCGCACGGCGCCACCAGCTCGACCTCGAAGCCTCCCAGGCTCATGTCGTTGGCGAACTCGCAACCGATCAGGCCGGCACCCAGGATCAATACCCGCTGCTTGCCTGCGGCTGCAGCGCGAAAGCGAGCGTAGTCCTCCAGGTCGTTGATCGGGAAGATCGCCTCGCCGGCATCGCCCTCGACCGGTACCTGCACGGTCTGCGCGCCCCACGCCAGGATCAGGTCGCGGTAAGGCACCTGCTCCTCGCCGATCCACAGGCGCTTGTGGCCCGGGTCGATACCGCTGATGCGGGTATGGGTGCGTACTTCGGCCTTGAGCTGTTCGGCCATGGCGCCGGGCTCTGCCATGCTCAGGCCATCGGCGTCCTTGTTCTTGGCGAAACCAGTGGAAAGCATCGGCTTGGAATATGAACGACCATCGTCGGCAGTAACCAGCAGCAACGGCGTTTCGCCGTCGAGCTTGCGAAATTCGCGAGCCAGGTTGTAGCCCGCCAAGCCTGTACCGACAATTACCACTGGAGCCGTCATGCCATGCTTTCCTTAAAGTTCCTGGTTAAAAAACGATCAGCCGATTGCGATCATTTCGAAGTCCATCTTGCCGACACCACAGTCAGGGCACAGCCAGTCTGCGGGCACATCTTCCCAGCGGGTACCGGGCGCAATACCGTCATCCGGCCACCCTTCGGCCTCGTCGTAGATCAGGCCGCAAACAATACACTGCCACTTTTTCATCACTCACATCCTCAACAGGCACAGGCTTTGGAGTGGTCGCTCTGGGAAATATTACGGTGGCGACCATCACGGAGGGGCTTTGTACTGGAGCCAGGTGCCAGCATGCAAGCCGGATTGGGCATTCATGCTAAGCTCGCGGTCTCTTTGGCCTGTTAATCCATACCATCGTGCCGTACGAAACATCGCAAGCGCCCGCTGCAGAATGGTTGCAGTACTCGCAGGTAGCAGACAGCGCAACGCCTGGCTGCCTTGACTGGTTGTTCGATGAAGGGTCCCTGACCCGTCGCCTGACCCAATTATCCGCCGATCACTTTTCTGTTACACCCCTTTGCGAGGGCTGGCAGCCGCTGCGTGATGACGAATGCCAGGCGCTGGACCTGCCGCCTGGCAGCGAAGGCTGGGTACGCGAGGTGTATTTGCGCGGTCATGGCCAGGCCTGGGTGTTCGCCCGCAGCGTGGCAGCACGCAGCGCCCTGGAAAGCGGCGGGCTGGACATGGAAGCACTGGGCAGTCGCTCGCTGGGCGAGCTGTTGTTCTGCGACCAGGCCTTTACCCGCCGGCCCATTGAAGTCTGTCATTACCCCAAGGCCTGGCTGCCCGTCGCAGACGCCAGCGACACCTTGTGGGGGCGCCGCTCACGCTTTGATCGCGCCAGCCTGAGTGTGCTGGTTGCCGAAGTCTTCCTGCCCGCGCTATGGCAGGCCGCCGATATTTCCGGGGAGATCCGCTGATGTACCTGCAGCTGCTCAAGTCGCTCAATCGCCTGCACCCACGGGCCTGGGACTTCATCCAGCTGAGCCGCATGGACCGGCCGATCGGCATCTACCTGCTGCTGTGGCCCACCCTCTCGGCCGTATGGATAGCCGCCAAGGGGGCACCGACCCTGGCCAACGTGGTGATCTTCACCCTGGGTGTAGTGCTGATGCGTGCGGCCGGTTGCGCCATCAACGATTTCGCCGATCGCAAGGTCGATGGCCACGTCAAGCGTACCGCCGACCGGCCGCTGGCTGCCGGCCGAATCAACGCCCGCGAAGCCCTGGTGCTGTTCGCGATACTCGTCGGTGTGAGCTTCCTGCTGGTGCTGTGTACCAACGCCACCACTGTGTGGCTTAGTTTCGGCGCGGTGGCGCTGGCGGCCTGCTATCCATTCATGAAGCGCTACACCTACTACCCGCAGGTGGTGCTCGGGGCTGCCTACTCCTGGGGCATCCCCATGGCCTTCACCGCCGCCAACGGCGAACTGCCGGCCATTGCCTGGCTGCTGTACATCGCCAACGTGCTGTGGACCGTGGGCTACGACACCTACTACGCCATGGTCGATCGCGACGACGACCTGAAGATCGGTGTCAAATCGACGGCGATCCTGTTCGGTGAAGCCGACCGGACGATCATTCTGACCTTGCAGGTATTGTCACTGGGGTGCTTGCTGCTGGCCGGCAACCGCTTCGAATTGGGCGGCTGGTTCCACCTGGGGCTGGTGGCAGCGCTGGTGTGCTTTGTCTGGGAGTTCTGGTCGACCCGCAACCTGGATCGCGAATCCTGCTTCAAGGCCTTCCTGCACAACCATTGGGCCGGGTTGCTGATTTTCCTCAGCATCGTTGTCGACTACACCCTGCGCTGACGACTCGCGGGCCGCCAGCGCAGGGTCGGCCCGATTACTTGATCACGTGCCACACATCCTTCATGCCGTCGCCGGTCATGTCACCGGCTTTCTTGTCCTTGACGAAGGTATACACCGGCTTGCCCTTATAGGCCCATTGCATCGAACCATCATCGCGCTTGATCTGTGTCCAGCCCTCCTCGGCCATATCGCCGTCCTTGACCATCAGCGGTGGCCAGTTCTTGGCACATTCATCGTTGCACATGGATTTGCCGCCCGAATCCTTGTCGAAGGTATAGAGCGTCATTCCCGCATGGTCGACCATCACACCGTCTTTCATCATGGCATGATGGGCCGACGCTATCCCTGGCAAGGCCAGTGCCACAGCAGTAAAAAGCGCCATCCAGTTCAGCGTATGTCGTGTCATTGGATCCACCGTGATTCTCGGGAGAGGGAATTAAAGCCTAGTCCAGTAACAGAATGTTGCTGCAACAGCCCACGACCTGTCACACGACTGCAATAATTCCGTTATCTAATGCGGGCCAAGACACCTGAATGGAAGAGGTTTGAACATGGTTGGCAGAAACATTCTGATCGTCGACGACGAAGCGCCGATTCGCGAGATGATCGCCGTTGCATTGGAAATGGCCGGCTATGACTGCCTGGAAGCGGAAAACTCCCAGCAAGCCCACGCCATCATCGTCGACCGCAAGCCGGACCTGATCCTGCTCGACTGGATGCTGCCGGGCACCTCGGGCATCGAGCTGGCTCGCCGCCTCAAGCGCGATGAGCTGACCGGCGACATCCCGATCATAATGCTCACTGCCAAGGGTGAGGAAGACAACAAGATCCAGGGTCTTGAAGTGGGTGCCGACGACTACATCACCAAGCCGTTCTCGCCGCGCGAGCTGGTAGCCCGCCTCAAGGCTGTGCTGCGTCGCGCCGGCCCAAGCGATGGCGAAGCCCCGATCGAGGTCGGTGGGCTGTTGCTCGACCCGATCAGCCACCGCGTGACCATTGATGGCAAGCCGGCCGAAATGGGCCCGACCGAATACCGCCTGCTGCAGTTCTTCATGACCCACCAGGAGCGTGCCTACACCCGCGGCCAGTTGCTCGACCAGGTGTGGGGCGGCAATGTGTATGTCGAGGAGCGCACCGTCGACGTGCACATCCGCCGCCTGCGCAAGGCCCTGGGTGAAGCTTACGAAAACCTGGTACAAACGGTCCGCGGCACCGGTTACCGCTTCTCCACCAAGAGCTGAACCGATTTTCACGCCAACGCTTTGGAAAGGACGCGTCGTTAATTGAACCAGAACTGGCATGGCACCCTGATTCGTCACATGCTGTTGTTGATCACCGCCTGCCTGCTGGTGGGCCTGATCAGCGGCTATTACGGCTGGAGCCTGGCGGTGGGCCTGGCGATTTACCTGGGCTGGACCCTCAAGCAACTGCTACGCCTGCACGAATGGCTGCGCCTGCACAAACCCGATGAAGCACCACCCGACGGCTACGGCCTGTGGGGCGAGGTATTCGACAGCATCTACCACCTGCAACGACGCGACCAGCGCGTACGTGGTCGCCTGCAAGCGGTGATCGACCGGGTGCAGGAGTCGACCGCCGCCCTCAGGGACGCGGTGATCATGCTCGACAGCGACGGCAACCTGGAGTGGTGGAATCGCGCCGCCGAGACCCTGCTGGGCCTCAAGACACCACAAGACAGCGGCCAGCCGGTGACCAACCTGGTACGCCATCCACGCTTCAAGGAGTACTTCGAACAGGAGAACTACCTCGAGCCACTGGAAATCCCCTCACCGATCAACGACCGTCTTCGCGTACAACTGCACATCACCCGCTATGGCAACAACGAGCACTTGATGCTGGTGCGCGACGTCACCCGCATCCATCAGCTCGAACAGATGCGCAAGGACTTCGTCGCCAACGTCTCCCACGAACTGCGTACCCCCCTGACGGTGATCGCCGGCTACCTGGAAACCCTGCTCGACAACGTCGAAGAGGTGAACCCGCGCTGGGTCCGGGCATTGCAGCAAATGCAGCAGCAGGGCGGCCGCATGCAGACCCTGCTCAACGACTTGTTGCTGCTGGCCAAGCTGGAAGCCACCGACTACCCCTCCGACAACCAGCCCGTGGCCGTCGAAGCACTGCTGCAGTCGATCAAGGGCGATGCCCAGGCCCTGTCCGGCCAGCGCAACCAGCGCATCACCCTGGAAGCCGACCCTGGCATTCGCCTCAAGGGCAGCGAGGCCGAGCTGCGCAGCGCCTTCTCCAACCTGGTGTTCAATGCGGTCAAGTACACCCAGGATGAAGGCCAGATCCGCATTCGCTGGTGGGCCGACGAACAGGGTGCGCACCTGAGCGTGCAGGACTCCGGCATCGGTATCGACGCCAAGCACCTGCCCCGCCTGACCGAGCGCTTCTATCGGGTCGACTCCAGTCGCGCCTCCAACACCGGTGGCACTGGGCTTGGCCTGGCGATCGTCAAGCACGTCCTGCTGCGTCACCGCGCGCGCCTGGAGATCAGCAGCGTACCGGGCCATGGCAGTACCTTCACCTGCCATTTTGCGCCCGCCCAAATTGCCCTGCGCATGGCCTCCTGAAGCCGCGCCCCTAGGCAATCGAGCCCTCAGCCGCTACATTGGCGGACCGGTGCCAGCGCATGCTGGCACTCTACTTCTCTCTTTTTTTAGATGACGGACCCCGTAAAACCCCATCATGGACCCTTCCCCTGGTATTAGCCTCGCTTCACTGTTCGCCGATTTCGGCATGATTCTTTTTGCTCTGCTGCTGGTTCTGCTCAACGGCTTCTTCGTTGCCGCCGAGTTCGCCATGGTCAAATTGCGCTCGACCAAAGTCGAGTCGATTGCCGTGAAGCATGGCTGGCGCGGACAGATCCTGCGCACCGTACACAACCAGCTGGACGCCTATCTTTCCGCCTGCCAGCTGGGTATCACCCTCGCCTCCCTGGGCCTGGGCTGGGTCGGTGAGCCGGCCTTCGCGCACCTTCTCGAACCCCTGCTGGCCGCCGTCGGCGTCCAGTCCCCGGAGGTGATCAAGGCGGTGTCGTTCTTCAGCGCCTTTTTCGTGATCTCCTACCTGCACATCGTGGTCGGCGAGCTGGCTCCCAAGTCCTGGGCGATCCGCAAACCCGAACTACTGTCGCTGTGGACCGCCGTGCCGTTGTACCTGTTCTACTGGCTGATGTACCCGGCCATCTACCTGCTCAATGCCAGCGCCAACGCCATCCTGCGCATTGCCGGCCAGGGCGAGCCGGGCCCGCACCACGAGCACCACTACAGCCGTGACGAACTGAAACTGATCCTGCACTCCAGCCGCGGCCAGGACCCGAGCGACCAGGGCATGCGCGTACTGGCCTCGGCGGTGGAAATGGGTGAGCTGGAGGTGGTCGACTGGGCCAACTCCCGCGAAGACATGGTCTGCCTGGACGCCAATGCACCGCTCAAGGAAATCCTCGCGATGTTCCGCCGGCACAAGTTCAGCCGCTACCCGGTGCTCGACGCCGAACGGGGTGAGTTCATCGGCCTGCTGCACATCAAGGACCTGCTGCTGGAGCTGGCCGACCTGGACCACATCCCCGAGTCCTTCAATCTTGCCGAGCTGACTCGCCCCCTGGAGCGGGTGTCGCGCCACATGCCGCTGTCCCACCTGCTGGAGCAGTTCCGCAAGGGTGGCGCGCATTTCGCCCTGGTCGAAGAAGCCGACGGCAAGGTCATCGGCTACCTGACCATGGAAGACGTGCTCGAAGTGCTGGTGGGCGACATTCAGGACGAACACCGCAAGGCCGAGCGCGGCATCCTCGCCTATCAGCCGGGCAAGTTGCTGGTGCGTGGCGACACCCCGCTGTTCAAGGTCGAGCGCCTGCTGGGCGTGGACCTGGACCACATCGAGGCGGAAACCCTCGCAGGCCTGGTCTACGAGACGCTCAAGCGGGTTCCGGAAGAAGAAGAGGTGCTGGAGGTCGAAGGCTTGCGCATCATCATCAAGAAAATGAAAGGCCCGAAAATCGTCCTGGCCAAGGTGCTCAAGCTCGATTGAGTCGCCTCAGGGGTTGCCGGCGGTGAAGTTCGGCAACCCACCGACGGGCTGGTTGAACTGGTAGGGGATCGACTCCAGGGCCAGCCCCACGTTGCGTTGCACCACAAAGTGCAAATGCGGGCCGGTGCTGTTGCCGGTATTGCCGGACTTGGCCAGCGCTGTACCGTAGACCACCCGCTGCCCCTCGCTGACCACTACCGAACCGCGCATCAGGTGCAGGTACACGCCCATGGTGCCGTCGTCGTGCAGGATCCGTACAAAATTCCCCGCCGGGTTCGTCCCGCGCCCGCTCTGGTTATTCTCGGTCTTGATCACCACCCCGGCCCTCGCGGCAATGATCGGCGTGCCTTCGGGCATGGCAATATCCATGGCATAGCGGCCCTTCGGGCCGAAATGGCTGTAGCGCCCGTTGGCGCCCTGAGTCAGCCGGAACGGTCCACCGCGCCACGGTAACGGATAACGAAACGCCTGCTGGCGCTGGGCGGGGTTGCCCAGCGCGTATTGGAACTTCTCCTGATACCGCACCGGTTTGCCTGGCTGGCGTGCACTGAGCAGCGTCAGCGGCACCGTGGTGCGCGGCGGCAGCACCCGCCTGACGATGCGCGATGTACCGCCCTGGACGTTGCTCAAGCGCTCCAGGCGCAGCTCCACCTCGACCGGTGCATAGGTATCGTTGCGTGCGCTGAAGCGCACTCCCCCGGTGAACGGGGTGGCCTGAAGGTGTACCTGGTGCTGCAGTTGCTCGACCATTCGATCGCGAAAGACAAAGGCACTGGCGCCCACTATTGGCCGGTCGGAATAGGAGACCACGCCGAATTCATCGGTGTGCCTGTAGAGGGTCATGGCCAGCGCCGGGCCGCAAGCCGCGAGCAAGGCGCAGAACAGCAAGGTGCGTGCGGGCATGGGTAGTGGCTTTTTGACAGTTCGAGATCTGTCGAAGCCTAGCAGCAGATTCTGGCGTAAGCCGGGTGGGGGTGTTGCGGGGTTGTACCAGTGGACGAATGGTTATTCCTTTCGCGCGGCAAGCCCGCTCCTGCGGTTGGGGCGGGTTGGCCTGCGAGGGAGTGATCAAGCGCCTGGAACGAAGTGCTTCTGCGCCGTACCGCGGGCAATCAGCCGCGACAGGTAATCGAGCTTCTGGGCATCCTGATCGACGAACTTGAAGGTCAGTTGCAACCAATCACTGTCGGGTTTGGGCTCCAGCGCCGCGACGGCGTGAAGGTAGCCGTTGAGCCGGGCCACCTCGGCGTTCTCGCCCTGTTCAAGGTCCAGCACAGCCCCTTCCAGTACCTGTGGCAGGGGCTCGCCGCGACGTACCACCAGCAGCGCTTCCTTTAGGCTCAGGGCCTTGATCACACAAGGCTGGACACCGCCTGGCAGGCGCAACTGGCCCTGGCCACGACCTGCGGGCGACGCTGGTTTCGGCGCGTCGATCAAGGGTTTGGCGGCTACGGGCGCGGGGGCCGGAGCAGGCTTGACCGCCTCGGCGCGGCCTCCCGTCAGGGCGTTCAGCGAATCGTTGGCAAAAGCCGAGTTGGCCCGGGTCGGGGCGCTGGCCAACAAAGTGTCGAGCTTGCCGACCTTGGTCAGGGCCTTTTTCACTTTGGTTAGCAGTTGCTCATTTGTGAACGGCTTGCCGACAAAGTCCGAGACGCCCGCCTGGATCGCCTGCACCACGTTTTCCTTGTCGCCACGGCTGGTCACCATGATGAACGGCAAGGTCTTCATCGACGCTTGCTCACGGCACCAGGTCAACAGCTCAAGCCCCGACATCTCCGGCATTTCCCAGTCACACAGCACCAGGTCGAAGGCTTGGCGGGCCAACAAGGCCTGCGCCTTGCGACCATTGATGGCGTCTTCGATGACCACGCCCGGAAAATGATTGCGCAGGCACTTTTTCACCAGGTCGCGAATGAACGGCGCATCATCGACCACCAACACACTGACTTTACTCATCGCCACTCCTATCGCATCCCGACCAGCATAACGCTGAATGATGGCCACTTGCCAAGCATCGACTCGCACCGGGACGCATGATTCCGTTCGCGGCTGCCTTTTAGGTACTCGCCCCACAAACGAAAACGCCCGGCCTAGGCCGGGCGTTGTTACTCGGGGCAGTCTTACTTATCGTCAGCTACCGCCGAAACATTAGCCTTTTCGCTACCGCCCTCGACCTCTTCCTTCATGCGCTTGAGGCCCAAGTGACGCACATCGGTACCGCGCACCAGGTAGATCACCAGCTCGGAAATGTTGCGCGCGTGGTCGCCGATACGCTCCAGCGAACGCAGGGCCCAGATGACATTGAGCACTCGCGAGATCGATCGCGGGTCTTCCATCATGTAGGTGACCAGCTCGCGCAGGGCCGTCTTGTATTCCCGGTCGATGGTCTTGTCGTACTGGGCCACCGACAGCGCCAGGTCGGCGTCGAAACGGGCGAACGCATCCAGTGCGTCACGGACCATGTTGCGCACCTGGTCGCCGATATGACGCACTTCGACGTAGCCACGCGGCGACTCACCTTCTTCGCACAGCTGGATGGCACGGCGAGCGATCTTGGTCGACTCGTCACCGATGCGCTCCAAGTCGATCACCGACTTGGAGATGCTGATGATCAGACGCAGGTCCGAGGCGGCCGGCTGGCGACGGGCGAGAATCCGCACGCACTCCTCGTCGATGTTGCGCTCCATCTGGTTGATCTGGTCGTCGACTTCACGCACCTGTTGGGCCAGGCCCGAGTCGGCATCGATCAGCGCGGTGACCGCGTCATTGACCTGTTTCTCGACCAGGCCGCCCATCGCCAGGAGGTGGCTGCGAACCTCTTCGAGCTCGGCGTTGAACTGCTGGGAGATGTGGTGGGTAAGGCTGTCTTTATCGATCATCTTTCGCTCCGCGAACAAGCCGCTGGCTTCAAGCCGCAAGCTTCAAGTCATACATGTTATGCCAGGCACCGCCGTCTTCTTGCCGCGTGTAGCGTGCAGCTTGAAGCAGTCGCCCGGCCCTAGCCGTAGCGACCTGTAATGTAATCTTCGGTCTGCTTCTTCGCCGGGTTGGTGAACAAGGTGTCGGTGTCACCAAACTCGATCAGCTTGCCCATGTACATGAAGGCGGTGTAATCGGAAACCCGCGCCGCCTGCTGCATGTTGTGAGTAACGATGACGATGGTGTACTTGGACTTCAACTCGTAGATCAGCTCTTCGACCTTCAGGGTCGAGATCGGGTCGAGTGCCGAGCACGGCTCGTCGAGCAGCAGGACTTCCGGCTCCACGGCGATGGTACGGGCAATCACCAGACGCTGCTGCTGACCACCGGACAGGCCCAGTGCCGACTCATGCAGGCGGTCCTTGACCTCATCCCACAGCGCCGCGCCCTTGAGCGCCCATTCAACGGCTTCGTCGAGCACGCGCTTCTTGTTGATGCCCTGGATACGCAGGCCGTACACCACGTTCTCGTAGATGGTCTTGGGGAACGGGTTAGGCTTCTGGAACACCATGCCGACGCGGCGACGCAGCTCGGCCACGTCTTCGCCCTTGCGGTAGATGTTGTTGCCGTACAGGTTGATCGCACCCTCTACACGGCAACCGTCAACCAGGTCGTTCATACGGTTGAAGGTACGCAGCAAGGTCGACTTGCCGCAGCCGGACGGGCCGATGAACGCGGTCACGCGCTGCTTGGGGATGTTCATGCTGACGTCGAACAGCGCTTGCTTGTCGCCGTAGTACAGGCTCAGGCCAGGCACTTCGATGGCAACGGTTTCTTCTGCCAGACGCAGGCTTTGCTTGTCGCGACCCAGGGCCGACATATCGATGCCGTGGGCGTGGGATTCATGCTGCATGGTTAGGCTCCATACGCTATCAATTTCGTTTCATCGAACCGCCCGGTTCAACACACGGGCGGCACTTGCAAAAAGGGTGTGGCGATCAGCTGTCCAGCGCCTTGTACTTCTCGCGCAGGTGGTTCCGAATCCATACCGCCGACAGGTTCAAGGTGGCGATCACCAGGACCAGCAGCAACGCGGTGGCATACACCAGCGGCCGCGCGGCCTCGACGTTGGGGCTCTGGAAGCCGACGTCGTAGATGTGGAAGCCCAGGTGCATGATCTTCTGGTCCAGGTGCAGGTACGGGTAGTTGCCATCAACTGGCAGCGACGGTGCCAGCTTCACCACACCCACCAGCATCAACGGCGCCACTTCACCCGCGGCACGGGCCACGGCGAGGATCATGCCGGTCATCATGGCCGGGCTGGCCATCGGCAGCACGATCTTCCACAGGGTCTCGGCCTTGGTTGCACCGAGCGCCAGCGAACCTTCTCGGACGGTGCGAGGAATCCGCGCCAGGCCTTCTTCGGTGGCCACGATCACCACCGGTACCGCCAGCAGGGCCAGGGTCAAGGAGGCCCAGAGCAGGCCAGGGGTACCCAGGGTCGGCGCGGGCAATGCCTCAGGGAAGAACAGGCGGTCGAGCGAGCCACCCAGCACATAGACGAAGAAGCCCAGGCCGAATACCCCGTAGACGATCGCCGGGACACCGGCGAGGTTGTTCACCGCGATACGGATCAGGCGAGTCACCGGGCCCTGGCGTGCATATTCACGCAGGTACACTGCCGCCAGTACACCGAACGGGGTGACGATCACGGCCATGATCAGGGTCATCATCACCGTACCGAAGATGGCCGGGAAGATCCCGCCTTCGGTGTTGGCTTCACGCGGGTCGTCGCTGAGGAACTCCCAGACCTTGGCGAAGTACACGCCCAGCTTGGTGAAGGTGTTCATACCGTTCGGCTGGTAGGCGTGGACCACCTTGCTCAGGTTGATCTCGACTTCACGGCCATTGCCGTCCTTGGCAACCAGGCTGTCGCGACCGAAGTCTTGATGCAGGCTGCCCAGGCGCTCTTCGATGGCCTTGTAGCGGTTGTTCAGCTCGGCGCGCTCAGCTTCGATATCGGCCTGGGCGGCAGCGTCCAGCTTGCCATCGAGCTCCAGCTTGCGGGTCTGCAGGCGCAGACGCTCAAGGCCGTAGTTGATTGCACCGATGTCTTTCTTCTCGAGCTTCTGCAGCTCGCCGGCGAGCTTGTCGGCACGCTTGAGGCGCGCCTGCAGCTCGGCCCAGGCCGCCTTGCCTTCGGCGACCACCTTGCCATCTTCCTTGACGCTGACCAGGTAGCCGTAGAAGTTGCCCCACTCGCGACGCTCCAGGGCAATCAGGTCGACCGGGGTCTGCTGGTCGGTCAGCCACTCGCCGACCACCCAGGTGAAGTCACTGCCGTTGAGGTCACGGTTACCGACCTTGATCAACTCACGGGTCATGAACTCCGGGCCCTCGTCAGGCACCGGCAAGCCGGCCCCCTTCAGACGCACGCGCGGTACTTCTTCCTTCTGTACCACCTCGCCGACCACCACGTGGCTGGCCTGGCCCGGCACGGTGTAGTTGGCCTGAACCAAATCGGCCGGCCAGAAGTGGCCCAGGCCACGCACAGCGATCACAGAGAGCAGACCAATGGTCATGATCACCGCGATGGCGACCGCGCCACCGCTGATCCAGACGCCAGGGGCGCCGCTCTTGAACCAGCTTTTGAGGGAATCCTTTTTCACGGATCTCTACCTTTCTATCAAAGCGACGAGTATTTCTTGCGCAGACGCTGGCGAATCAGCTCGGCCAAGGTGTTCATCACGAAGGTGAACATCAGCAGCACCAACGCGGCGAGGAACAGCACGCGGTAATGACTGCCACCGACTTCCGATTCGGGCATCTCCACGGCAACGTTGGCCGCCAGGGTACGCATGCCTTCGAACAGGTTCAGCTCCATGACCGGGGTGTTGCCGGTGGCCATCAGCACGATCATGGTTTCACCTACCGCACGGCCCATACCGATCATCAGCGCCGAGAAGATGCCTGGGCTGGCGGTCAGGATGACCACGCGGGTCAGGGTCTGCCACGGCGTCGCACCCAGCGCCAGGGAGCCCAGGGTCAGGCTGCGCGGCACGCTGAACACGGCGTCTTCTGCAATCGAATAGATGTTCGGGATGACCGCGAAGCCCATGGCGATACCGACAACCAGGGCGTTACGCTGGTCATAGGTGATACCCAGGTCGTTGGTGATCCACAGGCGCATGTCACCGCCAAAGAACCAGGTTTCCAGGAACGGGCTCATGTACAGGGCGAACCAGCCGGTGAACAGGATCACCGGGATCAGGATCGCCGCCTCCCAACCATCCGGAACCCGCAGGCGCAGCGACTCAGGCAAGCGGCTCCAGGTGAAGCCGGCGACCAGGATGCCGATCGGCATCAGCAGGAACAGGCTGAACACACCCGGCAGGTGTCCTTCCAGGTACGGCGCCAGGAACAGACCGGCGAAGAAGCCCAGGATCACCGTCGGCATCGCTTCCATCAGCTCGATCACCGGCTTGACCTTGCGGCGCATGCCCGGGGCCATGAAGTAGGCGGTGTAGATGGCGGCGGCAATGGCCAGCGGAGCCGCGAGGATCATTGCGTAGAACGCGGCCTTCAGGGTACCGAAGGTCAGCGGCGAGAGACTCAGCTTGGGTTCGAAGTCGGTGTTCGAGGCGGTCGACTGCCAGACGTATTTCGGCTCGTCATAGTTCTCGTACCAGACCTTGCTCCACAGCGCGCTCCAGGACACTTCCGGATGCGGGTTCTTCAAGGTCAGCGGCAGCAGCTTGCCACCTTCTTCGATGATGATGCGGTTGGCCCGTGGCGACAGCGCCAGAACGCCTGCGCCTTCGGCAACCGGCTCGACCAGCAGCGTACGGTGGGCGGTACTGTGGAACACGCCGAGCTCGCCGGCGGCATCCAGGGCGATGAAGCCTTTGCGACGCTCTTCGGCATCGATCTGCACGATTGGCGCCTTGCCCATCTGGAACTCGCGAATGCGCTTGAAGCGCTGCTCGCCGTCCGGGTCGCGGGCCATGAACCACTGCGCCAGGCCACCCTTGGAGTCACCGATGATCAGCGAGATACCACCGACCAGCTGGGCGCTTGCCGTGACTTCGGCATCGCCGTTGTCGAGCAGTTTGTAGCGACCATTCAGGCTTTTTTCGCGCAGGCTGAAGACATCCGCCTGGGCCCGGCCATTGATCACGTACAGCCATTGCTGACGTGGGTCGATAAAGATCGATTTCACCGACTCGGTCATCTGCGGCAGGTCGATACGGCTCTGCTCGCTGGTGACCTCGCCGGTCATCATGTTCTCTTCGCGGCTCAGCGAGACAACCTGCAGGTGCGCACCGGTGGAACCGGCCACCACCAGGGTCTCGCCATTCACGTTGAGGCTCACATGCTCCAGGGCACGGCCCTGCTCATCGAGCACGAAAGGCTCCTGGCCATAGGGGTAGTCGATGCCAGGTGTGATGGTTTTCTTGTTGTCCGGGTAGGTGATCTTGTAGCTGTGGCTGAACGCCAGCGCCTGGCCGTTGGACAGGCCCAGCACCACCAGCGGGTTGCCCGGCTGGTCATTACCGATCGAGGTCACCTGGGTGCCGGCTGGCAGTGGCAGGTCGACGCGCTTGAGTTCGGCACCGGTCTTGGTGTCGAAGAACAATGCCTGGCCCTTGTCGGACACACGCATGCCCACCAGATTCTGCTCTTCCAGGGCGATCATCAGCGGCTTGCCGGCGTCCTGGCTCAGCCAGGTCGGCTCCAGCGCCTTCTTGCTGGTCAAGGTAGCGCCCTGGAACAGTGGCACGACCACGTAGGCCAGGTAGAAGAAGATCAAGGTGATCGCCGCCAGCACGGCAAGCCCGCCCACCAGTACATACCAGCGGGTCAGGCGATCCTTGAGCGCACGCAGGCGACGCTTGCGTTGCAGTTCGGGCGTATTGAAATCAATCCGCACGGGGGGAGAATTTTGGGTCATGGTGGAGTTGGCCAGATCATTCATGCGCACACCCTAGCGGTCCCGTATTACAAAAACATGACAATGAAGTGACGCAAAAAAGCCCGCCGCTCAGGGGTCCCTGGCAGCGGACTCGCAATTTGCGGTGGGGGCTGGTCATTTCCAGGCCCCACCTGTCTCACACTCAGTTCTTCGCGACGCCTTTGTTGGCGTGGCTCAGGCCCAGGTCGGCCAGGGCTTTTTCAGCCACTTTGGCAGGCAGTGGGATGTAGCCGTCCTTCACGACAACTTGCTGGCCAGCCTGGGACAGGACCAGTTTGACGAACTCGGCTTCCAGCGGGGCCAGAGGCTTGTTCGGCGCCTTGTTGACGTAGACGTAGAGGAAGCGCGACAGCGGGTAGGTGCCGTTCAGGGCGTTGGCTTCGTTGTCTTCAACGAATGCGCCACCTTCTTTCTTGGCCAGAGGCACGGTCTTGACGCTGGCAGTCTTGTAGCCGATGCCCGAGTAGCCGATGCCGTTCAGCGAGCTGCTGATCGACTGTACGACCGAAGCCGAACCAGGCTGTTCGTTGACGTTTGGCTTGAAGTCGCCTTTGCACAGGGCTTCTTCTTTGAAGTAGCCGTAGGTGCCGGATACCGAGTTACGACCGAATAGCTGGACTGGCTTGTTGGCCAGGTCGCCGGTCACGCCCAGGTCAGCCCAGGTCTTGACGTCGGCCTTGGCACCGCACAGGCGAGTGGACGAGAAAATCGCATCGACCTGAGCCATGGTCAGGCCCTTGATCGGGTTGTCCTTGTGTACGAACACGGCCAGGGCGTCGACGGCAACCGGAATGGCGGTTGGCTTGTAGCCGTACTTTTGCTCGAACGCCTGCAGCTCGACGTCCTTCATCTTGCGGCTCATCGGGCCGAGGTTGGCGGTGCCTTCGGTCAGCGCGGGTGGCGCGGTGGAGGAGCCGGCAGCCTGGATCTGGATGTTTACGTTCGGGTATTCCTTCTTGTAGGCCTCAGCCCACAGAGTCATGAGGTTCGCCAGGGTATCGGAACCGACGCTGGAGAGGTTGCCCGACACACCGGTGGTCTTGGTGTAGGTCGGAATAGCAGGGTCAACAGCGGCAACCGCATTGGCGGTAGCAACGCCAGCGGCGACGAAAGTCAGGGCCGCCATCAAACGCTTCAGTTTCATGCCTTACTCCTAGCAGGAATTGGGGGTGAGATGGATCGGGCCCAAGTATCTGCAGGCCGTATGAACACTCTATGAACCGAATGTGACAATTAGATGAAAGGCCATCACCGAATCTCGGTGATGGCCTTTTCAAAATGTTGCGAGGGGCGGGCTAGAGGGATATCAGCGTTTCTTGGCGAGCAGATAGAGGCCGACCAGCAGACCAATGGTGCAGATGCCGGCCACGTAGTAGGCCGGGCCCATCGGGCTGAACTTGAGCAGGTAGGTGACCACCATCGGGGTCAGACCACCGAAAATCGCGTAGGCCAGGTTGTAGGAAAAGGACAACCCGCTGAAGCGCACCACCGCCGGGAATGCATGGACCATTACATAAGGCACCGCGCCGACGATGCCGACAAACAGACCGGTCAGGGCGTAGAGCGGGAACAACAGTTCCGGGTGCTCGAACAGGGTGTGGTAGAAGCACCAGGAACTGGCCAGCAGCGCCAGGCTACCGACCACGAACACCCGCCCTGCCCCGAAGCGATCGGCCAGCATCCCAGCCACGACGCAACCCAGGCTCAGCAGCACAATGGCCAGGCTGTTGGCTTGCAGGGCCACGGTGGGAGCAATGCCATAGATCGTCTGCAACACCGTCGGGGTCATCAGGATGATCACGATGATCCCGGCCGACAGCAGCCAGGTCAGCAACATCGACAGCACGATGGCGCCACGGTGGTCGCGCAGTACAGCCCGCAGCGGCACTTCCTCGGCCAGGGCCTTGCGCGCCTGCAGTTCGGCGAACACCGGGGTTTCATGCAACCAGCGACGCAGGTACACCGCGAACAGCCCGAACACACCCCCCAGCAGGAACGGGATCCGCCAGGCGTAGTCGGCCAACTCTTCAGGCGTGTAGATACTGTTGATGGCCGTGGCGACCAGCGAGCCGAGCAGAATGCCGGACGTCAGCCCCGCCGTCAGCGTGCCGCAGGCGTACCCGATATTGCGCGAAGGCACGTGCTCGGACACGAATACCCAGGCACCCGGCACCTCGCCGCCGATGGCCGCGCCCTGGATCACACGCATCAACAGCAGCAGGATCGGCGCCCACATGCCGATCTGCGCGTAGGTAGGCAGCAGGCCCATGATCAGCGTCGGCACGGCCATCATGAAGATGCTCAGGGTGAACATCTTCTTGCGCCCCAGCAGGTCGCCGAAATGCGCCATGACGATGCCGCCCAGTGGGCGCGCCAGGTAGCCGGCGGCAAAAATCCCAAACGTTTGCATCAAGCGCAGCCATTCGGGCATGTCCGCAGGGAAAAACAGCTTCCCGACGACCGTGGCGAAGAACACGAAAATGATGAAGTCGTAGAACTCCAGCGCTCCGCCCAGGGCGGAAAGCGACAGGGTCTTGTAGTCACTGCGGGTGAGCGGCCTCGAAGGCTGCGCGATACTGCCGGGCACGGAGGTCATAGGTATCTCTTATTGGTATCGCTGATTGGTACTGCAGGCCGCCTGCCGCGCGGGTTTCGGGCCTGGTGGGCCTCGAACGATAGCAAATTGCAAGAAAAAGCACAGTGCGCACAAATTCAATACAAGTATTCATAAATGCATGGTCGTCGCTGCGCTTTCTGCTCTATATACTGGCCGCCTGTATCAAAAGGTTGCGTCTATAGAAGGATGTTGTGCGAAAACGCCGCTAGGTATGCTTAGTCGGTTTCGCAGAGTTTCCCTTCGCCGCCTGGCAAAGCGAAAGCAGCGTAGTATGGTTGTGCTGAATCGTTTTTCGAGGCGTCTGCATTAGCGCCAACCAACGAAGCGTCACGGGTCAGAGGCACCCCCGGCATGATTGAACTCGAACAAGAAGATCCCATCCCGCAAGGCGACCTGGCCTTGCAGATCACAGCATTGCCGCGTGAAACCAATGGTTTCGGCGATATTTTTGGCGGCTGGCTGGTCGCCCAGATGGACCTGGCCGGCACCGCCATGGCCAGCCGCGTCGCCGGTGGCCGGGTGGCCACGGTCGCTATCGACCGCATGGCCTTCCTGGTCCCGGTGGCCGTCGGCGCGCAGTTGTCCTTCTATACCCAGCCCCTGGAAATCGGCCGTAGCTCGATCCAGATGATGGTCGAAGTGTGGAGCGACGACCCGCTGTCCAGCGAATGGCGCAAGGTCACCGAGGCTGTGTTCGTCTTCGTTGCCATCGACGGCAGCGGGCGCACCCGTTCGGTTCCTCCTCGTCGCTGAGGCGGCTGCGCGGTAAACTCGGGGGTATGCAAGCAGTCCAAGACTGTACGGCAAACCCAAGAGATCAAGCGCATGTCCACACCCAAGGTCGAATCCGAACAACACGGCGAGCTCAATTGCTGGCGCATCACCACTGACAGCGCCGAACTGCTGGTCGCCCAGCAGGGCGCCCAGGTGTTGAGCTACCAGCGGCTCGGCGAACCACCCTTGTTGTGGTTGAGCGAACAGGCCATCTTCAAGCAGGGCAAATCCGTGCGAGCGGGAGTTCCGGTGTGCTGGCCCTGGTTTGGCAGCCTGGGCCGCAATCCGCAGGCCGTACAGGCCATGTACCACGGCAATGAGGCCCCTGCCCACGGCCTGGTGCGTGGGCGCGACTGGCAGCTGCTGGCTATCGCTGAAGAAGCCGGCGCGGTACGCGTCGACTTCAACCTGCCAGACACTCAAGGCGATCTCCCCGGCTGGCCCCACACGGTCGAGCTCACGTTGAGCATTGTCATGGGGGAACAGCTGACCGTCACCCTCACCAGCTACAACCTCGACAACGTCCCGGTGACCATCAGCCAGGCACTGCACAGCTATTTCGCCGTCAGCGACGTGCGCAATGTGCGGGTGGAAGGCGTCGAGGGCCTGGGCTACATCGAGACGCTGGCAAACTGGGAGCAACGTACACAGTCGGGCGCATTGACCTTCGCTGGCGAGACCGACCGTATCTACCTGCAGTCACCAGACTCCTTGAGCATTGTCGACCCTGACTGGAACCGGCGTATTCGCCTGACCTGCAGCGGCTCTCGCTCAGCCGTCATCTGGAACCCCTGGACCGACCGCGCTGCAGCACTGGCGGATATGGCCGACGATGGCTGGCAGCGCATGTTGTGTATCGAGACCGCGAACGTCTGGGATGACGTGGTGACATTGGCGCCGGGCGCCAGTCATTCGTCGAGCGTGAGCATTGGCAGCGAAGGGCTTTAGATAGTTGTCGCGGGGCAAGCCCGCTCCTGCCGGTAGGAGCGGGCCTGCCCCGCGATGCGGTTACAGATCGGCATCCTCCACTACCCGCACCTTCGCCGCATCCAGGGCATAAGCCGCATCAGCCAGGTCATTGCTGACCTTTTCGACCTTCAGGGTGCCGCTGACCCACAGCGGTGTGTAGATATCGTCCAGCTTCACGCCACGGGGATAGCGCACCAGCACCAGTTGGTTGGGCGGCGGTGGCGGGACATGGATGCAGGCGCCCGGATAGGGCACGAGAAAGAACAAGGTGCTGTTGCCCTTGGCGTCGCTTTCCAGCGGTACCGGATAACCACCCAGGCGGATCTGCTTGCCATTCATGGCGGGCACCGTCTTGGTTGAGTACATCACCGCCGGCAGGCCTTTGCTCTGCTTCATGCCGCCCTTCTCGGTGAAGGTGCCCATGGCTTCGGGAGAGTTGTGGTCGATCTCGGGCATCAGCTCCAGGGCTTTCTGGTCCGACTTGGGCATCAGTTCCAGCCAGTCGGTTTCCGGCAGCTCGGCGCGGGCAAGGCTGCTGATGAGCAGCAGTGAAACCAGTAAGACACGGCGCATAAAAATGCTCGGCAACGAAAATTGCCGAGCATTCTAGCCTGCCGTCAGTTCTTTTTGACCATACCGTAGATCACCAGCAGGACCACCGCGCCCACCAGTGCTCCCAGGAAGCCTGCGCCTTCGCCCGCCTGGTAGATGCCCAGCGCCTGGCCGCCGTAGGTCGCTGCAAGCGAGCCGGCAATGCCCAGGAGAATGGTCATGATCCAGCCCATGCTGTCGTCGCCTGGCTTGATGAAGCGTGCCAGCAGACCGACGATGAGGCCGATGAAGATGGTTCCGATGATACCCATGGCAATCCCTCTGAGTGAAATGGCGCACGCCAAAGCCTAGTCAGCGCTTTGGCATCCTGCCATCAGAGGGACTGCAGAGAAGGATGGTTCCCTTCAGGCCTGGATAAGGGCCTCGACCTGCTGGATCTTCTGCTCCAGGGTCGCCATGTCGTCGCAACGCAGGGTGGCGTGACCGACCTTGCGCCCGACCTTGAAGGCCTTGCCGTAGTGGTGCAGGTGGCATTCGTCGATGGCCACTACCTTGTCTACCGCCGGTATTTCACCGATGAAGTTGAGCATGGCGCTTTCGCCGACCTTGGCTGTCGAGCCCAGCGGCAGGCCGGCAACGGCACGCAGGTGGTTTTCGAACTGGCTGCACTCGGCGCCTTCGATGGTCCAGTGACCGGAGTTGTGCACCCGCGGGGCGATTTCGTTGGCCTTCAGGCCGCCGTCGACTTCGAAGAACTCGAATGCCAGCACACCGACGTAGTCCAGCTGCTTGAGCACGCGGCCCGCGTAGTCTTGCGCCAGGCCCTGGAGCAAGTGATCTTCACTGGCTACCGACAGACGAAGGATGCCGTTCTCATGGGTGTTGTGCACCAGCGGGTAGAAGCGGGTCTCGCCATCACGTGCACGCACCGCAATCAGCGATACTTCGCCGGTGAACGGCACGAAGCCTTCCAGCAGGCAAGGCACACTACCCAGTTCGGCGAACGTACCCACTACATCTTCGGCAGAGCGCAGCACTTTCTGGCCTTTTCCGTCATAACCCAGGGTACGGGTCTTGAGGACGGCAGGCAGGCCGATGCTGGCAACGGCGGCGTCCAGGTCGGCTTGCGACTGGATATCGGCGAACGCCGGGGTCGGAATGCCCAGGTCCTTGAACATGCTCTTTTCGAACCAGCGATCACGGGCGATGCGCAGGGAGTCGGCACTCGGGTAGACCGGCACGAACTGGGACAGGAAGGCGACGGTTTCAGCCGGCACGCTTTCGAACTCGAAGGTGACCAGGTCGACTTCGTCGGCCAGCTGGCGCAGGTGGTCCTGGTCGCCGTAATCGGCACGCAAGTGCTCGCCCAATGGCGCAGCGCAGGCATCCGGCGCGGGGTCCAGGAAGGCGAAGTTCATACCCAGCGGCGTTCCTGCCAGGGCCAACATGCGACCCAGCTGGCCGCCACCGATTACACCGATTTTCATGGGTTTGACCTCAAGCCTGGCGCGGATCTGGATTGTCCAGAACGTTGTCTGTCTGCTCAGCGCGGAACTGCTTCAGCACGCTGTGGAACTGCGGGTGCTTGGCGCCCAGGATGCTCGCCGAGAGCAGCGCGGCGTTGATCGCGCCCGCCTTGCCGATGGCCAGGGTGGCAACCGGAATACCGGCCGGCATCTGCACGATCGACAGCAGCGAATCGACGCCGGAGAGCATCGACGACTGGACGGGCACGCCGAGCACCGGCAGGTGGGTCTTGGCGGCGCACATGCCAGGCAGGTGGGCAGCGCCACCGGCACCGGCGATGATCACCTCGATGCCACGGCCTTCGGCCTCTTCGGCATACTGGAACAGCAGGTCCGGGGTACGGTGGGCGGAGACCACCTTGACCTCGTAGGGAATGCCGAGTTTTTCCAGCATATCGGCGGTGTGGCTAAGGGTGGACCAATCGGACTTGGAGCCCATGATCACGCCAACCAGTGCACTCATCGTCGAGCCTCTTCTCTTGGGCGCCCGCAGGCGCGTCAAAAAACAACAAGCCACGCGGGGACGACCGGCGTGGCTTGTTATGCGAATTAGGGTCGGGAAAAACCGACCGAAGGCCGCGCAGTATAACGTAAGCCAGTGCGTTTAAGGCACCCCGGCGACCAACTGTCGGGCCTTATTTTTCGGGGCTTTGGCTGACTTTAGAGTCAACCTGCGGCTGCCGGCCCACCCTCCAGCTTGCGCCAGAGCAAACGTACGTTGGCCTTGCGCACCAGCGCACAGCGATACAGGCGGATTTCCAGCGGTACGTGCCACTGCGGGCCGCCACAGATCACCAGCTCGCCGCGCTCAAGCTCGGCGCGTGCCGAAAGCCGCGGCACCCAGGCAATGCCCAGGCCCTCCAGGGCCATACTCTTGAGGCTGTCGGCCATGGCCGTCTCGTACACCGTGGTAAAGCGCAGGGCGCGCTGGCGCAGCAACAGGTTGACCGACCGGCCGAGAAAGGCTCCGGCGCTGTAGGCCAGCAGCGGCACGCTGCCCTCGCCTTCAAGGTCGAACAGCGGCTTGCCGTCGGCATCCGCCGCGCACACCGGGAGCATCTCGGTATGCCCCATGTGCAGCGACGGGAAGATTTCCGAGTCCATCTGCAGGGCCGCATCCGGGTCGTAGAAGGCCAGCATCAGGTCGCACCCGCCTTCGCGCAAGGCATGCACCGCATCACCGACGTTGGTAGCCACCAACCGGGTCGCGATGTTCAGGCCATCGTTGCGCAACTGGGCAATCCAGCGCGGGAAAAACCCCAGCGCCAGGGAGTGCGCCGCCGCGACCTGGATCACTTCGCCCTGCCCGCCTTCCAGGTGGTGCAGATGGCGCAGCACTTCACCCAGTTGATCGACCACCGTGCGGGCCGTAACCAGGAACAGCTGACCGGCCGCCGTCAGCTCGATCGGGGTACGCGAGCGGTTGACCAGGGTCAGCCCCAGCGCCGCCTCAAGGCTGCGGATGCGCCGGCTGAAGGCCGGCTGGGTCACAAAGCGGCGTTCGGCGGCCTGGGAGAAACTGCGCGTCGCCGCCAGGGCGCTGAAGTCTTCCAGCCATTTGCTTTCGAGGTTCATCTGTCTCTCCAGGCGCGCACCAAAATGGCACACGCTCGAATGTCGGTTGGCGTCACATTAACCATTATGCCGTTTGTGCATAGGTTAGCGTGCAACAGCATTGGCCGCAAAATCGCCGCAGGCCTAGGATTGGCGCCATTCCGGCATGTGCCGGGCCAAATTCGAGATGATATTTATCATGTCCGCTGCTGCATCGTTCCGCGTCGAAAAAGACCTGCTTGGCACCCTTGAAGTCCCAGCTGATGCCTACTACGGCATCCAGACCCTGCGCGCTGCCAACAACTTCCACCTCTCCGGTGTTCCGCTGTCGCACTACCCTAAATTGGTGGTGGCCCTGGCAATGGTCAAACAGGCTGCTGCCGACGCCAACCGAGAGCTGGGTCACCTGAGCGATGCCAAGCACGCTGCCATCAGCGAGGCATGTGCCCGCCTGATCCGCGGCGACTACCACGAGCAGTTCGTGGTCGACATGATCCAGGGCGGTGCTGGTACTTCTACCAACATGAACGCCAACGAAGTCATCGCCAACATCGCGCTGGAGGCCATGGGCCACCAGAAAGGCGAGTACCAGTACCTGCACCCGAACAACGACGTGAACATGGCGCAGTCGACCAACGACGCCTACCCGACCGCGATCCGCCTGGGTCTGCTGCTCGGTCACGACGCCCTGCTGGCCAGCCTCGACAGCCTGATCCAGGCCTTCGCCGCCAAAGGCCAGGAATTCGACCACGTACTGAAGATGGGCCGTACCCAGCTGCAGGACGCCGTGCCGATGACCCTGGGCCAGGAATTCCGTGCCTTCGCCACCACCATGACCGAAGACCTCAACCGTCTGCGTTCCCTGGCGCCTGAGCTGCTGACCGAAATCAACCTGGGTGGTACCGCCATCGGTACCGGCATCAACGCCGACCCTGGCTACCAGTTGCTGGCCGTCCAGCGCCTGGCGACCATCAGCGGCCAGCCGCTGGTACCGGCTGCCGACCTGATCGAAGCCACCTCCGACATGGGCGCCTTCGTACTGTTCTCCGGCATGCTCAAGCGCACCGCGGTCAAGCTGTCGAAGATCTGCAACGACCTGCGCCTGCTGTCCAGCGGCCCACGTACCGGCATCAACGAAATCAACCTGCCAGCGCGCCAGCCCGGCAGCTCGATCATGCCAGGCAAGGTCAACCCGGTTATCCCGGAAGCCGTCAACCAGGTGGCCTTCGCCATCATGGGCAACGACCTGGCCCTGACTGTCGCGGCCGAAGGCGGCCAGCTGCAACTGAACGTGATGGAGCCGCTGATCGCCTACAAGATCTTCGACTCGATCCGCCTGCTGCAACGCGCCATGGACATGCTGCGCGAGCACTGCATCGTCGGCATCACCGCCAACGAACAGCGCTGCCGTGAACTGGTCGAACACTCGATCGGCCTGGTCACCGCCCTCAACCCGTACATCGGCTACGAAAACGCCACCCGTATCGCTCGCATTGCGCTGGAAAGCGGCCGCGGCGTACTGGAACTGGTACGTGAAGAAGGCCTGCTGGACGAAGCGATGCTCAACGACATCCTGCGTCCGGAAAACATGATTGCTCCGCGCCTGGTTCCGCTCAAAGGCTGACCGACGCTGTAACACCGCTCACCAGGTCGAGGGACTAGACACCTCTCACCTTTTGAGGGCCCAGGGATCATTCCCCCGGGCCCTTTTTTTTGCCTGCACGATAGC
This sequence comes from Pseudomonas putida, assembly GCF_028682455.1. GTDB lineage: Bacteria > Pseudomonadota > Gammaproteobacteria > Pseudomonadales > Pseudomonadaceae > Aquipseudomonas > Aquipseudomonas putida_AA. The sequence goes on from NZ_JANHLD010000003.1 coordinate 486,165, forward strand.
GGCGGGCTTGCCCCACGATGCGATGCAGTAGTTAGATCGCCATTGCGGGGTACGCCCGCGCCTACCCGTACGATGGCCATCCACGGAGACCGCCCCATGGCAACCGCAACCCCCGCTCGCAACATCATGGTGCTGTACACCGGCGGCACCATTGGCATGCAGGCCAGCGCCAACGGCCTGGCTCCGGCCTCGGGCTTCGAGCAGCGGATGCGCGAACGCCTGGTCGGCGTGGCCGATATCCCTGACTGGCAATTTCGCGAGCTGCTGCCGCTGATCGACAGCGCCAACATGACCCCCGAGTACTGGCAGCGCCTGCGCGAAGCGGTGATCGACGCCACTCGGAACCAGGGCTGCGATGGCGTATTGATCCTACATGGCACCGACACCCTGGCCTACAGTGCCGCCGCCCTGCGCTATCAATTGCTGGGCTTGTCGGCACCTGTGCTGTTCACCGGTTCGATGCTGCCGGCCGGTGTTGCCGACAGCGATGCCTGGGAGAACCTGATCGGCGCGTTGCACGCGCTGGGCCGGGGCCAGGCATCCGGCGTGCAGCTGTACTTTCACGGCGAGCTGCTCGACCCACTACGCACGGCCAAGGTGCGCAGCTTCGGTCGCCACCCTTTCGTAACCCTCAAACGCTCTGCCGGTGCCGCAAAGGCCACGCAACTGCCTGGTGCACTCGACTATCGCCAACCCAGGCAGCCGGCCACCGTGGTCGTGCTGCCGCTGGTGCCAGGCTTCGGCGCCCCGCTGCTGCAAGCGGCGCTCGACAGCGGTGCGCAAGGGCTGATCCTGGAGTGCTTCGGCAGCGGTACCGGCCCCGCCGACAACCCGGCGTTTCTCGCCGCACTTGGCCAGGCACAAGCCAAAGGCGTCGTGGTGATGGCGATCACGCAATGCCACGAGGGCGGTGTCGAGCTGGATGTTTATGAGGCGGGGAGCCGCCTTCGCCAGGTCGGCGTGCTGTCCGGAGGCGGCATGACCCGCGAGGCAGCCTTTGGCAAGTTGCAGTGGTTGCTGGGTGCCGGCTTGCCGGTGCACGAGGTGCGGCGGCTGGTCGAACTGGATCTGCCATGACGCAATAAGCCTGGCAAGGCACACATATTGCTCGGTAACCTGCAGCCCTTCAGCAGGAAGCCGAGCATGCTCCACTCACACCTCACCACCCTCAATGCCGTCTCACTGGTTCTGCAGGCCTTTGAGGGCGATGACTCAAACGCCCAGGCCCTGCTCGAAGGCAGCGGTATCAGCCTGGCCGACCTGGGCCGCGCCGATTCGCGCATTACCACCCGCCAGGAGCTGCAGGTGTGCGCCAACGCTGTGGCCCGGCGCCGTGAAGTGGGGCTGGAACTGGGACGGCGCATGCATGTGTCCTGCTACGGCATGCTCGGTTACGCCCTGCTCTCCAGTGCCACCTTAGGTGACGCTTTGCACCTGGCCATGCAGTACCCGGCGCTACTGGGAACACTTTTCCAGTTGCGCCTGGTCGATGACGGCCAGCGGATCTGGTTCAGCGCCAGCGGCTATGGCGAAGACCCGCAGTTGGCCGCCTTCAACGCCGAGTTTTGCCTGACCTCCCTGAAAGTCATCTGCGACGACCTGCTCGGGCAGACACTGCCGCTGCTGGATGCACGCTTTGCCCATGCCGCGCCCGACTACCACCGGCTGTACACTCAAACCTTCGATTGCCCCCTGCAGTTTGCAGCCGACGACAACGCCTTCGCCTTCGAGCGGCGCTGGCTGAGTACGCCCCTGCCCCTGGCGGATCAGGTCACCCACCGGGCCATGAGCGAGCGCTGCCGCCGGCAGAACCTTGAGTTCACCGGACGCCAGGCCTGGCTCGGACGGATCCGCCAGTTGCTGCTCGATCAGCTGGGTACCGCACCGGGCCTGGAAGGCTTGGCGCGCCAGATGAACTGCTCTTCGCGCACCTTGCGCCGACACTTGCAGGAAATGGGCAGCAGCTACCAGCAATTGCTCGACGAGTTGCGTTTCGAGCGAGCCAAGCAACTGCTGGCCGATGACCTGTTGCCGATCTATCGCATCGCCGAGGAGCTGGGCTTCAGCGAAACCGCCAGTTTCCGCCATGCCTTCCTGCGCTGGAGCGGCGTAGCCCCCAGTCATTTCCGTCCCTGACGGTTCAATCTGGTCAAGCAGGCTGGCCATATCGATCCCCTTTTGGCCGTTTATGCCGTTCTACCCCGGGTCGCGCCCATCAACAATGGATCACACGCCAGTGACTTCGGAGAACAACAAATGCTGACGATCTATTCAGATGACCACCGCTTGCACCACGGCCGCTGCGAGTTGATCGACGGGAAACTGATGCCCTGCTTCGAAATGCCTTCGCGCGCCGACCATGTACTCGAACAGGTCAGGAACCGCGAGCTGGGGCCCGTCAGGGGCCCTGCCGACTATGGCCGCGCACCGCTGCTGCGTGTCCACAGTGCCGACTACCTGAACTTCTTCGAAGGTGCATGGCTGCGCTGGGTGCAGCTGGGTCACGAGGGCGACCTGCTGCCCTTCACCTGGCCTGCGCGCACGTTGCGCAGCATCAAGCCCAGTGGCCTGCACGGCGAGCTCGGCTACTACAGCTTCGACGCCGGTGCGCCGATTACCGCCGGTACCTGGAAGGCTGCCTACAGTGCAGCCCAGGTCGCACTGACAGCCCAGGCTGCCATCCAGGGCGGCGCCCACAGCGCATTTGCCTTGTGCCGTCCACCGGGACACCACGCCGCCAGCGACGTGATGGGCGGCTACTGCTACCTGAACAACGCCGCTATCGCCGCCCAGGCCTTCCTCGACCAGGGCCGGCAAAAAGTGGCGATCCTCGATGTGGACTACCATCACGGCAACGGCACCCAGGAAATCTTCTACCAGCGCAACGACGTGTTCTTCGCCTCGATTCATGGCGACCCGCAAGCCGAGTTTCCGTTTTTCCTGGGCTATGCCGATGAACAAGGCGAAGGTGAAGGCGAAGGCTTCAATATCAACTACCCACTGCCGGCCGGCAGTGACTGGCCGACCTGGAGCAATGCCCTGGATCAGGCCTGCGAACGTATCGCTGCCTATGCGCCGGATGTGCTGGTGATTTCGCTGGGGGTCGATACCTTCAAGGACGATCCAATCTCCCAGTTCAAGCTGGATAGCCCCGACTACCTGCAGATGGGCGAACGCATTGCGCGCCTCGGCAAACCGACCCTGTTCGTCATGGAAGGCGGCTATGCGGTGGAGGAAATCGGCATCAACGCGGTGAACGTCCTTGAAGGTTTCGAACGCGCCCAACAGGAAGCTTAACGATGACCCGACTCAAGCACCTGATCGCTCCACTGCTGTGTAGCACCCTGCTCGCCGGCAGCCTCCAGGCTGCCGAGCAACGTACCCTGCGGGTCTACAATTGGTTCGACTACATCACCCCGCAAACCCTGGTGGACTTCCAGAAAGACGCCCAGGTCAAGTTGATCTACGACATCTTCGACACCAACGAAGCGCTCGAAGCCAAGCTGCTGACCGGTAATTCCGGCTATGACGTGGTGGTGCCCTCCAACGTGTTCCTGGCCAAGCAGATCGAAGCCGGGGTGTTCCAGCCGCTGGACCGCGGCAAACTGCCGAATTGGCACCACCTGGACCCCAAGCTGATGAAGCTGATCGAGGCCAACGACCCCGGCAACAAGTTCGCCGTGCCCTACATGTATGGCACCGTGCTGATCGGCTTCAACCCTGACAAGGTCAAGGCAGCGCTGGGTGACAGCGCACCGGTGGACAGCTGGGACCTGATCTTCAAGGAAGAGAACATTGCCAAACTCAAGCAGTGCGGCGTCGCCCTGCTCGACTCGCCCTCGGAGATCCTGCCCCTGGCCCTCCAGTACCTGGGCCTCCCACCCAACAGCGACAAACCGGCTGACTACAAGCAGGCCGAGGCGCTGATGATGAAGATCCGCCCGCACATCACCTACTTCCACTCCTCCAAGTACATGGCCGACATCGCCAACGGCGACATCTGCGTGGCCGTGGGCTACTCGGGCAGCTTCTCCCAGGCGGCCAACCGCGCCCTCGAGGCGAAGAACGGTGTGGTGGTCGACATGCGCCTGCCCAAGGAAGGTGCGCCGATCTGGTTCGACATGCTGGCGATCCCCAGAGGCGCTGCCAACCCGGAAGATGCCTACACCTTCATCAACTACCTGCTGCAGCCCGACGTAATCGCACCGATCAGCGACTTCGTCGGCTACCCCAACCCGAACAAGGACGCCACCGGGCAGGTCGCCCCGGCAATTCGCAACAACCCCAACCTGTACCCGACCGAAGACGCCATGGCCAAGCTGTATACCTTGCAGCCGCTGGCCCGTGACGCCGAACGCGCCCGCACCCGGGCCTGGACCAAGATCAAGGCCGGGACCTGACCGTCACCCACGCCAGGCACGCCGCAAGCGTGCCAGGGCGTCGGCAATGAGGGCTTCGCCCACGGCGGCGAAGCCCAGCACCAACCCGGCGCGGTTATCCACAGAGGTAGTGGAGTCGGGCAACCAGTAGTCGCTCAGGGCGTTGAGCTCGACGCCTACGGCCTCGGCGCGAGCGATCAGTTCCTGCTCACGGGCATAGCTGTCCACATCGACCTTCACATGCAGCCCGGCCGCCACCTCCGGCATCGGCCCCAGGCCTGGCACATCCACAGGCCAGCCGGCCTGCAAGACGTTGCGCCGACTCAGGGCCGCTCGCCGCACTCGGCGAATGTGGCGCTGAAAATGCCCCTTGGCCATGAACTGGGCCATGACCGCCTGGGTGCCGACTTCCGAATGCCGCACCGCCAGCGCCCGACAACGGGAAAACGCCTGCACCAGCTGTTGCGGCAATACCAGGTAACCCAGGCGCAGCGCTGGAAAGGCAATCTTGCCGAAAGTACCGATGTACAGCACCCGCCCGCTGCGATCCAACGCTGCCAGCGGCGCCAGCGGTGCCCCGCTGTAGCGGTACTCGCCATCGTAGTCGTCCTCGATGATCCAACCGTCCTTGCGCTGCGCCCACGCCAGCAACTCGAGACGCCGGGCCAGGCTCATGGTGACGCCCGTGGGGTACTGGTGCGACGGCGTGACATAACTCAAGCGACAGTTCGCCAGGGCGTCGAGCGCCGCGCAATCCAGGCCCTCGTTATCCACCGCCACCCCGTGCACTTGGGCACCGGTTAGGGCGAAGGCATTTCCGGCAGCGCGGTAGCCCGGGTTTTCCACAGCCACGCTCTCTCCGGGCTCCAACAGCAGCTGTGCACAAAGGCTTATTGCCTGCTGCGCACCACTGGTGATCACAATTTGTTCAGCCGTGCAGTAAAGCCCGCGCGATCGACGCAAATAGGTCGCAATCAGCTCACGAAGCTGCGATTCGCCGGCCGGATCGCCGTAACCCAGGGCAGCGGGATCCGGGTTGCGCCAAAAACCCGCCTGCAGCTTGGCCCAGACATCGAAAGGGAAGAGATCGAGCGCCGGTAAACCGACGCGAAAAGCACGTGGCGGCCCGCTTTTCGGGGCGGGTAGATGATGGTTTTCCAGGCGCGCCAAAGGCCCGGTGTGGATAACTTTACTGGACAAAACCTCAGTATTTTCCGTCGATTTTGTGGATAACCCTGTGGGTAAACCCAGGGATAACCCTGTGGATACTTTTGTGGATAGTTTCGGTAGCTGGCTTACGTAAGTGCCATCGCCGACCCTGCTCTCGATGAAGCCTTCGGCATAGAGTTGGTCATAGGCACGCACCACACTGTTGCGCGACAGGGCCAGGGCCGTAGCCATGTCACGGGTGGCAGGCAGCCGTGTTCCACTGCTCAAACGCCCATCCAGCACCCGCATGCGCAGCGCCTGGTAGAGCTGTCGGCTCAACCCCTGGCGACGATCGAGCACGATCCCGGTGGGGTCGAACGGCAGGGTGAAGGGGCGCTCGCTCATGACAATGGACCTATCAAATTAGCCATTAATGGCTCTTACCATAGACCAATAGCCTGCCTAGGATTGAGCCATTCGCCAAGGACAATCCTCATGTTCACACCTTCGAGCTACAAGGAAACCGACCTCGACCAGTTGCACCATCTGATCGAGCAGACTCGCCTGGCTGTCCTGGTGACCCAGGACGAACAGGGACTACAGGCCAGCCACCTGCCCTTGCTGCTAGACCGCAGCCAGGGCAGCAACGGCACACTCTACGGCCACTTCGCCCGGGCCAACCGCCAGTGGCAAGCCCTGGAAAACGGCGCCGAGGCCCTGGTGGTGTTCGCCGGGCCAGATGCCTATGTCAGCGCCGGCTACTATCCAAGCAAGGCCCAGGACCCGCGCACCGTACCTACCTGGAACTATGTGGCCGTACACGCCTGGGGCAAGGCTCAGGTCTTTCATGACGCCGATCACCTGCTGGACATCGTCCGGCGCCTGAGCGACCACCACGAACAACGGCAAGCCAAGCCCTGGTCGGTGGATGAAGCGCCTGCCGACTACATGGCCGGAATGCTAAAGGCCATCGTCGGCTTCGCCCTGCCCATAAATCGTTTGCAAGGCACCCGCAAGCTCAGCCAGAACCGCACGACCATCGACATCGAAGGTGTGCGTACAAGCCTTGGCAACAGCCCCGACCCCCTGGACAACCTATTGGCCGCCCAGATGCGCCCACTCTGAAGGAAACCGCCATGCCGACCGTAACCATCCGCCCAGTCACCGCCGACGATCGCAGCGTCTGGCTACCCTTGTGGCAGGCGTATCAACGCTTCTACGAAACCCGCATTGCCGATGAAGTGACGAACGTCGCCTGGCAGCGCATGCTCGATACCAGCGAACCCACCCATGCAGCGCTGGCCTGGGTCGACGGCAAGGCAGTGGGCATGGTCCACTGGATCTATCATCGTTCCAACTGGAGCATCGAAAACTCCTGCTACCTGCAGGACTTGTACGTCAACAGCGAACAACGCGGCCTGGGTATCGGCCGTCAACTGATCGAGTATGTCTACGACACAGCGCGCGATGCAGGGTGCGCCAAGGTCCATTGGTTGACCCACGAAACCAATGCCACCGCAATCAGCCTGTACGAGCAGGTTGCCGAACGCCCAGGCTTCATCCAGTTTCGCAAACCGCTGTAATCCCAGGAGCCGCCCAATGAGTGAAACCCTGAACTGGCACCCGGCCAAGCGTCCGCACCCCACCCCGTTGGTCGGGCGCTTCATCCGCCTGGAAAAGCTCGATCCCCGGCGCGACAGCGAAGACCTCTGGGAAGTGTTCCAGGGTCCCAGCGCCGATCCCAGGCTCTGGGACTACCTGGCCTACGGCCCTTTCACCGAACGCGAAGACTTCGACCACTGGCTCGACAGCAACGCAGCCAGCAGCGATCCCTTGTTCTACAGCGTCATCGACCTGGCCAGCGGCCAGACCCAGGGCATCCTCAGCTTGATGTCCATCGTCCCTGACCAGGGCCGCATCGAAATCGGCCACATCGCCTTCGGCGCCGCCATGCAACGCACCCCCAAGGGCACCGAAGCGGTCTATCTGCTGGGTAAACTGGGGTTCGAACTGGGCAACCGTCGCCTGGAATGGAAGTGCAACGATGCCAATGCCCGCTCCAAACGAGCGGCGCTGCGGTTCGGCTTCACATTTGAGGGCGTATTTCGCAAGCACATGGTAATCAAGGACCGAAATCGGGATACGGCCTGGTTTTCGATCACCGATGAGGAATGGCCTGCGATCGCGGCGGGGTTCGAGCGATGGTTGAGTGCCGACAATCAGCGGCCGGAAGGTCAGGCACGAACGCTGGAAGCTTGTCGCCAGGACTGAATGAAGGCTACGCCCGGATCGGTGGGAGCCAAGCCCCCCCCCCGGAAATCTTCAGAAAAAAAGGGGAGCAATCGCTCCCCAGAGGTTAACCGCTTGTCAATCGGGGCCTGTAATCAGCCCTCGATCTCGATCAGGATTTCGCCCGGGTTGACCCGGTCGCCCTTGGCCACGTGGATAGCGGTGACCTTGCCGGCAATGGCTGCCTGAACTTCGGTCTCCATCTTCATGGCTTCGGTGATCAGTACCGGCTGGCCGGCCTTGACCATGTCACCTTCCTTGACCAGCACATCGACGATATTGCCGGGCATGGTAGTGCTGACGTGGCCCGGTGCGCTGGCCTGCTTGCGCTTGCTGCTGCCACCGCCGACGAACTCGTTGAGCGGCTCGAACACCACTTCTTCCGGCATGCCGTCGATGGACAGGTAGAAGTGGCGCTTGCCTTCGGCCTTGACGCCCACACCGGTGATGTCGACGCGGTAGGTTTCGCCGTGAACGTCGATGACGAACTCGGTCGGTACACCTTCGCCACCGGCCGAGGCCACAGCGCCGGCTTCTGGAATCGGCAGCAGCGCTTCAGGGGTCAGGGTGCCGGCTTCACGCTCTTCGAGGAACTTGCGCCCGATGTCCGGGAACATGGCGAAGGTCAGCACGTCTTCTTCAGACTTGGCCAGGCTGCCGATGTCGGCGCGCAGCTTGGTCATTTCCGGTTTGAGCAGGTCGGCTGGGCGTACGTCGATGACTTCTTCGCTACCGATGGCCTGGCGACGCAGTTGCTCATCGACCACACCTGGGGCCTTGCCGTAGCCACCTTGCAGGTACAGCTTCACCTCGTTGGTGATGGTCTTGTAGCGCTCGCCGGCCAGCACGTTGAAGAAGGCCTGGGTGCCGACGATCTGCGAGGTCGGGGTAACCAGCGGCGGGAAGCCGAGGTCTTCGCGAACCCGTGGAATCTCGGCCAGCACTTCGTTCATGCGGTTGAGTGCGCCTTGTTCCTTGAGCTGGTTGGCCAGGTTGGAAATCATCCCGCCCGGTACCTGGTTCACTTGCACACGGGTATCGACGGCAGTGAACTCGCTCTCGAACTGGTGGTACTTCTTGCGTACGGCATAGAAGTACAGGCCGATTTCCTGCAGCAGCTCCAGGTCCAGGCCCGTGTCGAATTCACTGCCCTTGAGAGCGGCTACCATCGACTCGGTACCCGGGTGGCTGGTGCCCCAGGCAAAGCTGGAGATGGCGGTGTCGATGTGGTCGGCACCGTTCTCGATCGCCTTGAGCTGGCACATGGCGGCCAGGCCAGCGGTGTCATGCGAGTGGACGAATACGGGCAGCGACTGCTCGGCCTTGAGTGCCTTGACCAGCTCGCCGGTGGCGTACGGGGTCAGCAGGCCGGCCATGTCCTTGATCGCGACTGAGTCGCAACCCATGGCTTCCATCTGCTTGGCCTGGGCCACGAACGCGTCGATGGTGTGCACAGGGCTGGTGGTGTAGGCGATGGTGCCCTGGGCATGTTTGCCGGCGGCCTTGACCGCTTCGATGGCCACGCGCAGGTTACGCACGTCGTTCATGGCATCGAAGATACGGAACACGTCGATGCCGTTGACGGCGGCCTTGGCAACGAAGGCCTTGACCACGTCATCGCTGTAATGGCGATAGCCGAGCAGGTTCTGGCCGCGCAGCAGCATCTGCAGGCGGGTGTTGGGCAACGCGGCGCGCAGCTTGCGCAGGCGCTCCCACGGGTCTTCCTTGAGGAAGCGCACGCATGCGTCAAAGGTTGCGCCGCCCCAGACTTCCAGCGACCAGTAGCCGACTTTGTCGAGCTTGTCGCAGATCGGCAGCATGTCTTCGGTACGCATGCGGGTAGCCAGCAGGGACTGATGGGCGTCGCGCAGGATTGTGTCGGTTACAAAAATTTTCTTGGACATTATCGGGTTCCTCACAGGCCTGCGTGGGCGGCGATGGCGGCAGCGATGGCCAGGGCCAGCTCTTCGGGTTTGCGCTTGATCGAGTAGTTGGTCAGTTCGGGATGGCTTTCAACGAAGCTGGTATTGAACTGGCCGCTGCGGAATTCCGGATTGCGCAGGATTTCCTGGTAATAAGCGGCGGTGGTCTTGACCCCTTGTACGCGCATGTCGTCCAGGGCGCGCAGGCCACGGTCCATGGCTTCTTCCCAGGTCAGCGCCCAGACCACCAGTTTCAGGCACATGGAGTCGTAGAACGGTGGAATGGTGTAGCCGGTATAGATCGCCGTGTCGGTACGCACGCCCGGACCGCCGGGTGCGTAGTAACGGGTGATCTTGCCGAAGCTGGGCAGGAAGTTGTTCTTCGGATCTTCTGCATTGATCCGGAACTGCAAGGCGAAACCGCGGTGCTGGATGTCTTCCTGCTTGACCGACAGTGGCAGGCCCGAAGCGATGCGGATCTGCTCGCGAACGATGTCGATACCGGTGATTTCTTCGGTGATGGTGTGTTCCACCTGCACCCGGGTGTTCATCTCCATGAAGTACACCTCGCCATCGGCGAGCAGGAACTCCACGGTGCCGGCGTTCTCGTACCCCACGGCCTTGGCGGCGCGTACCGACAGGTCGCCAATGTAGGCGCGCTGTTCAGGGGTCAATTGCGGGCTTGGGGCGATTTCGATGAGCTTCTGGTTACGACGCTGGATCGAGCAATCGCGCTCGAACAGGTGCACCACATTGCCGAAGCTGTCGCCGAGAATCTGCGCCTCGATGTGCTTGGGGTTGACGATGCACTTTTCCAGGAAGACTTCTGCAGAACCAAAGGCCTTGGTCGCTTCGGAAATCACCCGCGGGAAAGCTTGTTCCAGCTCTTCACGGCTGTTGCAGCGACGAATGCCGCGACCGCCACCACCGGAGGTGGCCTTGAGCATCACCGGATAACCGATGCGATCGCCTTCCTCGAGTGCTTCATGAATGTCGGCAACGTTACCTTCAGTGCCGGGCGTCACGGGGACACCGGCCTTGATCATGCTGCGACGGGCTTCGGTCTTGTCACCCATGCGGCGAATGACTTCGGCCGCAGGACCGATGAACTTAATGCCACGTTCGGCGCAGATGTCTGCAAGCTCAGCGTTCTCAGACAAGAAGCCATAACCGGGGTGCAAGGCATCGCAACCGGTTTCCACTGCCAGGTTCACCAGCTTGCGCGGGTTCAGGTAGCCGGCCAGGGGCTCGGCTCCAATGCTGTGGGCCTCGTCGGCACGCTTGACGTGCAAGGCATGGCGGTCGGCGTCGGAGAAGATCGCCACGGAACGGATGCCCATCTCGGCGCAGGCACGCACGATTCGAACAGCAATTTCACCGCGGTTGGCGATCAGGATCTTTTTTATCACTGGAATAATTCCCAAGGCCGCTAGAACAAACGAGCCGGCAATACCGGTCGGCGCGTGACCAATCGTCGCTGGCCAGTCGCATCTTTACCCTAGCGCTGTCTCGGAATAAACAAAAATCAATATTTATTAGGGCGAACATTAGCAAAAGCTTATAGTGCTGTTACAAGGTTTTGCCGGGACACGGATAAAATGCGTAAGTCATTGATGCGTATGACATTGCGTCAATTGCAGATCTTCAATGAGGTCTGTGATTTGCGTTCCTATAGCAGGGCCGCGGAAGAGATGAACCTGACGCAACCCGCCGTTAGTCTACAGATCCGCCAGCTCGAAGAACTGGTGGGCCAGCCGCTGTTCGAGTACGTCGGCAAGAAGCTCTACCTGACCGAGGCCGCTGAAGCACTGCAACGGGCCAGCCGGGATATCTTCGGGCGCCTGGAGAGCCTGGACATGCAGCTCTCCGACATGCAGGGCTCGCTGCAGGGGCATTTGAAGCTTGCTGTGGAATCCAGCGCCAAGTACTTCGTGCCGCACCTGTTCGCCGCCTTCAAGCGCTTGCACCCGGAAGTCAACCTGACCCTTACCGTGGTCAATCGCGCCCAGGCGATTCGCAGGCTATCCGACAACCGCGACGACCTGATCATCATGTCGATGGTACCCCAGGATATGGGCCTGGAGTTCCTGCCCTTCCTCAACAATCCGATTGTCGCCGTGGCGCCGCCCGAGCATCCGCTGTGCAAGCTCGAGAAGCTGCGCCTGCAGGATCTTGAGCCCCACACCCTGCTGGTGCGTGAGCAAGGTTCCGGGACCCGCAAGGCCTGCGAGGAATACTTCAAGGACAAGCGCGTGCACTTCACCCAGACCCTTGAAGTCGCCTCGGCCGATGCCCAGCGCGAATGTGTGATTGCAGGCCTGGGCATTGCCCTACTGACCCGCCATGCGCTCAACCTGGAACTGGCTACCGGCGTGCTGCGCGAGTTGCCGGTGGAGGAGCTGCCGCTGTACCGCAGTTGGTGCGTAGTGCAGGCCAAGGCCAAGCGGCAGTCACCGGTGGCCTTGGCCTTTCTTGCGTTCATCCGCAGCGAACGAACGCAAATCAGCGGGCTTGTTGAGCGTTTTTCGGGGAACTTGCCGCCGATACCTGCCACACATTGATGGCCTGCAATTCGGGAAAATCGGCTATTTCCTGTAGAAGGCGACGCTGCTCGGAGTAACTTTCGATCGCGCGGCGAAACTCCATGCGGCGCTGGTCTTTCTCCTGCTGCTTACGGGATTTGGCGTTGGGTTGATACGAGCCATCGAGTTCACGAGCCATTGCATATCTCCCTGATCGAGTGCGGGAGTTCAGCGTGGCCCTGGCGGGTTACAAGGTAATTACAGGTGGGTGAATCTATGTAGGAGCGGGCTTACCCCGCGATCGAGGCCGGCATGATGGGCCTTATCGCGGGGCAAGCCCGCTTTTACAGAGGGGATTCAGTCGTCCATTGCCTTCACGGACTTGGGTGACAGGCGCAGGCTGCGCAAGCTGCGCTTGACGCTCTTGAGGTGGTTGACCAGGCTTGGGCCACGGGCCATGGCAACGCCCATGGCCAGCACATCGATCACCACCAGATGGGCAATACGCGAGGTCAGTGGGGTGTAGATCTCGGTATCTTCGTGCACATCGATAGCCAGGTTGACCGTCGACAGCTCGGCCAGCGGCGTCTGGCTCGGGCACAGGGTTATCAGCGTGGCACCGCTTTCACGCACCAGGTTGGCGGTGATCAGCAAATCCTTGGAGCGACCCGACTGGGAGATGCAGATGGCCACATCACCTGGCTTGAGGGTCACGGCCGACATGGCCTGCATGTGCGGGTCGGAATACGCCGCCGCGGTAAGCAGCAGGCGGAAGAACTTGTGCTGGGCATCCGCAGCCACCGCACCCGAGGCACCAAAGCCGTAGAACTCGACCCGCTGGGCATTGGCCATGGCCGTCACAGCACGCTGCAAGGCTTGGGGGTCGAGGTGCTCGCGCACCTCCATCAAGGTATGCAGGGTGGTGTCGAAAATCTTCAGGCTGTAGTCGGCAACCGAGTCGTCTTCATGAATGGCGAACTGGCCAAAACTGGCACCGGCCGCCAGGCTCTGGGCCAGCTTGAGCTTGAGGTCCTGGAAGCCGGAGCAACCGATGGCACGGCAAAAGCGCACGATGGTCGGTTCGCTGATACCAACGCTGTGGGCAAGATCGGCCATGGAGCTATGCATGACGGCTGCGGGATCCAGCAGCACGTGATCGGCAACCTTCAGTTCCGATTTGCGTAACAGATGGCGCGACTGGGCGATGTGTTGCAACAGATTCAAGGGCAGGACTCGGTTATGATCGACTGACCGGGTTGTAGCTTTCTTGTAGTTATACTACATGACCGGCGACCCGCCCAGCTAAACGAACTAGGAGAGTGGTGGTATTGACTATCCCTTGCGACATATTGGTATTCGGCGGCACCGGTGACCTGGCCCTGCACAAACTGCTCCCGGCGCTCTATCACCTGTATCGCGAGGGGCGCCTGCACAATGCCGTACGCATCATTGCGCTGGCCCGGCGCACACTGCCACGCAATGAATTTATCAAGCTCACCGAACGTCGCTGCCGGGCCCAGATCGCCCCCAACGACTTCGACGAGGATGTCTGGGCTCGTTTTTGTGCTCGCCTGGACTACTTCTCCATGGACGCGTCGCAAAGCGCCGACTTCGGTCGCCTGGCGCGCTTTCTCGGCGAGCCGGGTGGCCTGACCCGTATCTACTACCTGGCCACCGCACCGAACCTGTTCGTGCCCATCGCCAACCACCTGAAAGTGGCGGGCCTGGCCGACAGCGAAGCACGCATCGTGCTGGAAAAACCCATCGGGCACTCGCTGGAGTCAGCCACGGCGATCAACCAGGCGATTGGCGAGGTGTTCGACGAATCCCAGGTGTTTCGCATCGACCACTACCTGGGCAAGGAAACCGTACAGAACCTCATGGCCCTGCGCTTTGCCAACGCCCTGCTGGAGCCTGTGTGGCGCAACAACCAGGTCGACCATGTGCAGATCAGCGTCTGCGAAACCCTGGGGGTGGAAAACCGCGGGGCCTACTACGACCGCGCCGGCGCCACGCGCGACATGCTGCAGAACCACCTGCTGCAACTGCTCTGCCTGGTGGCGATGGAGCCGCCAGCGCAGTTCGAAGCCGAAGCGGTACGCGATGAAAAGGTGAAGATCCTCAAGGCTCTCAAGCCCATCTGCGGCCAGGATGTGCAAGACAAGACCGTGCGCGGCCAGTACAGCACCGGCAAGATCGGCGGGCAGGAAGTGCCCGCCTACTACTTCGAGAAAGATGTCGACAACGACAGCGATACCGAGACCTTCGTCGCCGTAGAAGCCCATATCGACAACTGGCGCTGGGCCGGCGTGCCGTTCTACCTGCGCACTGGCAAGCGCCTGGCCAAGCGCTCTTCGCAGATCGTCATCCAGTTCAAGCCGGTGCCTCACCGCCTGTTCGAGGGCGATCAGGCCAACCAATTACTGATCCAGCTGCAGCCGGACGAACGCATCAGCCTGCAGATGATGACCAAGAGCCCTGGCAAGGGCATGCGCCTGGAACCGGTAGAACTGAATCTCAACCTCGCCCAGGTGTTCGGCCAGACCCGTCGCTGGGAGGCTTACGAGCGGCTGCTGCTGGATGTGCTCGACGGCGATTCGACGCTGTTCATGCGCCGAGACGAAGTCGAGGCCGCCTGGGCCTGGATCGACCCGATCCTCACCGGCTGGCAGGAGCACTTCCAGGCCCCACGCCCCTACCCCGCGGGATCCAACGGCCCGGACCAGGCCCACAGCCTGTTGGCGCACCAGGGGCGCGCCTGGCACCTCTAGAAACGGTAAGGGCTGGCCAACAGGCCAGCCAGTTCCGCCGCCGGCACAGGCCGGCTGATCAGGTAGCCCTGTACTTCGTTGCAGCCCTGCTGGCGCAGGAACTCCAGTTGCTCGCGGGTTTCGACCCCTTCGGCGACCACCTTCAGGTCCAGGCTCTGGGCCATGACAATGATCGCCCGGGTAATGGCGGCGTCTTCGCTGCCCTCACTCAGGCCACGAATAAAAGCCTGGTCGATCTTCACGTAATCCACCGGAAAGCGCTTGAGATAGCTCAGTGACGAGTAGCCGGTGCCGAAATCATCGATGGCGAGCTTTACCCCAAGCTCATGCAACTGACCGAAGGTCGCGATGATATGCTCGACACTGTCGAGCAACTGGCTTTCGGTCAGCTCCAGCTCCAGCAAGTGAGGCGCCAGCCCACTTTCGTCCAGCACTTGGCGCACCAGGCTGACCAGCTTGCCCTGGCGCAGTTGATAGACCGACAGATTGACCGATACACGGATCGGCTCCAGCCCCTGGCGCTGCCACTCGCACGCCTGCCAACACGCCTGGCGCAGCACGAACTCGCCCATCGGCGCGATCAACCCGGTCTCTTCGGCAAGCCCGATGAAATCGCTCGGCGGCACCATGCCCCATTGTGGATGGTGCCAACGCACCAAAGCTTCGGCGGCGAGCAGGCGCCCGGTGGCCAGGCACAGTTTCGGCTGGTAGTAGACCTGCAGCTGACGCTCTTCGATGGCCTTGCGCAGGTGGTTTTCCAGCTGCAGCCGCTGCAGCGTGCTGGCCTGCAGGCTTTCGGTGTAGAACTGGAAATTGTCGCCCCCCAGGTGCTTGGCATGTTGCATGGCCATGTTGGCCTGGCTGACCAGCGCCGTCACATCACGGCTGGAATCGGACTGCAGGCTGATGCCTACCGAAGCGCTGATCACCAGTTCATGGCCGTCGGCCCGCAACGGCACGCGCAGCTTTTCCAGCAGCCGGGTCGCAACCCTGACCAGGCTCGACAGGTTGGAGTAGCCATCGAACAGCACACAGAACTCATCCCCGGACAACCGCGCCACGGTATCGGCCTCGGGCATGGCATTGCCGATCCGCCGGGCCATTTGCTTGAGCAAGTGATCGGCCATCTCATGGCCCAGGCTGTCGTTGAGCAGCTTGAACCGGTCAAGGTCGATATGCAGCAAGGCCAGGCCCCGTCCGCTCAAGCGCACGCGCTGTGCGGCCTCGTGCAGGCGCAGGCGAAACAGCGCGCGGTTGGCCAATCCGGTCAGTTCGTCGTAGTGGGCCAGGTAGCGCAAGCGCTCTTCGGACTCACGCCGGGCCGACAGGTCGGTAAAGAAGCCGACGATGCTGCTCAGGTTGCCCCGTGCATCGCGCACGCCATTGAGTTGCAGCCACTGTGGATACAGCTCGCCACTCTTGCGCGCCTCGACCAGTTCGCCCTGCCAACTGCCCTGTTGTTCCAGGGCCTGCTCGATCGCCTGATGATGACGCCAGGCATCGCGGCTGCAGGGCAACTCCAACAACTTGCCCCCCAGCAGTTCCTCACGCATGTAGCCTGTAACCTGGCAGAACGCCTGGTTGACCGCCAGAAGGTTGTAGTCGGGGTCGAGAATCACAATGCCTTCGCTGGCGGCTTCAAACACCGTGGCCGCCAGCCGCTGCTGTTCTTGCTGGGCCTTGCGCTCGCTGATGTCCCGGCGCGTACCGAGCATACGCAGCACCCGACCATTGGCACCGCGCTCCACGGCGCGGCCGCGATCCTCGATCCAGCACCAGTGCCCCTGGCTGTGGCGCACCCGGTACTCGATGCGGTAGCCCTCGGTGCGCCCCTTCAGGTGCTCGACCAAGGTGCGCTTGAGCAACGGCACATCGTCTGGATGAAGGCGTGGCCTGAGGTGCGTGCGCATTTCCCGAACCGCTTGTGGGTCAATGCCGAACAGCTCATGCAACTGGGTGTGGTGGATCTCGTCGGTTTCAAGGTTCCAGTCCCACAGCCCCAGCTCACTGGCTTCCAGCGCCAGCGCCAGGCGCTGCTTGCTCTTGGCCAGGGCGTGGTTGGCCTGGTCCAGTTCCTGGCTGCGCTGGGCCACTCGCGACTCCAGCCCGGCCTGGGCCTCGCGCAGTTGCTCCTCGACCAGCCGCCGTTGCTCCACTTCCCCCACCAACGCCTGGTTGAGTCGCTCGCTGCGCGTCTGGGCGGCTTGCAGGTGCTCGATCAAAGCCTGGTTCTGGAAGCGCCGCAACAAGCCGTCCTCGATCAGACGGTTGACCTGCCAGGCCACCACCAGCAAGGCGCCCAATAAAATCAACCCGAGCCAACCCCACCCATGCTGGTGTTCATCACCATTCCAGAACAGGAAGGCAATGGGCGGTAGCAGGCAAGGCAAGGTGAAACTGAGAAAGGCCGGCAAACTGACGGCATAAGCAATGCTCGCAGACAGCGTCGCCGCTCCCAACAAGCCGAACACCCAGGCCTGCTGCACAAAGTTGTCCACAGGCACCAAGGCAATGGCGGCGCTGGCCAGGGTCAGGCCACTGAAGGCCGAACCCAGCAGAAACATTCGCCACCAACTCGGCTGGGCCTGGCGATCGGGCATGGCCGAATCGAACGCCGCCACCTGGATCACCCTCAGGGCCACCAGGGCCATCAGCCACACCACCCAGACGCTGACCAGCAGGTAGCGCGCCGGGCTCCAGAGCAACCAGGCACAGACCAGACCATTGAGCAGCATGAACAGGGTGGGCAGCAACGAGCCTTGGTAGAGCAGCCGGGTGCGCTCTACCGCCAGTGGTGTAGCGAAGTGTTTGCGGATACTCCCACGTGTCTGCAAAGGCACGCCGACGGAGTCGGAACCGGATGTCATAGGCAGTGTTCTTGTAATGGTTAGCCCTAAACGTGGACGGAGCATACACAAGCAAGGGCCCCCGCCAAACTGCTCTGGATCATTATTCATCGGATCGATTTTCCGACGAAAGCGCTCAAGCGCGCCGGCCCTGGGCTGCGGCCGGTGACCGCCCGGTCGTCAGGACAAAGTTTTTCTACTGTATATTTGCCCAAGGGTTGCCCGCGCCCCTAAAATGCCCGGATGCGCGATGATCTCTCTCTCCTGTTGAACTCTCTCAACGACGCCCAACGCCAGGCCGTAGCCGCCCCTGTTGGTCGTCAGTTGGTCCTGGCCGGTGCCGGCTCCGGCAAGACCCGTGTGCTGGTGCACCGCATCGCCTGGTTGATCCAGGTCGAGCAGGCCTCGCCGCATTCGATCCTGTCGGTGACCTTCACCAACAAGGCCGCTGCCGAGATGCGCCAGCGCATCGAGCAGTTGATGGGCATAAACCCGGCCGGCATGTGGGTAGGCACCTTCCACGGCCTGGCGCACCGCCTGCTGCGGGCGCACTGGCAAGAGGCCGGGCTGAACCAGAACTTCCAGATCCTCGACAGCGATGACCAGCAGCGCCTGGTCAAGCGCGTGATCCGCGAGCTGGGCCTCGATGAGCAACGGTGGCCCGCACGCCAGGCTCAGTGGTTCATCAACGGCCAGAAAGACGAAGGCCTGCGCCCGCAACACATCCAGGCCAGCGGCGACCTGTTCCTGGGCACCATGCGCAGCATCTATGAAGCCTATGAAGCCGCCTGCCAGCGGGCCGGCGTCATCGACTTCTCCGAATTGCTGCTACGCGCCCTGGACCTGTGGCGTGACCACCCAGGCCTGCTGGAGCACTACCAGCGGCGCTTCCGCCACATTCTGGTGGACGAATTCCAGGACACCAACGCCGTGCAGTACGCCTGGCTGCGCCTGCTGGCAAAGGGCGGCGACAGCCTGATGGTGGTCGGCGACGACGATCAGTCCATCTACGGCTGGCGCGGCGCCAAGATCGAGAACATCCACCAGTACACGGTCGACTTCCCTGACGCCGAACTTATTCGCCTGGAGCAGAACTACCGCTCCACCGCCGGGATCCTCAAGGCTGCCAACGCCCTGATCGCCAACAACAGCGGTCGCCTGGGCAAAGAGCTGTGGACCGATGGCGGCGACGGCGAGCCATTGAGCCTCTACGCCGCCTTCAACGAACACGATGAAGCGCGCTACGTGGTCGAGACCATCGAGAGCGTGCTCAAGACCGGTCTCGCGCGCAGCGACATTGCCATCCTCTACCGCTCCAACGCCCAGTCGCGCGTACTTGAAGAAGCCCTGCTGCGCGAGCGCATTCCTTACCGCATCTACGGCGGCCAGCGCTTCTTCGAGCGCGCCGAAATCAAGAACGCCATGGCTTACCTGCGCCTGCTCGAAGGCCGTGGCAACGACGCTGCGCTTGAACGGGTGATCAACGTACCGCCACGCGGCATAGGCGAGAAAACCGTCGAAGCGATTCGCGACCACGCCCGTCATGCGCAAGTGTCGATGTGGGAATCGATGAGCCTGCTGATCGCCAACAAGGGCCTCAAGGGTCGTGCTGCCAGCGCCCTGGCCGCGTTCATCGAGCTGATCGAGAACCTCGCCGCCAAGGTCATGGAGATGCCGCTGCACCTGATGACCCAGACCGTCATCGAACAGTCCGGGCTGATCATCTATCACCAGGAAGAAAAGGGTGAAAAGGGCCAGGCACGGGTAGAAAACCTTGAGGAACTGGTGAGCGCTGCACGCAACTTCGAAAACAGCGAAGAAGACGCCGAGCTCTCGCCCCTGGCGGCCTTCCTCGGCCACGCCTCGCTGGAAGCCGGCGACGCCCAGGCTGACGAGCATGAAGACAGCATTCAGCTGATGACCCTGCACAGCGCCAAGGGCCTGGAATTCCCTCACGTGTTCCTGGTGGGTATGGAAGAAGGCCTGTTCCCGCACAAGATGAGCCTGGAAGAGCCCGGCCGCCTGGAAGAGGAACGCCGCCTGGCCTATGTCGGCATCACCCGGGCCATGCAGCAGTTGGTGATGACTTATGCCGAGACCCGACGCCTCTATGGCAGTGAAACCTACAATAAGGTGTCGCGTTTCGTACGCGAAATTCCAGCGGGCCTGATCCAGGAAGTGCGTCTGTCCAACAGTGTCAGCCGCCCATTCGGCGCAACGCAGAAAACCAACACCAGCAGCCTGTTCGCCAATGCGAACATCCCGCAGACGGCGTTCAACCTTGGCCAGCGGGTGCAGCATGCCGTGTTTGGCGAGGGTGTGATCCTCAACTTCGAGGGTTCCGGCGCCCAGGCCCGGGTGCAGGTCAACTTCGCCGAAGGCAGCAAGTGGCTGATGCTCGGCTACGCCAAGCTGGAAGCGCTGTAGCGCGCGATAGAACGGGGCAAAAACCCAGGTTGACTGCCCCGCCCCTTGCCGCCCTGGCAATTGGCGGGGAATTCGCCGAGGTGTAACAGCCGTGTCGCGCAAGTGGACACTTCAGGCAAAAGCTAGAAACATTATGGCGCTGGTCATGTGTCCTACAACCTGTGCACCATGACGCGCGTGCAATCCACAAAACGGGAATACCCTTCTATGCAACGTTTTCTTAGCATCGCTTTGGCGCTGTGCATCGGCCTGACGATGAGCCTCGACGCCAACGCCAAGCGCTTCGGCGGCGGCAAGAGCTCGGGCGCCGCGCCAACCCACCAGACCCGCCAGGCCGCCCCCGCTACACCGGCTGCCTCGCCAACCGCTCCAGGTCGTGCACCTGCAGCCGCCAGCGGTGCTTCGCGCTGGCTCGGCCCTCTGGCCGGTATCGCCGCCGGTGGCCTGCTGGCCTCGATGTTCATGGGCGATGGCTTCGACGGTATGCAGATCTTCGACATCCTGATCATTGCGCTGATCGCCTTCCTGGCGTTCCGATTCATCGCCGCCCGTCGTCGCAAGCAGCAGCCACAAATGGCCGCCGCCGGCCACGCCCCTTACGAGCGTGAAGTGCACCAGCAGCCTGCCCAGCCGTCGATCTTCGGTGGTTCGGCCGCCCCTGCCGCGGCAGCCCGCCCGGTGATCAACGCTCCGGCCTGGTTCAACGAGCAGAGCTTCCTGGCTGCCGCCCGCAACCACTTCCAGTCGCTGCAGCAGCACTGGGATGCCAACGAAATGGACAAGATCGCCGAGTTCGTAACCCCTCAGTTGCTGCAGTTCCTCAAGCAGGAGCGGGCCGAGCTGGGCGAAGGCTTCCAGTCCACCTACATCGATAACCTGGACGTGCAGCTAGATGGCGTCGACGATCGTGCCGACAAGACCATCGCCACCCTGACCTTCAGCGGTGTGTCCAAAACCTCGCGCTTTGACCAGGGCGAAGTGTTCAGCGAAAGCTGGAACATGGAGCGCGCCCAGGGCGAGAACCAGCCTTGGCTGGTCGCAGGGATCCGCCAGAACGGCTGATCTTGAGGCATTGCACAAAAAAACCCCGGGCTTGTCCCGGGGTTTTGCTTTTTCGCAGCGGGCTACTAGGGTATAACGCGCAGCGTGTCGCAAAAGGTAGAGGATAGAACCGTGGAAGAAGTCATCGAACAGCTCCGAGAAGCCAACGAACCAGTGCCGGTGCCGCTTGAGCTGCCGGATGAAGACCAACTGGTCGAGATTGAAGAAGAGCTGTTCATCAATATTCCGTTCGTCTTCAAGGAATACCTGCTGACGGTCAGCGATGTGGTCTATGGCAGCCTTGAGCCTGTCACTGTCACCGATCCACAGTCGCATACCTACCTGCCAGAAGTGGCGGCCAACGCCTGGGATGCCGGTGTACCCCGCGATCTGATTCCGATCTGCCAGGATGGTGACGATTACTACTGTGTCGAAGAAGATGGCACCGTGGTGCTGTGGTCGGGCGAAGAAGAAATCGTCACCGAAGAAAGCTGGGAATCGGTCTGGCACTGGGTGCGAGATGTCTGGCTGGAAAGCTGAATGAGAAATATCCTCACAAATTGATGGCTCTTGGCTATTAATGTTCGTAGAATCGCCACGCCTTCCTGCGCGGCGATTCGCTACCGCTCCATCCCCTCGGACATTCGAATTGTCCCGCGCAGGAAGCGTTTCCTCTCATCACCCTAGTGGTGATTCTCCTGATGGTTGTCCAGTGTCTCCAGCAAGGCGACCTGCATCCGTGTGTGCACCCGAATAAGCCAGCGCCACAGCAAGGCCGCCACCACCGCCGCTACCACCACGATCAGCACCAGCAGTTCACTGGTAGGCAGGATGCTCGCCGAGAGTGCCGAGAGCAGCAGGAAGATCACCAGCAACGACAACAGCGGGATGACTTCGGCAATCACCCGACGCACCCGCTGGGTATGCCTGCCGGCCATTTCCGGCTTGACCCCCATCTCGGCCAGCAGCATCGACAGCGCCTTGAGCTTGCGATAGGCCGCGATCAGGAACGGTAGCGAGAGTAACAACGCCGCGCCCCAGATCATCGCCTTCTGTTGGCCCACATCGCTCACCCACTCCCCGAGATACTCACCGATTCGCGCAGCGAAATAGCCGCCACTGAAGAAGATCGCCACCACCAGTGCCAGGTTCACCCCCACCTGCAGTAGGATGCGCCGGATCATCGACGCCAGCAGCGCCCCTTCACCCTGCGGCTGAATGCTGCGCAACCATTCGCCATACAACGACAGTACCCGTGCCAGACGCGTTGGCACCACCTTGGACAGCTTCAGCGACAAAGGGTCGGCGCCACGGATCAGGTACGGTGTCATCAGCGTGGTGATGGCCGATACTGCCACCGCGACCGGGTACAGGAAGTCGCTGGTGACCTGCAAGGTCATGCCCAGAGCCGCGATGATGAACGAAAATTCGCCAATCTGTGACAACCCCATACCTACTCGCAGCGACGTACGTCCGTCGTTGCCGGCAATAAAGGCGCCCATGCCGCAAGAGAGCATCTTGCCCAGCACCACGGCGATGGTGATCACCACGATCGGCCAGGCATATTCCACCAGCACCAGCGGGTCGATCATCATCCCGATGGCGACAAAGAAAATGGCACTGAACAGGTCACGAACCGGCTCGATCAGTCGTTCGATCTTCACCAACTGACGGGATTCGGCCATGATCGCGCCAATCAGGAACGCGCCCAGCACCATGCTGTATTCCAGCTTGACCACCAGGAGACAAAAACCGAAGCACAGCCCCAGCACGGTAATCAGCAGCATCTCGTTGCTTTCGAAGCGCGCGACATAAGCCAGCAAGCGCGGCACCAGCAGAATACCGACCACCAGCGCGACAATCATGAACAGCGACAGCTTGCCGACGGTAGAGAACACCTCGCCGGAGCTGACCGAACCACTGACCGCGATGCCCGACAGCAAGGCAATGATGCCGATGCCGAGGATGTCCTCGACGATCAGGACACCGAAGATCAGCTGCGCGAAGCGCTCGTTTTTCATCTTCAGGTCATTGAGTGCCTTGACGATGATGGTGGTCGAGGAGATTGCCAGGATGGCACCGAGGAACAACGAGTCCATGGTGCTCCAGCCGAACCAGCGGCCGATCTCGAAACCGATCCAGATCATCAGGACGATTTCCAGGAACGCGGCGATGAACGCCGTGGCTCCCACCTTGAACAGCTTGCGCAGGCTGAACTCCAGGCCCAGGCAGAACATCAGGAAGATCACTCCCAACTCCGCGAGGGTCTTGATGGTGTCTTCATCGTGGATCAAGCCGAACGGCGGGGTGTGCGGGCCAATGATGAAGCCGGCAACGATGTAGCCCAGCACCACCGGCTGCTTGAAGCGGTGAAAGAGGATGGTGACCACACCGGCGACGAGCATGATCACTGCCAGGTCCTGGATGAAGCTGATGGCATGCACGGCGTGGATCTCCTTACCCCAAGACAAATGAACCACCCGCGACTCACTCAGGGTTTGACTGATTGAGTTACAGGTACATAGTGTTTTTAATGTAGGAAAGCCCACTTTGCATGGGCTTCCTCAGGTTAACACCGCCGCTTGTTACGAAAAGCTGGTGCAATAAGTGGAAACAGATCGACCAAATCAACGCCGTTAATGGCACAAACAGCGTGACGGCAAGGCCGCTGTCAGCGTCCCGTCATTAGATGGGAATCGTAATAGGGGATAGAAGCGTGAATACCAGTCGCCACCCCGCCTCAGCGCAACCTCACCGTGAGCACACTATGGAACCTGGAAACGCCCAGCTGTCGATGACTGTCCTGATGACCCCGGACATGGCCAACTTTTCTGGCAACGTTCATGGCGGCACTCTGCTCAAGTACCTCGATGAAGTCGCCTACGCCTGTGCCAGCCGCTATGCCGGCCGTTATGTGGTCACCTTGTCGGTGGACCAGGTGGTGTTTCGCGAGCCGGTGCATGTCGGCGAGCTGGTGACCTTTCTTGCCTCGGTCAACTACACCGGCAACACGTCGATGGAAGTGGGCATCAAGGTGGTCACCGAAAACATTCGCGAACGCTCGGTCCGCCATAGCAACAGCTGCTTCTTCACCATGGTTGCCGTAGACGACGACCGCAAGCCGGTGGCTGTCCCCCCCCGGCATCCAGAAAGCAGCGAAGAAAAGCGCCGCTTCCTGCAAGGCAAGCAGCGCCGGCAGATTCGCCAGGAGCTGGAAAAACGCTATCAGGAACTCAAGGGCGACGCGCTTTAAGTATCAAGACGCCGCGCCTCGAACCGCACCCGAGGGTGCACGATGCGGTCCTGGGCCCGCACCAGCTCAAGCTCGTAGCTGGCGCAGGCCTGGGTTTCGAGCAACACCTCATGGACGGCGGCAGCGGCGAATTCGAATGCTGCCACCCAGTCATCGCCCAATAGCACCCGCGCCATGAACAAACCCGAGGTGAGGTCGCCCACGCCCACCGGCTGACGCGGAAACGCCAGCAAAGGGCGGCGCAGGTGCCAACTCCCCTCGGCCGTCACCAGCAGCATTTCGAAATCCTGCGCTTCGCGTCCCGGATAGGCCAGGTGCTTGACCAGCACCGCCTTAGGCCCGCGTTCAAGCAGGCTGCGGGCCATCGCCACGCAGTCTTCCAGCGACGTTGGGCGACGATCACAGAAGCTGTCCAGCTCCAATTGGTTGGGGCATAGCACGTCTGCCACCGCCACGGCTTCTTCGAGCAGAAAGGCGCTGACCTCGGCCGGGACGATGCAGCCCTTTTCCGGGTGGCCCATCACCGGGTCGCACAGGTACAAGGCCTTGGGATTGACAGCCTTGATCCGAGACACGCCACTGAGGATCGCCCGACCCTGTTCTGCACTGCCCAGGTAACCCGACAACACCGCGTCGCAATTGCCCAGCTCGCCGATCGCCGCAATGCCTTCTACCAGTGCGGGGATTTGCGCTGGGGCAAGCACTTCCCCGGTCCACTGGCCATACTGAGTGTGGTTGGAGAACTGCACCGTATTGAGTGGCCACACATTCACCCCGACCCGCTGCATGGGAAACACCGCCGCGCCGTTACCGGCGTGACCGAAAACCACATGGGACTGGATGGCGAGCAAATGCGGCGTACGTTTCATGCAGAACTTCCGAAGCAGAGAATATGAAAAACACGGCGCGCAGTATGGCGCTAATTGGCACCTGTACGACAGACCGCAGAGGCAGTTAAGCTGGGTGTACTTCGTTGGAGCAAATGTAATGTTGACCCTGGGTAATCTCTTTGTGCTGATGGTGCTGGGTGCTGCTGGTGCCTGGCTGTGGCATAACCATGGATTGCGTGAGAAGGCCCTGGAACGGGTCAAGCAGCACTGTGCAAAACTCGATCTGGAACTGCTCGACGGCAACGTGGCGCTCAAGCGCATCGGCTTTGTTCGCGATGCCCAGGGCCGCAAGCGCCTGGCCCGTGTGTATAACTTCGAATTCACCGTCACTGGCGAACAACGCCACCCGGGCACCGTCACCCAGTTCGGTGCCCACAGCATGCAGATCGAACTGGCGCCCTACCCGTTCGAAATCAAACCCGCTGCGCATGCCGATAACGTCATTGAAATGAATCAGTGGCGCCAGGACCACAACCGCTGGCGAAACTAGACGCGACAGGCCTGCATGGCCTGTTGCAAGGCCGTTTGGTCCTGGGCTGTGGAAAAAATCAGTTCGAGCCGTGAATCACGCCGCCATTCGCTGGGCTGCCACTGCAACGCGTCCTGCCCCGCCACTGCATTGATAGATTGCCAGCCGTTCGGGCTGTGGATAACCAGCTTGGCCCGGCGCCAGTCAAAATCACGTAATAGCTGTTCGATGCGCTGTGGATAAAAAATCTGCCGCGGATGCCAGCGCCAGCCAATGCTCCACCCCGCGTCAGCGTCCTGCACACTGCAAATAGGTTCGTCTGGATTTATCCACAAGCTGGTTACTGGCCCGTTTTCATTAGGTACTGTCAGCTTACCCACAGCCGCGACAGCACTTATATCAACAGGCAATGCAGACAGCGGCAGCTCACCGTGATCGGTCCAGAACAGCGCACACTCTGGCAATCGTGACGTTATCCACAAGCGCTTTTCACTATCCACACCCCGCGATTTGTTCAACACCAGCAAACCCGCGCCACACAAGGCTTGCTGCTGGGCATCCGGCAAGGCAATACCTGCGGCCAATTGCTCGGCATCCAGCACCACGATAGCCGGCTGGACGGCCAGCACGCCACGCCATGGCGGCTGTCGCAACTGTTCGAGCAACTGCATTGGGTGTCCCAGACCCGAAGGCTCGATGAACAACCGGTGCGGCCTGGCCTTGCGCAACAGGCGCCCCAAGCCGACCTGGAAAGGCGCGCCGTTGACGCAACACAGGCAACCGCCTGCCACTTCCCCCATGGCTATGCCCTGATCGTCGGTACTCAGCAAGGCAGCATCCAGGCCAATCTGGCCAAACTCGTTGATCAACACCGCCCAGCGCTCTTCGGGCGGTCGCTGGGCCAGCAATTGGCGTATCAGGCTAGTCTTGCCGGCCCCCAGGGGGCCAGCAATGACGTGGGTAGGAATGTTCTGCAGCATAGGGCGCCACGTGCTCAGGATTTTCGTCACTATGCCTTGGGGTCACCCCTCAAGCCACCTCCTCGACGTACCAGGGGCCGAATGGATCTGGCAATTGCCCCCAGGCTTCTACCCCCTCGGCCAACTCCGCATCATTCAGCAGGCAGGCCTCCAGCTCGGCATTGAGCTGCGCAAAATCGATGTTCTGGCCAATGAATACCAACTCCTGGCGACAGTCGCCGCAGTCTGCCGTCCAGTGCTTGAGGATCGTGGCCGTGCTTTGTTCGTCCTGCGGCCAGTGCTCGCGCGGCACAAAACGCCACCAGCGACCGGCAAAGCCATAACGCATCATGCCTCCGGCCTGGGACCAACTACCCGCATCCTGGTGCTTGCTGGCAAGCCAGAAGAAGCCCTTGGAACGCAACAACCGGCCATTGCTCCAGGGCCCGTTGATAAAGTTGAAGAAGCGCTGCGGGTGCAATGGCCGCCGCGCCTGCCAGGTATTGGCGGCGATGCCGTATTCCTCGGTCTCAGGAACATGTTCGCCACGCAGCTCCTGCAACCATCCAGGTGCCTGGGCAGCACGATCGAAATTGAACAGGCCGGTATTGAGGATTTCGCCCAGCGGCACCTGGCCCATCACAATGGGCATTATCCGCGCATGAGCGTTAAGGCGACGCAGGATGGCGCTCAACTCATCACGTTCATGGCTGCTGATCAGGTCGATCTTGCTGAGCAGGATCACATCGGCGAACTCCACCTGTTCGATCAGCAGGTCAGTAATCGAACGCTCATCTTCCTCGCCCAGTGTTTCCCCTCGGCTGGCCAGGCTCTCAGCCCCCTGGTAGTCGCGCAGGAAATTAAGCCCGTCTACTACCGTGACCATGGTGTCCAGCCGCGCCTGGTCGGCCAGGCTGCGGCCTTGCTCATCTCGGAAGGTAAAGGTTTCCGCGACGGGCAACGGCTCGGAGATGCCGGTGGATTCAATCAGCAGGTAATCGAAGCGCCCCTCACGGGCCAGTCGACCGACCTCTTCCAGAAGATCCTCACGCAAGGTGCAGCAGATGCAACCGTTACTCATCTCCACCAGTTTTTCCTCGGCCCGATTGAGGCTGACGTTGCGCTGCACCTCACTGGCATCGATGTTGATTTCACTCATGTCGTTGACGATCACCGCCACCCGCAAGTTTTCTCGGTTACGCAGGACATGATTGAGCAAGGTGCTTTTACCGGCGCCCAAGAAGCCGGAAAGCACGGTAACGGGAAGTCGGTTGGGCATGTTCGGATCCTCATCGGGCAGGTGCATTCGAATGATGCGTTGCGCAACGTTATATTATAACAATACAATCTCGGCAACCCGCTCTGCCTTAGCGGTTGCCTTTGGCGCCCTACCGTCACCCTATTCGAGCCGTTCATGACTGCACTCACGCTTCCTGATATTGCCGCACAAGCCATCCATACAGACTTGCCGCTGGAGTGGGTTGGCATGTGCAATATCGCCCTGCCGGTACGCTGGGCAGGCAACACTCTTCGCGCCAGCGTCGACGCAGGTGTCAGCCTGGACGACGGCGCTTCTCGCGGTATCCATATGTCGCGCTTGTATCTGGCATTGAATGTTTTTGGAGCGGAGCCTCTGAGCGCTCACTTACTCCGCAAAGTGCTGGAGACTTTTCTGGAGAGCCATCGAGGATTATCGGGCAGCGCATTCCTGAAGCTGCGCTTTGAAATCTTGCTTGAGCGGCCTGCCTTGGTCAGCCCGCTGGTTGGTTGGAAAGCATACCCGGTGGTTCTTGAAGCGCACCTCATCAATGAAGTGTTCCACGTGGAACTAAAAGTGGAGCTGGCCTATTCCTCCACTTGCCCCTGTTCGGCAGCCTTGGCGAGGCAGTTGATTCAACAGCAATTTCAGATCGATTTCGGGAAAAGCGAGCTGAGCCATGAAACCGTTTTGAGCTGGCTGGGTAGCACAAAAGGTATTGTTGCAACGCCACACAGTCAACGAAGCGTGGCGAAGTTACAGACGCGCTTGAAGCCAGAAGTGGGTGAGCTGCTGATCATCGAGCTGATCGACCAGGCTGAAGCCGCGTTAGGCACGGCCGTGCAAACCGCGGTCAAGCGGTCCGATGAGCAGGCCTTCGCATTGGCCAACGGTCAGAACCTGATGTTCTGTGAGGATGCCGCCCGACGTTTGCACTTTGCCTTGCAAAGCCTTGAATGGCTGACCGGTTTCAAGCTGCGGGTGGAACATGCAGAAAGTCTGCATGCCCACGATGCAGTCGCCGAGAGTCAGTGGTGCTGGTAGCGCCACTGCAGATCAGGTGCGCGGTTTGACCGTGCCGCAGTCATTACCCAACCAGACCGCACGCGTATTCATGCTGCCCTGCTGCTGCACACCCGAAGCATTGAAAGTACCGCTGACCTGAGTGAGGAACTCGCGGTCGCTGAGGAAAGTAGCCTGTCCTGCCCCCTGTGCTTTCGGGCAACTGAAAGTGAATTTCCACACGTTGCCGGTACGCTCGGTGATCTTCTGGGTACAGCCCGACTTCGGATCCTGCAGCGGAATATCGTCGGTCTTCACTTGCTCAGGCGTAAGGCATGAGCGCACTCCCTGGCCCGCCACACTGATTCCCTGCTGGGCCAGACCACCTTCGATCATCGCTCGCTGCTCAGGCGGCAGGTTCTTCAATTGGCCGAGCATGAAGCCCATGTCTGGCAGCGGCTTGCCATCGACCTGCATGTTGCTGGTCGTCAGCTCCCACAACCCCGGTTGCAACATCTGCGCATGCACCAACGGACTCGACAGCCCCAACGCCAGTGCGAGCATCGGCAGACGACTTTTCATGTAATGACTCCTCGAAACTCCAGCCCCAAGCTGGAACAGAGCTTAGACGTCAATTTGGGCTTTGGGTTGCAACGGGGGGCTGGAACATGCTCTGTTAGAGGCCGAGCCTCTGGACTGCAGGATGCGTATGGATTACCACAGCCCCTACTTCTTCGGTTACCTCATCGGTGCCCTGCACCTGCTCGGGGCCATCGCCGCCACCCATGCGGTACTCACCGTACGCACCGCCCAGGGTGCCATTGCCTGGGCCCTTTCGTTGCTGTTCATTCCCTACTTCACCTTGATCCCTTACCTGATATTCGGCAGCCGGACCTTCGACGCCTACATCAAGGCGCGGCGCCAGGCCAACCGTGAAATGCACGTGGCCATGGCCGATCTCAACTGGCGCCCTTGGGTCGAGGAAGCGCTGGCGGCGCGCAACTCCGAATCCTATGGCGCGCTGCGGGCCATGCCAAAACTCGGTCGGATGCCATGCCTTGCCAATAATCAGGTGCGCCTGCTCATCGATGGCAAGGCCACCTTCGACGCTATCTTCGCGGCCATCGCCGACGCCCGCGACACTGTGCTGGTGCAGTTCTTCATCATTCATGACGACAACCTGGGAAGATCCCTCCAGACCCTGCTGCTCAAAAAAGCCGCCGAGGGAGTGAAGGTCTATGTGCTGTATGACCGGGTGGGCAGCCATGCCCTGCCCGCCGCCTATAGCCAGGCCCTTCGTGACGGGGGCGTGAACGTCCGTGCCTTCGCTACCCGTCGGGGCTGGTTCAACCGCTTCCAGGTGAACTTTCGCAACCACCGCAAGATCGTCGTGGTCGATGGGCTGCAGGGCTTTGTCGGTGGACATAACGTGGGCGATGAATACCTGGGCGGCAAGCCGAAACTCTCCCCTTGGCGCGACACCCATGTGCAGGTCAGCGGCCCGGTGCTGGCCTGCCTGCAGGAGTCGTTTGCCGAGGACTGGTTCTGGGCGGCGCGCCAGCTACCGCCTCTCATTCTGCCCGACACCTACCCTGAAGACGGCGTGCTCTGCCAGGTACTCGCCAGTGGCCCGGCCGACCCGCAGGAAACCTGCTCGCTGTTTTTCGTCGAGGCCATTCACGCGGCGCGCGAGCGCCTGTGGATTACCAGCCCCTACTTCATTCCTGATGAAGCCGTCTTCGCGGCGCTTCGCCTGGCAGTGCTGCGTGGCGTGGATGTGCGTATCCTCCTGCCTTCACGCGCCGACCACCGTATCGTGTATGCGGCCTCCAGCCTGTTCGCGTTCGAGGCGGTGCGCGCCGGGGTGAGGATGTTCCGCTACGGACCAGGCTTCCTGCATCAGAAGGTGGTGCTGATCGACAACGAAATCAGCGCCATCGGTAGCGCCAACCTGGACAACAGGTCGTTCCGGCTCAACTTCGAGGTGATGCTGTTGACGGTGGATCGCACCTTCGCCGACCAGGTCGAAACCATGCTCATGCACGACTTCGACCTGGCCCGGGAAATCACCGCCGAAGACAGTGAAGACACTCACCGCCTGCAACAGTTGGGCATGCGGATCGCCCGGCTGATCTCACCGATTCTCTGAACGCCTAGCGGTAAAGATCCTCGCGGGTCAGCGGCAGGTCATGATGGCCGTCGGCAAAGGGTTTGACCGCGAGGATCTGGTGCAGGTTGATCCACCCCTTGGCGAAGGCATAGGAACAGCCGGCCAGGTACAGGCGCCAGATCCGCAGGGCTTTCTCCGGCACCAGCGTCGAGGCTTTATCCAGCTGGCTTTCCAGGCGATCACTCCAGTGCTGCAGGGTGCGCGCATAGTGCAGGCGCAGGCTCTCGACATCGACAATCTCAAGCCCGGCATGGCTGATGGCCGCCGAGATCATCGAAAGGTGCGGCAGCTCGCCGTGGGGAAACACGTAACGTTCGATGAAATTACCCGCGCCCCGCCCTACCGGACGTCCATCCACATGCTTGGCGGTAATGCCATGGTTCATCACCAGGCCACCTTCGCGCACCGCACCGAACAGGCGCTGGCAGTACAACGCCAGGTTGGCATGGCCCACGTGCTCGAACATACCGACACTCACCACCTTGTCGAAACGGCCATCCTGGGGAATGTCGCGGTAGTCGAGGATCTGCAGGTCCACCTTGTCCTGCAGGCCTTCGGCCTTGACCCGTGCCCGTCCCAGCTTGAGCTGCTCCTTGCTCAGGGTGATGCCCATTACCTTGGCGCCAAATTCGCGGGCGGCAAAGCGTGACAACCCACCCCATCCGCAGCCGACATCAAGCAGATAGTCGCCCTGCTGCAGGCGCAACTTGCGGCACAGGTGCTCGAACTTGTTCTGCTGGGCCTGTTCCAGGGTGTCCTGGCCGGTTTTGAAATAGGCACAGGAATAGGCCATGTCCTTGTCCAGCCACAGCTGGTAGAAGTCGTTGGACAGGTCATAGTGATAGGAAATCGCTGCCTCATCGGTGGCCTTGTCGTGCTCCCGACGCACCGGCTGGGCGTCGACTTCATCCTTGAGCAGCGCTTCGCTGAGTTCGTCGCAAACCCGGATCACCTCACTGATGGTGCCTTCCAGCTCCAGCTTGCCTTCGACGAAGGCAGCGCCCAGTTCGTCCAGGCTCGGATGGGTCAGTTGGGTAATAAGCTGCGGGTCCTTGACCAGAATGGTGACCTGCGGCATTGGCCCCAGATCATATTCATGACCATCCCACAGCTTCAGGCGCAGGGGTAGTCGCAGGCTTTGCAGAACAGGTGGAAGTTGCGCAAGCATGAAATGAACCCTCCTTTTTTCTTCGGACGTCACCGCAGAAGGGTAGTTCATAGTTTGCAACTTTCAGCCTATCGCGACCATAGTCTTACGCTGTCGCTCCCGTTCCAGACCCTCGGGAGGCGCGATAAATTGTATACAATCAATCGTCCGGCAGACTAATCTTGGCGCCATTGTCGATTCTTCATCCTGGAGTACAACAATGAAAACCTATGATGTAGTGATCATCGGCGGCGGTCCGGGCGGCTACAACGCCGCTATTCGTGCCGGCCAACTGGGCCTGAGCGTGGCCTGTGTAGAAGGCCGCTCGACCCTCGGTGGTACCTGCCTGAACGTGGGCTGCATGCCATCCAAGGCACTGCTGCACGCCTCCGAGCTTTATGAGGCGGCGGTAGGCAGCGAATTCGCCAACCTGGGTATCGAGGTCAAGCCGACCCTGAATCTCGCCCAGATGATGAAACAGAAGGACGAAAGCGTCACCGGCCTGACCAAGGGCATCGAGTTCCTGTTTCGCAAGAACAAGGTCGACTGGATCAAAGGCTGGGGACAGCTGGCAGGCCCGGGCCGGGTCAATGTGAGCGCCGAAGATGGCAGCGTCACCGAACTGCAGGCCAAAGACATCGTCATCGCCACCGGTTCCGAACCGACCCCGCTGCCGGGCGTGACCATCGACAACCAGCGTATCATCGACTCCACCGGTGCCCTTTCGCTACCGGGCGTCCCCAAACACCTGGTGGTAATCGGTGCCGGGGTGATCGGCCTGGAGCTGGGCTCGGTATGGCGTCGCCTGGGCAGCCAGGTCACCGTTATCGAATACCTGGACCGCATCTGTCCGGGCACCGATGAAGAAACCGCCAAGACCCTGCAACGCTCGCTCGCCAAACAAGGCATTACCTTCAAGCTGGGCAGCAAGGTGACCCAGGCCAGCGCCTCGGCAGACGCCGTCAGCCTGACCCTCGAGCCTGCCGTCGGCGGCGCCAGCGAAAGCCTGGAAGCCGACTACGTGCTGGTCGCCATCGGCCGCCGCCCGTACACCAAGGGCCTGGGCCTGGAAAGCGTCGGGCTGGAAACCGACAAGCGCGGCATGCTCGCCAACGAGCATCACCGCACTTCGGTGCCAGGAATCTGGGTCATTGGCGATGTCACCTCAGGCCCGATGCTCGCGCACAAGGCCGAGGACGAAGCAGTTGCCTGTATCGAGCGGATTGCCGGCAAGCCCCATGAGGTCAACTACAACCTGATTCCTGGTGTGATCTACACCCGGCCGGAACTGGCCAGCGTCGGCAAGACCGAAGAGCAGCTCAAGGCCGAAGGGCGTGAATACAAGGTCGGCAAGTTCCCCTTCACCGCCAACAGCCGGGCCAAGATCAACCACGAGACCGAAGGCTTCGCCAAGGTCCTGGCCGATGCCAAGACCGACGAAGTACTGGGTGTGCACCTGGTCGGCCCGAGCGTCAGCGAGATGATCGGCGAGTTCTGCGTGGCCATGGAGTTCTCCGCCTCGGCCGAAGACATCGCCCTTACCTGCCACCCGCACCCGACCCGTTCCGAGGCCTTGCGCCAGGCCGCGATGAACGTCGAAGGCATGGCCATGCAGATCTGACTTCAGTCAGCTCGCAGCCCTGCCCTGCTCGCCTGTGGCGCTGGTCGCCGCAGGTTGAGCAGCAGGTGGGCGAACAGGCCGAAGATCAGCCCCCAGAACGCTGCCGACAGGCCCATGAATGACATGCCCGAGGCCGTCACCAGAAAGGTGATAAGCGCAGCTTCGCGATCGCTCGGCACGCTCATCGCCCCTGCCAGTGCGCCACCGATGGCACCGAATAATGCCAGCCCCGCCAACGCCGCAATCAAGGCCGCCGGAAAGGCTGTGAATAGCGACACCAGGGTCGCTCCGAACACGCCCAGCAACAGGTACAGCACCCCGCCCGACACCCCGGCCCAATAGCGCTTTCCCGGATCGTCATGGGCTTCGCGGCCCGTGCAGATCGCTGCAGTAATCGCCGCGAGGTTCAGGCCATGGCAACCAAAAGGTGCCAATAGGACACTGGCCAGAGCATTGCTGGAGATGATCGGGCTGGCAGGTGTGCGGTAGCCGTCGTTGCGCAACACGGCAATGCCTGGCACGAACTGCCCGGTCAGCGCCACCATCACCAACGGCAAGCTGATGCTCAACAGCGCATGCCAGGTGAACACCGGCGCGGTCCACACCGGCGTGGCAAGGCCGATCACCAGCGCCGAACCGTTCATTTCGCCACTGAACACGGCGATGCCCACCCCGCACACCAGCACTGCCAGGACCGCGTAGCGCGGGGCAATGCGCTTGAACACCAGGTAAGTGACGAACATCGCCAGTACCAGCACCGGTTGCGACTTCAGGGAGACGAACAGCCCGGTACCAAAACTGAACAGAATGCCCGCCAGCATGGCGGCGGAGATGGCCGGTGGCAGTTTGCTGACGATGCGGTCGAAGGCGCCCGAAACCCCCACCAGCAAGATCACCAGGTTGGCGACGATATAGGCCCCCACCGCCTCGGCGAAAGCGATATCCGGCAGCAGCGCCACCAGCAGGGCCGAGCCCGGGGCGGACCAGGCAATCACCACGGGCACCTTGAAGCGCAGGCTGAGTACCACTCCCAGTACACCGCTGCCAATGGAAATGGCCCACACCCACGAAGACAGCTCGGCCGCCGATAGCTGTGCGCTGTGGGCGGCCTGGAAAATGATCACCAAGGGGCCTGCGTAGGAAATCAGGGTGGCGATGAAGCCGGCGACCAAGGCGGAAAGGGAGAAGTCGTGGATTATTGTTTTCATTGATCATCCTTAAAGAGCATCGCGGGGCAAGCTCGCTCCTACCGTAGGAGCGGGCTTGCCCCGCAATGGATTCAACCGGGATATCAAGCGTCCTGCAATGCCCGCGGCCGCTTGCTGCGTACCTCACTCGCAGGCTTGGGTGCACTGAGCAGCTGGAAGTCAAAGTCCATCTCGGCGAAGCGCCCTTGCACACCGCGTGCATCGGCCGCCGCGGCATCCTCGACAAAGCGCAGCTCGCCGATCAGCCCGTCTCGGGTGGCATAGGCAAAGTCATCCCACAGGTACTCATCGCCCGCCAGGTTGATCTGGGTGGTCAGGTGACGATACCCCGGTGCCGATATGAAGAAGTGGATGTGCGCCGGGCGATTGCCATGACGACCAAGCTGGTTGAGCAGCTCCTGGGTCGGGCCGTCCTCAGGGCAGCCATAGCCCGACGGCACGATGCTGCGCGCGCGGTAGCGGCCTTCGGCATCGGTGACGATACGTCGGCGCAGGTTGAAGTCCGATTGGGTGCTGTCGAAGTAGGAGTAGGTGCCCTGGGTATTGGCGTGCCACAGGTCCACCACCGCACCGGCCACCGGCTGACCCTGCTCATCGACTACGCGACCCTGGAGGAACATCACCGTACCTGGGTCCAGGCCATCGTCCATCCGCACCTCGCCTTCGGCCATCGGGGCGCCTGCCACATACAGCGGCCCTTCGATGGTGCGCGGGGTACCGCCGGTGATGCCGGCCTCGGCATCCTGGGCATCCAGTTGCAGGTCCAGGTAGTGCTCCACGCCAAGGCCCGCGACCAGCAGGCCGGCTTCCTGGCGGCTACCCAAGCGGTTGAGGTAGTCCACGGCCTTCCAGAACTCATCGGGAGTTACTTGCAGGTCTTCGATGATGCGCGCTACATCGTTGACGATACGGTTGGTCAGCAGCTTCAGGCGTGGGCTGCCCAGGTCATTGTTCAGGCCACTGACTTCTTCGAAGAATTTCTGGACGTCGGCAGTGTGGGCAATTTTCACGGTCATGACAGGTACCTCGAATTGTTGTTATCGGCGTTTGGCGTTCAACGGTCGTCGCTGTGGATGGATGACGGGTGGCGACACAGGCCATCGATCTCGATGTCCATGTACGGGAACAGCGGCAGCTGCATCAGGGTGTCGTGCAGCGCCTCGACGCTGGGCAGGTCGAACACGCTGTAGTTGGCGTAGTGCCCGGCGATACGCCACAAGTGGCGCCAGCTGCCTTCTTGCTGCAGGCGCTGGGCCAGCGCCTTCTCGTCGGCCTTGAGTTGCGCGGCTTTGGTCGGGTCCATGTCCAGGGGCAGGTTCACGGTCATTTTCACGTGGAACAACATGGCTTCTCTCCTTAGGTGCGGCTGAAGAACGCCAGGCGCTCTTCGTCCAAAGTCAGGCCCAGGCCTGGGGTACGCGGTACGTGCAAGGCGAAGTCGCGGTACACCGGCGCTTCGATCACGATTTCTTCGGTCAGCAGCAACGGGCCGAACAGCTCGGTGTGCCAGGTCAGCTGGTTGAGGGTGACGAAGGCATGCGCAGCGGCCAGGGTGCCGATGGAGCCTTCGAGCATGGTGCCGCCGTACAGGGCGATGCCTGCCGCTTCGGCAATCTGTGCCGTGCGAAGCACCGCACGGGGGCCACCGTTCTTGGCGATCTTCAGGGCGAAGATGCTGGCGGCGCCGTCGGCGGCCAGGCTGAAGGCATCCTCGACGCTTTCGATCGACTCATCGGCCATGATCGGTGCCGGGCTGCGCTGGTTCAGGCGAATCTGCCCGGCGCGGTTGATGCGCGAGATCGGTTGCTCGATCAAGTCGATACCGTTGTCGCCCAGCACCTGGCAGGCGCGGATCGCCTGGGACTCGTCCCAATACTGATTGACGTCGACACGCACACTGGCGCGCTCGCCCAGGGCACGCTTGATGGCGATCACATGCTTGAGGTCATGGGCCACGTCGTTGGCGCCGATCTTCAACTTGAAGATGCGGTGCCGGCGCAGGTCGAGCATCTGCTCGGCCTCGGCGATGTCGCGGCCGGTGTCGCCGCTGGCCAGGGTCCAGGCCACTTCCAGGCTGTCGCGTACGCGCCCGCCCAGCAGTTCGCTGACGGCCAGGCCAAGGCGTTTGCCCTGGGCATCGAGCAACGCGCTTTCGATGCCGGAGCGGGCGAAGGTATTGCCTTTGATCACCTTGTCCAGGCGCTGCATGGCGGCATTGATGTTGCTGGCGTCCTGGCCGATCAGCAGCGGTGCAAAGTAGCTGTCGATGTTCTGCTTGATGCTTTCCGGGCTTTCATTGCCATAGGCCAGACCACCGATGGTGGTGGCCTCGCCCAGGCCTTCGATACCGTCGGAGCAGTGCAGGCGGATGATCACCAGGGTCTGCTTTTGCATCGTGTGCATCGCCAGCTTGTGCGGGCGAATGGTGGGCAAGTCGACGATCAGGGTCGAGATGCGTTCAATCAGGGGATGACTCATCGAGGATTCTCCAGGGCGCTCAACCAAGGTCGCCGCCGCCAACCGGCAACACCGTGCCGGTGATGTAGGAAGCCTCGTCGGAGGCCAGGAAGAGGATCGCGCCAACCTGCTCGTCGAGGTTGCCGTAGCGTTTCATCAGGCTGCTGTCGAGGGTCTGATCGACTATCTGCTGGTACCAGACTTTCTCTTGCGCGCTCTGCTCGGCACTGTTGCGCGGCACCCGGCGAGGTGGCGCCTCGGTGCCGCCCGGTGCGGTGGCGTTGACCCGCACACCGCGCCCGGCGGTTTCGAACGCCAGGCAGGCCGTCAGGGCGTTCACCCCACCCTTGGCCGCGCCGTACGGCACGCGGTTGACACTGCGGGTGGCAATCGACGACACGTTGACGATGGCGCCACTGCCCTGCTCCAGCATGTAGGGCAGCGCTGCGTGGCAGCACCACAAGGTGGGGAACAGCGAGCGACGGACTTCAGCCTCGATCTGCGCGGCTTCGTAATGCTCGAACGGCTTGGCCCAGATGGTGCCGCCCACGTTGTTGACCAGCACATCCAGCCGGCCGAAACGCTCCACCGCCGCGGCCATAACCCGGCTGCACTCACTGTGTTGCTCAAGGTCGGCTGTCAGGGTCAGCACACCCGCGCCTTGCAGTTCGTGAACCAGTTCCGAGCGGTCCACCGCCACCAGGGTCGCGCCTTCTTCGAGCATGCGCTCGCACAAACGCCGGCCAATCCCCTGCG
The DNA here is from genome assembly GCF_028682455.1 of Pseudomonas putida. Lineage (GTDB taxonomy): Bacteria > Pseudomonadota > Gammaproteobacteria > Pseudomonadales > Pseudomonadaceae > Aquipseudomonas > Aquipseudomonas putida_AA. The sequence goes on from NZ_JANHLD010000003.1 coordinate 524,701, forward strand.
CCGCGCCGGTAACCAGCGCGACCTTGTTGTCGAATCTGTTGTTCATGACAACCTCGAATAAAAAAGGGACCGACCGTACCCGCACGATGCGACCGGCCCCAAAAAACGGGTTCAGGCAGCGGCGGCAGCGAATTTTTCGTAGTAGAAGTTCGCCGGGGTGATGCCCTGTTCGCGGATGTACTGGCTGACCGCCTCGACCATCGGGGGCGGGCCGCACAGGTAGACATCGACATCACCTTCGTTCAGGTGGCATGGCTCGATGTGCTGGGTGACATAGCCCTTGAGCGGATGCTGGCTCTCGGGGTTGGCCACGCAGGCGCTGAAACTGAAGTTGGCAATGCGCTCGGCAAAGGACTGCAAGCGGTCGAGCTCGACCAGGTCGAAGTCGTTGGTCACGCCATAGATCAGGTGCAGCGGATGTTCGCTACCCTCCTCGGCGATCTTCTCCAGCATCGCGGTAAACGGCGCCAGCCCCGTGCCACCGGCCAGCAGCAGCAGTGGCCGACGAATTTCGCGCAAGTAGAAACTGCCCAAGGGGCCGGCCAGGGTCATGCTGTCGCCGGCCTTGGCAAGGCCGGTGAGGAAGCTGCTCATCAGGCCACCCGGCACGTTGCGGATCAGGAAGCTGACTTCGCCATCCTTCTGCAGCGAGCTGAAGGAATAGGCGCGGGTCTGCTCGCTTCCCGGTACGCCAAGGTTGACGTACTGCCCCGGCAGGAAGGCCAGGCGGCTCAGCGCCTCGCCCTTGATCGACAAGGCAATGGTGCTGTCCGAAAGCTGGCGTACCGCACTGATGCTGGCCTGGTAGCTGGACTGTTCGGTCTTGCACACCTGCGACGATGCCGGAATGCGCACCACGCAATCGCTTTGCGCACGCATCTGGCAGGTGAGCACATACCCCTGCTCGGCTTCCTCTTCGCTCAAGGCGTCTTCGATATATTCCTGGCCCAGGTCGTAGCGCCCGGCCTCGGCGAAACATTTGCAGGTACCGCAGGCGCCGTCACGGCAGTCCAGCGGGATGTTGATACCCTGGCGGTAGGCGGCGTCGGCCACGGTTTCGTCAGCGGTGGCGTCGATGAAACGGGTGACCCCGTCCTCGAAATTCAAGGCGATCTTGTGCATGGCGCACCTCGCATAAAAGCTGGATTCAGATGTGGTAAACGTCGATGACCTGACGTACGTAGTCGTTCTTGAGCACCACCTTCTTGGCCTTGATCAGCGGCCGCTCGCCGCGCACATCAAGGGTGTAGAAACTGGTACCGAAGTGACTGTCCACGGTCTTGTAGCGAAAGCTCAGGGTGTGCCAGTTGAAGCGCACCTTGCACTGGCCTTCGCCCTGCTCCAGCAGCTCGATGTTGCTGATGTTGTGCGAGGTCCGGGTATCGGGCATGGTCGCACTGGAGCGTTCGGTCTTGATGCGAAATACCCGGTCTTCCAGGCCGCCTCGGTTGCCGTACCAGATCAGCGAAATTTCCCGTTGCGGGTCTTCGGTGAGCTGGTCGTTGTCGTCCCAGGCCGGCATCCAGAAGGTCGCATCGCTGGCGTAGCACTCCAGCCACTGGTCCCATTGGCTGTCGTCCAGGTAACGCGCCTCTTCGTAGAGAAAGTCGCGTACTTGCTCGAAGGAAATGCTCATTGCACGGCCTCCACGGGGATCAGCTGCTGGTCGGCGGCAAGCGCCTTGAGCATGGTTTCCTGCCAGTACTTGTGTTGCAGCACGAACAGGCCTTCATCTTCAGTGCGCACACCGCTCAGTTGCGGATGCAGGTCGATTTCCTGGGCGGCCGCGTCGGCACCTTCAACCCAGTGCGTGGCGCCACGGGACATATCGTTCCAGCCGCGCCCACCCTGGTAGCCCATCTGGCAGGAGCGGAATTCTTCCAGGTCGTCCGGAGTGGCCATGCCACTGACGTTGAAGAAATCCTCGTACTGGCGAATACGTTGGGCACGGGCTTCGGCACTCTCGCCCTTGGGCGCGATGCAGTAGATGGTGATCTCGGTCTTGTCCACGGCAATTGGCCGGGCAATGCGGATCTGCGAGCTGAACTGGTCCATCAGGTACACGTTCGGGTACAGGCACAGATTGCGCGAGTTCTCGATCATCCAGTTGGCACGAGCCTGGCCGAAGTCGGCAGCCAGTTCGTCGCGACGCTCGAACAGCGGACGGTCCTCCGGGTTGGCCCAGCGGGTCCACAGCAGCAGGTGGCCTTTGTCGAAGGAGTAGAAGCCACCCCCGCTCTTGGCCCAGCCGCCGGCACTCATCGTTTTGACTTCATCGCCGGCTTCGCGCTGCTTGCGCTGGTTCTGGGTGGCAGCGTAGTTCCAGTGCACGGCACTGACGTGATACCCGTCGGCGCCGTTCTCTGCGGTCAGCTTCCAGTTGCCTTCGTAGATGTAGGACGACGAGCCGCGCAGCACTTCCAGGCCTTCAGGCGACTGGTCGACGATCATGTCGATGATCTTGGCCGACTCGCCCAGGTGCTCCACCAGTGGCACCACGTCCGGGTTCAGGCTGCCGAACAGGAAGCCGCGGTAAGACTCGAAACGAGCGACTTTGGTCAGGTCGTGGGAGCCTTCGCAGTTGAAGCTGGCCGGGTAGCCGGCATCGACCGGGTCCTTGACCTTGAGCAACTTGCCGGAGTTGTTGAAGGTCCAGCCGTGGAACGGGCAAGTGTAGGAGGAGCGGTTTCCGCTCTTGTGCCGGCAGAGCATCGCACCGCGGTGGCTGCAGGCATTGAGGAAGGCATTGAGCACCCCATCCTTGTTGCGCGCGATAAAGATCGGCTGGCGCCCCATGGTGGTGGTGAGAAAGTCGTTCTTTTCGGGAATCTGGCTCTCGTGGGCAAGGTACAACCAGTTGCCTTCGAAGATGTGTTTCATTTCCAGATCGAACAGACGGGGGTCGGTGAACATCTCGCGCTTGCAGCGAAAGACGCCCTTCTCCTGATCTTCTTCAAGCAGGGAATTAAGGTAATCGAATCCCAGGGACATGGCCGGGGCCTCCGTTGTTATTGTGTTCAGGCCATGTCAGGTTAGGGAGCGAAGGGCACGGCAAATATCCGCTTTGTGCAGACCTTTATCCGTTTTCTGCAAAGTGTCAGGAGCGACGCTTGAGGGTATCGGAGGGGAGTTCGCCGAACAGCGACTTGTAGTTTTCCGAGAAACGGCCCAGGTGGACGAAGCCGTAGTCCATGGCAAGTTCGGTGATATTGCGCACCGTACACTGCGGGTCGCTGAGGCTGGCGCGGATGCGCTCGAGTTTTTTATCGCGGATGTAGATCTTGGGCGTGGTGCCGGCGTTGCGTTCGAACAGAATGTAGAGCGAGCGCAGGCTCATGCTGGCCTGGCGGGCCAGTTGTTCACTGCAGATGTCCTGCTTCAGATTCGTCTCGATGTACTCGGCGATGCGCTCGAACGACGACGTTTGCCCACCCAGCGCCTCGCGGCTGACGTTGGTCGGCATCAGGGTCAGCAGCTTGCTGGCGACGATCTGGCTGTAGTGCTCCTGCACCCGCAGCAATGGCTCGCTGGCTTCGGCTTCATGGCAGACCATGGCCAGCAAACCGGAGAACCCTTCCAGCGCCAGCAACTGGTAATGGTTCTGGATGAACCGCACGCCTTCGCTGGGTCGTTGCCAGCGTTGTTCGTCACAGACGCTTTCGAGCAAGCGGTTAGGCAGCTTGAGGATGAATTTCTCGCAGTCGGCCGAATAGGCAAGGTCGACCGGTTCGTCCGGGTTGATCAGCAGCAGCTCGCCTGGCCCGAGCAAACGCTCGGCACGCCCGCGCCGCCACAGGCAATGGCCACGCAGCAGGATCTGCAGGTGAAAGACGTTTTCCAGGGCTGCCGACATCACCCGCACTTCGCCGCCATAGCTGATCCGGCACAGATCGAGGCTGGCAAATTTGCGGTGGTCGAGGCACGCCTCGGGATGCCCGTAGCGCGGCAATCGGATGTGGTGCACCCCCACATGCTGATTGACATAGGTCGATACGGCATGAGGATCGGCACGCTCGAAAACCCGGCTGCGCTCACTGAGCAGGGGACTCTCCATACCAGGACACTCGTTGTAGTTGTCCGGTCAGTCTAAGCGATCCTCTGCTCAGTGGCCCAGCCTGGGGATGGACGGTGAAGCGATCGCGGGGCAAGCCCGCTCCTACAACAGACTCCAGGTGTACGTCAGGATCAGCCGATTTTCATCGATGTCCGAGCGGTAGTTCGACCGCGCCACGGCATTGCGCAATCGCACCCCCAATCCCTTGAACACCCCGCTCTGCACCGCGTACCCCAGGTCCAGGTCGCGCTCGTGCTCCTTGCCCTCGAAGCCGAGCCCGGTGTCGACATTGTCGCCTTTGAGATAGCGCACGGTCGCCGTCAGCCCCGGTATGCCCATGGCCACGAAATCGTAGTCGTAGCGCACCTGCCACGAACGTTCATCGGCATAAGAGAACTCGTAAGTCGGCACTTCGTTGCCCAGCGGTGAAATGTTCGGAAACACTCTGGGGAACGCGTTCTCGCCATAGATCCCCTGGTAGCCCACGCTGAAGGTATGCCCGCCCCGTCTGGCCGACAGCAGCGAATAAAACGCCTGGTTGTCGATATCGCCGATGCGGCTTTCCCCCTGCTCACTGGCGGTGAAGTAACCAAGGTTGGCGCCCAGCACCCAATCGCCCACCGGCTCGCTGTGCTTGAGACCGACGAATCCTTGCTGGTAGATATCCTCCAGGCGTCCATACCAGAGACTCAAGGTGCTGCGGCTGGCGTTGAAGCTGTAGTCGCCACCGACGAAGTTGAAGGCATCGCTCTCGGCTTGGCGCTGCGGCAGATGCCCGAGCATTGCGATCAACTTTTCGTCACCCGCTTCATTGCGCAGGCTGGTGGAACTCAAGTGCCCGGCCTGCAGGGTGAGGCCGCTGATCTCGGCCGAAGTGATGCTGACGCCCTGATACGTCGGCGGCAGCAGGCGGGAGTCGTTGTATTGCAGGATCGGCAGGTTGGTCTGCAGCTCACCGACCTTGAGCTCGGTTTTCGAGTAACGCAGCTTCAAGGTCGCCCCGAGCCGGCTGTACTCATCGGCCGCGCGGCCATCGTCCTGGACCGGCAGCAGGCCGGTGCCGGTACGATCCGGACTGCTGTCGAGCTTGAGCCCGAGCAAGCCGATGGCATCGACACCTATGCCGACGACGCCCGGGGTGTAACCGGATTTGTAGTTGAAGATGAAACCCTGCCCCCACTCCTCGGCTTTGGACTGCTGGTTGGCGCCGACGATGTCGGAAAAGTCGCGGCTGAAGTAGTAGTTGCGAGCTTGCAGGGTGGCGGTGGAGTCCTTGAAGAAATCGGCTTCGGCGGCCTGGGTGGTAAAACTCAGGGCGAGCAGGGGCAGCAACCCGGCTTGGCGGAGGTTGTTCATGGTTGGTGTGCTCTTTTTTTATTGTTGTTCTGGATCGCGGGGCAAGCCCGCTCCCACTCCTACCACCGTGGGAGCGGGCTTGCCCGCGATGACTTAACCCGAAACCGGCAACCCGGCTCGGCTCTGCGCCACACCCCGGCTGGCAAACACCATCATCGCCACCGCAGCCACGGCCCCCGGAACGGCAAAGGCCATGAAGTTGAGCGCCAGCGGCAACTGGATGCCCAGCAGCATGCCGCCCAGGATCGGCCCCACAATCGCCCCGCTGCGACCAATACCCGAGGCCCACCCCAGGCCCGTGGAACGAATACCCATCGGGTAGTACTGGGCGACACAGGCGTAGGCCAGAATCTGCGTGCCGATGGTGGTTGCCCCGGCGATGGCGATCAGCAGGTACAGCACCGGTGTCGGGCTCTTGAAGCCGAGCAGGCTGATCGACAGGGCGGCCACGGCGAAGAACACCACCAACACCCGGTCGAGCTTGAAGCGGTCACCAATCCAGCCACCGCCCACTGCACCGAAGATCGCACCGAAGTTGAGCACCAGCAGGAACGCCAGGCTCGAACCCAGGCCGTAACCGGCGTTGGTCATGAGTTTGGGCAACCAGGAATTGAGTGCGTAGACCATTAGCAAGCAGCAGAAAAACGCCACCCAGAGCATCAAGGTGCTCAGTGCCCGGCCCTCGCGAAACAGCTGTGGCACAGAGCCGCCGACCTCGGTACCGGTAACCACGTCCAAGCGATCACCCGCCTGAGGCTGGTAGCTCGGCTCTACCCGCGCCAGCAACTGGCCGGCCTGTTCGGTACGCCCCTGGCGAACCAGAAACCCCAGGGACTCGGGCAGAAAACGCAGAATCAACGGCAACAGCAGCAAGGGAATGATTGCCACGTAAAACACCGACTGCCAGCCAAAGCGCGGCAACAGCACAATGCCCAGGCCCGCCGAGAGCATGCCGCCCACCGAGTATCCGCTGAACATGATCGCCACCAGGGTGCTGCGCATGCGCTTGGGGGCGTACTCATTCATCAGCGCCACCACGTTGGGCATCACCCCGCCGATACCCAGCCCGGCCAGAAAGCGGCAGATGCCAAACTCGGTGGGATTGCGGGCAAAGCCGTTGAGCACGGTAAAGCCGCTGAACAGGATCACGCAAATAGTGATGGCTTTCTTGCGGCCGATACGGTCCGACAACGGGCCGAATACCAGTGCACCGAACATCATGCCGAACAGTGCATAGCTGCCCAGGGCACCGGCCTGCAAGGGCGTCATGCCCCACTCTTGCATCAGCGCCGGGAGCACCACGCCATAGATGACCAGGTCGTAGCCATCGAAGATGATGATCAGCGCGCACCAGAACAGCACACGCCAGTGAAAGGCATTGAACTTCGCCTGATCGACCAGGCTGTTGATATCGATCGTTCGCATGAGGCGTGTCTCTTTTGTTGTTGTTATCGAAACCGGATGGCGAACCTGCCGAGCAGTGTTCGCAGCCTCAGGTTAGGAGCACTGCAAAAGGGCCAATAGCCGTTTCCTGCGAATCGATATCCAGTTTGCGCAAGGCGCGATCAGGGGTCAGCGGTAGCGTTTGAAGGTGACGGAGGGCAACTCGCCAAAGCGCTGGCGATAGCTCTCGGCAAAGCGGCCCAGGTGCAGGAAACCGAAGTCCAGGGCGATTTCGGTGACATTGCGCACCGGGCTTGCCGGGTCTTGCAGCGCCGCGTGAATCCGCTCCAGCTTGCGCTGTCGCACATACCCCTTCGGCGACAAGCCTGCATGGCGTTCGAACAGCGAATACAAGGAACGCTCGCTCACCCGCGCTACGTTCATCAATTGCGCGACACTGATGTCCTGGTGCAGATGGGCATCGATATAGGCGGCCAGTTGCTCGAATGAATGGGTTTGCTGCGCAGGCTCGCTGCGCTGGACATTGTTGCCCAGCAAGCTGAGCAACTTGCTGGCGACGATGCGTGCGTAATGCTCCTGCACCTGCAGCAACGACTGGGTGGACTCGGCTTCTTCGCAGATCAGCCCGAGCAGACCGATGAACCCTTCCAGCTCGTGCGTGACATGACGCGCGCTGGTAAAGCGGATGCCGCCTTCGGGTACCTGCCAGCGCTGGTCGACGCAAGCCTGCTCCAACAGGCCAACCGGCATTTTCAGGATGAACTTCTCGCAGTCGGCTGAGTACGTCAGGTCCACAGGATCATCGGGATTGATCAGCAACAGCTCGCCAGGGACATAGTGGTGCTCGTTGCCACGACAGCTGGATTGGCAGTGGCCGCTGAGCAACACCTGAAGGTGATACAACGTCCCCAGCGCCGGCGAGGTAATCCGCGCCTTGCCGCCGTAACTCAGGCGACACAGATCGAGGCTGGCGAACTTGCGATGGTTGATGCTCGCCTGCAGGTCGCCCGTGCGGGGCAGGCGCAGGCTGTGGCCACCGACATGCTGATTGACGTACTCGGACACGGCGTGAGGATCGGCGCGCTCAAACACACAACTGCGCTCGCTCAACAGGTGGCTGCTCATGGGCTGCCCTCTTCTTGTTCTTGGCGGACGATATCCACAGGGTCTGATTATCCACAAGACGCCAGCTTGCTTCAGGCCCGCCAGGCAGTCCAATATCTGTTGGGTGGGCAACAATACCCAGGAGGTATCATGGAACTGCGCCATCTGCGTTACTTCCGGGTGCTGGCGCAGACCCTGAACTTCACCCGCGCCGCCGAGCAACTGCACATTGCCCAACCGCCCTTGAGCCGGCAGATCCGCCAGCTGGAAGAAACCTTGGGTGTCGAACTGCTGGAGCGCAGCCGCCCACTGCGCCTGACCGAGGCCGGGCGCTACTTTTATGAACAAAGTTCAATGCTGCTGGATCAGCTCGAACAGATTGGCGACGGCACCCGACGTATCGCCAACAGCGAGCGCCAGTGGCTGCGCATCGGCTTTGCACCCTCGACGCTCTACGACCTGCTCCCTGATCTGATTCGCCAACTGCGCAATCAGCAAGCACTGGAGCTTGGCCTTCAGGAAATGATCACCCTGCAACAGGTCGAGGCCCTGAAGGCAGGACGCATCGATATCGGCTTTGGCCGCATCCACATCAAGGACCCGGCCATCGACCAGCACGTGCTGCGCGAAGAGCCGCTGGTGGTCGCCTTGCCCTGTGGACATCCGCTGATCGGCCGGCCAATCGACCTCGTGCGCCTGGCTTTCGAACCCTTTGTGCTCTACCCCGTCACGCCGCGCCCAAGCTATGCCGACCACATCATGGCCTTGTTCACCAACCAGGGCCTGAGCGTGCAGGTTATCCAGTGGACCAACGAGCTGCAGACCGCCCTCGGCCTGGTTGCCGCGGGCCTGGGGATAACACTGGTGCCCGCCTCGGTGCAGCGCCAGCATCGCGACGACATCGTGTATGCACCGCTGAGTGAGTCGGCGGCGGTTTCACCGATCATTCTCAGTCGTCGGGCTGGGGATAACTCGCCGCAGGTCACGCACTGTCTGGGTTTGATTGAAACCATGATCGGCCATCGGGTCGCACCATCGAGGTAGGCCAAAACAGGACAGCTGTGGACCCGCTACCAGTTGCCGTACTGCTGAACCACGCCTCGCCACAGTGCATTGGCGTCCTTGAACAACCGAGCAGGCTTGGCCTCGGCGGCGGCGCTCGTCTGGACCATGACCAGTTTGAGTTCCGGGTCGATGAAAATCATTTGTCCAAACACACCCAACAGCAGGAAGCGTCGTTTCTCGCCCGGAGAAAGCCAGATCTGATAGCCATAGCCGTAAGAGCCAGTGGCCTTTCCTGGTTGAAACGCCTGCGGGACTTTGTGCCAATCCGTTGCGTCGAGAAGGTAGTCTCGGGGAATGATCTGCTTGCGTTGTGGGTCGTCGGGCCGCACCCCATCATTGGCCAGAACGATGGCCAGGCGAGCGTAATCTCTCAATGTCGCATTGAAGCTTGTAGAGGCGCGCTCCAGTCCGGTTTTATCGGCACGCCACAACGCCGAGGTTTCGGCACCGATGGGTTGCCAGAGTCGCGGGGTCAAGTATTCGCTGAGCGTCATGCCGGTAGCCCCGCGCAAAACGATGCCAAGCATGTCGGTTTCGGCGCTGCTGTATGAGAAACGCGACCCTTGTGGCGCCTCGCGCTCCGTCATGTTCCTGGCCGCCGCCTGCATGCCATCACGGGTGAGAGCCTGGATGTAACGCGCTCGATCATCCTGACCGTCATAGCGCTCGGTGAATCGCACGCCAGAGCCCATCCGCAACAGATTGCGAATCGTCGTTTCGCCGTACAACGTACCCGCCAGTTCAGGGGCATAGCGATCGGCGCGATCATCTAGTGAGTGGATCTTCCCTTCCTGCACTGCAATGCCGATTGCGAGCGACGTAATCGACTTTGCCATCGAATTGGACAGGAAGCGTTGCGAAGGTTTGCGGTCATACTGATACCGCTCTACCTGGACCACACCATCTTTGACAATCAACAACCCCATGACGCGCTGGCGCGCCAGGTAATCGTCTACCGTCAGGTTTTGCAGTTGATCCGCATCCCAACGGATTGAAGGCTCACGGTCACTGCGAAGCAGAGGCATCGGCGTGTCACTTGCAGCCAGCACATTGGATTTGCCGGCGAAAATGCCTGGGATTTCTCCCTGGGAGGTAAAGGTCCCAACGCGTACCGACTCGTTGGTGAACCAGGTTTCGGCCGTACCGGCCGGATAACCTTGGGCCTTGCCCAGCTTGTCTTCATCCGGTGCCGCGATAGCCGAACCGCCGAGTGCCGCCAAGAGCACTGAAAGCAGGTATGGAGGCATCATGCTTTTCCCTTTTTATTGTTCTGGTCGAGGTGAGCTATTCGCTTTCCACGAAACAATCTGGCAGGGAAAACACGCCTTGAATCGCTCAAAGGCGCCACGCTATTTGGCATCCGACGCCAAAGACGCTAGCGCTCGGCCTCCAGGCACTAGCTAATAAAAACTGCCGCGGATCTACGCCTTCCAGCAGCTGCACCTGAGCGGCCTGGCGCCAGGTGCGGATTGGTAGGGCGCGACAGTTTTCATTCGCTATGACCTGACGGTTATTCCACGGTCACCGATTTCGCCAGGTTACGCGGCTGGTCGACGTCGGTGCCCTTGAGTACGGCCACGTAGTACGACAGCAGTTGCAGGGGAATGGTGTAGAGGATCGGCGCCAGCGCATCGATGATGTGCGGCACAGCGATCACGTGAGTACCTTCGCCATTGCTCATGCCAGCCTGTGCATCGGCGAACACGATCAGCTCGCCACCGCGGGCCCGTACTTCCTGCAGGTTGGACTTGAGCTTCTCCAGCAGTTCGTTGTTCGGCGCCACGGTCACGACCGGCATGTCGCTGTCGACCAGCGCCAGCGGACCGTGCTTGAGCTCACCGGCAGGATAGGCTTCGGCGTGGATGTAGGAGATTTCCTTGAGCTTCAAGGCACCTTCCATCGCGACCGGGAACTGAGCGCCACGACCAAGGAACAGGGTGTGGTGCTTGTCGGCGAACAGCTCGGCGGTTTTCTCGACGATCGCGTCCATGGCCAGGGCTTCTCCCAGGCGGGCCGGCAGGCGGCGCAGCTCTTCGACCAGCTCGGCTTCGACACCGGCTTCCAGGGTGCCACGCACCTGGCCCAGGGACAGGGTCAGCAGCATCAGCGACACCAACTGGGTGGTGAATGCCTTGGTCGAGGCCACTCCGATTTCCGGGCCGGCCTGGGTCAGCAAGGTCAGGTCGGATTCACGCACCAACGAGCTGATGCCAACGTTGCAGATCGCCAGGCTGCCGAGGAAGCCCAACTCCTTGGCATTGCGCAGCGCGGCCAGGGTGTCGGCGGTTTCACCAGACTGGGAGATCGAGACAAACAGGGTATCGGGCTGCACTACCACCTTGCGGTAGCGGAACTCGCTGGCGACTTCGACCTGGCAAGGAATGCCGGCCAGGCTCTCCAGCCAGTAACGGGCAACCATACCGGCGTGGTAGCTGGTGCCGCAGGCAACGATCTGTACATTGCGAACCTTGGCGAACAGCTCGGCGGCTTGCGGGCCGAACGCCTGGACCAGCACATGGTCCTTGCCCAGGCGCCCTTCCAGGGTACGTTGCACCACAGTTGGCTGCTCGTGGATTTCCTTGAGCATGAAGTGGCGGTATTCGCCCTTGTCGGCCGCTTCGGCACCCTCGTGGTACTGCACGGTTTCGCGCTGGACCTGGGTACCGGCCACATCCCAGATGGTCACCTGGTCACGGCGGATCTCGGCGATATCGCCTTCTTCCAGATACATGAAGCGGTCGGTGACCTGGCGCAGGGCCAGTTGGTCGGAAGCCAGGAAGTTTTCACCATGGCCCAGGCCGATGACCAGCGGGCTACCGCTACGGGCGGCCAGCAAACGATCTGGTTGATGCGCGCTGATCACGGCCAGGCCGTAGGCGCCATGCAGTTGCTTGACTGCAGCCTTGAGGGCGTCGGCCAGGTCCGGCAGGGACTTGAGGGTGTGATGCAGCAGGTGGACGATGACTTCGGTGTCGGTCTGGGAGCTGAACACGTAGCCCAGGCCCTTGAGCTGCTCACGCAGTTCCTCGTGGTTCTCGATGATGCCGTTGTGCACCACCGCCAGTTCGTGACCTGAGAAATGCGGGTGGGCATTACCTTCGGTCGGGGCACCGTGAGTTGCCCAACGGGTGTGGGCAATGCCCAGGTTGCCGGCCAGCGGCTCGGCGGCAACCGCCGCTTCCAGCTCGCTGACCTTGCCGATACGACGACGGCGCTCCAGATTGCCTTGCTGGGTATAGACGGCCAGCCCGGCGCTGTCGTAGCCGCGGTATTCCAGGCGCTTGAGACCTTCGATCAGGATGGTAGTGATGTTACGTTCGGCGACGGCACCAACGATTCCACACATTATTCATGCTCCTTGGAGAGTGCGGCGCAAATCACATGGATGCCGCGGGCTTCAATCTGTTCACGTGCCTCAACGGGCAAGCGCTCATCGGTAATAAGGGTGTTCACGCTGCCCCAGGGCAGCTCGAGGTTGGGGATCTTACGCCCGACCTTGTCAGACTCGACCATGACGATCACTTCACGTGCCACCTCGGCCATCACCCGGCTCAGGCCCAGCAACTCATTGAAAGTTGTGGTACCTCGGGCAAGGTCGATGCCATCGGCGCCAATAAACAACTGGTCGAAATCGTAAGAGCGTAGTACCTGCTCGGCGACCTGCCCCTGGAAGGATTCGGAATGCGGATCCCAGGTGCCACCGGTCATCAACAGCACGGGCTCATGTTCCAGCTCACTCAGGGCGCGGGCCACATTCAGGGAGTTGGTCATCACCACCAGGCCGGGCTGATGGCCCAGCTCGGGAATCATCGCCGCGGTGGTACTGCCACTGTCGATGATGATGCGGGCGTGTTCGCGGATACGTCCGACTGCCGCCCGGGCGATAGCCTGCTTGTACAGCGAGACGGGTTGGCCTTGATCGGCGATCAGTTCCTGAGGCATGGTCACTGCACCGCCGTAGCGACGCAGCAGCAGACCATTGGCTTCCAGGGCAGCAAGATCCTTGCGGATGGTCACTTCCGAGGTTTCGAAACGCTTGGCCAGGGCATCGACGCTCACCTCGCCCTGTTCATTGAGCAAGGCAAGAATGTTGTGCCGGCGTTGAGGTGTGTTTCGTTTCGACATGTTGCCTTTAAGTTTCGTTTCGAAAGATAACAGTGCCAATCAAAACCTAAAGCAGGAAATGCGTCAAGCGGGGATGCGAAAAAATTCTTCTGTGGATAACTCTATCGCGGGGAGTTCTGTGGAAGCGGGCATCCACGATGAGGCTGTCCATAAAAAAGGCCGACTTATGCACAATCCAGTCGGCCTCTCTGTCCAGCTGTGTACAACTCAGTTCTTCTTGATCTTCTCCGGCCGCTTCCAGCCGTCGATGTTGCGTTGACGCGCGCGTCCCACCGCCAGCTGGCTGGCTTCTACATTCTGGGTGATGGTGGAACCGGCCGCAGTGGTAGCCCCTGCACCGATATCCACAGGCGCGACCAGCGAGTTGTTGGAACCGATGAATACATCTTCGCCCAGGACGGTCTTGAACTTGTTCGCGCCATCGTAGTTGCAGGTGATGGTGCCGGCACCGATGTTGGAACGTGCACCGATCTCGGCATCGCCCAGATAAGCCAGGTGGCCGGCCTTGGCGCCTTCACCGAGGTGGGCGTTCTTCAGTTCGACGAAGTTACCCACATGGGCACGGGCATCCAGCACGCTGCCTGGACGTAGGCGGGCGAATGGACCTGCATCGCTACCTTCACCCATGATCGCGCCTTCGAGGTGGCTATTGGCTTTGACGATCGCGCCTTTGCGCAGGGTACTGTTCTTGATCACGCAGTTCGGGCCGATCACCACGTTGTCTTCGATGACCACACGACCTTCGAGAATCACGTTGATGTCGATCAGCACGTCGCGGCCGACGGTGACTTCACCGCGTACATCAAAACGCGCGGGGTCACGCAGGGTCACGCCCTGGGCCATCAGGCGGCGCCCTTCGCGCAACTGATAGTGACGCTCCAGCTCAGCCAACTGGCGACGGTCGTTGGCGCCCTGCACTTCCATCGCGTCCAGCGGCTGCTCGGTGGCAACGACCAGGCCATCGGCAACGGCCATGGCGATCACGTCGGTGAGGTAGTACTCGCCCTGGGCATTGTTGTTCGACAGGCGCCCCAGCCATTCGGCCAAACGTGCACCCGGAACAGCCAGGATGCCCGTGTTGCCTTCCTGGATGGCTTTTTGTGCATCGCTTGCGTCTTTGTGCTCGACGATGGCCACCACCTGGCCCTGGGCATCGCGAACGATGCGGCCATAGCCGGTCGGGTCATCGAGGGTGACGGTCAGCAGGCCCAGTTGTTCGGCGGTTACCTTGGCCAGCAGGCGCTTGAGGGTATCCACTTCGATCAGCGGTACATCGCCATAGAGGATCAGTACGGTATCGGCGGTCAGTGCTGGCAGGGCCTGGGCGACTGCATGGCCGGTACCCAGTTGCTTGTCTTGCAGGACGAAATTCAGATCGTCGGCAGCCAGGCGCTCCCGAACAAGCTCCGCGCCGTGCCCGATCACCACATGAATACCCTGGGGCTCAAGCTGGCGGGCGCTTTGGATAACATGGCCAAGCATGGAGTCGCCAGCGACCGGGTGCAGTACCTTGGGCAGCGCCGAGCGCATGCGAGTGCCTTGGCCTGCGGCGAGAATAACGATATCGAGGGACATTGACTGGCTACCAATCCTAGGAGGTCAGCGATGTGACCAGAAGAAGAAATTGCAGAAAAAGAAAAAGGGTAGCCGAGGCTACCCTTTAACTCAATCACGCCAGAAGTGAACGGTCGTAATGCCCGATTACTTCTTGCGCATTTGCTGGACGGTGCGCAGCTGGGCTGCGGCTTCGGCCAGACGTGCAGCGGCGGCACTGTAGTCGAAATCCGCGCTCTTTTCGTGCAGGGCTTGCTCAGCAGCTTTTACAGCATCCTGAGCCTGGGCTTCGTCCAGGTCAGCAGCACGTTGCACGGTATCGGCAAGCACCTTGACCATGTTCGGCTGGACCTCGAGGAAACCACCAGAGATGTAGAACACCTCTTGGGCGCCACCCTGCTTGGTCAGCGTGATCGGACCTGGCTTCAGATTAGTGATCAGCGGCGCGTGGCCTGGAGCGATACCAAGATCACCCAGGTTACCGTGCGCAACCACCATCTCGACCAGACCGGAGAAAATCTCTCCTTCCGCGCTGACGATATCGCAATGGACTGTCATAGCCATCTGCTTGCCTCAACCTGATTAGCGCCCCTTTCGGGGCGCCGGGATTACAGTTTCTTGGCTTTCTCGACCGCTTCTTCGATGCCGCCGACCATGTAGAACGCTTGTTCTGGCAGGTGGTCGTAGTCACCTTTGAGGATGCCGCTGAAGCCAGCAATGGTGTCTTTCAGGGAAACGTATTTGCCTGGAGAACCGGTGAAGACTTCTGCCACGAAGAACGGCTGGGACAGGAAACGCTGGATCTTACGAGCACGGGATACCAGTTGCTTGTCGGATTCGGACAGTTCGTCCATACCCAGGATCGCAATGATGTCTTTCAGCTCTTTGTAGCGCTGCAGCACGTACTGGACGCCGCGAGCGGTGTCGTAGTGCTCGTTGCCGATCACGTTCGGGTCCAGCTGGCGCGAAGTCGAGTCCAGTGGATCGACCGCTGGGTAGATACCCAGGGAGGCGATGTCACGGGACAGTACGACGGTGGCGTCCAAGTGGGCGAAGGTGGTCGCTGGCGACGGGTCGGTCAGGTCGTCCGCAGGTACGTATACGGCCTGGATCGAGGTGATCGAACCTTCCTTGGTCGAAGTGATACGCTCTTGCAGAACGCCCATCTCTTCAGCCAGGGTCGGCTGGTAACCTACTGCCGAAGGCATACGGCCCAGCAGTGCGGATACTTCGGTACCGGCCAGGGTGTAACGGTAGATGTTGTCGACGAACAGCAGAACGTCGTTACCTTCGTCACGGAACTTCTCGGCCATGGTCAGGCCGGTCAGCGCTACGCGCAGACGGTTTCCTGGTGGCTCGTTCATTTGGCCGTAAACCAGGGCAACCTTGTCCAGTACGTTGGAATCCTTCATCTCGTGGTAGAAATCGTTACCCTCACGAGTACGCTCACCCACACCGGCGAACACGGAATAACCGCTGTGCTCGATGGCGATGTTACGGATCAGTTCCATCATGTTTACGGTTTTGCCTACACCGGCACCACCGAACAGACCAACCTTACCACCCTTGGCGAACGGGCAAACCAGGTCGATAACCTTGATGCCGGTTTCCAACAGGTCGTTGCCGCCTGCCTGGTCAGCGAAGGAAGGCGCTTGGCGGTGAATACCCCAACGCTCTTCTTCGCCGATCGGGCCAGCTTCGTCGATCGGGTTGCCCAGGACGTCCATGATACGGCCCAGGGTCGCTTTACCGACCGGTACCGAGATGGGAGCCTTGGTGTCGACGACGTCCAGACCGCGCTTCAAGCCTTCGGTCGAACCCATCGCAATGGAACGAACTACGCCGTCGCCCAGCTGCTGCTGAACTTCCAGAGTAGTTTCCGCGCCTTGTACTTTCAGCGCGCTATAGACATTCGGAACGCTGTCACGTGGGAATTCCACGTCGATGACGGCGCCGATGATTTGAACGATACGTCCGCTACTCATAGCTGGATCCTCTGAATATTTGAACCGTTAAACCGCGGCAGCGCCGCCGACGATTTCCGAGATCTCTTGGGTGATCGCAGCCTGACGCGCCTTGTTGTAGATCAGCTGCAATTCGCTGATCAGATCACCGGCGTTGTCGGTGGCGTTCTTCATTGCGATCATCCGGGCAGCTTGTTCAGCTGCGTTGTTCTCGACCACCGCCTGGTAGACCTGCGACTCCACGTAACGCACCATCAGGCCGTCCAGCAGCTCTTTGGCGTCAGGTTCGTAGAGGTAGTCCCAGTGGTGCTTGAGTTCTTGATCCGGGGTTGCTACCAACGGAATCAACTGCTCGACCGTTGGCGTTTGCGTCATGGTATTGATGAACTTGTTCGATACCACGGACAGACGATCGATACGACCATCCAGGTAAGCGTCCAGCATGACCTTGACGCTGCCGATCAGATCATTGATCGACGGCTCTTCGCCCAGGTGGCTGATTGCCGCGACGACGTTACCGCCGAAGCTGCGGAAAAACGCCGCACCTTTGCTGCCAACCACGCAAAGATCGATCTCGATACCTTGCTCGCGGTTGACCGCCATGTCCTTGACCAGGGCCTTGAACAGGTTGGTGTTCAAACCGCCGCACAGACCACGGTCACTGCTCACCACGATATAACCGGCGCGCTTTACAGGGCGGTCGATCATGAACGGGTGGCGGTATTCCGGGTTGGCGTTGGCCAGATGACCAATTACCTGGCGGATACGCTCCGCATAAGGACGGCTAGCAGCCATGCGCATTTGAGCCTTGCGCATCTTGCTGACCGCCACTTTTTCCATGGCGCTGGTAATTTTTTGCGTGCTTTTGATGCTCGCAATCTTACTGCGAATCTCTTTTGCGCCTGCCATGTAACACCTATCAGGTTAGCAAGCGGGGGCTGCAAAGCCCCCGCTGCGGCTTACCAGGTTTGGGTGGCCTTGAACTTCTCGATACCGGCTTTGATGCCAGCGTCGATTTCGTCGTTGAAGTCACCCTTCACGTTGATCTTCGCCATCAGGTCGGCGTGATCACGGTTGAAGTAAGCAATCAGCGCTTGTTCGAAGCTGCCGACTTTGGCGATTTCAACGTCGGTCAGGAACCCACGCTCAGCGGCATACAGCGACAGCGCCATGTCCGCGATGGACATTGGAGCGTATTGCTTCTGCTTCATCAGCTCGGTAACACGTTGACCGTGTTCGAGTTGCTTACGGGTGGCTTCGTCCAGGTCAGATGCGAACTGGGCGAATGCCGCCAGTTCACGGTACTGAGCCAGAGCGGTACGGATACCACCGGAGAGCTTCTTGATGATCTTGGTCTGAGCGGCACCACCCACACGGGATACCGAAACACCGGCGTTAACTGCAGGACGGATGCCCGAGTTGAACATGGCCGATTCCAGGAAGATCTGACCGTCGGTGATGGAAATCACGTTGGTCGGAACGAACGCGGAAACGTCGCCAGCCTGGGTTTCGATGATCGGCAGTGCGGTCAGGGAACCGGTCTTGCCAGTTACAGCGCCGTTGGTGAACTTCTCGACGTACTCTTCGGAAACGCGCGATGCACGCTCCAGCAGACGGGAGTGGAGATAGAACACGTCACCTGGGTATGCTTCACGTCCTGGTGGACGGCGCAGCAGCAGGGAGATCTGACGGTAGGCAACGGCCTGCTTGGACAGGTCATCGTATACGATCAGCGCGTCTTCACCGCGGTCACGGAAGAACTCGCCCATGGTGCAACCGGCGTATGGCGCCAGGAATTGCAGTGCGGCGGATTCCGAAGCACTGGCAACCACCACGATGGTGTTGGCCAGGGCGCCGTTTTCTTCCAGCTTGCGAACGATGTTGGCAACGGTGGAACGCTTCTGGCCGACGGCTACATAAACACAGAAAATACCGCTGTCTTTCTGGTTAATGATGGCGTCGATCGCCATGGCGGTCTTACCGATCTGACGGTCACCGATGATCAGCTCGCGCTGGCCACGGCCGACCGGGATCATGGCGTCGACGGATTTGTAGCCAGTCTGTACAGGCTGGTCTACCGACTTACGCCAGATCACGCCCGGAGCAACTTTCTCGACCGCGTCGGTCTCGGTGTTGCCCAGTGGGCCTTTGCCGTCGATTGGGTTACCCAGTGCGTCGACAACGCGACCCAGCAGTTCCTTACCAACTGGAACTTCGAGGATGCGACCGGTGCACTTGGCGCTCATGCCTTCAGCGAGGGTGTCGTATGCGCCCAGTACTACCGCACCAACGGAGTCTTGCTCCAGGTTGAGGGCCATACCGAACACGCCACCTGGAAACTCGATCATTTCGCCGTACATAACGTCGGCCAGACCGTGAATCCGCACGATACCGTCAGAAACGCTGACGACGGTACCTTCGTTGCGGGCTTGAGAGGCTACATCGAGATTCTCGATGCGGCCCTTGATGATTTCACTAATTTCGGAAGGATTGAGTTGCTGCATTGCTCTGCTGCCCCTTCAAACTCAAGATTTCAATGCTTCGGCCAGTTTCGCGATTTTGCCGCGAACCGAGCCATCGATTACCAGGTCGCCGGCGCGGATCACGACACCACCGATCAGGGAGGCGTCCTCCGTCGCATGCAGGCGCACTTCCCGGCTGAGCCGTGCACTGAGAACCTTGGCGAGTTTGTCTTGCTGTTCTTGGTTCAACGCAAAAGCACTAGTGACTTCCACGTCCACGGATTTTTCTTGCTCGGCCTTGTACAGCTCGAACAAAGACGCAATCTCCGGCAACAGCAGGAGACGGTCGTTTTCCGCGGCAACATGAATGAAATTCTGTGCCTGTGCATCGAACTTGTCACCGCACACGTCAATAAACGCGGCGGCCTTTTCTGCGCTCGTCAGTCGCGGGGCCTTGAGCAGGCGCTGCATTGTGCCGTCTTCCGACACTGCAGCAGCCAGGCCGAGCATGGCTGACCAATTGGCCAGTTGCTGATGGGCCTGGGCGTGCTCAAAGGCCGCCTTAGCGTAAGGTCGGGCCAACGTGGTCAGTTCTGCCATGATCGCCCTCGCTTAAATTTCAGCGGCCAGTTTATTAACCAGCTCCGCATGCGCGTTTTGATCGATTGTGGCGCCAAGGATCTTTTCAGCACCGCCAACGGCCAGGCTACCCACTTGGGCGCGCAGCGCGTCTTTGACGCTGTTAATTTCCTGCTCGATCTCGGCTTGAGCCTGAGCCTTCACACGGTCAGCTTCGACGCGGGCCTGATCACGGGCTTCCTCGACGATCTGAGCACCGCGTTTCTTGGCTTGCTCAATGATTTCGGCTGCCTGAGCTTTCGCTTCGCGCAGTTGCTGACCCGCTTTATCTTGGGCCAACTCCAGGTCGCGAGCTGCTCGGTTGGCAGCGTCCAGTCCATCCGCGATCTTCTTCTGACGTTCTTGCAATGCCGCGATGACCGGAGGCCACACGAACTTCATGCAGAACAGCACAAAAATGAAGAACGCAACGGACTGACCAATCAGGGTTGCATTAATGTTCACGCCAACACCTCGCTCGTTCTTTGTCCATCACACCAAACCACTCGAGAATTCGAGTGATTAGCCGGCGATTTGACCAACGAAGGGATTAGCGAAGGTGAAGAACAGAGCGATACCAACACCGATCATGGTTACGGCGTCGAGCAGACCGGCAACGATGAACATTTTAACTTGCAGCATTGGAACCATCTCTGGCTGACGAGCAGCGCCTTCCAGGAACTTGCCGCCCAGCAGGCCGAAACCAATGGCGGTACCCAGAGCACCCAGGCCGATCAGCAGAGCAACAGCGATAGCGGTAAGACCAACTACAGTTTCCATCTTTCCTCCCGACTTTTACGTCGTATTGGTTAGGTTTTTAGTTTGAAGCGGTAAAACAAAATCGTTTGGTACAGCTGCCCTTGCGGACGATTTCGACCCTCCCCCATACCAGCAGAAGGGTCATCAGACACGCCAGGCGGTCTTAATGGTTATCTTCGTGAGCCATCGACAGGTAGACGATGGTAAGCATCATGAAGATGAACGCTTGCAGGGTGATGATCAGGATGTGGAACACAGCCCACGCCCATTGCAGCACCACACCCAGGCCGCTCAGCCACAGCAGGCCGCTGCCGAACATCACGGCGATCAGGATGAACACCAGCTCGCCGGCATACATGTTGCCGAACAGACGCAGTGCCAGCGAGATCGGCTTGGCGATCAGGGTGACGAATTCGAGCAGGAAGTTGACCGGAATCAGCAGGATCTGAACGAAGATGTTCTTGCTGCCGAACGGGTGCAGGGTCAGTTCGCCGAGGAAGCCGCCGATACCCTTGACCTTGATGCTGTAGAAGATGATCAGGGCGAACACGCTGAAGGCCATGGCCAGGGTCGCGTTCGGGTCGGTGGTCGATACGGCACGGAAAGGAATGTGCGGATCACCGGAGATCAGGATGGCCAGCTGAGGAATCCAGTCGACCGGGATCAGGTCGATGGCGTTCATCAGGAAGACCCAGACGAAGATGGTCAGTGCCAGTGGGGCGATCACCGGGCTGCGACCGTGGAAGCTGTCCTTGACGCTGCCGTCGACGAACTCCACCAGCACTTCAACGAAGTTCTGCAGGCCGCCAGGCTGGCCGGAAGTTGCCTTCTTGGCTGCCATGCGGAACAGGAATACGAAAAGCAGACCCAGTGCGACCGACCAACCCAGGGTATCCAGGTGGAAAGCCCAGAAGCCCATTGCTTTGGCTTCTGCTGCGGAATGGGCAAAGCCCCAACCGCCGTCTGGTAGTTGACCGAAGGTCAGGTTCTGCAAGTGGTGCTGGATATAGCCCGAAGCGGTTTCTGCTGCCATGGTTGCCTCAAACGCCCTAAGGTCTCGAAAGTCTTATATTCATCAGCAGGGGCGCGAACCAGCTGACCAACTGGGTCAGCAGAAAGACACCGAAGACTGCTAACGGCGCCAATGGCTTCACTCCTGCAAACGTCAGTGCGAAAAGCACTGCCGTCAAAATCAATTTGCCTGCTTCGCCTGCGTAAAACGACTTGACGATTGCCTGCGCTGCCCTGGCCCCCGTGTAACGAAAAGCCTTCCAGGCGAAATACACATTTGGCAGCCAGGCAATCAGTCCTCCGCAGAGTGCTGAATATCCACTGACCGCCCCGTGCCACTGCCACAACGCCAAAGTTGCCAACAGAAACACGACACATTGAGCCAACAGTACCGGAAAAACCGCCCAGCGATGGAAAGGCAGGCGGTTTGGCGTGCGGGTTTCCATCACAACTGCTCCTCGAAAGTCGACCAACCAGTCAGCAATGACTTGGCATAATTTGTGCCGACAAAATGCGCGCAGAGTATAGGGGCGGTTTAACCCCTATTCAACTGCCGGGTAGTGATTTCCGACTACGCGCTACAAAAGGAATTGTTTCAGCGGATGTGTGCTAGCACACCTTGCAACTCATCTAACGAGTTGTAACGGATAACTAGTTGGCCTTTGCCCTTGTTGCCGTGGCGTATCTGTACTGACGAGCCCAAACGCTCTGCCAGACGCTGTTCAAGGCGAGTGATGTCCGGGTCAGGCTTGGAGGGTTCGACAGGCTCTGGCTTGCCATTGAGCCACTGGCGAACCAGTGCTTCGGTCTGGCGCACGGTCAGTCCACGTGCGACAACATGACGCGCCCCATCGACCTGTTGTTCATCCGGCAAACCGAGCAATGCCCGAGCATGGCCCATCTCCAGGTCCCCATGGGACAACATGGTCTTGATCACCTCAGGCAGCGAGATCAGACGCAGCAGGTTGGCTACGGTCACCCGCGACTTGCCCACGGCATCGGCGACCTGTTGCTGGGTCAGCTGGAATTCCTGCTGCAGACGCTGCAGGGCGATGGCCTCTTCCACCGGGTTGAGGTCTTCGCGCTGGATGTTCTCGATCAGGGCCATGGCGATGGCCGCTTCATCGGGCACATCGCGAACCATGGCAGGGATGGTTTCCATACCGGCCTGCTGGCTGGCGCGCCAGCGACGTTCACCCGCGATGATCTCGTAGCGGTTCTCGGCAATCGGACGGACCACGATAGGTTGCATTACGCCCTGGCTCTTGATCGACTGGGCCAGTTCTTCGAGTGCCTGCGGGTCCATGTCCCGGCGTGGCTGGTACTTGCCGCGCTCAATCACGTCGAGCGGCAGATGTTGCAGTTCTTTCTGGTCGACCTTTACAGCCTGCTCTTCGAGCGCGCTGACGGTAGGACCACTGAGCAGTGCATCCAACCCACGTCCGAGACCCCGTTTCTTAACGGCCATGCGGATTCCTTAAGTTGTTTGTGCAGTGCGAGATGGACGGCGCTGACGGCGTACGAGTTCCCCAGCCAGGGCCAGGTAAGCCAGTGCTCCACGCGATTGCTTATCGTAGGCCAGGGCCGGCATGCCGAAACTCGGCGCCTCGGCCAGGCGAATGTTACGCGGGATCACCGTGTCGTAGAGCTGATCGCCAAAGTGCTCCTTGAGCTGCGCCGACACATCGTTGATCAGGCTCAGGCGCGGGTCGTACATGGTCCGCAGCAGGCCTTCGACCTTCAGGTTCGGGTTCAGGCGTTCGCCAATGCGCTTGATGTTATCCACAAGGTCGCTCAAGCCTTCCAGGGCAAAGTATTCACATTGCATCGGAATGATGACGCCATCGGCAGCCACCAGCGCGTTGAGGGTCAGCATCGACAGCGACGGCGGACAGTCGATCAGAATGTAGTCGTAGTTCTCGCGAATGGGCGCCAGCGCCGTGCGCAGGCGACTTTCCTTCATCTGCATTTCCAGCAGCACTACCTCGGCAGCGGTCAGGTCGCGGTTGGCCGGCAGTAGTTGGTAACCACCGTGTTCGGAGAAATGCATGGCCTGGGCCAGGTCGCACTCCCCGATCAGCAGGTCGTAGACCGAGTGTTCCAGGACGTGTTTATCCACACCGCTACCCATGGTGGCGTTGCCCTGTGGATCGAGATCGATCAGCAGTACGCGGCGCTTGGTAGCCACCAGCGATGCTGCGAGATTGATGCAGGTGGTGGTTTTACCCACGCCACCCTTCTGGTTCGCGATTGCGAATACCTTAGCCATTCTTGCTTGTGTTCCCAGTCATGCCGTGCGGCGCAGTATCAGCAGATGGCGTTGGCCTTGGCAACCCGGAACGGTCAAGGCCTGCTCGCTATCTACTCTGAAATCTGCCGGCAATGCTACCAGTTCATCGGCAGGATGCAGCCCTTTCATTGCAAGCCACTGCGTCTTGTCGTCACCGAGGTGGCGCGTCCAGTTGGTGAAGTTCTCCATGCTGCTGAAGGCACGAGAAACAATTCCAGTGAACGGGAGTGGCGGCTGGTACTCCTCGACCCGCTTGTGGATAACTTGCAGGTTGTCCAGCTTGAGCTCCAGTTTTACCTGGGTCAGGAAGCGGGTTTTCTTGCCGTTGCTGTCGAGTACCGTGACTTGTTTGTCCGGATGCAGGATAGCCAGCGGAATGCCAGGCATGCCGCCACCGCTGCCGACATCGAGCCAACGCTCGCTGTGGATAAACGGCATGACACTCAAACTGTCGAGCAGATGGCGGGACACCATTTCGTCCGGATTGCGCACGGCGGTCAGGTTGTATGCCTTGTTCCACTTGATCAGCAAGGCCAGGTAGGCCAGCAATTGCGCGTGCTGGGCCTCGCTCAGCTCGACGCCGAGCTGGCGGGCACCTGTGGACAACTCTTCGGCGTGTTGAGGGGTGACCAGAGAACTCAAGCGCTTTGCTCCAACTCGCGGCCTGCGCCACGTTTTTTCAGATGAATCAGCAACAGGGAAATGGCCGCCGGGGTCACACCCGGGATACGCGATGCCTGGCCCAGAGTCTGCGGCCGGGTCTGGCCGAGCTTGCTCTGAATCTCCTTGGACAGACCGGAAATACCGCTGTAATCGATATCTTCCGGCAGGCGGGTGTCTTCGCTGGCACGCAGGCGGGCGATTTCTTCCTGTTGCCGGTCGATGTAACCGGCGTATTTGGTCTTGATCTCGACCTGCTCGGCGACCTGTGGATTGATTTCGGCACCACCGGTCACTTCCATCAGGCCGGCGTAGTCGATTTCCGGCCGGGTCAGCAGGTTGAGCAAATTGTATTCATGGCTCAACGGCGTGCCGAATTTCTCGGCAATGGCCTGACCTTGAGCGGTATCCGGACGCACCCAGGTAGATTTCAGGCGCTGCTCTTCCTGTTCGATACCTTCGCGCTTGGCGCTGAAGGCTGCCCAACGCTGGTCATCGATCAAGCCCAGTTCACGGCCTTTTTCGGTCAAGCGGAGGTCGGCGTTGTCTTCGCGCAGGATCAACCGGTATTCGGCGCGCGAAGTGAACATGCGGTACGGCTCCTGGGTACCCAGGGTAATCAGGTCATCGACCAGTACACCGATGTACGCCTCGTCGCGGCGTGGACACCAGCTTTCGCGGCCCTGGGCGCGCAGTGCGGCGTTGGTCCCGGCCAACAGGCCTTGAGCACCGGCTTCTTCGTAGCCGGTGGTGCCGTTGATCTGCCCGGCGAAGAACAGACCGCCGATGACCTTGGTTTCCAGGCTGTACTTGAGGTCACGCGGATCGAAATAGTCGTACTCGATGGCGTAGCCGGGGCGCACGATGTGCGCGTTTTCCATACCGCGGATCGAACGGACGATCTCCAACTGCACATCGAACGGCAAGGATGTGGATATCCCGTTCGGGTACAGCTCGTGGGTATTCAGCCCTTCGGGCTCGATGAACACCTGGTGGCTTTCCTTGTCGGCAAAGCGGTGAATCTTGTCTTCGATCGACGGGCAGTACCGAGGACCAATACCTTCGATCACCCCGGAGTACATCGGCGAACGATCGAGGTTCGACGCAATGATCTCGTGGGTACGGGCATTGGTATGGGTAATCCAGCAACTGACCTGACGCGGATGCATGGCCTTGTCGCCCATGAACGACATCACCGGGATCGGCGTATCGCCTGGCTGCTCGGTCATCACCGAGAAATCCACAGAACGACCATCGATGCGCGGAGGGGTACCGGTTTTCAGGCGCCCGACACGCAGCGGCAATTCACGCAGGCGATGGGCCAGGGCGATGGCAGGCGGATCTCCGGCGCGGCCGCCGGAGTAGTTTTGCAGACCAATGTGGATAAGTCCGCCCAGGAAAGTCCCGGTAGTCAGCACCACTGAGTCGGCCATGAACCGCAGGCCCATTTGGGTGACCACGCCGCGGACTTGGTCTTGCTCGACGATCAGGTCATCGCAGGACTGCTGGAATATCCACAGGTTGGGTTGGTTCTCAAGAATCTCGCGCACCACTGCCTTGTAGATGGCGCGGTCGGCCTGTGCGCGAGTAGCGCGCACAGCTGGGCCTTTGCGGTTATTCAATACACGGAACTGGATACCGCTCTTGTCAGTGGCCAGTGCCATGGCACCGCCGAGCGCATCGATTTCCTTGACCAGGTGGCTCTTTCCGATACCACCGATGGCCGGGTTGCAACTCATATGACCGAGGGTTTCCACGTTATGGGTCAACAGCAGGGTTTTTACGCCCATGCGTGCAGACGCAAGCGCAGCCTCGGTACCGGCATGGCCGCCGCCGATGACGATCACTTCAAAACGGGAAGGGAAATCCACCACGCACCTCGTGCCTGTTTCGGGAATAGATAGGAATAACGCACAAGTATAGGGACTTACCCCCCTCTAAAGGAACCTTTTGCACAAAATTTAACCAGGCTGTGGATGAGTGGCGAACAATAGAAATAAAGAGAGAGAAATTTATTAAAGCTTTGTTTTTATGTTTATTCTTATGCACCACCTGTTCTGTGGATAGATCTCTACAGGCCTTTATTTACTGTATGTACAGCGATTCAAAACCCTGTGGTCTAGTGGCCATGAGTGCTATGGATAAGCGCTTTAAGCCTGTGGATGAAAGCCCTACTTACCCACAGGCGCAGTTATCTTCAGTTTTGAAGGCCAGTTATCAACGGAGCTGAAGGCGAGTTTTCCACAGGGCTTATTGCACAGAAATGTGGAAAGGCAGGCGCGTGAGAAGACAGGACGAGCGCAGTCGCTGTCCTGAATAGAAGGGAGTCAGGGGATAAAAGTGCGTCAGCCGGGCCCGTTGCAGGCCCGGCTGTGAATAACGACGCTTACTTGCCGATGCAGAAGCTGGAGAAAATTCGACCCAGCAGGTCGTCGGAACTGAAGGCGCCGGTGATCTCACCCAGGGCCTGCTGGGCCTGGCGCAGGTCTTCGGCCAGCAGCTCCCCAGCACCGGCCAGGGTCAACTGGGCCCGACCATGCTCAAGGTGTGCACTGGCCTGACGAAGCGCTTCCAGGTGCCTTCTGCGCGCACTGAAGCTGCTTTCGGCGGTCTGCTCGTAACCCATGCAGGCCTTGAGGTGCTCGCGCAGCAGCTCAAGCCCCATGTCCGTGTCCTTGGCACTGAGGGTAATGGTCACGTGGCCATCCTCACTCTGTTCCATGGCAATAGTCTCGCCACTCAGGTCAGCCTTGTTGCGGATCAGCGTGACCTTGGCAGGATCCGGACGCAGATCGAGGAACTCTGGCCACAAGGCAAAGGGGTCGCTGGCTTCGGGCGCCGTCGAATCGACCACCAGCAGCACCCGATCGGCTTCAGTGATTGCCTTGAGTGCACGCTCCACGCCGATTTTTTCCACATGGTCATCGGTGTCCCGCAGGCCTGCGGTATCAACGACATGCAGGGGCATGCCATCGATGTGGATATGTTCACGCAGAATATCCCGGGTGGTGCCGGCGATGTCGGTGACGATGGCCGCTTCACGCCCGGCCAGGACGTTGAGCAAACTGGACTTGCCGGCATTCGGACGCCCGGCGATGACCACGGTCATGCCATCCCGCAGCAAAGCGCCCTGCCCGGCTTCACGCTGCACTGTGGATAAATTGGCGCGCACGTCATCGAGCATGCTCAACACGTGGCCGTCGGCGAGGAAGTCGATTTCTTCTTCCGGGAAGTCGATTGCCGCTTCCACGTAGATGCGCAAGCTGATCAGTTTCTCGGTGAGGTTATCCACTCGACGGGAGAACTCACCCTGCAACGAGCGCAAGGCATTGCGCGCAGCTTGTGCAGAACTGGCCTCGATCAGGTCTGCAATCGCTTCGGCCTGGGCGAGGTCGAGTTTGTCATTGAGGAATGCCCGCTCGCTGAACTCGCCCGGCCGGGCCAGGCGACAACCCAGTTGTACACAGCGCTGCAGGAGCATATCCAACACCACCGGACCACCGTGGCCCTGAAGCTCCAGGACGTCTTCACCGGTGAAAGAGTTCGGTCCGGGGAAGAACAGGGCAATTCCTTCGTCCAGAACCAGGCCGTCTTCAGCCCGGAAAGGCCCGTAATGGGCATGGCGTGGCGTCAATTCACGACCACAGATAGCCAGCCCGGCCTGCTTTGCCAGGGGGCCGGAAAGCCGCACGATCCCCACTCCCCCACGTCCCTGGGCGGTAGCGATGGCGGCAATGGTTTCACGCACAGTGTTCATGTTCGAAGCCTCACAACAAAAACGACAGATAGCAAAACGCCCCACGAGGGGGCGTTTGTCCACAGGTTAGCTGACTAACCCGTTAAGCAGCGGCTTTACTGGTAGCCTTTTCGATACTGCGAGTGATGTACCACTGCTGTGCGATCGACAGGCAGTTGTTCACAACCCAGTACAGCACCAGACCTGCAGGGAACCACAGGAAGAAGAAGGTGAAGATGATTGGCATCAGCTTCATCACCTTGGCCTGCATCGGATCCGGCGGAGTCGGGTTCAACTGCTGCTGGATGAACATGGTTGCACCCATGATGATCGGCAGGATGAAGAACGGATCCTTGATCGACAGGTCAGTGATCCAGAACATCCATGGTGCCTGACGCATCTCGACGCTTTCCAGCAGAACCCAATACAGCGAGAGGAAGACCGGCATCTGCACCAGGATTGGCAAGCAGCCACCCAGCGGGTTGATCTTCTCTTTCTTGTATAGCTCCATCATGGCCTGCGACATTTTCTGCCGGTCATCACCATGTTGTTCTTTCAGGGCTGCAAGTTTCGGAGCCACGGCGCGCATACGTGCCATCGATTTGTAGCTGGCGGCCGACAGCGGGAAGAACAGCAGCTTGATCAGCATGGTCAGGACGATGATCGACCAGCCCCAGTTGCCGAGTAGGCTGTGGATATGTTGCAGCAACCAGAAAATAGGCTGTGCGATGAACCACAGGATGCCGTAGTCGACGGTCAGTTCCAGACCTGGGGACAACTCTTTGAGCTTCTCCTGAATCTTGGGACCGGCGTACAGCACGGTGCTGGTTTCGCCTTTGGCGCCAGCCGCTACGTTCAGCGCCGGGCCAGTGAAGCCAATGATGTAGTTGCCCTGGCTGTCCTTACGGGTCTGAACGATGTTGTTGTCAGACTTGTTTGGAATCCAGGCGGTAACGAAGTAGTGCTGCAGCCAGGCTACCCAGCCACCGGAAACATTTTCTTTCAGATTTCCCTTGTCGATGTCTTTCATCGACACTTTTTTATAGGGCTCCGAACTTGTCCACAGGGCTGCGCCGAGGTAAGTCGCGGTACCTGTAGCGGTGCTCGAGGATGGATCCGAGCTCGCGTCGCGCTTGAGTTGCGCGAACAGGTTACCGGTCCAGGGCTGTGCGCTCTGGTTGTCGATCAGGTAGGTAACGGTCAGGTCGTACTCACCGCGCTTGAAGGTAAAGCGCTTGATGTAGTTGACGCCGTTGTCGCTGAACTTCAGGTCGACAACCATTTGGTCCTGGCCATCAGCCAGCTGGTACGTTTTCTGATCAGCGGCATACAGGGGGCGGCCGGTTGGGCGCGCATCCGGACCGTTGACGCCGGTCAGGCCACTTTGGGCCAGGTAGGTACGCTCGCCGCCGTTGTCGAACAACTGGAACGGAATATCCGGATGATCTTGACGACGCGGATACTTCGGCAGCATCAGCTGAGCGATATCACCGCCGTTTGGATCGATAGCCAGGTCCAGGACATCAGTCTTGACGCGAATCAGGTCCTTGCTGACTGCAACCGGAGCCAGCTCGGCAGGGCTGGATTCAGCGTTGGCGCTCGGCACATCGGCGCTGGCGCCAGTGTTGCCGGCCTGCGCAGTGTCCGGCAGGGCCGGGGCAACATTGCTGGCAGCAGTATTCTGAGTCGGCAGGGCAGCTTGGCCGTAGTCCTGGTTCCAATTAAGGACCAGAACGTAGGACACGATTGCCAGGGCGACGATCAGGATCGTGCGTTTAATATCCATGATTACTCGGCTATCGAAGAAGAACGGGAAGAGGGAGCTGGCGGAACCGGGTCAAAACCGCCGGCATTCCACGGATGACAACGCCCCAGGCGACGAACGGTTAGCCACCCACCGCGTAGAAGGCCATGGTTTTCGATGGCTTCTAGCGCATAGCAGGAGCAACTGGGGTAGAAACGACAGTGGCTGGCCATCAGTGGACTAATGGCATAACGGTAAAACTGGATCGGAACGAGCGCCAGTTTACGCATCTTGACTGTCTACCCCCACAGAGTCGGTGTTCACCACTGGAGCGGGCCGACTGCGTGCGAGGCGCTTCCAGAGCTTGCCAAAATGTTGGTGCAATTCTGGGTTTTCAATCTCGCCCAACCCTTTGCGCGCGACGATCACGATATCCCAACCTGCAAGCAAGTGCTGGTTCAGGCGAAACGAATCGCGCATCAGGCGTTTCAGGCGATTGCGTTGAACGGAGAGCTTGACGCTCTTTTTCCCGATCACAAGCCCCAGGCGGGGGTGATCCAGACCGTTCTCGCGGGCAAGGAGCAGCAGGTTTTTCCCTGGAACCTTGCCGGTTGGGGAGTCGAAGACCGCTTTGAAGTGTCGGGGGATAAGCAGACGCTTTTCCCGACTGAAGTCCTGACTCACCACCAGTGCCGAAAAATCAAACTGCCAGACGCTTACGGCCTTTGGCACGGCGACGCGACAGAACGGCACGACCGTTCTTGGTAGCCATACGGGCACGGAAACCGTGAGTGCGAGCGCGCTTGATGGTGCTTGGTTGGAAAGTACGTTTCATGGCGTGTTACCTGGTTCGTCCACAACGGGCCGGAATGGCCCCCGTTTTAAGAGACCGGCGATTCTAGAGAAAGCAGGGCCACAGGTCAATTTCCAACCAGGTTTTCCTTATAGACGGAAAATCACACCCGCTGACCGGTAAGCCAAGGTTCGCGAACCAACACGTGCTTAAACATAAAAAAAGAGAGAGGAATTATTTAAAGCTTTTCTGTAAAACTTATAGAACTTAAGCGGAGTATTTCTGTGGATAAAATGCTACAGGCCTTAATATACGTTATGTACAGAGATCTGAAACCTTGTCGAGAAGACGTGCTGCGGCTGTGTTGAATGCTCGGAAAACCTGTGGATCAAAACGATGGTTATCCACAGGTGAGTTATCCACCGATTTCAGCCCCCACTTGTGCAAAGACCTCAGGCGCGGTTATCCACAGAGCTTATTCACAGTTCTGAAAGGCCATTTTGGTCACTAAGCTGCTGATTTATCGCCACCCTTCGCGCACCTGCATGTGGATAACTGCGCTGGTGCTCGGTACAATGGCGGCTTGTTTTTGCCTCACCGGCTTTCAACTCAGGGGATATCCGTGTCAGTGGAACTTTGGCAGCAGTGCGTGGAGCTTCTGCGCGATGAACTGCCTGCCCAGCAATTCAACACCTGGATCCGTCCGCTACAGGTCGAAGCCGAAGGCGACGAGTTGCGCGTCTATGCGCCCAACCGTTTTGTTCTCGACTGGGTCAATGAAAAGTACCTGAGCCGTCTGCTCGAGCTGTTGGGCGAACACGGCAACGGCATTGCGCCTGCCCTTTCCTTATTAATAGGCAGCAGACGCAGTTCGGCACCTCGTGCTGCACCCAATGCGCCATTGGCAGCGGCCGTCGCTGCTTCCCAGGCTCAGGCTGCACAAACCGCCGTGGTCAAGGAGCCTGTCCAGGCACCCGCTGCTACGCCGGTGGTGGCTGAAGTCGAGGATGCGCCTTCGCGTGACAGCTTTGATTCGATGGGCGAGTCCAACAACGCCCCGGCCCCAAGCGGTCGTACCGAACAACGCACCGTGCAGGTCGAGGGTGCGCTCAAGCACACCAGCTACCTCAACCGTACCTTTACCTTCGAGAACTTCGTCGAAGGTAAGTCCAACCAGTTGGCCCGGGCGGCTGCCTGGCAGGTCGCCGACAATCCCAAGCATGGCTACAACCCACTGTTCCTGTACGGTGGCGTAGGCTTGGGTAAGACGCACTTGATGCATGCTGTGGGTAACCACCTGCTCAAGAAGAACCCGAACGCCAAGGTTGTCTACCTGCATTCCGAGCGTTTTGTCGCTGACATGGTCAAGGCACTGCAGCTCAATGCAATCAATGAGTTCAAGCGCTTCTACCGCTCGGTAGACGCCCTGCTCATCGATGACATTCAATTCTTCGCCCGTAAAGAGCGCTCCCAGGAAGAGTTTTTCCACACCTTCAATGCCCTGCTCGAAGGCGGTCAGCAGGTCATCTTGACCAGTGACCGTTATCCAAAAGAGATCGAAGGACTGGAAGAGCGCTTGAAGTCGCGTTTCGGTTGGGGCCTGACCGTGGCGGTCGAGCCGCCGGAGCTGGAAACCCGCGTCGCGATCCTGATGAAGAAAGCTGACCAGGCCAAGGTAGACCTGCCTCATGATGCTGCATTCTTCATTGCCCAGCGCATTCGCTCCAACGTCCGTGAACTTGAGGGTGCGCTGAAGCGGGTGATCGCCCACTCGCACTTCATGGGGCGCGACATCACCATCGAGCTGATTCGCGAATCGCTCAAGGATCTGTTGGCACTTCAGGACAAGCTGGTGAGTGTGGATAACATCCAGCGCACCGTGGCCGAGTACTACAAGATCAAAATTTCCGACTTGCTGTCCAAGCGTCGTTCCCGTTCGGTTGCCCGTCCACGCCAGGTGGCCATGGCACTGTCCAAGGAATTGACCAACCACAGCTTGCCGGAGATCGGTGACGTGTTTGGCGGCCGCGACCACACCACGGTGTTGCATGCGTGCCGCAAGATCAACGAACTCAAGGAATCCGATGCGGATATCCGCGAGGACTACAAGAACCTGCTGCGGACCCTGACGACGTGATTGGCGTCAGCGCAGCTTATTAAGGCAAGGGACTAGACCATGCATTTCACCATTCAACGCGAAGCCCTGTTGAAACCCCTGCAACTGGTCGCAGGCGTCGTCGAGCGCCGCCAGACCTTGCCGGTATTGTCCAACGTATTGCTGGTGGTTCAGGGTCAGCAGCTGTCGCTGACCGGTACGGACCTGGAAGTGGAACTGGTTGGCCGCGTGCAACTGGAGGAGCCTGCCGAGCCGGGCGAGATCACGGTACCTGCGCGCAAGCTGATGGACATCTGCAAAAGCCTGCCGAATGACGCACTGATCGACATCAAGCTCGACGAGCAGAAGATCGTGGTCAAGGCTGGCCGTAGCCGTTTTACCCTGTCGACCCTGCCTGCCAACGACTTCCCGACGGTGGAAGAAGGCCCGGGTTCTCTGACCTGCAACCTTGAGCAAAGCCGTCTGCGTCGCCTGATCGAGCGCACCAGCTTTGCCATGGCTCAGCAGGACGTGCGCTACTACCTCAACGGCATGCTGCTGGAAGTCTCCACTGACACCCTGCGCGCCGTGGCGACCGACGGTCACCGCTTGGCCATGTGCTCGATGCGTGCCGACATTGGCCAGGCCGATCGCCATCAGGTCATCGTGCCACGCAAGGGCATCCTGGAGCTGGCGCGCTTGCTCACCGAGCCCGATGGCATGGTCAGCATCGTCCTGGGCCAGCATCACATTCGTGCCACTACCGGAGAGTTCACCTTCACCTCCAAGCTGGTCGATGGCAAGTTCCCGGATTACGAGCGCGTGCTTCCTAAAGGCGGCGACAAACTGGTTGTCGGCGATCGTCAGGCGCTGCGTGAGGCGTTCAGCCGTACTGCCATCCTGTCCAACGAGAAGTACCGCGGTATCCGCCTGCAACTGGCCAACGGCCAGCTGAAGATCCAGGCGAACAACCCCGAGCAGGAAGAAGCGGAAGAAGAAATCAGCGTCGACTACAACGGTAGCTCGCTGGAAATCGGCTTCAACGTCAGCTACCTGCTGGACGTACTGGGTGTGATGACTACTGAGCAAGTTCGCCTGATCTTGTCGGATTCCAACAGCAGTGCGCTGCTGCAGGAAGCTGACAACGACGACTCCGCTTACATTGTCATGCCGATGCGTCTGTAACTTGTCCAGCAGACTCTAGATGTCCCTCAGTCGCGTTTCTGTCACCGCGGTGCGTAACCTGCACCCGGTGACCTTCTCTCCCTCCCCCCGCATCAATATCCTGTACGGCACCAACGGCAGTGGTAAAACCAGTGTGTTGGAAGCCGTTCATCTACTGGGCTTGGCCCGCTCTTTCCGTAGTACCCGCCTGACGCCGGTGATTCAGTATGAGCAATTGGCTTGTACGGTATTCGGTCAGGTCGAGCTCAATGAAGGCGGCACCAGTAACCTGGGTATTTCGCGGGATCGGCAAGGTGAGTTCACCATCCGCATCGACGGGCAGAACGCCCGCAGTGCTGCACAGCTGGCGGAGATTCTGCCGCTGCAATTGATCAACCCGGACAGCTTTCGCTTGCTCGAAGGTGCTCCAAAAATTCGCCGGCAGTTCCTTGATTGGGGTGTGTTCCACGTGGAACCACGCTTCATGGCCACTTGGCAACGCCTGCAGAAGGCTTTGCGGCAGCGGAACTCATGGTTGCGGCATGGTACACTTGACGCTGTTTCGCAAGCGGCCTGGGACCGAGAGCTGTGCCTGGCCAGTGCTGAAATAGATGAATACCGCCGAAATTACATCAAGGCCTTGAAGCCAGTCTTTGAGCGAACCCTGAGCGATTTGGTCGAGCTCGAAGGGCTGACCCTGAGCTATTACCGTGGCTGGGACAAGGATCGAGAACTCAGTGAAGTCCTCGCTTCGTCCCTGCAACGAGATCAGCAGATGGGCCATACCCAGGCCGGGCCACAACGAGCTGATTTGCGCCTGAGACTCGGCGCTCATAATGCCGCCGATATTCTTTCTCGGGGCCAGCAAAAACTTGTGGTTTGCGCGTTGCGTATCGCCCAGGGACATTTGGTCAGCCAGGCTCGGCGCGGCCAATGTATTTATCTAGTGGATGACTTGCCGTCAGAGTTGGACGAGCAACACCGCCGCGCACTTTGCCGCTTGTTGGAAGACTTACGCTGCCAGGTATTTATCACCTGTGTAGACCACGAATTATTGAGGGAAGGCTGGCAGACGGAAACGCCAGTTGCTCTGTTCCACGTGGAACAGGGCCGTATCACCCAGACCCACGACCATCGGGAGTGAAGGCATGAGCGAAAATCAAACGTACGACTCCTCCAGCATTAAAGTGCTGAAAGGGCTAGATGCCGTGCGCAAGCGTCCCGGTATGTACATTGGCGACACCGATGATGGTAGCGGCCTGCACCACATGGTGTTCGAGGTGGTCGATAACTCGATCGACGAGGCACTCGCCGGCCACTGTGATGACATCACCGTAATTATTCACCCGGATGAATCCATCAGTGTTCGCGACAACGGTCGCGGCATTCCAGTTGACGTGCATAAAGAGGAAGGCGTATCCGCCGCCGAGGTCATCATGACCGTCCTGCACGCTGGCGGTAAGTTCGACGATAACTCCTACAAAGTATCCGGCGGTCTGCACGGTGTAGGTGTATCTGTGGTGAACGCCCTGTCCGAGCAGTTGATCCTCACCGTTCGCCGCAGTGGCAAGATCTGGGAACAGACTTATGTTCACGGTGTGCCTCAAGCGCCGATGAAAATCGTTGGTGAGAGCGAAACCACCGGTACCCATATCCACTTCAAGCCGTCGGCTGAAACCTTCAAGAACATCCACTTCAGCTGGGACATCCTGGCCAAGCGGATTCGTGAACTGTCCTTCCTCAACTCTGGCGTTGGCATCCTGCTGAAGGATGAACGTTCGGGCAAGGAAGAGTACTTCAAGTACGAAGGCGGTCTGCGTGCCTTCGTTGAGTACCTGAACACCAACAAGACTCCGGTGAACCAGGTGTTCCACTTCAGCGTTCAGCGTGAAGACGGCGTGGGCGTGGAAATCGCCCTGCAGTGGAACGACAGCTTCAACGAGAACCTGTTGTGCTTCACCAACAACATTCCGCAGCGTGACGGTGGTACGCACCTGGTCGGCTTCCGCTCGGCATTGACGCGTAACCTGAACAACTACATCGAGCAGGAAGGCCTGGCCAAGAAGAACAAGGTCTCGACTACCGGTGACGATGCCCGTGAAGGCCTGACCGCGATCATTTCGGTGAAGGTACCGGATCCTAAGTTCAGCTCCCAGACCAAAGACAAGCTGGTGTCCTCGGAAGTGAAAACTGCCGTGGAACAGGAGATGGGCAAGTACTTCTCCGACTTCCTGCTGGAGAACCCCAACGAAGCCAAGGCGGTTGTCGGCAAGATGATCGACGCCGCGCGTGCTCGTGAAGCAGCGCGCAAGGCGCGGGAAATGACCCGCCGCAAAGGTGCGCTGGATATCGCCGGCCTGCCAGGCAAACTGGCGGACTGCCAGGAGAAGGACCCTGCCCTTTCCGAACTCTACCTGGTGGAGGGTGACTCCGCAGGTGGATCGGCCAAGCAAGGTCGTAACCGCAAGACCCAGGCGATCCTGCCGCTCAAGGGTAAGATCCTCAACGTCGAGAAAGCACGTTTCGACAAGATGATCTCGTCCCAGGAAGTGGGCACCCTGATCACCGCCCTGGGTTGTGGTATCGGTCGCGAAGAGTACAACATCGACAAGCTGCGCTATCACAACATCATCATCATGACCGATGCTGACGTTGACGGTTCGCACATCCGTACCCTGCTGCTGACCTTCTTCTTCCGCCAGCTCCCGGAACTGGTCGAGCGCGGCTACATCTACATTGCCCAGCCGCCGCTGTACAAGGTCAAGAAAGGCAAGCAGGAGCAGTACATCAAGGACGACGAGGCCATGGAAGAATACATGACCCAATCGGCCCTCGAAGATGCCAGCCTGCACCTGGACGAATCCGCACCACCGGTGTCCGGCGTTGAGCTGGAGCGCCTGGTCAACGAATTCCGCACCGTGATGAAGACTCTCAAGCGCCTGTCGCGCCTGTACCCTCAGGAGCTGACCGAGCACTTCGTCTATCTGCCTGCCGTATCGCTGGAGCAACTGGGCGACCACGCTGCCATGCAGGAATGGCTGGGCAAGTTCGAAGAACGTCTGCGTACCAGCGAGAAGTCGGGCCTGCTGTACAAGGCCAGCCTGCGCGAAGACAAGGAGCGTAATGTCTGGCTGCCGGAAGTGGAAATCACCTCCCATGGCCTGGCCAGCTACGTCACCTTCAACCGCGACTTCTTCGGCAGCAACGACTATCGCACCGTCACCGCCCTGGGCGCACAACTGAGCACCCTGCTCGGCGAAGGCGCTTATGTTCAGCGTGGCGAGCGTAAGAAAGCTATCAACGAGTTCAAGGAAGCACTCGACTGGTTGATGACCGAAAGTACCAAGCGCCACACCATCCAGCGATACAAAGGTCTGGGTGAGATGAACCCAGACCAGCTGTGGGAAACCACCATGGACCCAACCGTGCGCCGTATGCTCAAGGTGACCATCGAAGACGCGATCGCTGCCGATCAGATCTTCAACACCCTGATGGGCGACGCCGTCGAGCCACGTCGTGAGTTCATCGAAAGCAACGCACTGGCGGTATCGAACCTGGACTTCTGATCAGGCTCACATACCCCAAACACAAACCCCGGCCTTTGCCGGGGTTTGTCGTTTCTGGGGTCAAAGTCCGAGTTCACGCAAGCGTCGGTACAGGGTGCGTTCACTCAAACCCAGATGCCTTGCCAGTTCACTGCGTGAGCCGTCGAAGTTTTCCAGGGCCTGGGCCAGTTGCCCGAGGTTGTCCTTGGAGCGTCGTCTACCAAGCGGTTCGGCTCTGCCCTCCTCGCTTCCCAGCTCTGCCGGCAAGTGCTCGGCGCGGATGATGCCGTCATCGGCAAACAGCCGTGCCCGCTCGAGGATGTTCCGCAGTTCGCGGATGTTGCCGGGAAAGCTGTGCAGGCTGAGCCGCTTCATGGCCTGGCTATCGACCTGCGGCGCTGCCTTGCCGGCCAGTCGTTGCAGTAGGCTTTCGACCAATAGCGGCAAATCACCCACCCGTTCCCGAAGCGCCGGCAACCGGATGGGAAAGCCGCTGATGCGGTAGTAGAGGTCTTCACGGAAGGTGCCGGCGACGGCCATTTCCTTGAGCGGTTTGTGAGTCGCCGAGATCAGGCGGAAGTCCGAGTGGACGGTGCGCAGGCTGCCTACCGGGCGAAAGCTGCCAGATTCGATCAGGCGCAACAGTTTGACCTGCATGGCCAAGGGCACTTCCCCAATCTCATCGAGGAACAAGGTTCCGCCATGCGCTGCTTCGGCGAGGCCGATCTTGCGCTGCAGGGCACCAGTGAAGGCACCCTTCTCGTAGCCAAACAGTTCGCTCTCGAACAGTGACTCGGTCAGGCCGGTGCAGTCGACCACTACCAACGGACCATTGGCCCGCGGGCTACCCAGGTGCAAGGCACGGGCGAAGAGTTCCTTGCCGGTACCGGATTCGCCCTGCAGGAGTACAGGAATTTGCGCAGGGGCGGCACGTTGTAAGCTGGCCAATGACTCCTGGAACGCCGGCGAGCGCCCTACCAGCCCCTGCTGCTGGGGTTGGGCCGAGGCCACGGCGATGCTGGTCAATCGCTCGACAAAGGCCACGACCTCGCCCTGCTGGTCGAGGATCGGACGCAGCTCGACATCCACGTGTTCAGGTCCACGCGGGGTGTGATGTACATGCAGTACGCGTTCCGGCGCGCGGCTCTCCCAGGCTTTGCGCATCGGGCACAGCTCACCGGCCTGGTCGCACGGCACGGCATAGTGATGGGATACCCGGTGGCATTTGCCGCCGATTGGGGGCTGGCCGTCTACACCGAACTGGCGTTGATAAGCTGCATTGGCCGCCAGGATGTTGTAGTCGGTGTCCAGCACGATGGTTGGTTGTACGTCATGCTCAAGATAGGACACCAGCGCCTGGACGGCGGGGTCGGGCACTGCTCGCGAAGAATAGGACATAAGGCACCAGGAAAAGCACTCAAGCAGCTTAACTGAAGGCGGGAGGGACTGCCAAAAACTGCCAGGGACTGCCATGACCTGACAGACACAACGGCAGTTTGCCATGGGCCAACCCATGAGGCCCCCATGAAAGCGGCGTCCAAGTGCTGCCCAGGCGCAGATTATTGGTGGCACATATCTTGATGACAGCTTGGCCAATGCCCGAAGAAGGCTCGAAGCCATGGCACCTGGAAATCTGGAGAGCGGTAATGATCATCGGCGGCAATTTGTATGTGGAAGCGTTGTTCGACAGCGCGACCTCGACCATCAGCTATCTGCTGATGGATCGTGGCAGCGGCCACTGTGCGTTGATAGACAGCGTACTGGACTACGACCCCAAGTCCGGCCGAACCAACACCGAGTCGGCCGACAAACTGATTGCCCGGGTGAAGGCGCTCGGAGGCCAGGTGCAGTGGATCCTGGAAACCCACGTTCATGCCGACCATCTCTCGGCGGCGGCATATCTCAAGCAGACACTGGGTGGCCAGGTTGCCATCGGCAACCAGATCACTCAGGTCCAGAAGGTGTTTGGCGCCCTCTTCAATGCCGATTCCAGCTTTGCCCGCGACGGCAGCCAGTTCGATGTGTTGTTCGAGGATGACCAGGCGTTTGCCATCGGCAGCGTGCGCGCCCGCGCACTGCACACCCCGGGTCATACACCGGCATGCATGACCTATGTGGTGGAGATCGACGGGCACTGCATCGCCTTTGTCGGCGATACCCTGTTCATGCCGGACTACGGCACCGCGCGCTGCGATTTTCCCGGTGCCAGTGCCCGCACCCTGTATCGCTCGATCCGGCGCATCCTCGCCCTGCCCGCGGATACACGGCTGTTCATGTGCCATGACTACCTGCCCGGTGGTCGCGAACTGCGCTACATGACCACTGTGGCCGAACAACGCGCCAGCAATATACATGTGCGCGAAGGCATCAGCGAAGACAGTTTCGTGGCCATGCGCGAAGCCCGCGATGCCACCCTCGACATGCCGGTACTGATCTTGCCGTCTGTCCAGATCAACATGCGCAGCGGCCAGTTGCCAGAGCCCGAGGACAACGGCGTGCGCTACTTGAAGATCCCGCTCAACGCACTTTGAGCAAAGCCCCATAATTATTATTAAAGGAAGACCCTGCCATGCCTGCACACTCACCCTCGCCCAAAGGCGATCACCACAAGGTCCTGATTGTTGGCGCGGGGGCCGCTGGCATCGCTGCGGCATCCAGCTTGATCTGCCGCGACCCATCGCTGGACATCGCCATCATCGATCCGGCCGACACCCATTACTACCAGCCGGGCTGGACCATGGTCGGCGCAGGTATATTCAATGCCCCCAGCACAGCGCGAAGCATGGCCTCGACCATTCCCTCCGGCGTACGCTGGATCAAGGCCCGTGTCGAAGGCTTCAATCCCCATGCGCAGACCGTAAACCTGGATGACGGCCGCCTGTTGAGCTACGAGCAACTGGTGGTGTGTCCTGGGCTGAAGCTGGATTGGAATGCCATCGACGGCTTGAACGAGACCTTGGGTCGCAATGGCGTGACCTCCAACTATCGTTACGACCTGGCGCCTTATACCTGGCAGCTGGTGCAGAACCTGCGCGAGGGGCGTGCGTTGTTCAGCCAACCGCCCATGCCGATCAAATGCGCCGGCGCACCGCAAAAGGCGCTCTACCTCTCCTGCGACTACTGGCTGCGCAATGGTCGCCTTGGCAACATCCAGGCGCAGTTCTTCAATGCCGGTGCGGTGCTGTTTGGCGTGGCGGACTATGTGCCGGCGCTGATGGAGTACATCGACAAGTACGCTGTAGACCTGCAGTACGCCCACCGATTGGTCGCGGTCGATGGCCCAGGCAAGCAGGCCACCTTCATTCGCACCCTGCCCGATGGCAGCAGCGAAACCTGTGTGCAGCCGTTCGACATGCTGCATGTGGTACCGCCGCAAGTCGCCCCCGACTTCATCCGCGACAGCCCCTTGGCTGATGCGGGCGGCTGGATCGATGTCGATCCGGCAACCCTGCGTCATCGCAAATTCTCCAACATCCATGCCCTGGGCGACGGGGTGAACACCACCAACGCCAAGACTGCCGCAGCCGCGCGCAAGCAGGCGCCGGTGGTGGCCAACAATGTGTTGGTCGCCCTTGGCCGCTTGCCGAATCTTGCGCATTACGACGGCTATGGCTCATGCCCGTTGACCGTCGAGCGCGGCAAGATCGTACTGGCCGAGTTCACCTATGGCGGCAAGGTTGCGCCAAGCTTTCCGCGTTGGCTGCTGGATGGCCGTCGCCCGACGCGCCTGGCCTGGTTGCTCAAGGCGCAGATCCTGCCGCCCCTGTACTGGCGCTGCATGCTCAAGGGACGTGAGTGGCTGGCCAAGCCGCAGCCGGCACCGGTCGAGGTTCGGCAGTGATCGAACAGTCTTTTTTCGCGACAGGATTGGGGGCAATCATTGGGGCTGTGCTGGCATTGACCGGGGCCGGAGGCGGCATCCTGGCCGTGCCGTTGTTGGTCTTCGGTCTTGGTTTGTCGATGGTCGAGGCGGCGCCGGTGGGCTTGTTGGCGGTCGGTATGGCAGCGATGGTCGGTGCGGTGCTGGGACTGCGCCAGGGGGTGGTGCGTTATCGGGCGGCGGCGTTTGTCGCGCTGATCGGCATCGTCGCCGCACCGTTCGGCTTGATGCTGGCGCACCGATTGCCGAACGCGCCCTTGGCGCTGGCCTTCGCGGCTGTGCTGGTATACGCCTGCGGTCGCATGCTGCTCAAGGCCCGTCGCGAGCTGCGCGGTGAGCCGCCCTTGGGAGAGCGCAGCCTGATGCCCTGTGTGCTCAACCCCTTGCAGGGGCGTTTGCGCTGGACATTGCCCTGCGCCCGGGCGCTGGCGTTCACCGGATTGTTGTCGGGGCTGCTTTCCGGCTTGCTGGGCGTGGGTGGCGGCTTTGTGATCGTGCCGGCCCTGAGTCGCTACACCAACTTGCCAATGAAAAGCATCGTCGCCACCTCGCTGGCGGTGATTGCCCTGGTATCCACTGGCAGCGTGGTGAGCGCCAGCATCGGCGGGGTGATGCATTGGGCCGTGGGGGCGCCCTTTGCCATCGGTGCGGTGCTGGGTCTGCTGGCCGCTCGTCCATTGGCCAGCCACCTGGCCGGGCCACGCCTGCAGCAACTGTTCGCGGCGGTCGGCATCGGCGCTGCCGTGTTGCTGGCGGTGAAAGCCCTGGGCAATTGAGCCTTACTCCGCAAGCAAGGTGCCCTGCTCTTCGGCGCACAGCGCCAGAAGGAAATCCCACACCACCCGCAGGCGGACGGACTTGTGCAGTTCGCGGCGGGTGCAGATCCAGTAGCTGCGCTGGATAGTCTCGCTGGGCAGCACGCGCACCAGCGCCGGGTCATGTCGAGCCATGTAGTTGGGCAGCACGGCGATCCCCAGCCCGGCCCTTGCGGCCTGTTGCTGGGCAATCACGCTGGTGCTGCGAAACACCACATTCGGCGCTCGGCAGAAGCTGTTGAGAAACAGCAGCTCCTGGCTGAACAGCAGGTCGTCGACGTAGCCGATCCAGCAGTGCTTGGCCAGGTCCTCGCGGTGCTCGAGCGCTGGCGCCTTGGCCAGGTAGTCGGGGCTGGCGTACAGCGCCAGCCGGTAATCGGTGAGCTTTCGAGTGATCAACAGGTCGGCGTTGGGCCGCTCCAGGTGGATGCTGATTTCTGCCTCGCGGTTGAGGATGCTGACAAAGCGCGGCACCGCGACCAGTTCCACCTCCAGCCCCGGATAGCGCTCGAACAGGCTACCCATGCGCGGGGTGAAGAACATGATGCCGATGCCTTCGGTGACGCCGAGGCGGATCTTGCCCAGCGGTGTGATGGCCTGGGTGATTTCTTCCTGCGCCAGCAATGCGACGTTTTCCATGGCTTCGGCGTGCTTGAGCAGGGCTTGCCCGGATGGCGTCAGTTCGTAGCCCTGGGCGTGCTGGACGAAAAGTGCAGTGCCCAGGCTTTGCTCGATATTGTCGATATGCCGGGCCACGGTGCTGTGGGTGGTGTTGAGGCGCTTGGCGGCGGTCAGCAGGCGGCCGCTACGCTGCAACTCGAGAAAAAACCGCAGATCATTCCAGTCGAACATGCTTTTCCTTGTGAATCAGTTGTTCACGAACGTTGTTCTAAAACGCACAGCACATGAGTGAAATCTAACGTTTTCATCTCGAAATTAATCAATAACATGGACGGGGACAAGAATAATAATCAGGCGCGAGGTTGCCCATGCCATCAGCCGATCCTGTCTACGACTATGTGGTCGTGGGTGCCGGCCCAGCCGGATGCCTGCTGGCCAATCGTTTGTCCGCCAACCCGGGCTGCCGGGTGCTGCTGCTTGAAGCGGGCGGTCGCGACAACTATCCCTGGATTCACATTCCGGTGGGTTACCTCTACTGCATTGGTAATCCCCGCACCGACTGGTGCTTCAAGACCGAAGCCCAGCCAGGCCTCAACGGGCGCGCCCTGGGATATCCACGGGGCAAGGTGCTCGGAGGCTGCTCCTCGATCAACGGCATGATCTACATGCGTGGCCAGGCCGGCGATTACGATCGCTGGGCCGAGCAAGGAAACGCCGGTTGGGCCTGGAAAGATGTGCTGCCCTTGTTCAAGGCCAGCGAAAACCACTTTGGCGGCGCCAGTGAGATACACGGCAACGAAGGTGAGTGGCGGGTCGAACAGCAACGTTACTCCTGGGCGATTCTCGATGCCTTCCGCGATGCCGCTGCGCAAAGCGGCATCGAGACCGTCACCGACTTCAATGGTGGCGATAATCAGGGCTGTGGATACTTTCAGGTCAACCAGCGTTCCGGCATTCGCTGGAACTCGGCCAAGGCCTTCTTGCGGCCTGTGCTCAAGCGCCCCAACCTGACCGTGCTGACCGATGTGTTGGTGGATCAGGTAGTCCTCGACAACGGCCGCGCGTCGGCGGTGCGGGCACGCTGGCAAGGCAGCTGGCAGCAGTTCAGCGCCCGCCGCGAGATCATCCTGTGCGCAGGTTCGGTAGGCTCGCCCGGTATCCTGCAGCGCTCGGGTATCGGCCCGCGTGGCCTGCTGGAGAGCGTGGGCATTGCAGTGCGTCACGAGCTGCCCGGGGTCGGCGGCAACTTGCAGGATCACCTGCAGCTGCGCCTGATCTATCAGGTGAGCCAGGCGCGTACCCTCAATCAGGTCGCAAACAGCACATGGGGCAAGCTGGGCATGGGGCTGCGCTATTTGTATGACCGCAGCGGTCCGTTGGCCATGGCACCGAGCCAACTCGGTGCCTTTGTGCGTTCTGGACCTGAGCAGGCGTCAGCCAACCTGCAGTATCATGTCCAGCCGCTGTCGCTGGAGCGCTTCGGCGAGCCGCTGCACCGCTTTGCGGCTTTTACTG
This sequence comes from Pseudomonas putida, assembly GCF_028682455.1. GTDB lineage: Bacteria > Pseudomonadota > Gammaproteobacteria > Pseudomonadales > Pseudomonadaceae > Aquipseudomonas > Aquipseudomonas putida_AA. The sequence goes on from NZ_JANHLD010000003.1 coordinate 569,035, forward strand.
CCTCTGTGTGCAACCTGCGCCCGGCCAGCCGTGGGCGTATCGATATCCGCTCGGCCAACCCGGACGATGCCCCGCTGATCGACCCCAACTACCTGAGTGACCCTGAAGACCTGCGCGTAGCTGCCCAGGCGATTCGCATCACCCGCAAGATCGTCCAGGCCCCTGCCCTGGCGGCGTTCAGACCCAAGGAGTATTTGCCAGGACCGGATCTGAACAGCGAAGAACAACTGCACGAAGCCGCGGGCCAGATCGGCACAACAATCTTCCATCCGGTGGGCACTTGCCGGATGGGCAATGGGCCGCTGGATGTGGTCGATGACCAGCTGCGCGTGCATGGCGTGCCGGGGCTGCGCATCGCCGACGCCTCGATCATGCCGCAGATTGTCTCCGGCAATACCTGCTCACCCACCTTGATGATCGCCGAGAAGGCGGCGCAACTGATTGCACGGGGGAAGTTATCCACAACCCGGATCGACGAAGAAACCGCAATACCGACGCCCTGACCAGGGTGCGTGGCAACAACGACGCCGGACGCGGTCTGCCGGTGTCGACAGTGGAACAACAAGAATAATCACTGGGGCCTTCTGGCCGAGGACAGCAACGATGTCGGATTACATTCAGGAGCAGGGCGCGGCAACGACCAGCAACAGCCGCCGTGAAGAGCGCAAGATCATTTTTGCGTCATCCCTCGGGACGGTGTTCGAGTGGTATGACTTTTTTCTCTATGGGGCACTGGCCGCTGTTATCAGCAAACAGTTCTTCGCGGGTGTGAACGACACCACTGCCTTTATCTTTGCCTTGATGGCCTTTGCCGCCGGCTTTCTGGTGCGCCCATTCGGCGCACTGGTGTTCGGGCGCCTGGGGGACATGATCGGGCGCAAGTACACCTTTCTGGTGACCATTGTGCTGATGGGGCTGTCGACCTTCGCTGTCGGTTTGCTGCCTACCTACGCCAGTATCGGCATCGCCGCACCAATCATCCTGGTGATATTGCGCATGCTCCAGGGCCTGGCGCTGGGCGGTGAATATGGTGGTGCGGCGACCTATGTGGCCGAGCATGCGCCGCCGGGCAAGCGCGGGTTTCACACCGGCTTCATCCAGTCCACCGCCACCCTCGGTCTTTTGCTGTCGCTGCTGGTCGTGCTGGGCAGCCGCTACATCAGTGGCGACCAGTTCGAAGTGTGGGGCTGGCGCCTGCCGTTCCTGCTGTCGATCGTGCTGCTGGCGATCTCGACCTGGATCCGCATGAGCATGCACGAGTCACCCGCCTTCGTGAAAATGAAGGCCCAGGGCAAGGCCAGCAAGGCACCGATTCGTGAATCCTTCGGCTCGTGGGCCAACCTCAAGGTGGTACTCACCGCGCTGTTCAGCATCAACGCAGGGCAAGCGGTCACCTTCTACACCGCGCAGTTCTACGTGCTGTTCTTCCTCACCCAGATGCTCAAGATGGACCCGGCCCAGGCCAATACCCTGTTGATCATCAGCGTGGTGATCGGTGCACCGTTCTTCGTGTTTTTCGGTTGGTTGTCGGACCGGGTCGGACGCAAGCCGATCCTCATGCTCGGCCTGTTGTTGGCCACCGTGCTCTACTTCCCGCTGTTCAAGGCGCTGAGTCATTACGCCAACCCGCAGATCGATGCCGCCAGCCGCCAGGCTCCGATTGTGGTCATGGCCGATCCGCAGGGCTGCACCTTTCAGTTCGACCCAGTGGGCAAGGCACGTTTTGACAGCCCTTGCGACAAGGTCAAGACCTTCCTGGTCAAGCAAGGCCTGCCTTACAGCTCCCAGTCGGTTGCCCCAGGCAGCGAGGTCGTGGTGACGGTGGGCAACCAGCGCATCGACGGTTTCGATGAAGCGGCGCTGCGGGTTGCCATCGAGAAGGCGGGCTATCCGGCCAAGGCTGACCCTGCCAGCGTGAACGAAACCATGGTGGTGGTGCTGATCGTGGCGATGATCCTGATCGCCACCATGACCTACGGCCCGCTGGCGGCGGTGATGGTCGAGCTGTTCCCGACCCGCATCCGCTACACCTCGATGTCGCTGCCCTACCATATCGGCAACGGCTGGTTCGGCGGCTTCCTGCCCACCGTGTCGTTCGCCCTGGTGGTGTACACCGGCGATATCTTCTATGGGCTGTGGTACCCGGTGTTGATCACTGGTGTGAGCCTGGTGGTGGGATTGTTCTGCCTTAAAGAAACCCGCGACGTGGATATCGACAAGGTCTGAGTTTTCACAGATAAAAAAACCGGCGTAAGCGCCGGTTTTTTTATGCCGCGAGAAAACTTATGCACGATTTTCAGAAAACAGTCATACAGAGAAATAAGTAGCTAAATTAATAACTTAGCGATTTTTTTGGCAAGAAATCCAAATACTGTACACAAGTTATCCACAGAACGTCAGGCTACGCCTTCGGCAGCGTTGGGTGCCGCTGCAGGCAACGAACCCAGGTCGCGTTGTGTCTGCTCGTTCCAGGCGGCTGCACGGTCATTGAGGGCGGCGATAGCCCGAGGACCTGTGCCTTCGGCATACATCGGCTCGCCAATCACTACCTCGATGGTCCCGGCACGCTTGCCCCAGCCCTGCTTGGGCCAGAACTTGCCAGCGTTGTGGGCAATCGGCAGCACCGGCAACCCGGCGTTCACCGCAAGGGCAGTCCCGCCGCGGGAGAACTTGCCGATCTGGCCGAAGGGCACGCGGGTACCTTCGGGGAAGATCAACACCCAGACGCCGTCCTTGAGCAGTTTGTCGCCTTCGCTGGCGACTTGCTTCAGGGCGGCCTTGGGGTTGTCACGGTCGATGGCAATCGGCCGCAGCATGGCCATGGCCCAGCCGAAGAACGGCACATACAGCAGTTCACGCTTGAGCACCTGGCTCAAGGGCGAGAAATAGGCAGAGAGGAAGAAGGTCTCCCAGGTGCTCTGGTGGTTGGACAGAATCACGCAAGGGGTTTTGGGGATGTTCTCGGCCCCGCTGACCTTGACCTTGATATTGAGGAACACCCGCACCAGTACCAGCGCAAAGCGGCACCAGTAGACGTTGATGAAGCGATAGCGGGCGCTGAAAGGCAGAAACGGCGCGATGAAAAAGCTCAGGGTGCACCACAGCAGGGAGCTGGTACCCAGCAGCAGGTAAAAAAGAAAAATTCTGATCGCCTGCAGGATCGACATAGCGGCATGTACCGTTGCGGGCTTGCCCGCCTAGTAAAAGTGCGCCTGGTTCGCAGACGCCCTATTTGTGGATAAGTTCTCTGGCGATGGCTGCCAGATCATCGAAAATCAGCGTGTTCTCTGGAATGCCCTTGCTCAGGGTCTTCTCGCCTTTTCCAGTTTTTACCAGAATCGGTTGAGCATCGACGGCCAAAGCGGCCTCCAGGTCACCCTTACTGTCACCGACAAACCATACACCGGCCAGATCGACCTGGTAGTGCGCGGCAATGGTCCGCAGCATGCCCGGCTTGGGCTTGCGGCACTCACAGCCATCATCGGGGCCATGGGGGCAATGGACGATCAGCCCGACCTCGCCACCCTGCTCGGCCACCAATGCGCGCAAGCGTGCATGCATGGCGTCGAGGGTGGCCAGCGGGTAGTAGCCGCGAGCGATGCCGGACTGGTTGGTGGCAACTGCCACCGTCCAGCCGGCTTTGCTCAACTGCGCAATTGCCTCGATGGAGCCAGGGATCGGTATCCACTCGTCCAGCGACTTGATGTAGGCGTCGGAGTCCTGGTTGATCACACCGTCCCGATCGAGAATCAGCAGCTTCAAGACTTACCCCAGCAGCGAAATGTCGGCAACGCCCAGGAACAGACCGCGCAGGCGGCTGAGCAAGGCATAACGGTTGGCCCGCACATTGGCGTCGTCGGCGTTGACCATCACCGCCTCGAAGAAGGCGTCGACCGGTTCACGCAAGGCTGCCAGACGCGCCAGCGACTCGCTGTACTGGCGCGCAGCGGCCATTGGCTGCACCGCCTGGTCTGCCTGCTGGATCGCCGAGTACAGGGAGAACTCGTTGGCGTTGTCGAAGTACTTGGGCTCGACCGTGGCGGCAACCGCGCCTTCGGCCTTGCTCAGCAGGTTCGACACGCGCTTGTTCACCGCGGCCAGGGCAGCGGCTTCCGGCAACTGGCGGAAGGCTTGGACGGCCTGCACGCGCTGGTCGAAGTCCAGTGCCGAGCCCGGCTTGAGCGCACGCACCGAGAGGTAGGTGGCAACGTCGATACCTTCGTCTTCATAACGCGCACGCAGGCGGTCGAAGACGAATTCCAGTACCTGGTCGGCCAGGCCTGCGGCCTTGACCTTGGCGCCGAACTGGGCGACGGCGAACTCCACCGCTTCGTTCAGGTTCAGGTCCAGCTGCTTCTCGATCAGGATACGCAGCACACCCAGGGCGGCACGGCGCAGGGCGTAGGGGTCTTTGCTGCCGGTAGGCAGCATGCCGATACCGAAAATGCCCACAAGGGTGTCGAGCTTGTCGGCGATGGCCACGGCTGCGCCGGTCAGGGTCGATGGCAACTCGGCACCGGCACCGCGCGGCATGTACTGCTCGTTCAGGGCCAGGGCGACGTCTTGCGGCTCGCCGTCGTTGAGAGCGTAGTAGTAGCCGGCAACGCCCTGCATTTCCGGGAATTCGCCGACCATCTCGGTGGCCAGGTCGCACTTGGACAGCAGGCCGGCGCGGGCTGCGCGCTGGGCGTCGCCGCCGATGCGCTGGGCGATGAACGAGGCGAGCTTGGCAACGCGCTCGGCCTTGTCGAAGACGCTGCCCAGCTGGGCCTGGAACACCACGTTCTTGAGACGCTCGTTGAAGGCTTCCAGCGGCTGCTTCTTGTCTTGCTTGAAGAAGAACTCGGCGTCGGTCAGGCGTGGGCGTACCACCTTCTCGTTACCTTCGACGATCTGCTTCGGATCGCGGCTTTCAACGTTGGCCACGGTAATGAAGCGCGGCAGCAGCTTGCCGTCGGCATCCAGCAGGCAGAAGTACTTCTGGTTGTCCTGCATGGTGGTGATCAGGGCTTCCTGCGGGACTTCAAGGAAACGCTCTTCGAACGAGCACACCAGCGGCACCGGCCATTCGACCAGCGCGGTGACTTCATCGAGCAGTGCTGGCGGCACGATGGCAGTGCCTTCCTGCTGCATGGCGAGTTCCGCCGTGCGCTTGCTGATGATCTCGCGACGTTCGGCGAAGTCGGCCAGCACATACGCGCTGCGCAGGTCTTCGAGGTAGTTTGCCGGAGCGCTGATGCGCACGTCTTCCGGGTGATGGAAGCGGTGACCGCGCGAGTCGCGGCCAGCCTTCTGGGCGAGGATGGTGCAGTCGATGACGTTGTCACCGAGCAGCATGACCAGCCACTGGGTCGGACGCACGAACTCTTCCTTGCGCGCACCCCAACGCATGCGTTTGGGGATCGGCAGGTCGTTCAGCGAGTCTTCAACGATGGTTGGCAGCAGGCTGGCAGTCGCCTTGCCCGGGATGTGCTGGGAGAAGCGCAGCTTGGCACCGCTCTGGTCGATCTCGTCGAGTTCGACGCCGCACTTCTTGGCAAAGCCCAGGGCAGCCTGGGTCGGGTTGCCTTCGGCATCGAAGGCGGCCTGGCGTGGCGGGCCGTCGAGGTTGACGCTGCGGTCCGGCTGCTGGGTGTCGAGCTGACGGATCAGCACGGCCAGGCGGCGCGGTGCGGCGTATACCTGCTTGCCGGTGTAGTTCAGGCCAGCGGCCTGCAGGCCTTTCTCGATACCGGCGAGGAAGGCATCACCGAGGCTGCTCAGGGCCTTGGGTGGCAGTTCTTCGGTGCCCAGTTCAACCAGGAAATCTTGAGCACTCATTGTGCAGCCTCCAGCTTAGCCAACGCTTCATCACGCAATTCGGGGGACGCCATCGGGAAGCCCAGCTTGGCGCGGGCTTGCAGGTAGCTTTGCGCCACGGCCCGGGCCAGGGTCCGTACACGCAGGATGTAACGCTGGCGCTCCGTTACCGATATGGCCCGGCGGGCGTCCAGCAGGTTGAAGGTGTGCGAGGCCTTGAGGACCATTTCATAGGTCGGCAGCGGCAGTTCCAGCTCGATCAGGCGATTGGCTTCGCTTTCGTAGAAGTCGAACAGTTCGAACAGCTTCTCGACGTTGGCATGCTCGAAATTGTAGGTCGACTGCTCCACTTCGTTCTGGTGGAACACGTCGCCGTAGGTCACCTTGCCGAACGGACCGTCGGTCCAGACCAGGTCGTAGACCGAGTCGACGCCCTGCAGGTACATGGCCAGGCGCTCCAGGCCATAGGTGATTTCACCGGTCACCGGCATGCACTCGATGCCGCCCACTTGCTGGAAGTAGGTGAACTGGGTGACTTCCATGCCGTTGAGCCAGATTTCCCAACCCAGACCCCAGGCACCGAGGGTCGGCGATTCCCAGTTGTCTTCGACGAAGCGGATGTCGTGTACCAGTGGGTCGAGGCCGATGGCCTTGAGCGATCCCAGGTACAGTTCCTGGAAGTTCGCCGGGTTCGGCTTGAGCACCACCTGGAACTGGTAGTAGTGCTGCAGGCGGTTGGGGTTTTCACCATAACGACCGTCGGCTGGGCGACGGCTAGGCTGCACGTAGGCGGCGTTCCAGGTTTCCGGGCCGACGGCGCGCAGGAAAGTGGCGGTATGGAAAGTGCCGGCGCCTACTTCCATATCGTAGGGCTGAAGTACCACACAACCTTGCTCGGCCCAGTAGTTCTGCAGGGCGAGGATCAGGTCTTGGAAGGTACGCACGGCTGGCGTAGGCTGGCTCACGAAATTCACCTGTTTCTAGGGCTGCGAATATAAAGAGCGGGAGTATAACCCGATTCGCGCAGGCCTCTACCCTTGGAGCCTTATGCCACGCTGCTTTTGGTGTACCGACGATCCGCTTTATCAGGCTTACCACGATCAGGAATGGGGCACGCCGCAGCGCGACCCGGTGCAGCTGTTCGAGATGCTGCTGCTCGAGGGCTTCCAGGCCGGTCTGTCGTGGATCACCGTGCTGAAAAAACGCGAGCGCTACCGCCAGGTGCTGTTCGGATTTGACCCACAGCGCCTGGCGCAAATGAGCGACGAAGAAATCGAAGAACGCATGCTCGACCCCGGCATTATCCGCAATCGCCTCAAACTCAACGCCGCACGGCGCAATGCCCGCGCCTGGCTTGAGCTGGAGAACCCGGGCCAGTGGCTGTGGTCGTTCGTGGGCGGCTCGCCGAAAATCAATCATTTCACCCAGCGCAGCGACGTGCCGGCCGTCACCGACGAAGCCAAGGCCATGAGCAAGGCCCTGCAGAAAGCCGGCTTCACTTTTGTCGGCCCGACCATCTGCTACGCCTTCATGCAGGCCACCGGGATGGTCATGGACCACACCACCGATTGTGATCGCTACGCCGCGCTGCTGCGCTGAGGGGTACAATGGCCGGCTTGCAGAAAGAGGAACCAGCCTGTGGATAAATTCAAAGGCGCCTTGATGGTCGGGGCGTTGCGGTTGTTTGCCAAGCTCCCTTGGGGCGCGGTACAGCGGGTCGGTGCAGCGATCGGCTGGATCATGTGGAAAGTGCCTAACAGCTCGCGCAACGTGGTACGCATCAACCTGGCCAAGTGCTTTCCGGAGATGGACCCGGCAGCGCGCGAGCAACTGGTCGGCCGTACCCTGATGGACATCGGCAAGTCGTTCACCGAAAGCGCGTGTGCCTGGATCTGGCCGGCCCAGCGCTCGATCGACCTGGTCCGCGAAGTCGAAGGCCTGGAAGTCCTGCATGCAGCACTGGCGTCGGGCAAGGGCGTGGTTGGCATCACCAGCCACCTGGGCAACTGGGAAGTGCTCAACCACTTTTATTGCAACCAGTGCAAACCGATCATTTTCTACCGTCCACCCAAGCTCAAGGCGGTCGATGACCTGTTGCGCGAACAGCGCGTGCAACTGGGCAACCGCGTGGCGGCGTCGACCAAGGAAGGCATCCTGAGCATCATCAAGGAAGTGCGCAAAGGCGGTCAGGTCGGTATTCCGGCAGACCCGGAGCCGGCCGAGTCGGCCGGGGTCTTCGTGCCCTTCTTCGCCACCAAGGCACTGACCAGCAAGTTCGTGCCGAACATGCTGGCTGGCGGCAAGGCGGTCGGGGTGTTTTTGCATGCCCTGCGCCTGCCGGACGGTTCCGGCTTCAAGGTGATCCTCGAGGCGGCGCCCGAAGCGATGTACAGCGAAGACACCGAAACCTCGGCTGCGGCCATGAGCAAGGTGGTTGAGCGGTATGTGCGCGAGTATCCGAGCCAGTACATGTGGAGCATGAAGCGCTTCAAGAAGCGTCCGCCCGGAGAGGCGCGCTGGTATTGAGGCCGCTTTCGCGGGGCAAGCCCGCTCCTGCACCGTAGGAGCGGGCTTGCCCCGCGATGGTTCAGCCAGCTTTATCCAGCTTCTTGAGAAACACCGTCATCTCTTTCTCGGCCTGCTTGTCGCCATGGGCCTTGGCGGCTTCCAGCCCTTGTTCCCAGGCTAAGCGAGCCGCCGCTTTGTCGCCCTGCAGCTGATGAGCCTTGCCCAGCAGCTTCCAGGCCGCCGAATACTTCGGATCGAACTCGACGCAGCGCTGCAGGTGCACCGCGGCCTCGGCGCCATTGCCTTCATCGAGCCAGGCCTTGCCCAGGCCGAAGCGCAACAGGGCGTTATCCACACCCTTGGCCAGCATCTTTTCCAGTGATTCGCGCATGTCCTGCTCCTTCAGAAGAAGCTCAACCCTACATGGAACAGCTTCTCGACGTCACGGATGTACTTCTTGTCCACAACAAAGAGGATCACATGGTCTCCCGCCTCGATCACTGTATCGTCGTGGGCGATCAGCACTTCTTCGTCACGGATGATCGCGCCGATGGTGGTACCGGGCGGCAGGGCGATGTCTTCGATGGCCTTGCCGATCACCTTGCTCGATTTCGAGTCACCGTGGGCGATGGCCTCGATGGCTTCCGCCGCCCCGCGACGCAGCGAGTGTACGCTGACGATATCGCCGCGGCGCACGTGGGCCAGCAAGGTGCCGATGGTCGCCAGTTGCGGGCTGATGGCGATGTCGATATCGCCGCCTTGCACCAGGTCGACATAGGCCGGGTTGTTGATGATGGTCATCACCTTGCGCGCACCCAGGCGCTTGGCCAGCAGCGAGGACATGATGTTGGCCTCGTCATCGTTGGTCAGGGCCAGGAAGATGTCGGCCTCGGCGATGTTCTCTTCAAGCATCAGGTCGCGGTCCGAGGCGCTGCCTTGCAGTACCACGGTGCTGTCGAGAGTGTCGGAGAGGTAGCGGCAGCGGGCCGGGTTCATCTCGATGATCTTTACCTGGTAGCGGCTTTCGATGGCCTCGGCCAGGCGTTCGCCGATCTGCCCGCCACCGGCGATGACCACCCGCTTGTTGGTTTCGTCGATGCGGCGCAGTTCGCCCATCACCGCGCGGATGTGGGCCTTGGCGGCGATGAAGAACACTTCATCATCGGCTTCGATCACGGTATCGCCCTGGGGCAGAATCGGCCGGTCGCGGCGGAAGATCGCCGCCACGCGGGTGTCGACATTGGGCATGTGCTCGCGGATCTGGCGCAGTTGCTGGCCCACCAGCGGGCCGCCATAGTAGGCCTTGACCGCTACCAGCTGCGCCTTGCCTTCGGCGAAGTCGATGACCTGCAGGGCACCGGGATGCTCGATCAGGCGCTTGATGTAGTGGGTAACTACCTGCTCGGGGCTGATCAGCACGTCGACCGGGATGGCTTCATTGTCGAACAGGCCGGCACGGGTCAGGTAGGCCGACTCGCGCACCCGGGCGATCTTGGTCGGGGTGTGGAACAAGGTATAGGCGACCTGGCAGGCGACCATGTTGGTTTCGTCGCTGTTGGTCACCGCCACCAGCATGTCGGCGTCGTCGGCACCGGCCTGGCGCAACACGGTAGGGAACGAGGCGCGGCCCTGGACGGTACGGATGTCCAGGCGGTCGCCGAGGTCGCGCAGGCGCTCGCCATCGGTGTCGACCACGGTGATGTCGTTGGCTTCGCTGGCCAGGTGCTCGGCCAGCGTACCGCCGACCTGCCCTGCGCCCAGGATGATGATCTTCATCCGCTCTTCCCTTCTCTTGTTATCCGCGCGCGGCGGCGATTTTGATCAGCTTGGCATAGTAGAAGCCGTCGTGTCCGCCTTCCTGGGCCAGCAACTGGCGGCCATGGGGCTGGCGCACGCCGGCCTGGGTCGCCAGGTCCAGTTCGCGGGCACCCGGGGTGCGGGCGAGGAACGCTTCGATGACTTCGGTGTTTTCCGTCGGCAGGGTCGAGCAGGTGGCGTAGAGCAGGATGCCGCCGACTTCGAGGGTTGGCCACAAGGCATCGAGCAGCTCGCCCTGCAGGCTGGCCAAGGCCGGAATATCGTCGGCCTGGCGGGTCATCTTGATGTCGGGGTGACGGCGGATCACACCGGTGGCCGAGCAGGGCGCATCCAGCAGGATGCGCTGGAAGCTCTTGCCGTCCCACCAACTGGCGGTGTCGCGGGCATCGCAGGCAATCAGCTGGGCATCCAGGCCAAGGCGGTCGAGGTTTTCCCGCACGCGGGTCAGGCGCTTGGCCTCAAGGTCGATAGCGACCACAGCGTCGAGGCCGGCCTGGGCTTCGAGCAGGTGGCAGGTCTTGCCACCCGGCGCACAGCAGGCATCGAGCACGCGCTGGCCCGGAGCCAGGTCCAGCAGGTCGGCAGTCAGTTGCGCCGCTTCGTCCTGGACGCTGATCCAGCCTTGGTCGAAGCCAGGCAGGCTGCGCACGTCGCAGGCCTGGGCCAGCACAATGCCATCGACACTGAACTGGCAAGGACTGGCTTCAATGCCAGCCTCGCCCAGTAACTGCAGGTAGGCATCCCGGCCGTGATGACGGCGATTGACCCGCAGGATCATCGGCGGGTGGGCATTGTTGGCGGCGCAGATGGCTTCCCATTGCTCCGGCCAGAAGGCTTTCAGCGATTTCTGCAACCAGCGTGGGTGGGCGGTGCGCACCACGGGATCGCGTTCGAGTTCGGCGAGGATATCGCTGCTTTCGCGTTGTGCCCGGCGCAGTACGGCGTTGAGCAAGGCTTTGGCCCAGGGCTTTTTCAGCTTGTCGGCGCAGCCCACGGTTTCACCCAAGGCGGCATGCGCCGGGATGCGGGTGTACAGCAGCTGGTACAACCCCACCAGCAGCAATGCCTCAACGTCGGCATCGGCCTTCTTGAAGGGTTTTTGTAGCAGGCGTTCGGCCAGGGCCGACAGCCGTGGCTGCCAGCGCGCAGTGCCGAATGCCAGGTCCTGGGTCAGGCCACGGTCACGCACCTCGACCTTGTCCAGTTGCGCAGGCAGTGAACTGTTCAGCGAGGCTTTGCCGCTCAGAACTGCCGCCAGAGCGCGGGCGGCCGCCAGACGTGGATTCATTGGCCAAGCACCGTGCCGATGGCGAACTTCTCACGACGGCTGTTGAACAAGTCGCTGAAGTGCAGCGCCTTGCCGCCGGGCAGTTGCAGGCGGGTCAGGCACAGGGCCTGCTCACCGCAGGCGACGATCAAGCCGTCTTTGCTGGCGCCAAGGATTTCGCCCGGCTGGCCTGCGCCTGTGGCCAGGCTGGCCGCCAGCACTTTGACCGCTTCACCATTGAGGGTGCTGTGGCAGATCGGCCAGGGGTTGAAGGCACGGACCAGGCGCTCCAGCTCAACGGCCGGGCGGCTCCAGTCCAGGCGGGCTTCGTCCTTGTTCAGCTTGTGCGCATAGGTGGCCAGGCTGTCGTCCTGGACTTCGCCTTGCAAGGTGCCAGCGGCAAGGCCGGCTACAGCTTGCAGTACCGCAGGCGGGCCCATTTCGGCCAGGCGGTCGTGCAGACTGCCACCGGTATCGGTGGCGCGGATCGGCGTGGTCACCTTGAGCAGCATCGGGCCAGTGTCCAGGCCGGCTTCCATGCGCATCACGGTCACTCCACTTTCGCTGTCACCGGCTTGGACTGCGCGCTGGATGGGCGCGGCACCGCGCCAGCGAGGCAGCAGCGAGGCGTGGCTGTTGATGCAGCCCAGGCGCGGGATATCCAGTACCGCCTGCGGCAGGATCAGGCCATAGGCGACCACCACCATCAGGTCAGGCTTGAGCGCCGCGAGTTCGGCTTGCGCCTCGGCATTGCGCAGGGTCGGCGGTTGCAGCACGGGAATGCCGTTATCCACAGCCAGCTGTTTGACGGCGCTGGGCATCAGCTTTTGCCCGCGGCCGGCTGGACGGTCCGGTTGGGTGTAGACCGCCACCACGTCATAGGGGCTGTCGATCAGGGCCTTGAGGTGTGCGGCGGCAAACTCTGGGGTGCCTGCGAAGACAATGCGCATGGAGTTCTCGCTTAAAAAGAAAAAGGCTTGCCGGAGCAAGCCTTCTGGAAGAGGGGATCAAGCTTGCTGGCGGTGCTGCTTTTCCAGCTTCTTCTTGATGCGGTCGCGTTTGAGCGTCGACAGGTAATCAACGAACAGTTTGCCGTTGAGGTGATCGCATTCGTGCTGGATGCAGACGGCCAGCAGGCCTTCGGCGATTTCTTCGAACGGCTTGCCGTCGCGGTCCAGCGCCTTGATCTTGACCCGTACCGGGCGATCGACGTTCTCGTAGAACCCTGGCACCGACAGGCAACCTTCCTGGTACTGGTCCATGTCGTCGGTCAGCGTTTCGAGTTCGGGGTTGATGAACACCCGTGGCGCGCTGCGATCTTCGCTCAGGTCCATGACTACGACGCGCTTGTGTACGTTGACCTGGGTGGCGGCAAGGCCGATGCCAGGGGCTTCGTACATGGTTTCAAACATGTCATCGACCAACTGGCGGATGCTGTCGTCGACTTCCGTCACCGGTTTGGCGAGGGTACGAAGGCGCGGGTCCGGGAATTCGAGAATGTTCAGAATGGCCATAAGCGTATGAGCTGCACTGTGCGATGAAATACAAACATGAATACACATAATAAAGGGATTCGCCGGATTCGGCACCTGGCAAAGGTCGGCTAAGGTGTTTCAAAGCCCCCGTGTCCCTGTTTCGGCAAGCCCGAAAGGCCGCGACCCAGGGCAATCCTTCAACCGGTTGTCAAAGTATTATCAACAGAGTTATCCACAGCTTGTGCAAGGCACGGATACTCGCTCGATCAAGGATGATCGTCATGGCGCAGTTACCTTTCCCCGGCTGTTCGCCAGCCGAACTCGAGGCGCGCTTGCGCCTGCACCGGATGCCGGCACTGGGCCCGCATCGCTTCCACGTACTCATTCAAGCCTTCGGCAGTGCCTCGGCAGCGCTGAGCGCGCCGGCCGGTGCCTGGTATTCCCTGGGCATCCCGGCGGTCAGTACCGAATCACGCCGCAGCCCGCAGGTGCGCGAAGGCGCTGCGGCTGCATTGGCCTGGCTAGAGCGGCGCGACCAGCATTTGCTGATGTGGGACAACCCCGCCTACCCTGCCTTGCTGGCCCAAGTGGATACCGCCCCGCCGCTATTGTTCGTAGCCGGTAACCCCGCCCTGCTGGAAAAACCGCAGTTGGCGATTATCGGCAGTCGCCGCGCTTCGCGACCGGCACTGGACACCACCGCAGCCTTTTCTCGCAGCCTGGCGCGGGGCGGTTTTGTCATTACCAGCGGCCTGGCCCTGGGCGTCGACGGTGCTGCCCACCAGGCGGCGCTGGATGTCGGAGGGCACACCATCGGCGTGCTGGGCACAGGCTTGCAGAAACTTTATCCACAACGTCACCGTGCCCTGGCCACCGCGATGATCGAGCGCGGCAGCGCGGTGGTTTCGGAGTTTCCACTGGATGCAGGGCCGGTTGCGGGCAATTTTCCCAGGCGCAACCGCATCATCAGTGGCCTGTCACTGGGTGTGCTGGTGGTCGAGGCAAGCCTGGCCAGCGGCTCGTTGATCACCGCGCGGCTGGCGGCCGAGCAGGGTCGTGAGGTGTACGCCATTCCAGGCTCGATTCACCATCCGGGAGCCAAGGGTTGCCACCAGTTGATTCGCGATGGCGCGTTGCTGGTTGAGAACGTCGAGCAGATCGTTGAAACCCTGCAGGGGTGGCAGCGGTTGCCGCCTGCCCCGGGCGGTGAAACGTCCGGGGCCCGCCATGTTCTCGAGGAGTTGCTGCTGGCGGCACCGCAAACGTGCGAAGGGCTTGCCATCAGCGCTGGCTGGCCGTTGCCCAGGGTACTGGCGGCATTGACCGAGCTTGAAGTGGCTGGCCGGGTTTGTAATGAAGCTGGGCGTTGGTTTGCCCGGCCTGCCTAAGTACACTGCTCATCAGCCTTTACGCGGAGAGATATCAATGGTGAGCAGTTGGCGTGTGCAACAAGCCGCGCGTGAAATTCGAGCCGGTGCGGTGATTGCCTACCCAACCGAGGCTGTCTGGGGCCTGGGCTGTGACCCATGGAACGAAGAAGCGGTGGACCGCCTGTTGGCGATCAAGTCGCGCTCGGTCGACAAGGGGCTGATCCTGATCGCCGACAATATCCGCCAGTTCGACTTTTTGTTCGACGATTTTCCGCAAGTCTGGCTCGATCGCATGAGCAGTACCTGGCCTGGGCCGAATACCTGGCTGGTACCGCACCAGAACATGCTGCCAGAGTGGATCACCGGGGTGCATGACACCGTTGCCTTGCGGGTCAGCGACCATCCGGTGGTGCGTGACCTGTGCGCGCTGGTCGGGCCATTGGTCTCGACCTCGGCCAACCCCCAGGGCCGGCCGGCGGCGCGTACCCGGTTGCGGGTCGAGCAGTACTTTCGCGGGCAGTTGGACCTGGTGCTGGGTGGTGCCCTCGGTGGGCGACGCAATCCCAGTGTGATTCGCGACCTGGTGACGGGCGATATCGTCCGGGCGGGTTGAGAAGCCGATCGCGGGGCCAACCCGCTCCTGCATCAGGAGCGGGCTGGCCCCGCGATCAGTTCAAGGCAACAACACAGTAGACCCCACGGTACGCCGCGCCGACAGTTCAGTCTGCGCCTTGGCCGCTTCACTCAGTGCATAGCGCTGCTGGATATCCACCGTCACTTTGCCGCTGGCGATCATCGCGAACAGGTCATCGGCCATCGCCTGGGTGTTGGCTGCGTTATTGGCATAGGAGGCCAGGGTCGGCCGCGTGACATACAGCGAACCCTTCTGTGCCAGGATCCCCAGGTTGACCCCGCTCACCGCGCCCGAGGCGTTGCCGAAGCTGACCATCAAGCCGCGTGGCGCCAGGCAATCGAGCGAAGTGAGCCAGGTGTCCTGGCCGACGCCGTCATACACCACCGGGCATTTCTTCCCATCGGTCAGCTCCAGCACCCGTTTCGCCACGTCTTCACGGCTGTAGTCGATGGTTGCCCAGGCCCCCAGCGCCTTGGCGCGCTCGGCCTTTTCGGCGCTGCTGACAGTGCCGATCAGTCTGGCGCCCAGGGCCTTGGCCCACTGGCAGGCCAGCGAGCCGACGCCGCCGGCGGCGGCATGGAACAGAATGGTGTCGCCAGGTTGCACGGCGTAGGTTTGCTTGAGCAGGTACTGCACGGTCAGGCCCTTGAGCATCACCGCGGCTGCCTGTTCGAAGCTGATGCTGTCGGGCAGCTTGACCAGATTGGTCTCGGGCAGCACATGCACTTCGCTGTAGGCACCCAGCGGGCCGCCGGCGTAGGCCACGCGATCGCCTACCTTCAGGCGCGTCACCTGATCGCCGACGGCTTCGACCACTCCGGCACCTTCGGTGCCCAGCCCGGATGGCAAGGCCGGCGGTGGATACAGACCGCTGCGAAAATAGGTGTCGATGAAGTTCAGGCCGATGGCCTGGTTGCGGACGCGCACTTGTTGCGGGCCGGGGGCCGCAGGCTCGAAATCGACCAGTTGCAGGACCTCGGGGCCCCCATGCTGGCTGAACTGGATACGCTTGGCCATCTGCACTCTCCTGTCGGGTTCGCAAAACCCCTATCGGACGCCTTTGCTTGATCGCCGTCAACTGCGGCCCGCCTGCCGCCGGTGGTATGCTACGCGCCGAATTTGTTCATGCCCGCTCCAGGTGACCTGATGACTAGCCGCACCGAGGCCGTGAAAGCCTACCTGCTCGACTTGCAAGACCGTATTTGTGCCGCCCTCGAAAGCGAAGACGGCGGTGCCCGCTTTGTCGAAGACGCCTGGACACGTGAAGCCGGCGGCGGCGGCCGTACCCGGGTGATCGGCGAAGGCAAGGTCATCGAAAAAGGCGGTGTGAACTTCTCCCACGTCTTTGGCAGCGGCCTGCCACCCTCGGCCAGTGCCCATCGTCCGGAACTGGCCGGTCGTGGTTTCGAGGCATTGGGCGTGTCGCTGGTGATCCACCCGCACAACCCCCATGTGCCGACGTCCCACGCCAACGTGCGTTTCTTCATTGCCGAAAAAGAAGGCGAAGAGGCCGTCTGGTGGTTCGGTGGCGGTTTCGACCTGACGCCCTACTACGGCAACGAAGAAGACTGCCTGCACTGGCACCAGGTGGCCGAACGCGCCTGTGCGCCGTTCGGTGCGGACGTCTACCCGCGCTACAAGGCCTGGTGCGACCGCTACTTCCACCTCAAGCACCGTGGCGAGCCGCGCGGTATCGGCGGTTTGTTCTTCGATGACCTGAACGAGTGGGACTTCGACACCTGCTTCGCCTTCATGCGCGCCATTGGCGATGCTTATGTCGAGGCCTACCTGCCGATCGTGCAGCGTCGCAAGGCCATGGCCTATACGGCCGAGCAGCGCGAGTTCCAGGAGTTCCGCCGGGGCCGCTACGTCGAATTCAACCTGGTCTACGACCGCGGCACGCTGTTCGGCCTGCAGTCGGGCGGTCGCACCGAGTCGATCCTGATGTCGCTGCCACCGCAGGTGCGTTGGGGGTACGATTGGAAACCTGCACCGGGTAGTGAAGAGGCTCGCCTGACCGAGTACTTCCTGCAGGATCGCGACTGGATTGGCGAGGCCAAGCCCGTTCGTTGAAACCGCTGTGTGGATAACTTTGCCGGGCAAACCGGCCCCGACCCAGGAACCGCGTGAATGGACCAGTACGTTGTATTCGGCAACCCGATCGGCCACAGCAAGTCGCCGTTGATTCACCGGCTGTTTGCCGACCAGACCGGCCAGCAGCTGGAGTACAACACCCTGCTGGCGCCGCTGGACGACTTCACCGTGTGTGCTCTGGGGTTCTTCAAGCAAGGCCTGGGCGCCAACGTCACGGTGCCGTTCAAGGAAGAAGCCTACCGCCTGGTCGACAGCCTGACGCCACGGGCCAAGCGCGCCGGGGCGGTGAACACCTTGAGCAAACTGGCCGACGGCAGCCTGCAAGGCGACAATACCGATGGTGCGGGCCTGGTGCGTGACCTGACCGTCAACGCCGGGGTCCAGTTGCGCGGCAAGCGTATTTTGCTGCTGGGCGCCGGTGGTGCTGTTCGCGGGGTACTGGAGCCACTGCTGGCGCATGACCCGGCGTCGCTGGTGATTGCCAACCGAACCGTGGAAAAGGCCGAGCAACTGGCCCGTGAGTTCGCCGACCTAGGCTCGGTGGCGGCCAGTGGATTCGGCTGGTTGCAGGAGCCGGTCGACCTCATCATCAACGCCACTTCGGCAAGCCTGGCCGGTGAACTGCCACCCATCTCCGCCCACCTGATCGAGCCGGGCAAGACCGTGTGCTACGACATGATGTACGCCAAGGAGCCTACGCCGTTCTGCCAGTGGGCCACTGAGCACAAGGCGGCCAAGGTGCTGGATGGCTTGGGCATGCTGGCCGAGCAGGCTGCCGAAGCCTTCTTCATCTGGCGTGGCGTGCGGCCTGAGACCGGGCCGGTGCTGGATGAGCTTCGTCGTCAATTGGCGCGAGGCTAGTAGTTGAATCGCGGGGCAAGCCCGCTCCTACAGGAGCAGGCTTGCCCCGCGATGTTTTCACCCCTCAAATCGTATCGGGCAGTTCGTCGCCCCTTCCAGCTTGTGCAATTCCTCGATCACCTGCGGTCGCGCCCGATGCAGCGTCAGGCTGCCCCCTGCCCGGCCCAGGCGGCGGGCTTCGCGGTGGAGCATGTCGACCCCGGAATAATCGATGAAGTTGATCTGCCGGGCATCGATGATCACATCGGGGCCCTGGCAACGTTGCAGGCGCACCTGCAGGTAATGGCTGGCGCCGAAGAATATCGACCCCCCGACCCGCAGCACATCGGCATCACCTTCACGAAATTGTTGCACCCGTGGGCGCGAGGTGCGCTTGAGGTAGAAGAACAGCGATGCCAGCACGCCGGCATAGATGGCGGTCTGCAACTCCAGCAGCAAGGTCGCCGCCGCGGTCAGCGCCATCACCAGGAACTCGGAACGGCTGACCCGCCACAACGCGCGCATGGCTCGGTGATCGTTCAAGCCCCAGCAGATCAGCAGGATGCTGCCGGCCATGGCCGGGATCGGAATATGCGCGATCAGGCCGGCACCCGCCACCGCAAACAGCGCGACCCAAAGTGCCGAGAACACGCCCGCGAGCGGCGAGTGGGCCCCGGCGTCATAGCTGAGCCCTGAACGGGTGAAGGAGCCTGACGACAGGTAGCCGGAGAAAAAACTGCCGACAATGTTCGACAAGCCCTGGGCGCGGATTTCCTGGTTGGCATCGATCAGCTGCTCCGAGCGTGACGACAGCGAGCGGGCAATCGACAGGCTCGTCACCAGGCCTAGCATGCCGACCGCCACGGCGCTGGGCAGCAGGCGCAGGATCAGCTCCAGGTCCCACAACGGCAAAGGGCTCAAGGGCGGCAACTGGCCGACGAACCCGGGCACCAACTGCACATGGCCGAACACGCCGGGCAACAGCCAGACCAGCCCACCGGCGATGCCCAGGGTTATCAACAGGCCGGGCCAGCGTGGACGCAGCAGCTTGAGGGCAACGCCCAGCACCAGGGTGCCCAGCCCCAGCGCAAGGGATGGCCAATCCACCTCGCCGGCATGTTCCAGCAGGCTTTCCAGGGTTTTCAGTGCGGTGGCCTGGCTGGGCAGGTCAAGACCCATCAGGTTTGGCAGTTGCCCCAGGGCGATGACCACGGCGGCGCCGAGGGTGAAGCCCAGCACCACCGAATGAGAAACGAAGTTGACCAGGGCGCCAAAGCGCAGCAGTCCGAGCAACCACTGAAAGACCCCGCCCAGGAACGTCAGCAGCAGAATCAGGGTGATGTAGTCGTCGCTGCCGCTGATGGCCAGCGGGCTGACGCTGGCATAGAGGACGATGGAGATCGCCGCCGTCGGCCCGCAGATCAGGTGCCACGACGACCCCCAGAGGCAGGCGATAAGCACCGGCACAATGGCAGCGTACAGGCCGTATTCGGCGGGCAGGCCGGCGATCAGCGCGTAGGCGATCGACTGCGGCAGCGCGAGGATCGCGCCACTCAAGCCCACCAGCAGATCACGGCGCACACTGCCACGGGTCTGCTGGGGCAGCCAACTGAGGAACGGCAACAAACGGTGGCGATCAGGCCGGGCCATGGACAGTCTCTATCGCATGCACAAGCTGTACAGGGTGCGGTGTCCGGCTTGTCGGTGCAAGTTGCGGCGCCATTACAGTCTGGCTTTCACGGCCGACAATGCATCGCCACCATCGAGGTGGGTTACACCTTCGAGCCAATGGTCGAGCTGCGCCGGGTGTGCCTTGATCCAGGCTCTGGCTGCTGCCTCGTAGCTGACTTTGTTATCCACAACCTGCGCCATGATGGTGTTCTCCATGTCCCGGCTGAAGGTGAGGTTGTCGAACAGCCGCGCAACGTTCGGGCAAGCCTGTGGATAACCTTTGCGGGCCAGGGTATAGACGCTGCCGGTGCTGCCGAACCACTGCTCGCCTCCACTCAGGTAGCGCAGCTTCATCTGCACGTTCATGGGGTGCGGCGTCCAGCCCAGGAAGGCGATGAACCGCTGGCGCTTGGCCGCGCGATGGACCTGGGCGAGCATGGCTTGTTCACTGGACTCCACCAGCTTCCAGCCGCCGAGGTTGAAGGCATTCTTGCTGATGATGTCCTTGAGCGACAGGTTGGCCGGTGCGCCTGCGCCGATGCCGTAGATCTTCTGGTCGAACCGGTCGGCAAAGCGTTGCAGGTCGGCGAAGTCCCGCACACCTGCATCCCACACATACTCGGGCACGGCCAGGGTGAATTGAGTACCTTCCAGGTTGCGCGCCAGTTGCTGTACCTCGCCGCTGGCGACGAACCTGTCATGGAAACCCTGCTGGGCCGGCATCCAGTTGCCGAGAAAGACGTCCACCAACCCATCCTTGAGCCCGCCATAAATGATCGGCACGGCCAGGCTGTCGACTCGGGTCTTGTAGCCCATGCCTTCGAGCAACAGACGGGCCACGGCGTTGGTGGCGGCGATGTCGCTCCAGCCGGGGTCGGCCATCTTCACCGTACTGCAATCGCTCTCGGCGCGGGCGCCGAGGCTGGCAAGGCTCAAGACAACCGCAATGATGCTTGTGGATAACCTTTTCATGACAGCCTCGCGGGATGATTACTGGGCGGGTTGTGGATAACGTGCCTTGCGTTCCAGGTCGTCGAGATCAATGTGATTGCGCATGTACTGCTGGCTGGCATCCACCAATGGTTGGTGGTCCCAGCTCTTGAGTGTGCCGATGGCCAGGGCCTCGGCCACCAGGCGACGACGGCGCTGGCTGTCGAGTACTTGCTGGCGCAGCACCGGGATGTCCCAGCGCTGTCGGGCTTCATCGACAAATGCCTGCAGCAGCGCCTGGTGATCAGGGCTGCCTGCCAGGTTTTCGCACTCCTGTGGATCGTGCTCAAGGTCGTACAGCAGGCAAGGGTCGTCTTCGCTGTAGATGAATTTGTAGGCCCCGCGGCGAATCATCATCAAGGGCCCGACAGTGCCTTCGGCCATGTATTCGCCGATCACTTCATCGTGGCCGCCCTGGCCCTGCAGATGGCCCAGCAGCGAGCGTCCATCGAGCGGCAACTGCGGCTCCAGGCTGCCGCCAGCGAGGGCCACAAGGGTCGGCAGCAGGTCGCAGGTGGATACGGCAGCGCTGACACGCGCCGGCTTGAACTGTCCGGGCGCGTACACCAGCAGCGGCACCCGCGCCGACATCTCGAACCAGTGCATCTTGTACCAGAGGCCGCGCTCGCCAAGCATGTCGCCATGGTCGCCGGAGAACACGATCAACGTGTCGTCGGCCAGCCCGGTTTCTTCCAGGGTCTGCAGCAGCTTGCCGATGTTGCTGTCGATGTAGCTGCAGGCGCCGAAGTACGCGCGGCGGGCATCGCGGATCTTATCCACAGGTAGCGGTTTATCCCACAGGTCGTAGACCTTGAGCAGGCGTTGGGAGTGGGGGTCCAGCGTTTCCTGGGGGTAGCGCTGGCTCGGCAACGGAATCTCGTCGTTCTGGTACAGGTCCCAGAAGGCTTTGGGAATGGTGTACGGGTCGTGGGGATGGGTCATTGACACGGTCAGGCAGAATGGCCTGTCACCAGCCTCGCGCACGTGATCGAACAGGTACTGGCGGGCCTTGAAGACCACCTCCTCATCGAAATCCAGCTGGTTGGTGCGTACGCAAGGCCCGGCCTGCAGCACGGATGACATGTTGTGGTACCAGCTGGGACGCACATCGGGCGCGTCCCAATTGACCGCCCAACCGTAGTCGGCGGGGTAAATGTCGCTGGTCAATCGTTCTTCGTAGCCGTGCAACTGGTCGGGCCCGCAAAAGTGCATCTTGCCCGACAGCGCGGTGCGATAACCCAGGCGCCGCAGGTAATGGGCATAGGTGGGGATATCGGCGGGGAAATCTGCCGCGTTGTCGTAGGCGCCGATCTTGCTCGGCAATTGGCCGCTGACCAGGGTAAAGCGCGACGGCGCACACAGCGGACTGTTGCAATAGGCGGCATCGAAGACCACAGCCTCGCTGGCCAGGCGAGTCAAATGCGGCATCTTGATCGGCGAGGAGGCGTAGATGGGCAACAAGGGCGCCGCCATTTGGTCGGCCATGATGAAAAGAATGTTCTTGCGCTTCATGGAGTCACCGCGTTCCATAGGTGTTCGTTATGGGAAAGTGCTGTAATCGAGCATGCGGCTGTGGGTAACTACGGTAAAGCCCATGGCGGGCAATGACTGGGATTAGCAGAGCTTATGTTTGAGCGCCTTGATGGTTTGTCACTGGACGCCTTGCGGGTGTTCGAAGTCGCTGCTCGCCAGCGCAGTTTCACTACCGCGGCGGTCGAGCTGGGCACCACCCAACCTGCGGTCAGCCAGCAGATCAAGCGACTTGAAAAGCAGCTGGGCGCGCGCCTGTTCGATCGCATCTATCGCGGTATCGAACTGACCGAGGCCGGCCAGGTGCTGTTCGAGCAGGTTCATCAGGGCATGGTGTGCCTGGACGAGGGCGTGGCGCAGGTCAGTGGCCGCGACCAGCATGAGGTGCTCCAGGTCGCAACCGACTTTGCCTTTGCGGCCTATTGGCTGATGCCGCGGTTGCAGCGCTTTCATCAGGGCAACCCGCAGGTCGATGTGAGCCTGGTAACCAGCGAACGCAGCCACGCCATGCTGCGCCCGGATGTCGACGTGGCGATCCTGTTCGGTGATGGGCGCTTTCATCAGGGCGAAAGCCACTGGCTGTTCGATGAACAAGTGTTCCCGGTCTGCAGCCCCCGCCTGGTCGAGCAGCAGGCCGTGCCCCTGCCGGCGCGCAGCCTGCTGCAATTGCCCTTGCTGCATTTGCGCGGCGAGAGCGCCAGCCGCTGGTTCGACTGGGGCGGCGTGTTCCGCCAGTTGGGTATCGCCAGCCCGCCGAGCCAAGGTCCGTTGCGTTTTGACAACTACACCCTGCTCATTCAGGCGGCCATCGCTGGCCAGGGCGTCGCCATCGGCTGGCGTCACCTGGTGGATGACCTGCTGGATCAGGGCCTGTTGTGCCGGCCTATCAGCGAGCAGGTGAGCTCTTCGCGGGGGTACTACGTGGTGCTGCCACCGCGCAAACGTCGTGGCGCGCTGATCGAACGCTTTGTCGAGTGGCTGCGGGACGAGCAGGCGCGCTAGAGCACGAAGTTCACATGCTCGCCCTGATGCAGCTTGAGCTCCAGGGTATCGGCCATACCGGCGGCGATCCGGGACAGGCGTTGCAGTGGTTCGGCAAGGCCCGGTTCGAGGGTGCCATGGGTGTGATGGAAGTGCTCGATGCCCAGGCCGGCGACCTCCTGCGGGGCGTTGATCAATGTCCATTGCAAGGTGCTGCGTTGCAACAGATCGACCATATGGCCGATGCACTGGCGTTGTTGCTCGCTATGCTGGTCGGGATGCTCGAGGACGCTGAAATCGCCGACCAGCAGGAGCCGGCGTATAGTCGTGCGAGACATGCCATCGAGCAGGGCGTGGACACAATGCAGCTGTGCGCGAGGGTCGTCTGGGGCCAGTGCGGGTAACAGGCAAATCACCGCTGAGCTGCCCGCCACGCTCTGCTCGGCCTGGTCGGTGTCTTTCAGGCCACCGTACTTGCAGTGCAGGCCCGGGCGAGGTGCCAGCTGGTTGAGGTCGTCGATGATCACGATCACCTCATGCTGGCGCTTGAGCAGTTCGGCCATCAGCGCACTGCCCAGGCCACTCAAGGCGCCGAACAGCGTGACCTTGAAGGTGTAGGTTTCGGCATTTTTCACGGCATCACTCCGTCGCTTACGGGTGATCGTTTGACTCTCGGGCGCAGGCTCGGGTTCGCAGAGATTCAGGAGTTTTCGTGCAGAGGATCAAGGGATATCACGCCCACGTTTACTACGACGCCAGCACCATGGAGCAGGCCCGAGAGTTGTGTGAAGAGGCAGCCAAGCTGTTTCCGGTGACCATGGGGCGCATGCACCAAAAGCCCGTCGGACCGCATCCGGACTGGAGCTGCCAGTTGGCGTTCGGGCCGGAGGTGGTGGGGGTGGTGTTGCCCTGGTTGGCGTTGTACCGGCGGGGACTGGTGGTGTTTCTGCATCCGCTGACCGGGGATGAGCTGGCGGATCACCGGGATCATGCGATCTGGATGGGGGCTGTGCGCCCCCTGGATCTGTCGATCTTTGAATAGTCATCGCTGGGCAGGCCCGCTCCTACGGTAGGAGCGGGCCTGCCCAGCGACCGGGCCTCACGCCTTGCGCGCGCCCCGCACACCCTGGGCCAGCGCCGAGCACAGCTCAAGCACATCGCCCACGGCCTGCTCGGCAGTCTTGGCATTGGCGATCTTGTCGACCAGTGCAGACCCCACCACCACTCCATCGGCCAGTTTGGCAATGGCCGCCGCCTGTTCTGGCGTGCGAATACCAAAACCAACGCTGATTGGCAGGTCGGTGTGCCGACGCAGGCGTTCGATGGCGCTGCTGACGTGCTCGGTGGTCGCTGAACCCGCACCGGTCACGCCCGCGACCGATACGTAGTAGACGAAACCGGAACTGCGCTCCAGCACGCGCGGCAGGCGCACATCATCGGTGGTCGGCGTGGTCAGGCGGATGAAGTCGATGCCGGCGGCCTGGGCCGGGGTTGCCAGCTCGGCGTCGTGTTCGGGCGGCAGGTCGACGATGATCAGGCCATCCACACCGACTTCCTTGGCCTGGGCCACGAAGGCCTCGACGCCAAAGCGGTGGATCGGGTTGTAGTAGCCCATCAGCACGATCGGTGTGGTCTGGTTGTCGACGCGGAACTCGCGAACCATCTGCAGGGTTTTAGCCAGGGTCTGTCCGGCATCCAGGGCGCGCAGGGTAGCCAGCTGGATGGCCACGCCGTCGGCCATCGGGTCGGTGAACGGCATGCCCAGTTCGATCACGTCGGCGCCGGCAGCCGGCAGGCCCTTGAGGATCGCCAGCGAGGCGTCGTAGCCCGGGTCGCCGGCGGTGACGAAGGTAACCAGTGCAGAGCGGCCTTCGGCCTTGAGCTCAGCGAAGCGTTGTTCAAGACGGCTCATGCCTGTTTCTCCTGGGCGGCCATATGGCTCATCACGGTTTGCATGTCTTTGTCGCCACGCCCGGAGAGGCATACCACCATCAGGTGATCCTTGGGCAGGGTCGGGGCGCGTTTGATCGCTTCGGCCAGCGCGTGGGAGGTTTCCAGCGCAGGAATGATGCCTTCCAGGCGGCAGGTGGTGTGGAATGCAGCCAGGGCTTCGTCGTCGGTGATGCTGACGTATTCGACGCGCTTCACTTCATGCAGGTAGGCGTGCTCCGGGCCGATGCCAGGGTAGTCCAGGCCTGCGGAAATCGAGTGGGCGTCAGTGATCTGGCCGTCGGCATCCTGCAGCAGGTAGGTGCGGTTGCCGTGCAGTACACCCGGCACACCGCCGTTGAGGCTGGCAGCATGCTTGTCGGTATCGACACCATGTCCACCGGCTTCGACGCCGATGATCTGCACGCTGGTGTCATCGAGGAAGTCGTGGAACAGGCCCATGGCGTTGGAGCCGCCGCCGACGCAGGCGATCAGGCTGTCGGGCAGGCGCCCTTCCTTGGCCTGCAGTTGCTCGCGGGTTTCCTTGCCGATGATCGACTGGAAGTCGCGGACCATGGCCGGGTACGGATGCGGGCCGGCAACGGTGCCGATCAGGTAGAAGGTGTCGTCGACGTTGGTGACCCAGTCGCGCAGGGCCTCGTTCATGGCGTCCTTGAGGGTGCCGGTGCCGGCGGTGACCGGAACGATCTCGGCGCCCAGCAGCTTCATGCGAAATACGTTGGCCTGCTGGCGCTCGATGTCGGTGGCGCCCATGTAGATCACGCAGGGCAGGCCGAAACGTGCAGCCACGGTGGCGGTGGCCACACCGTGCATGCCGGCGCCGGTTTCGGCGATAAGGCGTTTTTTGCCCATGCGCTTGGCCAGCAGCACCTGGCCGATGCAGTTATTCACCTTGTGGGCACCGGTGTGGTTGAGTTCTTCACGCTTGAAGAAAATCTTCGCGCCGCCGCAGTGCTCGGTGAGGCGCTCGGCGAAGTACAGCGGGTTGGGGCGGCCGATGTAATCGCGCTGGAAGTAGGCCAGCTGCTCAAGAAACTCGGGATCGGCCTTGGCTGCTTCGTATTCGCGGGCAAGGTCGAGCACCAGCGGCATCAGGGTTTCAGCCACGTAGCGGCCGCCGAATGCGCCAAACAGGCCATTGGCATCGGGGCCGGCGCGGAAGTTGGTCTGAGTCATGGGTCGCTCCAGGGCGTTATCAAGACGGGGAATGGCTTTACTGTAACCACGACACGCCCGGCTGAAAACCGATAAGATTGCGACAACACGTCAGGAAAACTCACACGTCATGCGCCAGGACCTGCCTCCTCTCAATGCCCTGCGGGCGTTCGAAGCCACTGCCCGGCTCGGTAGCGTCAGCCAGGCAGCCGAACAGCTGCATGTGACCCATGGGGCCGTCAGCCGACAATTGAAGGTGCTCGAAGAGCATCTGGGCGTGAGTTTGTTCGTCAAGGACGGGCGTGGCATTAAACTCACAGATGCCGGGTTACGCCTGCGTGATGCCAGTTTCGATGCCTTCGACCGTTTGCGTAGTGTCTGTACAGAACTGGGCCAGAGCGGCGCCGATGCGCCGTTCGTGCTGGGCTGCTCCGGCAGCCTGCTGGCGCGCTGGTTCATTCCGCGTCTTGGTCGGCTCAAGGCCGACCTGCCCGAACTGCGCTTGCATCTATCGGCGGGCGAAGGCGACCTGGACCCACGACGCCCGGGCCTGGACGCCTTGCTGGTGTTCGCCGAGCCGCCGTGGCCGGCCGACATGCAGGTCCATGTGCTGGCCGAGGAGCGTATCGGCCCGGTGCTGAGCCCGCACTTTGCCGGCTTCGCCCGCCTGCAGCAGGCGCCCGCTCGGGCCCTGCTGGAAGAAACACTGCTGCAGACTACTTCGCGCCCGCAAGCCTGGCCGAACTGGGCCCGGCAACAGGGGATCGATCCCGAGTCGCTGCGCTATGGGCAGGATTTCGAGCACCTGTATTACTTGCTGGAAGCTGCGGTGGCGGGCTTGGGGGTGGCGATTGCACCGCAGCCACTGGTAGCCGACGACCTGCGCGCCGGACGCTTGGCGGCGCCCTGGGGCTTTTGCCAGACCCAGGCGGCGCTGGCGCTATGGGTGCCGCGACGCGCCGCAGACGGGCGCGCCGAGCAATTGGCCGGATGGTTGCGCGCCGAGTTGGCGCGCCAGGTCGCTTAGTTGCCGCGTTTGCACATCAGGTACGCCGCGAGCAGCCCCAGTGCGCCGACGGCGACACCGGCGGTGGTCCAGGGATGTTGTTGGGCGTAGTCGCGGGTCGCCAGGCTGGTCTCGCGAGTTTTGGTCTTCACTTCTTCGTAGGCATCGCTGAGCAGGCTGCGCGAGTGACGCAAGGCGTTCTCGGCGTTGCCCTTGAGCGTCTTCAGGGTTTTGCGCGACTCGTCCGAGGCGTCGTCCTTGAGGCTTTCCAACGACTTGAGAAGGCTTTCGATCTCCGCTTCCATGCTTTGCAGCGACGCTTTACGCAGCGAATGGTTGGCCATGGTGACTCTCCTTCGAGGTGTGAGTGAACTGTTCTGGTTCCGACTTCGCGGGGACCGGAAAGTGCAGTCGAACTTTTCCCGGTGTTTGCCGCTCGCAGGTAAAACAGCCCTGCACTGCTAGGCTCAAAGCTCATACCCGAAAAGGAGACTGCTCATGTCCGATCACCACACCTACAAGAAAATCGAACTTGTCGGCTCGTCGCCCACCAGCATAGAAGACGCGATCAACAATGCATTGGCCGAAGCCGGCAAGAGCATCAAGCACCTTGAATGGTTCGAAGTGATCGACACCCGTGGCCATATCAAGGACAACAAGGCGGCGCATTTTCAGGTAACGCTGAAGGTGGGCTTCCGTATCGCCAACAGCTGATCCGTGCCACTGGCTTGTGCGGATCAATTGGGTTACACAGTCCTGAGGCGACCGGACGTGCGCCGGCGCCCTTCTCTACTTTGATCTGAACAAGGAAAGCGATCGATGAAGACGTTGGTAGTTGCACTGGGATTGATGACGCTGGCAGGCACTGCGCTGGCAGCGGGCAAGCCCTGTGAAGAATTGAAGAGTGAAATAGCCGCCAAGATCGACGCCAAGGGCGTCAGCGGTTATTCACTGGAGATTGTCGACAAGGGCGCTGCCACTGACGGCAAGGTCGTAGGTACCTGCGAAGGCGGGACCAAGGAAATCGTCTATAAACGTTGAAAATATCGCGGGGCAAGCCCGCTCCTGCACATCAGGTAGGAGCGGGCTTGCCCCGCGATCAGTCTCTCAATTGCCCCGCATCACCTGCGCCAGCAGCTCATAGGACCGAATCCGGTCCGCATGTTCATACACGTCACAGGTAAAAATCAGCTCATCGGCCTGGGTCTGCTCCAGCAGCACCTCCAGCTTGGCGCGGATCTTCTGCGGCCCGCCAACCATCGCCAGGCCCAGGAAACTTCCCACCGCCTCGCGCTCATGGGGCAGCCACAGGCCGTCCATGGTCTGCACGGGCGGGCGCTGCACCAGGCTCTGACCGCGCATCAGGGCGAGGATGCGCTGGTACACCGAAGTCGCCAGGTAATCGGCCTGCTCGTCGGTATCGGCAGCGACCAACGGCACCCCGAGCATCACATAGGGCTTGTCGAGCACCGCCGAAGGCTGGAAGTGATCGCGGTAAATGCGGATGGCTTCATGCATATAGCGGGGTGCGAAATGCGAGGCGAAGGCATAGGGCAGACCGCGCATGCCGGCCAATTGGGCGCTGAACAGGCTCGAGCCGAGCAGCCAGATCGGTACCTGGGTACCATAGCCCGGTACGGCAATGACTTTCTGATCCGGTGTGCGTGGGCCCAGGTAGCGCACCAGCTCTTCTACGTCATCGGGAAAGTCGTCAGCGCTGCCGGAGCGTTCACGGCGCAAGGCGCGGGCGGTCATCTGGTCGGAGCCCGGCGCACGACCCAGGCCCAGGTCGATACGGCCGGGATATAGGCTTTCCAGGGTACCGAACTGCTCGGCAATCACCAGCGGGGCATGGTTGGGCAGCATGACGCCGCCCGCACCGACGCGGATGGTCGAGGTGCCGCCAGCCAGGTAGCCGAGCAGCACGGACGTTGCAGAGCTGGCTATGCCGTCCATGTTGTGGTGTTCAGCGACCCAGAAGCGGTTGTACCCGAACTTTTCCACATGCTGCGCCAGATCCAGCGAGTTGCGCAGGGATTGCGCCGGGCCACCCTCTGCACGAACCGGAACCAGATCGAGGGTGGAAAACTTGATGTCTGCAAGTCGCGTCATGGGCTGCTGAGCCTCCTGGGCAGTCGTGCGGCCGGCAGTACGCCAAGGCCTTTCCAACTCTGTATGGGCAGATCCCGAGGAATCAATGCCTGGAGTGAAATCGGGCTGAACTTGCCCGCATGGGTGTCCTCTGAACTTTAGGCAGCGCATCCACCCGCGCCGTACATACACCCAGGAGGCGGTATGAAAAAGACAGCATCAGCCATTTGGCAAGGCGGCCTGAAGGATGGCAAGGGCCTGCTCTCTACCGAAAGTGGCGCGCTCAAGCAGAACCCCTATGGGTTCAACACCCGTTTCGAAGGCCAGCCAGGCACCAACCCGGAAGAATTGATCGGCGCAGCCCATGCCGGTTGTTTTTCCATGGCCTTGTCGATGATGTTGGGCGAGGCAGGCTTTACGCCCGATCGCATCGATACCATCGCCGAGGTGACGCTCGATAAAAAGGACGATGGCTTTGCTATCACGGCCGTGCACCTGATTCTCAAGGCCAAGGTGCCCGGCGCCAGCCAGGAGCAGTTCCTCGAGATTGCCAACAAGGCCAAGGCCGGCTGCCCGGTCTCCAAAGTGCTCAATGCAACCATCAGCCTGGACGCCACCTTGGTGGGTTAAGGCAGAACCGGGGCACGCTTCTTGTGGTCAAATGGGCGTCGGCAAACTATTTGCCGTCACAAGGAGCTGTCCCATGATTCGTGTCGCAATCGCTGTGCTGGCGTCATTGCTGGCGACTACTGCACTGGCTGCGCCCAAACCCTGCGAAGAACTCAAGGCCGAGATCGAGGCGAAGATCCAGGCCCGCGGGGTAACGTCCTATACCCTGGAAATCGTGCGTAACGACGAAGTCCACGACCAGAATATGGTGGTGGGCAGTTGCGACGGGGGCACCAGGAAAATCATCTACCAAAAGAATGATCGCTAAGCGTCAGGGGATGCAGAAGATGTCGTTGTCTTCTTCGGCAACGACCTTGCGCTGCGGGTCGTAGAGATAGGCGCTGGGCTGCATGGCCGGAGCCCGGGCTTCGAGGCGGTAGCGTTTGCCGGCTTCGAAGTGGTCGTAGCGCACTTTCAGGTAGCAGGTGCGGTCGACCGGATCGACCGAGAAGCCGCCGGCATACACCTCGTAGTCGAACCTTACGGTCAGCTCGTGCTTGCCGGGGGTGACCTGGAAATAACGCCCGTCGCTCAGGCGCTCGCCGTCCAGGCGGTCGGCCATCAGCAACTTGCCAGGCGTCATGGTATAGAGGTCGACCCAGGCCTGCTTGCTGTCGACTGGCGGCAAGGGGCTGGCGCAAGCCCCCAGGGTACTGAGGGCGATCAGCATCATTGGCTGGCGCATGGCAAACTCCCGCTTGCAACCTACAAAGCACAAGCATAGCGCCATTCGCACTATCAGGTGCGCTGGCAGCCCGCCGGTAGACCTTTGCCGACCAGTTTTCCCTGACCGTCGAACAACCTGGCCCACGGCCGGAAACCAATACTGCCGGCTTCCAGGTGGTAGCGCTGGCCGGCATTGAAATCCTTGTATTTCACGTTCAATTGGCAATCGCGCCATAGCGGCTCGCTGTCCGGGCCGATGTTGCTCGGTGTCACCGGGAACAGGTAGCGCACGGTCAGCTCATGGCTGCCTGGCGGTACTTCAAAGTAGCGCTTGTCGGCCCAGTCGCGATCATCCACTTGCACGGCGTGCAAGGCTTCATCCGGGTTCGACGCAAGGTCGATCCAGGCCTGGTTGGGATCGGGGGCGGGTAGCCCGGCACAGCCGGACAACAGCACAAAACCGCTAACGACAAGCAGTGTACGCATGGCAAAACTCCAGCCGGGCAGGATAGTCTTGAAGCGGATAAACCCTTGAGCGAGAAGACAGGACGCGGATGCTTCGACTATTTCTTTTGTTGCGCTCAAGTCACCGGGCACTCGACCGCATTTTTCGCTGTTTGGTTCCCTTGTCGCTGGGTGTCCTGCTGAACGGTTGTGCCAGCGTCAGTTACTACGGGCAACTGGCCAGTGGCCAATGGCAGCTGCTGCAAGCCCGTAAACCCGTGGCGGATATGTTGGCCGACCCCGCTACGCCCCCCATGCTTCGCCAGCATCTGCTGCAGGCCGAACACGCCCGGGCGTTTGCCAGCGAGCGTCTGAAACTGCCGGATAACCGCAGCTATCGGGTGTATGCCGACCTCGAGCGTCCGTTCGTGGTCTGGAACGTGTTCGCCACCCCGGAGTTTTCCCTGGAGCCCAAAACCCACTGCTTTCCGATTGCCGGATGCGTCGCCTATCGCGGCTTCTACAGCCAGGGCGCGGCCCGTGGCGCGGCGGCGTTGCAGAAGCAGCAGGGACTGGATGTGTACATCGGTGGGGTGGAAGCCTATTCGACACTGGGCTGGTTCGATGATCCGATCCTCAACACCATGCTGCGCTGGGGGGATGAGCGACTGGCCACGGTGATCTTCCATGAGCTGGCGCATCAACGTTTCTATGTGGCGGACGACACCGCCTTCAATGAGTCCTTCGCCACCTTCGTCGAACAGGAGGGTACCCGCCAGTGGCGAGCGGCCCGCGGTTTGCCACCGCAACAGCGGGACGAGAACCGGCAGCGTGACCAGTTTGTCGAGCTGGTGCTGGCCAGCCGGGAACGGCTCAAGGCGTTGTATGCCTCGCCGCTCACCGAATCAGCCAAACGGGCGGGCAAGCAGGCCGAGTTCGAGCGCTTGCGTCGAGAGTACCGGGCGATGCGGGATACCCAGTGGAACGGCGCTGGACGGTATGACGGCTGGATCAATGCACCGATGAACAATGCCAAGCTGCTGCCGTTTGGATTGTATGACCAGTGGGTGCCGGCGTTTGCGGGGCTGTTTGCGCAGGTGAGTGGGGATTGGGAGGTGTTTTACGCAAGGGTTGAGGGGTTGGGGCGCCTGCCGGTCGAGCAGCGCCATCGACAGCTTGAAGACATCGCGGGGCAAGCCGGCTCCCACATCGGCAGGAGCGGGATTGCCCCGCGATAGGGCCTTCAGGCCCGCATGAATGCCCGGTGCAGCTCACTCAGCGTGGCAAAGTGATAAGCCGGTTGCTCCGCCGTGAGTTCTTCATGGCTACCAAACCCGTACCCAACCGCGACCGCCTCCAGGCCATTGCTGCGGGCACCGATCAGATCGTGCTTGCGATCGCCGATCATCAGCGTCTGTGCCGGGTCCAGCGACTCTTCAGCCAGCAGGTGGGCAATCAACTCGACCTTGTTGGTCCGGGTGCCGTCCAGCTCACTGCCGTAGATCACCTTGAAGTGATGATCGAACTCGAAATGCCGGGCGATCTCACGGGCGAACTCCCACGGTTTGGAGGTGGCGATGTACAGCGTCCTGCCCTGCCCGTTCAGGGCCTGGAGCAGTTCGCTGACGCCATCGAACACCTGGTTCTCATAGAGTCCCGTCACCTTGAAGCGCTCGCGGTAGAAGTTCACCGCCTCCCAGGCCCTGGCCTCGTCGAAGTGGTAGAACTGCATGAAGGCCTGCAGAAGCGGCGGGCCGATGAAGTGCTCCAGGCGAGCGAGGTCCGGCTCGTCGATACCGAGCTTGGCCAGGGCGTACTGGATCGAACGGGTAATACCCAGGCGCGGATCGGTCAGGGTGCCGTCGAGGTCGAAAAGGATGTTTTGCTGGTGCATGGCAATCTCGATTAGTGCGTCAGGCAGGTTTACTCAGGCAGGTGGTAGCCTTCGGCCAGGTGCTGGTCCTTGAGTTTGACGTAGTTGCTGGCGCTGTAGGGGAAGAACGCACGTTCCTTTTCGGTCAGCGCGCGGGCTTGCTTGACCGGGCTGCCGACGTACAGAAAGCCGCTTTCAAGCCGCTTGCCCGGGGGCACCAGGCTGCCGGCGCCGATGATCACGTCGTCCTCGACCACGGCGCCATCCATGATGGTGCTGCCCATGCCTACCAGGATCCGGTTGCCCAGGGTGCATCCGTGCAGCATGACTTTGTGACCAATGGTTACTTCATCGCCGATCAGCAGCGCAAAGCCTTCGGGGTTGAACGGCCCGGCATGGGTGATGTGCAGCACACTGCCGTCCTGCACGCTGGTGCGCGCACCGATGCGGATACGGTGCATATCGCCGCGGATCACGGTCAGTGGCCACACCGAGCTGTCAGCACCGATCTCGACGTCTCCCAGCACCACCGCACTGCGGTCGACGAAGGCGCGTTCGCCCAGGCG
The DNA here is from genome assembly GCF_028682455.1 of Pseudomonas putida. Classification (GTDB taxonomy): domain Bacteria; phylum Pseudomonadota; class Gammaproteobacteria; order Pseudomonadales; family Pseudomonadaceae; genus Aquipseudomonas; species Aquipseudomonas putida_AA. The sequence continues at coordinate 602,432 of NZ_JANHLD010000003.1, forward strand.
GGGGGTGTGGTTCTGGAAGCTGCGGATGGCCATGATAGGAGTTCTCTTTGGTATTGATAGGGCTGCGGTCGGCGTCGATTGTAATTAAGATGGTCCAGTGTTTCTTCTGCCAAGGTGTTTAACCGTGAGTGCGACCAACCCGCTACTGCAGTCTTATGACTTGCCGCCCTTCTCGGCGATCCGTGCCGAGCATGTGCAGCCGGCGATTGAACAGATCCTGGCCGACAACCGTACCGCGATTGCCCAGATTCTCAAGACCCAGGGCCAGCAGCCAAGCTGGGCCGGCCTGATCCTGGCCATGGACGAGCTCAACGACCGGCTGGGCGCCGCCTGGAGCCCGGTGAGCCATCTCAATGCCGTGTGCAACAGCGCCGAACTGCGCGAGGCCTATGAGGCCTGCCTGCCGGCATTGAGTGCCTACGCCACCGAAATGGGCCAGAACCGTGAGCTGTTCCAGGCCTATGAGGCGTTGATTGCCAGCCCCGAGGCCGCAGGCTTCGATGTGGCGCAAAAGACTATTCTCGAACACGCCCTGCGTGACTTCCGCCTGTCGGGTATCGACCTGCCGGCCGACCAGCAGCAGCGTTATGCCGAAGTACAGAGCAAGCTCAGCGAACTGGGCAGCCGCTTCTCCAACCAGCTGCTCGATGCCACCCAGGCCTGGACCAAGCACGTTACCGACGAAGCCGCCCTTGCCGGCCTGACCGAATCGGCCAAGGCGCAAATGGCCGCAGCTGCCCAGGCCAAGGGCCTTGAAGGCTGGTTGATCAGTCTCGAGTTCCCAAGCTACTACGCGGTGATGACCTACGCCCAAGACCGCGCCCTGCGCGAAGAGATCTACGCCGCCTACTGCACCCGCGCCTCCGACCAGGGCCCCAATGCCGGCCAGTTCGACAATGGCCCGGTGATGCGCGAGATCCTCGACCTGCGCCAGGAGTTGGCCGAGCTCCTCGGCTATGCCAACTACGCCGAGCTGAGCCTGGCGACCAAGATGGCCGAATCCAGCGACCAGGTACTGAGTTTCCTGCGCGACCTGGCCAAGCGCAGCAAGCCGTTCGCCCAGCAGGACCTGGCCCAGCTCAAGGCCTATGCCGCCGAGCAGGGCTGCCCGGACCTGCAAAGCTGGGACAGCGGCTTTTATGGCGAAAAACTGCGTGAGCAGCGCTACAGCGTTTCCCAGGAAACCCTGCGTGCCTACTTCCCGATCGACAAGGTGCTGTCCGGCCTGTTCGCCATCGTCCAGCGCCTGTACGGCATCGAGATTGCCGAGCTCAAGGGCTTCGACACCTGGCACCCGGATGTTCGCCTGTTCGAGATCAAGGAGCACGGCCAGCACGTGGGGCGCTTCTTCTTCGACCTCTATGCCCGCGCCAACAAGCGTGGCGGCGCCTGGATGGATGGCGCCCGCGACCGTCGTCGCGCCGCCGACGGCCAGTTGCAAAGCCCGGTGGCCAACCTGGTGTGCAACTTCACGCCGGCGGCGCCCGGCAAGCCGGCGCTGCTGACCCACGACGAAGTCACCACCCTGTTCCACGAGTTCGGTCATGGCCTGCACCACCTGCTGACCCGCATCGAGCACGCCGGTGTTTCCGGCATCAACGGTGTGGCCTGGGATGCCGTGGAGCTGCCAAGCCAGTTCATGGAAAACTGGTGCTGGGAGCCTGAAGGCCTGGCGCTGATCTCCGGTCACTACGAAACCGGTGCGCCACTGCCCCAGGACCTGCTGGAGAAAATGCTCGCGGCGAAGAACTTCCAGTCCGGCCTGATGATGGTCCGCCAACTGGAATTCTCGCTCTTCGACTTCGAACTGCATGCCAGCCATGGCGATGGCCGCAGTGTGCTGGAAGTGCTCGAAGGTATCCGCGACGAGGTATCGGTCATGCGCCCACCGGCGTACAACCGCTTCCCCAACAGCTTTGCGCATATCTTCGCCGGTGGTTACGCGGCCGGTTACTACAGCTACAAGTGGGCTGAAGTGCTCTCGGCCGATGCCTTCTCGCGGTTCGAAGAGGAAGGCGTGCTCAATGCCGACACCGGTCGTGCCTTCCGCGAAGCCATCCTCGCTCGCGGTGGCTCCCAGGAGCCGATGCTGCTGTTCGTCGACTTCCGTGGCCGAGAGCCTTCAATCGATGCACTCTTGCGCCATTGTGGCCTGAGCGAGGAAGTGGCGGCATGAGTGATGCGCCCGTGATCAAGACGAAAAAACGCTTTATCGCCGGGGCAGTCTGCCCCGCGTGCAGCGAGCCGGACAAACTCATGATGTGGAGCGAAGACAGCGTTCCACACCGTGAGTGCGTGGCCTGCGGGTTTTCCGACACCCTTAACGAACAGGGGTTGTCGGTGCCCAAGGAACTGGGTACCCGGGTCAACAAGGTCGAGTCGAAACCGGCCGAGGCCAAGGTACAGACCGTGCAGTTCTTCCCCAATCCAAAGCTGAAGAAACCAGCCGAGTAAGGCGGGCGCTCAGCGGTACTGGAATCACGCAAACGCCCCGTGTACTGTATGTATAAACAGTATGCGGAGCGTTTTCATGTTTACTCCTCAAGGCCCGGTGCGGGGGCGTGGTACCGCGACCAATCCGCATAACCGCTTCGCCCCGAACCGCTCGGTGGCCGAGGACGACGGCTGGTATCAGGAAGTGCCCCTGACCCAAGGCACCGAAGTGCGGATCGAAACCGCCAAGACCATCATCACCCGCAACAGCTCCCCAGACCTGCCCTTCGATCGTTCGATCAACCCCTATCGTGGTTGTGAGCACGGTTGTATCTACTGCTATGCACGACCCAGCCATGCCTATTGGGACCTGTCGCCCGGGCTGGATTTCGAGACCAAGCTGATCGCCAAGACCAACGCGGCCGCGGTGCTTGAGCAACAATTGTGCAAGCCAGGCTATGTATGTGCGCCGATCAACCTGGGTTCCAATACCGACCCCTACCAACCTATCGAGCGTGAGCAAAAGCTCACCCGGCGGTTGTTGGAAGTGCTGCTGCGTTATCGCCATCCCGTCACCATTGTCACCAAGGGGTCGCTGATCCTGCGCGACCTCGATCTATTGACCGAGCTTGCTCGACAGCGGCTGGTGGCAGTGATGATCAGCCTCACTACCCTGGACGACGAACTCAAGCGCACCCTGGAACCTCGCGCCGCAGCGCCAAAGGCACGGCTGCGGGCCATCCGTGTACTCAGCGAGGCGGGTATTCCTGTTGGCGTACTGTGTTCACCGATGATTCCGATGATCAACGACAGCGAGCTTGAACACCTGCTCGAGGCGGCGAAGGGCGCCGGCGCGCTCAGTGCTGCCTACATGATGTTGCGACTCCCGCTGGAAGTAGCGCCGCTGTTCGAGCAATGGCTGCAGGACCACTACCCGCAGCGGGCCAACCATGTGTTGAGCCTGATCCGCCAAAGTCGTGGTGGCGAGTTGTATGACAGCCGTTTTGGCGCGCGCATGCGCGGCGAGGGGGTGTTTGCCGATCTGCTGGCGCAGCGTTTCAGCAAGGCGATTCGTCGCTTGGAACTCGACCGCCGCAATGGCTATACCCTTGATTGCAATGCATTTTGCCCGCCAGGTGGGCAGATGTCGCTACTCTGAAAAGCAATAATGGGTATTGGCCATTAATGTTTTTTTGATACTATCTGTCGAACTTGTTTCATTTCCTGGAACGCCCGTTCTAGAGCCTCCGAATTCAGTTTGAGTTAAGTTTCGCCGAGTAGCGTAGGAATTCAGCCAACGATTTAAGTGATTATTGGCTGGCACTTGTCATCTAAATGCCATGTGCTGTTCCAATCATCAACCCGGTAAAATGGACTTAACCTAAACCGTCAAAGAGGATGAAACATGCCCGTAAAGGACCCATCCAAGGCTGTCCCGGAAGTTCCCGCCGAGAGTGCCGATGCCGCCCTGAAGCATATCGTCGACGGCTTTCTGCGCTTTCACCATGATGTCTTCCCCGAGCAGCAGGAGCTGTTCAAGAAGCTCGCCACCGCGCAAACGCCCCGTGCGATGTTCATCACCTGTGCCGACTCCCGCATCGTGCCCGAGCTGATTACCCAGAGCTCGCCGGGCGACCTGTTCGTCACGCGTAACGTCGGTAACGTTGTGCCGCCCTACGGGCAGATGAACGGCGGCGTCTCCACCGCCATCGAATATGCCGTCCTGGCACTTGGCGTACACCACATCATCATTTGCGGTCACTCCGACTGCGGCGCCATGCGCGCGGTACTCAACCCCAACAGCCTGGAGAAGATGCCGACGGTCAAAGCCTGGCTGCGTCATGCCGAGGTGGCTCGCACGGTGGTTGAAGACAACTGTTCGTGCGGCAGCGAGCACGAAAGCATGCAAGTGCTGACCAAGGAAAACGTCATTGCCCAGTTGCATCACCTGCGCACGCACCCTTCGGTAGCATCGCGCCTGGCGGCTGGCCAGTTGTATATCCATGGTTGGATCTATGACATCGAAACCAGTCAGATAGAAGCGTACGACGCCGCCAGCGACAGCTTCCTGCCCCTTGCTGCAGGCCAGCCAATCCCCTGCGCAACCCCGAGAGGACGCTACTAAGCGTCCCTGAAACCCCCACGACACGCTGATTGACGGCCGCCCCTGCAGGGTGCGGCCTGGTCATCGGCTGCCTTGAATTTCCCTGATTGCCTGCCGGCTCGTCTGGCGGTCTGCGCCTGCGCGTCTGTCAGGGGTGTGCCATCGGCCATTGGAATGGCTGTGAACGAGAAGGAAGGAGTGACACGGTGAACAAGACACAAGTCAAAGCGGCCTTGCCGCGTGAATTGCTGGCCTCGGTGGTGGTGTTTCTGGTGGCACTGCCTTTGTGCATGGGTATCGCAATTGCCTCGGGCCTGCCGCCGGCCAAAGGCCTGATCACAGGAATTATCGGTGGAATCGTGGTGGGCTGGTTGGCCGGCTCACCGTTGCAGGTCAGCGGTCCGGCGGCAGGCCTTGCGGTGCTGGTGTTCGAGCTGGTGCGCCAGCATGGGGTAGCCATGCTGGGCCCCATCCTGTTGTTGGCTGGGTTGCTGCAGTTGTTGGCTGGGCGCTTGCGGCTGGGCTGCTGGTTCCGGGTAACGGCGCCGGCCGTGGTGTATGGCATGCTGGCCGGCATTGGCGTGCTGATCGTGTTGTCACAGGTGCACGTGATGTTCGACAGCGCACCGCAGCCGTCCGGGCTTGCCAATGTGCTGGGGTTTCCCGATACCGTACAGCAGGCGCTGGCGCTTGAAGGCCCAGGTACGGGTTGGCAGGCAGGGGTATTGGGCTTGGGCACCATTGCGGTGATGTGGGGGTGGGAGCGCTTTCGACCGCAAGCGTTGCGCTTTGTACCGGGCGCTCTGCTGGGTGTTGCCCTGATGACCGCGATCAGCATCTGGCTGACGCTGCCGGTCAACCGGGTCCAGGTGCCGGCTGACCTGAGCCAGGCCATCGACTGGTTGCACCCGGCCGATCTGCTCGATCTGGCGGATCCCAACCTGCTGGTTGCCGCCTTTGCCCTCGCCTTCATCGCCAGCGCCGAAACCTTGCTGTCTGCAGCAGCGGTGGACCGCATGCACAACGGGCAGCGCTCGGACTTTGATCGCGAATTGTCAGCCCAGGGTGTGGGCAATATGCTCTGCGGGGTGTTGGGTGCGTTACCGATGACCGGCGTGATTGTGCGCAGCTCCGCCAATGTGCAGGCCGGTGCGCGAACGCGCTTTTCGGCCATCCTGCATGGGATATGGTTGTTGGCGTTCGTAGTGGTGCTCAGCAGCACGCTGCAGCAGATACCGGTGGCAAGCCTGGCGGGCGTGCTGGTGTACACCGGGATCAAACTGGTCGATCTCAAGGCGTTTCGCGGCCTGGGACGCTATGGCCGGATGCCGATGTTCACCTATGCGGCGACGGCGCTGGCGATCATCTTCACCGACCTGCTGACGGGTGTTCTGCTCGGCTTTGCCCTGACGCTGCTCAAGCTGGCACTCAAGGCGGCACGCTTGAAAATCAGCGTGGTCAGCCTCGATACGCCGGGCCATCTGGAGCTCCGGCTCATCGGTGCGGCGACCTTTCTCAAGGTGCCGGCGTTGGCCCAGGCGCTTGAGGGTATCCCCGCCGCTACCACGCTGCATGTGCCGCTGGCGAACCTGAGCTACATAGACCACTCGTGCCTTGAATTGCTGGAGGATTGGGGCCGCGCCAATGCGGGCAAGGGATCGAGGTTGGTGATCGAGCAGCGTCGTCTGAAGCGACGCGTCGAAGGGAGGGTGCGTATGACTGCCGGCCTCGGCGCTTGAGGTCAGCAACGCCGACTCCACACGCTGTAGGAGCCGGCGTTGCCTCATATCAGGCCGACTGATCCAGCTCCAGCCCTACGCCCAGCTGGCGCGACAGGCAGGGCCAGCGCTTCCATGCGGCGCCAGTTTCAGGGCTGCTGAGTTTGTCGCGGTACTGCTCCACCGACTCCAGTGCGAAGCTCTCTTCATTGAGCATTTCGTCCACCGAGTGATGCACCACTTCATCGAGCTGGTTGGCGAATTCTTCGCCGATCAGCTGGTGAGCGATCAGGTTGGCCACGGTGGTGTCCAGCGGAATCAGCGGTTGATTGAAGTGCTTGATGTACAGGTCGTTGACTTCTTCCACCAGGCGATGCGCCAGGTACGCTTCGTCCAGCAGGCATCCCAGGCCCAGGTGGGTGTTGGTGATGGCCGGCGGTTGCAGGAAATACTGCTCGGCGATTTTCAGCACCGGCTTGATCTGCGATTCGATACCCGCCTCGCGGGCAACGGAATTGGCAGCTTCCAGCATTTCTGGAACCTGCTCGATGTAAGCGCCGACGAAGCGGGTCAATGCACCTTGTGCGTCGATTTCAGGCAGCTGGATCGAGGGGTGCAGGTGCGGCAATTGTTGGACGAGTTGCGCTTTCAGTTGGCCGGTTTCGGTCTCATGTTGATGGGCACGGGTGATCTGCTCGCGCAAAGCGGCGATGTTCATGACAACTCCAGGGTAAAGGCGTGACAAACGGAAGACACTAAGTTAGCTCTATTCTGCAATTGCCTAAGACGCATTTGGCATAAACCGAAGCCACTTATAGTCAGCGATTATATCGAAATGCCATCATTGTGCCGCACGCCAGGTAAAACGCGGGCTGGCGCGCAAACGTTCAACCTGTTGCCTTTGATTTCTCGGCTCGCGTTGCGTGGTCGAGGTCGCTGTCTATACTCCGGTTTGAAAGTGATTCGCTGATGAGGCCCGACTGCAGTTCGCAGGGGCTCGGTCGTCGAAGTTCGCAGTCTTGGCCGCCGTACCCTTAGCCGTAGGTCCACGCCTCCGGGATAACAAGAACGATAAGGGGAACCCGCAATGATGCGACATCCACATGTCTGGATGGGCCTCCTGTTGTGGTCGGTATTCGGTCAGGCCAACGCCGCCTGGACCGTGAACATGGCGCCAGGGGCGACTGAAGTCAGCAACGCAGTGTTCGACCTGCACATGACCATCTTCTGGATTTGCGTGATCATCGGCCTGGTGGTCTTTGGCGCGATGTTCTGGTCGATGATCATCCACCGTCGTTCGACCGGCCAGCAGCCTGCGCATTTCCACGAGCACACCTGGGTCGAGATCATGTGGACGGTAGTGCCGTTCCTGATCCTGGTGGCCATGGCCATTCCAGCGACCAAGACCCTGATCGACATCTACGATGCCAGCGAATCGGATGTGGATATCCAGGTCACCGGCTACCAGTGGAAGTGGCATTACAAATACCTGGGCCAGGACGTCGAATTCTTCAGCAACCTGGCCACCCCCGCCGACCAGATCCACAACAAAGCCCCCAAGGACGAGCATTACTTGCTCGAAGTCGACCAGCCGCTGGTGCTGCCGGTGGGTGCCAAGGTGCGCTTCCTGGTCACCGCTGCCGATGTCATCCACTCATGGTGGGTGCCGGCCTTTGCGGTCAAGCGTGACGCCATCCCTGGTTTCGTCAACGAGGCATGGACTCGGGTCGAGAAGCCCGGCATCTATCGCGGCCAGTGCACCGAGTTGTGCGGCAAGGACCACGGTTTCATGCCGGTGGTGGTCGAGGTCAAGTCCAAGGCCGACTACGAGACCTGGCTCGGCGAACGCAAGGCCGAAGCGGCCAAGCTCAAGGAGCTGACCAGCAAGGAATGGACGCTGCAGGAACTGGTCGAGCGTGGTGACAAGGTCTACCACACCACCTGTGTGGCCTGTCACCAGGCCGAAGGCCAGGGCCTGCCGCCGATGTTCCCGGCACTCAAGGGTTCGAAAATCGCCACCGGACCCAAGGAAGATCACCTGGGCATTGTCTTCCATGGCAAGCCGGGCACCGCCATGGCCGCCTTCGGCAAGCAATTGTCGGAAGTGGATATCGCCGCGGTAGTGACCTACGAACGTAACGCCTGGGGCAACAACAAGGGCGACATGGTCACGCCAAAAGATGTGCTGGCGATCAAGCAGGCAGAAAGCAAATGAGCCGGCTCGACGCGTGTACCCGCACCAGCCACCGGACTGCAGGAGACAGGACATGAGCGCAGTGATCGACGACCACAGCCACGGTCATGACCACGCCCACGGGCCGGCCAAGGGCCTGATGCGTTGGGTGCTGACCACCAACCATAAAGACATCGGCACGATGTACCTGTGGTTCAGCTTCATCGCCTTCCTGCTCGGCGGCTCGTTCGCAATGGTGATCCGCGCCGAGCTGTTCCAGCCGGGCCTGCAGATCGTGCAGCCGGAATTCTTCAACCAGATGACCACCATGCATGGCCTGGTGATGGTGTTCGGTGCGGTGATGCCGGCGTTCGTCGGCCTGGCCAACTGGATGATTCCGTTGATGATCGGCGCGCCCGACATGGCCCTGCCGCGAATGAACAACTTCAGCTTCTGGCTGTTGCCGGCGGCGTTCCTGCTGCTGGTCTCGACCCTGTTCATGCCCGGTGGCGGGCCGAACTTCGGCTGGACGTTCTACGCGCCGCTATCGACCACCTACGCACCGGAAAGCGTGACGTTCTTCATTTTCGCCATCCACCTGATGGGGATCAGCTCGATCATGGGCGCGATCAACGTGATCGCCACCATCCTCAACCTGCGTGCCCCGGGCATGACCCTGATGAAGATGCCGCTGTTCGTCTGGACCTGGTTGATCACTGCTTTTCTGCTGATTGCAGTGATGCCGGTACTGGCCGGTGTGGTGACCATGATGTTGATGGATATCCACTTCGGCACCAGCTTCTTCAGCGCCGCCGGTGGCGGTGACCCGGTGTTGTTCCAGCATGTGTTCTGGTTCTTCGGCCACCCCGAGGTGTACATCATGATCCTGCCGGCGTTCGGCGCGGTCAGTTCGATCATCCCGGCGTTCTCGCGCAAGCCACTGTTCGGCTACACCTCGATGGTCTATGCCACCGGCGCAATCGCTTTTCTTTCCTTTATTGTCTGGGCGCACCACATGTTCGTGGTGGGTATCCCGGTGGTCGGCGAGTTGTTCTTCATGTACGCCACCATGCTGATCGCAGTGCCTACCGGGGTGAAGGTGTTCAACTGGGTCAGCACCATGTGGGAAGGTTCGCTGACCTTCGAGACTCCGATGCTGTTCGCCATTGCCTTTGTCATCCTGTTCACCATCGGCGGATTCTCCGGGCTGATGCTGGCCATTGCCCCGGCGGACTTCCAGTACCATGACACCTACTTCGTGGTTGCCCACTTTCACTACGTGCTGGTGCCTGGTGCGATCTTCGGCATCTTCGCCTCGGCCTACTACTGGTTGCCGAAGTGGACCGGGCACATGTACGACGAGACCCTGGGCAAGCTGCACTTCTGGTTGTCGTTCATCGGTATGAACCTGGCGTTCTTCCCGATGCACTTCGTTGGCCTGGCGGGCATGCCGCGGCGGATTCCCGACTACAACCTGCAGTTCGCCGACTTCAACATGGTTTCCTCGATCGGGGCCTTCACCTTCGGTGCCACGCAGATTTTCTTCCTGTTCATCGTGATCAAGTGCATTCGGGGCGGCAAGCCTGCGCCGGCCAAACCCTGGGATGGTGCCGAGGGCCTTGAGTGGTCGGTGCCGTCGCCAGCCCCCTATCACACCTTCCAGACGCCACCGGAAGTGAAATGAACGGCCAAGGCCGAAGGAGAGAATCATGAGTGAAGGGACTTCGCTCAAGCGCCTGGTCATGCGGCTGATGCTGCTGACCGTGGTGATGTTTGCCTTCGGCTTTGCTCTGGTGCCGATCTACGACGTGATGTGCAAGGCCTTCGGCATCAACGGCAAGACCGGGGGGCAATACGAGGGGACGCAGGTCAGTGATCCGGACCGTACGGTGAAAGTGCAGTTCATGTCGACCAATGCCAGCGACATGGTCTGGGAATTCCACTCCACCGCCGACCAGATCGACGTCAATCCCGGTGCGGTCAATCAGATGGTGTTCATTGCCCGCAACCCGACCGACAGACCCATGAGTGCCCAGGCCATCCCCAGCATTACCCCGGCCGAGGCGGCGGCGTACTTCCACAAGACCGAATGCTTCTGCTTTACCCAGCAGGTGCTGCAACCGGGAGAGCGCATAGAGATGCCGGTGCGTTTCATCGTCGACCGCGACCTGCCCAAGGATGTGAAACACCTGACGCTTGCTTACACGTTGTTCGATATCACCGCTCGCCACCCGCCGGTTGCACAATTGGCGGGCCAGGACGCACAGGGCGCCCGATAAGGAGAACACTCAATGGCTTCGCATGAGCACTATTACGTACCGGCGCAAAGCAAGTGGCCGATCATTGCCACCATCGGCATGTTCATCACGGTGTTTGGCCTGGGCACCTGGTTCAACGACCTCAAGGCCGGGCGACCTGACTCTCATGGGCCATGGATCTTCTTCCTGGGGGCGTTGTGCCTGGCCTACATGATGTTCGGCTGGTTCGGTGCGGTCATTAAAGAGAGCCGTGCCGGGCTCTACAGCCCGCAGCTGGACCGCTCGTTCCGCTGGGGCATGTCGTGGTTCATCTTCTCCGAGGTGATGTTCTTCATCGCCTTTTTTGGTGCCTTGTTTTATGTGCGCAACCTGGCCGGCCCTTGGTTGGGCGGGGAAGGTGCGAAAGGCGTGGCGCACATGCTCTGGCCGAACTTCGAATTCGCCTGGCCGCTGCTCAATACGCCTGATCCGAAACTCTTTCCGCCACCCAGGGACATCATCGATCCCTGGCACCTGCCGCTGATCAACACCATCCTGCTGGTCAGTTCCAGTGTCACCGTGACCATCGCCCACCACGCCCTGCGCAAGAACCACCGGGGTCCGCTCAAATTCTGGCTGGCACTGACCATCGTGCTAGGCATCTCCTTCCTGATCCTGCAGGCCTACGAATATCACGAGGCCTATACCGAACTGGGCCTGACACTGGGTTCGGGCATCTACGGCGCGACCTTCTTCATGCTCACAGGCTTTCATGGTGCCCACGTGACCATGGGCACGTTGATCCTGTTGGTGATGCTGGTACGGATCATGCGCGGGCACTTCAACGCCGACAAACACTTCGGTTTCGAGGCGGCCAGCTGGTACTGGCACTTCGTGGATGTGGTCTGGGTGGGGCTGTTTATCTTCGTGTATGTGCTGTAGCACGGGTCAGAACGGTGCGTGAGACACCAGCTGGCCGCTGTAGAAGCCCCAGGTAATCAGCGCCAGGGTCAGCGCAGCGAGGGTGACCCGCACGGTCAGGGCCTTGAGCAGGCGCGTGGACTGTCCGTCGTCCTTGACCAGAAAGAACAGGCCACTGAACAGGCTGGCGATGGTGGCCAGCAGCATCAGGACAATCGCGGCTTTGAGCATGGCGAAACTCCGGGGGGATGCATCGATGACCTTAAGTATAGCGATTGACCATGGGGTGACCGGGTGAAGCCCTTTCGCCCAGGCTGGGTTCCGACCCTGGTGGTGCTGATGCTGCTGCCCGGCCTGATTGCATTGGGTTGCTGGCAACTGGATCGCGCCGAGCAAAAGCGCGTCCTGCTCGCCAGCTATGCCGAGCGCCAGGCCAGTGACGCCCTGGGTGCTGCGCAGCTGTCGCAACTGCCGGACCCTGCCTATCGTCGGGTGCATCTGTTCGGCCGTTTCGACCGCCACCATAGCCTTCTGCTCGACAACCGAATTCGTGACGGCCAGGTCGGCGTCGAGCTGCTGCAACCTTTTCTCGACCAGGCCAGTGGCGAGTGGCTGCTGGTCAATCGTGGCTGGCTGCCCTGGCCGGATCGGCGCAACCCTGTGCAATTCAGCACGCCGGAGCAAGCGCTGAGCCTGGATGCCTGGGTGTATGTCGCGCCCGGTGCCACTTTCCAGCTGCATGCCGACCCTGAAGGCGGCGACTGGCCGCGATTGCTCACAGCCATCGATGCAAGACACCTCTGGTCGCAGCTGTCTCGCGAAGGATTTGCCCATGAATTGCGCCTGGAACCGGGCCAGGCCAGCTATCGGCTGGACTGGCCCGTCGTCGCCCTGGGCCCGGAAAAACACCTGGGCTACGCCGTGCAGTGGTTTGCCCTGGCGTTGGCCCTGGTGCTGCTCTACCTCTACTTCGGCTGGCATAACAACAAGGAGAAACAGCATGGGAGTCGCCACGAGTCCACTCAACATGTCTGACGGCAAGACGCCGGCAGGTCGCACCCGGGGGCGCCTGCAACTGGTGCTGATCCTGCTGGTGGTGATCGGCCCGATGCTGCTGGCCACCGGCATGTACAAGTTCCAGTTCTGGGTGCCGGACAGCCGCAGCTACCACGGCGAGATGATCGGCAACGGCCAGAGTCGCGCCGACCTGGGCGTGAGTGCAGACGAGCAGCGCTGGCAGTTGCTGGTAAGTGCACCCAGGGATTGCGGCCTGGATTGCCAGCAGCTGGTGTACCTGGCGCGGCAGATCCAGATCGGCCTGGGCCGCGATGCCAGCCGCGCCAGCCATGCCCTGGCCACTGCTCAGCCGGTGGGTGCCGACTATCAAGCCCGGCTTGAGCGTGAATACCCGCAGCTGCAGCGTTATCCGCTGGACCTGGGCAAATACGGCGCGGCCAGCCAGGGCAAGCAGGAAGCACAACTGTGGATCGTCGATCCCCACGGCAACCTGGTGCTGCGCTACGACGCCAGGGTCAAGGGCAAAGACTTGCTCAACGACCTGCGCCACCTGCTGAAACTGTCCAATATCGGGTAGGACTCCACCATGGCCAGACCTGGATTTCGCCTCGCTGTGTTCGCCACCTTGCTGGCACTGGTGGTCGTCCTGCTCGGTGCCTACACCCGCCTCACCCATGCCGGCCTGGGCTGCCCGGACTGGCCGGGATGCTATGGCTTTATCAGCGTGCCCAAGACCGAGGCGCAGCTTGCTCATGCCGAGTTGCACTACCCGGACACGCCGGTAGAAGTCCACAAGGGCCGCAACGAGATGGTCCACCGCTATTTCGCAGGCACCCTGGCATTGGTGATCACCCTGCTGGCCTGGCAAGCCTGGCGTCGCCACGGGCGTGAAGGTCAGCCCTACCGCCTGCCCTTGATGCTGCTGGGCGTGGTATTCGCCCAGGCGGCCTTCGGCATGTGGACGGTGACGCTCAAGCTGTGGCCGCAGGTGGTCACCGCCCACTTGCTGGGCGGCTTCGCCACCTTGAGCCTGCTGTTCCTGTTGAGTTTGCGCCTGTCCCGGGCCTTTGCCCCGCTACCTCGGCTGCCCCTGAGTGTGCGGCGGATCGCGGCCCTGGCCTTGCTGGTGGTGATCGGACAGATCGCCCTGGGCGGTTGGGTGAGCGCCAACTACGCGGCAGTGGCCTGTATCGACCTGCCCACCTGTCACGGCCAGTGGTGGCCGCAGGCGGATTTCGCCAACGGCTTTCATCTCACCCAGCACATCGGCCCCAATTACCTGGGCGGGCAGTTGGACAGCGATGCACGCACCGCTATTCATATCAGCCATCGCCTGGGGGCGCTGATGGTCACCTGCGTACTGTTGTTGCTGAGCTGGAAGTTGCACCGTCACGGCCTGGGCAAATTGTCGCGGCTGGTGCTGCTGGCGCTGGCCGTGCAGATCGGCCTGGGCATCAGCAATGTGCTGTTCCACCTGCCACTGGCGGTCGCCGTGGCCCATAACGCCGGGGGCGCGATGCTGTTGTTGTGCATGGTGCTGGTCAATTACCGCATTCGCGTGGTGGCCCGGGCGAAGGCTCGTCGGGTCAGCCAGGGCTGGCGCCTGACGCCGCTGAACACGGGCGGCGTGGTTCACTATCTGGGAGATAACGCATGGCGACGCTTCTGAGCGAGCGCAGGCTGCAAGCGGGCTGGCGCGACTACCTGGAGCTGACCAAGCCCAAGGTCGTTGTGCTGATGCTGATCACTTCGCTGGTGGGCATGTTCCTCGCCACCCGTGCGGGAGTGCCCTGGACGGTGCTGCTGTTCGGCAACCTGGGCATCGCCTGTTGTGCAGGCGCGGCAGCGGCGGTCAATCATGTGGTGGACCGGCGCATTGACGCGCTGATGGCCCGCACCCATAAAAGGCCGTTGGCCGAAGGCCGGGTCGCACCGGCGGCTGCGCTGGTCTTTGCCTTGCTGCTGGCGCTCACGGGCATGGCCTTGCTGTTGGTGTTCACCAATGCCCTCACGGCCTGGCTGACGCTGGCCTCGCTGTTGGGCTATGCGGTGATCTATACCGGCTTTCTCAAGCGCGCCACCCCACAGAACATCGTCATTGGTGGCCTGGCCGGGGCGGCACCGCCATTGCTGGGCTGGGTGGCGATCAGCGGGCACATCAGCGCAGAGCCCTTGCTGCTGGTGCTGATCATCTTCGCCTGGACCCCGCCGCACTTCTGGGCCCTGGCCATCCACCGCAAGGAAGAATACGCCAAGGCGGATATCCCCATGCTGCCGGTGACCCACGGCGAGCACTACACAAAAGTGCATATCCTGCTTTACACCCTGGTACTGCTGGCGGTCAGCCTGCTGCCTTTTGTCATTCACATGAGCGGTGTGTTGTACCTGGCCTGCGCCGTGGTGCTGGGCGCACGCTTCCTGCAATGGGCCTGGGTGTTGTACCGTGGCAGCCGGCCGCACGCGGCGATCAAGACCTTCAAGTACTCTATCTGGTACCTGTTCCTGTTGTTCATCGCGCTGCTTGTAGACCACTACCTACTGTTGAACCTATGACTCGAACCCAGAAAACCGTCTTCATTCTCGTTGCCCTGGTCGCCGTGATCCTTGGGCTTACTGTCAACAAGGTGCTCAATGGCCGCAGCGAGGGCAATCCCACCGAGCTGATCGACGCCGGCATCATTTTGCTGCCGCAAAGCCGCACCGTGCCGAGCCTGGAAATGACCGATGAAAAGGGTCAGGCCGTGGCGGTGGATGAACTCAAGGACAAATGGTCGCTGCTGTTCTTCGGCTATACCTTCTGCCCGGACATCTGCCCGACCACCCTCGCGCAGCTGCGCCAGGTTAAGAGCGAACTGCCTAAAGAGGCAGCGGATCGCCTGCAGGTGATTCTGGTCAGCGTGGACCCCAACCGCGATACCCCGGCGCAGCTGCAGCAGTACCTGGGTTATTTCGACAAGGATTTTCGTGGCCTGACCGGCTCACTGGAGAACATTCAGAAACTGGCCAATGCGGTGAGTATTCCGTTCATTCCGGCCGATACCAGCAAGCCGAACTACACCGTCGATCACAGCGGCAACCTGGCCTTGATTGGGCCGGATGGCAAACAGCGCGGCTTCATTCGCGCGCCGTTCAACAACCAGAAGCTGGTTGCTCAGTTGCCGGGGTTGGTTAAGCGGGATTGAAAAAAAATCGCGGGGCAAGCCTGCTCCTACACTCACGGTAGGAGCGGGCTTGCCCCGCGATCAATTACAGAATCAGAACGCAGGCTTGACCGCGCCCTTGTACTTCTCTTCGATGAACTTCTTCACTTCCGGGGTGTGCAGGGCTGCAACCAGCTTCTTCACCGCCTCGGCATCCTTGTTGTCTTCGCGGGTTACCAGAATGTTCACATAAGGCGAGTCGCTGCCTTCGATGACCAGTGCGTCCTTTTCAGGGCTGAGCTTGGCTTCCAGCGCGTAGTTGGTGTTGATCAGCGCCAGGTCGACCTGGGTCAGCACGCGCGGGATGGTCGCCGCTTCCAGTTCACGGAACTTGAAGTTCTTGCTGTTCTCGGTGATGTCTTTGACGGTGGACAGGATGTTGGTGTTGTCCTTGAGCTTGATCACGCCGGACTTGTCCAGCAGCAGCAAGGCACGGCCGCCGTTGGTGGCATCGTTTGGGATGACCACGGTGGCAGTCGATGGCAGTTCGTCGAGCTTCTTGTACTTGCTGGAGTAGGCGCCCAGGGGCTCCAGGTGTACACCGGCAACGCTGACCAGATGGGTATTCTTGGCCTTGTTGAACTCGTCCAGGTAGGGCTGGTGCTGGAAGAAGTTGGCGTCCAGGCGCTTTTCGGCAACCTGGACGTTCGGCTGGATGTAGTCGGTGAATACCTTCACCTTCAGGTCCACGCCTTCTTTGGCCAGGGCCGGTTTGACGAACTCGAGGATCTCGGCGTGGGGAACCGGGGTGGCGGCCACGGTCAGGGTCTCGGCCTGGGCAGAGAAGGCCGCGACGGCGGCGACAACAGCAAGCAGCTTTTTCATCAAATCACTCCTTGTGAGGGCCGGTCCGGCCCCCGGTGCGTCGGCAGCGCCGACCCATGGGGTTACTTACGGGAAAAATGCACAACCAGTTTGTCGCCCACGCTCTGCAGCACTTGAACCAGGATCAGCAGCAGGACCACGGTGACAATCATGACGTCGGTCTGGAAGCGTTGGTAACCAAAGCGGATCGCCAGGTCGCCCAGGCCGCCCGCGCCCACCACACCCGCCATGGCGGTGTATGACACCAGGGTAATGGCGGTAACCGTGATGGCCGCGAAGATACCCGGACGGGCTTCCGGCAACAGGGCATTCATGATGATCTGGCGAGTAGTGGCACCCATCGACTGGGTCGCTTCGATGATGCCTCGATCGACTTCGCGCAGGGCGGTTTCCACCAGGCGGGCAAAGAACGGCGTGGCGCCCACCACCAGCGGTGGAATGGCCCCGGCGACGCCCAGCGAGGTGCCGGTGATCAGCACCGTGAAGGGAATCATCACGATCAGCAGGATGATGAACGGCAGCGAGCGCAGGATGTTGACGACCAGCGACAGCAGCGCGTACACGCCTTTTTGCTCGAACAGCTGACGCGGGCCGCACAGGAACAGCAACACGCCCAACGGCAGGCCCAGCAGCACGGTGAAGAACAGCGAGCCGAACAGCATGATCATGGTGTCGACGGTGGCCAGCCAGATTTCGGCCCAATCGACGTTGGCAAAGAAACTCAGGAATTCCATTAACGCAGTACCTCCATATGAACATCAGCCGCCGTGAAGCGAGCGAATGCCGCTTCCATGTCGCCGCCGGTGACGGCCAGGGTCAGCTGCCCATACGGGGTGTCTTTGATGCGATCGATGCGGCCCGCGAGGATGCTGTAGTCCACACCGGTTTCCCGGGCCACGGTGCCCAGCAGCGGCGCATAGGTGGCGTCGCCCTGGAAGGTCAGGCGGATGATCCGGCCCGGCACATGGGCGAAGTCGTCGCGCTGCTCGGCTTCGTCGACCTGCTCGTCTTCCTGGACGAAGCGCTTGGTGGTCGGGTGCTGCGGGTGCAGGAATACATCGGCAACCGGCCCCTGCTCGACGATCTGCCCGGCGTCCATGACCGCCACGCGGTCGCAGACCCGACGGATCACGTCCATTTCATGGGTGATCAGTACGATGGTCAGTTTGAGTTCGCGGTTGATCTCGGCCAGCAATTGCAGCACCGAGGCGGTGGTCTGCGGGTCGAGCGCGCTAGTGGCCTCGTCGCACAGCAGGATCTTCGGCTTGGTGGCCAGGGCGCGGGCGATGCCTACCCGTTGCTTTTGGCCGCCCGACAGCTGCGCCGGGTACTTTCGGGCGTGATCCGACAGGCCGACGCGAGCCAGCAACTCATTGACGCGGGCGTCGATGTCCTTGCGCGACAGCTCGCCGGCCAGGGTCAGTGGCAGGGCGACGTTGTCGGCCACGGTCTTGGAGGCCAGCAGGTTGAAGTGCTGGAAGATCATCCCGACTTGCTGGCGGAAGCGACGCAGGTCGTTGGCGTTGAAGGCGGTGACGTCTTCGCCGTCGACAATGATCTTGCCGCCGCTTGGGGCTTCCAGGCGGTTGATCAGGCGCAGCAGGGTACTTTTACCGGCACCGGAATGGCCGATCAGTCCGAACACCTGGCCGTCTTCGACACTCAGGTTGGTCGGGTGCAGCGCGGGGATGTCCCTACCGGCGACGCGGTAGGTTTTATGCACATTTTGAAACTCGATCACGTAGCGAACCTTGTGGGGCGCATGGAAATTTGGTCAGCGGTTAGCCGGGCGCGCATTTTAGCCTGTTCGTATAGAGGTTCTTAGCATTTATTTCGTAATAGACCAATGCTACGGGAATAACGCGATCAGTGGTAAATCCGAATGAACGCTCGCAGTACCTGGTCAGTCACTACTGAAAGGGCCCGCCGTGGGGTCGAACCGAGACTGATCGAGGAGAGCGTTCCAATGCCCAGCAAGAAGAATCCGCCCAAGGAAAGTCAACTGGCCGGCACCCAGACCCCGGACCGGGCCAACACCAATGCCAAGCTGCAGAGTCTGGAAACCTTTCGCAGCGACGCAACAGGCCAGGCCTTGCGTACCAATCAGGGGGTCAAGGTTGCCGACAACCAGAACACCCTGCGCGCAGGCGATCGCGGCCCGTCGTTGCTCGAAGACTTCATCATGCGCGAGAAGATCACCCACTTTGACCATGAGCGTATTCCCGAGCGGATCGTCCACGCACGGGGTAGCGGCGCCCATGGCTACTTCCAGGCCTATCAATCCCACGCAGCGCTGACCAAGGCCGGATTCCTGCAGGATCCGGAAAAAATCACCCCGGTGTTCGTACGTTTTTCAACCGTCCAGGGGCCACGAGGGTCGGGAGACACCGTGCGTGACGTGCGCGGCTTTGCTGTGAAGTTCTTCACCGAGGAAGGCAACTTCGACCTGGTGGGTAACAACATGCCGGTGTTTTTCATCCAGGATGCGATCAAGTTCCCTGACTTCGTCCATGCGGTAAAACCCGAGCCCCATAACGAAATGCCCACGGGCGGCTCGGCCCACGACACATTCTGGGATTTTGTCTCGCTGGTGCCGGAGTCTGCACACATGGTGATCTGGGCGATGTCGGACCGGGCCATTCCGAAAAGCCTGCGCACCATGCAGGGATTTGGCGTGCACACCTTTCGCATGATCAACGCCAAGGGCGAGTCGCACTTCGTCAAGTTCCACTGGAAGCCCAAGGCGGGTGTCTGCTCGCTGCTCTGGGATGAAGCGCAGAAGTTGGCCGGCAAGGACACCGACTATCACCGTCGTGACTTGTGGGAGGCCATTGAAACCGGAAATTACCCGGAATGGGAGTTCGGCGTGCAGATCGTGCCGGAGGCGGACGAACACAAATTCGACTTCGACCTGCTCGACCCGACCAAGATCATTCCTGAAGAGCTGGTGCCGGTAACCCCTCTGGGCAAGATGGTGCTCAACCGCAACCCCGACAATTTCTTCGCCGAGACCGAGCAAGTTGCGTTCTGCCCAGGCCATATCGTCCCCGGCATCGACTTTTCCAACGATCCGCTGCTGCAGGGCCGGCTGTTCTCCTACACCGACACCCAGATCAGCCGCCTGGGTGGGCCCAACTTCCACGAAATTCCGATCAATCGGCCGTTGGCACCGAACCACAATGGCCAGCGTGACGCCCAGCACCGGGTGACCCTGGACAAGGGCCGGGCCTCCTACGAGCCCAACTCGATTGACGGCGGCTGGCCGAAGGAAACGCCGCCGGCGGCCAGCGATGGCGGTTTCGAGTCTTACCCCGAGCGGATCGAGGCACACAAGGTGCGTCAGCGCAGCCCTTCGTTCGCCGATCACTTTTCCCAGGCACGACTGTTTTTCAACAGCATGAGCAACACGGAAAAGGAACACATCATCAGTGCCTACAGTTTCGAGCTGGGCAAGGTCGAGCGTGAGCACATTCGTGCCCGGGAAGTGAACGAGATCCTCGCCAATATCGACCTTCAACTGGCCAAGCGGGTGGCCGAGAACCTCGGCTTGCCAGCGCCGAAGAAAGGTACGGTGCAGGTGCCCGAGACCAGCGTGAAGAAATCCCCTGCCCTGAGTCAGATGAACCTGTTGGGAGAGGGGATCAAGGGGCGCAAGGTCGCGGTGCTGGTGGCCGATGGGGTAGACGGCGGTAGCGTCGATGGGCTGGTCAAGGCACTGGAAGCCGAAAGTGCCCAGGTCAAGCTGCTGGGCCCGACCTCTGCAGCGGTCAAGACCGCCCAGGGCAAGGCGCTGGCGGTGGACGCCTCGATGGAAGGGATGCCATCGGTGGCCTTCGATGCGTTGTGGGTGCCCGCCGGCAAGGCGTCGCTACAGGCGCTCTCGGGCAATGGCGTGGCGTTGCACTTTCTACTCGAGGCCTACAAGCATCTCAAGCCCATGGGGTTTGCCAAAGAGGCGCAGACACTGCTCGATACCCTGAAGTTGAAAGCCGATGGCGGCCTGCTGCTGGGCGACGATCCCAACACCTATAAGGCGTTCATCACGGCTATCAGCAAGCATCGGGTGTGGGAACGGGAGGCCGCAGCCCAGGCGATTCCGGCCTAGCTGCTGGAAGCGGGTGCCCCTGTGGGCACCCGATCACTCATGGACGGCGGGGTACCAGCACCACTTGCGCGGGCTGTTCGCGATGGATTTCGTGGGACTGCTCAAGGGCGAACTCGCTGTCGAGCTTGTTGACGCGCTTGCTCAACAGAGTCTTGAGCCACGGTGCGTCATCCTTGCGCGGCACCTGGAACACCACGTCGCATTGGTAGTTCACGACATCGGCGGCGATATCGTCGAGCTGCTTGCGCATCTGGGCGATGTTGCGGGTTTTGAGCGCAATGACGGTGCTCGGCGCGGTCGGGTCGATGACCCGGGCCTTGGGCCGGGCTTCAGCCGCCTTGAGGGCCGCTTCGGCCTTTTCCAGTTCCGCCTTGCGGGCCTGGGCAATGGCGCCGTTGACGCCGCCGGTCAGGGCCGGTGCCTTGGGCATCAGCGCGCGGGCGCGGCTCAATGCGGTGGCAGCGGCATTCACATCACCTTTTTGCAGAACGATCTGGCTGCGTTGCAGATAGGCTTCTGCCAGCTGGCGCTGGTATTGCTCGACCCGGCTGTCGTTGGGGGCCTGGGCTTGCAGCGCGGCCAGCTGATCTTCAGCGGTGGCCAGCTCACTGCTGGCGATGCTTTGCTCCAACTGCTGCCAGGCATCGGCCTGGGCGGGTGCTGCGGCGTTATCGGCCGGGGTGCTGGAGCACGCAGCCAGGATCAGGGAAAACGCGGCAAGGAGCAGATAACGGGAGGCGAACGGCTTCATTCCTGCGACTCTCTATTTGCGCAAAAAGCGAGCAAGTCTACACCCAGTCCGCAGACTCGAAAATAAATCTTGAGGCCCGGCATGATTTATATGCTGCAGGGTGCAACCGTCAGGCTGCACCCCGAGGTTCAGCGCCGGGGCCAGGCCAGGCTCAGCAAGAATAGCACTGCCGCACAGACCACGATCGAAGGACCGGCCGGGGTGTCCTTGAACCACGACAGTGCCAGGCCGCCGCAAACGGCCGTGACGCCAAGCAGGCTGGCGCCCAGGGCCATTTGCTCGGGCGAGCGGGCGTGACGCTGGGCCGCAGCCGCCGGGATGATCAGCAACGAGGTGATCAACAGCACACCGACAATCTTCATCGCCACCGCGATGACCACTGCAATCAGCAGCATCAGTGCCAGGCGCAGTGCGGCTACGGGCAAGCCTTCGACCATGGCCAACTCTTCGTGCACGGTGACTGCCAGCAGCGGCCGCCATAGGGCCACCAGCAGCAACAGTACCGCGGCACTGCCGCCGAGAATCCAGGCCAGGTCGCCCGGGCTGATCGCCAGCAGGTCACCGAACAAGTAAGCCATCAGGTCGATGCGCACATCGTGCATGAAGCTCAGGACCACCAGGCCAAGCGACAGGGTGCTCGGGGCGAGAATCCCCAGCAAGGTATCGGAGGCCAGCGGCTGGCGTTGCTGCAGGGTAACCAGCAGGATCGCCAGCAGCAGGCAGCCGACCGTGACCGCCAGCGCCGGGCTGATATCCAGCACGAAGCCCAGGGCCACGCCCAGCAGTGCGGCGTGAGACAGGGTGTCGCCGAAGTAGGCCATGCGCCGCCAGACCACGAATGAACCCAGGGGGCCAGCAACCACGGCAAGGGCCAAGCCTGCGAGCAGGGCGTAGAGCAGAAAATCAGCCATGCTTGCAGTGTTCTCCGTGTACGTGCCCGCCTTGGGCCGGGGCAACCACAGAACCATGCAAGTCGTGGCTGTGGTCGTGATGGTGGTGGTAGATCGCAAGGCTCGGTGCATTACTGCCGAACAACTCGACAAAGGCCGGGTCGCCGCTGACCTGCTCCGGGTGACCGGAACAGCAGACGTGGCGATTCAGGCAGACCACCTGGTCGGTGGTGCTCATGACCAGGTGCAGGTCATGGGACACCATCAGCACGCCACAGCCATGACGGTCGCGCAGGCGAGTGATCAAGCTGTACAACTCGGCCTGGCCCGCTACATCGACGCCCTGTACAGGTTCGTCGAGCACCAGCAACTCAGGCTCGCGCAGCAGGGCGCGAGCCAGCAGCACACGCTGCATTTCGCCACCGGAGATGGTCTGGATCGGGCTGTCGATCACCTGCTCGGCACCGACTTCATTGAGCGCCGACAGCGCTGCGGCTCGATCCACGCCCGGCACCAGGCGCAGAAAGCGCAGCACCGACAGTGGCAGGGTGGCATCCACTTGAAGCTTCTGCGGCATGTAGCCGATGCGCAGGCGTGGTTTGCGCCAGACTTTGCCGGTGTGCGGCTTGAGCAGGCCGAGTACGGCGCGCACCAGGGTGGTTTTGCCGGCGCCGTTGGGGCCGATCAGGGTAACGATCTGCCCGGGTTCCACCGCCAGGTCGATGCTGTCGAGCACCGCCTGCCCGGAGAACGCCACGCCAACCTGTTCAAGACGAATCAACGCGTTGCTCATCAGGCGCTCCGGCAGTTTCCGCACAGGCCGACGACTTCGACGGTCTGCGTCTCGACGCTGAAACCGACATCCTTGGCACTGGTAACGATGGCGTCGCTGATGCTGGTTTGCTCGAGCTCGATCGCCACATGGCACGTGCGGCAAATCAGGAACTGGCCCTGGTGGGCATGTTCCGGGTGGCTGCAGCCTATAAAGGCGTTGAGCGAAGCGATGCGGTGCACCAGGCTGTTCTCGAGGAGAAAATCGAGGGCGCGATAGACCGTCGGTGGCGCGGCCCGACGACCGTCCTGTTCGCTCAGTACAGCGAGAATGTCGTAGGCGCCCAGCGGTTTGTGGCTCTGCCAGACCAGTTCCAGCACGCGGCGGCGCAAGGCAGTCAGGCGCAGGCCCTGGCGTGCGCACAGGGCATCGGCCTCGGCCAGGGCGCTGTGCACGCAATGGGAGTGGTCGTGGGGGCGGTTGGCCAGCGGGGTTTTAGGCATGGGCGGCGACGGTTCTGATTAGAGACGTTATTATGTTACCTGTTCCTGCCCCATTGAGTGGTCATCGTGTCCCGATTTTTTGCCCTTTTTGTCGCTTTAATCACCGCCTTGGTGATGGCCCAGGTACAGGCCGAAGTCCGTGTCCTGACCAGCATCAAGCCGCTGCAACAGATCGCTGCGGCCGTTCAGGACGGTGTCGGCAGCCCTGAAGTGCTGCTCCCGCCAGGGGCCTCGCCCCATCACTATGCCCTGCGCCCATCCGACGTACGGCGGGTGAACGATTTCGATCTGCTGTACTGGATCGGGCCGGACATGGAGGGTTTCCTGCCCCGGGTGCTCAAGGGCCGCAGCAAGCCGAGTGTTGCTGTGCAGGGCCTGCCAGGCTTGCAACTGCGTCACTTTGGCGAAGACAGCCATTCCCACGATCATGACGACGATGCCGACGAGCATGATCACGATCATCGCCCCGGCAGCCTCGATGCCCACCTGTGGTTGTCGTCGGTCAATGCCCGGGTGATCGCCGCGAAAATGGCCAGCGACCTGAGTGTTGCCGATCCTGCCAATGCCGCCCGCTACCAGAGCAACCTGAAGGCCTTCGGCGAGCGTCTGGATGCCCTGGATGCGCGCTTGAAGACGCGCCTCGCCGGTATCAGCGGCAAGCCCTACTTCGTGTTCCATGAAGCTTTCGACTACTTCGAGTCAGCCTATGGCTTGAAACACACCGGCGTATTCAGCGTGGCCGCCGAAGTGCAGCCGGGCGCCCAGCACGTGGCGGCCATGCGCAAGCGCCTGCAGGAAGTGGGCAAGACGTGTGTGTTCAGCGAGCCTCCATTGCGCCCCCGATTGGCCGAGACGTTGACGGCAGGCTTGCCGGTTACGCTGGCCGAGCTGGATGCGTTGGGCGGCACAGCGCCCGCCAGTACCCGGGGGTATGAGCAGTTGCTGGAGAAGCTGGGGGACGATTTGGCAGGGTGCCTGGAGAAACTCTGAGAAGCTGATCGCGGGGCAAGCCCGCTCCTGCCAAGTGGCCAGGAGCGGGCTTGCCCCGCGATCGTTTTACAAGGCGAACGGCAAGGCGATCTCGACGTGTTGGCGCGCTGCCAGGCGCACTTCAAAGTCGGCAGGATCGTGGATCAGAACATCCATTCCGGCAAACGACTGCGCAGCGATCAGGCGCGACAGCCAGAATCGCACGCAGGCAATGCGCAGCATCACCGGCCACAGGTGGGCCTCGGCCGAGGTAAACGGCCGCAGGGCCGCATAAGCCCCCAGCAACGCCCGCGCCCGAGGGCCATCGATCTTCCCAGTGTCGTCGCAGCACCAGTCGTTGAGGGTGATTGCCAGGTCGTAGAGCATCGGGCCGGAGCAGGCATTGTAGAAGTCGATCAGGCCGGTGAGATGGGTGCCTTCGAACAGCACGTTGTCGCGGAACAGGTCGGCGTGCAGGTTGGCGCGCGGCAGCGCCATTATGTGCGCCTGGTGTTCAACGATTTCGTCCAGGCAGGCCTGCAGCAGTTGGCGCTGCTGTGGGTTCAGGCGCGGCATCAGTTCGGCGCCCGTCTCCAGCATCCAGTCCAGGCCACGGTCGGTCTTGCGCTCCAGCACCTTGTTGCGGGTAGCCAGGTGCAGGTGGCCGAGCAATTCGCCGATCTGCACGCAATGCTGGTTGTTAACCTCCTTGATGTGCTTGCCAGGCAGGCGTGGCTGCAGCAGCGCCGGTTTGCCGGCCAGCTCGCGCAGGGCCACGCCGTCGTTGCCCCGCAAGGCGTATGGCACAGGCAGGTCTGCTTCATGCAGCACGTCGAGCAGTTCGATGAAGAACGGAAGGTCCTGGATCGGACCGCGCTCGACCAGCGTCAGCACGAACTCACCCTGTTCGAGGCTGACGAAAAAATTGCTGTTCTCGGTACCGGCGGCAATGCCCTGGAAGTCCCGCAGGCGACCCAGGCCGTACGGCGCCAGAAAGGTTTCCAGCTCAGGCCGGGTCAGGGGGGTGAAGACTGACATGATCAAAAATTGCCCATACGGGCACTTCTGCAGGGAAGTGCCAGGTTGATATGAAGGGTACGTCCTACCACTCGAAGATCTTCCACGAGGGGATCAGCATGTCCGGCTGGTCGGAGCGAATGAAATTGCCCTCCGAGCCATCGGCACGTACCAGGAAGTAAGGCTTGCCGACTTTCGGTGTGACCTTGATGGCATACAGAAAACCATTCTGGCGGTATTCCTGAATGGTTTTATCGCCTTCCGTGCGAATGGTTACATCTGGATCGGCCGATGGCGCGTCATCCGCGGCCAGGGTGACGACCGGCGTGACCGCCAACAGACCGAGCAGCAACAGGCGATTTAGTGTACGCATGATAACCTTGTCCCTTTGTCGTCAATGTTCCGGACATTCTAGCGCCGGGCCCGTCGAAAAGGTTGATTCTGCTCATGAGCCAAGCTCCCCTCGTCCTGGTGGACGGTTCCTCATACCTCTACCGTGCCTTCCACGCGCTGCCGCCACTGACCACTTCAAAGGGCATGCCGACCGGTGCGGTCAAAGGCGTACTGAACATGCTCAAGAGCCTGCGCAAACAGTACCCGGACAGCCTGTTCGCCGTGGTGTTCGATGCCAAGGGCGGTACGTTCCGCGATGAAATGTTCGCCGAGTACAAGGCCAACCGGCCGAGCATGCCCGATGACCTGCGGGTGCAGATCGAACCGCTGCATGCCAGCGTTCGGGCCCTGGGCTACCCGTTGTTGTGCGTCGAAGGCGTCGAGGCCGACGATGTGATCGGTACCCTGGCCCGCAGCAGCGCCGCCGCAGGCCGGCCGGTGATCATCTCCACTGGCGACAAGGATATGGCGCAACTGGTCGACGGACACATTACGCTGGTCAATACCATGACCGGTAGCGTGCTGGATGTGCCTGGCGTGCACGAGAAATTCGGCGTCGGTCCTGAGCACATCATCGATTTTCTCGCCCTGATGGGCGACAAGGTCGACAACATTCCGGGCGTACCGGGGGTAGGCGAGAAAACCGCCGTGGGCCTGCTGACCGGCATCGGTGGTGGCCTGCGTGACTTGTACGAGAACCTCGACAAGGTACCGGCGCTGGCCATTCGAGGTGCCAAGACGCTACCGGCCAAGCTCGAGGAACACCGCGACGCGGCATTCCTCTCCTATGAGCTGGCGACCATCAAGATCGACGTGCCACTGGAGGTGGAAGTCGATGCGCTGGTGTGCGGCGAGCCGGACCGTGAGGCACTGCTCGAGCTGTACACGGAAATGGAGTTCAAGAGCTGGATCGATGAAGTCCAGCGTGAAGCCAAGCGTGCCGGCCAGGCGATCGTCGCCGACGAGCCCGAGGTGGTGGTTGAAGCCCGGTATGAAACCATCCTCGATCAGGCGCGCTTCGATGCCTGGCTGGAAAAACTGCGCCAGGCGCCGCTCTTCGCCTTTGATACCGAGACCACCGGGCTGGATGCACAGCAGGCGCAACTGGTGGGCTTGTCGTTTGCCGTGCAAGCCCATGAAGCCGCCTATGTGCCGCTGACCCATTCCTACATGGGCGCGCCCGAGCAACTGGACCGTGACAGCGTGCTGCTCGCGCTCAAGCCGCTGCTGGAAGACCCGAACAAGCTCAAGGTTGGGCAAAACGCCAAGTACGACATGAACATCCTGGCCAACTGCGCCATCGGTGGCGATATCGCCAACGGTATCCTCATGCAGGGCGTGGCCTACGACACCATGCTCGAGTCCTACGTGCTCGACTCCACCGCCACCCGTCACGACATGGACAGCCTGGCGCTCAAGTACCTGAACCACACCACCATCGGCTTCCAGGACATTGCCGGCAAGGGCGCCAAGCAGCTGACCTTCGACCAGATCGCCCTGGAGCAGGCCGGCCCGTATGCGGCAGAAGACGCCGACGTCACCCTGCGCCTGCACCAGGTGTTGCAACAGAAGCTGGCCAAGGTCCCGAGCGTGCAGCCGGTATTGACCGACATCGAGATGCCGCTGGTGCCGGTGCTGGCCAAGATCGAGCGCCAGGGGGCATTGGTCGATGCCAACCTGCTCGGTATCCAGAGCGTGGAGCTGGGCGATAAACTGGTAGCGCTGGAGCGCGAGGCGTTCGAGATCGCCGGTGAAGAATTCAACCTTGGCTCGCCCAAGCAGCTCGGGGTGATCCTCTACGACAAGCTCGGCATGCCGGTGCTGGACAAGACCGCCAAGGGCCAGGCCTCGACTGCCGAGGCGGTGCTGGCGGAACTGGCCGAGATGGACTTCCCGCTGCCCAAGGTGCTGATGCAATACCGCTCCCTGAGCAAACTGAAAAGTACCTACACCGACCGCTTGCCAGAGCAGATCAACCCGCGCACCGGGCGCATCCATACCTCTTACCAGCAGGCAGTGGCGGCCACGGGCCGGTTGTCGTCCAGTGACCCGAACCTGCAGAACATTCCAATCCGCACCGCCGAAGGCCGACGCATCCGCCAGGCGTTCGTCGCGGCTCCAGGCTACAAGCTGCTGGCAGCGGACTACTCGCAGATCGAACTGCGCATCATGGCCCACCTGGCCAAGGATGAAGGCTTGTTGCATGCCTTCCGTAACGACCTGGACGTGCACCGGGCCACGGCGGCCGAAGTGTTTGGCGTGGAGCTGGACGATGTCACCACCGATCAGCGGCGCAGCGCCAAGGCGATCAACTTCGGCCTGATCTATGGCATGAGCGCGTTTGGCCTGGCCAAGCAGATTGGCGTGGATCGCAAGCAGTCCCAGGCCTACATCGACCGCTACTTTGCCCGTTACCCCGGCGTACTGGCCTATATGGAGCGCACGCGTGCCCAGGCTGCCGAGCAAGGTTTCGTCGAGACGTTGTTCGGCCGCCGGCTATACCTGCCGGAGATCAACGCGAAGAACCCGGCCCTGCGCAAAGGCGCCGAGCGCACGGCAATCAACGCGCCGATGCAGGGCACGGCAGCCGACATCATCAAGCGTGCGATGGTGGCGGTGGATAACTGGCTTACCGAGTCGGGCCTCGATGCCCGGGTGATCCTGCAGGTACACGACGAACTGGTGCTGGAAGTGCGCGAAGACCTGGTCGAACAGGTGCGCGAACAGATTCGTCCACACATGAGCAATGCCGCTCAACTGGATGTTCCGCTGCTGGTAGAGGTCGGAGTGGGGGCAAACTGGGACGAAGCGCACTAAAAATGCGTTGAAAATCGGAGAAAAGCTGCGGCATATCGTCGCGGCTTTCGAGGTTTTATGGCGCGATGGCGAGAGAAATTGCCCTCTTATTGCAAATAGTTTTTAAACCTCCGGAACTAAACCGGTGAACTGCGACTCAGAGTAACTGAATGGCTGGTGAAGCCCTTCGATGCTCCTATGTTGTGTTAAGTGTTGGCAGATATCTGGACCCCGCCCTAGCGGTCCGGAACTTGAACCCCGAACTTCCCCCTCCCCATACGAAGTCCGGGGTTTTTTTTGCCCGGCGTTTACCGGGCAGCCCTTATTCTGCGGGCTTGTCGGCCAGTTCCATCCACTTGGCCAGCACACCGTAGGCCTCTTCCAGGCCCTGGCGCTTGGGCGCCGAGAACAGCTGGATGGTCACCGCATCGCCCCACCCCTTGCGGATTTCCGACTGCACCTTGAGCAACGTGTTCTTGGCGGCGCCAAAGGTCAGTTTGTCGGCCTTGGTCAGCAGGATGTGCATCGGCATGCCGGCAGCCTGGGACCAATCGAGCATCATCTTGTCGAAGTCGGTCATGGGGTGGCGCACGTCCATCATCAGGATCAGGCCCTTGAGGCACTCGCGGCTGCCCAGGTAGGCCTCCAGGTGCTTCTGCCAGTGCTGCTTGAGCGGGATCGGTACTTTTGCATAACCGTAACCCGGCAAGTCGACCAAACGCCGTTCATCGTCCAGACTGAAGAAGTTCAACAGCTGGGTGCGCCCCGGGGTTTTCGAGGTGCGCGCCAGGCTGGCGTGGGTCAGGGTATTCAGGGCGCTGGACTTGCCGGCGTTGGAGCGACCGGCGAAGGCCACTTCATAGCCCTGGTCATCCGGGCATTGGTCGACCTTGGCAGCGCTGAGGGCGAATTTGGCCTGTTGGCAGAGACCGAGGATGGGGTTTTTGACTTGCATGGGATATCCGGTGTGGGTGTTGCCAGAGGTGGGCTCGGCAAGCGGTGTCGTTTCCGTTTCAGTAACGGCAGTATATAATGCCCCAGATTTTGTGTGCACATTATCCCAGCGTAGGAGGATGTGCACGGGGGCTTCTGATTCAAGCTTGCGCATTAGAACGCAGTGCAGCCCCCAACCCTGAAAGGTCGTTCGCATGACGAAATGGCTGCTTGTTGTCGGTGTCTTGATACCGTTTTTCAGCGCTCAGGCTACACAGGATCCCGAGGCGTTGTACAACCGCAGTTGTGCGGCTTGTCACGCCGGGCAGCTGCCACAGGCACCGAAGGTGGGTGACCGTGGAGCCTGGGAGCCAAGGCTGGCGCAGGGTATGGAGGTACTGGTGGTGCATGTCACCCAGGGTTTCAAGGCTATGCCGCCGCGTGGATTGTGCATGGACTGCAGTGCCGAGGACTACCAGGCGATCATCCAGTGGATGAGCCGGAGTCCCGATACATAACTCTTTCACCCTTAGCCGTAGTTGGATTAGCTGATGAACAAACTACTCGTGAGTCTGCTGTTGACCTTGGGCATCACCGGCGTCGCCAATGCCGCAGAGCCTGTCAAAGGGGATGCCGCTGCTGGTCAGGCCAAAACTGCTGTATGTGGCGCGTGCCACAATCCGGACGGCAATAGCCTGGCGCCGAACTTCCCTAAACTTGCAGGCCAGGGTGAGAAGTACCTGGAAAAACAATTGCACGACATCAAGTCGGGCAAGCGCACCGTGCTGGAAATGACCGGCATGCTGGCCGCCTTCAGCGACCAGGACCTGGCCGACATCGCCGCTTATTTCTCCAGCCAGAAAGGCAGCGTGGGTGCGGCGGATCCGAAGCTGGTCGAGCGTGGCCGCGCACTGTTCAACGGCGGTGATGTCGAGAAGGGCCTGCCAGCCTGCACCGGCTGCCACTCGCCTAATGGCGCAGGCATCGCCCTGGCCGGCTTCCCGCACCTGGGTGGCCAGCACGCCAGCTATGTAGCCAAGCAGCTGACCGATTTCCGCGAAGGCAACCGCACCAACGATGGCGATGCCACCACGATGCGTACCATTGCCTCCAAGTTGAGCAACAAGGACATCGAAGCGCTGTCCAGCTACATCCAGGGTCTGCACTGATCCGTAGCGCAATGTTAACGCCGGGTTAATACTGCGGCGCAAAGATGAAAAGGGCGGCTTCGGCCGCCCTTTTTTATGCCCGCTGCCGTTACACTAACGAACTCGGGCCCGCCTCGGCCTGTCTTACCACAGGTCGCGTCGAGGCGACCAATAGACTGCTCAGGAGTGAAGCATGCGTAATCTGATTCTCAGCGCCACGTTGGTCGCCGCCAGCGTATTCGGTATGACCGCGCAGGCCGCAGAGCCTATCGAGGCCGGTAAACAGTACATGGAGCTGAGCAACCCGGTACCGGTGTCGGTGCCTGGCAAGATCGAAGTGGTCGAGCTGTTCTGGTATGGCTGCCCGCACTGCTACAGCTTCGAGCCGGTTGTTAATCCATGGGCTGAGAAGCTGCCAGCCGACGTCAACTTCAAGCGCATTCCAGCCATGTTCGGTGGCCCATGGGATGCCCACGGCCAGATGTTCCTGACGCTCGAGGCGATGGGTGTGGAGCATGACGTGCACGCCGCCGTGTTCGATGCCATCCAGAACCAGCGCAAGCAATTGACCAAGCCTGAAGACATGGCCGACTTCCTGGCCACCCAAGGCGTCGACAAGGACAAGTTCCTCGCCACCTTCAACTCCTTCGCCATCAAAGGCCAGGTGCAAAAAGCCAAGGAGCTGGCCAAGAAGTACGAAATCACTGGCGTACCGAGCATGGTCGTCAATGGCAAGTACCGCTTTGACCTCGGCACCGCCCAGGGCCCACAAGGTGTCCTGAACGTCGCGGACCAACTGATCGCCAAGGAGCGCGCCGCCAAGTAAGCGGCGCCTACCATGCGCCGGTGGAGAACTGAGCGAGGCGTCGGCCTGCACGATCCGCAGGTCAACGAACATCACCTGCAGGCCAACGGCCTGCCAGAGGATGGCCGGCTGCGGCTGCTCAGTTTCAATATCCAGGTAGGCATCAGCACCGAGCGGTACCGGCACTACCTGACCAAGAGCTGGCAGCATCTGCTGCCGCACAACGGGCGTGCCGGCAACTTGCAGAAGATCGGTGATCTGTTGAGCGACTTCGATCTGGTGGCGCTGCAGGAAGCCGATGGCGGCAGCCTGCGCTCCGGCTACGTCAACCAGGTGGAACACCTGGCCCAGCTCGGTGCCTTCCCCTACTGGTACCAGCAGCTCAATCGCAACCTCGGGCGTTTTGCCCAACACAGCAACGGCGTCCTCAGCCGACTCAAGCCACAATTGCTCGAAGATCACCCCCTGCCCGGCCCTGCCGGTCGCGGTGCGATCCTGGTGCGTTTTGGCGAAGGTGAAGACGCGCTGGTGGTGGTCATGATGCACCTGGCCCTGGGTTCCAAGACCCGAGCGCTGCAACTGGCCTACATCCGCGAGTTGATCGGCGGCTATCGCCACCAGGTGCTGATGGGCGACATGAACACCCATGCCAATGATCTGCTCGAAAAATCGCCACTGCGCGACCTGGGCCTGGTCGCTCCCCAGGTGCAAGCCACCTTTCCAAGCTGGCGTCCGCAGCGCTGCCTTGATCATATTCTGCTTAGTCCGAGCCTGACCCTGGAGCGGGTCGAGGTGCTGGCCCAGCCTATTTCCGATCATCTTCCGGTCGCGGTTGAGATTCGTTTGCCTGATGCCCTCGCTGTGGATACGCTGCCCGCTTTGAGCTAATTGCCATCACCCCTCTGCGGACCCAGGCATGACCGACGAAGCCCAGCGCTGGAAAGAAAAGTACCTCAAGAGTATCGAACAGCAGGAAAAGCTCGAGCGCCGTTGGGAAGCCCGCCTCGACTTGTTGCGCCGTGGCCTGGTGCGCAGCACCTTGGCCGCTGAAGGCAGCGACCGTGCAGTGGACCAGTGCATGAAGGAAATGCGCGAGGTCATCCGCACCGACAATATGGATGCCGCCCTCGCCGGCCTGATCCCACGGCTGGAAAAAGCCGTGCTCGATTCCGAGCAGCGTCGTGAAACCCGAATTGCCCAGGTCGGCACGGCGCTGACAGCCCTGGTCACTCAATTGCAGCGCATGCCCTTGCCCAACGAGGTCAGCCGTGCGCTGAAGAAGTTCGCCAAGCAAGTCGAGGCCCGCGCCAGCCAATCGCGCGAGATGCCTTTGCTGTTGGGTGAGCTGAGCAGTTTGCAGGATCAAGCGCTCTCAGCCCTGGATCGACCAGAAGAAGCGCCGCGTCCGGGCTTGCTGCAGCGTTTGTTTGGCTCCCGCGAGGCCGAGGCTGAAGAGCTGAAACTGGCGATGGCCGGTTCGGCACCCGATGCCTTCGAACAGCCGCTATCGGCGCCGCCCCCCCCTGGAAAGCCCGACATCAGTACCTCGGCTGCTGAAGTCGATGAGCTGCAACCACTGCAGCAGGTTCATGAGGCTGCCCTGGAATCGCTGAATGAACCGCAGCTGGTCCCGGACCTTGAGCCTGCACCACTTCCCGCGCCATATTTGGTAGAAGCGATCGATGCTGTGCCGGCAGTGCCCGGGCACGGTCTGCCGACGCAACCAGAGCCTCATCCCGAAAGCCTCGAACCCGAGGACACCGAGGCCCATTTCGAACTGCCTGACGGTACCGAGCCCACCTACAGCTCGGTCGCCGCCCACATCGAGGAAACACTGCTCGGTCTGCTCGACGACCTGACCTTGCCGGAGCGCTACAAGGCCCAGGCGCAATCCCTGCGCGAACGCCTGGAGCACGGCCTGAACTGGTACGAACTGTTGCCGGTGCTCGATGACCTGGCGGTGCTGATGCTGGCGATCAACGATAGCGGCCAGCATGAGTTCGAGCGATACCTGCAGCAACTCAACGAACGCCTCGAGTCGTTCCAGAGCCATTTGCACGAAGCCAGTGAAGGTCATGCCGACAACTCTTGCGCAGCACGTGACCTGGACAACCAATTGCGCGAGCAGGTCGATGGCCTGCAGAGCAGCGTGCAAGGTGCTGCCGATCTGGACAGCCTCAAACACATCCTGGAAAACCGTCTTGAAGGCTTGCTGGGAACGATGGACGCGCACAGACACCAACGCGATCAACGCGAGCAGGAAATGGCCAGCCGCCTGCAGGGTTTGGCCGAGCGTGTGGCCAGCATGGAACAGGAGGCCCTGGGCTATCGCGAGCATCTGGAGGAGCAACGCCAAAAGGCCTTGATCGATCCCTTGACCGGCCTGCCCAATCGGGCTGCCTGGTCGGAGCGGGTCGATCAGGACGTGATGCAGTGGCAGGAGCAGGGTGGGCATCTACTGATGGCTATCCTGGACCTCGATCACTTCAAGCGAATCAACGACAGCTACGGTCACCTGGCCGGCGACAAGGTGCTCAAGATCGTTGCCAATGTGTTGCGCAAGCGCCTCCGGCCGAAGGATTTCATTGCCCGCTTCGGTGGCGAAGAGTTCGTCATGCTGATGCCACAGACGGCCCTGGCTGCCGGTTGTCAGCTCGCCGAAAGCCTGCGCGCCGCTATCGAGGCCTGTCCGTTTCACTTCAAGGGTGAGCGCGTCACCATTACCTTGTCGATCGGTATCAGTATGTTTCGCCCCGGCGAGCGTAGCGACATCGTGCTCAAGCGGGCCGACGAAGCCCTGTACCGGGCGAAACATCTGGGTAGAAACCGGGTCGAACAGGGATAAGTGGCATCAGCGCGGATACGTTATGCTATTGCATTGCAGATCATCACATGTGCCCTTCCCCATGAAAGCCTTTATTACCGCACTCCTGCTGCTGACCCTGGCAGGTTGCAGCAGTGGCCTGCGGATCGACCGTAACCACCCTTCGGCCAACCAGGACAGCCGCATCCAGTTCGTCGTGCTGCACTACACCAACGCCAACCTGGAGCGTTCCCTGCAATTGCTGACCCATGGTGAAGTCAGCAGTCACTACC
The DNA here is from genome assembly GCF_028682455.1 of Pseudomonas putida. Classification (GTDB taxonomy): domain Bacteria; phylum Pseudomonadota; class Gammaproteobacteria; order Pseudomonadales; family Pseudomonadaceae; genus Aquipseudomonas; species Aquipseudomonas putida_AA. The sequence goes on from NZ_JANHLD010000003.1 coordinate 637,238, forward strand.
TGGTGGGTGATTCGCCGGCGACCATTTATCAGCTGGTGGATGAAAGCCGCCGTTCCTGGCATGCCGGCGATAGCCAATGGGATGGGCGTACCTGGCTCAACTCCAGCTCGATCGGCATCGAAATCGTCAATCCGGGCTTCACCGACACACCGACCGGGCGCGTCTGGCATCCGTACACCGAGGAGCAGGTCCAGGCCCTCATCGCTTTGCTCAAGGACATCGTCCAACGCAATAACATCCAGCCGCGCTACATCATTGGCCACAGCGATATTGCGCCGCTGCGCAAGCTAGACCCCGGCCCGTTGTTCCCCTGGAAGCGCCTGGCCGACGCCGGTCTCGGCGTGTGGCCGGATGCCCGGGCAGTGGCCCAGCAACAAGCGCGTTTCAACGTCAATCCGCCCAGTATCACCTGGTACCAGCAGCAACTGGCCCGCTTCGGGTATGCCATCGAGCAGACTGGTGTATACGACGTCAGCACCAAGCATGTGCTGGCGGCATTCCAGATGCGCTTTCGTCCGCAGCGTTTCGACGGGGTGCCAGACGCCCAGACTGCGGCCATGTTGCAGGTGCTCAACAACCGTTGAGGACGGGCGCCGCCCAACGGCCAGGCTGATTTGACCGGCAGTTGCTATACCTCTTGGTATTCAACTGGATGTTTATTCATGTCAGCTGCCTTGTCTGTGCTGCGCCACGTGTTCTACCGCCCCTGGTTGCTGGCCTCATTTGCGGCTTCGGCCAGCGCGATCCTCTTGCTTATCGCCAGCATCGGCGTAGCCATGCATCAGATGCAGCAGAGCGAAAGCGATCAGATGAACGCCAAGGGTGAGCGGTTTCTCGAGCGCCTCGAGCAGATTTTCGGGCAGTTGCGCGAAGGTGTCGACGAGCTGCAGGCTCAAGCTATTCGTGGTTGCGATGCGTCGATGCTACGAGCGTTGCAGGAGGTCGCGTTTCGCTATCGCTTCGTCTATGAAGCTGCCTATGTGGATGGCACGGCCGCCTGTTCCAACCGGATAGGAGAGCGCATCATCAATCCGCTGCGTCCGGCGGATATCCAGGGCCCTACCTATAGCTACTGGCTCAATACCACCACCGAACCTGACGACAACCTTGCCGCGTTGATGCTCGGGCGTGGCAGGTTCCTGGTGGCAACGTCCCGCGGGCACATCACCGATGTCGTCGACCTGCCGCCACAGGGCAGCCTGCTGGTGGTTCTGGACAACGGTACCCGGGCCGTCCCGGTGCTGGGGCCGCCGCAAACCTGGCCACCGACCGAGCAATGGCCGCCCACGTCCAAGGAAGCCTTGCTGGAGTTACCCGACCGGCTGATCTACCGCATGCCGACCAAATCGCCGGACTATCAGCTGGTGCTGATCGCGCCGCGGGCCAGCTTGCCGCTGAAGATGAACGGGGTGCTTTGGCTGCTGTTTCCCGGCAGCCTGTTGCTGGCCTGGTGCATCGGCTGGCTGGTACTGCAAATGGTGCGTCAGCGTCGCTCCATGAGTTCCGAACTGCAGATGGCCTTGCGCCGGGGCGAGCTGCAGGTGCTGTACCAACCCATTTTCGAACTCAACAGCCGCCGCTGTGTGGGGGCTGAAGCCTTGGTGCGCTGGCGCCGGCCGGACGGCACGCTGACCAGTCCCGACCTGTTCATTCCCTTGGCGGAGAACACTGGCCAGATCCGGCAGATCACCGATTTTGTCTTGCAACGTGTTCTGGAGCAGCTCGGCCATCTGCTGCGCGCCAACCGACAGCTGTATATCTCGGTCAACCTGGCGGCCTGCGATGTGATGGTGCCCCGGATCGGCCGGGTCGCGGCACGATTACTGGCCTTGCACCATGTTTCTGCAAGCCAGATCGCGTTCGAGGTGACCGAGCGCGGGCTCATCGACGTGGTGGTCGCCCGCGACAACCTGCAAGCCCTGCGCGCGGTGGGCCACCAGGTGCTGATCGACGATTTCGGCACCGGCTATTGCAGCCTGGCGTACCTGCAGACACTGCCGGTGGATTGCCTGAAAATCGACAAGGCGTTCATCGATGCCCTGGGGCACGACGCCGCCAGCAGTGGCGTGGCGCCGCACATCATTCGCATGGCCCATGCCCTGCAGCTAAGGGTGATTGCCGAAGGCATCGAGTATGAAGACCAGGCCTTGCTGCTCAACAGCGAGGGGGTCAACTATGGCCAGGGGTGGCTGTTCGCCCATCCCCTCAGTGCGCGTCAGTTCGTGGAGCTGATCACGCGGGGCCGACGCATGGCACCGCGGCGAATCGATGATGAAGCCTGAGACCGGGTAGCTTCACACCGGCAAGGCCATGTAGAACTGCGTGCCTTGTCCGGGGCGTGAGTACACTCCCATGCGTCCGCCATGCAGCTGGACGATTTCCTTGCACAGTGCCAGGCCAAGGCCTGCCCCCCCTTTCTTGCGACCGACCTGGACGAAGGGTTCGAAGATCCTCCCCTGTTGCCCGTACGCAATGCCCTCGCCGTTGTCTTCGATGCTGATAATGACCCGCTCGGCATGACGTCTCGCGTGCAGGCGAATGTGTCCAGCCGCTGGTGTATGCCGCACGGCATTGTCCAACAGGTTGTCCATCACCCGGTCCAGCTGCAAGGGGTCGGCCTGGATGCGTGGCAGCGGTGTTTCCAGCTCGATCTTGATCTCGATCTGCTTGTCGGCGGCCGGTCCCGCAAAGCGCTCGCAGGCGCGGGCCAGCAAGTCGTCGACGGCGCAGGGGGTCAATTCAAGCTTCTGTTGGCCGCTCTGGTAGCGCGAGAAGTTGAGCAGGTCGTTGATCAACTGGGTCAGGCGCTGCATTTCTTCAGCGATGGTGTCGAGCAGGTCGGTCTCTCGCGATTGCGCCGGGAATTTCAGGCGTTCGCGCAACAGTCCGAAGGCCATGTGCATCCCCGTGACCGGTGTACGCAGTTCGTGGGAGGCGCGCAGCACGAATTCGCTGCGTACCCGTTCGAAGGTGCGCTGTTCGGTGACGTCGTGGAGCACCATGACCGCGCCGAGGATCTGCCCGCCGGGATGACACATCGGCGTCAGGCTGTAGGCCAGCAAGCGGGGCTCTTCGTCTATTTCCAGGCTCAGGTCTTCCGGTGGGCGGTCCAGGCTGCCGCCACGCAGCACCAGGTGTAGTTGCTCGTCCAGCTCCGGACGCTGCAGCGCCTCACCCAGGCCGCTGCCCAGCCGACTGTCATCCCAACCGAGCTGGCGTTGGGCGACGGGATTGATGTGCTCCAGGTGGCCCTGGCGGTCGATGATCAGCAGGCCGTCATCAATGCTGTCGAGTACGGCTTGCAGGCGCTGCTGGCCGGCGAGCAGCTCATCGACATTGGTGGCCTGGTGTTTGCGCAGGGCTTCGGCCATCAAGCCGAAGCGCCGGGTCAGTTGGTTCATTTCCAGGGCCTGGACCACAGGCAGGGTCACGTCGAAGTCGCCCTGGCCTATCTGGTCTGCAGCCTTCGCCAGCGCTTCGATGGGTTGGCCAAAGCGCCGAGCAATGCCGTGGGCGGTCACGAACCCCAGGATCAACACGGCCAGGCCCACCAGGCCGAGCAGGCTGGAAATCAGCAAGGCACGATCATGGGCCTGCTGCTGGCTTTGATTGATGTGCTCCAGGGCGTGCTTGTGGGCGTTGACCAGATCGGCGCGCAGGGTGTTGAAGGCCTGGCCCAGGGGATGGTCGACGCCGAGGCTGCGCGCCGGTTCGCGGCTGTCGTGAAAGGCCTGGAGATAGTGCTGGTAATGCTGGTTGGCTTGAGCAAAACCTTCATTGGCCGCTTTTTCCGACTCATGGCTGGTGCCCTCGTCGAGCAACTGCTGGAACTGCGTTTGCAGCTGCTCCAGCGCATTGGTATTGACCGTGTCATCAAGCATCAACGTCAGCTGTTCGCCGAGGTTCTGCCGCAGTTTCAAGCCAAGGTCGAGGGTAAAGGCGTTCTCGCGGATCAGTGCCTGTTGGGCGCTGGACATCTGCAACACGCTGACCAGGCCCAGCAACAGGCCGAACAGGGCTACGGTAATCAGTGCCGAGATGCTGAGAAAAAGCCGCGTGCGCAGCTTCATCGTCCATTTCATAGGTTGTACTGCTTGCGCTTGCGGTACAGGGTCGAGGCATCGATGCCGAGGGTCTTGGCGGCCTGGTCGAGGGTGTCACTGGTCGCCAGCACCGCGCCGATGTGCGCCCGCTCCAGCTCATCGAGGCTCAGCGCTGCACCGATGCGCGGGGCATTGCTGGCCGGTTGCTCGGCCATGCCCAGGTGACTGACCTCGACCCGCTCCTGGGCACAGATGATGCTGGCCCGCTCGATCACGTTGCGCAGCTCGCGAATGTTGCCCGGCCAGCGGTAGTTGAGCAGTGCTGCGCGGGCTTCGTCGCTGAAACCACGGGCCGGGCGTGAGTATTCTTTGACGAAGCGGGCCAGGAAGCGATCGGCCAGGGCCAGGATGTCTTCACTGCGCTCGCGCAGCGGTGGCAGGTGCAGGGTGATGACGTTGAGGCGGTACAGCAAGTCTTCACGAAAACGCCCGTCGCGAACCATGTCTTCCAGGTTGAGGTTGGTCGCCGCCAGGATGCGCACATCGGCGCGACGGGTCACCGGGTCGCCGACCCGTTCGTATTCCTTGTCCTGGATAAAGCGCAGCAGCTTGGGCTGGAGCGGTAGCGGGAAATCACCGATTTCGTCCAGGAACAGGGTCCCGCCATCAGCCTGATTGACCCGCCCCAAGGTGCTTTCGCTGGCCCCGGTAAAGGCGCCGCGGCTGTGGCCGAACAGCTCGCTCTCCATGAGCTCGGCGGTCAACGAGGGGCAGTTGATGGTGACGCATGCCTTGCGGGCGCGTTTGCTCCAGCCATGGATGGCCCTGGCCAGCTCGCCCTTGCCGGTGCCGGATTCACCCAGAATCAGGATGTTGGCATCGGTGCTGGCTACCTGGCGGGCCGTTTCCAGGACCACCATCATGGCCGGGCTGTGCGAGTCCAGGCCGTCCTTGGGTTTGCGTACCTCGTCTTCCAGTGCTTCCAGGCGCGCAGACAACTGGCGCACTTCAAGCTGCTTGGCAGTGGCCAGGCGCAATTGGTCGGGGCTGCAAGGCTTCACCAGGTAGTCGGCGGCACCGGCCTGGATGGCATCGACGGCGGTGTCGACCGCCGAGTGGGCGGTGACGATCACCACGCGCATCCAGGGCGCCTGAATGCGCATCTGCGCCAGCACGTCCAGGCCGTTGTCTTCGCCCAGGCGCAGGTCGAGGAAGCATAGGTCGAAGACCTGGCGCTGCAGCAAGGTTTCGGCCTGGACGGCGCTATTGGCGGTGGCCACGCTGTAGCCTTCATCTTCAAGGCAGTAGCGGAAGGTACGCAGGATGGCAGTCTCATCATCGACCAGCAGAATGCGGCCTTGATGTTCCTGGGATGATTCCATTTCCTGCGCTCCTTTGAGATTGATCTTGGTTAGTGTCAGAAAAATCGGGCAAGTTGCATGATTCGCTCTGATTCTTTCCTGCCTCTGCATGGTAGCCCTTCGCCTCGTACATATCTAACCGGCTGAATAAAGGGCGGTTGTATCCGCTGTCGGACCTTGGCGCGTTGGATGCGGTCCAATGACTCTCTGGCCTATCGGAGGTTATCCCATGCCTGTTCCGCATCCCTTGGTAGTCGCCACTGCCATGCTTTTATTGTTGCCGGCTGTTGCCTCTGCCGCCGACCCTCAACCCGCTGCACGGCAGGAAGCTCGGCTGGAAGGTGCGTTGCAAACCGCTCTGGCGCTTAACCGGCTGCTCAATCCGTTCAAGATCGAGGTCGACGTGCAAGGGGGGACGGCGCGGCTGCAAGGCCAGGTCGAGAACGACGTCGAACGGCAACTGGCCGAGCAAGTGGCGCTGGCGACCCGGGGTATCGACAAGGTGCAGAACGATCTGCAAGTCAATGCCGACCTGGTCGAGCAGCCGCTGGAGCGCCGAGCCTATGCTCAGCGCCTGGAGGACGCGACCCTGGCGTCGATCATCCGTGCCCGCCTGCTGTGGAGCACCCGTACCCAGGCGTCGCCCATAGAGGTACAAAGCCGTGAAGGTGTGGTCACGCTGCGTGGCCAGGTCAACAGTGCCGAGGCCAAGGAACTGGCGGGTGTGCTGGCGGGTTCGACCGAAGGTGTGTTCCTGGTGAACAACCTGATCAGCCTCAGCGCCGCCGACATGGCCAAGCTGCGAGAAGAGCAGCAGGAGGTCAGGAGTGATCCGCAACTGAGCGACGCCTGGATCAACAACAAGGTCCAGACCAGTTTCATGTACAGCCGCAACCTCGATGGCCCGAACATCAAGGTCGCCACCCAGGATGGCGTTGTCAGGCTGTCGGGAGAAGTGGTCAGCGATGAGCAGAAGACCATCGCGGTCGAAGTCGCCCGGCAGATCCGCGGAGTCAGAGGCGTGGATGCCGACATGCTCAAAGTGGCGACCAAGGTGCAGGGCTGATCATGCAAAACGCACGAAGCGATAGGGGCTATCGTGCAGGATACGTCCTACAGATGCTTGGCTTTGTTTAGTAAGTAATTGAAAAATAAAGATTTTATTTATCAAGAAAGACTGGCATGCGCTCTGCAATGACTACTGCAAGTCAACAACAATTGCAGCAGGAGGAGCACGGCATGAACCGCCATCCCGCCACCCTTGTGCAGGTATCGCCGCTTCAGCTGCGCCAGGGGCTGTTTTTCAGCTTGGCACTGCTGCTGACCCTGATTGCCGGTCAGCTCTACCACAGCTGGCAGGTTGCCCAGGACGCCCGGGCTATCACCCCCCGCGCCGACCTGGTGGTCAAGGCGCCAACGCCCGCCGCCAGCGCATTGATACATGCAAAGCCTGCAGCAGTTACCGCTGCCACGATCGATAGCAGGACGCCGCGTGAGCGTTGGGTGTTCTGAGTACGCAGAGCAGTTCTTTCTAAAACGGTAAGGAGAATCACCATGTTGAGCTGGGCTATCACCTTCCTGATTATCGCCATTGTCGCTGCCGTGCTGGGCTTCGGTGGTATCGCCGGCGCCGCTACCGGTATCGCGAAGATCCTCTTCATTGTCTTCCTGGTGCTGTTCGTGGCTTCTTTCTTCTTCGGTCGTCGCGGTAGAGGTTGAATATGAAAGGGACGCTATACAGAGCCCTGGCTGCCGCCCTGCTTGTGGGCGGCAGCACAGCGGCGATGGCGGCCAATGATGGCCAGGTCCGGGTCAACCAACTGTTGGCCTCGGACCCCGAATATCGGGAAACCTGGCAAGAGGCTGTCGAAAAAGAGGAGCGCCTGCCCGAGTGGGTGCTCAACCTCAGCGGGGTTTCCGAGCAACAGATGTCGGCCGTGGAGGAAGACGGCGACAAATACCTGGTCGGCCCGCTCTGCGAGACCGAGCAGAAATGCCTGAACAAGCGGCTGATCGTGGCTTTCAGCTGGGACAAGGATGACGCCTACGGGATGCTGGTCGAGGTTCCGGAGGGCTTGCCGCAAGACAAGTCGCCCACCCGCCATGCCGATTATCGCTGGCTGGGGAAGCCGGACCCAGGCATGCAGAAGCTGCTGATGGAGCAGCTCAAACGTGATCCGAACTGGTACTGAATGCCGCCGGGCCATTCATGTACATATATAGAAGCTGAACCTTTTGCCGTTTCCAGCTTCTATGATGCGCCCGCCTGAGGAAGGCTGGCGCATGACCAAGGGGCCGGGCCGCTCTGATTGTTGCAGGATCGGAGGGGCCTAGGGGTACAGGGAGTGCCTCCGATGAGGGCCGGGTCAGGTGAAGCAGCAACGGAAGTTTCAGGTCGGGCGACCCGTTTCAAGGGAGATGCCTGACCGAGCTTCCGTAGCGCTTTGACTATCTGTCGGTATTTCTTCCTTGCTTACTTCCACTTTCCTACAAAGTACGTCGACGCATATTTTCGCTCGACCGTATATCTATATTTTTTCGCCCCGTTTCTGCCTTCGACTGAGAGCCGTTTCACGCATTCGGATTGTCGAACAATGGCCTTTTGCATTCAGGTGGATACGTCCAAATCGGCCGTAATATGGCGCTTTGGCCATCGTCGGAATTCCGAACGCCCCCTTCGCAACCCTCTGGGACGCTCGTTTTCGTGCAGAAATATCATGCCGATTCGGCATAGGGTAGTCGTTTACGGCATTAGACGGAGACTCCCTGCGTGGGAATAGTTGCGCCTTTTTTCGCTGGCCTGAGCGTTCAAACGCTCGCTCGCGGTGACCTTCTACGGAGTCGCCTGCCGATCGCCATCAATGATCCATGACGCTGGAAACAGCTCTGGATCGCGGTTATCAGCGTGGTGCCCGTGTCCACTTCAAGAAAAGGTAACGACATGAAGAAGGCAAAGCTAAGCCTCGCCTGGCAGATCCTCATCGGTCTGGTACTGGGGATTGCCATCGGCGCTTTACTGAATCATTTCAGTGCAGAAAAGGCATGGTGGATCAGCAACGTCCTGCAACCTGCCGGTGACATCTTCATTCGCCTGATCAAGATGATCGTCATCCCGATCGTGATTTCGTCGCTGATCGTGGGAATCGCCGGAGTAGGCGATGCGAAAAAACTGGGCAGTATCGGTCTGAAGACCATCATTTACTTCGAGGTGGTCACCACCATCGCGATCGTGGTCGGCCTGGTTCTGGCCAACCTGTTCCACCCGGGTGCCGGCATCGACATGAGCACCCTGGGTACCGTGGATATCTCCAAGTACCAGGCCACGGCGGCTGAGGTTCAGCATGAGCACGCGTTCATCGAGACCATCCTCAACCTGATCCCGTCGAACATCTTCGCAGCGCTGATGCGCGGTGAAATGCTGCCGATCATCTTTTTCTCGGTGCTGTTTGGCCTTGGTTTGTCGAGCCTGCAGGCCGACATCCGCGACCCGCTGGTGAAAACCTTCCAGGGCGTCTCCGAAGCCATGTTCAAGGTCACTCACATGATCATGAACTACGCGCCAATCGGTGTGTTCGCGTTGATTGCGGTGACGGTCGCCAACTTCGGCTTCGCCTCGCTGCTGCCGCTGGCCAAGCTGGTGCTGCTGGTGTACTTCGCCATCGCCTTCTTCGCCTTCATGGTGCTGGGCCTGATCGCTCGCCTGTTTGGCTTCTCGGTGATCAAGCTGATGCGCATCTTCAAGGACGAGCTGGTGCTGGCCTACTCCACCGCCAGTTCCGAAACTGTGCTGCCGCGCGTGATCGAGAAGATGGAAGCCTACGGTGCGCCGAAAGCCATCTGCAGCTTCGTGGTACCGACCGGCTACTCGTTCAACCTGGACGGCTCGACCCTGTACCAGAGCATCGCGGCCATCTTCATCGCCCAGCTGTATGGCATTGACCTGTCGCTGAGCCAGCAGCTGCTGCTGGTGTTGACCCTGATGGTCACCTCCAAGGGTATTGCTGGTGTTCCAGGCGTGTCCTTCGTGGTCCTGCTGGCCACCCTGGGCAGCGTTGGTATCCCGCTGGAAGGCCTGGCCTTCATCGCCGGTGTCGACCGTGTGATGGACATGGCACGTACAGCCCTCAACGTGATCGGCAACGCCCTGGCTGTTCTGGTCATCGCTCGCTGGGAAGGCATGTACGACGATGCCAAGGGCCAGCGCTACTGGAACTCCCTGCCACACTGGCGCAGCAAGGAAGCTGCCCCAGCCGGCAAGACTGCCAACCACTAAGGTGCAGTCTGGCTGAACAGAAAGCCCCGACATGGTCGGGGCTTTTTTGTGTCTGGCATTTGTAGGCGCGGGCTTGCCCCGCGATAGCCGTCCAACTGCTACACCGTATCGCGGGGCAAGCCCGCGCCTACCTGTGGCATCATTTGTCGCAACTTTGGGGGGACATCGAATGCTCAACGGCCTTTGGCTTGGTTTTTTCGTGGTCGCGGCCATCTCCGCGCTGGCGCAATGGCTGGTCGGCGGCAACGCCGGAATTTTTGCCGCAATGGTCGAGAGCATTTTTGCCATGGCCAAGCTGTCGGTCGAGGTTATGGTGCTGTTGTTCGGTACCCTGACGCTCTGGCTGGGCTTTCTGAAAATCGCCGAGCAGGCCGGCATCGTCGACTGGCTGGCCAAGGCCCTCGGCCCCCTGTTCGCCCGGTTGATGCCCGAAGTGCCACCCGGTCACCCGGCCCTGGGCCTGATCACCCTCAACTTCGCCGCCAATGGCCTGGGCCTGGATAACGCCGCTACGCCAATTGGCCTGAAGGCCATGCGTGCACTGCAGGAGCTCAACCCCAGCTCCACGACCGCCAGTAATGCGCAAATCCTGTTCCTGGTGCTCAACGCCTCGTCCTTGACGCTGTTGCCGGTGACCATCTTCATGTACCGCGCCCAGCAAGGGGCCATGGACCCGACCCTGGTGTTCCTGCCCATCCTGTTGGCCACCAGTGCCTCCACCCTGGTGGGCCTGCTGTCGGTCGCCGTCATGCAGCGCCTGCGGCTGTGGGACCCGGTGGTGCTCGCCTACCTGATACCCGGGGCGTTGCTGCTGGGCGGCTTCATGGCGTTTCTTGGCACCTTGTCGGCCACGGCGCTGGCCGGGTTGTCGTCGATCCTGGGCAACCTGACCCTGTTCGGCCTGATCATGCTGTTCCTGGTGATTGGCGCGTTCAAGCGGGTGAAGGTGTACGAAACCTTCGTGGAAGGCGCCAAGGAGGGCTTTGACGTCGCCAAGAGCCTGCTGCCCTATCTGGTCGCCATGCTCTGCGCGGTCGGCGTGCTGCGCGCCTCAGGGGCCCTGGAACTGAGCCTGGACGGAATCCGCCATGTAGTGGAGTGGCTGGGCATGGATACGCGCTTCGTCGAGGGCTTGCCCACCGCCCTGGTCAAGCCGTTCTCGGGCAGCGCGGCACGGGCCATGCTGATCGAGACCATGCAGACCCACGGTGTCGACAGCTTCCCTGCCCTGGTGGCAGCGACCATCCAGGGCAGCACGGAAACCACGTTCTACGTGCTGGCGGTGTACTTCGGTGCGGTGGGCATCCAGCGCGCCCGCCATGCGGTGGGCTGCGCCTTGCTGGCCGAGTTTGCCGGGGTGGTTGCGGCCATCTGCGTCTGCTACTGGTTCTTTGCCTGAACCTGCAGCTGGTTGGCCTGAGCCATCGTCCAGGCTACCAACTGCATCATCAGCTGGTCTGTGGCGCCGCCGAAGCCGTTGACCACCGCCGGTACCTGTTTGTCGCTGACCGCTTGATGCACTTCGAACCGACGGCTGGCAAGAATACGTTGGGTGCGCCCTTCCACCAGCCGCGCGTCGTAGCGAATCAGCACCTCCAGGCCGTTGGCGCTGTACTCGCTCTGAAAGGCCTGCAGCTCCCCGGCCAGCTCATAGTCGGCCTGCAGGTTGCTGTCATCGGCACTCAGTCGTGGCACCCGTCCATCACGCTGGAAGGCATCGAGCATACGGTTGCGCAGCAGCAAGGGTGCCGGGTCGCTCCAGCGCGCGCCCTTGTAGGTACTGACCAGGTTGCCTTCGGGCACCACGGCAATCTTCGGGCTGTTGAGCACGTCGCTGGCCAAGGGTTTGTTCACTCGCAGTGACCAGCTCGCCACCGCACCTTGCGGTGCCGGCCGGCTGGCTTGTGCCGACGGCAGGCGATAGACGTCGGCAGGTTCGGCCTGTGGCAGGATGGAGCAGGCACTGCCCAGGCTCAGCGCGGCAGCCAGGGCCAGGTAGCGGCAGGTACGACTCATGGCGTGAACTCCTTGTTTGTGTCACGGCCGAGCAGGTAGCCGCTGGGGTTGGCTTCCAGGCGCTGGGAGATCGCCTTCAGCGAGTTGAGCGTTTCGCGAAGCTCACGAATGGCTGGCGCCAGTTGGTTCAGCCCTTGGGCGCCGCCATCCAGGGCTTGGCGATTGTCGTTGAGCAGGCTGTTGATGGTGGCTGTGCTCTGGGCCAGGTTCTGCATGGCCAGTTCCGCGCTGCCGAACGCCTGCTTGCCCTGGCTGCTGAGCAGGCCATTGGCGTTGCGCATCAACTCGCTGGTCTGCTGGAGCATCGAACTGGCCTGGTTGCCCACTTGTGCCAGTTGCTGGATTGCCGTGCGGATATCGCCGCGCTGGTCGCTGAACGCCGCTGTAGTCTGCTCCAGGTTGGCCAGGGTGTTGCTCAGGCTCGTGGCATTGTCTTCGGAGAACAGTTTGTTGGCGTTGTGCACCAGCATGTTGATATTGGTCAGCAGGTCACTGCCGTCATCAAGCAGCCGGGCAATGGGCGATGGTGAGGCGTAGATCACCGGCAACCCGCCATCCTTGCCCTTGAGTTCCGGGCTTTGCGGCGTGCCGCCACTGAGCTGGATGAAGGAGGTACCGGTAATGCCGGTCAGGGTCAGCTTGGCCCGGGTGTCTTCCTTGACCGGGGTATCGGCGCTCAGGCGTACCTGCGCCAGTACCCGGCGCGGATCCTTGGGGTCGAGGCGCAAGCTGGTGACGTCGCCCACCTTGATGCCGCTGTACTGCACCGAGCTGCCTCGGGACAACCCTGACACAGCTTCGTTGAACACCACTTCGTAATCCTTGAAGGTGCTGTCGACGCTGGACTTGGTCAGCCACAGGCCGAACAGCATGGCGCCGGTGATCACAATGACCGTGACCAGGCCGATCAGCACGTGATGTGCGCGAGTTTCCATCTCAGAGCTCCTTTGCCGCGGTGGCGGCCTGATACGCCGCGCGGCCACGCGGGCCGTGAAAATATTCGTGAATCCAGGCGTCGTCGGTGTCTTCGACCTGGGCAATGGGGCCGGCGACCAGCACCTTTTTCTGCGACAGCACCGCCACCCGGTCGGTGATTGTGTAGAGGGTGTCCAGGTCGTGGGTGATCAGGAACACGCTCAGGCCAAGGGCATCGCGCAGTGTCAGGATCAGCTGGTCGAAGGCGGCTGCACCGATCGGGTCCAGGCCCGCGGTGGGCTCGTCGAGAAACAGGATGTCGGGGTCAAGGGCCAGCGCCCGGGCCAGCGCGGCGCGCTTGATCATGCCGCCGGAGAGCGACGAGGGGTATTTGTCGGCGGCGGTAATCGGCAAGCCGGCCAGCGCCAGTTTCACCCCCGCCAGGTGCTCGGCATCGGGGCGGGACAGGCCGGCGTGTTCGATCAGCGGCAAGGCGACGTTCTCGGTGACGGTCAATGAAGAAAACAACGCGCCCTTCTGGAACAGCACGCCAAAGCGTCGTTCGACCTTGGAGCGCTGCTCGTCATTCAGGCCCGTGAGGTCCTGGCCAAAAACCTTGACCTGCCCTTCGTTGGGCCGCCGCAACCCGACGATGCTGCGCAGCAACACCGACTTGCCACTGCCCGACCCGCCTACCACGGCGAGGATTTCGCCCCGGTACAGGTCTAGGTCCAGCTGTTCATGCACGCTTTGGGTTCCGAAGCGGTTGCAGATGCCCCGGGCCTCGATCACCGCCTCGCGGTTGTTGGGGGTTACCTGGCTCACCAGCTCATCTCCATGAAGAAAAGTGCGGCTACCGCATCCAGGACGATCACTACGAAAATCGACTGAACAACACTGGAGGTGGTGTGAGCGCCCACCGACTCGGCGCTGCCGCTGACCTTGAAGCCCTCCAGGCAGCCGATGGCGGCAATAAGGAAGGCAAAGAACGGCGCCTTGGCCAGGCCGACCAGAAAATGCTGCACACCGATATCGCTTTGCAGCAACGAGAGGAACATGGCCGGCGAGATGTCCAGCGATAGCGCGCAGACCACAGCGCCGCCAATGATCCCGCAGATCATCGCCAGGAAGGTCAGCAGCGGCAGCGCGATCAGCAGCGCCAGCACGCGTGGGACTACCAGCAGCTCCACCGGATCCAGGCCGAGGGTGCGGATGGCATCGATCTCTTCGTTGGCTTTCATAGAGCCGATCTGCGCAGTGAATGCGCTGGCGGTGCGACCGGCCATGAGGATGGCGGTCAGCAATACGCCGAACTCACGCAGGAAGGAGAATGCGACCAGGTCGACCGTGAAGATACTGGCGCCGAATCCGGCCAGTACCGTGGCACCCAGGAAGGCCACCACGGCGCCGACCAGGAAGGTCAGCAGGGCGACAATGGGCGCTGCGTCCAGGCCGGTCTGCTCGATATGGGCGACCACTGCCGTGACACGCCAGCGCCGGGGCTGGAATAGACGAAGGAAGATGGTCTGCAGGATCAGTCCGACAAAGCCGAGGATTTGCAGGGTGTCCTGCCAGAGGGTGTCGACCGCACAACCGATACGGCTGAGCAACTGGATGAGCACCGACTGCTGGGGTTGCTTTTCCGGGATGCAGAAGTTCTGCACCGAGCAGTAGACCGTCTGCAGCAGGGCACGGCTGGCTTCGGGCAATTGCGCCGACTCGGCCAGGTGCGACAGGCGTTCAGGCCCAAGCAGTTCGACCAGCAAGGCGGCGCCGGCGGTATCGAGCTTGCCCAATTGACTGAGGTCGACGTCGGTGCTCTGGTCATACTGCCCCTTCAAGCCATCGCTGCGCTGCTTGAGATCGGCATAGTGAGCCAGGGTCCAGTCACCGACGATCTGCAGGCGTGTCGGTGTGCTAGTGGTGTCCAGGGTTGCGCCAGGCGAGTTGATCATAAGCTCCATGCTGTCTGGCGGCGCGGTACTGCGCCGCCACAGAGCATAGCGTTACTGGCTCGCGGTTGCTTGACCATCGTCAATCACACGAAAGCGCAGCACGCCGATGACCTGGCCATCCTCGGTCAGCACCCTCACCTGCCAGCGGCCCACCGGATTGCCAGGGAAGTTCTGCTTGTGGGTCCAGGCCCGGTAGCCTTCCTTGCGCCCGCCATGAATATCCAGAGCAATGCGGTCGACTTCTTTGCCGTCGAACTGCCACACATGGTAGATGCGCTCGTTCAGCCCGCGCGGCGCGTTGATGGCCGTAAAGGCGTAGAGGCCGCTGCTGCGGATCTGACTGGCCTTGATTTCCTCGAGGCTCTTGCCGGGGGTGCGGTTCTCGACCTGGGTACTGACCGCCACTTCGGCCATCCACAGGGTTGCCGGTGGTACCCAGGAGCGCAGCATCCAGCCGCTGGCGCCGACGGCCAGGGTCATCACCACCAGCATCACACCGCGTCGCCAGTGGCTGATCGGGAAGCTGCTGGCAAGGCTTGGGAACGACAACAGCATGGCGATGCCCAGTGCCAGCTTGAAGCTCTGCGAGGTGGTCAGGTGCAGGATGATCGGCAGCGCGGTGAGCAGTGCGGCGAACAAGGTCAGGGTATGCAGCGCAAGGAACAGCCAGCGCCGTGGCGCCAGCCATTTGTAATACAGCGGGTCGATGATCGAGATCAGCCCGGCGGCCCCCAGCAAGCCGGTAAAGACCAGCTGGCCGCTGTTCCAGGTGGTGGTGACGAAAAAGAACGGCAAGACGAAGAACAGGCTTTCCTGATGAATCATCTGCGTGGCATAGCGCAGCAGCGGCTGGGGAATCTCGCGCTTGAAGACCTTGGTGAACAATTGGGTGAAGGTGTTTTCCATCATCAGCCAGATCCAGCTGATCAGCATGACGATGGCGATCCAGCTGGCCAGGCTTTCCTGGCGGTCAACCAGCATGAAACTGGCAATACCGGAGATGAAACCGCCGAGGGCGATTACGCCGGGATAGCGCTTGATCAGCTCGATCAAGCGCTGGAGATACTGAGGCATTAGAGGGGTTCGCAGGGTGAGGTAATAAACGCTTACAGGATTTTAACCCATTCCCCGGAGGAGCGGGCTTGCCGGCGATGGCATTCTGATTTGTTGCAGCGAACGCGGGGCAAGCCCGCTCCTACCGTTGCCTGCGGTGTTTTATCCACAGGAGGATGCCCGCCAGGATCAGCCCCAATCCCAGTGCTATCAACCCATACAGCTCGTTGTAGCTGATCAGCGGTCGCTCGACTCGCACGTACCCAGGTTTGGCCAGCAGTTGCTTCAAGGCCTGGTTGGCATCCTCCAGGCTGACTCGGCGCAGGGTTCGCGCCGGGTCGGAGAAGCGGCCGTCGAGGTAATCGTTCAGCGCCCCCCAGTAGTAATCTGCCAGGGCCGAGTTGCCCTGCGTCGTCCAGGCCTCGCGATCGATTGCCGCTTGTTTGATCCGCGCGAAGGTGGCCGGGTCCAGGCCGTTCTTGCGCAATCGATCGAGCATGTTACCCAGGGCCTGTTCGGCTTCCTTGAGGTCGGCGCGGTCCAGGTCGGCATTGAGGCTCATCACGCCGGTGTCGCCAAAGGTTTCCCGTTGAGTGTACGGCCCGTAGGACACACCGTGCTTGAGGCGGAGTTCTTCGTACAACGCCCAGTCGAGGTAGCGTTGCAGGAGGTCGAAGGTCTGGCCGTGGTCGTTGTCCAGTACCGGCTCCAGAAACAGCCAATGCAGTTTTGCACTGTCGCCGAGCCAGCCCCGGTCCAGCTCGCGGCGGGTCTCGGCTTTTTGTGTGACGCCGTCCAGTGCCCGGCGCTCGCCCGGTTCGGCGGGTGTGAGTTCGCCATAGGAGCGTTCCAGGTAGGCGGGCAGCAACCGGTCAAGGCCGCCGACCACAATCAGGCTCATGTTGTTGGCGGCATACCAGTGCTGGCGAAGGTTGTTGACTTGCTCCAGGGTCATCTCGTCGATCGACGAGCGTTCGGCGCATTTGAGCCCCAGCTCCACCGCCAGCTGATCGCTGGAGCGGTGGCCGATGTCCTGGCGGTCGAGCCAGCGTTGCAGATGGGTGTAATGTCCGCCGTCCTCGCGCTCTACTATCCGTTTCGACAGCGCCAGGTCGTCTTCATCGATCTCGGTGTCCTTGATCACCGCCAGCAACAGGTCGAGCACCTTGCGTTGATTGCGGGCGGGGGCCTCGATCACGAACGTGGTGTCGGCGCTGCTGGTATAGGCATTCCATTCACCGCCCAGCGCCTGCATGCGTTTCTCGAGGCCGCCTTCCCCGCTCTCGTCGATCCCACTGAACAGCAGGTGTTCCAGCAGGTGCGGCAGTTCTTGCTGTTCACAGGGGAAGTCGTCGAAGCCAACGCCAACCACCAGGCGAATGGACACATGGTTGCGCTCATAGCCCGATTTGAGCAGTACCTGCAGTCCATTGGGCAGCAGGTAGCCCTCGACCTGCGAGCGGTCGAGCGCAAAGGCGGGCAAGGTGCCTAACAGCAGGCACAGGAACATCAGGCAACGCATGGCGAGCTTCCTTGCGGGAGTGCTTGAGGGGCGCAGGTCAAGGTGAATGGGCATCATCCGGCACGCTGTCGAGCAGCAGGCCACCGGTATCGGAACCACCCAATACGACATAGGCACTGCTGCAGAACAAGGAGTTCAATCGTTTCATATCGGCTATCAGCTCCAGGTGCAAGGCACTGGTTTCGATACTTTGCACCACTTTACGTTGCAGTCGGCTGACATGGGCGTGGGCCAGGCGCCGCTCCTGGGCGCGGAAGCGGCGCTTTTCCCGCAGTAGCTGGCGGGCACTTTCCGGGTCGGCGCTCAGAAATACCGACAGGCCCAGGCGCAGGTTGGCGAGCAGTTGACTGTGCAGCCCGGCCAGCTCCTCCAGGCCAACGTCGGAAAACTCCCGTCGCTGAGACGTCTTTTGCTGCTGCACCTTGCGCAGCATACGTTCGATCAGGTCGCTGGCCAGCTTGAGGTTGATGGCAAGCTCGATGATTTCCGCCCAGCGCTTGCTGTCCTGGTCGCTGAGGTCTTCGCGGGGCATTTGTGCCAGGTACAGCTTGATGGCGTTGTTCAGGGCCTCGACATCCTCGCCCAGGCTGCGGACCTGCTGGGTCATGGCTGTCTGAGTGCCGCGCAGTACGCCTTGCATGGCTTCGAGCATGTTGTCGATCAAGTCGCCCATGCGCAGGGTTTCGCGCACTGCGTTGGCCAGGGCCAGGCTGGGGGTGCCGAGGGCTGCCGGGTCCAGGTGGCGTGGACGAGCGCGGCCATTGGTTTCTGCGCGCTCCGGCAGCAGCCAGCTGCACAGGCGGGCCATCGGGGTGACGGTCGGCAGCATGACCAGGCAGCGCAAGCTGTTGTAGAGCAGGTGGAAGCCGATCACCAGTTCCTGGGCGCTGAAGGTCAGGGTATCCATCCACTTCACCAGCGGGTCGAGCACAGGAATGATGAGAATCAGGCCGATCAACTTGTACAGCAGGCTACCCAGGGCCACCTGGCGCCCTGCCGCGTTCTGCATGCTGGTGCTGAGGAACGCCAGCAGGCCGCTGCCGATGTTGGCGCCAATGACCAAACCAATGGCCACCGGCAGGCTGATCAGCTCGGCGCCGGCCAGGGTCGCGGTCAGCAGAACGGCGGCCAGACTGGAATAGGAAATCAGGGCGAACAGGGCGCCGACCAGGGCGTCGAGCAGAATGTCGCCGGTCAGCGAGGCGAACAGCACCTTCACGCCCTGGGCCTGGGTAATCGGTGCCGCGGCTTCGACAATCAACTGCAAGGCCAGGATGATCAGGCCCAGGCCGATACCGACACGGCCCAACTGCCCGGCGCGGGTTTGCTTGCGAGACAGGAAGAAGATCACCCCGAGGAAGATCAGCAAGGGTGAAAGCCAGGACAGGTCGAAGGTCAGCACCCGGGCCATCAAGGCGGTACCGACATCGGCGCCGAGCATGATTGCCAGCGCCGGGGTCAGGGACATCAGGCCCTGGCCCACGAACGAGGTCACCAGCATCGCCGTGGCGTTGCTGCTCTGCACCATGGCAGTCACCAGGATCCCGGCCACGAATGCCAGCGGTCGCTTGGACATGTTCTGGCTCAATACCCGCCGCAGGTTCGATCCATATACCCGCAGTATCCCGGTACGCACGATGTGGGTGCCCCAGATCAGCAGCGCCACGGCGGAAAGCAGATTGAGCAGGGTCAGCATTGAACAGGCCCCCTGTTGAGCGCGCCCCAGCGGGGCAAATGGATGATGCTGTGAGCCTGGCCTGATGACAGGCGATTTTTCCCAGTGCTCACTTAAGCTGTAGTCGGCTGAATGCCTTGGCGCCAGCATCGCATAGCCGACAGAGGCATTGAAACAAAACCGTCATGAAGACGGATGAAAAAAAGGGCCCCGAAGGGCCCTTTTTTGTGTGCGCCAGGCATGGCGCGTTGCGCGTAAGCGCAACCCGCTTGGCTGTGGTGGCCAAGCGGGTGACTTGGAGGTGAAAGTCCTCTACACACCCGGCAAGGGGAAGTGTTAGCCGGAGGCAAGGGTGTCGCGGGTGACCGCGAATCTGAAGGAAGCCCGAGGCAAAATGCTGGCCTGACGAACAGGAAGCGGATAGAGGCGGCACAGCGGGGTGAGGTGGCACAAATCGCCAAAGCCCAATACTTGCACGGAACGCTGTGACGTAGATCCGACAGGCATAAGCAGGAAGGTCGCGCGAATTACCCTGGGAGATCTGTACGTTTGCCATTGTGCTACCGCGCGTCGAAAGGCGACGGGATGAGCGTGCAGAAGTCAGCCGAAGCCGTAGTAAGTGGCGGTTAACCGCGCCACCAAGGGCCGAACAGGTTATGCCGCCAGTAGGCGTCGCCGTCTCGTTGGTAACCGTAATGCAGAAATTTCCCACAGCGGAAACTGTCATCCCGAGCTCCGGCCAGAAGCCGAGGGTGACGCCTGACAGTGCAAAGGTATCGACGGCGTCCGTGACGTGGACGAACGCGGAGCCGGACACGCTGATGGAGCGGGTGCTTGCACCGGCCAACCTCAGACGTGCGTATCAACGCGTGGTCAGCAACAAGGGAGCACCGGGTGCCGATGGCATGACGGTTGCTGACTTGGCGGGCTACGTGAGACAGTATTGGCCAACCCTCAAGGCCAGGTTACTGGCCGGTGAATACCAGCCCCAAGCAGTGCGAGCGGTTGAAATTCCCAAGCCGCAGGGCGGCACACGGCAACTGGGAATCCCCAGCGTCGTGGATCGCCTGATCCAGCAAGCACTGCAGCAGCAGCTCACACCTATCTTCGACCCACTGTTCTCGGACTACAGCTATGGTTTTCGTCCGGGCAGAAGTACGCATCAAGCCATCGAGATGGCTCGTGCTCATGTGACAGCGGGACACCGCTGGTGCGTGGAACTCGATCTGGAGAAGTTTTTCGATCGGGTCAATCACGACATCCTCATGGCCTGCATCGAACGTCGGATCAAAGACAAGTGCGTACTCAGGCTTATCCGCCGCTACCTTGAAGCCGGGATCATGTCGGGCGGTGTCGTCAGCCCACGGCAGGAGGGGACGCCGCAAGGCGGCCCGCTTTCGCCGTTGCTGTCGAACATCCTGCTCGACGAACTCGACCGCGAGCTGGAGCGACGGGGCCATCGCTTCGTACGTTATGCCGATGATGCGAACATCTATGTACGCAGTCCCCGGGCCGGCGAACGGGTGTTGGTCAGCGTCGAGCGCTTCCTGAGAGAACGTCTGAAGCTGACGGTGAACAGGAAGAAAAGCCAAGTGGCAAGGGCGTGGAAGTGCGACTACCTAGGCTATGGGATAAGCTGGCACCAGCAGCCAAGGCTGCGCGTGGCAAGGATGAGCCTAGACCGCTTACGCGACCGGCTCAGAATGCTGCTGCGCAGCGTACGGGCTCGCAAAATGGCGACTGTCATCGAGCGGATCAACCCCGTCCTGAGAGGCTGGGCTAGCTACTTCAAGCTCAGCCAGAGCAAGCGGCCGCTTGAGGAACTGGATGGTTGGGTCAGGCACAAACTCCGCTGCGTCATCTGGCGTCAATGGAAGCAGCCTCCCACGAGGCTGAGAAACTTGATGCGCCTGGGGTTGAGCGAGGAGCGTGCCAACAAGTCAGCCTTCAATGGCCGAGGTCCATGGTGGAATTCGGGAGCGCAACATATGAACTACGCGCTGCCAAAGAAACTGTGGGACCGGCTCGGGCTGGTCTCGATACTGGATACGATTAACCGGCTTAGCCGCGTAACCTGAACCGCCGTGTACGGAACCGTACGCACGGTGGTGTGAGAGGACGGCGGGTGTGAATCCGCCTCCTACTCGATTGACGCTCCAGGTTACTGACCCGGAATGTCCTTGCGAAGTTTCACCGGCTCGCCCTGTTCCTGGTTCCGCTTGCGGGCCATGGCGGTGCGCATCTTGATGTTGATGGCCTCGACCGCCAGCGAGAAGGCCATGGCGAAGTAGACATAGCCCTTTGGCACATGCACTTCGAACGCTTCGGCGATCAGGACGGTACCGACCACGATCAGGAACGACAGGGCCAGCATCTTGAGCGACGGGTGCTTGTCGATGAAGTTACTGATGGCGCCTGCGCAGAGCATCATGACCAGCACGGCCACGACGATTGCGGCGATCATCACCGGTACGTGGGAGACCATGCCGACCGCGGTGATCACCGAGTCCAGGGAGAACACGATGTCGATGATGGCGATCTGGATGATGGTGTAGAGGAACTTGCCACCTTTGCCGGTTGGCTCTTCGTGGGTCTCGTCCTCGCCTTCCAGGCCGTGGTAGATCTCCTGGGAGCTTTTCCACAGCAGGAACAGGCCACCGAAGAACAGGATCAGGTCGCGACCGGAAATACCCTGGTCGAACACCACGAACAGATCGGCCGTCAGGCGCATGACCCAGGTGATCGACAGCAGCAGGAGGATACGGGTGACCATGGCCAGGGCCAGGCCGAAAATCCGGGTGCGCTGCTGCATGTGCTTGGGCATGCGGCTGACCAGGATCGAGATCATGATGATGTTGTCGATGCCGAGAACAATCTCAAGGGCCGTCAGTGTAAAAAAGGCAACCCAGATCTCTGGGCTGGTCAGCCATTCCATGTGTATTCCTTCGTGCGGTATATGCAG
Source organism: Pseudomonas putida (assembly GCF_028682455.1). GTDB lineage: Bacteria > Pseudomonadota > Gammaproteobacteria > Pseudomonadales > Pseudomonadaceae > Aquipseudomonas > Aquipseudomonas putida_AA. The sequence continues at coordinate 659,013 of NZ_JANHLD010000003.1, forward strand.
GGCGCCCGGGCAAGGAGCGCCACTGCGATTGGGTGAATCCGTTGATTTATAGGCTGCTGAACAGTGGGAAAATTCCCATGAGCAGCGCGGCGAGCATTATGCACAGGCAGACCAGCACTGCCCACTTCAGGGTGAAGCGCTGGTGATCGCCGAACTCGATGCCGGCCAGGGCCACCAACAGATAGGTAGAGGGTACCAGCGGGCTGAGCAGGTGCACGGGTTGGCCGACGATCGACGCGCGGGCCATCTCCACCGGCGAGATTCCGTAGTGGCTGGCTGCTTCGGAGAGTACCGGCAGGACGCCGTAGTAGAAAGCATCGTTGGACATGAAGAAGGTGAACGGCATGCTGACGATGGCGGTGATCACCGCCAGGTAAGGGCCCAGGGCGTCTGGAATCACTGCCAGCAAGCTTTTGGACATCGCCTCGACCATCCCGGTACCCGAGAGAATACCGGTGAAGATACCGGCGGCGAAGATCAGGCCAACCACGGCCAGTACGCTGCCGGAGTGGGCTGCGACGCGGTCCTTCTGCATTTGCAGGCAGGGGTAGTTGACGATCATGGCGATACTGAAAGCAACCATGAACAGCACCGGTAGCGGCAGCAGGCCGGCGATCAGCGCGACCATCAAGGCGGCGGTCAGGGCGCCGTTGAACCAGATCATCTTCGGCCGGCGCGCATCGGGGAACTGCGACACGCTGATTTCGCTGTGATCGATTTCGTCACCCGGCAGGTGCAGTTCACCCAGGCGTGTGCGCTCACGTTTGCCGTACATGTAGGCGATGGCAAGAATCGCCACGACACCGGCAAGCATGGCCGGGATCATCGGCACGAAGATGTCCGACGGGTCGACATGCAGGGCGCTGGCCGCGCGGGCGGTCGGGCCACCCCAGGGGGTCATGTTCATGACCCCGCCGGCCAGAATGATCAGGCCCGCCATGATCCGCGGGCTCATGCCCAGGCGGGCGTACAGCGGCAGCATGGCGGCCACGCAGATCATGTAAGTGGTGGCACCGTCGCCATCCAGTGACACGACCAGGGCCAGCACGGCGGTACCCACCGAGACCTTGAGGGGGTCACCCTTGACCATTTTGAGGATCTTGCGCACGGCTGGATCGAACAGGCCGGAGTCGATCATCAGGCCGAAGTACAGAATGGCGAACATCAGCATGACCCCGGTCGGGGCCAGCTTGGTGATGCCTTGCAGCATCATCGGGCCGATATCGCCCGAGAAACCGCCAAACAGGGCGAACAGAATCGGCACCAGAATCAGGGCGATCAAGGCCGACAGGCGCTTGGTCATGATCAGGTACATGAAGGTGATGACCATGGCAAAGCCGAGGAAGGTCAGCATGGGAGTACTCCAGGCGTATCGCGTCGAATAAACGGGTCGGGCGGATCAGCGCGCGAGGCGCGGCGCGTGGAATAGCGGAGGGCGTGCAGCGGGGAGGCGGTTGAAAGCGAACATCAGAATCACCATTGTTGTTGTTAATTGGGCCAGGCGACTGTGGAAAAATCAGACGCTCTGACTGACCGGTCTGTGCCGGAAGTGGGATTCATCCTAAATCGACAAGCTTTCAGCCAGCTTTCGCTGGCCCAAAGGTGACGAGAGGTGCATTGTTTGCTATCGGCCAATGGCCGGGGAGGAGGATGCGATGAGCCAAACGTATGAAGGTGGCTGCCATTGCGGCGCCCTGCGTTATCAGATCAGAGGACCATTGACCGACGTTGCCCACTGTCATTGCTCGGTTTGCCGACAGGTCAGCGGTGGTTTGTTGATCACCTGGGTGACCCGCCCCTGCACTGACTTCCAATGGCTCGGCGGTACGCCGCAGCGCTACGATTCCTCACCCAGCTGCGTGAGGTACTTCTGTAGCCGGTGTGGGGCTCATGTGGCACTGACCACCGACTTGAGCCCTGAGACAATCGATATCACCGTCACTACCCTGGACAATCCGGAGTTGGCCCAGCCCAAGCGGCATATCTGGACCGACAGCCGCCTACCCTGGCTGCACCTGGATGAGCACCTGCCAGGAGAGCCGCACGAAACCCTGTAGTCGTCAGGGAAGTTGCAGGCCGCCAGCCGCCTTGTGCAGGGCGCGCAGATGCTCACCGACCTGCTTGATGTTGGCCTCCACAGCGGCGATTTCCGCGGCGCGAGCCGGGCCGAGCAGTGCGCGTACTTCTTTGTCGAGATCGGCGCTGAGTGCTTGCAGCTGTTTTTGCCGCTGGCTGGACTCGCTGATCAACTGCGTACGTTCGCTTGCTTGCGGCAAGCCGTAGCCCTGGGTACCAAGCAGCTCTGCCGGACGGCTGAGAAAGCCGCTGTTGGCAAGAATCTGCTGCAAGGTGCCATTGGCCTTGGCCACGGTGGCATCGTTCTCGGTTCGGCCGGTCAGGTAGCGTTGCTTGACCTCGTCCTGGGCCAGCAGCAGCTGGCGGCGCAGGCTGGCTTGCTCCAGCAGGAGCAAGGCTGCACTGGTGCGCAGATCGGCTTGCTTGAACCACTGCTGGCGTTGTTCGGCAGATTGCTCCAGCCACGACTCGACACTGTTCTGGGGAATCGGCAATTGCTGCTTGAGAACCAGGAACATGGCCTGGTAGCGGTCGCGGTAGGAGTCGAAGCGGTAGCCCAGGCGCAATGCCTCGCGTGGATCGTCGAGGACGCTGACATCCGCCAGGCCGCGACCTTGCAGCACTTCCAGCAAGCCGTTGGGCATGATGCTGTCCAGGTCGGTCAGGCGTGGGTTGGCGGTGCCGCTGCGCAGCAACTTGAGGGTTTCCACCGCACAGTTGTTGGACAGGAAGTAGTAGTTGCCGTCATAGCTCCAATGCATTTCCGCCGCTTGGCGAACCAGGCTTTCTAGCTCGGTGCGACCCAGCTTGAGGGGGATCGAGGCCAGGCTGCGCAGCTCGGTCTTGGTGTACTCGTCGATCACTTGTGCCAGTGGCAGCACGAACAGGCGCGATGGATAGGCGCCTGTCAGACCGTCCCAGCTCGACAGTTGCACATCATTGACGAACGCCCGATATGACAGCACCAGGTGCTGGTCCAGGTCGAGACGGCAATCGGGTCCGCGTGGCCGACCGGGGGCACAGATCACCAGGCGCAGCATGCTGTGGCCCCAGCGGCTGACCCAGTTCTGGTTGGCTTCGGCCAGCAAGTAGTCCACCGCGTAGACGCGTTCGGGGTCGATTTCACCCAGCGGTGCCTTGGCGAAATCGTTGCCAGCGTTGAGGAAAGGCAAGGCCTGTGGACATGCCGGATGCTCCGGTGCCCAGTCGAAGTGTGCCTTGAGGTAGGTCTGCAGGGCTGGCCGGCGGCAGGCGAAGCTCGGGTCGAGGAGGAAATACTCCATGTTGACCGCGATGAATTCCTTGGGGCTGCTCAGCTCGTAGCTATCAGGGCTGCGGGCCACCTGGCGGTTGTGTTGTTCGCGTTCCCCTCGCCTGCCTACATATTGCTGCCAGCCCGCGAGGTCGAGCAGGCGCGGATCATCGCTCAGGGTGAAGCGGCGTTCGGTTTGGCCGCGACATTGCTCCGGCAGGCCTACCTTGCCCTGGCTGCTCAAATGGCGGGTGCACTGGGTGATCAGGCGCCGGTCCTGGCCTTGCCAGAGGCGCGCGCGGTCATAGATGTGGGTCAGCTCGTGCAGCACAGTGGCCAGCAGTTCCTGGCGTACGGTGCCATGGGGGCGCCCCGTCTTGAGGGTGGCGGCACTGCCGTCGGTGAGGCCGGGCAGCAACGTGCGGTTGAGCTCAAGGGTGGAGACCAGAGAAGCCTGGCCGTAGGCGTCTTCGGGCATCTTCGTGCCCCAGCTGACTTCGATGCGACGGTCCAGGCGCGCCTTGAAGCTGGCCGGCAGCGTCTGCATGGCTTCATCGAGCAGGGCCTGGCTGGCGTGCTGTTGTGCTGGCGTCAGGCCGTCACTGTTGAGGTGCAGCTGCAAGCCGGCCAGCGCCGGCGTGCCCAGCAGCGTCAGCAGGCCGCCGAGCAGCCAGGCGCGCAGATTTTTCACAGGGCCAGAATGGCTTCAGCCAGCACCTGGTCACTGGCCTGGCGTGCTTCAGGCACGCGCTGGCGCAGGGTATCGAAGGCGGCTTCGAGCTGGGCACCACGGATTTCACCGTTGCTGGCGACATAGCTGGCGGCATCGTCACGGGCTTCGCGCACGACTTTGGAGTCGCGAATCGAGGTGGTGGTGTCGGAAGTGAAGTCGATCGAACGACCGAAAGCGCGCACGATGATGTTGCTGGTGGCCACCAGGGTTTGCGCCTGGGCTACATCGGCCAGCAACAAAAAGCCAAGGGTGGCGGCAATCAGCGGTTTACGCATGGAGCATCTCCGGAAGAGCAGGGGTAATCATTGGACGAGAATTGCCTGTGCCAGTTCAAGGTCGTCGGCATGAAGTTCAGGGTTGGACTGGCGCAGCCGATTCAACGCAGCTTGCAATCGGGCACCGCGCAACTGGCCGTCGCTGGCGACAAACGCCGCTGCAGCATCCTGAGCATCGAATAGCAGTTTGCGATCGAAGGGGGCCGAGGTCACCTTGCTGGTGACGTAACCACTGACGACAAGGTTATTGGTGGTGAGGTCCAGTGCCTGGGCAGCGCTGCTCCAGCAGAGAACAAGCAACAGCAATGACAGATAACGCATGAGTCTCGTAGGGCTGGTGAGTCAGCCGGCAAGGCTATCCCAATGCGCTGGCAAGAACCAGCGCAGGGTGCCCGGCTTCGTTGCATGTTGTTACACGCCAGAAGCCGGAATCAGGCGATCTCAGATCGCCAGGATGGCCTGGGCCAGTTGTGCGTCACTCGCCTGCAGGCCTGGTGCCTGCTGACGAATGTGGGCGAAGGCGCTCTCGAGCTTAACACCGCGGATTTCGCCGTGGCTGGCAACGAAGCTGGCGGCGTCGTCACGGGCGGCGCGTACGATCTTGTCGTCACGGAACGAGGAGGACACATCGGAGGTGGCGTCGGTGGAAGCCGCTACACCGCGAACGATGGTGTCGGTGGTCACGACGAAGCTAGTGGCGTTGGCGGTGGAAGCCAGGGCCAGCAACAGTGCGGCGCCAACAAAGCGTGAACGGAACATGGTCGATCTCCTGAAAAAGGCTGGTTCTTGTGTCAGACGCACGCTCAGCTTGTTGCGCTACTTATTGTTACCAAGCTGGGTGCATTAAGGGTATCACGCGATCAGCGTCCGTGAGTTGGACAGGATACTAGCAAGATTTATCAACTGTACCTGTTGAAAATAACTCTTTATAAACTGTACCTATTGCGTGCGCAGCCGCTCTATTCTGCGGCTCTTGAACGACAAAACCCGTCAGCAGTCACCTGCGACGGGTTTTGTGGAATTCGAGGTGCCGGCCTTGGCCGGCGAGCCCTGCATCAACGCCAGAACGGCTTGCTCAGCTCTTCGTAGCGTTGTGCTTCGCTGATGCCGGCGTCGGCCAGCAGGCGGGAGTCCAGGCGGGCCAACTGGTGGCGGCTGGCGATGCGGCGTTGCCACAGCATCAGGTTAGCCAGTACGCGCAGTGGCAGCGCAGCCTTGGATTGTTGGGCGGTGTTTTCGAAAACCAGGCCGGAACTGAGGGTACGTTCCATGATGTCATCCTTCCGCTTGTGGCGGCATTAGGTAGTGATTTAACTGATGCCAATGATCCTCCTCTGTCGTCCATAACAGTAGATACAGTTCATCTACATTGTGATGGTCCAGTTAACTGTTTAAGTGCACTGTTGCACTCTAAATAGACGTAACTGTACTGGTCAGCACTCAAATGGTGCGTTTATGTGCGAGGGTGGGGGATTGAAGCGGAAAACCAGGGTGAAAATACCGGTACAGTAGAACAGTTTTTGCGGTTTTATAGTTCGCAACTGTGCAGCCGGTGAGCATTGCGCATCACCGGCTGAATTACAGCACGGCTCAGCTGGCGAGCATGCGCCCGGTTTCTTCCAGGTTTTCGTGCCAGGCCAGGGCTTCGCGCAGGATGTGCGGGGTGTGCCCGCCCCGCTCGCAGGCGCGGGTGAAGTAGTCATTCAGTGCAGCGCGATAATCCGGGTGCACGCAGTTGTCGATGATCACCCGCGCGCGCTCGCGCGGTGCCAGGCCGCGCAGGTCGGCAAGGCCCTGCTCGGTGACGAGGATGTCGACATCGTGCTCGGTGTGGTCCACATGGCTGACCATCGGCACCACGCTCGAGATCGCACCGCCCTTGGCGATGGACTTGGTGACGAAGATCGCCAGGTGGGCGTTGCGGGCGAAGTCGCCGGAACCGCCAATGCCGTTCATCATCCGCGTACCGCAGACGTGGGTGGAGTTGACGTTGCCGTACAGGTCGAACTCGAGGGCGGTGTTGATGCCGATGATGCCCAGGCGGCGGACCACTTCAGGGTGGTTGGAGATCTCCTGGGGCGCAGCACCAGTTTGTCCTTGTAGCGCTCCAGATTGCCGAACACGTCTGCGTTGCGGCGGGTCGACAGGGTAATCGAGCTGCCCGAGGCAAAGCTCAGCTTGCCGGCGTCGATCAGGTCGAAGGTCGAGTCCTGCAGGACTTCGGAGTACATGGTCAGGTCTTCGAACGGCGAATCGATCAGGCCGCACATCACCGCGTTGGCGATGCTGCCGATGCCTGCCTGCAGCGGGCCGAGCTGGTTGGTCATGCGCCCTGCGGCCACTTCCTGCTTGAGGAAGTTGATCAGGTGGTTGGCGATGCCCTGGGTTTCGTCATCCGGTGGCAGGACGGTGGACGGCGAGTCCGGCTGCTCGGTGATGACGATGCCGACGATCTTGGCCGGGTCGATCGGGATCGCGGTGCTGCCGATGCGGTCGTCGACCTTCACCAGCGGGATCGGCGTACGGGTTGGGCGGTAGGTCGGGATATAAATGTCGTGCAGGCCTTCCAGGTTGGCGTTGTGCGCCAGGTTGATCTCGACGATCACCTGTTTGGCGAAGATCGCGAAGCTGGCCGAGTTGCCCACCGAGGTGGTCGGCACGATGTGGCCTTGTTCGGTGATGGCAACCGCTTCGATGACCGCGATATCCGGCAGCTTGAGTTGCTGGTTGCGCAGTTGCTCGACGGTTTCCGACAGGTGCTGGTCGATGAACATGACCTTGCCGTCGTTGATGGCCTTGCGCAGGGTGCTGTCGACCTGGAATGGCATGCGACGGGCCAGGACACCGGCCTCGGTCAGTTGCTTGTCCAGGTCGTTGCCCAGGCTGGCGCCAGTCATCAGGCTGATTTGCAGGGGCGACTGCTTGGCGCGCTCGGCCAATGCATGGGGCACGGCCTTGGCTTCGCCGGCGCGGGTGAAACCGCTCATGCCGACGGTCATGCCGTCCTCGATCAGGCCAGCGGCATCAGCCGCACTCATTACCTTGCTGTGCAGGGAGGACAAGCGGATACGATCACGGTACATGGATTGTTATCTCGGGCTACTAAAGCTAGATGCGCAGTCTAGTGTTTTAGCAACGCGCCGTCCCGCGACCAAGGTCGAATGCTAAGCCCTGTATTAGAGCCTTCTGTCGGCTGGCCGGGCATGAAAAAGCCCCAGCCGGTACCGCGCTGGGGCTATTTGTGTGCGCCAGGCATGGCGCGTTGCGCGTAAGCGCAACCCGCTTGGCTGTGGTGGCCAAGCGGGTGACTTGGAGGTGAAAGTCCTCTACACACCCGGCAAGGGGAAGTGTTAGCCGGAGGCAAGGGTGTCGCGGGTGACCGCGAATCTGAAGGAAGCCCGAGGCAAAATGCTGGCCTGACGAACAGGAAGCGGATAGAGGCGGCACAGCGGGGTGAGGTGGCACAAATCGCCAAAGCCCAATACTTGCACGGAACGCTGTGACGTAGATCCGACAGGCATAAGCAGGAAGGTCGCGCGAATTACCCTGGGAGATCTGTACGTTTGCCATTGTGCTACCGCGCGTCGAAAGGCGACGGGATGAGCGTGCAGAAGTCAGCCGAAGCCGTAGTAAGTGGCGGTTAACCGCGCCACCAAGGGCCGAACAGGTTATGCCGCCAGTAGGCGTCGCCGTCTCGTTGGTAACCGTAATGCAGAAATTTCCCACAGCGGAAACTGTCATCCCGAGCTCCGGCCAGAAGCCGAGGGTGACGCCTGACAGTGCAAAGGTATCGACGGCGTCCGTGACGTGGACGAACGCGGAGCCGGACACGCTGATGGAGCGGGTGCTTGCACCGGCCAACCTCAGACGTGCGTATCAACGCGTGGTCAGCAACAAGGGAGCACCGGGTGCCGATGGCATGACGGTTGCTGACTTGGCGGGCTACGTGAGACAGTATTGGCCAACCCTCAAGGCCAGGTTACTGGCCGGTGAATACCAGCCCCAAGCAGTGCGAGCGGTTGAAATTCCCAAGCCGCAGGGCGGCACACGGCAACTGGGAATCCCCAGCGTCGTGGATCGCCTGATCCAGCAAGCACTGCAGCAGCAGCTCACACCTATCTTCGACCCACTGTTCTCGGACTACAGCTATGGTTTTCGTCCGGGCAGAAGTACGCATCAAGCCATCGAGATGGCTCGTGCTCATGTGACAGCGGGACACCGCTGGTGCGTGGAACTCGATCTGGAGAAGTTTTTCGATCGGGTCAATCACGACATCCTCATGGCCTGCATCGAACGTCGGATCAAAGACAAGTGCGTACTCAGGCTTATCCGCCGCTACCTTGAAGCCGGGATCATGTCGGGCGGTGTCGTCAGCCCACGGCAGGAGGGGACGCCGCAAGGCGGCCCGCTTTCGCCGTTGCTGTCGAACATCCTGCTCGACGAACTCGACCGCGAGCTGGAGCGACGGGGCCATCGCTTCGTACGTTATGCCGATGATGCGAACATCTATGTACGCAGTCCCCGGGCCGGCGAACGGGTGTTGGTCAGCGTCGAGCGCTTCCTGAGAGAACGTCTGAAGCTGACGGTGAACAGGAAGAAAAGCCAAGTGGCAAGGGCGTGGAAGTGCGACTACCTAGGCTATGGGATAAGCTGGCACCAGCAGCCAAGGCTGCGCGTGGCAAGGATGAGCCTAGACCGCTTACGCGACCGGCTCAGAATGCTGCTGCGCAGCGTACGGGCTCGCAAAATGGCGACTGTCATCGAGCGGATCAACCCCGTCCTGAGAGGCTGGGCTAGCTACTTCAAGCTCAGCCAGAGCAAGCGGCCGCTTGAGGAACTGGATGGTTGGGTCAGGCACAAACTCCGCTGCGTCATCTGGCGTCAATGGAAGCAGCCTCCCACGAGGCTGAGAAACTTGATGCGCCTGGGGTTGAGCGAGGAGCGTGCCAACAAGTCAGCCTTCAATGGCCGAGGTCCATGGTGGAATTCGGGAGCGCAACATATGAACTACGCGCTGCCAAAGAAACTGTGGGACCGGCTCGGGCTGGTCTCGATACTGGATACGATTAACCGGCTTAGCCGCGTAACCTGAACCGCCGTGTACGGAACCGTACGCACGGTGGTGTGAGAGGACGGCGGGTGTGAATCCGCCTCCTACTCGATCACAGGCCGCAAAGGGCTTAGTCGACGGCCTTGACCATGTCTTCGATGACCTTCTTGGCGTCACCGAAAACCATCATGGTCTTGTCCAGGTAGAACAGCTCGTTATCAAGCCCCGCATAGCCGCTGGCCATCGAGCGCTTGTTGACGATGATGGTCTTGGCCTTGAAGGCTTCGAGGATCGGCATACCGGCGATCGGCGACTTGGGATCGTTCTTGGCCGCCGGGTTGACCACGTCGTTGGCACCGAGCACCAGCACCACGTCGGCCTGGCCGAACTCGGAGTTGATGTCTTCCATCTCGAACACCTGGTCGTAGGGCACTTCGGCTTCGGCCAGCAGTACGTTCATGTGGCCCGGCATGCGGCCTGCCACCGGGTGGATCGCGTACTTCACGTTCACACCGTTGTGGACCAGCTTCTCGGTCAGTTCTTTGAGCGCGTGCTGGGCACGGGCCACCGCCAGGCCGTAGCCCGGAACGATGATCACGGTGTCGGCGTTGCTCAGCAGGAAGGTTGCGTCGTCGGCCGAACCGGATTTCACCGGACGGGCCTCCTGGGCACCTGCTGGGCCGCCGGCATCCGTTGCGCCGCCGAAGCCGCCGAGGATCACGTTGAAGAACGAGCGGTTCATCGCCTTGCACATGATGTACGACAGGATCGCACCGGAGGAACCTACCAGGGAGCCGGCAATGATCAGCATCGAGTTGTTCAGCGAGAAACCGATACCCGCCGCCGCCCAACCCGAATAGCTGTTGAGCATCGACACTACCACCGGCATGTCGGCGCCGCCGATCGGGATGATGATCAGCACGCCCATGATGAACGCCAGGATCAGCATCAGCGCAAAGGCACTGTAGCTACCGGTGAAGGTGAAGATCAGCCCCAGGCCGATGGTGGTCAGGCCCAGGATCAGGTTGAGCTTGTGCTGGCCGGCGAACTGTACCGGTGCGCCCTGGAACAGGCGGAACTTGTACTTGCCGGAGAGCTTGCCAAAGGCGATGACCGAGCCTGAAAAGGTGATCGCACCAATGGCTGCGCCCAGGAACAGCTCAAGGCGGTTACCGGTCGGGATCGGGTCGCTGATGCTGGAGACGATGCCCAGCGACTGCGGCTCGACCACCGCTGCAATGGCGATGAACACCGCGGCCAGGCCGATCATGCTGTGCATGAAGGCAACCAGCTCAGGCATCTTGGTCATTTCAACGCGCTTGGCCATGATCGAGCCGGCGGTACCGCCGACCAGCAGGCCGACGATCACGTAGCCGATACCGTCAGTGGCCAGCTCTGCACCCAGCTTGTAGATCAGGCCGACAGTGGTGATGACTGCCAGGGCCATGCCGAGCATGCCGAACAGGTTGCCGCGCCGCGACGAAGTCGGATGCGACAGGCCCTTGAGCGCCTGGATGAAGCACACCGAGGCGACGAGGTAGAGAAGTGTTACCAGGTTCATGCTCATGTTTACTGCTTCCCCTCAGCCTTTGCGGCTTTCTTCTTGAACATCTCCAGCATGCGCCGGGTGACCAGGAAACCACCGAATACGTTGACCGCTGCCAGGGCCACCGCGAGGGTGCCCATGATCTTGCCCAGCGGTGTCACGGTCAGGGCGGCGGCCAGCATGGCGCCGACGATGACGATGGCGGAAATGGCGTTGGTAACCGCCATCAGGGGGGTATGCAGTGCAGGGGTGACGTTCCACACCACGTGGTAGCCGATATAGATCGCCAGCACGAAAATGATCAGGTTATAGACGCCGTGAGAGATCAGCATGTCTTCCATTGTCTGGCTCCTTATCCGTTCTTGCGGATGATCTGGCCGTCGCGGCACATCAGGCACGCGGCGACGATATCGTCTTCGAGGTTGATCACCAGCTGGCTGTCCTTGTCGAACAGCAGCTTCATGAAGTCGAGCAGGTTGCGGGCATACAGTGCCGAAGCATCCGCTGCGACCTGCGCCGGCAGGTTGGTCGGGCCGACAATGGTCACGCCATTTTCGATCACCACCTGGTCGGCGACAGTCAGCGGGCAGTTGCCACCTTGGGCGGCGGCAAGGTCGATGACCACGGAACCTGGCTTCATTTGCGCAACGGTCTCGGCGCTCAGCAGCGTCGGCGCCTTGCGGCCTGGGATCAGCGCGGTGGTGATGACGATGTCGGCCTGCTTGGCGCGCTCGTGCACCGCCAGGGCCTGGCGTTGCATCCAGCTGGCAGGCATTGGGCGGGCATAACCGCCGACACCTTCGGCACATTCGCGTTCTTCATCGGTTTCATAGGGCACGTCGATGAATTTGGCGCCCAGCGACTCGATCTGCTCTTTCACCGCCGGACGCACGTCCGAGGCTTCGATCACCGCACCCAGGCGCTTGGCCGTGGCGATGGCCTGCAGACCCGCTACACCCGCGCCGAGAATCAGGACGCGAGCGGCTTTGACGGTGCCTGCGGCAGTCATCAGCATCGGCATGAAGCGTGGGTAGTGATGGGCTGCCAGCAGCACCGACTTATAGCCGGCAATGTTGGCCTGCGAAGACAACACGTCGAGGCTCTGCGCCCGCGAGGTGCGTGGCGCTGCTTCGAGGGCGAAAGCGGTCACGCCGCGTTCAGCCATCTTGGCAATGGTTTCGTTGTTGAACGGATTGAGCATCCCCACCAGGACGGTGCCGTTGTTGATCTGGGCCAGTTCGCTGTCGTTGGGTGCTACGACCTTCAACACCAGCTGTGCACCAAACGCATCGGCAGCGCTGCCTATAGAGGCGCCTGCTGCTTCATAGGCACTGTCCGGAACGCTGGCGTTGATGCCGGCGCCGCTCTGGACGGTGACCTGATGCCCCTGGCCAATCAGTTTCTTGATGGTTTCCGGGGTTGCAGCAACCCGTGTTTCGCCCGTCTGCGTTTCGAGTGGAACACCAATGTGCACGTCAAATCTCCTGCGTGATCTTTTGTTGGTAAACCAGCGCACTGCGGATGGTGCGTCTGGGGCGGCCGATCAGCACGATCCCGCCGAATTCAGGCGGGGCGCGGCATTTTGCAGGCGATTACGGAATCGCTTCAACCAGTTTTGAAGGGTGACGGTAATCAAACTACAAGTCACCCTGTGACCGAATGTCGCAAGAACAGGCCTGGAGCCCGCCAAGCACGGGCTTCAGGGAGATTACGGTAAATTTTGAAAAAATTCCGCCGAATTCTCTAAATGCCCTGTCAAAAACACGATTTATGCTGCGAAAGCCGCATGGACAGCAGGGTTAAGGGGTGTTTGAGGGGGTGCCAAAACAGTTGTGATAATTGCGACATTTACGTACATCTGTAGGGTTCAGTTTTTGCTGACTACGGAGTCAGGTTGTTGCTGTGGTCCTTATGGGCTGCGGTATAGCGGTCGGCTTCGGCTACCAGCCAGTCGCGAAAAGCGCGCAGCGACGCGGATTCGACCTTGCGCTCCGGAATCATCAGGTAATACGCCTTGATGCTCGACAGCGCATGTCGGTTGGCCACGACCAGGCGCCCTTCTGCCAATTCGCGCTGGATCAGGAACGGTGGAATCAGCGCCACGCCCATCTCGTGCATGGCCGCCTGAGCAAGCATCGAGAATAGCTCATAGCGCGGGCCGGTCATGTCCCGCGGGACGTTCATGTCCAGGCTGTTGAACCATTGGCGCCACGCATAAGGACGAGTGGTCTGTTGTAGCAAGGGCAACTGGGCAAGTTGTTCGGCAGCAAGCTGCCCCGCTCCACCCAGCAATGCCGGGCTGCACACAGGCAAGGGATTTTCGCCCATGAGTCGATGTGACTGCGTTCCTGACCAATCGGCATCGCCGAAATAGATAGCAGCATCGAAACTGGTATCGGCAAACAGGAATGGCCGGGTGCGGTTGGTGAGGTTGACGGTGACTTCAGGGTGGCGAAGTTGGAAGTCCTTGAGCCTGGGCAGCAGCCACTGGGTACCGAAGGTCGGGACCACGGCGAGCTCGATCACGTTGGCGCCCTGCTGCCCCATCACCGACAAGGTGTCGCGCTCCACGGCATCGAGCTGCGCGGCGACCCGGCGGCTATAGGAGAGCCCCGCCTCCGTGAGTTTTACGCCGCGACGCGAGCGGCGAAACAACTCGACGTTAAGAAACTCTTCCAGACCGGCGATTTGCCGACATACGGCGCCCTGGGTCAGGGACAGTTCCTGGGAAGCCTTGGTGAAGCTTTCGTGGCGGGCGGCTGCCTCGAAACATACCAGGGCGGCGGTACTGGGGATCTTGCGTCGCATGTACGTCAACCTCACTAATAAGGCGCAAAGAAAGGCTTTGCTGGTGTTACGGAGTGAGAAATTATCACAAGAGCTTGCGCATTCCTCGTTTGTCTCGTCGGCTGATCAGGCCTAGGATCAATGCACAACAACTCTGGTCCCATCTTTCGAGGATTCGCTCATGGCCGGTAAAGCAAGCTTCAACTGGATCGATCCGCTGTTGCTCGACCAACAGCTCACTGAAGAAGAGCGCATGGTGCGTGACAGCGCTTATCAGTTCGCCCAGGACAAGCTGGCCCCGCGCGTGCTGGAGGCCTTCCGTCACGAGCAGACCGACCCTGCGATCTTCCGGGAGATGGGCGAAGTCGGCCTGCTCGGCGCCACTATCCCCGAGCAATACGGTGGCAGCGGCCTGAACTATGTGTGCTACGGCTTGATCGCCCGTGAAGTGGAGCGCATCGACTCCGGCTACCGCTCGATGATGAGTGTGCAGTCGTCGCTGGTGATGGTGCCTATCAATGAATTCGGGAACGAAGCGACCAAGCAAAAGTACCTGCCCAAGTTGGCCAGCGGTGAATGGATCGGTTGCTTCGGACTGACCGAGCCTGACCATGGCTCGGATCCGGGCTCGATGATTACCCGCGCCAAGAAGGTCGACGGCGGCTATCGCCTGACCGGCAACAAGATGTGGATCACCAATAGCCCGATTGCCGATGTGTTCGTGATCTGGGCCAAGGACGATGCCGGCGATATCCGCGGCTTCGTCCTGGAAAAGGGCTGGGAGGGTCTGAGTGCCCCGGCGATTCACGGCAAGGTTGGCCTGCGCGCCTCGATCACCGGTGAAGTCGTCATGGACAACGTCTTTGTCCCTGAAGAGAACATCTTCCCGGAAGTGCGTGGTCTCAAGGGCCCGTTCACCTGCCTGAACTCGGCTCGCTATGGCATCTCCTGGGGCGCCCTGGGTGCCGCTGAGGCCTGCTGGCATACCGCTCGCCAGTACACCCTGGACCGCAAGCAGTTTGGTCGCCCGCTGGCCGCCAACCAGCTGATCCAGAAGAAGCTTGCCGACATGCAAACCGAGATCACTCTCGCCCTGCAAGGCTGCCTGCGTCTAGGACGGATGAAAGATGAGGGCACCGCCGCGGTCGAAATCACTTCGATCATGAAGCGCAACTCCTGTGGCAAGGCGCTGGACATCGCTCGCCTGGCGCGTGACATGCTCGGCGGTAACGGTATCTCCGATGAGTTCGGTGTAGCCCGTCACCTGGTCAACCTGGAAGTGGTCAACACCTATGAAGGTACCCACGACGTGCATGCGCTGATTCTGGGGCGTGCACAAACCGGTATCCAGGCCTTCTATTAATAAGGAGCCAGCCCATGGGCGCGCTATCTCATCTGCGGGTGCTGGATCTGTCGCGAGTACTGGCCGGGCCGTGGTCCGGGCAGATCCTGGCGGATCTCGGGGCCGAAGTAATCAAGGTCGAGCGCCCGGGGACTGGCGACGATACGCGCGCCTGGGGCCCACCCTTCCTCAAGGACGCCTACGGCGAGAACACCAGCGAGGCGGCCTATTACCTCTCGGCCAACCGCAACAAGCGGTCAGTGACCATCGACTTCACTCAGCCTGAAGGTCAGCGCCTGGTGCGCGAGCTGGCGGCCAAGTCGGATGTGGTCATCGAGAACTTCAAGGTGGGTGGCCTGGCTGCCTACGGGCTGGACTATGAAAGCCTGAAGGCAATCAACCCGCAGCTGATCTATTGCTCGATCACCGGCTTCGGCCAGACCGGGCCGTATGCCAAGCGTGCAGGCTACGACTTCATGATCCAGGGGCTAGGTGGGCTAATGAGCCTAACCGGGCGCCCTGAGGGTGACGAAGGCGCTGGGCCTGTGAAGGTTGGTGTTGCGCTGACCGATATTCTGACGGGCCTCTACTCGACAGTGGCCATCCTGGCCGCCCTCGCCCATCGCGACCATGATGGCGGCGGCCAGCATATCGATATGGCGTTGCTCGATGTGCAGGTGGCCTGCCTGGCCAACCAGGCAATGAACTACCTCACGACCGGCAACCCGCCAAAGCGGCTTGGCAACGCTCACCCGAATATCGTGCCGTACCAGGACTTTCCTACTGCCGATGGTGATTTCATCCTTACCGTGGGCAACGATGGCCAGTTCCGCAAGTTCGCTGAAGTGGCGGGTCAGTCACAATGGGCGGATGACCCGCGCTTTGCTACTAATAAGCAGCGCGTAGCCAATCGGGTAGAGTTGATTCCATTGATTCGCCAGGCAACGGTATTCAAGACCACTGCCGAATGGGTATCGCAGCTTGAAAAAGCGGGCGTGCCGTGTGGGCCTATCAATGATCTGGCGCAGATGTTTGCCGATCCCCAGGTAAAGGCCCGGGGTCTGGCAATCGAGATCCCACATCCTTTGGCTGGGGTGGTACCGCAGGTGGCTAGCCCGATTCGGCTATCGGAGACGCCGGTGGAGTATCGCAATGCGCCACCGCTGTTGGGTGAGCACACCGAACAGGTTCTGGGCGAGGTGCTGGGGCTGGCGGCAGCGGAGATTGGTCGGCTGCGGGGTGCTGGGGTGTTGTAGTGCCCTCCTCTTCTATATGGAAACGGCGCGTCATCGGCTTATTGTCATAAGTTTGAAATAAGTCCTTGACGCGCCGTTTTATCTCTCTATAATTCGCCCCACTTCCGGCGTGGTCGGAGCCGAAAACTCCTTGAGTTTCAAAGAGTTAGCGGTTTCAGGTGGTGCTGGAGGGGCTTCGATCGAAAGATCGGCAGCGGTGAAAAAGGTGGTTGACAGCGAATTGAAACGCTGTAGAATTCGCCTCCCGCTGACGAGAGATCGCAGCGAGTTAAGCGGTTGAAGTTGAAAGGCTTTTTGCTAAAAACTTCAAAATAAACGCTTGACACACTCTGAGGAAAGCGTAGAATGCGCGCCTCGGTTGAAGCGAAAGACTTCAGCCAACGCTCTTTAACAATCGAATCAAGCAATTCGTGTGGGTGCTTGTGAGCTCAGACTGATAGTCAAAAAGATTATCAGCATCACAAGTGACTACACGAGAAGTCGAAAGACTTCGAATAAGTCATTTGAGATTGCTGAGCCAAGTTTAGGGTTTTCTCAAAACCCAAGCAGTATTGAACTGAAGAGTTTGATCATGGCTCAGATTGAACGCTGGCGGCAGGCCTAACACATGCAAGTCGAGCGGATGACGGGAGCTTGCTCCTTGATTCAGCGGCGGACGGGTGAGTAATACCTAGGAATCTGCCTGGTAGTGGGGGACAACGTTTCGAAAGGAACGCTAATACCGCATACGTCCTACGGGAGAAAGCAGGGGACCTTCGGGCCTTGCGCTATCAGATGAGCCTAGGTCGGATTAGCTAGTTGGTGAGGTAATGGCTCACCAAGGCGACGATCCGTAACTGGTCTGAGAGGATGATCAGTCACACTGGAACTGAGACACGGTCCAGACTCCTACGGGAGGCAGCAGTGGGGAATATTGGACAATGGGCGAAAGCCTGATCCAGCCATGCCGCGTGTGTGAAGAAGGTCTTCGGATTGTAAAGCACTTTAAGTTGGGAGGAAGGGCATTAACCTAATACGTTAGTGTTTTGACGTTACCGACAGAATAAGCACCGGCTAACTCTGTGCCAGCAGCCGCGGTAATACAGAGGGTGCAAGCGTTAATCGGAATTACTGGGCGTAAAGCGCGCGTAGGTGGTTCGTTAAGTTGGATGTGAAATCCCCGGGCTCAACCTGGGAACTGCATCCAAAACTGGCGAGCTAGAGTAGGGCAGAGGGTGGTGGAATTTCCTGTGTAGCGGTGAAATGCGTAGATATAGGAAGGAACACCAGTGGCGAAGGCGACCACCTGGGCTCATACTGACACTGAGGTGCGAAAGCGTGGGGAGCAAACAGGATTAGATACCCTGGTAGTCCACGCCGTAAACGATGTCAACTAGCCGTTGGAATCCTTGAGATTTTAGTGGCGCAGCTAACGCATTAAGTTGACCGCCTGGGGAGTACGGCCGCAAGGTTAAAACTCAAATGAATTGACGGGGGCCCGCACAAGCGGTGGAGCATGTGGTTTAATTCGAAGCAACGCGAAGAACCTTACCAGGCCTTGACATGCAGAGAACTTTCCAGAGATGGATTGGTGCCTTCGGGAACTCTGACACAGGTGCTGCATGGCTGTCGTCAGCTCGTGTCGTGAGATGTTGGGTTAAGTCCCGTAACGAGCGCAACCCTTGTCCTTAGTTACCAGCACGTTATGGTGGGCACTCTAAGGAGACTGCCGGTGACAAACCGGAGGAAGGTGGGGATGACGTCAAGTCATCATGGCCCTTACGGCCTGGGCTACACACGTGCTACAATGGTCGGTACAGAGGGTTGCCAAGCCGCGAGGTGGAGCTAATCTCACAAAACCGATCGTAGTCCGGATCGCAGTCTGCAACTCGACTGCGTGAAGTCGGAATCGCTAGTAATCGCGAATCAGAATGTCGCGGTGAATACGTTCCCGGGCCTTGTACACACCGCCCGTCACACCATGGGAGTGGGTTGCACCAGAAGTAGCTAGTCTAACCTTCGGGAGGACGGTTACCACGGTGTGATTCATGACTGGGGTGAAGTCGTAACAAGGTAGCCGTAGGGGAACCTGCGGCTGGATCACCTCCTTAATCGACAGACATCAGCTGTCTTATAAGCTCCCACACGAATTGCTTGATTCATTGAAGAAGACGATATCGGTAACAGCTCTTAACTGGGTCTGTAGCTCAGTTGGTTAGAGCGCACCCCTGATAAGGGTGAGGTCGGCAGTTCGAATCTGCCCAGACCCACCAGTTTCTTGTTGGGGCCATAGCTCAGCTGGGAGAGCGCCTGCCTTGCACGCAGGAGGTCAGCGGTTCGATCCCGCTTGGCTCCACCACCCCTTGCTACCGTGTCAAAGCTTAGAAATGAATATTCGCGTCGAATATTGATTTCTGAACTTTTTCAGAATCGTTCTTTAAAAATTTGGGTATGTGATAGAAAGATAGACTGGACAACACTTTCACTGGTGATTGTTCAGGCTAAGGTAAAATTTGTGAGTTTTCATGAATTTTCGGCGAATGTCGTCTTCACAGTATAACCAGATTGCTTGGGGTTATATGGTCAAGTGAAGAAGCGCATACGGTGGATGCCTTGGCAGTCAGAGGCGATGAAAGACGTGGTAGCCTGCGATAAGCTTCGGGGAGTCGGCAAACAGACTTTGATCCGGAGATCTCTGAATGGGGGAACCCACTCAGCATAAGCTGAGTATCTTGTACTGAATACATAGGTGCAAGAGGCGAACCAGGGGAACTGAAACATCTAAGTACCCTGAGGAAAAGAAATCAACCGAGATTCCCTTAGTAGTGGCGAGCGAACGGGGACTAGCCCTTAAGTGGCTTTGAGATTAGCGGAACGCTCTGGAAAGTGCGGCCATAGTGGGTGATAGCCCTGTACGCGAAAATCTCTTAGTCATGAAATCGAGTAGGACGGAGCACGAGAAACTTTGTCTGAATATGGGGGGACCATCCTCCAAGGCTAAATACTACTGACTGACCGATAGTGAACCAGTACCGTGAGGGAAAGGCGAAAAGAACCCCGGAGAGGGGAGTGAAATAGAACCTGAAACCGTATGCGTACAAGCAGTGGGAGCCTACTTTGTTAGGTGACTGCGTACCTTTTGTATAATGGGTCAGCGACTTATATTCAGTGGCGAGCTTAACCGAATAGGGGAGGCGTAGCGAAAGCGAGTCTTAATAGGGCGCTTAGTCGCTGGGTATAGACCCGAAACCGGGCGATCTATCCATGGGCAGGTTGAAGGTTAGGTAACACTGACTGGAGGACCGAACCGACTACCGTTGAAAAGTTAGCGGATGACCTGTGGATCGGAGTGAAAGGCTAATCAAGCTCGGAGATAGCTGGTTCTCCTCGAAAGCTATTTAGGTAGCGCCTCATGTATCACTGTAGGGGGTAGAGCACTGTTTCGGCTAGGGGGTCATCCCGACTTACCAAACCGATGCAAACTCCGAATACCTACAAGTGCCGAGCATGGGAGACACACGGCGGGTGCTAACGTCCGTCGTGAAAAGGGAAACAACCCAGACCGTCAGCTAAGGTCCCAAAGTCATGGTTAAGTGGGAAACGATGTGGGAAGGCTTAGACAGCTAGGAGGTTGGCTTAGAAGCAGCCACCCTTTAAAGAAAGCGTAATAGCTCACTAGTCGAGTCGGCCTGCGCGGAAGATGTAACGGGGCTCAAACCATGCACCGAAGCTACGGGTATCACTTAGGTGATGCGGTAGAGGAGCGTTCTGTAAGCCTGTGAAGGTGAGTTGAGAAGCTTGCTGGAGGTATCAGAAGTGCGAATGCTGACATGAGTAACGACAATGGGAGTGAAAAACTCCCACGCCGAAAGACCAAGGTTTCCTGCGCAACGTTAATCGACGCAGGGTTAGTCGGTCCCTAAGGCGAGGCTGAAAAGCGTAGTCGATGGAAAACAGGTTAATATTCCTGTACTTCTAGTTATTGCGATGGAGGGACGGAGAAGGCTAGGCCAGCTTGGCGTTGGTTGTCCAAGTTTAAGGTGGTAGGCTGAGATCTTAGGTAAATCCGGGATCTTAAGGCCGAGAGCTGATGACGAGTTGCCATTAGGCGACGAAGTGGTTGATGCCATGCTTCCAAGAAAAGCTTCTAAGCTTCAGATAACTAGGAACCGTACCCCAAACCGACACAGGTGGTTGGGTAGAGAATACCAAGGCGCTTGAGAGAACTCGGGTGAAGGAACTAGGCAAAATGGCACCGTAACTTCGGGAGAAGGTGCGCCGGTGAGGGTGAAGGACTTGCTCCGTAAGCTCATGCCGGTCGAAGATACCAGGCCGCTGCGACTGTTTATTAAAAACACAGCACTCTGCAAACACGAAAGTGGACGTATAGGGTGTGACGCCTGCCCGGTGCCGGAAGGTTAATTGATGGGGTTAGCTAACGCGAAGCTCTTGATCGAAGCCCCGGTAAACGGCGGCCGTAACTATAACGGTCCTAAGGTAGCGAAATTCCTTGTCGGGTAAGTTCCGACCTGCACGAATGGCGTAACGATGGCGGCGCTGTCTCCACCCGAGACTCAGTGAAATTGAAATCGCTGTGAAGATGCAGTGTATCCGCGGCTAGACGGAAAGACCCCGTGAACCTTTACTATAGCTTTGCACTGGACTTTGAATTTGCTTGTGTAGGATAGGTGGGAGGCTTTGAAGCGTGGACGCCAGTTCGCGTGGAGCCATCCTTGAAATACCACCCTGGCAACTTTGAGGTTCTAACTCAGGTCCGTTATCCGGATCGAGGACAGTGTATGGTGGGTAGTTTGACTGGGGCGGTCTCCTCCTAAAGAGTAACGGAGGAGTACGAAGGTGCGCTCAGACCGGTCGGAAATCGGTCGTAGAGTATAAAGGCAAAAGCGCGCTTGACTGCGAGACAGACACGTCGAGCAGGTACGAAAGTAGGTCTTAGTGATCCGGTGGTTCTGTATGGAAGGGCCATCGCTCAACGGATAAAAGGTACTCCGGGGATAACAGGCTGATACCGCCCAAGAGTTCATATCGACGGCGGTGTTTGGCACCTCGATGTCGGCTCATCACATCCTGGGGCTGAAGCCGGTCCCAAGGGTATGGCTGTTCGCCATTTAAAGTGGTACGCGAGCTGGGTTTAGAACGTCGTGAGACAGTTCGGTCCCTATCTGCCGTGGACGTTTGAGATTTGAGAGGGGCTGCTCCTAGTACGAGAGGACCGGAGTGGACGAACCTCTGGTGTTCCGGTTGTCACGCCAGTGGCATTGCCGGGTAGCTATGTTCGGAAGAGATAACCGCTGAAAGCATCTAAGCGGGAAACTTGCCTCAAGATGAGATCTCACTGGAGCCTTGAGCTCCCTGAAGGGCCGTCGAAGACTACGACGTTGATAGGTTGGGTGTGTAAGCGCTGTGAGGCGTTGAGCTAACCAATACTAATTGCCCGTGAGGCTTGACCATATAACACCCAAGCAATCTGCAGCGCAGATTGTGGTGGTGAAGACGCATTGAACCGAAAGTTCAAAAAAACCACAGATTGTCACATACCCGATTCGCTGGAGTGTCTGCACAAGACCTTCTGGCAACAGAATTTCTTGACGACCATAGAGCATTGGAACCACCTGATCCCATCCCGAACTCAGCAGTGAAACGATGCATCGCCGATGGTAGTGTGGGGTTTCCCCATGTGAGAGTAGGTCATCGTCAAGATTCAATTCCAGAACCCCTGTCTGCACTGCAGACAGGGGTTTTGTCTTTCTGGCGGCTTGCTTATGTCTTCCTTGCCTTGCCACTGCGCCGCGCCTGCAACTTGCGCCACCAGATGTACACCCCAGTCAACGACAGCACTGCAATCATCACCCCTAGCACCGCAATCAATACCTGGCCTGTCATGCCAATGATGCGTCCGCCATGTATGGGTAACTGCAAGCGATAAAAGCGTTCCCCCAAGGTGCCTTGCCCAGCGATCTCCTTACCCAGCAAATGCCCATCGGTGCCGTGGAAGAACAACCACGATTTACCCTGGGTATCGGTATCGTGCTGGCCAAATCCTGCGCCGTAGAAGTTGTACTCGAAGCTGTAGTACAGCTCGCCGATCGGGGCTGTCAGCCCCAGGCGCTGGCCTTCCTGTAGAGCCAGCTGATAGGCCTGCTGGTACGTAAGCAGTGTCTGCCCCAATTCCTCCTTCGGCAGCTCGCCACGGGCCTCATAGACGCTTGGTTCCACGGCCGAGAACAATGACACCGCCGGCTTGAACACTTGGGCTGGCAAGTTCATGGCCACGCTGCTGATCGCCACTGGCAACAGCAGCAACCACAGCCACAACCCACCAGCCCTGTGGATATCCATGTTCAAGCGGTAGGCGTGGCCAACCTTGATCTTCCAGGCAGTGGACCACTTGCGCCAGAACGGTCGTCCGCGAGGCAACGTCAGCAGCACCGCGATGAAGCAATCGACGACCCATAGAATCGCCACCACGCCCATCAGCAGGATCCCCCAATTGCCGGGTAGGGTAAGGCTGTAGTGCAGTTCGAGCATGAACGGCATGAAGTTCTCGCGAGAAAAGCAGCACTCGCCCCAGTAGCGCTGGCCGAGGGGCTGCCCGCTGACCGGGTCGAGGTAGAACACTGTGTTCTTCTCGGCATAGGGCTGCCCGGTCGCCGGGTCATTGCGTGGAACAGCCGCCAGTAACGCAGCATGCGCGGGCTCGTTCGGGTATTCCATGTACCAGACCTGCAGCCGTGGATGTGCAGCCTGGAGCTTATCCACAAGCACCCCCGGCTGTTGTCGTTCACCCACCCCCGGGGCTTCATAGAAGGAGGGGTTGAGCCATTCGTCCAGCTCGTGATGAAAGGCCAGCACGCTGCCTGTGAGGCCCGCCATGGCCAGGAACAGTGCGGTGACCAGGCCAAGGTAGCGATGCAGTAGAACGTAGAGGGAACGCATGATCGAAAGTCCGAATTGAAGTCGCCAGATGCGACAAAGCCAGCGCCCGGAATCCGGTGCTGGCCTTGTAGTTCATTGCCTTGGAATCAGAACTGGTAGCTGACCGTGGCACTCACGTTGCGTTCTTCGCCCATGTAGCAGTAGCTGAGGCTCGCGCAGGAGGCGATGTAGCTCTCGTTGGTCAGGTTGTTGGCGTTGAGCCGTACATCCATACCCTTGAGGCCGATCTTGCCTAGGTCGTAGCCGACAGAGGCATCGAACAGGGTGTACGACGGCACCTTCATGGTGTTCTCCGCATCGACCCAGCTGTAGCCCACGTAGCGTACCCCGCCACCCAGGCGCAGCCCGTCCAGCGCACCTTGGCGGAAGTTGTAGTCAGCCCACAGCGACGCCATGTGGCGCGGCGCCTGGGTGGGCGAGTTGCCGTTGTTGTCCAGGTCGGCGGCTACCAGGCTCGGCATCGCTTTGGAGTACTCGATGTCGGTGAAGGTGTAGCTGCCCAGCACCTTGAGGTTGTCGCTGACCTGCACATGAGCCTCAAGCTCGAGGCCTTGGGAGCGGACCGCACCCACCGGGCGATAGAAGTCTTCGTTCGGTTGCTTGGACGCCAGGTTTTCCTGCTCGATGTGGAACACCGATGCGGTGAACAGATTGTCAGTACCTGGCGGCTGGTACTTGATACCGGTTTCCCACTGGGTGCCTTCGGTCGGGGCCAGCGGCTTGCCGTTCTGGTCGGAAACGCTGTTGGGGTTGAACGACTCGGAGTAGCTGATGTACGGCGCGATGCCATTCTCGAAGACATAGAGCACGCCAGCGCGCCCGGTGAGTTTGGTCGGCGAGTCGCTGACCCGGCTGCCTTCGATATCGCGATTTTCCTCGGAAGTTTTCACCCAGTCCTGGCGCAAGCCCAGGGAGAAGCGCCAGTTGTCCAGTTCGATCAGGTCCTGCATGTACACGCCGGTTTGCTGCAGGCGTCGCAGGTAGCGGTTTTCGCCAAGGATCTGCAGGTCACCGTTGCCGTACTGCGGATTGCCTGCATCGAGGCTGTTGACGCTGCCGTAGCGCCAGTCCACCCGAGCCTTGCGACGCTGGTAGTCGGCGCCGGAGAGCAAGGTGTGCTTGGCAGAGCCGGTGAAGAATTCAGCCTGCAGCATATTGTCGATGATGAACGAGTGAAGCCGCTCGTCACCGCCGGTATAGGCGCGGTTCATCTCGTTGGTGGCAGGGTCGGCCCAGCCGGCGAAATAGACCTGGTCCATCGACACGTCCGAATCCTGGTAGCGGAAGTTCTGCCGTGCAGTGAAGACATCGTTGAAGCGATGTTCGAACTGGTAGCTGAAGGACTGCTGGGTACGCTCGTAATTGTCGCTGTCAGGCTCGCCTTCGAAGAAGTGATCGGAAAGGCGCAGCCCATTGCGTGGGTGCAGGGCGCCATCGGCCGGCAGGGCACCGTGATAGCCCCCATTGGGATCGTGCTGCAGGTACGCTTGCAGGGTCAGCGAAGTGTCCTCGCTGAAATTGATGCTGACCGACGGCGCCAGCGCATAGCGTTCCTCTTTGTTGTGATCGAACTGGGTGTCGGAAGCATCGGCCAGACCCGTCAGGCGATAGGCGATGCGCTTGTCGTCATCCAGCGGCCCGCTGAAATCGAAACCGGCGCCGCGCTGGCCCTGGGTGCCTACGGTCGCTTGCACCTGGTGGAACGCTTCGAACAAAGGCTTCTTGCTGGTCAGGGCGACCAGGCCGCCCGGCGAGCTGCGGCCGTAGAGTACCGATGACGGCCCTTTGAGTATGTCGATACGTTCAAGAAAGTACGGGTCTACCTGCATCGTGCTGTAGGTGCCGTTGTCCCCCATGGACTTCAGGCCGTCCAGGTAGATGTTATCCACAGAGCCATCGTTGAAGCCGCGCATGGCCACATAGTCGTAGCGGTGGGTAGCACCGTACGGGTTGGTCAGCACGCCGGGGGTGTAGCGCATGGCCTGGGCCACGGTTTGCGAACCCTGGTCATCCATCTGCTGGCGGGTTACCACCGAAACCGATTGCGAGGTTTCCAGCAAGGCCATGCTGGTCTTGGTCGCGACCTGGCTGTGGGTGGCGTTGTAGCCTTCCATGCTGCCCAGAGCATTGCCCAGGGCGAACTCGCGTACCTCGGTGGTGGGCAAGGAGAGGGCGGCGTCCTGGGCTTGGGCATGCAATACATAGCTGCTGCCATCCTGGCTGCTGGCGTCGAGCCCGGAACCGTTGAGCAACTGGCGCAGGGCTTGATCTGTGCTGTAGCTGCCCGACAGGCCTGGCGATCGCAGGCCTTCGGTCAACTGCGGAGTGCTCGACAGGGTTATACCCGCCTGCCGGGCGAACTGGTTGAGTACCTCATTCAGCGAGCCGGGTGCAATGTTGTACTGCTGGCTGACACTGCCTGCCTGTTCTGCCATTGCCAGCGTGGGCAGCGCTGCCACGCCCAGGGCTGTACCGAGTAGGGCGGCGCGAATGGCATTGCCCAAGGTACTGCGGCAGGCAGAATCTAAGACAGGTTGAAAATCATTCTTTTTGGTGGGCCGCAGCAATGGCGAAGCATTTCGCATGGAGAACATCCGTCAAGTCGGTAAGGGCAGAAGAGTCGCTTACTGTCCTAGCCGGACTTGCGAGAGAAACCCGCCAGTAATTTCCGCAAAAAAATCAGGCCAGCCGTTCGAGGCGAACCCACCAGCGCGTGCGGTAGCTGAGCTTGACTGGCAGTGTCTGCGGCAGCAGTTGCAGCAGCTTGTCGGTGTCTTGCAGGCGGAACACTCCCGACAGACGCAGATCGGCAATGTCATCGGCGCAGCTCAGGTAACCATGCCGGTAGCGACCGATCTCGGCAAGGAACTCGGCCAGGCGCATGTCGCGGGTGACGATCAGGCCCTCGACCCAGGCACCGGCATCCATGGTCTGCTGCTGGAGCAGGCTGACGCCCAGCACATCCACCCGCACCGACTGACCGGCGCTGAACCACTGCAACGCCCCCGGCGCATGCACTGCGAGGTTGCCCTGGCTGATGCTCACCTGGGTACAGTCCGCCTCCTGGCGTACCACAATGCGCGCGTCGAAGCCTTCGAGCAGTGCATGGCGGGTTTGCACCAGCAGCGGGCGACCCGCTGGGTGAGCCGTGTCGTTGGCGCAGGTCAGCATCATTTCGCCGCGTTTGAGGCGGATCAGGCGTTGCCGACTATCGAAGGCGAGGTCAGCGGCACTGTCGGTATTGAGTTGCAACAGTGAGCCATCGGGCAGGCGGAAGCTTCGACGCTCACCTGTGCCGCTGGCGTAGTCCGATGTCCAGTCATCGAGTGCCTTGAGGTCTTTGCCCAACCACGCAGCCGAGCCGAGTATCACGGCGCCACCGAGCAACTTCAGCGCCTGGCGTCGATGCAGGCGCTGGTTGCTGTTCTCCAGGGTTTGCAACGCGACCCCGGCCCCCGGCAGCGCGCGCAGGTTGAGTTCCTGATGCAGTGACTGTACACGTTGCCAGGCCAGCTCATGTTCCGGCTGGGCGGCGCGCCAGTGCTCGCACTGTTGCTGCAGGAGCGGGTTATTGCCGTTTTCACGAAGCTTGAGCATCCAGTGGATGGCCTGCTTGACCACACGCGAGCCAGGAGTGAGGACGCTCATACCGGCTTACTCCTGCGACTCGTAGCGCAGCAGGTAGCAGTGGTACAGCGCATCGGCCACATAGCGTTCGACCGAGCGCAGGGAGATGCCCATCTGTAGTGCAATTTCTTTGTGGGTCAGCCCTTCGCACTGCGCGAGCAAGAATGCCCGTCGCACTTTGGGCTTGAGTCCGTCGAGCATTTGCGCGATGCGCTGGAGCAACTCCAGTAGCAGTTCGCGGGTCTCGACCGAGGGGACTTCAGCCTCCGGCAGATGTGCCAGGGCTTCCAGGTAGGCCCGGTGCAATTCTTCCCGGCGCCAGTGATCAATCACCAGCCCCCGGGCAATTGTGCGCAGGAATGCCCGGGGGGCAGTGAGTTCGAATTGCTCGCTGCGCTGCAACAGGCGCACGAAGGTGTCCTGGGCCAGGTCCGCTGCATCGGCGGCATTCCCCAGCTTGCTGCGCAGCCAGGTGTTCAACCAACTGTGGTGGTGACTGTAAAGCGAATGCACGGACTCTTGGGAAGACATGGGGGCGCGCTGCTGGAGGGGTCACAAATGATAATTAGTCGCATTGTTGGCGCGTCGGGAATATTTTGCAACTTTTCTCGCCAACGCTACGCGGGAGGGGCGTTGTAGCCGCTACCGTCAGGCTGCGGCTACAAGGAGGTACCTGAAGGGGATTATTCGGCGGGGCGACTGTTGAGGTAGGCCCTGATGGTGGTATCGGCCTTGTTCAGGTGGCGTTCGAGGACACGAATGGCATCGTCGACCGACTTGTCGCTGGCGGCATCTGCCAGGGCATTGTGGTCATCCTGGGTCAACTTGCCCAGGCCCATCGAAGACAGGTGGAAACGCAAAAAGCGCTCCTCTTCGTTGAGTTCGATTTCAATCAGGCGCAGCAGTTTCTTGTTGCTCGCCTTGCTATACAGGCTCATATGGAACAGGCGATTGAGCCGACCAATTTCGGCATGGCGGGTTTCGTTTTCCAGTTGCGCGATGTAGCTGCGGGCCAGGGCAATGTCCTCTGGCTCCAGCAGCGGGATCGACTGGCGGAGCGCCTCGGACTCCAGGATCACCCGCAGTGCATAGGTGTCCATCGCGTCTTCACCAATCAGCGGGGCGACCACGGCGCCCTTGTGTGCCACCACCTGCAACAGCGACTGCGCTTCAAGCTGGCGCAGCGCTTCGCGCACCGGCATCCGGCTGACGCCGAAGAGCGTGGCCAGTTCCTGCTGGCGCAGGGCCTGGCCAGGTGCCAGGCGACCATCGAGGATAGCGCTGCGCAACCGCTCTTCAATCACACTACGAGCCAGGTTCGGTGGCACTTGCTCACCGCCCAGAATTTCGCTCAGAGGCCTGGATTTTTCGGTCACGCTTTACGCTGCCCTTGTGTAGAGGTGTGTTGATGATTGGATCCAATCACACTAGTTAGAGGATATTTGCTTGTCAAACCGCGGGCACAGGCGCCCAAAGATGCCAGCAGGCAGCGGGCGCGGCGGTAGTTGCTATCGTGAATGAAGTTTTTCCCCAAGGGAAGCTGCGCCGACAGACCGGCAGGCCGAGACTTTGCTGCAGGCCAGTAGGTGGATGGCGAAGTGATTGTAAGGTGCCATTGTTTTTTAATGGTCCAGGCCGCACCATCGGTGCTTTTCCATGAGTCTGCGCGGGTTCTTCGCAGTGGCGATACGTTGGGCTGTTCACTTGACCATGCGCCGGCTGGGCCTTGCCGTTGTGCTCGGCTGCCTGCTGCTGGGCGGCCTGCAGGCCGATTGGGACTTCTCCCAGATCAGCCGTCGCGCCCAGTCCCTGTACGGGCCACTGGGGGCGGGACAAGGCCGTATAGATGCCTGGCAGAGCCTGCTGACCACACAAAAGCAGGGCAGTGAGGCCGAGCAGCTCAAGCGGGTCAACCTGTTCTTCAATCACCAGCTGCGCTACGTCGAGGACATCGACCTGTGGCGCGAAGTCGACTACTGGTCAACACCCATACAGTCCCTGATCAAGGGGGCGGGCGATTGCGAAGACTATGCTATCGCCAAGTACTTCAGCCTGCGGCGCATGGGGGTGCCGGCTGACAAGCTGCGCATCACCTACGTCAAGGCGCTGCGTCAGAACCGCGCGCACATGGTCCTGACCTACTATTCGAGCCCCAACGCGATGCCGCTGGTACTCGACAGCCTGATGGATGCGATCAAGCCCGCCAGTGAGCGTACCGACCTGCTGCCGGTCTACTCCTTCAACGGTGAAGGGTTGTGGCTGACGGGGGCAGGGGGTAACAAGAAGGTCGGCGACACGAAGCGCTTGTCGCGCTGGCAGGATCTACTGAAAAAGATGCAGGCCGAAGGTTTCCCGGCCGAGCCGGTTTACTAAAGGAGCACAGATGTCACTGTTCAAACAATTGCTGCTTGCCATCTGCCTGTTCCTGGTAGTCGCTTTCAGCGGCAGCTTCATGGTCAGTCTGGAGAGCTCGCGCAGCCAATACGTCAATCAGTTGCGCTCCCATGCCCAGGATGCGGCCACCGCCCTGGCGTTGTCGCTGACCCCTAATATCGACGACCCGGCGATGGTTGAACTGATGGTCAGTTCCATCTTCGACAGCGGCTATTACTCGAGCATCAAGGTCATCGACCTGGGCTCCAATGCCGTGCTGGTGGAGCGCCACGCCGAGGCCGATGCGGGCGGTGTGCCGGCCTGGTTCATTCGCCTGATCGGCCTTGAGGCCGCCGGGGGTGACGCCATCGTCAGTCGCGGCTGGCAGCAGGCGGCACGGGTCGAGGTGGTCAGCCACCCGATGTTCGCTCTGGCCAAGCTCTGGCAGAGCGCCCTGGGCAGCCTGGGCTGGTTGCTGCTGTGCGGTGCCTTGAGTGCGGTGCTGGGTGCCCTGTTGCTGCGTCGTCAGCTCAAGCCGCTGGACTACATGGTGGAGCAGTCGCACGCTATTGCCCGCCGAGAGTTTCTCAGCCTGCCGGAGCTTCCGACCACGCCCGAATTGCGGCGCGTAGTCCAGGCCATGAACCAGATGGTCGAGAAGCTCAAGGCCCTGTTCAAAGAGCAGGCCGAGCGCAGCGAGAAGCTGCGGGTCGAGTCTTACCAGGACAGCCTGACCGGCCTTGCCAACCGGCGCTATTTCGAAATGCAGCTCAATGCCCAGGTCAGCAACATGGAAGAGGCCCGTCCTGGTTACCTGCTGCTGTTGCGGGTCAAGGACCTGGCAGGGCTCAACCAGCGCCTTGGTGGCCAGCGAACCGACCAGTTGCTCCAGGCGGTGGGTCAGCAACTGCAGCGTACCTGCGCCAATTATCCGGAAACCAACAACCTGATCACCCGTAGCCGTGGCGGCGAGTTCGCCGTGCTGGCGCCGGGGCTGGTGCATGAAGAGGCGGTGCAGCTGGCCCAGGCCCTGGAAGTGACCTTGCAGAGCCTGGCCGACACTGGCGCCACCGATGTCACGCCGGTCGCCTGCATCGGCATGGCCCCCTACAGCCCTGGCGATTCGCCGCAGGCATTGCTCAAGCTGGCCGACGAAGCCCTGGCTCGGGCCGAGAACCAGGTGGAGCCGGGCTGGGTATGCCTGGAGCAAGGTACCGCACCGCAGGCCGGCGATACCCATCATGCCTGGCATACGCTGCTGGACGAGGCGCTGCAGCAGGGGCGGTTCCAGTTGTTCTTCCAGCCGGTGGTGGCCTGCAACGCACCGGAGCAGGTGCTTCACTACAAGGTGATCTCGCGCGTGCTCGATGCTCAAGGCCAAGCCATTGCCGCCGGACGCTTCCTGCCCTGGCTGGAGCGCTTTGGCTGGTCGGCGAGGCTCGATGTGCTGATGATCGAAAAGGTACTCAAGCACCTGCAGACTCACACCGAAGCGCTGGCGCTGAACCTGTCGGCGGCGACCCTGGCCGATCCCAAGGCCTTGCAGCGCGTCTACGAGCTGCTCGGCCAGCAGCCCTCTCTGGGCCGCCGGTTGACCCTGGAAATCGGCGAAGAGCAGCTACCCGAACAAGCCGTACTCGAGCAACTGACCCGACGCTTGCACGCATTGGGGTACAGCTTGAGCCTGCAGCGATTTGGTGGCCGTTTCAGCATGATCGGCAACCTGGCCCACCTGGGGCTGGCGTACCTGAAGATCGACGGCAGCTACATTCGAGCCATCGACCAGGAGCAGCACAAGCGCCTGTTCATCGAAGCGATCCAGCGCGCCGCGCACAGCATCGACCTGCCGCTGATTGCCGAGCGGGTAGAAACCGAAGGGGAGCTCAAGGTGTTGTGTGAGATGGGTATCCAGGGCGTTCAGGGCCGCTTGGTGGGTGAACCCGCACCCTGGCGCTGAAGCGGCTGAGCGGGCCTGGGGAAGGCCCGCTGCGATCAGATCAGACCGCTTTCTTCACTGTCGTCGATCAGGTTGTTCAGGCCGCCCAGGGCTTCACGGGCGCTGGAGCGGTTGAGCAACTTGGCCTGCGCTCCGGCGGGCAGGTCGGTGATGCTGATCACGCCTTTCGTGGTCAGCACCTCGATCAAATCTTCAAGCACCCGGATCATGTCCAGGTCGCTTTGCTTGAGTTGCTTGAGGCTGTTCTCGACAACGTCGTCGGCGAACCATTCCTGAACCTCGGCGTGGTCGGCCGGCAACTCCTCCGTGTACCCATCGAAGGCTGCAGCTTCTACTCGAAGCAGCTGGCCCTGTGCATCGCGTTGCACGTAGAACATGGGGTATCCCTCGTCAAATTGAGTCCGTATCCGCAGTCAGCAGCATAGGTCAAGCTCGCCGGGCTGTGGGCCCGGCGAGCGAGTATGCAATGTGAAAACGGTACTGGCAAAGCCCAGGCGCTGCGCTAGCCAGACATCGGCTAGCGCAGCGCAAGGCATCAGCTGTTGGAGTGGTCGATCTTGATGGTCGGGTCAGCGCCGGTCACCAGCGAGTTGATCGTGGTGTTGGCCCAGTTGACGCCTTCGAGCTTGATCGTCACATCGGCATTGGCCAGGCCACCGGCGGCGTTGAGCTTGCCTTCGGAGCTGACCTGCAGGGTCGACTCACCATTGACCGTCGTGATCTTCAAGAAGTTGTCGATGGTGCTGGCCTTCTCGCCCTGGAGCAGATCGCTCAGGTCCAGACGGTCACCGTCGGCAGGCTTGAAGTCCTTGATCACATCCTTGCCCGTGTCGCCGGCTTTCCACACGAAGGTGTCGGCGCCGCTGCCACCGGTGAGGATATCGTCGCCCTTGCCGCCGAACAGCAGGTCGTTGCCCTCTCCACCGAGCAGGGTGTCGTTGCCTTCACCACCGTACAGCGTGTCCTTGCCGCTGCCGCCCAGCAGGATGTCATTGCCCTTGCCGCCATCGAGGTAGTCGTCGCCACCCTGGCCGAAGAGAATGTCATTGCCGTCGCCGCCCAGCAGTGTGTCCATACCATCGTTGGCGCGTGACACATCGAACTCGCTGACGTGTTCAGTGATGTACTGGTGCAGCACACGGCCGTCGACATCACCCAGTTGTATACCCAGCCGGCCTGCGACATAGGCCTGCATTGCCTCGACGCCGTTGCCGGCAATACCGTCGAAGCTGACCAGGTCGCCGAACAGGATGTCGTGACCGTCGCCACCACTGACTGCATCGTTGCCCGGTTTGGTTGCTTCTGTGTGGCCAAGAATGGCTTCGGCCAGCTTGCTCGGGTCAATGTTGGTCTGCGGTTTGCCGTCGGTGTCGTATGGCTTCAGGTCGTTGGCATTGACACCGTTGTTCAGACCGATTGCCTCGACGCTCGAGTGCTTGGACAGCAACAGGAATGACTCTTGGGTGTTGCTATTGACGTACCGGCCGCTGGAGCTATACGACAACTCGTACGTACCATCGCCCTGGGCATGCAGCTCGCCCGAGGCGTAGTTGTCGTCATACCAGTAGCGGCCGGACTTGTACTCGGCCGTGAGGTAGCCATTTTTGTTGATGCTGATCCGGTTGTTGCCGAACTCGTAGTTTTTGACCACGTCACCCATTTGGTAATTCAGCTCAGCCAACACGGTATCCATCTTGACGTTGGAATAGATGAACGTCGGGTTGGGTTTCTCGCCCGTCTGATAGATGTTCGGCTGCCCATCGGTTATGAAGAACGTCTGGTTGTCACCCTTGCTGCCAGCGTTTTCAAGGTTCTGGAACCAGTTGGCCGTAGTCTTGAACGCATCCTCGTAGTTGGTACCGCCACCGGCCTTGAGTTTGTCCAGTACCGCTTGCAGTGCTTTCAACGGATCCGTGTCGGCCAGGTTGACCGAGACGGTGGCATTGACGTTCGCGGAGAAGTCCACCAGCAGGATATTCACCGTGCCCGACTGTGCGCCTTTGACACTGTTGGCCAGCGTGGCGAACACCGATTCCAGGGATTTTTTCGCAGCGTTGACGCCGGATGTTTCCATACTGCCCGAGGTATCGACGATGAACGCCAGGTTGTAGTCCTTGCCTGGCGTGACATGCAAGCCGTTGACATCGGCAACGACGATGTCGTTATCGGTGCCATAGGTCTTGGTGTCGTGGCCATCCGTCAGGTTTTGCGAGACGTAGTTGTCCGGATAAACCGTGACCGTGATCTTGCCCGGGGTGGAGGCGGAATCATTGTTGGCCTTCTCGGTCGCAGTCGCG
Source organism: Pseudomonas putida (assembly GCF_028682455.1). Taxonomy (GTDB): domain Bacteria; phylum Pseudomonadota; class Gammaproteobacteria; order Pseudomonadales; family Pseudomonadaceae; genus Aquipseudomonas; species Aquipseudomonas putida_AA. The sequence goes on from NZ_JANHLD010000003.1 coordinate 692,520, forward strand.
GTGACTGCGATATCGAAGGTGCCCTGGTAGTAAGCCGGTGGCTTGATGCTCAGGCCGTTGAGGTTCCAGCCCGTCACATCCACTTCAGTCTTGCCGACTGTCACGGTATGGCCGGCGCCATCGCTGAGTACCGAGCCTTCCGGAATGCCGCCCAGCTTGATGCTGAGTTTTTCCGAGCCATCGGTGTCGACCAGGCCGGACGAGATACCCACCAGCTTGACGGTGCCGTTCTCGGCGCCTTCATTGAGCTTGTAGCCCTGGTAGTAGCCACCACTGTTGTCACCGTGCAGCTCGCCGACCGTCACGCCAGCGTTGCTCAGGTCGTTGACGCTCGGGTACATCGGGATGTTGGTGTTGCTCAGGTCGACCGGCGTACTGCCATTGACCGACAGATTGACATCGAAGCTGCCCGGGCCGCTCTGGTTGGCGTGGTAGATATCCAGGGTGTAGTAACCGCTGATCGTCGGCGTGAACGAGCCGTTGATCGCGCCACCGGCACCCCAGGTGGCCGAAGCCACTTTGTTGCCGCCAATGTTGATCTGCAGGCTGTCGTCACCCACGCCGCTGAAGCTGTAGGTCTTGCCGGCTTCCAGGAAAATCAGGCCGGAAGTCTTCGAGCCCGAACCCCCGGTCACACTGCCGCTGGACTGGGCATTGGTCACCGTCGAGCTGCTGTTGGCTTTACCGGAGTTATCGAAGACCGTCTTCAATGCGTCCCCGGAGATGCCGTTGCCGTTGGTGCCCAGGCCATTCAGGCTGTTCCAGGTTTCCTGGATCAACCCGATCGAGTTCACGTTGTTGCTGCCGATGGTCAGGGTCGGCGCATCGGCAACCGGCGTGATATCGACCTTCAGGGTCGCCTCGTTGCCTTTGCCCTGGCCGTCGGTCGGCTTGAACTGGATCTGTGCGTAGTCGGACTTCTGGTCACCCACACCGCTGGTGTTGGCGTTGATGCCCGATTCGTTCAGGTCTGGTACGAACTTCAGCTTGCCGGCATCGATGTCGGCCTTGCTGAAGACTTTGCCTGCATCGACATCGGCCTTGGTCAGGGTTTTCCAGGTATTGCCATCCTTGTACTGCAGCACGCCATCGGCAGGCAGCTTGGTGATGGTCAGGCCCAGGTTGGCGGCAGGGGTATCGGCATCGGTGATACCGAAGTTTGCCCAGGTCAGTACCAGGTCGGTGTCCTCGGTACCGGTCACGGCGCCGCCTGCAGCCACCGGCGCTTCGTTGCTCTGGATAGTGGTATTGACGAAGCTGTTGCCGCCGATTTCCAGTTTCTCGAAGTTGCCACCGGTAGCCCCGGTGATCTGCACTTTGAAGGATTCAGCGCCTTCGGCAATGCCATCACGATGGATTGGCACACTGAAGGTCCCGACGGTGCTGCCTTTTAGAATCGTCACGGTAGTCACACCGGTGAAGTCCGAACCATCTTTGGCTGGGCCGGAGTAACTCAAGGTGATGGTGACATCAGCATCGGCCTTGTTGGACAGTGTCAGGGTGTAGGTGGCGTTCTCGCCTTCGGCAACCGATGTCGTGCCGGTAATCCCGACCGTCGTGGTGTTGAGGGTATCGGCTACGAAAGTGACCGCGGGCTTGTCGCTGACATCCAGTTTTTCAAAGTTGCCGCCGGTGGCGCCAGTGATGGTCGCGCTGACGTTGCCGGCATCGATGTACACGTCATCATCCGGCGCATTAATGGTGATGCTGGCGCTGGTTTCCTTCGCACCGATGATGATGGTCTGGCCATTGCTCAAGGTCACGGTCACCGGGGTGCCTGCCGGATTGCTCAGGGTGGCGGTGTAGGTGATCTTGCCACCTTCGTCGACTGACGGGGTTGCCGTCAGTTTCAGGGTGGTGGTGTCGATGGTGTCGGTCACTTTGGTAACCGCAGTGGAGCCGTCGATTGACAGTTTCTCGAAGTCACCACCGGTGGTGCCAGTGATCTTTGCACCCACGTTGCCCGTATCGATATAGACGTCATCGTCTGGCGCATTGATGGTGACGGTACCGGTGGTTTGGCCCGCCGCAATGGTAATGGTTTCGCCATTGTCCAGTGTGACGGTCATGTTGGTACCGGCCTTGTTGGTCAAGGTGGCGGTGTAAGTGATCTGGCCGCCTTCGTCGACCGACTTGGTTGCGGTCAGCTTCAGGCCGGTATCGTCCTGGGTTGCAGGGCTGTCGGTAACAGTGACAGCGGTGCTACCGGAGCTGACCAGGTGCTCGTAGTTGCCGCCGGTGAAGTCCTTGATGCTGTTGATCAGAGGAACGTTGCTGTTGTGCACGTTGTTCGGCGCAGTGAACTGCACAGTACCCGAGGTGCCATCGACCGGGATGGTGATTTTCTGGCCATTGGTGAGGTTGATCACCAGTGGCTCGCCCTTGACCGCATGGCTCAGGGTCACGGTGTAGGTGATCACGCCGCCTTCACCGATGGTGGTGACGTCGGCAGACAGAGTAACGGTCGATTGGTCAGGGGTGTCGGTCACTTCGGTGACGGCTGGGGTGGTGTCCACCACCAGCTTCTCGAAGTCACCACCATCGGTGCTTTCGATCACCGCCTGGACTTCACCGGCGTCGATGTAGACGTCATCTTCCGGCGCGTCGAATTCTACGGTGCCGACCTTCTCACCCGCCTTGATCAGGATGACCGCCCCGTTATCCAGGGTGATGGTCATGTCGGTACCGGCCTTGTTGGTCAAGGTCGCGGTGTAGGTGATCTGGCCACCTTCGGCCACGGACTTGCTGGCAGTCAGGGACAGACCGGTGGTGTCGTCGGTACCTGGACCGTCGGTGACCGGGATGGTGGTTTCACCCACAGCCACCAGGTCTTCGTAGTTACCGCCGCTGAAGTCCTTGATGCTGTTGGTCAGGTCAAGGTTGGTCTCATGCACGTTATCCGGTGCGGTGAACTCGACGGTACCGGTGGTCTGGCCGAGGCCGATGGTGATCTGCTGGCCGTTGGTGAGGTTGATCACCAGTGGCGAACCGGTTACCGGTGCGCTGACGGTAGCGGTGTAGGTGATCACGCCGCCTTCACCGATGGTGGTGACGTCGGCAGACAGAGTAACGGTCGATTGGTCCGGGGTGTCGGTGACTTCGGTGACGGCTGGGGTGGTGTCCACCACCAGCTTCTCGAAGTCGCCGCCATCGGTGCTTTCGATCACCGCCTGGACTTCACCGGCGTCGATGTAGACGTCATCTTCCGGCGCGTCGAATTCTACGGTGCCGACCTTCTCACCGGCCTTGATCAGGATGACCGCCCCGTTATCGAGGGTGATGGTCATGTCGGTACCGGCCTTGTTGGTCAAGGTCGCGGTGTAGGTGATCTTGCCGCCTTCAGCCACGGTGTCACTGGCAGTCAGGGTCAGGCCGGTGGTGTCGTCGGTACCTGGGCCGTCGGTGACAGGGATGGTGGTTTCACCCACAGCCACCAGGTCTTCGTAGTTACCGCCGCTGAAGTCCTTGATGCTGTTGGTCAGGTCCAGGTTGGTTTCGTGGACGTTATCCGGTGCAGTGAACTCGACGGTACCGGTGGTCTGGCCGAGGCCGATGGTGATCTGCTGGCCGTTGGTGAGGTTGATCACCAGCGGGGAACCGGTTACCGGCGCACTGACGGTGGCGGTGTAGGTGATCACGCCGCCTTCGCCGATGGTGGCGACGTCGGCAGTCAGGGTAACGGTCGATTGGTCAGGGGTGTCGGTCACTTCGGTGACGGCTGGGGTGGTGTCCACCACCAGCTTCTCGAAGTCGCCGCCATCAGTGCTTTCGATCACCGCCTGTACTTCACCGGCGTCGATGTAGACGTCATCTTCCGGCGCGTCGAACTCTACGGTGCCGACCTTCTCGCCAGCCTTGATCAGGATGACCGCCCCGTTATCCAGGGTGATGGTCATGTCGGTACCGGCCTTGTTGGTCAAGGTGGCGGTGTAGGTGATCTGGCCACCTTCGGCCACGGACTTGCTAGCAGTCAGGGACAGACCGGTAGTGTCGTCGGTACCTGGAGCGTCGGTGACCGGGATGGTGGTTTCACCCACAGCCACCAGGTCTTCGTAGTTACCGCCGCTGAAGTCCTTGATGCTGTTGGTCAGGTCAAGGTTGGTCTCATGCACGTTATCCGGTGCAGTGAACTCCACGGTACCGGTGGTCTGGCCGAGGCCGATGGTGATCTGCTGACCGTTGGTGAGGTTGATCACCAGTGGCGAACCGGTTACCGGTGCGCTGACGGTAGCGGTGTAAGTGATCACGCCACCTTCGCCGATGGTGGCGACGTCGGCAGACAGGGTAACGGTCGATTGGTCAGGGGTGTCGGTCACTTCGGTGACGGCTGGGGTGGTGTCCACCACCAGCTTCTCGAAGTCGCCGCCATCAGTGCTTTCGATCACGGCCTGTACTTCACCGGCGTCGATGTAGACGTCATCTTCCGGCGCGTCAAATTCTACGGTACCGACCTTCTCGCCAGCCTTGATCAGGATGACCGCCCCGTTATCCAGGGTGATGGTCATGTCAGTGCCAGCCTTGTTGGTCAAGGTGGCGGTGTAGGTGATCTTGCCGCCTTCAGCCACGGTGTCACTGGCAGTCAGGGTCAGACCGGTGGTGTCGTCGGTACCTGGAGCGTCGGTGACGGTGATGGTGGTTTCACCGGCAGTTGCCAGTTTCTCGTAGTTGCCGCCAGTCACCGACTCGATGCTGTTGGTCAGATCGAGGTTGGTCTCATGGACGTTATCCGGTGCGGTGAATTCGACGGTACCAGTGGTCTGGCCGAGGCCGATGGTGATCTGCTGACCGTTGGTGAGGTTGATCACCAGTGGCGAACCGGTTACCGGCGCACTGACGGTAGCGGTGTAGGTGATCACGCCGCCTTCGCCGATGGTGGTGACGTCGGCAGACAGAGTAACGGTCGATTGGTCCGGGGTGTCGGTGACTTCGGTCACCGCAGGCGTCGTATCGATGTTGAGTTTCTCGAAGTCACCGCCATCGGTGCTTTCGATCACGGCCTGTACTTCACCGGCATCGATGTAGACGTCGTCTTCCGGCGCGTCGAACTCTACGGTGCCGACCTTCTCACCCGCCTTGATCAGGATGACCGCCCCGTTATCCAGGGTGATGGTCATGTCAGTGCCAGCCTTGTTGGTCAAGGTCGCGGTGTAGGTGATCTGGCCACCTTCGGCCACGGACTTGCTGGCAGTCAGGGACAGACCGGTAGTGTCGTCGGTACCTGGAGCGTCGGTGACGGTGATGGTGGTTTCACCGGCAGTTGCCAGTTTCTCGTAGTTGCCGCCAGTCACCGACTCGATGCTGTTGGTCAGATCGAGGTTGGTTTCGTGGACGTTATCCGGTGCAGTGAACTCCACGGTACCGGTGGTCTGGCCGAGGCCGATGGTGATCTGCTGACCGTTGGTGAGGTTGATCACCAGTGGCGAACCGGTTACCGGCGCGCTGACGGTAGCGGTGTAGGTGATCACGCCGCCTTCACCGATGGTGGTGACGTCGGCAGACAGGGTGACAGTCGATTGGTCAGGGGTGTCGGTCACTTCGGTGACGGCTGGGGTGGTGTCCACCACCAGCTTCTCGAAGTCACCGCCATCGGTGCTTTCGATAACCGCCTGGACTTCACCGGCATCGATGTAGACGTCGTCTTCCGGCGCGTCGAACTCTACGGTACCGACCTTCTCGCCAGCCTTGATCAGGATGACCGCCCCGTTATCCAGGGTGATGGTCATGTCGGTGCCAGCCTTGTTGGTCAAGGTCGCGGTGTAGGTGATCTGGCCACCTTCGGCCACGGACTTGCTGGCAGTCAGGGACAGACCGGTAGTGTCGTCGGTACCTGGAGCGTCGGTGACGGTGATGGTGGTTTCACCGGCAGTTGCCAGTTTCTCGTAGTTGCCGCCAGTCACCGACTCGATGCTGTTGGTCAGATCGAGGTTGGTTTCGTGGACGTTATCCGGTGCAGTGAACTCCACGGTACCGGTGGTCTGGCCGAGGCCGATGGTGATCTGCTGACCGTTGGTGAGGTTGATCACCAGTGGCGAACCGGTTACCGGCGCGCTGACGGTAGCGGTGTAGGTGATCACGCCGCCTTCACCGATGGTGGTGACGTCGGCAGACAGGGTGACAGTCGATTGGTCAGGGGTGTCGGTCACTTCGGTGACGGCTGGGGTGGTGTCCACCACCAGCTTCTCGAAGTCACCGCCATCGGTGCTTTCGATCACCGCTTGGACTTCACCGGCGTCGATGTAGACGTCATCTTCCGGCGCGTCGAATTCTACGGTGCCGACCTTCTCACCGGCCTTGATCAGGATGACCGCCCCGTTATCGAGGGTGATGGTCATGTCGGTACCGGCCTTGTTGGTCAAGGTCGCGGTGTAGGTGATCTTGCCGCCTTCAGCCACGGTGTCACTGGCAGTCAGGGTCAGGCCGGTGGTGTCGTCGGTACCTGGGCCGTCGGTGACAGGGATGGTGGTTTCACCCACAGCCACCAGGTTTTCGTAGTTACCGCCGCTGAAGTCCTTGATGCTGTTGGTCAGGTCAAGGTTGGTCTCGTGGACGTTATCCGGTGCGGTGAACTCGACGGTACCGGTGGTCTGGCCGAGACCGATGGTGATCTGCTGACCGTTGGTGAGGTTGATCACCAGCGGGGAACCGGTTACCGGCGCACTGACGGTAGCGGTGTAAGTGATCACGCCACCTTCGCCGATGGTGCTGACGTCGGCAGACAGAGTAACGGTCGATTGGTCAGGGGTGTCGGTCACTTCGGTGACGGCTGGGGTGGTGTCCACCACCAGCTTCTCGAAGTCACCACCGTCGGTGCTTTCGATCACCGCCTGGACTTCACCGGCATCGATGTAGACGTCATCTTCCGGCGCGTCGAATTCTACGGTGCCGACCTTCTCACCCGCCTTGATCAGGATGACCGCCCCGTTATCGAGGGTGATGGTCATGTCGGTGCCAGCCTTGTTGGTCAAGGTCGCGGTGTAGGTGATCTGGCCGCCTTCAGCCACGGTGTCACTGGCTGTCAGGGTCAGGCCGGTGGTGTCGTCGGTACCTGGGCCGTCGGTGACAGGGATGGTGGTTTCACCCACAGCCACCAGGTCTTCGTAGTTACCGCCGCTGAAGTCCTTGATGCTGTTGGTCAGGTCCAGGTTGGTCTCATGCACGTTATCCGGTGCGGTGAATTCGACGGTACCGGTGGTCTGGCCAAGGCCGATGGTGATCTGCTGGCCGTTGGTGAGGTTGATCACCAGCGGGGAACCGGTTACCGGCGCACTGACGGTAGCGGTGTAGGTGATCACGCCACCTTCACCGATGGTGGTGACGTCGGCAGTCAGGGTAACGGTGGACTCGTCGATGGTGTCGGTAACGTCAGTGACCGCCGGGGTGCTATCCACAACCAGGTTCTCGAAATCACCACCGGTGGTGCCTTCGATGGTGACTTCGACATTGTCGCGGTCGATGTAAACGTCGTCTTCCGGCGCATCAACAGTGACGGTGCCGCTGGTGGCACCGGCCGCGATGTTGATCACGGCGCCGTTGCTCAGAGTCACGGTCATCGCCGTGCCAGCCGGGTTGGTCAGCGTTGCGGTGTAAGTGATCTGGCCGCCTTCGTCGACAGCTTTGGTCGCGGTCAGGGACAGACCGGTAGTGTCGTCGGTACCTGGGCCGTCTGTGACCGGGATGGTGGTTTCACCCACAGCCACCAGGTCTTCGTAGTTACCGCCGCTGAAGTCCTTGATGCTGTTGGTCAGATCGATGTTGGTCTCATGGACGTTATCCGGTGCAGTGAATTCGACGGTACCGGTGGTCTGGCCGAGGCCGATGGTGATCTGCTGACCGTTGGTGAGGTTGATCACCAGCGGGGAACCGGTTACCGGCGCGCTGACGGTGGCGGTGTAGGTGATCACGCCGCCTTCGCCGATGGTGCTGACGTCGGCAGTCAGGGTAACGGTGGACTCGTCGATGGTGTCGGTGACGTCAGTGACCGCCGGGGTGCTATCCACAACCAGGTTCTCGAAATCACCACCGGCGGTGCCTTCGATGGTGACTTCGACGTTGTCGCGGTCGATGTAAACGTCGTCTTCCGGCGCATCGACAGTGACGGTGCCGCTGGTGGCACCGGCTGCGATGTTGATCACCGCGCCGTTGCTCAGAGTCACGGTCATCGCCGTGCCAGCCGGGTTGGTCAGCGTTGCGGTGTAAGTGATCTGGCCGCCTTCGTCGACAGCTTTGGTCGCGGTCAGGGACAGACCGGTAGTGTCGTCGGTACCTGGGCCGTCGGTGACCGGGATGGTGGTTTCACCGGCAGTTGCCAGTTTCTCGTAGTTGCCGCCAGTCACCGACTCGATGCTGTTGGTCAGGTCCAGGTTGGTCTCATGGACGTTATCCGGTGCGGTGAATTCGACGGTACCGGTGGTCTGGCCGAGGCCGATGGTGATCTGCTGGCCGTTGGTGAGGTTGATCACCAGTGGCGAACCGGTTACCGGCGCGCTGACGGTAGCGGTGTAGGTGATCACGCCGCCTTCGCCGATGGTGGTGACGTCGGCAGTCAGGGTAACGGTGGACTCGTCGATGGTGTCGGTGACGTCAGTGACCGCCGGGCTGCTATCCACAACCAGGTTCTCGAAATCGCCACCGGTGGTGCCTTCGATGGTGACTTCGACGTTGTCGCGGTCGATGTAAACGTCGTCTTCCGGCGCATCAACAGTGACAGTACCGCTGGTGGCACCGGCTGCGATGTTGATCACCGCGCCGTTGCTCAGGGTCACGGTCATCGCCGTGCCAGCCGGGTTGGTCAGGGTCGCGGTGTAGGTGATCTGGCCGCCTTCGTCGACAGCTTTGGTCGCGGTCAGGGACAGACCGGTGATGTCTTCGCTACCTGGGCCGTCGGTGACGGTCACAGTGGTGTCGCCAGAAGCCACCAGGTCTTCGTAGTTGCCGCCAGTCACCGACTCGATGCTGTTGGTCAGGTCGAGGTTGGTCTCATGCACGTTATCCGGTGCAGTGAACTCCACGGTACCCGTGGTCTGGCCGAGACCGATGGTGATCTGCTGGCCGTTGGTGAGGTTGATCACCAGTGGCGAACCGGTTACCGGCGCGCTGACGGTGGCGGTGTAGGTGATCACGCCGCCTTCGCCGATGGTGGTGACGTCGGCAGACAGAGTAACGGTCGATTGGTCAGGGGTGTCGGTGACTTCGGTCACCGCAGGCGTCGTATCGATGTTGAGTTTCTCGAAGTCGCCGCCATCGGTGCTTTCGATCACGGCCTGTACTTCACCGGCATCGATGTAGACGTCGTCTTCCGGCGCGTCGAATTCTACGGTGCCGACCTTCTCACCGGCCTTGATCAGGATGACCGCCCCGTTATCCAGGGTGATGGTCATGTCAGTGCCAGCCTTGTTGGTCAAGGTCGCGGTGTAGGTGATCTTACCGCCTTCAGCCACGGTGTCACTGGCTGTCAGGGTCAGACCGGTGGTGTCGTCGGTACCTGGAGCGTCGGTGACGGTGATGGTGGTTTCACCGGCAGTTGCCAGTTTCTCGTAGTTGCCGCCAGTCACCGACTCGATGCTGTTGGTCAGATCGAGGTTGGTCTCGTGGACGTTATCCGGTGCGGTGAACTCCACGGTACCGGTGGTCTGGCCTAGGCCGATGGTGATCTGCTGGCCGTTGGTGAGGTTGATCACCAGTGGCGAACCGGTTACCGGCGCACTGACGGTAGCGGTGTAGGTGATCACGCCACCTTCACCGATGGTGGTGACGTCGGCAGTCAGGGTAACGGTGGACTCGTCGATGGTGTCGGTAACGTCAGTGACCGCCGGGGTGCTATCCACAACCAGGTTCTCGAAATCACCACCGGTGGTGCCTTCGATGGTGACTTCGACATTGTCGCGGTCGATGTAAACGTCGTCTTCCGGCGCATCGACAGTGACGGTGCCGCTGGTGGCACCGGCCGCGATGTTGATCACGGCGCCGTTGCTCAGGGTCACGGTCATCGCCGTGCCAGCCGGGTTGGTCAGCGTTGCGGTGTAAGTGATCTGGCCGCCTTCGTCGACAGCTTTGGTCGCGGTCAGGGACAGACCGGTAGTGTCGTCGGTACCTGGGCCGTCTGTGACCGGGATGGTGGTTTCACCCACAGCCACCAGGTCTTCGTAGTTACCGCCGCTGAAGTCCTTGATGCTGTTGGTCAGATCGATGTTGGTCTCATGGACGTTATCCGGTGCAGTGAACTCCACGGTACCGGTGGTCTGGCCTAGACCGATGGTGATCTGCTGACCGTTGGTGAGGTTGATCACCAGCGGCGAACCGGTTACCGGCGCGCTGACGGTGGCGGTGTAGGTGATCACGCCGCCTTCACCGATGGTGGTGACGTCGGCAGTCAGGGTAACGGTGGACTCGTCGATGGTGTCGGTAACGTCAGTGACCGCCGGGGTGCTATCCACAACCAGGTTCTCGAAATCACCACCGGTGGTGCCTTCGATGGTGACTTCGACATTGTCGCGGTCGATGTAAACGTCGTCTTCCGGCGCATCGACAGTGACGGTGCCGCTGGTTGCACCGGCTGCGATGTTGATCACCGCGCCGTTGCTCAGGGTCACGGTCATCGCCGTGCCAGCCGGGTTGGTCAGCGTTGCGGTGTAAGTGATCTGGCCGCCTTCGTCGACAGCTTTGGTCGCGGTCAGGGACAGACCGGTAGTGTCGTCGGTACCTGGGCCGTCTGTGACCGGGATGGTGGTTTCACCCACAGCCACCAGGTCTTCGTAGTTACCGCCGCTGAAGTCCTTGATGCTGTTGGTCAGATCGATGTTGGTCTCATGGACGTTATCCGGTGCAGTGAATTCGACGGTACCGGTGGTCTGGCCTAGACCGATGGTGATCTGCTGACCGTTGGTGAGGTTGATCACCAGCGGGGAACCGGTTACCGGCGCGCTGACGGTGGCGGTGTAGGTGATCACGCCGCCTTCGCCGATGGTGCTGACGTCGGCAGTCAGGGTAACGGTGGACTCGTCGATGGTGTCGGTGACGTCAGTGACCGCCGGGGTGCTATCCACAACCAGGTTCTCGAAATCACCACCGGCGGTGCCTTCGATGGTGACTTCGACGTTGTCGCGGTCGATGTAAACGTCGTCTTCCGGCGCATCGACAGTGACGGTGCCGCTGGTGGCACCGGCTGCGATGTTGATCACCGCGCCGTTGCTCAGGGTCACGGTCATCGCCGTGCCAGCCGGGTTGGTCAGGGTCGCGGTGTAGGTGATCTGGCCGCCTTCATCAACGTTGCCCGTAGCCGTCAGCGACAGGCCGGTAGACGCGTCGGTCCCCGGGCCATCGGTCACGGTAGTTACCGGGTTGCCGGTGGTTTCCAGGTTCTCGTAGTTGCCGCCGGTGGTGCCGGTGATGCTGTTGGTCAGGTCCGGGTTGGTGGTATGGACGTTGTCAGGGGCAACGAACTCGACCGAACCGGTGCTTTGGCCCACAGGAATGGTGATTTGCTGACCGTTGGCCAGGGTGATGACCAGGGCCGAGCCGGTCACAGGGGCAGTGACCGAGGCGGTATAGGTCACCACACCGCCCTCAGCGACGCTTGGGGTCGCGGTCAGGGTGACGGTGGAGGTGTCGATGGTGTCGGTGATTTCGGTCACCGCAGGCTCTTTGCTCACCACCAGGTTTTCAAAGTTGCCGCCTTCGGCCTTGTCGATGGTCACGCCAACATTACCGGCATCGATGTACACGTCATCGCCAGGCGCGGCCACGCTGACGCTGCCTTCGGTCTGGCCGGCCGCGATGGTGATCACCGCGCCGTTGCTCAGGGTGATGGTCACCGGCGTGCCGGCCGGGTTGGTCAGCGTGGCGGTGTAGGTGATCTGGCCGCCTTCGGCAACGGTGCCGGTGGCGGTCAGGCTCAGGCCGGTGTTGTCGATCGAGTCGGTAATGGTGGTGACGGCCGGCGTCGGGTTCGGCACCAGGTTTTCGAAGTTGCCGCCCGTGGCGCCGGTGATGGTGGTGCTGACGCTGCTGCCGTTGTTGTAGACGTCGTTCGGTGGCGTCTGTACATCGACGGTGCCAGTAGTCTGGCCAGCGCCGATGGTGATGGTGGTGCCATTGGACAGGGTGACGGTCACCGGCGTCTGTGCCGGGTTGGTCAGGGTAGCGGTGTAGGTGATCACGCCGCCTTCAGTGACACTCGGGTTCGCCGTCAGGGTGACCGTGGTGGTGTCGATGGTGTCGGTGATCTGGGTGACCGCGGGGGTGGTGTCCGGGGTGACAACGAGGCCACCACCGCCAGTGGTGCCGGTGATGGTCGCGGAGATTTCGCTGCCATCCACGTACACAGTGTCGTTCGGCGGGATGGTCACGCTGACGCTGCCGGTAGTTTGGCCGGCGCTGATGACGATGACCTGGCCGTTGGACAAAGTTACGGTCAGGTCGGTCAGCGGCGGCTGGCCAAGGGTGGCGGTGTAGATGATCACGCCGCCAGCTTCGGTGATCGACGGCGTGGCGGTCAGGGTCAGGCCGGATTCACGCACAGGCGTGGTGGTATTCGGGTTGTTGGCATCGTCCAGGCCGCCCAGTTCCAGGCGGTTGTCGTTAAAGCCAGTGCCGATGGGGCCGGTAGGGAAGCCAATAGTTGGATCGACCGAACCTGCTGTGGCATCGAGCATGACGAAGCTGTGGCCGCCGCCAGCGGCGCCTGAACCTGCGGCAGTCGGGCCGGCAGCGGTGGCTTCGAGCTCGGTGGTCGGGTCGAGACCGGCGACGATGGCCTGTTGCAGCTCTTCGACCGACGGTGCGGCTTGCGCGGTGGCAGCGGCGAGGTCCGTGCTGCTGTCGGGCGCGTCGGCACTCCATTGGGTGTCGCGGCCCAGGTCGAGGGTGCGGCCGTCGGCCAGCTCCAGGGTGACAGCGCCTGCAAGGCCCGTCAGTACCTGCTCGCCAACGAACAGGCGATCACCCTCAATGAGAACGCGACGAACCCCTTCAGGGGATACCGCGATTACTTGGCCAACAATGCTTTTGACGATTGCGACAACATTGCTCATTGGATTCTCCGAACTACCCGTTCAATTGGCTTCCATGCCCAGCTGGCGCTGATTGCCGCTACCGATGGAATGTTACAAATCGATGTTTTGACGCTTTAAATCGTCAAAAATACGTCAATAACTATTGGCTATTAAGTTTATGCCAAAGTATTGACCTTCCTCTCGCCATCCTAAACAATCAGCCCCGTAATGTCACATTGATATTTGAGCGGCTGCCCCTCTTCCTACGTACGTCCAAGTACCTCTCTGGAAGTTTCCGACATAAGGTCAAATCGGTTGCCATTTTCGAATGCAGCAACGTTTTTTGCTGTGATTTGGGACAAGATGTCCCTGGGAAATAAGTTAAATGCGCGCGTCACTGTTCACTGCTCTTCCATTCGCCCTCGCTGCCAGTTTTGTTCAAGCACAATCCCTGCCAGAGGCCATGCAGAAAGCCCTTGAGGTGCATCCGGAAATCCAGGCCGGGGTCAACAGCCGTATCGCCGCCGACTACCAGTTGCGGGCTGCCAAGGGCGGCTATCTGCCGCGGGTCGATGTGCTGGCAGGCTACGGTCGCGAAGGCACCGACAGCCCGAGTACCGGCAACCGCTGGGAGACGCTGGATCGGGGTGAGTCCAGCGTGCGACTGCGGCAAATGGTTTTTGACGGTTTTGCCACCTCCAGTGAGGTCGGGCGTCAACAAGCCACCGTCAACTCCCGCGCCTATTCCTTGCTGGGCTCCTCGGAGCGCACCGCATTGACCGTAGCCCAGGTGTATCTGGATGTCCTGACCCGTCGTGAAATGGTGCGCCTGGCCGAAGACAACCTGCGCAGCCACGAACGCATTTTCGACCAGATCAAACTGCGTACTGCTCGCGGCGTAGGTCGGCTGGCTGACCTGGACCAGGCCGAAGCGCGCCTGGCGCAGGCCCAGAACAACCTGATCACCGAGCAGACCAACCTCGCAGACGCCAAGACCAACTACCTGAGCGTGGTCGGGCAGATGCCCGATGAGCTGAGCGCACCGGCACCATTCATTGATTTGCTGCCGGCCAACCTCGATGAAGCCCGTCAGCAAATGATCGAAAGCAGCCCGGTCCTGCGTTCGGCAGAGTCCGACATTGCGGCGGCCGAACAGCAATATGAAGCGGCGAAATCTTCGTTCTATCCTCGCTTCGATGCAGAGCTGGGTCGCACTGCCGATAACGATCTTGATGGAATGAACGGCCACAACAACGAATGGCAAGCTATGCTTCGCATGAGCTTCAACCTGTATGCCGGTGGTAGTAACAAGGCCGACCTGGAATCCAAGTCGTACTTGACCAACCAGGCGCTGGACATTCGAAACAATGCCTTGCGCCAGCTCAATGAGGAATTAGGCTTGGCATGGAATGCTATGGATAACGCCAACGCGCAATTGCCTATTGCCCAGCAATACGTCGATCGCAGCAGCAGCGTACGCGCTGCCTACCAGAAGCAATTCAGCCTTGGCGAGCGTACTTTGCTCGACTTGCTCGATAGCGAGAACGAACTCTTCACTGCCCAGCGCCGCCTGACGGAAGTGAAGTTCATTCAAGTGTTTACTCAATATCGAATCAAGGCGACCATTGGTCAGCTGCTCAAGAGCCAGGGTGTTGTCGCGCCAATGGCCACCGTTGTGCAGAACGATATGAAACCTAAAGTGAGCCTGCCAGGGATGAACTGAGGCTCGCTTTAATCTCCGAACGCAATTATCAAGAGAAGCCGCGTGGAATCAGAAGTCAGTCGAGTCCAACTCACCCATGATCCGCGCAGCCAGCACGACGATCCGTTGCTGGACAGCTTGCTGTCACTCTGTGTGCTGCACCAGAAGCCCGCCAGCCGGGCGATGTTGACCACCGGCCTGCCGTTGCCGGCCCAGCGCCTGAGCCCGGAGCTGCTGCCTCGTGCAGCGGCCCGTGCCGGTCTGCAGGGGCGTTTGCTGCAACGCAAGCTGGAGCAGATCCCGAGCATCGCCATGCCGGCCATGCTGCTGCTCAAGGATGGTCGCAGCACGGTATTGCTGGGCTGGGAGAACGAAGACACGGCGCGGCTGTTGCTTAGCGAGAGCGACGGCGGCGAGGTGCATGTCAGCCGCGAAGCCTTGCTGAGCGACTACAGCGGGCGGGTGTTCTTCGCCCAGCCGCAGCACAAGTTCGACGTCAATCACGGCACCTTGATCCCGCGTGCGCGCTCCTGGTTCCGTGACACCCTCAAGCGCAGCCGCTGGCTGTACATCGATGCCATCGCCGCAAGCCTGGTGATCAACCTGATCGCCCTGGCCGCGCCGCTGTTCGTGATGAACGTCTACGACCGCGTGGTACCCAACCAGGCCACCTCGACCCTCTGGGTGCTGGCCATCGGTATCAGCGGCGCCTACCTTTTCGACCTGGTGCTCAAGGGCTTGCGCAGCCTGTGCCTGGACCTTGCCGGTAAAAAGACCGACCTGATCATTTCCGCCACGTTGTTCGAGCGCATTGTCGGCATGGCAATGAAGTATCGCCCGGCACGGGTCGGCAGCTTTGCCCAGAATATCCACGAGTTCCAGGGGCTGCGGGACTTCCTCGCTTCGCTGACCCTGACCAGCTTGATCGACCTGCCTTTCACCCTGCTGATCCTGCTGGTGATCGCCATCATCGGTGGTCACCTGGTGTGGATCCCGATCATTGCCTTCCCGCTGGCCCTGGGCATCGGCTATGCCCTGCAGAAGCCCCTGGTAGCGACCCTTGAGCGCACCATGGCCCTGGCCTCCGAGCGCCAGTCGAGCCTGATCGAGACCCTGGCCGGCCTCGATGCGGTCAAGGTCAACAACGCCGAGAGCGAGCGCCAGTACATGTGGGAGCAGACCATCGGCACCCTCAGCCGCCTGGAGCTGCGGGTCAAGGTGCTGTCGGGCCTGGCGATGAACATCACCCTGCTGATCCAGCAACTGGCGGGCGTGGCGCTGATCTGTGCCGGTGTGTACCAGATCATGGCCGGCAACCTCAGCATGGGCGGCCTGATTGCCTGCTACATGCTCAGTGGCCGCGCGCTGGGTCCATTGGGCCAGCTGTCCGGGTTGTTGACCCGTTACCAGCAAGCCAAGGTCACCATGGTTTCTACCGACCAGATGATGGAGCTACCCCAAGAGCGCAACTTCGAAGAACGCCCACTGAGCCGTCGGGTGCTGCAAGGCGCCATCGAGTTCCGGGGTGTCGACTTTACCTACCCCAACCAGCAGAACCTGGCCCTCAAGGGCATCAACCTGACCATTCGCCCCGGCGAGAAGATTGGCATCATCGGCCGCAGCGGCTCGGGCAAGAGCTCACTGGCCAAGCTGGTGGTAGGCCTGTATGAAGCCGATCGAGGCTCGCTGCTGGTCGATGGCGTGGACATTCGCCAGATTGACGTCAGTGAGCTGCGCCACAACATCGGCTACGTACCCCAGGACATCCAGCTATTGGCAGGCACCTTGCGTGACAACCTGGTCAGCGGTGCCCGCTACGTCGAAGACGAAATGGTCCTGCAGGCCGCCGAGCTCTCGGGTGTTCACGAATTCGCCCGCCTGCACCCGCAAGGCTACGAGCTGCAGGTCGGCGAGCGCGGCCAGAACCTTTCCGGTGGTCAGCGCCAGAACGTTGCGTTGGGCCGGGCACTGTTGCTCAACCCACAGATCCTGCTGCTCGACGAACCTACCAGCGCCATGGACAACACCGGCGAAGAACGCCTCAAGCAACGCCTGCAAGCCGTCATCGAGAACAAGACCGTGGTCCTGGTTACCCATCGGGCATCGTTGTTGTCACTGGTTGACCGCCTGATCGTCGTGGACCGTGGACAGATTGTTGCGGATGGCCCGAAAGCCGCCGTCATGGATGCGCTGAAGAAGGGGCAGATCAGTGTTGCTTAAGATGGATATGGGGCAGTTCAAGGACAGCCTGCGCAAGTACTTCAAAGGCTCCGAGTCGTTCAGTGGCCAGCCACTGCCCGAGGTCAACAAGGCGCTGATCGAAGACGCGCCGCGTATCGTGCGCTTGACCATCTGGGGCGTGATCGCCTTCTTCCTGTTCCTGGGACTCTGGGCCAACTTCGCCATCATTGACGAGGTCACCCGCGGCGAAGGCAAGGCGATCCCGTCGTCCAAGCTGCAGAAGATCCAGAACCTGGAAGGCGGCATCGTTGCGCAGATCTACGCCAAAGAGGGAGAGATCGTCGAAATCGGCGATCCGCTGCTGCGCCTGGACGACACCCGTTTTGTCTCCAACGTTGGCGAGACCGAAGCCGACCGCCTGGCCATGGCCCTGCGGGTCGAGCGACTGAGTGCCGAGGTCGAAGACCGCCCACTGAAGATCGACGAAGAAATCCGCAAGGCTGCGCCCAGCCAGGCGGCCAACGAAGAGTCCCTGTACCAGAGCCGCCGCCAGCAACTGCAAGATGAAATCGGTGGCCTGCAGGAGCAGCTGGTGCAGAGGCAGCAGGAACTGCGCGAGTTCAGCTCCAAGCAGAGCCAGTACCGCAACAGCCTGCAGTTGCTGCGCCAGGAGATCAGCATGTCCGAGCCCCTGGTCGCCCAGGGCGCGATCTCCCAGGTTGAAGTGCTGCGGCTCAAGCGCGCCGAGGTAGAGAACCGCGGCCAGCTGGATGCCACCTCGCTGGCCATTCCACGCGCCGAGTCGGCGATCAAGGAAGTCGAGCGCAAGATCGACGAGACTCGCGGTAAGTTTCGCAGCGAAGCCCTCACCCAGCTCAATGAGGCACGTACCGACCTGAGCAAGGCCCAGGCTACCGGCAAGGCCCTGGATGATCGTGTCAGCCGCACCCTGGTGACCTCGCCAGTGCGCGGTATCGTCAAGCAGCTGCTGGTGAACACCATCGGTGGCGTGATCCAGCCCGGCAGCGACCTGGTCGAGATAGTCCCGCTGGATGACACCTTGCTGGTGGAAGCGCGCATACGTCCGCAAGACATCGCCTTCCTGCACCCAGGCCAGGAAGCCATGGTCAAGTTCACCGCCTATGACTTCACCATTTATGGTGGCCTCAAGGCCAAGCTGGAGCAGATCGGCGCCGATACCATCACCGACGAAGACAACAACACCTTCTATGTGATCAAGCTGCGCACCGAGCGCAGTCACCTGGGCACCGACGAGAACCCGCTGCTGATCATTCCCGGCATGGTGGCTTCGGTGGATATCATCACCGGCAAGAAAAGCGTGCTGAGCTATCTGCTCAAGCCGATCATCCGCGCGCGGGCTGAAGCACTGCGCGAACGCTGACAACATCGCGGGGCAAACCCGCTCCTCCTGTAGGAGCAGGCTTGCCCCGCGATTGCGTATCAGGCGTACTGAGCTGCTGCGTTGCTCAAGGTTTGCGCAATCTGCTGGCGCAATACCAAGGGCTGCTCGACGATCAGCCCATCCCCCTGACTCAACAACCACCAGCGCAACTGCCAGCTATTACTCACTGTCGCCCGCAAGCGGTGCCCTTGGTCCAGCGGGGTCAGTTGCATGTCTGCCGACAACGGCGTCTCGCGTACCAGGCGCGCCAGGTTATCGCTGATCCAGGCCTGCAGCTCGATCTTGTCGGTATCGCCAAACTGCAGGGCGTCGCTGCGCAGGTAGGCTTGCAGGTCGAAATCACGCAAGCCCTGGGTGGCTTGGTCGAGAATGCGCAATTTGCGAAAACGATGCACGGCGAACTGGCGAATATCGCCATAGGGCACAGCGGTCGCGATGAGGTAGCTGATCTGGCCTCGCTGGATCAATGCCAGCGGATTGAGGGTCAGCTCGCTTAGCTTGTCGTTGTGCGCCGAGTAGTACTGGCAGTGCAGCTGGTATTCCTCAAGCAAGGCCTGCTGCACGGTTTCCAGGATGCTGTCGGGCACTTCCGGGGCCTGCATGTTCAGGTCGGCGCGCACGCTGGCGACTTTGTCCAGCCAGCGCGCAACCTTGTTTGCCCCGGACAGGTGCTCGAGCTTTTGCCGGGCATGGCTGAAACGCGCATCCAGCACCTTGAGCATGCTTCCAGGCAGCAATGGTCGAACCGCTTCTTCGACCAGGGCCAGGCTCAGGGCTTCGTTGACACTGATCCCGCGCAGCTCGACGCAGGCATTGGCTGCCCAGTGCCAACCATACGGGATGCTCTTGTCGTTGCGCTCGAGCGGGAAGATCAGCGACAACTCGTTCAGGTCACGTTCGATGCTGCGCTTGCTGATGGAAAAGCCTGCATCCTGCAGGCGCGCAACCAACTCGGCACTGGTCAATCCCGGTGAGCGGCTGGGCAACTGGCGCAGCAACTCCCATTGACGGCTGAGGGTGGCGCGGGTGGTGGCAGAGGGCAAAAGAGGGCGTCCTTGTCTAATCTTGCGGTTGTAGCATGGCTTCAACGCAGTGATATGGCAATTAGCCATTTCAGTATCCAGATCAAGGACGAGCAGTTGATTTGCCCCGACCGAATCGTTCGCGACAGGTTTTGTCGTGACCCTGAGCAGAATCACGCCTCATTACACCCGCTGTCGGAACCGTGGGTTGTTCAATGAGGATGAACATGTCAGCTGCCAGCAACATCTACCCACTGCTCGAGCGCTTGCTGCCCGAGCGCATCGTGCCTGCGCCTGGACGCCCCGGCCATTTGCAGCGGTTGTATGCCGGGGTGGGCATGCCCAGCCAACGGGCAGTGCTGGGCGATAGCTTCAGCCTGATCAACCGGCTGGAGGAGGCCAGCGACCTGCAGGCCCTGTATACCGACCTGCGCAGCCATGCACTCGAGGGTAATGTGGCCGCGCTCAACGACCTGGGGTGGATTTGGCTCAACGGCAAATACTGGCGTGCCGACCCCACGCTTGCCGGGCACCTGCTGCGCATGGCCGCGCTGCAGGGCAGTGCGCCGGCCTGGTTCAACCTGGGCCAGCAGTATTACTTCGGCAAGGGCGTGCAAGTGGCCTATGCCACCGCGGCGGAGTACTACCAGCAAGCCTTCGAGCGCGGCCTTGAGCAGGCCGCCGCGACGCTGGGCGACCTCTACGAGGAAGAAATCTGCGACAGCGACGAGCAGCTCTGGAGTGTCGACTTGCACCAGGCCTATCGCTGGTTCCTGCGGGGGGCGCAGCGGGGCGATGCACGTTGCCGCTTTGAGGTGGGCTACCGGCTGCTGCATGGGCAAACGGTAGCGGTCGACCACAAGGCCGGCATCTATTGGCTGGAGCTGGCGGCCGTGGCTGGCGTGATGCAGGCGGCCGAAGAGCTGGCCGTGCATTTCAGTCTGTCCAGCAACGCCTTGCGCTACCTGTTCTGGCGCGATCAGGCCATCAACCTCGGCAGTCCACTGGCCTTGAGCATGAAACTCGACGATCAGCTGCAGCCGTGAGCGTAACGCCTGTCAGCGCTGCTTGACGTCGGGGGTGGGGGACGAAGTATATTGATAGTTAGCAAACTATGAATATGGCGACGACCTTCCTTTCATGACTCTCGATGCACTGCAGCAGAACATCAGCAGCGGTATGGTGGTGGCCGGTCGGCACTGGCGGCGGATCTGCCAGGCGACCCTGGCCGGCTATGGTGTTTCCGAAGCCTGCGCAATACCGTTGCTGATGATCGTGCGCTTGGGCGATGGCGTGCACCAGGTGACTGTGGCCCAGGCCGCCGGGCTTGAAAGCCCGTCGCTGGTGCGCCTGCTCGATCAGCTGTGCAACGCCGGGTTCGTCTGCCGAAGTAGTGATCCGGTGGATCGCCGCGCCAAGGCCTTGAGCCTGACGCCAAGCGGCCGTGTGCTGGCCGAGGCTATCGAAGGCGAACTGGTGCGCCTGCGTCGCGAGGTTCTGCAAGGCATCGAAGAAGCCGACTTGCTGGCCACCCTGCGCGTATTGCGCGCCTTTGAGACTGCGGCCCAACGTACCCCGGGTGTACCGTCATGAAAGGTTTCTTCAGCACCCTGCCACCGGCCCGCGACTGGTTCTACGGCGTACGTACCTTCACCGCCTCGATGATCGCCCTGTACATCGCCTTGCTCATGCAACTGCCTCGGCCCTATTGGGCCATGGCCACGGTGTACATCGTCTCCAGCCCCTTTGTCGGCCCCACCAGTTCCAAGGCGCTGTACCGTGCCATGGGTACCCTGCTGGGGGCGGCGGGGGCTGTTTTTCTGGTGCCGTTGCTGGTACAGACGCCGGTGCTGCTGACCGTGGCCATCGCCCTGTGGACCGGCACCTTGCTGTTCCTTTCGCTGCACCTGCGTACCGCCAACAGCTACGCGCTGATGCTGGCCGGCTACACCTTGCCGATGATCGCCCTGCCCGTGGTCGATGACCCGCTGAGGGTGTTCGACATCGCCTCGTCCCGGGCCCAGGAAATCTGCCTGGGTATCGTCTGTGCCGCCGTGGTCGGGGCCATCTTCTGGCCGCGCCGGCTGACCCCGGTGGTGGTGGGCGCGACGGGCAACTGGTTCAACGAAGCCATCCGCTACAGCGACACCTTTCTTGCCCGCACGGCCTCGCCCGAGTCCGTCGGCAGCCTGCGTGCATCGATGGTCGCTACCTTCAATACGCTGGAGCTGATGATTGGCCAGCTGTCCCACGAAGGTGCCCGCCCGCAGACGGTGAAAAACGCCCGCGAGCTGCGCGGGCGGATGATCCACTTGTTGCCGGTGGTCGATGCCCTGGACGATGCCTTGCTGGCCCTGGAAGCCCGCGCGCCGGCGCAGGCCGAACAGCTGAAGCCGGTGCTGGAACAGGCGCGCGAGTGGCTCAAGAACACGGCCAGCGATGCCACGCCAAGCCGCTGGTCGACCTTGCGCGCACAGCTCGAACACTTGCAGCCCAGCGCGGCAGACCTCGACGAGCGCGCCTCGCTGTTGTTGTCCAACGCGTTGTACCGCCTGGCCGAATGGGTCGATCTCTGGCAGGACTGCTGCAGCCTGCAGCATGCCATTCGCAATGAAGACCTGTCGCCCTGGCGTGCGGTGTACCGGCACTGGCGCCTGGGCCGGCTGACGCCGTTCTTCGACCGTGGGCTGATGCTCTACTCGGTATTCTCCACCGTCACCGCTATCATCGCGGCCACCACCTTGTGGATTCTCTCGGGCTGGAACGAGGGCGGCAGCGCGGTGATTCTCGCCGCCGTGGCCTGCAGCTTCTTCGCCGCCATGGATGACCCTGCACCGCAAATCTATCGGTTCTTTTTCTGGACGGCCGCATCGGTGGTCTTTGCCAGCCTCTACCTGTTCCTGGTGTTGCCCAACCTGCACGACTTCCCCATGCTGGTGCTGGCTTTTGCGGTGCCTTTCATTTGCGTGGGTACCCTGACGGTACAGCCGCAGTTCTACCTCGGCACCTTGCTGACCATCGTCAACACCGCCTCGTTCATCAGCATCCAGGGTGCCTACGACGCCAACTTCCTGACCTTCGTCAACTCCAACCTGGCAGGGCCGGTGGGGCTGCTGTTCGCCTTTATCTGGACCCTGGTGATGCGCCCGTTCGGCGTGGAGCTGGCGGCCAAGCGCCTGACCCGTTTCAGCTGGCGCGACATCGTCGGCATGACTCGCCCGGCGACCCTGGCCGAGCACCGGCGCCTGGGCGTGCAGATGCTCGATCGGCTGATGCAGCACCTGCCGCGCCTGATCCAGACCGGCCAGGACACTGGTACCGCCCTGCGTGACCTGCGCGCCGGCCTGAACCTGCTCGACTTGCTGGCCTACATGCCACGGGTCGGCGAACAGCCACGGCAGTTGCTGGCGCAGGTGGTGGAGGAGGTGGGCGAACACTTCCAGGCCTGCCTGGACGCCCGCCGCCGCCTGCATGTGCCCCCTGTGCTGCTGCAGAGCATGGAACGGGCCCGCCGTGCCCTCAACCTCAATGACCTGGCCGACAGCGCCGAAGCCCGTGTGCACCTGCTGCATGCCTTGAGCGGCTTGCGCCTGGCGCTGCTGCCTGGCGTCGAGGTGGTGCTGGAGCCCTCCGACGATCAGCCGCAACTACCCTATGGCATCGATGGAGCGCCCCTGTGATCGGTGAGCTGGATATCAGCGGGGTCTTTCTGCCCACGCTGCTGGTGATGATGGTACTGACCTACCTGTTGTTTCTCGGGGTGCACGCCGTGCTCACCCGTATGCATTTCTACCGCCTGGTCTGGCACCGGGCGTTGTTCAACGTTGCGCTTTACGCCGTGCTGCTCGGCACGGTCGACCACTTTTGCCGAAACCTGATGCTGCCATGAAAAAACCCTTGTTTACCCTGGGCCGCGTGGTCCTGACCCTGCTGGTAGTGACCCTGGCGACCGTACTGGTCTGGCAGATGGTCATGTACTACATGTTCGCCCCCTGGACCCGGGACGGGCACATCCGCGCCGACGTGATCCAGATCGCCCCCGACGTGTCCGGGCTGATTCAGAAGGTCGAGGTGCACGACAACCAGGTGGTCAAGCGCGGCGACGTGTTGTTCACCATCGACCAGGACCGCTTCAAGCTGGCCCTGCGTCATGCCCAGGCGAGCCTGGCCGAGCGCAAGGAAACCCTGGCCCAGGCCAGCCGGGAAACCCGCCGTAACCGTGGCCTGGGTAACCTGGTGGCGCAGGAACAACTGGAAGAGAGCCAGTCCCGCGAAGCACGGGCCCAATCGGCGCTGGCCGAGGCGCAGGTGGCCGTGGACGCCGCGCAGTTGAACCTGGACCGCTCGGTGGTGCGCAGCCCGGTGGACGGCTACCTCAACGACCGCGCGCCACGGCCCCATGAATTCGTCAGCGCGGGCAAGCCGGTGCTCTCGGTGGTCGACAGCAACTCCTACCACGTCGATGGCTACTTCGAAGAAACCAAGCTGTCAGGCATCCATATCGGTCAGGCTGTGGATATCCGCGTGATGGGCGACAACGCTCGCTTGCGCGGCCATGTGCAGAGTTTTGCCGCCGGCATCGAAGACCGCGACCGCAGCAGCGGCGCCAACCTGCTGCCCAACGTCAACCCGGCGTTCAGCTGGGTGCGCCTGGCCCAGCGTATTCCGGTACGGATCGCCTTCGACGAAGTGCCGGCTGACTTTCGCATGATCGCCGGGCGTACCGCGACCGTGTCGATCATCGACGGTAAATATCAATGAAACGCCTGTCGCTGCTGGGCCTGAGCCTGATGCTGTCGGCTTGCCAGATGGTCGGGCCGGACTACAAGGTGCCCGAGAATGCGGCCGTCCAGCGCCCCGACCTGCAGGGTGCGCTGCGCCAGGATGCCAACAGTGTGGTGTCTGCGCCGGTGCCCCGGGACTGGTGGCACCTGTACAAGGACCCGCGGCTCGACAGCCTGGTCAACCAGGCCCTGGCCGCCAACACCGAACTGCGCGTAGCGGCCGCCAACATCGCCCGTGCCCGCGCCCAGGTTGAAGTGGCCGAATCCCAGGGTGGCCTCAACGGTGGCGTGAAGCTCGGTGCCCAGCGCTTGCAGGAGTCTGGCGAGGCCTTCCTGCAGCCCGAGAAAGTGCCGGTGGCCAATATCGGCGAGGCCATTATCAGTGCCTCCTACCAGTTCGACCTGTGGGGTACCCTCAAGCGCGGTGTCGAAGCCGCCCAGGCCAATGCCGATGCTACCCAGGCCGCGGCTGATACCGCCCGCATCACCCTGGTGGCCGACGTGGTGCGCGCCTACACCCAGGTGTGCGCGGCCAACGAGGAATACCATATTGCCCGCGCGTCGCTGGACCTGCAGGAGCAAAGCGTGACCCTCACCCAGCGCCTGCGCGACGCCG
The DNA here is from genome assembly GCF_028682455.1 of Pseudomonas putida. Lineage (GTDB taxonomy): Bacteria > Pseudomonadota > Gammaproteobacteria > Pseudomonadales > Pseudomonadaceae > Aquipseudomonas > Aquipseudomonas putida_AA. The sequence goes on from NZ_JANHLD010000003.1 coordinate 717,237, forward strand.
GGCGTGGCGATGAAACCCAGGTGACCCGGTCGCAGACCCAGTTCAAGTCGCTGCGCGCCGAGCTGCCCCGTTACCAGGCTGCGCGGGAAGCTGGCTTGTACACGCTGTCGATGCTGTTGGCCAAGCCGGTTGACCAGTTGCCGGCCGGCACTGCCGAGTGTGCGGAGCTTCCGCATATTGCCCAGGTATTGCCCGTGGGTGATGGCGCCGCCCTGCTCAAGCGCCGGCCGGATATCCGCCAGGCCGAACGCAGCCTGGCGGCGGCCACCGCGACCATCGGCGTGGCCACCGGCCAGCTGTACCCGGACATCAGCATCGGCGCCCAGGTGGGCACCATCGGTATTCTGGACAACCTTGGCGAACCTGCGACCAACCGCTGGGGCTTTGGCCCGTTGCTGACCTGGACTGTGCCGACCAATGGCTCACGGGCCCGTATCCGCCAGGCCGAGGCCTCGACCCAGGCGGCGCTGGCGCATTTTGACGGCGTGGTGCTCAATGCCATCCGCGAGACCCAGACCAGCCTGGCCACGTACAGCGCATTGCTGCAGCGCCGCGACGCGCTGGCCGATGCCGAGCGTTCGGCGCAACTGGCGGCCGACCAGACCCACCGCTTCTACAAGGCCGGGCGCGAATCGTTCCTGGCCGACCTGCAGGCGACGCGCACCTACACCGACATGCGCTCGCAACTGGCGATGGCCAATACCCAGGTGGCCATTGGGCAGATCGGGTTGTTCCTGGCGCTAGGCGGCGGTTGGTAGGGGCGGGCTTGCCCCGCGATGCCTACCACCAGTCCCCCAGGCCTGCGCAATCAGCTCACTTGTCCATAAACCCCTTGAGCATCTCGATCGGCAACGGAAACACGATGGTCGACGACTTGTCCCCGGCGATGCTGCCCAAGGTCTGCATATAGCGCAGTTGCATGGCTCCCGGCTGGCGCCCGAGCATTTCGGCCGCCTGCATCAGCTTCTCCGATGCCTGCAGCTCACCCTCGGCATGGATCACCTTGGCCCGCCGTTCACGTTCGGCCTCGGCCTGGCGGGCAATGGCGCGAATCATCGACTCGTTGAGGTCGACATGCTTGATTTCGACATTGGCCACCTTGATCCCCCAGGCGTCGGTCTGGGCGTCGAGCACCTGGCGAATGTCGAGGTTCAGGCGTTCGCGTTCGGCCAGCAGCTCATCCAATTCATGCTTGCCCAGCACCGCGCGCAAGGTGGTCTGGGCCAGTTGGCTGGTGGCCGTGAGAAAGTCCTCGACCTGAATGATCGCCTTCTGCGGGTCGAGCACGCGAAAGTAGATCACCGCGTTGACCTTCACCGAGACGTTGTCGCGGGTGATCACGTCCTGCGGCGGCACATCCAGCACCACGGTGCGCAGGTCCACCCGGACCATCTGCTGGATACCCGGAATCAGCAGCACCAGCCCCGGCCCCTTGACCCGCCAGAAGCGGCCGAGCTGGAACACCACGCCCCGCTCGTACTCGCGAAGGATGCGAAACGCCGACAGCAACAGCACTGCGGTCAATGCCAGCAGTGCGCCGAAGCCCAGTTCGAAAAACATGCTCAGTCTCCTTGCGCCGCGGCGCTGACGTCCAGAAGTACGCCCTTGCGAGAGATCACCCGGACGCGTTGCCCCACCTGCAATGGCGTCTGGCACTGGGCCTGCCATTGCTCACCCTGTGCCTGGACGGACCCGATGAACGGGTCGCTGTCGTTCACCGCCATGACCGTGGCAAGGCTTCCCACCAGCCCGGCATCACCGCTGACCAGCGCGCGCCTGCGCGCTTTCATGGCCATGCCCAGCACGCCGCCAAGCAGCAGCGCCGAAAGCACGGCCAGGAACAGGATCAACGGCAAGGGGATACCGAAACCGGGGACGTCGGTGTCCATCAGGATCACCGCACCCACCACGAAGGCGACGATGCCGCCAAAGCCGACCACGCCAAAACTGGGCATGAACGCTTCGGCAATCATGAAGGCCACGCCCAGCAGAATCAGCCCGATACCGGCATAGCTCACCGGCAGCAGTTGCAAGGCATACAAGGCCAGCAGCAGGCAGATACCGCCAATCACCCCGCCCACGCCGGAACCTGGGCTCATGAACTCGAACATCAGGCCGTACACACCGATCATGATCAGAATCAGCGCCACGCTTGGGTTGGTGACAACCGCCAGCAGCCGTGTGCGCCAGTCGGGCTGGCGCTCGATCAGCGGTGCGCTGGCGGTATCGAGCAGCACTGTTTGTCCGGCCGCCTCCAGGGACTTGCCGTCGAGCTGGCGCAACAGATCGGGCAGGTCGTTGGCCACCCGGTCGATCACTTTCAGGCGCAAGGCTTCACTCGCCGGCAGGCTCACGGCTTCACGTACCGCCTGCTCGGCCCAGTCGGCGTTGCGCCCGCGCAGTTGGGCCAGCCCGCGGATATAGGCGGCCGCATCGTTGACCTGCTTGCGCGTCAGGGTGTCCTGTTCGTTCGGCGCGGGTTGCTTGTCGCCGGTCGGTGCCGCCGGCGGGGCGGCCGGGTCCTTGGGGGCGCCGGGCAGGCCGCCGATCTGCACCGGTGTGGCGGCGCCCAGGTTGGTGCCCGGGGCCATGGCCGCGACATGACTGGCATACAGGATGTAGGTGCCGGCACTGGCGGCCCGGGCGCCGCCAGGGGCGACAAAGCTTGCCACCGGTACGGGGCTGGCGAGGATTGCCTTGATGATCTCGCGCATCGAGCTGTCCAGCCCGCCCGGGGTGTCGAGGCGGATCACCACCAATTGCGCCTGCGCGGTCTTGGCGTGGTCCAGGCCACGCACCAGATAATCGGCACTGGCCGGACCAATGGCGCCGTCGATGCTCAGTACCAGCACCGGCTGGCCGGACGCAGCCTGGCTGCCCGCAAGCCCGCCGAGCCACAACAGCAGTAGCAGGTATCGACACCAACGAGCGATCACCTGAATTCACCCGGTTTGTGCGTGTCCAATAAGTTTAGTCCGCTGCCTCAGGCAGCACGGCCTAAACTTCAGAAGTGGGGGGCTACAACCGGAGGTGCATCATGCGTATGGCAAAAACGCTGCAGCAGTGCCTGGACAAGGCTGGCTGCGACTACGACATCGTTCCTCACGCGCACTCATCCACCAGCCTGGAGTCGGCACGCATGGCGGGGGTGCCCGCCGAGCGGGTGGCCAAGTCGGTCATGCTCGACGACCGCCATGGCAATTACCTGATGGCCGTGCTGCCCGCCAACCGCCACCTGGACATGAGCAAGGTACAGGCCACCGGCCAGTGGCACATGACCTCGGAAAGCAACCTGCCCCACCTGTTTGGCGATTGCGAACGCGGCGCCATTCCGGCGATGGGGGATGCCTACTCGATCAAGATGCTGGTCGACCCGACCCTGACCCGCCAGGGCGATATCTATGTCGAGGCTGGCGATCACGACCACCTGATCCACATGAACATGACGCAGTACCTGAAACTGGTGCCGAACGCCGAAGTGCGCGAGGTTTGCTGATGATCAACCCACTGCCAGGCTGGCGTCGTGGATGCCCGGCCTGGCCCTAAGGAGCGACCCCATGGAAGCACCCAACCATAAGTTCTCGGAATTGTTCAAACAGCTGGGCCTGCCCGACGATCCTGTCGGTATCGACCAGTTCATTACCAGCCATTCACCCCTCAAGGGCGACATAAAACTGGTGGATGCGCCGTTCTGGACACCGGCCCAGAAGGCCTTTTTGCAGGAGAGCGTGACCGAAGATGCCGACTGGGCGGTGATGTTCGACCAGCTTAACGAGGCGCTGCGAAATAAACGCTGAGCGGCACCTGATACCGGCGTTCGGCGTTGCTATGCTCAGAAAAAAACAACAGGGGGATAGCGCCAATGAAAGATCCCTATGCCGTCGGTTTCTGGTGTGCCGTAACAGCCTTGGGTCTGCTGACCGTCGGTTATTTCTATGGTGTCAAACAGACTTACCAACTGCATCAGGCGATGGTGTTCCTCTATGCCGCCGGGGGCGTGATCGGAGCGCTGGCCTTGACCGCGCTGGCCTGGATTGCCTGGCAGCAGTTGCGGGTCAGCAAGCGCCAACTGGCCCAGGGGCGCACGCTGGTCGCCATCTGGAATACCAAGGTGGCCTTGCGCCGGGTCGAGACCGTGTTCGACCGCTACTTCTGGGGCAGCTACTGGCAGCCGGGGCGCACGTTCCAGGAAGTCATGGGCGAGCTTGAAGGCACGCCTCTGGAGCAAAGCCTCGAAGCCCTGAAACGTCAGTGCCGGGAGCTGGACAAGGAAACCCATGACCTGCGCCGTCACTGGCTGGACAACGCCCGAGAGCTGTCCACCGTTGCGACGGCGATGGCCCGCGAGCGGTATCAATTGGACTTGTGCGATTCACAGCAAAGCAGCGGTCGTGGTGGTGCGGTGCTCAACCGCGACCTGGAAGTGCTGGTGTACACCTGGTCGGCCCGCCTGCGCAGCTTCGACCACCAGCTCGACGAGCTGGAGGGCGAATACCGCTGAGGGCGTCGCGGCGCATCAATCGCCGCGAATGTACTGTTCCAGCTGCAGGATCATGTTGGCCTGCTCGGCGATGGCTTCTTTGACAAGGTCACCGATCGACAGCAGGCCCAGCAGCTCGCCGTTCTCTACCACCGGCAGGTGACGCAGGTGGCTGTTGGTCATCATGTTCATGCAGTACTCGATGTTCTGGTGCGGGTCCACCGTGATCACCGGCGCGCTCATGATCGCGCTGACAGGCGTGCCGACCGATGAGCGACCCTTGAGCACCATCTTGCGCGCATAGTCGCGCTCACTGACGATCCCCACTACATGCCCGCCCTCGACCACCGGCAGGGCGCCGACGTTCTTCTCGGCCATCAACTTCAGCGCATCGAGCACCATCTGGTTTGGGCCAATGGTATGAACCTGATGGTGCTGCTGGGCTTTGGTTTTAAGAAGCTGTGCCACGGTTTTCATAGAGGCCTCTGCAATGCTGGGAGTTGATGACGGCAGATACCTACAGAATCGTGTACAGATGGCCCTACGGCAAGGGAGAAAGCGGCATCGACCCGATTGAAAAACGTCATGGCCGGCAATCGCGCTGCCCCGCCGGGTTGTCACTCGACCCGGCGGGGCCTTTGGTTCAGCCCTTGTGCACGATCACCTGGCTGTTCAGGTCATTGAGCATGGCGTCTACCACAGGCCTCATCTTCTCGTAGTCGGCAATGCTGCAGACCGCCTTGGGGTAGTGGAAGTCCATGCGGCGCTTGACCACCACATTGTTGCCCTGCTGGGTGTACTCGGCGGAGTAGTCAATGAACTCGTCCTTGAGGGTCACCGTCTTGGGCGCGGCCAGAATCTTCACATCCGCCGGGAATTCGTAGCGGGCCTGCTCCTCGGTCACACCCGAGATACAGGTGAAGGGCTGGGTGCGTTGTTTCTCGGCGACAAAGCCGAACACGTTCTGGGCGATGCCACCGGCCAGGCTGGTGAGGGTCGGCACGCCGATCGGACCTGGCAGGTTGGCCAGGTTCTCGCTGCGACCGGTTATCTGGATTTCGAAGGCACCGCTGCCGTTGAGGTCGTCGCTGCTGGTCTTGCCGCTACCGGTCTGGCCGTAGGAGGCGAGGATCTGCTGGACCATCAGGTCGCGCTGGGCCGGGGTCATGTTGCGAACGCCCCAACGGTTCAGCTCTGCCGCCCAGCCGTCGATCCTCGAGACATGCTGGAAGTCGGCTGCGCCACTGCCGGTCACGGTGAAGGTGGTGCTGTTTTGCACCTTGCTCAATTGCCTGGCCGGGGTGTGGCCCAGGGTGCCAGTGCGGGCCAGCAGGGTGGGTTTGTCCAGCACCGGCACCGGCAGGTAGCCGCTGGCGATGGATTCGACAGTGGAGTCCAGGTACAGGTCCAGGCTCGGGATGTAGGTGATCACATGGTTGATCACCCCCAGGGTGGCTACCTTGGGCAGCGCAAAGGCATTGCCCAGGTTGACCAGCGCCGGGGTGCTGTCGATGTCCACTGCGGCCAGCAGGGCTTCGAGCAGGGCGACATGGTCCTTGCAGTCGCCATAGCGATTGCTCAGTACGGTATCGGCGGCATGGGGCACCACGCCACCGGCGCCGATGTACACCGCCACGTAGCGAATGTTGCGGCGCACCCAGTCGCCCAGCGCCAGGGCTTTGTCCCGTGGGTTGTCGAGCTTGGCGGTCAGCGAGTGGGCCAGTTCACGGATGGCCGGGGTGACTTCGGGTGTGGCCCGCGCGGCGTAGGCCTTGGCGAAAGCGCTGTAGTCAGCGAAGGTCGAAACGGCCAGGTACTTGCCGTAGTCCGAGTACGCTACGGCGCCCAATTCGACACGGGCATTGTCGCCCTGCACGTAGTCCCACTGGTACACGGTGCGTCCGCCAGTAGTCTTGGGTGGCGTGGCCTTGAAGCCTCTGGCGTCGGCATGCAGCTTGAAGTCTGCCGGCAGATCGTAGATCTGGGTGAACTGTTTGGTCGGGTGGAACTGAGGCATTGTCAGGTCTTCGAACTGGCCGGGAAACAGCGGCGTCTTGCGCTGTTTCTTGACGCTCAGCACCAGCCGATCACCCACCGCCACCTCGGGGAAGATCACCACCTTGACCAGGCTGTCGTGGAACATCGGTGCTTGCGCCGACTGTTGCTCCTGTTGTTCCTTGATTTGCTCGGGGCCGACCACAACCTTGCGGCCGTCGGGCTTCTGGGTATAGGCCTGGAGTACCTCGAGGGTTTCCAGGGTGCGGTTGTAATACAGCGAATGCTGGGCGCGGTACTGGATTGCGCGCTCTTCGTTGATCAGGCTGACCAGCTCCTGCGTGGTCTCATAGCTGCCGTCGGCGGCAACGGTGGTGCGTTGAATGTCCTTTTCAATGGTGACAGAGGGGTCGGTGCCGTCATCGTTGGCCTGGGCCAGGTTGAGCATCAGCAAACAGCACAGCAGCCCGACCAGTCGGGTCGGGGTCAAAGCGAGGCGCTTCATAAAGATCCTTCTCGTGTAGAGGAATTCCAGCGGACTGATTGGCGAATGCGAATCAGTCCGCTGTATTTTGCCTCAATTGCACCCCGACGCGCTGGAAACTTCCTGGCTGGCCTCTTGCAACGCGGCTGCCACGGCGGCGGCATCGTTGGCGGTGTACACCCGGCCACCGGTGTTCTTTGCCGCGCAGTTGGAGCCGGAGCTTGCGCTGATGTTGACGATGTTGATACGCAAGCGCGGTTGTTGCTCGGCGATCTGGCGCGACACCGCACACACGCTTTGCCCACAGCTGTCACTGCCGTCGACGAACATGATGATCACCCCATCGCGGTTACGGCCGTTCATTCTCGCTGCGGCCGCTTCCAGGCTGATGCCCAGCGCGGTCCCGCCCTGGGGCTGCAACTGACTGATGCGCTGGGTCAGTTCGCCACGCTGGCTGGGGTCGAACACCCCATGATCCACCGGCGTGCGGCAACCATCGAAGGTCACCAGGCGCATATCGATGCCCTGATGCAGGTTCTGGATCACGGTCGTGAGCGAGCTTTTGGCGACATCCATGCGCGAGACTCGCTGGTTGGTGTCATACGGCAAGAACTCCTCCACCAGCGGCACCTGGCGCAGCAAGGTGATGTACCACGCCTCGTTTTCGCGCTTGATCCGGATTCGCTCGTCCATCGACCCCGAGGTGTCGAGCACCACGGCAAACTCCGAGGCCTGGGAGTTGCCGCCCGGCGTACAGATCTGGGCTTGTGGGGTAAAGGTTATCCACAGTTGGCGCAACCACGGCCACCCCAGGTACAGCCCGTACAGCAGGGCGAGCAGCAACAGGCCCAGCAGCCAGGGCCACAGCACCAGCGGGCGGCGGGGAGGCACCGGGAGGGGCGGCGGCGGTGCGGGGGCGGGCCTGGGCGCGGCCATGGGCGGCGCAGGCGCTTTGGGTGCAATCGGTGCCTGCGCCGGTTGTGGCTGGCCCCAGCGCACCACCAGCGGCTCGCCATTGATGCTGTACAGGTTGTTCAGGTCCGGGGCGCCGATCAGCCTGGCCAGCGCTTGGGCAGCCGCACCCTGACCGCGTCGCTCGAGTTCCCGGGCCAACTGCTGGACCGCTGCCTGACGCTCTTCATAGCGCTGCAGCAGCACGGCCTGTTGCTGGCGCTCGAGGCTGGCGTAGAGATGCGGCTGGCCTTCCAGCGCCGTCCACCATTCCAGCACGCCATTGCTGCCCTGGCGCGGTGTGGCGTAGAGGTGGGCGATGCTGGGCGGAAAGTGCTGGCGTATGAGCCCCACTGTCTGTTCAAGCGCCTCGGCGGCGTCCTGGTTGGCCTGGGTATCGCGCAGTACTCGTTGCATGGTTTCGATTCCCTAGTCGCACTTGGCAGTGCCAGACACATCCTGGCTGGCCCCTTCCAGGGCCACCGCCAGCTGCGAAGCATTGTTTGCCGAATACACCCGGCCCCCGGTGCTGTCGGCGATGCAGTCGGCCAGGCTGTTGTTGCTGATGTTGATCAGGTTGACCTTGAGCCGCGGTTGCTCGCGGGCAATGCGTTGCGCCACGTCGCAGACGTTCTGGCCGCAACCGTCCGCGCCGTCGACGAACATCACGATCACGCCATCGCGCTCGCGACCATCCATGCTGCGCGCGGCCGCCTCGAGGCTGGCGCTCAGCGCCGTACCATCGTTGGCCACCAGCCCCTGGATGCCCTGGATCAACGCGGGTCGCTGGGCAAGGTTGAACACGCCGTGGTCTACCGGCGTGCGGCAGCCGTCGAAGGTCACGATGCGCATGTCGATGGCAGGGTGCAGGTCGTTGACCATCTGCGTCAGCGACTGTTTGGCCACCTCCATGCGCAGCGGGGCGTGGGTGATGCGGGACAGGCGTTCAAGATCCCGCTCTGGGTTGTCCTGGTTCTCGAAGAACCATTTTTCGTCCTCGAGCGTGGCGTCGACACTCAGTTGCATGGAGCCTGAGGTATCCAGTACCACCGATAGCTGCGGTGGTTGTACCTGGGGATCCTTGACGCAGGCAAAGGGCTTTGCCGGCTCGCTGTGCAACCAGCGTTGCAGGTAGGGCCAGCCGAACCACAACGCCGCCAGCAGGGCCAGTAACGCCAGCAATGGCAGCAGGAACCACGGCAGCCAGATCCATTTGCGGCGGGACCTGGCCACAGGCCTGGCCGCTGGCGGTGGTGCCACGGCTGCAGGCTCACCCCAGCGCACCAGCAACGGGTAGCCGTTGACGCTGTAGAGGTTGTTCAGATCGGCCGGGCCGATAAGGCGGCGCAAGGCCGACGCGTCACTGGCCTGGCCACGGCTGTCCAGCTCGCCCGCCAGCTGGCGCAGGGCATCCTGGCGCTGCTCGTACAGGCTCAACAACGCCGCTTGCTGTTCGGCGCCTAGCTCGCCATATGAACGCGGCTGCCCCTCCAGCTCCGTCCACCATTCCCGCGCGCCGTCCTTGCCCGTACGCGGGAGGGCATACAACTGGGCAACGCTGGGGGGAAAGTGCTTGGTGATGATCGCGACTGTCTGTACGAGCGCGGCCAGGCCGTGGTGGTCCGGCCCGGCATCACGGGTAACCCGTTGCATGGTGATGTCCTGAAAAAAGATCGGCAGCCGAAGCTGCCGAGAGGGGGCTTACTCGTAACCCAGACTCAACTGCAGGCGACTGACCTGCTGCTGCAGTGCCTTGAGTTGCTGCTTGCGAGCTTCGACCTGGGCGTTGCTGGCATTGCTAGCCGGGGCGCTCTGGGCAGACTTGAGCTGTTTTTCCAGCCCGGCAATCTGCTGCTGCACGTCGCCCTTGTTTGCGTGCCGGGCCTTGAGCGTACTCAGCAAACCGTTGAGCGACTTCTCAAGGTTGGCCTGCTGACGCTGCTGGGTAGCCAGGTCCTGGCGGGTGGATGCCTGCAGGGCGCTGAGCTCGTCAAAGACTTGGTTGAACTGGCGGTTCTGCTCGCGAGCGGCGACCAGCTCCTGTTCGCTGTTGTGCACCTGCTCGGCATAGCCGCCGCCGTAGTCGCAATTGAGCTTGCTGACCAGGCTGGCGCTGCTGTCGGAGGCGTTGCACTGCGAGGCGGTGGTGGTGCAGCCGGCCAGGGTGGTCAGCATCAGGGCGCTAAGGCCGATTCGTACCAACATGGAATGTCCTCAGCCCAGGGTGATTGCCGAGCGCTGGTTGTAGAGGCCATCGACCTCCTGCTGCAGCGATGCGACCTTGTTGTTCATCTTGGCGATTTCGGCTTCGACCTTCTGCACCTCGGCCTGGCTGGAGCCGCTGTTGCGCTCGGCCTGGGCGACCTTCTCGAACTCGGTGACGCGCGAGCGCATGTTGCTCAGGTCCTTGCGCATCAGGGTGATGTTCTTGTCGATGTTGGCGATGTCCAGCTGGGCCTTGGCTTTGTCGACCGACTTGGCCTTGATGGCGCGCTGGATGTCGGCGATCTGTTGCTTGTCGTCATTGATCACCCGCTGCAGGGTGTTGGTGCGCTCGGCGACCTTTGCGGTCTCTTTCTGCACGTCGCTGGTCATCACGTTGAGGCGCTGGGTGGTGTCGGCGTACTTGGCGCGGCGGTCGTCCAGATAGTAGTTGGCGCCCATGGCCACGCCACAGGCGGCAAGGCCGGCTGCGGCGGCACAGGCCACCTTGTTGCCCGAATCGGACAAGGTGCAGATGAGAATGCCCCCGGCGGCGGCAACGGCGCAGGCCTGGTAGCCCGAGGCGCTGAAGAACTTGGCGTCGGTGCTTTCGGTCAGGCGCGGGTCAGCGGTGCCTGGCGTGTCTTTGGTGAACGGGCTACCGGTGCTGGCGCAACCGCTCAGTACCAGGCTCAGCGCCATCATCAGGCCAATCCACACCCGGGTAATACCTGGCTTGTTCATGTTCACGTTCGCTTTCCTTGTTCGCTGTGGGTTCAGTGGGTCACGGCCTTGCAGCTGTTAAGCCAGGCGTTGATGTCGATTTTCTGGGTCTTCAGGAACGCCGCCTGGTTGGCCCAGTGGGTCTTGAGGTAGGGCGCCAGTTCGCTGAGGTTGCTGTTGGCCGTCAGTACCCCTTCGAGCACTGGAACCTGAGCCTCCAGCAGGGCCTGGCCGTAGAGCGAGCCGGCGTCCACCAGGGAGCTTGCGTAGTAGCGGCTGAGCTTGTGCAGGCGGTCGTTTTGTTCGTCCAGCTTGGTCTTGCGCATGCCGCAGGTCGGGTCTTCTTCACCGGCGTTGCAGTTGGCGGCGTAATTCTTCTGCAAGAAGTCCAGGTACTGGCCGTCATCGAGCATCTTGGTGCACAGGAAGGCGCCCAGGTTCAGGCTGGCGCGGATCGCCTGGTCACGGGCTTCCTGCTGTTGCTGGTTGCTGGCGCGCAGCTGGTTTTCCACGGTCTTGAGCTGATCCTTCAAGCCCTGGTCCTCGACACTGGATGCCAGGTCTTCCAGGGCTTTGACGGTGCCTTTGTCTTTGGGATTGCTCGACGGTTGATCGTTGCCCAGCGTGCCCCAGCTCTTCTCGATGCTCTTGACCCGCTCGCGGGAGGTCAGGGTCGGTGACACCAGGACCAGGCGCAGGCCATTGGTTTTCTTGCTCACCGGGCCCTGGTCGTTGTAGTAGGGCTCCTCCTGGCGCAGCGCGGTGCGCAACTGGCCTTCGGCGGTCAGGTAGTTGCCACCGCGCACCACATAGCCACCTGCCTGGCCGTGCTGGCGATCCAGCTTGTTCAGGCGGAAGGGCTCGAACATCATCTCGCTGGCGTTGCCGAGCATGTCGTGCAGGCCCAGTGGGTTGGCTTTGAGCAGGCCGCTGAGCTGCAACTTGCCATTGGCCGATTGCGCGCCGGCAAACCATTCGTAGGCATTCAAGCCCTCGGGCATGGGGTAGCGACCGTCACGAAATTCGGCGGTACTGACCTGCAGGCCACCCCGGGCCGCGAACTCCCATTCGGTCTCGGTAGGCAGGCGCAAAAAGCCCTGGGCGCCATCTTCGCTGGGCAGCTTGGCGGCGGCATTGGCGCGCAGCCAGCGGTTGTACTTGTCGGCCGCCTGCAGGGCGTCCAGCCAACTGACCGACACCACCGGCAGGCGCAGCTTGTTGGACGGGGCAGGGCAGCTTTCGTCCATCAGGGCCTTGTACTGCAGCTGGGTCATCTCGTACTTGGCCATCAAGTAGTAGCGAGACTTGTCGCCCTTGCCGCTGGTAAAGCTGCCGGCGATAAAGGCCGGTCGGGTCTGCTCCACATAGCCGAACTCGGCGCTGTCCTGGCCGATATTGATCGGGTAGTCATCCAGCGGGTCGGCCAGCGGGATCAGCACCTTGCGAAACACCATCGCGCCTTCGCAGGGCATTGGCAGCACCACGTCATCGGCCTCGGGCATCGGGTTGTAGTGCTTTTCGTCCCAGGCCGCGGCCGAAGCGTTGAGCAGGTAGCCGAAACCAAGAGGTACGAATAGAAGACGGCAGCAGGCTTTAAAGCTCACGCAAACTCTCCGCAGGTTGAATGCTGATGGCCCGCAGGGCACCGATCAAGGCGACCAGGACTGCGACCAGAAAGGCCAGGAACAAGGCCACCAGGCCATGCCAGACGGTGATGTGACAAACGAAGGTGCCGGTGGCCTGGCTGCTACCCAGCAGATGGTCGAACAGCAGGCTGCCAACGAAGTAGCTGCCAAGCCCGCCCAGGTAGCCGACAACACTGAGCAGCAACGCTTGCAGCACCACATAACCGGCCACTGCCGCGCTGCCGAACCCAAGTAGCCGAAGTACGGCCAGGTTGCGCCGCTTACGGTCGATGTTGGCCAGGAACGCCCCCACCAGCGAGGCGATGCAACCGATCAGGGCCGCCCCGGCAATGACTCCGAAGATCAGCCCCAGTACATGATTGATCGCCTTGACGCTGTCGATCTCGGCCAATCGGCTGCTGGTTTCGATGCGCTGCCCATTGAGCCAGCGCTCCAGCGCTTCGACGCTGTCGATATCGCGGGCATACAACCGGGCGCGGGCATAGCCGACCTTCACACCATCCATGGGTTTGCCGGTGACGCCGCCAAGGCCCGCTACCTGATAGCCATCGCGGTAGTACTCCAGGTCCAGCAGCAGCTCGGGGCTGACGAACGCCGCAGGACGGGCAAAGCGCGCCGGCTCCAGCACCGCCAGCACCTGCAAGGTGCGCTCACCGCGCTCGTTGACGCTGTCGAGGCGCCGGGCAACGCGCAGGCGCACACTGTCGCCCGCCTTGGCCGACAGGCGTTCGGCGGCGCGGGCACTGAGAATTACCTGGTCGCCCTCAAGGGCACTCAGGCGCGACTTGAGCAATGGGTCGTTTGCCTGGGTGGGAATCACCTCGACGTTATCGACGAACCGGCCGCGCTCACCGAGCAGGTCGGCCTGGGTATTGAGCGACCGCGTCTGGCCAATGGCGAAGGCGACTTCAGGCTGCTGGCGCAGGCGCTCCAACCAGTCACGGTCGTAGTGACCGCTGCTGAGCATCTTGATTTCCAGATTGCGCGGATCGCTCAGCAGCTCCTCCTGCAACTGGCTGACCACCCCGTGCTTGAGGCCGAACAACAGCAGCAATGGGGCGATCACCGCCACCAGGGAGGCGGCCATGCACAAGGTGACCTTGCGGTCGTGCCAGAGGTCGGCCAATGACAGCCGGACCAGCAGGCCGAGGCGCTTATGCCAGGGGTTCAAAGCGCGTCTCTCCTTCACCGTTGACTGCGCCCAGGCGCGGCAGGCCGAATTGCTCGATCAACGGCCAGTCGTGCGACACCACCAGGGCACTGAGGCCCAGCTCGCTGACCAGGTTGAGCAATAGCTCGAACAGGCGCCGGGCGTTGTTCGGGTCCAGTGCGGCGGTGGGCTCGTCGGCCAGCAGCAGGCGCGGCTCATGGGCAATGGCCCGCACGCACGCCACGCGCTGGCGCTCACCGATCGACAGGGCCTGGGGCAGCTTGTCGAGCAACGGCCCCAGGCGCAGCGCCTCGACGGCCTTGTCCACCGCCTGGCTGTGGTGGCCGAGGCCGAGCATTCGCCGCGGCAGCTGGATGTTGTCGCGCACATTCAGGAACGGCAGCAGGCCACCGTTCTGCAGCACGAAACCCAATTGCTGCGAGCGCACGGCGGCAAGCTGCGGCTGACGGTCTTCGGCCAGCAACTGGCCGACATCCAGCGCCTCGGGGCCCAGGTGGTAGTGGCCCAGCGACTGGGGCGCGAGCAGCAGGCCGATGGCTTCGAGCAGGGTGCTCTTGCCACAGCCGCTTTCCCCGGTGATCGCGCAGATCTCCCCTTGGCGCAGCGTGAGCGCGTCGAGCCTCACCCGGTGGGCGTGCGGGCCTTGCCCGCGCACCACCAGCAGTCCTTTGATATCGAGCATGGGGCTCAGGGCATCATTTCAAGCGGGACGGGGTAGACGTTGTCGCGGCTGTCGCTGCCGGGCGCCAGGGCTACCCAACGGTCCACGTCGGCGTTGTAGCGCTGGTAATGGCGCAGCTTGGTACTCAGGTTGCGGATGAATTTCTCCTGGGCCAGCCCGTCCAGGCCCTTCCAGGTTTCTTCATCCAGGTTGAGCACTTCGCTCTGGTACGGCAGGTCTTCCAGGTACTCGCCCAGCACGCCAAGGTCGGCCACGCGGGTGGTGGACCCTTGCTTGAGCTGGTTCGGGTCGGCGCCCATGGTCGCGGCCACCGAACGCAGGCGGGTGAACATCTCGCTTGGCGAGATCATGCCTTCGTTGGCCGCATCGACGATCTGCTTGAGCACATCGCTCAAATCGCTGAGCTGGGCCTTGGTCAGCAGCACCCGCACGTCGGTGGTCGGCAAGTTCTGCTTGATCAGGTCGCGGTCGCTGATCCAGGCCTGGAACACCGGTGGAGCCTGGGTACCGGTGGCCTTGCCAAGGTAGGCCAGTTGCATGGCGTGGCCGATCAGGGCAGCGTCTTCGAGCATCTTCTGCTCGCCCGGGTCGACCTTGGCATGGGTGGCGCTGCCGATGGCGTCTTCGCCCAGGTAGGCCGACTTCACCTGCTGGGTAATCGCGGCCGCCAGACCGTCGACCTTGCGACCGAAGGCTTCGACGTCGCCAGCGTTGACCGGGTAGTAGAGCGAGGTGTTGGTGCCCGGGTAGTTCGACAGGGTCCGGTACTGTGCCTCGGCACTGCTGTGGTTCTTCATGCCGCTGGGGGTTTTCAGGTGCAGAGTGTAGAGCGCGACACCAGGGTTGCTGGCTTCGATCTTGACCTGCTCTGCGCCAAGGCCCGTGCCCGACAGCTTGTCGGTGCCGTCGATGGCCCCGGCGTCGGTGATCAGCACCACATAGCGGGCGCCAAACTGGCTCCAGTCGACCTTGTCCACCGCATGCATGACACCGGCATAGGCGTCTTCATCGAAGGTTTTGCTCGAAACCTTGGCCTGCTTGAGGTCGGCGACCTTGGCCATGAAGTCGGCACCGTCCTTCACCGTGTTGGGGTCGGCGTACATCTTGCTCACGTACTCAAGCCCCGGCACGGCCGTGGTGCTGGAACGGTAGGCAACCAGGCCGAACTTGACCTGCTTGCCCAGGTTTTCCTTCTCGATCTGCGTGTACACGCGCTTGATCGCCTCGCGGGTGCGATCGATGTACGGGTCCATGGAAATGGTCGAGTCGATGACGAACACCACGGCTGCGCTGAACGCCTTCATCTGGGTCTTGGCGGCAACGGCAGGGTTGGCGGCCGGTGCGTTGCCGGCGGCGTCGGCCTTGCTCACCGAGGCGACGTTGAGAATACGGGTACGGAAGCCCTCTTCTGTCATCACCTCTTCGCCACTGAGCACTGGCAGCAGGTAGAAGTTCTTTTGCAGGTCGACGAAGTATTCCGGTTCCTGGGCCAGGACGCCGGGCGCATCGGCGCCCTGCTTGAGCTTGGCGCGCAGCGGGGCGACCTGGCTGACCGGGTCCGGGGCATCGAGGATCCCCTCCAACTGGCTGCGTTCCTTGAAGAACATCAAGCGGTCGCGGTTGGCCGGGTTGGTGAAGGCCAGGGTCAGTTGCATCTTCCATTCGACGGTGCAATCGCCCGGCAACCAGCCGATGCTCTTGCCTTGAGTGTCCGGGCCGACCCGCAGCCATTCCTGCGTGCCCACGGTGCTGCGTTCGTAAACGTAGAAGCGGCTGAAGGCCGGTTGGGCAGTACCGGCGGCATCGCCTGCGGCGCTACCGAGCTTGCAGCTGGGCGTGGTCAGCACGCGCTGGAACAAGGTCTTCTTGCCGGCTTGAAGCAACGGCTGGTCGGCCGCCTGCACCACCGGGCTGAGGCTTATGGCCAACAGGGCAGCGGCCAGGCCGCGTAGTGGCAGGCTCATTGCTTGAGCTCCTCGAAGCGCTGCTTGGCTTCGGCATTGTTCTGGTCAAACGCCAGGATGGTTTCATACCAGTACGCGGCAGTGGCGTTGTCGGGTGCCTTGAAGCACTCGCTTGGCTGGAGGTACTTGGGGTCGTACTCGCGGGCATAGGCGCTGGCGATCTCGATGTCGCCCCCTTGCGCGCGGTTGGCATACAAGCGCTGGGCGACCGCACAGTGGTTGTTGGCCTTGGCCAGGTTGATCACTTCCAGCAGGGCGGCGCTGCCCGGTGCCTTCTGGATGCAGGCCTGGACGAAGGCAAGTTCCGGCTGGCTCTGCATGCTTTCCAGCGTGCAGGCCTGCGCCTCGGTCGGCGGGGCCGGTGGGGGCGGCGTGGGTGCGGGTGCGGCATCGACCATGGCGGGCTTTTGCATGAACCACCAGAGGCCTCCGGTAACAATCAGTGCCAGTAGTGGCAGCAGCCATACCAGGCGATTGATCTTTGTCGCGGCAACCGGCGGCGTGGCCGCCTGGGTGGGTTCTGGCGCAGGTTCCGGCATGGCCGGCGTTTCGACCACCGGTGCAGGCGCTTCGACCCGGGCCACAGGTGCGGGTGCAGGCGTCGGTGCAGGCGCTGGCGCAGGCTCGGGGGCTTTCGCGCCGGTCCAGGCAATCGACGAGACCAGGTGCTTGTCCAGGCGAACCATGGTCACTTCGCTCTCGCCCAGGTTCGGGTTGTTCAGCTCGAAGCGAAAGTTGGCGCTGCCGCTGGCGGCCAGCAGGGGGTCGACAAAGTCAGGGCCTACCTGGACCTGAAGCGCACCGTCCACCGCAACCAGGCCCGACAGCGGGAACCAGTGGGCAACATTGCTCCACTGTTTTCCAGGCTGCAGGAAATCGCGGGTCTGGCTGCTTTGCACCGAGTACACCAGACCTTCGCTGGCCTCTTCCCAGCCGCTGATCCGCAACCACCCCTGCCCAGGGGTGTTTTCGCTCAACGGCAGCACATCAACTCTGATACCCATGCAATCAACTCGCTTCGAATGTGTTCAGCAAGACCGCCAGCTGGCGGCGTTGCTCGGTGGTAATTTCGGGGTCGGCGCCACTCTTGGCGTTTTCCTGGGTAAGCCAGGCCAGGCCCGATAACCAATCCACCTGGTAACGCTGCTCTTGATGCGAAGGCTGCTCCGACAAGATCGGCAACTCGCCCGCAGGCACCGAGCGATAGAAGCTGAACACCGGTGCCGGAGCGCCGAGCAGGCACTTGGGGCGCTCTGCCTCAGGCTTGGCCAGCAGGCCGAACCACGAGAGGAAATCGCGCATCGCCAGCTGTACCGCCAGCACCTGGCGCTGCACCATCTGTTCGCGGCGCACGCCACCCTGCGCGCGATGGGTCACGGCCTCGTCCAGCTGCGCCATGAAGGTCTTGCTGCGCACCGCGCTGATCAGCTCTTCGGTGAGGGCTTCGACCACGTCCTTTTTCTGGCGCAGGCGTTGCAGCAGCAGCGGGCGCGTACCCAGGTCGCGCATGTGCTTGATCCAGGCCTTGAGCGCGGCGCGGGCAAAGCGCTGCTCGGCGGTCAGGCGCTGGGTCAGGGCTTGCTTGGGCGCAGCGACAGGTTCGGCCTGGGGCGTGGCGAACAGGTTGCCAAAGTTGAGCGCCGGCGCCAGGTTGGCCGGTGCATTGAAGGGCTGCTCGGGTTCTGCCTCGGCTTCGGCATCCAGGCCCTCGATGTTGTAGATGCCGCCCAGGTACAGGTCGCGCAGCTCTTCGACCGGCACTTGCAGTGCATGGATCAGCTCACCGATGGCATCGGGATCGGCCCCCAGGTTATTGAGCAAGAACTGGGTCTTCTGGCGTTTCTTGTCCAGCAACTGCTCGAAGTCTTCTTCGCGCCACACATACAAACCGTGTTCCAGCAGGTCGGTACGACACTGCTCCAGTTGCTCTTCGATGCGGGTCAGCTTGAAGTCGATATTGGCGACGCTCGTGAAGCTGTTGCTGAAGCGGGTGATACCGCCATCGTTGAGGCCGAGCATCGCCTGGAAGGCTTCCTGCGGCTCCTTCACATGACGCTGCACCGACGAGTTGGCGGCGAAGCACTGCTTGAGGTCGTCCAGGCGCGCCACATGCCGGGGGGTGAACTGGCCTTCGTCACCGCTGTCGGCATCCAGATCGACGAAGGCGGTGTCCTCGCGGCGCGGCTTGCGCACCAGGTAGGTGTTGTTGAAGGGCTGGCCAGACCAGTCTTTCATCCATTCAAGGTTGCCGAAGCGCTCGACCATGGTCAGCTTGATCATGTTCTCGCAGCCTTCGGGCAAGGCTGCTTTCTCCAGGCCAAGGGTGCTGCCGACGAAGGTGTCGAGCATGGTCAGGGCCCAGATCAGGCCAGGCGCGCGCTTGCTGCGCTCCTTGGGGGTGGCGCCTTGGGTGTTGTGAATCCAGCGGGTCAGCACCGGGCCGACGGTCACCACTTCACTTTGCTTGTTGGTGGTGGTGCACAGCACCAGGGCGTTCATCTGCTGCGAGTCGCTGTAGCGCTCGAACAGGTACGCCACCTTGCCACGCAGCAGCAGGGTCGCGATCGGGTTGATCTCTTCGACCGCGCTCGCGCTCGCGGCGTCTTCGATGCGCAGCAGTTTCTGGCGCGTGCGGTAGCCTGGGAAGTCGAGCAGGTCGACCTCCTTGACCACCGGGTCCTTGGGCTGGTTGCTCAGGCAGAAGGTCATCTCGACCGTCAGTGCCGCCAGCTGGGCCACGGTCAGGCCGGTGCTGGACTGCGGCTTGCCGTCGCGTACCGGCAACACGTTCACCGACACATCACGCCCGGTCCCCAGGCGCCCGAGGATGTCCACGTTCATGATGTTGTGGACCTGGACCAACACGCCATCGACCTCATGGACCAGGACACTGAGCGGTGCGTACACGGTCTGCGGGAAACCCATTTTCTGCAGGGCGCCGACCAGTTGCTCGTAGGTCTCGGTCAGCAGGTCCTGCTCGCCCCAGAGGATCGAGAACAGCTTGGCCCGCTGGCGGTAGTTCAGGCGCGGGGCCAGTTTCATCACCCGTGGCCAGTACGTGTCGGCCAGCTTGCGCACCGACTTTTCGTAGTTGCCCTTGAGGTAGTCCCACAGCGCGACAACGTCATCGGCGGTGACACCGGGCTGCAGGTTTTCTGCCTCGCGGCCTTCGAACGCCTTGAGCGCCGACTGGATGCGCTCTTCGGTGAACTCGTAGTCGAGCCGTTCCTGGTCGAAATCTTCGAACCAGGTGTTGGCGAGGACCTTGGCCACTTCGATTTCGCTGAACAGCTTGAGCTGCACCGGGAAGCTGGCGTCGGGGCTTGGCTGTGCCCAGCGGGTGAAGCGGGTCACCACACCGGTGGCTTCCTTGCCAAGGCCGGTGGGGTTGACGTGCTTGAGGAAGTCGATGGGCTTGCCGCCGAGTTCGGTCATCAGGCTGCCGCTGGTGTCGGCGGCCAGCGAAGAGATCAGGTACGACTTGCCCGCCTGGGACAGGCCGAAAAAGCCGATCACCATCGGCGTTGCCGCGGCCTGCTGCAGGTCTCTGGCCCGGTTGCGGGCCCGGTGCAGGCGCAGGCTCAGGCCGTCGGCCTCGGCCTCGACACTGGCGGCGTTGCCACGGACCTGGTCAATCCACGCCAGCGCCTCGTCGGCGCCTTTGTGTACGGCGCCCCAAGCGCCCATCAGTTGTTGCTGCTTCGGCGTTAGATTGCTCATTTTCCTTTGACGTTCCCGCTGTCGAGCCAATAGTCACTGCCACTCAGGTTGCTGTTGGGCATGGTGTTGAGTGAGAGCTCAAGATCCCGTTCGAAGTCGAAGTCGGCATCCTGGATGTTCGATTTCAGGTCGCAAATCACCAGCTTGTCGCTGATCAGTCCTTGCTCGAGGAGCAAATCCGATGGCTCCTCGACGGCCAGGCGTAGGCGCAGCACCGGTGCTTTGCCACCCTTGCCCAGGGCCTGGGAGAAGTTGCGACTGCCACGGGGGGTGAAACGCAAGGTGTAGAGGGGTGATGCCGACCAGCGTTCGGCAGCCAGTTGCCGGTAGCCCAGGTGCATGTCGCCACGCATCTCCAGCCAAGGCGTACCGCGCTCATCGCCTTCACCGACCACAGGCAGCTCGATGCGGCCCTTGTTGGAGGTGAGGTTGTGATAGAGCACGTCGGCATGCTTGATGGTGCCGGCGTTGTCGATCTGGCCGAAGTGGCGGATGGTCGAGTAGGGCTTGAGCGCGGCGGTGCGGAAGTAGAAGTTCGGCACGCTGTGCTTGGCGCACAGCAGGCAGATCATCGCCCCGACCGACGCCGTGCTTTTCGGGTCATCGATCAGGCCGTTCTTGTGGAACGGGTACCAGCCGCCCGTACGGTAGTTCTGCAGCGGCAGAATGCGCCCCGGGGGCAAAGGCAGGCGCTGGCGAATGAACGCCTGGATACCCGGCAGGCGCGACGGCCGTCCGGTCAGCAGCAACACGTCGCAGCTGTAGTGGGAGATCACTTCGCACAGCTCGCTGAGCACTTTGGTGATGTTGATCTGCCCACCGATAAAGGCGTCGTGGACCTTTTCAAGGTCCAGCGCCAACGGCGTGTCCAGCAGCTCAAGCGTGCCGTCGCGGCCGACCTCACGGCGCACGGCGGCATTGACGAACTCCAGCACGCTGTCGCTGACGACGGCGTCGCCCAGCAGCTGTTGCCAGCTCTGCTCAACGACCGGCAGCGGGGTTTCCGGGTTGTAGTGCTCGTAGGCCTTGAGCAAGGCCAGGCCCAGCGGCACGAACACCTGCAGGTTCAGTTGCTGGCGCAGTACGCGCTCCTGGGCACTGGCCTCGCCGTTGCCGCACAGGCGCGACATCAGTGCATCCGGGGCGTATACCCCGGCCTGCTGCAGGGCGCGGCTGAACGACGGCAGGATGAATGCCTGGATCACATCCAGGAGGATGTCATCGCCGGCAATCTTGAAGCCGTCGCGAAAGCGTTGCTCCGGCACGATGTGTACGTTGGCGCCGTTGCCACCACCGTTGTTGCCACGGTCCAGGCGGTAGTCGGTAATCACCAGGTCGGTGGTGCCGCCGCCGATGTCGATGGTCGCCAGGGTGATCTGTTCGGCCTCGGTCTTGTCGGGGCGGGCGAGTGTTTCGAAGAACTCTTCCGGGTGGCCGGCGAAGTTCTCGATTACCTCGTTGTACAGGTACACCAGCTGGCCGCAACTGGCCTCGTCCCACTCCACGCGAATGCTCGGCAACGGCGTGCGCGGGGTGATGCTTTTGTCCTTGAACGGGTTGCTTTCGCCTTCATGCCAGCCAAGGCTTTTCCATACCAGGCCGACCGCTTCGAACATGCGATTGCTGAGGATGCTGCGCTCTGCCTGGGGCATGCCAGGCGGCACGGTCAGGGTGATGCTGTTGAGCACGCGCGGTACCCGGGCGTGGCCCTGGCGCGAGCGCTGTGCCGGGCTGTTGATTTGCGACAGCGCCTGGGTCACGACTTCGGCGAGCATGAAGGTCATCAGGTTGCTGCGCGAATAGTGCGGGGTGAAAACCGGCATGTCGTTCTTCGGCGGCAGGTACAGGGCCTGGCCGAGGTCGTTGATCAAGTGCGAGAACGGCGCGGCGGTTGCCAGCGGCTCCTTGTCGGTCTTCACGTAGGAGGCGTTGAAACGCCAGCCATGACCGTAGGCTTTCTCGTCCCACAAGTAACGTTTCGGGCTGGACAGGCCGGTCGAGCCCTCGGTGCCGCGGCGGCGGCTGGCCAGGCGCCCGGCCTCGCCGCCGACGCGGGCGATGGTCGGCCACTGGAAGGCGTTGTGGCGCCCGCTCTTGATCGAGCAATGGTCTTTGCCGAAGTACGCCTGGGCAAACTCGACACGGCTTTCGAAGGCCTGGTTGTAGATGTGCTGCGGTTCGCACAGGTCGCGCAGTTCAAGCACATAGTTGTTCTGCATGCCGGAGCCGGCCTGGCCGTGGTCTTCGATCAGGATGCCGCACGTGCGCGAGTTGCCGACGTCCAGCACCAGGTCGACCGGGATCGGGCGGACAACGCCCTGGACATCGTTGGCCACCACGCGGATTTCCGGGATTTCGACCTTGGGCTTCTCGCTGCTTTGCTCGGCCGGGACCGGACGACGCAACAAGCTCAGCAGGTTGAGGTAGTGGCCGAGGTGGCGATTACCCTGCAGGTCGCGGTCCAGGCGCTCGCGGGTCCAGTCGGCGCGGGCTTCGGTGTACAGCTCGGTCAACCATTCGCGAATCCAGCTCTGGGTCAGGAACCAGCCGTATTCGCGGGCGCTGCAGGCAATCTTGAAGGCCACGCCTGAGCGTACGTCCTCCTCGTTGGGGGCCAGGTATGCGGCGCCATTGAGGGTCGGCAGGATGCGGCTGTCGAAGGCCAGGGTCAGCCGGTGGGTGTTGCCGTCGATATCCGGCTCGGGCAACTTCACCAGGCGCATCCGCGCCCAGTTGTTCGGCCCCTCGTCGAAGCGATAGGGCGGCATGAAACGCAGGAAGGGAATCGGCAGCCAGACGCCATCGAAGAGCTTCAGGCTTTCTTCCATGCTCAGGCGAAAGTGGGTGTCTTCGCTGGAGTCGAACTCCACCTGGACCACCTTTTCCGGCTCCGGCTCGTAGAAGTCCTTGTACTCCTTGGACCACAGCAGACGGGTGGGGACCATACCGTTGTTGAGCTGCACGAACTTGCCGGCCTGCTCGCCATCGGGGCCCAGGTGCAGGGCGAAATCCATGAACTGGATGCCGGTGTCACTGACCAGCGTGACCGTTTCTTCGAACTGGGTGATTTCAGGCAACATCTTCTGCGTTTCTCGTGTTATTGGCCGGCTGGTTTCATCAGCATGTCGAAGTCTTTCGCACCGTAGTTACCCTTGCAGTCGGCGACACTTTGCGCGCCGGGTTTGCAATTCACTTGGGGAAGTTCGTAGCTGCTGCCATCGGCGCAGGCCGCCTGGCCTTCGCTGTTGATCGACAGCGTGCCACCGCTCATGGAGGCGGCCACCGGGGCATTGCAGCGCACACCATCGGAGCGGCTGACCGTGGCCTGGCCCTTGCCATTCTGGAAGTCGTACTTCAGGCGCAGCGACTTGCCGGTGCCGACTTCCTGGATGCCGGCACCGTTGTACTTGCCGTTGAGAAAGTCTGCCGCGCCGTCGCCGGCCTCGGGCGGAATGGTCAGCTGGGGCGCCTGCGCCTGCGCCTGCGCGTCAGGTGGCAGCTCGGGCGGTGCCGGAGGCTGTTGTGCCTGGAGCTCTGCGGGAGGTGCCTCGGCTGCGGGGTGCTCTGTACCGGCTTCTGGAGGAGTGGTTTCGGGGGCACCGGGTGAATTGGACGCCCCAGGTTCCGTCGCTGGCGGTATAGCGCCTTCGGGGGCGCCGCCGAGTGGGTTCTGCGTGCCGGGTGCCGTGCCATCTGCCGGCAGTGCCGCGCCAGTTCCCGTGCCTGTGCCTGCTCCGTGACCGGTCACCGACAAACCGTTGCCGCCAGGCAGGCCAAGGTGTGTTACGCCACCGTCTGCGGGCAGGTTTTGCCCGGGCACGTCGAACGCCGGGGCGTTCAGGCCGCCCAGGCCCAGGCCTGGCCAGCAGCTGCGCAGGCCGAACAGCAGCAGGGCCAGCAGCGGCAACAGCAGCAACAGCCACATCCAGCGACGCCACCAGGGGCGCCTGGCAACCTCGGCGATCACCGGCGCTGGCGCAGGCGCTGGCGGCGCGATAGGGGCTGCTGGTGCAGGGGCGACAGGTTCGGCCGCTTTCGCGGTGCTGGGGTAGAGGCAGTGCAGGGGCTGGCGGCTGCGCTCGGCGCCGGCGTGGATAAAGCCCCAGAAGGTCAGTACCGGCTTGCCGTCGACCAGATAGACAAAGTTCTCGTCAGGGAAGGGCACCACGCAGGTCAGCAACTTGCCGAACACCGTGCGATCGCCCTGGGCGCCGGGCTTGCTGCCGGGCAGCGGCTGGCCATTGGCGTCGAGGCCGAGAAGGTCGTTGCTCAGTTCGTTGATCTTGCGTTGCAGCACCTCCAGTTCCGCGCGTGCAGGGGCGCGTTCTTCTTCGGTGGCACTACTCCAGGGAATCACATCGCCGGGGCGGTCGCTGTACCAGTCGATGGTACTGCCGCGCTCGTCCGACTGCGGAATGGCAAGGTGTTCAACCAATTCGGGATGGTCGGGATTTTTGCGCCGAATGGCTTCGCGCAGCTGCAAGGCGGCCCGGTACACCGGCTGGCCGGTTTCGCCCAGCGCAGTAAACGACTCACTTTTACCGCTGCGTAGCAGTACTCCGCGCATCCTTGCCCTACCTTCTCGCTCTTCCAATAAGCTCGGACGCGTCATAAAGGAGGCGCCAGAAATGTTGAGCAACACTAACGGCATGCGCAGAGGGCGTCAATTCAAATGGATGGCATTTTGCTATTGGTTGGCAAGGTAGCCCTCGAATGGGCTGAATCGGGTAGAAGCGGGCTACCCCGCGATGGCGATCAGACAGTCAAATCGCATCGCGGGGCAGGTCGAGACGTCGCACCGTCGCTGCTACGGTCAGCTGTCTTCTATGCCATCGAGCAACGCATCCACCAGCCCCTTGGCCATTTCTACCGAATGCAGGGTGGACCAGGGAAAGCCCTTGTGGGCCGGGTCGATGTCGTCGAATTCCCGGGGACAATCAGACGGCATTCGACAGGCGAGGTCGGGTATTTCCTAGGGCGTACAAACAGCCAGCCCTTTCACTGTGCTCGAAATAAAATCTGACATTCCTGGCCCAGCCAACAGGTAGACTGATGGCGCACTGCCATGCGCGGCGTATTCATAGAAGAAGCGTTGAGAGGATAGAGAATGAGTCTCTGGGATGACCTGAAAAAGAAAGCCGTCGACGCCAACCCCGAACTGGCTGCCAAGGCGGCCCAGGCACTGACCAAGGCCAAGGAGTTGGCAGTGGAGGCCGGCCAGAAGGCGGCGCCGGTGCTCAAGGAAGCGACCGAGAAGGCCGCCGCCTATGCCAACGAAAAGACCCCGATCCTCAAGGCCCAGGCGCTCAAGGCGATCGACGACGCCAAGGTGCGCCGCGCCGAGCTCAAGGAGCGCGCCAAGCATGACAAGGCTGCCCGCGACGAAATGATCCGTACCATGTACGACATCAGCCTGTCGGCCGAAGACCCCAACTTTATCGACGAGCCGTTCAACCACTACGACCGCCAGCTGTGTTTCTTCGTGGTCAGCGGCCAGGTACTCGACACCCAGAAGCGCAACCAGACGCACCTGAGCGCCAGCCATTCGCACCACTCCGGTGGCGGCTACATGATCAATGGCTATGGATCGGTCGGCGGCAGCTCGTCGTCGATGCACGTCAGCAGTCACCAAGTGCAGGAGCACGAGTTCTGGGTTCGCCTGGACGACGGCAAGGAAGCCTGCTTCCAGTTCAACAACAGCAACGTGCGCATCCGTGAAGGGCAGTACGTCAGCATGCTGTTCGCACGCCCTGCCGACAGCAACAACGGCAGAATGGTCGCGCTCTACAACCACAACGCCGAAGCCAACTACAGCGTGGCCTCGGCGGCCGAGATCAACCAGATGTTCAACCTGTACACGGTCGAGCCCGGGCTGTTCAACAAGACCGAGGTGACCACCACTCGCAAGCGGCTGTTGATGGAACTGGAGCGACGCCTGGGGCAGTTGGCAACCTACTCGGCGCTGCACGGCAAGGCGCCGGTGCAAGGGCAGTTGATCGAGGGCCAGCCCCAGGGCTGAAGAGGCGGGGCTGCGTAGGCAAAAAAAAAGGGCCCAGGTTTTCACCTGAGCCCTTTCATTTATATGGCGCACTCGGCGGGATTCGAACCCACGACCCCTGCCTTCGGAGGGCAGTACTCTATCCAGCTGAGCTACGAGTGCAACGCGGGCGCCATGATACCCATCTAGACTAGCGGCGTCCATCGTCAGAATCTGTGTGGTCGATTTCGCACACTCAGCTGTCTATAGATGTCGTTGATCCGAAAAAAGTCGCCGCACAGCGCTTTTTGTTCTTTTTTTCGAACACCCTATTGTCCTTTCTGTTCGTTGATCCTAGGATTCGTTTGAGATTTCAAACGCTCTCCTTTTTCTACAATCAATAATTCGCCCGTGCCTGCACGGTGCCGTTAAGGAAGCCGACATGCAGCTTAAAGACGCCCAGTTGTTCCGCCAGCAAGCCTTCATCGATGGCGTGTGGTTGGACGCGGACAACGGTCAGACCATCAAGGTCAATAACCCGGCCACCGGCGAGATCATCGGCACTGTGCCGAAGATGGGCGCGGCCGAAACCCGCCGTGCCATCGAGGCCGCCGACAAGGCGCTGCCGGCCTGGCGCGCACTGACCGCCAAAGAGCGTGCTGGCAAGCTGCGTCGTTGGTTCGAATTGATGATCGAGCACCAGGACGACCTGGCCCGCCTGATGACCACCGAGCAAGGCAAGCCACTGGCCGAAGCCAAGGGCGAAATCGCCTATGCCGCCTCGTTCATCGAGTGGTTCGCCGAAGAAGCCAAGCGCGTGTATGGCGACACCATTCCAGGCCACCAGCCAGACAAGCGCCTGATCGTTATCAAGCAGCCCATTGGTGTCACCGCCGCGATCACCCCGTGGAACTTCCCGGCCGCGATGATCACCCGTAAAGCCGGCCCGGCCCTGGCCGCTGGCTGCACCATGGTCCTCAAGCCTGCTTCGCAGACCCCGTACTCCGCCCTGGCCCTGGTCGAACTGGCCCAGCGTGCCGGCATCCCGGCTGGCGTGCTGAGCGTGGTCACCGGCAGCGCCGGCGACATCGGCAGCGAGCTGACCGGCAACCCGATCGTGCGCAAGCTGTCGTTCACCGGCTCCACCGAGATCGGTCGCCAGCTGATGGCCGAATGCGCCAAGGACATCAAGAAGGTTTCCCTGGAACTGGGTGGCAACGCCCCGTTCATCGTGTTCGACGACGCTGACCTGGACAAGGCCGTTGAAGGCGCGATCATCTCCAAGTACCGCAACAACGGCCAGACCTGCGTCTGCGCCAACCGTATCTACGTGCAGGATGCTGTCTACGACGCCTTCGCCGAGAAGCTCAAGGCCGCTGTGGCCAAGCTGAAAATCGGTAACGGCCTGGAAGACGGCACCACCACTGGCCCGCTGATCGACGAGAAAGCGGTCGCCAAGGTCCAGGAGCACATTGCCGATGCAGTCGGCAAAGGCGCCCAGGTACTGACCGGCGGCAAGCTGATCGAAGGCAACTTCTTCGAGCCGACCGTACTGGTCAACGTGCCGAAGAACGCCGCAGTAGCCAAGGAAGAAACTTTCGGCCCACTGGCACCGCTGTTCCGTTTCAAGGACGAGGCAGAAGTCATTGCCATGTCCAACGATACCGAGTTCGGTCTGGCCTCGTACTTCTATGCCCGCGACATGAGCCGTGTGTTCCGTGTTGCCGAAGCGCTGGAGTACGGCATGGTCGGTATCAACACCGGTCTGATCTCCAACGAAGTCGCGCCGTTCGGCGGTATCAAGGCCTCGGGCCTTGGCCGCGAAGGTTCCAAGTACGGCATCGAGGACTACCTGGAAATCAAATACCTGTGCATCAGCGTCTGATCGCAGCGTAAGGCTTTACCTCTGCCAGCGGGGCGCGAGAGCGACGTCCCGCTGGCCTTTTTACACCGTACACCCGGTGGCCAGGGCCCCTGCAGCAGTCGATCAACGCATGCTGCGTGCAGTTGAATACCGGCCACTCCGACTTGAATCGCGCCACCTTGCGTGTGGCGAATTGAGGACATTATGAGCAAGACCAACGAATCTTTGATGCAACGTCGTGTCGCCGCTGTTCCACGCGGTGTTGGCCAGATCCACCCGATCTTCGCCGAGTCGGCAAAAAACGCCACCGTCACTGACGTCGAAGGCCGTGAGTTCATCGACTTCGCCGGCGGTATCGCGGTACTGAACACCGGTCACGTGCACCCGAAGATCATCGCTGCCGTTGAAGCCCAACTGCACAAGCTGACCCACACCTGCTTCCAGGTACTGGCCTACGAGCCTTACGTCGAGCTGTGCGAAAAGATCAACGCCAAGGTTCCTGGCGACTTCGCCAAGAAGACCCTGCTGGTCACCACCGGTTCCGAAGCCGTCGAGAACGCCATCAAGATCGCCCGTGCCGCCACTGGCCGTGCCGGCGTGATCGCCTTCACCGGCGCCTACCACGGTCGTACCATGATGACCCTGGGCCTGACCGGTAAAGTCGTTCCTTATTCGGCCGGCATGGGCCTGATGCCAGGCGGCATCTTCCGCGCCATCTACCCGAACGAGCTGCACGGTGTGAGCGTCGACGATTCGATCGCCTCCATCGAGCGCATTTTCAAGAACGACGCCGAAGCCCGTGACATCGCTGCAATCATCCTCGAGCCAGTTCAGGGCGAAGGTGGTTTCTACGTTGCACCTAAAGAGTTCATGAAGCGTCTGCGTGCCCTGTGCGACCAGCACGGCATCCTGCTGATCGCTGACGAAGTACAGACTGGCGCTGGCCGTACCGGTACCTTCTTCGCCATGGAACAGATGGGCGTTGCTCCCGACCTGACCACCTTCGCCAAATCCATCGCTGGCGGCTTCCCGCTGGCCGGTGTGTGCGGCAAGGCCGAGTACATGGACGCCATCGCTCCAGGCGGCCTGGGCGGCACCTACGCCGGTAGCCCGATCGCTTGCGCCGCGGCCCTGGCCGTGATGGAAGTGTTCGAAGAAGAAAAACTGCTGGACCGCAGCAAGGCTGTTGGCGAGCGTCTGGTCGCTGGCCTGCGCAAGATCCAGGACAAGCACCCGATCATCGGTGACGTGCGTGCCCTGGGTTCGATGATCGCTGTCGAAGTCTTCGACAAAGCCGGTTCCCACACCCCGAACGCCGCTGCAGTGGCCTCGGTTGTGGCCAAGGCGCGCGACAAGGGCCTGATCCTGCTGTCGTGCGGCACCTACGGCAACGTCCTGCGGATCCTGGTTCCGCTGACCTCGCCTGATGAGCAACTGGACCAAGGTCTGGCAATCATCGAAGAGTGCTTCGCAGAACTCGCGTAAACTGTGACGCACTAGAAGAAAACCCGCTTCGGCGGGTTTTTTTTCGCCCAAAGGAATGCCAGGGGGCTAAGGTTCCCCGTAAGGAGACACCTAGGAAGGTGCACTGGATGACGTGTAGAGAATTATCGGAGAGTCGAGTATGAGCGTTGCCAACCCAGCCAAGGCACCTTGCGTGCTGATTGCCGAAGGCGACCCCTGGGTGCGGGACATGCTGAGCCAGATGCTCCTGAGCGTGCGCTGCGATGCACGCTTGCAGGTTTGCGCCGATGGCTCGCAGGCGCTGGCGGCGTTGTCGTGCCAGCCCGACCTGATCATCGCCGCCCGCGAGTTGCCCGGTGGCGACGGCCTGGATCTGCTGCGCAACGTGCGGGCCAAGGGCCGTCAACCGGCCTTGCCGTTCATTCTGATGAGCAACCGCAGCGACAGCGCCAGCGTGCGCGAAGCCTTGCCGTTCGCGCCCACGGCGTACCTGAGCAAGCCCTTGAACATGGATTCCTTGCGTCACCGCCTGGAAGACCTGCTGGTCAAGGTGGGTGAAGAAATCGCCTGCCCGGTGGTGCCGCTGCAACCGGGCATGACCCTGCCGCGGTTTCTCGAGGGGCGCCGCGCCACGGCCGATGGCGGCCCGTTGCTGGCCGATGTGCAGCAGGCGATCAAGCGCAGCCTCAACCCCCAGGGGCTCAATCTAAAGACGCTGGAAGAAGAGATCCGCAACGATCCGCAGATCACTGCCGTGTTGATCGCCGCGGCCAACAGTGCCACGCTGCACCGTGACGGCACCGTGCAGACGCTGCTGCAGGCGCTGAACAAGCTGGGGACGACCCAGAGCATGAACCTGATCCTGGGCCTTGTCTTGAAGCGCAGCGCCAGGCTCAGCGACCCGCTGCTGTCGCGCCATGCCGAGCACTTCTGGGAACTGTCGCTGCATGCTGCCGAGTTCGCCCGGACCCTGGCGCGGATGCTCGAGCTGGACCAGGAGCGCTGCTATTGCGCAGGGTTGCTGCATTGCCTGGGCGACCTGGCGCTGCTGCGCTGCTTGCAGGAGTGGCGCCTGGCCGGTGGCGAGCTGGATGACGAAGCCATCGAGCGGTCGCTGACGGAATTTGCAGCGGCCTTCGGTTCGGCCTTGCGTACCCGCTGGCGCTTGCCGCTGGAGCTGCGTGAACTGATTGCCGCGATCTACCAGTTGGGCGGCGGGGTGTATTCGCGCGAGGCACTGGTGATGAACCTGGCCGGGCAGCTGGCGCGGTTGCCGGCAGGTCAGGGGCTGGAGGCGTTGGCCGAGAGCAAGACGGCGCGGTTGCTCAAGGTAGGGATGGCTGAGCTGGGTCGCCTGCGCAAAGACTGAAGGGCGGCCCAAACGCTGGCAAGCCAGCTTCCACAAGGATTGCGTGAACCTTGTGGAAGCTGGCTTGCCAGCGATACTTTTCAGTCAGTCACAATCTGGTTCTTGCCCTGGCGCTTGGCCTGGTACATCGCAGCGTCCGCCCGGGCGAACACGCTGTCGAGGCTTTCATCGGCGTCGGTGATGCCGGCCAATCCCTGGCTCACGGTCACGCCGAACGTCTTGTTTTCATGGCTGAAGCTCAGCCGCTGGATCTCCCGCTGCAACCGCTCGGCTATCTGTTGGGCGATCTGCGGGGTACAGCCTGGGAACACCGCCGCAAACTCCTCGCCACCGATGCGCCCGAACAGGTCGCCCCGGCGCAGCACCGCCTTGCCGGTGTCGGCGATGCGCTGCAGAACATAGTCGCCCTCCTGGTGGCCGTAGGTGTCGTTGATCTGCTTGAAGTCATCGATATCCAGCAGCAGGAAGGTCAGGGGCGTTTCGTCCAGCCGGGCGGTTTCGAAGGCGTGGTGGGCGCAATCGAAGAAGTGCCGGCGGTTGCTGCTCTGGGTCAGCACATCGGTGGTGGCCAGGCGTTGCAGTTCACCTTCGAGTTGCTTTTTCTCGGTGATGTCTTCGGCCATGCCGACCACGATCACTCGCTGGTCGTTGTCGGCCTGCTGGTTGATAAAGCATTTGTCGCTGAGCCAGCGGATTTTCCCGTCGGCGGCGATGATGCGGTACTCGCGGTCTTCCACGGCGCCCTTTACCAGCACCTCGGCCAGGCTGCGCTCGGCGTAGTCGAGGTCGTCGGGGTAGATGCTGTCGCGCCATTCGTTGAAGTCGGCCAGCAACAGGCCGGCGGGACGCCCGAAAATGCGTTCGTAGGCCGGGCTCACGTAGAGCACCTGGCGCGACTCCCAGTCGAAGGCCCAGAGCACGGCGTTGACGCTGTCGAGCAGCGAACTGAACAACTGCTCGCGTTCACTCAAGCGGGCGACTTCACCTTGGGCGTGCATGAGCGCCAGCAGGGTCTGGGCGGCTTCGGGGGGCGGATTGCAAGGTTGGGACGACGGTTTTTTCTTGACCATGAGCGCGCAACTTTTCTCACACTGAGGTGGGCGGCCACGACCTGGCCCGCCACGCGGGCGATATGCCAGTCAGAGTGAGAATAGTTGGTGAAGTTCCAGGCGGTGTGCTCCGGGCCGAAGCACACCGATCAACGGCATCAGCCCAGGGCAGGGCGCAGGGAGTAGGTTTTCAGCTGGGCGGCAAAGTCGCGCAGGGACTGGATGCCACTGGCCTCGGCCTCGTGTACCCAGTCTTTGATGGCGGCCAGCATGTCGTGGCCGTTGGCGCTGGTGCGGCCCCAGATCTGCTGCAGGGCCAGGCGTTTTTCGTAGATGGTCTTCAGCGCCTGGCTGTGCTCTAGCATGGTCTGGATGCGCAGGTGATGGCGATCTTCAAGCAGGCTGGTTTCCCGCGACAGCAGGCGCTTGGCACGACGGAACTGGTGGCGAACCGAATCGTCGACCCGCGCCAGCTCCTGCTTGACCAGCGGTGCGATCACCAGCTTGCGGTACTGGGCCATGATCTGGAAGCGGTTGTTGAGGATCGCCATGGCGGTGTCCATGTCGAGCTGGCCCTTGCCTTCGACCCGGTGGGCGATGGGGGCGACCCGCTGTACCTTGGCCAGGCGCAGCCAGCAGAACAACTTGATCCAGGCCCAGCCCATGTCGAACTCCCAGCGCTTGACCGACAGCTTGGCCGAGTTGGGGTAGGTGTGGTGGTTGTTGTGCAGCTCTTCGCCGCCGACGATGATGCCCCAGGGGATGAGGTTGGTGGCTGCGTCGCGGCATTCGAAATTGCGGTAGCCCACGGCATGGCCCAGGCCGTTGATCACGCCGGCGGCCCAGAAGGGAATCCACATCATCTGGATGGCCCAGATGGTGATGCCGATGGTGCCGAACAGCAGCAGGTCGATCACCGCCATCAGGGCGATGCCGCCGAGTTTGTAGCGCGAATAGAGATTGCGCTCGATCCAGTCTTCAGGGCAGTTCTTGCCGTAGATACGCAGGGTTTCCGGGTTGCGCGCTTCTTCGCGGTACAGCTCGGCGCCCTTGCGCAGGACGGTGGACAGGCCCTTGATCACCGGGCTATGCGGGTCGTCGACGGTTTCGCACTTGGCGTGGTGCTTGCGGTGGATGGCCGTCCACTCGCGGGTGTTCTGCGCCGTGGTCAACCACAGCCAGAATCGGAAAAAGTGCTTGAGCCCGGCGTTGAGTTCCAACGAGCGGTGGGCGGAATAACGGTGCAGGTAAACGGTGACACTGACGATGGTCACATGGGTCATGACCAGGGTGACTGCCAGCAGTTGCCACGCCGACAAGTTCAGCAAACCTTGGTACCACATAGGCGTAGGGGCCCTCTAGAACATAAGGAACAGCAGGGAAGCATTATCCCTGCGCGGGCAAATAAAACCAGTCGGCCTTTTAGATAGGAGGTCACGGGATGTTTCTACCTTATAATCCCCCAACTTTTTCAGTGGGCTTGTTCAGGACCTTATGTCTGCTTCCATTCGAGACGCCTTGCGCATGGCGGCGCTTTACCTGGTGCTGTCCGTGCTCTGGCTGGCGCTGTCTGATCAAATATTGAGCAGTCTTTTCGATAATCCGCAGCAACTGGCCCGCTGGCAGTTGCTCAGTGCCCACCTCTGGGTGTTGTGCAGCGCGTTGTTGATCTTCTCTTCCCGTGCCCGGCTGTTGAACTTCATTGGCGTGGGGGCGCGCCTGCGTCGCGAGGACCGCGAGCGCCTGCGCATGGCGGCAGCGGTGTTCGACAGCACGCTGGAAGGTGTCCTGGTGACGGACTGCGACGGAGTGATCGTGCATGTGAACCGCGCGTTCATGCAGATCACCGGCTACGAGAAAGACGAGGTGCTCGGCCAGCGTCCGAGCAAGTTCAAGTCCGGGCGTCACGGCCCCGCGTTCTACCAGCAGATCTTCGCCACCCTGGCGGAGAAGGGCGAGTGGAGTGGCGAAATCTGGAACCGGCGCAAAAGCGGCGAGGTGTACCCACAGTGGCAGACCATCTGCTCGATCCGCGACGACAGTGGCGAATTGAGCCACTACGTCGCGGTGTTCAGTGATATCAGCGCGATCAAGCACAGCGAGCGCGAGCTGGCCTACCTGGCTCATCATGACCCGCTCACCGACCTGCCCAACCGCCTGCTGTTCAACGACCGCGCCGAACAGGCGCTGGCATCGGCCCAGGCCAACAAGCGAGGTTGCGCCTTGCTGTTGCTGGATCTGGACCACTTCCAGAGCATCAACGATGGCCTTGGCCACAATGTTGGCGACCAATTGCTCAAGGTGGTGGGCGAACGGCTCAAGAGCCTGCTGGGCAACGGCGTGACCCTGGCGCGCCTGGGCGGTGACGAGTTTGCCGTGCTGGCCGAGAACTGCCCGCAAGTGGGGCAGGCGGCGGCGTTGGCGCAACGCATTATCGACGGCATGAAGGAGCCATTCGAACTCGATGCCCAGCGATTGTTCATCAGCGTCAGCATCGGTATCAGCCTGTTCCCCGGCGACGCCCTGAGCGCCGAGCAACTGCTGCGCAATGCCGACTCGGCGTTGTTCAAGGCCAAGTCGTGCGGGCGCGCCGGGTATGCGTTGTACACCGAGGAACTGACCGCCCACGCCCAGCAGCGGGTCGAGACCGCCGGTGAACTGCGCCGGGCGCTGGAGCAGGAAGAACTGCGGGTCTACTACCAGCCGGTGCATGACCTGCGCAGCGGCAGGATGATCGGCGTCGAGGCGCTGGTACGCTGGCAGCATCCGCAGCGTGGCCTGGTGCCGCCTGGTGAGTTCATTCCGATTGCCGAGCGCACCGGTTTGATCGCCGACATCGACACCTGGGTGCTGCACCAGGCCTGCGCGCAGATGGTGGCGTGGCAGGCTGCCGGCCAGCAGCTGGAGTTTGTGGCGGTGAATCTTTCCAGCCGCCTGTTTGGACAGCGCGATCTGTACCAGCAGGTGGCCAAGGTGCTGCATGACACTCGACTCGATCCGGGCCTGCTGGAGCTTGAGGTGACGGAGAGCGCGGTGATGGAGGACCACGAAGTCGCACTGGAGCAACTGCATCGCCTGCGCGAGCTGGGCTTGCGCCTGGCCATAGACGACTTCGGCACGGGGTATTCCTCGTTGCTGCGCCTCAAGCGCTTGCCAGTACAGAAGCTCAAGATCGACCAGGGCTTTGTCGCCGGGTTGCCGAGCGACGAGGACGATGCCGCGATCGTGCGGGTGATCATCGCCCTGGGCCGGAGCATGGGCATGGAGGTGCATGCCGAAGGTATCGAACAGGCCGAGCAGGCGCGCTTCCTGCTGGATCACGAGTGCCAGATGGGGCAGGGCTATTGGTTTGGCCGGCCGGTGCCAGCGCAGCAATTGCGTTGGCTCTGAAGCCCCTTGCGTACTTGTAGGCGCGGGCTTGTCCCGCGTTTATTTTTGGTTATATAAAAATTCTTAAATAGTATTTTTAAGAATATTCACGCCCCCCTAAGATTGCCCTCAAGCCAGGCGCAGTCGCTTTCTCACTCACGCTTCTGCACGGCACCTCTTAGTTCACAGGAGCACGAGCATGAGCGCATCTCTGCGTAGCGTTGACGGTCAGGACGAAGCCACCATTCTGCGCGAAATCCAGAGCGCCCTGCGCGACCTGCGGTTTGGTGCGGTGGAGATCACCGTGCACAACGCCCAGGTCGTCCAGATCGAACGCAAGGAAAAGTTCCGACTGCAAAACCCCGGCAACAAGCCCAGCTGATACAGCGGCGGGACCTGTGGGAGCGGGCTTGCCCCGCGATAAACGCGCCACCCAATTAAAAAAATACGCCAATCGGGAGCTTCACCATGTCCATCCGCCGTTATGCCCTGGCTGCCCTTGCCAGTGCCGTGTTTACCGGTTCCGCCATCGCCAAGGATTACGAGCTGTTGAACGTGTCCTACGACCCGACCCGCGAGCTGTACCAGCAGTACAACGCCGAGTTCATCAAGCACTGGCAGCAGGCTCATCCGGACGACAAGGTGAAGATCCAGCAGTCCCACGGTGGATCGGGCAAGCAGGCCCGGGCGGTGATCGACGGCCTGCGCGCCGACGTGGTGACCCTGGCCCTGGCCGGCGACATCGACGAAGTGGCCAAGCTCGGCAAGACCTTGCCGGAGAACTGGCAGAACCGCCTGCCGCAAGCCAGCACGCCCTACACCTCGACCATCGTGTTCCTGGTCCGCAAGGGCAACCCCAAAGGCATCAAGGACTGGGGCGACCTGATCAAGAAAGATGTCTCGGTCATTACCCCGAACCCGAAAACCTCCGGCGGTGCGCGCTGGAACTTCCTCGCCGCCTGGGCCTACGGCCTGAAGGCCGGTGGCAGCGAAGCCAAGGCCCAGGAATACGTGCAACAACTGTTCAAGCACGTACCGGTACTGGACACCGGCGCCCGCGGCTCGACCATCACCTTCGTCAACAACGGGCAGGGTGACGTGCTGCTGGCCTGGGAAAACGAAGCCTTCCTGGCCCTCAAGGAAGACGGTGGCAGCGACAAGTTCGAGATCGTCGTGCCGTCGCTGTCGATTCTTGCCGAGCCACCGGTGGCCGTGGTCGACAAGAATGCCGAGAAGAAAGGCAATACCGAGATCGCCAAGGCCTACCTCGAGCACCTGTACAGTCCGGCCGGCCAGAAAATCGCCGCCGACAACTTCTACCGCCCGCGTGACACCAAGGTTGCTGCCGAATACGCCAAGCAGTTCCCGAATCTGGACCTGGTGACTATCGACAAAGACTTCGGTGGCTGGAAAACTGCCCAACCCAAGTTTTTCAACGATGGTGGTGTGTTCGACCAGATCTACACGGCGCAGTGATTACATGCCCGTCAGGATAATCGCCGTTCAGTAGCCAGCATGGGCCCGGGATTTTGTCCCGGGCTTCGTGCGTTCAACCAGGGACCTTTATGTCACGTCGTATCTCCCCCGTCATACCCGGCTTCGGGCTGACGCTGGGCTACACCTTGGTGTACCTCAGTCTGATTGTGCTCATACCGCTGGCGGCCATGTTCGTGCATGCCGCCCAACTCACCTGGGAGCAGTTCTGGGCCATCGTCAGTGCGCCGCGTGTTCTCGCCGCGCTCAAGCTGAGCTTTGGTACCGCGCTGTTCGCCGCCATCATCAACGGCATCATCGGCACCCTGCTGGCCTGGGTGCTGGTGCGCTACACCTTCCCGGGCCGCAAGATCATCGAGGCGATGATCGACCTGCCGTTCGCCTTGCCCACCGCCGTTGCCGGTATCGCCCTGACCGCGTTGTATGCGCCGGCAGGCCTGGTCGGCCAGTTCGCCACGGACCTGGGCTTCAAGATCGCCTACACCCCGTTGGGCATCACCCTGGCACTGACCTTCGTGACCTTGCCGTTCGTGGTGCGTACGGTGCAGCCGGTACTGGCCGACATCCCGCGCGAAGTCGAAGAAGCCGCCGCCTGCCTGGGCGCCAAGCCGCTGCAAGTGTTCCGCTACGTGCTGCTGCCGGCCCTGCTGCCTGCCTGGCTGACCGGCTTTGCCCTGGCCTTCGCCCGCGGTGTCGGTGAGTACGGCTCGGTGATCTTCATCGCCGGCAACATGCCGATGAAAACCGAGATCCTGCCGTTGCTGATCATGGTCAAGCTCGACCAATACGACTACACCGGCGCCACCGCTATCGGCGTGCTGATGCTGGTGGTTTCCTTCATCCTGTTGCTGCTGATCAACTTGCTGCAGCGGCGCATCGAAACCCCTTGAAGGAGGCCACGTCCATGTCTGCATCTACAATTGGCGCGGCCGCTTCGGCCAATGCCGCCCGCCGCGGCAGCGCTACATCGCGGCGAATCCTGATCGGTCTTGCCTGGCTGATCTTCGGCCTGTTCCTGCTGCTTCCGCTGGTGATCGTGGTGTCCCAGGGCCTGAAGATGGGCCTGGGTACGTTCTTCGAGGCAATCTTCGAGCCCGACGCGCTGTCGGCCCTCAAGCTGACCCTGATCGCGGTGGCCATCTCGGTGCCGCTGAACTTGGTGTTCGGGGTCAGCGCGGCCTGGTGTGTGAGCAAGTACAACTTCCGCGGCAAGAGCATCCTGGTCACCTTGATCGACCTGCCGTTCTCGGTGTCGCCGGTGATCGCCGGTCTTGTCTATGTGTTGATGTTCGGCGCCCAGGGCCTGTTCGGGCCATGGCTGCAGGATCACGACATCCAGATCGTCTTCGCCTTGCCGGGCATCGTGCTGGCGACCATCTTCGTCACCGTGCCTTTCGTGGCGCGTGAGCTGATCCCGCTGATGCAGGAGCAGGGCACCCAGGAAGAAGAAGCCGCGCGCCTGCTCGGGGCCAACGGCTGGCAGATGTTCTGGCACGTGACCCTGCCCAACATCAAATGGGGCCTGATCTACGGCGTGGTGCTGTGTACCGCGCGGGCGATGGGTGAGTTCGGTGCGGTGTCGGTGGTTTCCGGGCACATTCGCGGGGTGACCAACACCTTGCCGCTGCACGTCGAGATCCTCTACAACGAATACAACCATGTCGCGGCTTTCAGCGTGGCCAGCCTGTTGCTGATCCTGGCGCTCTTCATCCTGCTGCTCAAGCAGTGGAGCGAGTCCCGCATTAACCGTCTGCGCCACAGCGCAGCGGAGGAATAATTCATGTCGATCGAAGTTCGTAACGTCAGCAAGCGCTTCAACGCTTTCCAGGCCCTGGACAGCATCAACCTGGATATCCACAGCGGCGAGCTGGTGGCCCTGCTTGGACCGTCCGGCTGTGGCAAAACCACCTTGCTGCGGATCATCGCGGGGCTGGAAACTCCCGACCAGGGCAGCATCGTGTTCCACGGTGAGGATGTGTCCGGTCACGACGTGCGTGATCGCAACGTCGGTTTCGTGTTCCAGCACTACGCGCTATTCCGCCACATGAGCGTGTTCGACAACGTCGCCTTCGGTTTGCGCATGAAGCCCAAGGGCGAGCGCCCGACCGAAAGCAGGATTGCCGAGAAGGTCCATGAACTGCTGAACATGGTCCAGCTCGACTGGCTCAGCGACCGCTACCCCGAGCAGCTGTCCGGCGGCCAGCGCCAGCGTATCGCCCTGGCCCGTGCCCTGGCCGTGGAGCCCAAGGTGCTGCTGCTCGACGAACCCTTCGGCGCCCTGGATGCCAAGGTGCGTAAAGAGCTGCGCCGCTGGCTGGCGCGCCTGCACGAAGACATCAACCTGACCTCGGTGTTCGTGACTCACGACCAGGAAGAGGCCATGGAAGTCGCCGACCGCATCGTAGTGATGAACAAGGGGGTGATCGAGCAGATCGGTTCGCCCGGCGAGGTGTACGAGAACCCGGCCAGTGATTTCGTCTATCACTTTTTGGGAGACTCCAACCGACTGCACCTGAGCGAAGGTCATCACGTGCTGTTCCGCCCGCATGAAGTATCGCTGTCGCGGCATGAAATCGAAGGTCACCATGCGGCTGAAGTGCGTGATATCCGGCCGCTGGGCGCCACTACCCGGGTGACCTTGAAGGTAGAAGGACAGAGCGACCTGATCGAGGCCGAAGTGGTCAAGGATCACGACAGCCTGACCGGGCTGGCCCGTGGCGAGACATTGTTCTTCAAGCCCAAGGTCTGGCAGAAAGTCGCCAACCTCTGACGCATTCGCGGGGCAATGTGGGAGCCGGCTTGCCGGCGATGAGGCCAGTGCAGCCTGCAGATCAGGGGTTGCCTGGTTTACGGCCGCGGTGCGGCCGATCGCGGGCAAGTCCCGCTCCCGCGAGTTCCGCGCTCATTATTTCCCCCCGCTAAAAATCCCGCCTTCCGGCAGGCCCGCCCGTGCCTGCGCCTAAATCCCGCTAATGCATTTTCCTCATGAAAAGTATCGGCCAAAGGCATTTGCCGTGCCTTGGGTGGACTCCTTATAAAGGCAATCTCTTATTCAATATGAATATTTCAATTAATAAATAAATAACTAACAGGAATATGCCTTCCTGATCAGGAGCCGTCCATGAGCCCGTCCCTTCGCGCCGCACCACTTTCATCGAGGCGACTCCAGCGCCTGCCCCTGGCCTTGCTGCTGGCGGGCAGCGCGCACTGGTTGCCGGCCCAGGCGGCAACGCCCGAGAAGACCGAGGCCAGGGCCAGCGACAGCCAGCTCAAGACCGTTACCGTGACCGCCCGCCGCCGCGAAGAGAGCGCCCAGAGCGTACCGACGCCCATCAGCGTGCTCGACGGCCAGGCCCTGGAAAGCCAGCGGGTGTACCGCATCCAGGACCTGCAGCAGTTGGTGCCCAGCGTCAACGTGGCCTACATGCATGCACGCCAGTCCAGCGTGTCGATCCGCGGCCTGGGCAACAACCCGGCCAGCGACGGCCTGGAAGGCAGCGTCGGTCTGTATCTGGACAACGTCTACCTGGGGCGGCCGGGGATGGCGGTATTCGATCTGATGGACATCGAGCAGCTGGAAGTGCTGCGCGGTCCACAGGGCACCCTGTTCGGCAAGAACACCACGGCGGGCGTCATCAACATCAGCACCCGCGCACCGAGCTTCACGCCGGAGCGCAGCATCGAGACCTCGGTGGGCGAGGATGGCTATTTCCAGACCAAGGGCACGTTGTCGGGCCCGTTGAGCGAAACCCTGGCCGGACGTATCTCGGCCTACCGCACCCGTAACGACGGCGACATCAAGAACGAGTACGACGGCCACACCCTCAATGGCGGTGCGCGCCAGGGTTTTCGTGGTCAATTGCTGTACAAGCCCAGCGAGCAGTTCAACCTGCGCTGGATCGGCGACTACAACGAAGAGGACTCCAGCGCCGGTACCCGCCTGCTGTTCAGCACCGGCCCGACCATCAATGGCGTCAACCGCTACGAAGCCCGGGCCCAGGCGGCGGGGGCCACGCTGATCGATGGCAGCAAGCGCAAGGTCAATCTCGACACCGACCAACAGGTCACGGTGTTCCAGGGTGGCACCTCGCTGGAAGCTAACTGGACCCTGGACAACGACTTCACCCTGACCTCGGTCAGCGCCTACCGCTGGTGGAATTTCACCCCGCGCAACGACGAGGGCTTGAACGTGCCGGCGGCCTACAACTCCGGCGTCTCGGTGCGCGATAAACAGTATTCGCAGGAGTTTCGCCTGGCATCGCCGACCGGCGGGTTCTTCGACTACGTGTTGGGCGCCTACTACTTCGGCTCCGACCTGGATAACAAATCCTTCGTTTACTACGGTCCCCAGGCGGATATCTGGAATGGCACCCCGGTGGGCGCCCTGGCCAATGTCACCACCCTGGGCAAAGGGCATATCAACACCGACAGCTTCGCCTTGTTCGCCCAGGGCACCTGGCATCTCACCGAGCGACTGGATTTCACCGCGGGCATTCGCGGTACCTACGAAGAGAAAAGCGCCTGGGTCGATCGCGCCGCGCCGGTGGGCGGCGCGGCCGTCAGCGGGGCAGCTGCGGCCGCTCGGCAGGGGCGTGTAGGCGCCTATGACTCGGGCGACCT
The DNA here is from genome assembly GCF_028682455.1 of Pseudomonas putida. Classification (GTDB taxonomy): domain Bacteria; phylum Pseudomonadota; class Gammaproteobacteria; order Pseudomonadales; family Pseudomonadaceae; genus Aquipseudomonas; species Aquipseudomonas putida_AA. The sequence goes on from NZ_JANHLD010000003.1 coordinate 758,461, forward strand.
GAACCAGTACAGCTTCAGCCCCTCGGGCTTGTTGAACTTGAGCTACCGCTTTACCGACGACCTGCTCGGCTACGCCACCCTGTCCCACGGCGAGAAATCTGGTGGGGTGAACCTGGCCGTGGCCACCGCGCCGGTTGCCGGCGCCGACTCGCTGCTGGTGGGCACCGAGCGCGCCAACAACGCAGAGCTTGGCCTCAAGAGCACGCTGTGGGACCGCCGCCTGCAACTGAACGCCAACCTGTTCTGGACCGAGGTCCACGGCTACCAGACCAACGCCTATGACGAAGCCAACCGCGTCCAGTACCTGACCAACGCAGGCTCCGTGCGCTCGCGCGGGGTGGAGGTGGAAAGCACCCTGGTACCGCTGCGCGGCCTGACGTTGAACCTCAACGGCTCCTACAACGATGTGCGGTACCTCTCCTACAAAGATGCTCCGTGCGCTCCGGAAGTCGCCTTGCAGCCAGGGGCGCCGGCAGCTTGCGACCTCACCGGGCACCAGGTGGTCGGTGCCTCGAAGTGGATCGGCAACGCCAACGGCCAGTACCAATGGGACCTGGATAACGGTCTGCAGCCCTACGTGACGGCCAGTTATGCGTTCCGCTCCAAGGCGGTGGGTACGGTGGAGGATTCCGACTTCGCGCAGATCCCTAGCTATGCCGTGGTCAACCTCTCGACGGGTTTGCGCGGCGACCTCGGGCAGGGCCAGTGGGATGTCTCGCTGTGGCTGAAGAACGCCTTCGACAAGACCTACTACACCACCCTCTGGAGCGCCGCCAACGGCGGCTATGAAGGGCTGATTGGCACGCCAAGAACCTTGGGCCTGACCGGTCGCTACGACTTTTAAGGACGGTTTTCCATGCCTGCGCTGAATACTTTCAATGCCGTGCAGGCATGGCGAATCGGGCGCCTGGCGCCAGGCCTTGAACGGCGCGGCGTTGAGGGCAAGGGTCGACTTTTATATTCCTTAATCTTCTATTCATAACTTCAAAGATTACTTTAAGAAATAAGTAGTGCGCAGTGATGATCCATCCCAGCGACGGCAAATGAGCTGCCTTCGATGAAACGAAAGAGATCCCAGGAGTTGATCAATGGGTAATGTCCAGACCGCCGCCACCGCGCTCGATGTGCTTTGGCGCCAGACGCCGAGCGGCGAACTGGTCGACTTCGGCCGACCACACCGCCTTGCGCTGGCGTACCAGCGCCTGCAGCGCACCCCCAAAAGCGCGCTGGGCCGCCGGGAAAAAGTCCTGTTGGGCATTTTCGCCCTGGCCCTGCATGGCGCGGTGGCTTACTGGGTCAGCCAGGCGCCGGCGCCGGTGCTGCCCGTGGTGCCGCCGGAAATTCCACCGATGACCATCGAGTTTTCCCAACCGGCGCCGCCGGTAGTGCAACCCCCACCACCCGCGCCACCGCCGGCGGTGGTGGAGCCGCCGCCACCAGTGGTTGATGAGCTGGCGGCCAAACCCGCGCCCAAGCCGGTGCCCAAGCCTAAACCCAAGCCCGTGCCCAAGCCCGTGCCCAAGGCCGTCGAGCAACCACCGGCACCGCCCAAGCCGGTCGCGCCACCGGCGCCGCCTGCACCGGCACCGGTGACACCGGCCTCGGCCAACGCCGGGTACCTGAAGAACCCGGCGCCGGAGTACCCGGCACTGGCCCACCGTCGCGGCTGGGAAGGCACGGTGCTGCTGCGGGTGCATGTATTGGCCAGTGGCAAGCCGGGTGAGATCCAGTTGCAGAAAAGCAGTGGTCGCCAGGCGCTCGACGATGCCGCGCTGGCGGCGGTCAAGCGCTGGAGCTTTGTGCCGGCCAAGCAGGGCGAGGTCGCCCAGGACGGCTGGGTCAGCGTCCCGATCGAATTCAAGATTCACTAATTCGCGCTAACAGAGAGAGTACTGACATGACGTTATTGGCATCCCCCCTCGAATCCATCGAAAGCGCGGTGATCTGGCTGCTGGTGGGCTTCTCTGTCATCACCTGGGGCCTGGCCCTGGTCAAGGGCGTGCAGTTCGTACGCTTGAAGAACCAGGACAAGCGCTTCCACAAGCAGTTCTGGGCGGCATCCAGCCTGGACGCCGCAGCAGAACTGAGTGATTCCCAGCCCGGAGCGGCTGCCCGTGTAGCCCAGGCCGGCTACGCCGCCATTGCCGTCGGTGAGCCTGGCCAGGCCAGCGACCTGAGCCAGGCCATCAATCACCAGGACCGCCTGGAGCGCGCTCTGCGCCAGCAGATCGTGCGTGAGCGCCGCTCGTTGGAAACCGGGCTTGCCGTGGTTGCCAGTATCGGCAGCACCTCGCCCTTCATCGGCCTGTTCGGTACGGTCTGGGGCATCATGGAAGCCCTCAAGGGCATCAGCGCAGCGGGTTCAGCCAGCCTTGAAACCGTGGCCGGTCCGATTGGTGCGGCGCTGGTGGCCACCGGTGTGGGGATCGCCGTCGCGGTACCCGCGGTGCTGGTTTACAACTATTTCCTGCGCCGCCTGAAGCTTACCGCTGCCGACCTCGATGACTTTGCCCACGACTTCTACAGCCTGGCGCAGAAGAGTGCCTTCCGCGTGCTGGTCCACCCTGCGGCCTACAAGGCAGCCGGGACCAGCGCGCAAAGAGTGAAGGAGGCTTCCTGACATGGCCTTCTCGACCCAGGACAGCGACGAAGTACTCAGCGAGATCAACGTAACGCCACTGGTGGACGTGATGCTGGTGCTGCTGGTGGTGTTCATCGTCACCGCGCCCCTACTGACCAACGCCATTCCCATCAACCTGCCCAAGACCGAGGCCGTGGCGCCGGTGGAGCAGAAGGACCCGCTGGTGGTGAGCATCGACGGCGGCGGCAAGTTGTTCATCAACAAGGACGAGATCCAGCCCGAACTGCTGGAAACCAGCCTGCAGACCGCCAAGGCCAAGGACCCGGAGCTGCGTGTGCAACTGCAGGCCGACGACGGCGTGAACTATGGCGAGGTGGCACGGGCCATGGCCGCCATCGAGCGCGCGGGCATTACCAAGCTGGCGGTGATCACCGCCCGCTGAACAGGCAAGGCTTCAGGGACCATTTCCGTGGCAGGGGATGGTCCCTTTTTTTCGTGGGCGCGGGCCTGCCCCGCGATAGCGATATACCTGACAGAACGCTATCGTGGGGCAAGCCCGCGCCTACAGCTTGCATTTTGGTTATTAATAAATAGCTTCTTATTCCTTTACGAATATAACTGCCTCCCTATACTTGGCCTCATGCACGCAAACCAGCAGGAGGCGTTCCCATGCGCAATGAGTCGATCCGTTACCTGATTGTGCCGGGCTGGCAAGGTTCGCCAGAGGATCATTGGCAGAGTCACTGGCAGCAGGTATTGCCCAACAGCGCACGGGTCGAGCAGGCCGACTGGCTGACGCCAAAGCGTGAGGATTGGGTCGCGACGCTGGAGCAGGCCGTGGCCGCCGACGATTCGCCGGTGATCCTGATTGCCCACAGTCTTGGTTGCATCACCGTCGCCCATTGGGCAGCGCAAGCCAGTGTGAGTTTGCTGCGTCGCGTTCGTGGCGCATTGCTGGTGGCCCCGGCCGATGTCGAGCGTCCGACCTGCGCCCAGGCGCTGCGCAACTTCGCGCCGATTCCACAGCAGTTGCTGCCGTTCCCAAGCCAGGTGGTCAGCTCCGACAACGACCCGGCCGTGAGTGCCCCGCGTGCCATGCAACTGGCCAGGGCGTGGGGCGCCGAGGCGGGCTTTCTGGCCGGCGCCGGGCACATCAACGTCAAGTCCGGCCACCGTCGCTGGGAACAAGGCTTCGCCTACCTGTACCGTCTGCAGAACCGCCTGGAACAACACGCCCTTCGCCGCGCCTGATTGCGGGCGCTGACCTTCGCCAGATCCGACGCCCGGCCTCAGGTGCCGAGGGCGGGAGTTTGCCATGAGTATCCATGACACCTTGGGCCAGCCCTTGCTGACCTTCCCTGAACAGGACAAAAGCCCGCTGAGCATCCGCGCCAAGGCGCTGGTGTTCGTCGACCCGCGTTCGCGGCAACTGCGCGCAGAACTGGAACTGCTGGCGCCGCTTGCATTGCCGGTGCTGATTCGCGGCGAGACCGGCACCGGCAAGGAACTGCTGGCCCGGCAGATCCACCGCGCCAGCGATCGTGGCGGCCTGTTCGTTTCAGTCAACTGCGCTGCCATCAGCCCCACCTACGCCGACGCCGAACTGTTCGGCTACAGCGCCGGCGCCCACCCTGGAGCGGCCAGCAGCCGGGCCGGCTGGTTCGGCTCGGCCAACGGCGGCACCCTGTACCTGGACGAGATTGCCGACTTGCCCCTGGCGATCCAGGTCAAGCTGCTCGCGGCCCTGGAAAACCATGAAGTCACTCGCGTTGGCGCGCAGCAACCCCACCCGGTGGATGTCCGCCTGGTGGCGGCATCGAGCATTGACCTGGGCGAGGCGGTAAATGCCGGCAAATTCCACGACCGTCTCTACCACTACCTGCGCGAGGGCCGGTTGGAGCTGCCGGCATTGCGTGAGCGGGTGGGCGACATTCTGCCGCTGGCCGAGTATTTCGTCGGCATCTACAGCCCGCGGCTGAACCTGCCGGTGCCATTGATCAGTGAAGCGGCGCAGCGGGTTCTGGAGCTGCACAGCTGGCCGGGCAATACTCGCGAGCTGGAAAACGTCATTCATTTCGCCTTGCTGGTCAGCAGTGGCGCAGAGATTCTGCCCCAGCACCTGAATCTGCCCACACCGCTGCAAGGGCTGGCCAGGCAGCTCGAACAATTGTGTGAGCGGGTCGAGGCGGGAGAGCACAGTGCATTGCAGGGATTGCTGGAACAGGCATTGTTGCGGCTGTCGTTAAAAAAGGCATAAGCAGCTAAGTAAAAGATATTGTTACGGCATAAAGAATCTCGGTATTGTCCGCTTCACGCCAGCTAGCAAAGTGCTGGCAACCAAATTTGCCGTCGACCGATGGCCACGTATTCGAATAAGGACTGCGCATGAAAAAGGCTCTGTTGTTCACTGCTCTGGCGGCCGCTCTGTCGGTTGCAGGTTTTGCCCAGGCGGGCGAGAAACTGGTAGTTGCCGCTACCCCTGTACCGCATGCCGAGATTCTCGAGCTGATCAAACCGACCCTGGCCAAAGAAGGTGTGGACCTGGAGATCAAGGTGTTCACCGATTATGTGCAGCCTAACGTGCAGGTCGACCAGAAGCGCCTGGACGCCAACTACTTCCAGACCCTGCCATACCTGAAAAACTTCAACGAAGGCAAAGGCACTCACCTGGAAACCGTGATCGGCGTTCACGTCGAACCTTTCGGCGGCTACTCCAAGAAGGTCAAGAGCCTGAGCGAGCTCAAGGACGGCGCCACCGTCGCCATTCCTAACGAAGGCAGCAACAGCGGTCGTGCCCTGCTGCTGTTGCAGAAGGCGGGCCTGATCACCCTCAAGGATCCGAAGAACGCCCTGGCGACCCCGAAAGACATCGCCGAGAACCCGAAGAAACTGAAATTCCGCGAGCTTGAGTCGGCCATGCTGCCGCGCGTGCTGGATCAGGTGGACCTGGACATGATCAACACCAACTACGCCCTGGAAGCCGGCTTGAATCCGGCCAAGGACGCCCTGGTGATCGAAGGTGCCGATTCGCCGTACGTGAACTTCCTGGTGGCCCGTCCGGACAACAAGGACAGCGAGGCGATCCAGAAGCTGGCCAAGGCCCTGACCAGCCCTGAAGTGAAGAGCTTCATCGAGAAGAAGTACAGCGGTGCGGTACTGCCGGCGTTCTAAGTCGCCGCAGTCCGGATCGCCCGAAAAACGCCGACGCAGGCTATGCCGCGTCGGCGTTTTTGCGCACGGCGCGCATCAGCGCAGCCAAGAGTTTCAACAGGTCCTGGGGATCGTGGTGCGCAGTGTTGTTCATTGTGGTGTTCTGCCTTGAGGGAGACGCGATAGCGCTTGGAGTGCGCGCCTGGCTGAAAGATCCCGGCGCCCTCAATGAAATTGCAATCGCTTGCAGGAGCGAGCTGGCCCCGCGAAGCCCCTAGCGCCCAGGCACCAGCCTCAAGGTGCTCCTCGCCGCCGCATCCCCCAGCTGCGCCCGGTGATACTGCCCCTCGATGTAGTCCTTGGCCTGGTCGGCATAGTGCTTGTCGAACAGCACGCCGCTTTGCCCCACCGGGTTGATGGTCAACGCCTGCCCGGCATCGGCGAAGTCGATCAGGCGTCGGGTAGAGGGCCCATAGGTGACAGGCCAGGGGGCCGGGCCAATTTTTGCCGACAGGTTGTTCGGCACTTCATGGCTACCCGGCGCGGCAAAGGCGCCGACGTTGAACAGCAGGTTCAATGGCTTCTGCAGCCCCAGTGGATGGTTATGGGTCAGGGTATGCGCCTTGCCCCATTGCCAGTCCGATGGGTTGTTGCCCAGTGTTTCGCGCAGGTGCGCAAGGCTGGCTTGCCAGGCCCGTTTCACGGCTTCGCTGCGACTGCCATGCTCGCTGCTGCCGTGCTGCCCCCACCAGGGCGACTCGGCATCGGCGGCCAGGCGAGGCAGGGCAGCGTCGATGGCGCGGGTGCTGATCAGTGTCTGGAACCAGGCATCGCCCAGCTCGTCATGCATCGCGGCGTAGGCCAGGTCGTAGAGGAACTGGTTGAACAGCGTGGCGCTGACTGAATCCAGCGGATAGTCGCCGCTCCAGCCGGCCAGTTGCTCGACCAGCTCCTTTTCCTGGTCGCCCTGGGCCACTTCGCGCAGCACGCCCAGCAACGGCGCCAGGGTCCGTTGGCCGTAGCCGGTGGCGGTGTCGAGCTGCAGCGCCTGGCTGTTCTGGGTGTCCCACTTGATTTGCGGGTCGGCCAGGTGGCGATCCAGCTGCTGGCCTCGATCGGCAAGGTTGTAGTAGCCCGGAATCGGCAGGGCGGCGGGCGGCTGGAAGTTGGCCGAGACGATATAGCCGCTGGCCGGGTTCTCTTGCTGCGGGTTGGCACTGAACGGGTAGAAGCCAAGCTTGTCGGCCTGGGGCGTGCTGCCATCGAGGATGAAGGTCGGGTCGACCCCCTCCGGGCGAATCGGCAGTTGCGCGGCGGCCCACCAACCGATATCGCCGCTGGCATTGGCCCATACCAGGTTGAGCCCGGGTGCCTGGATCTTCGCGGCGGCAGCGCGCATTTTGTCCAGGGTGTCGGCGCGGTTGACCTGGTAGAAGCCGTCGAGAATCGGATTCTCGGTTTCAAGGAACGCCCACCACATGGCAATCGGCGTGGGCCCTGCATTACTGCCGATCACATCGTTGACGATCGGCCCGTGGGGCGAGCGGCGCAGGGTGATGGTGACCGGTGCTTCACCTTTCACCGCGATGCTGTCCTGGGTGACGGTCAACGGTTGCCACTGGCCGTTGATGCGCACCTGGTCGGGGTTGTCGGGGTTTACCTGTTCGGCGATCAGGTCGACATCGTCGTTCTGGAACATGGTCAGGCTCCAGCCGAACTGGCGATTATGCCCAAGCGATGCGAACGGATTGAGTGCCTGGTGATAGCCGTACAGGTTGAAGCCGGGCGCCGACAGCTCGGCTTCGTACCACACCGCTGGCACCGCAAAGCTGATGTGCGGGTCGCCTGCCAGCAGCGGCTTGCCACTGCGGGTGCGACTGCCTGAAACGGCCCAGGCGTTGCTGCCTTCGTATTGAGGAATGCCGGCTTCGCTCAGGGCCTGCTGGCTGGCCCGGGCCAGGTGTTCAAGGCTTTTCCAGTCGGCAGCGGCCAGCGGCGGGCTGCTCTGCACGGCCCCCTGCGGGTTCCAGCCAAGGTCGAAGATGTTCAGGTACTCGGCGCCCAGTTGGTCGCGTACATAGGTCATGGCCGGTTCGGTGCGAAACGCTGCTGCAAAGCTGTAGGCCATGTAGCCGGCGATGCTCAGGGTGTCTTGCGCGGTGAAGGGCCGCGGGGTGATGCCCAGCACATCGAATTCCATGGGCTTGGGATGGCTGGCCTGCCAGGCGTTGACGCCATCGAGGTAGGCCTGAAGTGCGAGCCAGGCCGGTGACTGTTTGTCCTGGCGCTCGACATAGCGCTCGGCCTGCTCGCGGATGCGCAAGGCGCGGAACAGGGTATCGGTGGGCACCAGCTTGCTGCCGAGGATCTCGGCCAGTTCGCCACGGGCCAGGCGCCGGACGATCTCCATCTGGAACAAGCGGTCCTGGGCATGCACGTAGCCCAGGGAGCGGTACAGGTCGATCTCGTTCTGGGCCTGGATATGCGGCACGCCGCGATCGTCGTAGTGCACGCTGACCGGGGCCTGCAGGCTGGCCAGGGCCACCTCGCCCTCGCGCTGCGGCAACTTGCCCTGCACATACCAATAACCGCCGCCGGCCGCCGCGGCAATGGCCACGGCGAGGAAGGTCAGGCTGCGCTTCATCGGAACTCCTTGTACGTTTTGGCGGATAGTGTGGTCCGATCATCGAGGTATTCGCGCACAGAGGATAGTCCCAAAGGAGGCAACATGGACCTTAGCGAAAAACAGAAAATGCTCACCGGCCAGCTCTACCGCGCCACGTGCCCGGAGCTGCAGGCCGAACAGGTCGCCAACAAGCTGTGGATGCACCGCTACAACAGCAGTGCCGACCAGCTCAACGACTACCGTCATGGCCTGCTGCTGGAGCACTTCAGCGAAGTGGGTGAGGGCGCGGTCGTTCGCCCACCGTTCCATTGCGACTACGGCTACAACATCAGCGTTGGCCAAAACGTGTTCATGAACTTCAACTGCGTGATCCTCGATGTGTGCCCGGTGCGCATCGGCGACGACTGCCAGATCGGCCCTGCGGTGCAGATCTATACGGCCGACCACCCGATGGACCCCGCGTTGCGCCGCAGCGGCCTGGAAAGCGGTCGACCAGTGGCGATCGGCAACAACGTGTGGATCGGTGGCGGGGCGATCATCTTGCCGGGGGTTACGGTGGGGGATAACGCGGTGATTGGGGCCGGCAGCGTGGTGACCCGGGATGTACCGGCGGGTGCGACGGTGGTGGGCAACCCGGCGCGGGTGCGTCAGTTATCCCAGGGGCAGTAGCAGCCCACCGCCATTGTGTGGGTGGCGCTGACCGATCGACCCTGGCTCAGTGCCAGAAGAATGGGCTCGATAAAGCTGTTGCTCGAATTACAGGTAGCCCCCTCGCTGTAGGGGCCGAAGTAGGCCAGGTTGCCCTGGCGGTCCCAGATCGCCACGGCGGGGCTGGCGGGCAGGTGTTCGGCGCCGGGCAGCGCGGGCAAGGGCTTGAGTGCGCCCAGGGTGGCCGGCAACTGGCCACGGCTGCCGGGCTTTTGCACGGCATAGAACTCAACGCCTTGAGGGCCAAAGTGCTCGATCAGCTCGGCCAGGTGCTGCTGGTTGCCGACATTGCACGGGCAGGCCGGGTCCCAGAAGTGCACCAGGCGGATCGGCCCGGGGCCGGCGATGGCGTCTGGCAGTTGCAGGTGATCGCCGGAAAACAGTGCGGTCTGGTTGTCGAAGGTACGCAGGTAGCGGCTTTGGAAACCGTCATAGGCCCACCACAGGCCAACAGCGCAGAGAGCGGTGACGAGCAGGCCGAGCAGGGTTCGGGTGGTGGGTGCGCGCATGGGAGGGTTTCCGGAAAATGTCGCCTAGCTTGCCATGCTGCCGGCGACAGCTGAATATCACAGGTCAATATCCCGCTTCTTGTGTTCGGAAATGCTTATGCCTGCGTCATTTCAGCCTGACTCGTTACGCGCCAGCCTCTCGCCTCTGGTTGCGCGTCAGCCACTGTCGACGCAGGCCCAGGCCTATCAGCGCTACTACGGGCTCGACCTGCCGGCGCGCAAGGTCCAGCCACAGCGCTGGCTGGGTCGTTTCGAGGCCGCGGGGTTCGAACTGGTCGGGCAGGTCTGGCTGCCTGCCACGCCGGTGGCGACCCTGGTGATGCTGCATGGTTTCTATGACCACATGGGCTTGTACCGCCATGTCATCGACTGGGCGCTGGACCAGGACTACGCGGTAATTGCCTGTGACTTGCCGGGTCATGGCCTGTCCAGCGGCGAGCGGGCCAGTATCGACGATTTCGCCGCCTACCAGCAGGTCCTGCAGGCGCTGTTCGAGCAGGGCCGCGCCCTGGGGCTCCCACAACCCTGGCACTTGTGTGGGCAGAGTACCGGCGGGGCGATCGTCATCGACCACCTGCTGCACGGTGGGGGGCAAAGCCCGGCCCAGGGGCAGGTGATTCTGTTGGCACCCTTGGTGCGGCCGCGCTCGTGGCGCTGGTCGAAACTCAGCTATCGCCTGCTGCGGCCCTTCGTCAAAGGCATTGAGCGACGCTTCAGTGAGAACTCCAACGACCCCACCTTCCTGCCGTTCCTGCAGGCCGACCCGCTGCAGCCACGACGCTTGCCGACCGCCTGGGTGGGGGCGCTGGTGGCGTGGGTCAAGCGCATCGAGGCGGCGCCTGCCAGTGCGCGGCGGCCGTTGATCATCCAGGGCGAGTCGGACATGACCGTGGACTGGCCGTACAACCTCAAGGTTCTGCGGGAGAAGTTCGCCGAGCCCGAGATCCTGTTGATCCCCGAGGCACGGCACCACCTGGCCAACGAGCTGCCGGCGATCCGGCAGCGCTACTTCGACTTTATCGACCAGCGTTTGGGCTGATCACTTCAGCTCCGAGGTGTTCTGCCCCACCGCCAGGCCTGCGCGAATGGCAGCCAGCGCGGCCTTGTAGTACGCCTGGCCTTCGTTGGACTCGGCGAAGGTGGCGAAGGCTTCCAGTTCGGCGTCGGTCAGGTCGCGGTAGACGTACAGCAGGGTGTTGTTCAGTTCGCTGCCGATCTGCGACATCAGGCGCTGGCGCTGGCCATCGAGCAGGCTCTGGGCCTGACCGCCACCGAGCAGGCCGGGGATCATCTGGCTCAAGCTGTCGGCGGCAACCCCGGCAATGGCCAGGCTGACTTCGGCGCCGGCCTCGCGGGCAGGCAGGGCCTGGGCCAGGTGGCCGATGATCAGCAGGCGGTCGTCGCTGGCCTCGACCTTGGGCAGGCCCTTGGCGTTCTTGGCCAGTTGGTCGCGACGGGTCGCCAGCAGCTCGGCCGCGACGATCTTGCGCCCCAGGGGCGACTCGAAAAAGGCCAGTGCCGGCACCGGGTTGCTCAGGTTGGCGCGCAATTGTGCCTGCGCGCGCTTGTCCACGGCCTGGGCCTGGAAGCGCTGGTTGCTGTTATTGACCAGTGCCTGGTAAACGGCAGGCGGCAAGCTGTTGCGATAGCGCTGCTGGGCGGCATCGAGGGCATCGGTAAAGTGGGCGCGCTGCTCAGGCCAGCCGGCGACCTTGTAGAGTTGGTCGAGGCTGTCTGCCCAGACAGGCGTGGTGCAGATCATCATCAGCAGAAAAAACAAACGGCGCATTCAGGACTCCTGTCGGCAGGGCGCTATTGTCTTGGCCCGGCCGGGCTTTGTCGAGACGCCATTGCATACTCTCGGCCAAGTGGCGCTGTCGGATTTCGCAGCACATGGATACTATGCGCGCCATGCACTTACCTTCTGATCACCCGCTGCTGTTGCGCATCGTCGACGACCTGGCCACCTGTGGCTGGTCGCAGGAGAACATCTTCCTGCCAGGGCCTTTGACCCTGGCGCTGGCGGCTGAGTGCCGCAAACGTGCGGCCGAAGGTGAGCTGGCGCCGGCGGCCGTAGGCCGCGGGCCCTCCCAGGAGGTGCGTGAAGGTATTCGCGGCGACCACATCCAGTGGCTCGAACCCGGCCAGGCCGAGTGCTGCGATCAGTACCTGAACCTGATGGACAGCCTGCGCGAGGCGCTCAACCGCGGCCTGTTCCTGGGGCTGGAAGACTTCGAGTGCCACTTTGCCCTGTACCCGCCAGGCGCGTTCTACCGCAAGCACCTCGACCGTTTTCGCGACGACGACCGGCGTATGGTCTCGGCGGTGATCTACCTCAATCCCGAATGGCTGCCGGAGGATGGCGGGCAGTTGCGCATGACCCTGAAGAACGACGTGGAGCATGACGTGCAGCCCATCGGTGGCTGCCTGGTGGTGTTCCTCTCGGGCGACATTCCCCATGAAGTGCTGCCGGCTCAACGCGAGCGGTTGTCGCTTACCGGCTGGTTCCGCCGTCGTGGCAACGAACCCTTCTAAGCTGCTGCACAAGGTCCTGGTCAGCGCCTGCCTGCTGGGCCAGCCGGTGCGTTATGACGGGCGCTCCAGTGGTCATCCCGATTTGTTGCAGCAATGGCAAGGCGAAGGCCGGATTGTGCCCTTGTGCCCGGAAGTGGCGGGCGGCTTGCCGACCCCACGGCCACCGGCGGAGATTCCCGGTGGCCAGGGCGGGGCGGTGCTGGAGGGCGAGGCGCAGGTCATCACGGTAGGGGGCGAGGATGTCACCGCGCAGTTTGTCGCGGGCGCGCAGTTGGCGCTGGAGTTGGTGCGCAAGCATGGCATTCGCATTGCGGTGCTCAAGGCCGGCAGCCCGTCGTGTGGCAACCAATTGACCTATGACGGTACCTTCAGCGGCACCAAGGTAGCGGGCGAGGGCGTGACGACGGCATTGCTGCGCCGGGAAGGGGTGCTGGTGTTCAGTGAGCTGGAGCTTGAGGCGGCCGAGTTGGCGCTGGGGCGGCTGTAGCGGGTTTCGCGGGGCAAGGTGTGGGAGCGGGCTTGCCCCGCGATCTGTCATTTGGGCGGCTTGCTGGCATCCATTCCGAACCACTTCTGCGACAGTTCGCTCAGCCGGCCATCGGCCTTGATTCGTTGCAGGGCGTTGTCTACAGCGCTCTGGAAGGCCGGGTTACCTTTCTGGAACGGAATCGCCAGGCTGAGGATCGGCCCGACGGTAGCGCCCTTGGTTACCGGTTGCTCGCTGTCACGAATGGCATAGGGCACCAGCAGGCGGTCGCTGATGGCCGCGTCGATCTGATCGTTGGCCACGTCCTTGATCGGTTGGGTCGCCTCAGGGTAGCTGCGCAGGTCAACGCCTTCGACCCCACGCGCCTGTTCGGCGAACTGGCTGCCCTGGACCACACCCAGGCTATGGCCCTTGAGTGCATCAAGAGTGCTCAGCGGGCGCTTTTCTTCCTTGCGCACGATCAACTGGGCGCTGGAGTAGCCATACGGCTCGCTGAAATCCAGGCGTTCCTTGAGTTGCGGGGTAACGGCGATGTGGTTCAGGGCGATGTCGTACTTGCCGCTTTCGACGCCTGGCAGCAAGTCGTCGCGATCGGTGACGACGAACTCGGCGCGCACATCCAGCTCATGTGCCAGTAGTTGCCCCAGTTCGATCTCGAAGCCGGCCAGTTTCTCTTCTTTCTTGAAGTTGAACGGCGCCATGTTGGCTTCGACGGCAATGCGAAGTTCTCCGCGGTCATTGATGTCGTCGATCAGTTCTGCATGCGCCCATGGGCTGAGCAGGGTGGCAAGCAGTACTCCTGTGGTCAAACGCATCTAAGCCCCTTAATCCTTTGGCAGTAAAAATGTCAGTCGCCGTCGCTTTGTGATGATGCCACGGTCGCGCGCAACTTAGGACCGCATCCTTTCCAGGATGTTTGATACCGGGAGAAATATTTTCCCGCGGCATTCCTGAACATATTTTGATTCATTTGTTCTATGGTTACAGATCGTTGTCATACGTTTCAGTGGCAACGGGTTTGAAGTAAATCACAGGAGAAGTGAATGAAAAGCCTAGTTTCGCGTGCTGCCGTCGCCGGCTTGCTGATGGGAGTCTCGGTATTTGCCGCCGCTGAAGGCCTGAAGAGCCAGGAGCCGCCGAAAGATGCCAAGGTCTTCATCGTTTCCCCTGCCGATGGCGCGACGGTCGACAAGACCTTCACCGTCAAATTCGGCATCGAAGGCATGGCGCTCAAGCCTGCGGGTGACCAGACCCCGCACACCGGCCATCACCACCTGCTGGTAGACGTTGACAACGAACCGGCTGCCGACCAGGTACTGCCGACCAGCCTGCTGCCGGAAAACAAGGCACCTCTGCCAGCCGGCCCGCAAGTGCTGCACTTTGGCAAGGCGCAAACCGAAGTCGAACTGACCCTGACACCCGGCAAGCACACCCTGCAACTGGTGCTGGGCGACAAGTTCCATGTGCCTTTCAAGCCAAGCGTCGAATCGAAGAAGATCACCGTTACTGTTAAGTAACCGCTTAAAACGATCGCGGGGCCAGCCTACTCCTACGCAAGGTAGGAGCGGGCTGGCCCCGCGATTTTTGTCGCCTGAATAACTTAGAACAGTACGCGGGAACGAATGGTGCCCTTGACCTGTTGCAGTTTTTCTTGCGCCAGATCCGAGTACTCGGCGTCAACGTCGATTACCACGTAACCGACTTTCTCGTTGGTCTGCAGGAACTGACCGGAGATGTTGATACCGTTTTCGGCGAAGACTTTGTTGATCTCGCTGAGTACGCCTGGAATGTTTTCGTGGATGTGCAGCAGGCGGTGCTTGCCTGGGTGCGCCGGCAGGGCCACTTCAGGGAAGTTGACCGACGATACCGAAGTACCGTTGTCGCTGTACTTGACCAGCTTCTCGGCTACTTCCAGGCCGATGTTTGCCTGGGCCTCGGCGGTGGAACCACCGATATGCGGGGTCAGGATCACGTTATCCAGGCCACGCAGCGGGCTTTCGAACTCTTCGTCGTTGGAGCGTGGCTCCACCGGGAATACGTCGATGGCCGCGCCGATCAGGTGCTTGTCCTTGATTGCGGCGGCCAGGTGATCCAGCTCGACCACGGTGCCGCGGGCGGCGTTGATCAGGATGCCGCCTTTCTTGATGGCACGGATTTCCTTCTCGCCCATCATCCACTGGGTGGCGGCGGTTTCCGGTACGTGCAGCGAAACGATGTCGGACATCGCCAGCAGCTCGTGCAGGTTGCCTACCTGAGTGGCATTACCCAGCGGCAGCTTGGTAATGGTGTCGTAGAAGTACACCTGCATGCCCAGGCCTTCGGCCAGAACCGACAGTTGGGTACCGATCGAGCCGTAGCCGACGATGCCCAGCTTCTTGCCGCGGATCTCGAAGGAGTTGGCTGCGCTCTTGATCCAGCCGCCACGGTGGCAGGAGGCGTTTTTCTCCGGGATGCCGCGCAGCAGCAGGATCGCTTCGGCCAGCACCAGCTCGGCGACCGAACGGGTGTTGGAGTAGGGTGCGTTGAACACCGCGATACCGCGCTCGCGAGCGGCTTCCAGGTCGACCTGGTTGGTACCGATGCAGAAACAGCCGACAGCGACCAGTTTCTTGGCGCAGTCGAAAACCTCTTCGGTCAGTTGAGTGCGTGAGCGGATGCCGATGAAATGGGCATCAGCGATCTTTTCCTTCAGATCGGCGTCTGGCAGGGAGCCAGTGAGGTACTCGATGTTGCTGTACCCGGCGGCCTTGAGGACGTCCACGGCGGATTGGTGGACGCCTTCGAGAAGAAGGAACTTGATCTTGCTCTTATCGAGAGAAGTCTTGCTCATCTGCGTAAACCTGTGTCCCGGAGAAAAATGGCAGGGAAGTGAAGCGCTCGCAGTATCGGCCTCAAGGCACGATCAGCGGGGGGCGTATGCTAGCATGAGTACCCCCCGATACGCCCATCCCTGGCACGTGAAGAGTGCTCAGGGTGACTATGAATAGTTCGAGAGTTCTGTCGATGACCGATTCTGCGTTGCTTGATGAGCTGATGACCCTGGTTGAGCCGGGCAAGATGCTGACTGATGCGGCTTCCCTCGAAGCATATGGCAAGGATTGGACCAAGCATTTCGCCCCGGCGCCGCGGGCTGTCGTATTCCCCAAGAGCACCGAACAGGTCCAGGCCATCGTCCGCTGGGCCAACCAGCACAAGGTTGCCCTGGTGCCATCGGGCGGTCGCACCGGGCTTTCGGCGGCGGCAGTGGCGGCCAATGGCGAAGTGGTCGTGTCGTTCGACTACATGAACCAGATCCTGGCGTTCGATGAGTTCGACCGCACCGTGGTCTGCCAGCCGGGCGTGGTCACCGAGCAACTGCAGAACTTTGCCGAAGACAAGGGCTTGTACTACCCCGTCGACTTCGCCTCCGCAGGTTCAAGCCAGATTGGCGGCAATATCGGCACCAATGCCGGCGGTATCAAGGTCATTCGCTACGGCATGACCCGTAACTGGGTCGCCGGCCTGAAAGTGGTCACCGGCAAGGGCGAACTGCTCGAGCTGAATAAGGACCTGGTCAAGAACGCCACCGGTTACGACCTGCGCCAGCTGTTCATCGGCGCCGAGGGCACCCTGGGCTTTGTGGTCGAGGCGACCATGCGCCTCGACCGGGCGCCGAACAATCTCACCGCGATGGTGCTGGGCACGCCCGACTTCGATTCGATCATGCCGGTGCTGCATGCCTTTCGCGACAAGCTCGACCTCACCGCCTTCGAATTCTTCTCCGACAAGGCCCTGGCCAAGATCATGGGCCGCGGCGATGTTCCCGCACCGTTCGACACGCCTTGCCCGTTCTATGCCCTGCTGGAGTTCGAAGCCAGCAATGAAGAAGTGGCCAATGAAGCCCTGGCCACCTTCGAGCACTGCGTGGAGCAAGGCTGGGTACTCGATGGGGTGATGAGCCAGAGCGAACAGCAGTTGCAGAACCTCTGGAAGCTGCGCGAGTACATCTCCGAAACCATCTCGCACTGGACGCCGTACAAGAACGACATCTCGGTGACTGTTTCGAAAGTGCCGGCATTCCTGCGGGATATTGATGCGATCGTAGAACAAAACTACCCGGATTTCGAAGTGGTCTGGTATGGCCACATCGGCGACGGCAACCTGCACCTGAACATCCTCAAGCCCGATGCCTTGAGCAAGGACGAGTTCTTCGCCAAGTGCACCAAGGTGAACAAGTGGGTGTTCGAGATCGTGCAGAAGTACAACGGTTCGATTTCTGCCGAACATGGCGTGGGTATGACCAAGCGGGATTACCTGACCTACAGCCGATCGCCCGCTGAAATCGAATACATGAAAGCCGTGAAGGCGGTGTTCGACCCGAACGGGATCATGAACCCCGGCAAAATCTTCGCGGTCGAGTGAGTTATAAGTACAAGAGCTTCCAATAGCGCCAGGAGTCGGTAATGAGCTATCAGCACCAGTATGTAGACGGCACGCGTATTCACTTTCCCCTGGGCAAGGTGGTGTGCATCGGGCGCAACTATGCCGAGCACGCCAAGGAACTGGACAACCCGATCCCGACCGAACCGTTGTTGTTCATCAAGCCAGGCAGCTGCGTAGTGCCGGTGGATGGCGGCTTCAAGATCCCGACCGAGCGCGGTTCGGTGCATTACGAAGCAGAAATCGCGGTGTTGCTGGGCAAGTCGTTGTCGCCGGAGCCGAGCGAAGAAGAAGTGCTCGATGCCATTTCCGGCTTCGCCCCGGCCCTGGACCTGACCCTGCGCGACCTGCAGGCCGAGCTCAAGGCCAAGGGCCTGCCGTGGGAGCGCGCCAAATGCTTCGATGGGGCCTGTGTGCTGGCGCCCTTCGTATCGGGCGGCACCTTCGAAGACCTGGCCGATATCGGCATTCGCCTGACCATCAACGGCGAGGTGCGCCAGGACGGCAACAGCGCCCTGATGCTCAACCCGGTCGTGCCGATGATCCAGCACATGGCCTCGCAGTTCACCCTGCAGGCAGGCGATGTCATTCTCACCGGTACCCCGGTGGGCGTCGGCCCGCTCAACCCGGGCGATGAGTTGGTGCTGGAGCTGCCAGGCGCCAGCCGTTTCGAAAGCAAGGTGTTGTAATTCCCTCCCGGGGCGGCCGGTGAAACGGCTGCCCTGCGCTCTGTCGGCTTTTGTCATTTTTTTCACAATCAATCCGGATAATGCTTGCGGATTCGGCTCTGTGAACGTGCCGGTAATGTGTTATTAACTGGCAAAAAAGAGCACAAATTCCCATGGCCACTCCTGTCCCCTCCAGTAAATCCGTACCTTCTGCGCGCAAGCGTGGGCTCGCCCTGCGTTGGTCAACCTGGCTGGCAGCGGCGGCCATCATTGGTTATGGCGTGGCGATTGCCATGCACTGGGACGATCGTGGCCTGTTGTGGATCAAGGAGAGCTTCGAAACCCCGGTCGAGCAGCAAGCCAGCATCTGGCTGCCGGACTACCAGGTGGATATCGATGCCAAGGTGCTGCCGGGCATGGAAGACGACGAGGCCTCCGACCTGTCGTACAACCCGGTGAGCAAGACGTTGTTCGCGGTGATGGGCAAGAACCCCTTCCTGGTCGAGCTGAACCTTGACGGCGATGTACTGCGCAAGATGCCCCTGGTGGGCTGGAGCAATCCTGAAGGCGTGGCGGTGCTCGAAGGTGGTCGCCTGGCGATCGTCGATGAGCGTGATCACAAATTGACCATCGTGACCCTCGCAGCCGATACCCAGTCGCTGAATATCGCTGACTTCCCGCAGTATGACCTCGGCCCTTCGAAGAACCAGAACAAGGCGTTCGAAGCCGTGGCCTGGGACCCGGCGCAGCAGCGCATCATCCTGGGCGAAGAGCGTCCGCCGGCACTGTTCACCTGGGCCAGCGATGGCAAAGGCCCGCTGACGGGCGACAAGCAGTCGCTGCCAAGCGACGAGCTGGACCTGCGCAACCTCTCGGCGCTGGGCGTGGACCCGCGCACCGGACACCTGCTGGTGTTGTCGGCCGACTCCAACATGTTGCTGGAGCTGGACGAGCAAGGCGAACAAGTCAGCTTCATGACCTTGCTCGGCGGCTTCAATGGCTTGAGCAAGCGCATTCCTCGCGCCGAAGGTGTGGCGATGGACGAGCATGGCACCCTGTATATCGTCAGTGAGCCTGACCTGTTCTATCGGTTCAAGAAGCCCTGACTAGACTTGTGTGCTGCCAACGCAGATTTTAAGTTTGGCTTCAGTTGAATGTGATCTGATTCAGGCTGTCACCTATCGAGTCCCCCTGAATGCGCCGCTACATCCGCCTGCCCCTGATCGCCCTGGTTGTCAGCCTGATTGCCCTGCTCCTGCTTGCAGTAGCGGGGCAGCACTATCGTCTTTACGAGCGTGGTTGGTTCAACCTCAAGACCTGGTGGCAACCGGCTGAGCAGAGCATGGGGCTCGATCAATACCGTGTCGTCCTCCAGGCCAAGCCCATCGACGGGCTGGATGAAGACATCTCTGCGCTGACCTTCGACCCGGATCGCAACAGCTTGTTCACGGTCACCAACAAGCAGCCTGAGTTGATCGAGCTGTCGCTGGACGGGCGCATCCTGCGGCGCATACCGCTGACCGGGTTCGGCGACCCCGAGGCAGTGGAGTATGTAGGCCTTGGCAGCTACGTGATTACCGATGAGCGCGAGCAGCGCCTGATCCGTGTGCGCCTCGACGACAGCACGCTGTTCCTCGATGCCAACGACTCCGAGCAGTTGAGCCTGGGCATTGGCTTGAACGGCAACAAGGGTTTTGAAGGGCTGGCCTATGACTCGAAGGGCAAGCGCCTGTTCGTGGCCAAGGAGCGCGACCCGATGCTGATCTACGAAGTGCATGGCTTTCCCCATGACAACCCCGAGCAGCCGTATGCCGTACACGTCGTTCAAGACCGCAAGCGTGATTCGCGGTTGTTCGTGCGTGACCTGTCGAGTTTGCAGTTTGACGAGCGCAGCGGCCACTTGCTGGCCTTGTCGGATGAGTCGCAGCTGGTGCTGGAGCTGGATACCACTGGCAAGCCGCTGAGCAGCCTGTCGCTACGCAAGGGTTTCCAGGGGCTGGAGAAGAGCGTGCCGCAGGCAGAAGGCATCGCCATGGACGATGCCGGGACCATCTACCTGGTCAGCGAGCCGAACCTGTTCTACGTGTTCAAGAAGCCGACCGAATGACCTGAGCGCGGGGCAAGCCCGCTCCTGCCGGCAGGAGCGGGCTTGCCCCGCGATGCGTTCAGGCCTTGAGGGTTTTCACACCTTCAGCCGTACCCAGCAGCAGCAGGTCTGCCGGCCGCGCTGCGAACAGGCCATTGGTGACCACACCGACAATGGCGTTGATCTGGCGTTCCAGTTCCACCGGGTTGGTGATCTGCATGTTGTACACATCGAGGATGATGTTGCCGTTGTCGGTCACCACGCCTTCGCGGTAGACCGGGTCGCCGCCCAGCTTGACCAGTTGGCGCGCCACATGGCTGCGGGCCATTGGAATCACTTCGACCGGCAGCGGGAAGGCACCGAGTACCGGTACCAGCTTGCTGGCGTCGGCGATGCAGATGAAGGTCTTGGCCACGGCGGCGACGATCTTCTCGCGGGTCAGGGCTGCGCCGCCGCCCTTGATCAGGTTCAGGTGTTCGTCGCTTTCGTCGGCGCCATCGACGTAGAACTCCAGGTCGCTGACGGTGTTCAGTTCATAGACCGGGATGCCGTGGCCCTTCAGGCGTGCGGCGGTGGCTTCGGAGCTGGCGACCGCGCCGTCGAAGGCAGTCTTGTGTTTGGCCAGGGCGTCGATGAAACAGTTGGCGGTCGAGCCGGTGCCGACGCCGACGATGCTCTTGTCGTCGAGCTTGGGCAGAATGAAGTCGACAGCGGCCTGGGCGACAGCCTGTTTGAGTTGGTCCTGGGTCATGCGGGCTCCGAAGCGGGGAGGAGTATCGTGAAGGCGCGTAGTATAGCGGCTAAAACCGCAGACTTGCTGTGGTCGCCCGACGGGGCGCTGGGGTAGACTCCAAGCCCCCGCCCAACCGCCCAGTGATGCTTTCCCGATGCTCGAACAGTACGTCAAGAAGATCCTCACCTCGCGCGTTTACGACGTTGCGGTCGAAACCCCGTTGCACACGGCCGGCCAGTTGAGCAAGCGCCTGGGCAACAACATCCTGCTCAAGCGCGAAGACTTGCAGCCGGTGTTTTCCTTCAAGATTCGTGGCGCCTACAACAAGCTGGCGCAACTGACCCCGGAAGAACTGGCCCGTGGCGTGGTCACTGCCTCGGCGGGCAACCACGCCCAAGGCGTGGCGCTGGCGGCGCGGGAACTGGGGATCAAGGCGACCATCGTGATGCCCAAGACCACCCCGGAGATCAAGGTCGAAGGCGTGCGCTCGCGCGGCGGCAAGGTGGTGCTGCACGGTGATTCCTTCCCCGATGCGCTGGCCTATTCGCTCAAGCTGGTCGAGGAAAAGGGCTTCGTTTATATCCACCCTTACGATGATCCGCACACCATTGCCGGGCAGGGCACGGTGGCCATGGAAATCCTGCGCCAGCACCCGGGCCAGCTGGATGCGATCTTTGTTCCGGTAGGTGGTGGCGGGCTGATCGCGGGCATTGCCGCCTATGTGAAGTACCTGCGGCCTGAGATCAAGGTGATCGGCGTCGAGCCGGATGATTCCAACTGCCTGCAGGCGGCCATGGCCGCGGGCGAGCGAGTGGTGCTGCCCCAGGTCGGACTGTTCGCCGACGGCGTGGCGGTGGCGCAGATCGGCCAGCACACCTTCGACATCTGCAAGCAGTATGTCGATGAGGTGGTGACGGTCAGTACCGATGAAATCTGCGCGGCAATCAAGGATATCTACGACGATACCCGCTCGATCACCGAACCTGCTGGCGCGCTGGGCGTCGCCGGGATCAAGAAGTACGTCGAGCTCAAGGGCGTCAGCGGGCAGACCCTGGTGGCCATCGACTCGGGCGCCAACGTCAACTTCGACCGCCTGCGCCATGTGGCCGAGCGGGCCGAGCTGGGGGAAGGTCGCGAAGCTATCATCGCGGTCACCATCCCCGAGCAGCCGGGCAGCTTCAAGGCGTTCTGCGAAGCCATCGGCAAGCGCCAGATCACCGAATTCAACTACCGTTATCACGCCGATGGCGAGGCGCATATTTTCGTCGGTGTGCAGACCCATCCGGACACCGACCCGCGTAGCGCGCTGATCCAGAGCCTGACCGAGCAAGGCTTCCCGGTGCTTGACCTCACCGATAACGAACTGGCCAAGCTGCATATCCGCCACATGGTCGGTGGCCATGCGGCGCGGGTCAGTGACGAGCTGGTGCTGCGCTTCGAGTTCCCGGAGCGTCCGGGGGCGCTGTTCAACTTCCTCAACAAGCTGGGCGGTCGCTGGAATATCTCGATGTTCCACTACCGCAACCATGGTGCGGCCGATGGTCGCGTGGTAGCTGGCCTGCAGGTTCCGGATGATGAGCGCCACCTGGTGCCGGCAGCCCTGGCCAAGATCGGCTACCCCTATTGGGATGAGACCGATAACCCGGCGTACCGATTGTTCCTGGGCTGAGCAGCTAAGCTCAGTTCAGTCTAAAAGGAAGCAAATGACATGGAACACCTGACCACCCTCAAAGCCCTGCACGTCCTGGCCACCGTGATTCTGCTGGGCAGTGCCCTGGGCCTGGCGATCTGGACCTGGATCGCGCGACGCAAAGGCGACGCACAGGCTCACACTCGCCTGATGCAGCGTCCGCTGGTGTTCGTCTGGCTGTTGATGGGCATCAGCTTGGTGAGCATGCCGTTCACGGGGTGGTGGCTGGTGCACCTGATTGGCTGGCCGCTGGGGCAGACCTGGTTGCTGGGCTCCAGCGTGATCTACACCTTCGCTGCTTTGAGCTGGTTCTGGTTGCTGGCGCGGGTTAGTCGCTGGCGTACGGCGCCGAGCGCAGGTAATCCGAAGTTCACCCTGGCGCTGGCGGTGTTCAGTGGGGTGTGTTTTATCGCTATCGCAGGGTTGATGGGCGCAAAGCCGGTCTGACTCATATGCATCGCGGGGCAAGCCCTCTCCTACGATAGGAGCGGGCTTGCCCCGCGCAACGCTTCACATCAGTCGCGCAGGCTGATCACCGGCCAGCCGCGTTTCTCGGCCTCGGCACGCAGGTTAGGGTCAGGATCGACCGCAACCGGGTTGGCCACCTGCTCCAGCAGCGGCAGGTCGTTCATCGAGTCGCTGTAGAAGTAGCTGCCTTCCAGGTTGTAGCCATTATCTTCCAGCCAGCGGTTCAGGCGCGTCACCTTGCCTTCACGGAAGCACGGTACATCTGTGCTGCGTCCGGTGTAGCGGCCGTCGACCATCTCGCATTCGGTGGCCAGCAGGGTCTCGACGTCCAGGCGCTTGGCAATCGGGCCGGTAATGAAACGGTTGGTGGCGGTGATGATCACCAGTTTGTCGCCAGCGTCGCGGTGCTTCTTCAGCAAGGCCAGAGCCTTGGGCTGAACGATCGGTTCGACGCAGTCACGCATGAAATCGCGATGCCATTCGTCGAGTTGCGCCATTTCGGTCGCCGCCAGGATCTCCAGGCTGAAGTTCAGGTAGGCATCCAGGTCCAGCTTGCCGGCCAGGTAGTCCTGGTAGAAGGCATCGTTGCGGTTCTGGTACTCCACCGGGTCGAGAATCCCGCGGGCGCAGAGGTAGTCGCCCCAGGCGTGATCGCTGTCGCCGCCGAGGAGGGTATTGTCCAGATCGAATAAAGCCAGGCGCATTGAAGTCACTCGCATAACATCTGAAAAGTCCCACAGAATACGGACTTTTCACAACGATGCACATAAGGTAAACAGGCGCGTTGCTGGCCTTGTGACCTTTGTGGAACAATGCCGTGACATGCGTTTGCGAGGTTGCTGCCGTGATCGACCCCGATGGTTTTCGCCCCAATGTCGGGATCATTCTGACGAATGATCTTGGGCAGGTGCTATGGGCTCGACGGATCAACCAGGATGCCTGGCAGTTTCCCCAGGGTGGGATCAATCCTGAAGAAACGCCGGAAGATGCCCTGTACCGCGAGCTGAACGAAGAAGTGGGGCTTGAGCGGGATGATGTTGAAATTCTTGCCTGCACCCGCGGCTGGTTGCGTTATCGTTTACCCCAACGTCTGGTCCGCACCCACAGCCAACCGCTGTGCATCGGCCAGAAGCAAAAATGGTTTCTCCTGCGCCTGGTCTCCAACGAGCAGCGGGTGCGGATGGATCTGACCGGGAAACCGGAGTTCGATGGCTGGCGTTGGGTCAGTTATTGGTATCCGCTGGGCCAGGTGGTGACATTCAAGCGCGAGGTTTACCGCCGCGCTCTCAAAGAGCTTGCCCCGCGCCTGCTGGCGCGCGACTGACGACGGAGTTCGACCCCGAGCCATGCTCAATACGCTGCGCAAGATCGTCCAGGAAGTTAACTCCGCCAAGGATCTCAAGACGGCGTTGGGGATCATTGTGTTGCGCGTCAAAGAGGCCATGGGCAGTCAGGTGTGCTCCGTCTACCTGCTGGATCCGGAATCCAACCGTTTCGTGCTGATGGCCACCGAGGGCTTGAACAAGCGCTCGATCGGCAAGGTCAGCATGGCACCCAACGAGGGCCTGGTCGGCCTGGTCGGCACCCGCGAAGAGCCGCTGAACCTGGAACACGCCGCCGACCACCCGCGTTATCGCTACTTCGCCGAAACCGGTGAAGAGCGTTTCGCCTCCTTCCTCGGTGCACCGATCATCCACCACCGGCGTGTGGTCGGGGTCCTGGTTATCCAGCAAAAGGAGCGTCGCCAGTTCGACGAGGGCGAAGAAGCCTTCCTGGTGACCATGAGCGCCCAGCTCGCCGGTGTTATCGCGCATGCCGAGGCCACGGGTTCGATCCGTGGCCTCGGTCGTCAGGGCAAGGGTATCCAGGAAGCCAAGTTCGTCGGTGTACCAGGTTCGCCCGGCGCGGCGGTGGGCAAGGCGGTGGTCATGCTGCCCCCGGCCGACCTCGATGTGGTGCCCGACAAGACTGTCGAAGACATCGACGCTGAACTGCAGCTTTTCAACAATGCCCTTGAAGGGGTGCGCGAAGACATGCGCAACCTCTCTGCCAAGCTTGCCAACCAGCTGCGCCCGGAAGAGCGCGCGTTGTTCGACGTCTACCTGATGATGCTCGACGACGCGGCCCTGGGCGGCGAAGTGGTACAGGTGATCAAGACCGGCCAGTGGGCCCAGGGCGCCCTGCGCCAGGTGGTGGGCGAGCACGTCAATCGCTTCGAGCTGATGGACGACGCCTACCTGCGTGAGAGGGCCTCCGACGTGAAGGATCTGGGCCGGCGTCTGCTGGCCTACCTGCAAGAGGCAAGGCAGCAGACGTTGGTCTATCCCGACAACACCATCCTGATCAGCGAAGAGCTGACCCCGGCCATGCTCGGCGAAGTGCCGGAAGGCAAGCTGGTGGGGCTGGTGTCGGTACTGGGTTCGGGCAACTCCCACGTTGCGATCCTCGCCCGCGCCATGGGTATTCCCACCGTCATGGGCCTGGTCGACCTGCCGTATTCGAAGGTCGATGGCATCGACATGATCGTCGATGGCTACAAGGGTGATGTCTACACCAACCCCAGCGACGTGCTGCGCAAGCAGTATGCCGAGGTGGTCGAAGAAGAGCGTCAGCTGGCCCAGGGGCTCGATGCCCTGCGCGAACTGCCGTGCATCACCCTCGATGGCCACCGCATGCCGCTATGGGTCAACACCGGGCTGCTCGCCGATGTGGCCCGCGCACAGCAGCGCGGCGCCGAAGGGGTGGGGCTGTACCGCACCGAAGTGCCGTTCATGATCAACCAGCGTTTCCCCAGCGAAAAGGAACAGCTGGCGATCTACCGCGAGCAACTGGCGGCCTTCCACCCGTTGCCGGTGACCATGCGCAGCCTGGACATCGGCGGTGACAAGGCGCTGTCGTATTTCCCCATCAAGGAAGACAACCCCTTCCTGGGCTGGCGCGGTATCCGCGTTACCCTCGATCATCCGGAAATCTTCCTGGTGCAGACCCGCGCCATGCTCAAGGCCAGTGAAGGCCTGAACAACCTGCGCATTCTGCTGCCGATGATTTCCGGTATCCACGAGCTCGAAGAAGCCCTGCACCTGATCCACCGTGCCTGGGGCGAGGTGCGCGACGAGGGCACCGACGTGCCGATGCCGCCGGTGGGTGTGATGATCGAGATCCCGGCAGCGGTGTACCAGACCCGCGAGCTGGCGCGCCAGGTGGACTTCCTGTCGGTCGGCTCCAACGACCTGACCCAGTACCTGTTGGCGGTCGACCGCAACAACCCGCGGGTCGCCGACCTCTACGACTACTTGCACCCGGCGGTGCTGCAGGCTTTGCAGAACGTGGTGCGTGATGCCCATGCCGAAGGCAAGCCGGTCAGTATCTGCGGCGAAATGGCGGGCGATCCGGCGGCGGCGGTGCTGTTGATGGCGATGGGTTTCGACAGCCTGTCGATGAACGCCACCAACCTGCCGAAGGTGAAATGGATGCTGCGCCAGGTGAGCCTGAGCAAGTCCCAGGAGTTGCTGGCCCAGGCGATGGGTATCGACAACCCGCAAGTTATCCACAGCTCGCTGCAGCTGGCCCTGAAGAACCTGGGGCTGGCGCGCATGATCAATCCAGGGTCGTCCAAGACCTTGTGACATCGCGGGGCATGTAGCCATGCTCGGTGGGAGATGCCCCGCGATGCGTCAGACCTGCAAGTCCACCTCGCCCAGATGCCCCCCGAACGGCCCGAAGCTGCGCTCGACCAGGCGCCGCCGGCCATCCGCCTCGACAATCAGCACGGTACTGGCCCGCGTGCCGTAGTTCTGGCTGGCAATGAACACGCTCGACAACAAACGCTCGGTACTCATCCCGACGCCGGTTTCCGGCAGTTCGCTGTCCGCCGCCTGCTGGTTGTCCCCCAACAAGTCCAGTAGCTGTGCAGGCTGGGGGTCGGCCAGGTGCTGCTGCAAGCCTGCCCGTGCCTTGACCAGCTTCGGCCACGGCGTATCCAGGCCGGCATTGGAGAGCCCGTATACGCCCTCGCTCAGTAGCTGCGGCGCTGCCCCGCGGGCATTCAGGTACCCCAGCTGCCCGCTATCGCCCACCAGCAGGTTGAACCCCGAATAGTGCTGGCTGCGGCTGGCCACCTGGTCCAGGTAGGCCTCGACCCCTACTTCACCACGCAAGAACGCCGCCACCAGCTCACCCCGTGTGCGGGCGCCCTGGGCTTGCTGCGGGTCGCGGATGTTGGTCAGGGCGGCGAAACGACCTGCCGGACCCACGCCCAGCCAGGTGCCCCCGGCCTCCAGGTCCCGTCCGGCATAGACGCCGGGTGCGTCGTCCCAGGCTTCGAGCACGCGGCTGGGACGGGCGTAGAACTCATCGCGGTTGGCCGCGACGATCAACGGCTGGGGATGTCCGGGCCGCCAGGCGAAAACGATCAGACACATAGGTGGTCCTCTGTGTTTTTTCCCCACTCTACCGATAGCGTCCGCGCTGTTCCATCGACTTCACGTGTCTTCACTAGAGCCTTGGGCCTACCTTCCGTTACCATGCCGGACTGAATTTACGGGGGCGACAATGGAATTCGTGCTCTATCTGCTGCTGGGCGCCTGTGCAGGCGTGCTGGCCGGGCTGTTCGGCGTGGGCGGCGGGATCATCATCGTGCCGGTGCTGGTGTTCAGTTTTACCCTGCAGGGCTTCGATGCCTCGGTGCTGACCCATCTGGCGGTGGGAACTTCCCTGGCGACCATTGTCTTTACCTCGGTCAATGCCATCCGCGAGCACCATCGCAGAGGTGCGGTGCAGTGGCCGATATTCGTCTGGATGACCCTGGGTATCCTGGTCGGTGCCGGTATCGGCGCCAAGACCGCTTCGGCGATCCAGGGCCCGATGCTGCAGAAAATCATCGGCGTCTTCGCCCTGGTGATCGCCGTGCAGATGGCCCTGGACCTCAGGCCCAAGGCCAGCCGCGGCATTCCTGGCAAGCCCGGGTTGACCGCAGCCGGGGGTGTGATCGGCTGGGCTTCGGCGATCTTCGGCATCGGCGGTGGGTCGTTGACCGTGCCGTTCCTGACCTGGCGCAGCCTGCCCATGCAGCAAGCCGTGGCGACGTCCTCGGCCTGCGGTTTTCCGATTGCCGTGGCCAGCGCCCTGAGCTTTATCTGGCTGGGTTGGCACGACCCGCACCTGCCCGACCATAGCCTGGGCTTCGTGTACTTGCCCGCACTGCTGGGGATCGCCCTGACCAGTATGTTTTTTGCCCGCTTTGGCGCGCGTCTGGCACACAAGCTGTCGCCACGCTTGCTGAAACGGTTGTTCGCCGCGCTGCTGTTCTGCGTGGGCCTAAGCTTTTTGCTTTAACGAGAGGAGTCACCATGCTGCCTTACCCGCAGATCGATCCAGTGGCCAT
This sequence comes from Pseudomonas putida, assembly GCF_028682455.1. Lineage (GTDB taxonomy): Bacteria > Pseudomonadota > Gammaproteobacteria > Pseudomonadales > Pseudomonadaceae > Aquipseudomonas > Aquipseudomonas putida_AA. The sequence goes on from NZ_JANHLD010000003.1 coordinate 786,504, forward strand.
TGCCCTGGGTCCGCTGAAAATCCATTGGTACGGCCTGATGTACCTGATCGGCATCGGCGGCGCCTGGTTGCTGGCGTCGCGCAGGCTCAACCGTTTCGATTCGACCTGGAGCCGGGAGAAACTCTCCGACCTGGTGTTCTGGCTGTCGATGGGTGTGATCGTCGGCGGACGTCTCGGCTACGTGCTGTTCTATGACCTGCATGCGTACCTGGCCAACCCGGCGCTGATCTTCGAGGTATGGAAGGGCGGCATGTCGTTCCACGGCGGCTTTATCGGCGTGATGCTGGCAGCCTTGTGGTTCGGCAAGCGCAACAACAAGTCGTTCTTCGAGCTGATGGATTTTGTCGCACCGCTGGTGCCGATCGGCCTGGGTGCCGGGCGTATCGGCAACTTCATCAACGCCGAGCTGTGGGGCAAGGCTACCGACGTGCCGTGGGCCATGGTGTTCCCGCCGTTCAGCGATCCGTCCCAACTTCCACGTCACCCGTCGCAGCTGTACCAGTTCGCCCTGGAAGGTGTGGCATTATTCCTGATTCTTTGGCTGTACTCGCGCAAGCCGCGCCCGACCATGGCCATTTCCGGCATGTTCGCGCTGTTCTACGGCATCTTCCGCTTCATCGTCGAGTTCGTGCGGGTTCCCGATGCCCAGCTGGGCTATATCGCCTTCGGCTGGTTGACCATGGGTCAGTTGCTCTGCGTGCCGATGATCCTCGGCGGCATCGGCCTGATCTGGTGGGCCTACAACCGCAAACCCACGGCCAAGGCCGCCGTTTGATTTTCCACGGCAGGGTGATCCCCTGCCGTCCTTGTTACAGGTAAGCCATGAAACAGTATCTAGATCTGGTCCGTGATGTGATCGAAAACGGCACCCTGCAGGGTAACCGTACCGGTATCCGTACCATCAGCCTGCCGGGCGCCATGCTGCGCTTCGACCTGCAGAAAGGCTTCCCGGCCATCACCACCCGCAAGCTGGCGTTCAAGTCGGCCATCGGCGAAATGGTCGGCTTCCTGCGCGGCGTGAAAAACGCCGGCGAGTTCCGCGAGCTGGGCTGCAAGGTCTGGGACCAGAACGCCAACGAAAACGCCCAGTGGCTGGCCAACCCGTTCCGCCAGGGGCATGACGACCTGGGCGAGATCTACGGCGTGCAATGGCGCCAGTGGCCGGCCTACAAGCGCATTCCCCTGAGCAACCCGGCGGCTATCGAGCTGGCCCAGAGCCAGGGTTTCCAGCAGATCGCCCAGGCCGAAGAAGACGGCCAAGCCTTCGTTGTGCTGTACAAGGCCATCGACCAGATCCGCCAGTGCGTCGACACCATCATCAACGACCCGGGCAGCCGCCGCATCCTGTTCCACGGCTGGAACTGCGCCCAGCTCGACGAAATGGCCCTGCCGCCGTGCCACCTGCTGTACCAGTTCCACCCCAATGTCGAGACCAGGGAGATTTCCCTGACCCTTTACATTCGCTCCAACGACCTGGGCCTGGGCACGCCGTTCAACCTCACCGAAGGCGCAGCGCTGCTGTCGCTGGTAGGCCGCCTGACTGGCTATACGCCGCGCTGGTTCACCTACTTCATCGGTGACGCGCACGTGTATGAAAACCACCTGGACATGCTCAACGAGCAGCTCAAGCGCGAGCCGCTGGCAGCGCCCCGGCTGGTCATCAGTGATCGTGTACCTGAGTTCGCCAAGACCGGCGTGTACCAGCCCGAGTGGCTGGAGAAGATCGAGCCGAGCGACTTCAGCCTCGAAGGTTACGAGCACCACGCGCCCATGACAGCCCCAATGGCCGTCTGATCACCCCTGGTAGGTGCGGGCTTGCCCCGCGATAGCGATCTGTCATTCACATCGCATCGCAGGGCATCAATGCCCGTGGCTGCGGCCAACGTGTGAATGCTCCGCCTCCGGGGCCGTCACCGCGCCATTGACCTCCAGATGCTGCAGGATCGAGCACTGCACCTCCTTCGGATGGCAGTGCTGGCGCAGTTCCAGCAGTTGCGCCTGCAATGCCTGCAGCCCATCGATACGCGCCTTGACGTGCTGGATATGCTCGTCGATCAGCGCATTCACGCTCTCGCACTGGTCGTCCGGGCTGTCGCGCAGGCGCAACAGGCTGCGGATTTCCTCCAGGGTCATGTCCAGGGTGCGGCAGTTGCGGATAAAGGTCAGGCGCTCCACATGGGCCTGGGTGTACAGCCGGTAGTTGCCTTCGCTGCGTGCCGGTTCCGGCAGCAGGTTTTCCCGCTCGTAGTAGCGAATGGTCTCCACGGCGCAGTCGGTGGCCTTGGCCAGTTCTCCGATCTTCATCTGCAAATACCTCGACAGGTGGCTTGACCCTATAGTGGCTACAGGGTGTTCACTTGGCAACAGGACATTTTAAGGATGAACTCATGAACCAGCCTGTCAGCCCCAATGCGCCCCACGATCACGCCAAGCACGCCCACAGCTGTTGTTCCCATGATGCCGCACCGGCCCTGGTGCAGTTGAGCGAGGCGGCCAGTGGTGACGCGCGCCTGAGTCGCTTCCGAATTGAGGCCATGGATTGCCCGACCGAACAGACCCTGATCCAGAACAAGCTGGGCAAGCTGGCAGGCGTCGAGCAACTGGAATTCAACCTGATCAATCGCATCCTCGGGGTGCGTCATACCCATGCCGACACCCGAGAAATCGAACAGGCCGTCGCCTCGCTGGGCATGCAGGCCGAGCCCCTGGTCGAGAGCAGCGAACAGCCTGCCGCCACCCCGGCACCGGCGAAGAAGCACTGGTGGCCGCTGGCGTTGGCGGGTGTTGCCGCACTGGCTGCCGAGGGCGTTCACTTCGCCGAGGTGGCACCCGATTGGATGGTGGCGGTGCTCGCCCTGGTGGCCATTCTCAGTTGTGGCCTGAGTACCTACAAAAAGGGCTGGATCGCCCTGAAGAACCGCAACCTCAATATCAACGCCTTGATGAGCATCGCCGTGACCGGCGCCGTGCTGATCGGCCAATGGCCGGAAGCGGCCATGGTGATGGTGCTCTTCACCCTCGCCGAGTTGATCGAAGCGCGCTCGCTGGACCGCGCACGCAACGCCATTGGCGGCCTCATGCAACTGAGCCCGGACATGGCCACCGTGCAGCAGGCCGATGGTCAGTGGCGTGAGCTTGAGGTCAAGCAGGTCGCCCTGGGCGCCCTGGTACGAGTGAAGCCAGGTGAGCGGATCGGCCTGGATGGCGAGGTTGTCAGCGGCCAGTCGAGTATCGACCAGGCGCCCATTACCGGTGAGAGCCTGCCGGTGGAGAAGGGCCCGGGCGACAAAGTGTTCGCCGGTACCATCAACCAGGCCGGCGCCTTGGAATACCGGGTCACGGCTGCGGCCGGGCAATCGACCCTGGCGCGAATCATCAAGGCGGTAGAAGAAGCCCAGGGCGCGCGGGCACCGACCCAACGCTTCGTCGATCAGTTCTCGCGCATCTACACCCCGGCAGTGTTTGCCCTGGCCCTGGCAGTGGCGGTGATTCCGCCGCTGTTCATGGCCGGCGCCTGGTTCGACTGGATCTATCGCGCCCTGGTGTTACTGGTGGTGGCGTGCCCGTGCGCGCTGGTGATTTCGACCCCGGTAACCATCGTCAGCGGCCTGGCCGCGGCGGCGCGCAAAGGCATCCTGGTCAAGGGCGGCGTGTATCTCGAAGGCGGGCGCAAGCTCGACTTCCTGGCCCTGGACAAGACCGGCACCATCACCCACGGCAAGCCGGTGCAAACCGACCATGTGGTGCTCGACCCGCTGTTCGAGGGCCGCGCCCAGGCGCTGGCGGCAAGCCTGGCCGACCGCTCCGATCACCCGGTGTCCCGTGCCATCGCCGTGTACGCTGGCGAGCAGCAACTGGCTCTCAGTGAAGTGAGCGCTTTCGAAGCCCTGGCCGGCCGTGGCGTGCGTGGTGAAATCGACGGCGCGCTGTATCACCTGGGCAACCATCGCCTGGTCGAAGAACTGGGCCTGTGTTCGCCGCAGCTCGAAGCACAGCTCGATGCCCTGGAACGCCAGGGCAAGACCGTCGTGCTGTTGCTCGACGCGTCTGGCCCGCTGGCGCTGTTCGCCGTGGCCGACACCGTGAAGGAAACCAGTCGCCAGGCGATTGCCGAGTTGCATGAGCTGGGTATCAAGACTGTCATGCTCACCGGCGACAATCCGCATACGGCCCAGGCCATTGCCGCCCAGGTGGGGATTGACCAGGCCCATGGCAACTTGCTGCCCGCCGACAAGCTCAAGACCATCGAGGACCTTTACGCCCAGGGCCATCGGGTCGGCATGGTCGGCGACGGTATCAACGATGCCCCGGCCCTGGCACGGGCCGAGATCGGCTTTGCCATGGCCGCGGCCGGTACCGACACGGCCATCGAGACGGCCGACGTGGCGCTGATGGATGATGACTTGCGCAAAATCCCGGCCTTCGTCAGGCTCTCGCGTCACAGTGCGGCGATCCTGACCCAGAACATTGTGCTGGCGTTGGGCATCAAGGCGATATTCCTGGCGATCACCTTTGCCGGCATGGCAACCATGTGGATGGCAGTGTTCGCCGACATGGGCGTGAGCCTGTTGGTGGTGTTCAACGGCCTGCGTCTGTTGCGTAAGTAAATCGAGGATGTATGTTGAGTTCCGAGTTGAAAGCCTTCTACATGGTTGCCCGCCTGGGCAGCATCACTTTGGCGGCGAAGAAACTCGGGCTCAGCCAACCGACAGTCACCACCCAGATCCGCAATCTGGAAAGCCAGTATGCGGTGGAGCTGTTCTACCGCGGCGGCCGCCGCCTGACCTTGAGCGATGACGGCGCGCGGCTGCTGCCGATGGTCAAGGCGCTGATGCAGCAGGAAGCCGACATCGAATTCTTCCTGCGCAACAGTGGCCAGGCCCAGGGCAGCTTGCGCATCGCCGCCACCGCGCCGTACTACATCCTCGACCTGGTGAAGATCTTTCGCGAGCGTTTGCCACAGGTCGAAGTGTCGGTCGAGATCGGCAACTCCCAGCAGGTCCTGGAGCTGCTGGAAGACTATCGCGTCGACCTCGCCGCCTCCTCGCAGTTGGTAGAGGACGCCCGCCTGGTGCGTCGGGTGCTGGGGACCGACCCGCTGGTGGTCGCGGTGCACCGCAATCATCCCCTGGCCAGCCGTGAATCGCTGCCGCTTTCGGCGTTGGCGGGGCATTGCCTGCTGGTGCGCGAGCAGGGCTCGACCACGCGCAAGCTGACCGAACAGATGCTCGAAGCTGCAGGGGTCAAGGTAGGCTCGATGCTGGAAATCGGCAGCCGCGAGTCGATCCGCGAAGCGGTCCTGCGCAACATCGGCATCAGCCTGATCGCTCGCCATGAAGTGCCGCATAACCCGGAGCTGCGGGTGCTGGCGCTAGAGAACGCGCCGGTGATGCATGAGTACCTGTACTGCCTCAAGGAGCGGCGCCAGGCACGATTGCCTGCCGCGTTCCTGGGACTGACCCAGGAAGTTGCAGGGGCGGGCTTGCCCCGCGACACGGTGTAACCGACAGGTCGCTATCACGGGGCAAGCCCGCTCCTGCACACCCACACCCAAATCTGCCTATACCACTATCGGCAGCTTTTGCTTCCCAGCCACAGAACCTTCGCATTCCCCCCCTAGCATGGCCTCATTCGTTCGATGAGGTCCTGCCATGAACACTCCGGTCGCAAACCCAGGCGCACAGATGAAAGTGCGCGGTATCCACAAGCGCTTCGGCGCCTTTACCGCCCTGCAGGATGTCTCGCTCGACATTGCCGCCGGGGAGCTGGTGTGCCTGCTCGGCCCGTCCGGCTGTGGCAAGACCACGCTGCTGCGCTGCATCGCAGGCCTTGAGCGCCAGGATCGCGGCACCCTGTACATCGGCGATCGCGACATTTCCGAGCTGCCACCCCAGGCCCGTGACTACGGCATCCTGTTCCAGTCCTACGCGCTGTTCCCCAACCTGACCGTCGAGGCCAACATCGCCTATGGCCTGGCCGGCAGCGGTCGTGACGAAGTGCGTCAGCGAGTGGCGCAGATGCTTGAGCTGGTGGGCCTGTCGGGCAGCGAGAAAAAGTACCCCGGCCAGCTTTCCGGTGGTCAGCAACAGCGCGTGGCCCTGGCTCGCGCCCTGGCCCCGGCCCCATCGCTGCTGCTGCTCGACGAGCCAATGTCGGCTCTCGATGCACGGGTTCGCGAGCACTTGTGCACCGAGCTGCGCCAGTTGCAGCGCCAGCTTGGCATCACCACCCTGATGGTCACCCACAACCAGGACGAGGCCATGCTGATGGCCGACCGTATCGCGGTGATGAACAACGGCCAGGTCGAGCAGTACGCCACGCCCCAGGAAATCTACGACAAGCCGGCCACACCGTTCGTGGCCGAGTTCGTCGGCCAGGGCAACTGGCTGCCGTTCCAGCGTCACAGCGACAGCCACGCCCAGGTCGGTGCCTTGAACATGCGCCTGGCCGACGGTGCCGGCCAGGCGCGCAGCGGTCGTTTGTTCTGCCGCCCGGAGGCCATCAGCGTCAACCCGCCTGTGCACGAAGAGAACCTGTTCCCGGCCCGGGTGCGCGAGATCACCTTTCTCGGCAACCGCTGCCGCATGAGCTTCGAATTCAACGAGCTGCCGGGCCATGCCTTGCTGGCTGAAGTCGCGCCCGAGTCGATGCCGCGTCTGGGCTCTCAGGACATCTGGGTAGCCCTGCCTCCGCGCAGCCTGCAGGTGTTTGCCTGAGATGGCCGCGCCAATGACCATGCCGATCGCGCACGCGAAGGCAGCACAGCGCTCCGGCGCCTCCCTGGGCGATCGACTGTTTGTGGTCGGCGGTAAATGGTTGCTGCTGTTGCTGCTCACCGTGGCCGTACTGATGCCATTGATGGCGATCTTCTGGCGCGGATTCAGCAGCGATGCCGGGCAGGGCGGTGGTCTGCTGGCCGCACGTGAACTGTTTGCCAGCGCCAACTTCCACTGGCTGCTGGGCAACAGCCTGAAGGTGTCGCTCAGCGTCGCTGCCATTGTCGTGCCGCTGGCCTACCTGTTTGCCTATGCGCTGCAGCGCACGCTGATCCCCGGCAAACGCATCTGGCGCGGTATCTCGTTGCTGCCGCTGCTGGCGCCTTCGATGCTGCCGGCCATTGCCCTGGTCTACCTGTTCGGCAACCAGGGGCTGCTGCGCAGCCTGCTCAGCGACAATATCTATGGTTTCTGGGGCATTGTCCTGGGTGAAGCCATCTACACCTTTCCCCATGCCCTGATGATCCTGCTGTCGGCGCTGTCGCTGGCCGACGCGCGCCTGTTCGATGCCGCATCGAGCATGGGTGCAGGGCCTTGGCGTGCCTTTCGCAGCATCACCTGGCCGGCCACCCGCCAGGCCGTGTTCGCCGCCTTCTGCCTGGTGTTCACCCTGACCATCACTGACTTCGGTGTGCCGGTTGTGGTGGGGGGTGACTACCAGGTGCTGGCGCTGGAAGCCTACAAGGCCGTGGTCGGCCAGCAGCAGTTCGGTCGCGGCGCCTTGATCGGCATGGTCCTGCTGGTGCCGGCGCTACTGAGCTTCACCGTCGATGCCTGGCTGCGTCGCCGCCAGGGCGACTCGATGAGTGGTCGTGCCCAGGTGTTCCAGCCGCAGCCCTCGCGTCGTCGCGATGCCTGGTTCCTGGCGGTGGTGGTGATGGTGTGCGCGGTGCTGCTGTTGGTGGTGGGGATGGCGGTGTACTCGTCGCTGGTCACCTTCTGGCCCTACAACATGACGTTGTCGCTCAAGCACTACCAGTTCGACGAAACCGCCGGCGGTGGCTGGCTGGCCTACCAGAACAGCCTGACCATGGCCCTGTGCTCGGCATTGATCGGCAGTGCGGTGATCTTCACCGGCGCCTACCTGATGGAAAAGACCAAGGGCCAGCGCGCGCTGAACCTGGTGCTGCGCCTGCTCAGCTTCGTGCCGATGGCAGTACCGGGCTTGGTGCTCGGCCTGGGCTACGTGTTCTTCTTCAACCTGACCAGCAACCCCTTGCACGTGTTCTACGGCAGCATGGCGCTGCTGGTGGTGTGCACCATCGCCCACTACCTGACCACCGCAAACATGACCGCCACCACCGCCCTGCGCCAGCTCGACGGTGAGTTCGAGGCCGCCGCGCTGTCGCTCAAGGCGCCGCTGTACCGGCACTTTTTGCGGGTCACCGTACCGATCTGCCTGCCGGCGCTGCTGGACATCATCCGCTACCTGTTCGTCTCGGCGATGACCACGGTCTCGGCGGCGATCTTCCTCTACAGCCCCGACACCATCCTTGCCGCTGTCGCCGTGTTGAACATGGACGATGCCGGCAACGTGGGCGGCGCAGCGGCCATGTCGACCCTGATCCTGCTGACCAGCGCCAGCGTTTCGCTGCTCCTGGCCTGGGCCTCGCGCGGCCTGCTGCAACGTTCCCAAGCCTGGCGCCAGCGCGCGCCGGGCAACTGATTGCCTTACCCAACCCTGTACCGTTCAAAGGAACCGCATCATGTTCAAGCCACTTGCTCTTGCCGCTGCCGTCCTCACTGCGTTCAGCCTGCAGGCCACTGCCGCCGATACCCAGCTGACGGTCTACACCGCGCTCGAAGCCGAACAGCTCAAGAGCTACAAGCAGGCCTTCGAAAAGGCCAACCCGGATATCGAAATCAAGTGGGTGCGTGATTCCACCGGCATCATCACCGCCAAGCTGCTGGCCGAGAAAGACCGTCCGCAAGCCGACGCCGTGTGGGGCCTGGCTGCATCCAGCCTGGCGATCCTCGACCAGCAGGGCATGCTGCAAAGCTATGCGCCCAAGGACCTCGACAAGATCGGCGGCAACTACCGCGATGCCGCCAACCCACCGGCCTGGGTCGGCATGGACGTGTGGGCCGCCACCATCTGCTTCAACACCATCGAAGCCGAAAAGCAGGGCCTGACCAAGCCGGTGAGCTGGCAGGACCTGACCAAGCCTGAGTACAAAGGCAAGATCGTCATGCCGAACCCGGCGTCCTCCGGCACCGGCTTCCTGGATGTCAGCGCCTGGCTGCAGACCTTCGGCGAGAAGCAGGGCTGGCAATACATGGACGACCTGCACCAGAACATCGGCCAGTACGTTCACTCCGGCTCCAAGCCGTGCAAGCTGGCGGCAGCCGGCGAGTTCCCGATCGGTATCTCGTTCGAGTACCCGGCCGTGCAGCTCAAGCGCCAGGGCGCGCCGCTGGATATCGTCCTGCCGAAAGAGGGCCTGGGCTGGGAGATCGAAGCCACTGCCGTGCTCAAGGGCAGTAAGCATGAAGCCGCCGCCAAGCGCCTGGCCGACTTCTCCGCAAGCCCGGCGGCCATGGAGCTGTACAAGGAAAACTTCGCGGTGCTCGCCCAGCCTGGTATTGCCAAGCCGCAGACCGAACTGCCGGCCGACTACGAGCAGCGCCTGATCAAGAACGACTTCGCCTGGGCCTCGCAGAACCGCGACACCATCCTGGCCGAATGGCGCAAGCGCTATGACGGCAAGTCGGAGAAGGTGGCGCAGCAGTAAACGCTGCCTGCACAACTCTCGGAGCTGGCTTGCCAGCGAAGAGGCCAGTGCAGCCTGAATCACGACCGCTTTGCGGTCGATCGCCGGCAAGCCGGCTCCCACACCGCCTGTGCAAGACAGTGGGAGCCGGCTTGCCCCGCGATCCTTTCTAAAGGATTTCCCCATGACCGATCTACTGATCGTCGGCGCCGGCATTCTTGGCCTGTCCCACGCCTACGCCGCGGCCCGCCGGGGCCTTAAGGTGCGGGTATTCGAGCGCACCGCTACCCCACTGGGTGCCTCGGTTCGCAACTTCGGCCAGGCCCTGGTTACTGGCCAACCGCCAGGCGAGATGCTTGAGCTGGCCAAGGCCAGTCGTGGTATCTGGGCGCACTGGTCGCGCCAGGCCGGCTTTGATTTGAAGAGCAACGGCTCGCTGCTGTTCGCCCGCACCGCCCTTGAGCAGGAACTGCTTGAAGCATTCTGCGCCGAGCGGGCCGTGGAGCATGGCTACAAGGTCGAGCTGCTGTCGGGTGCGGCCCTCAATGACTTGTACGGCGGCCAATTCCGCCACCACCGCGCCGCCTTGCGCGGCCTGGACGACCAGCAGCTGTACTCGCGCGAAGCCCTGCCGACACTGATCCGCTTCCTGCAAACGGAAATGGATGTGCAGTTTCATTTCTCCACCCTGGTGCGCGGTATCGAGCCCGGCCGGGTGTCGACCACAGCCGGCGATTTCAGCGCGCGGCAGATCGTTGTCTGCTCCGGCCACGACTACCAGACCTTGCTCGCCGAGCCGCTCGCCACCCTGCGGCCCCAGGTGTGTCGCCTGCAGATGCTGCGCGCCCGACCACGTTTCAAACTGGACCTGCAGCACGCCTTGCTGACCGGCCTGAGCTGCGTGCACTACGGCGCCTTTGCCGAGTTGCCCCAGGCCCAGGCACTCAAGGCGCAACTGCAGACCAACAGCCCGCACCTGATGGAGCACGGCATTCACCTGCTGGTCAGCCCTACGCCGCATGGCGAGCTGATCATCGGCGACTCCCACGCCTATGGTAGCGATGTCTCTCCGTTCAATGCCGAGCAGATCGATAACTGGATGATCGAGCTGGCCGAGCATACTCTCGGTGGTCGTATCGAGGTGGTCGAACGCTGGCAGGGCGTCTATGGTTCAGGCGGCCCTGGGCCGTTCTCGTTGCTGCACGTGGCGCCTGGTGTCAGTGCGGCGCTGATGCACAGCGGCGTCGGCATGAGCGTCGGCCCGGCCCTGGCCGAGCGGCATATCGCTCGACTGCTCGATGAAACCGATTGAGGGGATAACCATGAGAACAGCCGAACAGGTTGTCAGCGAAATCTTCGCCCTGTACCAGCAGCATGGCGATGACGATTACATCGGCGAGCCGGTGTCGCAGTTGGAGCACATGTCCCAGGCGGCCCAGCTGGCGCTGGATGAAGGGTTCGACGATGAGGTGGTATTGGCTGCGTTCTTCCATGACATCGGCCATCTCTGCGGCGGCGCCGACGGTGACATGGGCGGCTACGGTGTGGTCAGCCATGAGCAGGTGGGCGCCAATTACCTGCGCCGCTGTGGTTTCAGCGAGCGCCTGGCGACGCTGGTGCAGTACCACGTCGAGGCCAAGCGCTACCTGACCTTGCGTAAGCCGGGCTACTACGAGCGGCTGAGCGAAGCCAGCCGGCGCACCCTCGAGTATCAGGGCGGGATGATGAGTGATGCCGAGGCCGATGCGTTCGAGCGCGACCCCCTGTGTGCGGTGAGCCTGCGCATGCGTGAGTGGGATGAGCTGGCCAAGGTGATGAACGTGCCGGTGATTGACCTGGAGTTGCTCAAGGGCAAGGCCCTGGGGCTCTTGCACTAAATTCGACTTGGCATCGCTGGCTTGCCAGCGATGAGGCCCTAAAGCTCTTGCACCAGTGCCTCGATCTGCTCCTGGCGCTCCACCTGGTTCACCTTGGCCCCGGGATTGAGCGACGACCACTGCGGATGTGCCCGCGCCTTGCTCAAGGCTTCCGGCAACTTGCCTTCGCGCCAGCTCTGTTCCTGCGGCGCGCTCAACTTGATCTGCCCCATCGCCGCGTGCCCACGGCTGTCCAGTGCCTGGATCAGCTGATGCTGACGCAGGGCCAACAGGCGCAATACGCTGTCATCCACGGTCAGTTCCCGCTGCCCCTTGAGCTTGCCCAGCAGGCGGGAGCCGTAGCTGCGCGCGGTTTGCAGAGCGCCACCGGCAATCGCACCGGCCAGTGCTGCCGCCCCGAGGGTGATGCCACCCACCAGCAGGTCGATGCCCGCACCTGCCGCCGCACCCGCGGCCACGCCACTGCCCAGGCGAACGCCCAATAGCTTCAGGGTTTCGGGGTTGAACAGGTCGTCGCCCCAGCGCCCGTCGAGCAGGGGCAGGTCGCTGGCGCTGGCGTCGTCCTTGCGAAAGGCATAGAGCTTGAGCAAGGCTTCGACGCAACGTTGTTCGCGCTGGCGAATGTCCTTACGCAGTGCCTCGATGGCCGCCGCTTCTGCGCCAGGCTCGGTGACCACGCTGCGTCGGCACGCGGCGCAATCGAGCAGCAGTTCGGCCACCAGGCGCTTGGCACTGACCTGCCGGGCCGCACGTTGTGCCTGCTGGTCGTCGATCAGCCGTTGCAGGGCTGGGCGGGACTTTTCCAGCATCAGCGCCAGGCTTTCGTAGAGGCGTCGCTCGCCATCTTCCGGTGGGGCAACGCTGTCGAAGCGCACCAGGGCGTGCAGGCCAAGTCGCGCCAGGGCCTCACGCCAGTCCGGCTCGCGATGGTCACTGCTGGCAACGAAGTTGAGCACCGGCAACAATGGCTTGCCGCAACCGGCGAGCACTTCCAGTTCATCCCGGTATTTGGCGAGCACCGGCTCGCGCGCATCGATCACATACAGGCCGGCGTCGCTGGCCAGTAATTGGCGCAGCACCTTGGCTTCCTGTTCGAATCGCTGGCGCGCCTCGCTGCCCTGGAGAAACCGCTCCAGCCTGGCCGGGCCATCGAGGCGCTCGCCCGGGCGCTCCAGGCGCTCGAGGTAGTCGAGCAGGGCGATGGCGTCTTCCAGTCCGGGGGTGTCGTACAGCTCCAGCAGCGGTTCGCCGTCTACCGACAGGCGCGCGCCTTCGACATGGCGAGTGGTACTGGGGCGATGGGAGACTTCGCCGAAACCGACATCGCGGGTGAGGGTGCGCAGCAGGGAGGTCTTGCCGACATTGGTGTGACCGACCACGGCCAGTTTCAATGGCTTAGTCATGCCCATGCTCCAGCCAGTTCAAGGGTGCACTGTCGGCGTACGCCAACCCCAGTTGTTCCAGGGCCTGGTGCCAATCGCCCAGACGGTCGGCGTCAAGGGCCTGGCCGGGCAGCGCCTGCAACAACCAGATACGCGTGGCGCCGGCGTTGCGGGCAAGTTCGGCGAGCAGTGCCAGGCTGCCGCGATCCGGCGAACGGCGTGGGTCGCAGGCAATGGCCAGGCGCGCCGGTGGAAAGCGGCTGAGTTGTTCGAGCAACTTGTTGCGTGATTCACGGCTGTCGAGGATGCCCGCGTTGCTGACGGTTTTTGGCAGGGCTGGCGGCCAGGGGCGCTTGTCATCCAGCTCCAGGCCAACCAGCAAGGCACCGTCGCTGTGTTCTTCACCCACGCCACGGGCAATCTGTGGCAGGGCCTCTGGCGCGGCATCGTTGACGCCCAGGCGTTCGCTGCTGGGCATCAGGGCTTCGCGCAAGTGGCTGTAGCCGGGCAGGTTGAGGTCCAGTTGCAAGCGATCACGCCCGCTGCGCCAGCGCCAGAGGCACACGGCTGCCAACACCAGGCGAGGGACGATGCCGTATACCAGCAACACTCCGAGCAGCCAGCCTGCCCAGGCCTGGCGGGCCAGTTCCAGGGCTGGTTGGCTGTCGCCGCTGGCGCGGATCATTGCGACGTCCGGCACGCTGAACCCCAGCAGTGAAGGCAGCGCGCCCAGGGCCTGGGTGAGGCCCACGAAGGTGTCGGCACCGAGGATGGTGGTTTCCCAGACAAAGCCGTAGCGCCGGGTGGCGAGCAGGATCAACAGCATCACCAGCGCCGTGCCCAGGGCGACCAGCCACAGGCCATGCACCAGTAACCCCAGCAGCCAGCGGTTGAGCCTTTGCCGTTGCAGCAGCACCAGCAGGGCAGGTGCCAGGTGGGCGGCCTGGGCGTCGCGGGCGAATTTTTCACTGAGCCACATCCACAGCCGGCCCAGGGTCGCCCCTTGCTCGCCGGCGAACAAGAACCCCAGCGCCCAGCCCAGCAGCAACAGCAGGTTCAGGCCGAGCAGGCTGCCCAGGGCCCAGAACACATTGACCGGGCGCTGGCTGTCGCCCAGGGCCGCCAGGGCCAGGCCGGCGCCGCTGAATAGCGCGAGCACCAGCAGCAGGACCAGCGCCAGGCGGGCGCCTTGTTTCCAGTGCAACAGGGCACTGCGCATGCCGTCGCGTTCGGCCAGCCAGAGGGCGCGCTGCTCGATGCGCGTTGGCAGGTCGCCGCCGTGTTGGCGGGCGCGGCGATTGGCTTCCTGGTCTTCCAGCGGGCCTGCTTGTTCTTCGCGCAGGCGCACGGCTTCGGTGAGCCAGCGTTTGTCCAGGTCAGTCAGTGCAGTCACACAGTCTTCCATTGATCAAGTGAGCCCAAAGCATAACCCAGGCATCGAAGATCGGGCTTTGCTATCCTCGCCGGCATGAAAACATCACTCCCCCTCAGCCTGATCGCGGCACTCGCCGAGAACCGCGTGATCGGCATCGACAACAGCATGCCCTGGCACCTGCCGGGGGATTTCAAGTATTTCAAGGCCACCACCCTGGGCAAGCCGATCATCATGGGTCGCAAGACCTGGGACTCGCTCGGCCGGCCGTTGCCGGGGCGCCTGAACCTGGTGGTCAGCCGCCAGGCAGGGCTGCAGCTGGAAGGCGCCGAAGTGTTCGCGTCGCTGGATGAGGCCATGCTGCGCGCCGAACAGTGGGCACTGGCGCAGGGCGTCGATGAGCTGATGCTGATTGGTGGGGCGCAGTTGTATACCCAGGCCATCGAGCGCGGTCTTGCGGACCGGCTTTACCTGACGCGGGTCGAATCGAGCCCGGAAGGGGATGCGTGGTTTCCCGAGTTCGATACAGCGCAGTGGACGTTGGCGTCGTCTCGGGAAAATCCGGCTGAAGGTGAGAAGCCGGCTTATCACTTTGAGGTTTGGGAACGGGTTTGAGCATTATCGCGCGGCAAACCCGCTCCTACAGGTAGGAGCGAGCTTGCCCCGCAATCAATTCAGGAGTGCGTCAGTTGCGCGTGCTCCTGAGCCTCCAGCACGGTCTTGTCCGTCTGCTGCAGCATCTGGCTGGTAATCGCCCCGGCCGTCATCGAGCCGTTCACGTTCAGCGCCGTACGGCCCATGTCGATCAGTGGCTCGACCGAGATCAGCAGGGCTACCAGTTCGACCGGCAAGCCCATGGCCGGCAGGACGATCAACGCGGCAAAGGTCGCTCCGCCACCCACGCCGGCCACACCGGCCGAGCTCAGGGTCACGATGGCCACCAGGGTGGCGATCCACAGCGGGTCGAGCGGGTCGATGCCCACGGCGGGCGCGACCATCACCGCCAGCATGGCCGGGTACAGGCCGGCACAGCCGTTCTGGCCAATCGTCGCGCCAAACGAGGCCGCGAAGCTTGCGATTGACTGCGGAATGCCCAGGCGGCGGGTTTGCGCTTCGATGCTCAGCGGGATGCTGGCGGCGCTGGAGCGGCTGGTGAAGGCGAATGTCAGCACCGGCCAGACCTTGCGGAAAAAGCGCAGCGGGTTCACGCCACTGATCGCCAGCAACACGCCGTGGACCACGAACATCAGGCCCAGGCCGATGTACGACACCACCACGAAACTGCCGAGCTTGAGGATGTCGTCCAGGTTGGAACTGGCGACCACCTTGGTCATCAACGCCAGTACACCGTACGGGGTGAGCTTCATCACCAGGCGCACCAGGCGCATGACCCAGGCTTGCAAGGTGTCGATGGCGGCCAAAGCCCGATTGCCCTTGTCGGCGTCATCCTTGAGCAGTTGCAGGGCAGCCATGCCGAGGAATACGGCGAAGATCACCACGCTGATGATCGAGGTCGGCTTGGCGCGGGCCAGGTCGCCCACCGGGTTGCTGGGGATGAACGACAGCAGCAACTGCGGGATGTTCAGGTCGGCGACCTTGCCCACGTAGTCGCTCTGGATGGCCTGCATCCGTGCGGTTTCGGCAGTGCCGGCCACCAGGCCCTCGGCGGTGAGGCCGAACAGGTTGGTCAGGGCAATACCGATCAGCGCGGCGATGGCCGTGGTGAACAGCAGGGTGCCGATGGTCAGGAAGCTGATCTTGCCCAGCGACGAGGCGTTGTGCAGGCGAGCCACGGCGCTGAGGATGGAGGCGAAGATCAGCGGCATGACGATCATCTGCAGCAACTGCACATAGCCGTTGCCGACCAGGTCGAGCCAGCTGATGGTGGCCTTGAGCACCGGATTGCCGGCGCCATAGATGGCATGCAGGGCACCACCGAAGAGCACGCCGAGGATCAGGCCGACCAGGACTTTCTTGGCCAGGCTCCAGTTGCCATGACGGGTTTGCGCCAGGCCCAGCAGCAACGCCAGGAACGCCAGCAGATTGAGAGACAGCGGCAGATTCATTGAAGCTCCAGAGAAAAAGCGGGGGCATCGCCTCTGTGTGCGATTGCGAACGGAAATGCTAACAGCATGAAAACGAACGAATTTATATCGAAATGGAATTTGTTTAGATGTTTTTGGAATAACCAGGTGCGAATCAAGTTCGCTGGTTTCGGGAAATAGATATCAATTGCGAATTTATCTCATCTTCTGCTAGCGTGCGCTCACCTTGAGACCCCCCGCCAGGAAGTACCGTGTCTTCGTGGAATACGCAGATTGCCCGGTTGTTCGCCGAGCACAAGAAAGCGCTGGAAGCCTTTGTTGCGCGACGCACCGGCAATTCTCAGGTGGCAGCCGATCTGACCCAGGAATCGTTCCTGCGCCTGGCGCGGCTGCCGGCCGACAAGAAAATCGACAACCTGCCAGCCTTTCTCTTCACCATTGCCAGCAACCTGGTGCGCGATCACCAGCGCCAGGCGATTCGCCGCGAGCGCCTGGACGGCGGCGAGCCGAGCGAGGAGCTGGCCTGCAATGCACCCGGCGCCGAAGAGCAGCTGTGGGCGCAGCAGGAGCAAGCCTTGATGCACGAGGCCATCGAGGCGCTGCCTGAAGCGACCCGGCATATCTTCCTGCTTTATCATGTCGACGAATGTTCCTACCGGGAAATCGGCGAACGGCTGAAAATTTCCCCGCGGAGTGTCGAATACCAATTGCGTCGTGCGCTGATCGACTGCCGGGCCTTCATCAAGGCGCGGTTGCTCAGCGATGCGTCAGGGCCGTCTCGATGAACCGGCCGCCAGCAGCTACGGATACCCCGATGACCGATCCTTGTGCCACGGATGCCGACGACCTGTTCGCTCAAGCCAGTGGCTGGTACTACCGCCTGCAAGCCGAGGACCTCAGCGCCAGTGAACGCGAGGCTTTCGCCGCCTGGTTGGCCCTGGGCCCCGACCAGACGCAGGCTTGGGGCGAGGTATTGAACTTGCTGGGGGCGTTGCGCGAACCGGCCCGGCAGATCCGCCAGGCCCAGCGTGCGCGCTGGAACCGGCCACGGATTCGGGTATGGGCCAGTGCAGCGGCGGTACTGCTGATGGTGGGCCTGCTGGCCAACAGCCCCTGGCCGGACCGCTGGCGCGCCGACTATGTCACCACTACCGGTGAAACCCTTTCCATCGCCCTGGTCGATGGTTCGCAGCTGCAGCTCAACACCGACACTGCCGTGCAAGTGGAACTGGGCCATGGCGAGCGACGGGTGCGCCTGCTGCGCGGCGAGGCCTGGTTCGACGTCAGCGCCGATACGGCGCGGCCCTTTGTGATCCGCTCTGGCGATGGCTGGGTCAAGGTGGTGGGCACCCGCTTCAGCGTGGCCCGGCAGGGCGACCAGACCCGTGTGCGGGTGGCGCAGGGCAAGGTTCAGGTCAGTGCCGACAGTACGCATTCGGTGCTGCTGGAGCCTGGGCGCGGGGTGGAATACAGCGGTGTGCACCTGGGTGCGGTGCATGGCTTCGACGGCGCCGCCGAATTCGCCTGGCGCCAGCGCCAACTGGTGTTCCGCCAGCAACCGCTGGCCGAGGTCGTCGACGAGCTCAATCGCTATTGGCCCGGCCAGACCCTGGTGCTCGGCGATGCCTTGCGCCGGCGCAAGGTGTCGGGGGTGTTCGAGATCGACAAGCCGCAAGCCGTACTCAAGGCCCTGACCCACACTCTGGGCCTGCGAGCCGAGCAGTACACCCCGTACGTACGGGTGCTGCGCGAAGGTTGAAAATAATCAGAAAGTTTTCAGGGTTTCCCCGCGGCATGACGTCCTTGAACTCGTAGGCGCAAATAATAAGCACTCTCAGACAGTGCCGCGCCATTCAACGATTTCGACGTTTTGGGGAGCACCACTGATGGAAAACACCACCGCCACCCGGCGCCTGCCCGGCCTGCCGACCCTGCTGAGCCTGGCCATTGCCCTGGGTTGCGGCGTGCAGGCCATGCCGACGCTGGCAGCGCCCGCTGCACATGCTCAGGTCTATCGCTTCGACATTGCGGCGCAGTCGCTGGATGCAGCGCTGGTCGACTTCAGTGCCGTTACCCGGATGCAGGTGCTGGTCGGTGCGCAAGTGACCCAGGGGCTGCGCTCCCCGGGACTCAACGGCAGTTATCCACAGGACCAGGCGCTGGCCCGGTTGCTCGCCGGTACCGGCCTGACGGCCACCTACATCGATGGCGACACCGTCACCCTGGAAAAGCGCCTGGGCGACGACAAGGCCCTGCAACTGGGGGCTACCAGCATCACCGGCCAGCAACTGGGCGCCACCACCGAGGGTTCGCACTCCTACACCACGGGCGCGTTGACCATCGGCAAAGGCGAACAGAAGCTCAAGGACATCCCGCAGTCGGTGTCGGTGGTTACCCGCCAGCGTCTGGACGACCAGAACATGAACAGCCTGCAGGACGCCATGCGCCAGGTTACCGGGGCAACCATCAAGACCTACAACGCCGGCTCCAGCCTCAACGATGTCTACATGCGTGGCTTTCTCGTCGACCAGGTGCAGGTCGACGGTGTGTCCCAGGCCACCGGCCAGGGCGACCTGATGACCAGCTTCGACCTGGCGATGTTCGACCGGGTCGAGGTGTTGCGCGGGCCTTCGGGCCTGTACCAGGGCGCGGGCGAGCCGGGCGGCACCATCAACCTGGTGCGCAAGCGAGCGCTGGGGCAGTTCGCCTTGAGTGGCGAGCTGTCGGCGGGCTCCTACGATCACTACCACTCGACGGTGGACATCACCGGTCCGCTCAACAGCGAAGGCAGCCTGCGCGGGCGCTTTGTCACCGCTTATGAAGACAACAAGTCCTTCGTCGACTATGCCCAGAACGAGCGGCCGATGGTCTATGGCCGGCTGGAGTACGACGTGACCCCGGACACCACCTTGTCGCTGGGTGGCGCCTACCAGCACAACCATTCGACCCCGGCGTTCGGCCTGCCGGCCTATGCCGACGGCAAGTTGCTGGACGTGAAGCGCTCCACCTTTGTCGACGCCAAGTGGAACGAGCTGGACGAGCACGTCTGGGAGAGCTTCTTCGAAGTCGACCATGCCCTGGACAACGGCGGCCAGTTCAAGACCTCGCTGACCTACCGCGACGCCGAAACCCCGACACGCAACTTCACCTGGGCCGATGGCGCAGTGGACCCCGACACCGGCGCAAGTTCGGCGGTGGCCTATTCCTACTACACCCACATCAAGACCCTGGGCGTGGACAGCTTCGTCACCCTGCCGGTGGAAGCCTTCGGCCGTACCCACGAATTCACCGCCGGGGTCGAGTACCAGCACCTGGACAAGGATTTCACCTACGGGGGCGGCGAGTACTTCGACATCAACGTGTTCGACCCCGGCAGCATCAACATCCCCAAGCAGAAGTTCGAGATGGATAACGGCAACTGGTCGAAATCGCACCAGTACGGCCTCTATGCGCGTACCAAGATCAGCGCCACCGACTGGCTGGACGTGATCCTCGGCAGCCGGGTGACCTGGTTCGAGAGCGAAGCGCATAACGCCAACGCCTTCTTCAACAACTTCACCACCACCGACACCAGCATCAACCGCAAGGTCATCCCCTACGCGGCACTGGTGGCCAAGCTGACCCCGGAGCTGTCGGCCTACGCCAGCTATACCAGCGTGTTCAAACCGCAGACCGAGGTCGATGCCGACGGTGAGACCATCGACCCGCGCAAGGGCAAGCAGTATGAGCTGGGGCTCAAGCGTGAGTTCTATGAAGGCCGCCTCAATGGCAGCGTGGCGCTGTTCCGTATCTACGACGAGAACCGCGCCGAACTGGTTGCCAACGCCCAGTACAACGAGCCGCAGGGCAAGATCCGTAGCCAGGGTTGGGAAACCGAGCTGAGCGGTAACCTCACCGACAACTGGAGCATCACCACGGGTTACGCCTTCACCATGCTCAAGTCAATGAGCGGCGAAGACACCAACCAGGGCACGACCATCACCCCCAAGCACAACTTCAACCTGTGGACGCGCTACGAATTTGCCGATGGGCCGTTGAAGGACTTCAGCGTCGGTGGCGGGGTGCGCGCGGTGAGTGCCACTTACTACAAGCGTGACGTGGACTTCGTGCAAGGTGGCTACAGCATTGCCACGGCCCAGGTAGGGTATGCGTTCAACAAGCACCTGTCGGCGACGCTGACAGCCAACAACCTGTTTGACCGGACTTACTATGAGCGGGTGGACAGCGCCTGGGGCTCGAACTTCTATGGTGAGCCGCGCAACCTGACGTTTACTGTACGGGCCAAGTATTGAGGGATTCGCGGGGCAAGCCCGCTCCTACAGTGCTTGAATAAAAAAACCGGCGCAAAAGGCGCCGGTTTTTTATTGCCGCAATGCCTTACAGGCCATCGAGCATCGCTTTGTTGCGTACCGCACCCTTGTCGGCGCTGGTGGCCAGCAGGGCGTAGGCCTTGAGCGCGGTGGTCACTTTGCGTGGACGCGACTCGACCGGCTTCCAGCCTTTCTTGTCCTGCTCGACGCGGCGTGCCGCCAGCTCTTCGTCGCTGACCAACAGGTTGATCGAGCGGTTAGGGATGTCGATCAGCACTTTGTCGCCGTCCTGCACCAGGCCGATGGCGCCACCGGCTGCGGCTTCTGGCGAAGCGTGGCCGATGGACAGGCCCGAGGTGCCGCCAGAGAAGCGACCGTCGGTGAGCAGGGCGCAGGCCTTGCCCAGGCCCTTGGACTTGAGGTAGGAGGTCGGGTAGAGCATCTCTTGCATGCCCGGGCCGCCCTTCGGACCTTCGTAGCGGATGATGACGATGTCGCCAGCCTTCACTTCGTCGGCGAGGATGCCACGCACGGCGCTGTCCTGGCTTTCGAAGATCTTGGCGTTGCCTTCGAACACATGGATCGACTCATCGACGCCTGCGGTTTTTACCACGCAGCCATCCAGGGCGATGTTGCCGTAGAGCACGGCCAGGCCGCCTTCTTGCGAGTAGGCGTGTTCCACGCTGCGGATGCAGCCGTTCTCACGGTCGTCGTCCAGGGTTTCCCAGCGGGTCGACTGGCTGAAGGCGGTCTGGGTCGGGATACCGGCCGGGCCAGCCTTGAAGAAGTGGTGTACGGCTGCGTCGTCGGTCTGGGTGATGTCCCACTTGGCGATCGCTTCTTCCATGCTCGGGCTGTGCACGGTCGGCAGGTCGGTATGCAGCAGGCCACCACGGGCCAGCGAACCGAGGATGCTGAAGATGCCGCCGGCGCGGTGGACGTCTTCCATGTGGTACTTCTGGATGTTCGGCGCAACTTTGCACAGCTGCGGAACCTTGCGCGACAGGCGATCGATATCGCGCAGGTCGAAGTCCACTTCCGCTTCCTGGGCCGCAGCCAGCAGGTGCAAGATGGTGTTGGTCGAACCGCCCATGGCGATGTCGAGCATCATGGCGTTCTCGAACGCCTTGAAGTTGGCGATGTTGCGCGGCAGGACGCTCTGGTCGTTCTCGCCGTAGTAGCGCTTGCACAGCTCGACGATGGTGCGGCCGGCCTGCAGGAACAGCTGCTCGCGGTCGCTGTGGGTGGCCAGGGTCGAACCGTTGCCCGGCAGGGCCAGGCCCAGGGCTTCGGTCAGGCAGTTCATCGAGTTGGCGGTGAACATGCCGGAGCACGAACCACAGGTCGGGCAGGCGCTGCGCTCGTATTCGGCCACTTTTTCGTCGCTGGCCGAGGAGTCGGCGGCGATGACCATGGCATCGACCAGGTCCAGGCCGTGGCTGGCCAGCTTGGTCTTGCCGGCTTCCATCGGGCCGCCGGAGACGAAGATCACCGGGATGTTCAGGCGCAGGGCGGCCATCAGCATGCCGGGGGTGATCTTGTCGCAGTTGGAGATGCAGACAATGGCGTCGGCGCAGTGGGCGTTGACCATGTACTCGACCGAGTCGGCGATGATCTCGCGGCTCGGCAGCGAATAGAGCATGCCGTCGTGGCCCATGGCGATGCCGTCATCGACCGCGATGGTGTTGAATTCCTTGGCCACGCCACCGGCGCGTTCGATTTCGCGGGCAACCAGCTGGCCCAGGTCCTTCAGGTGCACATGGCCCGGGACGAACTGGGTGAAGGAGTTGGCGATGGCGATGATCGGCTTCTTGAAGTCGTCGTCTTTCATCCCGGTGGCGCGCCACAGGGCACGAGCGCCGGCCATATTGCGACCGTGGGTGGACGTTTTAGAGCGGTAATCAGGCATGAAGCACTCCTGGCGGCTAATCAGGTAACAAAAAGGGGAAGTGAGCTTCTCTTGTCCTTTGCACCGAAGGCAGGTGGCCGCTGGTACGGATGAAGCCGATGACGCCGCGGGATCGCCGTGCGCTCGGCCAGAGCTCATAAACCCGCCGGGATACTGGCGATGAATAGCCCGATTCTACACCGCTGGGGGCTTCTGGGAATGGCGTTGTGGATGGTCGGCCGCTTTTACTGATCGCGGGGCAAGCCCGCTCCTACCCGGTAGGAGCGGGCTTGCCCCGCGAATGCTCAGCTGTTGGGCAGCAAGCGGCAGGTGATGCTCTTGATGTAGCGGGTTTCCGGGATGGCCGGGTGAACCGGGTGATCCGGGCCCTGGCCGCCGCGCTCGAGCAGCTGGATGTTGCGGTCCAGGTGGCGGGCGCTGGTGAGCAGGATGTTCTGCAGGTCGTCTTCGGGCAGGTGCATCGAGCACGATGCGCTGACCAGGATGCCGTCCTTGCTCAGCAGGCGCATGGCCTGTTCGTTCAGGCGGCGGTAGGCGCCTTCACCGTTCTTCAGGTCTTTCTTGCGCTTGATGAAGGCGGGCGGGTCGGCAACGATCACGTCGAAGCGTTCTTCGGAGGCCTTGAGTTCCTTCAGGGCTTCGAACACATCGCCTTCGATGCAGGTGAGCTTCTCGGCAAAGCCGTTGAGCCCGGCATTGCGCTCGACGCCATCCAGGGCGAAGCCGGAGGCATCGACGCAGTACACTTCGCTGGCGCCGAAGGCACCGGCCTGCACGCCCCAGCCGCCGATGTAGCTGAACAGGTCGAGCACGCGCTTGCCCTTGACGTACGGCGCCAGGCGCGCGCGGTTCATGCGGTGGTCGTAGAACCAGCCGGTCTTCTGGCCTTCCATGACCGGCGCTTCGAACTTCACGCCGTTCTCTTCCAGGGCGACCCACTCCGGCACCAGGCCGAAGACGGTTTCGACGTAGCGGTTCAGGCCTTCGGCGTCGCGGGCGGCCGAGTCGTTCTTGAACAGGATGCCGGTTGGCTTGAGGACCTGGACCAGGGCGGCGATGACGTCGTCCTTGTGCTGTTCCATGGTGGCCGAGGCCAGCTGCACCACCAGGATGTCGCCGAAGCGGTCGACCACCAGGCCCGGCAGCAGGTCGGAGTCGCCGTACACCAGGCGGTAGAACGGCTTGTCGAACAGGCGCTCGCGCAGCGACAACGCGACATTGATGCGGTGCACCAGCAGCGATTTGTCCAGGGCCAGCTTGCTGTCGCGCGACAACAGGCGTGCGCAGATAAGGTTGTTCGGGCTCATGGCGACGATGCCCAGGGCCTTGCCGCCCGCGGTTTCGAGGATCGCCTGGTCACCGGCCTTGAAGCCATGCAGCGGGGTCGCGGCGACGTCGATTTCGTTGCTGTAGACCCACAGGTGGCCGGCGCGCAGGCGGCGGTCGGCATTGGCTTTGAGACGAAGGCTGGGCAGGGACATGACGTCGCTCCGGGAAAAAAGAGCGGGATTATAACCCGATGCCTGCCGTGCAGATTCGTCGTCGCGACAAATAGCAGGGTATCGCGCGCCTTTGGCTTGCCCACCGGGCGTGGCGATCGGGTTAGAATCGCGCCTCAGCCCCGAGTGTGTACATATGTCCCAGGAACTCTCCGCCGAACAGATCCAGCAAGCCCTGCAAGGTATCAGCGTACCGCCGCAACCGCAGATCATGGTTGACCTGCAGTTCGAGCAATACATGCCCGATCCTGACCTGGAGGTGATCGCCAAGCTGATCTCCCAGGACCCTGGCTTGTCCGGCGCCTTGCTCAAACTGGTCAATTCGCCCTACTACGGTTTGAGCAACAAGATCGCCTCGATCCAGCGCGCGGTGAACCTGCTGGGCAGCCGGTCGATCATCAACCTGATCAACGCCCAGTCGATCAAGGGCGAGATGAGCGACGAGACGATCGTCACCCTCAATCGCTTCTGGGATACCGCCCAGGACGTCGCCATGACCTGCATGACCCTGGCCAAGCGCATCGGCTCCCAGGCCGTGGACGAAGCCTATGCCCTGGGCCTCTTCCACGACTGCGGCGTGCCGCTGATGCTCAAGCGCTTCCCCGACTACATGAGTGTGCTCGAAGACGCCTACGCCAGTGCCGGCCCCAACCAGCGGGTGGTAGACACCGAGAACCAGGTGTTCAACACCAACCACGCGGTGGTCGGCTACTACACCGCCAAGTCCTGGCGCCTGCCGGAGCACCTGAGCAACGCCATCGCCAACCATCACAACGCCCTGGCGGTGTTCAGCGATGATTCGGCGCGCAACAGCCAGCTCAAGAACCTGCTGGCGATCCTCAAGATGGCCGAGCACATCTGTGCGTCGTACCGGGTGCTGGGTAATCAGAACGTGGACCACGAGTGGAATACCGTCGGGCCGCTGGTGCTCGACTACATCGGTTTGTCGGAGTACGACTTCGAGAACCTCAAGCAGACTATCCGCGAGTTGGGCGGTCACTGATTCATGCCGGAACTACCTGAAGTCGAAACTACCCGGCGCGGTATCGCGCCTTACCTGGAAGGCCAGCGGGTCAGCCGGGTGATCGTGCGCGACCGCCGCTTGCGCTGGCCTATCCCTGAAGACCTCGACATTCGCTTGTCCGGGCAGCGTTTCGTCAAGGTGGAGCGGCGGGCCAAGTACCTGCTGCTCAACGCCGAGGTGGGCACCCTGATCAGCCACCTGGGCATGTCGGGCAATTTACGCCTGGTCGAAATCGGCCTGCCGGCCGCCAAGCACGAGCATGTAGATATCGAATTGGAGTCGGGCCTGGCCCTGCGCTACACCGATCCGCGTCGCTTCGGTGCGATGCTCTGGAGCCTGGACCCGCTCAATCATGAGCTGCTGATCAAGTTGGGACCGGAGCCCCTGACCGACCTGTTCGATGGCGAGCGCCTGTTCCAGCTGTCGCGCGGCAAGCACGTGGCGGTCAAGCCGTTCATCATGGACAACGCCGTGGTGGTCGGGGTGGGCAATATCTACGCGACCGAGGCGCTGTTTGCCGCCGGTATCGACCCGCGCCGCGAGGCCGGGAGTATTTCCCGGGCGCGGTACCTGAAGCTTGCGATCGAGATCAAGCGCATCCTGGCCTGCGCCATCGAGCGCGGGGGCACCACCTTGCGCGACTTCATCGGTGGCGATGGCCAGCCAGGCTACTTCCAGCAGGAGCTGTTCGTGTACGGGCGGGGCGAGGAGCCTTGCAAGGTGTGCGGGAGCATTTTGCGCGAGGTCAAGCTGGGCCAGCGCGCCAGCGTCTTTTGCCTGCGCTGCCAGAAGTGAACCTGCTCAGCGCGGGCTGAGCACTGCCGATTCACCCACGCCGCGTGGATCGCTCGCGGCTTCCAGGGTGTTGGCGGCCTTGTTCCAATACAGCACCTGTTGATTGCCGTAGGTCCGCCCCAGGTCCTTGAGCGTGTAGCCGCGTGCCTGCAGTTCGCGTTGTTGCGCGGGGCTGAAGGTGCCGGGCTCATGCTCGACCACGTCCGGCAGGTACTGGTGGTGATAGCGCGGCACCGCGGGCCACTCGGCAATCGGTTTGCCCTCCAGAAAGCCCATCATCGACAGCAGCACCATGCTCGGAATCCGGCTGCCGCCGGGTGTACCGAAGGCGGCGAACTGGGTGGGGCTTTCGATGAAGCTTGGGCTCATGCTCGACAGCGGACGCTTGCCGGCCGCCACGGCGTTGGCCTGGCTGCCTGCCAACCCGTAGCTGTTGCTGCCCCTGGGGTCGGCGGCGAAATCGTCCATTTCGTTGTTCAGCACCACGCCCGTGCCGGGTGCGCTGAATGCGGCACCGAAGGGCAGGTTGACCGAGAGTGTCGCGGCCACGGCGTTGCCGTCGGCATCGATCACCGCAAAGTGGGTGGTGTGGTCGCCTTCGCGCCAGGCGGGGGCAACTGGCAGGCGGCTGCTCGGTGTGGCCTGGTACGCCTCGATGCTGTCGGCAAGGCCAGTCAGGTAGGGGCGAGCGAGCAATTGGGTGACGGGGTTGGCAACGTAATCCGGGTCGCCCAGCAGGCCGCGGTCGCGGTAGGCCCTGCGCAGGACCTCCAGCACATAGTGGCTGCGTTGCACGGGCTCTGCGCTCTGCCACGGCAAGCGTTGGAGCATGGCCAGGCTCTGCGCCAGGGCGACGCCACCGGCCGAAGGGGGTGGGGCGCTGATCAGTTCGCGTTGGCCGGCCAATTGATAGCGCAGCGGTTCACGTGTGGCGGTGCGGTAGTTGGCCAGGTCGTCGAGGCTCCAGATACCGCCTGCAGCTTGCACACCGTTGACCATGGCCTTGGCGGTGGGGCCGGCGTAGAAGCCATCGTGGCCCTGGCTGGCCAGGCGTTCGAGGGTAACGGCCAGCTCCGGTTGGCGGATTTGCGTGCCCAGTGTGGGGACCTCGCCCTGCTTGAGGAACAGGCGGGCGCTTTCCGGGTCGTCGCGCAGGGCGCTCAAGCGCATGGTCGCCCGGTCGCGGTAAATGCGGTCGACGGCAAAGCCTTCGTTGGCCAGGCGGATGGCCGGGGCCAGGGTGCTTTTGAGGGGCAGCTTGCCGTAGTGTGCGGCCAGGTCAGCCAGGGCTGCCGGCAGGCCGGGGATGGCTGCCGCCAGCGGGCCATTGATCGACAAGCCGGCCTGGACCTTGCCGTCCTTGAGGTACATGGCTTCGCTGGCCTTGCCCGGCGCTCGCTCGCGGGCATCCAGGAAGGCATAGCGTGCCGGGGTGTCGGCCTCGCGCAGGAGGAAGAATCCACCACCGCCCAAGCCCGAGCCATAGGGCTCGACCACTGCCAGCGCGGCGCTAACGGCAATGGCCGCATCGAAGGCGTTGCCGCCTTGTTCGAGGATTTCCCGTGCGGCCGCGGTGGCCTGGGCGTGAGGACTGGCGATCGCAGCCTGCCCCGGCCCTTGTGCCTGGGCACAGGCTGCCCCGAGCGCGAGCAGCGCGCCAAGGATCAGGGGGGACAGGCGGGCGACGAACGGCATCAGGCCTTGCCGGTGATTCGGCGGTATTTTTCCATCAACTGCTCTTCGGTCTCCGGATGGGCTTCATCCAGGGGGATGCAGTCAACCGGGCAGACTTGCTGGCATTGAGGCTCGTCATAGTGGCCCACGCACTGGGTGCACAGGTTCGGGTCGATCACGTAGATCTCTTCGCCCTGGGAAATAGCGGCGTTCGGGCACTCGGGTTCGCAGACGTCGCAGTTGATGCAATCGTCGGTGATGATCAGGGACATGGGGACTCCGGCCAGGGCTCAGAACCCTGGCATTTGAAAACCAATGGGCACAATTGTGCCGCATTAGCGCCCGTAGTGCACGCGGGCGCGGTCGTCAAATCACCGATGTCACTTCTTGAAGCGTTCGGTCAGGGCGTCGGCCACGATCGGATGGACGAACTTGGTGATGTCGCCACCCAGCGCCGCAATCTCCCGGACCAGGGTCGAGGAAATGAACGAATAACGCTCGGAGGGGGTCAGGAACAGGCTCTCGACATCGGGGGCGAGCTGACGGTTCATGTTCGCCAGCTGGAACTCGTACTCGAAGTCGGAGACCGCCCGCAGGCCGCGCAGGAACACATTGGCCTGCTGTTCCTTGGCGAAATGCGCCAACAGGCTGGAGAAGCCGATGACTTCGACATTGGGCAGGTGCTTGGTGACCTCACGAGCCAGTTCCACCCGTTGTTCCAGCGGGAACAGCGGGTTTTTCTTGGGGCTGGCGGCGACCGCAATGATCACCTGGTCGAACAGCCGCGAGGCACGCTCGACCAGATCGCCATGGCCCTTGGTAATAGGGTCGAAAGTACCTGGGTACAACACTCGGTTCATCGCGTCGTCCTGGCAGGAGTGCGTTGGGGAGTCGGATGGTATCGCAGCAGTGGCAGTCGGCCAAGTCGCCTGCGCACGCTGAAGGCACTATAGACAGTGTGTTGATTTGTTGTCATCTGCTGGCTACCAGGCGCTCGATCAGGGCATCAGTGAGCCGGGCGGTGAGGCCGTACACCGACAATTGCGGGTTGGCGCCGATGCTGGTGGGGAACAACGAGCCGTCGTGAATCGACAGGTTGGCCAACTGATGATGCCGTCCCAGGCTGTCGCAGACCGCCCGGCGCGGGTCTTCGCCCATGGCGCAGCCGCCCATGACGTGGGCGCTGCCCAGGCGGGTGCGAAACAGTTCCAGGCTGAGGTCGTCGATCATTTGCCGGGCTTGGGTCAGGGTATTCACGTAACGACCGTCACTGTGCATTGGCATGACCGCCTCGGCCCCGGCGGCGAACTGGATCTCGGCCATGCTGTGGAAGGCGCGGCGCACGCCATCCCACAGGTAGGGGGACACGGGATAGTCGAGCACCGGGGTGCCGTCGTCGCGCAACTGTACGGTGCCACCGACGCTGTCCGGGTGAAAACCGTCGCGCAGCAGCGCGAGCATGACGTGGGTGTTGGGCAACTGCTCCATGCGCAGGGCATTGTCGTGGCCAAGGCCACCGAGCAAGGTGGCGGCCAGCGCCGGTTGCAGCGGTGGCACTTCAAGCTTGTAACCGACCGGGCCGGTGGCGCCGTCGCGCCATTGAAAGTGATCGGAGTAGATCGACTGCGGTGCACCGTAGAACGGGTTGACCTTGTCCTTGAACAGGCCGGAGCTGAAGTTGACCAGGTGCAGGAAGGTGCGTTTGCCCAGGCGCTCATGCGGGTCGGGGGCGTCGGAACGCAGCAGCAGGGCCGGGCTGTTGATGCCGCCACCGGCGAGAATGTAATGCCGCGCCTTGACCTGGATCTGCCGGCCGGTAGGGTGCACGCAGCGCTCATCCATGGCGACGCATTGCAGGCTGCCGATGCGCTCGCCATCGTGGATCAAGCGTTCGGCGCGGGCCAGGTAGAGCAGCTCGCCGCCTTTTTCCAGGGTGGCTGGAATGGTCGTCACCAGCATTGACTGCTTGGCGTTGACCGGGCAGCCCATGCCGCAATAGCCCAGGTTCCAGCAGCCGCGCACGTTGCGCGGAATCACCTTCCAGCTGTAGTCCAGCGCCTCGCAGCCGCGGCGCAGTACCTCGTTGTTGGCATTGGGCGGCATGGCCCAGGGTGCGATGCCCAGGCGTCGTTCCATGCGTTCGAAATAAGGCGCCAGCTCGGCGCTGCCCAAGCCTTTGACGTCGTGATCGCTGGCCCAGTGCTGAAGGGTCTGCTCGGGGGTGCGAAAGCTCGATGTCCAGTTGATCAGGGTGGTACCTCCCACGGCACGGCCCTGCAAAATGGTGATGGCGCCATCCTTGCTCATGCGGCCGATGCCTTCCTGATAGAGGCTGGCATAGGCCTGGTCTTCGAGCAGGTGGAAGTCGCTGCTGGTCTTGAGGGGGCCTTCTTCGATCAGCAGCACCTTGAAGCCGGCGGCGCTGAGCAGCTCCGCGCTGGTGGCACCACCGGCGCCGCTGCCGATGATGGCGATATCGGCTTCCAGGTTCAGGTCGTGGTCCAGGCGCGAGGCGTCATGGGCTTTCCAGCCGCGGGCAAGGCCTTCGCGAAACAAGTCGGGTACGGGCATCTTCAGCCTCTTGTCGTTATGTTGTGGTTCAGACCTTGGGCGGGCCTGGATAGCCGCAATGCGCCCAGGATTCGGGCATTTCGTACCAGGCCATCTGCAACAGCTGCAGCAGCGAGGCATGCCCCATGCGCAACAGGTTCAGCGAGCTGTTTTCCCAGCGCCGCAGGAAGGCCTCGATCTGCTCGCCGCTGGCGTTTTCCCAGCGGCCCCAGACGCCGGTCAGTGGCCCGCGAGTGACCGGCAGGGCCAGCACATCGAACAGTTGTCGGGTCAGCTTGAGCATGGCCGGGGACAAGCTGGCGAGCTTGATGTCCAGGCGGTGCAGCAGGGCGTCGCGGGTATCGGAGGCTGCAGTACCGGCGAGGATCACCGGAATTACAGCCTGAAGGAGGGGCAGATCGCCCTGGCGCAGGGTAATGAAACCGCTGGCTGGGGTCTGTGCCGAGCAGCCGCTGAGGCTGGCGCCAAGCCCGGCGGTGGCCAGGAAGGCACTGGCGCCGAGGCTGAACTTGAGCAGGCCGCGGCGGCTCAGGGCGGGTGCGGCAGGCAGGCTTGTGGTCATTGTTGTCATGCCTGTGAGGGGGTTAGCGAATGAACAGTTTGTACACCAGCTTGATCAACGATTTGCCATAGGGTGGGTAGATGAACCGCGCAGCGTTGAAGCGCTGCTTGGCGAACACCGCCTTGGCCTGGCTGAAGGTCAGGAAGCCCTCGTGGCCGTGGTAGTGGCCCATGCCCGATGGGCCGACGCCGCCGAAGGGCAGGTCGTCCTGGGCTACATGCAGCAAGGTGTCATTGAGGCAGGCGCCGCCGGAATGGGTGTTTTCGAGCACTTTCTGTTGCTCGGCCCGGTCGTAGCCGAAGTAGTACAGCGCCAGGGGGCGAGGGCGCTGGTTGATATACAGCAGCGCTTGATCGAGGCTGTCGTAGGGCACCAGCGGCAGCAGCGGCCCGAAGATCTCGTCCTGCATCACGCGCATTTCGTCGCTGACCTGCAGCAGCAGGTGAGGTGGCAAGCGGCGGCCCTGACGAGGCTCCTGCGGGTACAGGTCAACCACCTTCGCGCCCTTGTCGCGAGCATCGCTCAGGTAGCTTTCCAGGCGCGCCAGGTGGCGTGGGTTGATGATCGCGCTGTAGTCCTGGTTGCCGGCTACGGTCGGGTAGAAGCGGTGAACCACGCTGCGATAGGCGGTGGCGAAGTCATCCAGGCGCTCGCGAGGTACCAGCACGTAGTCTGGCGCCACGCAGGTCTGCCCGGCATTGAGGGTCTTGCCGAAGGCGATACGCTCGGCGGCATCGGCGAGCGGAACGCTGGTCGAGACAATCGCCGGCGATTTGCCGCCCAGCTCCAGGGTGACCGGGGTCAGGTTCTGCGCCGCTGCCAGCATTACATGGCGACCGACACTGGTTGCGCCAGTGAACAGCAGGTGATCGAAGGGTAGGCGCGAGAACGCTTCGCCAACCTCTGCTTCGCCCAGCACCACGCTGATCAGGTCGTTGGGGAATACCGCTTCCAGCAATTGCTTGAGCAACAGGCCGGTGGCCGGAGTGGATTCGCTGAGCTTGAGCATGACCCGGTTGCCTGCGGCCAGGGCTCCGGTCAACGGGCCAATCGCCAGGAACAGCGGGTAGTTCCACGGCACGATGATCCCGACCACGCCCAAGGGCTGGTACAGCACTTTGGCGCTGGCGGGCTGGAAGGCCAGGCCTACTTTGCGGGGCGACGCCTTCATCCATTGCTTGATGTGGCGTTCGGCGTGGTGCAACCCCTGGATGCTCGGCATCAGCTCGGCCAGCCGGGTTTCGTCGGCGCTGCGGCCGCTGAAGTCTTCGCTGATGGCGCCGACCAGAGCGTCCTGATGGGTGAGCAGCATCTGGCGCAGGCTCTTGAGCCACTGTCGGCGTTGCGCCAAGGGCGGCATGGGGTTGCCGGCGAACGCCTGACGCTGGGCGCTGAATTGCGCGGTGAGTTCTTCAACGGCGGTCGCAGGCAAAAGACGAGCAGCATTGGCGGTCATGCGAAACTCCACGGCAGCGTTTTTTCTAGAGCTTATACTCTAATCAGGCCTTGATGCGACCCCTTTTTGACGACAGGCAGGTACATCCGCATCGGGATAAACCGTAAGATGGACTCATTCATTCAAGCCCGGTATCTGGAACTGATCATGGCCCCGCGTATCAAGACCCGCGAGCGCATCGTGCAAAACAGCCTGGAGCTGTTCAACCAGCAGGGCGAACGCAGTGTCAGTACCAACCACATTGCCGCCCACATGGAGATTTCCCCGGGCAACCTGTACTACCACTTCGCCAACAAGCAGGAAATCATCGCCGTGCTCTTCACCCAGTATGAAGAGCTGGTGGAGAGCTTCCTGCGCCCGCCCCAGGGGCGCCCTTCGACGGTCGATGACAAGCGCTTCTACCTGAAGGAGCTGCTGGCGGCGATGTGGAACTACCGCTTTTTGCACCGCGACCTCGAGCACCTGCTCGACAGCGACAAGGAGCTGGCGGCCCGTTACCGGCGCTTCTCCCAGCGCTGCCTGATCCAGGGCCAGGCCATCTATCGCGGTTTCGTCGACGCCGACATCGTCAAGATGGATGCCGTCCAGATCGAATCGCTGACCCTCAATGCCTGGATCGTGCTGACCTCCTGGGTGCGTTTTTTGTGCACCACCCGGGAGAACTCGGCGCACTTGAGCGAGGACGCCTTCAAGCGTGGGGTCTATCAGGTGTTGGTGCTCGAACTCGGTTTTGTCACCGCCACCGCTCGTCCGGCGGTGGATGCGCTGTGCCAGGAATTCTACGTTTCGCTCAATCAGGCCCTGGAGCAATAAAGCCCGGGCCCTACTCGTTCAATCGTTCAGGAGACTGTCATGCCCCTCGCGCAACTGATCACCGCCCAGCAATTGGCCGAGCGCCTGGAGGCGCCGGCGCTGGTGATTCTCGATTGTCGTTTTGCACTGGAAGACAGTGACTATGGTCAGCGCAGTTACGCCGAGGGGCATATCGCCGGGGCGCATTTCGCCGACCTTGAGCGTGACCTCAGTGGCCCAATCGTCAAGGGTGTGACGGGGCGTCACCCCCTGCCCGACCCGCATCGCCTGGTCGAGCGCTTGCGCAGTTGGGGCATCGATAACGACAGTGAGATCGTCCTGTATGACGACGGCCCAGGTGCCTTTGCCGCCCGAGCCTGGTGGCTGCTGGCCTGGCTGGGCAAGCGCAGCGGGGTGGCAATCCTCGATGGCGGCCTGAAGGCCTGGCACGCAGCCGGGTTGCCCTTGAGTCTCGATCCGCCGAACCGCCGCGAGGGCAGCTTCAGCGGTGAGCCGGACATGAACCTGGTCATTGATGCCGAGCAGTTGGCCGAGCGTCTGGGCCAACCTGACCTGACCCTGATCGACGCCCGTGGCTTGCCGCGTTTTCGCGGTGAAGTCGAACCGATCGACCCGGTGGCCGGGCACATCCCTGGGGCGCAGTGCGCGGCATTCACGGACAACCTGGGCGCCGAGGGCCGCTTTTTGCCGGCCGACCAGCTCAAGCAGCGCTTTGCCGAAAAGATCGGCAAGCGCGCGCCTGAACAGCTGGTGGCCTACTGCGGTTCGGGCGTGACGGCGTGTCACAACTTGTTTGCCCTGGCGCTGGCCGGGTATCCGCTGGGCAAACTGTATGCGGGGTCCTGGAGCGAGTGGATCACCCAGCCGCAACGGCAGGTGGCGACGGGCGATTGAGACAGCATCGTGGGGCAACCCCGCTCCTGCAGGCTCTGTGGGAGGGGCTCGCCCCGCGATTCAACTCTGCGCCAACCACTGCGGAATCCGCCTCTCCAGGTAGTACCCGGGGTTGCGCAGGCTGCCATCGACAAAACCGACATGCCCACCGCGTGCGTGTAGCTCGAAGGTGGTCTGTGGCGGCAGTTCATTGGCCGAAGGCAAGCTGTGGCTGAACACGAACGGGTCGTCGCTGGAGTGGATGATCAGCGTCGGCGTGCGGTTTTCACCGAGGAAATAGCGGCTCGAAGCCCGGCGGTAATAGTCCTTCGCATCGACAAAGCCGTTGAGCGGCGCCGTCACCCGGCCATCGAAATCCCAGAACGTGCGCAGGTTTTCCAGCGGTCCGAGACGCTCCAGGGCGGCAAGGCCTTCCTGGTGGTCGTGATGCTTGAAGTGCCGCTGTTTGTCTTTCACGTACGCCAGCATCGCGCGCATGAAGTGCGCCTGGTACACCTTGGAAAAGCCGAGGCCGATGCGGTCGGCGCACTGGTCCAGGCGAAACGGCACCGACACCGCTACCGCTGCCTGCAACTGGCTCGCCGAGCCGACTTCCCCCAGGTGCTTGAGCAACACGTTGCCCCCCAGCGAATACCCCACGGCATACAGCGGTGCCTGCGGGCGGCTGGCGCGCAGGTGACCGATGGCCTCGGCGAGGTCTTCGCTGGCGCCGGAGTGATAGCTGCGCGCAAGCAGGTTCGGCTCGCCCGAGCAGCCGCGCCAGTTCAGCGCCACGCTGGCCCAGCCACGGCCAGCCAGGGCCTGCTGCAAGCCGATCACATAAGGGGAGTGGGACGATCCGGTCAGCCCATGCAGTACCAGTACCAGCGGTGTGGTGGCTTGGTGCGGGCCGTGCCAGTCGAGATCAAGAAAGTCCCCGTCGCAGAGCCACAGCCGTTCACGTAGACGGTTCAGCACTGCGGATCTGCGCCACAGCGGCCCCCATAGCGTCTGCATATGCGGGTTGCCCAGCCCCAGGGCGGGTTTGAAGGGGCTGGGCGCAGAAGGGGACATCGGGGTTATCTCGGCAAAAAGGCGCAATGGTTGGTTACAAGTGTAACGTCCGTTGCGCCTTTGTGCGTTGAATCAGCCGCGCTGCCAGAGTGCGTAGTACACCTGGCCGGCTTTCTTTTCCCGGTGCAGGCGCCAGTTGCCGGGCAGCTGCAGGGTCGAGGGCGGGGTTTCGCTTTCGGTGTAGATCCAGGCGTTGGCGGCCAGCCAGTTGCGCTCTTCGAGCAGGGCGCAGGTAGTGGGCAGTAGCTCCTGATGGAACGGTGGGTCGAGGAACACCAGGTCGAACGCCATTTTCGGCTCGCCCTGCAGGTAGCGCTGGGCGTCGCTCTGGATCAACTGGCCACGCGGGCAGCGCAGCAGCTCCAGGTTCTGTCGCAGGCTGGCGATGGCAGCCGGGTTGCTGTCCAGGGCTACCGCCTCGCTGGCGCCGCGCGACAGCGCCTCAAGGTACAGCGCGCCGCTGCCGGCAAAGGCATCGAGCACCTTGGCGCCTTCGATATGCGGCGCGAGCCAGTTGAACAGGGTCTCGCGCACCCGGTCTGGCGTTGGGCGCAGGCCGGGGGCGTCGGGGAAGCTCAGGCGACGGCTGCGCCATTCGCCGGCGATGATGCGCAGTTGGCCGGTGCCGTGATGTGGCTTGGCCGATTTTGCAGATGGACTGGCCATTAATGCTCCGGTACGCCAAGCGGTTGCTCGGCGGGTTTGTCGGTGGGCGGCGGCAAAGGCTTTTGCGGCACGCTTGGGCCGGCGGTGACGATGACCATCTTATCCGCGGCCAGATGTTTGTTCAGGGCTGCCTTGACCTGTTCGGTGGTCAGGGCCTGGGATTGTTGCATGTAGTCTTCCAGCCAGGTCAGCGGCAGGTTGTAGAAGCCGATGGCGCCCAGTTGGCCGACGATGCTCGCGTTGCTGGCGTTGGACAGCGGGAAGCTGCCGGCCAGTTCACGCTTGGCGTCATCCAGCTCCTGCTGGCTCGGGCCGGTCTTGAGGTAGTCGCTGAGGATGTCCTGGACCAGCTTGAGGGTGCCCTCGCTGAGTTCGGCGCGGGTCTGCAGGTTGATCATGAACGGGCCACGGACCTGCATCGGGCTGAATACCGAGTATACGCCGTAGGTCAGGCCGCGTTTTTCGCGCACTTCGCTCATCAGGCGGGTACCGAAGGTGCCGCCACCGAGAATCTGGTTGCCCAGCGACAGCGCAGCGTAGTCCGGATCGTTACGGTCGATACCCAGCTGGGCCAGCATCAGGTGGGTCTGCTTGGACGGGAAGTCGATATGCGTGGTGCCACCCTTGGGCTCGGTGGGCTGGTCCGGCTTGGCCAGCGCCGGACCCTTGGGCAGGGCGGCCGAGACCTGTGCGGCGATGGCTTCGGCTTCGCTGCGGCTCAGGTCGCCGACCAGGGCAATGACCGCGTTGCCGGCGGTGTAGGCCTTGGCGTGGAAGGCGCGCAGCTGCTCAAGGGTAATCGGCGGAATGCTCTTGGCGGTGCCGTCACTGGGGTGGGCGTAAGGGTGGCTGCCGTACAGGCGCTCGAACAGCGCGATGCTGGCCTGCTTGCCCGGGTTCTGCTTCTGGTACTCGAAGCCTGCCTGCAGCTGGTTCTTGATGCGCTCGAGGGCATCCTGCGGGAAGGTCGGCTTGCCGACGACCTCGGCGAACAGTTTCAGCGCCGGCTCGCGTTTGTCTGCCGCGCTCAGGCTGCGCAGGGTGGCCACGGCCATGTCGCGGTAGGCACCGTTGCCAAAGTCGGCTCCCAGGCCTTCGAAGCCTTCGGCGATGGCGGTGACGTCCTTGCCGGCCACGCCTTCGTTCAGCATGGCATTGGTCAGGGTCGCCAGGCCTGGCGTATCGCCGTCCTGGCTGCTGCCCGCGGCGAAGGTCAGGCGCAGGTCGAACATCGGCAGCTCGCGGGCTTCGACGAACAGCACCTTGGCGCCTTCCGTGGTGTTCCAGGTCTGGATGTTCAGTTGACGGCGGCTTGGCGCCTTGCCATCCAGCTCGGCCAGTGTCTGCAGGGTGTTGGCGGGCTTGGCTGCGGAGGCGCTGGCAGGTTG
Source organism: Pseudomonas putida (assembly GCF_028682455.1). GTDB lineage: Bacteria > Pseudomonadota > Gammaproteobacteria > Pseudomonadales > Pseudomonadaceae > Aquipseudomonas > Aquipseudomonas putida_AA. The sequence continues at coordinate 823,281 of NZ_JANHLD010000003.1, forward strand.
CGCCGCGTTGTCCGACTGGGCCGGCTTGGCCAGGAAGAACGCCAGCACGCCAACCAGCAGCAGGACGCCGAGGCCGATCAAGGTGTAGCGGGGTGCGCTGCGGTCACTCATGAGCGGTCTCCTCGGGCAATACGTGGGCAACGCTCAGGCGTTCACGGGTGAAATAGGTGCGCGCAGCGTTCTGGATGTCGGCCGGGGTCACGCTCTTGAGCTCATCGAGTTCGCTGTCGATCAGTTTCCACGACAGGCCGACTGTTTCCAGCATGCCGATGGCGGTGGCCTGGCTGCTGATGGAGTCGCGGTCGTAGACCAGCCCGGCGATCACCTGGGCCCGTACACGCTCCAGTTCTTCAGCCGACGGCGGGGTGCTCTTGAGTTCGTCGAGCAGCTTCCAGATGCCGCCTTCCACCTCGGCTAGGGTCTTGTTCTTCTGCTGGTTTGGTGTGGCCGAGATCAGGAACAGGCTGTCGCCACGGGTGAACGGGTTGTAGTTGGATGAGGCGCCGGATACCAGCTCCTGGCCGCGCTCCAGCCGGCTCGGCAGGCGGGCGCTGTAACCGCCGTCCAGCAGCGCGGAGATCAGGCGCAGGGCGTGCACGGTGCGCGGGTCCTTGGCGGTGGCCAGGCCCGGGACGTTGAAACCGTAGATCAGGCTCGGCAACTGGGTGCGTACATGCAGGGTGGTTTCCCGCAGGCCCGGCTCGGCCAGCTCCAGTGGCAGCTTGACCGGTGGGATCGCACGCTTGGCAATCGGGCCGAAGAAGCGCTGGGCCAGGCCCTTGACCTCTTCGGCGGTGACGTCACCGACTACCACCAGGGTGGCGTTGTTCGGCGCATACCAGGATTCGTACCAGTGACGCAGTTCCTCGACCTTCATGCGGTCCAGGTCGGCCATCCAGCCGATGGTCGGGGTGCGGTAGCTGCTGGCGGGGAAGGCCATGGCGCTGAACAGCTCGAACGCCTTGGCGCTGGGCTGGTCGTCGGTGCGCAGGCGGCGCTCTTCCTTGATGACCTCGATTTCGCGGCTGAACTCGTCGGCCGGCAGGCGCAGGCTGGCCATGCGGTCGGCTTCAAGCTCCAGGGCGACCGGCAGGCGGTCGCGGGCCAGCACCTGGTAGTAAGCGGTGTAGTCGTCGCTGGTGAAGGCGTTTTCTTCGGCGCCCAGGTCACGCAGGATGCGCGAGGCTTCGCCGGGGCCAAGTTTCTCGCTGCCCTTGAACATCATGTGCTCCAGGGCGTGGGACAGGCCGGTCTGGCCCGGGGACTCGTAGGTGGAGCCCACCTTGTACCAGATTTGCGAAACCACCACCGGCGCCCGGTGGTCCTCGCGCACGACCACTTTCAGGCCGTTGTCGAGAATGAACTCGTGGGTGGGTTGCGGATCGGCGGCAAAGGCGGCGAGCGGCAGAAAAACTGTGCTGAGCAACAGGCCAGCGGCGCGGCGGGCTAGAGCATTCATACGTTGTTTAACCTGTAGGACTGCCCGCGTGGTCTTAGCGTCAGCGGGCTAGGAGGTGCTAGGATACTGATCCGGTTGCCTGACGACCATGCCTGTCGTGGATCTGACCCGCAGGCCACAAGACAAAATGTTGCGCATGAACGAGCCGGAATAAAAGTAGTCTGTTCTGCGTTAAAAGTATTTTCGAGGCGCCGCAGTGGCGCATCGCTACCCTGAGATAGCCGTCTTCCATGTTTGGTTCCAACGACGACAAAAAGACGCCGGCCGCGGCTGGTGAAAAGAAAGGCCTGTTCGGCTGGCTGCGCAGAAAGCCGCAGCAACCCGTTGCCGAGCAGCCGCAAAGCCCTGAACCGACCGAACCGGAGCAGCCTGCAGCGCTGGCCGCCGAGGCAACGGCTGCCGTTGCCCCGGTCGAGGTTGTACCTGCAACTGCAACCGTATCCGTGCCGGAACCTGTGCCTGTCGCCGCGTCGGAGCCTGTGCCTCCAGTGGTTGCAGTCGAGCCTGAGCCGCACGCCGGCCTGGTCCTGCCTGTGCCTGAAGAGCCGGTCGCCCTGGTGCCCGACCTTGAGCCGCATACCCCGCCGCCTATCCCCGAGCGCCCGGCCCCTGTCGTGCCGCCGGTGACCGAGCCTGCACCGGTAGTGGTTGCCCAGCCTGAACCTGTTGCCACGCCGGTCGTTACGCCCGAGCCTGCGCCTGTAGCGCCTGTAGCGCCTGTAGCGCCTGTAGCGCCTGTAGCTACCGTTGCGCCAGTGGTCGCGCCTGAGCCTGTCGAGGCACCTGTTCCGGAGCGCAGCGAAGAGAGCAAGGGCGGGTTCTTTGCCCGCCTCAAGCAGGGCCTGTCGAAGACCAGCGCCAGTATCGGCGAGGGGATGGCGAGCCTGTTCCTGGGCAAGAAAGCCATTGACGACGACCTGCTCGACGAAATCGAAACCCGCCTGCTGACCGCCGACGTTGGCGTCGAGGCCACCTCGGTGATCGTCCAGAGCCTGACCCAGAAGGTCGCGCGCAAGCAGCTGGCCGACAGCGATGCCCTGTACAAATCCCTGCAAGGTGAACTGGCCGACCTGCTCAAGCCGGTCGAGCAACCCCTGCGCATCCAGGCACAGGCCAAGCCTTTCGTGATCCTGGTGGTCGGCGTCAACGGCGCCGGCAAGACCACTACCATCGGCAAGCTGGCGAAAAAGCTCCAGCTCGAAGGCAAGAAGGTCATGCTGGCTGCGGGTGACACCTTCCGTGCTGCCGCGGTCGAGCAGTTGCAGGTGTGGGGCGAGCGCAACCAGATCCCGGTGATCGCCCAGCACACCGGCGCCGACTCGGCCTCGGTGATCTTCGATGCAGTCCAGGCCGCCAAGGCCCGGGGCATCGATGTACTGATCGCCGATACCGCCGGTCGCCTGCACACCAAAGACAACCTGATGGAAGAGTTGAAGAAGGTTCGTCGGGTCATCGGCAAGCTCGACGCCGACGCGCCGCACGAAGTCCTGCTGGTGCTGGACGCCGGCACCGGCCAGAACGCCATCAACCAGGCCAAGCATTTCAATCAGAGCGTCGAGCTCACGGGCCTGGCGCTGACCAAGCTCGACGGCACCGCCAAGGGCGGGGTGATCTTTGCCCTGGCCAAGCAGTTCGGCCTGCCGATCCGCTATATTGGCGTGGGCGAAGGCATCGATGACTTGCGCACTTTCGAAGCCGAACCCTTCGTGAAAGCACTGTTTGCCGAGCGGGAGCATCCATGATTCGATTCGAACAGGTCGCCAAGCGCTACCCCAATGGCCACGTTGGCCTGCATGAGTTGAGTTTTCGGGTGCGTCGGGGCGAGTTCCTGTTCGTCACCGGCCATTCCGGCGCTGGCAAGAGCACCTTGCTGCGCCTGCTGCTGGCCATGGAGCGTCCTACCAGCGGCAAACTGCTGCTGGCCGGGCAGGACCTGGGGCAGATCAGCACGGCGCAGATTCCCTTCCTGCGCCGTCAGATCGGCGTCGTGTTCCAGAACCACCAGCTGTTGTTCGACCGTACCGTATTCAACAACGTCGCCCTGCCGCTGCAGATCCTCGGCCTTTCCAAGGTGGAGATCGCCAAGCGGGTCGATTCTGCGCTCGAGCGCGTGGCCCTGTCGGACAAGGCCGTTCTGTTCCCGGGCGATCTGTCCACCGGCCAGCAACAACGTGTCGGCATCGCCCGCGCCATCGTTCACCGCCCGGCCTTGCTGCTGGCGGACGAACCCACCGGTAACCTCGACCCGCGCCTGGCCGCGGAGATCATGGGTGTATTCGAAGACATCAACCGCCTGGGCACCAGCGTGCTGATCGCCAGTCACGACCTGGCGCTGATCGCGCGCATGCGCCATCGCATGCTGACCCTGCAGCGCGGCCGCTTGATCGGCGACGGGGAGGCCGGGCAATGAGTGCAACACGTAGTCCCAAGGTTTCCGAGCGGGTAGCGCCAAAGGCCGCTGATCCACAACCGGAAAAGAAAAAGCGCGACAGTCATGACGACGACGGCCCAGATTTTCGCACCCTGTTGCATGCCTGGCTGGAAAGTCACCGTTCAAGCCTGATGGACAGCCTGCGCCGCCTGGGCAAGCAGCCCATCGGCAGCTTCTTCACCTGCCTGGTGATGGCGGTGGCCTTGAGCCTGCCCATGGGGTTGTCGCTGCTGTTGAGCAACGTCGAACGGCTCGGTGGCTCTTGGCAGCGTGCGGCGCAGATCTCCCTGTACCTCAAGCTGGACGCCAGCAGCAGTGACGGTGAAGCCCTGCGTGAGCAGATCAAAGGCCTGCCCGGCGTTGCCGAGGCCGAGTACGTGAGCCGCGAGAAGGCGCTGGAAGAGTTCCAGCAGCAGTCCGGCCTGGGTGACGCCCTTCGCGAGCTGCCTGAGAACCCGCTACCCGGCGTGGTGGTGGTGACGCCGGCAGAAGTCGACAAACCGGCCCTTGAAGCCTTGCGCCAGCGCCTGGCGGAACTGCCCAAGGTCGATGTGGCGCAGTTGGACCTGCTGTGGGTCGAACGCCTGGCTGCCATCCTCAAGTTGGGCGACCGTTTTGTGTTCGGCCTGACCGTATTGCTGGTTTCTGCGCTGCTTTTGGTAATTGGTAACACAATTCGCCTGCACATCGAGAACCGTCGTACCGAGATCGAGGTGATCAAGCTGGTAGGCGGCACGGACAGCTATGTTCGCCGACCTTTCCTGTACATGGGCGCCTTGTACGGCCTGGGGGCCGGGGTATTGGCCTGGGGGGTGCTGGCGTTTGGCCTTAACTGGCTCAACGACGCGGTTATCGGGCTTTCCGGCCTGTATGGCAGCGATTTCGCCCTGGCAGGGGTGCCATCAGCCGATGGTCTGTCGCTCTTGCTTGGAGCCGTGCTGTTAGGGTATATCGGTGCTTGGATTGCGGTCGCCCGCCACTTGAGCGAGCTTGCACCGCGATAGTGTCTTTTTGCTGCTATTGACTCTTTTCATTTTTAGGAAACTTTTTCCCTGGTTTCCGGTCAATGTTGGCAGTGCCCACGGGCACGAGTTTAGTGAGTCGGAGGTTTTTTCGTATGACCACTTCGTTGCAACCTGCCTATGCCCTGGTTCCCGGCGCAAACCTGGAAGCCTACGTGCACACGGTCAACAGCATTCCATTGCTGACGCCGGAGCAGGAGCGTGAACTGGCCGAGAGTCTCTACTATGAGCAGGATCTTGAGGCGGCTCGGCAGATGGTGCTCGCCCACCTGCGGTTTGTCGTACATATCGCCCGCAGCTATTCCGGCTACGGGCTGGCCCAGGCCGACTTGATCCAGGAAGGCAACGTTGGCCTGATGAAAGCGGTCAAGCGTTTCAACCCTGAAATGGGCGTACGCCTGGTGTCCTTTGCCGTGCACTGGATCAAGGCGGAAATCCACGAGTTCATCCTGCGCAACTGGCGCATCGTCAAGGTGGCCACCACCAAGGCCCAGCGCAAGCTGTTCTTCAACCTGCGCAGCCAGAAAAAGCGTCTGGCCTGGCTGAACAACGACGAAGTTCATCGGGTTGCCGAAAGCCTGGGTGTGGAGCCGCGCGAAGTGCGCGAGATGGAAAGTCGCCTCACTGGCCAGGACATGGCCTTCGATCCGGCGTCCGAAGCCGACGACGACAGCGCGTTCCAGTCGCCGGCCAACTACCTGGAAGACCACCGGTACGACCCGGCGCGTCAGCTCGAGGATGCCGACTGGAGCGATAACTCCACCAGCAACCTGCATGAAGCCCTGCAAGGCCTGGACGACCGTAGCCGCGACATCCTCTACCAGCGCTGGCTGGCCGAGGAGAAAGCCACGCTGCATGACCTGGCCGAGAAATACAGCGTATCCGCCGAGCGGATTCGTCAGCTGGAGAAGAATGCGATGAACAAGGTGAAAGCCTTGATCGCAATCTGAGTCGTGCGACAGCAATAGTCAAAAAGCCCCGACGTGTCGGGGCTTTTTTATTGGGGCTGAGTTTCAGGTAGCAGCGCGGGTCTATAATCGCGCCACGTTGGTCCCGTCATTTTTCCGTCACCCTGTAGAGACTGTTATGACCATTTCCTTGTACGCCGCTTCTGTTCCTGTCTTCAAGCAGATGCTCAACGCCTTGAGTGGGGTCCTGAACAAGGCCGAAGCTCACGCCACGGCGAAAAACATTGACCCGAGCGTCTTCCTGCAGGCTCGCCTGTATCCGGATATGTTTCCATTGGTTCGCCAGGTGCAGATCGCTGTTGATTTCGCCAAGGGTGTATCGGCGCGCCTGGCTGAGGTCGAGTTGCCCAAATACGATGACAACGAAACCACCTTTGCTGAACTGCAAGCGCTGATCACCAAGGTTCTGGCTTTCCTGGACGGCGTTACGCCAGCGCAGATCGATGGTAAGGAAGGCATCGAGATCGTGACCCGTCCGGGCACGCCGAAAGAGAAACGCTTCAGTGGCCAGGCATATTTGCTGACCTACGGCCTGCCGCAGTTTTTCTTCCACGTCACCACGACTTACGCAATCTTGCGTCACAACGGTGTGGAAGTGGGCAAACGTGACTACATGGGCGCGTTCTAAGGCGTTTGCCCGGTAATCAGCAAACAATAAAAGCCCGGCAAAGTATGCGCTTTGCCGGGCTTTTTATTGGCTCCAGGGCGCCTTGCGCGGGCTTTCGAGCTGCGCGAGGTAGCCACTGCCGCCTAGCTGGCGCATCTGCTGACGGATCCAGCCGGCACGCCGCGCCACGTAGCTGCTGGGGCGGCTGGCGCTCCAGTTGAGCGGGCTCGGTAGCACCGCGGCCAGCAGGCTCGCCTGCTGCCGGCTCAAGCGGCTGGCGTCGACACCGAAATGGTGCTGCGCGGCGGCTTGGGCACCAAACACCCCTTCGCCCCACTCGGCGCTGTTGAGGTAGACCTCAAGAATTCGCTCCTTGGACCACAGCAGCTCGATCAAGGTGGTGAACCAGGCCTCAAGCCCTTTGCGCAACCAACTGCGCCCCGCCCATAGAAACTGATTCTTGGCCACTTGCTGGCTGAGGGTACTGGCGCCGCGAAGGCTGCCACCGCGTTCGTTATGGGCCAGCGCCGCCTGGATGGCGTTCAAGTCGAAGCCCCAGTGGTTGGCGAACTTCTGGTCTTCACCGGCGATTACCGCCACCTTGAGCTCATCGGAAATGCGCTCCCAGGGCTCCCAGTCGCGTTGCAGGTCGATTGGCTGGCCGTTGAACCAGGACTCGACCTTGCGTTCGACCATCAGCGCAGTGCCGGGTGGTGGTACCCAGCGGAACACCAATACCAGCAGCACGCTGCCAACGGCAAACCAGAGCAGGGCGCGGGTGAGGCGGCGGAAAATGGAAGACAACATAGGTGATGGCTTGGCCGAACCGATGGAGCGGGCCATTATACAGACCCTGTGCTGACTAGGAGTCATCCCATGCTTCGTAGCTTTCTGCTGCTTGCGGCGTTTTTCGGATTCACCGGCGTGGCCCTGGGCGCCTTCGCCGCCCATGGCCTCAAGGGACGCTTGAGCAGCGAGTACCTGGCGATCTTCCAGACCGGTGTGACCTATCAGCTGGTCCATGCCCTGGCCCTGCTCGGAGTTGCCGTGCTGGCCACGCAGTTGCCCGGACGCCTGGTGGGCTGGGCCGGTGGCCTGTTCGCCCTGGGGATCGTGTTGTTTTCCGGCAGCCTGTACCTGCTGACCCTCAGCGGCATTGGCAAGCTGGGCATCATCACCCCCATCGGTGGCCTGGCATTCCTCGGTGGCTGGCTGTGCCTGGGCCTTGCTGCCTGGCGCCTGGGTTGACCCGGCAGTCCAAATCGAGACGAATGGCGATGCTTGGCCTTGGTCGCAGCACCTGATCGGGGCTAGAATGCTGGCCCCTAAAAATAATGGTGGCCGTGCGCATGCGCATTCAATTGAACGGTGAACCCTTCGAGTTGCCCGACGGCGAAAGCGTCGAGGCCCTGCTGGCCCGCCTGGACCTTGTCGGGCGCCGCGTCGCGGTAGAGCTCAACCTGGATATCGTGCCACGTAGCCAGCATGCAGCCACGTCGCTGCGTGACGGCGATCAGGTCGAAGTCGTGCATGCCATCGGCGGCGGCTAGGGCCCCAGGATTACCTTGCAAGTCCCTCAACCTTTCAGAGGATTTCCGATGAGCAACCTTCGCAGCGACAAGCCCTTCACCCTGGCCGGCCGTACCTTCCAGTCGCGCCTGCTGGTCGGCACCGGCAAGTACCGTGACCTTGAAGAAACCCGCCTGGCCATCGAGGCTTCGGGTGCCGAGATCGTCACCGTGGCCGTGCGTCGCACCAACATCGGCCAGAACCCGGGCGAACCGAACCTGCTCGATGTGCTGCCGCCGGACCGTTACACCATCCTGCCGAACACTGCCGGTTGCTACGATGCGGTCGAGGCCGTGCGTACCTGCCGCCTGGCCCGTGAGCTGCTCGATGGCCACAACCTGGTCAAGCTGGAAGTACTGGCCGACCAGAAGACCCTGTTCCCCAACGTGATCGAAACCCTCAAGGCCGCCGAAGTGCTGGTCAAGGACGGTTTCGACGTGATGGTCTACACCAGCGACGATCCAATCATTGCCCGCCAGCTGGCCGAGGCCGGTTGTATCGCCGTGATGCCGCTGGCCGGCCTGATCGGTACCGGCCTGGGGATCTGCAACCCGTACAACCTGCAGATCATCCTCGAAGAATCGAAAGTGCCCGTGCTGGTCGACGCCGGTGTCGGTACCGCGTCCGACGCGACCATCGCCATGGAAATGGGCTGCGAGGCAGTGCTGATGAACTCGGCCATTGCCAACGCCCAGCAGCCGATCATGATGGCTGAAGCCATGAAACACGCCATCGTTGCCGGCCGCCTGGCCTACCTCGCCGGGCGTATGCCGAAAAAACTCTATGCCAGCGCCTCGTCGCCGCTGGATGGTCTGATCAAGTAAGAGCCCCTGATGACTGAATCGCAAGAAACGCCGATCTCTACCGAAGGCGAAGAGCGCCAACACCGTCGCATCAAGAGTTTCGTGATGCGCGCCGGGCGCATGACCGAAGGCCAGCAACGTGGCCTGGAGCAGGGTGGGCCGCTGTTCATCCTGCCACTGGCCGACAGCCCGGTGGACTACGACCAGGTGTTTGGCCGCTCGGCTCCGCGCACCCTGGAGATCGGTTTCGGCATGGGCCATTCCCTGCTGGAAATGGCCGCCGCCGCGCCTGAGCAAGACTTCATCGGTGTCGAAGTACACCGTCCGGGTGTGGGTGCGCTGCTCAACGGCGTACTGACCCAGGGCCTGAAGAACCTGCGGGTGTATGACTGCGATGCCATCGAAGTGCTCAACAAGTGCGTGGCCGACAACAGCCTCGATCGCCTGATGCTGTTCTTCCCAGACCCGTGGCACAAGAGCCGTCACCATAAGCGTCGTATCGTGCAGCCGGAGTTTGCCGAGCTTGTGCGCAGCAAGCTGAAGGTGGGCGGTGTATTCCATATGGCTACCGACTGGGAGCCCTATGCCGAGTACATGCTGGAGGTGATGAATGTCGCCCCGGGTTATCGCAACCTGGCCGCCGACGGCAAGTGCGTGGAGCGTCCGGCCGAGCGCCCGATCACCAAGTTCGAACGCCGTGGCGAGCGACTTGGGCATGGGGTGTGGGACTTGAAGTTCGAAAAACTGGCGTAAATCTGCGAGCGCTTTACGCTCGATCGCCGGCAAGCCGGCTTCCACAGGGGGTTGTGATCAACCTGTGGGAGCCGGCTTGCCGGCGATGCTTTTAGCGGCGGTCAGCGACCACGCCAATCAACACCAGCACAATCAGCAACACCGGCGCCAACGCATAGTTGTTGAACTGCGCCAGCCCCTTCACCACCCAGGGCGTGGCATAGATCAACGCGGCGCCACTGCCGATCATCACCAGCACAGCCATGAACGGTACACGCAAGGCGCCTGCCAGGCCGCCCAGGCGTTGTTCTACCCAGCCTTTGATGTCGGTGCCGAACAGCACCAGCAAGCAGCCTACAAGCGCCAGTGAGATCTCCGACAAGTTGCTGCGACTCCAGCGGGAAACGGTCGAGAGCAGGTCGAGTACCAGGTCCATTCGCAATCCTTAGGTCAAGAAATACTGCAGCAGGTCGTTGAGGAACAACTGGCCTCGCGGGGTGGCGACCAGTCGCGTCGTTTCGACCTGCAATAAGCCTTTTTGTTCGGCCTCGCGCCGTGCCTCTGTCAGTTGTTCCAGCGCCAGTCCCGTGCGCTGGCTGAACAGCTCGGCGTCCACACCCTGGGTCAGGCGCAGGGCGTTCATCAGGAACTCGAACGGCAGCTCATCTACCGGCAGCAGCTTCTCGCCCGCCTTGAAGGGCTTGGCCGGATTCAGGTAGTCCTTGGGCAGGCGGGTCTTCCAAGTGCGCAGGATGCGCCCGTCCGGATGGCTGAGCTTGCCGTGGGCACCGGCACCGATGCCGATGAAATCGCCAAAGCTCCAGTAGTTGAGGTTGTGCCGGGCCGCCCGACCGGGCTGGGCGTAGGCCGAGACCTCGTACTGGGCGTAGCCGTGGCTGGCGAGCAGGGCTTGTCCGGCTTCCTGGATATCCCAGAGGATGTCGTCTTCGGGCAGCAGCGGCGGCTGGTTCCAGAACACGGTGTTCGGTTCCAGGGTCAGCTGGTACCAGGACAGGTGCGTGGGCGCCAGCGCGATAGCCTGGCGCAGGTCGCCCAGGGCGTCGTCCAGGGATTGATCGGGCAGGCCATGCATCAGGTCGAGGTTGAAGTTGTCGAAGCCGGCATTGCGGGCCATGTCGGCAGCGCGAATGGCTTCGTCACCATTGTGGATACGCCCGAGGGCTTCGAGCTTGGCCTGCTCGAAGCTCTGGATACCAATCGATAGGCGATTGATCCCCAGTTGCCGATAGGCCTTGAACTTCTCCTGCTCGAACGTCCCCGGGTTGGCTTCCAGGGTAATTTCGATATCGCTGGCGAACGCAACGCGTTGCTCCACGCCCGCCAGCAAGCGGTCCAGGGCGCCAGCGCTGAACAGGCTGGGGGTGCCGCCACCGAAGAATATCGAGCTGATCGAACGGCCGTATACCGCGCCAAGCTCCTGGTCGAGATCGGCCAGCAACGCATCGACGTACTCTTCTTCCGGCAGCTCGGGCGTTGCGGCGTGGGAGTTGAAGTCGCAGTACGGGCACTTGCGCACGCACCACGGGATATGAATGTATAGCGCCAGGGGTGGCAGTTGTGCCAAGGCCACCCGTGGTGTCCGGGAGGTAAAGCCAGCCTCGCCCAGGTGCAGTTGCTGTGCCGGCGAATGATCGGTCATGCCAGGCCCAGACGTTGACGCAGCAGGCTCATGGCACGGGCACGGTGGCTGATCAGGTTCTTGTCGGCAGGGTTCAGGTCGGCGCTGGAGCAGTCGCGCTCCGGTACCCAGAACAAGGGATCGTAGCCAAAGCCGTGTTCGCCGCTGGCCTCGGTCAGGATGCGGCCGTGCCACAGCCCTTCGCAGAGAATCGGCAACGGGTCGTCGGCATGGCGCACCAGGGCCAGGACACAGACGAACTGCGCGCCGCGCTCGGCCTCAGGTACATCCTTGAGGGCTTCGAGCAGCTTGGCGTTGTTGGCTGCATCGCCCTGGCCATCGGCATAGCGCGCCGAGTAGATACCCGGTGCGCCGCCGAGGAAGTCCACCGCCAGGCCCGAATCGTCGGCCAGCGCCGGCAGGCCGGAGATGCGCGCAGCATTGCGCGCCTTGAGGATGGCATTCTCGACGAACGAGAGGCCGGTTTCTTCCGGCTCTACACTGCTGAATTCGCCGATGGAGCGCAGCTGCACGGTGTCACCGAGCATGGCCTGCAGTTCCTTGAGTTTGCCAGCGTTGTGGCTGGCCAATACGAGTTGCTGGAAAGTCATCATTCGCCTGGGAAAAGCTCTTGGTTGAAACTGATGGTCTCGGTCTTGCCATCAATGCCAACGTTAATGGTGAAGGTACGGGTTTCCTGTTGTTCGACAGGGAACTGGGCGATGTAGTAGATCGCACCTTGCTCGGTAATCTGCTTGAACTTCAGCGGGACCGAGGCGCTGGTCAGGTCCTTGACGGTGCCGTTGACCTGGGTGACCACGGGCTTGCCGGCCTTGATCACCGAAACGTTGATCACACCCTGGTTCTTGCTGCGGATCAGTTCGGCGGCCTTGGCCGTGTCCGGTTGCAGGAAGGTGGAAATGAAGGTGCTGTAGTGCACCGTGGTATCCCCGAAGACTTCCTTGCGTTCACCCTTGATGGCATCGGCAGCGACTGCCGATGCGCTCAGGCAGGCAACCAGTAAAAAGCTCAACAAACGGCGCATGTTCGTTCTCCTCAGCTGATGGTTAGACAGCGACCTTGTGTTCCAGAAGGCCGGGGCTGCTGACACGGTAAATGCCGATCTCCCCTAGAAGATTAGGCCATAGCCTGCTCGCCCACCCGTGGCGGTGCAAGTGGTCGACCGCCAGGCGGTCGAGTACCTGGGCGCGACGCTCGCTGCACAGCGCCTCGAAGTCTTCGAAGGTACAGAAGTGGATGTTCGGCGTGTTGTACCAGGTATACGGCATGAAGTCGGAAACGGGCATGCGACCCTTGGTCGCCAGGTACCAACGGCACCGCCAGTGGCCGAAATTGGGGAAGGTGATGATGCACTGGCGACCCACGCGCAGCATCTCGTCGAGGATCCGGTCGGGATATTCCACGGCCTGCAGGGCCTGGGTCATGACCACCACGTCGAAACTGTTGCTGGCGAAGTTGCCCAGGCCCTTGTCCAGGTCCTGTTCGATGACGTTGACGCCCTTGGCCACGCACTGGGCGATGTTGTCAGGGTCGATCTCCAGGCCATAGCCTGCGACCTGCTTGTTGTCGCGCAGCGAGGCCAGCAGCTCGCCGGTACCGCAACCGAGGTCGAGTACCCGGCTACCGGCGGGGATCCAGTCTTGGATGATTTCCAGGTCGGCTCTCATAGGGTCCTCAGCAGACGATGCGGTTCATGTAGTTCGTGAATCCCGTGATGTAGCGCGGGGTCGGGATCAGGAAGGCATCGTGGCCATAGGGCGAGTCGATATCCAGGTAGCAGACGTTCTTGCGCGCGGCGATCAGCGCATCGACGATCTCCCGCGAGCGCGCCGGCGAAAAGCGCCAGTCGGTGGTGAACGACATCACGCAGTAGTCTGCGGTGACATGGGCCAGGGTGGCCGCGAGGTCGCCACCGTGGGCGGCGGCCGGGTCGAAGTAGTCCAGCGCCTTGGTCATCAGCAGGTAGGTGTTGGCGTCGAAACGCCCGGAGAACTCCTCGCCCTGGTAGCGCAGGTAGCTTTCCACCTGGAACTCGACGCTGTGGAAGTCGTAGTTGAGCTTGTCACTCTTGAGCTCGCGGCCGAATTTCTCGCCCATGGAGTCATCGGACAGGTAGGTGATGTGCCCGACCATGCGCGCCAGCATCAGGCCGCGCTTGGGGATCACGCCGCGGTCCTGGAACGAGCCGCCATGAAACTCCGGGTCGGTGAGGATGGCCTGGCGAGCCACCTCGTTGAAGGCGATGTTCTGCGCCGAGAGCTTGGGCGCCGAAGCGATGTCCAGGCAGTGGCGCACGCGATCCGGGTAGGTGATGGTCCATTGCAGGGCCTGCATGCCACCCAGGCTGCCACCGACGACTGCGGCCCATTGCTGGATGCCCAGGCGATCCGCCAGGCGCGCCTGGCTGTGCACCCAGTCTTCGACGGTCAACACCGGGAAATCGGCGCCATAGGGCTTGCCGGTGGCCGGGTTGACACTGCTCGGGCCGGTACTGCCATTGCAACCGCCGAGGTTGTTCAGGCTGACCACGAAAAAGCGATTGGTGTCGATCGGTTTGCCCGGGCCGATGCAGCTGTCCCACCAGCCCGGCTTGCGGTCGTCGGGGCTGTGGTAGCCCGCCGCATGGTGATGGCCGGACAGCGCATGGCAGATCAGCACAGCATTGCTGGCTGAGCTGTTGAGCGTGCCGTAGGTTTCGTAGATCAGTTCATAGGAGGTCAGCGAGCGACCGCAGGCCAGCGCCAGGGGCTCGTTGAACTGCGCCAGTTGCGGTGTTACCAGACCGACCGAATCTTCGGGAAAGACAGTGGACATCGACCCTGCTCACGCTTAAATGAGGCGTAAGTCTAAAGACCACTGATGAGTGCGGCAAGGAAAGCATCGCGGCGCAAGCCCGCTCCCACAAAAGCCGCAGGAGCGGGCTTGCCCCGCGAAGAATCCACGATCAAACCAGCAGGCGCAGCATCTCCGGCATACCGGTCATGGCCGCCAGGTTGTTGATGACCAGCATGTCGATCAGCTTGAGTGCCATGAACGCCAGGATCGGCGAGATATCCAGGCCGCCCAGGTTCGGCAGGATGCGGCGGAACGGGGCCAGGAACGGATCGCAGATCTGGTTGATCAGCTCGGCGCCCGGGTTGTGGCTGCCCGGTGCGACCCAGGAAAGGATCACGCTGATGATCAGGGCGAAGAAGAAGATCTTCAGGAACAGGGCGGTCACGCCAATGATCGACCAGATCAGCAGTTGCACCGGGTTGCCGGTGGTGCCGTAGGCCAGCAGCAGCGTCAGGCCCATGATCAGCATTTGCACGATGATCGCCAGCAGCAGCGACGACATGTCCAGGCCGAACAGGCTCGGGATGATTCGGCGCATGGGCTTGAGCAGGGGTTGGGTGGCGCGTACGGCGAACTGGCTGAGCGGGTTGTAGAAGTCGGCGCGCACCAGCTGCAGGATGAAGCGCAGCATGATGATGAGCAGGTAGAGGCTGCCCAGGGTTTGCAGGATGTAAATGGCAGCGGTGTTCAATCCGATCATGTTCGGCTCCTTAGTTGCCCAGTTGTTCGGCCATCTCGGCCGAGCGATGCGCCGCGGCGCCCAGCGCTTTCTCCACCAGCGCTTCGAAGCCATCGGCCTGGAACGACTTGATCGCCGCTTCCGTGGTACCGGCTGGCGAAGTGACGCGGCGACGCAGCTCGGCGGCGTCGACATCGCTGCTGACGGCCATGTGGGCAGCGCCCAGGGCGGTTTGCAGGGTCAGTTTGGCAGCGGTTTCCCGTGGCAGGCCGAGTTTTTCACCGGCGGCTGTCATTGCCTCGATCAGCAGGAAGAAGTAGGCAGGGCCGCTGCCGGACACGGCGGTGACAGCGTCGAGCTGTTGCTCGGTGTCCAGCCACAGGGCGATGCCTACCGCCGACAGTAGCTGTTCGGCTTGCTGGCGCTGCGCGGCCGAGACCTGGGCGGTGGCATACAGGCCGCTGACGCCCTGGCGCAGCAGCGCCGGGGTGTTGGGCATGCAACGCACGATGGGCTGGGCGCCGAGCCAGTTGTTCATGCTCGCGCAGGTGATCCCGGCGGCAATCGAGACCACCAGTTGCCCGGGCTTGAGGCGTGGCTTGAGGGCTTCGCACACGGCTTTCATGGCCTGCGGCTTGACCGCCAGGACGATAACGTCGGCACCGTCGATGGCCTGGGCGTTGTCGGCGAACATTTCGATGCCGTGCTCGGCATGGATCTTGGCCCGTTGCTCGGCACCCGGGTCGCTGGCGCAAAGCTGCGAAGCGTCCAGACCTTGGGCGCGCAGGCCGCCGATCAGGCTGGCGGCCATGTTGCCGGCGCCGATAAAGGCAATACGAGTCTTGCTCATGTCAGGTCCTTGAGGGGAAAGATTGAAAAAGGCATGGGTCAGGGCTGGCCGTAGTCGCGGGCGCCAAACAGCGCCGTTCCGATACGGACCCAGGTCGCGCCCTGGGCGATGGCCGCTTCCAGGTCGTGGCTCATGCCCATGGAAAGGGTGTCCAGCGCCAGGTCCAGGCTGGCCTGCAGCTGGCGAACCTGGGCGAAGGCGGCTTCTTGTGCGGCGCGATCGTCGGTGGGCTCGGGAATCGCCATCAGCCCGCGCAAGCGCAGGCGCGGCAGTGCAACGATGGCACGTGCCAGGTCGGGCAGCTCGTCGGGGCTGCAGCCGGATTTGCTGGTTTCGCCACTGACATTCACCTGCAGGCAGATGTTCAGCGGTGCCAGGCCATCGGGGCGTTGCTCGGACAGGCGTTGGGCGATCTTCAGGCGGTCCACGGAATGTACCCAGTCAAAATGCTCGGCGATTGCACGCGTCTTGTTCGACTGAATGGGGCCGATGAAGTGCCAGGTCAAGGGTAGGTCGGTCAATTCGCCCTGTTTGTTCAAGGCTTCCTGCAGGTAGTTTTCACCTACGTCACGCACCCCGGCGGCAAAGGCCTCGCGCACCGCGGCGGCGGGTTTGGTCTTGCTCACCGCGAGCAGGCGGATGTCGGAGGGTTCGCGCCCGGCGGCCTGGGCGGCGGCACTGATGCGTGCGGCAAGCGCGGAAAGGTTGTCTGCTATGGTGGACATTGATCGATGCCAGCGGCTCTTTGGGTCTGCGGCATTCTACCTGCTTGGCAGCCTTTGGGGAGTCTCATGGATGTGACTGAACTGCTTGGCCTGGCAACCAGGGCCGGCGCCTCGGACCTGCACCTGGCTGCAGCCGAGGTGCCAGCGATCCGTCTGGATGGATGCATCAGCCGCCTCAGCCTGCCGGCGTTCAGCGCTGAGCAGGTGCATGGTTTGCTCGGGCAATTGATGTCCGAATCGCAGAAGAAGGATTTTGAAACTCATCTGGATATAGACTTTTCGGTCGCTGTGCCGGGGCTTGGGCGATTTCGGGTCAATGCGTTCAATCAGCTGCAAGGTCCGAGCGCGGTAGTGCGGGTGATTGCAGGCAAGGTGAGCACCCTGGCCGAGTTGGGCCTGGGGGACGTGTTTCGCCAGATCGCCGAGTTGTCGTCGGGCCTTGTGCTGGTCACCGGGCCTACCGGCTCCGGCAAGACCACCACTCTGGCGGCCTTGCTCGATCACCTGAACCGGGAGCGCGCGCTGCACATCCTGACGCTCGAAGACCCCATCGAATTTATCCACAGCCCCCAACGCAGCCTGATCAGCCAGCGCGAAGTCGGCAGGCACAGCCGGGGGTTCGCCCAGGCCTTGCGCGCTTCGCTGCGCCAGGACCCGGACGTGATCATGCTGGGCGAGCTGCGTGACCAGGAAACCATTCGCCTGGCCCTGACCGCCGCCGAGACCGGGCACCTGGTATTGGCGACGGTTCACACCGGGTCGGCGGCAAAAACCATCGACCGTCTGGTGGATGTGTTCGCCGCGCAAGAGAAACAGCTGGTCCGCGCCATGCTGGCTGAAGCGCTGCAGGCGGTGGTGTCGCAGGTGCTGGTGGCACGGACAGGGGGCGGCCGGATCGCGGCCCATGAGGTGCTGCTGGCCACCCCTGCGGTGCGCAACCTGGTGCGCGAGGGCAAGGTGGCCCAGCTGTATTCGACGATTCAAACCGGGGGAGCGTTGGGTATGCAGACCCTGGACAGTTGCCTGCAGGGCCTGCTCCAGCGTGGGCTGATCAGCCCGGACAGCGCCCGGGAGCGGGCGCATGGCGGTTTTTAGTGATTGGCAGCCAGGGCCAATTGCTGGCTTTTCGGCAGGACGCGCTTGGCCACCACATAGCGGCTGCGCCAGTAGGGCTTGCTCAAGGTGTCGATGCTCACCCGCTTGCCCGTGCGAGGGGCATGGATGAAGCGGTCGTTACCCAGGTAGATGGCGACGTGGTT
Organism: Pseudomonas putida; assembly: GCF_028682455.1. Classification (GTDB taxonomy): domain Bacteria; phylum Pseudomonadota; class Gammaproteobacteria; order Pseudomonadales; family Pseudomonadaceae; genus Aquipseudomonas; species Aquipseudomonas putida_AA. The sequence goes on from NZ_JANHLD010000003.1 coordinate 840,880, forward strand.
TACCCGACGGCTCTTGATATTGAAGAAGATCAGGTCGCCCGGCTTGAGCTCGTCGCGATCGACCTTGATACCGTGGCCCTGGGCCATCGCGTTGGAGGTGCGTGGCAAGTCGACTTCTTCAACTTCGTGGAAGGCGTACTTGACCAGGCCGCTGCAGTCGAAGCCCTTGCTTGGGCTGCTGCCGCCCCAACGGTACGGGGTGCCCAGTACATTGACGGCGCGGCTGAGCACATCGCTGCTTTGCTGGGGCGACATCGACGCCACCGGCAGGCTTGGTTTGCTGGAGCGGGTGCGGTTCTGGACCTTGTGACTGACGTTCTGGGGGGAACGCACAGCCGATGAATTGGTGGTGTACCCGGAAAAGCCGTTGGGTAAACGTTGCTCACGGTTGGTGGCGTGGGCGGCCAGTGGCAATAATAGGCAAAGGGTCAGCCATGTCTTGAAAAAAGGACGCATAGGCAGGGCTCTTGTTGGTTAAGCGCGCAACTTTATAACAGCTTTTTGATCAATTTCTGATCCGTTGGTCGATTGCAACGGCCTTGAAAACCGGCCACATTGCAGCAAAAAAATGCTTTGGAGTGGCGCGGGCCAGGCGGGGCAAGCTTTTGCGCGAAGCAAGTGGGGCAAATGCCACACGTCGGCTCGACACAAAGAAGTCACATTTTTTCTTAGAAAATTTTCCGATAACCCTCAGAGGCTATGAATGAACAGTTATCAACAGGACGGACAGCTGCATGACACTCACAGCAAAGTGATCGGTTATCTGCTGTGGATTTTTGGCTTCACTGGCGCCCACCGCTTTTATTACGGCAAGCCGGTCACCGGTACGATCTGGTTCTTCACCCTTGGCCTGCTGGGCATCGGTTGGCTGATCGACCTGTTCCTGATCCCGGCCATGGATCGCGAGGCAGACCTGCGCTTTCACGCCGGCCCCCTGGACTACAGCCTGTCGTGGATCCTGCTGACCTTCCTGGGTGTATTCGGCGTGCACCGCATGTATCAGGGCAAATGGATCACCGGGATCCTCTACCTGTTCACGGGTGGGTTGTTTCTGGTGGGGGTCTTGTACGACTTCTGGACGCTGAACACCCAGGTGTCGCTGGCCAACGCACAACGGCGCTGAAAAAGACTGCGGCCTTGTCGATGTCGACAAGGCCGCAGGCGGTTTTACTGGCGGGTCTGGCGCTGCTGCAACAGCAGGTTGCTGAAGCCGCTGCCGGCCAGTTGCTTCTGGGCGACGGTCAGTTGTTCACGGTTGCTGAACGGACCGACCAGTACCCGGTACCAGGTTTCATCTTTCACTGTCCCGGACTCCACCTTCACCGCCTGGCCGAGCAGAATGATCTGCGCGCGCACCTTGTCGGCATCGGCCTGCTTGCGGAACGAACCGGCCTGCAGGAAGAACTGGGTGGTCGCCGCCGGCTTGATCACCGGTGGTGCAGGCGGTGGCGTCTGCCCCATCAGCGCCGCCTGGGCGCGGGCGGTATCGATCTTCGCGGCTTCAGCCGGCGTGACCGGCGGCTGCGCCGGGACTGGTGGGGTTTTCTCCGGCACGGCTTCTGGCGGCACGATCACTTCAGACTCGGGCAGCAAGGTATAGAAGTCATACTTGGGTTTCACCGGCTGCTGTGGGCTGGGCGCAGTCTTATTGGCTTCGGCGGTCTTCTCGGCCTTGTGCTGCTCGGGCTTGGCGCGCTTGACCTCTTCGTTGCCAGGCTCGAGTTTCATCAGGAAAACCACGAAGGCGCCGACGCTCAGGCCAATCGCCAGCCACAGCCAACCCGGGATTGGCTGCTTGGCAGGTGGCTGGTAGCGACTGGCGCCGCGCTTGGGTGCAGGTTTTTTCTTGGCAGCCAACTTACATGCGCTCCAGGGTTTCCAGGCCGAGCAGTTCCAGACCTTGCTTGAGGGTGCGACCGGTCAGGGCTGCCAGGCGCAGGCGGCTCTGCATTTGTTCCGGGGTTTCGGCGGCCAGGATCGGGCAGTTCTCGTAGAAGCTGGAGAACAGGCCGGCCACGTCGTACAGATAGGCGCACAGTACGTGTGGCGTGCCTTTTTCGGCGACGTTGTTCAGGATTTCGCCAAACTGGGCCAGGCGTGCAGCCAGGTCCTGCTCTTGAGGCGCTTGCAGGATGATCTGCCCGTCGACCTCGTCGAAGCCTTTGCCCAGCTTGCGGAATACGCCGGCCACGCGGGTGTAGGCGTACAGCAGGTACGGTGCCGTGTTGCCTTCGAAGTTGAGCATCAGCTCGAAGTTGAAGCTGTAGTCGCTGGTGCGGTGCTTGGACAGGTCGGCGTACTTGACCGCGCCGATGCCCACCACCTCGGCGATGGCGCGCAGTTCGTCCTCGGCAAGCTCGGGGTTCTTCTCCTTGACCAGGGCGTAGGCGCGCTCCTTGGCTTCGGTGAGCAGGTCGATCAGCTTGACGGTGCCGCCGTCACGGGTCTTGAACGGACGGCCATCGGCGCCGTTCATGGTGCCGAAGCCCATGTGTTCCATTTGCATCGGGTGACCGACAAAGCCCGCCAGACGGGCCACTTCGAACACCTGGTTGAAGTGCAGGGCCTGGCGCTGGTCGACGAAGTACAGGGCGCGGTCGGCCTTGAGCACGTTGCTGCGATAACGCACGGCAGCGAGGTCGGTGGTGGCGTACAGGTAGCCGCCGTCGGCCTTCTGCACGATCACCGGCAGGGGCTCACCCTCGGCAGTCTTGAAGTCTTCGAGGAACACGCACTGGGCGCCCTTGCTCTCGACCAGCATGCCTTTGGCCTTGAGGTCGGCGACCACGTTGGCCAGGTCGTCGTTGTAGGCGCTCTCGCCCATGACGTCGGCCATGGTCAGCTTGACGTTGAGCAGCTCGTAGGTCTTCTGGCAGTGGGACAGGGAGATGTCCTTGAAGCGGGTCCACAGCTTCAGGCATTCCTCGTCACCGGCCTGCAGCTTGACCACCAGGCCACGGGCGCGGTCGGCAAACGCTTCGGACTCGTCGAAGCGCTTCTTCGCGGCGCGGTAGAAGTTCTCCAGGTCCGACAGCTCATCGCTGGTGATCGGGTTTTCCTGAAGGTAAGCCATCAGCATGCCGAACTGGGTACCCCAGTCGCCGACGTGGTTCTGGCGAATCACGGTGTCGCCGAGAAATTCCAGTACGCGCGATACCGCATCGCCAATGATGGTCGAGCGCAGGTGGCCGACGTGCATCTCTTTTGCAAGGTTGGGGGCCGAGAGGTCGACCACTACCTTCTGCTGCGGGCCGGCCTTGCGTACGCCCAGCCTGGCGTCGGCCAGGGCGGTGTCGAGGCGGGTAGCCAGGGCCTGGGTGTTCTGGAAGAAGTTCAGGAAGCCGGGGCCGGCGATCTCGACCTTGCTGACCTGCGGGTCGGCAGGCAGGGCGTTGATGATTTTCTCGGCCAGGTCACGGGGCTTCATGCCTGCAGGCTTGGCCAGCATCATCGCGATGTTGCTGGCGAAATCGCCGTGGGTCTTGTCACGGGCGTTTTCTACCTGGATCGCCGGCGTCAGCCCTTCAGGCAGCACACCGTCGGTGACGAGTTGGGTGAGGGCTTGCTGGATCAGCTGGCGAATGGTGTCTTTCATGGGCTTCTCTTTCGACCGCAAGCGCGGCGGCGCTTCGATGCGCAGGTGGAAAAACTGAACATTATCCGTTGCCGGGGCGGGGTTGCCAACCTTTGGGGGATTTACGGTGTCGGGATCGCGGGGCGAACCTGCTCCTGCGGTTCAATAGAGATCCACGGGGTCCACATCCAAAGACCAGCGTACCTGCCGCCCGGACGGCATCTGCTCCAACAGTAGCAACCAGGCACTGATCAGTCGATGCAAAGGCGCCCGGGCATTGGCCTGGAGCAATAGTTGTGCGCGAAAACGTCCCGCGCGTCGTTCCATGGGGGCCGGCACTGGGCCGAGCAGCTCGACGCCGTGCAGGTTGTGCTCGGCCAACAGCTGTTCGGCAGCGCTGCAGGCTTCATCGAGAAAACCTTCTGCCTGGCCGGGCTTGTGGGCTTCGGCACGCAGCAGCGCCAGGTGGGCAAAGGGCGGCAGGCCGGCGGCGCGACGCTCGCTCAGGGCCTGTTCGGCGAAGGCGAAGTAACCCTGTTCGGTCAGTTGCACCAGCAGCGGGTGGTCGGCCAGGTGCGTCTGGATAATCACCTTGCCCGGCTCTTCGGCGCGTCCTGCGCGGCCTGCGACCTGCACAATCATCTGGGCCATGCGCTCGCTGGCGCGAAAATCGCCAGAGAACAACCCGCCGTCCGCATCCAGGATCGATACCAGGGTCACCCGCGGGAAATGGTGCCCCTTGGCGAGCATCTGGGTGCCGACCAGGATGCACGGCTGGCCACGCTGGATCGTGGCGAACAGCTGGTTCATGGCGTCCTTGCGCGACGTGCTGTCGCGGTCCACGCGCAATACCGGGTAGTCCGGGAAAAGAATGCTCAGGCGCTCTTCGGCACGCTCGGTGCCTGCACCCACCGGGCGCAGATCGACCTTGTTGCATTGCGGGCACTGGCGCGGCACGCGTTCGTCGTAGCCGCAATGGTGGCAGCGTAACTCGTTGGAGCGCTGGTGCACGGTCATGCGCGCATCGCAGCGCGGGCATTCGGACATCCAGCCGCAGTCGTGGCACAGCAGGGTGGGGGCGAAGCCGCGTCGGTTGAGGAACACCAGCACTTGCTGGCCGGCGGCGAGGGTCTGGCCGATGGCTTGTTGCATCGGCCCGCTGATGCCGCTGTCCAGGGGCCTGCTCTTTACGTCCAGGCGCAGGAAGCGTGGTTGCTGGGCGCCGCCGGCACGCTGGTTGAGGCGCAGCAGGCCATAGCGACCGGTGTGGGCGTTGTGCAGGCTCTCCAGCGAAGGCGTCGCCGAGCCGAGCAGGATCGGGATGTTTTCCTGGCGGGCGCGCACCAGGGCCAGGTCGCGGGCGTGGTAGCGCAGGCCTTCCTGCTGTTTGTACGAGCCGTCGTGCTCTTCGTCGATGATTATCAGCCCCGGATGTTTCATCGGGGTGAACAGCGCCGAACGGGTGCCGATAATGATATCGGCCTCGCCATCGCGGGCCGCCAGCCAGGCGTCCAGGCGCTCACGGTCGTTGACTGCCGAGTGCAGCAGAGCGATACGGGCATTGAAGCGCTGTTCGAAGCGCGCCAGGGTTTGCGGGCCGAGGTTGATCTCCGGGATCAGGATCAGCGCCTGCTTGCCGGCTTCCAGGGTCTCGCGGATCAGTTGCAGGTAGACCTCGGTCTTGCCGCTGCCGGTGACGCCGGCCAGCAGGAATGCATGAAAACTGTCGAACCCCGAGCGCACGGCATTGAAGGCGGCGCGCTGTTCGTCGTTCAGGGGCAGTTCCGGCTGGGCCAGCCAGTGCTCGTGGCGTTCCTGGGGCAGGTGCCGGCGTACTTCCACCTGAACCAGCTCCTTGGCCAGCAGCAGGTCGAGGCTGTCCTTGCTCAGCATCAGTTTGCTCAGCAGGGTATGGGCGACGCCGTGAGGGTGCTGGGCCAGGGTAGCCAGCGCCTCGCGCTGGCGCGGTGCGCGGGCGATGCGCGGGTCATCGAGGCGCGCGCCCGGGGCAACCTGCCAGAAGCGTTCCTGGCGTGCCTCGGCCAGTTCGCCCTGGCGCAGCAGCACTGGCAGGGCCCAGCTCAAGGTATCGCCAAGGCTGTGCTGGTAGTACTGGGCTGTCCACAGGCACAGCTTGAACAAGGAGGGTGGCAATGGCGAGACTGGATCGAGCAGGGCGATCGCCGGCTTGAGTTTGTCGGCCGGCACCTCGCTCTTGTCGGTGATCTCGATCAGAATGCCGATCATTTCCCGGCGCCCGAATGGCACGCGGATACGCATGCCCGGCGTCAACGCCTGGCGCGCCATGCTCGCCGGGGCCCTGTAGTCGAACAGTCGCCGCAGGGGCGAGGGCAGGGCGAGGCGCAGAATGACGTCGGACACGCGAAGAGTTCTCTGAGGGGGATTTGCACGATCCGGCGAGCCTAGCAGACGACGGCCGGTGCAAGCGACAACTTGCGTTGACAGCATGCTCTGGTATTATTCGCCGCCTAATTACGTGCGGTATTCAACAATGGTGTTGGGTGGCGGCACGCAGTCGAGGAAGTGACCATGAAGCCAGCAATTCACCCGAATTATGAAGTAGTCGCAGTCACCTGCAGCTGCGGTAACAAGTTTGAAACTCGTTCGACCCTGTGCGCTCCACTGGGTACCGACGTATGCAACGAGTGCCACCCGTTCTACACCGGTAAGCAGAAGACTCTGGATACCGGCGGCCGCGTCAAGCGCTTCGAAGATCGCTTCGCAGCGTTCGGCAGCAAGAAGTAAGATTGCGCATCGCAGGCCTTTCGGGCTTGGCAATGCTGCTGAAAAAGGCGTCCCTTGTGGGCGCCTTTTTTATGGGCGTCATTTGGCAGTTGCCGGCGCACGCCTTCTGCCCGTCCCCGGTCGATCCGCAACGCGTGGGCGTGCGTCAGGTGGTCGATGGCGATACCGTGCGTCTGGTGGATGGCCGCAGTGTGCGCCTGATCGGTATCAATGCACCGGAAATCGGTCGTAAGGGGCGAGCCAGCGAACCCTTCGCCGAAGCCGCCCGTCAGCGCCTGCAGGCCCTGGTCAAGGCCAGCGGGGGTGAAGTGGGGTTGGTGCCGGGCGTCGAGTCCAAAGACAAGTACGGTCGTACCCTGGCCCACATCTACGGGCGCTCTGGCGACAATTTCGAAGCACAACTGCTCAGTGAAGGCCTGGGCTTGCGCGTGGCGGTGGCACCGAATGTCAGCCTGACCCAGTGCCAGCAACAGGCCGAACGCACCGCGCGTCAGTTGAAGGTCGGGTTGTGGCGGCAAACCCCGGTATTGTCGGCGTCGCAGGTGCAGCGCTCCGGATTCGCGCTGATCGCTGGCAAAGTCAACAGTATCCAGCGCAATCGCGGCGGGATCTGGATAGAAGTCGACGACGCACTGGTGTTGCAAGTGCCGGCCCGGTTGCAGCGCAACTTCCCCTCTTCCTTCTTTGATGGTCTCAAAGGCAAGACAGTCGAAGCCCGCGGCTGGGTGCTGGATCGTTCCCGCAAAGGCGGCCTGAAAGCCGGGCAGCGGCGCTGGTTGCTGCCATTGACCGATCCTTCGATGCTGGAGCGGGTCGAAAGATAAATAATTGTGGACATTTTTTTGTACGATTGTACACATTGAAACCCTTGCGGGCTGCGGCTCTTGGCGGAAAGTCGTAGGTTAAAGGCCTTGACACAAGTGACCGGGCAGTCTTGTCGGCCCTTTGCTCTTTGCGTATCCTCGGCGGTCCGTCAGAACAGTAAATAGCGGAATGCCCACCATGTCAGATTTGAAAACTGCCGCTCTCGAATACCATGCTCAGCCTCGTCCGGGGAAACTGAGCGTCGAGCTCACCAAACCTACCGCGACTGCTCGCGACCTGGCGCTGGCCTACAGCCCTGGTGTGGCCGAGCCGGTACGTGAAATTGGTCGCGACCCGGAGCTGGCCTACAAGTACACCGGCAAGGGCAATCTGGTAGCAGTCATTTCCGACGGCACCGCCATCCTCGGCCTGGGTAACCTCGGCCCACTGGCCTCCAAGCCTGTCATGGAAGGCAAGGGTGTTCTGTTCAAGCGTTTCGCCGGTATCGACGTGTTCGACATCGAAGTCGACTCCGAAAGCCCGCAAGCCTTCATCGACACCGTCAAGCGTATCTCCATCACCTTCGGTGGCATCAACCTGGAAGATATCAAGGCACCTGAGTGCTTCGAGATCGAGCGCGCCCTGATTGAACAGTGCGACATCCCGGTATTCCACGATGACCAGCACGGCACTGCGATCGTGACCGCTGCGGGCATGATCAACGCCCTGGAAATCGCCGGCAAGACCCTGGCCGACGCCAAGATCGTCTGCCTGGGCGCAGGCGCTGCCGCCATCTCCTGCATGAAGCTGCTGGTGAGCATGGGTGCGCAGATCGAGAACATCTTCATGGTTGACCGTACTGGCGTGATCCACGCTGGCCGTGACGACCTGAACCAGTACAAGGCAGTCTTCGCCCATGCGACCGACAAGCGCACCCTGGCGGATGCCCTGGAAGGCGCTGACGTTTTCGTCGGCCTGTCCGGTCCGAACCTGCTGAGCGCCGAAGGCCTGAAGTCGATGGCGCCAAACCCGATCGTCTTCGCCTGCTCCAACCCTGATCCGGAAATCTCCCCGGAACTGGCTCACGCTACCCGTAGCGACGTGATCATGGCCACCGGTCGTTCCGACTACCCGAACCAGGTCAACAACGTACTGGGCTTCCCGTTCATCTTCCGTGGTGCCCTGGACGTTCGCGCCAAGCGCATCAACGAAGAGATGAAGATTGCCGCCGCCAACGCCCTGAAAGACCTGGCCAAGCTGCCAGTGCCGAAGGAAGTCTGTGCAGCCTACGGCGTGGACGCGCTGGAATTCGGTCGTGAGTACATCATTCCGAAGCCAATGGATGCCCGCCTGATCACCGTCGTCTCCGACGCAGTCGCCAAGGCCGCTATCGAGACCGGTGTGGCAACCCTGCCGTATCCAAAGAACTACCCGCTCAAGAGCGTGGATGACGTATTCAACGGCTAAGCCGTTGTAGCGTTGTAGCAAAAAGCCCCGGCTCGCAAGAGTCGGGGCTTTTTGTTGGGGGTCCGTTCGCGGGGCAAGCCCGCTCTTACACAATTCTGTAGGAGTGGGCTTGCCTCGCGAGCCATTGGATCAGAACAGATCGATCGGCGCCGCTTCATCCGCTGGCAGCGGGCTGCCCGGCACCGCACCGTTACCCAGCTCGTTCACCGACGGTGGCGTGTCTTCGGCCTTGAACAGCTCGAAGTAGGCGTTGGGCGTGCCAGGCGATGCCGCTCGGCCACTGACCGGGTCGACCCGCAGGCTGAGGATGCCTTCCGGCTCGACCGGGGCATGGTTGGGCTTGTCCTTGAGCGCTGCCCCCATGAAGCTCATCCAAATCGGCAGTGCCACGGTGCCGCCGTATTCGCGGCGCCCCAGGGTTTCTGGTTGGTCGAATCCGCTCCACACGGTAGTCACCAGGTCGGCGTTGTAGCCGGAGAACCAGGCGTCCTTGGATTCGTTGGTGGTACCGGTCTTGCCCGCCAGGTCGGTGCGGCCCAGGGCCAGGGCGCGTCGCCCGGTCCCGCGCTTGATCACGTCCTGAAGCATGCTGGTGAGAATGTACGTGGTGCGGCCATCAATGATGCGCTCGGCAACCGCTGGAGGCTGCGCGATGGCGGGCTCGCTGCCGGTGGTTGCCGCGGGTTCGCCCGGGAACTGCACATTGATTGGCGACTCCGGTGCGGCCAGCCCTGCCTCGACCGGCTCCGATTGCGGTACCCGTGGCGGATTGGCAGTGAACAGGGTTTCGCCGTTGCGACTCTCGATGCGTTCGATCAGGTACGGGGTGATCTTGTAGCCGCCGTTGGCAAAGGTGCTCCAGCCGGTGGCGATTTCCATCGGGGTCAGTGTGGCGGTGCCCAGGGCCAGGGAAAGGTTGGGGGGCAGGTCCTGCTTGTTGAAGCCGAACTTGCTGATGTAGTCGATGGTCTTGCCTACGCCCATGGCCTGCAGCAGACGGATCGACACCAGGTTGCGCGACTTGTACAGCGCCTCGCGCATGCGAATCGGGCCGAGGAAGGTGTTGGTGTCGTTCTTCGGGCGCCAGACCTTGTCCAGGTACTCGTCGACGAACACGATGGGGGCGTCGTTGACCAGGCTGGCGGCGGTGTAGCCGTTATCCAGCGCCGCGGCATAGACGAATGGCTTGAAGCTGGAGCCCGGCTGGCGCTTGGCCTGCATGGCGCGGTTGTAGTTGCTCTGCTCGAAGGAAAAACCGCCGACCAGGGCGCGAATGGCGCCGGTGTTCGGGTCCAGCGAGACCAGTGCGCTTTGTGCGCCGGGCACCTGGCTGAACTTGAGGCTGCCGTTATCCAGGCGTTGGACGCGGATCAGGTCGCCAACCTGGGCGACATCCGAAGGCTGTTGCGGCGCCCGGCCCTGGCTGTTGGTATTGAGGAACGGACGAGCCCACTTCATGGTTTCCCAGGCCACGGTCTCATGCTCGCCGGCACGGGTCAGTACCTGCAGCCCGGTCTTGTCGACTTGGGTGACAATGACCGGCTCCAGGCCGCCCAGGGGGCGCTGCTTGCTCAGTTCCTGCAGCCAGGCGGCCTGGGTCTTGCCCGGGAAGCGCGCTTCCGGGCCACGGTAGCCATGGCGTTCGTCGTAGGCGCTCAAACCATCGAGCACGGCCTTGTTGGCGATTTCCTGCAGGTCGCTCGGTACCGTGGTGGTGACCCGGAAGCCTTCGGTGTAGGCGTCGCTGCCATAGCGACCGACCATCTCGGCACGGGCCATTTCGGCAATGTATGGTGCGCTGACTTCAGGTGTCGGTACGTGGTAGCTGGCGTTGATCGGTTCGGCGAGGGCCGCCTGGTAGCTGGCTTCGTCGATCTTGCCCAGCTTGTACATGCGCCCCAGGATCCAGTCGCGACGCTCCTTGGCGCGCACTGGGTTGGCCAGCGGGTTGAAGCGCGAGGGGGCCTTGGGCAGGCCGGCGATCATGGCCATCTGGGCCAGGCTGATGTCGCGGATCGACTTGCCATAGTAGACCTGTGCCGCTGCCTCGATGCCGTAGGCGCGGTTGCCCAGGTAGATCTTGTTGACGTAGAGCTCAAGGATTTCATCCTTGGTCAGCTCACGTTCGATCTGCAGGGCCAGGAGGATCTCGTTGGTTTTGCGCGAGAAGCTGCGTTCGCTGCTGAGGAAGAAGTTTTTCGCCACCTGCATGGTGATGGTGCTGCCGCCGGTCTGGATGTGCCCGGACTTGAGCAATTGTGTTGCAGCACGCATCAGGCTGCTGGGGTCGACCCCATAGTGATTGGCGAAATTGTCGTCTTCGGCCGAGAGCAAAGCCTGGATGAAATGGGGGGGAATGTCGGCGAAACGGATAGGAGAACGACGCATCTCGCCGAACTCTGCAATCAGCTTTCCGTCGCTGCTGTAGACCCGCAAAGGGATCTGCAACTGGATACTTCTGAGGGCCTCTACCGAGGGCAAGCTGGGGCTAAGATACAGAAACGCGCCGCTCAGACCGAGCACGAGGGCGCAAATGACTGCGACGAAAGACCACCAGAAGAACTTCAGCAGGCGTATCAAGGCTTTTGGGCGTCCAGTTAAAAGAATGGGTTGCGCGCGGGGCCAGCGGACAAGGAAAAACGCTGGGCATTATAAGCATTTTTCGCACGGCCGCGTTATTGGCGCGGGTGCCAAGGAATCCGTCAGGTCTTGCCGGGATAACCCCATCGACCTGCCACCACCAAGGAAAATTCGATGCTTGGACGCTTCGGCAGGGATGCCGGTTCACTGCTGGGGGTGGAAATTACCCCTCCATTCATCAGGCTGGTGCATGCGCACCGTCGTCAGGGGCGCTGCCAGGTCAATGCCTGGGCCGTAGAGCCCTTGCCGCCGGCGGCCTTGCACGACGGCTGGATCGTTGACCCCGAACTCGTTGGGGCCGCCCTGCTCAAGGCGGTTCGCCGCAGTGCCATGCCGGGGCGGCGCGTAGCGGTCGCGCTGCCGGGTGACCTGGTGGTGGAAAAACTGATCGCGATGCCCATCGGCCTGGATGACGACGCCCTCGTCGAGCAACTGCCTGACGAGGCCAGCGCCTTCATTCCCTTTGCCCTGGAGGATGCGGCCCTCGACTTCCGGGTGATGGGCCCCGACCTGGAGAATCCGCAGTGTCAGCGGGTTGTGATGGCCGGCTGTCATGTGGCGATGCTGGAGGTGTTGCATGCCAGCCTCGAGTTTGCTGGGTTGCGCGCCTGCGTGGTGGAGGCCGATCACCATGCCATGCGCCGCGCCTTGCCAGCCGGCCCATCGGGTGAGGCATTGCTGCTGCAGGTCGAAGGCCGCTCGGTGATCTTTCACGAAGCGGGCAACGAGTTCATTGGGCTGCGTCGGCAGATTTCGCTCGGCGTCCAGCACGCCGATGCCCAGACGTTGGCCGCAGCGGTGGACAGCTACCTGTTGTCCAGTCCCGGGCGAGCATTGCCTGATCGCTTGCAGCTTCTGGGCGGGGGCGTACTGGAGGCTCAGTTGCCCGGGCAGTTGCAGCAACGTCTTGGTATCGAGGTGCGTCATGCTGACCCCTTCGGGGCGGTAGCGTTGGCCCCGGGCCTGGCATCGGAACTCCTGACCGTGCAGGCGCCCAGCCTTGCGGTTGCCTGCGGCCTGGCCATGCGAGTGGATGACCGATGCCTGGATTGAACCTTCTGCCGTGGCGAGAACAGCGCCGTCAAACGGCCATCCGGCGTTTACAGGCCATGTTCGTGGCCGCGGCCTTGCTGGCCGCAATGGTGGCCTGGCTATTGGATGCTCGAGGGCGACAGGCGTTGCAGCGTCATCTGCTGGACAGTGGCGCGGCGCGCCAGGCCATCGAGCAACAGGATGCCCGGCTGGCAATGCTCGCGCAGTATGAGGTGGAGCTCGAGCAGATACGGCAGCAGCACCAATCGCTCGAACATCTACATGCACGGCGATTTGCGCTTGTCGATCTGTTCGATCAGGTCGAGCGCGCAGTACCCGAGGGGGTTTACCTCACCGCGGTGACCCGGCAGGGGCCGCGCCTGAACATCAGCGGGCTGGCTCGCTCGGGGTCGCTGATGGCACAAATGATGCGCATGCTGGCCGCCGAAATTGGCGAGGTTCAGATGCATCAGATGAAAGCCGTTGAAGAGGGTGAGGCATTCGAGCTGGGTGTGATCCTGCGGGGGATGTCGTGAGCGTAGTGTCGTGGCCTGGTTTGCAGCGGTGGGCAAGCGGCCCGCGCTTAAGGCTGGTGATGCTGCTGGTGGTTGGAGTGTCACTGTTGTTGGGGTTGGCCTATGTCGTTCACTTTCGGGCGCTGCTCGCGGAGGTCGACCGGGCAGCCGGGCAAACACGGCAGCTATGGGCGGAGCAGGTCGAAAAGGTCGAGCGTGTCCAGGCGTTGTCAGCCAGCGATGCACAGCGTGCGCTGGCCGCTCGGGCCCTCGACGCGTCGCGCTGGCAGTTGGCGGCCGATGGTGAAACCGCCAGCTTGCTGGAAGCCATCACCCATCAGGGCCAACAGCACGGGGTGTTCATCGAACAGTTGGAACTGTTGCCAGAGGTCCTTCAGGGGGAGCATGTCGAACTGCCGATGCAACTGCAGTTGCGAGGTAGCTACCCGGCATTGGCCGCTTTTACCCAAGGCCTGGCCCAAGTGGCTCGCCTCATTACGCTGCAGGATTTCTCCCTTGCGCCTGTTCGGGCCCAATACCCGGCGCAGTTGCGTATGCAGCTGCACGCCAGTGCTTACCGCAGCGAGCGACCAGGTATTGCCCCCCTGGTCGCCGGTTCTGCTGTCGAGCGACCTTCTCTGGATTTCTCGCGCAATCCCTTCGAGCCTGCTGCGTTGCAGCAGCACCGCCAATTCCTGGAAACCCTGCCAATAGAGCAATTCGAGCTGGTGGGCAGTATTGCGCGCCAGCACACGCGCTTTGCCCTGCTGCGCGTTGCCGGTGTGGTGCATCGTCTGCAACTGGGCGACCGGCTGGGACGGGACAGGGGGCGGATCGTGGCCATCGAGGAACGGCAGGTCGAGATCGTCGAAGAGGTTTTTGTGGCGGGCAAGGGGTGGGAGGAGCGGCGGCGCACGCTGGGCCTCAAGGCCGCAACCGGTTCGGGATAGCACTACAGGCCAGGGAGGTCGCTGATGGGCGCAAAAAGGTACGTGACGATAATGGGGGTGGTGCTGGTTGCCCAGGCATTGGCCGGGGTGCCAGTAGATGCGCGGGAGCGCGAGTCTCTGTCGTTGAATTTCCAGGATGTCGAAGTGCGCACGGTGTTGCAGGTGCTGGCCGATTTTTCCGGCGTTAACCTGGTCGCCAGCGACGCGGTGCAAGGCAAGGTCACCTTGCGCCTGCAGGAGGTGCCGTGGGAGCAGGCGCTGGACTTGGTGCTGCGCAGCAAGGGCCTGGAAAAGCGCATGGAAGGCAATGTGCTATTGGTAGTGCCGGCCGGTGAGCTGGCAGGCCAGGATCGGCAAGCATTGGAGGATCGCCAGTACGCAGCTGCGTTGGAGCCCACTCAGCAGGAACTGTTATCTGTGCATTACGCCCAGGCTGCCGATATCGCTTCTGTTTTCCAGTCGCTTGCCATCAGCGATCCATTCGGGCCCGCCCAGGGCATGGTCAGTGTCGATGAAAGAACCAACACCTTGATAGTGCGCCAGACGCCGGAGCGTCTGGCGCAGTTGCGTCAGTTGATCACTCGCCTGGATGTGCCGGTGCGCCAGGTAATGATCGAGGCGCGAATCGTCGAGGCCAATGTCGATTACGAGAGAAACCTCGGCGTGCGCTGGGGCGGCGAGTTCCGCTTGGGTGGTGGTCTGACCCTGGGGGGTGACACCACCTTTGTCGATCTCGGCGCGGCACGAGCGACATCGGCCATCGGTATCGGGCTGGTGCGTGACAATGCACTGCTCGACCTCGAGCTCAGCGCCATGGAGAAATCCGGCAATGGTGAAATCATCTCCCAGCCCAAGGTGGTCACCGCCGACAAGGAAACGGCGCGCATCCTCAAGGGTACCGAGGTGCCTTATCAGGAAACCAGCGGCAGCGGCGCGACATCCGTGAGCTTTCGTGAAGCCTCGCTGTCGTTGGAGGTGACACCGCAGATCACCCCGGACAACCGGGTGATCATGGCCGTCAGGGTGACCAAGGACGAGCCGGACTACATCAATGCCCTGGGTAACGTACCGCCAATCAAGAAAAACGAGGTCAATGCCAAGGTTCGGGTCAACGATGGCGAGACCATCGTAATTGGCGGCGTGTACTCCACAGTGCAAAGTAAAGTTGTCGACAAGGTGCCATTTTTCGCCGATGTGCCGTATGTTGGGCGGCTGTTTCGTCGCGATGTTCTACAAGAGAAAAAATCCGAGCTGCTGGTCTTCCTGACTCCGCGTATCATGAGTGACCAGGCGATTGCTGTGAGTCGTTGATTCTGTGCGAAATTTGATACTTGTGGGGCCCATGGGTGCTGGTAAAAGCACCATCGGCCGCCTGCTGGCCAAAGAGCTGCGCCTGCCGTTCAAGGATTCCGACAAGGAAATTGAACTGCGTACGGGCGCCAATATCCCGTGGATCTTCGACAAGGAAGGCGAGCCGGGCTTTCGTGATCGCGAGCAGGCGATGATCGCCGAGCTGTGCGCTTTCGATGGCGTGGTCCTGGCCACCGGCGGCGGTGCGGTGATGCGCGATGCCAATCGCCAGGCCCTGCATGCCGGGGGGCGGGTGGTATACCTGCACGCCTCGGTCGAGCAGCAGGTCGGGCGTACCGCGCGTGATCGCAACCGTCCGTTGCTGCGCACGGCCAATCCGGAGGCCACCTTGCGTGCGCTGCTGGAGGTTCGCGATCCGCTCTATCGCGAGATTGCCGATCTGGTCGTCGAAACCGACGAACGGCCGCCACGAATGGTGGTGCAGGACATTCTCGAGCGCTTGCAGAAGTTGCCGCCCCGTTAAGCCAGGCTTATCCTCGGCGACCAGTCATGCCGTGACAGGGCACACCGTTATCGCGCGGGTCGAGTCATCGATGCCGCGCCTCGTTCATTGTGGGGACACATGCAGACACTTAAGGTCGAGCTGGGCGAACGTAGCTACCCGATCTACATTGGCGAAGGCCTGTTGGATCAATCCGAACTGCTGGCACCGCATATTGCCGGTCGGCAGGTCGCCATCGTTTCCAACGAAACGGTTGCCCCCCTCTACCTCGAGCGTCTGAGCCGTACCCTGGGTGCCTATTCGGTGCTGCCGGTGGTGCTGCCGGATGGCGAAGCCCACAAGAACTGGGAAACCCTGCAACTGATTTTCGATGCCCTGCTGACCGCTCGCCATGACCGTCGAACCACCGTGGTTGCCCTGGGCGGCGGTGTGATAGGCGACATGGCCGGTTTTGCCGCCGCCTGCTACCAGCGTGGTGTGGACTTTATCCAGGTGCCGACCACCTTGTTGTCCCAGGTCGACTCGTCCGTGGGCGGCAAGACTGGCATCAACCACCCACTGGGCAAGAACATGGTCGGCGCGTTCTACCAGCCCAACGCGGTGCTGATCGACACCACCAGCCTCACCACCCTGCCGCCGCGCGAGCTGTCGGCGGGGCTTGCCGAGGTGATCAAGTACGGCCTGATTTGTGACGAGCCTTTCCTTGGATGGCTCGAAGCCAATATGGATGCGCTGCGTGGCCTGGACCAGGTCGCACTGACTGAAGCCATTCGTCGCTCCTGCGCCGCCAAGGCAGCCGTGGTCGGCGCCGATGAGCGTGAATCCGGCGTTCGGGCCACGCTCAACCTTGGCCATACTTTCGGCCACGCCATCGAAACCCACATGGGCTATGGTGTGTGGCTTCATGGCGAGGCAGTGGCGGCAGGCACGGTGATGGCGCTGGAAATGTCCATGCGCCTGGGCTGGATCAGCCAGCAGGAGCGTGACCGTGGCATTCGCCTGTTCCAGCGAGCCGGTCTGCCGGTGGTACCGCCCGAAGAAATGGCCCCTGCCCAGTTCATGGAACACATGGCAGTGGATAAAAAGGTACTCGACGGTCGTCTGCGTCTGGTCCTGCTGAGCCAGATGGGCGCGGCAGTGGTCACCGACGACTACCCGAAAGAGATTCTTCAGGCCACGCTGGCCGCGGATTACCGCGCGATCGTGGCCCAGCTTTGAGGTTGATGAGAGTTCGATGACTAGTCTGCATGCCGACGAGGCCTTTCTCGGCCATTACCAGTTGAACCATGACCCCTTCGCTGCACGGGTGCCTGGTTTCAAATTCTTCCCGGCCCAACGCAAGCCGGTCCTCGGCCAGTTGCATCACCTGGCCCGCTACAGCCAGCTGTTGCTGGTGGTGACGGGCCCCGAGGGCAGCGGCAAGACCTTGCTGCGCCAGGCCCTGGTCGCCAGCACCAACAAGCAGTCGGTGCAGAGCGTGGTGGTTTCCGCCCGTAGTGCCACGGATGCCGCCAGTGTCCTGGGCCAGGTCGCCCAGGCCCTGGGTGTGGCGCAGCCTGAAGTGCCCGAGCTGCTTGCCCAGGTGGTGCAGCTGGCGTTGACCGGGCAGGAAGTCTATCTGCTGGTGGATGATGCGGAACAACTGGGCGAGTCGGCACTCCAAGCCTTGCTGGAACTGGCGGCGGGTACTCCGGAAGGGCGCCCGCACGTGTTCCTGTTTGGCGAGCCGTCACTGATCGCCGGGCTGGAAGAGCTCAATGCCGATCAAGAACGTTTTCACGTCATCGAGCTTGCGCCCTACAGCGAAGAAGAAACCCGGGAGTATCTCGAGCAGCGCCTGGAGGGTGCGGGTCGCGGTATCGAAGTGTTCACCAGTGAACAGATTGTCGATATTCACCAAAACTCGGACGGCTGGCCTGGGGCAATCAACCAGGTGGCCCGCGATACCTTGATCGAAGCCATGATCGCCAGCCGAAACACGGCGAAGCGACCATCAATGGGGTTCAATATGCCTAAGAAACACGTGCTGGCGCTGTCTGCAGTCGTAGTGGTCGCCGTTGCCGCGGCCGTGCTGATGCCCAAGAAGGGCGACCAGGCGCCGACGGCGCCTGCAGAGCAGGCTCAGTTGCCGCTGGGCCAGGGGCAGCCGGGCAACGCCCAGTCGAACAATGGAGGCCCGGCCATCGAATTCGCCGGTAACTCGCAGCCCATGCCCCTGCCACTGGTCGGCCAGTCTCAGCCAGTGATGCGCGGCCCGCTGGCCGAAGCGGCTGGCATGGGTGAAGGTGAGGAGGGCGGGCCTGCCGGTGATACTGCGCTGCAGCCGCCTACCGTGACCACCATCGCGCCGCCGGCGGGTGTTGCGGCCGGTCCTGCGCCTACCCCCGCCCAGCCGATTGCCCAGGCACCTGCACATCAGGTTGCGCCTGCTGCGAGCAAGCCGGTTGCACCTGCCGCCAAGCCAGCACCTGTCCAGGTTGCAACGGCCAAGCCTGCTCCCAAGCCTGCTGAAAAGCCAGCCGCCAAGCCTGCTGCCGGTGGCAGCTGGTATGCCGGTCAGAAACCGGGCAATTACGTCGTGCAAATCCTCGGCACCAGCTCCGAGGCTTCTGCCCAGGCCTACGTCAAGGCACAGGGTGGCGACTATCGCTACTTCAAGAAAACCCTGCAGGGCAAGCCGCTGTACGTGATCACTTACGGCAACTTCGCCAGCCGCGATGCAGCCTTGGCTGCAATCAAGGCCTTGCCAGCCAAGGTCCAGGCTGGTAAACCTTGGCCACGTACCGTCGCCAGCGTCCAACAAGAACTGGCTGCGACCCGCTGACCTAGCCGGGTGGCACTACCCCCGCCACCTGCGAGCGACTCCTGAACTTCGGTCAAGCCTGCTGCGTACTGCGCGGCAGGCTTTTCTGTCCCAGACTGCCGGCCACAAGCCCATCTTGCAGTCCAGGCTGAAACGCTTCAGACTCGAGCAATGCCGTTACCACGGCGCAAGCTTAAAAACATTCAAAAATGCGACATGGACTTATGGATATTCGCCATAAATTTGTGGGCTTCCCTGTCGCTGTGCAACAATGGCTCCCCTATTGCCCCCGCAAAGCTGGCGTTCGTTCGGCGTGGATGGTAAGTGGTTGTACTAAAAAGAGATTTGCCTTGGTGAGAGGCGAACCTGGTGAGAAAGTGTCTATGAAAACAGGTCTGTACCATCCCGAAGAATTCAAGGATAACTGTGGTTTCGGCCTGATCGCCCATATGACGGGCGAACCCAGCCACCACCTTTTGCAAACAGCCATGCAGGCCCTGACCTGCATGACCCACCGCGGTGGGATCAACGCCGACGGCAAGACCGGCGACGGTTGTGGCCTGTTGATGCAAAAGCCCGATCAGTTCCTGCGGGCCGTGGCCCAGGAGCAGTTCGGCGTTGAGCTGCCCAAGCAGTATGCGGTTGGCATGGTGTTCTTCAATCAGGACAACGCCCGCGCCGAAGCTGCTCGCGAGAACATGAACCGTGAGATCCTCGCCGCCGGCCTGCAGCTGGTGGGCTGGCGCAAGGTCCCGATCGACACCAGCGTCCTCGGCCGCCTGGCCCTTGAGCGCCTGCCACAGATCGAGCAGGTGTTCGTTGGCGGCGATGGCCTGAGCGATCAGGAATTCGCCATCAAGCTGTTCAGCGCCCGTCGTCGCTCCTCGGTGGCCAACGCCGCTGATACCGACCACTACATCTGCAGCTTTTCCCACAAGACCATTATCTATAAAGGCCTGATGATGCCGGCGGACCTCGCCGCCTTCTATCCAGACCTGGGTGACGAGCGCCTGCAGACCGCCATTTGTGTGTTCCACCAGCGCTTCTCCACCAACACCCTGCCGAAATGGCCGCTGGCGCAGCCGTTCCGCTTCCTCGCCCACAACGGCGAAATCAACACCATCACCGGCAACCGCAACTGGGCCCAGGCCCGTCGTACCAAGTTCGAGAACGAACTGATCCCGGACCTCGAAGAGCTCGGCCCGCTGGTCAACCGCGTAGGCTCCGACTCCTCGAGCATGGACAACATGCTCGAGCTGATGGTTACCGGTGGCATCGACCTGTTCCGTGGCGTGCGGATGATCATTCCGCCTGCGTGGCAGAACGTCGAGACCATGGACGCCGACCTGCGCGCGTTCTACGAGTACAACTCCATGCACATGGAGCCGTGGGACGGTCCGGCCGGCGTGGTCATGACCGAAGGTCGCCACGCAGTCTGCCTGCTCGACCGTAACGGTCTGCGTCCGGCGCGCTGGGTGACCACCAAGAACGGCTACATCACCCTGGCCTCGGAAATCGGTGTCTGGGACTACAAGCCCGAGGACGTGATCGCCAAGGGCCGTGTAGGCCCTGGCCAGATCTTTGCCGTGGATACCGAAACCGGCCAGATCCTCGACACCGACGCCATCGACAACCGCCTCAAGTCGCGCCACCCGTACAAGCGCTGGCTGCGCCAGAATGCCCTGCGTATCCAGGCCGACCTGAGTGACGATCAGGGCGTGGCCAGCTACGACGCTGACCAGCTCAAGCAATACATGAAGATGTTCCAGGTCACCTTCGAAGAGCGTGACCAGGTACTGCGTCCGCTCGGCGAACAAGGCCAGGAAGCAGTCGGCTCGATGGGCGACGACACGCCGATGGCGATCCTGTCCCAGCGCGTGCGTTCGACCTACGACTATTTCCGCCAGCAATTCGCCCAGGTCACCAACCCGCCGATCGACCCGCTGCGTGAAGCGATCGTGATGTCGCTGGAGATCTGCCTGGGTGCCGAGCGCAACATCTTCCAGGAGTCCCCGGAGCATGCCTCGCGGGTGATCCTCAGCTCGCCGGTGATCTCGCCAGCCAAGTGGCGTTCGCTGATGAACCTCGACCGCCCGGGCTTCGAGCGTCAGCTGATCGACCTCAACTACGAAGAGAGCCTGGGGCTGGAAGCGGCGGTGCGCAACATCGCCGACCAGGCCGAAGAAGCCGTGCGTAGCGGCAAGACCCAACTGGTGCTGAGCGACCGCCATATCGCCCCGGGCAAGCTACCGGTGCATGCCTCGCTGGCCGTGGGTGCAGTGCATCACCGCCTGACCGAACTGGGCCTGCGTTGCGACAGCAACATCCTGGTTGAAACCGCCACCGCTCGCGACCCGCATCACTATGCCGTGCTGATCGGCTTCGGTGCTTCGGCCGTGTATCCGTACCTGGCCTACGAAGTGCTGGCCGACCTGATCCGCACCGGCGAAGTACTCGGTGACCTGGATGAGGTGTTCAAGTACTACCGCAAGGGCATCTCCAAGGGCCTGTTGAAGATCCTCTCGAAGATGGGCATCTCGACCATCGGCTCTTACCGTGGCGCCCAGCTGTTCGAAGCAGTTGGCCTGTCGGAAGAGGTTGTTGGCCTGAGCTTCCGTGGCGTTGCCAGCCGCCTGAAGGGCGCGCGCTTCGTCGACATCGAGAACGAACAGAAACTGCTGGCTGCCGAAGCCTGGAGCGCGCGCAAGCCGATCCAGCAAGGCGGCCTGCTCAAGTTCGTCCACGGTGGCGAGTACCACGCCTACAACCCGGATGTGGTCAATACCCTGCAGGCTGCCGTGCAGCAGGGCGACTACGAGAAATTCAAGGAATACACCGCGCTGGTCGACAAGCGCCCGGTGTCGATGATCCGTGACCTGCTCAAGGTCAAGGTCGCCGACCAGCCGCTGGCGCTGGAAGAAGTCGAGCCGCTGGAGGCCATCCTCAAGCGCTTCGACTCCGCGGGTATCTCCCTGGGCGCACTTTCGCCGGAAGCCCATGAAGCCCTGGCCGAGGCGATGAACCGCCTGGGCGCGCGCTCCAACTCCGGTGAGGGCGGCGAAGACCCGGCCCGCTACGGCACCATCAAGAGCTCGAAGATCAAGCAGGTGGCGACCGGCCGCTTTGGCGTGACCCCCGAGTACCTGGTCAACGCCGAAGTGCTGCAGATCAAGGTGGCCCAGGGCGCCAAGCCCGGCGAAGGTGGCCAGCTGCCTGGCGGCAAGGTCAACGGCCTGATTGCCCGGCTGCGTTATGCAGTGCCTGGCGTGACCCTGATCTCGCCTCCACCGCACCACGACATCTACTCGATCGAAGACTTGTCGCAGCTGATTTTCGACCTCAAGCAGGTCAACCCGCAGGCGCTGGTCTCGGTCAAGCTGGTGGCGGAAGCCGGCGTTGGCACCATCGCCGCCGGTGTGGCCAAGGCCTATGCCGACCTGATCACCATTTCTGGCTACGACGGCGGCACCGGCGCTTCGCCGCTGACCTCGATCAAGTACGCCGGCGCCCCGTGGGAACTGGGGCTGGCCGAAACCCACCAGACCCTGCGCGGCAACGACCTGCGTGGCAAGGTCCGGGTACAGACCGACGGCGGCCTGAAAACCGGCCTGGATGTCATCAAGGCTGCCATCCTCGGCGCCGAGAGCTTCGGCTTCGGCACCGCGCCGATGATCGCCCTGGGCTGCAAGTACCTGCGCATCTGTCACCTGAACAACTGCGCCACCGGCGTGGCCACCCAGAACGACAAGCTGCGCAAGGACCACTACATCGGTACTGTCGACATGGTGGTGAACTTCTTCACCTACGTGGCCGAAGAAACCCGTGAGTGGCTGGCCAAGCTGGGCGTGCGCAGCCTCGGCGAACTGATCGGGCGTACCGACCTGCTGGAAATGCTCCCCGGCGAAACCGAGAAGCAAAAGCACCTGGACCTCAGCCCGCTGCTGGGCAGCCCGCACGTGCCGGCCGACAAGCCGCAGTTCTGCGAAGTCGACCGCAACCCGCCGTTCGACAAGGGCGTGCTGGCCGAGAAGATGGTCGCCATGGCCCTGCCGGCCATTCGCGACCTCAGCGGCGGCGAGTTCAACCTCGATATCTGCAACTGCGACCGCTCCATCGGTGCACGGATCTCTGGCGAAGTGGCCCGCCTGCACGGCAACCAGGGCATGGCCAAGGCGCCGATCACCTTCCGCTTCAAGGGTACCGCTGGCCAGAGCTTCGGCGTGTGGAACGCCGGTGGCCTGAACATGTACCTCGAAGGTGATGCCAACGACTACGTCGGCAAGGGCATGACCGGTGGCAAGCTGGTGATCGTGCCGCCCGCGGGCAGCCCGTTCGCTACCCAGCACAGCGCCATCATCGGCAACACCTGCCTGTACGGCGCCACTGGTGGCAAGCTGTTCGCCGCGGGTACCGCAGGCGAGCGCTTCGCGGTGCGTAACTCCGGCGCCCATGCGATTGTCGAGGGCACAGGCGATCACTGCTGTGAGTACATGACCGGT
The DNA here is from genome assembly GCF_028682455.1 of Pseudomonas putida. Classification (GTDB taxonomy): domain Bacteria; phylum Pseudomonadota; class Gammaproteobacteria; order Pseudomonadales; family Pseudomonadaceae; genus Aquipseudomonas; species Aquipseudomonas putida_AA. Next base: position 863,743 of record NZ_JANHLD010000003.1, read on the forward strand.
GGTTTTGTCTGCGTACTGGGCAAGACCGGCTACAACTTCGGCTCGGGCATGACCGGTGGTTTTGCCTATGTGCTGGACATGGACAACAGCTTCGTCGACAAGCTCAACCACGAACTGGTCGAGATCCAGCGCATCAGCGGCGAGGCGATGGAGGCTTATCGCAGCCACCTGTCGCGCGTGCTGGCCGAGTACGTCGAAGAAACCAACAGCGAATGGGGTCGTGAGCTCTGGGAAAACCTGGACGACTACGTGCGTCGCTTCTGGCTGGTCAAGCCGAAGGCGGCAAACCTGAAGAACCTGCTGTCCAGCACCCGTGCCAACCCGCAGTGATATGCGCCTGAAGAGTTTGATGAGGTTTTGAACATGGCTGAACGTCTGAGTAATGACTTCCAGTTCATCGAGGTCGGGCGCAAGGATCCGAAGAAGAAACTGTTGCGTCAACGCAAGAAAGAGTTCGTGGAAATCTACGAACCCTTCAAACCCCAGCAGTCGGCCGAACAGGCCCACCGCTGCCTGGGCTGTGGCAACCCGTACTGCGAATGGAAGTGCCCGGTACACAACTTCATCCCCAACTGGTTGAAGCTGGTGTCCGAAGGCAACATCCTCGCCGCCGCGGAGCTGTCGCACCAGACCAACACCCTGCCGGAAGTGTGCGGCCGGGTCTGCCCGCAGGACCGCCTGTGCGAGGGTGCCTGCACCCTCAACGACGGCTTCGGCGCGGTGACCATCGGTTCGGTGGAGAAGTACATCACCGACACCGCCTTCGCCATGGGCTGGCGCCCGGACATGTCCAAGGTCAAGCCGACCGGCAAGCGCGTAGCCATCATCGGCGCGGGCCCTGCGGGCCTGGGCTGTGCCGACGTGCTGGTGCGTGGCGGGGTGACCCCGGTGGTGTTCGACCGCAACCCGGAAATCGGCGGCCTGCTGACCTTCGGTATCCCTGAGTTCAAGCTGGAAAAGACCGTGCTGAGCAATCGCCGCGAAGTCTTCACCGGCATGGGGATCGAGTTCCGCCTCAACACCGAGGTGGGCAAGGACATCTCCATGGAGCAACTGCTCGAAGAGTACGATGCCGTGTTCATGGGCATGGGCACCTACACCTACATGAAGGGCGGCTTCCCCGGTGAAGACCTGCCGGGCGTGCACGACGCCCTGGATTTCCTGGTGGCCAACGTCAACCGCAACCTGGGCTTTGAAAAGTCGCCGGAAGATTTCGTCGACATGAAGGGCAAGAAGGTCGTGGTACTGGGCGGCGGCGACACGGCGATGGACTGCAACCGCACCTCCATCCGCCAGGGCGCCAAGGCAGTCACCTGTGCCTACCGTCGTGACGAAGCGAACATGCCCGGCTCGCGCAAAGAGGTGAAGAACGCCAAGGAAGAAGGCGTGAAGTTCCTCTACAACCGCCAGCCAATCGCCATCGTGGGTGAAGACAAGGTCGAAGGCGTGAAGGTGGTCGAGACCCGTCTGGGCGAACCGGATGCCCGTGGCCGTCGCAGCCCCGAGCCGATCCCGGGCTCCGAAGAGATCATCCCGGCCGACGCCGTGGTCATTGCTTTCGGTTTCCGTCCAAGCCCGGCGTCATGGTTCGAGCAGTTCAGCATCCAGACCGACAGCCAGGGCCGCGTCGTGGCCCCGGAAAAAGGTCCGTTCAAGCACCAGACCAGCAACCCGAAGATCTTCGCCGGTGGCGATATGGTCCGGGGTTCTGACCTGGTGGTGACGGCGATCTTCGAAGGCCGTAACGCGGCCGAAGGGATCCTGGATTACTTGGAAGTGTGACCCACCCAATGGGAGCGGATTCATCCGCGATGGATCGCGAAGCGGCCCCTGCGCAGTCCTTCGCGGAGGAATCCGCTCTCATGCAATAAGAAATCTATTGACCCACCGCAGGTCGATAGACAAAAGGCACGGTACTTACCGTGCCTTTTCCGTTGGTGTCTGAGAAAATGCCCGCACTTTTTTTCCGGATGCCGACATGACTGCCTTGAAGAACGATCGTTTTCTGCGCGCCCTGCTCAAGCAACCCGTAGACGTCACCCCGGTGTGGATGATGCGCCAGGCCGGCCGCTACCTGCCGGAATACCGCGCCAGCCGCGCCAAGGCCGGTGATTTCATGAGCCTGTGCATGAACCCGCAGTTTGCCTGCGAGGTCACCCTGCAGCCGCTGGACCGCTACCCGCTGGATGCTGCGATCCTCTTCTCCGACATTCTCACCATCCCCGATGCCATGGGCCAGGGCCTGTACTTCGAAACCGGCGAAGGCCCGCGTTTCAAGAAGGTCATCAGCACCCTGGCCGATATCGAAGCGCTGCCGATCCCCGATCCGCAGAAAGACCTGGGCTACGTGATGGATGCGGTCAGCACCATTCGCCGCGAGCTCAACGGTCGCGTCCCGCTGATCGGTTTCTCCGGCAGCCCCTGGACCCTGGCCACCTACATGGTCGAAGGCGGTTCGTCGAAGGACTTCCGCAAGACCAAGGCCATGCTCTACGACAACCCGCAGGCCATGCACCTGCTGCTCGACAAGCTTGCCCAGTCGGTCGTCACCTATCTCAACGGCCAGATCCTGGCCGGCGCCCAGGCCGTGCAGATCTTCGACACCTGGGGTGGCAACCTGTCGGCGGCGGCGTACCAGGAGTTCTCCCTGGCCTACATGCGCAAGATCGTCAGCGGCCTGATCCGCGAGCACGAAGGGCGCAAGGTGCCGGTGATCCTGTTCACCAAGAACGGCGGCCTGTGGCTGGAAAGCATCGCCGACGCCGGGGCTGACGCTCTGGGCCTGGACTGGACCTGCGATATCGGCGAGGCCCGCCAGCGTGTCGGCAACAAGGTCGCCCTGCAGGGCAACATGGACCCGACCGTGCTGTACGCCAAGCCTGAGGCCATCCGCGCTGAAGTCGGGCGCATCCTGGCCAGCTACGGCCATGGCTCCGGCCACGTGTTCAACCTGGGCCACGGGATTACCCCGGAAGTCGATCCGGAGCATGCTGGCGCGTTCATCAACGCCGTGCATGAGTTGTCGGCGCAGTACCACCAGTAAGCACTGCTGCACAAAAAGCGCCCGGCCAATGCCGGGCGTTTTGCTGGTTAAGGTTCAATTCAGCCTGCCTGGGTAATCTGTCCTCATCGAAACCCAAACAGGATCTGCACCATGAAAACCCGTTACCTTGCCCTGCTGCTTGCCCCCCTGTTCAGCACCGCTGCCTTGGCCGCCGGCTACACCGGCCCAGGCGCCCAGCCGGTGACCACCGTTGCCGCCGCCAACGATGCCGCTGACGACACGCCGGTGGTACTGCAGGGTTTTGTGGTCAAGCAACTGAACAACGATGACAAGTTCGAGTTCAAGGACAACACCGGCACCATCACCGTCGAGATCGACAAGGAAGACATGCCGGCGGTGCCTTTCAACGACAAGACCAAGGTCAAGTTGACGGGTGAGGTCGAGAAGAAGTTGATGAGCCGCGAGATCGATGTCGATCTGGTTGAAGTGGTCAACTGAAATTGTTCGCGGGGCAAGCCCACCCCTACCGTAGGAGCGGCTTGCCCCGCGATGTGCATCTCACGCCTTGGCCGGCAACCGGCTCAAATGCAACGCCACCAGCAATGCCATCACCAGCAGGCTGCCGATGAACAGCCCGATGCCGTTCCACCCCGCCTGATGCCAGAACACCCCACCGGCCGTACCGGCCACACTCGATCCCGCGTAGTAGCTGAACAAGTAGAGCGATGACGCTTGCCCCTTGGCGTGGGTCGCGCGTCGGCCGATCCAGCTGCTGGCCACCGAATGTGCGCCAAAGAAGCCGAAGGTGAACACCAGCATGCCGACGATCACCAGCAGCAGGGGCGAGAACAAGGTCATCAGCAGGCCGCTGAACATCAGCACGATGGTCGCCCAGAACACCTTGCGCCGGCCCAGCTTGTCGGCCAGGGCGCCGACCTGCGCCGAACTGTAGATGCCCGACAGGTACACCACCGACAGCAAGCCCACCAGTGCCTGGCTCATGTGATACGGCTCGGCCAGCAGGCGGTAGCCGATGTAGTTGAACAGGGTGACGAAGGCGCCCATCAACAGGAAGGCTTCAAGGAACAGCCAGGGCAGGCCGGCGTCGCGAAAGTGCAGGGTGAAGCCTTCGAGCAGGCTGCGCGGGTTGAGCGAACGCGGGCGGAAGTTGCGTGATTCGGGAAGTATCTTCCAGAACACCACGGCAGCGATCAGCGCCAGGCTACCGATGACCAGCAGCGCCGTGTGCCAACTGACGAAGTCGATCAGTACCCCGGTGATCAGCCGGCCGCTCATGCCGCCGATGGCGTTGCCGCCAATGTACAGGCCCATGGCCAGGCCGATGTGTTGCGGGTGGATCTCTTCGCTCAGGTAGGTCATGGCCACTGCGGCCAGCCCGCTGAGCGACAGGCCCAGCAGCGCCCGGGTCAGCAGCACCGCCTGCCAGCTCGGCATCAGGGCGCTGACAATCGTGCACAGGGCCGCGCAGAACAGTGCCGCCACCATTACCGGCTTGCGCCCGATGCGGTCGGAAATCGGCCCGGTGATCAGCAGCCCGACCGCGAGCATGGCGGTGGACACCGAAAGGATCAGGCTGCTTTGCGCCGCATTGATGGAAAATTCCTTGGACAGCATGGGCATCATCGGCTGCACGCAGTAGAGCAACGCAAAGGTGGCAAAGCCGCCGCAGAACAGCGCCAGTACCGTGCGCAAAAAGGCTGGGGTGCCTTTTTCGATCCAGCTTTCGGTAACCGCGACGCGTGCGTCGATGGGGGTGGGGGGGATGTCGTGGGCGAGTGGAGCAACAGCAGTTTTCACGGGTGACCTCGGGCGTCACAACCTGGCAGGCAGTGAAAAAAGCATATAGCTGGCTAATGATCATTTCCAATATATTGTTCGACCTGTTTAAGAGGTTCTGCGACCTATTGGAGCGCCCCATGGAACTGCGACACCTGCGCTATTTCATCGCCGTGGCCGAAGAGCTGCATTTTGGCCGTGCTGCCCAGCAACTGGGGATCTCCCAGCCACCCTTGAGCCAACAGATCCAGGCCTTGGAACAGGAACTGGGTGCACGCCTGTTCGAGCGTACCAATCGTCGGGTCGCACTCAGCGAGGCAGGGCGGCTGTTTCTGGAGGAGGCACGCCGGGTGCTGGCGCAGGTCGACAAGGCCGCCGACGTGGCCCGTCGCGCGCAACTGGGCGAGTTGGGCGAGATGAAGATCGGCTTCACCTCCTCGGCGCCGTTCAACTCGAGCATCTCGGCGGCGATCTATACGTTTCGCCAGCGTTTTCCAGCCGTGCACCTGAACCTGAACGAAATGAGCAGCCAGGCGGTGGCCGACGCCCTGTTGGACGAAAGCATCGACGTCGGCCTGATGCGGCCGCTGGCGCTGCCGGAAAACCTGGTCGCCGCGGAGTTGTTGCGCGAGCCGCTGGTCGCGATCATCAACGCCACTCACCCGTTGGCCCGCGGCAGCGAAGGCGGGCTGCACATGGCGGCGCTGGCCAATGAGCCGTTCGTGTTCTTTGCGCGCAGCTATGGCAGCGGCCTGTACGCGCAGTTGCTGAGCCTGGCCCGGCAGGCAGGCTTCAGCCCGCATTTTGCCCAGGAGGCCAGCGAGGCGATGACCATCATCGGCCTGGTGTCGGCGGGGTTGGGGGTGTCGGTGCTGCCGGCTTCCTTCCAGCGCATGCGCATGGAGGGCGTGGTCTACCGGACCTTGCTCGACCGTGATGCGATGACAGCGGTATGGGTGGTGCAACGACGCCAATCGACCTCGGCCATGGCCCGGGCGTTCGTGTCGTTGCTCAGCGGATGCGAAGCGCCCGCGCCCAAGGGCTGAGGCCTCAGCGCCAGCGACGGAAGATCAGTGAGGTATTGACCCCGCCAAAGGCGAAATTGTTGTTCATCACGTACTCGTTGCTCATCGCTCGCCAGTCGCCGCACAGGTAATCCAGCTCGCCGCACTGCGGGTCGATGTTCACCAGGTTGAGGGTGTGTACGTAACGGTCGCTGTTCATCATCTCGATGCTGAACCACGATTCAAGCGCTCCGCAGGCGCCCAGGGTGTGACCGAGGAAACTCTTTTGCGAGCTGATCGGCATGCGCGGGCCGAACAGGCTGCTGGTGGCCAGGGTTTCGGCGATGTCGCCCTGCTCGGTGGCGGTGCCATGGCCATTCACATAGCCGATGGCGTCGGGCGCGAGCTGGGCGTCGTCGAGGGCCAGCTCCATGGCGCGGCGCATCGTCACCTGTTCCGGGCGGGTGGTGTGCTGGCCGTCGGCGTTGGTACCGAAACCGACGATCTCGGCATAAATGTATGCGCCACGGGCCAGGGCATGTTCGAGTTCTTCCAGTACCAGCATGCCGCCCCCTTCACCGATCACCAGGCCGTCGCGGCCACTGTCGTAGGGGCTGGGCGTGCTCTGCGGGGCGTCATTCTTCAGGCTGGTGGCGTACAGCGCATCGAACACCATGGCCTCGGTGGGGCACAGCTCTTCGGCGCCACCGGCGAGCATCAGCGGCAGGCGTCCGAACTTGATCGCTTCATAGGCGTAGCCGATGCCCTGGCTGCCGCTGGTACAGGCACTGGAGGTGGGGATCAGGCGTCCGGTCAAGCCAAAGAAGATGCTGATGTTGGCCGCGGTGGTGTGCGGCATCATGCGCACGTAGGAGTTGGCGTTCAGGCCTTCGGCGACCGAATTGAGCAGCATGTTGCCGAAGGTTTTCATCTCGTCGGTGCTGCCGGTGGACGAGCCACAGGCCACGCCCATGCGACCGTCGCGAATCATCGGGTCGTCCAGCAGGCCGGCATCGCGCAGGGCCTTCTCGGCCGCCGCCACCGCCAGGCGCGACACCCGGCCCATGCTGCGCAGCTGTTTGCGGGTCCAGGCGTCGGGTACCACGAAATCATCGACCGGGCCCGCCAGGCGCGTATTGAGCTCCTCGAAGCGGTCCCACTCGTGCATCCGGCGAATGCCGCTGCGGTGGTTGGAGAAGTGCCCGGCGATGGTCGCCCAGTCGCTGCCCAACGAGGTGATGCCGGCCATGCCGGTAACCACTACGCGTTTCATCAGCACAGCCCTCCATTGACGGCCAGTACCTGGCGGGTGATGTACGCAGCCTCTGCAGACATCAGGAAATTCACCGCACCTGCGACTTCTTCCGGGGTGCCCATGCGTTGGGCGGGGATCATTTTCAACAGTTCATCGACCGGTACATGCTCATCGAGCATGGCCGTGTCGATCAGCCCGGGCGCCACGCAGTTGACGGTGATCCTGCGCTTGGCCAGCTCAATGGCCAGGGCCTTGGCGGCGCCGATCACACCGGCCTTGGAGGCGCTGTAGTTGACCTGGCCACGGTTGCCGATCATGCCGGACACCGAGGTGATGCAAACGATGCGGCCTGCGGCACGACGGCGGATCATCGGCATCATCAGCGGGTGCAGCACGTTGTAGAAACCATCGAGGTTGGTGCGCAGTACCTGGTCCCAGTCGTCTTCGCTAAGCGCCGGGAAGGCGCCGTCACGGGTCAGGCCGGCGTTGCACACCACGCCGTAGTACGCGCCATGGGTTTCGACATCGTCGCTGAGGATGGCGGCGCAGGCTGCGCGGTCGGCGACGTCGAACTGCAGCACCCGGGCCTGCCGGCCCAACGCCCGGACTTCATCGGCAACGACCTCGGCCTCGCTGCGGCCGCTGCGACAATGCAGGACCAGGTCGAAACCGGCGCGCGCCAGGCGCAGGGCGATGGCCCGGCCAATGCCGCGGCTGGAGCCGGTAACCAGGATGGTGTCAGTCATGGGTGGACTCCTGCGGGCCTGGTTCGGCCAGGTAGCTGGCCGCCTGCGGCGGGCTGAATACGTTCAATCGGGCCGAGGCATGAATACCAGGGCCGTGCAGATGACATTCGAACACACCCATGCCGTTCTCGTCTTCGAGCGAGCGTTGGGCATGGATACGCAGCGCGGTGCCGGCGGGAAAGCTCTCGACATTGCATTCGAACTTGCGGGTGCCAAGCAGAAAGCCCAGTCCTGCAGGTTTGCCCTTGGCGCGGGCGCGGCAACCGGCGAAGGCGGCAACGCTCTGGGCCATCAGCTCGATGCCGACCCAGGCGGGCAGGCTGCCGTCGGCACGGTTGAACAGCCCGTCGGGGCGTACCGTCAGGTGGGTGTGCACCTGCTCCTCGTCGAAGGTATCGACCGCATCGATCAGGATCATGTCGCCGGCATGGGGCAGTAGTTCGGCCAGGGGCCAGGTGATCATGACGCGTCTCCGAGAATCAGGCTGACATTGTTGCCGCCGAAGGCGAACGAGTTGCTCATCAGTCGCCGTGGCCCTGCCGCTGGTAGGCGCTGGCGGGTATCGACCAGGTTCAGGGCCGGCAGTTGCGGGTCGATGGCGCCATCCCAGACGTGAGGCACCAGGCGCCCGTCGGGGTTGTGCGCCGACAGGCTCAACCAGCAGAACGCCGCTTCCAGTGCGCCGGCTGCACCCAGGGTATGGCCGGTCATGGGTTTGCTTGAAGAACAGGCCAGCTGGCTGCCGAACAGCGCATGCACCGCCTGGCTCTCCATGGCGTCGTTGTGCGCGGTGGCGGTGCCGTGCAGGTTCAGGTAGTCGATCTGGGCGGGCTGCAGGCCTGCATTGTCCAGCGCCTTGGCCATGGCCTGCAAGGCGCCCTTGCCCTGCGGGTCGGGCGCCGAGATATGGTGCGCATCGGAGCTGGCGCCGGCGCCTAGCAAGGCGACAGTGGGGCCTTCGCGGTTCGCCTCGCGGGTCATCAGGAACACGACGGCCGCTTCGCCAATGGTGATGCCGTTGCGGTTGACCGAAAACGGGTTGCAGCGTTTTGCGCTGACCGCCTCGAGTGCACTGAAACCGTTGAGGGTGAGCTTGCACAGGCTGTCGACACCGCCGCAGATCACTGCATCGCACATGCCCAGGTCGAGCAGGCGGCGGGCGCTCATCAGCGCGCGGGCACTGGAGGTGCATGCGGTCGAGATGACATAGGCCGGGCCGTTCAGCTGCAGCCAGTCGGCGAGGAAGCTGGCGGGCGCACTGAGTTCCTGTTCGGCGTAGTCATAGCCGGGCGGAAACTGCTGCTCGCGCAGGTAATGGGCAATGCCTTCGCCCGCCTCGGCAATGCCTGAGGTGCTGGTGCCCAGAACGATCGCGACCCGATCCCGGCCATGACGGGCAATGGCGTGTTCAAGCTGTGGGGCAATCTGCAGGCAGGCCTCGTACAGTAGTTGGTTGTTGCGGCTGTGCCGTGGTTGCAATTCGGCCGGCAAGGGCAGCAGGGCACCGCGTACAGCCGCAACCGGGACGCGGCGCTGCGGCACCCAGCCGTCTTCTTCGCGCACGCCGGTGCAATCGCCGGCGAACAGGTGGCGGGCGACGTCGGCCTGATCGCGCCCAAGGGCACAGACCAGGCCCAGGGCATTGAGAAAAGCACTCATGGCGGGGTCTCGCTGGGCAGTGGGCCGACTAGATAACGCAGGCCCTGCGCAAGGTTCAAGGTGAAGTCGTCGGCGTGCCGGTAGTCGACCCGCCAGCGTTCGCCCAGCCAGCGCTGCTGGCCGTGCTGGCGTGCTTCAGGATAACGCTGTTGCAGCTGCGCGTCGGGGGTCAGGGCAAACAGCAGGGCCGCAAACAGTTCCCGCGCCGCCGGGTTGGGCGGTAACAGGCCGTCAGCCTGCCACTGGCCATCGTCGAGCAATTGCCGCGCCTGGGGAATACCCAGCAAATCGAGCATCGACCAACGCAGGCTGCTGCCCTCTTGCTGGATCACCAGCAACCAGTCCTGGCGTTGCCCGGCCTGCTCGCGCTGGATGTGCAACTGCATCGGCAGCGGCAGTGCGGGTAGCTGTTCGGGCAGCGGTGGCTGGCTGGTGCAGGCGCCGAGCAGGACCAAGGCCAATGCCAGCAGCAGGCGTGTCATGGATGCTCCTTGTGGCGGGTGGCGGCCCAGGGCGCCAGGAGGAAGCTGAACACCAGCCCCAGGCTCACGGCCAGGCCAAAATTGCTCACTGCCGGCGTACGGGACACCGCCAGCAGGCCGAACGACAGCCACGTGGTGGTAGCGGCCAGCAAGGTCCCCAGCAGGCTGACCGCAGCGCCGCCAATCTGTTCGTGCATGAGGATGGCGTAGTCGACGCTGATGGCGGTGACCAGCAACAGCCCGAACAAGCTGAACAGGGTCAGCGGCTGGCCCAGCCAGCCGAGGCTGGCCAGGCTGCACAAGGCTGCCAGCAAGGGCAGGGCCACGATACGCAGGGCGCCACCCATGCCGAACGGAACAATCAGCAGCACCACGATCAATGCACAGGACAACAACTTGAGCTCGGCGGCGCTGATCTGCGTGGCGGCGAATACCCGGTTCAACTCGCCGAGGCGATCCACCAGTTGGACGCCTGCCAGGTCATTGGCCTGCAGTTGCAGCAAGGCCGGGTCACTCAGCCCCTGCAAGCTGACGATGGCTGCAACCCCCTGGTCGTCGGTGCCCAGCCACAAGGTGCGCCAGGGCTCGCTCAGCGGGCCGCCGAGGGCGTGGTCGATGTCCAGGGGGGGCAGTGCCTGCAGCTGACTCAACTCGGCCTGCAGCGCGCCTTGTGGCACGCCCAGGGCCAGCAGCGGCTGCCAATGCTCGGGCAGCTTGCCCAGCGCATCGCGCAATTGCTGTTGTTCGGCGGTGCTGGCGACCAGTTGGTCAAGCGCCAGGTAGCCCTTGAGCTTGTCGGTTTCGACCAACTCGTCGAGACGTTCGCCCAGGGCATGCAGGCGATCGAGCAATTCGCCCTGGTCGGCGCCTCGCACCAGGTAGAACTGGCTGGTGGGCTGGTAGCCGGTAATGCGCGCTACGGCGCGGGCTTCATCGAGCAGTTGCGGCGAGCCGTCGACCCACTGGCGGATATCGTTACGACTGTCCAGCTGCCACAGGCCGGCGGCGCAAAACAGGAGCATCAGGCCGAGCAGGGCCGGGCTGGGCACCTTGGCCAGCAGCCGGCTGCGCAGGTCCATCAGCCACTGCGCAACCTGCAGCGGCCACTGCGCCGGTTGCAGGTTCATGCCCTTGAGCAGCGCCGGCAGCAGGCACACCGCACTGAGGTAGGCGCCGAGCAGGCCGGCGGCGGAGAATACGGCGATCTGGGTCAGCGCGGCAAAGGGGGTGAAGGCCAGCGCCAGGTAGCCGATGCAACTGGTAACCAGGCTCAGGCTCAGCCCCGACAGGGTCAGGCGCAGGGCTGGCCAGGCCTGCCAGGGTCGCAGGCTCCAGCTTTTCGACAGGTAGTGCAGCGGATAGTCCACCGCCACGCCGATCAGGCTGGAACCCAGTACCAGGGTGATCACATGCATTTGGCCGAACAGAGCAACACAGGCCACCGCGCCGAACAGCATGCCGACCATCACCGGCACCAGTGCCAGCAGCACGCGCAGGCGCCGGAATGCCAGCAGCAACAGCAGCACGATGCCGACCGTAGCGCCGCCACCGACCCAGGTGATTTCCTGGCTGGCCTGGCGCTGGCCGTTGGCGGCGTACAACAGGCCGCTTGCAGCCAGCAACGTGGCGCCTTGTGCGTGGGCTTGCCGGCGGCTGCTGTCGAGCAAGGCAGCCACTTGCATCGGCAGGTGCACATCGAAGGCATTTCCCTGGGTGTGGGCCCGCAGCAACACCCAGGTCTGGCCGTCGGCCTCGGCCAGCAGGGCACCGCTGGCGGTGTCCAGTTGCACGGCAGCAGGGCGTGGCTGGCTACGCTGGATGCGTGCGGTCAGGCCCAGCCAGTCGTCCTGGCTGGGCACCAGGCTCATGCCGGCAAACGGGTCGTAGAGGCTTTGCACGCGCTCTTCGAGAAAACCCTGTGGGTCGTCGATAAGGGCCTGGCGGTCGTCGCGCGACAGCATCGCCAGGCGGCCTTGCAGCAGTTGTGCCCGTACTGCCTGCAGGTCGGCCTGCACGTTCCATTGCACCTTGGTGAACACGCCGCTGGCCTGCCACTGCTCACCCAGGTGCCTGGCAACGGCAATGGCCTGGTCGCGTTGCGGGTGCCCCACCAGCACCAGCATCTCGCGGTTCAGCGGCGCCTGCATGCGTTGTTCCGCGCGTTTTACCAGTGGGTCCTGGGCGGCGCCGGGTACCAGGGTCATCAGGTCGGCATTGAGGGGCGCGCCGCGATGCCACTGCCAGCCGGCCAGGGCCAGGACCGCTACCAGCAGCACCAGGAACAGTCGTGGCAACACGCGCTCACTTGGCAAAGTCGCGGCGCTCCGTGTCACTCAGTGCATTGGCGCTGCTGCTCGCGGGCATGCGCAACACCGTGCTGTCGCCCTGGGTTTCGAGCATCTGGATGCGCTCCACAAATTGGCCGCCGTCGATGTCGATCTGCTTGAACACTTGCTTGAGCAGCATCGAGCGGGGTGTCAGGCGCAGTTGCCAGTGCTGCGCATCGCCTTGCAGGCTGAGCTCGAAGTCGCGCTGCAGGCCGCTGCTGTCACCTTGCAGCACGGCGAAGAACAACCGGTTCTGCTCGGCCCCGGCGCTCTTGTTCGGCAGCGTCTGCCAGCCATCCGGATCACGGCGCGAGATGCCCTGGGCGTCGAGGCGGTAGTCCTGCTTGAGGGGCGCTTGCAGCAGCCAGAGCAAACCGTGATCGCGGGCCAGGACGAACTGACCCTTGCTCACCAGGGGCTGGGGCAGGGCGCGCAGGTGTTTTTCCTGGATGAACGGGCCCTTGACCACTGCCGGCTCACCGAGCTGCTTGCTCAGCTCATCCAGGCCAAACGCCTGGGCCAGGCCGGCGGCGAGCATTAGAGTGGCGCACAGCAGGCTGCGCAGCAGGGCTTTCATGCGAGCACCCTGGCCACGGCATCGAGCATGGCCTGGGGCGAGGCCAGCTGCATCTCGCCGCTGGCGATGTCTACCGCCACCTGGACCGAGCTGGCGCGGGTCATGCGCTCGCCGGTGACGACGTCGCTGATCAGGTAGTTGATCTTCAGGCGGCTCTCCCATTCCACCAGGCTTGCGCGCACGTTAAGGCGCTGGCCGAACACGGCCCCGCGCACGTAGCGCAGTTGCAGGTCGATCACTGGCCACATATAGCCCGAGTCGCGCATCTGCAGGTAGTTGTGGTCGAGCCGGTCGAGCAGCGCACAACGCGCCACCTCGAGGTATTTGACGTAGTGGCCATGCCAGACCACCTGCATGCTGTCGACATCAAAAAACGGCACCTGCACTTCGGTGTCGACGTGCAGCACTCCCTTACTGCGCATGCAGCCTCCAGTGTTGTTCGGCAATTCGGGTCAGGCACAGGCGCAGGTCGCTATCGAGCGCGCGGTCCTCGATGACCGGGGCGAAGTCGCCCAGCAGTTCCTGGTGCATGGCGGCCAGGGCCGGTGGCAGTTCGCGGGCCTCGGCCTCGCGGCTGCGTAGCCATACCCCTTGGTGGGCTGCCAGCAAGGTGGCGGCGGCCACCTGTTCGGTCAGCTCCAGTACACGCAAGGCATCACGGGCAGCGATGGTGCCCATGCTCACTTTGTCCTGGTTGTGGCACTCGGTGGAGCGGGAGAACACGCTGGCCGGCATCGTCTGCTTGAGGGCTTCGGCGGTCCATGCGCTGGCGCCGATCTGCACGGCCTTGAAGCCATGGTTGAGCATGCTCCGTTCGGCGCTGGCGCCCGACAGGTTGCTGGGCAGGCCGTGGTTGTAGCGCACGTCCACCAGCAGGGCGAACTGGCGGTCGAGCAGGTCGGCGACATTGGCCACCAGGGTCTTCAGGCTGTCCATGGCGAAGGCGATGTGCCCGCCGTAGAAATGCCCGCCGTGCAGCACCCGTTCGGCCTCGGCGTCGATGATCGGGTTGTCGTTGGCGCTGTTGAGTTCGGTCTCGATGAAGCCGCGCAACCAGCCCAGGCTATCGGCCAGCACGCCCAGCACATGCGGCGCGCAGCGCAGCGAGTAGCGGTCCTGCAAGCGGTGCAGCGGCGCGGTGGGGGCGTCGATGGCCAGGTCCTGGCGCAGCCACGCGGCGACCTGCATCTGCCCGGAGTGCGGTTTGGCGGCGAACAGGCGCTCGTCGAAGTGCTCCGGATTGCCCTGCAGGGCTACCACGTTCAGGGCCGTGATGCGGGTGGCCAGCTTGAGCAGGTAGTCGGCGCGGGCGAAGGCCAGGCAGGCGAGGCCGGTCATCACGGCGGTGCCGTTCATCAGCGCCAGGGCCTCCTTGGGGCGTAGCACCAAAGGCTGCCACCCCATTTCACGGTGGACGTCCGCGGCGCTGCGGCGCTCGCCGTGGTACATGACCTCGCGTTCCCCCGACAGGGTCGCGGCGACATAAGACAGCGGCGTCAGGTCGCCGCTGGCGCCCACCGAGCCTTCTTCCGGAATCAACGGCAAGATGTCGTGGGCCAGGAAGGCCTGCAAGCGTTCCAGCAGTTCCACCCGCACCCCCGACACTCCCTGGCAAAGCGACTGCAACCGCGCGGCCAGCACCGCACGGGTCGAAGGCGCATCCAGCATCCGCCCCAGGCCACAGCCGTGGAAGGTGAACAGGTGCCGGGGCAGGGCCTCGACATGCTCCAGCGGCACTGCCACCACGCACGAGTCGCCATAGCCGGTGGTAACGCCGTAGATCACCCCTTCCTTGTGTAGCAAGGTGTCGAGAAACTGCGCGCCACGGGCGATGCGGGCACGGTAGGGGGTGTCGTCCTGCAGGCGTGTTGGGGCCTGGTGGTGGGCCAGGGCCAGAACGTCTTCGATCGCAAGCGGCGACTCGCCGAAGGTCACAGGCTCATGCACGGGCATCGTCATCGGTCTTCCAGAAAGGGTAGAAATTGAACCATTGCTGCGGCGCTTGCAGGCAGTAGTGCCCCAGGCGTTCGGCGTAGCGGCCGGCCCAGTCGGCGATTACCTGCTCGCGCTGGCCACGGCGCCATTCGATGGCGCTGGCGAAGGGTTCGAGCGTCACCTGGTAGCGTCCTTGCTGCTTGAGGCCGAACAGCAGGTTGAGTGGGCACTTGAGCAGGCCGGCCAACAGCCACGGGCCTTGGGGAAATGCTGCCGGGTGACCGAGGAAGTCTACCTCCACGGTACGCGCGCCGTGCAGCGGGACGCGATCACCGGCAATCGCCAGCCATTCGCCGCGCTCCAGGCGTTCGCTCAGTTGCAGCATGATCGCCGGGTCAAGCTCGCTGACCTGGATCAGGCGCAGGTGGCTGGCCCCGGCTTCGCCGAGCAGGCGGTTGAAGCGCTCGGCATGCTTGGTGTGCACCAGTACGTTCATGGTGACCTGTTCGCCCAGCTCGGCCAGGGCGCGACAGACTTCAAGGTTGCCCAGGTGGGCGCCGACCAGCATCTGTCCGCGCTCGCCGCGCAACTGCTGGCGCAGTTGGGCCGGGTCAATGATCTCGATCTGCTCCAGGCGCAGTTTGCCATTCCAGACGTCGAGCTTGTCGAGCAAGGCATCGGCAAACGCCATGAACTGGCCGAACACCCGCCTGTGGCTGGGGCGCAAGTCGGGGCGTGCGCTCCAATCGGCCAGGCGCTGCTGGTACTGCCAGGCGCTGCGACGGGCTCGTCGGCCGAACAAGAAGAAGTACAGCACCACGCCATAGAGGATCGGGCTGAGCAGCCGCCGGCCCAGCAGCCGGGTGCCCAGGGCGGTCAGTTTCATCAGCCAGAAGCTGCCCCGTTCCTGCTGCTCGGCCCAGTGCTGTTCACTGCGCCTCATGCCAGCCACCGCCGCCAGAGAATCACCGGGGCGCGCAGCAACATGCCGAAGAACAGCTTGGCGTGCATCCGTGAAATCAGCGCGTTGTCGTGGACCAGGCGAAAGTGCGACAGGCCGTCGGCCGGGTAGTGCACCCGCGTCGGCAGCCAGCGCATCGGCTGGTTGCGCCAGGCCAGGCGCACGAGAATTTCCGTGTCGAAGTCCATGCGCTTGCCCAACTGCACCGAATCGATCAGTGCCAGCACGGGCGTCAGGGGGTAGACGCGAAAGCCGCACATAGAGTCGCGGATCTGCAGGGACAGGGTGTTGATCCACACCCACACATGGGTGAGGTAGCGGGCATACAGCCGGCCTTTGGGCACACTGGCGTCGAACTGTGGGTAGCCGCAGATCAGCGCCTGCGGGTACGCCTCGGAGTGTTCGAGAAAACCGCGCACATCGGCCAGGTCGTGCTGGCCATCGGCGTCCACCTGCAGGGCATGGGTAAAGCCGAGGTGCACCGCCTCGCGCAGGCCGGCCATGACGGCGCCGCCCTTGCCCTGGTTGACCGCAAGTGACACCAGGTGCACCCGCTCGTGCTCGGCCAGTTGGTGCAGCACCGCAGTGCAGGCAGGGCTGCTGGCATCGTCGACCAGCACGCAGGGCAGGCCCGCAGCGAGCAGTTCGGCGACCACCGTCGGTACGGCGCGTTCATGGTTGTAGACCGGGATCACCGCACAGGGCCTATGCACCGATGGCCTCCAGCACGATGCGGCCGCTGGAGCAGGTTTCACCGGCGTTGCTGTAGGTGAAATAGAGCTTGCCGCGCTCGCTGTCGAATCGCAGCTGCAGCACCAGCAGGTCACCGGGGCGTACCACGCGCTGGAACTTGATCACTTCCATGCCGACAAAGCGTCGAGGACAGTCCAGCAGGACCTGGCCCAGTTCGATGGCCCAGTCCACCTGCACCACCCCCGGTAGTACCGGTGTCTGTGGAAAGTGGCCGTTGAAGTAGGCCAGATCCGCCGACACCGCCACCTCAAGGTGCAGTTCGGTGCCATGCCGGGCCTGGCTGATGACCTCGGGACCGGTTGGGCGTGGAGCCATCAGCAGGCTTTCGACCTCGACCTGGGGCAGCTTGCCCTGGCTGTTGAAGGGTAGTTGACGCAGCAGGCGCCAGCGTCGGGGCAGGGCCAGGGTTTCGCAATGCTGGCCCAGGTGCGTACGCAAGCCTTCGGTGATCGCCCGTCGTCCCAGGTTGCGCAAGGCATGCAGCCCGGCCGCGCTGAGCACCAGCAAGGCGCCCAGCGAGGCACGGCTTTCCTGGACCACGGCAAGCCGCGCATCCGCTACCCAGGGATGTTCGAGCAGGGCCTTTTCCAGCATGGGCAACGAGATGCGCTTTTCTTCGAGTTTGACGATGCGATCCAGGCGCCCGAGCAAACGAAAGCGTCCGTCGGCGGCGAATTCGACGGCGTCGGCGCTTTGCTCGACATGGCCGACGGGCAGGTAGGGCGACTCGATGCGCAATGCGCCGTCGGCGTTCTGCCCCAGGCGCACCCCGGCGAACGGCTGCCACAGGTTGTCGCCCTGGCGCCAGGCGATGCCGCCCGTCTCGGAACTGCCGAGAATCTCCGTTGGCCACTGCCCCAGGCGTTGCTGCAAGACGTGTGCGGCACCTGCGGGTAATTCGCCGCCGGAGGAAAACACCCGGCGTACCTGGCTCAGGGCCGGCCAGTCGAGGTTGTCACCCATGCGCTTGAGCAGGGCGGGGCTGGCGACCCAGGCAAAGGCCGGATGCTGGCGGCTGGCACGCTGAAGGTCTTCGGGGAAGGGCAATTGACGACGCAGGAACGGGCGCCCGGCACACAGCGGCCAGAGCACGCGAAACAGCAGGCCGTAGATGTGCTGGGCGGCGACGCTGCCGATGATGCAGGCACTGCCCAGTTCGGCGCCCCAGCAGTGCTCCAGGGCCAGTACTTCGTTGGCCAGCTGACGCAGGGTCTTGTCGATGCGCTTGGGCTCGCCACTGGAGCCGGAGGTACACAGGCTCAGGTGGCAGGTGTCCAGGTCGAGGTCGGCGGCAGTCAGGGGCGTTTCGTACAGCGTTTCGAGTGCCTGGTCCTGCGCCTGGTCGCTGATCCACAGGTCGACGGCGTCGTGCCAGCGCAGGCGGGTCTGGGGCTGCAGGTCGGCGGGCAGGAGCACCTGCACGCCGGCGCGCCAGGCCCCGAGCAGGGCGATGGCCAGCTCGGCGGCATCTTCCAGGTGTACGGCCAGGCGGCGCACCCCACGGCGCCGAAGGCCTGCGGCCAGTTGCAGGGCCTGGCCGCAGAGCGTGGCATGCTCCAGCGCCGGGTCGAAGGTGACCGGGCGCGGCGCAGGTGCCGGGTGCAGGAGTTGCTCAAGGTTCAACCAGGTCATGAACGTCCTCGCACGCGTTGCCTTACCAGCCATTCAATGGCAAATAGCAGACCCATCAAGCCATAGGCGATCAGGCCGTTGTACAGGGTCCACCAGCTCAGCGGCGCCCACAGCGTCAGCGCCATGGCAACCAGGCCGTTGGCCAGGAAGAACACGCACCACACTTGGGTGACCTGGCGGGTATAGCGGATGGCGGCGTCCGGCAGCTCGGGTTCCCGCAGCCGTGCCAGGCGCTCGACCACGGGCGGGCCGAACTTCAGGCTCAGGCCGAACAGGCCGAGTAGGCAGGCGTTGATCAGTACCGGGTACCAGCGCAGCAGCGCCGGGCTGTCGAGCAGCGCCAGCACAGCACAGAAGCCGATGGCAACCGTTGCCATCCAGTGGCCGCCAGGCCGGCGTGGTTCGCTCAGCGAGCGGGCCAGCCACAGCGCTGCCAGCAACAGGCCGAATTGCCAGGGGGCAAAATGGGCCATGCCGAAATACACCGCAAAGGGGTACAGCAGACCGGCCACGACCAGGCCAAGGCCGATCAAGTGCTTCATGCCGCCGGGCTGACCAGGCGGTACACCGCCTCGACCACGTCATTGACGGTACGCACCGCCTTGAAGTCTTCGGCGGTGATTTTCTTGCCGGTTTGGCGTTTGATGTGATCGAGCAGGTCGACCGCGTCGATGCTGTCGATTTCCAGGTCCTTGTACAGGTTCGAGTCCAGGCGGATGCGCTCGGGCTCCAGTTCGAACAGTTCGACCAGCGCATCGCGCAGGGTGTTGAAGATGTCTTCGCGGGTTTGCATGGTGCTGTCTCAGGCGGCCTGTTTGGCGGTGACGAAAGCGGCGAGGCTGGTCACGCTGGTGAAATGGTTGCGGGTGTCCTTGGCGTCGGCGTCGATCTTGATGCCGTACTTTTTCTGGATGGCCAGGCCGAGTTCCAGGGCGTCCACCGAATCCAGGCCAAGGCCTTCGCCGAACAGGGGCTGATCGTCGTCGATATCCTGGGCGCCGATGTCTTCCAGACCCAGTGCCTCGATGATCAGCAGCTTGATGTCACGGTTAAGGTCTTGCTGTGCGACGCTCATCTTTGGCGAGCTCCTTGATGAAATACTGGTGCAGATAGTCATTGAGTTTGCGCGAGGCCTGGGGGGCGGGCCCCACGGCTACGAACGCCTGCGGGTCGATATCCTCGCCGATCTGCAGGCAGAAGTGCACCCGGCGCAGCGGGATACGGTACCAGGGCTCGGCCTTGGTCAAGGTGGTGGGGCTGACCTTGATGGTCACCGGTGTGATGATCTTCGCACCGCGCAGGGCGATTGCGGCTGCGCCGCGATGAAAGGCCGGAGCCTGGCCGGGCGGTGTGCGCGTGCCTTCGGGGAAGATGATCAGCGTCTGCCCATCGTGCAGGGCGGCGGCCGCGCTGTCGAGCATGTCCATGCTGCCGTCGTTGCTGATGTACTGCGCTGCGCGCACCGGGCCACGGGTGAAGAGGTTGTGGAACAGGCTCTGCTTGACCACGCAGTTGGCCTGGCGCACCAGGCCGATCAGAAACACCACGTCGATCAGCGATGGATGATTGGCGAGGATCATTTGCCCGGGGCGCCCGAGCTTGCGCGCGCCACGCACTTCATAGGTCAGCACGCCGCTGACAGCCATGAAGCGCACGAATCGCCAGAACAGCCAACTGATGGTGTGCCGGGTTCGCTGGCGAAGGCGGGTGCTGTCGCCGGGCAGGCACGCCAGCAGCGGAATAACCAGTACGCGCAGGCACAGGCTGCCGGCCCCGAACAGGCAGAAGCTCAGGGCGGTGGCCAGCAAGCGCCAGTAGTAGTTGTCCTGTGGCCGGTTCAAGGCTTGCGTCGCCAGGTCCATGAGCGGCGCTTCCAGGTATGGGTGAAGGCGGACTGGCCTGTCAGCAGGCTGCGCAGCCAGCTCAGGGCGTGAGGGTCATTGCCGGGTGTCGGGGTGGCGGCGCCTTGCTGGGTCAGGGTCCAGGTGTTGCCGGGGGTCAGCAGCAATGCCAGCGCATAGTCGAACGGCACGTCATGGACCCGGTCGCGGTACGCCTCGGGCGGGTATTCTTCGACGACGATCAGCAGTACGGCCGGTGCGCCTTCGTGCAACAGGCCGGCAGCTTCCAGCACGCCGTGCTCGAAGCCGTCACCGGCGCCGGCAAGGGCGGTCATCTCGCAGGTAGCCCCGCGCATGATCGACCACAGGCCGATCACGGCGTTGTGCACCGAGAGGCTGAACTGGGTGGGCGAGAGCGGCTGTTCCCGGGCCAGGTCGCTGAGGATGGCAAAGGTGCGCGGGGTCTCGCCATGCCGGCAGACAAACACCAGTGGCAGGTCCTGCAACCCTTCGGCCAAGGGCCAGCCGACGGCGAAAGCCATGCGCGCCAGGTGGCTCAGGCGGCGACGTTGCATGGCGGGCAAAAACGCTACATCCGGCGCCTGGTCGGTGGGCGCAAAGGCCTGGCTGTCCTGGCTCCAGCGCTGCCAGTCGGCAGTCCTCTGCAAGCCTGGCGCCCAGGCTCGCCACTGGCTGATGTCGAATGTGATCACGATCTTGTTTCCCGCCCTGAGGGACTGCCTTGCCAAGGGTGTCGCAGCTGATGAACCGGCAGGTTTTGGCGCTAGAACCGAGTGGCGCGCATTATCCCGGTGACGCTGGCGGGTAGCAAATGCTGGTTGCAAATTCGCCCGCCTGTAAAAGACCTCGAAGGATCTGCTTCGTCAGATTAGCCTGATTTTTCCCGACAGACGGTAGTAAACGGTTGTCGGTCGATTCCTCGACATCTTGATCACGCGGCGCTGGTCAAGCTGGCGTCGGCGCCACATACTCGGTCATTCCCTGATACACGGAGGTCATTCCATGCGGCGCGTGGTGTTCAATCAGAAAGGTGGCGTGGGCAAGTCGAGCATTGCCTGCAACCTGGCAGCAGTGAGTGCCAATGAAGGCTATCGAACCTTGCTGATCGACCTGGATGCCCAGGCGAACTCGACCCAGTACCTTACCGGGCTCACGGGCGACGACATTCCCATGGGGATTGCCGATTTCTTCAAGCAGACCCTGTCGTCGGGCCCGTTTGCCAAGAAGAACAAGGTCGATATCTACGAAACACCCTTCGACAACCTGCATGTGGTGACCGCCACCGCCGAGCTCGCCGACCTGCAGCCCAAGCTCGAGGCAAAGCACAAGATCAACAAGCTGCGCAAACTGCTCGATGAGCTGAGCGAAGATTACGATCGGATCTACCTGGATACGCCGCCTGCTTTGAACTTTTACGCGGTTTCCGCATTGATCGCGGCAGATCGCGTATTGATTCCTTTTGATTGCGACAGTTTCTCCCGCCAGGCGCTGTATGGCCTGCTGGCTGAGATCGAAGAACTCAAAGACGATCACAACGAAGACCTTCAAGTTGAGGGCATCGTCGTGAATCAGTTCCAGGCCCGTGCCAGTCTGCCCCAGCAGATGCTCGACGAGTTGTTGGCCGAAGGCCTGCCGGTGTTGCCGGTGTACCTCAACAGTTCGGTGAAGATGCGTGAATCACACGAGGCCAACCTGCCGTTGATTCACCTGGAGCCACGACACAAATTGACCCAGCAGTTCGTCGAGTTGCATGCGCTGCTGGAAGAGAACGCCTAGACCACACCGCGGGGCAGGCCCACTCCTACCGGAGGAGCGCGCTTGCCCCGCGATGGCCTTCAAATCCCCTGGCTACGCAGCCACTCCAGCAACTGCTGAAGTGGAAACGCACCGCTCTGGCGCGCCACTTCCCGGCCATTCCTGAACAGGATCAGGCTGGGAATCGAACGAATCCCCAACTGCCCCGCCAACTGCTGATTGGCCTCGCTGTCCAGCTTGGCCAGGCGGCAGCGGCCGCTCAATTGCCTCGCCGCTTGTTCGAATATCGGCGCGAAGGATTTGCACGGTCCGCACCAATCGGCCCACACATCGATCAATAGCGGCAGGTCGCCCTTGATCTGGCTGGGATAGTCGCCCTGTTTGAGCTCGAAAGGTGCGTTCAGCAGTACCGGGCTTTTGCAGCGGCCGCATTTTGGCGCGTCGCCCAGGCGCTCGCCGGGGATGCGGTTCAGGCCGTTGCAGTGGGGGCAGGGGATCAGCAGGGGTTCGGTCATCGGGGGCTCCGGTTGGTTCAGTGGGGCGGCCTTGCATTCAGGATGAGCAGCTGATTTCCAGGTGCTTGCCCCACTCGGGCGGGCGCTCGGCATAGGCTTGCATTCCCGGCTGTTCTTCGAACGGCTTGCATAGCACCTGGTGCAGGCGCCGCACTTCTTCGTAGTCGCCGCTTTGAGCCGCCTCGATGGCGCGCTGGGCCAGGTAGTTGCGCAGGATGTACAGCGGGTTGACGGCATGCATCCGCTCGCGCCGGCCTTCGGCATTGCCGGGTTCACGGGCTACACGTGCCAGGTAGTCCTGCGACCAGCGATCAAAACCTGCCAGGTCGATGAAGTCGTCGCGAACCACGCGCAGCGCGTGCTCGGCGCTCTGGTCGCCCAATTTGCGGAAGAACAGGGTGTAGTCCACCGCGCCCGGTTGCATCAACTGCAACAGCCGTTCGATCAGCTGCTTGTCGTCGTCTTCTGCCACGGTCAGCCCCAGGCGACGGCGCATCAGGTGCAGGTAGTGGGCTTCGTATAGTGGCAGGAACAGCGCCAGGGTGTCCTTGAGCGCCTCGACACTGATGAACGGCGTCAGGGCCTGGGCCAGGGCGCTGAGGTTCCAGTGGGCGATGGGTACCTGGTTGCTGTAGCTGTAGCGGCCCTGGTCGTCGGAGTGGTTGCAGATGAAGTTGGCATCGAAATCGTCGAGGAAGGCGAACGGGCCGAAGTCGAAGGTAATGCCCAGGATCGACATGTTGTCGGTGTTCATCACCCCATGGCAGAAGCCATACGCCTGCCACAGTGCAATCAGCTCGGCATTGCGCTCGACGATGCTGCGAAACATCGCCAGGTACGGCTCGGGCTCGGTCTGGCATTCGGGAAAGTGCAGGCTCAGCACATGCTCGGCAAGCTGCTTTTGCTGCTCGGGCTGGCGGGTGTAGTAGAAGTACTCGAAGTGTCCGAAGCGCACGTGGCTTGGCGCCAGGCGCAACAGCATGGCGGCGCGCTCCTGGGTTTCGCGCCATACCGGGGTGCTCGAACCGATCACGCACAGGGCGCGACTGCTCGGGATGCCCAGGGCATGCAGGGCTTCGGAGGTCAGGAACTCGCGAATCGAGGAACGCAAGACGGCACGGCCATCGCCCATGCGCGAATAAGGGGTCTGGCCTGCGCCCTTGAGGTGCAGGTCCCAGTGCTCGCCCGCGTCGTTGTACACCTCACCCAGCAGCAGGCCGCGGCCATCACCCAGGCGTGGGTTGTACGAGCCGAACTGGTGCCCGGAATACACCATGGCCCGAGGCTCGGCCTCGCTCCACAGTTTGTGCCCGCCAAACAGCTCGGCGAATACCGGGGAGTGCGCTTCGGTGGGGTCCAGGTCGAGCAGTGCCATGGCCGAGTCGCTGGCTACCACCAGGCGTGGTTCGGCGATCGGCTCGGGCAGCACGGAAGTTGAGAACGCATCGCCCAGGCGGGCGAAGCGGTTGTCGAAGGTCAGTTCGTCGAGGGCTTTCAACGGCCATCTCCAGCAGAATATCCGATCATTCTGCAAGGGTATGGCCGTTGGCGTCCAGTCAGGCCGGCTTGGCGGGTGCGTCGTCGCCAGGCTTGCTGGCGTCGGGGACCGGCGGCAGTACGGTCTTGTCCAGGCTTTCGACCGGAACCATCTTGTACTCCTGGCCCTGCATGTTCTTCAGGTAGATCTCCATCTGGCGGAACGAGATATTGATCTTCTGCTTCTTGAACTCCTTGTTGATGAAGCGGTTGATCTCGTCGAGCACCGGGTTGCGGTCGCCCAGATCACGCACATGCATGCGCAGTTCGTGGTCCAGGGTGCTCTCGCCGAAGTTCAGGAAGTAGACAATCGGCTCCGGCTCCTTGAGCACCCGCGGGTTGTCGTTGGCCGCCTTGAGCAGCAGGGTGCGCACCAGGTCCAGGTCCGAGCCGTAGTCGACGCCGAGCTTGAGCGTTACCCGGGTGATGGTGTCGGTCAGCGACCAGTTGATCAGTTGCCCGGTGATGAAGGTCTTGTTGGGGACGATGATGTCCTTGCGGTCGAAGTCGGTGATGGTGGTGGCGCGGATGCGGATCTTGCTCACTGTACCGGAGAGGTTGCCGATGGTGATGGTGTCGCCGATCCGCACCGGACGCTCGAACAGGATCATGATGCCGGAGATGAAGTTGGCGAAGATCTCCTGCATGCCGAAACCAAGGCCCACCGACAGTGCGGCGACCAGCCACTGCAACTTGTCCCAGCTCACGCCCAGGGCCGACAGGGTGGAGACGAAGCCGACGCCGGCAATCACGTAGGAGAGCAACGTGGTGGTGGCGTAGGCGCTGCCCTGGGCCAGATTCAGGCGTGACAGCACCAGCACTTCGAGCAAGCCCGGCAAGTTGCCGGCCAGGGCGATGGTAATACCGATGATCACCAGCGCGCCGAGCAGGTCGCTGAGGCTGATCGGCACCATGCTCATGGCTGCGCCCGTGCCGCTGGTGTACTCGTACAGGGTGATGTTATCGAGGTAGGCCACCACGCTGATCAGGTCGGACCAGACCCAATACAGCGCCGCGATGAAGCCGCCGAGCAGGGCCAGGCGGATCAGGCGCAGGGACTGCTGGTTGACCTGTTCGATGTCCAGGGTCGGCTCTTCGACGATGACCTCGCCATCGAGCCCTTCCTTGGTGGTCTGCTGGCGCTTGCTCAGTGCCCGCTGGTAGGCAAGGCGCCGCGCCGCCACGGCCAGGCCGCGAACGAAGGCGGCCTCGATCACCAGCCAGAACATCAGCAGGTACAGGGTGTCGATCAGGCGGTCGGTGAGCTTGAGCGCGGTGTAGTAGTAGCCAAAGCACACGGCGATGAACAAGGCCACTGGCAGGATGGTGAAGGCCACGCCGACGAACTTGCGAAACAGCGAGGTGTTCTGGTGGGTCGGGCTGCTGAGCAGCAGGCGGCTGAGCAGCCAGGCCATCAGGGCGTAGCAGGTCAGCACCACGCCGATGCCCAGCACATCGTCGGCCAGCGCCGAGGGTTGGTGTTCAGCTACCGCCACCACGCCGACCAGGGCCAGCACCACGGTGCCGAGGCGACGGATCCAGCCGCGCAGGAACTCGACCTGGGGCTTTTCCCAACGGAAATGCAGCTCGGCCACGCCGCCTGGCGCCAGGATCCGGTAGGCGGTGTAGAACACCAGCCATGCCTGGGCGATCTGCAGCAGGGCCGCGCCGAGGTTGGCGTTCTGGCCACGGGCGTCGATCTGCAGGGCCAGGCCGCACAAGGCCAGGCCCAGGCTCAGCGGCATGGCCAGCAGGATATTGACCAGGATTGCCTGGGGTGTGTGCCACTGGCTGTCGCGCTTGAAGTGGCCAACGTCCTGGTGAACCTTGTTCAGGCGGGCATACAGGTACTTGCGTCGCCACAGCAGGGCGCCGATCAGCAGCAACAAGGGCAGGAACAGCAACGGCCGCTGGGTCAGGCCGTCGGCCAGTTCTTTCACGCCGGAGACCCACGGCAGGCTGACCACCTGTTTCTGCAAGCGCTCGGGGACGGCGCGCAGCCATTCGATGTCCAGCGGCTTGTTGCTGGGAATCCAGAACATCTGCTCATCGAGGGTGGTGCGCAGGCTCTGGGCGGTGCTCAGCAATTGCTTCTGGTTCAACTGCAGGGTGATGGATTCATTGAGCAGGGCGCTCAGTTCTCGGTTCAGTCGCTCCAGCAGGTCGCTACGGGTGATCGCCACTTCCAGCAAGGCCTTGCGCAGTTGCGGGGTGACGTCCTCCTGGGGCTGGTTGGCCAGCAGTTTGTCGACATAGCTGCTGGGGCTGCTGATCTGCTCGCGCTGCTGGTTGATCTCGAACTGGTACAGGCGGATATCGGCGATCTGGTCGGCCAGGTCGCGGTCGACCTTCAGGTGCGGCAGCGCCTGCTTTTGCTTGTAGAGGATCTTGGACAGCAACAGGCTGCCCTTGAGCACGCTGATCTGCTCGTCCAGGGCCTGGTCGGCCTGGGTGAGGCTGTCGAGCTGCTGCTTGGTCTTGAGATTCTGCTGGGTGAGCTCGTTGAGGCGGTCGGTGCTGCGCAGCAGGTAGTCCGAGAGCTTGAGATTGGCCGCGCTCTCGGTAGCCAGCAAGGTGCTGCCGCCGGCTTTCTGGGCTTCGAGGGACTGCTCGGTAACGGTTTGCTGCGACTGGGCCAGGCGCTTCTGGTTGATCAGCGTCTGCAGGTCCTGGATCTCTTGCTCCATTCGAGCGGCGCGTTCTATCAACAGGTCGTGCTGACTGTTGCCCAGGTCCTGCAGCAGGCTGTTGCCGGCCAGCTCCTGGCGACGCAGCAGGGTCAGGGCGTTGATTGCAGCGAGCTCGGCGTTGAGCTGGTTGCGCAGGTCGGGCGTCAGCGGCTTGCCGCCATCCTTGCCGATCTTGAGGCTGTTGTTGATCTGCTGGACGCGGGTCTGGTTGGCGCTGATCTCGGCCTGGGCCCGCTCCGGACGGGTCTGAGAGGTGATGGTCAGGCTGTTGGCTTCAGACAGCGCCTTTTGCAGCTCGCCCTGTTGGGTGGTCCGCTCGGCCAGCATCTGCTCCAGCTGAGGCACGCTCATCGCTGCGTAGCGCTGGGCCACGGGGATCACTTTGCTGGCATTGAGCTTGGCCAGTTCGCGCTGGTTCTCGCGGGTCTGGTTCGGTGCATCGCTGAGCTGCTGCTTGAGCGCGGCGAGTTTTTTCTCGCTGTCTTCCTTGTTGCCAAGGAAGGTCAGGGTCTGTTCGAGCACTTGCTGCAGGGCTTTTTGTTCAGCCTCCGGCAGCTTGCGCTCGGCGATCTTGTCGAGGCTGGACTGGATGGACGCGCTGGTCGGCGGTTCTGCCGCCCAGGCGAAGGAGAGAGACAGGCACAGCCCGAGCAGGGCTGCGCAAACATAGATGCGCAGGGACATAGGCAGAAAATTCATGCAACCAGAGGCGAAGTTCGGAGTTTAAAGGAACAGTCCGGGGCCGGGTCGAGTTCCTTCGGGGAATTTGACGCCCACTTTGAGGATCTTGTTCCCTTCCATCACCGCCACCGTCCATAGCGTGTTGTTCCATTCGATCTGGTCGCCGACCACGGGCGCGCCGCCAACCTTCTGCGCAATGAAGCGACTGAGCGGCATATGCGGGTCCTGGCCATCGAGCTGCAAACCGTACAACGCCGCTACAGCCCCCAGTTCTGCGTCACCTTCGAGCACGAAGTCACCAAAGAAGCGCAAGTCCAGGCCGCGCTGCGGTGCCTGGCTGAACAACTTTCCGAGGGCCGGAAGGTTGTGTTCGTGGCCGATCACGCAGAGCAGATCGTCGACTTCCAGGGTGGTACTTCCCGACGGGTGGAGCAGTTGCTGGCCACGAAACAGGGCCGCGATACGGGTGCCTTCGGGCATTTTCAGCTCGCGCAGGGCGGCGCCGATGCACCACTTTTCCGCACCCAGGCGGTAGACGAACAGTTCCCACTCACTGGTGATGTGCACTTCCAGGGCCGAACGAGAAATGGGCGCGGGGTCCGGTGGTACGGTGACTTTGAGCAGCTTGGCCATCCACGGCAGGCTGGTGCCTTGCACCAGTAGCGAGACCAGCACGATGAAGAACGCCAGGTTGAAGAACAGCTGGGCGTCGGGCAGGCCGGCCATCAACGGGAACACCGCGAGGATGATGGGTACCGCGCCGCGCAGGCCGACCCAGGAAATGAACGCCTTCTCCCGACCATGGAAGGCCTTGAACGGCAGCAGGCTGGCGATCACCGAGAGCGGCCGGGCGAAGATGATCATCCACAGGGCCAGGCCCAGGGCCGGCAGGGCGATGGGCAGCAGGTCATGGGGGGTGACCAGCAGGCCCAGCACCAGGAACATGCCGATCTGCGCAAGCCAGGCCATGCCGTCGAGCATGTGCAGGATGCCGTGGCGGCTGCGGATCGGCCGGTTGCCGAGCACCAGGCCGCACAGGTACACCGCGAGGAAGCCGCTGCCGTGCAGGGCGTTGGTGAGCGAGAACACCACCAGGCCGCCAGCGATCACCAGGATCGGGTAGAGGCCGCCGGCCAGGTTGATGCGGTTGACCAGTTGCAGCATCAGCCAGCCGCCGCCCAGGCCCATCAGGCTGCCGATACCGAACTCGCGAATCAGGTGGCCGAGCAGGCTCCAGTGCAGGCCGGTCTGGCCGCTGGCAATCATTTCGATCAGGGTGACGGTGAGGAATACCGCCATCGGGTCGTTGCTGCCCGATTCGATCTCGAGCGTGGCGGTGACCCGTTCGTTCAGGCCCTTGCCGCCCAGCAGCGAGAACACTGCGGCGGCGTCGGTGGAGCCGACGATGGCGCCGATCAGCAGGCCTTGTATCAGGCTCAGGTCGAACAACCAGGCGGCGACCATGCCGGTCAGGCCGGTGGTAATGAGCACGCCCACGGTGGCCAGCGACAAGGCCGGCCACAAGGCCACGCGAAAACTCGCCACCCGTGTGCGCAAGCCGCCATCGAGCAGGATCACTGCCAGGGCCAGGTTGCCCACCAGGTAGGCGGTCGGGTAATTGTTGAAGATGATGCCGCCACCATCCACGCCGGCCAGCATACCGACGGCAAGAATGATGACCAGGATAGGGATGCCCAGTCGCGATGACAGTGAGCTGACCAGAATACTTGCACCTACCAGCAATGCGCCGATCAAGAACAGGCTATTGATGGTGGACGCATCCAAAGGCGGTACTCCGGGGAAAAGCAGAAAGGGGACCGGCTTGAACAAGCAGGTCGCATGCCAACTGATTCTAACCTGAGGGCTTGGCGGGCTGTAAAGCGTTCCTTGCGTTGATCTCAAATGAGTCGCGAGGTGGTGGATAAATGGCGCCCGCTGGCACGTCCAGGGGGTTGAAGTGATGTCCCTTTCAATCGCTCCAAGGGTCAACACCATGCCAGACTTCGCACTTTCACCTATCCAGCCTGATGCCGCCCGCACGTTGCAAGGCATCGCCGAACGCTACAGCGCCAACTTTCCCGAACTTCATGCTTTGGCACGCCAGGCTGCCGGGCAAATCGTGCGCGAGCAACTGGGTTACTGGATGGACCCTGACCGTATTTTCTGGCACCGCTTCAGTGGTGTGATCAGCAGCAACCGCACCTTCACCGGCTGGCGGCACGAGGGTAAGCCTCTGCGCTCGATGACCCTGAGTGAACTGACCCTGCGCCGTTTTCTTGCCGATGAACAGGCCAACAGCGACCTGCTGAGTCTTTACGGTGGCTTCTACAGGGTCGATGCGGCTCATGGCCGATATGACGAAACCTGCGAAATCAGGCTGCTGCCCGCAACGGTGCAGCAGGCGTTCTGGGCGCTGGATTTTCAGTCCGCTTATCTGGCAGCGGTGACGAAATTCTGGGGCGATGGCGGCGGGGATTTCTGCTTGCTGGCACGGGCAGGCTTTCTTGCGGCGGTTGCCCGTGCCCGGTTGCGTCCAGAGGAGTTGGAGGCGTTGTGCGCTGCAGTCGTGCCGGGTGGGGCGCTCCCTGTGGGGCTGCAGCAGTTGCGCACAAAGGCTGCGCCGGCAAGCGTTTCGCCATTGCATCCCTGCCTGTTGGGTGGTTACAGGGCCCGCGACCTGTTTTGGCTGACACTTTCGGGAAGCCGGCAGGCGCTGTATCTCTGCGGTCAAGGTAACAGTGAGTTGCAGGTGTTCGACAACACGGCGCAACTGAACGCCTGGGTTGTCAGGCAAGTGCGTGACAAGTCTGCCCGCGAGCGTTTCATCACCCATATCCTTGGCGATGCAGCAGCGCTGGCCAATCACGGTGACGCCTTGGGCCTGCTTTGTGATCAGTTGCAGAGTGCAACGGTCTTTCTGGTACGTGATCGGCAACAGATTCGGGGGGATGTGTTCGACGCTTTGTACGGCTCGGCCGTTGACCAGATGGTACGAGATGCCCAGGCACGCACCACCTCCAACAGCGCGCTGAGAAAGGCCCAGTGGATGGAATACCTCAAGCTCGCCCCGCGCTTTGCGACGCCAGCAGCCTTGCTCTGGTGGCCGTTTGCGGGGGTGGCGCTGGGCGCCGGTGTCGGCAGCCTGGTCCTGCATGTGGATCAGGCAGTGCGCGCGCCGCTGCAGGCGCAGCGGCGCGCGGGTTGGAGCGCGGCGTTCATTGATGTGCTGTTCATCCTGATCGACTCGCAGATGCTCAGGGCTGCAGAGGTACTCGAAGCGCCGGGACTTGCCGATGCACCGGCACTGCTCCCGGAACAGGGCTACCTGCCCGGTTCGCTTCGCACCCTGCAAGCTGAAGGGCAGGTGGTGCCGGGGCTGGAGGCACCGTTCTGGGATCTGCACATGCGGGCCTCGGCCGATGAGCTGCTGGCGGTGTCGGACCTGGCCCTGGCCCGTCAGCGTGGGTTACTGGTGCATGTGCCACGAGCCGACCTGGATGCCTTCGGCCAGCCGTTTCGGGTGTATTGCGACGAGCTGGGCTTCCATTCGCGCCACATCAAGCAGTACACCCATTCGCCACAGCGCTACAACAACCTGCTGCGCGGGCTGGCGCTGGAAGACGCGCCGGCCGCCAACGTTGCCAGGGTGCATGACCTGGCCGAAGAGCTGGAGCTGCTGGGCGGTGACAACCAGGTACGCCTGTACCGGGTCGGCGTTGGAGGACGAGAGACGTCGGGTGCGTATTGGCGCGAGGGGCGGATCAAGGTCGGCGATTGCATGCTGACCACCGATTTCACCTCGTTTTCGGAGAACCCGTATCTGGCCTGGGAGTTCTTCAACCATCCAACGGTGCCGGTGGGTAGCGCATTCGCAGACGGTGGCGTCGTGTATGTACTGGAACCGGGTGGGGCGCGGTGTGCGGTGCCGGTGGCACCCTTCTCCGACCTGCAGCATGAGGCCGAGTCGGTGGTACTGCCGGGAAGGTATTTGCAGGTGCAGGATATCGCGCAAGTCAGCGGCGAACATTACCGGTTTGTGCAGGTGCGGTTGCGGGCGCTGGAGGCGGGGAACGGGCCGGCGTTTGAGTTGCGTACCGGGCAGCCGTTTGAGCGGGATCACTATGCGCAACGGTTGGGTGAGGCGGGAGCTTCGGTGGTGGAGCGGTTTTTTGTACGGTATTGAACAAGGGATCGCGGGGCAAGCCCGCTCCTACAATGTAGGTAGGAGTGGGCTTGCCCCGCGATGACCTTACGCCTGTTTCACTTCACGCATCGGCTTGCCTTTGACCGGCGCGCCGTTGGCCACGTAGTACTTGGCAGTGCTGCGCGGCAGCGGCTGGCGGCCACGGATCTTGTCGGCGATTTTCTCGGCGATCATGATCGTGGTGGCGTTCAGGTTACCGGTGATGATGATCGGCATGATCGAGGCGTCGACTACCCGCAGGCCTTGCATGCCATGCACGCGACCCTGGCCATCGACCACCGCCATCTCGTCGTCGCCCATCTTGCACGAGCACGATGGGTGGAACGCGGTTTCGGCGTGCTCGCGGATGAACTTGTCGAGCTCTTCGTCCGTCTGCACGTCGGCGCCCGGGCTGATCTCGCGGCCACGGTACGGGTCCAGGGCTGGCTGGGCCATGATTTCGCGGGTCAGGCGGATGCCGTCACGGAATTCCTGCCAGTCCTGCTCGGTGGCCATGTAGTTGAACAGGATGCTTGGGTGCTGGCGCGGGTCCTTGGACTTGGCCTGGATGCGACCGCGGCTAGGCGAGCGCATCGAACCCATGTGGGCCTGGAAGCCGTGTTCCTGTACGCCGTTGCTGCCGTTGTAGTTAATCGCAACGGGCAGGAAGTGGTACTGGATGTTCGGCCATTCGAACTCAGGACGGGTACGGATGAAACCGCCGGCCTCGAACTGGTTGCTGGCGCCGATGCCGGTACCGTTGAACAGCCACTCGGCGCCAATGGCCGGCTGGTTGTACCAGAGCAGCGACGGGTACAGCGAAACCGGCTGGGTGCACGCGTACTGCAGGTACAGTTCCAGGTGGTCCTGCAGGTTCTCGCCGACCCCAGGCAGGTCGTGGACCACCGGGATGTCGAGGTTTTTCAGCAGTTCGGCCGGGCCGACACCGGAACGCTGCAGCAGTTGCGGCGAAGCGATGGCGCCGGAGCAGACGATGACTTCCTTGCGGGCTCGGGCTTCGACGCGCTCTTCGCTGGCGCCGACCAGGTAGGTCACGCCGACGGCGCGCTTGCCGTCGAACAGCACGCGGTCGGTCAGGGCGTGGGTGACGATGGTCAGGGTCGAGCGCTTCTTGGCGGTGTCCAGGTAGCCACGGGCGGTGCTGGCGCGACGGCCTTTAGGCGTGACGGTACGGTCCATCGGGCCGAAACCTTCCTGCTGGTAGCCGTTGAGGTCTTCGGTGCGCGGATAACCGGCCTGCACGCCGGCTTCGACCATGGCGTGGAACAGCGGGTTGTTGCCGGCCTTTGGCGTGGTCACGCTGACCGGGCCTTCGCCACCGTGCCAGTCGTTCGGGCCGATGTCGCGGGTTTCGGCCTTGCGGAAGTACGGCAGGCAGTCCAGGTAGGTCCAGTCTTCGAGGCCAGGCAGTTGTGCCCAGCCGTCGAAGTCCAGGGCGTTGCCGCGGATGTAGCACATGCCGTTGATCAGCGACGAGCCACCCAGGCCCTTGCCACGGCCGCATTCCATCCGGCGGTTGTCCATGTGCGGCTCTGGATCGGTCTCGTAGGCCCAGTTGTAGCGGCGACCCTGCAGCGGGAAGGCCAGGGCAGCTGGCATCTGGGTGCGGAAGTCCATGCGGTAGTCGGGGCCACCCGCCTCGAGCAGCAGGACAGTAACGCCTGCGTCTTCGGTCAGGCGGGTCGCCAGGGTGTTACCGGCCGAGCCGGCACCGACGATGATGTAATCGAATTCCATGGCTTTCTCCGAAAGCAGTTGCGAGCCTCAAGCAGCAAGCCGCAAGAACAGCGGTTGTGCGAGGCTCGCGAATCAATGGGAGCTGCAAGTACCCCTCGGCGCCATGCGCTAAGGGGGCTACTTGTAGCTTGCCGCTTGAAGCGTGTCGCTTCAGAAAACCGAGTTGTATGCACCCAGCTCGACTTGCACCGACTTGATGCGAGTGTACTGAGCCAGCGAGCTCACGCCGTTTTCACGGCCGACACCGGACTGCTTGTAGCCGCCAACCGGCATTTCGGCCGGCGATTCGCCCCAGGCGTTGATCCAGCAGATGCCGGCTTCAAGCTGGTGGATGATGCGGTGGGCACGGCTGATGTCGTTGGTGCATACGCCAGCGGCCAGGCCGAAGTCGGTGTCGTTGGCACGACGGATGACTTCTTCTTCGGTCTCGTAGGAGAGGATGCTCATCACCGGGCCGAAGATCTCTTCCTTGACGATGGTCATGTCGTCACGGCAGTCGGTGAACACGGTCGGGGCCACGAAGGCGCCCTTGGCGAATTCGCCGTCGGTCAGGCGCTCGCCGCCGCACAGCACGCGTGCGCCCTCTGCCTTGCCCTTGGCGATGTAGCCCAGCACGTTTTCCATGTGGGCGAAGCTGACCAGCGGGCCGAAGTTGGTGTTTTCGTCTTCAGGGTTGCCAACGCGGATACGGGCAACGCGCTCGGCAATCTTGGCTTCGAATGCAGCTTTCATCGAGGCTGGCACGAACACGCGGGTACCGTTGGTGCAGACCTGACCGGAGCTGTAGAAGTTGGCCATCATGGCGATGTCGGCGGCGCGATCCAGGTCGGCGTCTTCGCAGATGATCAATGGCGACTTGCCGCCCAGTTCCATGGTGACTTCCTTGAGCGAGGAGCTCGAGGCGCTGGCCATGACCTTCTTGCCGGTGTCGGTGCCGCCGGTGAACGAGACTTTTTCGATGCGCGGGTGCTCGGTCAGCCAGGTGCCGACTTCACGGCCGCTGCCGGTCAGGACGTTGAACACGCCGTCTGGCAGGCCGGCTTCAGTGTAGATCTCGGCCAGCTTGAGGGTGGTCAGCGAGGTGACTTCGCTCGGCTTGAAGATCATCGCGTTACCGGCCGCCAGGGCAGGTGCGGATTTCCACAGGGCGATCTGGATAGGGTAGTTCCAGGCGCCGATACCGACGGTCACGCCCAGCGGCTCGCGGCGGGTGTAGACGAACGAGCTGTCGCGCAGCGGGATCTGCTCGCCTTCGATGGCCGGTACCAGGCCTGCGTAGTATTCCAGCACGTCAGCACCGGTGACGATGTCGACGTAGCGGGTTTCGGAGTACGACTTGCCGGTGTCCAGGGTTTCCAGGGCAGCCAGCTCATCGTTGCGCTCGCGCAGGATGTCGACGGCACGGCGCAGGATGCGCGAACGCTGCATGGCGGTCATGGCGGCCCAGACTTTCTGGCCGCGCTCGGCGCTTTCTACGGCGCGCTCGACGTCTGCTTGGGTGGCACGCTGCACCTGGGCGAGGACTTCGCCGTTGGCCGGGTTGATGGCGTCGAAGGTAGCGTCGCTGGAAGCGTCGACATAACCACCATCAATGTAGAGTTTTTGCAGTTCGAAACGGGCCATAGTGTCCTCGCAAGTGCATTGTGTAAGTGGCTATCCGAGCGTCGCTCCTGCTTTTTGGGCATTTGCGGCGCGTAGTGGTTCAGAGGCCCGTGCTTGTGTGTTCGGGCTCGTCTGCTTCGCCAGTTGTAGATCCATGTATTCGTAGGCGATTTGTTTCGCCTGGTCGGTATCGAAAGCTTCTCCGGACAACGCTCCGCGCAGCCACAGGCCGTCGATCAGGGCTGCCAGTCCACGGGCCGCGGTGCGTGCCTCGGACAACGGCAGGACACGGCGGAACTGGCAGCACAGGTTGGAATACAAGCGGTGATCGTTGATCCGCTGCAACCTGTGCAAAGACGGCTGGTGCATGCTGGAAGCCCAGAAGGCCAACCAGGTTTTCATTGCCGGGCCGTTGACCTGACTGGCGTCGAAGTTGCCTTCGATGATCACCTGCAGGTGGGCACGCGGACTGTTGTCCTTGAGTGCTTGCCGGTTGGCGACGACGTTCTCGCTCAGCACGCTCATCAGGTACTGCATGGTCGCTGCGATCAGGCCGTTCTTGTCCTGAAAGTAGTGACTGATGATGCCATTCGACACTCCGGCCAAACGGGCGATCAGCGCAATGCTGGCGTCACCCATCCCGACCTGGTCGATTGCCAGTAACGTGGCTTCGATCAACTGTTGGCGGCGAATGGGTTGCATACCGACCTTGGGCATCTTGCAAATCTCCTCAGGCCTGCGAGCAGTCGACGAGCGGCTGCCTCGGCGAAGGCCAGTCTATTTTGTTTTGATTGAACGTTCAATCAACAAAGAATAAGCTCTGCGACAATCTGTGCCATTGACAGGCTTTTGCTGCAGTCTGCGAGCACAAATTGGCACCCCAAAAAGACGTGTAACCCCCGGAATACAAGGTGTTGACGGGTGTAAGCGGCGCGTTGGACAGATCTGCCGAGCGGTACTGCACTGCTCGGCCCACCCTCGGGACGGGGTGTCAGGCCTGTTTTTTTTGGGTATTCATAAAAGGTTGTTGATGGTCTCCCGACTCTCCGTTGCTACAACTGCTTTTTGATTTCGAGAAAAGATGTTGACAGTCATGGGGCAAGGCGTTAGAGTTCATCTCAGGTGCTGAACACACCTCTCTAGGCGGAAGCCGCTCCCGAAAGTCAAAGCGGCTTTTTCACGTCCGTAGGTTTTGCGCTGCCTTCCAATGCGGGACAATGCATGCTTATGGCCGGGTGGCGCGCAGCTATACAAGACCCTTCGGGGGAAATCTGCGGGCCGTCCTAGAGCGGTGTTCAAGCGCCCGGCCGCCTCTCTGAACAGGAGGCGAAATTGAACGATCTCTAGGAGGCCATCGTGGCTGCTCAATCCAATCTGCTCCCTCAGGGCGTCGCTACTGACGACACCCCGCACCAGACCTTCAACTTTGACCACTTGCCAGTTCGCACGGTCAACCGTGATGGCGAAATCTGGTTTGTTGCCGCTGATGTGTGCGCGGCACTTGCACACACCAACCCACGGATGGCAGTGTCAAGGCTGGATGATGACGAAAAGGGTGTAAGTAATGTTTACACCCCTGGAGGCTCACAGGAAGTGATGATCGTCAGCGAATCGGGCCTGTACAGCCTGATTCTGACCAGCCGCAAGGAAGAGGCCAAGCGGTTCAAGCGGTGGATCACCCACGAAGTTCTTCCAGCCATCCGTAAGACAGGGGGTTACCAGAAATTCGAAGCCGCGCCCGCTTTGGACGTGACAGACGCCCCGTCCATGAAAGTTATGCGTGAGGTAGCCGACGACTACCTCAATGCCTACTACGAGGCGATCAAGGCAGGCAAAACACGCCACCACATTGATGGCGTGCAGACCGAAGTACTCCAGGCCATCTTGGCCCATGCGCTGATGAGTCAGCGCATGTTGGTGTCCTTCAATTCCATCGGTCAAATGAACTGCCGCCTGATTCCTGGTGATGCATCTGTTGTGAGCTTTGCCAAGGATGACTACTTCGACATTGCCCAGCATGTCCCGATGGAGCGACTGCCTGACATGTTGGATGCGCTGAACAAGCGCGTAGCCTGCCATCTTGGCGCTTTTAGCGAGCGCTTGCGCCGCGACTCTTCGAGGAAACTGGCGTGAGTGATCTGGCCATCCCGCAAACGCTTTTGCACCCGCTCAAAGCTACGGTAGTGGGCTTCCATGAGGAAGAGAACGAATACAGCTTCCAGGTGGAATATCCCGACCCCGAGGTTTGCCCTAACTGCGGGACGTGCGGCGAGGTGGTCAGATTCGGCAAGAAGCAGGTGAAGTTCCGTGACCTGCCGCTGCACGGGCGGTGGGTCACGCTCTGGCTGGTTCGCCGCCGCTTCATGTGCCGGGCCTGCAACACCACGTTCAGCCCGGCGCTGCCGGAGATGGCCGAGAGCAACCGGATGACCCGGCGGCTGGCCGACTACATCATCAAGGCCACGGTGGGCCGCACCAATAGTGACGTGGGCCGTGAAGTGGGTGTGAATGAGTCGGTCATCCGTACCTTGTTCCGCGACCACTTCGAGGCGCAGAAAGACCGCTACAAGCCTACCGCACCCCGCGTGCTGGGCATTGATGAGCTGTACCTGCAGCGCACCTATCGCTGCGTGCTTACCAACATCGAGGAGGAGACCATCATCGACCTGCTGGAATCACGCACCAAGCCACAGGTGACGGCCTACCTGTCGCGTCTCAAAGACCGCAAGGACATTGAGATTGTGTGCATGGACATGTGGAACCCCTACCGCGAGGTGACAAAGGCACTGATGCCACAGGCCACCATCGTGGTGGACAAGTTCCACATTCAGCGCATGGCCAATGAAGCCATGGAGAAGATCAGGAAAAGCCTGAAGGCCGGGCTGTCACAGCATCGCCGCAGGGCGCTCAAGGGCGACCGAAAGCTGATGCTAATGCGCGAGCACGACCTGAACCCGATGAACAGGATGGTGGTCGATACCTGGCTCAACCAATTCCCGGAGCTGGGCGCGGCCTACCGTCTCAAGGAGGAGTTCCTGAACATCTGGAATTTGGAAAATGAGTCTGACGCCAAAGAAGAATACCGGCGCTGGCATTCCAGCCTAACGCCGGAGGAGCGTCCGCAGTGGGCACCACTGACCACAGCAATGAGCAATTGGGAGGCGGAAATCTTCGCCTACTTCGGTAACGGGCAGCGCAACACCAATGCCTTCACCGAATCGATGAACCGGCAAATGAAAGACCTGAATAGGCTCACGCGCAGCATGTCCTTCGAGATGTTCCGCGCCAAGATTCTGTTCTCGGTCGAGCACAAGATGAAGCGCAAGGAAAAGCCCCGCCGGGAATCGCCATTCACTATGGGCTACGGCCTCCCGACAGATGCCAACCTTGCAGGGCGGGCGCCCTCTATGCGCGACATGGGGGCGCCCATTCGTCCTCTGCTGGAGTTCCTGCTGGAGCCTCCCATCAACATCAACCCGATGCCTTCGGCTGAGGGTTAGGAAGCTCCTGCATCAACAGGCTTTTATGAATACCCTTTTTTTTCAACGCATTCGATTCGGGATCACGGTTTTTCAAGGTGCTTTTATAACACCTGACGCAGTGGGGCTATTGCACCAATTGCGCAGGCAAAGGTTGTTTCGTTTCTCTCGCACTGCCCGGAGCCTATGTGCAATGAGTTCTGCCTCCCTAATCAAGACCCCTGCCGAGAGGGTCCGGGTCAATAGCGTGGTGTTCTACACCTCGACGCTGCTGATCCTGCTTCTGACTGCCTTGCTGATTGCGGTTCCCGAAACAGCCGGCCAACTGCTGAGCCAGGCCCAGGCCTGGTTGTCGCGCAGCTTTGGCTGGTACTACATGCTGGTGATTGGCGGCTACCTGCTGTTCGTCATCGTTCTGGCCTTCTCCAATTTCGGCAAGCTCAAGCTTGGCGGCAAGGACGACACGCCAGACTTCAGCTATGGCGCGTGGGCCGGCATGTTGTTCTCTTCCGGCATTGGTATCTCGCTGTTGTATTTCGGTGCATCCGAGCCGCTGGACCACTACTTCAACCCGCCACAGGGTGCGCCAGAAAGCCTGCAGGCGGCTCGTGAAGGGCTGCAGCTGACATTCCTGCATTGGGGCCTGCACGGCTGGGCGATCTATGCCCTGGTCGGCCTGGCCGTTGCCTACTTCGCCTACCGCCACAACCAGCCGCTGGCCCTGCGCTCGGCGCTGTATCCGCTGGTGGGTGAGCGTTGGGTCAAAGGTGCCGCGGGCCATACCGTGGACATCTTCGGCATGTTCGTGACCCTGCTGGGCCTGGTGACCAACCTGGGCATCGGTTCTATGCAGGTGTCCTCGGGCCTGGAATACCTGTTCGGCATGGAGCACAACAACACCAACCTGCTGATCGTGATCCTGGTCATGAGCACCGTGGCGACCATTGCCGCGGTCTCGGGTGTGGAGAACGGCATCCGCCGCCTGTCCAACCTGAACATCATCCTGTTCAGCGGCCTGTTGCTGTTCGTGCTGCTCAACGGCCCGACCCTGCACCTGCTCAACAGCTTCGTGCAGAACATCGGTGACTACCTCAACGGTGTGGTGCTCAAGACCTTCGACCTCTACGTGTATGAGGGCGACGGTGCCAAGTCCGAACGCTGGCTGGGCCTGTGGACCCTGTTCTACTGGGCCTGGTGGATCTCCTGGGGCCCATTCGTCGGCATGTTCATTGCTCGCATTTCCCGTGGCCGCACCGTGCGCGAGCTGGTGGCCGGTGTGCTGCTGATTCCATTGGGCTTCACCCTGGCGTGGTTGTCGATCTTCGGCAACACCGCACTGGACCTGGTGATCAACCACGACGCGGTGGAGCTGGGACGCTCGGCACTGGAGCAGCCGTCGATGTCGATCTACCAGCTGCTCGAGCACTTTCCGGCGGCCAAGATCGTGGTCGGTGTGGCGGTGTTCGTCGGTTTCGTCCTGTTCCTGACCCCGGCCGACTCTGGCGCGGTGATGATGGCCAACCTTTCCTGCAAGGGCGGCAATGTCGATGAAGACGCGCCGCACTGGCTGCGTATCCTCTGGTCGGCGATCATCACGATAGTCACCGTCGGCCTGCTGTTCGCCGGTAACTTCGAAGCCATGCAAACCATGGTGGTGCTGGCCGGCCTGCCGTTCTCGGTGGTGCTGGTGCTGTTCATGTTCGGCCTGTACAAGGCCATGAAACAGGACAGCCAGGTCGAACAGGAGCAGGCTGAGCTGGCTGCCCGTGGTCGTCGCGGTTTCAGCGAGCGCCTGAGCCAGCTGGACCTGCAGCCGACTCAAGCGGTGGTTCAGCGCTTCATGGACAAGCGCGTCAGCCCGGCCTTGAAGGAAGCGGCAGCACAGTTGCAGGTGCTTGGCTTCCAGGTGCAGACACGCGTGGGCCAGTCGCGCGCGGCCATGGGCCTGCGCATCGAGATGGAGGAGGGCAACCCCTTCGTCTATGAAGTGAGCCTGGACGGCTACCTGGCTGCGCCAAGCGAGGCGCCGGTCGAAGGTGAGAGCGAAGTGCGCCAGCGCTTCTACCGCGCCGAGGTGTACCTGCACAACGGCAGCCAGGAATACGACCTGATGGGCTTCACCCCCGATCAGATCACCCGTGATGTGCTCGATCAGTTCGAAAGCCATCGCCAGTTGCTGGGACGTGTCTACAGCTGATAAAGGCTGAATGACCGCAAAGGGCCCTGTTCCAAGGAACAGGGCCCTTTTTGTGTGCGCCAGGCATGGCGCGTTGCGCGTAAGCGCAACCCGCTTGGCTGTGGTGGCCAAGCGGGTGACTTGGAGGTGAAAGTCCTCTACACACCCGGCAAGGGGAAGTGTTAGCCGGAGGCAAGGGTGTCGCGGGTGACCGCGAATCTGAAGGAAGCCCGAGGCAAAATGCTGGCCTGACGAACAGGAAGCGGATAGAGGCGGCACAGCGGGGTGAGGTGGCACAAATCGCCAAAGCCCAATACTTGCACGGAACGCTGTGACGTAGATCCGACAGGCATAAGCAGGAAGGTCGCGCGAATTACCCTGGGAGATCTGTACGTTTGCCATTGTGCTACCGCGCGTCGAAAGGCGACGGGATGAGCGTGCAGAAGTCAGCCGAAGCCGTAGTAAGTGGCGGTTAACCGCGCCACCAAGGGCCGAACAGGTTATGCCGCCAGTAGGCGTCGCCGTCTCGTTGGTAACCGTAATGCAGAAATTTCCCACAGCGGAAACTGTCATCCCGAGCTCCGGCCAGAAGCCGAGGGTGACGCCTGACAGTGCAAAGGTATCGACGGCGTCCGTGACGTGGACGAACGCGGAGCCGGACACGCTGATGGAGCGGGTGCTTGCACCGGCCAACCTCAGACGTGCGTATCAACGCGTGGTCAGCAACAAGGGAGCACCGGGTGCCGATGGCATGACGGTTGCTGACTTGGCGGGCTACGTGAGACAGTATTGGCCAACCCTCAAGGCCAGGTTACTGGCCGGTGAATACCAGCCCCAAGCAGTGCGAGCGGTTGAAATTCCCAAGCCGCAGGGCGGCACACGGCAACTGGGAATCCCCAGCGTCGTGGATCGCCTGATCCAGCAAGCACTGCAGCAGCAGCTCACACCTATCTTCGACCCACTGTTCTCGGACTACAGCTATGGTTTTCGTCCGGGCAGAAGTACGCATCAAGCCATCGAGATGGCTCGTGCTCATGTGACAGCGGGACACCGCTGGTGCGTGGAACTCGATCTGGAGAAGTTTTTCGATCGGGTCAATCACGACATCCTCATGGCCTGCATCGAACGTCGGATCAAAGACAAGTGCGTACTCAGGCTTATCCGCCGCTACCTTGAAGCCGGGATCATGTCGGGCGGTGTCGTCAGCCCACGGCAGGAGGGGACGCCGCAAGGCGGCCCGCTTTCGCCGTTGCTGTCGAACATCCTGCTCGACGAACTCGACCGCGAGCTGGAGCGACGGGGCCATCGCTTCGTACGTTATGCCGATGATGCGAACATCTATGTACGCAGTCCCCGGGCCGGCGAACGGGTGTTGGTCAGCGTCGAGCGCTTCCTGAGAGAACGTCTGAAGCTGACGGTGAACAGGAAGAAAAGCCAAGTGGCAAGGGCGTGGAAGTGCGACTACCTAGGCTATGGGATAAGCTGGCACCAGCAGCCAAGGCTGCGCGTGGCAAGGATGAGCCTAGACCGCTTACGCGACCGGCTCAGAATGCTGCTGCGCAGCGTACGGGCTCGCAAAATGGCGACTGTCATCGAGCGGATCAACCCCGTCCTGAGAGGCTGGGCTAGCTACTTCAAGCTCAGCCAGAGCAAGCGGCCGCTTGAGGAACTGGATGGTTGGGTCAGGCACAAACTCCGCTGCGTCATCTGGCGTCAATGGAAGCAGCCTCCCACGAGGCTGAGAAACTTGATGCGCCTGGGGTTGAGCGAGGAGCGTGCCAACAAGTCAGCCTTCAATGGCCGAGGTCCATGGTGGAATTCGGGAGCGCAACATATGAACTACGCGCTGCCAAAGAAACTGTGGGACCGGCTCGGGCTGGTCTCGATACTGGATACGATTAACCGGCTTAGCCGCGTAACCTGAACCGCCGTGTACGGAACCGTACGCACGGTGGTGTGAGAGGACGGCGGGTGTGAATCCGCCTCCTACTCGATTTGCGCGCCGTGGCAGGCTGGACAGTCACGCAGGGTACCGGCACTCTTGGCGTTGCCAAGGAGCCCGGTGCCATCATGTTCAAGCGTCTTGTTCTGTTGCTGTGCAGTTGCCTGTCGTTCGCCCACGTTGCCCGTGCGGACGACCCCGTGGTGCTGCTGACCGAGAATTTCCCGCCCTACAACATGTCGATCAATGGCAAGAGCTTTGCCCGCGACGACGGTATAAACGGTATCGCCACCGATATCGTGCGCGAGATGTTCAAACGCGCCGGGGTGCCCTATACCCTGACGCTGCGCTTCCCCTGGCAGCGTATCTACCAGCAGGTGCTGACCACCCCCGGCCATGGGATTTTCGTCATGGCTCGCCAGTCCGAGCGCGAGGCGCTGTTCAAATGGGTAGGCCCGATCGGCCCGGATGACTGGATCCTGCTGGCGCCAGAGGGCAGTGACATCACGCTGAGCAGCCTGGAAGACGCCCGGCGCTATCGGATAGGCGCCTACAAAGGCGATGCGATTGGCAACTTCCTCACCAACAAGGGGCTCAAGCCGGTGTTGGCGCTGCGCGACCGCGACAACGCGCAAAAGCTGATCAAGGGCGAGATCGACCTGTGGGCCAGTGGCGATCCGGCCGGGCGCTATCTGGCCAGGCAGGTGGGCGTCAACAACCTCAAGACCGTGCTGCGCTTCAATGGCGCCGAGCTGTACCTGGCGCTGAACAAGCAGGTACCCGACGAGGTGGTGCGCAAGCTCCAGCTAGCCCTCGAGCAGATGCGCAGCGACGGCTTCGTCGACGCGGTGTTCGCCCGCTACTTGTAGAGGCCGTTGCGACCGTGGCCAGGCATGGCCCGGTTGCTGCGTTCGGCGATCATCTGGCGAATCTCGATCCATTCGATGCCCTGGGCCTTGAGCCTGGGCAGTTCGCGTTCCAGCACTTCCAGCGTCTGCGGATAGGGGTGGCCGATCAGCACGGCCGAGCCTTGCCTGCGTGCCAGGGCAATGCCCTGCTGCAGCTGCCCGGCGATGGCCTCGGGGGTGCGTACATCATCCAGGAACACATCCCGCGAGACACTGGCCAGGCCGATGTTCTGCGCCGACTTGGCCGCCACGGTCGCGGCGCTGGTGCGGCTGTCGACAAAAAACAGGTCGCGCCTTTGCAGCTCGCCCATCAGCCAGGCCATGGGGCCGGCTTCGGCGGTCATGCGGCTGCCCATATGGTTATTGATGCCTGCGGCGTAGGGCACCTTGGCCAGGGCGGCGTTGAGCCGGCGCTCCAGTTCCGGTAGCGGCGTGCCGGGATGCCAGGCGTAAGGGCCGGTGGCCGGGTCCATGGGCATGTGCAGGATCACCGTCTTGCCGGCGCGATGGGCCTGGCGGGCGAAGTCGGTGGCGTGCGGAGTGTCGGGCATGATCGCCAGGGTTACCGGCCCAGGGAGCGCCAGGGTGCGCGAATCGCGGGCCGGGTTCTGACCGAGGTCGTCGATGATCAGGCTGAGGTAGGCCTTGGCCGGTTGAGCCGGTGCCGCCAGGGCGACACCGCTCGACAGGTACAACAGGATGAACAGCAGGCAACGCATCAACTGGCCTTATTTACCCTGGGTAATGCTCAGGCCCTTGAGCAGGCTCAAAGCCTGGCTGAGCTGGAAGTCATCGTCCTGTGGGCGCGCCTTGCTGCTGCCCGCCTTGCCGGACGGGCGGTCGGCGCCGCCGTTGCCGTTGCCCAGGTGGCCTTGC
The DNA here is from genome assembly GCF_028682455.1 of Pseudomonas putida. Classification (GTDB taxonomy): domain Bacteria; phylum Pseudomonadota; class Gammaproteobacteria; order Pseudomonadales; family Pseudomonadaceae; genus Aquipseudomonas; species Aquipseudomonas putida_AA. The sequence goes on from NZ_JANHLD010000003.1 coordinate 907,838, forward strand.
AGGTCGGCTTCCTTGAAGTTGTCGTTGTCTTGTTCAGCGGTGATCTTGGCGCGGCGCACCTCGATATCCGGAACAATCCCCTGGGCCTGGATCGAGCGACCGTTGGGGGTGTAGTACAGCGCGGTGGTGATCTTCAGGGCACGGTCGTTGTTCAGCGGCAGTACGGTTTGCACCGAACCCTTGCCGAAGCTGTCTGTACCCATTACCACGCCGCGTTTCTGGTCCTGCAGGGCGCCGGCGACAATTTCCGATGCCGAGGCGCTGCCGCCGTTGATCAGCACTACCAATGGCACTGCCTCGCTGGCGTCGGCCGGGTCGGCCGAGAAGCGCAGCTCGGAGTTGGCGATGCGGCCCTTGGTGTAGACGATCAGGCCCTTGGTCAGGAAGTGGTCGGCCACTTCTACCGCCGATTGCAGGACGCCGCCGGGGTTGTTGCGCAGGTCCAGTACCAGGCCGCGCAACTTCTTGCCGTTGTCCTTGCGCAGCTTGGCCAGGGCCTTGCCGACTTCTTCGCCGGTCTTGACCTGGAACTGGGTGATGCGGATGTAGCCGTAGCCGTCTTCGAGCAGCTGGCTCTTGACGCTCTTGACCTGGATGACCGCGCGGGCGAGGGTCACGTCGAAAGGATTGCCGCCATCGCGTACCAGGGTAAGGGTGATCTTCTCGCCCACCTTGCCGCGCATCTGGTCGACGGCCTCGGTCATGGTCTGGCCGCGGGTTGGGTGGCCGTTGATCTTGACGATCAGGTCGCCAGCCTCGATGCCGGCACGAGAGGCCGGGGTATCGTCGATGGGGGAGACCACCTTGACGAAACCATCTTCCATGCCGACTTCGATGCCCAGGCCGCCGAATTCACCGCTGGTGCTTTCCTGCAGCTCCTGGAAGTCTTCAGGGCCCAGGTAGGCCGAGTGCGGGTCGAGGTTGCTGAGCATGCCCTTGATGGCGTTCTCCAGCAGGGTCTTGTCATCCACGGGTTCGACATAGGCTGCCTTGATCCGGTCCATGACTTCGGCAAAGGTGCGCAGCTCGTCCAGCGGCAGCGGCGCCTTGGCGGTCGCCGCCGAGGCCGGTACCGCGGCAGGCTTGGCAGGCTCGGCCGCCTGGGCCAGGGACGCGCCAAGGACCATGGCGATGGTCAGGGCCAGCGAGGTGAGGCGAGGCGAATACAGCATGTCGAACGAACTCCTGATCCTGGTAGCGCTCCGCGGGGAGCTTCGGCGTAGCCCAGTAGTGCGCTACGCCGCTAAATAGGGGGTTGGTGGTACCTATCCTTGGGCACGGCACCATTGTGCCGGGTCGCTGGGGCGACCCTGCTGGCGGATGGCGAAGTACAGTCCCGAGCTGTCCTGGCCGCCGCTATTGCCGACGGTGGAGATAGCCTCGCCGGCCTTGACCACGTCTCCGGCGCTTTTGAGCAGGCTCTGGTTATGACCGTAGAGGCTCAGGTAACCGTTACCATGGTCGAGAATGACTAGAAGTCCAGCGCCGCGCAACCAGTCGGCAAACACCACCCGCCCGCCATGCACGGCACGCACCTGGCTGCCGGGAGAGGCGCTGATCATCACCCCGTCCCATTTGGCCCGCGAATCGCCGCCGCGGGTTTCACCAAAGCGCGCAAGCAATCGACCATTGACCGGCCATGGAAGTTTTCCCCGAGCTGAAGAAAAAGCGCCGCCGAAGGTTTCGCCGCTGCTGGAAACCAGTGGGCCGGGCATTGGCTTGGGCTTTTTCGGGGCGTCGCTGTTGGCGGCCAGGGCTTCACGCTGGCGTTGCTTTTCTGCTTCCTGGGCGGCCAGCAGCGCCTTCTGGCGGGCTTCTTCCGCCTCGCGGGCCTGGCGGGCGAGGGTTTCCTCGATGGTCTTGAGGACTTTGCTCAGGTCGGCCTGGTCCTGTTCCCGAGCTTGCAGCTTCTGGTCGCGCGCCTTCACATCGTTATTGAGCTTGGCCAGCACCTGCTGGCGCTCGGCGCGCACCTTTTCCAGCTCCTGGCGCTGGGCATCGAGATTGCCTTGCTGGGCCAGCAACTGGGCCTGCTGCAGGCTGATGTCCTGTTCCACATTGGCCAGCTGGCGCAGGGTTTCGTTGAAATTGCGCAACTGCTCCAGGCGCGCCTGGCTCAGGTAGTCGTAATAGGTCAGCGTGCGGGCGAATTTTTCCGGATTCTGCTGGTTGAGCAGCAGCTTGAGGTATTCCTCGCGGCCGTTCTGGTAGGCCGAACGGGCCTGGATGGCAATCAGGCGTTGTTGTTCAACGCGGGCGCTCTGGAGTTTTTTTTTCTCGTGATCAAGGCGCTCCAGCTCGCCTTCAGTCTTTTTTAGTTCCTGCTGCAGGGCCTCCACCTGCTTTTCCAGCTTGCCGATGTCGGTTTCTGTGCTGCGCAGGTCTTTCTGCACACCGGATTTTTCCTGCTGCAACTTGCCAAGCATCTTTTTCAGCTCGGCAATGTCCTGGCGCGTGGCGTCCAGTTGCTGCTGGGTTTGCGCGCGCTCGTCGGCAAAGGCCGGGCTGAGCAGGCAAGACAGGGCTAGTACGATCAGGGCGCGAAACATGGAGTGGGCGGCACCAGGGATGGAGACGGGCCTAGTATGCCCGCCACAGGCTGCAAAAAAAACGGCTTTAGCTCCAAGCGGCAAGCAAAAAGCGGCAAGAAAAGCGAGCGTGCGCCCGCTGTTTCTTGCCGCTTGAAGCTTGCTGCCTGGCTCTTCAGCCGTCGATCAAAATCGACGTGCCGGTCATTTCTGCAGGCTTTTCCAGGCCCAGCAGCTTGAGCATGGTCGGCGCCACGTCCGCCAGTACGCCACCTTCACGGACCTTCAGGTCACGCTTGCCGACATAGATGAACGGTACCGGCTCGGTGGTGTGCGCGGTGTGCGCCTGGCCGGTGCATTCGTCTTCCATCTGCTCGACGTTGCCGTGGTCGGCGGTGATCAGCGCTTCGCCACCGACCTTGTCGAGGGCTTCGACGATGCGCCCGACGCACAGGTCCAGGGCTTCGACGGCCTTGACTGCGGCTTCGAACACGCCGCTGTGACCGACCATGTCGCCGTTGGCGTAGTTGACCACGATCACGTCGAAGCGCTGCTGCTCGATGGCTTCGACGATGCGGTCGGTGACTTCCGGGGCGCTCATCTCAGGCTGCAGGTCGTAGGTGGCGACCTTCGGCGACGGGATCAGGATACGTTCTTCACCTTCGAACGGCTCTTCGCGGCCACCGGAGAAGAAGAACGTCACGTGGGCGTACTTCTCGGTTTCGGCGATGCGCAGCTGGGTCTTGCCATTTTTCGCCAGGTACTCGCCGAGCACGTTGTTCAGGCTGCCCGGGGCGAACGCGGCCGGGGCCGGGATCTTCGCCGAATACTGGGTCAGGCCGATGTAGGCGGCCAGCTTGGGCAGGCGTGCGCGCGGGAACTCATTGAAGTCGGCTTCGACGAACACGCGGGACAGCTCGCGGGCACGGTCGGCGCGGAAGTTCATGAAGATCACCGCGTCGCCGTCTTCGACCTTGACGGCTTCACCGATGCGCGTGGCCTTGACGAACTCGTCGCTCTCGTCACGGGCGTAGGCGGCTTCAAGGCCGGCAACGGCGGAGTCGGCGCTGTATTCGGCGACGCTGTCGACGATCAGGTTGTAGGCAGTCGATACGCGGTCCCAGCGGTTGTCGCGGTCCATGGCGTAGTAACGGCCGATGAGGCTGGCGATGCGGCCCTTGCCCAGCCTGGCGAAGGTGGCGTCGAGCAGCTCGATCGAGGATTGCGCGCTCTTGGGCGGGGTATCGCGGCCGTCGAGGAAGGCGTGCAGGTAGATCTTCTCGGCGCCACGTTGTGCGGCCAGTTCGGCCATGGCGATCAGGTGGTCCTGGTGGCTGTGCACGCCGCCATCGGAGAGCAGGCCGAGGATGTGCACAGCCTTGCCGGCGCCTGCGGCCTTGTCGACCGCACCGCAGAGCACGGCGTTCTCGAAGAACTCGCCGTCCTTGATGGCCTTGGTTACCCGGGTGAAGTCCTGGTACACCACGCGGCCGGCACCGAGGTTCATGTGGCCGACCTCGGAGTTGCCCATTTGCCCGTCAGGCAGGCCGACGTCCATGCCGGAGCCGGAGATCAAGCCGTGCGGCTGGGTGGCGCGCAGGCGATCGTAGACTGGCGTGTTGGCCGAATAGATGGCGTTGTAGTCAGGGCTTTCGCTGTGACCGAAACCATCCAGGATGATCAGGACCAAGGGTTTTGGCGTGCTAGTCATCAATCCCACTCACGGTTGTTCAGATGATAAAGACACGCATTTTAGGGCAAATTGGTCACGAATGACGAATTAACCTTGTTTGGCACCGGGCACGGGCCGACGGACTGTAGCCGCTTGGCGGGATTTACTGCCCATGAGCCGGTCGGGCGGGCTTTGGCCGACCTTGGGTGCTGTGTATACTGGCCAACATTTTTAATGGCCTGGAACACCTTCCGATGGTTGCTCACCTGATTGAATTCGCAACAAAACACTATTTGCTGGTCGGTATTTTCATCGTTCTGTTGGTGCTGCTGATTATCCACGAAGCGCGCAAGGGCGGCCGCAGCCTCAGCACAGGCGAGCTGACCGCACTGGTCAACGCCGACAAAGGCCTGGTGATCGACATCCGTTCGACCAAGGACTACTCGGCCGGCCACATCGTTGGCGCCCTGAACATTCCGCAGGACAAGTTCGCCGCTCGCATGGGCGAGCTGGAAAAGCACAAGGCCAAGACCCTGATCGTGGTCGACGCCATGGGCCAGCATGCCGGCACCACTGCCCGCGAACTGCTCAAGGCCGGCTTCACCGCTGCCAAGCTGTCGGGCGGCGTGTCGAGCTGGAAGGCCGACAACCTGCCGTTGGTGAAGTGATATGAGCGACGTCATCGTCTACTCCAGCGATTACTGCCCCTACTGCTCGCGGGCCAAATACCTGCTCGAGAGCAAAGGCGTGGATTTCAAAGAGATCAAGGTCGATGGCAAGCCGCAGGTGCGCGCCGAGATGAGCCAGAAGGCCGGCCGCACTTCGGTGCCGCAGATCTGGATCGGCAGTACCCACGTCGGCGGTTGCGACGACCTGTATGCCCTTGAGCGCGCCGGCAAGCTCGACGCCTTGCTCAAGGCCTGAACCAGAACCCCTATAAAGACCCTGGAAAGAAGGATCTGTCATGACTGATCAACAGAACAACGACGCCGCCGCCGCAGCTGAAGACAACTCGCCACAATTCTCCATGCAGCGCATCTATGTGCGCGACTTGTCGTTCGAAGCGCCGAAAAGCCCGGCGATCTTCCGTCAGCAGTGGGAGCCAAGCGTTGCCCTGGACCTGAACACCAAGCAGAAGGGCCTGGAAGGTGACTTCCATGAAGTCGTACTGACCTTGTCGGTGACCGTGAAGAACGGTGACGAAGTTGCCTTCATCGCTGAAGTCCAGCAAGCCGGTATCTTCCTGATCAAGAACCTGGACGCGGCCTCAATGAGCCACACCCTGGGTGCCTTCTGCCCGAACATCCTGTTCCCCTACGCGCGTGAAGCCCTGGACAGCCTGGTAACCCGCGGCTCGTTCCCGGCCCTGATGCTCTCGCCGGTCAACTTCGACGCCCTGTACGCCCAGGAAATGCAGCGCATGCAGGAAGCGGGCGAAGCCCCTTCGCTGCAATAAGTTCTGTGCTGTAGCGAAAAAGCGCCCTGATGGGCGCTTTTTTTATCCATGTGGGAGCGGGCTTGCCCGCGAGGGGCTGCCTCAAACAAACCCCTGCTGCCGCCACGCCTCATACACCGTCACCGCCACCGTATTGGACAGGTTCAAGCTCCGGCAGCCTTCGCGCATCGGCAGGCGCAGGCGCTGTTCGGCGGGCAGGCTGTCCAGCACCTCGGCAGGCAGGCCACGGCTTTCCGGCCCGAACAAAAAGGCATCGCCTGGCTGGAACGCCACTTCGTGGTAAGGGTGCGACGCTTTGGTGGTGAAGGCGAACAGGCGAGGCTGGCCGAGGCTTGCCAGGCACGTGGCAAGGTCGGCGTGACGCTTGAGGGGCGCATACTCGTGGTAGTCCAGCCCGGCGCGACGCAGACGCTTGTCGTCCAGCTCGAAGCCGATGGGCTCGATCAGGTGCAGGTGGCAGCCGCTGTTGGCGCACAGCCTTATAATGTTGCCGGTATTCGGCGGAATCTCTGGTTGGAAGAGGATGACGTGAAACATGCACGGCTCCGAATATAAAGATGGCGAGCATTCTACTCCTGAACCGGACCCGCGTTCGCAGCTATGGCCACGGGTGCTGTTTTCCCTGGCCATTCTCGGCATGTTGGTGGGCTTGATGATCGGCAGGCTGACCGCGCCAGAGCCGCGAGTGCTGGAGCAGGTGCAGGTGGTGGAGGGCGGTCTGGACCTGTGGTTCAGCGAAGAACCCAAGCTGCATGGCGAAGAGGTCGAAGGCACCCTGGCGCTGCTGTTCGATGCCCAGGGCAAGGCGGCGGGAGGCCAGTTGCTGCTGCAGGGCAAGCCTGTCAGCTGGCGGGTTCAGAAGAGTGATGGCGGGTTGCTGGTGACCCTGGTCGCGGCCCGCCCCCTGCACGGCGACTGGGCCGGTGCAGAGGACGATGGGCGTTGGCGAGTGCAGGTGCGACTGCGCGAATAAAAGAGGGGAATCCCCGGCCTGCCTGTACCAAGGTCCCCAAAACGGTTGGTACTCATACTAATGCAGGCTGTGTGCCAATTTTGTTGCAGCGCGCAAAATGGTGGTTTCGGCGGGGTTGGGCGTGATCTGGTCGGGAATTTGTGCGTTGGGACGGTGCATGGGGCACAGCTTCGGTGCAGTTTCGCGGGTCAAGCCGGCTCCACAGGCACAAACAATGGATATGCGGCCCCGCCTTATCGCGGGGCAAGCCCGCTCCTACAGGTCGTCGCCATCCTCGTCACTGCCGTCGACCTTCATCCCCAACTCCTTGATCTTGCGTGTCAGGGTGTTGCGTCCCCAGCCCAGCAGCACGGCCGCGTCACGACGGCGTCCGGCGGTGTGCTTGAGGGCTGTCTCGATCATGATCCGCTCAAAGCTCGGCACCGCGCTGTCGAGCAGGCTCGACTGACCGCGTGACAACGCCTGGTCGGCCCACTGGCGCAGGGCCTGTTCCCAGTTGGTCACCGGGGCGGCGTCTTGCGGCAGGTTCAACAGCTCCGGCGGCAGGTCGCCGACATGCACCTCCCGGCCCGAGGCCATCACGGTGATCCAGCGGCAGGTGTTCTCCAGCTGGCGGACGTTGCCGGGCCACGGCAGATTGCGCATGTACTCTTCTGTCTCGGCCTTGAGCAGCTTGGGCTCAACTGCAAGCTCCTGGGCTGCGCGGCCGAGGAAGTGGCGGGCCAGGGTCGGAATGTCTTCGCGACGGTCGGCCAGGCGAGGGATATGGATGCGGATCACGTTCAGGCGGTGGAACAAGTCTTCACGAAACTTGCCGGCCTGGACCAGGGTTTCCAGGTTTTGGTGGGTGGCGGCAATGATGCGCACATCGACCTTCACCGGTACATGGCCACCGACCCGATAGAACTCGCCGTCTGCCAGCACCCGCAGCAGGCGCGTCTGGGTGTCGGCCGGCATGTCGCCGATTTCGTCGAGAAACAGCGTGCCGCCATCGGCCTGCTCGAAGCGGCCGCGGCGCAAGTTGGCCGCGCCGGTGAAGGCACCTTTTTCGTGGCCGAACAGCTCGGACTCCATCAGGTCCTTCGGAATGGCGGCCATGTTCAGGGCGATAAAGGGGGAGGCCGCGCGCGGGCTATGGCGGTGCAGGGCGTGGGCGACCAGCTCTTTACCGGTACCCGACTCGCCATTGATCAACACGGTGATGTTGGAGTGGCTCAGGCGACCGATGGCGCGGAAAACCTCCTGCATCGCCGGCGCCTCGCCGATGATTTCCGGGGTGCGGGTCAGGGTCGGGGCCACATCCAGGCCTTGCTGTTCCTGAGCGTGCTGGTTGGCGCGCTTGACCAGCGATACCGCCTCATCGACGTCGAACGGTTTTGGCAGGTACTCGAATGCCCCGCCCTGGTAGGAGGCTACCGCGCTGTCGAGGTCCGAATGAGCGGTCATGATGATCACCGGCAGGCGCGGATGCTGCTCGCGGATCTGCGCCAGCAGGTCCAGGCCACTGGCCCCGGGCATGCGGATGTCGGAGATGATCACGTCCGGCTGCTGGCGCGCCAGGCGGCTCATGACGCCGTCGGCACTGTCGAAACTCTGGGTGGTCATGCCTTCTTGTTGCAGGGCTTTTTCCAGGACCCAGCGGATGGAGCGGTCATCGTCGACGATCCAGACGGTTTCACTACGGCTCATGAGGCGGAGGCTCCTTGTTCCAGTGGCAGAAAGATCGAGAAGGTGGTGTGGCCGGGATGGCTGTCACACTCGATCAGACCCTGGTGCTGGCTGATGATGTTCTGGGTGATGGCCAGGCCCAACCCGGTACCGTCCGGACGGCCGCTGACCATGGGGTAGAAGATGGTTTCCTGCAGCTCGGCCGGGATACCCGGGCCGTTGTCGATGATCTCGACCTTGGCCACCAGGCGATGCCGGGTGTGGCCGATAGTGAACTGGCGCATGGCCCGGGTGCGCAGGCTGATGCGGCCCAGGCGCAGCTCGTTCTGGCCGCTGATCGCCTGCATGGCGTTGCGCACGATATTGAGGACCGCCTGGATCATCTGCTCACGGTCGATCAGCACGTCCGGCAGGCTTGGGTCGTAATCGCGCACCAACGTGATGCCGCCCTGGCTTTCGGCCTCCACCAGGCTGCAGACACGTTCGAGCACTTCGTGGATGTTGGTCATCGCCAGCGACGGCAGCTTGTTCGAGCCGAGCATGCGGTCGACCAGGTTGCGCAGGCGGTCGGCCTCTTCGATGATCACATTGGTGTAGTCCTTCAGGCCTTCTTCGGGCAACTCCCGAGACAGCAGCTGCGCCGCGCCGCGAATGCCGCCCAGCGGATTCTTGATCTCGTGAGCCAGGCCACGCACCAGCATCTTGGTGGTCTCCTGCTTGGACAGCTGGGCCTCCTCCTTGGTGATGCGCAGCAAACGATCGCGGGGGTGAACCTCGAGCAACAGCAGGGTCTGCCCTTTGCTCAGGATCGGCGTCACCGCGTAGTCGACGGTTTGGGTCTGGCCGGTCAGGGAGGTCAGCTGCGCTTCGCGCTTGGTGAAGGGGTGGGCGTGTTCCACCGCCTGGCGCAGGGAGTTGAGCGCTTCAGGAGACTCGGTGAACAGCTCGCTGATGAATTGCCCATGGCTGCGCTGGCCGCTGATGGCCAGGAGCATTTCCGCTGCCGGGTTCATGTACTCAAGGCGCAGGTCGGCGTTGAGCAGGATGGTGGCAGTGGTCAGGTTGTCCAGTAGCAGTCGGTGCAGGGCATCGCTGATGGTCATGGGGCGTCTGTGACCTCTTTTGGCGCGAGCGACTCGGGTGGGTGCCCAGGAGCGCGCGTGCGGGTAATCTGCGGTTACAAGGAAAATGCAAAAATTAAACCAAAGCTCCGAAAAGAAGCGTAATCCCCTGAAATGGGGCCATGGCTGCGCAGGAAATCACTGATTTGCCGGGCATTGGCAGATATTTGAACCAAATTGGGCTGTTTCCCGGTTGGTGCAGCTGGGTTATGCACCACTATAGAGCACGCAGGGTTTTCCGCGGGACAAGCCCGCTCCTGTCGGGCGGGCTTGCGCCGAAACGATTCCAAAGGCAAAAAAAAGGCCTCCCGATGGGAGGCCTCTTTACGTCACGTCACCGAATCAGCAGCTGTAGTACAGCTCGTATTCCAGTGGGTGTACGAAGGTGCGGACCTTGATTTCTTCTTCGCTCTTGAGCTCGATGTAAGCATCGATGAAGTCGTCGGAGAACACGCCACCTTTGGTCAGGAACGCACGGCCCTTGTCCAGCTCTTCCAGGGCTTCTTTCAGGCTGCCACAAACCTGTGGGATTTCCTTGGCCTCTTCAGGCGGCAGGTCGTACAGGTTCTTGTCGGCGGCATCGCCTGGGTGGATCTTGTTCTGGATACCGTCCAGGCCGGCCATCAGCAGTGCGGCGAAGCACAGGTACGGGTTGGCAGCCGGGTCCGGGAAGCGCGCTTCGATACGGCGGGCTTTCGGGCTGGAAACGTAAGGAATACGGATCGAAGCGGAACGGTTGCGAGCCGAGTAGGCCAGCATTACCGGTGCTTCGAAGCCAGGTACCAGACGCTTGTAAGAGTTGGTGGCCGGGTTGGTGAAGCCGTTCAGGGCCTTACCGTGCTTGATGATGCCACCGATGAAGTACAGGGCGGTATCGGACAGGCCGGCATAGCCTTCACCTGCGAAGGTGTTCTTGCCGTCTTTCCAGATGGACATGTGGACGTGCATGCCCGAGCCGTTGTCGCCGTACAGTGGTTTGGGCATGAAGGTCGCGGTGCGGCCGTAGGCGTCGGCAACGTTGTGCACGACGTATTTCAGGGCCTGAACTTCGTCGGCTTTCTTCACCAGGGTGTTGAACTTGACGCCGATTTCGTTCTGGCCGGCAGTCGCTACTTCGTGGTGGTGAACTTCGACGGTCTGACCCATTTCTTCCAGTGCGTTGCACATGGCAGTACGGATTTCGTGGTCGTGGTCGAACGGCGGAACCGGGAAGTAGCCACCTTTGACGCCTGGACGGTGGCCTTTGTTGCCGCCTTCCACGTCCTGGTCGGACATCCACGAGCCTTGCTCGGAGTAGATCTTGAACATGGAGCCGGAGATGTCGGACTTGAACTTCACTTCGTCGAAGATGAAGAATTCAGGCTCTGGACCTGCGTATACGGTGTCACCGATCAGGGTGCTTTTCAGGTGCTCTTCGGCGCGGCGGGCGATTGCACGTGGGTCGCGGTCATAGCCCTGCATGCTGGCAGGGTCGATGATGTCGCAGGTCAGGATCAGGGTCGGCTCTTCGGTGAACGGATCCAGTACGGCGGTGGAGTCGTCCGGCATCAGGATCATGTCGGAGGCTTCGATGCCTTTCCAGCCGGCGATGGAGGAGCCGTCGAACATCTTGCCGGTTTCGAAGAAGTCTTCGTCCAGGCCGTCACGGGCAGGCATGGTGACGTGATGCTGGGTGCCCTTGGTGTCAGTGAAGCGCAGATCAATCCATTTAACGTCATGATCTTTGATGAGTTGAACCGACTTCGACATGGTGTCCTCCGGGGTGGGGTGAGCTTGCCTGTGCAGCCCTAGAATTTGGGTGATGCCGGGCGCGAATAGTCGGCCAAGGCAACCTGCCTCACAAGGGAGCAAATTGCATGCCAGTGCCCCGGTATGGAATTTTTGCCCCATTCCTACGCGTTTCAGGGGAATTGGGCCGAAATGTCGGACAATTCATGCACCCTTAGGAGGCGTAAATGAGGCGATATGCACCATTATGGTGCGCAGTAAACCTTCTGTACATTAATTGGTTAAACCTTGAGCAATTTCCGCTATAATCCGCGCCCCACTTTTTTAGTCGGCATTGCGCGCGCTGTTTTCAATGAAACTAATCGTAAAAGTCTTCCCAGAGATCACCATCAAGAGCCGCCCGGTTCGCAAGCGCTTCATCCGTCAACTGGGCCGCAACATCCGTACCGTGCTCAAGGACCTCGATCCTGCGCTCGCGGTTGACGGTGTCTGGGACAACCTCGAGGTGGTCACCCGCATCGAGGACGAGAAAGTCCTGCGCGAGATGATCGAGCGTCTGACCTGCATGCCGGGCATCGCCCACTTCCTGCAGGTCGACGAGTACCCGCTGGGCGACTTCGACGATATCGTCGCCAAGTGCAAGACCCACTTCGGCCACCTGCTGGCCGGCAAGCGCTTTGCGGTGCGTTGCAAGCGCGGCGGCCACCACGACTTCACTTCGATGGACGTCGACCGTTATGTCGGCAGCCAGTTGCGCCAGCAGTGCGGCGCCGCCGGTATCGACCTGCGCACCCCCGAGGTCGAGGTGCGCATCGAAGTACGTGACAAGCTCCTGTATGTGATTCACAACCAGCACAAGGGCATCGGCGGCTACCCGCTGGGTACGCTCGAGCAGACCCTGGTGCTGATGTCCGGTGGTTTCGACTCCACCGTGGCGGCCTACCAGATGATGCGCCGCGGCCTGATGACCCACTTCTGCTTCTTCAATCTTGGCGGCCGAGCCCACGAGCTGGGGGTGATGGAAGTCGCCCACTTCCTGTGGAAGAAATACGGCAGCAGCCAGCGCGTGCTGTTCGTCAGCGTGCCGTTCGAAGAAGTGGTCGGCGAGATTCTCGGCAAGGTCGACAACAGCTACATGGGCGTGACCCTCAAGCGCATGATGCTGCGTGCGGCGACCAACATCGCCGACCGCCTGGAGATCGACGCCCTGGTCACCGGCGAGGCGATCTCCCAGGTGTCGAGCCAGACCCTGCCGAACCTGGCAGTGATCGACTCGGCCACCGAGAAGCTGGTATTGCGCCCGCTGCTGGCCAGCCACAAGCAGGACATCATCGACCAGGCCAACGAAATCGGCACCGCCGAGTTCGCCAAGCACATGCCCGAGTACTGCGGCGTGATTTCGGTGAACCCGACCACGTGCGCCAAGCGTCATCGCGTTGATCATGAAGAAAAGCAGTTCGACATGGCTGTGCTCGAGCGCGCCCTGGAGCGCGCTCGCCTGGTGTCCATCGACAATGTGATCGATGAACTCGGCCAGGATATCCAGATCGAAGAAGTCAGCCAAGCGCTGGCCGGGCAAGTGGTGATCGACATTCGCCACCCCGACGCCCAGGAAGACCAGCCCCTGGAACTGGACGGCATCGAGGTCAAGGCCTTGCCGTTCTACGCCCTGAACAGTCGCTTCAAGGAGCTGGACGCTACGCGCCAGTACCTGCTGTATTGCGACAAGGGTGTGATGAGTCGCCTGCATGCCCATCATTTGCTCAGTGAGGGACATGCCAATGTGCGCGTTTATCGTCCGACATAAAACGCCGGGGCTATATGGCGGGAGCATCCGCCATCGCCCTCCCGACCTGCGGGCCCGTTGAGCGCCATTCATTCATATTGGCCGCCTAGACTGGGCGGCAACCCGAATCCTCTGATCGAGATACACACGTGATCGAAAATCTGCGTAACATCGCCATCATCGCCCACGTTGACCATGGTAAAACCACCCTGGTCGACAAACTCCTGCGTCAGTCCGGCACTCTGGAGCGTAACGAGCTCAACGACGAGCGCGTCATGGACTCCAACGACCAGGAAAAAGAGCGCGGTATTACCATTCTGGCGAAAAACACCGCCATCAACTGGAACGGCTACCACATCAACATCGTCGACACCCCCGGCCACGCCGACTTCGGTGGCGAGGTTGAGCGTGTAATGTCGATGGTCGACTCCGTACTGCTGCTGGTCGACGCTCAAGATGGCCCTATGCCGCAAACCCGTTTCGTGACCAAGAAGGCGTTCGAAGCCGGCCTGCGTCCGATCGTGGTCATCAACAAGGTTGACCGTCCAGGCGCGCGTCCTGACTGGGTTCTGGACCAGATCTTCGATCTGTTCGACAACCTCGGTGCCACCGAAGAGCAGCTGGACTTCAAAGTTGTCTACGCCTCGGCCCTGAACGGCATTGCCGGTCTGGACCACACCGAAATGGCCGAAGACATGACCCCGCTGTACCAGTCGATCATCGACAACGTACCGGCACCGGCCGTTGACCGTGAAGGTCCGTTCCAGATGCAAATCTCGGCACTGGACTACAACAGCTTCCTGGGTGTTATCGGCGTTGGCCGTATCGCTCGTGGTCGCGTCAAGCCGAACACCCCGGTCGTCGCTATCGACGTCGACGGCAAGAAGCGCAACGGCCGTATCCTGAAGCTGATGGGTCACCACGGTCTGCACCGCGTTGACGTTGAAGAAGCCCAGGCTGGCGACATCGTCTGCATCAGCGGTTTCGACGAGCTGTTCATCTCCGACACCCTGTGCAGCCCTGACGCGGTCGAAGCGATGAAGCCGCTGACCGTCGACGAACCAACCGTTTCGATGACCTTCCAGGTCAACGACTCGCCGTTCTGCGGTAAAGAAGGCAAGTTCGTCACCAGCCGCAACATCAAGGAGCGTCTGGACAAAGAGCTGCTGTACAACGTTGCACTGCGCGTTGAAGAAGGCGACTCGGCTGACAAGTTCAAGGTTTCCGGCCGTGGTGAGCTGCACCTGTCGGTTCTGATCGAAACCATGCGTCGTGAAGGCTTCGAAATGGGCGTTGGTCGTCCAGAAGTGATCATCCGCGAAGTCGACGGCGTCAAGCACGAGCCGTTCGAGAACGTCACCATCGACATCCCTGAAGATTCGCAGGGCAAGGTCATGGAAGAAATGGGTCTGCGTAAAGGCGACCTGACCAACATGGTTCCGGATGGCAAGGGCCGTGTACGCCTGGAATACAACATTCCAGCCCGTGGTCTGATCGGTTTCCGTAACCAGTTCCTGACCCTGACCAACGGTGCAGGCATCCTGACCTCGATCTTCGATCGCTACGCTCCGATGAAGTCCGGCCACATGTCCGGCCGTCAGAACGGCGTACTGGTATCGGTAGAGACCGGCAAGGCGCTGACCTACTCCCTGGAAACCCTGCAGGCTCGCGGCAAGCTGTTCGTCGAGCACGGCCAGGAGATCTACAACGGTCAGATCGTTGGTCTGAACAGCCGTGACAACGACCTGGGCGTCAACCCTACCAAGGGCAAGAAGCTCGACAACATGCGTGCTTCGGGTAAAGACGAAACCATCGCCCTGGTTCCACCTGTTCGCTTCACCCTGGAACAGGCACTGGAATTCATCCAGGACGACGAGCTGTGCGAAGTGACTCCTAAGTCGATCCGTCTTCGCAAGAAGATCCTCGACGAAGGCGAGCGTACCCGCGCTGCCAAGAAAGCCAAGGCCAACTAAGCCCGGCTGAACAAAAAACGCCCCCGGTCGAGAGACCGGGGGCGTTTTTGTGTGCGCCAGGCATGGCGCGTTGCGCGTAAGCGCAACCCGCTTGGCTGTGGTGGCCAAGCGGGTGACTTGGAGGTGAAAGTCCTCTACACACCCGGCAAGGGGAAGTGTTAGCCGGAGGCAAGGGTGTCGCGGGTGACCGCGAATCTGAAGGAAGCCCGAGGCAAAATGCTGGCCTGACGAACAGGAAGCGGATAGAGGCGGCACAGCGGGGTGAGGTGGCACAAATCGCCAAAGCCCAATACTTGCACGGAACGCTGTGACGTAGATCCGACAGGCATAAGCAGGAAGGTCGCGCGAATTACCCTGGGAGATCTGTACGTTTGCCATTGTGCTACCGCGCGTCGAAAGGCGACGGGATGAGCGTGCAGAAGTCAGCCGAAGCCGTAGTAAGTGGCGGTTAACCGCGCCACCAAGGGCCGAACAGGTTATGCCGCCAGTAGGCGTCGCCGTCTCGTTGGTAACCGTAATGCAGAAATTTCCCACAGCGGAAACTGTCATCCCGAGCTCCGGCCAGAAGCCGAGGGTGACGCCTGACAGTGCAAAGGTATCGACGGCGTCCGTGACGTGGACGAACGCGGAGCCGGACACGCTGATGGAGCGGGTGCTTGCACCGGCCAACCTCAGACGTGCGTATCAACGCGTGGTCAGCAACAAGGGAGCACCGGGTGCCGATGGCATGACGGTTGCTGACTTGGCGGGCTACGTGAGACAGTATTGGCCAACCCTCAAGGCCAGGTTACTGGCCGGTGAATACCAGCCCCAAGCAGTGCGAGCGGTTGAAATTCCCAAGCCGCAGGGCGGCACACGGCAACTGGGAATCCCCAGCGTCGTGGATCGCCTGATCCAGCAAGCACTGCAGCAGCAGCTCACACCTATCTTCGACCCACTGTTCTCGGACTACAGCTATGGTTTTCGTCCGGGCAGAAGTACGCATCAAGCCATCGAGATGGCTCGTGCTCATGTGACAGCGGGACACCGCTGGTGCGTGGAACTCGATCTGGAGAAGTTTTTCGATCGGGTCAATCACGACATCCTCATGGCCTGCATCGAACGTCGGATCAAAGACAAGTGCGTACTCAGGCTTATCCGCCGCTACCTTGAAGCCGGGATCATGTCGGGCGGTGTCGTCAGCCCACGGCAGGAGGGGACGCCGCAAGGCGGCCCGCTTTCGCCGTTGCTGTCGAACATCCTGCTCGACGAACTCGACCGCGAGCTGGAGCGACGGGGCCATCGCTTCGTACGTTATGCCGATGATGCGAACATCTATGTACGCAGTCCCCGGGCCGGCGAACGGGTGTTGGTCAGCGTCGAGCGCTTCCTGAGAGAACGTCTGAAGCTGACGGTGAACAGGAAGAAAAGCCAAGTGGCAAGGGCGTGGAAGTGCGACTACCTAGGCTATGGGATAAGCTGGCACCAGCAGCCAAGGCTGCGCGTGGCAAGGATGAGCCTAGACCGCTTACGCGACCGGCTCAGAATGCTGCTGCGCAGCGTACGGGCTCGCAAAATGGCGACTGTCATCGAGCGGATCAACCCCGTCCTGAGAGGCTGGGCTAGCTACTTCAAGCTCAGCCAGAGCAAGCGGCCGCTTGAGGAACTGGATGGTTGGGTCAGGCACAAACTCCGCTGCGTCATCTGGCGTCAATGGAAGCAGCCTCCCACGAGGCTGAGAAACTTGATGCGCCTGGGGTTGAGCGAGGAGCGTGCCAACAAGTCAGCCTTCAATGGCCGAGGTCCATGGTGGAATTCGGGAGCGCAACATATGAACTACGCGCTGCCAAAGAAACTGTGGGACCGGCTCGGGCTGGTCTCGATACTGGATACGATTAACCGGCTTAGCCGCGTAACCTGAACCGCCGTGTACGGAACCGTACGCACGGTGGTGTGAGAGGACGGCGGGTGTGAATCCGCCTCCTACTCGATTTGTGCGGGATATGAAGCGGGGTTGGCTTCATCGCTGGCAAGCCAGCTTCCACGCGATCATGCGCGCAGGCCGGCCAGCGATGCTTTCAGCGGCGGGCTGCAGGCTTGGGGATATACGCGCAGTAGCCCGGCCGCGGGCCTACCCGGGGGTGATTGCGGCAGGTATCGGGGCGCTTGTCATAAATGGTGCACAGGCGGCTCTTGCGATCCAGGTACAGGCAGTCGTCGTTGCTCATCTGCGCCAGGGTGAAAATGCCCGACTTCTGGTTGAAGCGATCGATGATCCCTTCCTTTTGCAGGCGCTTGGCAATGGTCTTCGGCGGCTCGCCTAGCTCGAAGTCATCCACGACGCCAATGCGGATCAGGTCTTTGAGTTTCACTTCCACCGGCAATTGGCAGCAGGTGGAGTTGCAGCCACCGCACATATGGCTGGCATACCTTTGCCAGGTATCCAGGCGGTCGACTTCGGCGGCGGCAATCAGGGTCGGTTTCATCAGGTTCAGGTTTTTTGATGTTCGGGTGGGCGCGCGATCATACCGGAGTTGATCAAAATGTGAACAACCATTTGCCGGTTCCAGTCATTGAGGGCCGGCTTTTGCACCTAAACTCCAGAACCTGCGCTTTCGCTCTGTGTCGAAGGGTCTAGGCTGAACACTCTCCATCCGCATTCGTCAACTTGCCCGAGGACATCGCATGTCTCAGGAACCACTCGCACGTGACGCAGAGGTGGCCGCGTTTCGCACCGCTGTACTGGATAAATTGACCTACGCCGTCGGCAAGGACCCGGAGCACGCTTTCGAGCACGACTGGTTCGAGGCCATCGCCCTGGCGGCCCGCGATCACATGGTCGACCACTGGATGGACCACACCCGGCAGATCTACCGCAAGAGCCAGAAGCGGGTGTACTACCTGTCCCTCGAGTTTCTGATCGGCCGCCTGCTCTACGACAGCCTGAGCAACCTGGGCCTGCTGGACATCGCCCGCGAGGCCCTGAACGGGCTGGATGTGGACCTTGAGCGGATCCGCCTGCTGGAGCCCGATGCGGCACTGGGCAATGGCGGCCTGGGCAGGTTGGCGGCGTGCTTCATGGAAAGCATGTCGACCCTGGGCATCGCTGCCCACGGCTATGGCATTCGCTACGAACATGGCCTGTTTCGCCAGGCGGTGGTCGATGGCTGGCAGCAAGAGCAGACCGAGAACTGGCTGGACTTCGGCAACCCCTGGGAGTTCGAGCGGGCCGAGGTGATCTACCCGATCAGCTTCGGCGGCAGCGTGGAGACCGTGCACGACGCCAACGGCCAGCAGCGTCAGGTCTGGTGGCCTGCGGAAACCGTGCGGGCGGTGGCCTACGACACGCCCGTGGTCGGTTGGCGCGGCTCCAGCGTCAATACCTTGCGTCTGTGGCGGGCCCGGGCCCTGGAGGAACTGCACCTTGAGCGCTTCAACGCCGGCGACCATCTCGGCGCGGTAGCCGAAGTGGCGCGTGCCGAAAGCATCTCGCGGGTGCTGTACCCGGCCGACAGCACCGAGGCCGGCCAGGAGCTGCGCCTGCGCCAGGAGTACTTTTTTGTCTGCGCCTCGCTACAGGACCTGCTGCGCCGTCACCTGAACATGCACGACAGCCTGCTCAACCTGCACGAGTCGGCAGCGATCCAGCTCAACGACACGCACCCCTCGATTGCTGTGGCCGAGCTGATGCGTCTGCTGGTCGACCAGCACGAAATTCCCTGGGACACCGCCTGGCAACTGACCGTCGATACCCTGGCCTATACCAATCACACCCTGCTGCCCGAAGCGCTGGAAACCTGGCCGGTGGGGCTGATGGAACGCATGCTGCCGCGGCACATGCAGATCATCTACCTGATCAACGCCTTTCATATCGATGCCCTGCGCGCCAAGGGCATTCATGATTTCGACGTGCTGCGGGCGGTGTCGTTGATCGAGGAAGACAACGGCCGGCGGGTTCGCATGGGCAACCTGGCATTCCTCGGCTCGCACAGTGTCAACGGGGTGTCGGCGCTGCACACCAAGCTGATGCGCAGCACCGTGTTCGCCGAGCTGCACAAGCTGTACCCCGAGCGAATCAACAACAAGACCAACGGCATCACCTTTCGCCGCTGGTTGTTCCAGGCCAACCCGGAACTTACCTCCATGCTGGTCGAGGCGCTGGGCCCCGAGGTGCTGGACGACCCGCAAGGGCGGCTCAGGGCGCTGGAGTCGTTTGCCGACAAGCCGGCCTTCTGCAAACAGTTCGCGGCCCAGCGCCTGCACAGCAAGCGCGCCCTGGCCAGCCTGATCCAGGAGCGACTGGGCACCACCGTCAACCCCGAGGCCATGTTCGATGTGCAGGTCAAGCGCATCCACGAGTACAAGCGCCAGTTGCTCAACCTGCTGCATACCGTGGCCCTCTACCAGGCGATCCGGGCCGAGCCGGGCATGGGCTGGGTGCCAAGGGTGAAGATCTTCGCCGGCAAGGCAGCGGCCAGTTATCACCAGGCCAAGCTGATCATCAAGCTGAGCAACGACATAGCCCGGGTGGTGAACAACGACCCGACCGTGCGCGGCCTGCTCAAGGTGGTGTTCCTGCCCAACTACAACGTGAGCCTGGCCGAAAGCATCATCCCCGCCGCCGACCTTTCCGAGCAGATCTCCACTGCCGGCTACGAGGCGTCGGGCACCAGCAACATGAAGTTCGGCCTCAACGGCGCGCTGACCATCGGCACCCTCGATGGTGCCAACGTGGAGATGTGCGACGAGGTCGGGGCCGAGAACATGTTCATCTTCGGCTTGAGTGCCCAGCAGGTCGAGGCGCGCAAACGCAGTGGCGACTTTGGCGCCAGCGCGGCGATCGGTGCCTCCCATCGGCTCAACGATGTGCTGCAGGCCATTCGTGGCGGGGTGTTCTCGCCCGACGACCCGGCCCGCTACGTGGGGCTGGTGGACTCGCTGGTGGCCTATGATCGCTTTCTGGTGTGTGCCGATTTCGATGCCTACTGGGAGGCGCAACTGCGCGTCGAAGCGCTCTGGCGCGATCCCAAGCAGTGGTGGCGCACCGCGGTGCTCAACACCGCGCGCATGGGCTGGTTCTCCTCCGACCGGACCATTCGCGAGTACGCGACGCAGATCTGGAGGGCCCTGGACTAAGCTGCAGACAGCGGCCCGGGAGCGATGAACTCTCGGGCCGATGTGCCGTCTGATCGGGCAAGCGTGTCTCACTGCTCGCTAGCGCTTCACTCTCCCTGTAAACTGCGTGGGTTTTTATTACCCCATTCTTCGGAGCCTTACATGTCCCGCGTTACCCTGAGTCGCTATTTGATTGAGCAGACCCGCAGCAACAGTACCCCTGCCGATCTGCGCTTCCTGATCGAAGTGGTGGCGCGTGCGTGCAAGGAAATCAGCCATAACGTCTCCAAGGGCGCCCTGGGTGGCGTTCTGGGCAGCATGGGCACCGAAAACGTGCAGGGCGAAGTCCAGAAGAAACTGGACGTGATTTCCAACGACATCCTGCTCGAAGCCAACGAGTGGGGCGGTCACCTGGCCGGCATGGCGTCCGAAGAAATGGACAACGCCTACCAGATCCCGGGCAAATACCCGAAAGGCGCCTACCTGCTGGTATTCGACCCACTGGACGGTTCGTCGAACATCGACGTCAACGTGTCGGTCGGCACCATCTTCTCGGTACTGCGTTGCCCTAACGAGTACCTGAGCCAGAACGAAAGCCTGAACGAGCAGGCCTTCCTGCAGCCAGGCACCAAGCAGGTTGCCGCCGGCTACGCGATCTACGGCCCGCAAACCATGCTGATCCTGACCCTGGGCAACGGCGTCAAGGGCTTCACCCTGGACCGCGAGCTGGGTAGCTTCGTGTTGACCCACGAGAACATCAAGGTGCCGGAAACCACCGCCGAGTTCGCCATCAACATGTCCAACCAGCGTCACTGGGAAGCCCCGGTCAAGCGCTACGTCGGCGAGCTGCTGGAAGGTGAGACCGGCCCGCTGAAAAAGAACTACAACATGCGCTGGATCGCCTCGATGGTTGCCGACGTGCATCGCATCCTGACCCGCGGCGGCCTGTTCATGTACCCGCGCGATGCCCGCGAGCCTTCCAAGCCTGGCAAGCTGCGCCTGATGTACGAAGCCAACCCGATGTCCTTTATCATCGAACAGGCCGGCGGTGCTTCCACCGACGGCAAACAGCGCATTCTCGACATCCAGCCCGAGAGCCTGCACCAGCGTGTGGCGGTGTTCCTCGGCTCCAAGCAGGAAGTCGAGCGCGTTACCGGTTATCACCAGGAGTAAGTCATGCTCGCACCTTGGCAGCCGTTGCTGGAGTGGTGGTTCGGATGGGGCACCAGCCCCCAGGACGTCGCTGACGAGAAGAGTACGCTGTGGTTTGGCAAGCACCACGACGCCGAGGCGCAAGAGCGCTTCGGCGACCTGGTCGAGCAAGCCCTGGCCGGTGGCCTGGAAGAATGGCTACAGAGCCCGCAGGGCTGGCTTGGCCTGGTCCTGCTGCTCGACCAACTGCCGCGCATGATCTACCGCGACACGCCGCGCGCCTTCGATGGCGACCGGCGTGCCCAGGTGCTGGTGATGCAGGGCCTGGACAAGGCCTGGGATTATCAGCTGCTGCCGATCCAGCGGGTGTTCGTCCTGCTGGTGCTGGAGCATGCCGAAGTACTGGACTGGCAGAACGTCAGCATCGAGCGCTATCGCTTGTTGCTCGATGCCCAGCCCGACAGTGACCGGCGCTTGTTCGAGGGTTTCCTCGATTATGCCGAACAACACCAGCGGGTGATTGCCCGGTTTGGCCGGTTCCCGCACCGCAACCTGATTCTGAATCGGCCGAGTACCGATGAAGAGATGGATTTCTTGCTGGAGCCGGGTTCTCGGTTTTGAGCTGAATTGAATCGCGGGGCAAGCTCGCTCCTACGGGGGCGGGCATGCCCCGCGATCATTTTCAGATCCTGAAACTCCCCACCAGATGCTTCAACCGCTCGACCTGATGTTCCAGGTCATTGCAGGCACGCAATGTCGCTTGCAGGTTTTCCACCCCTTCCTGATTCAGCGTATTGATCTCGGTGATGTCGACATTGATCGACTCGACCACGGCTGTCTGCTCTTCGGTGGCCGTGGCCACCGACTGGTTCATGCCGTCGATCTCGCCGATACGCTGGGTCACGCTGCCCAGCCGCGCACCGGCCTGGTTGGCGATTCCCACACTGTGTTCGCTGTGGCTCTGGCTTTCGGTCATGGTGCTGACCGCAACACGGGCGCCGGCTTGCAGCTCCTCGATGATGCGCTGCACCTGTTGCGCCGAATCCTGGGTGCGGTGGGCCAGGTTGCGGACCTCATCGGCAACCACGGCAAAGCCGCGGCCGGCTTCACCGGCGCGAGCCGCTTCGATGGCGGCGTTGAGCGCCAGCAGGTTGGTCTGCTGGGATATGCCACTGATCACCTCGAGGATCTGGCCGATGTTCACCGTGTTGGCGTTCAGGGTTTCGATATTGCCGCACGAATCGCTGATCTTCGCTGACAGCTGGTTCATCACCTCGATGGTCTGCTCGACCACCTGCTGGCCATCGGCGGCCAGGTTGCGCGCTTCGCTGGAGTGCTGGGAGGCGAGGGCGGCGTTCTGGGCGATTTCCTGGGCCGCGGCGCCGAGCTCGTTGATGGCCGCAGCCACGCTACTGGTGCGGCTCGATTGCTGGTCGGCGTTGAGGATCGACGCGTTGGAGGCGCTCACCACTCGCAGGGCCACTTCGTTGACCTGGCCGCTGGCAGAGGCGACTTCCCGGATCGACTCGTGGATGCGCTCGACGAAGCGGTTGAACGATTGGCCGAGGCTGCCGAACTCATCGTGGCCGTGAATGACCAGGCGGCGGGTGAGGTCACCTTCGCCTTCGGCGATATCGTGCATGGCCCGGCCCATCACGTGCAGCGGCTCCATCAATACCCGAATCAGAACGCCCAGCAGGGCGATGATGATCAGCACGGCGATTACAGTTGCGACGATGGCTGTGGTACGCAGTTCGCTGAGCATGGCGAACGCGAAGTCCTGGTCGAGCTCCAGGGCCACGTACCAGTCGGCCGAGGGCACACCGCCGACCTTGGTGAAGGTGATGAACTGGGCGTGCCCGTCGCGTTCGGTTTCCTTGAGCCCGCCGTCGACCCGAGGCGTGTTGCGGGGGTAGGCTTCGCTGAGGGTTTTGAGCACCAGCTTCGCATCAGGGTGCACCAGGATCTTGCCCTCGCCGTTGACGATGAACGCCTGGCCGTGACCGTCGAAGTTCAGGGCGTTGATGATCGTGCTGATGCTGTCCAGGTTGGTGTCCGCACCATTGACGCCGATC
This sequence comes from Pseudomonas putida, assembly GCF_028682455.1. Classification (GTDB taxonomy): domain Bacteria; phylum Pseudomonadota; class Gammaproteobacteria; order Pseudomonadales; family Pseudomonadaceae; genus Aquipseudomonas; species Aquipseudomonas putida_AA. The sequence goes on from NZ_JANHLD010000003.1 coordinate 931,064, forward strand.
AGCCGGCCCTGGTGCTGCACCGGCGTGGCCAGGGTGATCACCAGCTTGTTCGCCGAGGCCGAGATGTACGGTTCGGTGACGATGGTCTGGCCGGCACTGCTGGCGGCCTTGTACCAGCCACGTACGCGCGGGTCGTAGTCGGCGGCGCGGTTGCCCAGCGGCACCGATTGCATGTAGCCGTCCTGGCCGCCGAAATAGGTGAGCAGAAAGTTGTTGCCGTACACCGGCAGGTTGAGGCTGCGGGTCAGGCTGTCTTTGCTGGCACCATCGACGGCCACTTGCTGGGACAGCGACTGCAGGATCTGTATGCGGCTTTGCAGCCAGGTCTGGATGTTGCTGCTGGTCAGGCTACCCAGTTCCTGCATCGACGCCTGGGTATTGGCGAGCAGGGTCTGGCGCTGGCGGTAGTCGTTGAACAGGATGAAGCAGGTGAAGGCGACAGCGACCACCAGGGCGGCGGCGAGCAGAATCTTGTGGCTGAACTTCAGGTTTTTTGTCATTGCGAGGTCTGTCTGCACAAGGCGGGTCAACGGGGAGGGCGCGGCAATACGTCGCAGCGCCTTCCTGTGTCGTCCGCTGTGGGCAAAAGATTAGGCCGATGCAGGTCTATACGACCAAAGGCAGGGATTTGACGCCAGGAAAGCGCGTCAGGCCGGGAACCAGACTGGGTTTTTCCCTTCTAAGCTGTCGGTAGGCCATCGCGCCTGCACCCTCATGTCCAGGAGTGACCCTTCATGTCGTTGCGTTCCCTCGCCCTGCTGTCCTTGTGCGTGTTTCTGACTGCGTGCAACAAGATCAATCAGGAAAACTATTCAAAGATCAAAGCCGGTATGGCGAAGGCCGAAGTCGAGCAGTTGCTTGGTGCTCCCAAGGAGTGCTCCAGTGCATTGGGCATGTCCAGCTGCACCTGGGGTGACGAGAAAACCTTCATCAGCGTGCAGTACGCCGCCGACAAGGTGCTGATGTATTCCGGGCAGGGACTCAAATGAAACGGCTACACCTGCTACTGGCCTTGTGCGCCGGCTTGATCCTGGGTGGCTGTGCCAACTCGGGAACCGGCCCGGTGCCGCCCAAGACGGTCGAAAAGGTCGACCTCAAGCGCTATCAGGGCAAATGGTTTGAGCTGGCGCGCCTGCCGATGTACTTCCAGCGCGATTGCGCCCAGTCCGAGGCGCACTACAACCTCAAGCCTGACGGTACGATGGGCGTTCTCAACCGCTGCATGACCCTGCAAGGCGAATGGCAGGAAGCCAGCGGCACGGCTACACCGCAGGTGCCAGGCAGGACCGACAAACTCTGGGTGAGCTTCGACAACTGGTTCTCGAAGCTGCTGCCCGGTGGCATCAAGGGTGATTATTGGGTGCTCTACATCGGTGATGACTACCAGACCGCACTGGTCGGCAACCCGGATCGAAAGTACCTGTGGATTCTGTCGCGCAAGCCGGTGATTCCGGCAGTGGAGCGTGAGAGCTTGCTGGCCAAGGCGCGCCAGCAGGGGTATGACACCAACCGCCTGATCTGGCGAGTGTCGGATCGGGACATGGCTTTGCACAAGCCTTGAGGCCCATCGCGGGGCAAGCTCGCTCCTACACCGCTAGGAGCGGGCTTGCCCCGCGAACTGTAACAATTTTCAGAAACCCCCTACATACTCTCTAGAACCCACCAACTAGGCTGCGTGCTCTGATCACAGGGAGTACTGCTTATGGCCAGTCACGGTTACTTAACTATCACCGGTAATGCGCAAGGCCTTATCTCGGCCGGTTGTTCAAGTCAGAATTCCATTGGCAATAAATGCCAGGCCGGCCATGTTGACGAAATAATGGTGTTGGCCCTGAATCACGGCATGGCAAATATTGGCAATATCAAACATGCCACGCACAGTCCTGTCGTAATGACCAAAAATATCGACAAGTCCTCACCGCTCTTGGCGCAAGCTCTGGCCAGTCGGGAGGTAATTAGTTGCGTTATCGATTTTTACCGTACTTCTTCATACGGTACGCAAGAGAAGTTCTATACCATCGAACTTGAGGGCGGTCAGATCGCTGATCTGACACTCGATATGCCCCATGCGATCTTGCAGAATGAGGCCGAGCCGCAAGAGCAGCTTTCCATTCGCTATCGCAGTATTACCTGGACCCATCACCTTGCGGGGACCAGTGGTTTCAGCTTCTGGGGCGATGACGAATGAGCGGCCGGCCATCGCCTTATCGTCTGGACAGCAATGCGTATTGGGATGTCAGTGAGGCTGCAGCCCGTTTGACAAAACAGGCGTGCACATCGAGTGCACGGCTGTTCTCCGATGGCAAGCAGCGGATGCAGTTCAATCGGGAGTTTGCCTACTATGCCAAGCGGGTGGTGGATGATGTCGCGCTGGGTAAAAAAGCGCCTGAGCAGGGGCTTTCCGAACTCAATCAGATATTGCGCAGGCTGGCGACTAAGACCGTTGAAATAGGCAGGAAAGGAATAGGGATAGTTGCCGGGGTGGCGCAGGTCGGTACGGGGGCGGGTATTTGCTACGCCTCAGTGGGAACGCTTTGTGCTGTGGCAGGTGTTCCCCTCATGGCTCATGGTGCAAATAATATCTATGAAAACGGCCGGAAAGTTTTAGAGGGGCGTTCCGATGTCGAGGGTCCAGTCAGAAAGGGCTACCAACGAATTTCAAAAGCATTAGGGGGTTCAAGGTCCGAAGGAAATATTGCGTACGCGTCTATGGATTTAGGATTTTCAAGCTACGGTCTGTTTAGAATGATTATAAAACCGGAGGCTTGGCGCCTGTATTATTATCTTCCCTCTGACTATGTTCGCTCTTATCAGCGTGCGGGTGGTTTGTCGCTTGCTGTGGAGGCAGTGACGAATATAGAAAGCATCGTGCAAATACGAGAAGAGCTGGCGAGATGACACTGCTGCTATATTTGGCTTTTCTTGCATTGGGGCTTTGGCTTGGTTACTTGTTTAAGGTCTTTTTTTCTGGCCCAAATATAACTTATCCAAAGCTCTTGTTCTGCTATTTGTTCAATGGTTTTGTAGGGTCGATCCACATTGGGCTTGTATCGAGAGAGTATCTCTTGTTTGTTGGCGATGTTTCCAGTTGGGTCGATGATTATCCACTTGTTCTTTGGCCGGCGCTGATTGGTGCACTTGTGCAAGCGGCTTTATTTCCAACTAGAACGAGACGCTAGGATGGCCCATCGCGGGGCAAGCCCGCTCCTACACCGCTAGGAGCGGGCTTGCCCCGCGATTTGCTTACCCCAGCAACGTACGCAACACCCCGGCAAACGCCCGGGCACTTTCTTCTTCATCGGCATGGCGCCCCTGGCGCACAACCCAGTTGCCGTTGACCATTACATCCCGCACCTGGCGATCGCCGCCGGCAAACAACCAGCGGTTGAGGATGCCGTCGTCACTTGCGGTAGCCAGGTACGGGTCGTTGCCATCGAGCACCAGCCAGTCGGCGCGCTTGCCCACGGCCAGTTCGCCAATCGGTTGTCCCAGCGCCTGGGCGCCGCCGCTCAAGGCGGCGTCATACAAGGTGCGCCCCACCATCGGCTGGTCACTGCGATGCAGGCGATTGCGCCGCTGGTCGCGCAGGCGCTGGCCGTATTCGAGCCAGCGCAGCTCTTCGACGACGCTCAGCGATACATGGCTATCCGAGCCGATACCCAGGCGGCCGCCCTGGGCCAGGTAGTCCACCGCGGGGAAGATCCCGTCACCCAGGTTGGCCTCGGTGGTCAGGCACAGGCCGGCAACGGCGCCACTGCGGGCCATCAGTTGTACTTCGTCCGGTTCGGCATGGGTAGCGTGGACCAGGCACCAGCGCTGATCGACTTCGGCGTTCTCGAACAGCCACTGCAACGGCCGGCGCCCGCTCCAGCCCAGGCAGTCGTTGACTTCCTTCTGTTGTTCGGCAATGTGGATGTGCACCGGGCAAGCCTTGTCGCTGGCCGCCAGCACCTGGGCAATCTGCTCCGGGGTCACGGCGCGCAGGGAGTGGAAGCACAGGCCCAGCTGTTGTGCCGGCTGCTTGGCCAGCAGCGGCGCCAGTTGTGCCTGCAGTTCCAGGTAGCGCTCGGTGCTGTTGATAAAGCGCCGCTGGCCCTCGTTCGGCGCCTGGCCGCCAAAGCCCGAGTGACTGTAAAGCACCGGCAGCAGGGTCAGGCCGATACCGCTGGCGCTGGCGGCCTGGCTGATGCGCCGCGACAACTCGGCAGGGTCGGCATACGCTTGACCCTGGGTGTCATGGTGAACGTAGTGGAATTCGGCGACCGAGGTGTAGCCGGCCTTGAGCATCTCGATGTACAGCTGGCGGGCAATCACCTGCAATTGCTCGGGGCTGATCTTGCCGACCAGGCGGTACATCAGGTCGCGCCAGGTCCAGAAGCTGTCATTGGGGTTGCCGGCCACTTCGGCGAGCCCGGCCATGGCGCGCTGGAAGGCATGGGAATGCAGGTTGGGCATGCCCGGCAACAGCGGGCCGGCCAGGCGCTCGGCGCCTTCGGCCGAGCCGCCGGGCTGGATATGTACCAACAGACCGTCGGTACCGACCTCGATTCGGACGTTTTCGGCCCAGCCCGTAGGCAGCAAAGCGCGCTCGGCAAAGAAGACGGACATCGACCCACACCTCATTGTGATTATTTGTATATACATATACAGACGTTTGCCTGCTGGGTAAACTCCGGCAAGCTACCGTTCATTCAACCGAACAAGGATATCTTCCGTGCCGACACCTCCTGTCTCCGCGCTGGTTGCCCAGATGGGCGAGGGTCCGGCGCCGCTATATGCCCGGGTCAAACAGATGATTGCCCAACAGATCCAGAATGGCAGCTGGCCGCCGCACCATCGAGTGCCGTCGGAGAGCGAGCTGGTCACCCAGCTGGGTTTCAGTCGCATGACCATCAATCGCGCCCTGCGTGAACTGACCGCCGAAGGCTTGTTGGTGCGCATGCAGGGGGTGGGGACCTTCGTGGCCGAGCCCAAGACCCGCTCGGCGCTGTTCGAGGTCAACAACATTGCCGACGAGATCGCGGCCCGTGGCCATGAGCACAGCTGCAAGGTGGTGGTCCTGGCGGAGGAAGCCGCCGGTTCCGAACGCGCCCTGGCCCTGGACATGCGCGAAGGTCAGCGGGTGTTCCATTCCCTGATCGTGCATTACGAAAACGGCATTGCCGTGCAGATCGAAGACCGCTTCGTCAATGCGGCGGTCGCCCCCGATTACCTCAAGCAGGACTTCACCCGGCAAACGCCCTACGCCTACTTGTCCCAGGTCGCGCCACTGACCGAGGGCGAGCATGTGGTCGAGGCGATTCTGGCCGAGCCGGAGGAATGCCGCCTGCTGCAAATCGAGCAGAGCGAGCCTTGCCTGTTGATTCGCCGCCGTACCTGGTCGGGCCGTGTGCCGGTCACGGCTGCTCGCCTGATTCACCCCGGTTCCCGTCACCGTCTGGAAGGACGCTTCAGCAAATGAGCCAGTTGCAGGTTTTACGCGCCAAAGACTACCCCCGCATGCCATGGAAGAACGGCGGCGGCAGCACCGAAGAAATCACCCGCGATGCCGGCGTTGGCCTGGACGGCTTCGGTTGGCGCCTATCGATTGCCGATATCGCCGAGTCGGGTGGCTTTTCCAGCTTCGCCGGGTACCAGCGGATCATCACCGTGCTCGAAGGCGAGGGTATGCGCCTGCTGGTCGATGGCCAGCCCACACGGCCGCTGTTGCCATTCGATGCCTTTGCCTTCAGGGGTGAGAGCCAGGTCAGTTGCACCTTGCTCGGTACCTCGATCCGTGACTTCAACCTGATCTATGCCCCCGAACGTTACCAGGCCCGCCTGCAGTGGCTCGACGGCACCCAACGGGTATTCAGCTCGGCCTCGACCCTATTGCTGTTTGCTGCCTCCTCCCAGGTTGAGGTCGCCGTGGCCGGGCAGGGTGAGCACCTTTTGGGCCGCTACGACTGCCTGCAACTTGACGCTGGCGTCAGCCTGCAGACCTTGAACATACAAGGTCGCTGCTGCCTGATCGAGCTGTCTTCACGCTGAAACCGTAACAGCCTCGGCCACGCGTGTGGGTGGGGCTGTTACCGATTGCCCCGATGTGGTGCAACGCCACTGGTCGGCTTCTTCTCCTGAAAAACCCCCCTTGAAAAAAATATTCCAGACCTGGCCCAAGCGCTCCAGGGCCTTGGCGCCTGTGTTCCGGCCAGGCGAAGGGGGGAATCGGGAAGTTGGCATTTCAATTGCCTATGCTTGTACATACAAGTAAATATGTGTTTGTATAAGTGCCATGACACACCCAATGCCTGGGTTGGTTTGGACCGATCGCTTAGGAGCCATTTCCGTGACTGACAACAATTTCAAAAAATTCCGTGACGTCGAAATCCGCGCAGCCCGCGGCAACAAGCTCACCGCCAAAAGCTGGCTGACTGAAGCACCGTTGCGCATGCTGATGAACAACCTCGACCCGGAAGTGGCAGAGAACCCCAAGGAGTTGGTGGTGTACGGCGGTATTGGCCGCGCCGCGCGCAACTGGGAGTGCTACGACAAGATTGTCGAGAGCCTCACCAACCTGAACGACGACGAAACCCTGCTGGTGCAGTCGGGTAAGCCGGTCGGCGTATTCAAGACCCACAGCAATGCCCCGCGCGTGCTGATCGCCAACTCCAACCTGGTGCCGCACTGGGCCAACTGGGAACACTTCAACGAACTGGATGCCAAGGGCCTGGCCATGTACGGCCAGATGACCGCTGGCAGCTGGATCTACATCGGTAGCCAGGGCATCGTCCAGGGCACCTACGAAACCTTCGTCGAAGCCGGTCGCCAGCACTACAACGGCAGCCTCAAGGGCAAGTGGGTCCTGACCGCAGGCCTGGGCGGCATGGGCGGTGCCCAGCCCCTGGCAGCAACCCTGGCCGGTGCCTGCTCGCTGAACATCGAGTGCCAGCAGAGCCGCATCGACTTCCGCCTGAGCAGCCGTTATGTCGACGAGCAGGCCAAGGATCTGGACGACGCCCTGGCACGCATCGCCAAGTACACCGCCGAAGGCAAGGCCATCTCCATCGCCCTGCTGGGCAACGCTGCCGAGATCCTGCCTGAGCTGGTCAAGCGTGGCGTACGCCCCGACATGGTCACCGACCAGACCAGCGCCCACGACCCGCTCAACGGCTACCTGCCTGCCGGCTGGACCTGGGAGCAGTACCGCGACCGCGCCCAGACCGACCCGGCTGCCGTGGTCAAGGCCGCCAAGCAATCGATGGCCGTCCACGTGCAAGCCATGCTCGACTTCCAGAAGCAGGGCATCCCGACCTTCGACTATGGCAACAACATCCGCCAGATGGCCAAGGAAGAGGGCGTGAGCAATGCCTTCGATTTCCCAGGCTTCGTACCGGCCTACATCCGTCCGCTGTTCTGCCGCGGTATCGGTCCGTTCCGTTGGGCGGCGCTGTCGGGCAACGCTGAAGACATCTACAAGACCGACGCCAAGGTCAAGGAATTGATCGCCGACGACGCCCACCTGCACAACTGGCTGGACATGGCGCGCGAGCGCATCAGCTTCCAGGGCCTGCCGGCACGTATCTGCTGGGTTGGCCTGGGCTTGCGCGCCAAGCTGGGCCTGGCGTTCAACGAAATGGTCCGTAGCGGCGAGCTATCGGCGCCTATCGTCATCGGCCGCGACCACCTGGACTCGGGCTCCGTTTCGAGCCCCAACCGTGAAACCGAATCCATGCAGGATGGCTCCGACGCCGTCTCCGACTGGCCGCTGCTCAACGCCCTGCTCAACACCGCCAGTGGCGCGACCTGGGTCTCGCTGCACCACGGTGGCGGCGTGGGCATGGGCTTCTCCCAACACTCGGGCATGGTGATCGTCTGCGACGGTACCGATGAAGCGGCCGAGCGTATTGCTCGCGTACTGCACAACGACCCGGCCACCGGTGTCATGCGTCACGCCGATGCCGGCTACCAGATCGCCATCGACTGCGCCAAGGAACAAGGCTTGAACCTGCCGATGATCACAGGCTGATCTTCGCCAATTGGTTGATACTGATATCTATGCAGGCGAATACGCCTCACGAGTACGGAGCATTAACGTGACTGAATTGACCCTGAAGCCCGGCACCCTGACCCTGGCTCAGCTGCGTGCGATCTACAAGCAGCCGGTAACCCTCAAGCTGGATGCCAGCGCCGATCAGCAGATCGACGCCAGCGTCGCTTGTGTCGAGCAGATCCTGGCGGAAAACCGCACCGCCTACGGCATCAACACCGGTTTCGGCCTGCTGGCCTCGACCCGCATCGCCAGCCACGACCTGGAAAACCTGCAGCGCTCGCTGGTGCTGTCCCACGCCGCCGGCGTCGGCGCGCCAATCGATGACGCCCTGGTGCGCCTGATCATGGTGCTCAAGGTCAACAGCCTGAGCCGTGGTTTTTCCGGCATCCGCCGCAAGGTGATCGATGCGCTGATCGCCCTGATCAATGCCGAGGTTTACCCTCACATCCCGCTAAAAGGTTCGGTGGGGGCGTCCGGCGACCTGGCGCCACTGGCGCATATGTCGCTGGTACTGCTCGGCGAAGGCAAGGCCCGTCACAATGGCCAGTGGCTGCCAGCTACCGAAGCCCTGGCGGTAGCCGGCCTCGAGCCGCTTACCCTGGCAGCCAAGGAAGGTCTGGCCCTGCTCAACGGCACCCAGGCATCCACGGCCTTTGCCCTGCGCGGCCTGTTCGAAGGTGAAGACCTGTTCGCCGCCGCCATGTCGGTTGGCGCCCTGACCGTTGAGGCGGTGTTGGGTTCGCGCTCGCCGTTCGATGCACGTATCCACGATGCCCGTGGCCAGCGTGGCCAGATCGACGCCGCCGCCTGCTATCGCGACCTGCTCGGTGACGGCAGCGAAGTGTCTGCTTCGCACCAGAACTGCGGCAAGGTGCAGGACCCTTACTCCCTGCGCTGCCAGCCACAAGTCATGGGCGCGTGCCTGACCCAGTTCCGCCAGGCTGCCGACGTACTGGTGGTCGAGGCCAACGCCGTTTCCGACAACCCGCTGGTATTCGCCAAGGAAGGAGACGTGATCTCCGGCGGCAACTTCCACGCCGAGCCCGTGGCCATGGCGGCCGACAATATGGCCCTGGCCATTGCCGAGATCGGCTCGCTCAGCGAACGTCGCATCTCGCTGATGATGGACAAGCACATGTCCCAGCTGCCGCCGTTCCTGGTGGCCAACGGTGGCGTCAACTCGGGCTTCATGATTGCCCAGGTGACCGCCGCTGCACTGGCCAGCGAGAACAAGGCCCTGGCCCACCCGCACAGTGTCGACAGCCTGCCGACCTCGGCCAACCAGGAAGACCACGTGTCGATGGCGCCGGCTGCCGGCAAGCGCCTGTGGGAAATGAGCGACAACGTGCGCGGCATTCTGGCCGTGGAATGGCTCGCGGCCTGCCAGGGCCTGGACCTGCGCGAAGGCCTGAAGACCTCGCCGAAGCTGGAGCAAGCCCGCCAGACCCTGCGCAGCAAGGTCGCCTACTACGAGAAAGATCGCTTCTTCGCACCGGACATCGAGGCGGCCATCGCCCTGCTGGCCGAAGGTCACCTGACCGGTCTGCTACCGGCCAAGGTGCTGCCTAGCCTGTGATCCCCGGGCTGGCCATTGCGCCAGCCACCTGCCGCACGGACCTTCATGGTCCGTGCCGCTTTTCGCCTACAACAAAAACAGGACGCGAAATGCACACTCAAGCACAAGGACTCACGCGCGGACTGAACGCGCGTCATATTCGCTTCATGGCATTGGGCTCGGCGATCGGTACCGGTCTGTTCTACGGCTCTGCCTCGGCCATTCAGATGGCTGGCCCGGCAGTGCTGCTGGCCTACCTGATTGGTGGTGCCGCAGTTTTCATGGTAATGCGCGCGCTGGGTGAAATGGCCGTGCACAACCCGGTGTCCGGCTCGTTCGGCCAGTACGCCAACACTTACCTTGGGCCGATGTCCGGGTTCATCCTGGGTTGGACCTATGCTTTTGAAATGATCATTGTCTGCCTGGCCGACGTCACGGCGTTCGGCATCTATATGGGCTTCTGGTTTCCGGAGGTGGCCCGCTGGATCTGGGTGCTGGGCATTGTCTTCCTGATCGGCGGGCTGAACCTGTGCAACGTCAAAGTGTTTGGCGAGATGGAGTTCTGGCTGTCCTTGCTCAAGGTCGGCGCCATCGTTGCAATGATCCTGGCCGGCTTCGGCATCATGGCGTTCGGGCTGAGCAATGCCGATGCCGGTAACGCGGTGGGCATCAGCAACCTGTTCGAGCACGGCGGTTTCATGCCCAACGGCATCGGCGGCCTGATCGCCTCATTTGCCGTGGTGATGTTCGCTTTCGGCGGCATCGAGATCATCGGTATCACCGCCGGTGAAGCCAAGGACCCGCAGCGGGTCATACCCAAGGCGATCAACGCCGTGCCGCTGCGCATCCTGCTGTTCTATATCCTCACCCTGTTCGTGCTGATGTGCCTGTACCCATGGCCGCAGATTGGCAGCCAGGGCAGCCCGTTCGTGCAGATCTTCAGCAACCTTGGGATTGGCTCGGCGGCGACCGTGCTGAACATCGTGGTGATCTCGGCAGCGGTATCGGCCATCAACAGCGACATTTTCGGCGCCGGCCGGATGATGTACGGCCTGGCCCAGCAAGGCCATGCCCCCAAGGGCTTCGCCAAGATCTCCCGCCACGGCGTGCCGTGGATGACCGTGATGGTCATGGGCGCCGCCTTGCTCGGCGGTGTGGTGCTCAACTACCTGATCCCGGAAAACGTGTTCCTGCTGATTGCCTCGATCGCCACCTTTGCTACTGTCTGGGTCTGGCTGATGATCCTGGTGACCCAGGTTGCCATGCGCCGCAGCATGAGCCGTGAAGAAGTAGCCCAGCTCAAGTTCCCAGTGCCGTTCTGGCCCTACGGGCCGGCCGCGGCCATTGCCTTCATGCTGTTCGTGTTCGGCGTTCTCGGCTACTTCCCCGATACTCAGGCAGCGCTGCTGGTGGGTGTGGTCTGGGTGCTGTTCCTGGTCGCTTCCTACCTGCTGTGGTGCAAGCCGCGTGCAGACAAAGGCGAACTGCCGCTGGCCCAGGATCCTTCTCAATCTCACCGCTAACGACGGAGACATTCCATGAAAACCCTCTGGCAGCACTGCCATGTGGCAAGCATGGCCCAAGGCAGCTACTCGATCATCGAGGACGCGGCGATGGTCACCAGCGCCGGTCACATCGAGTGGATCGGTCCGCGCCAGTCGCTACCGGCCATCACCGCTGACAGAACCGTGGACCTGGGCGGCGCCTGGGTCACGCCGGGGCTGATCGACTGCCACACTCACGCGGTGTTCGGCGGCAATCGCAGCGGCGAGTTCGAGCAGCGCCTGCAAGGCGTGAGCTACGCCGACATCGCCGCCCAGGGCGGCGGCATCGCCAGCACCGTGCGGGCTACCCGCGCGGCCAGCGAAGATGAGTTGTTCGCCAGTGCCCGCCAGCGGGTGCAGGCGCTGTTGCGCGATGGCGTGACCACCCTCGAGGTGAAGTCCGGCTACGGCCTGGACCTGGCCAACGAGCGCAAGATGCTCAAGGTGGCTCGCCGCCTCGGCGATGAGCTGCCGGTCACCGTGCGCAGCACCTGCCTGGCCGCCCATGCCTTGCCGCCTGAGTACAAGGATCGCGCCGACGACTACATCACGCATATCTGCGACGAGATGCTCCCGGCCCTGGCTGCCGATGGGCTGGTCGATGCCGTGGATGCGTTCTGCGAGTACCTGGCCTTTTCCCCGGCCCAGGTCGAGCGGGTGTTCATCAAGGCCCATGAGCTGAAGTTGCCGGTCAAGCTGCATGCCGAGCAACTGTCGTCACTGGCCGGCTCCAGCCTGGCGGCGCGTTATCAGGCGCTGTCGGCAGATCACCTGGAGTTCATGACCGAAGACGATGCCATCGCCATGGCCGCGGCGGGCACGGTGGCGGTGTTGCTGCCGGGTGCCTTTTACTTCCTGCGCGAAACCCAGCTGCCACCCATGGAGGCCTTGCGCAAGCACGGGGTGAAGATCGCCATCGCGAGCGATCTCAACCCGGGCACTTCGCCGGGACTGTCGTTGCGCTTGATGCTCAACATGGCCTGCACCCTGTTTCGCATGACCCCGGAAGAAGCCCTGGCCGGTGTTACCCTGCACGCCGCCACGGCCCTGGGCCTGGGTCACAGCCATGGTTCGCTGGAAGTCGGCAAGGTGGCAGACTTCGTGGCCTGGCAGATCGAGCGCCCGGCAGACCTTTCGTATTGGCTGGGCGGCGACCTGCCCAAGCGAGTAGTGCGCCTGGGCCATGAAATTTTCAACTGAATAAAGGAGGGCCTATGGACAAGGTACTGAGTTTTCACCAAGGCAACCTGCCGCTGCTGATCAGCATGCCCCATGCCGGTCTGCGCCTGACTCCTGTGGTAAAGGCCGGGCTGGTGGCGCAGGCGCAAAGCCTGCCCGACACTGACTGGCACATTCCGCAGTTGTACGATTTTGCCCGTGAGCTGGGCGCCAGTGTGGTGGCGGCCGAGTACTCGCGCTTTGTCATCGACCTGAACCGTCCGGACGACGACAAACCCCTGTACGCCGGTGCCACCACCGGGCTGTACCCGGCCACCTTGTTCGAGGGCGAGCCTTTGTTCGAGGCTGGCAAGGAGCCGTCGGCCGAGGAGCGGGCCGAGTACCTGGAAGGTATCTGGCGCCCGTACCACGACACCCTGCGCCGTGAGCTGGGCCGCCTGCGCGAGCAGTTCGGCTATGCGCTGCTGTGGGATGCCCACTCGATCCGCTCGCATATCCCGCACCTGTTCGACGGCAAACTGCCGGACTTCAACCTGGGAACCTTCAACGGCGCCAGTTGCGACCCGCAGTTGGCCGAGCGCCTGCAAGCGGTTTGCGCCAGGGCCGAGCGCTACAGTCATGTGCTCAATGGTCGCTTCAAGGGTGGGCATATCACGCGTCACTATGGCGACCCGGCCAACAACATCCATGCGGTGCAGCTGGAGCTGGCGCAGAGCACCTATATGGAAGAGGTCGAGCCGTTCAGGTACCGCGAGGACCTGGCTCGACCGACCCAGGTGGTGTTGAAGCAGTTGCTGGAGACCCTGCTCGAGTGGGGTAAGACGCGGTAGCGTGCAGGCGCGGGCTTGCCCCGCGATTGCGATCTCATCGATACATCGCATCGCGGGCCAAGTCGAGACATCGCGCGGCCGCTCCTGCCGCCGCGATGATGCTCAAAGCGCAATTCGGGTTTATGATGCCCAACGGCAGAATAATTCCCACACGGAGTGCGTAATGCAGACCTTGTACCCGCAGATCAAACCCTACGCCCGGCACGATCTGGCCGTGGAAGCACCGCATGTGCTGTATGTCGACGAGAGCGGTTCGCCGGAAGGTCTGCCGGTGCTGTTCATCCACGGTGGTCCGGGCGCAGGTTGCGATGCCCAGAGCCGCTGCTACTTCGATCCCAACCTGTACCGGATCATCACCTTCGATCAGCGTGGCTGTGGTCGTTCGACCCCCCACGCCAGCCTGGAAAACAACACCACCTGGCACCTGGTCGAAGACATCGAGCGCATCCGCAAGCACCTGGGGATCGACAAGTGGGTACTGTTCGGTGGCTCCTGGGGTTCGACCCTGGCCCTGGCCTACGCCCAGACGCACCCCGAACGCGTACACGGGTTGATCCTGCGCGGTATCTTCCTGTGCCGTGCGCAGGAGATCGAGTGGTTCTACCAGGAGGGCGCCAGCCGCCTGTTCCCGGACTACTGGCAGGACTACATTGCACCGATTCCGGCCGAAGAGCGCGATGACCTGGTCAAGGCCTTCCACAAGCGCCTGACCGGCAACGACCAGATCGCCCAGATGCACGCCGCCAAGGCCTGGTCCACCTGGGAAGGCCGCACCGCCACCCTGCGGCCCAATCCGCTGGTGGTCGATCGCTTCTCGGAGCCGCAACGCGCCCTGTCGATCGCCCGCATCGAGTGCCATTACTTCACCAACAATGCCTTCCTCGAACCGGACCAACTGATCCGCGACATGCCGAAGATCGCCCACCTGCCGGCGGTGATCGTGCATGGCCGCTACGACGTGATCTGCCCCCTGGACAACGCCTGGGAGCTGCACCAGGCCTGGCCGAACAGCGAACTCAAGGTGATTCGCGACGCCGGCCATGCCGCGTCCGAACCGGGTATCACCGATGCCCTGGTGCGCGCCGCCGACCAGATGGCCCGGCGTCTGCTGGACCTGCCCTTGGAAGAAGCATGAAGGGGCTGCTGCAACGCGTGCATGGCGCGCGGGTCGATGTAGAAGGGCAAACCGTCGGGGCAATCGACCAGGGCCTGTTGGTACTGGTGGCGGTCGAGCCCGACGACACCCCGGCCCATGCCGACAAGCTCTTGCACAAGCTGCTCAACTACCGGGTGTTCAGCGATCCGCAGGGCAAGATGAACCTGTCGCTCAAGGACATCGGCGGCGGCTTGCTGCTGGTGTCCCAGTTCACCCTGGCCGCCGATACCCAGAGCGGGCTGCGGCCAAGCTTCTCGACTGCCGCGCCACCGGCACTGGGGGCCGAGTTGTTCGACTACCTGCTGGCCCAGGCCAGGCTCAAACATGAAACGGTTGCCAGTGGCCAATTTGGTGCAGACATGCAAGTCCATCTGGTCAATGATGGCCCGGTAACATTTATGTTACAAATCTGATGGCAAAAAACCGCTGTTTGAAGGAAAACAAGGGGTTTTGTGGCAGAAATAGTTTGTTTGGCCTGATGCGTTGTAACGCAGCCTGCTGGATAATCGCGCGCTATGTGGGCCTGCGTTCGTGGGTTCGTTTCACTCTGACTTGAGACTGTCTGGAACCGTTTGGGGAATCATTGCGCCCTTTCGGAGTCCGAACAGTGCTCGCCAACCTGGCATTTGTCGCTGGCCGTTGGTTCTTTAGATCTGTTTTCGGCGAGGGTTGCTCGTGATTGTAAGTCCCTGTAATGCACCAAGAACTCCTGGCAATCGGCTGCGCAAGGCCCTGCTGGCGGGCGCTACGCTGGTAGGCCTGTTCAGCGCTGGCCAGCTCTGGGCGTTCAACCTTGACGATGTCGCGGCCAAGGCGAAGGATCTTGCCGGACAGAAATATGAGGCTCCGAAAAGCAATCTGCCGGCCGTGTTCCGTGACATGAAATACGGTGACTACCAGCAGATTCGCTTCCTTAATGAGAAGGCCGAATGGGCGAATGAGAAGACCCCGTTCAAGCTGTCGTTCTATCACCAGGGCATGCACTTCGACACGCCGGTGAAAATCAACGAAGTCACGGCTACCTCGGTCAACGAGATCAAGTACGACGCGAGCCGCTTCGATTTCGGCAATGTACAGTTCGACCCCAAGGCCACCGAGAATCTGGGTTACGCCGGTTTCCGCGTCTTGTACCCGATCAACAAGGCCGACAAGCAGGATGAGATCATGACCCTGCTGGGCGCCAGCTACTTCCGCGTGGTCGGCAAGGGGCATGTGTATGGTCTGTCGGCCCGTGGCCTGGCCATCGACACCGCGCTGCCGTCCGGCGAAGAATTCCCGCGCTTCACCGAGTTCTGGGTCGAGCGTCCAAAGCCCACCGACAAGCACCTGGTGATCTATGCGCTGCTCGACTCGCCGCGTTCCACCGGCGCCTACCGCCTGACCCTGCGTCCGGGTAGCGACACCATTGTCGACGTCAAGTCCAAGGTGTTCCTGCGTGACCACGTCAGCCGCCTGGGCATTGCCCCGCTGACCAGCATGTTCCTGTTCGGCGGCAACCAGCCGTCCAAGGTGCTGAACTACCGTCCGGCCCTGCACGACTCCGAAGGCCTGTCGATCCACGCCGGCAATGGCGAATGGCTGTGGCGTCCGCTGAACAACCCGAAACACCTGGCCGTGAGCAACTTCAGCGTCGAGAACCCGCGTGGTTTCGGCCTGCTGCAGCGCCAACGTGAGTTCAGCCAGTTCGAAGACCTCGACGACAACTACCAGAAACGCCCAAGCGCCTGGATCGAGCCGGTTGGCGACTGGGGCAAGGGGACTGTCGACCTGGTCGAGATCCCGACCGCCGACGAAACCAACGACAACATCGTTGCGTTCTGGAGCCCGGAAAAACTGCCGGAGCCAGGCACCCCGTTCGAATACGCCTACCGCCTGCACTGGACCATCGACGAGTCCGAGTTCCACTCGCCGAACCTGGGCTGGGTCAAGCAGACCTTGCGTTCTACCGGTGACGTCAAGCAGTCCAACCTGATCCGCCAGCCAGACGGCAGTGTTGCCTTCCTGGTCGATTTCGAAGGCCCTGTGTTGGCTAAACTGCCAGAAGACACCGCTGTGCGCAGCCAGGTCAGCGTCGGCGACAACGCCGAGCTGGTCGAGAACAACCTGCGCTACAACCCGGAAATCAAAGGCTGGCGCCTGACCCTGCGGATGAAGATCAAGGATCCGAGCAAGTCCGTGGAAATGCGCGCGGCGCTGCTGCGTGACGTTCCGGTCGAGCCGGCCAAGCCAGCCAAACCTGCCAAGCAGGACAAAGCTGCGGCCAAGCATGCCAAGGCCGAGAAGCCTGCCGAGCAACCTGCCGCCGACGCGGCGCCTACCACCGGGACACCGGCCACCACCGAACAGGTGTTGACCGAGACCTGGAGCTACCAGTTGCCTGCCGATGAGTAACTCTCAAGCACGGCCAGAATCGCTTGGCGAATACCTGGCCCACTTACCACTGAGCGACGAGCAGCGGGCAGAACTTGCCAGTTGCACCTCGTTCAGCGAGCTGCACCAGCGTTTGTCGGCGCAGCCGACCGTCCGTGATGCCGAGGCCGTGCAGGCCTCGGTGGGCAGTCGCCTGACCTTGACCAGCGCCGCTGAAATGGAAGAGGCCGAGATGCTCGGCCTCGACGCCAGCGGTCGCGTGTGCCTGAAGGCCACACCACCGATCAAGCGTACCCGGGTGATTCCCGAGCCATGGCGGACCAACATCCTGATCCGTGCCTGGCGCCGCCTGACGGGGCGTACCAACGCCCCGCCACCGGCCAAGCGCGAGCTGCCCAAGGCACGCTGGCGCTGGGTCGGTTCCATGCGTCGCTATATCCTGCTGGCGCTGATGCTCGGCCAGACCATCGTCGCCGGCTGGTACATGAAGGGCATCCTGCCGTACCAGGGCTGGTCGTTCGTCGACCTCGACGAAATCATGCACCAGCCGTTGCTGCAAACAGCGACGCAGGTCTGGCCGTATGCGCTGCAGACCAGCATCCTGATCCTGTTCGGCATCCTGTTCTGCTGGGTGTCGGCCGGTTTCTGGACCGCATTGATGGGCTTTCTCGAGCTGTTGACCGGCCGCGACAAGTACCGCATCTCCGGCAGCAGTGCCGGTAACGAGCCGATCGAAGCCGGTGCGCGTACCGCCATCGTCATGCCGATCTGCAACGAAGATGTGCCACGGGTATTCGCTGGCCTGCGTGCGACCTTCGAGTCGGTGGCTGCCACCGGCGACCTGGATCGCTTCGACTTTTTCGTGCTCAGCGATACCAACGACACCGACATTGCCGTGGCCGAACAACAGGCCTGGCTCGAGGTGTGTCGCGAGTCCAAGGGCTTCGGGCGGATCTTCTACCGTCGCCGCCGTCGCCGGGTCAAGCGCAAGAGCGGCAACCTCGACGACTTCTGCCGTCGCTGGGGCAGCGACTACCGCTACATGGTGGTGCTGGACGCCGACAGCGTGATGAGCGGCGAATGCCTGACCAGTCTGGTGCGTCTGATGGAAGCCAACCCGGACGCCGGTATCATCCAGACCGCGCCGAAAGCCTCGGGCATGGACACCCTGTATGCCCGCATGCAGCAGTTCGCCACCCGCGTCTACGGTCCGCTGTTCACCGCCGGCCTGCACTTCTGGCAGTTGGGCGAGTCGCACTACTGGGGCCACAACGCGATCATCCGCATGAAGCCCTTCATCGAGCACTGCGCCCTGGCGCCGCTGCCGGGTAAGGGCGCGTTCGCAGGTGCGATTCTCTCCCACGACTTCGTCGAAGCTGCGCTGATGCGCCGTGCCGGCTGGGGCGTGTGGATCGCCTACGATCTGCCGGGCAGTTATGAAGAGTTGCCGCCGAACCTGCTCGATGAGCTCAAGCGCGACCGGCGCTGGTGCCACGGCAACCTGATGAACTTCCGCCTGTTCCTGGTCAAGGGCATGCACCCGGTGCACCGCGCGGTGTTCCTCACCGGGGTGATGTCGTACCTGTCGGCGCCGCTGTGGTTCTTCTTCCTGGTGCTGTCGACAGCGCTGCTTGCGACCAACACCCTGATGGAACCGCAGTACTTCCTCGAACCGCGCCAGCTTTACCCGTTGTGGCCGCAGTGGCATCCGGAGAAGGCCATCGCGTTGTTCTCCACCACCATCGTGCTGCTGTTCCTGCCCAAGCTGCTCAGCGTCATCCTGATCTGGGCCAAGGGTGCGAAAGAGTTTGGCGGGCGCTTCAAGGTCACCCTGTCGATGCTGCTGGAGATGCTGTTCTCCATGCTGCTGGCACCGGTGCGGATGATCTTCCACACCCGCTTTGTGCTCGCCGCGTTCCTCGGCTGGGCCGCGACCTGGAATTCGCCGCAGCGTGACGACGACTCCACCCCGTGGAGCGAAGCGGTACGCCGTCATGGCCCGCAGACCCTGCTGGGCGTGGCCTGGGCGCTGCTGGTGGCCTGGTTGAACCCGAGCTTCCTGTGGTGGCTGGTGCCGATCGTGGGGTCGCTGATGCTGTCGATTCCGGTGTCGGTGATCTCCAGCCGTGTGCACCTGGGCCTGCGCGCCAAGGACGAGAGCCTGTTCCTGATCCCTGAGGAATACGCCACGCCCCACGAGCTGCTGGCAACCGACCAGTACACCCACGAGAACCGCTGGCACGCCATGCACGACGGTTTCGTCCGTGCCGTGGTCGATCCGCAGCAGAACGCCCTGGCGTGTGCCCTGGCGACTGCGCGTCACGGTGTCGCAGCACCGATCGAGTCGCTGCGGGCCGAGCGAATCGAGATGGCGCTGGACCTGGGGCCGACTGGCCTGGACGGCCACACCCGCCTGGCCCTGCTCAGCGACCCGGTCGCCCTGGCTCGCCTGCACAACCGTGTGTGGGACGAGAAGAACGAGGCCTGGCTGAGCGTGTGGCGTCAGTCGATTGCCAACGATCCGCACTCGCCGTTGCTGCCGTTGCATCCCGAGTCGGTAGCGCAGCCTTCGATGGCCAGCGCCTGATTCATCGCGAGGCCCGCTCCTACCTTTAGGAGCGGGCTTGCCCCGCGACCGCCTCCCTCCTTTTTCCGATACCCACAACGCTGTCCATGCGTTAGCATCCCCTCCGAATATCTCGCACCCGTCTGTAGGACGGTTCGCGACAAAAATAAAATTCGAGCTTTCTTGCTGGGGGATCTGGTGATGTTGAAAAAGTATCTGTCGATGCTGCTGGTCGGCGTCACGGCGCTGGTCGCGGTCAATGCCGCCCAGGCAGCCGGGGCCATTGATGATGCGGTCAAGCGTGGCACCCTGCGTGCAGGCATGGACCCTACCTACATGCCGTTTCAGATGACCAACAAGCGCGGCGAGATCGTCGGCTTCGAAGTCGATATCCTCAAGGCCATGGCCAAGTCCATGGGCGTCAAGCTGGAGATGGTCTCCACCTCCTACGATGGCATCATCCCGGCCCTGATGACCGACAAGTTCGACATCATCAGCAGCGGCATGACCCTGACCCAGGAGCGCAACCTGAAGCTGAACTTCAGCGAACCCTTCATCGTTGTCGGTCAGACCCTGCTGATCCGCAAGGAGCTGGCGGGCGAGATCAAGTCCTACAAGGATTTGAACAACGAGAAATATCGCCTGACCTCCAAGCTCGGTACCACCGGTGAGATGGTCGCCAAGAAACTGATCGGCAAGGCCAAGTACCATGGCTACGACAACGAGCAGGAAGCGGTGATGGACGTGGTCAACGGCAAGGCCGATGCCTTCGTCTACGACGCTCCCTACAACGTGGTTGCCGTCAACAAGGCCGGTGCCGGCAAGCTGCTGTTCCTGGACAAACCGTTCACCTTCGAACCTCTGGCCTTCGGCCTGAAGAAGGGCGACTACGACAGCCTGAACTTCATCAACAACTTCCTGCACCAGATCAAGCACGACGGTACCTATGATCGAATCCACGACAAGTGGTTCAAGGACACCGCCTGGCTCAAGGACATGGAATAAGGTCACGGCCTGGAGCCTGGCTTGAAACCCGACGCGCAGGCTGGCCCTGCGCGTTCGCTTTTACGGACGTACCCTTACGTGATCAAACACAAAAAATCCCAGTGGCCCTGGCACGGGCTCACCGCGCTGGTCCTGGTGGGCCTGGCGTTGAGCCTGTATTACGCGACCTCGATGATCTCCTACGAGTGGAGCTGGAACCGGGTGCCGCAATACTTCGCCTACCAGGCAGAAGTCGCCCAGCGCGCGCCCGAAAACGGCACCATCGAGTCGATCACCCCCAACGGCGACATGGCCACCATCACCGTGCGCGACGAGAGTGGTACCGAGCAGGTGTTCGAGGTCGAACAGGCCAGTGTGCAGCTGTCTCGTGGCGATGATGTTGCCGAAGGCGACCTGATTGGCGTAACCCACCACTGGGCTGCCGGCCCCTTGGCATGGGGGCTGTGGACAACCATCTGGATTTCCGTGGCCTCTGGCGTGCTGGGCCTGGTGATTGGCCTGTTTGCCGGCCTGTGCCGCTTGTCGAGCAACCCGACCCTGCGTGACCTGTCCACGGTCTACGTCGAATTGGTGCGCGGCACACCACTGCTGGTACAGATCTTCATTTTCTACTTCTTCATCGGCACCGTGCTCAACCTGTCCCGGGAGTTTGCCGGGGTGGCGGCGCTGGCGCTGTTCACCGGCGCCTATGTGGCCGAAATCGTCCGTGCCGGCGTGCAGTCGATTGCCAAGGGGCAGGGCGAAGCCGCACGTTCGCTTGGCTTGAGCGCAAGCCAGTCGATGCGCCATGTGGTACTGCCGCAAGCGTTCAAGCGCGTGCTGCCGCCGCTGGCCGGGCAGTTCATCAGCCTGGTCAAGGACACCTCGCTGGTGTCGGTGATTGCCATTACCGAACTGACCAAGAGCGGGCGCGAAGCGATCACGACCTCGTTCTCGACCTTCGAGATCTGGTTCTGCGTTGCCGGGTTGTACTTGTTGATCAACCTGCCGCTGTCGCACATGGCCAGCCGGCTTGAGCGGAGGCTTGCGCAAAGTGATTGAAGTCCGAGATCTGGTAAAAGTCTTCGATACCCGTGGGCAAGTGGTGCGAGCGGTCGATCACGTCAGCACCGACGTCGCCAAGGGCGAAGTGCTGGTGGTGCTTGGCCCGTCCGGCTCGGGCAAGTCGACCTTCCTGCGTTGCCTGAACGGCCTGGAGTCCTTCGACGAGGGCACCGTGGCCATCGATGGCCTGCAACTGGCCGACCCCAAGACCGACGTAAACGCCTACCGCCGCGAAGTCGGCATGGTATTCCAGCATTTCAACCTGTTCCCGCACATGACCGTGCTCGAGAACCTGTGCCTGGCGCAGAAGGTGGTGCGCAAGCGCAGCAAGGTCGAGCGCGAGGTCAAGGCCCGGGCGCTGCTGGAGAAAGTCGGGATCGGCCAGAAGGCCAACGAGTACCCGTCGCGCTTGTCCGGTGGCCAGCAGCAGCGGGTGGCGATCGCCCGCGCCCTGGCGATGGATCCGAAGGTCATGCTGTTCGATGAGCCGACCTCGGCGCTGGACCCGGAAATGGTCGGCGAAGTGCTGGATGTGATGAAGACCCTGGCCCTGGAAGGCATGACCATGGTCTGTGTGACCCACGAAATGGGCTTTGCCCGTGAAGTGGCAGACCGGGTGCTGTTCTTCGACCATGGCAAGCTGCTGGAGGACTCGCCGCCCGAGCAGTTCTTCACCTCGCCCAAAGACCTGCGCGCCCAGGCGTTCTTGCGCCAGGTGCTGTAAGCCCTCGCGGGGCAAGCCTGCTCCTGCCTGTAGGAGCGGGCTTGCCCCGCGATACGGTTCACAACTGGAAGCGCCCGACCAGCGTCTGCAGGTGATTCCCCAACCGCGCCAACTCGACACTGGACGCCGCCGTCTCTTCACTGGCCGCTGAAGTCTGGTCCGACACATCCCGTACGTTCATCACGCTGCGGTTGATCTCTTCAGCCACCGCGCTCTGCTGCTCGGCCGCCGCTGCAATCTGCTGGTTCATCGCCTGGATCGCCGACACCGTACGGGTGATGGTCTCCAGGGACGTGCCCGCGCGACGGGTCAGTTCGACGCTGCTGTCGGTCAGGCTGCGGCTGGCATCCATCACCGTGGCCACTTGCTGGGTACCGTTCTGCAAGCCGGCAATCAATTGCTCGATTTCTTCGGTGGATTGTTGGGTACGCTGGGCCAGGCTGCGCACTTCATCGGCCACCACCGCGAAGCCGCGCCCGGCTTCCCCGGCGCGGGCCGCTTCGATGGCGGCGTTGAGGGCCAGCAGGTTGGTTTGCTGGGCGACCGACTTGATCACATCCAGCACGCTGCCGATCTTGTCGCTCTCGGCCTTGAGCTGGCCCATGGCCTCGCTGGAGTGGTTCACCTCGCTGGCCAAGCGCTCGATCTGGGCGATGGCCTCGCCCACCACCCGGTCGCCTTCGCGGGCCTGCTGGTCGGCTGCCACGGCAGCTTCCGAGGCTTCTTCGGCGTTACGTGCAACTTCATGCACGGTGGCGGCCATTTCATTCATGGCGGTGGCCACCTGGTCGGTCTCGACCTTCTGATTGTTGACCCCGGCGCTGGTCTGCTCGGTGACCGCCGACAGCTCTTCGGCGGCGCTGGCAATCTGGGTGACGCCATCACCGATGCCGCCGATCAGCTCGCGCAGGCTGACGGTCATGCGCTGCATGCTGCGCTGCAGTTGACCCAGTTCGTCGCGGCGCTCGACGTTGAGGTCCTGGCGCAGGTCGCCATTGGCAATGCGGTCGGCGGCGCCGAGGGTGATGCGCAGCGGGATGACGATCTGGCGGGTGATGGCCCAGGCGGCGAGCAGGCTGAACAACAGGGCCAGGACGGTGGCCAGGGTGAGCATGGACTTGGCGTGCTGCGACTCTTCATCGCGCACCTGGGTCAGGGCGGTGGTCAACTGCTGGCTCTGGTCGATCAGGGTCTGGCCCAGGCCGGCCATGTGCTGTGTCGCTTGCTCATTGGCGGCTTGCGCGGCACCGAACTGGACGACCGCTGCGCGGTAGGTGTCCAGGGCCCGTATGGCCTGCTGGAAACTGCTGGTGAAGTTGGCCGGCAGCACCTCGGCCAGTGTCCGCAGTTGGGCGGTGGCCTGGTCGATGGCCTCGAATGCGGCGTGCTGGAATTCTGACTTGGCGCTATAGGTGTAGCCGCGCACCTGGAAGCGTGCTTGCTGCAACAGCTTGCCGGCGCCGACGACGCTGTTGAACAGGTTCATATCGCCACCGCCGAGCAGTTGCTGCTCGACGTCGCTGATCAGGGCCACGGCCTGGTCGGCGCTGCTGGCCATGGCCTGGCGGCTGGCTTCCCGCTGCTTCGAAGCTTCGTCGGCCTGGTGCAGGGCCTGGCGGTAGTCGCGCACGGCCTGCTGCTGCTTCTCGATGTGTTGCTGGTCTTCGGGGCGGGTGATGCGCAGGTCGATCACGTGCAGCTGGCGCTCGAGGTTTGCCAGGGCCTTTTCGAGGTTCTGCGCCGAGGCTTCGTCGCCATGGATCTGGTAGCCCTGGCGGGCGATTCGCAATTCGAGGGTGGCCTGCAGGACCTGGGAGATGCCGCCCAGGGTATCGCCGCGCTGGGTGATGCCACTGATGCCCTGCCAGCCGGTCAGGGTTATGCTCAAGGTCAGCAGCAGCACCAGGCCGAAGCCGATGCCGAGTTTTCGATTGACGCTCACGTTACCCAGGTGCAGGGCTAACCAACGGTACATGGTGGGACTCCATTGCGATCGGCAGAGGCGATTTATTGTTCTGGTGCCAATGCATCGGCGCTGGAGCGCAAAACTGAAGTCAGAACAGACGAGCGAGCAGGGCGGTAACCGCTGTCTCCACGCGCAGGATGCGCTCGCCCAGTTGCACCGGGGCAAGGCCTGCCTTGCCCAGCAGGTCGATCTCGTAGGGGATCCAGCCGCCTTCCGGGCCGATGGCCAGGGTGACCGGCTCGTTCAGGCCGCGCGGGCAGGGGGGGAAGGGGCCCGGGTGGCCGACCAGGCCGAGGGTGCCGGCGGCGATGGCCGGCAGGCGGTCTTCGACGAAGGGCTTGAAGCGCTTCTCGATGATGATTTCGGGCAGGAGGGTGTCGCGGGTCTGCTCAAGGCCGAGGATCAGTTGCTCGCGAATCGCCTCGGGCTCGAGGAACGGCGTTTGCCAGAAACTTTTCTCGACCCGGTAGCTGTTGACCAGGATCAGCTTGGGCACACCCATGGTGGCGACGGTCTGGAACACCCGGCGTAGCATCTTGGGGCGCGGCAGGGCCAGCACCAGGGTCAGCGGCAGCTTGGCCGGTGGTTCTCGGTCGAAACTGACCGCAAGCTCCGCTTCATGGCCTTCCAGGCGCAGCACACGGGCTTCGCCCATCAGCCCGCCGATGCGACCGACGCGCAGGCTGTCGCCCACTGCCACGCGGTGGATGTCCTGCATGTGGGTAAAGCGCCGGTCGGCCAGGACCACGCGGTCGGCCGCGATGAAGTCGGCCTCCTCGAGCAGCAGCAGGTTCACGGCTGGGTCGCTGGCGGCTGGTCGTTATGGTCGTCGGCGGCATCATCGGGCTGCGCGCTGCGCTTGCGGATCAACGAGCCAAACAAGATGCCGATTTCGAACAGCAACCACATGGGCACCGCGAGCAGGGTCTGGGAGAAGATGTCCGGCGGGGTCAGGACCATGCCGACCACGAAGCAGCCGATGATCACGTACGGGCGGATTTTCTTCAGGTACTTCACGTCGACCACGCCGATCCACACCAGCAGCACCACGGCCACCGGGATCTCGAAGGCCACGCCGAAGGCGAAGAACAGGGTCATGACGAAGTCCAGGTAACTGGCAATGTCCGTCATCATCGACACCCCTTCCGGGGTCGCGCTGGCGAAGAAACCGAAGATCAGCGGGAACACCAGGAAGTAGGCGAAGGCCATCCCGGCGTAGAACAGGAAGATGCTGGAGATCAGCAGAGGAATGGCGATGCGCTTTTCGTGGCGGTACAGGCCAGGGGCGATGAAGCCCCAGATCTGCTGCAGGATCAGCGGTATGGCCAGGAACAGCGAGACGATCATGGTCAGCTTGAACGGCGTCAGGAACGGCGAGGCCACGTCGGTGGCGATCATCGTTGCGTTGGCCGGCAAGTGGGCGCGCAGGGGCGCCGAGACCAGGGTGTAGATCTGCTGCGCGAAGGAAAACAGCCCGGCGAAGATCAGGAAGATGGCCGCGACGCAGCGCAGCAGGCGTGTACGCAGCTCGGTGAGGTGCGAAACCAGCGGCATCGGCTGGTCGTTTTCCGGAATATCGCTCATGGGGCTCGCGGGGGCTGTGTCGGTTCGGTGGTCACGCTGGCGGCTGGCGCGGTGTCGCTGCTGGCCGGTGTAGGCGCGGCGGCGGTTTCGCCGCTGGCAGCCGGGGTTGCCGGCGGCTGGGGGCTCACGCTCTGCGGGTTGAGGATCTTACGCGCTTCCTGTTCCATGGAAAGGATGTGCTCATTGTGCAGTTGGCGGCGGATGTCATCGGCACCGATTTCGCGCTCCACTTCCTGCTTGATCGCATTGAAGCTGCGCTTGAGGCGGCCGATCCACAAGCCGGCGGTACGCGCGGCACCGGGCAGGCGCTCGGGGCCGAGTACCAGCAGGGCCACCAGGCCTACGAGCAGAAGTTCGCCGAAGCTGATCCCGAACATTGATCAATCTTTCCTGATGGGCTCTTCGACTTTGTGTGCCTGGCCGTCGATGGTCTGCGGCTGGTTCAGCGGCGAGGCCTGAGGCTGGACGGGCGGTGCAGGTTGTACCGGTGGCGGGGTGGATTCGGCAGGCTTGGACTCTTCCTCGTTCATGGCCTTGCGAAAGCCCTTGATCGATTCGCCCAGGTCGCTGCCCAGGTTCTTCAGCTTCTTGGTGCCGAACACCAGTACCACCACGACCAGCAGGACAACCCAGTGTTTCCAGTCAAAAATACCCATGGTGCAATCCCTCGAGATAATTCAGTTAGGCCGAAGGCTGGCGCGCGGCCTTTTCGGCGTGCCCGGAAAGGCCAAAGCGACGGTCCAGCTCGTCCAGCACCGCCTGCGGGTGCTGGCCCAGTGCGGCGAGCATGACCAGGCTATGGAACCACAGATCGGCGGTCTCGTAGATGACATCGCTGTAATCTCCGCTGTGGGCGGCATCCTTGGCAGCAATGATGGTCTCGATCGACTCTTCGCCGAGCTTTTCCAGGATCTTGTTCAGGCCCTTGTGATACAGGCTGGCCACATAGGAGCTTTCGGGCTCGGCGCCCTTGCGCGACTCCAGTACTTCAGCCAGGCGGGTCAGGGTGTCGCTCATGTCAGTGTCCTGCGCTGTAGATGGCATGGGGATCCTTGAGGACCGGGTCGACGGTTTTCCACTCACCGTTTTCATGGACACGGTAGAAGCAGCTCTCGCGACCGGTATGGCAGGCGATATGCCCCAGTTGCTCGACCATCAGGATGATCACGTCGGCGTCGCAGTCCAGGCGCATTTCGTGCAGTTTCTGCACATGACCGGACTCTTCACCCTTGCGCCACAGTTTGCCACGGGAACGCGACCAATAGATGGCACGCTGCTCGGTGGCGGTCAGGCTCAATGCCTCGCGGTTCATCCAGGCCATCATCAGCACGCGCCCGGTCTTGTGGTCCTGGGCAATGGCCGGTACCAGGCCATCGCTGTTCCAGTTGATCTCGTCCAGCCAGTCTTTCATGTTCGGCTCCAAATCAGGGCCCGATCCTCTGCCGGGCCCTTGCGCTAGTGTGCCAGCCACAGGCGCGGCTGGCTATCGACGCACTATCAGGTAGAGGCCCGCGGCAAGCATCAGCCAGGCCGGCCAGGCAGCCGGGGCGCTGAGGCTCACGGCGCCGGCGGCCAGGGTTGCGCCGCCGGCGAGCAGGCCGGCGCCGAGCAGGCGCAAGGCCCAGCCATCGCCTTTCTGCTGCCAGGGGCTGGGCGGGTCGGCCAGGTGCGGTTGCGACATGCGCTCGAGCAAATCGCGCGTCATGCCGGCCAGGTGCGGAATCTGTTCGACCTGGCCGTGCAGGTTCTGCAGCAGGGTCTTGGGGCTAACGCGCTCGCGCATCCAGCGTTCCAGGAACGGCTGGGCAGTGCTCCACAGGTCCAGCTCGGGGTATAGCTGACGCCCCAGGCCCTCGATGTTGAGCAGGGTTTTTTGCAGCAGTACCAGTTGAGGCTGGACTTCCATGTTGAAGCGCCGCGCCGTCTGGAACAGGCGCATCAGCACCTGGCCGAAGGAGATGTCCTTGAGCGGCTTTTCGAAGATCGGCTCGCACACGGTGCGGATGGCCGCTTCGAATTCGTTGAGTTTGGTGTGGGCCGGTACCCAGCCCGAATCGATGTGCAACTGAGCCACGCGGCGGTAGTCGCGCTTGAAGAAGGCGAACAGGTTGCGGGCGAGGTAATCCTGGTCTTCGGGGGTCAGGCTGCCGACGATGCCGCAGTCGATGGCGATGTACTGCGGGCTCCACGGCTTGACGGTGCTGACGAAAATGTTGCCCGGGTGCATGTCGGCGTGGAAGAAACTGTCGCGAAACACCTGGGTGAAGAAGATTTCGACACCGCGCTCGGCGAGCATCTTCATGTCGGTGCGCTGGTCGGCCAGGGTGGCCAGGTCGGTGACCTGGATCCCGTAGATGCGCTCCATCACCAGCACCTTGGGGCGGCACCAGTCCCAGTACACCTGGGGCACGTACATCATCTCCGAGCCTTCGAAGTTGCGCTTGAGCTGGCTGGCGTTGGCCGCCTCGCGCAGCAGGTCGAGCTCGTCGTAGATTGTCTTCTCGTAGTCGTTGACCACTTCTACCGGGTGCAGCAGGCGGGCATCGGCCGATACGCGCTCTGCGCCACGGGCAATCAGGAACAGCCAGGCCAGGTCCTGGGCGATGATGGGCTTGAGGCCCGGGCGCACTACCTTGACCACCACCTCTTCGCCGCTCTTGAGCTTGGCCGCGTGTACCTGGGCCACCGAGGCCGAAGCCAGGGGTTCGACGTCGAAGCGGCTGAACACCTCGCTGATTTTCGCCCCGAGCTGTTCTTCGATCAGGGCCACGGCCTTTTGAGGGTCGAAGGGCGGCACCCGGTCCTGCAGCAGCATCAACTCATCGGCGATGTCTTCGGGCAGCAGGTCGCGGCGGGTCGAGAGCAGTTGGCCAAACTTGATGAAGATCGGTCCCAGGTCCTGCAAGGCCAGGCGCAGGCGTGCGCCACGGCTGAGCTCGAGAGTCTTGCGGGGGAACCAGCGCCAGGGCATCAGGTGCCGCAGGGCCATCAGCCACCAGGGCAGCGGAAGGTCGAACAGCAGGTCATCGAGTCGGTAGCGGATGACTACGCTCTGGATGCGCAACAGACGGCGGACGGCAAGCAGCTTCATGCGTTATCGCTGGTATCAAGGGATCGGGCAAGGCGCTCGATGCGCGCCTCGAGGCGTTCAATATCGACTTTGAGCGTGTCGAGCTCGCTGAACCGGGCTTCGGCTTCGCGTTGTCCGACCAGGGTACGGGCTTCTTCGGCCAGGTACTCGGAGAGGTTCTGGTTCAAGTTGGCGAAGCCCTGGCGGGTCCAGCTGGCGCGACTGCGCAGGTGGCCGCTGAGCAACTGCGTGGCGACCGGGCCCAGCCAGCGCGAGACTTCGTATTCCCAGTCCAGCTCCAGATCCTGCAGCACCGCGACCAGATCGAGCAACACCGCGCTGTCGCCTTCGAGTTCCACCTGTGGGCTGTGCAGCACCGCCGGTTTGTCCTGGCTGAGGGCCAGGCGCACCAGGCTGCTGGCCGGCGCGCGCAGGGTGCAGTCGGCTTCGACCGCCCAGTGGGCCGCCAGCATCAGGCCATCTTCGCCGGGCAGGATGAACAGTTGCAGTGCCGGCTGGCGACAGTCGATGGCAATGACCTTGCCATTGAGCGCAGCCAGGCGCGGCAGCGCCGTGCTGTCCAGGCGAAGGACACGGTTGAGGCCGTGTTCGACGCTGGCGAGAAGACCGGCCAGGAGCATCAGGGCTTGATACCCCGGTGCAGGGCGACGATGCCGCTGGTCATGTTGTGGTAGGTGACGCGGTCGAAACCGGCCTCGACCATCATGGCCTTGAGGGTCTCCTGGTCGGGGTGCATGCGGATCGACTCGGCCAGGTACCGGTAGCTTTCCGAATCGTTGGTGATCAGCTTGCCGGCCAGCGGCATGAAGGCGAACGAGTAGGCGTCGTAGACCTTGGACATCAGCTTGTTGGTCGGCTTGGAGAACTCCAGCACCAGCAGACGGCCGCCTGGCTTGAGCACCCGCAGCATCGAGCGGATGGCGTCTTCCTTGTGGGTGACGTTACGCAGGCCGAACGCGATGGTCACGCAATCGAAGTGATTGTCGGGGAACGGTAGCTTTTCAGCGTCGGCCTGGACGAATTCGATATTGCCGGCCACCCCACGGTCGAGCAGGCGGTCGCGACCGACCTTGAGCATCGACTCGTTGATGTCGGCCAGTACCACCTGGCCAGTCGGGCCGACCAGTTGCGAGAACTTGGCGGCCAGGTCACCGGTGCCACCGGCAATGTCCAGTACCCGATTGCCGCTGCGCACACCGGACAGCTCGATGGTAAAGCGCTTCCACAGGCGATGCATGCCGCCGGAAAGCACATCGTTCATCAGGTCGTACTTGGCTGCTACAGAGTGGAAAACCTCAGCGACCTTCTCCGCTTTCTGGCTTTCCGGCACGTTCTGATAGCCGAAATGGGTGACGGGTTCGGCGTTGTCGCCTTTGCGCTGATCGTTCATATCGCTTCACCGGAAAAAATTACTGGCCATTCTAGGGCGTACGGTCGGATTTGTCTTGGCGGGGTGTGTCGCAGGTAGGGCGCGGGCATAATAGTCAGTATGCCTCTGAACCCAGGATTGAATGAATGACCCAGATCAGCGTTGAACGCAAACACAGCCTGGGCCGCCAAGCGGCTCGGGAAAAGGCCCAGGCCCTGGTCGACAAACTGGCCCGCGAATACGACCTCACCGCCCGCTGGGACGGCGACCGGGTCGAGGTCAAGCGCAGTGGCGCCAATGGCAGCGTGCAGATCGGCGAAGACAGCATCAAGGTCGAGCTCAAGCTGGGGATGATGCTGTCGATGATGAGCGGGACCATCAAGTCCGAGATCGAGCGGGCCCTCGATAAGGCGCTCGCCTAGCGGCGCAAGCTGCAAGTGGCTCGTGGTGGGGC
Organism: Pseudomonas putida; assembly: GCF_028682455.1. Taxonomy (GTDB): domain Bacteria; phylum Pseudomonadota; class Gammaproteobacteria; order Pseudomonadales; family Pseudomonadaceae; genus Aquipseudomonas; species Aquipseudomonas putida_AA. The sequence goes on from NZ_JANHLD010000003.1 coordinate 961,533, forward strand.
GAAGGCATCGGGATCACCGCTGCTCTTTCTTTGCCGCTTGAAGCTTGCAGCTGTCCTTATTAGTGTGCCGTTTCTAATTTTTATCCCTACCGTATGCTCAAGCCCAACTTCCATGGGCAGTTCCTCCATATCTATTCGAGCGTGAGGTGCAGAGCATGGCCAAAGTGATCCTGAAGAAGAAAGATGACACCCAGCGTACGCTGGGCGAGGTGCGCGGCTACGCGCGCAAAATTTGGCTGGCAGGCCTGGGTGCTTATGTCCGGGTGGGCCAGGAAGGTGCCGACTACCTGAAAGAGCTGGTCAAGGCCGGTGAAACTGTCGAGAAGCGCAGCAAGAAACGTATCGACCTCGAGCTCGATGCAGCCAACAGCCAGATCGACTCGGTCAAGGGCGAGATCTCCAGTGTGAAGGGCAAGGTCGAAGTCCAGCTCGATAAAATCGAAAAGGCTTTCGACACACGGGTCGCCAGCGCCTTGAATCGCATCGGCATACCGTCTAAACATGACGTGGAGGCACTTTCTGCCAAGCTCGATGAGCTGACGGCATTGCTCGAACGTGTCGCGCGCAAACAATAAGGAGATCGGGATGGCTGGCAAGAAGAATAGCGATAAAGAAAGCAGCTCCTGGGTCGGGGGAATCGAGAAATATTCCCGCAAGATCTGGCTGGCTGGTTTGGGTATCTACTCCAAGATCGACCAGGACGGCAACAAGCTCTTCGAGTCCCTGGTCAAAGACGGCGAGAAGGCTGAAAAGCAGGCCAAGGGTTCCGTTGACGCGGCCAAGGCTTCGGCCAAGTCGGCCACCTCTCGGGTGGGTGATGTGAAAGACCGTGCGCTGGGCAAGTGGAGCGAGCTCGAAGAGGCTTTCGACAAGCGCCTGAACAGTGCCATCTCACGCCTGGGTGTGCCGAGCCGCAATGAGGTCAAGGCGCTGCACCAGCAGGTCGACACGCTGACCAAGCAGATCGAGAAGCTGACCGGTGCCTCGGCCAAGTCGGCTTCCAGCAAGCCTGCTGCCACTAAAGCTACAGCCAAGCCGCTGGCCAAAGCTGCACCGAAAGCCGCAGCCAAACCTGCGGCTAAAACGGCTGCGACCAAACCTGCGACAGCGAAGACTGCAGCGGCCAAGCCGGCTGCCAAACCTGCAGCCAAGCCGGCAGCAGCCAAAGCGACAGCAAAACCTGCCGCAAAACCTGCCGCGGCTAAAAAGCCTGCGGTGAAGAAAGCACCGGCCAAGCCAGCAGCACCAGCGGCCAGTGCGGCGCCTGTACCGAGCGCAGTACCTGCTGCTTCGGCGCCGGCAGCACCGGCGGCTCCTGCGCCATCGGCTTCGGTGAGTCCGCTCAACCCGTCCTGATTTTCAGGCGGATTTTTCGCGGGGCAAGCCCGCTCCCACATGATCTGTGGGAGCGGGCTTGCCCCGCGATGCTTTCAGCCATCCAGGTAGCGCAGGGCAATCTGCTCCGCCGCATGCCGGGAGCCGTTCTCCAGGTGCGGCGCCACCAGCATCATCACCTGGTACACCACCACACCCACTTCCCCCTCACGGGCCAACACCCGCTGGTAGTCGAGGGAGAACAGCAGTGTCAGGGTGATCTGCTCCACCAGTTGCCCCAGGGCTCGCGTATCACTGGTCACCTGTCCCTGGGCCTTGAGGCTGGCGAGCAGGGCAGCGAGGGTGCGCTTGAGGGCGTTGAGCAGGTTGCGCATGCCACGGGCCAGCTTGGGCAGGCGGCCGGTGAGATTCGACAGGTCCTGGAACAGGAAACGGTACTGGGCCATGCGCTCGACGATCAGGTGCAGGAACAGCCAGTAGTCCTCGGCATCCAGGCGCACCTCCAGGGGCGGGTCGAGCAGTGGCGTCAGCTCGTCTTCGAAGCGCTCGAACAAGCCCAGCACCAGCGGCTCCTTGCCGTGGAAGTGGTAGTACAGGTTGCCGGGGCTGATGCCCATCTCGTTGGCAATCTCGAGGGTCGAGACATTGGGCTCGCCCTGCTGGTTGAACAGCTGCAGGGCACATTCCAGAATACGGTCGCGGGTTTTCATCCGTTCTACTTGTTCAGCGCGCCTGCACGTAAGTGCCAGGGGCGGGGTCCATGGGAGGGTAGTTCTGGTTGCCCAGGGTCATCAGGGTTTCGCGCTGGGCACCGGAACGGGCTTGAATCCATTCCAGCCACTGCGGCCACCAGCTGCCGTCGATCTGCTTGGCGTCATAGAACCAGGCGCGTGGGTCACTGCTCAGGCGCGGGTTGTCGACGTAGTGCGCCTTGGGGTTGCCCGGTGGGTTGAGGATGCTCTGCACATGGCCGCTGTTGGCCAGGATGAAACGCTTGTCGCCCCCCAGCAGCAGGGTGGAGCGATAGACCGCATCCCACGGGGTGATGTGGTCATTGCTGCCGGCCACGCTGAAGCTGTCGACATTGACCTTCTGCAGGTCGATCGGTGTGCCGCAGACCTCCAGGCCTGCCGGATGGGTCAGCGGGTTGTGCTTGAAGAAATCCAGCAAGTCGCCGTGCAAGGCAGCGGGCAGGCGGGTGTTGTCGTTGTTCCAGTAGAGGATGTCGAAGGCCGGCGGCGCCTTGCCCAGCAGGTAGTTGTTGACGAAGTAGTTCCAGATCAGGTCGTTGGGGCGCATCCAGGCGAATACCTTGGCGATCTCCCGGCCATCGAGCACGCCTTGCTGGTAGGAACGGCGCTTGGCAGCTTCCAGTGTCTGTTCGTCGGCGAACAGGCTGGCCGGGCTGTCGATCTGGCTGTCGAGCAGGCTGACCAGGTAGGTGGCGCTGCTGATCCGTCGCAATTGGCGCTTGGCCTGCAAGTGGCCCTGCAATGCTGCCATGGTCAGGCCGCCGGCACAGGCGCCCATCAGGTTGACCTCGCGGCTGCCGGTAATCGCCCGGCACACGTTCATGGCCTCTTCCAGCGCTTCGACATAACTCGACAGGCCCCACTCGCGATGGCGCGGGTCAGGGTTGCGCCAGCTGACCATGAAGGTCTGCAGGCCGTTCTTGAGCATGTACTGGACGAAGCTGTTGGCCGGGCTCAGGTCGAAGATGTAGAACTTGTTGATCTGCGGCGGCACCACCAGCACCGGCCGGGCGTATTGGGTTTCGCTCATCGGCTTGTACTGGATCAGTTCCAGCAGCTCGTTGCGAAACACCACCGCGCCCGGGGTGGTGGCAAGGTTCCTGCCGACCTCGAAGGCGTCGGGGTTGACCTGGCGGGGCAGGCCGTCGTTATGGCGCAGATCGTCGATGAGGTGGTGCACCCCGCGTACCAGGCTCAGGCCGCCAGAGTTGAGCAGCTCCTTGACGGCGGCAGGATTGAGCAGGGAATTGCTCGGCGCCATGGCGTCGTTTAGCAAGCTGAAGAGAAAGTGCGCACGGGCGCGGTCATCAGCCTCCAGCTGGCTCTCGTCGATCCACTGGCGGGTCTGCTTCTGCCAGGCCAGGTACGCCTGCAGTCCGCGGCTGTAGAAAGGGTTTAGGCTCCAGGCCGGATCCTTGAAGCGGTTGTCGCGGGAGCTGGGCTGGTGGGGCGTGTCGCCAAGCAGCACGCGGCCCAGCTGGTTGCCCAGGGCGAGCACATGCTTGGCCGTGTGCAGCGGGTGACGCAGGCTGTGACGGCTGACATTGCGCAGCGTTGAAAGCAGGTCGCGGCCACGCAGGCCGCTGATTGCACTCTGCACGTTCATGTAAGTGGCGGGGACCGGTATCGACCCCTTCGCGGGCTTGTCTTTCATCAGGCAACACTCCGTCGTCAGGCCATCAACAAATAGATCAATGCAAGAGCGACACCAACCTCATGCCGCGCACCGGGCCACCTGGCATCCTGCCGCGGGCTCGGGTTGGTTGCGTCTCAGCTGGGGGCTGGCCGAGGGTGCATGACGGCACGTTGGCGCTCTTGCTGGAGGAATTTCATGATGATCGGGGCCACGGCTTCGGCCCGGGTGATCAGGAACAAATGACCATCGTCGATTATGTGTAGCTGGGCATTGGGAATACGCCAGGCCAGCAGGCGCATATTGATCAGCGGAATCAGTGGGTCGTCGTCGCCGGCCAGCACCAGGGTGGGCTGCTGGATCTTGTGCAGCCAGTGGATGCTGGTCCAGCCGAGCCCGGCGAACAACTGCCAGTAGTAGCCCAGCTTGCCCGAGGAACGCACCTTGGCGGCATGGGCCATGGCCAGGTCCGGGTCGCGACGAAAGGCACCGCCATAGATCTGCGGTGCGATGCGGATGACATGCGAGGGCTGGATGTAGCGTCGTGGGCTTGCCATCAACCACAGCACCTTGGGCTTGCCCGGCACCATGACCGCGCCAGCGGCGGTGGCGGCCAGCACCAGCTTCTTGCAGCGCTCGGGATAGTCGTGGGCGAACTGCTGGGCCAGGGCTCCGCCCCAGGACACGCCGATGGCGTTGACCTGGCCGTAGTTCAGGTAATCGAGCATGCGGGCGGTGAGCTTGGCCAGCCCGGGAAACCGGTAGGGATGCCTGGGCGTGGATGAGCCGCCCACGCCGGGCACGTCGAAGGCGATGACCTCCAGGTCCGGGTCCAGGGCCTGGATGAACGGGAATACCAGTTCCAGGTTGGCGCCGATGCCATTGAAGATCAGCAAGGGCGTCAAGTGCGGCTTGCCGGGGCGAACCGCGGTGCGGATGGTCTGGCCATCCAGGTCGACGGTCCGGAATAAATACGGTTGCGGCATGCGCGAAGCCCTGTGGTGGGTGAGGCGCCGTGGCCTGGCAGTGGCCACGGCGGTCGGATGGATCAGCGCTCGTGCACGTAGGTACCCGGTGCCGCTTCGGCCGATGGATAGGCCCTGTTGCCTAGCCGTGTCGGCGCTTTCTTGAGCTCGCCGGAGCGTTCGCTCAGCCAGTTCTGCCAATGCAGCCACCAGGAATCGGTGTGCTTGTGGGCATTCTCCTGCCACTCGACGACGCACGCCGGCCGCTCGCTGCTGGTCATGTAGCGCGCCTTGGGGTTGCCTGGCGGATTGAGAATGCTCTGGATATGCCCGCTGTTGGACAGCACGAACTCGACATTGCCACCAAACAACTGGGCCGAGCGGTAGCAGGCCTGCCAGGGCGTGATGTGATCGGTGGTACCGGCCAGGCTGTAGATGTCGGCGGTGACTTTCTTCAGGTCGATCGGCGTTCCGCACACTTCCAGTGCATCGGCACGGGTCAGTGGATTACTTTTGAACATTTCGATCAGGTCGCCATGGAACGCGGCGGGCAGGCGAGTGGTGTCATTGTTCCAGAACAGGATGTCGAACACCGGCGGCTCGTTGCCCAGCAGGTAGTTGTTGACCCAGTAGTTCCAGATCAGGTCATTGGGGCGCATCCAGGCGAACACCTTGGCCATGTCGCGGCCCTCGAGCACACCGGCCTGGTAGGACTGGCGCTTGGCGGACTCGAGCGTCTGCTCGTCCACGAACAGGGCGACCTGGTTATCCAGTGTGGTGTCGAGCACGCTGACCAGCAGGGTCAGGGCATTGACCTTGGTTTCGCCCAGCGCCGCATAGTGGCCCAGCAGCGCGGTGCAGGTGATGCCGCCGGAGCAGGCCCCGAGCATGTTCAGGTCTTTGCTGCCGGTGATCGCCAGGACCACGTCGACGGCTTCCTTGAGGGCATCGATGTAGGTCGAAAGGCCCCATTCGCGCTGGGCCTTGGTCGGGTTGCGCCAGCTGACGATGAAGGTCTGCACGTTGGAGCGCAGGCAGAAACGCGCCAGGCTCTTCTCGGGGCTCAGGTCGAAGACATAGAACTTGTTTATCTGCGGTGGCACCACCATCAGCGGGCGGCCATGGACCTGCTCGGTGATCGGCCGGTACTGGATCAGCTCCAGCACGTCGTTGCGAAACACCACCGCCCCTTCGCTGGTGCCCAGGTTCTTGCCGACCTCGAAGGCATCCATGTTCACCTGGCTGGGCATGCCGCCATTGTTGACCATGTCCTTGGCCAGGTTCGACAGGCCGTCGAGCAGGCTCTTGCCGCCGGTCTCGAAGAAGCGCTTGACCGCTGCCGGGTTGGCCGCCGTGTTGGTCGGCGCCATGGCCTCGGTCATCAGGTTGATGACGAAATGGCCGCGGCTGATGTCCTGGTCGGAGAGGTTGCTGGTATCGATCCAGTCGTGCAGTTCCTTGCGCCAGGCAAGGTAGGTTTGCAGATAGCGGCGATACAGTGGGTTCTGGCTCCAGGCCGGATCGTTGAAGCGACGGTCATCGGTTTCCGGTTGCAGGCCCGACTTGCCGAAGATCACGTCCTTGAGCTCCATGCCGAAATGCGCGACATGCTTGGCACTGTGCAGCGGTTGACGAATGGCCTGGCGCAGCACCATTCGAGCAGAAGTCAGCAAATCCTTGCGGCGCAAGCCGATTACCGGGTTCAGACCCAGGGTGTTTTCCGAGGCTTGGCGCTGCAGGTCATCGTTGTTCTTGTTACTCATCTACGACGCTCCGTTGTCCTGAGACGAGTACCGGCCTGCTGTGCGCGTTACACAGACAAGTGCCCGGTACTGCTGCTCGGGTGACCAGTGATAACGAACTGCGGTCCTGCGGCCGGATGCAAACGACGATGAGCCATGCGGGTTTTTCTGCGTGTGAAGACAGCCTGCTTTCGCTCGCGACCTCTACATTCCGGCCCGACCCTGCGTCGAATTCGATGCAGGGAACTTGCCAGATCCATTGGTTACCCGACTTTTGGGTGTTGCGCAAGACGGCCATTCATTGGCCGTTGAGCAGGCATTCAAGCAGATAGAATTAGAAAATGCGCTCTAAATCCTGGAGGGCCCGGACTAGAGCATCAGCTTGACGATCGACTCGGAAGGATCGCGGGATTTTCCGGCTTTTGCCAGGTCATCCAGGTACTCGGCCCAGAGTTGATCCTGACGCAGGCACAGCTGCTCCAGGTACTCCCAGGTGAACAAGCCGCTGTCGTGGCCGTCATCGAAGGTCAGTTTCAGTGCGTACTGGCCGGCCGGTTCGATCTGCGACAGACCGACGTTGAGCTTGCCGAATTGCAGGATGGGATTGCCGTGGCCCTGGACTTCGGCGGAGGGAGAGTGCACCCGCAGAAACTCGGCAGGGAGGTGATACACCTCGTCAGGCCCGTACGTCAGCGACAGGGTCTTGGAGGCTTTGTGCAGGTTGATACCGCTGGGAAGTCTGGGCATGGAAAATACTCTTGGGCTATCAGCTGCAAGCTACAAGCAACAAGACAGAGCGTCCAGCGCCCGTCTTGCAGCTTGTAGCTTAGCGCTTGCAGCTTTAGAGAATATAGCGCGAGAGGTCTTCGTTCTGCGCCAGTTCGCCCAGGTGGCTGTTGACGTACTCGGCGTCGATGCGAATCGGCGTTTCGTCGTGGGCGCTGGCCAGGTCACCGGCGCTGAACGACACCTCTTCGAGCAGGCGCTCGAGCAAGGTGTGCAGGCGACGGGCACCAATGTTCTCGGTCTTCTCGTTGACCTGCCAGGCGATCTCGGCCAGGCGCTTGATACCTTCGGCGGCGAACTCGATGTTCAGGCCTTCGGTCTTGAGCAGCTCGCGGTATTGCTCGGTGAGCGAAGCGTGGGGCTCGCTGAGGATGCGTTCGAAGTCTTCCGGGCTCAGCGCCTTGAGCTCGACACGGATCGGCAGGCGGCCTTGCAGCTCGGGTACCAGGTCGCTTGGCTTGCTCAGGTGGAACGCACCTGAGGCGATGAACAGGATATGGTCGGTCTTGACCATACCCAGCTTGGTGTTCACCGTGCAGCCTTCGATCAATGGCAGCAGGTCGCGTTGTACGCCTTCACGGGAAACATCGGCGCCGCCGACGTTGCCGCGCTTGGCCACCTTGTCGATCTCGTCGATGAACACGATACCGTGCTGCTCGACGGCTTCCAGGGCCTTGGCCTTGAGCTCTTCCTCGTTGACCAGGCGGCTGGCTTCTTCGTCGCGTACCAGCTTGAGCGCTTCCTTGACCTTGAGCTTGCGGCTCTTGCGCTTGCCCTTGCCCATGTTGGCGAACAGGTTCTGCAGCTGGTTGGTCATCTCTTCCATGCCCGGTGGCGCGGAAATGTCGACGCCCATGGACTCGGCCACTTCGATCTCGATTTCCTTGTCGTCCAGCTGGCCTTCGCGCAGGCGCTTGCGGAACAGCTGGCGGGTGTTGGAGTCCTGGGTGTTGACCTGGTCTTCGTTGAAACCGGTGCGTGCCGGTGGCAGCAGGGCATCGAGGATGCGCTCTTCGGCGGCGTCTTCGGCGCGGTGGCCAACACGGATGATTTCCTGCTCGCGCAGCATCTTGATGGCGGCATCGGCCAGATCACGGATGATCGACTCGACATCGCGGCCCACGTAGCCGACTTCGGTGAACTTGGTCGCTTCGACCTTGATGAACGGCGCATTGGCCAGCTTGGCCAGGCGGCGGGCGATTTCGGTCTTGCCGACGCCGGTCGGGCCGATCATCAGAATGTTCTTGGGCGTGACCTCGACGCGCAGCTCGGCGGGGAGCTGCATGCGGCGCCAGCGGTTGCGCAAGGCGATGGCGACGGCGCGCTTGGCGTCATCCTGGCCAATGATGTGGCGATTTAGTTCGTGGACGATCTCGCGGGGGGTCATGGACATGGTAGTGATGGTCCTTGGGCTCGATAAGTCAGCGTGGAAAAGCCCGGCCACCGGGGCCGGGCGCCAGAACAGCTGAATTACTCGGCCAGGTCCTGCTCCTCGATGGTCAGGTTGTGGTTGGTGAACACACAGATGTCACCGGCGATGTTCAGTGCGGTTTCGGCGATTTCGCGCGCCGAAAGGTCGGTCTTTTGCAGCAGGGCGCGAGCGGCGGCCTGGGCGTAGGCGCCACCAGAGCCCATGGCGATCAGGCCGTCTTCGGGCTCGACCACGTCACCGTTGCCGGTGATGATCAGCGAAGCGTCCTTGTTGGCGACCGCGAGCATGGCTTCCAGACGGCTCAGGGAACGGTCGGTACGCCATTCCTTGGCCAGCTCTACAGCGGCACGGATCAGGTGGCCCTGGTGCTTTTCCAGCTGGCCTTCAAAACGTTCGAACAGGGTGAATGCGTCGGCGGTGGCACCGGCGAAACCGGCGATGACCTGGCCGTGGTACAGGCGACGGACTTTCTTGGCGTTGCCTTTCATCACGGTGTTGCCGAGAGAAACCTGGCCGTCGCCGCCCATGACGACTTTGCCGTGGCGGCGAACTGAAACGATGGTGGTCAAGGGAGAGTCTCCACGCAGCGGGGCGAAAATGCCTGATGCAGACTCATATGGGGGTGCAGGGAAGAATTTCAACCTTGAATGGCAATCGCGGGGCAGCCGAGACGTGGCACCGCCGCTCCTGCAGGTAGGAGCGGCTGCCCCGCGAGTTGTCAGGCCTCGTGGCTGATGTGCCCGTCGACCAGGGTGTAACGCACTGCCCCCGGCAGGCAGTGTCCGATGAACGGGCAGTTGTCGCCCTTGGAGCGCCATTGCTCGCCGGCAACGGTGGAGGCTTTCGGGTCGAACAGCACCAGGTCTGCCGCCCCACCGGCCTTGAGCTGGCCTGCAGGCAGGCGCAGTGCATCGGCCGGGCCGCTGGACAGGCGCGCCAGCAGCGTTGGCAAGTCGAGCAGGCCGTCTTCAACCAGGGTCATGGCCAGTGGCAACAGCAACTCGACACTGCTGATACCCGGCTCGGTTGCGCCGAACGGGGCGAGCTTGGCGTCACGCTCATGGGGCTGGTGGTGGCTGGAGATTGCCTGGATCACCCCGGACTTGACCGCTTCGCGCAGACCGTCACGGTCGGCATGGGTGCGCAGCGGTGGTTGCACGTGGTAGAGGCTGGAGAAGTCGCGTAGCGCTTCGTCGGTGAGGATCAGTTGGTACAGCGCCACGTCGGCGGTGACCGGCAGCCCCAGTTCCTGGGCCTGGGCGATCAAACGGGCACCACGGGCGCTGGTCAGTTGGCTGAAGTGCGCGCGCACGCCGGTCTGTTCCACCAGCAGCAGGTTGCGCGCCAGGGCCACGGTTTCGGCGGTCTCCGGAATGCCCGGCAGGCCGAGGAAACTGGCCATGGCACCCTCGTGGGCCAAGCCACCCTGGGCCAGGTCGCGGTCCTGGGAGTGGAAAATCACGGTCAGATCGAAGGTGGCGGCATATTCCAGGGCGCGGGCCAGGGTGCGGTTGTTGCCAAACGCATTCAGGCCATTGCCGAACGCCACGCAGCCGGCATCGCGCAGGGCGATCAGTTCGGCCAGTTGCTCGCCTTCCAGGCCTTTGCTCAAGGCGCCGATCGGGAAGACCTTGCTGTGGCCGGCTTCGCGGGCGCGGTCGAGGATCAGTTCGGCGACTGCCGAGGTGTCGAGCACCGGCTTGGTCTGCGGCGGGCAGCACAGGCTGGTGACGCCGCCTGCAGCGGCGGCGCGGGTTTCGCTGGCGATGCTGCCCTTGCGGCTGTAGCCCGGCTCGCGCAGGGCCACGTTGAGGTCGACCAGCCCGGGCGCGGCGATCAGGCCGGTGGCATCGATGCTGCGGGCCGGGGTGAAACCGGCCGGTGCTGCCCCCAGGGCGACAATCTTGCCGGCATCGATGTACAGGTCGGTGACCTGGTCCAGGCCGCTGGTTGGATCAATGACCCGGGCGCCGAGAATACTGAGGGTCACTGGGCGTTCTCCTGCTCGAATTGACGTTGGGCGGTCTGCCCGCTCATGGCCATGGACAGCACGGCCATGCGCACGGCGATGCCGTAGGTGACCTGGTTGAGGATCACCGAGTGGGCACCGTCGGCCACTGCCGATTCGATCTCCACGCCGCGGTTGATCGGTCCCGGGTGCATGACGATGGCATCGGGCTTGGCACCGGCCAGGCGGGCGGTGGTCAGGCCGAACAGACGGTAGAACTCGCCTTCGCTGGGCAGCAGGCCGCCCGCCATGCGCTCACGCTGCAGACGCAGCATGATCACCACGTCGACGTCCTTGAGGCCCTGTTCCAGGTCGGTGTAGACCTTCACGCCGTACTGTTCGATACCGATTGGCAGCAGGGTCTTGGGGCCGATGACGCGGATGTCCGGGCAACCGAGGGTCTTCAGGGCGAGCATGTTCGAGCGTGCAACGCGCGAGTGCAGGATGTCGCCGACGATGGCCACCGAGAGGTTTTCGAAACCGCCCTTGTGCCGACGAATGGTCAGCATGTCGAGCATGCCCTGGGTCGGGTGGGCGTGACGGCCGTCGCCACCGTTGATGATCGCCACCTCCGGGCACACGTGCTCGGCGATGAAGTGCGCGGCCCCGGAATCGGCATGGCGCACGACGAACATGTCGGCGGCCATGGCTTCAAGGTTGCGCAGGGTGTCGAACAGGGTTTCGCCCTTGCTGGTCGAGGAGGTCGACACATTCAGGGTGATCACGTCGGCCGACAGCCGCTGGGCTGCCAGTTCGAAGGTGGTACGGGTGCGGGTGGAGTTCTCGAAGAATACGTTGCACACGGTCTTGCCGCGCAACAACGGAACTTTCTTGACGGCCCGGGCGCCGACTTCGAGGAATGAGTCGGCGGTGTCGAGGATTTCGGTCAGCAGTTCGCGGGGCAAACCGTCGAGCGAGAGAAAGTGGCGCAGCTGGCCCTGATCATTGAGCTGCAGCGGGCGCTTGGCGTCGATTGGCGTCATCGCGAGGGACTCTTAAAGTGCGGAAGCGGAGGCGAGGTCCTGGCGCTCGAGGGCGAGCGGTGCGGGTCCGGTCAATTTTACCCGTTCATGGGCAGCCAGCGACAGGGTGGCACCGACCACATTCGGCCGGATCGGCAATTCGCCGGCATCCAGGTCGAGCAGGCAGACCAGGGTAACGCTGGCAGGACGACCGTAGTCGAACAGTTCGTTTAGGGCGGCGCGGATGGTACGACCGCTCATCAGCACGTCATCCACCAGGATCAGGTGCTGGCCTTCGATCTCGAAGGGCAGCTCCGATGGACGCACTTGCGGGTGCAGGCCGTTCTGGCTGAAGTCGTCGCGGTAGAAGGACACGTCGAGGGTACCGAGGGCGGCATCGCTGCCCAGTTCTTCGAGCAGTGCCTGGGCAACCCAGATGCCCCCGGTACGGATACCGATGAAGCGCGGCTCGGTAATGTTACGACGGGTCAGATGGGCACGAAGATCGACGGCCATCTGCCGGATCAGTTCGGCGGGATTGGGTAGGCTCATGCTTGCTCCTCAAGAGGCCGGGAGCATAGCGCTGGCCCGGCTTGAATCCGATGATCTGGGTCAGGACTGCCCGGTATTGGCCTCCAGCCAGCCTTGCAGCAGCAGGGCGGCGGCAATGGCGTCCACCGGGTTGTCGCGGTAACTGCCGCGCTGACCGCCACGGGCCATGCGCTCGCCTTTGGCTTCAAAGGTGGTCAGGCGTTCGTCGTGGGTATGCACGGGCAGGTTGAAGCGGCCATTCAGGCGCCGGGCGAACTTTTCGGCGCGTTCGCTCATTTCACTGGGGGTGCCGTCCATGTTCAGGGGCAGGCCGACCACCAGCGCGTCGGGCATCCACTCCTTGATGAGCTTTTCCACCTGGGTCCAGTCGGGCGTACCGTTCTGGGCCTTGAGGGTGCACAGCTCGCGGGCCTGGCCGGTAATCACCTGGCCGACGGCGACGCCGATCTGGCGACTGCCATAATCGAAGCCCAGCAACAAACGTACTTCACTCATCAGGCGTGCCCCGCCTGGCTGGTGAGCAGGCTCAGGTTGATGCCAAGGCTTGCCGCGGCGGCTGCCAGGCGCTGCTCGCACGCCATGCCGAAGATGATCTCAGGGTCGAACGGGCAGTTCAGCCAGGCGTTGTCGGCCAGCTCTGCTTCCAGTTGCCCTGCTTCCCAGCCGGCGTAGCCGAGGGTGATCAGGCTCTGCTTGGGACCGAAGCCGTCGGCGATGGCGAACAGGATGTCCTGGGAAGTGGACAGCGACATGCCCTCCAGCTCGATGGTGGCCTGGAAGGCCTTGTCGCTGGTGTGCAGCACAAAGCCGCGATCGGTTTGTACCGGACCGCCCATGTAGATCGGTATCTGCATGCAGTCGGCGGGCGGCTCGACGTCGGGTCGCAATTGCTCAAGGATATCGGCCAGGTTCAGGTCTTGCGGCCGATTGACCACCAGCCCCATGGCGCCATTGGCGTTGTGCTCGACGATATAGGTCAAGGTATGCGCGAAGTTCGGGTCGGCCATGTGCGGCATGGCGATCAGGAACTGGTGCTTGAGGTAACTCGGGCTGAGGTTTTTCATGGTTGATAGTGTGGCGTTGGGGCGCCGGACTGACAAGCCTGCTTTTCCCCGCTCCTATAGGAACAAGCAAATCCTGTGGGAGATGGCTTGCCAGCGATGAGGCCAGTGCAGCCTGCCCCTCAAGTGGTGTTTGTATTGCGACCGCATTTGCGGTCAATCGCCGGCGAGTCCGGCTCCCACAAAGTCTGTGCAAAACAGTTGCTCCCACCTGTATCCGTTGCTCGACAGGCGGGCCCCGCGGGCGAAGTTCCAATTCTAAATTGACAGTCAAAGGGTTACTTCAACCACCCCATGTACTCTCCAATGGCCCAAGCCACAATCATCGAAGTCCCGGCGATATTTATAAAACGGCGTTGGAGGACGACTATTTTTTTTAAGCTTTTCGGGAAATTGTCTATATCCGTCTGGTCAGCGCCTCCGTCCCTCAGGAATAGATGCGGCGCCATCAATACAGCGGAAATGGCTCCCAGCATTAACATACGACTAAAGGGGTCACGCCCCAAATATGTTTTGCGAATCTGAATGGCGCGACAGTTCGAAAGGTACGTCAGCATTTCATCCATTTTTGTATAGGCAATGTAAAGCGCGAAGCCTAACGACATAAATATCAGTAGAAAAACAAAAAGCCAAGTCAGGCCATAATAGTAATACATTTCTAATTCCTCAAATCATAAACTATCTCACCTGCGACTTCGCCACCCAACGCGCCCAACTTGCCACCCACTATTGAAGCGCCTGCCACAACCACTAAACCACAAACAAGCAGTCCCACACCCGCACTTCCAGCACCAATGGCTGCACACATCCCAATGGCTGCTTTGCCTGAAACCAATGCGCCGCCCACGACCCCACCTGCCAGCCCGGATGTATTTACTGGCCCTGGCCACGCCGTCGATATGGGCCGCGCGAAGCACCGTGCGGATGATTTCCAGGCGGTCGATATCGGCCAGTGCTCGGTCATCTCCAGCAGCAAACCATACACCCGCCGAATGGCGGGTCTGAATTCACACTGACAGGGCTATTTCAACCACCCCATGTACTCTCCGATGGCCCAAGCTGCAATCATCGAAGTCCCGGAGATATTTATAAAACGGCGTTGGAGGACGACCACCTTTTTTAAGCTTTTCGGGAAATTGTCTATATCCGTCTGGTCCGCGCCTCCGTCCCTCAGGAATAGATGCGGCGCCATCAATACAGCGGAAATGGCTCCCAGCATTAACATGCGACTAAAGGGGTCGCGCCCCAAATATGTTTTGCGAATCTGAATGGCGCGACAGTTCGAAAGGTACGTCAGCATTTCATCCATTTTTGTATAGGCAATGTAAAGCGCGAAGCCTAACGACATTAATATCAGAATGAAAACAATCAGCCAGCTCAAGGAGTAATAGTTGAGCATTATCAATTACTCAGTTCATAAATGTTCTCGCCTAAGTTTTCGCCACCCAGCGTGCCCAGCTTGCCACCCACTGTTGAAGCGCCTGCCACAACCACTAAACCACAAACAAGCAGTCCCACACCCACACTTCCAGCACCAATGGCTGCACACATCCCAATGGCTGCTTTGCCTGAAACCAATGCGCCGCCCACGACCCCACCTACCAGCCCGCCAGCAAACTTTCCACTTTCGGTATATTTGACCTCCCGACACTGCTCTTCACGCCCCACCCGGCACGTTTCCTGGACCTTCAGCGCCGACGCCGAAGCGCCCAGCCCAACGCCAACCCAGCCCCCAGCCCTGATGTATTTACTGGCCCTGGCCACGCCGTCGATATGGGTCGCACAGCCCGGGATACGTCCAGGCCCTCCCGCTTTACTCCAGCGATGAACCAGGCTGCGACTGGAGATGCCCAGGGCACTTTTCAGTTTTGGGTGATCGGGGATGCCCACGCCCTTGCGCAGTAGCGGCCCCAGGCTGTCGTCAAGCTGCGACCACAAGCGTGCGCGCTGGGCAAAAAACTCGGGCGTTCGCAAATGGCCGTGTTGTTGGAAGGTGCGCTGGTGCAGCGTCTCGATCTGCGCCAGGGTGCTTTTCAAGTTATCCAGATGATTGGCGAACACCACTTCACCGATGCCAATGGCTCCGGCACCTTGGGTCAGAAACGATTGGATTTCGTCATGATGACGGGCCATGAAGTCGGCATCATCTGGCGTCAGATCCTCAAGCGCAGCATTCACTTGTTGCGCGGCCGCCATCAGGATGGCTTCTTCACGGGTGCATTGCCGGTTGTCGGGATCACTGAGCACGATCATCTGGCCGGCTTTGATCTGGTCCAGATTGGGATTGAGCGCACGGAACTTGGCGATAACGGCGCGGCTGGGGGAAGTAAACAACGCAGCCTCCAGCTTGTCTGCCGTTGTGCTTTTGAGCACCACATAAAACCCTGGTTCGTGTAGTTGAATGGGCTTCGGCAATCGCTCACTGGAGGAAAATCCCAAGCGGTCAACGGCTGGCTGCGCAGGCTCAGCCACTGTCGTGAGCTGCACACTGGGGGGCGACTTGGGGTTCAGGGAACGGACGAAGCGCACCAAGCGCTCAGGGTCTGGCTCGGATTCCGAACGCGGCAGCGATACTTGCGGACCATAAGGGGAGGGTGCGTTTCTGCGGTCCTGGAGCGAAAGGTCGAACGACTGCTTCACCAGGTAGTGCGCTTCGCGCGAAAAAAATTCTATGCCTTGTTCAGGCGATTTAATGCCGAGTGCTACCTGATCGACAATACGCTTCACGAAATAGGCCACCTGCCGATGGAACTCCATACGCTGCATGCCGTCATGAATGTGCCGGGCGCTGACCGTGCACCCTTGCCCAATCAGCCTGTTACCGGCGCTTTGGACATACCAGATGTCGTAATGGCTTGTTGCTGAAGCCGTGAAGGTGCTGCGTGTGCCAGGTGGGTTCGCCATACGAGTATCTCCCTGAATAGACCAGGCGGTATGGCGGACTATGCATACTTCTGTCCTGCATGACTGTAGGGGGTTTCCGAAAGTTGCCCGGTAGAAGCGGGCTTGCCCCGCGATAGCGATCTGTCAGCGCAGGGCAAGTCCGGTATCAGTTGCTCGACAGGCGGTCGCCGCGGGCGAAGCGCCAGGTGCGGATGATTTCCAGGCGGTCGATATCGGCCAGGTCACCCGTGAACGGTGCAAAGGGGGCCGCCAGCCGCACGATGCGCTGGGCGGCCTGGTCCAGCAGGGGCTGGCCGGATGACTCCAGCACCAACACTTCATACAGCGAGCCGTCGCGGTTGATCGAGACCATCAGCCGCAGGCTGCCGTAGATCTGCTGCCGACGGGCCTCGTCGGGGTAGTTCAGGTTGCCGATGCGCTCGACCTTCTTGCGCCATTCGTCCTTGTACCAGGCCCCCTTGTCGCGCATGGTCGAGGCGGCATTGAGGCGGTGGATGCGCGGGCGCTTGGCGTACAGCTGCTGTTCCTGGGAAAGCTCGGCTTCAAGGCTGGCGATCTGGCTGGAGAGCTGCGAGCTGTCGAAATCAGGAGTGACGGCCTTGGGTTTGGGCTGCGGCTTGACCTCTTTGGGCCGGGTTTCGACTTTTTGCGGTTTGGGTGCCTGGGTCGTAACCACAGCCTTGGGTGGGGCAGGTTGCGGTTGCACTTCAGGCTTGGCCGCCGGGGGTGGCGTCACCTTATTGATCTTGCTGTCCTGGAAGGGCGCAATCTCGGTGGTTTTGGGCACCGCTTTCTTCTCGAGGGTGCCGCTGCCTTGCTGGTTGTCCTGGGCCAGATAGTCAGCCTTCTCGGGCGCTTTTTCGCTTTTGAAGGTGGCCAGGGTTATTTCCATGGTCCGGCGGATTTCTTCAGGCTTGGCAAAGGAAAAGCCCAGGCCAAGGATCAGCGCCAGGTGCACCAGCGCGGCCAGGAACAGGGTAAAACCGAGCCGGTCCGCCGGGCGAACGCGGGGCGGGGTGAATTCGGCAGGGATGTCAGCAGGCAGCGTCATCGGGTATCCAGCAGCCGCAAGGCCGGGGGAGAACCGGCAGAGCGAGGCGCTTCAGGTCAAAATCGACCGGCATGATACCCCACTCTGCGCGGTTGCTTCGCGTCGGCGGTCAGCGCGCCTTGAGCTTGCGATCAATGGCGTCCATCAGTTGCACGCCGATGCGGGTGCCAAAGGCATTGTCGATTTCGCGAATGCAGGTCGGGCTGGTGACGTTGATTTCGGTCAGGTGCTCGCCGATCACGTCGAGGCCGACGAACAGCAGGCCTTTCTCGCGCAGGGTCGGGCCGATCTGTTCGGCGATCCAGCGGTCCCGGTCGGTCAGCGGACGGGCTTCGCCACGGCCGCCGGCGGCCAGGTTGCCACGGGTCTCGCCACTGGCCGGGATGCGCGCCAGGCAGTAGGGCACAGGCTCGCCGTCGATCATCAGGATGCGCTTGTCGCCGTCCTTGATGGCCGGCAAGTAGGCTTGCGCCATGATCTGCTGGGTGCCGTGGAGGGTGAGGGTTTCGAGGATCACCGACAGGTTCGGGTCGCCTGGGCGATGACGGAAGATCGAGGCGCCGCCCATGCCGTCCAGCGGCTTGAGGATGACGTCGCCGTGCTGGGCGGCAAACTCGCGCAGGATATCGGCGCGGCGGCTGACCAGGGTGGGCGGTGTGCATTGCGGGAACAGGGTGGCAAACAGCTTCTCGTTGCAGTCGCGCAGGCTCTGCGGGCGGTTCACCACCAGCACCCCGGCGGCCTCGGCCTGCTCCAGCAGGTAGGTGCTGTAGACAAACTCCATGTCGAAGGGGGGATCCTTGCGCATCAGGATCACGTCCAGCTCGCTCAGGGCGCTGTCCTGTTCGTCCGCAAGCTCGAACCAGTGCTCGGGATCGGCGAATACCTTCAGTGGACGCATCCGCGCGCGGGCAGCGCCTTCGCCCTGGTAGAGGTCTTTCTGCTCCATGTAGAACAGTGACCAGCCGCGCTCCTGGGCGGCAAGCAGCATGGCCAGCGAGCTGTCCTTCTTATAGGAAATGCGCGCAATGGGGTCCATGACAATCCCGAGGCGAACGCTCATGGGCTATATCCTCTAAAGCGGCGGAGGTGCCGCGTTGGCTCAAATGAAAAGTGGCGTCAGGGTGGCGCTCGCCGGCCTGGCGGTCAAGGGAAAAACGCATCCCGGGCGGCGCTGCGGCAGGCCGCGGTGCGGGCCGATGGAATGCACCCACAGAGTGTGCTAAAAATGCCTGGCACGTGGCCTGCACGGCCGTCTACGGCTGCAAGCCACAAGCCATGGGCCACAAGTAAAAGCACGCCACGTACGCCAGCTTTTCTTGCCGCTAGAAACTTGAAGCTTGCCGCTTACAGCGAGCAGCGATGGTAGAGCAATTATGGAACAGCCCGGCGCGGCACTGAAGGTGATGGTGATCGATGATTCGAAGACGATTCGCCGCACCGCCCAAATGTTGCTCAGCGAAGCAGGGTGCGAGGTCATCACGGCCACCGACGGGTTCGACGCCCTGGCCAAGATAGTCGACCAGCATCCGCAGATCATTTTCGTCGACGTGCTGATGCCACGCCTGGACGGCTACCAGACCTGCGCCCTGATCAAACACAACAGCGTCTTCAAGGACACGCCGGTGATTCTGCTGTCGTCCCGCGATGGCCTGTTCGACAAGGCCAGGGGCCGCGTGGTCGGGTCCGATCAATTTTTGACCAAGCCTTTCAGCAAGGAAGAACTGCTGGATGCAATCCGCGCGCATGTGCCCGGGTTCGCCGCAGAAGAACAACACGCACCCTGACGTCGCGCCCCGGCAGCGGCGTCCATTCCTTTGATGGGGAACAGCATGGCTCGAGTTCTGATCGTCGACGATTCGCCGACTGAAATGTACAAGCTCACCGGAATGCTTGAAAAACACGGGCATCAGGTGCTCAAGGCCGAAAACGGCGCCGACGGCGTGGCCCTTGCCCGGCAGGAAAAGCCCGATGCGGTGCTGATGGATATCGTCATGCCCGGCATGAACGGGTTCCAGGCCACCCGGCAGTTGAGCAAGGATGCGCAGACCGCGCACATCCCGGTGATCATCGTCACCACCAAGGATCAGGAAACCGACAAGGTCTGGGGCACGCGCCAGGGCGCCAAGGACTACCTGACCAAGCCTGTGGATGAGGACACCCTGATCCAGAAGCTCAACGACGTACTCAAAGGTTGACCACGCAGCCCATGGGCGAGTCGCTGACGGCCTTCGAGCTGCTGCTGGATATCGACCGGCGTTGCCGGCTGCTGGCGGCCGACCTGCCGTTGCAGGAAACCCGTCTGCAAAGCTGGAGCGGTATCGGCTTTCGTATTGCCGAGCAATGGTTCGTCGCGCCGATGGGCGAGGTGGCCGAGGTGCTGCACGAGCCCCATGTGAGCCGCATCCCCGGGGTCAAGCCCTGGGTGAGTGGGGTGGCCAACCTGCGTGGTCGCCTGCTGCCGGTGATGGACCTGTGCGGCTTTTTTGGCCTGGGCCTGTCGGCACCGCGCAAGCAGCGCCGGGTGCTGGTGCTCGATCATGAAGAGCTGTTTGCAGGGCTGCTGGTCGATGAAGTGCTGGGGCTGCAGCACTTTCCCCTGCACAGCCTGGAGCTGTCGCCACCGTCCCCGTTGCTCAGTGGCGCGGCGCCGTTCGTGCAAGGTCATTTCCAGCGCCAGCGGTGCTGGGCCATTTTCAGTCCGTTGGCCTTGGCCCAGGCGCCGGGTTTTCTCGACGTGGCGTTGTAAAGGAATGCCAGATTCGTGACCACTACCAAGTCGGCTACTTCGACCCAAGGCTCGCGCAGCAGCGCCCGGATCGCGGCGCTGTTCGTCGTTTTGATCCTGTCGATCGTCCTGTTGTTCGCCAACTTTGCCTACCTCAACACCCAGGCCAACTACGACAAGCAGTACATCGGCCATGCCGGTGAGCTGCGGGTGCTGTCCCAGCGTATCGCCAAGAACGCCACCGAGGCCGCGGCCGGCAAGTCCCGAGCGTTCCGGCTGCTGAGCGAGGCGCGCAACGATTTCGAGCAGCGCTGGGGCTACTTGAAAAAAGGCGATGCTGCCACCGGGCTGCCGGCCGCGCCGCCTGCGGTGCGCAACGAAATGGACGCGGTGCTGCGCGACTGGGAAGGCCTGCGCAAGAACACCGATACCATCCTGGCCAGCGAGCAGACCGTGCTGTCGTTGCACCAGGTTGCCGCGACCCTGGCCGAGACCGTGCCGCAACTGCAGGTCGAGTACGAAAAGGTGGTGGAGATCCTGCTGCAGAGCGGGGCGCCCGCCAGCCAGGTGGCGGTGGCCCAGCGCCAGTCGCTGCTTGCCGAGCGTATTCTGGGCTCGGTCAACACGGTACTGGCCGGGGATGACACCGCCGTGCAGGCGGCCGACGCCTTCGGTCGCGATGCCAGTCGTTTCGGCCAGGTGCTCGACGGCATGCTCGGCGGCAACCCGACGCTGCAGATCACCCGTGTCCAGGACCCTGACGCCCGGGCGCGGCTGGCTGAAATTGCCGAGCTGTTCCAGTTCGTCGCCGGCTCCGTGGACGAAATCCTGGAAACCTCGCCGGAGTTGTTCCGGGTCCGCGAGGCGGCCGGTAGTATCTTCAACCAGTCGCAGACCCTGCTCGATGAAGCGTCGCGCCTGGCCAACGGTTTCGAGAATCTTGCCAGCGGGCGCACCCTCGATACGGTCGGCGGCTATGTGCTGGGCTTGCTGGCGCTGGCCTCGATCATCCTGATCGGCCTGGTGATGGTTCGCGAAACCCACCGGCAATTGCGCGAAACGGCGGAAAAGAACGAACGCAACCAGCAGGCCATCATGCGCCTGCTCGATGAAATCGAAGACTTGGCCGATGGCGACCTGACCGTGACGGTGTCGGTGACCGAAGACTTCACCGGGGCCATCGCCGACTCGATCAACTATTCCATCGACCAACTGCGCGACCTGGTCGCGACCATCAACCTCAGCGCCGAGGAAGTGGCCGCTGCCGTGCAGGACACCCAGAACACCGCGCACCAACTGGCCAAGGCCTCGGAGCACCAGGCCGAGCAGATCAGCGAGGCATCGGTGGCGGTGGGCGACATGGCCGAGTCCATCGACCGGGTATCTACCCATGCCTATGAGTCGGCCAAGGTGGCCGAGCGTTCGGTGGCCATCGCCAACAAGGGCAACGAGGTGGTGCACAACACCATCCACGGCATGGACAATATTCGCGAGCAGATCCAGGACACGGCCAAGCGGATCAAGCGCCTGGGCGAGTCGTCGCAGGAGATCGGCGATATCGTCAGCCTGATCGACGACATTGCCGACCAGACTAACATCCTGGCCCTCAACGCGGCGATCCAGGCTTCCTTGGCCGGCGAGGCAGGCCGCGGCTTTGCCGTGGTCGCCGACGAAGTGCAGCGCCTGGCCGAACGTTCATCGTCGGCTACCCGCCAGATCGAGGCGCTGGTGCGCACCATCCAGGCCGACACCAACGAGGCGGTGATCTCCATGGAGCAAACCACGGCCGAAGTGGTGCGGGGTGCGCGCCTGGCACAGGATGCCGGCGTGGCCCTGGCGGAGATCGAAGGGGTTTCGCAGACCCTGGCCGAGCTGATCCACAGCATCTCCGATGCCGCCCAGCTGCAGACCTCATCGGCCGGGCAGATCTCGCATACGATGGCAGTCATCCAGCAGATCACCTCACAGACGTCGGCAGGCTCCAGCGCGACCGCCGAAAGCATTGGCGACCTGGCTCGCATGGCCAGCGAAATGCGCCGCTCGGTGTCCGGCTTCACGCTGCCACCGACGCCGCCACGTTGAGCGCGCGCCAGTGAGCATGGCAACGGGAGCAGATATGGCTGAGCTGCACGACACGGTAGCCCTCGTCTGGGTCAAGGGCGCCATCGGTGACTGCCTGGCCCAGGCGCGCCTGGCACTGGAGCAGTTTTCCGCCGAGGCTGGCGACGCAGACGCCCTGGCCGGTTTTATCGACAATCTGCACCAGGTGCGTGGTTGCCTGGTGATGCTCGAACTCAGTGGCGCCGCCCTGCTGGCCGAAGAGCTGGAGCACCTCGGGCGGGCGCTGCAGGATAAGCACGTCAGCCAGCGTGGCGAGGCCCTGGGTGCGCTGTTTCGCGGCCTGGAACAATTGCCGCTGTACCTGGATCGGCTGCGCAGTGCCCGTCGCGACCTGCCGTTGGTGGTGCTGCCGGTGCTCAACCAGTTGCGTGCCGAGCGTGGGGTCGAGCCCCTGGGACAGGGCAGCCTGCTGTCGACGGCGCCGGCGCCGGCCGAAGAGCTGGCCAACCTCGATTCGTCCCTGAGCGCATTGCGCGAGCGTCTGCACGCAGGCTCCGACCGCGATGCCTTGCGCTCGGTGGTGGCTGCGCTGTGTGAAGACCTTATGCGGGTCAAGGAGCGCCTGGACTTGTTCGTGCGCAGCGATCGCCAACGTCTGGATGACCTTCAGCCCTTGCTGTCTCCGTTGCGACAGATCGCCGACACATTGGCTGTGCTGGGGTTTGGCCAGCCTCGGCGGGTAATTATTGATCAGGTGCTGGCACTGCAGAGCCTGGCCCAGGGCCAGCGCGCCCCGGACGACGCCGTGTTGATGGACGTCGCCGGGGCGCTGCTGTATGTCGAGGCGACGCTGGCCGGCATGGTCGGCCCGTTGGAACATCATCCCAGCCAGAGTTCGCTGCCGGGCACGGACCTCGCCGAAATTCGTCAGTTGGTGCTGGAAGAGGCCAACGCAGTGCTGCAACAGGTCAAGGACCAGATCGGCGATTCGCTGGAGGCCGGCTGGCAACCCCATCGCATGCCGCCGTTGCCCGGCTTGCTGCAGCAAGTGCGGGGCGCCCTGGCCATGCTGATGCTGCCGCGACCGGCGGCCTTGATAGGACGCTGTGGTGACTACGCCCAGGCCAACCTGCTGGGCGCCACACCACCGGACGCCACGGCCCTGGCGCATCTGGCCGACGCCCTGAGTGCCTGTGAGTGTTATCTGCAATGGCTGATTGCCGATCCGCAGGCCAACCCCTGGAATTTCCTCGAGGCCGCCCAGGCGAGCCTCGCAGCGTTGGGCTATGCACCCGAGCCTGTGCCGGCAGTTGAAGTCTACGTGCCGGATGTCGAAGAGCCGGTGGTCGATGATGAATTGCGCGAGGTGTTCCTGGAGGAAGCCGCCGAGCTTCTACCGCAACTCAATGTGCAATGGGCCCGTTGGCAGGCCAACCCGACGGACCGCGATGCACTGGTAGAGCTGCGCCGCGGCCTGCACACTCTCAAGGGCAGTGGCCGCATGGTACGGGCGCAGGGGCTGGCCGAGCTGGCCTGGGCCGCCGAGCATTTTCTCAATCGGGTGCTGGAAGGCCGCGTGGAGATTGGCGCGGCGCCCCTGGCCGGCTTGCAACAAGCACTGGATCTGATTCCCGGCCTGATGGCGGCCTTTGCCAATGGCCAGTCGCAGGCCGGCAAAGACATCGAGCAACTGGCGTTGCGCCTGCATGCGCTGGCGATGAATGACGCTCCACCCCAGGCAGATACCGACGAGTCCATCGACCCTCAGTTGCTGGAGATCTTCCGCAACGAGGCCGAGGGGCACCTGGCGAGCCTCGACAGTTTTCTCGAGCGTGCCGAACAGCAGTTGCCGCAGCCGGTCAGCGACGCATTGCAACGCGCCCTGCATACCCTCAAAGGCAGCGCCGCGATGGCCGGTGTCGCGCCTATCGCGGAACTGGCCGGTGCCCTCGATCTGCTGGCGCGGGAGTTCAAGGCTCATCAGCTGGCGTTCGATCTCGAGGAAATCTACCTGCTGGAAAGCGCCGAGCCGCTGTTGCGACGCGGGCTCGAGCAACTGAACCGCGCACCGCTGGCGCCGATTGCCGGCGCATCGACGTTGATCGAGGAAATTCACCAGGTGGTCGAGGCACGCTTGCAGGCACTGCTGCAGGCGCCGAGCCATAGTGTGCGGATCAAGCGCGACCCGCAGCTGATCGCCAGCTTCCTGGCCCAGGGCATGGACATCCTGCTCGATGCCGAGTCGTTGCTGCTGCGTTGGCAGGAGCACCCTGGCGAACGGCAGGAGCTCACCGCACTGCTCGAAGAACTGACCACCCTGGGCCAGAGTGCCCACCTCGCCGACCTGTGGCCGGTGGATGACCTGTGCGAAGCGTTGCTTGACCTGTACGGCGCGGTCGAGGAAAGCAGCCTGGTGGTCAGTGAGCGTTTCTTCGAAGAGGCGCAGCACGCCCACGAGGCGCTGATCGACATGCTCGACCAGATCGCCGCAGGTCAGGAGGTGGACCCGAGGCCGGAGCGCCTGAAGGCCCTGCGGGAGCTGCTTGACGACGCGTTGGCACCCGATGCCACGGGACTGATCAGCACCCGCAATGGCCAGGCGCAAATCGCCGAGCTTGGCGCTGCCACGGCAGCCCTGGACGCGGAGCCTGCCATGGTCGAGCTGTTTCTCGAGGAAGCCTGCGATGTGCTGGAAAGCGCTGACCAGGCGTTGGCCCGTGGCCTTGCCGAGCCGGACCATGCATCGGCCCTGTCGACATTGCAGCGCGATCTGCAGACTCTCAAGGTCGGCGCACAGATGGCCGCCATCGGCAGCGTCGAAGTCCTGGCCCGGGAGCTGGAGCTGCTTTACGAGGGCCTGGTCGATCGTCGTTTCAGCCTGACTCCCGAGCTTGGCGATTTACTCAAGCGCAGCCACGCGCAACTGGCCCAGGTGCTTGCCTCGCTGCAGCAAGGGCAGGCGCCGGCATCGGCTGTGGAGTTGCTGGCGGCGCTCCGTGAGTTTCGTCACGAGGCGCCACCGGCGGTGATTGCGGACAAACCTGCCGACCCGGCCCAGGAGGCGGGCGACAAGGAATTGTTGGAGATCTTCCTCGAAGAGAGTTTCGATATCGTCGAGAGCTCTGGCGCAGCCTTGCTGCGCTGGCAGGCCGAACCGCGCAATGGCGTCGAGGTGGAGAACCTGTTGCGTGACCTGCATACCCTCAAGGGCGGTGCGCGCATGGTCGAGATTGCACCTATAGGCGACCTGGCCCATGAGCTGGAGTTTCTCTATGAACTGCTGGCCGCCGGCCAGTTGCAGCCCAGTGCAGCGCTGTTCAGCCTGCTGCAGAACTGCCATGACCGCCTGGCCCACATGCTCGATGCCGTACGCCTGCACCAGCCGCTGCATGCCGCCACGGCCCTGATCGACTACATCCGCAATTTCAGCAGCGCCGCCCTGGCCGATACCGCCGCCCAGCATTCCAACCCGGATGCGGCACCCGCGGAGTTACCGGTGGCTGCACCTGAGCGCGGGCCGGTGGACATGGTCAAGGTAGCCTCGGAGCTGCTCGATGACCTGGGCAACCTTGCCGGTGAGCATTCGATCATCCGTGGGCGCATCGAGCAGCAGGTCAATGATGCCCAGGTGGCATTGAGCGAGATGGAAACCACCCTGGAGCGCATGCGCGACCAGTTGCGGCGTCTGGACACCGAAACCCAGGGGCGGATTCTCAGCCGCCAGCAGGCGGACGGCGACAGCCATGCCTACGACGATTTCGACCCGCTGGAAATGGACCGCCACTCGCAGTTGCAGCAACTGTCCCGGGCGTTGTTCGAGTCGGCCTCCGACCTGCTCGACCTCAAGGAAACCCTGTCCATACGGGCCCAGGATGCCCACAGCCTGTTGCAGCAACAGGCGCGGGTGAACAGCGAGTTGCAAGAGGGCTTGATGCGTACGCGCATGGTGCCGTTCGAGCGCTTGGTGCCTCGCTTGCAGCGAGTGGTACGGCAGGTGGCCAGCGAACTGGGCAAGCAGGTTGAGCTGGTAGTGGGCAATGCCGAGGGCGAGATGGATCGTAGCGTGCTGGAACGCATGGTGGCGCCGCTCGAGCACATGTTGCGCAACGCCGTCGACCATGGCCTGGAGGCGCGCGATGTACGCCTGGCGGCCGGCAAGCCGGAGCAGGGGTTGATTTCGCTCAACCTGCTGCACGAGGGTGCCGACATCGTCATCGAAATGACCGACGACGGCGCCGGGGTGCCGCTGGACGCGGTGCGACGCAAGGCGATCAAGCGCGGCCTGCTCGACCCTGACGCCGTGCTCAGCGATCACGAGATCATGCAGTTCATTCTTCAGCCGGGTTTCTCCACGGCCGAGAAAATCACCCAGATTTCCGGACGCGGGCTGGGCATGGACGTGGTCCATGAAGAGGTCAAGCAACTGGGCGGTTCGATGGTGATCGAATCCAATCCGGGCAAGGGTGCGCGCTTTTTGATTCGCCTGCCGTTTACCGTCTCGGTCAACCGGGCATTGATGGTGCAGTTTGGTGACGAACAATACGCCGTGCCGCTCAACACCATCGAAGGCATCGTACGGGTGCCGCCTGCGGAGCTCGAAACCTGCTACCGGCTCGAATCACCCCATTACGAATACGCCGGGCATCGCTACGCGCTGCATTACCTGGGTGAGCTGCTGCAAGGGGCGGGGCAACCGCGCCTGCTCGGGCAAAGCCTGCCGCTGCCGGTGTTGCTGGTGCATTCCCATGATCAGCAGTTCGCGATCCAGGTCGATAGCCTGGCCGCCAGTCGCGAGATCGTGGTCAAGAGCCTGGGGCGGCAGTTTGCCGGTGTCCAGGGCTTGTCCGGGGCGACCTTGCTGGGGGATGGCCGGGTGGTGCTGATTCTGGACTTGCTCGGTCAGTTGCGTGGCCTGCAGCTACGCCAGGCGCAAACGGCGGGAAGCAACGCCAGCTTGCGCCGCCAGCAGATCGAGCGGGCGCCGAAGCGGCCGTTGCTGGTGATGGTGGTCGATGACTCGGTGACGGTACGCAAGGTCACCGGGCGTCTGCTGGAGCGCCACGGCATGAACGTGCTGACGGCCAAGGACGGGGTCGATGCCATGGCGCTGCTCCAGGAGCATCGTCCCGACATTCTTCTGCTGGATATCGAGATGCCGCGCATGGACGGCTTCGAGGTCGCCACCCAGATTCGCCATGACCCGGAGCTCAAGGACCTGCCGATCATCATGATCACCTCGCGGACCGGGCAGAAACACCGCGACCGGGCCATGTCCATCGGCGTCAACGACTACCTGGGCAAGCCTTATCAAGAATCGGTGCTGCTGCAGAGTATCGCCCTGTGGAGTCGCCGCCATGCTTGAACAATCGATACGCAACGGTCGCCGCACCAGCCTGACCGGCCTGCTGCTGGCGCTGGGTGATCGCTGCCTGGTGCTGCCCAACGTGGCGGTGGCCGAGTTGATCGGCTACCAGGTTGGCACCCCGGCCGAGCAACAACCGGCGTGGATGCTCGGCTGGATCGACTGGCGCAACCAGCGCTTGCCGCTGCTCAGTTTCGAGGCCGCGTGTGGCGGCTCGGTGAAGGTCGGCGAGCGGGCGCGAATCGTCGTGCTCAATGCCCTGGGCAGCAGCCGGCAACGCTTTATCGCCCTGCTGGTGCAGGGCATTCCTCGCTCCTGCAAGCTGGACAGCCAGCTCAACTATGTCGATGTACCATTGGCGCCGCTGGAGCTGGCGGCGGTGCAGGTCGGCGAGCAGGTTGCCAGGGTGCCGGACTTGCCGGCGCTTGAGCGCTTGCTGGAGGACGCAGGGCTGGTTTGAAACATTTGCCTGTGTAGGATGGGAAGTCAGTCCGTTGTCTGGAGGACCCTGTTGCATGTATCACGGTGAACGTTTCAACGCCTGGACGCATCTGGTCGGCGCGGTGCTGGCCGGTATCGGTGCCATCTGGCTGCTGGTGGTGGCGAGCCTGCAGGGTGACCCCTGGAAAATCGCCAGCCTGGCGGTCTATGGCTTCACGCTGATGCTGCTCTACAGCATCTCCACGGTCTATCACAGCGTGCGCGGCCGGGCCAAAGTGGTGATGCGCAAGCTCGACCATCTATCGATTTATTTGTTGATTGCCGGCAGCTATACGCCGTTCTGCCTGGTCAGCCTGCGCGGCCCCTGGGGCTGGAGCCTGTTCGGCGTGGTCTGGGGGCTGGCGCTGATCGGCATGCTGCAGGAAATCAAGCCGCGCTCCGAAGCCCGGGTGCTGTCGATCATCATCTACGCGGTGATGGGCTGGATCGTGCTGGTGGCGGTCAAGCCACTGCTGGCGAGCCTGGGGGCGGCGGGGTTTGCCTGGCTGGCCGCCGGTGGTGCGTGCTACACCATCGGCATCATCTTCTTCGCCTATGACAGTCGCTTTCGCCACTGGCATGGCATCTGGCACCTGTTCGTGATCGCCGGCAGCCTGCTGCACTTCATTGCCGTGTTCTTCTACGTGCTCTAGAAGTCGCCCCACAGCTGTTGGGCGACCGTCAGGGCCACCACCGGTGCGGTTTCGGTGCGCAGCACTCGCGGGCCGAGGCGGGCGGCATGGAAGCCTGCGGCCTTGGCCTGCTCGACTTCGGCTTCGCTCAGGCCGCCTTCCGGGCCGATCAGGAACGCCAGGCTGTCAGGTTTCTGGTGGCTGACCAGCGGCTCGGCCACGGGGTGCAGCACCAGCTTGAGCTGCTCGTCGCAGGCCTTGAGCCAGTCGGCCAGCAATACCGGCGGGTTGATCTGCGGCACGCTGGAACGGCCGCATTGCTCGCAGGCACTGATTGCCACCTGGCGCCAATGGGCCAGGCGCTTGTCGGCCCGCTCGTCCTTGAGCCGCACTTCGCAGCGCTCGCTGACAATCGGGGTAATGACGTTGGCGCCCAGCTCCGTGGCTTTCTGGATCGCCCAGTCCATGCGCTCGCCCCGGGAAAGGCCCTGGCCCAGGTGAACCTTGAGGGCAGAGTCGGCTTGCCCGGCAAACGCTTCGTGCAGGCTCACCCGTACGGTTTTCTTGCCGACCTCGAGCAGTTGGCCGCGGTATTCCTGGCCGCTGCCGTCGAACAGCTGCACGGCATCGCCTGCGGCCATGCGCAGTACACGGCCGATATAGTGGGCCTGGGCTTCCGGCAGGTCGTGCTCGCCGAGGCTCAGGGGGGCATCAATGAAAAAACGGGACAGTCTCATCTGCAAACTCTGTGTAGGAGCGGGCTTGCCCCGCGTTTACGTCTATTGGTCGTAAGGGTGGGAATCAGCCCGGATCGCGGAAGTCCGGGTGGAAGTCAGCCGGTACTGCCACGCTGACACTGCTGCGGGTGGCGATGTCGATGCCTTCACTGGCCACCTCGGCGAGGAAGTCGATCTGCTCGGGGGTGATCACGTAGGGCGGCAGGAAGTACACCACGCTGCCCAGCGGGCGCAGCAAGGCGCCGCGGGTCAGGGCGTGTTCGAAGACCTTCAGGCCGCGCCGCTCCTGCCAGGGGTAGGCGGTCTTGCTGGCCTTGTCCTGGACCATTTCGATGGCCAGGGCCATGCCGGTCTGGCGCACTTCGGCGACATGGGGGTGATCGACCAGGTGCGCAGTTGCGGTGGCCATGCGTGCCGACAACGCCTTGTTCTGCTCGATGACGTTGTCTTGCTCGAAGATGTCCAGGGTCGCCAGGGCGGCGGCACACGCCAGCGGGTTGCCGGTGTAGCTGTGCGAGTGGAGGAAGGCCCGCAGGGTCGGGTAGTCGTCGTAGAACGCGCTGTACACCTCGTTGGTGGTCAGGCAGGCAGCCAGCGGCAGGTAGCCACCGGTCAGGGCCTTGGACAGGCAGAGAAAGTCGGGGCGGATGCCGGCCTGCTCACAGGCGAACATCGTCCCGGTGCGGCCGAAGCCCACGGCGATTTCGTCATGGATCAGGTGCACGCCGTAACGATCACAGGCCTCGCGCAGCAACTTGAGGTACACCGGGTGGTACATGCGCATGCCGCCGGCGCCCTGGATCAGCGGCTCGACGATCACCGCGGCCACCGTGGCATGGTGTTCGGCCAGGGTCTGCTCCATGACGGCGAACATGTTGCGCGAGTGTTCTTCCCAGCCCATGCCTTCCGGGCGCAGGTAGCAGTCCGGGCTTGGCACCTTGAGAGTGTCGAGCAGCAAGGCCTTGTAGGTTTCGGTGAACAGCGGCACATCGCCGACCGACATCGCGGCGATGGTTTCACCGTGGTAGCTGTTGCTCAGGGTGACGAAGCGCTTTTTCTCTGGCTGGCCTTTGTTCAGCCAGTAGTGAAAACTCATTTTCAGCGCCACTTCGATGCAAGACGAGCCGTTATCGGCGTAGAAACACCGGTCCAGCCCGTCGGGCGTCATCTTCACCAGGCGCTCGGACAGCTCGATCACCGGCTGGTGGCTGAAGCCTGCGAGGATAACGTGCTCAAGCTGATCGACCTGATCCTTGATGCGCTGGTTGATGCGTGGATTGGCGTGGCCGAATACATTGACCCACCAGGAGCTGACCGCGTCCAGGTAACGCTTGCCTTCGAAGTCTTCCAGCCACACGCCTTCGCCGCGCTTGATCGGGATCAGGGGCAGCTGTTCGTGGTCTTTCATCTGGGTGCAGGGGTGCCACAGGACCTTCAGGTCACGTTCCATCCACTGTTGGTTGAGGCCCATTTCGATTCTCCTGGCGACGACGGCGCGAACATGCGGCGCAAGCCTATGCAATGCGCCAGCCGAGAACAACCCGTGGCATGCAATCAGGCTGCTGGCATTGCTGACGGGGACCCTTGGCGTGGCGTATCCTTCGGCTACTCTTTCAGGGGGATTCCCCCCAAATTTCTGCTTTGATCCGGAGTTCGCCAAAATGTCTGCTGGTTGGCTGCGCGCGTGTGCGCTGGTAATGATAGGACTGTTCAGCGGCGCCGCGCTGGCCAAGGACAAAACCCCGACGGCCATCGTCGTCGGTGGTGGTCTGGCCGGCCTGACGGCGGCTTATGAATTGCAGGGTAAGGGCTGGCAGGTGACCCTGCTTGAAGCCAAGTCGGGCATGGGCGGGCGCTCGGGCCTGGCCACCAGCGAATGGATCGGCAATAGCAAGGCCCAGCCGATCCTCAATCAGTACCTGGACAGCTTCAAGATCACCACGCTGCCGGCGCCGGAGTTCGTGCGTACGCCGGGTTACCTGATCGACGGCGAGTATTTCACCGCCACGGATCTTGCCACCAAGCAACCGGCCACGGCCGAAGCGCTCAAGCGCTACGAAAAGACCCTGGATGACCTGGCGCGCTCGATCGACGATCCGCAGAACCCGGCGGCCAACAGCACGCTGTTTGCCCTCGATCAGCTGAACGTGTCGACCTGGCTGGACAAGCTGCAACTGCCGACCACTGCACGCCAGCTGATCAACCAGCAGATCCGCACCCGCTACGACGAGCCTTCGCGCCTTTCGCTGCTGTACTTTGCCCAGCAGACCCGCGTCTACCGCGGCGTCAGCGACCGTGACCTGCGCGCCGCGCGCCTGCCTGGCGGCAGCCCGGTGCTGGCCCAGGCCTTCGTCAAGCAGCTCAAGACCATCAAGACCAGCTCGCCGGTCAGTGCCATCATCCAGGACAAGGACGGCGTCACCGTCAAGGTCGGCAGTGTCGGTTACCAGGCCGACTACGTCGTGCTGGCAGTACCGCTGCGTGCCCTGTCGAAGATCCAGATGACCCCTGGCCTGGACAACCAGCACCTGGCGGCCCTCAAGGGTACCAACTACGGCTGGCGCGACCAGTTGCTGCTCAAGTTCAAGACCCCGGTCTGGGAAAGCCGTGCCCGCATGTCCGGCGAGATCTTCAGTAACGCCGGCCTTGGCATGCTGTGGATCGAGCCTGCACTCAAGGGCGGTGCAAACGTTGTGATCAACCTGTCGGGCGACAATGCCCGCTTGTTGCAAGCCTTTGGCGACAAGCAGATGGTCGATCAGGTGTTGATCCGCCTGCATGCGTTCTACCCACAGGCCCGTGGCTCCTTCAGCGGCTACGAAGTGCGCCGCTACAGCACCGATGCCGGCATGGGGGGCGCTTACCTGGCGTACGGTCCGGGCCAGATCAGCAAGTACTGGCGCTTGTGGGAGCGCCCCGTGCAGCGTGTCGCCTTTGCCGGCGAGCACACCGACGCCCTTTACCCAGGCACCCTGGAAGGTGCTCTGCGCAGCGGCCAACGCGCTGCCAGCCAGGTCCAGGACCTGGCAGCGGGCAAATCCTTCGACCCGGTCAAGGCGGCAACGGTGGCTGGCGCAGCCGGTGCTGGCGCTGCGGCCGCGGCGAGCAAGGGCAACTTCTTTACCAATATGTTTGGCGGCTCGTCGGACAAGCCAGCCAAGGCTGCCGAACCTGCAAAGCAGGAAGAGACCAAGCCAGGGTTGTTCAAGCGTATGTTCGGCGGTGACGAGAAGCCGGTGGAAAAACCTGCTGCAAAGCCGATTGAGCCTGCTGCCGCACCCGCTGTGGCACCGGCCGCGCCGGCCGCGCCTGTAGCCAAGCAGGAGCCGGTCAAGGCGGCTCCGGCCAAGGCCGCTGCAGCCAAGCCTGCTCCGGTGAAAAAACCGGTCGCCAAGGCTGAGCAAGCGAAAAAGACTGCGGCCAAGCCGGTCCCGGTCAAGAAGCCGGTGGCCAATACCCAGGCCAAGGCACAGTAAGGCGTCCATCGCTATCGCGGGGCAAGTTCGCTCCTACAGGTTACGTAGGAGTGGGCTTGCCCCGCGAAATCTTTCTACCTTCCCCCCGCAGTTAATGTTTCCTTAATAGCGTTGTTACACAGTACCAATCGTTTTTCTCGATATTTCGAAGCAAAATTTTCCGCTTTAATTCGATATTTAACGCGTTAGTCTGTGCACAGTTCTTACAGGGAAACACGGCAATGCAACTGCGTAATTCACCTTCTCGTTACGGCTTTGTCAGCATCTTCATGCACTGGGGTGTGGCACTGGCAGTCTTCGGACTGTTCGGGCTGGGCTTGTGGATGATGGGGCTGGACTACTACAGCCCGTGGCGCAAGGACGCCCCCGACCTGCACAAGAGCATCGGCCTGGTGCTGTTGGCCGTGATGCTGCTTCGCGTGCTGTGGCGTTTCATCAGCCCGCCGCCGCCAGCCCTGCCCAATCACGGCAAGCTGACCCGCCTCGCTTCGAAGCTCGGGCATGGTCTGCTCTACCTTGGCCTGTTCGCGGTGATGATCGCCGGCTACATGATCTCGACTGCCGATGGCGTAGGCATACCGGTGTTCGGCCTGTTCGACGTTCCCGCCTTGGTGAGCAACCTGCCTGACCAGGCCGATATCGCCGGTGAGATCCATTTCTACCTGGCCTGGGGACTGGTGATTTTCGCCGGCCTGCATGGCCTGGCAGCCCTCAAACATCACTTTATCGACCGTGACGCGACCCTCAAGCGCATGCTGGGCCGCAAAGCTTGATGTTCAACCTCAACTCCAAAAGGATATAGACGCATGTTGAAAAAGACTTTTGCCGCTCTGGCGCTCGGTACCGCACTGCTCTCGGCTGGCCAGGCCATGGCGGCAGACTACAAGATCGACAAGGAAGGCCAGCATGCCTTCGTTGACTGGAAAATCAGCCACCTGGGCTACAGTTTCATCCATGGTACGTTCCGTGATTTTGACGGTACCTTCAGCTGGGATTCGGCCAAGCCTGCCGACAGCAAGATCGCTGTCGACCTGAAGACCGCCAGCCTGTGGTCCAACCACGCCGAGCGTGACAAGCACATCGCCAGCGCCGACTTCCTCGACGTGAAGAAATACCCGGAAGCCAAGTTCGTTTCCACCAGCGTCAAGCCGACTGGCGACAAGACCGCTGACGTGACCGGCGACCTGACCATGCACGGCGTGACCAAGCCGGTGACCTTCAAGGCTGTGTTCAACGGCGAAGGCAAGGATCCATGGGGCGGCGAGCGCGCTGGTTTCAACGCCAAGACCACCCTCAACCTGAACGATTTCGGCATCAAGGGCCCAGGTGCTACTTCGCAGACCCTGGACCTGGATATCTCGATCGAAGGCGTGAAGCAGAAGTAATCTCGCGCTGCGCACCAACAAAAACGCCGCCCCTAGGGGCGGCGTTCTTGTTTCTGCGTTTGCTGGATCAGCGATTGCGGGTCAGCAGTGCAGGTTTCTCGCCACGTGGGCGGCTTGGCAATTGCTCAAGCTGCTCGGCAGTCGGGAAACGGTCGATCTTCGACTCTTTGTGCATGATCTTCGGCTGCGGCTGGCCTTCACGCGGGTTGCGTACGGCTGGCTCGCCCGAGGAATTGTCGTTGTTCGGACGACGGTTGCGGCCAGCGCCACCGTCACGGCGTTGTTGACCGCCGGTACCGCTGCGTGCGCCACCGCGTTTTTCGCCATTGGCCGAGCCGCCTGTGCCGGCGCCGCTGCGTGGGCCGTTGTTGCGGCCCTGGCCGCCACCGTTGCTGCGCGGCTGACCGGTGCCGGTACCAGCCTGGGCAGGTGCGCCCGGACGACGGTTGCGACCCTGGTTGCCCTTGTTCTGGTAAGGGCTGACGTAGTCGGCGCGGTTACCGAAATTGTCCACTTCATCATCCAGGAACTCTTCCGGATCACGATTGGCCGGCACTGGCGGTACACCAGGCTGTGCCGACTGGGACTGGCGAGGCTTCTTGTCGCGCGGCTTGCGGTCTTGGCGGCCACCGGCGGATTTCTCCGCGGTTTTTTCCTTGTCCTTCTCGCGACCTTTTTCCTTGCCTTGGTCCTTGCCCTTGTCCTTGCGACCGCCGTTGTTGGCATTGCTGCCATCGGCACGCTGGCCACGGCCGCCGCGCGGATTGTTCTGTGGGCGCTCACGCACTTCAGGTTTTTCGGCTTCGACCTTGGAGGCATCGAAGCCCATCAGGTCGCCGTCCTGGATCTTCTGGCGCGTCACGCGCTCGATGCTCTTGAGCAGCTTTTCTTCGTCCGGGGCCACCAGCGAGATCGCCTCGCCGGAGCGACCGGCACGGCCGGTACGGCCGATGCGGTGTACGTAGTCTTCTTCGACGTTGGGCAGCTCGAAGTTGACCACGTGCGGCAGCTGGTCGATGTCCAGGCCACGGGCGGCGATATCAGTGGCGACCATGATGCGCACGGTGCCGGCCTTGAAGTCGGCCAGGGCCTTGGTGCGAGCGTTCTGGCTCTTGTTGCCGTGGATGGCGGCGGCGGTCAGGCCGTGCTTTTCCAGGTACTCGGCCAGGCGGTTGGCGCCATGCTTGGTACGGGTGAACACCAGCACCTGTTCCCAGGCACCCATGGTGATCAAGTGGGCCAGCAAGGCGCGCTTGTGGCTGGCCGGAAGGCGGTACACGCGCTGCTCGATACGCTCGACCGTGGTGTTCGGTGGCGTGACTTCGATGCGCTCGGGGTTGTGCAGCAGCTTGTCGGCGAGGTCGGTGATGTCTTTGGAGAAAGTCGCCGAGAACAGCAGGTTCTGGCGCTTGGCCGGCAACCGTGCGAGGACTTTCTTCACATCGTGGATGAAGCCCATGTCGAGCATGCGGTCGGCTTCGTCCAGGACCAGGATCTCGACGTGGGACAGGTCGACACTACCTTGGCCGGCGAGGTCCAGCAGGCGGCCCGGGCAGGCTACCAGTACGTCGACACCGCGGGCCATGGCCTGAACCTGTGGGTTCATGCCGACACCGCCGAAGATGCAGGCGCTGACGAAGTTCAGGTCGCGGGCATAGACCTTGAAGCTGTCATGCACCTGGGCGGCCAGTTCGCGCGTAGGGGTCAGCACCAGGACTCGCGGCTGGCGCGGACCATGACGCTGGGATTTGTCTGGGTGACCACCTGGAAACAGGCGCTCGAGAATCGGCAAGGCGAAACCACCGGTTTTACCAGTACCTGTCTGGGCGGCGACCATCAGGTCGCGACCTTGCAACACGGCGGGAATGGCCCGCTGTTGCACCGGAGTGGGCTGGGTATAGCCCGCTGCCTCGATGGCGCGGACTAGAGCCTCGGAGAGACCGAGGGAAGCAAAGGACATGAGTAATCCTGTTCTTAGTGGGGGCTAAGCCCGATGGGATAATCTTGCCTGGCGCGACGGGCATCGGGTGATGCTATCGCGTCCGGTCCAGCAGGGTCTTCAATGCGCATCCGGAGTGTGGCGGGCGGGCTCTTGGCCGCGCTGTCCTGCCGGTCGGGATGCCTTTTGCAAGGCCGAGCGTCCGGGCGTAAGCCTGGCGGGAAGGCCCGAGTATAACAGAGCAATCAGGGCGTGCTGTGTTCCTGCTGCTCAACGGCCGTCCGAAAAACGTCTCCGGCTTCGGCGTAGCGGGCATGCAGGGCTGCATAGGCAGGTTCGCGCTTGAAGCGGCGCAGCTCGGCGGCAAAGCGTTGGACCAGAAGATCCATGCCGACATTGCGGCGCACGGCCAGGTACTGACTCTGGCGGCTGATCACCAGTGGCAGCTCGCTGATCTCCTGCTTGAGCCCCATGCTGTTGATCATGTAGCGCCCGACGCGGCGGTCGGTAATCAACAGATCAATGCGCCCACGCTGCAGTTTGCCGAAGTTGGCTTCATGGGTGGGAGCAGGTTCGCGGATGAACAGCGGTGACTCGCTGAAAGCCGAGGCATAGGTGTAGCCAGGGGAGGTGCCCACCGTCAGGCCGCGCAGGTCTTCGAGGTTGTTGATCGAGTGGGGACGGGCGTTGGCGTAGAACAGCACAAACTCGACATCCGACAGGGGCTCGCTGGGGTAAAACAACTGGCTGTCGCGCTGTTCGGTCTGGAAGATATCCAGGACACCGTCGGCCAGGCCTTGCTCGACCATGGCCAGGCAGCGCTTCCAGGGCAGGAACTGCCACTCCACCTCCACTCCAAGGCGCTTGAATACCTCGGCAGTGACCTCGTAGTCGATGCCTTTGGCGTGACCGTTCTCCAGGTACACATAGGGCGCCCAGGGTTCGGTAACGATACGCAGCTTCTCGCCGTGGGCCAGGGCACTCAGGCAAGAGAGGAGCAACGCAGTCAGGAGGCGGGCGAAATCAGGCATGGCTGGAGATTACGACGTGCGCACGTCTATGGCTAGTAGACATGCGTGTTGCTCCCGCCGGTGCGTCAGTGTTGTGATCGCTTTAACAGCGAGTCGCGGACTGTGCCGTGCTTGTGGCCCAGACTCAGGCGCATGCCGGGGCGCTCGAACCACTGGTGTAGCTTGTCGCGGCACAGCGGGTCGGGATGGCGGGCATTGGCGTTTTCCAGGGCCTTGTCCCACCAGGCCGCTGCACAGGCGCGGTCGAACTCATTGGGGTAGTTGTAGCAGCCGTACATCAATTCGCGCAGGAACTGGCGCTGCTCGGACGGCAGGGTCAGGCTCAGGGCCTTGTAGCCCAGGCGCTGCAGGGCGGGCGGCTTGGGCAGCTGGGCGTTGACCTGCGCCACGTCCTGCAAGGCCTGGCAACTGAAGGGTGCATGCTGGTGCTTGGCCAGCCAGGCCTGGACTTTGGCCCGGAACAACTGCTTGCGGCTCCAGTAGTGGTGGATCAGGTCGGTGCACTGGTTGACGTGCATCCGGCGGTAGGCGGCCACCCCCAGGCAGAACTCCTCCAGGGTGTAGGCGCCGTTGGCGTGGGGGTAGTACTCGTCCATCAGGGCGATGGACTGGTCAAGCAGGGCGGCATCTTCTTGCATCAGGCCGATCACGCCGGAATTGAGCAGCGGCATGTTCCGATCGGCCAGCCCGCGTGCTTCAAGCATCGGCGCCAGGCTTTGAAACAACGGGCATTGCGGGTCGTCACCATAGTTGGCGCCAATCGCGTTGCACAGCAGGGTGCCTGGCTGTATGCGGCGAAACAGCTCCATCGGGGACTGATGGAAGAAGGTGTCGGTGTCGATCAGTACGGCCTTGGGATAGCTGGCCAGTACCTGGCGCAGGACTACATGCTTGCTGCGAAAGTGATAGCCGTAGGGTTGGTTCCAGGCTTGGCGGGTAGCCTCATCCAGGATGTGGACGGTGACCGGCAGGTGCTGGTAAAGCTCGGGGTTGTCGCTGTAGACCTGGATGTCGAGGGCTTCATCCGGCGTTTTGCGCAGGTTGGCGAGGGCGCTGACGATGCTGAATTGTGCTTCTTGATGATAGGTTTTCTGCCCGAAGACCAGGTAGACAAGTTGCGGGCGGGCTGTGGCGTGGCCATGAGTCATGAATGCACGTAAATCCGTAGGTCAATAATGCAAGAAAGGCCTTAGCGTAAGCCAAGACCTTTTCAGCAATCTGCAGCAATTGTTACCAACGGTTTACGGCCTGATCAACGGGGCAACTTGAGGTTGTTCCAGATCGCCAGGCTAGGCTCGGCCTGGTTCAGCGTATAGAAGTGCAGGCCCGGTGCGCCGCCTTGCAGCAGTTGCTCGCACATGCGGGTGATCACGTCTTCGCCGAAGGCCTGGATGCTCTTGACGTCATCGCCGTAGGCTTCCAGCTGCTTGCGGATCCAGCGCGGGATCTCGGCGCCACAGGCGTCGGAAAAACGGGCCAGCTTGCTGTAGTTGGTGATCGGCATGATCCCCGGTACCACAGGAATGTTCACGCCCAGTTGCTGCACGCGCTCGACGAAGTAGAAGTAGCTGTCGGCGTTGAAGAAGTACTGGGTGATGGCACTGTCGGCACCGGCATTGGCCTTGCGCACGAAGTTTTTCAGGTCATCTTCGAAATTGCGTGCCTGGGGGTGCATCTCGGGGTAGGCGGCGATTTCGATGTGGAAGTGGTCAGCGCTTTCCTGGCGAATGAACTCGACCAGTTCGTTGGCGTAGCGCAGTTCGCCACTGGCCATGCCCATGCCCGAAGGCAGGTCGCCGCGCAGGGCGACGATGCGCTGGATGCCGGCAGCCTTGTACTGGGTCAGCAGGCTGCGCAGGTCGTCCTTGCTGTCGCCGACGCACGACAGGTGCGGTGCGGCAGGGACTTTCACTTCGCTTTCCAGCTGCAGCACGGTGTTGAGCGTGCGGTCGCGGGTGGAGCCGCCTGCGCCGTAGGTGCAGGAGAAGAAATCGGGGTTGTAGCTGGCCAACTGGCGGGCAGTGGCGAGCAGCTTTTCATGGCCAGCATCGGTCTTGGTCGGGAAGAACTCGAAGCTGTAGCGACGCTCTTGAGACATGGCGAAATCCTGGTAAACCGATCAAGCAGGCCAGCGACGGCTGGCATACAGAAAAAAGCCGGTGACGCTTTGCAGCGACACCGGCTTTGGCCCATCAGTAGCGGTAGGCGTGAGGCTTGAA
The DNA here is from genome assembly GCF_028682455.1 of Pseudomonas putida. Taxonomy (GTDB): domain Bacteria; phylum Pseudomonadota; class Gammaproteobacteria; order Pseudomonadales; family Pseudomonadaceae; genus Aquipseudomonas; species Aquipseudomonas putida_AA. The sequence goes on from NZ_JANHLD010000003.1 coordinate 1,000,766, forward strand.
CGGCCCTTCAACGGCAACGCCGATGTACTCGGCTTGTTGAGGCGTCAATTGAGTGACTACGCCACCGAAGCCGCGGACCATTTCCAGGGCCACTTCTTCGTCGAGTTTCTTGGGCAGTACTTCAACGGTCAGGCGCTCGGCTTTCTGAGCGGCCGGCAGGTCGGCGTACTTCTGGCCGAACAGGAAGATCTGCGCCAGGACCTGGTTGGCGAACGAACCATCCATGATGCGGCTTGGGTGGCCAGTGGCGTTGCCCAGGTTCACCAGGCGGCCTTCGGCCAGCAGGATCAGGTAGTCGTCGTTTTGCGGGTCGAAGGTGCCAGCGCCGGTACGGTGGATCTTGTGTACCTGTGGCTTGACCTCTTCCCAGGCCCAGTTCTTGCGCATGAAAGCGGTGTCGATTTCATTGTCGAAGTGGCCGATGTTGCAGACCACGGCGCGCTTTTTCAGGGCCTTGAGCATGTTGGCGTCGCAGACGTTGACGTTACCGGTGGTGGTGACGATCAGGTCGATCTTGCCCAGCAGTGCCTTGTCGATGCTCGCTTCGGTACCGGTGTTGATACCGTCGATGAACGGCGAGACCAGCTCGAAGCCATCCATGCAGGCTTGCATGGCGCAGATCGGATCGACTTCGGAAACCTTGACGATCATGCCTTCCTGACGCAGCGACTGGGCCGAACCCTTGCCCACGTCACCGTAGCCGATGACCAGTGCTTGCTTGCCCGACAGCAGGTGGTCGGTACCACGCTTGATGGCATCGTTCAGGCTGTGACGGCAGCCGTACTTGTTGTCGTTCTTGCTCTTGGTGACCGAGTCGTTGACGTTGATGGCCGGGATTTTCAGCTCGCCCTTGGCCAGCATGTCCAACAGGCGGTGTACGCCGGTGGTGGTTTCTTCGGTAACGCCGTGGACGCGGTCCAGCACGGCCGGGTACTTCTTGTGCAGCAGCTCGGTGAGGTCACCGCCGTCGTCCAGGATCATGTTGGCATCCCATGGCTGGCCATCCTTGAGGATGGTCTGCTCGAGGCACCACTCGTACTCTTCTTCGGTCTCGCCTTTCCAGGCGAATACCGGAATGCCGGCAGCCGCGATGGAGGCAGCGGCCTGGTCCTGGGTGGAGAAGATGTTGCAGGACGACCAGCGAACTTCGGCACCCAGGGCAACCAGGGTCTCGATCAGCACGGCGGTCTGAATGGTCATGTGGATGCAGCCGAGGATCTTGGCGCCCTTGAGCGGTTGCTCTTGCAGGTACTTGCGGCGCAGGCCCATCAGTGCAGGCATTTCCGATTCAGCGATGATGGTTTCGCGACGGCCCCAGGCAGCCAGGGAGATGTCGGCGACTTTGAAATCGGTAAAACCTGCAGGCGTGATTACAGCGCTCATTGAGAGCCTCCATTCGTAGTGTGCGAATGGGCGCCGTTGTGCGTTTAGTGTCGCCAGGCAAGGCCTGGCCAGACAACGCCCCATCCGAGCCTGACAGGGTGAACCTGCTGCAGCGCCCCTCGGACAGGTGGCGGGAACGGTATCAAGTGCAGATGACCGTTTTTGAAGCGAGGGCGATTATAGCTGCGCCAACGAAACTGCCCAAGGTTTTCTGTCGATTAATCGAGACCATAGTCGATGTTAAATGGAGGCATGCGGCCGGCTCTGCCATCATTACCCCCAACGATTGGCAAGACGGTCAGGAGTAGATATGAATTTTCACACCCGTAAATGGGTCAAGCCCGAAGACCTCAACCCCAACGGCACCCTGTTCGGCGGCAGCCTGCTGCGCTGGATCGACGAAGAGGCGGCGATCTACGCGATCGTCCAGCTGGGCAACCAGCGTGTGGTGACCAAGTACATCTCGGAGATCAACTTCGTCAGCGCCTCGCGCCAGGGCGACATCATCGAGCTGGGTATCACTGCCACCGAGTTCGGTCGTACTTCCATCACCCTCAAGTGCGAAGTGCGCAACAAGATCACCCGCAAGAGCATCCTGACGGTTGATCGCATGGTGTTCGTGAACCTGGGTGAGGATGGCTTGCCAGCGGCCCATGGGCGGACCGAGATCAAGTACATCAAGGATCAGTTCGATACGACGGTGGAATGAGATAAACATCGCCGGGCAAGCCCGCTCCTGCTTGTAGGAGCGGGCTTGCCCCGCGAAAAATTCCTCAAGGCTGCTCAGTAACCCCGCGCACCACACGCCCGATCGTCAGGCCCTGCAACAGGATCGACGACAGCACCACGATATAGGTGATGCTCAGCAGCAGGTCCCGCTCGGTACCGCTGGGCAGTGACAGCGCCAACGCCACCGACACCCCGCCACGCAATCCACCCCAGGTCAGTACCCGTACGGTGCCACGCGGTACGGTGCGCCAGCGGCGCAGCATGACTATGGCCGGCGCCACGGTCAGCAACCGGGACAGCAGGATCGCCACGGCCAGCACACCGGCGGCGGCCAGGTGCATCCAGGAAAATGGCAACAGCAACAGCTCAAGGCCGATCAAGGCGAACAGCAGGGCGTTGAGCATGTCGTCGATCAGTTCCCAGAAGCCGTCCATGTAGCGACGGGTCATTTCATTCATCGCCAGGTTGCGTCCCATGTTGCCGATGATCAGGCCCGCCACCACCATCGCGATGGGCGCCGACACATGCAGCTCGTAGGCCATGGCCGAGCCACCGATGACCAGGGCCAGGGTCAGCATCACCTCGACCTGGTACTGCTCGATGCTCTTGATCATGCGGTAGGTGATGTAGCCGACCAGGCCGCCGAACAGCGCTCCGCCGATGGCTTCGCGGGCGAACAGGAGGGCCGTTTCGCTGACGCTTGGCGTCTCACCCAGCTGGGCAATGCCCAGCAGCACGGTGAACACCACCACCGCGGTGCCGTCATTGAACAGCGACTCGCCGACGATAGTGGTTTTCAGCGGCTTGGAGGCGTTGGCGGTACGCAAGGCACCGAGTACCGCGATGGGATCGGTGGGCGAGATCAAGGCACCGAACAGCAGGCAGTAGAGCAGGCTGACGTGCCAGCCGAACAGGGCGAAGATCCAGTGCGCCAGGTAGCCGATCACGACGGTGGCGATCAGCACGCCTACCGTGGCCAGCAAGCCGATCGGCCAGCGGTAGCTGCGCAGGTCGGCGAGATTGACGTGCAGCGCCCCGGCAAACAGCAGGAACGATAGCATCCAGTGCATCAGCAGGTCATTGAAGTCGATCTGGCTCATCAGGCCTTGCACGCGCTCTTCCAGCCCCGGGTATCCAATGACACTCAAGCCTTGCAGGAGCAGGGAAAACAGCAGTGCGGTGACCATGACGCCGATGGTGGGCGGCAGGCCGATGAAGCGGTAGTTCAGGTAGGTGAGGAGGGTGGTCAAGCAGATAAACGCGGCAACGAGCTCAAGCATTCGGGGTCCTGTAGTGGCTTCCAATTCGGCACCCGAGTCCATCGGGCAGTGCTTGGATGGCTTGCCAGAGGCTTGGGGACACAGTTTTTGACTGCATGCGTTGACCGCGCTCGGTGGGTTTCGTTTCCCTGGCAAGCAAATGTGCGCGACGCCAGGCCGGACGAAATGCTTAGATAGCGCCTGGCCATTGATGACCCGACCTGCTCTGCCAAGGACCTACGCGTGTTAGCCACTTCTCTGGTATTGGTTGCCGCCTTGCTGCATGCAACCTGGAACACCCTGATCAAATTCAGCGGCGAACGCCTGCTGGTCATTGCCAGCATGGACGTAGTGGCGTTGCTGTTCGCTGTGGTGATGGTCGGCTTCGTGCAGTTTCCACCGGCTGAGGTGTGGCCCTGGCTATTGGCCTCGGCGTTGTTCGAGCAGCTCTATCGTTTCCTGCTGATCCAGGCCTATCGGGTCGGCGACCTGGGGCTGGTCTATCCGCTGATGCGTGGCCTGTCGCCGCTGGTGGTGCTGGCTCTGACCTTGACCTTCGCCGGTGAAGCGCTGAGCAACCAGCAGATCCTCGGTATCCTGCTGATCCCTTGTGGCATGGCCTGCCTGCTCTGGCAGGGCGGCGGGGGCGATCGCCTGCCCTGGTCGATGCTGCCGGTGGTGGCCCTGATCGGGCTGTGCATTGGCTGCTACACCTGGTTCGACGGCCAGGCGATCCGCCTCTGGTCGCAGCCGCTGGACTATCTTGTGTGGTTGACGCTGCTCAGCGCCTGGCCCTTCCCGCTGCTGGCCGGTGTCGCCCGGCGGGCGCCCTTCGTGCTGTTCTGGCGATTGCAGTGGCGGCTGGGCCTGGCCGTGGGGATCTGTGTACTGCTCAGCTATGCCCTGGTGCTATGGGCCATGCAACTGGGCTCGGTCGCCGAGGCGGCGGCGTTGCGCGAGGTCAGTGTGATACTGGTGGTGCTGTTCGGGATGCGCTACCTCAAAGAACCTTTTGGCGGTCCCAGGCTCTTAGCCTGTGCCCTGGTGCTGATGGGCATGCTGATCATGAAACTCTGATGTTCCAACCGACAAGGATTTAGCCATGACCGTTGCTTTCTGGTGTGTATTGATTGCGTTGTTCCTGCCGATCCTGTGTACCAGCATCGCCAAGCTCGGCAGCGGGCGTTTCAACCTGCGCCAGAACCATGACCCGCGGGCCTTCCAGGAGACGCTCGAAGGCTTGCCGCGTCGCGCTCATGCTGCGCAACTGAACAGTTTCGAAGCATTCCCGGCCTTCGCCGCGGCAGTGATCATCGCCGACATCGTCGGCAATGCCGAGCAGGTGACTCAGGACGTGCTGGCGGTGGTGTATATCACCAGCCGCCTGCTCTACATCATCTGCTACCTGGCCGACTGGGCCGCATTGCGTTCGCTGGTGTGGTTCGCTGGGTTGGCGTTGATCGTGTCGTTTTTCGTAGTCTCGGTTTGAGTTCGCAGGGCAAGCCCGCTCCCGTAGAAGCGGGCTTGCCCTGCGATTGAGTGCTCAAGGTACCTTGGGCACTTCAGGCAACGCTGCTCCCTTGGGCCAGAGCAGCCAGATCTGCCCTTGCTGCTTCATGTTGCCCGCCAACTCACCCGCTTCGGCGCCGGTGCCCCAGAACAGGTCTGCCCGCACTTCACCGGTGATTGCGCCGCCGGTGTCCTGGGCGGCGACCGGGCGAACCACCGGGGCGCCGTCTGGGCGAGTGGTGGAGAGCCACAGCAGGCTGCCCAGTGGGATGATCTTGCGGTCGATGGCCACGCTGTAGCCCGCCGTCAATGGCACGTTGAGCGAACCGCGCGGGCCTTCGTTGCTGTCGGGGCGGGTACTGAAGAACACATAGCTGGGGTTGCTCGCCAGCAGTTCCGGGACACGCGTCGGGTTGGCCTGGGCCCAGTCATGAATGGCGCCCATGCTCACGTCTTCTTTTTTCAATTGGCCCTGTTCGATCAGCCAGCGGCCGATCGGGCGATAGGGGTGGCCATTCTGGTCGGCATAACCGACGCGCAGCTGGCGACCGTTTTCCAGTTGGATTCGTCCGGAGCCCTGGATCTGCAGGAACTGCAGGTCCATGGGGTCGGTCAGCCAGGCCAGTACCGGTGCCGGCACACCTTGCTGGTTGATCACCTCGGCGGTGTCGTAGGGCTTGAGGGTGCGCTCCTCGATGCGGCCTCGCAGGCGCTTGCCCTTGAGCTCGGGATAGACGCTGTCCAGGGCCACCACGATCATGTCGTCGGGCACACCGTAGACCGGCACGTGGGCAGTGTCGGTCTGGGTCAGGCTGCCGGGGTAGACCGGCTCGTAGTAGCCGGTGATCAGGCCATTGGCGCTGTTTTCGCCCGAGCGCATGCTGTAGACATCCAATTGGCCCTGCAGGAAGGTGCGCACCTGGGCGCTGTCGGCGGGCACGGCGGCAGCGGCGGCACAGGTGTTGGCCCAGATGGCATCGCGCTTGAGGCGCTCGCAGGCGCTGCGCCAGGCCTCGAAGCCGGCCAGCAGGTCGCTGTCGCTGACTTGGGGCAGGTCTTTCCAGGTCTGGCTCACATACGTGGCAACGGCGTGAGGCTTGGGTTTTTCCGGGCCGCCGCCGTTGCAGCCGGCGAGCAGGGCCAGTGCCGAAAGCGTCAAGCCCAGATGGCGCAGGTGAAATTTCATGTACAGCGTTCCTTGGCGGATTACCTGGGCTTCAGCGGCCCTGGCAACCCGTAGAGTTAATAAGGGTATTGGTCTTTGCGGGCGAGACGAGGATACTGGCCGCCTTTTTTCCGTGAGCCGAAATTACCATGATGCTCAAGCGACTCTCTGTTGTGCTGCTGGCCTGCCTCACTCTGACCGCGTGTGGCGGTGTCGATCCCAACTCGCCACTGGGTCAGCGCAAGACCATCTTCAAACAAATGCTCAAGACCAGTGAAGACCTGGGCGGCATGCTGCGTGGGCGCCTGGCGTTCGACGGGCAGAAGTTCGCCGACGGCGCGGTCAAGCTCGACGCCCTGAGCCGTGAGCCGTGGAAGCATTTTCCACAGGTTCGCGAAGAAGACGAAACCAGTGCCCGGCCTGAGGTCTGGCAGCAGCAGGCGCGTTTCCAGGACCTGGCCCAGCAGATGGAAGCGAGCACTGCCGAGCTTGTGGCGGTGACCCGTACCCAACCCTTGCAGGCGGCGGAGCTTGCCGCGCCCATGAACAAGGTCGAGGCAGCCTGCAAAGCCTGTCATACCGAGTTTCGCAATCACTGAAAACAGCATCGCGGGGCACGCCCGCTCCTGCCATGGGAGCGGGAGTGCCCCGCGATGACGGCCTTCTTACTTCTCGAGTTCATCCAGCGCTTGCTGCAACTCTTTCTTGGACTCGGCCAGCTTGTCCTTGCGTTTGTTGATCTTCTCGGCGTCACCCTTTTTCATGGCCTTGTCCAGGTCCTTGGTGCGCTGAGTCACTTCATGGCGGGCGTCGAGCACTTTTTGCTCGCGCTCCTTGCGAAGGCCGGCGTCGGTGCAGTGTTCGGTCACTTCGCTCAGGGCTTTCTCCAGGCCGGCCTGCTGGTCTGCGTTGCCATGGGCGCGAGCCTGTTCGATCTGTTCGCTGATGGCCTGACGCTTGGCTGCGCAACCGGTCAACCCTGGTTGTTCTTCGGCAGCCAGCAGCGGTGAGGCGAGCAGACCACAGACAGTGAACAGGGCGAGAGGCGATAGCAGTTTCATAGGGGCTCCGTGTGAGGCGGGACAGCAGAATTCATGATGCTGCCCTGAACTGGAAAATTTAGAAACCCTCGATTGCATGTTGGTGCAATTGTTCGGCCATCATTTGTACGTCGGGTGAGCGAAAAAACGCCAGCAATTGCGCGCTACGACCTTGCCCTACACCGGGCTCCACCAGCCACTGGGCGGCGTCGCGCTGGGCAAGCCCTGCCCAGGGCGCCTCGAGTTCAAGAGCACTGGGGGCCGGAACGCCCAGCGCTCGCAGCCAGCGACCGAAGGGTTGTTGGCGGGCCTGTTGAAATGTAAAAAGAAGTTGCTGGCGACTGCGCTCGGCCAGGCCGGGAACCTGCAGCAGGTCCTCATCCGTGATGTGCAGCCAGTCCGCCAGATTCTCGACCAGGCCGCTGTCGACCAATCGGGCCCAGGTGCCGGGCCCCACGCCTTTCATTGCCAGTCCCTGTTTGCCGCTCAGCCAATCCAGTCGTGCGATGAACTGCCCGCGGCAGGTATCGCTGGGCTGCCAGCAACTGAGTGAGTGGTGCTGGGCGGGGTCCGGCACGTCGATGGCCGGGCGCAGCATGCTGCGGTGTACCACCTGGTCGAGGCGCGGGATGGTCAGCCCGGCCAGGCTGATCGCCACCTGGTCGCCCGGGCGGATGTCCAGGTGCTGCCATTGCTGGAAGGAACCAGCGCTCACCTGGCGGATCCGCCGGTCATCAAGTTGCACCGGCTCGATCTGCAGGACCGGTGTTATGCGGCCGGTCCGGCCGATATTGAACTGCACCGCACGCACCTGGGCCAGGGCCTGGGCAAAGGGATATTTCCAGGCCGCAATCCAATACGGCTCGCGCGCTTGCCATCGCGCGCCATCGGGGCGCTGGCCCTGGCGCAGCACCACGCCATCGCTGGCGAACGGGAGCGGGGTGCGGTACCAGTGCTCCCGCCACTTCGCCGCCTCTTCCACATGCTGGATCGGTTCGCTGTACTGTTCGGTATCGGTGAATCCCAGGGCGCTCAACCCGGCAAGTCGCTCTTGCTGGGTCGCCGGGCCTTGGGGCCAGGCCCAGACGAACAGGCCGATGACAGCGCCTTGCTGCGGGTCGAGCTGTTTGCGTGCGAGTAGCCCGGCGACATTGCCGCGGGCATTGCGGCTACCGGCGTCGGCCTGGACATGGGCGTCCAGGCGCCAATAGAGTTCGCCTTGAAGGACCAGGTCCAGGGGGCGCGGCAGTTGGCGATTGACGCCGCTGAGCATAGGGATATGGCGGCTCCAGTCGTGCCCGTCGCGACCATCGCCGCGGCTGATCAAACCCACCAGTTGGCCTGCCTGATACACCAGGGTGACCGCGACACCGTCGACCTTGGGTTGAATCCACAAGTCGTGCTTGCCCTGCATCCAGGATGCGACGGCCTGCTGGTCAGCCAGCTTGGCCAGGCCTGTGTGGGCAATGGGGTGGGGGAGCGGGCCGTTGGCCGTCTGCAGAGGGTTGTCGGCGGCTGTCCTGGTCGCCGGGAAGCACGAGCGCCAGTGTGCAAGCCGGGCGCGACTCTGGTCGTAGAGCTCGTCGGCGATCGGTGAGACGCCTTGGCGGTGGTAGTGGTCGTCCCAGTCTGTGAGGGTTTGCTGGAGATTGCGGATTTCGGCCTGGGCCTGGGCGACTGGCCATTGAGGGCACGTCTGGGCGTGAGCGCAGGCGAGCCAGGGCAGGAGCAGCAGTGTGCATAGCAGTTTGTGGCGCATGGCGAGCATCCTTGCTCTGAGGGGGAACTCAAAGACTAGGATGGCTTCTGGGGGCTCATGGCCGGATCATTGTCAGGTGATGTGTAGGGGGATTGTTCGCGGGGCAAACCCGCTCCCACAAAAAAGCCCCAGCCGGTTACCCGGCTGGGGCTTTTGGGTAGCGGCTGGTTACAGGCCGGCGGCAGCGCGCAGGGCGTCGACGCGGTCGGTAAGTTCCCAGGTGAAAGTGGTGAAGGTGTCGTCGCCGACAGTCTTCTGCTGTGGGATACGGCCGAAGTGACCGTAGGCAGCGGTTTCCTGGTACATCGGGTGCAGCAGGTCGAGCATGGTGGTGATCGCGTATGGACGCAGGTCGAAGCACTCGCGTACCAGCTGGATGATCTTGTCGTCGGCGATCTTGCCGGTGCCGAAGGTGTTCAGCGAGATGGAGGTAGGCTGAGCCACGCCAATGGCGTAGGACACCTGGATCTCGCAACGCTCGGCAAGGCCGGCTGCAACGATGTTCTTGGCGACATAGCGACCGGCGTAGGCCGCCGAACGGTCGACCTTGGATGGGTCCTTGCCGGAGAACGCGCCACCGCCGTGACGGGCCATGCCACCGTAGCTGTCGACGATGATCTTGCGACCGGTCAGGCCACAGTCGCCCACCGGGCCGCCAATGATGAACTGGCCGGTCGGGTTGATGTGGAACTGGGTGTCCTTGTGCAGCAGTTCGGCCGGCAGGGTGTGCTTGACGATCAGCTCCATGACCGCTTCCTGAAGGTCTTTCTGCGAAACTTCAGGGTTGTGCTGGGTCGACAGGACCACGGCGTCGATGCCGACGACCTTGCCGCCTTCATAGCGGCAGGTAACCTGGGACTTGGCATCCGGGCGCAGCCACGGCAGCAGGCCGGACTTGCGGGCTTCGGCCTGGCGCTCGACCAGGCGATGCGAGAAGCAGATCGGCGCAGGCATCAGCACGTCGGTTTCGTTGCTGGCATAGCCGAACATCAGGCCCTGGTCGCCAGCGCCCTGGTCTTCCGGCTTGCTGCGGTCAACGCCCTGGGCAATGTCTACCGACTGCTTGCCGATGATGTTCATCACGGCGCAGGTGGCGCCGTCAAAGCCGACGTCGGAGCTGTTGTAGCCGATGTCGACGATGACTTTACGTACGATCTCTTCCAGGTCTACCCAGGCCGAGGTGGTCACTTCGCCAGCGATGATCGCCACACCGGTTTTCACCAGGGTTTCGCAGGCCACGCGGGCGAATTTGTCCTGGGTGATGATGGCGTCCAGCACTGCATCCGAAATCTGGTCGGCGATTTTGTCCGGATGCCCTTCAGATACGGACTCGGAGGTGAAAAGGGAGTATTCGCTCATCTCGACGGGTTCCTAAAATTTACCGATGGTGAGTGTTGCCAGCCGGTCGCTGAAAATGGCGGACCTGGATCTGGAAACCATTACGTAAGCCCACATAGAGGCTGTCCCCGGGAGCCAGTCCCGCAGCGCTGGCCCAACGGACCAGGTCGTCCTGCTCGAAGCCCAGCCAGATATCGCCGCAGGCCTCTCTGGCCCAACTCTGGTCGTGGCTGCACAACTCTGTTACCAACAGGCTACCGCCTGGCTTCACACGGTTGGCCAACTGCCGCAGGGCTTCGGCCGGGGCGCTGAAATGGTGCAGGACCATGTTCAGCACTACGCAGTCGGCGTCCACATCCGTTGCACTGAGTGCATCGGCCAACTGCAGGTTCACATTGGCCAGACCTTCTCGTTCACAGACCTGGCGGGCCAGTTCGAGCATGGTCGGGCTGTTGTCCAGGGCGGTGACCCGGGCAAAGCGCCGGGCCAGTTCTGGAAGAAATTCACCATCGCCGGGGCCCACTTCAAGGGCGCCGGCGTCGGCTTCGAAGCTCAAGTTATCGAGCAGCGCCAGCAGGCTTTCGCGGTACTGGGGCAGCCCGGCGATCAGGTCCTGCTGGGCACGGAATTTTTCTTCGACGCGCTGGAAAAAATCCTGGCTGGTGGCCGCGCGCCGTTGCTGAACCTGGCCGATCCGTTCCTGGACATCGTCGGGCAGGGCCAGGCCATCGACTTCTTCAAGCAGGGCCGCATGCAGCTTGCCGCCCAGGCGCAGGGCATCGGGCAGGGCGCGGCGATAGAATATCGCGTTGCCTTCGCGGCGCGTCGCCACCAGTGCAGCCTGGGATAGCACTTTGAGGTGGTGGCTCATCCCCGACTGGCCGATGGCGAAGATCTGCGCCAGTTCCAGTACCCCGAACGAATCGCTGGCCAGCGCGCGCAATACATTCAGGCGCAGCGGGTCGCCACTGGCCTTGCACAGGGCGGCCAGCTCGTCGCTTTGCTCAGGGCGGATTGACGGCAAACGAAGATTCATGGGGCGGCAGTCTAGTCAGGGTGCCCCTACGTCGCAAGCTCAATATCAAAAAGTTTTGATATTGAGCGATGGGCGGGGCAAATCGCCGCAGCAGTCTCGACCGAATCCGCTGTTTGGGCGGGCTATCGCCTGAATCTGTCTTCAATCACAGGAAAATCATGCCGCATCGACCATCCGTCATTGCCCCCGGACACATGCCTGGGCGAAAATAGCCGCCTTTTTTCGTTCCGTAATTTTCAAACCCCCCAGGAGATAAGCGATGCCCAGCCGTCGTGAACGTGCCAACGCCATTCGAGCACTCAGCATGGATGCCGTGCAGAAGGCCAACAGCGGTCACCCAGGTGCCCCCATGGGCATGGCGGATATCGCCGAAGTTCTTTGGCGCGACTACTTGAAGCACAGCCCGAGCAACCCTGACTTTGCCGACCGCGACCGCTTCGTGCTGTCCAACGGCCACGGCTCGATGCTGATCTACTCGCTGCTGCACCTGACCGGCTACGACCTGTCGATCGATGACCTGAAGGCCTTCCGCCAACTGCACAGCCGCACCCCGGGCCACCCGGAGTTCGGTTACACCGCAGGCGTCGAGACCACCACCGGTCCGCTCGGCCAGGGCCTGGCCAACGCCGTGGGCTTCGCCATCGCTGAAAAAGTCCTGGGCGCCCAGTTCAACCGCGAAGGTCACAACGTCGTCGATCACCACACCTATGTGTTCCTGGGTGATGGCTGCATGATGGAAGGTATCTCCCACGAAGTCGCTTCCCTGGCCGGTACCCTGGGCCTGGGCAAGCTGATCGCCTTCTACGATGACAACGGCATTTCCATCGACGGCGAAGTCGAAGGCTGGTTCACCGACGACACGCCAAAGCGTTTCGAAGCCTACAACTGGCAGGTGATCCGCAATGTCGACGGCCACGACGCCGACGAGATCAAGACCGCCATCGAGACCGCTCGCAAGAGCGAGCAGCCGACCCTGATCTGCTGCAAGACCATCATCGGTTTCGGCTCGCCGAACAAGCAGGGCAAGGAAGACTGCCACGGCGCGCCACTGGGCAACGACGAAATCGCCCTGGCCCGCAAAGAGCTGAACTGGAACCACGGTCCGTTCGAAATCCCGGCCGACATCTACGCCGAGTGGGACGCCAAGGAAGCCGGCAAGGCCGTTGAAGCCGAGTGGGAACAGCGCTTCGCTGCCTATGCTGCTGCCTTCCCAGAGCTGGCCAGCGAGCTCAAGCGTCGCCTTAGCGGCGACCTGCCAGCCGACTTCTCCGAGAAGGCTGCTGCCTACATCGCCGAAGTCGCGGCCAAGGGCGAAACCATCGCCAGCCGCAAGGCCAGCCAGAACACCCTGAACGCCTTCGGTCCTCTGCTGCCAGAATTCCTGGGCGGCTCGGCTGACCTGGCCGGTTCCAACCTGACCCTGTGGAAAGGCTGCAAGGGCGTCAGCGCTGAAGACGCCAGCGGCAACTACATGTTCTACGGTGTACGCGAGTTCGGCATGACCGCGATCATGAACGGTATCGCCCTGCACGGCGGCCTGGTGCCTTACGGCGCGACCTTCCTGATGTTCATGGAATACGCTCGCAACGCGGTGCGCATGTCGGCCCTGATGAAGCAGCGCGTGATCCACGTCTACACCCACGACTCCATCGGTCTGGGCGAAGACGGCCCGACTCACCAGCCGATCGAACAACTGACCAGCCTGCGCAGTACTCCGAACCTGGACACCTGGCGTCCAGCCGACGCCGTCGAATCGGCGGTGTCCTGGAAGCACGCACTGGAGCGCAAGGACGGCCCGTCGGCGCTGATCTTCTCGCGTCAGAACCTGCAGCACCAAACCCGTGACGCTGGCCAGATCGCCGATATCAGCCGTGGCGGCTACGTGTTGAAAGACTGCGCAGGCGAGCCTGAGCTGATCCTGATCGCCACCGGTTCCGAAGTGGGCCTGGCTGTACAGGCCTTCGACAAGCTGACCGAGCAGGGCCGCAAGGTTCGCGTGGTCTCGATGCCATGCACCAGCGTCTTCGATGCCCAGGACGCTGCCTACAAGCAGTCGGTCCTGCCGCTGCAGGTCGGTGCGCGTATCGCTATCGAAGCGGCCCATGCCGACTTCTGGTACAAGTACGTCGGCCTCGAAGGCCGCGTGATCGGCATGACCACCTACGGCGAGTCGGCCCCTGCGGCCGCCTTGCTCGAAGAGTTCGGTTTCACCCTGGAAAACATCCTGGGTACTGCTGAAGAGCTGCTGGAAGACTGATCGATAGAGTCGGATTCATCGCGGGGCAAGCCCGCTCCTACAGTCCTGTAGGAGCGGGCTTGCCCCGCGATTGCAGATAACGCTTCTGTTCCGTGAGCATCCCATGCCCCAATCGCGTCCTTACAAAGTTGCACTCAACGGCTACGGCCGTATCGGTCGTTGCGTCTTGCGCGCACTCTTTGAACGGGGGGCGAAGGCGGGCTTCGAGATCGTCGCGCTGAACGACCTGGCCGATCAGGCCAGTATCGAATACCTGACACGCTTCGACTCCACCCACGGGCGATTTCCCGGCGAGGTGAAAGTTGATGGCGATTGTCTGCATATCAATGGCGACTGCGTGAAGGTTCTACGCAGTGCCACCCCGGAAGGGATCGACTGGGCGGCGCTGGATGTCGACCTGGTGCTGGAATGCTCCGGTGCCTACAACACCCGTGCCGATGGCCAGCGTTTCCTTGAAGCCGGCGCGCCGCGGGTACTGTTCTCCCAGCCCATGGCCAGCGAGACGGATGTCGATGCGACGGTCGTCTACGGCATCAACCAGGACTGCCTCGATGGCAGCGAACTGCTGGTGTCCAACGCCTCCTGCACCACCAACTGCGGCGTGCCGCTGCTGCGAGTGCTGGACCAGGCGTTTGGCCTTGAGTACGTGTCGATTACCACGATCCATTCGGCCATGAACGACCAGCCCGTCATTGACGCCTACCACCATGAAGACCTGCGCCGCACCCGTTCGGCGTTCCAGTCGGTGATTCCGGTGTCTACCGGGCTGGCCCGCGGCATCGAACGGCTGCTGCCGGAACTTGCCGGGCGAATTCAGGCCAAAGCCGTACGCGTGCCGACCGTCAACGTGTCGTGCCTGGACATCACCCTGCAGACCGCCCGCGATACCACCGCGGCCGAGGTCAACCGGGTGTTGCGCGATGCTGCCCTGAGCGGCCCGCTCAAGGGACTGCTGGCCTACACCGAGCTGCCGCACGCCAGTTGTGATTTCAACCATGACCCACATTCGGCCATCGTCGATGCCAGCCAGACCCGCGTTTCCGGCCCCCGGCTGGTCAACCTGCTGGCCTGGTTCGACAACGAATGGGGTTTTGCCAACCGTATGCTCGACGTCGCCGAACATTATCTGCACGTCGTCAATCAAACCCGCTCCACTAGCAAACAGCCCTGAAGGACCGCATTCATGACCGTGTTGAAGATGACCGACCTCGATCTGCAAGGTAAGCGCGTACTGATCCGCGAAGACCTCAACGTGCCTGTGAAGGACGGTGTGGTTGCCAGCGATGCGCGCATCCTCGCTTCGCTGCCGACCATCAAGCTGGCCCTGGAGAAGGGCGCGGCCGTGATGGTCTGCTCGCACCTGGGCCGCCCGACCGAAGGCGAGTTCTCGGCCGAGAACAGCCTCAAGCCGGTAGCCGACTACCTGAGCAAGGCCCTGGGCCGTGAAGTACCCCTGGTTGCCGACTATCTGGACGGTGTCCAGGTCAAGGCCGGCGACATCGTGTTGTTCGAGAACGTGCGCTTCAACAAGGGCGAGAAAAAGAACGCCGACGAGCTGGCGCAGAAGTATGCGGCCCTGTGCGACGTGTTCGTGATGGACGCGTTCGGCACTGCTCACCGTGCCGAGGGTTCGACCCACGGCGTGGCCAAGTTCGCCAAGGTTGCCGCTGCTGGCCCGCTGCTGGCTGCCGAGCTGGACGCCCTGGGCAAGGCCCTCAAGGCCCCGGCCAAGCCAATGGCTGCCATCGTTGCCGGCTCCAAGGTGTCGACCAAGCTCGACGTCCTCAACAGCCTGAGCCAGGTCTGCGACCTGCTGATCGTCGGTGGCGGCATCGCCAACACCTTCCTGGCCGCTGCTGGCCACCCGGTAGGCAAGTCGCTGTACGAACCTGACCTGATCGACACCGCCAAGGCCATCGCCGCCAAGGTCAACGTACCGCTGCCGGTGGACGTGGTGGTCGCCAAGGAGTTCGCCGAAAGCGCCGCTGCCACCGTCAAGCTGGTCGCCGACGTTGCCGAAGACGACATGATCCTGGACATCGGCCCGCAGACCGCGGCCAACTTCGCCGAGCTGTTGAAGTCGTCCAGGACCATCCTGTGGAACGGCCCGGTGGGTGTGTTCGAGTTCGACCAGTTCGGTAACGGCACCAAGGTACTGGCCCAGGCCATCGCCGAAAGCGCTGCGTTCTCCATCGCCGGTGGTGGCGATACCCTGGCCGCCATCGACAAATATGGCGTTGCCGAGCAAATCTCCTACATTTCTACCGGTGGCGGCGCATTCCTCGAGTTCGTCGAGGGCAAGGTCCTGCCTGCGGTGGAAGTATTGGAACAACGGGCCAAGGCCTGATTCGCTCAGCGCCTGGCAAAGGGAGCGACCTGATGGTCAAGCGATTGCCTGTGTTTGTCCTGCTCGGATTGCTGGGCGCTTGCTCCAGCACGCCGGAGCCTGGGGCCGATAAGCCCGGTGCGCCGAAAGGTGGCTGCTATCAGTCTGAATGGCAGGCTGAAACCGCTCCTGTGATCAACAAGCGACTCGGCCCGGATGGCCTGGAAAAGTACGACGACGAACACCAGCGCCGAGCCCAGGGTTGCCCTTGATCGGTTGATGGCAACCTACCGGCCTGTTTGTGGTCTGCTAGAGGATATTGGATGAAAGGTGTCTTGGCCCTGATGGCCCTGGCAGTACTCGGTGGATGCGCAAGCTTCACGCCGAAGGAGGCACCCACTGGCAGCTGGACCCGCTGGGTGTGCGACAGCAAGGCCGAAGTGCTCTGGCGCTTTGCCGACAGCAGTCAGCAGAACCTGGACGTGCGTCTGGGTGGTGGTGACCAGGTCTACCGGCTCAAGGCCGAGCCAGGCGCTTCCGGTACGCTGTACAGCGATGGCGTGCTGGCGTTTCACAGCAAGGGTGACGAAGGCCTGGTCTACTGGGCTGCCACCAACGATTTGATAGGGCGGGGCTGCAAGGCGCCGTGACTGGCCGGGCTGCCTGGAGGCAGCCCACACTACTTGAATAGCAACCGCCACTGCGGCAGGCTTGCACGAAAAACGACGCTTGTCGGGAGAGAGATACACAATGGCACTCATTAGCATGCGCCAGATGCTGGACCACGCCGCCGAATTCGGCTACGGCGTTCCGGCTTTCAACGTCAACAACCTCGAGCAGATGCGCGCCATCATGGAAGCTGCCGACAAGACCGACTCTCCGGTGATTGTCCAGGCCTCGGCCGGTGCCCGCAAATACGCCGGTGCCCCGTTCCTGCGCCACCTGATCCTGGCTGCCATCGAAGAGTTCCCGCACATCCCGGTGTGCATGCACCAGGACCACGGTACCAGCCCTGACGTTTGCCAGCGCTCGATCCAGCTGGGCTTCAGCTCGGTCATGATGGATGGTTCGCTCGGCGAAGACGGCAAGACCCCGACCGACTACGAGTACAACGTCCGTGTCACCCAGCAGACCGTTGCCATGGCGCACGCCTGCGGCGTATCGGTTGAAGGCGAGCTGGGCTGCCTGGGTTCGCTGGAAACCGGCATGGCCGGTGAAGAAGACGGCATCGGTGCCGAAGGTGTCCTGGACCACAGCCAGATGCTGACCGACCCTGAAGAAGCCGCCGACTTCGTCAAGAAGACCCAGGTCGATGCCCTGGCTATCGCCATCGGTACCAGCCACGGCGCCTACAAGTTCACCAAGCCACCGACCGGTGACGTCCTGGCGATCGACCGTATCAAGGAAATCCACAAGCGCATCCCTAACACCCACCTGGTGATGCACGGTTCTTCCTCGGTTCCTCAAGAGTGGCTGGCGATCATCAACCAGTATGGCGGCGACATCAAAGAAACCTACGGCGTGCCGGTCGAAGAAATTGTCGAAGGCATCAAGTACGGCGTGCGCAAGGTCAACATCGACACCGACCTGCGTCTGGCTTCCACCGGTGCCATGCGTCGCCTGATGGCGCAGAACCCGAGCGAGTTCGACCCGCGCAAATTCTTCGGTGCCACCGTAACGGCCATGCGCGATGTCTGCATCGCCCGTTACGAAGCCTTCGGCACTGCCGGCAATGCTTCCAAGATCAAGCCGATCTCCCTGGAAGGCATGTTCCAGCGCTACCTCAAGGGCGAGCTGGCGGCCAAGGTCAACTAAGACCCGAGCCCGTGAAAAAACCCGCAGCGATGCGGGTTTTTTTATGCCCGGCGCCAATGCAGAGGCTGGTCTGGCCTGATCGGACAGACCGTTAGTCGGCTAACGAGGGTTTCCGCGGGCAGTGGCAAGGTGATACCTTCAGATTTAAGGCATCGAGGTCTAGAGTTAGGCTCGGATTTCAACCGAAATTCGACCTGTGCCACAAGAGAAGCAGCATGGATTGCGCGCAACCTCCGTCACATGAAAACGGCTCAGTCCTGCTGGTCGTTGACGACTACCCGGAAAACCTGGTCAGCATGCGCGCCTTGCTGTCACGTCAGGACTGGCAGGTACTGACCGCAAGCTCGGGGACCGAAGCCCTGAGTGCGCTGCTCGAGCACGAGGTCGACCTGGTGCTGCTGGATGTGCAGATGCCAGGCATGGATGGATTCGAAGTCGCCCGCCTGATGCGCGGCAGCCAGCGTACGCGACTGACACCGATCATTTTCCTCACCGCCAATGAACAGTCCCAGGCCGCCGTGCTCAAGGGCTATGCCAGTGGTGCGGTGGATTACCTGTTCAAGCCCTTCGACCCGCAGATTCTCAAGCCCAAGGTCCAGGCGTTGCTTGAGCAGCAGCGCAACCGGCGTTCGCTGCAGCGCTTGAGCCGCGACCTGGAAACCGAACGCGCCTTCAATGCCTCGGTGCTGGAGAATGCCGCCGAGGGCATCCTGGTAGTGGCCGATGACGGTCTGATCTGCTACGCCAACCCAGCGATTTCCCGGCTGCTCGATGCGCCGGTTGAACGTCTGCAGGGCACTGGCCTGCTCGATCATGTGCAATCGCCTGGCGCCACCGTGTGGCCCGAATCACCCTTCTATGAAGCCTACCTCGAGCGCCGGATTTTCCGCCTTCACGATGCATTGCTGCGCACCGCTGGCGGGCACCCGCTGCCGGTGGCCTTGTCGTGTGCGCCGCTGCCGGTGGAGCGACGGGCAATGGTGGTGACGGTGCTGGATATGTCGGTGGTGCGCAGCCTGCATCAGCAGCTCGAGTATCAGGCGGTGACCGATCCGTTGACCGGGCTGCTAAATCGGCGCGGCTTCTACCAGGCCGCCGAAAGCGCATTGGTGCGCAACGAACGTTCGGACAAGTCCCAGGCCTTGTTGTACCTCGACCTGGACGGTTTCAAGCGCATCAACGATTCCCTTGGCCACGAAGCCGGTGACCGGGTCTTGCACTGGGTGGCCGAGCAGCTCAAGGACTGCCTGGGCTCCTGCGCCATTCTCGCGCGCATGGGCGGTGACGAGTTCACCGCGTTGCTCGATGCACTGGACTACCCCGAGCAGGCTGCGCGTTTCGCCGAGAGACTGATCGAGCGAATGTCCATCTGCCAGGAGATCGACGGCCTTGAGGTCACGCTGGGGGTCAGCATCGGCATTGCCACTTACCCCGATTGCGGCATCGGCCTGGATGGCTTGTTGCGTGCCGCGGATGCCGCGATGTATGCGGCCAAGCAGTCCGGGCGCCAGCAGTATCGCTACTACGATCACGACCTGAACGGTCGCGCGCGTTCCCGCCTGATGCTCGAAGACAGCGTGCGCGGCGCGATAGAGCATAAGGACTTCAGCCTGGTCTACCAGCCCCAGGTGGCGTTTGACGATGGTCGTTTGCGCGGTTTCGAGGCCTTGCTGCGCTGGCGTCATCCCAGTGTCGGGGATGTACCGCCGGGCTTGTTCATTCCGTTGCTCGAGGAGGCCCGGTTGATCAATCGCCTGGCCAGCTGGATCTACCAGCAGGGCGCGGCGCAACGCCGGTCCTGGAACGAGTGCTACGGGCCGGGAGTGGTGCTGAGCATGAGCCTGAGCAGGGTGCAGTTCGCCATGCCCAATCTGGTCGAGGAGCTGGCGCGGGTGATTGCCAGTCACTCTCTTGCGCCCGCGCAGCTGGAAGTCGAAGTTGCCGAGACATCGCTGATGCACAACAGCGAGGATGCCTGCAAACAGCTGCACAAGTTGCGCGAGTTGGGCGTACGCATCGCGCTGGACGACTTCGGCGCAGGCGACTGCTCGTTGCGGCTGTTGCGCGACCTGCCCATTGATACGCTCAAGTTTGACCGCCACCTGGTGGCGAAACTGCCAGGCTCCACGGCCGACGGCGCCTTGGTCCGCTGCGTGATCGAGCTCTGCCAGCAGTTCGGGATCAACACCGTCGCCGAAGGGGTCGAGACCTACGAGCAGGCGCGCTGGCTACGGGCCAACGGTTGCGGGTTCGCCCAGGGCTTCCTGGTCGCCCACCCCATGACGGCTGCGGATGCGAGCGAGTTCCCGGGCTTTTTTGACTGGCGCCTGCTGTAGTTGGGTACACTGTTTTTTTTTCGCCTGCTTTCGCCTCATGACTGCGCTCAAATACCTGCAAGCCTATCCTCCCGCCCTGCAAGACCAGGTCCGTCAGTTGATCGCCAGCAATAGCCTGGGGGACTACCTGCAGCAGCGTTACCCGCAACGCCACGCCGTGCAGAGCGACAAGGCGCTGTACAGCTACGCCCAGGGCCTCAAGCAGGAATACCTGCGCAATGCCCCCAACCTGGACAAGGTCCTGTTCGACAACCGTCTGGACCTGACCCATCGGGCGTTGGGGCTGCATACGGCGGTGTCCCGGGTGCAAGGTGGCAAGCTAAAGGCAAAGAAGGAAATTCGCATCGCATCGTTGTTCAAGGATGCGGCGCCGCAGTTCCTGAAGATGATCGTCGTGCATGAGCTGGCCCACTTGAAGGAAAGCGACCACAACAAGGCGTTTTACCAGCTCTGTGAACACATGCTGCCGGGCTACCATCAATTGGAGTTCGACCTGCGTGTCTACCTGACCTACCGCGCGCTGCCTGGCAACGGGTAAGCCGTGAGGACCTGCCAATGGAAGTGAGCAAGACCAAGACCAGTTTCTACCGCCGCCTGTACGTCGCCTGGCTGATTGACAGCCAGACGGCCAGCAGCGTGCCTGCCTTGATGGAGGCAACCGGCATGCCCCGGCGCACCGCCCAGGACACCATTGCCGCGCTGGCGGACCTGGATATCGTCTGTGAGTTCGAGCAGCAGGAAGGGGCGCGCAATCATGCCGGGCATTACCGGATTCGTGATTGGGGGGCGATCGACAAGCAGTGGATCATTCAGCACTTGCGGGGGATTCGTGAGGTGTTGGGGTATCCGTGAGCAAATCGCGGGGCAAGCCCGCTCCTACAAATCCTGTAGGAGCGGGCTTGCACCGCGATGCGTTTATCCCCGACGCATGCCGATATGCGGTATGTCGTCTTCCAGAAACGCCTCACCCACCGCCACGAAGCCATAGCGGCCATAGTAGCCCTGCAGGTGCGCCTGGGCCGACAGGTACACCGGCACGCCAGGCCAGAGCTTCTCGGCCTGTTCAAGGGCCTCTTCCATCAGTTCATGCCCCAGCCCCTGGCCGCGCGCCGCGGGCGCGGTGAGCACGCGACCGATCACTACGTCACCACCCTGGGATTGCGGGTCTAGCAGACGCGCGTAGCACTGCAGGCTGTCATTCGCCCAGCCCATGAGGTGACAGGTGTCGCCGTCCAGATCCTGGCCATCGACTTCCTGGTAGGCACATTTCTGCTCTACGACGAAGACCTGGGTGCGTAGCTGCAGAATGGCATAGAGTTGTTCCTTGCCAAGGTCGCTGTGATGTTTGCAGATCCAGTCGATGGACATAGGTAGCTCTCAAGCAGTTGATTGCCTCGATCATGGCAGATGAAAGGCGCAAGGACGAGGCTCAAAGTGCCCACCGCCGTCGCGGTGTGTGACGCAGCTCAAAATAGAGGCATTTTGATATCATTGTCGCTGCGCAGGGTTTCATCTTTGTGTAACCTGCGCACACTTACGGGTACCGGAACCGCTCAAGCAGTTGCTATCAACGGCATTCAACCACATGCCTGCTAAAGGATTTGAGCATGTCTACACTGCTTCGAGCCTTGGGTTTTATTGGATTGTTGCTGGCGCTCAACGCCGCGCAGGCGGAAAAGCTGCGCCTGGTCGCAGACAGTTGGCCACCCTTCACCGATGCCAGCAAACCCGGCGGGGGCCTGGCTACCTTGATCGTCACCACGGCCTTGCAGCGTGCAGGTTACGACAGTGAGTTCGAGCAGGTGCCCTGGGCCCGGGCGCTGCTGGGAATTGGCGACGGGCGTTATGACGTATTGATCAACGCCTGGTTCAATGAAAGCCGCACCTACATCGGGCAGTTCTCCACCAGCTACCTGACCAACCGTATTCGCTTGCTCAAGCAGAAGGGCGATGCGTTCAGCTTCAACGCCTTGAGCGACCTCTACCCTTATCCCATCGCCATTGTCCGCGACTATGCCTACTCGCCCGAGTTCGACGCCGACAGCCAGTTGCAAAAGGTATCGGTACGCAGTTTTACGGTAGCAGTGCGCATGCTGGCCGCGGGCAGGGTGGGATTGACCCTGGAGGACGAGTACGTCGCCCGCTACTTCCTACAGCGCGAATCTCGCTGGGTCCGCGATAGTGTCGAGCTCGTCGACAAGCCGCTCGCCGAGAACAGCCTGCACATCCTGGTAAGCCTCAAGACCCCGGGTCATGACAAGATCGTCGCCGACTTCAACCGTGCCCTCGCCCAGATGAAGGCCGATGGCAGCTATGCACGATTGCTTGAGTATCACGGTTTCTGATCAGGCAGCGGTGTCCTTGATCAGGTGCGCGGCCAAAGTGCGCAAGGGGCCGAGCTGACGACAGATCAGCGCCAGCTGCGTCTGTACCAGGCGCTGGTTTTCTTCCATGTCCTCGGGCATCTGCTCCAGCGCATTGGCCAGGGCTTCCTCGCTATCGCTGTGGATCGCCACCGGCAGCTTGCTGGCCAAACCCTCGGCAATTTCGTCCAGGCTTTTCGCCAGGCTGGCTCCTGCGCCGTCGATCAACTGCTCGTGCACATCGGCCGGCAACGTGGTCTCGCGGTGTGCGCCCAGGCCCGAGAGGTAGCTGAGCAAGGTGTGGGAGAGCACCAGGAAGCGAAAGCCGACATCCGCCTCCTTACGAAAATGTCCCGGCTCCATGAGCATATTGGCGAGGGTGGTCGACAGCGCGGCGTCGGCGTTGTGGGCGTTGCGACGGGCCAGGCGGTAGGCCAGGTCATCGCGCTTGCCCTGGGCGTATTGCTGCATGATCTGGCGCAGGTAGGTGCTGTTGCAGGTCAGGGTGTTGGCCAGCACCTTGTTCAGGCGCCGACCCTGCCAGTCGGGCAGGAACAGGAACACCGCCAGGATCGCGATCAGGCTGCCCACCAGGGTATCGAACAGGCGCGGCAGGAACAGGCCGTAACCGTCACCGATCTGGTTGAAGCAGAACAGCACCATCAGGGTAATTGCCGCAGTGGCCAAGGTATAGCGGGTGGTGCGGTTGACGAAGAACACCACCCCGGCCGCCACGGCGAACAGGGACTGGACGATCGGGCTCGGGAACAGGTCGAACAGCGCCCAGCCGACGGTCAGGCCGATGCCGGTCCCGATGATCCGCTGCACCAGCTTGCGCCGGGTCGCACCGTAGTTGGGCTGGCAGACGAACAGCGTCGTGAGGATGATCCAGTAGCCCTGGGTGGGGTGGATCAAATGCACCATGCCATAGCCGATCGACAACGCCAGGGGCAGGCGCAGGGCATGGCGGAACAGCAAGGAGGTGGGTGTCATCTGTTGGCGCAGGCGATTCCAGACATCGGCCAGACTGTGTGGCGATCGGTCGAGCAGGCTGCTGTCGCTGGCGTCGGCCAGGTTGTCCGGGTTGCTCGCATCGCTGAGCAAGCGATCGAGCGTCGTCAGGTTGGCGGCCAGGGCGCGTAGCGACCGCAGCAGCCCGCGCCAGGCCGGGTTGCTCTGGATACGCAGGTGTTCGAGGGAGGCATTGAGGTCTTCCAGCGCCTGGGCAAAGCCGGTGTCATAGATGAACGGCTGGCGTAGCTGGATCGATTCGGACAACTGCTGACAGGCCACCCCTTGCTGACGCAGCAGGCGCTGGCAGCGGAACAGCACGTCGCTGTGGAAGAAGGCCTCGGTCAGGGCGTTGTAGGGGTAGTGCGAGGAACTGGCGCGTTCGTGGATGTCCTGGGCCAGGAAGTACAGCTTCAGGTAGCGGCTGACCTTGGAACCCGGGCGACCGTTGCCGACCCGATGCAGAATGATCTCCTTGGCGGCGTTGAGTGCTGCCACGACCCGCCCGTTCTGCTGTGCCAGTTCCAGGCGCCGGGCCTCGACGTCCAGTTGGCGGATCGGTTCGAACAGGGTGGCCTTGAGCTTCAGGTAGCGCCCCAGCTCGCGAAACAATCGCGCCAGGCTCTGCTGCACCGGCTGGTTGGAGAACAGCGCCTGCCACAGAACCGACAGCAGTCCGTACCAGGCGGCGCCCGCCACCAGCAGCAGTGGCTCGTGCCAGAAGTCGGTGACTTCGCCACCGCGCTGGTCCACGCCGATCATGGTGTACACCGAAAGAATCAGCGTGGCGGAAGCGATGGCGCCATAACGCTCGCCCAGCGCGCCGAGCATGGTCAGGGCAAAACTGGCCAGGGCCAGGGCACAGACGAAAATGACCGGGTAGGGGAACAGCAGTTCCACCGACAGCGCCGCAATGGTGAAACACACCAGGGTCACGGCCAGGGCATTGAGGCGGCCTTGCCAGCTGTCGTCGGTCTCGGCCAGGGCGCTGGCGATAATGCCCAGGAACAGCGGAATGAGCAGGCTCATCTCGTCCTGGTACCAGCACAGCGCCATGCTGCCGGTCAGGGCGATGAGTACACGGATGGCATAGCTGAATTTGTCCAGGGCCCAGAGGCGGCGCAACGATTGGCTGAGCGAGGAAGATGACATGACGGGTCGGCAGGCCTTGGGCGATGATCGAAATTGAGCCAGTCAGATGGCAGTGGTGTTACCACGGTCACTGACCAGCAAAATTTGTTCCTTGATGCGCTGATTCTACCGCGAAGGTTAGACGAACTGCGCGGCTGCGTACGCCGAGGCCCAGGCCCACTGGAAGTTGAAGCCGCCGAGGTGGCCGCTGACGTCGAGCACTTCGCCGATAAAGTACAGGCCCGGGCTTTTCAGCGATTCCATGGTCTTGGACGACACTTCGCGGGTATCGACGCCGCCCAGGGTCACTTCGGCGGTACGGTAACCCTCGGTGCCGGCCGGTACTACCTGCCAGGCCGCCAGCTTGTCGCTGATCTGCACAAGCTCCGCCGGGGTGTACTGCTTCATCGGCTTGGAGACAAACCAATGCTCGGCCAGGAGGTTGGCCATCTTCTTGGTGAAGAGTTCGCCGAGCAGGGTCTTGAGCTCACTATTGGGGCGCTCGGCTTGTTGTTGCTGCAGCCAGCCCAGGGCGTCGTGCTCGGGCAGCAGGTTGATCTCGACACTGTCCCCGGCTTCCCAGAACGACGATATCTGCAGGATCGCCGGACCGCTCAAGCCGCGGTGCGTGAACAGCAGGTTTTCGCGGAAGTGGGTGCCATTGCAGCTGGCCACGCAATCGACCGAGGTGCCGGACAACTCGGTGCAGATCGCCTTGAGCTGGGGGTCGGTAATTGTGAAGGGCACCAGGCCTGCGCGGGTTGGCAACAGGGTGTGGCCGAACTGGCGAGCCACCTGATAGCCAAAGCCGGTAGCGCCCAGGGTCGGAATCGACAACCCGCCGGTGGCGATCACCAGCGATTGGCACTGGAACTGGCCGGCGCTGGTTTCGAGCAGGTAGCCGCCGTCGACCTTCTCGATCTGGTCGATGCGGGTCTCCATGCGCAGCTCGGCGCCGGCATTGCTGCATTCGGCCAGGAGCATGTCGAGGATGTCGCTGGATTTGTTATCGCAGAACAGTTGGCCGAGCTTTTTCTCGTGATAGGGCACGGCGTGCTTGCCGACCATCTCGATGAAGTCCCACTGGGTGTAGCGGGCCAGGGCCGACTTGCAAAAGTGCGGGTTCTGCGACAGGAAGTTGGCAGGCTCGGTGTACATGTTGGTGAAGTTGCAGCGGCCACCGCCGGACATCAGGATTTTCTTGCCTGGCTTGTTGGCGTGGTCGAGCAGCAGCACCTTGCGGCCGCGTCCGGCTGCGGTCAGGGCACACATCAGGCCGGCGGCGCCGGCGCCAATGATGATCACTTCGGTGGAACGCACTGCAAAATCCTCGAGATTCGGTATGAAGCTTGCGCGGGGTGATGTGGGAGCGGGCTTGCCCCGCGAAGGGTATTAAACGATCCGCACCCGCAACGACCGCCCCTTGATCTTGCCACTGTTGAGTCGCGCCAGCGCCTGCTTGGCCACCGCACGCTCCACCGCCACAAAGGCCTGGAAGTCGAAAATGGCGATCTTGCCGACCTGGGTGCCCGGCAAGCCGGCGTCACCGGTCAGGGCACCGAGGATGTCGCCTGGGCGTAGTTTGTCCTTGCGACCGGCGGCGATGCACAGAGTGCTCATGGTCGGCAGCAGCGGGGCGCCGCCCTGGGCCTTGAGGCTGTCCAGCTGTTCCCAGCGCAGCGGCGCTTTCTGCATTGCTTCGATAGCCTGGGCGCGATGGCCTTCGGCCGGGGCGACCAGGCTCACGGCCAGGCCTTTTTCGCCTGCACGGCCGGTACGGCCGACACGGTGTACGTGGATTTCCGCGTCGCGGGCCAGCTCGACGTTGATGACCATGTCCAGGGCATCGATGTCCAGGCCACGGGCGGCGACGTCAGTGGCTACCAGTACCGACAGGCTGCGGTTGGCGAACAGGGTCAGCACCTGGTCACGGTCGCGTTGTTCCAGGTCGCCATGCAGTGCCTGGGCCGAAATGCCCTTGGCCTGCAGGTGTTCGACCAGCTCCTGGCACTGCTGCTTGGTGAAGCAGAAGGCCACGCAGGATTGGGGACGGAAATGGGCCAGAACTTTGCTGACCGCTTCCATGCGCTGCTCGGGGGCGATTTCGTAGAAACGCTGTTCGATCTGGCTGTCGGCGTGCAGGGCTTCGACCTTCACGGTCTGCGGGTCACGCATGAAGCTCGAGGCCAGCTGCTTGATACCGGATGGGTAGGTTGCCGAGAACAGCAGGGTCTGACGGCGCTTGGGCGTCTGGCCGATGATGTCGGCGATGGCGTCGTAGAAGCCCATGTCGAGCATGCGGTCGGCTTCGTCGAGAATCAGGGTGTTGAGGCCGTCGAGCACCAGGGTGCCCTTGCTCAGGTGCTGCTGTACGCGGCCCGGGGTGCCGACGATGATGTGCGCGCCATGCTCGAGCGAGGCAATCTGCGGGCCAAGGGATACGCCGCCGCACAGGGTCAGGATCTTGATGTTGTCTTCGGCGCGGGCCAGGCGGCGCAGCTCTTTGGCGACCTGGTCGGCCAGCTCGCGCGTGGGGCACAGCACCAGGGCCTGGCAGCCGAAGTAGCGCGGGTTGATCGGGTTGAGCAGGCCGATGCCGAACGCGGCGGTCTTGCCGCTGCCGGTCTTGGCCTGGGCGATCAGGTCCATGCCCTTGAGGATTACCGGCAGGCTCTGGGCCTGGATCGGGGTCATCTGGGCGTAGCCGAGGGCTTCCAGGTTGGCCAGCATGGCGGCGGACAGCGGCAAAGTGGCGAAGGCGGTGGCAATGGTGGTCACGAGGCGGGCCTGCAAAACAAAATGTCGCGCAGTGTACCAGCCTCGTGGCCATTAGCCCTAAGGCTCGATCTCCGGTTCCGGACGAGGGGCACGCCTTCCGTCCGCCTTGGACAGCTGCATGAAGATCGCCGCCGCCAGCATGGCCATCAGGCCAATGGTCAGGAAGGTCAGCTGGAAGGCCCCCAGCGTGCTGTCCACCCCTTCGGCGCTGCCCGCGGCGCTGAAACCGCCCAGCAGGGCCCCGGCACAAGCCACCCCCAGGCTCAGCGACAGCTGCGCCACCACCGACAGCAGGCTGTTGCCGCTGCTGGCGCTGGCATCGTCCAGGTCGATCAGGGTTACGGTGTTCATGGCCGTGAACTGCATGGAGTTCACGGCGCCGAGCAGGCCCAGCTGGAACAGCAGCAATGCGTAGGGCGTCTGCTCGTCCACCAGGCCCAGGCTTGCCAGTAACAGGCCGAGCAGCAGGGTATTGGCGGTGAGGATGTTGCGGTAGCCGAACCGCTCGATCAGCGGGCGGGCGATCGACTTGGCCAGCATCGCCGCCGCTGCCAGGGGGATCATGCTCATGCCGGCCTGGGACGGCGAGTAGCCCAGGGCCACCTGCAGCAGCAACGGCACCAGGAACGGCAGGGCGCCACTGCCCAGGCGGGCAAACAGGTTGCCTAGAATACCCACGGAGAAGGTCCGGGTACGGAACAGCCGGGGTGAGAACAGCGGGCTGTCGATGCTGCCGGCGCGCAGCCAGTAGGCTGCCAGGCACGCCATGCCGGCGAACAGCAGCAGCATCACCCGCAGGTGCGGCAAATGCAGCTCGCCCAGGCCTTCCATAGCGATGGTGATCAGCACCATCGCCGCGCCGAACAGCATGAAGCCCACGCCATCGAAGCGCGTGCGTTCACTGCCGCGCAGGTCGGGGATGAAGCGCCATACCGCATAGCAGCCAACGGCACCCACCGGCAGGTTGAGCAGGAAGATCCAGTGCCAGCTGAGGATTTCCACCAGCCAGCCACCCATGGTCGGGCCCAGCAGCGGGCCGAGCAGGCCGGGAATGGTGATGAAGCTCATGATCCGCACCAGCTCCGAGCGGGGGTAGGCGCGTAACACCACCAGGCGTCCGACCGGCAGCATCAAGGCACCGCCCAGGCCTTGGACCACCCGCGCCGCCACCAGCATGCTCAGTGTTTCGGAGAGGGCGCACAGCAGCGAGCCAAGGCTGAACAGCAGGATCGCACCGAAAAAGATCCGCTTGGTGCCAAAGCGGTCGGCAATCCAGCCCGAGGCCGGGATCAACAGAGCCACGGTGAGCATGTACGCGATGATCACCGACTGCATGCGCAGCGGGTCTTCGGCCAGGTCCCGGGCCATGGCCGGCAGGGCGGTGTTGAGGATCGTGCCGTCCAGCGACTGCATGAAGAAGGCGATGGCCACCACCCAGGGGATCCAGCGAGCGGTGACGGGGTCGAGCGGGGCGCGGTTGGGCATGTCTAATCCTTGAGGGCCATAGCGCGGGGCAAACCCGCTCCTACCGTGGGCGATCAATCACAATGTCAACGTCAGGCGCTTGACCAGAGCTCCCGGCAAATGGCTCGAACTGGTCTGGCGCTGACCATAGGTGCTGGTCGATAGGATCAACTCCCGCTCCCGGGTCAACGCCTCAAGCTGCGAGCCCAGCAAACTGTAGACGCTGTCATCGAAGCGCATGGTGTTCACCGGTGCCTGGATCTGGCCATTCTCGACCCAGAAGGTGGCAAACCGGGTCAGCCCGGTCATGCGTGCGGCCGGCAGGTCGGAGAAGTTCAGGTACCAGAGGTTGCTGATGTACAGCCCGGTGCCCAGGCGTGCGAGGATATCGCGCTGCTCCAGTTCGCCAGGCGCCAGGCTCAGGGCACAAGGCGACTCGTGGCTGTCGGCGCCATTGGCCGCCAGTTCGAATTCGGCGGCGCTGCGGGCGCAGATCAAGCGGTCAAGGCCGCGGCCCTGCTCGATCAGGCGCAGGTCGCTGCGGGGCGTACCTTCATCGGAAAAGCTCGGGCTGAGCGAGCCGCTGACCTGTTCGGCGATGCTGACGATCGGGCTCAGGCGTGCATCGCCATCGTACAAGCGCTGCAGCGGACTGTTCTTGGTGGCCAGTGAATGGGCGGAGAAGCCACCCCAGCACAACATGGCCATGATCTCGTCCATGGCCGCGGGGGCCAGGTAGGCGCGGTATTCGCCGGGTGCCAGGGTTTTCAGCGGGCGCCCCAGGTATTCCAATTGCTCGCGTGCCTGGCGTAGGCGCTCTGCGAAGGCCTCGCCATCCCACTGCTGGCCGGCGTAGTTGGCCTTGACCGCCTGGCCGTTGCGGTGGAACAGGCTCCAGTCGAAGTTGAAGCTGTTGGCCTGGTGCCAGCCAAGGGCTCCGAACGAGCTGGCAAAGCCCCGGCAGATCGGCCCGGCGGCATAGATACCGACCAGGTCCAGCTCCCCGGCCCCCCGTTCGATCTGCGCCAGCACCTGGGCAATATCGGGCAGTGGTTGGTCCTGCACGCTATGGCTCTGCCAGGCGCTGTCGTTGAGTTGCAGGTAGGGGTCGGCGTCGAGCAAGGGCAGGGTCTGGCGCAATTGCTCGATTGCCTGGGCCAGGCGTTGCTGGTCCACGTCGGGGTCGTTGCCCAGGGTGAACTGCAGCTCGCCCTGGCGGCCATCCTTGACCAGCTTCAGTACGCAGCTGGCTTGCTGGACTTCGCCAGCCTGGCGCACCTTGGCATGGTTGAAACGAATGAACCGGGACTGCTCGGCGCTGTAGCTGAGGGTGAAGTGTTCCGGCGCGCGAACCTGTTCTTGCAGGCTCGCCAACAGGCGCTGGAAACTGTGCAGTGGGGTGGCAGCCATCAGGCGTCTCCTCCGAATACGTCGATCTGGCTGAACACGCAGGCGGGAGAGGCATGTCCCACCCGCACGACCTGGTTGGGCTCGCCCTTGCCGCAGTTGGGTGTCCCCAGGACCTGGAAGGTACTGGCGTCGCCCACGGCGCTGAGGTTGCCCCAGAACTGTGCGGAAATGCCCCGGTAGTTCGGGTTCTTGACCACGCCCTTGAGTTCACCGTCCTCGATCAACTGGCCCCATTCGCAGCCGAACTGGAACTTGTTGCGGGCATCATCGATGGACCAGGAGCGGTTGGTGCGCATCAGGATGCCGCGCTCGATGCCGCCGACCAATTGCGCCAGGCTCTTGTCGCCCGGCTCGATGTTGAGGTTGGCCATGCGGTCGATCGGCGCGCGGTTCCAGCCGCAGGCGCGGCTGTTGGCGACACCGTCCAGGCCCGAGCGGAATTGCGAAAGCGCCCCACCCAATGGGCGCAGCAGCAGGCCGTCGCGGATCAGGAATTGTTTATCGGCTGCGCTGCCGTCGTCGTCATGGCTGTAGCTGGCCAGCTCTTCGCCGATGGTCGGGTCAAAGGTCACGTTGAGCAGGCTGGAGCCGTACTGCAGGGTGCCGAAGTCGCTGGCCTTGACGAAGCTGGTACCGGCGTAATTGCGCTCGTCACCGAGGATGCGGTCCATTTCCAGCGGGTGACCGATTGACTCGTGGATCTGCAGCATCATCTGGTCGGGCATCAGCAGCAGGTCGCGTACGCCGTTCGGCGTGTTGGGCGCGAGCAGCAGTTGCAGGGCCTGGTCGGCGACCTTGGCCCCGGCGTTCACCAGGCCGCAGCGCTCGATGACATCCATGCCGCCTTGCTGGCCGAAATTCTCCCGACCCAGGCTGCGGCTCTGGCTGTCCTGGCCGTCGAATGCAGTGGCACTGAAACCCGGGTAGAGGAAGCGCTGGGCCTGACGCTGTTCGGCACCGGCGGTATTGAGGTAGATCTGCTCGACGGTGCTGATGCCCAGGCTTGCCTGCCAGTTCACCAGGCGGCTATCGGCAGGCACGCTGGCCGACTCGCGCGACAGCAGGGCATAGCAGTCCGCCACGCAAGCCACGGGTTGTTCAAGGTTGGGGGAGCAGTAATCGGTGCGCCCGGTGGCGACCGGTTGCTCGCGCAGGTCGAGCAGGGCGCGGCTGGCGATCTGCCGGGCCAGCGCCTCGGCCTGTTCCAGGGCCCGCTGCAGGCCTGATTGCGACAGGTCGGCGGTGGCCGCGTAGGCTTCGACGCCGTTGACCCGGACCGTCAGCATTGCCCCTTCGTCACGGCTGAAGAACGGCGGCTCGGCGACGTTCTTGCGCACCGACAAGTGTTGCTGGGACTGCTGCACGTGCCGCAAGGAAAAGAATTCGGCCGTGCTGCGCAGGGCGGTGAAGCGCTGGCGCAGCAAAGCGGTCAACTCGAACATGAAGAACCTCCGTGGGTACGGTGGCTCCCCCTCAGAACCACTCGTCGTGCATGCCCAGGCACGTATCGTCGCGAGCCTCGAGCAATGCCAGCTCATTATGGCAGCCCGGTACCTCCCAGGTCAGGAAATAACGAGCCGCCTGCAATTTGCCCTTGTAGAAGTCGCGGTCGGCCGCCTCGCCCCGTTCCAGGCCCTGCTCGGCGCGGATCGCCTGCTCCAGCCAGCGCCAACCGATCACACAGTGCCCGAAGGCCTTCAGGTACAGCGCCGAGTTGGCCAGGGCGCTGCTCACCTGGCCTTGGGCCAGATCGCCAAGCAGGCTCAGGGTTACGCTTTGCAGGCGAACCTGCAGTTGTTCGAGGGGCGTGCGCAGGTGATCGAGGCGGGTATACCCCCGCGCCCGCTCGCAGGTGCCGGCAATCAAGCGCACCAACTGCTTGAGACCGGCACCACCGTTCTGCGCCAGCTTGCGCCCGAGCAGGTCCAAGGACTGGATGCCGTGGGTGCCTTCATGGATGGGGTTCAGGCGGTTGTCGCGGTAGTACTGCTCGACCGGGTATTCGCGGGTATAGCCGTGGCCGCCGAGAATCTGGATCGCCAGCTCGTTGGCCCTGAGGCAGAACTCCGATGGCCAGGATTTGACGATCGGGGTCAGCAGGTCGAGCAGTTCGTGGGCCTGCTGGCGCTGGGTTTCGGTCTCGCCGCTCTGGGTGTCATCGAACAGCCGTGCCGCATACAGGCCCAGGTCGAAAGCACCCTCGACGTAGGCCTTCTGGGTCAGCAGCATGCGTTTCACGTCACTGTGGCTGATGATCGGTACGGCGGCGGTGGCCGGGTCCTTGTTGTCCAGTGGCCTGCCCTGTGGGCGTTGGCGGGCGTAGTCAAGCGAGTACAGGTAACCGGCATAGCCGAGCATCACCGCACCCATGCCCACGCCGATACGGGCTTCATTCATCATCTGGAACATGCAGGCCAGGCCCTGATGCGGCTTGCCTACCAGATAGCCTACGCATTCACCGTTGTCGCCAAAATTCAGCGCCGTGGAGGTGGTGCCGCGCCAGCCCATCTTGTGGAACAGCCCGGCCAGCAGTACATCGTTGCGTGGGCCAAGGCTGCCATCTTCGTTGACCAGATACTTGGGCACGATGAACAACGAAATGCCCTTCACCCCGGGCGGAGCGTCCGGCAGCTTGGCCAGCACCATGTGCACGATATTCTCCGACAGTGGGTGGTCGCCACCGGAGATGAAGATCTTGTTGCCGCGCAGCTGGTAGCTGCCGTCGGCGGCGGGTTCAGCGCGGGTGCGGATATCGGCCAGGGAAGAGCCTGCATGAGGCTCGGTCAGGGCCATGGTGCCGAAGTAGCGCCCCTCGATCATCGGTTGCAAAAACAGTCGCTTTTGCTCGTCGCTGCCAAAGCTCTCGATCAGGTTGGCCGCACCCATGGTCAGGAACGGGTAGGCCGTCGTCCCGGCGTTGGCGGCCTGGAAGTGGGCAAAGCAGGCTTGTGAAAGCAGGGTTGGCAGCTGCATGCCACCGGCTTCGAAATCGCGCGTGGCATTGAGAAAACCCGCTTCGAGGAAGGCATCCACGGCTGGCTTGACCTCGGGGATCAGCACCGCTTCGCCATTTTCATAGCGAGGTTCGTTTTCGTCGCCTTTGCGGTTGTGCGGGGCGAAGTACTTCTCGGCAATGGTTCGCGCGGTGCCCAGGGCGGCATCGAAGGTTTCGCGATTGTGCTCGGCAAAGCGCGGGCGTTGGGTGAGGGCCTCGGCATCCAGCACTTCGTAGAGTTCGAAGGCCAGGTTGCGGGCGCTGAGCAGGGTCTCGGACATGGCGGCATTCCTGATCGGGGATGGCCGAGTCTAGGCAGCTGTGCAGGCGCTGCACAGGGAAATAGGTGTGGGTGATGGTGGGCTAGAAGGTGTAGGGGGTGAAGCATCGCGGGGCAAGCCCGCTCCTACAGATTGCCTGTAGGAGTGGGCTTGCCCCGCGAAAACCATCAGCCGATGGTCATCAGGCTCGCGTTACCACCAGCAGCAGCGGTGTTGACGCTCAACGCGCGCTCGATCACCAGGCGCTCCAGGGCAATCGAGGTTTCACCCGACGACAGGCCATGTACGCCAACGATCGCACCGGCACGCTTGGCCACCTGCTCGCACACGGCGCGCAGCTGGTCGGAGTGACCGTGGTGCAGGACGGCGTCGAACACTACATCGTCCTTGGTCCAGTCACCCACCAGTTTGATGCGTGCCTGAACATCCTTCGGCAGGCGGTTGCGCAGGGTCTTGGTCAGCTCACCTTCCGGCCATACCGCCGAGCTGCCCACGGCCAGCACCGCAGCCAGTTGGGTCAGCAGGTCGGCTTCGACCTCGGCCAGGCACAGTACGTGTTCGCGCGGCAGGATGGTGTAGCTGTTGCGCTCGCCGGTCGGGCCGGCCAGCAAGCGGCTGATACCGCTCTGCGACTGCTGGGCGAACTGGTCGCACAGGCTGCCGAGGTCGTTCAACTGGTTGCTGGTCGCCCAGGTCTTGAGCGCTTGCAGCGGTTTGGTCATGGTCTCGCGCAGGCGTGTATCCGGGGTGTTCTCGCCGTCGGTGCGCTTGAACGATTGCTCGATGGCATCGGCTGGGCGGGTCGACAACAGGCGGTACAGGTACAACGGGCCGCCGGCTTTCGGACCGGTGCCGGAGAGGCCTTCACCACCGAACGGCTGTACACCGACCACGGCACCGACGATGTTGCGGTTGACGTAGACGTTACCGGCGTTGACGTTGTCGATGACCTTGGCAATGGTTTCGTCGATCCGGGTGTGTACACCCAGGGTCAGGCCGTAACCGGAAGCGTTGATCTGCTCGATCAGTTGGTCGAGGTTCTTGCGGTTGTAGCGCACCACGTGCAGGACCGGGCCGAAGATCTCGCGCTGTAGCTCATCGAAGCTTTCCAGTTCGATCAGGGTTGGCATCACGAACGTACCGCGCTTGATTTCCTCGCCATCGGCAATGGCGACCTGGTACACGGTGCGACCTTTGTCGCGCATGCCCTGTATGTGCTTCTCGATGCCGGCCTTGGCCTCGGCGTCGATCACCGGGCCAATGTCGACGGCCAGGCGCTCAGGATTGCCCAGGCGACTTTCGGCCATGGCGCCCTTGAGCATTTCGATCACGCGGTCGGCGGAGTCTTCCTGCAGGCACAGCACGCGCAGTGCCGAGCAACGCTGGCCGGCGCTGTCGAAGGCCGAGGACACCACGTCGATGACTACTTGCTCGGTGAGTGCCGAGGAGTCGACGATCATGGCGTTCTGGCCGCCGGTTTCGGCGATCAGCGGAATCGGGCGACCCTGGGCATCCAGGCGACCGGCGATGTTGCGTTGCAGCAGACGGGCCACTTCGGTGGAGCCGGTGAACATCACGCCCTTGACCCGGTCGTCGCCGACCAGGCGGGCACCGACGGTTTCACCGCGCCCTGGCAGCAGTTGCACCACGCCTTCGGGGATGCCGGCTTCGAGCAGCAGGCGCACGGCCTGGGCCGCTACCAGCGGGGTCTGCTCGGCAGGCTTGGCCAGTACCGGGTTGCCTGCGGCCAGCGCAGCAGCCACCTGGCCGCTGAAGATGGCCAGCGGGAAGTTCCACGGGCTGATGCACACCACAGGGCCCAGAGGGCGGTGGGCGTCGTTGCTGAAGTCGTTGCGCGCCTGCACGGCGTAGTAGCGCAGGAAGTCGACAGCCTCGCGGACTTCGGCGATGGCGTTGGCGAAGGTCTTGCCGGCTTCGCGGGCCAGCAGGCCCATCAGCGGCTGGATCTCGGCTTCCATCAGGTCGGCGGCGCGCTCGAGGATGGCGGCGCGCTCGGCGGGTGGGGTGGCCTGCCAGATCGGCGCCGCATTGAGTGCGCACTGGATGGCGTTGTCGACGTCGGCAACCGTGGCTTCCTGTACGTGACCGACCACATCGCGATGGTCGGACGGGTTCAGTACTGCTGCCGCCGGTTCGTCACTGGCGTCGCAGCCGAGCATCGGCGCTGCTTTCCAGTTGTTGTGCGCGGTGGCCAGCAAGGCGCAGGACAGCGACGCCAGGCGGTGTTCGTTGGCCATGTCGATGCCCGCGGAGTTGGCGCGCTCGGCACCATACAGGTCACGCGGCAGCGGAATGCGCGGGTGCGGCAGGCCGAAGCTGCCTTCCTGGGTGGCCATGCGCTCGATGGTCGCGACCGGGTCGGCCACCAGTTCCTGGATCGAGATCGACTGGTCGGCGATGCGGTTGACGAACGAGGTGTTGGCGCCGTTTTCCAGCAGGCGGCGAACCAGGTAGGCCAGCAGGGTTTCGTGGGTGCCGACCGGTGCGTACACACGGCACGGACGGTTCAGCTTGCCGTCGGCTACCTTGCCTACAACCTGCTCGTAAAGCGGCTCGCCCATGCCGTGCAGGCACTGGAACTCGTACTGGCCCGGGTAGTAGTTCTGCCCGGCGATATGGTAGATGGCCGACAAGGTGTGGGCGTTGTGGGTGGCGAACTGAGGGTAGATGACTTCGGGTACCGACAGCAGCTTGCGGGCGCAGGCGATGTAGGACACGTCGGTGTACACCTTGCGGGTGTACACCGGGTAGCCTTCCAGGCCTTCGACCTGGGCACGCTTGATCTCGCTGTCCCAGTAGGCGCCTTTTACCAGGCGGATCATCAGGCGATGACGGCTGCGGCGCGCCAGGTCGATCACGTAGTCGATCACGTACGGGCAACGCTTCTGGTAGGCCTGGATCACAAAGCCGATGCCGTTCCAGCCAGTCAGCTGGGGTTCGAAGCACAGGCGCTCGAGCAGGTCCAGCGACAACTCCAGGCGGTCGGCCTCTTCGGCGTCGATGTTCAGGCCGATGTCGTACTGCTTGGCCAGCAGGGTCAGTGACAGCAGGCGCGGGTACAGCTCGTCCATCACGCGCTCGTACTGGGCGCGACTGTAGCGTGGGTGCAGGGCCGAGAGCTTGATCGAGATGCCCGGGCCTTCATAGATGCCACGGCCGTGGGAGGCCTTGCCGATCGAGTGGATGGCTTGCTCGTAGGAGGCAAGGTACTTCTGTGCGTCGTGCTCGGTCAGTGCCGCCTCGCCGAGCATGTCGTAGGAGTAGCGGAAACCCTTGGCTTCGAACTTGCTGGCGTTGGCCAGGGCTTCGGCGATGGTTTCGCCGGTGACAAACTGCTCGCCCATCAGGCGCATGGCCATGTCGACGCCCTTGCGGATCATCGGCTCGCCGCTCTTGCCGATGATGCGGCTGAGCGAGGAGGTGAGACCGGATTCGTTGTGGGTCGAGACCAGCTTGCCGGTCAGCAACAGGCCCCAGGTCGTGGCGTTGACGAACAGCGACGGGCTGTTGCCCAGGTGCGGCTGCCAGTTTCCGGTGCTGATCTTGTCGCGGATCAGGGCGTCACGGGTGCCTTTGTCGGGGATACGCAGCAGGGCTTCGGCCAGGCACATCAGTGCCACGCCTTCCTGGGACGACAGGGAGAATTCCTGCAGCAGGCCCTGGACGATACCGGCGCGGCCGCCGGCGCTCTTCTGATTGCGCAACTTTTCAGCAATGCCGGCAGCCAGCTTGTTGGTGGCCTCGGCCATGTCTGCCGGCAGGCGTGCCTGCTCCAGGAGCATGGGCACCACTTCCGGTTCCGGGCGGCGATAGGCTGCGGTAATGGCAGAACGCAGGACCGACTGCGGCAAGATGCTTTCGGCGAATTCGAGGAAGCACTGGTGGGCGTGATCGCCCGGGACTTCGCCGGCTTCGTCGCCGCTGCTGCTGGCCTGACCGTTGAGTTCGGTCAGTGTGGCGCCACCCTCGAGCTTTTCCAGGTAGTTGAAGATTGCCTGTTTAATCAACCAATGCGGTGTGCGGTCGATGGACTGCGCAGCTGCTTTGAGTCGCTCGCGGGTCGGGTCGTCGAGTTTGACCCCAAGGGTGGTCGTCGCCATTTCTTATCCTCATTATTGCCACGATGCTGTGGCTTAAGCTGGCGCCAAGATTAGCTGTGCGCGATTTTGGGTGCAACCTAGTGCAACCCAAAATCCGCAGGAAAAAAGTGCAACTCGTCAGGTGGGTAAAACCACACAGCCAAAATGGCTGTTTATGGTGCGTTCTACTTATGAAAAAGAGGTTTTTTGCTTCAAAAAGGAGCAAAAAGGCGCTGTAGCTGAAAATTTCCGACGAGGTGCAACTTGAATTGAAAAATTGGTTGCACCTACTTTGCGTTGTTGCATAGCATTCGCGGCCTGGGTGCAACCTCTTCGAGGCTGTCGCTACATAAAAACAAACGCCAGGGCGCAACAATGAGTGTAAGCAATCCAACCTTGATCACTTTCGTGATCTACATCGCGGCAATGGTGTTGATCGGCTTCATGGCCTATCGCTCCACCAACAACCTTTCCGACTACATCCTCGGTGGCCGCAGCCTCGGTAGCGTCGTGACCGCATTGTCGGCCGGTGCCTCGGACATGAGCGGCTGGCTGCTGATGGGCCTGCCGGGCGCCATCTACATGTCGGGCCTGTCGGAAAGCTGGATCGCCATCGGCCTGATCGTCGGTGCCTACCTTAACTGGCTGTTCGTTGCCGGCCGTCTGCGGGTGCAGACTGAGCACAACGGCGATGCCCTGACACTGCCGGACTACTTCTCCAGCCGCTTCGAAGACCAGAGTGGGATGCTGCGAATCATCTCTGCCGTAGTCATCCTGGTGTTCTTCACCATCTACTGCGCTTCCGGCATCGTTGCCGGTGCCCGCCTGTTCGAAAGCACCTTCGGCATGTCGTACGAGACCGCCTTGTGGGCGGGTGCCGCGGCGACCATTGCCTACACCTTCGTCGGTGGTTTCCTGGCGGTGAGCTGGACCGATACCGTCCAGGCCACGCTGATGATCTTCGCTCTGATCCTGACGCCGGTGATCGTGCTGATCGCCACCGGTGGTTTCGATACCACCTTCGCCGCCATCGAGCTCAAGGATGCGTCGAACTTCGACATGCTCAAGGGTACTACCTTCATCGGCATCATCTCGCTGATGGGCTGGGGCTTGGGTTACTTCGGCCAGCCACACATCCTGGCGCGCTTCATGGCTGCTGACTCGGTCAAATCGATCGCTAAGGCCCGTCGCATCTCTATGACCTGGATGATCCTCTGCCTGGTCGGTACCTGTGCTGTCGGCTTCTTCGGCATCGCTTACTTCTCGGCGCACCCTGACGTTGCAGGTCCTGTGGCCGAGAACCCGGAGCGCGTGTTCATTGAGTTGGCCAAGCTGCTGTTCAACCCATGGATCGCCGGTGTACTGCTGTCTGCCATCCTGGCGGCGGTGATGAGCACCCTGAGCTGCCAGTTGCTGGTGTGCTCCAGCGCCCTGACTGAAGACTTCTACAAGGCGTTCCTGCGCAAGGGCGCTTCGCAGATGGAGCTGGTCTGGGTCGGCCGCGCCATGGTGCTGCTGGTTGCCGTGGTCGCTATCCTGATCGCTTCCAACCCGGAGAACCGTGTACTGGGCCTGGTCAGCTATGCCTGGGCTGGCTTCGGTGCTGCCTTCGGTCCGGTAGTGCTGATATCGGTACTGTGGAAAGGCATGACCCGTAACGGTGCGCTGGCCGGTATCCTGGTGGGTGCCATCACCGTAGTGGTGTGGAAGCACTTCTCCATCTGGGGGCTGTACGAAATCATCCCGGGCTTCATCCTCGGCGCCCTGGCGATCTACTTTGTCAGCAAGGCCGGTAGCCCTTCGGCTTCGATGGTTTCGCGCTTTGAAGCTGCAGACGAGGCGTTCAAGGTCGGTCATTGATCGACGGTTGAATCCCTGCTGGCAACGGCCCGGCCTCCCCAAGAGGCCGGGCCGTTGTCGTTTCGGCCGGGCGCTCCTGACGCCGGCTGAATCACAAGGTAAACTGCGCGGTCTTGCAGGAGTTGCCATGAACTATCGTCACGCCTTCCACGCCGGCAACCACGCCGACGTCTTCAAACACCTCGTATTGACCCGTCTTATTGCGCTGATGGAGCGCAAGGAGCAGCCGTTCGCCTACCTCGATACGCACGCAGGCCTCGGTCTCTACGACCTGCAGGGCGACCAGGCGACGCGTACCGGTGAGTGGATCGAAGGTGTCGGCCGGCTTTGGGGGCGGGACGACCTGCCGGAAGTGACCGCCGATTACCTGCGCATCCTGCGCAAGATGAACCCCGATGGCGAGCTGCGCTACTACCCGGGCTCGCCCGAACTGGCTCGCCGGCTGGCCCGCCAGCAGGATCGCGTGTTGCTCAACGAGAAGCACCCCGAAGATGGGCGCATGCTCAAGGACAACATGAAGAAGGATCCGCGCGTTGCCGTGCACCTGGGCGAGGGTTGGCATGTGCCGCGTGCGCTGTTGCCTGTGCAGGAAAAACGCGCGGTGATGCTTATCGACCCGCCGTTCGAGCAGGCTGACGAGCTCAAGCGTTGCACCCAGGCGATGAAAGAGACCATCGGTCGCATGCGCCAGACTGTCGCGGCGATTTGGTACCCGATCAAGGATCAGCGCCAGTTGGTGCGTTTCTACCAGGACCTGACCAGCACTGGCGCGCCCAAGCTGCTGCGGGTGGAGCTTTATGTGCATCCACAAGACAGCCCTCAGGGCCTGAACGGCTCGGGCCTCGCTATCGCCAACCCGCCATGGGGCCTGGAAGAAGAACTGCGCGAGTTGTTGCCGTGGCTGTCCCAGGTGCTGGCGCAGACCCAGGGCAGTTGGCGGATGGACTGGCTGATCGCCGAATAGCAGCTGTAGGAGCGGGCTTGCCCCGCGATGCGGTGTGACTGACTGTATGCATTCGCGGGGCAAGCCCGCTTCTACGCTTTGCGTTATAATCCCGCTCTTTCGTTGCCGCTCGCCCCACGGGGCCAGGGCGCATTTTTACAGATTGAAGAGGCTAGACCCTTGGCATTGACGATTCTTGGCCTGTCCGGCGCCCTTAGCCATGATCCTTCCGCGGCCCTGTACATCGACGGCAAGCTG
The DNA here is from genome assembly GCF_028682455.1 of Pseudomonas putida. Classification (GTDB taxonomy): domain Bacteria; phylum Pseudomonadota; class Gammaproteobacteria; order Pseudomonadales; family Pseudomonadaceae; genus Aquipseudomonas; species Aquipseudomonas putida_AA. The sequence goes on from NZ_JANHLD010000003.1 coordinate 1,041,312, forward strand.
ATTGCCGCCGCTGAAGAAGAGCGCTTCGTGCGCGACAAACATGCAAAGAACCGCATGCCCTACGAATCGGCGAAGTTCTGCCTGGAACAGGCCGGCATCAAACCTTCCGACGTTGACGTGGTGGCCATCCCGTTCGCCCCGATCAGCCTGTTCGGCGAGGCCCGCTGGCACTATGCCAAGCGTTACTGGTACGCCCCGGATCGCGCCCTCGATGCGATCCTGATGGGCAACCGTCGCTACAAGCGCTACCGCAAGAAGATCGTCTGGTGCCTGGAGCAACTGGGCTTCGACCCCAAGAAGGTCAAGATCGAGCCGGTCGAGCACCACTTGGCCCATGCCTCCAGTGCCTACCACTGCTCGGGCTTCAAGGAAAAAACCGCGATCCTCGGCATCGACGGTAAAGGCGAATACGCCACGACTTTCTTCGGCTACGGCGAAAACGGCAAGATCCACAAGATCAAGGAATTCTTCGATCCCGACTCCCTCGGTGGCCTGTACGGCGCGATCACCGAATTCCTCGGTTTCGAGATGCTCGACGGCGAGTTCAAGGTCATGGGCATGGCGCCGTATGGCGATGCCAGCAAGTACGACTTCTCGCGCCTGGCCTCGTTCGAGAACGGCGAGCTGGTGATCAACACCGACTACGCCAACGTCATCGGCCTGCGTCGCTATAAAGAAAAGGGCAAGGGTTTCTACTTCTCGCCAAAACTCATCGAGTGGCTGGGTCCCAAGCGCGAAGGCGATATCGCCGACGAGCCTTACATCCACTACGCGGCCAGCATGCAGGCACTGTTCGAGAAAATTGCCCTGCAGATGATCGACCACTACCTGGGTGACATCCTCAAGGAAACCGGCAAGCTGGCCTTCGCTGGCGGTTGCGCGCTGAACGTCAAACTCAACCAGAAGATCATTGCCCGTCCCGACCTCAAGGAACTGTTCGTGCAGCCGGCCTCCGGCGACGCCGGTACCGCCGTCGGTGCCGCGGCCTATGTGTCCCACGCCCGTGGTGTACCGGTCGAGAAGATGGAACACGTCTACCTCGGCCCTGCGTATTCCAACGAGGATGTAATCGCTGCCTGTGCCCGTCACCCGAGCCAGCCGAAATGGCGCAAGCTCGAGAACATGCCGGAGCAGATCGCCAAGATCATGGTCGATGGCAATCCGGTGGCCTGGTTCCAGGGTCGCATGGAGTTCGGTCCGCGCGCCCTCGGTGGTCGTTCGATCATCGGTTGCCCAAGCGTTGCCGGCGTTGCCGACCGCATCAACCACCAGATCAAGTTCCGCGAGCGCTGGAGGCCTTTCTGCCCGTCGATGCTCGACACCGTCGCCCCGCAGATGATCAAGATCGATCACCCGGCACCGTTCATGACCTTCACCTTCGAAGTGGCGGAAGAGTGGAAGACCCGCGTGCCGGAAGTCGTCCATGAAGACGGCACTTCGCGGGCCCAGGTGCTCAAGCGCGAGTACAACCCGCGCTACTACGACATGATGAAGGCGCTGGAAGACCTGACCGGTAACGGCGTTTCGCTCAACACGTCGCTCAACCGTCGTGGCGAGCCGATGATCTGCTCGCCGACCGACGCCTTGAACATGTTCTTCGGCTCGGACCTGCAGTACCTGATCATGGAAGACATCCTGGTAGTCAAGGACGGCGCGAACTCTTATGACGTCCAGGGCTGAAAAGCGCGTCCTGCAGTTCTGTCACGGCTATGACGGTCCGTTCCTGGACTGCGCGCGTCAGTACGCCAGCCTGTTCAGCGGCAGCGGCTACAAGGTCACCACGGTGTTCCTGACCGGTGCCGCCGACCCCGAGGTAGCGGCTGGTTGCGCGTCTGACGAAGTGCTGTTCCTGGAGTTCAGTTCCAAGGCCATTCGTGGCCTCAAGCTGGGAGCGATCCGTGCAATGCGCCGGATCGTTGCCTCGCGCAACTTCAGTTTCTGCATCGCCCATCGCTTCAAGCCCATCTACATTGCCCTGCTTGGCAGTCGTCTGCCGGTAATCGGTGTGCATCATGCATTCGGTGATTATCAGCGCAGCAGCCGCCAGCTGTTTGCCAATCTGTTTCGCCAGCGCCTGAGCCTGCTCGGGGTGTCCGATGCGGTACGCGACGATATGCGCAAGTGCCTGGTCAAGTGGCCGGCCGAGCGCATTCAGACGCTCTACAACCGTATCGATATCCAGGCGCTGCAGGCAATCCAGGTGCCAGCCGGCGAGGCGCGCCAGGCCCTGGGCCTGGATCCGCAGGCGTGGATCGTCGGTAACGTCGGCCGCCTGCACCCCGACAAGGACCAGGCGACCCTGCTGCGTGGATTCGCCCAGGCATTGCCTGGCTTGCCGGGCGGTGCGCGCCTGGCGATTCTGGGCAAGGGGCGCCTGGAGCAGTCGCTCAAGGCGCTGGCGGCTGAGCTGGGCATCGCTGCACAGGTGGATTTTCTCGGTCAGGTGCCTGACGCTCGCCGCTACTTCAAGGCGTTCGATGCGTTTGCCCTGAGCTCCGACCACGAGCCGTTCGGCATGGTGCTGCTCGAAGCCATGGTCGCTGGCGTGCCAGTGCTGGCCACCGCGTGTGGCGGTGCCCTGGAAGTGGTCGAGGGGGTCGGTATTCTGTTCCCGCTGGGAGATGCCGAGCGCCTTGGGCAGGGTCTGCAGCACCTGGCCGTGCTCGACCAAGGCCAGCGCCAGGAGTGTGCCGAGCGCATGCTTGGGCGATTGCATGAGCGTTTTTCCGATAGCGCCGTGCGCGATGCGTTCTGGCAACTGCCGCACGTACGCGCGCTGACCGCGGAGGCTTGATGCTTAACCATATTCAAGGCTGGCGCGAACGCGGCTGGTCGGTGATCGATGCGCCTACTTACGCCCAGGCCTGGCAGCGATTCGGTGGCAGCGTCGCCACGCATCCCCTGGTGATTGGACAACTGGCGGACCTGGCGCAGATTCCGGTGCGCTATCTGGGTTGGGAGCATAACGGTGAGCTCAAGGCAGCGATCCCGACCTGGGGTCGCCACCTGGCTCTGTCCAAGGACGTGCTCAAGCGTCACGGCAAGAAAGGCCTGTACGACCTGGGGAATGCCGAGCTGATCCTGCCGGCGGCTGTCGATGCACAGGCGCCGCTGCGCCATGCCGGGCGTTATCTGTCCGAGCTCAATCAGGGGCGCTTTGCCAATCTGAAGCTGCAGGCCGAATCCCTGGCCATGGCACGTACGCCTGAAGACCTGTCGAAGAAGTTCCGCTACAACCAGCGCCGCGAACTGAGGTTGCTGGAAGAGGCGGGCGGCCAGGTACGGCCAGTCACTGACTTCAGTAGCGCTGAACTGGCGGCAATCTACTGTGATCTGTTCCAGCGTCGCTGGGCGTTCCCGGCGACGGGCGCCGAGCGCATGGCCGATGTCATCGAGCGCTTGCGCGAGTTGTTGATCGGCTCGGTGCTGTTTCTCGACGACGCGCCAATTGCCATTCAACTGGTATACCGCGTCGAGGCACCGGAGTGGATCAGCGTCGAATACATCAATGGTGGCGTTGACCCGCAAACCAAGGCCTTCAGCCCTGGCAGCGTATTGAGTTTCCTCAATACCCAGGCGGCCTGGGAAGATGCCCGGGCGCGCAACAAGCCGCTGCGTTTCTCGTTCGGTCGCGCCGATCGTGAGTACAAGGATCGTTGGTGCAATCCCGTGCCGGTATTTCAGGTGTGAGCCGCAAGCAGCAGTTGCTCAAGCAGCACCGGCGCAACAAGCGGCTGGGGCTGCTGGTCGGCCTGGTTCTGCTGATTGCGCTGGGGATCCTTGTACAGTGGTGGTTGCCGCTGTTGCTCCTGCCGTTGCTGTGGATTGCCCACGAAGCCTGGTTCGCCGACCATTTGTTCTACTCGCCTGCCGAAGACTATCACTACGACTTCCCGCCCGAGTGCGTCGCTCATCCGGTCAAGCTGGCCGACGGGACTGTGCAGTTGCCATCGCCCTTGCACCTCGCCGGGGATGAAACCCTGGTGTTGCAGCTGCGCCTGAAAAGCCGTTGGCTGGGACGTTTCCTGGATCCGGCCGTGGTGCTCGGTGCCGACGACCGTCAGGGTTTCGAGCGCGGGGTCATGGGCATGCGCTACCTGAACCTGACCGGCATGGCCGAGTCGCTGGCAAGCGGGGTGTTGCGTCTGCGCGGCCAGCATTGCCGCCTGCCGACTGAGGCGACGCTGTGGGTGGTTCCCGCTCAAGACCTGCGTCAGCAGCGAGTCATGGTTATCGCGCCGCATGCCGATGATGCCGAACTTGCGGCCTACGGCCTGTACAGCCAGGCGCAGGAAGCCTGGGTGGTGACCCTGACCGCCGGTGAAATCGAAGCCGAGCACTACCAGCAGATGGGCCTGCCCAAGGCCGAAGCTGCCAGGCTCAAGGGGCGGCTGCGAGCCTGGGACAGTATTGCCGTTCCGCGCTGGGCCGGTATCCCCGAGGCGCATTGCGTACAGCTGGGGTATTTCTGTCTGCAGTTGCCCGCCATGCAGGCCAACCCTGACCAACCGGTTGCCTCGCGTGAAGCCGAGCTTGCCGATATCCGCCTGTTCCGTCAGTTCAATCCGATGCTGCTGCCAGGCGACCGGGATGGTGCGCCCACCTGGAACAATCTGCTGGCAGACTTGCGCGAGGTGTTGCTCAAGGCGCGTCCGCAGGTGCTGGTAATGCCGCACCCGACGCTCGATCCGCACCCCGACCATATCTGCGCCCAGGCGGCTGTGCTGCAAGCCCTGCAAGGCCTGGAGTGGCAACCTGAAGTGATATTAGGTTATGCCAACCACCTGCATGACAACGATCGCTGGCCCATGGGTGAAAGCGGTGCCGGTATTGCCTTGCCGCCGCACCTTGAAGGCGCGGATGCCGGGGCGCCCTACAGCCTGGTGCTGGACCTGGCGACTCAGCGAGACAAGGCCATGGCCCTGGGGATGATGCATGACCTGCAACCCCCAGCGCCGTTCAAGCGTCGAATCCGGCGCCTGCTTCAACGTTGGCTGGCGGGTCGGCGCGGATCGCCCTATGGCGATAACGAGTTTTTCCGCAAGGCTGTACGTCGACATGAATTGTTCTGGCGACGCGATCTCTGATCGTGGCGCATGACTGTTAGCGGCCGAGCAAAGGCCGCAAGGAAGACAATGAAAGTTCTATTTCTGGTGCAGAAAGAACAACGGGCAATCCTCGATCGTCTCTACGACGGTGTGGCTGCCCATTGCGATTGCGATCTGCGCTGGCTCAGCAGTGCCGATCAGCGCAACCTGCGCAGCTATTTCCGTCGCGAAGTCGACGTCGAAAAGTATGATCGGATCGTGTTTTTTCTGCGTTTCAAGCAAGAAATCCGTCAGGTCGGCTTCATTCGTACGGTGCCCAATCTGGTCATCCTCGAGCACGATGCCTATCAGAACTACATCCCCTGCAAGTACACCGGCAAGTTCAGTGCGCACTATCGCCAATTGCCGTGGGCGCGGGTGATCAGCTCCGGCTACATGGTCAGCGAGCGCTTGCGTCAGGAGGGCTTCGACGCCGAGTTCGTGCCCAAGGGCTACGACCAGCAGTTGCTCGCCGACCAGGGCCGTGAGCGGGATATCGAGCTGGCCTTTGTCGGCAGCACCAACAGCGTGGCCTACAGCGGGCGCAAGGCGCTGCTTGACGAGCTGGCGCAGGTGGAAAACCTGCTGGTGACCCGGACCAAGTCCGGCGAAGAGTATTGCGATACGCTCAACCGCATTCGCTACTTCGTCAGTGCCGATGTGGGCATGGGCGAATACATGATCAAGAATTTCGAGGCAATGGCCTGCGGCTGTGTGCTGCTGGCCTTTGACCAGGGCGAGGCAGAAAATCGCGCCCTGGGTCTGAAAGACATGCACAACGTGGTGCTGTATGGCAGCATCGCGCAGTTGCAAGAGAAGCTCAAAGTGCTACGCGCCGACCCTGCCCTGGCCGAGGAAATCGGTCGCAACGGTCGTGATCTTGCGGTCGCGCAATTCAGCTTCGCTCAAGTGGGTCGTAGCATCGTTGAAAAAATGCAGCCACCTCTGCGTCCCCGTCCAGCCCTGACCGGCTGGCAGCGTTTGCGTTTGAGACTGGGCCTATGAGCCGGCTGTCCTGCGTCAAGGTCTCGAGCAACCAAATACAGTACATGGGGAGGGAATCCGGTGCGATTCAGTGAAGAGAGTGATGTAACCCTGGTGGTTACCAGTTGCGGGCGATTCGACCTGCTCAAGCTTACGCTGGAGAGTTTCGACCGTTTCAATACGGCACCGATACGCGAGGTGTTCATTACCGAAGACTCCGGCGATGACGCGGTGCATGGCGCGGTTCCGGAGCACTGGAAACCCCATACCACGGTGTTCGTCAACCGCCCCAAACTGGGTCAGCTGGCATCGATCGACCTGGCTTACGAGCGAGTCAAGACGCCCTATGTCTTCCACTGCGAAGATGACTGGGAGTTCTACCGGCCGGGGTTCGTCGAGGACTCGCGCAGCATTCTCGAAGTCAGCCCGCAGTTGTTGCAGGTGTGGTTGCGCAGCTATGCCCATGACCTGAAATTGCACAGCCCCTACATCCACTTGGGTGAGCGTCAGATCATCAACGGCGTGCCTTGCTACCCGTTGTTGTCGAGCAAGCCGGAGTGGCAAAGTTTCTCGCTGAACCCGGGTTTGCGTCGACTGAGCGATTATCAACGCTGCGCTCCATTTGCCGCCTATGCTGGTGAAAAGGCACTGTCAAAGCGCTATGCCGAATTGAACCTGACAGGGGTTACCCTGGAAGGCGACGCGGTGTTGCATACCGGGTTCGGCTCCCATGTGAGCCTTCCCGAAGAGCGTCGGCGCAAGGATCGACGCCGTCAGCGCGATCGGTTCAAGCTGGCGGTGATGCTGGTAGTCGGGATTGCACTCGGATTGGGGGTTGGCTTTTTTGCGCATTGATTCGGCCTATATGTTTGTTGTCTATACCGAAGCAGGGGGATTGACCCCGTGAATATCGTCAACATCATGTGGGCTGGCGGCGCGCCGTACGTCTCGGTGCACAAGGTGCACCAGCAAATTCTTTCCCAGGCAGGGCCTGGTGCTGCCATCAGCAGTTGGCTGCTGCAAGGTCACGGCCCGTGCTGCAGTGTCGGCGAGACGCGTGAATGGCAGCTGTCCCAGCGCCTGCTCAAGGGCCGACATTTCTGGAAGCTGCTGCAACCCTGGATGCGTGGGCGCTTTCACGACGCGCTGAAGCAGGCCGGTACCGAGGTGGTGTTGCTCGACGGCCTCGGGGTCTCCCGGTTGGTACTTCCGGTGCTGCGCCAACTGCCTCATGTGCGGGCGGCCGTCGTGTTTCATGGCAAGACGCGGTTGCACCGCGGTGATATCAGCTTGCTGCGCAGCTTCCAGTCTTCCCAGGTGACGCTTGTGGCAGTGTCCCAGACGCTTGCCAATGCGCTAGAGCAAGATCTTGGTATGCCGGTGCAGGTGCTGCGCTCGGCGCTTGAACCGGCCAGCTTTCGTCAGAGATTACTGGACCGGGCCGCCGCCCGACAGGCGCTCGGTTTGCCGCTCGACGGCGGCCCGGTGCTGGGGGCGGTGGGGCGACTGGTCGATAGCAAGGGGTTCGATTATTTGCTTGATGCCTTTGCGCTGGCCCGTCGGCAACAGCCTGATTTGCACCTGGTGATTCTGGGCGATGGCAACGAGCGGTCGCTGCTTGAGTCGCGTATCCAGGCGCTGGACCTTGGGGAGGCGGTTACCCTGCAAGGGCACTGTAATGGCCTGGCCCATCTGTACCGGGCATTCGACTGGGTATTGATACCCTCGCGCTCCGAAGGGCTGGGGCTGGTGCTGCAAGAGGCTGTGATGGCCGATGTGCCGGTCTTGTGCAGCGACCTGTCGGTGTTTCACGAGCAGTTGGGCGACGCGGGTCGCTACGCCCCTGTCGGGGATATCGAGGCCTGGGGGCGGGCGATCATCGAGAGCGTGGCCTGTGATCGTGGCCGGGTGGCCCAGGCCCAATATCAGGCGCTTGCGCCAGAGCAGGTCTGGCAGCGCTTCAGCCAGACCTCCAATGCATTGCTTCGAGCGTCCTGAGCGTCAGCCCAGCAGGGCACGTTCCAGCTCGGCCAGGGGAAACTGGTCTTCAAGCCGTTCCCGGGCGATGTAGCGGGCAAAATGCTGCACGTTGCGTCGGATCATGCGATTGGACAGCGGCGCCCGCATGAAGCGCATGTCCGCGACGTCGATCAGTCCCATCTCCTGGTCAGGGGTGACGACAATGTTGCCCAGGTGCAATGACCGAAAATAGATCCCCGACGTGTGTAGTTTGCGTACCAGTGCCACAAGCTCCGGCAGGCGCTCCTGCCAGCTGAAGCCGTCCTTGCGGGATAATTGGCTCAAGGTTTCACCGGGCAGCGGCTGATACAGCACTGCGGTCATCCCTGGCGCGTCCAGCTTGTAGTACTTCAATACCTTCAGCGTAGGAATCCCCTTTTTCTCCAGCCGCTTCGCGTTGTCGATGAAGCGCAGCGAGTAAGGTCGCAGCAGTGCAGATGAAATTAACCGCTTGCGCCTGAAGAGCTTGAGGATGTTGCCATCGTTTAGCAGGTACACTTTGGCGCCATAGCTGTCGGCCTCGAGCACCTTGGCACCGAGGATGAGCTGGTTGAAGTCGACCTGGGGAAGCCGGGAACATTGCATGAATAGGGCCTTCAACGGGCTAGCGAAAAGACCGGCCATAATGCCGAAAAGTTTACCGATGCACCATGGCGGTGTTGTTCAATTGATGGGGATACACATGATGTACGCAAGGCGCTGGGCGCAGGCCTGGCTGGCGATTGGCTTTCTCTGGTTTCTGGTGGCCATTGCCCTGGCGCCGAGCAACAAGATCTATCAACAGGGGCTGGTGGCCTTCCTCTGGTTGCCGACTCTGGTGCTTTTATGGTCGGCGCGTGGGGTTCTGGTTGAGGTCTGGAATGCTCAGCGTGCGTTGTGTGTCTCAGTGATTCTGCTGGCGAGCTGGTCGGCAATAAGCCTGCTCTGGGGGAGTAGTGAAGAGGTTGGGCGAGAGCTCAAACGGTTATTGTACATAGCGGTTTTTCTGTTGTTTTTCCCATTGCTTGCCAGCGCTGGAGAGAACCATCTGATCAGGCTAATGCAGTGGGGCGGTGTTGGGCTTGGCGTTGCTTCGTTCTACTCAATCATCCAATTCTACGGCGTACAGGGGCAGCCTTGGATTTTCCGGCTGTATGGCATTGGCGAATTGTCTCATCCGATTTTGGGGGCGTATGTAGTTGCTGCGGCAATCGTCTGGATGCTTCATTGGCCTCCACAGGAACGATGGTTTCAAGTGATCTGGGCACTGTCGCTATCGTGCCTCGGCGCATTCCTGGTCTTCTCCCAGAGCCGTGGCGCCGCTTTGGGGTGCTTGATCTCCCTGGTCGCGATGCCTATATGGTGTCGGGATCGCAAGAGCTACCTGATTGCGGCAGCAGCCACGGGGGCCTCTCTGATGGCATTTGCCTTATTGCATGCACTAATCATGGAGCGTGGTTCCTCCTTTCGATTGGAAATTTTCCAAGCCACTTTACAACTGATTTCACAGCATCCATGGGGCGGACTGGGGCTTGGGTCTTCCTACACCGTTTCGGCGGTCGGTCAGCAATTCGATCACGCGCACAATATGTTTACCCATGTTGCCGTTCAACTGGGTGTCACAGGGATGTTGTTGTGGCTGGGACTCTGGCTGTGTGCCTTGCGCGAAATCTGGCGTGCGCGTTCGACTCCTTTTGGCAAGGGCATGATGGGCCTGTGGCTGTTTTCTACCCTGGCCATGCAGTTCGATGCTGCTAGCCTCACTGGAACGCCTCGGGCCGAGTGGTTCATCAGTTGGTTGCCGGTGGGGTTGGCGTTTGCACTAGTGTGGGTGCATGCCCGCCGTCCGGGCTGTGATAAAATTTCCGGTTCAATCTGAACAGCGAGCTCGACGATGGCCGAAACACCGCTAAAGGCGGAGCAGCAGAGCAGCTCCAGCCTGAAAATCTACTTCCGGCTGCTGAGCTATGTGAAACCGTACATCGGCATTTTCATGCTGAGTATCGTCGGTTTCGTGATCTTTGCCTCAACCCAGCCAATGCTGGCCGGGATCCTCAAGTATTTCGTCGACGGCTTGAGCAACCCTCAGGCGGTGTTGTTCCCCACCGTGCCCTACCTCAAGGATCTGCAATTGCTGCAGGCCGTGCCGCTGCTGATCGTGCTGATCGCGGCCTGGCAGGGGCTGGGGTCGTTCCTGGGTAACTACTTCCTGGCCAAGGTTTCGCTGGGCCTGGTCCACGACCTGCGGGTCGAGTTGTTCAACAAGTTGCTGGTGCTGCCCAACCGCTATTTCGACAACCACAACTCCGGTCACCTGATTTCTCGTATCACCTTCAACGTCACCATGGTCACCGGCGCGGCAACCGATGCCATCAAGGTGGTGATCCGCGAAGGCCTGACCGTGGTGTTCCTGTTCATTTACCTGCTGTGGATGAACTGGAAGCTGACCCTGGTGATGCTGGCGATCCTGCCGATCATTGCGGTGATGGTGGGGAGTGCGAGCAAAAAATTCCGCAAGCAGAGCAAAAAGATCCAGGTCGCGATGGGTGATGTCACCCACGTGGCCTCCGAGACTATTCAGGGCTATCGCGTGGTGCGCAGTTTCGGTGGTGAAAGCTATGAGCAGAAGCGTTTTGCCGACGCCAGCCAGAGCAACACCGACAAGCAGCTGCGCATGACCAAGACGGGCGCGGTGTATACCCCTATGCTGCAACTGGTGATCTACACCGCCATGGCTGCGTTGATGTTCCTGGTGTTGTTCCTGCGTGGCGATGCCACCGCGGGTGACCTGGTCGCCTACATCACCGCGGCTGGCCTGCTGCCCAAGCCGATTCGCCAGTTGTCGGAAGTGAGCTCCACCATCCAGAAGGGCCTGGCCGGTGCCGAAAGTATCTTCGAGCAGCTGGACGAGGCGCCTGAAGTCGACAACGGTACGGTAGAGCTGGACCGTGTCGTCGGTCGCCTTGAAGTGCGCAACCTCAGCTTCACCTATCCCGGTACCGAGCGTCAGGTGCTGTCGGATATTTCCTTCACTGCAGAGCCAGGGCAGATGATTGCCCTGGTGGGGCGCTCAGGCAGCGGCAAGTCGACCCTGGCGGGCCTGATCCCGCGCTTCTACCATCATGACCAGGGCCAGATCCTGCTCGACGGTGTCGAGATCGAAAACTATCGCTTGCGCAACCTGCGCCGCCATGTGGCCCAGGTGACCCAGCATGTCACCCTTTTCAACGATACCGTGGCCAATAACATTGCCTATGGCGACCTGGCCGGTGCGCCGCGTGCGGAAATCGAAGCTGCCGCGGCCGATGCCTATGCCAAGGATTTCGTCGAACAGTTGCCACAGGGCTTCGATACCCAGGTCGGCGAGAACGGCGTGCTGTTGTCTGGCGGCCAGCGCCAGCGCCTGGCGATTGCCCGGGCCTTGCTCAAGAACGCGCCGTTATTGATCCTCGACGAAGCCACCTCGGCGCTGGACACCGAGTCCGAGCGCCATATCCAGGCGGCACTCGATCATGTGATGAAGGGCCGAACCACGCTGGTTATCGCCCACCGCCTGTCGACCATCGAGAAGGCGGACATGATCCTGGTCATGGACCAGGGCAAGCTGGTCGAGCGTGGCACCCACGCCGAGTTGCTGGCCGCCAATGGCTATTACGCCAGGTTGCATGCCATGGGCCTGGACGAGCCGGCCAAGGCCGATATCACCTGACCTGTCTACGGGGCCCGTTCTGGGCCCCGTTCGCATACTTGTGGAGAGTCCGCGGGCAAGGCTGTAAACAAGCCTTCGTCTTGCCTGTGCTAATATCCTGCCCCTGTTAATTTTGTATATATGGGTTGCCCATGAAGTTGTCCATGCCGCGTTTCGATCAAGCCCCGGTACTGGTGGTGGGCGATGTCATGCTCGACCGCTACTGGCATGGCGGTACCTCACGGATCTCGCCTGAAGCCCCGGTGCCGGTGGTCAAGGTCGAACAGATCGAGGACCGTCCCGGCGGTGCGGCCAACGTCGCCTTGAACATCGCCGCGCTGGGTGCTCCGGCGTCCCTGGTCGGGGTTACCGGCCAGGATGAAGCTGCCGAGAGCCTGGCCAACAGCCTGCAGGCCGCCGGCGTTCGCTCGATCTTCCAGCGCATCGCGCACCAGCCGACCATCGTCAAGCTGCGGGTCATGAGCCGTCACCAGCAATTGCTGCGTATCGACTTCGAAGAACCCTTTGCCACCGACCCGCTGTCGCTGGGTGCCGAAGTCGACACCCTGCTCGAAGGCGTTAAGGTGCTGGTGTTGTCCGACTACGGCAAAGGCGCCCTGAAAAACCATCAAGCCCTGATCCAGGCGGCGCGGGCCAAGGGCATTCCGGTACTTGCCGATCCCAAGGGCAAGGATTTCTCGATCTATCGTGGTGCCAGCCTGATCACTCCAAACCTCAGCGAGTTCGAAACTATCGTCGGTCGCTGCACCGATGAAGCCGAGCTGGTGGCCAAGGGTGGCCAACTGATGCACGAGCTGGAGCTGGGGGCTTTGCTGGTGACCCGCGGCGAGCACGGCATGACCTTGCTGCGCCCCGAGCATCCGGCGCTGCATTTGCCGGCCCGTGCCCGTGAAGTCTTTGATGTCACCGGTGCCGGCGACACGGTGATCTCGACCCTGGCCGCAGCGATCGCTGCCGGTGAAGACCTGCCACACGCTGTTGGCCTTGCCAATCTGGCAGCTGGCATCGTGGTCGGCAAGCTGGGTACCGCAGCCATCAGCGCGCCAGAGCTGCGTCGTGCCATCCAGCGCGAGGAAGGTTCGGAACGCGGTGTGCTGAGCCTTGACCAACTGTTGCTGGCCATTGACGACGCCCGTGCCCATAACGAAAAGATCGTCTTCACCAACGGTTGCTTCGACATCCTCCATGCCGGTCACGTGACCTATCTGGAGCAGGCGCGCGCCCAGGGTGATCGCCTGATCGTTGCGGTCAACGACGATGCGTCGGTCAGCCGCCTCAAAGGCCCGGGCCGCCCGATCAACAGCGTTGACCGCCGCATGGCGGTATTGGCAGGTCTTGGTGCAGTGGACTGGGTCATCAGCTTCCCGGAAGGTACGCCGGAAAACCTGCTCAGCCAGGTCAAGCCAGACGTGCTGGTCAAGGGTGGTGACTACGGGATCGACCAGGTGGTTGGCGCTGACATCGTCAAGGCCTACGGCGGTACGGTAAAAGTGCTGGGGCTTGTCGAGAACAGCTCGACTACCGCCATCGTCGAGAAGATTCGCAAGCACTGATGTGCGCATCGCGGGGCAAGCCCGCTCCTACAGTTAGGAGCGGGCTTGCCCCGCGATTGGTTTACTTGCGCAACCCGCCCCGCGCCATCTGCAGCAACTCCCGCGCCTTGCCTGTCAGCCGCTGCAATCCGGAATCCGGTCTAGGCGTTGCCAGCCCCTGCTGGCTGACCCAATCCTTCCAGCGAATCCGCTCATCCTTCACCAGCCAGCCTTCCTGCCGGGCAAAGCTTTCGGCCAGGTACAGGCCGCGGGTGCTTGCGGGCACCAGGCGGTCCTTCTTCAAGGTATACAGCTCGGGCCGTGGATGGCCGTCTTCCAGGGGCATCAGGTAAAGGTCGGGGCGACTGCGGTTGAGCCGAGCCACCAACTGATCGCCTTCCAGCCGCTCATCGACATGAAACAGGCTCAGGGATTTGGCCTCACGCGGCACCTGCAGGCGCAGGTCGTAGATCAGCTGAAGTGAAGCGGTGGGCAGGTGAACGTAGGCACGCGGGCGTTCGAGCAGTTGCAGGTTGGCGCAGCGTACCGGCCGTGCGGCACCTGACTGCGGTGTAAGCACAAAGGGCAGGGCTTCGCGGTAGTGCAGGGCGTCGGCGTAGGGCGCTGGCAGCCAGGTATCGTTGAAGCGCCCGCCGAGCCAGCCTTCCGGAGTTTCCAGCAGGCATTCCTCGGCGACTTCCTGGATCGCGGTGTGCAACGGCAGGTTCAGTTCCTGGGCCGGCACATAGCCTGAAATCAGTTTCAACACTACATCGCCGCGGTCCTGGCGGCGCTGGCGGACCAGTACCCAGTAGTCGCGGTTCTGCCAATGCAGGGTCAGGCGCACCGAGACCCCCAGGTTGGCCAGCTCGACGGCGAAGCGCTGGCTGTCGGCCAGGTGGATCTGCTTGCGCCGTTGCTGGGTCTGGGCAAAGTTCAGCGGCATGCCGATGCTCTGGTAGCACAGCCCTTCGGGGCTGGCTTCGACATGCAGGGGTAGGGTCTTGAAGTTGCTCGGGTTCTTGCGGATCAGCGTTCGCGGCATGTCGGCTCCTTCTTGCGTTGGGGTCGGCCGCGACGGCGGCGCAGGCGTCAGCTACTCAGTATGGCGGCAACGGTGGCCACGTTGTGTGCCAGGTGTACAGGATTGATGGTGCCGACGATAGCACTGCTCACGCCGGGGTGGGCAAACAGCAATTCGAAGCTGGCGCGTACCGGGTCGACACCAGGGCTCAGGCAGACATGCCCGCTGGCCAGGGCTTTTTTTACCAGGATCGCTTTGCCGTGTTCGGCGGCATAGTCGAGTACCGGGCGTTCTGCCTGCTCGTTCAGATTGTAGGTGACCATGGCGCAATCGCCGCGCTCGAGTGCCTTCAATCCACCTGCCAGCGTTTTGCCCGAAAGTCCGAAGCCGCCGATCTTGCCTTCCTGTTTCAGAGTTTCGAGGGTCTGGTAGACCTCTTCGTGCTCGAGGATGTGCAGGTCATTGCCATCTGAATGCACCAGCACCAGGTCGATATGGTCGGTCTCCAGGCGCTGGAGACTGCGCTCGATGGAGAAGCGCGTGTGAGCGGCGCTGAAGTCGAAACGAGACTGGCCGTCGTCGAATTCTTCGCCCACCTTGCTGACTATCACCCAGTGTTCGCGCTGGCCGCGCAGCAACGGGCCGAGGCGCTCTTCGCTTCGGCCGTAGGCGGGTGCAGTGTCGATCAGGTTGATGCCCAGCTCGCGAGCCTGGGCCAGCAGCAGCCGCGCCTGGTCGTCGTCAGGGATGGTGAAGCCGTTGGGGTATTTGACCCCCTGGTCGCGGCCCAACTTGACCGTGCCCAGGCCCAGCGGAGAAACCCGCAGGCCGGTACTGCCCAGGGGGCGGTGAAAAGGGTGAAGAGTCGGCAGGCTCATGGCAGCAGTTGCTCCCAGACCGGTACCGCCATCGGAGGCTTGGGCAAGTCAGGCAAGGCTGCGCTATTGGTGGGCTTGACGCCGTCACGCTCAAGGTTGGCCAGCACCCGGTCGGCGAAGTCCGGCGCCAGCGCCAGCTTGGTCGGCCAGCCCACCAGCAGGCGATCCTGCTCGGCGAGAAAAGCGTTGTCGGGACGCACCAGACCAGACTGTGCAGGTTCGGCGCGGTCGATGCGCACGGTCGCCCAGCGCACCTGGCTCAGGTCGATCCAGGGCAGCAGGCTGGCGACTTCTTTTTTCGCCGCAGCGATCTGCGCGTCAGGTTCGCGGGCGACCCCGTCGGCCTCGGCCAGGTCGCCACCCAGGTACCAGACCCACTGGCCATCAGCGGCCGGATGGCTGGTAACGGTAATGCGCGGTTTGGGTCCGCCGCCCAGGCAGTGGGCATATAGCGGCTTGAGGCTGGCACCCTTGGCCATGACCATGTGCAACGGACGGCGTTGCATGGCCGGTTGCTTCAGGCCCAGGGTTTCCAGCAGGGCGGCATTGCCCGCGCCGGCGCTGAGCACGATACGCTTGGCGCGGACTTCGCGGCCATCGACACGCAGGCCGACCAGTTCGCCAGCTTCTTGCAGGGGTTCGATCTGTTGGCCTGCCAGAAGGCTGTCGCCGGCCAGTTCTGCCAGTCGGGTCAGCAGGCTTGGCACATCAATGACCAGTTCAGCCAGGCGATAGACCTTGCCCTTGAAGGCGCGATCCTGCAGGGCCGGGGGCAATTGCTCGCCCTTGACCTGGTCGACCCGGCCGCGCACGGCCTTGCTGGCGAAAAAGCTGGTGAGGTTGCCGGCCAGGGTGCCTGGCGACCACAGGTAATGAGCTTCAGACAGCAGGCGGACGCCGGACAGGTCCAGCTCGCCATTGCCAGCCAGGGCCTCGCGCCAGCGCCGCGGCATGTCGGCGATCGCTTCGGAGGCGCCGGTCAGGGCGCCATGCAGGGCGTACTTGGCGCCGCCGTGAATGATGCCTTGGGATTTGAGGGTCTGCTCGCCACCGAGGCTGGCGCGTTCCACCACCACCGTCGAGTAACCCAGGCGACGCAGGCGAGCATTGAGCCAGAGGCCTGCGACCCCTGCGCCGACGATCAGGACGTCGGTGGAAATAACGGATGGCATGCATGTACCTCACAAGCTTGGACAGACGCCCAGTATACAGCCTGTGAAGCGGATCAATGCCCGGCGGTTTTCGAGAACAGCTGGATCACCACCACGCCGCCGACGATCATGGCCATGCCCAGCATGGCCGGGAGGTCCAGCTTCTGCCCGTAGATCACCAATGCCGCGATGCTGATCAGGACGATGCCCAACCCTGACCAGATGGCGTAGGCAATACCCACCGGAATACTGCGCACCACCAGGGTCAGCATCCAGAACGCCACGGCATAGCCGCAGACCATCAGCAGCAGGGGCAGGGGTGTGCTCAGGCCCTTCACGGCCTTCATCGAGGCGGTGGCGATGACTTCGGCGCAGATGGCAATGGCCAGGTAGGTATAGGCATTCATGGGGGCAGTCCTCTGTTCTGGCTGGGCATTCTAGAGCAAGGTTGGATGGGGTAAAGTCATTACCTATCTTTTGTGGAGATAGGTACATGGCCGAACAGTGGAACCTCGAGCAACTGCGGCTGTTCGTGGGCGTGGCCGAGCAACGCTCTTTTTCTGCGGTTGCCCGTTCACAGCGCAAGGCCCAATCGGCGGTGAGCAATGCGATTGCACTGCTGGAAGCGGATCTTGGCATTACGCTGTTCGAGCGCAGCAGCGGCCGTCAGCCGCGCCTGACGGAAGCAGGGGCCGCCTTGCTGGAGGATGCCCGCGAACTGTTGCGTCAGTGCGAGCGCCTGGACGGCAGGGCGCTGGCGCTGATGCGCGGCCAGGAAGCGCAGCTGCGAGTGGCCCAGGACGAAGCCATGCCCTATCAGCCGGTGATCGACAGCCTCGATGAACTGGCCCAGCACTTCCCCTTGCTTGAGGTGCAGTTGGCCAGCGGGGCCCAGGGCGACGTGGCGCGCAAACTGGTGGAGCGCCGTGCGGACCTCGGCTTGTTGTTCCACCATGAGCGCATGCCGCCGGCGCTTGAGCGACAGGCCCTGGGGCAAGTTGAGATGGTCACGGTATGCGCTGTGAACCACCCCTTGGCGCGGTTGCCTCGCGTCAATCGCCAGCAATTGGCCAGGCATCGGCAGTTATTGATCACCCCTCAAGAGAGCGGTTACCCAGGGGGCGAGCCGATCAGCCCGCAGATCTGGCGGGCCGACAGCTTCTACGCGATAGCCGAGCTGTTGATGCGCGGCCTGGGTTGGGCCTGGTTGCCCCGGCATGTGGTGCAGTATCCGACTTACCATGCGCAGATGGTCGAGCTGAGCAGTGAGTGGACGCCACCGCCGCTGGTGGTCGAGCTGGTCTGGCGACGCGATGAGCCCCTCGGGCCTGCTGCACAGTGGTTGGCCGAGCGCTTCGCAGTGCACTTGCGCGCCATTGGCTAGTACACTTTGGCGCCATGAACAGAACTCTATATTCCCTGCTGTTTCACCTGGGCCTGCCGCTGGTTGCGCTGCGCCTGTTCTTGCGCTCACGCAAGGCTCCTGCCTATGCACAACGCATCGGCGAGCGCTTTGCCCTCAACCTGCCGAGTATGGCCAAGGGCGGGATCTGGGTGCATGCCGTGTCGGTGGGCGAAAGCATTGCCGCCGCGCCGATGATTCGCGCGCTGCTCAAGGCTCATCCACAGCTGCCGATCACCATCACTTGCATGACCCCGACCGGCTCCGAGCGCGTGCGGGCGATGTTCGCCGACGAACCGCGGATTCAGCATTGCTACCTGCCCTACGACCTGCCCTGGGCAGCCGGGCGCTTCCTCGACCATATCCAGCCCCGGCTTGCAGTGATCATGGAAACCGAGTTGTGGCCCAACCACATTCATCAATGTGCCAAGCGCGGCATCCCGGTGGCCCTGGCCAATGCGCGCTTGTCCGAGCGCTCGGCCCGCGGCTATGCACGCTTTGCCGGGCTGACCCGGCCGATGCTGGGCGAGATGAGCTTTATAGCCGTGCAGACAGAAGTCGAGGCCGAGCGCTTCCGCCAACTGGGCGCTCGCCCGGAATGTGTGCAAGTGACCGGCTCGATCAAGTTCGATTTGCGCATCGACGAACAACTGCTGCCCCGTGCACGGGATCTGCGGGCGCAGTGGCAGGCCAGCCAGCGTCCGGTATGGATCGCCGCCAGCACCCATGAAGGCGAAGATGAAGTTATTCTCGCCGCCCACCGCCAGTTGCTCGCCCAGCATGCCGATGCATTGCTGATCCTGGTACCGCGCCACCCGGAACGTTTCAACGCGGTATTCGAATTGTGCTGTGCACAGTTCCCGACCTGCCGCCGTTCCAGTGGCGAGCCGGTGAGCGAAGAAACGGCGGTGCTGTTGGGCGACACGATGGGTGAGTTGCTGTTCCTGTATGCCCTGGCCGATATCGCTTTTGTCGGCGGCAGCCTGGTGCCCAATGGCGGGCACAACCTGCTGGAGCCGGCGGCGCTGTCATTGCCGGTGCTCAGTGGCCCGCACCTGTTCAATTTCCTGGAGATCGCAGCGATGTTGCGCGAAGCCGGGGCGCTGCAGGAAGTGGAGGATGCCCAGGGATTGAAGGCGCAGGTGCAGCGCTTGATCGAGCTGCCGCAGGATGCGCTGCGCATGGGCGAAGCGGGGCGGGCGGTAATGCAGGCCAACCAGGGCGCCTTGCAGCGGTTGCTGGAGGGGTTGGGGCGCTTGATTCGCTAGCGTAATGCCGGCTCCCACTCCAATGCTGTAGGAGCCGGCATTGCCTGCGATGGGTTCAGGGCCTGGCGTCGAAATTCGCCTTGGCCGCGGCAGCCAGGTCAGGCGGCAGGAAGTCCTTGTCCGGGTTGTAGTCCGGTTTCAGGTACCGGGCCAGGTCCGACAGGTCCTGCGGGCTCAAGGTGCCCGCCGCCTGCTTCAGGCGCAGGTTGTCGAGGATGTAGTCGTAGCGGGTGTTGTTGTAGTCGCGCACCGAGGTGTACAGCTGGCGCTGGGCATCGAGCACGTCGACGATATTGCGGGTACCGACCTGGTAACCGATTTCAGTGGCTTCCAGTGCGCTCTGGTTGGAGATGATCGACTGCTTGCGCGCCTGTACCTGCTCGACGTCGGTGTTGACCGCGCGGTGCAGGTTGCGGGTGTTCTCCACCACCTGGCGGCGCAGGCTTTCGCGCTGTTGTTCGGTCTGGCTCAAGCGCTGGTATGCCTCGCGCACCTGGGAACTGGTCAGGCCGCCACTGTAGATCGGGATATTCAGTTGCAGGCCAATACTGGTCTGCTCGACATCACCGCTGAAGTCGGGTGCTCCGAAAGCCGGGTTGGGGTTGGTGAAGCCCAGGCTGTCGTTGTCGCCTTTCTGGTAACGCGCTACCGCATCGACTGTTGGCGCATGCCCGGCCTTGCGCTGGCGCAGGGTTTCTTCGGCCGCGTCGACCGCATAGTTGGTCGCCAACAGGTTGAGGTTCTGCTTGCCGGCGGTTTCGACCCAGGCCTTGGCATCGTTCGGGATCGGTACCTGCACCGGCAGGGTGTGGACGATGCCCTGTACCGAGTTGTAGTAGCGGTTGGTAAGGGTGATCAGCGCCTCGAAGGCGTCGTCCACCTGGCGCTGGGCGACGATGCGGTTGGCCCGCGCCGTGTCGTAGCTGGCCTGGGACTGCAGCACGTCGGTCTTGTCGGACAGGCCCACGTCGAAACGCTCATTGGATTGGTCGAGCTGGCGCTTGAAAGCCGCTTCCTCGGCCTTGGTCGAGGCCAGGGTGTCCTGGGCGCGCAGCACGGCGAAGTAGTTTTCCGCGGTTTGCAGAATCAGGTTCTGCTCGGTGGCCGACAGCTCCAGCGCTGCCTGTTCGTTGACCGCCTCGGCGGCTTGCAACTGGAACCAGCGATCGGCACGGAACACCGGCTGCGCCAGCGTGGCCTGCCACGAGTTGCCGCTGCGGCTGGCGGTTGCCGAGGGAGTGTCGATCTTGGTGCGGGTGTTCATCATATCGGCACCGGCCGAGAGGTTCGGCAGCAGGCCGGCTCGGGCCTGGGGTACCACTTCCTTGCGGGCGCCATAGTCGGCGCGGGCAGCGGCGAGGTCGGCGTTGTTGTTCACAGCTTCCTGGTAGACGCTGACCAGGTCGGTCTTTGCCGACAAGGGCACATCTGCTGCCCAGGCCATTCCGTTGGTAGCACAAGACACGGCAAGGGCCAGTGAAAGTTTGCGCAGCATAGGGCGATCCTTGAACAATTGAGTGTTTCTGAACCGGTGAGTGTAGATGCGCGGACACTTTGCAACAATCTGCCATTTGCGCCATTTATCGTGGCCGTGCTTGTACTGTTGGCTTTGCAGGCGACTCCAGTCTAGACTGGGCGCGTTCTTGTCGGGGTGCCTTGCGTTGAGGCTGAGATCGGATAATCCGGATCCCGTTGAACCTGATCAGGTTAGCGCCTGCGTAGGGAACAAGATTTCTCGCTTTCCCGGCGAGTCTCTTGTGCCAGGTCCGGGAATGTCGAGTCAGCCGTTGCAGCTGCAGGCATCACCGCGCATTTGGCACAGCACCGTCCTTGGTGCGTCCGTGCCTTTCAGGTTCTCCCCGACATTCCACTGCTAGGAAGCCGTCTGGAGAGCCTGTGATGAGTAAACAAGAAAAATACGCCAATCTGAGTGAGTCGGCCCAGGTCGATCAACAGTCCGTACAGCCGTTCACCCGCTCGCGCAAAATCTATGTCGAAGGCTCGCGCCCGGATATCCGCGTACCCATGCGCGAAATCAGCCTGGATGACACCCCCACCGACTTCGGCGGCGAGCCCAATGCCCCGGTGCTGGTCTACGACACCTCCGGCCCCTACACCGATCCTGATGTCGTCATCGATGTGCGCAAGGGCCTGGGCGATGTCCGCTCGGCCTGGATCGATGCCCGTGGTGACACCGAGCGCCTGGAAGGCCTGTCGTCGAACTTCGGCCAACAACGCCTGGCCGATGCCGAGCTGACCAAGCTGCGCTTTGCCCACGTGCGCAACCCGCGCCGGGCCAAGGCCGGCGCCAACGTCAGCCAGATGCACTACGCGCGCCAAGGCATCATCACCGCCGAGATGGAATACGTCGCCATCCGCGAGAACATGAAGCTGCAGGAGGCCCGCGCCGCTGGCCTGTTGACGCAGCAGCACGCCGGGCACAGCTTCGGCGCCAGCATCCCGAAAGAAATCACCGCCGAATTCGTCCGCGAGGAAATCGCCCGCGGTCGCGCGATCATTCCGGCCAACATCAACCACGTGGAGCTGGAGCCGATGATCATCGGCCGCAACTTCCTGGTGAAGATCAACGGCAACATCGGCAACAGCGCCCTGGGCTCGTCGATCGAAGAAGAAGTGGCCAAGCTCACCTGGGGCATTCGCTGGGGCTCGGACACCGTCATGGATCTGTCCACCGGCAAGCACATCCATGAAACCCGCGAGTGGATCATCCGCAACTCGCCAGTGCCGATCGGCACCGTGCCGATCTACCAGGCGCTGGAGAAAGTCAACGGTGTGGCCGAAGACCTGACCTGGGAGCTGTTCCGCGACACCTTGATCGAGCAGGCCGAGCAGGGCGTGGACTACTTCACCATCCACGCTGGCGTACTGCTGCGCTATGTGCCGCTCACGGCCAAGCGTGTCACCGGTATCGTCAGCCGCGGTGGTTCGATCATGGCCAAGTGGTGCCTGGCGCATCACAAAGAGAACTTCCTCTACACCCACTTCGACGAAATCTGCGAAATCATGAAGGCCTATGACGTCAGCTTCTCGCTGGGCGATGGCCTGCGCCCGGGCTCGATCGCCGACGCCAACGATGCCGCGCAATTCGGCGAGCTGGAAACCCTCGGCGAGCTGACCAAGATCGCCTGGAAGCATGACGTGCAGTGCATGATCGAAGGCCCGGGCCATGTGCCGATGCAGTTGATCAAGGAGAACATGGACAAGCAGCTGGAATGCTGCGACGAAGCGCCGTTCTACACCCTTGGCCCGCTGACCACCGACATTGCCCCGGGCTACGATCACATCACCTCCGGTATCGGTGCGGCGATGATCGGCTGGTTCGGTTGCGCCATGCTCTGCTACGTCACGCCCAAGGAACACCTGGGCTTGCCGAACAAGGATGACGTCAAGACCGGCATCATCACCTACAAGATCGCGGCCCATGCCGCCGACCTTGCCAAGGGCCATCCGGGGGCGCAGATCCGCGATAACGCCTTGTCCAAGGCGCGGTTCGAGTTCCGCTGGGAAGACCAGTTCAACCTGGGCCTGGATCCGGACACGGCGCGCTCGTTCCATGACGAGACGCTACCCAAGGACTCGGCCAAGGTCGCCCACTTCTGCTCGATGTGCGGGCCAAAGTTCTGTTCGATGAAAATCACCCAGGAAGTGCGTGAGTACGCCGCCAACCAGCGCATCGACGCGGTGGATGTGGCCGTCGAGGACGGCATGCGCGAGCAGGCCGAGCGGTTCCGCCAGGAAGGCAGCCAGTTGTACAAGAAGGTTTAAAACTGCATCGCGGGGCAAGCCCGCTCCAGTGGGAGCGGACTTGCCCCGCGACAGGGCCCTAAAAAACAACAAACCTCTCCCTGTCGAGATCCCTTTTGTGAGCACTCCCAGCCAATTCTCCCCCGACTTTCCCGTCACCACCCAACAACGCGTCCTCAGTGGTCGCGATCTGTGTTCCCTGTGGTTTTCCCTCGGTATCGGCCTGATGGTCCTGCAGACCGGTGCCTTGCTCGGCCCCGGCCTTGGCCTGGCCAACGCGATACTGGCAATTATCCTCGGCACCAGCGTGGGGGTTCTGCTGCTGGCAGCCGTCGGCGTCATCGGCAGCGACACGGGCCTTTCGTCCATGGCTGCCTTGCGCCGTAGCCTGGGGCGTGACGGCGCGCGCCTGCCGGCACTGCTCAACCTGTTGCAACTGATCGGTTGGGGTTCGTTCGAAATCATTGTCATGCGAGATGCCGCGAGCCTCCTGGGCGCCCGCGCATTCGGCGAGGACAGTGCGCTGACCAACCCACTGCTCTGGACCTTGTGCTTTGGTGCCCTGGCCACCCTGCTAGCCGTCAGCGGTCCGCTGACCTTCGTGCGCAAGATCCTGCGCAAGTGGGGTATCTGGCTGTTGCTCGGCGCCTGCCTGTGGCTGACCTGGAACCTGTTTGCCAAGGCGGATCTTGCCGCCCTCTGGGCGCGTGCCGGCGATGGTTCGATGTCGTTGGCCGTGGGTATCGATATCGCCATCGCCATGCCGCTGTCGTGGCTGCCGCTGATTGCCGACTATTCACGGTTCAGCCGCCATGCCAGTCGGGTTTTCATCGGCACGGCGCTGGGCTATTTCGTGGGCAACGTATGGATGATGAGCCTCGGCGTGGCGTACACCCTGGCCTTTGCCCCGGCGGGGGAGGTCAACACCTTGTTGCTGGCGCTGGCCGGTGCCGGCCTTGGGATTCCGCTGCTGCTGATCCTGCTCGATGAGTCGGAAAAAGCGTTCGCCGACATCCACTCGGCGGCGGTTTCCACTGGCCTGCTGGTTCGCCTCAAGGTCGAGCACCTGGCCCTGGCCATCGGCGTGCTGTGCACCCTGATCGCCTGTTTCGCGCCGCTGGCGCAGTACCAGAACTTCCTGTTGCTGATAGGTTCGGTGTTCGCCCCGTTGTTCGGTGTGGTGCTGGTCGATCACTTCATCGTGCGTCGCCGCCGCAGTGATGCCAGCCCGATCCACAGCCTGCACTGGCGGGCGCTGGTCGCCTGGGGTTGTGGGGTCGCCACTTATCACCTGCTGGCCCACTACGCCGCGGATGTCGGCTCGACCCTGCCGGCCTTGCTGCTGGCAGGGTGTGTGTACTGGATGGCGGCGCCGTCCGTCAGCCGCGACCGGGAAACAACTCCGGCTTGATGATGCCGTTCAGGCGCGGGTAAGGGATCTTGAGTTCGATGTGGCCCATGGAATACGGGGCGATGGCATACACTTCGTACTTGAGGACCACCGCGCCGTAGGTCAGGGCGATGTGCGGGGTCTGGCGGAACGGCCAGGTCTTGACGAACTCGGCGTCCTTGTCCATGCCTGTGCTGATCAGCCAGCCCTTGTGGGCTTCTTCGGCGGTCTTCCAGAACGTCGCTTCCTGGCCCGGTACCAGCATGTCCTGCAGGGTCAGGACCTTGTCCTGCTGGCGCGAATAGTTGATGAAGCCACGCCCCGGCATACCGTGGGCGCCGCCGGTGTCCAGGTAGCTGGACAGCTCGATGATCACCAGTCCGTCATGCTGCTCGCGTACCTTGGCTTGCAGGTAGCTGCTGTGTCGGCTTTCGGCGCTGGCCATGAATTTGTCTTCATAGGCCTTGAGCGAAGTCGGCAGGGCGTCGCGCTCGTTATCCTGGGTCATCTGCAGCAGACGTTTCTCGACGATCGCGTCCAGTTTTGGATTGGCCGGGAAGTGAATGGTGTCGATATTGACCAGCGGGCAATCGGCCGTATTGCAACCGGGCTTAATGTGCTCCCAGCGGTCGCGCTTGACCTCCAGTGGCGTGCGCATATTGGGCTGGAACAAGCTTTGACAGGCGCCCAGGGCCAGGGCCAGCACGGCCACGGTAGTCAGTTTCACAAGCGTCATGATGATCCTTGTAAGGCAAAGGTAATCGGGCTTGGACCGTCGGCATGGCCTTCAGTTCGCCACTAAGCTCAATACATCAGCAGGCTGTCTATCCTCGCAGCCAGGGCGCTATCTTTAAAGGGGTGAAACACGACGGTGCGCAGGTTAGGATGGCGCGATGCGGTACACGAGGTTATGAGGATTCCCATGTCAGATACGCTGAACACTGTGCCCAAGGACGTCGAGATCGTCGAGCGGCTGAACTGCTTCAAGGGCTTCTACCAGCTCGACCGGGTACGCCTGCGCCATGAACTGTTCGCCGGTGGCATGGGCCGGGAGATCAGCCGCGAATTGTTCGTGCGCCACGATGCCGTGTGTGTGTTGCCCTACGACGCCCAGCGTGACGAAGTCGTGCTGATCGAGCAGTTCCGCGTCGGCGCGCTGGGCAAGGTTGCCAACCCTTGGCTGATCGAACTGGTCGCTGGTCTGATCGATAAAGAGGAAGTGCCAGAAGAAGTTGCACACCGCGAGGCGCAGGAGGAAGCTGGGCTGAAGCTTCATACACTGTGGCCGATGACGCGGTATTTCCCGTCCCCAGGCGGCAGTGATGAATACGTGCACTTGTATCTTGGGCGTTGCGACAGCGCTGGGGCGGGCGGTCTGCATGGCCTGGAGGAAGAGGGCGAAGATATTCGCGTGAAGGTCTGGGCGTTCGAGGATGCGCTGCAGGCAGTGCGCGATGGGCTGATCGCCAATGCGGCAACCATCATTGCCTTGCAGTGGCTGGCCTTGAACCGGGATGAAGTCAGGGGGCTATGGTCGTGAATCTGTTGCGCGAACGCTACCGGGTCGATCTGGTCGGCTTGCAAGCGGCCTGCGAGGCCAACTATGCGCGCTTGATGCGTTTGTTGCCTGATATGCGCAGCGCGCAAAGCTCGCGTCGCATCGGCATGACCCAAGGTGACCAGATGCTGGGCGTGCTGGTCCTGGATGTGGTGCTCGCCTGTCCTTATACCACCACCCTGCGTGTTCGCCAGGAGCACAGCCTGCCGTGGCTGCCGGTGCCGCAACTGGAAGTGCAGGTGTATCACGATGCGCGCATGGCCGAGGTGGTCAGCGCCGAACATGCCCGGCGTTTTCGCAGCATCTACCCCTATCCCAATGCGGCGATGCACCAGCCCGATGAAAAGGCCCAGCTCAATCTGTTCCTCGGCGAATGGCTGAGCCACTGCCTGGCGTGCGGTCATGAGCTTGCCGTCGTTCGCTGAAATGTGACGCGGGTTGTTTTCGAGTATTTGCTCAAGCCCTGCCAGCCGCCATAATCGCGCTGAATCCGCCCAAGGAGTCGGCCCTTGCCGCAACAATCTTCCCCTCATGACGACGCGCCGGTGTACCTGGTGCAACTCACCGACAGCCACCTGTTTGCCGACGCGAACCGTACATTGCTGGGCATGAATACCCGCGAAAGCCTGCAACGGGTCATCGAGCGCGTGAGCGCCGAGCAACCGCGCATCGACTTGCTGCTGGCCACGGGCGACCTGTCACAGGATGGCACGCAAGCGTCCTATGCCAGTTTTCGCGAACTGACGGCGAGCCTCAAGGCGCCGGCGCGCTGGCTCGCCGGCAACCACGACGAGCCCGTGCCGATGGAGCAGGCAGCGCAGGGCACGCAGTTCCTGGACCCTTTGGTGGATATCGGCAACTGGCGCGTGCTGATGCTCAATTCGGCGATACCCGGCGCAGTGCCTGGGGTGCTTGACGAGGGCCAACTCGGATTGCTCGATCAGGCCTTGAGGGAAGCGCCAGGGCGTCACCACTTGATCTGCTTTCATCACCAGCCGGTCAGCATCGGTTGCGCCTGGATGGCACCGATCGGCTTGCGCAACGCTGACGCCCTGTTTGCCGTGCTGGACCGCTACCCGCAGGTGCGTGCCGTGCTGTGGGGGCATGTTCATCAGGAATGGGACCAGCTGCGTAACGGTGTCCGGCTGCTGGCTTCGCCCTCTACCTGTATCCAGTTCGAGCCGGGCAGTGAAGATTTCAAGGTCGGTGAGCAGGCGCCAGGGTACCGTTGGCTCCACCTGAATCCGGACGGCTCGATCGACACCGGTGTATCGCGGGTGGTCGATTTCGAGTTCACCATTGATTACGACGACGGTTATTAAGTGTTGCCAATTGGTTGAATCCATTCACTCCGTCGCCGATCAGGCTAAAATGCGCGATTTTCAGCCTGGCACGCAAGGCCAGGCAGTTGCATCGGGGGCGGTATGTCGGGATCGATTCTTTATATTCACGGGTTCAACAGCGCGCCCTCTTCGAAGAAGGCCTGCCAACTGGTCGCAGTGATGCAGCAGATCGGCCTGGGCGAGCAATTGCGCGTGCCGGCCCTGCATCATCACCCTCGCCAGGCCATGGCCCAGCTCGAAGCCGACATCGCTGAGCTCGAATCGCCATTACTGGTCGGCAGCTCGCTCGGGGGCTACTATGCCACCCACCTGGCCGAGCGCCACGGACTCAAGGCGCTGCTGATCAACCCCGCAGTCAACCCGCACCGTCTGTTCGATGGGTACCTGGGTCCTCAGAAAAACCATTACACCGGTGAAACCTGGGAACTGACCCACGACCACGTGCAGGCCCTGGCCGAACTCGAGGTCGCCGCGCCCACCGATGCCGCGCGCTATCAAGTCTGGCTGCAGACCGCCGATGAGACTCTGGACTATCGCCGGGCCGAGCAGTTCTACCGCGCCTGCGCCCTGCGTATCCAGGCCGGCGGCGATCACAGTTTCCAGGGATTTGCCGAGCGGCTGCCGGCCTTGCTGAGCTTTGCCGGCATCGACCCGCAGCAGTACCAATCGCTCGATTTTTCTGTATTTTGATGACTTATTTTCACCCACGACTGACGACGAGAACCCATGGCCATTCCCAGCGCTAGTGCCTATAACGCAGACGCCATCGAAGTCCTCTCGGGCCTTGACCCGGTGCGCAAGCGCCCGGGCATGTACACCGATACCAGCCGGCCCAACCACCTGGCCCAGGAAGTCATCGACAACAGCGTCGACGAAGCCCTGGCCGGGCACGCCAAGTCGGTGCAGGTGATCCTTCACGCCGACCACTCGCTGGAAGTGTCCGACGACGGACGCGGAATGCCGGTAGACATCCACCCTGAAGAGGGTGTGTCGGGGGTCGAGCTGATCCTCACCAAGCTGCATGCCGGCGGCAAATTCTCCAACAAGAACTACCAGTTCTCCGGCGGTCTGCACGGGGTGGGTATTTCTGTGGTCAACGCCTTGTCCAGCCAGGTGCGGGTCAAGGTCAAGCGCGACGGCAACGAATACCAGATGACCTTCGCCGATGGCTACAAAGCCACCGAGCTGGAAGTGGTCGGCACGGTCGGCAAGCGCAATACTGGCACCAGCGTATACTTCGCGCCGGATCCCAAGTACTTCGACTCCCCCAAATTCTCCATCAGCCGCCTCAAGCATGTGCTCAAGGCCAAGGCTGTGCTGTGCCCGGGGCTGCTGGTCAGCTTCGAAGACAAGGCCAGTGGCGAGAAGGTCGAGTGGCACTACGAAGACGGCCTGCGCTCCTACCTGGTCGATTCGGTCAGCGAGTTCCTGCGCCTGCCCGACGAACCGTTCTGCGGCAGCCTGGCCGGTAACAAGGAGGCCGTAGACTGGGCCCTGCTGTGGTTGCCAGAAGGTGGCGACAGCGTCCAGGAAAGCTACGTCAACCTGATCCCTACCGCTCAGGGCGGTACTCACGTCAACGGCTTGCGCCAGGGCCTGCTCGATGCCATGCGCGAGTTCTGCGAGTTCCGCAACCTGTTGCCGCGCGGGGTCAAGCTGGCCCCAGAGGACGTCTGGGAGCGCATCACCTTCGTGCTCTCGATGAAAATGCAGGAGCCGCAATTCTCCGGGCAGACCAAAGAGCGCCTGTCGTCCCGCGAGGCGGCCGCGTTTGTTTCCGGCGTGGTCAAGGATGCCTTCAGCCTGTGGCTCAACGCTCATCCCGAGCTGGGCATGCAGCTGGCAGAACTGGCCATCAACAACGCCGGTCGTCGCCTCAAGGCCAGCAAGAAAGTCGAACGCAAGCGCGTCACCCAGGGGCCGGCTCTGCCGGGCAAGCTGGCCGATTGCGCCGGGCAAGACCCGATGCGTGCCGAATTGTTCCTGGTCGAGGGTGACTCGGCCGGTGGCTCGGCCAAGCAGGCGCGCGACAAGGAATTCCAGGCGATCCTGCCGCTACGCGGCAAGATCCTCAACACCTGGGAAGTCGATGGGGGGGAAGTCCTGGCCAGCCAGGAAGTGCACAACATTGCCGTGGCCATCGGCGTCGACCCGGGCGCGGCGGACATGAGCCAGCTGCGCTACGGCAAGATCTGCATTCTCGCCGACGCCGACTCCGACGGCCTGCACATCGCCACGCTGCTGTGCGCGCTGTTCGTCCAACATTTTCGCCCGCTGGTCGAAGCCGGCCACGTGTATGTGGCCATGCCGCCGCTCTACCGTATCGACCTGGGCAAGGAGATCTACTACGCCCTGGACGAAGCCGAGCGAGATGGCATTCTCGATCGCCTGGTCGCCGAGAAAAAACGCGGCAAGCCACAGGTCACCCGATTCAAGGGCCTGGGTGAAATGAACCCGCCACAGCTGCGGGAAACCACCATGGACCCGAACACCCGTCGCCTGGTGCAACTGACCCTGGATGACCTGGACGGCACCCGCGAGATCATGGACATGCTGCTTGCCAAGAAGCGTGCCGGTGATCGCAAGACCTGGCTGGAATCCAAGGGCAACCTGGCTGAGGTCCTGGCTTGATTCGTCTGCTCCTGGCAGCGGTACTTGGTGTATTTGCCCTGTCATCGCAGGCAGCGCCATGGCCTGAGCTCAGGCTGGTCAGCGAGCACCCGGTCGACGGCATGCGCGGTGGCAACCTGTCGGGCCTGGCCTTGTGCAAGGGCGAGCTGTGGGCAGTTTCGGACCGCGACGACGACTTGTTGTACCGGATGAATATCCAGGCACCGGTGTGGCAGGCCGAATCCATACCACTGGCGGCGCCACCGGTTCCGGAAAGCGGCTTGCCCTGGGGCTTGCGTTCGCGTAGCTGGGCGGCCGGCAAGGTGCGCGGTGGCGACCTGGACTTCGAGGGCATCACCTGTGATACCGCCGGCAATCGCTATGTGGTCAGCGAGGCCCATGCGGCCGTGCTGCAGGTGCCGGTCGACGGAGAGCCCAACTGGCTGAAGATCGACCCGAGCCTGGTTCGCCAGGCGCGCGCCAGCGGCATGCTGCTGCATTTCAATGCCTTGTTCGAAGGCTTGGCCGTGAGCCCGGCCGGTGATCGCCTCTGGCTGGCGGCCGAGCGTGAGCGTCGTGGCCTGCTGTTGATCAATCGTCAGCAAACGGTGTGGAGCTGTGACGGTGGCTGTGTGTTGCTGAGCGAGGCAGGCGTGGAGATGCAACCCGTGCAGATGCCCGATGCCCGTGCATTGCCACGCGACTTTGCCGACCTTGCGCTGTTCAACAACTCGCTGTTCACCCTGGAGCGCAATGCCCACCGGATATGCCGTCGCGATGCAGCCACCGCGAAAATCGAGCGTTGCTGGTCGTTCGCCGCCGATGCGCTGGCCGAGACACGGCAGTACACCCAGCCTTTCGGCCTGGCCGAAGCCCTGGTGATCGATGCCAAGGGCGCCTGGATCGGCGTGGACAACAATGGTGCAACGCGCAACGACGGCGAGTCGCGGCCCGTGGTCTGGCGATTCGCTGCCCCTGAGGGCGGCTGGAGCGCCAAGCCATGAGCCAGCCACCGGGAAAGCGTGCTGGCAGGGTATTGCTGGTGCTCGCATGGGCGGCCGGCCTGTTCCTGGCCACACGTTTTTTCGGTGAATGGGAGCAGCGTCAGGCCAACCCCAACACCCAGATCAGTTCGCAGCATGGCGAAGGTTTTATCGAAGTGCAGTTGGCGGGTAACGGCCAAGGGCATTTCGTCGCCGATGGCCAGATCAATGGCCAAGCGGTACATTTTCTGCTCGATACCGGCGCCACCGACGTGGCGATTCCCGAAAGGCTGGCCGGCAAGCTTGATCTTGAGCGCGGTGCTCCGGTGACGCTGAGTACCGCCAATGGACGCACCCAGGGCTATCGCACGCGCCTGGACTCGCTACAGCTGGGCGATATCCAGTTGCGCGAAGTACGCGCCCTGGTGGTGCCGGGGCTGGATGGCGACCAGGTCTTGCTGGGCATGAGCGCCCTGAAACAACTCGAATTTACCCAGCGTGGTGGCACCTTGCTGCTGCGCCAGAACCTGAAATGATGAGGCCCGCATGAGCGACTCCCTTGATCTCAGCCTCGATGGCGTAGAGCGCCGGTCACTGGCTGACTTCACCGAACAGGCCTACCTCAACTACTCCATGTACGTGATCATGGACCGCGCCTTGCCGCATATCGGCGACGGCCTGAAGCCGGTGCAGCGACGCATCGTCTATGCCATGAGCGAACTGGGCCTGGACGCCGATTCCAAGCACAAGAAATCGGCGCGTACCGTCGGTGACGTGCTCGGCAAGTTCCACCCTCACGGCGACTCGGCCTGTTACGAAGCCATGGTGTTGATGGCGCAGCCCTTCAGCTACCGCTACACCCTGGTCGATGGCCAGGGCAACTGGGGTGCGCCGGACGATCCGAAGTCGTTCGCCGCCATGCGTTACACCGAGGCGCGCCTGTCGCGCTATTCCGAAGTGCTGCTCAGCGAACTGGGCCAGGGTACTGCCGACTGGGTTCCCAACTTCGACGGTACCCTGGACGAGCCGGCGGTATTGCCGGCGCGCCTGCCTAACATCCTGCTCAACGGCACCACCGGTATCGCCGTGGGCATGGCCACCGACGTGCCGCCACACAACCTGCGTGAAGTTGCCAGCGCCTGTGTGCGTTTGCTGGACGAGCCCAAGGCTACCGTCGAGCAGCTGTGCGAGCACATCCAGGGGCCGGACTATCCGACCGAAGCCGAAATCATCACGCCGCGCTCCGAATTGCTGAAGATCTACGAAAGCGGCCGGGGTTCGGTACGCATGCGTGCGGTCTACCGTATCGAGGATGGCGATATCGTGGTCACCGCCTTGCCGCACCAGGTGTCCGGGGCCAAGGTACTGGAACAGATCGCGGCACAGATGCAGGCCAAGAAGCTGCCGATGGTCGCTGACCTGCGCGATGAATCCGACCACGAGAACCCCTGCCGGATCGTGATCATCGCCCGCTCCAATCGGGTCGACCTCGACGAACTGATGCAGCACCTGTTCGCCACCACCGACCTTGAATCCAGTTACCGGGTCAACGTCAACATCATCGGCCTCGATGGCCGCCCGCAGCTTAAAAACCTGCGCGCGTTGCTGGTCGAGTGGCTGGAGTTCCGCGTGCAGACGGTGCGTCGCCGCCTCAAGTTCCGCCTGGACAAGGTCGAGCGCCGCCTGCACCTGCTCGAAGGCCTGCTGGTTGCCTTCCTCAACCTGGATGAAGTGATCCACATCATTCGTACCGAGGAGCAGCCCAAGGCCGCGCTGATTGCCCGCTTCGACCTGACCGAAACCCAGGCCGAGTACATCCTCGAAACCCGCCTGCGCCAGTTGGCGCGGCTCGAAGAGATGAAGATCCGCAACGAACAGGACGAGCTGGCCAAGGAGCAAGCCAAGCTGGCCGCCCTGCTTGGTAGTGAAAGCAAGCTGCGCAAGCTGGTCCGTGCCGAGCTGATCAAGGACGCCGAAACCTACGGTGATGACCGTCGCTCGCCAATTGTCGAGCGTGCTGAAGCCAAGGCCTTGTCGGAAAACGAGCTGATGCCGACCGAGCCGGTCACCGTGGTGCTGTCCGAGAAGGGTTGGGTGCGTTGCGCCAAGGGCCATGACATTGACGCCACGGGCCTGTCCTACAAGGCTGGGGATGGTTTCAAGACCGCCGCGGCAGGCCGTTCCAATCAGTTCGCCGTGTTTATCGACTCCACTGGACGCAGCTACTCGGTCGCCGCCCATACGTTGCCATCGGCCCGTGGGCAGGGCGAACCGCTGACGGGACGTCTGACGCCACCCCCTGGCGCAGGGTTTGAATGCGTTTTGCTGCCTGAAGACGATGCCTTGTATGTCATTGCCTCCGACGCCGGCTACGGCTTCGTGGTCAAGGGTGAAGACCTGCAGGCCAAGAACAAGGCCGGCAAGGCCCTGCTCAGTTTGCCGAATGGCGCCAAGGTCATCGCCCCGCGTGCAGTAGCCGACCGTGAGCAGAACTGGCTGGCCGCGGTGACGACCGAAGGTCGCCTGCTGATTTTCAAAATCAGCGACCTGCCACAGCTTGGTAAAGGAAAGGGCAATAAAATCATTGGTATTCCGGGTGACCGGGTAGCCAGTCGTGAAGAATATGTCACTGATTTGGCGGTGATTCCCGACGGTGCGACCCTTGTGTTGCAGGCTGGTAAGCGTACCCTGTCGCTAAAGGCGGACGACCTGGAACACTACAAGGGCGAGCGCGGCCGTCGGGGCAACAAGCTGCCGCGTGGCTTCCAGCGGGTAGACGCTTTGTTGGTCGAGAACGTCGGGTAAAGCCCGGTCATCAGCCCCGAATGGGTAATTTCGCGCCCGTTCGGGGTTGAAACACTGGAGTCGAACCGCTATTTCGCGGATGATAGGCCCCTTGTGGCATCAGCGTGGCTGTGTGCCCGAACGAATCTATATGAGTATCACTGCGGTTTGCCTTGTGGCGGCCGCCTGGATGGGATGATGAAATTTCTGCGCCTTCCGTTTGTTCTGCTGATCAGTGGCGTACTCGGACTGGCCGGTTGCAGCATGCACCAGCCGGTATCCCTGTATCAGCTCGACAGTGGCGAGCCTGGCCAACCCAAGCAAAGTGCGGGCATGGCCGTCGTGCTCGGCCCGGTATCGGTTGCCGACTACCTGCAGCGTGAA
Organism: Pseudomonas putida; assembly: GCF_028682455.1. Classification (GTDB taxonomy): domain Bacteria; phylum Pseudomonadota; class Gammaproteobacteria; order Pseudomonadales; family Pseudomonadaceae; genus Aquipseudomonas; species Aquipseudomonas putida_AA. Next base: position 1,075,162 of record NZ_JANHLD010000003.1, read on the forward strand.
ACCCTGCTTCAGCGCCAAGCCGATGGTAGCCTGACCGCGGCCACCGATGGTCGTTGGGCGGGCAGCCTGTCGGCAGACATCGACCAGTTGCTGGTGCGCCAGTTGGCCTGGCGCCTGGACAGCCAGCGCGTAGTGCTGGCGCCGGGCAACACGGGCTTCACGCCGGACGTACAGGTCTTGCTGTCGATCACTCGACTGGATTCCGGTGCCAACCAGCCTGCGGTGCTCGATGCCCAGTGGCGCTTGCTCGACCGTCGCGGCCAGGTGCGTGACAACCGCATTGTCCACCTGGAGCAGCAGCACCAGGGCAGCGCTGCGGCGCAGGTGCAGGCCCAGGGCCAGCTGCTGCAGAAGCTGGCCGAACAACTGAGCATTGCCCTCAAGCCGCTGGCCAACCAGCCGCCAATCGCTGAAGAGCAACCGAAGAAAGCCGCGCCGGTGCAAGTGCGCAAGGAGCCGGAGAAGCCGAAGATTCCACTGGCTACGCCGATTCGCACCGACATGGAAGTGTTCCGCTTCTAAGCCGAGCAGATACAAAAAAGCCCGCAGCGATGCGGGCTTTTTTGTGGTTGCGATTGCGACCCCGGCGAACCGGGATCAGCTCTTGACCCGGCGCTCGTGCATCCGCGCCAGTTGGCGCTCCAGCATCGACGGGTAGGGCTCCATCAGGCGCTCCACGCAGCAGGCACCCTCGGGGCTGGCAATCGGGCGGATGCGGGCACGCTGGCGGATCAGGGCGTCGTCGCTGATCTTGCGCTCTACCAGCAGCAGGTTGCGGCTGTGTTGCGACAGTGCCAGGGCATCCTGGGCCTTCTCGGTCAGTAGCAGGTCGATCTGGCTCATGCCATCCAGGCCTTCGCCCAGGGCCAGGCCCAGCTGCAGTTGCAAGGTGATTCCGCTGTCGGCTACCTCGATCTGCAGGGCGTGCCCGAGGGCGCGCAGCAACTCGCCGCAGCAGATGGCATTGGTGAGGTAGTCCTCGCCGCTGTCCTGCTTGTGGAACAGCATCAGGGTGCTGCCGTCATTGAGGGTATGCACTTCGCTTTCATACAGGGACGCGGCCTGGTCGAGGCAATCGCGATAGCGTTCCAGCAGCTCGGTCAGGCGAGCCCGTGGCAAGCGGCGAAGTTGTTCCTGGGACCCCAGTTGCACCGCCAGGACGGCGCTGGCCTGTGGCTCGCGCTTGGCTGCAGGGGTGGCAGGTTGCGTGGGGCTCTCGGGTTCTTCGTCGAGCAGGTCGGCAAACGCGTCGTCGCTTTCATCGTCGTCAACGGCAGGCTTGCTTGCCCTGTTGACCGCGGGCGCTTCGTCGAAGCTTGGATCTCGCAGGTTGCGGACCTTGAACTCGGGCTCTTCGTCTTCGAAATGCTCTTCTTCGACGTCTTCTTCCGGCTCGATTTCCCGTGGCGGTGGTGCCAGGCGTGCGTGCAGCTGGCGCGCCAGGTCGCCGATCTCGTCCTGGCGCTCGATGGCCGGGGTGAATTCGTTGATGTCACGCAGCCAGACCCGCAGTTGCAGCAAGGGCGTGGAGATGAAGCGCCCCAGGCGCAGGCTCATGGCCAGCGCCAGGGCCAACAGGATACCGGCGAGAATGCCCATGCTCTGCAGGCTGATGGTCAGCGGCTGCTGGAACTGGCTCATGTCCAGGCTGATGCGCAGTTGGCCAGCGGTCACGTCCTGGAAAGTGATCTTGGTCTGGTACAGGCCTTCTGCCTCGCCCAGCAGGCCGTTTTTCGGGCGTTGGCCGGCTTCGGCAAGAATCCGGTTGTCGACGCTGTAGATGGCGGCATGGGCGACCAGCGGGTTTTTCACCAGATTGCCCAGCAGCACATTGAGGCTGAGGATGTCGTTGGACACCAGCAGCTCAGTAGCCGAGGTTGCGGTCTGCGTGGTCAGGCTCTGCCCAAGGGCATCGGCTTGTTCATGCATGGCCTGCTTGAATTGCAAACCCATCACGCAGGCATAGATCACCAGAGCCAGTGCCACCAGGAACACGTTATGGCAGGCGATCCGCAGCGCAAGCGGCACACGGCGTTGGCGCAGAGCATGAAAAATCAGCAGGAAGAAGTTGTCAGTCTTAACGGGCGTGGGCCGGTTCACAGAGCGCGGCTCTTTATGTCGGAGAAGTTGCTGCGCAGTATAGCGAGCGCTCAAGGGGCGGCAAAGTATCGGCTGCGCCCGATGGTCTGTGAAAATCGGTAGAATGCGCTTTTTTTCTACGAGTCGGAGCCCGTCTTGCGCGAAATCGTTCTGATTAACATCACCGGTGAGGACCGCCCCGGTCTCACTGCGGCCATCACCGGCGTCCTGGCCCAGGGTGGTGTGAACATCCTCGACATCGGTCAGGCGGTGATTCACGACACCCTGTCCTTTGGCATCCTGGTGGAAATCCCGGATACCGAGAAGGCTTCTTCGGTACTGAAAAACATTCTGTTTGCGGGCTACGAACTCGATCAACAGGTGCGCTTCACGCCTGTTTCCGAAGCCGACTACCAGAGCTGGGTCGAAGGCCAGGGCAAGGCCCGCCATATCGTGACCCTGCTGACCCGCAAGGTGACTGCCGAGCAGTTGCAGCGTGTCAGCTCGATCACCGCCAAGTACGGCTTGAACATCGACCACATCGACCGGCTGTCCGGGCGTGTGGCGCTGGACACACCGATTGACCAGGGCAAAGGCTGCATCGAGTTCTCGGTGCGAGGCGAGCCCGCGGACCCGCAGGCCCTGCGCGCTGAGTTCCTGAGCGTGGCCCAGGAGCTGAACGTCGATATCGCCTTCCAGCAGGACTCGCTGTTCCGTCGCAACCGTCGCCTGGCGGTGTTCGACATGGACTCGACGTTGATCGAGGCAGAGGTGATCGACGAACTGGCCAAGGCTGCCGGCGTCGGTGAACAGGTTTCGGAAATCACCGAGCGAGCCATGCGCGGCGAACTGGACTTCCGCGCAAGCTTCAAGGAGCGCCTGGCTTTGCTCAAGGGGCTGGATGTGGGTGTGCTGGACGAAATCGGTGCCTCGCTGCGCCTGACCGAAGGCGCCGAAACCCTGTTCGCCGAACTCAAGCGCCTGGGCTACAAGACGGCAATCCTGTCCGGCGGCTTCACTTACTTTGCCAAGCAACTGCAGGCCAAGCTGGGCATCGACTACGTCTTTGCCAACGAGCTGGAAGTGGTTGACGGCAAGGTGACCGGTGTCGCGGTCGAGCCGATTGTCGACGCCCAGCGCAAGGCCGACCTGCTCGGTGAGCTGGCGCGCAAGGAAGGTTTGCAGATGGAACAGACCATTGCCGTGGGGGATGGCGCAAACGACCTGCCGATGCTGGCCATTGCCGGTCTGGGTGTCGCGTTCCGTGCCAAGCCGCTGGTCAAGCAGTCGGCCAAGCAGGCGATTTCGACCTTGGGGCTGGACGGTGTGCTGTATCTGTTGGGATTGCGCGACCGCGACGGCCGCGCCTGATCCTTCAATCGCGGGGCAAGCCCGCTCCTACCGAGATTGTAGGAGCGGGCTTGCCCCGCGATTTCGTTCTCAAGCCTGGGCAGGCATTGCCAGGCACTGGCCCATGCTCACCGCAGACCCTGCGCCGAGCGCCTCAGCCCACTTGACCTGATCCGGCCCGAACAGCACGACGGCGGTCGAGCCCAGTTTGAAGCGGCCCAGTTCCGCACCTTTTTCCAGGTGGATCGGCGCACGGCTGGCTTCGTCGTAGCGGAATGTCTTGAGCTCACGCTTGGGTGGTGTCACCAGGCCTGCCCAGACGGTTTCGATCGAGGCGACGATCATTGCGCCGACGAGCACGACGGCCATTGGCCCGCGCTCGGTATCGAACAGGCAAACCACGCGTTCGTTGCGGGCAAACAGCTCCGGCACGTTTTCGGCCGTGGTCTGGTTGACCGAGAACAGGCGGCCCGGCACGTAGATCATTTCGCGCAGGGTGCCGGCCAGCGGCATGTGCACGCGGTGGTAGTCCTTGGGTGACAGGTAGATGGTGGCGAATTCGCCGCCCATGAACGGCGCGGCGTTGGCCGGATCGCCGCCCAGCAGCTCCAGGGCGCTGAAGCTGTGGCCCTTGGCCTGGAAAATTCGACCGTGCTCGATAGGGCCGAGCTGGCTGACAGCGCCGTCGGCCGGGCAGAGAATGGCCCCCGGGGTTTCATCCAGCGGGCGGGCGCCAGGTTTCAGGGCGCGGGTGAAAAAAGCATTGAAGTGCTCATAGGCAGTGACGTCTTCGACCAGGGCCTGGGACATGTCGACCTGGTAGCGCTTGGCGAACCAGCTGGTGAAGGCGTTCTTGAACCAGCGCACGCGGCACTCGGCAATGCAGCCGGCCAGGCGCGACAGCAGGTGGTGCGGCAGCAGGTACTGGCTGATGATAAACAAGCGGGATTTCATTGGGTTTCCTTGATTCTTCAATGTTCTACAGGCGTATCCGGGTGATTGCCCCATTCGCCCCAAGAGCCGGCATAGGCCTTGACCCGCGGGTAGCCCAGGGCCTTGGCTACCAGGTAGGTAAAGCCGGAACGGTGGTGAGTCTGGCAGTGGGTAACCACTTCCTTGTCTTTGCTGATGCCCAGCCGTTCGAGGATTTCGGGCATGTCCTTGCGAATGCGCAAGTGATCGTTCAGGTCCATGCCGGCAGTCCACTCGAAGTTGACCGCGCCAGGGATGTGTCCGCCTTTGGCAGCCAGCACTTTGTCCCCGCGATACTCGGCAGGGCTGCGGGCATCCCAGATGGCAAGGTCATCGGCGCCGAGGCGGCTTTGCAGGTACTCGCGAGTAGCGGTGGGGGCTTCGTGAAGGGTCAGGCTGACCGGGCCCCCAGCACTTGCGGGTACGTCGATGCTGAGATTGTTCGCCGGCCACGCCTGGGCGCCGCCATTGAGGTAGTGGTAGCGGGTGTGGCCGATCACGTCGAGCAGCCAGATGAAACGACCGGCCCAACCGCCGCCTTCGTCGTCGTACACCACGTACACCGCATTGGCGTTGTGCCCCAGCTCACCGAACAGTTTTTCGAGGTCAGCCTTGGCCGGCAGCAAGCCCGGCGCGGGTGGCTGACCCAGTTGGGTGCGCTTGGGATCGATGAAGCGTGCCCCGGGGATATGGCCGCTGCCATAGCGATTGGCGCTGGTCAGGTCGACCAGGATCAACTCTGGCGCATCAAGCCGGGCTTGCAGGTCTACCGGCTCAATTACCAGGGGCAAGCCAGAAAAATCAGTCATCCAGAGTCTCCATGTCAGGGCAGAGGGGGCGATTGTAGCGCATGGGTCAGGCGCTGCGGTGGCTGAAGGTGGTCAGGGCCCTTTCGATGCACTGCGCGGTTTTGCCGAAGGCCTGCACGCTGACATCTGCCAGCGGTTTACCCCCCTGGTCGGCTACCAGCAGCATCACGGCCCGGCCATTGCTGGAGAGTGAACGTAGCAACAGGTGTTCGCTGCGAAACAGTGCGCGCAGGCCAGGCGGTAGCAGGGGCGTGAATTGTGCCTGGTTCTCGGGGGTCAGGCGCAGTTGCGCCGATTTGCTCATCAGGCGCTGCAGCAGTTTGTTGTGCTCGATGGGCAGCACAAGGCTGGCCGCGTCGTCTGGCAGTCCGGCCAGTTGATGGACCCGCAACAGGCTCTGTTGCTTGTCGGTCATCATCAGTACCATCCGTTGCATGCCGCAAGCTGTCAGAGCGTCACGGGCCTGGCTGGTCAAGTGCAGGGCATTGGTGAACGGGCTGGGTTCGACCAGCAGTTGCGCGCAGAGTTTGCGCCAGGTCCCCAGGGCCTGGGCAGAGGGAGGCGGCGGCGCCACCTGGCCGGGGTGCAGGCGCTGTTGATCCCAGGGCCAGAGCAATGCTTCGGCGGGGTGGAACAGCCCGGTGCAGGGGTGCTTGCGGGCGCTGATGGCCGCCTGTTGGTGCACCAGTTGCTGGACGTCGTCCAGCGAGGTCTGCAGGTACAGGCTGCAGAGCATCTGCCAGCGCATGACGTGGCCAGTGGTCCAGCCCACCTGTGCGGCGAGGGCCAGGCCATTGGCCAACAGCACCGTGTTGGAAGGCTGGTTGAACCAGCGGCGCAAGGCCGGGTTTTCGTCCAGGCGCTGCTGCTGGTGCAGGCTGTTCTGGTCGCGGGCGATGTGCAGGGCCTGCGCCAGCAGGCGGCGTTCGTCCTGGAGCAGGTGGTAGCCGCGGGTAACCCAGTCCGGCAGGCGCCAGTGCTCGGCCAGGGCCTTGCACAGGCTCAATATCCGCACGCCAAACAGTTCATGCTCCACCCGCTGCGCCGACTCGCCCTTGTGTACCACCCGCAGTTCCCAGTCTTCGAGCAGTTTGGGGTAGGTCAGGGCCAGGGGCCACAGTGGCGACAGGAACAGCAGGCTGCCCCAGTGAATTTCTTGCCAGAGCCGCGCCAGGCGACTGGCGAACAGGCCGTTGGCCTGCTGGCTGGCGTGCTGGCTGACCAGTTGCAACTGGCGCAGTGTCGGCGGGATCTCTTGGTCGGGAACCACAGGCAGGCGCTCCAGCAGCGCCGTCGTGCGCGCCAGCCCCAGTCGATTGAGGGCAATCTCCAGGCTTTCGGCCGGTTCGCCCAGGCTGGTGTTGGTGTGGTGGTTGGCCTCGCGCATCACGCTGAGCACCAGGGCCGGGCTTCCCTGCATCAACTCGGCGATGTCGCGCAGCGAGCGGCGGCTATCGGCCATCGCCGCATTCACCCGTTCGTAGCTGGCCTGGGGAATCGGCAGGCGCACGCTGTCGAGCAGTTTGATCCAGGCATCGAGCGATTGTGGTGTTTGACTTGGCACGGTGGTTTCAATAGGCATGCTGGAGGGGGCCGAACTGGCTTTTCGCCTTGACTGACTATAGTCTGGCGCAGATCTGCCGATAAGTAGAAGAAGAGTTTTATTAACTTCCGCTCACGACCCTGACCACGACTGTAAGTGCTTTCTACCTATGGCTAAAATTATCGGCATCATCGTCGTATTCGCGAGTGTGCTCGGCGGATATGTTCTCTCTCACGGCAAGATTGCAGCACTGATCCAGCCTTTTGAAGTGCTGATCATTGGCGGTGCGGCCTTTGGTGCGTTCCTTCAGGCCAACCCGGGTTACATGACCATGCATGTAATCAAGAAGTCCCTGAAGATGTTCGGTACGCGCTTTACCCACACGTTCTATATAGAAGTGCTGGGGCTGGTCTACGAGATTCTCAACAAGAGCCGGCGCGAAGGCATGATGGCGATCGAAGCCGATATCGAAGACGCCGCGGCCAGTCCGATTTTTGCCAAGTACCCGGCTGTGCTCGGCGATGAGCGCATGACGGCGTACATCTGCGACTACCTGCGCATCATGTCCACCGGCAACATGGCACCCCACGAGCTCGAAGGCCTGTTCGACATGGAGCTGTTGAGTATGAAGGAAGAGCTCGAGCATCCCTCCCATGCTGTGACCGGCATTGCCGACGGCATGCCAGGCTTCGGTATCGTCGCGGCGGTACTGGGTATCGTGGTGACCATGGCTTCGCTGGGCGATGGCGATCAACAGTCGATCGGCTTGCACGTGGGGGCGGCGTTGGTCGGTACCTTCTTCGGTATTCTTGCCGCGTACGGTTTCTTCGGCCCCCTGGCGACCGCGCTGCGCCAGGATGCCAAGGAAGAGCTCAATGTCTACGAAGCGATCAAGGCGTCGCTGGTGGCCTCGGCCTCCGGCATGCCGCCGTCGCTTGCCGTAGAGTTCGGGCGCAAGGTGCTGTACCCGGCCCACCGTCCAAGCTTTTCCGAGCTGGAACAAGCGGTTCGCGGACGCTGAGTCATGGAGAACAATCAGCCTATTATCGTCAAGCGCATAAAGCGCTATGGCGACGGCCATCACGGTGGCGCCTGGAAGATCGCCTTTGCTGACTTCGCCACGGCGATGATGGCGTTCTTTCTGGTGCTCTGGTTGCTGTCCACGGCCACGCCGGAACAGAAGATCGCCATTGCCGGCTACTTCAAGGATCCGATCGGCTTTTCCGAAAGCGGCACGCCCTACGTGATTGACCTGGGCGGTTCTCCCAAGCTCGCCCCGGAAAAAACCATAAACCCGGAAGAAAAGTCCGAGCATACCCCCGACACCAGTATCCAGCTGGACAAGGAGCAGGTTGAAAGCATGGCCGAGCAGGTCGAGCGGGAGCGACTCGAGCTGTTGCTGCAGGAGTTGCAGAACAAGGTCGAGGAAAACCCGCAACTGCAGAAATTCAAGGACCAGATTCTCTTCGAGATTACCCAGGACGGCCTGCGAATCCAAATCATGGATGCCGAAAACCGGCCGATGTTCGATCTGGGCAGCGCACATTTGCAGCCTTATTTCGAAGACATCCTGCTGGCCATGGCCGATACCATCAAGGCGGTACCCAACAAGATCAGCATCAGCGGCCATACCGATGCCAAGCCCTACGCCGGTACCGGCGAGTACGGCAACTGGGAGCTGTCGGCCAACCGGGCCAACGCGGCGCGTCGTGCGCTGGTCGCCGGTGGCTACCCCGATACCCAGGTGGCCCGTGTTGTCGGCTATGCCTCGTCGTCGCTGTTTGACCGGGCGAACCCGCTCAATCCGGTCAACCGGCGCATCGATATCATCGTGCTGACCAAAAAGGCCCAGCGCACCATCGAAGGCGAACAGCCCCAACCGCCAGCGCCTGAAACCAGCCCGCCAGCCCCGACCACCCCCGCGCCAGCGCCTGCGGCACCATCGGAAGCGGTGCCCGAGGGCGAGCCGATGCAGCCGCGCGAGTTGCGCCAGAAGCTGAACATTTTCGAGGACGGTGTATTGAAGATGGATCAGAGCAAGGAGTGACCCTGGACACTGATCGCAAAAACGCCCGTGTGCAGCCATGCCCACGGGCGTTTTGCTTTCACGGGGACGGGTCAGAAGCCGCGACGGATCTTGGCCTTGAGATCGGCGTGGAAAAAGTCTGCATTGGCGCGGTTGCTGGCCTGGGCGTCAGGGTCTTCACGGGTGATCGAGCGCTTGAAGGTCTGTTCATCGTGATAGGCATGAACAAACAGGTCGATATGCTCGCGTGCGGTCATGATCGGCCATTTCTCCAGATAACCCGATGGCGCGCTGCCGGCGTACTGGTACAACGAAATACGCCTGTTGGTCAGGGTGCCAGCCCCCAGTTGGAAGGGCAGCCACCAGGCGTGGGGTGCATCCTGGGAGAGCACCACGATCAGGTGGGTGCAGGCGCTGACATGACGCGTGATGAGGCCGCAGATGGCGTCGGTGGTCTGCTGGTCGTCGTTGTCGAACAGATCTAGCTGCGTGGTGATGCCTTCGAGTTTGAGGCGTTCGTTGATGGTGAAGGCGTCAAGCCGATCGTTGTGGCGGTAGCTGATGAAAACGGGCATCAGAAGGACCCTCCGGCCGAGGAGGGGAGACCGCGCAGGGGCAAGATTTGGGTTGTCATAGTTGATTCCTTTCATGCCCAGGGCATGGGGTGGCTCGCTTGGTGATGGCGAATCTGAAAGGTGACAATCTGCGAAAGTATTTCTGGCAGCAAGGGACCACTGCGAATAAGGAATTGTCCTGCTTTGGCAGGTAATTTTCCCTACGAAACGAGCATGTAATTGTGGGGGTGAGGCTCGTTGCGAGCCTCACAGAGTGCAAGAAGTTGTCAGTATGTGTCTTGAGGCAGGCTGGCGATGATCGAGCGGTAGCTGTTCATGCGCTGTTGCTGCACGCGACCGTCTTCCAGGGCCTTGAGCAGTGCGCAGCCAGGTTCGCGATCGTGCTTGCAATCGCGAAAGCGACACGTGCCGATCAGGTCGTTGAACTCGATGAACCCGGCCTCGACATCGGCCCGGCTGACGTGGCCCAGGCCAAATTCGCGTATGCCGGGTGAGTCGATCAGCTCGCCGCCGCCAGGGAAGTGGTACAAGCGCGCAGTGGTGGTGGTGTGGGTGCCCTGGCCGGACCACTCGGACAAATCGCCTACCCGGGTCTGTACCTCGGGCAGCAGGCTGTTGACCAGCGAGGACTTGCCGACCCCGGACTGGCCGACGAACACGCTGATGTGGCCGTCAAGGCGTGCCTGTAGCTGCTGCATACCGTCGCCGTGGTGGGCCGAAACCTCCAGGATCGGGTAGCCCAGCTGCCGATACACCGCCAGTAGCGCGTTGAGCGCCGGGGCGTTCTCTTCGTTGATCAGGTCGGCCTTGTTCAGCAGCAGCAACGGATGAATACCGGCGTGCTCGGCAGCCACCAGGTAGCGGTCGATCAGGTTGGCATGCGGTTCGGGGGCCGGGGCAAAGACAATCACGATCAAGTCGACATTGGCTGCCACCGGCTTGAGCTGGCCGCGGCTGTCGGGACGGCACAGCTCGGTGTTGCGCGGCATTTGCGCAACGATCACGCCGATGCCCTGGTTGCCTGCGCGCCAGACGACACGGTCGCCGGTAACCAGCGCTGGCAGGTTGGCCCGCAAGTAGCAGCGGAACACCTGGCCGGCACCTTCGCCGTCCTGGGCCTCGACCTCGACCTGTACGCCAAAGTGGGCGATGACCAGGCCGAGTTGTTCCGGCCCCAGGTCACCGCCTTCGAGCTCCTTCAGGGTCTGTTGTTCGCGTTTGGCGGCGCGGGCAGCGCGTTCACCCTGGATTTTTTCGATCCGCCAGTTTTGGCGGCGATTGAGCTGGCGTTTGGCCATGAAGGTTCCGTGTTCGGCATGCATTATTAAACGGCGAGGAGTTTAGCACGCTCCACTAGGCTAAACTGCGCACCTACCGAGGAGCAGAATCATGCAGAACCCACAAAACCTGATCTGGATCGATCTGGAAATGACTGGCCTGGATCCGGACCAGGACGTCATCATCGAGATGGCCACCATTGTCACCGACAGCGACCTGAACACCCTGGCCGAAGGTCCGGTGATCGCCATTCACCACAGTGATGAAGTGCTGGCGCGCATGGACGACTGGAATACCCGCACCCACGGTGCCTCGGGCCTGACTCAGCGGGTCAAGGACAGCAAGGTCAGCATGGCAGAAGCCGAAGCCCAGACCATTGCCTTCCTCGAGCAGTGGGCGCCCAAGGGCAAGTCGCCGATCTGCGGTAACAGCATCTGCCAGGATCGACGCTTCCTGTATCGCCATATGCGCAACCTGGAAAACTACTTCCACTACCGCAACCTCGATGTCTCCACCCTCAAGGAGCTGGCTGCACGCTGGGCGCCAGAAGTTCGCGACAGTTTCAAGAAGGGCGGCACGCACCTGGCGCTCGACGACATTCGCGAATCGATCAACGAATTGCGCCACTACCGCGAGCACTTCATCAAGTTCTGACGGTGTCGAAGCTGGGTTGTACAGACAATCCGCGCGGCGCCCCCTTTTGGTGCCTGAGGCAACTGGTTAGACTGCGCGCCCCCTTGCACGGATCTGCGCCATGTTGTTGATGCTCTACCTGATTGCAATCACCGCCGAAGCCATGACTGGCGCGCTGTCTGCGGGACGACGCGGCATGGACTGGTTCGGCGTGGTACTGATCGCCTGTATCACGGCCCTGGGCGGTGGCTCGGTGCGCGACGTGTTGCTGGGGCACTATCCGTTGACGTGGGTAAAGCATCCGGAATACCTGGTGCTGACCAGTTTTGCCGCGCTGATGACTATCTTCATTGCACCGCTGATGCGCCATTTGCGCTCATTGTTCCTGGTGCTCGATGCGCTGGGGCTGGTGGCCTTTACCCTGATTGGCTGCATGACCGCGCTGAAAATGGGCCAGGGCATGCTGGTGGCCTCGATCAGTGGGGTGATCACTGGAGTGTTCGGCGGCATTCTTCGGGATATTTTCTGTAACGATATCCCGCTGATCTTCCGCCGCGAGCTGTACGCCAGCGTTTCCTTCGCGGCTGCCTGGTTCTATCTGGGGTGCGTCTATTTCAAGGTGCCGGGCGAACAAGCCATTCTGTTGACCTTGTTCGGGGGCTTTTTGCTGCGGTTGCTGGCGATCCGCTTTCACTGGGAAATGCCGAAGTTTCACTACAACGACGAGCATTGATGATCGCGGGGCCTGAAAATCAGCTGATGGGCTAGGCCCGCGATGCGTGCTGCCTGAGCGCCCACTCCACATGCTCACGCACCAGCTCCGACGGGTGATCCTGTCGCGCCTTGAGCGCTTCCAGCACCGGAATGGTCGACGGCGCATTCCCCAACCCCACCGCCAGGTTGCGTAACCAGCGTTCATAGCCGGCGCGGCGCAAGGGCGACCCTTCCGTGTTGTTGAGGAACGTAGCCTCATCCCACAGGAACAGTTCTGCCAGCCCCGCGTTATCCAGGTTGTGTCGAGGTTTGAAGTCGCTCTCGGCGGTCGGGCGGGCGAAGCGGTTCCAGGGGCAGACGATCTGGCAGTCATCGCAACCGAACACGCGGTTGCCGATCAAGGCGCGCAGCTCTTCGGGAATGGCGCTTTTCAGCTCGATGGTCAGGTACGAGATGCAGCGCCGCGCGTCCAGTACATAAGGGCCGACAAACGCCTGGGTTGGGCAGATGTCCAGGCAGGCAGTGCAGCGGCCGCAGTGCTCGCTGGCCTGGGGCGGGTCGACAGGGAGCGGCAAATCGACGAACAGCTCGCTGAGGAAGAAGTAGCTGCCGGCCTTGCGGTTGAGCAGCAGGGTGTTTTTGCCGATCCAGCCCAGGCCGGCCTGTTCGGCAATGGCTTTTTCCAGCACCGGGGCACTGTCGACGAATGCACGAAAGCCGAAGGGGCCGATTTCCTTCTGGATGCGCTCGGCCAGGTGTTGCACCCGCTTGCGGATCAGCTTGTGGTAATCGCGACCCAGGGCGTAACGGGAAATGTAGGCTTTTTCGGGGTGGGCCAGCTGCTGGGCCATCCGGGTATCGCCGGGCAGATAATCCATGCGCAGCGACACCACGCGCAGCGTGCCCGGCACCAACTGGTCGGGGTGCGAACGCTTGCTGCCATGGGCGCCCATGTAGTCCATCTCGCCGTGATAGCCGGCTTGTAGCCAGCGCTCAAGATGCTGCTCATGCTCGGCCAGGTCCACCCCGGCGATGCCGACATGGGCAAAGCCGAGTTCTTTGCCCCAATCCTTGATCGATTGGGCCAGTGCGGGAAGATCGGGGGTGGCAGCAGACATGGGAAATAAGGCAACGCAGACTCAGGTGCGTATAATTCTGCCAGACATCGGAGCCTTTGACCCATGCCTCAGACCAAACACCCCCATCCCCAGCCAAACCCGTTGACCAGTATTGGCCTTGCGCCGCTGCCACCGCGCGCGCTGGCGGCCCAGAAAGGTGACTTCGGCCACGTGCTGGTGGTAGGCGGTGATCGCGGCACTGGCGGCGCGGTGCTGCTCAGTGCCGAAGCTGCATTGCGCTGCGGTGCCGGGCTGGTTTCGCTGGCCACCCGTAGCGAGCAGGTGCCCGCAGCCCTGGCGCGGTTGCCGGAGGTGATGACCCTGGGGGTTCATTCCGCCAACCAGCTGATGACACCCCTGGAGCGCGCCTCGGTGCTGGTGGTCGGGCCGGGGCTAGGGCAAGCAGCCTGGGGGCGCAGCCTGTTGTCGGCGGTGGTCAATGCCAAGGTGCCGCAAGTATGGGATGCCGATGCCTTGAACCTGCTGAGCCGGGCGCCACTGCCGCTACCCTCGGGATCAATGATCACGCCACACCCGGGGGAGGCGGCACGGTTGCTGGGAATCTCCACCGAGGCCGTCCAGGCGGATCGCGCGGGGGCTGCGCGCAAACTGGCGCGCAAATATGCGGTCATCTGTGTGCTCAAGGGCGCAGGTACCCTGGTGGCAGACCCAGCCGGGCAACTGGCGTTGTGCGAACGTGGGCATCCGGCGATGGCCGGGGCGGGCCTGGGGGATGTCTTGAGCGGGGTGCTGGGTGCCCTGCTGGCCCAGAAGATGTCGAGCTGGGACGCCGCCTGCCTGGGTGTCTGGTTACATGCCTGTGCCGGCGAAAGGCTCGGTGCGCAGGGCCGTGGGCTGGCGGCCAGTGATCTGGTCCCGGTCATTCGTCATTTATTGGAGGAGCATTCAGCGTGTCAGGTGTAACCCTGTTTTTAGCCGACGAAGAGGCCATGGTCCGCTTCGGCGCCCGCATTGCCGAAGTGACCAAAGGTCACGGCGTGATATTTCTTGAAGGTGACCTGGGGGCGGGCAAGACCACCCTGTCGCGGGGCATAATCCGTGGCCTTGGGCACACTGGTGCGGTGAAAAGCCCGACCTTCACCGTAGTAGAACCCTACGAAATCGGCGAGGTGCGAGCCTTCCATTTCGACCTCTACCGCCTGGTCGATCCGGAGGAGCTGGAGTTCATGGGGATCCGTGACTATTTCGAAGGCGATGCCCTGTGCCTGTTCGAATGGCCCCAAAACGGGGCCGGTGTTTTGCCAAAGCCCGACCTGACCATTACCATAAGCCCCCAGGCGAGCGGTCGTTCGCTCAACCTGTCGCCGCAGGGGGCACGTGGCGAAGCCTGGTGTGCCGCTCTGGCCTTGGAATTCAAATAGAAAATGGGGATAGGTATGCGCATTCGCGCACTGGTTGCGGTCGTAGGATTGCTGCTTACGGCGGTAACTGTTGATGCACTGGCCGTCACGCAAGTCAAAAGTATGCGGTTGTGGCGAGCGCCGGATAACACACGGCTGGTGTTCGACCTCTCCGGGCCTGTGCAGCACAGCGTATTTACGCTGACAGCACCCGATCGCCTGGTCATCGACATCAATGGTGCGACCCTGGCGGCCCCGTTGTCGGTCTCGACCTCCAACACCCCGATTACCAGCGTGCGCTCTGCCCAGCGCACGCCTACCGATCTGCGCGTGGTGATCGACCTGAACAAGTCGGTCACCCCCAAGAGTTTTACCCTCGCACCCAACGCCCAATATGGCAATCGCCTGGTCGTCGACCTGTTCGACCAGGCGGCCGACGCCGTTTCGCCGCCGCCGACACCTCCGGTCGCCACCACCCCGGCCGTGCCTGTGACGCCTACGCAACCCGCGATCAAGTTGACCCCTGTGCCCAATGGCAAGCGTGACATCGTCATCGCCATCGACGCCGGCCACGGCGGTGAAGACCCGGGGGCTTCAGGCTCCAGGGGCCAGCATGAGAAAGACATCGTGCTGTCGATTGCCAAGGAGCTGCAGCGCCAGATCAACGGCGAGAAAGGTTATCGCGCCGAGCTGACCCGTACGGGCGATTATTTCATCCCGCTACGCAAGCGCACCGAGATTGCCCGCAAGAAGGGCGCCGACCTGTTCATCTCGATCCACGCCGACGCTGCGCCCTCCAAGGCCGCTTTCGGTGCCTCGGTGTTTGCCCTGTCTGATCGTGGTGCTACCTCGGAAACAGCGCGGTGGCTGGCTGACAGCGAAAACCGCTCGGACCTGATCGGTGGTGCCGGCAACGTCAGCCTCGACGACAAGGACCGCATGCTCGCCGGGGTGCTTCTCGACCTGTCGATGACGGCCTCGTTGAGCTCGAGCCTGAACGTCGGGCAGAAAGTGCTGGGCAACATGGGCCGGGTCACGCCATTGCACAAGCGCCGGGTCGAGCAGGCAGGCTTTATGGTGCTCAAGTCCCCGGACATCCCGTCGATCCTGGTCGAAACCGGTTTTATCTCCAACGCCAACGAGGCGGCCAAGCTGGCCACCCCGAGCCACCAACAGTCGCTGGCCCGCTCGATCCACAGCGGCGTGCGGCAGTTCTTCCAGCAGAACCCGCCACCTGGCACCTACATCGCCTTCTTGCGTGACAGCGGCAAGATCGCCCAGGGACCGCGTGAACACAGCGTTCGCCCAGGCGAGACCCTGGCCATGATTGCCGTGCGCTACCAGGTCAGCGTGGCCAGCCTGCGCAGCGCCAACAATCTCAAGAGCGATGAACTCAAGGTCGGGCAAGCCCTGAACATTCCGACCACTGCCCTGGCGGCGCAGCAATGACCGACAGCGCCCGGATCGAACTGCTCAGCCCGCGGCTGGCGAACCAGATCGCCGCCGGCGAGGTAGTCGAGCGCCCTGCATCGGTGATCAAGGAGTTGCTGGAGAACAGTCTGGACTCCGGCGCCCGGCGCATCGACGTGGAAGTGGAGCAAGGCGGCGTCAAGCTGCTGCGGGTTCGCGATGACGGCAGCGGTATTGCTGCCGATGACCTGCCCCTGGCCCTGGCCCGTCACGCCACCAGCAAAATTCGCGATCTTGAAGATCTCGAACGGGTCATGAGCCTGGGGTTTCGCGGTGAAGCCCTGGCCTCGATCAGCTCGGTGGCGCGCCTGACCCTCACTTCGCGCACGCGCGATGCCGAGCAGGCCTGGCAGGTGGAAACCGAAGGCCGCGACATGGCCCCGCGGGTACAGCCTGCGGCCCACCCGGTGGGGACTTCGGTAGAAGTACGCGACCTGTTCTTCAATACCCCGGCCCGGCGCAAGTTTCTCAAGACCGAAAAAACCGAATTCGATCACCTGCAGGAAGTGATCCGTCGCCTGGCGCTGGCGCGTTTCGATGTCGGGTTTCACCTGCGTCACAACGGCAAGAGCATCCTCAGCCTTCACGAAGCCCATGACGATACGGCCCGTGCCCGGCGCGTGGCGGCCATCTGCGGTCCGGGTTTCCTCGAACAGGCCTTGCCCATCGAAGTCGAGCGCAATGGCTTGCACCTCTGGGGCTGGGTCGGGTTGCCGACCTTCTCGCGCAGCCAGGCCGACCTGCAGTACTTCTTCGTCAATGGCCGTGCTGTGCGCGACAAGCTGGTTGCCCATGCGGTGCGCCAGGCTTATCGCGACGTGTTGTTCAACGGGCGGCATCCCACCTTTGTGCTGTTCTTCGAGGTCGACCCCACCGGCGTCGACGTCAACGTGCACCCCACCAAGCACGAAGTCCGCTTTCGTGACGGACGCATGGTCCATGACTTTCTCTATGGCACCCTGCACCGTGCCCTGGCGGATGTGCGCCCTGAAGACCAGTTGGCAGCACCGGCGGCGACCAGCGAGATCATTCGCCCCAGCGGCATCCAGGCGGGTGAGTTCGGTCCCCAGGGCGAAATGCGCCTGGCAGCCAACCTGCTCGAGCAGCCAGCGGGCGAGCCCGGCATGCGCCCGATGGGGGGCAACAGCGGCGGTGGGTCGGGCGCAGGCTATCAATACCAGTACACGCCGCGCCCGACCCAAGCCGTACCGGCTGCCGAAGCGCAGAGTGTCTATCGTGAGTTCTTTGCCCCGCTCAATGATGCGGCGCCTGCGGCCTTGCCTGAAGGGCAGGGTGATATTCCGCCGCTGGGTTATGCCCTGGCCCAACTCAAGGGCATCTACATCCTTGCCGAAAATGCCGTGGGCCTGGTGCTGGTGGACATGCACGCGGCCCACGAGCGCATCATGTATGAGCGCCTGAAGGTGGCCATGGCCAGTGAAGGCCTCAGTGGCCAGCCGCTGCTGGTGCCCGAGTCCCTGGCCTTGAGCCAGCGCGAGGCCGATTGCGCCGAAGAGCACGCCGAATGGTTCCAGCGCCTGGGCTTCGAGCTGCAGCGGCTGGGCCCGGAAAGCCTGGCGATCCGACAGATCCCCGCACTGCTCAAGCAGGCCGAGGCCAATCGCCTGGTTCAGGATGTCTTGGCCGACCTGATGGAGTACGGCACCAGTGACCGAATCCAGGCCCACTTGAACGAGCTGCTCGGCACCATGGCCTGCCACGGCGCCATTCGCGCCAACCGGCGTCTGGCCGTGGCCGAAATGAATGGGCTGCTGCGCGACATGGAAAACACCGAGCGCAGCGGTCAATGCAACCACGGTCGACCGACCTGGACCCAACTGGGCCTGGACGATCTGGACAAACTGTTCCTGCGCGGTCGATAAGATGAGTGGTAAACCTCCCGCAATATTCTTGATGGGCCCGACTGCGGCGGGCAAGACCGATCTGGCGATCGAGCTGACCAAAGTGCTGCCATGCGAATTGATCAGTGTCGACTCGGCGCTGGTCTATCGCGGCATGGATATCGGTACGGCCAAACCCTCCAAAGAGGTGTTGGCCGCTCACCCGCATCGCCTGATCGACATTCTCGATCCTGCCCAGAGCTATTGCGCTGCCGACTTTCGTCGTGACGCCCTCGAGGCCATGGCAGACATCACTGCACGCGGCAAGATTCCGCTGCTGGTCGGCGGCACCATGCTCTATTACAAGGCGCTGCTCGAAGGTCTGGCCGATATGCCGGCGGCGGATCCACACGTGCGTGCGGAACTTGAAGAAGAGGCTGCGCGCCTTGGATTGCAGGCTTTGCACCAGCAATTGGCGGCTGTCGACCCCGAATCGGCCGCCAGGATTCATCCCAATGACCCTCAGCGCCTGATACGCGCGCTGGAAGTCTATCGGGTCAGTGGCATGACGATGACGTCACATCGCCAGCGTCAATCCGCGGAAAGTAGCGCAGCAGGCGCTTCGGGGGCGGGACATTTGCCCTATACTGTCGCCAGCCTGGCCATTGCGCCAAACGATCGTCATGTGTTGCACGAGCGGATTGCGTTACGATTCGGGCAAATGCTGGAACAGGGCTTCGTTGACGAGGTCCGATTGCTGCGAGCCAGAAGTGACTTGCACGCGGGGCTGCCGTCTATACGGGCGGTTGGTTATCGCCAGGTCTGGGATCACCTTGATGGCAAGTTGACATCGGTGGAGATGAAGGAGCGCGGCATTATTGCTACTCGCCAATTGGCGAAACGGCAATTCACCTGGTTGCGTAGTTGGGCTGACCTGCATTGGTTGGATAGCCTGGCTTGCGACAATCTGTCTCGCACCTTGAAATACCTTGGATCGGTCTCCATATTGAGCTGAGTCTTTGTAATTGCCGTCTATCCTTGGGGGTGGGGCGGCTTGAGCCATCAGTTTTTCTTTGATTTTTTTACTATTGATCCTTACAGGAGTGCGGCATATGTCAAAAGGGCATTCGCTACAAGACCCTTACTTGAATACTTTGAGAAAAGAAAAAGTTGGGGTTTCGATTTATCTGGTCAACGGCATCAAGCTGCAAGGCACGATCGAATCGTTCGACCAGTTCGTAATCCTGCTGAAAAATACCGTCAGCCAGATGGTTTACAAGCACGCCATCTCGACAGTTGTTCCTGTGCGTCCGATCCGTCTGCCAAGTGCATCCGAATCCGAGCATGGCGACGCTGAGCCAGGTAACGCCTGATAGGAGTCTGCTTTGTTCTTTGAGCGCCACGGTGGTGGTGAACGAGCGGTCCTCGTTCACTTGGAAGGTCAGAACCCTGAGGCGCGCGAAGATCCGCAGGAGTTTCAGGAGCTGGCACTGTCGGCTGGGGCCGATATTGTCGCGTTCGCCAATGTGGCGCGACATCAGCCCACCGCCAAATACCTGATTGGCAGCGGCAAGGTCGAGGAATTGCGCGATCTGGTCAACGCCGAGCAGGTGGATTTGGTGATTTTCAATCACACCCTCACACCCAGTCAGGAGCGTAACCTCGAACGAATCTTCGAGTGTCGCGTGCTTGATCGCACCGGTCTGATTCTCGATATCTTCGCCCAGCGGGCGCGCACTCATGAAGGCAAGCTGCAGGTCGAACTGGCCCAGCTCGAGCACATGAGCACGCGGCTGGTTCGCGGCTGGACGCACCTTGAGCGGCAGAAGGGCGGTATCGGCCTGCGCGGCCCGGGTGAAACCCAGCTGGAAACCGACCGGCGTCTGCTGCGGGTTCGCCTGCGTCAGA
This sequence comes from Pseudomonas putida, assembly GCF_028682455.1. GTDB lineage: Bacteria > Pseudomonadota > Gammaproteobacteria > Pseudomonadales > Pseudomonadaceae > Aquipseudomonas > Aquipseudomonas putida_AA. The sequence goes on from NZ_JANHLD010000003.1 coordinate 1,094,839, forward strand.
TCAAGGCACGCCTTGAAAAGGTCCGCAGCCAGCGCGAACAGGCACGACGGGGACGCAAGCGAGCAGATATTCCTTCGGTCTCACTGGTCGGCTATACCAACGCCGGCAAGTCGACCCTGTTCAACGCCCTGACCCAATCGGAGGTCTATGCGGCCGACCAGCTGTTCGCCACCCTCGACCCGACCCTGCGCCGGCTCGAGATCGACGACGTCGGGCCGATCGTATTGGCCGATACCGTAGGTTTCATTCGCCACCTGCCGCACAAGCTCGTCGAGGCTTTTCGGGCTACGCTCGAAGAGTCGAGCAACTCGGACCTGCTGCTGCACGTGATCGATGCCCATGAGCCTGAGCGCATGGAGCAGATCGAGCAGGTGATGGCTGTGTTGGGGGAGATTGGTGCAGAAGGCTTGCCGATCCTCGAGGTCTATAACAAACTCGACCTGCTTGAGGGTGTCGAGCCGCAGATTCAGCGCGATGCCGACGGCAAGCCGCAGCGGGTCTGGGTTTCAGCGCGTGATGGACGCGGCCTGGAGTTGGTGGGGCAGGCGGTTGCCGAGTTGCTGGGGGATGACCTGTTTATCGGAACCTTGCGCCTTGAACAGCGTTTTGCGCGGTTGCGTGCGCAGTTCTTCGAACTGGGCGCGGTGCAGAGCGAGGAGCATGACGATGAAGGCAGTAGCTTGTTGGCCGTGCGCTTGTCCCGGGTCGAACTCAATCGCCTGGTCAGTCGCGCAGGGTTGAAGCCGCTGGAATTCATCGAGCAACACACTTTGCAATAAAAGCCCGGCGACGTGGTCGGGCAGCCGTGACAGGCATTCTGTAGCATTGGACGGCGCGCCGTGGGTGCGTCTTTGCTTTATCAGATGGAGAGCGCTATGGCTTGGAATGAGCCGGGTGGCAACTCGAATAATCAGGATCCTTGGGGTGGGCGCCGTGGTGGCGGCGACAAGAAAGGGCCACCGGATCTCGACGAGGCCTTCCGCAAGCTGCAGGACAGCCTGAACGGCATGTTCGGCAGTGGCAAGAAACGCGGTGGTGACGGCGGCATCGGCAAGGGCGGTGGCTTCGGCCTGCTCGGCGTCGGCCTGGCCGTGCTGGCAGCTATCTGGCTGTACAGCGCCGTGTACGTGGTCGATGAACAGGAGCAGGCAGTGGTGCTGCGCTTCGGCAAATACTACGAAACCGTAGGGCCGGGCCTGAACATCTACTTCCCGCCGATCGACCGCAAGTACATGGAGAACGTCACGCGTGAGCGTGCCTATACCAAGCAGGGACAGATGCTGACCGAAGACGAGAACATCGTCGAAGTACCGCTGACCGTGCAGTACAAGATCACCAACCTGCAGGATTTCGTGCTGAACGTCGATCAGCCTGAAGTCAGCCTGCAGCACGCGACCGACAGTGCATTGCGCCACGTGGTGGGCTCCACCGCCATGGACAAGGTGCTGACCGAGGGTCGTGAGCAGATGGCCGTTGAAATCAAGGAGCGCCTGCAGCGTTTCCTCGATACCTACCGTACCGGTATCACCGTCACCCAGGTCAACGTACAGAGCGCGGCAGCCCCGCGTGAAGTGCAGGAAGCCTTCGACGACGTGATCCGTGCCCGTGAAGACGAGCAGCGTGCCCGCAACCAGGCTGAATCCTACGCCAACGGCGTGGTTCCGGAAGCCCGTGGTCAGGCCCAGCGGATCATCGAGGATGCCAACGGTTATCGCGACGAAGTCGTCTCCCGCGCCAAGGGTGAGGCCGATCGCTTCACCAAGCTGGTGGCCGAGTACCGCAAGGCACCTGAAGTGACCCGTCAGCGCCTGTACCTGGACACCATGCAGGAAGTCTACAGCAACACCAGCAAGGTCCTGGTTTCCGGCAAGGATGGCCAGAGCAATCTGCTTTACCTGCCGCTGGACAAGATGGTCGAAGGTAGCCGCGCCAGCAGCACCCCGGTCAGCAGCGCGCCGGTATCGGCCAACGATGCGGCTAACCGTGCGGCGGCGGAGCTGCAACAGCAGCAACAGCAGTTGCGTTCTAGGGAGAGCCGCTGATGAGCAATAAATCGCTGATCGCCCTGATCGTTGGCGTCGTGCTGGCGATCGTGGCCTGGAACAGCTTCTATATCGTGGCCCAGACAGAGCGTGCGGTACTGCTGCAATTCGGTCGTGTGGTCCAGGCCGATGTCCAGCCTGGCCTGCATGTGAAGGTTCCCTACGTCAACCAGGTGCGCAAGTTCGACGCCCGCCTGATGACGCTGGATGCCCCGACCCAGCGCTTCCTGACCCTGGAAAAGAAAGCGGTCATGGTCGATGCCTACGCCAAATGGCGGGTCAAGGACGCCGAGCGTTTCTATACCGCGACCTCGGGCCTCAAGCAGATTGCCGACGAACGTCTGTCGCGTCGTCTGGAAAGCGGCCTGCGTGACCAGTTTGGTAAGCGCACCCTGCACGAAGTGGTTTCCGGTGAACGTGACGCGCTGATGGCTGACATCACTGCATCGCTGAACCGCATGGCCAGCAAGGAGCTGGGTATCGAAGTGGTCGACGTTCGCGTCAAGGCCATCGACCTGCCCAAGGAAGTCAACCGCAGCGTGTTCGAGCGGATGAGCACCGAGCGTGAGCGTGAAGCTCGCGAGCACCGCGCCAAGGGTAACGAGTTGGCCGAAGGTATTCGTGCCGACGCCGACCGTCAGCGTCGTGTGCTGCTGGCTGAAGCCTATCGTGAGTCGGAAGAGACCCGCGGTGATGGCGATGCGCAGGCGGCGGCGATCTACGCCAAGGCCTACGGCCAGGACCAGGAGTTCTACGCGTTCTACCGTAGCCTCAAGGCCTACCGTGAGAGCTTCGCCAACAAGAGCGATGTACTGGTGCTCGACCCGAGCAGCGAGTTCTTCCGCTTCATGGGCAAGCCAAAGCCGTAAGGTTGCAAACCCCGCCGGGCGGCTAAAATGCCTGGCGGGGTGATCCCGCGAGAAAACGGGTGTATGATGCGGCAGCCGGGAAATTCCCGGCTTTTTTGCGTCTGCAAGATCGAACGGCGGCAAGCCGCTGCCGGTCTACAGAGCAGCCCAAGGTATTCGAGGGTATTGGCACGGCGGTCGCGCTGGAATCAGTGCTGCGCGCTATTGTTTGCCGATACCTGCTCCACTCAAGGCTCGCCCGTGGGCAGGCCGCCCGGACCATAGGGGAAATGGCGTAATGGCAACGGTAGACCGCTGGCTGCTGCCAGATGGCATCGAAGAAGTACTGCCACCTGAGGCGGCGCGCATCGAGATCGCGCGTCGTCAGGTGTTGGATCTGTTCCAGAGCTGGGGTTACGAGTTCGTCGTGACCCCGCATATCGAGTACCTGGAATCGCTGCTCACCGGTGCCGGCCAGGACCTGGATCTGCGCACCTTCAAGGTCATCGATCCGCAGTCGGGTCGGCTGATGGGCTTTCGAGCCGACATCACCCCGCAGGTCGCGCGTATCGATGCGCACACCCTGCGCCGTGAAGGGCCGAGCCGTCTGTGCTACGCCGGCAGCGTACTGCATGCCTTGCCACGAGCGCTGTCGACCTCGCGCAGCCCGATCCAGCTCGGTGCCGAGCTGTACGGCGACGCCAGCCCGGTCAGCGATGTCGAGGTAATCAGCCTGATGCTGGCCATGCTGCAATTGGCCGATGTGCCGGATGTGCACATGGACCTGGGGCATGTCGGCATCTACCGTGGCCTGGCCCGTGCAGCCGGTTTGTCTGGCGCCGTCGAGCAGCAACTTTTCGATGCCCTGCAGCGCAAGGCCATCGATGAAGTGGTCGAGCTGACCGCCAACCTGCCAGCCGACCTCGCCGCCATGCTGCGCTCGTTGACCGAGCTGTGCGGCGGTCGCGAAGTCCTGGCCGAGGCGCGTGTACGTCTTGGTCGTGCGCCAGCAGCGGTCCTGGCTGCGCTGGACGACCTGATGGCCATCGCCGAGCGGCTGGCGGCGCGTTATCCGGAGCTTCCACTGTATTTCGACCTGGGCGAACTGCGCGGCTACCACTACCACACCGGTGTGGTGTTTGCCGTGTTCGTGCCGGGCGTCGGTCAATCGATCGCCCAGGGCGGTCGTTATGACGATATCGGAGCGGACTTTGGCCGGGCGCGCCCGGCCACGGGTTTCTCCACGGATTTGAAGACCCTGGTCACACTGGGGCGAGCCGAGGTGGTATTGCCGTCTGGCGGGATCTGGATGCCCGACAGCAGCGATAAGGCACTTTGGCAGTTGGTCTGCCAATTGCGCAGTGAAGGTCAGCGGGTGGTTCAGGCCTTGCCTGGGCAGCCACTGACTGCCGCCGTCGAGGCGGATTGCGATCGGCAATTGATTCAGCAAAACGGGCTTTGGCAGGTTCTGCCGCTGGCCATTTGAGTTTTCCCGCCGGTACGAGCCGGCGCCAAGTTTGCGCGAATGAGGACAAGTGTTATGGGTAAGAATGTCGTAGTCCTGGGCACCCAATGGGGTGATGAGGGCAAAGGCAAGATCGTTGATCTGCTGACCGAACATGCTGCCGCCGTAGTGCGCTACCAAGGTGGCCACAACGCGGGCCACACCCTGGTGATCGACGGTGAAAAGACCGTGCTGCACCTAATCCCTTCGGGCGTTCTGCGCGAAGGCGTGCAGTGCCTGATCGGCAACGGCGTGGTGGTTGCACCGGACGCCCTGCTGCGTGAGATCAACAAGCTGGAAGAGAAGGGTGTACCGGTGCGCGAGCGCCTGCGTATCAGCCCGTCCTGCCCGCTGATCCTGTCCTACCACGTGGCCCTGGACCAGGCTCGCGAAAAAGCCCGTGGCGAGCAGAAGATTGGTACCACCGGTCGCGGTATCGGCCCGGCCTACGAAGACAAAGTAGCGCGTCGTGGCCTGCGCATCGGTGACCTGTTCCACCGTGAGCGTTTCGCCGCCAAGCTCGGCGAGCTGCTGGACTACCACAACTTCGTGCTGGTCAACTACTACAAAGAGCCTGCAATCGACTTCCAGAAGACCCTGGACGAATGCATGGAGTACGCCGAGCTGCTCAAGCCGATGATGCTCGACGTCACCGCCGAACTGCACAACCTGCGTCGCGCCGGCAAGGACATCATGTTCGAAGGTGCCCAGGGGTCGCTGCTGGACATCGACCACGGTACCTACCCGTACGTGACCAGTTCGAACACCACCGCAGGCGGCATCGCCACCGGTTCTGGCGTTGGCCCTATGTACCTGGACTACATCCTGGGTATCACCAAGGCCTACACCACCCGCGTAGGTTCGGGCCCGTTCCCGACCGAGCTGTTCGATGACGTCGGTGCCTTCCTGGCCAAGCGTGGCCATGAGTTCGGAGCCACCACCGGCCGTGCTCGTCGTTGCGGCTGGTTCGACGCCGTCATCCTGCGTCGCGCTATCGACGTCAACAGCATCTCGGGCCTGTGCCTGACCAAGCTGGACGTGCTCGACGGCCTGGAAACCATCCGTATCTGCGTTGGCTACAAAAACGAGAACGGTGCCGTTATCGATGCCCCGACCGACGCCGACAGCTACATCGGCCTGGAGCCGGTGTACGAAGAAATGCCGGGCTGGACCGAGTCGACCCTGGGTGCCAAGACCCTGGAAGAGCTGCCGGCGAACGCCCGTGCCTACATCAAGCGCGTGGAAGAGCTGGTCGGTGCGCCGATCGACATCATTTCCACCGGCCCGGATCGCAACGAGACCATCGTTCTGCGTCACCCGTTCGCCTGATCTGCGATTGATGTGAACACAAAGGCCCCTTCATAGGGGCCTTTGTCGTTTCTGGTTGCTGTTCGGCACAACCTTTGCTGTAAGAATCGCTCCAGGGTAGCCATCATTTTAATGGCCCCAGAAGTAGAGGGTTCTTTTGTGTCTGCCGTTCTCTCACTGTTACGAAGCCGCCTGTTGCGGCCTGTTTTTGTTGCCCTTGGTATCGCTCTTTTGGTGCAGGTGCTGGTCGCGGTCGCGCTGACACGGAGCACCGTCACCACGCTCGAGGCGGATCTGGGCAAGCGCCTGGGTGTCGACAGCCAGAAGTTGTCCGCCGAGCTCGAGCAGGCCGGGCAAGAGCTCAGCTCGGGGCTGGAAAGCCTCTCCGCCAGTACTCGCCAGCGATTGACCGCCGGGCTCTCGACTCGCCTGCAGGGCGAGCAGGCCCAGATGCGGGAAGCCCTGGAGAAAAATCTCAAGGACTCGGCCAACGACATGGCGCAATTGCTGGCCTCGGTCGCGCCGCGGGCGATGTGGGACAACGACGTGCCCACGTTGTCCGAGTTCTCCCGGCGTGCCCAGCGCAATCCCAACGTGCTGTTCGTGGTCTACGACGATGCCCAGGGCCAGCACCTGACCCGTTACCTGAACCGGCAGAACCCGATCAACCAGGCGCTGCTGGAAAAGGGCCAGGGTGAGCGGGCGCTGGACAAGGTGCTCGATGCCGCGCGCAACGACCCGTCGGTGTACTTCATCGAGGCGCCGATCAGCCCCAATGGCGTGGAGATAGGCAAGGTACTGATGGGGGTTTCCACCGCTTCGGTGGATGCCGAGCTGGTTGCCCTCGACAAGCGTTTCTCGGCGCTGATCGCCAGTGGCGATCAGCTGGTAGGCGACAGCCTGGTTGGCGCCGCTGCCGACAGCAACAAGGCCTTGCGTGCCCGCCTGGAGGCAGCGCAGGCCAGTGCCGCAGGCATGCAGGCTGGTACCTCGCAGAGCGTCCGGGAGGCTGCGACGACCTTGCGTTGGAACATAGGCCTGGGCCTGGCCCTGGTCGGCCTTGGTGTGCTGCTGGTGGTGGCCGTGGTGCTGGGGCGTCGGGTGGTCAGCAAGCTGCGCCTGTTGATCGCGGCGCTGAACGATCTGGCGGCGGGTGAGGGTGACCTGACCAAGCGCGTGCCCATCGACAGCCGTGACGAGATTGGCGACATGGCAGCGGCGGTCAACCGGTTTGTCGACAAGCTTCAGCCGATCGTGCGTGAGGCTGGCGAGGTGGCGCAGCGTACCGGGATCGAGATCGGTGTCATGGCGCAGCGCAATGCCGGCGCTGACGCCGCTGCCGAGCTGCAGCGTGACGAAGTGGCCGCTAGCCTGCGTGATCTTTCGACCATGGCCGACGAGGCGCAGGCCGAGAGCCAGGCCATGCAATCGGCCTTGCAGCAGGTGGTGGATATTCGCCAGGCCACCGATGAAAACACGCGCACCTCGACGCAAGTGGCCAAGTTGATCGAGGACCTGGCCGGGCAGGTGGAGACCGGCTCGAAGGTGATCGAGCGCCTGGCCCAGCAGAGCGAGCAGATCGAGGTAGTGTTGACCGTGATTCACGGTATTGCAGAGCAAACCAACCTGCTGGCGCTCAACGCGGCCATCGAGGCGGCGCGAGCGGGTGAAACCGGGCGTGGCTTCGCCGTGGTCGCCGACGAGGTGCGGGCCCTGGCCAGCAAGACCCAGAGCTCGACGGGCGATATCCAGGCGCACATCGGTGCATTGCAGCAGGGGGCGAAGGAGGCGGTCGCGGCGATTAGCCAGGCGGGGCGTCAAGCCAGTGAAGGTTTGCTGGTGTTGCGTGATAGCGCACGCTTGCAGCAGTCGGTTCAGGCGTCGGTGGAGCAGGTGCATGCGGCCATTGGCTTGGCGACGCGTGCGGCCGAGCAGCAGGCCCAGGGCGCCCAGGCGGTGCGTGGGCGCGTGCAAACCATCCATGCCCAGGCCGAGCGGGCGGCTGAAGTGGTCATGCAGACCACGGCCAGCAGCAAGGTGCTCGATAACCTGGCCGACCAGCTCAAGGCGAGCCTGGGGCAGTTCAGGGCCTGAGTGCATGCGCAGGGCGAGCCCGCTCCTGCGCGCGTTGCCTCTGCAGCCTCAGGCGCGGTTCAAATACATCCGCGTGGTCAGCAGGTACACCGGCAACCCCGACACCACAATCAACAGCGCCGCATAGGGCGCTGCGGCAGCGAATTCGACGTTGGCGGTGTGTGCCCAGACCTCGGTCGCCAGGGTGGTCATACCGGTCGGGCTGAGGAGCAGGGTCGCCGTCAGCTCCTTCATGGCATCGAGAAACACCAGGGCAAAGGCTGCCGCCAGGGCGGGGAAGATGATCGGCAGCGTCACCCGGCAAAATGCCTTGAACGGTGTCGCGCCCAGGGTACGAGCTGCTTCTTCGAGCTGCGGTGCGGCCTTGTTCAGCGCTGTGCGCACGGGGGCTTGAGCCAGCGGCAGAAACAGCAGGGCATACGCCAGCAGCAACAAACCGGTGGTCTGGTACAGCGCCGGCACGTAGTGCAGGGCGAAGTACACCAGTGTCAGGGCAATCACCAGGCCGGGCAGGGCGTGCAGCAGATACGGCAGGCGCTCGGCCCAGATCGCCAGTTGGCCCTTGTAGCGCACCACCAGAAAGCTCACCGGCAAGGCCAGCAACAGGCTTAGCCCCGCACCGCCCAGTGAAAGCGAAAGCGACGAGAACAGTGCGCGGCTGATGTCCGCTACCGGGAAGGCGGCCGACGACCCCACGCTCAGCCAGTAGCCAAGCATCCCCAGTGGAATACCGCTGCCCAGCAATGCGAGCGCCAGGCAGAACGCCTGGCCCAGGGGCATCCAGCCGCGCAGGCGAATTGGCGCTGCGCGCCGTGCCACGCCCTGGCCGATACGGATATGGCGGGCCTTGCCGCGCACGCGCAGTTCCAGCCAGAGCATCAACAGGCACATGAACAGCAGCACTGCCGACAGCATCGCCGCGTTGGCATTGCTGAACTCCAGTTCGAACTGTTGGTAGATCGCCGTGGTGAAGGTCTGCAGGCCCAGGATCGACAGGGCGCCGAACTCCACCAGCATGTGCAGCGCTATCAGCAGGCTGCCGCCGAGGATCGAGGGCCAGAGCAGCGGCAGGGTAATCCTGAAGAACACTCCCCAGCGGTTCTGCCCCAGTGTGCGTGCCGACTCCTCCAGGGAGGTATCGAGATTGCGCAGGGTGGCAGCCACCGGCAGGAACACCAGGGGGTACTTGGACAGGCTCATCACCAGGATCGCGCCGCCCAGGCCTTCGAAGCGCGGGCTCAGGGATACCCAGGTAAAGCCGCTGACAAATGCCGGTACGGCGAATGGCAGGCAAAGGATCACGCCCCACAGGCGCCGCCCGGGCAAATCACTGCGCTCCAGTAGCCACGCCAGGGCCAGGCCGAGCACGGCGCAGACCAGGGTGACGCCTACCATCAGCATCAGGGTATTGCGCATCAGGCCCCAGACGAAGGGGCGCCAGAGCAGGCGAAAGGCCTCATGCCAACCGGCTTGCCAGGCCTTGAGGCCGACATACGCCAACGGCAACAGGCTCAGGCCCACCAGCAGCAGCACGGGCAGCACCACCCAGATCGACGGGCGCTTGCGCCGCGGTACATAGCGGCTGATCAGCGGTTCAGGCAGGGCGGCACTCATCAGAGCAGGCCGACTTCGCGTTCAAGCTCCAGGGCTTCCTCGGCATTCCCCAGGTCAGCCGGGGTGATCTTCGGTGGACGCAGGTCCTCGAACGGCTTCAGGCCCTGGTCAGAGACCATTCCTTTGTGCAGCGGGTATTCGGCGGTGGTCTGGGTGATCACTCGCTGGCCTTCTTCGCTGGCCATCCAGGCGAGCAGGGCCTGGGCCTCTTTCGGGTGTTTGCTGGCCTTGACCGCCGCGGCGCTGGAAATGGTCACCAGGCCGCCGGCGTCACCATCGGCCAGGTAGTAGAGTTTCGAGTCGAGTTGGCCGCGCTCCTTTTTCAGGGCATACCAGTAATAGTTGTTCACCAGCACGGCAGCCACCTCACCGTTTTCCACGGCTTTGAGGGCAACCATGTTGTTGGTGTAGGTCTTGCCGAATGCCTTCAGGCCGGTCAGCCACTCCTCGGCAGCATCACGCCCGTGCAGCTTGAGAATGGCCACGGCCTGTTCCTGGAAGGCGCCGCTGGTGGGCACGAAGCCGACCTTGCCTTCCCACTCCGGATTGGCGAAGTCCATGACCGACGGCGGCAGGTCTTTCTCGTCAATGACCTTGGGGTTGAACGCCACCACTCGGGTGCGTGCGGTCACGCCCATCCAGGTGCCATTGGCGGCAACGTATTCCTTGGGCAGCACCTGCAAGGTGGAATCGTCGATCTTCGCCAGCAGGCCCAGTTCACCCAGGTTGTTCAGGGGGGGCGATTCTTCGGTGTAGATGACGTCGGCAGGCGAGCGGTCGCCCTCCTCGATGATCTGGCTGGCCAGCTGGTTGCTGCTACCCTTGCGGATATTGATGTGAATGCCGGTCTTGGCCTCGTAGGCCTTGGCGATGGCTTCGCCGATTTCCTTGTGCTGGCCGTTGTACAGGGTCAGTGACACCGGATCGGCTGCCAGGGCGGCGGGTGTGCCCAGCACCATGGCAAAAAAGGAGACGGCCAGGCCGCGCAACAGGGGGTTATTGCGGAACGTCATGCGGGTACTTCCTCGCTTGCGGCTACATATCTGGAAACAATGATAATCGATATCGCTTCTCAAATGCCCGGGTGAAGGGAAATTCATGAGCTGCCTATCTGTTTGTAGGCGCGAGTTGCGCAGAGGCTGTGCAGGTTGGAGGTTGTCGCGGGGTAGTTCGCTCCCACAGAGTGTGGGATACAAGAGGGGTGCAGAAACGAAAAAACCCGCTTTCGCGGGTTTGATCTGAAATATGGTGCCCAGAAGAAGACTCGAACTTCCACGACCGTAAGGTCACCAGCACCTGAAGCTGGCGTGTCTACCAATTTCACCATCTGGGCAAAATGAAGCGGTGTAGCTTGTAACGAAATCAGTGTAGCGTGTTGCAATAAATCTCAGAAGCGCGGGGCAGTTCTAAGATTTGAAATTGGTGCCCAGAAGAAGACTCGAACTTCCACGACCGTAAGGTCACCAGCACCTGAAGCTGGCGTGTCTACCAATTTCACCATCTGGGCATTTCGCTGAGGTCACATGATGCTTCACATCGCGTTGCATCTCAACTATAACGACGCTGTCCGTCGTTGTGGTGCGCACTATACGGATGCCTCTGAGAGCTGTAAAGCCCCGTTCAGAAAAAATCTTAAAAAATTCAAGTCGTTGTTCCTTATGATGGTTTTGGCGCTATCGAGGGGGCTCTGACAGGGCTGTCCAAGCCTGAAATTTCCGGTTTCAATACGCCTATGCCAAACTAACCCTTATATAGACAAGGTGAACCCCTCCTAATGGCCGATTGGCAGACCCTCGATCCCGAGGCCGCTCGTGAAGCGGAAAAATACGAAAACCCTATTCCTAGCCGTGAGCTGATCCTGCAGCGCCTGGACGAGCGTGGCTCGCCGGCTGCGCGCGAGCAGTTGGTCGAAGAGTTCGGCCTGACCACCGAAGACCAGATCGAAGCCCTGCGCCGCCGCCTGCGCGCGATGGAACGTGATGGCCAGCTGATCTATACCCGGCGCGGCACCTATGCCCCGGTAGACAAACTGGACCTGATCCTGGGCCGCATTTCCGGTCACCGCGATGGTTTCGGCTTCCTGATTCCCGACGATGGCAGCGATGACCTGTTCCTGAGCCCGGCCCAGATGCGCCTGGTGTTCGATGGCGACCGTGCGCTGGCTCGCGTATCGGGCCTGGACCGCCGCGGTCGACGCGAAGGCGTGATCGTGGAAGTCATTTCCCGTGCCCACGAAAGCATCGTTGGCCGCTATTTCGAAGAAGGCGGTATCGGCTTCGTTACCCCAGACAACCCCAAGGTCCAGCAGGAAGTGCTGGTGACTCCGGGGCGTAATGGCGGTGCCAAGATCGGTCAATTCGTCGAGGTGAAGATCACCCACTGGCCGACCCCGCGCTTCCAGCCCCAGGGCGATGTCACCGAAGTGATCGGTAACTACATGGCGCCGGGCATGGAAATCGACGTTGCTCTGCGCAGCTACGACATTCCTCATGTCTGGCCAGAGGCCGTGATCAAGGAAGCCCGCAAGCTCAAGCCGGAAGTCGAAGACAAAGATAAAGAACACCGCATCGACCTGCGTCACCTGCCGTTCGTGACTATCGACGGTGAAGATGCGCGCGACTTCGACGACGCGGTGTACTGCGAGAGCCTGGGCAAGTTGCGCCTGTTCTCCGGTGGCTGGCGCCTGTATGTGGCGATCGCCGACGTTTCCAGCTACGTGCGCCTTGGCTCTGCCCTGGATACCGAAGCCCAGGTCCGCGGCAACTCGGTGTACTTCCCCGAGCGCGTCGTACCGATGCTGCCTGAAGAGCTGTCCAACGGCCTGTGCTCGCTGAACCCGCACGTCGACCGCTTGGCGATGGTCTGTGAAATGACCATCAACAAGTCCGGGCAGATGGTCGACTACCAGTTCTACGAAGCAGTGATTCACTCCCACGCCCGCCTGACCTACAACAAGGTCAGCAGCATGCTCGAACACGCTCGTACCCGCGAAGGCAAGGCCCTGCGCGAGCAGTACAGCGACGTGGTGCCAGACCTCAAGCAGCTCTACGCCCTGTACAAGGTGTTGCTGGCCGCTCGTCACACTCGTGGCGCGATCGACTTCGAAACCCAGGAAACCCGAATCATCTTCGGTTCCGAGCGCAAGATCGCCGAAATCCGGCCGACCGTGCGTAACGACGCCCACAAGCTGATCGAAGAGTGCATGCTGGCGGCCAACGTGGCCACGGCCGAATTCCTCAAGAAGCACGAGATCCCGGCCTTGTACCGGGTTCACGATGGTCCGCCGCCCGAGCGCCTGGAAAAACTGCGCGCCTTCCTCGGCGAGCTGGGTCTGTCGCTGCACAAGGGCAAGGACGGTCCGTCGCCCAAGGACTACCAGGCCCTGTTGGCGAGCATCGCCGACCGTCCCGACTTCCACCTGATCCAGACCGTGATGCTGCGCTCGCTGAGCCAGGCGGTGTACAGCGCCGACAACAACGGCCACTTCGGCCTGAACTACGAGGCGTACACCCACTTCACCTCGCCGATCCGTCGCTACCCGGACCTGCTGACCCATCGGGCCATCCGCAGTGTGATCCGTTCGAAGCAGGAAACACCGCACGTCAAGCGTGCAGGTGCGATGAGCATTCCCAAGGCGCGCATCTATCCGTACGACGAAGCGACCCTGGAGCAGCTTGGCGAACAGTGCTCGATGAGCGAGCGTCGTGCCGACGAGGCCACTCGCGACGTGGTCAACTGGCTCAAGTGCGAGTACATGAAGGATCGCGTGGGCGAGAGCTTCCCGGGTGTGATCACCGCGGTGACCGGGTTTGGCCTGTTCGTCGAGCTGACCGACATCTACGTAGAAGGCATGGTGCACGTCAGCGCCTTGCCGGGTGACTACTACCACTTCGACCCTGTTCACCACCGTCTGGCCGGCGAGCGTACCGGTCGCAGCTTCCGCCTGGGCGACACGGTCGAAGTACGCGTGATGCGCGTCGACCTGGAGCAGCGCAAGATCGACTTCGAGATGGCCGAGAACACCCTGAAGGCGCCGATTGGTCGCAAGCAGCGTTCCGAGGGCGTGCGTCCGCAGGACGGCAAGCCGGTGCCGGTGCTCGACAAAGCCGAAACGACCAAGGCCGAGCCTGCGCGTCGAAGCAAGAAGAACGAAACCGCCGAAGCGTACTTCCCGTCCCACGCAGCGGCGAAAAACGCCGAAGTGCGCAAGAGCCGGGAAATGAAAAAGGCGCTGATGTCCGATGCCAAGCACTCCAGCGGCAAGTCTGCGTCCAAGGCGGGCAAGTCGTCGGAGAAACCGAGCAAGCATCGCAAGGGCCCGCCAAAAGCGAGTTCTGGATCACGTAAACCCAAGGCCAAGTCATGAGTCAGTTGGAAAAAATCTACGGCGTCCACGCCGTAGAAGCCCTGTTGCGTCATCACCCCAAGCGGGTCAAGCAGATCTGGTTGTCCGAAGGCCGTAGTGAGCCTCGGCTGCAGCCTCTGCTCGAGTTGGCCGCGCAGAATCGTGTGGCGGTCGGTCAGGCCGAGCGTCGCGAGATGGATGCCTGGGTCGAGGGTGTGCACCAGGGCGTCGTGGCTGAAGTCAGTCCGAGCCAGGTGTGGGGCGAAGCGATGCTCGAAGAGCTGCTCGATCGCACCGAGGGTGCGCCGCTGATCCTGGTGCTCGACGGCGTGACCGACCCGCACAACCTGGGCGCCTGCCTGCGTACCGCCGATGCTGCTGGTGCGCTGGCGGTTGTCGTGCCCAAGGACAAGTCGGCAACCTTGACGCCGGCGGTCCGCAAGGTTGCCTGCGGCGCTGCCGAGGTGATCCCGCTGGTGGCCGTGACCAACCTGGCGCGTACCCTGGAGAAGCTCCAGCAACGCGGCCTGTGGGTGGTCGGCACGGCTGGCGAGGCCGAGCAGGAGCTGTACCAGCAGGACCTGACCGGGCCGACCATCCTGATCATGGGCGCCGAAGGCAAGGGCATGCGTCGCCTGACCCGCGAGCACTGCGACTTCCTGGTCAAGCTGCCGATGGCGGGCAGCGTGAGCAGCCTGAACGTATCGGTGGCGACCGGCGTGTGCCTGTTCGAGGCGGTTCGTCAGCGTAACGCCAAGCACAAGGCTTGAGATCTATCGCGGGGCAAGCCCGCTCCCACATGGAGCGGGTTCGCCCCGCGACGCTTTGCAGCTGTTCAATTATTCGCCAATTCCCTTGCTTGTCCCCCGGCGCTTCACTACAATTGCGCCCCTTGCCATGTTGGCAGGCGCTCACGCGCCTTTTCCCAGGGCAAGACTTATAAGTGTCATTCACTCCTTGTCTGACCACTCTGGTGGCAGACTACAACCCGTAAGGAGCATTCATGCGTCATTACGAAATCATCTTTCTGGTCCACCCTGACCAGAGCGAGCAAGTCGGCGGCATGGTTGAGCGTTACACCAAGCTGATCGAAGAAGACGGCGGCAAGATCCACCGTCTGGAAGACTGGGGCCGTCGTCAACTGGCCTACGCAATCAACAATGTTCACAAGGCTCACTACGTGATGCTGAACGTTGAGTGCACCGGCAAGGCCCTGGCCGAGCTGGAAGACAACTTCCGCTACAACGATGCCGTGATCCGTAACCTGGTCATCCGTCGCGACGAAGCCGTAACTGGTCAGTCCGAGATGCTCAAGGCTGAAGAAAACCGCAGTGAGCGCCGTGAGCGTCGCGACCGTCCTGAGCATGCTGACAACGCCGAAGGCGATGACAGCAATGACAGCGACAACAGCGATAACGCTGACGAGTAATCCACGGACCTTTTGAGGAGCCTATTACATGGCACGTTTCTTCCGTCGTCGTAAATTCTGCCGCTTCACTGCTGAAGACGTGAAAGAGATCGATTACAAAGATCTCAACACCCTGAAAGCTTACGTATCCGAAACCGGCAAGATCGTTCCAAGCCGTATCACCGGTACCAAAGCTCGTTATCAGCGTCAGCTGGCTACCGCTATCAAGCGCGCCCGCTTCCTGGCCCTGCTGCCCTACACCGACAGCCACGGCCGCTGAGACCGGGTCGTCGACAAGTAGCAAAGGATAGATCGCATGCGCGCCTTGGCTGATTTCATCATGCGCGGTCGCGTGCAAGCCACCCTCGTGGTGGTGGGTTGTGCGGCAATGCCGCTGTTGTTCTGGTTGAGTGCCGCCGCCGGGAGCCTGGTGTTCCTGCGGCGTGGTTTCAAGGACGCCTCCGGGATCCTCGCCTGGGCATTATTGCCGGCGCTGGCCTGGTGGTTCTTCGGCGAGCCGCGCACCTTGATGGTGTTGCTGGGTACGTTGGGGCTGGCTGCGCTGTTGCGCGCCGGACAATCCTGGAACCGGGTGCTGTTGTTCAGCATCGCCATGGGCCTGGTGTATGGCGTGGTCCTGGGTTCGGTGTTCCGCGAACCGATCGAAGCTCTGGCTGGAGCGCTTGAAAAAGCCCTGCCGCAGATGCTCGACGGTCTCTACCAGCAGTTGTCGGTAGAGGAGCGGGCCCGCCTGGGCAGCCTGATTGCACCGGTGCTCAACGGCCTGATAGCGGCCTTGTTGCAAGCCGTCAGTTTGCTGGCCCTGATGTTGGGTCGTTACTGGCAGGCAGTGTTGTATAACCCGGGTGGTTTTGGTCGCGAGTTTCAAGCGGTCAGGCTTCCCCTGGTGCCGGCGCTGGTGCTGTTGGTGCTCATGCTGGTGGGGCCGAATTTCGGTCCTGAACTGGCGATGTTGACGCCACTGTGCAGCGTACCGCTGATGTTTGCAGGGCTTGCCCTCATGCATGGGTTGGTGGCGCAAGGACGACTGGGCAAGTTCTGGTTGGTCGGGATGTACGTGACACTGCTGCTGTTCATGCAGCTGACTTATCCGTTGCTCGTGGTTTTGGCCATTGTCGACAGCCTGATTGATTTTCGCGGTCGCAAGGCGCCTAACGGTGCCGATAACGACTCCGCGAACGGTGAAGGTTAAAAGTTAAGAGGTTATTACCAAATGGAACTGATCCTGCTGGAAAAAATCGCCAACCTGGGCAACCTGGGCGATAAGGTAAATGTTAAGGCTGGTTACGGCCGTAACTACCTGCT
The DNA here is from genome assembly GCF_028682455.1 of Pseudomonas putida. Lineage (GTDB taxonomy): Bacteria > Pseudomonadota > Gammaproteobacteria > Pseudomonadales > Pseudomonadaceae > Aquipseudomonas > Aquipseudomonas putida_AA. The sequence goes on from NZ_JANHLD010000003.1 coordinate 1,111,328, forward strand.
GCCATTCGGCAAGGCCACCGCTGCTACCGCCGCCAACCTGGCTGCGTTCGAAGAGCGTCGTGCCGAGCTGGAAAAACTGGCTGCAGAGAAAAAAGCTTCGGCTGAAACCCGCGCTGCCCAACTGGCCGAGCTGGAAGTGACTATCACTGCCACCGCTGGTGACGAAGGCAAGCTGTTCGGTTCGATCGGCACCCACGACATCGCTGACGCCCTGACCGCCTCCGGCGTTGAAGTGGCCAAGGCTGAAGTTCGTCTGCCGAACGGCACCATCCGTAACGTCGGCGAATACGACGTTGCCGTGCACCTGCACAGCGACGTTGAAGCCACCGTTCGCGTGGTTGTTGTCGCAGCCTAAGCTGTACCGATCGGCTGGCACCTTGGGTGTCAGCCGGTTAACATCGGGCACGATCCTGCTTTGCAGGTCGTGCCCTTTGTCTTTTTCAACACCCTGATTCCTGCGTGGCCATGAACGAGATAACCGCCCCCGAGCAATACGACCTGCAAACCGCTGCCCTGAAGGTGCCGCCGCATTCCATCGAGGCCGAACAGGCTGTGCTCGGTGGCTTGATGCTGGACAACAACGCCTGGGAGCGAGTGCTGGATCAAGTCTCCGATGGCGATTTCTACCGTCATGACCACCGCCTGATCTTCCGCGCGATCCACAAACTGGCCGACCAGAACGCCCCGTTCGACGTGGTGACCCTGCACGAACAGCTGGACAAGGAAGGCCTGAGCTCGCAAGTCGGCGGCCTGGGGTACCTGGGTGAGCTGGCCAAGAACACCCCGTCGGTAGCCAACATCAAGGCCTACGCCGGGATCATCCGCGAGCGGGCGACCCTGCGCCAGCTGATCAGCATCAGCAACGAGATCGCCGACAGCGCGTTCAACCCCCAGGGCCGCAACGCCGCAGAGATCCTCGACGAGGCCGAGCGGCAGATCTTCCAGATCGCCGAAGCGCGTCCCAAGACCGGTGGGCCGGTGGGCGTAAACGAGCTGCTGACCAAAGCCATCGACCGTATCGACACGCTGTTCAACACCGACAGCGCGATCACCGGCCTGTCTACTGGCTACACCGACCTCGACGAGAAGACCAGCGGCCTGCAACCGGCCGACCTGATCATCGTCGCTGGCCGTCCGTCGATGGGTAAGACGACCTTCGCCATGAACCTGGTGGAGAACGCCGTACTGCGCAGCGACAAGGCCGTGCTGGTGTACTCCCTGGAGATGCCAGGCGAATCGCTGATCATGCGTATGCTGTCGTCCCTGGGTCGTATCGACCAGACCAAGGTGCGTTCCGGCCAGTTGGAAGACGACGACTGGCCGCGCCTGACCTCGGCGGTCAACCTGCTCAACGACCGCAAGCTGTTCATCGACGATACCGCCGGCATCAGCCCGTCGGAAATGCGTGCCCGTACCCGTCGCCTGGTGCGTGAGCACGGCGACATCGCCCTGATCATGATCGACTACCTGCAGCTGATGCAGATCCCGGGTTCCAGCGGCGACAACCGTACCAACGAGATTTCCGAGATCTCCCGCTCCCTAAAGGCACTGGCCAAGGAATTCAACTGCCCGGTGGTGGCCCTGTCGCAGCTCAACCGCTCCCTCGAACAGCGTCCGAACAAGCGCCCGGTGAACTCCGACTTGCGTGAATCGGGTGCGATCGAGCAGGACGCCGACGTGATCATGTTCGTCTACCGAGACGAGGTCTATCACCCCGAGACCGAGCACAAAGGCATTGCCGAGATCATCATCGGCAAACAGCGGAACGGTCCGATCGGTTTTATCCGCCTGGCCTTCATCGGCAAATACACGCGTTTCGAGAACCTCGCGCCGGGCAGCTACAACTTCGACGACGACGAGTAAAGGTGTCGCCGGGCGGGGCGCGCTACCGCACCATGGAAGGCTTATCTCGCTGCGGCGTGGTTGAGTAAATAAATGGGTAGGGGGGTAACATCTTGTAACGAACTTCGGGGCGCTCGCGTCTCTTTTCTCGTCCCTTGGCACACCTTCATCGTCGGGGCGCAATCAACCAGGCAGTTTGTCCCTCAGCGCCAGTGCCGCAGCCAAAATCCGACCATTACCGTCGGATTGTGATCAAAATTTGTGCTATATTCCGCGCCCGCGATTTTTCATCGATTAGCCACCGGTCACTGACATGCAAGCAGCCAAACCACTTTTCGACTATCCCAAGTACTGGGCCGAATGCTTCGGGCCAGCACCGTTCCTGCCAATGAGCAGGGAGGAGATGGATCAGCTCGGCTGGGATTCCTGCGACATCATCATCGTGACCGGTGATGCCTACGTCGACCATCCGTCGTTCGGCATGGCGATCATCGGTCGTCTGCTCGAAGCCCAGGGCTTCCGGGTGGGCATCATTGCCCAGCCGAACTGGCAGTCCAAGGACGACTTCATGAAGCTGGGCGAGCCGAACCTGTTCTTCGGCGTCGCGGCTGGCAACATGGACTCGATGATCAACCGCTACACCGCCGACAAGAAGATCCGCTCGGACGACGCCTATACCCCGGGCGGTCTGGCCGGCAAGCGTCCCGACCGTGCCAGCCTGGTCTACAGCCAGCGCTGCAAGGAAGCCTACAAGCACGTGCCGATCGTGCTTGGCGGTATCGAGGCGTCCCTGCGCCGGATCGCGCACTACGACTACTGGCAGGACAAGGTCCGCCATTCGATCCTGATCGACGCCTGCGCCGATATCCTGCTGTACGGCAACGCCGAGCGGGCCATCGTCGAAGTGGCCCAGCGCCTGGCGTTTGGTGAAAAGATCGAGAACATCACCGATATCCGCGGCACGGCTTTCATTCGCCGCGATACGCCGCAAGGCTGGTACGAAGTCGATTCCACGCGTATCGACCGTCCGGGCAAGATCGACAAGATCATCAACCCGTACGTGAACACCCAGGACACCCAGGCTTGTGCCATCGAGCAGGAAAAGGGCCCGGTCGAAGACCCGAACGAAGCCAAGGTCGTGCAGATCCTGGCCAGCCCGCGCATGACCCGCGACAAGACGGTCATTCGCCTGCCATCGTTCGAAAAGGTCCGCGGCGATGCCGTGCTCTACGCTCACGCCAACCGTGTGCTGCACCTGGAGACCAACCCGGGTAACGCGCGGGCCCTGGTGCAAAAGCACGGAGAAGTGGACGTATGGTTCAACCCGCCGCCCATTCCGATGACCACCGAAGAAATGGACTACGTGTTCGGCATGCCCTATGCGCGCATTCCGCACCCGGCGTACGGCAAGGAGAAAATCCCGGCCTACGACATGATCCGTTTCTCGGTGAACATCATGCGTGGCTGCTTTGGCGGCTGCACCTTCTGCTCGATCACCGAGCACGAGGGGCGCATCATCCAGAACCGCTCCCACGATTCGATCATTCGCGAGATCGAAGAGATTCGCGACAAGGTGCCAGGTTTTACCGGTGTCATCTCTGACCTCGGCGGCCCGACCGCGAACATGTACCGCATTGCCTGCAAGAGCCCCGAGATCGAATCGGCGTGCCGCAAGCCGTCGTGCGTATTCCCCGGTATCTGTCCGAACCTGAACACCGACCACTCGTCGCTGATCAAGCTGTACCGCAGTGCCCGCGCGCTGCCGGGCGTGAAGAAGATCCTCATCGCCTCGGGCCTGCGCTACGATCTGGCGGTAGAGTCGCCGGAGTATGTCAAGGAGCTGGTGACCCACCACGTGGGCGGCTATCTGAAAATCGCGCCGGAGCACACCGAGGAAGGCCCGCTCAACCAGATGATGAAGCCGGGCATCGGTAGCTACGACCGCTTCAAGCGCATGTTCGAGAAGTACTCGAAAGAGGCGGGCAAGGAGCAGTACCTGATCCCGTACTTCATCGCCGCGCACCCCGGGACCACCGACGAAGACATGATGAACCTGGCGCTGTGGCTCAAGGGCAACGGCTTCCGTGCCGACCAGGTACAGGCCTTCTATCCCTCGCCGATGGCGTCGGCCACGGCCATGTACCACTCGGGCAAGAACCCGCTGCGCAAGGTCACCTACAAGAGCGACCCGGTGACCATCGTCAAGAGCGAGCAGCAGCGTCGCCTGCACAAGGCCTTCCTGCGCTACCATGATCCGAAGGGCTGGCCGATGCTGCGCGAAGCCCTGGAGCGCATGGGCCGTGCCGACCTGATCGGCCCAGGCAAGCACCAGTTGATCCCGTTGCATCAGCCGGCCACCGACACCTACCAGAGCGCCCGACGCAAGAACTCGACTCCGGCAGGCAGCCACAAGGTGGGCAAGGAGCAGAAGATCCTCACCCAGCACTCCGGCTTGCCACCTCGCGCCAGCGACGGTTCCAAACCGTGGGACAAGCGCGAGGAGGCCAAGGCCGCGGCGTTCGCCCGCAACCAGGAAGCGGCCAAGGCGCGCAAGGATGCCGCCAAGGGCGGCAAGGGCAAGAAAAAGCCCGCCCGCCAGCCGGTCATACCGCGCTAATCAAAACGCCAGCCTTCGGGCTGGCGTTTTCATTTCTGCCGGGAGGGGCGGGCGTGCCCCGCGTGGCGATACGGCCAGGCACACCGCTATCGCGGGGCAAGCCCGATCCTACTGGCAAAGCCTCAAATCTGTGCAAGGCTTGCACGGCAGCTTCATCGCGGTGCGCTCTGGGTGCATTTGCATGAGCTGAACACAGGGAGTCGCTGGCCTGGCCGCATGGCACAAGTCTTGCGCGGTTCCGCTACCGTCCAGGCTCGCAGGAGGCCCGCCGTGTCGATCCATGTCGCGTTGCACCATGTCACCGAATACCGTTATGACCGTGCCATCGAACTGGGTCCGCAAATTGTGCGCCTGCGTCCGGCTGCCCATAGCCGTACGCGGATTCTCTCCTATGCCTTGAAGGTGCAACCGGCCGGGCATTTCATCAACTGGCAGCAGGATCCCCAGGGCAATTACCTGGCGCGCCTGGTGTTCCCGGAAAAAACCGACAACCTGCGGGTGGAGGTGGACCTGGTCGCCGAAATGGCGGTGTTCAACCCCTTCGACTTTTTCCTTGAGCCCTACGCCGAACAGATTCCCTTCAACTATGGCCGCGATGAGCGTCATGAACTGATGCCCTACCTCGAGCAACTGCCCCTGACGCCGTTGTTTGCCAGCTACCTGGCCGGCATCGAGCGCACGCCGCAGGCCAGTGTGGATTTCCTGGTCGCCCTGAACCAGCGCCTGAGCCAGGACATCCGCTATCTGATCCGCCTGGAGTCCGGAGTGCAAACGCCGGAGCAAACACTGCAGGGCCGCTCGGGCTCCTGCCGGGACTCGGCCTGGCTGCTGGTGCAGATTCTGCGTCACCTGGGATTGGCGGCCCGGTTTGTCTCCGGCTACCTGATTCAACTCAAGGCAGACGTCAAGGCGCTGGACGGGCCGTCAGGCAGCGAAGAGGACTTCACCGACCTGCACGCCTGGTGCGAGGTCTACCTGCCCGGCGCCGGCTGGATCGGGCTGGATGCCACCTCGGGGCTGTTTGCCGGCGAAGGGCATATCCCGTTGGCCTGCAGCCCCGATCCAACGTCAGCGGCGCCGATCAGCGGCCTGGTCGAGCCGTGCGAGTGCGACTTCTCCCATGAGATGAGCGTGGAGCGGCTGTGGGAGTCGCCACGGGTGACGCTGCCCTACAGCGATGAGCAGTGGCAGGCAATCGTTGCCCTGGGGCGTCAGGTCGACAGGGAACTCAATGCGGCCGATGTTCGCCTGACCATGGGCGGTGAGCCCACCTTCGTGGCCATCGATGATCCCGATGGTGCCGAGTGGAACACCGCGGCCCTCGGCCCGAACAAGCGGCGCCGGGCTACCGAGCTGTTCCAGCGCCTGTACAAGCACTATGCGCCCAAGGGGCTGGTGCATTTCGGCCAGGGCAAGTGGTACCCGGGCGAGCAGTTGCCGCGCTGGTCGCTGAACTGCTTCTGGCGTCGCGATGGCGAGCCGGTGTGGAACAACCCGGCGCTGATTGCCGACGAGACGCAGGATCATGGCGCCGACAGCCACCTGGCCGGGCGTTTTCTGGCCAGTATTGCCGAGCGGCTCAAGGTGCCGACCCGGTATGTATTTCCTGCCTGCGAAGACGCCCTGTACTACCTGTGGCGAGAAGGTGGGCTGCCCTCCAATGTACGTGTCGACGACGCGCGCCTGGGCGATGAAATGGAGCGCGCACGCTTGCGCAAGGTGTTCGAGCAGGGGCTGGACCAGGTCGTCGGTCAGGTACTGCCGCTGGCACGTAGCGCCGATGAGCAGCGCTGGCAGAGCGGGCGCTGGTTCCTGCGTGACCAGCATTGCCGGCTGGTGCCGGGCGACTCACCGCTGGGGTACCGCCTGCCGCTGGCGGCGCAGCCCTGGGTGAGCGCGGCAGAATATCCGTACGTACACCCCACCGACCCCAACCAGCCGCTGGCCGACCTGCCTGATCGCGATTCGCTGGCCAGCGCCAGTGCGGGCCATGCGTTGGATGAACAAGAGCAGTCGGCCCCCAAGGTCGACGAATCGGCCGACTGGCTGACCCGCACGGCCTTGTGTGCCGAGCCCCGGGAGGGCCGGCTCTACCTGTTCATGCCACCGCTGTCGCGGCTGGAGGATTACCTGGAGCTGGTTGCAGTCATCGAGGCAACCGCCGAGGAACTGCATTGCCCGGTCTTGCTCGAGGGGTATGAGCCACCTGCCGATCCGCGGCTGGTCAACTTCAAGGTGACTCCCGACCCGGGCGTCATCGAAGTCAATGTGCAGCCTGCGGCCGGCTGGGACGAGTTGGTCGAGCGCACCGAGTTTCTCTACGAGCAGGCACGCCAGACGCGATTGATCAGCGAAAAGTTCATGGTCGACGGGCGCCACACCGGCACCGGCGGTGGCAACCACTTTGTGCTCGGTGGCGCCACGCCTGCCGACTCGCCGTTCTTGCGCCGGCCTGACCTTTTGCGCAGCCTGATCAGCTACTGGCACAACCACCCGTCACTGTCGTACCTGTTCTCTGGCCTGTTCATTGGCCCGACCTCCCAGGCGCCCCGTGTCGATGAGGCGCGCAACGATTCACTCTATGAGCTGGAAATCGCCTTCTCGCAGATGCCGGCGCCGGGCGAGGAGTGCGCGCCGTGGCGGGTGGACCGACTGCTGCGCAACCTGTTGATCGACGTGACCGGCAATACCCATCGCGCCGAATTCTGCATCGACAAACTCTACTCGCCCGACGGCCCCGCCGGGCGCCTCGGGCTACTGGAACTGCGTGCCTTTGAAATGCCGCCCCATGCGCGCATGAGCCTGGTCCAGCAACTGTTGTTGCGCGCGCTGGTGGCGCGCTTCTGGCGCGAGCCCTATGCGCCACGACGCCTGACACGCTGGGGCACCGAACTGCACGACCGCTTCATGCTCGCGCATTTCATCGAGCAGGACTTTGCCGACGTGCTTGTCGAGCTCAATGCCGCGGGCTTTGCACTGCGCTCCGAATGGTTTGCCGCGCACCTGGAGTTTCGCTTTCCCAAGGTGGGCGACTATGCCGTCAATGGCATCGAGCTGGAGCTGCGCCAGGCCCTGGAGCCCTGGCATGTACTGGGCGAGGAGGGCAGTGGCGCAGGCAGCGTGCGCTATGTGGACTCGTCGCTGGAGCGCTTGCAGGTCAAGGTCAGTGGCATGAGTGCCGATCGCTACCGGCTGACCTGCAACGGTGTCGCCGTGCCGCTGCAGCCCACCGGGCGGATTGGCGAGTATGTGGCGGCGGTGCGCTATCGCGCCTGGCAACCGGCCAACTGCCTGCAGCCGACCATCCCGGTACATGCGCCACTGGTGTTCGACCTGCTCGATACCTGGATGGGGCGATCACTGGGGGGCTGCCAGTACCATGTGGCGCACCCTGGCGGGCGCAACTACGACAGCTTTCCGGTCAATGCCAACGAAGCCCAGAGCCGGCGCCAGGCGCGGTTCTTCCGCCTGGGCCACAGCCCGGGCGCGTTGCCGGTGCCTGATGTACGAATCGATCCCGAGCTGCCCTTTACCCTGGATCTGCGCCGCTACTGAGCGCTACTCTGAAATCACCCGTGGTCCTCGAGCACTGCCATGCCTGATCTGTTTGATGCCTACCCGCTGAGTGCGGGGGCTTACCACGAAATGCTCGAGGCCCACGGCACGGTGCGCGGGCATTGGCAGCCGCTGTGCGACTACCTGCAACGCAGCGGGCCGGATCAGTTAGCGCAACGTCAGGCATCCCTGACCCGGCAACTGCAGGAAAACGGTGTCACGCACAACATTTATGCCGACCCCAAGGGGGCTGATCGCCCGTGGGAGCTGGACCTGCTGCCCAACCTGCTGCCGGCAGACGAGTGGCAGCAACTGGCGGAGGGCGTTGCCCAGCGTGCGCGCTTGCTCAATGCCGTGCTGGCGGACATCTACGGCCCGCAGCAGCTGATACGCGATGGCTTGCTGCCGGCCGAGCTGGTGTATGGGCACAACAATTTTCTCTGGCCCTGCCAAGGCATCCGTCCACCCGACGGGACCTTCCTGCATGTGTATGCCGTGGACCTGGCGCGGGCGCCGGATGGCCGCTGGTGGGTTACCGCCGACCGCACCCAGGCGCCCTCCGGCGCCGGCTACGCCCTGGAAAACCGCATCATCGTCTCCCGCGCCTTGCCCGAGCTGTACCGCGATTTGAAGGTGCAGCACCTGGCCGGCTTTTTCCGTACCTTGCAGCAAACCCTTATCCGCCTTGCGCCCAGCGACAACGAGGCGCCCCTGGTGGTCTTGCTGACGCCGGGACGCTTCAACGAGAGCTACTTCGAACACTTGTACCTGGCACGCCAGCTGGGCTATCCACTGGTGGAAGGAAGCGACCTGACCGTGCGCGATGCCACGGTGTACCTCAAGACCCTCAGTGGCCTGCGCCGGGTGCACGCGATCATGCGTCGCCTGGACGACGACTTCTGCGATCCACTGGAGCTGCGCACCGATTCGGCCCTGGGGGTGCCGGGATTGCTCGACGCGGTGCGTCAGGGACGGGTGCTGGTGGCCAATGCGCTGGGGAGCGGGGTGCTGGAATCGCCTGGGCTGCTGGGCTTTTTACCTGCGATCAACCGGCACCTGTTTGGCGAGGAACTGGGCCTGCCGTCGATTGCCACCTGGTGGTGTGGCGAACCACCGGTCATGGCCCGAGCGCTGGAGCAACTGCCGCAGTTGCTGGTCAAGCCGGCGTTCCCCTCCCAGAGTTTCAGCCCGGTGTTCGGCCGGGACCTGGATGCCGCCCAGCGTCAGGCCCTGGCGGCGCGGATTCAGGCCCGGCCTTACGCGTATGTCGCCCAGGCGCTGGCGCAGTTGTCCCAGGCACCGGTGTGGCAGCTTGAGCACGGCCAGCTGCAATCAAGGGCCGTGGGCATGCGGGTATATGCCGTCGCGTCGCAAGACGGCTACCGGATACTGCCCGGCGGCCTGACCCGGGTCGCAGCGCAAGCCGACGCCGAGGTGGTGTCGATGCAGCGCGGGGGCGCCAGTAAAGACACCTGGGTATTGGGCGAAGTCGCGCCCCTTGGCGATCAATGGCGGGCCAGCCGTACGCTGGGCGTGGCCGACCTGATCCGTCAGGACCCGTACCTGCCCTCGCGGGTGGTGGAGAACCTGTTCTGGTTCGGTCGCTACTGCGAGCGTTGCGATGCCAGTGCACGGCTGCTGCGGATTATCCTCACCCGCTACCTGGACGGCGACGACCCGCTGGCCCTGCAAGCGGCAGTGACGCTGGCCGCTGAGCTTTCACTGTTGCCGGAAGAAGGCACCTTGCCCGAGCGTTTGCGTGCGGCCCTGGCCGATGACGACTGGGCCTTCAGCCTGCGTGCCAACCTGCAGCGTTTGCAGTGGGCGGCCTCCCAGGTGCGCGGCAAGCTCTCGCGGGAAAACTGGCAGGCGCTGGTCGAGCTGCAGCGCGAGGGGCGAAGCCTTGACGATGAAACCGCGGATTTTGGCGAGCGAGTGGATTTTCTCAACCGCCTGGTCATGTCCCTGGCAGCGCTCTCGGGCTTTGCCCTGGACGACATGACCCGTGACGAGGGTTGGCGCTTCTTGATGATCGGCCGGCGGATCGAGCGCTTGCAGTCGTTGTGCAGCAGCCTGGCGGCCTTTCTGCGTGGCCCGGCAGTGTTCGATCAGGCCGGGCTGGAGTGGTTGCTGGAGCTGGGCAACAGCAGCATCACCTACCGTTCGCGATACCTGGCCGTGGCGCAGTTGATTCCCGTGCTGGACCTGCTGCTGCTCGATGAGCAGAACCCCCATGCAGTATTGTTTCAACTCAAGTTGCTGGTGCGTGCCTATGAGCGCCTGTGCGACGAGTTCGGCAGCGTCCGCGACCCTGGCCTTGCCCTGCTGGCAGCACAGCTCAAGCATTTTGATTTGCGCAGCCTGGAGGGCTCACTGTTCGGCAGCACCAGTGTGCATGCAGTGCTCACTGGGCTTGCCGACCTGCTGCAGGCGATCGCCCAGGCCAGTGCCGAGATGTCCGAGCGACTGGCCTTGCGTCATTTCGCCCATGTCGATGATGTCAGCCAGCAAACGGTATCGGTCTGATGAGCGCGCATTACCAGGTTATCCACGACACCCATTATCTCTACGACAGCCCGGTGTCCCTGGCCCAGCAGCTGGCGCATTTGTGGCCGCGTCCCTGCGCCTGGCAGCGTTGCAGCGCGCAGGTGCTGCAGGTCAGTCCCGAGCCCTCCCAGCGCCGTGATGAATGGGATGTGTTCGGCAACCCGCTCACTCGCCTGGCCTTCGAGCGTCAGCATGAGCAACTGCGGGTGGTGGCGCGCTTGCAGGTTGCAGTGATGGCTCGTGCCGAAGCGGATTTCAACGCTTCGCCGGGCTGGGAGCAGGTGCGCGATGCCTTGTCGTATGCCAGCCAGCCACTTTCGGCCGACTGCCTGGAGGCCTGCCGCTATCGGTTCGAGTCGCCGTATGTGCGCTTGAAACAACGCTTCGTGGCGTTCAGTGAGTCGTGCTTTGCGCCGGGTCAGCCGCTGTTGCTGGGTGCGCAGCGGCTGATGGAGAAAATCTTCACCGAGTTTACCTTCGATGCCGAGGCTACCCAGGTTGCCACGCCCTTGGTGGAGGTGCTGGAACGCCGCCGGGGCGTCTGCCAGGACTTTGCCCACCTGATGCTTGCCTGCTTGCGTTCGCGGGGGCTGGCGGCCCGCTACGTCAGTGGTTACCTGCTGACCCGGCCGCCGCCCGGGCAGCCGCGCCTGGTCGGTGCGGATGCTTCCCATGCCTGGGTCTCGGTGTTCTGTCCGTGGCAAGGCTGGGTCGACTTCGACCCCACCAACAACCTGCGTCCCGCGCTGGAGCACATCACCCTGGCCTGGGGCCGGGACTTTTCCGATGTGTCGCCATTGCGCGGGGTAATTCTGGGAGGGGGGAGCCATGACCCGGAGGTCCAGGTCACGGTCATGCCGCTGGATTCAAGCCCGTTCCCACCTTAGCCGGGGTTTTTATCCACCCACTTGGGTAGCACGGGCGCTTCGAAATCTTCCATGGCGTCCAGCAGGTCGTCAGGGGTTACGGCCAGCTGGAGCATGGCGCGGTGCTGCGGGCGCACGAAGCCTTCTTCCACCACATGGTCGAGAAAGCTGCCCAGCTTGGTGTAGAAGCCGTTGACGTCCAGCAGGCCGAGGGGCTTGGCGTGGTAGCCCAGTTGGCCCCAGGTCCAGACTTCGAACAGTTCTTCCAGCGTACCCAGGCCACCCGGCAGGGCGACGAAGGCATCGCTCAGTTCTGCCATGCGCGCCTTGCGCGCATGCATGCCATCGACCACTTCCAGGCGAGTCAGGCCGGTATGGCCGATCTCGGCGTTCTTGAGCGCCTCGGGGATGATCCCGATGACTTCACCGCCAGCTGCCATGGCAGCGTCGGCCACGATACCCATCAGGCCGACCGCACCGCCGCCATACACCAGCCGCAGGCCGCGCCGGGCAATGGCCTGGCCAAGGGCGATGGCCGCCTCCCGGTAGGCCGGGTTGACGCCAGTGCTGGCGCCACAGAACACACAAACGGAACGTATAGGCATCTTTCATCTCCGGTTACAAACGCACACAGAGTAAGGGTGAAGCCGGTAGCTTCCAAGTCGGCAATGTGGCATCAATAGTGGCCGTTTGAGCTCACTCGGGTCGTGCGAATTCGCATGAAGCACCGCTGGCGCCGCAGGCATAGGCGGCCAGTAGACTGTGCATAAGACTATTGAGGGACATGATGATTACGCCTAAATGAGAGGTTGTCTCATCGTCGCGCAAAGGTGCATGATGGGCACTTAGATTTCGTGTATACAATCCATAGAACAAATTCACTGCCTGGCTAACGGCCAGCGCTTGACCCACATCATGGGCCCGCCTTGCGGTTTCAGGCAGTCTTCAAACTGATAAAAACCCCTGCCATGGAGATTCACGATGTTTGCCAAAGTTGTTGCAGTATCCTTGCTGACCCTCGCCAGCACTCAGGTATTCGCCGCTGAGTGCAAGGTCACGGTCGACTCTACCGACCAGATGTCCTTCAACACCAAGGCCATCGAAATCGACAAGAGCTGCAAAACCTTTACCGTTGAACTGACCCACTCCGGTGCCTTGCCGAAGAACGTCATGGGCCACAACCTGGTGATCAGCAAAGAAGCTGACATGCAGGCGATCGCCACCGACGGCCTGAGCGCCGGCATCGACAAGAACTACCTGAAGGATGGCGACGAGCGCGTTATCGCCCACACCAAGGTGATCGGCGCCAAGGAAACCGACTCGGTAACCTTCGATGTCTCCAAGCTGAAGGCTGACGAGAAGTACGGCTTCTTCTGCTCGTTCCCAGGCCACATCTCGATGATGAAAGGCACTGTTACGCTGAAGTAATCCGGGTGATCCGTCGCGGGGCAAGCCCGCTCCTGCAGGAGCGGGCTTGCCCCGCGATGCGTTTTACGGCGCGAAAGGCATCTCGCGCTTGTGCTGGGTCTTCTGATACGTCCCCTTGATGATCTCGAACGCCTCCTCGCTCACCGGCTCGCCGTGCAGGAAGGCATCGATCTGCGCGTAGGTCACGCCATGGGACGCTTCGTCCGGCTTGCCTGGGGCCAGATCTTCCAGGTCCGCAGTCGGCACTTTCTCCACCAATGACTCAGGCGCGCCAAAGCTGCGTGCGATCGCTCGTACCTGGTTTTTCACCAGCCCGCTCAAGGGCGCCAGGTCGCAGGACCCATCACCGAACTTGGTAAAGAAGCCCATCACCGCTTCGGCGGCGTGGTCGGTACCGATCACCAGGCCCTGGCGGGCGCCAGCGATGGTGTACTGGGCGACCATGCGCATGCGTGCCTTGGTGTTGCCCACCACGAAGTCGACCATCGCCGGCGCGCCGTTCTCCAGTGCCTTGACCTCGGCCGCCAGGGCGCGCACGGCCGGGGCGATGTCCACGGTATGGACCTCATCGGCCTTGATTACATCCAGGCAGGCCTGGGCATCATGCTCGTCATGCTGGACCTGGTAGGGCAGGCGCACGGCGATGAAGCGGTAGTCCGGGTTGCCGGTTTCGCTGCGCAGCTCGTTGATCGCCCGCTGCGCCATCAGCGCTGCGGTCAGCGAGTCGACGCCACCACTGATGCCGAGCACCAGGGTCTTGAGCCGGGCGTTGTTCAGGCACTGCTTGATGAACGCCACACGACGGGCCACGTCGGCATCGAGCGCGGCGCGGTCGGCGAAGGGCGGCTGGACCTTGAGCGCTTGCGCAATCTCTCGCTGGACGGCTTGCATGAATTACTCCTTGGGCACTTTGAACACGTGGCGCAGGTAGGCGACGAAGTTTTCGTCGCGGCATTGGGTCTTGGCCGCCTCGTCGGAAATCTTGGCGACGGGCTGGCCGTTGCAGTCGGTCATTTTAAGCACGATGCTCATCGGCGCCACCCCGGGAATGTCGCAGGTCAGGTTGGTACCGATGCCGAAGCTGACGTTGATCCGGCCGCGCAGGGCACGGAAGATCTCCAGCGACTTGGTCAGGTTCAGGCCATCGGAAAACACCAGGGTCTTGGTCATCGGATCGATCCCCAGCTTCTGGTAATGGGCAATGGCCTTCTCGGCCCATTGCACCGGATCGCCCGAGTCGTGGCGCAGGCCGTCGAACAGCTTGGCGAAGTACAGGTCGAAATCGCCCAGAAAAGCATCCATGGTGATGCAGTCAGTCAGGGCGATACCGAGCAGGCCGCGGTACTCGCGAACCCAGCAATCGAGGGCGGCGATCTGGCTGTCGATCAGGCGCGGGCCCAGTTGCTGGTGGGCCATGATCCACTCATGGGCCATGGTGCCCAGCGGCTTGATATCCAGTTTCCGTGCCAGGTGTACGTTGCTGGTGCCGACAAAACGCGCCGGGAAGTCTTCCTTGAGTACCCGTACCACTTCTTCCTGGACCTTGTAGGAAAAGCGTCGACGGGTACCGAAGTCGGCCACCTGCAACTCCGCCAGTTCGTCGGCGCTGGCGTGGGCCTTGAGCCAGTCGAACTTGCGGTAGAGCTGGTCGCGGGCGTCGCTTAGCTTGGCCTGTGGATAACGATGGCGGTTGCGCACTTCGCTGATGATGGCCAGCAAGGGCACTTCGAAGAGGATCACATGCAGCCAGGGGCCGCGCAGGCGCAAGTACAGCTGGTCGTTCTCGATACCCAGCTGCAGGTAGCGCAGATTGAAGCGGAACAGCCCGAGAAACCGCAGAAAGTCGGGCTTGAGGAAGCTGATCTGTTCCAGGAACCCCAGTTGGCCATTACCTAGGTTAAGTTCGCACAACTGCTCGATCTGTTCGCGGATCTGCTCCAGATAGGGGCGAAGGTCTTCGCCATTGCGGCAGCGGAACTCCCATTCGACGTCGACGTTGGGGTAGTTGTGCAGCACCGCCTGCATCATGGTCAGCTTGTAGAAGTCGGTGTCGAGCAGGTTCTGCACGATGCGATCAGCGAAGGCGCTCTCGCTCATAAGGGGCTCCGTAGGGGGCGCGCGCCATCAATTGCCAGCAACGACGCACAGACCCTGCCATTGTGCCAGCCTTTTTATGCAGGTGGGCGGCCCGCCGCGGGTACATCGGTAGCAGGCTACAAGTCCCGGCAGTTTCCCGTCTCAGCGTCTAGCCTGTAATGGTGCCCGCTGTAGCAGTCGCGCACCAAGGATGTGCAGTTCGGTTACGCATCTTGTTACAGGCTGGTTGCACGTAAACACTTGCCGGGGTTGCAATGATGGCACATGGCGGTTGCTCTTTTGCTTTGGTCGCGGTGGCGCTCGGCGTGAGGCAGAGGGTTGCACAGCCAATAAAAAAAGGACGCGGTCCAGGCTCCGGCAACTTCTCAACGAGTTTTCCCAGAATAAAAAACCGATGGCACGGCCCTTGCTCAGAGCAATTGCTGAAAGTTGTAGTGCCAACCAAAAAAAACTCCAGGAGCACCACCTCATGTCGCAGACGTTTTACAAGAAAGGCTTTCTTGCCCTTGCCGTAGCTACGGCGCTGGGTGTTTCTTCGTATGTTCAGGCCGACATCAAGATCGGTGTAGCAGGCCCGATGACTGGTGCCAACGCAGCGTTTGGCGAGCAATACATGAAAGGTGCCCAGGCGGCGGCCGATGCCGTCAACGCCGCGGGTGGGGTCAATGGCGAGAAGATCGTCCTGGTCAAGGGCGACGATGCGTGCGAGCCCAAGCAGGCCGTTGCCGTGGCCAACCGCCTGGTTGACCAGGACAAGGTGGCCGGCGTGGTCGGGCACTTCTGCTCCTCCAACACCATCCCTGCTTCGGAGGTGTACGACGAAGCCGGCGTGATCGCCATCACCCCGGGTTCGACCAACCCACAGGTGACCGAGCGCGGCCTGACCGCCATGTTCCGTATGTGCGGGCGTGACGACCAGCAGGGCATCGTTGCCGGCGACTACATCGTCGACGTGCTCAAGGGCAAGAAGGTGGTCGTGCTGCACGACAAGGACACCTATGGCCAGGGCCTGGCCGATGCCACCAAGGCTCAGTTGGCCAAGCGTGGCGTGACCCCGGTGCTGTACGAGGGCCTGACCCGTGGCGAGAAGGACTTCAGCGCCGTGGTCACCAAGATCCGCGCTGCGGGCGCCGACGTCGTCTACTTCGGCGGCCTGCACCCGGAAGCCGGCCCGCTGGTACGCCAGATGCGCGAGCAGGGCCTGAAGGACGTCAAGTTCATGTCCGACGACGGCGTGGTGACCGACGAGCTGGTGACCACCGCCGGTGGCGCGCAGTACGTCGATGGCGTGTACATGACCTTCGGCGCCGACCCACGCCTGCTGCCAGAGAGCAAGGCGGTGGTGGATGCCTTCCGCAAGGCCGGCACCGAGCCTGAAGGCTACACCTTGTATGCCTATGCGTCGGTCCAGGCCCTGGCCGCGGCCTTCAACGGCGCCAAGTCCAACAAGGGCGAAGACGCTGCCAAGTGGCTCAAGGCCAACCCGGTGAAAACCGTGATGGGCGAGAAGAAGTGGGATTCCAAGGGCGACCTGACCGTTTCCGACTACGTGGTCTACCAGTGGGACAAAGACGGCAAGTATCACCAACTGGAAAAACAAAAATAACAACGGTACCCGACCCGGGCCTGTGCCCGGGTCGCTACCCGGTTCTGCGCCGTACCTGTCTTTTCTCGTAGATCTGCACAACCCTGCGCTGCGAGGGCCGCTTCATCCGGGGCTCACCGTAGTCGGCGCTTGTGCAATCTCAAATACGTGAGATTGCGTTATGGATGGTATTTTTCTGCAGCAACTGATCAATGGGCTGACCCTGGGCTCTGTCTATGGTCTGATCGCCATCGGCTACACAATGGTCTATGGCATTATCGGCATGATCAACTTCGCGCACGGCGAGGTGTATATGATCTCCGCTTACCTGGCGGCGATCAGTCTGGCATTGCTGGCGTACTTCGGTATCGAATCCTTCCCGTTGCTGATGCTCGGGACGCTGATCTTCACCATCGTGGTCACGGGCGTCTATGGCTGGACCATCGAGCGCATCGCCTACAAACCCCTGCGCAACTCCACTCGCCTGGCACCGCTGATCAGTGCCATCGGTATTTCCCTGATCCTGCAAAACTATGCACAAATCAGCCAGGGCGCTCGCCAGCAAGGCGTACCGACCCTGCTCGAAGGCGCCTGGCGCCTGGAAGTGGGCAGCGGCTTCGTGCAACTGACCTACACCAAGATCTTCATCCTGGTCGCCGCGTTCGTCGGCATGGCCGCCCTGACCTACATCATCAAGTTCACCAAGCTGGGCCGCATGTGCCGTGCGACACAGCAAGATCGCAAGATGGCGTCGATCCTCGGTATCAACACCGACCGTGTGATCTCCTACGTGTTCGTCATCGGTGCCGTGATGGCCGCCCTGGCAGGCGTGCTGATCACCATGAACTACGGCACCTTCGACTTCTATGCAGGCTTCATCATCGGCATCAAGGCCTTCACCGCAGCGGTACTGGGCGGCATCGGCTCGCTACCGGGCGCCATGCTCGGGGGGATCATCCTCGGTATATCCGAGTCGCTGTTCTCCGGGTTGATCAACTCCGACTACAAAGACGTGTTCAGTTTCTCGCTGCTGGTGCTGATTCTGATATTCCGTCCCCAAGGCCTGCTGGGTCGCCCACTCGTGGCGAAGGTGTAAGTATGTCTGCTGCCAAATCCACTTCTATCGATATCAAGCGCAGTCTGATCGATGCGATTCTCGCCGGGCTGATTTCCCTGATCGTGTTCGGGCCCATCGTCGGCGTGGTGCTCGACGGCTACAGCTTCAACATGGAACCCACCCGTGTCGCCTGGCTGGTGGCCGGTGTGATGGTCGGGCGCTTTGTGCTGAGCCTGTTCCTGCAGACCCCCAAGGGCCAGTCGATCCTGCAGGGCTTCGAGGGCAGCGGCTCGGGCGTGCATGTGCTGGCGCCAGACTACAAGTCGCGGCTGCGCTGGATCATTCCGGCACTGATCGTGATCGCCATCGTGTTCCCGTTCTTCGCCAACAAGTACCTGCTGACCGTGGTGATCCTCGGCCTGATCTATGTACTGCTGGGCCTTGGGCTGAACATCGTGGTGGGCCTGGCCGGCCTGCTCGACCTGGGCTACGTGGCGTTCTACGCCATCGGTGCCTATGGCCTGGCGCTGGGCTACCAGTACCTGGGCCTGGGTTTCTGGACCGTACTGCCGCTGGCGGCGATTGCCGCGGCGCTGGCCGGATGCATATTGGGCTTTCCGGTGTTGAGGATGCACGGGGACTACCTGGCCATCGTGACCCTGGGCTTCGGTGAAATCATCCGCCTGGTGCTCAACAACTGGCTGTCGTTCACTGGCGGGCCGAACGGCATGCCGGTGCCATCGCCGACCTTCATGGGCCTGGAGTTCGGGCGCCGGGCCAAGGACGGTGGGGTGCCGTTCCATGAGTTTTTCGGTATCGACTACAACCCCAACGTGAAATTCCTTTTCATCTACATCGTCCTGTTCCTGGTGGTGCTGGCGGTGCTGTACATCAAGCATCGGCTCACCCGGATGCCCGTCGGCCGTGCCTGGGAAGCACTGCGCGAAGACGAGATCGCCTGCCGCTCCATGGGGCTGAACCATGTGCTGGTCAAGCTCTCGGCGTTCACCCTGGGGGCCTCCACCGCGGGCCTTGCCGGAGTCTTCTTCGCCAGTTACCAAGGCTTCGTCAATCCGTCTTCGTTCACCTTCTTCGAATCGGCACTGATCCTGGCGATCGTGGTGCTCGGGGGGATGGGTTCGACGGTCGGCGTGGTGATCGCCGCCTTCGTGTTGACCGTGGCGCCGGAGTTGCTGCGCAGCTTCTCCGAGTACCGGGTGCTGCTGTTCGGGGTGCTGATGGTGTTGATGATGATCTGGAGACCGCGAGGCCTGATTCGCATCAGCCGTACCGGTGTAGTCCCGCGTAAAGGAGTGGCGCCATGAGCGATGACGTGATTCTCTCGGTCGAAAACCTGATGATGCATTTTGGTGGCATCAAGGCGCTCAGCGATGTCAGCCTCAAGGTCAAGCGCAACCAGATCTTCGCCCTGATCGGCCCCAACGGTGCCGGCAAGACCACCGTGTTCAACTGCCTGACCGGGTTCTACAAGGCCAGTGGCGGCAAGATCGAACTGAACTTGCGCGGCACGCGCACCAACGTGATTCAACTGCTGGGCGAGCGCTTCCAGCTGGGGGATTTCGTTTCGCCCAAGCGCTTCATCAACCGCCTGCACTACAAGATGTTCGGCGGTACCCACCTGGTCAACCGCGCAGGGCTTGCGCGAACCTTCCAGAACATTCGCCTGTTCAAGGAAATGTCGGTGGTGGAGAACTTGCTGGTGGCGCAGCACATGTGGGTAAACCGCAGCCTGCTGGCGGGTGTGCTCAACACCAAGGGCTATCGCAAGGCAGAAAGCGATGCCCTGGACCACGCCTTCTACTGGCTGGAGGTGGTCGACCTGGTCGACTGCGCCAACCGCCTGGCCGGTGAGCTGTCGTATGGTCAGCAGCGTCGCCTGGAGATCGCCCGGGCCATGTGCACTCGCCCGCAGATCATCTGCCTGGACGAACCGGCCGCGGGCCTCAACCCGCAGGAAACCGAGG
This sequence comes from Pseudomonas putida, assembly GCF_028682455.1. Lineage (GTDB taxonomy): Bacteria > Pseudomonadota > Gammaproteobacteria > Pseudomonadales > Pseudomonadaceae > Aquipseudomonas > Aquipseudomonas putida_AA. Next base: position 1,130,907 of record NZ_JANHLD010000003.1, read on the forward strand.
CCCTGAGCAAGATGATCCGGGTACTGCGCGATGAGCACGACCTGACCGTTGTGCTCATCGAGCACGACATGGGCATGGTCATGAGCATCTCCGACCATATCGTGGTACTGGACCACGGCAACGTGATCGCCGAGGGCGCGCCCCAGGACATCCGCAACAACCCGACCGTGATCGCTGCCTACCTGGGTGCCGACGAAGAGGAGCTGGTATGACTGCACCCATTCTCGAACTCAAGGAGCTGGACGTGTTCTACGGGCCGATCCAGGCCCTGAAGAAAGTCTCGATGCATATCGATGAAGGTGAGACGGTCAGCCTGATTGGCTCGAACGGAGCCGGCAAGTCGACCCTGCTGATGTCGATCTTTGGCCAGCCGCGAGCGGCGGGCGGGCAGATCATCTACCGCGGTACCGACATCACCCACAAGTCGTCCCACTACATCGCCTCCAACGGTATCGCCCAGTCGCCGGAGGGGCGTCGGGTGTTCCCCGACATGTCGGTGGAAGAGAACCTGATGATGGGCACCATCCCCATTGGTGACAAATTCGCCAGCGAAGACATGCAGCGCATGTTCGAGCTGTTTCCGCGCCTCAAGGAGCGGCGCAACCAGCGGGCGATGACCATGTCCGGTGGCGAGCAGCAGATGCTCGCCATTGCCCGGGCGTTGATGAGCCGGCCCAAGTTGTTGCTGCTCGACGAGCCTTCGTTGGGGTTGGCACCGATTGTGGTCAAGCAGATCTTTGCCACCCTGCGCGAACTGGCGAAGACCGGCATGACCATCTTTCTGGTGGAGCAGAACGCCAACCACGCGCTCAAACTCTCGGACCGTGCCTATGTGATGGTCAACGGGCAGATCCGCCTGACCGGCACCGGGCAAGAGCTGTTGGTCAACGAAGAGGTGCGTAACGCCTACCTGGGCGGGCACTGATTCTGTGGGTATGAAAACGCCCTGCCATGCAGGGCGTTTTTTTGTGTGCGCCAGGCATGGCGCGTTGCGCGTAAGCGCAACCCGCTTGGCTGTGGTGGCCAAGCGGGTGACTTGGAGGTGAAAGTCCTCTACACACCCGGCAAGGGGAAGTGTTAGCCGGAGGCAAGGGTGTCGCGGGTGACCGCGAATCTGAAGGAAGCCCGAGGCAAAATGCTGGCCTGACGAACAGGAAGCGGATAGAGGCGGCACAGCGGGGTGAGGTGGCACAAATCGCCAAAGCCCAATACTTGCACGGAACGCTGTGACGTAGATCCGACAGGCATAAGCAGGAAGGTCGCGCGAATTACCCTGGGAGATCTGTACGTTTGCCATTGTGCTACCGCGCGTCGAAAGGCGACGGGATGAGCGTGCAGAAGTCAGCCGAAGCCGTAGTAAGTGGCGGTTAACCGCGCCACCAAGGGCCGAACAGGTTATGCCGCCAGTAGGCGTCGCCGTCTCGTTGGTAACCGTAATGCAGAAATTTCCCACAGCGGAAACTGTCATCCCGAGCTCCGGCCAGAAGCCGAGGGTGACGCCTGACAGTGCAAAGGTATCGACGGCGTCCGTGACGTGGACGAACGCGGAGCCGGACACGCTGATGGAGCGGGTGCTTGCACCGGCCAACCTCAGACGTGCGTATCAACGCGTGGTCAGCAACAAGGGAGCACCGGGTGCCGATGGCATGACGGTTGCTGACTTGGCGGGCTACGTGAGACAGTATTGGCCAACCCTCAAGGCCAGGTTACTGGCCGGTGAATACCAGCCCCAAGCAGTGCGAGCGGTTGAAATTCCCAAGCCGCAGGGCGGCACACGGCAACTGGGAATCCCCAGCGTCGTGGATCGCCTGATCCAGCAAGCACTGCAGCAGCAGCTCACACCTATCTTCGACCCACTGTTCTCGGACTACAGCTATGGTTTTCGTCCGGGCAGAAGTACGCATCAAGCCATCGAGATGGCTCGTGCTCATGTGACAGCGGGACACCGCTGGTGCGTGGAACTCGATCTGGAGAAGTTTTTCGATCGGGTCAATCACGACATCCTCATGGCCTGCATCGAACGTCGGATCAAAGACAAGTGCGTACTCAGGCTTATCCGCCGCTACCTTGAAGCCGGGATCATGTCGGGCGGTGTCGTCAGCCCACGGCAGGAGGGGACGCCGCAAGGCGGCCCGCTTTCGCCGTTGCTGTCGAACATCCTGCTCGACGAACTCGACCGCGAGCTGGAGCGACGGGGCCATCGCTTCGTACGTTATGCCGATGATGCGAACATCTATGTACGCAGTCCCCGGGCCGGCGAACGGGTGTTGGTCAGCGTCGAGCGCTTCCTGAGAGAACGTCTGAAGCTGACGGTGAACAGGAAGAAAAGCCAAGTGGCAAGGGCGTGGAAGTGCGACTACCTAGGCTATGGGATAAGCTGGCACCAGCAGCCAAGGCTGCGCGTGGCAAGGATGAGCCTAGACCGCTTACGCGACCGGCTCAGAATGCTGCTGCGCAGCGTACGGGCTCGCAAAATGGCGACTGTCATCGAGCGGATCAACCCCGTCCTGAGAGGCTGGGCTAGCTACTTCAAGCTCAGCCAGAGCAAGCGGCCGCTTGAGGAACTGGATGGTTGGGTCAGGCACAAACTCCGCTGCGTCATCTGGCGTCAATGGAAGCAGCCTCCCACGAGGCTGAGAAACTTGATGCGCCTGGGGTTGAGCGAGGAGCGTGCCAACAAGTCAGCCTTCAATGGCCGAGGTCCATGGTGGAATTCGGGAGCGCAACATATGAACTACGCGCTGCCAAAGAAACTGTGGGACCGGCTCGGGCTGGTCTCGATACTGGATACGATTAACCGGCTTAGCCGCGTAACCTGAACCGCCGTGTACGGAACCGTACGCACGGTGGTGTGAGAGGACGGCGGGTGTGAATCCGCCTCCTACTCGATCCACAGATTTGTGGACAACCTTACGGGCACTTTCTTTTGGCCGCGACACAAAGTCGCTGCAAGCGGCTGTTTTTTGTGGGTTTTGAGTTGTCCACCATTGGTGTGGAAGCGGCTGTGGGTAACTTGGTAGCACCTTGCTGAAACCCTTGTAATACAAGGGCTTCAGGCATGTGGTTGTTTTTTGATCAAGTTTTTCCTGGCGGTTTCCTGACGCAAATGTCAAGACTTTTATACCTGGTGAAACCGACCATAAAACCAGCCTTCAGCCTGTGGATAAGTCTGTGGGCAAGCCTTGGAAAGAACGCTGCAAGTAGCGCCTGCACGGGCCTTGGGCCATTACGGAAATTGCCCCGTGGGCAGGCTAGGGGCCGCTGAGGTCAATTCAGTGCCGTGCGGTCAAGGAAAATACTTGTCGCACGCGCTGTTGCAGGCGAATCATGGGGCCTGCAGTTGCCCCCGGATTTTGTGCAAGAGCCTGTGGATAAGGTGAGCAAAGCTTGCTCCAGGCCTTATGAATCAAGGCATTGGCGGTCCTGGTTGTTTTTTGTACAGGGGCGCTGTGCTTGCTGACGGCATTGCCTGCGGGCATGCTGCTGACCCGTGATCCCGACTATGCAAGGAGTTAAGCATGACCTCTACCGTATTCATCACTGGCGCAACCTCGGGCTTCGGCGAAGCCTGCGCCCGTCGGTTTGCCGAGGCTGGCTGGTCGCTGGTGCTGACCGGTCGCCGTCAGGAGCGCCTGGATGCGCTGTGCGAAGAGCTGTCGAAGAAGACAGAAGTACACGGGCTGGTGCTGGATGTGCGCGACCGCAAGGCGATGGAAGCGGCGATCGAAAGCCTGCCGCCCACCTTCGCCAAGCTGCGCGGCCTGATCAACAACGCTGGCCTGGCCTTGGGCGCCGACCCTGCACCCAAGTGCGACCTGGATGACTGGGACACCATGGTCGACACCAACATCAAGGGCCTGATGTACAGCACCCGCCTGCTGCTGCCTCGCCTGATCGCCCACGGTCGTGGCGCAACCATTCTCAACGTCGGCTCGGTGGCGGGTAACTACCCGTATCCCGGCAGCCATGTGTATGGCGGCACCAAGGCCTTTGTCGGCCAGTTCTCCCTGAGCCTGCGCTGCGACCTGCAAGGTACCGGCGTACGGGTCAGCAACATCGAGCCTGGCTTGTGCGAGAGCGAGTTTTCCCTGGTGCGCTTCGGCGGTGACCAGGCGCGCTACGACGCCACCTATGCGGGCGCCGAGGCCATCCAGCCGCAGGACATCGCCGAGACCATTTTCTGGATTCTCAACCAGCCGGCGCACATCAACATCAACAGCCTCGAGCTGATGCCGGTGAGCCAGGCGTGGGCCGGGTTTTCGATCGATCGTTCCGGGAAGGCTTGAAGGGCTCTCGCGGGGCAGGCCCGCTCCTACAATGTGGGAGGCTTGCCCCGTGATTGCTGAAGGCCTTGCAGGCAGGTCGCCAGGTGATAGGGCGTGGTCGACGGCATGTCGCTGCGGCTGACCGCGCCACTTGCGTCACGGCACTCGTACCATCCTTCGGCATGCAGGAAGCTTTGCTGCAGTGCCTTCAACTGCCCGGCAACCTTGGTGCCAGCGTCGGCACGCAGTGCCAGGGCGCGCAGGTATTCAGCTTGTGCCCAGATGCGCTGGGTGGCGTCGCGAACGCAACCGTCAGGCTCAAGCATGGCCAGCACGGCCGTGCCCTGGACTCCATGCTGCTCGGCATAGGCGAAGGCTTTGTCCAGCGAGGCATGCAGGGGGCTACCGCGCAGCAGCGGTGACGTATCGAGCAGGAAGAACCATTCGAACTGGTGACCGGGCTCGAACCAGTTATCCACAGCCCCGCGCGGCTTCTCCAGCATTACCCCATGGGCATCATCGACAAAGTGCTGCTGCATGGCCTCGGTCAGGGCCAGCAGGGCCGCTTGCACCTGGGCGTCGTCGCGCACGGCGAGGGTGCCCAGGAAGGCTTCGGCCAGGTGCATCAGCGGGTTCTGCAAGGGGCCGCTGCCAAGGTCCGACCAGTCTTCATCGAGGCTGGCCGCATACAGGCCGTCATCGCGGGAAAATCGTTCGGCTACCACGCTCAGCGCAGCGTTGAGCGTGGATTCGACCAACTGCTCGCGCACCTGCCCCCAGTAGTGGGCGCAGGCGAAGATGATGAAGGCATGGGTGTAGAGGTCTTTGCGGCGGTCCAGTGGCTTGCCCTGGGCGTCGATGCTGTAGAACCAGCCACCATGCTCGGCGTCGTGGAAGTGACGTTGCAGTGAGCGGAACAGCGCCGCCGCCCGCTCACGGGCACCCGGTTGCTCGATGCGGCTGCTGAAAAGGTACAACTGGCGGGCGCAGGCCATGGCCCGGTAGCGCTGTACCGGCAACGACCGGGCGTGGGCATCCAGGGCTTCATAAGGCAAGGCCATCTCGGCATTCCAGCCCGGGCCCAGCCAGAGCGGCACGATGCGCTGATCGAAGTGCGCCTGGACCTGGTCGAGCAGGGCAGGCAGTTCAGGCTGGGCGGTATGAAGGTCGGGCATGGAAAAGAGTCGTCACGATCGCTGCGTTTGCGCGCATGTTAGCAGGAAACCCTGGTAGGAGCGGGTCCGCTCCTACAAAGTACTCAGGCCCTGCCAGTGCTTGGCGCCAACGAAAATGAAGCGCAGCTGCTGGGTGATCTTTTCCTGGGCGCTCAGCGGCTGGGCGGCGCCGTCGATGGGTTCGTCGATCAGTTCCGGCAGGGTGGCGAATACGGTTTTCACCACAAGGTCCGCTATGACGGCCAGGGCGGCGCTGTCCAGGTGCTGCCAGCGCGGCATGCGCTCAAGGTCGGTGGCAAGATCGGAGCTGATGCCCTGGCGCAGGGTGGCGATGGCCTGGCGCACCGGTTGCGAGCCGCCGTATTGCTCACGGGCCAGGAACAGGAACTGCTGGCGATTGGCGGCGACCACGTCGAGGAAGATCCGCACCGACGCATCGGTGATGCCGCCCAGTTCGAACTCATTCTGCCGCACAAGGCGAATGGTATGGCGGAAGGTCTCGCCCACCTCACTGACCAGGGCCAGGCCCAGTTGGTCCATGTCGGAGAAATGGCGATAGAAGCCGGTCGGTACGATGCCGGCGCTTTTACTCACTTCACGCAGGCTGATGCTGCCGAAGCCTCGACCACTTTCCATCAGGTGGCGGGCGGCATCCAGCAGGGCTTGACGGGTCTGTTGCTTTTGTTCGGCGCGCGGCAGCATGGCGAATATCGGCTGTCAGTGAAACAGCCCTGCACTCTAATAGCCTGCGCGAGGAAAAACAAAGCCCGGTCAATGGACCGGGCTGGGAGGGGAGCTGCTACAGCGCTGGGTGTTCTTGTCGTCTTGCATTGGCATCAGCTCACCCGTTGGTTTTTTTCGATCAGGCGATCGGAGCCACCTTCGGCGACGCGGTTGCGTTCCAGCAGACGGTCGGAGCCACCTTCGGCGACGCGGTTGCGTTCCAGCAGACGGTCGGAGCCACCCTCGGCAACGCGGTTGCGTTCCAGCAGACGGTCGGAGCCACCTTCGGCAACACGGTTGCGTTCCAGCAGGCGATCCGAACCACCTTCGGCCAGTGGGTTCAGGGGCTGCGAAATTTCGGTGGAGCTGCGCGATTCGGCGGTCAGGCTTTGTTCGCTGGCCGGAATGGCGAAGGCGTTGGCGGCCAGGATGGACAGGGACAGGCTCAGCAGTAATTGGCGTTTCATGGTTCGTTGCTCCTCGGCGGGGCTGGAAAGTGGGTACGAAGCCAATGCTACGCTTGGGAGCGGGAGATAAAAGTTCATAAGGCTAATGGTGACAATCGACGCGATTGATGTATTGCGCCGAGGCCTCTAGTACAGGGGTTACAGCGACAAGTCCGGACCGGTTTGGCGAGCCGGGGGCCAGCAGAATCCCGGTATCATGCCTGCCTGGTTAAACCACTGGGGCTTTCATCAGTCCGATGATTAAGTGCCATCAATACGCCCACGCTTGCCCTGTGGTCGCAAGGAGAATCATGCAATGACGCGCCCCGCCAGAATCCTCACCTGGACCCTCGCCAGCCTGCTGCTGGTTCTGACGCTACTGATCATCATCATCGCCACCTTTGACTGGAACCGGGTCAAGCCGACCCTCAATGCCAAAGTCTCCGAAGCCCTGCATCGGCCCTTCGCCATCAATGGCAACCTCGAAGTGCAGTGGCAGCGCGAGCCGGCGCAGGGCGGCTGGCGTGCCTGGGTGCCCTGGCCGCATTTCATCGCCGAAGACCTCATTCTGGGCAATCCGGACTGGCTCAAGGAACCACAGATGGTTGGCCTCAAGCGCGTCGAGTTTCGCCTTGCCCCCCTGCCGCTGATGTTCCAGCAGATCGTCATTCCCCGTATCGACCTCGTCCAGCCCACTGCCAATCTCAAGCGCCTGGCCGATGGACGGGCCAACTGGACGTTCGACTTCGGTACCAAGGATGAACAGAGCGAGCCGTCGAACTGGACGCTCGACATCGGCGCCATCGGCTTCGACAAGGGCCAGGTCGCAGTCGACGACCAGACTCTGAAAACCACCCTGAACGTGCAGATCGACCCCTTGGGAAAACCGATCCCTTTCGGTGACATCGTCGGCAAGGCCTCGGCGCAGAAAACCGGCGGCGCCCAGGACTACGCCTTCGCCCTGAAGGTAAAAGGCCGCTACAAGGGCCAGGCGCTTTCTGGCGACGGCAAGATCGGTGGCTTGCTGGCGCTGCAGGATGCCAGCCGGCCATTCCCGTTGCAGGCCGACGTGAAGATCGCCGACACCCGCATTGCCCTGGCCGGCACCCTGACCGACCCGCGTAACCTGGGCGCCCTGGACCTGCGCCTGCGCTTGTCGGGCGCAAGCCTTGGGAACCTCTAACCGCTGACCGGGGTAACCTTGCCGGATTCGCCGCCCTACGCCACCGACGGGCGCCTGGTGGCCAAGCTGCATGAGCCCGGTGGTGCGCTGTTTCGTTATGAGGGCTTCAACGGCAAGATCGGCAACAGCGACATTCATGGTGACCTCACCTTCGTTTCCAGCCAGCCGCGGCCCAAGCTCAGCGGTAACCTGGTATCCAATCAGCTGCTGTTCAAAGACCTCGCCCCGCTGATCGGCGCCGACTCCAATGCCGAGCAAAAGGCCCGGGGCGGTGCCAGCAAACAACCGGCCGGCAAGGTGCTGCCGGTGGAGGAGTTTCGCACCGAGCGCTGGCGCACCATGGACGCTGACGTGACCTTCAGCGGCAAGCGCATCGTGCACAGCGAGCAATTGCCGTTCAACGATCTTTCCAGCCACTTCGTCCTCGACGACGGCGTACTGCGCCTGGAGCCGCTGCGCTTTGGTGTGGCAGGTGGCAAGCTCGATGCCCAGGTCCGCCTCGACGGACGCACCGTGCCGTTGCAAGGCCAGGCCCAGTTGAGTGCGCGAGGGTTCAAGCTCAAGCAACTGTTCCCGACCTTCGAACCGATGAAAACCAGCTTCGGCCAGCTCAATGGCGATGCGGACCTGAGCGGGCGGGGCAACTCGGTTGCCGCCTTGCTGGCAACGGCCAATGGCGACTTGAAGATGCTGATCAACGATGGCGCCATCAGCCGCGGCTTGATGGAAATCGCCGGGCTCAACGTGGGCAACTACGTGGTAGGTCAGCTGTTCGGCGACAAGGAGGTGAAGATCAACTGCGCCGCTGCCGACTTCGGCATCAAGGACGGGCTGGCGACCACCCGGTTGTTTGTGTTCGATACCGAGAACGCCATCATCTACATCAACGGCACTGCCAACTTTGCCACCGAGCAGCTGGACCTGAAAATCAACCCTGAGTCCAAGGGGCTGCGGTTGTTCTCACTGCGCTCACCGTTGTATGTGCGTGGGCCGTTCGCCAAGCCCAGTGCGGGTGTGCAGGCCGTGCCCCTGGCGTTGCGTGGGGCGGGGATGGTGGCGCTGGGCGTGGTGATCGGCCCGGCGGCGGGGCTGTTGGCACTGGTAGCGCCGGGTGGGGATGTGCCTAATCAGTGCACACCGTTGCTGGAACAGATGAAGGCCGGGAAGGCGCCGCGGACAGTCAAGGCAGGTTGAACGTATCGCGGGGCAAGCCCGCTCCCACAATGTTCGCTGTGTGGGAGCGGGCCTGCCCCGCGATTTGGCTCAAAGTCCCTTCAGCAGGTCGGCCATGTCATCGGCATGCTCTTCTTCCTGGGCCAGGATGTCTTCGAAGATGCGCCGGGTGGTCGGGTCGCTCTCACCGATGTACTGGATGATCTCGCGGTAGCTGTCGATGGCGATCCGTTCGGCGACCAGGTCTTCGAGCACCATTTCCTTGAGGTTCTTGCCGGCGACGTACTGGGCGTGGGAGTTCTTGCTCAGGTTGTCCGGGTTGAGGTCCGGTTCGCCGCCCAGTTGTACGATGCGCTCGGCCAGTTTGTCGGCGTGCTCCAGCTCCTGGGTGGCATGTTCGAGGAACTCCTCGGCGGCAACGCTGGCCTTGATGCCGCTGGCCATGTAGTAGTGGCGTTTGTAGCGCAGGGCGCACACCCACTCGGTGGCCAGTGATTCGTTGAGCAGGCGCAGGATTTTTTCCCGGTCGGCGTTGTAGCCTTCGGTCACGGCGCCATGCTCGACATGCTGGCGGGCGCGTTCGCGCAGGGTTTTCACATCGGTCAGTTCAACGGTGCTCATTGTCATCTCCAGGCTGATCACGGGGTGTTTCCGGGTCTAGGCGCCGGCCTTGGCTTTTTCGACGGCGGCATCGTCTTCCTGGCGTTGCTCACAGGTCTTGAAGCCCTTGTCGTCGACATGGCCGGTGGCGTCGAAGCGCACGTAGTAGGTCTGCTGGTGGCCATCTCGGTTGAGGATGTAGTTGTTGCAGGTTCCACCATGGGGCAGGTCGATGGCGGTGGACGGGTTGCCGCCGATGGCGATGACCCGTTGCATGGTCATGCCGTTCTCTACTTGCTTGACCAGGGGTTCGTCGCGGTAGGTGACGTAGTCCACCGGATTCTCCGGACGGCTGCCGCAGGCGGCCAGGGCGGTGGTGGTCAGGAGGATTGCCAGGGTCTGCTTGTACATGGTCCAGCTCCTTGCTGAGGGTCTACAGGGTTGGAACCGCAGCGCGCGTCGGGAGTTCGATTGCGATTGCAATCGTAGTGCCTGTAGGGTGGCCCGACTGTCCACGGAATGGGGAATGCAGCCATGGCCCAAGCGCTTGCCACACGTTATCCACTGGTGTTGGTGCCGGGCATGCTCGGCTTCGTCCGCCTGCTGCTCTATCCCTACTGGTTCGGCATCGTTTCGGCCCTGCGCCGGGGCGGCGCCCGGGTATTTGCCATTCAGGTGTCGCCGATCCACTCCAGCGAGGTGCGTGGCGAGCAATTGCTGCGGATCATCGAGGACATTCGCCAACGCCACGGCGTCGACAAGGTCAACCTGCTGGGCCATAGCCAGGGCGCGCTGACGGCCCGCTATGCCGCTGCAAAACGCCCGGAGTGGGTCGCCTCGGTGACGTCCATCGCCGGGCCCAACCACGGCTCGGAATTGGCGGACTACCTGCATGAAAAGTATCCCGCCGACTCTGTCGGTGGGCGATTGATCAAGGCTGTGCTGCATGGCCTGGGGGTGTTGATGGGGTGGCTGGAAACCGGCTGGCGCGGGCCGAAGCTGCCTATCGATGTGCATGCCTCGCACCATTCGCTGACCCGTGCCGGCGTTGCGCTGTTCAACCAGGCTCATCCACAGGGCCTGCCCACCACCTGGGGCGGCGAAGGGCCGGCCGAGGTCAACGGCGTGCGCTACTACTCCTGGTCAGGCACCCTGCAGCCGGGGCTGACGGACAGCGGGCTCAATCGCCTGGACGGCAGCAACCGCTTTTGCCGCCTGTTCGCCCGCACCTTCGTCCATGAGGCGGGGCAGTGCGACGGTATGGTCGGGCGCTACAGTTCGCACCTGGGGCAGGTGATCGGCGATGACTACCCGCTCGACCACCTGGACATCGTCAATCAGTCTCTGGGCGCGGTGGGCAAGGGCGCTGATCCGGTGCGCCTGTTCACCGAGCACGCCGAGCGGCTCAAGGCTGCGGGGCTGTAGCACGGACGCGGCGTACCGGGGTTTTCCAGCGTTCGGCGAGGATCACCCCGGCCAGGGTCAGCAGGCCGCCGAACAGGTGGTACAAGGCCAGCTGTTCACCGAGTACAACCGCGGCGATTACCGCGGTAACCGCAGGTAGCAGGTTGAAGAACAGCGTGGTGCGGCTGGGCCCCAGGCGGCTGACTGCCTGCATCCACACCAGCGGCGCGACCATCGAGGCGAGCACGCAGGCGTACAGCACCAGGCCGATGTTGCCCGTGCCCAGGCCGGTCTTCTCCGAGAACAGGAACAGCGGGAACAGCACGATGATCGCCACCAGTACCTGCAGGTAAAGCAGCAGCAGGGGCGCCAGGCGCAGCTGCCATTTCTTCAGCAGCGTGCTGTACAGCGCATAGGCCAGGGTCGCGATCAGCATCAGCGCATCGCCACCGTTGAGGCCGTGTTGCAGCAGCACGCCCAGGTCGCCCGCCGACACCACCACCAGCACGCCGACAAACGACACCAGCGCACCGAGCAACGCACCGAACGTCAGGCGCTGGCCCAGGCTGATGATGGCCATGGCCAGCGACATCAACGGCATCAGCGAGAGGATGATGCCCATGTTGGTGGCGCTGGTGATCGCCGCGGCGAAGTACGCCAGGCTCTGGTACACCGCCATGCCCAGCACGCCGAGGATGAAGATCTTGCCCAGGTGGGGGCGGATCTGCGCCCAGTTGCGCAGCATCGGCCGCAGCAGGAACGGGGTGAACAGCAACCCGGCCAGCAGCCAGCGATAGAAGCCGATCTCGGCCGGAAAGATCGCGCCGGCCGACATCTTGGTGACAACGGTGTTGCCAGCCCAGATCAGAATGGCCAGCAGTGGAAACGCATAATTCATGAAGCAGGAACTCTTGAGGGTACAGGGGGTTATTATCCGCCTGTCTGTCTTGTTGCTTATACTTGCATCCAGACAACCGGCCCATCGATCCAGACACCATGGCACGTAAATACGTCAACATCCCGCAATTCGACGCCTTGCCGGCGTCGGTGTACTTTCGCTACGACGAGTTCGGTGCCGACACCCACAGCGCCGCCCATCGTCATGCCTGGGGCCAGCTCAACTATGCCGCCCACGGCATCATGCACCTGGAGATCGACGGGCAGCGCTTCATCTCCCCGCCGCACTATGCGGTGTGGGTGCCGCCGGACACCGAGCACAGCTGCTACAACCCCCAGGCCATCGTCTACCGCTCGGTGTATCTGGACCGCCCGCTGTGCCAAACGCTCCCGGCGCAGCCCTGCACCCTGGTGATCAGCGAAATCCTCAAGGCGATTCTGGGCGACTTTGCCCGCCGCGACGTGAACATCCCCGAAAGCGAAGCCGACTGCCGACTGGCCCAGGTACTGGTGGATCAACTGCGCCAGGCGCCCACCCAGACATGCTTTTTGCCCTATGCCCGCAGCGCCGGCCTGCACGCTGTGCTCCAGGCCTTGCATGCCGAACCTGGCGACAATCGTCCGTTGGCCCACTGGGCCGCCAGCGTGCATGTCAGTGAGCGCACCCTGGCGCGGCAGTTCTTGCGCGAGTTGGGCATGAGCTTCGGTGAATGGCGCCTGCGCCTACGGTTCCTGCGCGCCATCGAGGCACTGGAGCAGAACCTGCCGATCCAGCAGATCGCCTTTGACCTGGGCTACAGCAGCCCATCGGCTTTTATCGCCATGTTCCAGCGCCACGCCCACTGCACGCCCGAGCAGTACCGGCGCCAGGCCCGTGCCGGCGGGATGTAGGAATATTTGTCTACACTCACGGCGAGGCGGCGCGACGGGCGCTGCGACGAGGAGAAACACTATGAAGTGGGTGCGTGTACCGCTGCTGCTGTTGGGCGTGTTGATGTGTTCGCAGGGCTTCGCCGCCACGGCTCAACAGGAAAAGATGAAAACCTGCAACGCCGACGCCACCGCCAAGGCACTCAAGGGCGATGAGCGCAAAGCCTTCATGAGTGACTGCCTCAAGGCCAAGCCCGCCACCCAGCAGGAAAAGATGAAAACCTGCAACGCCGACGCCACTACCAAGGCGCTCAAGGGCGATGAGCGCAAGGCGTTCATGAGTGATTGCCTGAAGAAAAAATGAGCCGCCGAACCTGACCTGGACCAGCCGCTGCCAATGCAGCGGCCGTGGCACTATGCCTGCCCGGCGAAGGCTGGCAGACTGCGCCTTTTCCTGCAGTTGCCCTTGAGGTTGTATGACCTTCACTCCGCGCCAGATCAAACTGGCCAGTTGGATCATTGTGTTCGCCGGGCTGTTGCTGGCGCTGCCGCTCAAGCTGTTGCCGAGCCTGCTGGCCGGCTTGCTGGTGTTCGAACTGGTCAACATGCTGACCCCCAAGCTGCAGCACCTGATCGCCGGGGAGCGGGCGCGTTGGCTGGCGGTGGCCTTGCTCGGCACACTGGTGGTCAGCACCCTGACCCTGGTGTTTGCCGGGGCCATCAGCTTTCTGTTGCACGAAGCCGAGAACCCAGGCGCGTCGCTGGACAAGTTCATGTTGCTGGTCGACCAGGCCCGAGGCCAGTTGCCGCCTTTCGTCGACGCCTATTTGCCGGCCAGTGCGGCCGAGTTCAAGGTGGCCATCGGCGAGTGGCTCAAGACGCACCTGGGCGAGTTGCAACTGGTAGGCAAGGGCGCGGCGCACATGTTCGTCACCCTGCTGATCGGCATGATCCTGGGGGCTATCGTCGCCCTGCAGCGAATCCCCGATATCTCCCGGCGCAAGCCTTTGGCGGCGGCGCTGTTCAATCGCCTGGCGCTGCTGGTGCAGGCGTTTCGCAACATCGTCTTCGCCCAGATCAAGATCTCCCTGCTCAACACGTTCTTTACCGGGATCTTCCTGGCGGTGGTACTGCCGATGTTCGGCGTGCACCTGCCGTTGACCAAGACCCTGATCGTGCTGACCTTCCTGCTCGGGCTGTTGCCGGTCATTGGCAACCTGATGTCGAACACCTTGATCACCATCGTCGGCCTGTCGCTGTCGATCTGGGTGGCCATGGCGGCACTGGGCTATCTGATAGTTATCCACAAGGTCGAGTACTTCCTCAACGCGCGGATTGTCGGTGGGCAGATCAGTGCCAAGTCGTGGGAACTGCTGCTGGCGATGCTGGTGTGCGAGGCGGCGTTCGGCTTGCCGGGCGTGGTGGCGGGGCCGATTTACTACGCGTACCTGAAGAGTGAGCTGAGGCAGGCTGAGCTGGTTTGAACGCATCGCGGGGCAAGCCCGCTCCTACAGGCAGGAGCGGGCTTGCCCCGCGATCAGATTTCAGCCGTAGCGCTTGCGCGCCTCGATCGCCAACCCGCTACCAATGCTGCCAAAGATATTGCCCTCGACGTGCCGCGCCTTGGGCAGCATGGCCGCCACGCTCTGGCGCAACGCCGGGATGCCGCTCGAACCCCCGGTGAAGAACACCGTGTCCACCTGCTCGACACTCACTCCGGCCTTGGCCAGCAGTTCGTTGACGCTGCCGCGCACGCGCTCGAGCAAGTTGTCGATGGAGGCTTCGAACAACGCGCGGGTCAGTTCCACGCTCAGGCCCGGCTCGACGCGCTTGAGGTCGACCAGGCGGCTGTCGGCATGGGTCAGCTCGATCTTGGTCTCTTCCACTTCCATGGCCAGCCAGTGTCCGGCGCGCTGTTCGATCAGCTTGAACAGGCGGTCGATGCCATTGGTGTCCTCGATGTCATAGCGCATGCTGCCCAGGGCCAGCTGGGACTTTTGCGAGTACACCGAGTTGATGGTGTGCCATGTCGCGAGGTTCATGTGGTGGCTGGTGGGCATGAAAGCGCCGCTTTTCATCCGGCTGCCATAGCCGAACATCGGCATCACGCCCTGCAGGCTCAGCTGCTTGTCGAAGTCGGTACCGCCGATGTGCACACCACCGGTGGCGAGGATGTCCTCATGGCGGTCGTCGAGCATGTGCCGCTCGGGCGCCAGGCGCACCAGGGAGAAGTCCGAGGTACCCCCGCCGATGTCGACGATCAGCACCAGTTCCTCGCCCTGGATGTTCGACTCGTAGTCGAAGGCGGCGGCAATGGGCTCGTACTGGAAGGAGACTTCCTTGAAACCGATCTTCTTCGCCACGTCTGCCAGGGTGTCTTCGGCTTCCTGGTCGGCAGCCTGGTCGTCATCGACAAAGTGCACCGGGCGACCCAGCACCACTTCATCGAACGCTCGGCCGGCGTTGGCTTCGGCGCGCTTTTTCAGTTCGCCGATAAACATGCCCAGCAGGTCCTTGAACGGCAGGGCGGTGCCCAGCACGCTGGTGTCGTGCTTGATCAGCTTGGAGCCCAGCAGGCTCTTGAGCGAGCGCATCAGCCGGCCTTCATAGCCTTCCAGGTATTCGTGCAGGGCGAGGCGGCCATACACCGGGCGGCGCTCCTCGATGTTGAAGAACACCACCGACGGCAGGGTGATCTTGCCGTCTTCCAGGGCGATCAACGACTCGACGCCAGGGCGATGCCAGCCGACGGTGGAGTTGGAGGTGCCGAAGTCGATGCCGCAGGCACGGGCCGGGGATGCGTCACTCATGGGATGTACTGTCCGGGGGAAAAACGGCCGCGCAGTTTATGCCAGCTGTCAGCAGAATCAAGACCGATTATCTGCTTTGCATCAAACCCACGGATGCCTTGTAAAGGCTATGCTTGACCCCCATCTACAGCAGCATCAAATTTACCGATGGTGGTTCCTTAGATGGACTTCAAAGACTACTACAAGATACTTGGCGTAGAGCCCACGGCGGATGACAAGGCGATCAAGACCGCCTACCGCAAGCTTGCGCGCAAGTATCACCCCGACGTCAGCAAAGAGCGTGACGCCGAAGAAAAATTCAAGGAGGCCAACGAGGCCTACGAGGCCTTGAGCAGCCCGGAAAAACGCGCCGAGTACGACGAACTGCGCAAATACGGCCAGCACGGCCGGCCCTTCCAGGGCCCACCGGGCTGGGAAAGCCGTAGCAGTGGCGGTTTCGAGGGCGGTGACTTTTCCGACTTCTTCAGCTCGATCTTTGGCGCGCGCGGCGAGGGCAATCCCTTTGGCCGCGGCCAGCAACGCAGCACCGGTCGGCGAGGACAGGACGTGGAAATGGAACTGGCGATTTTCCTTGAGGAAACCCTGTCCACCGAGTCTAAGCAGATCAGCTTCCAGGTGCCGCAGTACAACGGCAGTGGCCAGCGTACCGGCTACACCACCAAGACCCTGAACGTGAAGATTCCGGCCGGTGTCACTGACGGCGAGAAGATCCGCCTCAAGGGGCAGGGTGCACCGGGTATTGGCGGCGGCGCTAACGGCGACCTGTTCCTGACCATTCGCATGGCACCGCACCCGCTGTTCGATGTCGAAGGTCATGACCTGATCATCACCGTACCCCTGGCGCCGTGGGAAGCGGCCCTGGGTACCAAGGTGGCGGTACCGACCCTCACCGGCAAGATCAACCTGACCATTCGCCCGGACAGCCAGAGCGGTCAACGCCTGCGGGTCAAGGGCATGGGCCTGGCCAACAAGCAGGGCCAGCGTGGTGACCTGTATGCGCAGCTGAAGGTGGTCATGCCGAGCCAGAGCGACGACGCGACGCGCGAGTTGTGGAGCAAGCTGGCGGAAAAGGCGGCGTTCAATCCGAGGACACAATGGAGTAGCTGATCATGAACAGTACCCTGGTCGTTCAACTGGACATGCAGACCCTTTGCCGGGAAGCCGATCTACCGGCGGCCTACGTGATCGAAATCGTCGAACACGGCATTGTCGAACCTTCTGGCCGAACGCCGGATGAGTGGCTGTTTGACGATCAGGCCGCGGTGCTGGCCAAGCGTGCCGCCAGGCTGCAGCGTGAACTTGAGCTGGAGTGGGAAGGAGTGGCGCTGGCGCTGGAGCTGCTGGAGGAAGTGCAGCAACTGCGTAGCGAGAACTCCATGCTCAAGCAGCGCCTGGGAAGGTTCTTGCAGGGTTGAGGTTGATCAGCCTGCTCGGTGGGAGCGGGCTTGTCCCGCGGTGCTAAATCACCTTGAAATACAAGGCCGTCGCCCGATACAGGCCATCCGGCCCACAGGCATACTGCGGAATCTCCCCGGCCTTGCTGTAGCCCTGCGACCGATAAAACCCCTCGGCCCCTGACCCCGCCTCGGTATCCAGGTACAACAACCCCCGCCGCTGCTGGCGCGCCGCAAGCTCCAGGGCCTGCATCAATTGCTGTCCCAGCCCGTCCCGGCGCGCCTCGCTATGCACCAGCAGCTTCTGCACCTCGGCCCGGTTCAAGCCATTGGGCTTCTTGCACAACCCCAGTTGCACGCTGCCCAGCACTTCCTTGTCCTTGCTCACCACCCACAGCATCAATTCGCCACTGGCTACGCGCTGCTTGACCTCGTCGAAGTAGCTGTTGGCCTGCTGCGCATCGATATCTTCCACAAAGCCGACCGAAGCACCATGGCGCACGGCATCGATCAACAGGGCGACCAGGCCGTCGCGGTAGTGGGCAAAGCTTTCGTGGGTCACGCGGTTGAGCTGCGCAGCATTCATCGGGCTTCACTCCATCGGGCGTGGGGGCATACCGGGGTCGAGGACCAACTGCATGAAGGTCAGGTCCAGCCAGCGACCGAATTTCACGCCGACCTGGGGCATCTGGCCATTGAGGGTGAAGCCCAGGCGTTCGTGCAGGCGGATCGAGGCGGCGTTGCCGCTCTCGATGGCGGCGACCATGACATGCTTGTCGCAGGCACGGGCGCGCTCGATCAGGGCCTGCATCAGCATAGGCCCCAGGCCGTTGCCGCGCTGGTCGCTGCGGATGTACACCGAGTGCTCGACGGTATGGCGAAAGCCTTCAAACGGCCGCCAGTCGCCGAAGGAGGCATAGCCCAGCACCTCACCGCCATCGTTCACCGCCACCAGGATCGGATAGCGCTGGGCCTGGCGGGCGTCGAACCAGGCCTGGCGGTTGGCCAGGTCCACGGGTTGTTCATTCCAGATCGCCGTGGTGTTGAGCACGGCATCGTTGTAAATGTCGCGAATGCCCGGCAGGTCGGCAGTAACGGCATCACGCAGCAGGTAGGTCATGGCAGCTTCTCGAACAGGTACGCAGTGGCGCTCAGGTTAAATGGTTACCAGGCCGCGCACACCGTCGGCCTCCATATTTTCGCCGCGTCCGGCCTGCACGATCTCGCCCCGGGACATCACCAGGTACTGGTCGGCCAGCTCGGCGGCAAAGTCATAGAACTGCTCCACCAGCAGGATCGCCATGTCGCCGCGGGCGGCCAGCTTGGTAATCACGGCGCCGATTTCCTTGATCACCGACGGCTGGATGCCCTCGGTCGGCTCATCGAGGATCAGCAGGCGTGGCTGGCTTGCCAGGGCGCGGCCGATGGCCAGCTGCTGTTGCTGGCCGCCCGACAGGTCGCCACCGCGACGCTGCTTCATTTGCAGCAGCACCGGGAAGAGCTCGTAGATGAACGGCGGCACGCACTTGGCCTGGCTGGCGCTGAAGCGGGAAAGGCCCATTAGCAGGTTTTCCTCGACGCTCAGGCGCGGGAAAATTTCCCGGCCCTGAGGCACGTAGGCGATCCCGGCCTGTACCCGTTGGTGCGGCTTGAGCGCGGTGATCGGCTGGCCTTCCCAGTGCACGCTGCCCTCGCGGGTGGGCAGCAGGCCCATCAGGCAGCGCAGCAGGGTGGTCTTGCCCACGCCGTTGCGGCCGAGCAGGCAGGTGACTTCGCCGACCTTGGCCTCGAAGGATAGGCCCCGCAGGATGTGGCTGCCGCCGTAGTACTGGTGCAGGGAGTCGATTTTCAGCATGTTGTTGTCCTTTTGCCCCGCGATGCTTCTGAAGTCACCGCCCAAGATAAACCTCGATTACCCGATCATAGGCCTGCACCTGCTCAAGCGACCCCTCGGCCAGCACGCTGCCCTGGTGCAGTACGGTGACGTGGTCGGCGATGCTGCCGACAAAACCCATGTCGTGTTCCACCACCATCAGCGAATGCTTGCCGGCCAGCCCTTTGAACAGTTCGGCGGTGAACTCGGTCTCCGCGTCGGTCATGCCCGCCACTGGCTCGTCCAGCAGTAGCAGCTGCGGGTCCTGCATCAACAGCATGCCGATCTCCAGGAACTGCTTCTGGCCATGGGACAACAATCCGGCCGGGCGCAAGGCCGAGCCTGACAGGCGGATGGTGTGCAGCACTTCATCAATACGGTCGCGCTGTTCGCCGTTGAGCCGCGCGACCAGGCTGGCCAGCACCGACTTGTCGGCCTTCTGCGCAAGCTCCAGGTTCTCGAAGACGCTCAGCGCCTCGAACACGGTGGGCTTCTGGAATTTTCGACCGATGCCGGCCTGGGCGATCTGCACTTCGCTCATGCGGGTCAGGTCCAGGGTGTCGCCAAACCAGGCCTTGCCGGTGGTGGGGCGGGTCTTGCCGGTGATCACGTCCATCAGGGTGGTCTTGCCGGCGCCGTTGGGGCCGATGATGCAGCGCAGCTCGCCGACACCGATGTACAGGTTCAGGGCATTCAGGGCCTTGAATCCGTCGAAGCTCACGCTGATGTCTTCAAGGGTCAGCACCGTGCCGTGGCGCACATCCAGCCCTTGGCCGCGGGCCTGGCCCAGGCCGATGGCGTCCCGACCGCTGCCGCTGTCGAGGATCGGTTCGAGCATGAATTCCGGATGTACCGGAGGCAGTGGTATGGCTCTCATTGTTCGCCCCTTTTTTTCAACAGGCCGACCACGCCCTTGGGCAGGTACAGGGTAACCAGGATGAACAGCGCCCCCAGGCAGAACAGCCAGTATTCGGGGAAGGCCACGGTGAACCAGCTCTTCATGCCATTGACCAGGCCTGCGCCGAGCAGCGGACCGATCAGGGTGCCGCGTCCACCCAGGGCGACCCACACCGCGGCCTCGATGGAGTTGGTCGGCGACATTTCGCTGGGGTTGATGATGCCCACCTGTGGCACATACAACGCCCCTGCCAGGCCGCACAGCACGGCGCTGAGCACCCAGACGAACAGCTTGAAGCCGCGTGGGTCGTAGCCGCAGAACATCAGGCGGTTCTCGGCATCGCGCAGGGCGGTCAGCACCCGGCCGAACTTGCTGCGGGCCAGGCGCCAGCCCAGGTACAGGCTTGCCACCAGCAATGCCACGGTGAGCAGGAACAACACGGCGCGGGTACTCTGCGCGGTGATCTCGAAACCCAGGATGCTGCGAAAGTTGGTGAAGCCGTTGTTGCCGCCAAAGCCGGTTTCATTGCGAAAGAACAGCAGCATGCCGGCGAAGGTCAGGGCCTGGGTCATGATCGAGAAGTACACGCCCTTGATCCGCGAGCGGAAGGCAAAAAAACCGAACACCAGCGCCAGCAGGCCCGGCGCCAGCACCACCAGGCACAGGGCCCAGGCAAAATGCTGGGTGCCGGCCCAGTACCAGGGCAGCTCGCTCCACGACAGGAATGTCATGAATGCAGGCAAGCCGTCGCCAGCCGCTTCACGCATCAGGTACATGCCCATGGCATAGCCGCCGAGCGCGAAGAACAGGCCATGCCCCAGCGATAGCAGCCCGGCATAGCCCCACACCAGGTCCAGGGCCAGGGCGACGATGGCGTAGCAGAGGATCTTGCCGACCAGGGTCAGGGTGTAGGCCGAGACATGCAGGCTGTGCCCGTCGGGCAGCAGCGACAGCAGTGGCAGGGCCAGCAGCACCAGCAGCGCCACCGCGCCGACGGCCAGCGTCCAGCGCGGGCCGACCTTGCGGGTGGCGGTAACAAGCAGAGGCTGGTTCATCAGTCGATTACCCGTCCCTTGAGCGCGAAGAGGCCTTGCGGACGTTTCTGGATGAACAGAATGATCAGCGCAAGGATGAGGATCTTGCCGAGCACCGCACCGATCTGCGGCTCCAGCAGTTTGTTGGCGATACCCAGGCCGAAGGCTGCCCAGAGGCTTCCTGCGAGCTGCCCGACACCGCCGAGCACCACTACCAGGAACGAGTCGATGATGTAGCTCTGGCCAAGGTCCGGGCCGACGTTGCCGATCTGGCTCAGGGCCACGCCCCCCAGGCCGGCGATGCCCGACCCCAGGCCAAAGGCGAGCATGTCCACGCGACCGGTGGGCACGCCGCAGCAGGCGGCCATGTTGCGGTTCTGGGTGACGGCGCGCACGTTCAGGCCCAGGCGGGTGCGGTTGAGCAGCAGCCAGGTGAGCAGAACCACGAACAGGGCAAAGGCGATGATGACGATCCGGCTGTAGGGCAGCACCAGGTTGGGCAGCACCTGGATGCCGCCGGAGAGCCAGGCCGGGTTGGCTACTTCGACGTTCTGGGCACCGAACAGCAGGCGGATGGCCTGGATCAGGATCAGGCTGATGCCCCAGGTGGCCAGCAGGGTTTCCAGGGGGCGGCCATACAAGTGGCGGATCACCGTGCGCTCCAGCAGCATGCCGACCCCGGCGCTGACCGCGAAGGCCACCGGTAGAGCAACCAGGGGATAGAGCTCGATGGCCCCGGGCGCGTAGCGCTGCATGAGAATCTGCACCACGTAGGTGGCATAGGCACCGAGCATCAGCATCTCGCCATGGGCCATGTTGATGACCCCCAGCAGGCCGAAGGTGATCGCCAGCCCCAGGGCGGCGAGCAGCAGGATCGAGCCCAGGGACAGGCCGCTGAAGGCCTGGCCGAGCAACTCGCCGATCAGCAGCTTGCGCTTGACCTGTGCCAGGCTGGTCTGGGCGGCGGTGCGGACGTTGGCGTTGGCTTCCACCCCGGGTTCGAGCAGGGCCTGGAGGCGGGTGCGGGCCATGGGGTCGCCGGTTTCACCCAAAAGCCGCACCGCCGCCAGGCGTACAGCAGGATCTTCTGCAACCAGCTGCAGGTTGGCCAGGGCCAGGCCCAGGGCTGCATGCACGGCAGCGTCGGGTTCGGAGGCGTAGCGCCGGTCGAGGAAGGCGACCTGTGCCGGTTGCGCGCTTTTCTGCAGTTGCTGGGCGGCTGCCAGGCGCACCTGGGCGTCGTTGCTGAGCAGTTGATGGCTGGCCAGGGCGTTGTCCACCAGGCCGCGCAGGCGGTTGTTCAGGCGCAGCTTGCGGGTGTCGCCGGGGGCGATGCGGCCTTGCTGCAGGGCGCCCAGCAGTTCGAGACGGGCCGGGTCGGGTTGCGCCGCCCAGTCCTGGAGCAGGCGCGCCTGCTCGTTGGCCTTGGCGGCGATGAAGTAGTCGGCGTCGCTTGCCAGTGCGCTCAGGGGCAGCAGCAAAAGCAGGCCGAGGAGGAGGCGGTGGAGAGCCTTGGGCATAGCGGGATCCGTCGCGGTTGGGGAGTGTGTCGTTGGCAAGGGCGTCATCGCGGGGCAAGCCTGCTCCTACAGCGGGAGCGGGCTTGCCCCGCGATGGCTTCAGTTGCCCTTCACCGCATAGTCAGGCCGTTTGTCGTTGCCCGGAATGAACGGGCTCCAGGGCTGCGCGCGCAACGGCTGTTCAGTCTCCCAGACCACGTTGAACTGCCCGTCATCCTGGATCTCGCCGATCATCACCGGCTTGTGCAGATGGTGGTTGGTCTTGTCCATGGTCAGGGTGAAGCCAGATGGCGCCTTGAAGCTCTGCCCGGCCAGGGCTTCGCGGACCTTGTCGACGTCGGTGGACTTGGCTTTTTCCACCGCCTGGGCCCACAGGTGGATGCCCACGTAGGTGGCTTCCATCGGATCGTTGGTCACGGCCTTGTCGGCGCCTGGCAGGTTCTTGGCCTTGGCGTAGGCCTTCCAGTCGGCGACGAATTGGCTATTGACCGGGTTCTCCACCGATTCGAAGTAGTTCCACGCCGCCAGGTGCCCTACCAGTGGCTTGGTGTCGATGCCACGCAGTTCTTCTTCACCCACCGAGAAGGCCACCACCGGTACGTCGGTGGCCTTCAGGCCCTGGTTGGCCAGCTCTTTGTAGAAGGGCACGTTGGAGTCGCCGTTGACCGTGGAGATCACCGCCGTCTTGCCGCCGGCAGAGAATTTCTTGATGTTGGCGACAATGGTCTGGTAGTCGCTGTGGCCGAACGGCGTGTACACCTCTTCGATGTCCTTGTCGGCCACGCCCTTGCTGTGCAGGAAGGCGCGCAGGATCTTGTTGGTGGTGCGCGGGTAGACGTAGTCGGTGCCGAGCAGGAAGTAGCGCTTGGCTGCGCCGCCTTCTTCGCTCATCAGGTATTCCACCGCCGGAATGGCCTGCTGGTTTGGCGCGGCGCCGGTGTAGAAGACGCTGGGCGACATTTCTTCACCCTCGTACTGCACCGGGTAGAACAGCAAGCCGTTGAGTTCTTCGAACACCGGCAATACCGACTTGCGCGACACCGAGGTCCAGCAGCCGAACACCACGGCGACCTTGTCCTGGGTCAGCAACTGGCGGCCCTTCTCGGCGAACAGCGGCCAGTTGGAGGCCGGGTCGACTACCACAGGTTCGAGCAGCTTGCCGTTGACCCCACCCTTGGCGTTGATCTGTTCGATGGTCATCAAGGCCATGTCCTTGAGCGATGTCTCGGAAATCGCCATGGTCCCGGACAGCGAATGCAGGATGCCGACCTTGATGGTCTCGGCGGCCTGGAGGGTCCAGCTCAGGCCCATCGCCGCGATGGATGCGCTGAGGGTAAAGGCCTTGATCAGACTGCGACGCTTCATAGTGCTCTCTCCGTTGAGTTCGAATGTGCGGGTAAGGCAGATGGCGACTTCGGGAGAGAGCTTTAGCAAGGGCTGTGCCGAATCAGCGCAAGGCTCTGGCACGGGCTTTCGGGCGAATAAATCGGGAGGGTTGCACCGGCCTGGGGCCTGGCCTGACAGGCGGTGCAGCCGGTTGCGCCGTACTGGTGCGCAACCGGCCGGGGCTCAATTGTGCTGCGAGGCCAGTTGTTGGCGATTGCGGCGCACAAACTGATAGGTCACTGTCAGCAGCACGAACCACAGTGGCGTGACGATCAGCGCCTGGCGCGTGTCGCTCTCAAGGCTGAGCAGCACCAGGATGAAGGCGAAGAACACCAGGCACACCACCGACATGAAGCGTCCGCCGGGCATCTTGTACTTCGAAGCCTGGTGCAGTGCTGCGCGGCGCTTGCGGTAGCTCAGGTACGACAGCAGGATCAGGGTCCAGACGAACATGAACAGGATCGCCGACACCGTGGTCACCAGGGTGAAGGCCTCGATCAGGTCCGGGACCACGTACATCAGCGCTGCGCCGAGCAACAGGCAGGTGCAGGAGAAGTACAAGCCATTGGCCGGCACCTTGCGGCTCGAGAGGTGTTCGAAGCTGCGGGGTGCATCACCCTGCTGGGCCAGGCCGAAGAGCATGCGGCTGGTGGAGAACACCCCGCTATTGGCCGACGAGGCTGCCGAGGTCAGCACCACGAAGTTGATGATGCTCGCCGCTGCTGGCAGGCCGGCCAGCACGAACAGCTCGACGAACGGGCTCTTGCCCGGCACCACGTCACGCCACGGCGTCACCACCATGATGGTGATCAGGGCCAGTACATAGAAGATGATGATCCGTACTGGAATCGAGTTGATCGCCCGGGGCAGGGTGCGCTCGGGGTTCTTGGCCTCGGCGGCGGTGGTGCCCACCAGTTCGATACCGACAAAGGCGAACACGGCAATCTGGAAGCCGGCGAAGAAGCCCATCAGGCCATGGGGGAACATGCCGCCGTCGTTCCACAGGTTGGCCAGGTCCGCGGTACGGCCGGTGGGCGACTGGAAGCCGACCAGCACCATGTACAGGCCGGTGCCGACCAGGGCGAGGATGGCGACGATCTTGATCATGGCGAACCAGAATTCAATCTCTCCGAACATCTTCACCGTGATCAGGTTAAGTGACAGCAGCACGCCGACACAGGCCAGTGCCGGCGCCCACTGGGGCAGGTCCGGGAACCAGAACTGTGAGTAGGCCGATATCGCGATCACGTCGGCAATCCCGGTGATGATCCAGCAGAACCAGTAGGTCCAGCCGGTGAAGTAACCGGCCCAGGGGCCGAGCAGGTCGGCGGAAAAGTCGATGAACGACTTGTACTCGAGGTTCGACAACAGCAGTTCGCCCATGGCGCGCATGACGAAGAACAGCATGAAGCCGATGATCATGTAGACGAAGATGATCGAGGGGCCAGCCAGGCTGATGGTCTTGCCCGAGCCCATGAACAGCCCGGTGCCGATGGCGCCACCGATGGCGATCAACTGAATGTGGCGGTTGGACAGGCTGCGTTGCAGGTGTTCGTGTTCGTCGGGCGAGGGGTGCTGCGGGGACAGGTTCGCGGTCATGGGCTGGAGCTTTCCGTTCAGAGCAATTTCTTGTGCGCGCTAGGCTAACACGCGCATTCCGGGCGTAACCGCGACAATACGTCTCAAGACCAATGGGTGCTTGACGGTAATTATCGCTTGCGCATCAGGCCGATAAAAAACAGACCGCCGATGGCGGCAGTGGCGATGCCGATGGGCAGATCTTCAGGAGAAATCAGGGTACGGGCGGCCACATCGACCCAAATCAGGAACAGGCTGCCCAGCAGCAGACACACCGGCAGCAAGCGGGTGTGTTCGGCACCCACCAGGCGCCGGGCGATGTGCGGCACCATCAGGCCGACGAAACCGATCGAGCCACTGATGGCCACCAGTACCCCGGTCAGCAACGAGCAGATCAGGAACGCCGCCAGGCGTACGGAGCGGGCGTTCAAACCCAGCGTCACGGCGGTTTGTTCACCGGCCATCAGGGCGTTGAGCGCACGGGCCATGCCCAGCAACAGGGTCAGCCCCAGCAGCACGCTGATGGCCGGGATCGGCAGCAGTTCCCAGCGTGCCAGGCCCAGCCCGCCGAGCATCCAGAACATCACCGCCGAGCTTGCCCGGTGATCGCCCATGAACAGCAGCAGGTTGGCCGCCGCCATCATCACGAAGGCCACCGCCACGCCGCACAGCAGCAGGCGGTCGCTGTCCAGCCGGCCATGGCGGCTGGCGATGGCCAGCACCAGCAGCATGCTGCACAGGGCGCCGATGAACGCTGCCAGCGGCAAGGTCAGCACGCCGAGCAATTCACCGATGTGCAGCACCACCAGCACCGCGCCCAGAGTGGCGCCAGAGGTAACGCCGAGCAGGTGCGGGTCGGCCAGCGGGTTGCGGGTAACGGCCTGCAGCACCGCGCCGATCATCGCCAGGCCACCGCCTACCAGGGCAGCCAGCAGCATGCGCGGCACGCGGATCAGCCAGACGATGTGCTCCTGGCCAGTGGTCCAGGCGGGTGTTTGCGGGGCGATGCCGAACAGCTTGAACAGCAGGACCCGCCACACCAACTCGACCGGTACCGGCGCCGCGCCAAATCCCAGCGAGACCACGCAGGACACCAGCAACAGGCCGATCAGGCCGAGCAACAGCAGGCGATAACGACTCATGCGCCGTGCAGGCCCGCAGCGATGGCTTCGATGGCCTCGACGTTTTCAAGGCTGGGCGTGGCGGCCACGTAGGGGATCACCACAAAGCGTTTTTCGCGAATCGCCGGCACCGACTGCAGGGCCGGGTGCTGTTCGAGGAAGGCTTGCTTCTGGGCGGCGCTGACTTCGCCGTAGTCGACGATGACGATCACCTCGGGGTTGCGCTCCACCACGCTTTCCCAGTTCACCCGTGTCCAGCTGGCCTCGATGTCGTCGAGTACGTTGCGCCCGCCGGCGGCCTCGATCAGCGCCTGGGGCATGCCCAGCCGGCCCGAGGTCATGGCGCGGTCCTCGCCGCTGTCGTACAGGAATACCCGTGGACGTTGCGCGGGCAGATCCTGCTGCACCGCGGCGACCCGCTGTTGCATCTGGCTGATCAGTTGCTCGGCGCGCTCCTGCACATCGAAGATGCGGCCCAGGTTGCGCAGGTCGGTGTAGGTGTCCTCCAGGCTCGCGGCCGGGCGCTTCATCACGAAGGCACAGGACTCGGTCAGCTCGTACACGGCAATGCCCAGCGGCGCCAGGCTTTGCGGTGTCAGGTCGCCGCCTACGCGCATGCCGTAGTCCCAGCCGGCGAAGAAGAAATCGACGTTGGCGTCGAGCAGGGTTTCCACCGACGGGTACTTGCTGGCCAGCTCCGGCAGGCCGTCGAGTTCCCGGCGCAGCTGCGGGGTAACGGCCTTCCAGCCGCTCACGCCGCTGTAGCCGACCATGCGTGAACGCAGGCCCAGGGCGAGCATCATCTGGGTCATGTTGATGTCGTGGCTCAGGGCGTGCTCGGGCGCCTTGTTGAAGGTCACCTGGCGATTGCAGCTCTGCACGCTCAAGGGGTACTGAGTGGCCTGGGCCTGGGCCAGGGCGCTGGTGCTGGCGAGCAGGCCAAGCACAAACAGCAGGGTGGTTCGAATCATCGCTGGGTTATCCAGGTAAGACGTGGGTGGTCGGCCAGGGGATGGCGATCGATGAGCGCATGGACGCCGAAGACATCGTGCAGCAGCTCGCGGGTCAGCACTTGGTCGGGCGTACCACTGGCAACGATACGGCCGTGGTCGAGCACATAAAGGCGATCACAGAAGGCGGCGGCCAGGTTCAGGTCGTGAATGCTCGCCAGGGTGCCGATGCCCAGGCGGCGCACCTGTGCCAGCAATTCCAGCTGATAGCGCGGGTCGAGGTGGTTGGTCGGTTCGTCGAGAATCAGCACCCGGGGCTGCTGGACCAGGGCCCGGGCGAGGATCACCCGTTGCTTTTCGCCGCCCGACAGGCTGGCGAATTCATGATCGTCGAAACCCACCAGGCCCACGGCCTGCAATGCGTCCCTGATCCGCTGGCGGTCGTCATCGCTGTGGCCATCGAACAGGCCCTTGTGAGGCGTGCGACCCATGGCGACCACCTCTTCGACATTCAGGCCGAAGGCATCGGGAAACTCCTGCAGCACCACGGCGATGCGCTGGGCGCACCAGCGTGGCGACTGGCGCCACAGGTCGTGCTCATCCAGGCGAACCTGGCCGCGCTCGGGCTTGTTGAAGCGGTAGGCGCAGCGCAGCAGGCTGGTCTTGCCGCTGCCGTTGGGGCCGATCAGCCCGACGAACTCGCCCGGCTTGACCTGCAGGTTGACCTCGCGCAGCTGGAACTGATGATGACAATGGCCGTGGCCCAGGGGCGACCAGGAGAGGTCGCTGATACTCAGGGTGCTCATGTCAGTCCTGCTGGAAACGGGCCGCTATGTTAGCGGATTTGCACGACAGGTGTAGGCGCGGGCTTGCCCCGCGATTGGTCCGTCAGTTGTCCGGGATCGCGGGGCATGTCGAACCACCGCTCCTACAGGCCCTGTCGGCCAGCCACACCAGCACCATCGAGCCACCCACCAGCGGGAAAGCGATCCCCAGTACCAGCATGATCACCGTCGCGGTCTTCCAGCGCGGCAGGTCATGACGCAACGGTGGTACGCCGAGGCCGCCCTCGGGGCGCCGCTTCCACCACATCACCAGGCCACTGACCGACCCCAGCAGGATCATCAGGCACACCAGCAGAATGATGAGCTGGTTCAGCGGGCCGAACATCTTGCCTTCATGCAGCATCACACCCAGTTCGGTGGCGCGGGCGACACTGTTGTAGTCCTGCCAGCGCACATCCACCAGGACCTTGCCGGTGTACTGGTCGATATGCAGGGTGGCGTCGTTGCGCGGGTCGTCGGCGAACACGGCGATGGTGTACACGCCTTCTGCGCTGGTGGGCAGGGTAATGCTGTAGCCAGGCGCGACCGCACGGGTGCTGGCCAGGTCCTGCACCTGTTGCAGGCCGATCTGCGGCATGGCCGGTGCGCTCGAGCCCATGCTGTGCCCGCCATGTTCGGCGTGGGCGCCGGATTGCGGCATGGGTGTGTTTTCCATGGCCCAGGGTACGGTCTGGCGGGTGGCCGTGTTGAGTTCACGGGCCTGTTGATCGGAGGTGGGCACATCGTTCCACATCGCCGCCGGAAAGCGGTTCCACACATCGGCGTACTGCTTGCCCCAGAAACCGGTCCAGGTCATGCCGCTGAGCAGCATCAGCAGCAGCAAGGCCGAACCCCAGAAGCCGGTGACCGCGTGCAGGTCACGCCACAGCAGGCGCCCGCGTGCGTTCAGGCGTGGCCAGAGTACGCCACCGGTACGCTTGCCGCGTGGCCACCAGAGGTACAGGCCGGACACCACCAGCACCACGCCCCAACCTGCCGCCAGCTCCACCAGCCGGTCACCCACGGTGCCGACCATCAACTCGCCGTGCAGGGCGCGGGCAATGGCCTGGAGGTTGTCTTTGGCATCCTGCTCGCCGAGCACGTGGCCATCGTAGGGGTTGATGAACACATTCAACTCGCGGCCGGCGTCCTGCACCACGAACTGCGCGCTGCGCTCGCTGCCAGTTGCCGGCAGGTACTGGGTGACCCGGCCTTCGGGGTAGGCCCCGCGCACCTGTTGCAGCAGATTGTCGGCACTTTGCGCGTGGTGCCCGGCCTCGACCACCATCAGGTCGCGGTAGAGCAAGGGGTCGAGCTGGGGCTTGAACAGGTAGATGATCCCGGTGATCGCCAGCAGGATCATGAAGGGCGCAACGAACAGCCCGGCATAGAAGTGCCAGCGCCAGGCCAGGTTGTAGAAAGAGGGGGTCGGTTTGCTCATGGAGCGCTCCCGTATGTTGCCTGGGGTGAGGCGCGGTCGAGGACCGCGCCCTTGTCGGGGTATCAGAAACTCAGGTCGACCTTGGTCCAGAGCGTACGCCCCGGCTCGTCGATCGCCTGTGGATCACTGGCGGGGTAGCCGAAGCCTGCGTTACCCGCCAGGTTCAGGTGTTCGGCGTAGGCCTTGTCGAACAGGTTGTCGACGCCCGCACTGAGCTTCAGGTGCTTGCTGAGTTTGTAGCTGCCATTGAGCGAAAACACCCCGAAGCCCGCACTCTTTTCATAGTCCTTGCCCACCACATTGCCGTAGTCCTCGGCGATGCGGTTCTGTGCCGCCACCACTCGCCACAGGGCACCGGCACTCCAGTCGTCGCGGCTGTAGGTCAGGCCCAGGCGGCTCTCCAGCGGAGGCATCTGTGGAAGCGCCTTGCCATCACTGCTGTTCTTGCCCCAAGCGTAGGCCAGGGTGGCGTCGGCTTTCCAGTTGGAAGTCAACATATAGGCTGCGCCCAGTTCGCCGCCCATGATCCGTGCGTCGATGTTCTCGGCACGGGAGCTTGGCATGCCCATCATGGCTGAGTGGTAGTCGAACAGAATGTAGTCGCGGATCTGCCCGATATAGCCCGATGCCCAGGCTTGCAGGTCGTCGGTCTGGTACTGGATGCCGACGTCGAGCTGGGTGGTTTTCTCCGGCTTGATGCTGTCGAAGGCGTTGATCGAGCCTGCCGGGCCCGACTTGGGCGAGAACAGCTCCCAGTAGTCGGGGAAGCGCTGGGCATGGCCGAGACCAATGTAGGTGGTGGCGGGCAAGTCGAGCAGATCGTGCTCGTAGCGAACAAAGCCGCTGGGCAGGGTATCGGCGCGGGTATCGCCGTTGGTGGCGCTGGTGGCGCGGTAGTCCTTGGCCGAGGCGCGGTCCAGGCGGGCGCCGGTGATCAGGCGGTCCTGGTCGGCGGCGTACCAGGTCAGCTCGCCGAATGCCCCGTAGTTGTGGAAGTCGGCGTCCTTGGTCCACGGCATGCCCTTGTGGACATCGATGCCCATACCGCCACGCTGGCGGTGTTCGTTGGTCTGCGCATCGACCCCCGCGATCAGTTGCAGGTCGCTCCAGCGCCAGGTGCCCTTGAGCCGGCCGCCGAGGGTGCGTCGGTCCACATTGCTGACCATCGGCATGCCCATCATGCCGGTGCCCGATGGCGTGCGCAGGCTGTAGTTGTCCATCACGTGGTCGGCGTAGTTGTAGTAGACCTGGGCTTCGAGCTTGTCGAACACATCGCCGATGTTTGACTTCTCGACGCGCAGGCCAACGCTTTCGCGCTTGAACTGCGAACCATCCATGCCGCGCCCGGCGTAACGGGCCTCACCGTCGCCCTTGCCGGCGGTGAGCTCCACCAGGGTGTCGGCGTCCGGTGTCCAGCCGAGGGCCACGTCACCGTTCCACTTGTCCCAGCGCGATGGCACGGTATCGCCATTGCCGTCTTCGTAGTCGTCGGAGTGCGACTGGTTGCCGACGAAGCGGACGTAGCCGAGCCGGTTGCCGGCGGCGGTGTCCAGGACCTTGTCGAAGCGGCCGTTGGAACCTGCCAGCAAGCTGGCGTTGACGCGGCTGCCCAGCTCGCCGAACTGCTCCGGCTCACGATCGAAGAGGATGGTCCCGGCGGAGGCCCCCGGCCCCCAGATCACGCTCTGCGGGCCTTTGATCACCGTCAGGCGGTCATAGGTTTCAGGCGAGATGTACGAAGTGGGGGCGTCCATGCGATTAGGGCAGGCGCCGAGCATCACACCGCCATTGGTGAGGATGTTCAGGCGCGAGCCAAACATGCCGCGCAGCACCGGATCGCCGTTGGTACCGCCGGCGCGAATCGCCGAGAACCCGGGGATGGTCTTCAGGTAGTCGGCGCCGTCACTGGCCGGCACTGGTTGGCGTGGGTCCTTGGGGTTGGTGACGATGGTCAGGGGTGAGCTTGGTGCGACAGCGGTAATGACCGTCGGGCTCAGTTCGTTGTGCTCGTGCACAGGCTCGTCGTCCTGTGGGCTCGCGGCCAGGGCGAACGGGGTGAGCAGGCTACCGCAGATCACGGCGATGGTCCCTCGCAGGGACAAATTGAAGACAGCAGTGCAGCTGGACATAGTGATTCCAACATCGATCAGTCATGAGGGTGCGCAAGGTCGGCGGCCAGGGGCCGGACCTTTGAAACGCAACAGTGGATTCAGACGTCGATGAGGGCAGGTGGCGCGCGGCTGAGGGCGCCGGGGAACACCGTGTGCCGGGCATGGCCCTGGTGCGGCTGGACGATCAGCGTGCTGCTGGCCGGCGTGGCGTCGGTGGTGAGCAGGCTCAGGGCCTGGGGCAGGGCGGGGCAGTGGAAGAACAGGCTGCAATAGCCACACTTCTCCCAGATCACATGCAGTGAAGCATCACTGCCCGGGTGATCGCCGGCGTGGCAATCGGCAGCGCTGTCCATGGGCATGCTCATGCCCATGTTTTGCGCCATGGCACGGTGATCCATCGGCATCGACTGGGAAACCAGTGGGCCGATGAAGATCATCAACATGGCGAACAGGCTCAGCCAGCTGCCGCGTGCCTGCTTGGTATCAGGGCCAGCGGTGCGGGTGAGTCTGCGGCGCACGGTGCTCATGGCGAGCAGCGTCCAGCGATCAGTGCGTGTGGGCGGTGCCTTGCGGTGCTTGCTTCTGCACCGCGACCTCGACGGTGATGTCGCCAGCGTTCTTGAAGTGCAGGGTCAGCGGGAAGCGCTTGCCGTCGCTGAGCAGGCTGCGGTCCTTGGGCTGCATCAGCATCACGTGATAGGCGCCGGGGGCGAATACCAGGTCGTTGCCGGCCGGCACTTCGACCTCTTGCACCTGCTGCATTTTCATCAGTCCGTCCTTGTGTACATGCTCGTGCAACTGCGCGTCGTCGCTGATCGGGCTGTCGACGCCCAGCAGGGTGTCGGCGCTCGTACCGTTGTTGTGGACGACGAAATAGGCCGCCACGTTAGGGGCGTTGGGCGGCAGCTCCTGTGACCACGGGTGGGCGATATGCAGGTCGCCCTTGGTGTATTCGTGGGCGTTGGCGAAGGTTGCCGGCAGCATCAGTGCGGCCAGCAGCAGGGCGTTCTTGAACATGGTGATTCTCCAGTCGATTCAGGTTCGCAGCAGGTAGTGCAGTGAAGTCAGACCAGGGGAGAAGCACGAGGGTTGAGCGAGGGCCAGAGCTGACGCGGGGTGGGCTGGTACATCGCGAGCAGTGGTTCGCGTGCCGAGGACAACGCCCGTAGATGGGCAAGCTGCGGTGCGTGCCCTGGTAGCGCCAGCAACGGCGCGGTCCCGGAACAGCACCAGCAATGCTGCATGCTGGCGTCGGCATTGCCTTGCTCGCCAAGGTCGAGCTTGCCCAGGGCCAATACTTGCGGCGTGGGCTTGCTACCGACACTGGAGCAGAAGGCCCCCCACAGCAGTTGTTCGGCCGGGCCCCTGGGAGCGGCGGACGCCAACGGCATGGCCAGCAGATTGAACAGCACTGCAAAGCAGGCAATCCAGGCGATGGCGGGCCGATGTGAGGGCATGGAGGGATCCGGTCAGGAATCAGGTGACGGCTATTGTAACGCTCAGTATAGGAAAAATTGCCGGGGGTGCGGTGAAGTGCCGCACGCCCGGCTGGCAGTGGTCAGGCTGACTTGTTGCGCCCCATCAAGCCGCGCACGGTTTCCTGCAGGTCGGCGGGCAGTACCACGACCTTGGCGTTGCTGCTGCGGGCAAGGTTTTCCATGGCGCCGATGTAGCGCTCACCCAACAGGTACATGGCCGGGGTGACCTCGGTGCCCACGGCGTCCTTGACCAGGGTGATCGAGCGGGCCGAGGCCTCGGCGAGGTTGATCTGTGCCTCGGCGTCGAGCTTGGCCGCCTGCTGGCGAGCCTCGGCTTCGAGAATCGCTGCCTGCTTGGCGCCTTCGGCGCGGGTCACGTCGGCTTTGCGTTCACGCTCGGCGGCAGCCTGGCGCTCCATGGCGGCTTGCATGTTCTCCGACGGCTTGATGTCCTGGATTTCAACCGAGCGTACAGTCACGCCCCAGTCCTCGGTCTGCTCGGACATGGCCTCGCGCAGGCGGGCCTTGATCTGCTCGCGGCTGGACAGCGCTTCGTCCAGGTCCATGGCACCGACAATGGCGCGCAGGGAGGTCATGGTCAGGCTGGTCACGGCGAACGAGAAGTCCTGCACCCCATAGGCAGCCTTTTGCGGGTCGACGACCTTGGCGAAGCACAGGGCGTTGGCAACGATCACCGCGTTGTCGCGAGTGATGATTTCCTGCTGCTGCACATCGAGGATGATGTCCTTGGTTGGCAGGCGGTAGGCAACCACGTCCACATAGGGAATGA
Organism: Pseudomonas putida; assembly: GCF_028682455.1. Lineage (GTDB taxonomy): Bacteria > Pseudomonadota > Gammaproteobacteria > Pseudomonadales > Pseudomonadaceae > Aquipseudomonas > Aquipseudomonas putida_AA. The sequence goes on from NZ_JANHLD010000003.1 coordinate 1,164,851, forward strand.
CGATGTTCAGGCCGGGCTTGAGGGTGCTGTGGTAGCGACCCAGGCGCTCGACGATCCACTCTTCGCCCTGGGGCACGATGCGCACCCCTTTGAACAGGGTGACGAACAGGAATGCGGCGAGGGTGACGACGACGATGAGGCTGGTCATTGACAGGATTTCCTTTTGGTCAGGCTCGGGTAACCCGGGCGGTATTGCCTTCGATGGCAGTGATGCGTACGCGCTCGCCGGGGAGAATCTCGGTATCGGCGACGCAGACCCACTCTTCATTGCCCAGGATCGGCTTCTGGAAGCGAACGCGGCCTTTGTGGAACTCGGAGACGGTGGCGGTGAGCAGGCCGACCTCGCCGATGACGCTGTCAGCGGTCCAGCGGTTGTCCGGTTTCTTGCGCAACACCTTGAACCACAGGACCGTGGTCAGGGTAGAGAAGACCACCCAGAGCAGAACCTGCATGTCGAGTTGCAGGGCTGGAACGAGGAGGGCGATCAGCGACACCAGCACGGCGCCGATGCCGAACCAGAGGATGAAGAACGTCGGCAGCATGAGTTCGAGCACGACCAACGCGAAGCCGAACACCAGCCAGATCCACCATTGCATTTCCATATGGGCGAATTCTTTTGCGGGAGAAAGGGTGCAGTGTAGGGCAGGGAGAAGGTGGAGGGCTATGCGGGAAGGTCTTAGAAGTATGTAGGAGCGGGCTTGCCCCGCGATCGGTAATGCAGGCTGTACTGGCTTTATCGCGGGGCAAACCCGCTCCTACAGGTTTGCAACGCTGCAAGCAGTTGTTCGGGGCTGAAGAACTGCCTGTCGACGTCCGGCAATGGCGGTCGCTTCACGATCAGCACCGGCAGCCCGCGCTCGCGGGCAACTTCCAGCTTGGGCTCGGTTGCCCCACTCCCGCTGTTCTTGCTGATCAGCACATCGATGTGTCTGCGCTCGAACAGCTCGCGCTCATCCTCAAGGTAAAAAGGCCCGCGCGCACCGATCACTTCGCAGCGCTCGTTGCCAGGGCAGGCCTCCAGTGCGCGCAAGGTCCAGAATTGTTCGGGGGGGATTTCATCCAGGTGTTGCAGCGGCTCCCGGCCCAGGGTGAACAGTGGCCGCTTGAACGGCTTCAGGGCCTGGATCAGTTCGGCCCAGTCGCTCACCTCGCGCCAGTCGTCACCGGCTTGCGGTTGCCAGGACGGACGACGCAGGGCCCAGCAGGGAATGCCTGCGAGGTGTGCTGCCTGGGCTGCGTTGCCGCTGATCTGCGCCGCATAGGGGTGGGTGGCGTCGATCAGCAGGTCGATGGATTCACCGAGCAGGTAAGCCGCCAGGCCCTGCGCACCGCCAAAGCCGCCGACCCGTACCTGGCAGGCCAGGTCGCCCGGCACCCGGCCGATGCCGGCCAGACTGTAGACATGCTCGGGCCCCAGGGTGCGCGCGATGGCCAGGGCTTCGGTGACACCACCCAACAACAGCAGACGTTTCATGCAAAAGCCCCCGCGTGGCCGACGATGCCGCCCTGGCGGTCGATGGCGAAGACTTCCACCTGTACCTGGGCCGGCACGACACTGCGGGTGAAGGCCAGGGCGTGGGTACACACGGCATCACCCAGGGCAATGCCGGCGGCACTGGCAAGCGCCAGGGCCTGCTGGCTGGTGTTGGCCTGGCGGATGGCATCCTGCAGGTGATTGTCGGCGCCGATGGCTGCGGCCCACTCGGCCAGTTGCGGCAGGTCGATGCTGGAATGGCGGCTGTGCAGGTCCATATGTCCGGCGGCCAGTTTGCTGATTTTGCCGAAGCCGCCGCACAAGCTGAGTTTATCCACAGGGACCTTGCGCAGGTGCTTGAGCACGGCGCCGACGAAGTCACCCATTTCGATCAGGGCGATTTCCGGCAGGTTGTAGACCCGGCGCATGGTGTCTTCGCTGGCGTTGCCGGTACAGGCGGCGATATGTCGATAGCCGTTGGTCTTGGCCACGTCGATGCCCTGGTGGATCGAGGCGATGTAAGCCGAGCAGGAGAAGGGCCGGACGATACCGCTGGTGCCGAGAATCGACAGGCCGCCAAGAATACCCAGACGCGGATTCATGGTTTTCAGCGCCAGGCTCTCGCCGTCCTGCACATTCACGGTGACTTCGAAACCGCCGCCGTAGCCGCACTCGGCGGCCAGTTGCTGCAGGTGCTCGGTCATCATCCGCCGTGGCACCGGATTGATCGCAGGCTCGCCCACGGCCAGCACCAGGCCGGGACGGGTCACGGTGCCGACACCGTTGCCCGCCACAAAGCGCACACCGGGCTCGGCCTGCAGGCGTACGCGGCTGTAGAGCAGGGCACCGTGGGTGACATCCGGGTCGTCGCCGGCATCCTTGAGGGTGCCGGCCTCGGCGCCGTCCACGAGCAGGCGGCAGAACTCCAGGCGCATCTGCACCTGCTTGCCCTTGGGCAGGGTGATGTGCACCGCGTCGTCCTGCCGGCCGCTCAGCAACAGCCGCGCGGCCGCAAGGCTGGTGGCAGTGGCGCAGCTGCCAGTGGTCAGGCCGCTGCGCAGTGGGGCAGGTTGTTCCTGGGTCTCGTCACGCATCGAGGGGCTTGATCGCTTCTAGCAAGGTGATCGGCAGGGCCTGGCGCCAGGTGTCGAATTCACCCAGCGGTTGGGCCTGGGCGATGTGGATGCGGGTCAGTTCGCCGCCATGCTGCTCGCGCCAGTTGACCAGGGCCAGTTCGCTTTGCAGGGTCACGGCATTGGCCACCAGCCGCCCGCCGGGGCGTAGTTGCGCCCAACAGTGCTGCAGCACGCCTTCGCGGGTGACACCGCCACCGATGAAGATCGCGTCCGGGCGCTCCAGGCCTTCGAGCGCCTGTGGTGCGCGGCCGCGAATCAGCTGCAGGCCGGGTACGCCGAGGGCATCGCGGTTGTGTTCGATCAATTGCTGGCGGCCGTCATCGGACTCGATGGCCAGCGCCCGGCAACTGGGGTGCGCGCGCATCCACTCGATGCCGATCGAACCGCTGCCGGCACCGACATCCCACAACAGTTCGCCCGGCTGGGGAGCCAGGCGGGCGAGGGTAATGGCGCGCACGTCGCGCTTGGTGATTTGACCATCGTGCCGGAAGGCGTTGTCTGGCAGGCCGGCCAAGGGAGACAGGCGCAGTGCATCGGGCGCGGCGCGGCACTCGATGGCGACCAGGTTCAAGGCGGCCACCTGCGGGGCTTGCCACTGCTCGGCCGTGCCCTCAAGGCAACGCTCGGCGCTGCCCCCCAGGTGTTCGAACACGTGCATCCGGCTCGGCCCGAAAGCGCGTTCGCGCAACAGTGCGGCGATGGCGCCAGGGCTGCTGCCATCGTTGCTCAGCACCAGCAGGCGCACGCCGCTGTACAGGTGGGCATTGAGGGCGCTGAGGGGGCGGGCCACGACGGACAGCGTCGTTACCTCCTGCAGCGGCCAGCCCAGGCGGGCGGCGGCAAGGGCACAGGAGGACGGCATCGGCAGCACGCTCATCTCATCGGCATCGAGCTGGCGGGCAAGGCTGGCACCCACGCCATAGAACATCGGGTCGCCGCTGGCCAGCACACACACCGGCTCGCCGCGCAGTGCCAGCAAGGGGTTCAGGGAAAACGGGCTGGGCCACGGCAGGCGTTCGCCACGGATGCAGCGTGGCAGCAGATCCAGCTGGCGCTGGCCACCGAATACCTTCGATGCACCGAGCAGCGCGCGCCGGGCATTCTTGCCCAGGCCACTGAAACCGTCTTCACCGATGCCTACTACCGTCAGCCAGGGCGACATGCATTTTCCTCATTACCAGCAATCCGACCGGCAGGCTTTTCATGCCTTCGGACAAAGCAGGCATAATACCGCGCCTTCTACACTGAAGTGCCTTTTCACGATTGTCGGGTGACCCTTTGAACGAGCCTTTGCCGGCCCGCCAGCCCCACGTTGCACTCCGCCCCTCGGCTTGCCCGGGGTTGCTGCGTATCGTCCAGGCGCTGGATGGCGGCATCTGCCGGATCAAACTGGCCGGCGGTGCGCTGACAGCCGATCAGGCCGATGCAGTGGCCACGGCGGCCGAGCGCTACGCCAGTGGCGTCATCGAGGCTACCAACCGCGGCAACCTGCAGATTCGCGGCATCCAGGCTGAACGGGCGGGGATGATCGAGCTTTTGTTGGCGGCCGGGCTGGGACCGCGTGATGCGGCCGGTGACGATGTCCGCAACCTGATGCTCAGCCCCGGGGCCGGGGTGGACCGACACATGCTGTTCGACGCCCGGCCATTGGCCGCCCGCGTGCTGCAGGCGCTGGAAACCACGCCACGCTTTCATCAGTTGTCGGCCAAGTTCGCGTTGCAACTGGATGCCGGCGAAGGCCTGGCTATGCTTGAGCATCCCCATGACCTGTGGCTGTCGGCCCTGATGCTGGATGCCCAGCCCTGGCTTGCATTCGGCCTGGCAGGCAGCCCCGCCCTGGATTCGCCGCTCGGTGCGGTGCCGGCGGATCAAGGGTTTGAACTGGTGGTTGCGGTCCTCGATCGCTTTCTTGATCTGGCGGGCCCTGAACAGTCACGCATGCGCCACCTGCTGTGCGATGTCACGCCGCAGGCATTCATCGATGGCCTGGAATTGCCGGTCCGTCGTGATCCGGCAGTGTTGCAATGGCGTCGGCCGACGACTGAGTGCAGCCACCTGGGGATTTATCCACAGCACCAGGGCGGGCTCAGCGCATTCGGCGGCGCGCCGCCCCTGGGGCGTCTGACCTCGACGATGCTGCGTGGCGCCGCGCAGTTGGCCAGGGAGCACGGCGATGGCAGCTTGCGCATGACGCCCTGGCAAAGCCTGCTACTGCCCAATGTTGCCCAGTCGCAGTTGGCAAGTGTTGCTGCCGGTTGCGCCCGGTTGGGCTTGCTGTGTTCAGCGGCCGAGCCGTTGGCGCGGGTGGTCGCCTGCACCGGTTCGGCGGGCTGCGCCAAGGGGTTGGCCGACACCAAGGCCGATGCCGTGCACCTGTCGAGCTTGCTGGCCCCGGGCGTCCCGGCCAGCGTGCACCTGAGCGGCTGTAGCCGTTCCTGCGCCGTGGCCCACGTTGCCCCGGCGACCCTGCTGGCCCGTACCCCGGGCCGCTACGATCTTTATTTGCGCGACGCCCGTCAGGCGGGCTTCGGTGCCCTGCGCGCGCGCGACCTAACACTAGAAGAAGCGGGCGCACTGCTTGATGCCCGCTCACGGAGCACCCTTGATGATTGATTACATCCGCGATGGTCAGGAGATCTATCGCAATTCCTTCGCGATCATTCGTGAGGAAGCGCGGCTTGATCGTATTCCTGCCGACCTTGAAAAACTCGCGGTACGGGTGATTCATGCCTGCGGCATGGTCGATGCCATCGACGGCCTGCAGTTTTCCGAAGGCGCCGGCACGATCGGCCGCCAGGCCCTGGCCAAGGGCGCGCCGATCCTCTGCGATGCGCGGATGGTGGCCGAAGGCATCACCCGTGCCCGCCTGCCTGCCAACAACCAGGTGATCTGCACCCTGCGCGACGAGCAGGTGCCAGACCTGGCCCGCGAGCTTGGCAACACTCGCTCGGCCGTCGCGCTGGAGCTGTGGCGACCGTACCTGGAAGGCAGCGTGGTGGTGATCGGCAATGCGCCGACGGCACTGTTCTATCTGCTGGAGATGATCGATGCCGGCGCTCCCAAGCCTGCGTTGATCCTGGGCTTCCCGGTGGGCTTTGTCGGGGCTGCCGAATCCAAGGCGATGCTCGCGGCCGACAGCCGCGGCGTGCCATTCGTGATCATGCAGGGCCGCCTGGGCGGCAGCGCCATGGCGGCCGCTGCGGTCAATGCACTGGCCACGGAGGTCGAATGATGCAGGCTCGTGGACGTTTGCTTGGCCTGGGCGTCGGCCCCGGCGACCCGGAGCTGATCACGGTCAAGGCATTGCGCCTGCTGCGTGAATCGCCGGTGGTTGCCTATTTCGTGGCCAAGGGTAAGCGCGGCAACGCCTTCGGCATCATCGAAAGCCACCTGCAGGAGGCACAGACCTTGCTGCCGCTGGTGTACCCGGTGACCACCGAAGCGTTGCCGGCACCGCTCTCCTATGAACAAGTGATCAGCGACTTCTACGACGAAGCGAGCCTGGAAGTCGCCGCGCACCTGGATGCCGGGCGCGATGTAGCGGTGATCTGCGAAGGCGACCCGTTCTTCTACGGCTCCTACATGTACCTGCACGATCGCCTGGCCGAGCGTTACCAGGCCGAGGTCATTCCGGGCGTCTGTTCGATGCTCGGCGGCGCCTCGGTATTGGGTGCGCCCTTGGTTTATCGCAACCAGAGCCTGTCGGTACTCTCGGGCGTGCTGCCTGCCGATGAGCTCAAGCGCCGCCTGGCCGATGCCGACGCGGCAGTGATCATGAAGCTTGGCCGCAACTTCCCCAAGGTGCGCCAGGTGCTGGGCGAGCTGGGGCTTGCCGAGCGTGCGCTGTATGTGGAGCGCGCGACCATGGCCAACCAGAAGATCGTCGCCCTGGACGATGTCGACCCGCAGTCTTCTCCGTACTTCTCGCTGATCATTGTTCCCGGTGAAAGGTGGCAAGGCTGATGACTCGTAAAGCACCGGCCATTGTCATCCTCGGCAAAGGCAGCCTGGCCACTGCCCGCAAGATCCAGCAGTTGTACCCCGACGCGTTGATCCATGGCCTGGCGGGCCGGGTCGACGACGTCGACTCACGTTATGCGGAGTTTGGCGCGACCCTGCGCCAGCTGTATCAGCAGGACACCCCGATCATCGCCCTGTGTGCGGCCGGGATCGTCATACGCACCCTCGCCAGCGTGCTTCTGGAGAAGGGCGTTGAACCGCCGGTACTGGCGGTGGCCGAGGACGGCAGTGCCGTGGTGCCCCTGTTGGGTGGCCTGGGCGGAGTCAATGTCATGGCCCGGGAGATTGCCGCGGGCCTGGGGGTGGCAGCGGCCATCACCACCAGTGGCGAACTGCGCTTCGGCACTTGCCTGCTCAACCCGCCCAGTGGCTATGCCCTGGCCGATCTGGAGCTGGGCAAGCGCTTTGTCAGCGACCTGCTGGCCGGGGAGACGGTACGCATCGACGGCGAGGCGCCCTGGCTGGCACAAGCCCAGTTGCCGCAGAGCGAGCAGGCGCAGTTGGCCATTCATGTCGGCTGCGACGCACGCGCAGTCTCTGACAACGAGCTGGTGATCTACCCGCGTTGCGTCATGGTGGCGATCACGGCCATGCCGGCCCAGGTGTCGAGCGCGGTGCGGGAAGCCCTGGCCGCCGCGCAGATCGCCGAGCCTGCCCTGGCATGCCTGCTGGCGTGCGAATCGTTGATGGCTGAGCCGGCGTTGCATGCGGCAGCCTCCGAGCTGGGCGTTGCATTGCGGTTTGCGGCGCACGCCGAAAATGCCAGCGCCCTGGCGGCACAGGCCATGGCGCAGCTGTTGCCGCCGCAAGCGGTCAGCGAACACCTGGCCATCGTGGTGTCCAGCCAACCGATCGACCCCTTGCAGGTCGGCCGTGCCCGCGGTCGCCTGGCGGTGATCGGCCTGGGGCCGGGCGCGGCCGAATTCATGGTGCCCGCGGTCAAGGCCGAGCTTGCCCGGGCCAACGATATCCTGGGCTATGAAACCTACGTGCGCATGGCCGGGCCTTTCCGTGCCGACCAGGTCATGCACTGCACCGACAACCGCGAAGAAATGCAGCGTGCCCGCCATGCCTTCGAACTTGCCGCCCAAGGGCGTTCGGTGGTGGTGGTGTCGTCTGGCGATCCTGGCGTATTCGCCATGGCCGCTGCCGTACTCGAGGCCTTGCACGCGTCGACCGACCCGCGCTGGCATGCCGTTGACCTGCAGATGCTTCCCGGTGTCTCGGCGTCGCTGGCCACCGCTGCCCAGGCCGGTGCGCCACTGGGGCATGACTTCTGTGTGTTGTCGCTGTCGGACAACCTCAAGCCCTGGTCGATCATCGAGAAGCGCCTTGACCTTGCCTGCCAGGCGGACCTGGCACTGGCCTTCTACAACCCGATCTCGCGTTCACGCCCGTGGCAATTGGGGCGGGCACTGGAAATCGTTCGCCAGCACCGTACCGCGCAAACCCCTGTAGTTCTTGGCCGCGACATTGGTAGGCCAGGGCAGACGCTGAGAGTGGTCAGCCTTGGCGACCTGCAACCTGAAATGGTCGATATGCGTACGATGGTACTGGTGGGCTCGTCCACCACTTGCCAGTTTGCGCGGGCAAACGCCGAGCCTTGGGTGTACACCCCACGCTGGTACCCGGCACAGGACTGATCTGCCCGGGGAAAGCCTTCGATCCTGATTCAGCCAAGCCTCTCGAATAGTGTGAAGCCCCCCGTCGATGACGAGCGGGGCTTTCACGAAAGGATATTCGAGATGACTGATACCACGGAAATTCTGAGCGGCAACACCGCGTCTATCGTCGATCAATCGCTGATGGCGTTCGGTGCTGGCATGTCGTTGCAAAGCCGTTGCGACGTAAAAAACGCCTATCACTTTGCGTCGTTGGTAGCGAGCAAGCGCTTTGACCAGGAGGGGCAGGGTGAGGAGTGGTTCAAGGCGTTCCTCAAGGTCATGCACGATTGCGGCTGGGTGACTGCGCGCCGCTGTTATGAGCAGGTCAATCAAGGTTCGCAGTCGCTCAAGGTCGGCGCTATTGCCGCCAAGGCGGTGAGCAGCATCGGCCAGGCGTTTCTTGGTGGCCCGGTGGGAGCGGCCCTGAACAAGCTGGCCGAGAATGCCCTTGAAAAGCTCGGCCTGGTTGACGAGGCGCAACAACTGCTCAAGCGCAACATCAAGGACAAGGCCAACGCCTCCGTCGGCCTGGCCTCCTGCATCGAGACCCAGACCGGCGAAGTGGTCCTGGTCATGAGTGCGGTGCAAGTCGCCGCCGCGACCCACGACCTCGACCTGGCGGTGTTCGAGTGGAACAGCAGCACCTTGACTTCCTATACAGGCTCCGCGGCGTTGTCGTTCAACAAGTCCTTGTACGAGCATGTGCGCTCAACCATCGAGCGTAAGTTGGGCGAGCGCATTGTCAGCAACGTCCTGGACTACGACATCTGAGAGTGCGGGATGGCTCGTTCCTCGAGCCATCCCGCAGTTTTTTTGGGCGAGTCATGAGCGCAATAGGCACGTTACCAGGAGGCTCCCATGAGCACGTCACAGGCAGCAGTGGTCGGGGCGGGGCTGATGTCGTTCTCGCCGGGCCTGACAGCGGACCAGCAAGCATCTGTGAAGCTGGCGGCGCTGATCGCAGAACGAGACACGCGCGATGCCCTGGAGAACAAGTTGATCCAGGACTGGTACAGCTACTACAAGCGCAAGCTGATGTTCTACGGGTGGGATGCACTGCCGGCCAGTGAGGTGCATTGGCCGGGTCGGGAGCGGCCGGACATTGTCGATGGCGCCCTGCGTACGATCTCGGCAACCGCCGGTAGTGAGTACGCGACCTCCATGGGGCTGGCCATGGATCGGCTCAGGTTCGAGCGTGCGGCGCTGGCGCATTTCGAGCAGCGAACCAGAGCGTCAGGGGTGTTCCAGTTGCTCCCCTGCGTGGCTGCCCGCAACGGCTGCATCGACATGGTGCTTTACCATGAGTCGATGGAGCGTTCGCAGATGACTGCCGGCTTTTTGTATCGTCAGCGCCGCCAGCGTACCGTCAAGGCCGAGCTGGTGCGCTTCAACACGCGCCTGTTCGATCAGGAATTTCGCCAGCGGGTCGAGGCGAACTTGCAGGCCGTGGCCTTGCGCGAGATTCATGACCTGGTGCTCTAGGGCACCAGGTACCCCTTGATCCCGGTCAAGATGATCTGCGCGGCCAGTGCGCAGACGAACAACCCCATCAAGCGACTGACGATCTGCAGGCCCTGGTCGCCAAGAATCCGCTCGATACGGTGGGAGAGGTAAAGCACCAGGCCCACCGTGAAGCTGGCCAGGGTGATACTGACGATGGCCAGCAACTTGTCGTCCCAATGTGGCTGGCCTACGCCCATCACCAGCAGGGCACCGATGGTGCCGGGGCCGACGGTCAGGGGGATGGTCAGCGGCACGATGGTGACGTCCTGCTGGACGTTGTCGGTCTGCACTGCCGACTTGCCCTGCGCCATGCCCAGCGCCGAGATGAACAGCACGCTGCCGGCGCCAATGCGAAAGGCGTCGGCGGTGATGCCGAACACGCCGAAGATAACCCGCCCGAACAGGTACAACATCACGCTGGAGATCAGCACGGCGATCGCCACTTTCCACGCCAGGTGCTTGCGCTCCTTGCTGGAGTAGCCGCGGGTCAGGCTGATGAAGCAGGAAAGCACGAAGAACGGGCTGTAGAGCACGAGCATTTTCAGGTAGACGCTGAACAACTCATGGAGCATGGTCGGGCTCGCGAGGGTAGGGGAACGTGAAGGAAGTGTATCAGGCGTGCGCAGGTTTACGGGGTCGGTACCTGGGTGGCCTCGGCCTCGCGACGGGCGACCCAGTGTTCGATCAACTCACGCAGTTGTGACAACTCGACCGGCTTGGCCATGTGCCCGTCCATGCCGGCCAGGCGCGCCCGCTCCTTGTGCTCGGCCAGGATGTGCGCGGTCAGGGCGACGACCGGAGTGCGCTTGCGCTGGTTGGCGACTTCCCAGGTACGCAGTTGCTGGGTTGCCGAAAAGCCATCGAGTACCGGCATTTCACAGTCCATCAGCACCAGGTCGTAGTGGTGGGTCTTCATCGCCTGCAGAGCTTCTTCGCCGTTGCTGGCGGTATCCGGTTCCAGGCTGAGCTTGCCGAGCATGCCGCGGATGACCTTGGTGGAAATGCTGTTGTCTTCGGCCACCAGGATGCGGAAGTCGCCGGGCAGGTTCAGCGGCGTGGCCAGGCTTGCCGGTGCCGGCATGACCGGTTGGCCCTTGCTGCGTTGGGCCAGCTCTTCGGCCAGGGTAGTCTTGAGGGTATACCCGGCCACCGGCTTGGCCAGGATCCGCTTGACCCCGGCATTGCGCGCGATGACTTTGCTGGGCGCATTGCTGATGCCGGTGAGCATGATCAGCAGGATGTCATGGTTGAGGCTTGGGTCTTCCTTGATCTTGGCCGCCAGTTGCATGCCGGTCATGCCGGGCATGTTCTGGTCCAGCAGCACCGCATCGAAATAATCGCGCAGGTGTGCCTTGGTGCGCAGAAGGGCCAACGCCTCCTTGCCCGAAGGCACGGCACTGACGTTCATGCCCCAGGCACTGCATTGCTGCACCAGCACCTTGCGGCAGGTGTCGTTGTCATCCACCACCAGCACCCGGGCGCCACGCAGCGGGCCATCGAGGTCGGTCGGCGGTTGCTCCAGGCGTTGCGGGTCCAGGGGCAGGGTCAACCACAGGGTGTTGCCCATGCCGTGGCTGGTCTTGATACCGAACTCACCCTGCATCAGGCTGATCAGCTGCTTAGCGATGACCAGGCCCAGGTGACCGCCCAGCTTGTTGCTGGAGAGGAAGTGCTTGCTGTGCAGCTCGGCCTGCAGCAGGGCTTCGCGCTCACCCGGGGAAATGGCCTCGCCGCTGTCCTGCACGGCGATGCGCAGGCGTGGAGCGCTGCCACGCTGATCGACCGCCACCACCAGCAGAATCTCCCCCTGCTCGGTGTTTTTCAGGGCGTTTTCCAGCAGGCTCAGCAGTGCCTGGCGCAGGCGCGTCGGGTCGCCACTGATCACCCGCGGGACCTGGGGCTGGGTGAAGCTGATGAGCTCGATGTTCTGTTGTTCGGCCTTGGCGCGGAAAATACTCAGGCAATCTTCGATCAGGGCATTGAGGTCGAACTGCACATCGTCCAATTCGATCTGCCCGGACTCGAGCTTGGAGATGTCGAGAATCTCGTTGATCAGGGTCAGCAGCTCGTTGCCCGCACTGTGGATGGTCTGCACATAGTCGCGCTGCTTGACCGACAGTGGAGTGCCGAGCAAGAGCTCGGTCATGCCCAGCACGCCATTCATGGGGGTGCGGATCTCGTGGCTGATCTTGGCCAGGAACTCGGCCTTGGCGTTGATTTCGGCATTGCTGGCGGCCAGTTCGCGGCTGGCGCTGAAGCGCTCCTCGCTGATCCGGCGCAGGCGTTCGCTGACCGACAGGTTGAGCAGCAGGCCGCTGAAACTGGCCATGCCCAGCAAGATGAACAACAGCCATTGGGTGGGCGTGCGGGTCAGCCCGAGCAGGGCCGGTAACACCACCAGGCAGCCGATATTGAACGCCAGCATCGACAGCGCGAACAAGCGCGCCGGCTCATAGCCCTTGTACCAGTGGTAGCTGGAAATCAGCAGCATGGTCAGGCTGCCGATGGCGAACAGCGCGTAGGTCATCAGGTTGAGCGGCAGGGTGTCGACGAACAGCAACAACAGACCGCACAGCCCGACCAGGATCATTTCCACCATCAGCAGGCGGTTGAGCCGGGGTTGGCCGCAAGGGCTGAAGAAACGCAGGGTGAAGGTCAGGCCCGCCAGGCTGGCAAGCAGCGCGGTCAGGTAGGCCGCAGGTGTTTGCGCCGAGTGCCACAGGCTCCACCAGGGGCCACTGAGGTTGAGCAGGATCAGGGCACTGAGCAGCATCAGCCCGTGATAGGCCGCCAGGCTCAGGCTGGTGGTCGAGCGTGAATAGGCAAAGCGGATCAGGTTGTGCAGCATGAGCATCAGCAGGCAACCGAACAGCAGGCCGAACAACAGCGCCTGGCGCTGGTCGGCGGCAACGTTGACCGCCGGCTCCAGGCTGATGGCCGGGCGCAACTGATGCTCGGACACCAGGCGCAGGTAGATGTCCAGGGTATGTGCGCTGTTGGGCAGGGCCAGGATGTGATCGCTGCTGCGCACGCTCGGGTCGCCGTTTTCGGAGGGGCGGCCGTTGTGCATCTGTTTGATCAGCTGGTCGCCATCGAGGGCGTAGAGATCCAGGCGAGAAAGATCCGGGGCGAAGATCCGCAGCAGTTGTTCGTGCTGCCCGGGTTCCAGACGGTAATGCAGCCACAGCGCCTGGTCTGGCGTTGCAGCATTGAGTTGGTCCAGTTCGAGGGGGCTGAACTGGTTGCGGTAGCGTTCGGAACGTATGTCGCTAAGCTGCAGGTTGGCCTGCTCGTCGAGCAAAACCGCCCAGCCACTGCCATGTTCGGCGGAAACCGGGAACAAGCAGAGCAGGGTCAGCAGGCTGACGGTGAAGCCAATGGCGATCCTGAGCCAACGCACGACGAGATCCCTTCTTAGCAAAGTGCCGAATGATAACTATGCGCGGCGCGCCAAGTCGAAGGCAAGGCCCACGAGGGGCCCTGTCGACGAGCCGGAGGCAGGACGCCGATGGCGTCGCTGCCTGCAGGCGCTTTTTTACTCGTGATGCTCGCCACGTTCACGGGCAATGGCGCGATAGCCGATGTCCGTGCGGTAGAAGCTGCCTTCCCAGTTGATTTCGGCCGCCAGGCGGTACGCCTGCTGTTGGGCGGCCTCGACGGTTTCACCCAGGGCGGTGGCGCAGAGCACGCGGCCGCCGGTGGCAACCACTTGGCCGTCCTTGAGGGCGGTACCGGCATGGAAGACCTTGCCGGTCAGCTTGGCTGCAGCATCCAGGCCGTTGATGACCGCACCCTTGGTGTAGTCGCCAGGGTAGCCGCCAGCCGCCAGGACCACGCCCAGGCTTGGTTGCGGGTTCCACTGCGCTTCGACCTTGTCCAGGGCCTTGGCGAAGGCTGCTTCGATCAGCAGGACCAGGCTCGACTCCAGGCGCAGCATGACCGGCTGGGTTTCCGGGTCGCCGAAGCGGCAATTGAACTCGATCACTTTCGGGTTGCCGGCCTTGTCGATCATCAGGCCTGCGTACAGGAAGCCGGTGTAGACGTTGCCTTCTTCGGCCATGCCGCGCACGGTCGGCCAGATCACCAGGTCCATGACGCGCTGGTGCACTTGGGCGGTGACCACCGGTGCCGGGGAGTAGGCGCCCATGCCGCCGGTGTTCGGGCCGGTATCGCCGTCGCCGACGCGCTTGTGGTCCTGGCTGGTGGCCATTGGCAGCACGTTCTGGCCGTCGACCATGACGATGAAGCTGGCTTCTTCGCCGTCGAGGAACTCTTCGATGACCACGCGCGAACCGGCCTCGCCGAAGGCATTGCCGGCGAGCATGTCGCGTACGGCGTCTTCGGCTTCAGCCAGGGTCATGGCAACGATGACGCCCTTGCCCGCGGCCAGGCCGTCGGCCTTGATCACGATTGGAGCGCCTTTTTCGCGCAGGTAGGCCAGGGCTGGCTCGATCTCGGTGAAGTTCTGGTAGTCGGCCGTCGGGATCTTGTGGCGAGCCAGGAAATCCTTGGTGAAGGCCTTGGAGCCTTCCAGCTGGGCTGCGCCCTTGGTCGGACCGAAGCAATCCAGGCCGCGGCTGCGGAACAGGTCGACGACACCGGCAACCAGCGGGCCTTCAGGGCCGACGATGGTCAGGGCAACGTTTTTCTCGGCGAAGTCAGCCAGTTGCTCCAGGGCAGTGACGTCGATGTCGACGTTCTCGCACTTGGCTTCGGTGGCAGTGCCGGCGTTGCCCGGGGCAACGAAGACTTTCTCGACCCGTGGGTCCTGAGCGACTTTCCAGGCCAGGGCGTGTTCACGACCGCCGCTACCGATAATCAAAACTTTCATGTCAAAACCTCGATGACGCTAATTCGGATGGAGCGGCTCTTAGTAGGAGCGGGCTTGCCCCGCGATTGCGCGATGTGAGCGCATCGCGGAGCAAGCCCGCTTCTGTATCAAGCCCGCACGTATCAGTGACGGAAGTGGCGCATGCCGGTGAAGACCATGGCGATGCCAGCTTCGTCGGCGGCGGCGATCACTTCTGCGTCCCGCATCGAGCCGCCTGGCTGGATCACGGCAGTGATACCCACTTTAGCGGCGTTGTCGATACCGTCACGGAACGGGAAGAATGCGTCCGACGCCATGACCGCCCCCTGTACCTGCAGGCCAGCATGCTCGGCCTTGATTGCAGCAATACGAGCGGAGTTCACGCGGCTCATCTGACCGGCACCGACACCGATGGTCTGGCGGTTCTTGGCATAGACGATGGCGTTGGACTTGACGTACTTGGCCACTTTCCAGGCGAAGATCAGGTCGTGGATCTCTTGCTCGGTCGGCGCACGCTTGGTGACGACCTTCAGGTCGGCCTCGGTGATCATGCCGATATCGCGGCTCTGTACCAGCAGGCCGCCGGTGACACGCTTGTAGTCCCAGGCAGCGGCACGTTCGGCCGACCACTGGCCGCAGGCCAGCAGGCGTACGTTGGCCTTGGCGGCAACCACGGCGCGGGCTTCTTCGCTGACGCTCGGGGCGATGATCACTTCGACGAACTGACGCTCGACGATGGCCTTGGCGGTTTCGGCATCCAGCTCGCGGTTGAAGGCGATGATGCCGCCGAAGGCCGACTCGGTGTCGGTGGCGTAGGCCAGCTCGTAGGCCTGGCGGATACCGCCTTCGGCATCCGGGCTGACGGCCACGCCGCACGGGTTGGCGTGCTTGACGATCACGCAGGCCGGCTTGACGAAGCTTTTCACGCACTCGAGTGCAGCGTCGGTGTCGGCCACGTTGTTGTACGACAGCTCTTTGCCCTGCAGCTGGACCGCGGTGGCGATGCCGGCTTCGGCAGGCTTGGCCTCGACATAGAACGCCGCGCTCTGGTGCGGGTTTTCGCCGTAGCGCATTTCCTGGGTCTTGACGAACTGGCTGTTGAAGGTGCGCGGGAACTCGCTGCGGCCTTCGGTGCTCAGGGTCTCGGCCACCTGGTTCACGGTGCCCATGTAGTTGGCGATCATGCCGTCGTAGGCCGCGGTGTGCTCGAACGCCTTGAGCATCAGGTCGAAGCGCTGGGCGTAGGTCAGGCCACCGGCCTTCAGGCTTTCCAGCACCTGGCCGTAGTCGCTGGCGTTGACCACGATCGCCACATCCTTGTGGTTCTTGGCAGCCGAACGGACCATGGTCGGGCCGCCGATGTCGATGTTCTCGATGGCGGTCGGCAGGTCGCAGCCTGGCTTGGAGATGGTCGCTTCGAAGGGGTACAGGTTGACGGCTACCAGGTCGATCGGCTTGATACCGTGCTCGGCCATGATGGCGTCGTCAGTACCGCGGCGGCCGAGGATGCCACCGTGGATCTTCGGGTGCAGGGTCTTGACCCGGCCGTCCATCATTTCGGCGAAGCCGGTGTAGTCGGCAACTTCCACCGCGGCAACGCCATTGTCCTGGAGCAACTTGAAGGTGCCGCCGGTGGACAGGATCTCGACGCCGAGCTGTTGCAGCTCACGGGCGAATTCAAGGATCCCGGTCTTGTCGGAGACGCTGATCAAGGCGCGGCGGATCGGCAGGCGGGTAGTCTGGTCGGTCATTTCAGATTCCATAACGCGGTGGAGTCAGCAAAAAAGGCGACCTCATCGAATGGGAGCCGCCTTTTCTGGTTTGGATGCTTGCTTACAACAAATCGTACTGCTTGAGTTTCTTGCGCAAGGTGCCGCGGTTGAGCCCGAGCAGCTCGCTGGCCTTGGTCTGGTTGCCCTTGACGTAGTTCATCACGCTTTCGAGCAACGGCGCTTCGACTTCCGAGAGCACCAGGTTATACACGTCCGTGACGGCCGCGCCCTCCAGATGGGCGAAATAGTTGTGCAGCGCCTTTTCCACACTGCCGCGAAGGGTCTGACCTTCTTCGCTCGGTGTATTCAGGTGCTGTTTCAGGTTGACGTTGTCGCTCACGGGCGTTGTTCCACTCACTAAAGTCTCGGTCATCATCGTCATGCGGCCACCCCTTGTCCGTCCTCTGTCTCAAGGCTCTGTTCACGTTCGCGGAAAAAACCACGAACGTTGGCGCACTGCGCTTGCGTATCTTCCAAACGATTGAACTGGGCGCGAAATTCCCTGGCGCCCGGAAGCGTTGCCAAGTACCAGCCGACATGCTTGCGGGCAATGCGTACACCCATCACATCGCCATAGAAGGCGTGCAGGGCGGCCAGGTGCTCAAGCAGAATGCGTTCCACTTCTTCCAGCTGTGGCACCGGCAATTGCTCGCCGGTGCGCAGGTAATGCTCGATCTCGCGAAAGATCCAGGGCCGCCCCTGGGCAGCCCGGCCGACCAGCAGGCCGTCGGCGCCCGTTGCCTGAAGCACGGCCCGGGCCTTTTCGGGCGACGTGATATCGCCGTTGGCAAAGACCGGGATCGACACCGCCTGCTTGATCGCAGCGATGGTGTCGTACTCGGCTTCGCCGGTGTACAGGTCGGCGCGGGTTCGTCCATGGACCGCCAGTGCCTGGATGCCAGCCTGTTCGGCAATCTTCGCCACCGTCAGGCCGTTCTTGTTCGCCCTGTCCCAACCCGTGCGGATCTTCAGCGTGACCGGTACGTCCACGGCGGCAACTACCGCGTGGAGGATCTCGCTGACCAAGGCTTCATCTTTCAATAAAGCAGAGCCTGCAGCCTTGTTGCAGACTTTTTTTGCCGGGCAACCCATGTTGATGTCGATGATCTGGGCGCCCGCCTCGACATTGGCCCGGGCCGCCGCTGCGAGCATCTGCGCGTCACCACCGGCGATCTGGACCGAGCGCGGCTCGGGATCACCTTCGTGAATCATGCGCAGGCGCGACTTGCGGCTGTTCCACAGGCTCATGTCGCTGCTGACCATCTCCGACACCACCAGGCCTGCGCCCATTCGTCGGCAGAGCTGACGAAATGGCTGGTCCGTTACCCCGGCCATCGGCGCGAGGATCAGGTTGTTCTGCAGTGTGTATGGGCCGATGCGTACCGCCGACATAGGAGTTCCCTGTTGTGGGGCCGGATCATTAGAGTTCGAAAAAGGGTTGGCATGATACCCGCTCTCGGTGACCGGATAAAGATGGATTTGGATAAAATCTGAACAGCTGCGGCGTTATGCCCGCCAGTTTGGTGAGGCGGGCATGCGTGCGCAGGGCTATTCGGGGGAGCGGAAGCTGAGGCTGTAATTGACGGCCTTGGGGCCCGGGTCGAGGATGTCCAGGGCGATATGGATCGGCACCTGGCTGGGCATCTCGCCCTTGCCGGCCAGCTCGCCGCTCAGGTATTCGGCGGGTTTGAAGCGCCGGCTGGCGATCAACTGGCCGTTGAGGTCGGCAAAGCGCAGTTCCAGCAGCGGGAACGGCTGGGTGAACGGTGCCCGGTTGTAGATGATCGCGTCGACGATCAAGGCGCCATTGAAGTCCGGATGGCTGCGTACCACCAGGTTGCTGCTTTTGATCCGGTCGATGTCGACCCGCGAAGGCACCTTGCAGCCCACTTGCGGGCAGAGTTGCTGGAACCACGGGCGGTACTGGTCCTGGCGGGCGAGCTCGTCGAAGTGGTACCAGATGTACTGGCCGGCCAGGGCGGCAGCGGCCAGCAGGATCAGCAGGATCCACAGCAGGCGCTTGCCCCAGTGGGCCTTGGGCTTCTGCCAATCCAGTTGCAGCGGATCGTCGACCAGGTCGAGCAGCGGTTCCTTGCGCGCAGGGCGGCTGGAGGCCGGGCCCAGGCCGGGCTCGCGGCGCTCGTCGTCAGCTTCCGGGGCGTCGAAGTCGTCTTCCGGCTCCTTGGCCGACAGGCGTTCGACCGGCGGTTCATCGAGCTCGGCGGCCAGCGGGCGAGTGGGTTGGGCAGGGGGATCGAGGTCGTCGTCCAGTGCTTCCAGCGACAGCGAGGGCTCGGTGCGCTCGCCTGGGGCAGGGGCAAGATCCAGCGGCTCCTGCTCGACCAGTGGTGGCAAGGGCTCGTCAAGTGCCTCGGCTGGCGCTTCGCGCTCGTTTGCCGGGGTGCTGAACAGGCTGTCGGGCCAATGCGGATCGTCGGTTTCCGGCTCGTCGCGGTGCGCGCTGAGGTTTTCCTCGCGCGCGGGGCCTGCCTTGAACTCGGTGGTTGGCTGGATTTCGCGCTGCTCCAGCCGCGCCAGTTCCTGGTCCAGGTCGAGCTGGTCGAGGTCAAGCTCGGCGGCGCTCCACTCGCGCGGGCTGATCGGTGTTGGCGGCGCAGGGGGCGCCGGCTCCACGACTGCAGGCTCGCTCGCGGGGTTCTGCGCCGCACTCTGCTCCAACAGCTGTTTGGCAGCGTTGAAAACCTGAAGGCAAGCGCCACAACGGACCACGCCACGGGCCACGCTCAACTGATTGTGGTTGACGCGAAAGCTGGTCTGGCAATGCGGGCACTGGGTGACGAAACTGTCGGTCATGCGGCGATCCGGGTTGTGCAGAAGGTTATTCTAGGCCCACTTAACGGCGGCGACCACTGATGCGTACCCAGCCGTCACGGACGCTGATCGGGTCGAGGTCGAAGTCCTTGGCATAGGCCGCGGCCACTTCATCGCCCTGTTCGGCGAGGATGCCCGACAGGGCCAGCAAACCGCCCGGGCGAACCAGGGTGGACAGCTGCGGGGCGAGGGATACCAGCGGGCCGGCGAGGATATTGGCTACCAGCACATCGGCCTGCATTGCCGGCATGTGCTCGGGCAGGTACAGGGCAAAGCGCTCGTCGGCGATGCCATTGCGTCCGGCGTTGTCGCGGGAGGCTTCCAGTGCCTGCACGTCGATGTCGGTACCCACCGCTTCGCGGGCACCCAGCAGCAGGGCCGCAATCGCCAGGATGCCCGAGCCGCACCCGAAATCGAGCACCTGGGCGCCGTTCAGGTCCTGGCCGTCCAGCCATTCGAGGCACAGGGCGGTGGTGGGGTGGGTGCCGGTGCCGAAGGCCAGGCCCGGGTCGAGCAGCAGGTTGACCGCCTCGGGCTCGGGCGCGGCGTGCCAGCTCGGTACGATCCACAGGCGCTGGCCGAAGCGCATTGGCTGGAAGTTGTCCATCCAGCTGCGTTCCCAGTCCTGGTCTTCGATGACTTCGGCCTGGTGCTCCGGCAGCGTGGCGCCGGTCAGCAGTTGCAGGTGGGCGAACACGGCATCGGCATCGGTGTCGGCTTCGAACAATGCCAGCAGGTGGGTGTGCGACCACAGCGGGGTGGTGTTGAGGTCCGGTTCGAAAATCGGTTGGTCTTCGGCGTCCATGAAGGTGACCGAAACCGCGCCGACTTCGAGCAGGGCGTCTTCATAGGTTTCGGCTTGATCCGGGCTGATGGCCAGACGTACTTGCAGCCAAGGCATGGCGGGCACCTTTGGAAAAATCTACAGGGGCAGCGCAGGGCTGCGAGAAGCCCGCCAGTTTACTTGAGTGCGAGGGATTTGTGGGAATGCTTCGCGGGGCAAGCCTGCGTCTGCAGGCGCACAAAAAAAGACCCCGGCCAATGGCCGGGGTCTTTTCACATCACTGTGGAATCACTCCTGGTTGGCCAGTTTGTGTTCCAGATAGTGAATGTTGACGCCACCTTTGCAGAAACCTTCATCACGCACCAGGTCGCGGTGCAGCGGGATGTTGGTCTTGATACCGTCGACGACGATTTCGTCCAGGGCATTGCGCATGCGTGCCATGGCTTCGTCACGGTCTTTGCCGTAGGTGATCAGCTTGCCGATCAGCGAGTCGTAGTTCGGTGGAACCGCGTAACCGCTGTACAGGTGCGAGTCGACGCGAACGCCGTTGCCGCCTGGGGCATGGAAGTGCTTGACCGTGCCTGGGCTCGGGATGAACTTCTTCGGGTCTTCGGCGTTGATCCGGCACTCCAGGGAGTGGCCACGGATCACGACGTCATCCTGGGTGAACGACAGCTTGTTGCCAGCGGCGATGCTGAGCATCTCCTTGACGATGTCGATACCGGTGACCATCTCCGAAACCGGGTGCTCCACCTGAACACGAGTGTTCATTTCGATGAAGTAGAACGCGCCGTTCTCGTAGAGGAACTCGAAGGTGCCGGCACCACGGTAGCCGATCTCGATGCAGGCATCGACACAGCGCTTGAAGACTTCCTGGCGGGCTTTTTCATCGATGCCCGGGGCAGGCGCTTCTTCCAGGACTTTCTGGTGGCGGCGCTGCAGCGAGCAGTCGCGGTCACCCAGGTGAACGGCGTTGCCCTGGCCATCGGAGAGTACCTGGACTTCCACGTGGCGTGGGTTGGTCAGGAACTTCTCGAGGTAGACCATCGGGTTGCCGAACGCAGCACCGGCTTCGGTACGGGTCAGCTTGGCCGAGGCGATCAGGTCTTCTTCCTTGTGCACCACGCGCATGCCGCGACCACCACCGCCACCGGCGGCCTTGATGATCACCGGGTAGCCGACTTCACGGCCGATGCGCAGGGCTTCTTCTTCGTCTTCCGGCAACGGGCCGTCGGAGCCCGGTACGGTTGGAACGCCCGATTTGATCATTGCGTCCTTGGCCGAAACCTTGTCGCCCATCAGGCGAATGGTGTCGGCTTTCGGGCCGATGAAGGCAAAACCGGAGTTCTCCACCTGTTCGGCGAAGTCGGCGTTTTCAGCGAGGAAGCCATAGCCTGGGTGAATGGCGGTAGCGCCGGTCACTTCGGCAGCGGCGATGATCGCTGGAATGTGCAGGTAGGACTGGCTGGCCGAAGCAGGACCGATGCAGACCGACTCGTCTGCCAGGCCCAGGTGCATCAGTTCGCGGTCAGCCGTGGAGTGTACGGCGACGGTCTTGATGCCCAGCTCTTTGCAGGCACGCAGGATCCGCAGGGCAATTTCCCCACGGTTGGCGATCAGGACTTTTTCCAGCTTCGCAGACATCGTTGGCTCTCCGCGGTTCAAACGATGGTGAACAGCGGCTGGTCGAACTCAACCGGCTGACCGTCTTCTACCAGGATGGATTCGATCACACCGCTGGTTTCAGCTTCGATGTGGTTCATCATCTTCATGGCTTCGACGATGCACAGGGTGTCGCCTTTCTTCACGGTCTGGCCGACTTCAACGAAGGCTGGCGAGGTTGGCGAGGCCTTGCGGTAGAAGGTACCGACCATTGGCGAACGAGCAACGGTGCCGTTCAGCTTCGGTGCGGCGGCTTCGGCAGCAGGTGCGGCTGCAGCGGCAACGGGAGCCGGGGCTGCAACAGGAGCGGCGACTGGAGCCGGAGCGTAGTACTGCTGGGCTGGAGTCTTGCTGTGACGGCTGATCCGTACGGATTCCTCGCCTTCCTTGATCTCCAGCTCGTCGATGCCAGACTCTTCCAGCAGTTCGATCAGTTTCTTGACTTTACGGATATCCATTAATCATCAACTCCCAAGGTTCGGTCAGGGGCGTAAATATAAAAACGTGTTTTCTAACGTTTCTTGTGAGCCCCGGCCACAGGCCAGGTGCTCGGTATCAGGGTTTGGCGTTGGCAGCCAGGTGTTCCAGGGCAGAGTCCAGGGCCAGGCGGTAGCCGGTGGCACCCAGGCCGCAAATCACTCCTACGGCGACATCGGAAAAGTAGGAGTGATGGCGAAACGGCTCACGCTTGTGCACGTTCGACAGGTGCACTTCGATGAATGGGATGCTCACTGCCAGCAATGCGTCACGTAATGCGACGGATGTGTGTGTGAAAGCAGCCGGATTGATCAGGATGAAGTCGACGCCTTCGCTGCGCGCGGCGTGGATACGGTCGATCAATTCGTACTCGGCGTTGCTTTGCAGGTACTGCAGGTGATGGCCGGCGGCGCGGGCGCGCTGCTCCAGGTCCTGGTTGATCTGGGCCAGGGTGACGGCGCCATAGACGCCCGGTTCGCGGGTACCGAGCAGGTTCAGGTTGGGGCCGTGCAGCACCAGTAGCGTTGCCATCTGTGGTTCCTTTTATCGTTAGGCACAAACGTTGCGCGGCGACTATGCCGTAAACCGGCGGGCAGTGTCCAGTTGCCGACAATAGCCAGCACGATGACCGAGATTCACGCCAAGTATGTGACTAATTTATTAATTTTGGTCATCGATAATGGCTTCTTGGCGGGCAGAAGAAGTTATAGACCCAGATCGCTGCGAATGCGCGCCAGATGCTCGGCAAATTCCCCGGCGTTTGTCTCGCCAACCACCCGGGCGCTGGTTTTTTCGCTGCCGTTCGCGGCAAAGAACAAGAGCGCGGGCGGGCCGAAAAGCTGATAGCGATCGAGCAGGGCGCGCTGCTCGGCGTTGCTTTGGGTGATGTCGAAACGCAGCAGCTTGAAGCCGATGAGCTGGTTTTTGACCGCAGGCGCGGCCAGCACTTCATGTTCGATGACCTTGCAGCTGATGCACCAGTCGGCATACCAGTCCAGCACCACCGGTTGCCCGTCGGCCTTGGCTTGGGCCAGGGCGCTGTCGAGGGCGGCGGGGGTGGTGATGGTTTGCCAGTCGTTCTGGGCGGTGCTTTGGGCGGGCGCATGGGCGCCAGCCGTCGGCGGTGGCAGGGGGCGCAGCGGGTCGGTCTGGCCGCTCAAGGCGCCGTACCAGCAGGCCAGGGCATAGACCAGCAGCGCCAGGCCCAGCAATTGCCCCAGGCGCTGCAGCGTGGACTTCGCGGTGAACTCCAGGGTGCCGAGGAACAGCGCCACGCCTGCGCTGAGCAATCCGACCAACAGCAGGGTGACCTGCCCCGGCAGCACTCGGCTGAGCAGGGCGATGGCCAGGCCCAGCAACAGCACGCCAATGGCATTCTTGACCGTGACCAGCCATGGGCCGCTCTTGGGCAGCCAGGCCGCGCCGCCGGTGGCGACCAGCAGCAACGGGGCACCCATGCCCAGGCCCAGGGCGAACAGCTTCAAGGCGCCGCCCACGGCATCGCCGCTGGCACTGATGTACAGCAGTGCACCGGCCAGTGGTGCCGACACGCAAGGTGACACCAGAAGGCTGGAAAACACTCCCAGGATCGCCGCGCCAATCAGCGAGCCGCCTTTGGTCCGACCGACCAGGCGTTCCAGGCGATGGCTGATGGCGTGGGGCAATTTCAGTTCGAACAGGCCGAACATGGCCAGGGCGAAGATCACGAAGAACAGCGAGAACGGTACCAGTACCCAGGCCGACTGCAGCCGTGCCTGCAGGTTCATGCCGGCACCGAACAGGCCCATCAGTGCACCCAGCAGGGCGAAACAGGCAGCCATCGGCAGGACGTAGGCCAGCGACAGGGCAAAGCCGCGCAGGCCGCCGACCTGGCCGCGCAGCACCACGCCGGAGAGGATCGGCAGCATCGGCAGTACGCAGGGTGTGAAGGTCAGGCCGACACCCGCGAGGAAGAACAACAGCATTTCTTTCCAGGTCCAGGCCCTGGTGGTCGTGGCGGGCGCACTGGCATCCGACGCCACCCCAGTGCCGTCGATGCTCAAGCGTAGGGTTTCCGGCGGGTAGCACAGGCCCTTGTCGGCGCAGCCCTGATAGCCCACCACCAGGGTAAAGGCGCGCCCGTCGCTGGCCGCTCGCGGAATGTCGATATCGACGATGCCGTGATAGACCTCGACATCGCCGAAGAACTCATCGTGCTTGGCTTCGCCCGGGGGGATCTGCGCGCTGCCCAGGGCGATATCGGCAGGTTCGGTGCGGAAATTGAAACGATGGCGATACAGGTAGTAGCCGTCGGTGGCGACGAAACGCAGCTTGAGGAGCTGGGCGTCGCTTTGCACCAGGCTGAGCTTGAAGGCCTCGTGCACGGGCAGGAAGTCTGCGCTGTTGTTCAGCGACGGCGCACCGAGGGTGGCGCTTGGGCGGTTGTCGAGCAGGCCGGCGCCCACGGCGGGCAAGGCCAGAAGCAGGAAAAGGAGGCAAAGCAGGCGGCGCATGGCGGTCTCGCAGTACAGATGTGGCTGCATGATAGCGGACTTTATGGCCATCGCGGGGCAAGCCCGCGCCTACGGCCTGCAGCCGTGGGCTTGCCCCGCGATGGAATTCAAACCCGAAAGGCCCGCACCGCGGTGTTCAGCTCGCCTCCCAGCCTGAGCAACTGCTCGCCCTGTTCGCGGCCTTCGCCGATGCGCTGAAGATTGTCCTCGCCCAGGTCATGAATTCGCTCGCTGTGATCGCGAATCTCGCTCACCGCGCCACTCTGTTGGGCCGTGACATCGGCAATGCGCACGGCGGTGGCCGAAATGGTCTGGATCGCCGCGACGATCTCATCCAGCGCACCATCGGCTGCCTGCGCCTGGTCGGCGGTGGCTTCGGCATGTTCGAGCTGGGTGCGCATGCCTTCGACCGATTCGCGCGCGGCCTGCTGAAGGCGCCCGATCAGGGTCTGGATCTCACCGGTGGCGCCGGTGGTGCGCTGGGCCAGGGAGCGGACTTCTTCGGCGACCACGGCGAACCCGCGGCCCATTTCGCCGGCGCGGGCCGCCTCGATAGCGGCATTGAGGGCCAGCAGGTTGGTCTGTTCGGCAATCGAGCGAATGACCGTGAGTACGCCGCCGATGGTGGCCGACTCTTCGGCCAGTTGCTCGATCATCTGGGCATTGCCCTGGACTTCATCGACCAGCGCGCGCAGGCCGGTCAGGCTCTGGCCAATTACCGCCTGGCCCTGTTCCACCGCCCGACCGGCATCGCGGCTGGCGTCGGCGGCCTGGCTGGCGTCGCCGGCCACTTGCAGGATGGTGGCTTCCAGTTCGCCCAGGGCATCGCGGATCTGCGCGGTATCGCCTGCCTGGCGCTCGGCGCCATCGTGCAGGGCACTGCTCATGCCGGCCAGGGCATGGCTGCTGCCTGCCACCTGCTCGGCATTGCCGCGGATGGTCCCGACCAGTTCCACCAGGTACCGGCGCAGGCGGTTCAGCGACTCTTGAATGTCGTGCATCTCGCGGTTGCTCTTGCCCAGCGAGATCGCCTCGGCGAAGTCGCCCTCGGCCCAGCGCGACAAGGCCGGTGCCAGGTTGGTCAGCACTCGGGCCAGGCGGCGCTGCAAGGTGTCGATGAGCAGGGCGATCAGCAGGATCAGGACGATCATCAGGCCCTGGATCATCCGCACCTCTCCCTGGATCGTGGCGTGCTGGCTGCGTACCGCAGGTTCCAGCGCGGCGATGGCCTGTTGTACGGCGTCGATCTGTCGGTGGGTGCTCTCGACCAGTTCGCTGCGACGCTGGATCTGTTCACGGGTGCGTTGCAATTCGGCGGGGTAGCGGTTGAGCAGGCTGTTGAGCTCTCGCTTGAGGGCAATCCCGCTGTCCTCGACCTCCTGGCTGGCTTGTGTCTCCAGGCCCATGAGGGCGGCAAAGTCGTCGGCACTGGATTCGCGGGCAGCCGTTACGCCGAGCAAGGGCAGGTCATCGAGTGCCTTGGCCTGGGCGACGATCAGTTGCAGTTCGCGCGCCACCTCGTCGGCCAGTTCGCTGCGGCCGCTGCTGACCAGCTTGTCGCGGGCCAGGGACACCCGCGACAGGTGCAGCGCCGCCTTGAACAGCACGGCTGCATAGCGCCCGGCCTCCGGGTTGTTGCTGGCCTGGGCGTAGCTGGCCAGTTGGTCCAGGCTCGCGCCCAACTCGCGTTCGGCCTGCAGCAACAAGGCCTGCGGGTCGCCGGCCAGCTTGCCGGCCGCCAGCAGTTCATCACCGGCAAAGCGCTGCAGGTTGTCCAGGCTCGGGCGCAGGGGCGCGGCCAGCTCGTCGGGTAGTTGCTGGAGAGAGGCCTGCAATTGCGCTGTTGCATGGACCGCCGTGGCATGGCGCAGGGCATCGCCATTGCCGAGGTAGTCGCCGATGTTGCGTGCGACCTCATTCTGGAACTGCTGCGACAGCGACAAGTAGCGCTCCATCATTTGATAGGGACGCTCCAGCGCGCGCTGCGACCACCACAGGGTGGTCCCCAGGGCGATGCAGACGGTTACCAGCAACAGGGTATTGAAATTGGTCAGCAGCTTCAGGCGCATGTGCAGGGTCAACCAACGGCCGAATGGTAAGCACCTGAAGTTATTGCGTTTTTATGACCGGGTTATGACGATGTCGACCGTTCGGTTAAAAAAGTGGCACTTTGCCTTGATCAGTCGGCGCGCAGCACGCAGTTACGCCCGGCCCCCTTGGCCTGGTACAGCGCCGTGTCCGCAGCAGTGGCCATGCTCAGGGCGTCGAGCCCGTCCTTGAGTTGCACCACGCCGGCACTGAAGGTGCAGAACAGGTCTCGTGGCTGGGCGGGGTAGTGGATCTCGGCGAAGCGGCGGCGGATCTCATCCAGCACTTTTTGAGCGGCGGTGAGGTCAGTGTTGGGCATGACGATGGCGAACTCTTCTCCACCGTAGCGACCGATGAAGTCGGTCTTGCGCAGGCGTTGCTTGAGGAACAGGGCCAGGCTCTTGATCACCCGGTCGCCCATGGGGTGGCCATGGCTGTCGTTGACCTTCTTGAAGTGGTCGATGTCGAGCATGGCGAAACTCAGCGGCTGCTCTTCGCGCCGTGCGCGAAAACTGCAGTCCTCGAGCAGTTGCAGGATGTGAGTGTGGTTGTACAGCCCGGTCAGACTGTCGCGCACCATCCGTGCCTTGAGATTGCGGGCACGGGCCGCGCGGTTGCGCACGGTGGTGATCAGGTGTCGCGAGCGGATCGGCTTGGTCAGGAAGTCATCGCCGCCTTCGCTCATGGCGTCGAGCTGCTTGTCGAGGTCGTCTTCGGCCGACAGGTAGATGATTGGCACGCTGACGTAGCGATCATTGTGGCGGATGACCTTGGCAAGCTCGGTGCCGGTGCAGTCAGGCATGTACATGTCGAGGATGATCAGGTCGGGCTGAAAGTCCGCAAGCTCGGCCATGGTGCGGATCGGGTCGGTCAAGGTCCGGGTGACGATGCCGGCGCTGTTGAGCAGGCGCTCGGTGTGCATGGCCTGGGCCCGGGAATCATCGATGATCAGCACTTTGAACGGTTCGTACTGGGTGACGCTGGTCAGCAGTTCGACCTTCTCCAGCAGGCTGGAGGCTTCCAGGGTGCCGGTGAGGAACTCCTGGCCGCCGGCACGCACGGCGGCCAGGCGCGTTGGCGTGTCGGTTTCATCAAGGCTGAAGAACAACAGCGGCACGCGATGCTCCAGGCCTGCCTGGGCCTGCGCCGCCAGTTGCAGGCCAATTCCGGTGCCGGTGAAGTCGACATCCATGACGATGGCCGAGGGCAGCCGCTCACTCATCGAGGCGCGAAAGGCGTCAGCGCTGTACAAGGCTTGTACACCCAGGCCGAAGAACTCCAGTTGCTGGGCCAGACGCTCGGCCCGATCGTGATCCTGGAGCATGATGTAGACCGGCTTGCGCAGCGGCGGCAACGGTACCTGCTCGAGCTGGTCGCCCTGGCGCAGGCCAGTGCGTGACAAGCGCTGCATCAGGCGATTGAGCTCGCTGATCAGCGGGCTGCTCAGGCGCGCGCTGTTGGCCTCGATCGCCGCCAGGGTCTGGGCGATGGCTTCAGCCAGCTGGCTGTGTTCGGGTTGATCGAAACGCTCGGCATAGCGCTGCAGGCGCAGGTTCGCCTCGCACAGCTCACCCAGGTCACTCGTCGACCACTCGCTGCGCTGCAGGCGTTGCCAGATTTCGAGTATCTGCCGAGCCTGATGAATGACCCGCTGGGCAAAGTGTTGCTTGAGGCGCTCACGATTGGGGTCTTCTGGCTCGGTCATGTCCTGACTACTTATAAGAGGGTGAGGCAGTTCGAGTGATGGCTCTATGCTAGCACCACTTGCTGGGCAAACGAGTGCCTTGTATCAATTTACTGTACAAGTCTGTTTATTCAGTTGCCGACCCGATAGTCGCTTATGCGAACCGACGCGCTTGATTTATAGTGCTGCGATACTTGCCCACCCCGGCAGGCGGCGCGCAGCACAAAGCTCGCATAGCGCTGGCACGAAGCCCGGGGGTTGCGGTCGAACCCCTTGAACCGACGTGACATAAAGGACAACGCCATGCTGGACTGGAAAAACCGTACAGGCAAAGCCGAGGCGCGCGAGCGGGTCGAACCCCGCGGTGCCGCCACCCGTAGCTACTTTGGCGGATTGTTCTTCAGCCGCGCCCTGGGCTCGCTGATCGGGATCTACCTGCTGGTGTGCGTGGCCCTGGGCTGGTACTGGAGCGCCGAGCCTGACCTGTTCCCGGTCCAGCAGAACGCCCAGATTGCCGCCGAGCAGACCGGCAAGCAGATGGTGGTGGGCTACACCACCGTCGAAACCCTCAAGACCGTTGCCGGTACCCTGCTGCACAAGCCGGGCGGCTACATCTCCAACGACCGCTTCCCGCCAGGCCTGTGGATGGACAACATGCCGAGCTGGGAATATGGCGTGCTGGTCCAGGTACGCGACCTGAGCCGAGCCATGCGCAAGGACTTCGCCCGTTCGCAGTCGCAGTCCACTGAAGATGCGGACCTGGCCAAGGCCGAGCCGCGCTTCAACTTCGACAACAAGAGCTGGATCCTGCCGTCGAGCGAGTCCGAGTTCCAGGAAGGCATCAACTCCCTGACCCGCTACCAGAACCGCCTGGCAGCGCCGGATCAGCCCGGTGCGCTGTTCTACACGCGTGCCGACAACCTCAACAACTGGCTGGGCGATGTCGCCACGCGCCTGGGCTCGTTGTCGCAGCGGCTGTCGGCCAGTGTCGGCCGGGTCAAGCTCAACAGCACCCTGAAGACCGAAGTCGTGGTTGCAGGCCAGGCGCCGCAACTGGACGAGGAAGTGGTCGAGACGCCATGGCTGCAGATCGACAACGTGTTCTATGAAGCCCGCGGCCAGGCCTGGGCGCTGTCGCATTTGCTGCGCGCCATCGAAGTGGACTTCGCCGATGTACTGGCCAAGAAGAACGCCACCGTGAGCGTGCGCCAGATCATCCGTGAACTGGAAGCTTCCCAGGAACCGCTGTGGAGCCCGATGGTGCTCAATGGCAGCGGCTTCGGCATGTGGGCCAACCACTCGCTGGTCATGGCCAACTACATCTCCCGTGCCAACGCTGCAGTGATCGACCTGCGCCAGTTGCTGTCCCAGGGCTGATCGATGGCCATCTCCAAGCAAGAGGCGGCGCATCGCGCTGCCTCCGACGCCGAACTGATCGCCTGGGTAGACGAACACGACCAGCCGCTGGGGGCCTTGCCCCGTGTCGAGTTGCGCGAGAAGGGCCTGATCGGTCGCGGTACCTACATCCTGTTGTTCAACTCGGCCGGTGAACTGTGCGTGCACCGACGCACGCAAAGCAAAGCCATCTATCCGGGCTACTGGGATGTCGCCGCCGGCGGCATGGTGCAGGCCGACGAGAGTTTTGCCGAGTCGGCTGCCCGCGAGCTGGAAGAGGAACTGGGCGTGGCCGGAGTCGAACTGATCTTCCACGAGCGGTTTTTCTTCGACCAGCCTGGCAACCGGCTCTGGTGCGCCGTGTTCTCGGCTGTCTGGGACGGGCCTTTGCGCCTGCAGCCGGAGGAGGTCAGCGAAGCGCGCTTTCTGCCCCTCGAACAGGC
This sequence comes from Pseudomonas putida, assembly GCF_028682455.1. Classification (GTDB taxonomy): domain Bacteria; phylum Pseudomonadota; class Gammaproteobacteria; order Pseudomonadales; family Pseudomonadaceae; genus Aquipseudomonas; species Aquipseudomonas putida_AA. The sequence goes on from NZ_JANHLD010000003.1 coordinate 1,195,087, forward strand.
CCTGGCCGACAGCCGGCAGCAGCCGTACTGCCCCGATTCGCTGGCTGCCCTGCAGCGCTATATCGACCGTCAAGCCTGACGTCGCTAAACCTGTGCAAAATGGCGCAGTTTTGTACTTAGCAATCGCGGCATTTATCGTTACACTGCGCGGCCTTTTAAGGCTGCCGCACCCTGGTGTGGCAGTTGCGCTGCCCCTGCCAGAGTGGGGCTTCGCGGTCGGTACCCTGCCCGGGGCGTCGACCAGTTTTTGTCCTCACCTTACGAGGATCAAAAGTGGCCAAGAAAGCCGCATCATTCGCCGCCCTCGGTGGCCTGGTGTTCTCCACTGATGCAGGCCGGCATTGTCCGGACTGCAGCAAACCCATAGATGCCTGCATCTGCAAACAGACGCTCATCCCCGAAGGCGATGGCATTGCTCGCGTGCGCCGCGAAAGCAAAGGCCGTGGCGGCAAGACGGTGACGACCATCAGCGGTGTACCGCTGCCCCTGGAACAGCTCAAGGACCTGGCCAGCACGCTCAAGCGTCGCTGCGGAACCGGCGGCGCGTTGAAAGACGGGGTCATCGAGATCCAGGGCGATCACGTCGAGCTGTTGTTGGCAGAGCTGATCAAACAAGGCTTCAAAGCGAAAAAGTCCGGCGGCTGAAGACTGCATCGCGATTTTTTGCAATTCGCTTTCTAAACTCGTTCCCGTAGGAAGGGTCTATCCCTGAACACGGAAAATCGTCATTTCCAGGTTTTACACTGCGCCCGCCGACTGCTGGCCAGTGTTTTTCGACTTTTTATATAGGGGACTTCAATGTCCGTACGACGCACACGCAAAGACGATGGCAGCCAATGGACAGTTGCGGACAGCCGCAGTGTTTACGGGATTCGCCATTGGGGGGCCGGTTACTTCGCAATCAACGAGGCCGGCCGCGTCGAAGTTCGCCCCAACGGGCCAGGCAGTGCCCCGATCGACCTGTTCGAACAGGTCGACGAGCTGCGCAAGAGCGGCCTGTCGCTGCCGCTGCTGGTGCGTTTCCCGGACATCCTGCAAGACCGCGTGCGCCAGCTGACCGGCGCCTTCGATGCCAACATCGCGCGCCTTGAGTACCAGAGCCAGTACACCGCGCTGTACCCGATCAAGGTCAACCAGCAAGAGGCGGTGGTGGAAAACATCATCGCCACCCAGAACGTGTCGATCGGCCTCGAGGCCGGCTCCAAGCCTGAGCTGCTGGCCGTGCTGGCCCTGGCACCCAAGGGCGGCACCATCGTCTGCAACGGCTACAAGGACCGTGAGTTCATTCGCCTGGCGCTGATGGGCCAGAAGCTGGGCCACAACGTATTCATCGTCATCGAGAAAGAGTCCGAAGTGGCGCTGGTGATCGAAGAAGCGGCCGACCTCAAGGTCAAGCCGCAGGTCGGTCTGCGCGTGCGCCTGTCGTCGTTGGCGTCGAGCAAGTGGGCCGACACCGGTGGCGAGAAGTCCAAGTTCGGCCTGTCGGCTGCACAGCTGATCTCGGTGGTCCAGCGATTCCGCGATGCCGGCCTGGACCAGGGCATTCGCCTGCTGCACTTCCACATGGGGTCGCAGATCGCCAACCTCGCCGACTACCAGCATGGCTTCAAGGAAGCGATCCGTTACTACGGTGAACTGCGCGCCCTGAACCTGCCGGTCGACCACATCGACGTCGGCGGTGGCCTGGGTGTCGACTACGACGGTACCCACTCGCGCAATGCAAGCTCCATCAACTACGACATGGACGACTACGCCGGTGTCGTGGTCGGCATGCTCAAGGAGTTCTGCGATGCCCAGGGCCTGCCGCATCCGCACATCTTCTCGGAAAGCGGCCGTGCGCTGACCGCCCACCACGCCATGCTGGTGGTCCAGGTAACCGACGTCGAGAAGCACAACGACGAAGTGCCGGTGATCGAGAACGCCGAAAGCCTGCCGGAAACCGTGCAGTGGCTGGCGGCCCTGCTGGGCCCGACCGACATCGAGATGGTCACCGAGACCTACTGGCGCGCTACCCACTACATGAGCGACGTGGCCGCCCAGTACGCCGACGGCAAGATCTCCCTGGCCGAAAAAGCCCTGGCCGAGCAGTGCTACTTCGCCGTCTGCCGTCGCCTGCACAACTCGCTCAAGGCCCGTCAGCGCTCGCACCGCCAGGTGCTGGACGAGCTCAACGACAAGCTGGCCGACAAGTACATCTGCAACTTCTCGGTGTTCCAGAGCCTGCCCGATACCTGGGCCATCGGCCAGGTGTTGCCGATCCTGCCGCTGCACCGGCTGGACGAAGAGCCGATGCGCCGCGCGGTGCTGCAAGACCTGACCTGCGACTCCGACGGCAAGATCAACCAGTACGTCGACGAGCAGAGCATCGAGACCAGCCTGCCGGTGCACGGGATCAACGAGGGCGAGGACTACCTGCTGGGCATTTTCCTGGTGGGCGCCTACCAGGAAATTCTGGGTGACATGCACAACCTGTTCGGTGATACCGACTCGGTGAACATCTACCAGAACCCGAACGGCAGTGTGTATCACGCCGGCATCGAGACCCACGACACCATCGAGGACATGCTGCGCTATGTGCACCTGTCGCCGGAGGAGTTGATGACGCACTACCGTGACAAGTGCGCCAGCGCCAAGATCACGGCGCGTGAACGTACCCAGTTCCTGGATGCGTTGCGCCTCGGGCTGACCCGCTCGTCCTACCTGTCGAGCTGATGTGATTGCGGGGTCGGTTGGCATATCCATTCTTTATGGTGATGCCGCTGGCCCCGCGATGCGTTTCAGCGCTGCGCGAACCACCCATCCTTGCGGTGCAACCGCCACCCCATCAGCGCCAGTGTCACTGCCCGCAGCGCCATGAACAGCAAGAACGCCATCCACAGTCCATGGTTGCCCAACCCCGTGGCCAGCCAGGCGAACGGCAAGGCGATGATCACGCTGACCAGCATGGCATTGCGCATCTCCCGCGCCCGCGTCGCGCCAATGAACAACCCGTCGAGCAAGTAACTCCACACCGCCACCAGCGGCAGCAGTGCCAGGTACGGCAAGTATTGGTACGCCGTTTCGCGCACGCTGGCGATGTCGGTCTGCAGGTTGATGAACAGGTGCCCACCTAACAGGAACAGCACGGCAAAGCCGCTGCTGGCCAGCAGCGACCAGCCGCAGGCCACGGTCAGCGAGCGGCGCAGTGCCTGGCGATCACCGGCGCCAATAGCATGTCCACACAAGGCTTCGACTGCATGGGCCAGGCCGTCGAGGGCGTAGGCGGTGAGTAGCAGGCCATTGAGCAACAGGGCATTGGCGGCAACCGTGGATTCACCCAGCCGGGCACCTTGCACGGTGATCAAAAAGAACACCGCCTGCAGGGCCAGGCTACGAATGAAGATGTCGCGGTTGACCGCCAGCAGCGGTCGCCAGCTTTGCCAGCGGGCCAGCAGGGCCCAGGCGATTCGGCCGGGGTAGGCGCGCAGCGCCGGGCGGGTGAGTGCCAGGCCCAGCAGGGCAGCGCTCCACTCGGCGATCACCGAGGCGCGGGCCGAGCCCAGCACACCCCATTCCAGGCCCAGCACGAACCACAGGTTCAGGGCGATATTGAGCAGGTTGGTGGTCAGCAGGATGGCCAGGGGCGCGCGGGCGTTCTGGGTGCCGAGGAACCAGCCGACCAGGGCAAAACTGGCGAGCGCCGCGGGCAAGCCCAGCAGACGGGTCTGGAAGAAGTCATGGGTCGATTGCTCCAGCGCCGCCGACGGCTGCATCAATTGCAGCGCCAGGTGGCTGAAGGGCACGGCCAGCAAGCCCAGCAACAGGGCGAACAGCATCGCCAGGATCAGGCCTTGCACCAGCACCTGGCGCAAGCCGGCGCCATCGGCTCGCCCGGCCGCCTGGGCGGCGAAGCCGGTGGAGCCCATGCGCAAGAAGCCCATCACCCAGGCCAGGAAGGTGTACAGGCTGGCGCCCACGGCTACGGCCCCCAGCTGGTGGGCGTGGGGCAGGTGGCCGATGACGGCGCTGTCGACCAACGCCACCAGCGGTACGGAAATATTCGAGAGAATCATCGGCGCGGCCAGGGCCCACACCTTGGTGTGGGTGGGGCGGTCGCGCCAGTCGGTCAGCAATCGGGACATGTCGGCTCCAGGCAAGCCGGACATTGTAGCTGCTGCGGGCACCAAATCCCTCAAGTGCGGTCTGAGCTGGGCGTCGCCGCGCTCGCATTGCGTGGGTGATATATAGTTCTTTCTTCAGAACCCGCTGCCAAAGAGTTACTTCCATGCTCAACAAAGGATTGTTGCTGGCCTGCGCGCTGGCCTTGCTCAGTGCCTGCGACTCGTCTGCCCCAGACAAGCCCGTCACCGCGTCAACGCCCGCCGCGACCGAGGAGGCCGCCCCGGCGCCCAAGCCTGCGCGCGAAAGCGCCGAAACCCTGGCCCAGCGTTATGCCGGTCGCGAGTTGAGCGTGGTGGATGTGTCCGAAGTCCAGGTCGATGGCGCCAGTGCGTTGTCCCTGACGTTCTCGGTGCCGTTGGACACCGAGCAGAACTTTGCCGACCGAGTGCACTTGGTCGATACCGTCAAAGGCAAGGTCGACGGTGCCTGGGAGCTCGCCGACAACGGCATGGAGCTACGCCTGCGCCACCTGGAACCCCAGCGCAAGCTGGTGCTGACGGTCGATGCCGGCCTGCAGGCGGTGAATGGCAAGCGCCTTGCAACCGAGTCGGTGAGCCGCCTGGAAACCCGTGACATGCAGGCCACCATCGGTTTTGCCAGCCGGGGTTCGCTGCTGCCGACCCGCCTGGCCGAAGGCCTGCCGGTGATCGCCCTGAACGTCGACAAGGTCGATGTCGAGTTCTTCCGCATCAAGCCAGAATCCCTCGCCACCTTCCTCAGTGCCTGGGGCCGCAACAGCAGCCTGTACTACTACCAGTCCAAGGAAACCCTGGACATGGCCGAACTGGTCTACAGTGGCCGCTTCGACCTCAACCCCGCACGCAATACCCGTGAAACCGTGCTGCTGCCCATCGCCGGCATCAAGCCGTTGCAGGAGCCGGGGGTATACCTGGCCGTGATGCGCGCCTCCGGTACCTATGACTACTCGCAGCCGGCGACCCTGTTCACCTTGAGTGACATCGGCGTGTCGGCCCACCGCTACCAGAACCGTATGGACGTCTTCACCCAGGGCCTGGAAGGCGGCAAGGCCCTGAGCGGCGTCAGCCTCGAACTGCTCGATGCCGAGGGCCGCGTGCTCGGCCAGGGCAAGACCGACAGCGACGGCCATGCGCAGTTGCCGATGCCACCCAAGGCCGAAGTGCTGCTGGCCCACCAGGGCGTGCACACCACCCTGCTGCGTCTGAACAACGCGGCACTGGACCTGGCCGAATTCGACATTACCGGCCCCCAGGCCAACCCCCTGCAGTTCTTTGTATTCGGCCCGCGCGACCTGTACCGCCCAGGTGAAACCGTGCTGCTCAACGGTTTGCTGCGCGATCAGGATGGTCGCCCGCTCAAGCCGCAGCCGGTAACCGTGGAAGTGCGCCGTCCCGACGAGCAGATCAGCCGCAAGTTCGTCTGGGAGCCAGGCAGCAACGGCCTGTACCAGTATCAGCTGCAACTGGCTGGCGAAGCCCCGACGGGCCGCTGGCAGCTGCTCTTCGATCTGGGTGGTGGCAAGAAGCAGATCTATGAATTTCTCGTCGAGGACTTTTTGCCCGAGCGCCTGGCCCTCGAGCTCAAGGGCAGCGATGCGCCCCTGAGCCCGGAGCAAACCGCCGAAATCGAGGTGCAGGGCCGTTATCTTTATGGCGCCCCGGCCTCGGGCAACCGCTTGAGCGGCCAGGCCTATGTGCGTCCGCTGCGTGAGGCGGTGCCGGCACTGCCGGGTTATCAGTTCGGCTCGATCACCGAGCAGGAGCTTACCCAGGACCTGGAGCTGGACGAGGTCAACCTGGATGCCAGCGGCAAGACCACCCTGAGCATCGAGAGTAAATGGGCCGAGGCCCGTTCGCCGCTGCAATTGACCGTGCAGGCCAGCTTGCAGGAGTCGGGTGGCCGTCCGATCACCCGGCGCCTGGAGCAGCCGATCTGGCCTGCCGAGCGCCTGCCGGGGCTGCGTGGGCTGTTCGACGGAGAAGAAACCGACAGCGATGGCCCCGTGGAATTCGAAGTGCTGGTGGCCGACCGCGAGGGCAACAAGCTGGCCGCCGACAACCTCAAGGTACGCCTGGTACGCGAGCGCCGTGACTACTACTGGAACTACTCCCAGAGCGACGGCTGGAGTTACAACTTCAACGAAAAATTCCTGACCCAGAGCGAGGAGACCGTCAGCGTCAAGGCGGGCGGCACCGCGCGGCTCAACTTCCAGGTGGAGTGGGGCCCTTACCGTGTCGAGGTCGAGGACCCGCAGACGGGCCTGGTGTCCAGCGCCCGCTTCTGGGCGGGCTACCGCGCCCAGGACAACGCCGACGGCGGTGCGGTGCGGCCGGACCAGGTCAAGCTGGCCCTGGACAAACCGTCCTATGCCGATGGCGCAACCGCCAATATCACCGTGACCCCGCCTGCGGCCGGTACCGGCTACCTGATGGTCGAATCCAGCGACGGGCCGTTGTGGTGGCAGGAAATCGATGTACCGGCCGAGGGCAAGACGTTCGCCGTCAAGCTTGACCCCAAGTGGGCCCGCCACGACTTGTATGTCAGTGCGCTGGTTATTCGCCCCGGCGAACGCAAGGTCAACGCCACGCCAAAACGTGCGATCGGTGTGTTGCACCTGGCTCTGGACCGCGCCGAGCGCAAGCTGGCCGTGACCCTTTCGGCACCGGAAAAGATGCGCCCCAAACAGCCGCTGACCGTCAAGGTGCAGGCGCGCAATGCCGACGGCAGCGTACCCAAGCAGGTGCACGTGCTGCTGGCGGCGGTGGACGTGGGCATCCTCAACATCACCGACTACTCGACCCCGGACCCGTTCACCGGCCTGTTCGGGCGCAAGGCCTATGGCGCCGACCAGCTGGATATCTATGGCCAGTTGATCGAGGCCGGGCAGGGGCGCCTGGCCAGCCTGGCGTTTGGTGGCGACGCGGCCATGGCCAAGGGCGGCAAGCGCCCCGCGACCAGCGTCACCATCGTCGCCCAGCAGAGTGCGCCGGTGACGCTCAACGAACAGGGTGAAGGTGAAGCCACCGTCGATATCCCTGACTTCAACGGCGAGCTGCGCCTGATGGCCCAGACCTGGACCGACGAGCGCTATGGCGTGGCCGAAGGCAAGACGGTGGTTGCCGCCCCCCTGATTGCCGAGCTTTCGGCGCCGCGTTTCCTGGCCGGTGGTGACCGCACCACATTGGCGCTGGACCTGTCGAACCTGTCGGGGCAGGCGCAAAAACTTAACGTGCGCCTGAGCACCGAAGGTCAATTGAGCCTGCTTGGCGCCGCCGAGCAGAGCCTGGACCTGACCCAGGGCAAGCGTGTCACCTTGCTGGTGCCCGTGCAGGCCAATGGCGGCCTGGGGCAGGGCAAGGTCAAGGTCGAGGTGCTGGGGCTGCAGTTGCCGGGTGAACCGGCGGCGGCCTTCACCCGAGACTGGACCCTGGGTATCCGCCCGGCATATCCGGCCATGCTCAAGCACTACCGGGTAGCGCTCAAGGATCAGCCCTGGAGCTTGCCGGAGGGCGATCTGGCGGCGTTCGAGCCCGAGGGCCTCGAGGCCACCTTGGCATTGTCCAGTCGGCCGCCATTGAACCTCGCCGAGCAGATCCGCGCCCTGGAAGCCTACCCGTATGGCTGCCTGGAGCAGACGGCCAGCGGCCTGTACCCCTCGCTCTACGCCGATGCCGCAACGCTCAAGCGCCTGGGTATCACCGGCGAGCCCGCCGAGGTACGCAAGCGCAAGGTCGAGATGGGTATCGAGCACCTGCTCGGCATGCAGCGCTACAACGGCAGTTTCGGCCTGTGGAGTGCGGATGACGAGGAGGAGTACTGGCTGACCGCCTATGTCACCGACTTTCTGTTGCGTGCCCGCGAACAGGGGTATGCGGTACCGGCCGAAGCCCTGAAAAAGGCCAGTGAACGCCTGCTGCGCTACCTGCAGGAGCGCAACCTGATCGAAGTCAGCTACAGCAAGAACGCCGAGCACAGCCGCTTTGCCGTACAGGCCTATGCCGCACTGGTGCTGGCGCGTACGCAACAGGCGCCACTGGGTGCGCTGCGCAGCCTGTTCGAGCGGCGCAGCGATGCCCGTTCCGGTTTACCGCTGGTGCAACTGGCCATCGCCCTGGACAAGATGGGCGACAAGCCACGGGCCGATCAAGCCTTGCAGGCCGGCCTTGCGGTCAGCCGCAGTAGCGACGACTGGCTGGGTGACTATGGCAGCCCGGTGCGCGACCAGGCGCTGATCCTGGCCTTGCTTGAAGAGAACAACCTGGCCAGCAACACCCTCGATGCGCGGCTGTTCGAGCTGTCGGATCAATTGGCGGCCAATCGCTGGTTGTCGACCCAGGAGCGCAATGCGCTGTTCCTCGCCGGCCGTGGCCTGCTGGGCAAGCCCGAAGGCAAATGGACGGCACGCCTGGACAGCGCCGGGGAAGTGCGTGAGCTGGATGCGGCGCAGTCGGGGCTGAAGCTGGAAGGCCCGCTGCTCGCCTCGCCACTGACCGTGCAGAACCAGGGCAGCGACACGCTGTTCCAGCAACTTACGGTATCTGGCTACCCGCGCCAGGCACCGGCGGCCAGCAGCAATGGCATGACCATCCGCCGCGACTACCTGGGCATGAATGGCCAGGCGCTGGACTTGCGGACGCTCAAAAGCGGTGACCTGGTACTGGTGCACCTGGCGCTGACCTCGTCATCGCGGGTGCCGGATGCCCTGGTGGTCGATTTGCTGCCTGCCGGTCTTGAGCTCGAAAACCAGAACCTGGCGCAAAGCGCGGCGAGCCTCGAGAACGCCAGTAGCGCCGTGAAGCAGTGGCGCGAGTCGATGCAGAACGCCAACGTGGTGCACCAGGAGTTTCGTGATGATCGCTACGTGGCGGCGCTGAACCTGGAAGGCTATGGCACCACCCACCTGCTGTATCTGGCGCGTGCCGTCACTCCGGGTACCTACCGGGTGCCGCCGCCGCAAGTGGAGTCGATGTACCGGCCCAATCTTCAGGCGGTGGGCGAGACAACCGCCGAACTGGTAGTGAAGGCCCGGTAAGCGCTGGGCAAGCCCGCTCCTACAGGTACCGGTAGGAGCGGGCTTGCCCGCGATAGCTCAGTGAATGATCCAGCTCAGCACCCACAGGCCCAGCACCAGCCAGATGATGCCGAGGATGATCGAGGCGCGCATGAAGGCACGGATGGCCGAGTACAGCAGCATCAGGCCAATGATCAGGGCGATGATGCTGACCAGCGAGGTGTCCATGCCCAAGGTGCGCGCCAGGCCATCGATGAAGTTGCCACCGGCATTGGCCAAAAGGTTGAACAGCCCGCTCAGGCCGTCGACCACAAAGCGGATCAACGCCCCCAGTGCCTGACCAAGCCACTCGAAAAAACCTTCTACATGCATAGTTGCTTCCTGATGATCGAATCGGCGAGTCTGCCGTTGCCAAGGCTTTGGCCATTAACCGGCCAGGTCGGTTCCCTGCTCTCTACCCGCGACAAGGTTGCCCGATGCTCATCTTAGCTCGCCCGCGCAGTCCAATGGCGAAACGGCTGAGCGCCACCGCAGGCGCCGTGGTGCTGCTGTGCGCCGTGTTGTGGGGCGCCGATCGGCTGTGGCCATTGCCGCTGCCCGCCGATGACCTGGCGCGGGTGGTGCTGGCCGAAGACGGCACCCCCCTCTGGCGATTTGCCGATGCCGAAGGTGTGTGGCGTTATCCGGTCGGCAGCGACCAGGTTTCGCCGTTCTACTTGCAGGCGCTGCTGGCTTACGAGGACCGCTGGTTCTATCACCACCCCGGTATCAACCCACTGGCCCTGGGTCGGGCCGCCTGGCAAAACCTGCGCGGTGGCCGGGTGGTGTCGGGGGGCAGCACGCTGTCGATGCAGGTGGCGCGCCTGCTCGATCCACACCCGCGTACCTTGCCCGGCAAGTTGCGTCAGTTGTGGCGCACCGCGCAGCTGGAATGGCACCTGTCGAAGGCGCAGATTCTGGAGATCTACCTCAATCGCGCGCCCTTTGGTGGCACCTTGCAGGGTGTGGCTGCCGCCAGCTGGGCCTACCTGGGCAAGTCACCACTGCACCTGACGCCCGCCGAGGCGGCGTTGCTGGCTGTGCTGCCCCAGGCGCCGAGCCGCTTGCGTCCCGATCGCCATCCGGCGCGCGCGCAGGTGGCCCGCGACAAGGTGCTGCAGCGCCTGCTCGACTACCAGGTATGGCCGCGGCAACGGGTGGCCGAGGCCCTGGAAGAGCCGCTGCTGCTGGCGCCCAGGCAGGAGCCGGCGCTCGCACCCTTGCTGGCCCGGCGCCTGAACAGGCCGCACAGCCCACCGTTGATTCGCACCACCCTCGATGCCTCGATGCAGCGCCGCCTGGAAGACCTGTTGCTGGGCTGGCGGGCGCGCCTGCCCGAGCGCACGTCGGCGGCGATCCTGGTGGTCGAAGCGCAGAACATGGCGGTGCGCGCCTACCTGGGGTCGGTAGACCTGAACGACGAGCGCCGTTTTGGCCATGTCGACATGATCACTGCGTTGCGCTCCCCGGGCTCGACCCTCAAGCCCTTCCTTTATGGCATGGCCATGGATGATGGCCTGATCCATTCCGAATCCCTTTTGCAGGATGTGCCCAGGCGATATGGCGACTACCGGCCAGGCAATTTTTCCATGGGCTTCAGTGGCCCGGTGGCGGCCAGCTCCGCCCTGGCGCTGTCGTTGAACCTGCCGGCGGTGCAATTGCTTGAAGCCTATGGGCCCAAGCGCTTCGCCGCGCAGATGCGCAGCGGCGGCGTGCCGTTGACCTTGCCGCCCCTGGCCGAGCCGAACCTGTCGCTGATTCTGGGCGGTGCCGGCAGTCGCCTCGAAGAATTGGTAGCCGGCTACGGCGCGTTGTCCCGGGGAGGCTTGAGTGCGCCGATCCGTTTGCAGCCGGACGCGCCCCTGGCCGAACGCAGGTTGTTGTCGGCCGGCAGTGCCTGGATCATCCGGCGCATTCTCAGTGGCCAGGCACGCCCGGATCGCGATCCCCATGCCGAGTTGGTGCAGCGTCCGCTGCTGGCCTGGAAGACCGGCACCAGTTATGGCTTCAGGGATGCCTGGTCGATAGGCGTCGGGCCGCGTTACCTGATCGGTATCTGGATCGGCCGGCCCGACGGCACGCCGGTGCCCGGGCAGTTCGGCCTGGCTTCGGCGGCGCCGCTGATGCTGCAGGTCCACGATGTGTTGAGTAACCGCGACAGCCAGCGGGGCATTGCCGCACCGGTGGCGGCAGTACCGGCCAATGTCGGGGTGGCGGCGATCTGCTGGCCGTTGGGGCAACCCCTGGCGCGCCAGGATGCCAATTGCCGGCGCCAGCGGTTTGCCTGGACCTTGGACGGCACCACACCGCCCACCCTGCAGGCGGCCGACCAACCGTTGAGCGTGGGCTTGCGCGAAACCGTGTGGGTCAACGCCCAAGGGCTGCGCGTCGATGCCAGCTGTGCCGGTGCCACGGCCCGGGAGGTCGCCTTGTGGCCAGCGCCCCTGGAGCCCTGGCTGCCCCGGGCGGAGCGGCGTGAAGCGCGGCTGCCCAAGGTCGATCCGGGCTGTGCGCCCCACGTACCGGCAAGCTCGCCACCGCTGTCCATCGTCGGCGTTCGCCAGGGCGATGAGCTGCGTCGTCCGGCCACCAGTAGCGAGCCGTTGCGCCTGGACGTGTCGGCACTGGGCGGCAGCGGCAAGCGTTGGTGGTTCCTCAATGGCGTGCCGTTAGGTGAGTCGGTTGGCCAGGAGCGCTTGAGTGCGCGGTTCGAGCAGGCCGGGCGGGTCGAGTTGAGCGCGCTGGACGAAAGTGGGCAGACCGCTCGGGTCGAGTTCCAGATCAATGAGTAAGGGACCAGGAGCCCCTTCAATTGGATATAGCGCCAAAGTGGAGTACGCCTCGAAATCTGCATGCCTGGCACGTAAGCCGTTGAATCGTAAGCCCGGTTTTTTCCTGTTCAAAGGTATAGAAGGGGTTAATACCAAGTTCTGAATTGCCTGCCGTCAATGCCCGCGCTCAGATGCTCGCAACGGAGAATGGCGCTGCGTGCGTCGCTCTCCAACAACGAGCAGCGGCAACGGAGTCGCCCATGAAAACGCAAGCGTGGAAAGCAAGTACGGCCCTGGCCCTGATCCTGGCGGTGAGCCTGGGTGGATGCAGCAGCGGTGGCGGTGGCTCCAGGAGCCATGTCGACAGTTCGACACCCACCGAGGCCGGTACCGACACCGGGACCGCTGGCAGCGGTGATGGAACCGCAGGTGGCGGCACCGGCGGCACCGGCGGCACGGGCGGAACAGGCGACGGCGGGCTGGCGGGTGGCGGCACGGGTACAGGCGGTACAGGCGGTACGGGCGGTACGGGTGGCACCGGAGGCACCGGAGGCACTGGTGGCACTGATCCCGGGAGCGGAAACCCCGGTACCGGCAATCCAGGCGGCGACCCGGGCGGCGGCACTACCGCACCCTTGGTCACGGGCCAGGTGGTTGACCAGGTGGGCAGCGCCGTGGCCGGTGTCGGTACGGGTGTTGCCGGCGTAGGTACGGTCGTGGATTCGCTGCCGGTAGTGGGCAGTACTGGCGCCGGTGGGCTGGTGACCTCCACGGGCACGGCAGTCAACAGCATCGGTACCGGGGTAAGTGAGGGTCTCGGCCAGCTGGGTACCGGTGGCAATGCCATCGGTACCACGGTAGCCGGTGTCGGCCAGGGTGTGTCGGATCTTGGCGGCGGTGTGAAGCAACTGGGCGGCAGCGACCTGATCGAGCACATTCCCGTGGTGAACACGGTGGTTGGCAATGTCGGGCAGGCCGTGACTATGCTCGGCGATACCTTGAGCACCCAGAGCACCACCGGCCCCTTGGGCAGCCTCAATGACAACCTGAGTAATAAAGTGTTGGTCCCAGTGGTCTCGCTGGTGGAAAACACCACCAACAACCTGGGCAGCCAGACCAAGCTCGGTGGCCCGCTGGATTCGGTGGTCAACAAGGTGGGCGGTACGCTCGACGGTGTGGGTGACAAGATCGCCAGCGCGGGTGGCGGCAACCCGCTGACCACTGCAGTGGGCAACCTGGTCAGCACTGTGGGCGGTGCAACCGGCACCTCCGGCGAACTGGTGAATGGCCCTGGCGGCAAGCCAGGCCTGCTGGAAACTGTCGGCGGCGCGGTGGCCGGTGTGGGCACCGGTCTTGATGCCGGCAGCAATAACGCCTTGCTCAGCACCACGGGCGGTGCCGCTGCCGCCGTGGGTAATACCGTGGCTTCACTGGGCACGCTGGTGGGCGGCAACGGCGTGGCCAGCGCCAGCGCGGGCGTGCCGACCGCGGCACTCACCAGCAATGTGGGCGCTGCGGTTACGCCGGTCGTTACCAGCGTCGCCAGTGTCACCGGGCAAGTGGGTGCGGCGACTGGCATTGGTGCACCGGTCGACAATCTGGTCAGCAAGGTCGGCGGGGCGGTCAGCAGCCTGGGCAATCAGGTGGATGCGGCCAGCAGCAACCCGGTGGTCAGCACCGTGGGGGCTACCGTCAACGAAGTGGGTAAAACTGTCGATCAGGTGGGCGGCCTGCTCACCAGCGGGGGGCAACAAGGCGGTGGCCTGGGTGGTGCGCTCAATGGGCTGACAGGTGGCCTCAAGAATGGTCTGACAGGGGCGCAGCATTGAAGCATGCGCCGGCATTAGACGATTGTTCGGGCAACACCTACGCTTGAGTCTGACGAGGGAACCACCTGGGTTCCCTCGTATTTTTCGGGAACATGGAGCGTCCAATGCGTCCATTGGCAGTTGCGATTCTGGGTCTGTCCTGGGCAAGCGTGCTAAGTGCAGAGCCCCTGCCAAGTTTTCTCAACAGCAACGATGTCGAACGCAGCCTGCCGGCGCCCAACCTGCCGGCGGATGCCTTCAGGCCCGCCACGCCGGACCTGCAAACCCCAGCGCCCGTCCCCCAGCAGCAACCCCTGCTGATGAGTACCCGGGTGATGGTGCGCAAGGTGCGCATCGAGGGCGGTACGATCTACCCCTTGAGTGACCTGCGTGACAACTACCAGGACCTGGTCAACCGCGAAGTCACCCTGGCCGAACTGATTGAGGCGACCCGTCGCCTGACTCAGCGTTATCAAAACGACGGCTACCTGCTTTCGTACGCCTACCTGCCGCCCCAGGACTTTGCCGACGGGCGTGTACGGGTGGTGCTGGTCGAAGGCTATATCCGCGACTTCGAGCTGCAAGGCGATGTCGGCCCGGCATCCGCGTACCTGGACAAACTGTTCAGTAAACTCAAGGCAGAGCGCCCCCTCACGCGCCAGTCCTTCGAGCGCTATACCTCCTTGATGAGCCGGGTGCCTGGCATCACTTTCCAGGCGCAGGTGCCGCCGCCGGGCACTACCGACGGTGCCACCAAACTGATCGCCCAGGCCTCGCGCAAGCCCTTCACATCGACCCTGAACCTGACCGACGGCAGCCGCGACGACATTCAGGCGCTGGTGGGGGTGAGCAGCAACGCCCAGACCTCGCTGGCCGAGCAGGTGAGTTTCAGCGCCCTGTTCCCACCGGGGGATGATCATGAACACTACTATCGCCTGGACTACGCCCAGTACCTGGACAGCGAAGGCAGCCAGCTGACCTTGTCGGCCTCGCAGTACCGCAGTGACCCCAGCGCCCTGGTGCGCCTGAACAACGGCATCAACCTCAAGCAGCACCGCGAGAACGATCGCTATTCGATTGGCCTTGGGCAAACGCTGATTGCCTCGCCCAACGAATGGCTCAGCGTTGCGGCGCGCCTCTATGCGGTCAATGACAACACCGACTATCGGGTCGTCGGCTTTCCACTCAAGATCAGCAGCCGCACCGACCTTCGGGCCCTGGCCTTCGAGGGCGACTGGCGCGTGGCGCACGCCCGGCAACTGCGTATCGTCAGTGTCGGTGCCTATCAGGGGCTGGATTACCTGGGGGCGAAGACCGACAGCGACATCGACCTGGATTTTTTGCGCCTGCGCCTGTCGGGCGTGCAGAGCGACCGGTTCTTCGACAACTGGCAGGGCGTGGCGTCGGCGGCGTTGTACTGGAGTGGCGACAGCCTGCCTGACAGCGAGCGGGCCGTGTTTGGCGGGCAGAGCTTCGGCCGTGGCTATCCCAGCGACCAGGCATCGGGCGACAAGGGCTGGGGTGCGGCCTATGAGGTCAACTACAGCTTCAAGCGCGAGGGCGACTGGCTGAAGATCCTGCAGCCGTATGTGGTGCTGGATGCGGCGCGCAGTTGGTTCAACGAGCTGGAGGTGCGCGACTCCCGGCTGTCGTCGGCGGCAGTGGGGATGCGCTTTGGTGACGCGCGCTATTACAACATCTCCCTCGAAGCGGCCAAGCCGATGTCGGACATCGCCCTGGACAGCTTCAACCGTCGGCCACGGTACACCTTGAGCTTCAGCTACCAGCTGTAGTGATGCGTTGTAGGAGCGGGAGGACGTCAGTTCACCAGGTGCAGGCGTGGCTTGGGGAAGAGATTGTCGAGGGTTTCCAGCAGGCGGGTGTGATAGATGGGCTTGCGGAACAGGTCCAGTACCTGCAGGCGCAGCAGGTCGCTGATGTCGTCCATGTCGGCGTGCCCGGAGGTGACGATCACCGGCAGGTGCTGGCGCGCGGTGTGCTCGCGCAGGCGCTTGATCAGTGAGATGCCGCTCTCTTCGGGCATGCGCAAATCGGTGATCACCAACGCCACGTCCGGGTGGCGGGTGAGCTGTTGCAGGGCGAGTTTCACCGAGGTCGCCGTGTGGCAGCAAAAACCCTCGCCCTCCAGCAGTTCGGCCAGCTCCAGCAAGGCATCCTGCTCGTCATCCACCAGGAGAATCTGTTGACGTGTGGTCGGCATGGTCATTCCTTTGGTGGGGGTGGATGTGGCTGGCTTCCCTATCAAGGAGTGGTAGGGGCAGCCGGTTTATTGGAATCAACCAGGGCCGTCTCCACCTTTTTCATCACCCCTGCCACGTTTGTGGAAATGGTCGGAATGAACGCCGTCAACGCCACTGCCACCATCGCTGCCACGATGGCGTATTCGATACCTGACGCCCCGTCCTTGCGATAGAAGAATTCTTTGCAGCTCTTGAGAATCCGGAATACACGCATGGCACTTCTCCTTGCGCACAACGGCGCAGATGGCAGGGGTCGGTTCGATGATTCCCCTTTGCCACCACAGCATCGTCAACCGCTGAAAAACCAGCAAATGTAAGAAGGCATTAATACTAAAGCGATAGTGCGGAAACTGGCGCCAGTAAGCCGTTGATTCAGGGGGCTGTCAGCATTACGACGGAAAAAATTCTGGCGGGTAATGGCGTTTTGTCCTCACTGCGCTACCTTCAAATAGCGAAATAGTTGCTGTTTGTGGCACCCGTTGGCCGGTTCGAAGGCGGTTGCAAGGGACAGGCAAGACAAAGGAGTACCGGCATGGGCAGTCGAATCACCATCATTCTTGCGGGACTCTTTCTGGTCGGCGCCTTGCTCGCGGGTTATTGGGGCCTGGCGCTGACCCGTCCGGTCGAGGCTCCGGTGGCAGTGCCCGTTGTCGCACCGGTGGTCCAGCAGGTGGTCGAAAACGCCAACGACGAAATGCGCCAACCGGTGGTTGTGTTGCGCCGGGATGTGGCGCCTTTTACTCCCCTCACCGCCGACGACTTGCTGCTGGAGCGCTTGCAGGTGGCACCCGCGGGTAGTTTCCAGACCTTCGAGCAAGTGGTGGGCCGCAGCAGCTGGCGCAACCTGCCTGCCGGCACTTGGCTTGAACCTGGCAGCTTCGAGGCCGGAGGACCGCTGGCCCGTATGATCCATCCCCATGAGCGTGCGCTGGCGGTCGCGGTTGACGAAGTGATCGGCGCTGCCGGTCAGTTGAGCCCCGGCGACTACGTAGACGTGCTGCTCTTCCTGCGCGAGGCCAATCTCAATCCCCAGGCCACCGCTCAAGTGGTACTGCCTGCCTTGCGGCTGCTGAGTGTCGGAACGCAACTCGGGTTGGCCAACGACGGCAAGCCGATCAACCCTCCGCTCGATGATAAAGCGCGTCAGGAGCAGCAACGCAGCGCCGCCCGCACCGTAGTGCTGGCCGTTCCCGAGGCGCTGGCCAGTCGGTTGATGCTCGCCGCCCAGACCGGCAGCTTGCGCCTGGCTGTACGTAGCGCCGAAGAAAAACGCCTGGCGCGCTATTGGGCCGATCCACAGGGCAGCGCGGCTGAAGTGGACAAGGCCAACCGCGAACTCTATCGCTTCAGCCAGCTGGCCCAGGCACCAGTGGCCCAGGCCGTTGCCAGTGCCGCGCCGCGCCGCGGCATGGAAATCATCCGAGGTAATCAAGCCGTCCCATCCACCCCCTGATTCCACCAGCCAGGATGCCCTTCAATGAGCAGTCGTTCCGTGCAGGTAACTCAGCAAGTGTTGTGCGTGTTGCTGTGCTCCACGGCGCTGGCTTCCCAGGCCCAGGCGGCCAGCGGCGGTTGTGCGGCGATGGAGCGGCTGCCGGCGGCGATCGAGATCGACCAGGGCCTGCAGCAAGAGGTGCGGGCGCCGGTGAACATCACCCGGGTCGCAGTGGGCGATTCGAAAATCGCCGATGTGCAAGCCAGTGGCGATGACGCCGTATTGGTGACGGCACTGGCTCCCGGCGCTACCAGCCTGATGCTCTGGACCGCCTGCTCCAAGGTGCCGCGCCAGGCCATGTTGTTCGTCAAGGGCGTGGCCACCGCCGACATGGCCGAGAGCGCCTTGCCCCCTTCCCAGGACCCATTGCTGCCTAGCCAGGTACAGGCCGATATCCGCTTTGTCGAAGTCAATCGCACCAAGTTCAAGGAAGCCGGCGCCCGGTTGTTCTTCAAGGGGTCGAACAACGCCCTGTTCGGCTCGCCCGGTACTGTGCCCAATACCGTCGTCAGGCCTGGTTATGTGCCGGGGGTGAGCACCGTCCCCGGCCAGTACGTTGACGTGCGCCCAGGCATCCCGCTCGACAACGATGTGTTCAACATTGTCTTTGGCGGCGGCAGCAGCCGCTTTCTCGCCGCCATCAATGCCCTGGAAAACAGCGGCTTTGCCTACACTCTGGCGCGGCCCAGCCTGGTGGTGCTCAGCGGTATGACCGCAAGCTTTCTGGCCGGTGGCGAGATCCCCATTCCGGTGCCCAGCAGTGGCAGCGACAGCGTGTCGATCGAGTACAAGGAGTTCGGTATCCGCCTGGCCTTGTCGCCCACCGTGGTCAGCCGCGACCGTATCAACCTCAAGGTGGCGCCAGAGGTCAGCGAGCTGGATTACAGCAAGGCGGTCAACATCGCCGGCACCCTGGTCCCGGGGCTCACGGTACGGCGCACCGACACCAGTATTTCCCTGGCCGATGGCGAGAGCTTCGTCATCAGCGGCCTGATCAGCAGTACTACCCGCTCGGCGGTGGACAAGTTCCCGGGGCTGGGCAACCTGCCGGTCATCGGCGCGCTGTTTCGCCAGTCGACCGTGGCGCGCGATGAAACCGAATTGTTGATGATCGTCACGCCGCACCTGGTCCAGCCCCTGGCGGCCAATGCGCAACTGCCGTCGCTGCCCGGCGAAGGGTTGCGCAACTACGACCCGAGCTGGGGCCGACTGTTCTTCCTGGAAAACGGCGACTTCGAGGGTCGCAGCGGGTTATCCCAATGAGCGAGAACCTGAGCCAGACCTTTATTGCCATCACGCGTAACGACGAAGACCTGCAATGGCTGCAAGGCGCCCTGGCGCCGATCGGGCAGGTGGTCGGCACCGGCCGTGGCAACCTTGACGAACTGCTGGCGCTGATCGATGTCACCTTCGCCAACCTGATCTTCGTCGGCCTGGACCGCGAGCAGGTGGTGAGCCAATGCGCCCTGATCGAAGGCGTGCTCGAAGCCAAGCCGATGCTGGCGATCGTTGCGCTGGGCGATGGCATGGACAACCAGTTGGTGCTCAACGCCATGCGTGCCGGGGCCCGTGATTTTGTCGCCTATGGCTCGCGCTCGAGCGAAGTGGCCGGGCTGGTACGACGGCTGGGCAAGCGCTTGCCGGCGGTCACCAGCAGCCCGAGCCTGGGCGGCTTGACTGTCCTGTATGGCAGCCAGTGTGCGTCCGACGGTGCCTTGCTTACCACGCACCTTGCTCGTGTCGTCCAGGGCAGCGGCCAGCAGACCCTGCTGCTCGACCTGGGCTTGCCACGTGGCGACAGCCTGGCCCTGCTGGGCCTTGAGGCTTCGTTTCATTTCGGCGATGCCCTCCGGCATTTGCGACGCCTGGACAACACCCTGATCGACAGCGCCTTCACCCGCGAGAGTTCCGGCCTGCGCCTGCTGGCTTATGCCGAAGGCGACGAACCACTGCAGCGCACCAGCGCCGCTGAGCTGTACATGCTGCTCAGCGCCTTGCGCCAGCATTTCCAGCACATTGTGGTGAACCTCACCGGCCAGACCGATTGCGAAGCCTTGCGCACCTTTGTCAGCCATTGCGACAAGCTGGTCTGGTACACCGACCAGAACGTCATGGAGTGCCGGCGCAACCTCGATGTACTGACCTCGTGGCGAGAAAAGGGCATGAAGCTCGAGCATGCCAGCCTGTTGGTGGACCGCTACCTCAAGGGCGTGGCACCGGACTCCGAGGCCTTGAGCAAGCGTTATGGCCTGCCGCTGCTGGTGGCGTTGCCCTACAGCCCCGAGGTACGCCTGAATGCCAAGAATCAGGGGCTGACCTTGTTCGAACTGGCCCCCCGGGAAAACCTCACCCACCACCTCAAGGCCCTGGGCGAGCGCTTGGCCCGGCGTACGGAGCACAACAAGCAGCCGTCGGGCAACTGGCTCAATCGGCTCTGGGGGCACAAATGAGCAGCACCGACGAGCTGTTCGGTGGACTCCGGCACAACCTGGGCAACGACCCGCAGGGGCTCAAGCGGGCCTTGCACCGGTTCATCATCGACGCCATCGAAGACAGCGGGCGCAATTTGCTGGAAGGTTCGCGTCCCGCCCTGGCGCAGTTCGTGGTCGAGCAGGTGGGCGACTACATCGCCCGCTTGCACCTGGCGTTGTCACGCTACGAGATGGAGCGCCTGGCCGAGGAAATCGTCGATGAGCTGACCGGCTTCGGTCCGCTGGAAGTGCTGCTGCGCGATGCCAGCGTCACCGAGATTCTGGTCAACGGCCCGCACCGGGTATTCATCGAGCGGGCCGGGGTGCTGCAACAGACGGACCTGCGGTTTATCGATGCCCACCATGTGGAGCGGGTGATGCAGCGCATCCTTGCGCCGCTGGGGCGCCGCCTGGATGAATCCTCGCCGATGGTCGATGCGCGCATGCCCGACGGCAGCCGGGTCAATGCGATCATCCCCCCGGTGGCGCTGGACGGGCCGTGCCTGTCGATCCGCAAATTTCGCAAGGACATGCTCAAGAGCGCCGACCTGCTGGCCACCCGTACCATCGACGCGAACATCCTGGATTTTCTCCGGCTGGCTGTGGCCAAGCGTTGCAACATCCTGGTCAGCGGCGGCACCGGGACCGGCAAGACCACGTTGCTGAACATCCTCAGCCAGTTGATCACCCCTCACGAACGCCTGGTGAGCATCGAGGATGTGGCCGAGCTGCAACTGGACCATCCCCATGTGGTGCGGCTGGAAACCCGCCCGCCAAATGCCGAGGGGCACGGTGAGATCAAGGCCAGCGAGCTGATCCGCAACGCCTTGCGGATGCGCCCCGACCGCATTCTGCTCGGTGAAATTCGCGGCGTCGAAGTGCTCGATGTGCTGACCGCGATGAACACCGGCCACGATGGTTCGATGAGCACCGTGCATGCCAACACCGCCCAGGATGCGCTGCTGCGCCTGGAAACCCTGGTGGGCCTGACCGGACGCCAGGTGGCCGAGAAAACCCTGCGCCAGATGATCTGCGCGGCGCTCGATGTGGTGATCCAACTGACCCGGCTGGCTGATGGCCGGCGTTGTGTCAGCGAGGTACTGGAGGTGGTGGGAGTGCGTGACGATGTGTATGTCACCAATACCTTGTTCCGACTCGATCGGCGCACGGGGGAGGGCGGCTTCATGCGGGAAGCCCCGAACCCGGCCGGCGCCAAGCTGCGTCGCGAGTTCACGGAGCCGCAGCCATGATCGCACTGGTGCTCGGCCTGATCTGCCTGGCGATGCTGGGCGTCTCGATCCGATTGTTCTATGCCGGTATGCGCAAATCGGCGACCGAACGCATCCTGCAACGCCTTGGCCAGGCACAGGAGGTTTCGTCGGCGCTGGCTGCACCCCGGCGCGACTGGCTCGACAGCCTGCTGCAACGTGCCGGCCTCGAGCGGCATGACGAGCGCCTGCTGTCGTGGTTGGTGATCTGGGCGCTGCTGTCGCTGATAGCTGGCGTGGCCTTGAACTGGGTGGCAGGTGTGGGCCTGATGCTGCTCGGCCCGCTGCTGTTTCGCCTGTACCTGGGCTGGCGCTACCACCGTCGGCGCCAGCGCATGATCGAACAGCTGCCGCAACTGCTCGATCACAGCGTGCGCAGCCTCAAGGCCGGGCGCACCTTGAACGATGCCGTGCTGGGGGCAATCGATGCCGCCAGGCAACCCTTGCAAGGCGCGATGCAGCGGGTGCGTCGCAACGTACAGATGGGCGTGGGCCTGGACGATGCCGTGCAGGATCTGGCCGAGCTGTACGACCAGGACGAGTTGCGCTTGTTTGCCCTCGGGCTTCGCATCAACCACCGCTATGGCGGCAACGCCAGCGAGCTGCTGGAAAACCTTATCAAGACCATCCGAGAGCGCGAGCAGGGCGCGCGGCAATTGCGAGCCATGACCGGCGAAACTCGCATGACTGCCATGGTGCTCGGGGCGCTGCCGGTGAGCATGGCCGCCTACTTCCTGTTCAGTAATCCCAAGTACCTGCTGAGCATGTGGCAGGACAGCAGCGGCCAGGTCATGTTGATCAGCGCCTTTGCCCTGCAGGTGTTCGGCTGCCTGGCGCTGTGGCGCATGTTGCGGAGTCAGTGAGATGGCCTTGATGCTCTGCGCCGTTCTGTTCTTTGCCGCCTTCGTGCTGTTGTGCGGGCAGTTGCTGCGCCAGCAACGCCGGCAACGGCTGGTGGCGCTGCGTCTGCAGGGGCAATTGGCCCGGGACAACCGCCTGGACAATTGGCTGCATCAACTGGGCAGCAGTCACCTTGCCCAACGGCTGCAGACCCTGGACAGCGAAACCCGGCAATTGCTCGATCGCATAGGTTGGCGCCGCAGCCGCCAGCGGGCGGTGTTCGCCGCCTGCCAGATCGGCGTGCCGTTGCTTGCGCTGGGGATTGCCGTGGTGGTCGAAGAAACCTTCTACCGCGAGAGCCCCACGGCCTGGCTGGTAATGCCGATGTTTGCGCTGTGTATCGGTTACCTGTTGCCCAAGCGCCTGTTGGCATGGGCAGCGTCCAGGCGCCAGCAACAGGTTGCCCGCGAGGTTCCGACCTTCATCTCCCTGCTGCGCATCCTCTTTGAGTCGGGCCTTGCGGTCGAGCAAGGGCTGCGGGTGCTGAGCCAGGAGGGCCGGCAGTTGCTGCCGGAGCTCAGCGAAGAGTTGCGCGGCATTTTGCTGCGGGTCGATTCTGGCCTGGCCTTGGTACCGGAGCTTGAGAAAACCTCACAGCTGCTGGCGGTGGAGGCGTTCAGCGATACCTGCGTGATCCTCCAGCAATTGCTCACCCAGGGCGGCGGGGCGATGAAGTCGCTGCTGGCGCTCAAACAACTGCTCGATGACCGGCGTCTGACGGACATGCAGGAGCGCATCTCGAAGATGTCCGGGAAAATGTCGGTGGTGATGATGGTGTTTTTGTTTCCGGCCTTGCTGATCGTGCTGGCCGGGCCTGGTCTTACGGCATTGGCCAGGGCCTTGGCTTCGTCATGAAGGGAGATGCGTGCATGAAAGCGGTGGTGATGATCATGAGCCTGTTGATGCTCGGCGGTTGTGCTACGGATGGCCGCGTACCCTGGTCGGCCCTGGCCGGGAGTACGGCCAGTTGTGCCAAGCCCGACTCGAGCCAGGAGCTGGCATTGAGCATGGCCGACGAGATGCTCGCCGAGGGGCGCCCCCACGCCAGCCTGGCGCACCTCGAGGCCTTGCCGGCGGACATGGCCCAGGTGCGTTTGCGCAAGGCCAAGGTGTGGCGCCTGCTCGGTCGGAGCGAGGCCGAGCCCTTGTATCGCAGCTTGCTCGGCACGTGCCTGGCGGCCGAAGGCGAGCATGGTCTGGGCCAGTTGGCCTCGGCGCGCGGTGACAACGTACAGGCTGAGCGCCACTTGTTACGCGCGGTCCGCCTGGCGCCGACCGACGAGAAAATGCGCAACGACCTGGGCGTGGTCTACCTCGACCTCGGCAACGTCGAACAGGCCCGGTTCGAGTTCCTGACCGCCATCGAACTCAAGGACAACAACCCGCTGGCGGCGGTCAATCTGGTCAGCCTGCTGCTGTACCAGGACAAATGGCAGCAGGCGGCCGACCTGGTCTCGCGCTTGAAGTTGAGCCCCGCGCAGTTCAGCGAAGCGAAGTACCGCGCCGAGCAATTGAAAAAGCCGACCTCGCCAGCGCCGGCCAGGGTTGATCACGTCGCGGCAGTGCAACAGTGAGGTGCATATGAAACCTGGATGGGTATTACTGCTGGCATTGAGCAACCTGCCATTGGCTGCACAGGCCATTGAGGAGGGGCCATCATCAAAGGCGCAGAAGGGGACTGAAACCTGGTTGCAGCTTCAGGCTCGCAACCAGCAGGCGTCGAAGAAACCGCAGACGGCGACGCCCAAGGAGCGCGAGCGCAGCATGCAGCGCTGGCTCGACAGCTACAAGTATGAGATTCCGGAACACTTTGAGTACGACAGTGTGGGGGCGGGCGACAAGTAGCGGCGCAGGCTAGTGTGCCGTTACCCGCTGCTGTTGTGCTGAGTTGCCGGGCGAAAGGGCCAGTGCCAGTTGGGTGCGGTTGCGCATGTGGGTCAGGCGCAGCACCTGGGACACGTAGAGTTTGACAGTGTTCTCGGTGATGCCCAGTTCGCAGGCGACCTGATAGTTGGTCTTGCCTTTGCCCACCAGGCGCGCCACGTCCAGTTGGCGTGGTGACAGCTGATCGAAGATAACTGGAATGGTGTCGTTGTCGAGCTCGCCGTCGAAGTCAGTGGCGCGACGCAAGCCTGCCTGGCCACGGGCTTTGTCCAGGTCCTGGCAGAGGTCGTCGATGGACTCGGCCAGGTACTGCAGCTTCTGGTTCAGGTGGCCCAGGTGCTGGAAGTTTTTCTGCCGCTCCTGCAGCGCGGCTTCCTGGCGTTGAATGCCCTCGAGCAGCTCGTTGAGGTCGACCGGTTTTTGGTAGTAGTCGGCAAAGCCTTCGCGCAATGCCTTGATCACGTCCTGCTTGTCGGCGCGACCGGTGAGCATGATGGCTTCGAAGAGCCGCTGCTGTCCGGCAATGATCTTCAGCGCCTTGACCAGTTCGATACCGTCACGCTCGGGCATGTGCAAGTCACAGAGCACCAGGCTGATGGCCGGGTCGGCAGCAAAGCGTTCTATCGCCTGGGTGCTGGATTGGCAGGGAACACAGCGATAGCCGCTGCTTTCGAGAAATTCGCACAGTTCTTCCACGATCAGTGGCTGGTCGTCGACGACCAGCACCTTTACTTCGCTTACAGGCTTGTTCACGCGCGACTCCCTGCTTGAAGTGCCCTTGCTTCCGAGATCTGGACGGCCTGGGCATTGGCCGACAACACTGTAGAAAGTAGTCGTACTTGATGACGATGTACAAGGCTTGCACGCCCGGAAAAGGCATTCAGGCGACTAGTGGACCCAGACGGCCGCCAGCAGGAAACCGGCCAGTATGAACGGTGCAAAGGGTTGTTTTTTTGACGATTCTTCCAACACTTGCTTGAGTCGGTTCTTAACCTTCTGACTTAAAAGAGACCATAGCCAGCGCCGTGTCGACAGCCACACCAGCACGGCGATACCGGCGCCGATAAAGGTGCCCAGAACGTACATCCGGTCGGTGGCCAGGGCCAGCGCAGCGAGCAGCTTGACGTCACCGGCACCGAAGCGTCCCAGCATGTAGCCGGGCAGGGTCAGCAGCATGACGATAGCCAGCGCCCAGCCGCCCTCACTGGCGTCGGCGCCGATCCAGGTGTGCCCGGTCATGAACAGATAGCCCAGCGCGCAAGCTGCCGCGCCGAGGGTAAGGGTGTTGGCAATCTGGCGCTCACGCACATCTTGTTCAGCGCATAAGGCAAGCCACAACAACAGGACAATGCTTTGCATCGTGAAATGCATCCCTTTGTGGTGAATGATTCTATGCTGTCAGACAGGTGTCACTGTCAGGGTAGACGCGATCATGCAAGCAAGCCTGTGCAATCGGCAAAAAGGCGCTGCAGCGCTGGAGTTCGTGGCGGTATTCGTGATCTTTTTCGCAGTGTTCTATGGGGTGGTCAGCTATGCCCTGCCCATGCTCATGTTGCAGTCCTTCAACCAGGCCAGCAGCGAAGCAGTGCGTCGCTGTGTGGCGCTGGATCCCACCAGCAAGACTTATGGCGCCGACGTCGACACGCTGGCCAGGCAAGTGCTTGGACAGCAGCTCGCATGGATGCCCAAGTCGCTCGAATTTCAGGCCAGCGACGCCACGGTAACGCTGTCGCCAACCCATCTGCTGACAGTGAAAATCGATTACGCCAGGGCCAGGCTGACCTCGGTGATACCGGTGCTCGACCTGCCGGTGATCGGCCAGGTGCCGCGATTGCCCACCAGTCTCAAGGCTGAAGCGAGCCTGCAACTGTGAGTGCGGGCCAGCGCTTGATGGCGCTTTGGCGGGGACGGGTGGCCACCCCTGCGCAGGAGGAGCCTGCACCGTTGAGTGTGCCCGCCACCGGCCTGCAGGTTTGGCTCGATGACAACGCCCGGGTGCTGCGCCTGGCCGGCCCGTTGCGCTCGGCCCTGGCTTTGCCGGCACAGGCGCAGGGACGTCTGCAGGACTATGTGCAGCCTTGCAGCCTGCTGGTGCTCGAAGGCGAGCCTGTCGATTGGCAAGGCCAGCCTCTGGATCTGGATTTCAAGGCCGTCGGAGGAACGACCCTGCATACCCGCGGCTGGCTGCAAGCGCTGGCCGGGCAATGGCTGTTGCAGGTATTCGATGTCGGCGACCTGTTGCAGCATCGCCAGCAATCGCTCATTGCCGAGCGCCAGCGTCACCTGACCAGTCACCTGGCCGGTGCGGTGCGCGACTGCAGCATTGAGTGCCTGGAAACCGTGGCAAAGGAGCAACTGCAATGGCTGGCGCGACATTGGCAGGCTGCGGGTGTGCGGGTGTTGTTGTCGCGTGGCGAGGGTTGGCAAACCTATGTCGCCAGCGGCGAGGGGGTGCAGGCCGCCACTGACGAAGCGCTGAGCCCGGTGCTGGATCATCTGGCGCCGGGGCAAGTGTTCACCAGTACCACACATGCGCATTTGCAGCCGTTGTTCCCGGGCATTGCCGCGTGTCTCGTGCCCTTTGCCTCAGGCTTGCAGGTCAAGGCCTGGTTGGTGTGCTTCGGGCCGGGGCAGCCGCTGGTGGCAGGGGATGCGCTGGGCCTGTTCGGTGCCTATGCCGAGCCGCTGGTGAGCCGCCTGGTGGCGTTCGAGCTGGAGCAGCAGAGCGAGCGACTGGACAGCCTGCAGGTACAGCTGGGCGCCGGTTGGTGGCAGTGGCGGTTGATCACGCCCACGCTGCAACTGGACCCAGGCTTGGCCCGGCGTCTCGGCGTACCGGCGCAATTGACCCTCAGCCAGTGGTTGAGCCGGGTCCACCCCGCTGACCGGGAGGCGGCGCAGCTGGCCCTCGGGCAGTTGCAGTGCGAAGGCAGTGAGCTGGAGCTGACCCTGCGCTTGCTCGACAACAATCTGCAGGCCAATCCGCGTTGGTACCGGTTGTGCGGGCACGTGCGCGGCAGCGGCTCGCAGCGCCGCCTGCAAGGGTTGATGCTCGATATCAGCGACAGCAAGGCGCAGCAGCTTCAGGCCGCCGCCGCCCAGGCCCGGCTGGAGAACCTGATCGCGAGCGCCCCCGCGGTGATCTACATCCAGCGCTACAGCGAGGGCGCGCTGCACGCCGAGTTCTTCAGTGCCAGCCTGCAGCCGATGCTGGGTTGGCAAGCACCCCAGGATGGCGTATTGCAGCCTGGGCAGTGGGTGCATCCGCAGGACCAGCCCCTGTGGCTGGAGCGCACCCGTACCTTGCTGCGTGAAGGCCAGGTACGCAGCCGCTACCGCCTGCGTGACCGCCAGGGCGGCTATCACTGGGTGCTGGATGAAGCGCAGCTATTGCGCAATGACTTGGGCTTGCCGGTGGAAGTGGTGGGCATCTGGCTGGATGTCAGCGAAGCCACCGAGGCCGCTGAACGGATGCGCGAGAGCGAGGAGCGCTACCGGGTGCTGGTGGAGGATTCCCCGGCGATGATCTGCCGCTACACCCCCGAACTGGAATTGGTGTTCGGCAACCAGCCACTGGCCGAATACCTGGAGTGCAGCCCGGCGCAGTTGCCGGGTATCAACCTTGGGCGTTGGATGTCGGCGTCGCAGCGGGAGGCGTTTGTCGGGCGGCTGGCCAGCCTTACGCCAGAGCAGCCGGTGAGCACGGCGGAAATTTGCCTGGAGCTGCCCGGCCGCGAGAATGCGTGGTGGGTGTGGTCTGATCGTGGCTTGTTCGACGAGCGCGGCAAGCTGCTGGAAATCCAGGCGGTGGGGCGCGACAACACCCAGGTGCGGCGAACGCGCCAGCAGTTGGTGCAGAGCGCGAAAATGGCCACTCTCGGCGAGATGGCCACCGGCCTTGCCCATGAAATCAACCAGCCGCTGAATGTGATGCGCATGGCGGTGGTCAACGCCCTCAAGCGCCTGGAGAGCGGTGAGGCCCAGGTGGAGTACTTGCAGGAAAAACTCACCCGTATCGATGCCCAGGTACAGCGTGCCTCGCGGGTGGTCGAGCACATGCGCGTGTTTGGCCGACGCTCGGAGGTCGACCAGCAACTGTTCGCGCCGTGGCAGGCGGTGGAGGGCGCCTTGTCGCTGCTTGCCGATGGCTTGCGTGGCAAGGGCGTGGACTTGCGCGTCGATGCTCCGCAGCAACTGCTGCAGGTCAGCGGTCATCAGGACCAGTTGGAACAGGTGCTGATCAACTTGCTGGTCAACGCCCGTGACGCCTTGCTGGGGCGTCGTGACGACGGGTTGCTGGAGCCCTGGATTGCATTGCGCCTCGAGCAGGATGAGCGCCAGGTGCGCGTGCTGGTTGAAGACAACGGCGGCGGTATCGACCCGCGTCTGCTGGAGCGCATTTTCGAACCCTTCTTCACCACCAAGCCGGTGGGCGTCGGCACCGGCCTTGGGTTGTCGGTGAGCTACGGGATCGTCGACGCCATGGGTGGCTGCCTGAGCGTGGAGAATGGTGCCGAAGGGGCTCGCTTCTGTATCGAGCTACCGGTTCACAGCACCAGTTGAGCGCGGGTGCTGGAGCAGCTGAGGTTGGCGCTGACTTCGGTGGTGTTGAGGTCGATGCCCAAAGCCTTGAGCAGGGCATTGATCAGGGGGTCGACCAAGGGGCTGAGCAGGTTTTTGATCATCGGTTTGAGGATGTTGGTGACGGTGGTCAGCAAGCCCTCGGCGACACTGATCACGTTGCCAAGCACATCGTTGTTCTGTGGCTTGTAGACATGAATTGGGAGGGTCTCAATGGTGTTGTTCAGACTCCCGATGATGTTGCTCGGTTGCATGGCAAGGTAGGGTGAGGCTTTGCCGACTTCCAGCAAGTTGTCGCCCGAGAACTTAAGGTCTTCCTGGTGTGTAAGCAACACTACAGGCTCTGGTTTGATACCGATGCCACCGCCGACAAAGGGGGTGCGTGGTCCACACCCCAACAGCAGGTTGCACATCTTGGTCCCGATGTCGATCAATGGAATTGGATTGATGGTGCCACTGCCGTCATTTAGGAACGAGCCGGTATCGTCGATCTTGCCAATGGAAATGGTCGCCGCAGCGCTATCGGTTGCGGCGGTCAGTTGCCGATCGGGGGCGCAGCGAAAATCGCTGATGCGGCTTTTGGCTGCGACAGCGCTGATGCTGATGTCGAACTTTGCAGCGTGGGCCAGCGCTTCTATATCGACGGTCTTGCAACTGACCACGCAGGAAAGCGCCTGAAGCAGGCCCTTGAGATTCAGGCTCAGCGCGCTGTTGAGAATGTTGACCAATGGCGCCGCCAGGTCCGCTACGGCATTGATAATACCGGCCAGGCTTTTGATCACGGGAGAATTGACCGACACCATGGTTCTGATCTGCGCCGTCTGCACACTGATGTTGTCAGTCTGCGGATTACCGATTGCCGATACCCTGGGCGGCTCGATGACCTTGACTTGAATACTGGCTGTCACCAACCCCAGCACGTCGACCGGTAAATTGACCACCGCCGCATTCTGCTTGTTCGAGAGCAGAATCACCCCCTGCACCAGTTGCAGCAGCTGCAAGTTGGTATCCAGCCCCGCCTTGGGCGTACCGGCACTTACCTGGAGGATGTCGGCAAGCGTGAGTACCTTGTTGTCGGAGGTGGCGACGGTGAGCCTGGCCAGGTTGCTGGCTACTTCGAGGGCTTTGTTGCTACCGTTTTTCATGACCTCGACGGCGGCTTCGATCAACTGGGTTGCCGACACGTTGGTGTTCAACAGCTCATCGTAATTACCCGCCTGCACATTGGCCTTGATCGCCAGTTGATCCAGGTATTCAAGCAGGTTGATATCGGTATTGGCCAACCCCTGCCACCCCAACACGTCAAGGCTCACGCGGGCACCCAAAGGGTCAGCCAGGGCGTTGAGCAGGTTGGACTTGCGCGTGTCGATGGTGGCCAGCGTGGTACGGATTCGTAGCTGAGCCAGCGGCGGCCTGGGTGTTGCCGCCACGGCGGTAGCGCTGAGGGTAATGGTGGTGGGTATCGCGTTGCCCTTGGCCAGGGCCAGCACGCCGGCGGCAACGCTGGTGGCAACATCGCGGCTGACGACCACCCGGATCGCTTCATTGCGGCTGGCATCGACACTGAACCGGCGCAGGCTGTTGGCACCGGTCTGCAAGGTGCCACAGGTGGTTACGAGGCGTCCCGCCGCATCCAGGCCGTTGCGCTCTGCCCCCACTTTGGCAAGTGCATCGGCAGACGGACCGCTGCCGTTGCAGGTACCCAGCTGCCCGGCGGCTTCCAGCGCCGACATGTCGGCTACCCGCTGCAACTTGCGTTGCTCCAGGTAGAGCCTGCCGCTGTCGACCACCATCAGCAGGAACAGCAGCGCCATGCCCAGCGTCAAGGCCGCCATCAGGCCGATTGCACCGCGTTGCCGGGCGGGGAAGCGAGAAGACACGTGCACTCCTTTGCTGCCCATGGCCGCGCGGGGCAACAGCTGCAAAGGAGTGTAGACAAGATAATGGCCAGTCGCCTTCAGGCGACCGGCGCTGGGAGGGATCAGTGTGGCGGGTAGTTGGCCAGTACCTTGGCGACGGTGTTGCGGATGGCGGTGTTGCGTTCTTCCGGGCTTGGCGGGTAATTGTTCATGATCTGTTCGGCACTGCCGCGCCATACCAACTTGCCGTCCCGGCTGTCGAACATATCGACCTGGATGGTTGCCACCTTGTAGTCGACGCTGCGGGTCTCGTTGTACATCGGCCCGCCCCAGTAGTTACCCCAGTAACCGCCCCAGGCGCCGCCATAGTTGGTGGTGATCTGTTGCTGGCGGTTCTCGACGATCAGGTAGGTCTGCACTTTCAGGTCACCCCGGGCATTGCCCTGGGCGGGACGCAGGCCACGTTGATCGAGCTGCCCGGCCACGGCCTGGCGAATGCGCTGTTCGGTGAGGTCGCTCTTGATCCGCGGATCATCCGGGCGGTACTGCAGCGCCGGTTCTTGCCATACCCAGCTGCGGTAACCGGCAAAGTCGCGGCTGGCATCGAAGTCCTGGGTCACGTTGTTGCTCGAGCACGCGCCCAGCAACACCACCAACGAGAGTAAAGCGAGACGGCACAACATGATGGATCTCCAATTGCCTTTAGCTGGGAGGATAGCCGTTGAGGGCTTTTTTAACGGATTCGCGCAGGGCATCTTCACGCTCGCCCTGGGAGCCCTGGCTGCTGGTCTCGGCGCTGGCACTCCACACCGGTTGGCCGTCGCGGGCGTCATACAGATCGACCCGCACCACCATCACCTCGACTTCATAGGTGCGTACCAATGGCACGCTGGCATACGCCCCGTAGCCGTTGCGGTAGCCACCCACGCCGCCGTAAGCGCCATAGCCTGCGTACGGATAGCCGCCGTAGGGGTACGCGCCGTAGGGGTAGTAGTCTTCCCGTACCTGGCGCAGGCGGCGCTCCAGGCTCAGGTTGGCGCTGACCAGCAGATCGCCCTGGCCATTGCGCGCCGGTCGCAGGCCGCGTTGGTCCAGGGCATTGCTGACTGCATCGGCCAGTTGTGCAGGTTCTGCGAGCGCGACACCCGACGGCAGCTGACCGTCGCGCCAGGCCCAGCTGCGGTATCGGCCATAGTCGCGAGGCGGGGCCGGGTAGGCGCTGGCGTCGAACGTCGTGGCCGCCTGGGGCGGCGCCGGTGGCAACGGGCGGGAGCTGGCGACATAAGGGTTTGTGCTTTGGCACGCTGCCAGGCTCAGGCACAGCAGGCCCAGGGTCAAACGGTACGGCATGTCACCCTCCAGGCAGGTGTCAGCGGGGTCGGCACATCCAGTGCAGGTAGCGCCCAAGGCCGGCGAAGGCCGGATGACGTCGATGGGCCAGCTCCATTTCCAGCAGGTCGAGCAGCTCGGCCTTGGCTTGGAACTCACTGGGCATGTAGTCGTGGAATACGCGCACGCCACTCTCTGTTTCGACCTGCCACAGATCTTCAAGTTGCGCCCTGAGCGTGCGCGGATCAAGTGGTTTTTGTGGGGTCAGGCTCTGCTTTTCGCCGGCCATGTCGTTGCGCCGCAATTTGCGGAAATGGCCCTTGAGCAGGTTGCGGTAAACCAGCGCATCGCGGTTGTAGAAGGCCAGTGACAACAGGCCGTCGCTGCGGGTCAGCTGGTGCAGCACCGGCAGAATGGTTTCAGGCTCGGCCAGCCATTCCAGTACCGCGTGGCAAAGCACCAGGTCGTAGGGTTCGGTCAGTTGCCCGAGCAGTTCCTGCCACGGCGCCTGGATGAAAGTGGCTTGCTGATTGGCCTGGGCGAAGCGCTCACGGGCTCCTTCGAGCATGGGTTCGGCCGGTTCCGCCAGGGTCACCTCATGGCCGCGCTCGGCCAGCCACAGGGCCATGTGGCCCAGGCCCGCGCCGATATCGAGGACCCGCAGGGGGCGGTCGGGAAGGACTTCGGCGAGGTCCGCCTGCAAGACCGCGAGGCGGATGGCACCCTTGGCGCCACCGTAGATTTTCTCGGCAAAACGCGTGGCCAGGGCATCGAAATGACGGTCGTTCATCGGGCAAACCGCCGTTCATTGTCGGCCAGCTTGCTGCGTACCACCTGCTCCATGTCCAGGCCCAGTTCGCTGCACAGCAGCAACAGGTAGAGCACCACGTCTCCGACTTCCTGGCCGGCATGCTCAAGCTGCCCGGGCGTCAGCTGGCGGGACTGGTCCTCGCTCAGCCACTGGAAGATCTCTACCAGCTCGGCCATTTCGACGCTGGCGGCCATGGCCAGGTTCTTGGGACTGTGAAAACCGCGCCAGTCGTTGTTGTCACGGATGCGGTGCATGCGTTGGGTCAGTTCGTGCAGGTTCATCAAGGCTCTCCTCAAGCCGCATAGCTTCAGGCGGGCGCCGTCGCAACGCAAGGGGCCGTTTCAGTCCAGCGGCCTCCAGGTTCCGCGCATGTGCTGCAGGTCGCCGTGGCCATCCAGTTGCAACTGGCCTAGGGCGGCGGTCGGGCTTGCGTTGAGGATGACCTCGCTGGGCAGGCGCACCGGCTTGAGGAAGTCCACGGCGACCTCGTAGCCGCTGACCGGCAAATGGCCGCGCAGTGCGGCAAGGGTCATGGCCTTGCTCCACATGCCGTGGGCGATGGCGGTGGGAAAACCGAACAGTTTTGCGCTGGCGGCGCTCAGGTGGATCGGGTTGTAGTCGCCGCAGACCTTGGCATAGCGTCGGCCGATATCGCTGTCGGCATACCAGCGGGTCAGCTCGCTCAACGCAGCTTCGGCAGGTGCCTCGCCGAGGGCAGGCTCACCCTCGAGCTTCAGCCCGCGACACAGCATGCGGCTGGTTTCGGACCAGATCGGCCCGAGGCCGTCGGAGGCCTCTGTGACCAGGTCGAAGGTGCCGCCCTTCTCGTGGGGCTGCAGGTTTTGCACCTGCACGCTGAAGCGCAAGCGGCTGATTCCACCCAGGGGTCGTATCACGCGAATGCTGTTGTGCAGGTGCACCAGGCCGAGCAAGGGGAAGGGGAAGTTTTTTTCGGTCAGCAACTGCAGTTGCAGGGCAAAAGCCATCACATGGGGGAAGGTGGGCGGCAGGCGCCCGTCGTCACTGAAGTGACAGAGCTTGCGGTACGCTTCGAGCTGCTTCGGGTCGACCTCCAGGTAGCAGCGCAAACCTTCCTCGGGCAGGGTGTCGCCAGTGATCTTGCGCTTGCGTGCGGCGCGCAGGTACAGGCCGGACAACGCGGCGGTGCTGCTCAGGTCGTGCCACTTTGGTGTCATGTTCAAGCTCCCATCACGGCCTGGCCGCATACCCGCAGTACCTGGCCATTGACCGCACCGGTACCCGGTTGCGCCAGCCATGCCACGGCTTCGGCGACATCCTGGGGCAAACCACCCTGGCCCAGGGAGCTCATGCGCCGCCCGGCTTCACGCAAGGCGAAGGGAATGGCAGCGGTCATGCGGGTCTCGATGAAGCCGGGGGCCACGGCATTGATACTGCCACCGCGTTCGGCCAGTTTCGGCGCCCAGGCCTGGGCGAGGCCAATCAGCCCGGCCTTGCTGGCGGCATAGTTGGATTGCCCGCGGTTGCCGGCGATGCCGCTGATCGAGGCCAGCAATACGATGCGGGCGTTGTCATGCAGGGCGCCGCTGTCGAACAGGGCCTGGGTCAGGAGCTGGGGGGCCTTGAGGTTGACCGCCAATACCGAGTCCCAGTATTCGGGGGTCATGTTGGCCAGGGTCTTGTCGCGGGTGATGCCGGCGTTATGGACCACGATGTCGATGCCGTCGGGCAGCCCCTCGGTCAATTGCGCCGGGGCGTCGGCCGCGCAGATGTCCAGGACCAGGCTGCGGCCGCCCAGGCGCGCGGCCAGGGCTTCGAGGTCGGCCTTGGCCTGGGGCACATCGAGCAACACCACCTCGGCACCATCGCGGGTCAGGGTTTCGGCAATGGCCGCACCGATACCCCGGGCGGCGCCCGTGACCAGGGCCTTGCGCCCGGCCAAGGGGCGGGTCCAGTCCTGCACGGTGCTGGCACAGGCGTCCAGGCGCAGCACTTGGCCTGAGATAAAGGCGCTCTTGGGCGACAGGAAAAAGCGCAGGGCACCTTCGAGCTGGTCTTCGCCCGCATCGCTGACATACAGCAGTTGCAAGGTAGCGCCGGCTCGCAGTTCCTTGGCCAGGGAGCGGCTGAAGCCTTCGAGGGCGCGCTGGGTGACCTGGGCCAGTGGGTCATCGAGCTGTTCCGGCGCCCGACCGAGTATCAGCACATGGGCGCTGGGGGCCAGGCTGCGCAGGATTGGCTGGAAGAATTCACGCAATTGCTTGAGCTGGTCGGTGTCGACCAGTTCGCTGGCATCGAAGACCACGGCCTTGAGCTTGGGACCGAGCCCGGCCACCCATTCGGTGGCACTCAGGTCGGGGCTGGCGAAGCCGTACACGTCGTCGGTCAGGCGCTGGGCGAATGCCTCGACCTTGTTCGCCAAGGGGCCTCCCCCCAGCAGCAGGGCGCCATCTACCGGCCGCAGGCGACCGGCCTCCCAACGTTCCAGGCGCGCCGGGCTGGGCAAACCGACGGCTCCCACCAGACGGCGGCCGAGGTCGGAGTTGGCGAAGTCGATATAGCGGTCGCTCATGTGCGCGTCTCCCTGAAATAAGCTTCAAAGTGTGGACCATGATTGGCCGTTGGTCGTTCGCCTGCGCAAAAAACACCTACGCTGTAGCGGACTGTTTGCTGATTAAAGAGGACATTACGCATGCGCTCACTGCGCCGGGTCGCGATCATTGGCGGCAATCGAATTCCCTTCGCTCGTTCCAACGGCGCCTACGCCACGGCCAGCAACCAGGCGATGCTCACGGCAGCCCTCGAAGGGCTGATCGAGCGATATGGCCTGCATGGCCTGCAGCTGGGCGAGGTGGCCGCCGGAGCGGTGCTCAAGCATTCACGGGACATGAACCTGACCCGCGAATGCGTGCTGGGCTCGCGCCTGTCGGCGCAGACCCCGGCCTACGACCTGCAGCAGGCCTGCGGCACGGGCCTTGAAACGGCGATACAGGTGGCCAACAAGATCGCCCTGGGACAGATCGACAGCGGTATTGCCGGTGGCGTCGATACCACCTCCGATGCGCCCATTGCGGTGAATGAAGGCTTGCGGCGGATTCTGCTCCAGGCCAACCGTGGCAAGACTACGGCCGACAAGCTCAAGGCCTTGCTCAAGCTGCGCCCGGGGCACCTCAAGCCCGAGCTGCCGCGCAATGGCGAGCCACGCACGGGGCTGTCCATGGGGCAGCATTGCGAGTTGATGGCGCAGACCTGGCAGATCCCCCGACAGGATCAGGACGCCCTGGCCCTGCTCAGTCACCAGCGCATGGCAGCCGCCTATGCCGAAGGCTGGCATGACGATCTGCTCACGCCGTTCCTCGGCCTGACCCGCGACAACAACCTGCGCGCCGACCTGACCCTGGAGAAGCTCGCCAGCCTCAAGCCTGCCTTCGAGCGCAGCGAGAAAGGCACCCTGACCGCGGGCAACTCCACGCCGCTGACCGACGGCGCCTCGGTGGTATTGCTGGGCAGCGAAGACTGGGCACGCGAGCACAACCTTGAGGTGTTGGCGTACCTTGTCGATGGCAAAACCGCCGCGGTGGATTTCGTCAAAGGCCAGGAAGGGCTGCTGATGGCGCCGGCCTACGCAGTACCCCGCCTGCTGGCGCGCAATGGCCTGAGCCTGCAGGATTTTGACTACTACGAGATCCACGAAGCCTTCGCCGCCCAGGTGCTGTGCACCCTCAAGGCCTGGGAAGACCCCGACTACTGCCAGCGCAAGCTGGGCCTGAGCGAGCCGCTGGGGGCCATCGATCGCAGCAAGCTCAACGTCAAGGGCAGCTCGTTGGCGGCCGGACATCCGTTCGCCGCCACCGGAGGGCGCATCCTGGCCAACCTGGCCAAGCTACTGGCCACGGCAGGCAAGGGCCGTGGCCTGATTTCCATCTGCGCCGCCGGCGGTCAGGGCGTAACGGCGATCATCGAGCGCTGACCAGCGTCGCTGCTTCGACCGGGGCCGGGCGATTGGCATAGTGCTCGGCCATGATCGAGCAGACGATCAGCTGCAGTGGGTGGTAGATCATGATCGGCAGCAGGATCAAGCCCAGCCCCGGGTGCGCACCGAAAATCAGTGCGGCCATCGGCGCACCGGCGGCCAGGGACTTCTTGCTGGCGCAGAACACCGCCGCCACTTCGTCGGCGGGGCTCAAATGCAGGGCCCGTGCGGTGCGGGTGGTCATCCACAGGATCACGGCCAGCAGCGAGGCGCTGCCCAGCAGGGCGGTGAGCAGCACAGCGTTGCCTTGCTGGTGCCACATGCCGGACACCATCGAGTTGCAGAACGCGGCATACACCAGCAGCAGAATCACCAGCTTGTCCATCACGTTGGTGTAGCGCTTGTGCCGGGCGAAGAAGCGGCCCAGCCACGGGCGCAGCAGCTGGCCGAGCAAGAGCGGCACCAGCAGCAGTACGCAGAGGTCGAGCAGGGTAGCCCCCAGGTCGATGCCGCCGCTGCCGGTGCCTACCACCAGGCTGACCAGCCAGGGGGTGATGAAGATGCCGAGGACGCTGGACAAGCTGGCGTTGAGAATCGCCGCCGGCACATTGCCGCCTGCACTGCCCGTCAGGGCCACAGAGGACGAGATGGTCGAGGGCAGGGCGCACAGGTAGAAAAAGCCCAGCATCAAAAGCGCCGGCACCTGGTTGCCGAGCACGGTGTCTGCCAGCCACCAGATCAGCGGAAAGACCACGAAGGTAAAGCCCTGAACCATCAGGTGCAGGCGCCCGTTCTTGAGACCATGGCGGATCTGTTCGCTGGACAGGTTGATGCCGTGCAGGAAGAACACCAGGAACACGCCGATGTTGATCACGTATTCGGCATGCATCGTGCCGCCGCTGCTGCCGAACTTCGGGAACAGCCAGGCCAGGAAGGTGGCGAGGAACATGCCGCAGAGGAACCAGTCGGTCACCACGCGTTTGAGGTGCTTGAGCGCTTGCATGGGCGGGCCTTCGAATCATTTTGTAATCAATGAGGCAAGAGGCTACGCTGCGCTGAACGATGCCGTCTTGCGACATAAGGCCAAGCGATGCCGACAAACGGACAAAAACAGCACCCTCGTCCGATTCCTGCCCTGGAGCGCTTGCCCAGGCCTGTGTATGCACGGGCCGAAAGTCTGAGCGCCGGTTCCTGGACCACGCGCCACCGGCATGACTGGGTGCAGTTTTCGTACGCGATCAGCGGGGTGCTCGGCGTACGCACCGCCGAGGGCAGTTATTTTGCCCCGCCACAGTGGGGAGTGTGGATTCCGGCCGGCGTCGAGCATGAGGTAGAAACCTCGATGCGGGCCGAAATGCGCAGCCTGTATGTTCAGCGCGACGCGTGTCCCTGGGCCGCGGAGCAGTGCCGGGTACTGGAAGTCACCCCGCTTGCTCGCGAACTGATCAAGCAGTTCTGCCTGCTGCCGGTGGCCTATCCCGAGGGCGACAGCGCCGAGGCGCGGCTGGTGGGGGTATTGCTCGATCAGTTGCAGGCCCTGCCGCAAGTGGGGTTTTCTTTGCCACTGCCGCAAAACCCGCGCTTGCTGGCGCTGTGCAATCAATTGCTCGAGCACCCCGAACACGGGCAAACCCTCGGCCAGTGGGCGCAGCACCTCAATACTTCGGAAAAGACCCTGATGCGGCTGTTCCAGCGTGAAACCGGCTTGAGCTTCCGGGGCTGGCGCCAACGCATGCGACTGTTGTCGTCGCTGACGGCCCTCGAAGCGGGGCAGAGCGTCACCGACGCTGCGCTGGGTTGCGGCTATGACTCGACATCGGCCTATATCGCCGCCTTCAAGGGCCTTTTTGGCATGACCCCCGGAGGCCTGCGCCTGTGAAGGGCAACGAATTCCAAGGATTTTTGTGAACGTTTGTGCACCCGGAGTTACAAAAACAATGGCAAGTCGGACGGTTTGTCGATACAACGCAGAGCGGTCTTGATACAGCGACAATCCGGTGCAGTACCGGTGACCTACAAAAATCCATGTGTCTGGCAGAACAGGACCCCCGACAAAAGCCGATGAAGACTCCAAAACGTATTGAACCACTGGTTGAAGATGGACTGGTCGACGAAGTATTGCGACCACTGATGAGTGGCAAGGAGGCCGCTGTGTACGTGGTGCGCTGCGGTCTGGAACTGCGTTGTGCCAAGGTCTACAAAGAGGCCAACAAACGCAGCTTCCGCCAGGCCGCCGAATACCAGGAAGGGCGCAAGGTTCGCAATAGCCGCCAGGCCCGGGCCATGGCCAAGGGCTCCAAGTACGGTAAAAAAGAGGCCGAAGACGCCTGGCAGAATGCCGAGGTGGCCGCCCTGTTCCGCCTGGCCAATGCCGGTGTACGGGTACCCCGGCCCTATGACTTCCTCGACGGTGTACTGCTGATGGAGCTGGTGGCCGACGAATACGGCGATGCCGCGCCGCGGCTCAACGATGTACACCTGGAGCCGGACCAGGCGCGCGAGTACCACGCCTTTGTGATCCGCCAGATCGTGCTGATGCTCTGCACCGGCCTGGTACATGGCGACCTGTCGGAATTCAACGTGCTGTTGGGCCCGGACGGCCCGGTGATCATCGACCTGCCCCAGGCGGTGGATGCGGCAGGCAACAACCACGCCTTCAGCATGCTCGAGCGCGATGTCGGCAACATGGCGGCCTATTTCGGTCGCTTCGCCCCGGAGCTCAAGCAAACCCGCTTTGCCCGGGAAATGTGGGCCCTGTATCAGGCCGGCGAGTTGCTGCCGGAGACTGAACTGACCGGCCAGTACAAGGACGACGAGCACACTGCCGATGTCGACGGGGTCATGCGCGAGATCGACGCCGCCCGTATCGACGAAGCCCGCCGGCGTGCCGCCAGGGACGACGCCGAACGGGGTTCGAGCAAGGACGAAGAGCCCGCGCCGCCCTGGATGCAGTGATGCGTCAGTGACAGCAACTGGCGCCGGCTGCCAGGTCCTTGAGGATCGGGCAGTCGGGGCGGTCGTCGCCCTGGCAGTGGGCGACCAGCTCGCTCAAGGTATCGCGCAGGCTCACCAGTTCTTCGATACGCCGGTTCAAGTCGTCGATGTGCTGGCTGGCCAGGGCCTTGACGTCGGCACTGGCGCGCTGGCGGTCCTGCCACAGGGTCAGCAGCCGGGCCACCTCCTCCAGCGAAAACCCCAGGTCACGCGAACGCTTGATGAACGCCAGGCTGTGCAGGTCGTCCTGCGAGTACAGGCGATAGCCACTGTCGCTGCGCAGGGCCGGCTTGAGCAGGCCGATGGACTCGTAGTAGCGGATCATCTTGGCGCTCAACCCGGAACGGCGAGCAGCTTGTCCGATATTCATGAGGCATCGTCCTGTCGTGGGGTTTCGGGTTTCCAGGCCTTGAGCGGCAGAGCGTACGTGGTAGATGCAGACATTGGCACTCCTCCTTGGACGGGCCACCAGCATCAACCTTGCCATGCAGGTAAGGTCAATAGCCCAGGCCGGCTCTTATCAACGTGAGGCCATTCTGATCGACAGCAATGCGGTATTTGTTGATCTGGCCGGCTGCCAGCTTCAAGTGGGTGCTGCGCTGGTTCTCGATCCCGGGCTGGCAACCCGGCACTTGCCCAGGCAAGTAGCGCAGGCGCACGTCGAGCTCGCCTGCCGGCAGGTTGAACGAGGTCGACTGCTCCTGGAACAGCCGGCCCGCCAGTTGATCATTGATGTACACGCCGATCTCGCACGATGTCGCTACTTCGAGGCGTTCGCGCGAGATGATCAGAATGCTGTAGTCGCTCGGCCCTGCGGCGCCAGCCTGTGGAAGCAGACCGACAATACCCAACAGGCCAAAAAGGCCGAAAGCTGCCCTGCGCATGAAATGAAACTCCTGCATCGTCAATCGTCAGGCTCGCAGCTTGGCCGACACGGTGAATGATTTCCAGCCCGGCAGCGTGACGAAAGTCTTGACCTTGTCCCGATGGCAAGCTTGAAACTGCGCTCAAATCCACAGGAGGCAATCACCATGCAAGTGTTCAACGTTCAAGGAATGACCTGCGGCCATTGCGTCAAGGCCGTGACCCGTGCTGTTCAGGCCCAGGATGAAGCAGCCATTGTCGAAGTCGATCTGGCCCAGAAGCAGGTCAAGGTACAGAGCTCGCTGCAAGCCCCGCAGATTCTTGAACTGATCCGCGAAGAGGGCTATCAGGCCGAAGCGGTCTGACCCCGATGGCCCGCGCCGAGATCAAGATTCATGCGCGGGCCCAACTCTTCGCAGCGCAACCCCGGAAGGACGGTTAGACTAGCAGACTTGCTTAGCCTGCTATGGATTTCCGATGAACCTGCGAACCATCCTGATTCTGGGCGCCCTCAGTGCGTTCGGGCCCCTGGCGATCGACTTCTACTTGCCAGGCTTCCCGGCCATGGCGCTGGCGTTCGGTACCGACGAAAAACACATCCAGACCACCCTGGCAGCCTATTTTCTGGGCCTGTCGATCGGCCAGTTGGCGTATGGTCCGGTGGCCGACCGTTTCGGTCGCAGGATTCCGCTGCTGGTCGGTGTGACGCTGTTTACGTTGGCGTCCGTGGCCTGCGCCTTTGCCCCCAACCTTGATGCACTGATCGTCGCGCGCTTTGTCCAGGCCCTTGGCGGCTGCGCGGGGATGGTGTTGTCGCGGGCGATTGTCAGCGACAAATGCGATGCGGTGGCATCGGCCAAGGTGTTTTCCCAGTTGATGCTGGTGATGGGTCTGGCACCGATCCTGGCGCCGATGCTCGGCGGGGTGATGGTCAATCTGTACGGCTGGCAGTCGATCTTCCTCGCCCTGACTGTGTTCAGTGCGCTGTGCACCCTGGCGGTCGCCATGGGCCTGCCGGAGAGCCTGCCGGCCAATCAGCCGCGCCAGCCGCTTTCGGGTGCGCTGCGCCAGTATGGACGCCTGCTCAAGGACCGGATCTTCCTCGGGCATGCCCTGACCGGGGGCATCGCCATTGCCGGGATGTTTGCCTACATCGCCGGCTCACCGTTTGTCTTCATCAAGCTCTATGGCGTGCCCGCCGAGCACTACGGCTGGCTGTTCGGCAGCAACGCTGCGGGCTTCATCCTGGTGGCGCAGGTCAATGCGCGGCTGCTGGCCAAGCGCGGGCCGGCGTTCCTGCTGGCACGCACGGTGTGGGTCTACCTGGGGGCGGGGCTGTCGCTACTGGCGGTCACGGCGCTGCATCCGGCGGCGCTCTGGCCGTTGCTGATTCCGCTGTTCGTTTGTGTGGCGAGCCTGGGTTGCATCATTCCCAATGCCTCGGCCTGTGCGATGAGCGGGCAAGGCGCACGCGCCGGGAGCGCCTCGGCGTTGCTCGGTTGCATACAGTTCAGCGTTGCCGCCGGGGCGGCGGCCTTGGTGGGGGTGCTGCACGATGGCAGCGCAGTGCCGATGGCGCTGGTCATCAGCCTGTGTGGCCTGGCAGCGTGCGCAGTGGCCATGGCCACGCGTCGCTTGCAGCTCAGCCGGCCTGTTTGAGTGGGTGCGGTGCCTGCAGGCGGGCTTGCAGGGTGCTGACGAAGGCGCGGGCTTCGGCCTCGCTGCGAAAACTCACCACATGCTGGTCGAGTCGAACCTGCCACGGGCAGCCTGGTTTCTGGGCTGATGCACTGACTTGAATAATCATCGCTGCATACCTGCGGTTGGCGTTGGCTGAAGAATTGTAGCGCTGCCTGCTTGCAGGGGAATGACCTGCGTCAGTTGTCGGACTGACGGTCACGCCCACCCCGGCTCCGGGGTGGGCGTTCTGTTCTAGAAGCCTTCGAGCACGATCTTGCCCTTGGCCGCACCGCTTTCCAGCAGGGCGTGGGCGCGGCGCAGGTTGGCCGCGTTGATGGTGCCGAAATGCTCGCCCAGGGTGGTCTTGAGGGTACCGGCGTCGATCAGCTCGGCGACCCGGTTGAGCAGCTTGTGCTGTTCGATCATGTCGGCGGTTTCGAACAGCGAACGGGTGTACATGAACTCCCAGTGCAGCGACAGGCTCTTGCGCTTGAGCAGGCCGACGTCCAGTTGCTTGGGGTCGTCGATCAGGGCCAATTTACCCTGGGGCGCCAGGGCTTCGACCAGTTGAGCCAGGTGCTGGTCGGTCTGGGTCAGGCTGGCCACGTGAGTGACCTGCTCGATACCTTGCGCCTTGAGGGCCTCGGCCAGGGGCTGGCTGTGGTCGACCACACAATCGGCGCCCAATTGGCGAACCCACGCCTGGGTCTGCTCGCGGGAGGCGGAGCCGATCACGGTCAGGCCGGTCAGTTGGCTGGCCAACTGGGTGAGGATCGAGCCCACCCCTCCTGCGGCGCCGACGATCAACAAGCGTTGGCCCAGGTCGTCCTGGCCTTGCGCAACCTGCAGGCGCTCGAACAGCAACTCCCAGGCGGTGATCGCGGTCAGCGGCAGGGCGGCAGCTTCGGCAAAACTCAGGGTCCTGGGCATATGGCCGACGATGCGCTCGTCGACGACGTGCAGTTCGCTGTTGCCCCCGGCCCGGGCGATGGAACCGGCGTAGTAGACCTTGTCGCCTGGCTGGAACAGGGTGACTTCACTGCCCACCGCCTTGACCACACCGGCCACATCCCACCCCAGCACCTTGGCTGCACCCGCGTCGGGCTGTACGTTCTGGCGAACCTTGGTGTCCACTGGGTTCACCGAGATGGCGCGTACTTCTACCAGCAGGTCCCGCGGACCTGGCTCGGGGGCGGGCAGTTCGATGTCTTGCAGAGAGGCGGGGTCGGTGATGGGCAGGGAGTGGTAGTAGGCAATGGCTTTCATGACTGTCGTCCTCAGGGGGATTGGATGGACGCCATGATTGGTGCTTTCACTTCTGGTTAAAAGCCGATAAAACCACAGATACTTTCAATAATTTTTTGTTAATGGGGCCCGGGCGGTGCGACTCGATGACTTGCTGTTGTTTGTCCGTGCGGCGGAGCTGGGCAGCTTGTCGGCTGCGGCACGCTTGCTCGACCTGTCGCCTGCGGTGGCCAGCGCGGCGCTCAAGCGGCTGGAGGCACAATTGGGCGCGCGCCTGCTGGCGCGCTCCACGCGCAACCTGCGCCTGACGGCCGAGGGCGAAGGCTTTCTCGGCCATGCCCGCACCGCGCTGGCCAGCCTGGAGGAGGGGCAGCGCCTGCTGGCCCAGGGGCAGGACCAGGTGAGCGGGGTACTGCAGTTGTCTGCACCGTCGGATTTTGGTCGCAATGTGTTGTTGCCCTGGCTCGACGAGTTGCAGCGCGAGCACCCGAAGCTATCGGTTCGCCTGCTGTTGGGGGATCGCAATGCCGACCTGTTTCGCCAGGCCGCCGATGTTGCCCTGCGCTATGGCGCGCCGGAGGATTCGAGCCT
Organism: Pseudomonas putida; assembly: GCF_028682455.1. GTDB lineage: Bacteria > Pseudomonadota > Gammaproteobacteria > Pseudomonadales > Pseudomonadaceae > Aquipseudomonas > Aquipseudomonas putida_AA. The sequence goes on from NZ_JANHLD010000003.1 coordinate 1,239,041, forward strand.
GGTGGCGCTGCCGGTATGTCCCGACAACCGCCGCGTGCTCTGCGCATCCCCGGCCTACGTGGCGCGGCATGGCGAGCCGAGGGAAGTGGCGCAGCTGGCGCAGCACAACTGCCTGATGTACCAACTGGGCTCCCGGGTACACGACCATTGGCGTTTTGGTCAGGGGCCGAATGAAGTGGGCCTGACGGTTCGCGGCGATCGCTTCTGCGACGATGCAGACGTGGTTCGCCGTTGGGCCCTGGCCGGCCAGGGCATCGCCTACAAGTCATGGCTGGATGTGGCGACGGATATCCAGGAAGGGCGGTTGAAATTGCTGCTGGGGCACCTGCCGGGTGAGCCGGCGCCCTTCAACCTGATGTGCACGCATCGTGCGCAATTGGGCAAACCGGTCCAGCTGCTGCTCAATATGCTTCGGCTGCGTTGCCAGGCGCTGCTCGAGCAACGCGGGCGGCAGCATGATTGAGAGTTCGGAACTTGCTATTTAGTGTGTGGCTTGTAGTTAAGTTTGATGTAGGTTTTATCGCTCATTTTTTGTTGCCGTTTATTGAGTATGCGAAGAACAGATATACCCGGCGCGGCTCGACACAGTTTTTTCAAACTGAACAATTTGTGGCTTCGTAGATCGGCCTGTCCAAGGTTTGCAAGAACAGGCTTTGTTTGACCCCACCAGCGCCCCTAGGCTCGATAATCGCGCGCGTAAAGCGGCTTATAATCGCTGCAGCAGTCATTTCCAGCGAGAGACACTTCCATGCCAAGGGTCGGTAAGTAACGCTTCTCACTCGAATGCTGTCTGAGGCGCAATACAGGCTGCTTGTAGGCCAACCGATTGATTGCTGCGCGCGCAACCGGCGTCTGTAACTTCAACTTCCTGCTTTTCTGGCATCGGGTACCTCGCAGATAAGTGCTGCTGGCATGGTTATTCATTCGATAGCAGTCGTGATCTCTCAGGGAGTTGAGATATGAAACCTGTAACAAGTATCAGCCAGATCGCCAGCCTGCTCGCCGACCCTAAACGCAGTGCAATGCTCTGGGCCTTGATCGACGGCATGGCACGGCCTTCCGATGAGTTGGCCCACCTGGCCGGATTGACCCCTTCTTCGGCGTGCGCTCACCTGGCCCGCTTGTCGGCCAGTGGTCTGCTCAAGCTCGAACCCCGGGGGCGAAAGCGCTATTTCAGGCTGGCCGGCCCGGAAGTCGGCGCTGCAGTGGAGGCCCTGGCCAGTGTGCAGGTGATCTCGCGCGAGGCAAGCCTGGAGCAGGGCGTGACGGGTATACCGCTGTCCATGCGCAGGGCACGATTGTGCGGCGATCATCTAGGCGGGGAGCTTGCGGCAGACCTGTATCAACGGTTGTTCGATGCCGGATGGCTGGAAGGGCTTGAACATCAGATCGAGGTCACGCTGGAGGGGCGGGCACAGTTTGCCGGTTACGGCATCTTCATCGAGGCGCTGGCGCAGCATCAGCGCCGAAGTTTCAGTAGTTGCCGTTGTTGCAGCGAGTGGAGCGATCACCGCCCGCATCTTGGAGGCGCATTGGGCAGCAGCCTGCTGAAGCTGTTCATGCAATCAAGCTGGATACGCGAGAGCGAGACCTCGCGCAGGCTGCATATCACAGCGATCGGCTTGCACCAGATCAACCGGATAGCCGAACCGACGGCCCTCAAGACCGCCGGCTGAAACCTGCAGGAGCGGGTTCAGGGTTTGATCAGTCGCGCATCGAGGCTGTTCTGGGCCAGGCGTTTGGCCTGGTCCTGGGTCATCCCCAGGTGGGTATGCAGGGCATGGAAGTTTTCGGTGACGTAGCCGCCAAAATAAGCCGGGTCATCGGAATTCACCGTCACCTTCACGCCGCGTTCGAGCATGTCGAGGATGTTGTGCTGGCTCATGTGGTCGAACACGCACAGCTTGGTATTGGACAGCGGGCACACCGTCAGCGGGATTTGCTCATCGATGATGCGTTGCATCAGGCGTTCGTCTTCGATGGCGCGTACGCCATGGTCGATGCGCTGGATCTTGAGCAGGTCGATGGCTTCCCAGATGTACTCGGGCGGGCCTTCCTCACCTGCGTGGGCAACGGTCAGGAAGCCTTCGCTGCGGGCGCGGTCGAACACGCGCTGGAACTTGCTCGGCGGGTGCCCCATCTCCGAGCTGTCCAGGCCGACGGCAATGAAGGCGTCGCGAAACGGCAGGGCCTGATCGAGGGTCTTGTGCGCTTCGTCTTCGCTCAGGTGACGCAGGAAGCTCAGGATCAAGCCGCTGCTGATGCCCAGCCGCTGCTGGCCATCCTTGAGGGCGCGGCTGATGCCATTGAGTACCACCTCGAACGGGATGCCGCGGTCGGTGTGGGTCTGCGGGTCGAAGAACGGTTCGGTGTGAATCACGTTCTGAGCCTTGCAGCGTTGCAGGTAGGCCCAGGTCAGGTCGTAGAAGTCCTGCTCGGTGCGCAGTACATCGGCACCCTGGTAATAGAGGTCGAGAAACTCCTGCAGGTTGTTGAACGCATAGGCTGCGCGCAGGGCTTCGACATCGTTCCAGGGTAGGGCGATCTTGTTGCGCTCGGCCAGGGCGAACAGCAACTCGGGCTCCAGCGATCCTTCCAGGTGCAGGTGCAATTCTGCCTTGGGCAGCGCGTTCAGCCAGTCATACATAACGTCTGTGTCTCATCAGGTGCGGTTGGCGCCATTCTACAGGGTTGCCCGGCACTGGCGCACAAAGCTGACCAGACGGACCACCGCCTAAACCTTCTACAGTGACTACAGTCTCCTTGCCTCTAGCCAATGGAAGCGGCCTGCCGATGCTTGCCCTGATCAACCAGGAAAAACCCCTGTTGCTTGCGTTGCTGCTGGCCGTTGCAGCCTGGCCGCTGCAGGCACAGTTGCTGGGCCACGGCCATGCCGTGGCGCTGCTGTCGGGCCTGGTGCTGGTGGTGGCGATCATCTGCGCGTCGATGCGGGTGGCCCAGCATGCCGAGCAACTGGCCGAGAAGGTCGGCGACCCTTACGGCACGATGATTCTGACCCTGTCTGCGGTGATGGTCGAGGTGCTGGTGCTGGCCATCATGATGAGCAACCAGCCGTCACCCACCCTGGTGCGCGACACTATCTATTCGGCAGTGATGCTCGATATCAACGGGATCCTCGGGCTGGCGGCGTTGATGGGCGGGCTCAAGCATGGAGAGCAGCCATACAACGATGATTCGGCGCGTACCTACAGCGTGATGATCATGACCGCCATGGGCGTGTCGATGGTGGTACCGGAGTTCATTCCGCGCGCCGATTGGAAGCTGTATTCAGCCTTCACGATTGCCGCGATGTTGCTGTTGTATGCCTTGTTCCTGCGCATGCAGGTTGGCCCGCACAGTTACTTTTTCAGCTACAGCTATCCACAAAAGAAACGCCGCAATCCCTCGCAGGTGCCGGTGAACAAGGTCCGCTCGATCTTCATCCTGGTGGCCGGGGTGGTGATTATCGGGGTGTTGGCCGAAACCATGTCGCACCCGTTGGGATATGGGCTGGAGGGCAGCGGTGCTCCGCCCGTGCTGATGGCGATTGTGGTGGCCGCGATTTCCGCCGCGCCGGAAATTCTCACTGCCCTGCGCGCGGCGTTGGCCAATCGCATGCAGTCGGTGGTCAATATCGCCCTGGGTGCTTCGCTGTCCACGGTGATATTGACCGTTCCGTTGATGGAAGCCATGGCGCTCTACACTGGCCAGCCCTTCCAGATGGCGATGACGCCGGTCCAGACCGTGATGATTTTCATCACCCTGATCGTCAGTGCAATCAACCTCAACGATGGCGAAACCAACGCCATCGAGGGGATGACTCACTTCGTCCTGTTCGCCACCTTCATCATGCTGGCGGTGCTTGGCCTGTGAGGGCCTACCAGATCAGCGTTTCCCCTTTGTAATTAATGAACGCCAGGCCGCCTTTGCCAGCCTGGGCCTTGACCTGTTCGAGCATCCCGCGGGTGCTGGTGGCTACATCGATGTCGGCGCCGTCGCCGCCCATGTCGGTTTTTACCCAGCCCGGGTGCATCGCCAGGACGGTTAGGCTGGTCTCGCCCAGTTGCACGACGAAGCTGTTGATCATCGAGTTCAGGGCCGCCTTGCTGGCCTTGTACAGGGCCATTTCCGGGGCGTCGGGAATGGTGATGCTGCCCAGTACCGAGCTCATGAAGGCGATTACGCCGCCTGCCGGATTGATCTGGGGGGCGAAGCGCTGGGCCACGCGAATCGGCGCCACGCTGTTGGTCATGAACAAGTCGCCGACATCGGCCAGTTGCGCGTTTTCAGGGTTTTGATCATCCGGGCCTTTGACCCCGGCGTTGACGAACAGCAGGTCGAAGGTCTGGCCGGCGAGCTGCTGTTGCAGGGCATCGAGTTGCTCGGTGCTGTTCATTTCCAGGGTCTGCACCTTGACCCCGGCCACCGCCGCCAGCGCCGGTGCTTTTGCCGGATCGCGAACCGTCGCAACGACATCCCAGCCGTCTTCGCGCAAGCGTTGCACCAGTCCAAGCCCGAGGCCGCGTGAGGCGCCGATGATCAGGGCGGTTTTGTTCGAGGGCATGGGGAACTCCTTTCAGTGGGTCAGCAATTGATCAAAGAATAACCAGTCTAGCCAAGCCGTGGCCGGATGGGGCGCTGGCACAGGGGTGCACGGCTTATCCACAGTTTGCTCCACAGTTATTGTGAGCAAGCGCTGGCGGTGGATATAAACGCCGGCAGGCTCCTTTCCAAGGGCTATAAATGGGGATAACTAACTGATTTTCAGGCGGTTCGGACGCTGTCATCAAATCTTGATCAAAATATGATCGTTTGCCTGGAGACCACGGATTTAAAGGCGTGCAAGCAAATGCCCAGAGCTTATCCACAGCCGGGCCCACAGTGAATGTGGGCAATTGATCAGTGTCTTTCGAGCAGGATCCGGCCCCGGCTCAGGTCGGCCAACTGGCGTTGCAGCGCTTCGATATGTTCTTCACCCAGCGCCAGGCGCAGATCGACGCCATTGGCGGTGAAATCTTCCTCCAGCACCAGGCCGTCGGCTTCGGCGACTCGCAGTTTGAGCAGGGCCAGTTCGCTGAAGCTGCAGCTGCAACTGACTTCGGTGCGGCTGACCAGCAAGCGCTTTTCTGCCTGCTGCAAGCACTTGTTGGCGCCGCCGCCATAGGCGCGGGCCAGCCCACCGGTACCCAGCTGAATACCGCCGTACCAGCGAATCACCAGCACCACGACCTGATCGCAGTCCTGCGCCTCGATGGCGGCCAGGATCGGCCGTCCGGCGGTACCGCCCGGCTCGCCGTCGTCACTGCTGCGGTATTGCGCGCCGATCTTCCAGGCCCAGCAGTTGTGGGTGGCCGCCAGGTCGCTGTGCCGCTCAATGAAGTCCATGGCCTCGGCGGGGCTGTTGATCGGCGCCGCCAGGGTGATGAAGCGGCTCTTGCGAATTTCTTCGCGAAATTCGCACGTTTCGAGCAGGGTAAAAGGCATAAACGCAGGTTCAGTCGGGAAGTTTCAGGCCGCAGCCCTTGAGGATGATGTGGATAAGGTTGTTGCTGGCATCTTCCATGTCCTGCTTGGTCAGGCGGCTACGGCCGGTGACCTGGCAGATCTGGGTCGCGAAGTCGGCGTAGTGCTGGGTGCTGCCCCACAGCAGGAAAATCAGGTGCACGGGGTCGACCGGGTCCATCTTGCCGGCGTCGATCCAGGCCTGGAACACTGCGGCACGGCCCTTGAACCAGTCGCGGTAGTCCTGGCTGAAGTAGTCGCTCAGGCACTGGCCGCCGCTGATCACCTCCATGGCGAAGATCCGCGAGGCCTGCGGGTTGCGCCGCGAGAACTCCATTTTGGTACGGATGTAGCTGCTCAAGGCCTGGGCCGGATCGTCCTCGACGCTCAAGGCGTTGAAGGTGCTGTCCCACAACTCGATGATGTTGCTCAGCACTGCCACGTACAAGCCAAGCTTGTTGGTGAAGTAGTAGTGCAGGTTGGCTTTGGGCAGGCCGGCCTTGAGGGCGATGGTGTTCATGCTGGTGCCCTTGAAGCCGTGTCGGGCGAACTCGTCCTCGGCGGCCTGGATAATGGCTTGCTCGTTCTTCTGACGGATGCGGCCGGCGGGCTTGCCCGGGGCGTTGAGGCGATGCGCAGGGACTTCGAGTGACATGGACGGTTCCAGACAAGGCAAGGGGTATCACTTGTGACTGGCTAACCTACCAGCATTAGCGCTCAGCGAGTAGCCGCCAGGGCCTCCAGAAAACTCTCCAGCACCAGGTGCGGGCGCCGGCCCTTGCGCGTAACCCAGCACAGGCTCAGGTCGTAAAAGCGCTGCGCAGGCTTCAGGGCGCGCAATCGGCCCTGTTGCACCCAGAAGCTGGCGTAGTGATCGGGCAGGTAGCCGATGTAGCGGCCGGTCAGGATCAAAAACGCCATGCCTTCGCGGTCCGAGGCGCTGGCGGTGCAGTTCAGGGCCTGATAATGCGCCTGGACATCGGCCGGCAGGCGGAAGGTCGGGGCGATGGCGTCCTGGGTGTTGAGGCGTTCGTCGTCCAACTGGCGGTCGTCGGCGTAGAACAACGGATGGCCGACCGCGCAGTAAAGCAGCGAACGTTCGCTGTACAGGGGTTGGTATTCCAGGCCCGACAGTGGGCTGGTCTGCGGCACCACGCCAACGTGCAGGCTACCGTCGAGTACACCTTGCTCGACCTGGCTTGGGGCGATCATGCGGATCTGGATGCGCACATCCGGGCCACGGTCCTTGAGCTGGGCCAGGGCGTGGGTGATGCGCATGTGCGGAAGGGTCACCAGGTTGTCGGTCAAGCCGATGTTCAACTCGCCACGCAGGTGTTGGTGCAGGCCGTTGACCTCGGTGCGAAAGCTCTCGATGGCGCTGAGCAGTTGCAAGGCCGAGTGGTATACCTCGCGACCTTCCTCGGTCAGCGAGAACCCGGCCCGCCCGCGCTGGCAAAGGCGCAAGCCCAGGCGTTGCTCCAGGTCGCTCATCTGCTGGCTGATGGCCGAACGACCGATACCCAGGACGTTTTCCGCCGCCGAGAAGCCGCCACACTCCACCACGCTGCGGTAGATCTTCAGAAGGCGGATGTCAAAATCGCTGACTTGGGCCAGGGGATCGGGACGACGGCTCATAGTTTAGTGATCGCCTATCTGAAGATTAGAAAAGTTGAGTTTTCCAGACTTTATCTCCGTGACAACGTAAGCACAACAACAACGGTTGCTGCCCCATAGCCATGCGAGGACTTGTCCGATGAATCTGCCTGAAAACGCTCCTGTCGGTCTGGCCAGCCAGCTCAAGCTGGACGCCCACTGGATGCCCTATACCGCCAACCGCAATTTTCAGCGCGATCCACGGCTGATTGTCGCCGCCGAAGGCAGTTACCTGACCGACGATAAAGGTCGCAAGATCTATGACGCGCTGTCTGGCCTGTGGACATGCGGCGCCGGCCACACCCGCAAGCAGATTCAGGAAGCGGTATCGCGTCAGCTGGGCGTGCTCGACTATTCGCCAGCCTTCCAGTTCGGTCACCCGCTGTCGTTCCAGCTGGCCGAGAAGATCACCGACCTGACGCCAGGCAACCTCAATCACGTCTTCTATACCAACTCCGGTTCCGAGTGCGCCGACACCGCGGTGAAGATGGTGCGTGCCTACTGGCGCCTGAAGGGCCAGGCCACCAAGACCAAGCTGATCGGCCGTGCCCGTGGCTACCACGGTGTGAACATCGCCGGCACCAGCCTGGGTGGCGTCAACGGCAACCGCAAACTGTTCGGCCAACTGCTCGACGTCGACCATATTCCACACACCCTGTTGGCCAGCAATGCGTTCACCAAGGGCATGCCGGAAGAGGGTGGTATCGCCCTGGCCGATGAAATGCTCAAGCTGATCGAGCTGCATGACGCCTCGAACATTGCCGCGCTGATCGTTGAGCCGCTGGCAGGTTCGGCGGGTGTACTGCCACCACCGAAGGGCTACCTGAAGCGCCTGCGCGAAATTTGCGACCAGCACAACATCCTGCTGATCTTCGACGAGGTGATCACCGGTTTCGGCCGTATGGGCGCGATGTTCGGTGCTGACGCTTTCGGCGTGACCCCGGACCTGATGTGCATCGCCAAGCAGGTCACAAACGGCGCCATCCCGATGGGCGCGGTGATTGCCAGCAGCGAGATCTACCAGACCTTCATGAACCAGCCGACGCCTGAGTACGCGGTGGAGTTCCCGCACGGCTACACCTACTCGGCTCACCCGGTTGCCTGTGCTGCCGGTATCGCCGCACTGGATCTGCTGGAGAAGGAAAACCTGGTGCAGGCCGCCGCCGAACTGTCGCCGCATTTCGAGAAAGTGCTGCACGGGGTCAAGGGTGCCAAGCACATCATCGACATTCGTAACTACGGCCTGGCGGGTGCCATCCAGATTGCCCCCCGTGACGGCGATGCCATCGTGCGTCCGTACGAGATCGCCATGAAACTGTGGCAAGCCGGCTTCTACGTGCGCTTTGGTGGCGACACCCTGCAGTTCGGCCCGACCTTCAACAGCCAGCCGCAGGAACTGGACCGCCTGTTCGACGCGGTCGGTGAAGCCATCAACCAGGTCGCTTGATTCCTACCTATATATAAGAAGCGGACGCGAGGGTTTTCGCGTCCGTGCACAACCTCTTACTGGAGTTCTGCATGAGCACTGTTCAACACCTGATCAACGGCGAGCTGATCGCTGCCGATACGCGCACCGCCGATGTCTTCAACCCGTCCACCGGGCAGGCTATCCACAAGGTCGCCCTGGCCAGCAAGCAAACTGTGCAACAGGCCATCGACTCGGCCAAGGCCGCTTTCCCGGCCTGGCGCAATACGCCACCGGCCAAGCGTGCCCAGGTGATGTTCCGCTTCAAGCAACTTCTGGAGCAGAACGAGGCGCGTATCTCCCAGCTGATCAGCGAAGAGCACGGCAAGACCCTCGAAGACGCTGCCGGTGAACTCAAGCGCGGTATCGAGAACGTCGAATTCGCCTGCGCCGCTCCAGAAGTGCTCAAGGGCGAGTACAGCCGTAACGTCGGCCCGAACATCGATGCGTGGTCCGACTTCCAGCCGTTGGGCGTGGTTGCCGGTATCACCCCGTTCAACTTCCCGGCCATGGTGCCGCTGTGGATGTACCCACTGGCCATTGCCTGCGGTAACTGCTTCATCCTCAAGCCATCGGAGCGTGACCCGAGCTCTACCCTGTTGATCGCCCAACTGCTGCATGAAGCCGGCCTGCCCAAGGGCGTGCTGAACGTGGTGCACGGTGACAAGGAAGCCGTGGACGCGCTGATCGAGGCGCCAGAGGTGAAAGCGTTGAGCTTCGTGGGCTCGACCCCGATTGCCGAGTACATCTATGCCGAAGGTACCAAGCGCGGCAAGCGCGTCCAGGCTCTGGGCGGCGCCAAGAACCATGCGGTGCTGATGCCGGATGCCGACCTGGACAACGCTGTGAGCGCATTGATGGGCGCGGCCTATGGTTCGTGCGGCGAGCGTTGCATGGCTATTTCGGTTGCCGTATGCGTGGGTGACCAGGTGGCCGATGCGATGATTGCCAAGATCGAACCTCAGATCAAGGCGCTGAAAATCGGTGCCGGCACCTCGTGCGGCCTGGACATGGGCCCACTGGTTACCGCTGCTGCCCGTGACAAGGTAGTGGGTTATATCGATGACGGCGTTGCTGCCGGTGCGAAACTGGTGGTGGACGGGCGTGGCTACCGCGTTGCCGGTAACGAGGATGGCTACTTTGTCGGTGGCACCCTGTTCGACCGCGTGACGCCGGAAATGCGCATCTATAAAGAAGAGATCTTCGGGCCGGTACTGTGCGTTGTTCGGGTCAACAGCCTGGAAGAGGCCATGCAACTGATCAACGATCATGAATACGGCAACGGCACCTGCATCTTCACCCGTGATGGTGAAGCCGCGCGCCTGTTCTGTGACGAGATCGAAGTGGGCATGGTTGGCGTCAACGTGCCGCTGCCAGTACCGGTTGCATACCACAGCTTCGGTGGTTGGAAGCGTTCGCTGTTCGGTGACCTGCATGCCTATGGCCCGGATGGCGTGCGTTTCTACACCCGTCGCAAGGCAATCACCCAGCGCTGGCCGCAACGTGCCAGCCATGAAGCCTCGCAGTTCGCTTTCCCGAGTCTGTGAAGGGCGATAGCGGCAAGCTGTAAGTTGTAAGAGGGGGCGCGTAGCGCCCCCTCCTTTTTGCAGATGGAGCTTGCTTCTTATAGCTAGAACGCTGCTTTTGAAACAAAGTTGAAATAAGTCCTTGACGCGCCGTTTTATCTCTCTATAATTCGCCCCACTTCCGGCGTAGTCGGAACCGAAAACTCCTTGAGTTTCAAAGAGTTAGCGGTTTCAGGTGGTGCTGGAGGGGCTTCGATCGAAAGATCGGCAGCGGTGAAAAAGGTGGTTGACAGCGAATTGAAACGCTGTAGAATTCGCCTCCCGCTGACGAGAGATCGCAGCGAGTTAAGCGGTTGAAGTTGAAAGGCTTTTTGCTAAAAACTTCAAAATAAACGCTTGACACACTCTGAGGAAAGCGTAGAATGCGCGCCTCGGTTGAAGCGAAAGACTTCAGCCAACGCTCTTTAACAATCGAATCAAGCAATTCGTGTGGGTGCTTGTGAGCTCAGACTGATAGTCAAAAAGATTATCAGCATCACAAGTGACTACACGAGAAGTCGAAAGACTTCGAATAAGTCATTTGAGATTGCTGAGCCAAGTTTAGGGTTTTCTCAAAACCCAAGCAGTATTGAACTGAAGAGTTTGATCATGGCTCAGATTGAACGCTGGCGGCAGGCCTAACACATGCAAGTCGAGCGGATGACGGGAGCTTGCTCCTTGATTCAGCGGCGGACGGGTGAGTAATACCTAGGAATCTGCCTGGTAGTGGGGGACAACGTTTCGAAAGGAACGCTAATACCGCATACGTCCTACGGGAGAAAGCAGGGGACCTTCGGGCCTTGCGCTATCAGATGAGCCTAGGTCGGATTAGCTAGTTGGTGAGGTAATGGCTCACCAAGGCGACGATCCGTAACTGGTCTGAGAGGATGATCAGTCACACTGGAACTGAGACACGGTCCAGACTCCTACGGGAGGCAGCAGTGGGGAATATTGGACAATGGGCGAAAGCCTGATCCAGCCATGCCGCGTGTGTGAAGAAGGTCTTCGGATTGTAAAGCACTTTAAGTTGGGAGGAAGGGCATTAACCTAATACGTTAGTGTTTTGACGTTACCGACAGAATAAGCACCGGCTAACTCTGTGCCAGCAGCCGCGGTAATACAGAGGGTGCAAGCGTTAATCGGAATTACTGGGCGTAAAGCGCGCGTAGGTGGTTCGTTAAGTTGGATGTGAAATCCCCGGGCTCAACCTGGGAACTGCATCCAAAACTGGCGAGCTAGAGTAGGGCAGAGGGTGGTGGAATTTCCTGTGTAGCGGTGAAATGCGTAGATATAGGAAGGAACACCAGTGGCGAAGGCGACCACCTGGGCTCATACTGACACTGAGGTGCGAAAGCGTGGGGAGCAAACAGGATTAGATACCCTGGTAGTCCACGCCGTAAACGATGTCAACTAGCCGTTGGAATCCTTGAGATTTTAGTGGCGCAGCTAACGCATTAAGTTGACCGCCTGGGGAGTACGGCCGCAAGGTTAAAACTCAAATGAATTGACGGGGGCCCGCACAAGCGGTGGAGCATGTGGTTTAATTCGAAGCAACGCGAAGAACCTTACCAGGCCTTGACATGCAGAGAACTTTCCAGAGATGGATTGGTGCCTTCGGGAACTCTGACACAGGTGCTGCATGGCTGTCGTCAGCTCGTGTCGTGAGATGTTGGGTTAAGTCCCGTAACGAGCGCAACCCTTGTCCTTAGTTACCAGCACGTTATGGTGGGCACTCTAAGGAGACTGCCGGTGACAAACCGGAGGAAGGTGGGGATGACGTCAAGTCATCATGGCCCTTACGGCCTGGGCTACACACGTGCTACAATGGTCGGTACAGAGGGTTGCCAAGCCGCGAGGTGGAGCTAATCTCACAAAACCGATCGTAGTCCGGATCGCAGTCTGCAACTCGACTGCGTGAAGTCGGAATCGCTAGTAATCGCGAATCAGAATGTCGCGGTGAATACGTTCCCGGGCCTTGTACACACCGCCCGTCACACCATGGGAGTGGGTTGCACCAGAAGTAGCTAGTCTAACCTTCGGGAGGACGGTTACCACGGTGTGATTCATGACTGGGGTGAAGTCGTAACAAGGTAGCCGTAGGGGAACCTGCGGCTGGATCACCTCCTTAATCGACAGACATCAGCTGTCTTATAAGCTCCCACACGAATTGCTTGATTCATTGAAGAAGACGATATCGGTAACAGCTCTTAACTGGGTCTGTAGCTCAGTTGGTTAGAGCGCACCCCTGATAAGGGTGAGGTCGGCAGTTCGAATCTGCCCAGACCCACCAGTTTCTTGTTGGGGCCATAGCTCAGCTGGGAGAGCGCCTGCCTTGCACGCAGGAGGTCAGCGGTTCGATCCCGCTTGGCTCCACCACCCCTTGCTACCGTGTCAAAGCTTAGAAATGAATATTCGCGTCGAATATTGATTTCTGAACTTTTTCAGAATCGTTCTTTAAAAATTTGGGTATGTGATAGAAAGATAGACTGGACAACACTTTCACTGGTGATTGTTCAGGCTAAGGTAAAATTTGTGAGTTTTCATGAATTTTCGGCGAATGTCGTCTTCACAGTATAACCAGATTGCTTGGGGTTATATGGTCAAGTGAAGAAGCGCATACGGTGGATGCCTTGGCAGTCAGAGGCGATGAAAGACGTGGTAGCCTGCGATAAGCTTCGGGGAGTCGGCAAACAGACTTTGATCCGGAGATCTCTGAATGGGGGAACCCACTCAGCATAAGCTGAGTATCTTGTACTGAATACATAGGTGCAAGAGGCGAACCAGGGGAACTGAAACATCTAAGTACCCTGAGGAAAAGAAATCAACCGAGATTCCCTTAGTAGTGGCGAGCGAACGGGGACTAGCCCTTAAGTGGCTTTGAGATTAGCGGAACGCTCTGGAAAGTGCGGCCATAGTGGGTGATAGCCCTGTACGCGAAAATCTCTTAGTCATGAAATCGAGTAGGACGGAGCACGAGAAACTTTGTCTGAATATGGGGGGACCATCCTCCAAGGCTAAATACTACTGACTGACCGATAGTGAACCAGTACCGTGAGGGAAAGGCGAAAAGAACCCCGGAGAGGGGAGTGAAATAGAACCTGAAACCGTATGCGTACAAGCAGTGGGAGCCTACTTTGTTAGGTGACTGCGTACCTTTTGTATAATGGGTCAGCGACTTATATTCAGTGGCGAGCTTAACCGAATAGGGGAGGCGTAGCGAAAGCGAGTCTTAATAGGGCGCTTAGTCGCTGGGTATAGACCCGAAACCGGGCGATCTATCCATGGGCAGGTTGAAGGTTAGGTAACACTGACTGGAGGACCGAACCGACTACCGTTGAAAAGTTAGCGGATGACCTGTGGATCGGAGTGAAAGGCTAATCAAGCTCGGAGATAGCTGGTTCTCCTCGAAAGCTATTTAGGTAGCGCCTCATGTATCACTGTAGGGGGTAGAGCACTGTTTCGGCTAGGGGGTCATCCCGACTTACCAAACCGATGCAAACTCCGAATACCTACAAGTGCCGAGCATGGGAGACACACGGCGGGTGCTAACGTCCGTCGTGAAAAGGGAAACAACCCAGACCGTCAGCTAAGGTCCCAAAGTCATGGTTAAGTGGGAAACGATGTGGGAAGGCTTAGACAGCTAGGAGGTTGGCTTAGAAGCAGCCACCCTTTAAAGAAAGCGTAATAGCTCACTAGTCGAGTCGGCCTGCGCGGAAGATGTAACGGGGCTCAAACCATGCACCGAAGCTACGGGTATCACTTAGGTGATGCGGTAGAGGAGCGTTCTGTAAGCCTGTGAAGGTGAGTTGAGAAGCTTGCTGGAGGTATCAGAAGTGCGAATGCTGACATGAGTAACGACAATGGGAGTGAAAAACTCCCACGCCGAAAGACCAAGGTTTCCTGCGCAACGTTAATCGACGCAGGGTTAGTCGGTCCCTAAGGCGAGGCTGAAAAGCGTAGTCGATGGAAAACAGGTTAATATTCCTGTACTTCTAGTTATTGCGATGGAGGGACGGAGAAGGCTAGGCCAGCTTGGCGTTGGTTGTCCAAGTTTAAGGTGGTAGGCTGAGATCTTAGGTAAATCCGGGATCTTAAGGCCGAGAGCTGATGACGAGTTGCCATTAGGCGACGAAGTGGTTGATGCCATGCTTCCAAGAAAAGCTTCTAAGCTTCAGATAACTAGGAACCGTACCCCAAACCGACACAGGTGGTTGGGTAGAGAATACCAAGGCGCTTGAGAGAACTCGGGTGAAGGAACTAGGCAAAATGGCACCGTAACTTCGGGAGAAGGTGCGCCGGTGAGGGTGAAGGACTTGCTCCGTAAGCTCATGCCGGTCGAAGATACCAGGCCGCTGCGACTGTTTATTAAAAACACAGCACTCTGCAAACACGAAAGTGGACGTATAGGGTGTGACGCCTGCCCGGTGCCGGAAGGTTAATTGATGGGGTTAGCTAACGCGAAGCTCTTGATCGAAGCCCCGGTAAACGGCGGCCGTAACTATAACGGTCCTAAGGTAGCGAAATTCCTTGTCGGGTAAGTTCCGACCTGCACGAATGGCGTAACGATGGCGGCGCTGTCTCCACCCGAGACTCAGTGAAATTGAAATCGCTGTGAAGATGCAGTGTATCCGCGGCTAGACGGAAAGACCCCGTGAACCTTTACTATAGCTTTGCACTGGACTTTGAATTTGCTTGTGTAGGATAGGTGGGAGGCTTTGAAGCGTGGACGCCAGTTCGCGTGGAGCCATCCTTGAAATACCACCCTGGCAACTTTGAGGTTCTAACTCAGGTCCGTTATCCGGATCGAGGACAGTGTATGGTGGGTAGTTTGACTGGGGCGGTCTCCTCCTAAAGAGTAACGGAGGAGTACGAAGGTGCGCTCAGACCGGTCGGAAATCGGTCGTAGAGTATAAAGGCAAAAGCGCGCTTGACTGCGAGACAGACACGTCGAGCAGGTACGAAAGTAGGTCTTAGTGATCCGGTGGTTCTGTATGGAAGGGCCATCGCTCAACGGATAAAAGGTACTCCGGGGATAACAGGCTGATACCGCCCAAGAGTTCATATCGACGGCGGTGTTTGGCACCTCGATGTCGGCTCATCACATCCTGGGGCTGAAGCCGGTCCCAAGGGTATGGCTGTTCGCCATTTAAAGTGGTACGCGAGCTGGGTTTAGAACGTCGTGAGACAGTTCGGTCCCTATCTGCCGTGGACGTTTGAGATTTGAGAGGGGCTGCTCCTAGTACGAGAGGACCGGAGTGGACGAACCTCTGGTGTTCCGGTTGTCACGCCAGTGGCATTGCCGGGTAGCTATGTTCGGAAGAGATAACCGCTGAAAGCATCTAAGCGGGAAACTTGCCTCAAGATGAGATCTCACTGGAGCCTTGAGCTCCCTGAAGGGCCGTCGAAGACTACGACGTTGATAGGTTGGGTGTGTAAGCGCTGTGAGGCGTTGAGCTAACCAATACTAATTGCCCGTGAGGCTTGACCATATAACACCCAAGCAATCTGCAGCGCAGATTGTGGTGGTGAAGACGCATTGAACCGAAAGTTCAAAAAAACCACAGATTGTCACATACCCGATTCGCTGGAGTGTCTGCACAAGACCTTCTGGCAACAGAATTTCTTGACGACCATAGAGCATTGGAACCACCTGATCCCATCCCGAACTCAGCAGTGAAACGATGCATCGCCGATGGTAGTGTGGGGTTTCCCCATGTGAGAGTAGGTCATCGTCAAGATTAAATTCCGAAACCCCTATCTGCGTAGGTAGGGGTTTTGTCTTTTCCGGGCCTGCAATCGCAGCGCCGCTTCCTCATGATATGGTTTCCCCCTGTCCGCACAGCCTCAAGGATGTCCAATGCCGCACGTAAATCCATTACTTCCAGGATTCATGGTGGTCCACGGCAATCGCCTGGATGAATTGCGCAGCCTGGTTGTCAGTTGGATGCGGCGTTACCCCCTCAAGCCGCTGGAAAACGAGATTGCCCTGGTGCAGAGCAACGGTATCGCCCAGTGGCTGAAACTGGCTCTGGCTGAAGATCCCGAAGACGATGATTCAGGCGGTTGTGGCATCGCGGCGGCGATCGAAGTGCAACTGCCCGGTAGCTTCATGTGGCAGTTGTACCGCCGCGTGCTCGGTCGCGACGAGATCCCGGAAGTGTCGCTGCTCGACAAAGCCCCCCTGACCTGGCGACTGATGCGCCTGCTACCCGAAGTCATCGACCTGCCGCACTTCGAACCCCTGCAGCGCTTCCTCAATGACGACAGCGATCTGCGCAAGCGCTATCAGCTTGCCGAACGCCTTGCCGATTTGTTCGACCAATACCAGGTGTACCGGGCCGACTGGCTCAAGGATTGGGCGGCTGGCCGGCATGTACTGAACACTGCCAGAGGCGAAACCAAGCCGCTGCCGCCAGCCAATTGCTGGCAAGCCGAGCTCTGGCGGACATTGCTGGTGGATGTCGGGGAAGAGGGCATGGCCCAGAGCCGCGCCGGCGTACACCAACGCTTTGTCGAACGCATCAACAGCCTTGAACAGGCGCCGCCAGGGCTTCCTTCACGGGTGATCGTCTTCGGTATTTCCTCGTTACCGGCACAAGCGCTGGAAGCGCTGGCCGGCCTTGCCCGCTTCAGCCAGGTGCTGCTCTGCGTGCATAACCCTTGTCGTCACCACTGGGCCGATATCGTTGCCGACAAAGACTTGCTCCGCCACCAGTACAAACGCCAGCAGCGCAAGCAAGGCATGCCCAGCCTGATCGACGCCCAATCCCTGCACCAGCACGCCCATCCGCTGTTGGCCGCCTGGGGCAAGCAAGGGCGCGACTACATCAACCTGCTCGACAGCTATGACGATCCCGGTAGCTACCGCGCCGCGTTCAGTGAAGGCCGCATCGACCTGTTCAGCGAAAGCGACCCCAAGACCCTGCTTAACGAACTGCAGGACGACATCCTCGAGTTGCGCCCGCTGGCCGAAACCCGCGAGCGCTGGCCAGACGTCGATCCTGCCAAGGATCGTTCGGTACGCTTCCATGTCGCCCACAGCCCGCAGCGTGAAGTCGAGATACTGCACGACCAGTTGCTGGCCCGCTTCAGCGCCGACCCGTACCTGCGCCCTCGTGATGTCATTGTCATGCTGCCGGACATCAACACCTACGCCCCGCACATTCGCGCCGTGTTCGGCCAGCTGGAGCGTGATGATGCCCGCTACATTCCCTACACCCTCACTGACCAGGGGCAGCGCGGACGCGATCCGTTGCTGATTGCCCTGGAGCACCTGCTCAAGTTGCCCGAGAGCCGCTTCTCGGTCAGTGAAGTGCTCGATCTGCTCGACGTCCCGGCCTTGCGCGCCCGGTTCGCCATCAAGGAAAGCGACCTGCCGACCCTGCATCGCTGGATCGAAGGCGCCGGTATCCGTTGGGGGCTCAATGCCGAGCAGCGAGCGAGCCTGGGCTTGCCCGCCGACCTGGAGCAGAACAGCTGGCGATTCGGTCTGCGCCGCATGCTGCTGGGCTATGCCGTCGGTGTCGGCGAGGCCTGCGATGGCATCGAGCCGTACGATGAAATCGGCGGTCTGGATGCGGCGTTGATCGGTCCGCTGGTGGCCTTGCTCGATGCCCTGGAGGTGGCCTACCAGCAGCTTTCCCAACCAGCGACCGCCACGCACTGGGGCGAGCGCCTGCATGCCTTGTTGCAGGTTTTCTTCCTCGCTGAAAACGAACACGACGATTACCTTCTAGTGCAGTTGCAGACCCTGCGCGAAACCTGGCTGCAGACCTGTGAGTCGGTCGCGCTGCAAGACCTGCTGCCGCTGACGGTAGTGCGCGAAGCCTGGCTGGCCGGGCTTGACCAGGGGCGTCTGTCCCAGCGTTTCCTGGCCGGCTCGGTCAACTTCTGCACGCTGATGCCGATGCGTGCGATTCCGTTCAAGGTGGTGTGCCTGCTGGGCATGAACGATGGCGACTACCCGCGTGCGCAACCGCCATTGGATTTCGACCTGATGGGCAGCGATTACCGCCCCGGTGACCGCTCGCGCCGCGAAGATGATCGCTACCTGTTGCTCGAGGCACTGCTTTCGGCGCGTGAACAGTTGTATGTCAGTTGGGTCGGTCGCAGCATCCGCGACAACAGCGAGCGTCCAGCCTCGGTTCTGATCGGCCAATTGCGCGACCACCTGGCCGCCGGGTGGCGCCTTGCCGGCGCCCAAGCCGGCGGCAAGCTCGATGCCGGAGAACAACTGCTGCACGCCCTGACGATCGAGCATCCGCTGCAACCGTTCAGTAGTCGCTACTACGTCAAGGGCAGTCCCTTGTTCAGCTATGCCCGTGAATGGCATTCACTGCACCGGCCAGCCGACACGCCGGCCAAGGTCGAGGATGAGTTGCCGCCCTACGTCAGTGACGAAGCGTTGAGCCTGACCTTGCTGCAAGACTTCCTGCGCCGCCCCGTGCAGCACTTCTTCAGCCAGCGCCTGAAGGTGTTCTTCGAGTCCGTGGAGGCGCCAGTGCCGGACGAAGAGCCGTTCGTGCTAGACGCCCTGCAACGCTACAGCCTGAGCGCGAGCCTGCTGGAGGCGGCGCTCGCAGCACCAAGCGATGCGCCTCAGGCGCTGCATGCCCAAGCCCGACGTTTGCAGGGTAGCGGGATGCTGCCCCTGGCCGGCTTCGGTGAGTGCCTGCAGGCGGAGCTGATCGAGCCGTTGCCGGACCTGCTGCAGCGTCACCAGCAGTTGCTCAGCCAATGGCCTATCCCGCTGGACAGCGCCTTGCCGATCCGTTTCGAGTACCGCCAGCTTGCCTTGGAGGGGTGGCTCGGCCGTGTCTATCAACGTGACGATCAATCCCTGCTGAGCATTACCACCGTGCCTAACAGCATCAGCAGCGGGCGCACGCGAAAGTGGCATCGGCTGACCTCGACCTGGGTGGTCCACCTGGCCGCCTGCGCCGTCGGCCTGCCGTTGCACAGTGCGGTGGTGGCCACTGACGTCACCCTGCTACTGGCCCCCATCGAGCAGGCCCGTGCGGCGGAACTGCTGGGCTACCTGCTGCTGGCGCGCCAGGCAGGGATGTGCGCTCCGCTACCGGTGGCCGTGAAGACGGCCTTTGCCTGGCTGGCCCAGAGTGATCCCGAGAAAGCCTGGGCCGCGGCCATCAAGCAATACGACGGGGATGGTCGAAACAGCGCTGGCGAGCGTAGCGAAAGCACCGCATTGGCCCGTCAGTTCGCCGATTTTGCCGCCTTGAATGCCAGTGAAGAATTCGAAGGCTGGTGTGAAGCCTTGTACCGTCCGATGTTCGAAGCGCCCTGGCAGACCCTGGACAATGAGGAGGGCGGCCAATGAGTCGCGTAGCACCCCTGGCTCTGACCTTTCCCTTGCATGGCAGCCAACTGATCGAGGCCAGCGCCGGTACCGGCAAGACGTTCACTATTTCGGCGTTGTACCTGCGCCTGGTGCTCGGACATGGCGGCGAGCAGGGGTTTGGTCGTGAGTTGTTGCCGCCACAGATTCTGGTAGTGACCTTCACCGATGCGGCCACCAAGGAGCTGCGCGAGCGTATCCGCACCCGCCTGGCTGAAGCTGCACGGTACTTTCGCGGCGAGCTGCAAGAGGCGGATCCGCTGCTCCAGCAACTGCGCGACGATTATTCGCCCGACCTCTGGGGGGGCTGCGCCAATCGCCTGGACGTTGCCGCGCAATGGATGGACGAGGCCGCCGTATCGACAATCCACAGCTGGTGCCAGCGCATGCTGCGCGAGCATGCGTTTGACAGCGGCAGCCTGTTCACCCAGAGCCTGGAAACCGACCACAGCGAACTGCTCGGCCAGGTCATGCGCGATTACTGGCGCCGGTTCTGCTACGGGATGCAAGGTGAGGCCCTGGCCTGGGTTCGCGCCCACTGGATCAGCCCCCAGGCCTTGCTGCCGCGGGTGCGAGCGCTGTTCGGCCGCCAGCGCATCCTGAGCAACGATGAAGAACCCCAGGCCTTGATCGAAGCGGTGTTGCAGCAACGTACCGAACAACTGCGCACGCTCAAGGCGCCCTGGGCGCAGTGGGCGGGCGAGCTGCTGCAGATCTGCCGTGACGGCGTCGCCGCCAAGCAGGTCGATGGACGCAAGATGCAGGCGCGCTTCTTCGAACCCTGGTGCGAAAAACTGGCGGCCTGGGCGACCGATGAACAGGCGCTGGATCTTGACCTGGGCACGGGTTTCACCCGCCTGACCCGCGCCGGTATGGCCGAAGCCTGGAAGGGCGAGCCGCCGGAGCATCCGGCATTGCAGGCCATGGAGAGTCTTGGCCAGCAGCTCCAGGGCTTGCCAACGGCAGATGCCTGTCTGCTCGAGCACGCTGCCGTCTGGGTCGGCGCCCGCTTTGAAGCCGAAAAGCGTCGGCGTGCCGAAATGGGCTTCGATGACATGCTGCTGCGCCTCGACCATGCCCTGCACAGCGACACCGGTGAGCGGCTGGCGGGCTTGATCCGCGAGCAGTTCCCGGTGGCCCTGATCGACGAATTCCAGGACACCGACCCGGTGCAGTACCGGATTTTCCAGCGTATCTACCGCATCGAGGAAAACCTGCACGACACCGGCCTGTTCATGATCGGCGACCCCAAGCAGGCCATCTACGCCTTCCGGGGCGCCGATATCTTCACCTACCTGGGGGCTCGCCGGGCCACCGCCGGGCGCTTGCACAGCCTGGACACCAACTACCGTTCCAGCCAGGCCATGGTCACTGCGGTGAATCACGTGTTCATGCAGGCCGAGACTCGGGAGCTTGGACGTGGTGCGTTCCTGTTTCGCGACGGTGATGACAACCCGGTGCCCTTTGTAGAGGTCAAGGCCAAAGGTCGTAGCGAGCAGTTGCAGGTCGACGGGCAGCCGGTTGCGGCATTGAACCTCTGGCAACTGACCAGCGGGGAACCGGTGTCCGGTGCCATATACCGCCAACAGCTGGCCGCCAGCTGCGCCAGCCAGATCGTTGCCTTGCTCAATGGCGGGCAGCAGGGCCGCAGCGGTTTTGTCCAAGACGATCAGCCATTGCGTGGCTGCATGCCCTCGGACATCGCCATTCTGGTGCGCGATGGCCACGAGGCACAGTTGATTCGCGCCGAGCTTGCGGCCCGCGATGTGCGCAGCGTGTACCTCTCGGACAAGGACTCGGTGTTCGCTGCCCAGGAGGCCAAGGACCTGCTGAGCTGGCTCAAGGCCTGTGCCGAGCCGGACGCCGAGCGCCTGCTCAAGGCGGCGCTGGCCAGCGTGACGCTCAACTTGCCGCTCACGGACCTGGAGCAGTTGAACCAGGATGAGCGGGTCTGGGAGCGCTGGGTCATGGAGTTTCGCCAATACCGGATGATCTGGCGCAGCCAGGGCGTGCTGCCGATGCTGCGGCGCCTGCTTCACGACTTCGAACTGCCCCGGGTATTGATGGCGCACAGCGACGGCGAGAGGGTCCTGACCAACCTGCTGCACCTGGCCGAATTGCTGCAACAGGCCGCCACCGAGCTGGACGGCGAACAGGCATTGATCCGTCACCTGGGCGAGCACCTGGCCAGCGTCGGGCAGGCGGGTGAAGAGCAGATCCTGCGGCTTGAAAGCGACGAGCAATTGGTCAAGGTGGTGACCATCCACAAATCCAAAGGCCTGGAATACCCGTTGGTGTTCCTGCCGTTCATCTGCTCCAGCAAGCCGGTGGATGGCCAGAAAGTCCCCCTGGCCTGGCATGACAGCGAAGGCCAGGCTCACTTGACCCTGACCCCGGACGCCGAGCAGATCGCCCTTGCCGACGATGAGCGCCTGGCTGAAGACCTGCGTCTGCTCTATGTCGCCCTGACCCGTGCCCAGCACGCCTGTTGGCTGGGTGTGGCCGACCTCAAGCGCGGCAATGTAAAAACCTCGGTGCTGCACCGTTCGGCCCTGGGTTACCTGCTCGGTGGCGGGGCGCCGCTGGCGAGCTCGGCCCAGTTGGGTGAGTGGCTGAACGCGCTGCAGGCCGGCTGCCCGGCGATCAGCAGCAGCGCACCGCCGACGGTCGATGAGCAGACGTTCTGCGCGCCGGCCAACCTGGCCGAGTTGCTGCCAGTGCGTCAGCCCAAGCGCCGCGCCGCGGAGAACTGGTGGATCGCCTCGTACAGTGCCTTGCGTATCGGTGAACAGTTGCTGTCACTGACCGCCGACAGCTCCCAGGCTCAGCACCTGCTCGACGACGAGCGGCCCGATCCGCAACAACTGCGTGAAGTGGCGCCCGGCAGCGGTGATATCCACCGATTCCCTCGCGGCCCGAACCCCGGGACCTTCCTTCATGGCCTGCTTGAATGGGCGGGGCACGAAGGGTTTGAGCAGGTCACGGCCGAGCCTGAAAAACTGCAGCGCACCGTGGGCCAACGCTGCAACCGGCGTGACTGGACGGGCTGGATCAACACCCTGACCTCGTGGCTGCAGACGCTGCTGGTGCAGCCCATGAACCTGGCGCCGCACAGCCCTCCTGTGGCCCTGAATCAATTATCCGGGTACCAGATCGAAATGGAGTTCTGGTTCGCCAGTCACAAGGTCGATGTGGGGCAGCTGGATCGGTTGGTCTGCGAGTTCACCCATCAGGGCATGAGTCGGGTCGCCGCTCAGCCGGCCCAGCTCAACGGCATGTTCAAAGGCTTCATCGACCTGGCCTTCGAGCATGACGGGCGCTACTACGTGGCCGACTACAAATCCAACTGGCTAGGTCCGGATGACATGGCCTACAGCGAGCAGGCGATGGAGGCGGCGGTCCTCGCCCACCGCTACGACCTTCAATATGTGTTGTACCTGCTGGCCCTGCACCGCCAGTTGCGGGCGCGCCTGTCGGACTATGACTACGACCTGCACGTAGGCGGGGCATTGTTCGTGTTTCTGCGCGGCGTGCATGCGGCGTCGGGCGGCCTGTACTTCGTCAAGCCGCCACGGGAGCTGATCGAGCGCCTCGATGACCTGTTCCGCGGCGTGAGCACCTTGCAACAACACGACCTGTTCCTGGGAGATGCATCATGAGCCGTACCCTCGACGACCTGTTGCCGACACCGCTTGATGCCCGGCACCTGGCCGCGCTCGAGCCGTTGAGCAACAGTGCCGACCTGTTGGCCCTGCTCGATCGTTGGGTCGAGCGGGGTTGGCTGCGTGCCCTGGACCGTGCCTTCGTCGGCTTTTTGCAGGAGCGCGAGCCAGGCAGCGATTCGCTGGTAATACTGGCCGCTGCCTTGGCCAGTCATCAGTTGGGTCATGGGCATGTGTGCCTGGACCTGGGGGAAACCCTGGCCGAGCCTGATTTTGCCCTGTCCTTGCCGCCGGAAGGCGATGCCCTGGCTGGCCCGTTGCTGCTGCCCTCGCAACTGCTCGAACGCCTGGTGCTGGGCACTTGGTTGCAGCGGTTGGCCAGCAGCGCCCTGGTGGCCGATGCGGACCATCCCGAGCACGTGTCGCGCCCCCTGGTGCTCAGCGGCCAGCGCCTGTACCTGCGTCGTTACTGGGCTTACGAGCGCAGTATCGACCGCGCCCTGCATCAACGTCTGGAGCAGATAGAGCCCAGCCCGGCCGATTTGCCGACGCGCCTGGCGCAACTGTTCGCGGGTGGCGATCTGGCAGGGCAGGTGGATTGGCAGAAGCTCGCCTGTGCCCTGGCCACCCGCGGTGCCTTCAGCATCATTACCGGCGGCCCCGGCACCGGCAAGACCACTACCGTGGTGCGCTTGCTGGCCTTGCTGCAAGCCCCGGCCGTGGAGGCGGGGCGTCCTTTGCGCATTCGCCTGGCAGCGCCCACCGGCAAGGCGGCGGCGCGGTTGACCGAGTCCATCGGCCAGCAGGTGGAGCGCCTGGCGGTTGCCGCGCAAGTGCGGATGAGCATTCCCACCGATGTGTCCACCGTTCACCGCCTGCTGGGCAGCCGCCCGGGTTCGCGGCATTTTCACCACCATGCCGGCAACCCCCTGCCGCTGGATGTGCTGGTGGTCGACGAAGCATCGATGATCGACCTGGAGATGATGGCCAACCTGCTGGCAGCGCTACCGCCCCATGCGCGGCTGGTGTTGCTGGGTGACAAGGACCAGTTGGCGTCGGTAGAGGCCGGTGCGGTACTGGGCGACCTGTGCCGAGACGCCGAGGCGGGGCGCTACAGTGCGCAGACCCAGGCGTGGCTTGAGCAGGTCAGCGGCGAGACGCTGGCCGCCAGCGGGCTCGAAACGGGCACGGCCGAGCAGTTTCCGTTGGCACAACAGGTGGTGATGTTGCGGTTTTCCCGGCGTTTTGGTGAAACCAGCGGTATCGGCCGCCTGGCGCGCCTGGTCAATCAGCAAGACGCCGACCAGGCCCGCGCGTTGCTCAAGGACAAACTGGATGACGTGTTTGGCCTGAGTCTTCGTGGCGAGCAGGATCGCGCCCTGGATCGCCTGCTGCTGGAAGGCCTGGGCCGTGGCGAACAAGGCCCCCAGGGCTACCGAAGCTACTTGCAGATCATCGGTCGGCAGCGTCCGCCACCGGGGACTGCGGCCGATGATCCGCGTTGGGAAACCTGGGCCATGGCGGTGTTGCAGGGCTTCGAGACATTCCAGCTGCTGTGTGCGGTGCGCAAGGGGCCGTGGGGTGTCGAAGGGCTCAACGCGCGGGTCGGCCGCGTGTTGGTGGCGGCGGGTCTGATTCCGGCCGACCAGCCCTGGTATGAAGGCCGTCCGGTGCTGATGACACGCAACGACTACGGCCTGGGCTTGATGAACGGCGATATCGGCATCGCCCTGCGCCTGCCGGATGAGCAGCACCCCGGGCACTCGGTGCTGCGCATAGCCTTCGCCCGCAACGATGGTCGCGGTGGCGTGCGCTTTGTCTTGCCGAGCCGGCTCAACGAGGTGGAAACGGTGTATGCCATGACGGTACATAAGTCACAGGGCTCGGAGTTCACCCACACAGCGCTGGTACTGCCCGATGCGTTGAATCCGGTGCTGACCAAAGAGCTGATCTACACCGGGATCACCCGGGCCAAGACCTGCTTCACCTTGATCGAGCCGCGCCAGGGGGTGTTCGAGGACGCCGTGCGTCGCAAGGTCAAGCGTATCTCCGGGTTGATGCTCAAACAGGTATGACCGGGGCGGTCCGGCTTATGGCCGGACCACCGCGGATTGCCCCCTCGCTGGCAAATCGTCCGTTGTGCTATCGTTGCGACAGTATCCTGCAGTGCTTTAAGAGATTTCCTTCATGAAAGTGGCCGCCCCGACACCGGGACGTGTGACGAGCCGGGGGCGTTCGCTGCTGGCCGCGTTGCCGTTGATGTTCGGAGCGCTGGCCCACGCCGAAACCAATTCCGCCTCGACCCTGGCAGAGCAACGCGCCAAAGCCGTTACTCAGGTGGTACTGGGCATCCTCAGCTATGCGCGCTGGCCGGTCGAGCCCGAGCAACTGCGCTTGTGCCTGGTCGGTCCTACC
Organism: Pseudomonas putida; assembly: GCF_028682455.1. Classification (GTDB taxonomy): domain Bacteria; phylum Pseudomonadota; class Gammaproteobacteria; order Pseudomonadales; family Pseudomonadaceae; genus Aquipseudomonas; species Aquipseudomonas putida_AA. Next base: position 1,264,658 of record NZ_JANHLD010000003.1, read on the forward strand.
GAATACGCCGACGATCTGGTCAAGGGCACCACCCAGGCCAGTGGGCGCCCGGTAGCCGTGCGCCGGCTGTTGGCCAACGATCCACGTATTGTCACCGAGTGCGACGCCATGTACCTGGGGCAGTTGAGCCAGGATGAACGCAAGCAGCTGTTCAGTGCTGTCACGGGTCACCCGGTGTTGAGCATCAGCGAGGCCAATGATCCCTGCACCGTCGGTAGTGTGTTCTGCTTGCGGGTCAGCGACCGGCAGGTGGCCTTCGACGTCAACCTCGACTCGGTGGCGCGCAGCGGCGTGCGTATCCACCCCAGTGTGCTGCAGTTGTCGCGGCGCCGGGCGGGGCAGCCATGATGGGGTTCATACGGGGGCGCCAGCGCCCCACCTTGCGTTCGGTACTCGGCCGCCGGCACTTGAGCGTGGCGCTGCTGGCGGTGGGCCTGGCGGGCATTTCACTGACCGTACTTGGCGTGCTGGCATTGCGGGTTTATGCCAACCACAACCTGCACCTGATCGCCCGTTCGATCAACTACACCGTCGAAGCCGCCGTGGTGTTCAACGACAGCAGCGCCGCCAACGAAGCCCTGGCGATGATTGCCTCGACCGAAGAGGTCGCCGATGCCAAGGTGTTCAATCGCAGCAATGAGCTGCTCGCCCGCTGGCAGCGCAACGAAGACGGCCTGATGGCGCAGGTCGAGCAGCGGGTGGCCCGCGCCCTGCTGGAAGAGCCGATCATCCTGCCGGTGCTGCATCAGGACCGACAGGTCGGGCGAATCGAGCTGGTGGGGCAGGGCGGCAGCCTGTTGCGCTTCATGCTCAGTGGCCTGGCCGGCATCATTCTCTCCACGGTGTTGAGCGCGCTGGGCGCGTTGTACCTGTCGCGGCGCCTGTTCGGCGACATTGTCGGCCCGTTGCGCAGCCTGGCCACGGTGGCCCATGCCGCCCGCCGCGAGCGCAGTTTCGACCGGCGCGTGCCGCCTGCGCAGATCGCCGAGCTCAATGAGCTGGGCAACGACTTCAATGCCCTGCTCGACGAGCTTGAAAGCTGGCAAAACCACCTACAGAGCGAGAACGAGAGCCTCGCCCACCAGGCCAGCCACGACAGCCTCACCGGGCTGCCCAACCGGGCCTTCTTCGAAGGTCGGCTCAGTCGCACCGTGCGCAATGCCAACAAGTACCAGGAACACTTGGCGCTGCTGTTCCTGGACAGCGACAACTTCAAGGAGGTCAACGACAACTACGGGCACGCGGCCGGTGATGAAGTGCTGGTCAGCGTCGCGGCGCGGGTGCGCTCGCAGTTGCGGGAAAATGACCTGGTTGCGCGGTTGGGGGGTGATGAGTTCGCGGTGCTGCTGGCCCCCTTGCACAGCCGTGAGGATGCCCAGCGCATCGCCGAGAAGATCATCGTCAGCATGCGCAAGCCGATCCCTTTGGCCGAGGGCAAAAGCATCGTCACCTCATTGAGCGTCGGCATTGCCTACTTCCCGGATGACGGCCGCAGCCCTTCCGATTTACTCAATGCCGCCGATGCGGCGATGTACCAGGCCAAGCGTACCACGCGTGGCCAGTGGCAAACGGCAGAGACGGAGTGCTCTGACCATCCCAAAAACAGGAGCTGAACCGTGACACACTTGAGTCGATACCTGCGTTTTCACTTTGCCTTCCTGGCCTTGGCGTTGTTGGCCTTGACCGGTTGCCAGAGTGTGCCGCCCAAAGGACTGACGGCCGAGCAGATTGCCGTACTCAAACAGGAAGGCTTTCGTCTGACCGACGAAGGCTGGGAATTCGGCTTGTCGGGCAAGGTGCTGTTCGGCAGCGACCTCGACTCGCTCAACAGCCAGAGCCAGGCTATTGTCGAACGCATCGGCAAGTCGCTGCTGTCGGTGGATATCCAGCGCGTGCGAATCGACGGCCACACGGACTCCACCGGCAAGGCCGCCTACAACGAGCAACTGTCGCTGCGCCGGGCCAAGAGTGTCGCCAAGGTCCTGACCTCGGTCGGCATGCGCCCGGAAAACGTCGAAACCCGTGGCCAGGGCAGCAGTGAGCCGGTGGCCAGCAACGCTTCCCGCGCCGGGCGCATGGAAAACCGCCGGGTGTCCATCGTCGTCGCCTCCGACTAATCGGCAAAGCTCATCGCGCGCGACGTGCCCATCAACAGCGGCGCGTTGCGCTCGGTCACGTTGCGGATGTAATCCCACAACAGGGTGATGCGCTTGAGCTTGCGCAGGTCTTCGCGGCAGTACATCCAGAACTTCAAGGAACTCAGGTTAACCCAATGATTACAGGGTCTAACCGCTATGAGTATCCTTGCAGCTCAACCTGCTGTTACAAACACCGTTACAAACCTCGTTTCTCCGTGAGGCCGACGACAAGCACACAAAATCTGACACTCTCTCTTTGATACAATCGCCGCCAGCTCGCTCACACCTTCAGTTTTACCGCCGTGCAGGATGACAGTCCTTCGGTGTGGGCGGGCTGTCGCTACAGCACAACATCTCTATCATTCAACGCGATTTCTATCACCTGCTCTGGCGATAGTCCCTGCGGATAATCAGCTTCATCGAAGTATTCGTCTGGCCAAAAAATCAAATCGGATACGCGCTCATTGGGTATGTTGATTTCCAGCATGTGCAACCAAAAATCAATGTCGTGTTCGGCCCCATCGCACTCCATTACCCTTCGGGCCAGCTCTATCAGCTCCTGCTTGGTTACATCTGCCACACGCTGTTCATACGGTGTTGCTAAGACCTTGCGAACCCAAGTGTCGTGGGTTTGCCCACCATAGATTCCCTGAAAGTCGATGAATTCAAATTCGGTCATGGCTTCTCTATTGAACGCGACCAACTGCTCCCGAGTTTGTTCGGGATGTCCGCAATCAATTTGTTCAGAAAGTCCCGTCAGTCGAGCAACCAAGGACTCGTCCAGTTCGGGGGGCATTAAATCAGGGCGAAGTTCCATACGCTCACTCACAATCTATTCGTTCGTCTTTGAATCCCGGCAAGCCCTTGGACGCACGCCATTCTTTTACAATCTGCGTCACACCTTCAGGGGAGTTATCTGCTCCTGGCTCTGGATAGTAGATCAAGTCTGATCCTGCCGGGTGCTCGCTTACCTTCTCGAAGTGCAACAGGAGCAAGTCAGCACGATCATCGTTTTCGGCTTCTTCGTCTTCCTTGGCGAGTTCTTCCAGCAGCTTGATAAACTCGGCTTCGGTGTACTCCGAAAAGCTGTTTTTCAGTAGGGTATCCGTCATGTTTGGCCTATTCGTTCCGGTGAAGATCGATGTGGTTTCTCGGTGTGTTGATTCGCAGGTTATCCACGTCGTACACGCCACCGCCTTCTGATACTTTTCGAGGTGGTGCAGCTCGTAGGACAATCTACCTCCGACTCTATCGGCTTTTCGCACACGGGGTGCCCGACCTGTACGCATGCGGCCAACACTCTGTTTGACGAACTGGTCCGCTGCTGTCGATCCCGATACAGCTTTCCAGAGTGCGGCTCTGAATGCGTCGAAGCTTTTGAACTCGCGCCCTCTCAATGCGTCCGCCACGTCTGTTGGTATCGGAACGCCAACCCCCGAACTCGCCCCAATAAGCCAGATACCAGCTATATCTTCTCCTTGACCTGTGACGGTGCCGGGGGTCTTACGGACATTCATCACGATGTACAACGGCTGCACACCAGAATCAGCCGGGAACACCAAAATGAAATCTTTGTAAGCGTCCGGGTAGATCGGGCTGACGATGATGTTATCAGCCTGTTCGGTGGGCGGATAAATCCAAATCTGGGGCGCCTGTGGTGCGCCTTCTAACGCTGGAATTCCTAACGTGCTGGATGGGTCAGCGGCTGGTGTCCATATCAAGGTTACGCCGTCACCAAAGTCAGCCACTTGCTGGGAGCCTTGAGCAACGAACTGCACTACGGGAATCATTTCCCATTCCCGGCGCTTCTGGGTGTTGTACCCGTAACCCTTTAAGGTGCCATCGGCCTGCTGCTCAACGGTTAGTCGGACGCGTGTACGTCCTTCTTTAAGCGACTGGAGCTGTTCTTCTGTATATAGGCTGCTGTCGCCCAAGCTGGATGGCCACAGCAATGCAACCACCCCCGCAAGTGCACCAGCAGCAACACCAGAAGTAGCCCCGGACGTCACAGCACCAGCCGAACAAAGACCACCACAAGAAACACCGCCAGCAGTGGCAGCGGCGCCGCCTAATAGAAGTGTTCCCAGTGAGGCGGGTAAGCCGCCACTGATTTTCTTGAGCGGGATATTTCCTTGTGCATCCGTTTCACGACCACCCAGCAACGCAAACCCGCCATATTGGCTAACCGGATCGGTGGGAATGGCTCCGCTGGGACTGACGTGGTTAATGACCCCATTAGGCAGCGTGCAAGGTTTCGTGAAAGTGCGGCCTGCTATTGGCCGTTCCTGCTTTTGAGCTGGCTTAACCAGACTGTCTTCATACGCCTGTTGCCGTGCAAGCATCGCCTCATATGGCTTTTGTCTGGCCTCACGTTCGGCAATTTCGGTTGGTGTCATGTCGCGTAGATAACGGACACCATTACCACCGCCACCACCTCCGCCAGCATGTTGCCAAACCTGTGGTAAGTCCTTGTTACGAGCCATTGAGCGTCCCTGTTTCGCCGTTTAAGTGCGACAGGACGCTATCCCATGCTGGATCGACAAGCCTGTAGGAAGATTCTCAAAATCGTACCGAGTTTTTCCTGTGTTCCGTGTCATTTCAGGGGTAGAAGTATCCTCATGCGGCACTGAACGAAAGCGTCGAGCTGTTACAGGTCGCGTATCAATCGCTGTTACAAACCATTGGTAAAGGCTTGCTGGGGTCTTTACGATGGGGCTACCTGATTCCTTGAAGATCTGTCAGTCGGCAAACAACATCTCCCGACTTTCCCCCATCAACAGCCGCTGATTCTGCTCGGTCACGTTGCGGATGTAATCCCACAACAAGGTGATCCGCTTGAGCTTGCGCAGGTCTTCGCGGCAGTACATCCAGAACTGCCGGGTAATCTCCACTTCCTCCGGCAGTATCGCCACCAGGCGCGGGTCCTGCGCCGCCAGAAAGCACGGCAGTATCGCCAGCCCACGTCCCTGCTGGGCGGCCACGTACTGGGCGATCACGCTGGTGCTGCGCAGGTTGGCGCTGGCTGTCGGGATCACGTTGGCCAGGTACAACAGCTCGGAGCTGAAGGCCAGGTCGTCGACATAACTGATGAACTGATGGCGGGCCAGGTCGCTGCTGCGGGTGATGGGCTCGTGGCTGTCCAGGTATTCCTGGGTGGCGTACAGGCGCAGGCGGTAGTCGCACAGCTTGCAGCATACATACGGCCCGTGCTCCGGGCGCTCCAGGGCGATGACGATGTCGGCCTCGCGCTTGGACAGGCTGATGAAGTGCGGCAGGGGCAGGATGTCGACCGAGATGGCCGGGTAGGCGTCGACGAAATGACTGAGCTGCGGGGTGACGAAAAAGCTGCCAAAGCCTTCGGTGCAGCCCATGCGCACATGCCCGGACAACGCCACGCCCGACCCCGAAACCTGCTCGCACGCCATGTGCAGGGTGCTTTCGATGGACTCGGCATAGCTGAGCAGGCGCTGACCCTCGGCGGTCAGGACAAAGCCGTTGGTCCGCGATTTTTCGAACAGCAACGTGCCCAGCGACACTTCCAGTGAACTGATTCGTCGGGACACCGTTGTGTAGTCCACACCCAGGCGCTTGGCGGCGGCACTGGCCTTGCGGGTACGGGCCACTTCGAGGAAAAACTTGAGGTCGTCCCAGTTCAGCGACCCCAGCGAGGTGATGTTTTTTTGCATGTTGGTCCGGTTTTTATGTGCGTTCTTATTGGATCTTTGCACATCTATACTCCAAAACAAGCCCCAGACCCAAGCGTCCGTCGTGGCAAACCCGGCGGCGTCTTCTCTTCCTAACAACAATTTCAGGAGAGCCCACATGAACGCATCCCTCACTCCCGGCCAGACCAAGGTCGAGCAGGTCAAGCTGTTGATCGACGGCCAGTGGGTCGAATCGAAGAGCAGCGAATGGCGCGACGTGGTCAACCCGGCCACCCAGCAAGTGCTGGCCCGCGTACCGTTCGCCACTGTCGAAGAAGTCGATGCTGCCATTGCCGCCGGCCAGCGTGCGTTCAAGACCTGGCGCGACACTCCGATCGGCGCCCGCATGCGCATCATGCTCAAGCTGCAGGCGCTGATCCGCGAACACTCCAAACGCATCGCCGTGGTGCTCAGCGCCGAACAGGGCAAGACCATTGCCGACGCCGAAGGCGATATTTTCCGTGGCCTGGAAGTGGTCGAGCACGCCTGCAGCATCGGTAGCCTGCAAATGGGCGAATTTGCCGAGAACGTGGCAGGCGGCGTCGATACCTACACCCTGCGCCAGCCGATCGGCGTATGCGCCGGAATCACCCCGTTCAACTTCCCGGCGATGATTCCGCTGTGGATGTTCCCGATGGCCATCGTCTGCGGCAATACCTTCGTGCTCAAGCCGTCGGAACAGGACCCGCTGTCGACCATGATGCTGGTCGAGCTGGCGCTGGAAGCCGGTGTACCGGCCGGCGTGCTCAACGTGGTGCATGGTGGCAAGCAGGTAGTCGATGCCCTGTGCACCCACACCGACATCAAGGCCATCTCGTTCGTCGGCTCCACCGAAGTCGGCACCCACGTCTACAACCTGGCCGGCCAGCACGGCAAGCGCGTGCAGTCGATGATGGGCGCGAAGAACCACGCGGTGGTGCTGCCAGATGCCAACCGTACCCAGACCCTCAACGCTCTGGTCGGTGCAGGCTTTGGCGCTGCCGGCCAGCGCTGCATGGCAACCTCGGTGGCCGTGCTGGTGGGCAAGGCCCGCGAGTGGCTGCCGGAGCTCAAGGAGCTGGCTTCCAAGCTCAAGGTCAATGCCGGCAGCGAGCCAGGCACCGACGTCGGCCCGCTGATTTCCAAGCGTGCCAAGGAGCGTGTCCTGGGCCTGATCGAAAGCGGTATCAAGGAAGGCGCCACCCTTGAGCTCGATGGCCGCGATGTGAGCGTGCCAGGTTACGAGCAAGGCAACTTCGTGGGGCCGACCCTGTTCTCCGGGGTGACCACCGACATGCAGATCTACACCCAGGAAATCTTCGGCCCGGTGCTGGTGGTGCTGGAAGTCGACACCCTCGACGAAGCCATCGCCCTGGTCAACCGCAACCCCTTTGGCAACGGCACCGGTCTGTTCACCCAAAGCGGCGCGGCAGCGCGCAAGTTCCAGAACGAGATCGACGTCGGCCAGGTCGGTATCAACATCCCGATCCCGGTGCCGGTCCCTTACTTCAGCTTCACAGGTTCGCGCGGCTCCAAGCTCGGCGACCTGGGCCCATACGGCAAGCAGGTGGTGCAGTTCTACACTCAGACCAAGACCGTCACCAGTCGCTGGTTCGATGACGACAGCGTCAATGACGGAGTGAACACCACCATCAGCCTGCGCTAAGGAGCTCAACATGCGTATTGCATTCATCGGCCTGGGCAACATGGGTGCGCCCATGGCGCGCAACCTGATCAAGGCCGGGCATCAGCTGAACCTGTTCGACCTGAATAAGACTGTGCTGGCCGAGCTTGCCGAACTGGGCGGGCAGATCAGCAGCTCGCCGCGCGATGCCGCGCAACAGAGCGACCTGGTCATCACCATGCTGCCGGCCGCCGCCCATGTACGCGGCGTGTACCTGAACGAAGACGGCGTGCTGGCCGGTGTGAAAGCCGGGACCCCAGTGGTCGATTGCAGCACCATCGACCCGCAGACCGCCCGTGACGTGGCGGCAGCGGCAGCCAAACAGGGCGTCGACCTGGCTGACGCACCGGTATCCGGCGGCACCGGTGGCGCGGCGGCCGGTACCCTGACCTTCATGGTCGGTGCCAGTGACGAACTGTTCGCCACCCTGCAGCCGGTGCTGGCGCAGATGGGCCGCAACATCGTTCATTGCGGTGCGGTGGGCACGGGGCAGATCGCCAAGATCTGCAACAACCTGCTGCTCGGCATCTCGATGGTCGGCGTCTCCGAAGCCATGGCCCTGGGCAATGCCCTGGGTATCGACACCAAGGTGCTGGCCGGAATCATCAACAGCTCAACCGGGCGTTGCTGGAGTTCGGACACCTACAACCCGTGGCCGGGCATTATCGAGACGGCCCCGGCGTCGCGCGGCTACACCGGCGGTTTCGGTGCCGAACTGATGCTCAAGGACCTCGGGCTGGCCACCGAAGCTGCACGCCAGGCGCACCAGCCAGTGATCATGGGCGCTGTGGCCCAGCAGCTGTATCAGGCGATGAGCCTGCGAGGTGACGGCGGCAAGGACTTCTCGGCGATTGTCGAGGGGTATCGCAAGCCGGAGTAAAAACGCATCGCGGGGCAAGCCGCTCCTACCGGCAGGAGTGGCTTGCCCCGCGATCAACGTTCTCAAGCAAACACAAAATACTTGCGCACCGTCTCCACCACCTCCCAGGTGCCCTTCATCCCCGGTTCGATCACGAACACATCCCCCGCCTTCAGATGCACCGGCTGTTCGCCTTCAGGGGTGATCACGCAATAGCCGTCGAGAAAATGGCAGTACTCCCATTTTTCATAGTTGACCTCGAACTTGCCCGGCGTGCAGATCCAGGTGCCCATGATCTTGCTGCCGTCTTCGGACAGGTAGGCGTTTAGATTCACGGTGTGCGGGTCGCCGCCGATGCGTTTCCACTTGGTCGCGTTCAGCACGGGGGTAGGGCAAGTGTCGCGCAGCACGGTGATGAAATCAGACATGTGAACTCCATGGATCGGCTCAAAGGTCAGTCACCATAGGCCCGATCGACGGGGGCGAGTTGTCTGGACTCGACATCGAACGCTCGATCCGCGCCTTGCAGTAGTGCACGAACGCCGTCACCTGATCGAGGTTGTCGGCAAGGTTGTCTGTGGCCTTGCCAAGGTAGGCGTCCCGGGCTTGGCCCAGCACGGCCCGCTGCACTGGCGGCAGTCGCTCCAGCACCCAGGCTGCGGCAATGTCCTTGGGCGCGATGGTGCCCGTCTCCACGCTGAACCAGATACGTGCCAACGCCAGCACCACGGTCAGCTCGTCCCCTTGCCAATCGGCTGGCGTATTCCATTGCGCCAGGGTATCGGCGAAGGCCGTGGCCAGGTCGGCCTTGGGCACCGGTTCGAACCAGGCTGTAGCCGGTACGCCCAGCAAGCAGAAGCTGTGCTGGCGGGCCTTGCTCAGCAGGATCGCCAGGTCGGGGTCGAACTGGGCGAGCTCGATTTTGCCGGCCCGCACATCGTCGCGCAGCCATTCGCCAAATTGCAGTTCGCGCCGTGGCGGGTAGCGCCAGGGCTGCACATCGGTCTTGACCACCACGGTCACTTCCAGGGCCCGCAGCGGCTCGCCGGGTGGCGCCGAAACACTGAGCAATTCGCTCATCAGCGCCATCCGAACGGGCTCGGCCAGAGGCGCGTCGACGGTCACCAGCAGGTCCAGGTCGCTGGCCGGCTTGAGCCCGCCATCCACGGCCGAGCCGTACAGGTGAACGGCCTGCAGGGTGTGGGCCAGGTGACGTTCAAGTACCACGCAGGCTTTGGTCAGTTGCTCTGCCACTGCACTGGAAAAGGTGGGCGGGAGGGTGAAATCCATTGTCGATCTCCTACGGACGCAGGTGGTTCACCAACGCCAGGCTATGTCCCGGCAGGCTGGTGAAGTCGCGGGCGCACAGCATCAGTTGGCGCTGGGCCCAGGGTTCCTTGAGTGTCACGTTGTGCAATGCCAGCACGCCCTGCCAACGGTGCACCGCGGCCAGTGGTACCACGCCCAGCCCGGCGCCATGAGCGACCATGCGGATCATGCCGTCAAAGCCCTCGGCTCGCACCCGGACCTGCAAGCGCCGGCCCAGGTGCAGCGCCTGTTCCTCCAGGTGCAGGGTCAGCGCACTGTCGCTCGACAAGCCAACGAAACCATAGCCCAGGACGTCGGCAAAGCGCAGGGAGTCCTGCGCGGCCAAGGGGTGGTCTGGTGGCATGATCAGCACCAGCGGGTCGTCGCGAAAGGGCAGGGTCTGCAGGTGCTCGCTGGTGACGGCGGTGGAGATGATGCCGATGTCCGCCGCGCCCTGGGTGATGGCCTGGACGATGCGCAGGCTGGGCAGCTCCTGGATATCGAGGGCAATGGCCGGATAGTCGGCGAGAAAACCCGCGAGCAATTCGGGCAGGTACTCACTCAGGGCAGCGGTGTTGCACAACAGCCGCACCTGGCCTTGCAGGCCCTGGGCGTACTGGGCCAGGTCGAACTGCAGACGCTCGACCTGCTGGCCGATCATGCGGGCATGTTGCAGCAAGGCCTGGCCGGCCGGCGTTGCCTGCACGCCGCGGCGGTTGCGTTCGAGCAAGGGCGTGCCGAGCGACGCTTCCATCGAGCGGATTCGCGCACTGGCGGCTGGCAGTGACAGGTGGCTGCGCTGCGCGCCAGCGGTGATGTTGCCGCACTCCAGGGTGTGCTGGAACAGTCGCAGGTCGATCAGATCAAAATGCATGAGCCTCTGCCTGGGCAATAGTCTGGCTCAGTATATGGCAGATTTTCAGGTGCCCGCAGCGCAGGCAGCATGGGGGCATGACGACCTTACTTGGCTTCTATCAGGATATCGGGCCGGCGCTGTCGCTGCTGGTGGTGCTGACCTTTTTGCTGGCCGGTGCGGTGAAAGGCGTAATAGGCCTGGGCCTGCCGACCATTGCCATGGGCCTGCTCGGGCTGGCTATGCCTCCAGCGCAGGCTGCGGCGCTGCTGATCGTGCCCTCCACCCTGACCAACTTCTGGCAACTGGCAGACGGCGGGCACCTGCTCGCCCTACTGCGGCGCTTGTGGCCGATGCTGCTGATGATTTTTGCAGGCACCTTGCTTGGCAGTGTATGGCTTGGGATCGACAGCGGTCCTTGGGCAGCCCATGCCTTGGGCGGGGCGCTGCTGGTGTATGCCCTGTATGGCCTGTGCGGGCCTGGCCTGCGCCTGGCGGCCGGGCGGGAGGCGTGGCTGGGGCCGGTGTGCGGGTTGATCACCGGGGTGGTGACGGCGGCCACCGGTGTGTTCGTGATTCCGGCGGTGCCCTATTTGCAGAGCCTGGGTCTGAGCCGTGACGAGATGGTCCAGGCCCTGGGCCTGTCGTTCACGGTCTCGACGCTGGCCCTGGCCATCGGCCTGGCCGGGCAGAATGCACTCGGCGCCGAGACGCTGGGGGCATCGCTGCTGGTGCTGGCGCCAGCCCTGCTGGGCATGCTCGGCGGCCAGTGGCTACGTCAGCGCATCAGTGCCGCACTGTTCAAGCGCTGCTTCTTCACTGGCCTGGCCGTGCTCGGCGCGCACCTGTTGCTCAACGGCTAGCCGAGGACGGGCTGAGCATCTCGACCAACTGAATGTCGAAATCACGCTCCAGATAGTCCATGCGCTGTTCGAAGAACTGCTGCATGTGGGGCAGTGCCGAGTGCACGTCCAGTGCTGCCTTGCTGGCCCAGATTTCGTAGAACACGAACAGGCTCGGGTCTTCCTTGTCGCGCAGCATGTGGTACTCGATGCAACCGGGCTCGGCACGGCTTGGCTCGACATAGGCGCGAAACAGCGCTTCGAACGCTTCGGCTTTTTCCGGACGGGTCTTGGCTTTGAGAATGAAGCCGTAGGGTTCGTTCATGAGATTGACCTCTGGTGTGGGAGGCCTGATTTTATTTCAATAATAAGCATTCGATTCGTGCTTTTCAGTCAAAAGCCTTTTGTCTGCGCGGTGGTTTTTCCCGCGCTCGCCGCCCTCTAATCTGCCGCCATCCAAATTCACCCGATCCCAGGCCGCCAAGACGCAGCAGCGGATCGAACGACAGATGAGGCAAGTGATGAAAAAGGTCCTGTTGCTCAATGGCGGTAAAAAATTCGCCCACTCCGATGGTCGTCTGAACGAGACTCTGCACGAGGCCGCCCTGGCATTGCTCGACCGTGCAGGCTTCGACGTCAAGACCACCTACATCGACGGCGGCTACGACAATACCGAAGAGGTGGAAAAATTCCTCTGGGCCGACGTGATCATCTATCAGATGCCCGGCTGGTGGATGGGCGCTCCCTGGACCGTCAAGCAGTACCTGGACGAAGTCTTCACCGCCGGCCACGGCAGCCTGTACGCCAGCGATGGCCGCACCCGTTCCGATGCCTCGCAAAAGTACGGCAGCGGCGGCCTGATCCACGGCAAGCAGTACATGCTGTCGCTGACCTGGAACGCGCCGCAGCAGGCGTTCGACGACCCCAGCGATTTCTTCGAAGGCAAGGGCGTGGATGCGGTGTACTTCCCCTTTCACAAGGCCAACCAGTTCCTCGGCATGACCGGCCTGCCAACCTACCTGGCGGTGGATGTGATGAAGCGCCCGAACGTTGAGGCTGCCGTGGCCGCCTACGAGCAGCACCTGGCCCGGGTTTTCAAGATCCCGGCCTGATGAGGCCTTGCGTTGGCCGCGCCAAGCGGCTATCTATCACGGCTGTCGCTCACCCCAAGGTACAGCCGTGAAAGCCAGGTCCGATGAATTGCAGGTGTTCGTCTCGGTCATCGAGTGCGGCTCGATTTCCGCTGCCGCCGAGCAGGGTGGGCAGACGCCTTCGGCGATCAGCCGCAGCCTGTCGCGCCTGGAAGCCAAACTGGGCACCACGCTGATCAACCGCACCACCCGGCGCATGGACCTGACCGAGGAGGGGCGGTTTTTCTTCGAGCGGGCCAAGTCGATCCTGCAGCAGATGGATGACCTCGAGGAGCACCTGTCGGTCCACCACCAGACACCCTCGGGGCGCTTGCGCATCAATGCCGCCTTGCCCTTCATGCTGCACGCCATCGTGCCCTGGGTCGGCGAGTTCCGCGCGCTGTACCCGCAGATCCAGCTGGAGCTCAATACCAGCGACCTGATCATCGACCTGATCGAGCAAAGCACCGACGTTGCCATTCGCATCGGCGAACTGGCCGACTCCAGCCTGCATGCCCGCTCGCTCGGTTGCAGCCCGTTGAACGTGCTGGCCAGCCCCGCCTACCTGGCGCGCCATGGCACGCCCGGGCGAGTTGAAGACCTGCAGGCGCATTCACTGCTTGGGTTCACCCAGACCGAAACCCTAAACCACTGGCCATTGCGCCATGTCGAGGGTGACCGCTTGCTGATCCGCCCGAGCCTGTCGGCGTCCAGTGGCGAAACCCTGCGCGAACTGGCCCTGGCCGGCGAGGGCATCGTTTGCCTGTCGCACTTCATGACCCACGAAGACATCCGTGCCGGCCGCCTGCAGGTGGTGCTCGGCGAACACAACAGCGGCTATCGCCAGCCGATCAACGCGGTGTACTACCGTAACTCGCAGCTGGCGCTGCGCATCCAGTGCTTTCTCGATTTCATCCAGCACAAGCTGGCGGCCTACGCCTGCTGAGCAGTCCGGCGGCGACAAAACCTGCCTGTCTGCGGCGCATGCGCTTGCGGTGTTTGATTAGTTTTCGGACATAAGCCTTAATGGCTGTTCAACGAAAACAACACCAAGGAAGCTCTCATGCGCGTTGTGATGTTCCGAACCCTGGGCCTGAGTGCCGCGATAATCGCCAGTTCATCGGCTTACGCCGTGACGCTGGAAGGTGGCGCAGTAGCCGCACCTGATCAATATGGTGCACAGGTGGCCGCCGAAGTCCTCAAAAAAGGCGGCAACGCGGTCGACGCCGCCGTCGCCACCGCGTTCACCCTGGCCGTGACCTACCCCGAAGCCGGCAACATCGGCGGCGGTGGTTTCATGACCCTGTACATGGACGGCAAGCCTTACTTCCTCGACTACCGCGAAGTGGCGCCCAAGGCCGCCAGTCGCAACATGTACCTGGACGAAAAGGGCGAGATCATCGAGAACCTGAGCCTGGTCGGCGCCCGCGCCGCCGGTGTGCCGGGTACGGTGATGGGGTTGTGGGAGGCTCACCAGAAGTTCGGCAAGCTGCCGTGGGCCGAGCTGATCACCCCGGCGGTGGGCTACGCGAAGAACGGCTTCAAGATTGCCGCCAAGCAGTATCAGTACCGTGAGGATGCCCTGGGCCTGTTCAAGGACAGCACCAACTTCAACGATTACTTCGGCAGCATGAAAGTCGGCGAGACCTTCAAGCAACCGGAGCTGGCGCAAACCCTGGAGCGCATTGCCGACAAGGGCGTGAGCGAGTTCTACCAAGGCAAGACGGCCGACCTGCTGGTGGCGCAGATGCAGGCCGACAAAGGCCTGATCAGCAAGGACGACCTCAAGGACTACAAAGCGGTATGGCGTGACCCGATGGGAATCGAGTGGCGCGGCAACATGGTCTACACCGCACCGCTGCCAAGCTCCGGCGGCGTAGCCCTGGCGCAGCTGCTGGGCATCAAGGAAAACCGCGCGGCCGACTTCAAGGGCGTGGAACTGAATTCGGCGCGCTATATCCACCTGCTGGCGGAAATCGAGAAACGCGTGTTCGCCGACCGTGCCGACTACCTGGGCGATCCTGCGTTTTCCAAGGTGCCGGTGGATAAGTTGATTGCCAAGGACTACCTGGCCAAGCGCGCCCAGGAGGTCAACCCGACGGCGATTTCCGCAACCGAAAAAGTCCGCCCGGGCCTCGAGCCGCATCAGACCACCCACTTCTCGATCGTCGACAAGCAGGGCAACGCGGTGAGCAACACCTACACCCTGAACTGGGACTACGGCAGTGGTGTCGTGGTCAAGGGTGCAGGCTTCCTGCTCAATGACGAGATGGACGACTTCAGCTCCAAGCCGGGTGTCGCCAACGCCTTTGGTGTGGTGGGTGGTGATGCCAACGCCATCGAACCAGGCAAGCGCATGCTCTCGTCAATGGCCCCGACCCTGGTCACCCGTGACGGCAAGGTCACCCTGGTGCTGGGTACGCCTGGTGGCTCGCGGATCTTCACCTCGATCTTCCAGGTGCTGAACAACCTCTACGACTACAACCTGCCACTGGAAAAAGCCGTGGCGGCGCAGCGGGTTCATCACCAGTTGCTGCCCAAGGACACCATCTACTTCGATGCCTATGCACCGCTGACCGGCGAGGTGGCGCAGGAGCTGAAGAAGATGGGCTACACCTTGGAGGATCAGGGTTGGGAGATGGGTGATATCCAGGCAATCCGTGT
Source organism: Pseudomonas putida (assembly GCF_028682455.1). Taxonomy (GTDB): domain Bacteria; phylum Pseudomonadota; class Gammaproteobacteria; order Pseudomonadales; family Pseudomonadaceae; genus Aquipseudomonas; species Aquipseudomonas putida_AA. The sequence continues at coordinate 1,279,819 of NZ_JANHLD010000003.1, forward strand.
GAACGGCACGGCGCTGGAGACGGCTTCCGATCCGCGTGGGCGCGGTGTGGGGCAAGTCGTCAAGTAAGGAACTGCACTGTGCCCGGGTTTGCCGGCGATCAGCCGCAGAGCGGTCGGTGATAGGGCCGGCCTGTGCACGCAAACCAAGCGCCCCAGCTCCACTGCTGATGCTTGCCCCGACAAGTCACGGGGCAAGCACAAGCAGTTGTTTACACCCGGAAGTGGCTGACCATTGTCTGCAATTGATTGCCCAAGCGGGCCAGCTCGACACTCGAGGCCGCGGTCTCGTCGCTGGCCGCAGCGGTCTGTTCCGACACATCGCGCACGTTGATGATGCTGCGGCTGATCTGCTCGGCTACCGCGCTCTGCTGTTCGGCCGCCGCGGCAATCTGCTGGTTCATCGACTGGATGTTGGACACGGTGCGGGTGATGCTTTCCAGCGAGGCACCGGCCTTGCGGGTCAGCTCGACGCTGCTGTCGGTCAGGTTGCGGCTGCCGAGCATCACATTGGCCACCTGCTGGGTACCGCTCTGCAGGCCGGCCACCAACTCTTCGATCTCTTCAGTGGACTTCTGCGTGCGCTGGGCCAGGCCACGCACCTCGTCGGCCACCACCGCAAAGCCGCGGCCGGCTTCACCGGCACGAGCCGCTTCGATGGCCGCGTTCAGGGCCAGCAGGTTGGTTTGCTCGGCCACTGACTTGATCACGTCCATGACGCTGCCGATCTTCTGGCTTTCCTGCTGCAGCAGGCCCATGGCTTCGGTGGAGCGATGCACTTCTTCGGCCAGGCGTTCGATTTGGCTGATGGCCTCGGCTACGACTTGATCACCGGCACGGGCTTGGGAGTCGGCATCGGTGGCGGCGGCAGAGGCATGCTCGGCATTGCGCGCCACTTCCTGCACGGTGGCGGCCATTTCGTGCATGGCGGTGGCGACCTGGTCGGTCTCGACCTTCTGGCTGTTGACCCCGGCGCTGGTTTCTTCGGTCACGGCCGAGAGTTCTTCGGCGGCGCTGGCAATCTGCGTGACGCCATCGCGGATGCCGCTGATCAGGTCGCGCAGGGTCGAGCCCATGCGCTGGATGCCTTGTTGCAGTACGCCCAGTTCGTCGCGGCGAGTAACGCGCAGGTTGTGAGTGAGGTCGCCGGCGGCGATTTTTTCCACCACGGCCAGGGTCTCGCGCAGGGGGCGGGTGATCTGGCGGGTGATGATCACCGCAGCCAGTACACCCACCAGCAGCGCCAGCAGGGTGGCGGTCAGTTGCAGGGTACGGGCCTGGGCACTTTCGCTGTCACGGCGTTCAAGCTGGATCTTGTACAGCGCATCGCTGATCTTGACGATGGTGGCGCCTTGTACGGTCATTTCCTGGCGGGCAACGGCGACGTCGGCGGTGGCATCGCGGAACTGACGCACGGCATCGCGGTAGGCCAGCACTGCGCTTTCGAACTGCTGGATGCGAGCGGCTTCGTTGGGCATCTGGCGGTTCAGGCTGACGATCTCGGCCAGGGCACCATCGAGCTGGCGCAGGGCCAATTGTTCGGCTTCGCTGCTGATGTCGGCAATGTAGCTGCGCACGGCCAGGCGCACCTGGAACAACTGCTCCTTGGCCTGGGTGATGGTGCGGAACTGTTCCAGTCGGCTGGCATCGCCTTCCGGCAGGGCGAGGATGTCGCGGTTGATCGCCTCGACCAGGTCGATGGCGCGCGAGGCAGCCAGGTTCATGGCGTCGCGCGCGGCAAGGCTGGTCTTGTAGCCGGCGCGCATCTTGTTGATCGACACCTGGTATTCGCCGATGGTCTGGCCCAGGTCCTGGAGCAACTTGACGTTCTCCGGGCTCTTGAAGCTCTTGAGCAGCTTTTGCTGCTGTTCGCTGAAGGTATTCAACTTGACCTGTACGGTACCGGCGGAGGCATCGTCGCCGTTGGTCAGCATGTACTGCAGGCGAGTGATACGCAGGTTGGTCAGGTCGCTGTTGAGCTGGGTGATATCGCTCATCCAGTTACTGCGGTCGATCAGCCCACTCATGCTGTTCCAGCCGGTCAGGGCCAGCAGGCTGGTGAGCAGCAGCACCAGGCCGAAGCCCAGGCCGAGTTTCAGGTTGACGCTGATGTTGGCAAACCAGCTATTCATGCAATCCCTCCAGGAACGTTGTGCGTCTTGATCCGTATCGCTGGAAGGTTGTTGTTGTAGCCAGTCGATGTACTTGAGCACGGGTTATCGGCGGCTCGGCGCGGAGCTGAAACGCTTTTTCAGCAAAAATGACCGGTGGTCGTTACTGGGTATGTATACGGCAGCCCGAGCGGGCTGCCGTGCATCAGGCGCGAGAGGTTACAGCGAGCGAGTGGTGAAGGTATCGCACTGATTGATGTCGCCCTTGGCGAAGCCGGTCTTGAACCAGCGCACGCGTTGCTGCGAGGTGCCGTGGGTGAAGGAGTCCGGTACTACCCGGCCCTGGCCCTTCTGCTGCAGGCGGTCATCGCCAATGGCGTTGGCGGCATTGAGGGCTTCTTCGATGTCGCCCGGCTCCAGCCAGTTCAAGCGTTGCTGCGCCTGGTAGGCCCACACGCCGGCCAGGCAGTCGGCCTGCAGCTCCTGGCGCACCAGCAGGCCGTTGTCGCCTTCCATGCGCTCGCCCCGTTGGCGTGCCGCCTGGACCTTGGCCGACACGCCGAGCAGTGTCTGCACGTGGTGGCCGACTTCGTGGGCAATCACGTAGGCCTGGGCGAAATCGCCCGCGGCGGCGAAGCGCTGCTCCATTTCGCGGAAGAAACTCATGTCCAGGTAGACCTTCTGGTCGGCCGGGCAATAGAAGGGGCCGACCGCCGATGAGGCGAAGCCGCAGGCGGAGTTGATCTGGCCGCTGAACAGGGTCAGGGTCGGGTCTTTGTACTGGCGGCCGGCCTGGGCGAAGATCGCCCGCCAGGTGTCTTCGGTGTCGCCCAGGATCGAGGCGACGAACTCCGCCTGCTCATCGTTGGCCGGCGGCGTCTTGGTGGTACCGGTGCTGACCGGTGCGCTTTGCTGGTCCATCTGCCCGGCCAACTGGCCAAGAATCTGCAGTGGATCCTGCCCGGTTATCCAACCGACGCCGACGATCAGCAGGATTGCACCGATGCTCAGGCCCTTGCCTGCGCCGAAGCGCATGCCGCCACCGCCCTCGCCACGGGCATCGACCACATTGTCGCTGCGCCTGCCTTTTCGCCATTGCATGAGTGCTCTCCCGAGCTTGGAAACATGAGCTCAAAGATTAGTTCACCGCGGCTCGCTCTGTCAGATTCCTGGAATACTCATAACCATATGGTTATGTGTGAGGGGGCTCTTTTCAATATCGCCGACGCCCAACCTGTCGGAAACTGCAAGCTCGCCTGCCACGCCCAGGTGTTCCAATAATTCCAAGACAGGAGAACGGCATGTCTGCCCAAGACAACAGTCGCTTCGCTATCCGTGATCGTAACTGGCACCCCAAGGCCTTGACCCCGGACTACAAAACCTCCATTGCCCGTTCGCCGCGCCAGGCACTGGTGAGCATTCCCCAGTCGATCAGCGAAAGCACCGGCCCGGACTTCTCCCACTTGAAGTTCGGCGAGCATGACCACGACCTGCTGCTCAACTTCAACAATGGCGGCCTGCCGATCGGTGAGCGGATCATCCTCGCCGGCCGCGTGTGCGACCAGTACGGCAAGCCGATCCCGCACACCCTGGTGGAGATCTGGCAGGCCAACGCCGGTGGCCGCTACCGCCACAAGAACGACCGCTACCTGGCCCCGTTGGACCCGAATTTCGGCGGTGTCGGCCGGGCGCTGACCGACAGCGAAGGCTACTACAGCTTCCGCACCATCAAGCCGGGCCCGTACCCCTGGCGCAACGGCCCCAACGACTGGCGCCCGGCGCATATCCACGTGTCGATCAGCGGCCCGTCGATTGCCACCCGGTTGATCACCCAGCTGTATTTCGAAGGCGATCCGTTGATCCCGATGTGCCCGATCGTCAAGTCGATCGCCAACCCGGATGCGGTGCAAAGCCTGATTGCCCGGTTGGACATGAGCAACGCCAACCCGATGGACAGCCTGGCCTATCGCTTCGACATCGTGTTGCGCGGCCAGCGCAAGACCCACTTCGAAAACCGCTGAGGAGGTGACCATGCCTATTCAACTGCTGCCGGAAACCCCTTCGCAGACTGCCGGCCCCTATGTACACATCGGCCTGGCCCTGGAAGCGGCGGGCAACCCGACCCGCGACCAGGAGATCTGGAACCGCATGGCCCGCCAGGATGCACCGGGTGAGCATATCCTGGTGTTTGGCAACGTCTACGACGGCAACGGGCACCTGGTCCGGGACTCGTTCCTGGAGTTCTGGCAGGCCGACCACAATGGCCAGTACCAGGGCGATTTCGACCTGGAGCAGCCGTTCAACAGCTTTGGCCGTACCGCCACCACCTTCGATGCCGGCGAGTGGACCCTGCACACCGTCAAGCCGGGTGTGGTGTGCAACGCAGCGGGTGTGCCGATGGCGCCGCACATCAACGTCAGCCTGTTTGCGCGGGGGATCAATATTCACCTGCAGACGCGGCTGTATTTCGATGATGAGGCCCAAGCCAATGCGCAGTGCCCGGTGCTGAACCTGATCGAGCAGACTCAGCGTCGCGAGACCTTGGTAGCGACTCGCTGTGAAGTGGACGGCAAGCTGGCCTATCGCTTCGACATCCGCATCCAGGGTGAAGGCGAGACGGTGTTTTTCGATTTTTGATGGTGGTATCTGAGCTGGCTTGCCGCGATCGGCCGCAAGGCGGCCGTCATCCAGGCGACAGCGAATTGGCTGGCTGCCGGCCATCGCGGGGCGAGCCCGCTCCTGCTGTGGGAGATCATTCGTCGTCGGTGACGCCGGCGATATGCCGCGCGGCGATGTATCCGAAGGTCGCCGCCGGCCCCAGGTTGATTCCCCCCGCAGGGTAGTGCCCACCCATGATGCTGGCCATGTCGGTCCCTGCCGCGTAGAGACCGGCAATGGGCTGGCGCTGGCTGTCGAGCACTTGGGCATGTTCATTGGTCTTGAGCCCTGCAAAGGTGCCGAAGCATCCCGGCTCCACTTTCACCGCATAGAACGGCCCTTGTTCGATGGGCGCAACGCACGGGTTCGGCCCGTGCAGGGCGTCGCCCTGTTTGCGGTTGTAGGGCGTCGAGCCGCGCCCGAACAGCGGGTCTTCGCCCTGGCGGGCGTGGCGGTTGTATTCGCTCACGGTGTCGCTCAAACCCTGCGGGTCGATGCCGCAAGCGCGCGCAAGTGCGTCGAGGGTGGCGCCGGTTTTCAAGTAGCCCGAGGCAATGTACGGCTGCACCGGCAGCGGGAAAGGCCGGGAAATACCCAACCCATAACGACGCTGGAAGGCATGGCTGCAGATGAGCCACGACGCCACCGTGTCGCCCGGTGCCTGGGCAACCATGGCGCTGACATAGTCGTAATAGCCGTCGGCTTCGTTGACGAAGCGTTTGCCGTTGGCCAGCACGCCGATGATGCCGGGCTTGCCGCGCTCGATGATGTGCGGAAAGTGCCCGACCGAGCCGTCCTTGTGTGGCACGCGCGACACCGGCGCCCAGGCCACCGGGCTGTGCAGGTCGTCAGCCACCTGGCCGCCGGCGCTTTCGCCCAGGCGCAATCCGTCGCCATTGACGCCCAGGGGCGGCAAGGCCAGGTGTTCGTTTCCGGTGGGCGTGCGGGGAAACAGCGCCTTGCGCCGCTCGATGTCGTTGGCAAAGCCACCGGCTGCCAGTACCACCGCCTTGCGGGCATGCACGGTAATCGGGCCACGCGCGGTATCGATCACGGCGCCGCTGACCCGGCCCTGGTCATGAATCAGTGATTTTGCCGGCGCCGACTCCCACAACAGTACCCCCAGGTCCTGTGCCGACTTGGCCAGGCGGGCCACCAGGGCCACGCCATTGACCAGTTGCAGGGCGCGACCGTGCAGCGCCAGGTCGAGCAGGTGGCGGCCGACGCGTTTACTCACATGCAGCATCGAGCGCCACGAGCGGGTAAGGGTGAGGAAGGCGCCGAGGTCTTTGCCGGCCATGATCGGCATGCCGATGAAGGAGGTTTCGCGCATCGTCTTGCGCAGGCGCTTGAGCAGTTTGCCTACCTGGCGCCCGTCATAGGGCGCGGCAATCACCGAGCGCCCACCGGTGCCGGCCCCCGGGGTCTGTCCATGAATGTCGGCAATCCAATTGCCGTCGGCAAACTGCAAGGCGGTGTGGCGCTCGAAGAACGACACCATGCGCGGGGCAGCGTCGAGAAAGGCATCGATCATCTTCCCGTCGAAACGCTCGCCCAGTTCATGCTCCAGGTAAGTGCGCGGCTGTGAGCGCTCTTCGATGATACCGGCGCGTTGCGCCAAGGGGTTGCAGGGCACCCACATCCAGCCGCCGGACCAGGCGGTGGCTCCGCCGAACACTGCATCCTTTTCCACCACGATGACTTTCTGCCCGTGCCAGGCAGCGGTTACCGCCGCCGACAGACCGGCAGCACCGGAACCGATGACCAGTACATCGCAATCCACGCGAGAGGACGTGGGGGTATCGACAGCCATGGGCAGTGTCTCCTCGAAGAATAGGTTTTGTTATATTCTGGAACAAGATTCCATATTCTATGATTCGGGAGGTCTCGCGGCCAAGTGGCCAGGCAGACAAAGTGGGCGAAGATCGGACAGTGATTTGCGCTTTGCCCGCGGCTCTTTAGAATCGGCACAATTTTCAGGGACCGTGACCATGGCCGGCAGTCAGATCGAACGCGCGTTCAGCCTTGTTGAACGCCTTACCAGCGAACCCCGCGGCCTGCCATTGCAGACCCTGGCCGAAGAGCTGGATATTCCCAAGAGCGCCACCCACCGCATGCTCGCCGAGCTGATGCGCCTGGGCTATGTGCGCCAGAACGCCGAAAGCAGCCGCTATCACCTGAGCACCCGGCTGGTGGCCATGGGGTTTCGCTACCTGGCCAGCAGCGGTGCCGATATCGTTCAGCCGATTCTCGACCAGCTGGCGCAGCAGACCGGTGAGCTGGTCCGCCTGGGGGTGATCGACGGCGACCGCCAGACCTGGATCGCCAAGGCCCAGGGCGCCCGCTCGGGCCTGCGCTACGACCCGGACATGGGCCGTGATGCGCCGCTGTTCTATACCGCTTCCGGGCATGCCTGGCTGTCGAGCCTGAGCGATGCCCAGGCCCTGGTGCTGGTGGAGCGCCAGGGTATTGCCCGGCGTGAAGACTTCGGCCCCAACGCCCCGGCCTCCAATGCCGAATTGCTCGAGCGCCTGCGCCTGGCGCGCGAGCACGGTTATGCCTGGGTAGTGGAAAGCTCGGCGGTGGGGACCTCGGCACTGGCAGCGGTGGTGCGCCACCCGATCGATGGCCATGCGGTGGGCGTGCTCAGCGTGGCCGGGCCCAGCGCACGCATGAGCGAGGCGCGCATGCACGAGCTGGCGCCAGTGCTGTTGGCGGCCGCAGCTGAATTGTCGGCGGCAAGCCCCGCTTCCGAATTGTTCATTTGATCCCACCCTGTAGACGCGGGCTTGCCCCGCGCTGCTATCAATTTCCCTTGCATTGAAAATGGAACATGGTTCTAAATAACCAAAACCCATTCTGCGAGATAACAACAATGAGTCAACGCGTGATGTCCCTGGCTGCCCTGACAGTGCTGGAGCTGTCTCCCGAAGCGATGGTCGAGGTCGCCGCCCGGGCTGGCTACAGCCATGTCGGCTTGCGCCTCGAGCCGGCAACCCCCGAGGAGCATCACTTTGCGCTGGTGGCCGACGCCGACCTGCGCCGCCGCACCGCCGCGCGCTTGCGCGATACCGGCATCAGCGTGCTGGACGTGGAGATCCTGCGTCTCAAGCCACAAACCCGCGTAGCCGATTTTGAAGCCTTGCTGGCTGTGGGCGCCGAGTTCGGTGCCAGTGAACTGTTGGTGGCCGGCAACGATCCGGACGAGCAACGCCTGACCGACAACTTCGCCGCCCTGTGCGACCTGGCCCGGCAGTACGGCCTACATCCGCACCTGGAGTTCATGCCCTGGACCGACGCCAAGGACCTCACCCAGGCCCTGCGCATCGTCGAACAGGCCGGGCGTGACAATGGCTGTGTGCTGGTCGACGCTTTCCACTTCGATCGCTCGGCGTCGTCGCTGGATGAGTTGCGTCAGGTCGCGCCGACGCGCCTGCGATATGCTCAGTTGTGCGACGTGGCCGGCCCGCGCCCAGACGACATGGCCGAGATCTTGCGCCAGGCCCGCAACGAGCGGCGCTTTCCAGGCGACGGCGATTGTGACCTGGGGGGGCTGCTGCGCAGCCTGCCGGCATCGATCCCCTTGAGCCTGGAGATCCCCACCCGGCAGTTGTATGAACAGGGCGTGAGCGCCCTGCAACGGGCCCAGATGGCCCTGGACAAGACCCGTCAGCTGCTTGTGCAGCACTAACCTGCGAGCCGACTACATGCCCCGTCCCACCGCGCTTACCGACGCCAGCCAGCCACTGCGGGGCATTTTGCTGGTGGTCCTGGCCACCTTCCTGTTTGCCAGTCACGACGCCTTGTCCAAGTACCTGGCCGGGTTCTACCCGATTCTCTGGGTGGTGTGGGCGCGCTACCTGGTACATACCCTGCTGATGATGGCCATCTTCCTGCCGCAGTCCGGGCTGCGGGTGTTGCGCACTCGTCGGCCGGGGCTGCAGGCATTGCGGGCGCTGTGCCTGCTGGGTACCAGTTTGCTGTTCACCACGGCGCTGCAGTACATCCCGCTGGCCGAAGCCACGGCGGTGAACTTCCTCGCGCCCTTGCTGGTGACGGCGCTGTCGTTGCCGCTGTTGGGCGAGAAGGTGACCCGGGGGCAGTGGGTGGCGGTGCTGGTGAGTTTTGTCGGGGTCACGGTGATCATCCATCCGGGGGGTGAGTTGTTCACTCCGGCGGTGCTGCTGCCGTTCGGTTCGGCGTTGTGCTTTTGCTTCTATCAATTGCTGACCCGCAAGCTCAGCGGCATCGACAGCCCGACCACCAGCAACTTCTTCACCGGCTTGCTCAACACATTGATCATGAGTGCCATCGTGCCGATGTTCTGGCAGACCCCGACTGTGGTTCACGGCCTGATGGCGGTGGCGCTGGGCACCTGCGGGATGACTGCACATCTGTTCCTGACCCAGGCCTTCCGACATGCGCCACCGGCGATGCTGGCGCCGTTCAGCTACTGCCAGATCGTGTTTGCCGGGGTGCTTGGCCTGGTGCTGTTCGGACACAGCCCGGACATGGCCGGGCTGGTGGGTATTGCGTTGATCTGCCTGAGCGGGCTGGGCGCTGTCTGGTTGCAGCGCAAGCCTTAGGCTTCGACCTTGGGCACCTTGCGTGGGGCCATCAGGTACATCCAGACCAGGGCGATGAAGTACATGGCCGGGATCATGGTGAACAACAACGTGTAGTTGTTATTGGTGGTGGTCAGGATGTAGCCCACCAATTGGGTCATGAACATCCCGCCGATGGCCGCGCACATGCCGCCAAATCCGAACACCGTGCTCATCATGTGCTTGGGGGTGTAGTCCATCACCAGGCTCCAGATGTTGGCCGTCCAGGCCTGGTGGGCGGCGATGGCCAGCGAGATGGCCAGTACCGCGACCCACAGGCTGCTGGCGCCGGCGGCGAAGATCACGCTGATGATGGTCGCGGCGAACAGCAGCATCGACAACAGGCGCGCCTTGACCGGAGCCATGCCGCGGCCGATCAGGAACGAGGAGAGAATACCGCCGCCGACGCTGCCAAAGTCTGCGCTCAGGTAGATGACGATCAACGGGATACCCATCTGGGTCACGCTGATACCGAGGTTGTACTGCTGGTTGAGAAACGGCGGCAGCCAGTACAGGTAGAACCAGAACACCGGCGCGGTGATCGAGTAGGCCAGGGCGAAGGCCCAGGTGCCGCGCATACGCAGGATCCGCGAGAACGGCACGCGAGCCTGCTCCGGTTCCACTTCACTTTGCACGTAGGCCAGCTCTTCCTTGCTGACGCTGGGGTGGTTCTCGGGGTTGTAGTATTTCAGGCCCCAGAACACCACCCAGACCAGGCCCAGCGCGGCCATGCCCATGAACGCGGCCTGCCAGCCCCACACGGTGAGGATCAATGGCAGCAGCATCGGGGTGAACATCGCGCCGACGTTGGTACCGGCATTGAAGATGCCGGTTGCCACCGCCCGCTCACCGGCCGGGAACCACAGGCGCGTGGTCTTGACGCAGGCGGGATAGTTGGCCGCTTCGGTCAGGCCCAGGATGAACCTGCACACCATAAAGCCCACCGCCGAGGTGGCCAGGCCATGGGCGCCGGTAGCCAGGCTCCAGAGCAGCACGGCGCAGAAGAACACGCGTTTCACTCCAATGCGGTCGATCAACCGGCCCTGGAGCACGAAGCCAATGGCGTAGCCCACCTGGAACCAGAAGTTGATATTGGCGTAATCCATCGCCGTCCAGCTCATTTCCTTGGCCAGGATCGGCTGCATGACGCCCAGGGCGGCGCGGTCGATGTAGTTCAAGGTGGTGGCGAAGAACACCAGGGCAAGCATGACCCAACGGGTCTTGCCCACTGCCATGGCGCCACGGATCTTGTCGCCGATGCCGGCATGCGGGGTGCTGGCCAGGGGCTGTGCCATGCGGGTGCTTTGTGAATGGATCATGGGAGGGTTACCCGTATTTTTATGTTTATGGGTCAAGCCTTGGGTCACGCAACACTACGGACGCCGGGGTGCTCGGCGGTCGATTGAACGGCAGGGGTCGATGGGCTTTTGACCCCTCGAGCAACACTGCCCGGTGTTGAAATGGTGCGCCTGTGGTCAAAAAAGGGTCAATTCATAGAACGCTATTATGGGCGATAATCGAACACAAAACTAACCGGTTCGTACGTTTTGCATTGAGCAATTTTTGTTCGCCGCCAATACTTGCTGCATCCGGGTTTTGCCTACCCATCGGAGCCAATAAAAATGCAGCGTTCGATTGCCACTGTGTCCTTGAGCGGTACCTTGCCTGAAAAACTCGAAGCCATTGCCGCCGCGGGTTTCGATGGGGTCGAGATCTTCGAGAATGACTTGCTGTACTACGCCGGCAGCCCGCGGGAAATCCGCCAGCGCTGCGCCGACCTGGGCCTGGCAATCACCCTGTTCCAGCCGTTTCGCGATTTCGAAGGCTGCCGCCGCGACCGCCTGGCACGCAATCTGGACCGGGCCGAGCGCAAGTTCGACCTGATGCAGGAACTGGGCACCGACCTGGTGCTGGTGTGCAGTAACGTCGCCGCCGATTCCCTGTGCGAACGCCAGGTCCTGATCGACGACCTGCAGCTGCTGGCCGAACGTGCCGGGGCTCGGGATCTGCGCATTGGCTACGAGGCGCTGGCCTGGGGGCGTCATGTGAACACCTGGGAACAGGTCTGGGATATCGTCAAGACCGCTGATCATCCAAGCCTGGGCATGATCCTCGACAGCTTCCACACCCTGTCGATCAAAGGTGACCCACGTGCCATCGCTCAGGTCCCGGGCGACAAGATCTTCTTCGTGCAAATGGCCGACGCACCGCTGCTGGCCATGGATGTACTGGAGTGGAGCCGGCATTTTCGCTGCTTCCCGGGGCAAGGCGAATTCGACCTGGCAGGCTTCCTGGCACCGATCCTGGCCAGTGGTTATCGCGGGCCGTTGTCGCTGGAAATCTTCAATGACGGTTTCCGCGCAGCGCCGCCTCGGGCCAATGCCGCCGATGGCCTGCGTTCGCTGTTGTACCTGGAAGAAAAGACCCGCCAGCGGCTCGCGCAAGACACCCCGCAGCCGCTGGACGACTTGTTGTTCGACCCGCCGGCTGCCAGCGCCTACGACGGCATCGAGTTTCTCGAGTTCGCCGTGGATGACGCCCTGGGCGCCAAGCTGGGCAACTGGCTGGAGCGCCTGGGCTTTACCCGTGCCGGTGCGCACCGTTCGAAGAACGTCAGCTTGCTGCGCCAGGGCGATATCAACCTGATCCTCAATGCCGAGCCTTACTCGTTCGCCCATAACTTTTTCGAAAGCCATGGCCCGTCGTTGTGCGCCACGGCCATTCGGGTCAAGGACAGCGCCCAGGCCCTGACCCGGGCAGTGGCCTATCACGGCCAGCCGTATCGCGGCCTGGTCGGGCCCAACGAACGGGAGCTGGCCGCCGTGCGTGCGCCCGATGGCAGCCTGATCTACCTGGTCGACCAGGACGCCGAAGGCCGCACCATCTACGACACCGACTTCAGCCAGTTGCAGCCACCGGGTAACAGCCTGGGGCTCAAGCGTATCGACCACATGGCCCTGGCCCTGCCGGCCGATGGCCTGGACAGCTGGGCGCTGTTCTACAAGAGCGTGCTGGACTTCACCGCCGACGACGAAGTGGTGCTGCCCGACCCTTACGGCCTGGTGAAAAGCCGCGCGCTGCGCAGCCGCTGCAGCTCGATCCGTCTGCCGCTGAACATCTCGGAAAACCGCAATACCGCCATTGCCCATGCGCTGTCGAACTATCGCGGCTCGGGCGTGCACCACATTGCCTTCGATTGCGACGATATCTTTGCGGCGGTCAAGCAGGCCAAGGAGGCCGGGGTGGCGTTGCTCGACATCCCGCTCAACTACTATGACGACCTGGCTGCGCGGTTCGACTTCGACGATGAGTTTCTCAGCGAGCTGGCCTACTACAACGTGCTCTACGACCGTGATGCCCAGGGCGGCGAGCTGTTCCATGTGTATACCGAACCGTTCGAGGAGCGCTTTTTCTTCGAAGTGCTGCAGCGTCGTAGTGGCTACAGTGGCTACGGCGCGGCCAACGTGGCCGTGCGTCTGGCCGCCATGGCCAAGGCGCGGGCAGGTGCGCCGGCGCAGGCCCGTTTGTAGGCAGGCTTTCTTCCTTATCCCCCGGGGCTCATAATCACCGGGTTAACCGTTGGCCACGAGTCCCGTATGACAACTACCCCAGCACTTTTCGCAGCCCCGGAGCCGGCGGTGCGCAAAGGCCGCAAGAACAACCCGGAAAAAACCCGCGAGAACATTCTTCAAGCGGCGATCAGCGAGTTCGTCCAGCAGGGCCTGGCCGGGGCGCGGGTCGATGCGATCGCCGAGCGCACCCAGACCTCCAAGCGCATGATCTACTACTACTTCAACAGCAAGGAGCAGTTGTACGTCGAGGTGCTGGAGAAGCTCTACGGTGATATCCGCAACACCGAAAGCAGCCTGAACCTGGCCGAGCTGGAACCGCGCCAGGGTATACGCCGGTTGGTGGAGTTCACTTTCGATCACCATGATCGCAATGTCGATTTCGTGCGCATCGTCTGCAACGAGAACATGCACCACGGCGAGTACGTGAAGTGTTCCTCGACCATCCGCTCGATGAACAAGACCGTGCTCACCGCGCTGGACGAGATCCTGCATCGCGGTGCCGAGCAAGGCCTGTTCCGCCAGGGGCTGCAGGCGCTGGACGTACACTTGCTGATCAGTTCGTTTTGCTTTTACCGGGTATCGAACCGGCACACTTTCGGTGAGCTGTTCCAGGTCGATTTCGAGGATGAGACAATCAAGGATCGCCATCGCGAGATGATCTGCGAGTCGGTGCTGCGGTACCTGCAGGCCTGAACGCGGGGCAAACCCGCTCCTCCAAGGTAGGAGCGGGCTTGCCCCGCGATGCTTCTTAGTCGCCCAGGCTGTAGAAGTGCTCAATCATCCGTGAAGCGTCCGGCGTCATCCCACTGAACAGTTCAAACGCCTTCACTGCCTGGAACACCGCCATGTTCGACCCGTCCAGGGTCCGGCACCCCAGCGCCCGCGCCTCACGCAGCAGCTCGGTCTCCAGCGGGAAGTAGACAATCTCCGCCACCCACAGTGCAGGACGCAGCAACGCCTTGGGCACCGGCATGCCCGGCAGCTTGGCCATCCCCATTGGCGTGGTATTGACCAACCCGTCGGCGGCGGCCAGGGCACTTTCCAGGTCATGGCCGACGCGGGCGCGGCTGCCATGCACGTGCTGGTTGAGGTTATCGACCAACCCCTGGGCACGCGCCATTTCGACATCGAACACCACCAGTTGCTCGACGCCTTCGGCCAGCAACGCGTGGGCGACCGCAGCGCCTGCACCGCCGGCGCCCATCTGCACCACCTGGGCACGCGGCGCATCGGCCAGGCCGCGGCGAAAGCCTTCGGCAAAACCAAGGCAATCAGTATTGTGGCCGATGCGCTTGCCGTCCTTGAGCACCACGGTATTGACCGCACCAATACCCCGCGCTTCGGCCGAGAGTTCGTCCAGAAGTGGCAGGATGGCCTGCTTGCACGGGAACGTGATGTTAAGGCCGGTATAACCCATCGACTCGGCCGCGGTGAGCAGTTGCTCAAGCGCGCTGCTGTCCAGTTGCAGGCGGTCCAGGTCAATGAGCCGGTACAGATAGTTCAAGCCCTGGGCGCGGCCTTCGTGTTCATGCAGCGCCGGGGTGCGCGAGGCCTGGATGCCTGCGCCGATCAGGCCGGCAAGAATGCCGCCGGAAGTGGCCGGATTCATGGGGAAACTCCATTGTTGTTCTTGGTAAATGGCGTACCGTGAAAATGTACCGTTTGGTTAACAAGGTCAATTGGCGGCGCCGGGGGCCGGTGCTTTTCTGTGCGCTGATCGCACAGCCTGTGCTACACCTGTTGCTTTGACCTGCCGGTGGAGGGAGACATGGCAATGCCGTTCAACGATTCACAGTTGATGGGTGAAACCTGGCCAGGGCTGGCCAGCCTTACCCAGTCGATCTTCGCGGGCCTGGGCGGGCAGGGCTTTCGCAACAGCTTTCATCTCGACCGCTCGCAGGCCACCTGCCTGTTGCTGATCGACGGCCTGGGTTGGAACCTGCTGCAAGCCCATGCCCGCCACGCGCCGTTCCTGGCGTCACTGGCGCAGCCGGACTCCAGGTTTCGCGTCGGTTTTCCGGCCACCACCGCATCGAGCCTGGCCTCGGTGACGTCGGGACTGGGCAGTGGTGCCCATGGCATTGTCGGTTGCAGCTTTGCCCTGGACCAGCACACCGAGCTGTCACCGTTGTCATGGACCACCGCTGCGTTGCAGGCCGAGATGCAACCTGCTGCAGCACCGTCGCCGCACAGCTTTATCGTGCCACCCGATGCCTGGAGCCTGGCGGCTGAACAGGGCATCGCCATCAGCACGGTGATGCTGGGACGCTTTGCCAATTCGGCGTTCAGCCAGGCGATCTACAAGGCTGGGAACATACTCCCGGCACCGGCCTATGACGCCTATCCCGGGCTGGTGAACGCGGCGCTGGAGGCACCGCGGCCAGCATTCTGCTTTGCCTATTTTGGCGACCTGGATTTTGCCGGGCACCTGTTCGGCCCGGGCTCGGACGGCTGGATCAACCAGCTGCAGATTGCCGATCAACTGGCCCAGGCCATCGCCCGCGCGCTACCCGAGCGCGCCCAGCTGATGGTCATCGCCGACCACGGCATGCTGGCGCTGGACAGCGAGCAGGTGCGGGATTTCGATCTCGAGCCGGCCCTGCAGGAAGGCGTGCGTGCCATCGCGGGCGACATCCGGGCACGTTATCTCTATACCCATGAGCACCAGCAGGACCGCGTGCATGAGCGCTGGCAGAACCGGCTGGGCGATGATTATCGGGTACTGAGCAAGGCCCAGGCGATTGCCAAGGGGTTGTTTGGTGATGTGATGCTGAGCCAGGCCGAAGTGCGGATCGGCGACCTGATCGTGGTGCCGACTGGGGCAGGGGGGATTATTCGCAGCGAGGTGGAGAAGCACGCCAGCCAGTGGCGTGGACACCATGGGGCGTTGACGGATGAGGATCAGGTGGTGCCGTTGTTGATGTACAAGTGACGCAATCGCGGGGCAAGCCCGCTCCCACATCAGATTTTGGTGGGAGCGGGCTTGCCCCGCGATGTTTTCAGCGCCGGACCAGCAACACCCCACTCTCCATGTGGTGCGTATACGGGAACTGGTCGAACAACGCGCACCGCTCGATACGGTGGGTATCGTGCAACTGGGCAATGTTGGCCGCCAGGGTTTCCGGGTTGCAGGAGATGTACAGGATGTTGTCGAAACGCCGGGTCAGCTCGCAGGTGTCCGGGTCCATGCCGGCACGCGGCGGGTCGACGAACACGCTACCGAACTCATAGCTCTTCAGATCGATGCCTTCCAGGCGGCGGAACGGACGCACGTCGTTCAGCGCCTCGGTCAGCTCCTCGGCAGACAAGCGCACCAGGCGAACGTTATCCACACCGTTGTCGTCCAGGTTGTGCAGCGCGGCATTGACCGAGGTCTTGCTGATCTCGGTGGCCAGTACCTTGCGCACCCGAGTCGCCAGCGGCAGGGTGAAGTTGCCGTTGCCGCAATACAGCTCCAGCAGATCGTCCTGGCGCTCGCCCAAGGCCTCATAGGCCCAGTTGAGCATCTTCTGGTTCACCGTGCCGTTGGGCTGGGTGAAGGCGCCTTCCGGCTGGCGGTAGCGGAAGCTGCGCCCGGCGACCTGCAGTTCTTCCACGGCGTAGTCACGCCCGATCACCAGGCGCTTGCCCTTGGAGCGGCCGATGATGCTCACGCCCAGGTCGCTGGCCAGCTGCTTAGCGGCCGCTTCCCAGTGCTCGTCCAGCGGACGGTGGTAGCACAGGGTGATCATCGCGTCGCCGGCCAGGGTGGTGAGGAACTCCACCTGGAACAGCTTGAAACTCAATGCCGAGCTGGCCATCCAGGCGGCCTTGAGGCGCGGCATCAGTTCGTTGATGCGCAGGCTGGCGATGGGGAAGTCTTCGATCAGGATCGGCGTGTGCTTTTCGCCCGGGGCGAACATGGCGTAGAAACGCTGTTCGTTTTCGCGCCACAGGCGGAACTCGGCGCGCAGGCGATAGTGCTCGCGCGGCGAATCGAACACGGCAGGCTCCGGGGCATCGAACGGCGCCAGCAACTCGCGCAGGCGGGCGGTCTTGGCGTCGAGCTGCTGGGTGTAGGTCGAAGGATCTAGGACAGCACTCATGCGTTGAACCAGCCCAGCTTGATGACGAACAGGATCGAGAGGATCACCAGCGCCGGGTTCAGGTCACCACGACGGCCGGAGATCAGCTTGATCGCGGTCCAGGAAATGAAACCGAAGGCGATGCCGTTGGCGATCGAGTAGGTCAGCGGCATGGCCAGGGCAGTGATGACCACCGGAGCGGCTTCGGTGACGTCTTCCCAGTTTATTTCCGCCAGGCCCGAGGCCATCAGCACGGCGACGAACAGCAGCGCCGGGGCCGTGGCGAAAGCGGGCACGCTGCCGGCCAGCGGGGCGAAGAACAGTGCCAGCAGGAACAGGATGGCGACCACGATGGCGGTCAGGCCGGTGCGACCGCCAGCACTCACGCCTGCTGCCGACTCGATGTAGCTGGTGGTGGTCGAGGTACCCAGCAGGGAGCCGGCCATGGCCGCGGTACTGTCGGCGATCAGGGCGCGGCCCATTTTCGGCATGTGGCCGTCCTTGCGCATCAGGCCGGCACGCTTGGCAACGCCGATCAGGGTGCCGGAGTTGTCGAACAGGTCGACGAACAGGAAGGCGAAGATCACGCTGATCAGGCCCACATCCAGGGCGCCCTTGATGTCCAGTTGCAGGAAGGTCGGCGCCAGCGAGGGCGGCATCGAGACCACACCGGCGAACGGGGTGAAGCCCAGCACGATGGAGGTCACGGTCACGGCCAGGATACCGATCAGTACCGCGCCACGAACCTTCAGGGCCTCCAGCGCGACGATCAGGAAGAAGCCCAGGGTGGCGAGGATCGGGGCCGGTTGCTTGAGGTCACCCAGGCCGACCAGGGTTGCCGGGTTGTCGACCACGATGCCGGCATTGTGCAGGGCGATCAGGGCCAGGAACAGGCCGATGCCGGCAGCAATGGCCGAACGCAGCGGCAGGGGGATGCTGTTGACGATCCACTCACGGATGCGAAAGATCGACAGCAGGAAGAACAACACCGCCGAGATGAACACCGCCCCCAGTGCCACCTGCCAGGTGTGGCCCATGTGCAGGACCACGGTATAGGTGAAGAAGGCGTTCAGGCCCATCCCCGGTGCCAGGGCAATCGGGTAGTTGGCGATCAGGCCCATGGTGGTCGAGCCGATGGCCGCTGCCAGGCAGGTGGCAACGAACAGCGCGCCCTTGTCCATGCCGGTCTCGCCGAGAATGCTCGGGTTGACGAACAGGATGTAGGCCATGGCCAGGAAGGTGGTGACGCCCGCGAGAATCTCGGTACGCACGTTGGTGTTGTGTGCTTTTAGTTGAAACAGCCTTTCCAGCATGCCTGCTCCCCGTGGCGCGCCCCGGCGCCGTGAATGTATCGACCCCATCAGCAAAGCACAGACCGTACCGGGTGGTGTGTGCAAATTGAATGGGTCGGAAAAAAGCCGCGCATCATACCAGCATGCTCGCCGAGCGGTAATTAATGTGTGGATACACTGCAGATGTGCGCAGTTTCAGGGCGTTTTTCCGATCAACTACGCTTGAGGAATACACACAGGAGAACGCCCATGAGCCATAGAGCCCTGATCGTAGTAGCCGAAGGCGTTGACGACCTGCAGTGCGTGACCTTGATCGATGTCTTGCGCCGGGCCGAGGTCGAAGTGGTAGTCGCCAGCATCGAGGGCAGGCGGATGCTGACCTGCGCCCGGGGTACGCGCCTGACCGCCGACGGCATGCTGGTGGACATCCTTGCCCAACCCTTCGACCTGATCGTGTTGCCAGGGGGCGAGAAGGGTGCGCAGCACATGGCGGCGCACCAACCGCTCGAACAGCAGGTGAAGGACCAGGCCAAGGCAGGAAAGTTTTTTGCCGCCATTGCCGAGGCCCCGGCGCTGGCGCTGCAGGCATTCGGTGTGTTGCGCCAGCGCCGCATGACCTGCCATCCCGATGTCAGCCAGCAGTTGTCCGGGTGCAGCTTCGTCGATCAGCCAGTGGTAGTGGATGGCAATTGCATCACGGCGCAAAACTCGCGGGCGGCGCTGGAGTTTGCCCTGGTGCTGGTGGAGCAGGTAGTGGGCAGGGCCGCTCGCAAGCGGGTGGCGGGGCAGTTGGGGGTGTAGGCATCGCGGTGCAAGCCCGCTCCTGCACGAGGAGCGGGCTCGCACCGCAAAAAAACCTCAAGGCCTATGCATATGATCCCGACCGGCCAACGTCGGAAACAGCTTGATCCATACCCCGGTCACCACCAAGGTACCCACCCCGCCAAGCACCACTGCCGGCACAGTACCGAACCAGTGCGCCGTCACCCCGGATTCGAACTCTCCCAACTGATTCGAAGCACCGATGAACAAACCGTTCACCGCACTCACCCTCCCACGCATTTCATCCGGGGTTTCCAGTTGCACGAAAGCACCACGGATCACCATGCTGATCATGTCGGCGGCACCCAGCACGGCAAGCACGGCCAGGGAAAACCAGAACGAGGTCGACAGGCCGAAGGCGATGGTGGCCACGCCGAAAATACCCACGGCGGTAAACATCACCCGGCCTACCTTGCGTTCCACCGGGAAGCGCGCCAGCCACAGCGACATCAGCAAGGCGCCCACCGCGGGCGCCGAACGCAGCAGCCCCAGGCCCCAGGGGCCGGTGAGCAGGATGTCCTTGGCGAACACCGGCAGCAGTGCGGTGGCGCCGCCCAGCAATACCGCGAACAGGTCCAGGGAGATGGCGCCGAGGATGTCCGGGCGGCTGCGGATAAAGCGAATCCCGGCCAGCAGTGAATCCAGGCTGGCGCGGCCAGTCTGCGGCACTTGCGGGCGGACGCTGAGGCTCAAGGTCAGCAGGCAGGCGGTCAGGTACAGCAGCACCGTCGGGCCGTAGACCCAGACACTGCCAAAGGCATAGAGAAATCCTCCCACCGCCGGCGCAACGATGGTCGCCGACTGCATCGCCGAGGCCGAGGCGGCCACCGCGCGGGGGAACAGGCCGGGAGGCACTACGTTGGGTAGCAGCGCCTGGGTGGCGGGCATTTCGAAGGAGCGGGTGGCGCCCAGCAGGAAGGCCAGGATGAAGATCATTTCGCGGCTGACATTGTTGGTACTGCTGCCGATCACCAGCGCGACCGCGATCAGCGCCTGGACGCTCTGGCACAGGGCCGCGACCCGGCGGCGGTCATAGCGGTCGGCAACGTGGCCGGTGTGCAGCATGAACAGCACCCGTGGCGCGAACTCCACCAGGCCGACCAGACCCAGGTCGAGCACGTTGCCGGTCAACTGGTACAGATGCCAGCCGATGGCCACGGTGAGCATCTGGAAGCCGCTGGCGGTGCACACTCGGGCCAGCCAGAACTTGAGAAAGGGACGATGGTGGCGCAATAGCTGCGGTTGGTCTGACATCGGCGAAACAGAGCCTCGGCGAGGGGGCGGGGCAGCAGATTATCATCAGTTTGTAACAGTAGGTTGCAAGAGAATCGACGGTTGTGCGGTTAGCGCACTGTTTTGGGGCGCGGTAAAGGGGGTGAGACAATGGGTCACGCGGCAATCAACCACACAACCGCGCGGGGCTTTCAGGACTATCCTTTCTGACAACCGTTGATCTGGATCAATAGTTTCATTTGCAACGGTAGGGCCGTACGGCCGAATTCCCTGCGAAGTGATGTATTTAGAACAATTCCAACCAGCCGCACTCAACTACCGTGGGGGCAGTTGGCGCCAAGGCGCGTTGCCTGACGCCGGTTTACCTGACAGAGGAAGCACTATGTTCGGATTAGAGGCTCTAGATCTCGCCCGAATTCAGTTCGCGTTTACCGTGTCGTTTCACATCCTGTTTCCGGCCATCACTATCGGCCTGGCAAGTTACCTGGCGGTACTTGAAGGGCTGTGGCTCAAGACCAACAACAGTGTCTACCGTGACCTTTATCACTTCTGGTCGAAGATCTTTGCCGTCAACTTCGGTATGGGTGTGGTGTCCGGCCTGGTCATGGCGTACCAGTTCGGTACCAACTGGAGCAAGTTCTCCGACTTTGCCGGCTCCATCACCGGCCCCCTGCTGACCTACGAAGTGCTTACCGCCTTCTTCCTCGAGGCCGGTTTCCTCGGCGTCATGCTCTTTGGCTGGAACCGTGTCGGCCGTGGCCTGCACTTTTTCGCCACCGTCATGGTGGCTATCGGCACCATTATTTCCACCTTCTGGATTCTCGCTTCCAACAGCTGGATGCAGACACCGCAGGGCTACGAGATCGTCAATGGCGTGGTCGTGCCGGTCGACTGGTTCGCGGTGATCTTCAACCCGTCGTTCCCTTACCGCCTGGCGCACATGGCCACGGCCGCGTTCGTGGCCACGGCGTTCTTCGTGGGTGCTTCGGCGGCCTGGCACTTGCTGCGCGGGCGGGACAACCCGGCCATTCGCAAGATGCTCTCGATGGCCATGTGGATGGCCCTGATCGTCGCCCCCATCCAGGCGGTGATCGGCGACTTCCACGGCTTGAACACCCTCAAGCACCAGCCGGTGAAAATCGCTGCGATCGAAGGTCACTGGGAGAACGTACCGGGTGAGGCGACGCCGCTGATTCTGTTCGGCATTCCCGACATGGAAGCCGAAACCACCCGCTACAAGCTGGAAATCCCGGCCCTGGGCAGCTTGATCCTGACCCACAGCCTGGACAAGCAAGTGCCGGCGATGAAGGAGTTCCCGAAAGAAGACCGGCCGAACTCCACGGTGGTGTTCTGGTCGTTCCGGGTCATGGTCGGCCTGGGGATGCTGATGATACTCGTCGGTATCTGGAGCCTGTGGCTGCGCAGGGGCGACAAGCTCTACAGCTCACGCCCCTTCCTGTACCTGACCCTGTGGATGGGCCCCTCCGGCCTGATTGCGATCCTGGCCGGCTGGTTCACTACCGAGATCGGTCGTCAGCCCTGGGTGGTCTATGGACTGATGCGCACCGCCGACGGTGTCTCCAACCACAGCTATACCCAACTGGGGGTGACCCTGGTGATGTTCGTGGTGGTCTACTTCGCGCTGTTTGGCGCAGGCCTCGGCTACATGATGCGCCTGGTGCGCAAGGGGCCGAAAACAGGTGAGGGTGAAGAAACCAACCCTGGTGGCCCTGGCCAGAAACGCACGCCCGCACGGCCACTGTCGGCAGCCGGTGACGATCATGACGATGGCGAGCACGCCAGCCTGAGCAAGGGGAACTGAATCATGGGTATTGATCTTCCACTGATCTGGGCCGTGATCATCATCTTCGGCATCATGATGTATGTGGTCATGGATGGCTTCGACCTGGGCATCGGCATTCTCTTTCCCTTCGTCAAGGGCGAGCAGGACCGCGACGTGATGATGAACACCGTCGCGCCGGTCTGGGACGGTAACGAAACCTGGCTGGTACTGGGTGGCGCGGCATTGTTCGGCGCCTTCCCGCTGGCCTATGCCGTGGTGCTGTCGGCGCTCTACCTGCCGCTGATGTTGATGCTGGTCGGGCTGATCTTCCGCGGCGTGGCCTTCGAGTTCCGCTTCAAGGCCAAGGCCGACAAGCGTCATCTCTGGGACAAGGCCTTCATCGGCGGTTCGCTGGTAGCCACCTTCTTCCAGGGTGTAGCCCTGGGTGCCTTCATCGAAGGCTTCAAGGTGGTCGACCGCAGCTATGCCGGCGGCAGCCTCGACTGGCTGACTCCGTTCAGCCTGTTCTGTGGCCTGGGGTTGATCGTGGCCTACGCCTTGCTCGGCTGCACCTGGCTGATCATGAAAACCGAAGGCAAGCTGCAGGTGCAGATGCACGACCTGGCGCGCCCGCTGGCGCTGGTACTGTTGGCGGTGACCGGTATCGTGAGCATCTGGACGCCGCTGGCCCATCCAGAGATCGCCACCCGCTGGTTCAGCATGCCCAACCTGCTGTGGTTCCTGCCGGTACCGATCCTGGTGCTGGTGACCCTGTACGGGTTGCTCAAGGCCGTGGCCCGCAATGCGCACTACACCCCGTTCCTGCTGACTCTGGTATTGATCTTCCTCGGCTACAGCGGCCTGGGCATCAGCCTGTGGCCGAACATCATCCCGCCGTCGATCTCGATCTGGGATGCTGCCGCACCACCGCAGAGCCAGGGCTTCATGCTGGTGGGGGCGCTGTTCATCATTCCGTTCATCCTTGGCTACACCTTCTGGAGCTACTACGTGTTCCGCGGCAAGGTGACCCATGAGGACGGCTATCACTAGGAGTCCTGGCGATGACTGGCAAGCACACGTTCGATGAAGAGAAAAAGCCGCTCTGGCAACGGCTGGGCTGGCTGGCGGTGATCTGGGCCGGCAGCGTGGCGGCCCTGGGGATCGTGGCCTGGCTGATGCGCATGTTCATGGCGGCAGCTGGCCTGAGCACCCACTGACTGATATTCCCATCCCGCCTTGCGGCGGATTTAGCGCCCTTCGCAGCCTCGGTTGCGAAGGGTTTTTTTTGCCCGCTCCTACTTGCGTGCCTTGAGCACGACGAACTTGGGCGTGGCCGCCACTTGCTCGACGCCACGGAACAGGCGCGCCAGCTTGCTGTGGTAACCCAGGTGGCGGTTGCCGACGATATACAGCGCGCCACCCACCACCAGCGCCTCCCGGGCCTGCTGGAACATGCGCCAGGCGAGGAAGTCGCCCACTACCTGCTGCTGGTGGAAGGGCGGGTTGCACAGCACCACATCCAGCGATTGCGCCGGTTGCCCGGCCAGGCCGTCGTCGGCACGCACACTGACTTCGCGATCACCGAGCGCCGCCTGCCAGTTTTCCAGGGCCGACTGCGTGGCCATGTACGACTCATCCACCAGGGTGTAGTGGGCTTGCGGGTTGTCCAGGGCGCTGGCAATTGCCAGGATCCCGTTGCCGCAGCCCAGGTCGGCCACCCGGGCGGTGCCCAGATTGGTTGGCAGATGGGGCAGGAATGCCCGGGTGCCGATATCCAGGCCTTCACGGCAGAACACGTTGGCATGGTTGAGCAGCTCCAGGCGCGGCGACTCCAGCGCGTAGCGGCTCGGGTAGGGAGAGGTGAAGGCCGGCTTGTCCTGGGCGGTGGCAATCAACAGGCGGGCCTTTTTCCGCGCCAGCGAGGCCTGCACCGGGCCTATGTATTTTTCCAGCAGGTCGCCGGCGGCGCGTGGCAGGTGCTTGATCATTGCCCCGGCAATGACCTGGGTACCTGGGGCCAGATGCCCCTGCAGGCGGATCAACTGCTCTTCAAGCAAGGCCAGGGTCTTGGGTACACGTACCAGCACCCGGTCGAACGGCCCCTGCCAAGGGGTGTTGGCCGGAATGAAGTGGACCGCGTCGAAGGGTTGGCCGTTGCGCACCAGGTTCTTCTCCAGCGCCAGGTGAGCAAGGTGCGAGTCACCGCTGCTGTGTACCGGAAAATGTCGGTTCAGGCTGATTGCCAAGGCACCGAAGCTGTCATTGAGTACCAGGACCCGGGTCGAGGGATCCGCTGCCTGCTCGGCCAGATGGTCCAGCAGGTATTCGTCGGCGGCGTCGAACGCTTGCAAGGGATCGTTGGCTTGCTCGGGCTGGCGAAGCAGGTCGAGTTCGGCAAAAGGGCTGGTCAACAAGGGCATGGCGTAAGGCTCTGAGGCAATGGCGCGCCGCGCATTCGACGGCGAGTGACAGGGCCGCAATTCTACAAGGGTTTTGCCGGGCAGGGGCCGATTCACGCAGGCATTGGCACATCGCCTGTCCGTTCGATGGTCCCCTGGGGAGAGCGAAACGGATGCCACTACAATCCTGCGGTGTTTATCCGGGCCTGTTTGCGCGACACTGGGCGCATCTGTTTTTTGGAGTAAGTCATGACTGCCAGCGCTGAAAAGTTCACTCGCCAGACGTTGCTCGACGTCCAGCCGCTGACCCCCAGCCTGTTCAGCCTGCGTACCAGCCGCGATCCGGGATTCCGCTTCCGGTCCGGCCAGTTCGCTCGCCTGGGGGTGACCAAGCCCGACGCAAGCGTGGTCTGGCGCGCCTATTCAATGGTTTCGGCGCCCCACGACGAGCATCTGGATTTCTTTTCCATCGTGGTGCCGGGCGGTGAGTTCACCAGCGAGCTGAGTCGCCTGCGCGAGGGCGATAGCCTGCTGATTGATCGCCAGGCCTTCGGTTTCCTGACCCTGGATCGCTTTGTCGATGGCCGTGACCTGTGGTTGCTGGCCACCGGCACCGGCATTGCACCGTTCATGTCGATCCTGCAGGACTTCGAGGCGTGGGAGCGTTTCGAGTCGATCAAGCTGGTGTATTCGGTGCGCGAAGCCAAGGAGCTGGCCTACCTGGACCTGATCGCCGGCCTCGAGCAGCGCGATTACCTGGCCGAGCATGCGGGCAAGTTGCAGTTCATTCCCGTGGTCACCCGCGAGCAGCATCCGGGGGCCTTGAGCGAACGCATCACCACTCTGATCGAGAATGGCGAGCTGGAACGGGCCGCCGGGCTGGCACTGACGCCGGAGCACTCGCGGGTGATGCTGTGTGGCAACCCACAAATGATCGACGACACGCGCCAGGCGCTGAAACAGCGCGGCCTGAATCTGAGCCTGAGCCGCCGTCCCGGGCAAGTAGCCGTGGAAAACTACTGGTAGGAGCGGGCTTTCCACCTGCGATACGTACAGAAGAACGGCGCCGATTGGCGCCGTTTTTTGTGTGCGCCAGGCATGGCGCGTTGCGCGTAAGCGCAACCCGCTTGGCTGTGGTGGCCAAGCGGGTGACTTGGAGGTGAAAGTCCTCTACACACCCGGCAAGGGGAAGTGTTAGCCGGAGGCAAGGGTGTCGCGGGTGACCGCGAATCTGAAGGAAGCCCGAGGCAAAATGCTGGCCTGACGAACAGGAAGCGGATAGAGGCGGCACAGCGGGGTGAGGTGGCACAAATCGCCAAAGCCCAATACTTGCACGGAACGCTGTGACGTAGATCCGACAGGCATAAGCAGGAAGGTCGCGCGAATTACCCTGGGAGATCTGTACGTTTGCCATTGTGCTACCGCGCGTCGAAAGGCGACGGGATGAGCGTGCAGAAGTCAGCCGAAGCCGTAGTAAGTGGCGGTTAACCGCGCCACCAAGGGCCGAACAGGTTATGCCGCCAGTAGGCGTCGCCGTCTCGTTGGTAACCGTAATGCAGAAATTTCCCACAGCGGAAACTGTCATCCCGAGCTCCGGCCAGAAGCCGAGGGTGACGCCTGACAGTGCAAAGGTATCGACGGCGTCCGTGACGTGGACGAACGCGGAGCCGGACACGCTGATGGAGCGGGTGCTTGCACCGGCCAACCTCAGACGTGCGTATCAACGCGTGGTCAGCAACAAGGGAGCACCGGGTGCCGATGGCATGACGGTTGCTGACTTGGCGGGCTACGTGAGACAGTATTGGCCAACCCTCAAGGCCAGGTTACTGGCCGGTGAATACCAGCCCCAAGCAGTGCGAGCGGTTGAAATTCCCAAGCCGCAGGGCGGCACACGGCAACTGGGAATCCCCAGCGTCGTGGATCGCCTGATCCAGCAAGCACTGCAGCAGCAGCTCACACCTATCTTCGACCCACTGTTCTCGGACTACAGCTATGGTTTTCGTCCGGGCAGAAGTACGCATCAAGCCATCGAGATGGCTCGTGCTCATGTGACAGCGGGACACCGCTGGTGCGTGGAACTCGATCTGGAGAAGTTTTTCGATCGGGTCAATCACGACATCCTCATGGCCTGCATCGAACGTCGGATCAAAGACAAGTGCGTACTCAGGCTTATCCGCCGCTACCTTGAAGCCGGGATCATGTCGGGCGGTGTCGTCAGCCCACGGCAGGAGGGGACGCCGCAAGGCGGCCCGCTTTCGCCGTTGCTGTCGAACATCCTGCTCGACGAACTCGACCGCGAGCTGGAGCGACGGGGCCATCGCTTCGTACGTTATGCCGATGATGCGAACATCTATGTACGCAGTCCCCGGGCCGGCGAACGGGTGTTGGTCAGCGTCGAGCGCTTCCTGAGAGAACGTCTGAAGCTGACGGTGAACAGGAAGAAAAGCCAAGTGGCAAGGGCGTGGAAGTGCGACTACCTAGGCTATGGGATAAGCTGGCACCAGCAGCCAAGGCTGCGCGTGGCAAGGATGAGCCTAGACCGCTTACGCGACCGGCTCAGAATGCTGCTGCGCAGCGTACGGGCTCGCAAAATGGCGACTGTCATCGAGCGGATCAACCCCGTCCTGAGAGGCTGGGCTAGCTACTTCAAGCTCAGCCAGAGCAAGCGGCCGCTTGAGGAACTGGATGGTTGGGTCAGGCACAAACTCCGCTGCGTCATCTGGCGTCAATGGAAGCAGCCTCCCACGAGGCTGAGAAACTTGATGCGCCTGGGGTTGAGCGAGGAGCGTGCCAACAAGTCAGCCTTCAATGGCCGAGGTCCATGGTGGAATTCGGGAGCGCAACATATGAACTACGCGCTGCCAAAGAAACTGTGGGACCGGCTCGGGCTGGTCTCGATACTGGATACGATTAACCGGCTTAGCCGCGTAACCTGAACCGCCGTGTACGGAACCGTACGCACGGTGGTGTGAGAGGACGGCGGGTGTGAATCCGCCTCCTACTCGATTGCTGAATTCAGGGCTGCCGATTCTGCGTCTTGAGCAGGTCGCGGATCTCGGTGAGCAGCTCTTCTTCCTTGGTGGGGACCGGTGGCAGGGTAGGGGCCGCGGCTTCTTCACGCTTGAGGCGGTTGATCACCTTGACGCCCATGAAGATGGCGAACGCAACAATGACGAAGTCCAGCACAGTCTGGATGAACTTGCCGTAGGCCAATACCACGGCCGGGATGTCACCTTCGGCGGCCTTGAGGGTAATGGCCAGGTCACTGAAGTCCACGCCACCGATCAGCAAACCGATTGGCGGCATCACCACATCGCCTACAAAGGATGAAACGATTTTGCCGAAGGCCGCGCCGATGATGATACCGACGGCCATGTCGACCACGTTGCCTTTGACCGCGAAGGCCTTGAATTCATTGAGCACGCCCATGGTTTATTCCTTGTAACAGATGAGGTTGGTAGGCGAAGTGTAAATCAGCTATGCGCTTCATGCTCCGCGACGCTGCAACAGACTGCAGTTATATCCAATAGTTTTGTCGATTTCTGTGGCGGTCCAGGTCACCCCGGTCGGCTATCATGGTCCCTTTTTCCAGAGGACCGTCCCCATGGCCAAGGCCAAGCGCATGTACGGCTGCACCGAGTGCGGCGCCACCTTTCCCAAGTGGGCCGGGCAATGTGGTGAATGCGGGGCCTGGAACACCCTGGTCGAGACCGTGCTGGAAAGCGGCGCGGCCGCGGCGCCCAGCGGACGCACCGGCTGGGCCGGGCAACAGGCCCAGATCAAGACTCTGGCCGAGGTCAGTATCGAGGAAATCCCGCGCTTCAGCACCGCCAGTGCCGAGCTGGACCGGGTACTGGGTGGCGGCTTGGTCGATGGCTCGGTGGTGTTGATCGGTGGCGACCCCGGCATCGGCAAGTCGACGATCTTGCTCCAGACCCTGTGTGCCATCGCCACGCGCATGCCGGCGTTGTACGTGACCGGCGAGGAGTCCCAGCAGCAGGTGGCCATGCGCGCTCGGCGCCTGGGCCTGCCCCAGGACCAGTTGCGGGTCATGACCGAGACCTGCATCGAAACCATCATTGCCACCGCGCGGGTAGAAAAGCCCAAGGTCATGGTGATCGACTCGATCCAGACCATCTTCACCGAGCAGCTGCAATCGGCGCCGGGCGGGGTTTCCCAGGTGCGCGAAAGCGCCGCCTTGCTGGTGCGCTACGCCAAGCAGAGTGGCACAGCGATCTTCCTTGTCGGCCACGTCACCAAGGAAGGTGCGCTGGCCGGCCCGCGGGTGCTGGAGCACATGGTCGACACCGTGCTGTATTTCGAGGGCGAGTCCGATGGCCGCCTGCGTTTGCTGCGGGCGGTGAAGAACCGCTTCGGTGCGGTCAACGAGCTGGGCGTGTTCGGCATGACCGACCGTGGCCTGAAGGAAGTCTCCAACCCTTCGGCGATTTTCCTTACCCGCGCCCAGGAGGAGGTCCCCGGCAGTGTGGTCATGGCCACCTGGGAAGGCACCCGGCCGATGCTGGTGGAAGTCCAGGCGCTGGTCGATGACAGTCACCTGTCCAATCCGCGTCGCGTCACCCTGGGCCTGGACCAGAACCGCCTGGCCATGCTGCTGGCGGTCCTGCACCGCCACGGCGGTATTCCGACCCATGACCAGGACGTGTTCCTCAACGTGGTGGGCGGTGTGAAGGTGCTGGAGACAGCATCGGACCTGGCGTTGATGGCGGCGATCATGTCCAGCCTGCGCAACCGCCCGCTGGATAACGGCCTGCTGGTGTTTGGCGAGGTGGGCTTGTCTGGCGAAGTGCGCCCGGTGCCCAGTGGCCAGGAGCGTTTGAAGGAGGCGGCCAAGCACGGCTTCAAGCGGGCCATCGTGCCCAAGGGCAATGCCCCCAAGGAAGCCCCGGCCGGGCTTCAGGTCATCGCCGTGACCCGGCTTGAGCAGGCGTTGGATGCGTTGTTCGAATAATCGCTCGAACCGCAGATGCAAAAAGGGCCGGTGATGCGCACCGGCCCAGCTTCAATGGCCTCGGGAAGGATCAGTGTTCCGAGACGGTCTCTCGGCGCACGGGTGGCTCCCCGTGCTCCCCTTCACCCATCACAGGCACTTCCTTGCCTTCGGCATTGAACAGCTTGCCATCCTCGAAGTAGTCACCGTCACGCAGTGCCGAGATGTCCGAGTAATGGATGGTGCGTTCGTAGGCGGCGGCGAATACCGACTGCTGATCGGAGTTGCCGGCAGTGAAGTGGTTGAACACCAGGTTCAGCACGATGGCCATGATGGCGGCCGAGCTGATGCCGGAGTGGAAGATGGTCTCGAACCAGTTGGGGAACTGCGCGTAGAAGTTCGGGGCGGCAATCGGGATCATGCCAAAGCCCAGGGAAGCGGCGACGATGATCAGGTTGACGTTGTTCTTGTAGCTGACCTTGGACAGGGTACGGATACCGCTGGCAGCCACGGTGCCGAACAGGACGATACCGGCGCCACCGAGTACCGAGGTCGGTACTGCAGCGATCACCCGGCCCATGATCGGCAGCAGGCCGAGCACCACCAGGATGACACCGCCGGTGGCGACCACGTAGCGGCTCTTGACCCCGGTCACTGCCACCAGGCCAACGTTCTGGGCGAAGGCGCTCTGGGTGAAGGAGCCGAAGATCGGTGCCAGGATGCTGGAGGCCATGTCGGCGCGCAGGCCGTTGCCCAGGCGCTTGGAGTCGACCTTGGTGTCGATGATTTCACCGACGGCGAGAATGTCGGCCGAGGTTTCTACCAGGGTCACCATGATCACGATGCACATCGACAGGATTGCGGCGATGTGGAAGGTCGGCATGCCGAAGTGGAACGGCGTCGGGAAGGCTACCAGCGGGCCTTCGAGCACCTTGCTGAAGTCAGCCATGCCCAGCGACCAGGCGATCAGGGTGCCGATGACCATGGCCAGCAGGATAGACAGGCGCGAGATGGTCGCACTGCCCAGTTTGCTCAGCACCAGCACAATGACGAAGGTCAGCGCTGCCAGGCCGATGTTGGCCATGCTGCCGAAGTCCGGCGCCTTGCTGTTGCCGCCCATTACCCAGCGCGCGGCGACGGGCATCAGTGTCAGGCCGATGGTGGTGATGACGATACCGGTCACCAGCGGCGGGAAGTACTTGGTGATTCGCGAGAACACCGGGGTGATCAGGAACCCGAGGAAGGACGCCGCCATGACCGCTCCCAGCACGCCAGGCAGGCCACCGCCGCCTTCACTGCTGAGAATCGCACCCATGGTCGCCACACCGGCGAACGAGACCCCTTGCACCAGCGGCAGCTGGCAACCGAAGAAGGGCAGGCCCAGGGTTTGCAACAAGGTTGCCAGACCACCGGCAAACAGCGAAGCAGCGATCAGCAGGCCGATTTCCGCCGGCGTCAGTCCGGCTGCCTGACCGAGAATCAGGGGGACGGCGACAATACCGCCATACATGGTCAGAACGTGTTGCAGGCCGTACGCCAGGTTTGCACCTAGGCCCAGGTTCTCGTCTTCGGGACGTGGGGCTGAAGACGTGCTAGGGGAGGACGTATTCATGGGGCAGGGTCTCTGTGTTTTATTTTTGTGAAGCTACTGTAGACAAGTCCTACATCCGAAAGCCAGAACAATTGTATACAATTTTTAGATTGGCATAGGAACAGTAGGGGCGTCCATTTGGGTCCATTACTGAATGCAGGTATCGTTCCAACGGCTGCGCGCAGGCCTCGCAAGGCTGCGTGAAGGGTGACATTCGGTGGGAAAAAGCTGTCCGGATGGACAGAAACGGAGGGAGACCCGCTTGTAGGAAAAATCCATAGCAGGCTAATAGATTTTAAACTTCGATCAATTCCCGCAGCTCGCGCATCATTTCGGTGCTGTCCGCCAGGTTCAACTCCACCAAACGGTGCAAATGGGTCATCGAGTCGATGTCGATGTGCAGGCAGATGAAGCCGAGCTGATCCGCCTCTTCATGGCGCAGTTCGACCTGCATGCGCACCTTGTCCAGCTCGCTCAGATGAATCACGGCCTCGAAATCCTGGGTCAGGTCGGCATCCCAGGGCTCGGGGCGTTCAACCAGCATGCCCTTGAGCGAAAGGTCGATCAGGGCCACGGGCCAGCAGCGTTCGCCCTGGCACAACTCGGTGGGCGCATCGAAGGCCACACGCTGGAAACGTCGACGTTCTTGGTGGTCGCTCATGATCAGGCACTCCGGGGTTATTCCTGACTATAGCTCAGGCCTTGCCAAGGCCTGCGCATGGGCGCATAACAACAGCTTCGCGTACCGCGTTGAGGGCTCTAGACCAACGTGGGGGCTGGCCTTTCCTGCCAGTATCGCTAGACTCCAATGGCTGTCTTTTATCCACTAGTGGAAGCAAACCATGAACAACAATAATAGCCTGCTACGCCACATTCCGTGGCTGGCGCTGGCAGTCATAGGAGCCTGTGCGCTGGGTGTGGTCGCCCTGCGCCGTGGCGAGGCCATCAACGCCTTGTGGATCGTCGTCGCTTCGGTGGCCATCTACCTGGTCGCCTATCGCTACTACAGCCTGTTCATCGCCACCAAGGTGATGCAGCTGGACCCGCGTCGGGCAACCCCGGCGGTACTCAACAATGATGGTCTGGACTATGTGCCGACCAACAAACACATTCTTTTCGGTCACCACTTCGCCGCCATTGCCGGCGCCGGCCCTCTGGTCGGTCCGGTCCTGGCTGCGCAGATGGGCTACCTGCCCGGCACCCTCTGGCTGATTGCCGGCGTGGTGCTGGCCGGTGCGGTACAGGACTTCATGATCCTGTTCCTGTCCACCCGCCGCAACGGGCGCTCGCTGGGTGACATGGTCCGTGAGGAAATGGGCCGGATCCCGGGCACCATCGCCCTGTTCGGCTGCTTCCTGATCATGATCATCATCCTTGCGGTGCTGGCGCTGATCGTGGTCAAGGCCCTGGCCGAGAGCCCGTGGGGCATGTTCACGGTGATGGCGACCATCCCGATCGCGATGTTCATGGGCATTTATATGCGCTACATCCGCCCGGGCCGAATTGGCGAGATCTCGCTGATCGGCGTGGTGCTTCTGTTGCTGTCGATCTGGCTGGGGGGCCAGGTTGCCGCAGATCCGGTCTGGGGTCCGGCATTCACCTTCACCGGTGTGCAGATCACCTGGATGCTGGTGGGCTACGGCTTTGTTGCCGCGGTGCTGCCGGTCTGGCTGGTACTGGCGCCGCGTGACTACCTGTCGACCTTCCTCAAGATCGGCACCATCGTTGGCCTGGCCATCGGTATCCTGATCATCGCGCCCGAGCTGAAAATGCCGGCGCTGACCCAGTTCACCGACGGCACCGGCCCGGTCTGGAAGGGCACCCTGTTCCCGTTCCTGTTCATCACCATCGCCTGTGGCGCGGTATCGGGCTTCCACGCACTGATCTCCTCGGGCACCACGCCCAAGCTGCTGGATAACGAGACCAACGCCCGCTACATCGGTTACGGCGGCATGCTGATGGAGTCTTTCGTGGCCATCATGGCAATGGTTGCCGCTTCGGTGATCGAGCCAGGCGTGTACTTCGCCATGAACAGCCCGGCCGCCGTGGTCGGCTCCGATGTGGTTACGGTTGCCCAGACCGTCAGCAGCTGGGGCTTTGCCATCACCCCGGACGCCCTCGAGGCGGTCGCCAGGGACATCGGTGAACACACCATCCTGGCCCGTGCCGGTGGTGCACCGACGCTGGCGGTGGGTATCGCGCAGATCCTGCACCAGGTGCTGCCGGGTGAAAACACCATGGCGTTCTGGTACCACTTCGCGATCCTGTTCGAGGCGCTGTTCATCCTCACTGCCGTGGACGCCGGTACCCGTGCCGGGCGCTTCATGCTCCAGGACCTGTTGGGCAGCTTCGTTCCAGCCCTCAAGCGTACCGAATCCTGGGGTGCCAACCTGCTCGCCACCGCTGGCTGCGTGGCGCTCTGGGGTTACCTGCTGTACCAGGGCGTGATCGATCCGCTGGGTGGTATTAACACCTTGTGGCCGCTGTTCGGTATCTCCAACCAGATGCTGGCCGGTATCGCGCTGATGCTCGGCACCGTGGTCCTGATCAAAATGAAGCGCCAGCGCTACATGTGGGTCACCCTGCTGCCGGCGGTATGGCTGCTGATCTGCACCACCACCGCAGGCTTCATCAAGCTGTTCGATCCGAACCCGGCGGTCGGCTTCCTGGCCCTGGCCAACAAGTACAGCACCGCGCTCGACGCCGGCCAGGTACTGGCCCCGGCCAAGGACATCGGCCAGATGCAGCACGTGATCTTCAACGCCTACACCAACGCAGCCCTGACCGGCCTGTTCCTGTTCGTGGTCTTCAGCATTCTGTTCTTTGCCCTCAAGGTCGGCATCGCCGCCCTGAACAAAAAAGAGCGGACTGACAAAGAGTCCCCGTTCCAGGCCCTGCCGGATGCGTAACCTTCGAGGAATGCAGTGATGTTCAACGATCTCGGTCGACTGGGTAAGTACCTGGGGCAGGCAGCCCGCCTGATGGTCGGCATGCCCGACTACGACAACTACGTCGAGCATATGCAGACCAAGCACCCGGACAAGCCAGTGATGAGCTACGAGGCGTTCTTCCGCGAACGCCAGGAAGCCCGTTACGGCGGCAAGGGTGGACCCAAGTGCTGTTGAACCACAGTCACTGACGGCGCTAGAACCTGTGGGAGCCCGGCTTGCCGAGCTCCCACAGTCATTTTCAGTTCAGGAGATTTTCCGTTTGCACGCGCCCATACCCGTAACAGTACTCAGCGGTTTTCTGGGGGCCGGCAAGACCACCTTGCTGCGCCATCTGCTCAAGGCCGAGCACGGCCTGAAGATCGCCGTGATCGAGAACGAATTCAGCGACGCCGGTATCGACACCCAATTACTGGGCGACGAACCGGTGCAGGTCATGACCCTGGCCAACGGTTGCGTCTGCTGCAGCATCCACACCGACCTGACCAAGGCGCTGGTGCTGTTGCTCGAACGCCTGGACAGCGGCGAGATCGCCTTCGACCGGCTGGTCATCGAATGCACCGGCCTGGCCGATCCTGCGCCGGTGGCGCAGACCTTTTTCATCGACGAGGAACTGCGTGATCGCTACATCCTCGACGGCATCATTACCCTGGTCGATGCCGCCCATGCCGAGCAGCACTTGACCCAGGCCATCGCCCAGGCACAGGTGGGCTTTGCCGACCGCCTGCTGGTGAGCAAGACCGACCTGGTCGATGCCCACAGTTTCCAGGCGTTGAGCGAGCGCCTGGGGCGCATCAACCGCCGGGCACCGATCCGGGTGGTGGAGCACGGTCGCATCGATCTGGCCGAGCTGCTGGACGTGCGCGGTTTCAACCTCAACGCGGACCTGGGCGGGGGCTTGAGCCTGCGTCCGGTGTTGCAGCCTGCGACCCCGGATCGTATCTCCAGCCTGGTGCTGCGCACCGACAAGCCGCTGGACATCGACCAGCTCAGCGACTTCATGAACCAGCTGCTGGAAGATCACGGCAAGCAACTGCTGCGCTACAAGGGCGTGCTCAACATTGCCGGCGAGGATCGACGCCTGGTGTTCCAGGGGGTTCTCAAACTCTACGGTTTCGACTGGGACACCGAGTGGGCGCAAGGGGAGGCGCGCGAGAGTGTGATGGTGTTCATTGCCGATGACTTGCCGCAAGAGAAGATCCGCGCAGGCTTCGGGGCCCTGACCCTGTAGAACAGCGAGCACAAAAAAGCCCGGCTCAAGAGCCGGGCTTTTTCACATCAGGCTTGCGATCAGTTGCCGTAGACCGGCAGCTTGGCGCAGATGGCCTTGACCTTCTCACGAACGGCGTCGATCACCGCTTCGTTGTTCAGGTCGGCGAGGATGTCGCAGATCCAGCCGGCCAGTTCCTTGCACTCTGCTTCCTTGAAGCCGCGAGTGGTCACAGCCGGGGTGCCGAAGCGCAGGCCGGAGGTGACGAACGGGGAGCGTGGGTCGTTGGGAACCGAGTTCTTGTTGACGGTGATGAAGGCGCGACCCAGGGCGGCGTCGGCGTCTTTACCGGAGATTTCCTGCTTGATCAGCGACAGCAGGAACAGGTGGTTCTGAGTACCGCCGGACACCACGTCGAAACCGCGCTCGATGAACACGCCGGCCATTGCCTGGGCGTTCTTCACGACTTGCTGCTGGTATGCCTTGAACTCAGGCTGCAGTGCTTCCTTGAAGCAGATGGCCTTGGCGGCGATCACGTGCTCCAGCGGGCCGCCCTGGGCGCCTGGGAAAACAGCGGAGTTCAGCTTCTTCTCGATGTCGGCGTTGGCGCGAGCCAGGATCAGGCCGCCACGTGGACCGCGCAGGGTCTTGTGGGTAGTGGTGGTCACCACGTCGGCGAATGGAACCGGGTTCGGGTAGACACCTGCAGCGACCAGGCCGGCAACGTGGGCCATGTCGACGAACAGGTAGGCGCCAACCTTGTCGGCGATTTCACGGAAGCGTGGGAAGTCCAGGATCTGCGAGTAGGCAGAGAAACCGGCAACGATCATCTTTGGCTTGTGCTCGACAGCCAGACGCTCGACTTCGTCGTAGTCGATCAGGCCGTTGGCGTCGATACCGTACTGGACAGCGTTGTACAGTTTGCCCGACGAGCTGACGTTGGCACCGTGGGTCAGGTGACCACCGTGGGCCAGGCTCATGCCCAGGATGGTGTCGCCTGCCGACAGCAGGGCCAGGTAGACAGCGGCGTTGGCCTGGGAACCGGCGTGCGGCTGGACGTTGGCGTAGTCGGCGCCGAACAGTTCCTTGGCACGGTCGATGGCCAGTTGCTCGACCACGTCGACGTATTCGCAACCGCCGTAGTAGCGCTTGCCTGGGTAACCTTCGGCGTATTTGTTGGTCAGAACCGAGCCCTGGGCTTCCATGACAGCCGGGCTGGTGTAGTTTTCCGAAGCGATCAGCTCGATGTGCTCTTCCTGGCGCTGAGCTTCTTGCTCCATGGCGGCAAAGAGATCGGCGTCGTACTTGGCAATGGTCAAATCACGGCTGAACATGGCGGTCCTCAAGGATCGTGCTGAAATAGGCGGGCATTCTACCCCATCAGAAATTGTCTGGCATATGAAAGGGCATCATGTCGCAGACAAATGGGGCTCATGAGCGACAAGCTGCAAGTTTCAAGAGGCAAGCGGGGCGTGAATTGTTGTTTTACCCGATGCCGGTTGCTTGCCTTTGCTACTCGAACATGAACAGCGTTTCGTTGCTGAACTGGGCCTCGAACTGGTTCGCTGGCATGGGCCGTCCAAACAGGTAGCCCTGCACTTCGTCGCAGCCGTGCTCACGCAGGAACTCCAACTGCTCGTGTGTCTCCACACCCTCGGCGATCACCGCCAGGTTCAGGCTGTGGGCCATGGCAATGATGGCCCGGGCTATCTGGGCGTCCTGTTCGCCTTCGGGCAGGCCGTCGACGAAGGTGCGGTCGATCTTCAGTACGTCGATGGGGAACTGCTTGAGGTAGTTGAGCGACGAGTAGCCGGTGCCGAAGTCGTCGACCGCGATGCTCAGGCCCAGGTTCTTGAGACTGTCGAGAATCACCATTGCCTCGTCGACCTCGCGCATCAGGATACTTTCGGTCAGCTCCAGCTCCAGGCAAGCCGGCGGCAGGCCGGTGTCCTTGAGGATGGTGGCGATCCGCGTGCCAAGCTGGCCGTCGGAGAATTGCCGGGCGGAGATGTTCACCGACACCTTGGGCACACGCACCTTGTCCTGATGCCAGGCCTTGAGCTGGCGGCAGGCTTCCTTGAGTACCCAGTCACCGACATCCACCACCAGGCCCAACTCTTCGATCACCGGGATGAAGTCGCCCGGCGGCACCAGCCCGCGACGCGGATGGCGCCAGCGCAGCAGGGCCTCGGCCCCGGTAAGGCGCTTGCCGTCGCCGCTGAACTGCGGCTGGTAATAAAGAATGAACTCGTTCTGTTCCAGTGCATGGCGCAAGTCGCTTTCCAGCTCCAGGCGTTCCAGGGCACTGGCGTTCATGTCGGCCTGGTAGAACTGGAAGTTGTTCTTGCCGCGCTCCTTGGCGTGGTACATGGCCGTGTCGGCGTTCTTCATCAACTGGCTGAGCTCGCTGCCGTCCTGCGGGCTCAGTGCGATGCCGATACTGGCGGTGACGAAGAACTCGCGGTTTTCCAGCACGAACGGCCGTACCAGGCTGGCGAGAATCTGCTCGGCCACATGGATGGCGCGATTGAGTGCCATCTCGCGGGAGGCACGTGGTTGCAGCAGTAACGTGAACTCGTCACCACCCATGCGTGCCACGGTGTCGTCATCGTCGACGCAGTCGAGCAGGCGCTCGGCCATGTCCTTGAGCATGCGATCGCCGGCGGCATGGCCGAGGGAGTCGTTGATCGGCTTGAAGCGGTCCAGATCCAGGAACATCAGCACCACCCAGGCCTTCTGCCGATCGGCCTGTTGCAGGGCCGTGTGCAGGCGGTCCTGGAACAGGGTGCGGTTGGGCAGGTGGGTCAGGGCGTCGTAGTAGGCCAGGCGGTGGATACGCTGTTCGCTGGCCTTGCGCTCGCTGATGTCGGTAAAGAAGCACACGTAGCTGGCCAGGTCGCCTTCATCGTCGAGCACCGCGGTAATGCCGACCCAGGCCGGGTAGTGCTCGCCGCTGCGGCGCTTGAGCCACACTTCACCTTCCCAGGTACCGCGCTGGTTGAGTTGCTTGAGCACGTAGCGCAGGTGCGCTTCCTGGTGTTCATCGACGGTCAGCATGCCTGGCAACTGGTCGAGGACATCGGCCACGGCATGGCCGCTGACCCGGCTGAACGCTTCGTTGGCCTGGACGATGTAGCCGGCGGGGTCGGTGATCAGGATCGCCGAGGTCGAATGCTCGAATACCGTGGCCGCCATGCGCAGGTCTTTCTCGGCCCGGCGTTGCTGGCTGATATCACGGCCCACGCCGAGGATGCCTTCGAAGCGCTCCTGGTCGTCCCATACCAGCACCAGGCGCAGTTCTATGGGGATCTTGCGGCCATCGGCGCGCAGGCAGTCGAACAGGAACAGCTGGGTCGGCAATTGGGTGCGCAGCTGTTCGAGCTGCGCGGGGTCGCCCAGGGCGCGGTTGACCCGTTCGACCAGGCTGTAGATGCCGGTCAGTTGCGCTGGGTTGGCGATGGTGGACTGCCAGCCGTTGTCGAAGATCCACTGCACGTCATAGCCAAGCACCGCGTGCACCGACGGACTGACATAGTTGAGCTGAAGCTGGTTGTCGGTGGAGAAGATCACGTCGCTGATGCTTTCGGCCAGCATGCGGTAGCGCTGCTCGCTGTCGCGCAGCGACTCGCTGGCCTCGATCTGGTCGGTGACGTCCTTGCCCACGCCAATGATACGGGTGACCCGGCCTGCGCTGTTACGGGTCAGTGCCTGTTCGCGAATGTCGAAACGCCGCCAGCTGCGATCGCGATGGAGGAAGCGCAACTGGCAGTGCAGTTGCTGGGCATAGCCGGAGTCGCGTTGCTGCTGGCGCATCTGCAGGTAAAGCTGGGCATCGTCGGTGTGCAGCAGGCGCTCCCAGAAATGCTCGCCCAGCTGCGCCAGCTCGGTACGGTCGTAGCCCAGGGTCTGGCCCAGGTTGCGGTTGCTGAAAATCATCCGCTGGCTGTCGATGTCCTGCACATAGAGTTGATCAGGAACGGTCCGCACCACATCCGACCAGAAGCTTTCGCGCTCCAGCAGCGACAGCTCGACCTGCTTGCGACTGGTGATGTCGCTGATGCTGAGGATCACGGCCTGGTAATCGCGGCGGTCTTCGGGAAAACGTACCATCAGCCACAGGTGCACCACCTGGCCATTGTCCAGTGGCAGGCGCACTTCCAGTTCCAGCTGTCGCTGTTTGTCGAGCACCGCTTCGAGCAGTTGCAGGCCGATGCCATCGGCCCCGTCCTCGGCGCCTTCGATCAAGCGTTGCCAGGCGCCATTGCTGCATTGCACACCGAGCAATTGCAGGGCCACCTGGTTCACTTCGGTGACTTTCAACTCCTGCAGCAGCGCACGGCGCAGCGACAGGTCGAAGCCCAGGCGCTGGGCAAGGGCCTGGCGGCTGGGCAGGCGGTGGCGCTCCAGCATCCCGGGCAAACCGGAGAGGTCGAGCACGCAAAGGGCCACCCCGGTGCCTTCGAAAATGTCGTGATAGCGCCGACGGCTTTCCTGCAGCATGCGGTGGCGCCGACGCATGTTGACCAGCGCCAGCAACGGGATCAGAGCGCAGAACAGGCCCAGTACGCATTTGCCGATCAGTGCCGGCAGCAGTGCCTGGCGGGCGAGCCCCGCATCGAACAGGCCACGCAGTTGCCAGGTACTGTTGTCGAGGAATGCCAGCATCACGCTTTGCAGCGGCTCGTCACTGCCGGGCATTGGCGGGTGACGGTTGATGATGGTGCCGGTGCGGCTGTTTTCCAGCAGCCACAGCGGATGATTGGGCCGGTCCAGGTGCGAGGTCAGGTCGTTGTAGTACGTCGCGTCCAGGCGCAGCAGCCAGTACCCCCGCGCCTCGCCGGGCTGGCGAAGCAGCAGGTAGATGAGCCGGTTGTCCGCGCTATTGCTGTAGTAGTAAGGGCGCCCCTGGCTCAGCTGCAGCAGGGTTCGCAGTGTGCCGAGGTCGGGAGTGTCGCCAAGGCTGTCGGCGAGCACGGTATCGTTTGCGTCGATCCAGGCGAGGCTTTGCAACGCGGGCAATTGGCTCTGCAGGTGCGTGAGCGTCCCGGGCACTTGTTCTGCGCCAATCGACGAGCGGTAGGGCTGCACCAGGTTCAGGGCCTGCTGGGCCTTGAGCGACATGTTCAGGGACAGGTGGTCGGCAAGCTCGGCGCTGGCATCCAGGCTTTGCTGGTACTGGTCGGCCTGGGTATGACGGTACTGGTCGACCAGCTGCCATAGCAGCAGGCCAAGTAGCAGGAATACCAGCAGGGCCAGGGCGCTCTTCAAGGAACCGCGCAATGGAGAGCCGGACGCGCTGGACGGTGTGCGCAAGGATGTCGGCTGATTGAGATTGGTCAAACGATGATCCTGCGGTATGGCTGGATGGCAGGTTTAGAGCTGCTGGGGGGCAAGCACCGCGGTCCTGGCGGCTACTCCGGTTTCGCACTATAAGCCCGACGCCCGAAGGGCGGTTAGCATGCCCGCAAACGTGGCAAAGTGCCAGCCCTGTTCGTCGGCGGTTTGCCCAACCAGGCGCATTACGGTAGCTTTGGCCCTTTCCTGGGGGCCGCGGCTCCCTTCATCTGTTTCGCGCTCATTTTTTCGTCTCTGACGCTAGGTTTTTCCATGGCTCAATACGTCTTTACCATGCATCGGCTGGGCAAAGTTGTCCCTCCGAAGCGGGAAATCTTGAAGAACATCTCCCTGTCGTTTTTCCCAGGCGCCAAGATCGGCGTGCTCGGCCTGAACGGCTCGGGTAAATCCACCCTGCTCAAAATCATGGCCGGTGTCGACAAAGAGTTCGACGGCGAAGCCCGCCCTATGCCAGACCTGAACATCGGCTACCTGCCGCAGGAACCGCAACTGGACCCAACCAAGACCGTACGTGAAGTGGTCGAGGAAGCGGTCAGCGTGATCAAGGATGCCCAGGCCCGCCTGGACGAGGTCTACGCGGCCTATGCCGAACCCGATGCCGACTTCGACAAGCTGGCTGCCGAACAGGCCAAGCTCGAAGCCATCCTGCAGGCCAGCGACGGCCACAACCTGGAACGCCAGCTGGAAGTGGCGGCCGACGCCCTGCGCCTGCCGGCCTGGGATGCCAAGGTCGAACACCTGTCCGGCGGTGAAAAGCGCCGTGTGGCCCTGTGCCGCCTGTTGCTGTCGGCCCCCGACATGCTGCTGCTCGACGAACCGACCAACCACCTGGACGCCGACTCCGTCGCCTGGCTGGAACACTTCCTCCACGACTTCCCGGGCACCGTGGTCGCGATTACCCACGACCGTTACTTCCTGGACAACGTTGCTGGCTGGATCCTCGAACTCGACCGCGGCGCCGGTATTCCATACGAAGGCAACTATTCGGGCTGGCTGGAAGCCAAGTCCGATCGTCTGGCCCAGGAATCCAAGCAGCAGTCGGCCCATGAAAAGGCCATGAAGGAAGAACTGGAGTGGGTGCGCAAAGGCGCCAAGGCTCGTCAGTCCAAGTCCAAGGCGCGTCTGCAACGCTTCGAAGAAATGCAGTCGCAGGAATTCCAGAAGCGCAGCGAAACCAACGAGATCTACATCCCGGCCGGCCCTCGCCTGGGGGACAAGGTCATCGAGTTCAAGAACGTCACCAAGGGCTATGGCGATCGCGTGCTGATCGACAACCTGTCGTTCAGCATGCCCAAGGGCGCCATTGTCGGTGTGATCGGTGGTAACGGTGCCGGTAAGTCGACCCTGTTCCGCATGCTCATGGGCAAGGAGCAGCCAGACTCGGGCACCATCGAAATCGGTGAAACCGTACAACTGGCGTGCGTCGACCAGAGCCGCGAGGACCTGGACGGCAACAAGACCGTGTTCCAGCAGATCTCCGACGGCTCCGACCAGCTGCGTATCGGCACCTACGAGATTCCATCGCGGACCTACGTGGGGCGCTTCAACTTCAAGGGCGGCGACCAGCAGAAGTTCGTCAAGGACCTCTCCGGTGGTGAGCGTGGCCGTCTGCACCTGGCCCTGACCCTCAAGGAAGGCGCCAACGTCCTGCTGCTCGACGAACCGTCCAACGACCTGGACGTCGAAACCCTGCGTTCGCTGGAGGAAGCCCTGCTGGACTTCCCGGGCGCCGCCATCGTGATCTCTCACGATCGTTGGTTCCTTGACCGTGTGGCCACCCACATCCTGGCTTACGAAGACGACTCGCAAGCGGTGTTCTTCGAAGGCAACTACACCGAGTACGAAGCCGACCGCAAGAAGCGTCTCGGCGAAGCTGCCGCCCAGCCGCACCGGGTACGGCACAAAAAACTGGCATAACCTTCACGGGTTTGCACAAAAACGGGGCCTTCGGGCCCCGTTTTCTATTGCCAGCTACTCGCCTCCCTTGCCCCGTAGCAGCGGGCCTGGCTCGCGATCAAACTGTATACACTTATACAAACGCACCATTTAATTTCATAAAAACGACATGTCGCCCTGTTGCGGTGCGAGTGGTTCTTGGTAAAGTCCTGAAAAAACTAATAAGTCCCACTCTATCTGGTGAAATGTCTCATGTTCGAATCCGTCGAAGACTTCCTTGCACGTCTGAAACAGCGTGACCCAGCCCAGCCTGAATTCCATCAGGCCGTGGAAGAAGTGTTGCGCAGCCTCTGGCCTTTCCTCGAAGCCAACCCACACTACCTGCAGGCCGGCATCCTCGAACGCATGGTCGAGCCTGAGCGCGCGATCCTGTTCCGTGTCTCGTGGGTCGATGACGCAGGCAAGGTCCATGTCAACCGCGGCTACCGTATCCAGATGAGCAGCGCCATCGGCCCGTACAAGGGCGGCCTGCGCTTCCACCCGTCGGTGAACCTGGGCGTGCTCAAGTTCCTGGCCTTCGAGCAGGTGTTCAAGAACTCCCTGACCTCGCTGCCCATGGGCGGCGGCAAGGGTGGTTCGGACTTCGATCCCAAGGGCAAGAGCGATGCTGAAGTCATGCGCTTCTGCCAGGCCTTCATGAGCGAGCTGTACCGCCACATCGGTGCTGACCTGGACGTACCTGCCGGCGATATCGGCGTAGGCGCCCGCGAGATCGGCTTCATGTTCGGCCAGTACAAGCGCCTGGCCAACCAGTTCACCTCGGTACTGACCGGCAAGGGCATGACCTACGGCGGCAGCCTGATTCGTCCGGAAGCCACCGGCTACGGCTGCGTGTACTTCGCCGAAGAAATGCTCAAGCGCCAGGACCTGCGCATCGACGGTCGCCGCGTGGCGATCTCCGGTTCCGGCAACGTGGCCCAGTATGCGGCGCGCAAGGTCATGGACCTGGGCGGCAAGGTGATCTCGCTGTCGGACTCCGAAGGCACCCTGTTCTGCGAAGCGGGCATGACCGATGAGCAGTGGGATGCGCTGATGGAGCTCAAGAACATCAAGCGTGGTCGCATCAGCGAGCTGGCCGAGCGTTTCGGCCTGGAGTTCCGCAAGGGCCAGACCCCATGGAGCCTGCCTTGCGACATCGCCCTGCCGTGCGCCACCCAGAACGAACTCAACGGCGAAGACGCCCGTACCCTGCTGCGCAACGGCTGCATTTGCGTGGCTGAAGGCGCCAACATGCCAACCACCCTCGACGCTGTGGATATCTTCATCGAGGCCGGCATCCTCTTCGCACCTGGTAA
The DNA here is from genome assembly GCF_028682455.1 of Pseudomonas putida. Lineage (GTDB taxonomy): Bacteria > Pseudomonadota > Gammaproteobacteria > Pseudomonadales > Pseudomonadaceae > Aquipseudomonas > Aquipseudomonas putida_AA. Next base: position 1,323,660 of record NZ_JANHLD010000003.1, read on the forward strand.
GGCCTCGAACGCCGGCGGCGTTGCGGTGAGTGGCCTGGAGATGTCGCAGAACGCCATGCGCCTGTTGTGGACCGCCGGTGAAGTGGACAGCAAGCTGCACGCGATCATGCAGTCGATCCACCACGCCTGTGTGCACTACGGTGAAGAAAACGGCCGTATCAACTACGTCAAGGGCGCCAACATCGCCGGTTTCGTCAAGGTTGCCGACGCCATGCTGGCCCAGGGCGTGGTCTAAGCCTCGGGTGTGATGGCGACGATCTCGATCAGCTGATCCCCTGCCGGTCGTCGCCACATCACTTCATCACCGGGGGCTGCACCCAGCAGCGCCCGACCCAGCGGTGAACCCCAGTTGATCAGGCCATGCGCGGCATCGGCCTGGTCTTCGCCGACCAGTTGCACCTGGTGCTGCTGGTCATGTTCATCGACATACGTCACTCGACTACCAATCTGCACTTTGTCTTCGGCCGTCGCCTTGGGTACGACCTGGGCGCTCTGCACGCGGGCGTTGAAATAGCGCAAGTCGCGCTCGGTATCGGCCAGGCGTTGCTTGTCGGCGTGCTCGCCCAGGGCTTGCAGCTCGCTGCGCTGGGCCTTGAGCTCGCTGAGCCGTTGCTGCAGCTGGGCCAGGCCCTGGGCGGTGACGTAGTTGGGTTGCTCGCTGACCTTGCGCTCTACCGGCTGGTCAGCCTGGGTGGCGGCCTGGTCTTCGTTGACGAATGCTCGGCTCATGATGGCCTCCTTTTGATGGAGACCATGCTGACAGGTTGGCAGTTTCATCGGCAGTCTGTTTGCGACCTACTTGCGTCGGTAGGCGCGGGCGGCATCGCGGTCTTTCTCCTGCTGCCACTGCTCGTCGCGATCATCCCAGTGGCGGTCGCGATAGTCCTGCAGGTCCTGGTTTTCCTGCATGGCGTGACACTGGCGAAAGCCGTCGTCCCAGCCGGTTTCGTACTGGCGGTTGTGCAGGTAGCGCGGTACGTCCTTGCGAAAGTCACCGGCCATTACACCAGCGGCCTGTCGACCACTGCTGCAACCGTCCTGAAAGCCGTCGGCGTAAGCCGGCGGGTTGCCCTGTTCGATCAACTGCTCGTGGGTTGACTGGCAACCTGTGAGCCCTAACGCCAATGCCACCATTACCCCGTACCGCCACATAGTCAGGCTCTCCGCTTGCCGGGGAGAGTTTAGGTGGCGGGTTGTTGGTCAGGCGTCAAAACGGTGTGAAGGTGATGGAAAAACATCCCGCAGAGCAAGGCGCAATGCCTGTCAGCGTCATGATGCTGCACAGGTATCTACACATCTCTGATCCTGGTTCATAGAGATGGCTCGGGGCTGATCTGTACACTGCAATTGTGTGCTTATCCAGCTGATGTGGCGAAGCTGCCGCCCCCTTCCGCCTTTACGGCGTCCTACTTTTTTCTTGGAAAAAGTAGGCAAAACCGCTCGCTCAATCATCCGGCCCTACGCTGCGCTTCGGGTTCCCTCCCTGCGCACAGATTCCGGGGGCCGCGCCGAAGGG
>NZ_JANHLD010000004.1 GCF_028682455.1 Pseudomonas putida
CACGCACCAGCGGTGTCCCGCTGTCACATGAGCACGAGCCATCTCGATGGCTTGATGCGTACTTCTGCCCGGACGAAAACCATAGCTGTAGTCCGAGAACAGTGGGTCGAAGATAGGTGTGAGCTGCTGCTGCAGTGCTTGCTGGATCAGGCGATCCACGACGCTGGGGATTCCCAGTTGCCGTGTGCCGCCCTGCGGCTTGGGAATTTCAACCGCTCGCACTGCTTGGGGCTGGTATTCACCGGCCAGTAACCTGGCCTTGAGGGTTGGCCAATACTGTCTCACGTAGCCCGCCAAGTCAGCAACCGTCATGCCATCGGCACCCGGTGCTCCCTTGTTGCTGACCACGCGTTGATACGCACGTCTGAGGTTGGCCGGTGCAAGCACCCGCTCCATCAGCGTGTCCGGCTCCGCGTTCGTCCACGTCACGGACGCCGTCGATACCTTTGCACTGTCAGGCGTCACCCTCGGCTTCTGGCCGGAGCTCGGGATGACAGTTTCCGCTGTGGGAAATTTCTGCATTACGGTTACCAACGAGACGGCGACGCCTACTGGCGGCATAACCTGTTCGGCCCTTGGTGGCGCGGTTAACCGCCACTTACTACGGCTTCGGCTGACTTCTGCACGCTCATCCCGTCGCCTTTCGACGCGCGGTAGCACAATGGCAAACGTACAGATCTCCCAGGGTAATTCGCGCGACCTTCCTGCTTATGCCTGTCGGATCTACGTCACAGCGTTCCGTGCAAGTATTGGGCTTTGGCGATTTGTGCCACCTCACCCCGCTGTGCCGCCTCTATCCGCTTCCTGTTCGTCAGGCCAGCATTTTGCCTCGGGCTTCCTTCAGATTCGCGGTCACCCGCGACACCCTTGCCTCCGGCTAACACTTCCCCTTGCCGGGTGTGTAGAGGACTTTCACCTCCAAGTCACCCGCTTGGCCACCACAGCCAAGCGGGTTGCGCTTACGCGCAACGCGCCATGCCTGGCGCACACAAAAACGCCCCGACGATGTCGAGGCGTTCTTTGCTGCAAGGCGTTGTTACTGGAACAGCGACTCGCTGGACAAACCGTTCTTCTCGAGGATCTCACGCAGGCGCTTGAGCCCCTCCACCTGGATCTGGCGAACCCGCTCCCGCGTCAGGCCAATCTCCAACCCTACATCTTCAAGGGTGCTGCTCTCATGCCCTCTGAGGCCGAAGCGGCGAATCACCACTTCCCGCTGCTTGTCGGTGAGTTCGCTCAACCACTGGTCGATGCTCTGGGACAAGTCGTCATCCTGGAGCAGTTCGCAAGGGTCGGTTGGGCGGTCATCGGTGAGGGTATCGAGTAGCGTCTTGTCTGAATCCGGCCCCAGGGACACATCCACCGACGATACCCGCTCGTTGAGCCCGAGCATGCGCTTGACTTCACCTACCGGTTTTTCCAGGAGGCTGGCGATCTCTTCCGGGGAGGGTTCGTGATCGAGCTTCTGGGTAAGTTCCCGTGCGGCGCGCAGGTAGACGTTCAGTTCCTTGACCACGTGAATGGGCAGGCGGATGGTACGGGTCTGGTTCATGATCGCCCGTTCGATGGTTTGCCGAATCCACCAGGTGGCGTAGGTAGAGAATCGGAAGCCACGTTCAGGATCGAATTTCTCGACCGCGCGAATCAACCCAAGGTTGCCTTCTTCGATCAGGTCCAGCAGCGAAAGCCCACGGTTCACATAGCGTCGGGCGATTTTCACCACCAGGCGCAGGTTACTTTCGATCATGCGCTTGCGACCGGCCGGATCGCCACTTTGCGACAGCCGCGCAAAATGGACTTCTTCCTCTGGCGAGAGCAGAGGCGAGAACCCGATTTCATTGAGGTACAGCTGGGTTGCATCAAGTGCCCGAGTGTAATCGATGTACTTGTGCTGCTTTAGCGAAGAGCCTTGCTTGGCCCTTGTCCGAACCGAAGATACAGCAGGTTCGTCTGACACCACATCCGTTTCCAAAACGATGCCCGTCTCCATCAGGAGCACTTCATCGTCGATGTCAAACTCCGGCACTTCTTTGTTGAGAGCCATTGTTATAGTCCTTTGCTGAGTTCGAACTCAGACTCAAGCGACGCCCATATCCCTGGCAACGCTGGAGCCTGTCCCCTCTACGCGAGGAACAGGCCGGGTCTAGCAATCAACGACGCGGCAGGAATTGCAGCGGATCAACAGGTTTGCCCTGGCGGCGAATCTCAAAATGCAGCTTCACCCGGTCCGTGCCCGTGGAACCCATTTCGGCAATTGTCTGCCCAACTTTGACCTGCTGTCCCTCCCGAACCAATAGCCTGCGGTTGTGGCCGTAGGCGCTGACGTAGGTATCGCTGTGCTTGATGATTACTAACTCGCCGTAGCCCCGCAAGCCACTCCCGGCGTATACAACCGAACCATCAGACGCAGCAAAAACAGGCTGTCCCAAATCACCGGCGATATCAATGCCTTTATTCAAACTACCGTTTGAAGCGAATTTTCCAATCAGCACACCATTGGCAGGCCAGGCCCAGCCGCCCACCGAACGCTCTGCAGCAGGTACCTGGGCGGGTGCCGCTGGGGTCGCAGGCGTGGCAACCGGAGATGGCGCAGGGGTGGCGGGTTTGGCGGGGGTACCGGCAGGCCGGGTGGTGACCGTGGTCTTGCTCGACGGCGAAGATGAGCTGGTGACGACGGTAGTGGTGCCCCCGACCGAGGTGCCCGAGCGCCCGTCAAAACGGATCGCCTGGCCGACTCGAATGGTATAGGGCGGTGTGATGCCATTGCGTGCAGCCAGGTCTTTGTAATCCCAGCCGTAGCGGAATGCGATGGAGTACAAGGTATCGCCCGGACGCACGACGTACTGGCCACTGGTGACCGCTGGGCGCTTGGCTACGGGCGCGTTGCGATCGACGACCCGTGCACTGTTGGAGGACGTACTGGAGCAACCGGAAATCAGCGTACCCAGGGCAAGTGCAATCGCCAGGAGCTTGAAGCTCGAAAAATCCCTGCGCTGCCGACCGATTGTGTGACCCACCCGCCGCTCCCTCTGATGGTGACTGCTGTGAAAATGCAATATTGTTGCAATTATAACCGAGCGCCTACCCCTTGCGGTTCACAGGCTCTCGCAAAATGTGACACGCGACAAACCAAGATAGCCCGCCAGATAGACAGGGCAATGTCAGTGAAATTCTGCCGCGGCAAAAAAAATAGATCGATCAGGCCAGCGGGCCACTAAGCAGTGGCACGAAGCGCACCGAGCCCAACACCCGGCGCGAGAACCCTTGTTCTTCGCGCACGATGAGCATCAACTGCTGCGACTCCCCTGCCGGCCCCACCGGAATGACCATCCGCCCGCCCGGGGCAAGCTGATCGAGCAAGGCCTGGGGCACTTCGGCCGCTACCGCCGTGACAATGATGCCGTTATAGGGTGCCAGTGCCGGCCAGCCTTCACAGCCATCACCCCAGCGAAACACCACGTTGCGCAGATTGAGTTCGGTCAGGCGCTCCTTGGCGCGATCCTGCAGGACCTTGATGCGCTCCACGGAGAAGACCCGCTCGACCAACTGCGCAAGGATAGCGGTTTGATAACCGGAGCCCGTGCCGATCTCCAGCACTTTGTCCAACGGGCCGGCCTCGAGCAACAGTTCGCTCATGTGCGCAACCATGAACGGCTGGGAGATGGTCTGGTTGTTGCCGATAGGCAGCGCGGTATCTTCGTAGGCGCGATGAGCCAGCGCCTCGTCGACAAACAGGTGGCGTGGCGTGCGCCGCAGCACGTCGAGCACCTGGGGGTTGGATACACCTTCTTCGATCAATCGTTGAATCAGTCGTTCACGGGTTCGCTGCGAGGTAAAACCGATACCGTGGCGCATCAGATCCTCCTGTTCACGCATCAGAGCAACCCCTCCAGCCAGCCATCCAGGCGCTCGAAAGCGTCGTTGAAGGTGCGGTCCAGCTGTAAGGGTGTGATCGAGACATAGCCCTGCATCACCGCATGAAAATCCGTGCCCGGCCCGCCATCCTCGGCATCCCCGGCCACGGCAATCCAGTAACCTTCCTTGCCCCGGGGGTTGACCACCTTGGTCGGTGCCGCGGCGCGCGCGCGATGCCCCAGGCGAGTCAGCTGGATTCCCCGGATATGCTCGAGCGGCAAATTGGGGATATTGACGTTGAGCACTGTACGGGGTGGAAGCTCCAGGCTCTTGTGCGCCTCAACCAGCTTGCGTGCAATATAGGCAGCAGTCGGTAGATTGTCAGGCAAACGTGAGAGCAGCGAGAAGGCAAAGGAGGTACCGCCCAGGAAGCGCCCCTCCAACGCTGCTGCCACCGTACCGGAGTACAGCACATCATCGCCCAGGTTGGCGCCGAGGTTGATCCCCGAAACCACCATGTCCGGCGTCTGCTCCAACAAGCCATTGAGCCCCAGGTGCACGCAATCGGTCGGTGTACCGTTGAGACTGATGTAGCCGTTGGCCAGGGTCTGCGGGCACAGCGGCCGATCGAGCGTCAGCGAGCTGCTGGCGCCGCTTTTGTCTTGATCCGGGGCGATGACCACACAATCAGCATAATCCGCCAGCGCAGCATGCAGCGCGGCAAGTCCGGGTGCGGTGACGCCGTCGTCGTTCGAAATCAGAATACGCATGGGCTGTCCGTCTGCCCTGCCGACACCAGATCAACGAGCTCGCGCACCACGACGGTGGCGAAGCATCCGGCCGGAAGGACGAATTCCAGTTGCAGAATATCAGGCTCGGGATAATGCCACGTAAGGCCGCCAATGGGCAGTCGCAGGATACGACGTTCCTGATTCATGCCCGCTCGCGCCAACCATTGGCACAACGAAGCGTGTTGTTCACCGATGCCCTGCTCGAGTTCGCCGATCGCACCACTGGTGGCCGGCAACCCTTCACCCCAGAGCGGCCCCGTGGGATGCAGGTCCAGAATGGCCAGGCGCGGATCGGCGCACTCCGGCTCGCCAGCCGGAAAAAAGCTGCGACTGTCGGTAAACGCCAGCAAGTCGCCGACCTGGGCCTGCTGCCAACTGCCGTCGGCAACGCGCGCTGCCAACACCTGGTTGAACAGATAGCTGCGGGCACTGGAAAGCAGCCGTGAACGCACGTTGCGCTGCTCGGGCAGTGCCTGGCGGGAAGCCCAGTCCTGGGCGTCATGAACGTTGCCGCCAGCGTGACCGAAGCGCTGGGTGCCGAAATAGTTCGGCACGCCCTGACGGCGCAGCAGTTCCAGGCGCGCATCCAGGGCGGCATGGTCGGCAACGAGCCCCGTCAGGCGCAAGGTGAAGCCATTGGCAGAATGTGCACCGCGTTGCAGTTTGCGCGAATGCCGGGTGCGCTTGAGAATGCTCAGGGTCTCGTTCTCGGCGACACCGAGGTCCGGATCGGCCTTGCCCGGCAAATGCAGGCTGAACCACTGGCGGGTAAGGGCCTGGCGGTCCTTGAGACCGGCATAGCTGATATTACGCAGCGGAACACCTGCCGCCCGAGCGAGACGGCGAGCCGCTTCTTCGGTGTTGAGGTCGCGTTTTTCGACCCACAGCCAGAGGTGCTCACCATTGCCCGACAGTGGAATATCCAGGACTTCGTCCACCTGGAAGTCTTCGGCAGTGGCCTTGAGAATCGCGCTGCCCAGCGCCTGGCCCGAGGCGCGTGGGCCCAGAAGTTCCAGTTCGGTCATGCTGGCAACAACAAGGCCACGGCGTGGACGGCAATGCCTTCTTCACGACCGGTGAAACCCAGCTTCTCAGTGGTCGTTGCCTTGACGTTGACCTGGTCGAGTTCGACCTGGAGGTCCTCGGCAATCAGTTGGCGCATGGTTTCGATATGCGGCGCCATCTTCGGTGTCTGGGCAACGATGGTGGCGTCGACATTGCCGACCTTCCAGCCTTTGGCCTGGACGACCTTCACCACGTGGCGCAACAGTACGCGACTGTCGGCACCCTTGAACTGCGGATCGGTATCGGGAAAGTGCTTGCCGATATCCCCGAGCGCGGCCGCGCCCAGCAGGGCATCGCTCAGGGCGTGCAGCACCACGTCGCCATCGGAATGGGCCAGCAGCCCGAACTTGTGCGCAATGCGCACCCCACCCAAGGTGATGAAATCGCCTTCCGCGAAACGGTGCACATCGTAGCCGTGGCCAATACGCATAAAAAACGCCCTGATTGAGTCAGGGCGTGATTCTACCTGCTTTGCCGGGCCTTGGGCTTATTTGTAGGACAGCCCCTACAACAAACCCAGGGACACGCCATGATGGCGCAAATGCTCATCAATGAAGCTGGCGATGAAGTAGTAACTATGGTCATAGCCTGGCTGCAAACGAAGCTCCAGCGGGTGCCCCGCCGCCTTGGCCGCCTGGATCAATGCCTGGGGCTTGAGCTGGTTGTCGAGAAAATCGTCGCGATCTCCCTGGTCCACCAGCAACGGCAGGCGCTCCTGTGCCTCGGCGATCAACACACTGGCGTCCCATTCGCGCCAGCGTCCCCGGTCCTCCCCCAGGAAACGGGAGAAGGCCTTCTGACCCCAGGGGCAATCCATCGGATTGCTGATCGGCGCGAACGCCGACACCGAACGGTAGCGCCCCGGATTGCGCAGCGCGCACACCAGTGCCCCGTGTCCGCCCATGGAGTGACCGCTGATCCCGCGACGATCAGACGCAGGGAAATGCGCCTCGACCAATGCAGGCAACTCCTGCACCACATAGTCGTGCATACGGTAGTGCTGGGACCATGGCTGCTCGCTGGCATTGAGGTAGAAGCCAGCGCCCAGCCCGAAGTCCCAGGCGCCGTCCGGGTCGCCCGGCACCTGGGGCCCGCGCGGGCTGGTGTCGGGGGCGACGATGATCAATCCCAGCTCTGCGGCAAGCTTGTGCGCGCCGGCCTTCTGCATGAAGTTCTCGTCAGTGCAGGTCAGCCCGCTTAGCCAATACAGCACCGGCAGTTTCTCGCCCAGCTCGGCCTGTGGTGGCAGGTAGACCGCAAAGACCATGTCGCAACCGAGCACCTGGGAGCGATGTCGATAGCGCTTGTGCCAGCCGCCGAAGCTTTTCTGGCAGGAGATGTTTTCCAGGCTCATGGCAAACCTCAGAAATGAATGACGCTGCGGATGCTCTTGCCTTCATGCATGAGGTCGAACGCCTTGTTGATGTCTTCCAGGCCCATGGTGTGGGTGATGAAGGTATCCAGTGGGATCTCGCCCTTCTCCGACATTTCCACGTAGCTTGGCAGTTCGCTGCGACCACGCACGCCACCAAAGGCCGAACCACGCCAGACGCGACCAGTCACCAGTTGGAACGGACGGGTAGAGATTTCCTGGCCAGCGCCGGCGACGCCGATGATCACCGACTCGCCCCAGCCCTTGTGGCAACACTCGAGGGCCGCACGCATCAATTGCACGTTACCCACGCACTCGAAGGAGTAGTCCACGCCGCCATCGGTAAGGTCGACTATGACCTCCTGGATCGGACGGTCATAGTCTTTCGGGTTGACACAATCGGTAGCGCCGAGTTGCTTGGCGATCTCGAACTTGCCTGGGTTGATGTCCACGGCAATGATGCGCGCCGCCTTGGCCTTGACTGCACCAATGATCGCCGACAAGCCGATGCCGCCCAGGCCGAAGATGGCCACGGTATCGCCCGGCTTGACCTTGGCGGTGTTGAGCACGGCGCCGATGCCGGTGGTGACGCCACAACCGAGCAGGCAAACTTTCTCCAGGGGGGCTTCTTTCTGGATCTTGGCCACGGAGATTTCCGGCAGCACGGTGTACTCGGAGAACGTCGAGGTGCCCATGTAGTGGAACAGTTGCTGGCCCTTGTAGGAGAAGCGCGTGGTGCCGTCTGGCATCAGTCCCTTGCCCTGGGTAGCGCGGATAGCCTGGCAGAGGTTGGTCTTGCCGGAACGACAGAATTTGCACTGACCGCATTCGGGGGTGTACAGCGGGATCACATGATCGCCCACCGCGACCGATGTGACGCCCTCGCCCACGGCCTCGACGATGGCACCGCCTTCATGACCGAGAATCGACGGGAAGATACCTTCCGGGTCGGCACCGGAGAGGGTGTAGGCGTCAGTGTGGCAGACACCGCTGGCAACCACGCGAAGCAGCACTTCACCGGCCTTGGGCATGGCCACGTCGACCTCGACGATCTCCAGCGGTTTCTTGGCCTCGAAGGCAACGGCGGCACGGGACTTGATCATCAATCTTCTCCAACAAGGGGTCAATTCAAGTCGGAAGTGTAATTCATCCTCATTTGATGAATAATCCAGCCAAAGACAAAACATTATTGCCGTGCAGGGATAATCAATGACCAACCGCTGGGAAGGCATCGACGAATTCGTCGCCGTGGCCGAGTCGGGTCAGTTCACCGCCGCTGCCGAACGCCTGGGGGTTTCTTCGTCACACATCAGCCGCCAGATCGCGCGCCTGGAGGATCGCCTGCAAACTCGCCTGCTCTACCGCAGCACCCGTAAAGTGACGTTGAGTGAGGCCGGGCAGACATTCCTGCAGCATTGCCAGCGCCTGCAGGACGGCCGCGAAGAAGCCCTGCGCGCGATGGGTGACCTCACCAGCGAACCCAAGGGCCTGCTACGCATGACCTGTGCAGTGGCCTACGGCGAGCGCTTCATCGTGCCGCTGGTCACCCGGTTCATGACGCTGTACCCGCAACTGCGGGTCGACATCGAGTTGAGCAACCGCACCCTGGACCTGTTGCATGAAGGCCTGGACCTGGCCATTCGCCTCGGCCGCCTGCAGGACTCACGCCTGGTGGCCACGCGCCTGGCGCCCAGGCGCATGTACCTGTGCGCGTCACCGGCCTACGTGGAGCGTTATGGTCGACCGCATAGCCTGTCGGAACTGGCTCGGCACAACTGCCTGATCGGCAGCACGGATATCTGGCCACTGCAGCAGGATGGCCGCGAGCACGGCTTGCGGGTACAGGGCAACTGGCGCTGCAACAGCGGCCAGGCAGTGCTGGATGCCGCACTACAAGGGATAGGTCTTTGCCAGCTGCCGGATTACTACGTACTTGAACACCTCAAGACTGGCGCGCTGGTGTCACTGCTGGACACCCACCAGCCGCCAAATACTGCGGTGTGGGCGCTGTATCCACAGCAACGGCACCTGTCGCCCAAGGTGCGCAAGCTGGTGGATTATCTGCGCGAAGGGTTGGCAACGTTGCCGGAGTATCGAATTGGCTAGAACAGCATAGCGGGGCTCAGCCGCGCTTGGCCCAACGCTGGCGCAACCACTCCAGGTCTTCGGGCCGGGTCACCTTGATGTTGTCACTGCGACCTTCGATCAGGCGCGGCGACTGCCCCGCCCATTCGATGGCCGAGGACTCATCGGTAATGGCGACATCCGCCACCAGGCTGTCGGCCAATGCCCGGTGCAAGGCCCCGAGACGGAACATCTGCGGTGTATAGGCCTGCCACACGGTACTGCGGTCGATGGTCGAGCTGACCCGCCCCTTGGCATCGGCACGTTTGAGCGTGTCGCGGGCCGGCACTGCCAGCAGGCCACCGACGGGATCATCGGCAAGTTCGGCCAACAGTCGGTCCAGGTCGCTGCGGGCCAGGTTCGGACGTGCCGCATCGTGCACCAGTACCCAGTCACTGTCGGCTGCGCCCTGGGCATGCAGCAGCAACAATGCATTGAGCACCGAGTCGGCGCGCTCCTGACCGCCAGCAGCCCGCTGGATACGAGGATCAGTGGCGCAACGCAGGCCCGGCCAGTAAGGATCGTCAGCGGCAACGCTGACCACCACCCCCTTGACGCAGGGATGGTCGAGAAAACAGTCGAGGCTATGCTCGAGGATGGTCTGCCCGCCCAGCTGCAGATACTGCTTGGGCCGGTCGGCAGCCATGCGGGCACCAACGCCCGCGGCGGGAATCACGGCCCAGAAGGCCGGCAAGGTCTGGTTCATTGGGCCAGCTGGTAGAGGGTTTCGCCCTCCTTGACCATACCCAGTTCATGGCGTGCCCGTTCTTCGACGGTTTCCATACCTTTCTTCAACTCCAGTACTTCTGCGTCAAGCACACGATTACGTTCCAGCAAACGCTCGTTCTCGGCGTGCTGGTCGGCAATCTGCTGCTTGAGTTCGGTGACGTGAGCCAGGCTGCCATTGCCCACCCACAAACGATACTGCAGGCCACCGAGCAGCAGAAGCAAGACGAGGAACAACCAATAGGGACTGCGCATCAGGGTATCCAGTGGAAAAAGACCGCCACTTGTGCAGGGCGCTGATGGCACGAAGCCTGGCCGAAGCCAGGCTTTGTGCTCACAGACCTGCGGCAAGAAGCGGCTGAACAGTCAGTATGGCTGTTCGGCACGCTTCGGCTGCTGTCTTTTTACCATCTCTTGCTTAGCCGCGAAACTCGGCACGACCACGGTACACAGCCTTGCTGCCCAGTTGCTCTTCGATACGCAGCAGCTGGTTGTACTTGGAAACGCGGTCGGAACGGCACAGCGAACCGGTCTTGATCTGGCCGGCAGCGGTACCCACGGCCAGGTCGGCAATGGTGGAGTCTTCGGTTTCGCCCGAGCGGTGCGAGATCACTGCGGTGTAACCGGCAGCCTTGGCCATCTGGATGGCTTCCAGGGTTTCGGTCAACGAGCCGATCTGGTTGAACTTGATCAGGATCGAGTTGGCGATCTGCTTGTCGATGCCTTCTTTCAGGATCTTGGTGTTGGTCACGAACAGGTCGTCACCGACCAGTTGTACCTTGTCGCCGATCTTGTCGGTGAGGATCTTCCAGCCAGCCCAGTCGGACTCGTCCAGGCCGTCTTCGATCGAGATGATCGGGAAACGCTCGGTCAGGCCCTTGAGGTAGTCGGCAAAACCGGCGGCGTCGAAGGACTTGCCTTCGCCGGACAGGTTGTACTTGCCTTCTTCGAAGAATTCGCTGGCAGCGCAGTCCAGGGCCAGGGTCACGTCGGTGCCCAGCTTGTAGCCAGCGTTGGCAACGGCTTCGGCAATGGCCGACAGGGCGTCTTCGTTGGAGGCGAGGTTAGGCGCGAAACCACCTTCGTCACCCACTGCGGTGTTCAGGCCGCGGGCCTTCAGAACAGCCTTGAGGTGGTGGAAGATTTCGGTGCCCATGCGCAGTGCATCGGAGAAGGTCTTGGCGCCTACCGGCTGAACCATGAACTCCTGGATGTCGACGTTGTTGTCGGCATGTTCACCACCGTTGATGATGTTCATCATCGGTACTGGCATGGAGTACTGGCCAGGGGTGCCGTTGAGGTTGGCGATGTGCGCGTACAGCGGCAGATCCTGGTCCTGGGCAGCGGCCTTGGCGGCAGCCAGGGATACGGCGAGGATGGCATTGGCGCCCAGCTTGGCCTTGTTCTCGGTACCGTCCAGTTCGATCATGGCGCGGTCCAGGGCTTTCTGGTCCAGCGGGTCCTTGCCCAGCAGCAGGTCGCGGATCGGGCCGTTGATGTTGGCAACGGCCTTCAGGACGCCCTTGCCCATGTAACGGCTCTTGTCGCCATCACGCAGCTCCAGCGCTTCGCGCGAGCCAGTGGAAGCACCGGACGGCGCGCACGCGCTGCCGATGATGCCGTTGTCGAGCAGTACGTCCGCTTCTACGGTGGGGTTACCACGCGAATCGAGAACTTCACGACCTTTGATGTCGACGATTTTTGCCATTGTTGTAAGCACTCCAGAATTGACGAAAACAACGCAGCTGAAAAAAATCTTTGCCGCTCGCCGGCAGTTTGAAAGGGGCAGGCCTGGCGAAGGCAGGCCCCTGACCCGTGGGTCAGGGGTTGAACGTGCGGTACTTTACCGGAGAAATGAGGTTTACGCGGTTTCTACCGTCGGAAAACTTTTCACCAGATCGTCCAGTTGCTTGAGCTGGGCCAGGAATGGCTCCAGTTTGTCCAGGCGCAGGGCGCAAGGGCCATCGCACTTGGCGTTGTCCGGGTCCGGGTGGGACTCGAGGAACAGCCCGGCCAGGCTCTGGCTCAGGCCCGCCTTGGCGAGATCCGTGACCTGAGCGCGGCGACCGCCGGCGGAATCAGCGCGACCACCTGGCATTTGCAGGGCATGGGTCACGTCGAAGAACACCGGGTATTCGAACTGCTTCATGATCCCGAAACCGAGCATGTCCACTACCAGGTTGTTATACCCGAAGCTGGAACCACGCTCACACAGGATCAATTGATCGTTACCGTTTTCCTCGCACTTGGACAGGATGTGTTTCATCTCCTGGGGTGCGAGGAACTGGGCCTTCTTGATGTTGATCACCGCACCGGTCTTGGCCATGGCCACGACCAGGTCGGTCTGGCGCGAAAGAAACGCCGGCAACTGAATGATGTCGCAGACGTCTGCCACGGGCTGTGCCTGATAGGGCTCGTGGACATCGGTGATCACCGGAACCTTGAAGGTCTGCTTGATCTCTTCGAAGATCTTCAACCCCTCTTCCAGGCCAGGGCCGCGGTACGAGTGGCTCGATGAACGGTTGGCCTTGTCGAAGCTTGCCTTGAACACGTAGGGGATACCGAGTTTCTCGGTAACCCGCACGTATTCTTCGCAGATCTTCATGGCCAGGTCACGAGATTCGAGTACGTTCATGCCGCCGAACAGGACGAACGGCTTGTCGTTGGCGATCTCGATGTTACCGACGCGAATGATCTTCTGGGTCATGGATCAGGCCTTGTTCTTTTGAGCCAGTGCCGCCTTGACGAAACCACTGAACAGCGGATGGCCGTCACGCGGGGTCGAGGTGAACTCCGGGTGGAACTGGCAAGCGACGAACCATGGATGATCCTGGGACTCGACCACTTCAACCAGCGCGCCATCACCGGAGCGGCCGGATACCTTGAGACCGGCGTCGACCAGTTGCGGCAGCAGCTTGTTGTTCACTTCGTAGCGGTGACGATGACGCTCGACGATCACATCCTTGGCGTAGCAGTCGTGAACCTTGGAGCCGCTTTCCAGCTGGCACTCCTGGGCACCCAGACGCATGGTGCCGCCCAGGTCGGATGCTTCGGTACGGGTTTCGACCGCGCCGGTGGCGTCTTCCCACTCGGTGATCAGGCCGACGACCGGGTGACCGCTGTTGCGATCGAACTCGGTGGAGTTGGCGTCTTTCCAGCCCATCACGTTACGGGCGAATTCGATGACCGCCACCTGCATGCCCAGGCAGATACCCAGGTAAGGCACCTTGTTCTCGCGGGCATACTGAACGGCAGTGATCTTGCCTTCGACGCCACGCAGACCGAAGCCGCCCGGTACCAGGATGGCATCGGCGCCTTCGAGCAGGCTGGTGCCCTGGTTCTCGATGTCTTCGGAGTCGATGTAGCGCAGGTTGACCTTGGTGCGGTTCTGGATGCCGGCATGGCTCATCGCTTCGATCAGCGACTTGTACGCGTCCAGCAGCTCCATGTACTTGCCGACCATCGCGATGGTGACTTCGTGTTCCGGGTTGAGCTTGGCATCGACGACCTTTTCCCACTCGGACAGGTCGGCGCCATTGCACTGCAGGCCGAAACGCTCGACGACGAAGTCATCCAGGCCCTGGGCGTGCAGCACGGCCGGGATCTTGTAGATGGTGTCGACGTCTTCCAGGGAGATCACCGCACGCTCTTCGACGTTGGTGAACAGGGCAATCTTGCGACGCGAGGACACATCGACCGGGTGGTCGGAGCGGCAGATCAGCACGTCAGGCTGCAGGCCGATGGAGCGCAGCTCCTTGACCGAATGCTGGGTCGGCTTGGTCTTGGTCTCGCCAGCAGTGGCGATGTACGGCACCAGGGTCAAGTGCATCAGCATGGCGCGCTTGGAACCCACTTCAACGCGCAACTGGCGAATTGCCTCGAGGAACGGTTGCGACTCGATGTCACCCACGGTGCCGCCGATCTCTACCAGGGCCACGTCGGCATCGCCGGCGCCCTTGATGATGCGGCGCTTGATCTCGTCGGTGATGTGCGGAATGACCTGGATGGTCGCGCCCAGGTAATCACCACGGCGCTCCTTGCGCAGCACGTGCTCGTAGATACGGCCGGTGGTGAAGTTGTTGTTCTGGGTCATGGTCGTGCGGATGAACCGCTCGTAGTGGCCCAGGTCCAGGTCGGTCTCGGCGCCGTCGTGGGTGACGAACACTTCACCGTGCTGGAACGGGCTCATGGTGCCCGGGTCGACGTTGATGTACGGGTCCAGCTTGAGCATGGTGACCTTGAGCCCCCGCGCCTCCAGGATGGCCGCCAATGAAGCCGAGGCAATGCCTTTCCCCAATGAAGAAACAACACCGCCCGTGACGAATATGTAGCGCGTCATGAAAAACCCTAGAAGTCTGCGTTAAAGCGGTCAGTGCCGCCGGGGAAAGCGAAGGAAGGCCGAAGCCCCCGATCACCTGCGTCAATCACAGTGCATCTTAAAAAACTGCCGCGTCTGGACACACCGGGGGTTGAAATCCCGGTTAGGAGCTCGCTAAACATTTTTAGAATCGCCCAGCAAAAAACTGCTTGGTAATCGGCAACTGCTGTGATTTCGGGGAAGCCACAGAAGCTGTATCAAGAAGGGAGCGTAGTCTACCCGAATGTGCCTTTCATCTCAAACCTTGCTCGCTCGTCGGTACACACCAATGCAATTGCCATGCACCCTGGCTCAAGCTGGGCAGGTTGGCCACGGCCAGTAGTTGATCGCCACGGTAGAGCAGCGGCAGGCGTGAGCGGACGAACAGCGGCACCTGCAGCTCATTGAGCAAGCGCTTGAGGTCTCGACGGCCACGCCCCTCGACCTGCAAGGCCTCGCCGCCCCTGCGATAAGCAATGCGCAGCGGGCCCTGCGGCAAACTGCCGCTCAGCCGCACGCTACCGTTACCGGTCAATTCCAGCGCCTGGTCCGGGCAACCCCAGCACTGCGCCTGCGGCGCCTTGAGCCAGTCGTCGGTCAACCACCAGATACGATCGTTGCTGCGATGAAGCTCGCCGTCGGTCAGTTGCCAGCTGGGCTGCCCATCCCCCGCTGCGTCGCGCAGGTTTTCCCAGCCGGCCCAGTGCCGTGCATCCGGCAAACGCGTGCGCGTGGCCAGCCAGTACTGCAGTACATTGCGCTGGCGAGCCGGTGAAAGCGCGCGCAGCACGGTCAAGTCCAGCGAGGCCAGGGCCAACCAGTCGATGCCGCTTGGCGTCGATGCCAGGGCGAGATCCTGAGCGGCAAGCTCATCGAGCAGGCCTTGCGCCTCACCCAGGTGCTGGGCGCTGCGCGCCAGGTTTTGCGCAACCTGGGGCCAGCGTTGTTGCAATACGGGGAAAACCGCATGGCGCAGGTAGTTACGCGAGTACCGCGTGTCGCTGTTGGACGGATCCTCCACCCACTGCAACCGCTGCTCGCGGGCATAGGCTTCAAGTACCTGTCGCGGCACATCGAGCAACGGCCGCACCAACACCCCCTGCCCCAGCCCCCGGACTTGTGGCATGCCCGTCAAGCCACGCACCCCCGCACCCCGCAGCAACCGGAACAACAAGGTTTCTGCCTGATCCTCGCGGTGCTGGCCGGTCAGCAAGACCTCACCCTGTTGCAGGCATTGCGCGAAGGCAGCATAGCGGGCATCACGGGCGCCTTGCTCGAGGCTCGCGCCCGGAGCGACCTTGACCGCAACAACCTGCAGATTTACACCCAGGACGTCGCACAGGCGCTGGCAATGTGCAGGCCAGCTGTCTGCGGCAGATTGCAGGCCGTGATGGATGTGAATCGCTCGAATCGGCGGGAGCGCCTGTTGCTGCGCGGCATGGACAAGCAGGTGCAGGAGGACGGTGGAGTCCAGGCCGCCAGAGAGGGCAATGCACCAGGAGGGGGCTTGGAGCCAGGGTGAGAGTTTGGCAGTGATGTCGATCATCGGCGATCGCGGGGCAAGCCCGCTCCTACAGGGTGTGGGAGCGGGCTTGCCCCGCGATGAGAGCGCCGAGGCGTCAGATCAGAGCCCGTAGCTCATAAGACGATCATAACGGCGCTTGAGCAGCGCGTCGTTGTCGAATTTCTTGAGCATGGCCAACTGCTCGATCAGTTCGCCGCGGATGCTTTCCGACATTTTCGCCGGGTCACGGTGGGCACCGCCCAGAGGCTCGGAAATCACCTTGTCGACAATACCCAGGCCCTTGAGGCGCTCGGCGGTGATACCCATGGCTTCAGCGGCGTCGGACGCCTTGTCGGCAGTCTTCCACAGGATCGAGGCGCAACCTTCCGGCGAGATCACCGAATAGGTGGAGTACTGCAGCATGTTCAACTGGTCGCACACACCAATGGCCAGTGCGCCGCCGGAGCCGCCCTCACCGATAACAGTGGCGATGATCGGGGTTTTCAGGCGCGCCATGACACGCAGGTTCCAGGCAATGGCTTCGCTCTGGTTGCGCTCTTCGGCGTCGATGCCTGGGTAGGCACCCGGGGTGTCGATGAAGGTCAGGATCGGCATTTTGAAGCGTTCGGCCATTTCCATCAGGCGGCAGGCCTTGCGATAGCCTTCCGGACGCGGCATACCGAAGTTGCGGCGCACCTTCTCGCGGACTTCACGACCCTTCTGGTGACCGATGACCATGACCGGTTTATCGTCAAGACGAGCGATACCGCCGACAATCGCGGCGTCGTCCGAGAAATGCCGGTCGCCGTGCAGCTCGTCGAACTCGGTGAAGATATGGTCGATGTAGTCCAGGGTGTACGGACGACGGGGGTGACGGGCCAGGCGGGCGATCTGCCAGCTGGTCAGGTTACCGAAGATGCTTTCGGTCAGGGTGCTGCTCTTGTCTTGCAGACGGGCGATCTCATCGCCGATGTTCAGCGAGTTGTCATTGCCCACCAGGCGCAGCTCTTCGATCTTGGCTTGCAGGTCAGCAATCGGCTGTTCGAAATCCAGAAAATTCGGGTTCATAGGCATCCGTCTTGGGTCTACGGCCAGGCGGCCGGCCGGTTGATCCGTTTGGCGCCCTACCTTAAGGGATCAGGCGCATTCAGGTCGAGATTAAAAATTCATCGATATTGCAAAAAGACGTTCTCACGTCCGAACTGGTCACGCAGCGCCTGAATCAGGCCGTCGGCCGGGTCGATTCGCCAACCTTCGCCGAACTGCAACATCGCCTTGGCATCGCTGCCGGTGTACTCCATGGTGATCGGGCACGCGCCACGATGACGCTTGAACAACTCGCCCAGCCAGTTCAAGCGGTCGCCCTTGAGCGCATCGCTGTGCACCTTCAGGCGCAAGCTCTCGGCAAGGTTGGTCCGGGCATCTTCCATGCTCATCACCCGTTTGACCCGCAGGCGCAGGCCGCCGGAGAAATCGTCGTTGCTGACCTCGCCCTCGACCACCACCATCGCGTCGGTCTGCAGCAATGCCTGGGCCGCCATGAAGGCGTCGGCGAATAATGAAGCCTCGATACGCCCGGAGCGGTCGTCGAGGGTGACGAACCCCATCTTGTCACCCTTTTTGTTCTTCATCACCCGCAGGGCAATGATCATGCCGGCCACCGTCTGGGTATCCCGCGCGGGCTTCAGGTCGATGATGCGCTGGCGGGCGAACCGGCGAATTTCGCCTTCGTACTCGTCGATCGGGTGACCGGTGAGGTACAGGCCCAGGGTGTCCTTCTCGCCCCGCAGGCGCTCCTTGAGGGTCAGCTCGCGCGCCTTGCGGTGATTGGCATAGACATCGGCATCTTCTTCGACGAACAGCCCGCCAAACAGGTCGGCGTGACCGCTGTCAGCGGTACGTGCGGTCTGCTCGGCCGCCTTGATCGCTTCTTCCATCGCGGCAAGCAGCACGGCGCGATTGCGGTCGATGTTGGCCTGGTAGGCCTTGAGCTCATCATGGAAATACGGCCCCAGGCGATCCAGCGCACCACTGCGGATCAGGGCATCGAGGGTACGCTTGTTGATGCGCTTGAGGTCGACCCGCTCGCAGAAATCGAACAGATCCTTGAACGGCCCGGCCATCCGCGCCTCGACAATAGCCTCGACCGGCCCCTCGCCCACTCCCTTGATCGCACCCAGGCCATACACGATACGACCGTCATCGTTGACCGTGAACTTGAAGTCGGAGGTATTCACATCCGGCGCATCGAGGCGCAGCTTCATGCTGCGCACTTCCTCGATCAGGGTCACGACCTTGTCGGTGTTGTGCATATCCGCCGACAGCACCGCCGCCATGAATGGCGCCGGATGGTGGGTCTTCAACCAGGCGGTCTGGTACGAGACCAGGCCATAGGCGGCGGAGTGGGACTTGTTGAAGCCGTAGCCTGCGAATTTCTCTACCAGGTCAAAGATGTTACCGGCCAGGTCCGGGTCGATATTGTTGGTGGCACAACCTTCGATGAAACCGCCCCGCTGCTTGGCCATTTCCTCGGGCTTTTTCTTACCCATCGCCCGGCGCAGCATGTCTGCGCCACCCAGGGTGTAGCCGGCCATGACCTGGGCGATCTGCATCACCTGTTCCTGGTACAGGATGATGCCGTAGGTCGGTGCCAATACCGGCTTGAGGCCTTCGTACTGGTAGTCCGAATGCGGATAGGCCAGCTCTGCACGCCCGTGCTTGCGGTTGATGAAGTCATCCACCATGCCCGACTGCAGCGGGCCGGGGCGGAACAGCGCCACCAGTGCGATCAGGTCTTCCAGGCAGTCGGGCTTGAGCTTCTTGATCAGCTCCTTCATGCCTCGCGATTCAAGCTGGAACACCGCAGTGGTTTCAGCTTTTTGCAGCAGGTCGTAAGTCTTCTTGTCATCCAGCGGGATGAAGTCGATGTTCAGGTCATCCAGGCCTTTCTTGGCCTGCTCGCGGTTGATGGTCTCCATCGCCCACTTGATGATGGTCAGCGTGCGCAAGCCGAGGAAGTCGAATTTCACCAGGCCCGCTGCCTCGACATCATCCTTGTCGAACTGGGTGACCAGGCCGCCACCCTCTTCATCGCAGGCGATCGGCGAGAAGTCGGTGAGTTTGGTCGGTGCGATCACCACGCCACCGGCGTGCTTACCGGTACCACGACACACACCTTCGAGCTTGAGGGCCATGTCCCAGATTTCTTTGGCGTCCTCGTCGGTCTTGAGGAAGTCACGGAGCATTTCCTCTTGCTCGTAGGCCTTCTCCAGGGTCATGCCGACTTCGAAGGGGATCATCTTCGACAAGCGGTCGGCCAGACCGTAGGACTTGCCCTGGACCCGCGCAACGTCGCGCACCACCGCCTTGGCGGCCATGGTACCGAAAGTGATGATCTGGCTGACCGCGTTACGGCCGTAGGCGTCGGCCACGTACTCGATGACCCGGTCGCGACCGTCCATGCAGAAGTCGACGTCGAAGTCGGGCATCGACACCCGTTCGGGGTTGAGGAAACGTTCGAACAGCAGGTCATAGGCCAGCGGGTCGAGGTCGGTGATCTTCAGTACGTAAGCCACCAGCGAGCCTGCACCCGAACCCCGGCCGGGGCCGACCGGCACGCCGTTGTTCTTGGCCCACTTGATGAAGTCCATAACGATCAGGAAGTAACCGGGGAAGCCCATCTGAATGATGATATCCAGCTCGAACTTCAGGCGGTCGAGGTAGACCTGGCGCTTCTCTTCGTAGTTGGGCGTGGTCTCTTTCGGCCAGAGCACCGCCAGGCGTTCTTCCAGGCCTTCGTGGGATACATGCCGCAGGTAGTCATCGATACCCATGCCGTTGGGCGTCGGGAAGTCGGGCAAAAAGTGCTTGCCCAACTGAACCTGGATATTGCAGCGCTTGGCGATCTCGACCGTGTTTTCCACGGCATCGGGCAGGTCGCTGAACAGCTCGGCCATTTCTTCCGGGCTTTTGAGGTACTGCTGGTCACTGTAGTTGCGTGAGCGGCGCGGGTCATCCAGGGCACGGCCTTCACCGATGCACACACGGGTCTCGTGAGCGTCATAGTCCGACTGCTTGATGAAACGCACGTCGTTGGTCGCCACCAGCGGCGCCCCCAGCTTGTCGGCCAGGGCCACTGCCGCATGCAGGTATTCTTCGTCACCGGCGCGGTTGGTGCGCTGCACTTCGACATAGAAACGATCGGGGAACATCGCCATCCAGTCACGCAGCAAGGCCTCGGCTTCATCCGGATTGCCATTGAGCAGGGCAATACCTAAGTCACCTTCCTTCGCCGCCGATAGGGCGATCAGCCCTTCGCTGGCCGGTGCAATCCAGTCTCGCTCGATAATCACCAGGCCGTTGCGCTGACCATCAACCCATCCACGCGAGATCAACTCGGTCAGGTTGCGATAACCCTTTGGGTCCATGGCCAGGAAGCAGATGCGCGCCAACGGTGCGTCCGGGTCACCGTTGCTCAACCACAGGTCGGCGCCGCATATCGGCTTTATGCCGGCCCCCATGGCGTTTTTGTAGAACTTGACCAGCGAGCACATGTTGCTCTGGTCGGTGACCGCTACAGCCGGCATGTTCATCGCGGCCAACGCCTTGGCCAGCGGCTTGATCCGCACCAGGCCATCGACCAGCGAGTATTCGGTGTGCAGGCGAAGATGAACGAAAGAAGCCGACATGATGATCCTATAGCAGCACAAAACAACAAGGCCCGGATTGTACCGGGCCTTGATCAAAACATCAGCCAGCGCAGGGTGATCCTGGCGGCTGATACCTGTCCGAAGCCGTCAGGCCTCGGCGAACTCGCTACCCAGGGCCTCGCGGGCCTCGTAGGCAGCACGCACGGGTGCGAAGGAGCGTCGGTGAATCGGCGTCGGTCCCAGACGCGCCAGGGCTTCCAGGTGCACCGGGGTGGGGTAGCCCTTGTGCCCGCCGATGCCATAGCCCGGGTAGATCAGCTCAAACGCAGCCATCTCCCGGTCGCGGGTGACCTTGGCCAGGATTGACGCTGCGGCAATCGCCGGCACCTGGCTATCGCCCTTGATCACTGGCTCAGCGGGAACCGATAGCTTCGGGCAACGGTTGCCGTCGATCAGTGCCAGCTTCGGGGTGATGCTCAAACCTTCGACTGCACGCTGCATGGCCAGCATGGTGGCATGCAGGATGTTCAGTTCGTCGATTTCTTCGACTTCGGCGCGTGCAATGCAAAAGCTCAGGGCTTTTTCACAGATTTCGTCGAATAGCTTCTCGCGACGGGCCTCTGTGAGCTTCTTCGAATCATTCAGACCAAGAATCGGTCGCTGTGGATCGAGGATCACGGCAGCGGTTACCACCGCGCCGCACAACGGGCCACGGCCGACTTCGTCAACCCCGGCCACCAGGTCTTCGACCAGGGTGAAGTCCAGTCCCATTTGCATCTATCGGGCTTCCAGCAAAGCGAGCACCGCGTCAGCTGCCTGATTGGAGGCATCGCGGCGCAGGGTACGGTGAATCTGGTCAAAGCCTTCGGTCTGCTGTGCCCCACCTGCTACCAGCGGCGCCAGGGTCTGGGCCAGGGCCTCGGCAGTGGCATCTTCCTGCAGCAACTCGGGCACCAGCATGCGCTGGGCCAGCAGGTTAGGCAGGGAAACGTAGGGGCTTTTGACCAGTCGTTTGAGAATCCAGTAGGTCAACGGTGCCAAGCGATAGGCAACGACCATGGGGCGCTTGAACAGCAAGGCTTCCAGGGTGGCCGTACCGGAGGCGATCAACACTGCGTCACAGGCTGCCAGGGCCTGGTGGGAACGGCCGTCGAGCAAGGTCAACGGCAGATCGCGGCCGGCCAGCATCTGTTCAAGCTGTGCACGGCGTTCGGCATTTGCGCAGGGCGTAACGAAGCGAACGCCTGGCACCAGGGTGCGCAAGCGTTGTGCGGTATCGAGGAACAAAGCACCCAGGCGACCGACTTCCCCCCCTCGGCTGCCGGGCATCAAGGCCACCAGGGGGCCATCGCCCAATCCCAGCTGCTCGCGGGCTTCGGCACGGTCGGCCTGGAGCGGAATGCTGTCGGCCAAGGGATGGCCGACAAAGCGTACTGGCACGCCCTTCTCTTCGTAGAACTTGGCTTCGAAGGGGAACAGGGTCAGCATCAGGTCGCAGCCTTCGCGGATCTTCAGCACGCGCTTTTGCCGCCATGCCCATACCGAAGGGCTGACGTAGTGCACGGTTTTGATCCCGGCCTTGCGCAGGTTCAGTTCGATATTGAGGGTAAAATCCGGGGCGTCGATGCCGATGAACACATCCGGACGCTCTTCGATCAGGGTCTGGATCAGCGCCTTGCGTCGCTTGAGCAGCTCGCGCAGGCGCCCGAGCACTTCAACCAGTCCCATGACCGCCAGGCGCTCCATGGGAAAGTACGACACCAGGCCTTCAGCCTGCATCAACGGGCCACCGACACCAATGAAGCGCACCTGGGGATGGCGCGCCTTGAGTGCCCGCATCAATCCGGCGCCAAGAATATCACCGCTGGCCTCACCCGCTACCAGCGCTACACAGAGCTCAGCCATGTCAGCGGGTGATGCCGCGGGTGGAATTCTGAATCGACTTGAGGAACACGTCGACTTCGGGGAATTGGGTCGCAGGCTCGGCCAATTCGGCCATCGCTTGCTCGACCGTCAGGCCCTGGCGGTACACCACCTTGTAGGCGCGACGCAGGGCATGGATGGCGTCTTCGCTGAAACCGCGGCGACGCATGCCTTCGAAGTTCATGCTACGGGCTTCGGCTGGGTTGCCGAATACGGTGACATAGGCCGGAACATCCTTGCCGATCGCCGTCCCCATGCCGGAAAAGCTGTGGGCCCCGATGTGGCAGAACTGATGCACCAGGGTGAAACCTGACAGGATCGCCCAGTCGTCGACGTGTACATGACCCGCCAGCGCCGTGTTGTTGACCAGGATGCAATGGTTGCCGATGACACTGTCGTGACCGATGTGCGCATAGGCCATGATCAGGTTGTGATCGCCCAGGGTGGTTTCCGAGCGGTCCTGCACGGTACCGCGGTGGATGGTCACGCCTTCACGAATCACATTGTGATCACCAATCACCAGGCGCGTGGCTTCGCCCTTGTACTTGAGATCAGGGGTATCTTCACCTACCGAGGAAAATTGGTAGATGCGATTGTGCTTACCAATACGGGTCGGGCCTTTGAGAATCACGTGTGGACCGATGACGGTCCCCTCGCCGATCTCAACCCCGGCACCGATGATAGACCAAGGGCCGACCTCGACGCCGTCGGCGATCTTCGCCGAAGGATCGATGATTGCCCGAGGGTCAATCAAACTCATAGTTTACGTTCCGCGCAGATGATCTCAGCCGAGCAAACCGGCTTGCCGTCGACCGACGCCTGGCACTCGAACTTCCAGATCTGGCGCTTGCAGCTGATGAACTTGGCTTCGAGGATCAGTTGGTCACCCGGCAGTACCGGCTGACGAAAGCGTAGCTTGTCGGAGCCAACAAAGTAGTAGAGGGTGCCATCGGCCGGTTTCACATCGAGCATCTTGAAGCCAAGGATACCGGCTGCCTGAGCCATGGCTTCGATGATCAGTACGCCCGGCATAATCGGATGCGCGGGGAAGTGACCATTAAAGAAGGGTTCGTTGATGCTGACATTCTTGTAGGCACGAATGCGCTTGGCCTCGACGTCCAACTCCGCGACCCGGTCCACCAACAGGAACGGGTAACGGTGAGGCAGGTATTCGCGAATCTCGTTGATGTCCATCATTTCGGGGGGAAGCCTGTAGTAAAGATAGGGAGCGCCCGTATTCGCCAGGCGCTCCTTTTGCAAATCAAAGAGTCAGCCTGCGGCTATTCACTCTCGATCAGGAAATAGTATCAGCCTTCTGATGAAGGCTGGCTGCCTGAGGTCACGGCCTCGACACGCTTTTCCAGCTGTTGGAGCCGTTTGGCCATCTCGTCGAGCTGACGAATCCGGGCAGCGCTTTTACGCCACTCGCCCAGTGTCTGCATTGCCGTACCGGAAGAATAGGCCCCGGGCTCGGTAATCGAACGCGTGACCATGGTCATGCCAGATACGAAAACGCCATCACAGACATCGATATGCCCCACCATGCCAACACCGCCGGCGATGGTGCAATGCTTGCCGATCTTGGTACTGCCGGAAATTCCGACGCACGCGGCCATGGCCGTGTGATCGCCGATCTGAACGTTATGGGCGATCTGGATCTGGTTGTCGAGCTTGACCCCGTCACCGATCCGGGTGTCAGCCAGGGCACCACGATCTACCGCGGTATTCACGCCGATCTCGACATCGTCACCGATGCTCACGCCACCGATCTGGGCAATCTTTTGCCAGACACCTTTCTCGTTGGCAAAACCGAAGCCTTCACCGCCGATCACTGCGCCCGACTGGATCACCACGCGCTTGCCGATGCGCACATCGTGATACAGGGTTACCCGAGGCGCCAACCAGCCGCCCTCGCCGATCACGCAGCGCGCTCCAATGAAGCACTGGGCACCAATGGATACACCTGGTCCGATCCGGGCACCGCTCTCGATCACCGCAAAAGCCCCCACGCTGGCACTGGCATCCACCTGGGCATCACTGGCGACCACGGCGCTGGGATGAATTCCCGCTACAGCCCTGGGCTTCGGATCGAACAGGTGGGAGATGCGTGCGTAGGCAAGGTACGGATCGGCAACAATCAGTGCATGACCGGCGAAGCCTTCGGCATCGGCAGCCTTGAGCAATACTGCCGCTGCATGGCTATCCCCGAGGTACTTGCGGTACTGCGGGTTGGCAAGAAAGCTCAACTGACCCGGCCCGGCTTCCTGAAGGGTTGCCAGGCCAGTGATCTCCAGCTCCGCAGGGCCGCTCAAGGTAGCCCCGAGGAACTCGGCCAACTGACCGAGCTTCATAGTCACGGTCATACTCAACGGGACTGATTCATGCGCTCGATGACCTGGCGGGTGATGTCGTACTGAGGTTTGACATCGATGACCGCGCCACGCTCGAGAACCAGATCAAAACCGCCCTTCTTGATGACTTCTTCAACAGCGCCATCGAGTTTCGGCTTCAGCTGCTTGAGCATTTCGCGGTCAGCCACGGCCTTGGACTCGTTCAGTTCCTTGGACTGGAACTGGAAGTCACGGGCTTTCTGCTTGTATTCAAGCTCCAGACGCTCACGCTCTGGCTGGGCCATTTTGTCACCGCCGGCACGAATGCGGTCGGCGATGCCCTTGGCGCTGCTTTCCAGGTTCTTCAGCTTGGTCAGCTGCGGGCCGAACTTCTTCTCGGCATCGACGGCGTACTTCTTGGCCGCGTCCGATTCAAGCAGGGCCATCTGATAGTTCAGCACGGCAATTTTCATTTCGGCGAAAGCCGGGGTTGCGACCAGGGCCGCAGCCAGTACTGCCAGTTGGGTCAACTTACGCACGATGCACTCCTACAGAATCCGTTGTTAGCAAGGGGCAGACCTTAGAAGGTCTGGCCCAGAGAGAATTGGAACACCTGGGTATCGGCTTCGTCCGGCTTCTTGACCGGCATGGCCAGGCTGAAACTCAACGGGCCCAGCGCAGTGATCCAGGTGACGCCCAGACCGACGGAGCTGGCCAGCCCCGACAGGCCGACATCCTCGCAATCGGGCTTGGAACCGCAGTTGGTATCGAACACGTTACCCACATCCCAGAAGACCGAGGTACGCAGCGAACGCTGGTCCTTGACGAATGGCAGCGGGAACAGCAGTTCTACACCACCCTGGACGAGGACGTTACCACCGAACGGCAGCGGATCCTGGTCCGGGTCGGCAATGGTACCCGGGTTGTGACCATCACTCGGGGTACTGCGTGGACCCAGGCTGCTGTCCTTGAAACCACGAACCGAGTTGAAACCACCGGCGTAGTAATTCTCGTAGAACGGCAGGCCCGAAGTGCCACCGAAACCATCACCATAGCCCAGTTCAGTGTGCAGGCGCAGGGTGTAGTCGTTGGTGATCGGCTTGAACAGCTGGCCACGGTAGTCGAGCTTGAAGAACGACAGGTCGCTGCCTGGCGTGGTCGCTTCGAGCACCAGACTCTGGGAGTGGCCACGGGTCGCCAGTACACCTTTGTTCAGGGTCGACTCGGACCAGCCGGCCGAGGCCTTGAAGTTCAGGTACTTGTCGCCCTCTTCGTTGACGAAATCGAAGATCTCGTCGACGGTGT
This sequence comes from Pseudomonas putida, assembly GCF_028682455.1. GTDB lineage: Bacteria > Pseudomonadota > Gammaproteobacteria > Pseudomonadales > Pseudomonadaceae > Aquipseudomonas > Aquipseudomonas putida_AA. Next base: position 26,002 of record NZ_JANHLD010000004.1, read on the forward strand.
ACTTACCGGTCTTGATTTCGTCCTGCTGCACGGTCAGACCGAAGGTCAGGCGCGAAGTTTCACTGATCGGGTAGCCGACGCTGACACCCGCTCCGAGGCTGTCTACCGCATAGCTGGCTACGTCGACATCGAGGTCATCGTAGTCGGTGGTGCGATAGAAGGCGTTGTAGCCCAGGCTGACACCATCGGCAGTCCAGTAGGGGTCGACGAAGCCGAAGTTGTAGCGGCTCTGGTATTCGCTTCGCGTCAGGCCGATGGACACCTTGTTACCAGTACCGAGGAAGTTGGTCTGGCTGATCGAGCCACCCAGGATCAGGCCCGCACTCTGGGCGAAACCAACACTGGCAGTGATCGAACCGGAGGCTTGCTCCTCGACGCTGTAGTTGACGTCGACCTGGTCGTCGGTACCCGGAACAGCCGGGGTCTCGACGTTGACTTCCTTGAAGAAGCCCAGGCGCTCCAGGCGGGTCTTGGACTGGTCGATCAGGTAGGTCGATGCCCAGCCACCTTCCATCTGGCGCATTTCGCGGCGCAGCACTTCGTCTTCGGACTTGGTGTTGCCACGGAAGTTGATACGGTTGACGTAGGCACGCTTGCCCGGATCCACCACGAAGGTGATAACGACAGTGTGATCCTGGTCGTTTGGCTGAGGCACGCCATTGACGTTGGCGAAGGTGTAGCCCTCGTTGCCCAGTCGACGGGTGATCAGCTCGGAAGTGGTGGTCATCACCTTGCGCGAGAACACTTGGCCTGGCTGCACCAGCATCAGCGACTTGACCTGGTCTTCCGGCACCTTGAGGTCACCGGAGAGCTTGACGTCACGAACGGTGTACTTCTCGCCTTCGTTGACGTTGACAGTGATGTAGACGTGCTTCTTGTCAGGGGTAATGGATACCTGGGTAGAGGCGATGTCCATGTTGATGTAGCCACGGTCCAGGTAGTAGGAACGCAGGCGTTCAAGGTCACCGGAGAGTTTTTCACGGGCGTACTTGTCATCGTTCTTGAAGAACGACAGCCAGTTGGTGGTCTTGAGCTCGAACAGGCCGATCAGGTCTTCGTCGGGGAAGACGGTGTTGCCGACCACGTTGATGTGCTGGATGGCAGCGACCGTGCCTTCGTTGATCTTGATCTTCAGGCCAACGCGGTTGCGCGGCTGCGGCACCACTTCGGTTTCGACCTCGGCCGAGTAGCGACCCTGGGCAACGTACTGGCGCTGAAGTTCGTTACGCACGCCTTCGAGAGTGGCACGCTGGAAGATTTCGCCTTCGGACAGACCAGACTGCTTCAGACCTTTCATCAGGTCTTCGGTGCTGATGGCCTTGTTGCCTTCGATCTCGATGCTGGACACCGAAGGACGCTCGACCACGGTAATGATCAGGACGTTACCGTCACGGCCCAGTTGGATATCCTGGAAGAAACCGGTCTTGAACAGCGCCCGGGTGGAATCCACCAGGCGACGATCATCGGCCTCATCCCCGACGTTCAATGGCAAAGCGCCAAAAACGCTGCCCGCGGAAACCCGCTGCAGACCATTGACACGAATATCGGAGATGGTGAAGGACTCGGCGTGAACTTCAGCGATCATCAGTACGGCGAGAACCGCAGTTAGCAGCAGACGTTTCATGAAGTCCTTTCTTATTCCAACTGGCAATAAACGACCCGCCGCGGGACGCGGCAGGTTCGCAATTGAGCGAAGCTTTACAGTCGACCCAAATCGTTTATCAGGGCAAGCAACATCACCCCGACTACCAAACTGATACCGATCTGGATCCCCCAACCCTGCACCCGATCCGAAAGCGGACGACCACGCGCCCACTCGATCAGGTAGAACAGCAAATGCCCCCCATCCAGTACAGGAATGGGCAGCAAATTAAGAACCCCCAGGCTAATGCTCAGGTAGGCGAGGAAATTCAGGAAATCTCCAACACCCGACTGGGCCGAAGCGCCCGCCACTTTAGCAATGGTTATCGGTCCGCTCAAGTTTTTTACCGAGAGCTCGCCGAACAGCATTTTCTTCAAGGATTCGAGGGTCAGGACGCTCATGTTCCAGGTCCGAGAAACCCCTTCGCCAATGGCCTCCAGGGGCCCATAGCTGACCTCGCGAAGCATGGCATCTGGCCACTTCACCGGTTTCACACCTGCCCCCAGGTAACCACTGGCCGATTTACCTTCGCCACGGGTGGCCAGGGTGACCGGTATATCCAGGGTGGCGCCGTCACGCTCGACCTGCAGCACGACCTTGCTGCCGGCACGCCCGCGCACGGTATCGACCACCTGCTGCCAGTCGCTCAAGGCCTTGCCGTCCAGGCTCAGCAAGCGATCGCCGGTTTGCAGGCCCGCGGCCTTTGCCGGGCCTTTAGGGTCGAGCTCGGCCAGCACCGGCGGCAACGCCGGGCGCCACAGCCGCAGCCCCAGCGAGCGGATCGGATCGGGCTCGTCGGCCCCCTTGAGCCAGTTGTCGAGGGTCAGCACATGGGAGCTGTCGACCGTCGCACCCTCTTCGCGCACATTAATGTGCAACTGGCCGCTCTCACCCAGGCGACGAATCAGTTGCAGATTGACCGCAGCCCAGCCACTGGTCGGCTTGCCATCGATGGAAACGATTTCCTGGCCAGCCTTGAGGCCCGCCACTTCGGCCACGCTGCCCGCCTCTACCCCACCGATGACAGGGCGCTCCTGCTGGGTGCCAAGCATTGCCAGCACCCAGAAGAACACGATGGCGAGTAGAAAGTTGGCGATCGGCCCAGCCGCCACGATCGCTATGCGCTGGCGTACCGACTTGCGATTGAAGGATTGGTCTGCCTGCTCCGCAGGCACCTCACCTTCACGCTCATCGAGCATCTTGACGTAGCCACCCAACGGGATGGCTGCCACCACGAACTCGGTGCCATGACGGTCGTGCCAGCGCAGCAGCGGCATGCCGAAACCGACGGAAAAACGCAGGACCTTGACACCACAGCGCCGGGCCACCCAGAAGTGACCGAATTCGTGAAAGGTGACCAGCACACCCAATGCCACCAGGGTGCCGATAATCATGTAGAGCGCACTCATGTCTTTCTCCGAATGACGTTCAGCGCAGCCGGGCCTGACGCAGTGCGCCTGGCCTCAGCGCCCGTGATGACTCAACCATTGCCCGGCCAGTTGCCGCGCACGCTGGTCGGCGGCAAACACCGCGTCGAGCGTCTGCACCGCCACGACCGGCTCCTGATCAAGCACTTGTTCGATCATACTCGCGATCTCCGGAAAGCGGATGCGTCGCTGGAGAAATGCCTCCACTGCCACTTCGTTGGCAGCATTGAGCATTGCCGGCGCGCTGTTGCCTGCCTCGGCGGCCTGGCGCGCCAGGCGCAAGCACGGGAAACGCTGCTCGTCAGGGGCCTGGAAATCCAGGCGCGCGATGGCGAACAGGTCCAGTGGTGCGACACCGGAGTCGATCCGCTGCGGCCAGGCCAACGCGTTGGCAATCGGCGTGCGCATGTCCGGGTTGCCCAATTGGGCCAGCACCGAACCGTCGACATAATCGACCAGCGAGTGAATGACACTCTGCGGATGCACCACCACTTCCACCTGGCTCGGCTTCGCATCGAACAACCAGCAAGCCTCGATCAGCTCGAGGCCCTTGTTCATCATGCTTGCCGAATCGACCGAAATCTTGCGCCCCATCGACCAGTTTGGGTGAGCGCAGGCCTGCTCCGGACTGACTTCGGCCAGCGCCGACAAGGCCGTTTCGCGAAACGGACCACCCGAAGCGGTCAGCAGGATTCGCCGCACACCGACCTGGGACAAGCCGCGAGCATAGTCGCCCGGCAAACATTGGAAAATCGCATTGTGCTCGCTGTCGATGGGCAGGAGTACGGCGCCACTGCGCTGCACGGCCTGCATGAACAGTGCACCGGACATCACCAAGGCTTCCTTGTTGGCCAGCAGGACCTTCTTGCCCGCCTCAACCGCTGCCAAGGTCGGGCGCAAGCCTGCCGCACCCACAATGGCCGCCATCACCGCATCGACCTCCGGCGCCGACGCGACCTGGCACAACCCGGCCTCGCCCTCGAGCACTTCGGTGGCCGATCCGGCCGCCGCCAGGCCTTCGCGCAACTGCTGCGCCCCCTCGGTGGAAGGCACCACGGCAAAGATCGGCGCATGACGCAGGCACAGCGCAAGCAGCTCCTCAAGCCGTGAGTAACCACTCAGCGCGAACACCTGGTAACGCTCGGGATGACGGGCGATGACATCCAGGGTGCTCATGCCGATGGAGCCGGTAGCCCCCAGCACGGTAATACGTTGCACCTTGCTCACATCACGCCCCAGTTGGCTGCCCACAGCAGCACGGCAAACAGCGGAATGGCAGCGGTCAGGCTGTCGATACGGTCCAGTACGCCACCGTGGCCAGGCAGCAGGTTGCTGCTGTCCTTGATCCCGGAGCGGCGCTTGAACATGCTTTCGGTCAGATCACCGACCACCGACACCAACACCACGACGGCAGCACCCAGCAAGCCAAGCACCAGCTCACCGAAACTCCAGTCACGGCTCACACCCACGACAGCGGTGATCACCAGGCTCAGTGCCAGGCCGCCATACACCCCTTCCCAGCTTTTCCCCGGGCTGACCTGCGGCGCCAGCTTGCGCTTGCCAAAGGCCCGACCAGAGAAGTAGGCACCGATATCGGCCCCCCAGACCAGCACCATGACGGCCATGATCAACCAGTTACCCAGCGGCCAGTGCTTGAGCAGCACCAAGCCCTGCCAGGCCGGCAGGAGGATCAGCAGGCCGATCAGCAGGCGACAGGCCACGCTGGACCACAGCTCACTGCTGCGCGGGTACGTCAGCACCAGCCAGGTAGCTCCCGCCCACCACAACACCGAGGCCCCCAGCACCCAGGGTGCGAGGTCCGGCATCAGGTAGAGCAGCATCAGCAGCCCCGCCACCACAACGGCATAGGCGATTCGCAGCGGCTGGGCAACCAGACCCGCGAGACGCCCCCATTCCCAGGCACCGAGACTGACCACCAGCCCGATAAACAGGGCGAAATCGCCACCATCGAGCAGGAAGAAACCTCCCAGGGCGATCGGTAGCAGGATCAGCGCAGTGATGATGCGTTGTTTAAGCATTAAGCACGGGCTCCAGCCTCGACCTGCTCGCTGGTTTTACCGAAGCGGCGCTGGCGCGAAGCGTAATCGGCCAGCGCTTTGCGCATGGCCTCGTGTTTGAAGTCCGGCCAGAACAGGTCGGAGAAGTACAGCTCGGCATAGGCCAGCTGCCACAACAGGAAGTTGCTGATGCGATGCTCGCCACCGGTACGGATGCACAAGTCGGGCAACGGCAGGTCGCCGGTAGCCAGGCAGGTTTGCAACAGTTCGGGGGTGATATCGTCCGGGCGCAGATGACCGGCCTGGACCTCGCGAGCCAGGCGCTGGGCGGCCTGGGCAATATCCCATTGGCCGCCATAGTTGGCGGCAATTTGCAGGATAAAACGATTGTTGCCTGCGGTCAGCGCTTCGGCCTCACGCATGGCAGCCTGCAGCTCAGGGTGAAAGCGTGAGCGATCACCGATGATGCGCAGGCAGATGTTGTTGTCGTTGAGGCGCTTGGCTTCCCGGCGCAAGGCCGAGAAGAACAGCTCCATCAACGCACCGACCTCGTCGGCCGGCCGTTGCCAGTTTTCGCTGGAGAAGGCGAACAGGGTCAGCACCTCGACCTTGGCCTCGGCGCACACCTCGATGACCGCGCGCACCGCATCCACGCCTGCCTTATGCCCGGCGACACCGGGCAACAGACGTTTTTTCGCCCAGCGATTATTCCCATCCATGATGATCGCGACATGGCGCGGCACCGATGGGGACACACCCTGCTTGGTCTTTTCCATCAAAAAAGTCCCGACCCTTAAACGGCCATCAGGTCCTTTTCTTTTGCCTTCACAGCAACTTCGATGTCAGCCACGAACTTGTCGGTCAGCTTCTGGACATCGTCAGCGGCACGACGCTCTTCGTCTTCACTGATTTCTTTCTCTTTGACCAGGTCTTTGAGTTGGCTCAGTGCATCACGACGAATGTTGCGTACGGCAACACGGGCGTCTTCAGCGGCGTCACGCGCCTGCTTGGTGAAGCCCTTGCGGGTTTCTTCGGTCAGCGCCGGCATCGAGATCAGCAGCAGCTCACCCAGGTTGGTCGGGTTGAAACCCAGGCCGGAGTTCAGAATGGCCTTCTCGACGGCTGCCAGCATGTTGCGCTCGAACGCAACCACTTGCAGGGTACGGGCATCCTTGACGGTGACGTTGGCTACCTGGTTGATCGGGGTGTCTGTGCCGTAGTAAGGCACCTGGACGCCCGCCAGGATCTGCGGGTTGGCAGCGCCGGTACGGATACGGCTGAAAGCGTGCGCCAGCGAATCCAGGCTCTTGCCCATGCGTTCCTGGGCGTCTTTCTTGATTTCGTTGATCATTTTTGAACTTCCTCGATCAGAGTTCCTTCAGCGCCACCATGCACGATGTTCAGCAGGGCGCCGGGCTTGTTCATGTTGAAGACGCGCAGCGGCATCTTGTGGTCGCGGCACAGACAGATTGCCGTCAGGTCCATTACGCCCAGCTTGCGATCCAGCACTTCATCGTAGGTCAGATGATCGAACTTCTCGGCATGCGGGTCTTTGAATGGATCTGCAGTGTATACACCATCGACCTTGGTTGCCTTCAATACCACGTCGGCATCGATTTCGATGGCGCGCAGGCAAGCGGCGGAGTCGGTGGTGAAGAACGGGTTGCCGGTACCGGCAGCGAAGATTACAACTTCTTTGGCGTTCAGGTGGCGCATGGCTTTGCGACGATCGTAGTGATCGGTCACACCAACCATGGAGATTGCCGACATGACAATAGCGGTGATGTTGGCGCGTTCCAGCGCATCACGCATGGCAAGACCGTTCATGACGGTAGCCAGCATGCCCATGTGGTCGCCAGTGACGCGGTCCATGCCGGCTGCACTGAGCGCCGCACCACGGAACAGGTTACCACCACCGATCACCAGGCCCACTTGAACACCGATACCAACCAGTTGGCCGACTTCCAGTGCCATGCGATCCAGGACCTTTGGGTCGATCCCGAACTCTTCCGAGCCCATCAGGGCCTCGCCGCTCAGTTTGAGTAGAATGCGTTTATAGCGAGCTTGATAACCACTGCCCTGCTGAGCCATTGCGAATCTCTCCTGCGGCGTTTGTAAAAATCCTGCGGGCTGTTTTCAGCCTGCGCGTAACTCTAAGCGTGGCGCAGCGACTGCGCCAGCGAAAGGCGGTCTCGTAAACCCCTCCCGCTTTGACAAAGAGGCTGCGCGCGTGAGCGGGCAGCCTCTTCGGGGCGACAGATTTGACTCTGTCTTACTGCTTGGCAGCAGCCAGTTGAGCAGCAACTTCTTCAGCGAAGTTGTCGACTGGCTTCTCGATGCCTTCGCCTACTTTGAAGTAGGTGAAGGAAACGATTTCAGCGCCGGCCTTCTTGGCCAGTTCACCGACCTTGATTTCCGGGTTCATGACGAACGCTTGCTCGACCAGGCTGGCTTCAGCCAGGAACTTCGAGATACGGCCCTTGACCATGTTCTCGACGATGTTCTCAGGCTTGCCCTTGATCTTCTCTTCGTTCAGGGTCAGGAAGACGTTCTTCTCACGCTCGATCGCCTCAGCCGAGACTTCCGATGGCAGCAGGAACTCAGGGTTGCTTGCCGCTACGTGCATGGCGATTTCTTTGGCCAGCTGGACGTCGCCGCCCTTCAGGACAACAGCAACACCGATCTTGTTGCCGTGCAGGTAGGTACCAACGACGTCACCTTCAACACGCACCAGACGGCGGATGTTGACGTTCTCGCCCACTTTGGCAACCAGTGCTTCACGAGCCGATTCGCGAGCAGCGATCAGCGGAGCAGCGTCGGTCAGCTTCTCGGCGAAAGCTTGTTCAACGCTTTCAGCAACGAAGTTTTTGAAGTCATCTTGCAGAGCCAGGAAGTCGGTCTGCGAGTTGACTTCCAGCAGGACGGCGCTGGTGTCGTCGGCCTTGATGGCGATAGCGCCTTCAGCGGCAACGTTGCCAGCCTTTTTAGCGGCCTTGATGGCGCCCGAAGCACGCATGTCGTCAATGGCTTTTTCGATGTCGCCGCCGGCCTTTTCCAGGGCCTTTTTGCAATCCATCATGCCTTCGCCAGTACGCTCACGCAGTTCTTTGACCAGCGCTGCAGTAATTGCTGCCATTTCAAATTCCTCTTGGATAGGTTTTCAACCATTCCACCCGATACTTGACGGGCGTTCAATTCTGTAAATCCACTCACCAGCACTCATGCCCTGACAAGGTTGCAACGGCGATGCTGACAAGAGGATTTCAAGGTGGCAAAAAGGGGGCCTAGCCCCCTTTTTGCGTGCCGAGTAGACGCCAGGCGTCAATTACTCAGCAGCTGGTGCTGCTTCTTCCGCGTAAACTTCGGTGCCGCCGGCAACGTTGTTACGGCCACGGATAACGGCGTCAGCCATCGAACCCATGTACAGCTGGATAGCGCGGATGGCGTCATCGTTACCTGGGATGATGTAGTCAACGCCTTCTGGGCTGCTGTTGGTATCGACAACGCCGATGACCGGGATGCCCAGCTTGTTGGCTTCGGTGATAGCGATGCGCTCGTGGTCAACGTCGATCACGAACAGGGCATCAGGCAGGCCGCCCATGTCCTTGATACCGCCCAGGCTGCGATCCAGTTTTTCCAGATCACGGGAGCGCATCAGGGCTTCTTTCTTGGTCAGCTTGGCGAAAGTGCCATCTTCGGCCTGGGTTTCCAGGTCGCGCAGACGCTTGATCGAAGCACGGATGGTCTTGTAGTTGGTCAGCATGCCGCCCAACCAGCGGTGATCGACGTACGGCGAACCGCAACGTGCTGCTTCTTCAGCAACGATCTTGCCAGCGGAACGCTTGGTGCCGACGAACAGAATCTTGTTTTTGCCCTGGGCCAGACGCTCTACGAAAGTCAGAGCTTCGTTGAACATTGGCAGGGTTTTTTCAAGGTTGATGATGTGGATCTTGTTGCGCGCGCCGAAAATGTACTTGCCCATTTTCGGATTCCAGTAACGGGTTTGGTGACCGAAGTGCACACCGGCCTTCAGCATATCGCGCATGTTGACTTGGGACATGATAGTTCCTTGATAAGTCGGGTTGGGCCTCCACGTATCCCAATGACCAACCCCGGATCAGTGATCAGGGGCACCCAGGTCATCGTGTCGACACGTGTGTGGGTTCAAGCTTTCGGGGCTATCCCCGCAAAGCGGCGCATTTTATATCACAGAAGCAGGGCAAACGGAACCCGAAATAACATCGCCCGTCACCGCCTTTTGCACCGGCGCCACAATAGCGCCAGAATGGCTCTATATAAAGGCTGTATCAGCGCCATGGCCGCCAGAGCGGGCAGTGCTCTGGTAGAATCCGGCCTTTCCTCAGATTATTCGCGCATCCCAGCGCCGTAGAGAGCCTGTAATGACCGTAACCATCAAAACCGCCGAAGACATCGAAAAGATGCGTATCGCCGGCCGCCTGGCCGCCGAAGTCCTGGAGATGATCGAAGAGCACGTCAAGCCCGGTGTCACCACCGAGGAGCTCGACCGCCTGTGCCACGACTACATCGTCAATGTCCAGAAAGCCATTCCGGCACCGCTCAACTACAAGGGTTTCCCCAAGTCGATCTGCACCTCGGTCAATCACGTGGTGTGCCATGGCATCCCCGGCGACAAGCCGCTCAAGGACGGTGACACGCTGAACATCGACGTGACCGTCATCAAGGATGGCTACCACGGCGACACCAGTCGCATGTTCCACGTCGGCACGGTGCCTGTCTGGGCCGAGCGCCTGTCCCAGGTCACCCAGGAGTGCATGTACAAGGCCATCGAGCTGGTCAAGCCGGGCTGCCGCCTGGGCGATATCGGCGAAGTGATCCAGAAGCACGCGGAAAAGAACGGTTTTTCGGTAGTTCGCGAGTTCTGTGGCCACGGTATCGGCAAAGTGTTCCACGAAGAGCCGCAGATTCTGCACTACGGCCGTGCGGGCACCGGCATGGAGCTCAAGGAAGGCATGACCTTCACCATCGAGCCGATGATCAACCAGGGCCGTGCCGACACCAAAGTGCTGGGCGACGGCTGGACGGCCATCACCAAGGACCGCAAGCTTTCGGCGCAGTGGGAACATACCCTGGTAGTGACTGCCACTGGCTACGAGATCTTCACCCTGCGTAAAGACGACACCATTCCCCGCACGTCGGCCTGATTCAAACAGGAAAGTGACTCGATGCCCCAGGTGGATCCCGAGCTGTTCGATCGCGGCCAGTTCCAGGCGGAACTGGCCCTCAAGGCTAGCCCCATCGCTGCCTTCAAGAAAGCCATCCGCCAGGCGGGTGAAGTGCTCGACAAGCGCTTTCGCGACAACCGCGAGATCCGCCGGCTGATCGAGGACCGCGCCTGGTTCGTCGACAACATCCTGCAACAGGCCTGGAACCAGTTCACCTGGAGCGAAGACGCCGATATCGCCCTGATTGCCACCGGTGGTTACGGGCGTGGCGAGCTGCACCCCCACTCCGACATCGACCTGCTGATCCTGCTCGACAGCGCCGATCACGAGGTGTTTCGCGACTCGATCGAACGCTTCCTGACCCTGCTCTGGGACATCGGCCTGGAAGTGGGCCAGAGCGTACGTTCGGTCGACGAATGTGCAGAGCAAGCGCGCGCCGACCTGACCGTGGTCACCAACCTCATGGAAAGTCGCACCATCGCCGGCCCCGAGCATTTGCGCCAGCGCATGCTCGAAGTCACCAGCACCGCGCACATGTGGCCGAGCAAGGAGTTCTTCCTGGCCAAGCGCGCGGAGCAGAAGGCCCGGCATCACAAGTACAACGACACCGAATACAACCTTGAGCCCAACGTAAAGGGCTCACCCGGGGGCCTGCGCGATATCCAGACGGTGCTCTGGATCGCCCGCCGCCAGTACGGCACCCTCAACCTGCACGCCCTGGCTGGCGAAGGTTTCCTGCTGGAAAGCGAGAACGCCCTGCTGGCCTCCTCCCAGGAGTTCCTGTGGAAGGTCCGCTACGCCCTGCACATGCTGGCGGGACGCGCCGAAGACCGGCTGCTGTTCGACCACCAGCGCAGCATCGCCGCCCTGCTGGGCTTTACCGATGAGAACCCCAAGCGGGCCATCGAGCAGTTCATGCAGCAGTACTACCGGGTGGTCATGAGCATCGCCGAGCTCAGCGACCTGATCATCCAGCACTTCGAAGAAGTCATCCTCGACGACGACAGCGGCAACACCCAGCCCCTCAACGCCCGCTTCCGCCTGCATGACGGCTACATCGAGGCGGTCAGGCCGAACGTGTTCAAGCGTACGCCGTTCGCCATGCTGGAAATCTTCGTGCTGATGGCCCAGCACCCGGAAATCAAGGGCGTGCGTGCCGACACCATTCGCCTGCTGCGCGAACACCGCCACTTGATCGACGACGAGTTTCGCAACGACATTCGCAACACCAGCCTGTTCATCGAGCTGTTCAAGTGCGAAATCGGCATACACCGCAACCTGCGACGCATGAACCGCTACGGCATCCTGGGCCGCTACCTGCCGGAGTTCGGCCTGATCGTCGGGCAGATGCAGCACGACCTGTTCCACATCTATACGGTCGACGCGCACACCCTGAACCTGATCAAGCACCTGCGCAAACTGCAGTACACCCCGGTGTCCGAGAAATTCCCGCTGGCCAGCAAGCTCATGGGCCGGCTGCCCAAGCCTGAACTGATCTACCTGGCCGGGCTCTACCACGACATCGGCAAGGGCCGCCAGGGCGACCACTCCGAGCTTGGCGCCGTGGACGCCCAGGCGTTCTGCGTGCGCCACCAGTTGCCGGTGTGGGACAGCCGCCTGATCGTCTGGCTGGTGCAGCATCACCTGGTGATGTCGACCACCGCCCAGCGCAAGGACCTCTCCGACCCGCAGGTGATCCACGATTTTGCACAGCTGGTAGGCGATGAAACCCGCCTGGACTACCTCTATGTGCTGACCGTGGCCGACATCAACGCTACCAATCCAAGCCTGTGGAACTCCTGGCGTGCCAGCCTGCTGCGCCAGCTCTACACCGAGACCAAGCGCGCCTTGCGCCGCGGCCTGGAAAACCCGCTGGACCGCGAAGAGCAGATCCGCCAGACCCAGAGTGCGGCCCTGGACATCCTGATCCGCGAAGGCACCGACCCGGACGACGTCGAGCAACTCTGGGCACAGCTGGGCGACGACTACTTCCTGCGCCATACCGCCGCCGACGTGGCCTGGCACAGCGACGCGATCCTCCAGCAGCCGGCCGATGGCGGCCCGCTGGTACTGATCAAGGAAACCACCCAGCGTGAATTCGAGGGTGGCACGCAGATCTTCATCTACGCGCCCGACCAGCACGATTTCTTCGCCGTGACCGTAGCGGCCATGGACCAGCTCAACCTGAACATCCATGACGCCCGCATCATCACCTCCAGCAGCCAGTTCACCCTCGACACCTATATCGTGCTCGACAACGATGGCGGCTCGATCGGTGACAACCCGCAGCGGGTCAAGGAGATTCGCGACGGCCTGACCGACGCCCTGCGCAACCCGGACGACTATCCGACCATCATCAAGCGTCGCGTGCCGCGCCAGCTCAAGCACTTCACCTTCGCGCCGCAAGTTACCATCCACAACGACGCCCAGCGGCCGGTGACCATCCTCGAACTCAGCGCCCCCGACCGCCCAGGCCTGTTGGCGCGAATCGGCAAGATTTTCCTGGAGTTCGACCTGTCGCTGCAAAATGCCAAGATTGCCACCCTCGGCGAACGGGTCGAAGACGTGTTCTTCATCACCGACGCCGACAACCAGCCGCTGTCCGACCCACAGCTGTGCAGCCGCCTGCAGGATGCCATCGTCGAGCAATTGCGCGTCGACCAGGCCGCCGTGGCACCGATTTCCCGCCTGACCATTTAACGTTTGACGAGACCTTGCGCCGATGAACACCGATTTGCTCCAGCTTCAGCCTTACCCGTTCGAGAAACTGCGTGCATTGCTCGGCAGCGTCCAGCCGAACGCCGACAAACGCGCCATTGCCCTGTCGATCGGTGAGCCCAAGCATGAATCACCGGCCTTCGTCGCCCAGGCCCTGGCCGACAACCTGCAGCAGATGGCCGTCTATCCCACCACCGCCGGCCTGCCGGCCCTGCGCCAGGCCATCACACGCTGGTGCGAGCGTCGCTTCAACGTGCCCAGCGGCTGGCTGGATGCCGACAAGCACGTGCTGCCGGTCAATGGCACCCGCGAAGCCCTGTTCGCCTTCACCCAGGCGGTAGTCAACCGTGATGCCGACGGCCTGGTGATCAGCCCCAACCCGTTCTACCAGATCTACGAAGGCGCAGCCCTGCTGGCCGGCGCTACCCCGCACTACCTGCCGTGCCTTGACAGCAACGGCTTCAACCCGGACTTCGACGCCGTCTCGGCCGATACCTGGAAGCGCTGCCAGATCCTGTTCCTGTGCTCCCCTGGCAACCCCACCGGCGCCCTGGTGCCGATGGAAACCCTGAAAAAGCTGATCGCCCTGGCTGATGAACACGATTTCGTGATTGCCGCCGACGAGTGCTACAGCGAACTTTACTTCGATGAGCAAACCCCGCCACCGGGCCTGCTCAGCGCCTGCGTGGAACTGGGCCGCAGCGATTTCAAGCGTTGCGTGGTGTTCCACAGCCTGTCCAAGCGCTCCAACCTGCCGGGCCTGCGCTCGGGCTTCGTGGCTGGCGACGCCGAGATCATCAAGCCGTTCCTGCTGTACCGCACCTACCATGGCTGTGCCATGCCGATCCAGACGCAACTGGCGAGCATCGCAGCCTGGAACGATGAGGAGCATGTACTGGCCAACCGTGACCTGTACCGCGAGAAATTCGATGCGGTATTGGAAATCCTCGCGCCGGTGCTGGATGTGCAACGTCCGGACGGCGGTTTCTATCTCTGGGCCAAAGTACCCGGCGACGATGCCGAGTTCTGTCGCGACCTGTACCAGACCCAGCACGTGACCGTGGTGCCGGGCTCCTACCTGTCCCGCGAAGTGAATGGCGTCAATCCGGGCGCCGGGCGTGTGCGCATGGCACTGGTTGCGTCGCTGGCGGAGTGTGTGGAAGCGGCAGAGCGGATTCGCACCTTCCTGCAGAAGTAAAGCCATCGCGGGGCAAGCCCGCTCCTACATCAGGAGCGGGCTTGCCCCGCGATTCATTTCACCGCCCCCAGGTTCGCCTCGCTCAAGTCCAGCTCGCCCAGCACCTCGCGCACCACGTCATCCCCCACCTGGTGATGGCGGTGCAGTTTGTACAACTCCAGCCGCTGCGCCCGCAGCGCACGCAACCGCAAGCGCCGCTCCAGTTGGTCCATCTGCTCGGCCAGGGCCTGGGCCTCGGCATTGTCGTTGAAGGTGTCCAGTTGATGGCGGTACTCGGCCATCAAGCGCGCCTTGAGTTCCGCCGCCAGCGCTGCCTGTGCCGCATCCTGCGGGACTCCCGGCTCGGCCAGTTCCTCAGCCTCCAGGGCATGGATCGCCGCCTCTGCCGTGCGCCGCCAGGCGTCCTTGGCTTCCTGGCGCAACGTGTCGTCCGGACTCTTCGGCACCCCGCGCAGCAAAACCGGCAAGGCGACACAGGCCGACACCAGTGAAAGCAGAATGACCCCCGCGGCGATGAAGATCAGCAGGTCTCGCTCCGGGAATGCAGTGCCGGCGCTGATCAGCAGCGGGACCGACATGACACCGGCCAGCGTCACCGCCCCGCGCACTCCACCAAGGGTCAGCAACCAGCAGGAGCGTGCATTGGGCACCTCCACCAGGTCCTTCTTGCCACGCCAGCGACGAATCATGCCGATCAGCCGCCACACGCCCTGTACCCAGACAAAGCGCAGCACCACCAGCACGGCAAAGATCGCCACCACATCCAGGCAACGCCACAGCAAGGTTGGCCACAATGACGCTTCGTGACTGGTGACCGCCTTGATGATGTCTGGCAACTGCAGGCCCAGCAGCAGGAAGATCAAGCCGTTGAAGCTGAACTCGAGCAGCGACCAGACACTGCGGTTGAGCAGCCGGGTGCTGGTCTGGCGCGGCAGCAGGTCGAGCCAGCTTTGCATCATCCCTGCCGCCACCGCCGAGAGAATCCCGGAAGCGCCAAGCCGTTCGGCCAACACATAGGCGGCAAACGGCAGCAACAACATGAACACCACGTGGGTGGCCGGATCGTCCCAACCGCGGGCGATCATCCAGGCTCGCAGGCGCCCTACCAACCAGCTGAGCGCAACACCGATGGCCAGGCCACCCACCGCCACCAGCACGAAGGTGACGCTGGCCTGGGCCAGCGAGAACGCCCCGGTAATCGCCGCCGCCAGCGCGAACTTGAAGGTCACAAGGCCGGTCGCATCGTTCATCAGGGCTTCGCCTTGAAGCATGTGCATCAAGGGGGTCGGCAGGCGATCCTGGGTGATGGCCGACACGGCCACGGCGTCGGTTGGCGACAGCACCGCGGCCAGCGCAAAGGCCACCGGCAGCGGGATACTCGGCAGAATCCAGTGAATGAAGTAGCCGGCGCCCACCACGGTGAACAGTACCAGGCCCACGGCCAGGGTCAGGATCGGCCCCCGCAGCCGCCACAGGTCACGCTTGGGCATGCGCCAGCCATCGGCGAACAGCAAGGGCGGCAGAAACAGAAAAAGGAACAACTCGGGGTCCAGGGCCACGTGCAGCCCCAGGGTCGGCCACGCCAGCAAGGCACCGGCACCGATCTGCACCAGAGGCAGCGGCAGGGGGATAACCCGACCCACAAGTTTGGAGACACTCACCAGCATCAGCAGGATGAGAACGGTGTAGGCTGATTGCATACGGCGTGTTCCTGTTCAATTCATGCGCGATCAATGGCGCACAAGGCCCGGACAGGGCTTGCCATTGAAACGACATAGTAGCCGTTCAGGCTGCTTGCGCACCGCTGCACAAAAGTCGCAGAGACTGCCGAAACCTGTAACACAATGCTACAAAGAGCCTCGGCAAGGCCAACCCAAACACGTAGTCCGTGGCATAATCCTTCACCATTTTTTCCCAGGAGGGGCAAGACATGATCAACCGCGACAAGCCATTGCACCTTTATGGAATCAAGGCCTGTGACACCATGAAGAAAGCCCGCACCTGGCTGGAAGACAAAGGCCTGGGCTACGACTTTCACGACTACAAGACCCAAGGCATTGACCGTGACAGCCTGAACCGCTGGTGCAACGAGCACGGCTGGGAAACCGTCCTCAACCGTGCCGGCACTACCTTCCGCAAGCTCGACGACGCCCAGAAGGCCGACCTCGACCAGGCCAAGGCCATCGAACTGATGCTGGCCCAACCGTCGATGATCAAGCGCCCAGTGCTCGACCTCGGCGAGCGGACCCTGGTGGGCTTCAAGCCCGACCTGTACGCAGCCGCCCTTCAATAACGCGGCGCCAAGCTTTCATTCAAATTCGCAAGAGGTAACTGCATGTCCACTACCCTGTTCAGCCTGGCCTTCGGTGTCGGCACTCAAAACCGCCAAGGCGCCTGGCTGGAAGTCTTCTACGCACAGCCACTGGTCAACCCGAGCGCCGAACTGGTTGCAGCCGTCGCGCCAGTACTGGGTTATGAAGGTGGCAACCAGGCCATCGCTTTCAGCAACGCCCAGGCCGCACAGCTGGCCGACGCCCTCAAGGGTGTCGACGCAACCCAGGCCGCCCTGCTGACCCGCCTGGCCGAAAGCAACAAGCCGCTGGTCGCCACCCTGCTGGCCGAAGACGCCGCCCTGAGCTCCACGCCCGAGGCCTACCTCAAGCTGCACCTGCTTTCGCACCGCCTGGTCAAGCCGCACGGCCTGAGCCTGGCCGGTATCTTCCCGTTGCTGCCGAACGTGGCCTGGACCAGCCAGGGCGCCGTCGACCTGGCCGAACTTGCCGGGCAGCAACTGGAAGCACGCCTGAAGGGCGAACTGCTGGAAGTGTTCTCGGTCGACAAGTTCCCGAAAATGACCGACTACGTCGTGCCGGCCGGTGTGCGTATCGCCGACAGCGCTCGCGTACGCCTGGGTGCCTACATCGGCGAAGGCACCACCATCATGCACGAAGGCTTCGTCAACTTTAACGCCGGTACCGAAGGCCCGGGCATGATCGAAGGCCGCGTTTCGGCGGGCGTGTTCGTCGGCAAGGGTTCGGACCTGGGCGGCGGCTGCTCGACCATGGGTACCCTGTCGGGTGGTGGCAACATCATCATCAAGGTCGGTGAAGGCTGCCTGATCGGCGCCAACGCCGGTATCGGCATCCCGCTGGGCGACCGCAACACCGTCGAAGCCGGCCTGTACATCACCGCCGGCACCAAGGTGGCCCTGCTCGACGAGCAGAACCAACTGGTCAAGGTGGTCAAGGCCCGTGACCTGGCAGGCCAGACCGACCTGCTATTCCGCCGCAACTCGGTGACCGGCGCAGTAGAGTGCAAGACGCACAAGTCGGCCATCGAGCTGAACGAAGCGCTGCACGCCCACAACTAAGTGGTACCATCGGGTCTGGCCTAACGCCAGGCCCGATATTCAGGTCCGATCATCATGTTCCAGCCCTCCCCGTGGCGTGCTGACTTCCCAGCCATCGCCGCCCTGCAACGCCAGCACCAGACCTACCTGGACAACGCGGCCACCACGCAAAAACCGCAAGTCCTGCTCGATGCCTTGAGCCACTATTACGGCCACGGCGCCGCCAATGTGCACCGTGCCCAACACCTTCCCGGTGCCCTCGCCACCCAGGCGTTCGAACGCAGCCGTGAGAAGGTCGCCAGCTGGCTGAACGCCGGCGACACCCAGAACATCGTCTTCACCCATGGCGCGACATCGGCGCTGAACTTGCTGGCCTATGGCCTTGAAGGGCAGTTCGAAGCCGGTGACGAAATTGCCATCAGCGCCCTGGAACACCACGCCAACCTGTTGCCCTGGCAACAGCTGGCCCATCGTCGCGGCCTCAAGCTGGTGATCCTGCCCCTCGACGGCCGCGGCCTGGTCGACCTGGAAATCGCACTCCAGCTGATTGGCCCGCGCACCCGATTGCTGGCGGTGAGCCAGTTGTCCAACGTGCTCGGCGCCTGGCAACCCCTGGCGCCGCTGCTGGACCACGCCCGTGCCCAAGGCGCGCTGACCGTGGTCGACGGTGCCCAGGGCGTGGTTCACGGTCGCCAGGACATGCAGCAACTGGGCTGCGACTTTTATGTGTTTTCCAGCCACAAACTCTATGGCCCCGACGGCGTCGGCGTGCTTTACGGCCGCACCGAAGCCTTGGCGCGCCTGCGCCATTGGCAGTTCGGCGGCGAAATGGTCCAGATCGCCGACTACCACAGCGCAAGCTTTCGTTCGGCGCCCCTGGGATTCGAGGCCGGCACACCGCCTGTTGCCGGCGTAATCGGCCTGGGCGCCAGCCTCGATTACCTGGCAGGGCTCGATTCGAGCGCGGTGACCGAGCACGAAGCCGGTTTGCACCGCCATCTGCTGCGCGGCCTCAACGACCGCGAAGGTATCCGCCTGCTGGGCCAACCGCAGCTGGCCCTGGCCAGTTTCGTGGTCGACGGCGTCCACAATGCGGACCTCGCGCACATGCTGACCGAACAAGGCATCGCCGTACGCGCCGGGCATCATTGCGCCATGCCATTGCTCAAAAGCCTTGGGCTGGATGGCGCCATCCGCGTGTCCCTTGCCCTGTACAACGACTCCGACGACCTGCAGCGCTTCTTCGAGGCACTGGACCAAGCCCTGGAGCTACTGCGATGAGCCTGCCCGATAGCGCCCGGCAGGCCCTTGCCAGCTTCGAACACGCGGCCGGCTGGGAGCAGCGGGCACGCCTGCTGATGCAATGGGGCGAGCGCCTTGCGCCATTGAATGACGAAGAGAAATCCGAGGCCAACCGCGTTCACGGCTGTGAAAGCCAGGTCTGGCTGGTGGCCGAACAACAGGACGGCCAATGGCGCTTCAAGGGCGCCAGCGACGCACGGATCATTCGTGGCCTGCTGGCGCTGCTGCTGGTGCGGGTCGAGGGACTTTCCAGTGCGGAACTGGCGCAGCTTGACCTGCCCGGCTGGTTCAACCAGTTGGGCCTGGGTCGTCAGCTCTCACCTTCACGCAGCAACGGCTTGAACGCCGTGCTGCAACGCATGGCTCAGCTCGCTGCCGGCGCCTGAGACTTGCGCTCGGAAGGGCGACGGGCTCCGCCGACCAGTTTTTCCACGGCCTTGCTGGCGGCGACCATTCCGAAGGTCGCCGTCACCATCATGACCGCGCCAAAACCGCCGGAGCAATCGAGCTTGACGCCCTCGCCGACAAAACTCTTCTGCAGGCAGACACTGCCGTCTCCCTTGGGGTAGCGCAGCTGCTCGGTGGAGAACACGCACGGCACGCTGTAGTTGCGGGTGACCGTACGGGAGAAGTTGTAGTCCCGCCGCAAGGTCGAACGCACCCGCGACGCCAGCGGGTCGTTGAAGGTCTTGTTCAGGTCGGCCACCTGGATCTGGGTCGGGTCGATCTGCCCACCGGCACCGCCGGTGGTGATGATGGTCACCTTGTGCCGCTTGCACCAGCCGATCAATGCCGCCTTGGCCATGACACTGTCGATGCAGTCGATCACGCAGTCGATGTCCTTGCCGATGTACTCGGGCAGGGTGTCCTTGGTCACGAAGTCGACCACTGCATGCACCTTGCACGCCGGATTGATCGCCCGCAGGCGCTCGGCCATGACCTCGGCCTTGGCGCGACCGATGTTGCCTTCCATCGCGTGCAACTGGCGGTTGGTGTTGCTGACGCAAACATCGTCCAGGTCGAACAATGAAATTTCGCCAACGCCACTGCGAGCCATGGCCTCGGCCGCCCACGAGCCTACGCCGCCGATGCCGACGATTGCCACATGGGCCTCGCGCAGGCGCTGCAAGCCGTTGTCGCCATACAACCTTGCAACACCGGCAAAGCGTGGATCATCTGTACTCATGGCCATACCCCGAAAAAACCGGCGCGCATTATAGGCCTGTTACGGCTAGATGCCATCCCGCTTCAGACCGGACGCCACGCCGGCGTTGGTAAAGTTGGCGCCAATCCTGCTTTAATGTCCGATGCAGTCCCCAGTCCTGGACGACAACAACACGGGCCCAAGAACTTCGACACCTGGAGTCAATCTAACCTACAGCCGCCAACCTGTTGCTACACAGCATACGCGGACCAACAGCAGGATCCGCGCCCTGTGGCGCTCGCCCGTTCCACCCTTCGGAACCCGAACTATCTATGTCATCGCGTAAATTTGGTATCAACCTGGTGATAGTCATGGCCATCGCCGCGCTATTCACCGGGTTCTGGGCACTGATCAACCGCCCGGTATCGGCCCCCGACTGGCCGGAGCAGATTTCCGGCTTCTCCTATTCGCCGTTTCGCCTCGGAGAAAGCCCACAAAAGGGCCAGTATCCCAACGAAGACGAGCTGCGCCAGGACCTGGAGCAGTTGAGCAAGCTCACCGACAGCATTCGAATCTATACCGTCGAAGGCACCCAGGCCGACATTCCGCGCCTGGCCGAAGATTTCGGCCTGCGGGTGACACTCGGGGTATGGATCAGCCCGGATCTTGAGCGCAACGAGCGAGAAATCCAGAAAGCCATCGAACTGGCCAACAGCTCACGCAGCGTCGTGCGCGTGATGGTCGGCAACGAAGCGCTGTTCCGCGAAGAGATCACCCCCGAGGCGTTGATCCAGTACCTGGACCGGGTACGTGCCGCCGTGAAAGTACCGGTGACCACCAGCGAGCAGTGGCACATCTGGAAGGAACACCCGGAGCTGGCCAAGCACGTCGACCTGATCGCGGCGCACATCCTGCCGTACTGGGAATTCATTCCGATGAAGGATGCTGGTCAGTTCGTGCTCGACCGTGCCCGCGACCTCAAGCAGCTTTTCCCACGCAAGTCGCTGCTGCTTTCGGAGGTCGGCTGGCCGAGCAACGGCCGCATGCGCGGTGGCGCCGATGCCACCCAGGCCGACCAGGCCATCTACCTGCGCACCCTGGTCAACACTCTCAACCGCCAGGGCTACAACTACTTCGTCATCGAGGCCTACGACCAACCCTGGAAAGCCAGTGACGAAGGCTCGGTGGGCGCCTACTGGGGCGTGTTCAATGCTGCCCGCCAGCAGAAATTCAATTTCGAAGGGCCGGTCGTGGCCATTCCGCAGTGGCGCGTACTGGCCGTAGGTTCGGTGGTGCTGGCGATGCTGTCGCTGACCCTGCTGCTGATCGACGGCTCGGCCCTGCGCCAGCGCGGGCGTACCTTCCTGACCTTCATTGCGTTCCTGTGCGGTTCGGTGCTGGTGTGGATCGGCTACGACTACAGCCAGCAATACAGCACCTGGTTCAGCCTGACCGTGGGCTTTTTGCTCGCCCTGGGGGCGCTCGGCGTGTTCATCGTACTGTTGACCGAAGCCCATGAACTGGCCGAGGCAGTGTGGATTCACAAGCGTCGCCGGGAGTTCTTGCCGGTGCAGGCCGATAGCGCCTACCGGCCGAAAGTGTCGGTGCATGTGCCGTGCTACAACGAGCCGCCGGAGATGGTCAAGCAGACCCTCAATGCCCTGGCAGCCCTCGACTACCCGGACTACGAAGTCCTGATCATCGACAACAACACCAAGGACCCGGCCGTCTGGGAGCCGATCAAGGCCCACTGCGAGATGCTCGGCGAGCGCTTCAAGTTCTTCCACGTCTCGCCGCTTGCCGGTTTCAAGGGCGGTGCACTGAACTACCTGATCCCGCACACGGCCAAGGACGCCGAGGTCATCGCGGTGATCGACTCGGACTACTGCGTGGACCGCAACTGGCTCAAGCACATGGTGCCGCATTTTGCCGACCCGAAAATCGCCGTGGTGCAATCGCCCCAGGACTACCGCGACCAGAACGAAAGCACCTTCAAGAAGCTGTGCTACAGCGAGTACAAGGGCTTTTTCCACATCGGCATGGTCACCCGCAACGATCGCGATGCGATCATCCAGCACGGCACCATGACCATGACCCGCCGCTCGGTGCTCGAGGAACTGGGATGGGCCGACTGGTGCATCTGCGAAGACGCCGAGCTGGGCCTGCGGGTGTTCGAGAAAGGCTACTCGGCGGCATATTCCCACGAGAGCTACGGCAAGGGCCTGATGCCCGACACCTTCATCGACTTCAAGAAGCAGCGCTTTCGCTGGGCCTACGGCGCCATCCAGATCATCAAGCGCCATGCCGCCAGCCTGCTGCGCGGCAAGGGCTCGGAGCTCACCCGCGGCCAGCGCTACCACTTCCTGGCCGGCTGGCTGCCGTGGATCGCCGATGGCATGAACATCTTCTTCACCGTGGGCGCACTGCTCTGGTCGGCAGCGATGATCATCGTGCCGCAGCGGGTCGACCCCCCGCTGCTGATCTTCGCCATCCCGCCGCTGGCGCTGTTCGTGTTCAAGGTCGGCAAGATCGTGTTCCTGTACCGCCGCGCGGTCGGGGTCAACCTCAAGGACGCCTTCGCCGCCGCCCTGGCGGGCCTTGCGCTGTCGCACACCATCGCCAAGGCGGTGCTGTACGGGTTCTTCACCAGTAGCATTCCGTTCATTCGAACCCCCAAGCATGCCGATAGCCATGGGCTGCTGGTGGCTATTTCCGAAGCCCGCGAAGAGCTGTTCATCATGGTCCTGCTGTGGGGCGCTGCGGCCGGTATCTACCTGGTCCAGGGCCTGCCCAGCAACGACATGCGCTTCTGGGTGACCATGCTGCTGGTGCAATCGCTACCGTACCTGGCGGCGTTGATCATGGCGATGCTGTCGTCGCTGCCAAAACCCATGGATGCCGCCCAACCCGCCCAGGCCTCATGACCCTCCCGTAGGAGCGGGCTTGCCCCGCGATCACACCCCACAGCCAACAAAACTGTGCGGACGCTGATCGCGGGGCAAGCCCGCTCCTACAGTTTTGCTATAAGATAACGCCCCTCGAATTCGTGCCCTGCCTTGCCCCCGGAGTTCCTTCAATGACGGCCCCAGCCGACCTCTCGCCTACCCTTGAACTGGCCTGCGACCTGATCCGCCGCCCCTCGGTGACCCCAGTGGACGCCGACTGCCAGAAACAGATGATGCAGCGCCTGGGCGATGCCGGCTTCATGCTCGAGCCGATGCGCATCGAAGACGTCGACAACTTCTGGGCCACCCACGGCACCCAGGAAGGTCCGGTGCTGTGCTTCGCCGGTCACACCGACGTCGTGCCCACCGGCCCCGTGCAGGCCTGGCAGAACGATCCGTTCGATGCCCTGATCGATGCCGACGGCATGCTCTGTGGTCGTGGTGCCGCCGACATGAAAGGCAGCCTGGCTGCCATGGTGGTCGCCACCGAGCGCTTCGTCGCCGACTACCCCAACCACCGCGGCAAGGTCGCCTTTCTGATCACCAGCGACGAAGAAGGCCCGGCCCACCACGGCACCAAGGCCGTCATCGAGCGCCTGGCCGCGCGCCGGGAGCGCCTGGACTGGTGCATCGTCGGTGAACCGTCGAGCACCAGCCTGGTGGGCGACGTGGTCAAGAACGGCCGCCGCGGCTCCCTCGGCGCCCAACTGACCGTACGCGGTGTGCAGGGACATGTGGCCTACCCGCACCTGGCCAAGAACCCGATCCACCTGGCCGCCCCGGCCCTGGCGGAACTGGCGGCCGAGCACTGGGACGAAGGCAATGCGTTCTTCCCACCGACCAGCTTCCAGATCTCCAACCTCAATTCCGGCACCGGTGCCACCAATGTCGTGCCTGGCGAGTTGACCGCTCTGTTCAACTTCCGCTTCTCTACCGAGTCGACAGTCGAAGGCCTGCAGCAGCGTGTCGCGGCGATCCTCGACAAGCACCAGCTGGACTGGCACGTAGACTGGGCGCTGTCGGGCCTGCCGTTCCTGACCGAGCCGGGTGACCTGCTCGATGCCGTATCGGCCAGCATCAAGGCCGTGACCGGCCGCGAAACCCAAGCCTCGACCAGTGGCGGTACTTCCGACGGGCGCTTCATTGCCACCCTCGGTACCCAGGTGGTCGAACTGGGCCCGGTCAACGCCACCATCCACCAGGTCAACGAGCGGATCCTGGCCAGCGACCTGGATGTGCTGACCGAGATCTACTACCAGACCCTGACCCGGTTGCTTGCCTGATGCTCACCTGCCCTATCTGCAGCGCCCCGCTGGGCACCCTCGATAACGGTGTGGCCTGCCCGGCCGGTCACCGTTTCGACCGTGCCCGCCAGGGTTACCTGAACCTGTTGCCGGTGCAGCACAAGAACAGCCGCGATCCGGGCGACAACCAGGCCATGGTCGAAGCCCGCCGCGACTTTCTCAACGCCGGGCACTACGCGCCTGTGGCCCGCCGGTTGGCGGAGCTTGCCGCAGAGCGCGCACCTGAGCGCTGGCTGGACATTGGCTGCGGCGAGGGTTACTACACCGCGCAGATCGCCCAGGCCCTGCCTGAGGCCGACGGCTACGCGCTGGACATCTCCCGCGAGGCGGTAAAGCGTGCCTGCCGGCGCAACCCGGCGCTGACCTGGCTGGTCGCAAGCATGGCGCGGGTGCCCCTGGCCGATGCCAGTTGCCAGTTCCTGGCCAGCGTGTTCAGCCCGCTCGACTGGCAGGAAGCCCTGCGCCTGCTCGCCCCGGGCGGCGGCCTGATGCGGGTGGGCCCGACCAACGAGCACCTGATCGAACTGCGCCACAAGCTCTATGATGAAGTGCGCGACTACGCCGACGACAAGCACCTGGCGCTGGTCCCGGCGGGCATGCAGCACGCCCACAGCGAAACCCTGAAATTCCGCCTGAGCCTTGTCGATGGCAAGTCCCGCGCCGACCTGCTGGCCATGACCCCTCATGGCTGGCGCGCCAGCGCGGAAAAACGAGCCCGCGTCATCGAGCAGGCCGAGCCTTTCGAGGTCACGGTATCGATGCGTTACGACTACTTTGTGCGACAAGACTGAGCACCCGGAGCCCCCATGCGCCAACCCGATATCGAGATTTACCTCAAGGACGCCGACGTCGACCACAAGCAGATCGCTGACTGGCTGACCCAGGCGTTGGGCCCTTGCAGCGAATGGCAGCAAAAAGGTCAGACCTGGAAGTGCACGGCCGGTAACATTCCGGTTACCTGGTTACCGAAAGCTGTAGGCAAATGGAACAGCCTCTACCTGGAAAGTGAGCAGACCCCATGGGACGATGATATCGCCTGCGCCCGCGCCGCCTTTGCCGCACTGAACGTCGAAGTGCGATGCGCCCCGGGTACCTGGGTAGAAGAAGAAGGTGAAGACGATGCCGATCGCTGGATCCGCATCAGTGCCGACGGTGAAGAGGAAATCACCTGGCGTACCAGCTGAGCCGGCTTCTACGAAAAGGCCCGCCCCGGTCGTCCGGCGGCGGGCCTTTTCGCTGGTGGACCCAGGCTCGAGGCTTGTGGCCCGGCGCTTACAGCCCGATCACATCTTCCGCCTGCAGGCCCTTCTGGCCCTGAGTCAGACTGTATTCGACCTGCTGCCCCTCGATGAGGGTGCGATGCCCCTCACCACGAATGGCACGGTAGTGAACGAACACGTCCGCGCCACCTTCACGCTGAATGAAGCCATAACCCTTGGCGTCATTGAACCACTTCACACTTCCAGTTTCACGAGACGACATCTGAACTACTCCGAATTTTTATTTTGGAATCGCCTTGCTTGCAGAGGGGTCACCACCCTCCACCGACGCGGCTTGCAGAAATCTCCTGCAAGCGGCGGACCGAGTATATGACACACTTAAATTAAATTTCATGACCGGAGTGCATTTTGCTGAACTTGCGCAGATACGGCACACTAACCGACTGAGCAATCACTCGAAAATCTCATCCAGAGCACACACCGTATGACCCGTTCCCCCCTGCGCCGCCTGATCTTTGGCGCCCTGCGTCGCCTGTTGTACCTGTGGGTTCGCTCCGAGACCATCAACCAGTCAGCCTTCACCCTGAACCTGGACCGCAGCCGTCCGGTGTTCTACGCCCTGCAATCGCCCTCCCTGACCGACCTTGCCGTGCTCGACCGCGAGTGCACCAAGGCGGGGCTGCCGCGCCCGGTATTGCCGGTATCGGTGGGCACCCTGCAAGAGCCGGCCGCGTTCTTCTACCTCACACCCGAGCCAGACTGGCTTGGCCGCCAGGACAAGCGTGGCGCACCGCCGACCCTCGCCCGGCTGGTCAATGCCATCAGCCAGCATGCCGAGGAAGACGCGCAAATCATTCCGGTCAGTGTGTTCTGGGGCCAGTCGCCTGCCAGTGAGTCCAGCCCCTGGAAGCTGCTGTTCGCCGACAGCTGGGCGGTCACCGGCCGCTTGCGCCGTCTGCTCACCGTGCTGATTCTGGGCCGCAAGACGCGCGTGCAGTTTTCCGAGCCGATTCACCTGCGTGAACTGGTGCAGCACAACAAGGGCCACGAACGCACGGTGCGCATGGCCCAGCGCTTGCTGCGCGTGCACTTTCGCAACCTCAAGACCGCCGTGATCGGCCCGGACATCTCGCACCGGCGCAACCTGGTCAAAGGCCTGGTCCACGATCCGCTGGTTCGCCAGGCGATCGCCGACGAGGCCGAACGCCAGAACATCCCCCTGGCCAAGGCCGAGGCCCAGGCCTTGCGCTACGGCAACGAGATCGCCTCGGACTATACCTACACCGCCATCCGCTTCCTGGAGGTAGTGCTCAGTTGGTTCTGGAACAAGATCTACGACGGCATCAAGGTCAATCACATCGAGCAGGTACAGGGCATCGCCCCGGGCCACGAGGTGATTTACGTACCCTGCCACCGCAGCCACATCGACTACCTGCTGCTGTCGTACCTGCTGTTTCGCAATGGCCTGACACCGCCCCACATCGCTGCCGGCATCAACCTGAACATGCCGGTGATCGGCGGCCTGCTGCGCCGTGGCGGGGCGTTCTTCATGCGCCGCACCTTCAAGGGCAACCCGCTGTACACCGCAGTGTTCAACGAATACCTGCACACCCTGTTCACCAAGGGATTCCCGGTGGAGTATTTCGTCGAAGGCGGCCGTTCGCGCACCGGGCGCATGCTGCAGCCCAAGACCGGCATGCTGGCCATTACCCTGCGCAGCTACCTGCGCTCCTCGCGCACGCCGATCGTTTTCGTACCGGTGTACATCGGCTACGAGCGCGTACTCGAAGGCCGCACCTACCTGGGTGAGCTGCGGGGTGCGAGCAAAAAGAAAGAATCGATCTTCGACATCTTCAAGGTCCTGGGCGCCCTCAAGCAGCGCTTTGGCCAGGTGGCGGTCAACTTCGGCGAGCCGATCCGCCTCGGTGCCTTCCTCGACCAGCAGCAACCCGGCTGGCGCGAGCAGGCGCATGCGCCGCAGTTCCGCCCGGCCTGGCTGAACGAGACCACTTCGCGCCTGGGTGAAAAAGTCGCCCGTCACCTCAACGAGGCCGCGGCTATCAACCCGGTCAACCTGGCCGCCCTGGCCCTGCTCTCGACCACCCGGCTGGCCCTGGACGAGCGCGCCCTGGCTCGGGTGCTGGACCTGTACCTGGCCTTGCTGCGCCAGGTGCCCTACTCACCGCACACCACCCTGCCCGAAGGCGACGGCCTGGCGCTGATCAGCCACGTCAAGGGCATGGGCCTGCTGGCTGAGCAGAGCGATGCGCTGGGCAAAATCCTGTATCTGGACGAACAGAACGCGGTGCTGATGACCTACTACCGCAACAACGTCCTGCACATCTTCGCCCTGCCGGCGTTGCTGGCGAGCTTCTTCCAGAGCAGCTCACGCATGAGCCGCGAGCTGATCCTGCAGTACACCCGGGCGCTGTACCCATACCTGCAGTCGGAGCTGTTCATTCGTTGGGAGCTGGACGAACTCGATGGTGTGATCGATCAGTGGCTGCAAGCCTTTGTCGACCACGGCCTGCTGCGCTTCGAGAACGGCGTGTACCTGCGTCCGGCGCCCAGCTCGCGCCAGTTCGTGCTACTGACCCTCCTTGCCCGTGCAATCACCCAAACATTGCAACGTTTCTACATGGCCACCGCGCTGTTGCTCAACAGCGGCCAGCACAGCCTCAGCGCCGAAGAGCTGGAAGACCTCTGCGTGGTCATGGCCCAGCGCCTGTCGATCCTGCATGGCCTCAACGCCCCGGAGTTCTTCGACAAGACCCTGTTCCGCCACTTCATCCAGACCCAGATCGAACAGGGCGTACTGCGCCCCGACACCAACGGCAAGCTGGGTTACCACGAAAAACTCAGCGAACTCGCCGAAGGCGCGGCAAAGCGCGTGCTGTCGGCAGAAGTTCGCCTGTCCATTCGCCAGGTTGCCTTGCACCGCGGCGAAGAGCACCCCGAAGTACCGGCATAATCCCTAGTGGCCTATGCCCTGGAGCAACACGACTTAACCTGGGTTGGTCGCCGTCTTGGCGGCGCCACCCACAAGGAGCTACTGATGAAAAAACTGTCCCTGATCCTCCTCGGTGGCCTGCTGGCCGCCTGCAGCAGCACCCCGCCCGCCTCCAAGGCCAGCCTCGACGGTGAAGTGTTCTACCTGCAGCGCATTGCCCTGCCGCCGGCAGCCACACTGAACGTGAGCCTGCAGGATGTCTCGCTGATGGACGCCCCGGCCGTGACCCTGGCCAGCCAGAACGGCCCGGTCAATGGCCAGGTGCCGCTGCCCTTCCACCTCAGCTACGACCCGGCCCAGGTCAAGCCAGGTCACCGTTATGCGGTGAGCGCGCGAATCGAACTCGACGGCAAATTGCTGTTCATCAACACCGTGCATCACGGCGTGCAACTGGACGGCACCGACCCGCAACCGCTCCGTATCAAGGTCGATGCCGTTCGTTGATTGATTTGCCCGTTTTCAGATAAGGATGCTGCCATGTTCCGCCCCGCCCTCACCTTCACCGGCCTGTGCGCCGGCCTGCTGTTCTCGGCCAGTGCGCTGGCGCTGTCGCTTGGCGACCTCACACAAAAGGACGCCAGCACCGGTCTCAAGGATGCCCTGACCCAGGGCGCGCAAGTTGCCGTCAAGCAACTGGGCACGCCTGGCGGCTTCAGCGCCAACCCCGAGGTACGCATCGAACTGCCCGGCAAACTGGGCAAGGCCGCCAAGACCATGAAAAAATTCGGCATGGGCGCCGAGGTCGAGCAATTGGAGGCCAGCATGAACAAGGCTGCCGAAGCCGCGGTTCCCCAGGCCCAGGCCCTGCTGGTCGATGCCGTGAAGAAAATGACCGTCGACGATGCCAAGGGCATTCTTGCCGGCGGCAACGACTCGGCCACCCAGTACCTGAACAAGACCAGCCGCGAGCAGATCCGCGCCAAGTTCCTGCCCATCGTCAAGCAGGCGACCGACCAGGTAGGGTTGGCCCAGCAGTACAATGCCTTTGCCGGACAAGCTGCGACCCTGGGTGTGCTGGATGCCAAGAACGCCAATGTCGAAGGCTACGTGACCGAGCAGGCGCTCGATGGGCTGTTCGAAATGATTGCCAAGCAGGAAGAAAGCATTCGCCAGAATCCTGCGGCGGCGGCTACCAGCGTTGCCAAGAAGGTGTTCGGCGCGTTGTAAATGCATCGCGGGGCAAGCCCGCTCCTACGCGGTAGGAGCGGGCTTGCCCCGCGATCACTTCAGGTCTTCTTCACCCTGAACCACGCCGCATACAGCGCCGGCAAAAACAGCAGCGTCAACGCCGTGGCCACGATCAACCCACCCATGATCGCCACCGCCATCGGCCCGAAGAACACGCTGCGCGACAGCGGAATCATCGCCAGCACCGCCGCCAGCGCGGTCAGCACGATCGGCCGGAAGCGGCGCACGGTCGCCTCGATAATTGCCTGCCAACGATCCAGCCCCGCAGCGATGTCCTGCTCGATCTGATCGACCAGGATCACCGAGTTGCGCATGATCATCCCCGACAGCGCGATGGTGCCCAGCATCGCCACGAAACCGAACGGCTGGCGGAACACCAGCAGGAACAAGGTCACCCCAATCAACCCCAGGGGCGCGGTGAGGAACACCATCACCGTGCGCGAGAAGCTGCGTAGCTGCAGCATCAGCAAGGTCAGCACGACCACGATGAACAACGGCACGCCAGCGTTCACCGATTTCTGTCCGCGGGTAGAGTCTTCCACCGTGCCGCCGACCTCCAGCAAATAGCCATCCGGCAATTCGGCACGCACCGGGTCCAGGGTCGGCAGGATCTGCTTGACCAGGGTCACCGGCTGTTCCTTGCCATAGATATCGGCACGTACCGTGACGCTGGGCAGACGGTTGCGGTGCCAGATGATGCCTTCCTCGAACCCGTACTCGAGCGTCGCCACCTGCGACAGGGCCACGCTCCGGCCGTTGTCGGTCGGCACCGCCAGGCTCGGCAGGTTGGCAAGCTCGGTGCGCTCCTGCTGGGTACCACGCAGGAGGATCTCGATCAGTTCGTTGTCTTCGCGGAACTGGCTGACGGCAGAGCCGGTGAGCGAGCTTTGCAGGAACTTGGCCAGGTTGGCGGTACTCACGCCCAGGGCGCGGGCGCGGTCCTGGTCGATATTCAGGTACACCACCTTGCTCGGCTCTTCCCAGTCCAGGTGTACGTTGACCACATGGGGATTCTCGCGAACCTTTGCGGCGACCTTGCGCGCCAGGGCGCGCACTTGCTCGATGTGCTCGCCAGTCACCCGGAACTGTACCGGATAGCCCACGGGTGGGCCGTTCTCCAGGCGAGTAACCCGCGAGCGCAAGTCTGGGAACTGCTCGTCGAGGGTGGCGATCAACCAGCTGCGCAGGGCTTCACGCTCTTCGATGGTCTTGGCCAGCACCACGAACTGGGCAAAGCTTGCCGCCGGTAGTTGCTGGTCCAGCGGCAGGTAGAAGCGCGGCGAACCGGTGCCCACATAAGCCACATAGTTGTCGATACCGGCACGGTCCTTGAGCATTGCCTCCAGGCGCTTGACCTGTTCGGCGGTGTTGCTCAGCGAGGCACCTTCGGCCAGTTTCAGGTCGACCATCAGCTCCAGTCGGCCGGATGCCGGGAAGAACTGCTGGGGCACGAAACGGAACAGCAGAATACTGCCGACGAACAGCGCGAGGGTCGCGACGATTACAGTCTTGCGCCGCGCCACGCACCAGCCCACCACACGCCGCACACGCTGGTAGAACGGCGTGCCGTAAGGGTCCGGGCCGCCTTCGGCAGTGCCATGCTTGGCGGCATGCCGCTTGGCCAGGTCTGGCAACAGGCGCTCGCCCAGATAAGGCACGAACACCACCGCGGCAATCCAGGAAGCGACCAGGGCAATCGTGACCACCTGGAAGATCGAACGGGTGTACTCGCCGGTGCTGGACTGCGCCGTGGCGATCGGCAAGAAGCCTGCCGCCGTGATCAGCGTACCGGTGAGCATCGGGAAGGCCGTACTGGTCCAGGCGTAGCTGGCCGCCTTGATCCGGTCGAAGCCTTGCTCCATCTTGATCGCCATCATCTCGACGGCAATGATCGCATCGTCCACCAACAGCCCCAGGGCCAGCACCAGCGCCCCCAGCGAGATCTTGTGCAGGCCGATACCCAGGTAGTACATGGTGGCGAAGGTCATGGCCAATACCAGCGGAATGGCCAGGGCCACCACCAGGCCGGTGCGCACGCCGAGCGAAAAGAAGCTCACCAGCAACACGATCGCCAAGGCTTCGACCAGCACCTGGACGAACTCGCCTACCCCGGTTTTCACCGCGGCTGGCTGATCCGACACCTTGCGCAGCTCCATGCCGGCCGGCAGGTTGTGCGAGATCCGCTCGAACTCAGCCTCCAGGGCCTTGCCCAGCACCAGAATGTCGCCACCAGCTTTCATCGACACCGCAAGGCCGATGGCGTCCTGGCCCATGAAGCGCATGCGCGGCGCGGGAGGATCGTTGAAACCGCGTCGTACCTGGGCCACATCGCCAATCCGGAACGTACGGTCGCCTACGCGAATGGGGAACTGCTCGATCTGCTCGACGGTGTCGAAGCGGCCGCTCACCCGCAGCTGCAAGCGCTCGCTGGAGGTCTCGAAGAAGCCTGCGGTGCTGACCGCGTTCTGCTCCTCCAAGGCCTGCTGCACAGCCGCCAGGGGCAAGCCGAGGGTGGCCAGCTTGACGTTCGACAGTTCGATCCAGATCTTTTCATCCTGCAACCCCAACAGCTCGACCTTGCCCACATCCTTGACCCGCTGCAGCTGGATCTGCACGCGGTCGGCGTAGTCCTTGAGCACGGCGTAGTCGAAACCTTCGCCGGTCAGCGCGTAGATGTTGCCGAAGGTGGTGCCGAACTCGTCGTTGAAAAACGGCCCCTGGATACCCGGCGGCAAGGTATGCCGGATGTCGGCAACCTTCTTGCGGATCTGGTACCACAGCTCGGGGATATCGGCCGAATGCATCGAGTCGCGGGCCACGAAGGTGACCTGCGATTCGCCAGGGCGCGAGAACGACATGATCTTCTCGTACTCCCCCGTCTCCATCAGCTTCTTTTCGATGCGTTCGGTGACCTGGCGCGAGACTTCCTCGGCGCTGGCGCCGGGCCAGATCGTGCGAATCACCATGGCCTTGAAGGTGAACGGCGGGTCTTCACTCTGTCCCAGCTTGGTGTAGGACAGCGCGCCGACCAGCGCCAGAAGAATCATCAGGAACAGCACGATCTGCCGATTGCGCAGGGCCCAGGCGGAAAGGTTGAAACCCATCGGGACTTACTCCTTGGCCGCCAGATTCACCACACGATTGGAACGATCCACCGGACGCACCTGTTGCCCCTCCTGGAGCACATGCACGCCGGCCGCCACTACCCAGTCCGAGGCATTGAGGCCTTCAAGCACTGGCACACTGTTTTCGCCATAGGCACCCACCCGCACCGGCACACGCTTGAGGGTGTTGTTGGCGTCCACGCGCCAAACGTAGGTCTGGCCGTTCTCGGCGGTCAGCGCCGACAACGGCACCGCCAGCGGCGCCTGCTCGGCATGCTGGATATACACCCGGGCACTCTGGCCCAGCTCTGCCGGCACCTTGCCGGCGGTGAAGGCAATGCGCGCCGCGTAGGTGCGCGAGCGTGGATCGGCCGAAGGCGACAGTTCGCGAATACGCCCGGTGAAACGCTCATCGGGCTGCGACCAGAGCTCCACCGACACCGGCTGACCGACCTTGAAGCGGCCGAACTGCTGCTCCGGCAAACCGATCAGCACTTCGCGCTCGCCATCGGCGGCCAGGGTGAACACGGTCTGGCCGGCGGACACCACCTGCCCGACCTCGACCTGGCGCTTGGCGATCACGCCATCCTGGGAGGCGCGCAATACAGCGTATTCCGCCTGGTTACCGGCCACGTCGAACTCGGCGCGCACCTGCTTGAGCCGGGCCAGGCCGGCGCGATAGAGGTTTTCGGCATTGTCGTACTGGGAATGGCTGACCATCTGGCGGTCAAGCAGGGTCTTGTAGCGGTCGCGCTCGGCCTTGACCAGGGTCAGGTTGGCTTCGGCAGCGGCCAGCTGGGCACGACTGGCCTCCAGTTGCAGGCGCACATCCTGCGGGTCGAGCTGGGCCAGCGGCTGCTCAGCCTTGACCCGCTGGCCCTCTTCGACCAGACGCTTGCTGACCTTGCCACCGATGCGGAACGCCAGTTCCGGCTCGAAGCGCGCGCGCACCTCGCCAGGGTAGCTGTCGGCTGCGGCGCTGGCCGGTTGCGGCTGCACCACCATGGCAGGTCGCAAGGAGGTCTGCGGTGTGCTTTCCTGCCCGCAGGCAGAGAGCAACACGGCAAGGCCGATGGGCAGAGCGAGGGGCAAGGCATGGCGCAACATGATGAATGACCTTTCGCGAATGGCGCTTTGAATATTTATACTGGCGGGTATATTAAATCAGGGAACCAGAGCCGGGAAGCCGCGGCCCAAGAGAAAAAACGCATTAACGCGAATCCTTTATGACGATATCTGCCAGCCCTGGACGGGTCGGCGATGTACCATGTGCCCCAACTGGAACCTGTACAAGTACTCATGCCCAACGATCTCAGCGCTCCCGCCGGCCCCGGCCGGCCCAAGGACCTGGCCAAGCGCCAGGCCATACTCGAGGCGGCCAAGCAGCTGTTTCTAACGCTTGGCTACGCCAGCACCAGCATGGATGCGGTCGCGACAGCGGCAGGTGTTTCAAAACTCACGGTGTACAGCCACTTCACCGACAAGGAGACGCTGTTTACCGCTGCCATCTCGGCCACCTGCACGGCGCAGTTGCCGGAGTTGATCTTCGAGCTGCCTGACGGCGCACCGCTGGAGCAGGTATTGCTCAACATCGGCTGTGGCTTCCAGGCCTTGATCAGCAGCGAGCAGTCGGTGCAACTGACCCGTCTGATCATGACCCTGGGCAACCAGGACCCCAAGCTCAGCCAGATCTTCTTCGAAGCCGGCCCGTTGCGGGTGTTGCGGGAGATGGAGGCGTTGCTGAGGCGCGTCGACCAGCGCGGGCTGCTGCGCATCGAGCATCCCGACAAGGCGGCGGAACACTTTTTCTGCCTGCTCAAGGGCGCGCCGAACTATCGCCTGCTGCTCGGCTACGCCCCTGCCCTGGACACAGAGGCTGCCCAGGCCCATGTCGAAGAAGTGGTGAGGATGTTCCTGAGCGCCTATCGGCCCTGATCAGGCCTTGAGGGCTTTTTTCGGGTAGATGTCGTAGCGGCTGGACTTGCCTTCCAGGCTGTGGCTCGGCTTGGGTCCTTCAATGATGGGCGCCTTGCGCGGGCGCTTGACCACGACCCGATGGCTGGCCAAGGCCAGGGCCGCCTCGAGCAGGGCCGGCGCATCCAGGTCGTCACCGACCAGGGGACGGAATACGCGCATTTCCTTTTTCACCAGGGCGCTCTTGTCGCGGTGGGGGAACATCGGGTCGAGGTAGATCACCTGCGGCGGCTCGCCCTGCCAGTTGCGCAGGTGCTCAATGGCGTTGCCCGTCAGCAGCTGCATGCGCGCGACGATGGGGCCGACTTCGGCATCGCCGGCCGCCCGCGCCAGGCCGTCCTGCAGCAGCGCGGCAACCAGCGGCTGGCGCTCGATGAGGGTCATCCGGCAACCCAGGCTGGCCAGCACGAACGCATCCTTGCCCAACCCCGCAGTGCAATCGAGCACTTGCGGGCGAACACCCTGGGCAATGCCTACCGCCTTGGCGATCATCTGCCCGCTGCCGCCACCGAACACCCGCCGGTGCGCTGCCGCACCTTCGACAAAGTCGACCCGCACCGGCCCCGGTGCCTGCGGACCCAGCTGCTGGATCTGCAGGCCGCTGGCACCGACCTGCACGGCAAAGCCTGCGTTTTCGTCCGCCAGTGGCAGGCCAAGGCGCTGCGCCCATTCATTGGCCTGGGCCTGATAGTCAGCCGTCAGTGCCTCGACCCGGATGCCGCCGTCCGCCACTTGCTCCACCATCGAATCCTGTACTCAAAAAAATTAAATGATCGTCGGCCACGGCCGATATAAAAAGTATTCGCTATTTTGCCAGACCTACAGCGCCTGCGACTGCCATGACCGACATTCTTCAGCTCAGCTCAGGTTATTTATCGCCCGTCGGCAACTATGGGCGGCATAACACCCAGGCATTGGGTGGCGTCAGCCACCTGTGGCAGGACTTTTTTGCCCGCGCCCTGGCCGAGCAACAAGGTGAAGACAGCGATACCGAGAGCCTCGCCCTCGAGCAGTACGACAAAGAAACCGGCGAGCCGCTGGGTGGCAGCCAGGTACTGGCTCACATCCATAACCAGCGCCTGTGCAACGTGCAGGACACCATCATTGCCCCGCCCGAGCCGTTGTTCCTGCCGATCGCCGAGTTCGAGCCCGAGCTGCTTGAAAAACTCGCCCCGCCCTACAGCGACGCCGAACTGATCGAACAGCAACGCCAGCTGGATATCAGCAACACCTGGGTACGCCCGGTGGTCATGAGCCAGGGGCATCCGATTCCGGAGCCGGGCCCTGGCCCCACACCCCAGCCGCTGTACCTGCCGATCGCCGAGTTCGAGATGGACCTGCTCGACAAGGCGCCCGAGCCCTTTGATGAGCCAACCCTGACGGCCCAGCAATCGGCCCTGGACTTCGACAGCCGTTGGGCGCGTCCTGTGGTGCTGAACAACGTGCGCATTGCCGCCTGAGTCAGCGGCACACCTGCCAGAAGCCCATGTCGAGATGAAAGTGATTGCGGTGGGCGGCGTTATAGTCCGGCCCGAGCACCGTATTGAAACTGTCGCAAGCCCCGGCGCGCACCTCACGTAAAAACTGCGCCTTGGCGCCCTCGCCGTTCCAGTCCTTGAGCACATTGATCCGCTGCCCATCCGCCAGGTGAAACCCGGCGATGTCCAGGGCATTGGCCGTGGCATGCTGGCTGAGCCGACCGTCCTTGCGGTTATAGACGTTGCGACAGGCAAAACTGCCAAGGTGATCGACCTGCACCACCGGCTGGGCGAACGCGCGCTGCGCCGCCGGCTGCAAGGCATGTTGCTCGAACAGCGCATAGGCCACCGCCAGCGGGCAGCTGGCCAGAAAGCTGCTGCTCAGGCGTACCGCCGAGCCTTCGACCCTCAATACGTTTTCCAGTGGACAAGCCGCCTGCGCCGGACTGTCAGCCTGCTGGCGATAACGCAGGCCTGAGGTAGCCAAGGCTTCAGCGCAGCGTTGCGGATCGTCCTGCAAGCGACCCAGCTTGTATGCCGTCAGCAGATTGGGCGGTTGACGAACATCGAGCACGGCCCATGGGTTCCAGGCGTTGGGCAAGCGCACGCCCTGGTACCAGGCAACAACACCTGCCACCACCAGCAACAGGCACAGCAGCAGGCCCTTGCCCATGGCGGGTCAGCGCCTGAACAGCTGGTTCAACTGAGCAAACGGCAGCGCCTGCTCGCCAAACGTGAAGCTGCCCTGATCCTGGATTTCCTGCGCTGCGCGATAGAAGGCTCCATAGGCGGCACGAGCCATGGAAGACCCGACACTGATGCGCCGTACACCCAGGTCTTGCAACTGGTTGACGCTCAACTGCACGCCGCTGAGGCCCATCAGTACATTCACAGGCCTGGGCGCCACGGCCTGGACCACGGAGCGGATTTCTTCGGCAGTGCGCAGGCCCGGGGCATAAAGCACATCGGCGCCGGCTTCGGCGAAGGCTTGCAGGCGGGCGATGGTGTCGTCCAGGTCCAGGCGCCCGTGCAGCAGGTTCTCGGCACGGGCACAGAGCATGAAGGGAAAGTCCAGGCTACGGGCGGCAGCCACGGCGGCCTCCACCCGCTCCACCGCATGGTGGAAGCTGTAGATGGGTTCATCGGGATTGCCACTGGCATCTTCGATGGAACCGCCTACCAGGCCCGCCTGCGCGGCCTGGAGGATCGCGTCGGCGCAGCCTTTGGGGTCATCGCTGAAACCGTTCTCCAGGTCGGCTGCCACCGGCAAGGCGGTCGCATCGACGATGGCCCGTGCATTGTCCAGGGTTTCATCCAGGGTCATCGCCCCTTCGGCGTCCGGACGCCCCAACGAGAACGCCAGGCCTGCACTGGTGGTCGCCAACGCCTCGAACCCCAGGCTCGCCAGCAGCTTGGCGGAGCCGGCATCCCAGGGGTTGGGGATGACGAAGGCAGTATCACGCTCATGCAGGGCTTTGAAGGCTTCGGCACGCAGGGTTTGTACATCCATGATCACGGCTCCCGGGCAAGCGGCAGGACGCGTTCAAAGCAAGCCGAGTTGTTCGGCCTCAGGCGTCCTGTCCAGTTCAGGCAAGGCCGCAAGCCCAGGCAGGCGCTCCATCAGACCGCGATGAAAACGCTGCGCCAGGGCCGCAGCCAGGCGGTTGTCGGCAGTATGCAGGAAAACATAGGGGCTGCGCCCTTCCTTGATCCAGGCAGCAACCTTGTCCAGCCATGGCAGTAGAAAGGGTTCGTTGGCAGCCAGTTCCGGGTGGCCGATGAAGCGCACCTGGGGGTGCTGGCTGAAGGCGGTGGGACGCGGAGGCACCCGCGGTTTTTTCGACTGGGCATGCAGCACGCCAGGATCGCGCGAGGTGCAACTGAACAATGCCCGCGGGTCCAGGCAAATACGCTCTACGCCACGGTCGAGCAGCAGCCGGTTGAGCAGCCGCTCCTCATCACCCTTGGCGAAGAACGCCTGGTTGCGCACCTCAACGGCAACGGGCACGCCGACCTCATCGAGAAACGCCACCAACTCCCCCAACCGCGCCGGCCCGAAGGTCGCCGGCAATTGCAACCAATAGGGAGCGACCCGCGCTCCCAGGGGCTTGAGCAGCTCGATGAAGGCCTGCGCCGCAGTCAGTTGCCCATGCAGGTCGCCGCCATGGCTGATATCGCCGGGAAACTTGGCAGTGAAACGAAAGTGCGCAGGCATGACGCTGGCCCAGCGCTCGACGATCGCCGGGGCCGGACGGGCATAAAAGGTAGTGTTGCCTTCTACGGCGTTGAAAACCTGGCTGTAGAGGCCGAGGAAATCGCCGGTTTTGGCGTCAGCGGGATACAGGTACTCGCGCCAGGCGTTTTCACTCCAGGACGGGCAACCAAGAAAATAGGGAAGCGTGGACAGACTCATCCATCAAATGTACAGGTCAAGCCCCAGCACTTCCATCTCCCAGTCCACGAAACCGGCGGTGGTCAGGTAGCTCGTCAGGGCCTGGGCCGTGCGTTTGCTGCAGGCCCGGGGGAAGATCATGTCCTGCTGGCGGGCGGGCAGTCCACCAGTACGCGCCTGAGCAGTGCCGGCCTGGGCCTGCACTTCATATTCGCCGGGCAGATCCTCGTCCACGTCATCATTGCGAACCGGCGCTTTGCGCGGGGTACGCTTGATCGGATAAGACTGCGAGGAAAAACCGTCGATACGCATGGCGATCTACTCAGGACCATTGATGGCAATTTAACAGCATCAGAGATCCTTCGCTAATGCCCGACTGATAACTGGACCACAGTCTAGGCAAAAGGTTTTATTTGCCCTGGGAATAACCGACGAGTTGCACTCAGCGTGCCTTGGGCGTGGCGACGTTGTCGCGCAGGTACACAGGCTGGGCCTGGTCGGCAGGGATGGCTTCACCGCGCTGCCAGGCGAAGGTGGCCAGGGCCAGCAGGTCCTGGGCATGGGGCAGCAGGCTCGCATCCTTACCGGCCAGGGCTACCGGGATACGATCGGCATAGCCCCAGCCGGTACCGGCACCGAACCAGTCGCCATTGGCATCGGCCGGAAGCACGGCCTGTTCCGGAGGCAGCACCGCTTCACTGCCCACCAGGCGCATTTCCCCGGCAACGTCCTGATAGCAACCCCAATACACCTCATCCATGCGCGCATCAATGGCGGCGGCCACCTGGTGCACGCCCTGCTCGCGCAAGGCCCGCTGCGCCAACACCGCCAGGTTGGAGACCGGCAGTACCGGACGCTCCAGCGCAAAGGCCAGGCCCTGGACCACGCCAATGGCGATACGCACACCGGTGAACGCGCCCGGACCACGGCCAAAGGCAATGGCATCCACCGCCGCCAGCGTGGTACCCGCATCGGCCAGCAATTGCTGGATCATCGGCAACAGCTTTTGCGCGTGCAGGCGCGGGATCACCTCGTAGTGGCTGGAAACCTTGCCGTCATGCAGCAAGGCAACGGAGCAGGCTTCAGTGGCGGTATCCAGGGCCAACAAGGTGGTCATCGGTGTATCCAGGCGTAAGAAAAAAGAGCGGCATTATAAACAACAACGGCCCGCAAGCGGGCCGTTGTGTGCACTACCGAGCGTCAATCAGCTCAGCGCGGCCAGCACCTTGGCGGTGATGGCTTCAACCGAACCTACGCCCTCGATATGTGCATAGGCAGGCTTGCCGCCATTGGCAGCCGACAGCTTCTGGTAGAAGTCCACCAACGGCTTGGTCTGCTCATGGTAGACCGCCAGGCGATGGCGAACGGTTTCTTCGGTGTCGTCTTTACGCTGAACCAGCGCTTCGCCGGTAACGTCGTCCTTGCCTTCCACTTTCGGTGGGTTGTAGACCACGTGGTAGACGCGGCCGGAACCTTCGTGAACGCGGCGACCGGCAATACGCTGAACGATTTCCTCGTCTTCGACGGCGATTTCGACCACGGCATCCAGCTCGACGCCGTTGGTTACCAGGGCTTCAGCCTGAGGAATGGTGCGTGGGAAGCCGTCGAACAGAAAGCCGTTCGCGCAGTCAGGCTGGGCGATGCGGTCCTTGACCAGGTTGATGATCAGCTCGTCGGAAACCAGCTTGCCAGCGTCCATGATCGCCTTGGCTTCCAGGCCCAGCGGAGTGCCGGCCTTGACAGCGGCGCGCAGCATGTCGCCAGTGGAGATTTGTGGAATGCCGAATTTTTCGGTGATGAACTTTGCCTGAGTACCTTTACCGGCCCCGGGAGCTCCCAGCAGAATCACGCGCATCTTGTGCTCCTCATTTTTGTAAGCAAATCAATGGAGTCGGCGCAGAGGGCCAAGTCCGGAATTTGGGTATTGACCACAAATCGGTCAAAAGGCTGCTCAAGATACACAGCGCCTTCAAGCCACACAAGCGGTCGAAAGTCGGAAAAAACTCCATACATCCGCTGTACAAAGCACAGGTTGCGCCGAGCGCAACCTGTTGCTTTGCAAGCAATCTCCCCTCCTTGCAGCAATATGTGGAGAGCGTGCCGCACCCTTCAACCAGTATTGCGCAAACCGGCCGCGATACCGGCCACCGTGACCAGCAGGGCCTGCTCCAGCGGGCTATCCAGAGCGGCTTCGCGCACACGGGAGCGGGCCAGCAACTCCGCCTGCAATAGATGTAGGGGGTCCAGGTAGGTGTTGCGCAGGCGGATGAATTCCAGGGTCTCGGGGCTGTGCGCCAGTAGCACCGGTTGCCCGGTCAGCCCCAGCACCACCTGGCAAGCCTGCGACAATAGGTCGCGCAAATGTGCACCTAAAGGTCGCAGTTGTGGTTGCACCAGACGTTCGTCGTAGGAGCGGGCGATTTCGGCATCAGCCTTGGCCAGCACCATTTCCAGCATGTCGATGCGGGTGCGAAAGAACGGCCACTGCTCGCGCATTTGCGCCAGCAGCTCGCCCTGCCCGCGCGCCAGGGCGTTCGTCAGGGCCGCCTCCCAGCCCAGCCAGGCCGGCAGCATCAGGCGGGTCTGGGTCCAGCCGAAGATCCACGGGATGGCCCGCAGGCTCTCGATGCCTCCGGCACGACGCTTGGCCGGGCGACTGCCCAATGGCAGGCGGCCCAGCTCCTGCTCCGGAGTGGACTGGCGAAAGTACTCGACGAACTCGGGGTTGTCGCGCACCACGCCACGGTAGGCCTTGACCCCGTCGGCGGCCAGTTGGTCCATCAGTTCTCGCCAGGCCGGTTGCGGCGGCGGTGGCGGCAGCAGGGTCGCTTCGAGCACAGCGGCCAGGTACAGGTTGAGGTTCTGCTCGGCGATGTCCGGCAGGCCGAACTTGAAGCGGATCATCTCGCCCTGCTCGGTGGTACGGAAGCGCCCGGCCACCGAACCCGGCGGTTGCGACAGGATCGCCGCATGGGCCGGGCCGCCGCCGCGCCCGACGGTGCCGCCACGACCGTGGAACAGCAACAGCTCGACTTCCTGCTCGCGACAGATGCGCACCAGCGTCTCCTGGGCGCGGTACTGGGCCCAGGCCGCGGCCGTGGTGCCGGCATCCTTGGCCGAATCGGAATAGCCGATCATCACTTCCTGCGGCCCGTGCAAGGCGCTGCGGTAGCCCGGCAGGCCGAGCAGGCGATTCATTACCGGGCCGGCGTTGTCCAGGTCGGCCAGGGTCTCGAACAGCGGCACCACGCGCATAGGGCGCAGCACGCCGGCTTCCTTGAGTAGCAACTGCACGGCCAGGACGTCGGACGCAGCGCCCGCCATGGAAATGACGTACGAACCCAGCGACGCCGCCGGCGCGGCAGCGATTTCGCGACAGGTGGCCAGCACTTCGGCGGTATCGGCCTGGGGCTTGAAGTGGTTGGGCAGCAACGGGCGACGACTGTTGAGTTCCTGCTGGAGGAAGGCGATACGCGCCTCCTCGTCCCAGTCGCCATAACGTCCCAGGCCCAGGTAGTCGGTGATTTCGCTCAGCGCAGCGGTGTGGCGCGCGGCATCCTGGCGCACATCCAGACGCACCAGGAACAGGCCGAAGGTCACGGCCCGGCGCAAGCAGTCGAGCAGCGGCCCGTTGGCGATCACGCCCATGCCGCAGGCGTGCAGAGACTCGAAACACAGGTGCAGGGGTTCGAACAGGTCGCGGTTGTCGTGCAGCACCTGGGCCGAAGGCGCCTGTGGCGATTTCAAGGCACTGTGTGCCCAGGCCCGGGTTTCGCGCAGTCGATCACGCAACTGCTTGAGCAGCACCCGGTACGGCTCGGCGCACTCGCCCACCTTGGCCCGCAACGCCTCGCTGGCCTGCTGCATGGACAGCTCGGCAGCCAGGGCGTCGATATCGAGCAGGAACAGGTCGGCGGCCATCCAGCGCGCCAGCAGCAACACTTCACGGGTTACAGGCGCGGTGACATTGGGGTTGCCATCGCGGTCACCGCCCATCCAGGACGCAAAGCGGATCGGTGCGGCCTCCAGCGGCAGGTGCAGCCCGGTAGCGGCATGCAGGGCCTTGTCGACCTTGCGCAGGTGATGAGGGATGGCCTGCCACAGCGAATGCTCGATCACTGCAAAGCCCCATTTGGCCTCGTCCACCGGTGTTGGCCGGGTGCGGCGGATTTCTTCGGTATGCCAGGCCTCGGCGATCAGGCGTTGCAGGCGCTCGCGAATCTGCTCGCGCTCGGCCGGAATCAAGTCGCGGTGGTCCTGGGCAGCCAGTTGCGCGGCGATGGCATCGTACTTCTGGATCAGCG
Organism: Pseudomonas putida; assembly: GCF_028682455.1. Taxonomy (GTDB): domain Bacteria; phylum Pseudomonadota; class Gammaproteobacteria; order Pseudomonadales; family Pseudomonadaceae; genus Aquipseudomonas; species Aquipseudomonas putida_AA. The sequence goes on from NZ_JANHLD010000004.1 coordinate 68,923, forward strand.
TACGGCGTGCAACTTCGGTGGGATGCGCGGTCAGTACCAGTTCGATGCTCAGTTTGCCCAGTTGGCGCGCCAGCGCATCGTCGCTGTGCCCCTCGGCCTTGAGCCGGGCCAGCAGCTCAGGCAGCACGCGGTCTTCGAAGGGTTCGGCCTGCCCTGCATCGCGGCGGCGTATCAACTGGTATTGCTCGGCGATGTTGGCAAGGTTCAGGAACTGGTTGAAGGCCCGCGCCACTGGCAGCAGTTCGTCTTCGGCCAGGTCGTCGAGGGTCGAGCTCAACTGCTCGGCACTGCCGCTGCGGTCGGCCTTGGCACTGCGACGAATGTCCTCGATCTTTTGCAGGAACGCTTCACCGTACTGCTCGCGCACGGTGTCCCCCAACAACTCACCCAACAAATGAACATCTTCACGCAAGCGCACATCGATATCAGTCATCAGCCTTGTCTCCGGCATTCCTGGAAAACCGCTCTAGGTCCAGAGTGCCCCAGTACCGGTCGTGCTTTCAAGGCACACCAAAGCCTGCACAGTAGCTACGCTCAAATCAGGTACATAGCGTTTACGAGGTGATCATGAAAATCCGCGAGCTTGCCCAGCACTGGGAACAGAACGCCAAAGGCCGCCTGAGCCCTACCGGTCATGTCCTGCACCTGGATGTGGAATCGGCGGCGCGGCTGGCTGCCCTGACCGAAATGTACCCCAAGCGCCGCCCCGAAGAACTGCTGGGCGAGCTGCTGGGCGCGGCCCTTGAAGAACTGGAGGCAAGCTTTCCGTATGTACAGGGCCATCAGGTAATCGCCACCGATGAAGAAGGCGACCCCTTGTATGAGGACATCGGCCCGACCCCGCGCTTTCTTGCCCTGTCGCGCCGCTACCTGCACGACATGAGCAGCCGCAAGGACGAATCGACCCACTGACTTTCCCCCGCCCTTCTCTGCTGTCGAGCGCCCGCATGGGCGCTCGCGTACTCCTGCCCGCCTGAAAAGTTCCGAGAAAAACCGACTGACCGATCAGTCAGTAAAAGTCGCGATCTTGCGTGATTTTTTCTGAACTATTGAAAAAACGCTTCGGTCACACCCAGTAACCATCACGGTTAAACCCACTGGACTCGGGTTGATGGCTGTTCTCGAGACCGGCGGGTCGCGCCAATGGATTGTTATGGAAGTCGTTATTCATCAGGAGTGATCCAATGGAGTTGACCACTATGAAGACCCGCATCGCTACATCCTCTTCCACCTCGTTGCGCGGGCTCAAACTGGCCGCGCTGGCACTGGGCAGCAGCCTGGTCCTGGCCGGTTGCGCCGGCAACCCACCTACCGAGCAGTTCGCCGTGACCCAATCGGCAGTCAATTCTGCAGTGAGCTCCGGCGGTACCGAGTTTGCCGCCGTGGAAATGAAAGCGGCCCAGGACAAGCTCAAGCAAGCCGAAATTGCCATGCACGACAAAAAATACGACGACGCCAAGATGCTCGCCGACCAAGCCGAGTGGGACGCCCGGGTTGCCGAACGCAAGGCCCAGGCTGCCAAGGCCGAAAAGGCTGTGAAAGATGCCCACGAGGGCGTTCAGGACGTGCGGGATGAAGGTATGCGCAGCGCCCAATGAGGCCGCGCTGTCGACCCGTGCATCTGGTAATTGATCAAAGGACGAACACTATGCGTAAACACATCTTTATTCCCGCCCTCCTGGCCCTGAGCGTTGGCCTGGCCGCCTGCTCCACGCAACCGAACGCCAACCTGGAATCGGCCCGGACCAATTTCTCGACCCTGCAGAGCAATCCCCAGTCGAGCAAAGTCGCTGCCCTTGAAACCAAGGAGGCCCAGGACTCTCTGAACAAGGCCGACAAGGCCTACATGGACAAGGAAGACGAGAAGAAGGTCGATCAGCTCGCCTACCTGACCAACCAGCGCATTGAAGTGGCCAAGCAGACCATTGCCCTGCGCACCGCCGAGGCCAACCTCAACGACGCTGCCGACCAGCGCGCCAAGGCAAGGCTCGATGCCCGCGATGCACAGATCAAGAAGCTGCAGGACAGCCTCAACGCCAAGCAGACTGACCGTGGCACCCTGGTGACCTTTGGCGATGTGCTGTTCGATTTCGACAAGGCCAACCTCAAGAGCAGTGCCTTGCCGAACGTCACCAAGCTTGCGCAGTTCCTGCAGGAAAACCCTGACCGCAAAGTCATCGTCGAGGGCTATACCGACAGCAAGGGCAGCGCCAGCTACAACCAGTCGCTATCCGAGCGTCGCGCTGCTGCCGTGCGCACCGCTCTGGTACGGGCCGGAGTGGATCCGGCGCGCATCGTCTCGCAGGGGTATGGCAAGGAGTTCCCGGTGGCCGACAACGCGAGCAACTCGGGTCGGGCACAGAATCGTCGAGTCGAGGTGACGATTTCCAATGACAACCAGCCGGTGGCGCCACGTGTGGTAAGCCAGGCGCAGTGATGAAGTGATCGCGGGGCATACCCTCTCCTAGCGTAGGAGCGGGCTTGCCCCGCGATGCTTTTACTCCTCGATCTGTTGCGGTGTCTCCTGCCCCAGGCAACGCACCGCCTGCTTCTTGCTGTCCACCAGCACCCCGGTCAGGCCTTTCTGCGACATATCGAACAGCACCAGCACGCCATCGACACACTGGGCCACCTGGTTGGCCGGCTTGAGCGAGATCTTGTAGTCCTCCCCCGGTACGGTCTTGAGCATGGTGAAATCACTCAGCAGCAAGGCATCCTCGGGCTTGGCAAAGTGCAGGTAGCCGTAGTACCACAAGGCGCAAACGGTGCCGATGATGCTGCACACGCCGGTGATGATCAGGGGAATCGCGTTACGTTCTTCACTCATTGTGACGTCTCGTCAGGGTAGTTGGGGACCTCGGCCAGGCGCCGCAGTCCATTGAAATGTTCGGGGTCGTCGAGAAACCGCAGCATGACCTGGCGCCAGGTGCGGTCGCCAAAGGTCTGCACATGACCGCCCCGGGTCAGTTGCAGCACCCGCGGTGGTGGCGCAGCCTGATACAACTGGATGCCATTGGCCAGTGGCACGATAGGGTCGTCGATGCTGTGGAAGAACAGCTTGGGCGACGAATCGATGCGCGCGATCGAATGAATCGCACTGTCGCCATCCGGCACCAGCCACGACAGCGGTACCTGCAACGGCCAGGTCAACCACGACGTGCTCAGGGCAAAGCGCCCGACCTGGCGGTAGCTGGCCGGCACGCCGTCGAAGACCATCGCCTTGAACCGGCGGGCCTGCTCGGGGTGCCGGGCCAGGTAATGAATGGCCATGGCCCCGCCCAGGCTTTGCCCGAGCAGCACCTGGGGCTTGCCTTGTACCTCGGGGGCTTTGTCCAGCCAGTCCAGCGCGGCGGCGATGTCCTGGTAGACCTCGGGCAACACCGGCTTGCCCTGCGACAGTCCATACCCCCGGTAGTCCACCATCAGCACCTGGTAACCCTGCTTGGGTAGCCACCAGCTGCCACCCAGGTGCCAGGCCAGGTTACCGCCGTTGCCATGCAGGTGCAGCACCGTACCCTTGACTTCCACACCCGGCTTGGCGGGCAACCACCAGCCGTGCAGGCGCGTACCATCGGCCGCCGTCAGGGTGACGTCGCGGTATTCGAGCTTGGCTTTCTCAGGCGTGAACGGCTGGCCCGGCTCTGGATAGAACAGCAGCGAGCTACAGCCGCCCAGACTCAGCAACACCAGCAGCAGGCCCAAGGGCCTGCGCCATGCGTCAGAGAATGTTCGAGTAGTCGGCTTCAATCCGGTCCAGGCTCAGGTGGTTGAGGAAGTTGGAGAAACACATCCAGGCCGACAGGGCATTGAGGTCGCGAAACTGCTCCGGCAGGTACTTGGGCGGTTCCACCAGGCCTTCATCGACCAGTTGACGCAGGGTGCGCATGTCTTCAAGGGTGGTCTTGCCGCAGAACAGCAAGGGGATCTGCTCGAGCTTGCCCTTGCGCACGGCCAACTGAATATAGTTGTAAACCATGATGAAGCCCTTGAGGTAGGACAAGTCCTTGGTAAACGGCAGGCCGTTGGGCACCGACCCACGGAACACCCGGCTGGCGTTGCCGTAGCTTTCCGGCATACCGAAGCCCTGGGCGCGGAAGAACTCGTAGACCTGCATGAAGTCGGCGCCCTCCTCGACCATATGGATGGCGCGGGTGCGGTTGGTGAGCTTGCGCAGGCGGCTGGGATAGGAAGCAAAGGCAATCACCTCCATCAGGATCGCCAGGCCTTCCTGGGTCACGGTCGACGAGGGCGGGCCCTTGGACAGGAAGGTGCAGATCGGCTGGTTCAGGCCGTTGAGGGTAGTGCCCACGTGCACCAGTCCTTCATGGACTTCCAGGGCCCGCACATCGCGGCTGTTGAACATGGCATCGGCGCGGATCTTGATATAGTCGGCGCCTGCGGCGGCATCGGCGACGATACCGTCGGACTCGAACACCCGGATGGTGTCCTCGGCTTCGTTGAACACCTTGTTCAGGCGACCCTGGAGCATCTCCACGGCCTGCTTGGCAGTGAGGTCCTTGGGTTCGTCCTTCAGGTCACCGCGGCCATCGATGTTGTTAAGGTAATCCGAGAGCATCAGGCCCAGGTCCGCCAGGGTCGGATCACCAGCATGGAACGCATCGGACGCCGCCCCATACAGCTCCTGGGAAATCAGGCCGAAATCCTCGGTACCGCGGGCTTCGAGCATGCGCACCACCATGCGATATTCCTTGCACATGCGCCGCATGATCTGCCCGACCGGGTTGAACTGGCCCAGCTGGCGGGTGATATCGCGCTCGATGTTCTGGAACTCGAGCTTCACCGCACTGGAGTCGAACGACAGTGGCCGCCCCTGATAGTAGGCGCGGTCCACGGCAGGCATCTCCTTGCCCTTGGCCTTGAGAAAGCCCTGGCGGATGTTGTCGTCCCACTTCACCGCATCGAGTACGCGAATCGGCGTTTGTGCCAGGACAATGCGGTCAGACAGGGCACGTATCGTCTGCTGGTACTCGTCCACCCTACACTCCTTGAATAGTCTTGATTACTTGCCGGCCCGCTGGAACCGCGCCACTTCGATGAACAGGTCGGAATTGGCCGGATCGTCCAGATAGGCCAGGACACGCTCGGCCGGGCTGTCGATCAGCACGCCCTCGCCGTTGTCCTCGGGCACCTCGTAGGTGCGGCCGCTGAGTTCTTTCTTTTCGACGGCCTGATTGACCTGCTCGACGTCGAGGTTGTAGACCACCAGTTCCTTGCCGTCGATGACCTCGAACCCACCAATCAGGAAGTTGCCGCCCAGGCGCTTGGGCACGCCCGCCGAGAGGTACCAGCGGTTGCCGTGCCTGGAGACGGTAAAGGCGTATTCATCGCGTTTTTTATCCTTGCCGATGGCGACCGCTTTGTAAGCGTTGCCACCGCTACGGCTGATCTGCAGGGTCAGGGGTTCGCCCCAGGCGTCCTTGCTCGACCACTTGCCGAGCAAGGCGCGAGGCGCCGCTTCATTGGCCGGGATCGGCTCGTTGAAGGTCACCAGACAACCGCCAAGCAGCAGGAACGACAGCGCCAACAGCAGACTTCTGGCTTTCATCGGGTTCTCCTTGAAATGGGGCTGCGCCTCACACGTCGGCCAGCACCAGGTGCATGTACCGGGTAAGGATAGCGAGCATCTGCGCTTGCGCATCGGCGCGTGAGCCGTCGAGCAGCCCCTGATATTCCATCTGCTCGATAATCGCCGTCAACACCAGCGCATCCTGCTGAGGCTGGCGCGAACCGCCGACCTGAAGCAACTGGCAGGTGCCGCGCAACAGAATCTGCTCGTGCAGCTTGACCAGTTCGGCCAGCCGCGGGCACAACAAGGCCTCCTGGCGAAATGCCTGCTCCGCCATCAGAAAGTCGCGACGGTTGTGCAACTGGCGCTGCACATAATCGGCGGTCATCTTCGCCACCTCGGTGGCCAGTCGTGCCCGCCAGCGTGGGCTGCCGTCGCCCTGGGACAACAGCTGGCGCAGCACCACCTCGGTGTTTTCCCACAGCTTGGCCATGTACGCCGCACTGCGTTCCACGTACTGGGCGAAGGTGTCGGTGAGCAGGTCCTCGATGTCCTTGAAGTAATAGGTGGTGGCCGACAGCGGCACCCCCGCCTCGGCCGCCACCGCGCGGTGGCGCACTCCTCGTACACCATCGCGCACGACGATACGCATGGCCGCATCGAGGATGTCCTGGCGACGCTGTTCACTGCCCAGGCGACTGGCCTTGCGCCCCTGGTACTGCACGCTTTCGGCGACCGCCGTGGCAACGTCGGCCGCGCCTTGTTGAGCCATTGCAGGAGTCACTGCAGGTTCTCTCCCAATGAGTTGGATCCGATGTACGGGTTTTCTGCAGGCATGAAAAAGCCGCCTCGGAAGGCGGCTTGTTCAGAACGCTCAGGCCTGAGGACGCATGTGCGGGAACAGGATCACGTCGCGGATCGACGGCGAGTTGGTCAGCAGCATCACCAGGCGGTCGATACCGATGCCCTCACCCGCGGTCGGCGGCATGCCGTATTCCAGGGCACGGACGAAATCGGCGTCGTAGTGCATGGCTTCGTCGTCACCGGCGTCCTTGTCGGCCACCTGGGCCATGAAGCGCTCGGCCTGATCTTCGGCGTCGTTGAGCTCGGAGTAGGCGTTGGCGATCTCGCGGCCACCGATGAACAGTTCGAAGCGGTCGGTGACGTTGGGGTTCTCGTCGTTGCGACGGGCCAGCGGCGAAACCTCGAACGGGTACTGGGTAATGAAGTGCGGCTGCTCCAGCTTGTGCTCGACCAGCTCTTCGAAAATCATCACCTGCAGCTTGCCCAGGCCTTCGAAGCCCAGGACCTTGGCACCGGCCTTCTTGGCGATTGCGCGGGCCTTGTCGATGTCGTTCAGGTCGTCAGCGGTCAGCTCGGGGTTGTACTTGAGGATCGAGTCGAACACCGACAGGCGCACGAACGGCTCGCCGAAGTGGAACACCTTGTCGCCGTACGGCACGTCGGTGCTGCCCAGAACCAGTTGCGCCAGTTCGCGGAACAGTTCTTCGGTCAGGTCCATGTTGTCTTCGTAGTCGGCGTAGGCCTGGTAGAACTCGAGCATGGTGAACTCGGGGTTGTGCCGGGTCGAAACGCCTTCGTTACGGAAGTTGCGGTTGATCTCGAAGACCTTCTCGAAACCACCGACCACCAGGCGCTTGAGGTACAGCTCCGGCGCGATACGCAGGAACATGGCCATGTCCAGGGCGTTGTGGTGGGTTTCGAACGGCTTGGCGGCGGCACCACCGGGGATGGTCTGCAGCATCGGCGTTTCGACTTCCAGGAAGTCACGCTTGATCAGAAAGTTGCGGATATGGTTGATGACCTGCGAGCGCACGCGGAAGGTGTCGCGCACTTCTTCGTTGACCATCAGGTCGACGTAGCGCTGGCGGTAGCGCTGCTCGGTATCGGTCAGGCCGTGGTGCTTGTCTGGCAGCGGGCGCAGCGACTTGGTCAGCAGGCGCACGTTGGTCATCTCGACGTACAGGTCGCCCTTGCCGGAACGGGCCAGGGTGCCTTCGGCGGCAATGATGTCGCCCAGGTCCCAGGTCTTGACGGCGGCCAGGGTTTCTTCAGGCAGGGTCTTGCGGTTGACGTAGACCTGGATGCGCCCGGTCATGTCCTGGATCACCATGAACGAGCCACGGTTGAGCATGATGCGGCCGGCAACCTTGACCGGAATCGCTGCAGCTTCCAGCTCTTCCTTGGTCTTGTCGACATACTGTTTCTGCAGGTCGTTGCAGTAGCTGTCACGGCGGAAGTCGTTGGGGAAGGCGTTGCCCTTGGCGCGTTCTGCAGCAAGCTTTTCCTTGCGCAGGGCGATCAGGGTGTTTTCTTCCTGTTGCAGGTCTTGCGGATCGAGTTTGAGGTCGCTCATGTCGTCACATTTTCCATCACGGGTTCATTGTCCCAGGCCGAGGCCGGGATCGCGGGGCAGTCCCGCTCCTGTACTGGAGCGGGACTGCCCGCGGCATCTTTGTCGCGGTTACAGCCCCTGCTTGAGGCTGGCTTCCAGGTATTCGTCGATATCGCCGTCGAGCACCTTGTCGCAGTCGCTGCGCTCGATGTTGGTGCGCAGGTCCTTGATCCGCGAAGCGTCGAGCACGTACGAACGGATCTGGTGACCCCAGCCGATGTCGGACTTGCTGTCTTCCAGGGCCTGGGAAGCGGCGTTGCGCTTCTGCATTTCCAGCTCGTACAACTTGGCCCGCAGCATCTTCATGGCGGTGTCCTTGTTGGCGTGCTGGGAACGTTCGTTCTGGCAGCTGACCACGGTGTTGGTCGGCACGTGAGTAATACGTACCGCCGAGTCGGTGGTGTTTACGTGCTGGCCACCGGCACCGGAGGAGCGGTAGGTGTCGATGCGCAGGTCCGACGGGTTGATCTCGATCTCGACCTTGTCGTCGATCTCGGGCGACACGAACACGGCCGAGAACGAGGTGTGGCGGCGGGCGCCGGAGTCGAACGGGCTCTTGCGCACCAGGCGGTGCACGCCGATCTCGGTACGCAGCCAGCCAAAGGCGTACTCGCCCTTGATGTGCACGGTGGCACCCTTGATACCGGCGACTTCGCCTTCGGACAATTCCATGATGGTGGCGTCGAAGCCACGCTTGGCCGCCCAGCGCAGGTACATGCGCAGCAGGATGTTGGCCCAGTCCTGGGCCTCGGTGCCGCCGGAACCGGCCTGGATATCCAGGTAGGCGTTGTTCATGTCCATCTCGCCGCTGAACATGCGACGGAATTCCAGCTTGGCGAGGGAGGTTTCAAGGCCTTCGAGCATCTCGACGACGTCGTTGACGGCGCCTTCGTCGTCCTCTTCAACCGCCATGTCGAGCAGTTCGCGCGCATCGGCCAGGCCGCTGGACATCTCGTCCAGGGTCTCGACGATCTGTGCCAGCGCAGAACGTTCGCGGCCCAGCTCCTGGGCGTATTCGGGCTTGTTCCAGACGTTTGGATCTTCGAGCTCGCGGTTGACTTCGATCAGGCGCTCATGCTTTTGATCGTAGTCAAAGATACCCCCGAATTGATTCGGAACGCTCGGTCAGGTCCTTGATGGTATTCAGGATCGGGTTGATTTCCATGGTCGGGCAGCTCTCGTGCGTATTCTGTAGAAAAGCCGGAGAGTATAACCGAGTCTGAATCGACACGGCAGCCCGTCGGGCGGCAGATCGCCGCCATGCAGGAGCGGGCTTGCCCCGCGCTGGCGACCTGCTGTTACATCGCTATCGCGGGGCAAGCCCGCTCCTGCGGGTCAGGCTACGCCCACCTGGTTACGGCCGTTGTTCTTGGCCAGGTACAGGCCTTTGTCCGCCGCCGAGATCAGTTGCCGGCAATGGCTGCCAATGCTCGGGGTCAGGGTCGACAGGCCGATGCTCACGGTAAGGCTGGAGCCGGCCTCGGGCATGTTGTGGGGAATCTGCATCGCCTCGACGCTCTGGCGCAGCTTTTCAGCCACCAGGCGCGCGCCACCGGGCGAGGTATTGGGCAGCACCAGGGCGAACTCTTCGCCGCCATAGCGGGCCGGCAGGTCGCTTGGCCGGGCACAGGAGTTGCGGATGGCCTCGGCCACTTTGCGCAGGGCTTCGTCACCGGCCAGGTGGCCGAAATTGTCGTTGAACGACTTGAAGTAGTCGACATCGATCATCAGCAACGACAGCTGGGCCTGCTCACGCATGGCACGCCGCCACTCCAGTTCCAGGTACTCATCGAAATGACGACGGTTGGAAAGACCGGTCAGGCCGTCGGAGTTCATCAGCCGCTGCAGCACCAGGTTGGTGTCGAGCAGCTGTTGCTGGCTGACGCGCAGGGCCCGGTACGCCTCGTCACGCTGCAGCAGGGTGAGGTAGGAACGCGAGTGATAGCGAATGCGCGCCACCAGCTCGATGTTGTCCGGCAGCTTGACCAGGTAATCGTTGGCACCGGCGGCAAAGGCCGCACTCTTCACCAATGGGTCTTCCTTTGTCGACAGGACGATGATCGGGATGTCCTGGGTCGCCGGGTTGTTACGGTATTCGCGCACCAGGGTCAGGCCATCGAGACCCGGCATGATCAGGTCCTGGAGGATCACCGTCGGCTTGATCCGCATTGCCTGCGCCACCGCCTGGTGCGGGTCGGCACAGAAGTGGAAGTCGATGTTTTCTTCGTGAGCCAGGCCACGGCGCACCGCCTCACCAATCATCGCCTGATCGTCGACCAATAGGACCATTGCCGAGTTTTCATTCATGGTCGGAAAACCGTCGAGCGGTAAATCATTCATGCGCTGTCACCTGGTCACTGCCGGCAAGCCGGCGTGGCTCAATACATATCGTCATTTTGGAAAAATTTCCATCAATCGTGCAGCGATCCGCTCCAGTGGGCGTATCTCCACCGCAGCGTCTATAGCGGCCGCGGCTTTGGGCATGCCGTAGACGGCGCTGCTGAGTTGGTCCTGAGCAATGGTCAGGTAGCCTTGTTGGCGCATCAGCTTCAGGCCCTGGGCGCCATCGCGCCCCATGCCGGTCAGCAGCACGCCGATCGCGTCGCCACGCCAATAGCGGGCCACGCTTTCAAAAAACACGTCGATCGAAGGCCGGTAGATCTCATTGACCGGCTCTGCGGTGTAGGCCAGGGTGCCGTCTTTCAACAGACGGATATGGTGGTTGGTTCCGGCCAGCAGCACCTGCCCCGGTTGTGGAGGTTCACCTTCGCACGCCAGGCGGACCGACAGGCCCGAGGCACTGCTGAGCCACTCGGCCATTCCCGCGGCGAACACCTGGTCGACATGCTGGACCAGCACGATGGCGGCGGGGAAATCACGGGGCAAACCCTTGAGCAGGACCTCCAGCGCAGCCGGGCCACCGGCCGATGAACCAATGGCTACCAGGCCCTGGCGTTGCGCCGTCTCGCGCAGGGGGGCGGCCAGCGGGCGCGGGGTATTGTTGCGCTGCTGGCCGATCAGCCAACTGATATTGAGGATCTTGCGCAGCAGCGGCGCGGCCGCCTCCTTGGGATCGCCGGCACCCAGGGCCGGGGTATCGACCACATCGAGCGCACCGTGGCCCATGGCCTCGAACACCCGATGCACGTTCTGCTGGCGATCCACCGTGACGATCACGATGGGGCACGGTGTCTCGGCCATGATCCGCCGGGTGGCCTCGACCCCGTCCATGACCGGCATGATCAGGTCCATCAGGATCAGGTCCGGCAGTTGCTCGGTGCATAGCCTCACCGCCTCTGCGCCGTTGCTGGCCACCCAGATGACCTGGTGCGCCGGCTCGAACGCCAACGCGCGGCGCAAGGCCTCCACGGCCATGGGCATATCGTTGACGATAGCGATCTTCATCCCTGGGCTCCCCCGATCAACTCGACCACTGCATCTAGCAAGGCATCATCGTGGAAACTGGCCTTTGCCAAATAGTAGTCGGCTCCTGCGTCCAGTCCACGGCGACGATCTTCTTCTCTGTCTTTGTAGGAAACCACCATGACCGGCAGCGACTGCAGGCGACTGTCGCGGCGCAACAGGGTCACCAGTTCGATACCGTCCATGCGCGGCATGTCGATATCGGTGATCAGCAAATCGAAGTCTTCGCTGCGCAAGGCGTTCCAGCCGTCCATGCCGTCGACCGCCACGGCCACTTCATAGCCGCGATTGCTCAACAGCTTGCGCTGCAGCTCGCGCACGGTGAGCGAGTCATCGACCACCAGCACGCGCTTGCGGGCCGCCTCACGGGTGTTGCGCTGCCCGCGCTCGATACGTTCCAGGCGCCCGGTACTGAGCAGTTTGTCCACCGAGCGCAGCAGGTCTTCGACGTCGATAATCAGCACCACCGAACCGTCATCGAGCAAGGCGCCGGCGGAAATGTCCTGGATCTTGCCCAGGCGCGCATCCAGCGGCATCACCACCAGCACCCGCTCGCCGATCAGGCGCTCGACCGCCACGCCATAGAGCATGTCGCGCTCGCGAATCACCACGACCTTGATGGTCTGGCCATCCGTCTGGCTGGGTGGGCGATTGAGCAACTGGCTAGCAGCGACCAGGCCGATATGCCGCCCGTCATGCCAAAAGTGCTGGCGTCCCTCGATCTGCACGATGGCCTCGGCCGGCAACTCCAGGGTGCGCTCGATATGGGCCAGGGGAAAGGCGTAGGCCTCGGCGCCGACTTCCACCACCAGGCTGCGCACCACCGAGAGCGTCAGCGGCACTTCGAGGTGGAAGCAACTGCCCTGCCCTGTGGTCTGGGTCAGCTCGATGGAGCCACGCAGCTGGCGCACCATGTGCTGGACAGCATCCAGGCCCACGCCACGCCCCGAGACTTCGGTGACCTGATCACGCAAGCTGAAGCCCGGCAGGAACAAAAAGGTCAGTAGCTCGGCTTCGCTCATCTGCGCCACGGTTTCGGCCGGAGACAACTGGCGTTCGACAATGCTGCGCCGCAGCCGCTCAAGATCGACGCCGCCGCCGTCGTCGCTCAACTCCAGCACCAACAGGCCGGCCTGGTGCGAGGCACGCAGGCGAATCTGCCCTTCCAGTGGCTTGCCGGCCAGCATCCGTCGCTCCGGCAATTCGATGCCGTGATCGACGGCGTTACGCAGCAGATGCGTCAGGGGCGCCTCGAGTTTTTCCAGGACATCACGGTCGACCTGGGTTTTTTCACCTTCGATGTCGAGGCGTACCTGCTTGCCCAGCGAGCGCCCCAGGTCGCGCACCATGCGACTCTGCCCGGTCAGCACATCGGCAAACGGACGCATTCGACAGGCCAGGGCCGTGTCATAGAGCAGCTGGGCGCGCTGGCTGGCCTGCCAGCCGAACTCGTCAAGATCAGCCGCCTGCTGCAGCAACATCTGCTGGGTTTCACCCAGCAGTTGCTGGGCCTGGGCCAGCGCTTCCTGGACTTCCGGGCTTTGCCCGCCGGCCTCGAGCTGGCTCTTGAGGCCGTCCAGGGCACGAATGCTCTGGCCATGCATGCGCTTGAGGCGCTGCAAGGTAGCCAGGTAGGGCTTGAGGCGCTGGGTTTCGACCAGCGACTTGCTCGACAGGTCGAGCAGGCTGTTCAGGCGCTCTGCCGTGACCCGCAGCACCCGCTCGCCGCCTTTGCCGCCGCGCATGCCCTTGGGCGCAGCCACTGGCTCAGGCTCGCTTTCAAGCAGCGGCGACTCGAACAGGGGTTCGGCCATCGGTGCCAAAGGGGCAGGCGTCGGGGCCTGCAGTGGCGCTGGTACTGCAGCGGCGGCCATTCCGGCAGGGTCGAGCAAGCCGGCCATTTGCACCAGAAAGGCCTGGACCGCCGAATCGAGGGTTGGGTCCCCCGGCGTGGCCACCCGCATCAACAGGTCGGTACCCTGCAACAGGGCGTCGATATGCTCGGGGCGCAACAGCAGCCGCCCTTCCTGGGCGCCCACCAGGCAGTCTTCCATGACGTGGGCGACACTCACACCCGCATCGACACCGACAATGCGCGCAGCCCCCTTGAGCGAGTGGGCCGCGCGCATGCACGCTTCAAGCTGGTCGGCCTGGGTCGGATTGCGCTCCAGTGCCAGCAGGCCGGCGCTGAGCACCTGGGTCTGGGCCTCGGCCTCCAGGCTGAACAGTTCGAGCAATGAGGCGTCGCGCATTTGCTCTGGGGTCATGACAGGCTCCGGTTCACGGCAGACAGCACTTGTTCTTCATCCAGCACCCGCACGCTACGCCCGCGCCATTGCAGCACCGCGGCGGTAAATCGCGCATCGCCCTGTTCCCGTACCAGTTGCGCCGGGTCCAGGCCATGAATCCCGTCCACTTCATCCACCCGAACCACTACCGAGCCCCCGGCCGCCGCGATAATCAGCATGCGAGGCATGACCCGCGCCGATGTGGCGCCATTGCCGAGCGCCTCGACACCCAGCAACTCCGCCAGCGACAGGCAAGGCACCAAGGCCCCGCGCACATTGGCCACGCCTTGCAGCATGCGCGCACGTTGATGGGGCAAGGAATGCACAGGCTGCAACGGCGCCACCTCGACCAGGCAGCGGGTGGCCAGGGCCAGCCACTCCTCGCCCAGGCGAAACAGCAACATCGAGCGGCCACTGCCCTCTTCCTGCGCCTGGACGTGCTCATGCACCGTCTGGGTCAGTGCATAGCGATCCAGCAATCGGGTCGCAGCCGCGGCATAGACGGCGCAGTTGCGGCAATGGATATGTTCGACCAGCAAAGGGCAGCTCTTGTCGCCCTGTACACCAATGCGGTTCCAGCAATCGTCGATGACGGCGGCATCGGAGGCAACCAACTGCACGTCGTGCTCTCCCATCATTGTTCAGACTCCCGATCTGCCCGGCGCGCGGCGCGCTCCTGCAGGCGACGGGCGCCAGCGCTGTCTCCCTGGGAGGCCAGCAATGTCGCCAGGTGTACCAACGCCTCATGATGCTGAGGATCGAGGTACAACGCCTTGCGGTAATGGCTCAGTGCCTGTGTGCTTTCACCGGCGGTATCACTGAGCAGCCCTAGCCAGTAGAACACCTGGGCATTGGGCGGATAGAGCTGCAGGTAGCGCGCACACGCCGCGCTGGCCTCGGCACTGCTGCCGGCATTGGCCAACTGGGCGATTTGCGCCAAGAGTTCGGCGCTCGCGTCGGCAGGCGCCGGACGCGAGACCCGCTTCGGGGTGACCGGGCTGGGCCGTCGGGCCGGTGGCGAAAACGGGCGCGAGAGATTGACCACCGGTGGAGCGACCATCGGCTTACTGACAACCAGCGGCTCGGAGGGTGCCTGGCGTATATAAGCGAACGACTGGGCGATCCCCAACGGCCGCATCCCCATGCGCGCAAGCAAACTGCCCTCGGCGGGGCCGATGAACAGCACGCCCTGTTCGTGGATCAGCCCCTTGAGCACCTCGAATACCCGTTGCTGGGTGGGTACGTCGAAGTAGATCAGCAGGTTGCGACAGAACACAAAATCGTAGGTACCTTCCCGGGACTTCAGCGCAGGGTCCAGCACATTACCGACCTGCAGGTCGACCTGCTGGCGCACCCGCTCATGCAGGCTGTGGCCATCTTCCGTTTCGCTGAAGTGGCGCTGGCGAAAATCCAGGTGCGACCCACGAAAGGAATTACGCCCGTAGAGAGCCTGTTCGGCACGGGCGATGGAATTAGGGCTGATGTCGATACCATCGACTTGAAAGGCGTTACCGGGGATACCCGCGTCGAGCAGGGCCATGGCAATCGAGTAAGGCTCCTCACCCGTGGAGCATGGCAAGCTGAGAATGCGCAGTGGCCGCGTACCGGCCAGTTCCGCGAGGCGCTTGCCGGCAAGCCCTGCCAGCGCGGTGAAGGATTCGGGGTAGCGGAAAAACCAGGTTTCCGGAACGATCACCGCCTCGATCAACGCTTGCTGCTCGTCCCTCGACTGCTGCAGCAGCAGCCAATAGCCATCCAGGTCCTGGGCATTGAGCGCAGCACAGCGCTGGCGCAGCGCGCGCTCGATCATCGGGGCGCCCACCGAGGCGACATCCAGGCCGATACGCTCTTGCAGAAAACGGAAGAAACGCTGCTCGCTACTCATTGCGGCTCCCACGCGTCACCCACCTGGGCATCGGGCAGGGGGAACAGCAAGGCACGCACTTCGTCGGTGAGCAGGTCCTGCACACCGATGCGCTGCACCAACCCCTGGGCGTCCTCGCGCACCGGCCCCAGGTAAGGGGCCTGGTGATTGTCCAGGCCATAGGGCTGGAACTCATCGGCGCGGCAGCGCAAGGTGTCTGTGGCCTGTTCAAGGATAAGCCCCAGCAGCAATTCCGGGCGCTGCGGGTCAACCCGGTAATGCACCAGCACCAGGCGCGTGCTGGTACGCACCGGTGCCGGCTGGCCGAAACTCAAGGCACCGACGTCGATCACAGGCACCAGCGCGCCACGGTGAGCCAATACTCCCGCCACCCAGGCCGGGGTCTGGGCGATAGGCTTGAGCGGCAAGCGCGGCAACACTTCGGCCACTTCACGGGCATCGACGGCAAAACGCTGCTCAGCGACCCGGAACAACAGGTGCAGCGTCCCGTTGGAAGCCGCATCCTGGCTGCGGTGAGGTTTGAGATCGTCCATCGGCGGTCAGACTTTGAACCGCGAAACACCGCCACGCAGGCCCGCTGCAACCTGGCTCAGCTCGTCGATGGCAAAGCTGGCCTGACGCAGCGATTCCACGGTCTGGCTGCTGGCATCGCCCAACTGCACCAAGGCGTGGTTGATCTGCTCGGCGCCGGTGGCCTGGGCCTGCATCCCCTCGTTGACCATCAGCACCCGCGGCGCCAGGGCCTGGACCTGGTGGATGATCTGCGTCAGTTGCTCGCCAACTTGCTGCACTTCGAACATGCCGCGACGCACTTCTTCAGAGAACTTGTCCATGCCCATGACGCCGGCAGACACAGCCGACTGGATCTCGCGGACCATTTGCTCGATGTCGTAGGTGGCCACGGCGGTCTGGTCGGCCAGGCGGCGCACTTCGGTGGCGACCACGGCAAAGCCGCGGCCATACTCGCCGGCCTTTTCCGCTTCGATGGCGGCATTGAGCGAAAGCAGGTTGGTCTGGTCGGCGACCTTGACGATGGTGACCACCACCTGATTGATGTTGCCGGCCTTCTCGTTGAGGATCGCCAGCTTGTTGTTGACCAGGTCCGCCGCGCCCATCACCTGGTGCATGGTTTCTTCCATGCGTGCCAGGCCCTGCTGGCCGGAGCCTGCCAGGATCGAGGCCTGGTCGGCCGCCGAGGTGACCTCGGTCATGGTCCGTACCAGGTCGCGGGAAGTGGCGGCGATTTCACGCGAGGTGGCACCGATTTCCGTAGTGGTAGCTGCGGTTTCGGTGGCGGTGGCCTGCTGCTGCTTGGAGGTGGCGGCGATCTCGGTCACCGAGGTGGTGACCTGCACCGAGGAACGCTGGGCCTGGGAGACCAGGTTGGTCAACTCGCCCATCATGTCGTTGAAACCGGTTTCCACCGCACCGAACTCGTCCTTGCGGTCCAGTTTCATGCGTACACTGAGGTCGCCGCTGCTGAGCTTGTCCAGGGCATGCACGATGCGCTGCATCGGTGCGGTGATGGCGCGCATCAGCAGCAGTCCGCAGATGGCGGCAGCGATGATGGCCAGGACCAGGGAAATGATCATGCTGAACTTGGCGGTGATCACCGCACTGACAATGGATTCGGCAGCCATTTCAGCCGATTTGCGGTTGTGTTCGATAACCGTGTTCAGGTGTTTGCGACCCGCGATCCAGGCTGGGGTCAGCTCGTTTTCGATCAACTCGCGGGCCTGGGTGTAGTCCTTGCGCGCGTAGGCTTCAAGCACCGCCTCGATGGCCTTGTCGTAGGCGCTTTCCAGGCGCCCGAACTCATCGAACGTGGCCTGGTCGTCGGGGTCCTGGATGGTTGCCTGGTAGCTGGACATGTGCTGCTTGAGGCGATCGTCGTATTCCTTGTACTGCAACTTGTCGGCAGCAGTGATTTCGCGGTTGCCACTGAGCCCCACCAACTGCTGGGTCAACACATAACTGTCGACCCAGGCGCTGCGGATCATCGAGCTGTAGTAGACGCCAGGGATGCTGTCGGTGCGAACCGCTTCCTCGTCGGTCTCGATCGCCTCGAGGCGCGAGTAGGCGGCAACCACCATCAACAGCATGATGGCGATTATCACGGCGAAACTTGCCAGGATCCGTTGGCGCAAGGTCCAGTTTTTCACAGTCAGCCCTCAAATATTCTACGCGCGCAGAAAAATGGGCAGAGTATAGCCCAGGTACTACGTGCATTTGCGGCTGACATACAGGCCAAGCGCAGGCCGGCAAAATCCTTGCTGGCCTTTAGCCCGGATTCACTGGTTGGCGACCAGCTTCACCTGATTTTCCAGTTCGAGTTTGAGCGCTGGATCAAGCTTGAGCTGGCGAGCCAGCTCGTCCAGGTAGGCTCGCTCCATAAAGTGCTCCTCGTCCACCAGCATCACGCTGGCGATGTACATTTCGGCGGCCATTTCCGGGGTGCGGGCTGCGCGAGCCACGTCGGCAGGGTCCAGCGGTTTGTTGAGCTCGGCGTGCAGCCAGTGTTGCAGCTCCTGGTCGCTGGAGAGCTTGACGAACTCGCCTTCGATCAAGGCCCGCTCGCGATCGTCGACATGACCATCGGACTTGGCGGCAGCCACCAGCGCCTTGAGGATGGCCTGGCTGTGCTGCTCGACCTGGGCAGGCGGCAGGCGATCCAGGGTTTGCGGTTCGACCTGGCTGGCGGTGCCCTGCTTGGCCTGCCAGTTGCCGTAGGCCTTGTAGGCCAGCACCCCGAGGGCCGCCAGGCCGCCATAGGTCAGGGCCTTGCCGCCGTACTTGCGGGCTTTCTTGTTGCCCATCAGCAGTCCCATGACCCCGGCAGCCAGGGCACCGCCGCCGGCACCGGAGAGCAGGCTGCCCAGGCCACCACCACCGCCTTTACCGCCCAGCAGGTCACCGAGCCCACCGGCTGCGCCGGGTTTTCCGGCCGGGCTTTTGCCAGCCTGGTTCTGCAGCATGTCCTGACCGGATTTGAGCAACTGATCGAGCAAGCCACGGGTGTTCATCGAGCATCTCCATGGGGAGGAAAGAAACCCCAAGAGTACTGCCGCTGGCTGAAGCGAAGCTGAATGCATTTGCTTCCAGATGTTGCTCGCAACAGTCGAAAAACGACATGGCCGAACTCGCCCCCAGGCTGGCCCCCAATATCAGCACTACGCTTAAGGGGATGTGTCACTGCCGCCATGACTGCCTCGATCATCATTTGAACAAGAGGGAACACCATGCTCGTGAACAAGACCGCCACATTCAGTGCCCTGGGCACTGCGCTGCTGGCCAGTGCCAGCCTGCAGGCCGCAGAACCGCTCAAAGCCGTAGGGGCCGGCGAAGGCCAGCTGGATATCGTCGCCTGGCCCGGCTACATCGAGCGTGGTGAAAGCGACAAGGCCTATGACTGGGTCAGCGGCTTCGAGAAGGAAACCGGCTGCAAGGTCAGCGTCAAGACCGCCGCCACTTCGGACGAAATGGTCAGCCTGATGACCAAGGGCGGCTATGACCTGGTGACGGCGTCAGGCGACGCCTCGCTGCGACTGATCGCCGGCAAGCGCGTGCAGCCGATCAACACCGCGCTGATTCCCAACTGGAAAAACCTCGACCCCCGCCTGGCGGACGGCGCCTGGTACGTGGTGAACAAGCAGGTCTACGGCACCCCCTACCAGTGGGGCCCCAACGTACTGCTCTACAACACCAACGTCTTCAAGGAGGCGCCCACCAGCTGGGGCGTGGTATTCGAGCCGCAGAACCTGCCGGACGGCAAGCCGAACAAGGGCCGCGTGCAGGCCTATGACGGCCCGATTTACATCGCCGACGCAGCTCTATACCTGAAATCGGCGAAGCCCGAGCTGGGCATCCAGAACCCCTACGAACTCAACGAAACCCAGTACAAGGCGGTGCTCGACCTGTTGCGCCAGCAGCAACCGCTGGTCCATCGCTATTGGCACGACGCGACCGTACAAATGAGCGATGTGAAGAACGAGGGCGTGGCGGCCAGCAGCTCGTGGGGCTATATGGTCAATACCCTCAAGGCCGACAAGCAACCGGTGAGTTCGACCATTCCCAAGGAAGGTGCTACTGGCTGGGCCGACACCACCATGCTGCATGCCGATGCCAAGCACCCCAACTGCGCCTACAAGTGGATGGACTGGTCGCTGCAGCCCAAGGTGCAGGGAGACATAGCGGCCTGGTTCGGCTCGCTGCCAGCCGTCCCGGCGGCCTGTACGGGCAGTGAACTGCTGGGGGCGGACGGTTGCAAGACCAATGGATTCGACAACTTCGACAAGATTGCCTTCTGGAAGACACCGCAGGCAGAGGGCGGCAAGTTCGTGCCTTATAGCCGGTGGACCCAGGACTACATTGCGATCATGGGGGGCCGCTAAGGCCTGATCGCGGGGCCAGCTCGATTACAAGCAACGCTTGCCCCGCGAAGACGCGCAACCTTTCGGAGCCAAACTATGACGCTTGCAGTCCAGTTCACCGGTGTGTCGCGGACTTTCGGCGAGGTAAAGGCCGTCGACCAGGTTTCCATCGACATCCAGGACGGTGAATTCTTCTCGATGCTCGGCCCCTCCGGGTCAGGCAAGACCACCTGCCTGCGCCTGATCGCAGGTTTCGAGCAGCCCAGCGCCGGCTCCATCCGTATACACGGTGCCGAGGCCGCGGGCCTGCCACCGTACCAGCGTGACGTCAATACGGTATTCCAGGACTACGCCCTGTTCCCGCACATGAACGTACGCGACAACGTCGCCTATGGCCTCAAGGTCAAGGGCGTCGGCAAGCAGGAACGCCTGGCCCGCGCCGAGGAGGCCCTGGCCATGGTTGCCCTGGGCGGGTATGGCCCACGCAAGCCGGTACAACTGTCCGGCGGCCAGCGCCAGCGCGTGGCCTTGGCACGGGCCCTGGTCAATCGTCCGCGGGTGCTACTGCTCGACGAGCCCCTGGGCGCGCTCGACTTGAAGCTGCGCGAACAGATGCAGGGCGAGCTGAAAAAACTACAGCGCCAGCTGGGCATCACCTTCATCTTCGTCACCCACGACCAGACCGAAGCCCTGTCGATGTCCGACCGGGTTGCGGTGTTCAACCGCGGCCGCATCGAACAGGTCGATACGCCGCGCAATCTCTACATGAAGCCCGCCACTACCTTCGTCGCCGAATTCGTCGGCACCTCCAACGTGCTGCGTGGCGAACTGGCCGTGCAATTGAGCGGCAGCCCGCAGCCGTTCTCGATTCGTCCCGAACATATACGCCTGGGCGAACAGCCGGTGTCCGACGATGACATCCAGGTCAGTGGCCTGTTGCACGACATCCAATACCAGGGCAGCGCCACCCGCTACGAGCTGAAACTGGACAGCGGGCAATTGCTTTGCGTCAGCCAGGCCAACAATCAATGGCACGCGCAGACGGCACCCTGGCAGACCGGCCAGCCGTTGAAGGCCAGCTGGGCACGCCAGGCCATGACAGCCCTGCAGGAAACCGTGCTGCATGAGGGCCCGTGACATGACCGTGGACACCCGCGCCCAGCCCTCCTCCCCGCTTCGACGCTTCTCCGATCTGCTGTACCGGCGACCCAACCTGTACCTGGCGCTGTTGTTGATACCGCCACTGATCTGGTTCGGTGCGATTTACCTGGGCTCGCTGCTGAGCCTGCTGTGGCAGGGCTTCTACACCTTCGACGACTTCACCATGGCGGTCAGCCCGGAACTGACCCTGGCCAACTTCGCTGCCTTGTTCAATCCGTCGAACTTCGACATCATCCTGCGCACACTGGGCATGGCCATCGCCGTGTCCATCGCCAGCGCCATCCTCGCCTTCCCCATCGCCTACTACATGGCTCGCTACACCAGCGGCAAGACCAAGGCGTTTTTCTATATCGCGGTGATGATGCCGATGTGGGCCAGCTACATCGTCAAGGCCTACGCCTGGACGCTGCTGCTGGCCAAGGGCGGCGTGGCCCAATGGTTCGTCCAGCAATTGCACCTGGAGGCGCTGCTGCTGTTCGTGCTCGGTATTCCCGGGGTCGGCGGCAGTACCCTGTCGACTTCGCACGTGGGGCGTTTCCTGGTGTTCGTCTACATCTGGCTGCCGTTCATGATCCTGCCGATCCAGGCGTCCCTGGAACGCCTGCCGCCCTCTTTGCTGCAAGCCTCCGCTGACCTGGGCGCCAAGCCGCGCCAGACCTTCGTACAGGTCATCCTGCCGCTGTCGGTCCCCGGTATTGCCGCCGGGTCCATCTTCACGTTCTCCCTGACCCTGGGCGACTTCATCGTGCCGCAGCTGGTCGGCCCGCCCGGCTACTTCATCGGCAGCATGGTCTACGCCCAGCAAGGCGCCATCGGCAACATGCCCATGGCTGCCGCGTTCACCCTGGTACCTATCGTGCTGATCGCCATCTATCTGTCCATCGTCAAACGCCTGGGGGCCTTCGATGCACTCTGAACGCGCATCAATCGGCCTGCGCCTGGCGGCCTGGGGCGGGTTGGTGTTCCTGCACTTCCCGATCCTGATCATCTTCCTCTATGCCTTCAACACCGAGGATGCCGCCTTCAGCTTCCCACCCCAGGGCTTTACCCTGAAATGGTTCGCCGTGGCGTTCTCCCGGCCCGATGTGCTGGAGTCGATCAAGCTTTCGCTGCAGGTGGCCTGCCTGGCCACGCTGATCGCCCTGGTGCTCGGTACCCTGGCTTCGGCGGCCTTGTACCGGCGCAACTTCTTCGGCAAGGAGAGCATCTCGCTGATGCTGATCCTGCCCATCGCCCTGCCCGGCATCATCACCGGCATCGCTCTGCTGTCGGCCTTCAAGACCCTGGGCATCGAGCCTGGCATCTTCACCATCGTCGTCGGCCACGCCACCTTCTGCGTGGTGATCGTCTACAACAATGTCATCGCCCGCCTGCGTCGTACCTCCCAGAGCCTGATCGAGGCGTCGATGGACCTGGGCGCCGATGGCTGGCAGACCTTTCGCTACATCATCCTGCCCAACCTCGGCTCGGCCCTGCTCGCCGGTGGCATGCTGGCCTTCGCGCTGTCGTTCGATGAAATCATCGTCACCACCTTCACTGCCGGCCACGAACGGACCTTGCCGATCTGGTTGCTCAACCAGCTCAGCCGGCCACGGGACGTGCCAGTGACCAACGTGGTGGCCATGCTGGTGATGCTGGTGACCATGCTGCCCATCCTGGGCGCCTATTACCTGACCCGCGGCGGCGAAAGTGTTGCCGGCAGCGGCAAATAACTCCCGGAGGACTCAACGATGCAAACCCGACTGCTGATCAATGGCCAACTGGTGGCTGGTGAGGGGCCGGCCTTGTCTGTACTGAACCCGGCCCTGGGCAGCGTGCTGGTGGACATCAACGAAGCCAGCGAGGCCCAGGTCGATGCGGCGGTGCGTGCCGCCGACCACGCCTTCGAAACCTGGTCGCAGACCACCCCCAAGGACCGCTCGCTGCTGTTGCTGAAACTGGCCGACAGCATCGAGGCGCACGGCGAGGAACTGGCGCGCCTGGAGTCGGACAACTGCGGCAAGCCCTACGCGGCAGCGCTCAATGACGAAATCCCGGCCATCGCCGACGTGTTCCGCTTTTTCGCCGGCGCCACCCGCTGCCTCGGTAGCTCGGCAGCCGGCGAGTATCTGCCGGGCCACACCTCGATGATCCGCCGCGACCCCCTCGGGGTGGTCGCGTCGATCGCACCGTGGAACTACCCGTTGATGATGGTCGCCTGGAAAATCGCACCGGCCCTGGCGGCGGGCAACACGGTCGTGCTCAAGCCATCGGAGCAGACCCCGCTTACCGCCCTGCGCCTGGCGCAACTGGCTGCCGAACTCTTCCCGGCGGGCGTCCTCAACATTCTATTTGGCCGTGGACCGAGCGTGGGTACGCCGCTGGTGACACACCCGAAAGTGCGCATGGTCTCGCTGACCGGCTCCATCCCCACCGGCGCCAACATCATCGCCAGTACCGCCGACAGCGTAAAACGCATGCACATGGAGCTCGGCGGCAAGGCGCCGGTCATCATCTTCGACGATGCGGACATCGACGCCGCCGTCGAGGGCATCCGCACCTTCGGCTTCTACAATGCCGGCCAGGACTGCACCGCCGCCTGCCGTATCTACGCGCAAAGCGGCATCTACGAGCAGTTCGTGGAGAAACTGGGCAATGCGGTGGCCCGCCTCAAGCACGGCCTGCAGAACGACCCGGAGACCGAGCTTGGGCCCTTGATTACCGCGCAACATCGCGACCGGGTTGCCGCCATGGTCGAACGCGCCATCGCCCAGCCGCATATCCGCCTGGTGACCGGTGGCAAGGCCGTGCCGGGTGACGGTTACTTCTTCGAGCCGACGGTGCTCGCCGACGCCCAGCAGGATGACGAGATCGTGCGCCGTGAAGTGTTTGGCCCGGTGGTCTCGGTCACCCGTTTCGAAGATGAAGCGCAGGCTCTGGCCTGGGCGAATGACTCCGACTATGGCCTGGCCTCGTCACTCTGGACCGCTGACGTCGGGCGCGCTCACCGGGTCTCGGCTCGCTTGCAGTACGGGTGTACCTGGGTCAACACCCACTTTATGCTGGTCAGCGAAATGCCCCACGGCGGTCAGAAACTGTCGGGCTACGGCAAGGATATGTCCCTGTACGGGCTGGAAGACTACACCTGCATACGGCATGTGATGTTCAAACACTAAGGTAAGGAAACCTATGGAAATTACCCGCCGCGACTTCATCAATGGAGTCGCCATCGGCATTGCAGCGGGCCTGACCCCGCTGCAACTGCTTCAGGCAGCCCCTTCCGGGCGCTACTACCCTCCTGCGCTGACCGGCTTGCGCGGCAGCCATGCCGGCGCCTTTGAAGTCGCCCACCAGATGGGCTGGGAGAAACAGCGCTTCGCCACCGACGCCCTACCGATCAGCGAAAGCTATGACCTGGTGGTGGTCGGCGGCGGCATCAGTGGCTTGTCGGCGGCCTACTTCTATCGCCAGAAGCACCCCCAGGCAAAAATCCTGATCCTGGAAAACCACGACGATTTCGGCGGCCATGCCAAGCGCAACGAGTTCACCGCCGGCGCACGGATGATCCTCGGCTACGGCGGCAGCGAAGCCTTCCAGTCGCCCAACCACCTGTACAGCGCCCAGGTCAATGGACTGCTCAAAGACCTCGGAGTGGACATCAAGCGTTTTGAAACCGCCTTCGATCGCAGCTTCTACCCGGACCTAGGGCTTTCGCGCGGGGTATTTTTCGACAAGGAGCACTTCGGCGAAGACAAGCTGGTCAGCGGCGACCCCACCCCCATGGTCGCCGACGATATCGCCCCCGAGCAGCTCAATGCCCGGCCGATCCGCGACTTCATCAACGACTTCCCGCTGCCCGACAGCGACCGCAAGGCCTTGATCGACCTACACGAAGCGCCCCGGGACTACCTGGCAGGCAAAACCCTGGAGGAGAAAACCGCGTATCTTGAACGCACCAGCTACCAGGACTTCCTGCTCAAGGACGTCGGCCTGTCGCCCGCAGCAGTGAAGTACTTCCAGGGCCGCACCAACGACTTCATGGCCCTGAGCATTGATACCGTGGCCGCCGCCGATGCCTACTACGTTGGCTTCCCGGGCTTTGCCGCCATGGACCTGGAGCCGATCAGCGAAGAAGCCCGGGCCGAGATGGAAGAGCCCTACATCTACCACTTCCCGGACGGCAACGCCTCACTGGCGCGCCTGCTGGTGCGCGACCTGATACCTGCCGTGGCACCGGGCACCGGCATGGAAGACATCGTCCTGGCCAAATTCGACTACAGCCAGCTCGACCGCACCGGCCAATCGGTACGCCTGCGCCTGAACAGTACTGCGGTCAGCGTGGTCAATCAGGATGGCGAGGTGAATGTCGGCTACAGCCGGGGTGGGCAACTGGCCCAGGTGCGCGGCAAGCACTGCATCCTGGCCTGCTACAACATGATGATCCCCTACCTGCTGCGCGACCTGTCGGCCGAACAGGCCCATGCCCTGAGCCAGAACGTGAAGTTCCCGCTGGTGTACACCAAGGTCATCGTGCGCAACTGGCACGCCTTCCAGAAACTTGGCGTGCACGAAATCTATGCCGCTACCCAGCCGTATAGCCGCATCAAACTGGATTATCCGGTGAGTCTGGGGGGCTATGAGCACCCTCGTGATCCGGCACAGCCCATTGGCCTGCACATGGTCTACGTGCCAACCAGCCCCGACAGCAAGATGAACAGCCGCGACCAGGCGCGCGCCGGGCGTGCGCGGTTGTATGGCACTGCGTTCGAAACCCTGGAAAGCCAACTGCGCGAGCAGTTGCAACGAATGCTTGGGCCTGGAGGTTTCGATCACCAGCAGGACATCCTGGCGATCACCGTCAACCGTTGGCCCCATGGTTACGCCTGCTTCACCAACACCCTCTACGACGACCCCGAGCAGACCGAACAGTGGATGGAACTGGCGCGCAAACCCGTGGGCAAGGTCAGCATCGCCAACTCCGATGCGGCCTGGAGTGCGTATGCCCATGCGGCCATCGACGAGGCCTGGCGCGCAGTGGAAGAGCTGGGGTGACAGCCCGGGAAGTGCAGCGTAGCTGCTGAGGGAGCGGATTCATTCGCGATCGGCCACGAAGCGGTCGTGGGCCAGGCAACCCTGAAATTACAGGCTGTACTGGCCTCATCGCGGAGCGAACCCGCTCCTACCCCCACATCAGCGGCCTCGTCAATCCCGCAAGTCGGACTCATGAATCGGGTTGGCGCGGCTGGTCGCCCGCTGGTACTGGGCTGGCCAGGTGGCCTTGTTGCCGCCCAGGTCGTCATCGGCATGCAAAGGCCAATACGGGTCACGCAACCAGCGGCCTCGTCAATCCCGCAAGTCGGACTCATGAATCGGGTTGGCGCGGCTGGTCGCCCGCTGGTACTGGGCTGGCCAGGTGGCCTTGTTGCCGCCCAGGTCGTCATCGGCATGCAAAGGCCAATACGGGTCACGCAACAGCTCTCGAGCCAGGAAGATGATGTCGGCCTGGGCCGTACGCAAGATGGTTTCAGCCTGCATGGGGTCGGTGATCATCCCCACCGTACCGGTGGCGATCCCCGATTCCTCCCGCACCTTGGCCGCGAACTGGGTCTGATACCCAGGCCCGGTCGGAATTTCGGCATTCACCGACGTGCCGCCCGACGATACATCGATCAGGTCCACACCGAGCTCTCTCAAGTGCTTGGCCAGTTTGACCGTCTCATCCGGGTTCCAGCCATCCTCCACCCAGTCGGTGGCCGACAGCCGTACGAACACCGGCAATTCCTCCGGCCAGACCTCGCGCACAGCCTCGGTCACCTGCAAGGTCAAACGAATGCGATTCTCAAAACAGCTACCGTACTCGTCACGTCGCTGGTTACTCAACGGCGACAGGAACTGATGCAGGAGGTAGCCATGTGCCGCGTGCACCTCCACCACCTTGAAGCCGGCCTGCAACGCACGATGCGCCGCGTCGACAAAAGCCTGGATCACCTCGTCGATCTGCGCCTTGGTCATCTCTACCGGGGCAGTGTGCTGCGGGTCGAAGGCGATCTTTGACGGTCCGAGCGGCACCCAGCCGCCCTCTTGCGGCTTGACGCTGCCTTGCTTGCCCAGCCACGGCCGATAGGTACTGGCCTTGCGACCGGCATGCGCCAGTTGAATACCCGGTACGGCGCCCTGGGCAGTGATGAAGCGGGTAATACGCTGCAGTGGCGGGATCTGTGCGTCGTCCCACAGCCCCAGGTCCTGGGCGGTGATTCGTCCGTCGGCAGTTACAGCCGTGGCTTCGGTGAAGATCAACCCGGCGCCCCCCACCGCGCGGCTACCCAGGTGGACCAGGTGCCAGTCATTGGCCAGGCCATCGACACTGGAATACTGGCACATGGGAGAAACGGCGATTCGGTTGGGCAGGGTCAGATGGCGCAGGGTGTAGGGCTCAAGCAGCAGGCTCATGGGGCACCTCTCAAATCAAGTGGTAAGGCTCCAGATGGTTGACCGGCCGACCACAGAATCTTCCCCGCAGGTTCTTCGACCAATCCTACTGAGCCTAGACCACTTTGCCCCTTGCCTCAGCGCGGCTCCATATGCGCAATCATCAGTTGCACGCTTTCCTGGCCACGGAACTCGTTGACGTCGAGCTTGTAGGCAAGCTCCACCCAACGCACCGTCGGGTTGGGCCATACCTCGCGATCCACCCCAAAGGCAATGCCATCGAGCCGGACCGAACCGCACTCGCTCTTGAGCACCACCTTCAAGTGCCGCTCGCCGACTACCCGCTGTTCGACCAGCTGGAACACGCCATGAAACAGCGGTTCAGGGAAGTGCTGGCCCCAAGGGCCGGCGTGTCGCAAGGCGCGGGCCAGTTCGAGGTGAAACTCTTCGACCGCCAGGGTGCCGTCCGACAGCAGGCGCCCGGTCAGGTCGTCTTCTTGCAGCTGGCGACGGACTTCGTCATCGAACGCCTGGGCGAATGCCGGAAAGTTGTCGGCGGGTAGAGACAACCCGGCGGCCATGGCATGGCCGCCGAATTTGCTGATCAACTGCGGATAACTTGCTGCCACCGCATCCAGCGCATCACGGATGTGAAAACCGGGCACCGAACGCGCCGAGCCCTTGAGCATGCCCTCGCCCGCGTCGGCAAAGGCGATGGTTGGCCGGTGGTAACGTTCCTTGAGGCGCGAGGCCAGGATACCGATCACCCCCTGGTGCCAGTCCGGCTCGAACAGGCACAAGCCAAACGGCATCGACTCCAGCGGCAGGTCCTTGAGCTGGGCCAGCGCCTCGCGCTGCATGCCCTGTTCGATGGACTTGCGGTCCTGGTTGAGTTCGTCGAGCTGCCCGGCCATTTCCCGGGCCAGGCCCGGGTCGTCGCTGAGCAGGCATTCGATGCCCAGGCTCATGTCATCCAGACGTCCGGCGGCGTTCAGGCGTGGGCCGAGGATAAAGCCAAGGTCGGTGGAGGTGATGCGGGCATGGTCGCGTCGTGCTACTTCCAGGATTGCCTTGAGCCCCGGACGGGCACGCCCGGCGCGGATCCGCTCCAGGCCCTGGTGCACGAGGATGCGGTTGTTGGCATCCAGCGGCACCACGTCGGCCACACTGCCCAGGGCCACGAGGTCGAGCAGTTCGCCGATGTTCGGTTGCGGCCGGTTTTCGTAGTGTCCAAGGCTGCGCAAGCGGGCGCGCAAGGCCATCAGCACGTAGAAGATCACCCCGACGCCGGCCAGGGCCTTGCTGGCAAAGGTACAGCCTGGCTGGTTGGGGTTGACGATGGCATCGGCGGCGGGCAACTCGTTGCCAGGCAAGTGGTGGTCGGTCACCAGCACCTTGAGCCCGGCGGCCTTGGCGGCGGCCACGCCTTCGACGCTGGAGATACCGTTGTCCACGGTAATCAGTAGCTGCGGCTGGCGCTCCAGGGCTACCTGGACGATTTCCGGGGTCAGGCCGTAGCCGTATTCGAAACGATTGGGTACCAGGTAATCGACATGGGCCGCGCCCAACAGGCGCAAACCCAATACACCGACAGTGCTGGCCGTGGCGCCATCGGCATCGAAATCGCCGACGATCAGAATGCGCTGGCGCTGCGCCAGTGCCTCGACCAGCAGGTCGACCGCCGCCTCGATGCCCTTGAGCTGCTGATAGGGCAGCAGGCGCGCCAGGCTCTTGTCCAGCTCATCGGCCGATTGCACGCCGCGCGCGGCATACAGGCGGGTCAGCAAGGGCGGCAGGTCGCCAAGAAACGGCAAGGTGGAAGGCAGCGGGCGAGGTTCGATGCGCATGGGGCGATGGGGCTTCTCGTGGATCAGGAATAGACGGCGGTGTGCGAGGCGGCCTTAGCCGCGATCACCCAGCAGCCATTCGAGCTGGACTTCGTGCTGGCCGCGATCGTCGGTGACGAAGATCGTGCCCTCGCTGATCATCACGTCCCATTTGATCGAACGTGGCATGTCGGTGGCCAGGGTCTCGAGGACGTCCTGGGGCACGGCGGCGATATTGAGGTTCTTCAGGCCCTTGACCGCCCCCACCACCTTGGTCTCCCACACGCGCAGGCTGCCATAGGCCAGCAGGCTGGTACGCTCGGTGCGGCGCGAACACCAGGTCAGGCGCTCGGCATCGGGCTGGCCGACCTCGATCCAGTGCAGGATGCGGTCGTCCAGGCTCTTCTCCCACAGCGCAGCCTCGTCCACATCCGACAGACCACGCCCGAACGACAGCTGCTCGTTGTACCACAGGGCGTAAGCCAGCAAGCGCACGGCCATGCGCTCTTCGGTTTCCGAAGGGTGACGGGCGATGGTTTGCTTGACGCTTTCGTACACACCGCGGTCAAGATCGGTGAGGTTCAGTTCAAATTTGTAGGTCGTGGACGGCTGGGCCATGGTGAGCATCTTGCGGCGAGAAAAGTCGCCCAGTCTAACCGATCCTGGCACTCCTTGCCCCGCGGCAGTATCTGAGTGCGCCCGCGTATGATAAAAACGGGGACTCTGACCTGCCGCCACGGATGCCCCATGTCTACGCCCAGCAAACCTCTCGCCGGCCTGAAAGTCATCGAACTCGGCACCCTGATCGCCGGCCCGTTCGCCTCGCGCATCTGCGCCGAATTCGGTGCCCAGGTGATCAAGATCGAGTCCCCCGACGGCGGCGATCCGTTACGCAAGTGGCGCAAGCTCTATGAAGGCACCTCATTGTGGTGGTTCGTCCAGGCCCGCAACAAGCAGTCACTGACTCTCAATCTCAAGCATCCCGAAGGGATCGAGATCCTCAGGAAGCTCCTGGCCGAGGCCGATATCCTGATCGAAAACTTTCGTCCCGGCGTGCTGGAAAAGCTCGGCCTGGGTTGGGAAACCCTGCACGCGCTGAACCCGAAACTGGTGATGGTGCGTCTGTCCGGTTTCGGCCAGACCGGCCCGATGAAGGATCAGCCAGGCTTTGGTGCGGTAGGCGAGTCCATGGGCGGGCTGCGCTACATCACCGGTTTCGACGACCGCCCGCCGGTACGCACCGGCATCTCCATCGGCGACTCCATCGCAGCGCTCTGGGGCGTGATCGGTGCGTTGATGGCCTTGCGTCATCGCGAGGTCAACGGCGGTGAAGGCCAGGTGGTGGATGTAGCCCTGTACGAGGCGATCTTCGCCATGATGGAAAGCATGGTGCCGGAGTTCGACGTGTTCGGATTCATCCGCGAGCGCACCGGCAACATCATGCCTGGGATCACCCCCTCCTCGATCCATACCAGCGCCGATGGCAAGCACGTGCAGATTGGCGCCAACGGCGATGCGATCTTCAAACGCTTCATGCAGTCGATCGGGCGCCAGGACCTGGCCGACGACCCGCAACTGGCCAGCAACGACGGGCGCGATCTGCGCCGCGACGAGCTGTACGGGGTGATCGACCGCTGGGCCCGCACCCTGCCGCTGGACGAGCTCATGCAGGTGCTCAACGGCGCCCAGGTTCCGGCCAGCCGTATCTACAGTGCCGAAGACATGTTCAGCGACCCGCAGTTTCTGGCCCGCGAGATGTTCCTGCAGGCCAAACTGCCGGACGGCAAGCCGTTCAAGATGCCGGGTATCGTGCCCAAGCTTTCGCAGACACCCGGCTCCAGCGAGTGGGTAGGACCGGAGCTTGGCGCCCACACCGAGCAACTGCTCGGCCAGCTCGGCTACGATGCCACGACCATCGCCCGCCTGCGTGAGCAAGGGGCGGTTTAGAACACCGTGCCCACCCCTGTTCCAGATTCGACGGCGGAGACTCGTAAATGATCAAGTGCAGGCACCGCACTTTGCTGGCGATGCTGCTGTGCGGCCTGCTGGGCAGTGGCCTGCCGGGCGTAGCCTGGGCCAAGGAGCGCCTGGTATGGCTGCTGCGCGACCTGCCCCCGCTGACCATCTACGAAGGCGAAAGCAAAGGCCAGGGTGTGGTCGACCAACTGCTGCCCATGCTGATCGAGAACATGCCTGAATATGACCACAGCATCGTCCGGGTCAATCGGGCACGCGGGATACAGATGCTGCAGGAGCGCAGGTTCACCTGTGATCCAACCCTGCTCTGGACGGCCGACCGTGCTCGCTACGTGTATTTTTCACAGCCCAGCCTGGGCATGCTCAGCAGTGGCCTGGTGGTTCGCCAGCAAGACCAGGCACTGTTGGCGCCATTCATCGAGAATCAGCAGGTCGACCTGCAAGCCTTGCTGACCGGCACCTCACTCAAGCTTGGGGTCGTCGCCGAGCGCAGCTACAGCCCCCGGTAGACGCCCTGCTCAAGACATTGCCAGACAACACCGTCAGTCGCCACTACGGCAATGACGCGGCCACCAACCTGCTGCAAATGCAACAACGCGGACGCCTGCAGCTACTGCTGGGCTATTGGCCCGAGGTTCGCTACATGCTTGCGCAACAAGGCTGGTCGGCGGATGACTATCGGTTTTATCCGCTCAAGGGCGCGGCTCCCTACCAGTTCATCCATGTGGGATGCTCCGATACGCCACTGGGTCGGGAAGCAATCACCCATATCGATCAACTCCTGCAACCGCTGCGCCGCACCGTCCTGCCCAAGCTCTACGCCCAGTGGCTGGACCCCGACCTGCGCGAGCACTACCTGCAGGACAGCCAGCAGTTCTTCAACGAACGGCCCTGACCCTTGCCGATTGCCACGCCGACAAGGGCGGCGTATTTGCACATCAGGCGTGACCTGACCGCACAGCAGTGCTTCACTTGGCAGAGAAATTCGAGCGGAGCCTGCATTGAGTACATCCCCCACCCGTGACCTGCGCATTGTCCTGGCGGACGATCATCCGATCTTTCGCATCGGCTTGCGGGCTGTTCTGCAACAGATACCCGGCGTGCGGGTGGTTGCCGAGGCCGGCAGCCCCCAGCAACTGATGGCGCACCTGCAATGCCTGGAATGCGACATCCTGGTGACCGACTTCATGATGCCGGTGGAGCAGCAGAACGACGGTTTGAAACTGCTGGAGCAGGTTCGCCGGCATTTTCCGCAGCTGCCCATCCTGGTGGTCACCATGCTCAACAATGCAGGGCTGTTTCGCGCCATGCTCGCCCTGGGGGTGAAGGGCCTGCTGAGCAAGGCGAGCCTCGCCCAGGAACTGCCCCAGGCCATTCGCGGCCTCCCACGAGGCAAGACGTACCTGGCAACGTCGGTCGAACAATTGCTGCTGCAGGACGGCGGACTGGGCGACGACCGCCTGTGCGCCCGGCAGGCCCTGTCACCCAGGGAGCTTGAAGTCTCCCGCCTGCTTGCCGCCGGCCACACCGTTAACGAGATTGCCGTCCTGCTCAATCGCAGCAAAAAGACCGTCAGCACGCAGAAGATCAGCGCGATGCGCAAGCTGGGCGTGGCCAATGACGCGGCGTTGTTTCTCTCCCTTCAGGCACAAGGCTTGAGCTGACCTGCTGGCTGGGCACTTATCGGCAGGCCTGCACGATTGCGATCGTCGATCCATTGCTCAAGCTCGGCCTCCGGCATCGGTCGGGCAAAGAAGTAGCCTTGCATGACCGGACGCCCCAACTCCTTGATCGCCAACAGATCGTCGACCGTCTCCACACCTTCGACCACCACGCTCAGTTCCATGCGCCGGGCCATCATCAACGCGCCGGCCACCACGGCAGCCTTCTTGCCGTCATGGGCCATGCCGCGGACAAACTCGCTGGGGAGTTTCAATTCGCTGAACGGTAGCTCCAGCAGGCGCTGCAGGTTGGAAACGCCGGTACCAAAGTCATCGATGGACAGCTGGCAACCCAGAATGCGCAAATGCAGCAGCTCTTCAAGCTGCTGGCAATCCAGCGCGCAGCCATGGGTTTCGACAATTTCCAGGGTCAATGCACTGGGCGGTACGCCATGACGCCCCAGCGCGACGGCCACCAAGGCGCCGAAGTCTTCGCGCGCCAGTAGCTGCGGTGCGATGTTCACCGCCACCGGCATGGCCTGGCCAGTCTTTGAACGGTATCGGGCACTGAGCGCCAGGGCCTGCTCCAGCACATGCAGGCTCAAGGTATCGAGCAGACCGGCCCGCTCGATAACCGCAAAGAACTGCGCCGGCGACAGCACGCCCAGGGTGGGGTGATGCCAGCGGACCAAGGCTTCGACGCCGACCAGCTGGCCGTCGAAACTGACCTTGGGCTGGTAATGCGCGACCCACTGATCCTGGCCGCGAGCCACTTCCGCCGCCGACAGGGCCTGCAATTCGGGAAACTGCGGTACCGGGGCGACCTTAGGAGTGCTGCTGCCATGTTCCACATACTGCAGCAGCACTTGATGCAGTACGACGTTACTGGCCATTTTCTGAAAGCTTCCCAGCACGTCCAGGCCCAATTGCCGTGCCAGGTCG
This sequence comes from Pseudomonas putida, assembly GCF_028682455.1. Lineage (GTDB taxonomy): Bacteria > Pseudomonadota > Gammaproteobacteria > Pseudomonadales > Pseudomonadaceae > Aquipseudomonas > Aquipseudomonas putida_AA. The sequence continues at coordinate 102,807 of NZ_JANHLD010000004.1, forward strand.
CCGACACTGTCGATCACGCATTGTTCGGCGCTGCTATGAATGATCAATGCGCTGGCCAGCCTGTTGTCTGCCAGGTGGCGGATCATTGCCAAGCCGTCGGCACCCTCGAGTTGCAAGTCGCAGATGGCGATGTCGACCGGACCCCGACGCGCCAATGCCTGGGTGGCATCTTCCACCGACTCGGCCGTCAGCACATCGAATATACCGATGGCATTGAGCATCTGATGCAAGGCCATCAGTTGAAATGGATGGTCCTCCAGAATCAAGACTTTCAAAGATCGCATGTACCCTTCCCTGCAGTAGCCGATATGTGCAATAGCACGGGGCTACTCTAGTCAGGAAGAATTCGACAACCCATCAGACAAGTCCTAAAGAACAGGCTGAATCCTAAAGAATTCAGCGTCTACGTCGGCCTGCAACTGCTCCAGGACGCGCTCCAATGCCAGCCAGGCCTGCTGCGTTGCCTCGGGCTGCGGTCCATGCCTGGCCTGCCCCAGCTCGGTACAGGCACGAGCCAGCGCCAGCGCGTCGATCAGGCAGGCAACCCCTTCGAGTCGATGCAGCGAGGCGCTGATACGCTCCCACTCCAGGCGCACTACAGCCTCACCGAGTTGCCCCTGCTCCTCACGCAAGTTCTTGCGCAGCTCTTCAAGCATGCGCAGCATCACCTCGTCGTTGGCCTGGGTCATCTGCTGCAACGCCTGGATCCGGAAGCTGCAAGGCGGGGCCAGGGTTTCGATCAGCGCAGACAAGCGATCGAGCGACACCGGCTTGACCAGCAACTCATCCATGCCGGCGTCCAGGCAGCGTGCCCGTTCTTCCGTCAGCGCATTGGCCGTGCAGCCGATGATCGCAATGGCCGGTCGCTGCAGTTCGGTCTCCCGTTGCCGGATGCTTCGGGCCAGGGCATAGCCACTCATCAACGGCATGTTGCAGTCGCTCAACAACAGGTCGAAGCGCTCGGCCTGCCAGCCATCCAGGGCGGCCTGGCCACTGTCGACCGCCAGCACCTGGTGACCGAGAAACTCAAGCTGCTGACGCAAAACCATGCGACTGGCCGAGAGATCATCGACGATCAGTATCTTTCGCGCCGGTCCTGGCTGGCGATGAACCTGCGCCGGCGCCGGGACGTCCTGCGCCTGGGCAACCGGCTCCAGCACCAGCATGACCCGGACCTCGGTTCCCTCACCCGGCACGCTGTGCAACGTGATAGTGCCCCCCATCAGTTCCACCAGTTGCCGGCAGATGCTCAAGCCCAGCCCCGAGCCGCCGTACTGGGCGGCAGATTGTGCATTGGCCTGGGCAAACGGCGTGAACAGCTCGGTCTGCTGCTGGGCGCTGATGCCGATGCCGGTGTCGCACACGCTCAGGCACACGCCGATGCCTTGCGGTGCAGGCTCGCCGGTTCGGGTCACCCGCAGGATGACCTGCCCTTCATGGGTAAACTTCAGCGCGTTGCCCAACACATTGACCAACACCTGGCGCAATCGCAACGGATCGAACCAGTAGGTTCCTTGGGCGTCCTCCGCGATCTGCACCTGCAAGTCCAGCCCCTGGGCCAGGGCCTGGGTGCGAAACTGCGCGACGATACGCTCGATAAACGATCGCAACGCCGTGGCCTGCGGCGCCAACTGCAGGCTACCGGCCTCGATCCGAGCAAGGTCCAGGCTGTCGCCGATCAGCGCGATCAGCTCGCTGGCCGCCTGGTGAGCGGTCTCAAGTCCCGGCGAAGGCGGAACACCGTTGACCCTCGCGGTTTCGCGCTCAAGCTCCAGCAAGCCGATAATCACCGCCATCGGGGTGCGTATTTCATGGCTCATGGTCGCCAGGAAGGCACTTTTGGCCTGGTTGGCCTGCTCAGCGTGCTGGCGGGCCTCCACCAGATCCGCTTCCAGTTGCTTGCGCTCGGTAATGTCGATCCAGCCTCCGAGCAGGCCCTGCAGTTGGCCGTCGGCACGGTAGAAGGGTACGGTCCACTGGTAGGCGTCAATGCGCCGCCCGGGATACTCGATACGCCGGTCGGCAAACACCGGCTTGGGGTTCTGCAACAGTTCCAGGTAGTCCGCGTGCAGTTGTGCAGCCAGTTCCGGCGGGATCACCTCGATTTCGGTTAGGCGCCGCCCCTTGACGTCCGCCAGGCTCAATGAAAAAGCTTGTTCGTAGCTCTTGTTGCAGGTAATCAGGCGCCCTTCCAGGTCCCTGACGTAGATCGGATTGGGGATGCCATCGAGTAAGGCGCGCTTGAAGGCCAACTGGTCGTTGAGCGCCTCCTCGGCCCGCTCCCGCTGGATGATCTGGGCGCGCAGGCGGCTGCTCCAGATCAGCGAAACCAGCGCGAACAGCACCGCCGCGGCCGCCGCCCAGTAGACCCAGGGTGCAATGCGCTGCCAGGCTGGGGCCGGCGGGGCCAGCGCGCCCAGCCATTTCATCCGCATGGCCCGCAACTCGGCGACCGGGAATGCCTCCAGGGCCTTGTTGAGGATGCTCTCCAGCTCAGGGGCGCTGCGCCGAACCGAGAACCGATCCGGTGCCCACTTGCCATCGACCCCTCGCCCGACCTTGAGGGTCGGGTCACTGCCCAGCACGCCGTAGGCGCCCACTTCACTGTCGATAGTCGCCACGGCCTCGCCATTGCGTACTTTCTCCCGCGCCTGCGCCAGCGAGTCCACCAGCAGCAGCCGAATGTCGGGATGTTCTTCGCGAATACTGCTTTCCAGCGCGTGCTGGGCCGGGAGCGCCAGCGTCTGCCCGGCCAACTCGGCCAACGACGCCAGCCCCAGGTGCGACTCGCGCACGATGAACACCCAGCTCTGGCCACCCAGGGAATGGGTGAAGTCCAGGAACGTGCGACGTTCCGCGGTTTCGCTCAACGTGGTACTCATGTCGGCGCGACCACTTCTGAGCAGCTCCAGGCTCTGGGCAATCGACGAGGATGGCGCATATTCGAACCGTAGCCCGGTCAACTGCGCGACAGTCGCCAGTACATCACTGTTCAGGCCGACCCAGGCGCCCTGGCGATTGCGAAACAGATAGGGCGGGTATTGACTGCCCACCACGGTGACCGTCGGGTGCCGCGCGATCCAGTCACGCTCCCGGGCGGTCAGCTCGACACGCTGGTGGGCCACATCCGAGCCCAGCCCCGAAGTCCAGCGGCCAAGAATTTCTCGCCGTACCGAGTCATCGAGGCTGGCCAGCGCCTGGTTGAACATAGCCTGCAACGGCTGGTCGCCGGCCCGCACCGCGAAGGCGAAGCCGATCGGCGGCAAGGCACTGGGGCCGACCACTTGCAGCCCCAGGAACGGGCGCAGCGCATTGTAGGCGCGCACGATGATCTCGTTGCCGATAAAGGCATCCACTTCGCCCTGATTGACGGCCTCCAGGGCACTGCTGAGCGTGGGGGCCAGAATCACCTGGCTGTCGGGATAGACACGGTGCATCACCTGGGTGTCGGCATAGCCGTCGAGCAGCACGATCTTCATTCCGGCCAGCGATGCTGGTGGTATGGCTGCTCCGCCGCGCACCACCACCATGGAACGGTCAGGTATGTAGTCCTCGGTGAACGTCAGGCCCGCCACGCTGCGCTCGAAACCGTTGGCGCTGGTCAGCACATCGATCACGCCGTCATGCAGGGCCTCGATGGCTTCCTCGCGCCGGGCGAAGGCCAGCACCTGCGTCTTCACGCCCAGGCGCCGGGCAACCAGGCTCAGGTAGTCGGCGCTGATGCCCTGGTAGCGGTTGCGGTCTATGGTGATGTCCACCGGCTCGTAGTCGGCAAAGGAAATACCCACTCGCAGTGTTCGCGACGGGCCAAGCCATTGTCGCTGCGCCGGGCTGAGCGGCATCGGCTCAAGCGCGGCGAACGGCGGTACCAGTGTGAAAGGCAGGCTCTGGGCAGCCTGCGCCCAACTGCCCGCGCACAGCCACAACACCAGGCCCATGACGAGCCGCATGGCCCCTGAACATCCTGTGCTCATTGATACTCCTGATCTGTTCCAGTTATCCAGGGCCAGTAGAAACGAAAAAGCCCGTCAGTGACGGGCTTTTTCAAAGGCCTTTCGGTCGATTACAGCGGCTTGCCACGGTTGCCATGCTGGCTGACGAAGGCTTGTACAGCCTTGAGGTCGTTGGCCAGCACCGTGCATTTCTCTTCCCGGGCGAACAGGTCGCTCAGGTGAGCAGGCAACTCCAGGGCCTTGCCGACGCCGGCTTTTTCCACCGCTTCGGGGAACTTGACCGGGTGGGCGGTACCCAGCACCACCATTGGCGTGTCGAGGCTGCGGCGGCATTCGCGCGCGGCCTTGACGCCGATGGCGGTGTGCGGGTCGAGCACTTCACCGGTCTGGGCGAAGACTTCGGCGATGGTCTCGCAGGTTTGTGCGTCATCGACGGCCAGCGAATCGAACAGCTTGCGTGCCTCGGTCCAGCGGTCCTGCTCGACGCTGAAACCGCCGCCCTGCTTGAAGGTGTCCATCAGCCCGGCGATGGCCGCGCCATTGCGACCGTGCAGGTCGAACAGCAGGCGCTCGAAGTTCGACGAGACCATAATGTCCATCGACGGCGACAGGGTCGCGTGCAGGGTTTCCTTGACATACTGGTTGCCGCTCATGAAGCGGTGCAGGATGTCGTTGCGGTTGGTGGCGACGATCAGCTGGCTGATCGGCAGGCCCATGTTGCGCGCAAGGTAACCGGCGAAGATGTCGCCGAAGTTGCCGGTCGGCACCGAGAAGGCCACCGAACGCGCCGGACCGCCCAACTGCAGGGCTGCGTGGAAGTAGTAGACGATCTGGGCCATGATCCGCGCCCAGTTGATCGAGTTGACTGCCACCAGGCGAGTGCCCTTGAGGAAACCCTGGTCGGCGAAGCTGGCCTTGACCATTTCCTGGCAGTCGTCGAAGTTGCCTTCGATGGCGATGTTGTGGATGTTCTCGCCGAAGATGGTGGTCATCTGGCGGCGCTGAACCTCCGACACACGCTGGTGCGGGTGCAGGATGAAGATGTCGACGTTGTCGCAACGGCGGCAGCCTTCGATGGCGGCGGAACCGGTGTCACCACTGGTGGCGCCGATGATCACCACACGCTCGCCGCGCTTGGCCAGCACGTGATCGAGCAGGCGGCCGAGCAACTGCAGGGCAAAATCCTTGAACGCCAGGGTCGGGCCGTGGAACAGCTCCAGCACCCATTCGTTGCTGTTCAACTGACGCAGCGGCGCGACCGCGGCGTGGGCGAACTCACCGTAGGTTTCTTCGAGAATCTTCTTGAAGTCGGCATCGGCGATGCTGCCGGTGACGAACGGGCGCATCACCCGGAAAGCCAGCTCGTGATACGGCAGGCCGGCCCAGGAAGCGATCTCTTCCTGGGTGAAGCGCGGCAGGTTTTCCGGCACATACAGGCCGCCGTCGCTGGCGAGGCCTGCCAGCAGGACATCTTCGAAATTCAGGGCCGGAGCCTGGCCACGAGTACTGATATATCGCATGGGTACAAACCTTCGGTTTGAGCTTCAAGCTACAAGCTGCACGCTGCAAGTCACCGCGATCCGGCTTTGACTTGCAGCGTGCCGCTTACCACTTGCAGCTATTGTCAATTCAGTTGTTCGACGCGGATACGCACCACGTTGCCAACCACATCCTGCAGGGCTTCCAGGGCGGTGATGGCATCGTTCATGCGCTGCTCGACCACACGGTGGGTCAGCAGGATCATCGGTACCAGGCCGTCTTGCTCTTCGACTTCCTTCTGCATGATCGATTCGATATTGATGCCACGCTCCGAGAGGATGCTCGCTACCTGGGCCAGCACACCTGGATGATCCTTGGCCTGGATACGCAGGTAGTAGGCGGTTTCGCAGGCGTCGATCGGCAGGATCGGGTGAGCCGACAGCGAGTCTGGCTGGAAGGCCAGGTGCGGCACACGGTTCTCCGGGTCGGAGGTCATGGCGCGAACCACGTCGACGAGGTCGGCGACCACCGAGGAAGCGGTCGGCTCCATACCGGCGCCGGCACCGTAGAACAGGGTGGAACCTGCCGCATCGCCGTTGACCATCACCGCGTTCATCACGCCGTTGACATTGGCGATCAGGCGGTCGGCCGGGATCAGCGTCGGGTGAACGCGCAGCTCGATACCGTTGGCGGTGCTGCGGGCCACACCCAGGTGCTTGATGCGGTAACCCAGGGCCTCGGCATAGTTCACATCAGCCGTGGTCAGTTGGGTGATGCCTTCGGTGTAGGCCTTGTCGAACTGCAGCGGAATACCAAAGGCGATGGAGGCCAGGATGGTCAGCTTGTGCGCAGCGTCGATACCTTCGACGTCGAAGGTCGGATCGGCTTCGGCATAGCCCAGTGCCTGGGCTTCGGCCAGCACGTCGGGGAAGGCGCGGCCTTTTTCACGCATTTCGGTGAGGATGAAGTTGCCGGTACCGTTGATGATCCCTGCCACCCAGTTGATGCGGTTGGCCGAGAGGCCTTCGCGGATTGCCTTGATCACCGGGATACCGCCGGCCACGGCCGCTTCGAAGGCGACGATGACGCCCTTCTCGCGGGCCTTGGCGAAGATCTCGTTGCCGTGCACGGCAATCAGCGCCTTGTTGGCGGTGACCACGTGCTTGCCGTTGTCGATGGCCTTGAGCACCAGCTCGCGGGCAATGGTGTAGCCGCCGATCAGCTCGATGACAATGTCGATTTCCGGGTTCGTCGCGACCTCGAATACATCAGCGGTAATGGGGGTACCGGTAATCTGGCAATTCGGGTTTGGCGAACGCATGGCAATCTGTGCCACTTCGATACCACGCCCGGCACGGCGGGCGATCTCCTCGGCGTTACGCTGAAGTACATTGAAGGTACCGCCACCGACGGTCCCCAACCCACAGATGCCTACTTTGACCGGTTTCACTGTGAACTCCCCATTGAACGAACGACGCGCGGCCGTTCGTGAAAACAGCCGTCTCCCCATGGTGACGGCTGGCTTGTTGAATTATTTATTGCCGGCCAGTGCCAGCTTGGCCACTTGTGGCGCCGGTTGATAACCCGGGATCACCTGGCCGTCCTCGAGGACGATGGCCGGGGTACCGTTGACACCAATCGCCTGGCCCAGCTGGAATTGCTTGCTGACCGGGTTGGCACACTTGGCAGCCTTGATTTCCTTGCCGTCGATCATTTTGTCCAGGGCGGCCTTGCGGTCGCTGGAGCACCAGACGGCTTGCAACTGTTCATCACCCGGGGAGCCGAGGCCCTGGCGCGGGAAGGCAACGTAGCGCACTTCGATACCGCGACGGTTGAGCTCAGGAACTTCGGCGTGCAGCTTGTGGCAGTACGGGCAGGTCGTGTCGGTAAACACGGTGATGTGCGATTTGGTTTCGCCCTTGGCAGGATAAACCACCATCTCGGCAGCTGGAATAGCGTTGATGCTCTTGGCGATGGCCTGACGCTCGGCTTTTTCGGTCAGGTTCACCGGCTTGCCGTCCTGGATCTGGAACAGATAGCCCTGCACCACGAACTGGCCGTCGGCGCTTGCGTACAGCACGCGGCCGCCTTCGAGCTTGACTTCGTACAGGCCGTTCAACGGACTTGAGGCAACACTGGCGACCGGGACACCCAGTTCAAGCGATTGCAAGGTCTTGCGGATGGTCTGCTCGGCGTTGTCGGCAGCGGCGGCAAACGTACTGACCAGCGCCAGGGCGGCGGTGGCGATAAACTGGGTCACGCGCATGGGAACTCCTGAAGGCGGGCAAGGGGCCGAAATGGAACACGCGTCTTGAAAAAACGGCGTTCGGACAGGCCTCGATGCAAACCGGTCAAGCCTACCACATCATGTCCGCACCGAGCGCGCCCGGCGACACAAGCGCAATCAACCACGTGGGTGATGCTTTGCGTGCAGCTCCTGCAGGCGCGCCCGGGCCACATGGGTGTAGATCTGCGTGGTCGAGAGGTCGCTATGGCCCAGCAGCATCTGCACCACCCGCAGGTCGGCGCCATGGTTGAGTAAATGGGTGGCGAAGGCGTGGCGCAAGGTATGCGGCGAAAGGCTCTTGTCGATGCCGGCCACCTGGGCCTGGAGCTTGATCCGGTGCCAGAAGGTCTGGCGGGTCATCTGCTCGCCGCGCTGACTGGGAAACAGCACATCGCTGGGGCGCCCACCCAGCAACTCGATGCGCCCATCTCGCAGGTAGCGCTCCAGCCACACCACGGCCTCCTCGCCCATGGGCACCAGCCGCTCCTTGCTGCCCTTGCCCATCACCCGCAACACGCCCTGGCGCAGGTTGACCTGATCCAGGGTCAGGCTGACCAGCTCGGTCACGCGCAGGCCGCAGGCATACAAGACCTCGAGCATGGCGCGATCACGCTGGCCGATGGGCTCGCCCAGGTCGGGCGCTTGCAACAGGGCCTCGACGTCGGCCTCTGACAGGGACTTGGGCAGAGGCCGCCCCAGTTGCGGCATCTCGACCTGCAGGGTGGGATCGACGGCGATCAGTTTTTCGCGCAGCAGGTAACGATAGAAGCCACGCACCCCGGAGAGAAAGCGCGCGGTGGAACGCGGCTTGTAGCCCTGCTCCAGGCGCCACGCCAGGTGATCGAGGATCAGCTCGCGCCCGGCATCGGGCAACATAATGCCGCGCTCCTGCAACCAGCCATTGAACAAGGCCAGGTCGCTGCGATACGACTCGCGGGTGTTGTCGGCCAGGCCTTTTTCCAGCCACAGGGCATCGAGGAACTGGTCGATCAGGGGATGCTCTAGTGCGGGCATGACAACTCGGTGGGCAGAAAACAAATACGAAAAATTGCCGCTAGTCTTCCACAACATGGAAGGCATAGGGAGCCCGAATGAACGAACAACAGATATTGCTGACTTTCGCAGGCATCGGCGCTGCCGCCCTCGCCTGTCAATGGCTGGCCTGGCGCCTGAAGCTGCCGGCGATCCTCTTCTTGCTGCTCAGCGGCATCCTGGCGGGACCTGTCCTGGGCTGGCTCGACCCACAACAGATGTTCGGCCCGTTGCTGATGCCCCTGGTATCACTGGCCGTGGCGCTGATTCTGTTCGAGGGCAGCCTCACCCTGCACCTGTCGCAATGGCGCGAGATCGGCACGGTGGTCCGGCGCATGGTCACCCTCGGCGCCCTCTCGACCTGGCTGATCATCACCCTGGCCACCCATTGGCTGCTGGGCTTCGACTGGATGCTGGCCACCCTGTTCGGCACCCTGACCCTGGTGACCGGACCCACCGTGATCGTGCCAATGCTACGGGTGGTACGCCCGAAATCGACCATCGCCAACATCCTGCGCTGGGAGGGCATCGTCATCGATCCGATTGGCGCGCTGCTGGCGGTGGTGGTGTACAGCTTCATCATCGCCAGCGCTGCCGGCGACGGCCTGAGCCAGAGCCTGATGACCTTTGCCGGGGTGATTGTCTGCGGTAGTGCATTCGGTGCTGCCGGGGGCTGGCTGCTGGGCCAGGTCATGCGCGAGCAATGGCTGCCGGAATACCTGCACAACCTGGCATCACTGGCGGCGGTACTGGGCATTTTCATCGCCTCCAACCAGGTCATCCATGAATCCGGTCTGCTGGCGGTGACCATCATGGGCATGTGGCTGGCCAACATGAAAGGCGTGGATGTGCGCCAGATCCTGCACTTCAAGGAAAACCTGAGCGTGCTGCTGATCTCCGGACTGTTCATCCTCCTCGCCGCACGTCTGGATCTCAACGCCCTGATCGGCCTGGGTCCGGCGGTGCTGGCACTGCTCCTGGTGATCCAGCTGATCGCCCGACCGCTGAACGTCGCCCTCTCCACCTGGGGCTCGCAATTGAATTGGCGTGAGCGGGCGCTGCTGAGCTGGATCGCCCCGCGCGGCATCGTGGCGGCGGCGGTATCGGCAATCTTTGCCATCCGCCTGCACGAGGCGGGCCATGAAGGTGCGCTGCTGCTGGTGCCGCTGACCTTTGCGGTGATCATCGGTACCGTGGTGCTGCAAAGCGCCACGGCGCGGCCGCTGGCTCGCCTGCTCAAGGTGGCGGAACCTGCGCCCAGCGGTTTTCTGATCGTGGGCGCCAACCCGCCGGCCCGCGCTATCGGCAAGGCCTTGCAGCAACTGGACTGCCGGGTGCTGCTGACCGATTCGAGCTGGGAAAACATCCGCGCAGCGCGTATGGAGGGGCTACCGACCTATTTTGGCAACCCGGCCTCGCAGCATGCCGATGCCCACCTGGACCTGGTCGGGCTGGGTCACCTGCTGGGGCTTTCACCGTCCGGCGAACTGAACACACTGGCGTGCGCCCGTTTTCGACATGACTTTGGCCATGCCAGGCTGTTCGTACTGGCCAGCGGGCTGGAAGCCAGGCGCAGCGACAAGCACCGGGCCAGCGACGAACACCGCGGGCATGTACTGGGCAGCCAGGCGCTGACGTATACGCAATTGGCCAACCTGCTCATCCAGGGTGCCGAGCTGTACAGCACCCACCTGACCGATGGCTTTGGCTGGGAAGACTATCAGGCCCTGCACGGCGATCGGGCGACCTTGCTGTTTGCCCGTGACAGCAGTGGCTGGGTGCATGTGTTCGGGCCAGACAGCGTGCTCAAGCCCGGGGCGGGATGGACGGTAGTGGCGCTGATCGAACCGGTAGCAGCGGACTTGCCCCACGATGCGATGTGACTGTCGGATCGCTATCGCGGGGCAAGTCCACTCCTACGCAGGTCAGAACCCCGGCAGTACCGGCACCGGGCGCTTGTCTTCATCAATGGCGACAAAGCTGAACAGACCGTGAATGGCCTTCTCGCGGCTGTCGCAGCTCATGCTCTCGACAAACACTTCAACCTCGACCTTGAGGCTGGTGTTGCCCACGGTAGCCACTCGCCCGACCAGCTCGACGATGGAGCCGGCGGCAATCGGATGCTTGAAGTCGATCCGGTCGGTAGACACAGTCACTAGCGGCAACCGGCAAAAGCGCGTGGCGGCGATGAACGACACTTCATCCATCCAGGCCAGGGCAGTGCCGCCGAACAGGGTGTTGTGGTGGTTGGTGGTGGACGGGAACACCGCCTTGGTCACGCGGGTCACCGACAGTTCGGTGCGGCGTTCGATTTCCAGTTCTCTGGGGCTCATGGACTTCACATCAAAAACAAAATTGCAGACAACAAAAAAGCAGCCCGAAGGCTGCTTTTTTCGCATGGTGGCCGCAGCCACCGGTCAAACTGTCATCAGGACAGTTTTTCCTTGATGCGAGCGGCTTTACCGGACAGGTCGCGCAGGTAGTACAGCTTGGCTTTACGCACGTCACCACGACGTTTCACGGCCAGGCTGTCGATTTGCGGGCTGTAGGTCTGGAAAGTACGCTCAACGCCAACACCGTTGGAGATCTTGCGAACAGTGAAAGCACTGTTCAGACCACGGTTACGCTTGGCGATTACAACGCCTTCGAAAGCCTGCAGACGCGAACGATCGCCTTCCTTCACTTTCACCTGAACGACGATGGTGTCGCCCGGGGCAAAGGTCGGGATCTCTTTGGACATCTGCTCAGCTTCGATCTGCTGAATGATTTTGTTGGTCATGCTGTGCTCCTAAGGTAAATCGTCGGATCTACCATCGATACGTTAACTATCGTCCCGCTCTCGGAGGTACTCCTCGAGCAGCTTCTTCTCTTCTCCAGAAAGTGAGCGACTTTCCAGAAGATCGGCGCGTCGTTCATAGGTCCGCCCAAGGGACTGCTGTAAACGCCATCGCCGGATGTGTGCATGGTTGCCACTAAGCAACACGTCGGGAACACGCTGATCCGCATACACCTCCGGTCGGGTGTAGTGCGGGCAATCAAGCAGACCATCGGTGAAGGAGTCTTCCTCCGCCGAGTCCGCATGCCCTAAAGCTCCGGGCAGCAGTCGCGTAACCGCATCAATCAGGACCATCGCCGGCAGCTCGCCGCCAGACAGGACATAGTCCCCAATCGACCACTCTTCATCGACATGAGCCTCGATAAAACGCTCGTCGATGCCTTCATAACGACCGGCTATCAGAATCAACGATTCGTGCTTCACCAGGTCTTTGACCGCCGACTGATCCAGCTTGCGGCCTTGTGGCGACAGGTAAATAACCTTCGCCGCTCCCCCGGTTGCCTGCCTGGCGTCAACCAGTGCATCTTCCAGAGGCTTGATCTTCATCACCATGCCCGGACCACCGCCAAACGGCCGATCATCCACCGTATGGTGACGATCTGTGGTGTAGTCCCGTGGGTTCCAGCAGGTCAGTTGCAACAACCCCTGCTTTACCGCACGGCTGGTAATGCCGTACTCACTGATGGCCGAGAACATCTCGGGGAACAACGTGATGACATCTACGCGCAGGCTGGCCATTGCTTAGAAGTCCGCGTCCCATTCCACCCTCATCTCGCCTGCAACCAGGTCGATCTTCAACACGCATTGCTCTGTATAGGGCAACAGGCGTTCACGATCATCCAGACTGCCCGCGCAGGGCTTTACCACCATTACATCGTTCGCGCCGGTCTCCAACAGGTGATCAACCTTGCCGAACAGCTGTTCGTCCTGGTTGATGACTTTCAGACCTACCAACTGGTACCAGTAGTACTCGTCGCTAGGCAGGTTGGGCAAAAGGCTTCGTGGGATACAAATCTCATAACCGCTCAGAAGACGGGCTTCATCACGATCGTCGAGGCCTTTGAGCTTGGCGACCAGGTCCTTTTGAGTGGATCGGCCACTGACCAGCTCTACCTGTTTTACCTTCCCTTCGTGCCGAAGCGTCCAGTTGCGGTAATCCAACAGGTTTTCAATCGGATCGGTAAAGGAAAAGACCTTCACCTCGCCACGAACGCCGTGAACCGAAAAAATCTTGCCGACAACGATCAGGTCGTCAGCTTTTTCTGGCGTCGCGCTCATACTGTTCAGGCAGCAGCCTTGGCAGCATCTTTCAGCAGTTTTGCAACGCGCTCGGATGGCTGTGCGCCAACGCTCAGCCAGTGAGCAACGCGGTCTTGTTTAACGGACAGACGAACTTCCTGGCCGCGAGCGATAGGGTTGAAGAAACCAACCTGCTCGATGTGCGAACCGGTAACTGGGTTACGCGAGTCAGTCACGGTCAGGGTGTAAAATGGGCGCTTTTTGGAGCCGCCACGGGCAAGACGGATGGTTAGCATTGAACATCGTTCCTGTAGTCGGTGCTGCAAATCATAATGCACAGCGGGCACACGGGTGCCCGAAAGGCCGCATATTCTCAAGGAATACACGGACATTTGCAAATGCCTTTTTACGCAAGGTGAAAAGGCCTGCCTGCTGATCTGCCGTTTGCGCTGCCTCATATATAAGGCAGCAGTAGTCCCGCCGGAGCGGGGTTCCGGTCATCGGCACACTTGAGTGCCAGCGACCTGAATAGGATTAGAGCTTGGGCATGCCGCCGCCGGGCATCATGCCGCCCAGGCCGCGCATCATTTTGGCCATGCCGCCCTTGGCAGAAAACTTCTTCATCATCTTCTGCATCTGCTTGTGCTGCTTGATCAGGCGGCCGATGTCCTGCACCTGGGTGCCGGAACCCATGGCGATACGGCGCTTGCGCGAACCGCTGATCAGCTCAGGGTCGCGGCGCTCGGCCGGGGTCATGGAATTGATGATCGCTTCCATCTGCTTGAACTGCTTCTCGGCTGCGCCCTGGGCGTTGCCCATCTGCGCGAGGTTGACACCACCGATGCTTGGCAGCTTGTCCATCAGGCCGCCGAGGCCGCCCATGTTCTTCATTTGCTGCAGCTGGTCGCGGAAGTCCTCGAGGTCGAAGCCCTTGCCCTTCTTCAGCTTCTTGGCCAGTTTGTCGGCCTTTTCCTTGTCGAGGGTCTGTTCGGCCTGCTCGATCAGGCTGAGCACGTCGCCCATGCCCAGGATGCGCGAAGCGATACGGTCGGGGTGGAACGGCTCGAGGGCTTCGCTCTTTTCACCCATACCGATGAACTTGATCGGCTTACCGGTGATGGCGCGCACCGACAGCGCGGCACCGCCACGGGCGTCGCCGTCGACCTTGGTCAGGATCACGCCGGTCAGCGGCAGCGCCTCGCCAAAGGCCTTGGCGGTGTTGGCCGCATCCTGACCGGTCATGGCGTCGACCACGAACAGCGTCTCGATCGGCTTGACCGCAGCGTGCAGGTCCTTGATCTCGCTCATCATCTCGGCGTCGATATGCAGACGACCGGCGGTATCGACGATGACCACGTCGATGAACTTGAGCTTGGCTTCGCGGATGGCCGCTTCAGCGATGGCCACCGGCTTCTGGCTGATATCGGACGGGAAGAAGGTAACGCCGATGTCGCCTGCCAGGGTTTCGAGCTGTTTGATTGCCGCCGGACGGTAGACGTCGGCCGACACCACCATCACCGACTTCTTCTTGCGCTCCTTGAGGAAGCGCGCCAGCTTGCCGGCAGTGGTGGTCTTGCCCGCACCCTGCAGACCGGCCATCAGGACCACGGCCGGCGGTGCGGCATTGAGCGCCAGGTCTTCGTTGGCGGCGCCCATCAGGCCTTCGAGTTCGGCCTGGACGATCTTCACGAACGCCTGGCCCGGGGTCAGGCTGCGCGACACTTCGGTGCCGACCGCACGCTCCTTGACCTTGTTGACGAAATCCTTGACCACCGGCAGGGCGACGTCAGCCTCGAGCAACGCCATGCGCACTTCACGCAGGGTGTCTTTGATGTTGTCTTCGGTCAGCTTGGCCTTGCCGGTGACATGGCGCAGCGTCTGTGACAGACGGTCGGTCAGGTTTTCAAACATGGTGATCCTTTCAGGCTCTTCAGAACCGAGGTTTATCAGCTGCCTCTGGCATTTGGGCGGGCCTTGGGCAGGGGCAGGTCGGCGATTATAACCAAGACTCGGGCCAGCGCACACCTTACCGTCGGCTGGCGGTCTTCCTTGGCAGGCGCGTTGTATGCCAAACTCATCCTCTTTCGGGCTTGCCTAACAGGACTTATGCTCCCCTTGTCACCCAGCTTGCTTCCCAATCTGATCGCCGCCTGCCTGTATGCCGCCGCGACCTTCTATCATGGCTCCCGCCTGGCGCAAGGCGCCAAGGCCGACAAGCGCCTGCTCGGGCTGCTCGGTGCATTGGCGGTCATTGCCCAGGGTACCGCCCTGTTCTGGCAGTTGCTCACGCCCTTGGGCCTGAGCCTGGACTTCTTCAGCGCCGCCAGCCTGATCGCCACCGCCGTCATTGCCCTGACCTTGCTGGCCTGCCTGCGCATCCCGGTGGAAAACCTGTTGCTGCTGCTGTTCCCGCTGGGCATGGCCACGGCCTTGATCGCCCAGTTCGCGCCCTCCGGCACCGTGCCGTTGATCAACGAAGAGCCGGGGATCCTCGCGCATATCCTGCTGTCGATCCTGGCCTACGGGCTGTTTACCATCGCGGTGTTCCAGGCCTTGCTGCTGCTGGTGCAGGATCACCAGCTAAAGCACAAGCATCCCTCGGGCCTGATCCGCAACTTTCCGCCCCTGCAAACCATGGAGAGCCTGCTGTTCGGTTTTCTCTGGACCGGTTGGGGCCTGCTGTCGCTGTCGCTGATTTCCGGCTGGCTGTTCCTGGACAACCTGTTCGCCCAGCACCTGGTGCACAAGACCTTGCTGGCCTGCGTGGCCTGGGTGGTCTTCAGCGTACTGCTGTGGGGCCGTACCCGCCTGGGCTGGCGGGGCCACAAGGCGATTCGCTGGACCCTCGCCGGCTTCTGCCTGCTGATGCTGGCCTACTTCGGCAGCAAGCTGGTACGCGAATTCATCCTGCATATCTGACGGGCACAGGTAAATGGACGATCTGCCGTTAGGACCGTTACTCGGCGTACTGGCACTGGCACTACTCTGGTCGGCCCTGTTTACCGCTGTGGATGCCGCCCAGCAGTACCTCAACGGTGCCCGGCGCAACAACCAGACCGATGCGCATCCAGAACTCAAGGTCGCCCCACAGGCCCTGGTGCTCTGCTCCACCCTTGGCAAACTCCTGGTACTGGCCCTGGCGTGCCTGGTGGGGCAGCGCTACGACGGCGAGCATGGTTTCTGGCTCGCAGGCCTTGGCGCCGCCGCCGTGCTGCTGGTGTTCGCCGAATACCTGCCGCGGCAACTGGCACGACGCAATCCCCCCGCCTTCATCGCCCTGGGCAATACCCTGCTCAAGGCCCCGCTCAAATTGCTCCAGCCTGTGGCCTGGCTGCTCGATGGCTGCGCCCGGGTGGTATTGCGTCCGTTCCGGGTCCAGCCCCATGCCGTTGCCCTGCACGAGCAGGACAGCGATGACGACCTGGACGAAGATGCCCAGGCAGACCACCGGCTGAACCTGCCGGAAAGCCTGCTGGCCCTGGACAAGATCACCGTCAACGACATCCTGGTACCGCGCAATGATGTAGACGGCGTCAACCTCGACGACTCGATCGAGCAGATCATCGAGCAATTGATTATCAGCCGTCACACCCGCCTGCCGGTCTATCACAGCGATATCAACCAGGTCGAAGCCATCCTCAATACCAAGCTGATCAGCCACCTGCTGCCCAAGGCCGAGCTGACCCGCGAAACCCTGCACGCCGCCTGCTACGAACCCTATTTCGTACCGGAAAGCACTCCCTTGCAGCTGCAATTGCTGAACTTTCACAAGCAGCAACGACGCCTGGGCGTTGTCGTCGATGAGTACGGCGAAGTACAGGGCATCGTCACGCTGGAAGACATTCTCGAAGAAATTGTCGGCGAGTTCGAAGACGAACACAGCCTTGACAACCCGCATATCCACCCGCAGGCAGATGGGCGCTTCGTGATCGAAGGCAACGTGTCGATCCGCGAGCTGAACCGCAGCCTGGGCTGGCACCTGCCAAGCGATGGCCCCAAGACCCTCAACGGCCTGGTCACCGAGGCACTGGAAAGCATCCCGGAAAGCGCTGTGTGCCTGAAGATCGGTCGTTATCGCCTGGAAATCCTTGAAACCGAAGACAATTGCGCCAGCCGCATACTGGTCTGGACCGTGACTCGCTAGTTATACTCCGGTCACGCTTACCCAGCCCAGCCGTCTCGCCCGCTACCCGCACCCGGCGTCTCTCGGCCAGTCCGCACGACTGAATACTGCGCGCAAAACCTGCACTGCTTCACACCCCGGACAGTGCTCGCGCCCGCCCCTATCCCCCACGGGCGTATGCTCAGTCACGCGACCAACAACAATACGCTTCGTTGCCGCTGCCAACGCCTGCCCGCCAGGCCGGCAGCGACACCTATGGAGCACTCGACTGTCAGGGATAATCGCATGACAACCAGCAGCACCTACTCCGAAACGGAACAGGCCAGCCCCGGCAACTCGCCGGCCCGGGTGGCGACCGCCAGCTTCATCGGCACCGCCATCGAGTTCTATGACTTCTACGTTTATGCCACCGCCGCTGCCCTGGTCATCGGCCCGGTATTCTTTCCGCAGACCTCGGGCACCGCACAGATGCTCTCGGCCTTCCTCACCTTCGGCATCGCCTTTCTGGCCAGGCCCCTGGGTTCGGCACTGTTCGGCCACTTCGGCGACCGTATCGGACGCAAGTCGACGCTGGTTGCCTCGTTGTTGCTGATGGGCGTGTGTACCACGCTGATCGGCGTGCTGCCGGGCTACGACAGCATCGGTGCCTGGGCACCGATCCTGCTGTGCGTGCTGCGCTTCGGCCAGGGCCTGGGCCTTGGTGGCGAATGGGGCGGCGCCGCCCTGCTGGCCACCGAGAATGCCCCCAAGAGCAAGCGCGCCTGGTTCGGCATGTTCCCGCAACTCGGGCCCTCGATCGGCTTTCTGGCCGCCAACGGCCTGTTCCTGACCCTGGCCATGGTGCTGACCGACGAGCAGTTTCGCGAGTGGGGCTGGCGTATCCCGTTCCTGCTCAGTGCCGCGCTGGTCATCGTCGGCTTGTATGTGCGCCTGAAGCTTGAAGAAACCCCGGTGTTCGCCAAGGCCGTGGCTCGCCACGAGCGGGTGAAAATGCCGGTGGTCGAGCTGTTCTCCCAGTACTGGATGCCGGTACTGCTGGGGGCGTCGGCCATGGTGGTGTGCTATGCGCTGTTCTACATATCCACGGTGTTCTCGCTCAGCTACGGCGTCTCGACCCTGGGCTACAGCCGCGAAACCTTCCTGGGCCTGCTGTGCTTTGCCGTACTGTTCATGGCCTTGGCCACGCCGTTGTCGGCCTGGCTCAGCGACCGTTACGGGCGCAAGCCGGTGCTGATCGTCGGGGCGATTCTGGCGATACTCTCGGGCTTTACCATGCAGCCACTGCTGACCTCGGGCTCCACTGCGGGCGTGGCGCTATTCCTGGCCATCGAGCTGTTTTTGATGGGGGTGACCTTTGCACCGATGGGCGCCCTGCTGCCAGAGCTGTTTCCGACCCATGTGCGCTACACCGGGGCGTCGGCTGCCTATAACCTGGGCGGCATCGTCGGGGCCTCGGCGGCGCCGTTCTTTGCCCAGAAGCTGGTGGCGATGGGAGGATTGAGCTGGGTGGGTGGTTATGTGTCGGCGGCAGCTGTGCTCAGCCTGATTGCCGTGCTGTGCCTTAAAGAGACCCGGCATTCGGAGCTCTGAAATGACCGCGGGGCAAGCCCGCCCCTGCAACTGCAGGAGCAGGCTTGCCCCGCGGTGGTTTTAAAGCTCTACCTGAACAGCGTGCGAGGCACGGGTCGCCTTGGCCCGTGCAGCCTCGATCGACTCGTCACGCGCCAGGCACACGCCCATGCGGCGCTGGCCGTTGACTTCAGGCTTGCCGAACAGGCGAATGGCCGTGTCCGGCTCGCTCAGCGCAGCACCCAGATTGGCGAACGCGGTCTGCTGCGACTGGCCTTCCACCAGGATCACCGCCGAAGCCGAAGGGCCGAACTGGCGAATCAACGGAATCGGCAGCCCCAGGATTGCCCGCGCATGCAGGGCGAATTGCGACAGGTCCTGAGAGATCAGGGTCACCAGGCCGGTGTCGTGCGGGCGCGGCGATACTTCGCTGAACCACACCTGATCACCTTTGATGAACAGCTCCACACCAAACAGGCCACGGCCACCCAGTGCCTCGGTGACGGCCTTGGCCACGCGCTCGGACTCGGCCAGGGCCACCGGGCTCATGGCCTGCGGCTGCCAGGACTCCTGATAGTCGCCCTTCTCCTGACGATGCCCGACCGGCGCGCAGAACGTGGTTCCGCCCACATGGCGCACGGTCAGCAAGGTGATTTCGTAGTCGAAATCGATAAAACCTTCGATGATCACCCGGCCCTTGCCGGCGCGGCCGCCTTCCTGGGCATAATCCCAGGCCTTCTGCACATCGTCGCTACCCTTGAGCAGGCTCTGGCCCTTGCCCGAGGAGCTCATCACCGGCTTGACCACGCAGGGAAAGCCAAGGTCTTCGACCGCCTTCGCGTAGTCCTCGAAGGTGTCGGCGAAATGGTACGGCGAGGTTGGCAGTTCGAGCTCTTCAGCGGCCAGGCGACGAATGCCTTCGCGGTTCATGGTCAGTTGCGTGGCGCGGGCCGTGGGGACCACGTTGAAGCCTTCGTTTTCCAGCTCCACCAGGGTCGCGGTGGCAATGGCTTCGATTTCCGGGACGATGTAGTGCGGTTTTTCAGCCTCGATCACTGCACGCAGGGCGGCGCCGTCGAGCATGTTGATCACGTGGCTGCGATGGGCGACCTGCATGGCCGGGGCATCGGCGTAACGGTCCACGGCAATCACTTCAACGCCCAGGCGCTGCAGCTCGATCACCACTTCCTTGCCCAGCTCGCCGCAGCCACAGAGCAGTACACGGGTCGCGCTCGGCGACAATGGGGTTCCGATACGAGTCATCTCAGGTCCTCAGAGGGAAGGATTCCAGGCTGCCCCATGATCGGTGCAACCCGGTGAAAAGGAGCGCCATTTTACATGAACCGGGCCCGAGGGCCTCAGCCGGTGATGGCACGCTTGCGCAGGCGCCAGGCCATGATCAGCCAGACCGCAGTGACGCCGGCAAACTTGGAGGCCAGGGCGGTACCGACCACAGCCGGGGTGAGGGCACCGATCATGCCGAAAAAAATGAAGGTGTCGATCGGGATACTCAGCGCCGAGCTCAGCCACAGGCGGTCGTGCAGGGGGCGCTTGGTGATGCTGAAGACCAGCCAGTCGATCAGCTCGGAGACGGCGAAGGCAGTCGCGCTGGCCAAGGCGATGGCGGGCTCGGAGGTAATATACGACAGCACCAGGGCAACCAGCATGGCGACCAGCGCACCGTGGCCGAAGCGGGTTTGCACCATGTCGCGCAGGATGAACACCAGCCCGCCCCAGGCAGACCAGATGACGTCCAAGTGCGGGGCACTGGAAAAGGCGTAGTTGATCAGCACAACGCTGCTGATGTAGGCAATCAGAAAGGGCATGGGGTCGACCGCTTGGCAAGCCCTACAGGGTACTTGAGCCGCCGCTTGCGGCCAAGTACCGGATCAGGCACTGACCACGTTGAGGATCAGCCCGGCCGCCACGGCCCGTTCGTGGCACAGCTTCAACACCTGGCGGCGCTCGGTATTGTCCATCCGCCCCCAGCGGGTGATTTCCATCGCGCTGCGTTGGCAGCCGGTGCAGATGTCGGCCTCATCCAGGGCGCAGATATGCACGCAGGGCGAGGCGACCGGGCGCTCGGTACTGCTCATCAATCCTCCTGCACGGCCAGATCGCGGGCATAGCGCTCGGCGTTGTGCACGTAGTGCGCAGCGCTGGCTTCGAGCATTTTCTTTTGTGCCTCGGTCAGTTCGCGCACCACCTTGCCCGGCGACCCCATCACCAGCGAACCGTCGGGAATTTCCTTGCCCTCAGGGATCAGCGCGTTGGCGCCGATGATGCAGTACTTGCCGATGCGCGCGCCATTGAGGATGACCGCATTGATACCGACCAGGCTGTAGTCGCCCACGGTGCAACCGTGGAGCATGGCGTTGTGACCGACGGTCACGCTCTTGCCCAGGGTCAGCGGCACGCCCATGTCGGTGTGCATCACGGTACCGTCCTGGACGTTGCTGTTTTCGCCGATGTCGATCAGTTCGTTGTCACCACGCAATACCGCACCAAACCAGACACTGGCCCCCGCCTGCAGGCGTACCTTGCCGATCAGCGTGGCATTGGGTGCCACCCAGCTGTTTGGATGGGTTTCGACGCGCAGGTCGCCCAGACGGTATTTCATGCGTGGTTCCTCACGGTGCGGCAATGATGGCGGGTGTGCCCGCTCAAATTGGAATGAAGCGTTCAGGCGGTTGGTGCAGGTTGATATCGGCATCGTAAAGCAAGTTGACCAGCTCGACGATCATGATCGCCGACAATCCCCAGATCTTGTACTCGCCAAAACGGTAGCTGGGCACATACCAGCTGCGGCCCTGGTAGTCGATGCGATGGGTGTGATCGCGCGGGTCCTGGCGAAAGAAGGCCAGAGGCACGGTGAACACGGCGGCGATCTCCGCGTCGTTGGCCTGGTACTCGACATAGTCGGGGATCAGCCCGACAAACGGCGTAACCTTCAGCCCATGCAGCGAGATCAGCGGGCTCAACGGACCTATGATCTCCACCAGTCCTGGCGGCAGGCCGATTTCTTCTTCGGCCTCACGCAGAGCGGTGAAAACCAGGTCGGGGTCTTCCGGGTCACGTCGCCCACCGGGAAAGGCCACTTCGCCACCATGGGTCGAAAGCCCCTTGGCACGCAGGGTCAATACCAGTTCGGGCTCTTCGCTGCGGGTGATGGGCAATAACACTGCAGCCTCGGGAAAGCGATGGTCGGTTTCCAGGGTATTGGGCGTATGACTGCTCACGCGGCGAAGTAGCTCGTCCAGCATTGCTCTCTCTCGATTCAAAGCCTGTCCTGCATGATGCACCAAAGCCGCGAACCGCCCAAGCCCCGTGGTGATCCGGCTTGCAGCCGCGGTGACAGTGGCGCCAAGATAGGCGCAACCTACAGGAATAAAAGCATGAAATTCTGCAGCGCGTGCGGCAAACCGGTAATTCAACGCATTCCCGAAGGCGACACACGCCTGCGCTACGTGTGCGAGCACTGCCAGACCATCCACTACCAGAACCCCAACATCGTCGCCGGCGTGCTCCCGACCTGGGGTAGCCAGGTTTTGCTCTGTCGCCGGGCCATCGAGCCGCGCCGGGGTTACTGGACCTTGCCGGCCGGGTTCATGGAGAACGGCGAG
Organism: Pseudomonas putida; assembly: GCF_028682455.1. Lineage (GTDB taxonomy): Bacteria > Pseudomonadota > Gammaproteobacteria > Pseudomonadales > Pseudomonadaceae > Aquipseudomonas > Aquipseudomonas putida_AA. The sequence goes on from NZ_JANHLD010000004.1 coordinate 124,948, forward strand.
ACCGTGGAGCAGGCGGCCCGTCGCGAAACCGTCGAGGAAGCCTGTGCCCGGGTCGGGCAGATGAGCCTGTACCAGCTGTTTGACTTGCCGCACATCAATCAGGTGCACGTGTTCTTTCGCGCCGAGCTGGCCGACCTGGACTTTGCCGTCGGCGTCGAGAGCCTGGAGGTGCGACTTTTCGATGAAAGTGAAATCCCGTGGGACGAGCTGGCTTTCCGGACCGTCAGTCGTACCCTAGAATGCTATTATCGTGACCGCATCGAGCAGCGCTATCCGATTGGCAACGAATGTCTGTCGCCATTGCTCATTTCGTCACTCAACACCTAGTTTTCAGGGATATCGTTTCATGCGCTGGTTGTTTGCCCTTTTCTGCCTCAGTGTGGCTTCGGTGTCCCAGGCAGCGTTTACCGAAACCATCGTGACCAAGCCTATCGAAAAGGTCGCGCCCTCGCCTCTCCAGCTCAAACCGGCAGCGCCGGCGCAGATCGACAAGATCCTGGTGCTCAAGTCCGAACGCCGCCTGCAACTGATCAGTGGCGGCGCCCCGCTCAAGACCTATCGCATCTCCCTGGGCAAGCAGCCCAAGGGACCGAAGTTGCGCGAGGGCGACAAGCGCACCCCAGAAGGTTTCTACTGGATCGACTGGCGCAAGGAGAGCGAGCGCTACAACCTGGCGATGCATGTGTCCTACCCGAACATCAGCGATTCGGCGCGAGCCCGGCGCGAGGGCGTACCGCCCGGTGGCATGATCATGATCCACGGTACGCCGCTCGATGAAGAGTACCCTGAAGAGGTATTCCACACCCTGGACTGGACCGAAGGCTGCATCGCCATGACCAACCGGGACATGCGCGAAGTATGGAACATGGTGCCGGATGGCACGATGATCGAAATCCGCCCCTGAAATCCTCTTCCTACCTTCCGGCGCATTGCGCCGGAATCTCCTCACAAAAACCTGCCTCCCCACTTACCCGGCATCCGTCTCGGTAGTACATCCACACAGATTGCGCGTCTTTAACATCCAGTTGGCGGATAACCCGCAGCTTCTGGATGCTCGCCCATGCCCCGCTACCGTCACACCCCGTATTGCACCTGTGCCCTGGTCATGGCGGCGGCCTTGCTGTGGGCCAATCAATCGGCGGCGACAGACAGCATGCCGGTCATGCAGCAACTGCGCGAACAGCGCCTTCAGCAGGAACAGCTCGAGCACCGTCGGCGCCTGCGCACACTGCAACGCAGCGATGACACCCCCATTGAGCCAGAGGCTTCCCCTCCCACCGAACAAACCCAGACGGCCTGCTGGCCGCTGAGCGGGGTTCGCCTGGCGGGCAATCGGCAGTTGTCTTCGACCGACCTTGTGCAGGCCCTGCAACCGCTGATCAAGCCGTGCATGAGCCCGGCGCAGATCAACCAGGTGCTCAAGGCCATTACCCAGCGCTACGTAGACGCCGGCTACCTGGCCAGCCGGCCTTATCTGGACCGCCAGCCGCATGCCGGCGGCACGCTGGACATCGTCATCGTCGAAGGCTTCGTCGAGTCGATCGAGCTGGCCAGCCCCGGCCTTCCCCTGTCACTGCGCAGCGCATTCCCCACCTTGCTCGGCCAGCCACTGCGCCTGGATGAGCTCGAACAGGGCCTGGACCAGCTCAATCGGCTCAAAGCCTTCGACCTTACCGCCGACCTGCTGCCCGGCAGCGTCGAAGGCGCGACCCGCGTGCTGGTGACCCCACGCCAGCTCGGTGCTCGCTGGCACCTGAACAGCAGCGTCGACAACCGGGGCAACGATGCTACCGGACGCGAGCGCCTCAACCTTGGACTGGGCCTGGACAGCCCCCTTGAACTCAACGACTTCATTCAGCTGTCAGTCAACGCCACGCTCAAGCCCGGCGCGAACTACAGCCGTGGCCATGGCCTGTACTACAGCATTCCCTACGGCCCCTGGAGCTACGCCCTGGGCCTCAATCAATTGCAGTACCAATCGCGATTGCCCGGCAGGCGGCTGTTCAGCAGCGGCCGCAGCGATTTTTTCAGCCTGGGGCTTGAGCGAAACCTCTGGCGAAACCACCAAGGCCTGCTCAGCACCAGCTGGCGCCTCGAGCACAAGCGCCTGGACAACCGCCTGGCCGACTATCGCCTAGCGCTGCAAAGCCCGACCCTCACCAGCCTGGAAGCAGGCCTGAACCTGCTGTGGCTGGAAGACGGCGTGTGGAGCGCCTACCTGGGCCTGTCCCAGGGACTGCACTGGCTCGGCGCCGACCGTGTCCAGCGGTACCGCCACGCCCCGCAGCCGCAGTTTCGCAAGTACCGCGCCAACCTCCTGCACCTGCGCCAAGGCCAGGATCCTGCATGGCCGTGGCGCTGGCAGAGCGAACTGAACCTGCAGTACAGCCCCGACCCCTTGCCTGCCGTCGAACAACAGCAAGTGACTGACGACACCGCCGTGCGCGGCTTCCGCCAGCAGGCGGTCGCCGGCGCCAGCGCCGCGGTGTGGCGTAACAGCCTGAGCCAGCCGCTCCCGCTTGGCCTGCCCCATGGCCTGGTACTTCGGCCCGTCGTGGGCGTCGACCTGGGCTGGGCCAAGTACGACCACGGCAGCACACCCCAGCGGCTGGCCGGCGCGCATGCCGGGCTAGAGCTGAGCATGCCAGGCAACCAACTGCGGTTCGATTACCAACGCGCCCTCCATGCCAGCGGCAAGCGTCGCCAAGACCTTGAACCCGGCTTCTGGCTGCTGGAGTGGGTACTGAACATCTGATGTCCCCAACCAAAAAGAGAAGACCATGATGTACACACTCCCCACCCCCTCAGCCTCCAGCTGGCTAACCCCCAATCATCTGCGCTGGATGATTGCCCTGAGTCTGCTTGCCCCTTGCGTGGGCCTGGCCGATACCGGCCTGCAGCCCATCGCCGGCGCCGGCGGCGTACCGGTGATCAGTAACGCCCACGGCGTGCCGGTCATCGCCATCGTTGCACCCAATGCCGGCGGCCTGTCGCACAATCAGTTCCTGGACTACAACGTCAACAAACCCGGGGTAGTCCTGAACAACGCCACCGAGGCCGGACGGTCGCAACTGGCCGGCGCCCTGGCAGCCAACCCGCAGTTCCAGGGCCAGGCCGCCTCGACCATCCTCACCGAAGTGATCAGCCGCAACACCTCGCGCATCGAAGGCCCCCAGGAGATTTTCGGGCGACCGGCCGACTACATCCTGGCCAACCCCAACGGCATCACCCTCAACGGTGGCAGCTTCATCAACACCACCCGGGCGGGCTTCCTGGTCGGCAACGTCGAAACTGACGGGCAAGGCATCAAACTGCTGGACACCCGCAACTCCACTGGCAGCCTGCAGGTACTCGATGGCGGCCAGAGCAACCTTGCTGGCGCGCTCGACCTGATCGCCCCGCGCATCGAGACCACTGGCCCGCTCAACGCACGCGACGCGTTGAACCTGACGACCGGACGCAACCTGATTCGCAACAGCGACCATGTGACCCTCGAACACCTGGCATCCCCAGAGGGCAGCATCGATGCCAGTCTGTTCGGCGCCATGCAGGCCGGTCGCATCCGTATCGTCAGCACGGCCGAAGGCGCCGGCGTACACGTGGGCTCGCGGCAGATGGTCGGGCATGAAGGTATCGACATCCACTCGGCAGGCGCCTTGCAGGTCAGTGGCAGTGCCAAGCAGCCCAGCCAATTGAGCGCCGATCAAGGTGCCGTGAACTTGGCCTCGGCGCAGGACCTGGGCCTGAGCGCAGTTCAGGTCGAGGCCCAACGGATCCAGGCCAAGGCAGGCAAGAACCTGAACCTCGATGCCCAGACCCGGGAGAGCCTGAAACACGACAGCGAAAAGCGCGAAAAAAAATGGTTGTTCGTCACCACCGAAACCTACAACCGCGACACCACCCGCACCGACCGCACGCAGACCGGCTCCAGCCTGCACGCAAGCCAGGGCATCACCCTGGAAGCAGGCCAGGACATGAACCTGGTCGCCGCAACGGTGGACGCCGGTGGTGAACTCAAGGTCAAGGCCGGTGACAAGCTGACCGTCGCAGCCGGCATCGACAGCACCCAGGTCGATGAAAAAATCCGCCATCGCAAACACCTATGGCGCGGTGACACGGACAGCAGCGTCTATGAGGAACGCGCCAAATCCAGCACCTTGTCCGGCGCGCAGGTATCCCTGGAGTCCGGTGGTGCCACACGCATACTCGGCAGCCAGGTCACCAGCCCCGGCGACATCGCGCTCAAGGCCAGCAGCCTGGAAGTGGCCGAAGTCGCCCTCAAGCACTCCCAGGATGCCAAGGGCTACAGCGGTGACCTGGTGTCCGGCGCCTTCTTCGGTAAAAACAGCAAGTCCGTGGGCGAAGGCCACAAGGCCAGCGGCAGTGCTATCCAGTCAGGTGGCACGCTGAACGTGGTGGCAGATGAGGTGCAGATCAGAGGTTCGAAGGTCAAGAGCAAGGGCGACGCCCTGGTGATCAGCGAAAAGGGCCAGCTGTCGATCGAAGCGGCCCAGAGTGAGTCGAGCCTCAGCCGTCGCGAAAACGACAGCAAGCTGTTGGGGCTGATCGGCCACACCCGCGAGCACCAGGAGCAACGCAAGGATGTGCTGAAAAGCGACCTGTCCTCCGACAGCGACCTGCGCCTGGCCAGTGCCGACGAAATTCGCGTGATCGGCTCAAAACTCGAGGCTGCCAAGCAACTGCAGCTCAAGGCGCAAAAGGACATCACCATCGGCACCGCCGAACAGCTGCACACCTCGACATCCAAGCAACAAGACAGAGGCTTCACCGCCAGCGCCGGCCAGACCCAAAACGCCGGCGATGGAAAACCTGACTCCCACCAGTACAGCGCCTCGGTGGGCTACAACGTCAACACGGTCGACACGCGAACATCCGACAAAAAACAGCTCGCCAGCGAACTCAACGGCGGCCAGGTACAACTGATCAGCGAAAACGACGTTACCGTCAAGGGCTCCCATGCCGCGGCCAATGCCGGCGACGTTGAGGTCAATGCCAAGAATTTGAACCTGGTCGCTGCTCAAAACGAACAATCGGTGGTCACCACTACCACGCACAGCGGTGGCGGGCTGAAGGTCAGCGGTGGCATCGACGCGTTGGGCAGCGCTTTCGAGGGGTACCGCAAGCAACAGGTGCGGAATGACCACGGCAGCCAGGCCCAGGGCAGCAGCCTGACCTCCAGCAACAACCTGAAGATCGATACCGGCCACCTGGTTACCGAGGCGGCCACGATCAAAGCCGGACAGGGCCTGACCATCACCGCCGACACCATCGAGAACCGCGCGCAGGCCGATATCAAGCGCACTACGCTCGCCGACAACAACTGGGAAGCCAACCTGGGTGCAAGCCTTGTCTACCGTGACATAAGCCGTCCGATTGAAAGAATGGTCACCGGCGAAGAGGCAAGCCGCTTCCAGCAGGCGTCGGTCGAGGATTCCCTGGCCCCGCCGACGGTGGGGGCAGACCTTGGTGTCAAGCACCTGAACCGCAAAGAGATCAACAGCACCAGCACCGCCCAGGTCAGCCAGCTGACTGGCGGCAGCGTCAACATCAAGGCCAGGACCCTCGACGACACCGGCACCCAGTACCGGGCAGATACCGGGGCGTTGGTCATCGAGGCGCAGTCCCACCACCTCGCCGCGGCCCAGGACAGCACCAGTCACAGCCTTGACCGCCTGGACGTCGACACTGGCGTTCGGGTTGAAACCAGCACCGGCAGCGACCTCAACCTGCGCCTGGCCGGAAAGGGTGGGCGCCTGCAAACCGACGAGCACACGCAAACGGCACGGGCGGGCAGCCTGTACGGGCAAACCGGGATTCAGGTTCAACTCGGCAGCGACGGGGCCTATGAAGGCACCCGCCTCAACGCCGGTGACGGCTCGCTACGGATAGAGGCCGCAGGCGACTTGCGCTTGACCCAGGCCCAGGATCAACAGCGCCAGCAATCGAACGAACTCAAAGGCGATGCCTGGGCCAAGGGCGGCAACAGTCCCGCTGGCACGGGGCTGGAATTTCGCGGCTACCTGGATCAGAAAAAAAGCGAACGCGTCGACACCCAGGCCCGGGTCGCACAGATCGATGCCAAGGGGGATGTCCTGCTCAAGTCGGGCGGTACGCTGGAATTGGTCGGCACCGGTATCGGCAGCACCGGCAACAAGGTCGCCAACGTCACCCTGGAAGCAGACGGACCGGTGCAGGTCAAGGCTGCCACCGACACCCGCCGCGCCCAGGGCAGCAGCCTGGGAGGCGGCCTTGAGCTGGCGGGCAAGACATCCGCCGACGGCAAGGGCGGCGGCCTGGGCGGGCATTTCGGCTCCGGGCGCATTGACGAGACCAGCAGCACCGCTACCGGGGCACAGTGGTTCGCATCCGACAAGGTGAGCATCCGCAGTGCCGGCCTTCAGGACGATGCCGTGCATCTGCAGGGCCTGAACGTCTCGGCAGACAAAGTGGCCGTCAATGCCACCAATGGCGGCCTATTGATCGAAGCAGCCAGCAGCAGCGAACATCGCGACAACCTGGAGCTGACCGCAGGTGCAGGCATCAACAGCACGCCAGGCGCTACGCCAGAAGACGCCAAACGAGGGCTGTATGGCCGCGTTCAGGTGAACATTGACCAACGCGACAACCTCACCCACCAGAACAGCCAGTGGCGCGCCCAACACCTCGCCCTCAACAGCCTGCTCGATACGCGTCTTGAAGGCGTGCGCATCGATGCCGGGAAAATCGACGGCGAGATTGGCGGCAACTTGCGCGTCGCCAGCCGTCAAGACCGTATCAACGCCTTGAAAGTGGAAGCCGACGCACGATTGAGCAAGGAGAAGAACCCCCAGGGCTATATCAATGCCGCCAAATCCGTTGCCGGTCCGCTGGGTAGCAAAGCCGAGAAAGCCGTCGGGCCAGCGGTACAAAAAGTCGATCCGAACCTGTCTCCGACCTTCAACTTCAAGCTTGAGCACGCCCAAAGCGAATCGGTGGCCAGCCAGAGCACACTCAGTGGCCGCGACGGCATCCACCTGGATGTCGCCGGCGCCACCGAGTTGTCCGGTGCCCGACTGCAGACCGCCAAAGGCAAGGTTGAACTGGGTTCAGGCCCGGTCACCCAGCAGACCCTGAACGGCCGTGACTACCGCCGCGAGGTGGGCATCAATGCCTCCAAGGCACCGGTGGACCTGATCACCGGACTGATCGACGCCTACAAACCCGGTAACAGCAGTACCTCCGGCGAAACGCCGGTAGACCTGGGGCTGGTTCGCACCAGTGGCCACGACCGGACCACCACCGTGGCATCGAGTATCCATCAGCCTGGCAACCGCCACTAATCCACGCCTGCCGTACAGGCACAAAAAAGCCGCGGCCGATTCAACACCGGTCGCGGCTTTTTTAGTGGCATCAAAAGTCTGCGAGCTGCCAGACCTCATAGGCCGGGGTTTGGTAAGGGTGGCTCTGTTTGAGCGCGGCGACCACCGAGGCAATCCATGCATCGGCTACCACCAGCTCCACCCGCCATTCTTCGACCTGCTCGACGACACCGGTTTGCCCGATGAACGGCTGGCTGCCGTCCAACGGACGAAACTGGCCCTGGCCCAACACCTGCCAGGCGCAGCAGTCGTAGTCGCCGATGCGTCCGCCGCCTGCGGCGAACACCGCCGTCTTGACGGCCTCCACATGGCTGGGCGGGACGAAGAAAGCGAGCTTGTACACCCTTAGTTCACCCAGACCCGCGCGTTGCGGAACATGCGCATCCACGCCGCGTCTTCGTTCCAGTCATCCGGACGCCACGAGTTCTGCACGGCACGGAAGACCCGCTCAGGGTGCGGCATCATGATGGTGACGCGACCGTCGCGGCTGGTAAGACCGGTGATCCCGCGCGGCGAGCCGTTCGGGTTGGCCGGGTAGGTCTCGGTGACCTTGCCATGGTTGTCGACGAAACGCAGGGCCACGGTACCGGACAGATCGGCCTGCAGCAGGGCTTCTTCGCTGGCGAACTCGGCATGGCCTTCACCGTGGGCGATGGCGATCGGCATGCGCGAACCAGCCATGCCCTGCAGGAAGATCGAGTTCGACTTCTGCACTTCGACCATGGCCACACGGGCTTCGAACTGCTCGGAGCGGTTACGCACGAAGTGCGGCCACATCTCGCTGCCCGGGATCAGCTCATGCAGGTTGGACATCATCTGGCAACCGTTGCACACACCCAGGGCGAAGCTGTCGGTACGCTCGAAGAAGCCCTGGAAGGCGTCACGGGCACGGCTGTTGAACAGGGCCGACTTGGCCCAGCCCTCACCGGCGCCCAGTACGTCACCGTACGAGAAGCCACCGCAGGCAACCAGGCCCTTGAACTCGTTGAGGTCGACGCGACCTGCGAGGATATCGCTCATGTGCACGTCGATGGCGTTGAAGCCAGCGCGGTCGAAGGCAGCGGCCATCTCGACCTGGCCGTTGACGCCCTGCTCACGCAGCACCGCCACCTGGGGACGGATGCCCTTCTTGATGTACGGCGCCGCGATATTGTCGTTGACGTCGAAGCCAAGCTTGACCGACAGGCCCGGGTTGTCTTCTTCGAGCAGGACGTCGAATTCCTGGTCGGCGCATTCGGCGTTGTCGCGCAGGCGCTGGATCTTGTAGCTGGTTTCAGCCCACTGGCGCTGCAGCAAGCGACGGTCGCCCTTGAACAACTCGTCACCGGCCAGCTTGATCAGGACTTCGCCGTTGTTGATCGGCTGGCCGATCACCGCGACGCAGTCTTCGCCAAGGCCGGCGGCGCTGAACTGTGCCAGCACGTCCGGGGTAGCATCCTGGCGCACCTGGATCACTGCACCCAGCTCTTCGTTGAAGAGGATGGCCGATATTTTTTCACGCTTGCTGGTCAGGGTGTCGAGTTCCAGCTCCAGGCCGCAATGACCGGCGAAGGCCATTTCCAGCACCGTGGTCATCAGGCCGCCGTCGGAGCGGTCGTGATAGGCCAGCAGGTGACCGTCGGCGTTCAGGCCCTGGATCACGGCGAAGAAGGCCTTGAGGTCTTCGGCATCGTCGACGTCCGGGGCCTGGCTGCCGAGTTTGGCGTGGGTCTGGGCCAGGATCGAGGCGCCCATGCGGTTCTTGCCGCGGCCGAGGTCGATCAGGATCAGATCGGTTTCGCCCTTGTCCATGCGCAGTTCAGGGGTCAGGGTCTTGCGGATATCGGTGACCGGTGCGAAACCGGTGACGATCAGCGACAGCGGCGAGGTAACGGCTTTTTCCGCACCCTCTTCGCTCCAGCGGGTCTTCATGGACATGGAGTCCTTGCCCACCGGAATGGTCAGGCCCAGTTCAGGGCACAGTTCCATGCCCACGGCCTTGACGGTGTCATACAGGCGCGCGTCTTCACCCGGGTGACCGGCAGCCGACATCCAGTTGGCCGACAGCTTGATGTCGGACAGCTTCTCGATGCGCGAGGCAGCCATGTTGGTCAGCGTCTCGCCGATGGCCATGCGACCCGAGGCCGGTGCGTCCAGCAGGGCCAGCGGCGTGCGCTCGCCCATGGCCATGGCTTCACCGGTGTAGACGTCGAAGCTGGTGGCGGTGACGGCAACGTCGGCCACGGGAACCTGCCACGGCCCTACCATCTGGTCGCGGGCAACCAGGCCGGTAATGGTGCGGTCGCCGATGGTGATCAGGAAGCTCTTGCTGGCCACGGCCGGGTGACGCAGGACGCGCTCGACGGAGTCTTGCAGTTCCAGGGTGCTTGGATCGAAATCGTCGCCCAGCTCCGATTCGCGGGTGACCGAACGGTGCATGCGTGGCGGCTTGCCCAGCAGCACATCCAGCGGCATGTCCACAGGGCTGTTGCCGAAGTGGCTGTCGGTGACGGTCAGGTGCGGCTCGGCAGTGGCTTCGCCAACGACCGCGAACGGGCAACGCTCGCGCTCGCAAATGGCCTTGAAGCGCTCGAAGTCGGCCGCGTCGACCGCCAGCACGTAGCGCTCCTGGGACTCGTTGCTCCAGATTTCGTGCGGGGCCATGCCCGGCTCGTCGTTGGGCACGTTGCGCAGTTCGAAGCGGCCACCGCGGCCACCGTCGTTGACCAGTTCGGGGAAGGCGTTGGAGATGCCGCCCGCGCCGACGTCGTGGATGAAGGCGATCGGGTTGCTGTCGCCCAGCTGCCAGCAACGGTCGATGACCTCCTGGCAGCGGCGTTCCATTTCAGGGTTCTCGCGCTGCACCGAGGCGAAGTCGAGGTCAGCGGAGCTGGCGCCGGTGTCGACCGACGATGCCGCGCCACCACCCAGGCCGATCAGCATGGCCGGGCCACCGAGGACAATCAGCTTGGCGCCGACAGTGATCTCGCCCTTCTGGACGTGGTCTTCGCGGATGTTGCCCATGCCGCCGGCCAGCATGATCGGCTTGTGGTAGCCGCGCACTTCTTCGCCATGGGGGGTGTTGATCGACTGCTCGAAGGTACGGAAGTAGCCCGTCAGCGCCGGACGGCCGAACTCGTTGTTGAAGGCCGCGCCACCGAGCGGGCCGTCAATCATGATGTCCAGGGCGTTGACAATGCGATCTGGCTTGCCGTAGGCCTTCTCCCAGGGCTGTTCGAAGCCCGGGATCTGCAGGTTGGAAACGGTGAAGCCGGTCAGGCCGGCTTTTGGCTTGGCGCCGCGACCGGTCGCACCTTCATCGCGGATCTCGCCACCGGAACCGGTGGAAGCACCGGAGAACGGCGAAATGGCGGTCGGGTGGTTGTGGGTCTCGACCTTCATCAGGATGTGCACCGGCTCCTGTACCGCGCCGTACTGGCGGGTTTCAGGATTCGGGAAGAAGCGGCCGGCGACGTTGCCCACGATGACCGAGGCATTGTCCTTGTAAGCAGACAATACACCTTCGTTGTGCATCTGATAGGTGTTCTTGATCATGCCGAACAGGCTTTTTTCCTGGCTTTCGCCGTCGATATCCCAACTGGCGTTGAAGATCTTGTGACGGCAATGCTCGGAGTTGGCCTGGGCGAACATCATCAGTTCGATGTCATTGGGGTTGCGCTTGAGGCCCTGGAAGGCGTCGACCAGGTAGTCGATCTCGTCTTCGGCCAGGGCCAGGCCCAGATCGACGTTGGCCTGGGCCAGCGCGGCGCGGCCACCGCCGAGGATGTCCACGGAGGTCATCGGCTTGGGCTGGGCGTGGCTGAACAGGCCGGCGGCCTCTTCAAGCCGGGTGAGTACGACCTGGGTCATACGGTCGTGCAGCACGTCGGCGACGATGGCAGCGTCGGCGTCGCTCAGTGAGCCATTGACATAGAACGCGATACCGCGCTCCAGGCGCCGGACGTTCTCCAGACCGCAGTTGTGGGCGATGTCGCTGGCCTTGCTCGACCAGGGCGAGATGGTGCCGAATCGAGGCATGACCAGGAACAGGCGCCCGGTCGGCTCCTGTACCGGTACGCTCGGACCGTACTTGAGCAGACGCGCAAGCACGTGCTGTTGGTCGGCGGTCAGATCGCCGTCTACTTCGGCGAAATGAGCGAATTCAGCATACAAACCACTAACAGCGGGGACTTTCTGGCTCAATTGCTCGAGTAATTTACCGTGGCGAAAGGCAGAAAGGGCAGGAGCGCCGCGCAGGATCAACATCGTCGGGACAGCCTCAGGAAGGGGGTGTGCTTAGAGGCCGTGCATTCTAGCCTAAATCCGAGGGTTCCGGCACCCGAAACACAGCATTCTGACGCGGCCGCGTGTCGGCGGAACAAACCGGACTTGGGGGTCAAAAAACCGCAGGTTCGCGGCAAACCCGCCACCCTCGGTGCAAAGACCGCTAGCAGACAAGCTATCGGTTGTCGAGATATGGCGGGGCCGGTCCTTTGCGTATACTGCAACCTATGTTCGCCCATACCGCTTTACGCCAGCGCTGCGCCAGATGGCTCATCGCAACCGGACTCTTCCTGATGCTCGGTGCCTGCGTTGAAAAACCCAGCACCCTGGAGCGCGTCAAGGAGGACGGCGTGCTGCGCGTGATCACCCGCAACAGCCCCGCGACCTACTTCCAGGACCGCAACGGCGAAACCGGCTTCGAATACGAGCTGGTCAAGCGCTTTGCCGATGACCTGGGGGTGGAGCTGAAGATAGAGACCGCCGACAACCTCGACGAGCTGTTCGACCAGCTCGGCAAACCGTCAGGCCCGGTCCTGGCAGCCGCCGGACTGGTCAGCAGCGAACAGCGCAAGTCCCAGGTACGCTTTTCCCATCCCTACCTGGAAGTGACCCCACAGATCATCTACCGCAACGGTCGCTCGCGTCCAACCGACGCCAAGGACCTGATCGGCAAGAAGATCATGGTGCTCAAGGGCAGTACCCACGCCGAACAACTGGCGGAGCTCAAGAAGCAGTACCCCGCCCTGGAATACGAAGAGTCCGATGCCGTCGAGGTGGTCGACCTGCTGCGCATGGTCGATGAAGGCCAGATCGACCTGACCCTGGTCGACTCCAATGAGCTGGCCATGAACCAGGTGTACTTCCCAAAGGTGCGGGTGGCCTTCGACCTGGGTGACTCCCGCGACCAGCGCTGGGCCGTGGCGGCCGGCGAGGACAACAGCCTACTCAACGAGATCAACGAGTTTCTCGACAAGGTGCAGAAGAATGGCACCCTGCAGCGCCTGAAAGACCGCTATTACGGCCATGTCGATGTGCTCGGCTATGTAGGCGCCTACACCTTCGCCCAGCACTTGCAGCAGCGCCTGCCCCGCTACGAGAAGCATTTCAAGGAATACGCCAAGAAAGAACAGGTCGACTGGCGCCTGCTGGCGGCGATCGGCTACCAGGAATCGATGTGGCAGGCTGAAGTCACTTCCAAGACCGGCGTCCGCGGCCTGATGATGCTGACCCAGCGCACCGCCCAGGCCATGGGCGTGTCCAACCGCCTGGACCCGGTGCAGAGCATCCGCGGCGGAGCCAAGTACTTCGTGTACGTCAAATCCCTGCTCGACGACAAGATCAAGGAACCGGACCGCACCTGGTTCGCGCTGGCGGCCTATAACGTGGGCGGCGGCCACCTGGACGATGCCCGCAAGCTGGCCCAGCGCGAAGGCCTGAACCCTAACAAGTGGCTGGACGTGAAGAAAATGCTGCCACGCCTGTCGCAGAAGCAGTGGTACAGCAAGACCCGCTACGGCTACGCCCGCGGCGGCGAACCCGTGCACTTCGTGGCCAACATCCGTCGTTACTACGACATCCTCACCTGGGTGACCCAGCCGCAGCTCGAAGGCAGCCAGGTGGCCGAGGGCAGCCTGCATATGCCAGGCGTCGACAAGACCAAGCCGCCCGAGCCCTCCCCACCACTATAGAAACGACCGTACTGCAGGAGCGGGCTTGCCCTGCGATAGCGTCCCAGCTCCCTCGCTGGCCCTACCCCCGACGCGCCTTGAAGAACGCCGACAATATCGCCCCACACTCCTGCGCCAACACCCCGCCCTCGAACACCACCCGATGATTGAGAAACCCCTGGGTGAAGAACTGTCCCTGGCTCTGCACCACGCCCGCCTTGGGCTCCAGGGCGCCGTACACCACCCGGGTGATGCGCGAGTGCACGATCAGCCCGGCGCACATGCTGCAGGGCTCCAGGGTGACGTAGAGGGTGCTGCCCGGCAGCCGATAGTTGCTCGCGGCCAGGGCCGCCGCCCGGATAGCGACCATCTCGGCATGGGCACTGGGATCGCTGCCACTGATCGGGCAGTTGAAGCCGCGGCCAATGACCTGGCCATGCTGCACCAGCACCGCCCCCACCGGCACTTCGCCCATGGCGGCACCTTGGGCTGCCAGGTCGAGGGCCTGGCGCATGAATTCCTGATCGCGGCTGCGATCAATAATGAGCGGCTGACGCATCACACCACCTCGATCGCGGCCATCAGGCCGGTTTCCATGTGATCGATCACGTGGCAATGGAACATCCAGGTACCCGGGTTATCCGCCACCAGCGCCACTTGGGCGCGCTCGTTCTTGCCAAGCAGATAGGTGTCGGTGAACCACGGCTCGTCAATTTTGTGCCGATTGGAGCCGATCACCTTGAAACTCATGCCATGCAGATGTATCGGGTGCTGGTACTGGGTCATGTTCTTCAGTTCGAAGATGTAGCTCTTGCCCTTCTGCAAGGTGGCAATCGGCCGGTCGGCGCAGGTCTTGTCGGTGATGTCCCAGGCCTTGCCATTGATCTGCCAGAGGCTCGGTGGTGCGCCGTTGTCGGTATTCACCGACACCGATCCGACCCACTCGAAATTAAAATTGATCTTCTCGGCATTGGCCAGGTCCGGCTCGGCAATCGGATTGGCCGGCAGTGCCGCTGGCCAGGTACCCGGCGCCTCGTTGCTGGGCACCGAACGCAGGGTGCCCAGGCGTACCGATCCGTCGCGCAGGGAGATTTCCTCACCGGCCGGTGGCATCTTGATTGCCAGGCAGATACGCATGCCAGGGCCCAGCCAGTACGCCTTGCCCAGCGGACGCGGGGTGACAGGATTGCCATCGAGCGCATACACCTTCGCCTCGAAGTTGCCCTTGAGGTTGATGCGATAGGTCAGGGTGTTGTCCAGATTGAGCAGGCGAACCCGCACGATCTGCCCGGCTGGCATATCGACCACGGCGTTGGCCTGGCCGTTGATGGTGATCAACCGCCCGGCCGTGCCGCCGCGCGCCGCCTCGCGTGGAATACTGAACGGCAGGTAGGCGCCCTGCTCGTCCACATGCCAGTTTTTCAGGCTCAGGGTGCGCTCGTGCTTGAAGCCGGTCGGCTCGCGCTCCTCGACGATCAGCGGCCCTACCAGCCCACGGCCCAGCTCCTCGGAACTGTTCACATGGGGGTGGTACCAAAAGCTGCCGGCGTCGGGCACGCGGAACTTGTAATCGAAGTACTCGCCCGGCAGCACCGGCAGTTGCGAGACGTACGGCACCCCGTCCATCTCCAGCGGCAGGCGGATACCGTGCCAGTGAATGGTGGTCGGCACCGGCAGGTGGTTGATGAACCGAACCCGCAGCCATTCGCCCTGGCGCACCCGCAACTCGGTACCTGGCGCCGATGGGCCAAAGGCCCAGGCCTCGGTCTTGAAGCCCGACACCAATTCCACATCCAGGGGCGCAGCGATCAACTCGTAGTCGTGCCCGGCATTCGGATCCGGGCGCCCCAGCCAGTAGCGAGCCGCGCCTCCAGCGCCCAGGCCGATCGCCACCAGGCCGGTCAGGCCACCAAGAATTTGTCGCCGGGTAAAAGACATGCAGCAGGTACCTCGTAATGCCAGGAACAACATGCCGGCGCGTGTGGACCGGCGATGAAGGGCGAATACGATACACCTGCAATTGAGAAAGATTAAGTGAAGAGTTGCCGCAGGGGGCTGGCTGCAGCAGTGGAACTGCAACCCAAAAAAAACGCCATGCCCCGAAGGAACATGGCGTTTCTCAACCTGCCAGCGGGATCATTCCCACTCGATGGTCGCTGGCGGCTTGCTCGACACGTCGTAGGTGACGCGGGAGATGCCTTCGATCTCGTTGATGATCCGGCCGCTGACGGTTTCCAGCAGCTCGTAAGGCAGGTGCGCCCAACGTGCGGTCATGAAGTCGATGGTTTCTACTGCACGCAGGGCCACGACCCAGGCGTAACGACGGCCGTCACCGACGACGCCCACCGATTTCACCGGCTGGAACACCACGAACGCCTGGCTGACTTTGTGATACCAGTCGGCCTTGCGCAGTTCTTCGATGAAGATGTGGTCGGCGCGACGCAGCAGGTCGGCGTATTCCTTCTTCACTTCACCGAGGATGCGCACACCCAGGCCCGGGCCAGGGAAAGGGTGACGGTAGACCATGTCGTACGGCAGGCCCAGCTCCAGGCCAAGGCGACGAACCTCGTCCTTGAACAGCTCGCGCAGTGGCTCGACCAGCTTGAGGTTCATCTCTTCCGGCAGGCCGCCCACATTGTGGTGCGACTTGATCACGTGCGCCTTGCCGCTCTTGGCGCCAGCCGACTCGATCACGTCCGGGTAGATGGTGCCCTGGGCCAGGTACTTGATGTTGTGCAGCTTGCTCGACTCGGCATCGAACACGTCGATGAAGGTGCGACCGATGATCTTGCGCTTCTTCTCTGGGTCGGCTTCGCCGGCCAGGTTGTTCAGGAACTGGTCTTCGGCGTTGGCGCGAATCACCTTGACGCCCATGTTCTCGGCGAACATGGCCATCACTTGCTCGCCTTCGTGCAGGCGCAGCAGGCCGTTGTCGACGAAGACGCAGGTCAGCTGGTCGCCGATGGCCTTGTGCAGCAGGGCTGCAACCACCGAGGAGTCAACGCCGCCGGACAAGCCGAGCAGTACGTTGTCGCTGCCAACCTGGGCGCGGATCTGGGCGATGGCGTCGTCAGCGATGTGCGACGGGGTCCACAGGGCTTCGCAGCCGCAGATGTCGAGGATGAAGCGCGAGAGGATGCGACCGCCCTGCTTGGTGTGGGTCACTTCCGGGTGGAACTGCACGCCGTAGTAGCCACGCTTGTCGTCGGCCATGCCGGCGATCGGGCAGCTTGGGGTGCTGGCCAGGATGTGGAAGTCTTCAGGGATGATGGTGACCTTGTCACCGTGGCTCATCCAGACGTCCAGGCCGAGGACGCCGTCGGCATCGACGTGGTCTTCGATGCCGTCCAGCAGACGGCTCTTGCCGACTACGTCAACGCGGGCATAGCCGAATTCGCGCAGCTCGGAGCCTTCGACCTTGCCGCCCAGTTGCTCGGCCATGGTCTGCATGCCGTAGCAGATGCCGAACACCGGTACGCCCAGGTCCCAGACGGCCTGCGGGGCGCGCGGGCTATCGGCTTCATGCACGGACTCGGGGCCGCCGGCCAGAATGATGCCGCGCGGAGCGAATTCGCGAATCGCTTCGTCGTCCATGTCGAACGGGTGCAGTTCGCAGTACACGCCGATCTCGCGCACGCGGCGGGCAATCAGCTGGGTGTATTGGGAACCGAAGTCGAGGATCAGGATTCGGTGAGCGTGAATATCGAGGGCCATGACTCAATCTCTGATGCAGCTGCAAGCCTCAAGCCGCAAGCTGCAAGTTGATCGGGGAAAACGCGGTAGCTGCTGCAGCGCAACTACCGCTTGTAGCGGGAAGCTCGAAACGTGCGACAGGAGGTGTTAGCCCACCCGGTAGTTTGGCGCTTCTTTGGTGATCTGTACGTCATGTACATGGGATTCGGCCATACCGGCACCGGTGATGCGCACGAACTCAGGCTTGGTACGCATCTCTTCGATGTTGGCGCTGCCGGTGTAACCCATCGAGGAACGCAGGCCACCCATCAGTTGGTGAATGATCGCGGTCAGGGTGCCCTTGTACGGCACACGACCTTCGATACCTTCCGGAACCAGCTTCTCGGCACCGGCCGAGGAGTCCTGGAAGTAGCGGTCCGAAGAGCCCTGGGCCTGGGACATTGCACCCAGCGAGCCCATGCCGCGGTAAGCCTTGTACGAACGGCCCTGGAACAGTTCGATCTCGCCCGGTGCTTCTTCGGTACCGGCGAACATCGAGCCCATCATCACAGCCGAGGCACCGGCAACGATGGCCTTGGACAGGTCACCGGAGAAGCGAATGCCACCGTCGGCGATCAATGGGATTCCAGTGCCTTCCAGTGCAGCGGCAACATTGGCGATGGCGCTGATCTGCGGAACGCCGACACCGGCGACGATGCGGGTGGTGCAGATCGAGCCTGGGCCGATACCGACCTTGACGGCATCGGCGCCGGCTTCAGCCAGGGCCTTGGCAGCGGCGCCAGTGGCGATGTTGCCGCCGATGACCTGGACCTGCGGGAAGTTTTCCTTGACCCAGCGAACGCGGTCGATAACGCCCTTGGAGTGACCGTGGGCAGTATCGACCACCACCACGTCCACACCGGCGGCAACCAGGGCCGAAACGCGATCAGCGGTGTCTTTGCCGGTACCGACGGCAGCGCCGACGCGCAGGCGACCCTGGTCGTCCTTGCTGGCCAGCGGGTAGGCTTTGGCCTTCTCGATATCGTTGACGGTCATCATGCCCTTGAGGGCGAATTTGTCGTCGACGATCAGGACGCGTTCGATGCGGTGCTTGTGCAGCAGCTCGCGCGCTTCGTTCTTGTCGGCGCCTTCCTTGACAGTGACCAGGCGCTCTTTTGGCGTCATCACTTCACGGACGCTGGCGTCCAGGCGGCTTTCGAAACGTACGTCGCGGGAGGTGACGATACCGACCAGGTCACCGTTGTGCAGCACCGGAACGCCGGAGATGTTGTTCAGGCGGGTCAGTTCGAACAGGTCACGTACCGTGGCGTCGGCCTCGATGGTGATAGGGTCCTTGACCACACCGGCTTCGAACTTCTTGACCTTGCGCACTTCGGCAGCTTGCTGCTCGATGGTCATGTTCTTGTGGATGATGCCGATGCCGCCTTCCTGGGCCATGGCGATGGCCAGACGGGCTTCGGTCACGGTGTCCATGGCGGCGGAAACCAACGGAATGTTCAGCTCGATGCCACGGGTCAAACGGGTCTTGAGACTGACTTCATTGGGTAGCACCTCTGAATAACCAGGCACTAGGAGAATGTCGTCGAAGGTCAGGGCTTCTTGGCTGATACGCAGCATCGCGGGGGCTCCCGGGCGGGAAAAATGGAAGCGCGCCATTATACTCATCCAGAGCCCTTCGCTCAATGTAAAGATGGCCCTTCGGTCAGTTGCCTGCGCGCACTACCTGCACCACGGCCACCGGCTGGTCCAGCCAGTCGGCGAAGTCATCGAGAAACGCTTGCTTGAAACCCGCTTCGCTCCAGTTGTTGAAGATGAAACCCAAATTGGAAAACGCGCAGGGCTGCAGGAACAGAAAGCCGTTGATGTCGTCTTCATGGCCGCACAACGGGCAAATGAAATTGTCGGTCTGCCCCGGCATCCACTCTTCCAGGCTTTCGAACAGCGCCACGCCCACTTCCTTGCGGCATTCGGCGCAGCCGGCTTCTTCGAGAAAGCCGTCAAGCGGGGTATAGATGCAGCGCTTGGTGATGACTTCAAGGCCATTGACCGGCTGACCGAAGGGCAGCAGCTCCGGACGCTCGACCACTTTGCGCGCACCTTCGGCAATCGCATACGCCATGCGGTTGCCGGTACTGCCACAGGTGCTCAACTGCTCCTCGATGACCTTCTCGCGCACCAGCCAGCGCAGGATGGCCCGGGCGCGGGGCTCATGCACAGGGACAGTGGAGATCTTCGGGACAATGATGCTCTGGGTAATCATGACGGCAGCCAAACATGCTCAAAGCCGCCAGTTTACCTCACTCAAGTAGCGACCGATCAGGGCAATGCCGCTGCACAGCACCAGCCAGGTCACCAGGCGCACAAAGGTTTCGCGGGACATGTTCAGGGTCAGGCGCCGTGACAGCCACAGGCCTGCCGCCATCATCGGCACCAGCAACAAGGCCAGCAGCAACAAGGTGCCATCGGCGTACACACCCGCCAACAGGAACAAGCCCAGGCGAACCACGGTGCTGCAACTGATCAAAGCGCTTTGCGTCGCCCGGGCCTGCTCGACCGATGCCACGCGGGCATTGAGATAAAGCGCATAGAGAAAACCGCCACTCCCGAACAAGGCCCCGAACAGCCCTCCTACCACACCGGCCGGCACCGACCAGCCTGCCGACAGTCGCCTGGGCCTGGCCCGTACCGCCAGGCTGTACAACGCATAAGCACAGACGAACACCCCCATCGACAACAGCAGCCACTCGGACTTGAGCCGGAGCAGGAACAGCACGCCCAGGCTGCAGCCCACGGCCATGCAGGGCAGCAGGCGCAACAGTTCAGCGCGCACCACAGCCTTGCGGGAAGGCAGCCAGTTACCGAAGGCCGCAACGAAATCCAGCAACACCAGCA
Organism: Pseudomonas putida; assembly: GCF_028682455.1. Taxonomy (GTDB): domain Bacteria; phylum Pseudomonadota; class Gammaproteobacteria; order Pseudomonadales; family Pseudomonadaceae; genus Aquipseudomonas; species Aquipseudomonas putida_AA. The sequence continues at coordinate 144,842 of NZ_JANHLD010000004.1, forward strand.
GTGGAATGATGCGCGACAGGGGCATGAAGTGGATCAGCACAGGGCCCGCGACCAATGCAGTGCCGAAACCGGCAATGCCGAAAACGATGTACGCCACGCCGATCCCCAGGGTGATGAATACCCAGTCGAATGCGGTAAATGGCAGCTCCAGAACAAAGGTGGAAAGCATGGAGAGTTCAGTCCTTGATCAATTCCGAGCCACTTTAGCCACCGACAAGCCATGCCGACTACTGCAATATCTTCACTAGACATCTTGAAACGGCATAGCTCAGATGACCTCAACCTGGCGGGCAGGAGCAACTGTCTTGATTAGTTAGCTCGGTGGGAGCTGGCTTGCCCCGCAATCACCTTCCTGGTCACCTCGCATCGCGGGACAAGCCCGCTCCTACACATTATGATGCCGCCCATGATCAAAGACCCCTTCGAAAGACTCGGTCTGGACCGCGAAGTCCTCACCGTCAGCCAACTCAACGGCCGCGCCCGGGTGCTGCTCGAGGACGTGTTCCGCAATGTCTGGGTCGAAGGCGAGATCTCCAACCTCGCCCGCCCGGCCTCCGGTCACGTCTATTTCACTCTCAAGGACAGCGGCGCCCAGGTGCGCTGTGCGCTGTTCCGCCAGAACGCAGCGCGGGTGCGCCAGGCCCTGCGCGACGGTCTGGCGGTCAAGGTGCGCGGCAAGGTTTCGCTGTTCGAGGGCCGCGGCGACTATCAGCTGATTCTCGATACCGTCGAGCCTGCCGGTGACGGTGCGCTGCGCCTGGCCTTCGAGGCATTGAAGGAAAAGCTCGGCGCCGAGGGCCTGTTCAGTGCCGAGAATAAGGTTGGCCTGCCCGCCCACCCGCAGCGCATCGGTATCGTCAGCTCGCCTACCGGCGCGGTGATCCGCGACATCATCAGTGTGTTCCGCCGCCGCGCGCCACAGGTCGAGCTCACCCTGATCCCCACCGCGGTCCAGGGCCGCGAGGCGATCAATCAGATCGTCCGCGCCCTGCAGCTGGCCGACAGCCGCGGCTTCGACGCGCTGATCCTGGCCCGTGGCGGCGGCTCGCTGGAAGACCTCTGGTGCTTCAACGAAGAGGCCGTGGCCCGGGCCATCGCCGCCTGCGTCACGCCCATCGTCAGCGCGGTGGGCCATGAAACCGACGTTTCGATCAGTGACTTCGTCGCCGATGTTCGCGCCCCCACGCCTTCGGCCGCCGCCGAATTGCTGGCCCCGGACAGCAGCGACCTGCAGCGGCGCATCGACAGCCTCAAGCGTCGCCTGCTGCTGCGTATCCAGAGCCGGCTGACCCATAACCGCCTGCGCCTGGACAGCCTCACCCGACGCCTGCGTCATCCAGGTGAACGCCTGCGCCAACAGGCCCAGCGCCTGGACGACCTGGACATGCGCCTGCGCCGGGCGTTCGAGCAACGCCTGAACCAGCGTCGCGAACGTCTGGCCCGTCTCGATACGCGCCTGGCCGCACAACATCCGGGGCGTACCCTGGCACTGCTCAAGCAACGCCTCGACAGCCTGGCCGAACGCTTGCCACGAGCCATGCGCGAAACGCTCAAGGATCGCCGCCAGCGCCTGCAGGCCCAGGTGCAGACCCTGCACGTGGTCAGCCCGCTGGCGACCCTCGGGCGCGGCTACAGCATCCTGCTCGACGAGCGCGGCCAGGCCATTCGCAGCGCTGAGCAGACCCGCAACGGCCAACGCCTGACCGCCCGCCTGGGCGAAGGCGAACTGCAGGTGCGGGTCGAAGACAATCACCTGACCCCGGTCACGCTCTCTCTACTGGATTGAACCATGCCCCGTCTGTTTGCCCCGCTGTTTCTGCTGTGCCTGATGTTCGCCGGCACCGTTCAGGCCAGCTACATCACCCGCCAACTGAACAAGCCCGTGCCCGGTGGCGTCGCCGTCGTTAATCTGGGCCCGGCCGCCCAGGCACCAAGCGCACGCTTTGACGGCAAGCCGGTACTGGTGGTCAAGGAACAGGACAACTGGCTGGCCATCGTCGGCCTGCCACTGACCCAAAAACCCGGCCCAGCGCAGATCACCCAGGGTTCAAGGACCTTGAACTTTACAGTTGGCAGCAAGAAGTACCCCGAGCAACGCATCACCCTTAAGAACAAGCGCCAGGTCAACCCCGACCCAGCCGACCTCAAGCGCATCGATGCCGAGCTTGCCGAGCAGCTCAAGGCCTATCGCAGCTTCAGCCCGAACCTGCCGAGCAACCTGATCCTCGACAAGCCGGTCAGCGGCCCGCTGTCGAGCAAGTTCGGCGTGCGCCGCTTCTTCAATGGCGAAGAGCGCAACCCTCACGCCGGCCTGGATTTCGCCGTGCCGGCCGGTACGCCGATCAAGACCCCGGCCAATGGCAAGGTGATCCTGGTCGGCAACTACTTCTTCAACGGCAACACCGTCTTCGTCGACCATGGCCAGGGCTTTATCAGCATGTTCTGCCACATGTCGAAGATCGATGTGAAACCGGGGCAGCTGCTCAGCCGCGGCGCCGTGGTCGGCAAGGTCGGCTCCACCGGACGCGCTACTGGCCCGCACATGCACTGGAACGTCAGTCTCAACGATGCGCGGGTCGACCCGGCCATTTTCATCGGCGCCTTCCAGCCCTGACAACTGGCTTGCGCCATTCAAAAAGACCGCGCAACTGGCGCGGTCTTTTTATTTAAAAACAGCCATAAAATCTCGATAAATTCTGCTTTTTAAGCATTTCTCTCAATTTTTTTTCAAGGCTTGTCAACTTCAACCCCACTGGTTAGGGTTGAAGCCATGAAGACCTTTCAAACCCTCATCCTGCTTCGTCAACATCGCAGCCTCTGCCTGGTCAGTGCACGACTACCAAGCTGAATCGCGTCGCCTCGCCCTTTCATCTCGATTTCATTCGGCGGGCCCCTTTCCAGGCCGCACATTCAAGGATTGCTTTCATGACCATGCTCAAAGACCCTTCGAAAAAATACAGCGCCTTCCCTACCGTCAACTTGCCTGACCGTACCTGGCCATCGAAGACCATCACCCAGGCGCCGATCTGGTGCAGCTCCGACCTGCGCGACGGCAACCAGTCGCTGATCGAGCCGATGGATGCGGTGAAGAAGCTGCGTTTCTGGAAAACCCTGGTCAGCGTCGGCGTGAAAGAAATCGAAGCGTCGTTCCCTTCTGCCTCGCAGACCGATTTCGACTTCGTGCGCACCCTGATCGAAGACGGTCACATCCCTGACGACACCACCATCCAGGTGTTGACCCAGGCCCGTGAAGACCTCATCGCCCGCACCTTCGAATCCCTGCGCGGTGCCAAAAAGGCCATCGTCCACCTGTACAACGCCACCAGCCCGTCGTTCCGCCGCATTGTCTTCAACCAGGACAAGCAAGGCGTGAAGGACATCGCGGTGAACGCGGCCAAACTGTTCGTCAAATACGCCGCCCAGCAGCCTGAAACCCAGTGGACCTTCCAGTACTCGCCTGAAACCTTCAGCGCCACTGAGCTCGAGTTCGCCAAGGAAGTCTGCGATGCCGTGATCGAGGTGTGGAACCCGACGCCTGAGCACAAGATCATCCTCAACCTGCCGGCCACCGTCGAAGTCTCGACGCCGAACATCTACGCCGACCAGATCGAGTGGTTCGGCCGCAACGTCAGCCGCCGTGACAGCGTGATCATCAGCCTGCACACCCACAACGACCGTGGCACGGGCGTCGCCGCCACCGAACTGGGCCTGATGGCCGGTGCCGACCGCGTCGAAGGCTGCCTTTTCGGCAACGGCGAACGTACCGGTAACGTCGACCTGGTCACCCTGGCACTGAACCTCTACACCCAGGGTGTGGACCCGGAGCTGGACTTCTCCGACATCGACGGCGTGCGCAAGGTCGTCGAGGAATGCAACCAGATTCCAGTGCACCCGCGTCACCCGTACGTCGGCGACCTGGTTCACACCGCTTTCTCCGGCTCGCACCAGGACGCTATCCGCAAGGGCTTCACCCAGCAGAAAGAACACACCAAGTGGGAAGTGCCGTACCTGCCGATCGACCCGGCCGACATCGGCCGCAGCTACGAGGCGGTGATCCGCGTCAACAGCCAGTCGGGCAAAGGCGGTATCACCTACCTGCTCGAACAGGAATACGGCATCAGCCTGCCACGTCGCATGCAGATCGAATTCAGCCAGGTGGTACAGGGTGAAACCGACCGCCTGGGCCTGGAGATGACTGCCCAGCAGATCTACAACCTGCTGCACCGCGAATACTTGCAGGCCAACGCGCCATACGCCCTGGTCAGCCACCGCCTGCAGGAAGAGAACGGCAACAGCAAGGTCGAAGTGGAAGTGTCGAGCGAAGGCGAGACCACCCTGCACTGGCGCGGCAAGGGCAATGGCGCCCTCGAAGCACTGGTAGCCGGCCTGCCGGTCGCCGTGGAAATCATGGACTACAACGAGCACGCCATCGGCGCGGGCACCAACGCCAAGGCTGCGGCCTACATCGAACTGCGCGTGGCCGGCGGTCGTCCGGTGCATGGCGTGGGCATCGATGAAAACATCACCACTGCCAGCTTCAAGGCGCTGTTCAGTGCCCTGAACCGTTCGTTGAGCCAGCAGGCTGCGAAAGCTGCCTGAGCCTAGCAACGTCATCGCGGGGCAAGCCCACTCCTACAGATTGCTGTAGGAGCGGGCTTGCCCCGCGATCATTTCTGCAGGCCAAAAAAAACGGCGCGCCGACCAAGCGCACCGTAAAGCCGTGTAGCACACAACGATTCAGTTCAATCGAGCAGCGCCAGTGCCTCAGCGCTGCATGCTTCGATCCTTGCCCAGTCGCCATTCTTGATCCAGCCACTGTCGAGCATCCAGGTACCGCCCACGCACATCACATTGGCCAACGCCATGTAGTTACGCACATTGCCCGGGTTGACCCCGCCGGTCGGGCAGAAGCGCACATCGCCGAACGGGCCGGCGAACGCCTTGATCGCCGCCACACCGCCGCTGATTTCCGCCGGAAACAGCTTGAAGCGCCGATAACCCAGGGCGTAACCCATCATCAGTTCCGAGGGCGTGCTGATCCCCGGCAACAATGGCAGCTCGCTCTGCACACCCGCCTCCAGAATGTCCTGGGTGATGCCTGGGGTGACCACGAACTGCGCGCCCGCCGCTTCGACCGCGGCAAACATCTTGCGATCGAGCACGGTACCGGCGCCCACGCACAGCTCCGGCCGCTGCTCGCGCAGTACCTGGATGGCCTTGAGACCGTGCTGCGAGCGCAGGGTCACTTCCAGGGTCCTGATACCACCAGCAGCCAGGGCGTCCGCCAAGGGCAGGATGTCGGCCTCGCGGGCGATGGTGATCACCGGCAGGATGCGCGCCTGGGTGCAGATCTGATCGATCCGGGCAATTTTGTCGGCCATGGAATCTCCCGGCTGTTTCAGTTCAAGCGTGGTCATGACGGCAGGTCCTTGGCTCATGGGCACCAGTAAATTTCCAGAGGGTCTTGTAAAAAGGCACGTATCGGCATTTCGGCCAGGTCTGTGCCGCCCAGCGCGGCGCGCAGGGTAGCGAGTTTGCCCGGGCCTTGCACGGACAGCGCAATGAAGCCGGCACGGGCAAGCAACGAGCGGGTCATACTCAGGCGTTGATGCGGCACGCTCGGCGCCAGCATCGGCAGGCAACGACGGTTGCCGTGCGGGTCCAGGCCTTCTGCCAGAAGGGGGCTGCCCGGGAACAACGAGGCGGTATGACCGTCGTCGCCCATGCCCAGCACCAGCACGTCGATACCCGGCAACTCGGCCAGGGCCTGGTCGGCTTCCAGCGCTGCCGCCTCGAGGCTGGGCGCGCTACGGTAAAGGTTCAGGAAACGGGCCTTGGCCACGCTGCCTGTCAACAGGTGGCGCTTGAGCAGGCCGGCATTGCTGTCGACATGCTCGACCGGTACCCAGCGTTCGTCGGCCAGGGTAATCAACACCCTGGACCACTCCAGCGGCTGCTTGCCCAGCGCTTCGAAGAACGCCACCGGGCTGCGTCCGCCCGACACCACCAGTGTGGCCTCGCCCTTGCGGGAAATGGCCGCACGCAGCTGCTCGGCAACATCCTTGGCAAGCCCGGCGGCCAGCGCTGGCGCCGCGTTGAATTCATGTGCCGTCACGTTTGCCGGCAGCTTCAGTTCAGATATCGCCATACCACGACCTCCCGTCACGGGTAATCAATGCAATCGAGCTCATCGGCCCCCAGGAGCCGGCGGCATAGGGCTTGGGCGCATCGCCAGCGGCTTTCCAGCCGGCGATCAGCTGATCGCACCACTTCCACGCGTATTCGATTTCATCCTTGCGTACAAACAGGTTCTGGTTGCCACGCATCACTTCCAGCAACAAGCGCTCATAGGCATCGGGGATCCGTGCGCTGCGCCAGGTGTCGGAAAAATTCAATTGCAAGGGCCCGCTGCGCAGTTGCATGCCTTTATCCAGGCCCTGCTCCTTGGTCATCACCCTCAAGGAAATACCTTCGTCCGGCTGCAGGCGGATGATCAGCTTGTTTCCTATCTGCAAACGCTGTTCCGGCGCGAAGATGTAGTGCGGCGTTTCCTTGAAGTGAATGACGATCTGCGACAGCTTCTGCGGCATGCGCTTGCCGGTACGCAGGTAGAACGGCACACCGGCCCAGCGCCAGTTGCGGATATCGGCACGCAGGGCGACGAAGGTCTCGGTGTCGCTCTGCGCGTTGGCGTTGTCTTCTTCCAGGTAACCGGGCACCGACTTGCCTTCGCTGTAGCCGGCAATGTACTGGCCACGCACCACCCGGGTGCTCAAGCCTTCGCCGGTGATCGGTGCCAGGGCCTTGAGGACCTTGACCTTCTCGTTGCGGATGCTGTCGGCGGACAGGTCGCTGGGTGGGTCCATCGCGATCAGGCACAACAGCTGCAGCAGATGGTTCTGGATCATGTCGCGCAGCTGCCCGGCCTTGTCGAAATACCCCCAGCGCCCCTCGATACCGACCTTCTCGGCCACGGTAATTTCCACGTGGGAGATGGAGTTCTGGTTCCACTGGGTTTCGAACAGGCTGTTGGCAAAGCGCAGGGCGATCAGGTTCTGTACCGTTTCCTTGCCCAGGTAGTGGTCGATGCGATAAACGCGGTTCTCGGGGAAGTACTGGGCGACCGCATCGTTGACCCGGCGCGACGACTCCAGGTCATGGCCAATGGGCTTTTCCAGCACCACACGGGTGCGGCCGCTGAGCCCCACCTTGTCGAGGTTCTCACAAATGCCGCCATACACTGCCGCAGGCGTTGCGAAGTAGGCGATCAGCTGGCTATCGGCGCCGATCTGCTCGGCCAGGGCCTGGTAATCCTCGGGCTTGAGGAAATCCATATGCACATAGTTCAGACGCGCCAGAAAACGCTGCAGCACCGGGAACTCGACCTGCCCGGCCGGCACGAACTCCTGCAGGTGCGTCTCGATCGAGGCCAGGTGCTCCTGGATGCTGCCCGGCTCGCGGGCCAGGGCCAGAATGCGGGTATCGGCGTGCAGCAGGTCGGCGCGGTCCAGTTGGTAGAGCGCCGGAAACAGCTTGCGCAAGGCCAGGTCGCCCAGGGCGCCAAACAGGGCAAAGGTGCAAGGTTCAACGCTGATCGCAGCCATGATGTATGTTCTTTTATCAAGTTGACGTAGAAATACCGTTTCCAACCCTAGTTTTCAAGGGGTAATGTAGTAAAAACCACAACATTTTACCCAGCGGACAGATTCAAGTGGTGTGCCTTCAATGCCATCAGTACGATAGGCCACCGTGTCAAAAGCCCGCTGCTGTCGCCAGCCGGCTGCCTCATCGACCCAAGGACATATACCCATGGACCGTGTGCGAAACCTCCTGGAGCAGATCCAGGGACGCCTCGAAGAGCTGAACAAGGCCGAACGCAAAGTCGCCGAAGTCATCCTGCTCAACCCCCAGCAAGCCACCCGCTTCAGCATTGCCGCCCTGGCCCAGGCCGCCAAGGTCAGCGAGCCGACCGTCAACCGCTTCTGCCGCTCGTTCGGCGTCAGCGGCTACCCCGAGCTCAAGCTGCAGCTGGCGCAAAGCCTGGCCAGCGGTGCCGCCTATGTCAGCCGGGCGGTGGAAGCCGACGACGATCCGGCCTCCTATACCCAGAAAATCTTCGGAAGCGCCATCGCCTCGTTGGACAGCGCCTGCCAGCAACTCGATCCACAATTGATCAGCCGTGCGGTCGACATGCTGATCCAGGCCCGCCAGATCCACTTCTTCGGCCTCGGCGCCTCGGCCCCGGTGGCCCTGGATGCCCAGCACAAGTTCTTCCGCTTCAACCTCGCGGTGTCCGCGCACGCCGATGTGCTGATGCAGCGCATGCTGGCCTCGGTCGCCCACACCGGCGAGCTGTTCGTGATCATCTCCTACACCGGCCGTACCCGCGAACTGGTCGAGGTGGCACGCCTGGCCCGGGAAAACGGCGCATCGGTACTCGGCCTGACCGCAGCCGACTCGCCCCTGGCCAAGGCCTGCAGCCTTAGCCTGAACATCCCGCTGCCCGAAGACACCGACATCTATATGCCGATGACTTCGCGCATAATCCAGCTGACCGTACTCGACGTACTGGCCACCGGCATGACCCTGCGCCGCGGCGTCGACTTCCAGCCGCACCTGCGCAAGATCAAGGAAAGCCTCAACGCCAGCCGTTATCCGATCGACGACGACCTCAACTGAGCAGGTGCGCCTGCAATCGCAGGTGTGCCTGTTCACCCGGCGCCAGGCTCAGGCTGTCACTGCTGCCGCTGGCCGCCTCGACACAAACGAACCCCAAGGTTTCACTGCCGCTGACGCCCATCAAGGGTCGGCTGCCCGGATGCCAGACCACGGTGTCCTCGCTGTCACCGGTATCGATGCACAGTTGACGTTGCCAGGCCGGGTCGTGCAGTTGCACGGTCGCCGCATTGGGGAACACCCGCTGACAGCCACCGTGAACCTTGAGCGCACCTTTCTGGCGACAGGCCTGCCGGTTCAATCGGTCGTACCCCTCAATGTTTTCGAGCCCAGATAGCGCTATCTCAGCAACGTCACTAATACGCCAGTAAGCCAGCAGAGCATGACTCAACTGACAAGGTTGGCTGTCTTGATGTTCGGTACTGAGCCGCAGCTCCATGCGCTGCCCCAGCCGCGCCGTAAGGTCCACTTGCCAGTCCCACAGCTGCAGGCGCCATTTGAGGGTCACGCCCTCTTCGTCTTCGCTGCTGTCGATCAGCTTCCAGTCGAGCAGGCGGGCCCAGCCGTGGGCCGGCCACATGTCTTCGCTGGGATGGCGACCATACCAGGGCCAGCACACCGGCACGCCGCCGCGAATGGCACCGACCTGCGGCCACTGCGCCGCACACCAGAGCCACGGGCGCTCGCCGGTGGGCTGAAAGTGCAGCAACTGCGCGCCTTGGCGACTGAAGGCCGCCTGGCATTGGGGGTGATCGATGATCAGCACATCACGCTGCTGATAACGCTCCCACTCGAAAGTCGGCCTGGGCCTTTGCGAGGTGAAGAAGCGATGTAGCGGGTGCTCGGGCATGACGTGGAAACTCTTGTTGTTAGTGAGGGCCTCATCGCTGGCAAGCCCGATCCCACAGCCTTCGTGGAAGCTGGCTTGCCAGCGATTGGCGGCTTGTCGGCCGCAATATGGCGTAAATTTACAACATATTGCCTCAGAACGACGACTGAATCTTCAAGCCTGCGACCAGCGCGTTGTCCACCTCGTCCACGCCACCCGGGCGCTTGACGTACTGCAGGTTGGGTCGCACGGTCAGCCAGTTGGTCACGTGGAAGCCGTAATAGAGCTCGGCGTTGTACTCGGTTTCCTGGATCGGGACAAAGTTCGGGTTGTCGTAGTCATTGATGCCGCTCTGCTGATTGAGCAGTTCGGCCCGGTCCTTGACGTCATCGTTGACGTGAATGCGGGCCACGCCAAAGCCGATGTCATCCTTGGGCCGCGAATCGAAGGCGCCCTTGTAGACCATCCCCACCTGCTGGTAGTTGTCGACCACATTGGTGGCCTTGTCGTGCACGGTGAAGTTGGCAAACAGGCTGAGGCCACGGCTGGCATCGCCGTTGTGCGCGGTCACCTGCTGCTGGGCGACAACCCACCAGCCATGCTTGCTGGAATGCGACTTGAAGTCGTTGCCCGTAATGGCCTGGGGCTGACCGTTGACGTCGTCGAACACATCGTCGGCCTTTGCGGTGCTGTAGTAGTAGCCCAGGCGGTACTCGCCCGGCAGCGCGTTGACCTTGGGCGACCACACCAGTTCCACCGGCAGGATCATGCCCTTGGTACCGCTGCCACTGAGCTTGAAGCCGTTGCCGGTCTCAAGGTTCGAGGGGTTCTGCTCGTACACGCCGACCTGGGCAAAGAACTCAGGCGCAAGGTTGTATTTGACCCGCAGCGCCCACTGGCTCACGGGCCAGTTGTACCAGATGCCACCCACCCAGTTGCCCACCTGGGAGCCGCAGAACGCCAGGTTCTGGAAGTCGCAGGGAAAGCTGTTGAAGTCTTCGCCCTCGCCGAAGCGGCCGAATTTGACGTCCAGCGCTCCATCGAAGTATTGCTGCTTGATCCACATCTGGGTCAGGCGCCAGGTCTGGCCACGCCCCCACACTTCCTGAACCGAACTGAACTGGCCGGCACGCGGGTCGCTGATGCGGTCGTTGGACAGGTTGCGCCCGCTACGCTCGGTGATCGCCAGCTTGAACTCGGTGTCATGCCAACCGAGGATCTTTTCCAGGTCCAGGTGCGCACCAAGGGCGAACTGGTCGCTGTAGCGCGCGGTCTTGTCGTCGTTGTAGCCGCCATCGAGGTTGCCGGCCACTTCACCGACGTAGTCCAGGGTGAAGTCGTAGCCCTTCTCCAGCAGCTCGGTGCGGGTACCGCCCCAGTCGCCGCTCATCCATTTCGACTCCGGGGCAAAGGCGCCGGCTGCCTGCGCCCCACCACTAGCCCCCAGGGCCACCAGCAGGGTCAGCGAGCCCAGCGGCAAAATGTGCTTGAAGTGATCCATCCCTTGTTTCCTCGTTTTATTGTTCTCGATGGGTTTGCGATCTACAACGAATTCAGCGGCCCTTGAACTGGGCGACGTTGTCTTTCCCTGCCCGCTGCGGCTCGACCTTCACGCCCAGGCGCTCGCCCGTGGCTGCATCGAACAACAGCACCCGCGCCGGATCGAACTGCAGGTTAAGGATGTCACCGACCCGGGTGGGTACATCCGGCGCCAGCCGGCAGCACACCTTGGTCTGGTTGAGGGTGACGAACACCAGCAAGTCGGGGCCGGTGGGTTCGGTGATCTGCACCTCGGCGCGAATGCCCGGCAGGCCATTGGCCTGGGCCGGCGCCAGGGCAATCTGCTCGGGGCGAATGCCGAGGATCACGTCACGCTCCTCAAGGCCCGCATCACTGATCCCCAAGGGTAGTTCGCATCGGGCCTGGCCACTGTCGAGCAACGCCTGCAGGCGGCCCTCCTTGCGCTGCAGACGCAGGGGAATGAAGTTCATCGGTGGCGAGCCGATGAAGCTGGCGACAAACAGGTTGGCCGGATCGTTGTAGATCTGTTGCGGGGTTCCAAACTGCTGGATCAGGCCATCCTTCATGACCGCCACCTTGTCGCCCAGGGTCATGGCTTCGATCTGGTCGTGAGTGACATACACCGTGGTGGTCTTCAGGCGCTGGTGCATCAGCTTGATCTCGGTGCGCATCTCCACCCGCAACTTGGCGTCGAGATTGGACAGCGGCTCGTCGAACAGGTAGATCTTCGGGCGCCGCGCCAGTGCCCGGCCCATGGCCACCCGCTGTTGCTGGCCGCCGGAAAGCTGGCCGGGCTTGCGCTTGAGCAGGTGCTCGATCTGCAGCAGCTTGGACACCCGCGCCACTTCTTCGTCGATGGCCGCCGTCGGCATCTTGCGCATCTTCAGGCCAAAAGCGATGTTGTCGCGCACATTCATGGTCGGGTACAGCGCGTACGACTGGAACACCATGGCGATGTCCCTGTCCTTGGGGCTCATTGCGCTGATGTCGGCGTTGTCCACCAGGATCGCACCGCCGCTGATCTGTTCGAGCCCTGCAATGCAGTTCATCAGGGTCGATTTGCCACAGCCGGAAGGTCCCACGAGAATCAGGAACTCTCCCGAATCAATCGACAGGTCGATGTGCTTCAGGGTATCCGGCAGACCGCTGCCGTAGGTCTTGTTGACGTTGCGCAGTTCAAGCGTTGCCATTGTGATTCACCCCTTGACCGCGCCGGCCGTGAGCCCGCGCAGGAAATACTTGCCAGCCAGCACATAGACCAACAGGGTCGGTAACCCGGCGATCATCGCCGCCGCCATGTCGACGTTGTATTCCTTGACCCCGGTGCTGGTGTTGACCAGGTTGTTCAGGGCCACGGTGATCGGCTGGGCATCGCCACTGGCGAAGACCACACCGAAGAGAAAGTCGTTCCAGATCTGGGTGAACTGCCAGATCAGGCAGACCATGATGATCGGTACCGACATCGGCAGCAGGATCCGCCCGAAGATGGTGAAGAACCCCGCCCCATCCAGCCGCGCCGCCCGCACCAGGGCGTCCGGCACGCTGCTGTAGTAGTTGCGAAAAAACAGCGTGGTGAAGGCCAGTCCATAGACGATGTGCACCAGCACCAGCCCCGTGGTGGTACTGGCCAGTCCCAGCTTGCCGAGGGTGAAGCTGGCCGGCAGCAGCACGGTCTGGAACGGCAGGAAGCAGCCGAACAGCAACAACCCGAAGAACAGCTGCGAGCCCCGAAAGCGCCACATCGACAATACATAGCCGTTCAAGGCGCCCAGCAGGGTCGAGATCACCACCGCCGGCACGGTGATCTTCACCGAGTTCCAGAAGTAGCCACCGACGATGTCCCAGGCCTTGATCCAGCCGATGCCTGTGATCATCTGCGGCCAGCTCAACAGGTTGCCGGTGCGGATGTCGTCCGGCGACTTGAAGCTGGTCAGCAGCATCACGATCAGCGGAATCAGGTACAGCGCGCAGGCCAGCAGCAGCGTCGAGTAGATCGCCAGGCGGCTGAAGGAGAATGAACGGGGAGCCAGGGATCTAGTCATGGCGCTTGTTCCTCAGTTCCGAATACAGGTAAGGCACCAGGATCGACAGGATCGCGCCAAGCATCAGGATCGCGCTGGCCGAACCCATGCCCATCTGCCCACGGCTGAAGGTGAAGGAGTACATGAACATCGCAGGCAGGTCCGAGGCGTAGCCTGGTCCACCGGCAGTCATGGCCGCGACCAGGTCGAAACTCTTGATGGCGATGTGGGCGAGGATCATCAGCGCGCTGAAAAACACCGGGCGAAGGCTGGGCAACACAATGCGCAGGTAGATGCTCGGCAGGCTCGCACCATCGACTTGCGCTGCGCGGATGATCGACTGATCGACGCTGCGCAGCCCGGCCAGGAACAGCGCCATGACAAAGCCCGAGGCCTGCCACACCGCAGCAATCACCAGGCAGTAGACGACCCGGTCCGGGTCCACCAGCCAGTCCAGGCGAAAGCCCTCCCAACCCCAGTCGCGCAGCATCTTGTCCAGGCCCAGGCCAGGGTTGAGCAGCCATTTCCAGGCGGTGCCGGTGACGATCATCGACAGCGCCATGGGGTACAGGTAGACGGTACGGATAAAGCCTTCGCGGCGAATGCGCTGGTCGAGCAGCACTGCCAGCAGTACACCGATCACCAGGCTGATGGCGATGAACAGGCCGCCGAACAGCAGCAGGTTCTTGCTCGCTACCCACCAGCGGTCGTTTTCCATCAGCCGCGCGTACTGCGCCAGGCCTACCCACTTGTAGCTGGGCATGAAGCTTGAATTGGTGAACGACAGGACGAAGGTCCAGAGGATGTAGCCGTAGAAGCCCACCAGGACGATCAGCATGCTCGGCGCCAGCACCAGTTTGGGCAGCCAGCGTTGCAGGGCGTCGAAGGGCGAGGCCTTGTTGAGGATCGCAACAGTGCTCATCAGGAGTTCTCGTGTGGGGGCAATCGCGGGGCAAGCCCGCGCCTACAGGGGGACCATGACGGTGGGGTAGAGGCCGCGAAGCCCAACCCCACGGATTCAGCCCATCACTTGGCCGACTTGATCGCCGAATTCAGCTGCTTGACCGCCTTCGCTGGGTCCGCTTTGGGATCGTTGAGGAAGTTGGTCACCACATCGAAAATCGCCCCCTGAACCGCCAGGGAGGTGGCCATGTTGTGGGCCATGCTCGGCTGCAGGCCGTCGCCTTTCTCGGCTTCCTTGAAGTCCACGGCCGACTTCTGGGTGCAGGCGTCGAACTGGCTCATGTCCATATCCTGGCGCACCGGCAGCGAGCCCTTGTTCTGGTTGAACACGGTCTGGAACTGCGGCTCCAGGGCGACCTTGGCCAGGTCGTTCTGGGCCTTGATGTCATTGGCGTTCTTGAGCTTGAACATCGCCAGCGAGTCGATGTTGTAGGCGAAGCTGCCCTGGGTGCCGGGGAACGCCACGCATTGATAATCCTTGCCCGCGACCTTGCCGGCTGCGGTCCACTCGCTCTTGGCCCAGTCGCCCATGATCTGCATGCCGGCCTTGCCGTTGATGACCTCGGCAGCGGCAATGTTCCAGTCACGCCCGGCGCGGTTTGGGTCCATGTAGGTACCCAGGCGCTGCAGGGTCTTGAACACCTCGACCATCTTCGCGCCGGTCAAGGTAGCCTCGTCCAGATCGACGAAGGCGGCGTGATAGCCCTTGGGCCCGAGGATGCTCAGGGTCAGGTCCTCGAACACGGTGCTGTCCTGCCAGGGCTGGCCACCATGGGCCAGGGGCGTGAAGCCTGCGGCCTTGAGCTTGTCGGCGGCAGCGAAGAGCTCGTCCAGGGTGGTCGGCACCTTGGCCCCGGCCTTTTCGAACACCTCGGGGTTGATCCACAGCCAGTTGACCCGGTGGATGTTCACCGGCACGGCCACGTAGTGACCGTCGTACTTCATGATCTCGGCCACCTTCCCGGGCAGCAGCGCATCCCAGTTGTTGGCGCTGGACACCTCGTCGAGCTCGGTCAGCAAGCCCAGTGCGCCCCACTCCTGGATGTCCGGGCCCTTGATCTGCGCCGCGGCCGGTGGATTGCCGGAGATGGCACGGGTCTTGAGCACGGTCATGGCAGCGGCACCGCCGCCGCCGGCCACGGCGTTGTCCTTCCAGACGAAACCGTCTTTCTGCACCTGTGCCTTGAGCGTTTCGACGGCCTTGGCTTCGCCACCGGAGGTCCACCAGTGCAGCACTTCAACCGTTCCGGCATCGGCAGCGACAGCGCCCAGGGGCAACAACGAGGCGAAGGAAATGACAGCGGCGAGGCGATGGATCGCATTCATGTGAGGGAACCTTTTCTTGTTGTTATGCAGGTGCAAGTCATCCTGCTTGCGCTTGCATCGGAGTCTAAACAGCGGCTGGCCAAGGCGACGTAACGAAGGGATGCGCGAATGTCACCAACTGGTGACATTGGCCGTGCCAGCGATTCACTCACTGCTGCGCGGCAAGCTCAAGGTCACCCGCAAGCCGCCCTCGCGCAGGTTGCGCATGCTCACTTCACCGCCATGGCTATGGGCGATATTGCGCGCAATCCCCAAGCCCAGCCCGTAGCCCTGTTGCTGCCCGGCCAGGCGAAAATGCGGTTCGAACACCTGCTCCAGGCGTTGCTCGGGTACGCCGGGGCCCTCGTCGTCGACCTGCAGTACGAACCCGCTGTCAGTGTCGATCACCCGCAGGTGCGCACGCTCGCCGTACTTCAATGCGTTGTCGATAAGGTTGCCCATGCAGCGCTTGAGCGCCAGCGGCTTGCCCGGATAGGACGCAATGGCTCGCCCCTCCAGGGTGATCCGGCCGCTGCTCAGGTACGGCTCGACCAGGCACTCCAGCACCTGGTTCAGGTCGATGCGTTCGATGTTCTCGTGGATGTCGGTGTCTTTCACGCATTGCAGGGCACCCTTGACCAGCATTTCCAGCTCGTCCAGGTCGCGGCTGAATTTAGCCTGTACGGCCTCGTCATCGAGCAGCTCGACCCGCAGGCGCAAGCGGGTGATCGGTGTGCGCAAGTCATGGGAAATGGCGCTGAACAACTGGCTGCGCTCGGTCAGGTAGCGGCTGATGCGCTCGCGCATGGCATTGAAGGCACGGGCCACCTCCTCCACCTCGCTGCCACCGCCTTCGGTGACCGGCTCGACCTCGGCGCCCAGCGACATCTCCCGCGCGGCCAGGGCCAGGCGCTTGAGCGGACGACTCTGCCAGTGCACCAGCAAGCCGATGAACAGCAGCAGGAAGGAGCTGGTCAGCAGAATGAACCACACCTGCTGGGCCGGCAGCTCCTGCTCTTCCAGGCTGGTGTAGGGTTCGGGCAGCAGCGAGGCGATGTAGAGCCACTCGCCTTCGCCCAGGTGAATCTGCATCACCAGCACCGGCGGATTGATCGGCTCCAGGGTCAAGGCATAGTGCGCCCAGGAGCGTGGCAGTTCATCGAGCTTCAGGCCGCTGTTGAAGATACGCAGGTCCTGCGGGCTGACGAACTTCACCGAGATTTCCAGCTGCTGGCCCAGGCGCTGGTGCAGCACTTCGTCGACGGCATTGATCACTGCCTGCTTGCGCGGCGTAGACGGCAGTTCCTGCATCTGCAGGGGTTTGTCATTGAGCGAGACTACAAAGCGCGTGCCGCCCATGTTGCGCAACTGGTCCAGCACCATGGGCCGATAGGCCACGGGCAGCGAGCGAAAGTAACTGACGCTGGCGCTCATCGAATGGGCCAGGCTGCGGGCACTGGCTACCAGTCCTTCCAGTTGACTGGCGCGCAGCTGCGACAGCCAGATCAGGCTCGACAAACCCTGGGCCAGCAGCACCACCAGCAAGGTCAACAGCAGCATGCGCCCCAGCAGCGAACGCGGCAGTGGCAGGCGCCGGCGCCGCTCAGTGCGCGGGCGCAACGCTGGCCGCCAGCAGATAGCCGCTGCCGCGAATGGTGCGGATCAGCCGTGGCGGCTTTTCGGTGTCGCGCAGGCGCTGACGCAAGCGGCTGACGGCCATGTCGACGATACGGTCCAGGGGCATCGGCTCGCGCCCGCGAGTGGCGTTGCCGATGGTGTCACGGTCGAGGATCTGCTGCGGGTTATCGAGAAACAGCTTGAGCAAGGCGAAGTCGGCGCCAGAGAGAATCACCTCTTCGCCGTCGCGGTGAAACAAGCGGTGGCTGATGGTATCCAGGCGCCACTCGTCAAACACCAGTACATCACCCCCGTTGCGCTCCTGGCCGAACCCGGCGCGGCGCAGCAAGGCCTTGATGCGCGCCAGCAGCTCGCGCGGGCTGAAGGGCTTGCCCAGGTAGTCGTCGGCCCCCAACTCAAGGCCAATCACCCGGTCGGCTTCATCGGAGCTGGCGGTCAGCATGATGATCGGCACCTGGGCCAGGCGCCCGTGCTGACGCACCCAGCGACAGAGGCTGAAGCCGTCTTCGTCGGGCAGCATTACATCGAGGATCACCAGGTCCCACTCGCCGCCATCCAGGGCCTGGCGAAAGCTGCGCCCGTCGGCTGCGGCGCTGACCTGGAAACCGGCACGGCTGAGGTAGGCGTGCAACAGCTCGCGAATCTCCTGATCGTCGTCGACCATCAGTATCGACTTACTCACGCGTTGACTCCCGGCTGGTCAATGTAGGAGCGGGCTTGCCCCGCGAAAGCGATCTGAGCGTCAAGCCGCGTCACCGGGCAAACCCGCCCCCGCCAAGGCAACGCCTGCCCCGAGCAACCCGGAGAATTCGGCCGTCACCAGCCACACCGGCACCCCCTTGAAGTAACCGCTCATGCAGCCCTTGTCGGCAAAGCTTTCGGCAAACCCGCTGCGCAAAAACAGTTCGGCAAACCGCGGAATCACACCGCCAACGATGTACACCCCACCGCGCCCACCCAAGGTAAGCACATTGTTGCCCGCCACGCGGCCCAGAAAGCGGCAGAACTGCTCGATCACCGCCAGCGCCACCGGCTCGCCGGCCAGGGCGGCATCGGTGATCGCCGCCGGGCCCTGCAAGGTTGCCGGCTGCCCGTCCAGTGCGCAGATGGCCTGGTAGAGGCGCAACAGGCCACCACCACTGAGCACGGTCTCGGCGCTGACATGGCCAGTCTCACGGGCAATCTGTTGATGGATCTGCGCCTCGCGCGGCGTGCTCACCGGCAGGTCGACATGCCCGCCCTCGCCGGGCAAGGCCATCCAGCGCCCGTCGCCCAGCGCCAGCAGCGTACCCACGCCCAGCCCCGTACCGGCGCCGATCACCACCGCCGGCCGGCCGCTTTCGGCAACCCCGGCACACACCTCGCGGCGCTCACCGGCCTGCAATCGGGTCATGCCCAGGGCCATGGCGGTGAAGTCGTTGATCAACAGCAGGTGCTTGACCTGCAGGGTCTGGCAGAACGCCTGGCGACTGAGTCGCCAGTGATTATTGGTAAAGCGGAACTCGTCACCGCCCACTGGCCCCGCCACGGCCAGGCAAACGGCATCGAGCTCGCCCTTGGCCAGGCCCCGGGCCGCCAGGTAGGCGCCGATGGCCTGTTCCGGGCTGGTGTAGTCGGCCGTGGCGAACACCTGTACCGAGTGCATGGCGTCGTTTTCCCAGAGGGCAAAGCGGGCGTTGGTCCCGCCGATATCACCGACCAGGGCACGCGTCATTTGAGGGTCTCCAGGGCCGAGGTAAAGGCGCTGGCGCCTTGCTCGGCCGGGCTCAGCGCCATACGCATGAAGCCGAACAGTTCCCGGCCACAGCCCAGGTCGTTGCCGGTGGGCGCGGCGGGGATATCGCGGTCGGCCAACACTGCAGCGTCGAGCTTCACCGACAAGGTGCCGGCAACCCCATCGACGCGCACGATATCGCCATCGCGCACCCGCGCCAGCGGCCCGCCATCGAAGGCTTCCGGACACACGTGAATGGCCGCCGGAATCTTCCCGGAGGCGCCCGACATGCGCCCATCGGTCACCAGCGCCACCTTGAAGCCACGGTCCTGCAGAACGCCCAGGAACGGGGTCATCTTGTGCAGTTCAGGCATGCCGTTGCAGCGCGGGCCCTGGAAGCGCATCACCGCAACGAAATCACATTCCAGCTCACCCGCCTGGAAGGCATCCGCCAGTGCCTGCTGGTCGTGGAAGACCCGCGCTGGGGCTTCCACCACCTGGTGCTCGGGAGCCACGGCAGACACCTTCATCACCCCGCGGCCAAGGTTGCCTTCCATCACCCGCAGCCCACCCTCAGGCGAAAACGGCCGCGCCACGGGGCGCAGAATGGCTTCATCGAGGCTCGCGCGGGGGCCTTCGCGCCACACCAGCTTGCCTGCGTCCAGGAAGGGCTCCTGGGTGTAACGGCGCAGGCCGTGACCGGCCACGGTGTTGACATCTTCATGCAGCAACCCGGCATCGAGCAGCTCTCGAATCAGGAAGGCCATGCCTCCGGCCGCCTGGAAGTGGTTGATGTCGGCCTTGCCGTTCGGATACACGTGGGACAGGGTCGGCACCACCTCGGACAGCTCGGCCATGTCCTGCCAGGTGAGCTGGATGCCGGCGGCCTGGGCGATCGCCGGCATGTGCAGGGTATGGTTGGTCGAACCACCGGTGGCGTGCAGGGCCACGATTGAGTTGACCAACGACTTCTCATCGACGATCTCGCCCAGCGGCATGAAATCGCCGCTGGCCTTGGTCATGCGCGTGACCTGCTGCGCCGCCTCGATGGTCAGGGCGTCGCGCAGCGGCGTATACGGGTTGACGAACGATGCCCCCGGCAGGTGCAGGCCCATCACTTCCATCAGCAACTGGTTGGTGTTGGCGGTGCCATAAAAAGTGCAGGTGCCCGGGCTGTGGTAAGACTTCATTTCCGACTCCAGCAGCTCTTCGCGGCTGGCCTTGCCCTCGGCGTAGCGCTGGCGCACGTCGGCTTTTTCCTTGTTGGAGATACCCGAGGGCATCGGCCCGCCCGGCACGAAGATCGTCGGCAGGTGGCCAAAGCGCAGCGCCCCCATCAACAGGCCGGGCACGATCTTGTCGCAGATCCCCAGCATCAGCGCGGCATCGAACATGTTGTGCGACAGGGCAATGGCCGTGGACATCGCGATCACTTCGCGACTGGCAATGCCCAGTTCCATGCCCGGTTCGCCCTGGGTGACGCCGTCACACATGGCCGGCACACCGCCGGCGAACTGACCGACCGAACCAATGTCGCGCAGCGCCTGCTTGATCTGTTCGGGGTAGTGCTCGTAGGGCTGGTGGGCCGAGAGCATGTCGTTGTAGGCCGAGACGATGGCGACGTTGGCCGCGTTCATCATCCGCAGGCTGTTTTTGTCCTGGGTGCCACAGCCAGCCACACCGTGGGCGAAGTTGGCGCATTGCAGCTTGGCGCGCATCGGCCCGTCGCTGGCAGCGCCGCGTATCAACTGCAAGTAGCGTTCGCGGGTGGGGCGACTGCGGTCGATCAGCCGTTGGGTGACCTCAAGAATGCGCGGATGCATGTACTGGACTCCAGGCTATCGGTGATTGCGACCTCTGCGGCCGTTTCCCTTATCAGCAATCGCCACCTAGGCTCAAAGGCAGGGGCGAGTGGTGTGGGAGGGACGGCTTGGCCGATCGCTCGTTGTAGATTGAACAAAATACTGCCAGCAAAAAGGCTTGTTTTCTATTTTTTTACGAATAATCTTGTAATTCCAACAACAAAATCAGATGCAGTGAAGCAATTCTTCATTCGCCACGGGCTTCACCCGGTCTGCCAGAGGTAGCTCCATGACCCTTCGTATCGCAATCAATGGCTTTGGCCGCATTGGCCGCAACATCCTTCGCGCACTCTATACCCAAGGCTACCGCCAGGACCTGCAGGTCGTCGCGATCAACGACCTGGGTGACAGCGCGATCAATGCCCATCTGCTCAAGTACGACAGCGTCCATGGCATCTTTGCTGCCGACGTCGAATCCGATCATGAAAGCCTGACCGTCAATGGCGACCGCATTGCCGTGAGCGCCATCCGCAACCCGGCTGAGCTGCCGTGGAAGGCCGAAGCCATTGATGTAGTGTTCGAATGCACCGGGCTGTTCACCGACCGGGCCAAGGCAGCCGCCCATCTTACTGCCGGCGCGGGCAAAGTCATTATCTCGGCACCGGCCAGAGGCGCCGATGCGACCATCGTGTATGGGGTCAACCACGATATCCTGCGCGCTTCGCACCAGATCATCTCGGCGGCCTCCTGCACCACCAACTGCCTGGCGCCACTGGCCCAGGTGCTGCACCGCGAACTGGGCATCGAGCAAGGGCTGATGACCACCATCCACGCCTACACCAATGACCAGAGCCTGACCGACGCCTACCACAGCGACCCCTTCCGGGCCCGCTCGGCCACCCAGTCGATGATCCCTAGCAAGACCGGCGCGGCCGAGGCCGTGGGCCTGGTGCTGCCGGAGCTGGCCGGCAAATTGACCGGCATGGCGGTGCGCGTGCCGGTGATCAACGTGTCGCTGGTGGACCTCACCGTCAACCTTGCGCGCGAGACCACGGCCGACGAGGTCAACGCCTTGTTCAAGGAGGCCAGCCGGCATTCCAGGGTGCTGGGCTACAACAGACTGCCGCTGGTGTCGTGCGACTTCAACCACAACCCGCTGTCATCTATTTTCGACGCCAACCACACCCGTACCAGCGGCCGGATGCTCAAGGTACTGGCCTGGTACGACAACGAATGGGGCTTCTCCAACCGCATGCTGGATAACTGCCTGGCACTGTGCAGCGCCCGCTAGGCCGGGTTTGCTCTAGGAGCGGGCTTGCCCCGCGACAGGCCAGTACAACCAGCGCTTCTGTGTTGCCTGGATAGCCCTGTCGCGGGTCAAGCCCGCTCCAACGCGGTACTCCGGGCTTGACCTGGGCACAGATGATAAGCATTATCATTCGCTTCGCATTGCCCGGGTATCGCTGTGAGCCAGTCCCAGTTCAACACTGTATTCCTTGCCCAGCGGGTCAGCCTGCTGCGAACCCTGCAGCGCATGGTCGATAACCCGAGCACCGCCGAAGACCTGCTGCAGGAGACCTACCTGCGGGTCACGCGCGCCCTCGGCGAGCGGCCCATCGAGCATCTCGAGCCTTTCGTTTTCCAGACCGCCCGCAACCTGGCCCTGGACCACTTGCGCGCGCGCCGGGCCCAGGCCCGCAATCTGGTCGATGATGTCCCCGATCAAATCCTGCACAACGTTGCCGCCCCCAGCAGCAGCGCCGAAGACGCCGCCCATGCAGAGCAGCTGCTCAAGCGCCTGAGTGTCAGCCTGGGTCAGTTGACCCCGCGCCAGCAGCGCATTTTCATCCTCAGCCGACTGCATGGCGCCAGCTACCTGGAAATCGCCGAACAGCTCAACGTTTCCGCCAGCACGGTTCAGAAGGAACTGAAACTGATCATGGCCATCTGTGTTGGCGTCGCCAATCGCCTTAACCGCGACTGACGGTGGCTTGCCAGCCGTGCCGTAACACTTGATCATTAAAAACAATTACAAGACCACCCAGGATTCTCCGTGACCGATAGCGCCCCTCATCGCCCTTCGCCGCCAGATTCGGCTGCCTGCGACAGTGCCATGGACCAGGCCCTGGACTGGTTGATTCGCCTGCAATGCGCCACGCCCGAAGACACGCTCGCCTTCGAAGCCTGGCTGGAGGCCGATCCGGCCAACGCACAGGCGTATGTCGAGGCCGAGGCCCTGTGGCAGGGCGATACCCTGCGCCAGGCCGCCAGCCAGATTGCCCAGGCCAGCCGCCCTTCGCGCCTGGCCCGCCTGCGTCCTCACTGGAAGCCGCTGTCGGCCGCCGCCGTGTTGCTGATCGGGGTGTTTACCGTCGGCAATGTGCCGATGCGCCTGCAGGCCGATCACCTGACCGTGGTCGGTGAGCGCCAACGCCTGCAACTCGAAGACGGCTCCAAGGTGTTGCTCAACACCAACTCGGCGTTTTCCAGCGATATCGACAACCGCCAGCGTGTCGCCCGTCTCTATCAGGGCGAGGCGTTCTTCGAAGTGCCCGCCGGTACGGCCCAGCCGCTTGAACTGCAGGCCGGCCCCATGCGCGCCAGCGTGCGCGACAGCGACTTTGCCGTGCGCTACCTCAACGGCGAGGCCCAGGTTCGCGTCCAGCGTGGCGATGTCGATCTACGCGCAAGCAGCGACCAGCACATCCGCCTGTCCAGCGGCGACAGCATCCGCATCGGCCCGAACGGCTTTGGCCAGCGCGAACGGGTCGATACCCAAAAAGACCTGGCCTGGGTCCATGGCCGGCTGATTTTCGAAAACTGCCCGCTTGAACAGGTGCTGGCCGAGATTCGCCGCTATTACCCCGGCCTGATCATCTCGCGCAACGAGCGCCTGGAGCAGGTCGCGGTCACCGGCAACTACCGCCTCGACCAACCCATCGAGACCTTGCGCGCCCTGGCCCATATCACCTCGGCGCAACTGCACGAATTTCCCGCCGTGGTCATCATCAACTGACCTGAAACTATTTTTACGCGATTCCCTGAACCGAAACGTCTCGTTATAGCCAATGCAACTGATTCTTATTTTTGAGTCAGTGATACCTATAACTTCGCGCGACAGGGAGCGCTTTCGATGTCCACTGGTTCTACTCGTCGGTCTTCAGACACTTCACGTAAACCCGGCCTGCAGCGTTGCACGCTCTCCCTGCTGACTCTGGCCCTGCTGTCCAGCGGTGCCTGCAGCCTGCCGGCCCTGGCCGCCGAACCTGCCCAGGCCACTGCGCCACGCATGGGTGACTACCGTTTTGCCATTGCCCAGCAACCGCTGGTCTCGGCCCTCAATGCCTTCACTGCGGTCACCGGCTGGCAGGTCGGACTGTCTGCCGAACTGGCCGAAGGCGTGGCCTCGCCAGGCGTCCAAGGCTCGCTAAAGCCCGAGGCCGCGCTCAAGCGCCTGCTGGCCGGTACCGGCCTGAGCTACCGCACCCTGGGCAGCGGCAACGTGGTGATCGAGCGCAGCGCCTCCTCTGCCATCGCCCTGCAACAGATCACCGTCAGTGCCACCCGTAGCGCCCAGGACATCAGCCAGGTGCCAAGCACCGTCAGCGTGCACACCCGCGAGCAACTGGACCGCCAGAACGTCAACGACATCAAGGAACTGGTGCGCTACGAGCCCGGCGTCTCGGTCAGCGGTACCGGCCAGCGCAGCGGCCTGAACGGCTACAACATCCGTGGCATCGACGGTGAGCGGGTGCTGACCCAGATCGACGGCGTGTCGATACCCGACAGCTTCTTCTTCGGCCCCTACGCCCAGACCCAGCGCAACTACGTCGACCCTGAAATCGTCAAGCGCGTGGAAATCCTCCGTGGCCCGGCCTCGGTGCTGTACGGCAGCAACGCCATCGGCGGTGCGGTCAGCTACTTCACCCTCGACCCCGACGACATCATCAAGCCCGGCAAGGACGTCGGTGCACGGTTGAAAACCGGCTACAGCTCGGCGGACGAAAGCTGGCTGAACTCGGCGACCGTCGCCGGTCGCCAGGGCGACTTCGACGGCCTGCTGCACCTGAGCCAGCGCAATGGCCATGAGACCGAGTCCTACGGCAGCCACGGCGGCACCGGTCTCGAGCGTACCGAAGCCAACCCCGAAGACGTGCGCACCACCAACATCCTGGCCAAGGCCGGCTGGAACTACGCCGACGACTCGCGCCTGGCCTTCACCTACGAAAAATACAAGGATGACCGCGACCTGGACCAGAAGAGCGCCGTGGGCGGGCCGTTCATCCCCGGCTTCGGTGCCATGAACTCCTACCGCGACCGTACCGGCAACGACGTGGTTACCCGCGAGCGCTTCGGCATCAATCACGAATTCGCCCTGGGCAGCGTGCTGGCCGACAACATGAAGTGGAGCCTGAACTACCAGATCGGCAAGACCGACCAGCGTACCGATGAGATCTACTTCGCCTCCGGTCGCCAGGTCGCCCGTGACCGCAAGACCACCTACAAGGACCGCCAGTGGGTCTTCGACGCACAGCTGGACAAAGCCTTCAGCGTCGGCGAAACCGATCACCTGCTGACCTACGGCACCACACTCAAGAACGAGAAGGTCACAGGTTCACGCAGCGGTACCGGCACTTGCCTGAACGTCGGTGGAACGTGTCGCGCCATCGGCCAGGTCAGCGTCAACGACAGCCAGGCGCTGGTCAGCGACTTCCCGGACCCCACCGTCAACACCTACAGCCTGTTCGCCCAGGACGAGATCCGCTGGAACCAGTGGACCTTCCTGCCGGGCGTACGCTACGACTACACCCAGCTCAAGCCGCACATGACTGACGAGTTCTTGCGTGGCATCGGGGCGTCGAGCACCGACCCGGTCGACGAGGACGAGAAAACCTGGAACCGGGTATCGCCCAAGTTCGGCGTGACCTACGCCTTCAACGACAACTACACCTGGTACGGCCAGTACGCCGAAGGCTTCCGCACGCCAACCGCCAAGTCGCTCTATGGTCGCTTCGAGAACCCCGGCCTGGGCTACAGCGTGCGCGGCAATTCCGACCTTGAGCCGGAAAAGAGCAAAAGCTACGAGACCGGCCTGCGTGGCAACTTCGACGCCGGCAACTTCGACGTGGCGGTGTTCTACAACAAGTACCGCGACTTCATCAACGAAGACGCCGTGCAGGGCAGCAACCTGGGCCAGACCTTCGAAGCCAACAACATCAAGCACGCCACCATCAAGGGCGCCGAGTTCAAGGGTCGCCTGAACCTGGATCACTTCGGTGCCGCACAAGGCCTGTACACCCAGGGCTCGATCGCCTATGCCCGTGGCCGCAACGACGACACCGGCCAGCCGCTCAACAGCGTCAACCCGCTGACCGCCGTGATGGGCCTGGGCTATGAGCAAGAGCAGTACGGTGCATTGCTGAGCTGGACCCTGGTCAAGCGCAAGGACCGTGTCGACGACACCACCTTCTTCGCCCCCGACGGCACCAGCAAGCAGTTCCGCACGCCGGGCTACGGTGTGCTTGACCTGGCCGGTTTCTACAAGGTCACCGACGACCTCACCGTCAATGCCGGCCTGTACAACCTGACCGACAAGAAATACTGGCAGTGGGATGACGTGCGTGGCTACGACGGCCTGGGCGAGGCCGCTGTGACGTCGCCCGCCAATCTTGATCGCCTGACCATGCCGGGTCGCAATTTCGCCATCAACCTGGTCTGGGACATTTAATAGAAGCGTCGCGGGGCAGGCCCGCTCCTGTATGAGCGAGCTTGCCCCGCGAGAGGCCAGTACAACCACCATTGCGTTGGTTTTTTTACTGTCGCACGCCTTCTGTTTCGTCTAGTCACTAGGCACGCCCACTTCGCAAGGAATCACCATGACCGCCGCTACCACTCCCGAACGCGCCAGCCTGCGTTCACAACGCCTGAACCAGCTAACCCACGCCCCGCATAGCGAGCTGGATGCCCTGGTCAAATCCCATGCCCCGTTCGAAACCCGCGAAAGCTTCGCCCGTTTCGTGGTGGCCCAGTACTTGTTCCAGAACGAACTCAAGGCGCTGTACACCAACCCCGAGCTGATCGCCATCGTCCCGGACCTGGCCGAGCGCTGCCGCGCCGAGCAGGCCGCCCTGGACCTGGCCGACCTGGACACCGCCATTCCTGATGCTTTCCCGGGCGCGCTGCAGAGCCCGACCCTCGGCGAAGCCATGGGCTGGATCTTCGTCTCCGAAGGCTCCAAGCTCGGAGCCGCATTCTTGATCAAGCGTGCCGTGGTGCTGGGCCTGACCGACACCTTCGGTGCCCGTCACCTGGGTGAGCCGGCCGGTGGCCGTGCCGAGGGCTGGAAGCAGTTCACCCGTATTCTCGATGGCCTGGAGCTGAGCCCGGAAGAAGAAGGAAAGGCCGAACAAGGCGCCGTGGCTGCCTTCGAGCGTTTCACCGAACTGCTCAAACACGCCTACGCGACTGCGCCTAAAGCCGAATTGGCCTGATGCGCCATACCCGGTTACCCTCGTGGTAACCGGGCCATGCCCGTGCGACTGAAAAGCCCATGACCCGCCCTGCCGCCTCCAAACTCTCACGCCTGCTGTTCGGCCTCCTGGCCTACGTCAGCCTGGCCATCGGCCTGGTGGCTATCGTCGTGCCCGGCCTGCCCACCACCGAGTTCATCCTCCTCGCCGCATGGGCCGCCACCCGCAGCTCACCACGCCTGAGTGCCTGGCTGGAGAACCACCGCCTGTTCGGCCCGATCCTCCACAACTGGCGCAACGGCAAGGTCATCCAGCGCCGCGCCAAACTCAGTGCGACCGCCAGCATGGTGCTGTGCGCAACGGTGATGCTGGTGTTCCTGGACCACGGCTGGCCTGTGTTCCTGGCCATTGGTGGCATGGCGTTGGGCAATTTGTGGATCTGGTCGCGCCCCGAAGCGGTGCCCGCTCCTACAAGGTGAGTACTCCGCTGTAGAGCGAGTATGCGGCTACGCCAGCCCCCACCAGCACTGCAGCAAAAATCACCTTCTCCCAGTGGGTAAACAGCGGCAGTCCCTGCTCATGCTTGGCCCGGGCAAACAGGATCACCCCCGGTGCATACAACAGCGCCGACAGCAGCAAGTACTTCAAGCCCCCGGCATACAGCAGCCAGACCGCATACACCAGGGCGATGCCAGCAATCACGAAATCCTTGCGCCGTGCGCCGGGGCTGCCTTCATACGACTCGCCCCGTACCGCAATCAATACCGCATAGGCCGCCGACCACAGGTAGGGCACCAGGATCATCGATGAGGCCAGGTAAATAAGGCTGGTGTAGGTGCCCGCCGAAAACAGCGTGATCAGCAAGAACAGCTGGATCATGACGTTGGTCAGCCACAGCGCATTGGAGGGCACATGGTTGGCATTTTCGTGAGCCAGGAAACGCGGCATGGTCTGGTCACGGGCGGTGGCGAACAGAATCTCGGCACACAACAAGGCCCACGACAGCAATGCACCCAGCAACGAGATCGCCAAGCCGATACTGATCAGCAGCGCCCCCCAGGGCCCGACGATATGCTCGAGCACCGACGCCAGCGACGGGTTCTGCAGCGCGGCCAGCTCCGGCTGGGTCATCACCCCGAGCGACAGCACGTTGACCATCACCAGCAAGGCCAGCACGCCGATGAAGCCGATCACCGTGGCCTTGCCCACGTCCGAACGCTTCTGCGCACGCCCCGAATACACGCTGGCGCCCTCGATACCGATGAACACGAACACCGTCACCAGCATCATGTTGCGCACCTGGTCGAGCACGCTGCCGAATTTCGGGTTGCCCAAGCCCCAGATGTCACGGGTGAAGATGTCGGCGCGAAAAGCCACGGCGGCGATGACGATGAACATCACTAGCGGCACGATCTTGGCCACGGTGGTCACCTGGTTGATGAAGGCCGCTTCCTTGATGCCACGCAGCACCAAAAAGTGCACCGCCCACAGCAATAGCGAGGCGCAGGCGATTGCGATCGGCGTGTTGCCCTCGCCGAACACCGGAAAGTAGAAGCCCAGGGTGCTGAACAGCAGCACGAAGTAGCCCACGTTGCCCAGCCAGGCGCTGATCCAGTAGCCCCATGCGGATGAAAACCCCATGTACTCGCCAAAACCGGCCTTGGCGTAGGCATACACCCCGGAGTCGAGTTCCGGCTTACGGTTTGCCAGGGTCTGGAACACGAATGCCAGGGCGAGCATGCCGACCGCCGTGATCCCCCAGCCGATCAACACGGCGCCAACGTCGGCGCGTGCGGCCATGTTCTGCGGCAGGGAAAAAATCCCGCCACCGATCATCGAGCCGACCACCAGCGCGATCAACGCACCCAGGCGCAGTTTTTGTCCAGATTCGGACATGCGGATCCCCTTTCTGTCTCGTCTTTGTAACCTCAGGGCGCCACCCTGAACTAAATGAACATTGCATATGCGCGTTTATATGTAATCGGCACTTAAGACTATAGCGCTCATAACTATGCCGTCTATCACGAACGAACTATTTGGTGAGTTTTGTGCACTATCTCCTTCCCTTCAAGCTAATAAGAAAAATTCTCGCTAAAAATTTGCTAAACCTGTGAAACGGACTAGCTTCAATTCTCGCAGCCTGTCAGAGCGAATGCTCTAAAACGCCATGGAGGTGCCTGTGTACAAGGCTTGCAGTATCGCCGTCGGCATACTCCGGGAAGCTTTTTCAGTCACTGGCCTGCTATGGAATGTTCCGATGAACTGACCTGAATCAGCTTATGTCTCGGTCGCTGGATTTACTCTAGCGTCATCTCTTCTCCTGGTACGGAGTTATTCAATGTCAGACGCTCCCGGAAAACTACGACTCGGTGCGCTGGTTGCACTCGTAGTCGGCTCGATGATCGGCGGCGGTATCTTCTCGTTGCCTCAAAACATGGCTGCCAGCGCGGATGTCGGCGCAGTGCTGATCGGTTGGGGGATCACCGCGATCGGTATGCTGACCCTGGCATTCGTATTCCAGACCCTGGCCAACCGAAAGCCGGACCTCGATGGCGGGGTGTATGCCTACGCCAAGGCCGGATTCGGCGATTACATGGGTTTCTCCTCGGCCTGGGGCTACTGGATCAGTGCCTGGCTGGGCAACGTGGGCTACTTCGTTCTGTTGTTCAGTACCCTGGGGTACTTCTTCCCGATCTTTGGCGAGGGCAACACACCGGCCGCCATCATCGGCGCCTCGGTCCTGCTCTGGGCGGTGCACTTCCTGGTATTGCGCGGCATCAAGGAGGCGGCCTTCATCAACCTGGTCACCACCGTGGCCAAGGTCGTGCCACTGGCCCTGTTCATCCTGATCGCCCTGTTCGCCTTCAAACTGGACATCTTCACCGCTGACATCTGGGGCACCATGAACCCCGACCTGGGCAGCGTGATGAACCAGGTGCGCAACATGATGCTGGTCACCGTCTGGGTATTCATCGGTATCGAAGGCGCGAGCATCTTCTCGGCCCGGGCAGAAAAACGCTCGGACGTGGGCAAGGCCACCGTGATCGGCTTTATCACCGTGCTGCTGTTCCTGGTGCTGGTGAACGTGCTGTCGCTGGGCATCATGACCCAACCTGAACTGGCCAAACTGCAGAACCCATCGATGGCAGCCGTGCTCGAGCACGTGGTCGGCCACTGGGGTGCCGTACTGATCAGCGTCGGCCTGATCATCTCGCTGCTCGGTGCCCTGCTCTCCTGGGTACTGCTGTGCGCCGAGATCATGTTCGCCGCTGCCAAAGACCACACCATGCCGGAGTTCCTGCGCCGCGAGAACGCCAACCACGTACCGGCCAACGCCCTGTGGCTGACCAACGCGATGGTGCAGATCTTCCTGGTCATCACCCTGTTCTCGGCCAGTACCTACCTGTCGCTGATCTACCTCGCCACCTCGATGATCCTGGTGCCCTACCTGTGGTCGGCGGCCTATGCCTTCCTGCTGGCATGGCGTAGCGAGACCTATGAACAAGCCCTGGCTGAGCGCAAGAAAGACCTGATCATCGGCGGTATCGCCCTGGTCTACGCGATCTGGCTGCTGTACGCCGGTGGCGTCAAGTACCTGCTGCTCTCGGCGCTGCTCTATGCCCCTGGCGTGATCCTGTTCGCCAAGGCCAAGCGCGAGGTCGGCCAACCCATTTTTACCAACGTGGAGAAACTGCTTTTCGCCGCCGTGGTAGTAGGCGCCCTGGTCGCTGCCTACGGTCTCTACGACGGCTTCCTGACTCTGTAACCCCCGTATTCGAAACTTGGAGGAAATGAACCATGTCCACGGAAAAAGTTAAGTACGGCGTACATTCCGAAGCCGGCAAACTGCGTAAAGTGATGGTCTGCTCCCCTGGCCTGGCGCACCAGCGCCTGACGCCGAGCAACTGCGACGAGCTGCTGTTCGACGACGTCATCTGGGTCAATCAGGCCAAGCGCGACCACTTCGATTTCGTCACCAAAATGCGTGAGCGCGGCATCGAAGTGCTTGAAATGCACAATCTGCTGACCGACATCGTCGCGCAGCCCGAAGCCCTGAAATGGATCCTGGACCGCAAGATCACCCCCGACACCGTCGGTATCGGCCTGACCAATGAAGTGCGCAGCTGGCTCGAAGGCCTGGAGCCACGTCATCTTGCCGAATTCCTGATCGGCGGCGTGGCCGGTGAAGACCTGCCGGAAAGCGAAGGCTCCGGTGTCATCAAGATGTACCGCGACTACCTGGGTCATTCCAGCTTCCTGCTGGACCCACTGCCCAACACCCAGTTCACTCGCGACACCACCTGCTGGATCTACGGCGGCGTAACCCTCAACCCGATGTACTGGCCAGCGCGACGTCAGGAAACCCTGCTGACCACCGCTATCTACAAGTTCCACCCCGAGTTCACCGGCGCCGACTTCGAAGTCTGGTACGGCGACCCGGATGTAGAACACGGTAAAGCCACCCTCGAAGGCGGCGACGTCATGCCGATCGGTAACGGCGTGGTCCTGATCGGCATGGGCGAACGTACCTCTCGCCAAGCCATCGGCCAACTGGCCCAGTCGCTGTTCGCCAAGGGCGCGGTCGAGAAAGTCGTCGTCGCCGGCCTGCCGAAGTCCCGTGCAGCGATGCACCTGGACACCGTGTTCAGCTTCTGCGACCGCGACCTGGTCACTGTCTTCCCTGAAGTGGTCAAGGAAATCGTTCCGTTCGTGATCCGTCCGGACAACAGCAAGCCTTACGGCATGGACGTGCGTCGCGAAAACAAAACCTTCATCGAGGTGGTGGCCGATTCCCTCAACCTGAAAAAGCTGCGCGTCGTCGAAACCGGCGGCAACAGCTTTGCCGCAGAACGCGAGCAGTGGGATGACGGCAACAACGTGGTGGCCGTCGAGCCTGGCGTGGTCATCGGTTATGACCGCAATACCTACACCAACACCCTGCTGCGCAAGGCCGGTATCGAGGTCATCACCATCAGCGCCGGCGAGCTGGGCCGGGGCCGGGGCGGCGGTCACTGCATGACCTGCCCGATCATCCGCGACCCTATCGACTACTAAACGACCATCAACCCGGCCGCACCTACCCGGTGCCGGCCGGGCCGATCACCGAATTCAAGGAGAATCATCATGGCGTTCAACATCCACAACCGTAACCTGCTGAGCCTGGAACACCACACCCCTCGCGAGTTGCGCTACCTGCTGGACCTCTCCCGCGACCTCAAGCGTGCCAAGTACACCGGCACCGAGCAGCAACACCTCAAAGGCAACAACATTGCGCTGATTTTCGAGAAGACCTCGACCCGCACCCGCTGCGCCTTCGAAGTAGCAGCCTACGATCAGGGCGCCAACGTCACCTACATCGACCCCAACTCCTCGCAAATCGGCCACAAGGAAAGCATGAAGGACACCGCACGGGTCCTGGGGCGCATGTATGACGCCATCGAATACCGTGGTTTCAAGCAGGAAATCGTCGAAGAACTGGCCAAGTTCGCCGGCGTTCCAGTGTTCAACGGCCTGACCGACGAATACCACCCTACCCAGATGATCGCCGACGTGCTGACCATGCGTGAGCACGCCGACAAGCCGATCCACGAGATCAGCTATGTCTACCTGGGCGACGCCCGCAACAACATGGGCAACTCGCTGCTGCTGGTCGGCTCCAAGCTGGGTATGGACGTACGTATCTGCGCCCCTAAAGCCCTGTGGCCCCATGACGACCTGGTGGCACGTTGCAAGAAATACGCAGAGGAAAGCGGCGCGCGCATCACCCTGACCGAAGACCCCAAAGCAGCGGTCAAGGGCGTCGACTTCATTCACACCGACGTCTGGGTATCGATGGGCGAGCCGGTTGAAGCCTGGGCCGAACGTATCCAGCAACTGCTGCCCTACCAGGTCAATGCCGAGCTGATGAAAGCCACCGGCAACCCACGGACCAAGTTCATGCACTGCCTGCCTGCGTTCCACAACTCCGACACCAAGGTCGGCAAGCAGATCGCCGAGCAGTATCCAAATCTGGCCAACGGTATCGAAGTGACCGACGACGTGTTCGAGTCCCCTGCCTGCATCGCCTTCGAGCAAGCGGAAAACCGCATGCACACCATCAAGGCGATCCTGGTTTCGACCCTGGCTGACCTGTAAGGCCTGATCCGCTCCCCAGGGGCTGCACCATCCCTGTGGGAGCGGGCTTGCCCGCGATGCGCCGGCACAGACACACCGCGTTGCCCGCATCGCTGGCAAGCCAGCTCCCACAGGAGCCCCAAACCCTCGTTTTTCTAGAAGGAATCCATCATGCGTATCGTTGTTGCATTGGGCGGAAACGCCCTGCTGCGCCGTGGCGAACCCATGACTGCGGACAATCAACGCGCCAATATCCGCATTGCCGCCGAGCAGATCGCCAAGATCCATCCGGGCAACGAGCTGGTCATTGCCCACGGCAACGGCCCGCAAGTCGGCCTGCTGTCGCTGCAAGCACAATCCTACAAGCCGGACGAAGCCTATCCTCTGGACGTGCTCGGGGCTGAAACCGAAGGCATGATCGGCTATATCATCGAACAGGAGCTGGGCAACCTGCTGGCCTTCGAAGTGCCGTTCGCCACCCTGCTGACCCAGGTCGAAGTCGATGGCAAGGACCCGGCCTTCAAGGACCCGACCAAGTTCATCGGTCCGGTCTACAGCAAGGAAGACGCCGAGCGCCTGGCCAAGGAAAAAGGCTGGGTGGTCAAACCCGACGGTGACAAGTACCGCCGTGTCGTCGCCAGCCCTCGTCCAAAGCGCATTTTTGAAATCCGCCCGATCACCTGGCTGCTGGAAAAGAAAACCGTGGTGATCTGCGCCGGTGGTGGCGGTATCCCGACCATGTACGACGACAGCGGCAAGCTGTTGAGCGGCGTGGAAGCGGTGATCGACAAGGACCTGTGCTCGTCGTTGCTGGCCCAGGAGCTCAAGTCCGATCTGCTGGTGATCGCCACCGACGTGAACGCGGCCTACATCGACTGGGGCAAGCCAACCCAGAAAGCGGTCGCCGAAGCCCATCCCGACGAGCTGGAGCGCCTGGGCTTTGCCGCCGGCTCCATGGGCCCGAAAGTCCAGGCTGCCTGCGAGTTTGCCCGCAACACCGGCAAGGTCGCGGTGATTGGCTCGCTGGCCGATATCGAAGATATCGTCAAAGGAACTGCCGGTACCCGTGTCAGCACGGCCAAGCCTGGAATAAGCTACCGTTGATGCAGTTGGGCGGACCCCGGGTCCGCCCGTTTCAACCTTCCAGAGGAGCCCGCCATGGCCCAGTTCACCCCCGGTCACCTGCACATCGAGCGCCATGCGCTGACCAAGGATGACGTCAGCTACGACCTGAGCATCGACTACGAAGTTGCCACCGACCCCAAGGAAGGCAAGGGCATGCAGTTCAAAATGCATGGCTCGATCCAGGGCAAGGACGTGAACGAATCGTTCTTCCTGCCCAAGGAGCAGGCCTACAACTTCGCCAGCAACGTGACAAAGATCGCCGAGCAGTACGGCATCCCCAAGGCCTATAGCAGCATTGGCTCGGTGCACAAGCACTACGACGCCATGTTCGAGGACATCCGCGTACAGCTGAACATGAAATCCGGCGATCCGATCAAGCCGGAACATTTCGAGTAATTCTGCGAATTCGTCGCGGGGCAAGCCCGCTCCCAGCGTCAGGGAGCGGGCTTGCCCCGCGATTCATCCGCACAGCATACTTCCCGCCTTCGCCAGCCTCGACCCTGCCCCCACCCCATGCGCATCCACGTCAGCTTCATCGACCGCGTCGGCATCACCCAGGAAGTGCTGGCCCTGCTCGGCGCCCGCAACCTCAACCTGGATGCGGTAGAGATGGTGCCGCCCAACGTCTACATCGACGCCCCGACGCTCAGCCCCCATGTGCTTGAAGAGCTGCACGACGCCTTGTTGAATGTGCACGGCGTGCAGTCCGTGCGGGTGGTCGACATACTCCCGGGCCAGCGCCGCCACCTGCAGCTCGATGCCCTGCTCGCAGCCATGAGTGACCCGGTGCTGGCACTGGACAGCGCCGGTCATGTGCTGCTGGCCAACCCGGCACTGGTGGCCCTGTGCGGCCAGGAGCCCTCCGATCGCTCGGTGGTCGACCTGTTCGACGACCCCGGCCTGCTCGAGGCGCTGATCGAACAAGGCTTTCGCCTGCCCATGCGCGAAGTGGTGCTCAATGGCCAGACACTGTTGCTCGACGCCACGCCCATCACCAACGCCGGCGGCCTGCTGACGCTGTATCAGCCCAACCGAATCGGCGAACGGCTCTCGGCCCTGCACCACGATCACGCCGAAGGTTTTGATGCCCTGCTCGGCGACTCACCGCCCATCCGCACCCTCAAGGCCCGGGCCCTGCGAGTCGCAGCCCTGGATGCACCGTTGCTGATTCATGGCGAGACCGGCACCGGCAAGGAGCTGGTGGCGCGCGCCTGCCACGCCATCAGTAGCCGCCACAGTGCGCCGTTCCTGGCCCTGAACTGCGCGGCCCTGCCGGAGAACCTCGCCGAAAGCGAGCTGTTCGGCTACGCCCCCGGCGCCTTCACCGGCGCCCAGCGTGGCGGCAAGCCGGGGCTGATGGAACTGGCCAACCAGGGCACAGTATTTCTCGACGAAATCGGCGAGATGTCGCCCTACCTGCAAGCCAAGCTGCTGCGCTTTCTCAACGATGGCAGCTTTCGCCGGGTGGGAGGTGATCGCGAGGTCAAGGTCAACGTTCGTATCCTCAGCGCCACCCACCGTGACCTGGAGAAAATGGTCGCCGAGGGTACCTTCCGCGAAGACCTGTTCTACCGCTTGAACGTGCTCAACCTGCAAGTGCCGCCCCTGCGCGAACGCGGCCAGGACATCCTCCTGCTGGCCGGCTACTTCATGCAGCAGGCCTGCACCCAGATCCAGCGGCCGCTGTGCCGGCTGGCGCCAGGCACCTACCCGGCCCTGCTCGGCAACCGCTGGCCGGGCAATGTGCGCCAGTTGCAGAACGTGATCTTTCGCGCTGCCGCCATCTGTGAGAGCAACCTGGTGGACATCGGTGACCTGGACATCGCCGGCACCTCGGTAGCCCGTGAACACGATGGCGAAGTCGATAGCCTCGAGCAAGCAATGGAAAACTTCGAACGCAGCCTGCTGGAAAAGCTCTACACCCGCTACCCGTCTACTCGCCAACTGGCCGGCCGCCTGCAAACGTCCCACACCGCCATCGCCCACCGCCTGCGCAAGTACGGCATTCCGGCCAAACGCTGAATTACCGTACAGAAATCGATACAGCGTAACGATATCAATACAGCCAGGTTTTGGCGCTGTACTGCAAGGGTTTGATCCCTTTGATCTTTTATTACGCCCTCAAGCTGTAGCGATTCCGTTACAGCGTGAAAATTCGCACGTCGCGCAAATTTAATAACCTATTGATTTATATAGGTTTTTTATAAATGGCCGCAATATTGCTAATGGATTACTCATTCCAGTGCTCAGTGCCGTCCCTGAGCCATGTCTATTGCCGTCCCCTGCGGCCCTTGAGGAGTTTCCATGAGCGAGTTGCGTTTTACCGAAGACCACGAATGGCTGCGTGCCGAAGCTGACGGCAGCGTCACCGTCGGGATTACCGCCTTCGCCCAGAATGCCCTGGGCGATGTGGTCTACGTGCAACTGCCGGAGCTGCAAAGCTACGACCAGGGCGCCGAAGCCTCCACCGTGGAGTCGGTAAAGGCTGCCAGCGGTGTGTACATGCCCCTGAGCGGTGAAGTGGTGGCCGTCAATGAACAGCTCGAAGCCAACCCTGAGCTGGTCAACGAAGACCCACTGGGTGAAGGCTGGTTCTTCCGCTTCATCCCGGCCGATGCCGGCGCCGTCGAGCAACTGCTCGACCAGGACGCCTACGACCGCCTGATCAAAGCCAACGCTGACGCCTGAGGACTCGCCATGACCATCAACCTCGGCACTGCCAACGAATTCATCGCCCGTCACATCGGCCCGCGCCAGGCAGACGAGCAGCACATGCTCGCCACCCTGGGCTTCGACTCCCTCGAAGCCATGAGCGCCGCCGTCATCCCGGACAGCATCAAGGGCACCAGCGTCCTGGAGCTCGGTGCCGGGCAAAGCGAAGCCGACGCGCTCGCCTCGCTCAAGGCCATCGCCGCCAACAACCAGCTGTTCAAGAGTTTCATCGGCCAGGGTTACTACAACTGCCACACCCCGGCGCCGATCCTGCGCAACCTGCTGGAAAACCCAGCCTGGTACACCGCCTACACCCCATACCAGCCGGAGATCTCCCAAGGCCGCCTGGAAGCGCTGCTGAACTTCCAGACCCTGGTCAGCGACCTCACCGGCCTGCCGATCGCCAACGCCTCCCTGCTCGATGAAGCCACCGCCGCTGCCGAGGCCATGACCTTCTGCAAGCGCCTGAGCAAAAACAAGGGCAGCCACGCCTTCTTCGCCTCCGTGCATTGCCACCCGCAAACCCTCGACGTACTGCGCACCCGTGCCGAGCCACTGGGTATCGAAGTGGTGGTGGGTGACGAGCGCGAGCTGGACGATGTCAGCGCCTTCTTCGGGGCGCTGCTGCAGTACCCGGCCAGCAACGGTGAAGTCTTCGACTACAGCGAACTGGTCGAGCGCTTCCACGGCGCCAATGCCCTGGTGGCGGTCGCCGCCGACCTGCTGGCCCTGACCCTGCTGACGCCTCCGGGCGAGTTCGGTGCAGACGTCGCCATCGGCAGCGCCCAGCGCTTCGGTGTACCGCTGGGCTTCGGTGGCCCGCACGCGGCCTACTTCTCGACCCGCGACGCGTTCAAGCGCGACATGCCGGGCCGCCTGGTCGGCGTGTCCATCGACCGCTTCGGCAAGACCGCCCTGCGCCTGGCCATGCAGACCCGCGAGCAACACATCCGTCGCGAGAAAGCCACCAGCAACATCTGCACCGCCCAGGTACTGCTGGCCAACATCGCCAGCATGTACGCCGTGTACCACGGCCCGCAGGGCCTGAAGCAGATCGCCCAGCGTACCCACGCTCTGACCGCGATCCTCAAGGCCGGCCTCGAGCAACTGGGCGTCGGCGTCGCAGTCCAGGCGTTCTTCGATACCCTCACCCTGGCCACCGGCGATGCCACGGCAGCCCTGCACGACAAGGCTCGCGCCCAGCGCCTGAACCTGCGCCAGATAGACGCCCAGCGCCTGGGCCTGTCGCTGGATGAAACCAGCACCCAGGCCGATGTCGAGGCCCTGTGGCAGCTGTTCGCCGATGGCAAGGCCACCCCGGACTTCGCCGCCCTGGCCAACAGCGTCCAGGCCCAGTTGCCTGCCGCCCTGCTGCGCCAGTCAGCGATCCTCGAACACCCGGTTTTCAATCGCTACCACAGCGAAACCGAGCTGATGCGCTACCTGCGCAAACTGGCCGACAAGGACCTGGCCCTGGACCGCACCATGATCCCGTTGGGTTCGTGCACCATGAAGCTCAACGCTGCCAGCGAAATGATCCCGGTGACCTGGGCCGAATTCGGCAACCTGCACCCGTTCGCACCTGCCGAGCAGAGCCAGGGCTACCAGCAACTGACCAGCGAGCTGGAGGCCATGCTCTGCGCCGCCACTGGCTACGACGCCGTGTCGCTGCAGCCCAACGCCGGTTCCCAGGGTGAATACGCCGGCCTGCTGGCCATCCGCGCCTACCACCAGAGCCGTGGCGATGCCCGCCGCGACATCTGCCTGATCCCGTCATCGGCCCACGGCACCAACCCGGCCACCGCCCATATGGCCGGCATGCGCGTGGTGGTGACCGCCTGCGACGCCCGTGGCAACGTCGACATCGACGATCTGCGCGCCAAAGCCATCGAGCACCGCGAGCACCTCGCCGCGCTGATGATCACCTACCCGTCGACCCACGGCGTGTTCGAAGAAGCCATCGGCGAAATCTGCGCGATCATCCACGACAACGGTGGCCAGGTGTACATCGACGGCGCCAACATGAACGCCATGGTCGGCCTGTGCGCCCCGGGCAAGTTCGGTGGCGACGTCTCGCACCTGAACCTGCACAAAACCTTCTGCATTCCCCACGGTGGTGGCGGCCCGGGCGTCGGCCCGATCGGCGTCAAATCGCACCTGGCGCCGTTCCTGCCAGGCCACGGCCACATGGAGAACAAGCAGGGTGCGGTGTGCGCCGCGCCGTTCGGCAGCGCCAGCATCCTGCCGATCACCTGGATGTACATCCGCATGATGGGCGGTGCCGGCCTCAAGCGTGCCTCGCAGATGGCGATCCTCAACGCCAACTACATCGCCCGCCGCCTGGAAGAGCACTATCCTGTGTTGTACACCGGCAGCAACGGCCTGGTGGCACACGAGTGCATCCTCGACCTGCGCCCGCTCAAGGACAGCAGCGGCATCAGCGTCGACGACGTGGCCAAGCGCCTGATCGACTTCGGCTTCCACGCCCCGACCATGTCGTTCCCGGTGGCCGGTACGCTGATGATCGAACCGACCGAAAGTGAGTCCAAGGAAGAACTGGACCGCTTCTGCGAAGCGATGATCCGCATCCGCGAAGAAATTCGCGCGGTAGAAAACGGCAGCCTGGACAAGGACGACAACCCGCTGAAGAACGCACCGCACACCGCCGCCGAAATCGCCGGCGAGTGGAGCCACCCGTACAGCCGCGAGCAAGCGGTGTACCCGCTGGCCACGCTGGTGGAAGGCAAGTACTGGCCACCGGTCGGTCGTGTCGACAACGTCTTCGGCGACCGCAACCTGGTCTGCGCCTGCCCGTCGATCGAGAGCTATCAGGACTGATGGCCTCATCGCAGTGCACGCCCGCCCTACCTGTAGGAGCGGGCTTGCACCGCGATGGCTTCCCACCCAACACGAGGGTACGACCATGTCACTGAGCGTCTTCGACCTGTTCAAGATCGGCATCGGCCCCTCCAGTTCCCATACCGTCGGCCCCATGCGCGCCGCCGCACGCTTTGCCGAAGGGCTGCGTCGCGACGACCTGCTTGCGGCCACGGCCTGCGTCAAAGCCGAGCTCTACGGCTCGCTGGGCGCCACCGGCAAGGGCCACGGCAGCGACAAGGCCGTGCTGCTCGGGCTTGAGGGCGAGCACCCCGACAGCGTCGATACCGAAAGCATTCCCGCCCGCCTGCAGGCGATCCGCAGCAGTGGAAGACTCAAGCTGCTGGGCGAGCACGAAATCGAATTCATCGAGAAACAGCACCTGGCGATGATTCGCAAACCCTTGGCCTACCACCCCAACGGCATGATCTTCCGTGCCTTCGACGGCGCGGGCTTGCAGATACGCAGCCGCGAGTACTATTCGGTGGGTGGTGGTTTCGTGGTCGATGAAGACGCCGCCGGCGCCGATCGCATCGTCGAAGACAACACCGCATTGCCCTACCCCTTCAAGACCGCCAAGGAGCTGCTCGGCCACTGCACCGCGCAGAACCTGTCGATCAGCCAGGTAATGCTGGCCAATGAAGCGGCCTGGCGGCCAGAGAGCGAAACCCGCAGCGGCTTGCTGCGCATCTGGCAAGTGATGCAGGACTGCGTCGCCGCCGGGTGTCGCAACGAGGGCATCCTGCCGGGCGGGCTCAAGGTCAAGCGGCGGGCGGCGGCTTTGTATCGCCAGCTGTGCAGCAACCCGGAGGCCAGCCTGCGCGATGCGCTCTCGGTACTGGACTGGGTCAACCTGTATGCCCTGGCCGTGAACGAAGAAAACGCCTTTGGCGGGCGAGTGGTCACTGCACCCACTAATGGCGCCGCCGGTATCGTCCCGGCCGTGCTGCACTACTACATGCGGTTCATCACCGGGGCCAATGAAGATGGCGTGGTGCGCTTTCTGCTCACCGCTGCCGCCATTGGCATTCTTTATAAAGAAAACGCCTCGATCTCCGGTGCCGAAGTCGGCTGCCAGGGCGAGGTGGGCGTTGCCTGCTCGATGGCCGCCGGCGCCCTGTGCGAAGTCATGGGCGGCACGGTGCAGCAGGTCGAGAACGCCGCCGAGATCGGCATGGAACACAACCTGGGCCTGACCTGCGATCCGATTGGCGGGTTGGTCCAGGTGCCCTGCATCGAACGCAACGCCATGGGCTCGGTCAAGGCCATCAATGCGGTGCGCATGGCGCTCCGGGGAGACGGTCAACACTTCGTGTCCCTCGACAAGGTCATCCGCACCATGCGCCAGACCGGCGCCGACATGAAAAGCAAATACAAGGAGACCGCCCGCGGCGGTCTGGCCGTCAACATCATCGAATGCTGACACCCTCTCACGCACCAAGGAGTCATCAATGTCCACCGAAACACTGCTCAAGACCCCGCTGCACGCCCTGCACCTCGAACTGGGCGCGCGCATGGTGCCGTTCGCCGGCTACGACATGCCGGTGCAGTACCCGCTCGGGGTCATGAAGGAACACCTGCACACCCGTGAACAGGCCGGGTTGTTCGACGTCTCGCACATGGGCCAGATCCGCCTGGTGGGTGCCGACGCTGCCAAGGCCCTGGAAACCCTGGTGCCAGTGGACATCATCGACCTGCCCGTGGGCATGCAACGCTATGCGATGTTCACCAACGAAAACGGTGGCATCCTCGACGACCTGATGGTCGCCAATCTGGGTAACGACGAACTGTTCCTGGTCGTCAACGCCGCCTGCAAGGACCAGGACCTGGCGCACCTTCGCACGTACATCGGCGATCGCTGCCAGATCCAGCCGCTGTTCGAGGAACGTGCCCTGCTGGCCTTGCAAGGCCCTGCAGCGGTCAAGGTGCTGGAGCGTCTGGCCCCCGCTGTCGCGAAGATGACCTTCATGCAGTTCCAGCCCGTGCAATTGCTGGGCGCCGACTGCTTTGTCAGCCGTTCGGGCTACACCGGTGAAGACGGTTTCGAGATTTCGGTACCGGCCGACCAGGCCGAAGCCCTGGCCCGTCGCCTGCTGGACGAACCGGAAGTGGCCGCCATTGGCCTGGGTGCGCGTGACTCCCTGCGCCTGGAAGCCGGCCTGTGTCTGTACGGCCACGACATGAATGCGCAAACCACACCGATCGAGGCGAGCCTGCTGTGGGCCATCTCCAAGGTCCGTCGTGCCGATGGCGCCCGTGCCGGCGGCTTCCCGGGTGCCGAGCAGATCTTCACCCAGCAACAACAGGGCGTTGCGCGCAAACGCATCGGCCTGCTGCCACAAGAGCGCACTCCAGTGCGCGAAGATGCAGAGATTGTGAATGAGGCCGGTACTGTTATCGGCAAAGTATGCAGCGGTGGTTTTGGCCCGACATTGGCAGGCCCCGTGGCAATGGGTTATGTGGACAGTGCATATACCGCACTGGATACACCGGTATGGGCCATTGTGCGTGGCAAGCGAGTTGCGATGAAAGTCAGCAAGATGCCATTCGTTGCACAGCGCTACTATCGCGGCTGAATCGTTAGTTGAAACTTTGTGTCATCGCGCGTTCGGATTTTCGAATTCGAACGCGTTTTATAACTTTCGAAAAGCATCGCGACACCCGTTGGAATGAGCCGGAAAAAATCGACCGAACGGACGCTAAAAGGTAGAGCGGGAGCGGCTTTGAGGGCTTGTTTTTGCCGACGGAGTTAGCGTAGAGTCACTGCACTGTGTTTGCATGGGTCGCTATGGTTCGTGACCTGGGCAGTAGCGCTGAGATTGCTACAACCCGTTCGACGTCTCTTACTTTCCTGCAACCCAGCCCAGTACTCTTTCATTTGGAAGAAGCTGTTACTAATTCTAAGTTTCAAAGGAAATAAGACAATGTCCCAACGTCAGAGCGGTACCGTCAAGTGGTTTAACGACGAGAAAGGTTTTGGTTTCATCACTCCAGAAAGCGGTCCGGATCTGTTCGTACACTTCCGCGCTATCCAGGGTAACGGCTTCAAGAGCCTGAAAGAAGGCCAGAAAGTCACCTTCATCGCCGTGCAGGGCCAGAAAGGCATGCAGGCTGACGAAGTTATCGCGGAAGCCTGATTCCCGATATAAAAAGCCCCTGCTGGCAACAGCAGGGGCTTTTTTGTGCGCGCAATTCCGTAGAATGGTCGTTTTGCGCAAGGAGGGCCCCGCGTATGCCCAAGCCGTTGTTACAGCCCCAGGGGGACTTCCCCACCGTTGGCCTCGGTCGACGCCTGGCGGCCATGTTCTATGACTTCCTGTTGTGCACTGCACTGTTGATCGTGACCGCGGGCATCTACAAGATGATCCAGATGGCAATCATCGGCGAGACGCGCATGCGCGCCATGACCGACGCCGGCGCCCTGGATGGCGACCCGTTGCTGTCCACGGTGCTGGTGTTCGTGCTGTTCGGTTTCTTCGCCAAGTTCTGGACCCACGGTGGCCAGACGCTGGGCATGCAAGTGTGGGGCATTCGTGTGCAGAACGCCGACGGCAGCGCCATCAGCCTGTGGCAGGCCCTGCTGCGATTTGTGGTCGCCATCGCCTCCTGGCTGTGCCTGGGGCTGGGTTTTATCTGGTCGCTGTTCGACAAGCGCCAGCGCAGCTGGCATGACATCTACTCGGATACCCAATTGGTGCGCGTCCCCAAACGCACCAAGTAAGCCGTACGACACGCACAAAAAAGCCGACCCCTGGGTCGGCTTTTTCATGGCTATCCAGCGCGTCTCAACATCCACCATCCGGCTCCGGCGCAGATCGCCGCCGGGATCACCACGGCCAGCAACGGCGGGAAGCCGAACACCTGGCTCGAAGGGCCAAGCAGGTCCTGGGCGATGCGGAACACGAAGCCCACCAGTACACCGGTGAACACGCGCTGGCCAAGCGTCACCGAACGCAAGGGGCCGAAGATGAACGAGATGGCCATCAGCACCAGCGCCGCGGTGACCATCGGCTGCAGTACCTTGGTCCAGAACGCCAGCCAGTAGCGCGCGTTGTTCAGGCCCTGGTCGGACAGGTAGTGGATGTAGTCCCACAGCCCGGTAATCGACAGGGACTCCGGCGCCAGCACCACGGTGTTGAGCAGTTGCGGGGTGACGGTGACGTCCCAGCGCTCTGCTGGAGCCTTGACCACCTCAGTGTGATCGCCACGAAAGTGAGTGGTGGTCACATCGCTCAGTTGCCAGTGATCGTCCTGGTACTGCGCACGACGGGCGAAGCTGGAGGTCACCAGGTGACGCTCGTTGTCGAAGCGGTAACGGGTGACGCCGTACAACAGGCCATTGGGCTGTACCGAGTTGATGTGCACAAACTCTTCGCCCTGGCGGTGCCACATGCCACGCTTGGAGCTCTGCGCCTCGCCGCTGCCCTGGGCCAGCGAACGGTCGGCCTGGGCCTTGTTCTCTGTGACCGGTGCCACGTACTCGCCAATCAGGATACCGGCCAGCATCAGCACCAGCATCGG
Source organism: Pseudomonas putida (assembly GCF_028682455.1). GTDB lineage: Bacteria > Pseudomonadota > Gammaproteobacteria > Pseudomonadales > Pseudomonadaceae > Aquipseudomonas > Aquipseudomonas putida_AA. The sequence goes on from NZ_JANHLD010000004.1 coordinate 189,130, forward strand.
CTTCATGACGGCCCAGACGATACGCCCGATGGAGACACCGGCGGCACGCATGATGGTCAGTTCACTGCTGCTGGCCAGGCTGCCCAGGCCGATCAGGCACCCGATCAGGGCGGCCATCGGCAGCATGTCGTAGAGCCGGCGGGGTGCCGTCAGCAGTACGAAATTGCCGGCATCCATGAGGGTGTAGCTGTCGCTGATGTCGCCCATCTCGTCGATGAAGGCGAACAGCGAAGCCAGCCCCAGGATGATCCCGAGCACGGCAAGAATGGCCACCAGGACGCTCTTGCCAATGTAGCGGTCGAGCTTAACCATGGGCCACCTCCGCACGGCGAGCGGCACGCTTGAGGCGCATCGGCTCCCAGTACATCAGGCCCAGACCGATAAGCAGGAACAATCCATGGACCCACCAGATGCCCAGACCGATCGGCAGCTTGCCTTTCTCCAGGGCACCACGTACGGCAATCAGCATTGTCAGGTACGCCATATACAGAAGGATCGCCGGCAGCAGCTTGAGGAAGCGGCCCTGGCGCGGGTTGACCCGTGACAGCGGTACCGCCATCAGGGTCACGATGAATACCAGCAGCGGCAACGACAGGCGCCATTGCAGCTCGGCACGCTCGCGCAGGCCATCGTGGCCGATCAGCTCGGAGGTCGGGATCGCCTCGCGGTCGGTGATTTCTTCGCTGACCTCAGGCTTGGGCAACAGCACGCCATAGGTGTCGTACTTGATGGCGCGGTAGTCGGCCTGGCCGGGGTTGCCGTCGTAGCGGTAGCCGTTTTCCAGGATCAGGTAGCGGTTGCCATCGGCACCGACCTCTTGCCTCCCCTTCTCGGCGACCAGCACCGAGGGCGCACGCTCCTTGGTCTTGTCTTCGGAGAAGCGCTTCTCGGAAATGAACACGCCGGCCAGGTTGCCGCGGTCCTCGGACAATTGCTCGGTGTAGGTCACTCGCGAGCCGTCGCGCAAGGTCTGGAAACGCCCCGGCACCAGGGTGTCGAACTCAGTCAGGGCATCCTGCTGGTTGATGATCTGCGCTACCTGGGTCACGCCCTGGGGCGCCAGGCCCAGGCTCAGCCAGGCCACCAGCAAGGCCACCAGTGCCGCAGGCGCCATGGTCATGCGCAACAGGCGCTGCTGGCTCATGCCGGTCGCCGAGAGCACGGTCATCTCGCTTTCCAGGTAGAGCCGGCCATAAGCCAGGAGAATCCCGAGGAACAGCCCCAGCGGCAGGATCAATTGAAGGAAGCCCGGCAGGCGATAGCCCATGATCAGGAACAGCACACCCGGATCGAGTATGCCCTGGGCCGCCTGGGCCAGGTACTTGATGAAGCGCCCGCTCATGATGATGACCAGCAGCACGGCGCTGACGGCACTCAGGGTCACCAGGACCTCACGGGACAGATAACGGAAGACGATCAAACCAGACACTCCTGGGTTGTCAGGCTCGGACAGCCGAACAAGGAATACATAACTGCCAAGATAGTTGCCGGCTCGCCAGAAGCGAACCTGGATAAAAGTTGGCGCATTATCCTGTGATTGACCGTGCCTGTCACTTGGCGGCTTGCAATGCTTCATGTCGGGGTTGTCAGGGCAGTCCATGCAGGCTCAAACTGGCAGCTTTATCACTGGCACGCGACCACGCGGCCAGCTCGCTTACTGCGCCTGCACAGACAGCGCGCATAGACAGATCATTCGGGGACCCTGACATGGAACTGGTTGTAAAAAGCGTAGCCGCTGCATCCTTGAAAACTGCAACGCTGGTGCTGACTGTCGGCGAAGGCCGCAAGCTCGGCGCCACGGCCAAGGCCGTCGACGAAGCTTGCGCCGGTGCCCTGAGCGCCGTGCTCAAGCGTGGAGACCTGGCCGGCAAGGTGGGTCAGACCCTGCTGCTGCAAAGCCTGCCGAACCTCAAGGCCGAGCGCGTGTTGCTGGTCGGTGTCGGCAAGGATGCCGAGCTCGGCGACCGCAGCTGGCGCAAAGTGGTCGCCAGCGTGCTTGCCGTACTCAAGGGCCTGAACGGCAGCGATGCGGTGCTGGCCCTGGACGACGTCGCTGTCGCCGGCCGCGATGCCTTCTATGGCAAGGCGCGCCTGCTGGCCGAGACCCTGCTCGACGGCGAATATGTCTTCGACCAATTCAAGAGCCAGAAAGCCGAGCCCCGCGCCCTGAAGAAAATCACCCTGCTGGCCGACAAGGCCGGCGCCGGCGAAGTCGAACGCGCCCTCAAGCACGCCCGCGCCATTGCCGCCGGCATGCGCTTCACTCGCGACCTGGGCAACCTGCCGCCCAACATTTGCCACCCAAGTTACCTGGCCGAACAGGCCAAGAGCCTGGGCAAGGCCTACAAGGGCCTGAAGGTCGAAGTCCTCGACGAGAAAAAAATCAAGGAACTGGGCATGGGCGCGTTCTACGCCGTTGGCCAGGGCAGCGACCAGCCGCCACGCCTGATCGTGATGAGCCACCAGGGCGGCAAGAAATCCGAGAAACCATTCGTGCTGGTGGGCAAGGGCATCACCTTCGACACCGGCGGCATCAGCCTCAAGCCCGGTGCCGGCATGGATGAAATGAAGTACGACATGGGCGGTGCCGCCAGCGTCTTCGGCACCCTGCGCGCCGTCCTCGAACTGCAACTGCCGATCAACCTGGTATGCCTGCTGGCCTGTGCCGAGAACATGCCAAGCGGTGGTGCTACCCGTCCGGGCGACATCGTCACCACCATGAGCGGCCAGACCGTCGAAATCCTCAACACCGACGCCGAAGGCCGCCTGGTGCTGTGCGACACCCTGACCTACGCCGAGCGCTTCAAGCCCCAGGCAGTGATCGACATCGCCACCCTGACCGGAGCCTGCATCGTCGCCCTGGGCAGCCACACCTCGGGCCTGATGGGCAACAACGACGAACTGGTCGGCCAACTGCTCGACGCCGGCAAGCGTGCCGACGACCGCGCCTGGCAGCTGCCACTGTTCGACGAATACCAGGAGCAGCTCGACAGCCCGTTCGCCGACATCGCCAACATCGGCGGGCCCAAGGCCGGCACCATTACCGCCGGCTGCTTCCTGTCGCGCTTTGCCAAGGCCTATAACTGGGCTCACCTGGACATCGCCGGCACGGCCTGGATCAGCGGCGGCAAGGACAAGGGCGCCACGGGCCGTCCGGTCCCGCTGCTGACCCAATACCTGCTCGATCGCGCCAACGCCTGAGTGATGGCCGGCCGGCTGCGTCTTCGGGCGTAACCGGCCGGCAGGCCGATCATGAACAAAGTCGATTTCTATATTCTGCCCAGCGACGCGCCCTCGGCGCGCCTGGATTTTGCCTGCAAGCTCTGCGACAAGGCCTGGCGCCTGGGGCACCGGGTATACCTGCACTGCAGCGATGCCGCCCAGCGCGATGAACTGGACGCGCGCCTGTGGGCCTTCAAGGGCGAGGCCTTCGTACCTCACAACCCGGCGGAAGATGACCCGCAAGGCAGCGTTGCCCTGGGCCTTGGCGGTGACGCCGGCAGCCATCAGGACCTGTTGATCAACCTTGACCTGCAGGTACCGCCGTTCGCCGCACGCTTTGCCCGCATTGCCGAGATCGTGGTCGAGGAGCCGACGATTCGTCAGGCTGCCCGAGAGAGTTACCGTTTCTACCGCGAACAGGGCTATGCTCTGCAGAATCACCGCTTACAGCGACTCTGAGACGATGGATAAACCCACTGCCTTGCCCCAATCCGCACACTTGCTGGACGACCTCGAGTCGATTCGCCAGCTGCTGGGCGACGAATCCCTTGAGCCACCGCTGCTGACCGACACGGTCGAGGAGCAAATCCCGCTGCTGCTCGAAGAGGCCATCGTGCCGCCTGCCCCTGCTCCCGCGCCTGCGCCGGTAGTGGCAGACGACCCACAAGCCCGACGCCAGGAAACCCTGCTGCACCTGGACGCCGAGCTGCGCGCGGCCGCGCAGTTGATCATGCAGGATGTGATCAACGACTTTACCCCGCACATCGAAAACGAAATCAAGCGTCGACTCGACGCCCGCCTCGAGCGCCTGCTCAATCAATAAAAAGCGGTTAAAAACTTCAAGCAACAAGCAAAAAGAGCCGTGCGGCGCTCTGAGCTTGCAGCTTGTCGCTTGAAGCTTGCCGCTTCGTTATACTCTCCGGCTTTCCTGAATAAATGCCTAAGGGTCCCGCCGCGCATGGATAAGACCTACCAGCCGCACGCCATTGAAACTTCCTGGTACAACACCTGGGAGTCCGAGAATTATTTCGCCCCGCAAGGCGCGGGCGATTCCTACACCATCATGATCCCGCCGCCGAACGTCACCGGCAGCCTGCACATGGGTCACGGCTTCAACAACGCGATCATGGACGCCCTGATCCGTTTCCGCCGCATGCAGGGTCGCAACACCCTGTGGCAGCCAGGTACCGACCACGCCGGTATCGCCACCCAGATGCTGGTGGAGCGTCAACTCGAAGCCAAGGGCCAGAACCGCCACGACCTGGGCCGCGAAAAATTCCTGGAAAAGGTCTGGGAATGGAAGGATCAGTCCGGTGGCAACATCAGCCGCCAGATCCGCCGCCTGGGCTCGTCGGTCGACTGGAGCCGCGAGCGCTTCACCATGGACGACGGCCTGTCCGAAGCGGTCAAGGAAGCCTTCGTGCGCCTGCATGAAGACGGCCTGATCTACCGTGGCAAGCGCCTGGTCAACTGGGATACCAAGCTGCACACGGCGATCTCCGATCTCGAAGTGGAAAACCACGACGAAAAAGGCCACCTGTGGAACCTGCGCTATCCGCTGGCTGACGGCGCCAAGACCGCCGACGGCAAGGACTACTTGATCGTCGCCACCACCCGCCCGGAAACCATGCTCGGTGACGCCGCCGTGGCCGTGAACCCCGAAGACGAGCGCTACAAGGCGCTGATCGGCAAGTTCGTCGAGCTACCGCTGGTTGGCCGTCGTATCCCGATCATCGGCGACGACTACTGCGACCCCGAGTTCGGCACCGGCTGCGTGAAGATCACCCCGGCCCACGACTTCAACGACTATGAAGTCGGCAAGCGCCACAATCTGCCGCTGCTGAACATCTTCGACAAGAACGCCTTCGTGCTACCTGCCGCCCAGGTGTTCAACCTCGACGGCAGCGTCAACGAGAGCGTCGACGCCACCCTGCCCGCCCAGTACGCCGGCCTGGACCGTTTTGTCGCGCGCAAGCAGATCGTGGCCGACTTCGACGCCGCAGGCCTGCTGGTCAGCGTCGACGACCACGCCCTCAAAGTACCGAAGGGCGACCGCTCCGGCACCGTCATCGAGCCGTGGCTCACCGACCAGTGGTACGTGTCGACCAAGCCGCTGGCCGAGCCTGCCATCGCTGCCGTTGAAGACGGTCGTATCCAGTTCGTGCCCAAGCAGTACGAGAACATGTACTTCTCCTGGATGCGCGATATCCAGGACTGGTGCATCAGCCGCCAGCTGTGGTGGGGCCACCGCATTCCGGCCTGGTACGACGAGTCGGGCAAGGTCTATGTAGGCCGCAGCGAAGAAGAAGTCCGCGCCAAGCACAACATCGGTGCCGACGTGGTCCTGAACCAGGACAACGACGTCCTCGACACCTGGTTCAGCTCGGGCCTGTGGACCTTCTCGACCCTGGGCTGGCCGCAGCAGACCGAATTCCTCAAGACCTTCCATTCCACCGACGTGCTGGTCACCGGTTTCGACATCATTTTCTTCTGGGTCGCCCGGATGATCATGCTGACCATGCACCTGGTGAAGAACGAGGACGGCACCCCGCAAGTCCCGTTCAAGACCGTGTACGTTCACGGCCTGGTCCGCGACGGCCAGGGCCAGAAGATGTCCAAGTCCAAGGGCAACGTCCTTGACCCACTGGACATCGTCGATGGCATCACCCTGGACGAGCTGCTGGAAAAACGCACCAGCGGCCTGATGCAACCCAAGCTGGCCGAGAAGATCGCCAAGCAGACCAAGGCCGAGTTCCCCGAAGGCATCGCCAGCTACGGCACCGATGCCCTGCGCTTTACCTTCTGCTCGCTGGCGTCGACCGGTCGCGACATCAAGTTCGACATGGGTCGCGTCGAGGGCTACCGCAACTTCTGCAACAAGATCTGGAACGCCGCACGCTACGTGCTGGACAAAGGCGAAGACTGCGGCCAGAACGGCGAAGCCTACGAGCTGTCGCTGGCCGATCGCTGGATCATCTCCCAGTTGCAGCGCACCGAAGCCGAAGTGACCCGCCAGCTGGAGCAGTTCCGCTTCGACCTGGCCGCCCAGGCCCTCTACGAGTTCATCTGGAACCAGTACTGCGACTGGTACCTGGAGCTGTCCAAGCCGGTACTGTGGGACGAAAACGCCCCGGTCGAACGCGCCCGCGGCACCCGTCGCACCCTGGTGCGCGTGCTCGAAGTGGCCCTGCGCCTGGCGCATCCGTTCATGCCGTTCATCACCGAGGAAATCTGGCAGCGCCTGGCGCCGCTGGCTGGTGCCGAAGGCAAGACCATCATGCTGCAGCCCTGGCCGGTGGCCAATGAAAGCCGTATCGATGCCGCTGCCGAAGGCGATATCGAATGGCTCAAGGAGCTGATGCTCGGCGTGCGCAACATCCGCGGCGAGATGAACATCGGTCCGGGCAAGCCACTGCAACTGTTCCTCAAGAACGCCAGTGCCGAAGACCAGCGTCGCCTGCAGGAAAACGAAGCGCTGCTCAAGAAGCTGGCGAAGATCGAATCCTTCACCGTGCTGGGCGAGCAGGACGAAGCACCGCTGAGCGCCACCGCACTGGTTGGCGATCTGCAAGTGCTGGTGCCGATGGCCGGCCTGATCGACAAGGACGCAGAACTTGCGCGCCTGAACAAGGAAATCCAGCGCCTGCAAGGCGAAGTCCAGCGTGTGGGCGGCAAGCTGTCCAATGCCGCGTTCGTCGACAAGGCTCCGCCTGCGGTAATCGACAAGGAGCGCGCCAAGCTGGCTGAAGCCGAACAGGCTTTGGCCAACTTCACCGAGCAGCATGCGCGGATCGCTGCGCTGTAACGATTGCTGACTTCAGTGATGTCATCGCGGGTCAAGCCCGCTCCAACAGGTAACCCTGCTGGAGCGGGCTTGACCCGCGATGCTTTCCACCGGACACCAAGATGACCACACCCAACAAACCGACCCTGCATCCGCGCAACCGCCACCAGGGCCGCTACAACTTCCCCGAGCTGATCAAGAGCAGCCCCGAACTGGGCCAGTTCATGATCACCAACCCCCACGGCAAGCCCAGCATCGACTTCGCCAACCCCGAGGCAGTACGGGTGTTCAACCGTGCCTTGCTCAAGGCCCAGTACGGTATCCAGCACTGGGACATTCCGGCCGATTACCTGTGCCCGCCCATTCCCGGTCGCGCCGACTACATCCATGTGCTGGCCGACCTGCTCGCCGACGAGAACCAGGGAGAGATTCCCCGGGGCGCCCAGGTACGCGCACTGGACGTTGGCGTGGGCGCCAATTGCATCTACCCGCTGCTGGGCCATAGTGACTACCGCTGGCGCTTTCTGGGATCGGACATCGACCCCACTGCCCTGGCCGCCGCCAAGGCCATCGTCCAGGCCAACGGCCTGGACAAAGCCATCGGCCTGCGCCAGCAAGGCAACCGCAAGCACATCCTGCTAGGCCTGCTCAAAAACGACGAGCGCTACGACCTGACCTTGTGCAACCCACCCTTCCACGCCTCCCGCGAGGAAGCCACCCGCGGCAGCCAGCGCAAGTGGCGCGCCCTCGGCAAGGCCGACCCCAAGCGCAAGCTGCCGGTACTGAACTTTGGCGGCCAGAACAACGAGCTGTGGTACGAAGGTGGCGAGATCCGCTTTGTCAGCCAGTTGGTGACCGAAAGCGCCACCCTGGGCCAGCAGGTACTGTGGTTCACCTCGCTGGTGTCCAAGGCTTCCAACCTGCCCGGCATCCAGGCCGCGCTGAAAAAGGCCGGTGCGCAGGCGGTACGGGTCGTCGAGATGGGCCAGGGGCAGAAGCAGAGCCGCATGGTCGCCTGGACCTTCCAGGATGAGGCCTCCCGCCAGGCGTGGCGCCAAAGCCGCTGGCTTTCCCGCCAGGCATAAAAATCTAAGGCCACCCCATTTTTTGCAATACTGGTTAACGGATGAAGTGGTTGGCTTGCTTGAATCTATCCGGCGTCCAATTGGGGGCTTGCCCCGCGCCACGATGAGAGTCGCGCCTGGCGATCCTTGAAAACCGCTCGGCTTCGAGAGCCGATTTTTATGTCAGGATCCTCGCCAGGCCGAGAGCTACTTGCGAAACAGCTCTCGGCCGGGCTTATCCTGGCCGTGCAGATGAAAGGTGTGTTTGCCGAGATCGATACCGACCAGTGCCAAATCGCTCATGGTGATGGTCTCCAGAAATAAAACACCCTGCGAAAGCGTAGCCCTCGCAGGGTGTCGGGGTGACCATTTCATTAACCGCGGCCGGGCAAACCGGACGCGGTTTTTTTCAAGCTGTTTACAATTACTTGTTTACAGCGTCGGTCAGCACTTTGGCTGGCACGAACTTGACGACTTTCTTGGCAGCGATTTCGATGGCAGCGCCAGTCGAAGGGTTGCGGCCGGTACGGGCAGGACGCTCGGTGATTTTCAGTTTGCCAATGCCTGGCAGAGTGATTTCGCTGCCATTTTCCAGTTGATCAGCAACGATCTGACCCAGTTGCTCCAGAGCGTTACGCGCGGTGGTTTTCGGCGCGTCGATAGCTTCGGCGATGTCGGCGATCAGTTGGTCTTTGGTCAATGCCATGGTGGTGTTCCTTCCCTATCAAATTCAGTGAGTATGCAGAGTGCTACGTCGGTCATCGAGCCAGACCTGCGGGGGAGCCGGCGGTCCGGTGTTACAGCCACGTCAATCGCGTATGTAGATACGCAAAACGGCGTTTGGTTCGACGTGACGCGAGCGGTCTGCCAGCAATGCGCCACACACGGGGCGCAAGACCGGGCAAAACTACCACAGGAATAGATAAATATCCGCCTTTGGCAGGGCAAATGTGCTGGTTTTTCGGGGGTTTGCGCGAAAAAACGCAAAAAATTGAACAAAAAACGAACAACCGCCATTTCTGCCAACAACTGGCCGCTGAATCACCCTTGGGCTGAGGTACACTTGGCGACTTTGCAACGCGGCCAGCACCGCCCATTTTCAACCGAGAATCCCATGCCGATCCGTCATTGCATCGTCCACCTGATCGACAAGAAGCCCGATGGCAGCCCCGCTGTGCTGCACGCACGCGACTCGGAACTGGCCGAGTCCAGTGCCATCGAAAACCTCCTGGCCGATCTCAACGACAGCTACAACGCCAAGCAAGGCAAAGCCTGGGGCTTCTTCCACGCAGAGTCGGGCGCTCACCCGTTCAGCGGCTGGCTCAAGGAGTACCTGGACGCAGGCAGCACCTTTACCGCCTTCAGCCGGGTCGCCGTCGAGCACCTGCAAAAACTGATGGAAGAATCCAACCTGTCAGTCGGCGGCCATGTCCTGTTCGCCCACTATCAGCAAGGCATGACCGAGTACCTGGCCATCGCCCTGCTGCACCACAGCGAAGGGGTGGCAGTAAACGCCGAGCTGGACGTCACGCCATCCCGTCATCTGGACCTGGGCCAATTGCACCTGGCAGCGCGAATCAACCTGTCCGAATGGCAGAACAACAAGGCCTCCAAGCAGTACATCTCGTTCATCAAGGGCAAGAACGGCAAGAAGGTCTCGGAGTACTTCCGTGACTTCATCGGCTGCCAGGAAGGCGTCGACGGCCCGGGCGAAACCCGCACGCTGCTCAAGGCCTTCAGTGACTTCGTCGAAAGCGAAGACCTGCCCGAAGAAGCCGCCCGCGAGAAAACCCAGACCCTGGTCGATTACGCCACCAGCCAGACCAAGGCCGGTGAGCCGGTGACCCTTGAAGAGCTCTCGGGGCTGATCGATGAAGACCGCCCACGGGCCTTCTACGAGCATATCCGCAACAAGGACTACGGCCTGTCGCCGGAAATCCCGGCCGACAAACGCACCCTCAATCAGTTCCGCCGTTTCACCGGGCGTGCCGAGGGGCTGTCGATCAGCTTCGAAGCGCACCTGTTGGGCTCCAAGATCGAATACGACGAAGAGGCCGGGACGCTGATCATCAAGGGCTTGCCGACGCAGCTGACCGATCAGCTCAAGCGTCGCAAGGACTGATCGCCACATAGGAGGCCACCAGGGCCTCCTTGGCGCCTTTGCGCAACCTCTTCACCAACCGTTCCTGGCGCAAGGCCTCGGCCTTGCTCGGCCATGCCTCGATGTACACCAGCGCCACGGCCGGGCTGGTACTGAAATAGCGCGCACCCTGCCCCTTTTGATGGGCGATGAAACGTCGCTGCGGATCATCGCTGATACCACAGTAAAGCGAGCCATTGGCGGCCCGGACCAGATAGAGGTACCAGGGTTTGGCAGGTGTGTCGGCAGAGGCTGGGGTCACGGTGCTGGCTATTGAACGAAAGCCGACAGCTTACCCGTTCAGCGGCCGGCCTGGAACGCGCGCAAACCTTTCAATGCCTGCTGGCGGACCTTGCCGTGCACCAGCGGCGTCCAGCCCAGCAACAGCCCTTTGAAGCCCAGTGCCTGTCGCGACCAGCGCCACAGGTCAAAGCTGTCATGGTGTTCGCAGATCTTGCCTTGGCGAAACACAAAGCGCGCCTGGATGTCATTGACCACCACGCGATCGGTCTGGCTGAACAGGTAGGTGGCCACCCAATGGGCGCTACCGGTTCGCTCGTCGGCCTGCACCCTGTCGAAAGTCAGGGAGAAGTCCTGGGCACGCTGGGTCAGCATGCGCCACATGTCGCCGGCATCCTTGCCACGCAAGGTGCCGAAGGCCGGATCACTGAAGACGATGTCGTCACTGTAGCAAGCCACCATGGCCTCCGCGTCGAGGCGCTGGAAGGCCTGGTAGAAACGGGTGATCAGGGCGCTGTTGGCGTCGCTCATGAGGCGGGTCCATTACCGAGGGAACAGACCCGAACAATAGCACCTTGCCGGTCAGACGCGCTCGCTGACCACCTGCACGTGCAGGCTGCGCCCGGCCTTCAGGCCGAAAGCAATGGCACCGATCCCAACCACGGCGAAAATCCAGCCGATGGCGTTCCAGCCGCCGGTCAGGTCATGAACCAGGCCGACCGCGAAAGGCCCCATCGAAGCCAGGGTATAACCCACTCCCTGGGCCATGCTCGACAGGTTGGCGGCGACATGGGCGTCCTTGGAGCGCAGCACGATCAAGGTCAAGGCCAGGGCGAAGCTGCCGCCCTGGCCCAGCCCAAGTACGATTGCCCAGCCCCACAGGCCCTCGAGCGGCGCATACAGGCAACCAAACAGACCCGCCAGTACCATCACCATGACGCCGACGATGGCGATGCGCTGATCCTTGCCACGGGTTGCCAGCCAGGGTGCGGCCAGCGAGCTGATCAACTGCACGATGACAGAGCCGGACAACACCAGGCCCGCCTGGGTCGGGGTCAAGCCTCGGCCGATCAGGATCGACGGCAACCAGCCGAAGACGATGTAGGCCAGCGACGACTGCAGCCCCATGTACAGCGTCACTTGCCAGGCCAAAGGGTCGCGCAGCAGGCCACGCACCCGATAGGCCACGTGATGCGCGCCATGACCTTCACGTGCCTGGGGCAACCAGATCAAGGCGGCCAGAAGCGCCGGAATCAACCAGAAGCCCAATCCAAGGGCCCAGCTGTCACCCAGGTGCTGGCTCAGAGGCACCGTCGCGCCAGCGGCAAGGGCAGCCCCCAGGCACAAGGCCATGGTGTAGACCCCGGTCAGGGTGCCGGCATGTTTGGGGAAGTCGCGCTTGACGATGCCTGGCAACAATACGCCGATCACGCCGATGCTGGCCCCTGCCATGATGCTGCCGACGAACACGCCGGTGCTGCCGAAGGCGCTGCGCACGGCAATGCCGGCAGCCAGGACCATGAGAATGCCGAGGATCACCCGTTCGCTGCCAAAGCGACGCGCCAGTATCGGCGCCAAAGGCGCGAACAGCCCCAGGCAAAGCACCGGCAAGGTGGTCAGCAGGCCGGCCGCCGACGCGGTCAGGCCAAGGCTCTCGGACACCTGGTTAAGCAGCGGCGCCATGCTGGACAGCGCCGGGCGCAGGTTCAGCGCCACCAGCACCAGGCCAAGCAGCAACAGCCAGGGCCGCTTGAGCAGCACGGGCTGGCGCTGGACCTGCTCGTCGTCGGCCTCGGCGTCGATCAGCAACTCTTCAAGCTCCGGCCCCTGGGCCGGCGGGGCATTTCGGGTAGTGTCATGGGCCATGGCAGTCTCGCAAGGTCAGGATTCGTTGATCAGGGTCCGGCTCAGGGCCTTTGCCTTGTCCGAATCGCGTTGTTCGATAGCGTCGAGGATCTGCCCATGCAGGTCGAAGACCGACTGGCAGCGCGGCGCATGGGAAAGGTTGTGGTGCAAGGTGGCCGCCACGACGCCGGAGAAGTAGCGGTACAGCTCACTGAGCGCCGGGTTGTGCGCGGCATCGACCATGCGCTGGTGGAACACCAGGTCGCAGCTGATGTAGCGCCCCAGATCGTCGTGATAGTGCGCACTGCTATGGGCGAGGGCTTCACGCAGGCCTTTGAGGTCTTCGTCCGTACGGCGCAAGGCTGCAAGGCCGATGGCCTCGGCTTCGAGGATATGCCGGGCTTCACGGGCCTGCGCCAGGTCACAGCGTGACAATGCTTGCAACGCCTGCAGTGGATCGACCGCTGTTCGCAGGTAGCTTCCGTCACCTTGACGGACCTCGACCAGGCCGCTGAACGCCAGCACCCGCATGGCTTCGCGCACGGTGTTGCGGCTGATGCCCAGCTCTGTGGCCAGCTCAGGTTCAGTGGGCAGGCGTTGGCCTACGACCCAGGCGCCATTGGCGATGCGTTCGCGTAGTTGGTCGACGGCTTGTTCGACCAGGGATCGTTTGGTGAGTAATGTCATGACATCCAATCATCGGATGAATTAATTCGAAAAGCAATCGCGGGGCAAACCCGCTCCTACCGGCAGGAGCGGGCTTGCCCCGCGATCGGTCAGTTCAACGCATCGAGCAACGCCTGATTCTGCTCCGGCGTACCAATGGTGATACGCAGGAACTGGGCAATGCGCGCCTGCTTGAAGTGCCGCACTATCACCCCTTGTTCACGCAACTTCGCCGCCAGCTCACCCGCATCGTGTTGCGGGTGACGCGCGAAGATGAAGTTGGCCGCCGATGGCAATACTTCAAAGCCTCGTGCGGCGAGCTCGCCTACCAACGCCTCACGGCTGTCGATCACCTTGCGGCAGGTGTCTTCAAAGTAGGCGCGATCCTGGAAGGCTGCTGCTGCGCCGACAATTGCCATGCGATCGAGTGGGTAGGAGTTGAAGCTGTTCTTGATCCGCTCCAGCGCCTCGATCAGGTCCGGGTGCCCTACCGCCAGGCCTACCCGCAGCCCTGCCAGCGAGCGCGACTTGGACAAGGTCTGGGTAACCAGCAGGTTGTCGTAGCGATCGACCAGGCTAATGGCAGTCTGACCACCGAAGTCGATATAGGCCTCATCGACCACCACGACCGATTCCGGGCTGGTCTTGAGCAGTTGCTCGATGGCATCCAACGCCAACAGGCAGCCCGTCGGTGCGTTGGGATTGGGGAAAATGATGCCGCCATTGGGTTTGGCATAATCCTCGACGCGAATCTGGAACTGCTCGTCCAGCGCTACCTGCTCGAACGGGATGCCATACAGGCCGCAGTACACCGGATAAAAGCTGTAGCTGATGTCCGGGAACAGCAGCGGCGCACCGTGCTGGAACAGGCCGTGGAAAATGTGCGCCAGCACCTCGTCCGAACCATTACCGAGGAACACCTGGTTACCCTTGACCCCGTAGTAATCCGCCACAGCCTGCTTGAGCAGGTCGCTGTTCGGGTCGGGATACAGGCGCAGGTTGTCGTTCAGCTCGCCGCGCATGGCCTCCAGCGCCTTGGGCGAAGGGCCATAGGGATTCTCGTTGGTGTTGAGCTTGACCAGTTTGGCCAGCTTGGGCTGCTCGCCCGGCACGTAAGGCACCAGCTCCTTGACGAAGGGGCTCCAGAATTTACTCATGCTCAGTTCCCCTTCTTGTCGGCAAGGATGCGGTATTCGGCGCTGCGGGCGTGGGCGGTCAGCGATTCGCCACGGGCCAGGACCGAAGCGGTGCGCCCCAGTTCGGAAGCCCCCTGCTCGGAGCAGAAGATAATCGAGGAGCGCTTCTGGAAGTCATAGACCCCCAGTGGCGAGGAAAAGCGCGCGGTACCGGAAGTTGGCAGCACGTGGTTCGGACCTGCGCAGTAGTCGCCCAGGGCTTCGCTGGTGTGGCGGCCCATGAAGATCGCGCCGGCGTGGCGGATTTGCGGCAGCCAGGCTTGCGGGTCAGCCACTGACAGCTCCAGGTGTTCTGGCGCGATACGGTTGGCCACCTCCATTGCCTGCTGCATGTCACGCACCTGGATCAGCGCACCACGGCCGTTGATCGAGGTCTTGATGATTTCGGCACGCTCCATGGTCGGCAGCAGCTTGTCGATGCTGGCGGCAACCTTGTCGAGGAACGCGGCATCCGGGCTGACCAGGATCGCCTGGGCATCTTCGTCGTGTTCGGCCTGGGAGAACAGGTCCATGGCGATCCAGTCCGGGTCGGTCTGGCCGTCGCACACCACGAGGATTTCCGAAGGGCCGGCAATCATGTCGATACCGACCTGGCCAAACACGTGACGCTTGGCGGTGGCGACGTAGATATTGCCCGGACCGACAACCTTGTCGACCTGCGGCACGCTCTCGGTGCCATAGGCCAGGGCGGCCACGGCCTGGGCGCCGCCGATGGTGAAGACGCGGTCGACCCCGGCAATGCACGCTGCGGCAAGTACCAGTTCGTTGATTTCGCCGCGTGGGGTTGGCACCACCATCACGACTTCACCCACGCCTGCCACCTTGGCCGGAATGGCGTTCATCAGCACCGACGACGGGTAGGAAGCCTTGCCGCCCGGCACGTACAGGCCAGCACGGTCCAGCGGGGTGACTTTCTGGCCCAGCACCGTGCCATCGGCTTCGGTGTAGGACCAGGAGTCCTGCTTCTGGCGTTCGTGGTAGCTGCGCACGCGATCGGCGGCTTTTTCCAGGGCTTCGCGCTGGGCCGGGGTGATGCGGGTCAACGCCAGTTCCAGGCGCTCGCGCCCCAGGATCAGGTCGTCGATGGACTTGGCGTCAACACCGTCGAAACGCTGGGTGAACTCCACCAATGCTGCATCACCGCGCTCGCGCACGGCCTTGATGATATCCAGCACTCGCTGGTTGACCGCGTCGTCAGACACGCTTTCCCAGCTCAGCAGATGATCCAGATGTCGGGCGAAATCCGGGTCGGCGGCATTGAGTCGGGCAATTGCAGTGGACGCGGTCATAGCGAGGGCCTCAATAAATGGCGAATGCTCAGGCACCCTAAGCTACCAGTCGATCCGCGCGGGCACCTGAGAAAATTGGCTATGACGCGGATAGACGGGCGCGACAGCGAAGGTCGCGCGCAGAAGTCAGCCGCGGTGTCGCGTTTCGACAGCCTGGCGCAGGGTGTCGATCAGGCTCTGGATGCGAGCATGCTGCATCTTCATCGAAGCCTTGTTGACCACCAGCCGGGAGCTGATGGTGGCAATCAGTTCCTGGGGTTCCAGGCCGTTGGCACGCAGGGTGTTACCGGTGTCGACAACGTCGATGATCTTGTCGGCCAGGCCAATCAGTGGCGCCAGCTCCATCGAGCCATAGAGCTTGATGATGTCGACCTGACGACCCTGCTCGGCGTAGTAGCGCTTGGCGACGTTGACGAACTTGGTGGCAACGCGCAGGCGCCCCTTGGGTTCGGCGGCGCCGATGGCACCGGCAGTCATCAGCTTGCACTGGGCGATCTGCAGGTCCAGGGGCTCATACAGGCCCTGGCCGCCGTACTCCATCAACACGTCCTTGCCAGCCACACCCAGATCGGCGGCGCCATGCTCGACATAGGTCGGCACATCGGTAGCCCGTACGATCAGCAGGCGCACATCGTCCTGGGTCGTCGGGATGATCAGTTTGCGGCTCTTGTCCGGGTTCTCGGTCGGTACGATACCGGCTTCAGCCAGCAACGGCAGTGTATCGTCGAGAATCCGACCCTTGGATAGCGCGATGGTCAACATGGGAAACGTCGGTCCTTATGCGGCTACAGCCGGCCGGACCTCGGGGCCCGACCGCGTTCAATTCGGTGCAGCAATTGGCTGGCGCGTCCCTGCGCCGGTCACAGACTAGCCCGGTACGCGACGGATCTTGGCGCCCAGCATCTGCAGTTTTTCCTCGATGCACTCGTAACCACGGTCGATGTGGTAGATGCGATCGATCAGGGTATCGCCTTCGGCGACCAGCGCCGACAGTACCAGGCTGGCCGACGCACGCAGGTCGGTAGCCATGACTGGCGCGCCCTTGAGAGTCTTGGTGCCGGTGACGATGGCGGTATTGCCTTCGACCTGGATCTGCGCGCCCATGCGGTGCATTTCGTACACGTGCATGAAACGGTTTTCGAAGATCGTCTCGATTACCGCGCCCGTGCCTTCGGCAATGGCATTGAGCGAGATGAACTGCGCCTGCATGTCGGTCGGGAATGCCGGGTACGGAGCGGTACGCAGGTTGACGGCTTTTGGCCGCTTGCCGTGCATGTCGAGCTCAATCCAGTCTTCACCGGTGGTGACTTCGGCGCCGGCTTCCTTGAGCTTCTCGAGTACGGCTTCGAGGATGGTCGGATCGGTGTCCTTGACCTTGACCCGGCCACCAGTGACCGCGGCCGCGACCAGGTAGGTGCCGGTCTCGATACGGTCAGGCATGACGCGGTAGGTCGCGGAACCCAGGCGCTCGACGCCGTCGATGGTGATGGTGTCGGTACCGGCACCCTGGATCTTGGCGCCCATGGCGATCAGGAAGTTGGCCAGGTCGACCACTTCAGGCTCGCGCGCGGCGTTCTGCAGCACGCTGCGGCCTTTGGCCAGGGCCGCGGCCATCATGATGTTCTCGGTACCAGTCACACTGACGGTATCGAAGAAGAAGTGCGCACCGCGCAGGCCGCCTTCAGGGGCCTTGGCCTTGATGTAGCCGCCTTCGACCTCGATCTTCGCGCCCATGGCTTCCAAGCCACGGATGTGCAGGTCTACCGGACGCGAACCAATGGCGCAACCGCCAGGCAGGGCGACCTCGGCCTCGCCAAAGCGGGCGACCATCGGGCCCAGTACCAGGATCGAGGCACGCATGGTTTTCACCAGTTCGTACGGTGCGACCAGGGTCTTGATGGTGCGTGGATCGATTTCCACCGAGAGTTTCTCGTCGATCACAGGCTCGATGCCCATGCGACCGAACAACTCGATCATGGTGGTGATGTCGTGCAGGTGCGGCAGGTTGCCGACCGTCACCGGGCCATCGCAGAGCAGGGTTGCCGAGAGAATCGGCAGCGCCGCGTTCTTGGCACCGGAAATGCGGATTTCGCCATCAAGACGAACGCCGCCAGTAATAATCAGTTTGTCCATTTCTGTCTCGCCGCCAATTTAGGCTCAGTTGCGCTCAGCCCAGGCTGCGCTGCTGAAAAATTTCATGGTTACCGCATGGATGCTGCCATCAGTGATCCACGGATTAAGATGAGCATAGATCTGCTGCTGACGCTTGACCGGGCTCAAGGCCGCCAATTCGTCGCTGATCACGTTCAACTGGAAGTTGCAGCCTTCGCCTTCAACTTCGACCCGGGTTCCCGGCAACTTTTCTTCAAGGAAGTTCTTAACTTCTACGGCCTGCATGCTCAACCTCAATCGGCGCCCAGTGCGCGCGGGTCGGCCATGATACAAAAAAGCCCCTCGCCTGCGAACCCCGTAATCGAGGACTCTGACAGAGGGGCCATCGTCAGCGGGCAGTCACTGCCCCGCCAGTACTTCATCGAGGTCATAAACCTCGGCGATTTCGCGCATGTCCTGAGGCATGGCACGCACCTCGACGGCCTTGCCGGCCGCCTTGGCATCGCGCATGAACGCCAGCAACAGGGACAGCCCGACACTGCTGGACTTCTCGACCTTCGAACAATCGAGCACCAGCGCCGCACCTTTGCTGGACTCGATCAGCGCCTTGCCCTGCTTGCGCAGCGCGGGGCCGGTACGGTAGTCCAGTACGCCGGCAAGGCCCAGCACACCGTCCTCGCTCAGGGTAATGGTGCTATCAGTCATTGCGCTTGCTTCTCGGTTTCTTGCTCGGCAGTTTCCTTGGCCTTGGCCACTTCTCCGGCCCAGCCGTCGATGGTCTTGTCCAGGTTATTGCCATTGCGCTGCATGGCATCGGCGAACTGATCACGGAACAGCTTGCCAATGTTGATGCCGTTGACGATCACGTTACGCACTTTCCACTCGCCGTCGAGCTTGGTCAGCGTGTAGGAAACCGGGTAAATGGCACCGTTGTTGCCCTTGACGGTCATGTCGACGCTGGCGCGGTCGTTGCCGTCCATTTTTTCCGCCCCAACGGTAATGCCCTGGTTGTTGTACTCCAGCAAGGCATTGCCATAGAACTGCATGAGACTGCGCTTGAAGTTCTCCTGGAAACGCTGCATCTGCTCCGGGGTCGCTTTGCGCGAATACTTGACCGTCATGATGCTGCGAGAGATGCCGTCGGCATCGACCACAGGCCCCAGGTTGGCGTTGAGCGCATCGTAGAACGCGCTTGGATTGGACTTGTATTGCTCCTTGTTGGCTTTCAGGTCAGCCAGCAATTGGGTAGTCGTACCCTGTATCACTTCTTTGGGCGACTGCGCGGCCACCGCCATCAATGGCAGCGCCGCCAGCAAGACCAGCAAGCCGCGTCGCAGGATAGAGATCATGGAAACTCCTTATTTAGCTTCTTTGCCAACGGTATTGAGCAGGAACTTGCCAATCAGATCTTCCAGTACCAGCGCCGACTGGGTGTCATGAATGATTGCACCATCCTTGAGCACCGCGTCATCTCCGCCCACGCTGATACCGATGTACTTCTCGCCGAGCAACCCAGCGGTGAGGATGGAGGCAGTGGAATCGGTAGGCAGGTTGTCTACGCGTTTTTCCAGCTGCAACGTCACCCGACCGGTATAGGTATCACGGTCCAGATCAATGGCCGTGACCTTGCCGATGGTTACACCGGCCATGGTCACTTTAGCTCTGACAGTCAAACCGGCGATATTGTCGAAGTACGCGTAAACTTTATAGGTGTCGCTGCTCGGACTGGCGGACAGGCCACTGACGCGCAATGCCAACAACAGCAGCGCCAGGATCCCGGCCAGGAGGAACAGGCCAACACCGATTTCCAGGGTGCGGTTTTGCATCAGAAATCTCCAAACATCAAGGCGGTCAGAATAAAGTCCAGACCCAGGACTGCCAATGAGGCATAGACCACGGTCTTGGTAGTGGCACGACTGATCCCCTCTGAGGTGGGCTCGCAGTCATAGCCCTGGAATACGGCAATCCAGGTGACGACAAAGGCAAAAACCAGGCTTTTGATCACACCGTTGAGTACATCATCGGTGAACGACACGCTGTTTTGCATGTTGGCCCAGAACGAGCCGTCATAAACACCCAGCCAGTCAACCGCCACCCAGGAACCACCCCAGATACCGACCACGCTGAAAATCAGCGCCAGCAACGGCAGCGAGATGAAACCGGCCCACAGGCGCGGGGCAACGATGTACTTGAGGGGATCGACGCCGATCATTTCCAGGCTGGAAAGCTGTTCGGTCGACTTCATGTTGCCGATTTCGGCGGTCAGTGCCGAACCAGCTCGACCGGCGAACAGCAGCGCGGTGACAACCGGCCCCAGCTCACGCAGCAGCGTCAGGGCGACCATTTGCCCTACCGCCTGCTCCGAGCCGTATTTGGCCAGGATGCTGAAGCCCTGCAGGGCCAGCACCATCCCGATGAACACCCCGGAAACGACAATGATCGCCAGCGATAGCACGCCGACCGAATAGAGTTGCTTGACCAGCAATTGGAAGCCGCCGCCAATTCCGCCGCGCCCCACCAATGCGTGTACCAGGAACAGGCAGGAACGGCCGAGCACGGCCAGCACGTCGATGGCCGAACGGCCAAATCGACGAATACGTTCGAGCAAGGATTTTCTGCGCATCAACGCTTCCCCAGAAGATCGGCGCGGTAGTCAGGCGCAGGAAAGTGAAAGGGCACGGGGCCATCTGGGTCGCCTTTCATGAACTGGCGAATGCGCGGGTTATCGGAGCCCATCAGCTCGTCCGGCGTACCCTGGCCCAGGACCTGGCCGTCGCCGACCACGTAAATGTAGTCGGCAATGCTGGCGGTTTCGGCCAGATCGTGCGACACAACGATGCTGGTGATACCCAGGGCATCGTTGAGCAGGCGAATCAGGCGCACCAGCACCCCCATGGCAATCGGGTCCTGCCCCACGAAGGGCTCGTCGTACATGAGGATCTGCGGGTCCAGGGCAATGGCCCGGGCCAGTGCGACACGGCGCTTCATGCCGCCGGAGAGCTCGTCCGGCATCAGCTCGATGGCACCGCGCAGCCCAACGGCCTGCAGCTTCATCAGCACGATGTCGCGGATCATCTCGTCGGACAACTGCGTGTGCACCCGCAACGGGAAGGCCACGTTCTCGAACACATCGAGGTCAGTGAACAATGCACCGCTCTGGAACAACACGCCCATTTGCTTGCGCGCATCGAACAGGTCGCCACGCGATAGCGTGGGCAGGTTCTGTCCGCCGACCCAGACCTCGCCGCTGGCAGGCCGCAGCTGGGCCCCCATCAGGCGCAGCAATGTGGTCTTGCCGCATCCCGAAGGCCCCATGATCCCAGTGACCTTGCCCCGCGGAATGCGTATATCGACATTATTGAAGATGCTGCGCGAACCGCGCTTGAAGGACACGCCCTTCAACTCGACCGCGTAGGCGTTATCAACGCTCATCTAGACTCCTTGCGATGCAGCCTTCTCACTCAGACGCGCGCCTCCTTCATGGAGGCACGCACGTCCCAAGCGGGCCGAACAGGCGGCGAACTATAGCATCGCTGATAGCAGCGCCCCAAGGCCGCCGCAGCGCTCGTTCAGCTATGGTTAAGCAAGATCCCCGTTCGTATGACAATCACAAGGTGAGGGTTTTGCGCATTGTCGCTATAATCGGCGCCTTTCATCAGGCAATCGTTTTCCGCCATGAGCCAATCCAGCGAGCTGATTCAATCCGCGCAGCGCACCATTCGCCTTGAAGTCAAGGCGGTAGAGGGCCTGCTGGCCCACATCGATGCCGATTTCGTCAAAGCCTGTGAGCTGATCCAGGCCTGCAAAGGGCGGGTCGTCGTGGTCGGGATGGGCAAGTCCGGCCATATCGGCAGAAAAATCGCCGCGACCCTGGCCAGCACCGGCACGCCCTCGTTTTTCGTGCACCCGGCAGAGGCCAGCCATGGTGACATGGGCATGATTACCCGCGACGATGTGATCCTGGCCTTGTCCAACTCCGGTTCCACCGCCGAGATCGTCACCCTGCTGCCGCTGATCAAGCGCCTGGGTATCCAGTTGATCAGCATGACTGGCAACCCCGACTCCGCGCTGGCCAAGGCCGCCGAAGTGAATCTGGACGCCCGTGTCGAGCAGGAAGCCTGCCCGCTGAACCTGGCGCCCACCTCCTCGACCACCGCGGCGCTGGTGCTTGGTGACGCACTGGCAATCGCCCTGCTCGAGGCCCGTGGATTCACCGCCGAAGACTTCGCGTTCTCGCACCCCGGCGGCGCCCTGGGCCGCCGCCTGTTGCTCAAGGTCGAGAACGTGATGCACGCGGGTGATGAACTGCCCAAGGTACAGCGCGGCATCCTGCTCAAGGACGCGCTGCTCGAAATGTCTCGCAAAGGTTTGGGTATGACCGCCGTCGTTGAAGCCGACGGACGGCTGGCTGGAATCTTCACCGACGGCGACCTGCGCCGCAGCCTCGACCGCAACATCGACGTACACAAGACCCTGATCGACGAGGTCATGACCCTCCACGGCAAGACCGCACGCGCAGAAATGCTCGCCGCCGAGGCCCTGAAGATCATGGAAGACCACAAGATCAACGCCCTGGTGGTGATCGACAACGATGAACGCCCGGTTGGCGCACTCAACATGCATGACCTGCTGCGCGCCGGAGTGATGTAAATGACTGACAACCTGATGCACCGCGGCAAGGCCATCAAGCTGGCTGTCTTCGACGTTGACGGCGTACTGACCGATGGCCGCCTGTATTTCCTCGAGGACGGCAGCGAATTCAAGACCTTCAACACCCTCGATGGCCAGGGCATCAAGATGCTCATGGCTTCTGGCGTGACCACGGCGATCATCAGCGGACGCAAGACCCCGGTAGTCGAGCGACGCGCCAAGAACCTCGGCATCCCCCACCTGTTCCAGGGACGCGAAGATAAATTGGTGGTTCTGGACAAGCTTCTCGGCCAGCTCAACCTAAGCTATGAGCAAGTGGCCTATCTGGGTGACGACCTGCCCGACCTGCCGGTGATCCGTCGAGTCGGCCTGGGCATGGCAGTAGCCAACGCCGCAGCGTTCGTTCGCGAACACGCCCACGGCGTCACTATTGCCCGAGGCGGCGAAGGCGCTGCCCGCGAATTCTGCGAGCTGATCCTCCAAGCCCAGGGCAACCTTGATGCCGCCAACGCCCATTACCTGTAGAGCGACAAATGTTCAGTAAAAAAATCCGCACCATTGCGCTGTTCAGTGTGATTGCCGCGTTGCTGGTGGCAGTCGGCTACTGGAACATCGGCCCCGAGAGCTTTCTCGACAAACCGGTCGCCAGTGTCGATGAGAACGCCATCGACTACTACGCCACCAACGCCCACAGCGTACAGTTCCTGCCGGACGGCAAGCTGCAGTATGAAATGACTGCCGACAAGGTCGAACACCTCAAGGCCAGTGAAGTGACCTTGCTGACCAAGCCGGACCTGCAGATGTACCGCGGAACCACGTTCCCCTGGCACGTTCAGAGCGAAAAAGGCGAAGTGAACCCGGACGGCAGCGAAGTAGAACTGATCGACTCGGTGCGGGTGGCCCGCACCGATGAAAAGAATCGCACGACCATTATCACCACCACGCGCATGACTGTGTTCCCGCAGAAGCAATATGCGCAAACCGAGCAAGCCGTTAGAATCGACGGCGCCGGTGGCGTAACTACGGGTAACGGAATGAAAGCGTATTTGAAAGACGGCAGGATGGACCTGCTGTCCAACGTAAGAGGACAGTATGAGGCTCGTTAAAACCCTCCCCTTTTTGCTCAGCCTGAGCGCAGCACTGGGAAGCGCGAGCGCCTGGGCCCTGCCGACCGACCGTGACCAGCCAATTCGCATCCAGGCCGACAACGCGCACCTGGACGACAAGAAAGGCGTCGCCACCTATACCGGAGACGTCATCATCACCCAAGGCTCGATGATGATCAAAGGCAACACCGTGACCATCACCCGCGCCGACTCCGGCGACATCGACGTCGTGACCTCGGTGGGCAACCTCGCCTACTTCGAACAGCAACAGAGCGCCGACAAACCGGACAAGATGAAAGGCTGGGCCGTCACTATCCAGTACCAGTCGCAAAAAGAACTAGTGGTCCTGACCGATCGCGCCAAGGTGGAAAACGAAGGCAACACCACCGAAGGCGAAAAGATCGTCTACAACACCAAGTCCCAGGTAGCGACCGCCGGCCGTGGCAGCAATGTGACCACGCCGCGCCAACGTATCGACATGGTGATCCAGCCGAAGAAGAAGGCCGAGTAAATGGCAACCCTCAAAGCCCAGCACCTGGCCAAGAGCTACAAAAGCCGGCAAGTGGTACGTGACGTCAGTCTGTCCATCGACAGCGGCCAGATCGTCGGCCTGCTCGGCCCCAACGGCGCCGGCAAGACCACCTGCTTCTACATGATCGTCGGCCTGGTCCAGGCCGACCAGGGGCGCGTCCTGATCGACGACCTGGATGTCAGCCATCAACCGATGCACGGGCGCGCCCGTGCCGGCATCGGCTACCTGCCGCAGGAAGCGTCGATCTTTCGCAAGCTGTCGGTTGCCGACAACATCATGGCGATCCTCGAAACCCGCAAGGAGCTCGATGCCGCCGGGCGCCGCAAGGAGCTGGAAAGCCTGCTGCAGGAGTTCCACATCAGCCACATCCGCGACAACCTCGGCATGAGCCTTTCCGGGGGCGAGCGGCGCCGTGTGGAAATCGCCCGGGCGCTGGCCACGGCCCCGAAATTCATCCTGCTCGACGAACCCTTTGCCGGCGTCGACCCGATTTCGGTCGGCGACATCAAGCAGATCATCCATCACCTCAAGGCCAAGGGCATTGGCGTGCTGATCACCGACCACAACGTTCGTGAAACCCTGGATATCTGCGAAACCGCCTATATCGTCAACGATGGCCAACTGATTGCCGAAGGTGATGCAGAGACCATCCTGGCCAACGATCTGGTTAAAGAGGTCTACCTGGGCCACGAGTTCCGCTTGTAAGTTCGAAGCAGCACAGCGTTTGCCACGGGCCGCTGATCCGGTGAAATGCGGCATATTTGTTACCGCACCCTAGGCAAACGCTCCAACTTCAGGCATATAATTTGCTTAAAGTTGGCGCTTCGGTGCCCTTGTAGTGGATGGCGCATGTGCGCCGGCAAATAAGGTGTTAAGCCCCTGCCATGAAACCATCGCTCGTCCTAAGAATGGGCCAGCAACTGACGATGACCCCGCAGTTGCAACAGGCCATCCGTCTGCTCCAGCTTTCTACCCTCGATCTCCAGCAGGAGATCCAGGAAGCGCTGGAATCGAACCCGATGCTCGAACGCCAGGAAGAAGGCGACGATTTCGACAACAGCGACCCGATGGCCGACAACGCCGAGAGCAAGCCTGTCGTCGAAACCCAGGACACCAGCTTCCAGGAAACCACGCAAACCGTGGACAACCTGGAAGAAGGCGAGTGGAGCGAGCGCATTCCCAACGAACTGCCGGTCGACACTGCCTGGGAAGATATCTACCAGACCAGCGCCAGCAGCCTGCCCAGCAATGACGATGACGAGTGGGACTTCACCACCCGCACCTCGGCCGGTGAAAGCCTGCAGAGCCACCTGCTTTGGCAGTTGAACCTGGCGCCGATGTCCGACACCGACCGACTGATCGCCGTCACGTTGATCGACTGCATCAACAACCAGGGCTACCTGGACGAGACACTTGAAGAAGTCTGCGAATCCTTCGACCCCGAGCTGGATATCGAGCTCGATGAAGTCGAGGCCGTACTGCATCGCATCCAGCAATTCGAACCTGCCGGCATCGGCGCACGCAACCTGAGCGAATGCCTGCTGCTGCAATTACGCCAGTTGCCTGCCGCCACGCCGTGGATGAGCGAGGCCCAGCGCCTGGTCAGTGACTACATCGACTTGCTCGGCAGCCGCGACTACAGCCAACTGATGCGCCGCATGAAACTCAAGGAAGATGAGCTGCGCCAGGTGATCGAACTGGTCCAGAGCCTCAACCCGCGCCCTGGCTCGCAGATCGAGTCCAGCGAGCCGGAGTACGTCGTTCCGGACGTGATCGTACGCAAGGACAACGAACGCTGGCTGGTCGAACTCAACCAGGAAGCCGTGCCGCGCCTGCGCGTCAATCCGCAATACGCCGGTTTCGTCCGTCGCGCCGACACCAGTGCCGACAACACCTTCATGCGCAATCAGTTGCAGGAGGCCCGCTGGTTCATCAAGAGCCTGCAGAGCCGCAACGAAACCCTGATGAAAGTTGCCACCCAGATCGTCGAGCATCAGCGTGGCTTCCTCGACCACGGCGACGAAGCGATGAAGCCGCTGGTGCTGCACGACATCGCCGAAGCGGTGGGCATGCACGAGTCGACGATTTCCCGGGTAACCACCCAGAAATACATGCATACGCCACGGGGCATCTACGAGCTGAAGTACTTTTTCTCCAGCCACGTGAGCACCTCCGAAGGCGGTGAATGCTCGTCCACGGCGATCCGCGCGATCATCAAAAAACTGGTTGCCGCTGAAAATCAGAAAAAGCCATTGAGTGACAGCAAGATCGCTGGTTTACTGGAGGCACAAGGCATCCAGGTAGCCCGTCGCACCGTCGCCAAGTACCGCGAGTCCCTCGGCATTGCACCGTCGAGCGAGCGCAAGCGATTGATGTAACGGCCCCTGAGGTGTGCCATCGCAGTTCAGTGGCAGGCGCAACACCTGCCTCTTATGCACCGGCAACAAAGGAGAAGCTGTATGCAAGTCAATATCAGTGGACAGCATGTAGAAGTCACTCAGCCCCTGCGTGAGTATGTAGAACAGAAACTGAAGCGACTGGAGGGGCACTTCGACAAGATTACCAATGTGACGGTAATCATGAAGGTCGAGAAGCTGCAGCAGAAAATTGAAGCAACGCTGTTTATTCCCGGCGGCGAAGTTGTTGCAAATGCCGAACACACAGACATGTATGCAGCGATCGATGCCTTGACCGACAAGCTCGACCGCCAACTGAAAAAACACAAGGAAAAACAGCAAAGCCTGCTGCAAGGTGCAGCGGCCCGCTGATCCCCCTCATCCATGATCCGACTTGAAACCATCCTGACCCCCGGCCGTTCCCTCGTGAACGTGCCGGGCGGCAGTAAAAAGCGCGTACTCCAGGAAATCGCCACCCTGATCGACCGGGAAGTTGCCGACCTGGAGATGCAGGACGTTTTCGAAAGCCTGTTTGCCCGGGAAAAGCTCGGGTCGACCGGATTCGGCAATGGTATTGCCATTCCACACTGCCGCCTAAAAGGCTGCTCATCGCCTATCAGCGCCCTGATACACCTGGAAGCACCCATCGACTACGACGCCATCGATGGCGCCCCCGTCGATCTGCTGTTTGTCCTGCTGGTTCCTGAGGCGGCTACCGATGCGCACCTAGAACTACTGCGCCAGATCGCAAGCATGCTCGACCGCAAGGACGTACGCGACCGGCTGCGCGCTGCCAACAGCAGCGAAGCCCTGTACCAGGTCGTACTGGACGCACAGAACGAGCATTGATATATGCGCTTGATCATCGTCAGCGGCCGGTCTGGCTCCGGCAAGAGTACTGCCCTCGCTGTCCTTGAGGACAACGGCTACTACTGCATCGACAACCTGCCCGCCGGGTTGTTGCCGCAACTGGCCGAGAACGCCCTGATCAACACCGAGCTGATGCAGCCCAAAGTGGCCGTATCGATCGATGCCCGCAACCTGCCCAGCCACCTGACGCGCTTCCCCGAACTGCTTGAAGATGCGCGCAGTCGTCACATCCAGTGCGATGTGCTGTACCTGGATGCCGACG
Organism: Pseudomonas putida; assembly: GCF_028682455.1. Classification (GTDB taxonomy): domain Bacteria; phylum Pseudomonadota; class Gammaproteobacteria; order Pseudomonadales; family Pseudomonadaceae; genus Aquipseudomonas; species Aquipseudomonas putida_AA. The sequence goes on from NZ_JANHLD010000004.1 coordinate 216,504, forward strand.
AAGACACGCTGCTCAAGCGCTTCTCGGAAACCCGTCGCCGTCACCCGCTGACGAACGCCAATCGTTCGCTGGCCGAGGCCATCAAGGACGAGACCGAGCTGCTGGGGCCGATCGCCGACCTCGCCGATCTTAAAATCGATACCACCAACCTGAACCTGTATCAGCTGCGTGATTCGATCAAGCTGCGCCTGCTCAATCAGCCGGAACCCGGCACCGCATTCCTCGTCGAATCCTTCGGTTTCAAGCGCGGCATGCCGATTGACGCCGACCTGGTGTTCGATGTGCGCTGCCTGCCCAACCCCTACTGGAAGCCGGAGCTGCGCGAGCACTCGGGTCTTGAACAACCGGTCATCGACTACCTCGCAGCCCAGCCCGATGTCGAGGAAATGTTCCAGGACATCTCCAGCTACCTGCTCAAGTGGCTACCGCGCTTTGCTGCCAGCAACCGCGCCTATGTCACCATCGCCATTGGCTGCACCGGTGGACACCACCGCTCCGTCTACTTGACCGAGCGCCTGGGCCAGTTGTTGCAACAATCCTTGAAGAACGTCCAGGTTCGCCACCGCGACCTCTAGCCCACAGGACCACCGCCGCGATGCCTGCTCGTGAGATCACCATCATCAACAAGCTGGGGCTGCATGCCCGGGCTGCTGCAAAATTCGTTGGCGTGGCTGGACGCTTTCCCTGCACGGTACGTGTAGGTCGCGCGCCTGATAAACTGATCGACGGCAAAAGCATCATGGCGGTTATGATGTTGGCGGCAGGCAAAGGCACCCAGGTGCACTTGCACACCGAAGGCGAGGACGAAGACGCAGCGCTCAATGCACTGGTCGAGCTGATCAACAACTATTTTGACGAGGGCGAGTGATCGCCCTCGTTTTCGTTCAGGACAACACGGTATCCATCACCATCATCAGGCAGAAGCCAATGCATAGCCCCAGGCTTGCGAGGCGATGATGGCCATTGCTGCGTGATTCAGGAATGATTTCCTGAGTGACCACCAGCAACATCGCCCCCGCCGCACACGCCAGTCCTAACGGCAGCAAGAGCTCGGCGACCGTCACCAGCCAGGCGCACAGCAACGCCGCCACCGGCTCGACCAACCCCGACGCAGCACCGATCAGAAAGGCCTTGAAACGCCCCATCCCCGCTCCGGCGAGCACCAATGCAATGACCAGGCCTTCCGGCACATCCTGTAATGCAATGCCCATGGCCAGGCTGTCGGCATCCGGCATACCTCCCCCCGCCGACACGCCGATAGCCATGCCTTCGGGAATGTTGTGGGCAATGATGGCAATCACGAATACCCAGATCCGCGCAGCGATCACCGGTTGCTGCGGGCTGCCGACCAAGGCTTCGGGCGAACCGCCAGACACCTTGAGATCGACCAGGTACAGGCAGAAGGCCCCGAACAGCAGGCCGAAACTGATCAACCCACCCGCCCCCCACTTGTCCAGGCCGATTGCCTGAGCCGCATCCAGGCCGGGGATGACCAGGGAAAACGCCGTGGCCGCCAGCATCACGCCAGCACCGAAACCCAACAAGGTATCGGCCAACGCAACCGGCATGCTGCGGATCACCAGCACCGGCACCGCCCCCAGCGCTGTCCCCAGCGCACACAGGGCTCCGCCCTCGAGCGCGCGCATCATGCGTGGTTCAAGGTCCAGCCAGGCGAAGCCCTGGGCCACCAGCAAGGCACAGCCGACCAGCAACAGCAGTGTACCCAGGGCCAGGCGAAACAGCCGCACGCCACTGATGGACATCACATCCGTAGGCATACCGGTAGGACTCACACCAGGGCAGCTACATAGCGACGGTCTACCTCGGACCAGTCGATCACGTTGTAGAAGGCGTTGATGTATTCAGGGCGACGATTCTGATAGAGCAGGTAGTAGGCATGCTCCCAGACGTCCAACCCCAGGATCGGCGTGTTCCCGTTCATCAGCGGGCTGTCCTGGTTGCCGCTGCTCTCCACCACCAGTGCTTTCTCAGGCGTTACGCTCAGCCAGGCCCAGCCGCTGCCAAAACGCGACAGCGCAGCCTTGGTAAACGCTTCCTTGAAGGCCTCGAAGCCTCCCAGTTGCTCATCGATGGCCGTGGCAACCGCGCCCTGGGGCAGTCCACCGCCCTGGGGCGACATGACCGTCCAGAACAGGGAATGGTTGGCGTGACCGCCCCCTTGGTTGATCACCGCAGCTTGCAATTGGGGCGGTAGTTGCTTGACCGCAGCCACCAGTTGCTCCACTGGCCACTCGGCCCATTCGCTGCCTTCGAGCGCGGTATTTAGGTTGTTGATGTAGGTCTGGTGGTGCTTGCTGTGGTGGATCTGCATGGTCTGGGTGTCGATGTGCGGTTCCAGCGCATCGTAGGCGTAAGGCAAGGCAGGCAAGGTATGAGGCATGTTCAATGGATTCCGTAATGATGTGCCGACGACCCGGCATTTTCCTGACCGGCAATAACCACCGGCTGCGGGCCGTGGCTATGGAGCAGGCGCTCGGTACGCGGGTACTGGCCGTACTCGCTGATGAAATTCAACAACTCGGTGTAGGTCTTGCTGCTGTGGCGCAGCGCCGCTTCACGCAGCGCCGGCGCCAGGCGCTGATCCTGCATGGCCTGCAACAACCGTTGATGGATCGCGCAGAGGTACTCCGCGCTTTCCTGCGGCTGGTTCAGACGCAAGTGCAGATCCGCCAGGTTGTGATGCGCGATGACGCACACGGCCACCGCTTCATCGGCGTCATGCCAGCGCTCGAACAACACCTGGGCCAGGGCCAGGGCCTGCAAATACAACTCGCGGGCATCGACCAGATCCCCCTGGTCAAACAGGCGATTGGCGATCTCGGTGGTGCGTTTCCAGTGCTGCATGACAAACCTCCAGCGCGGTATCAGATACCGCCAGCAGTGAGTTTTTCCGGGTCGAGCAGCACTTCCAGCTGGCTGCGCGGCAGATCGGTGTGCTCCAGGGCCACCTCGATGATCGGCCGACCCTGCTTGTAGGCGGTCTTGGCGATCTCTGCAGCTTTTTGGTAGCCGATGATCGGGTTCAAGGCAGTGACCAGGATCGGGTTACGCGCCAGGGCTTCCTTGAGCTTGGGCTCGTTGACCTTGAAGCTGGCGATCGCCTTGTCTGCCAGCAGTCGGCTGACATTGGCCATCAGTTCGATGCTGCTGAGCAGATTCTGGGCAATGATCGGCAACATCACGTTGAGTTCGAAGTTGCCCGACTGGCCGGCCACGGCGATGGTCGCGTCGTTGCCGATGACCTGGGCAGCAACCATGGCGGTAGCCTCCGGGATCACCGGGTTGACCTTGCCCGGCATGATCGAGGAACCAGGCTGCAGGCCTTCCAGTTCGATCTCGCCCAGGCCTGCCAAGGGGCCCGAGTTCATCCAGCGCAGGTCGTTGGCGATTTTCATCAATGCCACCGCGGTGGTCTTGAGCTGGCCCGACAGGGCCACCGCGGTGTCCTGGGAGCCAATCAGGGCAAACAGGTTCTGACCGGGAGTGAACGGAACCTTGGTCAGGCCGCTGAGCTGCTGGCTGAATCGCGCCGCGAATTCTGGATGTGCGTTGATACCGGTGCCCACCGCCGTGCCGCCCTGGGCCAGCGACTGCAGCGCCGGCAAGGTAGCCTCGATGTGGGCGATGGCGCCTTTGATTTGAGCAGCCCAGCCGCCCAGTACCTGACTCATGCGCACCGGCATGGCGTCCATCAGGTGGGTACGACCGGTCTTGATGAACGGGTGCACGGCCTCGGCTTTATGTTCGATCACCTGGACCAGGTGCTTGAGCGCCGGCAGCAATTGTTCATGCAGGGCCAGCGCGGCGCTGACATGAATGGTCGTGGGGATGATGTCGTTGCTGCTCTGGCCGCAATTGACGTGGTCGTTCGGATTGACCTTGTCGCCCAGGATTCGGCTGGCCAGCGTGGCGATCACCTCGTTGGCGTTCATGTTCGAACTGGTGCCTGACCCGGTCTGGTAGATATCCACCGGGAAGTGCTGGATGAAATCGCCAGCCAGCAGTTGCTCCACTGCCTTGACGATGGCCGTGCCCTGCCCTTCGTCCAGTTGCTTGAGCTCGATGTTGGCCTTGGCCGCGGCGGCCTTGGCCAGTAGCAGGGCGCGGATGAACTGAGTCGGCATGCGCTGCTGGCTGATCGGGAAGTTGTTCACCGCGCGCTGGGTCTGGGCACCGTACAGGGCCTCGGTCGGCACCTGCAGTTCACCCATGCTGTCACGCTCGATACGGGTATTACTCATCATCAAGTCCTTGCATCAGTTCAGCGAAAGAAACAGAAGGCAGCAGCGTGCAGTTCGCCAATTGCAGGGCGTAAGGCTGCCAGCGCTGGCCATGCTCGCCACCGTCGAGCTTGCGCAGCTGCAACAGCGGCTTCCAGGCCTGGTCCAGGCACAGGCAGCGCCAATGCCAAGGCAACATGCGATCGCAGGCGGTATCCAGGAGCAGGCGGAAAGTGGTCAAGGCGACGGTCCAGGCGGAGGTGTCGGTGCAACACACCAGGTAGCGACCTTCAGCCAGGTAATGTTCGATCAAGCGCGGCTCGTCCGGCTCCATCGCGCACCGGATGCGGCGGCTGAGCCAGCGCCAGTTTTCGAGGTAGGGCAATTCGTGAAGGACAGGTTTCATGAACATCATCGCCTAGATAATGATATTCATTATTAAGTGATAATCATAATCAGTTCAAGGATAAATAACAGAAAAACAAAAAGCCCGACACTTGGCCGGGCTTCAACTTGATTGCTTTCTTGTAGGAGCGGGCTTGCCCCGCGATACGATGTAGCTGACAAGATTCGATCGCGGGACAAGCCCGCTCCTACCTTCGATCAGCTACCGGCTACGGTCATGCGCTCGATCAGGACAGATCCCGTGTGAATATTGCTACGGGTTTCAAGATCATTACCGATCGCGACAATTTGCTGGAACATATCCTTCATATTGCCGGCAATCGTCACTTCCTGGACAGCGAACTGGATCTCGCCATTCTCTACCCAGAACCCCGCCGCGCCGCGCGAATAATCGCCGGTCACCATGTTCAAGCCATGCCCCATCAATTCGGTCACCAGCAGGCCACGGCCCATGCGACGAATCAGTGCGGCCTGATCCTCCACCCCGTGGGTCACGTACAGGTTGTGTACGCCACCGGCGTTGGCGGTACTGGGCAAGCCCAATTTGCGGCCTGAATAGGTACCCAGCACGTAGGACACCAGCTCGCCTTTTTCGACGAACGGCTTGGCGTAGGTCGCCAGACCGTCGCCATCGAACGCTGCACTACCCAGCGCACGCTGCAGGTGCGGGCGCTCATCCAGGGTCAACCAGCTGGGGAACAGGCGCTGCCCCATCGCCCCATCGAGGAACGAGGACTTGCGATACAAGTTGCCACCCGAGATTGCCGACAGGAAGCTGCCGAACAGGCCACCGGCAAGTTCGGCCGAAAACAGCACGGGTACCTCGCAGGTAGGGACCGGACGCGCGCCCAGGCGACTGGCTGCCCGTTGTGCGGCGCGCTGGCCGATGCTCCGTGGATCGGCCAGCAATTCACCCTGGCGATTTACGTCGTACCAGTAGTCGCGCTGCATCTGGCCATCTGCCTCGGCAATCATCACGCAGCTCAGGCTGTGGCGAGTCGAAGCATAGCCACCGATGAAACCGTGGCTGTTGCCGTACACACGGCAACCCTGGTGGGTATTGAGCGTAGTGCCATCGGCGTTCTTGATCCGGGCATCGGCGTCAAAAGCTGCTGCCTCACAGGCCAGGGCCTTTTCGATCGCTTGCTCGGGAGTGATCTCCCAGGCGTGATACAGGTCGAAGTCCGGCAGGTCCCGCGCCATCAGCGCCGGATCGGCAAGCCCTGCGCATTCGTCCTCAGAAGTATGCTTGGCGATCGCCAGCGCCGCGGCGACCGTTTCGCGAATAGCGTCGGCACCGCTGGCCGAGGTACTGGCCGAGCCCTTGCGCTGGCCAACATACAAGGTAATTCCAAATCCCTGGTCGCGGTTGAACTCCACGGTTTCCACTTCGCGCTGGCGAACCGAGGTCGACAGCCCCTGCTCCAGCGATACGGCCACTTCACAGGCGCTGGCGCCCTGGCGCCTGGCTTCGGCAATGATCTGTTCGACCTGTTCCTGCAATGCCGGCAGGGCCTGTGGACCTACGCTCTGGTCTGCACTCATGGTTTTCTCCACTCAAATTCTGCGTTCGGCGAAGGTCTTGCACGACCGGGCCGGACAAGCGGCCCCCGACTGGTTATCATGGCGGCGATTCTCAGCGGACTGCCCCCATGGTTGATTCTTACGACAACGCCTTTGATGGCGAAAAAAGCAAAACTCAGATCAAGCGCGAGATGCAGGCGTTGGTCGATATGGGCGAGCGCCTCACTACGCTCAAGCCCGATACCCTGGCCAAACTGCCTTTGACCGACGAACTTCGCATGGCTCTGGAAGAGCACAAGAAGCACACGGCAAACGAGGCCAAGCGTCGTCATCGGTCGTTCATCGGCAAGCTGATGCGTGACCAGGACATCGACGCCATCACGGCGCTTCTTGACCAACTCGATGCATCCTCTCGCCAGTACAACGAGCGTTTCCACAATCTCGAACGCTGGCGCGACCGGCTGATCGACGGTACCGACGAAGTCCTGGAGAAATTTGTCCAGGAATACGCCGAGGCTGATCGCCAGCAGCTGCGCTCGCTGATCCGGCAGGCCCAGCACGAGCTCAAGACCAACAAGACGCCTACCGCCAGCCGCAAGATCTTCAAGTACATCCGCGAACTCGACGAAACCCAGCGCGGCCTGCGTTGATCTTCGCGACCGGGCAGGCGCCCTGCCCGCCCGGTGTCATTTTCATGCGCCCGTGCCACCCACGGTGATCGCATCGATCTTCAGCGTCGGCTGACCCACGCCAACCGGTACCGATTGACCGTCCTTGCCGCACGTACCCACACCGCTGTCCAGGGACAGGTCGTTACCGACCATCGACACCCGGCTCATGGCCTCCGGCCCGTTACCGATCAGGGTTGCGCCCTTGACGGGTGCGGTGATCTTGCCGTCTTCGATCAAGTAGGCCTCGCTGGTGGAAAACACGAACTTGCCGCTGGTGATATCCACCTGGCCACCACCGAGGTTTGCGCAGTAAATGCCCTTTTTCACCGATGCGATGATTTCCGCCGGGTCGCTTTCGCCCGCCCGCATGTAGGTGTTGGTCATGCGTGGCATCGGCAGGTGCGCGTAAGACTCGCGGCGGCCGTTGCCGGTGACGGCCATGCCCATCAAACGGGCATTGAGCTTGTCTTGCATGTAGCCCTTGAGAATGCCGTTCTCGATCAAGGTCGTGCACTCCGTAGGGGTACCCTCGTCGTCCACGCTCAGCGAGCCGCGGCGACCTTCGAGGGTGCCGTCATCGACGATGGTGCACAGGCTGGAAGCCACCTTCTCGCCCATGTGTCCGCTATAGGCCGAGCTGCCCTTGCGGTTGAAGTCGCCTTCAAGACCATGGCCGACCGCCTCGTGAAGGAGTACTCCTGACCAGCCGGAGCCCAGGACCACGGGCAGGGTTCCCGCCGGCGCCGGGATCGCTTCGAGGTTGACCAGCGCCTGGCGCAACGCTTCACGGGCAAAGCCCATGACCCGCTCATCGGTGAAATAGCGGTAGTCGGTACGTCCCCCACCCCCGTGGCCGCCACGCTCACGACGCCCATTCTGCTCGACGATCACGCTGACGTTGAAACGCACCAGGGGACGCACATCGGCAGCCAGACTGCCATCGGCGGCAGCAATCAGAATGCGCTCCCACACCCCGGCCATGCTCACCGTGACCTGCTGGATACGCGGATCCAGCGCGCGAGTGGCAGCGTCGACACGTTTGAGCAGCTCGACCTTTTCGGCACGGCTGATCACCTCGAGCGGGTTGTCGGCGCCATACAGCTGCGCGACGTCCTGGCTCTTGAATGCCTGGACACTGCCATTCTGGCCGGCGCGGGAGATCGAACGCGCCGCACGGGCTGCCGAGGTCAGGGCCTCGAGGTTGATGGCGTTGCTGTAGGCAAAACCGGTTTTCTCGCCCGACTGGGCCCGAACGCCCACGCCCTGATCGAGGTTGAAACTGCCTTCCTTGACGATCCCGTCTTCAAGGGCCCAGGACTCGGAAATCTGCCCCTGGAAATACAGGTCGGCGGCATCGATGCCCGGCCCGGCCAACTCGCCCAGTACCGACTGCAGGCTGTCGAGGGTCAAGCCCCCCGGCGCCAGCAGGTGCTCGCTGACAGTGGATAACATCTCGCTCATAGTCACTCCGAGGTGTGCGCAGGCCGCAATGCGTCCTGCGAGAAAAAGCGCCGGTGCAAGGCCACCGGCATCCGCGCCCGAATGGACGCCTGTTCGCTGCTGTCGCGCTCGCCCAGCAGCACTGCTTCGCCGCTAACCTGTTCGGCGACGATGCGCCCCCAGGGATCGACGATCGCAGCATGACCATAGGTTTCCCGTGGTCCCGGGTGTGTACCGCCCTGGGCGGCAGCCAGGACATAGCATTGGGTTTCGATCGCCCGGGCGCGTATCAACACTTCCCAGTGCGCCGCCCCGGTCACGGCCGTAAATGCCGCAGGTGCGCTGATCAGCTCGGCACCTGCCAGGCGCAAGGCGCTGTACAGCTCCGGAAAGCGCAGGTCATAGCACACGCTCAGCCCCAGGCGCCCCACGGGTGTGTCGGCCACCACCACCTGACCACCATGGGCATAGTCATCAGACTCCCGATAGCGACCGCGGTTGTCGGCCACATCCACATCGAACAAGTGCAGCTTGTCGTAGCGGGCCACAGTGTCGCCATGTTCGTCGATCAACAGCGAACACGCATGGGACTTGGCGTCTGGCTGACCGACAGGCGGCAACGGAACAGTGCCGGCCACCACCCATAACTTGAGGTCGAGCGCGGCCTGTTTCAACCAGGGCAGGATCGGCCCCTCCCCTAACGCTTCGGCGCGCCCGATGGCGGCGCTGTCGCGACGCCCCATGGCGGCAAAGTTCTCCGGCAATACCGCCAGCCGCGCACCGCCTTCGGCGGCCTGCTCAAGCAATCGCCTGGCCTGTACCAGGTTGGCCTGAATATCGCTCTGGCTGACCATCTGGATCACCGCTGACTTCATGCGCGCTCCTGGCATCACTTTTCGAATGGTTTTACAAAGCTGATTTTAGGCTCTTTCCACGGACCTTCGACGCGATAGTGCACGCTGGCGTAGCGCGCCACTCGGTCGCCAAGCAGGCGGTCAACGAGAAACAGGGCGCCACCGACTGCCGGCGCGCCGACAATCAGGGCTGCCAAGGGCAAGTTGTTGGTGACCGGCAGGGTGACCTGCAGGTTGGCATCGACCCGGTCGCGGACCATATCGAGCGTGCCATCGAGCTCAAGATTGCTCGACGGGCCTGTGAGGGTGATCGGCTCGCGGGTTACATAAACCCCTTCGCTGGCTACCAGCAGCCCTTTGACCCGGTCGTAGCTCAAGCCTTTGTCGAGCAGGTCGGAGAAGTCCAGGCGCAAGCGCCGGCCGATGGAGTTGAAGTTGAGCAGGCCGAACACCCGCAGCGCCTGGGCACCGCCCTCGACCTCGACGAACTGACCTTTGCGCAAGGCGGCATCGAGGCTGCCAGAGAACCGACCCAGCCCCACCCAGGCCGGTGACCCCGGCCAACGGCCGTCGACGTCCAGGCGAAAATCGCGACTGGTAACGGTTGGGGCGAAGTTCCAGGCCTTGAGCACGTCGGCCAGGTTCTTACCTTCCAGCCGGCCTTTGTACCAGCTGCTGCTCGCCCCTGGAGCGCCTTCCCAGCCCCCATTGCCGTCGATCATCAGACCCTTGAGATTCAGGTCAAGATCGTTCAGGGCAATGCCCTTGGCCGTGGAACGCACCTTGAGCGCGACACTGCCCAGCAGGTCATCACCGCGAAACAGTTTATCGATGGTCAGGTCGACGGAGGGAATCTTGCGGGGGTCGATATCGGCCATCGGGTCGGGGGCGTTGGGCGAAGTGACCTCGGCAGGGTCCGCGGCAGGCAGGTGGATGGTCTGCAGATTGACCACCATCGGAGCGCCCTTGGCATCGGGAACTCTCGCATTGCCGATGACTTCCTTGCTGTCCAGGCGAAGCGCCCAGTTGTTATTGTTGCGATCCAGGCGCACCACGGCCTGGTTCAGGGTCAGGCCACCACCTTGCAGCTTACCGATGCTCAGGTCTGCACCACGCAACAACTGGCGAGCATTGCCGCTCGGATCATTGCCGGCCAGGCCGTCCATCTGTTGTTGCCAGGGTTTGAGGTCGAGCTCGGCCAGACGCCCGCGCACATTCACCCCCTGGCTGGACGGCAGTTGCGGATTGCCGCCACCGAACAGCAATTCGCCGCGCCCCTGGTCGAGTTTGTCCATGGGTGCGGCGTAAATCAGGCTGGCCACATTGCCATAGCTGACGCCAAAACGCCGTTCGGCCCCTTGCAAGGTCATGGTGAACTGGCTGTCACGGGTTACATCCGCTGTCTTGCCGATTGGCGCAGGGAGATTGATTGCCAGGCCCTTGAGATTGGAGTCAACCTTGAGCTCGTTGTCGCGGCTACCGAGCTTCAACTGCAGTTGGTAGGGCAAGTCACCGGACAACGGCAAGGTCTGCGTGACCTTCAGCCAATCGGTCAACGTCTTGAGTGCGACCTGACCCTTGGCCTCGATACGGCTCTGTATCTCGCCGGGCTTACCTTCGGCGAAAATCTGCGCAGTCATGGGTTTGTCGAACACGCGGGCACTGATGTTCTGACCGCTGAGCCCCTTGTCGTAATCGAAACGGAAGGCCACCTTGAGCTGGTTCAACTCAAGCACCGGGGCAGCAATTTTCAGGCGGGCATCAGTGGTATTGAAATCCACGACCACCTTGGGGTGCTCGCCCTTGGCCAAGGGCACGTCGAGCTTGAGCTTGCCCTTCAGACCTCCCTGCCCCTCCCAGCCGGCAAACATGGCCGCGGTGCCTATCGGCGCCTCCTGGAGGATTTTGAGGCCGTCCCCCAGCCCGCCGTCGAACGCTCCGTCCAGGTACATGTGGCTGTTCTGGCCGCTGGCAACATGGGGAATATTGACCTGTACGTCACTAACCTGGGTATCGAGCAATTGACCGCGTTGCGCGCTGATCCTCACGCCATCGTCGTCGATAAATACGTCACCGTCGACTTTCTGGACCTGCGGCCAACCTGGCTGGAAGTCCAGGGCGGCATCATGCACCTTGAAGAACAGGCTGATACTGCGCGCCTGCTCCGCAGCGCCATGGTTGAGCGAGCCTTGATACTGGAAATAGCCTTCATCGACCGCGCCCTTGAGAATGGCGGTGCGCAGCCATTCATCCAGCGCCGGGCTCAACACTTCCGGCAGGTACTTGGCGGTGTACCGCCCATCGCCCTCGATCAGGCCGACGCGCAGGTCCATGTAGTCTTCCCGGCCTTCTTCGAACAGCAGGCGGATGAGGAAGTCGCCGGCAATCTTGCCTTCTTCACCCAGCACCTTCAGGTAGGGCGCGATCAAGGTGAAGCCTTCCTGGTCCAGGCGCCAGGTGAGGCGCGCATTGGCTTTCTGATACTGCCAGGGTTTGGCGAAGATCGGGTACAGATGCAGCATGAAGGCGTCGGTATCCAGGCGCAGCTCGCCATGCCCCAGGTCACCGCTGATGCTGCCACTGACATTCCCCGCAGCGGGAGCGCCATGGTAGGCGCTGAACCCAACCCGTTCCAGGTTGGCGGCAAAGCTCAAGCGCTGGTCACCGACTCCCTTGGGACGCACATCCACCAGCACATTGCGCAGACTCCCGGTGACTTTCAGCCCCTGGACCACGGCCATGGCCTGTTCCGGCAGTGGGGCCAGCGACTCGATCAACGGCGTAAGCGGGGTCAGGTTCAAGCGATCGGCCTGGATCTTCCAGGTTTCTTCGCCGGCCTCGCTGGCGGCGACCTGATTCAGTTGCAGGTGCGACTCCCAGCGCGTCTTGCCAAGGCTCATTGCCAGGGAGTCGAGCTTCACATCAAAACCGCGTGCCTGGCGCTGGAACCAGCCGTTAAGGGCCAGGTTCTCCACTTTGCTCACTTTCCGGCCCGCGTAGGCGCCCTGAAGCTGCGGTGCATTCAGCCGCACCGTGGCGCTTTGCAACTGACCCTTGCCCCAGTTCAGCCAGAACTCGCCGCCGGCCTTGAGCTCCTTGGCCTGCCACTGCCCCAACAGGCGAGGCGGCAACCAGCGCGCCCAATCGCTCTGGGGCAGGCTGAGATAGGCCTCGACTGCGCCATCTCGCCAGTGTGCCGCACGTATGCGGCTGCGCAGGCTCATCGCCACGGGCTGGCCGTCAGGCAGGGTCAGGCGAGCATCCAGGCGCTGACGCGCACTGCCGGTCTGCAGTCCGAGGCTGACGTAGGTGAGGGTCATGGGCTCGCGTTCGAAAGGCTCGAGGGTGACCTGGCTGTCGACGACCGTCACCCTGGAGACTACCTGCATGCGCTGAAGCAGTTGCTCGGGGTCCAGCGGTTGATCATCGGTCCTGGGTAAGCCGTCGAGTGCCCAGGCACCGTCCTGGTCCTCATGCAGGCTCAAGTGCAAGCCACCCACTTCCAGGTTGGCCAGGCGCAGCTGTCGCTCCATCAGGCTGGCCCAAAGATCCGGAACCACTTTGACGCCGTCCAGGCGCAATGCCGAGGCGCCCTCGCCGACCTGAATATCATTGACCAACAGCACGGGGGCCAGGCCACTCCAGCGCCCTTCCAGGCTGCCGATGTGCACGGGCAGGCCCAAGGCCTGCTCGGCCTTGTCTTCAACTTCAGCGCGGTACTCGGCCACCAGGGGTACCAGCTGTCGGCCAAGGCTGACATACAGCGCCACCAGCACAGCCAGCAAGGCACAGATCCCCAGGCCCCAGCGGGTCATGGCGCCCAGAACGCGCATCAGACGTTCCATGGCAATGGCCCTCCAAGTCGTGCCTTAACTATGGCCGCAACCGGGCGCTTTGCCACCCGGCCTTGCGGCCAGGTGCAATCAGACTGCGTCAGAGCAGCACCACATCGTATTGTTCCTGGGAATACATGGACTCGACTTGAAAGCGAATGGTTCGTCCGATGAAGGTTTCAAGCTCGGCGACGTTGCCCGACTCTTCATCCAGCAGGCGATCCACCACCTTTTGATTGGCCAGCACTCTATAGCCTTCGGCCTGGTAGGCACGGGCTTCGCGAAGGATTTCGCGGAAAATCTCGTAACAAACTGTCTCGGGGGTTTTCAGCTTGCCCCGGCCCTGGCAGCACAGGCACGGCTCACACAACACCTGCTCAAGGCTTTCGCGGGTGCGCTTGCGGGTCATCTGCACCAGGCCCAACTCGGTGATGCCGATGATGTTGGTCTTGGCGTGATCGCGCTCCAGCTGTTTTTCCAGGGTGCGCAGTACCTGACGCTGATGCTCCTCATCTTCCATGTCGATGAAGTCGATGATGATGATTCCGCCGATGTTGCGTAGGCGCAACTGGCGGGCGATGGCGGTGGCCGCCTCGAGGTTGGTCTTGAAGATGGTCTCTTCGAGATTGCGGTGCCCCACGAACGCGCCGGTGTTGACGTCGATGGTGGTCATGGCTTCGGCCGGGTCGACCACCAGGTAGCCACCGGACTTGAGCGGCACCTTGCGTTCCAGGGCACGCTGGATCTCGTCCTCCACGCCATAGAGGTCGAAGATCGGCCGCTCGCCTGGGTAGTGCTCCAGGCGATCGGCGATTTCCGGCATCAGTTCGGCGACGAACTGCGTGGTCTTCTGGAAGGTTTCCCGGGAGTCGATACGAATTTTTTCGATCTTCGGATTGACCAGGTCACGTAGTGTACGCAGGGCCAGGCCGAGGTCTTCGTAGATTTCTGTCGGCGCCCCGACGGTCTTGATCTGGGCACCGATCTGGTCCCAGAGCCTACGCAGGTAACGGATATCCATCAGGATCTCATCGGCACCGGCGCCTTCGGCGGCGGTACGCAGGATGAAGCCCCCGGCGTCCTGGATGTTTTCCTGGGCTACACAGTCGGTAACCACCTGCTTGAGGCGCTCACGCTCGGCTTCGTCTTCGATCTTGAGGGAAATACCGACGTGGCTGGTGCGTGGCATGTACACCAGGTAGCGCGACGGTATCGACAGTTGTGTGGTCAACCGGGCGCCCTTGGAGCCAATCGGGTCCTTGGTGACCTGCACCACCAGGCTCTGGCCTTCGTGAACCAGCGCGCTGATGCTTTCCACCGCCGGGCCTTCGCGCAGGGAGATCTCCGAGGCATGAATGAAGGCGGCACGGTCCAGCCCGATGTCGACGAACGCAGCTTGCATCCCGGGCAGTACGCGAACCACCTTGCCCTTGTAGATGTTGCCGACAATGCCGCGCCGCTGGGTGCGCTCTACATGAACTTCCTGAAGAACACCGTTCTCCACCACCGCCACGCGCGATTCCATCGGTGTGATATTGATCAGAATCTCTTCACTCATGGCAGGCTCTCGTCAAAGGACTTCAATAATGATGGATCGCTCGCAGGCGACTGGCTAGCAGCTGTCCGGTGTGTCCTCGCTCAACAGGCCGACATCGGTTGCCAGCAAGGAATGGCGAATTGACTGAGCAGCTCGGCGGTTTCACTCAAGGGTAAACCGACCACGGCCGAATAACTGCCCTCAATGCGCTGCACGAACACCGCGCCAAGACCTTGAATCGCGTAGCTGCCCGCCTTGTCCAGCGGCTCGCCGCTGTCCCAGTAGGCTTGTGCTTCTTGTAGGGTAATGTGACGAAAGCGGACCTGACTGGCAACGCAGACGCTCAGGCAACGCTGGCTGTCGGCGACCGCCACTGCTGTCAGTACCTCATGCTCGCGACCGGACAAGGCTGCCAGCATGGCCAGGGCGTCCTCTCGATCGACGGGTTTGCCCAGGATACGGCCCTCCAGTACCACTGCGGTATCGGCACCCAGGACGGCGAACGGCGCTTGCGTCGCCGGGCCTGTCAATGTGGCGATACCGGCGGCCGCCTTGTCCCGCGCCAGGCGCTCCACATAGACGTGCGCAGCTTCGCCTGGCAAAGGGCTTTCGTCGATTGACGCGCTCAATGAAGTAAAAGGAATGCCGATCTGAGTCAGCAGCTCTCGGCGGCGGGGCGAACCAGAGGCCAGGTACAGCAGGGTCATCGTGACTTCTCCCTGTCAACGTCGGGTAGCGGGCTCAGTTGATGCTCAGGCGCAATCGCAGGCCGCGCAGGCCATAGCTGATCCAGGGCCAAAGCAATGCACTGATGACCGCCGACCAGATCAGCGCCAGGGTCGGCAAGCGATTGCCGGTCAGTGCGCTCAGCCACAGCTGGACCAGCTGTGCCAGACCGAAGATCACCAGGATCACCAGGCTTTGTTGCCACATCGGGAACATCCGCAGGCGCTGCTGCAACGACAGCACCAGGAATGTGATCAGGGTGAGGACCAGGGCGTTTTGCCCCAGCAAGGTGCCGTACAGCACGTCTTCGGCAAGGCCAAGGACAAATGCGGTGGTCATGCCCACTTTATGGGGCAGTGCCAGGGTCCAGAAAGCCAGCAGCAATGCCAGCCACATGGGCCGGAAGACTTCCATGAACTGCGGCAACGGCGAAACACTGAGCAGCAGTCCAACGACGAAGGTCAGCCAGACTACCCAGCCGTTTCGGCTGCGAGTACTTACCATCAGTTTCTCTCCCGGGAAGGGGACGGTGCGGTGCCACTGGCCGGTGCCGGGGTTGCCGCTGGCGCGGCGGCAGCAGGCACTGGAGCAGGTGCGGCGTTGGCTGGTGCTGGCGATGGGCTAGCGGCCGCTGGCGCAGGTGCTGCCGGTGTCGCACCGGGCGCAACCGGCTCGGCAGTCCCGGTCAGGCCTTGCCGATCGGCGGCTTCCTGAGCCATCGCGGCATCGCTGGCGCGCTGCTCGGGGGTGCGGCTGTCGGTGAATACCAGCAACAGGTAGCGGCTGCGATTGAGTGCGGCGGTGGGGATGGCCCGGACAATGGCAAACGGCTGACCGGAATCGTGGATCACTTCCTTGACCGTGGCCACCGGATAACCGGCCGGAAAACGCTGCCCCAGGCCGGAGCTGACTAGCAGGTCACCTTCCTTGATGTCGGCGGTATCGGCGACATGACGCAGTTCCAGGCGTTCAGGGTTGCCGGTTCCGCTGGCGATCGCGCGCAAACCGTTGCGATTGACCTGTACTGGAATGCTGTGGGTGGTGTCGGTCAGCAGCAGGACGCGTGCAGTGTAGGGCATCAGCTCCACCACCTGGCCCATCAAGCCACGGGCGTCGAGCACCGGCTGGCCCAGGACCACGCCATCGCGCTCGCCCTTGTTGATCAGGATACGGTGGGTGAACGGGTTGGGGTCGACACCGATCAGCTCGGCGACCTCGACCTTCTCATTGACCAATGCCGAGGAATTGAGCAGCTCGCGCAGGCGCACGTTCTGCTCGGTCAAGGCCGCGAGCTTCTGCACGCGCCCCTGCATCAGCAAGGCTTCGGTCTTGAGTTTTTCGTTCTCGGCGATCAGTTCGGTACGGCTGCCGAACTGGCTGGCGACACCCTGCCACAAGCTCTGCGGCAAGTCGGTGATGTGATAGGACTCCATCAGCACCAGCCCCATCTGGCTGCGCACCGGTTTGAGCAGGGTGAAGCGCGCATCGACCACCATCAAGGTGATCGACAGCACAACCAGCACCAGCAGGCGTACGCCCAGCGAAGGGCCCTTGGCGAAAAGCGGTTTAATGGGCCGCTCCTCGTGGACGACGATTCAAGAGGTCATTCATACGGCAACGCACCGGCCTGCTTGTGGATTGACGGAAAATGACGCCCACACGGACGTCAGCCCAGCACATACAGGTAGCACTGTGGGCACTACCTGTAAACCGGGCGGCATGTTTGCTTCAGCCAGCTTATTCGCTGGAGAGCAGGTCCATGGTGTGTTTGTCCATCATTTCCAGGGCGCGACCGCCGCCACGGGCGACGCAGGTCAGCGGGTCTTCGGCAACGATGACCGGCAGGCCGGTTTCCTGGGCCAGCAGTTTGTCCAGGTCGCGCAGCAGGGCGCCACCACCGGTCAGCACCAGGCCGCGCTCGGCGATGTCCGAGGCGAGTTCCGGCGGCGACTGCTCCAGGGCGCTCTTGACCGCCTGGACGATGGTCGCCAGCGACTCTTGCAGGGCTTCGAGCACTTCGTTGGAGTTCAGGGTGAAGGCACGTGGCACACCCTCGGCCAGGTTACGGCCGCGAACATCGACTTCACGTACTTCGCCACCTGGATAGGCGGTACCGATTTCCTGCTTGATGCGCTCGGCGGTGGATTCGCCGATCAGGCTGCCGTAGTTGCGACGCACGTAGGTCACGATCGCTTCGTCGAAACGGTCGCCGCCCACACGTACGGATTCGGCGTAGACCACACCGTTCAGGGAGATCAGTGCAATTTCAGTGGTACCACCACCGATATCGACGACCATCGAACCACGGGCTTCCTCGACCGGCAGGCCGGCACCGATGGCGGCCGCCATTGGCTCTTCGATGAGGAACACTTCGCGGGCACCGGCGCCCAGCGCCGACTCACGAATGGCACGACGCTCGACCTGGGTCGATTTGCACGGCACGCAGATCAGCACCCGAGGGCTTGGCTGCAGGAAGCTGTTCTCGTGAACCTTGTTGATGAAGTACTGCAGCATTTTTTCGCAGACGCTGAAGTCGGCGATCACGCCGTCCTTCATCGGACGAATGGCAGCGATGTTGCCGGGTGTACGGCCCAACATGCGCTTGGCTTCGGTACCGACAGCGACGACACTTTTCTGGTTGCCGT
Source organism: Pseudomonas putida (assembly GCF_028682455.1). GTDB lineage: Bacteria > Pseudomonadota > Gammaproteobacteria > Pseudomonadales > Pseudomonadaceae > Aquipseudomonas > Aquipseudomonas putida_AA. The sequence goes on from NZ_JANHLD010000004.1 coordinate 234,380, forward strand.
GAGTACGAATGGCCACAACCGATGGCTCATTCAGGACGATACCGCGCTCACGCACGTAAATAAGGGTGTTGGCAGTGCCCAGGTCGATGGAAAGATCGCTGGAAAACATGCCACGCAGTTTCTTGAACATGGGAAAGTGACCCTAGGCAACGCGTGGGTAAAAAAGTGCGGCAAACTCTAACAACGGCGGGGATTTTGGGCAAGGCGCCAATATGTTAAATTGGCAGTTTTTCCGAGCAAGCCAGCACACGATCGCGGCCTTATGACCGTAAATCTGTCAGCATGTTCCTCATCGCGGACCAATTCCGTTTTTGTTTCCCCAGGAGATCCCCATGGCGCTTGAACGCTGCGACGTGGAAAAGATCGCTCATCTGGCCCGATTGGGCCTCAATGAAGGCGATTTGCCACGCACTACCGATGCCCTGAACAGTATTCTGGGACTGGTCGACCAGATGCAAGCGGTCGACACCACTGGCATCGAGCCACTGGCCCACCCCCTTGAAGCCAGTCAGCGCCTGCGCGCCGATGTGGTAACAGAAAGTAACCAGCGCGACTCCTACCAGGCCATCGCCCCGGCGACCGAAAACGGCCTGTACCTGGTTCCGAAAGTCATCGAGTAAGGGAATAGAGCCTGCCATGCATCAACTGACCCTGGCCGAGATCGCCCGCGGACTCGCCGACAAGAAATTCTCTTCCGAAGAGCTGACCCAGAGCCTGCTGGCGCGGATCAACCAGCTCGACCCGCAATTGAACAGCTTCATCAGTGTCACCGACGACCTGGCTCTGAGTCAGGCGCGTGCCGCCGACGCCCGTCGCGCAGCCGGTGAAACCGGTGCCCTGCTCGGCGCCCCGCTGGCGCACAAGGACCTGTTCTGCACCGAGGGCGTGCGCACCAGCTGCGGCTCGAAGATGCTCGACAACTTCAAGGCGCCCTACAACGCCACCGTGGTTGCCAAACTGGCCGAAGCCGGCGCCGTGACCCTGGGCAAGACCAACATGGACGAGTTCGCCATGGGCTCGGCCAACGAGTCGAGCTACTACGGGCCGGTCAAGAACCCGTGGAGCCTCGAGCACGTTCCCGGCGGTTCGTCCGGCGGCTCGGCTGCGGCCGTTGCCGCGCGCCTGTTGCCGGCAGCCACCGGCACCGACACCGGCGGCTCGATCCGCCAGCCTGCCGCCCTGACCAACCTCACCGGCCTGAAACCGACCTACGGTCGTGTTTCGCGCTGGGGCATGATCGCCTACGCCTCCAGCCTCGACCAGGGTGGCCCGATGGCCCGCACCGCCGAGGATTGCGCGCTATTGCTGCAAGCGATGGCCGGTTTCGACGCCAAGGACTCCACCAGCATCGATGAGCCGGTCCCGGACTACAGCGCCAGCCTGAACGGCTCGCTGCAGGGCCTGCGCATCGGCCTGCCGAAGGAATACTTCGGCGCTGGCCTGGACCCGCGCATCGCCGAACTGGTCCAGGCCAGCGTCAAGGAACTGGAAAAGCTCGGTGCCGTGGTCAAGGAAATCAGCCTGCCGAACATGCAGCACGCCATTGCCGCGTACTACGTGATCGCCCCGGCCGAAGCCTCGTCCAACCTGTCGCGATTCGACGGCGTGCGCTTCGGCTATCGCTGTGAAAACCCGGCAGACCTGACCGACCTGTACAAACGCTCCCGTGGCGAAGGTTTCGGCAGCGAAGTACAGCGCCGGATCATGGTCGGCACCTATGCCCTGTCGGCCGGCTACTACGACGCCTACTACCTGAAGGCGCAGAAGATCCGTCGCCTGATCAAGAACGACTTCATGGCCGCCTTCGAAGGCGTCGACGTGATCCTCGGCCCGACCACGCCGAACCTGGCCTGGAAAATCGGCGCCAAGAACAGCGATCCGGTCGCCGAATACCTGGAAGACATCTACACCATCACCGCCAACCTCGCCGGCCTGCCAGGCCTGTCGATGCCAGCCGGTTTTGTCGATGGCCTGCCGGTTGGCGTGCAACTGCTGGCCCCGTATTTCCAGGAAGGCCGCCTGCTCAACGTCGCGCACCGCTATCAGCAAGTCACTGATTGGCACACTCGCGCACCTAACGGCTTCTGAGGGATCACCACATGCAATGGGAAGTTGTCATCGGGCTGGAGATTCACACCCAGCTCGCCACCCAGTCGAAGATTTTCTCCGGCAGCGCCACCACGTTCGGCTCCGAGCCCAACACCCAGGCCAGCCTGATCGACCTGGGCATGCCCGGCGTACTGCCGGTGCTCAACCAGGAAGCGGTGCGCATGGCCTGCATGTTCGGTCTGGCGATTGACGCCGAGATCGGCCATCACAACGTGTTCGCGCGCAAGAACTACTTCTACCCCGACCTGCCCAAGGGCTACCAGATCAGCCAGATGGAGCTGCCGATCGTCGGCAAGGGCCACCTGGACATCGCCCTGGAAGACGGCACCGTCAAGCGCATCGGCATTACCCGTGCGCACCTTGAAGAAGACGCCGGCAAGAGCCTGCACGAAGACTTCAGCGGCTCGACCGGTATCGACTTGAACCGTGCCGGTACCCCGCTGCTGGAAATCGTCTCCGAGCCCGAGATGCGCAGCGCCAAGGAAGCCGTGGCCTACGTCAAGGCCATCCACGCCCTGGTGCGCTATCTGGGCATCTGCGACGGCAACATGGCCGAAGGCTCGCTGCGCTGCGACTGCAACGTATCGATCCGCCCCAAGGGCCAGGTCGAGTTCGGCACTCGCTGCGAGATCAAGAACGTCAACTCGTTCCGCTTCATCGAGCGCGCGATCAACAGCGAGATCCAGCGCCAGATCGAACTGATCGAAGACGGCGGCAAGGTCATCCAGGAAACCCGCCTGTACGACCCTAACAAGGACGAGACCCGCTCCATGCGCAGCAAGGAGGAAGCCAACGACTACCGTTACTTCCCCGACCCGGACCTGCTGCCGGTGGTCATCGAGGGCGCCTACCTCGACACCATCCGCGCCACCCTGCCGGAACTGCCACCGCAAAAGCGCGAGCGCTTCCAGAGCCAGTTCGGCCTCTCGGCCTACGACGCCAACGTGCTGGCTTCCAGCCGAGAGCAAGCCGACTACTTCGAACAGGTGGTCGGCGTGTGTGGCGATGCCAAGCTTGCCGCCAACTGGGTCATGGTCGAGCTGGGCAGCCTGCTCAACAAGCTGGGCCTGGAGATCGACCAGGCACCGGTCAGCGCCGACCACCTGGGCGGCATGCTCAAGCGCATCCTCGACAACACCATCAGCGGCAAGATTGCCAAGGTGGTATTCGAGAAGATGGCAGCCGGTGAAGGCGATGCCGACCAGATCATCGAAGCCGAGGGCCTCAAGCAGGTCACCGACAGCGGTGCGATCGAGAAGGTCCTGGACGAAGTGCTGGCGGCCAACGCCGAGCAGGTCGAGCAGTACCGCGCCGCCGATGAGGCCAAGCGCGGCAAGATGTTCGGCTTCTTCGTCGGCCAGGCCATGAAGGCCTCCAAGGGCAAGGCCAACCCGCAGCAAGTGAACCAATTGCTCAAGAGCAAGCTCGAAGGTTAATTGCTGATCGCGGTACAAGCCCGCTCCCCTACCCTGTAGGGAGCAGGCGTGTACCGCGATGGCCACACCCCCGGAGCACTTGCATACATGTGGCGTCCCCTCAGCGCACTCGCGCTCTTCACCCTGCTGGCCGGCTGTGCCAGCCACGATATCGATCCACGCGGTTACGACAAGACCGGCACCGCCTCCTATTACGGCTCACGTCACCATGGCAAACGTACGGCCAGTGGCGAGCCATTCAATAAAAACGCCATGACCGCTGCCCACCGCAGCCTGCCTTTCGGCACCCGGGTCAAGGTCACCAACCTCAAGAACGATCGCAGCGTCGTGGTACGGATCAACGACCGTGGCCCGCACACCCGTGGCCGCTTGATCGACCTGTCTCAGGCCGCCGCAGAAAAACTGGGCATGATCCGTAGCGGAACGGCGCGGGTACGGGTACAAAGTCTCAGCGACTGATCCTGTAACGGAGTACGACCATTTTCGACCTGGCCGCTTTACCCACCTTCAGCCTGCTGCAGCTGAGCTTTGGCCTGCTGCTGTTGATCGCCGGTGCCGAACTGCTGGTGCGCGCCGCCCTGCGCCTGGCCGCGAGCCTCCAGGTGCGTCCGCTGATCATCGGCTTGAGCCTGGTGGCCTTCGGCAGCAGCGCACCACAATTGACGGTCAGCCTGCAGGCAGCCTATACCGGCGCACCGGATGTGGCGGTGGGCAGCGTGGTTGGCAGCAACATCTTCAACATCCTCGTCACCCTGGGCCTGGCCGCGCTGATCATTCCGCTGCGGGTCTCGCGACAATTGGTGCGCCTGGATATCCCCCTGATGATCGGCGCCAGCGTGCTGGTCTATCTGTTGGCCCTCAACGAGCTGCTCGGACGCTTGGAAGGTGCGCTGTTGCTGGCAGGCCTGGTGGGCTACCTGGCAATACTCTGGCACCAGTCGCGTCACTATGCCCGCACCTACCCAGCCCCCGGCCCACGCCCCCAACAGGGTGGCGGCTTCTGGATCGCCAGCCTGCTGATGATGCTGACCGGGCTGGGCTTGCTGAGCCTTGCCGGGCACCTGCTGCTGGAGGCCGCCGTCGAGGTGGCCGTCGACCTGGGGTTATCGGAACGGGTGATCGGCCTGACGGTAGTGGCGGTCTGCACCTCATTGCCGGAGCTGGCGACCTCGCTGATCGCAGCACTGCGGGGAGAACGGGAGATCGCCGTGGGCAACGTCATCGGCAGCAATCTGTTCAACTTGCTGGCCGTGCTCGGCCTGACCGCACTGATAGCGCCAGAGCCGCTGTCCATTTCGCCCAATGCCCTGGATTTCGACCTGCCGGTGATGCTCGGCGTCGCCGCCTTGAGCCTGCCGGTGTTCTACTCCGGTTACCGGGTAACCCGCGCCGAAGGCCTGGTGTTTCTCGGCTTGTACCTGGCCTATGGCCTGCACGTGGTGGCCTTCACCACAGGCATGCCGCTGGCCACCCGACTGGAAAAACTGATGCTGTTCTATGCATTGCCAGCGCTCGGGGCGTGCCTGCTGTACACGACCCTGCGCGCCTGGCGCCGCCAACACTAAGGAAAACAACATGGGCGACAACAACAATACCGGCGAACAGGTCCGCCGTCAGGTGATGGGCGATGCATTCGTCGATCGTGCGCTGGGCAACGCCACCGACTTCACCCAGCCACTGCAGGACTTCGTCAACGAACATGCCTGGGGCAGCGTCTGGAGCCGTGAAGGCCTGCCGCTGAAAACCCGCAGCCTGATCACCCTGGCGGCATTGACCGCGCTCAAATGCCCACAGGAGCTCAAGGGCCACGTGCGCGGCGCCTTGAACAACGGCTGCACCGTCGAAGAGATTCGTGAAGCGCTGCTGCACTGCGCGGTGTACGCCGGGGTACCGGCGGCCATCGATGCCTTTCGCGCCGCCCAGGAAGTGATCGACAGCTACCAGCAAGGCTGATCGACCACCCCGGGCCAGGGCCGTCAGTCGGCAGCGACGGCGGCCTTGTGACCCTTTTTCTTCAGCCAGAACGCCACGCCCAGTACCGCCAGCCACACCGGAATCAGCAGCACCGAAATGCGGATGCCCGGAGTCAGGTACATGATCACCAGGATCAGGGCCAGGAAGGCCAGGCAGACATAGTTGGTCAGCGGATAGCCCCAGCTCTTGTAGAACGTCGTTTCGCCAGCCGCCTGCTTGGCTCGCCGGAACTTCAGGTGAGTGATGCTGATGATGCCCCAGTTGATCACCAGCGACGACACCACCAGCGCCATCAGCAAGCCGAAGGCCTCAGCCGGCATCAGGTAGTTGATCACCACGCACAATCCCGTAGCCAATGCCGAAATCCCCAGGGCCGCCAGAGGCACGCCACGGGCATTGACCTTGAGCAGGCGCTTGGGCGCATCACCCTGCACCGCCAGGCCGAAGAGCATGCGGCTGTTGCAGTACACGCAGCTGTTGTAGACCGACAGGGCAGCCGTCAGTACCACCAGATTGAGAAGAGTGGCGACCAGGTTGCTATCCAGCGCATGGAAGATCATCACGAAGGGGCTACCGCCCTGCACTACCTTCTGCCAGGGGTACAGCGACAACAGCACGGCCAGAGCGCCGATGTAGAAAATCAGGATGCGGTAGATCACCTGATTGGTCGCTCGCGGAATGCTGTGGCGGGGGTTGTCTGCCTCGGCTGCGGTGATGCCCACCAGCTCCAGGCCACCGAAGGAAAACATGATCACGGCCAGGGCCATCATCAGGCCGCTGATGCCATTGGGGAAGAAGCCACCGAACTGCCACAGGTTCGCCACGCTGGCATCGGGACCGCCATTGCCGCTGATCAACAGGTAGCCACCAAAGGCAATCATGCTGACGATCGCCACCACCTTGATCAACGCGAACCAGAACTCCATCTCGCCATAGACTTTTACCTGGCTCAGGTTGATCAGGTTGATCACGGCAAAGAAGATCGCCGCCGTGGCCCAGGTCGGAAAGCCCGGCCACCAGTACTGGATGTAGATCCCCACGGCGGTCAGCTCGGCCATGCCCACCAGCACGTAGAGCACCCAGTAGTTCCAGCCGGACATGAACCCGGCGAACTCGCTCCAGTAGCGATGGGCAAAGTGGCTGAAGGTTCCGGAAACCGGCTCTTCGACCACCATTTCGCCGAGCTGGCGCATGATGAAAAAGGCGATCAGGCCGGCAATCGCATAGCCCAGCAACACCGAAGGGCCCGCCAGCTGGATGGTCTGGGCGATACCGAGAAACAGGCCGGTACCGATGGCACCGCCCAGCGCGATCAACTGGATATGGCGATTCTTCAACCCGCGATGCAATCGCTCTGGGGTGATCTCGTCTTGCATGAAATGTCCTCGAAGGTGGGAGCAGTGTTGGAATTATTTGCTTACAGAATCTAGATCCAACCGCCCCACTGCAAGAAAAAGATGCCGATATTGGTGGTAATGGCAGCCATCAGGGTGGTTATGACAATAATGGCCGCCGCCAACTCATGGTTGCCGTTGGTAGACCTGGCCATCACATAGCTGGCCGCCGCGGTGGGGCTGCCGAAGTACAGGAACAAGATGCCCAGCTCGGCCCCGCGAAATCCCCACAACCACGCGCCCAGCGTGGCAAGTATCGGCAACCAGACCATCTTCAACAGGCTCACGCTGACCGCCAGCCCCCCGCTCTGGCGCAGCGAAGCCAGTGACAGGGTGCCGCCGATACAGATCAGCGCCAGCGGCAGGGTCATCTGCGCCAGGTAGTCGGTGGAGGTCAGCAACCAGTTCGGCAATGCCACCTGCCCGTAGGCCATCACCGCCGCCAGCAGCACACTGATGATCAGCGGATTGCGCACGATGCTTTTGCAGATGCTCCACGGATCGGACTTCGCGCTGGAGCTGTACACCGCCAGCACCACCACCGACAAGGAGTTGTAGAGGAGGATCACCAGGCCCGCGAGGATTGCCCCCAGCGAGATCCCGTAGTCACCGTACATGCTCGCCGCCAGCGCCAGGCCGATCACCCCGTTGTTGCCCCGGAACGCGCCCTGGGTATAGATGCCACGATCTTCACGCGGGCACCGCCAGATCGCCAGCCCCCAGGCCAGGCCAAAGCCGATCAGGGTGGCAATGGCGAAGTAGATCAACAGCCCGGGCCGCACTGCGGTGGTCAGGTCAGCGTGATAGATCCCGAGGAACAGCAACGCCGGCATGCAGACGTTGAACACCAGGGCCGAAGCGGTGTGGATGAAGCTGTCGTTGATTGCGTTGATGCGCTTGAGCAACACGCCCATGAACAGCATGGCGAAGACCGGTGCCGTGATGTTCAGCGTCTGGAGAAAAAGGGCGAGCATGCAGGGCGATCCCGGTGACTGTCGTTAGGGGGCTAATGATACGCCTGCGTCGCCGGATAAATCTTGCATTGAACCTGTGGGAGCGGGGCTTGCCCGCGATCGGTCGCAAAGCGACCGTAATTCAGGCAACCCCCCAAAGTGCACGCGGGACTGGCGGGGCAAGCCCGCTCCTACGGGGATCAGCGCCGAACCGGCCGTTTCTGCAGCTTGCGCTGCAAGGTACGCCGGTGCATGCCCAGGGCGCGGGCGGTGGCGGAGATATTGCCCTCATGCTCAGTCAGCACGCGCTGGATGTGCTCCCACTGCAGGCGGTCGACCGACATCGGGTTTTCCGGCACCAGGCTGTCCAGGTCGGCATGCTCGGACAGCAATGCCGCCAGCACATCATCCGCATCGGCCGGCTTGCACAGGTAGTTGCAGGCACCGCGCTTGATAGCCTCGACGGCCGTGGCAATGCTCGAGTAACCGGTCAGGATCACGACGCGCATTTCCGGGTCGAGCTCGAGCAGCTTGGGCAGCAACACCAGGCCCGAGTCGCCGTCCATCTTCAGGTCCAGGGTGGCGTAGTCCGGCACATCCTGCTGGGCCAGTACCAACCCCTCTTCGGCGGAACTGGCCGTACTTACGCGAAAACCCCGACGACTCATGGCCCGGGCCATGACGCGGGTAAAGGTGGCGTCGTCATCTACCAGCAACAGGTGCGGCAGTTCTTCGCCTTCAACCTGAATTTCATCACTCATCACACATCTCCTCGCGCGTCACGCGGCAGGCGTAGCTCGGTAAGCGTACCGCCCTCTTCATGACTATAGAGTTTTACCGAGCCGCCAGCACGGGTCACGCTGGCCTTGCTCAAGAACAGGCCCAGGCCGAAACCCTTGCCCTTGGTGGTAAAGAAGGGTTTGCCGATCGACTCGGCAATAGCCACCGGTACACCCGGACCATGGTCGCGGATACTGATGACCATATCTTGAGCATCCCAGTCCAGGTGCACTTCAAGCTCGTCGGGACAGGCATCGGCTGCATTGTTCAACAGGTTCAGCAAGGCTTGGGTAAGGTCGGGCGGCGGCGCCAGACGCGGCACACTGCCCTGCCCCAGGCGCTGAAAACGATAGCTGGCCTCGGGGCGCATCAGGTGCCAGCGGTTGAGGGCTTCATCCAGCCAGGCGGTCACTTCCTGCTCCTCGACCGCCATGCGCCGATTGGCTTCTGCAGCACGCACCAGGTTCTGCAGGGTTTCCTTGCACAACTTGACCTGGTCCTGGAGCACCGCCAGGTCTTCCTGCAGCAGGGGGTCGTGGTGATCCTGGCGCATTTCCTTGATCAGCACGCTCATGGTCGCCAGGGGCGTACCCAGCTCATGGGCGGCGCCGGCGGCCTGGGTTGCCACGGCCAGCAGTTGCTGGTCACGCAGGCCCTCTTCACGGCGCTCGGCCCGCAATTGCTCCTGGCGCCGCAGTTCTTCAGCCATCTTCGCCGCGAAGAAGGTGATTACCGCAGCGGCCAGGGCGATGCTGAGCCACATGCCGTAGACCTGCATCTTTTCCCGCGCCATGGGGAAGGTTTCCAGCGGATAGAACTGCACCAGCAACAGGCTGTAGGCCGCCAGGGCAATGCCCGAGAGAATCAGCGAATAGACCCAGGGCAGCGTCACCGCGGCAATCGCCAGCGGCACCAGGTAGTAGGATACGAAGGGGTTGGTGGAGCCACCGGAGTAGTAGAGCAAGGCGCTATGGATCAACAGATCGCAGGCCAGCTGGAAGGCGTACTCAAGTTCCGTGACCGGCAGCGACAGGCGCAGGCGCAACGCCGTAAAGGCACACAGTAAGGTCGACAGGCCAAGGGTGATCACCAGCGACAGCCACGGCAACGGCAGCAGATCGGTCCAGTAGGCAACACCTACCGAGCCGGCCTGGGCGGCAAGTACCAGGATGCGGATGAAGGTCAGGCGCCAGAGGTTCTGGCGAGTGGCAGACAGCATTTGTACGGGGGCGAGCATGAGCTCTCCTGATGAGTGCTCCAGGGCGAATCGTGGCGAGTATACCGAAGCCGCACGTGGGTCTGCTGACATGCGGCAAAGCGCCACACTTTTTTACACAACAATGATGGCGTTTTTGAACCTCACTACACTGTTGCCAGTCCTATGGGCCATGCGTGGAAGGGAGATCCCAGCGCCCACGCCTTTTTTTCAAGGAGTCATACATGCTCAACCCTTGTCGTAGCGCCGCCCTCGTGATGGCCACCAGCCTGCTCGCCAGCCTTCCGGCTCTGGCCGAGGAGCCCCGTTACAATCAGATCTCGCTGCGCGCCGAAGTCAGCAAGGAAGTCGCCCGCGACCTGATGATCGTGACCCTGTACAGCGAAGCGCAAAACACCGACCCGGGCAAGCTGGCCAACGAAATCACCGAGACCATGAACAAGGCCGTCAAGCAGGCCCGTGAAGTCAAGCAAGTGAAGATCAGCCAGGGCAGCCGCAACAGCTACCCGATCTACGACAACAAGGGCCAGAAGATCACCGGCTGGCGCGAGCGCGCCGAGCTGCGCCTGGAAAGTGCCGACTTCCCTGCCCTGTCCAAGCTGACCGGCGAGTTGCTGCAACAACTGAAGATGGCCGGCATGGACTTCTCCATCGCGCCGGCCACGCGCAAAACCAGTGAAGACGAGCTGCTCAAGGATGCGGTCAACGCCTTCAAGAACCGTGCGCAACTGGCCACCGAAGCCCTGGGCGGCAAGGGCTACAAAGTGATCAACCTGAACCTCAACAGCAGCGGTTACCCCCACCCGTATGCCCGCAGCGCCCCAATGATGATGAAAGCCAGCATGGATGCCGAAGGGGCGGCCCCAAGCCCGGACATCGAGGCGGGCACCAGCCAGGTCAGCCTGAGCGCCGACGGGACCATCGAAGTTCAAATGCCCTAAGCAACGTCTATGCTCAATCGCGGCAGTTTCGGCTGCCGCGATCTCGCCCACCTGACAACACGCGCACCATTCTGGTGCCTGGCGTGACTGCATCTGCGCACAACGTCTTCAAAACAATCTGAAATACCCCCTCGCAAACGATCAACTCCGCAAAAATTATACGGATGCGACATTCCTGTACGTCCGTCCCACTCTTTGTTGTCACACCTCCTTTTGGCTGTTGCATTGGGTACAGGGCCTGCATAAGTATCCGCAGTACGGCTCACAAGGCCCCCTCAAAATCAAAAATGACAACAAATGAGGCCACCATGCTCAAACACGCGGTCATTCCGTTCCTGGTCGGCGCAGGCTTGCTTGCCGGCGCACCTTCAGCCCTCGCGGCGACAAACCTGGTGTTTTGCTCAGAAGGCAGCCCGGCCGGCTTCGATCCCGGTCAATACACCACTGGAACCGACTTCGATGCCTCAGCCGAGACAGTCTTCAACCGCCTGAGCCAGTTCGAGCGTGGCGGCACTGCAGTCATCCCCGGGCTGGCGACCCGTTGGGACATCTCCGAAGATGGCCTGACCTACACCTTCCACCTGCGCGAAGGGGTCAAGTTCCACACCACCGATTACTTCAAGCCAACACGCGAATTCAACGCCGACGACGTCCTGTTCACCTTCAACCGGATGCTCGACAAGGACATGCCGTTCCGCAAGGCCTACCCCACCGAGTTCCCGTACTTCACCGACATGGGCATGGACAAGAACATCGCCAAGGTGGAGAAGATCGACGACCGCACCGTCAAGTTCACCCTAAATGATGTCGATGCCGCGTTCATCCAGAACATGGCCATGAGCTTTGCCTCGATCCAGTCGGCCGAGTATGCCGACCAGTTGCTCAAGCAAGGCAAGGCAGCGGACATCAACCAGAAGCCGATCGGCACCGGTCCGTTCGTGTTCAGCAAGTACCAGAAAGACGCGCAGATCCGCTTCAAGGGCAACAAGGAGTACTGGCAGCCCGAGGACGTGAAGATCGACAACCTGATCTTCGCCATCACCACCGACGCCTCGGTACGCATGCAAAAGCTCAAGAAGAACGAGTGCCAGGTCACCCTCTTCCCCCGCCCCGCCGACATCGAGTCGCTCAAGGCCGATCCGAACCTGAAGATGCCTGACCAGCCCGGCTTCAACCTGGGCTACATCGCCTACAACGTGATGGACAAGATCAAGGGCAGCAACGAGCCCAACCCCATGGCCCAGCTCAAAGTCCGCGAAGCGCTGGACATGGCGGTGAACAAGCAGCAGATCATCGACTCGGTGTACCAGGGAGCCGGCCAACTGGCCGTCAATGCAATGCCGCCGACCCAATGGTCGTACGACACCACCATCAAGGACACCCAGTACGACCCGGAGAAAGCCAAGCAACTGCTCAAGGAAGCCGGTATCAAGGAAGGCACCGAGATCACCCTCTGGGCCATGCCGGTGCAACGCCCGTACAACCCCAACGCCAAGCTGATGGCTGAAATGCTGCAATCGGACTGGGCCAAGATCGGCATCAAGGCCAAGATTGTCAGCTACGAATGGGGTGAGTACATCAAACGTTCCAAGGGTGGCGAGAATGGCGCCATGCTGATTGGCTGGAGTGGGGACAACGGTGACCCGGACAACTGGCTCGGTACCCTGTACGGCTGCGATGCCATCAACGGCAACAACTTCTCCAAATGGTGCGACCCCGAGTACGACAAGCTGATCAAGCAAGCCAAGGCCACCTCTGACCAGGCCAAACGTACCGAGCTGTACAAGCAAGCCCAGCAACGCCTCAAGACCCAGGTGCCAATAACACCGATTGCTCACTCCACGGTGTACCAGCCCATGCGCAAAACCGTAGAGGACTTCAAGATCAGTCCGTTTGCCTTGAACTCCTTCTACGGCGTAAGCGTGTCCAAATAGCAGCCGGCAATGGCCGCTGCGCAACCTCCTCCGGTATGCGCAACGGCCTGATGCCGGCCTGGCAGGTCAACCGCAAGCGCATCGACATGGATACGTCGATCTCGCCTTTCGGACACCTCCTGTACGCCCCCGCGTAATCACACCTGCAGCAGCGTTTCGACGTCTTTGGCGTCGAGGCTTCGCCGCATGTGCAATGCGTGCGCACGTGCGCTCCGGACCGTTGAAAACAACAAGAGATAAGGGATCGTCATGCGTCATACCCCCATTTTTGCAGCATTGCTGGGCCTGGGCTTGCTCGCCCAGGCCCCCACGAGCCAAGCCAAGAACCTGGTGTTCTGCTCCGAAGGCAGTCCCGGCGGCTTCGACACCGCCCAGTACACCAGCTCCACCGACAACGACGCCGCCGAGCCGATCTACAACCGCCTGGTGGAATTCGAGCGTGGCGCCACGGCCGTCAAACCCGCCCTGGCCGAGCGCTGGGAAGTATCACCCGACGGGCTGACCTACACCTTCCATCTGCGCGAAGGCGTGAAGTTCCACAGCAACAAGGACTTCACCCCCAGCCGCGCGCTCAACGCCGACGACGTGCTGTTCACCTTCAACCGCATGCTCGATCGCGAACATCCGTTTCGCAAGGCCTACCCCACCGAATTCCCCTACTTCGTCGGCATGAGCCTGGACAAGAACATTGCCCGGGTCGAGAAAACCGGCCCGATGACCGTAGTGTTCACCCTCAACAGCATCGACGCAGCGTTCGTGCAGAACCTGGCGATGAGCTTCGCCGCCATTCTCTCGCAGGAATACGCCAGCCAACTGATGGCCTCCGGACGCCCCAGCGACATCAACCAGAAGCCGATCGGCACCGGGCCTTTCGTGTTCCAGCGCTACCAGAAGGACTCGCAGATCCGCTATCGCGGCAACAAGGACTACTGGAACCCCGAGCAGGTAAAGCTCGACCAGCTGATTTTCTCGATCAATACCGACCCGTCGGTGCGTATCCAGAAGCTGCGCAAGAACGAATGCCAGGTCACCGTGAACCCGCGCCCGGCCGACCTTGAGGCACTCAAGGCCGACCAGAAACTCCAGGTTATCGAAAAGCCCGGCTTCAACCTGGGCTACATCGCCTACAACGTGCAGCACAAACCCTTCGACCAATTGCAGGTACGCCAGGCCCTGGACATGGCGGTGAACAAGTCGGCCATCGTTCAGGCGGTGTACCAGCATGCCGGGCAACTGGCGGTGGGCAGCATGCCTCCCACCCAGTGGTCGTACGACGACAGCATCCAGGATGCTGGCTACGACCCGGACAAGGCCCGCGAAATGCTCCGCGCCGCCGGGGTCAAGGAAGGTACCGAGATCACCCTCTGGGCCATGCCGGTGCAACGCCCCTACAACCCCAATGCCAAGCTGATGGCCGAGATGCTCCAGGCCGACTGGGGCAAGGTCGGCCTGAAGGTCAAGATCGTCAGCTACGAGTGGGGTGAATACCTCAAGCGCACCAAGGACGGTGAACACGATATCTCGCTGATCGGCTGGACCGGCGACAACGGCGACCCGGACAACTGGCTGGGCACCCTGTACAGCTGTGACGCGATCGGCAGCAACAACTACTCCATGTGGTGCGACCCGCAGTACGACGCCTTGGTCAAGCAAGCCAAGACCATCACCGACCGCGAGCAACGCACCGTGCTCTATCGACAAGCCCAGCAGCGTCTCAAGCAGCAGGTGCCCATCACCCCGATCGCGCATTCGACGGTCAACCAACCGCTCAGTGCCAAGGTCGAGGACTTCAAGGTAAGCCCCTTCGGGCGCAACGTCTTTTCCGGCGTCAGCATCGATTGACCCCTCCCAGGGCCACAGGAGTGCGATCCACTCCTGTGGCCTCGTGCAGCCTGGAACTGCCCGATAGCGATCGGGCAAACGTTTGCAACCCCTGTTCCACCGCAAAAACGCCCAGCCCACAAGGCCAGGCGCTCATAAAAAAAAGAAAAGCAAGGGAGCTTTACCTTGAGACGATCTACCACTGCAGTTTTCGCCTTGTCCCTCACCGGCCTGTCCGTCATGGCCCAGGCCGAACCCGCCAGCCAGGCCTTCGTCCCGGTCAGTGTCAAGGACACCAGTGCCCAGAGCCAGGCCACCGGCTTTATCGACGGCCAGAGCCTGTCTGGCACCACCCGCAACTGGTACGCCCGCGAACGCGCTACCCGCGCACCGCTGTGGAAGTACTACAAGAGCGACGGCACCCGCCACGACACCCACAGCCGTGACAACTGGGTGCAAGGCACCATCCTCAACTACAGCTCGGGCTTTACCCAAGGCGCTATCGGTTTTGCCACCGAACTGGCCGCCTACAACGCCATTGCCCTGGAGCAGGGGCGCGCTGCGGTGGCCGGCCCCAACAACCGCACCCTGACCCACAGTGACGGCGACGTCATTGGCCAGTGGAGCAAGGCAGGCCTGGCGAACATCAAGGCACGGGTATCCAACACCACCCTGACCGCAGGCCGCCAGTCGGTGGATACACCGGTCATTGCCTACATTGGCAACCGCGCCCTGCCGTCGAGCTTCCAGGGTGTCAGCATTCACAGCGAAGAGTTCGACAACCTGTCGTTCGACGCCGGGACCTTCGACCGGGTATCGCCGCGAACCGAGCAGAGCCTGAGCAAATTCCGCTCCGAGTACGCCGCCAATGGCGCAGAAACCGATCGCATCAGCATGCTCGGCATCAACTACCAGCCACTGCAGAGCCTCAGAACCAGCCTGTACGCCTCAAAGGTCGAAGACTTCTGGAACCAGTACTACTTCGGGGCCAACCATGAACTGGGCGACAGCGCGGTGTTGAGCCTGACCACCGGCCTCAACTACTACAAAACCAAGGATGAGGGCCGCAGCGAACTCGGTGAAATCGACAACGACACCTACAGCCTGTCGCTCGGCCTGGCCCATCAGGCCCACAGCCTGACCTTCTCCTACCAACAGGTGAACGGCAACGAATACTTCGACTACCTGCATGAAACCAACGCGATCTTCCTGGCCAACTCCCTGCTCTCGGACTTCAACGGCCCGAACGAGAAATCCATGCAGATTGCCTATGGCTTGAACATGGCCCAGTACGGCATCCCGGGCCTGAAGTTCAACCTGTACAACGCACGCGGCTGGGGCATCGATGGCACGCACTACCGCGGCACCGGCTACGACGTGCAAGGCCAGGATGGCGAGACGCACTACGAATGGGGCATCGGCACCAGCTATGCCGTGCAGAGCGGCGCACTCAAGGACACCACCATCCGCGCCACCTACACCGCCCACCGGGCCAGCAAGGCCCAGGCCGACGGCAGCCTGGACGAGCTGCGGATCGTGACCACTATTCCATTCAACATTCTCTGACGGCGGGCCATGGCCGGTTCACCGAACCGGCCATGGCGACTACGCTGGCTTAATTGATAGCCGGGAGGTTTCATGAAACTGCTACCGCTTCAGGCTGCCCTGGCAGCCGCCCTGTTGAGTACTGCCGCGGGGCTTTCGGCCAAGCCGCTGGTGGTCTGCACCGAGGCAAGCCCGGAAGGCTTCGACATCGTCCAGTACACCACCGCCGTGACGGCCGACGCCTCGGCCGAGACCGTCTTCAACCGCCTGGTCGACTTCAAGCCCGGCACTACCGAGATCCAGCCAGCCCTGGCCGAGCGCTGGGAAATCAGCCCCGACGGGCTCACCTACACCTTCCACTTGCGCGAAGGGGTGAAATTCCACACTACCGACTACTTCACCCCCACCCGGGCGATGAATGCCGACGATGTACTCTGGAGCTTCCGGCGCCAGCTGGACCCGAACCACCCGTGGCACAACAAGACCAGCGTCGGCTTCCCCTACTTCGAGAGCATGGGCTTCAAGTCACTGCTCAAGAGCGTCGAGAAAACCAACGACCACACCGTGGTCTTCACCCTCACCCGTCCCGAAGCGCCCTTCCTGCCTGACCTGGCCATGGCCTTCACGTCGATCTACTCGGCCGAGTACGGCGACCAGTTGCTCAAGGCAGGCAAGACCGCCGACCTCAACAGCAAGCCCATCGGCACCGGCCCGTTCATCTTCCAGCGCTACAACAAGGACGCCCAGGTTCGCTACAAGCCCAACCCCGAATACTTTCGCGGCAAACCGCCGGCCGATGCGCTGATCTTCGCCATCGCCAGCGACAACAATGTGCGCCTGCAAAAGCTCAAGGCCAACGAATGCCAGGTGGCGCTGTACCCCAAGCCCGATGACGTCCCCGGCATCAAGGCCGACCCCGCATTGAAAGTGGCCGAGATGGAAGCCCTGACCACCGGCTACATATCGCTCAATACCCAGCACAAGTACCTGAGCGACGTACGCGTGCGCAAAGCCATCAACATGGCCTTCGACCGCCAGGTTCACGTCGAGCAGTTGTTCGGCAAAGGCAATGCGCTGGTGGGCGTCAACCCTTACCCACCAACCCTGATGGGCTACAACACCGCCAACCGGAACCCACCGCGCGACCTTGAAAAGGCTCGCGCCCTGCTCAAGGAAGCCGGCGTACCGGAAGGGACGGTACTGACCCTGTTCACCCGCAACGGCGGTGGCCCGACCAACCCCAACCCACGCCTGAGCGCCGAAATGATCCAGGCAGACCTGGCCAAGATCGGCCTGAAGGTCGATATCCGCGTAATGGAATGGGCCGAAATGCTGCGCCGCGCCAAGAACGGCGAAGCGGACATGGTGTCGGCAGGCTGGGCCGGCGACAACGGCGACCCGGACAACTTCCTCACCCCGCTGCTCAGCTGCGAAGCCGTCAAAAGCGGGGAGAACTATGCCCGCTGGTGCAACCAGACGTTCCAGGCGTTGATCGACAAGGCCCGCACCGTGACCGATACGGATGAGCGCGCAGCGCTCTATGTAAAGGCGCTGGCGGTGTACGATGAAGACCAACCGTGGATCAGCATGGCGCATCCGAAGATGTTTACCGCCATGCGCAACAATGTTGAGGGCTACCACATCAACCCCCTCACCAATAACAACTTCGCCACTACCCGGGTGAAGTAGAACAAGAACGACCGCCGGCCCCTACCCGGGTGCTGGCGGGCATGCCTGACAGGCTGATGAGGTACTCCAGAAGATGTTTAGTTTTATTGCCCGGCGCCTGGGACTCTTGATCCCGACCTTTTTCGGCATCACCTTGCTGACCTTCGCGCTCATACGCCTGATACCGGGAGACCCGGTGGAAGTCATGATGGGTGAGCGCCGGGTCGACCCCGAAATGCACGCCCAGGCCATGGAGCGCCTTGGCTTGAACAAACCGTTGCCCGAGCAGTACCTGGACTACATCGGCAAGCTCGCCCAGGGTGACCTGGGTGAGTCGCTGCGCACCCGCGAAAGCGTCTGGCACGAGTTCCTGGCCCTGTTCCCGGCCACCCTGGAACTGGCCCTGGCCGCGCTGTTCTTCGCCGGCATCCTCGGCCTGCTGGCTGGGGTGATCGCCGCTCTCAAGCGCGGTTCGCTCTTCGATCACGGAGTCATGGGCATATCCCTGGCCGGCTACTCGATGCCGATCTTCTGGTGGGGCCTGATCCTGATCATGTTCTTCTCGGTAAGCCTGGGCTGGACGCCGGTGTCCGGGCGCATCGACCTGCTCTACGACATCGAGCCGAAGACCGGTTTCATGCTCATCGACACCTTGCTCAGCGAGGAAGAAGGCGCCTTCAAGGACGCCGTCATGCACCTGATTCTTCCGGCTATCGTGCTCGGTACCATCCCGCTGGCGGTAATCGCCCGGATGACCCGCTCCTCGATGCTCGAGGTGCTGCGCGAAGACTATATCCGCACCGCACGGGCCAAGGGCCTGTCGCCTGCCCGGGTGGTCTTCGTGCATGGCCTGCGTAACGCGCTGATCCCGGTACTCACGGTATTCGGCCTGCAGGTCGGCACCTTGCTGGCGGGTGCGGTACTCACCGAAACCATCTTTTCCTGGCCGGGCATCGGCAAGTGGCTGATCGAAGCCATCGGCGCCCGTGACTACCCCGTGGTACAGAACGGCATCCTGTTGATTGCCTGCCTGGTGATCCTGGTCAACTTCGTCGTGGACATCCTCTACGGCCTGGCCAACCCACGCATCCGTCATCAGCGCTGAGGGCCACGCCATGACTACCCCACTTGCCAAATCCGTCACCACCCCCGCCACCGCCGTCGACCAGAGCCTGCTCTACCCATCGCCGTACAAGGAGTTCTGGCACGCTTTCTCGCGCAACAAGGGCGCCGTGGCCGGGCTGATGTTCATGTGCCTGATCGTGTTCTGCGCACTGTTCGCGCCCTGGGTAGCGCCGCACAACCCCAGCGAGCAATACCGCGACTTCTTGCTGACTCCACCGGTATGGCTCGAAGGCGGTAACTGGCAGTTCATCCTGGGCACCGACGAGCTGGGCCGCGACCTGCTCTCACGGCTGATCCAGGGTTCGCGCCTGTCGCTGCTGATCGGCCTGTCGTCAGTGGTGATCTCGCTGATACCGGGGATCTTCCTCGGCCTGCTGGCCGGGTTCTTCCCGCGCATCCTCGGCCCTTCGATCATGCGCCTGATGGACGTGATGCTGGCCCTGCCCTCGCTGCTGCTGGCCGTGGCCATCGTCGCCATCCTCGGCCCGGGCCTGATCAACACCGTGATCGCCATTGCCATCGTGTCGTTGCCGTCCTACGTGCGCCTGACTCGCGCCGCGGTTATGGGCGAACTGAACCGCGACTACGTCACCGCCGCACGCCTGGCCGGCGCCAGCCTGCCGCGCTTGATGTTCGTCACCGTACTGCCCAACTGCATGGCACCACTGATCGTGCAGGCCACCTTGAGCTTCTCCTCGGCGATTCTCGATGCCGCGGCCCTGGGCTTTCTCGGCCTCGGCGTGCAGCCGCCGACCCCCGAGTGGGGCACCATGCTGGCCTCGGCCCGCGACTACATCGAACGTGCCTGGTGGGTAGTGAGCCTGCCTGGCTTGACCATTTTGCTCAGCGTGCTGGCAATCAACCTGATGGGTGACGGACTGCGCGATGCGCTGGACCCGAAACTCAAGAATGCCGCCTGAGGAGATCGCCATGTCACTTCTGCAAATCAACAACCTGAATGTGCGCTTTGGCGACGCCAACGCGGTGCCCGTGGTCGATGGCCTGGACCTGACCGTCGACAAAGGCGAGGTGCTGGCCATCGTGGGTGAGTCGGGCTCGGGCAAATCGGTGACCATGATGGCGCTGATGGGCCTGATCGACGCCCCCGGGCGCATCACCGCCGACGCCCTGACCTTCGACGGCATCAACATGCTCACCCTCAGCGGCCGGCAACGGCGCAAGGTGGTCGGCAAGGATATGGCGATGGTCTTCCAGGACCCGATGACCGCCCTCAACCCGAGCTACACCGTGGGCTTCCAGATCGAGGAAGTCTTGCGCCAACACCTGGGCCTGCGCGGCAAGGCCGCTCGCCAGCGCGCCCTTGAGCTGCTCAAGAAGGTCGAGATTCCGGCCGCCGAAAGCCGCCTGACCGCCTACCCCCACCAACTCTCCGGCGGCATGAGCCAGCGCGTGGCCATTGCCATGGCCATTGCCGGCGAGCCCAAGCTGCTGATCGCCGATGAGCCGACCACCGCCCTGGACGTGACCATTCAGGCGCAGATCATGGAGCTGCTGCTCAACCTGCAAAAAGAACAGAACATGGCCCTGATCCTGATTACCCATGACCTGGCCGTGGTCGCCGAAACCGCCAAGCGGGTCTGCGTGATGTATGCAGGCCAGGCCGTGGAAGTCGGCCAGGTGCCGGAGCTGTTCGACCTGCCCGCGCATCCCTACAGCGAAGCGCTGCTGGCAGCGATCCCCGAGCACAGCGAGGGTGCCGAGCGCCTGGCGACCCTGCCCGGCATCGTCCCCGGCCGCTACGACCGGCCCGCGGGATGCCTGCTGTCGCCGCGCTGCCCCTACGTGCAGGACAACTGCCGCCGGCAACGCCCGACCCTCGATCCCCAGGCCCATAGCCTGGTCCGTTGTTTCTACCCGCTGAACCAGGAGGTGGCGTAATGACCGTCGTCCTTACCGCCCGCGAACTGACCCGTCACTACGAAGTATCCCGTGGCCTGTTCAAGGGCCATGCCCTGGTTCGAGCCCTCAACGGCGTGTCGTTCGAGCTTGAGGCCGGCAAGACCCTGGCGGTGGTCGGCGAGTCCGGCTGCGGCAAGTCGACCCTGGCCCGTGCGCTGACCTTGATCGAAGAGCCCTCCTCCGGCTCGCTGAAAATTGCCGGGCAGGAAGTGGCCGGGGCCAACAAGGCCGAGCGCAAGCAATTGCGCAAGGACGTGCAGATGGTCTTCCAGAGCCCCTATGCCTCGCTCAACCCACGGCAGAAGATCGGCGATCAACTGGCAGAGCCGCTGCTGATCAACACCCGTCTGTCCAAGGCCGAGCGCCGAGAAAAGGTCCAGGCCATGATGCAACAGGTTGGCCTGCGCCCGGAGCACTACCAGCGCTACCCGCACATGTTCTCCGGTGGTCAGCGCCAGCGTATCGCCCTGGCCCGGGCGATGATGCTGCAGCCCAAGGTGCTGGTGGCCGATGAACCGACTTCGGCGCTGGACGTATCGATCCAGGCCCAGGTGCTGAACCTGTTCATGGACCTGCAGAAGGAGTTCAACACCGCCTATGTGTTCATCTCCCACAACCTGGCGGTGGTGCGCCATGTAGCCGACCAGGTGCTGGTGATGTACCTGGGCCGGCCGGCCGAGATGGGGCCTAAGGAGGACATCTACAACAAGCCCCTGCACCCTTACACCCAGGCACTGCTGTCGGCCACGCCGACCATCCACCCGGACCCGCTCAAGCCGAAGATCAAGATCGTCGGCGAGCTGCCCAACCCGCTGGACCCGCCGCCTGGTTGCGCCTTCCACAAGCGCTGTCCGTATGCCACCGAGCGGTGTGCTTCCGAGGAGCCGGCTTTCCGCCAAGCGGGGACTCGGCAAGTGGCGTGTCACTACGCAGAACAATTCTTGTAGGAGCGGGCTTGCCCCGCGATGCGATGTGTGTGTGACATCGCTATCGCGGGGCAAGCCCCCTCCTACCCTGCGTCGGGCGCGTTTTCATATTTGCCACTCAGGGTCAGGCATAGCAGCTGAGATACAACTCCAGACCTTTCGGAAGAGTGAAGCCGACGAGACGCTCTATGTCGATGGCTTGTTCAGCGGTGAGAAGATAGCTGGCCATGGCGTCCGTCTCAGTCTGCCAGCCCATTATCGGCATCAGCATTTCTATGGTGAGCGTTGATAGCTTCGTCTCGAATACTGCTTCATCGCTGCCTTCGGGTGCGCCATGTATTCAAATTTCATTTCGGATTCCATGGCTCAACCTGCCTGGTTTTGTCTACTGCGCGCTCTGCAGCGGGTACGGTCTCAGGCGTCTTTGAAACCGGCCAAGCCACTTGCTGCACGCCATTCTTTGATTGTCTGGGTGATGCCTTCGGCCGAAGTATCCGCCCCTGATTCCGGGCGATAAATCAAATTCATTTTACTGGGATGGCCGATAATTTTATTGAAATATAACAACAGCACAACATCACGGTTGCCAGTGGGTGCCACATCTGCCCTGTAAAGCTCTTCCAAAAACCCGATAAACTCTTCTTCCGTGTAATCCGAAAGGCAGTTTTTTAGAAACGGATCGCTCATATTTTAACTTCATGATCTCTGTGAACGTCGATAGGATTTTTTCGGGATATTGATCCGCAAACTTTCAACGTTGTAAACCACGTGCACGGAGTGTTTGAGTTCGACTAAAAAACCAAGAGCTTCCTGCAACGGGGAAAAATATTTAATTGCATTCAATTTGGCGCACTCGCTCCCGTTCGACCGCCAGCAGCGAGCCTTGCTGGCAGCCTCATATGCGGTATCAATCGCCTTTGAAACCGGGCAAGCCATTTGCAGCACGCCACTTTTTGATTGTCTTTACTATCCCCGCAGACGACGTGTCTGCTCCCGGCTCCGGATAATAAATCAAATCCATACCAGCTGGATGGCCAGCAATTTTATTGAGATGCAATACGAGCACATCAGCACGATCATCGGTCGGTGCTTTATCCTCTTTTCGAATCTCATCGATAAAACCCACGAACTCTTCTTCCGTGTAATCGGAAATACTGTCTTTGATAAACGGATCGCTCATTTCACACCCTTAATTCTTGTGCAACGCAACGTGATTTTTTGGAGTATTAACACGCAAATTATCGACATCATAGACCTCTCCACCTTCTGAAATCGGATCAACATGGTGTATGTCATGTGAGACCCTAGAACCTACCGAATCAATCCGCTGTACACGCGGTGCTTTTCCATCTTTCATACGTGAAAGGTTGTCGTCACTGAATTGACCTGCAAGAAATTCATCTCGCGAAACCGCAATCCAAAACGCCCGCCTGAACGAATCGAAGCTGGAAAACTTTCGGCCTCGAAGTGCATCGGCAATGCTGGTCGGAATCGGTGCGCCGAGTCCTGATCGAGCATGGTCGAGCCACTCACCGGGTACGTCCTCACCGATCCCCGTCACTACACCCGGCTCGCCCCGACGTATGCTCAGCGACAGGTAGATCGGCGCAATAGCCGGATGAGTCGGGAACCAGATAATCGCGTCCTGGTAATCCGGTGGGTATACCGGATTGACCAGAATTTTGTCGGCCTGTGGGGTCGGTGGGTACACCCACACCGTAGGCTTGAGCTTAACGCCCTCTAGCGCCGGAATCCCCAACACGGCTTTCGGATCGGCTGCCGGCGTCCAGATGATTTCAATGCCGTCGCCAAAGTCCGCGACCAATTGATCGCCGCGTGACTGCGCCTTGATCACCGGTACTTTCTGCCACTCCGTCTTGTTCCCAGTATAGAACCCATACAGGTCAACCGAGCCGTCTGGCAGGTACTTGAGCGTCACCCGTGCACGGGTGTTGCCCTGGGTTAGTTCGGCATACTGCGCTGACCTATAAAACGCACTGTCCGGCGACGTCGTGTTCGGGATCAGCGTCGCCACCGTGATCGCCACCCCAGTCGGCACGACCGCCGCCAGCGTGCCATCCAGGCGGGCAGTCAAAGCCGATGCACTGCCCGAACCGCCGATCCATTCCAGCACCGTCGCACCGGCGGCCATTTTTCTGCCGGTGCCCAGCACCGAATAGGCGCCGTACTGCTTGAGCGACTCGAGCGGAATAAAACTACCCGGATGATTAATCACCCCGTCGGGCAAGGCGCTGGACTTGGCAAACACGTAACCGACTTGTCTGACCTCCTCGCGCTTCTGGATCTTTTCCCGACGCGCGTCGGCTTCCCGCTCATTGCGCTCGTTCGCCGCCGCCACCCTGTCCCACGTCGCCTGCGCGGCCTCGGTTTTTTCTTTGCTGTCGTCACGCCTCATAATGGGCAGACCGTCGGGGGTTTCTGGAAAACCGAGCTTTTCCTTGAAGGGCATAAACACTCCTTGTACGTTCAGCGGACCGTATAGGAGGCGTTCAGGTGAGTCTGTCAGACGCTTCTGATTTCAAGCTGGCGATCCGGCTTTCAAACGCTCGCGGTCTGCAGTTGCTGATCAATGCCAATTTCCTCAGATCGGTAGCTTGCCCCGCGATGGCGGCGGGTCAGCCACACCGCTATCGCGGGGCAAGCCCGCCCCTACACCGTTTTGTGGCACTATTGGGCGATGATCCCCACCACCCTCCCCGACGGCCCGGAACAGACCCCGGAAACAGCCGCCACTGTCCTGCGTTATCACCTGTGCTGGAAGCATCGCGACCTGGACGGCGTGATGGCCTTGTATCACCCCGATATCCAGTACAACGACTACTTCCAGAACCGCGTGCTGCACTTCGCTGAGCTGCGTGAATACGTACGCGTGAGCATGCCGCGCGAAGTCGATGAGGACATCGTCCACAGCGACCGTATCCGGGTCGATGGCTGCACCGCGTTCATCCAGTACCAGGTCACCCTGCGCGGCGGCGAAGGGTTGGTGGCGTTCCAGTCCAGCGAAGCGATTACCGTGCGCGACGGATTGGTCTGGCGGGTCAATGAATACGCCTCGCTCGTGCGCGAAACCAAGCCGGAATCCCGCCAGGGCGACGCGCGCCCGACCATGAGCCGCCTGGGGCTGTCCCCCCGGCAACTGAGCTCCATGGCCCAGGACCTGGAGCAATACTTCCAGCGCCAGCAACCCTACCTGGATCCGGAGCTCGACCTGCAGCGCGTCGCCCGCGAGAGCGGCTACACCCGCAACCAGATCTCCTACCTGCTCAACCAGGTGCTTGGCCAGAGCTTCTACCGCTACGTCAACCAGGCCCGCCTGCATCACCTGCTCAACGGCCTCGAGCAGGCACCGGCCACCAGCAAAATCGACGACCTGGCCTTTGCCGCCGGCTTCAACTCGCTCTCGGCGTTCTACAAGTGTTTCCGCCAGCACACCGGACTCTCGCCCAAGGCCTGGGTGAAGCAGAATTCTCTGCGTGCACGCAGCTAAGACAACACCCCCTGCCAGCTTCTAGGATCGCCACAGACCGTAACGGATGTGGAGCCGAACACAATGCAGGCATGGCGCAAGATCAGCCTTTGGATGGACCAGCTGGATGAGACGCTGAGCACGCGTCCCGCCTTGCACCACGACCTGGACGTGGATATCTGCATCATCGGCGCCGGCTACACCGGGTTGTGGACCGCCTACTACCTCAAGCAGCACGCCCCGCACCTGGACATCGCCATCGTCGAAGCCAATATTGCAGGCTTTGGCGCCTCCGGTCGCAACGGTGGCTGGCTGATGGGCAATATGCTGGGTGAAGACCGCCTGCTGGCAGCCAGCTCCCCGGCGCAACGCCGCGCCTCCTACGACCTGCTGCACGGCATTCCCGATGAAGTGCAGCGCGTGCTGAGCCTTGAAGGCATCGACTGCGACTACCGCAAAGGTGGCGTGCTGTATTGCGCGGCACGCTACCCGGAGCAGGAGACCACCCTGCGCTGCTACCTCGACAAACTCTACAAGCAAGGCCTGACCGAAGCCGACTACCGCTGGATGAGCCCGGCGCAACTGGCCACCCAGTTGCGTATCAGCAAGCCCTACGGTGCCATCTTCAATCCCAATGTCGCCACCATCCAGCCAGCCAGGCTGGTGCGTGGCCTGGCACGCGCCGTGGAGCGCCTGGGCGTGCGCCTGTACGAGAACAGCCCGGTGATCGACTGGCGAGCGGGAGAGGTGCGCACGGCGCAGGCACGCATCAAGTGCCAGTGGGTGGTACCGGCGGTCGAAGGCTACTCGGTCAACCTACCGCCCCTCGGGCATTACCAGATGCCGGTGCAGAGCCTGCTGGTGGCCACCGAGCCGCTGCCGGAACACGTCTGGGAAAAAATCGGCCTGAACCAGGGCCAGGCGTTCAGTGAGAACAGCCGCCAGGTCACCTACGGCCAGCGTAGCGCCGACAACCGCCTGGTGTTCGGCGCCCGCGGTGGCTACCGGTTCGCCGGCCGCCTGCGGGAAAACTTCGACCTTACCGACAGCGAGATCGAACTGCGCCGCTACCTGTTCGGCGAGTTGTTCCCGCAACTCAAGGACGTCGCCATTACCCATGCCTGGGGCGGCAACCTGGGCATGGCCCGGCGCTTCCAGCCGCACATGCTCTGTGATCGCAAGCAAGGTATCGCCCTGGCCGGTGGCTACGGTGGCGAAGGCGTGGGCGCCAGCGCCCTGGGCGGACGCACCCTGGCCGAACTGATTCTGCAGCGGCGCAGCGAGTTGACCGAACAACCCTGGGTTCACCCCGACAGCACGCTGTCCAGCCTCAAAGGCTGGGAGCCCGAACCGTGCCGCTGGCTAGGCTACAACGCCATCATCAAGAGTTTCGTCCATGAGGACCAAACCCTCGCCAACCCCGCCAGCGCCCCTTGGCGCCGGCGTTTGGCCAGTGGCGTGGCGGACTTCATGGAAAGCTTCATGCACTGACTTTTCGTTCCCCCTGAACAGGATCCACCGGTATGAGCATTACCCAGTTCAAGAACACCGACACTGCCGTGCTGCAGGAATCCAACCCGGTTGCCGTCCCGCTCGGCGAGCCGGTGTCGGTTGCCTCGGTGACCGCAGTCGAGCGCAGCGATGGCGTCGAAACCGGCATCTGGGAATGCACCCCAGGCCGTTGGCGGCGGCAGATCGTCCAGCAGGAGTTCTGTCACTTCATCAAGGGCCGCTGCACCTTCACCCCTGACGGCGGCGAGCCGCTGTCCATCGAAGCCGGCGACGCCATCATGCTGCCGGCCAACAGCACCGGTATCTGGGATATCCAGGAAACCGTGCGCAAAACCTACGTACTGATTTTCTGATCATTTGATCGCCTGCCTCCTTCGATAAAAACAGACAAAGCAAGGAATCCAGACATGCGCCCATTGCTCTTCGCACCCCTCTTGCTGGCGGCGTCCTTCGCCCAGGCGGCCGATTCGGTGAAAATCTACAACTGGTCCAGCTACATTGCCCCGGACACCCTGAAGAACTTTCAGCAGGCCAGTGGCATCGTGCCGACCTACGACGTGTTCGACAGCAACGAAACCCTCGACGGCAAGCTGATGACCGGCAACTCCGGTTACGACGTAGTGTTCCCCTCCAACCACTTCATGGCCCGGCAGATCCAGGGCAAGGCGTTGAAGAAGCTCGACAAGAGCCAGCTGCCCAACTGGCAGAACCTCAACCCGGTGCTGCTCAAGGCCCTGGAAGTGAACGACCCGGGCAACCAGTATGGCTTCCCCTACCTGTGGGGCAGTACTGGCATCGGCTACAACATCGACAAGGTCAAGGCCGTACTGGGCGACAACGCCCCGGTGGATTCCTGGGACCTGATCTTCAAGCCCGAGTACATCAGCAAGCTCAAGAGCTGCGGTGTGGCGGTGCTCGACAACGGCCCCGAGCTGCTGCCGATTGCCCTGCACTACCTGGGCCTGCCGCATCACAGCAAGGATCCGAAGGACTACGACAAGGCCAAGGAACTGCTGATGAAGGTGCGCCCGTACATCAGCTACTTCCATTCGTCCAAGTACACGGGCGACCTGGCCAACGGCGATATCTGCGTGGTAGTGGGTTTCTCCGGCGACGTACTGCAGGCCAAGAACCGTGCAGAAGAGGCGAAGAACGGCGTGAAGGTGGGCTATTCGATTCCCAAGCAAGGCGCGCCAATGTGGTTCGACATGGTTGCCATGCCAGTCGACGCACCGAACGAGAAAGCCGGTTACGCCTACATGAACTACCTGCTGCAGCCGGAGGTGATGGCAAACATCAGCAACCATGTGCAGTACGCCAACGGCAACCTCAAGGCAGACACCCTGGTAGACCCGGCCCTGAAGGCCAATACCATGATCTACCCGAGCGATGAAATGCTCGGCAAGCTGTACGCGCTGGAGGCGATGCCGGCCAAGATCGACCGCATTCGCACGCGGCTCTGGACCAGTATCAAGGCGGGGAACTGAAATGATCGCGGGGCAAGTCGAAACGTCTCGACTTGCCCCGCGATGTTTACAACTTAGTGGTGCTCGCGAGTGGCGCGGAACTTCACATCCGGCCAGCGCTCTTCCATCAGCGCCAGGTTGACCCGGGTCGGGGCCAGGTAGGTCAGGTGACCGCCGCCGTCGATGGCCAGGTTTTCCACCGCCTTGTTCTTGAATTCCTCAAGCTTCTTCTTGTCGTCACAGCTGATCCAGCGCGCGGACCAGACCGTGATCGGCTCGTAGGCGCATTCGACCTTGTACTCTTCCTTCAGGCGGCTTGCGACCACATCGAACTGCAGCACACCGACGGCGCCGAGGATGATGTCGTTGCTGCGCTCCGGGAAGAACACCTGGGTCGCACCCTCTTCAGCGAGCTGCTGCAGGCCCTGGCGCAGTTGCTTGGACTTGAGCGGGTCCTTCAGGCGCACGCGGCGGAACAGTTCCGGGGCAAAGTGCGGGATCCCCGTGAAGCCCAGGGCCTCGCCTTCGGTGAAGGTATCGCCGATCTGGATGGTGCCGTGGTTGTGCAGGCCGATGATATCGCCTGCCCAGGCCTCTTCCAGTTGCTCACGCTCGGACGAGAAGAAGGTCAGCGCGTCGCCGATACGCAGGTCTTTACCGGTGCGCACATGGCGCATCTTCATGCCCTTTTCGTAGCGGCCGGAACAGATCCGCATGAACGCGATACGGTCGCGGTGCTTGGGGTCCATGTTCGCCTGGATCTTGAACACGAAGCCGCTGAATTTCTCTTCGGTCGGCTCGACGCTGCGCTCGTTGGCAACCCGTGGCAGCGGGCGTGGCGCCCAATCGACCACGGCATCGAGCACATGGTCGACGCCAAAGTTGCCAAGGGCGGTACCGAAGAATACCGGAGTCAGCTCGCCGCGCATGAACTCGCCCTGGTCGAACTCGTGGCAGGCGCCCTGCACCAGTTCCAGCTGCTCGAGGAAGCGCTCGTATTCATCACCCAGGTGGGCGCGGGCTTCGTCGGAGTCGAGCTTCTCGATGATCTTCACCTCGGTACGCTCGTGGCCGTGGCCCGGGGTGTAGACGATGATGTAGTCGCCGGAGAGGTGGTACACACCCTTGAAATCGCGGTAGCAACCAATTGGCCAGGTGATCGGCGCGGCCTTGATCTTCAGGACCGCCTCGATTTCGTCGAGCAACTCGATCGGGTCGCGGATGTCGCGGTCGAGTTTGTTGATGAAGCTGACGATCGGCGTATCACGCAGACGGCACACATCCATCAGCGCGATGGTCCGTGGCTCGACCCCTTTACCGCCGTCGAGCACCATCAGTGCCGAGTCGACCGCAGTCAGGGTGCGGTAGGTGTCTTCAGAGAAGTCTTCGTGGCCAGGGGTGTCGAGCAGGTTGATCATGTGCTCGCGATAGGGGAACTGCATCACCGAGGTCGTGATGGAGATACCACGCTGCTTCTCCATTTCCATCCAGTCGGAGGTGGCATGGCGGTCGGACTTTCGCGATTTCACCGTACCGGCGACGGCAATGGCCTTGCCCATCAGCAGGAGCTTTTCGGTGATGGTGGTCTTACCCGCATCGGGGTGGGAAATGATGGCGAAGGTGCGGCGTTTCGCGACTTCGGCGGCCTGGTTGGTCATGGGAAATCGCCTGGCAGGTGATTCAAAAAAAGGGCGCAGATTATAGCCCAAAACCAACCTTGAACTGAACCGTTGGGTGGATTAACGCTGGCCAAATGCCGCTTCAGATGGGAACCTTTACTGCTGTGGAGGCGTCCACTCCCTTGATTCGCAATCGGTTTGCACCGTTCGTCAGGGGTGGTTTCACCGGCAACACGAGCCTGACGAGGCTTCGCTTATGGCATGTTCCGCTCCGCTTTCGGACGGCATGCTGCTTATCGCGATCACACTGCCTGCCGCCTGGAATGGCGGCCGCCACGGGAGTGTGTTCGCCGACAACAAAAGGAGTCCGCCTGTGGCTAAAAGCTATGGCAAGGGGCTGATGGGATGTGCCTTTGTGCTCGTCATCCTGGCCCTGCTGATCCACTGGATCGGCATCGATACGATCGCGCATTACCGCGCCGATCTGTGGTTCTACCTGCAAGCGCACCTGATGCTGGTGCTGCTCTCGATGGTGGCGGCATTGGCCGTGGGCATACCCGCTGGCATTGCCTTGAGTCGACCGCACAGGGTCGACCGCGCCGAACGTTTCATGCAGTTTTTCAATATTGGCAACACCATTCCCCCCCTGGCCGTTCTGGCCATTGCCCTGAGTTTCCTGGGCATTGGCGCTGGCCCTGCGATCTTCGCGCTGTTCCTCGCCTCCCTCCTGCCCATCGTGCGCAACACCTACGAGGGCCTGAAAAACGTTCCCGCCTCGCTCAAGGAAGCCGCCACCGGTATCGGCATGACGCCCCGTCAGTGTCTGTGGCGTGTGGAGTTGCCCAATGCCGTGCCGATTATCGTTGGCGGCGTGCGGGTAGCCCTGGCGATCAACGTCGGCACCGCGCCGCTGTCGTT
This sequence comes from Pseudomonas putida, assembly GCF_028682455.1. GTDB lineage: Bacteria > Pseudomonadota > Gammaproteobacteria > Pseudomonadales > Pseudomonadaceae > Aquipseudomonas > Aquipseudomonas putida_AA. Next base: position 265,124 of record NZ_JANHLD010000004.1, read on the forward strand.
CTTGATCGGTGCCAACAGCCTCGGCAGCCTGATTTTCCCCGGCATTGCCCTGAACAATCAGCCGCAATTGCTGCTGGGCGCTGCCTGCACCGCCCTGCTCGCCCTGCTGCTTGACGCCCTGGTGGCACAAGGCAGCCGGCGTTGGCTCGAACGCGGCCTGGCCCACTAAGCGAAGGAACTCCAATGAAAAGAATCGCCTTGTTACTGGGCGCGGCCCTGCTGTTCTCGGGATTTGCCCAGGCCGCCACAAAACCTGTGATTCGCCTCGGCGCGCGGGTGTTTACCGAGCAGACGGTGCTGGCGGAAATTACCGCCCGCTACCTCAACCAGAACGGTTTCGATGTCCGCATCACCGGCGGCCTGGGCAGCAACCTGGCCCGCAGCGCCCATGAAACCGGCCAGTTGGACATGGTCTGGGAGTACACCGGCGTCTCGCTGGTGTCTTACAACCACATCGAGGAGCGCATGCCCAGCGCTGCCGCTACCTACGCCAAGGTCAAGGAGCTTGATGCGAAGAAAGGCCTGATCTGGCTGGCGCCCTCGAAGTTCAGCAACACCTACGCCCTGGCCCTGCCGCGCAACGTCGCCGAGCGATATCCACAGGTGACCAGTATCAGCCAGCTGAACCAGGTGCTGCGCGAAGAACAGGACCGCGACCATGTGGTGGCCCTGGACACCGAGTTCGCCAATCGCCCCGACGGCCTGGTCGGCCTCACCGAAACCTACGACCTGCAACTGACCCGTCGCAACATTCGCCAGATGGACGCCGGCCTGGTGTACACCGCGCTGCGCAACGGTCAGGTGTTCAGCGGACTGGTCTACACCACCGATGGGCGCCTGAGCGCCTTCGACCTCAAATTGCTCGAAGACGACAAGCACTACTTCCCCGACTACACCGCAGCGCCGGTAGTACGCAAGGAAGTGCTCGACGCCCACCCGCAACTGGCCGCCCTGCTCAAGCCGCTGGCCGAGCAACTGGACGATGAAACCATGCGCCAGCTCAACGCCAAGGTCGATGTCGAGCACCAGAGCCCCGGCAAGGTTGCCGACGAATACCTGCGCCAGCACCCACCTGCACAGGAGCAGCCATGAACATGCTCGATACCTTCGTTCACCTGGACTGGGCCCAAGTCCTGCACCTGACCTGGCAGCACATCACCCTGGTCGGCATCGCGGTCAGCCTGGCCATTCTGATCGGCGTGCCCCTGGGCATCCTGATGACCCGGTTCCCGGCCCTGGCCGGCCCCCTGCAGGCCAGCGCCACGGTGCTGCTGACCATTCCCTCGATCGCCCTGTTCGGCCTGCTGCTGCCGTTCTATTCCAAGTTTGGCCAAGGGCTCGGGCCCTTGCCGGCGATCACCGCGGTGTTTCTTTATTCACTGCTGCCGATCCTGCGCAATACCTACCTGGCCCTGACCAACGTCGAGCCCGGCATCCGAGAGGCGGCGCGCGGCATCGGCATGACCTTCGGCCAGCGCTTGCGCATGGTCGAGCTGCCCATTGCGGTACCGGTGATCCTGGCCGGCGTTCGCACCGCCGTGGTGATGAACATCGGCGTCATGACCATCGCCGCGACCATCGGCGCCGGCGGCCTGGGCGTCCTCATCCTTACTTCCATCAGCCGCAGCGACATGTCGATGCTGCTGGTCGGCGCCGTACTGGTGAGCCTGTTGGCCATCATCGCCGACCTGCTGCTGCAAATCCTGCAACGTGCCCTGACCCCAGAAGGACTGCGCAAATGATCGAACTCCAGAACCTCTGCAAGACCTTTCACGCCAATGGCAAAGACGTCAAAGCCGTCGACTCCGTCAGCCTGACCGTCAACGAAGGCGAAATCTGCGTGTTCCTCGGCCCGTCCGGCTGCGGCAAGAGCACCACGCTGAAAATGATCAACCGCCTGATCGCGCCGACCTCCGGCAAAGTGCTGATCAATGGCGAAGACACCACCGGCCTTGACGAAGTGACCCTGCGCCGACGCATCGGCTACGTAATCCAGCAGATCGGCTTGTTCCCCAACATGACCATCGAGGAGAACATCACCGTGGTCCCGCGCCTGCTCGGCTGGGACAAGCAAAAGTGCCACGAGCGCGCCCGCGAACTGATGAGCATGATCAAGCTCGAACCCAAGCAGTACCTGCAGCGCTATCCGCGCGAACTTTCCGGTGGCCAGCAACAGCGGATCGGGGTAATCCGCGCCCTGGCGGCTGAAGCACCGCTGCTGCTGATGGACGAACCCTTCGGCGCGGTCGACCCGATCAACCGCGAGATGATCCAGAACGAATTCTTCGAAATGCAGCGGGCGCTGAACAAGACCGTCATCATGGTCAGCCACGACATCGACGAGGCCATCAAGCTGGGCGACAAGATCGCGATATTCCGGGCGGGCAAATTGATCCAGCTCGACCATCCCGACACGCTGCTGGCCCACCCGGCCGATGATTTTGTCAGCAACTTCGTCGGCCAGGACAGCACCCTCAAGCGCCTGTTGCTGGTGCGCGCCGAAGATGCTGCCGATAACGCGCCGTCGGTAAGCCCGAGCACGCCGGTGAGTGAAGCCCTGGAGCTGATGGACGAAAGTGACCGCCGCAACGTAGTGGTCACCGACGGGCAGAACAAAGCCATGGGATATGTGCGCCGCCGCGACCTGCACCGCCAACAAGGAACCTGCGCGGATTTCCTGCGTACCTTCAATGCCACTGCTTCGCACGATGAGCATTTGCGCATCCTGCTGTCGCGGATGTACGAGTTCAATCGTTCGTGGTTGCCGGTGCTCGATGCCGAGCAGGTGTTTCTGGGGGAGGTGACGCAGGAGTCGATTGCCGCTTACCTGAGCTCGGGGCGTTCGCGGGGAGGGAAGACCAGTATTGTGTCGCCGGCTGAGGCGGTGGTTTGATCCAGAAGCCATCGCGGGGCAAGCCCGCTCCTACACTGTAGGAGCGGGCTTGCCCCGCGACCGGATTCAAAACCCTACACTGGCCTGCACATAGAACGTGCGCGGCTCCCCCAGGTACAGCCCCGAGTTGTTGTCGCTGGAGCGTGTGTAGTACTGCTTGTCGAAGATGTTCTTCACCCCCGCCGCCAGTTTCAGGTTCGACAGTTCCTTGCCGAAGTCATAGCCGCCACGCGCCGCCCAGGTGACGTAGCCGGGAATATCGCCGTACTGGCCATCGGCACTCGGTTCGGTGATGTAGTTGCCGTTGAAACTGCCGTCGGCGTTCATGCCGGTACCCGGGGCGCGCTGTTTGGATTGGGCGAACGCATCCAGGTTCCAGGTCCAGCGGTTGACTTCATAACGCAGCCCGGCGTTAACGACCTGGCGCGAGTAGAACGGCAGGTCACGTCCCTTGAAGCCCGGAATCTCACCTTCGTAGGTGGCACGGGTATAGGTGAACCCGGCATTGGCGCTCAGGCCCTGCAGGCGTGGATCGAGGCCCGACAGGTCGTAGCGCATGGAGGCTTCGATACCCTGGTGCTTGGTCGCGCCCAGGTTGGTCCAGCCGATGTCGTTGCTGATGTACTGCAGCTCGTCGTCGAAGTCGATGTAGAACGCCGTCAGTTCGCCGCCCCAAGTGCCATTGTTGTAGCGGGTACCCACTTCGTAGGTCTTGGCTTTTTCCGGCTCAAGGCCATTGGCGGTCTGGTCGCCCGTGCCACCCTGGCCCAGCTGGAAGTACTGCAGGCTGCCGAACGAGGTTTCGTAGTTGGCGAACAGTTTCCATTCATCGGACAGGTGATACATCACGCTCAGCGCCGGCAAAGGTTCGTTGCTGGTGATGCTGCGGTTCTTTTCCTGCACCGGCACTCCGTTGGTGCCCAGTACCGGACGATCGCGCCAGTCGGTATTGATGTGCTCGAAGCGGATGCCCGGGGTGATGGTCCAGTTGCCGACGTCGATCTTGTCGTCGATGTAGTAGGCGCTGGCCTCGGTACCGCCGGTGCGGTCCTGGAACACGTGGCCGTCGGAGGTCGGGGTCACGGTCGGGACGTTGTCGATCAGCGCCAGGCGGGTCGACTGCTCATGCATCGCTTCTTTGAGGTAGCGATAACCAACGCTGACCTCCTGGGTGGTCGGGCCGGCGAAGAAAATTCGCGACAGGCGCGGCTCAATGGCGAACACATGGTAGCTGCGCGGGTACGACGAGAGGGTCTTCTGGTCGCGAGCGGCAATGGTGCTGCCACGGAAGCTGTCGGTGTAGTAGGTCTGGACCTCGAACTGGGTCACGTCATCGATCTGGCGCAGGTACTTGAACGACACGTCCTTGCGACGGCCGCTGAAGTCGTCGTAGTCGCGATCGGACTGGTACGGATCGTCATCGAACTGCGCCTGGGTCAGGCCACCGGGCATGTCGGCCTTGGCATCGTAGTAGTGGAAGTTCAACCAGAACTCGTCACTGTCGGTGACCGCCCAGTGGGTCTTGAGCAGCACGTCGTCAATATCGTTGCCGTTGTTGCTGCTGCGATAGCCGTTGCCGTTCACCCCGGAGTACAGCAGTGCCGCGCCCAGGCCATTGTCGGCGGTGCCGCCGAGGAACGCCGACTCGATGTGCTTCCAGCCGCCGTGACGAGAGGTCTCCATGGTGGTAGACAGCTCGCCGGTGGCTTTTTCCGGAATCGCCCGGGTCACGAAATTGATCACCCCGCCCACGTTCTGCGGCCCGTAGCGCACCGAACCTGCGCCGCGTACCACGTCGATGCTGTCAAGGTTGCCGGACGAAATCGGCGCCATCGACAGTTGCGGCTGGCCATAGGGGGCGAAGGCGGCGGGAATGCCGTCGATGAGCACGGTGGAGCGCGGCGACAGGCGAGAGGTCAGGCCGCGCACGCCGACGTTCAGGGCGATATCGCTGCCGCCGGTACCGTTTGAGTCCTGCACCTGTACACCGGGAATGCCACGCAGCACATCTCGCACGTTCATCGCACCCTGCTCGACCATCGCCTCGCGGCGTACCACGGTCCGGGCACCAGGGTGGTTCTGCACCACGGTTTCGTCGGCATTGCCAAGCCAGTCACCCACCACCTTGACGTCGGTGGGCGCCAGTTCAAGGCTGCCGGGGTTCAGGGTGCCGGCGCTTTGTGCAGGCTTGATCACGACGGTGCCCTGGGAAATCTCGTAGGTCAGCCCGCTGCCTTGCAACAAGGCGTCCAGGGCCTGTTCAGGGGCGAGGCTGCCGGACACCGCTGGCGCCTGTTTACCGGCTACCAGCTCCGGGCTGAAGAACAATTGCAGCGACGTCTGCTGCCCCAACTGGCTCAGGGCCGAGGCCAGCGGCTGGGCCTGGATCTGGATCGGGGTCACCGCCTGATCGGCATGGCTGCTGGCGATGCCGCCGCTGACGGCCAGGGCCAGGGCCAGCGGCAACCAGCGGGAACGGAAGGCAGAACGCGGGGAAAACTTGTTGTTGTTCACGTCGTCGAGAAATCCTGAAAGTCCGGGATAAGTGCCATCTGCATGCAAATGGAAATGCTTGGCAGTTGCAGTTGGCCAGGAAGACGAACAACTGGAAAAAAACCTGAATTTATTTTGCGATTATTTCGCTGGAGCCGTCGGCGTGGGTCTTGATGGCCACCGGCAAGATGCTCGGCAAGGCGCGCAGCAGGGCGTCGGTGTCGTCACTGCTGAAGGTGCTGCTCAGGCGCAGGGCAGCGATTCTGCCGGGCGCCACCCGCAGTGGTTGTTCACGGTAGCGCGATACTTCTTCGACCACTTCACTCAAGGGCGCATCATTGAACACCAGCTTGCCCTTGCGCCAGGCCGTGAGCGCGGCAGCATCCACTGCAAAAGGTTCGGCGACCTTGCCCCGGGCATCGATCTGCGAACCGAGCCCGGCGGTCAGCAGCGCATGGCTGGCGTCGCGCCCCTGGACCTTGACCGACCCCTGCTCGACCGCCACGCGGGTACGGGTCGGGTCCAGGCGCACATCAAAGCGGGTGCCGGTGACCGTCACCGTGCCGTTGCCGGTGCTGACCACAAAAGGTCGGCCGCTGTCATGGGCAACGCTGAACATCACCTCCCCGGCCTTCAGTTCGATTCGCCGTAGTCCGGCGCTGAAATCGACTGCCAGTTCGGTGCGCCCGTTGAGCTCCAGTTGCGAGCCATCCGGCAGGCTCAACTGGCGGCGCTCGCCAAGGGCGGTCTGCAACTGGTCCTGGAAATTGAGCTGATGCTGTTGCCAGCCGAACCAACCAAGCCCCACGGCTGCGACCGCGATTCCGGCAGCCAGTGCCTGCTGGAGCAATCGACGGCGCGGCAGCTGGCGAACCGGGTCGGCCTGGCACAACGCCTCGAGGCGCCCATGCGCAATCCCATCGACTGCGCCCCAGAGCCTGGCAAGCTGATCGTATTCATATTGATGCTGGGGGTGCTGCGCCAGCCAGGCCGCCAGTTGCGCCTGAAGGACGTGGTCCAGTGCGCCGTCGCAACGGCGGGCAAACCACCGCGCCGCCTGCTCGCGCACGGCTTCGTTGCCACACGGACACGCCTGCTGATTCATGAAAACATTCGCCTGACTCATCTCGTTGACACATCCAGGTGCTCACGCAGATGCCGGAGCGTGCGAATCATATACTTTTCGACCATGTTCTTGGTCAAGCCCATGCGCTCGGCGATCTCCGCCTGAGTCAGGCCTTCAAGCTTCTGCCAGATGAACACCCGCCGACAATTGAGCGGCAGTTGCGCAAGGGCGCGTTCGACACTGTCGGCAAGCTCGATGGCGTGCATGTAGGCCTCCGGGTCGCCATGGGCGTCGGTTCCGGATTCGAAGGCATCCTGCTCCAGTACCTGGCGCCGGTCCTCACGGCGATAGCCATCGACCGCAATATTGCGCGCGGTCTGGTGCAGGTAGGCGCGTGGCTGCTCGACCCCGGCCTGGTCATTTTCCAGCACCCGGACAAAGGCATCATGGGCCAGGTCCTCGGCTTGCTGGCGATTGCGCAACTTGCGCGTCCAGGTGCCGATCAGCTCATGGTAGTGGTCGAGAAAGCCTTTGTGTCGCGACACGATGCGGGGGTTACGCCAGGCAGTGAGGGATGGCGCGAATAGTAATGTTTCTTATTAAGTGCAGCAATCGAAGATCATTACCGCCGACGAAGTGTGCGGCGGTAAAAATGAGCGGGGCCGGGACGCGTGATACCGCCTGTCAGGGCGAAAAAAAATATGAACGGCTGCAGCTTTTCAGCACTGACCCCTCAGGTAGCAAAAAGCGTTTTTATGAGCCCCATCGGTGGCAAACTCCGGCGATCAGGCGGTGCACGGAGTGTTCTGCACACTCCCGGCAAGATCCGCGCGCATACGGGTATTTTTAACGCTTTTGTCATCAAATTGAACATCTACTGTTTACCTGGGTCCGTAGCCAGGTGACTGGCCGAAACGCGGCGACAGACGTGTGCAAAATCGCGACATTTTTTGTTGATCTTGAGCCCCTCAGGTCCTAAAGTTCGCGCCGAACGTCCATGCTGGAAACGATCCATCCGGCTCAAGTACTGACGACGAGACAGCAAGGTCACCCGTAGCCCGCTTCAACAGGCACGGTTGACCTTTTTGCTTTCGGCGACATGCCTTGGGAAGTAGGCGAACCAAAGTGGGGATACGGAGGGCGTTCAGTTGCAGCCACTTATTTTTTCAGTTTGCCCATGGAGTCCCTAAGCATGTCGATTCAGGTCGAAGACTACTTCGCGCGCGATACCTTTCAAAAAATGAAAGCCTTCGCCGACAAGCAAGAAACCCCGTTCGTACTCATCGACACCCAGATGATCAGCCAGGCCTACGACGACCTGCGCGCGGGTTTTGAATTCGCCAAGGTCTACTACGCGGTCAAGGCCAACCCTGCCGTCGAGATCATCGACCTGCTCAAGGAAAAGGGCTCGAGCTTCGACATCGCCTCGATCTACGAGTTGGACAAGGTCATGGACCGTGGCGTGAGCGCCGATCGCATCAGCTACGGCAACACCATCAAGAAATCCAAGGACATCCGCTACTTCTACGAGAAGGGCGTGCGTCTGTATGCCACCGACTCCGAAGCCGACCTGCGCAACATCGCCAAGGCCGCGCCGGGCTCGAAAGTCTACGTGCGTATCCTCACCGAAGGCTCGACCACTGCCGACTGGCCGCTGTCGCGCAAATTCGGCTGCCAGACCGACATGGCCATGGACCTGCTGATCCTGGCCCGCGACCTGGGCCTGGTGCCATACGGCATCTCCTTCCACGTCGGCTCCCAGCAGCGCGACATCAGCGTCTGGGACGCGGCCATTGCCAAGGTCAAGGTGATCTTCGAGCGCCTGAAGGAAGAAGACGGCATCGAACTGAAACTGATCAACATGGGTGGCGGCTTCCCGGCCAACTACATCACCCGTACCAACAGCCTGGAAACCTACGCCGAAGAAATCATCCGTTTCCTCAAGGAAGACTTTGGTGACGACCTGCCGGAAATCATCCTCGAGCCAGGCCGTTCGCTGATCGCCAACGCCGGCATCCTGGTCAGTGAAGTGGTGCTGGTGGCGCGCAAGTCGCGTACCGCTGTCGAGCGCTGGGTCTACACCGACGTGGGCAAGTTCTCCGGCCTGATCGAAACCATGGACGAGTCGATCAAGTTCCCGATCTGGACCGAGAAAAAAGGCGAGATGGAAGAAGTGGTGATTGCAGGCCCGACCTGCGACAGCGCCGACATCATGTACGAGCACTACAAATATGGCCTGCCGCTGAACCTGGCCATCGGTGACCGCCTGTACTGGCTGTCGACCGGCGCCTACACCACCAGCTACAGCGCAGTGGAATTCAATGGCTTCCCGCCGCTGAAAGCCTACTACCTGTAAGTGCTGTATCGGGCTGCTCCGCAGCCCGACGCGGGGCCGGCCTGTACCTGTAGGCAATCAGGTACAGGCCGGCCCCGCTTGCATTCAGGCCAACGCTTCGAGCTGCGCCAGCCGCGCCCGGTAGTCCACTGCCAGGGCGCGGATCTCAGACTGTGCGGCCTGCTCCAGCGCAGGGCCCGCTACCCTCAGGAAATTCACATTGCCACTCACCAGTGCCCGCTGCAGCCACGCCAGCGCGTCGTGCGTGCGCCCTTGTGCTGCCAGAACACCTGCATGGCTGAACTGCCCGCGAAAGTCCCCCGCTTCGGCCGAGCGCTGGTACCACCGCTGCGCACCCGCCACATCCAGTGGGCAATGCAGCCCCTCCTCCAGGTAACGCCCCAGCAGGTTCATTGACTTGGCGTGCCCAAGCTCGGCCGCCTGCCGGTAACAGGCCAGCGCGGCCAGATTGTCCTTGCCCACGCCGCGCCCGGTAGCCAGCAGGTTGGCGTAGTTGTAAAGGCCCCAATCCAGACCGGCCTGGGCCGCCTGGCGATAGTGGCGCGCCGCCTCGACCTGGTCCACGTCCCCGCCCCAGCCATGCTCCAGGCACCGACCGAGCATGTTGGTGGCCATGGCATTCCCGCCGCTGGCCGCGATAGCGAACCAGCGGCGCGCCAGGGCCGGGTCTTTCTCGATACCGCGACCATCCAGCAGGATCTGCCCCAGCAACAACTGGGCCTCGACGAGGCCCTGCCCGGCCGCCGCCAGCAATGCCTGCGCCGCCTTGGCGGGGCTGTGCCGGAGCATCTGGGCAAACTGTTCGCTGTCCAGTTCCTGGCGGTTTCGCAACTCGAATGGCATGACTCAGACCTCGACCCAGCGACGCAACAGGTTGTGATAGGTCCCGGTCAGCTGGATCAATGCCGGGTGATCGGGCATGTCGGCCGTGAGCTGCAGGATGGCGTTGTCCATCTCGAACAGCAAGGTGCGCTGGCTGTCTTCGCGCACCAGGCTCTGGGTCCAGAAGAACGCCGCGTAGCGCGCGCCACGGGTCACCGGATTGACCTTGTGCAGACTGGTGCCCGGGTACAGCACCAGGTCTCCTGCTGCCAGTTTCACTTGTTGCACGCCATAGGTGTCCTGGATCACCAGCTCGCCGCCGTCATAGTCCTCGGGATTGCTCAGGAACAGCGTGGAGGAAAGATCGGTGCGCACCCGCTCGTGACTGCCACGGGGCTGGCGCAGGGCATTGTCGATGTGAAAACCGAAATTGCCACCTTCACGGTAGCAGTTGATCAACGGCGCAAAGACCTTGTGCGGCAGGGCTGCCGACATGAACTGCGGGTGCTGCCACAGGCGCTCGATCAGCGCGGTGCCGATTTCCTTGGCCAGCGGGTGGCCTTCGGGCAACTGCAGGTTGTGCTTGGCCTTGGCCGACTGGTAGCCCGCTGTGATCTTGCCGTCGGCCCACTCGGTCTGCTCCAGTGCCTCACGGATACGCTGGACTTCCTCGGTGGAGAACAGCCCGGAAATGTGTAGCAGCATGGCGCAGGCACCTGAAAGCGGAAAAGGCGCCAATGATATTTATTCCCATTGACTAACTACAAGCCCTTTCGGCGTGTAGGGACGTTTCAGCTGCTGAAAACCGTCAGACACAAATTGTAAAGAATGTAAATTTCCTACGAATAGCAATCCCTCTCAATTGTTACTCATATTTGTTTACATTATATTTCGCGGCCTGAATTTTCCGGGGAAGGGGAACACCAATGCCGCGTCACTATGTGCCAACCGCTGTCAGTTCACCACGCTTGCTCGCCTCCGCCATTGGCGTAGCCCTTACCGCCACTTCTGCCGGCCACATGGCCTACGCTGCCGAAGAAGCGCCTGCCAAGAACGGCGCCATCGCCCTGGACGCGACCAGCGTCACCGGCGAAGCGCAAGAGAGCACTGATTACAAGGTTGAACGCGCGTCGTCACAGAAGTACACCGCGCCACTGGTGGACACCCCTCGCTCGATCACCGTCATCCCACAGCAAGTGCTCAAGGACACCGGCGCTGTTTCGCTGCAGGACGCCCTGCGCACGGTGCCTGGCGTGACTTTTGGTGCAGGCGAAGGCGGCAACCCTCAAGGTGACCGCCCGTTCATTCGTGGCTTCGATGCCCAGGGTGATACGTTCCTCGATGGCGTACGCGATACCGGTGCGCAAACCCGTGAAATCTTCGCCGTAGAATCCATCGAAGTGAGTAAGGGGCCAAACTCCGCCATCGGCGGCCGCGGTGCGGCGGGCGGTAGCCTCAACCTGGTGAGCAAAGCGCCGAAACAGGCCGACTTCCTCAACGGCGGCTTCACCTATGGTTCCGACCAGACCCGTCGCTACACCCTGGATGTGAACCGCCAGTTTCTCGACAGCGCCGCGTTCCGCCTGAACCTGATGAGCCACGAGCAGAATGTGGCAGGTCGCGATTCGATCAACTACGACCGTTGGGGTGTCGCCCCCTCGCTGACGTTTGGTCTGGGAACACCCACCCGCGTCAACCTCAACTACTACCATATGGAAAGCAACGACCTCCCGGATTCGGGCATCCCTTATGGCTACAAACTGGCCGGCGCGACCGCCCCGCACGATCACGACAAGCCGACCGACGGCGGTGACAGCAGCAACTTCTACGGCCTGAAGGGGCGCGATTTCCGCGAGACCCGTGCGGATATCAGCACCATTTCCATCGAGCACGACCTCAACGACTCGATGACCATCAAGAACACCTTGCGTCACGGCAGCACCAGCCAGGATTACGTGCTGACCCAACCGGACGACAGTGCCCACAACGTCAGTCAGTTCGGTACTGTCTGGCGACGTGCCAACTCCCGTATCAGCAATACCTCCACCACCACCAACCAGACCGACCTGTTTGGTGAATTCCAGGCACTGGGCTTCAAGCACAGCTACTCGACCGGCGTCGAGTTCACCCGTGAAGACACCATGGTCAGCGGCTACACCGTCACGCCGAACACCAAGCTGACCTGCAACCCAGGCACCTTACCGACCTGCACATCGCTGTCCAACCCGAATCCGAACGATCCATGGACCGGCTCGGTGGAGCGCAACTACGCCAGTGTGACCGACACCGAGTCCACCACCCGGGCCGCCTATGTGTTTGACACGATCGAACTCGATCCGCAGTGGCTGCTGAACCTGGGCACTCGCTATGATTCGTTCAAGACCGAAGCCGACAGCTCCACTACCGGCGAAGCCAGTAACAACTCGCACTTCTGGAGCTGGCAGGCAGGCCTGGTCTGGAAACCTGCGGATAACGGCAGTATCTATGCATCCTTCGCCACATCGGCTACCCCGCCAGGTGGCGTGACGGATGGCGTCGATACCAACCCGAACACCCCAGGCAACAGCACCCTGGTCAGCGACCTGGAGCCGGAAACCACCAAAAACTACGAACTGGGCACCAAGTGGGACCTGTTCCACGAACGCCTGTCGTTGACCGCGGCCATTTTCCGCACCGAGAAAGAGAACACCCGCGTCCTGGTAGCCAACAACACCTACGAGAACTCTGGCACCACGCGTGTCGACGGTATCGAACTGGGTGCCAGCGGCAAGCTGACCGACAAGTGGCAAGTGTTTGCAGGCTACAGCTATCTCAAGAGCGAAGCCGTCGATCCGGGTGAAGCTGGCAATCGTAACGGTCAGTTGACCGGTGGTGTGAACCCGGCAAAAGGTAACGAACTGCCGAACACACCGAAAAACAGCTTCACCCTGTGGTCGACCTACAACGTGACCGACAAACTCACCCTGGGTGGTGGCGCGTTCTATGTCGACGATGTCTGGGGTGACCTGAACAACACCGTCTACGTACCGTCCTATGTACGCTACGACGCCATGGCCAGCTACAAGCTGACCAAGAACGTCGACCTGCAGCTGAACGTGCAGAACCTGACCGACGAGACCTACTACGACAAGGCCTACAGCGCGCACTTCGCCAACCAGGCAGCCGGGCGCACCGCCCTGCTGACCACCAGCGTCCACTTCTAAGCACGCTGGCTGGCAAGCCCCGTTCACTTAGGTGACCGGGGCTTTCGTGTATCAGGGCATAATGCGCGTCGCATTCGCATTTGCGACAAAACAAGGTGATTGATGTGGTGAAGAAATCCCTGTTCCAACTGCACTGGTTCTTTGGAATCACCGCAGGCCTGGTGCTGGCACTTATGGGCATTACCGGAGCCATCTGGTCGTTCCAGGATGAACTGTTGCGCGCCTTCAACCCGGATGTACTCAAGGTAGAGGTCCGCCAGGAAGGCGTGCTGCCACCGGCAGAGCTGGTGCGCCGGATCGAGACCGAGCAAGGTGACAAGGTCGCCATGCTCTGGGTCGATGTACGCAACGACAACGCTGCACGCGTGTTCTTCACCCCTCCTCCCGGCGAACGCCGCGGCCTGATGCGCTACGCCGACCCTTACACCGGCAAGTTGCAGGGCGATGTTGCGGGCCAGGGCTTCTTCGACCTGATGCTGCAACTGCACCGATTCCTGGCCATGGGCGACACCGGCCGGCAAATCACCGGTGCGTGTACGCTGATGCTGATTTTCTTCTGCCTCTCGGGCCTGTACCTGCGCTGGCCGCGCAAGGCGCTGAACTGGCGCACCTGGCTGACCCTGGACTGGGCCAAGAAAGGTCGGGCGTTCAACTGGGACCTGCATGCGGTGGCCGGTACCTGGTGCCTGCTGTTCTATCTGTTGTTCGCCCTCACCGGCCTGTTCTGGTCGTACGAGTGGTACCGCGAAGGCCTCAACAAACTGCTGGCCGACCAGCCCGCCGCCGGCGAGCAGCGCAAGCGTGGCGAAGGGCGCGGCCGCCCCGGTGGCGCGCCAGCCAAGGATGCCAAGCCGCTGGTGGTCGACTACGACGCTATCTGGACCAGCCTGCAGACCGCCGCAGGCCCGGGCCTCGTGGCCTACAACCTGCGCCTGCCACCGGCGGGCGGGCAGCCGGCAACGCTGTTCTACCTGCTTGATAGTGCCGAGCACGAGCGCGCGTTCAATACCCTGACCCTCGATCCTGCCACCGGCCAGGTGAACAAGCTTGATCGCTACACCGACAAGTCGTTCAAGGCGCAGTTGCTCGCCAGCGTCTACGCCTTGCACGTCGGCAGCTACTTCGGCCTGACCGGTCGCATCATCGTGACCATCGCCAGCCTGACCATGCCGTTGTTCTTCATCACCGGCTGGCTGTTGTACCTTGACCGTCGGCGCAAGAAGCGCCAGGTGCGCGCTGCCCGCAGCGGTCTTGTCGCTTCGAGTGATTCGGCCAAAGGCTGGCTGGTGGGTTTTGCCAGCCAGAGCGGCTTTGCCGAACAACTGGCCTGGCAGAGTGCCAGCCAATTGCAGGCGGCCGGGTTGCCGGTACAAGTTCGCCCCCTGGGCGAGCTGACTGAGCAGGACCTCAACCGTGCTGAACGCGCGGTGTTCGTGGTCAGTACCTTCGGCGACGGCGAAGCGCCTGACAGCGCCCGCGGCTTCGAGCGCAAGGTGCTTGGCCAACCCTGGGCCCTGAACAACCTCAACTACGCCCTGCTCGCCCTGGGTGATCGCCAGTACCCGCACTTCTGCGGCTTTGCCCGTCGCTTGCAAGCCTGGCTTTCAGAGCGTGGTGCAACCAGCGCGTTCGCCTCGGTGGAAGTCGACAGCGCCGACCCGGCTGCGCTGCAGCAATGGCAACAGCAACTGGCGCAACTGACTGGCAGCAAGCCACCGGCCGCGTGGAAGGCCCCGGAGTTTGCCAACTGGACCCTGGTGCACCGGGAGCACATGAACCCGGGCAGCCAGGGTTCGGCCGTTTATCTGCTGGGACTCATGCCCGAGCAGCCAGAACGCTGGGAAGCCGGCGACCTGGTGGAAATCCTGGCTCGCAACAGCAGCAATAGCCTGGAGCAGTTCCTGCGCGGCCTCGGGCTTGACGGCAATGCGCGTGTCCAGGTCGAAGGCCTGCAGGAAACCCTCGTCCAGGCCCTGGGCAGCCGCCAGTTGCCCAAGAGCCGTGAGCACCTGGTCGGCCTGCACGCTCAGGCATTGGTCGATGCGCTGATTCCACTGGCGGCGCGGGAGTACTCGATTGCCTCCATTGCCAGCGATGGCGTACTGGAGCTGATCGTGCGCCAGGAGCGTCATCCCGATGGCAGCCTGGGACTTGGCTCCGGCTGGCTGACCGAGCACCTGGCGCTGGGCAACAGCGTCAGCCTGCGCCTGCGTCGCAACAGTGGCTTCCATCTGCCGGCACCGACAACGCCGATGATCCTCATCGGCAACGGCACCGGCATCGCCGGGCTGCGCAGCCTGCTCAAGGGACGGATTACGGCGAGCGAGCAGCGCAACTGGTTGCTGTTCGGTGAACGCAACCGGGCCCACGACTATCTGTGCGGCGATGAACTGCAGCGCTGGCGGGACAGTGGCGACCTGGCGTGCCTGGACCTGGCGTTCTCACGGGATCAGGCCCACAAGGTCTATGTACAGGACTGCTTGCGTGAGCAGGCCGCGCAACTGCGCCGCTGGCTTGATGACGGCGCCTCGATCTATATCTGTGGCAGCCTGCAAGGCATGGCCAGTGGTGTAGATAAGGTGCTCAACGAGGTGCTCGGGGAGGAAGAAGTGCAACGCTTGATCGAGCTTGGGCGTTATCGGCGGGATGTGTATTGAGGCCATCGCGGGGCAAGCCCGCTCCTATAGAAGTAGGAGCGGGCTTGCCCCGCGAAGGTTTCAATGCAGGTCGAAGGTATCGGCATCCAGGTTGGCCGGGAACCGCGTGCGGTACGCCGCCAGGTCAGCTGCGCTCAACACGGCCGTGAACACCCCGTCCGCCTCTCCTGCACTGAGCAGGCTCTCACCCTGGAAGTCCAGCACCTGGCTGTCGCCGGTATAGGCGAAGCCCTTGCCGTCCGTACCTACTCGGTTCACCGCGGCCACATAGCACAGGTTCTCGATGCCCCGTGCCGGCAATAGGCGATTCCAGTGCTGGCGACGAGCTGCGGGCCAGTTCGCGGTATACAGCAGTAGGTCGGTGTCCTGGGCGTCGCGGCTCCACACCGGGAAGCGCAGGTCGTAGCAGATCAGCGGACGCACCCGCCAACCCTTGATTTCGAACTGCACCTGGCGCTCGCCGGGGGTGTAGTGCTTGTGTTCGCCGGCCATGCGGAACAGATGGCGCTTGTCGTAGAACAGGATCTCGCCGTCAGGGCGCGCCCATAGCAGGCGGTTGCGATGGCTGCCATCGGCAGCCTGGATGATCACGCTGCCAGTGACCACTGCATCCAGCTTCTTGGCCTGGCTCTTGAGCCACTTGTAGGTGGGGCCGTTTTCCGGCTCGGCCAGGGTTTCGGAATCCATCGAAAAGCCGGTGGTGAACATCTCCGGCAGGATGATCAGATCGGAACCTCGGGCCTGCTCCAGCAAGCTCTCGAAATGCTCGTAGTTGGCCAGGCGGTCCTGCCAGGCCAGGGTTGTCTGCACCAGGGCCACTTTCAGGTTGGGCAGTTCACTCAGATCGCGCATAGCTTCTCCGCTGCCTGACGCAGCGTCTCCTCGCGTTTTGCAAAGCACAGACGCACAAAGCGCTGCTCGGGGATGGGTTGCTGGTAGAACACCGACACCGGGATAGTTGCCACACCGTGTTCGCGGGTCAGCCACAGCGACATCTCTACGTCGTTCAGGTCCGGGCGGATCGCTGAGTAGTCGACCAGTTGAAAATAGGTCCCGGCGGTACGGGTAAAGGTAAAGCGCGAGGGCTCCAGCAGGTCGCAGAACAGGTCGCGCTTGGCCTGGTAGAACGCCGGCAGTTCCTCGACATGCTCGGGGTGCGCGGCCATGAAATCGGCCAGGGCCCATTGCAACGGGGTCACGCCGCAGAAATTGACATACTGGTGGACCTTGCGCAGCTCCGCGCTCAACGCGGGCGGGGCCACCACGTAGCCAGTTTTCCAGCCGGTGACGTGGTAGGTCTTGCCGAACGAGCTGACCACAAAGGCACGCTGGTACAGCGCCTCGATCGCCAACACGCTGGCGTGCTGCACGCCATCGAACACCAGGTGCTCATAGACCTCGTCGCTGACCAGGTAGATGTCCCGATCGGCTATCAACAGCGCCAGCTTTTCCAGGTCGTCACGACTGATCAGTGCACCGCTGGGGTTGTGCGGTGAATTGAGGATAATCATCCGCGTGCGCGGGCTCAGGGCGTCGGCAAGCTTCTGCCAGTCGATCCTGAAGTCACCGTCGCTCAATTGCACATGCACGCAGCGGCCACCGGCCAGCTCGACCGACGGCTCGTAGCTGTCGTAGCTGGGGTCGAAGACAATCACTTCGTCACCAGCGCGGATTACCGCGTGGATGGCACAGAAGATCGCTTCGGTGGCACCGGGGGTGATGGTGATCTCTTGCTCGGCATCGACACTCACGCCATAGCTGCGGGCAATCTTGGCCGCGACCTGCTGGCGCAACGCGGGCAAGCCGGTCATCGGGCAATACTGGTTGTGGCCGGCGCTTATAGCGCGGCCTGCTGCATCGAGCAGGGCCTGGGGACCATTGAAATCGGGAAAACCCTGGGACAGGTTCAAGGCGCCGGTTTGTGCGGCGAGCTGGGACATGGTGGTAAAGATGGTCGTGCCGACGTTCGGCAACTTGCTGCTGATCATGGAGCCCTCTTTCCTGCGAATCAATCCGGCTCGAGGCGGCGCGGTCAGAGACCGAGCATAGCGGATTGAGTGGTCAGGAAAAAGGTTGTAACAGTCGCAGGGCAAGCCCGCTCCCACCGTCTGCAGGAGCGGGCTTGCCCCGCGATGCTTTCAGCGTTTGTCTTTACGCTTCTTCTCGGCTTTCTTGTGGTGCGACATCAAGCGACGCTTCTTGTTGACCTGGCGGTCGGTCAAGGTGTTCTTGTTGCCTTCGTACGGGTTGTCGCTGCCCTTGTACTCGATGCGGATCGGCGTACCGACCAGCTTCAGCACCCGGCGGTAGGTGTTTTCCAGGTAGCGCGAGTAAGACTTGGGTACCTTCTCGACCTGGTTGCCGTGGATCACGATGATCGGCGGGTTGGCACCACCCAGGTGGGCATAGCGCAGCTTGATCCGGCGGCTGTTGACCATCGGTGGCTGGTGCTCGCTGACCGCGTCTTCGAGGATCTGGGTCAGGCGGCTGGTCGGCCAGCGGGTGACCGCCGACTTGAACGAGTTCTGCACCGACTGGTACAGGTTGCCCACGCCAGTGCCGTGCAGCGCCGAGATGAAGTGGATGTCGGCGAAGTCGACGAAGAACAACCGGCGCTCAAGCTCGGTCTTCACGTAGTCGCGCTCGCTGGGTTGCATGCCATCCCACTTGTTCAGGGCGATGACGATGGCGCGACCGGCTTCCAGGGCAAAGCCCAGCAGGTTCAGGTCATGGTCAACCACGCCTTCACGGGCGTCCATGACAAAGATCACCACGTTGGCGTCCTTGATTGCCTGCAGGGTTTTCACCACCGAGAATTTTTCGACTTCTTCGTGGATCTTGCCGCGCTTGCGCACACCGGCGGTGTCGATCAGCGTGTACTTCTCTTCGTTGCGCTCGAAGGGAATGTAGATGCTGTCGCGGGTGGTGCCGGGCTGGTCGTAGACGATAACCCGGTCTTCACCGAGCATGCGGTTGACCAGGGTCGACTTGCCCACGTTCGGACGGCCGATGATGGCGATCTTGATGCCATCTTTCTCGCTGGGGCCAGGGATACGCACCGCTTCCTCGCCTTCGGCGACGTTGGTGTCGATCTCTTCCTCTTCCTTGTCGCGCGGAAACTCGCTCAACACTGCTTCGAGCAGGTTGTTGACCCCGCGGCCCTGGGCGCCGGCGACGCCAATGGCGTTGCCCATGCCCAATGGCGAGAACTCGGCGATGGCCATTTGCGGATCGATGTTGTCGATCTTGTTGGCGACCAGGAACGAGCGCTTGTTACGCTTGCGCAGGTGCTCGGAAATCATCTGGTCGGCAGCGGTGAGGCCTGCGCGCGCGTCCACCAGGAACAGCACCACATCAGCTTCTTCAATGGCCAGCAGCGACTGCTCGGCCATTTTTTCGTCCATGCCGTGCTCGTCACCGGAAATACCACCAGTGTCGACCAGGATGTACGAACGGCCTTGCCAGCGCGCTTCACCGTACTGACGGTCACGGGTCAGCCCGGACAGGTCGCCGACGATAGCGTCGCGGGTCCTGGTCAGGCGGTTGAACATGGTGGATTTGCCGACGTTCGGTCGGCCCACCAGGGCGATTACGGGAACCATGCGGCTCTCCACTTCATAAATTCAAAAAATACAAAGGCCGCTGCACTGCAGCGGCCGGAGTTCGGGCGGCACCCGAAGTGCCGCAGCCCGAGGCCTGCAAGGCCTCAAGCATAGCCTCAGCGGATGGTCAGCGCCTCGAGCTTGCCGCTGTTGCCGTACACATAGATGGTGTCACCCACCACCAGCGGACGGGCGCGCAGGCCATCGCTGTCGATACGCTCACGACCGACGAAGCGACCGTCGACCTGGCTGAGCAGGTGCAGGTAGCCTTCCAGGTCACCTACTGCAACATAGCTTGAGAACACTTCCGGCGCCGACAGCTGGCGACGGGCCAGCGAGTCGTTGCTCCACAACGCGCTGGTCGAACGCTCGTCGATGCCTTCTACGGTACCCGAAGCCAGGCTCACGTAGACGTTACCAAAACCCTGGGCCACGCCAGCGTAGCTGGACGCATCGCGCTGCCACATCACCCGGCCGCTTTCCAGGTCCAGAGCGGCGACCCGGCCCTGGTAACTGGCCACATACAGTGTGCCACCCGACAGCAGCAAGCCACCGTCGATATCGACAACGCGATCAAGCTCGGAGCGCCCTTGCGGGATGGCGACGCGCTGTTCCCAGACCGGTACGCCGTTCTGGGTATCCAGGGCGATGACCTTGCCGGTCGACAGGCCAGCGATGGCCAGGCGATTGGTCACGATCGGCGCGCCGGTACCACGCAGGGTCAGTACCGCCGGGGTGCTCTCGTAGATCCAGCGACGGTCACCGGTGCTGGCATCCAGGCCAATCACACGGTCGTCCTGGGTCTGTACCACCACCACGTCACCGTTGGTGGCAGGCGGTGCCAGTACTTCACTGGTAACGCGCGAACGCCAACGCTGTTCACCGGTGCTGGCATCCAGGGCAATGACTTCACCCTTGAGGGTGCCGAGCATGACCATGCCGTAGCCCACGCCAACGGCGCCGGAAACAGGCAGCTCGAGGTCTTTTTTCCAGGCCACGTCGCCAGTGTTGCGATCCAGGGCCATCACCACGCCGCTGACATCGGCGGCGTAGATGCGGTCGTTCTCGATCGCCGGGACCAGCATGTTGAAGGTTTCGCCCTGACCGTCACCGATCGAGCGACTCCACTGCTTCTTCAGGACCACCTCTTCGGTGAAACTGGTGAGCTCAGCCGGAGGCAATTCCTTTTTGCTGTTGCTGCTGCAACCCACGGCCAGGAGGGCCAGGGTCAGCACTGCTGCATGTTTCCAACCGATCACTTACGCATCCCCTTTGGCCAGGTCGTCGAGCTTGAGTTGCAGGCCACCGATCGCAGCGTCATCAGACAGCGCGGCCTTGGCTTTTTCGTAAGCGGTATGCGCATCGGCAGTACGGCCCAGCTGCACCAGCAGGTCGCCCTTGAGCTCTTCACGGCTGGCCAGAAACGCCTTGTCAGCGTCGCCTTCAAGCAGTTTCAGGGCATCATCGACCTTGCCCTGGGCAGCCAGGACGCGGGCCAGGCGCTGACGGGCGATTTCGCCCAGGGTCGCGTCGGCCGGCTTGTCCATCACCGACTTGAGTTCGGCAGCGGCATCATCCAGCTTGCCAGCCTCGACCGCGACCTTGGCCACGAACAGGCTGCCGTACTGGGCATAAGCGGTGCCGCCAAACTCGTTCTTGAGCTTGCCCGACAACTCGGCGACCTTGGCCGCATCCGGCTCGCCGCTCGGCGTCAGGGTGGTTTCCAGCAGGGCCTGATAGAGGTTCGAGGCGCCTTGCGACTGGTTGCCCTGGTACTTCTGGAAGGCTTGCCAGCCAAACACTATCACCAGTGCCAGCAGGCCGCCGGTTACCAGTGGCTTGCCGTTACGCTGCCACCAGTCCTTGAATGCCGCCAGCTGTTCATCATCGGTACTCGACACCCCAATACTCCTTTTCACCAAATCGGCTGTTGACCCGCTTCACGCCTGCGCGAGGGAAGCTTCCAGGTGCTCTGCCAGAGCATCCCAGGCAATGTTTTGTTGTTCGCCCTGGCCACGCAGGGGTTTGAAACCTACCACTTGTTGCGCCAGTTCGTCGTCCCCCAGGATCAAGGCGAACAGTGCAGCACTCTTGTCGGCCTTCTTGAACTGGCTCTTGAAGCTGCCACCACCGGCATTGACCTGCAGGCGCAGGTTCGGCAAGCGGTCACGCAGACGCTCGGCCAGGGCCAGGCCTGCCAGCTCTGCCTGCTCGCCGAAGGCGCACAGGTAGACATCGACCTGACGGTTGATCGACTCGGGGATCTGCCCCAGGGTTTCGAGCAGCAGGATCAGGCGCTCGATACCCATGGCGAATCCAACGCCCGGGGTCGGCTTGCCGCCCATCTGCTCGACCAGGCCATCGTAGCGGCCACCGGCACAGACAGTGCCCTGGGAGCCGAGCTTGTCGGTCACCCACTCGAATACGGTCTTGCTGTAGTAGTCCAGGCCACGTACCAGCTTGGTGTTGATCACGAATGGAATGCCGGCGGCATCCAGGCGTGCCTTCAGGCCCTCGAAGTGCACGCGGGACTCTTCGTCCAGGTAGTCTTCAAGCTTCGGCGCATCGACCAGTACCGCCTGGGTATTGGCGTCCTTGGTATCGAGGATGCGCAGCGGGTTGGTCTTCAGGCGACGCTGGCTGTCTTCGTCCAGCTGATCCAGGCGCGCCGAGAGGAACTCGACCAGCGCATCGCGGTAGCGGGCACGGGCTTCGCTGGTGCCCAGGCTGTTGAGCTCGAGCTTCACCGCGTCACGGATGCCCAGCAGCTTCCACAGCCGCCAGGTCAGTACGATCAGCTCGGCGTCGATATCCGGACCGTCGAGGTTGAACACCTCCAGGCCGATCTGGTGGAACTGGCGATAGCGGCCTTTCTGCGGGCGCTCGTGGCGGAACATCTGGCCGATATACCAGAGCTTCTGTACCTGGCCGCCGCCGCTGATACCGTGCTCGAGCACGGCACGCACGCAGGCTGCGGTGCCTTCCGGACGCAGCGTCAGGGAATCACCGTTGCGGTCGGTGAAGGTGTACATCTCTTTTTCGACGATGTCGGTGACTTCACCGATCGAGCGCTTGAACAGCTCGGTGAACTCGACGATAGGCGTGCGGATCTGGCGGTAGCCGTAGGTGTCCAGCAGGCCTGCCACGGTGCTCTCGAAATAGCGCCACAGCGGTGTCTGCTCGGGCAGGATGTCGTTCATGCCACGGATGGCTTGCAGCGATTTGCTCACGGAAAATCCTTACGAATCTGGGTGTCAGCCACGGGCGATCAAGGCCGCGTCGGCTTCGGCCTTTTCGGCCGCTTTCTGGCGGATGAGCCGTTCCAGCTCATCGACCAGGTTGTCATTGCTCAGCTTCTGCGATGGTTTGCCATCGATATAGATCAGGTTTGGCGTGCCGCCGGTCAGCCCGACATGGGCTTCCTTGGCTTCGCCCGGACCGTTGACCACGCAACCGATCACCGCCACGTCCAGCGGTACCAACAGATCTTCCAGGCGCCCTTCCAGCTCGTTCATGGTCTTGACCACATCGAAGTTCTGCCGCGAGCAGCTCGGGCAGGCGATGAAGTTGATACCACGCGAACGAAGGTGCAGGGACTTGAGGATGTCGTAACCGACCTTGACCTCTTCGACCGGGTCTGCCGCCAGGGAGATGCGAATAGTATCGCCAATACCTTCGGCGAGCAGCATACCGAGGCCGACCGCGGATTTCACCGTGCCCGAACGCAGGCCACCGGCTTCGGTGATGCCCAGGTGCAGCGGCTGGATGATTTGCTTGGCCAGCAGGCGATAGGCTTCGACGGCCATGAACACGTCGGAGGCCTTCACGCTGACCTTGAAGTCCTGGAAGTCCAGGCGATCGAGGTGCTCGACGTGGCGCATGGCCGACTCGACCAGCGCGGCCGGGGTAGGCTCGCCGTACTTTTTCTGCAGGTCTTTTTCCAGGGAACCGGCGTTGACGCCGATGCGGATCGGAATGCCCCGGTCACGGGCGGCATCCACCACCGCACGTACGCGGTCTTCGCGGCCGATGTTGCCCGGGTTGATCCGCAGGCAATCGACACCCAGCTCGGCTACGCGCAGGGCGATGCGGTAATCGAAGTGAATGTCGGCAACCAGCGGAACGCTGACCTGCTGCTTGATTCGGCCGAAGGCTTCGGCTGCGTCCATGTCCGGAACCGAGACGCGCACGATATCGACGCCGGCATCGACCAGGCGTTTGATCTGCGCCACGGTGGCGGCGACGTCATTGGTGTCGGTGTTGGTCATGCTCTGGACAGCGATGGGGGCATCGCCGCCGACAGGTACATTACCAACCCAGATTTTCCGGGATTCGCGACGTTTGATCGGAGATTCGCCGTGCATGACTTATTGTCCCAACTTCAGGCGAGCAGTCTCGCCACTGGTGAACGGCGCAATGTCGACGGCCTGGCCGTTGTAGCTGAGCTGCACGCCCCGGGCAAAGCCCAGGCGTACCGCGAACGGCGTTTTGCCGCTCAGCTGCAGGCTGTCGCCCTTGCGCTTGATGGCGCTGAACAGCACCTTGCCGTTGCCGTCTGTGACCGAAGTCCAGCAATCGGCAGTGAATTGCATGTGCACCTGGCCGCTGCCAGCAGCGACCGGGGCTGCGGGAGCGGGAGCCGGAGCAGCAGGGGCGCTGGCGACGACCGCAGGCGCGACCGGTGCTGCAGGAGCGGGAGCGGGTGCAGGAACCACGGCAGCCGGCGCAGCAGGTGCCGCAGGCGCTGCCGGGCTGACGGCTGCCTCAGGCGCAGGCGCTTGGGCGGTTTGCTCGGCCGGCGTCGCAGCCTGCTCCAGGTTCAGCGGGGTGGCTTCCGGCTCCTGGCCGGCGCTGACGGCCTGATCTTCTGGCTCGTCCAGCGGGTGGATCTGGGTAGTGCCGTCGGCGCTTTCGACTTCGACGTGCTCAAGGGCCATGTTGACGAGGTCCTTGCTGCGTTGGCTGCTTTGATCCTGCCACCAGAAGAAGCCGCCGCCGATGACCACAACCAGCAGCAACAGGCTGACGATACGCAGGATGTTGTGGGAGAGGCGTACTGGCTCTTCGATACGGCCGAGGGCATGCACGTCGCTGCCCTGGGCGTGGGTGCCGGTGCAATGGTCAAAGGCCTGAACCAGGGCAGCCTGGTCCATGTCCAGCAATTTGGCATAGGCGCGGATGTAGCCACGGGCAAAGGTGTGCCCGGGCAGCTTGTCGAAGGCGCCGGATTCAAGATTGTTCAGGGAACTCACGGTCAGGTTGAGCTTGCGGGCCACCTCGGCCTGCGACCAGTCCCTGCTCTCGCGGGCCTGACGCAAAGTCTCACCTGGATTCTCGCGAGTCGCTGCTGCTACTTCGGGATGCGCCGCTTTCATCATTGCTCCGACAGGTATTGCTGATATTCCGGCGTACCGGGATAAAGTCGTTGTAATTGCAGGCCCAGATCGGCGGCCTTGTTCCGTTCTTCGAAGACATTGGCAAGCCGACTGCCCAGCAGCAGGCTGCGGGCACTGTGGTCGCTCAGCTGGCTGAAACGATCGTAGTAGTCACGGGCCGGCACATAATGCCTGTCTTCGTAAGACAACTCAGCCATTTCGAGCAACGCACGCGGTTGCTGCTGGTTGAGTCGCAAAGCTTTTACCAGGTATTGCTGCGCCTGCTCACGCTGGCCAAGTCTCAAAGCCGTCAGGCCAAGGCTCTCGAATACCCGGGAACGCTCAGGATACAGCGTATCGGCCGCTGCCTGGGCAAACATCTGCTGCGCCTGCGCGTATTGTCCCTGAGCATAAAGGAAACTGCCGTAGTTATTACGGATCCGCGTATCGTCCGGGCGACTGGACAGCGCCTTGCGGTAGTACGTTTGCGCCAGTTCCGGCTCATCTTCGGCCTGATACACCAAAGCCAGGGCAGCGTTGGCGGCGGCATCCTGGCTATTGAGATCAAGCGCTTTTTTCAGTGGCCCCTTGGCCTGTTCGGTCAAACCTTGTTGCAAATACCCGAGCCCAAGCTGCACATAGGCCTGCGCTGCATGGGCCCTGCCCTCGCGACTGGCCAGCGTGTCCGAACTCCCGCCGGACACGCAGCCTGCAAGCAGGGCGAGCGACAGGATCGACAGCGCGGCGCGCAAGGTCATGGAGGTCCTCTCTTCAGTTCCGTGCAGCGCTTTCTTGCACATCGCCGTCGGCGTTCAACTGACGTACGGCGAGCAAGCGTTCGCTGCGACGGGTACGGTCCATCACCTGGCCGACCAACTGGCCGCACGCGGCGTCGATGTCTTCACCACGGGTAGTGCGCACCGTCACGTTGTAGCCGGCGTGATGCAGGTGATCCTGGAAACGGCGGATGGCATTGTTGCTCGGGCGCTCGTAACCGGAGTGCGGGAACGGGTTGAACGGGATCAGGTTGATCTTGCACGGAACGTCCTTGAGCAGCTCGGCCATTTCCACGGCGTGCTCGAGCTTGTCGTTGACGTCCTTGAGCAGGGTGTACTCGATGGTCAGTACACGCTTTTCACCCAGCTGAGACATGTAGTTCTTGCACGCTGCGAGCAATACCTTGAGCGGGTACTTCTTGTTGATCGGCACCAGTTCGTTGCGCAGCGCATCGTTCGGCGCGTGCAGCGACAGGGCCAGGGAAACGTCGATGTGCTTGGCCAGCTCTTCGATCATCGGAACCACGCCGGAGGTGGACAGCGTCACCCGGCGCTTGGAAATGCCGTAACCGAGGTCGTCCATCATCAAATGCATGGCGGCGACCACGTTGTCGAAGTTCAGCAGCGGCTCGCCCATGCCCATCATCACCACGTTGGTGATGGCACGGTCGATCTTGGCAGGTACCGTGCCGAACGACTTGTTGGCAATCCACACCTGGCCGATAACTTCGGCGGCGGTGAGGTTGCTGTTGAATCCTTGCTTGCCGGTGGAGCAGAAACTGCAGTCCAGGGCGCAACCGGCCTGGGACGAGACACACAGCGTGCCACGCTTGCCCTGGGGGATGTACACGGTCTCGACGCAGCTGCCGGACGCCACGCGCACCACCCACTTACGGGTGCCGTCGGTGGAGATGTCCTCGCTGACCACTTCCGGACCGCGAACCTCGGCAACTGCCTTGAGCTTTTCACGCAAGGCCTTGCCGACGTTGGTCATGGCGTCGAAATCATCGACGCCAAAGTGGTGAATCCATTTCATTACCTGACCGGCACGGAAACGCTTCTCCCCGATAGAGTCGAAGAATTTTTCCATTTCCGGCTGGGTCAGCCCCAACAGGTTAGTTTTGCCAGTCGATGTCGTCATGGATTCACCCTCACCCGTAAGCTTTCGCTTAGCGAGTGGTTACCTCGGTAGCTGCGAAGAAGTAAGCGATTTCGCGAGCTGCAGCGGCTTCGGAGTCCGAACCGTGAACGGCGTTGGCGTCGATCGACTCGGCGAAGTCAGCGCGGATGGTGCCTGGAGCAGCTTCTTTAGGGTTGGTAGCGCCCATCAGCTCACGGTTCAGAGCGATGGCGTTTTCGCCTTCCAGAACCTGAACGACAACTGGACCGGAAGTCATGAAGGCAACCAGGTCAGCGAAGAAACCGCGCTCTTTGTGCTCAGCGTAGAAACCTTCGGCTTCGGCTTTGGACAGTTGCTTGATTTTCGAAGCAACGATGCGCAGGCCAGCTTCTTCGAAGCGAGTGGTGATCTTGCCGATCACGTTCTTGGCAACGGCGTCAGGCTTGATGATGGAGAAAGTACGTTGAACAGCCATGGTGTAACTCCAGAAACGTTGAGTGAAGCGAAAAATTAAACCCGCGAATTATACGCGGGTTCCGGGGGATTGCCTAACCTGCCGAGCGCGCTCAGTCGGCTTCTTCGATCCAGGCCGCCTGGATGGCTTCGAGAACTTTCTCGCCGCCACGCTGCGGATCGTCACTGAATTCCGGCAATCCCAGCACCCACTGGTGCAGATCGACGAAATTCACATAACGAGGATCGACTTCCGGCTTGCTTTCGGCAAGCTGGATTGCAATTTCAAGTACATCAACCCATTTCAGGCTCATGTCGGCTCCAGGATCAATGCGGCGCTTCGGCTGCGTGGTTGAGCGAGTATTTCGGGATTTCGACGGTGATGTCTTCGTCACCGACCTTGGCCTGGCAGGTCAGGCGCGAGGTAGGCTCGAGGCCCCAGGCGCGGTCCAGGTAGTCCTCTTCCAGCTCGTCGGCTTCATTGAGCGAATTGAAGCCCTCACGGATCACGCAGTGGCACGTGGTGCAGGCGCAGACACCGCCGCAGGCGCTTTCGATCTCGATGTGGTTGTCGTGCGCCACCTCGAGAATGGACTTACCTGTCTCAGCCTCCACCACCATGCCATCCGGGCAGAACTTCTCGTGGGGCAGAAAAATCACCTGCGGCATCAGTTATTCCTCGATCTCATTCAGGTTGCGCCCGGCCAACGCGGCTTTTACCGTCGAATCAAGGCGACGGGCGGCAAAGGCATCGGTCACCTGCGACAGACGCTTGGTCTGTTGCTCGATGGCTGCGCCATCGGTGCCGTTGATCAAATCACGCAAGTCTTGCATTTGTTGTTCGATAGCCAGGCGCTCTTCGGCGTCCAGCAGACGGTCGCCATCGGCGTCCAGCGCGCCCTGCACAGCTTCGAGCAGGCGCTCGGCGTCGACCTGGTGCTCGCGCAACTGGCGCGCCACCTTGTCAAAGCCCGCGTGCTCGAAGGAATCCTTGAGCATGCGGGTAATTTCACCATCGGTCAGGCCGTAGGATGGCTTGACCTGGATACTCGATTCGACGCCCGACCCCAGCTCACGCGCCGAAACGCTGAGCAAGCCGTCGGCATCGACCTGGAATGTGACACGGATCTTCGCGGCACCGGCGACCATCGCTGGAATGCCACGAAGCTCGAAGCGCGCCAGGGAACGGCAATCGCTGATCAACTCGCGCTCACCCTGCAGCAAATGAATCATCATGGCCGACTGGCCATCCTTGTAGGTGGTGAACTCCTGGGCACGGGCAACCGGGATGGTGGTGTTACGCGGAATCACCTTCTCCATCAGCCCACCCATGGTTTCAAGCCCAAGGGACAACGGGATCACATCAAGTAGAAGCAGTTCGCCGCCATCGCGGCGATTGCCGGCCAGCGTGTCGGCCTGGATCGCGGCGCCGATGGCCACCACCTGGTCCGGGTCGATATCGGTCAGTGGCGTACGGCCAAACAGGGCGCCGACCGCCTCACGCACACGTGGCACGCGAGTCGAGCCACCGACCATGACCACTGCACCCACTTCATCGAGCTCGACGCCGCTGTCACGCACCGCGCGGCGGCAGGCCTTGAGGCTGCGGGCTACCAGCGGCTCGATCAGGGCATCGAAGGCTGTGCGGGTCAACTCGGCGCGCCAGTCACCGTACGCGACGGCAGCCGAGTCAGCATCGGTCAGGGCTTCCTTGGCCGCGCAAGCCGCTTGCAATAGTTGGCGCTGGGCACCCGGATCGAGGTCCGAGGACAGACCTGCCTGCTCGACGATCCAACTGGCAATCGCGTGGTCGAAATCATCGCCACCCAGGGCGCTGTCGCCACCTGTGGCCAGCACTTCGAACACTCCGCCCGTCAGGCGCAGGATGGAAATATCGAAGGTACCGCCGCCCAGGTCGTAAATGGCTACCAGCCCTTCGGCATTCTGGTCCAGGCCATAGGCCACGGCCGCTGCGGTCGGTTCGTTGAGCAGGCGCAGCACGTTGAGCCCGGCCAGACGCGCGGCGTCCTTGGTGGCCTGGCGCTGGGCATCGTCAAAATAGGCCGGAACGGTGATCACCGCCCCCACCAACTCGCCTCCGAGGGTTTCTTCGGCGCGCTGGCGCAGCACCTTGAGGATATCGGCCGAGACTTCCACCGGGCTTTTCGGGCCCTGGACGGTGTCGATGAACGGCATGTGCGACTCGCCGCCAACAAAGCGGTATGGCAGTTGCTCACCCAGTTGCTTGACGTCTGCAAGGCCACGGCCCATCAGACGCTTGACAGACAACACGGTATTGAGCGGGTCGCCGGAAGCAGCATCACGCGCCACCTGGCCGACGTCGATGTGGTCGGCATGGTAACGCACGGCGGAAGGCAGGATGACCCGACCTTGAGCGTCGGGCAGGGGCTCGCTGCGGCCGCTGCGCAACGCTGCGACCAGGGAGTTGGTGGTACCAAGGTCAATACCCACCGCCAGGCGACGCTGGTGCGGTTGAGGGCTCTGACCGGGTTCGGCGATCTGCAGTAGGGCCATGCTTATCTGAATACCAGGGGCGCCGCCAGGAGCAGCGCCGAGTTAATCGTCGAGGCGCTCTTCCAGCTGGCGCACTTCGTAGGCGAGCTTGTCGAGAAACTGCATGCGGCGCATCAGGCGCTCGGCCTGTTCGCGCTGCGCAGGATCATTCCAGCAGGCGGCGAAATCCTCGTTGAGCGCTTCCTGGGCGGTTTTCAAGCGACGCTTGAAGACGGCGACACCGTCGAGGTCGGCACTGTCCTGCAGATCTTCGAGCTCTTCGCGCAATTGCATCTGCTGCAGCAGGAACTCGGGATCATGGACGGTGATTTCCTGCGGCACTTCATGGCCGCCGATCGCCAACAGGTAGCGGGCACGCCGGGGCGCGCTCTTTAGCGTCTGGTAGGCCTCGTTCAGCGCAGCCGAACGCTCGAGCGCAATGCGCTGTTCACGTTCGGAGGCATCGGCGAAGCGATCCGGGTGGACCTCACGGGCCAGTTCGCGATAGCGAACAGCCAGTTTATCGAGGTCCAGACGGAAGCCAGGTTGCAGGTCAAACAGGGCGAAATGACAAGGAGTACCCACGCGCAGCCTCAAACGTTGAAGCTTTCGCCGCAGCCACACTCACCGCGTACGTTGGGGTTGTTGAACTTGAAGCCTTCGTTCAACCCTTCCTTGACGAAATCGAGCTCGGTACCGTCGAGGTAGGCCAGGCTCTTGGGATCAATGATCACTTTCTCGCCGTGGCTTTCGAAGACCTGGTCTTCGGCGTCTGGCTGATCAACGAACTCCAGCACATAGGCCAGACCCGAGCAGCCGGTGGTACGAACGCCCAGGCGAATACCGACACCCTTGCCGCGTCCGTCGAGAGAGCGCCGCACATGGTTGGCGGCGGCTTCTGTCATGCTGATAGCCATCGAGACTCCTTACCTGCAACAGGCGAACTTAGAGCAAACCTTTCTTCTGCTTATAGTCGCGTACGGCCGCCTTGATGGCGTCCTCGGCGAGTACCGAGCAGTGAATTTTCACTGGCGGCAACGCCAGTTCTTCGGCCAGCTGGGTGTTCTTGATGGTTTCGGCTTCGTCCAGGGTCTTGCCCTTCATCCACTCGGTGGCCAGGGAGCTGGAGGCGATGGCCGAACCACAGCCGTAGGTCTTGAACTTGGCGTCTTCGATGACGCCCTGCTCGTTGACTTTAATCTGCAGGCGCATCACGTCGCCGCACGCTGGAGCGCCGACCATGCCGGTTCCGACATCCGGATCCTCGGCATTCATCTTGCCGACGTTGCGTGGGTTTTCGTAATGGTCGATGACCTTTTCACTGTATGCCATGGTGCAATTCCTTCCTCATCAGAGAGCCGCTCTTGCCGGCGACTACTTAGTGCGCAGCCCACTCGATCTTGGAGATGTCGACGCCGTCTTTGTACATATCCCACAGCGGCGACAATTCGCGCAGCTTGGTCACGGCCTCGCAAACTTTCTGCGCGGCGTAGTCGATTTCTTCTTCGGTGGTGAAACGACCGAAGGTGAAGCGGATCGAGCTGTGAGCCAGCTCGTCGTTACGGCCCAGGGCGCGCAGCACATACGACGGCTCAAGCGAAGCCGAGGTACAGGCCGAACCGGAGGACACTGCCAGGTCCTTGAGGGCCATGATCAGCGATTCGCCTTCAACGTAGTTGAAGCTCAGGTTCAGGTTGTGCGGGATGCGCGCGGTCATGCTGCCGTTGATGTACAGCTCTTCAAGGCCTTCGACCTGCTTGTAGAAACGGTCGCTCAGGGCCTTGATGCGGACGTTCTCGCTGGCCATCAGCTCTTTGGCGATGGCGAACGCTTCGCCCATGCCGACGATCTGGTGGGTGGCCAGGGTACCCGAACGCATGCCGCGCTCATGACCGCCACCGTGCATGGTGGCCTCCAGGCGCACGCGAGGCTTGCGGCTGACGTACAACGCGCCGATACCTTTAGGGCCGTAGGTCTTGTGGGCAGAGAAGGACATCAGGTCGACTTTCAGCTTCTGCAGGTCGATTTCGACCTTGCCAGTGGACTGGGCGGCGTCGACGTGGAACATGACGCCGCGAGCGCGGGTCAGTTCGCCGATGGCAGCGATGTCGTTGATGGTGCCGATTTCGTTGTTCACATGCATGATCGAAACCAGGATGGTGTCGTCACGCAGGGCAGCTTCAATCATGGCCGGGGTGATCAGGCCATCGGCGCCTGGCTCGATGTAGGTGACTTCGAAGCCTTCACGCTCCAGTTGGCGCGTGCTGTCCAGGACAGCCTTGTGCTCGATCTTGGAGGTGATCAGGTGCTTGCCCTTGGTGCTGTAGAAGTGCGCAACGCCCTTGATTGCCAGGTTGTCGGACTCGGTTGCACCGCTGGTCCAGACAATTTCACGCGGGTCGGCATTGACCAGGTCAGCAACCTGGCGACGGGCATTCTCGACCGCTTCTTCGGCTTTCCAGCCAAAGACGTGGGAGCGCGACGCCGGATTACCGAAGTTTCCATCGACCAGCAGGCAGTCGCTCATTTTCTGGGCAACGCGTGGGTCGACCGGTGTGGTCGCGGAGTAATCGAGGTAGATCGGCAACTTCATTGAATATCTCCTATCAGGCGGTCGCGCCGCGCGTCGAAACGGTCATTCGACGGCTGACGTCTCAATCTTGTCCAGCTGCGGTGCCCGGCCTGCGATACGTCGCAGGTCCTGGCGCTGGGCGACTTCTTGTACCTCACGGCGAGTAACAAGGTCGGCCAGGCTGATGCCGCTGAGGAATTCGTGAATCTGCTGGCTCAGGTCACACCACAAGTGGTGGGTCAGGCAGGTGTCGCCGGCGTGGCAATCACCCAGGCCCTGGCAGCGTGTTGCGTCGACCGATTCGTTGACCGCATCGATGACCTGCGCGACCTGAATGCTCTCCATGCTTCGCGACAGCTGGTAGCCGCCGCCAGGACCGCGCACGCTGGAAACCAGACTGCTGCGGCGCAGCTTTGCAAACAGCTGCTCCAGATAAGAGAGGGAGATGCCTTGGCGTTCGGAAATGTCGGCCAGAGACACCGGCCCATGCTGCGCGTGCAACGCCAGATCAAGCATGGCGGTCACGGCGTATCGGCCTTTTGTAGTCAGTCGCATGGCTAGTAGGTACCACGGGGTTCGGAATGGAAGCGAGTATGCTATTCCCGAGCATTTAAGTCAACTATAAGACCTAGTGCTTTAGTCGGGTTTGCCGCAGGAGGGCGGCGGAATGATAGCAAACGAAGGGGCGTGTGCGCACGCCCTTCTGTCAATGCGTCGGCGTGTCGCTGCGCGCCTCGCCCTTGACCTCGGCGAAGTCCTCTTCACGCAAGGCAGGGAGCTCTTTGGCGCAGTAGTCGCTGCCAAGATTCTTCAGGGCGCCGCACATGTCTTCCAGCCGCCCGTCCACCGCTTGCAGGTGGTCGAGCAACTGACCGATGGCCCGCGCCACAGGGTCTGGCATGTCTTCGCTGACACCATAGGCGTCGAAACCGATCTTCTCAGCCATGGCCTTGCGCTTGGCCTCGACCTCGGCATCGGTCTTGACGATGATCCGCCCCGGGATCCCCACCGCGGTAGCGCCGGCCGGAACCGCCTTGGTGACCACGGCATTGGAACCAATCTTGGCACCCGCCCCCACCGTGAACGGCCCCAGCACCTTGGCACCGGCGCCGACCACGACACCATCCTCCAGGGTCGGGTGGCGCTTGCCCTTGTTCCAGCTGGTACCGCCCAGGGTTACCCCCTGGTACAGGGTAACGTCATCTCCGATCTCAGCGGTTTCGCCGATGACGATCCCCATGCCGTGGTCGATGAAAAATCGCCGACCGACCTTTGCCCCGGGATGAATCTCGATACCGGTCATCCAGCGCCCAAAGTTCGATACCAGCCGTGCCAGCCACTTCCAGTCACGCTTCCACAGCGCATGCGCCGCACGATGCAGCCAGATCGCATGCATGCCCGGGTAGCAGGTCAGGACTTCAAAGGCATTGCGCGCCGCCGGGTCTCGGTGGAAAACGCTCTGGATATCTTCACGCAGACGCTCGAACATCTATTGATCCTTGCGCTTGTGCGGCTCGCCCCGGGCCACTTTCTGGGTTTCGGTGAGGATGCCTCGCAAAATACTCATCTCCGAACGATTGACCGAGCTGCGCCCATAGAGGCGACGCAAGCGCGGCATCAGGTGCTTGGGCTTTTCAGGGTCGAGGAAGCCGATGTCCACCAGGGTCTTTTCCAGGTGCTCGTAGAACAGCTCCATTTCATCCATGGTCGCCAGTTCGCTGCTGCGTACCGACGTCACCTCGAACTTCTCCACTTTCGAAGGCTGACCTTCGGCCGCCAGCCACGCCATGCGCACCTCATAAGCCAGCACCTGCACCGCCGCCGCCAGGTTCAGCGAACTGAAGTCCGGGTTGGAGGGGATATGCACATGGAAATGACAGCGTTGCAGCTCTTCGTTGGTCAGGCCCGCGTACTCGCGACCGAACACCAGGGCGATTTCCTGCCCCTGGGCCGCATGCTCGACGGTCTTGCTACCGCACTCACGCGGATCGACCAGTGGCCACGGGATGCGCCGGTCGCGGGCACTGGTTCCCAATACCAGGCTGCAGCCGGCGAGTGCCTCTTCGAGGGTCGCGACCACTTGCGCACCGGCGAGCACATCATCGGCGCCGGAGGCTCGGGCATCCGCCTCGTGGGAGGGAAAGTCCTGCGGGTCGACCAGCACCAGGCGCGACAAGCCCATGTTTTTCATGGCACGCGCAGCGCCGCCGATATTGCCGGGGTGGCTGGTATTGACCAGAACAACACGAATATTTTGCAGCAAGGCGAGTGCTCACAGACTTGGAAATGAGGAGGCAAATCTTACAGAACAGACCCGATTTACGCTACGAAAGCAAATGACACACTTCTTCGCGCGAAGTTTTCTGCTAGAATGTTCGGCTTTCTTTAACGACCCAGGTGAAACGTCCATGCAGCCCATGCTGAATATCGCGCTGCGCGCCGCCCGCAGCGCCAGTGAACTGATTTTCCGCTCCATCGAGCGCCTGGATAGCATCAAGGTTGATGAAAAAGACGCCAAGGATTATGTGTCCGAAGTCGACCGTGCCGCCGAGCAAAGCATCATCAACGCTCTGCGCAAGGCCTACCCGAACCACTCCATCTACGGCGAAGAGACCGGACTGCACGCCGGCAGCGGCGAAGAAGGCAAGGACTACCTGTGGATCATCGACCCACTGGACGGCACCACCAACTTCCTGCGTGGCGTTCCGCACTTCGCTGTCAGCATTGCCTGCAAATACCGTGGCCGCCTTGAGCATGCCGTGGTGCTGGACCCTGTCCGCCAGGAAGAGTTCACCGCCAGCCGTGGCCGTGGCGCCCAACTGAACGGTCGTCGCCTGCGCGTCAGCCCTCGCACCAGCCTGGAAGGCGCACTGCTGGGCACCGGCTTCCCGTTCCGTGACAACCAGATGGCAGACCTGGACAACTACCTGGGCATGTTCCGCGCCCTGGTTGGCCAGACCGCTGGTATCCGCCGCGCTGGCGCCGCCAGCCTGGACCTGGCCTATGTCGCCGCCGGTCGTTTCGATGCCTTCTGGGAATCAGGCCTGTCGGAGTGGGACATGGCTGCAGGCGCCCTGCTGATCCAGGAAGCTGGCGGCCTGGTGAGCGACTTCACCGGTGGTCACGACTTCCTCGAGAAGGGTCACATCGTTGCTGGCAACACCAAGTGCTTCAAGGCCGTACTGACTGCTATCCAGCCGCACCTGCCTGCTTCGATCAAGCGCTAAGCTTCGATCGGACACAAAAAAGCACCCTTCGGGGTGCTTTTTTGTGGGCATTGCAGGGGCAGCCTGCCCTTGCATTTACTGGGCCTGACTCAGGACCAGCTTGCCTTCTTTATCCAGCGGGATCTGCGAACCCGGGTCACGGTCCATGCGGACCTGACCGACCTTGTCGCCGATCGAATACTTCACGTCATAACCCACGACCTTCTCGCTCAGGTCGTTGACCGTATTGCAGCGAGTTTGCGTAGTGGTATAGGTATCACGCTCCTGCATGCCTTCCTGCACTTTGTTACCGGCATAACCACCACCGACCGCACCGGCCACGGTGGCAATCTTCTTGCCGGTACCGCCACCGATCTGGTTACCCAGCAAGCCACCCGCCACTGCACCCAACACAGTACCGGCGATCTGATGCTGATCCTTCACCGGCGCCTGTCGCGTCACAGTGACATCTTTGCAGACTTCGCGTGGCGTCTTGATGGTCTGCTTGACCGGTTGCACCGCCAAAACCTCGGCGTACTCAGGCCCGCTCTTGACCAGGCTGTAGGTGGCTACAGCACCTCCGGCGGTAACACCGACAGCACCCAGAACCGCACCCACCAGCATTGACTTGTTCACGTGAACCTCCTGATCGTACCTGCGGAACATTGCCCGCCTTCTCCCTGCCTTGGAGCATAAAAAAAGGCGCGAGTTCAATACTCGCGCCTTCTTCTACGACAAACAGTGTGGGAAAAATCCTTACGGACGGTCGTCCACACCTTCAGCCTTGACCGGTGGAATCAGGTCTTCACTGCTCAGGTTCAGCCAGATCAACACCACGTTGGCGATATAGATCGACGAATAGGTACCTGCCATGACGCCGATGAACAGCGCCAGCGAGAAGCCCCACAGGTTATCGCCACCGAAGAACAGCAGCGCGGCGATGGCCAGCAAGGTCGACACCGAAGTCGCCACGGTCCGCAGCAGCGTCTGGGTGGTCGAGATGTTGATGTTCTCGATCAGCGAAGCCTTGCGCAGTACGCGGAAGTTCTCACGCACCCGGTCGAACACGACGATGGTGTCGTTGAGCGAGTAGCCGATGATTGCCAGCACCGCCGCCAGCACCGTCAGGTCGAAGGTGATCTGGAAGAACGACAGGATACCCAGGGTCACGACAACGTCGTGCACCAGCGAGAGAATCGCACCCAAGGCGAATTTCCACTGAAAGCGGAAAGCCAGGTAGAGCATGATGCCACCCAGGGCCAACAACATGCCCAGGCCACCCTGGTCACGCAGCTCCTCACCCACCTGTGGCCCTACGAACTCGACACGCTTGACCACGGCCGGGTTGTCGGTACTGACCTTCTGCAGCGCCTCGGAAACGCGATTACCCAGCATCGGGTCATCGCCAGGCATACGCACCAGCAGGTCGGTGGTTGCGCCGAAGCTCTGCACCACGGCGTCCTGGAAGCCGGCCTTGACCAGCTCCTCGCGGACCTCGCCGAGGTTGGCCGGACGCTCGTAGGTCAGCTCGATGAGCGTACCACCGGTGAAGTCCAGGCCAAAGTTGAGCCCTTTATAGAACCAGCTGAACAGCGCCAGTACGGTAAGAAGCAGGGTGATGCCGAACGCAAAGTTGCGCACACCCATGAAGTTAATGGTACGTAACATGGCAGCCCCTTAAACCCACAACTTCTTGATATCACGCCCGCCGCAGGTCAGGTTGACCATTGCGCGGGTAACCATGACGGCCGTGAACATCGAGGTGAAAATCCCGAGGGACATGGTAACTGCGAAGCCCTTGACCGGACCGGTACCCATGGCGAACAGGATGCCGCCCACCAGCAAGGTGGTCAGGTTGGCGTCGACAATCGCGGTGTAGGCACGGTTGAAGCCTTCGTGGATGGCGCGCTGTACCGACATGCCATTGGCCAGCTCTTCGCGGATCCGCGAGAAGATCAGTACGTTGGCGTCAACCGCCATACCCATGGTCAGGACGATACCGGCAATACCCGGCAGGGTCAGGGTTGCCCCCAGCAGCGACATCAGCGCCAGCAGCATGACCATGTTACCGGCCAGGGCGATCGTGGCGATCAGGCCGAAGAAGCGGTAGATGGCCATGATGAACAGCGAGACGAACAGCATGCCCCACAGGGACGCATCGATACCCTTGGTGATGTTGTCGGCACCCAGGCTCGGGCCAATGGTGCGTTCTTCAGCGAAGTACATCGGCGCTGCCAGGCCACCGGCACGCAGCAGCAGGGCCAGCTCGGAAGACTCGCCCTGGCCGTTCAGGCCAGTGATACGGAACTGGCTGCCCAGCGGCGACTGGATGGTCGCCAGGCTGATGATCTTCTTCTCTTCGGTGAAGGTCTGGACGGCGACGTCCTTCTCGACACCATCGACCATCTGCTTCACGTAGCGGGTGGTCGGGCGCTGCTCGATGAAGATCACCGCCATGCTACGACCGACATTGCTGCGGGTTGCGCGGCTCATCAGTTCGCCACCATGACCATCCAGGCGGATATTCACTTGCGGGCGACCCTGCTCGTCGAAGCTGGCCTGGGCGTCGGTAACCTGGTCACCGGTGATGATCAGGCCACGCTCTACGGCTGCCGAACGACCACCTTCACGGAACTCGAAGGTTTCGGTGGTCGCCTTGGAAGCACCCGGCTCGGCACCCAGACGGAACTCCAGGTTGGCGGTCTTGCCCAGGATACGCTTGGCTTCTGCAGTGTCCTGCACGCCTGGCAGCTCGACCACGATGCGGTTGGCGCCCTGGCGCTGTACCAGCGGCTCGGCAACGCCCAGTTCGTTGACCCGGTTACGGACCGTGGTCAAGTTCTGCTTGATCGAGTATTCACGGATTTCCGCGACCTTGGCCGGGGTAATCGCCAGACGCAGCACCGACAGGCCATTACGCTCGGTGGTGGTCAGCTCGAAATCGTTGAAATTCTTGCGGATCAGGCTGCGAGCCTGTTCGCGGGAGGCTTCATCGGAGAAGCCCAACTGAATGTCGCCATCTTGCTGCGGCAGGCTGCGATAGCGCACGCGCTCTTTACGCAACAGGCTTTTGACTTCGCCTTCGTAGACTTTGAGGCGGGCCGACATGGCTTTGTCCATGTCCACTTCCAGCAGGAAGTGCACGCCACCGGAAAGGTCCAGACCGAGCTTCATCGGGCTTGCGCCCAGGTTGCGCAGCCATTGCGGGGTAGTCGGGGCCAGGTTCAACGCTACCACGTAGTCGTCACCCAGTACCTTGCGCACGACATCCTTGGCTGGCAGTTGGTCTTCCTGCTTGCTCAGGCGCAGCAATGCACCTTTGCCCTTTTCGCCCAGGCTTGCAGCCTTGACCTGGATACCGGCTTCGACGAGCGCCTTGCTCGCGCGGTCCAGATCCGCCTGTGTGACCTGCAGCGCCGTGCTGGCACCGCTGACCTGGACGGCCGGATCATCAGGGTAGAGGTTGGGAGCGGAATAAATAAAACCGATCGCCAGTACCACCACGATCAATAGGTATTTCCACAGAGGGTATTTGTTCAGCATCACGCCGCCCGTTCAAGACGCGGGGCGCCTTGCGCGCCCCGTCGATTGGTAAAAAACTGAAACTTAGATCGCTTTGAGCGTACCTTTAGGCAGGGTCGCGGCAACGGCGCCCTTCTGGAACTTCAGTTCGACGTTGTCGGATACTTCCAGTACCACGAAGTCGTCGGCCACTTTGACGATCTTGCCGGCGATGCCACCGTTGGTGACAACTTCGTCACCTTTTTGCAGGTTGCTCAGCAGGTTTTTCTGCTCTTTGGCGCGTTTGGCCTGTGGACGCCAGATCATCAGGTAGAAGATGACCAGGAAACCGACCAGGAAAATCCACTCGAAGCCAGTACCGGCAGGGCCGGCGGCAGCGGCTGGGGCAGCGGCGTCCGCGTAAGCGGCGGGGATCAGAAAGCTCATTTAGCACTCCAGTTGCATTCAGTACTTGTTAGGGATCGACAAAACATCAGTCCAAGGGCGGCACAGGCAGCCCGCGCTTGGCGTAAAAGGCATCGACAAAGACGGCCAATGTACCTTGTTGAATAGCCTCGCGTAAACCAGCCATCAAACGCTGGTAATGGCGCAAGTTATGGATGGTATTCAACATACTGCCCAGCATTTCTCCGCATTTGTCCAAGTGATGCAGGTAGGCACGGGAGAAGTTCTGGCAGGTGTAGCAGTCACAGGTCGGATCCAGCGGCGAATCATCGTGGCGATGGAACGCATTGCGGATCTTCAGCACACCTGTATCGACGAACAGGTGGCCATTGCGCGCGTTGCGCGTGGGCATCACGCAATCGAACATGTCGACGCCGCGGCGCACACCCTCAACGAGATCTTCCGGCTTGCCTACCCCCATAAGGTAACGAGGTTTGTCAGCAGGCATCATGCCAGGCAGGTAGTCCAGCACCTTGATCATCTCGTGCTTGGGTTCGCCCACCGACAAGCCGCCGATGGCCAGGCCGTCGAAGCCGATCTTTTCAAGGCCTTCGAGCGAGCGCATGCGCAGGTTCTGGTGCATGCCACCCTGAACGATACCGAACAGCGCCGCGGTGCTGTCGCCATGGGCGTTCTTCGAGCGCTGGGCCCAACGCAGCGACAGTTCCATCGAAACACGGGCGACGTCTTCATCGGCCGGGTACGGGGTGCACTCATCGAAGATCATCACCACGTCGGAGCCCAGGTCACGCTGGACCTGCATCGACTCTTCCGGGCCCATGAACACCTTGGAGCCATCGACCGGCGAGGCGAAGGTCACGCCCTCTTCCTTGATCTTGCGCATGGCGCCCAGGCTGAACACCTGGAAACCACCCGAGTCGGTGAGGATCGGGCCTTGCCACTTCATGAAATCGTGCAGGTCGCCATGAGCCTTGATCACCTCGGTACCCGGGCGCAGCCACAGGTGGAAGGTGTTGCCCAGGATCATGTGCGCGCCAATGGCCTCGATGTCCCGGGGCAGCATGCCCTTGACCGTGCCATAGGTACCGACCGGCATGAACGCCGGGGTCTCGACCACGCCACGGGGGAACGTCAGGCGGCCACGACGGGCCTTGCCGTCGGTGGCCAGCAACTCGAAGGACATACGACAGGTGCGACTCATGCTTGATCCTCGGGGCCGCGCGGCGCCGGATTGCGGGTGATGAACATGGCATCACCGTAACTGAAGAAGCGGTACCCGTTCTCGACCGCCGCCGCGTAGGCAGCCATGGTCTCGGGATAACCGGCGAAGGCCGAAACCAGCATCAGCAGCGTGGATTCAGGCAAGTGGAAGTTGGTGACCAGAGCATCGACCACATGAAATGGCCGGCCCGGGAAGATAAAGATGTCGGTGTCGCCGCTGAACGCCTTGAGCACACCATCGCGGGCCGCACTTTCCAGCGAACGCACGCTGGTGGTACCCACTGCTATCACCCGGCCACCCCGGGCGCGGCAGGCCGCCACGGCATCGACGACGTCCTGGCCGACCTCGAGCCACTCTTTATGCATGTGATGGTCTTCGATGCGCTCGACCCGCACTGGCTGGAACGTGCCAGCGCCGACGTGCAGGGTGACAAAGGCGGTTTCAACGCCTTTGTCAGCAATCCTGGCCATCAGCGCTTCATCGAAGTGCAGCCCGGCCGTCGGCGCGGCAACCGCACCCGCGCGCTCGGCGTATACCGTTTGATAGCGCTCGCGATCGGCGCCCTCATCGGGACGGTCAATATAGGGCGGCAGCGGCATATGCCCGACGCGGTCGAGCAGTGGCAGCACCTCTTCGGCAAAGCACAACTCGAACAACGCATCGTGACGGGCGACCATCTCGGCCTCGCCACCACCGTCGATGAGGATCTGCGTGCCCGGCTTGGGCGACTTGCTCGAACGCACATGGGCCAGAACCCGATGGCTGTCCAGCACACGCTCGACGAGAATTTCCAGCTTGCCGCCACTGGCCTTCTGACCGAACAGGCGCGCCGGAATCACCCGGGTATTGTTGAACACCATCAGGTCGCCTGGACGCAGGTGCTCGAGCAGATCGGTGAACTGGCGATGAGCCAGCGCCCCGGTCGGCCCATCCAGGGTCAACAGCCGGCTGCTATGGCGCTGCGCCAGCGGATGGCGAGCAATCAGGGAATCAGGGAGCTCAAAGGAAAAATCGGCGACGCGCATGATGGTGTTCGGTTCGACAGGGCCGCAAAGTTTAGCCGAAAAGACAAAAATTGACTATGAAACCTGATTGACCAACGGTAGGCACCTCTTTATACTCCGCCGCCACAAGCCCTGATGGCGGAATTGGTAGACGCGGCGGATTCAAAATCCGTTTTCGAAAGGAGTGGGAGTTCGAGTCTCCCTCGGGGCACCACCTACAGTTTCAGATCATCTCTGAATGATGTGAAACCCTTAAAGAACCGGCCTTAGCGCCGGTTTTTATTGCCTGCAATTCCCGATCCCGCGAGTGGTGCCTGCAACACACCACATTGGGCGCTAGCCGCCGCAAGCACACATCACCTTTGCCGATCTTCCCCACCTGCTGGGCAAGTGTGACGCTGCGAATATCCATGCCCTTCTCGACACGTTTTCCACCTCCAGAGGGTCGAGGAATGGTTGCCAACATGGGCGACGGGATCAAGAGCACCTGGACTCCGGCAATGGCCCCCAGCTCAGTGATGGGCATTCCGACGCTGGAAGGTATGACGTTCAAGCCTGCCTCTTGGGTCTTTCCGCCTACCGATAATGCCGCAAAAATCCTGGTCAACCCGGTATATCCACCGGACTATCAGGACGCGATTATCTGGTTTCCAAGTCAGCCGCAGCTCGCTGTCGCATCAGCGATTTGCCCTGGTTGTATCAAGCGCCAAACCTCACGCGGGATCAGTGGACCAGCCTCCTTTTCAAATCGCGGATGGCCGACGATCACTATCCGCACGCGAGCCGACTGCCTGCCGAAAAACAAAAACCCCCTGCTACATCAGTAGCGGGGGGTCTTGGACTAAACCGAAAACGGTCCAGTCAGTACCGCTCTAAAATTACTGCTGTTGTGGCAGTTTATCGATAGGACCGCAGCCACCAATAACTTTAGATACCGAAACCGAAGGGTGGAACAGGTAGTCGTAAGAGCAATTCTTTTGCTGGTTGTACACCTGGCCAGTGCAGCCGGACAGCAGAGCAACACCGGAAACCATGGCAGTAGCGACCGCTACCTTGAACAGCTTTTTCATACAAAAATCCTTTAATTTATGAAGCGCCCCCTTAATGGAAGCGGCGCGATTATACACAAATCAATCGCTTGTACCTCTCGCTGTCTATCTTGCACTTCAGCACAACAACACACCCGCAGTCCCTCCCCCGGCATCCACTTCCCAATGGCGCGATCGGACCCGATTAGGGCGCGCTCGACAAACCGGCGCGTCAATACACCTGGGTAATGTGGCCAGGCCTTTATAAACCGTGCGTTCGTCGTGATGACTGATCGACCAGAACAACAGTGTCCAATGTGTGCCGCTCTCAGGGTGTTCGAGGGGAAGGCGATGTTCGCCTAACGGTCAGTCAGTGCGTCCCAGATCAAACAACAAAGAGAATAAGCACAATGATCAGTCCGGGCTCCGAGGATACCAAGGGTCAGCTGGCGCAAGGATTCAAGCCACGCCATGTCACCATGCTTTCTATAGCCGGCATCATTGGTGCCGGCTTGTTCGTCGGTTCCGGGCACGCCATTGCCGCTGCCGGGCCTGCTGCCATTCTGGCGTATGTATTGTCGGGCATCCTTGTCATTCTGGTTATGCGCATGCTCGGCGAAATGGCCGTCGCCAGGCCCGACACCGGGTCGTTTTCGACTTATGCCGACCAGGCCATCGGGCCCTGGGCCGGCTTTACCATTGGCTGGATGTACTGGTGGTTCTGGGTGCTGGTAATCCCCATCGAAGCACTAGCCGCCGGGCATGTTCTCAATAACTGGTTTCCACAGGTCGATGCCTGGTTGTTTGCCTTGTTGTCGATCATTGCACTGGCCGCGACCAATCTTTTCAGTGTGTCCAAGTACGGTGAATTCGAGTTCTGGTTCGCCATGTTCAAGGTCATTGCGATCATTGCCTTCATCAGCCTGGGCTTTGCAGTGCTGATGGACTGGGTACCGGAACGTGAAGTAAGCGGTTTGAGCCGGCTGTTGGATGAACATGGCGGCTTTGCACCCAATGGCGCCTCTGCAGTAGTAGGCGCATTTATTACCGTGATGTTCAGCTTTATCGGCACCGAAGCGGTCACCATCGCCGCTGCCGAATCCCGAAGCCCGGCCAAGAACATTGCCAAGGCCACCCGCTCGGTTATCTGGCGTATCGGTGTGTTCTACTTGCTGTCGATCTCGGTGATTATTTCCATCGTGCCCTGGAATGACCCGCTACTGGCTGAAGTAGGGTCTTACCAACGCGCACTGGAGTTGATGAACATCCCCCACGCCAAGTTCATGATGGATGTAGTGGTATTGGTCGCCGTGGCCAGTTGCATGAACTCCTCGATCTACATTGCCTCGCGCATGCTCTATTCGCTGGGCAAGCGCGGCGAGGCACCCAAGAGTGTGAAAGTTACTTCGTCTGCCGGCGTTCCCCGCGCTGCGGTCATTGCCAGCACGGTACTGGGCGCGGTCATCACCGTGGTCAGCTACTTCGCCCCTGCCGGGCTGTTCCAGTTCCTGTTGGCCAGCTCCGGCGCCATTGCCTTGTTGGTGTACCTGGTCATTGCCATCTCGCAATTGCGCATGCGCGAGATGTTGCGCCGGCAGAACGTACGGCTCGACTTCCAGATGTGGTTGTTCCCCTGGCTTACCTATGCGGTCATCGCCTTCATCATCGCTGCACTGGGTGTGATGCTGGTAACGCCGGAACACCGCGCGGAGGTCACCACCACCATTGGCCTGGCGCTGGCCATATCGCTGGTCGGCATCGTGCTGACCCGCCAGCACGGGCAGCCAGCGCGCGCGCGTTCGGCCGTCTAGGGTTGTGGGGGGATCAGAGAGTGTGTTTACGATGCCTGATCCACCCATTCTTGAACGAGTCGCCCTATGAAACTGAGCCATCGCCCCGTCCAGGACCAGGACATCCCTACCCTCTGCTGTCTTCCCCAAGGTCCGGACGAGCTGTTCTACATGTTTCCCAAGGCACAGTACCCACTGACGCCGGCGCAGATGAGCGAGGCCATTGCCCAGCGCAGCGGCTCCACCGTGGTCGAGGGTGACGGCACGGTGCTGGCCTTTGCCAACTTCTACAAGGCCGAGGTTGGTGGGGTCTGCGCCCTGGGCAATGTGGTGGTGGCGCCTGCCGCTCGCGGTC
Source organism: Pseudomonas putida (assembly GCF_028682455.1). Lineage (GTDB taxonomy): Bacteria > Pseudomonadota > Gammaproteobacteria > Pseudomonadales > Pseudomonadaceae > Aquipseudomonas > Aquipseudomonas putida_AA. Next base: position 309,558 of record NZ_JANHLD010000004.1, read on the forward strand.
ATGGCGTGGCGCGGTACCTGGTGCAGTGCATGATCGACCTTGCCCGTCGCCAGTTCGAAGCCCGTGAACTCTGGGTATCGTGCTTCAACCACAACACCGCCGGGCTTTTGCTGTACCCCCAGCTGGGATTTGTGCCCTTTGCCATCGAAGAGCGCCTGGGGCCAGGCAACACGCGGGTTGCGCTGGTGCAGATGAAACAAACGCTGTAGCGCATCGATGAACTGCAACGAACCTTGAGCGTGGATCAGCGTCCGATCCCTTGCATTCGCCGCTCAAGGTTTACCTGTGAAAGACGCCATCGCCCGCAAATACCGCCTGATCGTCAAGACTCTCGGCTACGTCGGCTGGTCGCTGTTCTGGCTGCTGATCTGGGATGTACTGGTCACCATCGACTTCATGCTGTTCTTCAACAGCAAGTTCACCCTGCCACTGATGCCGTTGACTCTGCTGGGCTCAGCGCTGGTGGTGCTGGTGAGTTTTCGCAACAGCAGCGCCTACAGCCGCTGGTGGGAAGCACGGACCTTGTGGGGTGGGCTGGTGAACAGCTCCCGCAGCTTCGCTCGCCAGGTGCTGACCCTGATCGACGACCCCTGCGACGGGGTCAACCCGATCAAGGCCACGCTGTTGCGCAGGCACATTGCCTACGTGAATTGCCTGGCCGCCCACCTGCGCGGCGAGCCGTGCCCGGATGAGCTGATGGCCTTCATCCCGCCCGATGAATTCGAGCGTCGCAGCCGCTCCAACAATTTCGCCAATGATATCCTGACCGGCTCCGCAACCTTGCTCACCCGTGAGTACAAGGCCGGGCACCTGGATAGCATTCGCCTGGCACGGCTGGAGTCGACGCTTGTAGACCTGTCCAACAGCCAGGGCGGCATGGAGCGTATCGCCAACACCCCGCTGCCCTACCCCTATGTGTACTTTCCGCGGCTGTTCATTTCACTGTTCTGCCTGATCGTACCGATTGGCCTGGTCGAATCACTGGGCTGGTTCACTCCACTGGCCTCGACGGTAGTGGGCTTCATGTTGCTGGCCATCGAGCGGATCGGTACCGACCTGCAAAGCCCGTTTCGCTTCAGTGAGCATCAGATCCAGATGGATGCGATCTGTGAAACGATCGAGCGCAATCTGGAGTCGATGCAGCGGGATACCCAGGGAGCGGGGGCGCCAGGTAGGAGCGGGCTTGCCCCGCGATAGCGATCCCACTGACGCATCGCCTCGCGGGGCAAGCCCGCTCCTACAGCCATTGCATCTTTCCTGCGGCCACCAGTAACATTGAGAACAATTATCAATAACCATTGGCACGTTCATGGATACGCCCAAGCCTTTGCCGCGGGATGTCGAACACCTGTATCTCGAGTACAACAACTGGTTGCGCAATTGGCTGCGCAAGCGCCTGAGCGAAAGTGCCGATGCCGACGACCTGGCCCAGGACACGTTTGTGCGGGTGATGCGTTCGCGCCAGTCGATCAGCGAACTGCGCCAACCCCTCGCCTACCTGGCCACCATCGCCAACGGCCTGCTGGTCAACCGCTGGCGGCGCCAGGCTGTGGAACGCGCCTACGCCGAGGCGCTGGCAGCGCAACCCGAAGCATTGGCACTGTCTGCCGAAGACCAGTACCTGTTGATCGAAACCCTGGTTGAAGTCGATGCGCTGCTACATGGCCTGGGCCCCAGGGCGCGGGAGATTTTCCTGTTGTCGCAACTCGATGGCCTGACCTACAAGCAAATCGCCGCGCAATTGGACCTGAGTGTCGATCAGGTGCAGAAGTCCATGTGCAAGGCCTTCGCCCTGTGTTACGCCAGCCAGTACGAATGAAAACGGTCCCTGAAAACGCGCCGATCGCCCCTGCCGTCCGCGACCAGGCGATTGCCTGGTTCTCACTGGCCCAATCCGGCGACATGTCCGTCGAGGAACACCAGCAACTGCAGCTTTGGCGTCAGGCCGCCCCGGACCATGAGCGTGCCTGGCAACGCCTGTCAGGCATCCCCTTGCAGTTGCAACAACGCGCCCGGCAGTTGAACAACCCGGTGGCCCGTACCGCCCTGCAGCAAACCCGTACCCCCACCGCCAACCGCCGCCAGTTGCTCAAGGCCTTCGTCGGCTTTGGCCTGATCGGTGCCACGGCCTGGCAATCACGCGACAGCCTCTGGTTGCAAGGTGCGCTCGCCGACTATGCCACCGGGACGGGTGAGCGCAGTCACCACACCCTGGCCGATGGCACGCAGGTCTGGCTCAATACGCGCACGGCGCTGGATGTGCGCTACAGCACCACGCAGCGCCTGCTGGTATTGCGCCAGGGCGAAATCGACATCCTCAGCGACAGCCACAGCGACCCTCGCCCCTTGATGGTACATACCACCGAAGCCCGGTTGCGGGCGCTGGGCACCCGCTTCAACGTGCGCAGCGAACCCAATGGCCATGGCACACTCCTGGCGGTCAGCAGCGGCCAGGTCGCTGCCCGGGCGATGGCCGCAGGTATCGACCAGTTGGTGCCAAGCGGCCAGCAAACCCGCATCGATCAATATGGCGTCGCCACACCTCAGCCACTGGATCAAAGCACGACGGCCTGGATCGATGGTTTTATCGTCGCCCAACGCATGCGCCTGGGCGACTTCATTGCCGAGCTGTCGCGCTATCACGTCGGAGTGTTGCGCTGCGACCCGCAGGTGGCCGGCCTGCAACTCACCGGCTCATTCCCGATCAACAACATCGAGCAGATCTTTGCCCTTCTGGAAAAGAGCCTGCCAGTGCATCTGCAACGGCGCACCCCGTACTGGATCACGGTGACCGCACGGGGCTGAAGCTGCGGTAAAAAATAATTCAAATGAATCGGCAGGTTTCTCATTCTCGTTTGGCTTTAGAGGAAATCCCGCCATCTGCGTGTGGCTCCACTCCTCTGAATACGGAACCTCGTCATGATTTTGCGTCCCCATCCGCTGGCCCGCGCCATCGCCACCACTCGTGCTTCCCGGCTCAGCCTGGCCCTGATCGGCGGTCTGGGCATGAGTAGTCTGGTCGCCACCCAGGCACAGGCGAGCGAAGTGCAACAGCACGCGGGGATCAGCTTCAACATCGCCGCCGGGCCGTTGGACCAGGTGCTCGGCCAGTTCGGGCGCCAGGCCGGCATCGCCTTGTCTACCAATGCCCAGCTCACGACCGGCAAGGTCAGCGCCGGCCTGCAGGGCCGTTATGAGGTAAGCGAGGGCCTGGCCCGCATCCTCGCCGGCAGCGGCTATAGCGCCGAACAGCAAAGCGACGGCAGCTACTTGCTGGTGCGGCACGCCAGCACTGACGGGGCGCTGGAACTGAGCGCAATCACCATCCAGGGCCAGGGCATGGGTGAAGCCACGGAAAACTCCGGCTCGTACACCACCGGCCTGACCAGCGTTGGCTCGAAAACCCCGACCAGCATCAAGGACACCCCGCAATCGGTTTCTGTGATCAGCCAACAGGCCATCGAAGACCTGCGCATGACCAACCTGTCCGATGCCATGAAGCGCACGCCCGGTATAACCGTGAAAAACGGCAACTTCCGACTGCCCAAGTTCGCCTCCCGCGGCTTTGGCATCGACAATATCCAGATTGACGGCGCCGCACCGATGGACATCGGCTCGGGCATCGGCACCTTCTACGGCGACAAGATCTACGACCTGGCCGAATTCGACCACGTCGAGGTACTGCGCGGCTCGGCGGGCCTGCTCGGCGGCACCGGGGACCCGGGCGGCATCATCAACATGGTGCGCAAGCGCCCGATGGACCAGTACCAGCTCAAGCTCAACGCCTCGGCCGGGTCCTGGGACAACTACCGCAGCGAAGTGGACGTCACCGGCCCGCTGGCCTTTGACGGCAAGCTGCGCGGGCGCATGGTCGCCGCCTATACCGACCGCCAGTACTTCATGGATAACCGCAGCACCGAGAAGCCGTTCATCTACGGCATTCTTGAAGCGGACCTGACCGACGCCACCATGATCACCGTCGGCGGCAGCTACGAAAAAACCCACGAGAACGGGGTCGGCGATGGCCTGCCGCGCTACAGCACCGGTGGCGACGTCAAGCTGCCACGCCACTCCTGGTACACCACCAACCAGGCCTACATGGACGGCTACGCCAAGGAGCTGTTCGCCAAGATCGACCATTATTTCAACGATGACTGGAAGCTCAATACCTCCTACACCTACGCCTACGACAATGCCGACACCGAAGGTGTGATTCCCTACGGCTCGGTGGATGAGACCACCAACACCGGCCCCTACTGGTGGGGCAGCTATGTATCGTCGTGGAGCAAGCAGTCGGTATTCGACGTCAACCTCTCGGGCACTTTCGACGCCTTTGGCCGCGCGCATGAATTGCTGGTGGGCGCCGACTACCAGAAAGTCACCAGCCGCTGGCGCGCGGCGCGGGGCATGGTCGGCAAAGGCGGCCTGATCAACCTCTGGGATCCGCAGTCGACTCCGCTGACCTCGGACGCCTCTGACCATGACTACTGGCGCGACTACAGCCCCAACACCCGTGAACAATATGGCCTGTACTCGACCCTGCGCCTGCAGATCACCGACCCATTGAAACTGATCATCGGTGCCCGTGCCCAGCGCTACAAATACGAGCAGGCCTACCAGACCAAGACCGACGACGTGTGGACCTACGAATCGGAAATCAACCATCGCGAACCGACCAAGGTGGTGCCTTACGGCGGCCTGATCTACGCCCTCGACGATGAGTGGTCGGCCTATGCCAGCTACGCCGAAGTGTTCAAGCCCCAGGCCCAGAAACTCAAAGGCCCGGAGGGCAACAGCTCGGCCGTAGAAGCCATGACCGGCAAGACCTACGAGACAGGTATCAAGGGAGAACTGTTCGGCGGGGCACTAAACCTGACCACCGCCCTGTTCTATACCAAGCGTGAACATGAAGCGATGCAGGATCCGGCCTACCCCCAGGCACCGTTCAGCTACAGCGGCTCGTGCTGCTTCATCGGCCAGGGCGAGGTGATCAGCAAAGGCATCGACATCGAGGCTACGGGTGAGGTACTTCCGGGGCTGGAAGTGATCGCCGGCTACACCCTGAACCTGATGGACAACCGCACCGAAGAGAGCGACTACACCAGCATCACGCCCAAGCACTTGTTCAAGCTCTGGTCGGTGTACACCCTGCCCAACGAGTGGTCGGCCTGGCGCCTGGGCGGTGGCGTGAACATCCAGAGCAGCAACTATGTGAAAGGCACTGCCTACAACTTTGATGCGGCGGGCAACGTGATCAACGAAAAGCCTTATGACTTCACTCAGAGCGGTTACGCGGTGTACGACGCCATGGTCGAATACAAGGTCGACGAGCACTGGACGGTGGCCGTCAACGGCAACAACCTGTTCGACCGCCGTTACTACGCCACAGTGGGTACTTCGGAGTACGGCAACTACTACGGTGAGCCACGCAATTTCATGCTGACGGTGCGCGGCGCGTTCTGACCAGGCCCGCTCCTACAGGCTTTGCAATTTCGGCCGTTAACCTTGGGGTAAGCCACTTTACCGCGAGGTTTTGATGTTCAAGCAATGGAGCGAAATGCTGCGGCTCTACAAAAGCAGCAGACCCAAGTACTGGCGCGCCATCCTGAAAAACCCACTGGCCCTTCACTTGCTGCCGTCCTGGCTTGCTGTGCTGGGCCTGGTGACAAGCCTTCTTTATCGGGAATCGCTGGGGCTGCTCGCTCTGACAGTTTGCCTCTGCATGTTCACTTGGGCACTCCTGCTTGCACGAGAGTTCTTTGTCGGCCACTACTTTCGCGACTACTACGAGCGCCACACCATCATTGACCAACCCTTCCTGCAAAGAGACAACTACCTGCATTACGCTCACTTTCTCGATGCACTCGAACGCACAGGTATCGAGGCCGGCCAAGTCTCCAGAATGGCGGAATTTGGCAAGGTGGCAGCCCCCCCGTATATACCGTTGAACTTGATGCAGAACACACTGTTCGTCTGGATGATGACTTCCGCTTCCGCCCTCGCTGTGGAATGGGTCAAGGGGACAAGCTTGTGGGGATTTAGCAAAGGCGATTTAGTGATGGCGTTGGCGATGTATCTCACACTACTTCTTTGGATGGTGCTGAGTACCATCAGCGAATTCAGGCAACGCAGGGGGCGGCTGGCACGTTACCTGGAATGGGCTATCCATGACCTCGGGCAGCCTTGAGGCTGCCCGGTCTGGTTACGCACGAACGAAGCGTTGCCGGAGCAGGTCGCTCAAGGCATCCACCAACAGCACCAGCAACAGCATGACGATGATCACGGTACTGGCCTGGGCTTCCTGGAACAGGCTCAGGGTGGTGTAGAGCATCTGACCGAGGCCCCCCGCCCCCACGAAACCCAGCACGCTGGCCATGCGGATGTTGTTCTCCCAGCGGTACAGGCTGTAGGCCAGCAACTGCGGCCAGAGGTTGGGCAAGGTGCCAAAGCAGAACGCCGTGACCTGGCTGCCACCCTGCAGGCGAATGGCGGCGGCGGGTTCGGGCGGGGCGTTTTCCAGGGCTTCGGCAAACAGGCGACCCAGCACGCCCGAGGTGTGCAAGGCCAGCGCCAGGGTGCCGGCATTCGGGCCCAGGCCGGCGGCCAGGACCGTGAGCGCCGCCCAGACCAGCTCGGGAATCGCCCGCAAGCCATTGAGCAGCAAACGCGCAGTCCCCTGCAGCGGCCAACCGAAACGCCCCGCAGCCGGCAACGCCAGCAACATGCCAAGGACCACCGCGAGCAAGGTGCCAAGGCCCGACATGGCCAGGGTTTCCAAGGCCCCCTTGCCCACTGCCCGCAGGTGTTCAGGGCTCAGGTCGGGGCTCAGAAAACGCACGGCATAGGCGCCCATCTGGCCCAGGCCGCCATTGCCGAACAGCGCCTGCAGATCAAGGCTCAGGTAGGCGAACGAGGCGACCACTGCAGCCACCAGCGCAACAACCAGCGAGGCGTTGATCAACCGTCTCATGCCAGCCTCCCGCGCAACAACCGGCTGAGCTGATCCGCCAGCCACACCAGCACCAGGAAGGCCAGCAACATGCTCGCCACCTCGGCGCCGGCGAACATGCGCATCGACAGGTCGATCTGCTGGCCCAGGCCGCCGGCCCCGACAAAACCCATCACCACCGAGGCGCGAATCGCGCATTCCCAGCGATACACCGTGTAAGAGACCAGCTCCGCCGCCGCATCCGGCAGGATGCCGTAGAAAAACGCACTCAGGCGACTGCTGCCTGCCTGCAAAAGGGCATGGGCAGGCCGCTGGTTGACCGATTCGAAGATCTCCGCATACACCTTGCCGAGCATGCCGCTGTAGGTAATCGCAATGGCCAGCACCCCGGCGGTGGGGCCAAGGCCCACGGCGCGCACGAACAGCAATGCCCAGACGATCTCCGGCACGCTGCGCAAAAAGATCAACAGGCCGCGCACCGGCAAGCGTACCGTCCGCGACCAGAATCCCAGGCGACCGCCACGGGAGGCTGCGCCCATGGACAACGCACGGCTGGCCAGCAGGCTCGCGGGGATCGCCAGCAGCAGCGCCAGGGCCATCCCCGCCGTGGCCACGGCCAGGGTTTGCAAGGTAGCTTCCACCAACAGCTCCAGAAACGCAGGATCGTGGGCAGGCGGCCAGAAGGCGCTGACGAAATTGCCCATTTCGCGACGGTTGTCGGCCTGCAGCAACACGCCAGGATTGAGCTCACTGAGGTTGATACCCGGCCACAGCAAGGCAATCGCCAGAAAGGCCAGCAACAGCCGAGGCAGCGCTGCCGGATCGCGATTGTCGGCCGCCTTCAGCATCGTGGAATCTGCAGGGTCAAGGTTGGCAGCGGCAATACCGGCGAGGCCAGGTGCTCATTGGCGTACAAGGCATCAAGCATGTCGCTTGAAACTTCAGAGGCAGGCCGGTCAAATGCCACCCGCCCTTCGCGAATGCCGATCACCCGGGGAAAATGCGCCAGCGCCAGGTCCACGGCATGCAGGCTGGCAACCAGGGTCACGCCGCGCACCTGCGCGTGGTTGTTGAGTATTTTCAGGCTATGGTCGGCCAGTACCGGGTCCATTGCCGACACCGGCTCGTCCGCCAGCAGCAACTGCGGTTGCTGGTACAGCGCCCGGGCAATGCCGACCCGCTGTAGCTGCCCACCGGAGAGTTGCCCACATTGGGCAAAGATCTTGTCGGCCATGCCCAGGCTGGTCAACACCTCCCGCACCCCGGGAATATCCGAAGGGTGCAGCAGGTTGAGCAACCCACGCAGGGTGCTCCACTGCCCCAAGCGCCCAGCCAGTACCGCCGTCACCACCCGCTGGCGCGGGGGCAACGGTGGTGCCTGGTGAACCAGGGCGATGCGTGACCGCAACCGCTGGCGGGCCGAGGCCGACAGGCGCCACGGCGCCTCACCCAGCAGCTCGACGCTGCCGGTAGTGGGCGCGATGGCGCTGGCAAGCAACTGCAACAGGCTGGACTTGCCGGCACCCGACGGGCCGATGATCGCCACCCGCTCGCCGCTGCCGATCTGCACATCGATTTCATGCAGCGCCTGAACCTGGCCGTGGCGCAGGCTGGCGCTTTTCAGCGCAATGGTCACTTGAGCAGCTCAGCAGCGCGAGCAGCCTCCTCGATGCCCTTGTAGTTGTCCGGGCTGGTCTCGATGAAGCGGCTGGCCGCCTGCAGGTCGAGGATCGCCTTGTCTTGCGGCTTGGCAGGATCGAGGGCGAGGAAGGCTTGCTTGATCTTTTCTTTCAGGGCTGGGTCGAGGCTGCCGCGCACGGTCCAGTTGTAGTCGTAGTAGCTTGGGGTGGTGGCGAACACCTTGACCTTGTTGGTGTCGACCTTGCCCGACGCGACCAGTTTGTCCCAGACGCTGGCATTGAGCACACCGGCATCGACCTTGCCGGCCTGTACCCAGGCGGCGGTGGCGTCGTGGGCACCCGAGTAGGCCACGCGGCTGAAGTAGCTCTCAGGCTTGATGTTGTCGTCCTTGAGCATGAAGTAGCGCGGCATCAGGCTGCCGGAGGTGGACGAGATCGAACCGAACGCAAAGGTCTTGCCCTTCAGGTCGGCCAGGCTCTTGATGTCGGGGTTGGCGGTGATGAACTTGCTGGTGAACTTGGCATCCTGTTCCCGCTGTACCAGCGGGGTCGCAGTCGGGCTCTTCAGGTGCACCTGAACGAAGGTGAAGCCGCCCAGCCAGGCCATGTCCAGACGGTCGGTCGCCAGCGCTTCAACGACTGCCGGGTAGTCGGCCACCGGGACGAACTGCACCTTCATGCCCAGTTGCCGCTCCAGGTACTCGCCCAGCGGCTTGAACTTGCGCAGCAGTTCGGTGGGGGCCTCGTCAGGGATGGCACTGACACGCAGGGTATCGGCCGCCTGGGCCAGGTAGGAAGTGCAGGACAGCACGAGGCCGGCGAACAGCGCCAGGGGACGTTTGAGCATGGGGGTTCTCCGGTTCAATAGCGGGGAATGAGCCAGCATCAGGCCAGCTCCGGAATTATAAGAGGCATCGGCGCAAAGACCAGCTTTGCTACAATCGGCCTTCACGATTTTTCGAGGTGCGTATGAGCGAGCCGATTCGTCTGACCCAGTACAGCCACGGTGCCGGTTGTGGCTGCAAGATCTCTCCGAAGATGCTGGAGGTGATTCTTGCCGAAAGCGGTACCCAGGCGCTGGACCCGAACCTCTGGGTGGGCAATGCCTCGCGCGACGACGCGGCAGTCTACGCGCTGGACGAGGAACGCGGTGTGGTTTCGACCACCGATTTCTTCATGCCCATCGTCGACGACCCCTATGACTTTGGCCGTATCGCCGCCACCAATGCCATCAGCGATATCTACGCGATGGGTGGCGATCCGCTGATGGCCATTGCCATTCTTGGCTGGCCGATCAATGTGCTGGCCCCGGAAGTGGCCCGCGAAGTGATTCGCGGCGGTCGTGCCGTGTGTGCCGAGGCCGGTATTCCCCTGGCCGGCGGGCACTCCATCGATGCCCCCGAGCCGATCTTCGGCCTGGCCGTAACCGGCGTCGTGCAAAAGCGCCACATGAAACGCAATGACACCGCCACCGTAGGCTGCCGCCTGTACCTGACCAAGCCGCTGGGCATCGGCATCCTCACCACCGCCGAGAAAAAAGCCAAGCTGCGCGACCAGGACAAGGGCCTGGCCCGCGACTGGATGTGCACCCTCAATACCCCCGGCAGCCGCTTCGGCAAGCTCGATGGCGTCAAGGCCATGACCGACGTCACCGGCTTCGGCCTGCTCGGTCACCTGGTGGAACTGGCCGACGGCAGCGGCCTGAGCGCACGCCTGACCTACAGCGCCGTACCTCGCCTGCCGAGCGTCGAGCACTACCTGGCCGAAGGCTGCGTACCAGGCGGAACCCTGCGCAACTTCGACAGTTACGGCGAAAAGATCGCGCCGCTGAGCGATGAACAGAAGCACCTGCTGTGCGACCCGCAAACCAGCGGTGGCCTGCTGGTGGCGGTAACGCCTGAAGGTGAAGCCCAATTCCTTGCCGTCGCCACCGAACTGGGCTTGAACCTGGCCCCGATCGGCGAGTTGGTCGAGCGACAGAGCCATGCGGTTGAGGTGCTGTAATGCGTGACAACACCACCGACTACCGCCAGCTGTTCTTGAACGATGTACCGATGATGGACATGCGCGCCCCGGTCGAATTCGGCAAGGGCGCGTTCCCCGCCGCGATCAACCTGCCGCTGATGAACGACCTGGAGCGGCAGAAGGTCGGCACCTGCTACAAGCAGCACGGCCAGCAGGCCGCCATCACCCTGGGTCACCAACTGGTCAGCGGCCAGACCAAGGACGAACGTATTGCCGCCTGGTCTGCGTTTGCCCAGGCCAACCCGCAAGGCTACCTCTACTGTTTTCGCGGCGGCCTGCGCTCGCAGATCGCCCAGCAATGGCTCAAGGAAGAAGCCGGCATCGCCTACCCTAAGGTAGTCGGCGGCTACAAGGCCATGCGTAACTTCCTGTTCGAGACCACCCAGAGCGCTGTGGCCGAATGCGATTTCGTACTGGTTGGCGGCCTCACCGGCACCGGCAAGACCGAAGTGCTGCAAGTGCTGGACAACGCCCTGGACCTGGAAGGCCACGCCAACCACCGGGGCTCGAGCTTCGGCAAGCGCGCCACCGCGCAGCCTGCACAGATCGACTTCGAAAACCGCCTGGCCATCGACGTGCTGAAAAAGCGTGCCCGGGGTATCGAGCAGTTCGTGCTTGAAGACGAGGGCCGTATCGTCGGCAGTTGCTCGTTGCCGCTGGAGTTGTACCAGGGCATGCAGCAGTATCCACTGGTGTGGCTGGAGGACAGCTTCGACAACCGCGTCGAGCGCATTCTGGGCGACTACGTGACCAACCTGTGCGCCGAGTTCGTCGCCCTGCACGGTGATGAGCAAGGCTTCCCGCTGTTCGCCGAGCGCCTGAACCAGAGCATGAGCAACATCCTCAAGCGCCTGGGTGGTGAGCGCTACCAGCGTCTGTCGGCCCTCTTGCAACAAGCCCTCGACGAGCAGCAGCGCAGCGGCGACGTGGCCTTGCACCGCGCCTGGATCAGCGGACTGCTCAGCGAATACTACGACCCGATGTACGCCTACCACCGTGACAGCAAGGCCGGTCGCATCGAGTTTTCCGGCAATCACGTCGAGGTGCGCGAGTACCTGCGTGCCCGCGCCGCCCGCCACTGACAGACCCGCCCTCAGGGCCCGAGCAGGTTCTGCAACTCGTCTGCCCGGTCCTTGGTCATCGACAGCACGCACCCTGCACCATTGAGCTGGTCGATGGTGCCGCCGGTAAGGCCGAAGTACAGGCCGCAATTGGCATCGCGGTACTTGATCCACAAGCGCTGCACGTCGCGCAGCTTGCCTTGCTGCTCGGCCTCAAGGCTTGCCATGGCGGCTTTGTAGGCGGCGTTGAGGCGAGTGTCCTGACGCTTGATCTCGGCGCCGTTGCAGTCGCTCATGGCCAGCGTGGTCTGGGCGGTGTCCATGCATTGACTGTAGGCGGCCGAGTAGTCGTCCTTGGCGATCGCGAAGGGGGCCATGGCGCTGAGCAGGGCAATGGCCAGCAGGGGCTTCATCGAGGGAACTCCTTGTAACTGGTTGGGCCCGCCACAATAGCCGAATTTCCACCCGTAGGCGCGGGCTGACCCAGCGAAGCTATCTATCGCGGGGCCAGCCCGCGCCTACAGGCTTCGCGCAGCCATTGGTGGGCGGCATCGCCGTCGCGGCGCTGGTGCCAGGCCTGCTGGAAGGCAAATGCCTTGATCGGCAACGGCGGCTCGAAGCGGCGCAGGCGCGGGTCCAACTTGCCAGTGTCCAGGCTGCGCTGCGCCACGGTGAGGATCAGGTCCGTGCCGGCGATCACCTCCTGGGCGGCCGCCCAATGTGGCAGCGCCAGGGCAACCCGGCGTTGGGCACCGATGGCCCCCAGGGCCAGGTCGATCTCGTTGTCGATCCCCGGTCTCACCGCCACCAGCACATGCGGCCGCGCCAGCCAGTCCTCCAGTGCCAAGCCACCCCGCGCCGGCAGTACGCTACGGTCACCCACACAGGTGAAGCGCTCCTCGAACAGGGTCTCGACCCGAAGCTCGGCCGACAATTGCGGGAACACCCCCAGCGCAAGGTCCGCCTCGCCGTCGAACAAGTGCCCCAGCATCGCCTCGCGGCTGCCCTGGATGACCACCAGGTCGATCCCCGGTGCTTGCTGCCTCAACACCTTCATCAACCCCGGCAACACCACCCGGGCGCCGTAGTCAGACATCGCCAGGCGAAAGGTCCGCCGCGCCTTTCCGGGGTCGAACCCGGGACTGGCAATCAGCCCGTCGAGCTGAGCCAGTGCCTGTTGCAGGGGTTCGATCAACGCTTGGGCGCGGGCCGTGGCCTGCAAGCGGCCGCCCCGGCGCACCAGCAACGGGTCTCCGAACAATTCGCGCAATTGCGCCAGGGCATGGCTGACCGCCGGCTGGCTGCGATGCAGGCGTAACGCGGCGCGGGATACGTGTTGCTCGACCAGCAGGGCATGCAGCGTGAGCAGCAGGTTCAGATCAATACGGCGCAGATCATCCATCAGGCGAATAGCTCCTGTGCAGCATTCGAATTTCCATTACTCACATGAATACCCAAGACTTTACCAAGCCACTTACAAGGAGTCTTGCCATGAACCTGTCTTTTGCCCCCGCCGCCCTGCTGCCTTTGGTCATTGCCCTGCTGGCGGGGGCCGCCGTGCCCTTCCAGGCCGGCAGTAACGCAGCCCTGGGGCGCTTGCTCGGCCACCCGCTGTGGGCGTCGCTGGTGTCTCTTGGGGTCAGTGTGCTGATGGTGATTCCGGCGCTACTGGTGCTGCGTGCACCCTTGCCACAGCTCGGCGCGCTGGCCCAGGCACCGTGGTGGGCCTGGCTAGGCGGCGTGGCCGGGGTGGCCTATATCACTGCGGCGCTGATGCTTACGCCACGCCTGGGCGCTGCCGGCTTTATCGTTTGTGTGATCGCCGGCCAGGTGCTGTCTTCGTTGCTGATCGATCAATGGGGCTTGATGGGCCTGCCCGAACGCCCGGTCAATGCCGTGCGTCTGGCGGGCGTGGGCTTGATCGTCGTGGGCATGCTGGTGGTGCAGTGGGGCACCTCGACGTCACGCTAGATGGCATTGGGATGGGAGGGTTGCACATAGGGCGGCGGTGCCAGGGCCCGGTCGATTTCGAACCTGAGGCTAGGCGCCTGTATCGCGAAGTGGATCACCAGCCCCAATACCACCGCCAGGACGGCATCGAGCCAGTGCCAGCCGGGTATCGCCAGGCCGTGGCGCGCCGTGCGGCACCACCAGGCCTGGCCCAGGCAAAACCCGAGGATCGACAACAGCCACAGGTAGAAGCCCGGGGCAAAATGCTCCAGGGCCAGGAAGTCATAACTACGGTTGTCTGGCACGCGTTCAATGCCAAGGCTGGTCAAGGCAAGCACCAGGGCGCCCCCACCCAGCAGCAACGACAGCCAACGCCAGCGCCGATGCAGCAGGATCGCCAATCCCAGCAACGGGTTGGCGAACCAGCCATACATGCCGAAAACAATACCCCAGGGGCCATACAACAACGCTTGCAACGCATGCAGGCGGCCCTCGCCACTGAGGTACATGGCGTTGAAGCCCAGGCAGGATAAAAACAGCAGCAGCGTAATCGAGATGTAGCGACCCGCGATCATCACGCATTCTGCTCAAGCAAAAGCCCGTAGAGTCCTGAGTCGGACACCTCCCCGCCCACGCACCAACGCTGGCGCAGGGTACCTTCCAAGATAAACCCCAGGCGCTCCAGGGTACGCGCCGACGCACTGTTGCGCGGATCGATCTCGGCCTCGAGGCGGCGCAATTTCAGGCCCTCGCCCAGATACCGGACAAAGTGCTCCAGCGCCTCTGCCATAAAGCCCTGCCCTTGGGCATCGCTGGCCAGGCAATAGCCGATTTCACCCCGGCGCGACTCGGCCTCAAGGTGAAAGCATTGGCACATGCCAATCAGCTTGTCGTTGTCGCGACGGTAGATCCCGAGCTTGAACACTTGCCCGTCGGCATAGGCCTGGCGGTCGATCACCAGGGCCGCTTGCGCCTCGGCCAGCCCATGCCAGGGAGCGTGGTTCCAGAACCGCATGACCTGCGGGTCAGCCATGATCGCAAACCAGGCAGCGGCATCGTCGCTGCCCATGGGGCGCAACTGCAAGCGTGGGGTTTGCAAGCGAAGGTCCTGGGCGAAGGCATGAGGGTGCGACACGGGTAGAACTCCTGTTCTGGCCGAAGAGCCGCACAGTGTACCCCAGCCTCATCGCGATTCGGCCCTCAGGCGACCTCGGCCCCTTCATCCGGCCAGATCGGCTCGTTGGCTTCCAGCGGTGGCAGGCCATAAGCCGCACGCGCGGCATCGCAACTGGGGTTGGCATTGCCATCGACCCAGGCCGCCTCGAACTCACGGCAAGGGGTGGAGCGTTTCTCGTAAAGGGAGCAACTCACCCCTTTACCAATTTCACCCTCAAGGCCGATACAACGGCACGGTTTGCTGTCGGTACCGATCATCGCCACACGGGTGGGGTTGATCTGAACCACCAGGTCGTCGGGCACCACACCACCTGCCGACTCGCACTCGCCCCAGAAGAAAGACACACGGAAATACCCGCAGCAGGCGCCGCAGTTCAAGCAAGGATTTTCGGACATGATGAGAAAAGACGGGGGGGCAGATTATCGTTATTGGGAGGAAACCCGACGCCATTCTATGCTTCGTAAGCGCTTTGAGAAGGGGGCAGACGCAGAAAAATATTGCGCCTGACGGGCGGCTGATTGCGCCGCCTCACTTGACGCATCACGCCTAAGGGTCAACACCCTGAAATAACGAAAATTCGCACTATTTAGCAGGATTATTCCTGCATCAATTCATACACCGCCTGACTACCGTGCCCTGAAAATTGAGTTAGCCCAGGCGCGATGGCTTGTGCATCGCCTTTTGCCGTCCCTTTCAGCTTAAGGATAAGTGTATGTTCGCGTCGGCCAATGCTGCGCATTTCGAGATAATGATTCCCACGGTGCGCAATGATTTCAAGGTTCTCGCTTTTGACGGTACCGAAACCATTAGCCAGCTGTATGCGATCAACGTCGAGCTGGTCAGCGAGTACTCCAACCTCGATCTTGAAAGGCTGCTCTGCCAGCCAGCGTATCTACGCTTTGGCCTCAACGGCGAAGGGCTTCACGGTCGTATCGAAGATGTTCGGGTGGCTGAGTCCGGTAAACGCCTGACCCGTTTCCAGCTGACCTTGGTGCCAGCGCTGCACTATTTACAGTTCAGCCACAACCCGCGGATTTTCCAGCAACTGACCGTGCCGCAGATCGTGGCCCAGGTACTCCAGGGGCAGGGTATCCAGGCCGATGCTTATGCCTTCCATGTCAGCCCTAGACCTGTGCGCGAATACTGCACTCAATATTTTGAGAACGACTACGAACTGATCCAAAGGCTGTGCAGTGAAGAAGGCATTGCCTGGCACCACCAGCACAGTCCAGATAGCCACTTACTGGTATTCACCGACGACCAGACGTTTTTCCCCAAGCTCGGCTCAACGCCGTATCAGCAAGACAGCGGCCTGGTGGCGGAACATCCAGTGGTCTGCCAGTTTTCCCAACGTTTCAGCACCCGCACCAGCACGGTCACGCGCCGTGCCTATGACTTCCAGCGGCCCAGCCTGTTGCTGGAGCGCCAGCTCACCGCCGAGTTCAGTCCTGCGCTTGAGGACTACGACTACCCGGCACCGATCGAAACGGAACGACTCGGCCGACAACGTGCCCGCCGGGCGTTAGAGCGCCATCGCAACGACTACCTACTGGCTGGGGGTAAAAGTGATCAGCCGAGCCTGCGCAGTGGTCACTTCTTCGACCTCACCGAACACCCGCGCAAGCAGTGCAACGACCGATGGTTACTGCTCAGCGTGACCCACGAAGGCAAACAGCCGCAGGTGCTCGAGAAGTCACCTCCACGTACCTGATGCTGAATTTGCCAGGGGATAACGTGTCGCTGACCGACGCCATGATTCATTTCACCGGCCAGGAAGTGTGGGGCGACACGCTCGGGTACTACGACGACCAAATCAAAAAGGTCGAATGGACAGGTAATGACTTCGCTCGACATAGTGGTACCCGAATTCCCGTTCCAGCGGGCATCACCCCTTATCGCCGGGTTTACCATGAAGACGGTGTTAGAGACTTGCGGCGTATAGAAGGCCAATTAATTTACTCTCCACGCGAAGGGTTGATGCTGCCTGCGGTGAACATCATGGAGCGAGCATGGATATGACTACGCCGGAACAACCAGAAAACAGCCCTGTGTCCACAGTAATACTTGAGGCGAACAAATCGACGGGAGAACAGCCGATGGAGTTGTTTGTCGTCGATGAGCACACCGAGAACTATTTGACTATTCAAGCAGGCGGAGACTTTGATCGAGGCATGCTGACAGGAATATTAGGTGGATCTGCTGGGATAGGGGGGATAGGACTGGGGCTGTTCAGCTTTATGCAAAGTGGAGATCTTGAAGGGCTGAATATAATGCTTGCCATATGTATTCCTTTGTGTGGTATTCCTTTTCTTTGGGAAGCCCTACGCCCCCTACCCCTCCCTATCCTGTTCAACCGCCGCACCCGCGAAGTGTACTTCGATCACGACGGCGAATTATTCCATGCTCCATGGGATAGCATTTTCGCCATCGCTAATGAATTCCAGATAGTTGGCCCGCAAATAGGCAGCATTCAAAATGCTTCACTGGAGATCAAGGTGTGGAAGTTCGAAGAGCCCGAGACAGCGCTGATGGTCAGCCTTGGGGCGCCGTTCGGAAAATCACTGGCGCTACAAAAAGGCTTTTGGGAATACATCCGTGCCTATATGAACAACGGCCCCTACTTCGACGAACACGGAAATCACAGTGAATCCGATGCCTTTGTAAAAAGCCAACTGGCCGTGCGCCCAAAAATGAGCGACAGCTTCAAAAGAACACGAGAAGAAATAAAGCAGGCGAAGCGAGAAGCGGGCGGCAATAACTACTTGACCGGCCACCATGTTATAAAACTAATACTTGGCCCTATGTTCTACCCTCAGGATCGACTCGAGGAATTCACCTACAGCATTGCCAAACGCCGCTCTCGCAACCTTTGGCCGAGCCTTGTTACTGAGCGCTTGACAGCCAATGGCCCCACCACACGTCTTGTTGACCTGGAGAGTGAGCGCCATTGAGCACGATGCTGGAAGTTTCGCGGCGCATCGAGGGGCAGTTTATCTATTACCCATGTGAACTACCTGTGGTGAACAGCACGGAACGGGCATGGATATGACTACACCAGAACAACCACACAATAACCCTGCGTCCCCAGTGATACTTGAGGCGAACAAATCGACGGGAGAACAGCCAATGGAGTTGTTTGTCGTCGATGAGCACACCGAGAACTATTTGACCATTCAAGCGGGCGGAGACTTTGGTCGAGGCATGCTGACAGGCGCATTGGCTGGATTTGGGGGGATAGGGGGAGTAGGACTGGGGCTGCTCAGCTTTATGCAAAGTGGAGATCTTGAAGGACTTAATATAATGCTTGCCATATGTATTCCTTTGTGTGGCATTCCTTTTCTTTGGGAAGCCCTACGTCCCCTACCCCTCCCTATCCTGTTCAACCGCCGCACCCGCGAAGTGTATTTCGATCACGACGGCGAATTATTCCATGCTCCGTGGGATAGCATTTTCGCCATTGCCAATGAATTCCAGATAGTTGGCCCGCAAATCGGTAGCATTCAAAATGCGTCACTGGAGATAAAGGTGTGGAAGTTCGAAGAGCCTGAGACAGCGCTGATGGTCAGCCTTGGGGCGCCGTTCGGAAAATCACTGGCGCTACAAAAAGGCTTTTGGGAATACATCCGTGCCTATATGAACAACGGCCCCTATTTCGACGAACACGGGAATCACAGTGAATCCGATGCCTTTGTAAAAAGCCAACTGGCCGTGCGCCCAAAAATGAGCGACAGCTTCAAAAGAACGCGAGAAGAAATAAAGCAGGCGAAGCGAGAAGCCGGCAGCAATAACTACTTGACCGGCCACCATGTTATAAAACTAATACTTGAGCCTATGTTTTACCCCATGCATCGAATCGAGGAATTCACCTACAGCATTGCCAAACGCCGCTCCCGCAACCTTTGGCCGAGCCTTGTTACTGAGCGCTTGAAAGCCAATGGTCCCACCACACGCCTTGTTGATCTGGAGAGTGAGAACATTCGACTGAGCAGCTAGAGGCTGTCGCCGCTGCTCGTGATTCCGCTGGATCGAAACAGCCCACCCCCACAGAGTTCAGGAGCGGGCTTGCCCCGCGTTTTTTGTTACTGCTGCTTGCGGAACATCTGGCGAATACCCCGTACTGCCTGGCGAATACGGTCCTGGTTCTCGATCAGGGCGAAGCGCACATGGTCGTCGCCGTAATCACCAAAGCCGATGCCCGGCGACACGCAGACCTTGGCTTCAGCCAGCAACTTTTTGGAAAACTCGAGCGACCCCAGGTGCGCATACTGCTCGGGGATCTTCGCCCAGACATACATCGACGCCTTGGGATTCTCGACCATCCAGCCCAGTTCATGCAGGCCCTTGACCAGTACGTTGCGGCGCTGGCGGTACTGCTCGGCGATATCGAGCACGCACTGCTGGTCCCCTTCAAGGGCAGCAATGGCGGCCACCTGCAGCGGGGTGAAGGTACCGTAGTCGTGGTAACTCTTGATCCGCGCCAGGGCGCTGACCAGCTCCGGGTTACCGACCATGAAACCGATACGCCAGCCGGCCATGTTGTAGCTCTTGGACAGGGTGAAGAACTCCACCGCGATGTCCTTGGCGCCTGGCACCTGCATGATCGAAGGCGCTTTCCAGCCGTCGTAGACGATATCGGCATAGGCCAGGTCGTGGATCACCAGCACGTCGTACTGCTTGGCCAGGGCCACCACGCGCTCGAAGAAGTCCAGCTCGACACACTGCGCCGTCGGGTTGGAGGGGAAGCCCAGGATCATCATCTTCGGCTTGGGGATCGACTCGCGAATCGCCCGCTCAAGCTCGTTGAAGAAGTCCACGCCCGGCACCAGCGGCACCGAACGCACCTGGGCCCCGGCAATTACCGCACCGTAGATATGAATCGGGTAGCTGGGGTTGGGTACCAGCACCGTATCGCCATGATCCAGGGTGGCGAGCATCAGGTGCGCCAGGCCTTCCTTGGACCCAATGGTGACAATGGCTTCGCTTTCCGGGTCGATATCGACCTCGTAGCGATCCTTGTACCAGCGTGAAATGGCCCGGCGCAGGCGTGGAATACCGCGGGACGTCGAGTAGCCATGGGTGTCTTCGCGCTGGGCGACCTGCACCAGTTTTTCAACGATGTGCGGCGGCGTGGCCCCGTCGGGGTTGCCCATGCTCAGGTCGATGATGTCCTCGCCACGACGGCGCGCGGCCATCTTGAGTTCGGCGGTGATGTTGAAGACGTAGGGGGGGAGACGATCGATGCGCGCAAAGCGGCGCGGCGAACCTTGGTCAGCCATGGCTTCCTCGAAGACGTAAGCGCCCGGAACCGTCCGAGCGACGTTGGCCACTGCGGTGGCCGGAGCGAACAATAGAGCCTGGGCGGGGCGCTTGTCCAGCCTCAGCGTATGTCTTTGTAGGCCTGCGAACTCCACCCGACAGGCGCCGCCAGGCCGCTGTCAGGCTGGAACATCGCCCCCGATACCCTGGAGAACGCCGCCCCTTCGGCGCCAATCGAAACACAACGCTCACTCTCCTGCGACTCGGTAATCACGGTGTAGGAGTGATCGCGCATCGCCCGATACTCGCTGTCATCCCTCGCCATCGCGTGATGGTAGGCCTGCAATTCGCGTTCGGTCAGCTCTAGCCTGTTGCCCAGCTGTACACCCCAGCGCGTCAGGCAGACCTCTGCGAAGTGACGCACGATCAGGCCGGGCTCAAGCAACGCCTTGCCCTGGCTCGTGCCATCGGCCGACGCATTGCCTACCAGGGTCGCGTGGCGACCAGGCAAAGGATAGAGATGGCATCGCGTGCTGGGGTGGGTTCTGGGTATCACACAGGAAAAGCCCCTGGAACGCTCATCGCGGGCATAGAACCCGACGTACTGCTTGACGTTTGCCCCCAACTGCACCCGGTGCGCCTGGAAGTTCAGCAGCCCCGGCACCGGGTCGACGGCAAAGATGTTGATCGGCAGCGCCTTGAGGTCACTGTCGTTGAGCATGGCGTTGGCCAGCATGTGACAGCTCACCCCTCCCCGACTCCAGCCGACGAGATTGACCTGGCTGGGCAACGGGCCATCGGTTCGAAACGTCTTGATGATCTGCTCCTGCAGTTGCTGGGGCGTGACCCGGCGCTGTCCGAAGTCATAGGTACGCCAGAACCAGGAGCCGGTCTCCCTGACATCCTCGATCGGGATGCCCGCCGCCTTGAGTCGATCGTACTCGTGCTCGCTCAAGGCCTTGCGCTGCCAATTACAGTGCCCCTTGATGATGTGCAGCGCATGATCGACGTTCTGCTCCCAGCCGCTGCCGAACAGGGTACCCATCAGGCCGTAGTGGTTGGCGGCGATGAACAGCTCATCGACTTGCAGGTTGCCGCTGCCCGGCCCGTCGATGACCACCCAGTGGGCGAACTCCCGGCCTTGCTCGTTACCGGCCAGGGTCGAGACCAGCTCGCCGTTCCAGTAGCTGGGATTGGCGATATCGAAACGATGCGAGCCCGTGCCGCAGAAATAGACAGTGAAAGTACTCATGGCGTGATTCCCACAGATGGATGGCCGATCACGCTAATCGGCAACCCCCGCCGGGTTCAGAGGGTAGCCATACCGTCTACAAATCGAGTAGGAGGCGGATTCACACCCGCCGTCCTCTCACACCACCGTGCGTACGGTTCCGTACACGGCGGTTCAGGTTACGCGGCTAAGCCGGTTAATCGTATCCAGTATCGAGACCAGCCCGAGCCGGTCCCACAGTTTCTTTGGCAGCGCGTAGTTCATATGTTGCGCTCCCGAATTCCACCATGGACCTCGGCCATTGAAGGCTGACTTGTTGGCACGCTCCTCGCTCAACCCCAGGCGCATCAAGTTTCTCAGCCTCGTGGGAGGCTGCTTCCATTGACGCCAGATGACGCAGCGGAGTTTGTGCCTGACCCAACCATCCAGTTCCTCAAGCGGCCGCTTGCTCTGGCTGAGCTTGAAGTAGCTAGCCCAGCCTCTCAGGACGGGGTTGATCCGCTCGATGACAGTCGCCATTTTGCGAGCCCGTACGCTGCGCAGCAGCATTCTGAGCCGGTCGCGTAAGCGGTCTAGGCTCATCCTTGCCACGCGCAGCCTTGGCTGCTGGTGCCAGCTTATCCCATAGCCTAGGTAGTCGCACTTCCACGCCCTTGCCACTTGGCTTTTCTTCCTGTTCACCGTCAGCTTCAGACGTTCTCTCAGGAAGCGCTCGACGCTGACCAACACCCGTTCGCCGGCCCGGGGACTGCGTACATAGATGTTCGCATCATCGGCATAACGTACGAAGCGATGGCCCCGTCGCTCCAGCTCGCGGTCGAGTTCGTCGAGCAGGATGTTCGACAGCAACGGCGAAAGCGGGCCGCCTTGCGGCGTCCCCTCCTGCCGTGGGCTGACGACACCGCCCGACATGATCCCGGCTTCAAGGTAGCGGCGGATAAGCCTGAGTACGCACTTGTCTTTGATCCGACGTTCGATGCAGGCCATGAGGATGTCGTGATTGACCCGATCGAAAAACTTCTCCAGATCGAGTTCCACGCACCAGCGGTGTCCCGCTGTCACATGAGCACGAGCCATCTCGATGGCTTGATGCGTACTTCTGCCCGGACGAAAACCATAGCTGTAGTCCGAGAACAGTGGGTCGAAGATAGGTGTGAGCTGCTGCTGCAGTGCTTGCTGGATCAGGCGATCCACGACGCTGGGGATTCCCAGTTGCCGTGTGCCGCCCTGCGGCTTGGGAATTTCAACCGCTCGCACTGCTTGGGGCTGGTATTCACCGGCCAGTAACCTGGCCTTGAGGGTTGGCCAATACTGTCTCACGTAGCCCGCCAAGTCAGCAACCGTCATGCCATCGGCACCCGGTGCTCCTTGTTGCTGACCACGCGTTGATACGCACGTCTGAGGTTGGCCGGTGCAAGCACCCGCTCCATCAGCGTGTCCGGCTCCGCGTTCGTCCACGTCACGGACGCCGTCGATACCTTTGCACTGTCAGGCGTCACCCTCGGCTTCTGGCCGGAGCTCGGGATGACAGTTTCCGCTGTGGGAAATTTCTGCATTACGGTTACCAACGAGACGGCGACGCCTACTGGCGGCATAACCTGTTCGGCCCTTGGTGGCGCGGTTAACCGCCACTTACTACGGCTTCGGCTGACTTCTGCACGCTCATCCCGTCGCCTTTCGACGCGCGGTAGCACAATGGCAAACGTACAGATCTCCCAGGGTAATTCGCGCGACCTTCCTGCTTATGCCTGTCGGATCTACGTCACAGCGTTCCGTGCAAGTATTGGGCTTTGGCGATTTGTGCCACCTCACCCCGCTGTGCCGCCTCTATCCGCTTCCTGTTCGTCAGGCCAGCATTTTGCCTCGGGCTTCCTTCAGATTCGCGGTCACCCGCGACACCCTTGCCTCCGGCTAACACTTCCCCTTGCCGGGTGTGTAGAGGACTTTCACCTCCAAGTCACCCGCTTGGCCACCACAGCCAAGCGGGTTGCGCTTACGCGCAACGCGCCATGCCTGGCGCACACAAAAACGCCCCGTGCTCTGCAGCACGGGGCGTTCTTGTTTACCCGCAATGAGATCAGTGCGCGTAGGTCAGCAGCAGCTCGGTCGGCACCTTGGTGTCCAGCGACATCATCACGCTCAGGGCAGTGATGGTGAAGATCGAGAACACGAACAGCTTGCGCGCCCAGAGCCGGTCATCCACGGCCTTGTAGCCGGTCCAGGCCATGTACAACCAGTACATGCCCATGGCGGCGGCGACGGCCATGTAGCTCATGCCGGCGTAACCACCGATGGTCAGCATCAGGGTTGCCGCCAGGAAGGCCACGATGTACCAGAGGATGTGCTTCTTGGCGACCAGGATGCCACGCTTGACCGGCAGGACCGGAATCGAGGCAGCCAGGTAGTCATTGAAGCGGAAGATCGCAATGGCATAGGAATGCGGCATCTGCCAGAGGCTGAACATCACCAGCAGGGTCAGCGCAGCCAGGTCGAAGGTGTTGCTCACGGCGCAGTAGCCGATCACCGGAGGCATGGCACCGGACAGGCTGCCAACCAGGGTGCCGTGCACCGATTTACGCTTCAGGTACAGGCTGTAGAAACCCACGTAGATGACGAAGCCGATCAGGCCGAACAGCGCAGCCAGGGCGTTGGCCTGCACATACAGCAGGCCAAGCCCGGCCACCCCGAGCAGGGTGGCGTAGGCCAGCGCGACTTTCAGCGAGATCTGGCCCTGAACCATTGCACGGTTCTTGGTGCGCTCCATCTTGATGTCGATGTCACGGTCGATGCAGTTGTTGAACACGCAACCGGACGCCACCACCAGCGAAGTGCCAATCACCGTGGCCAGGAACAGCATGAAGTCGACATGCCCTTGCGCGGCAAGGAAAAAACCGCCTGCCACAGAAAGCACGTTACCGAAAATGATCCCCGGTTTGGTGATTTGGATAAAGTGCTTAATGGACATGCCGTCTTACCTCACTTCGCCATCATGCTGGTGTGGATGCTGAACATGATCCACAGCGACAGGCCAACCAACAGTGCAATGACCATTGCCGTGAACAGGAAGGCGCTGACGTTCTCACGCTGCTCTTTCGAGCGGTCCAGGTGCAGGAAGTAGTACAGGTGCACCACGATCTGGATCGCGGCGAATGCCACCACGATCAGCACGGTCATGTCTTTAGGCAGGCTTGGGAACATCACCAGGCCGAAAGGAATGGCCGTCAGGATCACCGACAGGATGAAGCCGATTGCGTAGGACTTCACGCTACCGTGGTTGCCCTCGGCGTGGCTGTTATGTGCGTTAGCCATTTACAGAACCCCCAGCAGATACACAACGGTGAACACGCAGATCCAGACCACGTCCAGGAAGTGCCAGAACAGGCTCAGACAGCTCATGCGGGTCTTGGCGGTACCGGTGATACCGTGCTTGTTGATCTGGTACATCATCACAGCCATCCAGATCAGACCCGCGGTCACGTGCAGACCGTGGGTGCCGACCAGGGCAAAGAAGCCCGACAGGAAGCCGCTGCGCTGTGGGCCGAAGCCTGCAGCGATCAGGTGATGGAACTCATAGACTTCCATCGCGATGAAGCCTGCACCGAGCAGGAAGGTCACTGCCAACCAGCCCAGTACGCCGCCCTTGTTGCCTTTGTACATCTGCAGCATGGCGAAGCCGAAGGTGATACTGGAGAACAGCAGCAGCGCAGTCTCGGCCAGTACGAAGTTCAGCTCGAAGATGTCGTGACCCGACGGGCCGCCGGCAAAGTTGCCGGACAGCACCGCGTAAGCTGCGAAGAGCGACGCAAACAGGATGCAGTCGGTCATCAGGTACAGCCAGAAACCGTAGACGGTCATCTGGCCCGAGTCGTGGTGGTGGTCATCGTGCCCATGGTCGTGACCATGAGCATGAGTATCAGCGTTGATTACATGACTGGACATTGATTAAACCCGTTCAAACGATTCGACACGTGCGCCAGCCGGAGTACCGGTAGCCAGGCCCAGGGACTTCATGCGCTCACCTTCGATGCGCGCTACTTCCTCGGCAGGAACCATGTAGCCCTGGTCGTCACGCGCAGCGTGGGCGACGAAGACAGCGATGGTGCCAACCAGGCTGGCCGCGACCAGCCACCAGATGTGCCAGACGAAGGCAAAGCCGAAGACGGTGATCAGTGCGCCCATGTACACGCCGGTGGCAGTGTTGTTAGGCATGTGGATCGGTGCGTACTTGGCTGGAGCCTTGTAGGCGACACCCGCTTCCTTGGTTTCGTGCCAGGCGTCCAGGCCGACTTTCTCAGGCATGGTGGCGAAGTTGTAGAACGGTGGTGGCGACGAGGTCGACCATTCCAGGGTACGGCCGTTCCACGGGTCACCGGTCACGTCCATGTTGTCCTTGCGGTCACGGATCGAGACGTACAGCTGGATCAGCTGGCAAGCGATACCGAACAGGATCAGCACAGCACCCGCCATGGCAACGTACAGGTACATTTCCCACGCTGGGTTATCGGAGTGGTTCAGACGACGGGTCATACCCATGAAGCCCAGTGCGTACAGCGGCATGAAGGCCACGTAGAAACCGGAGATCCAGAACCAGAAGGCAGCTTTGCCCCACTTCTCGTTCAGGGTGAAACCGAAGGCTTTCGGGAACCAGAAGGCGAAGCCGGCAATGTAGCCGAACACCGCACCACCGATGATCACGTTGTGGAAGTGGGCGATTACGAACAGGCTGTTGTGCAGAACAAAGTCAGCACCTGGAACAGCCAGCAGAACGCCGGTCATACCACCGATCGAGAAGGTAATCATGAAGCCCAGGGTCCAAAGTACCGGCGCGGTGAAGCGCAGACGGCCCTGGTAAATCGTGAACAGCCAGTTGAACAACTTCACACCGGTCGGGATCGAAATCAGCATGGTTGCCAATCCGAAGAAGGTGTTGACGCTTGCGCCCGAACCCATGGTGAAGAAGTGGTGCAGCCATACCGCAAAGCCCAGTACCGCGATCGCGCCCGAAGCGTAGATCATCGACTTGTGGCCGAACAGGCGCTTGCCGGTGAAGGTCGAGGTGACTTCCGAGAACACACCGAAGGCCGGCAGGATCAGGATGTAAACCTCAGGGTGACCCCAGGCCCAGAACAGGTTGACGTACATCATCGGATTGCCACCAAGTTCGTTGGTGAAAATGTGGAAATCCATGTAACGGTCAAGCGTCAGCAGTGCCAGGGTAGCGGTCAGGATCGGGAACGAAGCCACGATCAGGACGTTGGCCCAGGTGCAGGTCCAGGTGAAGATCGGCATGTCCATCAGCTTCATGCCAGGGGCGCGCATTTTCAGCACGGTGGCGAGGAAGTTGACGCCTGTCAACGTTGTACCCAGACCGGATATCTGTAGCGCCCAGATGTAGTAGTCGACACCGACTCCAGGGCTGTACTGGATACCTGCCAGCGGCGGATAGGCCACCCAGCCGGTCTTGGCGAATTCACCAACGCCCAGGGAGATGTTGACCAACGCAACGCCGGACACCAGCAGCCAGAAGCTCAGGGAGTTCAGGAACGGGAAGGCAACGTCACGGGCACCGATCTGCAGGGGCAGCGCCAGGTTCATCAGGCCGGTGAAGAATGGCATCGCCATGAAGATGATCATGATCACACCGTGGGCGGTGAAGATCTGGTCATAGTGTTCAGGCGGCAGGTAGCCTTCGGAGCCGGCAGTGGCCATGGCCAACTGCGAGCGCATCATGATGGCGTCGGCAAAGCCGCGCAGCAGCATGATCATCGCGACGATGATGTACATCACCCCGATCTTTTTGTGGTCGACCGAAGTCAGCCACTCGGTCCACAAGTAGGTCCACTTGCGGAAATAAGTGATAGCACCAACGAGCGCGAGACCGCCGAGCGCAATCATGGCAATCGTCACCATGACTATCGGCTCGTGATACGGAATCGCATCCAGACTTAGTTTACCGAACATCTCTTACTCCTCTGCCCCAGCAGCTGAATGCATACTCACGTCCATCCCTTCGGTACCGGCCGCTGCTTTGGTCTGCTCTTCGTGAACCACCGGCTTGCCACGGTTCATGCCTTCGTATTTATCTACGATGTCCTGGAACGTGTCAGACGGGGCCACGCTGTACAGCGCGACTGGATTGTTTTCGCTAGGTTTGGCCAATGCCGCGTATTCAGCCGGATCCAGCTGTTTAGGCGATTGCTTGACTTCGTTCACCCATGCCTCGAAATCGGCCTGGGAGGTGGCGATTGCCTTGAACTTCATACCGGTGAAACCTGCACCGCTGTAGTTCGCCGAGATACCGTCGAACTCGCCGTTCTCGTTGGCGATCAGGTGCAGCTTGGTGGTCATGCCGGCCATCGCGTAGATCTGGCCGCCCAGGCCCGGAATGAAGAACGAGTTCATCACCGAGTCGGAGGTCACGCGGAAGTTGACCGGGGTGTTGGCCGGGAAGACGATCTTGTTGACCGTGGCAATGCCTTGTTCCGGGTAGATGAACAGCCATTTCCAGTCCAGGGCGACCACGTCGATCTGCACCGGCTTCACATCGGAAACCAGCGGACGATACGGGTCCAGCTCGTGGGTGGTCTTGTAGGTCACATAGCCCAGGGCAATGATGATCAGTACCGGGATGGTCCACACCGCCACTTCGATCTTGGTCGAGTGCGACCAGTCAGGGGTGTAGGTGGCCGCCTTGTTGGAAGCGCGATACTTCCAGGCGAACGCGATGGTCATGAAAATGACAGGAATCACCACCAGCAACATCAAGCCGGTAGCGATGAGGATAAGGTTCTTTTGCTCAATGCCGACCTGGCCCTTCGGGTCGAGCAGGGTCCAGTTGCACCCACTGAGTAAAAGCATGCCTAAAAAGGGCAGAATGCCAAACAGTCTGGGGTAACGCTTTTTACTCATCTCACGACCTCTAGAGCAGCTTGCTTCAATGCAATTTGTGTTTTGGTCGCCAACACTTCGTCCTGCCAAGCGTCAGCATTTATGGGATCGAATACGGTCATACCGTGATGCCAGCTGCGGCGGCTCGGTATCGACCGGGTATTACGGTGCTTATTATTTTGACTTCGTAGGCAACAGGCCTGTGTTCAGACCAATTCCATTTGGTGCGGGAAATCACGGAGGGGGGTCAGCCCGGCATCGCCGCAGGCGATGCTCATCAGAGTCAGCAAAAAGAAGCCTGGGGCTCCTTTGTTCCTGCGACTCGCAAGCGGTGCCGAACGGAAATTGGGGGCGATTGTAGATAGGTAGACATTCAATGACTATGACTAATTGAGCAACAGTCCTTTACCGAATCCGTAACAATAGCGCGTTACAAATCAGTTTCGCGACAGTTTGTCGCACCCCTTCCAATACCCCTGGAAAGCCCGTTCTACAAGGCTTGGTGATTGATCAAGATCAACCGGGGTGCGACATAATGTGAAAAATTCATTGCCCAGCAGACTTGCGTCAATACATGACTTTTGTCTAAGCCTTGCGGCGGTTCCGGTAGATCCCCAAGGGCACCAGAATGGTAGTCAAAGTGAACGCCAGCAACGCCCACTGCGCCAGTGAAAGACCCAGGACGGGCGGGTACGGCGTTGAGCAGAATCCATCGACCTGGAACACCAGCGGCAACACTGACGCCAACGGCAAGCCATCGACGATTGGCTGAAGGGTATCGATGCCGCAGCTGACAGCTGGGTTGGCCAGGATATAGACGTGGTTACCCGCCGCGGCCATCCCCCCCATCGCGCTGAGCACAACCAGGCCCTCGAGGATCGTCAGGCTGCGGCGCTCCGGCATCGCGGCACCGATAAAGGCAAACAAGGCAATCAGCAACAACGCATAGCGCTGCAGGATACACAGCGGGCATGGCGCCTCGCCGAGAACGATCTGCATGTACAGGGCACCACCGATAAGCGCGAGGCAGATCACTCCCAGCAGTACCAGAAAGCGCCGTTCCCGGTTCAGGCGCGATGTTTGATCGTTCATTGCGAATCCTTGATTGACTAGATGGCTCGACTGCCTGGCCGGAATTCTACACGCTGGAGAAGACCATTGAGAGCAGTAAAAGTGCCGACCCAGGGCTGGAAAAGCCGACACGGCTTGCACCGCAGGGCAGACTGCTGAATTGCCACTATCTTAGTCCTGAGGATTACCCTATCATTAACACTGTACAAATACACAGTGTTAAGCACATCGAAATTCAAAAGGCATGTGAGGTGATGAATGGCCGTCGAAGTGGTATACCGCAGCAGCCGCGATCTGGAGCGCTTGTTCATGGATAAAGCTGAAGCAGACCGTCACGACAAAATGCTCGAGCTGGCCGAGCTGCTTGCCGAGGTCCTGAAAAAAGCCGTGCCGTCGCTCAGCGAACAGCAGGTCGAGGATGCTGGCATATATATGGCAAAGAACCGCGACATCTTCGCCAAGGCGTTCAAGAGCCAGCCCGACGCCCTGTCCGAGCTGCTTTCGGATACTCCAGCCGAGTAACCTTCAGCCGTAGATCAAGCGTTCGGCCAGCATTTGCGCCACCCGCGCCGGCGAGCGTTTTTCTGCCTGGGCGTGGGCGAACACCTCGGTCAGGCGCGAGGGTATGCGTGCCAGATGGCCGGTGATGGTGTTGAGTTCTTCGCCACGGTGCTTGAGCGCCACGTAGATAAGGCCACCGGCGTTGATCACGTAGTCGGGCGCATAGAGTATCCCGCGACTCTCCAGTTGATCGGCCACCTGCAAGGTGGTCAGCTGGTTGTTGGCCGCACCCGCCACAGCAGCACAGCGCAACTGCATCACACTCTGGCCATTGAGCACCGGCCCTACCCCGCACGGGGCAAAGATGTCGCACGGTGTACTGATGAGCATCTCGTTGGCCACTGGCCGCGCATTGAACTGTTCGATCGCCAGTTGCACCCGTCCTGGGTCATGGTCGCTGACCAATAACTCGGCACCGGCGGCATGCAGTTGCTCGGCCAGTGCATAGCCGACATTACCCAGCCCCTGCACCGCCACCCGCAAGCCTTCCAGGTTGTCGCTGCCCAGGCGGGCCATGGAGGTGGCGCGAATGCCGGCGAACACCCCCATCGCCGCATGGGGCGAAGGATCGCCTGCCGACGTGGTGCTGGTGACATGCTGGGTGGTCTGGGCGATGCAGTCCATGTCCAGGGTGGAGGTGCCGCTGTCCACGGCGGTGATGAAGCGTCCTTGCAGGGTGTCGACAAAGCGACCGAAAGCCTCGAACAGCGCCGCGCGGTTTTCCACATGCGGGTTGCGGATGATCACCGCCTTCCCGCCGCCTAGCGGCAGGCCGGCCAGCGCCGCCTTGTAGCTCATGCCCTGGGCCAGGCGAATGGCGTCGATCATGGCGCTGTCGTCGTCCGGATAAGCCAGGTAGCGACACCCGCCCATTGCCGGCCCGAGGTGTTCGCTGTGAATGGCAACCACGGCCTTCAGGCCTGTTGGCGGGTCAATGCACAGGTGCAGCGATTGCGTACGCGTGCTTTGCATGAGAGCGAACATCAGCGGGCTCCTCAGTGAGGTGCTGTTCCCAGTATAGGTCGCCGTTCGGGCAATGCTGACAATGCCCGGACCACTGGACGAACGCCTTGGCCAGCGCTACAACAGAAGCTTGAGCGGAGATTGTCATGACCCCACGCCAAGCCTGCATGGCCTGCCTCGAACGTGACCCCGTCGCCTTGTTGGAAGCGGCGATGTGGATTGCTGCCGAACACGATGAAGGGGTCGACCCCGCCCAGCAAATGCGCATGGTCCGCGACCTGCAACTGGAGGTCAGCAATCATCTGCCCATGCTGCCGCTGTGCGAACTCGCACAGCCCTTGCTGCGCGAACTCAATGCAATGGGCTTCCAGCAGGACGAGTATCACCCACTGCGCCCGCAAGCGGCCCTGCTCGATAAAGTACTGGAGCGTCGTCGCGGGCAACCGTTGGCGTTGGCGCTGCTGACCCTGGAACTGGCCCGAGGCCTGTCGATTCCGATGGAAGGGGTGAATTTTCCCGGGCATTTCCTGCTGCGCGTACCCGGCGCCGATCACCTGCTCGACCCTTGCGGCGGCCGCAGGCTTTACCCCGCCGACTGCCGCGAACTGCTGGGACGACAGTTCGGCCCGCAACTGCAGCTCAACGCCGAGCACCTGCTGACGGCCACCCCGCAGCAGATGCTGCAGCGCCTGTCACGCAACCTGCGCCAACTTCACTCCACCCATGACGACGACCTGGCCGCCCTCAAGGATGCCGAGCGCGTACTGCAGTTGGGGCCGGCGACCGCCAGCGACTACCTGGCCCGGGCTACGCTTTACCAGCACCTGGACTGCCCCCAGGCCGAACGCTTCGACCTGGAGTATGCCCTGCTGCTCAGCGATGACCCGATCCAGCGCCTGCGCCTTACCGAGCGCCTTGGCCAACTGCCGCCGCTGACGCCCTCGCTGCATTAGCTCAAGGGTTGTCAGGCTGCCGGGACGGGTGCGCCTGGATGAACGCCGAGTGCTGTTCGGCCAGTGCCGCCACGCGGCGGATCCGCGAATAGTCGGCAAGGCTGATATTGAAACGTTCGGCCGCATACAGCTGCGGAATCAGGTACACATCCGCGAGTCCCGGTTCTTCTCCAAAGCAGAAGCCCTCGTCGCCGATCAATTGTTCCACCGCCGCCAGGCCCTGGCTGATCCAATGGGCAATCCATTGGTTGACCTGGTCTTCATCGTGGCCCAGCTCACGCAGTTGCTTGAGCACGCTGACATTGTGCAGCGGATGCACGTCGCAACCGATCAACGCAGCCACCCCTCGTACCCGGGCGCGCACGACGTGATCCTCGGGCAACAGCGCCGGTTGAGGATAAACCTCTTCCAGGTACTCGATGATCGCCGGCGACTGCACCAGCAGTTCACCGGAGTCGATCCGCAGTGCCGGCACCCGCCCCTGAGGGTTGAGTGCCAGGAAGCCAGGCTGCGCTTGCTCGCCCTTGAGCAGGTTGACCGGCACGTACTGGTACTCAAGTTGCTTGAGCGCCAGGGCAATCCGCACACGGTAGGACGAGGTCGAGCGGTAATAGTTGAACAGATCCATGGCCCTGCCCTCTCAATGTGCCGGAAGGATCTTGCCGCGGCATTCGCCGAACCCTATCGACGCCACGCCGTCGCGCACGCAACGGGCACGCAGAATGATCTCGTCACCGTCTTCAAGGAACTTGCGCACCTCGCCAGACGCCAGTTGCACGGGCTCCTTGCCGCCCTGGGTAATCTCCAGCAGGCTGCCGAACTGGCCAGGCTGGGCCCCCGACAGCGTGCCCGAGCCGAACAGGTCGCCCGGCTGCAACTGGCAACCGTTGACACTGTGGTGGGCAACCATCTGCGCCACGGTCCAGTACATGCTTAGAGTATTGCTCAAGGTCAGGCGATGGGCTGGCAGGTTTTGCTCACGCATGCGTTCGGTCAGCAGCAGCACTTCGAGTTCGATGTCGAAGGCGCCGCCCGCCTGGTCACGGGTATCCAACAGGTACGACAGCGGCTGCGGATCGCCTTCGGGACGTGCAGGCTGGGCACATCGGAATGGCTCCAGCGCCTCGGCGGTGACGACCCAGGGGGAAACGCTCGAGATGAAGCTCTTGGACAGGAACGGCCCCAGCGGCTGGTACTCCCAGGCCTGGATGTCACGGGCCGACCAGTCATTGAGCAGGCAGAAACCGGCGATGTGCTCGGCAGCCTCGGCTACCGGGATCGACTCGCCCATCTCGTTGCCCTGGCCAATCCAGATACCCAACTCCAGTTCGTAGTCCAGGCGCGCGCACGGGCCGAAGCTCGGCTCGCTCTGCCCGGCCGGAAGGGTCTGGCCCTTGGGGCGGCGCACGTCGGTGCCTGATGGGCGAATGGTCGAGGCGCGGCCGTGGTAGCCGATCGGCACGTACTTGTAGTTGGGCAGCAGCGGGTTGTCGGGGCGGAACAACTTGCCGACGTTCTTGGCGTGCTCGATGCCGACATAGAAGTCGGTGTAGTCGCCGATCTGCGCGGGCAGGTGCAATTGACAGGCGCTGCTTGCCAGCAGCAGTGGCTGGAGGGCCGCCTGGTGCTCGCTGTGCTCGCCCAGCAGTTCCAGCAGGCGCTCGCGCAGCGCTACGCGGGCAGCACGGCCCAGGGCGAAGAAGGCGTTCAGCGAACCGCCCCGGGTCGCTTCGACCGCAGCACGGGCCTGGCCCTCGAACAGGCCGGCAGCCAGCGCGCCCTCAAGGTCGAGAATGGCATCGCCAATGGCCACGCCGCAGCGCTTGGCCTGGTCGTTATGGGTGAAGATCCCCAGCGGCAGGTTCTGCAGCGGAAAATCGCGATGCCCGTTGGCGTGTTCGACCCAACTGCGGGCAATGGCGGACTGATTCATGGGTTATCTCCGATTCGGGGTGAAGGTGCTCGGCAACGTGGCCCAGCAACTATCGTAGTCGGCCTGCAATTGCGGGCACTCAAGCGCATGGCGGCTCGGACGCAGCACCTGGCTGGTCTCGAACATGAAGGCCATGGTGTTGTCGATCTTGTTCGGTGCAAGGTCCACGGCGATGGCCTTGGTGCAGGTCTCTGCATCCGGGCCGTGGGCGCTCATGCAGCTGTGCAGGGACGCGCCGCCAGGCAGGAAGCCTTCGGCCTTGGCATCGTAGGCGCCCTGGATCAGGCCCATGAACTCGTTCATCAGGTTGCGGTGGAACCACGGTGGACGGAAGGTGTTCTCGGCCACCATCCAGCGTGGCGGGAAGATGACGAAGTCTAGGTTGGCCATGCCGGGCACGCTGGTTGGCGAAGTGAGCACGGTGAAAATCGACGGGTCCGGATGGTCGAAGCTGACCGTGCCGATGGTGTTGAAGCGACGCAGGTCGTACTTGTAGGGCACGTTGTTACCGTGCCAGGCCACCACATCCAGCGGCGAATGATTGAGCTGGCAACCCCACAGTTCGCCGAGGAACTTCTGCACCAGCTGCACCGGGCCCTGGTGGTCCTCATAGTGCGCGACCGGTGCGAGAAAATCCCGAGGGTTTGCCAAGCCGTTGCTGCCGATCGGCCCCAGGTCCGGAATGCGCAGCGGTGCGCCATGGTTCTCGGCAAGGTAGCCACGGGCCTGCTTGTCGAGCAATTCGACGCGGAACTTCAAGCCGCGCGGCAGCACGGCGATTTCCAGCGGCTCGACGTCCAGCACGCCCAACTCGGTGACGATGCGCAGGCGACCCAGTTCCGGCACCAGCAGCAGCTCGCCGTCGGCGTTGAAGAACACCCGCTCCATGGAGCGGTTGGCGCTGTAGTTGTAGATGCTGATGCCGGCCGGCTTCTCGCTCGCCGAGTTCGCGGCCATGGCCACCCAGCCATCGATGAAGTCGGTCGGCTCGCTCGGCAACGCCTGCGGGCTCCAGCGCAAGCGGTTGGGCGTAACCTGGCCCAGCGGGCCACCGGCCAGTTGTCGCTCCAGGCGCTCGAAACGCGGATGCAGGGCCGAAGGCCGGATGCGGTACATCCAGGTGCGGCGCATTTCGCTGCGGGTCATGGTGAAGGCGGTGCCTGAGAACAGCTCGGCATACAGGCCGTAGGGCGCTTTTTGCGGCGAGTTCTGCCCCACCGGCAAGGCGCCGGGCAAGGCTTCGCTGGCGAATTCGTTGCCAAATCCACTCAGGTAGTCGAGGACGGGGGTGCTATCGAGGTTCATCGAGCCTCCGGGCCCAATGCAGGCCGGTTGATGGCAGTTGGCTGCAAGTCGTTCACCGGGGCAGCGCTTCTGCGTTATTTTTATCGTAATTACATTACGCATAACGTAATTTGATTGACGAAGACCGTCAAGCTATAAAGACGCCCACCTGGACAACCCGGATCGAACGCACCATGGCCAAAGCCAGCTCCCCCGCCGACAGCGCCGGCAAACAGAAGGTCCGCTCGGCCGAAGTCGGCACCGACATCCTCAAGGCCCTGGCCCAGTTGTCGCCATCAACCTCGCTTTCACGCCTGGCCGAGCATGTCGACATGCCAGCCAGCAAGGTCCATCGCTACCTGCAAGCCCTGATCGCCAGTGGCTTTGCCGAGCAGAACCCGGCCACCAACCACTATGGCCTGGGCCGCGAAGCCTTGCGCGTGGGGCTTGCGGCCCTGGGTGGAATGGATGTGCTGAAGGTCGCGGCGATGCCGCTGTCGCAATTGCGCGACGATTTGAACGAAAGCTGCTTTATCGCCGTATGGGGTAATCAGGGCGCTACCGTGGTCAACATCGAACCTGCGGTACGCGCCGTGACCGTAGTGACCCAGATTGGCTCGGTGCTGCCGCTGCTCAGTTCATCGACGGGGCTGGTGTTCGGCGCCTACTTGCCGGAGCGCGAAACCATCGAACTGCGTGACCAGGAACTGGTGGTCCTCGGCCAAGGCGCCAGCGAATACGAGACGCTGTTCGCCAGCATCCGTGAACGCGGCCTGCACCATGTCCACGGCTTGTTGATGCCGGGTGTCGATGCGCTCTCGGCCCCGGTGTTCAATGCGGTCGGCAAGATTGCCGCAGTGCTGACCGTGGTCGGCCCGACGTCGATCTTCCATGCCGACGAGCAAGGCCCGGCGGCACAGCAACTGCTGGCAGCGGCCAGGCAGATCAGCTGGCGCATGGGCTACGAAGAAGCCCGGTGAACTATTCACAAAGAATCACAGTCATTAACAGGTGCCTGGGCTAACGTTAGCGACACGGCACTGTTGCCCAGTGTGTAACAGTGATTGTCAGCAGCCGCTATTTTTCCTTGAGGGTCAGCGGCTTATTCTGTTTGCACCAGGACGGCACTGTAGCAACAGGCCCTCCAGGCCGGACACTCAAGGCGTGAACACCCCGCTGGTCCGGCACCAGGTTCACCGACGTTGATTTTGAAGCTCCTTGATCTGCGTCTTACTTGGCCGCTACGTCTGTAGCGGCCTTTTTTATGCGCGCAGGTCAGTCGTCATCGCTGTCGTCGAAATGAAAACGGTGCAGCAAGCGGTGAGCGATTGGCGCGAAGATCAAGCCGATAGTGGCGACGAATACCAGCCCTACATACAGGCCGTAGCCGGCGAAGAACAGCTTGCCACCGATGCTCTGCGGGAGAATTACCGGCCCCACCCCACCCAGCAGCAAAGTGGCGTTGAAAATGGCGTCATGCAACGGAATGTGCGGCTCGAAGTACAGGTGCCCCACCACCCCCAACAGTACCGAGCCGATCAGCAGCAGGCAGGCTGCCACGGCATGCCACATCAGGCGCCAGCGAAACTGGCGAGGCGAAATGACGGCGTCGTTCTTGGACTCGTACATCCCTTGTACTCCTGTATCGATCGTGGCCGTCCAGCATAGGTAACTTCGGTTGGCGACCACAACCACAGGGCTTGAGCCTTATTGATACTTCTGCAGATTGGCCATCATCTGCTGCAACGCCTCCAGGGTGTCGTGGGGATGCACGGCGTTATCAAAATTGCCGATGCGCTCCCAGTTGGCAGCCACATCCTCCGGCGAGAAGCCTTCATGGGGGTTGAAGCCCACACCCAGGCTGCGCTCCCAGCGCACCTTGCCGATCCAGCCGCCCCCCACTTCATACAGGCCGCCAGTGTCCTGGCACCGTTCGCTTCCCAGATACACCACCAACGGGCTGACGAGTTCAGGCTTGAGCTGTTCGAACACTTGCGGTGGCAGCAACCCTTCGGTCATGCGCGTGCCGCCGGTGGGTGCGATGGCGTTGACCAGGATGCCGTGCTTGCGTCCTTCAATGGCCAGGGTGCGGGTCAGGCCGTACAGGCCAAGCTTGGCCATGCCGTAATTGGCCTGGCCGAAATTGCCGTAGATGCCCGAGGTCGACGAGGTGAACACCACCCGCCCGCCATTCTGTTCGCGCAGGTGCGTCCAGGCAGCGCGGGTGACCTTGTAGGCGCCTTCGACATGCACCTGGTACACCTGCTCCCAGTCGCTGTCTTCCATCTTGTGGAATGTCTTGTCGCGCAGGATGCCAGCATTGTTGACCAGCACATCGACCCGGCCGAAGGTGTCCAGCGCTTGCTCGACGATCCGCTGGCCGTCGCTGACCGAGTCATGGTTGGCCACCGCCGTGCCACCTGCCTCGCGAATCTGCGCCACCACCCGGTCGGCGGCCGAGGTACTGGCCCCTTCGCCATGGGTCGAGCCGCCCAGGTCGTTGACCACCACCCGCGCCCCATGGCGGGCGAACAGCAAGGCATGTGCCTGCCCCAGGCCACCACCGGCTCCAGTGACAATGACCACTTTTTCGTCCAGGCGCAGTGAATCGTTCATGCTCAACACTCCAGCAATTCGGCAAGGGATGCCCGAGTGTCGGCCAGCACCAGCCGGCACACAATCAAGCGGGCACAGGGTGAATGGCAGGCAATAAGGTCAAGCGATGATGGGTTGCGCCCGGCCGATCACGACCAGGCGACTTTCTGGGGAATGTGCGCCAGCGGCTGCTCACGGAATTCCAGGTAATGGCGCAGCACCTGTACCGGCGCTTCGGTATGGGGGTAATGGCCGATGCCATGCAGCGACACCGAGTCGGGGTCGGGTACCAGTTCGTTGTAGCGCTCGAGCATGTGTGCCCCGGACACCGGGTCGACCGCACCGTTGATAAAGCGCAACGGCACCGCTTTGCTCATCAAGGCGCCAACCCACCGTTCGCGATAGGTCGTGCGCTCGGGTACATAGGCAACCAGTTTGTGCAGGATCCGCGTACCGCGGTTCGTGGCGATCAGGCTCCAGTAGTCGTCCAGCGCGCTTTCGCTGGGATGGGTGCAAGGCCCGTAGATCTGCGTGACATGGCGTACCAGGTCATCACGCCCGAACGAGCGCCCCACCAGCCACCCCAGGCGGCTGAGCAGCAGCTTCTGGATCAGCAACGCCCGGTGCCGTTCGGGAAACAGGCCCCCATTGAGGAATACACAACTGGCGACCTGCGCTCGCCCCTCATGGTGGCGCGCCAACAGTTCTTGGGAGACGCTGGCGCCGTAATCATGCGCCAGCAAGTGCACGGGCTGGTCGACCTGCAGGTGCTTGAGCAACGCCTGCTGCAGATCGGTCTGCTCCATCAGGCTGTAGCGGTGATGCAGCGGCTTTGCCGAATCACCAAAACCGAGCATGTCGCAGGCAATTACCCGAAAACGTTGGGCCAGTGGCGCCCACAGGTAGTGCCAATCCCAGCTCGCGGTGGGAAATCCGTGGATAAGCAGCAGGGGTTCACCTTGCCCTGCCGTCCAGTATCGAATGTTCTGGTCTCGGAACGAGAAGCTCAGGCCCCGGGTCCTCCAGACACACAATGGAATCTCGGCCAAAGGCATCAGGGGCGTCCCAGTCGGTAGATGTAGGTCGCACTGAGCAAGGCAGCGGCTGCGGTCATTGCAATCACCTCGGCACATTCGTGTGCTCTATTGGATCCAGTCTAGCCAGTACTGGTTCGCAGGTGAGTTGCATTGGCAGCCAGCTTATTGACCCTGTGAGTCAGCCGGTCAAATAGAGAGGCGCATCACAACAACACTGTGAGCAGTGGCGCGGCAAACAGGTTGAGCAACCCGGTGAGGACCATCACCAGCCCCGCAACAGAGCCTTCCTCGCCGCCTACCTCATGAGCTCGACTGACGCCCGCACCATGGGCACCGACTCCGAACAGCGCACCACGGGCCAAAGCTGTGCGCAGCGGCAGGAACTTGAGCAGTACCCCGCCGAACAGGGCACCCAGTACCCCGGTAAACATTACGAACACTGCCGTCAGCTCCGGCACCCCACCCAGGTCACGGGCCAGGGGCATGGCAAACGGGGTGGTGATCGAGCGCGGCAACAACGACAAGCTCACCGAATTGTCCAGCGCCAGCAGGTGCGCCAGCCCCCAGGAACTGCCGATCGACGCCGCACTGCCCACCAGCATGCCCAGCGACAAGGCCGGCCAGTGCCGCGCCAGCAAGGTGCGCTGCTGCCAGATCGGCACGGCAAAGGCCACCGTGACCGGGCCCAGCACCGACATCAGCCAATGGGTGTTGCGCGCGTACTCGGCATAGGCCGTGTGCAAGGGCACCGCGACCGCCAGCAACAGGGCGGGCACCAGGATCAGTGGAGAAAGCAGGTAGCGGCCCGTGCGCCGGTACAACCAGCGGCTGCCCAGGTAGGCCAGCAGGGTCAGCGCCAACCAGAACAGAGGCATGGGCTCAAGCGTCATGGCGCATCCTCCAGCGACACACCCACTCCACAGTCACCGCCGTCATCACCATGACCATCAAGGTGCTGACGCCGATCACCAGCAAGATCCGCCAACCTTCGTCACGCATCAGGCTGCCATAGTCGAGCAGGCTCATCAGGGCAGGGATAAAGAACAGCAGCATCTCGGCCATCAGCAGGCCCGCACCCAGTTGCAGGGTGGCAGGCTTCAACCAGCCCAGGGCGAACAGCAGCAACAGCAAGGCCAGGCCCATGACCCCGCCCGGGATCGGCCAGCCCAGCCAGGCAGCCAACTGGCCGCCGAACAGATAGAGACCAAGAAAGACCGCAAGCTCGACGAGCAAGCGCAGGAATCGTTTGATAGACGCGGGTTTCATCGCAGGGGACCTCTTCAGGCCTTCATTCTAGAAGCCTGCCCCACACGCCAAAAGCGAATTGTTAGACTTGCTTCCATTCCACAATGGAATCACGAACATGGAATTCAAACAGCTGCGCAGTTTTATCGAAGTGGTCCATCGCGGTGGCTTCACCCAGGCCGCCCATACCTTGCACATCAGCCAGTCGGCAGTAAGCAAGCAAGTGGCCCAACTGGAACAGGACCTGGGCACGCCCTTGCTTGAACGCCAGGGCTCGCACCTGCACCTGACCGCTGCCGGCAAGATCGTCCTGGAGCGTGGCGAAGCCATGCTGCGCCTGCGCCAGGAACTGCAAAACGAACTCGACGACTTGAGCCATCTGGGCCGTGGCGAACTGCGCCTCGGCCTGCCCCTGCTGGGTAGCGATGCGCTGTTCGCCGGGTTGTTCGCCGAGTACCGGCGTCGCTACCCGAACATCGGCATCCATTTGCTCGAAGGTGGCAGCCGCAGTGTCGAACAAGCCGTGCAAAGCGGCGAACTGGAACTGGGCGGCAGCCTCACGCCCAATGACCCGGCATTCGCCTACCAGCCCTTTTGCAACGAACCGCTCGATGCGCTGTTGCCTGTCGATCATCCACTGGCCGATGCCGGCCAGGTCAGCCTGGCACAACTGGCCGACACGCCGTTCCTGCTGTATCAGCGCAGTTTCGTACTCAACGATCGTTTGCTCAGTGCCTGCCAGCAACTGGGGTTCACTCCCCGGGAGGGAGGCCGTAGTGGCCAGGCCGACTTTCTCGCAGCGCTGGTGGCGGCTGGCCAGGGAGTTGTGTTGCTGCCCAGCGTGGTGGCTAGGGGACTGGAACGCCCCGGCGTGGTCCGCCTGGCGTTGAGCGAGCCCACCGACCTGCGCTGGGACATCGCCTTCATCTGGCGCCAGGGCGCCTATCTGTCACGCGCCGCGCAGGCCTGGCTGCAGTTGCTGCGCGAGCAACCGCAGTCGTCGTGATCAGCCTCGCAGTTTAGCGATGAGCTCTGCCAGCCACGGCTCGGCATCAGTCTCAGGCGTGACGGTTTCACTGGCATCCAGGCGCAGCATCGGCTGCACTTCATTGACACCCAGCTCGGCGAACAGCTCGCGCAACTGCTCGCCACCCCCACAGAAAGTATCGCCGTAGCTGGAGTCACCCAGGCCGATCACCGCACCGGGCAGGCCGCGCCAGGCGGCGGGCAGCACATCGCGAATTTCGCTGAACAACGGCATCAGGTTATCCGGCAACTCACCCATGCCAGTGGTCGAGGTCACGGCCAGAAAAGCGTCGGGCGCAAAGCCCTGGAGGTCCTGCAAGGTGGCGCGGGCAGCGTGCCAGGCCTCGAAACCTGCGGCCTTGAGCAGGGATTCGGCATGCCGTGCGACTTCTTCGGCCGTGCCGTAGACCGAACCGGAAAGGATGGCGACTTTCATAGTGGATTCCGAAACTGAGTAAAAACGTAGGATACTAACATCGGACACTGGCAAAAGGCCTCACTCTCCAGGTGTGAGTCCCCGACCAATAAACTAGAATCAGCCGCCGTGCTCGCTCCAATAGACCTTGCGAACTATTCGATGATCAACGCCAAACTGCTGCAACGCATGATTGACGCCTCCAACGATGGCATCGTGGTCGCCGAACAGGAAGGCGACGACGACACCATCCTGATCTACGTGAACCCGGCGTTCGAGCGCCTGACCGGCTACGACGCCAACGATATCCTCTACCGCGACTGCCGCTTCCTGCAGAACGACGACCGTGAGCAGGCGCCCCGCCGCCTGATCCGTGAGGCCATCAAGAGCGGCCAGCCCAGTCGGGAGATCCTGCGCAACTACCGCAAGGACGGCAGTGCCTTCTGGAACGAGCTGTCGATCACCCCGGTGTACAACGAAGCCGACCAGCTCAAGTACTTCATCGGCATCCAGAAAGATGTCAGCCGCCAGGTCGAGGCCGAACAGCGGGTGATCGAACTGGAACGTGAGCTTGCGCAGGCTCGGGCACGCATTGCCGAACTGGAAAGCGACCAACGGTAAAAAACTAAACCACCGTTTGGCTGTCCATCTCGGTGAAGAAATGCATTCACGACTGACATTTTCGAGTTCGATCATGCAAGCAGATGCCCTCCTGACTCAGGATGAGCTGGATTTCATCAGGTCCATGCAGCACACGTCACAGCCCGCGATGGCTGAGCCGGCGTCACGTCTGCTGGTCAATGGCGGCAGCGAGATCAAAGACCTGCTGACCCGGCTGATCGCCCAGGAACAGGTCACCCTGCAGGCACAGTTCGACAATCAGCAAATGACCTTTGCGCTGCAACTGGTCGAAGACGAATTCCACTCCCTGCACCTTCAGCTCGGGGCGCCGAACATCTACGAACAAGGCCCCACGGTCCGGCCATGGCGCTTGACCCTGGACGAACCGGTGGCACTGGAAGACGAGTTGGGCCTGAGTGCAGGCCTGTGGGTACGGGAAATTTCCTTTAAAGGCGTGCTGATCGAAATTCGCGACCAGCCCGAGCCCCCCAAGACCTTCAACCTCTGGTTCACCCCGGCCAACGGTTCGCCGATTGCCCTGCAGGGCGTGCTGCAACGGCGCACCGGCGACAGTCTGGCGGCCTACAACCTCAGCACCACCCAGCCTCAGGAAATCGAACGGCTACGCGAGTTCATCCTCCAGGCCCATCGCCAGGCGCACCCGGAGCTTCACCCTCAGCTATCCAGGTGACCATCCAGGTATTGCTGCAGGCGGCGACGCATCAGGCGTGCCTCGCTGCCAAGGCAAGCCACCTGCGAACCGACCAGGCTGTCCTGAGCCAGGTCCGCCGCCTCCCCCGCCAGTAACAACGGGCACTCCAGTGCCAGGGCCAGGCGTGCCAGGCGCTTGGGCAGGTCCAGCGCCGGCGGGTGGTTGGAGTACAGCACCAGGGCATGGGGCGCCATGTGCTCGCAAACCAGCGCCAACTCCTCCACCGGTTGCCCCAGGCTCAACACCGTCACGGCAATTTCACTGCTACCCAGCAGCAATGCCGCCACCAGCAGCTCCAGTTCCCGGCAATGATCGGGAATGGCCGCCAGCACAACCCTCACCTCCTGCTGCTCTTCGGCCAGTTGCAGGCGCTGCAGCACCCGTCCCCGCAAAAAACCATCGAGAAACAGCCATTCGCTGGTCTGCCCGAAGGCTTCGCGCGTGCTGCGCAGTTCCTGCCACACCGGCATGAGGATGTCCTGGAATGCCACCACCAGTGGATAACTGCCGAATACCTGGCCATACACCTGCCCCAGCCGCCGCTCGTCGAAGGCCCGTACGGCCTGGCGCAGTTGTAGCTGCCACTGCTTGAAATCGTTCTGGAACGCAGGGTTGTGCTGCGGTTCTGCCTGGGTCTTGAGGCTGTGGCTGCGGGCGAGGATCTTGCCGACCTTGCTGACCGCTACCCCCCGCTCGATCCAGCCGAGGATACTGCGCACTTCATCGATATCGGCCTGGGAGTACAGGCGGTGCCCACTTTCGGTGCGCGTGGGCTGGATCAGCCCATACCGGCGCTCCCAAGCTCGCAGGGTGACCGGGTTGATGCCAGTCAGGCGCGACACTTCACGAATGGGAAACAGCTCCTCGTGCTCGAGATCGCCGGGGTTCAACGCAGGCTGGGCAGGTTCGATCATTGCCGGAAAACCACGATTCAAGGGCCAACGGGCATTCTACTCCGGGGGTGGAAACACGACCATTGGCATTTCGGACAGCACGACGTGTTTGCCAGCACTGACGGGTCAGATATTTTCGGCAATAATCCGCGCCCGTTTTTTGCATGCAGCCAGATGCCGCCCATCACCCCGGGCGACATTCCTTGGGCAGGCCACCCGCCACGCCCAGATGCCAGGAGATACACGATGTCTACCCCACCCGTCACCCTGATGGTGACGCGCCGCGGTGCCCAAGGCCGCTATCAGGACCTGATGGCCTGGCTGCACGAAGGCGAACAACTGGCCACCGACTTTACCGGCTACCTGGGCTCGGGCGTGCTTGCGCCGCCTGCGCAAGGCGACGAGTTCCAGATCATCTTCCGCTTCACCAACGAGCAGACCATGCAGGCGTGGGAACACTCTGCCTCGCGCAAGGCCTGGCTCACCCGGGGCAACGGCCTGTTCGAACAACCGCAGGAGTTGCGGGCCAGCGGCCTGGATGGCTGGTTTGGCACCAATCCGGTGCAGCGCCCGCCGCGCTGGAAGCAGGCCGTCGCCATCTGGCTGGCGTTCTTTCCGGTTTCGCTGCTGTTCAACCTGCTGTTCGGCCACTGGCTCGGCGCCCTTGACCTGGTACCACGCATACTGGTCAGCACTTTGGGGCTTACGCCGTTGATGGTGTATCTGTTCATTCCGTTGTCGACCCGCCTGCTGGCCAACTGGCTCAACGCCCCGGCCCGTAGCGCCAGGCCGCAGGGCGCGCGCAATCCAGCCTAGTTCGGGTATGCTGGGGGTTATCCAAGCGAACCAGTGAAAGTTGACCGCCCCCACCATGAAGAGCCCAATTCTTGTCACCGGAGCCAGCCAGCGAGTCGGGCTGGCGCTGGCCCTGAACCTGGCGCAGGCCGGCCATACCGTGGTCAGCGCCAGCCGCAGCAAAAGCCCCGATGCGGCCCACCCCAACATCATCCAGTTCCAGGCCGACCTGTGCCAGGAGCAAGACCGCCTGGCCCTGATCGACCATCTCAAGAGCAACTACGATGGCCTGCGGGCGATCATCCACAACGCCTCGTTGTGGCTCGATGACGACCTGGCCAACCTCAATACCATGTTCAAGCTGCACGTCGAGGCGCCCTACCACCTGAACCTGGCGCTGGGCGAGCAACTGCTGAAACTGGACAAGGCCGATATCATCCACATCTGCGACGAGACCTCTTCGCGCGGCAGCAAGAGCCACATCGGCTATGCCGCCACCAAGGCCGCGCTGCAGAACATGGTGCTGTCGTTCGCCGAAAAATATGCACCGGTGGT
This sequence comes from Pseudomonas putida, assembly GCF_028682455.1. Taxonomy (GTDB): domain Bacteria; phylum Pseudomonadota; class Gammaproteobacteria; order Pseudomonadales; family Pseudomonadaceae; genus Aquipseudomonas; species Aquipseudomonas putida_AA. The sequence continues at coordinate 354,394 of NZ_JANHLD010000004.1, forward strand.
GAGGGTCAACGCGATCCTGCCCGGGCTGCTGATCCTCAAGGAAAACAGCGACGAGGCCTACCGCCGGCAAACCCTGAAAAAGGCCCTGCTGGAATTCGAGCCCGGCGCCCAGCCGCTGATCGAGGCGGTGCGGTTCCTGCTCGAAAGCCAGTACAGCACCGGCAGCAACGTCGTGATCAACGGCGGCCGCCACCTGAAGAACCGCATCGCAGTAGACTGAATCGCCCTTGTCACGAGAACGACCATGAACGATCAACAGAAGCTTGAACTCGAAGCCGCCGCCTTCCGCCGGCTGGTTGCCCACCTGGACAGCCGCAAGGATGTGCAGAACATCGACCTGATGAACCTCTCCGGCTTCTGCCGCAACTGCCTGTCCAAGTGGTACAAGGCCGCGGCCGACGAACGCCAGATCGACCTGAGCATGGATGAGGCCCGCGAAGTGGTCTACGGCATGCCGTATGCCGAATGGAAAGCCCAATACCAGAAAGAAGCCAGCGCCGAACAACAGGCGGCGTTCGCCAAAGGAAAGCCTAATGACTGATCTGAACACCCTGCGCCAACGCCTGAACAGCGGCGAGCACCTCTTCGCCGACACCCTGGCATTCATCGCAGCGCACTACGACTACCAGCCCCAAGCCTTCAACAATGGGGGCGTCGAAAACGCCGCCGGGCAGAACGAAGGCTCCTGCAAGACCCTGGGCCTGGCCCTGCTCGAGGGTTTCAGCGATCAGGAAGCCTTGCTGGCCTTCGGCGAGCACTACCGTTCGGTGCTGGCAACGCCCGAGGGCAGCGACCACGCCAACATCCGTGCACTGATCCAGCACGGCCTGGCCGGGGTGAAGTTCGACGCCCAGCCGCTCACCGCTCGCTAAGCGTCACCACGCTGCCTGGCGTACCGTCGGCCAGTTGCCCCTGCTGGAGCCACTGCAGGGCAATTGGCCAAAGCCGGGTTTGGAAGCGATTGTGGAAAAAAGCAAAATGCCCGATCTGCGCTTCATCGATATCCGCAGGGGCGATGCGCAAATGACTTCGCGCACTGGATTCGAAATACCCCAATAGCCGCTCGATGGCCGCCACGGTGCCGAACGGGTCATCGGTCAGGCTGATGGCCAGGGTTTGCGCCTTGACCCTGGCAAACGGCAATTGCCCAAGCGTCTTGCCACTGGGGCGCCGCTCGTAGGCCGCAGTCAGGGTGCTCCAATCCTTCACTACCCCCGCCGGGGTGTCTTCCAGCCAACCCAGCCGCTTGCCGGGAAAATAACCGAACACCCGCGTCAGCAGCGGCATGAGCACATGCCATTTGCCGAACAACTGCCAGCGACTGTCACGGGCGTAATCACGCCAGTAGGCGAACTGTGCCCCCACCGTGACCAGCCTGCGCAACTGGTCGGCCGACGCCGCCAAACCCGCCGCACAACCACCGAAGCTATGACCGACCACATCGATGGGTTGCCCCGGGAACTCGCGGGCGGCGCGTTGCAACATCGCCTCGAAATCCAGGGAGCCCCAGTCGGTCCAGCTGGCCTTGAAATGCCGCATCGATGCCGGGCGCGACACGCCAATGCCGCGATAGTCATAGGTCATGACATCGAAACCATGGCTGAACAGGTATTGGGCAAAGCGGGCGTAGTAGCTGCAACGTACCGAGGTGGCAGCGTTGATGATCACTACCGGGCGGGTGCTGTCCGGCAGGGCATGGCGCCAACTGAAACCACCGAGGGTGTAACCGTCGGCAGCCCGTTCGCGAAAGGCGTGTGCGGTGTTGCTGGAAAGCGGCAGGGGCGGAAAACTTTCGAGGCTGCTCATGTCACGAACCTCAAGCAAATCGCCGCCCCTGCACAAGCGGGAGCGGCGATGACGGGGTACTTACAGTTCGATGCAGTCGAACTTCACGTCAGTGGCCACGTCGGCGTCGTAGTCCACATCCTGGCGCGTGAAGCCGAACAGCTTGAGGAACTCGCGCTTGTAGTCCTCGTAGTCGGTCGCGGTGAACAGGTTTTCGGTGGTCACGGTTGGCCACAGTGCCTTGCAGGCGTCCTGCACGTCATCGCGCAGTTCCCAGTCGTCCAGGCGCAGGCGACCTTCTTCGTCCAGCGCCGCCGGCGCGCCATCGGCCCGGTACAGGCGGTCACGGAACAAGCGGTCCAGTTGCTCGATGGTGCCTTCGTGAACACCCTTTTCCTTCATGATCTTGAAGACCATCGACAGGTACAGCGGCATCACCGGAATGGCGGAGCTGGCCTGGGTCACCACCGACTTGAGTACCGCGACATTGGCACCACCGCCCACCTTGCTGTTCAGTCGCTTGGCGGTTTCGTCCAGGTCTTGCTTGGCCTTGCCCAGCGCGCCGTGCCAGTAGATCGGCCAGGTGATTTCGGTACCGATGTAGCTGAAGGCCACGGTGCGCGCTTGTGGCGCCAGTACGCCGGCACCGTCCAGGGCGTCGATCCACAGCTGCCAGTCCTGTCCGCCCATCACGGTCACGGTATCGGCGATTTCCTGCTCGGTCGCAGGCTCGATGGACGCTTCGATGATGGTGTCTTTGTTGGTGTCGATGGCGGTCGACTTGTACGGCTGGCCGATAGGCTTGAGCGCCGAGCGTACCAGTTCACCGGTCTGCGGCAGCTTGCGCACCGGCGATGCCAGCGAGTAGACCACCAGGTCGACCTGGCCGCCCATTTCGTTCTTGATCAGTTCGATCACCTTGGCGCGGGCTTCGTCGGAGAAGGCGTCACCGTTGATCGACTTGCTGTACAGGCCTTCGGCCTTGGCGAACTTGTCGAAGGCTGCAGCGTTGTACCAGCCAGCGGTACCCGGCTTGGTCTCGGTGCCCGGCTTCTCGAAGAACACGCCCAGGGTATCGGCGCCAAAACCGAAGGCGGCGGTGATGCGAGCCGCCAGGCCGTAGCCGCTGGATGCACCGATGACCAGGACCTTCTTCGGACCATCCTTGCGCACGCCCTGTTTGCGGGTGGCTTCGATCTGATCACGTACGTTGAGCTCGCAACCGGTCGGGTGCGTAGTGGTGCAGATAAAACCGCGAACTTTAGGATGGATGATGGCCAATGTCTGTACCTCGTCAGTGAATTTGCTGAGGGAGCCGAATCGCGGGGACTCGAGGTTCCGTTGCTGTGAGGGTGAGACTACACCCGCGGCGTTGCCGACACATCCGGCTCCCTGGAATCCTTCAGGGCGCTACTTTGTCACAGCGTGGAAAAGTTCAGCAACATCACTCACACCCTGAATGCACCGATCAAGCGCTTGAGTTCCATCACCTGGGCTGACAGCTGGCGGCTGGCGTCCTCGGTCTGGTGCGCGCCCTGGGTGGTGTGTTCCGCTGCCCGGTTGATCTCGACGATGTTCTGGTCGATGTCCTGGGCCACTGCCGTCTGTTGCTCTACCGCAGCGGCAATCTGCTGGTTCTGGTCGACGATACTGCCCACCGCGCCGAGGATGTTCTCCAGCGCCTGCTGCACCTGCTGCGACTGACCGACCGTACCCGCCGCCACCTGGTGACTGGCGTCCATCGCCTTGACCGCCGCACCGACGCCGCCCTGCAGGCGCGAGATCATTTGCTCGATTTCCTCGGTCGACTGCTGGGTACGCTTGGCCAGGGTACGGACTTCATCGGCCACCACGGCAAACCCACGACCCTGCTCCCCGGCCCGAGCCGCCTCGATAGCGGCATTGAGGGCCAACAGGTTGGTCTGCTCGGCGATGCTCTTGATCACCTCCAGTACCCGGCTGATAGCCTGGCTGTCACTGGCCAACTGGTGGATCACCGCCACCGACTGGTCGATTTCCCCGGCCAGGCGGGCAATATTGCCCTGCTGGGACTCCACCAGGCCGCGCCCGCTGACGGTCTCCTGGTTCACGCTGTGGGCGCTGTTGACCGCCGCCGCTGCACTGCGCGCCACCTCCTGGGCAGTGGCCGACATCTGGTTCATGGCCGTGGCCACTTGCTCGATCTGCCCGCGCTGGCCACTGACCGCCTGGTTGCTGCGTGCCGACACCGCATGCACTTGCTCGGCCTGGCGCTCGACCTCGACCACGGTGTGGCCGACCTGCTCGATCAGGTCATGAATCCGCTGCACGGTGCCATTGAACACCTGCCCCAGTTCCCCCAGCTCATCGCGACTGCTGGGCCGGAAATTCACCGTCATGTCGCCCGCGGCGACCTTGTCCATCACTGCGCCAAGGGAAGTAAGCGTGTCGCGAGTCGAGGCGTAGAAGCCGCCGTAGAGGTAGACGATCAACAAGAAGACGCAGGCCAGGGCCGACACCAGCAGGATCATGTGCAGGCGATGCTCGGCAAGACGCTCCTGCAACAGCTGATTGAGGAACTCGCCTGTCGCCGTGTTCAATGCGTAGGTCTGTGCCATCAGGTCGCTGACTTGCTGGTAGAACGCCGGCCAAGGGGCGTCCAGGGTATCGGCAACCACAACCTGTTCTTCGAACAACTCACCGGCCTGCTTGAGCGAAGCCTGGCTGCGCTGGGCCAGGCTGCCCAGGGTAGCCTGGGCGCCGGGCTCGGTGGCCAGGGCGTCCTGGAGCTTGAGCGCATAGTCGGCAGCCAGTTTATCCAGGCGCTGCAGCAAATCTTCAAAACGGGTACTGACCGCCGAGTTGAGATAACCCTGCCCCAGCGAATACGCCCCCATTGCCCGCCCCTCGCCCAGCGCCTGGGTGACTTCGGGAGTAACCGTGGTCATCAGTTCGCTGAGTTGGCGGACGGCCGAATCGCTGTCCTGATTGAGCCCCGCCTGGCTGGCAATCATCTTGCTCAGCACCTGGGCCTGGCCCAGCAGCTTGTCCAGCATGGCGACCTTGCTCTGCAGCGACGACTCTGCCTGGACAGCCTTCAGTTGCGAAAGCATTTCGTCACGCGCGGCGTGAAAGTCCCGGGCCTGCTCTTCATCGGCGACTACGGCCGAAAGCCCCGAAACCCGGCCCTGGACGTGTTGTTCGAGGCTGGCGATCTGCGCCTCGACGTCTTTGGCCTTGCCCGACTGCCCGAGCACCGCATTGATCTGCACCAGGTTGCCGAGAGTTTCCAGGTCGCCACGCAAGGCCAGGCTGTTGCCTAGCAATTCCAGACTCTGCAGCTCGACCTGGGTGGCATGGAACTGGCGATAGGAGTCGCGGACCAGGTAATAGTTGGTCACCAGCATGGGCAGGAAAAACAGAATACTGATCAGGCTGAACTTCATCCCGAAGCTCAGTCGATTCATCAGCGCGATGGCCGGATACAACAGGCTCTTCAAGGGTGCACCCTCCGATTCTTATTGTTATTGCGCGCACAATGGCACTAGGCCACCGATGGTCATCACCGGCACCTGTATAACGTATATCGGAAGGGGGTTTTGTAACTTAAGGTAAACGCCCGCGGGGCGGACCAATGGCCGCCCCGCAAGCGGCCTCAGCCAAGCACCGTCCACAGGGCAAAACAGGCATACCAGAGCACCGCCGAGCGCAGCAACAGCTCCCACAGCGAGTCCAGCCCGACCAGGCCATCGGGGCCTGCCCCGGTGTTGGCGGGCATGTCCCCCGCCACCTGGCCTACCGAGGCAATCAGCCGGGAGGCGGTAATGTTCCAGTTGAGCAGTTCATGCAGCATGACCCGGCTCACGGCGACAAAATTGCCCACCAGCGCAAAGCTCACGCCCAGCACCCGTACCGGTGCCCAGTCGAAGGCATGACGCAATTGCTGGGCGCGCTCCTGCAACGCCGGTTGACGGGCGTGCTCGGCCGTCAGCGCCAGCAAGCGATAGGCCAGCGCAGCGGCGGGCCCCAGCAGCACATACCAGAAAATGACCGCAAAAAAACTCTGGTAGGCCTGCCACAGCAAATGCCCCTGGACCCGTTCGAGCAAGGATTGGGCGCTATCGCCCGTCACGCCCAGGTCGCGTTCGGCCACATGCACAGCCGCTTGCTCGTCGCCACGTCGCCAGGCATCGCGAAAGGGCCCCAGGGAGGCCTTCACATCGCCTCGGCCGAGGCTGTATATGAGCACCAGCAAATGCACCGGCAGCGCCAACAACCCATAGGCGACCGGCTCGAGCACATGGGTCAGCAAGGCCAGCAGCGCCACCGGCAGCAGCACCAGAATCGCCAGCACCCACCAGGGATGGCTTTTACCGTTGCGCTCCAGGCGAGCCAATTCGCTGCGGAAAAAACCATCGCGCTGCAGTCGCTGGCGCAGGGCCGAGAACTTCTCGAACCACAACACCAGTAACAACACCAGAAAAGTCATGATCTGTCCTCGTTGTCCTTGAGGGCCGCACGGTAGCGCGGCCAGTCGAATGCCTGGCCAGGGTCGGTCTTGCGACCCGGGGCAATGTCGCTGTGGCCTTGAATCCGCTGTGGGCCGATGGCGGGCCAGGCCGCCTGGATCTGCCGGGTCAATCGCTCGAGCACGTGGTATTGGGCATCGGTAAAGGGCAACTCGTCGGTGCCTTCAAGCTCGATGCCAATGGAGAAGTCGTTGCAGGCCTGGCGCCCGTCGAAGCACGAAACCCCGGCGTGCCAGGCACGGTCCAGGCAGGAGACGAACTGGGTGACCTTGCCGTCGCGTTCGATGAAGAAATGCGCCGACACCCGTAAATCCTTGATGCCGTCGAAATAGGGGTGTTCGTTGGGGTCCAGGCGATTCTGGAAAAACGCCTGGACCTTGCCGGTGCCGAACTGCGCAGGCGGCAGGCTGATGTTGTGAATCACCAGCAGGGAGATGACCTCACCCTCGGGGCGGGTGTTGAAGTTCGGCGAGGGGCAATGGGTGACACCGGCGAACCAGCCTGTAGCGCGGTCCAGTTGCATAGAAAATCCTGAGGCACGAGAGCACTGCCCCAGTATGCCCCGAGGCGGTGCGGGATGCATCGTTAAAACACCATCGAGGCTAGCGAGCCTGGGCGAGGCGCAGTTGGCTGACCACCGAGTCCAGCGCGCGATCGAACAGCAGCGTGTCATCCAGCGGGCGCACATCGCCACGGCCCAGGGCAACCGCCAGCGCCATGCGCGAATAGTCACGCACCTTCATACCGGTGCGATTGACGAAGATGAACCGGTCGGTGCTGTCGATCTGTGCGATGAGCTTGCAACGCTGCACGTCGCCGTCCTCCGTCAACTCGACCCAGCTGCCGATTCGCAAGCGCTGCACCTGCAGCAAGGCCGGATCATCATCGGCCAGGTGTACCAGGCCGTGCGCGGGCGCCGGGTGTTCGGGGTTGGCGAGGACAATCTCATCGAGCACCAGCACTCGCTCGATAGCTTCGCCGTGGCGGGTGAACGGTGCATCGAACGCCTGGACATGCAGGGCTTCGAGCTGGGCGAAGAATTCGCTGGTAGCAAAGGGATCGAAGGCGGCACTGGCCAGGCCTTCGCGCAAGGCCTTGAGCAGGCCGGGCACGACTGCCAGCAGGCGCTGGGCGGCGTCGTCCTCGTCATGCGGCTCGACGCTCCAGATCAAGGTATCCATGGTCTCCAGGCCCCCGACCCACTGGGCCGAGCTGTCGCCATGCTTAAGGCAGGCCAGCAGCAACACCTGGCTCCAGGCTTCTTCGAGCAGGCGCACCACCACCCGCGGCAGGGTTTTGCCGAGCAGGCGTCGGTTCAGTTCCTGTTGCACCCGCTGGCGCGCCAGTTGGGCCCGGGCCCGCCCCTCCTCGGCATCGCGGGTACGTTGTTCGAGCAGCTCGTTGCGTCGCCGTTCATCACTGTTGAAGGCAAGGAATTCGGCCAGCAAGTCGGAAAAAATCGCCGGGTCGTCGACAAAGTCGCTGAGCAACCGCTGGACGATCTTTTCCACCCGCGGGTACAGGGCGTCGCGCTGACAGTCGTCACCGGCATCCCAGCCCATGGCGGCGGTGGCGATCTCGTTGAGCAGGCGTCGGGCCGGGTGGCTGCTGCGGCTGAAAAAACGCTTGTCGAGCACCGCGACCTTGAGCAGCGGAATCTGCATGCGGCCGATCAATACGCGCAGTGAATGCGGCAGGTTGTGGTCGACCAGAATGAAGTCGAAGAGCATGCCGATCAGGTTGATCACATCCTCATCGACCCCTTCGACCTTGCGGTAGGTCCCGCTCTTGACACTGACCCGGGTGAGCAACTGCTCAAGCTGCTGATGCAGGTCGAAGTCATCCACCTGCGGGGTGGGCGGCACATAGTGCTGCAGATGCGAGAGCAAGCGCAGCAAGTCGCGGGTGCTGATCGGCTGCACCGCATTGCCGGCCTCGAGCCGCGGCGCGACCCGACCACGGACCCGCGACAGCAAGCATTGCAGGGCGCTGAACACGGCTTGCTCGTTGGCATCCAGGGTGGCACCCAGGCGTTCGTCGCCCTCCTGGTTGGCCGGGTCGCTGCGACTGGAAGCGCTGCGGTCCTCGACACGGCGACGGGGCACCGACTTGAGTTCAGGCAGGATGCCGGTGGCCACCAGTAGCTGGTTGGCTTCGCCGTACAACTGGTCGGCGTCCTGCAGCACATAGCGCTCGAACAGCTTGAGGATGATCAGCTTGACCTTGATGCCAACCCCCAGGTTGCGCCCGGCCTGGAGAAAATACTCGCAGAGCATGGCCGGCCCCAGTGGATTGCTCCGGTCATCCAGGGCCTGCCTGGTCAGGGCCGCGAAGCGCAAGGTCAACTGGTTGAGGGCAAAGCCATCGCGGGCCAGCACCCGGGCAACCATGGCATCCAGGGCCACCGTGCGCTCAAGTTCATCGTTGGCTACCAGCACCAGCTTGTCATAGCCGCTACCGGGGGGCGCCAGCGGCATCGGGTCGGTCTGGCTGAGGCGCACGAATGCCTGGTAGAAGCGATCGAGGTAGCCGCGCTCGATGTTCTTGCGCTTGAGGCGCAGGTCGCGCATGGCTTCGAAGAGGTAGTTCTGCTCACTGTTGCTGGCAGCCTTGTCGGCCATCTCGAACAGGGTGTCGTCGGCATTGTCGAACAACGCCTGCAAGCCCTGGCGCAGGTGCAGGGCAGCCTTGTCACGCACTTGCAGGAGCACCACGGGCAGACGAGCAAGCGGCGCGCTGTGCGCCTGTTCGATGGAGGCCGTGATCGGCACCACCTTCCCGTCTTTGTGCATCCCGGACTCCTTGCTGGGTGAAAATGTGAAATGAATCGATAAATCGTCAAAGCTATGACGCCAAATACAAGTCGCATTATCTGGCAAAAACTGGACACTCGCCAGTTCAGGCAGTGTCTTCGGTGGTGCGAGTGGTGATAGACCGGCTAGCGCGCCAAAAGCTCATTTGGCCTGACCAAAGGTCAAGCTTGCCGTGCTTGCTGCAAGCGCGCCCCACCCTGCCCTATAATCCCGGGCACTTAGCTTGTGGAGCTCGCCATGCCGAATTTACGCCTCGCCGACCTGACCGCCGAAATCGAAGCCAACGTGCGCCGTGCGTTGCTTGAAGACGTGGGCAGTGGCGACATCACCGCCCAACTGATCCCGGCCGAGCGCCTGGCCAAGGCCACCATCATTACCCGCGATGATTGCGTGATCGCCGGCACCGCCTGGGTCGATGCGGTGTTCCGCCAGCTCGATCCGCGGGTGGCGGTGCATTGGCAGGTCAAGGATGGTGAGCGGGCCAAGGCCAACCAGCCGCTGTTTCACCTCGAAGGCCCGGCCCGTTCGTTGCTGACCGGCGAGCGCAGCGCGCTGAATTTCCTGCAGCTGCTTTCGGGTGTGGCCACCCACGCACAGTTTTTGGCCGACAAAGTGGCCGACACCCAGGTCAAGCTGCTCGACACCCGCAAGACCCTGCCCGGCCTGCGCCTGGCGCAGAAGTACGCGGTGACTTGCGGCGGCTGCCACAACCACCGCATCGGCCTGTTCGATGCCTTCCTGATCAAGGAAAACCACATCGCTGCCAGCGGCGGCATTGCCCAGGCCATCAGCGCAGCCCGGCGCATCGCCCCCGGCAAACCGGTAGAAGTCGAAGTGGAAAGCCTGGACGAATTGAAGGAAGCGCTGGAGGCCGGTGCCGATATCGTCATGCTCGACGAGCTGAGCCTGGACGACATGCGCGAAGCGGTACGCCTGAATGCCGGCAAGGCCAAGCTCGAGGCCAGCGGCGGCGTCAATGAAAGCACCCTGCGGGTGATTGCCGAGACGGGCGTGGACTACATCTCGATCGGTGCCATGACCAAGGATGTCAAGGCGGTGGACCTGTCCATGCGCTTGAGCCTCTGAGGTTTACCGCAGGCAAAAAAAATCGCGGGGCAAGCCCGCTCCCACAGGTCTTGTGGGAGCGGGCTTGCCCCGCGATCATTTCAATTACAGCGAAGCGTTCTGCAGACCATCCAGGTAACGCTCGACATCCAGCGCGGCCATGCAGCCGGCACCCGCCGAGGTGATGGCCTGGCGGTAGACGTGGTCAGCCACGTCGCCAGCGGCGAACACGCCTTCGACGTTGGTGGCGGTGGCGTTGCCGTCACGGCCGCCGTTGACCACCAGGTAGCCGTCCTTGAGGGTCAGTTGGCCTTCGAACAGTGAGGTGTTCGGCGTGTGGCCAATGGCGATGAACACGCCGTCGACCTTGATTTCGTCGAAGCTGCCATCGTTGTTCTTCAGGCGCGCACCGGTCACGCCCATGTCATCGCCCAGGACTTCGTCCAGGTTGGCGTTGAGCTTGAGCTCGATCTTGCCTTCGGCCACACGGGCGTTGAGCTTGTCGACCAGGATCTTCTCGGCACGGAAGGTCTCGCGGCGGTGAACCAGGGTGACCTTGCTGGCGATATTGGCCAGGTACAGGGCTTCTTCGACAGCGGTGTTGCCGCCACCCACCACAGCCACAGGCTTGTTGCGGTAGAAGAAACCGTCGCAGGTCGCGCAGGCGGAAACGCCCTTGCCCATGAAGCTCTCTTCCGACGGCAGGCCCAGGTAACGTGCACTGGCGCCGGTGGCGATGATCAGTGCATCGCAGGTGTAGGTGGCGCTGTCGCCCTTGAGGGTGAACGGCTTGCTGGCCAGGTCTACGGCATTGATGTGATCGAACACCACTTCGGTCTCGAAGCGCTCGGCGTGTTCCTGCATACGCTGCATCAGCGCAGGACCGGTCAGGCCGTGGGCGTCGCCCGGCCAGTTGTCGACTTCAGTGGTGGTGGTCAGCTGGCCGCCAGCCTGCATGCCGGTGATCAGCAGCGGCTTGAGGTTGGCACGGGCGGCATAGACCGCAGCGCTGTAACCGGCAGGGCCGGAACCCAGGATAATCACTCGCGAATGACGTACTTCAGACATGACGCTCTCCTGTCGAGGCGGGCAATCACATGCCCGCTTCTGGAATAAAAAAGAACCTGCGAAGCACTTGGGGAAGGCTTTGGGTCGCAGGTCCTGAAAAACGTTGAAGCGCAGCGGCCTTACAGGCTGTTGGCGTTCTCGGCCAGGTAGTCGGCAACGCCCTTGGCGTCAGCCTTCATGCCTTTCTGGCCTGGACGCCAGCCGGCTGGGCAGACTTCGCCGTGCTGTTCGGTGAACTGCAGGGCTTCGACCAGGCGGATCATCTCGTCGACTTCACGACCCAGCGGCAGGTTGTTCACCACCTGGTGCTGAACCACACCTTGCTGGTCGATCAGGAACGAGGCACGCAGGGCCACGCCAGCTTCGTGCTCGATACCGTAGGCACGGGTGATCTCGTGGGTCACGTCGGCCACCATGGTGAACTCGACTTCGCCGATACCGCCCTTCTCTACCGGCGTATTGCGCCAGGCGTAGTGAGTGAACTGCGAGTCGATGGACACACCCACCACCTCGACACCCAACTCACGGAATTTATCCATGCGATTGTTGTGAGCGATGATTTCCGACGGGCAGACGAAGGTGAAGTCCAGCGGCCAGAAGAACAGCACGACGTATTTGCCGCGCAGGGAAGAAAGCTTGAAGCTGTCGACGATCGAACCGTCGCCCAGTACCGCCGCCGCATCGAAATCAGGGGCTTGCTTGTTGACCAGAATGCTCATGAAAACTCCTTGAAGAAGTGAATTCGAAGGCGTTGAAAAGTTGTGCGCACTTTAGCGAGGCCGCAGAGATTAAGGAAATATCCTTAGACAATCCACCTTATAGGCCGGCTCTATTTATCGTTAAAGACTACAGGTGTTTGTCTATGAGGCCTTACAACGGCAGCCGCCGAGGTTTTGTTACAGCCCGTGTCCCGCTTTGCGCTGCGCTTTCGCCGACCGCCCAAACTCGGTAAGGTCAGCGCGTTTTCTTTCACCCGGAGCCCTATATGCAAGCCCCTGTCCTCTCTGGCCCTCAGTACCTGCGCGAAGGACTGAAACTGGTCCTGAGCCCGAGCCTGCGCCTGTTCGTGTTGCTGCCCCTGGCGGTCAACCTGCTGCTGTTCGTCGGCCTGATCTACTTTGCCGGTCATCAGTTCAGCCTCTGGGTCGATTCACTGATGCCCAGCCTGCCGAGCTGGCTGAGCTTCCTGAGCTATGTGCTATGGCCGCTGTTCGTGGTCCTGGTGGCGCTGATGGTGTTTTTCACCTTCACCATGCTGGCCAACGTCATTGCCGCGCCGTTCAATGGTTTTCTGGCTGAAAAGGTCGAAGTGGTGGTGCGTGGCACCGATGACTTCCCGGCATTCAGCTGGGCCGAACTGATGGCCATGGTGCCCCGCACCCTGGGGCGTGAAATGCGCAAGCTGGGGTACTTCCTGCCCCGGGCGCTTGGCCTGTTCATCCTCTCGCTGATCCCGGTGGTCAATATCATCGCGGCGCCGCTGTGGCTGTTGTTCGGTATCTGGATGATGGCCATCCAGTACATCGACTACCCGGCCGACAACCACAAGATGAGCTGGCAGGACATGCTCGCCTGGCTGCGCGAAAAGCGCTGGCAGAGCCTGGGCTTTGGCGGCTCGGTGTACCTGGTGCTGATGGTGCCCTTCCTCAACATCCTGATGATGCCGGCGGCCGTGGCCGGGGCCACCCTGTTCTGGGTGCGCGAACGCCAGTAGGAGCGGGCTTGCCCCGCGATTGCGGTGTGTATCAGTCGCCCTGCATCGCGGGGCAAGCCGCTCCTGCGGTAATCAGCTCGATGGCCTGGCGGGCGATCGGCGACAGGGTCCGGCCGGCATGGCAGACAATCGCACTGGCAATGTTGCAGCCACCCCCGGGGAATCCAGGCTGCAACAAGGCCCCCACATCACGCATCGCACCGCTGCGCAGGTCACCTTCCAGCCAGGCTCGCCAGGTGAACAACAACGAGTCACTGCCCAGGGTCGTGGAACGCAACAACTGAAGGTCGTTGCAGCCCAGGGCCAAGGGCGCACTCGTCCCCTCGGGCAGGTCCAGCAAGTCACGCAGGCGCACCGGCGCCACCTCGTCGAACAGTACCGAACTCCACGGGTACTCCAGCAGTTGCTCGCGGGTCACCGGCCCCCGCTGCCGTACCAGCGGATGGTCGCCACGGCAGAAGATCGATGTAGGCTCGGCAGGTAAGGGCGTGATGTTGAAGCGCGGATCGGACAAACGCCCCGGGTCGCAGGTGTAGGCGACAAAGAATTCGATCTGTTCCTGCTCCAGCTGCTGGGTCAGGTGGTGCCAGTGGTTGACCTCGACCTTCATCACCAGTTTGGGAATCCGTGTGCGCAACACGGTCAGCGTATTGGCCAGGTACAGATTGGCGGCCATCATCCCCGCACCGAAATTCAGCTCGCCGCCATCGGCCTGGGCGATGTGGTTGGCCTCGGCCACCAGGCGCCTGGCACTGCCCAGCAACTCCCGCCCCCTGGCCAGCAATTGGCGCCCCGCAGCGGTAAGCCTGACGGAGCGGGTGTCGCGATCGAAAAGACGCACTCCAAGATCGGCCTCCAGCGTCTGGATGCTGCGGCTGAAGGCAGTCTGGGACAGGTTGGCGCGTTCGGCGGCACGGGAGAAGTGCAGCTCCTCGCTGAGCAACACCAGGTGACGGATGCGCTTCAGATCGATTGAGTCAGCCACTGCATTAATTCCTGGTTACTTTTGCATTGGACGCACAAGGCATAGATACACAGACTGACCCGGCCGTGCAACAAATCCTACAAGTACAAGGAATTACGCCATGCCCTTGCGTCCTCAGCAGAGCCTGTTTGCTCTTGCCTGCCTCGCCGCCTTTTCGGCACATGCCACCCCCACCGACGTGAAAACCCGTATCGACGCCCTGGTCAAACAGGACGAGGCGCAGATGATCGAGCAGTTCAAGCACCTGCACCGCAATCCCGAACTTGCCTTTCAGGAAAAGGAAACCGCCGCCCAGGTGGCCAAGGCCCTCAAGGCCCAGGGATTCGAGGTCAAGACTGCCATCGGTACCACCGGCGTGGTGGGTATATTGCGTAACGGACCGGGGCCGGTGGTGATGTACCGGGCCGACATGGACGCCCTGCCGATCAAGGAAGCCACCGGCCTGCCCTACCAGAGCACCAAGGTCACGCCCTGGCTCGACAACCCCAGCCAGGCGGTGATGCATGCCTGTGGCCACGATGCCCACACCACCTGGCTGATGGAGGTGGCCAAGGTCATGGTCCAGCTCAAGGACCAGTGGTCCGGCACCCTGGTGCTGGTGGCGCAACCGGCGGAAGAATTGCTCGAGGGAGCCACCGCCATGGTCAACAACGGGCTCTATGACTTCGCGCCCAAACCCGATGTGCTGGTAGCTGCCCATGTTTCACCGGTGTACCCGGCCGACAGCGTCGGCTTGCGCGAAGGGCCCCGCCTGGCCGGCACCGACCAGATCGACGTAGTGCTGCCAGGTGTCGGTGGCCACGGCTCCACGCCCCATGTCACCAAAGACCCGGTGGTGATGGGCGCCATGGCGGTGTTGGGTTACCAGACCATCATCAGCCGCATGCTCGACCAGTCAAAACCAGCCGTGCTCACCGTCGGCGCCTTCCAGGCCGGTGTGAACAACAACATCATCCCGGTCAGCGCCACGCTCAAGCTCAACCTGCGCTGGTACGACGAGAAGGTGCGCGAACGGATGATCGCCGGGATCAAGTCGGTCACCCAGGGCGTGCTGGTCATGAACGACATGCCGGCCGACTATCAGCCCCAATACACCATGAAGGGCTACTCCACCCCGGTGGTCAACGGCAAGGAGCAGACCGAAGTGGCCCAGGCCGCGCTGGTGCAGCAACTGGGCGCCGACAAAGTGCTGCCGGGCGTACCGCCGCTGATGGGCTCGGAGGATTTCCACATGCTCGCCAGCCCCTACCCCGACACCAAAGTGCTGTTCATCGAGGTGGGCTCGGGCAAGCCCGATGTCTACAAGAACATGGTCGAGAAAAAGCAGCTGCCAGCAGCCATGAATCACACCCCGGGCTTTGTCGTCGAGCTGCCCGCCATCGCTACCGGGGTGCGGGCCGTCACTGCGTCGCTGACGGCGTTCTTCAATCAGCCACACTAAAGACCAGCGGTGGTCGGCAGTCTTCAGCCCCCCAGCTGGCTGGAGAACTGCCCCACCGCATTGACCACCTTCTTGGCGCCGTCCTGGATCTCGACAATCACCGTGCCGGTCTGCCCGGCCAGGCTCAGGCCCTGTTCGGCCTGGCGCTTGCTGCTGTCGATGATGTCCACGGCAGCCTTGGCCAATTGCTCATTCTGCTGCACCACCCGGGCAATTTCCTCGGTGGCGGTGCTGGTACGTGACGCCAGTTGCCGCACTTCGTCGGCAACCACTGCAAAGCCACGCCCCTGCTCACCGGCCCGGGCCGCCTCGATCGCCGCGTTGAGCGCCAGCAGGTTGGTTTGCCCGGCAATGTCGCTGATGGTCTTGATGATCGAGCCGATGACCTGGGACTGTTTATCCAGCGCCTCGATACCGTTGGCCGCCTCTTGCATGCAGGCCTCCAGGCCACGCATCACCTCGACGGTCTGGGTCACCACATCGGTGGCCTTGCGGGCGCTGGCGTCGGTCTCGACCGAAGTGCTGTAGGCGATATCCGCAGCCTCGGCCACAGCGATTTCCTGATTGACCTGCTCGGTGATCACGGTGGCGAACTTGACCACTTTATAGAGCACGTCATGGGCGTCGATGATCGGGTTGTAGGACGCCTCCAGCCAGACCACTCGACCGTGGGCATCGACCCGCTTGAAGCGTTCGGCAACGAACTCCCCGCGACGCAATTGATCCCAGAACGCCTGGTAGGCGCTGGAGTTGTACTCCTCTGGCTCGCAGAACATGCGATGGTGCTTGCCCACCACCTGCTCCAGGCGATAGCCCATGGTCTGCAGGAAGCGGTCGTTGGCGGTCAGCACTTCGCCCTGCAGGTTGAACTCGATAACTGCCGTGGAGCGCATCAGGGCCTTGATCAGGCTCTCGTGCTCGCGGGAGGTTTCGATAGTGCGGGTCAGGTCGCTGGAATGCAGGGTGAAGTACTTGATTCGTCCTTCGCTGTTTTTCACCGGCTGCAGGATCGAACGCAACCAGGCTTCCTCACCATTGCCACGCATCAACCGAAACGCGCCGTTGAGATGCTCGCCACGGGTGATGGCGTTGCGCATGCGCTGGTAGAAATCCAGCTGCTTGACGTGCACCGGCACGATCTCTTCGATGTTGCGACCGAGCAACTGATGGCTGCTGTACAGCATCTCTTTCTCGAAATTGCCATTGACCGACTCGATTCGCCCCTGGGGGTCGAGCTGCAAGACCAGCATCTCGCTGTCGAGGCTGCTCTTGACCTGTTCGATGGACAGCAGGTCTTCGCGCAGCTGCAGGTTTTCTTTTTTCAGTTTGCTGTTGAACATCAACGCTCTCCTGGAGCGAAATCGATCATTCGAATGCTTCTGCATCGGCTGATCGCCCAGCATTCTTGAGTACCCACGTCGGAAATATTTTGCGGCTCAAAGCGCCACGAATCAGGCGTCACGCATCCGTCACAAAAGCTTCATGGCGTCGCAACCGAGGCCGCAGACACTGGTCTTCATGAGCACATCGCCCCTGCATGTCACCCTGATCAGCGAAACCTTCCCACCGGAAATCAACGGCGTGGCCAATACCCTTGGCCGCCTCAGCGAAGGCTTGCGCCAGCGCGGCCACCAGGTCGAGCTGGTACGCCCGCGCCAGGGCGGCGATCCTGCCGGGGCAGGCGACGACCTGCAGCTTTTGTGCCGCGGCTGGCCGTTGCCGGGCTACCCGGGGCTGCAATGGGGACAGGTGTCGATGCACAAGCTGGTCCGCCGCTGGCGTCGCCACCGTCCCGATGTGCTGTACATCGCCACCGAAGGCCCGCTGGGCTTGAGTGCCCTGCGCGCGGCGCGGCGCCTGGGCATTGCCGTGGTCAGCGGCTTTCATACCAACTTCCAGCAGTACTCCAGCGAGTACGGCCTGGGCCTGCTGGCCCGGCTGCTGACGCACTACCTGCGCTGGTTTCACCGGCGCACCCACACCACCCTGGTGCCCAGCCTGAGCCAGCGCATGGAGCTGGAACGCCGCGGTTTCGACAACCTGACCCTGATGGCCCGTGGGGTCGACAGCCAGTTGTTCAATCCGGGTCGGCGCCGGGAAGCGTTGCGTTCACAGTGGGGGTTGGGCAGCGATGACATCGCCCTGATCCATGTCGGGCGCCTGGCCCCGGAAAAGAACCTCGGTGTGCTGCAGCAATGCCTGGACGCTGCACGGCGCACCTATCCACAGCGGCACATCAAGTTGATCGTGGTCGGGGACGGGCCGCAGCGCAGCGCCCTTGAGCAGCAACTGCCCGACGCCGTGTTCTGCGGTGCCCAGCGCGGCGAAGCCCTGGCCGAACACTACGCCTCGGGCGATATCTTCCTGTTTCCGAGCCTCACCGAGACCTTCGGCAATGTGGTGCTCGAAGCCCTGGCCTCGGGCCTGGGCGTGGTCGCCTACGATCAGGCCGCCGCTGCCCAGCACATCCGCCACGGCCACAGCGGAGCGCTGGCCATGCCCGGCGATACAGAGGCCTTTATCGATGCCTGCAGCTGGCTGCTGGAAGACTCGGAAACCTTGCGCCGGGTACGCCTGAATGCTCGTCAACACGCCAGCCGCCAAGGCTGGCCGGCGATTGTCGAGCAGTTCGAAAGCCACTTGAGCGCCGCCTGCCGCCAAGGCCAGGGCACACTCGCGTCCCAGCCGGCAGCGGCACTGGCGATCAAACCAGGGTCGTCAACGCCTCGCGGCTGAACGGCAGGATGTCCTGTTCACGACCATCGCGAACCTTGGCGGCCCAGTCTGGGTCCACCAGCAATGCACGGCCCACCGCCACCAGATCGAACTCATCGTTGTCCAGGCGGGTCAGCAGGTTCTCAAGGCTGGCCGGCTGCGCGACCTTGTCCGTGGCCACCATGAACTGCAGGAACTCGCCATCCAGGCCCACGCTGCCGACGGTGATGGTCGGCTTGCCGGTGAGCTGGCGGGTCCAGCCGGCCAGGTTCAGGTCGGAACCTTCGAACTCCGGCTCCCAGAAGCGACGGGTGGAGCAGTGGAAGATATCCACACCGGCCTCGGCCAGCGGCTGCAGGAACGCCCCCAGTGCCTCGGCGCTTTCGACCAGGCGCGCGGTGTAGTCCTGCTGCTTCCACTGCGAGAACCGGAAGATGATCGGGAAGTCCGGCCCCACGGCGGCGCGCACGGCCTGGATCAGCTCGATGGCAAAACGCGAGCGGCCGGCCAGGTCGCCACCATATTCATCGCTGCGCTGGTTGCTGGCCGCCCAGAAGAACTGGTCGATCAGGTAGCCATGGGCGCCATGAATCTCGACACCGTCCATGCCAATGGCCTGGGCGTCGCGGGCGGCCTGGGCGAAGGCCTCGATGACCTCGCGAATGTCATCCTGGCTCATGCCGTGGACCACAACCTGGCCGTCCTTGATCTTCTCGCTTGGGCCGTGACCCGGCACGCTGGCGTCCGGCTCGACGCCCAGGCGCCGCACACTGCCTACATGCCAGAGTTGCGGAACGATGCGCCCGCCTTCGGCGTGTACCGCCTCCACAACCTTTTTCCAGCCGGCCAGGGCATCGTCACCGTAGAAGCGCGGCACGTTCGGGTAACCGTTGGCGGCCTTGTGGCCGACCGTGGTGCCTTCGGTGATGATCAGGCCGACGCCTGCAGCGGCACGGCGGCGGTAATACTCGACCACCTGGGCATGGGGTACGCCGCCAGGGCAGAAGGTGCGCGTCATCGGTGCCATGACCACACGGCTTGGCAGCTCAAGGGAGCCCAATTGGACAGGGGTGAACAGTGCGGTGGCGGACATGCGGCGCTCCAGCGGGGTAGGAATGCGCCTGAGGATAGGGGGAGTCGCGGGGGTGGCCCAGTACTATTGATGTGAGTGATTTAACGGCAATCGCGGAGCAAGCCCGCTCCTACAGGAGCGGGCTTGCTCCGCGACAAGGCCAATCAAGCCAATGCTCTCTCGATGGCCTGCACGACAGTCGCATCATCCGGCGCGGTGCGTGGCGAGAAGCGCGCCAATACACGGCCATCCTTGCCCACCAGGAACTTCTCGAAGTTCCAGGTGATGTCGCCAGGGAACTCCGCCCCTTCGCCCGCCAGCAGACGGTACAGCGAATGCCGCTGCGGCCCGTTGACTTCAAGCTTGCTGCCCAGGGGGAAACTCACCCCGTAGTTGAGGCTGCAAAACTCGGCGATTTCGCTCTCGCTACCCGGTTCCTGCCCGGCAAACTGGTTGCATGGCAGGCCCAGGACGCTGAAGCCTTGTCCTTTGTATTGCTGATAAAGGTTTTCCAGTGCTGCGTATTGCGGGGTCAGGCCACACTTGGAGGCGACATTGACCACCAGCACTACCTGGCCCTTGAATGGCGCAAGCGGTAACTCCTGGCCATTGAGCGCCTGTAACTTCAGGTCGTGAAATGCACTCATGACGTACTCCCCTTTCCAGATCCCGGTTGCCGCTGCGGGCTGCAATCAATATCACCAGCCCATTAAAAAAGCGCCCTGCCAAGCCGTCGTCCCCTGGTGGAGTGCGACGGACTTGCCCGGGCGCCTTCGCGACTCTCTGAGCTTAGCGCAGAAAATCAGTGGTGATGGCCACCTTCGCCATGAACGTGGCCATGGGCTACTTCTTCTTCACTGGCGTCACGGATGTTGACGACCTTGACCTTGAAGTTCAGGCGTTGGCCAGCCAGTGGGTGGTTGCCATCGACGGTCACATCGTCGCCGTCCAGATCACGGATGGTCACGATCTGCATCTGGCCATCGGGAGCGGAAGCGTGGAACTGCATGCCCACTTCCAGTTGGTCGACACCTTCGAACATGCTGCGGTTCAGAGTGCTGACCAGCTCGGCCAGGTATTCGCCGTAGGCGTCTTCCGGCTCGATGGCAACTTCCAGTTCGTCACCGGCGGTTTTGCCTTCCAGGGCTTTTTCCAGGCCCGGGATGATGTTGCCTGCGCCATGCAGGTAGACCAGCGGAGCGCCGCCGGCGGAGCTGTCGATGACCTCACCAGCGTCGTTGGTCAGGGTGTAGTCGATGGAGACAGCCTTGTTGGCGGCGATCAGCATGGGGCGAGACCTTTTGCATAAGAATGTAGAGCGAACAAGTGTAACCAACGCATCGCTCGAAAGCGAACGCAACCCGGACAAACGGACCCTAGCACAAGGCGGGTGCGCTCAGGGTGCCGATAGCGATACCCTTGGCAATTGATTCTTTTGCACAGCTCACCTCGAGAAGCTCGCATGCAGACATTTTTCATCGCGCCGACCGATTTTGGCGTCGGCCTGACCTCTATCAGCCTGGGCCTGGTTCGCACCCTTGAACGCGCCGGGCTGAAAGTCGGCTTTTTCAAGCCCATTGCCCAGCCGCACCCCGGCGACACTGGCCCCGAGCGCTCCACCGAACTGGTGGCCCGCACCCACGGCCTCAAGCCTCCCAAGCCGCTGAGCCTGGCCCATGTCGAGCGCATGCTCGGCGATGGCCAGCTCGATGAGCTGCTCGAAGAAATCATCACCCTGTACCAGCAGGCTTGCGAGGGCAAGGACGTGGTGGTCGTCGAGGGCATGGTCCCGACCCGTCACGCCAGCTACGCCGCACGGGTCAACCTGCACCTGGCCAAGAGCCTGGACGCCGAGGTGATCCTGGTGTCGGCGCCGGAAAACGAAGTGCTCACCGAGCTGTCTGGCCGGGTGGAGTTGCAGGCGCAATTGTTTGGCGGGCCCAAAGACCCGAAAGTGCTCGGCGTGATCCTCAACAAGGTCCGCACCGACGAGAGCATGGATGTGTTCGCCGAACGCCTGAAGGAGCACTCGCCGCTGCTGCGCGGTGGCGATTTCCGCCTGCTCGGCTGCATTCCCTACCAGGCCGACCTCAACGCCCCGCGCACCCGCGATGTGGCTGAACTGCTCGGCGCCCAGGTGCTCAACGCCGGCGACTACGAGCAACGGCGGATGAACAAGATCATCATCTGCGCCCGCACCGTGGCCAACACGGTGCCGCTGCTCAAGCCCGGCACCCTGGTGGTAACCCCGGGCGATCGTGACGACATCATCCTGGCCGTGAGCCTGGCCGCCATCAACGGCGTGCCCCTGGCCGGGCTGCTGCTGACCAGCGACAGCAAGCCCGACCCGCGCATCCTCGAACTGTGCCAGGGCGCGTTGCTGGCCGGCCTGCCGGTTCTCTCGGTAAGCACCGGCTCCTACGACACCGCCAACCAGCTCAACCAGCTCAACAAGGAAATCCCGGTGGATGACCGCGAACGGGCGGAAATCATCACCGACTTCGTTGCCAGCTACCTGGACGCCGACTGGCTGCACCAGCGTTGCGGTACCCCGCGCGAGTTGCGCCTGTCGCCCGCCGTGTTCCGCTACCAGTTGATCCAGCGCGCCCAGCAGGCCAACAAACGCATCGTGTTGCCCGAAGGCGCAGAGCCCATGACCGTGCAGGCCGCCGCCATCTGCCAGGCCCGCGGCATCGCTCGCTGCGTGCTGCTGGCCAAGCCCGACGACGTCCAGGCCGTGGCCCGGGCCCAGGGCATCACACTGCCCGAAGGCCTGGAGATCCTCGACCCCGACCTGATCCGCGCGCGCTACGTGGAGCCCATGGTCAACCTGCGCAAGAGCAAGAGCCTGAACGCACCGATGGCCGAACAGCAACTGGAAGACCCAGTGGTGATCGGCACCATGATGCTGGCTCTGGATGAAGTCGACGGCCTGGTGTCCGGCCTGGTCCACTCCACCGCCAACACCATCCGCCCGGCCCTGCAACTGATCAAGACCGCACCGGGCTGCAGCCTGGTGTCGTCGGTGTTCTTCATGCTGTTCCCCGAGCAGGTGCTGGTGTACGGCGACTGCGTGATGAACCCGCACCCCAGCGCCAGCGAACTGGCAGAAATCGCCCTGCAGAGCGCCGATTCGGCCGAAGCCTTCGGCATTGCCCCACGGGTGGCGATGATCAGCTATTCCAGTGGCGATTCGGCCAGCGGCGACGAGGTTGAAAAGGTGCGAGAAGCCACCCTGCTCGCCCAGGAAACCCAGCGCAGCCTGCAAATCGACGGCCCGTTGCAATACGACACGGCCGCCAACCTGGAGATTGCCCGGCAACTGGCACCCAACAGCCAGGTCGCCGGCCGCGCGACGGTGTTCGTGTTCCCCGACCTCAACACCGGCAACACCACCCACAAGGCGGTCCAGCGCAGCGCCGACTGCGTGAGCCTGGGGCCGATGCTGCAAGGCCTGCGCAAGCCGGTCAACGACCTGCCGCGCGGCGCCCAGGTCGACGACATCGTCTATACCATTGCCCTGACCGCGATTCAGGCCAACCGCTCACTGGATAGCTGAACATGCTCGGATTTCTACCCGCGCCACTGCGCGGGGTCATCGCCTCGCTGCTGCTGGCGCTCAACACCATCGTCTGCTGCACCCCGTTGTTCGTCGTCAGCCTGTTCAAGCTGTGCCTGCCGTTTGCAGCAGCGCAGCGCGTCACCGACGAGCTGATGCGTCATATCCATGAGGCCTGGATCAGCAACAACAATGCCTGGATCAACCTGCTGGGCAAGGCCCGCTGGCAGGTCGAAGGGCTGGCTGGACTGGATTACCAGCACAGCTACCTGGTGACCAGCAATCACCAGAGCTGGGTCGATATCCTGGTGCTGCAGTACGTGCTCAACCGGCGTATCCGCCCGCTGAAGTTCTTCCTCAAGCAGGTGCTGATCTGGGTACCGGTGATCGGCCTGGCCTGGTGGGCCCTGGGCTTTCCGTTCATGAAGCGCTACTCCAAGGCATACCTGGCCAAGCACCCGGAAAAGGCCGGCAAAGACCTGCAAACCACCCGTCGCACCTGCGCCAAGTTCCGCGGCAAACCCACGGCCATCTTCAACTTCGCCGAAGGCACCCGCTTCACCCCCGCCAAGCATCGCCAGCAGCAATCACCGTACCAGCACCTGCTCAAGCCCAAGGCGGGCGGCATCGCTTTTGTGCTCGATGCCATGGGCGAGCAGTTGCAGTCGATCATCAACGTCACGCTCCATTACCCGGCTGGCGCACCAGGGTTCTGGGACCTGCTGCGCGGTCGGGTGAAGCACATCGTGGTGCACCTGGAAGAGGTAGCGGTTCCGGCCGAATTCCTGGGCAGGAACTACGACCAGGATGAAGCCTACCGCCTGGCATTCCAGCAGTGGATCAACCAGCTGTGGCAGGACAAGGACGCCCTGCTCGAGCGCTTGAAACACGACACGCGCGCCTGATACGCGTCGGCCCTCGCCCAGGCGGGAATTTTCTTCCTCCTGGGCTTGAGGCAGATCAACAGAAAATCGCCCCGCCGCCCCCGAATCCTTGCCGAGCATCTATGCTCTCCCCCACGCTATTTCGCACCTTCAGTTTCTCAATAGCCATCACACGGAATGTAAGCCTATGAAACCGCTGCGCACTTTTACCCATGCAATCGCCCTTGCTTCGCTGCTGACTGCAGCCAGTTTCTCGGTGCAGGCAGACGACATTCTCATCAACGGCGTCGCCAGTGAAAGCATTGTGGACACCAAGGTCCTGGCCGTGGACGTCGACAAGCGCCTGGTAACCGTCGCTGGCCCCAATGACTCCCAGGTGCCGATCCAGCTCAGCGAAAACGCCAAGGACCTGCATAACCTCAAGGTGGGGGATCAGGTGAACATCAAGGTCAATCGCTCCGTGGCGACGGTGCTGGATACCAAAGTGGGCGGTGAGCCTGGCGTGAGCAAGGAAGCCGGGGTGATCCGCGCCACCAAGGACAACCCGAACCCGGGTGGCGAGGCATTCCGCCAGGTGAAGGTCACCTCGAAGATCACCAAGATCGACCTCAAGTCCCACGAAGTGACCCTGCTGCCGCCAGAGGGCCCGCAAAAGGTGGTGAAGGTCGAAGATCCGGAGCTGCAAGAGCGGATGAAAAACCTCAAGGTCGGGCAGACGGTGGATATGGTGTTCACCGACTTGCTGAAGATCACCACCAAGCACTAAAGGCCATTGCACCCACCGCTACCCCGCGATAGCAGCTCACCGGTACATTGCATCGCGGGGCAAGCCCGTTCCTAGCGCACAAGGTGGCAGGCACAAAAAAGGGGAGCCCAGGCTCCCCTTTTTCATATCACGACACTTACTGGTACTGCTGACCCGGAATCGGCTTGAGGTTGACCTCTACCCGACGGTTCTGCGCACGACCGTTGGCGTCGGCGTTGCTGGCGATCGGCTGGTCCGGGCCCATGCCGCGAGCGGTTACCCGGCTGCCATCGACGCCCTGGGAAGTCAGGTAGGTCACCACCGACTGGGCACGACGCTGGGACAGGTCCATGTTGTGCTGGCGGCTGCCGGTGCTGTCGGTGTAGCCGACCACTTCAATGGTGTTCTGGTTGAACTGCTTGAAGGAGTTGGCCAGGTTGTTCAGCGGCGAATAGAAACTTGGGGCGATGTTCGCCGAATCGGTGGCGAAGGTGATGTTGCCCGGCATGATCAGCTTGATCTGGTCGCCCTGGCGCTGAACTTCGACGCCGGTGTTGGCCATGCTCGCGCGCAGGGCGGCTTCCTGTTTGTCGGCGTAGTAGCCATAACCGGCGGCAGCGGCGCCTACGGCGGCCGCGCCGATCAGCGCACCCTTGCCACGGTTGTTATGGTCGATGGCCGCACCTGCAATGGCACCGGCCAGTGCGCCCAGGCCGCCGTACTTGGCGGTTTTGCTCATCCCGGTGGAACCTTGCTGCGCCTGACCCTGGCTGTCGTACGGGTTGGGGCTGGCACAACCGGTCATCAGGGCGGCAGCGGTAGCGACGATAATCAAACGACGCATGGTGAACATGGACAAGCTCCTACTGAAATTCGAAAGTGCAGCGGACCGGTTTACGGATCTGTGCCAGCCTTGGAGTGGCAAACAACAGAAAAATTCCCTGAAAAATCAGGCCCGCACGAAAGGATTCTGGCGCATCTCGTCGCCCAGGCGGGTATCCGGACCATGGCCGGTCACCACCGTGGCGTCCTCATCGAGGCTGTACAAGCGCTGCTTGATCGAACGAACGATAGTCGCCTGGTCGCCACCCCACAAATCGGTACGGCCAATGCCTCGCTTGAACAGCGTGTCGCCGGCAATCAGCAACTTGGCATCGGCGAACCAGAAACTCATCGAGCCCGGTGTATGCCCCGGCGTGTGCAAGGCCACGCCACAGCCGCAGGCCAGCTCCTCGTCATCGGCCAACCAGCGGTCTGGCGACGGCACCGGCGTGTACGGCACGCCGAACATCTGGCACTGCATTTCCAGGTTGTCCCAGAGGAACTGGTCTTCCTTGTGCAGGTGCAGGGTGGCACCGGTTTTTTCCTTGAGCAGCCCGGATGCCAGGAAGTGATCCAGGTGCGCATGGGTGTGGATGATGCTGACCAGCTTCAGGCCATGAGCCTCCAGGCGGGCAAGGATCTGTTCATGATTGCCACCCGGGTCGACAACGATGGCCTTTTTGCTGATCGGGTCGCCAATGATGGTGCAGTTGCACTGCAACGGGCCGACGGGGAAGGTTTCGCGGATGAGTCGAGGTTGTGCAGCGTGCATGGGAAGTCCAGTGAAGTGAAGGTCATGCCTGAAACGATCCCCCTTCATAACCGCAATTTCGCGTTCTGACCAGCCCGGCCTGACGAAATCCGGCCTGCACGCGCCTTACAACGTCTCTCATTGATCTCGCACAAAGCAAGTCTGCAATTGCCGCCTAGACTTGCTGGGTTAACAAGGAACAGCACGACAACAACAAGAGGAAGTACCTGGATGTTTACTCCCACACTCAAGGCGCTAGCTTGCGCACTGGCGCTGTCTGCCACTGGCTGGGCCAACGCGGCCGACCCGATCACCATCAAATTCTCGCATGTCGTCGCCGATTCAACGCCCAAGGGCCAGGGCGCAATCCTGTTCAAGAAGCTGGTGGAAGAGCGCCTGCCCGGCAAGGTCAAGGTCGATGTCTACCCGAACTCGTCGTTGTTCGGCGATGGCAAGGAAATGGAAGCGCTGCTGCTGGGCGATGTACAGATCATCGCGCCGTCGCTGGCCAAGTTCGAGCAATACACCAAGAAGGTGCAACTGTTCGACCTGCCCTTCCTGTTCAACGACATCAATGCCGTCGACCGCTTCCAGCTCAGCCCCGACGGCCAGGCCCTGCTCAAGTCGATGGAAGACAAGAACATCACGGGCCTGGCCTATTGGCACAACGGCATGAAACAGCTGTCGGCCAACAAACCGCTGCGCGTGCCGGCCGATGCGCGCGGGCTGAAGTTCCGCGTACAGGCCTCGGCGGTACTGGAAGAGCAGTTCAAGGCCGTGCGCGCCAACCCGCGCAAGATGAGCTTTGCCGAGGTGTACCAGGGCCTGCAGACCGGTGTGGTCAACGGTGCCGAGAACCCCTACTCGAACATCTACAGCCAGAAGATGCATGAGGTGCAGAAGTACATCACCGAATCCAACCATGGCGTGCTCGACTACATGCTGATCACCAACACCAAGTTCTGGAACGGCCTGCCGGCCGATGTGAAACCGGAGCTCGAGGCGATCATCAAGGAAGTCACCCAGCATGTGAACCAGGAAGCCGAGGCGCTGAACCAGGGCGACAAGGAGCGCATCCTGGCGGCCAAGACCACCGAAATCATCACCCTGACTCCCGAAGAGCGCGAGCAGTGGCGCACGGCGATGAAACCTGTATGGAAAAAATTCGAAGGTGATATCGGCCCCGACCTGGTCAAGGCGGCCGAGGCGGCCAACCAGGCGCAGTAAGCCCGCAGGCGGGCGCCGCCCACAAGGAGGCGCCCGCTACCGTCACGCATCGGAGAATACGCATGAATGCCTTACGGCGTTTCTGGGAACATTTCGAGGAGGGCTTTATCGTCTTCCTGCTGGCCGCCATGACCCTGGTGACCTTCATCTACGTCATCCTCAACAACCTCTACACCCTGTTCTACAGCCTGGCCGAGCGCTGGACCGGCGCTGCCGACCTGCTCAATAGCATCGGCGACCACGTGATGGACGCTGCCCAGTCGATGACCTGGAGCAACGCCCTGACCAAGGCACTGTTTGGCTGGCTGATCTTTTTCGGGCTGTCCTACGGTGTGCGCGTGGCCGGCCATATTGGCGTCGATGCGCTGGTCAACCTCACCAGCAAATCCACCCAACGCCGGCTCGGCCTGATTGCCTGCCTGTGTTGCCTGGGCTACGCGGGCCTCTTGAGCATCGCCAGTTTCGAGTGGATATACACACTGTTCGTCGCCAGCATCGGCGCTGAAGACCTGGGCCACTTCGGGATCATGCAGTGGCATATCGGCCTGATCGTGCCAGTGGGCTTTGCCCTGGTGTTCATCCGCTTTGCCGAAATCTTCGTGCGTATCCTCAGGCACCGGCAGACCGGCCTGGGCCTGGCCGACGAGGCAGCGGACGCTCTCAAGCTGGCCGACCAGGAGGACGACAAAAAATGACCATCCTGTTTTTGTTCGTCACCCTGTTTGCCCTGATGTTCATCGGCGTGCCGATCGCCATTTCCCTGGGACTGTCCGGTTCGCTGACCATCATGCTGTTCAGCCAGGACTCGGTGCGCTCGCTGGCCATCAAGCTGTTCGAGACCTCCGAGCACTACACCCTGCTGGCGATCCCGTTCTTCCTCCTGGCCGGTGCGTTCATGACCACCGGTGGCGTGGCCAAGCGCCTGATCGACTTCGCCAATACCTGTGTGGGGCATATCCGCGGCGGGCTCGCGATCGCCGCCGTACTGGCGTGCGTACTGTTCGCGGCACTCTCCGGCTCAAGCCCGGCGACGGTGGCGGCAGTGGGTTCGATTGCCATTGCCGGCATGGTGCGCTCCGGTTATCCACAGGCCTTCGGCGCGGGCATCATCTGCAACGCCGGGACCCTGGGCATCCTGATCCCACCGTCGATCGTGATGGTGGTGTACGCCGCCGCCACCGAGACCTCGGTGGGCAAGCTGTTCATGGCGGGCGTGGTACCGGGCCTGATGCTGGGCCTGATCCTGATGATCGCCATCTACATCGTGGCGGTAAAAAAGAACCTGCCCGCCCTGCCCCGCGCCACCTTCAGGGAATGGCTCAGCGCTGCCCGCAAGGCAGTCTGGGGCCTGTTGTTGATGGTGATCATCCTGGGCGGTATCTACAGCGGCATGTTCACCCCGACCGAAGCGGCGGCGGTGGCGGCGGTGTATTCAGCCTTCATCGCGCTGTTCGTGTACAAGGACATGACCTTCAGGGAAGCCCCCAAGGTGCTGCTGGAGTCGGCCAAGTTGAGCATCATGCTGATGTTCATCATTGCCAACGCCATGCTCTTTGCCCACGTGCTGACCACCGAGCAACTGCCCCAGCAGATCACAGCCTGGGTGATCGACGCCGGCCTGACCCCGGTGACGTTCCTGCTGGTGGTGAACATCGTGCTGCTGGTGGCCGGCGCCTTCATGGAGCCGTCGGCGATCATCCTGATCCTGGCACCGATCCTGTTCCCCATCGCCATGAAGCTGGGCATCGACCCGATTCACCTGGGGATCATCATGGTGGTCAACCTTGAGATTGGCCTGATCACACCCCCGGTGGGCCTGAACCTGTTCGTCACCTCGGCGGTGACTGGCATGCCGCTGACCGCCACCGTGCGCGCGGCCATGCCATGGCTGACACTGCTGGTGTTGTTCCTGATCCTGGTGACCTACGTGCCGTGGATCTCGTTGGTGCTGCCGAACCTGTTGGGGATGTAGCTTCCTGCAGGGGCGCCACCGTCGTCGGTGCCGCCCCTGCAGCATTTCACGGCAGGTACAGACTGAACACCCCGCCGCCCAATGCCCCGCCATTGGCGATTTCGATCCGCCCCCTCACCCCGTCGCGCTCATGCAGCGCCGCAATGCGCGCGGCAAAGTACAACCCCAACCCGGTACTGCCGCTTTGCGCATCGATGCCCTGGGCATAGTCTTGCTGGCGTTCGAGCATGTGCTGGGAAAAGCCCGGGCCGTCGTCGTTGATGCTCAGCAGCAGTTGCTCTCCTTCATCGCTGACAGTGATCAACAGGGCATGGCCGGCGTAGCGAATGGCATTGTTGAGGATGTTGGCAATCACCGAACCGACCAGTTCACGGTCGAAAAATCCCAAGGGGCTGGCGGTGTCGATGCGCCAGGTGGCAAGGATGTCGCGATGCTGCAGCAGGTTCTGCTGGGCAGCCAGCTGGGCCTCGATAAAGTCGTCCAACTCATGGTAGTCCGGGCACATGGGCAGTTGGTTGACGCCCAGTTTGTACAACCCCAGCAACTGCACCAGCATGCCGTTGAGGTGAGTAAACTCGTGCTCCATCACCCCTTGTTCGCTGCCCTCGCGCAGCCCTTCGGGCAAGCGCGCCAGCCACTGGCTATGGGCCTGGGTAAGCGCTGCGAGGGAGTTCTTCATGTCGTGTACGGTGGAGGCTATCACCGTGGAGAAGTCCAGCCCCTGATCGTTCTGGTTCATGCGCCAAACGCTCGGATATGCAGTTTGCGGTAACGGTCATAGCGGCTGTCACTCGGCGGAATGCCAGCCACGCAGGTCAGGCAGGCGCGACACTCTTCCATGACGCTCGGCCCGGGGCTTTCACCACCCATGCGCATCAGCGCCTGGGCGGTGTTCAGGGCGATGCTGATGTTTTTCGGTTGCAGCGTCAGGGCGCGACGGAACATCGACAAAGCCTCGTCGAGCTGCCCCGCCTGGTAACTGCGCACGCCCTTGCGGTTGACGTCGACGGCCTCGGTGATCGCGTTGAGTACTGTGGGGTCGTCGGTCAGCTGCGACACGCTGTGCATCACCTTGGGGTCATCGCCGTAGGTTTCCACGCAGCTTTTCAGGATGGCGATGCTCGCTGAATGCTGGTCGAGTTTCTGCAGTTGCGCCGCCACCACCAGCGCCGCTTCCACCGAGAAAAACTGCTCCATCTTGTCCAGCCGTACCAATGCCTGCTCGGTCAGCTTGGCGGCGGTCTCGGCGTCGCCAGCCTGCTGCAGGCTGGCGGCCTTCATCAGTCGGGCACGCACCTGCAGGCCCTGGTCCTCGACATTTTCCTTGGCCACGTCACTGAGCACGGTGTTGATCTCGACCCGGGTACGGGCATCCAGGCCATTGCCGGCATTCTTGCTCATCAGGGCCTGGACCAGGCCCAGGTTGCTTTCCGGGTCCTTGTAGCGCGAGGTCTTGCCCTGGCTCACGGCATGCCGGTAGGCCTTGGCAGACGCCTCGAAGTCCTGGTTGGCCATGGCCAGCTTGCCCAGCATCATCTGCCGGCGCACAGCCAGCGGCGAGAGACGCACGGCTTCTTCCAGCACGCTCTGGGCGCGCTTGTTTTCACCCAGCGCCATCAGCACATCGGCCAGGCCGTCGTACAGGCCTGGCATCATCGGGAAGGCCTTGAGCGCCTGCTCATACACGCCCTGGGCCTGGGCCATCTGATTGCGCTTGAACAGCATGCTGCCGAGGGCCGCATAGGCCCAGGGCGTGGCGCGGCTGGCGATGATCGCCTTGAGGAACTTGCCGAGTTCCTCGAAACGGTTCAGGTCACGCAGCGCATCGGCCCTATAGCGCAGGCACAACGGCGCGAAGCGCGGGTCACGCTTGCACAGCGCGGCACAGGCCAGCAACACCTCGGCCGGCCGACCGCGGTCCAGGGCCTGGAGAATGGGCTTGAGCAGGGTCTTGCGCTGCACCAGTTTTTCCAGGCGCTGGGCCAGGCCGATACGGTTGAACGGTTTGGTCAGGTAGGCGTCCGGCTCGTGCTCAAGGGCACTGAGGACAATGGCCTGGCTGCTTTCGGCGGTGACCATGAGGAATACGCACTCATGGCTGATCAGCTTGTCGAGGATCAGGTCTTCCAGCACCTGCTGGCCGTTTTTCTTGCCGTCGCCCAGGTGGAAGTCCTGGAGGATGAAGTCGTAGCGCTTCTGCCCGCACATGCGCAGGGCCTGCTCGCCACTGTCGGCGGTGTCCACATCGCGCACACCCAACTCACGCAGCATCGAGCGGGCCGAACTGCGAAAATCGGAATAGTCATCGACGATCAGAAAGCTCTTGTTGCTGTAGACCTGCATCCATGAGACCTGACATGGCAAAAAAAAAAGGATGCACAGACCTGTGCAACCTTGGGCTGGCTTCGCGGGGACGAAAATTTCGTCGTACTCGCACAGTATCGGCCGCACAGGGCGATAGCTTGAGCCGCACAGGTGTCATGGATGGATGACAGCGGGAACGGGCGCACGGCAATTGATGGCGTTGCGCCATCTTCGTTCAAGCCCGGAAGATAGTAAAGCGCCGCTGCCCCACGCCAGGGCAGCGGCACAAGAGGCCACTCAATGGTTTGCGCCGTGGTGACTGTCGGCGAGGGTCGCGAGCGCCAAGCAGGTTACTGGGCAGCCCGGCAGGTCAGCTCCTGACCGTACCACTTCACCTTGGCCTCGCCCTGGTGCTCCCAGAACTCGACCCCTTCACGGGCGTACTTGCTGCCGCTGGCCGAGCGCTGGGCAATGGCGATGGTCTGGTCGTCGCCGTAGGTCAGCACTGCCGCCTGGGGATCGAGCTGGTTGTAGAACACGGCGGTGAAGGGTTTGTCGTTGTCATCGCATTCGAACTCGACCGCTGCCGGCACTTGCACCGACCCCGACTTGATCTGCAGCTCGACCAGCCGCGTCTGGTACTGCTCGCGTACACAGGCCTCGGCATCCGTGGCTTTCCAGCATTCGTCACGGCCCTTGATCCAGCCGCGCTGGGTGGCCTTGAGCAGCTTCTGGGAGTCGCTGTCGGCCTGGCCCAGGGCCTTTTTGAAGGTTGTCGCCAGGTCCCGATCCAGCTTGCTCAGCTCCGGGCTCTGGCACACCTTGAGTTCCATGCCCTGGGCCTTGTCGCAGGAAAACGAGGGGCCTTCTGCCGCCAGAACCGCCCCAGCCGACAACAAGCCGATCAGCAGCACCGAAGTGCGTTTGGCAAACATGGGCAAAGCCTCCATCAGGGAAATATCTGCAACAGAGTACAGCAGATATCCACCCCGGCGTTGCGCCGTGTGCCGTCAGTTCAGCAGGCCCAGGGCCTTGGCCCGGGCAACGGCCTGGGTGCGCCGCTCGACCCCAAGTTTGCTATTGATGTGGCTGGCGTGGGTCTTGACGGTGTGCAGCGAGATGAACAGGCGCTCGCTGATTTCCTGGTTCGAGCAGCCCTGGGCGATAAGCTCCAGCACGGCCGTTTCGCGGGCGCTCAATGCCTCGCAACTGCCACTGCCGGAATCCTGCGCAGCCTGGAGGGCAGGCAGCAAGGCCAGCAGGCTGGATTGCGCCGCACCTGCAGGCTGCGCGAGCAATTGCTCGCGCAGCCACACCGGGTGTTCGCGCAGCAGGCGCTGGAAGGCCTGCACGGCGCCACCACGTGCCGCATCGAGGCTCAGCACCAGCAATTCGCGGGCCTGGTGTTCGCTGTTGTTGGCCAGCAGCAGTTCGATCCACTGGCACAAGGCGGTGACGCACAACAACTGCCCGCCACTGGCCTGACCGCGCGCCACCAGCGCCTGCAAGCGTCGTCCGGACTGTTCCAGGCGCCCTTGGGTGCGCTCAAGCAGGGCTTGTTGCAGTTCGATGTGCAAGGGCAGCAACGGATGAAATTCCGGTGCCGAAGCCGCCTGCTTGCCGCCATAGGTCTGGCCCAGGCGCAACAGCCAGGATTCGGCGAGGTCGATACGCCCCTGGGCCAGCCACAGCTCGCATTTGACCAGGGTGATCATCGCCAGATAGAACACTGGCGGCACATCCCAGATGTGCATCAGCCGCTCGGCTTCGGCAAGCTCGGCGAAGGCTTGGGCAAAGCGCCCTTCACGGCCATCCAGCGAGGCGATCACGCAGTGGCCGATCAGCACGCTGATGTCGCGACAGGCCCGCGCCTCGACCAGGCCTGCGCGCAGGCGACTGCGGCCGGCGTCCGGTTGCAGGCGGGCGGCCAGCAGATACCCCTCATACAAGGTCAGCCGCGCGCGCACCGCGTACAGGCGTTGCGCCGACAGCCCTTGCAGGCGCTGCAGGCCCTGGCGCACTTCGTCCTGGGCGCGCAGCACTTCGCCACGGGCGTGCAGCACCCGCGCCCGGTCGTAGTGGGCCAGGGCCTCGAACAACGGATTGCCGACCCGCTGGGCCAGCTCCAGAGCCTCGCGGTTCCAGCCCCGGGCACGCCAGAAGTCGCCATCGGCAATCGCCAGGTTGGACAACGTCGACAGGCACACCAGCCGCTGGCCATATCGCTTTGGCGGCAAGCTGTGCAGCGCTTCGCTGCAATAGGCCAGGGTGCCTTCGCGATCGCCACGCCCGCGGGCGATGACCCCGCTCAGCGCCAGCCACTGCGCCAGCATGGATTTTTGCGCCGTCGCCGACGGTGCCGGCAAGAAGCGGCTCAGGTGGCTGGCCAGCTCTTCGGCGGCATCCAGTTGCCCGGCCAGGCCCAGGGCCCAGCTGTACAGCACGATCAGTCGCGGGGTGCTGATCAACAGGCTGTCGGGCAGGTCCATCTTCCAGCGCAGCAACATGCCCACGTTCTGCTCGGCCAGCAGCTGTTCCTCGGACAGGTTCTGCACCAGGTTGGCGGCAACATCCAGGTGCCCCGCGCGCAAGGCCTGCTCCACCGCCTCATCGAGCAGGCCCTGGCCATGGAACCAGCGGCAAGCGCGCAGGTGCAGGCTCGACAATGGCAGGCTGGTCTGGCGGCTGCGCAACAGATCGGAAAACAGGTGGTGGTACCGGTACCAGCGCCCATGCTCGTCGAGCGGTACCAGAAACACCTGGTGCGCTTGCAGGTAACGAATGATCTCGGCGCTGTCGTGGCTTTCGCGCAGGGCGTCGCACAGCTCGCTGCAGAAGCGCTCCTGGCAGGCGGTGTCGTTCAGGAAGCCCTGGACCTCGGCTGGCAGGATGTCGATGACTTCTTCGAGCAAGTAATCGCGGATCAGGCCTTCGCCGCCATGCAGCGCCTGCGGCAAGGCGCTGTCGGCCCCCGATTCGCTGGCCGCCAGTTGCCAGAAGCGCAGGCCGGCCACCCAACCGTCGCTACGCTGGATCAGGTTATCCAGCGCTTGACCGCGCAACACGGTGGGCTGCTGGCCCAGCACCGCCAGCGACTCGTCCGGAGTCAGGCGCAGGTCCTGTTCGTTGAGCTCCAGCAATTGGCGCGACAGACGCAAGCGGGCCAGGTGCCAGTCCGGGCGCTGGCGGCTGGTGACCAGTAGCACCAGGCCCGGCGGCAGGTGATTGAGAAAGAACTGCAGGCAGCGATCGAGTACCGGCCCCTGGGCCAGGTGGTAGTCGTCCAGAACCAGCAGCAAGGGATTGTGCGGTTGCAGGTGGCGGGCCAGTTCGTCGAGCAGGCCGTCGAGCCACTCTTCGAAGGCGAAGGGTTGATGGCGCTGGCGCATCTTCAGCAGGCCAAGGGCCTGGTTGCCCACCGCCGGGCAATACTGCTGAAGACCCTCGAGCAAGCGTTCAAGGAAACGCCCGGGGTCATTGTCCCGGCGACTGAGCCCCAGCCACAGGCTGCTCCAATGATTGGGCAGGCCCTGGCAGAACTCCACCGCCAGCGAGCTTTTACCGAAACCGGCGGGGGCATTCACCAGCAACAGGCGCCCGCCCAGCCCCGACTGCAGTCGCTGGCACAACCGCGCCCGCGGCACATGCCCTTCAGGCAGTGGCGGCCGATAGAAACGCCCTTCCAGGGCACTCATGGCCTGGCTGGAGAACCCTTGCGTACGGGACAGATCAGTCATCGCCGGCTCGTTTTAGTTAGGGAATCTTCGGCAGTACGGGTCAGGGCAGACTAGCGGTTATATCGACGCATTTGAAGATGATTGCCCCGCATTGCAGAA
This sequence comes from Pseudomonas putida, assembly GCF_028682455.1. Lineage (GTDB taxonomy): Bacteria > Pseudomonadota > Gammaproteobacteria > Pseudomonadales > Pseudomonadaceae > Aquipseudomonas > Aquipseudomonas putida_AA. Next base: position 389,660 of record NZ_JANHLD010000004.1, read on the forward strand.
AAAAGACTACATCAACGAACGACATTGTTTATTTCAGCATGTGACACAAACAGAAACGCCCCGGCAAGCCGGGGCGTTCTGGGAGATCACACGGAGGTTTGAAGCTTAGCGCACACCTTCCTGGCGAAGCGCTGCGGGCTGGAAGTCACCGAGGGTGGCCGTGAAACCGAAGTCGTATGCCCGTTTTTCCTCGTTCTTCATGCCCAGTGCCAAATAGCGACCCGACTGCAGGTCGTAGATGGCTTCCAGGGTGTACCACGGCACCTGGACGTTGTAGTAGTCCTGGGAGTGGGCCTCGGAAACGCGCCACAGTTGATTGCGACCGTCGTACTGGTCGATCACCGAGGCCTGCCAGGTGTCTTCGTCGATGTAGAAGTCACGCTTGGCATAGATATGACGCTGGCCTGGCTTGAGGGTTGCCACCACATGCCATACGCGGCGCAGCTCGTAGCGGCTCAGGTCCTGGTTGATGTGTCCAGGCTTGATGATGTCCGCGTACTTGAGTTTTGGATCGTCCAGCTTGTAGCTGTTGGAGGCGATGTACATCTCCTTCTTGCCTTCGAGTTTCCAGTCGTAACGGTCTGGCGCGCCGTTGAACATGTCCAGGTTGTCGGAGGTACGCAGACCATCGGCTGCGGTACCCGGACCGTCGTAGGACACTTGCGGCGCCTGGCGTACACGACGCTGGCCGGCGTTATACACCCACGCCTTGCGGGGTTCCTTGACCTGGTCGAGGGTCTCGTGGACCAGCAGCACGGTACCAGCAAGGCGCGCTGGGGCCGTTACCTTCTGCTTGAAGTAGAACAGTACGTTGCCCGGGTTGGCCGGATCGTAGCCCTTGATGCGGTCGCGGAACACGAACTGGTCCTGGAAGTACACCAGGCTGAACGAGCCGTTCTGCTGCGGCGTGGCCTGGGTCACCAGGCGGGTCACGCTGCCGCCGCGGTAGCGGGTGATGTGGTTCCAGATCACCTCGACGCCATCCTTGGGAATCGGGAACGGCACGGCGGTATCGAAGTTCTCCAGGCCGTTGCCACCGGCGACCAGCTTGGTGGTGGTGGCGTTCTTCTTGATGGCTGCAAACACCTCATCCGGCACGGTGGAGCCGCGGTGGGTCGGATACACCGGGATCTTGTAGCTGTCCGGGTAACGCTTGAACATCGCGACCTGGCCCGGGGACAGTTTGTCCTTGTACTGGTCGACGTTCTGCGCGGTGATGGTGTACAGCGGCTTCTCGTTGGCATATGGGTCGGCCAGGAAGCCCTTGGCATCGACAGCGCCGGCGTTCTTGCCCAGCGGTTTCCAGGCGCTGATCGATCCATCGGCGTTGCCGGCCTTTTCAGCCCCCATCGGGGTCAGCGTGGTACCCAGCTTGGCGGCCTCGTCGGCGGACACCGCCGCCATGACGCTGGTGGCCAGCAGCGACAAACCCAGCACACCGGCTTGCAGCAGATTCTTGGTCATTTTCATATTCATGCTCGTCCTGAATCCGTGTTCTTAGAAGTTCACGCCGAAGCTGAGGGCGATGAAATCGCGATCATCCACAGTGGTGTACTTACCGTCGAAGAAGTTGGTGTACGACAGGCTGGTGGTGTAGGTGTTCTGGTACTCGGCGTCCAGGCCCAGGCTGATTGCCTTGCGGCCTTCCTCGAAGTTGCCGCCAGGGCCCGGGGAGTAGCCGGAGACGTCATGGGACCAGGCCACGTTAGGCTTGAGGTTGACCCCGGCGAAGACGTCCGGGTAGTCCCAGATCGCCCGGGCGCGGTAGCCCCAGGAGGTGCTGGTGGTGTAACCGTCGTTTTCGCACTTGCGGCTGAGGTTGGCGGTGGAGGCGCCCGGGCCGGCACCGGCGATGGTGCTGGTGTTGAGTGCCACACAGGTGTCCTGGCCGCCAGTAGCCGGCAACGGACCCGGGCCATAGACAGGGTCACGGCCATAACGGACTTCGCGGGCGTTTTCCAGGCCGCCGACGTGGGTCACGCCTACCTCACCTACCAGGGTCAGACGGCTGGCGCCCATGACCTGGTCGAAGAAGTGCGTCAGGGTGGTCTGGAACTGGGTCACTTCCTTGCGGCGGTAACCGTTCAGGTCCTGGCCCGGCACACCGTTGAGCAGGGAGGCGTTGGCCAGTGCCCCACCAATCGGACGCACGCCGGCGAACAGGATGTCGGTGGTGTTGAGCTGCACAGGTGCGTTTGGCCGGTAGCTGATTTCACCGCTCCACGCAGTGCCGGTAGGCAAGGTGGTGGAGAAGCTCAAGCCGTACAGGCGGATGTCTTCGGGGTACTCGACGAAGTATTCGGAATTGCCCGCCACGATCAACGGGGCCAGGGGGCGCAGTTGCGCAGGCAGGCCGGCGAGGCCTGCGTATACCGACGGATCGGCACCGTGGGCACTGAAGATCGGTGCGCGGCTGTGATAGTTCATGAAGTAGGCACCGAATTCGGTACCCAGCGGGTCGTACATGTAGCGCAAGGCCACACCGAACTGGCCGCTGTCGCGGGCATCACGGTCGGCGCCGCGGCGCACCATCACGCCTTCTTCGTTGATGTCCACGCCACGGCTGGCGAGAAACTGCTGGGCCGCTGGCGGCACGGTGCGGCTGCTGTTGAGCACGCGCAGGTTGTCGGTACAGCCGTCAGCAATGATGTCGGGTTGGGAGAAGAAGGTGCCGCAGTTGTCGACGACGGTCTGGTCCCATTCGATCTGGTAGAAGGCTTCGGCCGAGAGGTTGTCGGTCAGGCTCTGGGACACATAGAACATGTTGACCGGGATCAGGCCTTCCTTGACCTCGGCGCCAGGCCGGCGGAAGGCGGCCACGTCGACCGGGTTGATCGAGTTGATGCCGTTCTGGATAAAGGTACTTTCACCCCAACTGACCACCTGCTTACCCAGGCGCACGGAGCCCGGCTGATCGGCGATTGCATAGTTGTGGTAGACGAAGGCGTCGAGGATCTGTCCGCCGGAGGACTGGGCGCCCTCTTTACGGTTGTCATCGCTGATGTCCTTGAACTCGCGGTGTTCATCCTTGAGCTCGAAGTCGTACCAGTACTTGCCCCGGACGAACACACCGGTGTCGCCGTACTTGAGTTCCAGGTCGTGGATACCCTTGAAAATCTTCGAGAAGGTTTCACCGCGCTTGAAGTTCAGGTGGCCATCGTCGGAGGTCTGGGACAAGCCCTTGCCACCGTTGTTGACGCCGATCAGGTTCTCGTTCGGCTTGGCGGTCGACCAGCTGGCGCCCACGGATAGCGACGAGTCGAACTGACCTTCGATTTCACCGATGTTGAAGCTGACGCCGAACGCAGGACCGGCGAGCGTAGAAGCGAGGCTGACGGCCAGTGGCAGTTTTGCCCGGCGCCAGAACAGATTTACTGATGTCATCGACGCTACTCCATGTACTTTTATTTTTATGGCAGTGAGTCCTTTGCAGAAACGACCCGTTCGACCTGGTGTGAGCTCACCGAGCGGTCGCGCAAGTGGCTTGGCACATACATGTGCATCCCCCGTTCCTGAAAATCCCCTGACCCGACTATAGCCAGCAGGTACTGGCGCTTGATCCCTCTAAAGTGTGATTTGCATGCCTGCCCTCCTGGCGTGTCCGTCATGACCTGCCGTAGCGCGGCACGGGGAAGGATGGCTGAAAATTCTCGTTTGACAAGGCTGACATGCGTCTAGCCTGCGGGTCACACCTGACCGGGTGTGACCCGCTCGCGTTCAGAGGGTGGACAGAAATGTACTGTTACTGGCTTGCCATTGGGTGATGTCCAGGCGGATACGCTTCTTGTCGAGCTTGCCGACGCTGGTCTTGGGAATTTCGGTAACAAGAGCGATCTGGCTGGGAATCGCCCACTTGTTGATATGCCCGAGCTCCACGAACGGCTTGAGGTGCTCCTTGAGCAACTTGGCGTCGACGCTCTGGCCTTCGTGCACTACCAGCAGGGCAAACGGACGCTCGCCCCACTGCGGATCGGCCACGCCGACCACGGCCACTTCGCGGATCGCCGGGTGACGGCTGATCAGGTCTTCGAGCTCCAGCGAAGAGATCCACTCGCCGCCGGTCTTGATCACGTCCTTGATGCGGTCACGGATGTCGATCACGCCCATGCTGTCGAGGGTGGCCACGTCGCCTGTGTGCAACCAGCCGCCTTGCCACAGCTCACGGCCTTTTTCGGGCTCGCGGAAGTAGCCCATGGTCAGCCAGGGTGCACGCAGCACCAGTTCGCCCTGGGTTTCGCCATCGGCCGGGAGGAACTTGCCTTCGCCATCGACAATCGCTGCTTCGACCAGCGGCACCGGCACCCCGGCCTTGATCCGGTAGGTGATGCACTCGTCTTCGCTGCCCGCCAGCAGCTCGTCGTTGAGGTGGGCGGCCGATACCAGCGGGCACGTCTCGGACATCCCGTAGGCCGCGGTCAGCTGGATGCCGCGGGCCTTGGCGGCTTCGTACAGCGCGCGGTTCAGCGAACTGCCGCCGATGATGATCTTCCAGCCGCCGAAATCCTGGCCCTGGGCGCCCTTGGCGTTGAGCAGCATTTGCAGGATTGTCGGCACGCAGTGGGAGAAGGTGACCTTTTCGTTGCGCCACAGCTCGCACATCATCTCTGGCTCGTAGCGGCCCGGGTACACCTGCTTGATCCCCAGCATGGTCGCCACATAGGGAATGCCCCAGGCATGAACGTGGAACATCGGGGTGATGGGCATGTACACATCGTCGCTGCCCAACAGGCGCACGCTGTCGATACTGCCGGTGACAGAGGCGGCGGCCAGGGTGTGCAGCACCAGTTGCCGGTGGGTGAAATACACCCCCTTGGGGTTACCGGTGGTGCCGGTGGTGTAGAAGGTGGTGGCGACCGAGTTCTCGTCGAAGTCAGGGAAGTCGTAGACCGGGCTTGCCGCCGCCAGCAGTTGCTCGTACTCGCCCACCAGGTTCGGCAGGTCGGCCGTCTTGGATTCGCCGTCGGTCAGCAGCAGGGTTTTCTCTACCGTGGTCAGCTGGCCGGCGATGGCCTGGTACAGGCCGACGAAGTCGCTGTTGACCAGCACGAAGCGGTCGTCGGCGTGGTTCATGGTGTAGAGGATCTGCTCCGGTGACAGGCGCACGTTGATGGTGTGCACCACCGCGCCAATCATCGGGATGGCAAACATGCACTCCAGGTAACGATGGCTGTCCCAGTCCATCACCGCCACGGTATCACCGGCCTTGACCCCGGCTTCGGTGAGTACGTTGGCAAGGCGGGCGATACGTTCGTTGAGGGTCAGGTAGCTGTAGCGCAACTGGTCGCGGTAGACAATTTCGCGGGTTTTCTCGTAGCGGCTGCCGGACAGCAACAAACGCTTGATCAGCAGCGGAAACTGATAGGCGCCCTCGGCGGGAGGAATGACACGAGTCTGCAACATAAGAGTCCCTTTTCTAGAGTGCACAAGCGGGGCAAGTCATTGCCCACTCTAGAACGCCGCCACGCCGGCCAAATCAGCCAAAGGAATGATTTGACCGGGCGAAGGGTTAGCGGCAAATCGCCATCAATGCATCTCGGTGAAGGCGATTTTCACACCCAGGGCAATCAGCACTGCGCCCATGGTTCGGTCGAACCAGTGGCCCATGCGGGCAAAGCCTGCGCGCACCCGTTGCTGGCTGAACAGCATGGCCACCAGGCAGAACCACAAGCCAGTGGCCGCGGCCAGGTACACGCCATAACCGGCCTGGATGGCCAGCGGGGTGTGCGGGTTGATCACCACGGTGAACAGAGACAGGAAGAACAGCGTGGCCTTGGGGTTCAGACCGTTGGTCATAAAGCCTGCGACGAAGGCTGCGCGCGGCGTGCGCTCGACGGTCGAAGCCTGGATCGCCTCGCTGCCCGGCGCTGCCGGGCCTGCGCGCAGGGCCTTGAAGCCGATGTACAGCAGGTAGGCAGCGGCCAGCCACTTGAGCGCGTTGAACAGCACGATCGACTGCGAGACGATCAGGCCGATACCCAGCAGCGAGTAGCCCACGTGCAGGAAAATCGCCATGCCCACGCCAAAGGCCGTCCAGGTACCGGCGCGACGGCCGTGGGTCACGCTCTCGCGTACCACCACGGCAAAATCGGGACCGGGGCTGGCCACCGCCAGCAAGTGAATCAAGGCAACAGTGAGAAATTCAGCCCAATACATGGGGGCTCCTTGCGCTGAGGGATGAAAAAAGAAAACTACATTACGCCTCAGACACACCAAGTAACAACCTATGCAAGACCTCTCCTACATGGAACCAGGCTGCAAAAGGCGTTAACGTTCGAGCCGATCATCACAGGAGCCCACCCATGTCCGCCCCACGCCGCGCCGTATTCCTCGACCATCTTTCCCTGGACCTTGGCGACCTGAGCCTGGAGCGCCTGCGTGGCTGTTTCGACGAGCTGCAGCTGTACCCGGCCACCACGCCCGATCAGGTCGCCGAGCGTTTACAGGGCGCCACCGTGGCCATCAGTAACAAGGTGATGATCGATGCCGCCGCCCTGGCCGCCTGCCCTGGCCTGGAACTGATCCTGGTGGCGGCCACCGGCACCAACAATGTCGACCTGCAGGCCGCCCGTGCCCAGGGCATCGTGGTCAGCAACTGCCAGGGATACGGCACACCGTCGGTCGCCCAGCACACCCTGGCCCTGCTGCTGGCCCTGGCCACGCGCCTGCCCGACTACCAAAAAGCCGTGGCGCAGGGGCAATGGGGCCAGGCCAAGCAGTTCTGCCTGCTGGACTTCCCGATCGTCGAACTCGAAGGCAAGACCCTGGGCCTGCTCGGCCATGGCGAACTGGGGGGTGCGGTAGCGCGCCTGGCCGAAGCCTTCGGCATGCGCGTGCTGCTCGGCCAGTTGCCAGGGCGTCCGCCACGCGAAGACCGCCTGGCGTTGGATGACCTGCTGACGCAAGTCGATGCCCTGACCTTGCACTGCCCTCTCAACGAGCACACCCGCAACCTGATCGGCGCCCGCGAACTGGCGCTGCTCAAGCCGGGGGCGTTTGTCATCAACACAGCGCGCGGCGGCCTGATCGACGAGCAGGCCCTGGCCGATACATTGCGCGCCGGGCACTTGGGCGGCGCGGCAACGGATGTACTGAGCGTCGAACCGCCGGTCAATGGCAACCCGTTGTTGGCCGGCGACATTCCACGCTTGATTGTCACCCCGCACAGCGCCTGGGGCGCAGTAGAGTCGCGCCAGCGCATCGTCGAGCAGTTGAGCGAGAACGCCCAGGCCTTTTTTGCCGGCAGCCCGCGCCGACAGGTCGCTTAAGCCGCCGCCAGCTCTGGTAGACTGCGCCACTTTTTCAGGAGCCGTCGTCCATGGACCCGCGCAGTGAAGTGTTGCTTCGTCAGGCCGAACTTTTCCAGGGTTCGTTGTTGCTGGCCGGCCTGCCCGCCGACGACTTGCTCGGCAAGCTACCTGCCGCCCACGGCTGGTGCTGGCACGCCGGCGACCAGGGCGCAATGGATGCCCGATTTGCCGGCCGCTGCCACTTTGGCGTAGAAGCGCCTGCCCAGGGCTTTGATGCCACCGTACTGTTTCTGCCCAAATCCCGCGACCTGGCCAACTACTTGCTCAACGCCCTAGCCTCGCGCCTGGCCGGGCGCGAGTTGTATCTGGTTGGCGAGAAACGCGGCGGTATCGAAGGCGCGGCCAAGCAGCTACACGCCTTCGGCAAGCCGCGCAAACTCGACAGTGCCCGTCATTGCCAGCTGTGGCAGGTCACGGTCGAACACGCCCCCGAGGCCAAGCCCCTGGAAAGCCTGGCCGAACGCTTCGAGCTGCCCCTGGCCGATGGCGCCTTGCAGATCGTCAGCCTGCCGGGCGTGTTCAGCCACGGCCGCCTGGACCGGGGCACCGCACTGCTGCTGGAGCACCTGGACCACCTGCCGGTGGGCAAGGTGCTCGACTTCGGCTGTGGCGCAGGTGTGCTCGGTGCCACCCTCAAGCGGCGCTACCCTCAAAGCCAGGTGACGATGCTCGACGTCGACGCCTTTGCCGTGGCCAGCAGCCGCCTGACCCTGGCGGCCAATGGCCTGGACGCTGAAGTGATTTGCGGTGACGGAATCGACGCTGCCCCCCGTGGCCTGGATGTAATCCTGAGCAACCCGCCGTTCCATACCGGCGTACACACCAACTACCAGGCATCGGAAAACCTGCTGAAAAAATCAGCCGATCATCTACAAAAAGGTGGGGAACTTCGCCTGGTTGCCAATAGTTTCCTGCGTTACCAGCCGCTGATCGAAGCTGCCCTCGGCAACTGCCAGGTACGTGCCGAAGGGCAAGGCTTCAAGATCTACCAAGCGACGCGCGGATAAAATCAGCGCTTGCCGAAACGGATTTGCCTAGGCAGAATCCGCTCCGTCCTAGGGGAGTAGTCTCCCGCGAGCACCCAGCTCGCCCGGTACGCGTCAACATACTTGGTCCGCAGACCATGGCGCGTGCGACCCACGGTCCGCACAGACGGACCCAGGGTTTGACAAGACCTATGACACGCACACCTTACCCGGGGCGGGAAGGCTGTACGTGTCATAGCCGTGTCGACCCGCCCCCGTAGGAATCCTGATGCTGGAATCATTACTCGTACCGACCGCGATCGTGGCCCTCGCCGAAATTGGCGACAAGACCCAATTGCTCGCGCTCATCCTCGCGGCCCGCTTTCGCAAGCCCTGGCCGATCATCGCCGGTATCATCGCCGCCACCCTGGCCAATCATGCCGCCGCCGGTGCGGTAGGTGCCTGGTTCAGCACCTTCTTCTCCGCCGCTACCCTGCACTGGATTCTCGCCGCCAGCTTTGCTGCCACTGCGTTGTGGACACTGATTCCCGACAAGATGGACGATGACGAAGCCAGCACGGCCCGTCGCTTCGGCCCATTCCTGACCACACTGATTGCGTTCTTCATTGCCGAGATCGGTGACAAGACCCAGGTCGCCACGGTCATGCTGGCTGCGCAATACCCGCACCTGATCATGGTCATCATTGGTACCACCCTGGGGATGTTGATTGCCAACGTGCCGGTGGTATTGGCGGGCAACTTCGCCGCCGAGAAACTGCCGTTGACCCTGATTCGTCGCCTGGCGTCGGCCGCCTTCTTCGTGCTGGCGGGCGTGGCGGTGTATTCGGCGATGCAGGTCAGTGGCTGGATCGGGTAACTGATCGCGGGGCAAGCCCGCTCCCACCAATGCCTGTGGGAGCGGGCTTGCCCCGCGACGTTTTTGTTACTTCTTGGCCTGCTCGTACAACGGCATCACCTTGGGAATCGCCGCCTGCAACGAAGCCTGGCGGCTGGCGGACGCCGGGTGAGTGCTCATGAACTCAGGCTGCGAGCCACCCGATGCCTGGGCCATCTTGTCCCACAGGGTGATCGCCGCATTCGGGTTGTAGCCGGCACGGGCCGCCAGCTCCAGGCCAATCAGGTCGGCCTCGTTCTCGTTGGCACGGCTGTTGGGCAGGGTCATGCTGTACTGCACCACGGTGTCGGCCAGCGCCAGGCTGTCCTGGCCCAGGCCCAGCAGGGCACCCGCGCCGGAGCGCGCCATCTGGATGCCATAGGCCTTGGACATGGCTTCACGACCGTGCTCACGCAGGGCGTGGGCGATTTCGTGGCCCATGACCGCGGCAATCTCGTCATCGGTCAGCTTGAGCTTGTCGATCAGGCCTGTGTAGAAAAAGATCTTGCCGCCCGGGCCGCAGTTCGCGTTGAGCTCGTCGCTCTTGATCAGGTTGACCTCCCAGTTCCACTGCGCCGCATCCGGGCGGAACTTGGGAGCCTGGGCAATCAGACGGTCGGCAATCACCTGCACGCGCTTGGCAGTAGCGCTGGTCTTGTCGACGGCGCCCTGGCTCGAGGCTTCGCTCAGGGTCTGCTGGTAGGACTGCGCATACATCTGGTTGACCTCATCGGTCGACAGCATGCTGAACATATATTGCTGACGCTCGACACCCACGGCGCCGCCGCTGGTGGTGTTCACTGCCTGGCATCCAGAAAGCAGCACGCTGGCGCTCAGGGCGCCAATTACAAAAGACTTACGCATGAAAACACTCCATTCGAACATGCCGCGTATCCTAGGCCGACTCGATTGAGCCCGCCACATCCCGGACAAAGAATTCTCCAGACGGCGCTCATGCTTTGACCTGCACGGGCCGATAACGCAAGGCAGACGAATTTTCTTGCGCGTGGAGCCTTTAATGAAGTTCAGGTCGATCCAGTTTTCCGTCGCAGCCCTTGCCGGCGCCATTGTGCTGAGCATAGTCGCCGCCCTGGTGCTCTACGCGGTGTACTCGGGCCAGCGTACCCAGGAGCTGGTGCAAACCCGCACCCAGCAGCAGTTCGAGGCAGTGATCGAGCAGCGCCTGACGGCCCTGGCCCGCACCCAGGTCAGTGAAATCCAGCGCGGCCTGGAAGCGCCCCTGTTGATCGCCCACGGGCTGGCCACCACCAACGCCATGCTGGGCATGAAGGATGCCAGCGGCAAACCCCAACTGGTGATCGAGCGCCAGCAACTGATCGCCCTGCTCAAGCAGACGGCCGTGACCAATCCGCTGATCCTGGGCACTTACCTGGGCTGGGAAGCCGGCGCCCTGGATAACGACGACAGCCGCTTCGTGGGTTCCTCCATCATCGGTATCGACAACGCCACCGGCCGCTTCCTGCCCTGGTGGTTCCGCAACGATGACGGCAGCCTGGGCCAGGACAAACTGGCCGACGTCAACGACCAGACCATCCTCGCCACCGGCGTACGCGCCAGCGAGTACTACCTGTGCCCGCGGGAGTCGAAGAAGGCCTGCGTGATCGACCCGGCACCCTACGAAGTCGGCAACAAGGTGGTAATGCTCGCCTCCTTCGTCGAACCCATCATGATCGACGGCACCTTCCAGGGCATCGCCGGTGCCGACCTGTCGGTGAACTTCATCCAGGAACTGCTCAATACAGCCGACCATCAACTCTATGACGGTGCAGGCGAACTGGCACTGGTGTCCGGCAACGGCCGCCTGGTGGCCTTCACCAAAGACCCGGGCAAGTTCGGCGCGAAAGCCAGCGAGGTGCTCGACGCCAGCGTCGCCAGCACCTTGAGCCAGCTCAGTGGTGAAACCCTGCGCTACCAGGTCGATCAAGCGGCCGGACGCATCGAGCTGTACCTGCCCTTCAAGATCGGCAATACCGACGCCCGCTGGACCCTGCTGCTGGAGTTGCCGCTGAGCGCGGTGATGGCCGACGTCAATAAACTGCAGGACGAACTCAGCAACCAGCGCCGCACCGACCTCACCGGCATGACCGTGGTGGGCCTGGGTATCGCGGCCCTGGGCCTGCTGGTGATCTGGCTGCTGGCCCACGGCATCGCCCGGCCGCTGCGCCAGATGGTGGCCATGCTCGATGACATCGCCCAGGGCGAAGGCGATCTGACTCGCCGCCTGACCAGCGACCGTGCCGATGAGCTGGGCTCGATCGCCAAGGGCTTCAACACCTTCCTGAGCAAGTTGCAGGCGATGATCAGCCAGGTGGTGGCCTCGGTGCAGAAGGTCAGCGACTCCTCGGAGCACACCGCCGACATCGCCATCCGCACCAACCAGGGCGTGCACAAGCAGATGGCCGAGATCGACCTGGTGGCCACCGCCGTGCACGAAATGACCGCCACCGCCCAGGATGTGGCACGCAATGCTACCCATGCCGCCCAGGCGGCCAGCAACGCCGACCAGGCGGCCCACCAGGGCCTGCAGATCGTGCGCGATACGTCCCACTCGATCAGCGCCCTGGCCGAAGAAATCGGCCGGGCGGTAGGCGTGGTACAAACCCTGGCCCGCGACAGCGAGAACATCAACGCGATCCTCACCGCCATCCGCGCGATTGCCGAGCAGACCAACCTGCTGGCCCTCAACGCGGCCATCGAGGCGGCGCGGGCGGGCGAACAGGGCCGGGGCTTTGCGGTGGTGGCCGACGAGGTGCGCAACCTGGCGCAGAAAACCCAGCAGGCCACCGAAGAAATCCAGCAGATGATCCAGCAGCTGCAGCAAGGCACCCGCGATGTGGTGCGGGTAATGGAAGACAGCCAGGGCAAGACCGACGACAGCGTGCAACAGGCCGCCCGCGCCGCCCAGGCGCTGGAGAGCATCACCCAGGCAGTGTCGGTGATCAACGACATGAACACCCAGATCGCCAGTGCGGCCGAAGAACAGAGCGCGGTGGCCGAAGACATCAACCGCAATGTGATCAATATCGGCCAGGTGGCCAACGAGGTGGCCGGCGGGGCGGACGAGTCCAGCACTGCCAGTGCCGAACTGACCAAGCTGGCCGAGCAACAGCGGCGGTTGATCAATCAGTTCAGGGTTTGAACTCATCGCGGGGCAAGCCCGCGCCTACAGCAGGGAGATCTCAGGCCGGGGTCAGGCACTCTGGCCCATTGAGCTTCGGATCATTCACGAAGTTGGCCAGCACCCGCTCACGCAACGGCGCCTGGGTGCTGGCCAGCAATTCATACAGCCGCGCCGGCGATGTCTCCGGGTCCAGCCACAGCGCCTGCCCTGCGGCATCGAGGATCAGCGGTCGACGCTGGTTCAACGCCGCCTGAGTCACCACCGCCGTGCTCAACCAGACCTGGTCCTGCACCGGGTACGCCTCCCAGATCGCCGCAAAGAACAGTGACGAGCCTTCCCCCGGTGTCAACCAGTAGGGGCGCTTGCGCTGGGTGCCGCGCCACTCGTAGAAACCATTGGCCGGCATCAGGCAGCGGCGCAGGCGAAAGGCCTCGCGAAACATCGGCTGCTCGGCCAGGGTCTCGGCCCGGGCATGGGCGGGTGTGCGCGAGAGGTCCGTGAGCCAGGCCGGGGTCAATCCCCAGCGCGCTCGCGCGAGTGCCGGCTGGCCGTCGAGCTGGCGCTGGATGAGTACCGAATTACCGGGAGAAATGTTCCATTGCGCCTGCTGGTCGGTCGGAAACCCCGGCAATGCTGCAAAGGCGGGAGACCAGCGAAACAGCGCATAACGTCCACACATGAGGAATAAAGACCTAGCAAATCAGGGTTCCGGGAATGTTCTCCGGCTCGTCGCCAGCCAGTGGCTGGGCGGCATTGTACGCGGCGATCAACTGGCGTGCGTAATCGGCCTGCTCATCCGCCACCGCCAGCCCCAGAAGGCCCTGCATCGGCAGATCGCCCATGGCGCCGATCAGGTCGCGCCCCACCAGGTGCACTGCGACGCCCTCGCTATCGAGCATACCGATCAGCATTTGCGCTTCCAGCAGACTTTCCGGCTCATAGATTCGTTGCATCAGTCGTTCTCACCGTAGACATCGAGCATCCATTCGTCACCATGCACCTGTAGAACAAAGCGGATGGGCTTGCAGCACACCTGGCAGTCCTCGATGTATTCCTGATCGCCACCGGACAGATCTACCGTCGTCTCAACTTCTTCACCGCAATAAGGACAATCGTAGAACGCAGCTTCGAGCATCGCGGCCTCCACAGTGACTTGTGCGTATAATTGCCGGTCTATTTACAGGACCTGCGCGTGTTCGAGCCGTTTTTCGAGCCCCGGCCCTACCTATTACCCTAGCCGTTTCCAACAAGAGAGCATGATGGGCGAATTCGATGCCATCCGACCGTACGACGACGCTGAGGTCCCTGCCGTTCTGGCACGCCTGCTCAGCGACCCGGCATTCCTCGATATCCTCACCCACTTCCGCTTCCCGCGCATGGCTGGCGCCTTCGGCTGGCTGCTCAAGCCGCTGATCGCCCGGCGCCTGCGCAAAGAGTTCGCCGGGGTCAGCTGTGTCTCGACCCTGCAGGACAAGGTCGAGTACTACGTCGACCACACCATCGAGCGAGCCACCGACGGGGTGACCTACACCGGCGTCGAGCTGCTCAAGTCCGGTACCGCCTACCTGTTCCTGGCCAACCACCGCGACATCGTCATGGACCCGGCCTTCGTCAACTATGCCGTGTACCACGCCGGCCTGCCGACGCCACGGATCGCCATCGGCGACAACCTGCTGCAAAAGCCGTTCGTCAGCGACATGATGCGTCTGAACAAGAGCTTCATCGTTCACCGCTCGATCACCGGTCGCCGGGAGAAACTCGCCGCCTACCAGCTGCTGTCGGCGTACATCAATCATTCGATTCGCAACGACGGCCAGTCGATCTGGATTGCCCAGGCCGAAGGCCGGGCCAAGGACGGCGACGATCGCACCGATTCGGCGATCCTCAAAATGTTCCACATGAGCCGCAAGGACGAGCCGTTCGGCGCAGTGATCCAGTCGCTGAACCTGAGCCCGGTGTCGATCAGCTACGAATACGATCCGTGCGACCAGGCCAAGGCGCGAGAGCTGTACATCCGCGCCACCACTGGCACCTACAGCAAGGCACCGGGTGAAGATGACCTGAGCATCGCTCAGGGCATTACCGGCTACAAGGGGCGGGTCCACATCAACTTCGCACCACCGGTGACCGCGTTCTTCGAGGACACCAAGCAACTGGCGGCGGAAATCGACCGGCAGATTCTGGGCGGCTACCGGTTGTTCCCGGCGCATTACCTGGCGTATGCGCAGTGGGCCGATGCCGATCCCGCGCTGGATGTGCCCAAGGCTGACAAGGTATTTGCGGCCGACGAACTGGCCCGTGCCCAGGCCGAATGGCAGCGCCGCCTGGACGCCTGCCCGGCCGAGCACCGGCCGTACCTGGTGTTGCAGTATGCGATGCCGGTGCGTAACCAGTATCGGGTCAAGGCAGGGTTGGCGCTTTGATGCAATCGCGTGGCAAGCCTGCGCCCACCTTGTGTGGGAGAGGGCTTGCCACGCGACGTATTACACCCAGGTACTGAACCAGGACAGCAACAAGGCCAATGCCAGGAAGGCAAAACCCAGGATGTAGTAGAAACGGTTGATACGCAGGGTCATGCCGTCGACCACTGCCTCGTCGCTCACAGCACCCGCCAGGGCCTGGGCCTCGCGGCGTCGGGCACTGTGCAGCAACAGGCCGCCAGGGCAGGTAATCAGCAACGCCAGCACGTTGATCAGCTTGGCCGGATGGGCAGCAATCAGCGCCCAGAGCATTTGCAACGACATTACACAACCTCGAAGTCATACATCGGCGGGCATTCTACCCAAGCCTCGGTGCAAGTCCCGTCCTTTTCGACCAACGACCAGCATCGTCACACGATCGTCATCCTCACGCGCGAACATACCGGCCCTCGTGACCAAACGGAGCTTGTCATGCTGCACGCCGAAAACCAGGACCGCCTCTACCTGATCGCACCAAGCGATGAACAGCAAGCGCTGATCGACGGCCTGGCCTTCAATGTCCAGGACCGCCAATGGCTGGTGTATTGCGCCCTCGGCGGCCACTCCCACGATGACCTGCCAGAGGTCGACGGCCAGACCGGCATCAGCGTGCTGGACTTCTACGTCGAAGCGGCCTGAAGTCCGCGCAAAAAGAAGCCCGATGCCTGCAGAACAGGCATCGGGCTTTTTTTGTGCGTCGGGTTTACTCGCCCAGGATCTGACCGATGGCCTGGTCCTTGAACAGGCGAGTCAAGGCGTCGCTCAGTACGTCGCTGACCAGCTTGGTGTTGGTTTCCTGGTTGGGTGCCATGCCGAAGCGCTGGTCCAGGGAGGCGCCGTAGCGGCCGCTATAGCGTCGGTTGGCATTGGACACGTCGGCCTTGAAGGTCGCGCCGATGGTGGCTTCGGTCACGTACATGCCTTCCTTGGGCGACTGGTACTTGAGCTCGGCCAGGGTCACGGTCAACTGCGGGGCGTTGTAGGCGTTCGGGGTGGGGGTGAAGCCGAGCAGGCGCACTGCCGCTTCGGCCTGTGCCTGCAGCTTGGGCAGGATATCGTTGCCGGTCACGGTGATGGCGCTGGTTTCAGGGTACAGGCCACCACGGGTGCCCAGGGTTTGTGTACCACGCCCGTCAACCACCTTGACCACCACGGGCTGGCCGTGGCCTACCGGGGCAAGCTGGGCGGTGAGTTTGGGCTGCGGGCTGAGCTGTTGCGGGCTGTGGGCACAACCGACCAGGGTCAGACTGGTCACCGCGATCAAACCGAACAACAAACGTTGCAACATGCTCATCTCTCCAGAATAGGCAGCAAAGGCCGCCAGTATAACCAGCACTACGCGGCCCAGCCATCAGCCTGCCACTGCTGATTGAGACCGCCCGGCAAGCCTGCGGTTCGCTGTCACAATCGTTTCATCACCCCACGGCTATGCTGGCGCCCAGAACACTGAACGAGGTATCACGTCATGTCCCGGTTCTGGACTTCACTGTTTGGCCGCACGCCCATGCGCAGCTTCGCCCGCCTCGACAAGCAGGGCCATTGCCTGGCGTTCAAGCAATGCACGGTGCAACCCAGTGGCGACGATTGGGTGGAAATCGACGAAATTCGCCTGGCCTGGCTCAACCGCCCCCTGCCCGCCAGCGCACGGGTTTGCCCGCCTGCGCGCGGCAACTGGGTGCAGCGCAGCTTGGCCGCCTGACGGCTGCTTCAATAAAAGTCGCTAATAAAGATCATTTCTGCCCGCGACATCGTTATAATCTCCCCCCGATTATAAGGACGTCTCCTGATCGGGCCTCGCAGCACCGCCAATGTTCATCATTGCGCATCCTCCGCACCGCCCACAGAGAGCCTTCCACACAGGTCTTGCACCAGCCAGCGTGCCTGCGTCATTCGGCCCTCTGCTCTGCCTGAACCTGCCAGGTCTGCCATCGCGCAGTCCTTTTTGAGGTTCACGACTCCAAAAGAGCGTGAAAAAACGGGTTTTCACAACTTCACGAGAGTGTGGCGAGCAATGAACAGTCTGGCATGTGCAAAAGCACCTAAAGTGTCCCGAACAGCCCTGAACAGCTGGCAAACGTGCTCATCCAGGATGAGTGCCTGAGGCCGGTCCATAACGCACGACGGACACCTTGACCATAAGTCGAATTGCCGCACCGGCCTTAAAATGCGTTCATAGGCAACGCAAAGCCCGGTTGGCGGTGTCCGCTGAAGTTGCAAAAACTGCGAAGAATCGGACATGGCGATCCTGGCAAAGCCAAGGATCCTATGCTGTCAATTTGGTGCTGTAGATTTTGGAGACGCGTTAATGGCGCAGAACGAAGCAGTCGATGTAGTACTGGTGGGGGCAGGCATCATGAGTGCCACCCTGGCCGTACTGCTCAAGGAACTCGACCCGGCAATCAAGCTGGAAGTCGTCGAGTTGATGGATTCGGGTGCCGCGGAAAGTTCCAACCCGTGGAACAACGCCGGGACCGGCCATGCCGGGCTGTGTGAACTGAACTACACGCCGCAGGCCGCCGACGGCAGCATCGACATCAAGAAAGCGGTGCACATCAACACCCAGTTCGAGGTATCCCGGCAGTTCTGGGCCTACCTGAGCAAGAAAGGCGCATTCAGCTCGCCACGGGCGTTCATCAACCCTGTGCCCCACCTGAGCTATGTCGAAGGCGAGAAAGGCATCAGCTTCCTGAAGAAGCGCTTCGAGCTGCTCAAGCAGCACCATGCCTTCTCCGAGATGGAATACACCGAAGACAAAGCGGTGATGAACGAGTGGATGCCGCTGATGATGCCGGGTCGCCCTGCCGACCAGAAAATCGCCGCCACCCGCGTCATGAAAGGCACCGACGTCAACTTCGGAGCCCTGACCAACAAGCTGCTCAAGCACCTGGCCAACGCGCCGGATGCCCAGGTCAAGTACTGCAAGCGTGTCACCGGCCTGCGCCGTAACGACAGCGGCTGGACCGTCAGCATCAAGGACGTCAACAGCGGCAGCAGCCGCGAAGTCGACGCCCGCTTCGTGTTCCTCGGCGCCGGTGGCGCGGCCCTGCCGCTGCTGCAAGCTTCGGGTATCGAAGAAAGCAAAGGCTTTGGTGGTTTCCCGGTCAGCGGCCAGTGGCTGCGCTGCGACAACCCGGAAGTGGTCAAGAAGCACCAGGCCAAGGTCTACAGCCAGGCGGCCGTCGGCTCGCCTCCGATGTCGGTGCCGCATCTGGACACCCGCGTCGTCGACGGCAAGACTTCGCTGCTGTTCGGCCCCTATGCCGGCTTCACCACCAAGTTCCTCAAGCACGGCTCGTTCCTCGACCTGCCGCTGTCGGTGCGCATGGGCAACATCGGCCCAATGCTGGCCGTGGCCCGCGACAACATGGACCTGACCAAGTACCTGGTCAGCGAAGTCATGCAGTCGATGGAGCAGCGCCTTGATTCCCTGCGTCGCTTCTACCCCGAGGCGAAAGCCGAGGACTGGCGCCTGGAAGTGGCTGGCCAGCGCGTGCAGATCATCAAGAAAGACCCGAAAAAAGGTGGCGTCCTGCAGTTCGGTACCGAACTGGTGGCAGCCAAGGACGGCACCCTGGCCGCCCTGCTCGGTGCATCCCCGGGTGCCTCGGTGACTGTGTCGATCATGCTCGAGCTGATCGAACGCTGCTTCCCCGAGCAGACCAAGGGCGCCTGGGCCGCCAAGCTCAAGGAAATTTTCCCGGCCCGCGAAAAGGTCCTGGCCGCCGACGCTGCGCTGTATCGCAAGATCAGCGCACACAACGACGAGGTCCTGGGCCTGGTCGAAAACAGCCCGGCGCAGAACTACGCGTAACGCACCGGCATAAAAAAACGCCCTTCGGGGCGTTTTTTTATGGGCGCGATGAAATCAGCCGCGGGCCTTGTCGATGATCTCGATGTACTCGGCGGCATTGCGCTGGTCGCGGATCTGGTCGACGAAGGTCTTGCCGTGCTCGTCCTTGCCATCCAGGTCCAGCCCGGCTTCGACGAAGAACCCGACAAAGCGCTCGAAGTCATCGATACGCAGACCGCGGTAGGCCTTGACCAGCTTGTGCAGCGAAGGCGAAGTCGCATCAGCCGGTTCGAACTGCAGGAAGGATTTGACGTACTCGTCGCTGATCTCATCCCCAATCACTTGCTTCTTGTCTTTACGCATTACCGACTCCAACTGAACCATCACGGACATTTTCACGGGCCGGCAGTTTACCCCTGCCCTGCCCCGGCGCTCAACGCGCGCGTACGGCCCCGGTGTGCAGATCGGCCCAGACATGGCCGTTGGGGTAGCTGAGGAACTGCACATAGACGGTGTCGTGACGCAGCAGGTCGAGAATCACCGCGTACTGACCGAGCGGATAGTTCAGGCTCAGGGTTTTGCTCTTGCCGTCGAACACCGGTTTTTTCAGGCTTTTGCTTTCGCCGTCGAAGGTGATCAGCACCTGGCTCAGGGTGGCCCCCTTGCTCAACGGCTTGCCCTTGAGGCGCAGTGTCACCGGCGACGTGACCGGAATGGGCTGCTGGTTGGACTGGCGCTGGTTGCCGATCACCACCGAGTAGCTGGTGACTTGCAGCAACTGCTGGGTTTCGACGGCCTCCTGACGCAGGGACAGGTCGTCCGGTGGCAGGAACTGGTTGTGCAAGGGGGCAGCCGCCAGGGGCATGCTCAACAACAGAAGAAGAGGGGCAATCGCACGCATGACAGGCTCCTTGGGGCGGCCCGGCACTTTAGCAGATTGTGCATTGTGGGAGCGGGCCTGCCCCGCGATTGCGATCCATCAGCCACATCGCATCGTGGCGCAAGCCCGCTCCTACATTGGAATCAGTCGAACTGCGCGCGCATCCAGGCTTGGTACTGCGCCACGCCCGGCTCACCTTCACGGGGCGCCCAGCTGGCCAGCTCACCCTCGCCGACGGGACGATAGGGACCAGACTTGCACTCGAACATCATGCTGTCCGCTTCCAGAACCACCAGGCCATGGAAGGTGCCGGGCGCCAGGTCGACACCCAGGCAGTCGCCACCGGCCTCCAGCACCCGCTTGTCGAGCACCGTGCCCTGCTCATCGAAGATCAGCAGGCCCAGCTTGCCGCGCAGCACGATCAGGCATTCGGCCTTGTCGGCCGACAGGTGTCGGTGCGGAGGAATATAGGTAGAAGGCTGCAGCCCCACCGCCATACGGTGGCAAGGCTCCTCCATCTCGTGGAAGTTGTGATGCTGGCGACCACGGGGGTTGGCCGCCGAGTTGGCAGCCAGCTCGGCAAACAACGATTGATCGAGAAAACCGGGCTGGCGCATGAATCAGAGTCCTTTGACGGCAAAGATACCGTTGGCGTTGCGCCAGTAACCCTTGTAGTCCATGCCATAGCCGAACACGTATCGGTCGACGCAGCTCAAGCCGCAGAAATCGGCCTTGAGCTCGGCGCTGGCCTTGCGGTCGTGGTCCTTGTCGATCAGTACGGCGGTATGCACAGCACGGGCACCGGCATGTTTACAGAAGTCGATAATGGCACTGAGGGTATGACCCTCGTCAAGAATGTCATCGATGATCAGCACGTCGCGATCGATGAACGAGACTTCCGGCTTGGCCTTCCAGAACAGATCGCCACCGCTGGTCTGATTGCGATAGCGCGTGGCGTGCAGGTAGGAGGATTCGAGCGGGAACTGCAGGTGGGTGAGCAGTTTGCCGGCGAAGATCAAGCCACCGTTCATCACACAGAACACCACCGGGTTGCGCTCGGCGAGCACGTCGCTGATCTGCGCGCCAACGCGAGCAATGGCGGCCTCGACTTCGGCTTCGGTGTACAGGCAGTCAGCCTCTCGCATGACTTGACGGATATGCTCGAGATCAGCGGACATGGCGCTCTCCAAGGGGCAGCAATTGAGAAAAGCGGGCAAAGGTACGCATCCGGGGGCGCCAGATCAAGCATTTATGGACTAACGTCCAGAATGCCTATAGGACACAGGTGGCTGAATAGATTAATCTACCGCCGTTTTTTTGCCCGCCCCCGGAGCCTTTCCCTATGCCTACCCTCGAGATCCGCCATCCGCTGATCCGTCACAAGCTCGGCCTGATGCGCCGTGCCGATATCAGCACCAAGAACTTTCGCGAACTCGCCCAGGAAGTCGGCACGCTCCTGACCTACGAAGCCACCCAGGACCTGCCACTGGAAACCTACGAGATCGACGGTTGGTGCGGCAAGGTCCAGGTCGAGAAAATCGCCGGCAAGAAGATTACTGTAGTACCGATCCTGCGCGCTGGCATCGGCATGCTCGATGGTGTGCTCAGCCTGATTCCTGGCGCCAAGGTCAGTGCCGTGGGCGTTGCCCGCAACGAGGAAACCCTCGAGGCGCATACCTACCTGGAAAAACTCGCCCCGGAAATCGACGAGCGCCTGGCGCTGATCATCGACCCGATGCTGGCCACCGGCGGCTCGATGGTAGCCACCATCGACCTGCTCAAGAAAGCCGGGTGCAAGGATATCCGCGCCATGGTCCTGGTTGCCGCGCCCGAAGGCATCGCCGTGGTCGAAAAAGCGCACCCGGACGTACAGATCTACACCGCCTCGATCGACGAACGCCTGAATGAACACGGCTACATCATCCCGGGCCTGGGCGATGCTGGCGACAAGATCTTCGGCACCAAGCAGAAGGACGCCTGAGCATGCAGCAGGAGTTCAACGACCCGCTCTGGCGCCAGGTCCTCTCTGGCGCACAGATGCTGTTCGTCGCCTTTGGCGCATTGGTGCTGATGCCGCTGATCACCGGCCTCGATCCTAACGTCGCGTTGTTCACTGCGGGTCTGGGAACTCTGCTGTTTCAGCTGGTGACCGGCCGTCAGGTTCCGGTCTTCCTGGCTTCGAGCTTTGCCTTCATCACTCCGATCATCCTCGCCAAGGGCCAGTTCGGCCTGGCCGAGACCATGGGCGGGGTCATGGCTGCCGGGTTCGTCTACACCTTCCTGGGCCTGGCAGTGAAGATCAAGGGCACAGGCTTCATCGACCGCCTGCTGCCGCCCGTGGTAATCGGCCCGGTGATCATCTCCATTGGCCTGGCCATGGCGCCGATTGCGGCCAACATGGCAATGGGCAAGGCCGGTGACGGCACCGAGCTGCTGCCTTATGGCACCGCCATGATGATCTCGATGCCGGCCCTGCTGACCACCTTGATCGTCGCCGTGTTCGGCAAGGGCATCTTCCGCCTGGTACCGATCATCGCCGGCGTGCTGGTGGGCTTTGGCCTGTCGTTCTATTTCGGCGTGGTCGATACCGCCAAGATCGCCGCCGCCCCGTGGCTGGCCTTGCCGCACTTCACTGCGCCTGCGTTCAACTGGCAGGCGATCCTGTTCATCGTTCCGGTTGCCCTGGCACCGGCCATCGAGCATATCGGCGGCGTGATCGCCGTGGGCAGCGTGACCGGCCGCGACTACTTGAAGAAGCCCGGCCTGCATCGCACCCTGCTCGGCGACGGTATCGCCACCACCACTGCAGGCTTGTTCGGCGGCCCGCCCAACACCACCTACGCCGAAGTGACGGGCGCAGTGATGCTGACCAAGAACTACAACCCGAAGATCATGACCTGGGCGGCGATTTTCGCCATCACCCTGGCCTTCATCGGCAAGTTCGGCGCGCTGCTGCAGAGCATTCCGGTGCCGGTGATGGGCGGCATCCTCTGCCTGTTGTTCGGCTCGATCGCGGCGGTGGGCATGAACACCATGATTCGCCACAAGATCGACCTGGGCGAAGCCCGCAACCTGGTGATCGTCTCGGTGACACTAGTGTTCGGTATCGGTGGGGTACTGGTGGGTAGCGGCACGGGCCCGGATGACTGGGGCTTGAAGGGCATTGCCCTGTGCGCGGTGGTCGCCATTGCGCTGAACCTGCTGCTGCCGGGCAATGACGGCTGGAAGAACAAGGTTCAGGATTGAACAACTGCGTGGGGCAAGCCCGCTCCTACCGTGTAGGAGCGGGCTTGCCCCGCGACTTCATGCTTGCTCGCACATTCCCTTCAACGCCTGCACCCATTGCGGGTGATCGTTCAGGCAAGGCACCAGCACCAACTCCTCCCCGCCCGCCTCGACAAACTGCTCGCGCCCGCGATCGCCAATCTCCTCGAGTGTCTCGATACAGTCGGCGACAAACGCCGGGCACATCACCAGCAACTTCTTGACCCCAGCCTTGCCCAGCTCGTCCAGGCGGGTCTCGGTATAGGGTTCGATCCACTTGGCCCGCCCCAGCCGCGACTGGAACGACACCGACCACTTGCCCTCCGGGATACCCATCTGCCGGGCGAACGCCTGGGCGGTGCGAATGCACTGGCCGCGATAGCACACCGCGAGCATTTCAGGCGATGCATCGCGACAGCAGTCCGGGTCCTGGAAGCGATGGTTGCCAGTGGGGTCGAGCTTTTTCAGGTGCCGCTCGGGCAGGCCGTGGAAGCTCAGCAACAGGTGATCGTAGTCCTGTTCAAGGTAAGGCCTGGCACTGGCGACCAGCGCGTCGATGTATTCCGGGCGGTCGTAGAACGGCTGCAGTACACGCATCTGCAGCGCCAGGTTGTGCTCGGCAATCACCTGGCGGGCCTGCTCGACCACGGTGGTCACCGTGCTGTCGGCAAACTGCGGGTAGAGCGGCGCCAGGGTGACCTGCTTCACGCCCTGGGCAGCCAGGCGCGCCAGCACGGTCGGCAAGGAAGGCTCGCCATAACGCATGGCGATTTCCACCGGGCCATGGGTCCACTGCTCGCGCATGGCGTCTTGCAGGCGACGGGTCAGCACCACCAGCGGTGAACCTTCATCCCACCAGATCGAGGCATAGGCATGGGCCGATTGTTCGGGGCGCTTGATCAGGATCAGCGATACCAGCAGGCGGCGCACCGGCCACGGCAGGTCGATGACGTAGGGGTCCATCAGGAACTGATTGAGGTAGCGGCGCACATCGGCCACCGAGGTGGAAGCCGGCGAACCCAGGTTGACCAGCAGCAGAGCGTGATCGGTCATGCAACGTCCTATTTCAGAGGCGACTGGACAGCTCATCCAGGGCCGATTGCAGATCATTGAAGCGAAAGGTAAAGCCGGCTGCGAGCAAACGTACCGGCCGCGCCCGCTGTCCGCCCAGCAGCAGGGTCGACAACTCACCCAGCCCGGCCTTGAGCACCAGCGCCGGCAGCGGCATGAAGGCCGGACGATGCAACACTCGACCCAGGCGCTTGGCGAACTCGCGGTTACGCACCGGCTCCGGGGCGCAGGCATTATAAGGACCGCTGGCGTCCTTGTGCTGCAAGAGAAAATCAATCAGGGCGATCTGGTCATGTATATGAACCCACGGCATCCATTGGCGACCATCCCCGATCGGCCCGCCCAGCCCCAGTTTGAACGGCGTGCGCAGGCGCGACAAAAAGCCGCCCTCGCTCGACAGTACCAGCCCCGTGCGCACCAGCACCACACGTATGCCCAGGGCCTGGGCGCGTTGCGCGGTTTCCTCCCAGGCGATGCACAGCTGACTGGCGAAATCTTCCTTGACCGGCTGCGAGGCCTCGGTCAGCTCACGCTCGCCGGCATCGCCGTACCAGCCTACCGCCGAGCCTGAAATCAGCACCTCGGGGCGTTGCCGACGCTGCTCAAGCCAGGCCAGCAACTGCTCGGTGAGGGTGATCCGGCTGCTCCACAACAGCGCCCGCCGCCGTGCCGTCCAGGGCCGGTCCGCAATTGGCGCGCCGGCCAGATTGATCACCGCATCGAGCGGCTCATCCGCACTCAACTCCTCCAGCCGGGCGATGCCGCGAACTCCGGCGCCGCACAATCTGCCCACCTGTTCGGGGCGCCGGCTCCACACCGTCAACTGGTGCCCTTTGGCCAACCAGTGCTGACAAAGCTGTTGGCCTATCAACCCCGTACCGCCGGTCAGCAATATATGCATGGCTGTGTCCTCACTTGGCGCGCCAGTGGTCTATTTTTAAGAACAAGGCACTTTTTTGACCGATCGCTCTCGGATAAACATAGGACAACCTGTGATAACGAGCGGAATCACCTCGCACAGGGCTCTTGAGCGGTACAGGTTTGTCCGGCAGCGTAGTCTTTAACCATCAGGTTCGAAGAGGCCATTATGAGTGTACCTATTGCCATTATCGGTGCCGGTATCGCCGGCCTGTCAGCGGCCCAGGCCCTGCAAAAAGCAGGGCAGACCGTCCACTTGTTCGACAAGGGACACGGCAGCGGGGGGCGCATGGCCAGCAAGCGCAGCGATGCCGGTGCCCTCGATCTGGGCGCCCAGTACTTCACGGCTCGCGATCGGCGCTTCGTCGACCAGGTCCAGCAATGGGTCGCCGCCGGCTGGGTAGCCGAGTGGAAACCCCAGCTCTACAACTACCACAATGGCGTGCTGAGCCCTTCACCAGACGAGCAGACCCGCTGGGTCGGCGTGCCCCGCATGAGTGCCATTACCCGTGGCTTGCTCAAGGACCTGACAGTCAATTTCACCTGCCGTATCGCCGAGGTGTTCCGCGGCAAGCACTACTGGCACCTGCAAGACACCGAAGGCTGCAGCCATGGCCCGTTCAGCAAAGTGATCGTGGCGGTTCCCGCACCCCAGGCCACTCAACTGCTGGCGGCCACCCCCAAGCTCGCCTCCACCGCCGCGGGTGTGCAGATGGACCCGACCTGGGCCATCGCCATGGGCTTCGATACCCCCCTGGATACACCGATGCAGGGTTGCTTCGTGCAGGACAGCTCCCTGGACTGGCTGGCCTGCAACCGCAGCAAGCCCGGACGTGACACGCACATGGACACCTGGGTCTTGCACGCCACCTCCAGTTGGAGCAAGCAGCACATCGACCTGAGCAAGGAGGCGGTGATCGAGCAGCTCTGGGGCGATTTCGCCGAGTTGGTCGGTTGCGTCGTCCCGGCCCCCAGCTTTTCCCTCGCCCATCGCTGGTTGTACGCCCGTCCGGCCGGCAACCATGAATGGGGCGCCCTGGCCGATGCCGACCTGGGCCTTTATGCCTGCGGCGACTGGTGCTTGTCGGGTCGCGTGGAAGGCGCCTGGCTCAGTGGCCAGGAAGCGGCACGACGGCTACTCGAACACATGGAATGATCCCTCACGGGGCTGCCTCCTGCGCCGCCCCGCTGCCTCCCGGCCAACCCTATAAAAGCCCTGCACAGCAATTGACTTGCCCGCGCCTGCCTCTATGATGGAGGTTATTTGTACAGATAATGTAATTTGTACAAGTTTTTAGGACCTGGCCATGAAGGCGCCACTGCACACCAGCAAACCCAGAATCGCTGTCAGCGCCTGCCTGGCCGGTGCTTCAGTGCGCTACAACGGCGGACACAAGGCGTCTCGCCTGTGCAACGAGGTGCTGGCCGAGCACTTCGAGCTTGTACAGGTCTGCCCCGAGGTCGCCATTGGCCTGGGTGTACCCCGCGCGGCGATTCGCCTGGTCGGCGACCCGCGTGATCCGCAAGCGGTAAGCCGTCGCGATCCTGCACTGGAGCTGTCCGGCCCGCTGCGGGCATACGGTGAACAGATGGCCGACGAGCTGGATGACATCTGTGGCTACATTTTCATGCAGAAGTCACCTTCCTGCGGTCTTGAACGGGTCAAGGTGTACCAGGCCAACGGCTACCCGGCCCGCGAAGGGGCCCGCGGCCTGTACGCGGCAGCCTTTTGTGCGCGCCGCCCCGATCTGCCGGTAGAAGAAGATGGCCGCTTGTGCGACCCGGTGTTGCGCGAGAACTTCATCACCCGCGTGTATGCCTATGCCGATTGGCAGCGCTTACTGGCCGAGGGCTTGAGCCGCGGGGCGCTGATCGCCTTCCATGCCCGCTACAAGTACCAACTGATGGCCAACCATCCACAGCAGTACAAGGTGCTGGGCAAACTGCTGGGCAGCATGAGCCGCGACGACGACCCCCACGTGCTCGGCCCCCGCTACTTCAACCAACTGATGCAGGCGCTGAGTCGCTGCGCCAGCCGCGGCAACCACAGCAACGTGCTGCAGCACCTGAGCGGCTACCTGCGCGATGCGCTGAGCCAGGACGACCGGCAGGAAATGCACCAGTTGATCGGCCAGTACCACGCCGGCGTCATTCCTCTGGTCGTGCCGCTGACGCTGCTCAAACACCACCTGCGCAACCACCCCGATCCCTATGTGCTACAGCAGGTCTACCTGCAACCGCACCCGCAGAACCTGAGCCTGCACAACGGCATCTGAGGCCGTGAATACGCGTGCGATGAAAAATAGCGATCGTTGACCAAGGACCACCATGCAATTGATCTGGTTGCGCAGCGACCTGCGCATACATGACAACACCGCCCTGGCCAGCGCCTGCGCGCGAGGCCCGACGATGGCCATCTGGCTGGTCAGCCCGCATCAATGGCGCGCCCATGATGATGCGCCGTGCAAGGTCGACTTCTGGCTACGCAATGTGCGCGAGTTGAGTGACCGACTGGCTGAGTTGAACATTCCCTTGCTGATCCGCGAGGCGGACAGCTGGGAGCAGGCACCGGCGGTACTGTTGCAGGTATCTCGTGCGCACCGGGTCCAGGCGCTGCACCTGAACGAAGAATACGGTGTCAACGAAAGCCGCCGGGACCAGGCGGTCAGCCAGGCATTCTCACAGGCGGGCATTGCGGTACATCGGTATCTGGACCAATTGCTTTTCAAGCCCGGCAGCATCCTGACCCGCAATGGCGGCTACTTCCAGGTGTTCAGCCAGTTTCGCAAGGTCTGCCACGAGCGCCTGCACCTGAGCCTCCCCGCCTTGCAACGTCCCATTGCGCCCCAGCCCCCTGTGCCAGTTGCCAGTGATCCGGTCCCCGAGGCGGCTGCAGGCTTCCCGCCTCCACCAGCCAGCCTTCGCGAGCTCTGGCCTGCCGGCGAACGAGAAGCCCACGGTCGACTGCAACGATTCGTCGAGGACACCGTCGACGACTACCAGACCCAACGGGACATTCCTGCGGTTGCCGGTACCAGCCAGCTCTCGGCCTACCTCGCCGCCGGGGTGATCTCGCCCCGGCAGTGCCTGCACCAGGCACTGGCACATAACCAGGGCGAGATCGACAGCGGGAACCACGGGGTGCAAACCTGGATCAACGAGCTACTGTGGCGTGAGTTCTACAAGCACATTCTGGTCGGCTACCCTCGCGTGTCCCGCCACCGCGCGTTTCGCCAGGACACCGAAGCGCTGCCCTGGCGCCATGCCCCTGAAGACTTGAAGGCCTGGCAGGAGGGTCGTACCGGTATCCCGATCATCGATGCCGCCATGCGCCAGTTGCTGGCGACCGGTTGGATGCACAATCGCCTGCGCATGGTCGTGGCGATGTTCCTGACCAAGAACCTGCTGATCGACTGGCGCGAAGGCGAGCGTTTTTTCATGCGCCACCTGATCGACGGCGACCTGGCGGCCAACAATGGCGGTTGGCAGTGGAGCGCATCGACCGGCACCGATGCCGCGCCATACTTTCGTATTTTCAACCCGATCAATCAGTCCAGGCGTTTTGACAGCCAGGGGCTTTTTATAAAGCAATGGCTGCCTGAGCTGGCCGAGTCTGACGAAAAACACGTGCACAGCCCGCTACCCGATGGCGGGCTCTTTGCGCACCCCCGCTATCCCCACCCCATCGTGGACTTGGGCAGTAGTCGTCAACGCGCGCTGGAGGCGTTCAAGAACCTGGCTGCGCGCCAGCAGGAAGGCGTCGAGCCCTGAGCGAAGCTGGCCCTGCGATCAACGCAGGGCCACGGCAGGATTACAGCGGCATACGGTAATGCAGGGTGTAGCTTTCCACGCCATCGTTGGGTGTTTGCATACCGGCGTTGGAGTAGTGAATCGCACGCACCCCGACTTCATGGCCACCGGCAAAGCGCAGGCCAAAACCGATGCGGTCTTCAAACTGGAAAGAGGAGCCCAACTCGTTGTTTTCAATTTCGGTGCTGGAGAATGCTGCGACCCCGATACCGGCTTCGATATAGGGTTTGATTGACTCACCGGCGAACTCGTAGACAAACACGGGCGCAAAGGAAAGACTGTGGTTACTTGCGGTCTTGTCGCCGTCCCAATAGGTGTAGGCTCCGTCCCAATAACCAGTAAGCCGGCCTACGCTAGTTTGCCACCAACTAACATCCCAGTTCGATTCCAGGCCCAGGCGATAGGTCATGGTCGATTCGCCGGTTTGCCCAACCGCGAACGAAATATCAGCCGCTTGCGTTGTTAAAGATTGCCCCAGGGTCAAGGCTGCAACAGCAGCCAAACAAAGCAGTTTCCTCATGAGAAACGTCCTTTTCCTAATGCTGTAGTTGGTTCTTTTGTCTCACTGGACAAATTTTTAGAAATCGTCGATGTTGCGTTAGTTCATCCAATGTTGAGTGCTTTTCACACTTTTTTACATTGTGAAGCTTCGCACACTGTCAGATTTATTCCACAACATAGGCAGGATCTTTCGCAAATGTTCCGGGTTCGCACTGGTCCAGAACTGCGTGTCTCGGGCGGGGCCTGTCGACAGTAATTGCCGCTCGCCGAGCAGGCGCTGCAATTGGCGCGCGACCGCGGCACCGGTGTCGATGATGGCAATGGACGCCGGCACCATTTGCGCCAAGAGCGGCTTGAGGAAGGGATAATGGGTACAGCCCAGGATCAGGGTGTCGCAACCGGCATCGAGCAAGGGACGCAGGTAGCCCTGGAGTAATTCACGCAGGGCAGGGCTGCTCAGGTCGCCGGCCTCGATGCATTCGACCAGGCCCGGGCAAGGCTGAGTGACGACGCGCACGTCGTTGGCGAAGCGGTCGAGCAAGGCAGCGAACTTGGCGCTCTGCAAGGTGCCGGTCGTTGCCAGCACCCCCACCACGCCGCTGCGGGTGGCCGCCGCTGCGGGCTTGACCGCAGGCTCCATACCTACCAGCGGCCACTGCGGATACTGCTCGCGCAGGTCGGCCACGGCCGCCACAGTGGCCGTGTTACAGGCAAGCACCATCGCCTTGGCACCCTGCGCACGAAAGAACTCGGCCACCCGGCGGCAGCGCTCGCGGATGAACTCGGGGGATTTTTCACCGTAGGGAATGTGCCCGCAGTCGGCCACATAAAGCAGCGATTCGTTGGGCAGCAGGCGCTGGATTTCTGCCAGCACCGACAGGCCGCCCACGCCCGAGTCAAAGACGCCGACGGGCGCCGATGCCTGGTCAGCCATGGTCCGCGCCACAAACGCTGCAACCTGGATCACGCTTGACGCGCAACTCTCGAAAGCGACTGCCCAGGGCATCGATCAGCAGCAAGCGTCCTACCAGTGGCTCGCCAAACCCGGCCAACAGCTTGAGCGCTTCCAGTGCCTGCAGGCTGCCGACCAGGCCGACCAACGGGCCGATCACCCCGGCTTCGCTACAGGTCAGCTCGGCTTCGCTGCCGTGCCCATACAGGCAGTGGTAGCAAGGACTCTCGGGGCGGCGCGGGTCGAACACCGACAGCTGCCCTTCCAGTCGAATCGCCGCACCACTGACCAAGGGTTTGCCCTGGGCCACGCAGGCGGCATTGACTGCCTCGCGGGTGGAGAAGTTGTCGGAGCAATCGAGCACCAGGTCCACTGCCTGGACGGCGGCGGCCAGAGAGTCTTCATCCAGGGCGCTGCGGTGGGCAACCAGGCGGATTTCGGGGTTGATCGCCTGCAAGCGGGCCAGCGCCGAATCGACCTTGGTCATGCCGACCGAGGCGGTGTCGTGCAGCACCTGGCGTTGCAGGTTGGTCACATCGACCGTGTCGAAGTCGGCCAGGTGCAGCTCGCCGACACCGGCTGCCGCCAGGTACAAGGCCACGGGCGAACCCAGGCCGCCGAGCCCGACAATCAGCGTCCGGCTGTTCTTCAGGCGCAACTGGCCATCGATATCGACCTGGGCCAGGAGGATTTGCCGGCTGTAGCGCAACAGCTCCTGATCACTCAGCACGACAGTCGCCCCAGGCTGATCCGTTCATTGCCGCCCAGGTCGATGCGGCTTTCGATCTGTTCAAAATCGTGGCGAGCGAGCAGCTCGCGGACCGCAGCGCCCTGGTCGTAACCGTGCTCGAGCAATAGCCAGCCGCCGGGCTGCAGGTGCACCGGGGCCTGGCTGATGATCGTGCGCAGGTCGTCCAGGCCATCGACACCGGCTACCAGGGCACTGCTCGGCTCGAAGCGCACATCCCCGGTAATCAAGTGCGGATCTTCGCTGGCGATGTAGGGCGGGTTGCTGATGATCAACTCGTAGCGTTCGCCCTGCAGGGCATCGAACCAGTGGCTGCTGCGCACCTGGACATTGTTCAACTGCAAGCGCTGGCGATTGCGCTCGGCCAGGGCCACCGCCTCGAGCACGCGGTCCACGGCCGTCACCTGCCACTGCGGCCGCTCGCTGGCCAGGGCCAGGGCAATGGCACCGGTGCCGGTGCCCAGGTCCAGCACCCGCACGGGCGTTGGCGGCAGCAGCTCAAGGGCGGTCTCGACCAGCAGCTCGGTGTCCGGACGCGGAATCAAGGTATGCGGTGCCACTTCAAGGTCCAGGTTCCAGAACCCTTGCTGCCCCAGAATGTAGGCCACCGGCTCGCCGCTGCGGCGCCGCTGCAGGTACTGGGCGAAAGTCAGCGCCGCCTCGCTGCTGACAATTCGCTCTGGCCAGGTATGCAGGTAGCTTCGCGACTTGCCGATGGCCGCGGCCAACAGCAGTTCCACATCCAGACGCGCCGTCGGCGAATCCGGCAGCTCCGCAGCGCGAAGCAGGCTGGCGATAATCGTCATTTACTCACCCAGTGCAGCCAGTTGGTCAGCCTGATACTCGGCCAGCAGCGGCTCGATCACCGCGTCTACCCCACCGGCCAGAACTTCATCCAGGGAATACAGGGTCAGGTTGATACGGTGATCGGTCACCCGGCCCTGTGGATAGTTGTAGGTACGAATTCGCTCGGAGCGGTCGCCCGAGCCCACCAGCAACTTGCGCTCGCTGGCGATGGCATTCTGTGCAGCGCTGGTCTGCATGTCGTTGAGCTTGGCCGACAACCAGGACAACGCGCGTGCGCGGTTCTTGTGCTGGGAGCGCTCTTCCTGGCACTCGACGACGATACCGGTCGGCAAGTGGGTGATGCGGATCGCCGAGTCGGTCTTGTTGACGTGCTGGCCACCGGCACCCGAGGCACGGTAGGTGTCCACGCGCAGATCGGCCGGGTTGATCTCGATCGCCACTTGCTCGTCCGGCTCCGGCAGCACCGCCACGGTGCAGGCCGAGGTATGGATACGGCCCTGGGATTCGGTTTCCGGCACGCGCTGCACCCGGTGGGCGCCAGATTCGAACTTCAGCTTGCCGTAGACATTGTCGCCCTCGACCCGGGCGATGATCTCCTTGTAGCCGCCATGCTCGCCTTCGTTCTCAGAGAGAATCTCCAGGCGCCAGCCACGGCGTTCGGCATAGCGCGAATACATGCGAAACAGATCGCCCGAGAAGATCGCCGCTTCGTCACCGCCGGTACCGGCGCGGATTTCCAGGAACACGTTGCGCCCGTCGTTGGGGTCCTTGGGCAGCAACATGCGCTGAAGTTGGACTTCAAGCCCGGCCAGTTGCTCCTTGGCCTCGCGCACTTCCTCGACGGCCATTTCCCGAAGGTCGGGGTCGCTATCCTTGAGCAGCGCCTGGGCGCCGGCCAGGTCATCCTGGACCTTGCGCCACTGGGCGTAGGTCGCCGCGACCGGCTCGACCTCGGCATATTCGCGCGAGTAGGCGCGAAAGCGCGTCTGATCGGAGATGACTTCGGCATCGCCCAGCAGGGCGGTCAATTCCTCGAAACGGTCCTGGAGGGTATCCAGCTTATTGAGCAGCGACGCTTTCATTGCGGGGTTTTATCCGTCGAACCCTCATTGAGGGCAAAGAGTTCCTGTGCCATGGCCAACGCATCGAGGCGGCCTTCGGCAGAGAGCTTTTTCAGTTGCACACTGGGTGCATGCAGCAATTTGTTGGTCAGCCCGCGTGCCAATTGCACCAGCACCTCGTCGGCACTGGCACCGTTGGCCAGCAGTCGCTGGGCCTTTTGCAATTCTTCGTCGCGCAGGCGTTCGCTCTGCTGACGGTAGGCCTTGAGCACATCCACCGCGGCCAGCTCGCGCAGGCGCAGCATGAAATCCTCGGCACCGACGGTCACCAGCTCTTCGGCAGCCTGGGCAGCACCCTGGCGGCTCTTGAGGTTCTCGGCGACCACATCGTGCAGGTCATCGACCGTGTAGAGGTAGACGTCATCGAGTTCGCCGACTTCGGGCTCGATATCGCGCGGCACGGCGATGTCGACCATGAAGATCGGTTTGTGCCGGCGTTGCTTCAAGGCACTTTCCACCGCGCCCTTGCCCAGGATCGGCAGCTGACTGGCGGTAGAACTGATAACGATGTCGCTGTTGACCAGCTCCTGGGGGATATCGGCCAGCAGCACCGCATGGGCACCGAACTGTTCGGCCAGGGTACTGGCCCGCTCCAGGGTCCGGTTGGCCACCACAATGCGTCGCACCCCCTGCTCGTGCAGGTGACGGGCGACCAGGGTGATGGTTTCGCCCGCGCCGATCAGCAGCGCCTGGCTGCGACCCAGGTCGCTGAAGATCTGCTTGGCCAGGCTGACGGCGGCAAAGGCCACCGACACCGGGTTTTCACCGATGGCAGTGTCGGTACGCACCTGCTTGGCGGCGCTGAAGGTGGCCTGGAACAGGCGACCGAGCAGCGGGCCGATGGTCCCGGCCTCACGGGCCACGGCATAGGCCGACTTCATCTGCCCGAGGATCTGCGGCTCGCCAAGCACCAGCGAGTCAAGGCCGGAAGCCACCCGCATCATGTGCCGCACGGCGTCATGATCCTCATGGATGTAGGCACTGGCG
The DNA here is from genome assembly GCF_028682455.1 of Pseudomonas putida. Taxonomy (GTDB): domain Bacteria; phylum Pseudomonadota; class Gammaproteobacteria; order Pseudomonadales; family Pseudomonadaceae; genus Aquipseudomonas; species Aquipseudomonas putida_AA. Next base: position 423,277 of record NZ_JANHLD010000004.1, read on the forward strand.
CGCAGTTCATCGAGACTCAGCTGGTGATACTCGGCCAGCCAGCGCAGAACGCTCTCTGCGCCCAGGTGGTCCTGCTCTATATAGAGCTCACTGCGGTTACAGGTCGAAAGGATCGCAGCCTCGCGGCTGGCGGTCAGTCGACAGAGCTGCTGCAAGGCGTCCACCAGCTGCTCAGGGGTAAACGCCACGCGCTCGCGTACGTCTACCGAGGCAGTCTTATGGTTGATACCGAGGGCAAGAAAGGCCATGCAAGGTCGCTGATTATGACGAGAAGCCGATAATTGTCCTACTTCGCAGGTTCCAGAACAACCACCGCTCGCTATTGTCTCTATAGACTACCCCTACCGAGACCTTCGCTTATGGGTTTGCCCCGGCGCTTGTGTCATGATGATCCGACCGCTGGTAAGCCGCCCAAATCCTCATTATGAATAGATCCTACGCGTTGCTCCTTGCCTTGGCCCTGCTCCAGGGCTGCCAGACCCTGTCCCCGGACTCCACCGATGACCAGGCGCCTGCCCTCGATGGCGCGCAACAGCAGCCGGAAAAACCCGTGGTCTATGGATCGTTCAGCCAGGACACCGTCTATAACCTGCTGAGCGCGGAGCTGGCCGGCCAGCGCAATCGCTTCGATATTGCCCTGGACAACTACGTCAGCGAAGCCATCAAGACCCAGGACGCCGGGATTTCCGAGCGCGCCTACCGCATCGCCGAGTACCTGGGCGCCGACCAGCCCGCCCTCGACACCGCCCTGATCTGGGCGAAAAACGCCCCCGACAGCCTCGATGCCCAGCGCGCCGCCGCCATCCAGCTGGCCCGCAGCGGCCGCTACGACGACTCGATGGTCTACATGGAGAAGGTGCTGCAAGGCCAGGGCGACACGCACTTCGATTTTCTTGCCCTGTCGGCCGCTGAAACCGACCAGGACAGCCGCGACGGCCTGCAGAAAAGCTTCGATCGCCTGCTGAAAAAATACCCGGACAACGGCCAGCTGGTGTTCGGCAAGGCCCTGCTGCTTCAGCAGGACGGCAACGCCGAGGCCGCCCTGAACCTGCTGGAAGCACACCCGGCCGACGACGGCGAGATCGCCCCGGTGCTGTTGCGCGCACGCCTGCTGCAGAGTGTGGGCCGCGGCGAAGAAGCCCTGCCGCTGCTGCAGAAAACCATCCGCCAGTACCCGGACGACAAGCGCCTGCGCCTGACCTACGCGCGCACGCTGGTCGAACAGGATCGCCTGGACGACGCCAAGGTCGAGTTCTCGAGCCTGGTCCAGCAATACCCGGACGACGACGAACTGCGCTACTCCCTGGCGCTCATCTGCCTGGAAACCAAGAACTGGGACGAAGCTGCCGGCTACCTGCAAGAGCTGATCGAACGCGACAGCCATGTAGATGCCGCGCACCTGAACCTGGGCCGCATCCACGAAGAGCGCAACCAACTCGAAGAAGCCCTTGGCGAGTACGGCCAAGTGGGCCCGGGCAACGACTACCTGCCGGCGCAACTGCGCCAGGCCGACATCCTCGTGGCCAATGGCCGCAGCGCCGAGGCCTCGCGTCGCCTGGCCATGGCCCGCGATGTACAGCCCGACTACGCCATCCAGCTGTACCTGATCGAAGCCGAGGCCCTGAGCAACAACGACAAGGACGCCCAGGCCCTGAGCGTGCTCGAGACGGCACTCAAGCAGTACCCGGACGACAACAACCTGCTCTATACCCGCGCCATGCTGGCCGAAAAACGCAACGACCTGGGCCAGATGGAACGGGACTTGCGCAGCATCATCGCCCGCGAACCTGAAAACGCCATGGCGCTCAATGCCCTGGGCTACACACTGGCCGACCGCACCACCCGCTATGGCGAAGCCAAGGCCCTGATCGAAAAAGCCCACCAGATCACCCCCGATGACCCAGCCGTGCTCGACAGCCTCGGCTGGGTCAATTACCGCATGGGCAACCTCGACGAAGCCGAGCGCCTGCTGCGCCAGGCGCTGGAGCGCTTCCCCGACCACGAAGTCGCCGCGCACCTGGGTGAAGTGCTGTGGGCCAACGGCAAGCGCCGCGAGGCCAGGCAAACCTGGGCCAAGGCCTTCGAAGCCCAACCCGACAGCCCTATCCTGCGCAAGACTGTTCTGCGCCTGACCGGATCCGAGACTCTTTAAGCCTATGTTTTTGCGCCACTGCATCACCTTCAGCCTGATCGCCCTGCTTGCCGGTTGCGCCGGCTTCGGCTCCCGTGAAGCCCTCCAGGGCCAGGGCAGCCCGCAACTGTGGCGCGAACACAAACAGCAGCTGAGCACCCTGGACGGCTGGCAGATCAACGGCAAAGTCGGTATCCGTGCACCGAAAGACTCCGGCAGCGGCACCCTGTTCTGGCTGCAGCGCCAGGATTACTACGACATCCGCCTGTCCGGCCCGCTGGGTCGTGGTGCTGCCCGCCTGACCGGGCGCCCCGGTGGCGTGGTGCTGGAGGTGGCCAACCAGGGTCGCTATGAAGCCAAGAACCCGGAAGCCCTGCTGGAAGAACAACTGGGCTGGGAGCTGCCGGTTTCGCACCTGGTCTGGTGGGTCCGCGGCCTGCCCGCCCCCGACAGCAAGAGCCAGCTGACCCTGGGCAGCGACAGCCGCCTGGCCAGCCTCAAGCAGGATGGCTGGGACGTGCAGTACCTGAGCTACACCGAACAGAACGGCTACTGGCTGCCCGAACGCCTCAAGCTGCACGGCCAGAACATCGATGTGACGGTGGTGGTCAAGGACTGGCAGCCGCGCCAGCTGGGGCACTGACATGACCCGGTTGACCCTGCCCGCCCCTGCCAAGCTCAACCTGATGCTGCACATTCTTGGCCGCCGCCCCGACGGTTATCACGAGCTGCAGACGCTGTTCCAGTTCCTCGACTACGCCGACGAACTCGAATTTGCGGTGCGCGATGACGGCCAGATCCACCTGCACAGCGACCTTCAGGATGTTCCCCACGACAGCAACCTGATCGTCAAGGCCGCGCGCAAATTGCAGCAACTTACCGGCTGCAGCCTGGGCGCCGACATCTGGCTGAAGAAAATCCTGCCCATGGGCGGCGGTATCGGCGGCGGCAGCTCGGATGCCGCCACCACCCTGCTGGGCTTGAACCATCTCTGGAAGCTGGACTGCAGCGAAGACCAACTGGCCGAACTGGGCCTGAGCCTGGGCGCCGATGTTCCGGTTTTCGTTCGTGGCCATGCCGCGTTTGCCGAGGGCGTGGGCGAGAAGCTGACCCCGGTCGACCCCGAGGAACCCTGGTACGTGGTACTGGTTCCACAAGTATTTGTTAGTACAGCAGAAATTTTTTCGCACCCGCAGTTGACACGTGATTCTTTGCCCCTTAAGATGCGCCCCGTTCCCAAGGGAAACAGTCGTAATGACTGTCAAGCGGTAGTTGAGCAGAGTTACCCAGAAGTACGTAACTCACTGAATTTACTCAGTAAATTCACCGAAGCAAGACTCACCGGAACTGGAAGTTGTGTGTTTGGGGCCTTCCCAAGCAAAGCTGAAGCTGATAGAGTTTTGGCCCTTCTTGCAGATACCCAATCAGGGTTTGTGGCTAAGGGAAGCAACGTTTCGATGTTGCATCGCAAGCTTCAAAGTCTGCTCTAGGAATCGAGTACAAGGTGCTCGCAGCAACAAATACAGGGGCGTCGCCAAGCGGTAAGGCAGCAGGTTTTGATCCTGCCATGCGTTGGTTCGAATCCAGCCGCCCCTGCCATTTTCCTTATACTCATCCAGGTATACCCTCAGCCTTCAGGTACTGCGCGTGTCCAAGATGATGGTCTTTACGGGGAACGCTAACCCCGATCTGGCTCGGCGTGTCGTACGTCAGCTGCATATCCCACTGGGTGATGTTTCTGTCGGCAAATTCTCCGACGGCGAAATCAGCACTGAGATTAATGAAAATGTCCGCGGCAAGGACGTTTTCATCATTCAGCCGACTTGCGCGCCAACCAACGATAATCTGATGGAACTGGTAGTGATGGCAGACGCCTTCCGCCGCTCCTCAGCGTCCCGAATCACTGCCGTGATTCCTTACTTCGGATATGCCCGCCAGGATCGCCGTCCGCGTTCGGCGCGTGTTGCTATCAGCGCCAAAGTCGTCGCTGACATGCTCACCGTCGTTGGTATCGACCGTGTTCTCACCGTCGACCTGCACGCTGACCAGATCCAGGGTTTCTTCGATATTCCGGTAGATAACATCTACGGCTCCCCCGTTCTGGTGGATGATATCGAAGACCAGCGTTTCGAGAACCTCATGATCGTGTCCCCGGACATCGGCGGCGTCGTGCGTGCACGTGCTGTTGCCAAGTCCCTGGGTGTCGATCTGGGTATCATCGACAAACGCCGTGAAAAGGCCAATCACTCCGAAGTGATGCACATCATCGGCGATGTCGAAGGACGTACCTGTATTCTCGTCGACGACATGGTCGACACCGCCGGCACCCTGTGCCACGCGGCCAAGGCCCTGAAAGAACACGGCGCTGCCAAGGTTTACGCCTACTGCACGCACCCTGTCCTGTCGGGTCGGGCGATCGAGAATATCGAGAACTCCGTGCTGGACGAGCTGGTGGTTACCAATACCATCCCGCTGTCCGCCGCTGCACAAGCCTGTGCGCGTATCCGCCAACTGGATATCGCACCGGTCGTGGCCGAAGCGGTTCGCCGCATCAGCAACGAAGAATCGATCAGCGCGATGTTCCGCTGAGGGCCCTGCCCTCGCGAACATCACGTTGACGTAAAGCGCCCCGCCCCAACACCTGTTGTTGGGGCGGGGCTTTTTTGCCCATCCCGCTTTGGCGCTGGTCGCAAACGCCACTCGGGAATGGCTATTTTGGAGATACAAAATGACTGATTTCACTCTGAACGCCCAAGCGCGTACTGACCTGGGGAAAGGTGCGAGCCGCCGCCTGCGTCATTCCGCCAACACTCCTGCTGTTGTTTACGGTGGTGGCAAAGCCGCTGAATCCGTAACCATCCTGGCCAAGGAAATCACCAAGCTGTTCGACAACGAAGCTGCCTTCAGCCACGTTATCGAACTGAACGTCGACGGCACCAAGCAGAACGTTATCGTCAAGGCTCTGCAACGTCACCCGTCCAAGCAGTTCATCATGCACGCTGACTTCGTCCGCGTTGTAGCTGGCCAGAAACTGACCGCTGTTGTTCCTGTGCACTTCATCAACGAAGAAGCACCGGTCAAGAAAGGCGGCGAAATCTCCCACGTAGTGGCCGAGATCGAAGTTTCCTGCGAAGCCAAAGACCTGCCTGAGTTCATCGAAGTTGACCTGGCCAAGGCTGAAGTCGGCACCATCATCCACCTGTCGGACCTCAAAGCTCCTAAAGGCGTAGAGTTCGTAGCTCTGGCCCACGGTGATGACAAAGCTGTTGCCAACGTTCACGCTCCGCGTGTTGCGCCTGAAGCTGCAGAAGGCGCTGCTGAGTAATCCACTCGGCACGCCGGCGTTGATCGGGTTACAGTGCCCCGCACTGTAACCCCCAACTCCAAGGAAGAGCCCCTGACGTGACCGCCATCCAACTGATCGTCGGCCTGGGAAACCCCGGCCCCGAATACGAACAGACCCGGCATAACGCAGGGGCTCTTTTCGTAGAACGCATTGCCAGCGCCCAGCGTGTCAACCTGACAGCTGATCGCAAGTATTTCGGCCTGACGGCTAAATTCAGCCATCAGGGCAACGACGTCCGTCTATTGATTCCCACCACCTACATGAACCGCAGCGGCCAGGCCGTTGCTGCACTGGCGAATTTTTTCCGCATCCCGCCAGATGCCATCCTGGTGGCCCACGACGAACTCGATCTGCCCCCAGGCGTCGCCAAGCTCAAGAAAGGCGGCGGCCATGGTGGGCACAACGGCCTGCGCGACATCATTGCGCAGCTCGGCAACAACAACGACTTTCACCGTCTGCGGCTTGGCATCGGCCACCCGGGTGACAGCAGCAGGGTCTCCGGTTTTGTCCTGGGCAAGGCGCCACGCGCCGAGCAGGAAAAACTGGACGCCAGTATCGATTTTGCCCTCGGCGTGCTGCCGGACATCCTCGCCGGCGACTGGACGCGTGCGATGAGAGAGCTGCACAGCCAGAAGGCCTGACTCCACGAAGAGGGATTCACCATGGGTTTCAATTGCGGCATCGTCGGTTTGCCCAACGTCGGCAAGTCCACTCTGTTCAACGCCTTGACCAAATCCGGCATCGCGGCAGAGAACTTCCCCTTCTGCACCATCGAGCCGAACAGCGGCATCGTGCCAATGCCCGATGCACGCCTGGATGCCCTGGCGGCCATCGTCAAGCCGAACCGCGTGCTGCCGACCACCATGGAATTCGTCGACATCGCAGGCCTGGTCGCCGGCGCCTCCAAAGGTGAAGGCCTGGGCAACAAGTTCCTCGCCAACATCCGCGAGACCGACGCCATCGCCCACGTGGTGCGCTGCTTCGAAGACGAGAACGTGATCCACGTCTCCAACAGCGTCGACCCCAAGCGTGACATCGAGATCATCGACCTGGAACTGATCTTCGCCGACCTCGACAGCTGCGAGAAGCAACTGCAGAAGGTTGCGCGCAACGCCAAGGGCGGTGACAAGGACGCCCTGGCGCAGAAGGCAATCCTCGAGAAACTGATCCCGCACTTCACCGAAGGCAAGCCCGCGCGCAGCCTGATGAAGAGCATGGCGGACGACGAGAAGGCACTGATCCGCGGCTTCCACCTGCTGACCAGCAAGCCGGTGATGTACATCGCCAACGTTGCTGAGGACGGCTTCGAGAACAACCCGCACCTGGATATCGTGCGCGCCATCGCCGAAGAAGAAGGCGCCGTGGTCGTGCCGGTGTGCAACAAGATCGAAGCAGAAATCGCCGAGCTCGACGAAGGCGAAGAAAAGGACATGTTCCTCGAGGCCCTGGGCCTGGAAGAACCTGGCCTGAACCGCGTGATCCGCGCCGGCTACGGCCTGCTCAACCTGCAGACCTACTTCACCGCAGGCGTTCAGGAAGTACGCGCCTGGACCGTACGCGTCGGTGCTACCGCGCCACAAGCGGCCGGCGTGATCCACACCGACTTCGAGAAAGGCTTCATCCGCGCCGAAGTGGTCGCCTATGACGACTTCATCCAGTACAAGGGTGAAGGCGGCGCGAAGGAAGCCGGTAAATGGCGTCTGGAAGGCAAGGACTACATCGTCAAGGACGGTGACGTGATGCACTTCCGCTTCAACGTCTAAGCCGCTCCCGCCACACCCAGAACCCCTTGAGGCCAGCAGCCTCGAGGGGTTTTTGTTTTTCATTGCCCGGCGTCAGGGTTCTCGAGTGCAGCCTGCCTATACTCAATTCCACTTTCACTGACCAGGCAATCTCCATGAGCAAGAAAAAAGACAAGGCCCGTGACGCAGAACGGCTACCCCGCAAGGACTATGAGAAGGAACTCAAGAACCTGCACGTCGAACTGGTCAAGCTGCAGCAGTGGGTCGTGGCCAAGGGCCTGAAGGTCTGCGTCATCTTCGAAGGCCGTGACGGTGCCGGCAAGGGCGGTACCATCAAGGCAATCACCGAGCGGGTCAGCCCGCGGGTGTTCCGCGTCGTTGCGCTACCGGCGCCGACCGAGCGGGAAAAGAGCCAGATGTATGCCCAGCGCTACCTGGAGCACATGCCGTCGGCGGGCGAAGTGGTGATCTTCGACCGCAGTTGGTACAACCGCGCAGGCGTCGAGCGGGTCATGGGCTTCTGCACTGAAGACCAGGCGAAAAAATTCCTCGGCGTGGTACCGCTGTTCGAGCGGATGCTGGTGGAGTCCGGCATCATCGTCGTCAAGTACTGGCTCGAGGTCAGCCCCGAAGAGCAACAGCGCCGGCTGGAAGAGCGCATCACCGATGGCCGCAAGATCTGGAAGCTCTCGCCCATGGACCTGAAGTCGTTCAATCGCTGGGACGATTACACCCGCGCCCGCGACGAGATGTTCGCCGCATCGGACTCTTCCTGGGCACCGTGGTACATGGCGCCTTCCGAGGACAAGCGGCGGGTGCGCCTGAACATCATCAGCCACCTGCTCAAGCAGATCCCCTACAAGGACATCACCCAGGACGAGAAGATCAAGCTGCCCAAGCGCGGCAAGATCGGCCGGTACAAGAGTGTCGACTACCCATTCCGGATGATTCCCGAACGCTTCTGAACAACGCCCTACACAAAACCCCGTCTTCTATTACCGAGACGGGGTTTTGTGATTTCAGCGGTACGCCAGGATCAGCCCAGCACTTTGCCCGCCACTTCGTCGACCGCATCCTTGGTGATGGCGACGATCAGGTCGGCATCCTCGCGGGTCAGCACCAGGGGCGGTGCAAAGCCCAGGATGTCGCCATGGGGCATCGCCCGGGCGACCATGCCACGTTCGAGGCAGGCGGCGGACACTTGCGGGCCGACCTTGAAGGCCGGATCGAATGGCGTGCGGGCTTCACGGTCGGCCATGAACTCCACGGCTGCGAGCATACCGTCGCCGCGCACTTCGCCTACCAGCGGGTGACCTTCCAGCGCTTCGCTCAACTTGCGGTTGAGGTAGGCCCCCACCACTTCGGCGTTCTCGGTGAGGTTCTCACGTTCCAGAATGTCGAGGTTGGCCAGTGCCGCAGCCGCGCACACCGGGTGCCCGGAATAGGTCCAGCCGTGGCCCATGGCGCCTTCTTTCTGCGAACCCTGGTCGATCACGTTCCACACTTTCTCACCGACGATCACTGCCGACAGCGGCGCGTACGCGCTGGTCAGACCCTTGGCGGTGGTGATCAGGTCGGGCTTCATGCCGTAGCGCTGGCTGCCCATTTTCGAGCCCAGGCGACCGAAGGCGCACACCACCTCATCGGCGATCAGCAGCACATCGTACTTGTTCAGTACCGCCTGGATCGCTTCCCAGTAGCCCTTGGGCGGCACGATGATGCCCCCGGTCCCCATCAGCGGCTCGCCAATGAACGCCGCCACGGTATCGGGGCCTTCGGCCAGGATCATTTTTTCCAGCTCGTTGGCGCAGTACTGCACGAACGCGGTTTCATCCATGCCCACCGGAGCCTTGCGGTACCAGTGCGGGCAGACGGTGTGCTTGATGCCTTCGGCCGGCAGGTCGAAGTTCTGGTGGAAGCTGGCAAGGCCGGTGAGGCTGCCGGTCATGATGCCCGAGCCATGGTAGCCACGGTCGCGGGAGATGATTTTCTTCTTCTGCGAACGGCCCAGGATGTTGTTGTAGTAACGCACCAGCTTGATCTGGGTTTCGTTGGCATCGGAGCCGGAAAGACCGTAGTAGACCTTCTTCATGCCCTCCGGCGCCCAGTCGATGATGCGGCTGGAGAGTTCGATGATCGCCTCGGTCGAATGGCCCACATAGGTGTGGTAGTACGCCAGCTCCTTGGCCTGCTTGTAGATCGCCTCGGCGACTTCGGTGCGGCCGTAGCCGATGTTCACGCAGTAGAGGCCGGCAAACGCATCGATCAGCTCGCGCCCCTCGTGGTCGCGCAGGCGAATGCCCTCGGCGCTGGTGATGATCCGCCCCTTGAGCGCGCCGTTGGCGTGGTCATGGGCATGGGTCGAGGGGTGCATGAAATGGGCACGGTCTTGTTCGAACAGTTGGCTGAATTGACTCATGGCAACGCTCCTTAAATTTGACCTTGATGGTGCAGACAGAAGTACTTGGTTTCTACAAAGGGCTCGAAGCCTTCGCTACCGCCCTCGCGGCCCAGGCCCGAGGCCTTCATGCCGCCAAAGGGGATCGGATGGCCGGTGAACTTCACGCCATTGACCGCGACCATCGCGTGGTCCAGCCGACGGATCAGCGGGTACACCTGGTCAAGGCGGTTGGAGCAGATATAGGCCGCCAGGCCGTATTCGGTGTCGTTGGCCATTTCAATCGCCTCATCGAGGGTATCGAACGGCATGACACCGGCAATCGGGGCGAAGTTTTCTTCCTGGTAGATGCGCATCTGCGGGGTGACATCGGCCAGCACCGTCGGCTGGTAGAACCAGCCACCCAGGGCGTGCCCCTCACCACCCACCAGGCAACGCGCACCTTTGTGCACGGCATCCTCGACCCGGGCGCAGGTGGCATCGAAGGCGCCTTGGTGCATCAGCGGGCCGACGTCCACCGGCATTTCGTCACCACCGACCATCGCCGGCCCGACGCGCAGCGCGCGTACCGCCTCGGCAAAACGGGTGACGAAGGCCGGGTACAGCGGACGTTGCACCATGATCCGGTTGGCCGCGCAGCAGTCCTGCCCCGAGGTCTGGAACTTGGCCGCCACCGCGACCTTCACCGCCAGCGCCAGGTCGGCATCAGCGCAGACGATAAAGGGTGCGTTGCCGCCCAACTCCAACGCGACTTTTTTCACATCCTGGGCGGCTGCCTGCAGCACCAGCTTGCCCACCCGGGTGGAACCGGTGAAGCTGACCGAGCGCACCCGCGCGTCGCGCACCAACGTTTCCATGGTCATCTGCGGCTCGCCGATCACTACGTTGAACACACCTGCCGGAAAGCCTGCTTCTTCCGCCAGCTGGGCCAGGGCCAGGGCCGAGAACGGGGTTTCATGCGCTGGCTTGACCACCACGGTGCAGCCTGCCGCCAAGGCAGCGGCCGCCTTGCGGGTGATCATCGCGCTGGGGAAGTTCCACGGCGTGAGCAAGGCGCAGACGCCCACCGGCTCCTTCACCGTACCCAGGTGGGCACCGGGGATATGGCTGGGGATGGTCTGTCCGTACAACCGCCGTGCCTCTTCGGCGAACCAGGGGATGAAGCTTGCCGCATAGGCGATCTCACCCCGGGACTCGGCCAGGGACTTGCCCTGCTCCTCGCTGAGAATCCGCGCCAGCTCCTCCTGGTGGTCAAGGATCAGCTCGGCCCAACGGCGCAGCAGCACAGCCCGGTTTTCCAGGCTCTGCGCGCGCCACGGGCCGAAGGCGCGCTGGGCGGCATCGACAGCGGCAACGATCTGCTCGTGCTCAAGCAGGGGCACATGGCCGATCACCTGGCGAGTCGCCGGGTTGTGCACGGCAATGCTGTTGCCCGTGGTGCTGTGCAGCCATTGGCCATCCACATGACAGAGGGTCTTGAACGTCAGCGCATGCTTGTGTGGCATATCGTGTTCTCCAAACCGTGTGGGTATGCGCTACTGCAGAACGTCGGCGACCACCGCGAGGGTATCGCCACACTGCACCAGCCCCGGAAAATGCCGCGCAGCCAGCAACCCGCTACGCCGGGCGCGGTACTCGACCGGCGCGGCCCCGCTGCGCTTGATGTCATGGATACGGGCGATCACCTCACCCTGCTCTACCCGCTCGCCCAGGTCGCGGCACATCTCCAGAAGACCGTCGTGCTCGCTGGCCACGAAACAATCGTCGCCGGGCATGTCGAGCATGATCGATTCGCCGGGCTGTACCTCGCCCTCGAGGATGCCTGCATGCACCAGCAGATTTCGCACCCCGCGTTCGGCCACCGCCACGCTCCTGGCGGTGGATGAACCGCCACCGCCGAGCTCGGTGGTCACGAATACCTTGCCCTGGCTTTCGGCGGCGGTGTCGTACATGGCCTGGGCGTCCAGCTCCAGCATGCGCATGCTGTAGGGGGCGGCAAAGGCGCGCATGGCAGCCTCGCAGCGCGCTTGCTGGGCCTTGTCGGGCAACACGTGACAGGCGGCGAACGGCAGGAAATCCAGGGTCCGGCCACCGGAATGAATATCCAGCACGATATCGGCCAGCGGCAGCAGCGTGCGCCGGAAATAGTCGGCGATCTTCTGCGTCACGGTGCCGTCCGGCTTGCCGGGAAAGCTGCGGTTCATGTTGCCCTTGTCGATCGGCGAGGTCCGCTGACCGGCATGGAACGCCGGGGTGTTCATGAATGGCACGATGATCACCCGTCCGCTGACCTGGCCGGCCTCGAGGCGTTGCGCCAGCTTGCTAAGGGCCACCGGCCCTTCGTACTCGTCACCGTGGTTGCCGCCGGTGAGCAGCGCCGTGGGCCCCGTGCCGTGCTTGACCACGGTGATCGGGATCATCACCGCGCCCCAGGCCGAGTCATCCCGCGAATAGGGCAATTTGAGAAAACCGTGCTGCACACCGTCGCGTTCGAAGTCGACCGTGCTGCTGATCGGGTTCACCGCCAGCGTGGCTTCAGGCAGAGGTGCGTTCATGGCTCAATCCTTCACGAACAGTTGGCGTGGCACGTTGCACAACGTCTCGACGCCGGTGTCGGTAATCAGAATGCTTTCGGTGATCTCCAGGCCCCAATCGTCCATCCAAAGGCCGGGCATGAAGTGGAACGTCATCCCGGGTTGCAACACGCTGGTGTCGCTTGGGCGCAAGCTCATGGTGCGCTCGCCCCAATCTGGTGGATAACTGATACCGATCGGGTAACCGCAACGGCTGTCCTTGTGGATGCCGAACTTCTCCAGCACCTTGAAGAAGGCCTTGGCCACGTCACCGGTGGTGTTGCCGGGGCGCGCCGCTTCCAGGCCTGCGGCGATACCCTCGACCACGGCCTTCTCGCCTTCGAGAAAGTGCTGCGGCGGCTTGCCCAGGTACACCGTGCGCGACAGCGGGCAGTGATAGCGCTTGTAGCACCCGGCGATCTCGAAGAAGGTGCCGGCGCCCTTCTGGAACGGGGTGTCGTCCCAGGTCAGGTGCGGTGCACTGGCATCGGCGCCGGTGGGCAGCAACGGCACGATGGCCGGGTAGTCGCCGCCATGGCCGTCGGCTCCGAGGATGCCGCTGCTGTAGATCTCGGCCACCAGCTCGTTCTTGCGCATGCCTGGTTCGATTCGCTCCAGAATCCTGGCGTGCATGTTCTCGACAATGCGCGCGGCGATGCGCATGTACTCGATTTCCTGGCTCGACTTGATCGCCCGCTGCCAGTTCACCAGGCCCGCCGCATCGCTGAAGCGCGCCTTGGGCAAATGCTTTTGCAGCGCGAGGTAGGCGGCGGCGCTGAAGTAGTAGTTGTCCATCTCCACGCCAATGTTCAGCGTGCTCCAGCCCCGGGCGGCGATCACCTCCTGGCACAGGTAGTCCATCGGATGGCGCTCGCGCGACTGCACGTAGATGTCCGGGTAGCCGATGATGTTCCGGTGCTGCATGAACACCGTGCGCTTGGCGCCATTGGCATCCTGGCCACGGCCATACCACACCGGCTCGCCGTCCAGCGCCAGCAGCACACACTGGTGCACATAGAACGACCAACCGTCATAGCCGGTCAGCCACGCCATGTTCGACGGATCGGTAACCAGCAACAACTCGATGCCTTGCGCTTGCATGGCGGCGCGGGTCTTGGCCAGACGCTGCGCATACTCCTGCCGGCTGAACGGCAGATTGACGACGACCTCAGACATGCAAATACCCTCGTTGGGTGAGAAATCAAAGTGTCAGCTGTTGAACTGCGAACCCTTGCCCGCCTTGAGCGCACGCTCGAAGGCCAGGTTGGCAATGGCGGTGTCCTGGGCGCCGGTACCGGTCAGGTCGCACAGGGTGATTTCGAGGGCGTCGGTACGCCCCGGGCGCTGGCCGGCGATGACCTGGCCCAGTTCGCTGAAACCGCGCTCCTCGCTGACAACACCGGCCTTGAGTGCGTGGTGCATTTCACCCAGCACGCGGGTCTGGCTCAGGCGGTCGGCGACATAGCAATCCACGGCGGCCAGTGCCGACGGGGCGATTTCATTCTTGTGCTCGGCATCCGAGCCCATGGCGGTGATATGCAGGCCAGGCTGCAGGTGGCGCGCCTCGATCAATGGTTCACGGCTCGGCGTACAGGTGATGGCGATATCCACGCCGCGCATGGCCTCATCGACCGACGCGCAGGCCAGCACATGCAGGCGGCCATCGCAGCCCAGCTCATCGCACAGGGCGGCGACCTTGTCGGCATCCCGCCCCCACACCCGCACGGCCTCGACCGGTCGCACCAGGCGCAGAGCCTGCAACTGCAGGCGCGCCTGCTCACCGGTGCCGATCAGGGCCACGCTGCGGCTGTCTTCACGGGACAACCAACGGGCCGCCACGGCGCCTGCGGCGGCAGTACGCACCGCGGTCAGGTAGCCATTGTCGAGCAGCAAGGCATCTAGCAGACCGGTGCGTGCCGACAGCAGCATCATCATGCCGTTGAGGCTCGGCAGCCCCAGCCTGGGGTTGTCGAAAAAGCCCGGGCTGACCTTGATCGCGAAGCGCTCGAGGCCCGGCAGGTAGGCGGTCTTCACATCGACCTCGCCGTTGTGCTCCGGTACATCCAGGCGCAGGATCGGCGGCATGGCCACCGCCGCCGTCGCCAGCAACAAAAAGGCATGCTCGATGGCATCGACCGCCGCCTGGTCAAGGCTGACGCAGGCACGCAGGTCGGCTTCGCTGAGCAAGGTAGTAGCAGGCATCACAAATCCTCCGTTGAAAACCGTCTCAGGCGTCGGCACCGTTCATCACCCGCAGGTGCTGTTCGATGTCGACATTGCGACCGCTGACCACCACCACGATCGGTCCGTGCGCCGGGATCAGCCCGTCGAGCAGGGCCGCGATGCCCACTGCACCGGCGCCCTCCACCACCTGCCGCTCCTGGCGATAGGCGTGGCGCATGCCAGCGGCGATGGAGGCTTCATCGAGCAGGTGCACCTGATCGCACAGCTCGCGAGTCATGGAAAAGGTCAATTGGTTGTCCAGGCCGATGCCACCGCCCAGGGAATCAGCCAGGGTGGGCAGCTCCTGCACCTCCACCGGTTGTCCGGCGAACAGGCTGGCGTGCATGGCCGCCCCCCGGCGCATGCTGATGCCATGCAGGGTGATGGCCGGGTTGGCACTTTTGAGCGCCAGCGCCACGCCGGCAAACAGGCCACCGCCCGACAGCGGCACCAGCACCTGGGCCACCTGCGGCAGTTGTTCGAGAATCTCCAGACCCAGGGTGCCCTGGCCGGCGATGATCGCCGGGTGATCGAACGGCGGCAGCAAGGTAGCGCCGTGCTCGGCGGCAATGCGCTGGGCTTCGCGCTGGGCGTCATCCTGGGAGTGGCCGACGATGCACACCTCGGCACCCAGGTCGCGGATCGCCTGCACCTTGTTGGCCGGCACCAACTGCGACAGGCAGATGGTGGCCCGCACGCCAAGCTCGGACGCCGCATGAGCCAGGGCGCGGCCATGGTTGCCGGTTGATGCCGCCACCACACCCTTGGCTTTCTTGTCGGCATCGAGCTGGGCGATGGCGTTGCTGGCACCGCGCAATTTGAAGCTGCCAGTGATCTGCTGGGACTCGAGCTTGAGGTAGGCCGCCACCCCCATCCGCTTCGACAGGCTCGCCGAGTATTCCATCGGGGTCATCCGTACGAGGCCGGCGATACGCTGGCGGGCGAGGTAGATAGCGTTGAGCGAGAGCGCTGACATATCCGAATCCCAACAGAAGGTCTGGTGTTGGGCGGAGTGTAAGAGCGGCAAATTGTCGTGATGAATGTACTAGGTCAATTTGCCGATTTTTTATTTTTGACTGTGCAATCAGAAGTCATGGATCTGCGGATACTGCCCGAACAGCTCGCGCATGCCGGCCAGTGCCTGGCGCATTTCCTTGTCGCTGCACTCGGCGCCCACGCACAAACGCACCGCCCGCGGCCGCGGCGTGCCCCGCACCAGGAAAGGCTCGGGGGGCGTCACGGCGATGTGCCGTCGGCGCAGGGCCCGCACCAGGCTGTCCACTTCCCAGTGCGCGGGAATGCCCAGCCAGGCGCTGAGCGCTTGCGGGTGATGGCCCAGCAAGTGCTCTTCAAGGTACTCGCGGACCATTGCCTGGCGCTTGCCCAACAATGTGCGCTGCAACTGTACCAGGGTCTCGGCACGCCCATCACGGATCCAGCGACTGGCGATTTCCGAAACCAGCGGGGTGGCCATCCAGCTGTTGACCCGCAGGATGCTTTCGGTGCGCAGCGCCAGGCGCTTGGGCATGACCAGGTAACCGACCCTGAGGCCAGTGAGCACCGACTTGGTCATGCTGGTGCAATAGAACGAGAGCTCCGGCGCGTAGTGGCTCAGCGGACGCGCATGGCGCTCGCCCAGCAGCGGCCCGTACACATCGTCCTCGATGATATGCACGCCAAAGCGCCGGGCAATCGCGGCAATCTCGCGGCGCCGGGCGTCGGGCATCAGGCTGGTGGTGGGGTTGTTCAGGTTCGGCGTACACACCAGCGCCGTGATGCGTTCGTTGCTGCACATGTCTTCGAAATGTTCCGGATCAATCCCGTCCCGGTCCATCTCCAGGCCTTTGAGGGTGAAGCCCAGCACCTGGGAATTGCCGATCACACCGTGGTCGGTCAGGCCTTCGCACAGCACCACATCGTCGGGGCCGGCCAGCGAGGCCAGCGCCAGGAACACCCCGTGGGCGGCGCCGTTGGTGATCAGTACATCCTCGCGCGCGACCTCGAGGCCCAGGCCGCGTACCCACTGCGCGGCTGCCTCGCGGTGCGCCTCGAAGCCTGCAATGGGACGAAAGGCATGAATCCACGGCTGGTCTTCTTCAACGCTCAGTTCAGCACAGGTGTCGCGCCAGATCCGTTCATGGTCCTGGGTGTGCAGGATGCGGGTAATGGAAAAGTCCACCAACGCCCGTTCCGGTGCATCGAGAATGTCGTTGGCCACACGATCGCTCATGCGCCGGGTGACAAAGCTGCCACGGCCGATCTCGCAGCGCACCAGGCCCTGGCGCTCCAGCTCCTTATAGGCGTTGGTGACGGTCTGCACACTGATGCCCAGGGCATCGGCCACCTGGCGCTGGGGGGGCAGGCGCTGATCGTTGAGCAGTTCGCCCTGCTCGATTTCGCGGGTGATGGCTTGCACCAGAATCTTGTATTTCGACTCGCCGATACGCGCCGTGCCGAGGGCCGTTTTCCAACTTTCCATATAGATCGCACCGCTAGTACTGACGGATGCACAGCATCGCCCGGGAAGTGATTGCAGGCAATTGTCCTAGTGCAATGCAATCGCTGGCGCAGCTTTTGTATGCTCGGTCCAAGGTCGATCATCCGCTCGGTTCGCCAGCGCCAACAATAGCCAACTCGACCGATGCCGGAACGGATCCACCGTTTGCCCGCTCCAAAAAAAAGCGGCCCTGCACATTCAAGTTCTTGCTCCACTGCCTCCTAACACAGTGCCGTCGGCGACGGACGTATAACAAACAGGAGATTTCAACGATGAGCCCAACGCCCAAGAACGCAACAACACCGTTCAAGCAGCTACTGCTCGCCTGCGCCGCTTTCGGCCTGATGGCCAGCGCCCAGGCTGCGACCACGCTGGAAACGATCAAGCAGAGCAACAGCATCCGCATCGGCTATGCCAACGAAACCCCCTTCGCCTTTACCGAAACCGATGGCCGGGTCACCGGCGAGTCGCCGGAAATCGCCAAGATCATCTTCGAGAAAATGGGCATCAAGAAAGTCGACGGCGTGCTCACCGAGTGGGGCTCGCTCATTCCAGGCCTGCGTGCCGGGCGCTTCGACGTGATTGCCGCGGGCATGTACATCACCCCGGCGCGCTGCAAGCAGGTAATTTTCACCGACCCGCAGTACCAGTTGCCCGACACCCTGCTGGTGGCCAAGGGCAACCCGAAGAACCTGCACAGCTATGCCGACGTCGCCAAGAATCCTGAGGTCAAGCTGGCAATCATGGCAGGCACGGTGAACCTGGCCTACGCCCGCGACTCCGGCGTCAAGGAAGCACAGATCCTCCAGGTGCCGGATACCACCGCGCAATTGCAGGCCGTGCGCGCAGGCCGCGCCGATGCCGCCGTCGGCACCCAGCTGACCATGAAGGGCCTGGCCAAGAAAGGTGGCGAAAAGGTCGAGGCCATCAGCGACTTCACCGACGACCCGTCGCACACCGGCTACGGCGCCCTGGCCTTTCGCCCCGAGGACAAGGACCTGCGCGATGCGGTCAACGCCGAGCTGCAGAAATGGCTGGGCAGCGAAGAGCACCTCAAGGCGGTCGAGCCCTTTGGCTTCGACAAGTCCAACGTGACCAAAAAGACCGCTGCCGAGCTCTGCGCCCAGTGAGTCGAGGTGGCATGGCGCCCGCCATGCCGTTCCCTGCGTATTCTGAATAGTCAGGTCGAACCATGGGTGAATTGATACCGTTGTTACTGCAGGGGGCCTGGATCACCATCCAGGTCACTTTCTTCGGCTCGATCCTGGCCGTGGTGGCCGCGATCCTCGCCGCCCTCGGGCGCCTCTCCAACTGGCGACCGCTGCGCTGGTTCTGCGTGGCCTACATCGAGCTGTTTCGTGGCACCTCGTTGCTGGTGCAGCTGTTCTGGTTGTTCTTTGTGTTGCCCTTGCCGCCGTTCAACATCGAACTGAGCTCCTATACCGTGGCCATCGTCGGCCTTGGCCTGCACATCGGCGCCTACGGTGCCGAGGTGATGCGCGGCGCCATCAGCTCGGTCGGCAAGGGCCAGTACGAAGCCTCCATCGCCCTCAACATGCCGCCACGCACCCGCTTTCGGCGGATCATTCTGCCCCAGGCGCTGCTCGCGGCCATCGCCCCTGGCACCAACCTGTTGATCGAGCTGTTGAAGAACACTTCGCTGGTATCGCTGATCACCCTGTCGGACTTGAGCTTCCGGGCGCGCCAACTGGATCAGGCGACCTTCCAGACCCTGGAGATCTTCAGCCTGGCCCTGGTGATGTACTTCGTCCTGGCCCAGGTCATCAACTTTGCCATGCGGGGCTTTGAACGCCGCTTGAGCCGTGGTCGTCTGCGTGGAGGTCTGTCATGAACCTGTGGGACTGGAACTACGTCTGGCAGATTCTTCCCGAGCTGCTGCGCGCCTCGCTCAATACCCTGGGCATCACCCTGGTGGGCTTTCTGATCGCTATCGTCCTGGGACTGTTCCTGGCCATCGGCCGACGCAGTCGCAAGGTCTGGCTGTCGTGGCCGACGACCTTGCTGATCGAGTTCATCCGCAGCACGCCGCTGCTGATCCAGGTGTACTTCCTCTACTACGTGCTGCCCAACTACGGCGTCAACCTCACGGCCATGCAGGCGGGGATCCTCGGTATCGGCCTGCACTACGCCTGTTATATCGCCGAGGTGTATCGCGGCGGCCTGGACTCGGTGGCACGCAGCCAGTGGGAGGCGGTCATCGCCCTGAACTTCGCGCCCTGGACCGCCTACCGCGCCATCATCCTGCCGCAAGCGATCCGACCGATCCTGCCGCCGCTGGGCAACTACCTGATCGCGATGCTCAAGGACACCCCCGTGCTGTCGGCGATCACCGTGGTGGAAATCATGCAGCAAGCCAAAAACGCAGGCTCCGAGAGCTTCCGTTACCTGGAGCCGATCACAATGGTCGGCCTGTTCTTCCTGGCCCTGAGCGTTGCTCTGGCTTACCTGGTTCGGCGCCTCGAAGTGCGCCTGGAGTTACGCTAATGATCGCGCCTGTCTCGACCCTTGCCGTCAACACCAACCCGCTGCAGCAGGTGGCAACGCCCGCCCTGGACAGTGCCCAGTCAATCGTCAGTTTCAACGACGTGACCAAGCGCTACGGCAGCTTCACCGTACTGGACCGTCTCAACCTCAGTGTCTCGCCCGGAGAGAAAGTCGCCATTATCGGGCCCAGCGGCTCGGGCAAGTCGACCCTGCTGCGGGTACTGATGACCCTCGAGGGTATCGATGAAGGCATGATCGAGGTCGACAACGATTCCCTGACCCACATGCGCAACCGTAACGGCATCCTGGTGCCGGCCAACGATCGCCATGTGCGCAAGGTACGCGCCAAGATCGGCATGGTGTTCCAGAGCTTCAACCTGTTCCCGCACATGACCGCCCTGCAGAACGTGATCGAGGCGCCCGTGCAGGTACTGGGAGTCAAGCCTGCCGAAGCCCGTGAGCGTGCCGCGCAATTGCTGGAGCTGGTGGGCCTGGGCAACAAGTTCGATCACTACCCCTCGCAATTGTCGGGTGGGCAGCAGCAACGGGTCGCCATCGCCCGGGCGCTGGCCATGCGGCCCAAGGTCATGCTGTTTGACGAGGTCACTTCAGCGCTGGACCCTGAGCTGTGTGGCGAAGTGCTCAATGTGATCAGGAAGCTGGGCAGCGAGCACAACCTGACCATGCTCATGGTCACCCACCAAATGGGCTTTGCCCGTGAGTTCGCTGACCGGGTGTGCTTTTTCTACAAGGGCCAGATCCATGAACAGGGGACGCCGAAGCAGATTTTCGAGAACCCGCAGCAGGAGCGTACGAGGGCTTTTCTCAGTGCGGTGAAAGAGGCTAACTGAGGGATCCAGGCCGAGGTCCGGGGGCTAGTCGATGCGGTGACACCGATGGCCCCTTGCGCCCTTACAGCGGCGCGCCCCCCTGCCCTCAGGCGCTGTGGTACCAGGCCACGCCATGCTCATCGTCAGTCACCCCCACCACCCCCCGATGCAGCAGATAATTGAGGTTGGCCAGGCACTCCCCGGTGGCCATGGTCAGCAACCCTTCGTCGATCGTTCGCTTGAACAACACACTGAACAGGTCGACCGCCCGCTTGGGGCCGTCCAGCAATGCCTGCTCCAGGCGCTCCACCGCCCGATGCTGGCTGTCGTGCAGTTGGTCGAGCCTGGCATGCAGTGGTTTGAACGGCTCGTTATGAGACGGCAGCACCAGCACATCGTTGGGAATCTGGCGCTTGAGCTTCTCCAGCGAAGCCAGCCACAACGCCAGCGGGTCGGCATTGGGCTCGGTAGGGAATACCGACACGTTGGAGGAGATCCGCGGCAATACCTGATCGCCGGAAATCAGCAGTTGCAACGCCGGACAATGGAAACAGGCATGTTCGGGCGAATGCCCCTCGCCCACCACCACCTGCCAGTCATGCTCGCCGATGCGCAGGCTGTCGCCATCGCGCAGGCGCCGATAGCCCTGGGGCAATGGCGTGATATAGCGGCCATAGCCACCGAAGCGCACGCGATAATTTTCGATGGACTTGGCATTCCAACCGGCACGCCGGTAGAAGTTCACCCCCTGCGCTGGCGCCGCGCGCCCGCAGTCGGCCACCAGCACCCGGCAGTTCATGTACTCGCCAAAGGTCATCCACAACTCGCAACCGAGGTTCTCGGTCATCCAGCCAGCCATGCCGATGTGGTCGGGGTGCATGTGGGTGGCAAACACTCGGGTGACGCCAAGGCCACCCAGTGGCCCATCGTCGGCCAGCAGTGCCTGCCAGGCGTCGAGAGTGCCCTGGGTGTGCATGCCGGTGTCGAAGATCGCCCAACCCTCACCGTCGCGTACCGCCCACAGGTTGATGTGGTCCAGCGAAATCGGCAGCGGCATGCGCAGCCACAACACCCCCGGCGCAACCTCCACTGCCGAGCCGGGCTCGGGCGCTGGGCCGCAGGGATAGTTCAGCGATTGGCGTTCCTGATTCATGGCGTTATGGCTCTCCGCTTCGCGCTTACCGCCGCCTGGTAGGAGCGGGCTTACCCCGCGTTAGCAATAGTGAAGCCACCATCCTATCGCGGGACAAGCCTGCGCCTACATAAAATACAGCGGCGAGTCCTAGAACTGATCGTCGCTCAGGGCCAGCGCCGCATCGCCTCCCTGGATCAACGTATGGGCAAGGCCAGGCGCGCGGGACAGGATGTGGTCGGCATAAAAACGCGCGGTCACGATCTTGGCGCTATAGAAGTCCTGATCCGCCGGGGAGGCCTTCAAGCGCTGCTGCGCCACCAGCGCCGAGCGGGCCAGTTGCCAGCCACCGGTCACGGTGCCAAACAGGTCGAGCATGGGTACCGCGCCCACTGAAACCGCCGCCACCCGGCTCTCATAGTTCGAGACGATAAAGGCGACCGCCTGCTCCAGCGCCCTGACACCCTGCCCCAGGGCGGCGGCGATGGCCGTCAGGGTGTGGTCATCCGCTCCCAGCAGTTGATGGGTCACCTGACGCATTTGCTCGATCACCCAGCCAATGGCCCGGCCCTGGTCGCGGGCGATCTTGCGGCCGATCAGGTCGGCGGCCTGGATGCCGGTGGTGCCTTCGTAGATGGTGGTGATGCGGGCATCACGCAGGTGCTGCGCAGCGCCGGTTTCCTCGATGAAACCCATGCCACCGTGGACCTGCACGCCAAGGGAAGCGATGTCCACCGATTGCTCGGTGCTCCAGCCCTTGACCACCGGGATCATCAAGTCGACGAAGGCCTGGTCGAGCTTGCGCTGTTGCTGGTCTTCATTGCGCTCGGCGCTGTCCATCGCCGCGGCCACGGTGCAGGCCAGGGCGCGCATGGCTTCGGTGCGCGCCTTCATCGACAGGAGCATGCGGCGCACGTCGGGGTGGCGAATGATGGCTACCTTGTCACGGCTCTTCACCCCGAGTTCAGTACCCTGGACCCGGTCACGGGCATAGCTGCGGGCGCGCTGGTAAGCCCGTTCCGACAAGCCGACACCCTCGATACCGACCGAGAAGCGCGCGGCGTTCATCATGATGAACATGTATTCCAGGCCGCGATTTTCTTCACCCACCAGCCAGCCGGTGGCGCCTTGCTTGTCGCCAAAGGCCAGAACCGCGGTCGGGCTGGCGTGAATGCCGAGCTTGTGTTCGATGGACACGCAACGCACATCGTTGCGCTCACCCAGGCTGCCATCGGCTTCGACCAGGAACTTGGGTACCACGAACAGCGAGATCCCCTTGACCCCCTCCGGCGCGCCAGGCACCCGGGCCAGCACCAGGTGCACGATGTTGTCGGTCAGGTCGTGCTCGCCGTAGGTAATGAAGATTTTCTGCCCGAACACCCGGTACGTGCCGTCGCCCTGGGGCTCGGCGCGGCTGCGCACGGCGGCCAGGTCGGAACCTGCCTGGGGCTCGGTGAGGTTCATGGTGCCGGTCCACTCGCCGCTGATCATTTTGGCGAGGTAGGTGTGCTTGAGCTGGTCGCCGCCGCGCAGTTCGACGGCCTCGATGGCACCGCGGGTAAGCATGGGGCACAGGCCGAACGAGACGTTGGCGCCGTTCCACATTTCCTCGACCAAGGCCGAAATAAGCCGTGGCAGGCCCTGGCCACCAAAGGCCGGGTCGCAGGACAGCGCATTCCAGCCGCCCTCGACGAACTGTTCATAGGCTTCGCGCCAGCCCTTGGGGGTGATCACCTGGCCATCGACCCAGCGTGCGCCTTCGCGGTCGCCGCTGACGTTGAGCGGCGAGAGTACGCCCTGGGCGTATTTGCCGGCTTCGCCGAGGATGGCATCGGCCAGGTCGCTGCCCAGATCTTCGCAGCCAGGCAGGCGGCGGACCTGGTCAAGGTGGCCAAGTTCGTTGAGGACAAACTGCATGTCGCGTAGGGGCGCGGTGTATTCACTCATGGCTCAATACTCGTATCGGGCGGGGCTTTTGAGGGTGCGAGTAAAGCAGAGCCGACAACAGGGGTGCCCCACCCGTGGCGAGTGGGCAGGCACTTTCGCTGCATCGCCGGGCAAGCCCCTCCAGGCAGTGATCAGGTGTCGAAGGACTGCAGGCGGGCGTACTGGTCGTACGGCGTGTAGCGCGCCTTGCGGTCGCGCATCACCTTGATCATCGCCACCTCGGGATCACGCGCCAGCACCAGGCGGCCCCGCTTGGCCACCAGGTGATCGAGCAAGCGCTCCTTCTCGTCGGCCAGGCATTCGGGGTTGCGATCAAAGCCACTGCCCACCTCCAGGCACAACCAGTGGGTGCCGGGGATCAGGTCACCGGCGAACACCACACAACCGCCGGGCAGGTCGATCTCGGGCAGCAACTGGCCGGGGGTATGGCCGTCACTGAAGTGAAAGCGCCAGCCGCTGCCCAGGACGTCGTCGCTAGCTTCATCGATCAGCTCCAGGCGCTCGCTGACTTGCAGCTGGCCCAGGATCGGCGAGACAAACAGCGAGCGGTCCCGCGGGTGTGGACGCAGCGCCCGCTGCCAGTGACGCCGGCCCGTGATGTAGCGCGCCGTGGGGAACAGCAGGCGCGGGGCATCGCCGTCCTGGATGGCATGGCGCAGCTCGGTCGAAACCAGCGCGTGCAGGTGGGTCAGCACCACGGCATGGATATCGTTTTCACCCAGGCCGTGCCGGGCCAGACTGTCGAGCAGGCCGTGGGTGTGTTTCTGGCAGCGGCAGGTACGCGGCAAGGGCGCCAGCAGCGCGTCGGTGCCGGCCAGGACGAGGATGTTCTTGCCGTCCTGTTGTACCAACAGGGCGCGCGAAGGCAGTTGCACCTGGTTTTCATGGTCCGGCTTGATCCAGCCCGCCCAGTCCTTGCGCGGGGTACTGCCGAACAAGACGCCGCCATCGAGCGTGCGGCTTCCGCTGGAGAGGGTGGAAATACTCCGGTTCACAACGCGTACCTCTTCAATTCAGGTAAATCGCGCACCGCACAGGCCGATGCTTGAC
Organism: Pseudomonas putida; assembly: GCF_028682455.1. Classification (GTDB taxonomy): domain Bacteria; phylum Pseudomonadota; class Gammaproteobacteria; order Pseudomonadales; family Pseudomonadaceae; genus Aquipseudomonas; species Aquipseudomonas putida_AA. The sequence continues at coordinate 447,651 of NZ_JANHLD010000004.1, forward strand.
GACCTGTGCAGCCTAGTGTGCCGAGAGTCAGCAAGCCCCCACCCACATGGAGTGGGTGGCTTGTGGCAGGCGACCGGTGGAAGCAACTTTGTTGATCAGTCGGCTCGGTGGGAGCGGGCTTTTCCCGAGTACAAAGTCGGCGTCGATACCGCTAACGCGGCGCAAGCCCGCTCCTGCGCAAGCTACGAGCCTTGCGGTTGGCATTGCGCGCAAAGCAGACGAACAGCGCCGCCATGACCGCCAGCGCCATCGGTAAGCCGTGCGGCGCCACATCCATCGCCGCCCCGCTGACCAGCGGCCCTACCAGGCTACCCACGCCCCACAACAGGCCGACACTGGCGTTGGCCGTGACCAGGTCCTGGCCCTTGAACTGCTGGCCGATAAGCACCAGCGCCAGGGTATACACCCCGCCCGCCACCGCACCGAGCAACACCAGCGCCGGCCACAGCAACCACTGCACCTGCAGCAACCACGGCAGGGCAATGCCGATCAGCATCGCCACCACACCACACACCAGGTGCACCAGGGTGCGCTCGCTGCGGTCCGCCAGCCAACCCAGTGGCAATTGGAACAACATGTCGCCGGTGAGGATCACCGTCACCATCAACGCCGCCACCCCCACGGCAAATCCGTGGCTGGAGGCATACACCGGCATCAATGAAAGGATCACCGCATCGAAGAAGGAGAAGAACAGCACCCCCATGCACAGCGCCGGCGCGACCCGAAAAAAGCCCGCCAACGAGAAGCTCTTCTCGCCCTCCTCGCCATGCTCCACGTGATCGTTGGGCACCGTCAGCAGGATGCACAGCAACGCCAGGCCGTAGCAGGCCGTGACCACGGCGGTCACCCAGGTGCTCTGCGCCCCGACCAGTGCCAGCATCGCCGGGCCGAGCATCTGGAAGCCAGTGAAGGCCGTGGCATACAGCGCCATGATCTTGCCGCGGTTGTGCTCCGGGCTCAGTTCATTGACCCACGACTCGCCAAGGATGATCGCAATGCCCATGCCGATCCCCAGCCCCAGGCGCAGCAGGCCGAGCAGGTAGATCGATGAGAACGCCCACTCCAGCAGGCCGATGCTCAAGGTGCACAAGCCAAAGCACAGCAGGTAGATGGTGCGTCGGGTCAGGTGCCGGCAGCAGGCATCGACCATGAATGCCGATAGCATCATCCCCGCTGCCGGGATGGCCGAGAGGACACCGATCTGCAGGGTACTGGCGCCGGCTTCGAGCAGACGCAGCGACACCAGCGGCAGGCTTGCCCCAAGGCTGAAACCGACCACCGACACGGCGAACAACAGGCCCGCCAGAAAACGCTTGTTCATCACAACTCCACCCACTCGCGCGGGAGCGACATCGCCCCGGCCGTGGTTAACCACAACCCATGAAATATTCAGGTGCACACAGGCCAGGCCACGGCAAGACGCCGGGCGCACAACAGCCTTGTCAGAGGACGTGACAGGGTGGGGAGAAGGTGAAGGCGAACAGCACGCTGCGCCGACGCTTGAGAACGGTATCGCTCGGCCAATCGCAGCAGCGGGTCAGGATGACCGGCTGGCAGAATGGGCAAGGGAGGCTGGAGCGATTCATTCGTCGGCTACGCAGTAAAGGACGGGCGGCACTCTAGGAGAACCCATGCCACCCGTCAATAGCCCGTGCTTGAGCCTTCAGCGCTTGCCGGTAGACGGCAGCAGGATCGCCAGCAGGCCAAACAGCGGCAGGTAGGAACACAGGCTGTAGACGTATTCGATGCCCTTGAGGTCGGCCAGGTAACCCAGCAGCGCCGCACCGATACCGCCAAAACCGAACATCAGCCCGAAGAAAATCCCGGCGATCATGCCGACATTGCCCGGCACCAGTTCCTGCGCATACACCACGATGGCCGAGAACGCCGAGGCCAGGATGAAGCCGATGATCACGCTCAGCACGCTGGTCCAGAACAGGTCCACATGAGGCAGCAGCAACGTGAACGGCGCCACGCCCAGGATCGAGAACCAGATCACCGCCTTGCGCCCGATACGGTCACCGATCGGTCCGCCAAAGAAGGTGCCGGCCGCCACTGCGCCCAGGAACAGGAACAGGTGCAACTGCGAGCTACCCACCGACAGGTCGAACTTCTCGATCAGGTAGAAGGTGAAGTAGCTGGTGAAGCTGGCCATGTAGAAGTACTTGGAAAACACCAGCAGGCCCAGAACCACCAACGCCCCGATCACCCGCTGGCGCGACAGGCCGTGGGTGGCGCGCTGGCCCTGCTTGGCCCTGAACAGGTTCAGGTGCTCCTTGTACCAGCGGCTCAGGCCGTAGGTGACCAGCACGGCGAAGATCGCGAACAGGCCGAACCACACCACGTTACCCTGGCCGAAGGGAATGATGATCGCCGCCGCGAGCAACGGGCCGAACGCCGAGCCTGCGTTACCGCCCACCTGGAAGGTCGACTGTGCCAGCCCGAAGCGCCCGCCCGAGGCCAGGCGCGCAATGCGTGAGGTTTCCGGGTGGAAGGTCGAGGAGCCAATCCCCACCAGCGCCGCCGCCAGCAGGATCATCGGGAAGCTGCCGACATAGGCCAGCATCACGATCCCCACCAGGGTGCATAGCGTGCCCAGTGGCAGCAGGTTCGGCATCGGTTTGCGGTCGGTGTAGAACCCTACCCACGGCTGCAGCAGCGAGGCGGTGATCTGGAATGTCAGGGTGATCATGCCCACCTGAGCGAAGCTCAACCCGTAGTTGGCCTTGAGCAACGGGTAGATCGACGGCAGCACCGCCTGGATCAGGTCGTTGATCAAATGCGCCAGGGCGCAGGCGGCGATGATCCGCATCACCAGCGGGCTGCTCTGGGCAGTCGTGGTGCTGGCGGGGGAAGTTGACGAGGCACTGCTCACAGCCATGGCAAAAGCGTCCATCCGGTAGGCGGGATCCAATTATCCAGAATTCGTTAGCAAGCGCACTATTCTTTTCCACCGCACCCGACCGGCGTACTTGTTAATAATTCTCAATAACGTTAGCATCGGCGAACTCTGCAATCCCACTACCCCGCCTGCCCCGAGGCCGCGTACGCCATGCCCGACAACCAGGATCAACGCAACCTGTCGCTGCTCTACCAGCGGCATCGCAGCGAATTGCTGGCGTTCCTCACCCGCCGGGTGCGTTGCCGGGAAACGGCCCTGGACCTGCTTCAAGATGCCTTCGTGCGGCTGATGCACAGCGAGCGTGGCGAGGTGGGCAACCTGCGTGCCTTCCTCTACCGCATCGCCAACAACCTGAGCATCGACCATGCCCGACGTTCGCAGGTGCGCGGCGTCAATGACGAGCAGGCGCTGCAGCTGCTGCTCAATGAAACCTCACCGGAGCGCAGCGCGGTGGCCGGCAATACCCTCGACCACCTGGAGCGCCTGATCGACGGCCTGCCCTCGCCGACCCGCGAGGTGTTTCTGCTGGCCCGGGTCGAACAGCTGAGCTACAAGGACATCGCCGCGCGCCTGGGGCTGGACCCGCGTGCCGTCGAGCGTCACCTGAACAAGGCCCTGAGCCATTGCGCCGCGGCTGCACTTCATGCCCAACACAAAGATGTCTCGCCATGAACCCATTGCCAGAATCAACGCCAACGATTGAACCGGACGACCGGCAACAGCAAGCCCTGGACTGGTTTACCCGACTGCGCGCCGACGACTTGAGCGCCGCCGAGCAGCAGGCTTTTGCGCAGTGGCGCCTGACGCCGGAAAACACCCTCGCCTTTGCCGAGGTCGAATTGTTCTGGCAACAGCTGGAGTTGCCGGCCCGACGGGTGCGCCGCGCGGAGTACCGACCGGCCAAACGCCCTTGGCGACGCCTGGCGGTGGCCGCGTGCGTCATACTGGTAAGTGGCCTGCTGGTGCTGCAGCTACCCACCCTGCAGCGCCTGAACAGCGACTACGCCACCTCTGCCGGCGAACGCCGCCACCTGCGCCTGGCCGATGGCACGTTGCTGGTGCTCGACAGCGCCAGCGCCGTGGATGTCGATCTACGCGGCCCGGTACGCAAGGTCCGCCTGGTTCAGGGGCAACTGTTCCTCGATGTGACTCACGATGGCCGGCCGTTTGTGGTCGATGTCGATGACACACAGGTCCAGGTGCTGGGTACCCGTTTTTCGGTCAGTCGCGCCAAGGATCACGACGAAGTGGTGTTGCTCAAGGGCAAGGTCGAAGTCAGCGGCAATGGCCAGAAGCGCATGCTCGACCCCGGTCAGCGCGTGACCTTCAACAGTCAGCGCCTGGCCCCGGTCCAGGCTGTGGATGCCGAACGCTTGATGGCCTGGCGCGATGGGCAACTGCGGGTTCGCGAGGTGCCCCTGCACCAGGTGCTCGAGCAACTGGCCGGTTATCAGGGCGCTCGCCTGGTGCTGCTCGATGAACAAGTGGGACGGCGATTGGTCAGTGGCAGCTTCAACCTCGACAAGGCCGACAGCGCCCTCGACGCCCTGGCCCACAGCCAGAACCTGAGAATCAACAACCTGGCAGGGCAATTGATCATCGTGCGCTGAGGGTCCTGAAAATAATTTTTCACGGCGTGCGGTAATTCCAAAAGCTGCTGCGTCACACCTCGGATAAGAAGCATTACTATTTGCATTCTCCGGGGAGGACACATGCAGTACCCACGCGATTTCGGTTTTGTCCGTTTACCACTGGCCAGCGCCATCCTTGCAACCACACTGCTCTCGACACTGCCGCTGGCCGCCCAGGCAGCACAACCTGGCACCGCACAGGGCCAGGCCCAGCGCCTGCTTTTCAACATCAAGGCGCAACCGCTGGCCGATGCCCTGGACCAGTTCAGCGCCCAGAGCGGCTTGCAGGTCATCTACGATGCCAGCCAACTGGCTGGCCGCACCTCGCCCGGCGTACACGGCAAACTGAGCCCCAGCGAAGCGCTCCAGGCCCTGACCGCCGGTAGCAATGCCCGCTTCAGCCAGCCCAACACGGGCAGTTTCGTGATCGACCTGCCCATGGAACCGGGCAATGCCCTGCAACTGGATGCCCTGAGCATTTCCGGCAAGGCGCCGGGCTCCACCACCGAAGGCACCGGGCTGTACACCACCTACTCCTCCAGCAGCTCGACCCGGTTGAACCTCACGCCCCAGGAAACTCCTCAGTCGTTGACGGTCATGACCCGCCAGCGCCTGGACGACCAGCGCCTGACCAACCTCAGCGACACCCTGGAAGCCACCCCCGGGGTCATCGTGGTACGCGACGGCCTGGGCGCCGAGACCGATACCTACTATTCGCGCGGCTTCGTGATCCAGAACTACGAGATCGACGGTGTGCCGACCGTCTCGCGCATGGACAACTACACCCAGAGCATGGCGATGTATGACCGGGTCGAAATCGTGCGCGGCGCCAGCGGCCTGATCAGCGGCATGGGCAACCCGTCGGCGACCATCAACCTGATTCGCAAACGCCCCACCGCCGAAGGCCAGGCCAGCGTCACCGGCGCCGCCGGCAACTGGGATCGGTACGGCACCGGCTTCGATGTGTCCGGGCCGCTGACCGAGACTGGCAACGTCCGCGGTCGCCTGGTGGCCGACTACAAGACCGAAGGCGCCTGGGTTGATCGCTACAAGATGGAAAGCCAGTTGCTCTATGGCATCACCGAGTTCGACCTGAGCGAAGACACCCTGCTGACCCTGGGTTTCAGCTACCAGCGCACCGACGTCGACTCGCCCCTGCGTACCGGCTTGCCCACCCGTTTCAGCACGGGCGAACGCTCGAACCTCAAGCGCTCGATCAACATGGCCCCGACCTGGTCGTACAACGATCACGAACAGACCAGCTTTTTCACCTCCATCGAGCAACAACTGGGCAATGGCTGGAGCGGCAAGGTGGAGTACAGCCATTCCGAGAACCAGTTCGACGAAGTCTTCGGCTTTCTCATGGGCGAGCTGCAACCCGATGGCAGCGGCCTTAGCCAGTTGCCGGTGCGATTCTCCGGCACGCCGCGCCAGGACAACCTCGATGTGTACGTGACCGGGCCGTTCAGCCTGTTCAATCGTGAACACGAGCTGATTGGCGGCGTGACCCTGTCCCGGTACAACGAGAACGTGCCAAGCTGGGGCGGCTGGCGCTACGACTACAACGCGACACCCGGCGCGGCAGTCGAGAACATCTTCGACTGGAACGGCAGACAGCCCGAGCCCGACTGGACCATCAGTGGCAAGTCCTCCATGGAAGAGACCCAGTACGCCGCCTACCTCACTTCACGCCTGCACCTGACCGACGATCTGAACCTGATCCTGGGCAGCCGGGTGATCGACTGGAAGCGCGACACCGAGGATCGCCCGTACGGCGGGGCCACCAGCGAGGTCAATCGCAAGGAGACCGGCGTTTTCATACCTTATGCCGGCGTGGTCTACGACCTCGACGAGACCTGGGCCCTGTACGCCAGCTACACCAAGATCTTCAACCCGCAAGCTTCGTGGGTAACCGATACGAACAATCAGCCGCTCGATCCCATGGAAGGCGTCGGCTATGAAGTCGGCGTCAAGGGCAGTCACTTCGATGGCAAGCTGAACTCGAGCCTGGCGCTGTTCAAGCTCGAACAGGACAACCTGGCGATCTGGCTGCATGACAATGTCTACGAAGCCAAGCAGGACACCACCTCCAAGGGCCTGGAGATGGAGCTCAATGGCGAGTTGGCCGAAGGCTGGCAAGCGTCGGCGGGTTATACCTACACCCTGACCACCGACAACCAGGATGAGCGCATCGCCACCGTGGTGCCGCGCCACAGCCTCAAGACCTTCACCACCTATCGTCTGCCAGGCATGCTCGACAAAGTGACCGTGGGAGGCGGGGTGAACTGGCAGAGCAAGGTGGGCCTGGACCTGCACAGCTTCGATCAAGGCAGCTATGCGCTGGTCAACCTGATGGCCCGCTATGACATCAGCAAAAACCTCAGTGCCACCGTCAACCTGAACAACGCCTTTGACCGCGAGTACTTCTCCATGGCGTCCTCCTACGGCAACTACGGTGCGCCACGTAACCTGATGACCACGTTCAAATACGACTTCTGAACCGGTAATCGGCTAAGCGGTTGATCGTGCGTAAAATTTTTTTGAAAGAGGGTGTTGACACAACTTCGTTTCGAGCGAATAATGCGCGCCACTTGGCTACATAGCTCAGTTGGTTAGAGCATAGCATTCATAATGCTGGGGTCCGGGGTTCAAGTCCCTGTGTAGCCACCAAGTACTAAAAAGGGCTTACCGAAAGGTAGGCCCTTTTTTTATGCATGGATTTTTTCGCGGGCAAGCCCGCATACAGCGAGTGGTGGTCATCGAGGTCGTAGACCACCCCGGCATCGGGCGTGACCTCGCCATGAACCTTGACCGAATCATTGGTGTTGAACGTGCGACACTTCAAGGCCGCTGCAAGACAACCCGAGTGATCCAGGGGGTGTAGTGTTCAAGCGTGATGGGCAGGCTGCGCGCCAATAGCCGCAGCGCCCGCTGGCTGTCATCGGCAGGCAGAACCGCGGTGACCTGCAACACCTGCAGGGCCTGGGCGTCGAACAGCAAGTAGCCGTGGTGATTGCGCGCCAGGCGTTCGAGTACCTGGTCCAGGGGTTGCTCGCGCACCAGCAACTGGTGTCGGTCCCAGGCCTGATCGAGGGCCGAACCGTCGATACGCTGCGGCGCTCCCGGCCCTGCCGTATCAAATCGCACCTGCTGGTCGGCCTGAACCCGTTCACGCTTGCCGGCGCTGTCGACCTCGGTACTCGACTCGATCATAGCCAGGCGCGTGGCCTGGGGCAGTCGCTCGACGACAAAGCGGGTACCCAGTGCGCGAATGCTGCCGTGCTCGGTCAAGACCCGGAACGGTCGTGCGGCATCCTTGGCCACATCCACCCGGATCTCCCCCTGGATCAGCCGCACGGTGCGGGTCCGGGCGTCGAACTGCAAATCTACCGCCGTACGGCCATCGAGGCTGATGCGGCTGCCATCGGGCAGCTGTTCGGTGCGCCACTGGCCCGTGCTGGTACGGATGTCGGCCAACAGGTAGGACGGCGGAAACTGCTGCAACGCCAGCCCCACGGGCAACAGCATCAGCGCCGCCAGGGCCAGCGCCTTCAGCGGCTGGCGCCCGGCACGACGCCTGGCAATGCTCTCGAGTGCCACCCGGGCGGGTTCGCGCGGCAGGCCCTTCAATGCCGACAGGCTACCCTGAAGTCGCTCGATGGCCTCCACATGCTCGGGATCTGCTTCAAGCCAGGCCCGAAACGCATTGCGCTCGTTGGCATCCACCTCGCCATCCAGGCGCACCAGCCATTCGGCCGCCTCTTGCAGCACGCGGGATGTGGAGGACTTGTTCACAGGCAGTCATCCGCAGCGGCATGGCACTGCAAGAGGGCTTGCATCAGGCAGGTCTGCACGGTCTTGGTCCAGACCCGCAGCCGCTCGGCGATCTCGACGTGCCGGGCGAGTTCCTGGCGATAGGCCTGCCCCAGCCTTTGCCGGCGACCACGGTCGATCAGCAGGCGCCGGGCAATGCTGGAGAGAAACGCCCGTGGCTCACGCGGGGCGACACAGGCACCGGCACCCAGCAGGCGAATGAAGGTTTCCTGGGCCATGTCGGCGGGGGCAGGATGAGAGGCTTTCATGGCGCCGCATTCTGAATAGGAATGATTCTATGTTAAATCCCCTTGGCCGCGACTTGCAATGCACCGCTCAACGCACGCTGGCCATCACCACCGCCACGCCCAGGCCGATCAACGCCACGCCGATCAGCCGGTCGACCAGGATCTGGCGTTCCAGCATGATCCGGCGCAAGCCGTGCGACGAGAAGAACACCGCCACCAGGCTGAACCAGACCCAGTGCGCCGCCGACATGAACAAGCCGTAGCCCAGGCTGCTGAGCAGCGAGCTGCCCGGCTGGACCACCTGCGTGTAGGCACTGACCACGAACAACATGGTCTTGGGGTTCATGGCGTTGGTCAAAAAGCCCGAGCGGAAGGCGGCCAGTACCCCCAGACGGCTCGAGGCATCGCCATCGTCGAGCGAGATCTTCGTCGTGTTGGTCAGCGACTTGTAGCCCAGGTATACCAGGTACCCCGCCCCCACCACCTTCATCGCCATGAACAGCGCCGGCGTCTGGCTGATGATCACGGCGATGCCGAACACGGTGTACAGCACATGGACCTGCACGCCCAGGGCAATACCCAGGGCGGCCGACAGCCCGGCACGTCGGCCAAAGGCATAGCTGCTGCGGGTAACCATGGCAAAGTCGGCGCCGGGGCTGATCACCGCCAGGATGGTGAATAGGGCGACGGCAATGAGTTCATTCACGTGGAGCTCCTCGATCTGCTAGGCAATTGCACAGATAACGCTGTGCGCCTGCATTATCGAAAGCTTCGTAACGGGGCAAAAGCGATTTATAGTGCGTGAAATCCGCTAGTTTTTCTCACAGATATGAAACTGCCCGCGCTCGCTGCCTTTCGCTACTTCGACGTCGCAGCCCAAACCCAGAGCTTCGTGCGCACCGCCGAACTGCTCAACGTCACCCATGGCGCGGTCAGCCGCCAGGTGCGCCTGCTGGAAGAATCACTGGGCGTGCAACTGTTCGAGCGGCGCAACCGGGCGATCTTTCTGACTGCCGCCGGACGCACCTTGCACGGCACCACCCAGTCGATCTTCGAGCAACTGGAAGGCACCGTGTACCGCTTGCAGCAACAAGCGCGGGAAAACGTGCTGGTGTTGTCGTGTGAACCGACCATCGCAATGAAATGGCTGATTCCACGGCTGCCGGCCTTCCATGCCGCCCACCCGGACATTCATCTGCACCTGGTGGCGGCAGGCGGGCCTATCGACTTTTCGCGCAGCGGTGTCGACCTGGCCTTGCGCCGCGATGACTTTCGCTGGGATGCCGACCTGCACAGCCTGAAAATCTGCGATGAGTGGGTGGGACCGGTGTGCAGCGTCAACCTGCCGCTGCCCCATGACAACCTCGATGGCCAGCGCCTGCTGCACAGCGCCTCACGCCCCGGGGCCTGGAATACCTGGCTGCGCCTGAGTGGCGAGTCGGCCAACGGCGCCAGTCGTATCGACTACGAGCACTTCTACCTGTGCATCCAGGCGGCCGTGGCGGGCCTGGGGGTGGCGATGGCGTCGTTTCTGATGGTCCAGGATGAAATCGACAGCGGCCAGCTGCAGGCACCGCGCAGCTTCGTGCAGGATCAATCGGCGTACTTCCTGCTGTGCCCGCAACCGATCCTCGCCGACGACACCTGCCAGCGCTTTGCGCAGTGGGTCAGCGAACAGGCACAGGCCTGCCTGGCTCACTTGCTCTGAGCTTTGCCCGCCACTGGCAAGGCGCAGAACGAGGAGCTGGCAGCGAAATCACTGCCCCAGGTGCGAAACCCCGCCGTGTCGATATGAATCCGACCCGAAGGGTAACGGCCCAGGCCCATGTTCCAGGCCTTGCCGTGGGTTTGCCAGAAGGTGCACAGCGGTGTGGGATCGGTCCAGCGTGGCAGCAATACATCCACGGCAAAGGCCCGCGTATGGGCACTGGCCACGGCGCCCCCGGCGCAGCGATTGAGCTGCGGGTCGCGGTAGGCCGAAACCACTTCGAACTGCCGCAAGATGCCTTGATCGCCCAATGTCTTGAGCAATCGCACCGTGGAACGCACCGCCGGCCACTGGCTGGCGGGGGCGACGGCAAAGGGTTCGGCGTGGCACAGGCGCCAGTCGCTGGCCGAGCGCAGCAATTGGTAGATCGGCACCACGCCATACAGGCGCGCATCCACCAGCATTTCGCGAAAGGCGCGGGTTTCATGGTCGCCAGCCCATTGCGCGAACATGTACAGGTCGCGCGTGTCGGCCTGGGCGCTGCACAGCCCCGCCAGTAAAACCCCCGTACCGATACCGACCTTGCTCACATTCACCATCCCTTTCCCCCTCCTCTCCCTGACATTCCGTTGTAGGAACGGGCTTGGCCTGCGATAGCGTCGTCCGGGCCGACACTATCACGGGGCAAGTCGAGACGTCGCAACGCCACGCCTGCGGCGATCAGTCCTGCGGGCGCAGGCGGTATTGCGGCGGTAGCTGGTCCAGGCCGCTGATGGTCGCGTTCAGGCTCTTCCAGCGGCCGTCCTTGATGCCATAGATGCACCCATGGATCGACAGGCTCTGGCCACGGTGCCAGGCATTCTGGACGATGGTGGTATGGCCGACGTTAGCCACCTGCTGAATCACATTGAGTTCGCACAAACGGTCGACACGTTCCTCTTCGGTGGGCAACTTGCCCAGCTCCACCCGGTTCTCGTAGTAGAGGTCGCGAATCGAGCGCAGCCAGCCATCGATCAGGCCCAGCTGGCGGTCCTGCATCGAGGCCCGCACACCGCCGCAGCCATAGTGACCGGTCACCAAAATGTGCTTCACCTTGAGCACATCCACCGCGTACTGGATTACCGACAGGCAATTGAGGTCGGTGTGCAGGACTACGTTGGCCACGTTGCGGTGGACGAACAGGTCGCCCGGCAGCATGCCGACGATCTCGTTGGCCGGCACACGGGCATCGGAACAGCCAATCCAGAGAAACTCCGGGGTCTGCTGGCGGGCAAGCTTGGCGAAGAAATCCGGGTCTTCCTGCTTGATTGCATCAGCCCAACGCGCGTTGTTATCAATCAGTTCTTGTAGATCGTGCATGTTCAAGCCTCATGGTTGATGCGCATCTTGTGACAGGCATGACCCCGTTCAGGTCACGCCTTTGAATCTTCCCGCCAGTGCCCGGTCCACCCAAAGACAGGCACCCGCAGGAGAATAGCTCCCATGAACGATTCAAGACGCCCGCCCCACGCCCCGGAACCCGCGCCGATCGACACCACCGAAGACCGCATGGGCTCGATCGAGAGCCTGGACTTCGACGATGATACGCCCAGCGAAAAGATCGGCGACCTGATTCCCGATCGGGAGCGCGAGCGACTGATGCCCGTCGAGCGGGTCCGCGAAGCCGGCTTGACCGGCGCCTCAAGCGACGACCACGAACCCACCGACGATGACCTGAGCCCGGAAATCCTCATTCATGAAGATGGTGCCCGCTCGGCCACCGAAAGCGGCGAAGACAACCCCGCCGACTGGGACTTGAGCCTGGTCGATGAAGATGACATCGGTGGTGGCAACGGCCTGGATGAAGCCGAGCTTGCCCGGCATGACCCGCTCGATGGCAAGCCAGAACGCTGAAGGGTTATTCGAACAGGGTGCAGGCCATCACCAGCGCGTCTTCACGGCCACCGGCAATCGGGTAGTAGTCGCGCCGACGGCCGATTTCGTTGAAGCCGTAGCGCTCGTACAGGCGGTAGGCCGACTGGTTGCTGGCACGCACTTCGAGGAAGCACTCGCGACCGTTGAGCGCGTAGGCGCGCTTCATCAGCTCTTCCAGCAGGCGCAGCCCCAGGCCACGGCCCTGGCTTTCAGGCTTGATGGTGATATTGAGCAGGTGGGCTTCGTCGATGATCACGTTGATCACCCCATGCCCCACTTGCTGCTCGCCTTCGAACATCAGCCAGATTTCATAGGACTTGAGCCCGTCGAGGAAAATCCCGCGGGTCCAGGGGTGGCTGAAGGCGGCGTATTCGATCTTCAGTACGGCATCCAGATCCGCCTCGGTCATCCGGCGGAAGCTGATCGTGTCACTCATCGCTTGGTTTCCAGCGCGCCATCAGCCGGCGCATGGCTTGCCAGACGTCCGCCTTGCGCTGCGGCTCGTCCATCAACAGTTCGAGGCCAGGCAAGGCCCAGGCAGTGCCCAGGCCCTCGACCGGCAGCTCGCGGTAATAACTTTCGGCATCCGCCTCGCCGGCAAAACGCACGGCAGGCAGGCCGACCAGCCACAGGCAGACACAGGGCGCTTCCTCGAGCCGGGCCTGGATAAAGCCCTGGACGAAATCGGTGGCCGCCTGCGGCCCCTGGTCGAGATTGCCACGTACCAGCAACGGCCAACGCACCGGCTCTCCGATGATCTGCGGGCTATCGGGCAAACCGGCGGCGCGCAGCATGTCCTTGAGCAGCAGGTAGGACGGGTCGCGGCTCTGGAACGCCTCGCCGGTAGCCAGCTCTACCAGCAGCAGGCAGTTGCCGGCACGCAGCAGCTGCAGGGCAAAGCGCGGTGGCGGTACCGGTGCGGGGCGCACTGCAGCGGATGCCTTTCCGGCCTCCTCCACTGGCTTGCTGGCCACTTTTGGCGTGCTGCCGGGGCGCGGGATCTCGATCTTCGGTCGCTCGCCCGTGCGCGCTACCGGTGCGCTTGGCGCCACGGCAACCGCCGCAGGCGCCTGCACCTGTGGCTCGAACACCGGCTCGTCCAGCGGCGCCACCGGCTGCAACAGGTGCGCACGCGACGGCGCGGCGAACGGCAGTTCGGCACGGGGCAGCCAGTGCACCACTTGCATGGCGTTGAGGTAAGCGCGGCGGCGGGACTCGATTAACAAGAAGGGTCGGCCATCTGTGGATAAGTCAGGGGCGACATTCTAACGTTGTTCGCCGCGCCGCGCCGCTGTTGATCGGCACAAATCCGCCGGGATGCGGCGCGAATCGATCAGGGGGTGAATCGACAGGCACCTGATGCAGTACAATCGGCGCTTTTATTTGGCAACGAGTCGACCCGCCAATGATCGAACCCAAGCGCGTCCTGCGCGCCCTAGCCGAACACTGGGCCTTGCTTGAGCCGTTGTGCGAGCGCTTCGACGGAGGCACCTTGAGCCTCGGCGAACTGCGCCAGCAATTGGCCAGCCAGCAGTTGGAGAGCACGCCCCAGGACATCACCAGCCTGCTCGACGTCTGGATTCGCCTCGATATCCTGGTGCCGGTGGCCAAGAGCCCCAACCGATTCGAGCTCAACGCGCAGATCCACGACTTCCTCGCCTACCTGCGTCGCGAACACCGCCTGGGCCTGTGCCTTGAGATCGAAGCCTACCTGCGCCACCTCGAGCGTTTGGCCGGGCACATCCAGGATGCCTTCGAGATTCGTGACAGCAACGACCTGGCCCGCCAGTTGCGCCTGCTCGACATGCGCGTACGCGACGTCCTTAAAAAACTCGACAACGACGAACAGGCCCTGGTCGCCGTGGCCGAACGGGCCAAGACCAGCGACCGCCAGATCCCGCTGCGTCAACGCTACGCAGAGGTCCTGGCGACCTGGGACGAATACGTCGAGCCGATGATCCAGCTGGTCAATGCCGACGGCGCCTTCGAACAAGGCGTGCGCAAGGTCGAAACCGTGCTGCTGCGCCTGCTGGGCGAACAGGCCCGCCTTGGTCACCTGGTCGACGACGACATGCTCTTGCGCACCCACGCGCGCATTCTCGAAATGCAGACCAGCGCCCAGCTGACCCTGCGCCATGCCCGCGAACTGCTGCTGCCGCTGCGTGAAGAAGCGCGCCGCCACAACGCCGTGACCCGCGGCGCCGCCCTTGCCCTGTCGGTGATCCGTCGCAAGGGCCTGGACGCCGTCCCGCAGGCGGCCATGCCGTTGTTCACCCGCCCGCAAAGCACCTTCCTGGGCAGCGCCAGCCAGGTCGAAGCCTACGTCTATGCCCTGGCCCGCTTCGAGCCCAAGCCCGCGCAATTTCCCAAGGCCCACAAGAGCAATCGCGGCGACAGCCCGAAGGCGCCGCGCACGGTCAAGGAAATGCTCCAGCGCTGCGAAAGCGCCCTGCCCCTGCCCGACCTGATGGTCTGGCTGCTGGACCAGGAGCCAGACGGCGCAACCGACGAATTGCTGTACTGGTTCTCGCGCCTGTCGCGGGAAAAACGCTTTGCCCGCGAGCGCCTCGAGCGCCGCGAATACACCACCCGCGAACACCTGGTCAGCCTGCGTTCCTTCGCCCTGACATCCAGCCGCGAATCATCGCCTGAACCAACTGCGAGCCCTGCCCATGCATCTTGATCTTTCCGAACTGTCCCAGCTCGCACCGATCTTCCGCGAGCTGTTCAAGGGCTTTCACATCAGTCGCCGCGATCCGGAACTGTACGGCCAGTTGTCGAACTTCCAGGACCAGTACCGCGGCCTGTTCAAGGCCCTGGGCTTTGAGCTGGTGTGCGACACCCGTGGTTTCTACTACTTCGTCCCCGACCAGGCCGCTGCCCAGGTCAACAAGACGGCCCAGCGCCTGTCGCTGTTCACCTTCATCCTGGTAGAACACCTGGCGGACCAGGGCCGCGACCCGATGTCGGTGCTCGACGGCGGCAGCCTTGGCCGCGACGAGCTGCCGTCGATGCTGGAGAAGTACCGCGACCTGTTCATCCAGGCCGAAGTGCAGACCCCGGACGAGCTGGAAGAAAAGATCATGCGCCGCATGACCCAGCTGGGCTTTGCCCACGAAGAGAACGGTATCTACCGCTTCCTGCCGCCGATGCACCGCTTCCTCGACGTGTGCCTGTCGGTGCAGCAGGACCGCGACCTGGCCGCCAGCCTGCACAGTGCCCTGCCGCTGCCGACGCCGGTGCTGGTCGAAGAACAAAGCCCCGAAGCGCTGAACCGCACCGACGATCCGCTCGACCTGAGCCCGTTCGAAGAAAGTGAAGAAGACGCCTTGGCCCGCGCCATCGCCGAAGAGCAACAGGAGATTGACGCATGAGCCAGGAACGCTACGGCATTCGCCGCTTTGCATTGCTCAACACCGCCGGCTACAGCCTGGGCCTGTTCCCGCTGGAACACCCGCTGTCGGTCTACGGCGCCAACAACCTGGGCAAGTCGGCCTCGATCAACGCCCTGCAGTTCCCGATCCTGGCGCGCATGTCGGACATGAGCTTCGGCAAGTACAGCCTGGAGCAATCCCGGCGCTTCTACTTTGCCAGCGACACCAGCTACATCCTCTGCGAGGTCAACCTGCCCCACGGCCCGCATGTGATCGGCGTGGTCGGTCGTGGCCCGGGGGGCGGTTTCGGTCATCAGTTCTTTGCCTATGCCGGCGAACTGGACCTGGCCCACTACCAGAAGAACGACACCTGCCTGCGCCAGAAGGAGCTGTTCAGCAATCTCGAGCGCAACGGGATCAAGGCCTACGAACTCAAGCCTGACGAACTGCGTCGCCTGCTGGTCGGGGGGCACACCTCGATCCCGCTGGACCTGACCCTGATCCCGCTGCGCTCCACCAGCGAGCAGAGCCTGAAGACTTTCCGCGCGCTGTTCATCAACCTGCTGCACATGCGCGAGATCACCGCCGCCAAGCTCAAGCAGCTGTTCCTCGATGCCTTCGAGCACAGCCTGCGCTCGGGCAGCGTCGACTACATCGCCGCCTGCGAAGAGGCCTTCCGCGACGTGCGCCGCATGGAGCAGGACTACAACTCCCTGGTCGCCGCCGGCCCCCTGGTCGAGGCCCTGGCCAACGGTGTGGCCCAGCGCGACATCCTGCGCGGCAAGCTGCATCGCCTGTCGCCACTGCTCGACTCGCTGCTGGGCACCTGGCAGGACTACGCCAGCGCCCGCAAGGAAGAGCTGGTGATCCAGGCCGAGCACTACAAGAACGAACAGGACAGCCTGCAGAACGACCAGCGCGGCGGTACCCAGGAGCTGATGCGCCTGGAGCGCGAGATCACCGGTATCCAGCGCTGGCTCGGCGAGCTGTCGGTGCTCAAGCACCGCTTCGCTCTGGTCGATGACGTCAAGGTGCTGGAACAGCAACTACTGGCCGCCAAAGACGCCCACGACGAATTGGCCGGAGCCCTGGCCCAGTCGCGCCAGTTCAGCGCCGAAGACCTCGAAGAGCGCCTGCGCGACCTGGAAAAACGCCTCAAGTCGGTCAAGCAGCAGCTCGACCATGCCGACAACAACAGCTACGCCCGCCTGCGCGAAGAGTTCTCCCAGCAGGATGTCGAGCGCCTGATGCGCCTGTTCAACGGTGCGCTGTTCAGCCTGCCACTGGGTGAGCGCGGCATCGAGCTGGACGACAGCGACCTGTGGGTCAAATCCCTGGAAGCGGTGCTCGACGGCTTCAAGGGCGAGCGCTTCGAGGCCCCGGGCCTGTCCATCGACCTCTCGCACATCGAGCCGCCGGCCCTGCAGGCCCTGGCCGACCGCGCCGCCTTGCGCGACCAGAAGGAGCGCCTGGAAAAAGAGCTCAAGCAGCTCAAGACCCAGCAAGCCGTGGCCGCCGACCGCGCCGCGAGCAAGACCCAGACCGAAACCCTGTACCAGCAGGTACTGGACGCGCAAAAGGCCCTGGAAGACTTCCGTCGCACCCAGACGCTGTCGGCCGAGGAAGGCGACAAGCTTGAACAGCTGGCGCAAATGGAAGCCGCCCAGGACGAACTCAAGCGCTCCAGCGACGCCTTCACCGAACGCGTCCAGCAACTGTCGGCCAAGCTGCAACTGGTCGGCCGGCAGATCGCCGACATGGAGGCCAAGCAGCGCACCCTCGACGACGCCCTGCGCCGTCGCCAGTTGCTGCCTGCCGACCTGCCGTTCGGTACGCCGTTCATGGAGCCGGTGGACGACAGCATGGACAACCTGCTGCCACTGCTCAACGACTACCAGGACAGCTGGCAGGGCCTGCTGCGGGTCGATGGCCAGATCGAGGCGCTGTACGCCCAGGTACGCCTCAAGGGCGTGGCCAAGTTCGACAGCGAAGACGACATGGAGCGCCGCCTGCAACTGCTGATCAACGCGTATGCGCACCGCACCGACGAAGCCCTGACCCTGGGCAAGGCGCGCCGCGCAGCGGTCACCGACATTGCCCGGACCTTGCGCAACATCCGCAGCGACTACGACAGCCTCGAGCACCAGCTGGCGCTGTTCAACCGCGAGATCAACAAGCGCCAGGTGTCCAACCTCGAAAGCTTCCGCATCGTGCTGGCACCGAACAAGGAAGCGCTCAAGCACATCGACCAGATCATCCACAGCGCCGGTCAGTACGAAGAAGGCGAGACCCTGTCGGTGTTCGACCTGAGCGCCAGCGCCGAGCAGGACAACAAGAACGAAGAAGCCAAGGAGTACCTGGCACGACTGGTAGCGGCCAACCACAACCAGCTGGGCCTCAAGGACCTGTTCGAACTGGCATTCGAGATCACCAAGGTCAACGGTCAGCCGGTGATCCACACCGACATCGACGGCGCGGCGTCCAACGGCACCACCATGACCATCAAGGCGCTGACCAACATGTACTTGTTGCTGCACCTGATGGACCGCGACCTGGCTGGTCGTGTACGCCTGCCCTACTACCTGGACGAGGCCGCCGACATCGACGAACGCAACCAGGCGGCCTTGCTGGAAACCAGCCTGCAGCTGGGCTTCGTACCGATTCTGGCGAGCGTGAAGCCGCAGGTCTCTGCGCATGTCGCCATCGACCTGGAAGGCGGCAGCGGGCCGAACGGGATCTATATCGACGAGGCGGACTGGAAGTTCATCAGCCGCCTGGATGAGGTCAAGGCGGTGCTACGCGAAGAAGAGGAAGAGGCTTCGGCCTGACGTTGCTGCGGGGGCCTTTACCGGCCCCATCGCTGGCAAGCCATCTCCCACAGGGATTGCAATGGTCCTTCTGGGAGCTGGCTTGCCAGCGATGAAATCAACCCAGGGTTACTGCGCCCACGGCAGGATCGGAATCGCCGTCACCGCATTCTGCGGGCTGCCTTCGATCAAGCGGTCGGAGTACACGAGGTAAACCAACGTGTTGCGCTTCTTGTCCAGGAAGCGCACCACCTGCATGGTCTTGAACACCAGCGAGGTGCGCTCCTTGAACACCTCGTCACCGTCCTTGAGCTGCTCCTTGAAGCGAATCGGCCCAACCTGGCGACAGGCAATGGAGGCTTCGGCACGGTCCTCGGCCAGGCCCAGGCCGCCCTTCACGCCGCCCGTCTTGGCGCGGGACAGGTAGCAGGTCACCCCCTCGACCTTCGGGTCGTCGAAGGCTTCGACGACAATGCGATCGTTTGGCCCGACGAACTTGAACACGGTCGACACCTGGCCGATTTCCTCGGCCGCCGCCACTGCCGGCAATGCCAGCAGCGCCGCTGCAATTATCCCTTTGAACACAGTTGTTTCCTCAGACCAAAATCAGGTTGTCGCGATGGACCAGTTCCGGCTCGGCAATGTAGCCCAGCAGGCTCTCGATGGCCTCGGAGGATTGGCCGATGATCTTCTGTGCTTCCAGGGCGCTGTAGTTGGCAAGGCCACGGGCGACTTCGATACCGTCCGGGCCGACGCAGACGACCATCTCGCCACGGCGGAAGCTCCCCTGCACGGTTTTCACACCGACCGGCAACAGGCTCTTGTTGGCCTGGCGCAGGGCCTGTACGGCACCGGCATCGAGCACCAGGGTGCCACGGGTCTGCAGGTGCCCGGCCAGCCACTGCTTGCGCGCGGCCAGCATGCCGCGCTCGGGCGACAACAGGGTACCCAGGCGTTCGCCGGCCTTGAGGCGATCCAGCACGCGCTCCAGACGACCACCGACGATGATGGTATGGGCACCGGAACGGGCAGCCAGGCGCGCGGCACGCAGCTTGGTCTGCATGCCGCCACGACCCAGGGCGCCACCGGTGCCGCCAGCCACTGCATCCAGGCTCGGATCGTCGGCGCGGGCCTCGTAGATCAGTTGGGCATCGGGGTTGTTGCGCGGGTCGGCATCGAACATGCCGTCACGGTCGGTGAGGATCACCAGCAGGTCGGCTTCGACCAGGTTGGCCACCAGGGCGGCCAGGGTGTCGTTGTCACCGAAACGGATCTCGTCGGTCACCACGGTGTCGTTCTCGTTGATCACCGGCACCACGCCCAGTTCCACCAGCGTGCGCAAGGTGCTGCGCGCGTTGAGGTAGCGCTTGCGGTCCGACAGGTCGTCGTGGGTCAGGAGAATCTGTGCAGTGTGCTTGTCATGCTCGGCAAAGCTCGACTCCCAGGCTTGCACCAGGCCCATCTGGCCGATCGAGGCCGCCGCTTGCAGCTCATTCATGGCACTGGGTCGCTTGGACCAGCCCAGGCGGCTCATCCCGGCGGCAACCGCCCCGGACGATACCAGCACCAATTCGACACCCGCCTCGTGCAACGCCACCATCTGCTCGACCCAAACACCCATGGCCGTGCGATCGAGGCCCTTGCCATCTGCTGTCAGCAGGGCACTGCCGATCTTCACTACCCAGCGCTGCGCACCCGTCACCTTGCTCCGCATCTTCTTCCAACCTATAGAGATCTTTAGATACTAAAACGCCGCTCCTGAGAGCGGCGTTTAGTGTACTGCAACGAATCAGTCGCGCACGTAAATGATTTCCGGACCGTCTTCGTCGTCATCATCCCAATCGTCGTCATCGTCGTCGCCGATGTCGTGCACGCTCTTGACGCCGCTGCGGCGCAGGGCGCGCGCGTCGTCCAGGGCCTGCAGCTGGGCACGGGCTTCGTCTTCGATGCGCTGGTCGAGGTCGGCCAGCTCTTCGGCGTAGGCCGGGTCGTTGGCCAGGCGGTCGGCGCGGTCTTCGAGGTAGCGCATGATGTCGCGGCTGAGCTGCTCGGTGCCTTGCTTGGAGATGGCCGAGATCACATAGACCGGACCTTCCCACTGCAGACGCTCGACCACTTCCTTGACCCGCTCGTCACGCTCGTCGTCCATCAGCATGTCGGTCTTGTTCAGCACCAGCCAGCGGTCGCGCTCGGCCAGCGACGGGCTGAAGCGGGTCAGCTCGTTGACGATCACTTCGGCGGCGTCGGCGCTGCTGCTTTCATCCAGCGGCGCGAGGTCGACGAGGTGCAGCAACAGGCGGGTACGGGCCAGGTGCTTGAGGAAGCGGATACCCAGGCCGGCACCGTCGGAGGCGCCTTCAATCAGGCCGGGAATGTCGGCGATGACGAAGCTCTTCCAGCGATCGACACTGACCACGCCCAGGTTCGGCACCAGGGTGGTGAATGGGTAGTCGGCGACTTTTGGCTTGGCGGCCGATACCGAGCGGATGAACGTACTCTTGCCGGCATTCGGCAAGCCCAGCAGGCCGACGTCGGCCAGTACTTTCATTTCCAGCTTCAGGTCACGCTGCTCACCGGGCTTGCCCGGGGTGGTCTGGCGTGGCGCACGGTTGGTACTGGATTTGAAACGGGTGTTGCCCAGGCCGTGCCAGCCGCCCTGGACCACCATCAGCTTCTGGCCAGGCTTGACCAGGTCGCCGATGACTTCCTGGGTGGCGGAGTCGATCACGGTGGTACCGACCGGCACGCGCAGGATCAGGTCGTCGCCCTTCTTGCCGGTGCAGTCGGTGCTGCCGCCATTGGAGCCGCGCTGGGCTTCGAAATGACGGGTGTAGCGGTAGTCGACCAGGGTGTTGAGGTTTTCGTCGGCGACCATGAACACCGAGCCGCCGTCGCCACCGTCACCGCCGTTGGGACCGCCATTCTCGATGAATTTTTCGCGGCGGAAGCTCATGCAACCGTTACCGCCGTCACCGGCTTTGACCCGGATCGATACTTCGTCAACAAACTTCATAAAAACCGCCTCTCGTCAGCTGGACGAGCTGAGTGACACAAAGACATAAGGCTCTTGCAAAAGTGAGCGCGGCGGCCCCCGTCAACGACCGAAACACCAGCGCCGGCAGCCCATACAAACAGCTTTGCAAGAGACTCACCCCACAAACGAAAAAGCCCCGTCGCGAGACAGGGCTTTTCCAGCGTTCGCGCGATTACTCGGCGACAACGCTCACGTAACGACGACCGAAGGCGCCTTTTACTTCGAACTTGATCTTACCCGCGATCTTGGCGAACAGGGTGTGATCCTTGCCCATGCCAACGCCGTAGCCAGCGTGGAATTGGGTGCCGCGCTGACGGACGATGATGTTGCCAGGAATGATAGCCTGGCCGCCATACATCTTCACGCCAAGGCGTTTGGCTTCTGAGTCGCGACCGTTACGGGTACTACCACCAGCTTTTTTGTGTGCCATGGTTCAATTCTCCAGAAATGGATTCAGGCGATTAAGCCGAAATACCGGTGATCTTGATTTCGGTGAACCACTGGCGGTGGCCCATACGCTTCATGTGGTGCTTACGGCGGCGGAACTTGATGATGCGCACTTTGTCGTGACGACCTTGCGAGATCACTTCAGCAACAACCTTGGCACCAGCAACGACTGGAGCGCCGATGTTCACGTCGTCGCCATTGGCAACCAACAGAACGCGGTCGAAAGTCACGGATTCGCCAGTGGCGACTTCCAGTTTTTCGATTTTCAGGTATTCACCTTCGGCGACTTTGTACTGCTTGCCACCGGTAACAATTACTGCGTACATGGTATTTCTCCGATAATCCTGCTCACCCAGCTCTTTATAGGAAGAGTATTGGCTGGCATGGCTGCATAGGGCTGGAACGGCCCAGTGCAATTGCGTAAGGCAGGTGCTGCCCAGGAAGTTCAGGGTGCGCGATTGTACGCAAGCCGCCCGCCCCTTGCAAGTCCCGCCCCGGGCCCGCCGGGACCGCGCCTTGACAGGCCGGGACCCGCGACCTAGCATGCCGCGCAACCTTTATGGAGCACCTGTGGCCGATGCAACCCCAAGCTTTCTACCGCGCGGTAGCGGACGACTTCAGCGCCGTTGACGAGATTATCAAGAAACAGCTGACTTCGCGTGTACCGCTGGTATCGAAAATCGGCGACTACATTACTTCGGCCGGCGGCAAGCGCCTGCGCCCTCTGCTGGTGCTGCTGTGCGGCAAGGCACTGGGTCGCGAAGGCGACGACCTGCGCCTGCTGGCCGCCACCATCGAGTTCCTGCACACCGCCACCCTGCTGCACGACGACGTGGTCGACATGTCGGGCATGCGCCGTGGCCGCTCCACTGCCAATGCCCTGTGGGGCAATGCGCCGAGCGTACTGGTGGGCGACTTCCTCTATTCGCGCTCGTTCGAGATGATGGTCGAGCTGGGCTCGATGCCGGTCATGCAGATCCTGTCCAAGGCCACCCGGGTCATCGCCGAAGGCGAAGTCCTGCAGCTGTCCAAGGTCCGCGACGCCAGCACCACCGAAGAAGTCTACATGGACGTCATCCGCGGCAAGACCGCGATGCTGTTCGAGGCCTCGACCCACAGCGCCGCGGCCCTGGCCCAGGCCACCCATGAGCAGAGCGAAGCCCTGCGTACCTTTGGCGACCACCTGGGCGTGGCCTTCCAACTGGTCGACGACCTGCTCGACTACAAGGGCGATGCGCAAACCCTGGGCAAGAACGTCGGTGACGACCTGGCCGAAGGCAAGCCGACCCTGCCGCTGATCTACACCATGCGCGAAGGTACTGCCGAACAGGCCGCACTGGTTCGCCAGGCGATCCAGAAAGGCGGCATCGAGGACCTGGAGAGCATCCGCGCCGCTGTCGAAGCCTCCGGCTCCCTCGACTACACCGCCCAGCTGGCCCGCGACTACGTGGCCCGCGCCATCGCCTGCCTGGATGTACTGCCAGCCAGCGAGTACCGCGATGCCCTGGTGGAGCTGAGCGAATTCGCTGTCGCCCGCACCCACTGATCCTTCCCGGGGCCCATCGTCCGATGGGCCCGATTAGCCTCTGACGGATAAAACCCTATACAATGTAGGCTTTGTACCTGTACGTCTTGAGGAACCCTAGTGAGCACTTTGCCACCCTGCCCAAAATGCAACTCCGAATACACCTACGAAGACGGCACCCAGCTGATCTGCCCCGAGTGCGCCCACGAGTGGTCTGCCGCCGGTGACGCCGAGGCAGTGAGCGATGAAGCGGTCAAGAAGGATTCGGTGGGCAACGTCCTGCAGGACGGCGACACCATTACCGTGATCAAGGACCTGAAGGTCAAGGGTACCTCGCTGGTCGTCAAGGTCGGTACCAAGGTCAAGAACATCCGCCTGTGCGATGGCGACCATGACATCGACTGCAAGATCGACGGCATCGGCCCGATGAAGCTCAAGTCCGAGTTCGTCCGCAAGGTCTGATCCCCGTGTGATTTCGGGGCTGGGCTCCAGCCTCGAAGCACATCGCAAGCACACCCCGGCAACTTTCTGCCAATAGGCACTTGCTATTTTGATAATAAGAATTATTCTCATTGGACGCTTCCAAGGAGAATAGCCATGACTTATCTGATAGACGCCTGGCTTGACCGCCCCCATCCGTACCTGCGCATCCTGCACCGGGAAACCGGCGAGGTCTGTGCCGTGCTTGAAGAAGAAGCACTGGACGAACTGCGTGACCAGGGTGACCTGGATCTCAATGGTCTGAATTCGAGTGAGCCGATCGTGCTCAAGGAACTGGTGAGGAACCTGTTCCTGTTCTGCTATGCCCGGGCGTTGCGCCCTGGGGGTGGAACGGAGTGGAATTGATAGACAACATCGCGGGGCAAGCCCGCTCCTGCTGGAGCGAGGTTGCCCCGCGATCAGGTATTACAGGACGTCCAGCAGCTCGACGTCGAATACCAGTACGCTGTGCGGCGGGATGCTGCCAACGCCCTGAGCGCCGTAGGCCAGCTCGCTTGGAACGTACAGGCGCCATTTGCTGCCGGCGTTCATCAGTTGCAGGGCTTCGGTCCAGCCCGCAATCACACCGCTGACCGGGAACTCGGCTGGCTGGCCGCGCTCGTAGGAACTGTCGAACACGGTGCCGTCGATCAGGGTCCCGTGGTAGTGAGTACGAACGCTGTCGTCGCGGCTTGGCTTGGCGCCTTCGCCAGCGGTCAGTACTTCGAACTGCAGGCCCGAGGCCAGGGTGGTGATGCCGTCACGCTTGGCGTTCTCGGCCAGGAAGGCCTTGCCTTCGCCAGCAGCCGCTTCGGCCTTGGCAGCGGCTTCAGCCTGCATGATTTCACGGATGACCTTGAAGCTGGCCGACAGGTCGGCTTCGCTGACGCGGCTGTCCTGGCCGTGGAAGGCGTCGGTCAGACCCGCCAGGATGGCTTCCAGGCTGACGCCCGGTGGCGGGTTGTCACGCAGTTGGCCACCCAGTTGACGGCCGATGCCGTAGCTGACGCGGGTTTCGTCGGTAGACAGGTTGATTTCGGACATTTGCTTGCTCCGCAGCAGGGCGCACGACAACCGCGCCCTTTATGAAAAGGGCGAGCAGCCTAGCACACTGCAGCAAAGCAGTTCAGCTACCAGGCGGAACGTCTGGGCATCGGTATTTTCAGGTCGCCGTCGCCGGTGACGTCTCCCCCGCACATCTCGTCGTCCATCGACCAGTGCACCAGGTGCAGCGGTACGGCAGGCAAGCCATTGAGCAGGCGTTGCGCATCGACTAACGAATGGACTTTAAGGCGCTCGCCCCGGGTATCCGACAGGGGATGGGCGTGGCCTTTCACGCGGGCTTCGAGAATGTAATCGCCGCCTTCGATGGCGATCAGGTTGAGTTCTTCGACATGACCAGCCCTGGCCTCGGTGTTCAGTTGTTGAAGGTTCATTGCGATACCTCGTGACTGGAACTTCGAGTGACCGTTCATTTTTCGTACAGCAGGCGGCAAAGCACAAGGCAAAAACGCAACCGCCCGTCCGTTTTGCAACGGACGGGCGGTCGTGTACTGCACCAATCAAGTGATCAATGCTTGGTCAGTTTGTCCAGGTAACCCATGGCAAAGGCCGATACCACGAAGGTCATGTGGATGATCACGTACCACATCAGGTACTGGGTCTCGATGTTGCGCGCATCCATGAACACCCGCAGCAGATGGATCGAGGAAATCGCCACGATCGACGCGGCAACTTTCATCTTCAGCGAAGAAGAATCCATCTTGCCCAGCCAGTTGAGTTTTTCCTTGTCCTCGTCGATGTCCAGCTGCGAGACGAAGTTCTCATAGCCCGAGATCATCACCATCACCAGCAAGCCACCTACCAGGGCCATGTCGATCAGCGACAGCAGCACCAGGATCAGGTCGGCTTCGGCCAGGGCGAAGACGTTGGGCAGGACATGGAAGATCTCCTGGAAGAACTTCAGCGCCAGCGCCAGCAGGCCCAACGACAGACCAAAATAGATCGGGGCGAGCAGCCAGCGCGAGGCATACATCGCATTTTCGATAATACGTTCCATTGAAAACTCGTCAGGTGGCCAAAAAGCGAGCGCGAGTATAACAGCCAGCCATGACAGAAAAAGCCCGAGGCACACTGCCGCAGGCGTGGCGCCAGGCGGTTCAGGTTTCCGGATGGAACTGGAAGTCGCCGACGTGATGGACCCGCTCGCCATTGATACGGCGTAGCTGGGCTTGAAGGTGTACACACCAGATCTGCGGGTCGTCGGCGACCTGGTAGCCGTGCAAGGTCAGGCTGTCAACGATGGCGCTGAGGACCGATTCAGCCACGAAGGGCCCGTGAAACGGCCCCTGGGCCTTGATGGCCGAAGGTTGCTCGCCAGCCATGCCGGCGGCAAACAGGAGGGTCCACATGCCGTTGTCGCCGGCCAGTGGGCGGATGCTGCATTCAATGCGGGTCACCAGGCCCAGGCATTGACGGGTGAGGCTGAGGTTGCGCGGCATGGCGACGTCCCTCGGTAAACACTTGTTCAGCCCTGCGGGCAAGGCTGTTTCGATCCTTTAGCGACTACGTTCCCTGATTATCAGAATAGAAGAATTCCGTTACTGCGTGGGAAAACCGGCGCCCAGCGGTCAGACCCGCTGCGGCGCCGATTATTTGACTCAGGTCGGCTTGACCTGCGCCAGGGCTTGCTCGGCCTGCTCCTTCTCGGCCTCCTTGAGGTCCTCCTCGCTGATCATTTCAGCGATCACGCGCAGGCGTTCCACCACCCGGGCGTTGACGCTGCCCTCGGGGAACTCGCCCTCGGCATCGGGCTCACCGGCCGGCTCACCCACCAGCAGGCTCAGTGCCTCGTCGGCCTGGCTGACCGCATAGACATGGAACATGCCCGCCCGCACGGCCTGCAGCACACGTTCGTCGAGCATCAGCGTGGCAACGTTGGCCCTGGGGATGATCGCGCCCTGCTCACCGGTCAGGCCGCGTGCCTCGCACAGGCGGAAGAAGCCTTCGATCTTCTCGTTGACCCCGCCCACCGCCTGCACTTCGCCGAACTGGTTGATCGAGCCGGTGATGGCGAAGCACTGCTTGAGCGGGGTTTTCGACAAGGCCGAGATCAGCGTACAGGCTTCGCCCAGCGACGCACTGTCACCGTCCACGTAACCGTAGGACTGCTCCAGGGCGATACTCGCGGAGATTGCCAGGGGGAATTCCTGGGCGTAGCGACTGCCCAGGTAACCGGTAAGGATCATCACCCCCTTGGAGTGGATCGGCTGGCCGAGGTTGACCTCACGCTCGATGTCGACGATGCCGCTGCCACCGGGATAGACCGTGGCGGAAATCCGCGCCGGTATACCGAAGGCCGAGTCGCCGACTTCCAGCACGGTCAGGCCGTTGCACTTGCCCACGGCCGCACCTTCGGTGTCGATCAGGATGATTCCGGCGAGCATGTCGTCGAGGATGCGCGCCGACACCCGGCCGGTACGCGTGGCCTTGGCCTTGAGCGCCCGTTCGATGTGGCCGGCATCGGTCATCTCGTCGTTGGCCAGGTGACGGATGAAATCCGCCTCGCTGACCAGTTGGAACAGGTCGCCAATGCGTGCCGACAGGCGCCCCTGATGTTCAGCCAGGCGGGCGCTGTAGGTCGCCAGGCGGGCCACCGCATCGGCGCTCAGGGGCGCCATGCCCTCCTCGCTGGTGCGGGTCTTGAGCAACTGGGCGAACTGCTCCAGGCTCTCGTCGACCATGGGAATGTCTTCGTCGAAGTCCACCAGAACCCGGAACATTTCCTGGAAGTCCGGATCGTGGTCCTGCAGGGCGTAGTACAGCTGGCGCGAACCGATGATCACCACCTTGATGTTCAGCGGGATCATCTGCGGGTTGAGGGTGACGGTGGCCAGGCGACCATATTCACCCAGCGGCGACTCCATCTTCAGTTTGCGTGACTGCAGCGCACGCTTGAGCGCATCCCAGACAAAGGGCTCGCCCAGCATCTTCTCCGCTTCAAGAATCAGGAAACCGCCATTGGCCCGGTGCAAAGCACCTGGGCGCAGCTGCCGGTAGGTGGTGTACAACGCGCCCTGGTCGGTGCTGTATTCGATACGGCCGAACAGGTTGTCGTAGGTCGGGTGCGGCTCGAACACTACCGGTGCGCCGCCACTGGCGTGATGGCCAACCACCAGGCTCGGTGCGTATTGCTCCTCAAGCAGTTTGCGCGCCTGGGCATCGCTCTTGCTGTCGTCGACCAATTGCTCGACCACCGTGCGCAACAGGTACACCTGCATGGCCTGCAGGTAGGCGCATACCGCGGCGTTTTCCGCATACTTCTCGGACAGCGGCGCCAACAGTGGCTGAAGCGCCAGGGTGATGGTCTCTTCATTCAGCTGGCGCAGCTGGTTGTTGGATTCACGCTTCCACTGCGGCAGGCTCGCCAGCTCTTCGTTGAGACGCTCCTCCAGGGCGGCGATGTCTTCATGGAAGCGCTCGCGCTCGGCTTCCGGCAACTGGGCGAACTCCGCCTCGTCCAGCGCCTTGCCATCGGCCATCGGCGTGAAGGCGACGTTGCTGCTGTCACGGTACAGGGCGACGTCCTTTTCCAGCGAGGCGCGCTCGATCACATCCAGGGCACGGTCGTAGCGCTGGTTGAAGCCGCGGTCGATGGCGCTTTTTTTCTGTTGGTAGGACGGGTGCTCGAACACCGCCGGGAAAGTGGCCAGCAGGTTGTCGATCAGGCCACCGATGTCGCTGATGAACGCACCGGCGCTGCCGGCTGGCAGTTCCAGGGCACGCGGTTCGCGAGGCTCGTCGAAATTGTTGACGTAGACCCAGTCCGACGGCGTGTGCAGGCGCTTGCCTTCGGCCTTGAGGTAACGCTTTACGAAAGAGAAACGCCCGGTGCCGGGCTCACCCATGACAAATACGTTGTAGCCGGGACGTGGCATGGCGACGCCGAACTGCAAGGCTTCGACCGCACGTTCCTGGCCTAGCACACCGCGAAAAGGCTCCAGATCATTGGTAGTGGAAAAAGCGAACTGTTCGGCGGAAAACGGCCGGGTCAGGGCTTCAGGCGCAAGACGCAGACTCGCAGCGACAGGATCGGGCATCGGGCTTCCTTACTTCGGCGGGGCAGATGACGGCATTCTGGCGCCGCCTGCCCGCGCCTTGCAAGGCTCATCGGCACAATATGTCGCAGGGTCGAAAACCCGCGCCACGTCAATGTTCCAAGCCAATTTTTCGCAATAAATCACGGAACCCTTAGATCGTGCCTAAACTCCATAACTGCGCGGCTGGGTAAACAACCGACCCGCCACTGGCTACCGCTCCTACAGCCATGCCAGACAACCCTGACCTTTGGTTTGTACGACTAGAAAGAGAACAACGCTATGAAACGGATTCTTCTGGGTACTTTGTTCACCGCGGTTTCCCTCAATGCAATGGCCCAGGCGCCAGGCGGACCGGACTGCGGTTGGGGTAACATGCTGTTCGAGGGCCAGCGCGGCACACCGGCCCACTTCCTCGCATCCACCACCAACGGCACGTCCGGCAACGCCACCTTCGGCATGACCTCGGGCACCAACGGTTGCTCGACCAACGCTGCTCTGACCTATGGCGGCAAATCCTGGTTCGCCATGAACGGCATGATGAACGAGCTTTCCGAAGACATGGCCAAGGGCCAGGGCGAAGCCCTGACCACCTATGCCGTGGTTCTCGGTGTAGCCCCGGAAGACCGCGCCCACTTCGCGGCAGTCACCCACCAGCACTTCCAGGAAATCTTCAAGACGGCCGATGTGACCGCCGAAGATGTCCACACCAACACCCTGGCCATCCTCAAAAGCGATCCACGCCTGGCCAAGTACGCGACCCAGGCATAAGCTCGGCCACCCGCCCCTTTACCGGGGCGGGTTGTTTTCCGCCTCTATCGGCATCATTCAGACTTAGTTGCCCGACATGCTCAAACGCCTTGCCTACCTGGCGCTCTGTGCCTGCGCCCCGCTGCATGCTGCCCCCTCGTTCGATGACGCGCGCCTTGCGCAACTGGCTGCCGACCGTTACTGGATCGCCCTGGGCCACTACGAAACCGCCAAGCTCGGTGGCTGGCGCAGCTACGTCGACGACCGCCGCTTCTTTCTCGCCGAAGACGGCGCCCACCATCCAGACCAGGAGTTGCGCGCCACGGTCCAGGCGCTGTACGCACCGGCCAGCCTCGGCGACAAGCATGCGCAATGTGTATTCCCGGCCCGCACCCGCTGGCTGCGCGAGCAACTATCGCTCGATGACCTGCCGACGCCGGATTGCAAGGAGTACACCCAATGGTTCAAGGATGTTTCGCCGCACAGTGCGGTGATGATCTTCCCGGCGGCCTACCTCAACAGTCCCTCCTCGATGTTCGGCCATACCCTGCTGCGCATCGACCAGGCCGACGTACAAAGCAACGAGACGGCACTGCTCAGCTACGCGATCAACTTCGGTGCCTACATCGAAGGCAACGACAACAGCATTCTCTACGCCTGGAAGGGCCTGATGGGCGGCTACCCCGGCCTGTTCGCCCTGGTGCCCTACCAGGAAAAACTCTCCGAGTACCGCAGCCTGGAAAACCGCGACCTGTGGGAATACCGGCTGAACCTGACGCCCGAAGAAACCGGGCGCATGGTCGAGCACATCTGGGAACTCAAGCAGATCCAGTTCGACTATTTCTTCTTCGACGAAAACTGCTCCTACCGCCTGCTCGAACTGCTGCAGGTGGCACGCCCGAGCCTGGACCTGACCTCGCAGTTCCCGCTCACGGCAATCCCGACCGACACCGTCAAGGCCGTCAAGCAGTCGGGCCTGGTGGAGCGTATCGACTATCGACCGTCCCGCGAGCGGGAGCTGCTGGAGCGGGCCAAGCCGCTGGATGCCGATGAGCAACAGCAGGTGCTGACCATCAGCGCCGATACCGAGCAACTGCAAAGCCCGGCCTTCACCGCCCTGCCCCGTGATCGCCAGGCGTTGATCCAGGACGCCGCCTACCGGCTGGAGCGCTACCGCGCCAACGGCCAGGAGCGCGACCCGGCACGCACCCGGCGTAGTTTCGAACTGCTGCGGGCCATCAACCGCAACCCGCCGCCGGAGCTGGATATCGAACGCCCAGGCCTGCCTGAAGACGGCCACCAGTCACGCACCTGGCAACTTGGTGCCGGCACCCGCGAGGACCGCGCCTTTGCCGAATACGGCTTGCGCATGGCCTACCACGACCTCAACGACAACGCCTATGGCTTCCCCCTGGGCGCGCAGATCGAGATCCTCCAGCTCAAGGTGCGCCAGTACGAGGACAACGACTGGCAAGTGCAACGCCTGGACCTGGCCACCATTCGCTCGTTGACGCCCCGTAACGCGCTGCTGCAACCCTGGTCGTGGCAAGTCACCGGCGGCCTTGAGCGCGTGCTGGGCAAGCATGAGGACGATGTGCTGGTCAGCCACGTCAATGGCGGCGCCGGGGGCACCTGGCAACTGGCCGACGACATGCTCGGCTTTGCCCTGGGTACGGTGCGGGTGGAGCACAACAATGACTTCGCCGAATTCATCGCCCCGGCGGCCGGTTTCAACACAGGCCTGCTGTGGCGCAACCCGCTGGGGAACATGACCCTCGAGGCGAAGGGCGACTACTTCACCAACGGCGAAGTACGCCGCACCCTGAGCCTGAACCAGCAATGGGAGCTGTCACAGAACCTGGGCTTGCGCCTGAGTGCCAAGCGCGAGTTCAGCCAGTTGTCGACAGCGCAGAACGAGGTGATGCTGGAGTTGAAGTGGTATCACTATTGAGCGTGATCGCAGGGCCTGTGGGGCGGGCTTGTCAGCGATGAGCATCGGTATGCTTATCCAGTTGATGTGGCGAAGCTGCCGGCCCCTTCCGCCCTTACGGCGGGTCACTTTTTCTCTTGGAAAAAAGTAACCAAAAACCGCCTGCTCCATCATCCGGCCCTACGCTTCGCTCCGGGTTCCCTCCTGAAGTCGCGACAGATCAAGATCAACAGCAAGATCAACAGCACGGTGTGCATACAAATCTTGTGTGCACCCTCGCCCAGCAAGAGCGAAGCGAATTGTGCTCTTGATCTTGATCTGCTTTTGATCTTTCGCGATTTCAGGAGGCCGAGTGGAGCGCCGATGGAGGGGGTGGAGGCCCATGGATGGGCCGGAAAGCGCCGAGGGGCATGGATGCCCCTTCGGCGCGGCCCCCGGAATCGGTGCGCAGGGAGGGAACCCGAAGCGCAGCGTAGGGCCGGATGATTGAGCGAGCGGTTTTGCCTACTTTTTCCAAGAAAAAAGTAGGACGCCGTAAAGGCGGAAGGGGTCGGCAGCCTCGCCACATCAGCTGGATAAGCACACGATGGCACTGTACAAAACCAGCCCTGAGTCATCTCTATAAACCTGGGTTAGAGATGTGTAGATACCTATGGCTATCGCGGGGCAAGCCCGCGCCTACCGGCATCAGGAGTCGCGGCGCAGGTCCGGTGGAATCGGCAGGTCCTTGAGTGGCTCCGGCGGCTTGCCCTTGCCCGCCCGGTACTGGCGGATCTGGTACACGTACGCCAGCACCTGGGCCACCGCCAGGTACAGTCCCGCCGGGATTTCCTGCTCAAGCTCGGTGGAGTAGTAGATCGAGCGCGCCAGCGCCGGGGATTCGAGCAACTGGATACTGTGCTCCTGGCCGATTTCACGAATCTTCAAGGCCAGGAAGTCCGTGCCCTTGGCCAGCAACAGCGGTGCTGCGCCCTTCTGCGGGTCATACTTGAGCGCCACGGCGTAATGGGTCGGGTTGGTGATGATCACGTCCGCTTCAGGTACCGCCGCCATCATCCGCCGCTGGGACATCTCGCGCTGCAACTGGCGAATGCGCTGCTTGACCTCGGGCTTACCCTCGCTGTCCTTGT
The DNA here is from genome assembly GCF_028682455.1 of Pseudomonas putida. Lineage (GTDB taxonomy): Bacteria > Pseudomonadota > Gammaproteobacteria > Pseudomonadales > Pseudomonadaceae > Aquipseudomonas > Aquipseudomonas putida_AA. Next base: position 480,440 of record NZ_JANHLD010000004.1, read on the forward strand.
ACTCGTCGCGCACTTCCTGCTTGGTCATCTTCAGTTTTTTCAGCGACTGCCACAGCTGGAACGGCGCATCCACCGCCGCGATCAACAACAGGCCCGCCGCCATCCACAGTGCGCTCCAGCCCACCACCTGCACGCTATGGATAATCGCCTGTTCGATGGGCTCGTTGGCGATGGCCAGCAAGTCGTCACGGTCAGAGGCCAGCACCACCAGTGCCACGATCAGGATCACGAAGAACTTGGCCAGGGCCTTGAGCAGTTCGACCAGCGCATGCATGGAGAACATCCGCTTGATACCGGCCAGCGGGTTCATGCGGCTGAACTTCGGCGCCAGGGTGCCGCCGGCGAACAGCCAGCCACCCAGGGAGATCGGGCCGATGATCGCCGCCAACAGCAGCACCAACAGCACCGGCTGGGTGGCCAACAAGGCCATTTTCCCCGAGGCCATCAAAAAGATGCCCATGGAGCGCTCGTCGATCAGCACCTCCCGTGACAGGCTGAAGTTGATGCGCATCAGCTCCATCAGGGTTTCGGCCAGGCCACCACCAAACGCCAGCAGGCCGCCGGCACCGGCCAGGGTCACGGCGACCGTATTGAGCTCCTTGGAACGGGCGATCTCACCTTTTTCACGCGAGTCCTTTTTGCGCTTCTCGGTGGGGTCTTCCGTCTTGTCCTGACCGCTCTCGCTCTCTGCCATGCTCAGCGCGCCCGTGCCAGTTCACGCAGCCACTGCAAAGCTTCAGTGACCAGCGCCTGGTAGTGAGGAAGAACGTCGGCCAGGCCGACCCAGAAGATCCCCATGCCCATGACCAGGGTCAGCGGGAAACCGATGGAGAAGATGTTCAACTGCGGCGCCGCCCGGGTCATCACACCGAAGGCGATGTTGACCACCAGCAAGGCGGTGATCACCGGCAGCACCAGCAGCAAGGCCGCGCCAAACACCCAGCCCAGGCGCCCTGCCAGGTCCCAGAAATGATTGACCAGCAACCCGCCACCGATCGGCAGCGTGGTGAAGCTCTCGGTGAGCACCTCGAACACCACCAGGTGCCCGTTCATGGCCAGGAACAGCAGGGTCACCAGCATGGTCAGGAACTGGCTGATCACCGCCACGTTGACGCCGTTGGCCGGGTCGACCATCGACGCGAAGCCCATGCCCATCTGGATCGCGACGATCTGACCGGCCACCACGAACACCTGGAACAGCAACTGCAGCGACATGCCCAGCAGCGCGCCGATGATCACCTGCTCGGCAATCAGTAGCAGCGCACTGAGGTCCAGGGCGTGCACTTCAGGTAGCGGTGGCAAGGCAGGAACGATCACCACCGTGATGGCCACGGCGAAGTACAGGCGAACGCGCGCCGATACCAGGGTGGTGCCGAACACCGGCATGGTCATCAGCACGGCGGCCACGCGAAACAACGGCAGGATGAAACTGGCCACCCAGGTGCCGATCTGCGTGTCGGTCAGCTCCAACATGCCGGGCTCAACCGATCAGCTGCGGGATGCTGCCGTACAGCGACAGCATGTATTCCATGAACTTCTGCACCAGCCACGGCCCGGCCACGATCAGGGTGATCAGCATGACCAGCAAGCGCGGCAGAAAGCTCAGGGTCTGTTCGTTGATCTGGGTGGCAGCCTGGAACATCGCCACCACCAGGCCCACCAGCAGGCTCGGCACCACCAGCACGGCGACCATCAGGGTGGTCAGCCAGAGCGCATCGCGAAACAGGTCGACGGCGACTTCAGGGGTCATGGGCTACTTCTCCTTGAGGCGTCAGACGCCGCCGAAACTGCCGGCCAGCGTACCCATGATCAAGGCCCAGCCGTCCACCAGCACGAACAGCATGATCTTGAACGGTAGCGAGATGATCAGCGGCGACAGCATCATCATACCCATGGCCATCAGCACACTGGCCACTACCAGGTCGATGATCAGGAAGGGAATGAAGATCATGAAACCGATCTGGAAGGCGGTCTTGAGCTCGGAGGTGACAAACGCCGGCACCAGGATGGTCAGCGGCGCCTGCTCGGGGCTGGCGATGTCGGTGCGCTTGGACAGGCGCATGAACAGGTCCAGGTCGCTCTGGCGGGTCTGGGCGAGCATGAAGTCCTTGAGCGGCACCTGGGCCTTGGCGATCGCATCCTGGGCCACCATCTGTTCGTTGAGGTACGGCTGCAGGGCGTCCTTGTTCACCCGGTCGAACACCGGGGCCATGATGAACATGGTCAGGAACAGCGCCATGCCCGTGAGGATCTGGTTGGACGGTGTCTGCTGCAGGCCCAGGGCCTGGCGCAGAATCGAGAAGACAATGATGATGCGGGTGAAGCTGGTCATCAGGATGACGAACGCTGGAATGAAGCTCAGCGCGGTCATGATCAGCAGGATCTGCAGGCTGACCGAATATTCCTGCTGCCCGTCGGCACCACTGGACAGGGTGATCGCCGGGATCGACAACGGATCGGCACCCAGCGCCAGGGGCGCTGCGAGCATCAGCGCAAGGGTCAATACGATACGCCAGGCACCCATTACGACTTGTCCTTCTGATCCTTGCCCATCAACTCCAGCAGGCGCTGGGCGAATTCGGGAGTGGCCGGGCGCGCGGTGGCCGGTACTTCGACCGGCTCCTTGAGCACGTGCAATGCTTCGATCGAGCCGGGGGTATGGCCCAGCAGAATCTGCTCGTTGCCCACCTGCACCAGCACCAGGCGGTCACGTGGGCCCAGCGAGCGGCTGCCGAGCACCTCGATGACCTGCTGGCTACCAGGCGCAGCGTTCTGCACCCGGCGCAACAGCCAGGCCAGCAGCAGGATCAGCCCCACCACCAGCAACAGCCCCAGCACCAGCTGCGCCAACTGGCCGACCACACTGCCGCCGCCCGTCGTGGCCGAAGCGGCCGCAGGCTGTTGCACCGCCAGGCCGACGTTCAGGTAACAACCCGCACCCAGGGCCAGCGCGGCCCGCATCACGGCTTTCACTCAGCGCAGCTTCTTGATGCGTTCGCTCGGGCTGATCACGTCAGTCAGGCGAATACCGAACTTTTCGTTGACCACCACCACCTCGCCATGGGCGATCAGCGTGCCGTTGACCAGCACGTCGAGCGGCTCGCCGGCCAGGCGATCGAGCTCGATCACCGAACCCTGGTTGAGCTGCAGCAGGTTGCGGATGTTGATTTCGGTGCTGCCCACTTCCATCGAGATACTCACCGGAATGTCGAGGATCACATCCAGGTTCGGGCCTTCCAGGCTCACCGGCTCGTTGCTGCGCGGCGAGCTACCGAACTCTTCCATGGGCAGGCGGCTGGAACCCGAGCCGCTGCTGGCGCTGTCGGCGGCCAGCAAGGCGTCGATATCGGCCTGGCCGGCATCGCCGGTTTCTTCCAGGGCCGCAGCCCACTCATCGGCCAGGGCCTGGTCCTCCGCGGAGGTGATGTCGTTTTCGTTAGCCATTTTGTCCTCGACGGGCAATCAATTCGGGGGTTGGAACAACAAGCGCCGCTCAGCGGCGCTCGATGGGGTCGATAATCTGCAGGGCCAGGGTGCCCTTGTGCGAGCCCAGCTTGGCCTTGAACGACGGTACGCCGTTGGCCCGCAACACCAGCTCGTCCGGCAGCTCGACCGGAATCACGTCACCGGGCTGCATGTGCAGAATGTCGCGCAGCTTCAACTGGCGACGGGCGACGGTGGCGCTAAGCGGCACGCTGACATCCAGTACGTCTTCGCGCAGGGCCTTGATCCAGCGCTCGTCCTGGTCATCCAGGTCGGACTGAAAGCCCGCGTCGAGCATTTCGCGCACCGGCTCGATCATCGAGTACGGCATGGTCACGTGCAGGTCGCCGCCACCACCGTCGAGCTCGATGTGGAAGGTCGACACCACCACGGCTTCGCTGGGGCCGACAATGTTGGCCATGGCCGGGTTGACCTCGGAGTTCATGTACTCGAAGTTCACCGGCATGATCGCCTGCCAGGCTTCCTTGAGATCCACGAAAGCCTGGTCCAGCACCATGCGCACCACGCGCAGTTCGGTCGGGGTGAACTCGCGCCCCTCGATCTTGGCGTGACGGCCGTCACCGCCGAAGAAGTTGTCCACCAGCTTGAACACCAGCTTGGCGTCGAGGATGAACAACGAGGTGCCACGCAGCGGTTTGATCTTCACCAGGTTCAGGCTGGTGGGCACGTACAGCGAATGCACGTACTCACCGAATTTCATCACCTGCACGCCGCCCACCGCCACGTCGGCAGAGCGACGCAACAGGTTGAACATGCTGATGCGGGTGTAACGGGCGAAACGCTCGTTGATCATCTCCAGGGTCGGCATGCGTCCGCGGACGATGCGATCCTGGCTGGTCAGGTCGTAACTTTTGACGCTACCCGGTTCTGCATGGGTCTCGGTTTGTACCAGACCATCGTCGACACCATGCAACAAGGCATCGATTTCATCCTGGGACAGCAGGTCCTGCACGGCCATCGGGGGCTCCTACTGCAATACGAAATTGGTGAACAGCAACTGGTCCACGACCGGTTTGCCGACTTCTTTCTGTGCCACTTCCTGGACGCTGACGGTCGCCTTCTGGCGCAGCATCTCCTGGCCAACCGGGCTTGCCAGGGTGTCGAAGCCCTGGCCGGAGAACAGCATCACCAGGTTGTTGCGGATGACCGGCATATGCACCTTGAGCGCATCCAGCGCAGCCTGGTCACGACCCTGGAGGGTGATACTCACCTGCATGTAGCGCTGGCGACCGTTCTGGTTGAAGTTGACCACGAAGGCAGGGGTCAATGGCTCATAGATGGCTGCAGGCTTGAGGTTGCCGGCCTGGGCGGGATCGGCTTGCGGCTCGCTCTGGGCCTTGTTCAGGAAGAACCAGGTGGCGCCCACCGACAGCCCGACGGCCAGCAGCAGTGCCAGCACCAGCAGCAGGATCAGCTTGAGTTTGCCTTTTGCGGCGGGGTCTTTCTCTGCGTCGCTCTTCGCCATGCCAATATTCCGTCATTCATCGGAGAATTCAGTCACATGGCGTGGGTTGAGCAAGTGTTATGCCAACTGGTGCAGGAGCGGGCTTGCCCCGCGATAGCGATGCAACAGATACATCGCTATCGCGGGGCAAGCCCGCTCCTACGCGTAGTAATCGACCTCGCTTGAGCCGAGCACCACCTGCTGCTCGACCGGCGCGGCGGCTTCTGCTGCCTCGTTGCGCCGCGCCGCCACGCCACTCAGACGCGGCGTATCAGCACTTCCCTGTTGCTGCTGCCCGCGCGACTGATCGGCAACGTTGACGTCCGGTTGTCCCAACCCTTGCTGGGCGAACATTTCCTTGAGGCGGTGCACTTGGTTTTCCAGCGCCTCGCGCACGCCGACATGGCCGCTGGTAAAGGTGATCTGCGCCTGCTGCTCGGGCGCCAGGTGCACGCGGATGTCCAGGCGCCCCAACTCCGCAGGCTCCAGCTGGATATCGGCAGACTTGAGGTTCTGGCTGGAGAGGTACATCACCCGATTGACCAGACCTTCGGTCCAACCACCCTGGTTCATCGCCAAGGGCTGGTGCAACGGCGCGGCGGGTACGGTGGGGTTGGCGGATTTTGCCGTGACAGCCTGGGTCAGGGCGCTCAGGCGTTCGGCGAAGTTGTCGACGCGGGTATCGCTGGCAGTGCTCTTGAGGTCTTTGAGGCCGTCATCGAGCAACGCGGCAAAAGCCTTGTCGCCCGGCTCGCTTTGACCGCCATCGGCGCCCGCCTCTTCGACCAGCGTCGCCAGGGTATTGGCGACCGGTTGTGCCGACGCATCGGCCTGTGTCGCCTTGCCAGCGGCGTGGGTCGAGGTGGTGCCCTGGGCCTGGGCGCTCTGCTCGAGGGCCATGCGCAAGGCCGGCATGTCTGCCAGTGGATCGGCCTCAGGGTCGAAGGGCAGCTCCTCGGCAACTTCTGGCACGGTGCCCACCTGGGCCTGCAACTGGGCCGCCTGGACAACCGGCGCCACTGCTTCGGCCTGGGCCTGGATCAGCTGCGACCCTGGCTGCGCATCGGTGACCTGGCCAGCAACGAGCTTGGGATCGAGCGCCGTCGCATCGGCACCCGACGCCGGGGCTTCGACAGCATCGTCCTTGTCTTCAGGCAAATCCTTGCCGCTGTCGGCAATCGCTGCCTGCTTGTCCTTGCCGCTGGCGGCAGTGGCCGGCTCCGGGCCACGGGACTGCTGCGCATACACCTTGGAGAAACCTGGGGACTTGTCTTTGGCGCCTTGCGACAGCGCATCCAGCTGGCTGGCGGGGGCCCGCGACGGCTTGGCCGGGGCACCGGCCTGGAGCAAAGGATTGGAAGCAACAGGCATGTAGGCGTCTCCGCTGCAAGGCATCTTTAACGTTTAGTGGCGAAGGTACAGCAAAAGTCGCGCCAGCTTTACCTGCAGTCGCTCAACCAATCAATACGCGCTGGTGTTCGTCGCGGTACAACTGGCGAACCAGCGAGTACTCACGATCGATCTGGTTGATCAGATCCTCGATACCGTACAGGGGTTGCTGCTTGACGCGCTCCTCCAGCTGCCTGCACAGCTCGGCCAGGGCCACGGCGCCCATGTTACTGCTGCTGCCCTTGAAGCTGTGCGCGGCATGCCCCAGCTCCGTTGCATTCTTGGCCTCATGCAATTGGCTGAGGCGCTTTTCGGAGTCGTCGAGAAAGGTTTCCAGCAAATGCAGGTAGCCATCGTCCATGACCTCCTGCAGGTCGCTGAGTACCTTGCGATCGATGTGGTTATCAGTCACTTGCTCACTCCTTGATCAAGTTGGATTATGCCAGAGCGTCCCAGGTGAACTCCACGCATGCACGGCGCCCCTGGTCAGTCCATTCGGCATGCCGGCTCAGCCGACGTATCAGGTTCAGTCCACGCCCGCACAAGCCCTGCTCGATGAGCGGCCGCGCCAGCACTTGTTCGATATTGAAACCCTTGCCGCTATCGTCCACTTCAATAATCAGACGCCCGCCCTGGCCCACGGGTTCAACCCGAAGGCCTACTCGAATATAGCCGTCGCTCAGCGCCTGCAAGCGCTCACTGCGCTGGCGGTAGTAGTCGGCAAAACCCGCGGCATCGCGCTTGAGCCCTGAATCAAGCCCCAGCACCCCATGTTCAAGGGCATTGGAATACAGCTCGTTCAACACACTGTGCAGGGCCCCGCCCTGGGCCCGCAGGCCGTGAACTTCCTGCAACAGCTGCAACAGGTAGGGCAGCGGGTTGAAACGCTTCAGGGTCTGGGCGCGAAACTCGAACTGCAGCGACCAGTCCAGCGGCGAAGATTGGCCGCTGTCAGAATAGATCATCGCCGGCGGCGACAACGCCTCGGGCTCGACCATGCGGATTTCCAGCAGGCTCACATCGTCGCGGGAGCGTCCGCGAAAGGCCTCCAGTGCCTGCAGCACTTCCTCGAACAACAAGCCCGGCTGGCGATTGTCGGCGAGCACCTGGCGCAGGCGCTCGACCCCGAACAACTGGTCGTCATCGTCACTGGTATCGACCACCCCATCCGACAGCAAGAACAAACGCTCGCCCACGCCCAGTGGCAGTACCTGGGTGGAATCGTCGAACCGCTCCGGCGCCAGTATCCCCAGCGGCAAATGGCGAGACACCAGCGGCAAGGGCGCACCTGCGTTGGCCGGCAACAGGTAGCCATCCGGCATGCCGCCGTTCCACACCTCGACCACCCGCCGCTGAAAGTTCAGGTTCAGCAGCAAGGCGCAGCAGAACATGTCTACCGGCAGGATGCGCTTGAGCTTGGCGTTCATCTCGCGCAGGGTTTCAGCCAGGCCGTAGCCTTTGGCTGTCATCCCGTAGAACACTTCCGCCAGGGGCATGGCGCCGACGGCAGCCGGCAAGCCGTGACCGGTAAAGTCGCCGAGCATCACATGCATATCGCCGGAGGGCGTGAAGGCCGCCAGCAACAGGTCGCCGTTGAACAACGCGTAGGGCGACTGCAAGTAGCGGATATTGGGCGCGCTCAAACAGCCGGCGTGGGCCACCTTGTCGAACACGGCCTTGGCCACGCGCTGCTCGTTGAGCAGATGATGATGGTGACGGGTGATCTGGTCCCGTTGCTCCAGCACCGTCGCCTGCAACCGACGCAGGCGGTCCATCGCCTTTATCTTGGCGCCCAGGATCACCGGGCTATAGGGCTTTGCCAGAAAATCGTCGCCACCCGCCTCCAGGCACCGCACCAACGCTTCTTCTTCGCTCAGCGACGTCAGGAAGATGATCGGCACCAGGGTTTCACCCGCGAGGGCCTTGATCCGCCGCGCCGCTTCGAAGCCATCCATCACCGGCATCAACGCATCGAGCAGCACCACCTGTGGACGCTGCTCGGCAAACAGCGCCACGGCCTGCTCGCCATTTTCGGCGGTGATCACCGCATGCCCCTGCTTGCTGACGATACGCGCAAGCAGCAGGCGATCGGCCGCGCCATCCTCGGCAATGAGCACGGTCAGGGTCGAGTCAGGCATGGCCTGGGTCAACTGATGTCGAACAGCTTGTCGAAATTGGAGATCGCGAGAATCTTGCGCACATCCGAGCTGGTATTGACCACCTGGACCTCCGACTCATCGCCGCCCACGTGATCGCGCAGCATCAGCAGCATGCCCAGCGCCGAGCTGTCGAGGTAGGTCGCCTCCTTCAGGTCGACCACCACAGAGTCCGGCCGTACCGGCTTGCGCTCATAGGCTTCGCGAAATTCCTGGTGCTTGCCAAAGTCAAAGCGGCCTTTGACTTTGATCGTCAGTTTTTTCCCATCCTGGGACACTACGGATTCAACGGCCATGTAGGCGATTCCTTCGAAGACGACGATTACAGACAACTAGAAGGTGTAGCAGTCCAACCCAGACGGGGCAACTCTTGCCCCCAATGCCCGGGTCAATAGCGGTCGTGGCGCGGCAGGCGCTGGGAGAGTTCGTCGAGCAGCTTCTGCTCGCGCTTGTCCTCGACCAGGCGAGCCTCGTCGATGTAGCGCTGCACCAGCTTGCGCAGGCCTTCGACCCGGGCATAGGCCTGCTGCCAGGTGCCACGGGCATTGCTGAGGTTGTTCTGATGCCAGGCCAGGCTCTGGCGCTGCTGGGTCATGGCGCTCTCGAGCTGGCCGAGAAAGCGCTGGTAGTTCACCAGCCAGCTACCCGACACCCCTTGGCCGCCACGGTTGATCCACTGCAACTGGTAGTCTTCGCGAAAGCGGTCGAGCTCGGCGAGCTTGGCCTGGGCCAGGCTCACCTGCTGCTGGAATTGCCCCAGGCGCTGGGCGGCCTGGCGCTCGGCGTTCTCGGCCATCTCCACCACCGGCGCCAGGCGCGCCGCACGACCGGGCTGGGCCATGGCCTATCAGCCCCCCGTGCCGGGGTTGGGCTGGGCAAAGACGCTTTCCAGGTGTTCGCGGCTCTGTTCCAGGCTGACGTTGTCGTTGAGCCCCTGGCGCAGGTAGTGCACCAGCTTTGGCTGCAAGGCGATGGCCAGGTCCGTCTCGGCATCGCCGCCGGCCACGTAGGCACCGACGCTGATCAGGTCGCGGCTTTGCGACAGGCGTGACCACAGCTGCTTGAACTGCTGGGCCTGGCCCATCTGCGCCGGGGTGACCACCTGGGGCATGACCCGGCTGATCGAGGCTTCGATGTCGATGGCCGGGTAATGCCCTTCTTCGGCCAGGCGCCGGGACAGCACGATATGGCCGTCGAGCACACCCCGGGCCGAGTCGGCAATCGGGTCTTGCTGGTCATCGCCTTCGGACAACACGGTATAGAACGCGGTGATCGAACCGCCACCCGCCTCACCGTTACCGGCACGCTCCACCAGCTTGGGCAGCTTGGCGAACACCGATGGCGGATAACCCTTGGTGGCGGGTGGCTCGCCGATGGCCAGGGCGATTTCCCGCTGGGCCTGGGCGAAACGGGTCAACGAGTCCATCAGCAACAGGACATTCTTGCCCTTGTCGCGAAAGTATTCGGCGATGCGGGTGCAGTACATCGCCGCCCGCAAACGCATCAACGGCGCATCGTCGGCTGGCGACGCCACCACCACCGAGCGCTTGAGGCCCTCGGTGCCCAGAATGTGCTCGATGAACTCCTTCACCTCACGGCCCCGCTCACCGATCAGGCCGACCACGATGATGTCGGCCTCGGTAAAGCGAGTCATCATGCCCAGCAGCACACTCTTGCCCACGCCGGTACCGGCGAACAGGCCCAGGCGCTGGCCGCGCCCCACCGTCAACAGGCCGTTGATACTGCGGATGCCCACATCCAGCGGCTGGCTGATCGGGTCGCGATTTAGCGGGTTGATGGTCGGGCCATCCATCGGCACCCAGTCCTCGGCCTTCATGCCGCCCTTGCCGTCCAGCGCCCGCCCGGCGCCATCCAGCACCCGGCCGAGCATGCTCATGCCCATGGGCAGGCGGCCGTTGTCGGCCAGCGGCACCACGCGCGCGCCCGGCGCGATGCCGGCGACGCTGCCCACCGGCATCAGGAACACCTTGCCGCCGGAAAAGCCCATCACTTCGGCTTCGACCTGCACGGGGTGGTAGCTGTCATCGTTGATCACCACGCAGCGACTGCCAACGGCCGCGCGCAGGCCTTCTGCCTCCAGGGTCAGGCCGACCATGCGCAGCAGGCGGCCTTCGACCACAGGCTGCACAGGTAGCTTGATGGTGTCGGCGTAGGTACCCAGGCGCTTGCCGAAACTGGTGCGGTCAAGACGCATCGGTGCTGCTCAGGTCTACCTGCAGGTCGGGCGCTGCAGGGTGCAGGCCCTGGTCGTGCAACTGATCGAACAGTTGCGCCAGGGCTTTTTCGATACGGGTTTCCATGCTCGCGTCGATACGGCTGTGATCGGTCTCGATACGGCAGCCGCCGGGCAGCAGGGTCTCGTCTTCGAGCAGCTTCCAGCGTTCCTCATGACGCTCGCGCAGTGCCTTGACCAAGGCGAAGTCCTGCGGATTGATATGAATGCGGATGTTGTCGGCGCCCATAGGCAGCAGCTTCAGGGCTTCTCGCAGCACCTGGGTGATCTGGCTGGAGTCGCTGCGCAGCTCGCGACCGATGACCTCGCGGGCCATGTGCGCCACCAGGTGTACCAGGGACTTTTCGATCTGGTTGTCCTGTTCGGCAATCGGTTCGAGCAAGTTGCGCATCAGCCGCTCAAGGCTCGACACCTTGGCGGCCAGTGCCGCTTCGGCCTCCTGGCGGACCTTGAGTTGGGTGCTGTGGAACCCTTCGCGCTCGCCGGTGGCGAAGCCTTCGTTGTAGGCCTCCTGGCGGATGCTTTCGAGCTCTTCGAGGGTCAGCGGCTGGACTTCTTCCAGCGGCACTTCCTCGACTTCATCCTGAACGACTTCAGGCTCGGGCTCGGGCTCGGGTTCCGGCTCAGGCTCGGGTTCCGGGTCGAAACTGGGCAGCGCCCAGCGATCGAAACCCTCGACATCGTTGGCGCGAATCAGCTCACTGAGGTGCTCGTTGGTTGACATGATTGCACGCACTCATCTGGATCGCGGGGCACGCCCGCTCCACCAAGGTTGTGGGGAGCAGGCTCGCCGGGCGAAAAATCGCTTAGATCATCTCTTCGCCGCCCTTGCCGCCGAGCACGATTTCTCCGGCTTCGGCCATACGGCGGGCGATGGTGAGGATTTCCTTCTGCGCCGCTTCCACGTCGCTGACCCGTACCGGCCCCTTGGCCTCCAGGTCGTCGCGCAGCAGCTCCGAGGCACGTTTGGACATGTTCTTGAAAATCTTGTCCTTGACCTTCTCGTCGGCGCCTTTGAGCGACACCACCAGCACATCCGAAGACACTTCGCGCAACAGCGCCTGGATGCCGCGGTCGTCGACGTCGGCCAGGTTGTTGAAGACGAACATCAAGTCTTCGATCTGCTCGGAGAGGTCGCCGTCGATGTCGCGGATCGCGTCCATCAGCTGGCCTTCCACGGAGCTGTCGAGGAAGTTCATGATGTCGGCGGCACGCTTGATGCCGCCCAGGTTGGTACGTGCGGCATTGGAGTTGCCGGAGAACTGCTTCTCGAGAATCTGGTTGAGCTCCTTGAGCGCCGCCGGCTGCACGGTGTTCAACGACGACACGCGCAGGATGATGTCCAGGCGCACCTTGTGGTCGAAGTTGCCAAGCACCTCGCCCGCCTGGTCCGGATCCAGGTAGGCCACCACGATGGCCTGGATCTGCGGGTGCTCGTAGCGGATGACGTCGGCCACGGCACGCGGCTCCATCCACTTGAGGCTGTCCAGGCCGCTGGTGTTGCCACCGAGCAGGATGCGGTCGATCAGGCCGTTGGCCTTGTCCTCGCCCAGGGCCTGGGTGAGCATCTTGCGGATGTAGCCGTCGGAGCCGACACCCAGGCTGGTCTGGTCGCCGACGATCTCGACGAACTCACTCATCACCTGCTCGACCTGCTCGCGATGGACGTTGCCCATCTGCGCCATGGCCACGCCGACCCGCTGCACTTCCTTGGGGCCCATGTGCCGCAGCACCTGGGCAGCATCGGTTTCACCCAGGGACAGCAGCAGAATGGCTGCCTTGTCGACCCGGGACAGTTTGGCGGTAAGGGCTCGGTTATCACTCATCGGCGTTGATCCACTCTTTCACGACCTGGGCCACGCGCCCCGGGTCTTCGGCCACCAGGCTCTTGATTGCGTTGAGCTGTGCATCGTAGCCCTCGCTCGGGCTCGGCAGCAGAATGCTTTGCGGACCACCCAGGCTGACGCGGTCGTTGGCCAGTTCGCCATCCAGACCGAGCATACCGCCCAGTTCCATGTCGCCATCGGCTGCGGCAGGTTGCTTGCCGTGGCCGGTGATGTTGTTGAGTACCGGGCGCAGCACGCCGAACACCAGTACCAGGATGAACAACACACCCATCACTTGCTTGATGATGTCCCAGAACCAGGGTTGGGAGTAGAACGGGATCTCCGCGATCACCTCGCCGCGGTCGGCGGCGAAGGGCACGTTGATCACACTGACGCTGTCGCCACGGCTGGCATCGAAGCCCACCGCGTCCTGTACCAGGCGGGTGAAGCGCGCCAGGTCTTCGGCTGCCCAGGGGGCCCGGCTGCTGTTGCCGGTAGCCGGGTCGATCTTGAGCTGGTCGTCGACCACCACGGCCACCGACAAGCGGGTCAAGCGCCCTTGCTGCTGGCGAACGTGGCTGATGGAGCGGTCCAGCTCGAAGTTCTTGGTCGACTGCTGGCGCTTGTCGGCCGGGTACGGGGCGAGCATCGGCTGGCCGGTGGCCGGGTCCATGATCTGCTGGCCGTTGGCATCGAGCAGCGGCTGGCCGGGCTGCACGGCTGCGGTTGCACCGGCGGCGCCACCGGTGGTCTGCGGAGCGCTGGCAGGGCCTGGCGGCTGGTTGCTCAGGGCGCCGGGCACGCCTTGCGGGCCCATGCTGCTGGAACGTTGTTCATTGACCGACTGCTCACTGCGCAACGCCGGTTGATCGGGGTTGAATTGCTCGGAGGTGGACTCGACGGCGCTGAAGTCGACGTCTGCCGATACTTCGGCCTTGTAGCGGTCGTTGCCCAGCACCGGCTGCAGGATGTTGTGCACACGCTGGGTGAGCATGCCTTCCATGCGGCGGCTGTAGTCGAACTGCTTGCCGGCCATGGTCAGCTCGGAGTTGTGCACCTGGTCGGAGAGCAGGTTGCCCTTCTGGTCGACCACGGTGACTTCCGACTTGTTCAGCTCCGGCACGCTGGTGGCCACCAGGTTGATGATCGCCATCACCTGGCCCGCTTCCAGGGCACGGCCTGGATACAGCTCGACCAGTACCGAAGCGCTTGGCTTGCGCTCGTCGCGCACGAACACCGAGCTTTTCGGAATCGCCAGATGCACCCGCGCCGCCTTGACGTTGTTCAGGCTCGACACCGTGCGCGCCAGCTCGCCTTCGAGGCCGCGGCGATAACGGGTGGCTTCCATGAACTGGCTGGTACCCAGCCCCTGTTCCTTATCGAGGATTTCGAAGCCGACGCTGCCATCGCCCGGCGCCACACCGGCGGCGGCAAGTTTCAGGCGCGCGCGGGAAATGTCTTCGGACTTGACCAGCAAGGCACCGGAGTTGGGCTCGACGGTGTAGGGGATATCGGCAGCGGCCAGGGTTTCCATGACCTGCTTGGTGTCCATGCCGGCCAGGCTGCCGTACAACGGACGGTAGTCGGGTTGCTGCGACCAGAGCACCACGGCAAAGCCGATCGCCACGCTCGCCGCCAGGCCCACCAGCAGGCCCACCTGACGCAGCATGGGCATCTGCGAGATGTTCTCAAGGAACGACATGCCGAACAGCGGCGGCTTGGACGCGGCTGCGCTGCCTTTGGCGGGCACGTTATCGACGACTGCTTCGGCCATGACTCAATCTCGCCCTTATACCGGCATCTGCATGATGTCTTGATAGGCCTGGACCAGCTTGTTGCGCACCTGGGTCAAGGCCTGAAAGGAAACGCTGGCTTTTTGCGAAGCGATCATCACGTCGGTGAGGTCCACGCCGCTCTTGCCGATCTCGAAGGCGTTGGCCAGTTGCGTGGAAGCCTGCTGGGTGTCGCTGACCTTATTGATGGCCTGCCCCAGCATGTCGGCAAAATTGCTTGAGCCGAGCTCAGGCGCAGCGGCCGCCTTGGGCATCGACATGGCGTCCATCTGCATGGCCCGCATGTCCAACATCAATCGATTAAATTCAACACCTTGGCTCATGGACTTCTCTCTCCGACGACCCGCATTTTTTTGACACTCACGCAGCGGATAGGCAGGACTTAGCAACAAGAGTGCCAGCTCTGTCCGCACAGCGGACAAAAGCCCGCATGCACCCGACCCTTACGTGGCGTAGAGGCTGGCCTCGACATCCATACCTGCATCACGCATCTGCGCCAGCTTGTAGCGCAGGGTGCGCGGGCTGATGCCCAGCCGCTCGGCCGCTTCCTTGCGCCGGCCGCGTTCGGCGCGCAGGGTATCGATGATCATCTGGAATTCGTGACGGCGCATGTCATCGCCCAGGCCGCTGACTGCCGGCTCGGTCGGCGCCTCCGGCAGGGCCGGCGCCGGGGCGGAGGTGAACATCGGCATGACCCCGGCCAGACAAAAATCCGCCGCCTCGATCACCCCGCCCTGCTGCAGGATCAAGGCCCGCTGCAGGGCGTTGTCCAGCTCGCGCACGTTGCCCGGCCAGGCATAGCCCTGCAGGCAGGCCCTGGCCTCGGCTGACAGGCGTACCGGGGCATGCTTCATTTTATTGACGTGCCTGGCCAGCAGGCGCTCGGCCAGCGGCAGAATATCGGCGCTGCGCTCACGCAGCGGACGCCAGGCCAGCGGGAACACCGACAGGCGATAGAACAGGTCTTCACGAAACCGCCCCGCCGCCACTTCGCCGGCAAGGTCGCGGTTGGTGGTGGCGACCACGCGGATGTCCAGGGCGATCGGCTTGCGCCCACCCACCCGCTCCACTTCCCGCTCCTGCAACACGCGCAGCAGCTTGGCCTGAAGTGCCAGGGGCATCTCGGAAATTTCGTCGAGCAGCAAGGTACCGCCGTCGGCCTGTTCGAACTTGCCCGCCTGGGCGGCGATGGCACCGGTGAACGATCCCTTTTCGTGACCGAACAGGGTCGCTTCGAGCATGTTGTCGGGGATGGCCGCACAGTTGATCGCCACAAAGGGCGCATTGGCGCGCCTGGACTGCTGGTGGATGTAGCGCGCCAGCACCTCCTTGCCGGTGCCTGACTCCCCAGAGATCAACACGGTGGAATCGCTGCGCGCCACCCGCGCCGCCAGCTCGAGCAATTGCGCACTGGCCGGTTCGCAGGCCACCGGCCCTTCATCCGCCTGCCCGGCCACCACGCCCAGGGCATGGCGCGCCACCAGGTCCAGCAGCGCCCGCGGCTCGAACGGCTTGACCAGATAGTCCACGGCGCCCTGGCGCATCGCTTCGACCGCGCGCTCGACCGCCGCATGGGCCGTCATCAGCAGCACCGGCAACTGTGGCTGGCGCGCCCGCAACAGCGCCAGCAACTGGTGGCCGTCCATGCCCGGCATGTTCACGTCGCTGACCACCAGGCTGAACGCCTCGGCGGCCACCGCCTCGAGCGCCTCTTCGGCCGAGCCGACGGCGCGGTATGCAAAACCGCCCAGCTCGAGGGTATCGCCCAGGGCCTGGCGCAGTGCCCGATCGTCTTCGACCAGCAGCACCTTGATTGCCTTCATTGCTTGTTCTCCATGTTCCGCGCATCGATCAACGGCAAGGTGACCAGCGCGCATGTGCCACGGCCTGACCGTGAGCGCAGTTGCAAGGCGCCCTGGTGCGCCCGCGCCACCGCCTTGACCACCGCCAGGCCAAGCCCGGTGCCAGTGGCCTTGGTGGTCAGGAAGGGTTCACCCAGGCGCGCCAGCAAGGCGCTGTCGATGCCTGCACCGGCATCGCTGATGCACAGCCGCAGCATCTGGCCGCGACGGTACAGGTGCACCTTCAGGCGCGCCGGTTCGGTGCTTGCCTGCAGGGCGTTTTCAATCAGGTTGAGCAAGGCGCCGACCAGGGTGTCGCGGTTGCACAGCAATTCACCCAGGTGGCTGTCGCACTGCCAGCGCACCTCATGCCCCTGGACGTGAGCCTGGGCAGCCTGCTGCAGCGCCTGGAACAGTGCCTTGGGCGTGACCCGATTGGTCAGCGGCAACTCGCCCCGGGCGAACACCAGCATGTCGCGCACCTGATGCTCGAGCTCGTGCAAACGCTCCTTGAGGTTGCCGGCAAAGCGCTGCTGGGTTTCCACCGGCAGGGCCTGCTCGGCCAGGTGGCTGGCATACAACAGGGCCGCCGACAGCGGCGTACGGATCTGGTGGGCGAGCGATGCGACCATCTTGCCGAGCGACGACAGCCGCTCATGGCGCGCCAGCTGTCCTTGCAACTGACGGGTTTCAGTCAGGTCATTGAGCAGCACCAACTGCCCGGGCTCGGCATCCAGCGAGCGGGTGGCGATCGACAGGCGACGGCCATCGCGCAGCGATACTTCATGGCCGTCATCGTCGCGCGGGGCAAAGCTGCGCACGATCACCTCGCGCCACAACTCCCCCTCCAGCGGCTCGCCCAGCAACTCGCATGCGGCAGGATTGGCCTCGCGCACGCGTCCCTGGGCATCGATGACAATGACGCCACCGGGCAACAGGTCGAGCAGGTTCTGCAGGCGATTGGCCAGGCGCTCCTTCTCGGCAAGCTCGGCCATGCGCTGGGCACTGACCACCTCCAGCTCGCCCTTGAGTTCGGTGACCCGGGCTTCGAGCAAGTTATAGGACTCGCTCAACTGACTGGAGACCTGATCGAACAAGGCGAAGGCCTGTTGCAGGCCAAGGCGGCTTTCCTGTTCGATGGCGTTCTGCCCCTTCACATCAGGGACACAGGAGATGGGGGCGGCCTGGGGCATCGTGCTCTCTCGCGTGACTGACCGTCATAAAACGGTGTGTTGGCAGCGATAAAGCAATAGGCGTGCCGGCTACTTGAGCACCCGGTGCAACCAGCCTGGTTGCACCCCACCAAAGGCAGACAGGACGGGCATTACAGCCCTGTAAAAGGTAGGGATATAAAACACAACGGGGCGCCTGAGCGCCCCGTTGTGTTCAAGCAAGCGTCAATCCTCCGCCTGCTCCTCGCCGTCTCGACGGCTCATGCCGTACTTGCGCATCTTCTCCACCAGAGTGGTGCGACGAATACGCAAACGCTCGGCGGCGCGGGCAACGATGCCATTGGCATCGTCCAGCGCCTGTTGGATCAGGCCCTGCTCCAGGCCACCGAGGTAGTCCTTCAGGTCCAGGCCTTCGGGCGGCAGCATGGCGTGGGTGGCAAAGCTTGGCGAGCCGCCATTGATGGCCACGCGTTCTTCCAGGTCTGAACGCAGGCTGTCGACCAGTTGTTCGTCTTCGTCATCCACGTAGCGGAATTTCTTCGGCAGCTCCGACACGCCAATCACCCCGTACGGGTGCATGATCGCCATGCGCTCCACCAGGTTGGCCAGCTCGCGGACGTTGCCCGGCCAACCGTGACGGCACAGCGACATGATCGCCGCCGAGTTGAAGCGGATCGAGCCGCGCTTCTCGTGCTCCATGCGCGAGATCAGCTCGTTCATCAACAGCGGGATGTCCTCGACGCGCTCGCGCAGCGGGGCCATCTCGATGGGGAACACGTTGAGGCGGTAGTAGAGGTCTTCGCGGAAGGTCCCCGCCTCGATCATGCTCTCGAGGTTCTTGTGGGTCGCGGCGATGATGCGCACGTCGATACCCTGGGTCTTGTTACTGCCCACCCGCTCGAAGGTTCGCTCCTGCAGCACGCGCAGCAGCTTGACCTGCATCGGCAGCGGCATGTCGCCGATCTCGTCGAGGAACAAGGTACCGCCGTTGGCCAGCTCGAATCGCCCGGCGCGGCTGGTGATGGCCCCGGTAAAGGCGCCCTTCTCGTGGCCGAACAGTTCGCTTTCCAGCAGCTCGGCCGGAATCGCGCCGCAGTTGACCGGCACGAACGGCGCTTCGCGGCGCTTGGAATGGTAGTGCAGGTTACGCGCGACCACTTCCTTGCCGGTGCCCGACTCGCCGAGGATCAGCACGCTGGCATCAGTGTCGGCCACTTGCTGCATCATCTGGCGCACATGCTGGATCGCACGACTGGTGCCGACCAGGCTGCGGAACAGGTTCGGCTCGCGCTGGCGACCGCGCTCGCGGGCCTGGTCGTACATCTCGCGATAGACCTGGGCACGGTGCAGCGAATCCAGCAGCTTGCTGTAGCTGGGCGGCATCTCGAGGTTGGAAAGCACGCGACGACGCAGGTCGTCTGGCAGCTCGACAGAAGAAATTTCGCCAATCAGCAACACCGGAAGGAACTCATCCCAGGTTGCCACTGTCTTTAGCAAGCCCATCAGACTTGCCGGAGCGTTTACGGTCCCGATCAGGACACAGAGTACTTCACGACTGGACGACAACGACTCGACCACCTGCTGCCAATCAAGGCTTGAGCAGGATAAATTTTCTTCCCCAAGAAAATTCAGTACCACCGCTAGATCGCGGCGGCGGGCGCTATCGTCATCGATCAGCAGGATTTTGGTTTCACGCCACATGCAATAGCAACTTCCCTAGTCATTTCGGCGCCCTATTCTGGGCATGCTCGACATCATTCCGACTGAACGGTCAGTTTCGGACGTCTGAATATTGGAAAACAGATGCTAGTTAAGTCAAAAAGCCGTGCATAGTCAAATTTATGGCGCACAGAGTTTGAGATTTACCAGTGTCAAGTGAACAAATGGTAAACCTTTGCAGCACTTTTCGCCTGGCGTAACTGGGCCATCTCGTCGACCAAAAATTGACGTGCATCACTTGTAACATCAATTAGTTGCCGATAAACCCCGAGCAGTGCCTCAAGACTCTCGCGCAGCGCGGGATCATCCACGTCACCGCGCAAGGCGTCTTCCAGGTGATTGCGGCAAGCAGTATCCAGTTCGCCGATGGCGACCCAGTCGCGATCCTGCATTGCAGCACTCAGCGCCTGGCGTGTCGCATCAATATGCTGCAATGCATTCATCTCACTCTCCCCGCTCAAGGTCATTGCGCTGAAGCAATGGCGTCCCAGCCGCTCTTTACGGTAATCAACAGCCCAGCCACTTCTTCGATGATCTGCGGATCGTTGCTGGCATTGGCCTGTACCAGCCTTGTATTCATGTATTCGTAAAGGCTGTCGAGCTGTTCGATATAGGCTGGGTCCTCAGCCTTTTCCGCATCCAGGCCCTGGCGCAAGCCGGTGATGATATCGATCGCCTTGGTGATCAACAGGCACTTCTGTGTGATATCCCCGCGCGCCAAGGCACCCTTGGCCTGTGCGAGCCGGTCGAGGCCACCTTCGAGCAGCATCTGAATCAAACGATGCGGGCTTGCCTCGGAGATCTGTGCATGGGAATTGACCTTCTGATACTGGCGAAGGGCTCTCATAGGGTTCATGTTGCTACCTCGTTACAGGCCAGAGTCGAAAACTGCGTATTACCCATTGTTTCGACTGTGTCACATAAATCTTTAGTCCCGAGAAAAAGCCCGAGACTCTCCAGACGCCACTCGCAACGCCGAATCAATCCTTCTTCGGATTATTCAGCGAGTTGAGCGTTGTCATCATGCTTGAGCTGCTGGCGTTGATTTTCGCAATCAAGGTATCCATCGCCGTGTACTTGGCCATCAGCGAGGTCTGCAGACTTTCCATGCGCCGGTCCAGGTCCGTCTGCTGGGTGGTCAGGTCGGTCAGTTTGGTGTTCAGGTCGGTCACTCGCGTGGCCAGCAAGCCGGTGGTACCCACGTAGGGCTCGGTGACCTTGGTCATGCGGCTGATCAAACCATCTTCACCCGTGAACAACTTGGCGATGTCGCCCGAACCCTTGACCACCGCCTTGTCCCACGCCTTGTCATCCAGGCTGAGCAAGCCGGTTTTCTGGTCAGTGGTAATCCCCATCTGCGCCAGGCTGCTCATGGCACCCGTTCCGGAACCGGTCAACTCGCTGCGCATGCTGGCCACCAGCTGGCGCATCGAAGAATCGCCGGTCAGAGCACCTGCGGTGGTGGTGGAGGCATCGCCGGTGGCGGTGACCTTGGTCTGGGTGTTGATGCTGGTGATCAACGCGTTATAAGCAGAGACGAACGACTGCACCGAGGTCTTCAGGGTCGCGGCGTTGCTTTCCACGCTGATGGTGATGGGCTTGTCCTTGTCGCTGGCAACCAGGTCCAGAGTCACGCCACTGATTGCCGAGTTGACCTTGTTGCTGGTCGACTCCATCGCGATTCCGTCAATGGTGTACTTGGCGTTTTGCGGTGGTTTGCCGGCGTCGTATCCGCTGGCCAGGTCCGACGTACCGCTGAGCGTGATGTCGGTACCCTCGCCGCTGTTGGTCGAACCCACCACCAGGCGTGCGCCGTTGGCGTCACTCAAGATGTTGGCGCTGATGCCCTTGTCGGACAGCTGGCTGTTGATCGACTCACGCACCTGGCTCAGCGATGCGCCGGCAGGAATCGAAACGTCGTAGCTCTTGCCCGACTGGGTGATGGTCAGGGTCTGGGGGTCGCTGCTGTTGTTGGCGACGCCCGTTGCACCCCCGGCAAACACCTTGCTGGTGACTTTCGACGAAGTCGCCAGATCCTGCACCACAACCACATACTTGCCACTCGAAGCACCGTCACCCAGGGTGACCTTGACGTTCTTGTCTTCGGACGAGGTAGCTGCAAGGCCGTTGAAGGCAGAGGCGTTGTTCAATTTGGCGATCGCCGTGCGATAGGCTTCGAGCGCTCCCTTCACCGAGCCGACGGCCGACAACTTGATGGTCGTGTCTTTCTGCTGGTTGGTGATCTGGGTTTGCTTGGGTGCTTTTTCTGCACCGACCAACGCTTTGACAATCCCTTGGGTATCGTAGCCCGACCCCACGCCGGTAATCGTTGAACTCGCCATCTGCTTTCTCCTTGTCCTGCGGCTGCCGCTTTATTGGCGCAAAATGCCATGACGGCAGTCAGAAACACATTTCATGCCAGCTCAGGCCTGGGTATTGAACAACAGGCTGCTGGCATCACTCAGATTCTGCGCAAGCTTGAGCGCAGTCTCCGATGGAATTTGTCGAATCACTTCGCCACTTTCAGTGGCAACCACCTTGACCACGACAATGCCGGTCGAGTCATCGATGGAAAAATCGAGGTTGCGCTGCGTCGACTGAACGAAGTCGCGAATATCGGTTACTGCTTTTTCCAGCGCCGCGCGCTGGCTGTCACCGGCCTTTGCAGGCTGAGGCTGCTCGGTTGCAGCGACCGTGGCACTGGCGGCCTGGGTTGCGCCAGAGGGGTAATGCGCGTTCAGCTTAATGCTCATATCCATGACATCACCTCAAAACTGAAAAAGACGAAAGGGCACGTAAACGCGCCCTTCCGTCAATCAACCACTACCGAAATTACTGAAGCAGCTTCAGAACAGCGGATGGCAGCTGGTTAGCCTGGGACAGGATCGCGGTGGACGCCTGTTGCAGGGTTTGCTGCTTGGTCAGCTCGGCGGCTTCGGAAGCGAAGTCGGCGTCCTGTACGCGGCTACGGGCAGCGCTGGAGTTTTCCGAGATGCTTTGCAGGTTGGCAACGGTGCTGGTGAAACGATTTTGCACCGCACCCAGTTGCGAACGCTGGGTGTCGATCTGCTGGATAGCACCGTCCAGGGCCTGGATGGTTTGCTGAGCCTTGTCGGCGCTCAGAACGCTCAGGTCGGCAACGGTGGTTTCCATTTTCACTGCCGAGGTGGTAGCGGCGGCTGCGGTAGTCAGGCCCAGGGTGGCCAGACCGGTGCCGCTGCTGCCGTCGGCAACAGTGATGTCCTTGGTGGAGAACAGGCTCAGGGTGTTGTTGGTCTTGTTGATGCTGGCACTCACACCGGTGCTGGCGCTGTTGATCGACGAGACGATGTCGGCCATGGTCGAGCCTGCGGTGAACTTCACTTCAGTGCCATTCAGGCTTACCGAAGTAGCGGCAGTCAGCTTGGCTTCGGTGCTACCAGCGCTCAGGCCAAGCTTGGCCAGTGCACCAGCGCCGCCGGTGGACGCGGCAGAGCCGTTGTCCAGCTTGATGGCTTTACCATCAGCCGAAGTCAGCTCCAGGCGACCTTCAGCAGAAACAGTGGCAGCTACGCCGGTGGCGGTGGCACCAGTGTTGGCGGTGTTGATTTTGCCCGCGATCATAGCCATGGTGTCGTTGGCAGCGAACTGAACGTCTTTGCCGTTGATGCTGATGGCAGTATCAGCTACCAATTTGCCCGGTACAGCTGGGGTAGTGCTAGTTACGCCGCCCGAAGCAGTGGCACCACTCAAACCAGAAGTGGTAGTACCGGTTACAGTAATAGCCGCTGCCGAGGTCAGGATGATCGCGTCACCGGCGCCGTTTTTGGTAGCAGTAACACCTGCTACACCAGCACCGTTGATTGCACTGACGGTGTCGTCAATGGTGGCAGCGTTGGCAACGTTAACGTCGGTGCCATTGATCTTGAAGGTCTCTGCGCCAGTCGGAGCTGCGTAAGTAGTACCAGTCTGGACAAACGGGGTAGTACTGGTTACTGCTGGAGTACCACCTGGCAACGTAACCGGGTTACCCGTTACCGAAGCCGACAACTGGGTCAGCGAGCCAGCTACGGTGGCTTCGCTGTAAGTACCTTTCAGGCCGGTAGCGCTGATGTCGCTCATGCCGAACGAGATGGTCTGGTTGGCATCGGAGCCGATCTGGAAGGCTACGTTCTGGAACGAGCCGTCCAGCAGGTTACGACCACCGAAGGTGGTGGTAGCGGCGATACGGGTCAGCTCACCCACTTTAGCGGTGAATTCCTGTTGGATGGAATCACGGTCAGCCTGAGATTTGTCACCGTTCGCGGAGTTCAGAGCCAGCTCACGCAGACGTTGCAGAATGTTGGTCGACTCTTGCATCGCGCCTTCAGCGGTCTGGGCGATGGAGGTGCCGTTGTTGGCGTTGTTGATGGCAACGGTCATGCCTTTGACCTGGGAGGTCAGACGGTTGGCGATCTGCATGCCGGCAGCATCGTCTTTGGCGCTGTTGATTTTCAGGCCGGAAGACAGACGGGTCATCGAGTTGCCCAAGGCATCGCCAGCTTTGTTCAGGTTACGCTGAACGGTCAACGATGTAATGTTGGTGTTTACGGATAATGCCATGACGAAATCCTCGTTGGATGGAGACTGCGGCTTCCGGCCCTGGCATCCGCCGGGTGTGGCCTAGAGAACCTTCGTAATGGTTATCGTCGTGAACGCAGGTTGCTTGAGGGTTTTTTTGAAAAATTTTACTAGCACCGTGCCACCCCCTTGAAAATCAAGGCCTTGAGCGCCGGAAAAATCGTACTTTCGCGATAAATTTGACGCCAATAAAAAACGCCCATGGCTTGCTCAGTCATGGGCGTTTTTAGGTACGGCGCAGGTTGAGGCTTACTCGCGATATAGAATCGCCGAACCCCAAGAAAGGCCAACACCAAAGCCGCTGATAGCCACGCGTTTCCAGGTGCCATCGAGCATGTGTTTTTCCAGCAGCAGCGGCACGCTGGACGATACAGTGTTGCCGGTTTCGAGCATGTCCTTGACGAACTTGTCCTTGACCGTCGACTCCGGGTCTTCTTCAAAGCGCCGGGCCACGGCATCGACAATCGCCGCACTGCCCTGGTGGATGCAGAAGGCGTCGATATCGGCCGAACTCAGCCCCGAGGCGTCGAGCAGCTCGTGCAAGTGCGCAGGCACCTTGACCAGGGCGAAGTTGAATACCTGGCGGCCGTTCATGAAGAAGTTGCCGTCAGTGACCTTCAAGTGCGCAGCACCCGAGCCGTCGGTACCGAAACGCGCCTCACCCAGTTGCCAGGTAGCGCCCTCACCCATCCAGGTGGCAGTGGCGGCATCACCGAAGAGCATGGTGGTGTTGCGGTCTTCCGGGTCGACGATCTTCGAATACGGGTCGGCGGTGATCAGCAGGCCGTTCTTCAGGCCCGTGGCTTCCATGAAGCCCTTGATTGCGTACAGGCCGTACACATAACCCGAGCAACCGAGCGACACGTCAAAGGCCGCCACGCGAGTCGACAGGCCCAGCTTGTCCTGAACGATGGCTGCGGTGTGCGGCAAGCCTTCTTCGTCACCGTTCTGGGTGACGACGATCAGGGCATCGATGTTTTGTGGGTCAAGGTCCGGGTTGTTGGCAAACAGGGCCCTGGCTGCCTCTACACACAGGTCGGAGGTTTCTTGCTCGTCTGCCTTGCGCGGCAGGAAGGTCGAGCCGATCTTGCCGAAGATGAACGTTTCATCCTTGCCGAATTTCGCACCCTGGGCGTAGTTGTCCAGGCCAGCGGTGGGCACGTAACTCGCGATACTTTTTATGCCAATCATTCTGGCTTCCCAATCAAAACTTCAAAGACTGCCGCTCGCAGATCTGAGGGCGCCAAAAACCGGGGTTGCACCACCCCTGGGTGGCACATGGCAGCGTTGTTGCCGGGTCGTGCACACAAAAAAACGGCAACAAATTCTTGCAAATGCCACCGATAGAATACAGGGAAGATGCCCGATTTGACTCATTGGTCACACTCAATTGTCTAAGCGGTAGCGACGCTCGTCACAATGGGCATAAAAAATCGCGGGGCAAGCCCGCCCCTACCACGGGTAGGAGCGGGCTTGCCCCGCGAAGCTTTCCTGGGCCTGGCTCAAATCTTATTGAACAGACTCAACTGCGAAAGGCGCGCAAAGGCCAGCTGGGAGGCCTCAAGCATGGCTTGCTGCAAGGTCAGGGTAATGGCCGCAGTCGACATATCGGTGTTGCCGATGGCTGCCTGGGTGCTCTTGTTAGCCAGGTCCAGGCTGATGTTTTCCTGACGCTGGATGTCCAGCGAGTTGCCCCGCGCACCGATCGAGCCCCGCGTGATGTCGATTTTCTCGCGGGCGCTGGCAATGTTCGAGATCGCCGAGTCCACCGCCTGTTTGAGCTTGATCGATGCCTTGCCGTCGGTGACGGGAGTTTCCAGCGCGACTCGCAATTGCGCCAGGGTATCGAGCACATTCTGGGTCTTGTGGGTATTGGCATTGACAGCGAACTGGTCACCGGCTGACGGCGGACCATCAAACTGGTAGGTAACACCAGCCACGGTCACGGCATTGCCGGCCCCGATGGTGCCGGTTGCTACCGGCTTGCTGTCGGCCTTGTACGGCTGGGCGAACAGGGCATATTCAGTGTCGCTGGTGAACTTGATCACCGCACCGTCACTCGGGAAGGTACTGCGGTAGTCATCGTTATTGGTAATGCTGGTACCGGTCACCTGGGCCGTGGAGGTGTTGCCGGCCCCGCGCGATGCGGTCAGGGTGTCGGGCTTGCCCTGCAGGGTGAACTCATGACCGGCCACCACAGCGTCCGGGTCATCGCCTTCCTTCAAGGCGATATTGATCTCGAACTCGACCCCGCGCAGGGTAATCATGTTGCCGCCTTCGGCGTTGCGGTCGAAGGCGCCATTGGTAGGCGTCTCGCTGGTCACGTCCTTACCGCTGGCATCGGTGATGCTGTACTGGGTCGCACTGGTGAACTTGATAGTGTACGGCTGCCCTGCGCCAAAGCTGTTGTTGTAGGCATTGACCGAGGTCATCAGGCCCTGGGACAGGCCTACCCGGCCATCATCCGGCGACGGCGCCTTCAAGCTGGTTTCGGTACGGCTGTTATTGATGGCCATATCGAAAATGCTGTAGCCGCTGTCGTTGGTGGCCAGGTTCAGGGTGTCGGACACCTGCAGGCTAAGCTGGGTCTGGTCGCCATGGTAGCTGTAGGTGCCGTCGCTGTTGCGCACGTAGGGCGGCGACGAAGTTTGCGAGCCGCCGAACATGTAGTTGCCGTTGGCATCACGGGAGTTGAGCAGACCGAAGATATTGGCTTCGATCTCCTTGATCTCGCTGCCGATCGAAGTGCGGTCTGCATCGCTCAAGCTGCCGTCACCGGCCTTCAGGGCCAGTTCGGTGGCACGCTGAAGCGCATCGTTGATGGTCGAGAGGACGCTCTCTTCCTGCAACAAGGCGTTGTTCACCGTAGTCATGTTGGCATCGTACTGCCCCAGCAAGGCGCTTTGCTGCTGCAGCAACAACAACCGGGCAGCCCCCACCGGATCATCCGCCGCCGTCTGGATGCGGATACCCGACGACACCTGCTCCTGGGTCTTTGCCGCGTCGGAGAACGTCTTCGAGTAGCTGGTGGCGCTGGTCTCATAGAACTGAGCAGTGGAAATACGCACGATCGGCTACTCCTTACAGGGCGTTGATCAAGGTGCTGAAGGTTTCTTGCGCGGTCTTGATGATCTGCGACGACGCGGTGTAGTAGTGCTGGAACTTGACCAGGCTGGCCGCCTCGTCATCCAGGTTGACCCCGGATACCGAGGCACGGCTGGCCTTGGCCGAATCGAGCACGGCGCCAGTGGCGGTGGTGTCGATCTTGGCCTGGGCGGCCTTGGCACCGACGCGCTCGACCAGCGAGGCATAGGCGGAGGTAAAGCTGATGCCACCGCCGGAGCCGGTACCGACCGTGGACTGGGTCTGCAGACCCAGCAGCGCCTTGGCGTTGCGGTTGTCGGACTTGCCGTCGGCATTGAAGCCCAGGGTGAAGCTGTCGTTGGCCGACGGGCTGCCGCCGATGGTTGTCTCTACCTTGAAGGTACGCGGATTGCCGCTGGCATCGAGCATCGGCGCGCCGGACGCGTCACGCATCGGTACGTTGATGGCCAGGTCGTTGTCCTGGCCCGGCACGATATTGCCGGCTCCAATCTCACCGCCCTTCGAGTCGAAGATCTTGTAACTTTGCGTGCCGCCACTGGCCTCGCCCAGCACCACCCGTACCGGCATGGAGTGCTTGATCGCTTCCTGCAGCTGCGCCTGCTCGGCACCGCCGTAGATATCCAGGCGCTCACCCAGGCTCGGCTGGGTGATGGTGCCGGTACCGCCGTTGCCACTGCCGGCCGTGGCGCTGATCGGGCCGGCGAAGGCCAGTTTGTTGGCGTCGGTGAGCACCGTGTTGATGCTGCCAGCGGCGGCGCGGGTCGGGATCACCTTGAAGCTGTCGCCTGCGGCCAGGCCACCACCGTTGAGCTTGAGGCTGAAGCCGTCGATCACTGGCGCAGGGTCGGCGTCCAGGTCGAAGTTGCCCATCTCGGTGCCGTCGGAGCGGCGCACGCTGTACTGCTTGTCGCTGGTGAACTTGACCTCGTAGTCATAGGTGGTCAAGGCACCGCTGTTTTCGATGGTCACGTCCAGGTTGCCGGAGCCTGCGCTGTTGCCGGAGGCGGCCAGGCTGCGCTGGCTGATCGCAGTGATACTGTTGATGCTGGAGAACAGCCCGGCACCGAACTGGCCATTGGCATCCAGGCCCTGGCCCAACTGGCTGTTGATGCTGTCGGCGACCACCAGGGCCACGCGCCCCAGCTCGTTGATCGAAGGCGCGAGCACGTCGTTGCGATAGCGCAGCAAACCACCGATCTGCCCGCCGGTAACCACCGAGGTAACGTCGGAGCTGAAGGTCTGGTAGTTGATCTGCAGGCTGTACTGGCTCTTGTCGGTGCTGCCGGGCGCAACCGACAGGGTGTTGGCGCTGTTGCCGGTCACCAGCGACTGGCCGGTACCCAGGTAGACGTCCAGGTTGCCGTCACGCTCCTGCACGGTCACGCCCACCAGCTCGTTGAGCGAACGCACCGCTTCGTTACGCGCATCGATCAGGTTGTTGGGGGTGTTGCCCGATGCCGACAACTGCGCGATCTGCTTGTTGTATTCGGCGATGTTGGCGCTCAGCTTGTTGACCTGGCCACTCAAGGTCTCGAGCTGGGAGTTGATGCTGTCGTTCTGTTGGCTCATCTGCGACGAGATGGCATTGAAGCGGTTGCTCAGGGTTTGCGCCTGGGTCAGCAGCAACTGGCGCGAGGCGACATCGCCCGGGGTTGCCGAGGCGGTCTGCAAGGCAGAGAAGAATGCCGTGAGCACCGAGCTGATGCCGGTATTGCTGTCGGCCAGCAGTTTGTCGACGCTGGTGATCTGATCCTGGAACGCGGCGGCGTCGGTGTTCAACGAGGTGGCGGTCTGCAGCTGGTTGTCCAGGTAACCGTTATAGATGCGTCGAACATCCGAGAGCGTGGTGCCGGTACCGATGAAACCGACGCCGATGTTCTGCATGCCGCCGGTGGTCTGCACCGCCTGCTGGCGCGAATAGCCCGAGGTCCCGGCGTTGGCGATGTTATTGGAGGTGACCGATAACGCTGCCTGGCTGGCGTTCAGGCCGCTCAGCCCGATCGAGATCAGATTCGACATACTTCAATCCTTATAGATTCGTGGTACCGCCAGCCATGGCGTATTGCTGGGTTGGCTGCAACTGCCGGGCAATGCTGATGATCTTGCGCGCGTAGTCAGGGTCAGTGGCGTAGCCGGCCTTTTGCAGCTCTTTGGCAAACTGCTCCGGGTTATCGGCCGCACTGACCGCATCTTTATAGCGACTGTTGCTCTGCAACAGGCTTACCAGGTCATGGAAGCTGTCCTGGTAGGAATCGTAGGAGCGGAACTCCGCCGTCTCCTTGACGAACTGGCCATCGCGAAACTCGCTGGTGATCGCCCGCGCCTGCCCGCCCTGCCAGTTACCCGTGGCCTTGATGCCGAACAGGTTGTGACTGCTGGTGCCATCGGCCTGACGCATGACCGACTTGCCCCAGCCGGTTTCCAGGGCCGCCTGGGCCACCAGATAGCGCGGGTCGATGCCAATGCGCCTGGCGGCCTGCTCGGCCATCGGCAGCATGGTGGCGACAAATTCATCCGAAGAACTGAACGCACGCTTGGCCGGCGCCAGTGGCGGCTGGGCCACGGCGCGGCCGTAGATACGCATCTCGCCCGGCGCGGCGAACGCTTTGGCCGGCTCCCAGTCGCCCTTGGCCACGGCATCGCCGAGCGGGGTCGTACGACCGGGAATCGGCGCGGTGTTGGTGGCGGCAGACGGCACCAGCCCTGCCAGCAAACGGTCGGTGAGCTTGCCCGGCAAGGCCAGGCGGCGCGAGTTGAGTGCGGCCACGTCGTTGCGCGTCGCGGCGTCGCCCGGGCGCTCGGCCACGCCCACGGCGGTGGCACCCAGGGCACGCGGCTGCACGTCGAAGCGCGGGAACGGGCTGCTGCTCACCGACGCCGCCTTCTGCTTGGCGAGCTGGCGCATCAGCACATCCTGCAAACCGATACCGCCGCCCTCGCGGGACATGCTCACCGCCAGCTGCTGGTCGTACATCTGCTGGTACTGCTTGGTGGTTTCGGTGTTGAGCGGGTTGTCCTTGGCCAGCACGTCGCTGGCCGAACGCATCGACTTGAGCATCTCGTTGAGAAACAGCGACTCGAATTCCTGGGCCACCTTGCGCAGGTTGGCTTCGCTGTCGCGGTCGCCGACCTTCAGCGAGTTGAGGCGATTGAGGTCGGTGTAGGCACCGCTGTCAGCCATAGTGGCTGTGGATACTTTCGGCATGTCCATGGCCCGGCCCTCAAATCACGATCAGGTCGGCCTGCAGGGCGCCGGCCTGTTTGAGGGCTTCGAGGATCGCCATCAGGTCACTGGGGGCAGCGCCCACCTGGTTCACGGCGCGGACGATTTCATCCAGCGTGGTGCCCGGACCGAACTTGAACATTGGCTTGGCTTCCTGCTCGGCGTTGACCCGCGAGCGCGGCACCACGGCCGTCTGGCCATTGGAGAACGGCCCCGGCTGGCTGACGATCGGGTCTTCGGTGATGGTCACGGTCAAGCTGCCGTGGGTGACCGCAGCAGGCGACACCTTGACGTTCTGGCCGATGACGATGGTGCCGGTACGCGAGTTGATGATGACCTTGGCCACCGCCTGGCCCGGGTCGATTTCAAGGTTCTCGAGAATCGACAGGTAATCGACGCGCTGGCTTGGAT
Organism: Pseudomonas putida; assembly: GCF_028682455.1. GTDB lineage: Bacteria > Pseudomonadota > Gammaproteobacteria > Pseudomonadales > Pseudomonadaceae > Aquipseudomonas > Aquipseudomonas putida_AA. The sequence goes on from NZ_JANHLD010000004.1 coordinate 510,876, forward strand.
CGAGCGGCGCGCTGACGCGCACCGAACCGCCGTCCAGTGCCTGGGCGACACCCGGGCCGAGCAATTCGTTGACCTTGTCGACGATGCGCTTGGCGGTGGTGAAGTCGGGGCGATTGAGGTTGAGGGTCAGGCTGTTGCCCTGGTTGAAGCCACTGGGCACGGCCCGCTCAACGGTGGCGCCACCGGGAATACGGCCGGCCGAAGGTACGTTGACGGTGATCTTGGAGCCGTCGCGGCCTTCGGCATCGAAGCCGCCGACCACCAGGTTGCCCTGGGCGACGGCATAGACGTTGCCGTCGATACCTTTGAGCGGAGTCATCAGCAGGCTGCCGCCGCGCAGGCTCTTGGAGTTGCCGATGGAGGACACGGTCACGTCCACCACCTGACCAGGCTTGGCGAACGCCGGCAGGTCGGCATGAATCGACACCGCCGCGACGTTTTTCAGCTGCACGTTGCCCGAGCCTGGCGGCACCTTGATGCCGAACTGCGAGAGCATGTTGTTGAAGGTCTGCAGGGTGAACGGCGTCTGGGTAGTCTGGTCACCCGTGCCGTTGAGCCCGACCACCAGGCCGTAGCCGATCAGCTGGTTGGTACGCACACCGGAAATGCTGGCGATGTCCTTCAGGCGTTCGGCCTGTACGGCAAACGCGGCAGACATCAGGAACACGGCGGCGATCAGCTGCTTGAAGTTGAACATGGTCATCGGAACCTAGAAAGGCCAGAGCGGGCTGATGAAGAATCGGTCGAGCCAACCTGGCTGACTGGCGTCGGCAAACGAGCCGGTTCCCGAATAAGTGATGCGCGCATCGGCCACCCGGGTCGATGGCACGGTGTTGTCGGTGGCGATGTCGTCGGCGCGGATCATGCCGGCGATGCGTACCAGTTCGTCACCGGTGTTGAGCGTCAGCCACTTCTCGCCGCGCACGGCGATGATGCCGTTGGGCAGCACATCGGCCACGGTCACGGTGATCGAGCCGGTCAGGCTGTTGCCCTGCCCCGCCTTGCTGTCGCCCTTGGTCGCACGGTCGCCGCTGTAGCCGGCGCTCAGGCTCAGGTCACCACTGCCGAACGGGTTGTTGGTGGTGGCGCTCGAGCCGAACAGCGAGGTCAAGCCGATGTCGGCCTTGCTGTTCTTGGCGATCTGCGAGTTGGCGTTCTTGCTTGCCTGGGTCCGCTCGTTGAGGGTGATGGTGATGATGTCACCGACCCGGAACGCCTTGCGGTCGCTGTACAGGTTCTGCTCGAAACCGGCCTGGTAGATCGAGCCGTTGTTCGCCGCTGCCGGCAGGGGTGTACGCGGCAGTACCGGTGCGTAGTACGGATCGTTGGGCTTTGGCGGCGGCGCAACGCAGCCGGCCAGCACGGTGATCCCGCTCAGGGCAAGTACGGAAAACAAACGACTCATGACTCTGACCTCACGGTGTAACAAGCGCTGTTCAAGCGACCTCGAAGACTTCACTTACAGGTTCTGGGTAACGAACGAGAGCATCTGGTCGGCGGTGGAAATGACCTTGGAGTTCATCTCGTAGGCACGCTGGGTGGTGATCATGTTGACCAGCTCTTCCACGGTGCTGACGTTGGAGTTTTCCAGGGTCTGCTGCTGCACCACGCCAATGCCGTTCAGGCCCGGGGTACCGACTTGCGGCGCGCCGCTGGCGGCGGTTTCCAGGAACAGGTTGCCACCCACCGCTTGCAGGCCGGCCGGGTTGATGAAGTCGGCGGTCTGGATGTTGCCGATCACCTGGGCGGCCGGGTTGCCGGCGGTGGTGATCGAGACGGTGCCGTCACGGCCCACGGTGAAGGTCTGCGCCTCTGGCGGCACGACAATGGCCGGCTCCAGGGCAAAGCCGCTGGCGGTGACGATCTGGCCGTCGGAGTTCAGGTGGAAGGTACCGTCACGGGTGTAGGAGACGGTGCCATCGGGCTGCAGGATCTGGAAGAAACCGCGGCCATCGATTGCCATGTCCAGTGGGTTTTCGGTGGTCTGCAGGCTGCCGGCGGTGAAGCTCTTCTGGGTGCCGACGATGCGCACACCGGTACCCAGTTGCAGGCCCGAAGGCAGCTCGCTGTCCTGGGTCGACTGGGCGCCCGGCTGGCGACGGGTCTGGTAGAGCAGGTCCTGGAATTCGGCGCGATCACGCTTGAAGCCGGTGGTCGAGACGTTGGCCAGGTTGTTGGAAATGGTGGTCAGGTTCATGTCCTGGGCGGACAGACCGGTTTTACTCACCCAAAGTGCCGGAAGCATGCTGTTCTCCTCGCGCGCCTGTTTTACGGCGCTACGTCTGTGTAATTAGCCGATTTGCAAAACACGAGCCATGGCTTCGTCGCCTTCCTTGGCCGTGGTCATCATCTTGACGTGCAGTTCGAATTGACGAGACAGCGCCAGCACCGAGGTCATTTCCTCGACCGCGTTGACGTTGCTGTTCTCAAGGAAACCCGACACCAGCTTGACGTTGGCATCGGCCGCCGCCGGCTGGCCAGTGGTGGTGTGGATCAAACCGTCCGGGCCTTTGGTCATGGTCTTGAGGTCGGGATTGACCATCTTGATCCGGTCGACTTCGGCCATCACCCGCGGGCCTTCGCCCATGGCGCGGATGCTGATGGTGCCGTCTTCGCCCACCTCGATTTTTTGCTCCGGCGGCACGGCGATCGGCCCGCCATTGCCCATCACCGGCATGCCGTTGCCGGCACGCAATACGCCCAGGGCGTCGATGTTCATGCTGGCGGTGCGCACATAGGCTTCGCTGCCATCGGGTGCCTGCACGGCAATCCAGCCGTCGCCACCGACGGCAACGTCCAGGTCGCGGCCGGTTTCCAGCAACGAGCCAGGAGTGAAGTCGGTCGCCGGGCGCTCGGTCATGGCATAGGCGCGCGCCGGAAAGCTGTCGCCGAACACCGGCATCGAGCGCGCCTGCTCCAGGTCACGCTGAAAACCGTTGGTAGAAATGTTCGCCAGGTTGTTGGCATGGGCCTTCTGCGCCAGCGCGTTCTGGCTGGCGCCGGTCATGGCCACATAAAGCATCTTGTCCACAGGATCTCCTCTGCGCGAAACCTTGCCGCGCTGCCACCTTGGCAAGCCTTGAAGCAATTATCGAACCAGAATGACAAAAGCCCCGTATTCCGGGGCTTCTGGCGTGAAGCATGGCGTTACGCCGTCAGTTTGTCGGCGATCTGTTGCCGCCTGCGGCAAGGGCGCCTCACCCGACGCGGCAACCGGCATTGTCGTAGGGGCCGGAATGCCGGAGCCAGCCTTGGCCGGGATCGACTTGCGAGCACATGAAGCGACCGGTGACTTTGCTTTGCCACTGGTACCAGGGGGCGGGGGCTGCTTGCGCGGTGGCGGCGAGTATCAGGATTGCAATCAGGGGCCATCGTTTCATTTGAAATCCTTCCCGGGGCAAGCCCGCTCCTACCCGACAGGAGCGGGCTTGCCCCGTGATGCCTTAGGTCATCTGAATGATGGTCTGCATGATGGTGCTTTCGGTGGAGATGGTCTTGGCGTTCGCCTGGTAGTTGCTCTGCGCCTTGATCAGGTTGACCAACTCGCCGGTCAGGTCGACATTGGAGTCTTCCAGGGAGCCGCCATAGATCTTGCCCAGGGTGCCAGTGTTCGGCTCACCCACCACCGGAACGCCAGAGCCGTAGGACTCTTTCCATGCCGTGCCACCTACCGGGGTCAGGCCCTGGGCGTTGGCGAAGTTGGCCATTGCCACCTGGCCGATCACCTTGTCCTGGCCGTTGGTGAAGTTGGCGAACATGTTGCCGCTCTGGTCAACCGTCAGGCCGGCCAGCTCACCGGTGGCATAGCCATCCTGGCTTTTCGCCGAGGTGGCGGAAGCAGCGTTGTACTGGGTGGTGGCCAGCATATCGAGGGTCACGCCACCGGTCTTGGCGACAGAACCATTGGCAACCCAGTCACCGGCGGCATTCTTCTCGGCCGGGACCCAGCCGTTGAGCTGGAAGGTTTTGTTGTCGGCGATGGTCAGGCCACCGGGCACCGCGCCTGCGGTCATTGCTGCCGTGTCCAGGGTGCCGTCGGATTTGAACGGCAGCTTGTTGACCAGCGGCGTGGACAGCGACGGGTCGGCCGGGTTGCGACCATCGACAGTGGTGTACATGGTCCAGGAGTTGCTGGCCGCATCCTTGACGAAGTACTGGTTGAGCTGGTGCGCATTGCCCTGGCTGTCGTACACGTCAGTATTGAAGGTGTAGTTGTAGCTACCCACCTCCGATGGCGAGAACGGTGTGACCTTCGGCTCCGTGGCGCTGGAGTTCAGGTTGAGGGCCTCATTGATGCGGCCAGTCGGGTTGGGCGACAGGTTCGAGGTGTCGATCTTCAGGTCGATGAGCGCCCCCGGAATGATCTTGCCGTCGGCGTCTACGCCATAGCCCTGCAGGTTGGCGCCCTGGGCATTGACGACGTAGCCCTCCTTGTCGCTGTAGAACGCGCCGGCGCGGGTGTAGATCCGCGAGCCGTTGTCGTTCATGGCGAAAAAGCCGCTGCCGTCGATGGCCAGGTCCAGGCTCTGGCCGGTACCGCTGAAGTTGCCCTGGGTGAACATCTGCGAGATCGCCGCAGTGGTCACACCGCTGCCCATGACGGTCTTGCCGCTGGTGCCGCGAATGGACGAGGCGTACTGGTCGGCGAATTCGGCGCGCGACGATTTGAAGCCGGTGGTGGCAACGTTGGCGATGTTGTTGCCGGTAACGCCCAGGGCCTTGTTTGCTGCATAAAGCCCGCTAAGGCCGATGTTGAAAGACATATGCTCACTCCTGCCGCGTTATCGGCCCTAGATTCCAATCGATTGAATTTTCGACAGCGCGATGCTGCCAAGCCCGGTCAGGTTCAGCATCATTTCCGAACCGTTGCTGCCCATGGTCACGCTGCTGACCGAAGCCGGCAGGTTGGTGGTCATGGTGGTGGCCACGCCTTCGATGGTGCCGGAGGCCTTGAAGGTGTAGGTGCCGGCAGGGGCCACTTCGCCGTCGCTGTTCTTGCCGTCCCAGGTGAAATCCACCTGGCCGCCCTTCTGGCTGCCCAGGTCCAGGGTGCGCACCAGTTCGCCTTCGCTGTCGTAGATGCCGACGGTGGTCATGGTGCTGGACGAGGTCAGGTTGACCGAGCCTTTCATGTCCTTGCTGGTGTCGACGACCGACTTGTCGGTCTGCACCATCACATTGCGCCCGACCAGCGAAGAGGCCTGCAGGGCAATGGACGACAGGAATGCGCCGCCGATGGTGCTGACCGAACTGTTGAGCGACTCGATACCTTCCAGGCTGCTGAACTGCGCGAGCTGCGCGACGAACTCGCCGTTCTCCTGCGGATCAAGCGGGTTCTGGTGCTTCATCTGGGTAACCAGCAGTTGCAGGAACGCATCCTTGCCCAGGGCGCTACCGGCGGTACCGGTCTTGTTGTTGCTGGTGCTCTCCTGCTTTTGCAGGGACTGCAGCACCGAATTGCTGACGTTGTTGACCGAATCGGTTGTGCTCATGCCGATGCTCCTATCACTGACCCAGGGTCAGTACTTTCTGCATCATGGTCTTGGCCGTGTTCATCAACTCGGCGTTGGTCTGGAACGAGCGACTGGCAGAGATCATGTCGGCCATTTCCTCGACCACGTTGACGTTCGGGTAGTAGACGTAGCCGTCCTTGTTCGCCGCCGGGTGGTTGGGCTCGTAGCGCGCCTCGAGGTTGCTCTGGTCTTCGACCACACCGAGCACCTGGACGCCCTGGCCGGCTTCACCCTGGTCCTGGAACAGCGACTGGCTGACGCCGCCCTGGGCCTGCTGGAACGTGGTGGCGAAGACCGGGTGACGGGCACGGTAGGTCTGGTCGATGCTCGACGACACGGTCTCGGCGTTGGCTATGTTCGAAGCGACGGTGTTCAGACGCGTGGTCTGGGCACTCATGCCGCTACCGGCAATGTTGAAAACACTGGCGAGGGACATGTCTTACTCTCCGCGCAGGGCCGATACCAGCCCTTTGAATTTACTGTTGAGCAGCGTGAAGCTGGCCTGGAAGCCCACGGCGTTCTCGGCATAGCTCGATTGTTCGAGCTGGGCGTCGACGGTGTTCTGGTCGATGGACGGCTGCATGGGCGTGCGGTACTGCAGGGTTTCGTCACCCACGCTCATACCTTCGGCCTCGATGTGCCGGCTGTTGGTGCGGTCCAGGGCAAAGTGGCCGCCCTTGGTCTTCTGGCTTTCGGCGGCCAGCACCGAAGCGAAGTCCAGGTCGCGCGCCTTGTAGTTGGGCGTGTCGGCGTTGGCGATGTTGTTGGCCAGCACTTCGGCACGCTGGGCGCGAAAGCCCAGTGCTTTTTCGTGAATGCCGAGCGCTTTGTCGAAGCTGATGCTCATGTCGGGGAAACCTTCGAAGGTTGACCGGATAAATCGTTGGCAGAGCTAGAGCAAGAGCCATGCCAAAAAACAAAACCCCGTAAAGACGGGGTTTTGAAGGGGTGTTGTAGGCGGCAATGCCAGAAAAGCGGCAAAGGCTTTCCGCTGGAGCGGCAATTTGATGGCGGCGGCGATGCAGGGGCAAGCCCGCTCCTGCGGTTATTTGGCCTGGTAGATGATGCCCGGACTGCACTGGACCATCTGGTAATGCTCCGGCAAGCCGTTGAGCGCTTCGGACGCCCCCAGGAACAAGTAGCCGCCTGGCTTAAGGGTGCTGTGGATGCGTAACAGGATGTCCTTCTTGACCTGGGCCGAGAAGTAGATCAGCACGTTGCGGCAGAACACGATGTCGAACTTGCCCAGGCTGGCATAGCTGTCGAGCAGGTTGAACGAGCGAAACTCCACGCGACTGCGAATCGGCGCCTTGACCGCCCAGCGCCCTGGCGCCTTCACATCGAAGTAGCGCTGCAGGCGTTCCTGGGACAAGCCCCGGGCAATCGCCAGGCTGTCGTACTCGCCCGACTTGCAGTTGCTCAACATGGTCCCGGAGAGATCGGTGGCAACAATCTGCGCGCCCATCTTCAACTGGCCGATATTGCTGCGCTCGAACTCGTCGATGGCCATGGAGATCGAATACGGCTCCTGCCCCGAGGAGCAGGCGGCCGACCAGATGCGCAGGCGCTGACCCGGGTTGGCCTTGATCTGCTCGGGCAGCACTTTGTTCTTGAGCACTTCGAACGGGTAGGTGTCGCGAAACCACAGGGTTTCGTTGGTGGTCATGGCGTCCACCACCTGCTCGCGCAAGCCACTGCGCGGCTGGCTCTGGATGCGCTGTACCAGCTCGGTCAGGGACTTGATGCCCTGCTGCTCCATCAGCTTGTTGAGACGGCTGGAGACCAGGTACTGCTTATTTTCGCCCAGCAGGATGCCACAGGCTTTTTCCAGGAAGACCCGGAACTGTTCGAAATCCAAATTACCCGTAGACAATGATGCCGCCTCTTAAATCGTGTGAACCGCCAGGGGCGAACCCCTGGCCGCTAGTGCGTAGCCTTGATGCGGTCGACGACACGCTGAGCGAGGTCGTCGGGCTTGAACTTGGCCAGAAAGTCATCGGCCCCGACCTTCTTGACCATCGCCTGGTTGAATACCCCGGAAAGCGAAGTATGCAGGATGATGTGCAATTTTTGCATGCGCGGGTCGTTGCGGATCTCGGCGGTCAGGGTGTAGCCGTCCATTTCCGGCATTTCGATATCGGAAATCATCATCAGGAACTCTTCTTCCGGACGCTTGCCCTCATCCACCAGCTTGCGCAGGTATTCGAGCGCCTGGCGACCGTCATTGAGCGACACCACCTCGACCCCGACCGTCTGCAGGCAACGGCTGACCTGCTTGCGTGCCACCGACGAGTCATCGACCGTCAGCACCCGCAACATCACCGCCTTGTCCTGCACCTGGGCATCGACCACGCCCGCCGAGATCGCCTCGGAGGTCGGCGCCACTTCGGCAAGCACCTTTTCTACGTCGATGATCTCGACCATCCGGTTGTCGACCCGGGTCACTGCCGTGAGGTAATGATCGCGGCCGGTGCCCTTGGGTGGCGGATGGATCTCTTCCCAGTTCATGTTGACGATGCGCTCGACCGAGTGCACCAGGAACCCCTGGGTCTTGGTGTTGTACTCCGTGATGATCACGAAGCTCTTGCTGGTTTCTTCACGCAGGCCCGGCATACCGGTCGCCATCGCCAGATCGAGGATCGGAATGGTTGCCCCGCGGATATTGGCGACACCGCGCACTACCGGATTCGACTTGGGCAGTACCGTGAGGGGTGGGCATTGCAGCACCTCCCGCACCTTGAACACGTTGATCCCGTAGAGCTGATCCCCATTCAGTCGAAACAGCAGCAGCTCCAGACGATTCTGCCCCACCAGCTGCGTGCGCTGGTTCACCGAATCCATTACACCTGCCATGCCAGACTCCTTCACCCTACGCTTCGAGCCTCGTACCCAGTCGGCACGCGCTTTGCTATTTGAATTTCATGAACACGAAAACGACATTTTCCCGACGCTTGACCCGCCACCTGCCCGGCATCCTTGCTGCGCTGTGCCTGGTAGCGCCAGGAACAAGACCCCTGGCTGACGCTTTCACCTTGCCTGAACAGCTTATCGGTGTCACCCAAGGGTTTCTTGAGTTCACCGTTGAAGATTATCTGGCCAGCAGCCAGACCGAAGGCCGCTACGAAATCCAGGTCAACACCCTCGACCCGCGCCTGCGCATGCCGCTGTGCGACCAGCAACTGGACGCCAACCTCGAGAGCCCCGCTCAGCCTGTGGGCCGCGTTACCGTAAGGGTTCGCTGCAATGGCAGCTCCCCGTGGACGGTGTTCGTGCCGGCCCAGGTACGTCTTTTTCGCGAGGTGGTGACGGTGGTGCGGCCGCTCAAGCGCGAAAGCATCGTCGGCGAGCAGGATGTCGGCCTGCGCGAGCGCGACGTAGGGCTGCTGAACCAGGGTTTCCTGACCAGTCTGGACCAGGCGATCGGCCTCAAGGTTATCCGACCAACGGTTATGGATCAGGTACTTACCCCCCAGCATCTTGAGCAGGCCGAAGTGGTGCGCAAGGGTGATCACGTGGTCATCACCGCACGCAGCGCGAGCCTGAGCGTACGCATGCCAGGCGAGGCGCTTGCTAAGGGCGGCCTGAGCGAACAGATCCGGGTGCGCAATCTGAACTCCAAGCGCGTGGTCAAGGCCCGGGTCACCGGCCCAGGCCAGGTAGAGGTGGCCATGTAATGGCGTGAACCGAGAACAACCCTGGCGGTCGGGAACCGCTTTTCCTAAACTGTGTCCCATTGGGTGCCAAGAACCTGCCGCGCACGTTGCCCTGCAATTGCGCCTAAAGTTTTTTTCGGGTTGGCCGAAAACAAGGCAAGCGTCCAAATACCCAGAGGTTTTCTGATCATGGTCATCGACTTCAGTCGTTTGAATAACTCCCCGTCGGTTGGCACCGCCGGGCGCACTGGCAACAGCCAGGAAAGCGCCGCCAATGCTGCCCCGGCCAAAGCCGACACCACGGCGCAAACCAGCGCAAGCGGGGAAACCGTACACCTGAGCCACGAGGCCCAGCAGTTGCAGAAGGTCAGCGAACAGCTGCGCGAACAACCTGTTGTCAACAGCGCCCGGGTGGCGGAGTTGAAGAAGGCCATCGCCGACGGCAGCTACCAGGTCGACAGCAACCGCGTCGCCAGCAAACTGCTTAATTTCGAAGCCCAGCGCTAGCCCCTGGCGCGCTGACTTCAGGACGCTAGAACCCAAGAGCCAGCCATGCACGACACTACTCTGCTCAAACTGATCGAAGACGATATTGCTCCAGCGCAACAACTGCTCGAATTGTTGCAGACCGAGGCGATTGCACTGCACGGTCGCGACATGCCGCTGCTGGAAAACCTCCTGGCACGCAAGCAGTCGCTGGTGATCCTTCTCGATCAGCAAGGCCGACGTCGTAGTGAACTGCTCGCAAGCCTGGGCCTGAGCCAGGACCGCCAGGGCGTCGAGCAACTGGCCGCCCAATCGCACCTGGGCGAAAGCCTGCTGCAGCGACTGGATCTGCTGAGCAAGCTGCTTGCCGACTGCCAGGCGATCAACGAACGCAACGGCCTGTCGATCCAGATCCAGCAGAAGACCACGGCCAACCAGATCAGAATCCTCATGGGCGGCGAATCACCGACGCTCTACGACAGCCGGGGCTCGACCTCGCCCCTCGCCAAGCCACGGGCCCTCAGCCAGGCTTGATTCCCTGTATCAAGGCACGGAACATACTGGCAAAATGCCGTTAATTGCGTGTGTCGTTTTTGCCTGGAGATTGATTACCCGTGTTCAATGAAGCTGAAGCTCCGCAGCCTCCGAAGGTGTTGACCACCCCTTTGGAAATTGCCGCCAACTTGCGGTCGCTGCTAGAGAGCCATGACCCGCTGATCATCACCTTTCACGAACGCAGCCAGCGCTTCCAGAGCTACGTGGTCGAAGTCGACCGCGAGGGCAATCGCCTGGCCTTTGATGAAATGATCCCCCGCGACGGCGAACGTTTTCTCGAGAATGGCGAGCCGTTTCGAGTCGAGGGCTTTCACGACGGCGTGCGCATTGCCTGGGAGTGCAACACGCCGCTGACTATCAGCGAAGTCGACGGCCACCGCTGCTACCGTGGCGCGCTGCCGACCGAGGTGGCCTACCACCAGCGCCGCAATGCCTTCCGTGCCGCGCTCAAGCTGTCGCAACTGGTCGATATCAAGCTCGACGGCGACAAGCTCAAGGGCAAGGGCGAGCTCAAGGGCAAGCTGCTGGATATCTCGGCGACCGGCTGCAAGCTGCGCTTTGACGGCAACGTCGAGGAGCGCCTGCAACTGGGCCAGGTGTACGAGAAGTTTGCGACGGGTGCACCGCTGGGGTTGTCCCAGGTCGAGGTGGAGCTGCGCCACCTGCACTTTGAAGAGCGCTTGAACGCCACCTTTGCCGGTGTGCGCTTCCACAACCTGAACGGGCAGATGCAGCGCAAGGTCGAGACCTTCGTGTATCAGCTGCAGCGTGAAGCGCGGCGCTTCGATAAAGACGATTACTGATCCATGAGCCATCGCGGGGCAAGCCCGCTCCTACCTCGATAGGAGCGGGCTTGCCCCGCGATCTGCATCACACCGGCGCCGGCTTGTCCGGCCCTGTCCCGGGTTCGACCTCCCCTTCTTCTTCCTCGGTATCCTCAGCCGCCACCGGCGCCTGCATCTGATCCTGCACCACCTGTTCATCCACCCGCGGGTCGAGGGCTGCCGACAAGGGCGAGCCTGCCGCCGGCATCGCCACGTGATGCAGTGGCGCATCGTCGACCTGGTGCAAGCCGGTGACCGCTTTCGGGCGAATCCGCCACACCAGCACCAGCGCAAAGAACACAAAGAAGGCGTAGAGCATCTGGGTGCCGAAAAGCTTCATCAACACGCCCGCCACCAATGGCCCGACACTGGCGCCCACCCCATAGGTCACCAGCAGCATGGCGGTCAGCGATACCCGCCGCTCACTTTCCACATGGTCGTTGGAAAACGCCACCGCCAGCGGGTACAAGCTGAACTGCAGCAATGACACCGCAAACCCCGCCGCGAACAATATCACCAGCGGCACCGTCGGCATGATCGCCAGGGGCAAGGCTGTGACCGCCAGGCCTGCGGCGACGCTGCGGATCAACAATGCGCGGTCATAACGATCGGACAACCACCCCAGCGGCCATTGCACCAACAGGCCGGCGAAAATACAGCAGCCCATGTACAAGCCGATCTGCTCGGTGCTCAGCCCCTGCTTGGCGGCGTACAAGGGCGCCAGGCCATAGAAGGAGCCGACGATCAGCCCCGCCCCCAAAACCGTACTCAACGACTGCGGTACCCGCTTGATGAAGAAGCGCGGCTCCATCGGTGCCGGGCGCAAGGGCGCCGGGTGAATGCGCCGGGTCAGCGCGACCGGTACCAGGCACAAGGCAAAGCACATGGCGACCAGCATCAGCAGTTCAGGCCCCAGTTGCGGATGCGCGACCAGAATCAACTGCCCCAGCACCAGGCCCAGATAGGAAAAGATCATGTAGCCACTGAACACCGCGCCACGTTGCTTGGCATCGGCCTGCTCGTTGAGCCAGCTTTCGATGACCATGTACTGACACATCATCCCCAGGCCAACGATGACCCGCAGCACCAGCCAGGCCGGTAGCCAACTGACCAGGCCGTGACCGAGCACTGCCGCTCCGACGATCCCGGCACAGGTGGCATAGGCCCGAATGTGGCCGACCCGGGCAATCAGCCGGTGGCCGATCTTGCCGCCCAGGGCCAGGCCAAAATAGTTGGCCGCCATCAGCGCCCCCACCCACAGGCTGTCGACATGATCGGCAGCCAGCCTCAAGGTCAGGTAGGTACTCAACAAGCCGGAGCCGATCAACATCATCAGCGCAGCGAAATACAGCGCGCGAAAAGACTTCCAGATCTGTCGCATCAGCGTCCCTAACGGCCCCTTGAACAGGTGGAAAAACTGCTTGAAAGCATAAGTGAAATTACCGCTGCCGTAGGCGCCAGGCATAAAAAAAACAGGTGGCGACCTTCCGACCGGGAACGTCTACCACCTGCGTTTCGATCACACCTCAGCGCGCAGCGCCGGTTATGCCTGCGCTGCCAGCACGCGTCGCTCCCATGGGGTGATCTCATCGAAGAAACTGGTCAGCTCCATGGTCTTGGTGGCGATGTAGCCTTCGATGAACTCCTTGCCGAACAGTTCCCGCGCAAGCTCGCTTCGCTTCAGACGCTCAAGGGCAGCATGCAAGGTACAAGGCAGGCTCAGATGATCCGGCACGTCGAATTCGCCCTGGATCGGCGCCGTCGGTTCCAGTTGATGCTCGATGCCATGCAGGCCGGCGGCAAGGCTTGCGGCAATTGCCAGGTACGGGTTGGTATCGGCGCCCGGCAAACGGTTCTCGACCCGCCGAGCAACGGGAGAGCTGGCCGGAATGCGCAACCCGGCGGCGCGGTTGTCTTCAGACCAGCAGGCATTGTTGGGTGAGGCATAGGGGTGGCACAGGCGCTGGTAGGAGTTGACGTTGGGCGCGAACAACGCCGTGAAGTCGGCCATGCACGCCTGCAGGCCACCAATGAAGTGGTGGAAGGTAGCGGTCGGCTCGCCACCGGCATCGCTGAACACATTGCGCCCGCCTTCGATCTCCACCAGGCTCTGGTGAATGTGCATGGAGCTCCCCGGCGTGTGCGCCAGCGGCTTGGCCATGCACACCACGGTCAGGCCATGCTTTAGCGCCACTTCCTTGAGCAAGTGCTTGAACAGCAGGGTCTGGTCGGCCAGCAGCAACGGATCGCCGTGCAGCAGATTGATCTCGAACTGACTGACGCCCATCTCGTGCATGAAGGTATCGCGCGGCAGCCCCAGGGCCTCCATGCAGCGGTAGACCTCATTGAAGAACGGGCGCAGACCATTGTTGGAGCTAACGCTGAAGGCCGAGTAGCCCTCTTCGCGGCGGCGATCCTTGCCAAGTGGCGGCAGGAAGGGTTGGCTGGGGTCGCTGTTGGGGGCGAATACAAAGAACTCGAGCTCGGTGGCCACCACAGGGGCAAGACCCCGCGCGGCATAACGGGCGATCACCGCCTTGAGCAGGCCACGAGACGACAGGCCGGAGCTTTCGCCGCTGAGTTCGACGGCATCGCAGATCGCCAGGGCACGGGGCTCGTCACTCCAGGGCAAGCGGTGAATCTGCTGGGCATCGGCTACCAGGGCCAGGTCACCATCATCGCTGCCGTAGAAGCGTGCCGGTGGATAACCACCCATGATGCATTGCAGCAGGACGCCGCGGGCCATCTGCAAGCGACGGCCTTCGAGAAACCCTTCCGCGGTCATTACCTTGCCGCGCGGCACACCATTGAGGTCTGGCGTGACGCACTCGATTTCATCAATGCCCGTCAATCGCTCTGCGAGAGAACGCTGGCCACTGGTCGTCATGACACTATCCTTTTTGTTTTCGCATGCCGGGAACGGCGACAGCTACAACATAGGCGTGGGGCGTTTGAAATTTCAAGCAGTGATGCGATATGTGATCGTAATTTTATACAGCCTAGCCTTCATGTGAATACAACACCTGTGGACGGTTGAACTGGCCTCATCGCGGGGCAAGCCCGCCCCTGCCAAAGTCGTTCACACCGGCAAAGTCATGCCATTGGCCGGCAACGGTAGCGCGGTTTTGTAGCGCACCTGCTTCAAGGCAAAGCTCGAACGGATATTGGCCACCCCCGGCAGGCGCGTCAGGTAATCGAGAAACCGCTCCAGCGCCTGGATGCTCGGCAGCAACACCCGCAGCAAATAGTCAGGGTCGCCGGTCATCAAGTAGCACTCCATGACCTCCGGCCGCTCGGCAATCTCTTCTTCAAAACGATGCAGGGATTGCTCCACCTGCTTTTCGAGGCTGACATGAATGAACACATTGACGTCCAGGCCCAGCACTTCAGGCGCCAGCAAGGTCACCTGCTGGCGGATCACGCCCATCTCTTCCATGGCCTTGACCCGGTTGAAACACGGCGTGGGCGACAGGTTCACCGAACGCGCAAGCTCGGCATTGGTGATCCGGGCGTTTTCCTGAAGGCTGTTGAGAATGCCTATATCCGTACGATCCAGTTTGCGCATGAGAGAATTTCACCTGTTTTTTGTCTTTATAAGGAATGTTTATCCGCAAGCCAGAATAAAGGCAATGAACTTGAGAGAAATATTCTTCAGGCGCCCGAATATCATGTAGGACAAGACTGACTCCCTAGTCACAAGCCGGGGATTCAGCAGCGACCGCTTCAAAGCTCAACAAAAACACAAGACAGAGCGAGCGTAAAAAAGCATGAACGAGTACGCCCCCCTGCGTCTGCATGTGCCCGAGCCCACCGGCCGGCCAGGCTGCCAGACTGATTTTTCCTACCTGCGTCTGAACGATGCGGGCAAGGTCCGTAAACCTCCCGTCGATGTAGAAGCTGCCGATACCGCTGATATCGCCTACAGCCTGATCCGGGTGCTGGACGACAAAGGCAATGCCCTGGGCCCCTGGGCCGAGGACATCAGCCCCGAGATCCTGCGCCAGGGCATGCGCACCATGCTCAAGACCCGGCTGTTCGACAGCCGCATGGTGGTAGCCCAGCGGCAGAAGAAGATGTCCTTCTATATGCAGAGCCTGGGTGAAGAAGCCATCGGCAGCGGCCAGGCCATGGCCCTGAACCGCACCGACATGTGCTTCCCCACCTACCGCCAGCAAAGCATCCTGATGGCCCGCGACGTGTCGCTGGTCGAGATGATCTGCCAGTTGCTGTCCAACGAGCGCGACCCGCTCAAGGGCCGCCAGCTGCCGATCATGTACTCGGTGCGCGAAGCCGGCTTCTTCACCATCAGCGGCAACCTCGCGACCCAGTTCGTCCAGGCCGTGGGCTGGGCCATGGCCTCGGCCATCAAGGGCGATACCAAGATCGCCTCGGCCTGGATCGGCGATGGCGCCACCGCCGAGTCCGACTTCCACACCGCCCTGACCTTCGCCCACGTTTACCGCGCGCCGGTGATCCTCAACGTGGTCAACAACCAGTGGGCAATCTCCACCTTCCAGGCCATCGCCGGCGGTGAGTCGACCACCTTCGCCGGTCGTGGCGTGGGTTGCGGCATCGCCTCGCTGCGGGTCGACGGCAACGACTTCATCGCCGTCTACGCGGCCTCGCGCTGGGCCGCCGAACGTGCCCGTCGCGGCCTGGGCCCAAGCCTGATCGAGTGGGTCACCTACCGTGCCGGCCCGCACTCGACCTCGGACGATCCGTCCAAGTATCGTCCGGCCGACGACTGGAATCACTTCCCGCTGGGCGACCCGATCGCCCGCCTCAAACAGCACCTGATCGCCATCGGCCACTGGTCCGAGGAAGAGCACCAGGCGGTCACCGCCGAGCTCGAGGCCGAGATCATCAAGGCGCAGAAAGAAGCCGAGCAGTACGGCACCCTGGCCGGTGGCCAGATGCCGAGCCCGGCCTCCATGTTCGAGGACGTCTACAAGGAGATGCCGGAGCACCTGCGCCGGCAGCGCCAGGAACTGGGGATCTGAGATGAACGATCACAACACTTCAATTCAGTTGGACACCGCCATGGCGACTACCACCATGACCATGATCCAGGCCCTGCGCTCGGCCATGGACATCATGCTCGAGCGCGATGACAACGTGGTCGTCTACGGCCAGGACGTGGGTTACTTCGGCGGCGTGTTCCGCTGCACCGAAGGCCTGCAGACCAAGTACGGCAAGTCGCGCGTATTCGATGCGCCGATCTCCGAAAGCGGCATCGTCGGCACCGCCGTGGGCATGGGCGCCTACGGCCTGCGCCCGGTGGTCGAGATCCAGTTCGCCGACTACTTCTACCCGGCCTCCGACCAGATCGTGTCCGAGATGGCCCGCCTGCGCTATCGCTCGGCCGGCGAGTTCGTGGCCCCGCTGACCCTGCGCATGCCTTGTGGCGGCGGCATCTACGGCGGCCAGACCCACAGCCAGAGCCCTGAGGCGATGTTCACCCAGGTGTGCGGCCTGCGCACCGTGATGCCATCGAACCCCTACGACGCCAAAGGCCTGCTGATCGCCTCGATCGAGAACGACGACCCAGTGATCTTCCTGGAGCCCAAGCGCCTGTACAACGGCCCGTTCGACGGCCACCACGACCGCCCGGTAACGCCATGGTCGAAACACCCGGCCAGCGCCGTGCCCGACGGCTATTACACCGTGCCGCTGGACAAGGCTGCGATCACCCGCCCCGGCAATGACGTGACCGTGCTGACCTACGGCACCACCGTGTACGTGTCCCAGGTGGCGGCCGAAGAGACCGGCGTGGATGCCGAAGTCATCGACCTGCGCAGCCTGTGGCCATTGGACCTGGAAACCATTGTCGCCTCGGTGAAAAAGACCGGTCGCTGCGTGGTGGTTCACGAGGCCACCCGTACCTGCGGTTTCGGCGCCGAGCTGATCTCGCTGGTACAGGAACACTGCTTCCATCACCTCGAAGCCCCGATCGAACGCGTCACCGGCTGGGATACCCCCTACCCGCACGCGCAGGAATGGGCGTATTTCCCCGGCCCCTCGCGAGTGGGCGCGGCATTGAAACGGGTCATGGAGGTCTGAATGGGCACGCACGTCATCAAGATGCCGGATATCGGTGAAGGCATCGCACAAGTTGAACTGGTGGAATGGTTCGTCAAAGTGGGCGACACCGTCACCGAAGACCAGGTCGTGGCTGACGTCATGACCGACAAGGCCACGGTGGAAATCCCCTCGCCGGTCAGCGGCAAGGTCCTGGCCCTGGGTGGCCAGCCGGGTGAAGTCATGGCCGTGGGCAGCGAACTGATCCGCATCGAGGTCGAAGGCAGCGGCAACGCCCCTGCAGGACCCGCCACTGCAGAAGCAGGCTTGCCCCGCGAAGAAGCCCCCGCCAAACCCGCCCCTGCCCCGGCAGCCGCTTTGGCACCTGCACCGGCTCCGGCACCTACCGGCCACCAACCCGCCCCCATCGCCCCGCGCGAGGCCAACGAGCGCCCCCTGGCCTCCCCGGCCGTGCGCAAGCGCGCCCTGGATGTCGGCATCGAACTGCGTTATGTACATGGCAGCGGCCCGGCCGGGCGCATCCTGCATGAAGACCTGGATGCCTTCCTCACCCAGCCGACCCGTAGCACTCACGGTGCGCCAAGCGGCTACGCCAAGCGCAGCGACAGCGAGCAGATCCCGGTCATCGGCCTGCGCCGCAAGATCGCCCAGCGCATGCAGGACGCCAAGCGCCGCGTCGCACACTTCAGCTACGTCGAAGAAATCGACGTCACCGCCCTTGAAGAGCTGCGCCTGCACCTGAACAAGAAGTGGGGCGACAGCCGCGGCAAGCTGACCCTGCTGCCGTTCCTGGTTCGTGCCATGGTCCTGGCGCTACGCGAGTTCCCGCAGATCAACGCCACCTACGACGACGAAGGCCAAGTCATTACCCGCCACGGCGCGGTGCATGTGGGCATCGCCACCCAGGGCGACAACGGCCTGATGGTGCCGGTACTGCGTCATGCCGAAGCCGGCAGCCTGTGGAACAACGCAAGCGAGATCGTGCGCCTGGCCAATGCCGCCCGCACCAACAAGGCCAGCCGTGAGGAGCTCTCGGGCTCGACCATCACCCTGACCAGCCTCGGCGCCCTTGGCGGCATCGTCTCGACCCCGGTGGTCAATACCCCTGAAGTGGCGATTGTGGGAGTCAACCGCATGGTCGAACGACCCATGGTGATCAACGGCCAGATCGTGATCCGCAAGATGATGAACCTGTCCTCGTCCTTCGATCATCGCGTGGTCGATGGCATGGACGCTGCGCTCTTCATCCAGGCCATTCGCGGCCTGCTCGAACAACCCGCCAGCCTGTTTGTGGAGTGACCATGCAACAGACTCAGAACACTACCCTGCTGATCATCGGTGGCGGCCCTGGCGGTTACGTGGCGGCCATCCGTGCCGGCCAGCTGGGCATTCCAACCATCCTGATCGAGGGCCAGGCCCTGGGCGGCACCTGCCTGAACATCGGCTGCATCCCGTCCAAGGCGCTGATCCACGTAGCCGAACAGTTCCATCAAACCCAGCATCACAGCCAGCAGTCGAACCTGGGCATCAAGGTATCGCCACCTACCCTGGACATCGGCCAGAGCGTGGCCTGGAAAGACGGCATCGTCGATCGCCTGACCAGTGGCGTCGCCGCTCTGCTAAAAAAGCATGGGGTCAAGGTGATCCATGGCTGGGCGAAGATCCTTGACGGCAAGAACGTCGAAGTCGATGGCCAGCGCATCCAGTGCGAGCACCTGTTGCTCGCCACCGGTTCCAGCAGTGTCGAGCTGCCGATGCTGCCCCTGGGCGGCGCGATCATCTCGTCCACCGAAGCCCTGGCACCCAAGGCACTGCCCAAACACTTGACGGTGGTGGGTGGCGGCTATATCGGCCTGGAGCTGGGTATCGCCTATCGCAAGCTCGGCGTCGACGTCAGCGTGGTCGAGGCCCGCGAGCGGATCCTGCCCACCTACGACAGCGAGCTGACGGCGCCGGTGGCCGAATCGATCAACAAGCTCGGCATCACGCTCTACCTCAAGCACAGCGTCGAAGGATTCGATGCCGACAAGCAGCGTCTGCAGGTACGCGATCCGGCCGGCGAGCTGCTGCAACTGGATACCGATCAGGTGCTGGTGGCGGTCGGTCGCAAGCCACGCACCCAAGGGTTCAACCTGGAATGCCTGGACCTGAAGATGAACGGCTCGGCAGTGGCTGTCGACGAGCGTTGCCAGACCAGCATGCGCAACGTCTGGGCCATTGGCGACTTGAGCGGCGAACCGATGCTCGCCCACCGAGCCATGGCCCAGGGTGAAATGGTCGCCGAGATCATTGCCGGCAAGACCCGCCGCTTCGAGCCGAGCGCCATCGCCGCCGTGTGCTTCACCGACCCGGAGCTGGTGGTGGTTGGCAAGACCCCGAAAGACGCCGAGCAGGACGGCCTGGACTGCATCGTTGCGCAGTTCCCGTTCGCCGCCAATGGCCGGGCCATGACCCTGGAATCCAAAAGTGGTTTTGTGCGGGTGGTCGCCCGTCGCGACAACCACCTGATCCTGGGTTGGCAGGCGGTGGGCGTCGGCGTCTCGGAACTATCGACCGCGTTCGCCCAGTCACTGGAAATGGGCGCCCGCCTCGAGGATGTGGCCGGTACCATCCATGCCCACCCAACCCTCGGCGAAGCGGTCCAGGAAGCGGCATTGCGAGCACTGGGCCACGCCCTGCACCTATGAAACGACACTGAAGCGGCTGAGGCCGATTTGACCCGCTGCGCGCTTGCGCAGCGGGTATTTTTTTAGGCCTGGCTGGCAGCCTCGTTGCGGATCCAGTCAACGAACGCCTGTACCTCAGGGCGCTGCATCGCATCAGGGCGAGCGACCAGGTAATAGGCAAAACGCGAAGGCCAGGGCTTGTCCAGGGCCACGACCAACTTGCCGGCGTCGAGGTCTTCCTGCGCATGGGTATCCTGCACCAACGCAATACCTTGCCCTGCTGCCGCCGCGCGCAACAGCAGCAGGTCGTCTTCGAAACTCATCCCGCGCCGCGCCTGATCCCTCACATGCACTCCATGAGCCTTTAGCCAGAGCCCCCAGTCGGCACGATCACTTTCCTGCAGCAGTGGGTAGTTCAGACAATCCTCCGGTTCGACAATCTTCGGTCCCTTGGCAAGCAGCCCCGGGCTTGCGACCGGTAACAACACGGGCGCCATCAACCGAACCGATTGCAGCCCCGGATAATGGCCAAGGCCGTGTCGCAAGGCGACGTCGACCCTGTCGCGGGTGAAATCCACCAAGCTTGACGATGCCTCGACCCGCACTTCGATCTGTGGATGCAACGCGCTGAAGCGGCTGATTCTCGGCACCAGCCAGGCAGCGGCAAATGACGGGACCGTGCTGATGGTCAGGGTCTTTTCGACCGCCAGGTTCTCCAGTAGCGAAAGTGACTTTTCAATCTGATCGAAGCTGCGCAGCAGGTCGGGATAAACCCGTGCGCCGGCCTCGGTGAAGTGAACCCCATGGCGACTGCGCACGAAGAGGGCAACGCCGATGCGCGCTTCCAACAGTCGAATCTGCTGACTGACGGCCCCGGGGGTGACACCGAGACGTTCGGCCGCCGCCTTCAGGCTGCCCAAACGCCCGGCTTCAGTAAAAGCGCGCAATGCAAGTAACGGTAAGACGGCGCCCATGACCTGTCCTTGGTTTAGAAAATCTAATGTGTAGAGGGAGGAATGATCGTTTTTCAGCCAGCTGTTACCTACCTAGGATAGCCAACATGGCATCGGCCATAACTTAGCTCATCTAAGGCTGGAACCGTCAATGAAGCCTCCTGAATTGATCCTGTACACCGACAGCTCACCCAATGGATTCAAAATCACCATCGCCCTTGAAGAGCTCGATGTGCCGTACACCCTCAGGCACGTGCAGATCGACCAAGGCGAACACCGCCATGCCGCGTTTCTCGAGCTCAATCCTCATGGGCGCATTCCCGTGCTGGTGGACGAAGGTACCGGCATCGTGCTGTTCGAGTCCGCAGCAATCCTGTTGTACCTGGCCGAAAAATTCGGTCGCCTGCTGCCGGATGACCATGAGTCGCGTTGGTTGGCCATCACCTGGTTGATGTTTCACGCCTCGAGCATGGGGCCATTGCTTGGCCAGCGCGTGCACTATGAGCTGTTCGACAGCACGCCGAATACGGCAGTGATCGACCGCTACCAACGCCTCACCGAAGACACATTCGCCACCCTGGACGCTCGCCTGCAGCACAACGATTGGCTGGCAGGGCGTGAATACAGCATCGCCGACATCGCCACCTTCGGCTGGATGCACATCGTGCGCATCATCGCGTTCGACTTCAGCCGTTACCCCCACCTGAGCGACTGGTACGCGCGCGCCAACCAGCGCCCGGCCGTGCAGCGCGGCATTCGCCTGCCTGCACCTGCCACCGGCCCCTGAAACTCACTTCAAAAGAGACGCGGCATGAACAACACCGTGATACGCATCGCCCCGCCCGCCACTCGTGGCGCCAGCGCACCCGATTTTGCCGGGCACCCGGGCTACAACCGCATGTTTGTGCAAGGCCAATTGACGCTGGGGATTTTTTTGCCGCTGCGCTTCTATGCAGGCGACATGAGTGTCATGGTCGGCCAGGCAGACCTTGTCAGCGAAATTGACCGGCTTGGATTTGCTGCCGTCTGGGTCCGGGATGTCCCCTTGTTCGATCCCTCCTTTGGCGATGCCGGCCAAGTGTTCGACCCGTTCACTTACCTGGCCTACCTCGCCGCCAGAACCCGGCGCATCGCCTTGGCCACCGGCAGTGCGATCTTTTCCCTACGCCATCCGATCGACCTCGCCAAAGCGGCTTCAAGCATCGACCAACTGTCGGGCGGGCGCCTGGTCATGGGCATCGCCTCCGGCGACCGACCTGTCGAGTTCCCGGCCTATGGCCTGCAGCACAGCCAGCGCGCAGAACGCTTCGCCGCAGCGGTGGACTACTTTCGGCAGCTGTTGCAGGGTACTGCACCAACCATTGCCTCATCGCTCGGGCACCTGGATGGCGCGCAGCTGCTGCCCAAGCCCACCAGTGGAAAAATCCCGCTGCTGGTCACCGGGACATCGCGCCAGTCGATGCAGTGGCTGGGGGAACATGCCGATGGCTGGCTGACCTACCCGCACGCAACGCATACCATCGCAGGCCCAAGGCAACTTGCAGAGAAAGTCAGCGCCTGGCGCAGCCACATTCCAGACCGGGGATTTCGCCCTCATGTAACCAACGAATGGATCGACCTGGACGAAAACCCGGACTGCCCACGCACCCCGCTACGTGGCGGCTACGTATTGCGAACCGGCCGCAAGGGCCTGATTGAACTGCTCGGTGAGTGGCGCGATGCCGGTGTGAACCATGGAGCGCTGGGCATCCACCTGGCGCAACGACCCGCACAGGAAATCATTCAGGAACTGGGCGAAGAGGTACTGCCCCTGTTTCCGTCCCATGACGGGCCATTGCCCCTGCCGCAGCAGTGGTGATCGGCTTGCGCCCGGGTAAGCAGCTGCACTGTAAGAGCAGGCAGCAGCGGCGAAGCTGTGCCAGATGGCGGGAAATTTTGGAAGACTTCGTTTGAATGGTGTCCCAGGGCAGGTTCGAACTGCCAACCTTCCCCTTAGGAGGGGGATGCTCTATCCAATTGAGCTACTGAGACACAAAAGCCGGCAACGAGCGCTGCACGGCAAAGGACGGCGAGCATGTTAACCACCATGCAACCATTTGTCATGTCATCCGTGGGGCTTTTTGCCAACGGTTTATGTCTGGTTGCAGGGCGCAATCGTGCATTCTGCAACAAGGCAGTGAGACATCATTGCAAAGTGCACGGGAACGCTTACCAAAAACGAAAATAAGCTATTGATTTTAAACAATTAAATATGGGAGCACGCATGGCATGCAGCATGCATTTTCCTCTTCATAAAAATGAATTGCGTGGAGCATGCCAAATGAACCGCACCCTGCTTCTACTCAACGCCCTGGCATTGACCGCCGTGGTTGGCCTGGCTGTGCAAGGGCAAAGCCAGGCAGCACCCGAGCAGGTGCGTTCGGCACCTGCCATGAAGGCGCAAGTGGCAGTGTTCGACAGGGCCTCGGCAAACGCGAGTGAACAGCCGCGCCTGTCAGGCGACGTGGGGGCTCCAGCTGTCATCTTCTGAGGTGCCCATGTGGGCTAGCAGTCCCTCATCGCGCAGCAGTGCAATCAGGCGCTTGACGGCAGCCTCGAGCGCGGTGGAGTTATCCAGCAAGTGCACCGTGGAATCGTGCAAGGACAATTGCTGGCTCCGTGCCAGGCGCCGCTCGATATCCTCGACGCTTTCACGCCCGCGAGCCAGCAAGCGCTGGCGCAATACCCGGCGATCGACCGTGAGCAGGATCGCCAGTAGATCCGGGTAGCGCTCCCGAGCATTGGCCAGGTGCGCCCGCGAACCATTGACCAGTACTGCATGCCCTTTCGCCAACCAGGTATCGATTTCCACGGGTATCCCGTACGCCAGCCCATTGGCTCGCCAATGCAAGGCAAAGGCGCCTTCGGCGCAGAGTTGCTCAAAGCGCTCGGCGCAGACACCCAGCGCCTTTTCACCCTTGGCTTCGGCCGAACGGGTAATAACGCGCTGGGCAATCTGGACCTGGTTGGCCAGGAGCGTTGCACGCGCTGCATCGATCAATGAGTCTTTTCCGGCACCGGAAGGCCCCATCAGATAGATCAAGCGGCCAGGGATCGCTGTACCTGGGGCCGCGCTTGCGTCATGCTGCATAGCCACTATGCTCATTAGAAGGGAAACCTGCGCATTCTAGACGCATTCCAGGGCTCTTTGCGCCCGTGATGCAAAGGTGTGAAGCGCGGGCCGACGGACTGGCACCGAACAAAATGAAAACTTTTCAAACCAGTCCTCATTTCTGATAATTGGTACTGGCATAACGCCTTTATCCGGATCAAGATTTGTCACAGAATTGACGCCAAGGAACCGGCGACAATGAGGCATGATTCGTACCTCATTCACAATTCAGGTTGAACATTTTGTCGCCGTGATGGTCGTAGTGACATCGTGCGGCCAATTTCGAGAACCGCTTCCCCTGAACTAAAACCGGTCAATTATATGCGCCCAATGAAACAGGCTATTTACTCAAGCCGCACCGCTGACAAATTCGTCGTCCGCCTGCCCGACGGAATGCGTGAGCGCATTGCCGAGGTAGCGCGCAACCACCACCGCAGCATGAACTCGGAAATCATCGCCCGCCTGGAGCAAAGCCTGATCCAGGAAGGAGCCCTGGGTGATGACCTGAGCATGCGTCTGGACAGCCCGGAGCTGTCGCTGCACGAACGCGAGTTGCTGCAACGCTTCCGCCAACTTTCCCACCGCCAGCAGAACGCGCTGGTGGCCCTGATTGCCCACGATGTCGAAATGGCAGCTGACGCTTCCTGATACCGGACACCGCAATTGAAAAAGCCAGCGAAAGCTGGCTTTTTTGTGGCTGCGATTCGAGGATTGGCTAGAGCAGGAAAATGGTCGCCAGGCCCAGGAAGATAAAGAACCCACCACTGTCGGTCATGGCGGTGATCATCACGCTGGCGCCCATAGCCGGATCGCGCCCCAGGCGCGCCAGGGTCATTGGAATCAGCACGCCCATCAACGCGGCAAGCAGCAAGTTGAGCGTCATGGCTGCGGTCATCACCACACCCAGCGACCAGCTACCGTACAGCAGGTACGCCACCACGCCGATCACCCCACCCCACACCAAACCATTGATCAAGGCCACTGCCAGCTCCTTGCGCATCAGTCGCGAGGTGTTGCCGGGGCTGACCTGGTCGAGCGCCATGGCGCGCACGATCATGGTGATAGTCTGGTTGCCGGAGTTGCCGCCGATACCCGCGACGATCGGCATCAAGGCCGCCAAGGCCACCAGCTTCTCGATCGAGCCTTCGAACAGACCGATCACTCGAGAGGCCACGAATGCCGTGATCAGGTTGATGGCCAGCCACGCCCAACGGTTGCGCAACGAACGCCAGACCGAGGCGAAGATGTCTTCTTCTTCGCGCAGACCAGCCATGTTCAGCACTTCAGTCTCGCTCTCTTCCCGGATCAGGTCGACCATCTCGTCAATGGTCAAGCGACCAATCAGGCGACCGTTCTTGTCCACTACCGGCGCCGATACCAGGTCGTAGCGCTCGAAGGCCTGCGCGGCATCGTAGGCGTCTTCTTCGGGCTGGAACACCACCGGGTCGTCGGCCATGACTTCGGCGACTTTCTTTTCCGGGTCGTTGACCAGCAAGCGCTTGATCGGCAGCACGCCCTTGAGAATGCCGTCGTAATCGACCACGAACAGTTTGTCGGTATGCCCTGGCAGCTCCTTGAGGCGACGCAGATAGCGAAGGACCACTTCCAGGCTGACGTCTTCGCGGATGGTGACCATCTCGAAGTCCATCAGCGCACCGACCTGCTCCTCGTCATAGCTCAACGCCGAGCGCACGCGCTCACGCTGCTGGGCATCGAGGGTTTCCATCAGCTCATGGACAACGTCGCGCGGCAGCTCCGGCGCAAGGTCGGCGAGCTCGTCGGCGTCCATTTCCTTGGCGGCCGCGAGCAACTCGTGATCGTCCATGTCGGCGATCAGCGTTTCACGAACCGAGTCGGATACTTCCAGGAGGATGTCACCGTCGCGCTCGGCCTTGACCAGTTGCCAGACGGTCAGACGATCGTCCAGGGGCAAGGCTTCGAGAATATAGGCGACGTCGGCAGAGTGCAGATCATCAAGCTTGCGTTGCAGCTCGACGAGGTTCTGGCGGTGGACGAGGTTTTCTACCAGGTCATGGTGATGACCTTCCTGACGGTGGGTCAGGTCTTCAACCACACGCTGACGCTGCAGCAGCTCGACCACCTGGGCAAGGCGATCCTGCAAGCTCTCTTGCGTCTTTTTTACTTCATTTTCAGTCATAGGCGAACTCCACTCCCAGCAGCGGAGCACGCCGGGAGATTCAATCAGTCAGATCTTGATTGGCAAAACTTGCTATTGAGTAACTACTGGGTAAGTCCATGGTGGTATTCCACAAGCCCCGGCGGGGCTGACGGGCGCAATCATACACCGCTTGAGCTGTCAGGGGGCTGAAAAAATCGTGGCTAGAACAATCGTTTGCGAGACATAGTTATGACACCCCATGCACGCATCAGTGCGACGGCGGCTGCGCATAAAAAAACACATGGCAGGTAGAAAAAGATTAAACGCAGAAAAGCAAAAAGCCCGCCTTGATAGGCGGGCTTTCTGTTGTATGGTGCACTCAGGAGGATTCGAACCTCCGACCGCTCGGTTCGTAGCCGAGTACTCTATCCAGCTGAGCTATGAGTGCAGGGTTGGCGCTTGATAGACCAGTTCACCTCTGGTTGAAACTGAAGTTGCTTTCTAGATGAAAACCGCTTCGTCGTATGGTGCACTCAGGAGGATTCGAACCTCCGACCGCTCGGTTCGTAGCCGAGTACTCTATCCAGCTGAGCTATGAGTGCAGGATTGGCGCTTGATGGACCAGATCACCTCTGGTTGAAGCTGAAACGGCTTTCTAGGTGAAAACTGCTTCGTCGTATGGTGCACTCAGGAGGATTCGAACCTCCGACCGCTCGGTTCGTAGCCGAGTACTCTATCCAGCTGAGCTATGAGTGCATTTGTTACCGCGCATTATAGACCGCTAAATCTTTTTGCCAATCACTTTTTCGTTTAATTTCAACTACTTAGCGATTCAAGGCTGATTACAGCGTCCTACATGAATAATGGCGGAGAAGGGGGGATTCGAACCCCCGATACCCTTGTGAGGTATACTCCCTTAGCAGGGGAGCGCCTTCGGCCACTCGGCCACCTCTCCGCAACACGGGGCGTATAATAACCAGACCCTTCCCCGTTTGCAAACTCTTTTTTGAAAAAAACTCGATAAAAATTAATGGGTTGGTTCTTCGTCCTTCTCTTTCTTGATCCGCAGGTAGATTTCCTCACGGTGGACAGCGACTTCTTTAGGGGCGTTTACACCGATTCGCACCTGGTTTCCTTTGACGCCGAGCACGGTCACGGTGATTTCGCCGTCGCCAATGATCAGGCTCTCGGCGCACCGACGAGTCAGAATCAACATACCTTTCTCCTCACGAAATTCAGTTCAGGGTCAACAGTCTGCAAAAAAAAGGGCTTCAGCCTGCAACCCGTGACGGCCACCGACCTATGCCTAAGTATTGTCTAGCGCGAGCGAAACGACAGATTTCTCACACCAGCCAGAAAAACGAAGGGCGCGGCTAAGCCGCGCCCTTGAGGCATTGCGTTACTCACCCTGTCGGGCGGGGGCATCCAATTCGAACGCGGTGTGCAGGGCACGCACAGCCAGTTCCAGATACTTCTCTTCGATCACTACCGAGACCTTGATCTCGGAGGTGGAGATCATCTGGATGTTGATGCTCTCTTTGGCCAGGGCTTCGAACATGCGGCTGGCGACACCGGCGTGGGAACGCATGCCAACACCTACGATCGAGACCTTGGCGATGTTGGTATCACCTACCACTTCACGGGCATTGAGCTCCAGCGCAGTGGTGTCCAGCACCTTGTGTGCCTTGTCGTAGTCATTGCGGTGTACGGTGAAGGTGAAGTCGGTGGTGTTATCGTGCGAAACGTTCTGCACGATCATGTCGACTTCGATGTTCGCGGCACTGATCGGGCCGAGGATCTTGAAAGCAACGCCCGGGGTATCCGGTACGCCACGAATGGTCAGCTTGGCTTCATCGCGATTGAAGGCGATGCCGGAAATGATCGGCTGTTCCATGGATTCCTCTTCATCAATAGTAATGAGGGTACCCGGACCCTCCTGGAAGCTGTGCAGCACGCGCAGCGGAACGTTGTACTTGCCGGCGAACTCGACGGCACGAATCTGCAGCACCTTGGAACCAAGGCTGGCCATTTCCAGCATTTCTTCAAAGGTGATCTTGTCCAGCCGCTGGGCCTGGGCGACTACACGCGGGTCGGTGGTGTAGACACCATCGACATCGGTGTAGATCTGGCACTCATCAGCCTTGAGCGCAGCCGCCAGGGCTACACCCGTGGTGTCGGAGCCACCACGACCGAGGGTGGTGATGTTGCCGTGCTCATCCACGCCCTGGAACCCTGCCACGACCACCACACGCCCGGCCTTGATGTCGGCACGGATCTTCTGGTCGTCGATCTGCAGGATGCGCGCCTTGTTGTGCGCGCTGTCGGTGAGGATACGCACCTGGTTGCCGGTGTAGGACACCGCCGGAATACCACGCTTGATCAACGCCATCGCCAGCAAGGCGATGGTCACCTGCTCACCAGTGGAAACGATCACATCCAGTTCACGTGGAACCGGCTGATCGCTGATCTTCTTGGCCAGGTCGATCAGGCGGTTGGTTTCACCGCTCATAGCCGACAGTACAACGACCAGGTCATCGCCGGCATCGCGGAATTTCTTGACCTTGTCGGCAACCTGTTCGATTCGTTCGACCGTGCCAACCGAAGTGCCGCCAAATTTCTGTACGATCAACGCCATTTCAAAGCCGCCTCAGCCCATGAAGGGCACCCAATAAACATTCAAACGACACCATGGCCCGCCACTAGACGACGGGCCAAGCGGTGCCTTAAACGCCCTGCTCCACGAATGGCACGGTCAAGGCCAGCGCGCTGTCCAGCGCGGCAGTGTCAACGCCACCACCTTGCGCCATGTCTGGACGACCACCACCCTTGCCACCTACGGCAGCAGCAGCTTGCTTCATCAAATCACCGGCTTTGAGTTGGCCAGTCAGGTCTTTGGTCACACCGGCAACCAGCACGACCTTTTCCTCATGGACACTGCCGAGCAGGATCACTGCGCGGCCGAGTTTGTTCTTCAGTTGATCGACCAGCGCCAGCAGCGCCTTGCCGTCCTGGCCATCCAGGCGCGCAGCCAGGACCTTGACGCCCTTGATCTCGACGGCACTGTTGGACAGGTCGTCACCGGCAGCGCTGGCCGCCTTGGCCTGCAACTGCTCAAGCTGTTTTTCCAGCTGACGGTTGCGCTCAAGAACGGCAGAGAGCTTGTCGATCAGGTTCTCGCGACTGCCCTTGACCAGCTGCGCAGCTTCCTTGAGCTGATCTTCGGCAGCATTCAGGTAAGCCAGTGCCGCCGCCCCGGTGACCGCTTCGATACGGCGCACGCCGGAGGCCACGCCACCTTCGCTGATGATCTTGAGCAGGCCGATATCGCCAGTACGCTTGGCGTGGATACCACCGCACAGCTCGACGGAGAAATCGCCGCCCATGCTCAGCACCCGTACGTTGTCGCCGTACTTCTCGCCGAACAGCGCCATGGCGCCCTTCTGCTTGGCGGTCTCGATATCGGTCTCTTCGGTTTGCACCTCGGAGTTCTTGCGCACTTCACGGTTGACGATGTCTTCCAGCGCCTTGAGCTGCTCTGGCTTGACCGCCTCGAAGTGACTGAAGTCGAAACGCAGACGCTGGCTATCCACCAGCGAGCCTTTCTGTTGTACGTGATCGCCCAGCACCTGACGCAGTGCGGCATGCAGCAGGTGAGTCGCCGAGTGGTTCAAGGAAGTGGCGTGCTGGACATCGGCATCGACCTTGGCCTGGACCTTGGCGCCGACCACCAGCGAACCGCTGGCAACCATGCCGTGGTGCAGGAATGCACCGCCGGTCTTGGTGGTGTCACGCACATCGAAGCGAACGCCGGCAGCCTGCAGGTAACCGGTATCACCCACCTGGCCACCGGACTCGGCGTAGAAAGGCGTACGGTCGAGGATGACTACGCCCTCCTCGCCCTCGCCCAGTTGCTCTACGACTTTGCCATCCTTATAGATGGCAACGATGTTGGCTTCGCCTTCGGTAGTGCTGTAGCCGGTGAACTCGGTGGCCACATCGACCTTGACCAGGGTGTTGTAGTCCAGGCCGAAGGCGCTGGCGGAACGTGCGCGCTCACGCTGCGCTTCCATCTCGCGTTCAAAGCCTTCTTCGTCGATGGTCAGCTCGCGCTCGCGGGCGATGTCGGCGGTCAGGTCCATCGGGAAGCCGTAGGTGTCATAGAGCTTGAACACCACGTCACCCGGGACCACGCTGCCCTTGAGCTCGGCCAGATCCTGCTCGAGGATCTTCAGGCCCTGCTCCAGGGTCTTGGCGAATTGCTCTTCTTCAGCCTTGAGCACGCGCTCGATGTTGGCCTGCTGCTGCTTGAGTTCCGGGAAGGCTTCGCCCATCTCGGCAACCAGTGCGGCAACGATCTTGTAGAAGAAGCTGCCGGTGGCGCCCAGCTTGTTGCCGTGACGGCAGGCACGACGAATGATGCGACGCAGCACGTAGCCACGACCTTCGTTGGAAGGCAGCACGCCGTCGGCGATCAGAAAGCCGCACGAGCGGATGTGATCGGAAACGACCTTGAGCGAAGACTGCTCTTCGTTCTTGCAGCCGATGGCGGCGGCAGAAGCTTCGAGCAGGCTGCGGAACAGGTCGATTTCATAGTTCGAGTGCACGTGCTGCATGACCGCACTGATGCGCTCAAGGCCCATGCCGGTATCTACCGACGGCGCCGGCAGCGGGTGCAGCACACCGTCGGCAGTACGGTTGAACTGCATGAATACGTTGTTCCAGATCTCGATGTAGCGGTCACCGTCTTCTTCCGGCGAGCCGGGTGGGCCGCCCCAGATGTCCGGGCCGTGATCGTAGAAGATCTCGGTGCAAGGGCCGCACGGACCGGTATCGCCCATGGTCCAGAAGTTGTCGGAGGCGTAAGGCGCACCCTTGTTGTCGCCGATGCGCACCATGCGCGCTTCTGGAACGCCGATTTCCTTGGTCCAGATGTCATAGGCCTCATCGTCGCTGGCATAGACGGTAACCCAGAGCTTTTCTTCCGGCAGCCCCAGGACCTTGGTCAGGAAAGTCCAGGCGTAGGTAATGGCGTCCTTCTTGAAGTAGTCGCCAAAGCTGAAGTTGCCCAGCATTTCGAAGAAGGTGTGGTGACGGGCGGTATAGCCGACGTTTTCCAGGTCGCTGTTCTTGCCACCGGCACGCACGCACTTCTGGCTGCTGGTGGCGCGGGTGTAGGCGCGCTTTTCCTGGCCAAGGAAGCAGTCCTTGAACTGGTTCATCCCCGCGTTGGTGAACAGCAGGGTCGGGTCGTTGCCCGGAATCAAGGAGCTGGAGGCAACTCGGGTGTGTCCCTGCTCTTCGAAGAAGCGAAGGAAGGCTTCACGGATTTCTGCGCTTTTCATAGGTTCTTCCACGGAAACGGCGGCCTTAAGGCAAATGCTTGCGTCAAATTGACGAAACGACGGCAAAGGGCCGCATTATATCGGGCCTTCGGCTTGGGTGCAGTGTGTTTATGCTATAGAAACCGTCAATTGGACGGTCTGCAACGACCTTGGCAGACAAAAGCGGTAGAAACCTCCTTCGCTGCATGCGGCCGTAATTCCAAGACCTGGCTGATTCTACTGACACGGTATTACTGCGGCTGCCAATTGCAATTGGCAAGACCTGCCGGATGAAATGTCGTTCATCGGCAAAAAAACCGTTAGCAGCCTATACGTTTGCCTGGCAGTTGTGCTAATAATTCCCCCGCTGCCGGCGACCGGCGGCAACGTTCTCAGGGCGGGGTGCAATTCCCCACCGGCGGTAATTGCGCCTATTGCGCATAGCCCGCGAGCGCTTGCAGGCCCCCGCCCGCAAGGTCAGCAGACCCGGTGTGATTCCGGGGCCGACGGTCATAGTCCGGATAAAGAGAGAACGGGATAGGCACATCTGCGCCTGTCGTTGCGCATTTGCGCGGCGAAATCCCCTTCGATCCAGATGCCCTGTTTCTCATACAAACAGGAGTCCGTTTCAATGCAACCTACCGCAATCGATAGCAAGAACCCTTCCTACGAGCGCATCGCATTTATCCAGGCCTGCTGGCACAAGGATATAGTCGACCAGGCGCGCAAGGCTTTTGTCGAGGAAATGGGTGAACAAGGCTATCAGGCGAGCGATATCGATTTCTTTGAAGTCGGTGGCGCGTTCGAGATTCCCCTTCACGCCAAGCTGCTTGCCCGCACCGGCCGTTACGCGGGTATTGTCGCGGCAGGCCTGGTGGTCGATGGCGGCCTGTACCGCCACGAGTTCGTCGCCCAGTCCGTGATCAGCGGCCTGATGCAAGTGCAGCTGGAAACCGAAGTGCCGGTGTTCTCGGTAGTACTGACCCCGCACCATTTCCATGCCGGTGACGAGCACCAGAACTTCTACTTCGAGCATTTCCTGGTCAAGGGTGCCGAGGCGGCGAAGACCTGTGCCGATACGCTGCACAAGCTGCGCGCCCTGCGCCGCATCGACGCGCCACAGAAAATGGCTGGCTGACGCACAAGAGCGGGCCTGCCCCGCGATGCGATGTAGCCAATAGATCGCTATCGCGGGGCAAGCCCGCTCGTATCAGGTTTATCAGCCAAGCTGTTCGGGGTTGGCGGGCACAATCAGAATGCCGGCCCGCAGGCCATTCTTGACCTTCGGGTTGGGAAAGATGATCCGAGCCCCCTCCTCCTCGACGATCCAGCGCGATTCGGCCAGATCCTCGGCCAATAGATAGCCTTTGGACAACTCGGAAAAGTTTTCGATATCCGCCGGCAGGTGCAGGCGGAAGCTGTCGCTGTGCTTGATGATTTCACGAGCCACGCTAAACAGCTGCAAGCCATCCAGCGCATCAGGTTCCTGGGGCTCATTGCCTTCGATGATCTGCTTGAGGCGGGTTTCCAGCCGATCAAGGTTGACCTGCTCGTTCTGCCCGAAGGGGCGCGCCTTGCCCAACTCCAGGGTAAAGGCCTCGGCATCCAGCTGCTCGTAGGTAAACGCGGTGAAGGTTATCGATGCCTTGCTCTGCAACAGCACCGCCTCCATGCCCGCCGCACGCAGGCGAGCCAGCTCGCGGCGCGAATGCTGGCGCCCTTCCTTGAAGGGATACAGGGCGAACTGCTCGATTTTCGAGCCACGAATCGCGGTGTGCAGGTCGTAGTGCAGGCGCGTACGGCCCGGCACGCTGAAGAAGGTCTTGGCGAATTGCTCCAGTTGCCCTGCCCGCAAGGCTTCACTGCCACTGGACAACTCGTGCCTGCCGTTGAACAGGCGATTGACGTCCTGCTCGATATAGCGCTCCCCCTTGCGAATCGCTTCAGGGTTGCCGAACAGGAACAGGATACGGGCACGAGGCTTGATTTCAGCCCGGGCAATGCCATGCAACAGCTCGTCGAGCAACTCGATCGGTGCGGTTTCGTTACCGTGGATACCGGCCGACAACAGCAGATCCATGCCGTTGTCCCGCGCCTCGGGCGGGCGCACTTCGAGTGCGCCTTCGCCGAGCCAGCGCATGCGCACGCCTTCGACAGTCAGCTGGGTCTTCTCTGCCGGTTCACGACCGGCCAGGGTCAGGTCGAGCAGTTTGCCGAGGGCGAGCATGGGCTATTCCTTAGTGGTGGTGGCCGCAATCGGGACCATGAACGTGATCATCGTCGCCGGCGTCGGCCGGTTCCATTTCCAGCTGCAGGCTGACCAGGTTGGTGGCCAGCGGACGCAGCAGCAGGTTGGCGTACTCGGCATCGTCTTCTTCGACATCGACGCCGATCAGCAGCTGACCGCGGCCATCCTGCTGAATCCACACCTCTTTGCCTTGCCAGACCACCGCAAAGCGGGTGCAGGAAGTTTCCAGCTGGGTACCATCGTCATCTTCAAGGATCAGCTGCAGGGCGTCGGACATAATCGAATTCTCTCTCAAGGTTGGAGTTGGAACGGATAGACCGAACCCAGTTTGAGGATCTGGGTCAGTTCATCCAGTGCCGTACGACACTCAACCAGCAACTGCGGATCGGCCAGGTCGGTTTCACTCAGGCGATCGCGGTAGTGCTTGTCGACCCACTGGGTCAGCGTGTCGTACAGCGGCGCCGTCATGATAACGCCTGGGTTGACCGCCGCCAGTTCCGTTTCATTGAGTGCCACGCGCAAGCGCAGGCACGCCGGACCGCCGCCGTTCTGCATGCTCTGCTTGAGGTCGAACACCTTGACCTCGGCGACCGGGCCGCCAGCGCTGGTCAAGGCCGACAGGTAAGCCCAGACCCGCTCGTTGTTGCGGCACTCTTCCGGCACGATCAGCAGCATCGAACCATCGGCACGGGTCAGCAGTTGACTGTTGAAAAGGTAGGAACGCACTGCGTCCTCCACCGTGACAGCCGAGCGCGGCACACAGATCGCCTTGAAGTTGCCACCCCGTTTAGCCAGTTTAGCCTGCAGTTGGCCAAGCATCGCTTCGGTCTCCAGGAAGGCATCTTCGTGATAGAACAGCACTTCGCCGTTACCCACGGCGATCACGTCGTTATGGAAGACGCCCTGGTCGATCACGGCCGGGTTCTGCTGGCCGAACACCACCCCATCCTCGCTCAGGCCGTGCAGGCGAGCGACTGCCTGAGAGGCTTCAAGGGTCTGGCGCGCCGGGTACTTCTGGGGTGCCGGAACACGGTTGTCGAAGGCGCTGCGGCCATAGACGAAGAACTCCACACCAGCCTCGCCATAGCTGCGGCAGAAGCGTGTGTGGTTGGCCGCACCTTCGTCGCCGAACTGCGCCACCGCCGGCAAGGCGGCATGATGGGCGAAGTGCTTGCTGTCAGCGAACATCGCGCCCAGCACGCGGCTGGTGGTCGGGTGCTCGATGCTGCGGTGATACTTGCAGTTGAGGTTGGCCGCCGTGAAGTGCACCCGCCCGTCGGCGGTGTCGGCACTCGGGCTGACGGTAGCGGCGTTGGCCACCCACATGCTCGACGCCGAGCAGCTGGCGACCAGCAGCGGCATGGCTTCTTTCGCCGCACGCTGAATCACTTCGGCATCACTGCCGGAAAAACCCAGGCGACGCAGCGCTGCCACATCAGGACGCTCTTGCGGGGCCAGTACGCCCTGCTGGAACCCCATGTCCATCAGCGCCTTCATTTTCGCCAGGCCCTGACGCGCCGCTTCGCGCGGGTTCGACGCTTGCTGGCTGTTGCTTTGCGAGGCGACGTTGCCGTAGGACAGCCCGCCGTAGTTGTGCGTCGGTCCCACCAGACCATCAAAATTCATTTCAAACGATTTCATCGGCAAGGCTCCGTAGACCTTTTGTTATAGGGAGACGCCGGGCGTCAGTGTGGCGGGCAGGGTCAGGCTGGCGGTCTCCAGCGAGGCTACCGGGTAGGCGCAGTAATCGGCCGCGTAGTAGGCACTGGCGCGATGGTTGCCACTGGCACCCACACCACCGAATGGCGCACTGCTGGCAGCACCGGTCAATTGCTTGTTCCAGTTGACGATGCCGGCGCGGCTGTTGAGCCAGAAGTACTGGTAGCGCGCACGGGAGTCGGACAGCAGGCCGGCAGCCAGGCCGTACTGGGTGTTGTTGGCCTCGGCAATGGCTGCGTCGAAATCGCTGTAGCGGATAACCTGCAGCAACGGGCCGAAGAATTCTTCGTCAGGGCGATCGGCAACCGCCGTGACATCGACGATACCCGGGGTCAGCAAGGCTGCAGTCGCTTGTGGCTGGGTCATTGCCAGCAGCGATACGCCGCCATTGGCCAGCAATTGCGCCTGTGCCTCGAGCAACGCCTTGGCCGCGCCCAGGGAAATCACCGAGCCCATGAACGGCGCAGGCTGCTGGTCAAAAGCGCCAACGCTGATGTTCTTGCACACCTCGACCAGACGCTTGAGCAGCGCATCGCCCCAGGCGCCTTGCGGCACCAGCAGGCGACGGGCACACGTGCAGCGCTGGCCGGCAGAAATGAAGGCAGACTGGATGACGGTGTAGACCGCGGCGTCCAGGTCCTTGACCTCGTCGACCACCAGCGGGTTGTTGCCGCCCATTTCCAGGGCCAGGATCTTGTCCGGGCGGCCGGCGAACTGCTGGTGCAGCAAGTTGCCGGTGCGGCTGGAGCCGGTGAAGAACAAACCATCGATACCAGGATTGGCCGCCAGGGCAACGCCGGTTTCACGGGCGCCCTGGACCAGGTTCAGAACCCCCGCAGGCAAACCGGCTTCAACCCAGCACTTGACCGTCAGCTCGGCGACCTTGGGGGTGAGTTCGCTTGGTTTGAACACCACGGTGTTACCGGCCAACAGTGCCGGGACAATATGGCCGTTAGGCAGGTGCCCCGGGAAGTTGTAGGGGCCGAACACCGCCACCACACCATGCGGCTTGTGACGCAGCACAGCCGTGGCATCTGCCAGCGGGCCACTCTTTTCGCCGGTGCGCTCGCGATAGCTCTGCACCGAGATGGCCACTTTGTTGATCATGCTGGTGACTTCGGTCGCCGACTCCCACAAAGGCTTGCCGGTTTCCTCGCCAATGCAACGGGCAAGCTCGTCAGACTTGGCCTTGAGCGCCGCCGCAAACGCTTCAAGCACACTGATGCGTGCATCCAGCGACTGCAGGGCCCAAGCGGAGAACGCCTGGCGCGCGGCCTTGACGGCGCCGTCGACCTGCTCGGCGCTGGCGCCACGACCTTCCCATACAACCTGCTGGCTGACCGGGTTCAGCGACTGCAAGGCCTCGCCCTGCCCTGCCTGCCAACTGCCGGCGATGAAGTGAGTCGTCATTATTTGGCCTCCCGGGTAGCGGACAGCGGCACGGCTCGCACCTGGTCACCGGCGCTCAGGCGCAGGCGTTTGGCGGTCAGCGGATCGACCACCAGGGTACCGGCCGCCAGACGCGCAGGCGCCGCAGTAATGCGGCAGTCCTCGCGCTTGCGGTTGTGAATGATGAAAGGGGTCGCGTCGTCGCCCGGCGTACCTACCGCCAGCACCAGTGCCTGGCTGTCGTGTACCGCGCGGATCTTGCTGGTTTCGCATTCCACGGCAGGGCCTGCGTCGAAGATGTCGACATAGCCCTGGTAGCTGAAGCCTTCGCTCTTGAGCATGGCCAGCGCCGGCTCGGTGTCGGTGTGCACCCGGCCGATCACGTTGCGGGCAGCCTCGGAGAGGAAGCAGGTATAGAGGGGAAACTTGGGCATCAGCTCGGCGATGAACGCCTTGTTGCCGACACCGGTCAGGTAGTCGGCCTGGCTGAACTCCATCTTGAAGAAGTGCCGCCCCAGGCTTTCCCAGAACGGCGACCGGCCCTGCTCATCCGACATGCCACGCATTTCGGCAATGATCTTGTTGCCGAACAGCTCGGGAAACTCGGCGATGAACAGCATGCGCGCCTTGGCCAGCAGGCGGCCGTTGACGCCACTGCGATGATCGGCACGCAAGAACAACGAACACAGTTCGGAGTTGCCGGTCAGGTCATTGGCCAGGAACAGGGTAGGAATTTCACGGTAGATGTTCAGCTCCTGCGAGGCGCTGACGGTCAGGCCCACCCGGTAGTTGTACCAGGGCTCACGCAGGCCGACGGCACCGGCGATGGCGGAAATGCCGACCACCACGCCTTCGTCGTTTTCCAGTACGAACAGGTAGTCGGCATCGCCACGCTCGGCTTCGCCACGGAAGGTCTTCTCGGCCCAGCCGACCCGGTGCGCCAGGCGCTCTTCATTGGCCGGCAGGGTAGTCAGGCCGGTGCCGGTGCTGCGCGCCAACTCGATGAGCGCAGGTAAATCACTGCTGCGTACGGGACGAACGATCATGCTATCTCCTCGGGCGGCGGCCTTTGGCCTGCCGCGAAACTCGACCTGGGGTGCGCGGTTGACGAACCGCAGGGATCAAACCGCGACCAGGCGCACACTGGCGCCTTCGCCGACGCCCAGGGCTTCGGCGGCTTCAAGACTCAAGGTGACCGGTTTGCCTGGTACCCAGTCCAGCTCCAGCAGCACGGCGCGGTAGTCCTGCAACTGGCCATTGCAGACCAGGTACGGGCGCCCGCCCTTGACCACGGTGCTGTCGAGCTTGACCGGCACCACACGGCTCTGGGCAATCGAGCGAATGCTCGATACCCGTGCATGCAAGGTTGGGCCACCGTCGAAAATGTCGATGTAGTGATCGGTCTCGAAGCCTTCGCGCATCAGGATATCGAAGGTGATTTGCGCACGTGGATGCACCTGCCCCATGGCTTCTTGCGCGGCATCGGGCAGCAGAGGCACGTAGATCGGGTAGTGCGGCATTAGCTCGGCCAGGAAGGTACGGCTCTTGAGACCGCACAGTCGCTCGGCCTCGGCATAGTTCAGGTCGAAGAAGTTGCGCCCGATGGCATCCCAGAATGGCGAGTCGCCGTTCTCGTCGCTGTAGCCGACGATTTCGGTCACGACCGAATCGGCGAAGCGCTCCGGGTGCGCAGCCATGAACAACAGGCGACCGCGGGAGTTGAGCTCCGACCAGCCGGTACCCACCAGCTCCGGCAGCACGTAGAAACTGGTCAGCAGGCTGTTGCCCGTCAGGTCGTGGCACTGCGAAAGCACGTGGATCTTGTTGTGAATCTTGAGCTCGCGCGAAGCGTGCACGAAGGTCTCGTTACGAAAGCTGTAGAACGGCTCGGAGTAGCCTGCCGAGGCGACAATCGCCGAGCAGCCGACCAGTTTGCCGGTGCTGCTGTCTTCAAGCACGAAGAAGTAGCTTTCTTCGCCGTTGAAGCTGACCTCGGCGGCAAAGGACGTCTCGGAGGCGGCAATCTTGTCGCTCAGGCGACCGGCATCATCCGGCAAGGACGTGACACCAATGGGGCTGTCCGCTGCCAGACGCTGTACTTCGCCCAGATCAGCCATTTGCGCGGGGCGCATCACCAGCATGGTGTCACTCCTTTCGGGAAAACAGGCCAGCGTCTGCCGGCACAGAAAAAAACAGCAGGCGCCCGAGGGACACATGCTCTGGAATTCGGATTCACCGGCCCCGCAGGGCCGGCGAAAGGACCGCAGGCGCGAATCAGGCCTGGGTCAGTTTGGCTGCGGCACGCTCGAAGCGATCCAGACCTTCATCGATATCGGCATCTTCGACCACCAGGCTTGGGGCGAAACGCACGACATCGGGACCTGCCTGGAGCACCATCAGGCCTTCTTTCTCGGCCGCGTTGAAGACGTCCTTGGCCTTGCCCTTCCAGGCATCGGACAACACGCAACCGATCAGCAGGCCGATACCACGTACCTGGGTGAACAGGCCGTACTGCTGGCCGATCTTCTCCAGGCGCGCCTTGAAGCGCTCATGCTTGGCCTTGACGCCCGCCAGCACTTCAGGGGTGTTGACCACATCCAGCACGGCATTGGCCACGGCGCACGCCAGTGGGTTGCCGCCGTAGGTGGTGCCGTGGGTGCCAACGGCCAGGTGCTTGGCCAGGTCTTCGGTAGTCAGCATGGCGCCGATCGGGAATCCGCCGCCCAGGCTCTTGGCACTGGAGAGGATGTCCGGAGTGACGCCGTAGTGCATGTAGGCGAACAGTTCGCCGGTACGGCCGACACCTGTTTGTACTTCGTCGAAGATCAGCAGGGCGTTGTGCTTGTCGCACAGCTCGCGAGCACCCTTGAGGTAGGCCAGGTCCGCCGGTACCACACCGCTCTCCCCCTGGATCGGCTCGATCACCACCGCGCAGGTCTTGTCGGATATCTGTGCCTTGAGCGCTTCCAGATCGTTGTACGGCACATGGCTGATACCAGTGATCTTCGGGCCGAAACCGTCGGAGTACTTGGGCTGGCCGCCCACGCTCACGGTGAACAGGGTGCGACCGTGGAAGCTGTTAACGGTGGCGATGATTTCGTGCTTTTCAGGGCCGAAACGATCATGGGCGACGCGGCGGGCCAGCTTGAACGCAGCTTCGTTGGCTTCGGCGCCGGAGTTGCAGAAGAACGCCCGCTCGGCGAAGGTTGCGTCGACCAGCTTGTGGGCCAGGCGCAGGGCCGGCTCGTTGGTGAAAACGTTGGACACATGCCACAGCTTGTTGGCCTGCTCGGTCAGGGCGCCAACCAGCGCCGGGTGAGCATGCCCCAGAACGTTCACGGCAATCCCGCCCGCGAAGTCGATTAGCTCGCGGCCCGACTGATCCCAGACTCGGGAGCCCGCACCACGAACGGGGATAAAGGCCGCCGGTGCGTAATTGGGAACCATTACCTGGTCGAAATCGGCGCGTTGCACCGGAGCTTGCGGAGCGGACATCGGAGTCTCCTGAAGAGGAACGCCTGCCTGGAACTGGCGAGCGATGGGAGGATTGTAAGGACAGATCGGCGCCTGACCTTGTCGCCAAGCGACAACTTCTTATAGCGCCAAACCCTGTTTTACCAAGGCTTTCGGCAATGCGACAAATAGGGTCGCAAAGGCGCAGTTTAAACGGTGCGAAGTCGGGGTGGGAGATATCTGCAGGAACGGCGGTCAGCCGCGCTCGGCGGGCACCGATGACAACTCGAAGGGGCTGCTGCTTCGTCGCTGGTTGCGATCCTCCCGCGGCGTTGCGCCGAAGAAGTTGCGATAGGCACTGGAAAAATGCGGCCCCGAGGAGAAGCCACACGACAAACCAATCTGGATGATCGACTTGCTGGTTTGCATCAGCATCTGGCGCGCCTTGTTCAGGCGCAGCTCCAGGTAGTACTGGCTCGGAACACGATTGAGGTATTGCTTGAAGATCCGCTCCAGCTGGCGCCGCGACACGCAGACATGCTGGGCGATCTCATCGGTGGTCAGCGGCTCTTCGATGTTGGCTTCCATCAACAAGACCGCCTGGGTCAGCTTCGGATGACTCGAGCCCAGGCGATTCTGCAGTGGAATGCGCTGACGCTCACCGCCTTCGCGAATCCGCTCGACGACCAGCTCCTCGGACACCGCACCGGCAAGCTCGGCACCATGGTCGCGTGCCAGCACGGCCAGCAACAGGTCGATCACCGACATCCCGCCGCAGGCGGTCAGGCGATCACGGTCCCAGTCGAACAGATGACTGGTAGCGATGACCTTGGGAAAACGCTCGGCAAAATCATCCTGCCAGCGCCAGTGCACCGCGGCCCGGTAGCCATCGAGCAAACCCAGTTGCGCCAGAGGATACACCCCGGCCGACAGGCCACCGATCACACAACCGGCGCGCGCCAACTGCTTGAGCGCACTGCCCAACCCCGACGCCACGGCCTGGGGCGGCTCATCGGCCAGCAGGAAGAGTTTCTGGCAGCCCTCCAAACGCCCCGCCCAAGGCTCGCCCGGTAAACGCCAGGCACCTTCGGCAGCAGGCTCGGCCTGCAGGAACAACAAGTCGTAGGCCACTTCCGGATGTACCTTCTGGGCAACCCGCAAAACCTCTTCGGCCAGCGCCAGGGTCAGGGCTTTGGTGCTGGGCCAGATGAGAAAACCGATTCGCTGGGTGGTCATGGGGTGCGGTCCGAAACCTGAGGAAGGTCAAGAGGATGAAACCGGTCATGCTGCGCAAGGCACGCAGCATGACCCATTTTGGTGCGCCGCGGCAATCTTACTTCAAGCTGCCCGACAAGAACTGCTGCAAACGCTCGGACTGCGGGTTGACCAGCACCTCGCGCGGGTTGCCTGCCTCCTCCACCAGCCCCTTGTGCAGGAACACCAGCTGGTTGGACACCTCGCGGGCAAAGCCCATCTCGTGCGTCACCACCACCATGGTCCGGCCTTCCTGGGCCAGCGACTGCATGACCTTGAGCACGTCGCCTACCAGCTCCGGGTCGAGCGCCGAGGTGGGCTCGTCGAACAGCATCACTTCCGGCTCCATCGCCAGCGCCCGGGCAATCGCCACACGCTGCTGCTCGCCACCGGACATATGCCCAGGATAGGCGTCCTTGCGATGGGAGACGCCCACTTTGGCGAGATAGTGCTCGGCTTTTTCCAGGGCATCCTTTTTCGACATGCCCAACACGTGCACTGGCGCTTCGATGATGTTTTCCAATGCGGTCATGTGCGACCACAGGTTGAAATGCTGAAACACCATCGAAAGGCGCGAACGCATGCGCTGCAATTGCTTGGGATCGGCGGCCTTGAGCGCGCCGTCCTTGTTGGCCACCAACTTGAGCTCTTCGTTGTTGAGCAGAATCTTGCCCGCGTGAGGCTGTTCAAGCAGGTTGATGCAGCGCAGGAAGGTACTTTTGCCCGAGCCACTGGAGCCGATGATACTGATCACGTCGCCCGCCTTGGCAGCCAGGGACACGCCCTTGAGCACTTCGTGACTGCCATAGCGTTTATGCAGGTCTTGGACTTCGAGTTTGTACATGCTGTCGGTTCTCACAAAGCAGTCAGTCTTGAGCTAACGCTCAGGCGAAAATAGTTACCGCAGGCCTCAGGCCTTGCGCGGCGCCAGGTAGCCGAGCCAGCGGCGCTCGGCCAGCTTGAACAGGCGCACCAGAATGAACGTCAGGCACAGGTAGAACACACCGGCGGTGATGTAGGCCTCGAACGGCAGGTAGTACTGGGCATTGACCGTGCGCGCTGCACCGGTGATGTCGATCAGGGTCACGATCGAGGCCAGGCTGGTGGTCTGCAGCATCATGATCACTTCGTTGCTGTACTGCGGCAGGGCCCGACGCAGGGCCGATGGCAGCAGGATGCGGCGGTACATCTTGACCCGCGACATGCCCATGGCCTTGGCTGCCTCGATCTCGCCATAGGGGGTGGCCTTGAGGCTGCCGGCGATGATTTCGGCGGTGTAGGCACTGGTGTTGATGGCGAAGGCCAGGCAGGCACAGAAGGTCGCACTCGACAGCCACGGCCAGAGGAAACTCTCGCGCACCGCTTCGAACTGGGCCAGGCCGTAGTAGATCAGGAACAACTGCACCAGCATCGGCGTGCCGCGGATCACGTAGGTGTAGAGCCAGGCGGTCAGATTGACCAGCGGCTGCTTGGACACCCGCATCAGACCCAGCGGAATGGCGGTCAACAAGCCGAAGAACAATGACAGCGCCAGCAGTTTCAGCGTGGTCAGCAAGCCGCCCAGGTACAGCGGCAGGGCCTCCCAGATGACGTTGTAGTCGAAAATCATAGTTCAGCCGCCTTTACGCCTACCGAGTAGCGCTTCTCGAGGTAACGCAGGGCCAGCAGCGAAACACTGGTGATCACCAGGTACAGGGCTGCGACCGCCAGGAAGAAGGTGAAGGGTTCGCGGGTGGCATCGGCCGCCTGCTTGGCCTTGAACATCATGTCCTGCAGGCCGACCACCGAAATCAGTGCCGTCGCCTTGGTCAGGACCAGCCAATTGTTGGTAAAGCCCGGAATCGCCAGGCGAATCATCTGCGGCACCATGACCCGGAAGAACACCTGCAGGTTGCTCATGCCATAGGCCATGCCAGCTTCAGCCTGCCCCTTGGGGATGGCCATGAAGGCGCCACGGAAGGTTTCCGACAGGTAGGCACCAAAGATGAAACCCAGGGTACCGATACCCGCCATCAGCGGATTGAGGTCGATGTAGTCGTCGTAGCCGAGCAGCGGCGCGACACGATTGAGCAGGTCCTGACCGCCATAGAAGATCAGCAGGATCAGCACCAGATCGGGAATCCCGCGGATAACCGTGGAATACAGGTCGCCCAGCCAGGCCAACCAGCGCACAGGCGACAGACGCAGA
Organism: Pseudomonas putida; assembly: GCF_028682455.1. Taxonomy (GTDB): domain Bacteria; phylum Pseudomonadota; class Gammaproteobacteria; order Pseudomonadales; family Pseudomonadaceae; genus Aquipseudomonas; species Aquipseudomonas putida_AA. The sequence goes on from NZ_JANHLD010000004.1 coordinate 554,407, forward strand.
GCCACACCGATAAGGCCGAGTACGATAGCCAGGGCCATTGACGACAAGGCGAGCTGCAGCGTCAGCCACACGCCGTCGAGGATGACTGCCCCGTAGCCTTTCAACATGTTGAGGTCCTCGACCTTAGGGATGAAAAAATGGTGCAAACCTCAGAGCCTCTGCTGCTTGCACCATTACACAGGTGAAACGTCGACGATTTACTTGGCTTCAGGGCCGTAGATGTCGAAGTTGAAGTACTTGTCCTGGATTTTCTTGTACTCGCCATTGGCGCGGATGGCCGCGATGGCAGCGTTCAAGCGATCCAGGTTGGCCTTGTCGCCCTTGCGTACGGCGATACCAACGCCGTCACCGAAGTACTTCACGTCGGTGAACGACGGGCCGACGAAGGCGTAGCCCTTGCCAGCGTCAGTTTTCAGGAAGCCATCTTCGAGCAGGGTAGCATCGGCAACGGTACCGTCCAGGCGACCGGCTGCGACGTCCAGGTAGATTTCGTTCTGGGTGCCGTAAGGAACGATGGTCGCGCCTTGTGGAGCCAGAACCTCTTTGGCGAAGCGATCGTGGATCGAGCCACGCTGCACGCCAATCTTCTTGCCCTTGAGCTCGGCAAGGCTGTCGCTCACGGTGCTGCCTTCCTTCATCACCAGGCGTGCCGGTGTCAGGTAGTACTTGCCCGTGAAGTCGACGGACTTCTTGCGATCTTCGGTGATCGACATGGACGAGAGGATCGCGTCGATCTTGCGCACTTTCAGCGCCGGGATCAGGCCATCGAACTCTTGCTCGACCCAGGTGCACTTGACCTTCATCTCGGCGCACAGGGCGTTGCCGATGTCGTAGTCGAAGCCAACGATGCTGCCGTCCGGCGCCTTGGAGGCGAACGGTGGGTAGGCAGCCTCGATACCGATTTTCAACGGTTTCTCATCAGCCAGCGATGCCAGGGAAAACACAGACAGCGCCAGGGCGCCAAGCAGTGCGAGTTTCTTCATCTGGAACTCCATCGGTAAAAGGCACTACAAGGCAGGGTAAAACTGCCCCATATGCAAATGGGTACAACGCGAGCTGCGCAGGGCCGACAAAGGTCGAACGCCACGAGCGAGTGATCGGCATTTTAACGACAGCTCCGAAGCCGATATTTCCTCAATGCGACAACTAATTACAGAAGCACAGGAACTGGCGGCCGGAGATATTGACAGCTTTCGCGAATTATGCAAAAGCAAAAGACAAATAACCTATCAGCGAAGCAATAACCGGGCCTATTATTGGCAAAGCCTTCTAATCCGGCAAGCGCAGCGTTTCAGCACGTTGAAATTGGTGCCGGGAACGCCCTCGATCGGTGCGGTAGCGTTTCCCTTTGCCCCGTTTGCGCGCAATCGGGGTGACACATAGGTTACCGATGATTGTCGAAGTAACAGAAAGCACAAAGCCCCGCTGGCGAACCAGCGGGGCTTTGTTAGTGGCTATCGCGGGGCAAGCCCGCTCCTGCGGGTCAGGCTGAAGCCAGGCTCATCGATTTGTGCGTATCGATCAGGTGCTGGACCACGCTTGGGTCCGCCAGGGTGGAGATATCGCCCAGTGAATCGTACTCGGCCGTGGCAATCTTGCGCAGGATGCGGCGCATGATCTTGCCCGAACGAGTCTTGGGCAGGCCCGGCGCCCACTGGATGACATCCGGCGAGGCAATCGGGCCGATTTCCTTGCGCACCCAGTTCTTCAGCTCCAGGCGCAGCGCCTCGTTCGGCTCCTCGCCACCGTTAAGAGTGACATAGACGTAGATGCCCTGCCCCTTGATGTCATGCGGCACGCCAACCACCGCAGCCTCGGCGACTTTCGGGTGGGCCACCATGGCGCTTTCGATCTCGGCGGTACCCATGCGGTGACCCGACACGTTGAGCACGTCGTCGACCCGGCCGGTGATCCAGTAGTAGCCGTCCTCGTCGCGACGGGCACCGTCACCGGTGAAGTACATGCCACGGAAGGTCTTGAAGTAGGTGTCGACAAATCGGTCGTGATCGCCATACAGGGAGCGCGACTGGCCCGGCCACGAATCGAGGATCACCAGGTTGCCCTCGGCAGCGCCTTCGATCAGGTTGCCGAGGTTGTCCACCAGGGCAGGCACTACGCCAAAGAACGGACGGGTCGCCGAACCCGGCTTGAGCGCCGTGGCACCTGGCAGCGGGCTGATCAGCACGCCGCCGGTTTCGGTCTGCCACCAGGTATCGACGATCGGGCAACGCTCCTTGCCCACGGTCTGGTAGTACCAATTCCAGGCTTCAGGGTTGATCGGCTCGCCCACCGAACCGAGCAGGCGCAAGCTGGAGCCATCGGCCCCGGCCACCGCTGCCTGACCTTCGGCCATCATCGCGCGGATGGCGGTTGGCGCGGTGTAGAGGATGTTGACCTTGTGCTTGTCGATGATCTTCGACACGCGGGTGATGTCCGGGTAGTTCGGTACACCCTCGAACAGTACGGTGGTCGCGCCATTGGCCAGCGGGCCGTAGACGATATAGCTGTGGCCGGTGACCCAGCCGACGTCGGCGGTGCACCAGTAGACTTCGCCCGGGCGGTAGTCGAATACCCGCTCATGGGTCAGTGCGGCATAGACCATGTAGCCGCCGGTAGTGTGCAGCACACCTTTAGGCTTACCGGTCGAACCCGAGGTATAGAGAATGAAAAGTGCCTCTTCGGCACCCATCTCTTTTGGCGCGCAGTGGCTGGAGGCAACCTTCATCAGGTCTTCGAACCAGATGTCGCGATGCTGGTGCCAGGCAATGTCGCCACCGGTGCGCTTGCACACGATGATCTTCTGCACACTGGCGGTTTCCGGGTTGGTCAGGGCCAGGTCGACATTGGCCTTGAGCGGGGTGCGACGACCGCCACGCAGGCCTTCGTCGGCAGTGATCACCACTTTCGACTTGCAGTCGATGATCCGGCCTGCCAGGGCCTCGGGCGAGAAGCCGCCGAACACCACCGAGTGAATCGCGCCAATGCGGGCGCAGGCCAGCATCGCAACCACGGCCTCGGGGATCATTGGCATGTAGATGGTGACCACGTCACCCCGGTGCACGTCCTGGCCACGCAGGGCGTTGGCGAACTTGCAGACCTGCTCGTGCAGCTCGCGGTAGGTGATGTTGCGGTGTTCGGAGGGATCGTCACCTTCCCAGATGATCGCGACTTGATCGCCACGCTCGGCCAGATGACGGTCGAGGCAGTTGTAGGAGACGTTCAGAGTGCCGTCGGCAAACCATTTGATATCGACATGGTGATCGTCGAAGGAAGTCTGCTTGACCTTGGTGAAGGGCTTGATCCAGTCCAGGCGCTGCGCCTGCTCACGCCAGAAGCCGTCCGGGTTGATCACCGACTGCTGGTACATGGCCTTGTAGGTCGCCTCATCAGTCAGCGTAGTGGCCGCAACCTCGGGACGAACGGGGTACAGGGGAGCCGCACTCATCTTTATCTACCTCGGTGTAATAGTTGTTTTTGTATGACCTCGTTGTAACTGTACCAGACCGGGCCGGCCATTCGACGTTGGTAGTAACGCCCTGCTCTTTTTGCCCCCTGCAATTGACCGCAAGCTCAAGACCGGGCATCAGGACCAGGAAAAATAAATCGCCCGAGTGCCTGGCGAGCGATTGTTACAGTTTTTGCCAACAGTGTTTATCAAAACGTCATCTGTTTAAGGCAGGCACACCACCCTAAAATTCACCTCGCCAGCAACGGCAACGAGATTAACTTCTTGTAACACCCCCACGAAGGCCGTTAATCCCGCGATAACTGTGATAGTTGAACTTAAGTTGCACACGCGGCGCCACAAGCGCTGCGTGCCCCCTCTCGACCTTAGACAGGTAAAATGAAAATGAAAGCGTTACTGGTATTGGTACTTGGCAGTCTTTGCACCACGGCGATGGCCGCTGAAGTTGCAAACGACACTGCCGGGCAGATTCCGGTTGAACAGTACAGCTACTCGCAGCACCTGGACATCGCCAAAGTCATCTCCATGAGCGAAGTCCCGCACGTCTGCGAGGTAGTCCCGGTCCGCATGACCTACGAGGACTCCCAGGGCCAGCAGCATATTCTTGAATACCGCGTGATGGGGGACGGCTGCTCTAACGGCTAATCACACCATTCTTGTTTCGCACGCCCCGGCACACTGAACGGGGCGTGCGATTTACACTAAGGCCCTCTTCAACGCTGACAGTATTGTTATTTAACGTCACTCTCCGTTGATTTTCCCAAGCCATGTTCTCGCAACTTGTTGGCGATCGTGGTGTGTGAAACCCCCAGGCGTTTACCCAACGCCCGACTACTGGGGAACTCGTTCATCAACTGTTCCAGTACCGCCCTCTCGAATCGCCCGACAATATCCCCCAACTCACCGTCCAGCGAGAATTCGCCCAGGGGCTGGCGCGCGCCGTAGTCCGGCAAGCGAATATGTTCGCTCTTGACCACCCCGCCATCGCACAGCGATACCGCCTGGAACAGTACGTTCTCCAACTGTCGTACGTTACCCGGCCAGTGGTACTGGCTCAGCCGCTCCATCGCCGCCGGTGCCAGGCGCGGCAAGGCACACCCGATCTGCCGGCTGGCCTGATCGAGAAAATGCTCGACCAACGGCGCCAAACCATCGAGGCATTCGCGCAGCGGCGGAATATGCAGCGAAAGCACGTTCAGGCGGTGGTACAGGTCCTGGCGAAACTCGCCCCGGGCGCACAGCTCGGAGAGATCGACCTGGGTGGCGCAGATCACCCGCACGTCCAGATACACCTCTTCATCGCTACCAACCCGGCGAAAACAACCGTCCTGCAAAAAGCGCAGCAATTTGACCTGCAACCGCGGACTCATCTCGCCGACGCCGTCGAGGAACAAGGTTCCACCTGCCGTCAGCTCCAGCAGGCCGAGCTTGCCTTCGGCACGCGCGCCCTCGAAAGCGCCCGGACCGTAGCCGAACAACTCAGTCTCGGCCATGGACTCCGGCAAGCCGGCGCAGTTGAGTGCCATTAACGGCGCCTGGCCGCGAGGGCTGGCCAGGTGACAGGCACGCGCCAGCAACTCCTTGCCCGTGCCGGTCTCGCCTTCAATCAGTAGCGGCGCATCCAGCGGAGCCATGCGCCGCGCTTCACGCACCACGCCCGCCATCACCCGCGAGCTCTGGAAAATGCTGTCGAAACCACGCAGCTCCTGTTTGCGCACGTTGTAGATGCGCTCGCCAATGCGATCGGCGCGGTGCAGGGTCAGCACCGCTCCCGCCAGGGCCTCGCTGTCATCGTGCTCGGACTGCAGCGGGGCAATATCGGCCAGGAACACATCACCCTTGACCTTGACCCGCAGGCCATTGATCCGCGACTTGTTGGCCCGCACCAGCTCCGGCAGATCGAAGTCCTCGGCATAGCGTGACAGCGGAATGCCGGGGACTTCATCCACCCGCACTCCGAGCAACTGCGCGGCTGCCCGGTTGGCGGCGACGATGGAGCCCCCCATATCGATCGACAGGACCGGAAAATCCAAGGCGCCGAGCAAGGCGTTGAGCTCCATGTGCCGCCGCTCGCTGGGCATCAACCCTACCCGCTTGACCCCAAACACGCCGGTGATCGACTCGAACTTGGGCCGAAGGGCCTGGAACTGCAGATTGATCAGGTTCGGACAATGCAGGTAGATGGCATTGCCATGCTCGCCTCCCACCTCGCCACGGGCGACGTTGATACCGTACTCCACCAGCAGGTTGAGGATGTCGCGCAGAATGCCGATGCGGTTCTGGCAGTGCACTTTGATACGCATGAAATGTCCTACTAGTAGGTCTACAACGAGCCTGGGCGCCAACCCGGCAGGCATTTATTTACCGGGACCGAAGAATTTTCGTAAAAAAAACGTGACAAAAACCGAAAAACATCACCGCGGTCGCCGTCGATTTTTCGGCCTTTTGTCTTTTTTGTAAAGTTATCGTTACGAATTGAAGGCGACACCCATCACTGTCACAGGCCCGCGCCGATGCAAAGTGCCGCCCTGCGGGTTATCACTTAAGCAACGGCTTGATCACATAACAAAAAAGGCCCTCAGCAGGAGAGCAGTATGAAACAGACGCAATACGTGGCTCGCGAGCCCGATGCGCAAGGGTTTATCGACTACCCGCAGCAAGAGCACGCGGTGTGGAACACCCTGATTACCCGTCAGTTGAAGGTGATCGAAGGTCGCGCGTGCCAGGAATACCTGGACGGCATCGACCAACTGAACCTGCCGCACGACCGCATTCCGCAGTTGGGCGAAATCAACAAAGTGCTGGGCGCCACCACTGGCTGGCAAGTTGCCCGGGTACCTGCACTGATCCCCTTCCAGACCTTTTTTGAACTGTTGGCCAGCAAGCGCTTCCCGGTGGCGACCTTCATTCGCACCGAAGAAGAGCTCGACTACTTGCAAGAGCCCGACATTTTTCACGAAATCTTCGGCCACTGCCCGCTGCTGACCAACCCCTGGTTTGCCGAGTTCACCCACACCTACGGCAAGCTTGGCCTGCAGGCGACCAAAGAAGAACGCGTTTACCTGGCGCGGCTGTACTGGATGACCATCGAATTCGGCCTGGTCGACACCCCACAGGGGCGCAAGATCTACGGCGGCGGCATCCTCTCTTCGCCAAAGGAGACCGTCTACAGCCTGTCCGATGAGCCCGAGCACCAGGCCTTCGACCCGCTGGAAGCCATGCGCACGCCGTATCGAATCGACATCCTGCAACCGCTGTACTTTGCCCTGCCCAATCTCAAGCGACTGTTCGACCTGGCCCACGAAGACATCATGGGCATGGTCCACACTGCAATGAAAATGGGCCTGCACGCACCGAAATTCCCACCCAAGGTCGCTGCCTGAGCGGCCTTGCAAACCAATAACAAACCACTTGCGGAAAACCTTATGAACGCCTTGAACCAAGCCCATTGCGAAGCCTGCCGTGCCGATGCTCCACAGGTCAGCGACGAAGAACTGCCGGTACTGATCAAGCAGATCCCGGATTGGAACATCGAAGTCCGTGACGGCATCATGCAGCTGGAAAAAGTCTTCCTGTTCAAGAATTTCAAACACGCCCTGGCCTTCACCAATGCTGTGGGCGAAATCTCCGAAGCCGAAGGCCATCACCCAGGCCTGTTGACCGAATGGGGCAAAGTCACCGTGACCTGGTGGAGCCACTCGATCAAAGGCCTGCACCGTAACGACTTCATCATGGCAGCGCGTACCGACGAGGTCGCCAAAACCGCCGAAGGCCGCAAGTAATGCACTTCGACGCGATCAAGCGCGTACCGGGTGATCCGATCCTGGGGCTGATGGAGGCGTATGCCAAAGACAGCAATCCGAACAAGTTCGACCTGGGCGTCGGCGTGTTCAAGGATGCCCAGGGCCTGACGCCGATTCCGGCGGCGGTCAAGCAGGCCGAACAGCGCCTGCTCGACCAGCAGACCAGCAAGAGCTACATCGGCGGTCATGGCGATGCGGACTTCGGCCGGTTGATCAGCGAGCTGGTGCTGGGCAGTGATTCCTCACTGCTCAGCAACAAGCGCGCCGGCGCCACCCAGACCCCGGGGGGTACCGGTGCCCTTCGCCTCGCTGCAGAGTTCATCGAGCACTGCCTGCCAGGTCGCGGTATCTGGCTGAGCGACCCGACCTGGCCGATCCACGAAACCATTTTTGCCGGCGCCGGCCTCGAGGTCAGCCACTATCCCTACGTCGGCGCGGACAACCGCCTGAACGTAGCGGGAATGCTGGCTGCACTGGAAGCGGCACCCAAGGGTGACGTGGTATTGCTGCATGCCTGCTGTCACAACCCGACCGGTTTCGACCTGTCGCAGGATGACTGGCGCGCTGTGCTGGAGGTGGTTCGCCGCCGCGACCTGCTGCCGCTGATCGACTTTGCCTACCAGGGCTTTGGCGATGGCCTGGAAGAAGACGCCTGGGCCGTCCGGTTGTTCGCCGCCGAACTGCCCGAGCTGCTGATCACCAGCTCCTGCTCCAAGAACTTCGGCTTGTACCGTGACCGCACCGGCGCGCTGCTGGTGTGCAGCCACGATGCCGAAAAACTGCAGGATGTCCGCAGCCAACTGGCCTGGCTGGCCCGCAATCTGTGGTCGACGCCACCGGATCATGGTGCTGCGGTGGTGGCGCAGATTCTTGGCGATGCAGATCTCAAGCGCCTGTGGATCGAAGAAGTCGAGGCCATGCGCCAGCGTATTGCGCAGCTACGCGTCGGCCTGGTCGAGGCGCTTGCGCCCCATGGGCTGAACGAGCGTTTTGCCCACATTGCCGAACAGCGAGGGATGTTTTCCTATACTGGGTTGTCGCCAGAGCAGGTCAAGCAATTGCGTGAGCGCCACAGTGTGTACATGGTCGGCACGGGCCGGGCGAATGTCGCCGGGGCCGATGCTGCGCGCCTTGGGGCATTGGCGGCAGCGATCGCTGACGTCTGCCGGTAAACCCTTAGCAGGTCATGTGGGAGCCGGCTTGCCGGCAAGCTGGCTCCCGCAGGCTTCACCACCAATCAGCAGGAAAATTCATACTGTCATTCAGCTTCCTGTATCCTGCACAGGCTTTTTACAAGCCACGCGCGCCTTGCGCAGCCTTTCCACACACTTGCGAGGAACGACGAGATGCATGAAATCCCGAATCTTCCCTTCCCAAGCCTGAACCCAGAAGAGCAGACACCTGCCACTCACAGCGCCGAAGCAGCCCAGGCTGACCACGACGGCGACGACACCTCAAGCGCCGACCAGGAATAACCGCGCAACAATCAGACTGTGTGAAAACGGCTGATGCAGGGACTACCCGTCAACACGTTTTCACACCGTCAAGAATCTCTTCGCCGCCTGCGCGTCATCTCCCGCCTCAATAATCGATCTTGCCGCGTCCGGCCTTGATTGCTCCGCGTTTGCTCTTGGTGTCCAGCCGCCGGGTTTTCGATCCCAGGGTCGGTCGGGTCGGGCGTCGCGCCTTCTCGACCTTGATTGCCGAGAGTATCAACTCGCGCAGGCGCTCCAGCGCATCGTTGCGATTCTGCTCCTGGGTGCGGTACTGCTGGGCCTTGATGATGATCACCCCATCGCGGGTGATACGGCTGTCGCGCAGGGCCAACAAGCGTTCCTTGTAGAACGGCGGCAGTGACGAAGCCTGGATGTCGAAGCGCAGGTGCACGGCGCTGGAGACCTTGTTGACATTCTGCCCGCCGGCGCCCTGGGCGCGGATGGCCGTCAGCTCGATCTCGTCATCGGGCAATTGCACTGCGTTTGAAAGTTGCACCTTCACCTACCCTTGAAAAACAGCAAATAACTTTACAGGCCACAGTCTCATGAGGCTTCGTCGACCATGGCGGATGTACTCCGGGCCAATACCTCGACCACTCGTCGAACACGGACCTGATCGACCGAGGATAACTGTCGGAACAGCATTACCAGGTCGCACTCGGATTCGTTCAACGGGCTATCAGGGCGAATGTCAGCTGCCCGATAGGACGAGCAGGTTTTGTACTTGGACATGACCATCCTTCCCTTGGATTTCTGGAAGGAAAGACGTTACGGGGAATCGTATTGAAATTAACCTTTATCGGTCTGATTATTTCGTAGGAAAAAGGTGCAGTCCTAGTTGACCTCACTCGTCGCGCTGACCATTGCCCCGACCACTCGATGCACAATTTCTTGGTCAGTGCTGGCCAGCGAGCGATAACGCGTCAGCAGGCGCTGCTCCGGCTCGGTCAGTTCCTGCGCGGTATCGACCTTGCGCATTCCGGTAATCACGAAGCTCACATCCACCCCCACCCGCGCCACCGCAGCCAGATAAGCGACATCAGGATTGCGCTCGCCTTTTTCGTAGCTGCCCTGGGTGTTGCGATTGACGCCGCCCAGGCTGGCAAAGTCATCCTGCCGTAACCCGAGGCGAGTGCGCTCCTGGCGCAGACGCTCTCCACTTTCCACTGATTTTGGTGCGCTTGATGCACAATTTTTCAAACACCACCTCTTTACAGGAACATTTTATTGGGCATAATCAGCACCCTGACAACGCAGACGAACATGCTGGGCAGCCTGCCTATGGTGCTTTCGGCCAGGCAATCCTAAGCAAAGCACATTTGCCGCATCAACGATCACCCTATGTACCCGCAGTACCGTCATGGACGACACAGGACCAGGATTTGTTCCTGGTAACGGGTAATGCCGAATTTCGGTTATTACCCGAAGTACCTTCCAGCGTCGACGCTTGAACTGAGTCTGCACCGGCGCGGAGGCTCCTTCCCTTAGTCAAAGGACCGAGTCATGAGCAACAAAACGCCATGCACCCTGACAGCGTTGCTGGCCGTCGTCAGCCTTGGGGCCAATGCCAGCACCACTGACGTCAGCCTGGCCGGCACCCTTACACCGTCCGCTTGCACGCCCTCACTCTCGATGGGTGGCCGAGTGGACTACGGCGACCTCAGCATTCCTGAACTGCCGATCGATCCCGAAGATCCCTCACACTCCACCCTCCCCCTGCGCAACCTGACCCTGCTTGTCAGCTGTGGTGCGCCAACGCCGCTGGCCCTGGTGGCTACCGGCAATCGCCGCGACAGCAACGCCGCCGGCGAAGCCCGCACCTTTGGCCTGGGTCGCACCGTTGGCGGTGAACCCATCGGATTCTATACCGCGGGCTGGTCGGGCGGCACTGTCCGGCTCGACAATCTTCCGGCAGATACCCTCTACTCCACTGACAAGGGCCAGACCTGGACGCCCTTGACCAGCGCATTGCTCAAGCACCTGGGCGACCGCCCCGATACACGCTTCGGCTTTGCGTCCACCGGCAGCACCAGCCCAACGCCCGCACAGCACCTGAGCCTGGAGCTGGAAGTCAGCGGCTGGGTACGCAACGACACCCTCCACTTCGATCAATCGCTCATGGATGGCAGCCTGACCGTCGAGGTCCAGTACCTGTAGCCATACCCGAGACACATGGCCTCACCGGCCTTAAAGAATCCCGTCGACTGCAGACCTGCACATTGCCCCCAAACGGCCAGTGAAGGTTTTCTGCATTCAAAAAACGGGACATCCGCCCCACCCAACACAAGAACCAAGAAAGGAAAAATCTGTGAAGAAGTCCGCACTCTCCCTCTCCCTCGTCGCCGCACTGGCTGGCACCCACGCCTTCGCCTCCACCACTGAACTGAGCGTCATAGGCACCATCACACCGACGGCCTGCACCCCAAGCTTGAGCAACAACGGGGTAGTGGACTACGGCCCGATCCATGCCGAGACCCTCGACAACTTCCAACTGCCGGACAGAACGCTGACTCTGTCCATCAGCTGCGGTGCCGAAGCGCCAATAGCCGTGATCGCAACCGACAACCTTAGCGGCTCTGCCAGCACCATCGGCGATATCCACTTCGGCATGGGCACCTACCAGACGATGCCCATCGGGCGTTATTCGATGGCGTTCCAGACCGCCCAGGTCGATGGCCAGCAGCTGGGTGCACTGGAGTCATTGGACGGTGGCGCCACCTGGAGACCGAGCGACGTTGTCCTGCTGCGCGACTCGACCACGGCTCAAGACTTCAGGCTGGCCTTCGGCACTACCAACCCGCAACCCACAACCACCTTGAGCGCCGTCATGCGCATCCAGGGCTCGATCAATGAAGACCTGCCCTTCACCGACGACATCGAGCTCAACGGCAACAGCACCCTCGAGATCAAGTACCTCTGATCCATAGCCTGAATATTCGACCAAGAGGGACGTCAGAAGCCCTCACCCACCTGCCAAAGGTAATCAACGCGATCACCTATGAAGGAACCAACAGTGAAGAAACTCGTCGCCCCCCTTTCGCTTGTCTTGACCCTGGCCAGCACCCATGCCCTGGCCTCCTCCACCGAAGTCACCCTCACCGGAACCCTCACCCCTTCGGCATGCACGCCCACCCTGGGCAATGGCGGCCTGGTCGACTATGGCGGAGTGTCTATCGAGGAACTTGAAGCTCACGACGATCATTACAAGCTTCCAGACAAGCAACTGAGCCTGACCATCCAATGCGCAAGCGAAACATCGTACGCACTGATCACCACCGACAACCGACATGAAAGTTCCAGCAGCAGTACCTTCAGCCACGGCCTGGGCATGCACAAGGGACAGCAGGTTGGCGCGTTGGCGATAGGCCTCAGCGACCCTGAACTGGATGGCACACCAAGCAAAGTACTGGTCTCTTACAACGCCGGACAAACCTGGTTCGCGGGTTTGTTCCTGTACTTCTCCCCCTCGCAGAAAAGTCCGGCCACTCGCGTTGCCTTCGGTGCTCAGACGATGCCTGTCCCCGCCACTCGCCTGAGTGCAAACCTTGATATCACCAGCATGATCTCCAACACCCTGCCGTTCAACGAAGAGATCCCGATCGACGGCAGTGTCACCTTCAACATCATGTACCTCTGAGCCCGCACCCCTGCACTTGAACTGAAAGGGATAGCCAGATCCCTGAATACTCAACTAGGTCACAATAATGAAAATATCCGTAGTCCCTCTATCCCTTGTCATAGCCCTTGCCGCTACCCAGACCATCGCCTCCACAACCGAGGTAACCCTCACCGGCACCCTCATGCCTTCAGCCTGCACGCCAACACTGAGCAATGGGGGAGTGATTGACTTTGGCCGCGTTTCCTTTGCCGACCTGATCCCTGACGGACTTCCAGAAAAGCGGCTGGACCTGAGCATCAAATGTGGTGCACCAACACGATTTGCACTCATCAACAGCGATAACCGCATAGAGAGCGCCCCTGAGTCACCTCTTCGATATGGGCTTGGCATGCACAACGAGGAAAAAATCGGCTACATGACGATACATACCACACCGGCCTTGGTAGATGATGTACTGCGGGACAGAATCTCGTCTTTAGATGGGGGACAAAGTTGGAGCAATGCCGTCGGGCCCTTTCAGCGCGCTCAAGATCGTCCGAACTTTCTATACGGCTTCGGAGACGTAAACGACGTCAGCAGCGGCCCGACACCGGCACAGAACCTGAGCACCACCCTACTGGTATACGCACGGGTCGACTCTACAATCGACTTCAGCAGCGACGTGCAGCTCGACGGTAGCACCACGTTCGAGATCCGCTACCTCTGAGACATTGACTCACCTTTGGGAGCGAACAGCGGATGCTCGCCCCTTCATGACACATACCCGGCCGGCGCACCTCCTTCCAGTAGTTCAATGGAGTTGACACAAAGGGGCTTGCGTCGCGCGCCAACAACGAACCGATACCATGAAAAAACTACTCAACATTGTTGCGGGCCCCCTGCTGCCTGCATTTTTCCTGTTTGCCCATGCAAGCACGACCCAGGCTGACGGCATGGTGCCCAAATCCTCGGTAGTGATTGTCGAGGAAGCCAAGGCCAGCGGCAGCCCCTTCCTGGTGACCAACACCGACCCCCACCCCTCTTTACTGGCCGTGTTCATCGAGAACCTGCCCGAAGACCAGGACAACCTGCTGGTGGTGCAACCTACCGTGACCCGGGTCGAGGCAGGTCACGAGCAGCAGGTGCTGTTCCATTACGTGGGCACGGAGCCGCTGAAGGAACAGCGTCTGAAAAGGGTGATCTTCGAGGGCATTCGCGAGCAAGCCCCCAGCACCACCGGCGCTATGCGGGTGAGCTTCGGCGTGCGCCAGAACCTGCCGGTCATCCTCCACCCCAAGGGCCTGGCAAAGAATCGCTCGCCCTGGGAGGGGCTGACCTGGCACCTGGAGGGCAATCAGTTGCGGGTCGAGAACAACACCCCCTACGTGGTACGCCTGGGTCGTGAACTGCTGCTCACCCCAGGCCAGTTGCGCGTGGATCTTCCCCGCAGCTACTTGCTGGCCAACGAACACCTGAGCCTTGAGCTGCCCGCCAACGCCGGCGCTGCCAACACCGTGCGCTTTCAACCGGCGACGGTATACGGTTATACCACTGCCCCTTACGAGGCCAGCATCCAGTGATAGCCGCCCTTCCTAACAAGAGCAGCCTCAGCTGCCGGGATCATCTGCTGGCCGGGCTTTGCCTGGGTATGATCAGCTTTGAACCCATCAAGCTTGTCCATGCCTCGAACGCCACCGTGCAATCCACCGCGTTCGACCACGAAGTACTGCGCCTGCGCGGCATCGACCCGCAACTGGCCCAGCTGTTCAGCCAACAGGTGCGTTTTGCCCCAGGCAGGCAATACATCGACCTGAACGTCAACGGTCATGACAAAGGCGCTGCCCAAGCGCGTTTCGACACCAGCGGCGCCTTGTGCTTCGACGACGCCTTGCTGCGATTGGCCGGGATCGCAAGGCCCGCCGACTGGCCAACGGTAGTCGATGAACCGAAGGTCCCCCTGGCGCCCGACTGCCGGGACTTGAGCGAGGCCTACCCGCAGATGCAGGTGGAACTCAACCCGGGCCAGCAGCGGGTACGGCTGATAGTCCCCGAACCCGCCCTGGAGCGGCGGCCTTACAGCATCGATGGCTACAGCCAGGGAGGTGTCGCCGGCCTGTTCAACTATGACCTGTTCGACACCTTCAACCGCTATGGCGGTGAGTCGAGTCGCTACGCGGCGGCCAACACCGAAATCGGCCTGAATGCCGATAACTGGATCCTGCGCAGCCGCCAGGTACACAGTCGCACCGACGGCAGGATACACAGCGAAATGCTCGATACCTTTGTGCAGCGCAGTTTTGTGCAGCGCCGCAGTATCTTCCAGGCGGGGGAAATCAACCTGGTCAACCCGGTGCTCAACGGCGCGCAGATCATCGGCGCCCAGGTCACCCCGGAACATGGCTTGCTGTCGCAATTGGATAACGCCAGCGTACAAGGCATCGCCAATAGCCAGGCGCGGGTTGAAGTTCACCAGAATGGCGCCTTGCTGTACTCCACCGTGGTGCAACCCGGCCCGTTCAGCATCAGTAATATTCCGCGCCTGACTTCCCGCTCGGACCTCGAAGTCACAGTGATCGAAACCAACGGCGAGCGCCGCAGCTTTCGCGTCCCGGCCAGCCTGGCTGCGGCCGCGCCACCTCGACGCGGCTTCAGCCTAGGCGCCGGGGTTGTGCGCAGCTACAGCGATGAAGCCGACGAGCCGGTAGTGCTGAGCCTGGGCCAGACGGGCGCCCTGGGCGAGACGTCAAGCCTGAGCAGCGGCCTGATCCTGGCCCAGGGCTACCAGAGCGTTGGCGCCACGATTGACGGCGCCCTGATACCGAGCTTGAGTGGCCAGCTGCTTGCGATTGGCTCGCAGGCCACCACGCAGGACAGGCAGGGGCTGCAACTGGGTGGCCAGCTCAACTGGCAACTGCACGACCGATGGTCGAGCCTGATTGCCGGCAATCACCGCAGCCGTGGCTACCGCGAACTTCTCGACAGCACCTACCGCGACAACGACAGCGCTTTTTCCAGCTACCGCGACCAACTCAGTGCCAGCCTGCGCTGGGCAAGCCCGGCCATTGGCAGCTTCAGCCTGGGCTACACCCAGACCACCTACTACGAACACGACAGCGGCCAACGTCTGTTCCTGTCCTGGGGCGACAGTTACAACGGGATCAGTGTGTCGGCGTCTGTGGAAAAGTCGCTAGGCAACACCAGTAGCGACAATGGCGATGCGGTCTACCTCAGCGTCAGCCTGCCCCTGGGCAGCAAAGGCCGCGTACGCAGCAGCGTGCGCCACCGCGACAATGACAGCACCAGCAGCGTGAACTACCAACAGCAGGTCAGCGATAGTTTCGGCTACCGCCTGGGTGCCGAACACCGCTCGGGGGACAGCAACAACCTGGCCAGCGCGGGCCTTTCGGCAACGCCGCGCTACACCCAGCTGGACCTCAACTATGCCGGTGACGGGCGCGACGCCAACTACAACATTGGCCTGCGCGGGGGGCTGGCCTTTCATGAAGCCGGCATAACCCCTTCGCCCTACCCCATTCGCGATACGTTCGCCATTCTCACAGTGACCGACACCCCAGGCGTCAAGGCCAGCACCCCCAATGGCCCGGTATGGACAGATCTTGGCGGCCGCGCCGTGATCCCGGCCTTGAGTGCCTATGGCCGCAGCCCCATAGAGGTCGACAACCAGAGCCTGCCGCTCAACGTCAATATCGAGGAAGGCGCCGCCGTACTCAAGGCCAGCCGTGGTGCCGTACCGCGCCTGACCTTCAACGCCTGGAGCGTACGGCGGATGCTTCTGACCCTCACCGACGGCCAGGGCCAGCCATTGCCCACCGGCGCCTCGGTGTTCGATGACCGCGGCCGCTTCATCAGCCTCGTCCAACCCGGTGGCCTGGTGTTCATCGACAGCAGCGAAGACATCAGCCACCTGATCGTCAGCGATCCGCACGCCCGTGAATGCCGGGTCACCCTCGATGCCACCCCGGATGAGCCACAACGCACCTACTACACCAGCGTCCAGCGCACCTGTGCTTGAAGCGCCGTCCCTTCACGCTATCGCCCGACCAAGGATGTCACCATGAAACGACTGCTGCCCCTGGCCCTGGCCCTTGCCGGTGTTCTGCCGCCCTTGGCCGCCCAGGCCGACGATTGCCGGCTGCTGAGCAGCCCCGAGCAGATCGACTACGGAACCATTGATCGTACCCGGCTCAGCCCGCAGCAACCCACATTGGCCTTGCCCGAAAAAACCGTCCAGATCCACCTCAGTTGTACCAACCCCAACGACCTCGGTCTGTTCTTCAAGGCAGAGTTCCTGGACAACGAACGCTGGCGTCTGAACGACAGTGGCCTGTTGCGCATCAAGGCCAGCAATGCCGTGGTGGATGGCGAGCCAGTCGAGCTGGGCCTGCTCAGTCACCCCGGCGCCTCCCCGGGGCCTGCCGCGGCCAGCCTGGCCTGGCGCCCGCAACAGGGCGTAGCGCCGGTTCGTGCAGGGCAGGCACTTGGCGGGCGTAGCCTGAGCCTGACCTTGACCTTCGAGGGCGAGTTGTCAGCGTCAGCCTTCCAGGTCCGCGACATGATCCAGTCCACCGCCAGCGGGCAGTTGCATGCACCCGCCACAGGCGCCACCACCCCTCTTGACCTGCACTGGCAGATCCAACCGGCAGCCTGCACCCCGCAGCTGTCGAACAATGGCGTGGTGGACTACGGCACCATTGCCGCGCAATCGCTACAGGCCGAGCGGCGCACACGCCTGCCCAGCCGACACCTGAACCTGAGCATCAACTGCGACAGCCCGGCGCGTTATGCCTTGCTCATGCACGACAACCGCGACGGCACCGCGCTGGTCAACTCCATGGTGTTCTATGGCCTGGGCCTGGATGCCTCCGACAACCGCATCGGCCTTTATGAAGTGGTCTTCGACCCGAAGCTGACCAGCGCCGATCAGTTACCTGCGGTCTACCTGACCTACTCCACCGGCGGCGGCACCTATTGGAGTAGTTCCAGCGCCCAGAGCAACAGCATCACCAGCAAGACCCTGCTCGCCCTCACCGATGAAGACAACACCGTCAAGGGGCCGGTGCCGTTTCGTACGCTGAGCACCAGCATCGAGATCAAGCCGGTGATCGCGCCCACGCTGGACCTGGACCTGCGCCAGGACATTCTCCTGGACGGCGCGGCAACCATCGAGATCGTCTACCTGTAAACGCAAAACGCCCCGCAATGCGGGGCGTTTCGAGGCAACAGCGGTTACTCAGGGCTTCAGCGCTTCGACAGCGACGTTTGCCACACGCTTGCCGCGCTTGGCCTTGAGGCTGTAGCAGACAACCATCACCAGCAGCCAGACCGGAATCGCATAGACCGAGATCTGGATACCCGGGATCTGCAGCATGATGCCCAGGATCAACACCACGAAGGCCAGGCAGATGTAGTTGCCGTAGGGGTACCACAGGGCCTTGAACAGCGGCGTCTGGCCGGTCTTGTTCAGGTGCTGGCGGAACTTGAGGTGAGAGTAGCTGATCATCGCCCAGTTGATCACCAGGGCAGCCACCACCAACGACATCAGCAGCTCCAGCGCATGCTGCGGGATGAAGTAGTTGAGCAACACGGCGACCAGGGTCACGGCAGCCGAGGCCAGGATCGAACGCACCGGCACACCGCGCTTGTCGATCTTGGCCAGGCCTGCCGGGGCATCGCCTTGCGCGGCCATGCCATAGAGCATGCGGGCGTTGCAGTAAGTGCCGCTGTTGTACACCGACAACGCCGCGGTCAGTACCACGAAGTTGAGGATGTGAGCAGCCACATCGCTACCGAGCAGCGAGAACACCTGCACGAACGGGCTGGCACCATAGGTGCCACCCGCTGCATCGAGGCTGGTGACCAGGCTGTCCCACGGGGTCAGCGACAGCAGTACCACCAGGGCACCGATGTAGAAAATCAGGATGCGGTAGATCACCTGGTTGATCGCCTTGGGGATCACGGTTTTCGGCTTGTCGGCTTCAGCAGCGGTGAAACCGAGCATTTCCAGGCCGCCAAAAGAGAACATGATGATCGCCAGCGCCATCACCAGGCCGCTCACGCCATTGGGGAAGAACCCACCGTGCTCCCACAGGTTGCTGACAGAGGCTTGCGGGCCGCCGCTACCGGTAGTCAGCATCCAGCTGCCCAGGGCGATCATGCCGACAATGGCCAGCACCTTGATGATCGCAAACCAGAACTCGGCCTCGCCAAAGACTTTGACGTTGGCAAGGTTGATGGCGTTGATCAGGATGAAGAAGGCTGCCGCCGAGGCCCAGGTGGGGATCTCCGGCCACCAGTAGTGAATGTACTTGCCGACGGCGGTCAGCTCCGACATGCCAACCAGGATGTACAGCACCCAGCAGTTCCAGCCCGACAGAAAGCCTGCGAAACCGCCCCAGTACTTGTGGGCAAAGTGACTGAAGGAACCTGCCACCGGCTCTTCGACGATCATTTCGCCAAGCTGGCGCATGATCATGAAGGCGATGAAGCCACAGATCGCATAGCCGAGGATCATCGACGGACCCGCCGACTTCATCACCCCGGCCGAACCCAGGAACAGGCCGGTACCAATCGCGCCGCCCAGGGCGATCAATTGGATATGGCGATTTTTCAGGCCGCGTTTCAGCTCGCCTGAATGCGTGTTTTGTCCACTCATGAACGAAGTCACCTGCTTGTTTTTATCTGTGACGGAATCGGACCCACCACGCTCGTGGCGCAGCGGAATTAACAAGGTGGTTACCTTGAGGGTCTTGGCCAACTGCTGCCCGTCCAGGGCGAACGCCGTGGTCGAATCAGCCGGGTGTCAGCAAGAGTGCGCGGTACGCATTGGGGTCACAGTTAAAACGCGGCGCATTGTATACCCCTGCAGACGCGCAGGGGTCAACACGTTGCGTGACTGTCTGATGACAAAACGCACCGGTCCTGAGGAAAGGTTCAAGCCTTTGGGAGTAATCGGCGTACATGGCGCCTCCATTTGTTCTTATTGAATGCCCGGCTCTCCGGCCCTGGCTTTGCACACGGCAATGGGGCACATCTCACCCCCCCAGCGGCCTCGGGGCAAGCCGTTGACGTTCACGGAAACCGCTTTAGCGTGGGCATTTCGGCAAGTTCTGTTTACAGCTTCGAAAAGCGGCAGGAAGGCCCGGCAAAGGCGCCAGCTTTTGTAACGTTTTATTTACATTACGGTTCAAAAACTTTCCATGCCTTCGGGAAGTTTCTGTAAGACTCGGTTTTTTAAGGCAAAAAAAAGCCAACCCGAAGGTTGGCTATTTTTCGCTCCTACGCTTTACGGGCGAGGCTTGTTACGGGTGCTGCCCGGACGCTTCGGCGCAGGCTTGCCGCGCTTGTTCATGTCGCTCGGGCGCTCGGCCACGGTGCTGCTTCCACGGCCCGAGCCCTTGCGCGGGGCTTCGTCTCGCGGCTGGCGCGCCGGACGCTCTTCCCCACGCGGCTGGCGCGCAGGACGTTCGGCGCTACCTGCATCCTGGGCCGGGCGCAGGGTACGCACCCGCTCACCACGCCCCAGCGGACGAGTGGATTTGCGCTGCAGGCGCTCCAGCTTGTCCTTGGACTTGTGGTTCAAGGTCGGCATGGCAACCGGGGTCAAGCCTACTTCGGCCGCCAGGATGTCGACTTCCTGCTGGCTCATTTCGCGCCAGCGTCCCATCGGTAGGTCGGAGTTGAGGAACACCGGACCAAAGCGCACGCGCTTGAGGCGGCTGACCACCAGGCCCTGGGATTCCCACAGGCGCCGCACCTCACGGTTGCGACCTTCCATCACCACGCAGTGGTACCAGTGGTTGAAACCTTCACCTCCCGGGGCTTCCTGGATATCGGTGAAGCGCGCCGGACCGTCTTCGAGCACGACACCGGCCTTGAGGCGGGCAATCATGTCTTCGTCCACTTCACCACGCACACGCACCGCGTATTCGCGGTCCATCTCGTAGGAAGGGTGCATCAGGCGGTTGGCCAGCTCACCGTCGGTGGTGAACATCAGCAGGCCAGTGGTATTGATGTCCAGGCGACCGATGTTGATCCAGCGGCCTTCTTTGGGCCGTGGCAGGCGGTCGAACACGGTCGGACGGCCTTCCGGGTCGTCACGGGTGCAGATTTCGCCATCGGGCTTGTTGTACATGATGACCCGGCGCACGGTCTCGGCAGACTCTTCGCGCTTGATCACGCGACCATCGACAGAAATCGCGTCATGCAGGTCGACGCGCTGGCCCAAGGTGGCGTCTTTGCCATTGACCTTGATCCGGCCCTGGCTGATCCAGGCCTCGACATCGCGGCGCGAACCCACGCCGATACGCGCCAACACTTTTTGCAGCTTCTCGCCTGATGGCGGCAACGGCTGGGTTTCTTGCAGATCTTTATCACTCATCTGGGCACCTCCCGGTGTAAGTACTGAAAACTGATTAAGGCGAACATGCGCCAAAATGGTCGCGAATCATACGCTGATCACGCGCTGAGCGCACCTGAGACTAGCTGAAATTATCCTTGCCACCGCGGGTTTCTGCCCGAAGGCTGCCGATCACTCGCGCGGCGTCTCCGGCTCGAGGTGCCCGGCTTCTTCGGCCGCCGCCGTGTCGTCGACCAGGTCGTCAAAATCGGTCTTGAGCCCTTCTTCCATCGAGTCGAGTTCCACCAGCAGGCTGCGAAAGCTGGCTTCCTCTTTCGGCGCTTCGGGCTCGGCGCTTTCGTCGGCCAGGGCCTGCAGGTGGGCGGGCACCGGCGCGTCATCCAGCTCCAGCAACGGCTCGGGCTCCATTTCGCGCAGCTCGGCCAGGGCGGGCAGGTCGTCGAGGTTCTTGAGGTTGAAGTGATCGAGGAACGCCTTGGTGGTGGCGAACATCGCAGGCTTGATTGGCACTTCGCGGTACCCGACGATGCGGATCCATTCGCGCTCGAGCAAGGTCTTGATGATATTGCTGTTGACCGCCACGCCCCGCACGTCTTCGATTTCGCCACGGGTAATGGGTTGGCGGTAGGCAATCAGCGCCATGGTCTCCAGCAGCGCACGAGAGTAACGCTGCGGGCGCTCTTCCCACAAACGCCCCACCCAGGGGGCGTAGTCTTCGCGAATCTGCAGGCGATATCCCGAGGCTACCTCCTTGAGCTCGAAGGCGCGGCCACTGCAAGACTTGCGCAGCACTTCCAGGGCCTTCTTGAACACAGTGGGCTCAGGACGCTCGGCTTCTTCGAACAACTCGAACAGCCGCTCCATCGATTGTGGTTTTCCCGAGGCCAGCAAAAAGGCTTCAAGCAGGGGCGCCAGGTCGCGCGGATCGTTCAGGTTCATGGCGTTGCTCGTGGTCACTCGGCCCGGGCGCGGACGTGGATCGGCGCAAAGGGCTCATTTTGCACCAGTTCGATCAAGGATTCCTTCACCAGTTCAAGAATGGCCATGAAGGTCACCACCACCCCCAGCTTGCCTTCCTCGGCCGTGAACAGCTCGACGAACGGCACGAACCCACCGCCCTTGAGGCGTTCGAGCACCTCGCTCATGCGCTCGCGGGTCGACAATGCCTCACGGCTGACCTGGTGGCTCTCGAACAGGTCACCCCGGCGCAGCACCTCGGCCATCGACACCAGCAGTTCCTCCAGGCTGACGTCGGGCAACAACTTGCGCACCTTGGCCTGGGGCGCCTCCAGGCGCGGCACGATGATCTCGCGCCCCACTCGGCTCAACCCATCGATACCTTCGGCCGCGGCCTTGAAGCGTTCATACTCCTGCAGGCGTCGAATCAACTCGGCGCGCGGATCACCCTCTTCTTCCTCGATCTCGACCGAACGCGGCAGCAACATGCGCGACTTGATCTCGGCCAGCATCGCTGCCATCACCAGGTACTCGGCTGCCAGCTCCAGGCGCACGGTCTTCATCAGCTCGACATAGCCCATGTACTGACGGGTGATTTCCGCCACGGGAATATCGAGGATGTCGACGTTCTGCTTGCGGATCAGGTACAGCAGCAGGTCCAGCGGGCCTTCAAAGGCCTCGAGAAATACCTCGAGGGCGTCCGGCGGGATGTATAGGTCCACCGGCATCTCGGTCATGGCTTCGCCATAGACCAGCACCAGCGGCAGTTCCTGCTGGGCTCCTGCTTGCGGGTCGAGGGTCGACTCGGTGGTCGGCGTCTGGCTCAC
Organism: Pseudomonas putida; assembly: GCF_028682455.1. Classification (GTDB taxonomy): domain Bacteria; phylum Pseudomonadota; class Gammaproteobacteria; order Pseudomonadales; family Pseudomonadaceae; genus Aquipseudomonas; species Aquipseudomonas putida_AA. The sequence goes on from NZ_JANHLD010000004.1 coordinate 576,931, forward strand.
GCTTCGACCAGGAAGGGCGCCGGGTCACCGCAACCGACGCGGATCACCTCTGGCTCGTCGCCGGCCAGGTTGATCACCGTTGAGGCCTTCAAGTCGCCAAAACCGCCATCGACGATCAAGTCGACATGGTGCTCCAGTGCCTGGCGAATCTCGTAGGGGTCGGTCATCGGCTCGGTTTCGCCGGGCATGATCAGGCTGACGCTCATCAATGGCTCGCCCAGCTCTTCGAGCAGGGCCAGGGCGATAGGGTTGGACGGCACGCGCAGGCCGATGGTGCGGCGCTTTTCATGCAGCAACAGCCGCGGGACTTCACGGGTGGCGTTGAGAATGAAAGTGTAGGGCCCCGGCACATGTGCCTTGAGCAATCGAAAGGTGGCCGTGTCGATCTTGGCGAACAGGCCCATTTGCGAGAGATCGCAGCAGATCAGTGTGAAGTTGTGGTTCTTGTCCAGCTGGCGCAGGCGCCGAACGCGCTCTACGGCATTCTTGTCGCCAATCTGGCAACCCATGGCGTAGGACGAATCGGTCGGGTAGACAACAACACCGCCTTTGCGAATGATTTCTACGGCCTGTTTGATCAGGCGCGGTTGCGGATTCTCCGCATGAATCTGGAAAAACTGACTCACGTTCTCTTCCTGTTCAGACGGCCGCGATAGGCTGCTCATGTTTGAATCGACGCCACAAGGGCGGCAAGTCCTCTGGCAATGGCCGGTAGGCACCGATCTCACCCCAGGTGCCAGGGCCATGGAAGTCACTGCCGGCACTGGCCAGCAGGCCGAATTCACGGGTCAGGATGGACATGGTGCCCACCTGCTCGGCCGGCATCATCCCGTTGACCACTTCCAGTGCCTGGCCGCCTGCTTGAATATAGTCGGCAATCAGCCGGCGGCGCTTGCTGCGGGTTAAATCGTAGTGCATCGGATGCGCAAGGCTTACCCAGGCGCCGGACTGGCGCAGGGTCTGGACGGTGTCGTCCAGGGTCGGCCAGTGCAACTTGACGTCGCCCAGCTTGCCGGCGCCCAGCCACTTGCGAAACGCCTCGGCGCGGTCCTTTACGTGCCCTGCACGCACCAGGAACTCGGCGAAGTGCGGCCGCGCCGGGGCGTTGCCGCTGTCACCCAGCTCCTGCTGGACGGCGCGCGCACCGTCCATCGCCCCAGGCATGCCCTTGAGGCCCAACCGTCGGTCGATTTCTTCGGCGCGCAGCCAGCGCCCACGGTGCAAAGACTCGATAGCCGCAAGCAGGGGTTCGGCGTCCAGGGCAAAGTTGTAGCCCAGCACATGGATGGTCGCGCCGCCCCACGTACAGGACAATTCCACCCCGCTGACCCACTGCATCCCCAGGGCCTGGGAGGCTGCGCGCGCCTCGACCTGGCCCTCGAGGGTGTCGTGGTCGGTCAGCGAGAGCATCCGCACGCCGTGCTCATGGGCCCGGGCGACCAGTGCCGTCGGCGACAAGGCGCCGTCGGAGGCCGTACTGTGGCAGTGCAGATCAACATTCATAGGAGGCGCTTTCGCTGTCATTGATGTTTGTTATTATGCCGTCACATCCTGCTTCTGGCTGCCACTGTGAAACAATTCATCGATTTCATCCCGCTGCTCCTGTTCTTCATCGTCTTCAAGCTCGAACCTCGTGCCGTCGAATTCGCCGGGCACAGTTTCGAACTCGGGGGCATCTTCAGTGCCACGGCCATGCTGATCCTGAGCTCGGTGGTGGTCTACGGCGCCCTGTTCATCCGTCAGCGCAAGCTGGAAAAGGGCCAATGGCTGACCCTGGTCGCCTGCCTGGTGTTCGGTGGCCTGACCCTGGCGTTCCACAGCGAGACCTTCCTCAAGTGGAAGGCGCCGGTGGTCAACTGGTTGTTCGCCGTGGCCTTCGCCGGGAGCCACTTCATCGGCGACCGGGTGCTGATCAAGCGCATCATGGGCCATGCCATCAGCCTGCCGGAGCCTGTCTGGTCGCGGCTGAACCTGGCCTGGATCGGCTTTTTCCTGTTCTGCGGCGCGGCCAACCTGTTCGTTGCCTTCACCTTCCAGGACATCTGGGTCGACTTCAAGGTATTCGGCAGCCTCGGCATGACCGTACTGTTCCTGGTGGCCCAGGGCGTGTACCTGTCCCGACACCTGCACGACAGCGACCCCACCACCCCGCCTTCCACTCCGAAGCACGAGGATTGACATGCTCTACGCCATCATCGCCAGTGACGTCGCCGATTCACTGGAAAAACGCCTGGCCGCCCGCCCTGCGCACATCGAGCGCCTGCAGCAGCTCAAGGAACAAGGCCGCGTAGTCCTGGCAGGCCCACACCCGGCCATCGACAGCAACGACCCAGGTGCTGCCGGCTTCAGCGGCAGCCTGATCGTCGCCGAGTTCGACTCCCTGCCTGCCGCGCAAGCCTGGGCCGATGCCGACCCGTACATTGCCGCAGGCGTGTATGACAAGGTCGTGGTCAAGCCGTTCAAGCAAGTCCTGCCGTAACCTGCTGCATGCGGTGCGCCCCCGGGCGCACCGCCTCCCGCCTTTTACCGACGCTACTGCTCATTATTCTCGTCTGGCAGCCGACAACCTGCTGAACCGACAAGAATCAGGAGTTCCAATGCGTCAAGGTCCGTTGTCCCTGCTGCTGTGCCTGTTGCTGAGCCCATTTGCCCTGGGTGAAGAGCCCGTGGCCAGCACCCCGCTTTCGCTGCATGCCGGCAGCCAGATCACTGAACTTACCCAGCGCTTGCAGGAAAGCGAGCGTCTACGCGAAGTCCTGACCCGGCAACTGCACAATGCCGACAGCGAACGCGAAAGCGCCCAGCTCGCACGCCTGCGCCAAGAGAACCAGCGATTGAAGCTGGCCCTCAAGGAATTCCAGGCCAAACCGGCCGAGCGACTGATCACCGACCAGCAACAATGGTTCCTGATTGGTGGTGCAGTTGCCCTGTTGGCTGCACTCTGCGGTATCTTTGCCTGCGGCGGACACAGAAAGCGTCGGCAATGGTTGAATTGAGTGAGTCATGAGCGAGCTGTTACTGATTGATGATGACCAGGAACTCTGCGAGCTGCTCGGCAGCTGGCTGACCCAGGAAGGCTTCGTAGTTCGTGCCTGCCACGACGGCCAGAGCGCCCGCAAGGCCCTGGCCGAGCAAGAGCCGGCTGCCGTGGTGCTGGATGTGATGCTGCCCGACGGCAGTGGCCTCGAGCTGCTCAAGCAGTTGCGCAGCGAGCATGCCGAGTTGCCGGTGCTGATGCTCTCGGCCCGCGGCGAGCCGCTGGACCGGATCCTCGGCCTTGAACTGGGTGCCGATGACTACCTGGCCAAGCCGTGCGACCCCCGCGAGCTTACCGCCCGCCTGCGCGCGGTGCTGCGCCGCAGCCACCCCAGCAGCACCCCCAGCCGGATCGAAGTCGGCGACCTGTGCTTCAGCCCCGCCCGGGGCGTGGTCAGCATCGACGAGCAGGAACTGACCCTGACCCTGTCCGAGAGCCGCATCCTCGAAGCGCTGCTACGCCAGCCAGGGGAGCCGCTGGACAAGCAGGAGCTGGCGCAGATAGCCCTGGGCCGCAAGCTCACCCTGTATGACCGCAGCCTGGACATGCATGTCAGCAACTTGCGCAAGAAGGTTGGCCCCCACCCCGACGGGCGCCCGCGCATCGTTGCCCTGCGCAGCCGCGGCTACTACTACAGCCTGTAATGTCAGCAGCGGGCCCGGCCATCTTTACGCAAGCTTTACCCTTGCCTGACCGCCGCTGACCTTGACCTCCCTACACTGGGCTCATCCGGTCATCACCGGCCCTTGAAAGGAGAGACACCATGCGCAAGACCCTTATCGCCCTGATGTTCGCTGCCGCTCTGCCGACCGTCGCCATGGCCATGCCAGAAGGCGGCCCGCGCCACGGCGATCACCACCGCGGTGGAGCGCCTTTCGCCCAGCTGGACCTGAGCCGCGAACAGCGCCAGCAGATCGGCAAGCTGATGGGCGAGCAGATGAAGAGCCGCCAGGAAATCACCAAGCGCTACCTGGAAAAACTCCCGGCAGCCGACCAGAAAGCCCTGAAGGACGAACTGCAAGCCAAGAAGGACAAGACCCAGGCCGACATCCGCGCCCTGCTCAAGCCTGACCAGCAGAAGAAGTTCGATGAGCTGAAGAAAGAGCAGGATCAACGCCGCGCCGAATGGAACGAGTTCAAGGCCTGGAAGGCTGAAAAAGCCAACAAGGCCCAGTAAGCTGTCAGCCACCCGCCCGGCCTGCCCCTGTGCAGGCCGGGCTTTTTGCCGTTGAAGGAGCCTCCCTTGCGTTCATTGTTCTGGCGCATCCTGGCCAGTTTCTGGCTGGCCATCGCCCTGGTCGCGGGCCTGTCCATCCTGCTCGGGCACATGCTCAACCAGGACGCCTGGATTCTCAGTCGCCATCCGGGCCTCAATACCCTGGCACCAAAATGGACCCAACTGTACGAACAGCAAGGACCGGAGTCGGCCCAGCGCTTTCTCGAGCGACGCAAGCACCGATTCAACATCGACGTGCAAGTACTCAACGACAGCGGCGATGCCGTGGTACCCGGTACATTCCCCCGTCGCGCCGCGGCGTTCGAGGCCCGTCGCCACAACGACGAACGCCGCCTGCCGTGGCGCCGCCTGACCGAGGAATACACCAGCGCCGACAGCGGCGAGACCTACCTGCTGATCTACCGCATTCCCCACCCCGAGCTCGATGCCTGGCACCGCGAGAGCCTGCTTTGGCCACTCAGCGCGCTGGGCATTGCCCTGGTGGTGCTGACCCTGTTCAGCCTTCTGGTGACGCTGTCGATCACCCGCCCGTTGAGCCGCCTACGCGGCGCCGTCCATGACCTTGGGCAAACCACCTATCAACAGAACAGCCTGGCGCGCCTGGCCAACCGGCGCGATGAGTTCGGCGTGCTGGCCAACGACTTCAACCGCATGGGTGCACGCCTGCAGAGCATGATCGGCAGTCAGCGCCAGCTGTTGCGTGACGTGTCCCACGAACTGCGCTCGCCCCTGGCGCGCCTGCGCATCGCCCTGGCCCTGGCTGAACGCGCCGAACCTGCCCAGCGCGAGGCGTTGTGGCCACGCCTTACCCGTGAGTGCGACCGCCTGGAAGCGCTGATCAGTGAGATTCTGGTGCTGGCCCGGGTCGATGCCGAGCAGACCCGGTCCGAGCCGGTAGACCTGGATGTGGTGTTGCAGACTGTCCACAAGGACGCCCAGCACAGTGCGCCGGACCAGGACATCCGACTGCAGCATGAAACCGGTTTGAGCCTGCAGGGCTGGCCGACCCTGATCGAACGGGCGCTGGACAACCTGCTACGCAATGCCCTGCGCTTCAATCCGCCGGGGCAGCCCATCGAGATCACCGGCGAACGCGACACCGACCGGATCGTGTTGAGCGTGCGTGATCATGGGCCGGGCGTGGCTGAAGAGCACCTGGCGCAGTTGGGTGAGCCGTTCTTCCGCGCGCCTGGGCAGAGTGCCGCCGGCCACGGCCTGGGCCTGGCCATTGCGCGCAAGGCAGCGGAGCGTCATGGAGGGAGCCTGAACTTGAGCAATCATCCGCAGGGCGGGTTTGTAGCCAGCCTGGAATTACCCTTGAGCGGGCCTGGCAGCGCCTGACAGCATCGCGGGGCAAGCCCGCTCCTACACCGTAGGAGCGGGCTTGCCCCGCGAAATACCTCACTGCCCCCAGGCAGTCACAAAGTCGGCAGTTGCCAGCACCGGTGCCGTGCGCGGCTCGTTGAGCGGGGTACCCAGGTACAGGAAGGCGACGATCTCTTCGTTGTCCACCAACCCCAGGCCCTTGGCCACGTGCTTGCTGTAGGCCAGGTCGCCGGTGCGCCACACTGCACCGATACCCTGTGCATGGGCCGCCAGCAGAATACCGTGGGCTGCACAGCCTGCCGCCAGTAGCTGTTCCGAGGCAGGCACTTTGAAGTGATCCTGTACCCGGGCAATCACCACCACCAGCAACGGCGCGCGCAGCGGCATGGCCCGGGCCTTGTCCAGGGCTGCCTCGGTGGCTTCGCCCTCGAGTTTTACCGCGTCGGCCAGCAAGGCGCCGAGCTTTTCACGCCCCTCACCCTCGACCGTCAAAAAGCGCCAAGGCCGCAACTGGCCGTGGTCCGGTGCCCGCAAGGCAGCCTGAAACAGAGCCTCGCGTTGCGCAGCATTGGGCGCAGGCTCCGTCAGGCGTGGTACGGAAACACGGTTGAGCAATGCGTCGAGAGCCTCCATCGGCTACCCCCTGAAGAGAAATGTGCGGCTATTCTAGCGTTTACTTAAAAAGGTCCATAGGTAGAATGGCGCCCTTCCGTTTCGAGTCAGAGCAGATCACATGGCGTTGCCGACCTTAAGGATCATTGGTTTCATCATCGGCATCTTCCTGATCACCCTGGCGATCAGCATGGTCGTGCCCATGGCCACCCTGGTGATCTTCGATCGCACGGGCGACCTGCCGTCGTTCCTGTGGGCCAGCATGATCACCTTCATCGGTGGGCTTGCCCTGGTGATCCCCGGCCGCCCGGAACATGTGCACCTGCGCCCGCGCGACATGTACCTGCTGACGGTCAGCAGCTGGCTGGTGGTGTGCATTTTCGCCGCCCTGCCGTTTCTGCTGACCCAGCACATCAGCTACACCGACGCCTTCTTCGAAAGCATGTCCGGCATCACCGCCACGGGCGCCACGGTACTCAGCGGCCTGGACACCATGTCGCCCGGCATCCTGATGTGGCGCTCGCTGCTGCACTGGCTCGGCGGTATCGGCTTTATCGCCATGGCCGTGGCGATCCTGCCGTTGCTGCGCATCGGTGGCATGCGCCTGTTCCAGACCGAATCCTCCGACCGTTCCGAAAAAGTCATGCCGCGCTCGCACATGGTCGCCAAGTCGATCGTGGCGGTGTACATCGGCATCACCGCGCTCGGCGGCCTGGCCTTCTGGCTGGCGGGGATGAACGCGTTCGATGCGATCAACCATGCCATGTCGGCGATTTCCACCGGCGGGTTCTCGACCTCCGACCAGTCCCTGGCCAAGTGGACCCAGCCTGCCGTGCACTGGGTCGCAGTGGTGGTGATGATCCTCGGCAGCTTACCCTTTGCCCTGTATGTGTCCACCTTGCGTGGCAATCGCAAGGCGCTGATCAAGGACCAGCAGGTCCAGGGCTTGTTGGCCCTGTTGGTGGTGACCTGGCTGGTGCTGGGTACCTGGTACTGGGCCACCACCAACCTGCATTGGCTCGACGCCTTGCGCCACGTGGCACTGAACGTGACCTCGGTGGTCACCACCACCGGCTTCGCCCTGGGCGACTACAGCCTGTGGGGCAACTTCTCGCTGATGCTGTTCTTCTACCTGGGCTTCATCGGCGGCTGCTCCGGCTCGACGGCAGGCGGGATCAAGATCTTCCGCTTCCAGGTGGCCTATATCCTACTCAAGGCCAACCTCAATCAGCTGATCCACCCACGCGCGGTGATCAAGCAGAAGTACAACGGCCACCGCCTGGACGAAGAAATCGTCCGTTCGATCCTGACCTTCTCGTTCTTCTTCGCCATCACCATCTGCGTGATCGCACTGCTGCTGTCGCTGCTTGGGGTGGACTGGATGACGGCACTGACCGGCGCTGCCAGCACCGTATCGGGGGTCGGCCCGGGGCTGGGCGAGACCATTGGCCCTGCGGGCAACTTCGCGACCCTGCCGGATGCCGCGAAGTGGATCCTGGCGTTCGGCATGCTGCTCGGACGCCTGGAGATCATTACGGTGCTGGTACTGTGTATGCCGGCGTTCTGGCGTCACTGACCGGTGATTCGGCGCTCTGTTCGGGCGCCGGCGCTGGCGCGGGGGTACCTATCCGCGCCCGGTATTCGCCCGGGGTAGCATCGAACCAGCGGCGAAAGGCCCGGAAGAAATTGCTCGGGTCTGCAAAACCCAACAAATAGGCGGTTTCCAGCAGGGTCATGTTTGGCTGCGCCAGGTACTGCTCCGCCAGTTCGCGGCGGGTATCGTCGAGCAGTGTCTGAAAGCTGGTGCCCTCTTCCTGCAAGCGCCGCTGCAGAGTGCGCTGCGACAAATGCAGCGCCTGGGCGATCGTCTCGCGCTTGGGCTCGCCCTGGGGCAGCACCCGGCACAGCACCTGCCTGGCACGGTGAGTCACGCGGCTTTCGGAGAATCGCGCCAGGTATTCACCGGCGAAGCGATCATGCAAGGTCGCCATGGCCTCGTTGGCGGTGGGCAGCGGCGCCTCCATGTCGGCACGCTCGAACACCAGCGCATCATGGGCTGCGCCAAACACCAGAGGCGAGTGAAAGGCCACCTTGTAGGGAGTGACATCCGCGGGTTGCGGCCCCTGGATCAATACCCGTCGCGGCTGGATCACCCGCCCACTGAGCCAGCTGCACAACGACAAGGCGCAAGCCAGTGACGCTTCGGCACTGTGCCGGGTCGGCGGCAGGTGGTCGCCATGGACGGTGAGAATCAGGGCATAGCCGTCGGGCTCGAGGCGAAAGCTCAGGTCCGAGCTTTCGGCGATGATGCGCTGATAGCGCACCAGGCGCTCGAAGCCTTCGGCCAGGGTGCGGCTCGACATCAAGGCATAGCCGACCACATGGAAAGACGCCGGGCGCACCACCCGGGCCATGTTCAGCCCGATGGCCTGGTTACCGGAAAGGTCGACCGCCAGTTGCCAGAGGCGGGTCATTGAATCCTGGGTAAAGCGAGCATCGGGGTCATCCAGGGCGGCAAAATCCAGGCCCAGTTGTTTGAACATTGCACGGCAATCCAGCCCTTCGAGCTCGAGTGCCTTGACGATCCCTGATGCCCAGCTTGCTGACGTGGTTCTATCGCTCATGGCTGGCTTCTTATGTTCGAACTGACCGCTCCTGCGGCGAACTCAAAGGATACTCAATTGGCGCCTATTGTCACTGCTCTGTAGTGTTAGTCACTCTAGACTCGGATCAGGCTCCACGCCGTGTATCTTCGTCTGTATCGACAGCCCCGGGAGCAGTGCCGTGAACAGCCCCCAGCAATTTCGCAGCTTTGCCGAGTTCTACCCCTACTACCTGGAGGAGCACAGCAACCCTACCTGCCGGCGCCTGCACTTTATCGGCACAACGCTGGTCATCGCCCTGCTCGCCTACACCCTGGCCAGCGGCACCTGGCTGCTGCTCTTGGCAGTGCCCTTTGCCGGCTACGGCTTTGCCTGGGTCGGGCACTTCTTTTATGAAAAGAACCGCCCGGCCACCTTCAAGCACCCGCTCTACAGCCTGATCGGCGATTTCGCCCTGTACCGCGACATGCTACGGGGAAAAGTATCGTTCTGATTTCGGCCCGCAAGGTCAGAAACCCGTCTTCAATGGCCACTGTCCCGACAGGCGGTCGCGCTACAGTGGGTTGCCCCTACCGCCCCTGGAGCGTCGATGAATCAGCAGGCCCGCTTCACCCATATGCAGGATGGCACCCAGCAGGACTGGGCAATCATCGCCGATGACTTCAGGGCGTATGCCAGCCAGTTGGCAGAACGGATCCTGGCGCACTTGCGCTTGCTCGACGGCGATTTCGGTGGCTTTCCCATCGACCGCCTGAGCCACTCCCTGCAAACCGCGACCCGCGCATGGCGTGACGGGCGCGATGAGGAGTACGTCATCTGTGCGCTACTGCACGATATCGGTGACACCTTGGGCAGCTACAACCATCCGGACATCGCCGCGGCCATCCTCAAGCCCTTCGTCAGCCCGGAAAACCTGTGGATGGTGGAAAAGCACGGAGTGTTCCAGGGTTACTATTTTTTCCATCACCTGGGGATGGATCGATACCTGCGCGAGCAGTTCCAGCATCACCCGCAGTACCAGCAAACCATCGAGTTCTGCGCCCGCTACGATGCCGCCGCCTTCGACCCGGCCTACGACAACCTGCCGTTGAGTTTTTTCGAGCCCATGCTCAAGCGCCTGTTCGCCCAGCCACGCCAGTCGATCTACAAGGCAGCGTTGCAGCAGATGAGCGAGAACGCCTGATTCAAACCAGTTCCAGGTCGGCCTGGCGCTGCGCCTCACGGGCCTGCGCATCGGCCAGGCGGTAGAGTTCGATGGTGCCGTCCCAGTGCTCGATCAGCGCGGTGCACGACTCCACCCAATCGCCGCAATTGAGGTAGTCGACTTCGCCCACCTTGCGAATCTCGGCATGGTGGATATGCCCGCACACCACCCCATGAAAACCGCGCTTGACGCACTCATGGGCAATGGCCTCTTCGAAGTCGCTGATAAAACTGACTGCCGACTTGACCTTGTGCTTCAAATACGCCGACAACGACCAGTACCCGTAGCCATAGCGGGCACGCCAGTGATTGAGCCAGCGATTCAGGGTCAGCGTGAACTCGTAGGCCGAATCCCCAAGGAACGCAAGCCAGCGGTGATAGCGGGTGATGACGTCGAATTGATCGCCATGGATGACCAGCAGCCGACGACCATCGGCCGTCAGGTGCTCGGCCTGATCGACCAGCTGGATATTACCCAGCACCAACTTGGAGTAGCGCCGCAAGAATTCATCATGGTTGCCGGTGACATAGATCACCTCGGTGCCGCGCTTGCTCATGGTCAGCAGGCGACGGATCACGTTGGTGTGCGCCTGGGGCCAATACATGCCGCCGCGCAGTTTCCAGCCATCGATGATGTCGCCCACCAGGTAGATCCGGTCGGCCTGGAGCCCCTTGAGAAAGTGCGACAGGTGCTCGGCCTGACAGTCTCGGGTGCCCAGGTGCACGTCGGAGATCCACAGCGTGCGCACGCGCTGCTTTCGTGAAGGTCTGACAAGCTCGGCATGGCTCATGGGCGGGCTCCGGGGCTGTTTTGTCGAGCGTGCCAGTGGGCAGTGAAGCGAACGTGACGAAATCACGTCGATCTGATGACACACCAGCGCCCCGCGTCAGCCTGTACACTGCCGCCACTGCCTGGAGGACACTGCAATGAGCAGCGGCTCGCTTCTTTCCCTGCGCCATTATCGCGACGACCTGATCGCCCACAGCCATGAGCACCCGCAATTGGTGTTCGGCCTGCGCGGGCAATTGGACTTCGAGCTCGATGGCCGTGGCGCACGCGTCGACCGCCAAGGCCTGATGGTGGTGCCGGCCGGTGCCCACCACACCTGCGGCAGCGTCGCGGGCAGCGATTGCCTGGTTCTCGATGTTCCAGGTGATGGCTGGCTCAGCCACAGCCTGGGTGAACACGCCCCGGCAAGCCAACGCCTGCTCGAACACCGTGGCCAGTTGAGCCTGGATGCGCGCCAACAACAACTGGTCGACTGGCTCTCGGCAAGCCAAGTGGCCGATCCCTTGATCGCCCAGCAAGGTGCCGTGTTGCTGCTCGCCACCTTGTGCAGTGCCCAACCCCAGGCCGTTGAACGTGATCGACTACCCTTTGCCGCCTTCGACGCCCACATCGACCGGCACGCCGCCTACCCCCTGCAAGTGGCGGACCTTGCCCGCCTGGCCGGGCTTTCCAGCGCCCGCCTGCATGCCCGCTTCATGCTCGAGGCGGCCATGACGCCCATGGACTACATCCGCCAACGCCGACTGCTGCAGGCACGCAAGCTCTTGAGCGACACCCGCCTTGCCATCGGCGAGATTGCCAACCGGGTCGGCTACAGCTCACAGAGCGCCTTTTCTGCCGCCATGCTCAAGACCTTCGGCCGCACCCCACGGGATCTGCGACGAGAGCCTGACGACAACTGACGCGAGGAACGCGACAGACAGCCACCGCCACGGCCTCGTAAACTGGCTGGGCTGTCCTGCCTACAACAAGGATCATCATGAACCACCGTACTGCCCTCGGCGCCCTGCACATCGGGGCGCTGTTCTTCGGCCTGACCGGCGTATTCGGCAAGCTGGCCCAGGCGTCCCCTTCGATCATCGTCTTCGGTCGTGCAGCCTTCGCCGTGCTGGCGCTGGCGATCTTCACCGGTTGCGCGCGCAAGGGCTGGCAACCGCTGCAAGGCCAGGACTGGCGCCGCCTGTTGCTGGGCGGCGTGTTGCTGGCCGGACACTGGGTGAGCTTCTTCATCGCCGTCAAAGTCGCCGGGGTCGCCATTGCCACCCTGGGCTTTGCCAGCTTCCCGGCGTTTACCGTGATCCTCGAAGGGTTGTGGTTCCGCGAGCGCATTCGCAGCAACGAAATCATCCTGGTGCTGTTGGTGAGCGTGGGCCTGGTACTGGTTACCCCGGACTTCGACCTGGCCAGCCAGGCCACCGGCGGGTTGCTCTGGGCCTTGTTGTCGGGGCTGTTGTTTTCATTGCTGTCGCTGACCAACCGCGCCTCCAACGGCCGTATCCCGGCGGTGCAGGCAGCGCTGTGCCAGAACGCGGTGGTCGCCCTGTGCCTGCTGCCGGCCGCAGCGCCAGCGCTGGGCGAGGTGTCGGCGATGGACTGGGTCTGGATTGCGCTGCTGGGGGTGTTCTGCACCGGCGTGGCCCACAGCTTGTTCGTTGCAAGCCTGGCGGTAATCAAGGCGCGCACCGCGGCGGTGGTGTTCGCCCTGGAGCCGGTCTACGGCATTGCCATGGCCTGGCTGATCTTCGCCGAAACCCCGACGCTACGCATGCTCCTGGGGGGCGCCTTGATCATCCTGGCCATCGTCATCTCCAGCCGCCTGGCGGCCAGCAACACGGCGACCAGGACGGCCGCCGTGCAAGGATGAACGTCAAGAGCGGTCGTTATGGCCCAGGTCACGCTGTGGGTCGATCTGGTCGCGCACCCGCTGCTTGAGCACCTTGGCTTCGGGAAAGCCGCCATCGGCCTTGCGCTCCCAGATCTGCACACCGTCGCAGGTGATGCGGAACGCGCCACCGGTAGCCGGCTCGAGGGCGACCCGGGCCAGATCGTCGCTGAAGGTACTGAGCAATTCCTGGGCGAGCCAGGCGGCACGCAACAGCCACTGGCACTGGGTGCAATAAGTGATGACAATTTCAGCTTTGTGCGCATTCATGGGACGAAAGACTCCTGACAGGCGGGCGGGCTTATACTAGCGGTCTTTAGCCTTAGCTCCGAGAGCCATGATGCACCGCCTGCTGTTGAGCCTGCTGCTGATCTTCGTTTCCTTCCCTCTCCTGGCTGCCGAGCCACCACGACCCAAGGTCGGCCTGGTGCTGTCAGGCGGTGCCGCCCGTGGCCTGGCCCATATTGGCGTGCTCAAGGCGCTGGAAGAACAAGGTATCCAGATCGACGCCATTGCCGGTACCAGCATGGGCACGGTGGTCGGTGGCCTGTACGCCTCCGGCTACAAGGTCGAAGAACTGGAAAAGCTTGCCCTTGGCATCGACTGGCAACAGGCGCTGTCCGACGCCCCGCCCCGCAAGGACGTACCGTTTCGGCGCAAGCAGGATGACCGCGACTTTCTGGTCCAGCAGAAGCTGAGCTTTCGCGACGATGGCAGCCTCGGCCTGCCGCTAGGGGTGATCCAGGGGCAAAACCTGGCACTGCTGCTGGAAAGCATGCTGGCCCATGCCAGTGACACCCGTGACTTCGACAAACTGCCGATCCCGTTCCGCGCCGTGGCCACCGACATCGCCAGTGGCGAGAAAGTGGTGTTCCGCCGTGGCCACCTGCCCCAGGTAATTCGCGCCAGCATGTCGATCCCGGCGGTGTTTGCACCGGTGGAGCTGGATGGCCGGCTGCTGGTCGATGGCGGTATGGTCGACAACATCCCCCTGGACGTTGCCCGCGAGATGGGCGTCGACCTGGCGATCGTCGTCGATATCGGTACCCCATTGCGCAGCCGCAAGGAGCTGGCAACCGTGGTCGATGTGCTCAATCAGTCGATCACCCTGATGACCCGTCGCAACTCCGAAGAGCAGCTGGCAGCACTGCACCGTGACGACATCCTGATCCAGCCGCCACTGGCCAGCTTCGGCGTGACCGACTTCGGCCGCGCCCAGGAAATGATCGATGCCGGCTACCGTGCCGCACGCGCCCTGGATGCGCGCCTGGCGACCCTCAAGCGCCCCGAGGAAAACGACGTCGAACTGAATGTCGCCCGTTCGCCAAGCCAGCGAAACCCGGTGATCACCGCGATCAGGATCGAAAACGACTCCAAAGTGAGCGACGACGTGATCCGTTTCTACATTCGCCAGCCCATCGGCGAACCCCTCGAACTGGGCCGACTGCAGACCGACATGGGCACCCTGTACGGCCTGGACTACTTCGACCGGGTGCAATACCGGGTTGTCCACAAGGGCGACGAACATACCCTGGTGATCAACGCCCGCGGGCGCAGCGGCGGTACCGACTACCTGCGCCTGGGCCTGAACCTGTCGGATGACATGCGCGGCGACAGCGCCTTCAACCTCGGCGCCAGCTACCGGGTCAATGGCATCAACGAACTGGGGGCAGAGTGGCTGACGCGGGCGCAGATCGGCGATCAGCAGGAGCTGTACAGCGAGTTCTATCAACCACTGGATGCCGGCTCACGCTACTTCGTCGCCCCCTACCTGGACCTCGGCTCGCAGAATGTCGAAGCCACCCTGGATGACGATCCGGTGGCCGAGTATCGCCTGCAGCGCTACGGCTTCGGCCTGAACCTCGGCCGCCAGATCGGCAACAGCGGTGAGGTGCGTTTCGGGGTTGGCCAGGCCTGGGGCAAGGCTGACGTGCGCATCGGCGACCAGGACCTGCCGCACTTCAGCTTCAACGAAGGCTTCTACGAGCTGAAGTACTCCTTCGACACACTGGACAACGTCTACTTCCCTCACGAAGGCGAGGACATCAGCCTGACCCTGCGCCAGTTCGAGCCGGACCTTGGTTCCGACCAGCGTTACCGGCAATGGAATTTCAAACTGGACAAGGCCCTGAGCAGCGGGCCCAACACCTGGGTGCTGGGCACCCAGTATGGCCGCACCCTGGATGACGCCGACGTGATCACTTCAAGCTTTGTTTTCGGTGGCGCCAGGCAGCTTTCAGGCTTTCGCCAGGACTCGGTGTCGGGGCAGAACATGAGCCTGATGCGCGTCGTCTACTACCGCCGGCTGACCCCGCGCGCCTACCTGCCGCTGGACTTCCCGCTGTACCTGGGGGGGTCGCTCGAGCGAGGCAGGGCCTGGAACAATGACAACGAGTTCGACAGTGGCTACATCAATGCAGCCAGTATCTTCGTTGGATTCGAGACGCCCCTGGGGCCGCTCAACTTCAGCTACGGGGCAAACAGTGAGAATCAGAAGGCGTTGTACCTGAACCTGGGTCACACCTTCTGAGACAGGTCAGGACTTCTCGAGGTTGGCGAGAATGCGCGCGTGGACCTTCATGCACACGCTCAGGTCTTCTTCGTCGACCCCGGTGAAGAGTTCGGCGCGCAAGGCATTGGCGATGGTTTCGATCTGTTCGATCAGCGGCTTGGCGGGCGGGCACAAATGGATTTTTTTTGCGCGGCGGTCTTCAAGGACAGCCTGGCGGCGCACCAGCCCCTGGGACTCAAGGCTGTCGAGCAGGCGGGCAAGGGTCGGGCCTTCAACGCCGA
Organism: Pseudomonas putida; assembly: GCF_028682455.1. GTDB lineage: Bacteria > Pseudomonadota > Gammaproteobacteria > Pseudomonadales > Pseudomonadaceae > Aquipseudomonas > Aquipseudomonas putida_AA. The sequence continues at coordinate 592,414 of NZ_JANHLD010000004.1, forward strand.
CGCTCTGGGCGAGCTCGCGCTGGGTGGGCGCGTCGTCGAATCGGGCCAGGTGCAACAGCACCAGCCAACGCGCCTGGGACAGGTTGAGCCCGGCAAGGCGACGGTCCAGTTCGGCACGCCAGCCTCGGGACATCTGGGCTATCTGCATTCCGAAGCGGTGGTGGTCAGTCAACGGCATAAAAAACTCATCATCAGAACTAATTGTTAGCCAGCTAATCATGACCCTGCGTAACAGGCAAGGCTCATCAAGCCGCCAGCGACCCGGCAATCGTTAGAAATGATGACAAATTCTGTATTACATTTCGAATTCAGCGGCCAATGCTGCGCGCACGCAATACAACACGCCCTCGGGCACCCGCGTACCAAACTGCTCGGCGATGGCCGACACAGGCGGTAGCTCGCCCTCGCCGTCGAGGAACGCATCCTGGACTTCGGCCAGCAGGTCTTCGGGCAGGTCCAGCGCCTGCTCCAGCGACAACTGCTGGCGGCCAATGGCTTCGGCCAGCATGCTGTAGACGTTCTTTTCGCTGCAGTTGAGCTGCCCGGCGATCTGCGCCGGGGTCATGCCGGCACGCGCAAGGCTGGTGAGCTCGTGGCGCAGGTCGGCCACCACCGGCGGCGCCTCGGCCGCGCCCCCCAATACTTCGAGGAAGGCTTCGCCGTAGCGCTCCAGCTTGCGCGCGCCCACGCCACTGACCCGGCCCATTTCGCTGAGGCTGGTCGGCTGGCTGCGCAGCATCTCCAGCAGGGTCGAGTCGGGGAAAATGACGTACGGCGGCACGCCATGTTCTTCGGCCAGCTTGCGTCGCAAGGCACGCAAGGCTTCCCATTGTTCGCGCTCCTCGCCACGCACCAACTGGCTGGCCGGGCTGCCGCCACTGCTGCTGCCCTTGCTGCTGGTTTGCGGCTTGAGGTCGCGGCGCAGCTCCAGGCTGACTTCACCGCGCAGCAATGGCCGGCAGGTGTCGGAAAGACGCAGGCCGCCGTAGCCTTCCAGGTCGATATCGGCCAGTCCGCGCGCCACCAACTGGCGGAACAACGAACGCCACTCGCCTTCGGAGCGGTCCTTGCCGACACCGTACACCGCCAGTTTTTCATGTCCGAAGTTGCGGACCTTTTCGTTGTCGCGGCCCAGCAGCACATCCACCAGGTGGCCCACGCCATAGCGCTGGCCGGTACGGTAGATGGCCGACAACGCCTGGCGCGCAGGCTCGGTGGCGTCCCAGGTCTGCACACCGTCGATGCAGTTGTCGCAGTGCCCGCACGGCTGAAGCAGCTCTTCATCGAAGTAGTTGAGCAGGGTCTGCCGGCGGCAGCGGGTTTCTTCACACAGGGACAGCATGGCATCCAGCTTGTGCTGCTCGATGCGCTTGTGACGCTCGTCCCCTTCGGAGTTCTGCAGCATCTGCTTGAGCATCACCATGTCTTGCAGGCCGTAGGCCATCCAGGCATCGGCGGGCAGGCCATCACGGCCGGCGCGACCGGTTTCCTGATAGTAGGCTTCCAGCGACTTGGGCAGGTCCAGGTGGGCAACGAATCGCACGTTGGGCTTGTCGATGCCCATGCCGAAAGCGATGGTGGCAACCATGATCAGGCCTTCCTCGTTGAGGAAGCGGCGCTGGTTGGCAGCGCGGGTCTCGGCCGGCAGGCCGGCATGGTAGGGCAATGCCGGAAACCCCTGGTCGCACAGGTAGGCGGCCACATCGTCGACCTTCTTGCGCGACAGGCAGTAGACGATACCGGCGTTGCCACGCCGCTCACCGAGGAACGCCAGCAACTGCTTGCGCGGCTGCTCCTTGGGCACGATGCGATAGAAAATGTTCGGGCGGTCGAAGCTGGAAAGAAAGCGCTCGGCATTTTGCAGGTGCAGGCGCGTGACGATTTCTTCGCGGGTGCGCATGTCTGCCGTGGCGGTCAGGGCAATACGCGGCACATCGGGGAACAACTCGGCCAGTTGTCCCAGTTGCAGGTACTCGGGACGGAAGTCATGGCCCCATTGCGAGACGCAGTGGGCCTCGTCGATGGCGAACAGGGCGATGTCCAGGGTACGCAGGAAGTCCAGCATGCGCGGCTGCACCAGGCGCTCCGGCGCAAGGTACAGCATTTTTACCTCACCGCGGCGAATGCGCCCGGCCAGGTCGCGCTGCTGTTCGGCGCTCAAGGTGGAGTTCAGCGAAGCGGCCGCCACACCCAGCTCGTCGAGGGTCGCCACCTGGTCTTCCATCAGCGCGATCAGCGGCGACACCACCACTGCCAGGCCCGGCCGCAGCAGCGCCGGCACCTGGAAGCACAGGGACTTGCCGCCCCCGGTGGGCATCAGTACCAGCGCATCGCCACCCTTGGCCACGCGCTCGATGATCGCCCCCTGGCGCCCCCGAAAACTGTCATAGCCGAAGATGTCCTTGAGGACGCGCTGAGCCTGTTCGAGCATAAAAACTCCAAAAATCGCAAAACCATCCTGGGCACAGGCTGGATGAAAACCTTCCCCGCCACACCTGAAAATGCGTAAGCGGCTTTTACCCGGGCCTTGCCATACGGGCGGCCTGGCGTAAAAGCGGGGCATTATACCGGAGCCTGCGGCTTCACAGGATGCTCTGCGATAGACGTCTTCCTTTGCCTCGATTGCGCTGCAAGGTGCTAGAATTCAGTATCGTTTATTCCCAAGGTAGCCCCGTAATGTCCTTCGCCGAGCAATTGACCCGCCTGCAAGCCTTCCTCGACGCCGACGAGCTGCACGAAGAGGCGCTGGACTACGTTGCCGCCCACGGCTACATGACCGCGCTGTCGATCTGCTCGGAACAGGTCCCTGACCGCGAATGGATCGACGCCCTGTTCGCCGAAGAGCCCCACTACGCGGACAACGCCCAGCGCGAAGAGATCGAGGGCACCCTGCTCGCCCTCAAGGCGCACATTGCCCGCCAGCTGGCCAGCGACGAAGAGTTCGAGCTGCCATGCGACCTCGACCTGGGCGATGAGCCGGACGACTCCGACCTGCGCGGCTGGTGCATCGGCTTCATGGAAGGCGTGTTCCTGCGTGAAGAAGCCTGGTTCGAGTCGGCCGAAGAAGAAGTCAGCGAAATGCTCCTGCCGATCATGGTCGGTTCCGGCCTGTTCGATGAACAACCCGAGTTCGCCGACATCGCCAGCGATGCCAACCTGATGGACGACATGATCGTGCAGATCCCCGAGGCGCTGACCGCGCTGTACCTGCTGCTGCACGCACCAGACGAAAAACCGGCCCTGCTCAAACCCCGCCACCACTGAGTTGGCGTCGATGCGCTACCTGCTGCTGGCCATCGGCTGGCTCAGCGTCGCGCTGGGGGTGATCGGTATTTTCCTGCCGGTGTTGCCGACCACCCCTTTCCTGCTCCTTGCTGCGGCTTGCTTTGCCCGTAGCTCTCCGCGCTTTCATGATTGGCTGATCAACCACCCACGGCTTGGGCCATGGATTCGCGACTACCTCAGTGGCGAAGGTATTCCGCTCAAGGGCAAGGTCTACGCAATCGGGCTGATGTGGCTGAGCATCGGCTTGTCGTGCTACCTGGTGCCCCTGGTGTGGGCACGCGGGTTCATGCTGACCAGTGCGGTACTGGTCAGCATCTACATCTTGCGGCAGAAGACGCTGCGTCGGCCTTCATGAGCATCGCGGGGCAAGCCCGCACCCACAGAATTCAGACCGTATCCACCTTCAACGAATGATCATTGAGCATGCCGTTGATGATGGTCGCGGTGTCCTGCCCTGCTGCAATCACCCCTCCCGCACCCGCCGTCACTCCGTAATGCTGGGCCAGGTTGACCCCCGTCAGGTCGATCGTCTGCACCGGCGCCGCCCCCGCCACGGCACTGACCTCGATGGTCGACACGACTCCCGCGCCACTGCCGGTGACCTTGAAGTGCAAGTAATCATCCAGCGACGCCGACGTCGCACTCTCGCCCTGCAGCAATTGTGAAAGGTCGAGCCGGTCTGTCCCCGGGGTGAAATCGGTGACCACATCATGGCCATTATTGCCTTGCTGCCAGAGGAAGGTGTCGCTACCAGTGCCGCCTGTGAGGGTGTTGTTGCCAGGCCCGCCGATCAGCACATCGTCTGCACCGCCACCAATCAGGGTGTCGTTGCCCAGTCCACCTTTGAGCAGGTTGGCCATGTCATTACCGGTCAGGGTGTCGTTGTAGTCGGAGCCGACAAGGTTCTCGATGCCGGTCAGCGTATCGGTACCTGCACCCAAGGTATTCTGCGCGCCATCGATAGCCAGGCTGACCGTAACGCCACTGGCCGCGCCCGCATAACTGGCGGTATCAATGCCCGCGCCGCCATCGAGCAGGTCGTTTCCGGCACCGCCGATCAGCAAGTCGTTGCCATCGCTTCCGTGCAGTGAGTCGTCGCCGTCGCCGCCGATCAGCACATCGTTGCCGGCCCCGGCATTGAGCGTGTCGTTGCCGGCGCCCGCCAGCAAGGTGTCACTGCCGTCGGTACCGGTAAGAGTGCTGCCAGCGTGGTAGGTGATGTCGACGTTGCCGGTGGTACTGCCGCCGTGGCCGTCGCTGACGGTGTAGGTCCCGTTGTACACCTCCTGCTGCGCCTCGGAGTAGTCGACAGTCATGGTCAGGTTGTAGAACTCGGCCGCGTTGACATTGGTCCCGGTGGTGTTGGCCTGGTTGACCACATGAATGCTGTAGACCCCATCATGGCCGGGCGTGAATCAGGTCCCCCTGAACACTGGTGCATAGCTGCCCGTCGCATCCTTCCACTGCATCAGGATGTGCCCATCTGCAACGTCATGGTTGAGCGTGAGTTTCTCGCCCTTCTTCAAGGTAACGGTCAACACGTCTTCATCGTTGGCGCTGCTCGTGGAGACGGCGCCCAGGTAGCCGTTGACAATCAAGGCTGCGGTCGTGACGTTGGCCGCGCCCCTGAAGGCACTGCGGTCCAGGGACTTCTCGCGGTTGCCGGAACTGCTGCTGGTGCCGTCGAAGTCGATCTGCTGCGGTGCCGCGTTGGTTACCGTGAAGCCCGCGCCCTTAGCCACCCAGCCGGTGTTGAACGAGGCAGGCCCGGTGCTGAGCCGATCGTTGTCCGCATCGCTGTCGTTGGCCAGCAAGGCCTCGGCCGGCAACACAATCGTGCTGGAAAGAATGTTGGTGATGATGTGGTCGGCCCCCGACACCGGCGCCGTATTGCCGTGGACATTCACCGTGAGGTTGGCGCTGCTCAGGTCACCATCGTTGTCGCTGGCGGTGAAGCCGATCGTTTCCGTGCGCGTCGTGCCGTTGTCCTTGGGTGGCGTGTAGGTGAACTCACCGGTGTCCATGTCCACCACCAAGGTGCCGCCCATCACTGTCTTGATATTGAAGGTGTTGGTGGAGGTGTCGAACGTGCCCCGATCCGTGCCCGAGGCGGTGTAGCTGCCTTGTCCGTTGTTGGCCTTGGGATCGTAGGTGTAGGTGGTGCCATCGACCAGCAACGACTTGATGAAACCGCCATCGGCGCCGAAGTGCCCATCCGTCATCAGGCTGCCGGTGATCGGCGTGCCCTGGACCGTGCCCGACAACACCTGGTTGAGAATACTCAGGTCGGTGACCACCACGGCATTGGTGTCGGTATGGGTGCTGCCATCGTAGGCCAACGGGTTGAGGTTACTGACGTTGACGCCATTGCCCAGGCCGATGGCGTAGGTCTTGATCCCGTTGTCGTCCAGGAATGTCTTCCAGGCAGCCTCCTCCTGCGCGTCTATTCCACGGGAGGCGGGGGTCGGGTCACCGTCAGAGAAGAAGTAGCCCACGTTTTGCGCACCGGCGATCTTGCCCCCGGTCACGAATGCATTCTGCGCCTGGGCTACCGCTGCGTCGTAGTTGGTGGTGCCGCCGGCATTGAGCCCGGCGACATAACTCTTGGCTTCGGCGACCGTGAGCCAGATAGTTGAAGGCGCCGACGCGTTGGTTCCGAAGGTGACGATCTGGACTTTGACATCGCCCATCTCATCGTACTTGTCGAGCAAGGTATTGATCGCCTGCTTGGACAGTTGCAAGCGCGTCAGCCCGTTCACCCCGGATAGCTCGTTCATGCTGCTGGACACATCAATGATCAGCAGCAGGTTTGAGTCGACCTGCCCCGGCGTGATCGAGCGCTCGGCGCCCACCACCGCAGGCACATCATCGACGATGGTCACATCCAGGCTGGCGTTGGCCGAGCTGCCGTCACTGTCGGTTGCCGTGACAGGGATGCTGTCAAACAGGTTGTTCACGCCGCCGGCATCCGGATGGCTCTCGTTATCCAGCAAGGTGTAGGTGTAACTGACCACGCCCGTACTGGGGTTGTAGCCGGTGATGGTCAGCGAATTGCCCAGCGGCGTGGTGCCCGATTGCGGGAAATTGCTGACCACCCCATTGCTGACCACGCTGATGCCCCCCACGACCAGGGATTGCAGGCCATCGGGCGCTGTCACGGTAAAGGTTCCCGAACGGGTTAGCGCCGAGGCGTCCGGGCTGCTGCCATCGCTGAGGTTTTTCTCGTAGACGGTGTGTTCGCCACCCGTCACATCCAGGCCATTGATCACCACCGGGTTGTCCAGGTTGCTGACGTTCAGCACCAGGCTGGCGCTGCTGGTATCGCCATCGGCGTCCGTCAGCGTGTAGGTGAAGGTATCTACACCCGTTCCGCCGCCGTGCAGGTTGATGAAGTCCGGATCGGTAGTGTTCAGGGTGTAGGTATAGGTACCGTCGGCAGCCAGCACCAGGGTGCCGTACTTGCCGGTGAAGGTGCCCGGGGTGATTGGGCCAGCCATTCGGTCGGCGCCCTGCACGTCGTTATCCAGGACGCTTCCGGTAAGAGTCTTCAGGGTCTCGGTGGCCGTCTGCGAATTGGTGTCATCGACAGCGGTCGGGATGTCGTCGACGATGTTCACGTCAATGCTGCCACTGGCAGCGCTGCCGTCCGTATCGGTGACCACCACCGCGAAGCTTTCGCCGAGCGTGTTGGCCCCTGCGCCAGTGGCATGGGCTTCGTTATCGCCCAGGGTGTAGCTGTAGGTGACCACGCCCGTGGCGGCGTCGTAGCCGGTGATGGTCAGGGTGTTACCCAGCGGGGTGTTGATCACTTGCGGCAAGCCGTTGGCTACCCCGCCCGTGATCACGCTGACGCCATGCACCGTCATGCTCTGCACGCCATCCGGGGCAGTGATGGTGAAGCTGCCGGTCTGGGTCAGGGATGCGGGACTCGGGGCGCTGCCGTCACCGAGGTTCTTCTCGTAGACCGTCAGCTCGCCACCGTTCAAGTCCAGGCCATTGAGGGTGACCGGGTCGTTGAGGTTGCTGACGTTGAGCACCAGGTTGGCGGTGCTGGTATCGCCATCGGCATCCGTCAGCGTGTAGGTGAAGCTCTCGACACCGTTGCCGCCCCCGTGCAGGTTGATGAAATCGGGATCGGTGGTGTTCAGGGTGTAGGTGTAGGTACCGTCGGCAGCCAGCACCAGGGTGCCGTACTTGCCGGCGAAGGTGCCGGCGGTGATCGGCCCGGTGCTCACCCGGTCGGCGCCCTGTACGTCATTGGTCAGCACATTGCCGGTCAGGGTCAGTTGGTTTTCCGTTGCGGTCACCGCGTTGCTGTCACCTGCGGCCTGGGGCACATCGTCGATGACGGTGACATCCAGGGAGCCGCTGGCCACATCGCCATCGGTATCGCTGACCAGCACCACAAAACTTTCACCCAGGCCGTTGGTGCCACCGCCAGCTGCATGCGCTTCGGCACCAGTCAGCGTATAGCTGTAGCTGACCACGCCGGTGGCCGCGTCATAGCCGGTAATGGTCAGGACATTGCCAAGCCCGGTGGCAATGGACTGCCCCACACCGGTCACCGCGCCTGCCGTCACCACATTGATGCCACCGACATTGAGGTTGAACACCCCGTCTTGCGCGACCACGGTGAAGCTGCCGACCTGGGTCAGGGCCGCCGCATTGCTCGCCGAACCCTGTGCCAGGTTGGCCTCGTTCAAGGTCAGCTCGCCACCGCCCACCGCCAGGCCTTCGATACTGACCGGGTTATCCACGGGCGGTTCGACTGGCGGCAGCACTAGCGGCGCGTCATTGTTATTGATCAAACCGACATCCAGCTCCGCCAGCTCCGGAAAGCCGTTGAAGCCCGCCGTCGGAAAGCCGATGACCGGATCGACTCGTCCGGCCACTTCAGTGAGCAGTACAAAGGAGTGACCGCCACCCACGGCACCCGGTGCCCCGCCACTGCCTGGGCCTGCGGCTGTGGGGTCGGCTTCCTGGCTGGGGTCGACGCCGGAGGCGATCGCTTGCTGGAGTTTTTCCACATCGGTCAGTTGCGCCTGGCTCGGCGTCAGCGCCTCGGGGGTGTCTACATGGGCTGCGCGGTTGGCCAGCAGATCGGCCGAGAGCTGCAGGCTGCTGCCACGTCCCAGCGTCAGCTCGGCGCCATTTTGCAGGTGAACGGCCACGGCACCCGCAACACCTGTATCCAGCTGCTCGCCGACAAACAGCCGGTCCCCTTCGGCCAGCGCCCGACGTGTGCCGTCGCTGGCTACCGCAAAGACTTCTCCGACTATTTTGCTGACGACACCGATTAATTTGGCCATGAGCGCTCTCCTGGGCTGCCGAACGTTTTCACAGGAAGGTGCTTTGAATCTCGCGTGGAAGGCCCACCAAGACTGCCTTGGGCCAAACTCCGGAATGCGCTGCCAGCGCACGCGGATTGCCCTGCAATCAACGCGTCGCTGGCAGTGACCCGGTGTAAGTGGAAAAGCCATCTGGCCATTTGGCATCTGCCAAAAAATTGTCGCCAGTTACAGCCTCTCCTCCATCCCCACCGCTACATCCGTGCCCTTTGCTGCAAAAGTTTCTTGAACTTTCTCAGGTGCCCGGAAATACAGACTGGCGTTAATTTCGACAGGGCGCCTGATATGAACAATGTCTCGGATTCCTTAGACCGCATAAGTTTTTTTTCGCATAACCCTTATGAAAAAATCTTCTTAGCTGGGCTTATAAATGTTCTTAGCTCTCTTGTTACAAGCCTGAAACGGTTTGAGCTTAAAAATCCGTCAATTTTATGGCGACAGCAATACCTTATTAGAAATCAGGGAGAAGTACCCCATGCGCGTTTTGACCCCCATCACCAGCGCAATTCTTTTGGCCATGGCATGTGCCAATGCTCAGGCGATGTCGATTACGGAAGCTGTGCAAAGCGCCGTGGACCAACATCCGGAAATCAATGCGAGCCGCAATAGTCGGCTCTCGGCAGACGAAGACGTAAAGGTGGCCAGAGGGGGCTACTTTCCAAGCGTCGACCTGGTTGGTGGCTACGGCCGGCAAAAATCGGATAACACCAACACCCGCAGCTTCAATGCCGACAATACGCGCAACCACAACAAGGAAACCTTGACCTACACGCAGTCCGACCTTCGCCTGCGACAGATGCTGTTTGACGGCTTCAACACCCCCAACGAGGTCGGACGTACCGAGGCCGTGGTCAACTCCCGCGCCTACTACACCCAGGCAACCGCCGAAAGCATCGCCCTGCGCGCCATCGAGGTGTACCTGGAGGTGCTCAAGCGCCGCGAACTGGTCACCCTGGCCAAGAACAACCTGCAGGCGCACCTGCGCGTCAACGACCAGATCGGCCTGCGCAGTGAACGTGGCGTAGGCAGCAACGCCGACCGCGACCAGTCCACCGCCCGTCGGGCACTGGCAGAGAACAACCTGTACACCGCTGAAGTGGACCTGGCCGACGCCGAAGCCAACTTCTACAGTGTCATCGGGCGCCAGGCCGACGAACTGGAAACCCCGGTCACCATCAAGGGGGAAATGCCCGCCACCCTGCCCGACGCTCGCCAGGGCATGCTGGACAACAATCCCTACCTGAAATCGGCCCAGGCCGACGTGCAAGCCGCCGAGCAACAGTACGAAGTGGCCAAGTCGCCGTTCTACCCGCGCCTGGATGCAGTGCTTGCGACTGGAGCCAACAACAACACCGCAGGCCAGGTCGGCCACGACAACAACGACTGGCAGGCCGGTGTCGAGCTGAGCTACAACCTGTTCCGCGGCGGTAGCGACAAGGCCCGCCTGCAGTCGGATGCGCACAAGATCAACCAGGCCATGGATATCCGCAACAACGCCCTGCGCACGCTCAATGAGAACCTGGCGCTGTCCTGGAACGCCATGACCAATGCCCGCCTGCAAACCCCGACTGCCCGTGAATACGCCGACACCACCACCCGGGTGCGCGCGGCCTACCAGGATCAGTTCGGCCTCGGCCAGCGGACCCTGCTCGACCTGCTCGACAGTGAGAACGAGCTGTACAACGCCAACCGCCGCTACACCGAAGTGCGCTACACCGAGGAGTTCTCGATGTACCGGGTACTGGCCAACATGGGCGAGTTGCTGACCAAGCAACGTATCTCGCTACCGCCTGAGGCCATCGCCAAGAGCGAAGTGAAGAGCGAGGCGCGTTTGCCCGACATGCGCTGATTCCCCGACATGCAGCAGGAGTAGGCCATTGTGACCAGCATGCAACCTGCAAGCCCGGCGGCGGATCCGCGCCAGAGTTTCGATGACCCGTTACTCGATGGACTGCTGATTCTCTGCAAGCTGCATGGTTGTACGGTCACACGCTCGGGCCTGACTGCCGGCCTGCCCCTGGCGCAGCAACGCTTGAGCCCGGACCTGCTACCCCGGGCTGCCGCCCGCACAGGCTTGCAGGCACGGGTACTGCGCCGGGAATTGGGCGCCATTTCGGCGCTCAACCTTCCGGTGCTGTTGCTGCTTAAGGAAGGTCGTTGCGCCGTGCTGCGTCGTTTCGGCGATGACGGCCGGCTGTTGATCCTGCCCAGCGAAGCTGAAGGCGGCGAGCAATGGGTCAGCCGCGAGGAACTGAACCAGGCCTACAGTGGCGAGGCCTTGTTCGCGCGCCCCCGGCATGAACTCGAAGACTTGCGCGCACCACTGATGCCGCGGGTCAACGCCTGGTTTCGCGACACCCTCAAGCTGTCTCGCTGGCTGTACAGCGACGCCATTCTTGCCAGCCTGCTGATCAACCTGCTCGGCCTGATGGTGCCGCTGTTCGTCATGCAGACCTACGATCGGGTAGTGCCCAACCAGGCCCTGTCGACCCTGTGGGTACTGGTGGCTGGCCTGTTGATCGGCACCCTCTTCGAACTGATCCTGCGCGTGGTTCGCGCCCATTTACTCGACCAGGCCGGTAAAAAAACCGACCTGATTCTTTCCGCCACCCTGTTCGAACGCATCACCGGCATGTCGATGAAGGCCCGGCCGGCCACCGTCGGCGGGTTCGCCCAGAGCATCCATGACTTCCAGGGCTTGCGCGAGTTTCTCACTGCCGTGACCCTGACCAGCATCATTGACCTGCCCTTCGTGGTGCTGATGCTGCTGGTCATTGGCCTGTTGGGTGGCTGGCTGGTGGTGATCCCGCTGATCGCCTTTCCGGTGACCATTCTCTTTGCGTTGTTCATCCAGGTGCGCCTGCGCGACACCGTGCAAAAAAGCCTGGCACTGGGCGCGGTGCGCCAGGCCCTGCTGATCGAGACCCTGGGCGGCCTTGAAACCCTCAAGGCCTGCAGCGCCGAAAGCGAGCGTCAGTACCAGTGGGAAAGTACCCACGGCGCCCTCACTCGCCTAGACGCCCACGCCCGCAACCTCTCGGCCCTGGCCACCAATGGCACGCTGTTCATCCAGCAGTTCTGCGGTATGGCAACCATCGTCGCCGGGGTCTACAGCATCATCGCCGGCAACCTCAGCGTCGGTGCCCTGGTGGCCAGCTACATGCTCGGCAGCCGGGTGCTGGCGCCTTTGGGGCAGATCGCCGGGTTGATCACCCGCTACCAACAGGCGCAATTGACCATGCGCAGCACCGACGCCCTGATGGCCTTGCCTCAGGAGCGCCAGGCCGGCCAGCAGCCGCTGGAGCGTACACAACTGCACGGCGCCCTCGAGGTCAGCCATGTCACCTTTCGCTATGGCGGACAGAACGCCGCAGCGCTCAATGGCGTGAGCTTCAGTGTCAAGCCGGGCGAGCGCATCGGCATCATCGGACGCAGCGGCTCGGGCAAGAGCACCCTGGCGCGCCTGATGATGGGCTTCTACGCCCCCGACGAAGGCCAGATCCTGCTCGACAACCTCGACCTGCGCCAACTCGACATCGCCGACCTGCGCAACCAGATCGGCTACGTGGCCCACGACCTGCCCCTGCTGGCCGGCAGCCTGCGCGACAACCTCACCCTCGGGGCGCGCTACGTAAGCGACGCACGCATGCTTGAAGTGGCCGAACTGACCGGGGTCAGCGAGCTGGCCCGCCAGCACCCGCAAGGGTTCGACCGCCCGGTGGGCGAACGCGGCCAGCTGCTTTCCGGTGGCCAGCGCCAGGCGGTACTGCTGGCCCGGGCGATGTTGCTGGAGCCACCGATCATGATTCTCGACGAACCTACCAGCCACATGGATAACGCCAGCGAAGACCAGTTGCGCCATCGCCTGCAGGACTGGGTCCAGGGCAAGACCCTGCTGCTGGTCACCCACCGCACCTCGATGCTCAGCCTGGTCGACCGCCTGCTGGTGCTGGACAACGGCAAGGTGGTTGCCGACGGGCCGAAGGAAGCGGTCATCGATGCACTGCGAAAAGGTCGGGTCGGTACAGCCATCTAGAGGGACCATTCATGTCCAACAGCCACGGCCTGCGCAGTTACCTGCAAAGCTTCGGCAAGACTGCCGAACGCGACTACATGCCCGATGTGGCCGGCGCCACCCTGCAGGACTCGCCGCGCCTGTCGCGCATTACCGTCTGGCTGGCAGCGGCGTTGCTACTGGTCGCCCTGGCCTGGGCCTGGTTCGCGGTGCTCGATGAAGTGACCATGGGCGAAGGCAAGGCTATCCCCTCCAGCAAGGTGCAGGTGATCCAGAACCTGGAAGGCGGCATCGTCACCGAGATCTTCGTGCGCGAAGGCCAGATGGTGAACAAGGGCGATACCCTGCTGCGCCTGGACGACACGCGCTTTCTGTCCAACAAGGGCGAGAGCGAGGCAGACCGCTATGCCCTCACTGCCCAGGTCGAGCGCCTGTCGGCCGAAGCCGAAGGGCGGCCCTTCCAGGTCTCCGAGGAGGTACGCAGCAAGGCGCCGCAGGTGGCCGAGGATGAGTTGTCGCTGTACCAGTCCCGCCAGCGCCGCCTGACCAGCGAGAAACAGACCCTCAATGAACAACTGCGGCAGAAGACCCAGGAACTGGCCGAGTTTCGTTCCAAGGCCGAGCAATACCGCTCGGCCCTGGCCCTGTTGCAGCAAGAGCTGAACATGTCGACGCCACTGGTGGGCACCGGGGCGATCTCGCCGGTGGAGATCCTGCGCCTCAAGCGCAGCACCGTCGAAGCCCGCGGCTCGCTGAACGCCACCACCCTGGCGATCCCCCGGGCCGAGGCGGCGGTCGCCGAGATCAAGAGCAAGATAGAGGAATCGGAAGCTGGCTTTCGTTCGGAGGCGGCCAAGGAACTCAACGAGAAACGCACCGACCTGTCGAAGATCACCGCCTCGAGCATTGCCATCGATGACCGGGTCACTCGCACCACGGTGGTCTCACCGGTGCATGGCATCATCAAGCTGCTCAAGGTCAATACCATCGGCGGCGTGGTACAGCCGGGCAGTGACCTGCTGGAGATCGTGCCGCTGGAAGACAACCTGCTGATCGAGGCCAAGGTCCGGCCCCAGGACGTGGCGTTCCTGCATCCGGGGCAGACAGCGATGGTCAAGTTCAGTGCCTACGACTACACCATCTACGGCGGCCTGAAGGCCAAGCTGGAACTGATCAGCGCCGACACCGTGACCGACGACAAGGGCAATTCCTTCTACTTGATCCAGGTACGCACCGACAAAAACCACCTGGGCGGCGACACCAAGCCCCTGCTGATCATCCCCGGCATGACCGCTACGGTCGACATCATCACCGGGCAGAAAAGCGTACTCGACTACCTGCTCAAGCCGGTGCTCAAGGCCAGGACCGAGGCCATGCGCGAACGCTGATAACTCAACCTGCTCTGCCAGCGGGCTTGCCCCGCGACCGCGACCTGCCTGCTACCTTGGGTCGCGGGGCAAGCCCGCTCCCACGTGGTTGCGCTCGTAGGTTTCCCGCCCCATCGCCTCGATCTGCCCCTCGATCAACGCCTCGAACGGCTTGAGCAAGGCATCGAAATTCACCGGTGCCTCCAGTACATTCAATGCCTGCACCACCGCCTCCAGGGTCGACAGCGCGCCCTCGGCCGGCGCCTTGCGCAAGCGGTAGCGTGACGGCAACACCTGCGCCAGGGTCACCCGTGGCAAGGCTGCCAGCAGCGGGTTCAAGTACAGCAGCTTGCTCGCCTTGCGCCAGGTGCCATCGGGCACCACCAGCAACCATGGGCGCTCGTCGCCTCCGGCATAGGCCGCCAGCGGCTGTGCGTCGTCACCGGGAAACAGCAACGCACTGCGATACCCCGGCACCTCGATCAATCCGGCCAGGTCTTCGAACACCTCACCCACCCGCAGCTCGGCATTGCGCAAACCCAGGGCGGCCAGTTTTGCGGTATTGAGGGCATGACGCACTTCGCTGGGGTGCTGCAGCACCAGCACGCGGGTCCGGCTGTCGAGGGAAGGGATCAGCGGGCAAAGGCAATGAGCTTGTGGGCGAAGGCAGCGCTCGCACTGGATTCTGGACATCGGGTTCTCCTGGGCGGGCAAAGTGTGCCACAGCAGTCCCGAAAAAAACCCACTTCCCTGTGGGAGGGATGGAAAGGGTCAGCGGTTGAAACGTTCGGCCAGGCTGTACAGGTAATCGGCCATGCGCTCCAGGTCCTGGCTGATCTCGGCCCCCTGCTTGGCTTGCCCGGCGCTGTGGTCGCACAGCTGGGCAATGCGGGTGATCTGCTGGTTGATGTCTTCGGCCACGTGGCTCTGCTGCTCGGAGGCCGTGGCCATCTGCTGGCTCATGCCGGTGATGCGGCTCACCGCCTGGGTAATGCCCACCAGCGCCGACTGCACCGCCTCGACCCGCTGCACGCTGTCGCGGGAGATCTGCTCGCCGCGGCTGGCCGTCGATACCGCCCTATCAGCACCGGCGCGCAACGAGGCGATGATCTGGTGGATTTCCTCGGTGGACGCCCGCGTGCGCTGGGCCAGGGAGCGCACTTCATCGGCCACCACCGCAAAGCCGCGACCTTGCTCCCCTGCCCGCGCCGCCTCGATCGCGGCATTGAGCGCGAGCAGGTTGGTCTGCTCGGCAATCGAGGTGATCACATCCACCACGCTGCCGATGGTTTGGGTCTGGCCGGCCAACTCGTTGACCGCCTGGCCGATATCGCTTACAGCCTCGCTCATGCTGCCCATGGCCCGCAGGCTCTGCTGGGCCAGGTCGCTGCCCTGCTGGGCCAGCTGATCGGCGTCGGCTGCCGCGGTGGCAGTGCTCTGTACGTTATGGGTGACCTCCTGGATGGTCGCGGCCATCTGCGCAATGGCGGTGGCCGACTGGTCGGTTTCGCTGCGCTGGCGGTCGAGCATCTGCGCCTGGGCACCGGACAGGTCAGAGGATTGCGCCGCACGTGCCTTGACCCCGACACCTGCGTCCACCAGCCGGGTGAGGGCTGTTTGCAGACGCGCCTCCTCGCTGAGGATGGCCAGGTCCAGCTGCCCTTGCAAACCGCCGTTGCTGCTGTAGGTCAAGGCCACCAACGGGCTGGTGAACGCCTTGGGGTGTTCGGCCAGGGTGCGCTTGATCACTCGATTCTGACGAGATTCGATCAGGTACCAGGCGCTGAGCAGGCTGGTCATCAGCACCCCGAGGGCCGCATAGGGCGCCAGCCACAGGTAAGCGGCCGCAGACAACGCCCCGGCACCCAACAGTGGCCAGCCATGTTCGAGCACCTCACCCACGCGTGCCGCCCAGGGCACCGCAGCCCGGCCCTGGCGCAACCGTGCGTACAGGGCCGAAGCGCGACGGATCTGCTCGCGGCTCGGCACTGAGCGCACCGACTCGTAACCGCTGATACGGCCGTTCTCGTAGATCGCCGTCACGTAGGCGCTGACCCAGTAATAGTCACCGTTCTTGGCCCGGTTCTTCACCACGCCCATCCACGGTTTCCCTTGCTTGATGGTTTCCCACATATGGCCGAACACCGCAGGCGGCATGTCCGGGTGGCGCACCAGGTTGTGCGGTTGCTCGAGCAATTCTTCGTAGGTAAAGCCGCTGATGGCGACAAAGGCATCGTTGCAGTAGGTGATGCGGCTATTGAGGTCGGTGGTCGAGATCAGGCGTTGGTCGGCGGGAAAGGTTCTTTCGTGCTCAGTGACGGGCAAATTCATGCGCATCGGGCGATCTCTGCTCGGTGGGTGATGGGATGTTCATCGCGGCCTTTACAGGTTTAGCAGAGCATATCTAGGGATGTTGCCAAACATTTCAGATAAATAGCGGGTCCTTGTGACAAATTTCAGGCCTGCCTGGCTCAGGCTGGCGTGAGCTGCGCCTTGAGCAGGTCGCGGAAAGTCTGGATCAGCGGCTCACGGCTGCGCCCCCGACGGATGATCATGGAAAATGGCGCCTGGTAGCCGAAGGTGGCCGGCGACAACACCCGCAAATCGCCTTTGTCGGCCCAGGCCTGGGCATAGTGCTCCGGCAGATAACCGATGTAGGCACCCGACAACACCAGGATCAATTGCGCCTCCATACTCTCCACCGTGGCCGCGCTGTGCTTGAAGCCGTGCCGGGCGAGCTCGGCCTGGCTCCAGTAGCCACGGCCGACCATGCGCTGCTGGGTGATGACCTGTTCGGGTATGCGCCGCTCGTTGAACAGCGGATGCCGGTTGCTGCAGTACAACCAGTGTTGCTCGCGGTACAGCGGCTGGTAGACCAGCCCGCTCATGCGGGTCGAGAAAGCCCCGATGGCCAGGTCCAGGCGGTTGTCCTGCACGCCCAACTGCAACTCGTAGGGGCTGGACACCGACAGGTGCAGGTGAACCGCCGGGTGTTCCTGACTGTAGGCACCGATGGCCTCGGCCAGGGGCAGGGCCCGGTCACCGACGGTGGAGTCGATCACTCCAAGGTTCAGGGTGCCGCGCAACTCGCCCTTCAGCGCTGCCGCGTACTGCTCGAAGCCGTCCATTTCCGCCAGCAGGCGCAGGGTTTCCTGGTGAAACAACTCACCCTTGCTGGTCAGGCTGAAACCGCCCCGCCCCCGGTGACACAACACGATGCCCAGCGCGGCTTCGAGCTGGCTCATGTAGGTGCTGATGGCTGAGGTCGAAAGATTGAGCTCGCGCTGGGCGTTGGCGAAACCCTGGTGGCGCACCACGCTGACGAAGATGCGCAGGAGTTTCAGGTCAGGCAGTGCAGAGGCCATGGAAAGCGGGTCCGAAGGGCGGCAAGTGGCAAAAGTCTAACCAGATTCCCGGCATTAGTTTAGAAAAACCTGAACTAAGTATTTGCCTGTAGCGATTCTTTTCGAGCACTACCTTTTGCAGACTCTGCCGCAATGCACCTGCCAGCCATTGCTTCAGGGTTTTTCCCAACCCAGGCAGACAGGTTCCAACAACTAGAACAATCGAATCGATGAGGCCCGACCGTGGACAAGATTCTGCACCAACCACTGGGCGGCAACGAAATGCCGCGTTTCGGCGGCATCGCCACCATGCTCCGCCTTCCTCACCTGCAAAGCGCCGAGGGCCTGGACGCGGCCTTCATCGGTATCCCGCTGGATATCGGTACCTCGCTGCGCTCCGGCACTCGCTTTGGCCCACGGCAAATCCGTGCCGAGTCGGTAATGATCCGCCCCTACAACATGGCTACCGGCGCTGCCCCCTTCGATTCGATGTCGGTCGCCGATATCGGCGACGTTGCGATCAACACCTTCAACCTGCTTGAAGCGGTGCGCATCATCGAAGAAGCCTACGACGAAATCCTCGAGCACAACGTCATCCCCATGACCATGGGCGGCGACCACACCATCACCCTGCCGATCCTGCGGGCGATCCACAAGAAGCACGGCAAGGTAGGCCTGGTTCACATCGATGCCCACGCCGACGTCAACGATCACATGTTCGGCGAAAAAATCGCCCACGGCACCACCTTCCGCCGTGCCGTGGAAGAAGGCCTGCTGGACTGCGACCGCGTCGTGCAGATTGGCCTGCGTGCCCAGGGCTACACCGCCGAAGACTTCAACTGGAGCCGCAAGCAAGGCTTTCGCGTGGTCCAGGCCGAAGAGTGCTGGCACAAATCCCTCGAGCCGCTGATGGCCGAAGTACGTGAGAAAGTCGGTGGTGGCCCGGTCTACCTCAGCTTCGACATCGACGGCATCGATCCGGCCTGGGCACCGGGCACCGGCACCCCGGAAATCGGCGGCCTGACCACCATCCAGGCGATGGAAATCATCCGCGGCTGCCAGGGCCTGGACCTGATCGGCTGCGATCTGGTAGAAGTCTCGCCCCCTTACGACACCACCGGCAACACCTCGTTGCTCGGCGCCAACCTGCTGTACGAAATGCTCTGTGTCTTGCCGGGCGTCGCTCGCCGCTGACCGACAGGCACCAGGGAAGTTACAAGGGCAGGAGCCATGAAAGCCGGGGCGCACAAGCGACCCGCGCAGTAGACGAATGACCGGCGCCGGGCTTGCCCGGCGTCAGGATCGATCTCACCATAATAAAGATAATCGGAGACACCCCCATGGCCTTGGACTTATTCGTTGTTCTGATGTATGCGGCCGGCATGCTCGCGCTTGGCTACTACGGCATGCGCCGGGCAAAAACCCATGAAGATTACTTGGTGGCCGGGCGCAACCTGGGCCCTAGCCTGTACATGGGTACCATGGCGGCAACAGTACTGGGCGGCGCCTCCACCGTGGGCACCGTTCGCCTGGGCTATGTACATGGCATTTCGGGTTTCTGGCTGTGCGCAGCCCTGGGCCTGGGCATCATTGCCCTGAACCTGTTCCTGGCCAAACCGCTGCTGCGCCTGAAAATCTTCACCGTGACCCAGGTGCTGGAACAGCGCTACAACCCCATGGCCCGCCAGGCCAGCGCCGTGATCATGCTCGCTTATGCGCTGATGATCGCCGTGACCTCGACCCTTGCCATCGGTACCGTGCTGCAAGTGCTGTTCGAGATGCCGTTCTGGGCTGCCATCCTGCTCGGTGGCGGCGTGGTGGTGGTGTATTCGACCATCGGCGGCATGTGGTCGCTGACCCTGACCGACATCGTCCAGTTCGTGATCAAGACCGTGGGCCTGATGTTTGTCCTGCTGCCGATCTGCCTGTACCGCGTGGGCGGCTGGGATGAGCTGGTGGCCAAGCTGCCGGCGTCGAGCTTCAGCCTGACCACCATCGGCTGGGACACCATCATCACCTACTTCCTGATCTACTTCTTCGGCATCCTGATCGGCCAGGACATCTGGCAGCGCGTATTCACTGCCCGTGACGAGAAAGTCGCCCAGCGCGCCGGCACCACTGCAGGGATCTACTGCGTGATCTACGGCCTGGTATGTGCGGTGATCGGCATGGCGGCCCACGTGCTGCTGCCGGACCTGTCCAACGCCAACAACGCCTTTGCCGCCATCGTCAAATCCGCCCTGCCCGATGGCATCCGCGGCCTGGTGATCGCTGCCGCACTGGCGGCGATGATGTCCACGGCCAGTGCCGGCCTGCTGGCAGCGTCGACCGTACTCACCGAAGACCTGCTGCCCAAACTGCGTGGCGGCAAGCAATCGAGCCTTGGCATCAACCGCCTGTTCACCCTGCTGACCGGCATTGCCGTGCTGGGTATCGCCCTGGTGGTCGAAGACGTGATCAGCGCCCTGACCCTGGCCTACAACCTGCTGGTAGGCGGCATGCTGGTGCCACTGATCGGTGCGATCTACTGGAAACGTGCAACCACCGCCGGTGCCATCACCAGCATGACCCTGGGCTTCGTCACCGCCCTGGTGTTCATGGTCAAGGATGGGATGGACGCCAACACGCCGATCTACTACAGCCTGGTGATCGCGCTGGTGAGCTTTGTGGTGGTCAGTCTGATGTCCCGTCGTACGGCGGGTGCGGTGAATCTGGCCTGATCAGGCCAGCGGTGGCCGTCGCATCGGCATGATGCGGCGGCCCTAGCCAGGCGCTAGCGACGAGGCTGGCGCTTGCGCTGCTCTTCATCGGTGGGGATCGGCACCGGCTGCAACGGCGGTGGAATCAAGCCCAGGGCCGCAGCCAGGTCATGAAGCCAATTGAACAGATTATTTCTCATAACTCCCCCTTACGGGTCAGCCTGCACGGCGATTCAATCCTGCGATGCTTCATACAGATCATAGTCCTATGTCGTACTTTACGCATGCTCATGGTCTACAAGTTGGGGCTAGTTTGATCTCGATCAAGCACTGACCGCCACTTCGCTTGCCCTTGCAACTGTTTCCCCTTGTTGCAGATCTATCCAGGCACTCAGGTTCGCCCCGCGCATACCCTTGCGCCACATCAGCCAGGTGGTGGCCTGATCGAACGGCGCCTGCAAGCGATGCACCGCAACACGCTCGCGTCCGGGCAAGCTGTCGAGCATCGACTGCGCCATCAGCGCCACCCCCGCCCCGGCAATCACGCAGGCCAACATACTCGGATAAGACTCGATCTCCATCACCCGGCCCATGGCGGCATGATCGTGGGCATACCAGGCCTCCAGGCGCATGCGGTACGCGCAGCCCTGGCGGAAAGTGAACACCGCGCGCCCCGTGACATCCTGTGCACTGCGCACCGGTGGGTGATCAGGCTCGGTGATCAATACCAGGGTTTCATCGCACAGCGGCACGCCGTCGAGCCCGGCCAGGGCCAGCGGCCCGTCCACCAGCGCCGCATCCAGGCGACCACTGATCAGGCCTTCGAGCAACTCGCCACTGGGCGCCGCCTGCACCTGCAGATTCACCGTCGGATAGGCCTTGTGATAGCGCGCCAAAAGAGCCGGCAGGTGAATGGCGGCGGTGCTGTACATTGTGCCCAGGGCAAAACTCCCGGCCGGTTGGCCGCCCTGCACTGCCGCAAAGGCTTCATCGCGCAGGGCCAGCATGCGCCCGGCATAGTCCAGCAACACCTTGCCCGCCGGCGACAGCTGCAGGCGCTGACGCTCACGGCGAAACAATTCGACGCCCAATTGCTCCTCGAGCTGGCGCAGGCGCGTGGACAGGTTCGACGGTACCCGATGCAAGCGCTCGGCGGCGCGGGTGATCGATCCTTCCTCGGCGACCGCCTGAAAGATCCGCAGTTGGCTGAGCTCCACGAGATATTCTCCAGAACAGAACAAGTTACTCATGATTATTCAATTTTACTGAAAGTCAATCGCTCGTAGCCTGACGGTCATTGATCCCACTCCAGGAACCTGACCATGTCTGCGTTCATACCCCTGCTCGCCAGCGCTGTCGCCCTGATGATGGCCATGGGTATCGGCCGCTTCGCCCTTACCCCGCAACTGCCGCATTTGCTCCACGAGGGCCAGATCGATCTGACGGCTGCCGGGCTCATCGCAGCCGCCAATTACCTCGGCTACCTGCTCGGCGCCCTGGACGCCATGTTCGCCCGCCGCCCCCGCCAGGTCAGCGCCCGCCTGCAGGGCGGCTTGTGGCTGTGCGTAGTGCTCACCCTTGCCTCGTTCTGGGCCCACGGTTTCTGGAGCCACCTGCTGCTGCGCTTGGGTACAGGCATGGCCAGCGCCTGGGTGCTGGTGATACTCACCAGCCTCACCCAGCAACTGGCCGCCGCAAGCAACCAACAACGGCTGGGCGCGCTGGTGTTTGCCGGGCCAGGGGTGGGCATCCTGCTGACGGGGTTGCTGGCGCTGTTTTCCAATCTTAACGGGCTCGGGTCGGCGCCGCTGTGGCTGATCTATGCCGGTACCGCGCTGCTGATGTTACTGGCGGTGCTGCCGTATCTACCCCGCCCGCAGGCTGCACCGATTCCCCTGCGCGTGGCCGCGCCGGGCTCGACCCGGGGCATTGCCCGCCTGGGGCTGATCTACGCGCTGTACGGCATTGGCTATGTCATCCCGGCCACCTTCATGGCGCAGATGGCCAACGCGCGCTTCCATGGGCACTGGCTGGCCGACCTGTTCTGGCCGGGGTTCGGCCTGGCGGCAGCGCTGGGTGTGGTGATGGTCGGATATCGTCGCCCGCACTGGGGCAGCACGGCACATTGGCTGATGGCGACCCTCTGGCTGCAGGCCGCCGGCGTGTTCGCCTGCCTGCTGGGCAACGGGCCGGGCCTGGCCCTCGGGGTGATCTTCTGCGGCATGCCGTTCCTGGCCTGCATGCAGCTGATGATGCAACGGTTGCGGGAGCTATCGCCCCACGCAAGCCAACGCAACACTGGATTGCTAACCGCCTGCTTCGCCCTTGGCCAGCTCAGCGGCCCGCTGCTGGCAGCCTTGAGCAATCGATTTGCCGAAAGCCTGCAGCCGGCGCTGGTGATCGCCGGCAGCGGGCTAATGCTGGCCGGCGCCCTGCTGCTGCGCCCCGCTCCTAGCCGAGCAGGTTGCGCAAGCGTCGGCGCACCCACTGCTCCGCGCTGACCAAGGTCACGCCGAGCAGCACCATGACGGCACCGAGCACGAAGTTCAGGCTCAGCGGCTCCCCCAGCAACAGCACCCCGAAGGTCACCCCGAACAACGGGGTGATGAAGGAAAACACCGCCAGGTTCGACGCCAGGTAGCGGCGCAGCAGCCAGAACCAGGTCAGGTAACTGAAGAACGACACGATCAACCCCTGGAACAGCAGGCTGCCAATCGACATCGGGGTGAAGTGCACCTGAGTGACCTGACCGCTGAGCGCGGCAATCAACAGCAAGCCGACAAAACCGACTGCCAGTTGATAGAAGAGCGTCAGGGTCGCCGGTGCCTCGGACAGCCGTGAGCCGCGCACCACCACCGTGGTCGCGCCCCAGGCCAGGCCGGCCAGCACGCCAAAGGCATCGCCCAGCAGCATGCGGCTGTCCATGTCGGCCAATGACACGCCACCGGCGAAGGCATAGGCAATCCCGCCGAAGGCCAGCACGATGCCCAGCCATTGCAGGGGCCGCAGGCGTTCGCTGGGAAGCAGAAAGTGCAGGCCCAGCGCCGTGAAGACCGGAGCGGTGTAGAGGAATACCGACATGTGCGCTGCCGAGGTCAGCTTCAGGCCTTCGGCGATGAACAGGAACTCCAGCCCGAACAGCGCCCCGGCCAGCAACCCGCCGCGCCAGGTATGGGACACCTGATCCCAGCCGCCGCGAAAACACATCAGCAGCCCAACCAGCACGGCGGCCATTCCCGAACGCAGGGCTTGCTGCATGACCGGTGCAATATCGGGGGCCGCCAGCTTTATCATCACTTGCTGGATGCCCCAGATCAGGCACAGCACCAACATGATTTGCAGGGCGAAGGCATCGGTGTTGCGACGGGTGGCGCTCATTGCGGGCACCCGCTGTCGGCGAACGGCATGGCAGAGTCTCGGCAGCTGTGGATCCAGTTGCCGATTATCAAGGGCGGCAGGCCGTCAATGCCAGCGTTGTGTCGTCTTCAGGCAATTTGGGGCCGCGACGCCACCTGGTCGAACAGCGCCTCATCCAGCGCATCCTCCTGTTCATCGAGCACCTGGCGCGGGTGGTCGTTACCCGGAATGCTGCTGTCGATCAGGCTGAGCAAGCGCGAACCGCGTTCCGTGAGCACAAAGTTCTCGCCATTGCCGCCCTGGTCCTCCGGCCGGCTTGCAATGAAGCCACGATCGAACAGCAGCTTTTCATACTCGCAGGCGCGGGTCTTGAGGTGGTCCAGGTCCGGCACCTGCTCGCCCGTGGCAGCCAGGGCGGCGGCATGCTGTTCGGCATAGGGGCGCGGGGTGAAGCTGTGACCGGCGCTGTTCTGCACTTCGTGCAGCAAACGTTCGATCAGGTCCCAGTCATAGGTGATCATCGGCATGGCCTCACTCAGGGGTGTGTAAGGTTGTGACCGGCGTTGTCAGCTGCGGTTCGACTGAACTTTGCGTGCTTGCTGCGGCTCAACCGGATATCGCACGCCAAGGAGCCCTGCCCATGAAGACCCTGTTGAACATCGCTGCCGCCGCCAGCCTGCTGCTGGCCCTGCCCAGCTGGGCCTGCACGCTTGAGGAAGCCACGGAAAAACGCGAGGAACTGGCCAAGGAGGTCACGCGACTGACGGAGCAGAATCCGCAGAAGGCCAAGGAGATCAATGACGAATTGAAAGGGATGAAGTTGGACAGCGCCAGCAAGGACCTGCCGGACAAATGCCAGCTGATCGACAAACGCTTGCAGGAATTGAGGACAGCGGAAAAGCAGGTTTAAGGCTATCGCGGGGCAAGCCCGCTCCTACGACAGGAGCGGGCTTGCCCCGCGATCCGAGGCTTACTCGGCAGCCGGCGCCGGTTTGCGACGTTTCAATGGCGCCAGGCCATCTGCACTGGCCAGCGGTGCATTAGGCTTTGGCTTGGCCGTCGGCTTGCGCTTGGCTACGACCTTCTTGTCGCCCTTCTTGTCGGTCTTTTTCTTCTTGACCCCAGCCGCCTTGCCCGAGGCCTTGACCTTCTTCGGCCCGGTGTAGGTGCCTTTGACTTCCTTGACGACCCGGCGCTCGAAGCTCTGCTTGAGGTAGCGCTCGATGCTCGACATCAGGTTCCAGTCGCCATGGCAGATCAGCGATACGGCCAGGCCTTCGTTACCGGCACGACCGGTACGGCCGATACGGTGGACGTATTCGTCGCCGCTGCGCGGCATATCGAAGTTGATCACCAGGTCCAGGCCGTCGACGTCCAGGCCGCGGGCGGCAACGTCGGTGGCCACCAGAATCTTCGCGCCGCCCTGCTTCAGGCGCTCGATGGCCAGCTTGCGGTCCTTCTGGTCCTTGTCACCGTGCAGTACGAAAGCCTTGTAGTCCTTGGCCACCAGGTGACCATAGATGCGGTCGGCCATGACCCGGGTATTGGTGAAGATGATCGCCTTTTCGTAGGTCTCGTTCTGCAGCAGCCACTGGACGATCTGCTCTTTGTGCTGGTTGTGGTCAGCGGTGATGATCTGCTGGCGGGTACCTTCGGCCAGTTGGCTGACACTGTTGAGCATCAGGTGCTCGGGGTCCTTGAGCACCTTGCCGATCATGTCGCGCAGGCCGGCACCGCCAGTGGTGGCAGAGAACAGCATGGTCTGCTCGCGGTTCGGGCACTCGTTGCACAGGCGCTCGACGTCTTCGGAAAAGCCCATGTCGAGCATGCGGTCGGCTTCGTCCAGGACGATGACCTGGACATGCTCCAGGTGCAGGTTGCCGGCGTTGAGCTGCTCGAGCAGGCGACCCGGGGTGCCGATCAGCACGTCCGGCACCTTGCGCAGCATCGCGGCTTGCTCCTTGAAGTCTTCGCCGCCGGTGATCAGGCCAGCCTTGATGAAGGTGAACTGGGAGAAACGCTCGACTTCCTTGAGGGTCTGCTGGGCCAGCTCGCGGGTTGGCAGCAGCACCAGGGCGCGGATTTCAACGCGCTTCTGCTTGAGGTCGACCAGGCGATTGAGCATCGGCAGGACGAAAGCTGCGGTCTTGCCGCTACCGGTTTGCGCCGTCACCCGCAGGTCCCGCCCCTGCAACGCCAGCGGAATGGCCGCTGCCTGCACCGGCGTCGGCTCGACAAATTTCAGCTCGTCCACGGCTTTGAGCAGGCGTTCGTGCAGGGCGAATTGGGAAAACACGGGTGTACCTCGGGCATGTGCAAAAAATTCAGTTGCATAGGGTAACGTTTTCCGGCGTCGCCGCCGAATTCTTTTGGCAACTTGTCGCCAATCCGCGCTCTAATGGCCCTCCATTTCACTTTTGCGGACAAATTTCACTACGGCAATGGATATTCAACAGATGTGGCAAAACGCCCTGGACCTGTGGGGCACCCTCGATCAACACCCCGTCCTGCACGCGGGCCTGGGCCTGGCGGTGTTGCTGGCCATCGCCCTGGTACTGGGCCGGGTGGCGCGATTCCTGATTCTGCATGCCGCCCGCCTGCTGGGCAGGCAACCGGCGCTGCACTGGCTCAACGACCTGCGCCAGAACAAGGTCTTCCACCGCCTGGCCCAGACCACCCCATCGCTGGTGGTGCAGTTCGGCCTGAAGCTGGTGCCCGAGCTCAATGCCACCAGCCAGCACTTTCTCGGCAACGTGGCGCTGGCCTTCACCATCCTGTTCCTGACCCTCGCTATCTCGGCCCTGCTCGATGCCCTGCTGGACATCTACGCCCGCACCGAACACGCCCGCACCCGCTCGATCAAGGGCTATGTGCAGCTGGCCAAGATGGTCCTGTTCGTGTTCAGCGCCATCGTCATCGTCGCGACCCTGATCGACCGCTCGCCGCTGTTGCTGCTCTCGGGCCTGGGTGCGATGTCGGCAGTCATTCTGTTGGTGTACAAGGACACCCTGCTGTCGTTCGTGGCCAGCGTGCAATTGACCAGCAACGACATGCTGCGGGTCGGCGACTGGATCGAGATGCCCCAGGTGGGCGCCGACGGCGATGTGGTCGACATCACCCTGCACACCGTCAAGGTGCAGAACTTCGACAAGACCATCGTCTCCATTCCTACCTGGCGCCTGATGTCGGAGTCGTTCAAGAACTGGCGCGGCATGCAGCAGTCGGGTGGGCGGCGGATCAAGCGCAGCCTGTTCATCGACGCCGGTGGCGTGCGCTTCCTGACCAACGACGAAGAACAGCGCCTGAGCCAGGTGCGCCTGCTGACCGACTACATCAGCCGCAAGCGCAGCGAACTCAAGGCCTGGAACGAGGCCCAGGGCAACGTCGCCGAACTGTCGGCCAACCGCCGGCGCATGACCAACATCGGCACCTTCCGCGCCTACGCCCTGGCCTACCTGAAGAGCCACCCCGAGATCCAGCCGAACATGACCTGCATGGTCCGCCAGATGCAGACCACCGCCCAGGGCGTGCCACTGGAGATCTACTGCTTTACCCGCACCACGGTGTGGGCCGACTACGAGCGCATCCAGGGTGACATCTTCGACTACCTGCTGTCGGTGATGCCGGAGTTCGGCCTGAGCCTCTACCAGCAACCGAGTGGCAACGACCTGCGCGCCGGCCTGCTACCGGCCAGCCTGCCCAACCCGCAGCGCACCTTGACTGCCGAGACGGCCGATCCACAGTGAAGCCAGGATCACCGCCCCTCCGATGAACAACCTGCCCAGGGGCTCGTGCTGATTCCAGATCAGCAGGTTGAGCAACAGCCCTACCGGCACATGCAGGTTGTTCATCACCGCAAGGGTCGCGCCGGAAACCAGGCACGCGCCCTTGTTCCACCAGTACAGGCCCAGCGCCGTAGGGCACAACCCCAGAAACAGCAGCACCAGCCACTGCACATCGGTGCTTGGCAGGTGCTGGCTGTTGCCGAAGGCCAGGAACGCTGGCAACACCACCATCAAAGCCCCCAGGTAGAAGTAGCCGAAGCGCCGATAATGCGGCAGGTCGCTGGGGTTGCGGGCGATCAGGTGGCGGTACATCACCTGCCCTGCGGCATAGGTGAAGTTGGCCAGTTGCAGCAGCACGAAGCCGATGAAGAAGTCCGGGCTGATGCTGTCGAAGCGAATCACCGCCGCGCCGGCAACGGCGACCAGGGCTGCCACCAGTGCCCAGGGATTGAAGCGCCGGTTCAGGGCATCTTCGATCAGGGTCACGTGCAATGGCGTGAGGATGGTGAACAGCAGCACCTCCGGCACCGTCAGCACCCTGAAACTCAGGTACAGGCACACATAGGTGATGCCGTATTGCAGCGCGCCAATCAACAGCATCGAACGCATGAACCGCAGCTCGACCTGGCGCCAGCGGGTCAGGGGCAGGAACACCAGCCCGGCCAGCACTACCCGCGCCAGTACGGCGAAATAGCTGTCGACGTGACCGGCCAGGTACTCGCCGATCAGGCTGAAGGAAAACGCCTGGATCAGCGCGACGATCAATAAATAGCCCATGGTTGCCCCTTGCTGTGGAGGCGGCGACCTTATCCGCTCGCCTGTCGCAGAGCAAGCCAGCAAACAGGTAGGAGCGGGCTTGCCCCGCGAGATGCCGTTACCGCCAGCAAAACGGCTGATGTCTGGATGACCATCGCGGGCCAAGCCCGCTCCCACAAAAAAGCCCGGTCAAGGACCGGGCAGGTACACCCAAAGGAGCAACAGGTGTCAGGCGGGAAAATTCAGTGTGCCTCAGGCAACCGCTGCGAGCTGGGCCTTGGCCTGGTTCAGGCCTTTCTCATGGAAATCACCACCCAGGTTCAGGCCTTCGGCGTGGATGAAGGTCACGTCGTGGATACCGATGAACGCCATCACCTGACGCAGGTAGGGTTCCTGGTGATCGCTCGAAGCACCGGCGTGGATGCCGCCGCGGGCAGTGAGGATGTAGGCCTTCTTGCCGGTGAGCAGCCCCTGCGGACCGGTTTCGGTGTACTTGAAGGTGATACCGGCACGCAGTACATGGTCCAGCCAGGCTTTCAGGGTGCTTGGAATGGTGAAGTTGTACATCGGCGCGGCCAGCACCAGCACATCGGCGGCCAGGACTTCGTCGGTCAGCTCGTTGGAGCGGGCCAGGGCCTGCAGCTCATCGCCATTGCGCTGATCTTCAGGCTTCATCCAGCCACCCAGCAGGTTAGCATCCAGGTGCGGCACCGGGTTCACGGCAAGGTCGCGCAGGGTGATCGAGTCTGTCGGGTTGACAGCCTGCCACTGGCTGACGAAGTCACGGGTCAGTTGCCGGGAGATCGAATCCTGCTGGCGGGCGCTGCTTTCGATAACAAGTACACGGGACATTGGGTTGCCTCCATCGGCGAATGCTGTAAGTCGATGGAGGTAAGATTAATCAGTGACCGATCGATTAAAAAGCGTAAAATCTGGGTGCAACCTATCAGTAAAATTGTTTTATTCGCCCAATGCTCTACCCTCAAGCACGGGCGACGCATACCACCGGCTACTGCGGCTTGCAGTCCAGGCCGATGCGCAGCTTGATGATTTTGCGATTGAACTTGGCGGTGACATCTTTGCTCTGCTTGGCCGGCACCTGTACCCGCCGCACCCGGGGAGCTTCCGGGCCGTTCTGGAACCGGACCGTGCACTGGGCCGGTACGTCACCGTAGTTGTTCAGGGTGATCGAGCCCATGTCGTAGTCGGTGTCATAGGTGGTGTAGTCGAGCTTGACGCCGTCGAGCTGCTTTTCCACATCGATGGGGTAAGCCTGGGCCGTGAGCGGAAGCAAGGCCAGCAATACAGCACAACATTTCTTCATACGACGCTCTCCATGTAGGAGCGCCAGCTTAGGACAACAGGAGCCGAAGATGAAAGCGCCGCGCGTTACCCTGGATCAGTGGCGGACCCTGCAGGCGGTGGTCGACCACGGTGGTTTTGCCCAGGCGGCCGAAGCGCTGCACCGCTCGCAATCCTCGGTGAGCTACACCGTGGCCCGCATGCAGGATCAACTGGGCGTACCGTTGCTGCGCATCGACGGGCGCAAGGCGGTGCTGACCGAAGCCGGCAATGTGTTGCTGCGCCGCTCCCGGCAACTGGTCAAGCAGGCCAGCCAGCTCGAAGACCTGGCCCATCACATGGAACAGGGCTGGGAAGCCGAAGTGCGCCTGGTGGTCGATGCCGCCTACCCCAATGCCCGCCTGGTCCGCGCCTTGAGCGCATTCATGCCGCAAAGCCGTGGTTGCCGGGTACGCCTGCGTGAAGAGGTACTGTCCGGGGTCGAGGAGGTGCTGCATGAAGGCATCGCCGACCTGGCCATCAGTGGCTTCAACATTTCCGGCTACCTGGGCACCGAGTTGAGTTCGGTGGAATTCGTCGCCGTCGCCCACCCGGAACACAGCCTGCATCGCCTGGGCCGGGAGCTGAGCTTCCAGGACCTCGAAAGCCAACTGCAGGTGGTCATCCGTGATTCGGGCCGGGCGCAGCCACGTGATGTGGGCTGGCTCGGCGCCGAACAGCGCTGGACGGTCGGCAGCCTGGCCACCGCCGCCACGTTCGTCAGCAGCGGCCTGGGCTTCGCCTGGCTGCCGCGCCACCTGATCGAGCGCGAGCTGCGCGAGGGCGTACTCAAGCCCCTGCAGCTGGATCAGGGTGGCAGTCGCCATCCACTGTTCTACCTTTACTCCAACAAGGACAAACCCCTGGGCCCGGCCACGCAGATTCTCATCGAGTTGTTGCGCAACTTCGATACCGCGCCGCTGGATGTGCCCTTCGCCGCCCCCGCCCAAGCCTGACAGGAATCACGCCCATGGCCTATTTCGAACACGAAGGTTGCTCATTGCACTACGAGGAATATGGCCAGGGCGATCCACTGGTGCTGCTGCACGGCCTGGGCTCCAGTTGCCAGGACTGGGAAATGCAGGTGCCAGCCCTTGCCCGCCACTACCGGGTGATCCTGATGGACATCCGCGGGCATGGCCGCTCCGACAAGCCCCGCGAGCGCTACAGCATCGCAACCTTCAGTGCCGACCTGCTGGCCCTGCTCGAACGCCTGCAGACCGGCCCGGTGCATCTGGTGGGGCTGTCCATGGGCGGCATGGTGGGGTTCCAGTTTGCGGTCGACCATCCTGACATGCTGCGCAGCCTGTGCATCGTCAACAGCGCCCCGGAGGTCAAGCGCCGCACCCGCAGCGACTGGATCTGGTGGGCCAAGCGCTGGGCCATGGCCCGGGCACTGAGCCTTGAAACCATCGGCAAGGCCCTGGCCGCACGCTTGTTTCCCAAGCCCGAACAGGCAAGCCTTCGGCGCACGATGGCCGAGCGCTGGGCAAAAAACGACAAGCGCGCCTATCTCGCCAGCTTCGATGCCATTGTCGGTTGGGGCGTCAGCGAACGCATCGGCCAGATCCGCTGTCCTACGCTGGTCATCAGCGCCGACCAGGATTACACCCCGGTACAACTGAAAGAGCGCTATGTCAGCCTGATTCCCCAGGCACGACTGGCGGTCATCGAGGATTCGCGGCACGCTACGCCGCTGGACCAACCCCAGGTTTTCAACCAGACGCTGCTGCAATTCCTGGCAGCGTCCACCACCCCTCAAGGAACATTGAGCCCATGCTGAAAAAACTCCTGCTCGCCACCTGCTCGGTCGTCTTCGCCACCAGCCTGATGGCTGCCGACAAGGCGCCTCACGTACTGTTCGACACCAGCTTCGGCCAGATCGAAGTGGAACTTGACCCGGTCAAGGCACCGATCAGCAGCAAGAACTTCCTCGAGTACGTCGACAGCGGCTTCTACAACAACACCATTTTCCACCGGGTAATCCCGGGCTTCATGGCCCAGGGTGGCGGCTTCACCGAGCAAATGGTGCAAAAGCCCACCAAGGACCCGATCCGTAACGAGGCCAGCAACGGTCTGCACAACACCCGCGGCACGCTATCGATGGCCCGTACCTCCAACCCGAATTC
This sequence comes from Pseudomonas putida, assembly GCF_028682455.1. Classification (GTDB taxonomy): domain Bacteria; phylum Pseudomonadota; class Gammaproteobacteria; order Pseudomonadales; family Pseudomonadaceae; genus Aquipseudomonas; species Aquipseudomonas putida_AA. The sequence goes on from NZ_JANHLD010000004.1 coordinate 623,840, forward strand.
GGCCACCAGCCAGTTCTTCATCAACGTGGCCGACAACGCCTTCCTCGACCCGGGCCGTGATGCCGGTTATGCGGTGTTCGCCAAGGTAGTCAAGGGCATGGATGTGGTAGACCAGATCGTCAACTCGCCAACCACGGTCAAGAAAGGCATGCGCGATGTACCGGTAGATCCGGTGTTCATCAAGTCGGCCAAGCGCATCGACTGATCCCAAGGTTTCACAAGGATGTGAACCAAGGCCTTTGGGTCGAACCAGACAGGAGTTACCCCTTTCATGTTGTTCCGCCGCTTCGAAAAGCTGATCGACATCTTCCGAGAAGCGCCCAGCGCAGCACCGCCCAGTACGGTGCTGCCGTTCTACCTCTACTACCTGCGCCAGGTGTGGCCAAGCTTTGCCGCCCTGCTGGTGGTCGGGCTGATTGGCGCACTGATCGAAGTGGCGCTGTTCAGCTACCTGAGCCGGATCATCGACCTGGCCCAGGGCACCCCGAATATCAACTTCTTCAGCGAGCATGCCGGTGAACTGCTGTGGATGCTGGTGGTGGCGCTGATTCTGCGACCGGTGTTCGTCGGCCTGCACGATCTGCTGGTCCACCAGACCATCAGCCCCGGCATGACCAGCATGATCCGCTGGCAAAACCACACCTACGTGCTCAAGCAGAGCCTGAACTTCTTCCAGAGCGACTTTGCCGGACGTATCGCCCAACGCATCATGCAGACGGGCAACTCGCTGCGCGACTCGGCGGTGCAGGCGGTGGATGCCCTGTGGCACGTACTGATCTACGCGATCAGCTCGCTGGTACTGTTTGCCGAGGCCGACTGGCGCCTGATGCTGCCGCTGATAACCTGGATCCTCTGCTACATCGGTGCGCTCTATTACTTCGTGCCAAGGGTCAAGGAACGGGCGGTGGTCTCCTCCGATGCCCGCTCCAAGCTCATGGGCCGGATCGTCGATGGCTACACCAATATCGCCACACTCAAACTCTTTGCCCACACCGACTACGAACAACAGTACGCCCGCGAAGCCATCCGCGAGCAGACCGAAAAAACCCAACTGGCAGCCCGTGTGGTCACCAGCATGGACGTGGTCATCACCAGCCTCAACGGCCTGCTGATCGTCGGCACCACCGCGCTTGCGCTGTGGCTGTGGACCCAGTCGCTGATCAGCGTCGGCGCCATTGCCCTGGCCACCGGCCTGGTCATCCGTATCGTCAACATGTCCGGCTGGATCATGTGGGTGGTCAACGGCATCTTCGAGAACATCGGCATGGTCCAGGATGGCCTGCAGACCATTGCCCAACCGGTCACCGTCACCGACTCGCCCAGCGCGCCGACCCTCAAGGTCGACCGCGGTGGGGTGAAGTTCGAGAACGTGGGCTTTCATTACGGCAAGGGCAGCCGGATCATCGACGGCCTGAACCTGGAGATCCGCCCCGGCGAGAAAATCGGCCTGATCGGCCCCTCCGGCGCCGGCAAGTCGACCCTGGTCAACCTGCTGCTACGCCTGTACGACCTGGAGAGCGGGCGCATCCTGATCGATGGCCAGGACATCGCCCAGGTCACCCAGGCCAGCCTGCGCGCACAGATCGGCATGATCACCCAGGACACCTCCCTGCTGCACCGCTCGATCCGCGACAACCTGCTGTACGGGCGTCCGGATGCCAGCGAGGAAGACCTCTGGGAAGCCGTGCGCCGGGCCCGCGCCGACGAGTTCATCCCGCAACTGTCCGACGCCCAGGGGCGTACCGGCTTCGATGCCCATGTGGGTGAGCGCGGGGTGAAATTGTCGGGCGGCCAGCGCCAGCGCATCGCCATTGCCCGGGTACTGCTCAAGAATGCACCGATCTTGATCATGGACGAGGCGACCTCGGCACTGGATTCGGAGGTCGAGGCGGCGATCCAGGAGAGCCTCGAGACCTTGATGCAAGGCAAGACCGTGATCGCCATCGCCCACCGCCTGTCGACCATCGCCCGCATGGACCGCCTGGTAGTGCTTGAAAAAGGCCGCATTGCCGAGATGGGGAGCCATGCCGAATTGCTGGCCCACCAAGGGTTATATGCGCGGTTGTGGCATCACCAGACGGGTGGATTTGTGGGGATTGATTGACGGATCGCGGGGCAGGCCCGCTCCTACGGTAGGAGCGGGCTTGCCCCGCGGTGGCCCTCAGCCCTGCCGATAAGGCAATGCCGTACAGGCCTCTTCGGCATACGCCAGCACCCCCGCCCGCTCCTGCTGCAGAAACGCTTCAACTGCCCGCCTCAATCCCGGATGCAGCAGGTAATGCCAGGACCGGGTAATCACCGGCTCGAACCCGCGAATCAACTTGTGCTCGCCCTGGGCCCCGGCATCGAAGCGCTGCAGGCCTTCGGCAATGGCAAAATCCATGCCCTGGTAGAAGCACGTCTCGAAATGCAGCCGGTCGAACGCGTCCAGGCAGCCCCAGTAGCGACCATAAAGGCTGTCTCCACCTACCAGGCTGAACGCCATGGCCACATCGCGCCCACCCTGGCGCGCCATGACCACGCGAATGGCACCCGGCATCCGTTCTGCCAGCAAGCTGAAAAACGAGCGGGTCAGGTACGGCGCCCGGCGGCGCACCGCATAAGTGTTGGCATAACAGGCAAAGACGAAATCCCACTGCGCCTCGCTCAGCTCATCGCCCCGCATCCAGCGAAACTCGATCCCCTGCCCCGCCACCTGCTCGCGCTCCTTGCGCATCTGTTTGCGCTTGCGCGAGGCGAGGCTGTCGAGGAAGTCCTGGAAGTCCCGATAGCCCTGGTTACGCCAATGAAACTGGCAGCCCAGGCGCTCCATCCAGCCTTCGCTATCACGCATCACCGCGTCACTGTGTTCATCGGTGAAATTCACATGCGCACTCGAAAGACCCTGGCCAGCCAGGTCTTCGCCGAGCTGCTCGATCAGGGCACCACACGCCTGGGCATCGCCCAGCAAGCGCGACCCGCTGACCGGTGAAAACGGCACGGCGCACAACAGCTTCGGGTAATAGGCGATCCCGGCTCGCTCACAAGCATCGGCCCAGCCGTGGTCGAAAACGTATTCGCCAAACGAGTGAGTCTTCACGTAGGCCGGCAAGGCTGCCTGCAACTGGCCCCCGGCATCGGTGAGCAGGCGATGGGCCGGCGTCCAGCCGGTACGCCTGCTGACGCTGCCGCTGTCTTCCAGGCTGCTCAAAAAGGCATGGCGCAAAAACGGCTGTTGCCCCGGCACCAGGGCATCCCAGGTGGCAGGTGTGAGGTCGGCGAGGCGAGACAGGATCAGGTTAGGCATGGGCGCAGTCTGCCTCTTCGCGCAGACGAAAAAAAGCCCCGCCAGGGCGGGGCTGAAGATCTAACGGATGAGGAGCGGTGCTACTTAGAACACGTACTGCGCGCGCATTACGAAACCGTCGCCACTGTCGTCGCCGGCAGCGTTCTCGGCGTTGTCGACTTTGGCCTTGACGTACACACCGCTGAGCTTGATCGACTCATTGGCGTACCAGTTCAGGCCGACGTTGTGCACCTTGGCTTCGACGTCGTCGATATTGGCGAACGCGCCGTTGTCGTCGTCGACGCTCAGGTGGTCATAGCGGTAGAAGACTTCCCAGGCACCGATCTGCTTGTTCGACGGCTTGATGGCGTCGAACTTGCCCAGCTTGTAGCCACGGGCTTCACCGGTGAGGGTGTAGGCCAGTTGGCCGTAGTAACCGTCGGCCTTGATGTCGGAGAAGCCAGCGCTGTCGGCTTCGACTTCACGCTTGATGTATTCACCCTGTACCGAGAACGGGCCCATGGCCCAGGCAGCTTCCAGGTTCCAGGCCTTGTCGGTGTCGTAGGAACCGACCGGGGAGTTGTTGGCGCCACCCAGGGTCAGGCGGTTGCCGTTGCTGCCGGCATCCTGACCACCGTCGGTGCTGACGCCACGCATGCCCAGACGGCTGCGGATACGACCGTCGAAGGCAGTGTCGGAAAGGTCGCGCTGGGCGTAGTTGACGCCAAAGTGCAGGACGTTGCCGGCTTCGTGCATCGGCGCGAAGACGCCACGCAGGTTGAACTGCTTGGTGCTGTCGCCGTCCTTGTCCTGGTTGGTGGCGTCCTTGGCGAACACACCGACCGAACCGTACAGCGAGTCACCGGCGTTACCGGAAGCCTGCAGGCCCATGCCGCCGTTGTGCGAGTTGGTCCAGTCGACCAGATCGTACGCGGCGGTACGCTCTTGAGCGGTGACCCACTTGGAGCTGGTGGCTTTTTCCAGGCCGAACTCGGGGTCGAAACGACCGACCTTGATCGAGACTGGCTTGAAGCCGTTGTAGGCCAGCGACGCTTCGTCGAAGTAGCCATCTTCGGAACGGTTGTCACCGCCGGAGTTGTGCGAGAAGTCGTAAGCGATCGCATAGGCCCAGTCGGTGTACATCACACCGCCCAGTTCCAGGTAGGCACGGCGGAAGTAGCCGGCGTCTGCGGTGTTGCCGTTGTTGGTGTAGAAACCGTCAAAACGGCTGTAGTCAGCCTGGATACGACCGCCCAGCTTGAAGCTGAATTCCTTGTCGGTGGTAGCGACCTCGAGGCCACCTTTGGTCTTGACTACGATATCGGCGCCGTCGGTGGTCACGGTACCCGCGAAAGCCTGGGCGGTAACGGCCATTGCCAAGGCGCTGGCTGCGAAACCTGCGAAGTGCTTACGGATCATCGAAGAAGCTCCCCTACTTTATGGTCTTGATAATGTTGGAAAAACACGCGGCTAAGGCCACTTGTGCTGGGGAGGAATCTTGGCGGGGGGTTATGTCAGATCAGTGGCTTTTATATAAATGTTTTATGACAACGGAACTTTTTTACTTCGAAAGGAAATAAGCCGGAAAGCCCCGTTGCAGGGCCTCCGAGCGGGTTTTCAGGGGGTGTCGTGGCCGCGCTGGGCGTCGCTGAGGCGCTGGACGATTTCGTCGACATCGTCTACCGGCGCTTCAGGCAGCGCCTTGATCGTCGCCTGGGCCAGGCGCATCTGCCGGATGAAGCGACGGCAGTTTTTGCAAAACAGCAGGTGCTGGCGCGCCAGCAGGGCTTCGCCCAGGGTCAACTGGCCATCCAGGTAATCGCTTGAGCGAGCGACCAGGTCCTTGCAGCTCAGCATTGGCCGGTTTCCTCGAAGTGTTCCAGGGTGGCAAAGACTTTCAGTCTCGCCCGGTGCAACAGCACGCGGACATTAGAGAGCGAGATACCCAGAAGATTACAGATCTCCTCCAACTCCAGGCCCTGCCGTTCGCGCAGCACCAGCACGCTGCTTTGCAACTGCGACAGGCTGAGCAAGGTGTGCTCCAGGCATTCGCGCAACTCGTCCTGGCTCAGCAGGGCCTCGGGGGAGTCCTGGTGCCAGGCGTAGGGCGCCAGCAACCAATGGCCGTCGCTGGCAAAACGATCGTCATCCAGGGTGCCATGGGGGGACGGGAGGTCATCGAGCAGAACTTCACGGCGGTTCTGCTTGTAGCGGTTCTTGGCCGCGTTGGCGGTGATGGTCAGCAGCCAGGTCTTGAGGCTGGAGCGCCCCTGAAACCCCGGCAAGCCGCGCACCACCGCCAGCCAGGCATCCTGCACGGCTTCATCGGCCTGGCGGCTACCGAGGATGGCATAGGCCACGGCGCGCATGGCGCCCTGGTAGGTGCTCACCAACTCCTTGAACGCCTGCTGCTCACCTAGCAACAGGCGTTCAAGCAAGCGAGCATCGGACTCGACCGTCATTGTCACCTCTTCCTGAACGCGTTCAATGGACGGTGAACCGGGCAGTTTGTTACAGCCGCACTCAGCGCTTGCGCAGGATCACGCTGCCGATCGAGTAGCCGGCACCGAAGGAGCTGAGCACACCCAGCGAGCCCTTGGGCAAGTCGTCCTGATGCTTGTGCAGGGCGATCACCGAGCCTGCCGAACTGGTGTTGGCGTAGCTGTCGAGAATTACCGGTGCTTCTTCTTCCAGGGCGTCGCGACCGAGCAGCTTCTTCACGATCAGGTGGTTCATGCTCAGGTTGGCCTGGTGCAGCCAGAAGCGCTTGACGTCGCTGACATTGAGGTTGTTCTCGGCCAGGTGCTGGCCGATCAGCTCGGCGACCATCGGGCAGACCTCGCGGAATACCTTGCGACCTTCCTGGACGAAGAGTTTGTCGGGCGCGCCGATCCCCTCTTCTGCCGCCCGGTTGAGGAAGCCGAAGTTGTTGCGGATGTTGTTGGAGAATTGGGTCAGCAGCTTGGTGCTGACGATGTCGAACTGGTGCGCCGAGGTGGCAAGGTCGGCGCGCTCGACCAGTACCGCAGTGGCCGCATCGCCAAAGATGAAATGGCTGTCGCGGTCACGGAAGTTGAGGTGGCCAGTACAGATCTCGGGGCTGATCACCAGGACGGCGCGGGCCTGGCCCAGTTGCACGCTGTTGCAGGCGGTCTGGATGCCGAAGGTGGCCGAGGAGCACGCCACGTTCATGTCGAAACCGAAGCCGTTGATGCCCAGGGCCTGCTGCACTTCGATGGCGATGGCCGGGTACGGACGCTGCAGGTTGGAGCAGGCGACGATCACCGCATCGACATCGGCAGCCGTGCGACCGGCGCGCTCCAGCGCTTGCTCGGCAGCCGCCACGGCCATCTGGCAAAGGATCGAAGGTTCGTCGTTGGAGCGCTCTGGCAGGCGCGGCGCCATGCGCTGCGGATCGAGGATACCGGCCTTGTCCATGACAAAGCGGCTCTTGATGCCCGACGCCTTCTCGATGAACGCTGCGCTGGACTCGGCCAGGGCCTGCACTTCGCCGCGCTCGATGGCCTGGGCGTTGTCAGCGTTGAACTGCTGCACATAAGCGTTGAAGGATTCCACCAGCTCCTCGTTGGAGATGCTGTTGGCCGGGGTGTACAGGCCGGTGCCGCTGATGACGACGTTATGCACGGTCGTTCCTCTGTTCGGTCGTTTTTTATTGGTACCAAGGTACCAAGTTGATCTGGCAATGACCTCGGTTCAAGGATCACTGCGCTGTACTGGATTCGGGCGCCGCGTAGCCCTTGGAAAAGCCGGGCTACGCAGCGGATATCGCCCAAGTGTGCCACAACTGCCGAGGTTAGGCTTCCACCTGCCCCCACTGCTTGCTCAGTCGTTTGTCGGAAACCGGCACCTTGGTACCCAACTGCTGGGCGAACAGTGAAACCCGGTATTCCTCAAGCCACCAGCGATACAACACCAGCTGTTCATCGCGCTTGCCTTCCTGGGCATGCTTGTCGGCGCGGGTCTTGTATTGTGTCCACAAGTTGCCCAGTTCACCGCTCCACACCCGGTCTTTTTGAACCTGGCTGCCCAGCTTCTCCAGGCGCAACTCGATGGCCTTCAGGTAGCGCGGCAGCTCCTTGAGCCACACCCCTGGCGTTTCGCGGACAAAGCCCGGATACACCAGGTTACCGAGTTGCTGCTTGATATCGTTGAGTGCCACGGCCTGGGCCAGGTCGATCTTGCCCTTGAAGCGTTTTTGCAGCCCGTGCCAGAGCTTGAGGATCTCCAGCGTCAGGCGTGCCAGGCGCTCGGCGTGCTCGGTCCAGCTCCCACGCTTGCGTTCGGCCAGCGATGCCAGGCCCGCACCATCGCGTGGCAAGGTGCTTTCGCCTTCGAGGATACAACTGTCGAGGCTGGCCAGCAGGATGTCTTCGACCAGCGCCTCGATACGCCCCAGTTCACGGTATAGCAGGCCCAGTTCGGTGAGCCCCGGCAGTTTGCCGCGCAGGAACTTGGCAGGCTCTGCCAACTGCTGCAGCAACAGGCGCTGCAAGGCGCGCCGGTGCTGGAACTCGGCCTCGGCCAGGGTGGAGAAGCGCCCCTCCTTGACCGTGCCGTTCTCTTCGACCAACGCCGGATACACCGTCATCGACAGCCCGGCGATCTTCTGTTGCGCCGTCTCGGCTACCTGGGCAAACGCCTTGGCCTGCACCGGTTGCTGGCTCTTTTCTGTCTGCGGCACCGCCAGTGCGGCCTGGCTTGCCGCGGCAAAGCGTGCGGTCAGCTCGGCGAGGTCGCGGCCTTCGCCGAGGAACTTGCCCCGCGCATCGACCACTTCAAGGTTCATCTTCAGGTGATCGTCCACTTGCCCGACCGCTTCGGCCCAGGCCTCGTCGCTGACCCGCGCCCCGGTCATGCGCAGCAGTTCACGCCCAAGCGCCTGGGGCAGCGAGCCTTCGGCAAAGGTCATGCGCTGCAGTGCGGCCTTGACGAAATCCGGCACCGGCACGAAGTTCTTGCGCAGGGCCTTGGGCAGGTTGCGCACCAGGGCGATACACTTGGCTTCAAGCAAGCCCGGCACCAGCCACTCCAGGCGCTCACCCGGCAGGCTCGGCAGCAAGGGCGCCGGTACCCGCACCGTGACGCCGTCGCGTGGATGGTTGGGTTCGAAGTGGTAACTCAAGGCCAGGCTCAGCTCGCCCAGGCGCAGGGTGTCGGGGTACTGCGCCGCCGTCACCTCACTGGCCTCGCGGGCCAGCACGTCTTCTTCGCGCATGATCAACAGCTGCGGGTCTTTCTGGCTGTTGACCCGGTACCAGCTGTCGAAGGTGGCGGTCTGGTGGATTTCTGCCGGCAAGCGCGCTTCATAGAAGCCGTAGAGGGTTTCCTCGTCGGCCAGGATGTCGCGACGACGGGCCTTGGCTTCCAGCTCGTCGAGCTGTTCGAGCAACTGGCGGTTGGCCGTCAGGCACTTGGCCCTGGACTGGATCTCGCCGCCCACGAGCGCCTCGCGGATGAACAGCTCGCGGGACATCACCGGATCGATCGGCCCGAAGTGCACCGGGCGCCGGCCGACCACGATCATGCCGTACAGCGTGACTTGCTCGAAGGCCACCACCTGCCCGCGCTTCTTCTCCCAGTGCGGCTCGAAGTGGTTCTTCTTGATCAGGTGGCCTGCCAGTGGCTCGATCCAGTCCGGCTCGATCTTGGCCACCATGCGCGCGTACAGCTTGGTGGTTTCGACCAACTCCGCCGTCATGATCCACTGCGGGCGCTTTTTGCCCAACCCCGACGAGGGATGCACCCAGAATCGTCGCTGACGGGCGCCGAGGTAATCGCCGTCTTCGGTCTTCTGGCCGATCTGGCTGAGCAGGCCCGAAAGAATGGCCTTGTGCAGTTTCGGGTAGTCGGCCGGCTCTTTGTTGATGCTCAATTGCAGGTCGCGGCAGATCAGGCTCAACTGCCGGTGGGCATCGCGCCATTCACGCAGGCGCAGATAATTCAGGAAGTTCTTGCGGCACCAGTTGCGCAACGGGCTCGCGGTCAGGGCCTGGCGCTGTTCTTCGAAGCCGCGCCACAGATTGACCAGGGCCGCGAAGTCCGAATCGGCATCCTTCCATTGCGCATGGGCCTGGTCGGCGGCCTGCTGGCGCTCAGGCGGACGCTCGCGGGGGTCTTGCACCGACAGCGCACTGGCGACGATCAATAGCTCGTTCAGGCTGCCCTGCTTGGCACCTTCGAGCAGCATGCGGCCCAGCCGCGGGTCGACCGGCAGGCGCGCCAGTTGCCGGCCCAGCGGCGTCAGCTGGTTCTCGCGGTTGACCGCCGAGAGCTCCTGCAACAGGTTGAAGCCATCACTGATGGCCTTGCCGTCGGGCGGCTCGATGAACGGGAATGCGTCGATCTCGCCCAGGCGCAGGTGCAGCATCTGCAAGATCACCGCGGCCAAGTTGGTGCGCAGGATCTCGGGGTCGGTGAAGGCCGGGCGGGCGTTGAAATCTTCTTCGCTGTACAGGCGCACGCAGATGCCCGGTTCGACCCGTCCGCATCGGCCTTTACGCTGGTTGGCACTGGCCTGGGACACGGCCTCGATCGGCAGGCGCTGGACCTTGGCGCGATAGCTGTAGCGGCTGATGCGTGCGGTGCCGCTGTCGATCACGTAGCGGATGCCCGGCACCGTCAGCGAGGTTTCGGCAACGTTGGTGGCCAGCACCACGCGACGCCCCGGATGTGACTGGAAGATCTTCTGCTGCTCGGCCGGCGACAGGCGCGCGTACAACGGCAGGATTTCGGTGTGGCGCAGTTGGGCCTTGCGCAGCATTTCGGCGGCGTCGCGGATCTCGCGCTCGCCGGGAAGGAACACCAGCACATCGCCCGGCCCCTTGCCCTGGCCGCGCTCGAAGGCAGCGATTTCGTCGAGGGTGGCGAGAATGGCCTGGTCCACCGTGAGGTCGTCTTCGACCCGGTTGCCCTCCTCGTCCTGCTCGCTGGTCAGTGGTCGATACCAGGTTTCCACCGGGTAGGTGCGGCCGGACACCTCGATGATCGGGGCATCGTCGAAGTGCTTGGAGAACCGCTCAAGGTCGATGGTGGCCGAGGTGATGATCACCTTCAGGTCCGGGCGACGCGGCAGCAGGGTTTTCAGGTAGCCGAGCAGGAAGTCGATGTTCAGGCTGCGCTCGTGGGCTTCGTCGACAATGATGGTGTCGTAGCGCTCGAGAAAACGGTCGTGCTGGGTTTCCGCCAGCAGGATACCGTCGGTCATCAGCTTGACCAGGGTATTGGCATCGCTCTGGTCTTCGAAGCGCACCTGATAACCCACCAGCGCCCCCAGCGGCGTGCCGAGCTCTTCGGCCACCCGGGTGGCGACACTGCGCGCCGCGATACGCCGCGGCTGAGTGTGGGCGATCAGGCCATGCTGGCCACGGCCCAGTTCCAGGCAGATTTTCGGCAGCTGGGTGGTTTTACCCGAGCCGGTTTCACCAGCAATGATCAGCACCTGATGCTCGGCAAGGACCTTCTTGATCTCGTCACGCTTGGCCGCAATCGGCAGGCTGTCGTCGTATCGGATGCTGGGCACACTGGCTTTGCGCGCGGTGACCTGGGCACAGGATGCCTGGACCTTCTCCACCCACTGGGCAAGCTTCGCCTCGTCCGGGCGCTTGCGCAGTTCATGCAACTGGCGGCGCAGGCGGTGGCGCTCGGCAATCATGGCGTGGTCGAGGTTTTTCAGCAGTTGATCGATGGCGTGGTCAGTCATGGGGGCTTTTAGTTGTGCAGGTGAGCCTGCTTTTTCATGATCGGCATAGGAAGGGCTGCGATTGTCGCAGATTTGCCCCCGCTCGGCACGGCTGCGGATGGCCGCGCGTTTGTTTAGCCGTTGATTATCTGAAGGTATACAAAGGCTGATTTAATGAACCTTCCCCGGCATGGGAGTATCCAGGCATGACTTCGCCCCTGTGTACGCCCCGCCCGCTGCTGCGCCCCTCGTTCCCGAAGGTGCGGGCTCGCTCTGGCGAAAACCCGCTGGTTCATATCATTCTCGCCTTCTGGGCCTTGTGGCACTGCCGCCATGCCCGCCCACCCGACACTCGCCTCGCTCTAGACTGAATCCTGCGGCCTGCCCTGGCCGACTTCCTTGTCGATGACTGTCGCCTGATGGCGAGTACAGTCCTGTGCGCCTGATGGCGCGAGCGAGAACCCGATGCAATTTGCCCCCCTTGAGCAGGCTCGAACCTTCCTGGCGCAAAACCCCGATATCGAAATGATCGAGCTGTTCATCCTCGATGCCAACGGTGTGCCCCGCGGCAAGCTGCTGCACCGCGAAGAGTTGCTGGCGGTGTATGAAAGCGGCCGGCCGCTGCCCAGCACCATTCTGGGCCTGACCCTCAACGGCGACGATGTCGAGAACTCCGGGCTGGTGTGGGACGTGGGCGATATCGACTGCCGCGCCTACCCGCTGGAAAACAGCCTGGTGCGCCTGCCCTGGCGGCAGATCCCCACCGCTGCGGTGCAGGTCAGCATGCACCCCAGCGAAGGCATGCCGGCGACCATCGCCGACCCGCGCCACTTGCTGGTCAAGGTCATCGACGCCCTCAAGGCCGAGGGCTACCACCCGGTGATGGCGTGTGAACTGGAGTTCTATCTGCTGGATCGCAAGCGCGACCCGCAGGGCCGGCCCCAACCGGCACTCGACAGCGATGGTGGCCGCCCGCGCGGTACCCAGGTCTACGGCCTGCGCGAGCTGGAACAGATCGAGCCGTTCCTCGCCGACCTGTACGCGGCCTGCAAGGCCCAGGGGATTCCGGCGCGCACTGCCATTTCCGAATACGCGCCAGGCCAGGTGGAAATTACCCTGGAGCATGGCGATGCACTGCTGGCCATGGACCAGGCGGTGCGTTACAAGCGCCTGGTCAAGGGCGTGGCACACAAGCATGGCATGCAAGCCTGCTTCATGGCCAAGCCCTTCGACGACCTGGCAGGTACCGGCATGCACATGCACGTGAGCCTGGCCGATGCCCAGGGCAACAATCTCTACGCCAGCGACGACAAGGCCGGTACCCCGCTGCTGCGCCACTCGGTGGCCGGCATGCTCGAGCACCTGCTCGACTCGCTGCTGCTGTTCTGCCCCAACGCCAACTCCTACCGCCGCTTCCAGGCCAACAGCTATGCACCCCTGGCGCCGACCTGGGGCGTCGACAACCGCACCGTGAGCCTGCGCGTGCCGGGCGGGCCGGCCAACAGCCGGCATATCGAGCACCGCATCTGCGGCGCCGATGCCAACCCGTACCTGGCCGCCGCCGCGATCCTCGCCGCCATCCACCACGGAATTGGCCAGCAGCTCGACCCGGGCGCTCCGGTCGAAGGCAATGGCTATGCCCAGGCCAAGGAGCTGCTGCCCACCGACTGGCTGACCTCGCTCAAGGCCCTCGAGGGTTCGAGCTGGGCGCGCGAGGCGTTCGGTGAAGCCTTCCTCGGTGTCTACCTGGCCGTCAAACGCGCCGAGTACCGTCAGTTCATGGCCGAAGTCGGTGAACAGGACTGGCGCTGGTACCTGACCCAGGCCTGATCCCTTTATTTTTGCGCCAAGGATTTTTTATGAACGCAGCCGTGAATTCCGGCACCGCCCAGCGCAGTGCCTCCTACTACACCGCCAGCCTGAACGACACCACCGAGTACCCAACCCTCAAGGGTACGGTCAAGGTTGACGTGGCGATTATCGGCGGCGGCTTTACCGGTGTCGCCAGCGCCGTCGAGCTGGCCGAACGCGGCCTGAAAGTGGCCATTGTCGAAACCAACCGCATTGGCTGGGGCGCCAGCGGGCGTAACGGCGGCCAGGTCACCGGCAGCCTGTCGGGTGACGAAGCCATGCGCAAGCAGATGCGCGAAAAGCTTGGCGACGAAGTGGATGACTTCATCTGGCACCTGCGCTGGCGTGGCCACCAGATCATCGAGCAGCGGGTCGAGCGCTACGGCATCGCCTGCGACCTCAAGCGCGGTCATTTGCATGCCGCGATGAAGCCCTCGCACATGACTGAACTACAGGCCTTCGAGGCAGAGGCGCGGCGCCGTGGCATGGGCGATCAGGTACAGCTGCTGGATCGGAATGCCATGGCCGAGCACCTGCAAAGCCAGCTGTACCTGGGTGCCCTGAAGAACCTTCGCAACCTGCACCTGCACCCGCTCAACCTGTGCCTGGGCGAAGCCCGCGCCGCCCACAGCCTGGGTGCGCTGATCTTCGAAAACTCCGAGGTGCTGGATATCGTCCACGGCGACCAACCTGCCATCGTCACCGCCCAGGGCCGGGTCGAAGCCAAGCAGATCCTGCTGGCGGGCGACGTGTATCACAAACTGGAAAACCGCCAGCTCAAGGGCAAGATCTTCCCCGCCATGGGCGGCATCGTCACTACCGCGCCACTGGGCGAACTGGCCGCGCAGATCAACCCCCAGGATCTGGCGGTGTACGACTGCCGCTTCGTCCTCGACTACTACCGCCTGACCGCCGATGGTCGCCTGCTGTTCGGCGGCGGCGCCAACTACTCGGGGCGTGACTCGCGGGATATCGCCGGCGAACTGCGCCCATGCATCGAGCGCACCTTCCCGGCGCTCAAGGGCGTGCCGATCGAATTCCAGTGGAGTTGCGCGATGGGCATCGTGGTCAACCGGATCCCGCAGCTGGGCAAGCTTTCAGACAACGTCTGGTACTGCCAGGGCTACTCCGGGCACGGCATCGCCACCAGCCATATCATGGGCGAGATCATGGCCGAGGCCCTGACCGGTACGCTGGAAAAATACGATACGTTTGCCGGCTGCAAGCACATCAAGGTGCCAATGGGCGATGTGCTGGGCAATCCGTTGCTGGCGGCGGGGATGTGGTACTACCAGATGCTCGAGAAATTGCGCTAAGGCGAAATGCATCGCGGGGCAAGCCCGCTCCTACCGGCGTAGGAGCGGGCTTGCCCCGCGATTACCATTCAAGAAGTGATCAGGCGATCTTCTTCAAGCCCAGCTTCTTCAGCTCTTCATCGCGCAGCTCGCGACGCAGGATCTTGCCAACGTTGGTGGTCGGCAGCGCGTCGCGGAACTCGACGAAACGCGGCACCTTGTAGCCGGTGACGTTGGCACGCATGTGCTCCATCACCTGCTCCTTGGTCAGGGTCACCCCTGGCCGTGCAACGATGAATATCTTGATCACTTCACCGGATTTCTCGTCCGGAACACCGATGGCCGCGCATTGCAGCACGCCCGGCAATGCCGCCAGCACATCTTCGAGCTCGTTGGGATAGACGTTGAAACCGGAGACCAGAATCATGTCTTTCTTGCGGTCGACGATGCGCATGTAGCCGTCCGGCTGGATCAGCGCGATGTCGCCGGTCTTGAGCCAGCCTTCGCTGTCGAGGATCTCGTTGGTGGCGTCCTGGCGCTGCCAGTAGCCTTTCATCACCTGCGGGCCCTTGACGCACAGCTCGCCGACTTCACCCAGCGGCAACTCGCTGCCGGCGTCGTCGATGATCTTGCAGAGGGTCGAAGGCACCGGAATGCCGATGGTCCCGATCTGGTTTTGCTCGGCCGGGTTGACCGCCGCCACCGGGCTGGTTTCGGTCATACCGTAGCCTTCGCAGATGGCGCAACCGGTGACCGCCTTCCAGCGTTCGGCCACGCTCATCTGCAGGGCCATGCCGCCGGACAGGGTGATTTTCAGTGCCGAGAAGTCGAGCTTGCGGAAGGTTTCGTTGTTGCACAGGGCAACGAACAAGGTGTTCAAGCCCACAAAGCCGCTGAACTTCCACTTCGACAGTTCCTTGACCATTGCCGGCAAGTCGCGCGGATTGCTGATCAGGATGTTGTGGTTGCCGATCAGCATCATCGCCATGCAGTGAAAGGTGAAGGCGTAGATGTGATACAGCGGCAGCGGCGTGATCACGATCTCGCAACCTTCATTGAGGTTCGAGCCCATCAGCGCCCGGCACTGCAGCATATTGGCCACCAGGTTGCGGTGGGTAAGCATGGCGCCCTTGGCCACCCCGGTAGTGCCGCCGGTGTACTGCAACACAGCCACGTCGTTACTGTCGGGGTTGGCTTCCTTGACCGGCTGGCCGGCGCCTTTGCTCAGCGCATCATTGAACTTGATGGCCTTGGGCAGGTGGTAGGCCGGCACCATTTTCTTCACGTACTTGATCACGCTGTTGATCAACAGGCGTTTTACCGGTGGCAGCATATCGGCCACTTCGGTGACAATAACGTGCTTGATCTGGGACTTGGGCACCACCTTCTCGGCCAGGTGCGCCATGTTGGCCAGACACACCAGCGCCTTGGCGCCGGAATCGTTGAACTGGTGTTCCAATTCCCGAGCGGTGTACAACGGGTTGGTGTTGACCACGATCAGGCCCGCACGCAGAGCGCCGAACACAGCTACCGGGTATTGCAGCACGTTGGGCAGTTGCACGGCGATACGATCACCGGGCTGCAGGTCGGTATGTTGCTGCAGGTAGGCGGCAAAGGCCCCCGACAACTCATACAGTTCGCCGTAGGTGAGGGTTTTGCCCAGGTTGCTAAAGGCGGGTTTATCAGCAAAGCGTTGGCAGGACTGTTTCAATACTGCCTGGATATTCGGGTACTCATCGGGATTGATTTGCGTCGCAACCCCGGCTGGGTACTTATCCTTCCAAAAATTTTCGATCATGGAAGCCCACTCCTTCAGCAACAGCGAATTCTTCACCGCAGTCGATGCGATTATTATTGATATAAGATTACGGTTTATTGCAAACCTGATAATCGGAAGCGGGCCGAGATTAGCAGCTTTGCCAAGGGTCGCCTAGAGCTAAAGCAGCCCGCACAGTCACAAAAATGACTCTTGATCAATCAGTGGTCATTTTTAGAGTAAAAAACCTAAACAACTGAAATCGCAGGAGCGGGCTTGCCCCGCGATGCGCCCATTTACGGGCCTCATCGCGGGGCAAGCCCGCTCCTGCCGTTTGTCGTCAGGCTATGTCGCGAAGCTCGCGGCGCAGGATCTTGCCCACTGCCGTCATCGGCAAGGAGTCACGCAGCACGATGTGCTTGGGTACCTTGTAGCCGGTGAAGTTGGCCTTGCAATAGGTCTTCAGTTCTTCAAGGCTCACGCCGCCTTCACGCGGTACCACGAACAGTTTCACGGCCTCGCCGGAACGATCGTCAGGGATGCCGATCACCGCGCAGTTGGCCACCTTCGGATGGCTCATGACCACCTCTTCGATTTCGTTCGGGTACACGTTGAAACCCGAGACGATGATCATGTCTTTCTTGCGATCGACGATCCGGGTGAAGCCATCGGGGTCGATTACGGCAATGTCGCCGGTCTTGAACCAGCCTTCGCTGTCCAGAGCTTCGGCCGTGGCCTGCGGGTGCTGCCAGTAGCCCTTCATCACCTGCGGCCCCTTGATGCACAGCTCGCCGCGCTCGCCCATCGGCTGCTCGTTGCCCTCATCGTCGATCACCTTGAACGCCGTGCCCGGCACCGGGATGCCGACCGTCCCCAGGCGTGCCAACTGGCCGTAGGGGTTGGTGCTGGCCACCGGCGAGGTTTCCGTCAGGCCGTAGCCTTCGACAATGCGGCACCCGGTGATGCTTTCCCAGCGCTCGGCCGTGGCCTTGACCAGCGCGGTACCGCCCGAGTTGGTGACTTTGAGGGCAGAGAAATCCAGGTTCTTGAACTCGGCGTGGTTCATCAGCGCCACGAACAAGGTGTTGAGCCCGAGCAACCCGGAGAACTTCCACTTTTTCAGCTCCTTGATGAAGCCGCCGATGTCCCTCGGGTTGGTGATCAGCACGTTGTGGTTGCCAGTGACCATCATGCACATGCAATTCGCGGTGAAAGCATAGATATGATAGAGCGGCAACGGTGCGATCATGACCTCCTGGCCTTCCTTGATCATCCGCTGGCCATCCGGGCCGTGCTGGGAGAAACAGGCCAGGACCTGGAGCATGTTGGCCACCAGGTTGCCGTGGGTGAGCATGGCCCCCTTGGCCAGGCCCGTGGTGCCACCGGTGTATTGCAACACGGCGGTGTCGTCGAGGTTCAGGGCCACCGGCTTGGGCACCAGGCCGCGGCCCTGGCTCAAGGCAGCCTTGAATGGCACGGCCTGGGGCAGGTGGAAGTCGGGCACCATCTTCTTGACCTTGGCAACGATAGTGTTGACCAGCCAGCCCTTTGCGGTCGGCAGCATGTCGCCCATCTTCGCTTCGATCAGGAATTCGATGCCGGTGTCGGGCAGCACTTCCTGCACCAGCTTGCCGAACATGTTCAGGTACACCAGCGCGCGTGCCCCGGAGTCCTTGAACTGGTGGCGCATCTCGCGGGCGGTATAGAGCGGATTGGTGTTGACCACGATCAGGCCGGCGCGCAAGGCGCCGAACACAGCGATGGGATACTGCAGCACGTTGGGCATCTGCACGGCAATGCGATCGCCCGGCACCAGGTCGGTGTGCTGCTGCAGGTAGGCGGCGAAGGCCGCGGAGTGACGGTCCAGTTCGGCGTAGGTCAGGGTCACCCCCAGGTTGCTGAACGCAGGGCGATCAGCAAACTTCTTGCAGGAGCGTTCGAACACTTCGACCACAGACTTGTAAGCATTCATGTCAATGTGCGAAGGAACGCCTTCGGGGCGCTTGTCATTCCAGAAATCAGCTTGCATTTATTCTTGTCCTCATACCTGAGCCGCTCCGGCCCCCTTGCCTGCGTGGCGAAGAAGGTGCTTTGCCGACGGTAGCAGGTATGACGCAGGTGGCAAATATGCCAAGGGCCGTCATTAACATTGTGAATCTTGCGGGTAGACGCCCTGCAATTCTGCGCCTGGGTTATACACTGTGCTCACCCCAGCGTGCACAAGGACTCGCCATGCATCACGACGCGTTCTGGCTACCGGCCAGCGACCACTGCAGCCTGTATGTCTATCAATGGCTGCCGAGCACGCCCATCAAGGCGGTGGTGTTGCTGGCCCATGGCATGGCCGAGCATGCAGGGCGCTACCAGCGCCTGGGCGAGGCCTTGAGTGCTGCAGGCTTTGCCCTGATCGCCCACGACCAACGCGGCCATGGCCGCACCGCCGAGCTCGGCACCCTGGGCCTGTTCGCCGCGCACAAGGGCTGGAACGCGGTGGTCAACGACCTGGGCCTGCTCAGCCAGCACATCGGCCAGCAGTATCCGGGTACGCCGGTGTTCATCTTCGGCCACAGCATGGGCAGCTACATTGCCCAGGCCTACCTGATGCACCACGGCGCCAGCCTGCAAGGAGCCATTCTCAGTGGCTCCAATTTCCAGCCGCCGGCGTTGTACCGAAGCGCCTGCCTGATTGCCCGCTTCGAAGCCTGGCGCCAGGGCCCCTTGGGGCACAGCGCACTGATCGAGTGGCTGTCGTTCGGTTCGTTCAACAAGGCCTTCAAGCCCAACCGCACGGCCTTCGACTGGCTCAGCCGCGATAACGTGGAGGTTGACCGCTACGTGACCGACCCACTGTGCGGCTTTCGCTGCACCAACCGGCTGTGGGTCGATTTGTTGATGGGCCTGGAACAAATCAGCCAGCCGGCCAACCTCGAACAGATCGATCCGAACCTGCCCATTCTGGTAATGGGCGGCGAATGTGATCCGGTCAGTGCCGGCAAGCGTCTGAAGGATCTGGCCGGTGCCTTGCGCCTGGCCGGCAACCAGCATGTCCAGTTGCAGCTGTACCCCAAGGCACGGCATGAACTGCTCAATGAAACCAACCGTGACGAGGTCACGGCCGCGATCATCGACTGGCTGGAGCAGGCGTTGGCCCTTGGCCGCCCTGCCCGCAGCGAATGACGGCCACCTCGTTTCCAGATGCAGGAACCCTGACGATGACCCAGGTCACCAACACGCCTTACGAAGCCCTCGAAATCGGCCAGACCGCCAGTTTCAGCAAGACCGTCGAAGAACGTGACATCCAGCTGTTCGCAGCCATGTCCGGTGACCACAACCCGGTCCACCTGGACGCCGAGTTCGCCGCCAAGAGCATGTTCAAGGAGCGCATCGCCCACGGCATGTTCAGTGGTGCGCTGATCAGCGCCGCCGTGGCTTGCGAGCTGCCCGGCCCTGGCACCATCTACCTGGGTCAGCAGATGACCTTCCAGAAGCCGGTCAAGATTGGCGACACCCTGACCGTGCGCCTGGAAATCCTAGAGAAACTGCCCAAGTTCAAAGTGCGCATCGCCACCCGCGTGTTCAACCAGAACGAAGAGCTGGTTGTCGATGGCGAAGCGCAGATCCTCGCCCCACGCAAGCAGCAGACCGTCGACCTGGTAAGCCCGCCGCCGATCAGCATCGGCTGAGGTTCACAGCTCGTTCAGGCGGCGCTCGATAAAGCGCCGCTCGGCGCCTTGCAAGGTCAGGCCCAGTGCGGTCTGGTACGCCTCGCGCGCCTGTTCCAGCCGCCCCAGTTGCCGACACAGTTCCGCCCGGGCGGCATGGGCCAGGTGATAATCCTGCAACTGGCCGCGGGCCAGAATGGCCTCCACCGCCGCCAGCCCCACCTCGGGGCCGTCGCGTCGCGCCAGGGCCGCAGCACGGTTGAGTTCCACCACCGGCGACGGCCATCCCTGCAGCAGCACATCGTATAAGCCGACAATCTCTTCCCAGTCCGTCTCATCGGCACTGGCTGCTTCGGCGTGCACGGCAGCAATCGCCGCCTGCAGGCTGTAGACCCCGAACTGCTGGCTGCGCAGTGCCTGCTGCACCAACTGGCTGCCCTCGGCGATCAATTCACGGTTCCACAAACCGCGGTCCTGCTCATCGAGCACAACCAACTCGCCGTGCTCATCGCTGCGCGCCGCCTGCCGCGAGGCCTGCAGCAGCATCAAGGCCAGCAACCCCAGCACCTCCGGATCGGGCAGCAATTGCTGCAGCAGCCGCCCCAGGCGGATCGCTTCGTCGCTGAGATCGTTGCGCATCAGGTTGTCGCCCGAAGACGCGGAGTAGCCTTCGTTGAAGACCAGGTAAATCACCCGCAACACGCTGTCGAGTCGCTCGGGCAGCTCGGCCAGCGAGGGCACCTGGTAGGGGATTTTCGCATCGCGGATCTTGGCCTTGGCCCGCACGATGCGCTGGGCGATGGTGGCCGGGCTCTGCAGGAAGGCCCGGGCGATTTCCTCGGTGGTCAAGTCGCAGACTTCTCGCAAGGTGAGCGGCACCTGGGCATCGGCGGCCAATGCCGGGTGGCAACAGGTGAAAATCAGACGAAGGCGATCGTCTTCCAGCTCCTCGACATCCACCTGCTCCTCCTCCAGCACCTCCAGGGCCATCATCAGCTTCGCCTGGGAGCGGTCGAAACGCGCACGTCGACGCAACCCGTCGATGGCCTTGAAGCGCCCGGTGGACACCAGCCAGGCACGGGGGTTGGCCGGGATGCCATCGCGCTGCCAACGCTCGACCGCCACGAAAAACGCTTCGTGCATGGCCTCCTCGGCCAGGTCGAAATCCCCCAGCAAGCGAATCAGGGTTGCCAGGATGCGCCGCGACTCGCGCTTGTAGACCGACTCGACCTCGGTCCGCACCAAAGCCTGCGTCGCCATCAGTCCGGCATCTGGGTGGTCACCAGCGTCACCAGCCGGTCCAGGCTTTCACCCCAGCCGCGATGAAAACCCATTTCCTCATGGGCCAGGCAATCTGCGGCGTTCCAGTGCCAGGCGCGGGCGGTGTACTGGGTCTTGCCCTGCACGTCCTCGAAGGTCACCACCGCCGTCATGAATGCCTTGTTCGACGGTACCCAGCCCGGCCCGAAGGCATCGGTGAAGACAATGCGCTCGGGGGTGACGATTTCCAGGAACACACCCTGGTTCGGGTATTCGGTGCCATCCGGCGCTTGCATCACCGTGCGAAACAACCCTCCGACCCACAACTGCATCTCGCACAAGGGCGTGGTCATGCCGTTGGGGCCCCACCAGCGCGCAAGCAGTTCAGGATCGGTCCATGCCTGGAACACCTTGCGACGGGGGGCGTCGATAAGACGGGAGAGGGACAGCTCGTACTGCGCTGCGCCTGGAGGGTGAAGGCTCATATTGTTGTTCTCCTTCGTTTCAGGGTTGTAGCTCGCGGATCGGCCTCACCTCGACACTGCCGACCCGGGCGGCAGGAATTCCCTTGGCAATATTCAACGCTTCGTTCAGGTCGCGGGCATCGACCAGGTAGAAGCCGGCCAGTTGCTCCTTGGTCTCGGCGAAAGGCCCGTCGGTGAGGCTCATGTGGCCACCGCGCATACGCACCGTGGTGGCCGTCTGCACAGGCTTGAGCGCTTCGGCGGCCAGCATCCGCCCGCTGCCCTGGATCGACTCGGCGTACGCCATGCACTCGGCATCGGCGGGGCTGTCGGGCAGGCTGTGCAGCAGGCCTTCTTCACAGTAGACCAGGCAAAGGTATTTCATCATCGTCTCCACAGCAGATGCACACTATGGCGGCACACCGCGCTCCCGGAGAAAGCGCGATTTGGCATAACCGTCGGCGTTTTCAGGTCAAGGCTTGAGCGAGAACAGGGCCG
The DNA here is from genome assembly GCF_028682455.1 of Pseudomonas putida. Lineage (GTDB taxonomy): Bacteria > Pseudomonadota > Gammaproteobacteria > Pseudomonadales > Pseudomonadaceae > Aquipseudomonas > Aquipseudomonas putida_AA. The sequence continues at coordinate 645,590 of NZ_JANHLD010000004.1, forward strand.
CACCGGTCTCCATGTCGAACGGCGCCGACCAGTGCTCGTGAATCACCTTCCACTGCCCGCCGATACGCTTGTAGCCGACGGTCACGCGCATGTAGCAGCTCTTATCCTCCCCGCCCTCGTCGCCACCCGGACCGCAGCGATTGAGCCAGTGCGCGAACCCCAGTTCCGGGGTGGCATGGATCTGCAGTTGCTCCATCTCGAAGACCATTTCGCCCGGGCAATGCTCCATGCAGGCTTGCCAGTGGGCCTGGTAGGCGGCCTTGCCCTTGAACTGCAGTTCCTTGACGGCATCGAAGGCAACGATATCGTCGGCGTAAGGGGCGGTGATGGCAGGAATGTCCCGGGCACGGACGGCGGGGATCCAGTGTTCGATCAGCTGGCGGATCTCGGTTTCGGCGGCATTGTTCATGGTCGTGTCCTCTGCGATTCGACAGGTGTCAGGCGCCGAACCAATCGGCGCGTTCACAGATGGTCGAACCAGGCCGCGAGGAATCGACAGCGCCGGCCCATTTTTTTCAGATTCGCCGCTCCAGCGGCAACCAGATTTCCATCACGCTGCGACGGTCGAACGGATCGAAGTCCTTGCCGTAGCGCTCGAATTCCGGCGCCTGGGCAACCCGTTCGCCCGAGGTGGGCAACCAGTCGTTCCAGATGGCCTGGAACGTTGCCTTGAGGTTCTCGAGACTGCCGTGGTGCTCGAACACCGCATAGCGGTGGGGCTTGAGTTCGACCTGCTGGAAATCGGCGGGCAACACCTCGGCGTCCGCCACCTGCACGCCGGCGATGTAATCGAAACTGCCTTTGCCGTCGGCGTTGCAACACACGCCGTAGGTGTATGCGCCAACCTGCCCGACCACCCGCCCGATATAGGGCTCCAAGCGCTGCCACAGTGCGGGAATGTCGTGGGTCGTGGCCGGGGTGAATCGCCCGCCCAGCCCTGCGATGACAAGGGCCTGGCCCTCTTCGAAACGCGCGGGTTCGATTGCAATCTGATTCGGGGTGGACATGCGGTTTGCCTGCGTCAATGAATCGTTGGACTGCCCGGGCATTGCAGGGCAGCAGGGTCGTCCGCTAGCGTAGTCGCATTTACGCCTATGCGAAATCGACCCATGACACTGATCGCAGAACCCCTGCACGCCTGCGGCCTGGTCGAATCGTCATGGGTGCGCGCCCGTGCTGCCTGCTTTGCGCGCCACACCCATGATGAGCTGGTGCTGGGCGCGAACCTTGCGGGGCACGAGCAGATCTGGCTCGACGGCAAGCACCTGGAGGTGCCGCCCGGCGCCGTGACCCTGTACAACCCATTGGCGGTGCAGGCCTCGACGTTCGGTCCGCAAGGCGTCGAATACATCAGCCTGCACCTGGACATCAACGCGCTGCAGCGCACGATGCGCGAGCACGATCTCGGACCGGGGCACGGCTGTCCTACCTTCGAGCAAGGGGTGTTGCAACAGCCTGCGCTGTACCGCTCGATCATCGACTTCGCCGGCGCTGCGACAGTGGCCGAACAAGAAGCCGCCTTATGGCAGTTGCTGGCCGAACTGTTCGAACAGCCCGCCTCGGCCAAGGGTGAACAGGCCCCTGCCATCGAGCACAGCGTGACGCTGATGCGCACCCACCTTGATCAACGCCTGACGCTCGAGCAACTGGCGCGAGCGGCGGGCCTGAGCAAATTTCACTTCGTGCGCTGCTTCAAGAAAGCGATGGGCTTGGGGCCGCTGCAGTACCACATGCAACTGCGCCTGATCGAAGCGCGCAGGCGCCTGCGTACAGGCGCGCACCCCAGGGACGTGGCGCTGGGGCTGGGCTTTTATGATCAGAGTCATTTCATCAATGCGTTCGGCCGGGTAATGGGCATCACTCCGACAGCGTACTCGGCCACGTTCCGGCGCCCCTGAACAAAAGAGCCCCTTTCGGGGCTCCTGGAGTGTTTCAAGGAAGAAAACCGCTGGCTGCCGAGCGTTTGGCCCGTTTGGCGGCACGCTTTTCATCCGCGGTTTTCAGTGGCTTTTTCTTGGCCATTTTTTTTGCATCCAGACCTTTCATTTTGAAGATCCTCCGGCCGGACGGCACCTGCGCACGGGTGCCCCGACTGATTATAGACCCGCTGTGGCAGCGGGCACGGCGAGGATGAATTCGCGGTAGCCAGAGGCAATCACGTAAACGGCGAAGTAGCAGAAAATCGCCGCCGAAAGCAGATACGACCAGGTCAGCAGCCGGTCACCCAACAGCCGCCCGCCGTGGCTCGCGATCAGGCACAGCGACAGGCACCAGAGCAATCCAGCGGCAAAAAAGCCGGACAGAAACAGCCCGGCGTCCATCAGGCTGCCGCCGCCGGAGCGGGAGATCAGCACGCCTCCCACCGCGGCAAACCAGAGAATCGCGCTGGGCGAAGACATGGCCAGGACAATTCCACGGACGAACTCGCGCCAGGCCGACTCCATCACCACCTCGCCCTCCTGCACATGGCCCTCCCCGCGCCAGGCCGCCAGCAGCATCTTGACGGCAAACCACACCAATAGCACCGAACCACCCAGCCACAACACCCAGCGTACGGTCTCGAACTGCAGCAGCACGGTCATCCCCGCCAATGCCGCCACGGCATACACCAGGTCGCCCACGCAGGTCCCCAGCCCCAGCCAGAAGCCCTGCAGAAAACCGCGCTGCATGGCCAGGGTGATCATGGCGATGTTGGCGATGCCGATGTCCAGGCAAAGGGAAAGACTCAGGAGAAAACCGTTGGAGAAGGGCATCGTGGATTCCGGAAACAGCGTTGAAGGCAGGCGCCATTAAAGCGGGAATGGCCTTGGCTGTATTGGAAGAAATTGCCCTGTCAAAGCCAGATAGTCGTCCAGCGCCAAATCAAACGCTGCCTGCAACTGAGTTATCAGTCGCCCCCAACACCTGCGCATACCGCTCTCTATCGACATTGGCGCCACTGAGAATCACCGCCACCTTGCGCCCGCGCTGGTGCTCACGCTCCTGAATCAGCGCCGCCAGGCCTGCGGCACCGGCACCTTCGGCGGTGTTGTGGGTGTCTTCGTGGTAGATGCGCATGGCCTGGGCGACTTCGTCATCGCTGACCCTCATGATGCGCGCCGCGTGTTCACGGACAATGTCGAAGGCTTCGGGCACCGGCATCCGGCAGGCCATGCCGTCGGCGAAGGTGTTGGCCGTCGCCGTGGTGACGATGCGGCCCTGCTCGAAACTCTGGGCAAAGGCATCGGCTTCGGTCGAGACCACGCCGACGATTTCGGTGCGCAGGCCCAGAAGGTTGCGGGCCTGGATCAGGCCGCAGATACCCGAGCCCATGCCTATGGGCACGTATACGCAATCCAGGTCGTGGACGGCGTCGAACAGTTCCAGTGCATAGGTGGCCACCCCGCGGACCAACTGCGGGTGGAAGGAGGGCACCATTTCATAACCATGCTGCTGGGCCTGGCGTGCCGCCTCTTCACGGGACTGGTCGAAATCGGCACCGTGTTCGATCAACTCCGCCCCCAGGGCTCGCATTGCCGCGTTCTTTTCCCGCGAGTTGCCCTCGGGCACGACGATGATGATGGGTAGTCCGGCATTGCGCGCCGCCAGGGCCATGCTCTGCCCGTGATTGCCTCGCGTGGCGGTGACCAGCCCGCGAACGCCTGGCTTTTGCACCAGCAGCCACTGCACGTAGAGCAAGCCGCCGCGCACCTTGAAGGCACCGGTAGGTGCATGGTTCTCATGCTTGACCCACACCTGGCAACCCAATCGCTCGGCCAGGCGTGGCCAGGCGTATTGGGGGGTGGCGGGTACACTGGCATGGACCAGACGGGCAGCTTCACGCAAGGCAGGCAGGTCGAACATGGAACACCTCGGTAGCAGTGGGTTTGACCTGATCCTAGCCTCGGCGCATTGTATGGGCCAAACCCTATATTGCATGGCCAACAATAAATGTGGACCCCTACCCTGCCCGACAACGACCAGCCGCGCTACCTGGCGCTGGTCGATGCCATTGCCGCTGCCATCGAGAGCGGCGAGCTGAAGATCGGCGAACGCCTGCCGCCCCAGCGGCGCCTGGCCTGGAACCTGGGGCTCAACCCCAGCACCACCCAGCAGGCCTACCGGGAAGCCGCTGCCCGCCACCTGGTCAGTGGCGAGGTGGGGCGCGGCACCTATGTGCTGGCCGGCAGCAAGGAAGCCACGCTGTTCCACCTCAAGCAGCGACACCTGCAACCCGGCCTGATCGACCTGTCGACCAATATCCCGGTAAGCGACCCCGATAACCACGACATCGAGCGCACCCTGCAAGCCTTGCTGCGCGACGGCGAGGTGCGCAGCCTCGATCATTACCTGAGCGCCGAAGCGCTACTGCTGGCCCGGGTGCAAGGCGCCGCCTGGCTGGCCAATCGAGGCCTGCAATTGAACGCCAGCCAACTGCTGTTGTGCGGCGGTGCCCAGCAAGGGCTGTTCAGCCTGCTGCTGTCGCTGTGCCAGGCGGGCGAGCCGGTGTTGGTCGAAGCCCTGACCGCACCCGGCATCAAGGCCGCCTGCCGTCAGTTGCGCCTGCCACTGCACGGTGTGGCGATGGACCACCAAGGCATTCTCGCGGACGATCTGGACCGCGTCGCGCGCGCCACCGGCGCCCGGGTGCTGGTGCTCACCCCCAGCCTGCAGAACCCCACGGGTGCCTGCATGGGGCCTGCACGCCAGCAAGCCGTTGCCCAGGTGGTACGTCGCCACGGCTTGCTGCTGATCGAAGATGATGTGTATGGCGCTTTGACCGACCAGCCGCCGCTGTGGTCGCTGCTCGACCAGCAGGGGGTACTGGTCAGCAGCCTGTCCAAGACAGTGGGTGCGGGTTTGCGCCTGGGCTGGATCGTCGCCGCCCCGCAGCTGCTGGCCAAGGTCGATCCCCACGCACGGGCAACCCATTGGCAGGTTTCCCCGCTCAACCTGCAGATCGCCTGTCGCTGGATCGCCGATGGCACGACCGCGCGACGACTGGCCTGGCAACGCGAAGAGATGGAACAGCGCTGGCGCCTGGCACGCAAAATCCTCGGCAGTGAGCGGCTCTATAGCCAGCACCCTTCACCGCATATCTGGGTGAACTGCCCGCTACCGGCACAGACGCTGGTGCAACGCTGCAGGGCCAACGCCGTGGAGGTGGTGCCAGCTGAAGTGTTTGCGGTAAAACAGAGCGACCTGCCGGCCATTCGCATCAGCCTGTCGGCGGCCAGTAGTCGCGCTGAACTCAAACAGGGCCTTGAACGCGTGGCGCAGGCCATGGAGACGCAATGAGTAGCTTCTATCGCCAGGCCGAGGACTTTCTCGCCGCCCTTGACTCCCGCTGGGCCGCGCACGTCAGTGCAATCGGCCCCTGCCAGCACAAGCCGCTGCCACACCGCGACCCTTACCAGGCGCTGGTGCGGGCCATCGCCTATCAACAGCTGCATGTCAAAGCGGGCGATGCGATTCTGGGCAGGTTCATGGCGCTGTATCCAGGCTGCGAGTTCCCCAGCCCCGAACAGGTGCTGGCAACGACACCGGAACAACTGCGGGCCTGCGGCTTTTCCGCCAACAAGCTGGCGACTATCCAGGGCATTGCCCAGGCTAGGCTCGAGAGGGTGGTTCCGGACCATGACCAGGCCCTGATGCTGGACGATGAACAACTGATCGAACGGCTGGTCAGCCTGCGCGGCGTCGGTCGCTGGACGGTGGAGATGCTGTTGATCTATACCCTGGAGCGCATGGACATCCTGCCGGCCGACGACTTCGGCGTGCGCGAGGGCTACCGTCGTCTGCAGGGGCTCGAAACGCAGCCCAAGCGCCGGCAGATGATCGAGCTCGGCCAGGCCTGGCGCCCTTATCGCACGGTCGCCGCCTGGTACCTGTGGCGTGTGCCGAACCCACGAGTTTGAACGCAAGACCCGGAGTTTTTCCAACCCTGGTCCGCTCTAACCTGAACGTATCGACCCTCATCAAGAGATTATCGGCATGAGCCAGGGCAAACCCCGTATCAGCGAATCCGACCCCCGTTGGCAAGCCATGCTCGCGCGCGACCCGGCGGCCGACCGGGACTTTGTCTACGCGGTGCGCACCACGGGTGTGTACTGCCGGCCCAGCAGTGCCTCGCGACTGCCACGCATCGAGAACGTCGAGTTCTTCGCAACGCCGGCCCAAGCCGAAGCGGCCGGCTACCGTGCGAGCAAGCGCCGCGCCAGCGATCGGACACACCTCGCCGAACAACACCGTACCCAGGTCACCCGCGCCTGCCAGTTGATTGAAAGCGCCGAGTCGGCGCCCAGCCTCAATCAGTTGGCCGAGCAACTGGACATGAGTCCGTTTCATTTCCACCGGGTGTTCAAGGCCGTCACCGGGGTCACGCCCAAGGCCTACGCCTCGGCCCATCGTGCTGGCAAAGTGCGTAAGCATCTGCATCAGGCTTCGACCATCACCGATGCCCTGTACGAAGCCGGGTTCAACTCCAACAGTCGTTTCTACGAGTCCAGCAATGCGCGCCTGGGCATGACACCGGGGGCTTTCCGCGATGGCGGCGCCAATACCGACATCCGTTTTGCCATCGGCCAATGTTCATTGGGGGCGATATTGGTGGCGCAGAGTGAACGAGGGATCTGCGCGATCCTGCTGGGTGATGATCCGCAAGCACTGCTGCAGGACCTCCAGGACAAGTTCCCCAAGGCCAACCTGCTAGGCGGTGATGCCACGTTCGAAACCCTGGTGGCCAGGGTGGTGGGTTTGATCGAGTCGCCTGGCATTGGCCTGGACTTGCCGCTCGACTTGCGCGGCACGGCCTTCCAGGAGCGGGTATGGCAGGCATTGCGGACGATTCCTGCGGGCACTACCGCCAGCTACGCCGAGATTGCCCAGCTGATTGGTGCCCCCAAGGCCGTTCGCGCCGTGGCCCAGGCCTGCGCCGCCAACAGCCTGGCCGTTGCCATTCCCTGCCACCGGGTGGTGCGCAGTGACGGCAACTTGTCGGGCTATCGCTGGGGGGTAGAACGCAAGCGTCAATTGCTGGAGCGCGAGGCACCGTAGACGACAGAGTCAGGGATCGACATTCCAGACGGTTTCGACAATAAAGCGGTATTCAGCAAACACTCGACAACAACGGTTGGTCAACCGTTGCTGCAACCATTGCCCATGGCGCGGTATTCAATCGTGTGGCGCTGACCTTGGTGGTCTTCATAAGTCATGGTAGCCGGCACTACTTCGCAAACATTGGGAATAGTCGACAGGCTGATGACTTTGGCGATATCCAGGTTCTGAGTGTAGTCATACTGTTCGACAGCAGGTTGCGCCGCCGCAGTGTTGATTTCATCGGCCATGGCAAAGGAAGATACACTAACGAGGGCAAGTACCAGTAAACTTTTCATAATATAAGCCTGCAAAGCAATCAAACTAATCGATTGACTTCATTGGCCAACAGGGGCGCGGAGAAGTTGTTATATCGAACACACGAGACATAACACGAAGTACCGATCCCACTGTTTATGTTCTGCGTGGGACAGGCATAGTTTACAACTTGGGTTGATGGCTTTAAGCCCTAGCGCGGACAATCACTGTTACCAGAACAGTAACAATACCTGCGACCTGCTCCACTCGACACGCTGCCTGTATCGGTGTAAAAGCCCGGACCAGAGCCCCCGCAGGAGATTTCGGTGCCCTCCCTACGCTACTGTCCGCTGACCGGACCCGAACGGCCGCTGCTCAACAAATTCTATAAAAGCCAGCATTCGCCCATGCGCGCAGCCACTGATGGGCAGCTCTGGGTCGCTCGCGCCGATGACATTGTCGCCGCCCTGTGCCTGAGCCCGGTGTCGGGAGGCCACTGGTTGACCGGCCTGTGGGTGGCCCTGCCCTGGCGCGGGCAACAAGTCGCCCGCCACCTGCTGGAAGCGGCGCTGCAAGGGTGCGAAGGATCGGTGTGGCTGTTCTGCCATCCGCAGCTGCGGCCCTTCTACCAGCGCCTGGGCTTCGAAACCAGTGAACAGTTGCCGGCAGCGCTGGCCGAGCGGCTGCTGCGCTACCAGCGCAGCAAGCCGTTGCTGGCGATGACTCGCCCTCAGTCGTCGCTGGCAGGGTCCAGGCCCGGGAATAGCACCTCGGTGTAGCCGAACTTGTTGAAGTCATGGATACGCGAGGGGTACAGCCGTCCGATCAAGTGATCGCACTCATGCTGCACGACCCGGGCGTGAAAGCCTTCGGCCAGGCGGTCGATCACCTGGCCCTGCGGGTCGATCCCTTCATAGCGGATGCGTCGGTAACGCGGTACTACACCGCGCAGGCCCGGCACTGAAAGGCACCCTTCCCAGCCATCTTCCACTTCGGTACCCAGCGCAGTGATGACCGGATTGAGCAGGATCGTCTGTGGCACAGGCTCGGCATCGGGATAGCGTTCGCTGCGCTCGAAGCCGAAGATCACCAGTTGCAGGTCGACCCCGATCTGTGGTGCAGCCAGGCCAACGCCGCCCACATGGCGCATGGTCTCGAACATGTCGGCAATCAATTGGTCGAGTTCGGCGCTGCCGATCAGTTGCGCAGGCACTGGCGGGGCAATGCGCAGCAAGCGCTCATCGCCCATTTTCAGAATGTCACGAATCATGGGAAGTTCGACTCAAGGGTTCGCCCTCGGGCGTGGCCGGGTGGTCGAGGGAGTGATCGCGACCCAATCCGGAAACATGCTTTTTATCATGTTCATGGACGTCTTCACCGGCCTCTTTCTCACCTGGGTTCTTGCCTTCTGCAGACATATGCTCGATCACGGCATTCATTTCCGCCCCGAGCAACAGCACAGCGGCAGAGATATAGAAGTACAACAACAGCACAATGATCGCACCGATACTGCCATACATGGCGTTGTAGTCGGCGAAGGTCTTGACGTAATAACCAAACCCCAATGACGCCAATATCCACACCACCACGGCCAGTACCGAGCCCGGGGTGATAAAACGAAACTCCTGTTTCACATCCGGCATCACGTAATAGATCAGGGCCACCGCCACCATCATCAAGATGATGATGGCCGGCCAGCGCAGCACTGTCCACAAGGTGACGATGAACTCCTGCATGCCGATCTGCGAAGCGATCCACTCCATTACCTGCGGGCCCAGCACCATCAGCGCCGCCGCCGCCAGCAACATGCCGGCAATCCCCACCGTGTAGACGATCGACAAAGGTATGCGCTTCCATACCGGGCGCCCTTCGACCACATCGTAGGCTGCGTTCATTGCGCTCATCATCAGCCGCACACCTGCCGACGCGGTCCACAGGGCGATCACGATACCCACTGACAGCAAGCCACCCTTGGATTGCTGCAACTGGTCGATCACCGGGTTGACCTGCTCCAGCGCCTGGGGCGGCAGTACCAGCTCAGATTGCAGGCGCAACCAGGAGAAAAAGTCGGGCAAGTGCAAAAAGCCGATCAGTGCGATCAGGAACAACAAGAAGGGAAACAGCGAAAACAGCATCTGGTAGGCCAGTGCCGACGCATAGGTGGACATCTCGTCATCGAGAAATTCCTTGACGGTGCGCACCAGCACGCGGTGCAAGGGCAAGCCGCGCAGGTCGGGGAAAATCATAGCGTCTCCTTTCGCCGTTCGAGGGTCATGGAAAAGGCTCCTCATCAAAGTCTGCAGTAAAGTCTAAACGACGATCGCACCCAAGTTGCGATTGATTGCTGCAGATAGCACAACGGCCACCTTCGGTGGCCGCGGCGTTGGTGCACTGACTCGGCTCAAGGCTTCTTCACAGCATCCTTGACCTTGCCCACCACTTGCTGGGCTTCACCCTTGCGCTCCTGCAACTCGCCTTCGGCGCGCAGGCGCTCATTGTCGGTGGCTTTGCCAACACCTTGTTTGACATTACCGACCGCTTCGTTGGCCAACCCTTTGACTTTATCTTTGGTGCCACTCATGGGAGTTCTCCTGAAGGGGAAAAACGGGCTGTCAGAATCGACAGTCAGTGGACCCATGGCCCTGTTTAGGAGTTTCAATTATTTGCCCGGTGGCCAAACAGCGGGCGAATACCGCCCTTATTCGCTCCACCCCGGCGCTGGGTGACAAGGGCTTCCCTTAGAATTCGCAACAGCGCGGCAGGCCTTGTGCAGCGCTGCGATAAAAACAACAGTTCATTGCGGAAGTCTTCACGATGCGTGTCATGCCTTTGTTGGCAGCCCTGCTGCTGCCCCTGTCTACCCTGCCCATTACCGCCATTGCCGCCGCACCGGCAACGGCGTCGACCACCCTGGTGGTAGATCGCTACGCCGATGACCAGCAACCTGGCAGCCTGCGCTGGGCGATCGAGCGCAATAACCAGAACCCCGGCCAGTACCGGATCGAGATCCGTCCCGTGGGCAAGCCACCCTATGTGATCAAACCGACTTCGCCATTGCCGCCGATCCAGGGGCCGGTGAGCCTTGAAGGTAGCGCATGGGCGCGTACGGGCCAATTCATCGCCATTGACGGTTCGGCCTACATCATCGGTGACGGTACCCAGGCATGCCCTGGCGCGGTGGCCGGCCAGTTCGGTACCAACGTGCGCACCACCACAGGCCCCGGCCTGGTCCTGCGCGATACCCGCGGTGTGAATATCTCGGGCCTGGAGGTTCGCAACTTCTGCATCGGCATCCTGGTCAACCGCGCCAGCAACAACGTCATTCAGGACAACCGCATCATCGCCAACAAGGGCGGTGCCGGGATCATGCTCACCGGCGACGATGGCCAGGGCAACCCGACCGCCACGACCACCAATAACAACAAGGTGCTGCGCAACCAGTTGATCGACAACGGTGATGGCCTGGAACTGACTCGAGGCGCGGCCTTCAACCTGGTGGCCGACAACCTGTTCCGCTCCACCGCGGCCAACCCGGAGCCGTCCCAGGGCATCGAGATTCTCTGGGGCAACGACAACAGCGTGGTGCGCAACCGCTTCGAAAACTACTCGGACGGTTTGCAGATCAACTGGGGCCAGCGCAATTACCTGGGCGCCAACACCTTCACGGGCAATTCCATAGGCGTGAGCGTCAGTGGCGCGGGCAATATCCTCGACGGCAACCAGATCCACGACAACCGTATCGGCGTCGCCTTGCGTCCGGAGCCCACCTCCACCAGCAACCGCCTCACTGCCAACCAGATCTGGAACAACAGCCAGGACATCCGCCGCTGCCAGGCCGGGGGCGCGTGCCGGGCCGACCAGCAAACCGGCGCCATCGTCTTCGGTGTACCGGCCATCGAACATGCCATTTATGAAGGGTCGCGCGGTATCGGTGTCGACCAGTCAGGCACCAACCGGGCGCTCATCTGCAGCGACAAGGTCAAGGCCAAGGATTGCCAGCCAATGCCCAACCACAGCCAGCCAGCCCCGCAGCTGACCGGCCAAAAGGGCAATCGGTTGAGTGGCACCGTGCGCGGCGAACCGGACAGCCTGCTGCGGGTGGAGGTATTCGCCAATCGCCAGGCCGACGGCCGCGAAGCGGAACACTACCTGGGCCAGACGATGGTTGCGACCGACGCCACGGGACAGGGCCGATTCGACTATGACCTGGAACAGGGCACGGCCTTCGGCTCGTTTACCGCCACCGTTACCCGCGCCGATGGCGCCACTTCGCCCTTGAGCCTTCCGCTCTCCAGGGCTTCGGGCCATGCCAGCCGCTGAAGCCCGGCGAGCGCCGCTTGCCAACCGGGCAAGCGGCGCACTTGGCTGCTTTATGTTTCATGCCAATCCCAGCACAATGGGCGACCTTTCAAGCGTCACCCGTAGGAACCTGCATGAAACTCGACAAACCCACCGCCATTGCCCGTCGCAACCAGGAACTGGAAAGACCGGTACTTTCCAGCGACAACACCCTGTTTGCCGTGCTCGACACCAAGCGCAGCCTGTGGTGGTTCGATGTGCCGGTGAAGCTGGTGCTGAAAAAAGACACGGCCGACTGGGTCAACCTGCTGCTGCACACGCCCGAGACTGACGAACTGCAGCACTTGAAGGTGCCGGTGAACTTCTTGAAAGCCCATCTGGAGAAAATGGAAGTGCGCCACCCCGGCAAGCGGCGCTCCACCATCAGCCTGGCGCTGAGCGCAGACCGCGACTCGTTGCTCCAGGACCTGCGTCCGGGCGGCGAAAACCTGAGCTTTGCAGGCTTTCGCCAGGCCTGATCAGGCCAGTTCGATGCGGTCGGCGTGGATGACGATACGGCCATCCTTGTACAAGGCACCGATGGCCTTCTTGAAGTTGCCCTTGCTGACCCCGAACAAATCGCTGATCACCTGTGGATCGCTCTTGTCGCTGACCGGCAGCACGCCGTTGGCGTCCTTGAGCTTGGCCAGGATCTTGTCGTGCAGGCTGTTGGCCAGGTCCTGGCCGATGGGCTGCAGGCTCAAGGCAATCTTGCCGTCGCTGCGCATCTCCTTGATGTAGCCCTTCTCCTGCTTGCCCGAACGCAGGAACTTGAACACCTCATTCTTGTGAATCAGGCCCCAGTGCTTGTTGTTGATGATCGCCTTGAAGCCCATCGGAGTTTCTTCGACCACCAGCAGGTCGACCTCCTGGCCTACCGTGTAGGTGGCCGGCACCTTGTCCAGGTAGCGGTCCAGGCGCGCAGTGGCGGTGATCCGGCGCGTACGCTTGTCAAGGTAGGCATGCACCACGCAGTACTCACCCTGGCGCATCTGGCGCTTTTCCTCGGAGTACGGCATCAGCAGGTCCTTGGGCAGGCCCCAGTCCAGGAAGATGCCGATACTGTTGATTTCCTTGACCTTGAGGCTGGCGAACTCACCGACCTGCAGCTTGGTCTTCTCGGTGGTCGCGATCAGCTTGTCTTCGCTGTCCAGGTATACGAACACGTTCAGCCAGTCTTCGACCTCGGTGGGCGTGTCCTTGGGGATGTAGCGGTTGGGCAGAAGGATTTCACCATCCGCGCCGCCATCCAGGTACAGGCCGAAGTCCGTGTGTTTCACGATTTGCAAACTGTTGTAACGCCCAACTAAAGCCATTTCCGGAAATCCTCGTTGCGAGCCCGGCATTCTACACCCGAACCGCACCCACCGCCCGGTCTCCGTTGGCTGCCCATCGGTAAAAAGGAACCGGGGTGCCACGGGCTGTTCTATAAATTCAAGCAAGCCCTCGCAAGGATTCGCTCATGTACGCCTGCCTGCCCAAGTACCTGCGCACCTTCCTGTTACTGGTCCTGCCGGCCCTCCTGGTGCTGGCCTGCAGCCGTATCGACCTGGCCTACCGCAACCTCGACGTACTGGTGCCCTGGTCGCTCAACGACTACCTGAACATGAACCGCCAGCAAAAAACCTGGCTCAACCAGCGCCTCAAGCAGCACCTTGCCTGGCATTGCCGTACGCAACTGCCGGGCTACCTGACCTGGATCGACGAAGTCCGACAAATGGTCGCCAACGACCAGGTGACCGAACAGCAACTGCAGCTGCGCACCCAGGAAGCGAAACAGGCCATCGCCAAGGTCGCCGACCAGATCACCCCCTCGGCGGCCCAATTGCTGCGGGCAATGGACGATGAGCAGGTCCACGAGATGCGCCAGGCCTTTGCCGAGGACATCAGCGAGCGTCAGGCCAAGTATGTGAAGACGCCCCTGGCCCGGCAGGTCCAGCAACGCGCCGAGCGCATGGAAAAACGCCTGACACCCTGGCTGGGCGAACTCAGCTCACAACAACGGTTGCGGATCATGACCTGGTCACAGGGCCTGGGCGAACAGAACCGCCAGTGGATCGCCAACCGGGCCAACTGGCAGGCCCACTTCAGTGCCGCGATGGATCAGCGCCACAGCGACAGCTTCGAGCCGCAGCTGGTGCGCCTGCTCAAGAACCGCGAAAGCCTGTGGACGCCGGAGTACCGCCTGGCCTACCAGCGCACCGAAACGCAGGCCCGGCGCCTGCTGGTGGACCTGATGGCCCAGAGTAGCGAGCAGCAGCGCGCGCACCTGGAGCAAAAGCTCGACCAGGTGCGCAAGGACTTCAGTGAGCTGAAGTGCATGAAGGGTTGAGTCCCACCCAGACCGGGGGCTGATCTGGCTCCTGCAAGCGTATGTTCAACATTCCCGGGCCTTGCGCCGGTACGGGAACACATCGATGACCTTGCCGCCGCGAATCGCCTCCTGCAGGCCCTTCCAGTAATCGGCGTCGTACAGCTCGCCATGCAATTGGCTGAACAGCCGGCGCTGGCCGCTGTCGGCGAACAGGAACGGTGGAAACTCCTCGGGAAATACATCGTGCGGCCCGATCGAGTACCAGGGCTCGCCGGACATTTCATCCTCCGGATAACGCGGGGGCGGGATGTAGCGGAAGTTGACCTCGGTGAGAAAGCAGATTTCATCGTAGTCGTAGAACACCACCCGGCCGTGGCGGGTAACGCCGAAGTTCTTCAACAGCATGTCGCCTGGAAAGATGTTCGCCGCCGCCAGTTGCTTGATGGCCAGGCCATAGTCTTCCAGGGCCTCGCGCACCTGGGCGTCGTTGGCGTTTTCCAGGTACAGGTTCAGTGGCGTCATGCGCCGCTCGGTCCAGCAGTGGCGCACCAGTACCGTGTCGCCATGCACCTCCACCGTCGAAGGTGCCACCTCCAGCAACTCGGCCAGGCATTCGGGCTCGAACTTGCTCAAGGGGAAGCGGAAGTCCGAGAACTCCTGGGTATCGGCCATGCGCCCGACCCGATCGACACTTTTCACCAGCCGGTATTTTTCGATCACCGTGGCCCGGTCGACGGTCTTGGACGGCGAGAAGCGGTCCTTGATGATCTTGAACACGGTATTGAAGCCCGGCAGGGTGAACACGCTCATCACCATGCCCCGTACCCCCGGGGCCATGATGAAGCGGTCGTCGGTGCTGGCCAGGTGATTGATCAGTGCCCGGTAGAACTCCGACTTGCCGTGCTTGTAGAAACCGATCGAGGTATACAACTCGGCAATGTGCTTGCCCGGCAGGATGCGCTTGAGAAAGCCGACGAAATCGGCAGGGACCGGTACATCGACCATGAAATAGGAACGGGTGAACGAGAAGATGATCGACACGTCGGCCTCATCGGTGATCAACGCGTCGATCTCGATCCCGTGGCCTTCACGGTGCAGCAGCGGAATCACCAGCGGCCATTGCTCGTCCTGGGTGAACAGGCGGCCCACCAGGTAGGCTCCCTTGTTGCGATACAGCACCGGCGAAAACAGCTCCACCGCCAGGGCCGGATCCTTGCAGACCCAGTCCGGCAGGCTCTCGCGCAGCTGCGCCTCAAGACGGGTCAGGTCGCCGTCCAGGTCACCGTAGGGCACATCGAAGCCGTAGTCGGCGAAGATCTGCACCAGTACGCTGCCCAGGCTGCCCTGGGGCCGATAGGTGCGGGTTTGTGCCGCGCGCTCGTGGCTGCGCAGCGACGGCCGGGTGGTGTGGATGAACATGCAGCCGTCGCTGATCAGGTCGTGGCTAAACAGGCTGCAGAAGATCGAGTTGTACCAGGTCTCCGACAGTTCATCATCCAGGCGCGGGTCGATCAGGCTGATGTAGGCGCTCTTGACCAGCGGCCAGAGCGATACGTCCAGCAGATCGTCTGCATCGAACGCCTCGCGCAGCCAGCCACTGACCTCGCTGACCTTTTCTTCATAGAGGTTGATCCGTGCGGCCGAAGCACTCTGGATCTGCTGCCACTGGGCCTGCTCGAAGCGAGCGCGGGCACCGATGGTGATCTGGCGAAAATGCTCACGGTAATCGTCGAAGCCGTCGAGGATCATCCGGGCGATATCGGCGGCCGGCCATTGCTGGGGCATACATCAAACCTCTGCGGGAATGTCGAAGCCTGAGCTTAGCCAGTCGCCGAGGGCAGGGAAAGCCTGGCGACACGGCGGGAATGGCCAATCTCGCCACCAGCGCAATTCAAGCGCAAGAAAGCGAGAGAGCCGCCTGCAACTTTTGGCGTAAACTCGCGCCCCGCCCCCAAGGACCCGGAGAGCCCCATGACCCCGATCGCCATCACCCGCCTGTTGATTCTTGCAGCTGTATGGGGCGCAAGTTTCCTGTTCATGCGCATCATCGCGCCCGTGCTGGGCACGCTGCCCACTGCCTTCTTTCGCGTGTCCATCGCCTGCGCCGGGCTGATGGTGATCCTCGCCCTGCTGCGCGTACGCTGGGACTTCAACGGCAAGCTCAAGGCCTGCCTGCTGCTGGGCATGATCAACTCGGGCATTCCCGCCACTCTCTACTCGGTCGCGGCGCAAGTGCTGCCAGCCGGTTACTCGGCCATCTTCAATGCCACTACACCGCTGATGGGCGTGTTGATTGGCGTCCTGTTCTTTCGCGAGCCCATGACCCTGGCCAAGCTCACCGGCATCTTCCTTGGCCTGTTCGGCGTCGGCATTCTCAGTGGCGCCGGGCCTGTAGCGTTTGACCAGCACTTGCTGCAGGGTGCGCTAGCGTGCCTGGCGGCGACCACCTGCTATGGCTTTGCCGGCTTTCTGGCCCGTCGCTGGCTCGACCAGGCCGGAGGGCTCGACAGTCGTCTGTCGGCGCTGGGCAGCATGATGGGGGCGACCTTGTTGCTGTTGCCGTTGTTCGGCTACAGCGTGCTGACCGCCCCGCCCGCGAGCTGGGGTGGTTGGGACGTGTGGTTGTCGCTGCTGGGGCTGGGCCTGGTGTGTACCGCGTTTGCATACATTCTTTATTTCCGCCTGCTCAGCGAAATCGGCCCGGTCAAGGCCAGCACCGTGACCTTCATGATTCCGGCCTTTGGCGTGCTGTGGGGCGCGTGGCTGCTGGACGAGCCGCTGTCGATGGCGCACCTGTGGGGTGGGTTGCTGATTGCCGTGGCGTTGTGGCTGGTGCTCAAGCCGGCCAGTAAGTGAAATCGCGGGGCAAGCCCGCCCCTACATAGGACATCCTGTAGGAACGGGCTTGCCCCGCGTGCGCCCTCAATCAGCCTGCAACTGGCCGCCCCTCAGCGCGGGCTTGCGAAACACGAACAGCAAGCCGATCACGATCAACGCCATTCCCAACAAGCTCAAGGCCGCCAGGCGGTTGCCGAAGATCAGGTAGTCCATCACCGCCGTCACCGCCGGTACCAGATAGAACAGACTGGTGACGTTGACCAGGTTGCCGCGGGCAATCAGCCGGTACAGCAGCAAGGTCGCCAGCAGCGAGACCACCAGCCCCATCCACAGCAAGGCGCCGATGAAACTGGCGGTCGGCTGCACATGCAGCGGCTGGAATGGGGCAAACAGTGCACACATCATCAGCCCGGCCAGGTACTGCAACGGCAGGGTACCCATCGGATTGTCGGTGATGCGCTTTTGCATGATCGAGCCGAACGTCATGCTCGCCAGTGCCAGCAGGGCATAGAGCATGCCCGCCAGGGAGATACCGCCCAGGCCGATGCCCTGGTAGACCACCATGACCAGTCCGCTCAAGCCCACGCCCAGGCCGAACAGGCGACTCCAGGAACGCTGGCGCTCCATCAGCACCACGGTGAGGATCGGTTGCACGCCCATCACCGTCGCCATGATGCCGGGTGTCACCTGGGTGTTCAGCGCCAGCAGGTAGAAGATCTGGTAGGCACCGAGCAGCACGGCACCGGTAGCCAGTGCCTGCAGCACCGCTGCCAGGCCGCGCGGCCAGCGCAGCTTGAGTAGCGGCGCCAGCAGCAACACGCCGCACAGGGCCAGGGCCGAGCGCAGCAACAAAAAGGCAAAGGGACTGGCGTGGGCAAGGCCCAGCTTGGAGACGATCGCCCCGCTACTCCAGAGCAGGACGAACAGGCTTGTGGTGGCCGCCGAGGCCACGGATTCTTTCGATAGGACAAACATGAATGCCACCTGTAATTCGGGCAGATAAGCCGAACGGTGCTGCCCGCTGCGGGCAGTCAACCGTGTTCAGTAGGGTGCAGGCGTGAAGGGACGCAGCGATTGGCCGCTTAGCCCAGCACTACCACGCCCGGCGGTGCGACAACGCACACGACCACGCTACTGACAGGTGGTGGGTAGTGACTGATCATGGCCGGCTGCTGGTTCCCACGCACGACTACAACCGCGTCGGGCGCGGTGGCGAATACGGTGGCGAGAGGGGAAGCTGGCATGAGCAGGTCTTCGGTGAGGTGAACTGTGTCTGAATATAACGGCGACTTCAGCGCGAGGCAAGCCCGCTCCTAGCGGCCATCCGTAGGAGCGGGCTTGCCCCGCGATACGTTTAGAACAACCAGCGATACAACACGTAGGCCACCACCACCGCCAGCACCGGACGCAACACCCGGTACGCCTTGGGATTGGCACGCTTGAACTGTTTCACCCGGCTGCTGATGACGTTACTGAAACGCTTGCTCCAGGCATAGGCCTGGTTGATCCCGCCCACGCGCTCGTCGTCGGTGTTCTGCGGCGCGGTAGCACGGCCGAGAAAGGCACTGACCTTGCGGTTGATGCGGGTCATCAGCGGGCTGTTGAGCGGGCGCTCGACGTCGCAGAACAGAATGACCCGGGTGGTTTCGGTTTCGTTCTTCACCCAGTGGACGTAGGTTTCATCGAACATTACGTCTTCACCGTCGCGCCAGGCATAGGGCTGGCCGTCGACGTAGATCCTGCAGTTATCGGAGTTGGGCGTCGACAGGCCCAGGTGATAGCGCAGGGAACCGGCGAAGGGATCGCGGTGCGGGTTGAGGTGGCTGCCACCGGGCAGCAGGGCGAACATCGCGCCCTTGACGTTGGGGATACTGTTGACCAGCTCGACGGTCCTGGGGCACAGCACCTCGGCCGAAGGCAGCGCTTTGTCGTACCACTTGAGGTAGAAGCGCTTCCAGCCCTTCTTGAAGAACGAGCCAAAGCCGGCGTCGTTATCTTTCTCGGCGGCGCGGATATAACCCTCGTCGAACAGGTGCATGGCCTCTTCGCGGATCACTTCCCAGTTGTCCTTGAGCACATCGAGTTCGGGAAAGCGGTTGCGATCCAGGTACGGCTTGGACGGTACGCCGGAGAACAGGTACATCAGGGCGTTGTACGGGGCGAACAGGGCCGAATGGTTGACGAACTGACGCAACATCGGTAAACGCGCCTTGCCGCGCAGGTGAACATACAACGTACTGCCGAAAAACAGCAGCAATACACCTGCCTTGGCGACAAAGGAAACAGTCATGCAACACTCCTTGGAATTTCGATCAGGCCATCGCTGCCGGATTAATCGAGCATCATAAACCGATCCAGCCCCGGTAAAAACAACCGGGGCCGGCATTCAGTGTTAAGGATTGTGCAATAAAGCACAGGGCGCACTATTGCCCAGGATCAGCGCCAGGGCGCTTTACTGCTGGTTCTCCTGGTCGGTGAACAGGTCGCTGAAGAGCATGCTCGACAAGTAGCGCTCCCCCGAGTCGGGGAGGATCACCACGAGGGTCTTGCCCTGCATCTCGGGTTTTTCCGCCAGGCGCACGGCAGCGGCCATCGCCGCACCGCTGGAGATACCACACAGAATCCCCTCTTCCTGCATCAACCGCAGGGCCATGGCCTTGGACTCTTCGTCACTGACCAGCTCGACCTGGTCGACCAGCGACAGGTCGAGGTTCTTGGGCACGAAACCGGCGCCGATACCCTGGATCTTGTGCGGGCTGGGCTTGATCTCTTCACCGGCGCGGGCCTGGGTGATGACCGGCGAGGTGATCGGCTCGACCGCCACCGACAGGATCGCCTTGCCCTGGGTCTGCTTGATGTAGCGCGATACACCGGTAATGGTACCGCCGGTACCGACGCCGGCCACCAGCACATCGACGGCGCCATCGGTGTCGTTCCAGATCTCGGGGCCGGTGGTTTTCTCGTGGATCGCCGGGTTGGCGGGGTTATCGAACTGGGCAGGCATGAAATATCTGGCCGGATCGCTGGCAACGATTTCGCCGGCCTTTTCGATTGCGCCTTTCATGCCCTTGGCCGGATCGGTCAGAACCAGGTCGGCGCCCAGCGCCTTGAGCACCTTGCGTCGCTCGATGCTCATCGAGGCCGGCATGGTCAGCTGGAGCTTGTAGCCGCGGGCGGCGGCGACGAAGGCCAGGCCGATACCGGTGTTGCCCGAGGTGGGCTCGACGATGGTCATGCCCGACTTGAGTTTGCCGCTGCTCTCGGCGTCCCAGATCATGTTCGCGCCAATCCGGCATTTGACTGAATACCCCGGGTTGCGCCCCTCGATCTTGGCCAGGATGGTCACGCCACGCGGGGCGATGCGATTGATCTGCACCAGCGGCGTATTGCCGATGGAATGCGCATTGTCAGCGAAGATACGGCTCATGGCAGGGGTCCTTATTCTGCAGCGGGCGGAAAACTTCAAGGGTAAGCCTGCCGCGTCGGTGCGTCCACATCAACGAAACCGACGCCACTGACAGGAGTCAACCCATCTATACCCATCAAGGAAGTGCTACCGATGAAACGCCGCTATCGCTGGCCCTTTTGGGGGCTGCTCGCCATTGTGCTGTTGCTGGTCAGCCTGCACCTCGCCCTGCCCTGGCTGGTGCGCGACTACCTGAACGACAAACTGGCCGACATGGGTGACTACCGCGGCCAGATCACCGACGTCGACCTGGCCTGGTGGCGCGGCGCCTACAAGATCAACGGCCTGACCATCGTCAAGACCACCGGCAAGGTTCCTGTACCGTTTCTGCAGGCGCCCCTGATCGACCTGTCGGTGAGCTGGCGCTCGCTGTGGTATGACCACGCGGTGGTCGCCGAGGTGGCGTTCCTGCGGCCCGAACTGAACTTCGTCGACGGCCCGAGCAAGCAGGCCTCCCAGACTGGCCAGGGCACTGACTGGCGCCAGCAGCTGGAAAAGCTGGTGCCCATCACCCTCGACGAAGTGCGCATCGACAACGGCACCCTGACCTTTCGCAATTTCAATTCCAAGCCGCCGGTCGACCTCAAGGCCACCCAACTGGACGCCAGCATCCGCAACCTGACCAACGTTCAGGACCACAAGGGCCGGCGCGATGCCCGCTTCGACGGCAAGGCCAGGCTGCTGGGTGACGCCAGCGTGCAAAGCAGCGCCACCTTCGACCCCTTCAGCGACTTCGACGACTTCCAGTTTCGCCTGCGCGCCACCGGCATACAGCTGCGCCAACTCAATGACTTTGCCAGTGCCTACGGCAAATTCGACTTCAATGCCGGCCACGGTGACCTGGTAATCGAGGCCGAAGCACAAAATGGCCGGCTCAATGGCTATATCAAGCCCTTACTGCGCGACGTCGATGTGTTCAACTGGCAGCAAGACGTCAAGGAGGAAGACAAAGGCTTCTTCCGCTCGATCTGGGAGGCGTTGGTGGGCGGTGGTGAAACCGTCCTGAAGAATCAGCGCAAGAACCAGTTCGCCACCCGGGTGGAATTGAGTGGCAGCGTGCATAAAAGCGATATCAGCGCCTTTGAAGCGTTTTTGCAGATCCTGCGCAACGGCTTCATCCAGGCATTCAACGCACGCTATGAGCAGCCTGCGCCCAAGTCTGACTGAGTCACCGCGTGACGCCTCATTCAGAGACTGAATGGGGCGTCTGCGTTCCCAGCTGGCCAGGGCCCGCGTTATAGTCGTGCATGACAATTTTTCCGCCTGGGGCGATGTACCCCGGCGCTACGTTAGAGGATCGGTTCATGAAGTTCGAAGGCACCCGCGCATACGTCGCCACAGACGACCTGAAACTGGCAGTCAACGCGGCGATCACCCTGGAGCGGCCGCTGCTGGTCAAGGGCGAACCGGGCACCGGCAAGACCATGCTCGCCGAACAGCTGGCCGAATCCTTTGGCGCCAAGCTGATTACCTGGCACATCAAGTCGACCACCAAGGCTCATCAAGGCTTGTACGAGTACGATGCGGTCAGCCGCCTGCGTGACTCCCAGCTGGGTGTGGACAAGGTCCACGATGTGCGCAACTACCTGAAGAAAGGCAAGCTCTGGGAAGCGTTCGAGTCCGAGGAGCGCGTCATCCTGCTGATCGACGAGATCGACAAGGCCGACATCGAGTTCCCCAACGACCTGTTGCAGGAACTGGACAAGATGGAGTTCTACGTTTACGAGACCGACGAGACAATCAAGGCCAAGCAGCGCCCGATCATCATCATCACCTCCAACAACGAAAAAGAGCTTCCCGACGCCTTCCTGCGCCGCTGCTTCTTCCACTACATCGCCTTCCCCGACCGCGACACCCTGCAGAAAATCGTCGACGTCCACTACCCCAACATCAAGAAAGACCTGGTCAGTGAAGCACTGGACGTGTTCTTCGACGTGCGCAAGGTTCCGGGCCTGAAGAAAAAGCCGTCCACCTCCGAGCTGGTCGACTGGCTCAAGCTGCTGATGGCCGACAACATCGGCGAAGCCGTACTGCGCGAGCGCGACCCCACCAAGGCCATCCCGCCGCTGGCCGGTGCCCTGGTGAAGAACGAACAGGACGTGCAACTGCTTGAGCGCCTGGCGTTCATGAGCCGTCGCGGTAACCGCTGAGCCTGGGGGCAATTGCCATGCTGCTCAATCTGTTCAATGAAATGCGTGCCGCCAAGGTGCCGGTGTCGGTGCGCGAGCTGCTCGATCTGCTCAATGCGCTCAAGCAGCGGGTCACCTTTGCCGACATGGACGAGTTCTACTACTTGTCGCGAGCGATCCTGGTCAAGGACGAACGGCACTTCGACAAGTTCGACCGGGCCTTCTCGGCCTACTTCAAGGGCCTGGAGAACCTCAATCAGCACCTTGAGGCGCTGATTCCCGAAGACTGGCTGCGCAAGGAATTCGAACGCTCACTGACCGATGAAGAACGCGCGCAGATCCAGTCCCTCGGTGGCCTGGACAAACTGATCGAAGAGTTCAAGAAGCGCCTGGAAGAACAGAAGGAACGCCACGCCGGCGGCAACAAGTGGATCGGCACCGGCGGTACCAGCCCGTTCGGCTCGGGTGGCTTCAACCCCGAAGGCATTCGCGTGGGCGATGCCGGCAAGCGCCAGGGCAAGGCGGTCAAGGTATGGGACCAGCGCGAGTACAAGAATCTCGACGACCAGGTCGAGCTGGGCACGCGCAACATCAAGCTGGCCCTGCGCCGCTTGCGCAAGTTCGCCCGCCAGGGTGCGGCCGAGGAGCTGGACATCGACGGCACCATCGACCACACCGCCCGCGATGCCGGCCTGCTCAACATCCAGATGCGACCGGAGCGGCGCAACAGCGTCAAGTTGCTGCTGCTGTTCGACATCGGTGGTTCGATGGACGCCCATGTAAAGATCTGCGAGGAATTGTTCTCGGCCTGCAAGACCGAGTTCAAGCACCTGGAGTACTACTACTTCCACAACTTCGTCTACGAGTCGGTGTGGAAAAACAACCTGCGCCGCACCTCCGAACGCACCTCGACCATGGACTTGCTGCACAAGTACGGCGCCGACTACAAAGTGGTGTTCGTGGGTGACGCGGCCATGGCGCCCTACGAAATCACCCAGGCGGGTGGCAGCGTCGAGCACTGGAACGAAGAAGCCGGTCATGTGTGGATGCAGCGCTTCATGGAGAAGTACAAGAAGCTTATCTGGATCAACCCCTACCCCAAGGAAACCTGGAGCTACACCGCCTCGACCAACATCGTCCGCGAATTGGTCGAAGACCGGATGTTCCCGCTGACCTTGCGGGGGCTGGAAGAAGGAATGCGCTTTTTGTCGAAGTAATCGCAAAGCCCACTCCCACCCATGACCTCGGTTGGAGCGGGCTTGCCCCGCGACAAGGCCCTGTCAGCCCACATACCTCAACAGAAAGTCCCGCTGCTCCCGCCAGGCCAAATCCTGCACCACCGGCACAAAGCGCACCACGCTCCCCGGCAGCATCTGCGCCAGGCGCGCCAAGGCCAGCGGGGTCAACGCCCCCAATCGCGGATAGCCGCCAATGGTCTGGCGGTCATTGAGCAACACGATCGGCTGCCCGTCCGGTGGCACCTGCACCGCACCCAGCGGAATCCCCTCGGAAATCATCGGCGCGCCCTGGTACTGCAAGGCCGGCCCCAGCAAGCGCATGCCCATGCGATCGGCACGACTGTCCAGCGTCCAGTCGCGGTTGAACGCTTCGAACAGACTCAGGCCGCTGAATTCGCCCACCTGTGCACCGAGCACCAGGTCCAGGGTGTTGCGGGTGAAGTCCGGGCGCAATGCCTGCGCAACCTCCCGCCCGGCAGTCGACTGGCCGCTGTAGGCCAGTGGCTGCCCCTTGCCCAGGGCCGAGCCCAGGCCATCCAGCCCACCCAGTTGCTCGCGCACCACGCTGGCACAACTGCCCAGCACCTGAGGCGCGTCAAAACCGCCGGGCGCTGCCAGGTAGGCGCGCGCACCTTGCAACGGTTGGTTCAGGCGCAAGCGCTGGCCCTTGCCCAGAATGAAGCTGGACCAGGGCTTGAGCGGCTCACCGTCGATGCGCGCATCCAGGTCGGCGCCAGCCAGGGCCAGGCAGCAGTCCTGCTCCGCCACCAGGCTGAAACCGCCCAAGGTGACTTCGACCACCGCGGCGTCGGCGGCATTGCCCAGCAGCCAGTTGGCCCAGCGCATCGACACCCAGTCCAGGGCCCCGCCCTGGGTCACGCCCAGGTGGCGAACGCCAAAGCGCCCGGCATCCTGCAACAGGCACAGCGGCGTGCTGGCCTCGATCGTCAAGCGGCTCATGCCTGTGCCTCCAGTGGCGTATCGTCGCCGCCCAGATTGATGAACGTGGCGCGATCCACGGCCACGAAGCGCACCCGGTCACCCGGCTGCAGCAAGCTGTAGCCATCACGCTCGCGGTCGAAGAGCCTGCTCGGAGTACGGCCGATCAGGTTCCAGCCACCGGGCGATACCGCAGGGTAGGCCGCCGTCTGGCGCTCGGCGATGCCAACGCTGCCTGCGGCAACGCGCTTGCGCGGCGTGGCCAGGCGCGGCGCGGCCAGTGCCTCTTCGACCAGGCCCATGAAGGCGAAGCCCGGGGCGAACCCCAGGGCGAACACCTGGTACTCGCGCTCGCTGTGGCGGCGCACAATGTCGGCCACCGAGGTGTGGCAACGTTCGGCCAGCAGGCTCAATTCGGGGCCGACGCTCAAGTCGTACCACACCGGGATCTCGTGCTGGCGACCGCCGCTGCCATTATCCGGCTGCAGGTTTTCCAGCGCCTCGCGAATCAGCACCCGAGCCTGCTCCGGCGACAACTGCAGCAGGTCGAAATGCACCATCACCGTGGTATACGACGGCACCAGGTCGATCAGGTACTCGCCCAATACCCTGCGCAGGCGTTGGCTGGCCGCCAACATCCACGGCATGTTGGCTTCGTCGATAGCGTCGAACAAGCGCACCATCAGGCAGTCGATGGCCACCGTTTCAATGCGGTAACTCATGAAGCCACCAGGGCATCGAGGGCCAGGCGAATCTGCTGGACCGCCGCCACCGAGCTCGCGTTGTCACCATGTACACAGAGGGTCTGGGCTTGCAGTCGCAGTTCACTGCCATCTACCGCGACCAGCGGCTCGCCACGGGCCAGGCGCAGTGCCTGGTCGACGATCTGCGCCGGGTCGTGGTGCACCGCGCCCGGCAGGCGCCGCGACACCAGGCGGCCGGCAGCATCATAGGCGCGGTCGGCAAAGGCCTCGAACCACAGGGGCACGCCGTACTCGTCGCCCAGGGCCTGGGCGGCACTATTGTCGGCGGTGGCCATGAGCATCAACGGCAACTGCCGGTCATATTCGGCCATCGCCTGGAGCACCGCGCGCAGCTTTTGCGGGTCGGCCATCATGTCGTTGTACAACGCGCCATGGGGTTTGACGTAGGCAACGTGCGTACCCTGGGTACGGCAGATGCCCTCCAGCGCGCCGATCTGATAATGCAACAGGTCGCGGATTTCGTCGGCGCTGCAGGCCATGGAGCGACGGCCGAAACCGACCAGGTCCTGGTAGGCAGGATGCGCGCCGATGCGCACGTTGCTGGCCACGGCCAGGGCCACGGTGTGGCGCATGATGCCGGGGTCGCCGGCGTGGAAGCCGCAGGCAATGTTGGCGCAATCGACAAAAGGCATGACCTGGGCATCCAGGCCCATGGTCCAGCTGCCAAAACTCTCACCCATATCGCAATTCAATAGCAGGCGGCTCACGTGTGACACTCCTTCTGGCTCGACCTTAATGGGCTTCAAGTTCTTTGCCGCGGGTTTCCGGCAGGCTCAATGCCGCCAGAATTACCACACCGTAACTCACTGCCGCAAAGCCGCCGATACCCAGCCCCAGCGGAACCTTCTGGCTGAGCATGCCGATCAGCAGCGGGAAGAACGCCGCCAGGGCGCGACCGATGTTGTAGCAGAAGCCCTGCCCCGAACCCCGAATACGGGTAGGAAACAACTCGGTCAGGAACGCCCCCATGCCGCTGAAGATACCCGAGGCGAAGAAGCCCAGCGGAAAGCCCAGCCACAGCATCACGCCATCGCTGACCTGCATCTGGGTGTAGAGCAGCACGATGATGAACGAGCCCACGGCGAACAGGATGAAGTTCTTTTTGCGTCCCAGCAGGTCGGTGAGATAGGCGCTGATCACGTAGCCCACATATGAGCCGACGATCACCATGGCCAGGTAGCCACCGGTTCCCAATACGCTCAGGCCACGTTCGTTGGTGAGGAAGGTCGGCAGCCAGGAGGTGATGGCGTAGTAACCGCCCAGGGCACCGGTGGTCAGCAACGACGCACGGAAGGTGGTGAACAGCATGCCGGGGGCGAAGATTTCATAGAAGTGCGACGGCGCCTCGGTTTTTTCCGCGGCCTTGGCCAGGCGGTAGACTTCCGGGTCCTTGACCAGGCGGCGGACGAAAATCACGAACACCGCCGGCACGATACCCAGCAGGAATAGGGCACGCCAGGCGTCTTCAGGCGGAAGCCAGGTAAACAGTACCGCGTACAGAATCGCCGTCAGGCCCCAACCAATGGCCCAGCCCGACTGCACCATGCCCACCGCCTTGCCACGGTCCTTTGCGCGGATGACTTCACCGATCAGCACTGCGCCTGCGGTCCACTCGCCGCCGAAGCCGAAGCCCATCAGGGTGCGGGCGATCAGCAACTGGTCGTAGGTTTGTGCGAAGCCGCAGAGGAAGGTGAAAAAGGCGAACCACAACACCGTCAGTTGCAGGGTGCGGACCCGGCCGATGCGGTCGGAGAGGATGCCGGCGATCCAGCCGCCCAGCGCCGAAGCGATCAGGGTGCTGGTGTGGATCAGCCCGGCCTCGGCGGTGGTGATGCCCCACAGGGCGATCAGGGTGGGGATGACGAAGCTGAGCATCTGGGTGTCCATGCCATCGAGGCCATAGCCGATCTTGCAGCTCCAGAAGGTCCGTCGCTCTTGCTTGTTGATATTGCGGTACCAGTCGAAGGGACCCGCCACTGACCTGGATTTGACCTGTTGCTGCACGCCCGATGGGTTCATGGTTGCCTCAGCTTGTTGGTATTGTTTTAAAGGCGACGATCTCTGTCGCAACCTGACTGTCATTTTTCGATGGACCTGCATCCCCGTCCAACGAGAAAAACCAGCGGTCTGGCATAAGAAAAATTGATCAGTGAGCGCACCATGAACCTCAAGTTCCTCGAAACCTTCGTCTGGGTCGCCCGGCTCAAGAGCTTTCGCCTGACCGCCGAAAAGCTCTTTACCACCCAGGCCTCGATCTCCAGCCGCATCGCGGCGCTCGAGGCAGACCTTGGGGTCAAGCTGCTACTGCGCGACTCGCGCGGGGTCAGCTTGACTCCCGAAGGCAGCAAGGTGCTCGAATACGCCGAGCAGATGCTCGACACTGCCAAGGCCCTCAAGCAATCGCTGGACAGCGACCGGGCCAAGGTCGGCAGGATCCGCCTGGGGGTGATGGACACGGTGATCCACACCTGGATGAGCCCGCTGGTGTCGGAGCTGATGGAGCGCTACCCACAGGTTGAAATCGAGTTGGTCGCCGATACCGCGCTCAATTTGCGCGAACAGCTGCAAAAGGGCTTTCTGGATGTGATCCTGCAGACCGACCTGTTGCGCCAGGAGTCGATCCGCAGCCTCGACCTTGCGCGCTACCCCATGGGGTGGATTGTCGCCAGCCACTCGATCTACAACCGCGACTACGCCTCCCTCGCCGAGCTTGCCCGCGAGCGCATCGTGACCTTCTCGAAAAATTCCCGGCCGCACCAGGAAGTGCTCAGCCTGCTACAGGCCGAAGGCGTCAACGCGCCGCGGCTGAACTGTGTGAACTCGGTGGCCGCCATTACCCGCTTGCTACGGGATGGCTTCGGTATCGGCGCCCTGCCCCCGGCATTGGTCAGCGAAGAACTGGCACGCGGCGAGCTGACCCTGTTACCACTGGCACAGCAGCCTCCAAGCCTGGAGCTGGTGGTGGCCTGGCAGACGGGAGTCGAGCTGGTGGATGAAGTGGTGGCGCTGTGTCGCAACGTGCTGGAGCGCTACGCCGCCGACGCGGGGCCCCAGCGCATCAAGCTGGTTTAGCGCCAGCTCTCCGTCACCGCCTTGCGCCGCCCGCCGAGGGCCACCCAGCCGAGCAGCAGCAACAGGCTTTCAACGCCCAGGGCCAGTAGCAAGGCGCAGCTCAGGCCCCAGGCCAGGGCTTCGGGCGCCAGGAGGATCTGGTAGTTGTAGCCCTTGAGGGTTTCCTCGCGCAGCTGGCTGTCGGCCTGCACCAGTACGTGCCAGGTTCGCTCCAGCCACGGCCCCTGGAGAATCTGCCACTCGCGCTCGAGCAGGCGATTGCGGATCAGCAGGCTTTCGATACTGTTGGCATCGCTGTTGAACACCGGGTCGTCGCTGCTGCGGTAGTGACGCACCAGGGCCTGCAGGTCACCCTTGAAAAAGCGCTTGGCGGTGTCTTCGAAGCCCTTGAGGCCTTCGCGCGACTCGAGCAGCTTCGCTTCGACCCGCTGGCTGTAGTCGTTGATCAGCCCTGGTACCTGCACCCCCACCAGCAAACCGAAGGTAAACAGCAGCAAACGCAGGTAACTTCTGAACATGGGCTATCCCTTAGCGTTGTCCTTGGGCGATGCACTCACCACGGCGCCACAGGGCCCACTGGCCGGGTTCGTAGCGCTTCCAGGTCTCGTTTTCGGTCAGCGCCTCGGTGGCGATCACAGTGACCACATCGTTGGGCGTGGTCTCGGCCTGGAAGTCGACGATCATGTCGACGTCCTTGAGCCGCGCCGGCCCGAACGGTGCGCGCCGGGTGATGTGCACAAGCTTGGTCGAACAGAAGCAGAACAGCCAGTCGCCATCGCTGAGCAGGCAGTTGAACACGCCCTTGTCGCGGTATTCGGCGCACGCATCGACCAGCACCGGCAACAGCACTTCTGCCTCCACCGGCTCCGGGAACGCCTCGCGTATGCGGTTGAGCACATCGCAAAAGGCCGCTTCACTGTCGGTGTCGCCAATGGGTCGATAGAAGGTGGCCTGACCTTTGAATTCGCCCAACTGGCCGTTGTGGGCGAAACACCAGTTGCGCCCCCACAGTTCGCGTACAAAGGGATGGGTATTGGACAGGCAGACCTTGCCGACATTGGCCTGGCGAATATGGCCGATCACCACTTCGCTCTTGATCGGATAACGCTGGACGAGGTTGGCGACCTCCGACTCGCAGCTGGCTGCCGGGTCCTGGAACAACCGCAGGCCACGGCCTTCGTAGAAACCGATACCCCAGCCGTCGCGGTGCGGCCCGGTACGCCCGCCGCGCTGCATCAGCCCGGTGAAGCTGAAGACGATATCGGTGGGTACATTGGCGCTCATGCCCAACAGTTCACACATTCTGGCTGCTCCCGGGCAATTGACTACAAGCGCGGCTCGACCCGCGAACGGTTGCCGCCCAGCGGTGCCTCGGGCGGGTTGCGATAACGGTCGCGGCCGTCGGCGGCCAGGGGGGCGCCAGCCAGGTCCTCTTCGGCATCGCGCTTGGCGGCCGCTTCAGCCTGTTCACGACGAGCCCTGGCACGTTTCTCGATCGGCCAGCGCAGCACCACGAATACACCGTACAGGGCAAAGGCGATCATGCCGTACATGGCAAGGTCGGCGGTTGCCCGCAACACGTTGTTGCCGACCTTGAACAGCAGATCGAGCGCGGCAATGGCGATGGCGGGGGCGAATTTGTCCTTGACCGGATCGATGATGGTCGGGGTCAGCAGCAGCACTGCCATCAACACCCGCAGCGGTTCGCGCAACCAGCGCCACATCCAGCGGGTCAGGCGAAAGCCCACCGCCAGGCAACCCAGGGCGGCCAGGGCATAGAGGCCCCAGGCGAGCAGATAGTCGTTCTCGGTCATGGTGTCCGTGGCAAGCTAGGCAAATAGACGCTTATGATAAACACATTTGAGCGCGCAGGCGCCCCCCAGCCAAGAGATCCCCGCATGTCCGCAGACGCCATCGTCCCCCGCGCCCCGATTGCCCGCAAGGCTGAAGGCGCCGATCCCTATGCCTGGTTGCAAGAACGCGACAATCCCGACGTCATCGCCTACCTGAACGCCGAGAACGCTTACCAGTCGGCCCAGCTCGCCGACCAGGCCGAACTGCGCGAGCAGCTGTTCGAAGAGATCAAGGGCCGCATCCTCGAGACCGACCTGTCGCTGCCCTCGCCCTGGGGCCCGTACCTCTACTACAGCCGGACCACCGCCGGTGAAGAATACCCGCGCCACTACCGCTGCCCGCGCCCGGCCGACGACACCAACACGGTCGATGAAAGCCAGGAAGAGCTGCTGCTGGACCCCAACCAGCTGGCCAACGGTGGCTTCCTCTCCCTCGGCGCCTTCAACGTCAGCCCCGACCACCAACGCCTGGCCTACAGCCTCGATACCACGGGCGACGAAATCTACACCCTGTACGTCAAGGAACTGGCCAGCGGCGCGATCGAGCAGCTGCCGTTCGAGAACTGCGACGGCAGCATGACCTGGGCCAACGACAGCCAGACCCTGTTCTTCGCCGAACTGGACGACACCCACCGGCCACACAAGCTGCTGCGCCACCGTCTGGGCAGTGCAGGTTGCCAGGCCATTTTCGAAGAGACCGACGGTCGCTTCTTCCTCCATTGCTACCGGGCCAGCTCCGAGCTCCAGCTGATCCTGCTACTCAACAGCAAGACCACCAGCGAGGCCTGGGTGCTGGACGCCGAGCAGCCTGACGGCGACTTCACCTGCCTGGCACCCCGGGTCGAAGGCCATGAGTACTTCCCGGACCACGGCCAGCTCGACGGGCAGTGGCGCTGGTTCATCCGCACCAACCAGGACGGCATCAACTTCGCCCTGTATCACGCCGCCAGCGCACAGGTACCGACTCGCGAGCAGTGGCAACTGCTGGTGCCGCACCGCGACACCATCATGCTCGAAGGCCTGAGCCTGAACGCCAGCGCCCTGAGCCTGAGCCTGCGCGAAGGTGGCCTGCCGATCATCGAAGTACATCCGCAAGGGCAGGCCCCTTACCGGGTTGAACTGCCGGATGCAGCCTATAGCCTGTACGTGCAGGACAGCCTCGAGTTCGAAAGCCCGCGCATCCGCTTGCGCTACCAGGCCCTCAATCGCCCCGCCCAGGTGCGTCAGCTGGAACTGGCCAGCGGTGCCCAGCAGGTGCTCAAGGAGACCCCGGTACTCGGCCCCTTCGACCCCGACGCCTACGTGAGCCAACGCCTGTGGGCCACCGCCAGTGACGGCACCCAGGTGCCGATCAGCCTGGTACAACGGCGCAGCGACCTGGGCAAGCCGGTCCCCCTGTACCTGTATGGCTACGGC
The DNA here is from genome assembly GCF_028682455.1 of Pseudomonas putida. GTDB lineage: Bacteria > Pseudomonadota > Gammaproteobacteria > Pseudomonadales > Pseudomonadaceae > Aquipseudomonas > Aquipseudomonas putida_AA. Next base: position 677,289 of record NZ_JANHLD010000004.1, read on the forward strand.
GCCTATGGCGAAAGCCTCGATCCCTGGTTCTCCCATGCCCGCCTGAGCCTGCTGGAACGCGGCGTGGCCTTCGCCATCGCCCACGTGCGCGGCGGTGGCGAGCTGGGTGAGGCGTGGTACCGCGCGGGCAAGCAGGAGCACAAGACCAACACCTTCAACGACTTCATCGCCTGCGCCGAGCACCTGATCGCCCAGGGCGTGACCCGTGCCGACCAGCTGGCAATCAGCGGTGGCAGTGCCGGTGGCCTGTTGATCGGCGCGGTACTCAACCAGCGCCCGGAACTGTTCAAGGCGGCCATTGCCGAAGTGCCGTTCGTCGACGTACTCAACACCATGCTCGACCCCGAACTGCCACTGACCGTGACCGAGTACGACGAGTGGGGCAACCCTGAAGAGCCAGAGGTGTACGAGCGGATCAAGGCCTACGCGCCTTACGAGAACGTCAAGGCCCAGGCCTACCCGGCGTTGCTGGTAGTGGCGGGCTACAACGATAGCCGCGTGCAGTACTGGGAAGCGGCCAAATGGGTGGCGAAGCTGCGGGTCACCAAGACCGACAGCAACCTGCTGCTGCTCAAGACCGAGATGGATGCCGGGCATGGCGGCATGAGCGGGCGTTACCAGGGGCTGCGTGATGTAGCGCTGGAGTACGGGTTCGTATTCAAGGTGTTGGGTGTGAATGTGTGACGGCATCGCGGGGCGAGCCCGCTCCTACTCGGGTTTTGGCTTGTCCTGCTGTGGGCTCAACCCCGGTAATGGCTGATCCCTGGGCGGTGAAGGCACCGGAATCGACGGCAACAACGGCGAGCCGGGCGTCGCATCACCGGCCCGGGGGGGTGTACTGGGCGTAATCTGCGGATAAGGCGTAGGCGTCGCCGTCCCCGGCGCTCCCGGTACCGGCGCAATGGGCCGCGGCTGCAGATCGGCGGCAACAACCGATTGCAGGCAAGCAAGAATCAGGGCGGCGATGGTCAAGTAGCGCATACGCAGACTCCTAGGTTACGACCTGACAGCCTACTCCCAAGCGTAGCCTGTCCGAAACGCCCGCCATCGGGCTAAACTTCAAGCCATAACCGTAACAAGCCCGAGAAAAGGTAATCCCATGAGTTCGGCATCCACTGCCTCCGCCACCGCACGGCTCGACCGCATCCTCGCCGACGCCAAGCGCGACAAAGAGATGGGCTATCGCGACAAGGCCCTGAAAATGTACCCGCACGTCTGTGGCCGCTGCGCCCGGGAGTTCTCCGGCAAGCGCCTGAGCGAACTGACCGTGCATCACCGCGACCACAACCACGATAACAACCCCCAGGACGGTTCGAACTGGGAGTTGCTGTGCCTGTACTGCCACGACAACGAACACTCCCGCTACACCGACCAGCAATACTTCAGCGAAGGCTCCACCAGCAGCCCGAGCATCGCCAAGGCGACCCACAACCCGTTCGCGGGGCTGGCGGGCCTGCTGAAAAAAGATTGAGCACAAACCCGCGCCCCACCCACGCCGGCAAGCCCGTATAATCGCGTTCTTTTTTGCGAAGGGCCCCGGCACGTGGCGAACAAACGGTACAGCTGCATTGGTCTGTTCAACCCCAAGTCAGCGGAGAACGTCGGTTCAGTAATGCGCGCGGCGGGTTGCTACGGCGTCAACTCGGTGTTCTACACCGGCAAGCGCTATGAGCGCGCTCGCGACTTTGTCACCGACACCAAGCGGGTGCACTACGACATCCCGCTGATCGGCATCGACGACCTGCAAAAAATCATTCCCCTGGGGTGCACGCCCGTGGCCGTGGAGCTGGTAGACGGCGCCCGCCCCCTGCCCGAGTACACCCACCCCGACCGCGCCATCTACATCTTCGGCCCCGAAGACGGCTCGCTCGACCCGAGCGTGCGGGCCTGGTGCGAAGAGACCATCTACATCCCGACCAACGGTTGCATGAACCTCGCCGCCACCGTCAACGTGGTGCTCTACGACCGCCTCGCCAAGGGCCTGAATACCCGCTCCGGCCCCAAGTTCAAGTAACCCGAAGGAACAGTCCGGCGCCTGCGGTGGTCTGCTGCATATCATCGCCCCCATTGGAGAATGACCATGTCCGACAACAAGACGTTGATCCCTGCCCTGCAAGACAAGCCCGAACACAACGTGCACGGCTGGGAACGCGCCGGCTCCGTGGCCGGCGGTGTGATCATGGTCGGCAAGGGATTGCGCCGCGGCGGGTTGTTCGGCCTTATCCAGGTGGCCATTGGTGGCGTAGCCCTGGCTCGCGGCATCACCGGTCACAGCTCGGTGAAAAGCCTGATGGAGCGTGGACGCAGCGACCTCGACAACCTGCGTTCGACCCTCGAACGCAACGGTGCCGAGCTCAAGGCCCTGAAAGCCAGTGCCGAGGCGGCCACCCGCAGCGCCACGGTCACCGGCAACGACTCACTGAACAATCCCAAGCCTTAACGCAGCAGCTTGCTGGCCAGCACTTCGGACTCACGCCCCAGCACGCTCTCGCTGAGCTGGACGAACTCCTCGGTGCTGACGCTGTTCAAGCGCATCATTGCCCGGGTGACATCGTCCAGGGAGCGCTGGTTGTGGGTATGCAGGCGGATCTCCCGGTCCAGTGCCTGCAACAGCAGCACGCCTCGGGCGGTAACTGCGCTGTCGACTTGTTCACCGCGCAAGCTGGCGACCTTGGCGCCACTGCGCTCAAGCCCGGCCAGCAAGGCCTGGTAGCGATCCTCGGTGATGCCCCCGGCACGGCGCAGCAACTCGATGGCGTAGTAGTCGGCCAGGGACTCGCCAATCCAGTCGCTGGCCTGGCGGTCGTTGATCTGCGCGAAGACGTGCACCAGCTCACGCAGTAGCGGGCTTGAACCGTTCTCGCTGACCAGCGGCCGGCTGCTGTGCAGGTAGATCGAGTTGTGCCCTGCCCGAGCCCCGCGCCAGAGCTGATCCTTGGCCCCGACCAGCAACAGTTTTGGCGGATTACGCGGGAATACCGCCTGCAGCTGTGGCCAGACAAAGGTGAGCAGGGTCAGGTTGTCCAGCCGGCGCATGCCTTGCCCCTGGGGCGCCGCGACGCTGACGTCGGTCTCACCCAGGCGCGCACGCCGAGTGCCGATGGTGCCCGCGACCATCCAGCCGGTGGGGCGATCGAACAGCCGCGAGACGTTATCGATGCGAAAGCGCTGTTTACCGATACGCGGCCAGGGCGTCTCGACGCTTTTCCAACCACTGGGCAGCTCAAAGCTCAGGCGCGCCACCAGTTCGGTGCCGTCCTGCTGGTCCAGGCGTGCCGGGGGCACCAGGTCATCGCCGCGAAACACTGCCCAGTCAGGTGTGATGCGGGTTTCGTAGCTGCCATTCTTGAGCCGCTGGGCCAGGCGTACACGGTAGGTCAGTTGGCTTTTGCCCGGTGCCGGTTGCCAGTGCCCGCGCTGACCCTCGCCTTGCAATTGCCATTGGCCATCAGCCTTGAAATCACTGTAGGTACCCGCGTTGCCCAGGGAAAAATCCAGGCTGCGCACTGCCGCACCTTCCGCCAGGGTCAGGCGCACTTCGGCCTGCTCGGTCTGCGGCAGCAAGCGCACGTGATAATCCAGATCGACTTTTTTCGCAAAGGCCTGCGCACTGACCGCACAACCCAGTGCCAGCAGACAAAGGCAACGCACACGCATACAGAAACTCCTTGTTCCCCCAGACGCGATTCCCGGCAAGCCCGGGCGGCTTAGCCGGCGCGAAAAATCAGATAGTCTTCCCAGTCGTCCTCGTCCACGCTGTTTTCACTGAGCATGCGCCCGGACTGGGAAATTCGCTGCTTGTGCACCTGTTGACGGTCACCGCATACCAGGTGGTGCCAGCTTGGCAGATCCTTGCCTTCGCTGATCAGACGGTAACCACAGGTGGTCGGCAGCCATTTGAACTGGTCCGCCTTGCCCGGCGTGAGCTGGATGCAGTCGGGCACGATCTTCAGGCGGTTTGGATAATCGCTGCACTGGCAAGTTTCAAGATCCAGCAACTTGCAGGCGATACGCGTGTAATAGACGCTGCTGTCGTCTTCATCTTCAAGCTTTTGCAAGCAGCACAGGCCACAGCCGTCACACAACGACTCCCATTCCTGGGGGTTCAGCTGTTCGAGGGTCTTACGCTTCCAGAAAGCGTCGGCGCTGGCAATCATGTAACGGGTGTCCTGTTCAAAAGAGGCGCCGCAGTGCGGCGGCGCCAGTCTAGGGCGAGTCTTGCAGCAATGCCAGACCGCTTGTCAGTGCCAGTACGACACAGTAGTTTTACCGGCGATTCCTCCCTACCTTTCAGGAACTCGCCATGAGTGCTAACCCTCGCATTGCCGACCATGCCATCGACGAACAGTTCATCAAGCGTTGGTCGCCACGCGCCTTCACCGCCGAACCAATCAGCGAAGCCACCCTGCTGAGTTTCCTCGAAGCTGCACGCTGGGCCCCGTCTGCCTACAACTCGCAGCCGTGGCGCTTCCTCTATGCGCGCCGCGACACGCCAAACTGGGCGCGTTACCTGGGTTTGCTCAACGAATTCAACCGCAGCTGGGCGCAACACGCCTCGGCCCTGGTGATCGTGATCTCCAAGACCACTTTCGCAGCACCGGGCTCCAGCGAAGAGAAACCCGCCCTGTGGCACACCTTCGATACCGGGTCCGCCTGGGGCCACCTGGCCCTGCAAGCGAGCATCAGCGGCTGGCATACCCACGGCATGGCCGGTTTCGACCAGGAGCTGACCCGCAAGGAGCTGAAAATTCCTGAAGGCTACGCACTGCACGCGGTGGTCGCGATCGGCAAACTGGGCGACAAGGCCACCCTGGCTGAAGCCCTGCAGTCCCGCGAAGAGCCTAGCCCGCGCCGCTCGCTGAGCGAACTGGCGGCCGAGGGTGATTTCTCGCTGTAGCCGATCGCGGGGCAAACCCACTCCTACTGCATGTAGGAGCGGGCTTGCCCCGCGATTTTTCAATCAATAACCACGCACAAAATCCACTTCCCCGCGCAATGCCTCCCCCGCCTGGTACGCCCGAAGGTTCTCGACAAACAACCGCACCATCGCCGTCGGCGAAGTGGGTGCCGAGCTGTGCCCGGTCAGCAGCAGGCCCCAGGCCGTCCAGAACGGATGACGCGCCGGCAGGGGCTCCTGGCGGCAAACATCGATCACCGCGCCGGCCAGGTGCCCCAGTTTCAGGGCTTCGACCAGGTCACCGTCGACCACCGCCACACCGCGACCGGCGTTGATGAACAACGCCTCGGGATTGAAGCGGGCAAACAATGCAGCGTCGTACAGGTCATGGGTGGCCGGGGTGTCGGGCAGCAGGTTGATCACGTAATCGACTTCACCGACCAGGCGCCCCAGCTCGCTCATGGCCGCGACCTCGATAAAGGGCGCTTGTTCACGGGCCTGGCTGGCGATGCCGTAGAGCTTGACACCAAAGGGCAGGAGAAACTCCGCGACGCGCTGGCCGATATCACCGGTACCGACGATCAACGCCCGCCGCCCTTCCAGGGTGCGGCCGGGGCGATCATCCCATTTGCGCTCGACCTGGCTGACCAGGCGCGCCATGACCTCACGCTCATGACCGAGCATGTAGGTCAGCACGTACTCGGCCATCACCTGGCCGAAAATTCCGACTGCGCGAGTCAGGCGATAGTCGCGCTGCACGCCGTCGGCCAGCAGCGGCGTGATTCCGGCCCAGGTCGACTGCAGCCATTGTGGCTCATGGCCTTGGCGCAGCAGGGTGGCCAGCAGGTCTGGCTGGCCCAGCCAGACATCGCAATCGGCGGCCAGGCGGGTCAGTTCCGCCGAGTCGCCACTGGTCAGGACATCCACGTCCGGTGCAGCCTCGCGCAGCAGGCGAGCGTAGAGGGCATGGTCCTGTTCGGCGATCAAAACGCGCATGTTCGTTACAACCTTGGCAGAAACTTCGAAGGCCGCCAGGCCATCGGGCCTGGCGGTATCACATCAGGCAGGTGGACTCAGACCGGGTCGTTGCGGCGCAGCAGTTCTTCGGGCAAGTGCTCGATGTACTCGTCCTCGAGCGGTGGCATCTGCAGGTGGTAGCCCTGCTGCTCGAGGTTCTCCAGCACCTTGGCGATGTCTTCGCGGGCCAGCTTGCGCTCCGGGCTCAGCACCAGGTCAAAGGCGTGTACCGGCGTGCCGAAGAACGGCAGCAGGCCTTCGGGAACACGCTCAAGGCCGTCGGCCTTGAGCACGTAGAGGTACATTTCGTTCTTGCGTGGGCTCTTGTAGATCGAGCAGATGCGTTTCATGTTTGTTCTCCAGCGCTGGCCAGGCAATCGAGCAGCGCTTGCCCCATCCGCTCACGGCGCCAGCCGCGCAGCGAATCGGGTAGTTGATAAGGTCCGTTGGGGTAGCCGCTCTTGAGCAGCAACTCGAGGATTTTCTTGCGCAGCATCAGCTCGGGGGCGATGTTCAGGCGCTCGGCCTCGGCCTGGCCAATGGCGCGCAGCTGCTTGAGCAGCGCCGAGGCCTCGATTGGCAACGGCTCTGGCAGTGCCGCTGGCCACTGCTCAGGTGGCAGGCTGGCGGCCTGCTTGATCAGCTCGAGGAGGAACTCGCCGTCCTGGCGGATGGTGCGCGGATGCATGTCTTCGATTTTCGCCAGCGCCGACAGCGTCTGCGGCTGGGTCTTGGCCATGGGCCACAGGGCATTCTCGCGCAGGATGCGGTTGCGCGGCAGGTCGCGGGCACGGGCTTCGCGCTCGCGCCAGGCACACAACTCGCGCAGCACCGCCAACTGGGCGCGGGACAGCTTCCAGGCCAGCTTGGCGTCGCGGTACAACTCGTTGGGATCGGTCTCGCGGCGCAGCTGGGCAACCAGCTCGGCGCCATCTTCCAGCACCCAGGCGTTCTTTTCGTCCGACAACTGCGGGCGCAGGCGCTCGTACAGCTCGGCCAGGTGCACGGCGTCTTCGGCGGCGTAGCTGACCTGGGTCTCGGACAACGGGCGCTGCAGCCAGTCCGAGCGGGTTTCACCCTTGGGCAGCTCGATACCGAGCACTTCCTGGACCAGGCGCGAATAGCCCATGGAGAAGCCCAGGTTCAGATAGCCGGCGGCCAGTTGGGTGTCGAACAGCGGCGACGGCAGGCTGCCGGTCAGGCGCGACAGCACTTCGAGGTCTTCGCTGCAGGCATGCAGCACCTTGATCACCTGGGGGTCTTCGAGCAGCTCGGCCAGTGGCTGCCAGTTGCCGACCCGCAGCGGGTCGATCAGGTAGGCACGTGCCCCGTCGCCGACCTGGATCAAACCGGCAATCGGATAAAAGGTATCAACCCGCATGAACTCGGTGTCGAGTGCCACGAAGGGCAGCTTGCGCCACTGCAGACAGTGTTCAGCCAGGCTGCTGTCGTCGCAAATCCAGTGAATATCGATGGCCACAAGGCTCTCCCACAAACAATGGCGCGCAGTATATACGGCGCAGGCCACTGCCGGGAAACCACTCGACTACTGCAAAGGCCTGCGCGCCTGCGCGGGTTCTCAATGGCTGGCCAGGGCCGGATGGCACGAGGCGAACAGGTCCAGTTGCGGGTCGTAGACCGAGGTACGTACCTGCAACAGGCCGAGCATGGAGTGGAACAGGTTGTCCTGGCTCAACGGCTCGTCGCGGTTTCTGTTCAGGCAGTCGGTATCGACGCCGAACGCCTGGCGGTAGTTGTCGGAGAACCAGGCCAGCATCGGTACGTGCTTCTGCTGTTCCGGCGCCAGCATGTACGGGGTGCCATGCAGGAACAGGTTGTACTCGCCCAGGGATTCGCCATGGTCGGACAGGTAGAGCATCGCAGTGTCGACCTTGTCCTGCTTGCTGCGCAGGATGTCAATCAGCGACGCCAGGACGTGGTCGGTGTAGACCAGCGTGTTGTCGTAGGCGTTGACGATGCTTTGTTCGCTGCACTGGTTCAACGCATTGCTTGGGCACACCGGGGTAAAGCGCTCGTACTGCATCGGGTAGCGCCTGAAGTACTCGGGGCCATGGCTGCCCATCTGGTGCAGCACCAGCACGGTATCCTGCTGCAGGTTGTCGATCATCTCGGCCAACCCCTTCAGGAGGATCTCGTCGTGGCACTCGCTGCTGGTGCATAGCGCAGGGTCCTTGAGATTACTGACATCCTCGAACTGCACCCGGTCGCAGGTACCCTTGCACCCGGACTGATTGTCACGCCAGCGCACCGCCAGCCCAGCCCGCTGCAGCACATCCAGCAAGCCCTCCTGGTTCTTGGCCTGGGTGGCCTGGTAATCCTTGCGGGTGAGGTTGGAGAACATGCATGGCACCGACACTGCGGTTTCGGTACCGCAGGAGTGCACATCGCTGAACGCAATCAGCCCGGCTTCCTTGCTCAGCTCGGGCGTGGTGTCGCGGTCGTAGCCCAGCAGGCCGAAATTCGCAGCTCGGGCACTCTCCCCCACCACCAGCACGGTCAGGGATTTGCGTGAATGCTGCTGCCAGGCGAGCTCACGCTGGGCATCCTCACCGACTTTGACGAACGGTTTGGCAGCGGTACCGATCCGCTCGCCGACATACCCGAAGGAGGCGCCCACCACATTGCTGGGCACCAGCATCAGGCGGATCTCGTGATGATTGCGAAATAGCGAGGCAAGCCCCTGGTAGTTGGCCAGGGCGACCACGCCAAGCAGCGCCACCGAAGCGCCGCCCGCAAGTAATTTGTACAGCAACTCGCGGTACCAGGCCCTGTATTGGATCGGGGTATTGTAGAGCACGACCGACGGCACTACGCCCAGTATCAAAAGATAAGCAAATAATTTGACCGAGAGCAGATCCATTACTTCAGCAGTATTGGTTTCTGCAGTATTGCGCAACATACCCACATCAATAAGTACGCCATACTGGCTCATGAAGTAAGCGGCACTGGCACTGACCATGAACAATGTAATCAATAGCGGTTTCAAGACCCCCTTGAAAGCGACCAGGGTCAAGATCAGATTGAAGGCGCAGAAGATCAGTACGGCAAAGGCCAGGCGCAGGAATATACCTGATACGCCAGGCTGTACAACGCTGGATAAATGTTGCCAGAGTACCGAATTGAAGCCGATGAGCAGATAAAGACTGGCTAACAACGTGACCCATTCGGCCCGCAGCGGTTTGACCTTGAACATGGCGCTTCACTTGATTGATCGTCGGGAACAGTGCCGTTGCGGCACCACCTTGAAACAACCCGGACTTTAAGTAGCGCGCCATCAATTTTTCGTGAAAAAGACGCCAACGTTTAATGCTTTGGCGTCAACTTTATCATGACATTTTTTTCACATTACTTATGCCGCGCGTAGTTAACCCGGCCGGTGAATCTTCGAATAAGAATCACGCTCGATATCGAGTACCTCGACGCACAACTGGATGTCCAGCCCCGCACGCGCCGGGATGGCCTCCTTGAGCACCTCCAGCAAGCTGGCCGACAACTGGCGCTTAACCTCGGGCGAGCGCCCGCTGAGGATGGCAAGCCTGGCATGGGCAAACGCCCGCTCGCCAGGAGCAATGCCGACCCGGTAGCCGGAAAAGACGGCGGCGCGGCTCTTGATATCCAGTTCGTCGGCGAACTGGCCACTGCCCACCAGCGCATGGTTCAGGCGCAGCAGCAGGCGGTCGACGTCCAGGTCACGCAGGTTGTCGCTGTATTCCACATTGAGGTGAGGCATGGCAGGGGATCCTTGGTGGGCAGATGACGCGACAGACTACCGCAGCCCCGAAACCCGGCAAAGACGACTATCCTCTAAGTTCATGACTTCCACCCCAAACCCCGGAGAGGTGAAGAAATGCCGGTCAAGCACGATTTGCTCGCAGACTTGAACATGACCAAAGAGGCGTTCGACGCCAAGAAAAAAACCGACACGCGGCTCAGCGAGCTGCATGAAAAGTACAATGCCATCGACACCGAGGTGGTCAAGGCAGAGAGCAGCAGCGCCACCGACGACCAGATCACCCAACTGCGCAAAAAGCGCCTGTTGATCAAAGACGAAATCGTCGCTCACGTAAAATCGTAGCGCCCCGCAGAACAGTAGAAAGCCCCGCAGTTCGCTGCGGGGCTTTTGTTTAGGCGATCCCGGACTTCAGCTTCGCGCCCAGACCACCGGGAACCAGTCTTCGCGCATGCGATCGCCGGTCTGCAGGTCGATTCCGGGAAACGGTGGCGAGGTGCGCCCCGGGCGCTGCACATAGCGCACGTCATCGCCCATGAAACGGGTCGAGAACGCTCGCCGACGGTTGCCACCAATATTGCCGGCGGCGCCATGCACGGTGCGAAAATCGAAGACCACCGCATCGCCCGGCTCAAGTTCGGGCGAAAGGATTTCGTACTCGCCGTTCTCCACATCCGGCATGTCCATGAACAGGCTTTCACCGGATCCTGCATCGGTTGCGCCGTAGAAGTCCTTGTTACTGGCCCAGCTCTTGGGGCGCACAGGCTTTGGCCAGCGATGCGAGCCCAGCACCACGCTCAGGGTGTTGTGACGGGTGACCGGGTCCAGCGGAATCCAGTAACTGGCGGTCTGCTGGCCATCGACGCAGTAGTACGGCAGGTCCTGGTGCCAGGGCGTCGGCTTGGAGGTACCCGGTTCCTTGACCAGAATGTGCTCATGGAACACCTGCACTTCCCGGGACTGCATCAGGTCGCCGGCAATCGCCGCGGCCGGCGAGTTCAGGACAAAGTCGGTGAACGCCGGAATGCGCTGCCAGTTGCAGTAGTCCTCGAAAAAGCGTCCGCCTTCGCCACTGCCCACGTTCTCGATGGCAAAGGCACTGGGGGCGGCCAGGTTCTGTTCAAACCCTTCGCGCAAGCGCTCGATCCAGTCGCGAAACACACCGCGCAGCACGATTGCACCATCACGTTGGAATTGTTCGATATCGGCATTCATGGGGGGCAGTCCTCTCTTGTTGTAATGGCCAAAAGTATTGGACCCTGCCCGCCGCCGGTAAACGACACTTTGCCTATTCGCCACTATCAGCATTCTGTATGACCCGGCTTATTGTCAGGCCCGCCAATTGGCCGGTTAATAGCCTTGCCTGTCTCCTTCGGCGCCTTGCCACTGAACAATAAGAACAATGAGGGGTTACCTGGGATGAACGATAACAATACCGCCTTGCGGCGAGGTCTGAGTACCCGCCATATCCGTTTCATGGCGCTCGGGTCGGCCATTGGCACCGGGCTGTTCTATGGCTCGGCCTCGGCCATCAAGCTGGCTGGGCCGTCTGTACTGCTGGCCTACCTGATTGGCGGCGCGGCGATCTACATGATGATGCGCGCCCTGGGCGAAATGGCCGTGCGCAACCCGGTGTCCGGCTCCTTCGGCCAATACGCCAGCCAGTACCTGGGGCGTTTTCCGGGCTTTCTCACCGGTTGGAGCTATGCCTTCTCGATGCTCGTGGTGTGCCTTGCGGACGTCACCGCCTTCGGCGTGTACATGAGCTTCTGGTTTCCCGAGACGCCACGCTGGATCTGGGTGCTGGGCATCGTGTTCTTCATCGGCGCCTTGAACCTGTGCAGCGTCAAAGTGTTCGGCGAGCTGGAGTTCTGGCTGTCATTGCTCAAGGTCACCGCGATTGTGTCGATGATCCTGGCGGGGGCGGCGGTGCTGATGTTCGGCATCCAACTGGGCGGCTCCGCCGAACAAGTGGCGACGATCAGCAACCTGTGGAGCCATGGTGGCTTCTTCCCCAATGGCGTGAGCGGCATGATTGCCTCGTTTGCCGTGGTGATGTTCGCCTTCGGCGGGGTCGAGATGATCGGTATCACCGCGGGCGAGGCCAAGGACCCTCAGCGGGTCATCCCCAAGGCGATCAACTCGGTGCCGCTGCGCATCCTGCTGTTCTACGTGTTCACCCTGTTCGTGCTCATGTCGATCTACCCCTGGACCCGCATTGGCAGCGAAGGCAGCCCCTTCGTGCAGATCTTCAGCGGCTTGGGCATCGGCTCTGCAGCCACCCTGCTGAACATCGTGGTGATCTCGGCTGCCGTGTCGGCGATCAACAGCGACATCTTCGCCGCCGGGCGCATGATGTACGGCATGGCCCAGAACGGTCAGGCCCCTTCTGGCTTCTCGCGCCTGTCACGCTTCGGCGTGCCGTGGATGACCGTGGTGGTCATGGGCGCGGCGCTGTTGTTCGGGGTAGTGCTCAACTACCTGGCGCCAGAGAACCTGTTCCTGATCCTGGCCGCGGTGGTGACCTTCTCGATAGTCTGGGTATGGTTGATGATCCTGCTGTCGCAGATGGTGATGCGCCGTGGCATGAGCCGCGAGGAAGTGGCCAAGCTGCACTTCCCGGTCCCTCTCTGGCCCGTAGGTCCGGCCTGCGCGGCGGCATTCATGCTGTTCATCTTCGGCGTGCTGGCCTGGTTCCCGGACACCCGCATGGCGCTGTATGTCGGCATCGGCTGGCTGGCCTTGCTGTCGCTGGGCTACTGGCTGTTCGTCGCTCGCCAAGCCAAGGCACTGGTCGCAGCGCCGGGGCCGGTCAACAGTTGATCTAGGCAGGAAACTGCTGGCTGGCCCACTCCAGGAATGCCTGCGCGACCGCCGAGGGGCGCATGGCACTGGACTGGGCCAGCACCACCGGCTGCGGGCTCACCGTCTCCAGCAACGGGCGGCAGGCCAACGGCTTGCCGTCATAGCTGCAATCGCTCACCGGGCGCGTGCACGACAACGCCACACCGTAGCCATGGGCGACCAACCCGCGCTGCATCTCGAAGGTCTGGGTCAATTGCAGGGCGGCAGGTTGCAGGTCGTGAGCCCAGAACAACGAGAGAAAATACTCTCGGGTTCTGGAGATGTCCTCGAGGATCAGGCATTCGGCGGCCAGGTCTACCAGCGACACCTTGTCCTGCAAGGCCAGGGGATGATCGGCTGGCAACAGTGCGTAAGGTGTCAGTTGTGCCAGCACACGCTTCTCGATGGGCGAATCGAGCCCTACATCGTACGTCAGCGCAAGTTCTGCCTTGCCATCTCCCAGCCTGCGGTTCACCTCGGCAAGATCGGCTTCGAACAAGGTGATGCTGACATCGGGATAGCGTTGGCGAAACCCGCTCAGCAGCCGTGGCGCGTAGTACGGCCCAAGGTCCTGGAAGCAGATGAGGCTCAAGGCTCCGCGCAAGCTGGCTTGCTGCTCGCCGGGGCCGCTGATGGCCGTAGCCATGTCGAGGATGCCGCGCGCCTGCTCCAACAGCTTGCGCCCGGCCGGGGTCAACTCCAGGCCGCGACTGACCTGGCGATGGAAGAGTTTTTCACCGAGGATCGACTCCAGCTGCGACAGCGCCAGCGAGACTGACGGCTGGGAGATGTGCTTGGCCCGCGCTGCCGCACTGACACTGCCCTGCTCGGCGGCAGCGACGAAATACTCCAACTGGCGTAAGGTGAAACCGATCATCGCAAATGCCCCGGGTGATGGTGTCGGGGCATTATGGCCCATCGCGGGGCACAACGGCCCTTCAACGATCAGCGCTCTTTCAGCGCCTCGACCGGTTCAGCACGCCCACCATCAGCAGCGCCCCAGATCTGCGCATCAATCTTGCCCGAAAGCTCCGGATAGTCCCGGGCGTTGAACTCCGGCGTGCCTACCGCCCGCTGGGCAAAGTAGTCACGGGTCAGCTTGACCACCACACCCGACAGCAGGCAGATGGCAATCAGGTTGATGGTCGCCATCAGGCCCATCGCCGCATCGGCCGCATCGAACACCGTGGCGACGCTTTCATAGGCGCCCCACACCACCATCAACAAGGCTGCGGTGCGCAGCACGGTCAGGCCCAGGCGCGTGTTCAGCTTCAGGTACACCATGGCGTTCTCGGCATAGGTGTAGTTGCCGATGATCGAGGTAAAGGCGAAGAAGAAGATCGCAACGGCAATGAAGTACTGCCCGGCCGAACCGATGTGTTCGTTCATGGCCGCCTGGGTCAGCGGTGTACCGGTCATGTCAGGGCCGGGTATCACGCCCGACAGCAGGATCATGATCGCCGTGGCGGTACAGATCAGCAGCGTGTCGATGAACACACCCAGCGCCTGCACAAAACCTTGCGAAGATGGATGGTGAGGATTGGGAGTTGCCACGGCCGCGATGTTGGGTGCCGAACCCATGCCCGCCTCGTTGGAGAACAACCCGCGCTTCACGCCATTGAGCATGGCCCCGGCCACACCGCCAGCGGCCGACTCGATACCAAAGGCGCTCTTGATGATCAGCATCAGGACACTCGGGACTTCACCCAGGTTGGTCACGATCACATAGACCGCCACCAGCAGATAGGCGCCAGCCATGAACGGCACGACCCACTCGGCAAAGCGAGCGATCTTCTTGATGCCGCCAAAAATCACCAGGCCGGCCAGCACCGCTACCACCACACCCGTAGTCAGCTTGGGCACGCCGAAGGCGCCCTGGGTCGCATCGGCAATGGAGTTGGCCTGTACGGCACCGAACACCAGGCCGAAAGCGATGATCAGGCACACCGAGAAAATCGCCGCCGCCCAGGGCGCGTTCAAGCCCTTGGCGATATAGAACGCCGGACCGCCGCGGTACTCGCCCTTGTCGTTGCGCACCTTGTACAACTGCGCCAGGGTGCTTTCGGCATAGGCCGTGGCCATGCCCAGCGACGCCACCACCCACATCCAGAACACCGCTCCCGGGCCACCGAGGGTAATGGCCACGGCCACACCGGCAAGATTGCCTGTACCTACCCGCGAGGCCAGGCTGGTGCACAACGCCTGGAACGGCGTGATGCCGCTGGCGTCCTTGGCAGGTGCGCGCAGTACCGAGCGAAAGAATTCGGGCAAATGGCGAAATTGCAGAAAGCCCAGACGGACAGTGAAATAGATACCTGCGGCCAGCAGGCCATAGATCAGGACATACCCCCAGAAGAAGGTATTGAGTGCGTTGATCACGGCTGTCATCGTATGTTCCCAAGTAAAGCGCAGGGCCTTTTAAAGGCGCTGCTCAGTCTGTAAAGCAACTGGCGTGCGCGGACGACCAGTGCCTTCTTCAATATGAATGGCCTGTAACGATGGGAGACGCCCACAGTTTCAGCAACGCCGTCGGCCTCATCAGTGTAGTGATGACCGGTGCCGAGGGTTGGGGATTGCGTTGACCAGCATGCGGTAGCAGAGGTGCTGGTTCTTGTTTTGAGGGGCGCAATGGTAGCAGATATGACGGGAGGCTTCTTGCGCAGGGCGCTTATGGTTTACCTGTGCCTGCTGCCGGCTGCACACAAAACCATAAACGCCAGTGCGAAACCTCACCGAAGCCTGGTGAGGAGACGAGTGGAAAATCAGCTTTTCGCGTTCAGCTTTTTCAGCTCTTCAAACGATGCCGCCTGTACAAACCAGACGCCGGAAATAATGAACCAAGCGATTGTGCCGCCAACAAGCATGCCGAGTGCGGGCCAAACCCCCAAAATAAAGAACATGACCCCCGCTCCGACCCAGACGCCGGCCAATACACAATACAAAATTAAATTATTGACGCCGATTACGAACTCTTTCATTACCGATCCTTGTGGGTTTCTGACGACACGAGGTGGCAATCTTGATAATTCAGTACGATTTTGTATGTAGGATGGTTCGCTAAACACCAACCTAAAAATCGCTAACTACAGAATTTAGCCCAAAAAAAAAGCCCCGAAACCTAAGTTTCGGGGCTTTTCATATATGGCGGAGAGATAGGGACTTTCCGATTCCTACCCTACAGCCCTTTAAAATCAATACATACAGCGACTTTAAGCGATTTTGCTACAAATTCTTGCTACAAATTTAATCAAAAACCAGCTACCTTCCCTGCATCCAAAACCCACAGGTCAGGGAAGAAAATGGCAAGCGACAACCTCGTTTTACGTTCAGGTACTTGGCACGTCCGCCTAAGCGTCCCGAAGGACGTTCGGCACGTCTTGAACCGAAGCGAGTTCACCGAATCACTCAGAACCGGCAGCAAGCCAGAAGCCCAGATGAAAAAATTGGCGTTTCTACACATGTGGAAGCAAGCCATTGCTAACGCTCGGCTAAGCATCGCAGGGCCTACCCCCGACCACCTCCCAGAAACGTCGTTTAGCGTTTCCCAGATGATCCAGACGAGCCAGCAAAACGGGCTGCTAGGCCTTGTCATGCCTAAAAATCCCGATGACGTAGACCCGAGGCTCAGCCGGGAAAGCTTGGACGAACTCGGAAGTTACATCATCGATGTAATCCTCCACACTCAAAAATGGACAACCACCAAGGAAGCCGCAGAAGCGAAATTTGACCTATACGGCCAAAAACCCTACCGCGAATATCAAGCTTTCAAAGAAAAATGGTATGAGTTGGGCGAGGAAATCCCGCTCGAAAGGAAGATTGAACGGTTCAATGACTACATTAAATTGCATAAAGCAGTAGAGCACTACGCCATCACTGCGGGTCAAGCCATCAGCGTTGGCACCATTGAAGAAATTAAGTCAATCCTCGAAGACCCCAAAAACTACAAAACCAAGTCCCCCATTACGACGAACAGAATAGCCTCATTTGAAGCCTATCAGACCAATACCAAGGGTATTATTCAGAAGACAGTCGATACGCAGGCCAATCGATTGAAAATGATGGGTGCTTGGCTTGAGGCAGAGCAACGCGACCTCAACCACGAAAGCATTGCCAGTTATCTCGATACGCTCGACCTATCCATTAAGACCAAAAAACAATACCTATTCGCAGGGTCAAGCTTTTGGAAATGGGCGATTAAACACGATGAGAATTTCAAAAAACTGCACCGTGACCAGCAATCCCCCTTTGAAAAGCACGATTTCCCAGTCAACCGCAGCAAAAGGAACGATGGATCAATGGAAAGGAAGGCATTCACCCCGGAAGACGTTACAAAGCTCCATGAAGCCGCAAAAGCCACCAAAAACCGCGAAACCCTTACAGATCTCATCCTTTTAGGTGCTTACACCGGAGCACGTATTGAAGAGCTTTGCCAGCTTCAGGCCCAAGATATCGTCAGTGAGGAAGGGATTAAATGTTTCTACTTCTACGATGGGAAGACTGCCGCCAGCGAGCGACATACCCCGATACACCCAGCGATACAGGACACCGTAGAAAGGTTGATCCGTGATTCAAAAGACGGTTTCTTGATTGAGTCACCTGCAGGAAACAAATACGGCAACCGCTCAGACGCTCTCAGTAAGCAATTCGGGCGATTAAAGACCAGCCTCAACTATAATAGCCAGTTTGTATTCCACAGCTTCCGCAAGACCGTTATCACGCAATTACAACGTGCAGACGTGCCGGGAATACTCATTGCCTCAATCGTGGGACATGAGACAGGTACAGTCACGTTTGACGTATACAGTGCAGGGCCAAGTCCAAAGCAAAAACACGACGCGATATCAAAACTAAAATACGAGCTAAAATCTTAAAATCGCAAGCGTTACACGTTAAAATTCAGAACAATAATCAAAGGTTCCAAAGCTCTTACCCACCAGAAGAGCTTTTGACCTTCCCTTTCCCTCGCATAATGCACTCCCCTGCACACGCCTCATGTGTACGCACACGCACACCCGCGTCTTTAGTTATCAATATATAGATATCAAATATATTAGATAACAATAATAAAGACTACTATTCCGCACGCACGCATACCCAACCAACCACCCCACACAAAACCAAACCTACACCATCATGCTTGATATACATTTTTTATGTGGTTAAATATTTGTATATGGTTCAAGTTTTAAAAGAAGTCCTTAAAAGCATACCTGCTATGTTAACCATCCCACTTTTGCTACGCAAAAGATGTGACGGTTAACGCAGGTGCCTTGTCGGCAGGACAGAAGCAAAAGCCAAGAGCAAAAACCAACCCACCACTGAGGATAAAATGAATGATACCAATTTGCAGATAATTACGCTGACTAAAAGAGACAGAAACTATTCCAACCTGAAGGGGCTGGATAGCTCGTTGAAACACTCGCTTAGGCTGGACCAAAACGAGTATGACGACTTTGAATTCAACCCCAATCCAGACCACCCAAATATCGCCATTGTAGGTGGCGTTGAACAAGTATTAACTAGGGAATTAGCAGAGCAATTGCTGGCCGACTTCAACGACCAACTACAAACCAAACTCAAAGCAACAGAAGCGACTGACGAGATAGCAGCAGAAAAAGAAAAGCTCCGAAAACTAAAATCGAAGCTGGTCAAATTCATCAACGCAACCGAACCCACCCAAATAAAAGAATACGTCACATCGGTAATGGAGGGAGAAAGGCCGTTGGTAGTCGGAGACTACACCGCCCTACTCAATCAACACAAAATCAGCCGTGTAGCTCAGCGTATCGACCTTCTAGAGAACTACACCACCAAGAAGAGAGAGATCGAGCAAAACGCACCAAATCGAGCCGTATCAAGGACGGTCAACAGGGTTAAAGAGATCATCCTTGTAATCCCTGAACCCAACCAATTGGCAATAACTAAGGCTTACACTGACCTACTGCAGAAAGCACTGCACCAGTTCTACCAGAAGAATTTTCCCAACAATGACATTCTATTTTCATTCAGTCACTTGGATGAAACGACAAACCACGTCCACGCCTTCCTTGACCTTCAAAATACTAAAACTGGGAAATATGATTTTTCAGCTCAGGAGTTTGAGTTCGCATCGCAATATTACGCGAAGAATAAGGCTCGCCTTGACAAGATATCCGCACCACCGACATTAGAAGATTTCAAGCTCCCAAATCGCACCGAAGAAAAGCAAAACCATAGATTTATCCGCGAACGCGAATCATGGAAGTCAAAAGTCATGCAAGCGGCCTTCTATGAGCATTTTAATGGTTTAGCCGCTGCATATGGTTTGCAAGCCAAATTCCTACCTAAATCCAAGGAAACGAAAGAACATCTGAACAAAATTGAACAGGAGGCCAAGAAGCCAAAGAGCGAGCGAAGCCACAACTATTACACCAGACAGATAGACAGGCTCCAGAAGGAGCTAACCACAAAAGAGGTCGAACTTATCGAGCAAAAGGCTACTGTCGTAACCCTTAACACCACGATAAAAGACCTTCAAGGCACAATAAGCACCTACAAAACAACCATCCAGACGCTGGAATCACAGGCTAATGAACAGAGAAAAGAAAACAATGAGCTTGACCATCACAAACAAAAATTAAATGACGAAATAAACGAAAAAACCAACAAAACGAAGGAATTATCTACAAACTTCAAAACCATGAAGGAGAAAATGACAAAGGAATTAAACGATTTACGTAGAAAAATCAAAGAAGACACCGAACGAAAATCAGTATTAGAGAATGCTATCAAGGTTTACGAGGAAGAACTTGAACCATTGATGAAACGCTTTGATATTCTGGTGGATCGACTACTTGATGCCCGTAGGCTCGACGAAAACCCAGAGCAATACTACAAAAGACTACGAGAAAACACCTATGAAATGGTCAGTCGCTTAGGCACAGAGAAACGTAAGGACTATCTATTCAACGTAGCAGAACAGCTAAAAGAACAAGGTTTAGACCATACCCAAGCAGCATTAGGGTTTACAGACAAAATGAAGCTCTGGGCATCCGATACGTTCACCAACAAACAGATTGTCGAGTTTGACAAGGAAGAAGCCGAGCAAGCGAAGCAGGCGAGAAAGAGAAGACTTCTAAAACCTAAGCCGCCAAGCCCATTCCAAGACCCTTATGACCCGTATCAATAGTCAAACCCATCAGATAATAAAAACTCGCTGGAAAGCGGGATTTTTAGCATCCAAATTTGACAAACCTCTAAAGTATGGCAACTTGAAAGGAGCAGAAAAAGAAAACCACCTTGGGGAAGGTGGCAGGAAAACAAACACTTAAAATCTAACAATATCCATTTAATCACTAAATATCTTATTGTCAAGTCTCTTTCCAAGGTTTTCTTTTTCTAAGTTTAATATTAGAAGAGGATAACGATGGGATGCGTAAAACTATTTGAGGACTACTTACCAAAGAGACCTTATCACACCGATGATTTAATCAGCGGCTTAAAAATCAACAAAAAAGAAAAAGCGAAACTTGCTCGACTGGTCCAACCAAACGGCCCTACCCATAGATATTGGATGGTTTTCGATCTGGACAAGACCAACGCGGGGCTGTACTGGGATGACGTAGGAGCACCAGCCCCTAACCTAATCGCTCGAAATCCGGCCAATGGGCACGCCCATTTGCTCTACCTGCTACAAACCCCTATCCGAACTGCAATCGACGCCAAAACAGCCCCTTTACGCTACGCTGCGGCCATCGAAGCGGCATTGTGTAACCTACTGGGAGCAGACAGAGGCTATTCCGGCCTGATCTGCAAGAACCCAATCAACTCACATTGGATAGTCCAAGAATGGGAATCCACCCCATACACGCTGGACGACCTCGCAGACTACCTTGATCTCACCCCTGAAAAGGCCAAAGAGAGGCCCGTAGATGACTATGGCCTTGGCCGTAACTGCATGCTTTTCGATGAGTTAAGGGAGTGGGCATACAAAGCCATCCGCCAAGGGTGGCCCGACTACAACCAATGGCTAAACGCTTGCCTTGACAGAGCCATAGGCTACAACGTCAATTTCTCCACGCCCTTGGATATTTCCGAAGTAAAACACACAGCCAAGAGCGTAGCGAAGTGGACACATAGAAACTTTACCCGTGGCACCTTTGACGATTATGTCGCCAGAACGCACACAAGCGAGATACAGGCTTATAGAGGCTCACTCAATGGAAAATCAAAAAGAATTAAAGGTATTGATATGCTTAAATCAGGGGCTACTGTCTTAGAAGTGATGAGAGCGTTGGAGGTCAGTCGTAGAACCGTATTCTACTGGAAGGAGCATTCGTAGCATTACAAATAGTGCAAAACCCCACATCATATACTACATCCGCTGATGTATATTTTTCTCACTACCCCCTAGCTTATTTTGCTCATCCGCATCTGCACACCAGCCATATACCAATATTCATAGCACGCACGAGATGGTAAGTTTCGACTCATATTGCCTTGAGTCATACGAATACAGAAAATAGCCAAAACCCCCACGAACTTATATCTCTACGATTACGCTCCATTGGCTATCACTTGAATATTAGGCGGTCGTTAAAAAACCATTATTGCATTAAAAAATAAAAACCTGTAACATTATCAAAGAAAGCACCCACAAATAGCGATCCGGGATAATAGGAAATGCACCCAGCACCCAGCACCCAGCACCCAGCACCCAGCACCCAGCACCCAGCACCCAGCACCCAGCACCGTAAGATAAAATATACTTTAGGGGCAAAGCTTTTTATCTTATTTTTATTTTTAGCCCTACCAACAAGCATCTTTGCTCTTTTGTATGTTATCGCAGGGTGCTAACAGATGAGAGAAAATAATTTTTCAAATGAAGAAATTTCACTTGTTGAAATTTACACCTTTTTTGCCCGACAAGCAAAAACTATCGCAATAGCTTTCCTTTTAACCTTTGCAGTAGGGCTTGGATACACGCTAACCCGACCAGTATTATACACCAGCATTTCCAGTGTGACCTCTGGCAATAGCATAAGCCTAAGTTCAAGCATTTTAGTTCCATTAGAAAAACCAGAAGAAATTACTTACAAATACTCCAGCACCGCCACTATAACACCTATAAAAAATACCAGTATAGTTCAGGTATCATCTACCACTGAAAACCAAAAAAAATCAATAGAGAACGTTAAATCGACGATAAAAGAAATAACAAATAGCCAAAAAAGAATATACCAAGACCAAGAGCAAAAGCTACTTCAATATATAGAACTCTTAAACATTTCAGACGATATGAAAATAAGAGCACTAGACCTCTTGCAGACCGCATCAAGATCTTCCGCCACACACTCGTCCGAAATCGTTACTACAGAGCTTCCATTTTCAGGCAAATTAAAAACTTACTTATTTTTATCGTTTTTCCTCGCCGCCTTAGTATCTCTTTTCGTTGGAGCTATTATAGAAGCCTTTAGACGAATACGAGAGACCGCACAGTCGCATGCCTGAATTAAAAAACCAGACACGCAAGTACGTACAGCTAATCTATCAGGCAGGGGTAGGCCCCCTGCCTGATAGCAGCGACTCATAGCCAAGAGCGTAAGAACGGGCCGCACACACTATAACTTTTAGGTTTCCCCTACTAAATTGCCGAAAACCCCAAAGCAAGGTGCTGATTGCTGTGTTTTATATAAAAGCATATAGACGAGACCAAGAGAGGGCAAGAGAGGGCAAGAGAGGGCAAGTAATCATCCCGCTGGAAGTTTGAGCCATTATTAATTATAACATGAAGCAACTAAGCGTAGCCTGTGCGACTACGTATAGATAGATAAGACACGAACAATATTATAATCAGTGCAAAAGCCTATATCAGATAATAGCACCCGGTGAGGGTGTTTCTTCTTCCTCCCCCCCTTTCCTCCCCATACCTACCCATATACACCCACGTACATACCCACCGACACCTCGATAGCCGTATAACTCACGGAAACGGGTCAAACGGGGCCGTTCTCACTCAACCGATACAAATCCCCACCCAAAGTAAAAGACACGCCCTAACGCCTTAATTTCGCACTACCCCACCGCATAGCCTATATAGGTTTGGAGATATATCCCCGAAGCTATATGTATGTATACATACATATCAAATTCCATAGGACAACCCATCACAACAAATCATTTCAATTCTCTCTAACCACCTATTTTTGTCCAAAACCCAAAACAGCTCTTTTTCGGTCAAAACCCACACCACCGACCCGCAAGCATTAAAATGCTATTTTCAAAAAAATCTTGAAAAATTTTTATGACTTTATATCAAATAATTGATAATTCGATTTCCTTGACCATCAACTTATGGCTTAACTACGGGAAAAATCGTTGTCAATAGGAAAACGAAAATTTTTTTATCATCCAACCTTATTCGAATTTAGGGTCCTGCCCTATCGCATTTTACTTAGTTGATATTTGCAATTAACCCCACCTAAAAAATCATCTCACCCTTTCGAAAATCTCTCCCAGTTTAATTTCAAGATTGAACGTGAGGGGTAGACCACCACAAAAATTGAAAATTTAAAAACACCGCCTCCGATTGACGGCTCACCAAACACCAGTGTGATAGTTCGGAGATATACCCCTGAAGCATTGACTTATTTTAAACCTATGTTATTTGTATTTGTAACAGCATAGGAGAATGTATGAAAAGAGCAGAAATAGCAGGAAAGATAGGCGGCATGGTTGGTGGTTTCAAACGACGAGAGCGTCAAAGATTTTTAGTCAACTTCCTAAAAATAATAGAAATTGAGGAATACCCTAACTTAAGGCTAACATCAAGCCTCGCCAAAAAACTCATAGCGGCATTTTCTGGCTATAAGTCCATCTCTAATGACGTATTAGTGAAAGAGTTTGGAAGAGGTAATAACAAGGTAAAACAGCAAAATCTCGATGAGATTGTAACCCTTATGGTGGCAAGGCATAGAGACACATACAAAGATTTATGGGGCGATGCAAAGCGAAAAATTGAAGACGATGCAGACGAATATAAAAAACGCATAATCGAAGAAATGCGACCACAATAAAACTCAAAACATGTAAAGCGTGACTTTACATACTTATATCCTCAAAGCTAATACTACGCTTCACGGACATATACCCTACTCCCAAAGAGTAGGAATCGCCCCATTTCGTTCCACTTAAATTAAACAGCCATAGGTTCAAAGATATATCCCCGAACCTTTATTTATCACCCACCCTCGACAACTGCCTGCGACCGGTTTTCGTTTCGTAATCCGGCCCCCAACGGCACGGGTACAAGTCCCCGCACCTTTGGCGACCTTGATCTAAAACGTAGCAGCAGAGCAGCCCACAGGCTCAGCAGAGGTATCATCAGGTCAGCGATAGGCGTTGGTAGCCAAGAAGGCCAAAGACGCTCAGGAAGAGCCATAGGACGGTCAAATGACAGACAAAAAAAATGGCGATCTGCAGGTCAGGTTTTGCTACAAAACCTTGCTACAAATCACCATTTTTACAACCTCGTAAATCATTGATTTATAAGGCTTTTTTCAATATGGCGGAGAGATAGGGATTTGAACCCTAGGTACTGTTGCCAGTACAACGGATTTCGAATCCGTCCCGTTCGGCCACTCCGGCATCTCTCCAGTGGCGCGCATGATACCAGCAGTTCGCCTAAAGGCAAAGCCTGTTTGCGAAAAAAATTCGCGTGGTATCAGGCGCTTGCGTGAACTTGCCGCTTACAGCGGCACGCCCAGGCGTTTGGCAACTTCTTCGTAGGCTTCGATCACGTCGCCCAGACCCTGGCGGAATCGGTCCTTGTCCATCTTCTTGCGGGTCTCTTTGTCCCACAGGCGGCAGCCATCAGGGCTGAACTCGTCCCCCAGGACGATCTCGCCGTGGAACACACCGAATTCCAGCTTGAAGTCGACCAGCAGCAGGCCGGCGTCATCGAACAGCTTGTTCAGCACTTCGTTGACCTTGAGCGACAGGGTTTTCATTTTCGCCAGTTGCTCGGCGGTGCCCCAACCAAAGGCGACAACGTGGGATTCGTTGATGAACGGATCGCCCTTCTCGTCGTTCTTGAGGAACAGTTCGAACGTCGAAGGCTCGAGCTTGATGCCCTCTTCGACGCCCAGGCGCTTGACCAGGCTGCCAGCGGCGTAGTTACGCACGACGCATTCGACCGGAATCATGTCGAGTTTCTTGACCAGGCATTCGTTGTCGCCCAGCAGTTTGTCGAACTGGGTCGGGATGCCGGCTTCTTCAAGCTTTTGCATGATGAAGGCGTTGAACTTGTTGTTCACCATGCCCTTGCGGTCGAGTTGTTCGATGCGCTTGCCGTCGAACGCCGAGGTGTCGTTGCGAAACAGCAGGATCAAGCGGTCAGCGTCGTCGGTCTTGTAAACCGACTTGGCTTTGCCGCGGTAGAGTTCTTCACGTTTTTCCATGATGGGCTCCGCTTGCTAAATAAGATGGGCTAGGCGATTTCGCGCCAGTCGAGCCCGCAATCCTGGTTGGCCACTTGCAGCCAGTCCGGGTCGCACCCGAGGGTGTCGACGAAACATTGCCGGGCCAGCTGTGGCTGGTTGTTCTTGCTGCTGAGGTGGGCCAGCACCAGGTGTTGCAGGTTCTGCCAGCCCAGCTCCGACACCAGGCGCGCGGCCTGGTGGTTATTCAAATGTCCGTAGTCGCCACCGACCCGCTGCTTGAGAAACATCGGGTAAGGCCCGCGTCCGAGCAGGTCGCGACAGTGATTGGCCTCGATCATCAGGGCATCCAGGCCCTGGTAGCTGTCTAGCAAGGCCGAGTCGTAGGAGCCAAGGTCAGTCAGCACGCCAAAGCGCCGGCTACCGTCGTCGAATACATACTGCAATGGCTCCAGCGCGTCGTGGGTAACCCCCACGGCACTGATGCTCAAGCCACCGATCTGCAGTGTGTCGCTTGCCGCCAGAAATCCCGCTGCCTCGACCGGCTTGCGCATACCGCGCAAGGTGCCGCGGCTGAGGTAGACCGGTACATTGTAGCGCCGCGCCAGCAACCCCACCCCATGCACGTGGTCGGCATGTTCGTGGGTCACCAGGACCGCGCTCAATTGCGCTGCACTCACCCCGAGCAGCGCCAGGCGCCGCTCGGTCTCGCGCAGGGAAAAGCCGCAATCGACCAGCACAAGCGTGTTGCCACTGGCGATCAGCGTGCCATTTCCCTGGCTTCCACTTCCAAGTACGGCGAAGCGCACTTAACCCAGGTTGTCCTGAATCACGCTCAGCACGCGGCGAGCGACGTCAGCCGGGGCCACGGTATTGATGTTCTTCTCGACGGTCACCTGGACACTGTCACCGACCTTGCTCAGGCGAACCTGATAACGCTCGGCACGGGCTTCACGCTCTTCCTTGCTCGGCGCACTGCCGAACAGGCGACCGAAGAAGCCTGGCTCCTGGTCCTTGGCCTCGGCTTTTTCAGCCAGGTTGATGTAGTACAGGCCCAGGCTGCGGTTGATGTCTTCGACACGCCACTCGCCCTGCTCCAGCGCACGCCCTACGCTCGACCAGGCGCGATCGAGGTCGGCGCCCAGGTTCAGCACCGGGTTGCCGCTACCGTCTTCGCTCAGGCTGACGCGGCTCGGCGCATCGAAGTCGCGTGCGGCAAGCAGCGACACCGAACCACCCTTCTCGGCACTGCGGGTCATGCTGGCGAGCATTTCATCGACCAGGATGGCATCGACACCGGTGTTGTTCGAACGATCCGGGAACGCCTGCTCGGCCGTGCTGCCGGCCGGACGCTCGACGGTCACGATGTAGACTTCACTGGTGTTGCGCTGTACGCCCGGCTCGATACGCACACGGGTGCGCACTTCGTTGTCGCTGCTGCTCGAGGCACTGCCCAGGCGCTTGGCCATGGAGGCGGAGAGTTCGTCGAAACGCTGCCAGGTGGTGTTGAACTCACCGGTTTGCGGACGCTCTTCGGCAATCCGGAAACCGTTGTCTTCAAAGAACTGACGGGCCACCGGCCAGACTTCGGCCGGAGAGCGCTGGGCCAGCACCCAACGGGCGCTGCCGCTTTTCTGCAGGCTGAAATCGCTGATATCGGCGCCAGCGCTCAGTGGCTGCGGACGTGGCACTTCGAACTCGCCCTTGACGTTGTCGTCGGCGACGTTACGCGGGATCGGCAGCAGCGGGTCCAGGCGCTTGACGTTGGCAACGTCAGGTGGCAGTTGCATCGGTGCCTTCTGAGTGGCCTCCAGATAGTCGCTGCCACGGTCACGGAAGTAACCCTCTTCGCCCCACAACCAGCCGCAACCGCTGGTGCTGGAGATGATCAAGGCAAGGGCGGAAAGACCAGCCAATCGCTTCATGCGGTGTACGTCCTCAATTAAAACTGCAGGCCGCACTGGCGCATGGCCTGGCGTACCGTATCGTGACAGGATTCGCTCAGCCAGGTCAGCGGCAGGCGGATGCCCTTGTGCATCAGGCCCATTTCGACCAAAGCCCACTTCACCGGAATCGGGTTGGCTTCGACGAACAGGTCTTTGTGCAGAGGCATGAGTTTTTCGTTGATGGCGCGGGCTTTTTCGGCGTTGCCTTCAAGGGCGGCTTCGCACAAATCGGCCATTTCGCGCGGGGCGACGTTGGCAGTGACGGAGATGTTGCCTTTGCCACCCAGCAGGATCAGTTCGACGGCAGTCGGATCATCGCCGGACAGTACGATGAAATCCTTGCTCACGCCGTCGAGGATCGCCTTGGCGCGCTTCAGGTCGCCGGTGGCTTCCTTGATGCCGATGATGTTCGGCACGGTGGACAGGCGGATCACGGTCTCGGCCTGCATGTCGCAGGAGGTGCGGCCAGGAACGTTATAGAGGATCTGCGGGATGTCGACGGCTTCGGCAATGTGCTTGAAGTGCTGGTACAGGCCTTCCTGGGTCGGCTTGTTGTAGTACGGGACGACCAGCAGGCAGGCATCGGCGCCGGCGTCCTTGGCGTTCTGGGTCAGGTGCACCGCTTCGCTGGTGGAGTTGGCACCGGTACCGGCGATCACCGGGATACGGCCATCGACCTGCTTGACCACGGCCTTGATGACTTCAATGTGCTCATCGACATCCAGGGTTGCCGATTCGCCGGTGGTACCGACCGCAACGATGGCATGGGTGCCGTTTTTCAGGTGGAAGTCCACGAGTTTGCTGAGGCTGTCCCAGTCCAGACGCCCTTGTGCATCCATGGGTGTGACCAATGCCACCATACTGCCCGCAATCATGAAACTGCTCCTGCCGGAAAAAGAGAGCGGTAATGGTACTGGCGCCACCGGGCTTGCACAAGCGAAGCAGAAGGCCGGAGCATTCCCCTCGGCGGCCATTTTCGCTACCCTTCTCTCTTTGATCGGTACACAGCGGCCCGCCGGGCTGCCGACAACCTGCGCAGGCAGTGCCCAAAGCCTCGATCCTGAGCCCCGGGACCACGCCCTCCCGCCGATTTGCCCCGTCAGGTACCGACCGCTCATCGCTTTAGGAATGCTGCATGTCCACCCCCACCGTTCGCGAACAATTCCTTGTCATCAGTGCCCTGGGCGCCAATCCCATGGAGCTGACCAACATTCTGTGCCGGGCCAGCAACGATAATCGCTGCTCGGTCGTGACCTCGCGCCTGACCCGTCATGGCGAGTGCAGCGCCCTGGTCCTGCAGGTTGCCGGCAGCTGGGATGCCCTGGCGCGCTTCGAGGCAGCCCTGCCGGGCCTGGCCAAGAAGCACACCTTCACCGTGAATGTGGTCCGCAGCGCCGAGCTTGAAGTGCGCCCGCTGGCCCTGCCGTACGTGGCGTATGTCAGCGCCGCCTATCGCCCGGACATCATCAACGAGCTGTGCCAGTTCTTCATCGACCACCATGTGGAACTCGAGAACCTGACCTGCGACACCTACCAGGCGCCACAGACCGGCGGCACCATGCTCAACGCCACCTTCACCGTGACCCTGCCGGCCGGCACCCAGATCAGCTGGCTGCGCGACCAGTTCCTGGACTTCGCCGACGCCCTGAACCTGGATGCACTGATCGAACCTTGGCGCCCACAAAACCCATTGTAAGGAAGCACTCATGGCCGTAGAACTCGACCAACCCGTCGCCGAATTCCAGGCCCAGGCCACCAGTGGCCAGAGCGTCAGCCTGGCGGGCCTGAAGGGCAAGCAGGTGGTGCTCTACTTCTACTCCAAGGACAGCACCCCGGGCTGCACCACCGAAGGCCAGGGTTTCCGCGACCAGTACCCAGCCTTCCAGGCCGCCAACACCGAGGTGTTCGGCGTATCTCGTGATGGCATCAAGTCGCATGAGAACTTCAAGGCCAAGCAGGCCTTCCCGTTCGAGCTGATCAGCGACAAGGACGAGGCCCTGTGCCAGCTTTTCGACGTGATCAAGCTCAAGAAGCTGTACGGCAAGGAATACATGGGCGTGGACCGCAGCACCTTCCTGATCGACAAGGACGGTGTGCTGCGTAAAGCCTGGCGCGGCGTGAAGGTGCCCGGCCATGTGGATGCCGTGTTGGCGGAAGCGCAGGCACTGAATAGTTGATTGATCGCGGGGCAAGCCCGCTCCTGCAGGAGCGGGCTTGCCCCGCGATGCTTTCAGAGCAACGGCGCCACCACCGGTTCCTGCCTCGGCCAGGCATCAAGCACTGCCTTGAACAGCGTCGCCAGCGGAATCGCGAAGAAGATCCCCCAGAACCCCCACAACCCGCCAAACAACAGCACCGCGCAGATGATCGCCACCGGGTGCAGGCTGACCGCCTCGGAGAACAGCAGCGGTACCAGCACGTTGCCATCAAGCGCCTGGATGATTGCGTACACCGCCATCAGGTAGATGAACTGGTCGCCCCAGCCCCACTGGAACAGGGCAATCAGGGTTACCGGCACCGTCACCACCACTGCGCCGACATAAGGCACCACCACCGACAAGCCCACCAGCAATGCCAACAGCGCCGCATAGTTGAGCCCCAGGGTGATGAAGGCAATGTAGGTCGCCACACCGCAGATCAGAATCTCGATGCCCTTGCCGCGAATGTAGTTGGCGATCTGCCGGTTCATCTCTTCGGCCACCCGGGTCATCAGGGCCCGTTCGCGCGGCAGGTAGCCACTGACCCAGCGGGCAATCAGCTCACGGTCCTTGAGGAAGAAGAACACCAGGATCGGCACCAGCACCAGGTAGATCATGATGTTGACCAGCAACGGCAGGCTGGAGAGCGAGAAGGTCAATGCCCACTGGCCGAACTTGCCGATCTCGCCCCGCATGGCCTCGATCGCGCGCAACACCTGTTCATCAGACACCAGGTGCGGATAGCGCTCGGGCAACAGCAACAGCAGCGACTGCCATTTGCCCAGCATGCCCGGCAATTCGTTGAGCAATGTAATCAATTGATGCCAGAGCAGCGGCACCAGCACCAGCAGGAAGACCCCCAGCGCGCCCATGAACAGGGTGAACACCAGACCGACGGCGTAGCGGGTCGGCACCCGCAGGCGCTCCAGGGCGTTGACCAGGCCCTGCATGAGGAACGCCAGGACCATGCCGGCCAGTACCGGCGCCAGCATGCCGCCCAGGGTCAGGACGGCGGTGAACGCCAGAAACAGCAAGACCGCCAGCACCACCGCCTCTTCATCGGAGAAGTAGCGTTGCATCCAGTCGCGAAGCACCTTGAACATTGACGATCCTTAAGGGGAGAAAAACTCAGGCTTTGCGCAGCCAGTAGGTGTAGACACCCGCCTCGGCCGTTTCGAGCAGCAGCGTATGACCGGCCAACTTGGCAAAAGTGCGAAAGTCGCGCTGCGATCCTGCATCGGTTGCCACTACCTTGAGCACTGCACCACTGGCCAGGCGATTGAGCTCCATCTTCGCCTTGAGCAGCGGCAGCGGGCAGTTCAGGCCGCTGGCGTCGAGTTCGGCGTCAAAGGTCGGGGTATCGCTCATCGGGGTTCTCCAGGCAGGCACGTTCAATCGAGCCCGCTAGAATACCGCCACTGGTCGTCGACGTGTGAGCGGGCTACAGTAAGGCTCTTTGTCGACCAGAGCTTCGTGCATGAATTTACTGCGCCCCACCCTGCTGACGCTGGCCTGTTTGATGGCGCTCCCAAGCCATGCCGACGACCTGCCGTCACTCGGCGACGCCAGTTCTGCGATTGTTTCCCCCCAACAAGAACATCAGCTGGGCCGCGCCTGGCTCAGTTTGCTGCGGGGCAATGTCAATCAGCTGAACGACCCCCAGCTCAAGGATTATGTCGAGTCCAGCGTCTATCGCTTGGCCGAAACCAGCCAGCTGCAGGACCGCCGCCTCGAATTCATCCTTATCGACAGCCGTGAACTCAACGCCTTCGCCGCCCCTGGCGGGATTGTCGGGGTCAATGGCGGCCTGTTCCTCAATGCGCAGACCGAAGGCGAATATGCCTCGGTGCTCGCCCACGAACTGGCTCACTTGTCGCAACGCCACTTCGCCCGGGGCGTCGAAGCCCAGCAGCGCATGCAACTGCCGATGATGGCGGCACTGCTCGCGGGCATCGTGGCTGCCGCGGCGGGTGCGGGTGACGCGGGTATCGCCGCGATCGCCGGCACCCAGGCAGCAGCCATCCAGGAACAACGGCGCTTTTCCCGGCAGAACGAACAGGAAGCCGACCGCATCGGCATCCTCAATCTGGAAAAAGCCGGCTACGACCCGCGCAACATGCCGAGCATGTTCGAGCGCCTGATGCGCCAGTACCGCTACGACGCCAAGCCGCCGGAATTCCTCCTCACTCACCCGGTGACCGAATCGCGTATCGCCGATACCCGCAACCGCGCCGAGCAAGCGCCCAAGGGCGGCACCGAAGACAGCCAGCGTTATCAGCTGATCCGCGCCCGCGTCGCCCTGATCTATGAAGGCACCCCAGGCCTGGCCGCCAAGCGCTTCCGTGCCCAGCTGGACGAAAACCCCAGCATGGATGCGGCCCGCTATGGCCTGGCGCTGGCCCAGATCAAGGGCGGCCAGCTCAACGAAGCCCGCGAGAGCCTCAAGCCGCTGCTGGCCAAGGCCCCCAACGACATCACCTACAACCTGGCGCAGATCGACCTGGAGATCACCAACAACCGCCTGGCCGATGCCCAGCAACGGGTTGACCGGATGCGCACCCTGTACCCGGCCAACTACCCGTTGCAACAGGCGCGGATCGACTTGCTGCTCAAGCAGAACCGCCCTGCCGAGGCAGAGAAGGCACTGGATGCGCTACTCAAGAATCGACCGGAAGACCCGGATGTCTGGTATGACGTGGCGGAGGTGCGTGGTTTGGCCGGCAATACGGTCGGCCTGCATCAGGCGCGCGCCGAGTACTTTGCCCTGGTGGGTGACTACGACCAAGCGGTGCAGCAGCTCGACTATGCCAAGCAACGGGCAGGCAACAGGGTGTTGAAAGAGAAGATCGACGCGCGTCAACGCGAGTTGATGGAGCAACAGCGCATGGTCAAGGAAATGATGCGCTGAGGTCCTGAACTGAAATGCATCGCGGGGCGGGCCCGCTCCTCCAGGAGCGGGCTCGCCCCGCGATGTCTATCTCAAGCGTTACCCGACAACTTCATCCGTGCCGCCTGGGTAAAGTCGAGCATGCGCTTGAGCGGCTTGATTGCCTGGGGAATCAGCGCCGGCTCCACGAAGATCTCGTTGCTACCCTCGCGCAGGCACTGCAAGGTGCGCTCCAGGGTGTTCATTGCCATCCACGGGCAGTGGGCACAGCTGCGGCAGGCCGCGCCGTTGCCGGCCGTAGGCGCTTCGATGAAGATTTTGTCCGGGCACAGCTGCTGCATCTTGTAGAAGATGCCGCGGTCGGTGGCCACGATGAAGGTCTTGTTCGGCAGGGTTTGCGCTGCGGCAATCAGCTGGCTGGTGGAACCGACCGCATCGGCCAGGTCGATCACTGCCTCGGGCGATTCCGGGTGTACCAGGATCGCGGCGTCGGGGTACAGCGCCTTCATGTCGGCCAGTTGTCGCGACTTGAATTCTTCGTGGACGATGCAGGCACCGTCCCACAGCAGCATGTCGGCGCCGGTCTGCTTCTGGATATAGCGGCCCAGGTGCTGATCCGGCCCCCAGATGATGGTCTCGCCGTTGTCCATCAGGCTCTCGACGATTTCCAGTGCGCAGCTGGAGGTCACTACCCAGTCGGCCCGAGCCTTGACCGCCGCCGAAGTGTTGGCATACACCACCACGGTGCGCTCAGGGTGCTTGTCGCAGAACGCCGAAAACTCGTCCACCGGGCAACCCAGGTCGAGCGAGCAGGTCGCTTCCAGGGTCGGCATCAGCACGCGCTTTTCTGGGTTGAGGATCTTGGCGGTCTCGCCCATGAAGCGCACACCGGCGACGATCACGGTGCTGGCTTCGTGCTTGTTGCCAAAACGGGCCATTTCCAGCGAGTCGGACACGCAGCCGCCGGTTTCCTCGGCCAGGGCCTGGATCACGGGATCGCAGTAGTAATGGGCAACCAGCACCGCGTTCTGCGCCTTGAGTTCGGCGGCGATGGCGGCGCGGTAGTCGGCCTCTTGCTCGGGTGTCAGCGGCTTGGGCTGCTTGGCATCGAGGTGGGCTTGGACCAAAAGGCGTTCGGAAATCTGGGTCATGATCGCTGGACCTGCAGGCGCTTTTGCGCGTAAGTCGAGTGTATCACCGAGCCCTGGCAAATCGGCTACAGGCTCCGCGAGCAAGGCGCTGAACGGCGTTGCAGGCAGAACCAAAGACCTTCTGCGGCCTCGGGTTTTTATGGGATGCCGAAGGCTACAGTTAATCGGATGAATTCAAAAGGATTTTTTAGTGAAACAAGCCCCGGTGCGACAGACCTGTCGCACCGGGGCCTTTTTGTCAGCCTTGGGGCTGGAGGGCGCCTAGGTTGGCCATGATCAGGTTGGCGAACTGTTCGACGGTCATCTTCTGGCCGTTGAAATCCACCATACCGTCGGCGTAATGCAGGCTGGACAGGATGTCGTTGCCCTGCACCGTAGCCAGTTGGCTTTGCTGCGCAAGCATGCCGACCATTTCCCCGGTCTGGGAAACCTGCTGGGCCTGAATCTGCGCCTCGCTCTGCCCCTGCAGGCGTGCCTGCAAGGAAGCCAGGTCGCCGATCATCGGCTTGGACAGCTGCAGCTTGCCCTGCACCTGGGTGATCAACTGCCGGTACAGCTCGGCAGGTGGCAGCTCCAGGGAAGACGGCTGGGCCAGGTCGACACTCAGGTTGAAATGGCTTTCACCATTGACCGTCTTGAACGAGAAGTCTTGCAGGGCGATCTGTGGCCTGGCGGCCAGCAGTTGCTGCACGCTGGCGTTGACCTGGGCCTTTTCCGCTTCGCTCATCGGCAAGGATGGCACTGCCTGACCTTGCGCGGCGGCTGCCTGGAACTCCGGAAGACGGCTCTGGTACCAGGCTATCAGGGCCTGCATGGCCGGCATGTCAATGTTCTTGAGATTCCACACCATGGCAGTCGAGCCCACCGGCTTACCATCAAAATTGATGTCGCCCACCTTGTAGACCAAGTTGCCGGAGAAGTTGTCGCCGTCTGCCCGGGACTCGCTGCGATGCTCGATGTGCTTGAGCAGCAGCACCTTCTGCTGCTCGCCCACCGCTGCACTCACCTGGTCGAGCAGCATGCTCCCGGAGCCGACATAAAATCCGTATGCCGTCTTGTTCAGGTCACCGACAACGCTCAGGTTCTGGAGATCGATCTTCAACGGCCCGATTTGCGGATCGACCAGGTCCAGATTAAGGCTCGGTGCAGCACCGGTGAATGTGATCCGCTCGCCGTTGCGATTGCCGCTGGCGGTAATGGCCAGCCCCGAAAACGCGACGGTCGAGCCACCCGCCTCGCTCACCTTCATGGGCGGCATGATCAGCGTGCCGTCGCTGGAACCGTCATAACCGAGGCTGTTCTGGCCGTGCACCGGCGCTACCTCACCGCTGGCGGCGAACCACTCGGCGGTGAACGCATCCTTCTCCAAGGCATAGTTGCTGGTGGCCATCACCGGCATCAGCTTGAACGCCTTGAGCCGGCTCAACGGCAACGGGCCGTGCTCGATTCGATCGACAAAGCCCAGCTCGAAACTCTCCAGCCGGTCACCGACCACCATGTCCTTGACCTTGACGCGGTAACGCGCGGTGCTGGAGAACAGGTGCGACTCCAGCGAGGCCAGCTCAACACTCACGGTGCCATTGAGCCCCGATGATTGCTTGAGCTGGATGTTGGCTTGCGCCATGGCCTCGCCGAGTACTTCAGGCAATTGCTTGCCGGTGTACCAGGCACCTGCCGTGCACACGGCGGCCACGGCAACGACGAGCCCTGAGAGTACACCCACTGTTTTCTTCATGAATTATTCCGCTTGTCCATTTGTAGGGAATTGCTGCTGCAAGGCCTGCGGCCTATTCGTTGACGTCCATGTACTCGCGCGCCCAGACGATGTAGTCGCCAGGCACGGTGTAGGTATGGGTGAGTTCGGTAGCGCTCAGGTCCGAGGCGCTGCTGGTGATGCGGCGTTGTTCGCGCAGGCAGTCGTAGGTGGCCTTGATCGCGGCGAAGTAGGCACCGTGGCCGTCCACGGCAATGCGCACACCCAGTTGCGCCAGGCGCGCGTCGTCGTGCAGTTGCGGGTTGCCGTAGGTCACCAGCATCAGCGGCACGCTCAGGTGCGAGGCGATCTGCTCGAGGTGTTCGAAGTCGCGGATGCCGACCATGCACAGTGCATCGGCACCGGCGTTCTGGTAGGCCACGGTGCGCGCGATCACTTCTTCGACCGGGATCAGCGCGGCGTTGGTCCGGGCGATGATCGAAAGCTCCGGGTCGACACGCGCCTCAAGGGCTGCGCGGATCTTGCCGACGCCCTCGGCGATGCTGATCAGGTCGGTGGACTTGCGCCCGAACTGCGCCGGCAGCAGGGTGTCTTCGATGGTCAGTGCGGCAATACCGGCGCGTTCGAGCTCGGTCACGGTACGCATCACGTTCAAGGCGTTGCCATAGCCGTGGTCGGCATCGGCGATCACCGGCAATTGGGCCACCCGACCAATGCGAGTGGCCTGCTCGGCGAACTCGCTCAGGGTGATAAGGGCAAAGTCAGGTGCGGCCAGCACCTGCAGGGAAGCGACCGAACCACCCAGGATGCCTACCTCGAAACCAAGGTCGGCAGCGATACGCGCCGACATCGGGTCGAACACGGAGGCCGTGTGGTAGCAGGCAGGAGAAGCAAGGAGTTTACGAAACGCGCGACGCAGGTCTTGGTGGGAGGCTCTTGGCATGGTCTTTCCAATCTATCGACTTCATTTATTGGAGAGAACATACCACTGCCACCCGGTTGCCCGACAGGGTCAGATAGATGGCATTTTGTGTCTCAGGTGCGCCGTTGTGCTCGTTTGAGTGTTTCGCTGGGCAGCTCCTTGAACAGTTGCTGATAGCTGCTGGAGAACCGACCAAGGTGCCAGAACGACCAGTGCATGGCCACTTCGGCCACTGTGCTGTCGCCTGCCTTGCAGCTCAACAGCTCGCGCCGGGCGCTGTTCAGGCGGCGCAGGCGCAGCCAGTGGGCCGGTGTCATCCCGGTGTAGGTCTTGAACGCTTGCTGCAACTGGCGAAGGGGGACTTCGGCGACCTGTGCCAGCTCCAGCAGGTTCAGGGTTTCTTCCGGGCAGTCACCGGCCCACTGGCCGATTCGGCGCATGATCAGGCGCTCTTCGGAGCGCCGCCACAAGGCGCTGCGGTCCAGGCAGACACTCGCGCTGTCGAGGATGAACAGGCAGTCCTGAAGCAACTGCTCGGCCAGGGCTTCGCGGCTCGGCGGATCGACCTCCTGGCCCAGGCGCGTCAGGGTGCTGCTCAACCAGCGGCTGAACAATGCGTTCTGCATGGAGTTGAGCGGGGCCATGAACAGCCCTTCCAGGCGCGCAATGTCGACCCGATAGCGTTGAACGAACTCCGGCCCGAACACCACGGCCACTTCCTGATAGTTCTCCGGGGTGATCCAGATGTTGCGGCTTTCACCATTGAGCAGGTAAAGGCTGTTGTCGGTGCGGTCGAAACAGAATGTCAGGGCACCGGGCGGGGCGCGGAAGCTCTGCTCTACCCGCGTGTTCATGGTCTCTTCGTAGATCTCCACGCCTTCGAGTTCCAGGCAGCGGATGCGACCGGCGAAATGCCCTGGCGACATCTGCTGGTAATGCACGGTCCAGTTCGGCGACGCGCGCTCCTGCTCAATCACTGTGGCGGTACTGAAAGCCTGGACCTGAAACGGATTTGGCGCTGTCATGAGCTGCTCTTTGTGCACTCTTTTGGTGCACTTTATTCTGCGAAAAGTGGATAGATCGAATGCGCAAGCGTCGCCCAAGATAGCCCTCAACGCGCTGCAGGGGAAGTCGTCCCGACGGCATACCAGCCTTGATCGCTGGTCCTGGCGCGTAATAAAACCAATAACGAGGTCTTTATGAATGCCCCTTTCGATCAGCTGTCTGCGTGGCTGAAAGAACACAAGATTACCGAAGTCGAGTGCGTGGTCAGTGACCTGACCGGGATCGCCCGCGGCAAAATTGCACCTACCAACAAGTTCCTGCATGAGCGAGGCATGCGCCTGCCGGAAAGTGTGCTGTTGCAAACGGTAACCGGGGACTTTGTCGACGACGACATCTACTACGACCTGCTCGACCCTGCCGACATCGACATGGTCTGCCGTCCGGACTCCTCGGCGGTGTACATGGTGCCGTGGGCCCTGGAGCCCACCGCCATCGTCATCCACGACACCTTCGACAAACAGGGCAACCCCATCGAGCTGTCGCCGCGCAATGTCCTCAAGAAAGTGCTCAAGCTGTATGCCGACAAGGGCTGGCAGCCAATCGTGGCGCCCGAGATGGAGTTCTACCTGACCCAGCGCTGCGACGACCCCGACCTACCGCTGCAAGCGCCGCTGGGCCGCTCGGGCCGCGCCGAGAGCGGCCGGCAGTCGTTCTCCATCGATGCCGCCAACGAATTCGACCCGCTGTTCGAAGATGTCTACGACTGGTGCGAAGCCCAGGGCCTGGACCTGGACACGCTGATCCACGAAGACGGCCCGGCGCAGATGGAGATCAACTTCCGTCATGGCGACGCCCTGGACCTGGCCGACCAGATCACCGTGTTCAAGCGCACCATGCGTGAGGCTGCGCTCAAGCACAATGTCACCGCCACCTTCATGGCCAAGCCGGTGGGCGATGAGCCGGGCAGCGCCATGCACCTGCACCAGAGCGTGGTCGACATCGCCACCGGCAAGCCGATCTTCGTCAACGAAGACGGGCAGATGAGCGAACTGTTCCTGCACCACATCGGCGGCCTGCAGAAGTACATCCCCAAGGTGTTGCCGATGTTCGCCCCCAACGTCAACTCGTTCCGCCGCTTCCTGCCCGATACCTCGGCACCGGTGAACGTCGAATGGGGTGAAGAGAACCGCACCGTGGGCCTGCGCGTGCCTACGTCCAGCCCCGAGGCCATGCGCGTTGAAAACCGCCTGCCCGGCGCCGACGCCAACCCGTACCTGGCCATCGCCGCCAGCCTCCTGTGCGGCTACCTGGGCATGGTCGAGAAGATCAACCCCAGCGCCCCGGTCCAGGGCCGCGCGTATGAGCGGCGCAACCTGCGCCTGCCGATCACCATCGAGGACGCACTGGCGCACATGGAGGACTGCCCGAGCATCGAGCAGCACCTGGGCAGCAAGTTCATCCGCGGCTACGTGGCGGTCAAGCGTGCCGAACATGAAAACTTCAAGCGGGTGATCAGTTCGTGGGAGCGCGAGTTCCTGCTGCTCAGCGTCTGAGCCCTGTAGCAAACATCGAAAAAAACAATTCGAAGAGGTGTCGATATGCGTTCATTGAAAACAGTTGCAAGTGCAACCCTGGCGCTGCTGGTCAGCGCCGCGGCCCAGGCCCAGCCCAGTGTCAGCGTGTACAACTGGACCGACTACATCGGTGAAACCACCCTGGCGGACTTTCAGGGCAGCACCGGTATCAAGGTCATCTATGACGTGTTCGACTCCAACGAAACCCTGGAAGGCAAGTTGCTGGCCGGTCGCACCGGCTACGACGTGGTCGTGCCTTCCAACCACTTTCTCGCCCGCCAGGTAAAAGCCGGCGCGTTCCTGAAACTGGACCGCGAGCAACTGCCGAACTGGAAGAACCTGGACCCTGTGCTGCTCAAGGCCCTGGAAGAGAACGATGCCGGCAACCAGCATTCGGTGCCCTACCTGTGGGGCACCAACGGCATCGGCTACAACGTCGACAAGGTCAAGCAGGTGCTGGGTATCGATCACATCGACTCCTGGGCGGTGCTGTTCGAACCCGAGAACCTCAAGAAACTCAGCTCGTGCGGCGTGTCGTTCATGGACTCGGCCGACGAGCTGTTCCCGGCAATCCTCAACTACATGGGCATGGACCCGCGCAGCAACAGCGTCGAGGACTATAAAAAAGCCGAGGCCAAGCTGCTGACCCTGCGCCCCTACATCACCTACTTCCACTCCTCCAAGTACGTCTCGGACCTGGCCAATGGCGATATCTGCGTGGCCTTCGGCTACTCCGGCGATGTGTTCCAGGCAGCCAACCGTGCCAAGGAAGCCAACAACGGCGTGAACATCGCCTACTCCATTCCGAAGGAAGGCGCCAACCTGTGGTTCGACCTGCTGGCCATTCCCGCTGACGCCAGCAACCCGAAAGAGGCCTATGCCTTCGTCAACAACCTGCTCGATCCCAAGGTGATCGCCAAGGTCAGCACCACCGTCGGTTATGCCAACGCCATTCCGTCTTCCCAGCAGTTCATGGAAGCCGACCTGGTCAAGAACCCCGAGGTGTATCCACCCCAGGCGGTGCTGGACAAACTGTACGTTTCCAACACCCCGACGCCGCAGATCATGCGGGTGATGACCCGCTCCTGGAGCAAAGTGAAGTCGAACAAATGAGCCAGGGAGCCACTATGAATCCTGCTGCGCAACATGCCAGCTCCTACTACCGGGCATCGGTCGGACCGATGCCCGAACACCCCGCGCTGATTGGCGAACTGAGCGCCGACGTATGTGTCATCGGTGGCGGCTTTACCGGCGTCAATACCGCCATCGAACTGGCCCAGCGCGGGCTCTCGGTAATCCTCCTCGAAGGCCGGCGCATCGGCTGGGGGGCCAGCGGTCGCAACGGTGGCCAGCTGATCCGCGGCATCGGTCATGAGGTCGAGGGCTTTGCCCGCTATGTCGGCCAGGAAGGGGTCAAGTACCTGCAGCGGGCCGGCATCGAATCGGTCGAAGTGGTGGCCGAGCGGATCCGCGCGCACAACATCGACTGCGACCTGCGCTGGGGCTTTTGCGAACTGGCCAATACCCCGGCGCAGTTCGCGGCCTTTCGCAGCGAGCAAGAGAGCCTGGCAGCACTGGACTATCGCCATGAGACCCAGCTGATCGCCCCCGAGCGGATGCACGAGGTCGTGGCGTCATCGGCCTATGCCGGCGGATTGATCGACCGCGGCTCGGGCCATCTGCATCCGCTCAACCTGGTGCTGGGCGAGGCCCGGGTGGCCGCCTCACTGGGCGTGCGCATCTTCGAACACAGCCCGGTACTGGAGATCAACCACGGCGCTACCGTGCAGGTGCGCTGCGCCCACGGCAGCGTACGGGCCGGCAGCCTGGTGCTGGGCTGCAATGCCCACCTCGAGGAGCTGGAGCCGCGTCTGAGCGGCAAAGTGCTGCCCGCTGGCAGCTACATTATTACCACCGAGCCGCTGTCGGCGGCGCAGGCCAGGACGCTGATCCCGCAGAACCTGGCACTGTGCGACCAGAAAGTCGGCCTGGACTACTACCGCCTCACCGCCGACAACCGCCTGCTGTTCGGCGGCGCCTGCCACTACTCCGGGCGCGACCCGCTGGACATCGCCGCCTACATGCGACCAAAGATGCTCAAGGTGTTCCCGCAATTGGCCGACACCCGCATCGAATTCCAGTGGGGCGGCAAGATCGGCATCACCGCCAATCGCTTCCCCCAGGTCGGACGCCTGTCCCAGCACCCCAACGTGTACTACGCCCAGGGCTATTCCGGCCATGGCCTGAACGTCACTCACTGGACCGCGCGCCTGCTGGCAGAAGCCATCGACGTCGGCCACAGCCAGGGCATGGATGTGTTCAGCGCCGTGCCCCACATGACCTTCCCGGGGGGCAAGGCCTTGCGCTCGCCACTGCTGGCGCTGGGAATGATGTGGTACCGGTTGCGCGAAGTGCTGGGTTGATGGAGGCAGGTATTTCCGTTCGCAAACTTGCGACAGACGAATTTGCAGCTACTTTCAGTTAAGTCTTTGTTTCAACTTATGACTGGCCTCGGAAGGAATCGGAGAAATGGCTGTAATTCAGAGGTTTTACCGCCCGGGAAGCTGGTTACTTGCCACGCTGCTGCTGGCCTTGGCCGGCTGCAGCAGTATCGACGCCCGCACCACCGAATATGTCGGTGTGCCCCATGCTGCGCCCACCAGTGCGGCCAACGTGGAGGTACTGCGCCGGGAACCGCTGCGCGCCCATGATCGACTGGGTGAAATCATGGTCGACGCCAGTATCGAGCCACCACCCCCGATCACTGAAGTCGAACAGAAACTGCGCGAAGAAGCGGCCAAGATCGGCGGTGACGCGGTGGTCGTGGTCTACGACCGCATAGCGCCGGTGTCGGCGTATGTCAGCGGCCCGCTGTGGGATCGGGACATCCGCTCCGTGGAAGGGCGCAAGCTCAAAGGCATCGTCATCAAGTACCGGTAGTGCATCGATTCAACTGATCAGGCGTTTTTGTTATGCAATGGATTTCTGCTGCCCGTGTATTTCTGCCCTGCGTTTTGTTGGTCACCCAGACCGCCCAGGCCGACAACGCGGAAACCGCGAACAAGAGTAACAACCCGCTCAACCTCGCCCCCGGTTTGAACCTGCAGGACTACTACACGCCCTCGCTGTACGACACCAATGCCCACACCAACGACCTGCTGCTACGCGGCACCCTGCCCATCGCCGCCGGTGATGGGCTGCCCGTTCCCCAGTTGCTGCGCGCCACCTTGCCGGTCAGCACCCGACCCGACCCTCACGGCGGCTACAGCACTGGCATGGGCGACCTGAACCTGTTCGACATCTTTCTGCTCAAGACCGAAGGCGTGCAGCTGGGCATCGGCCCGCAGCTCACCGCTCCCACCGCCGAGCACGACGAACTGGGTACCGGCAAATGGCAGGCAGGCTTCGCCGCCGTGGCCATCGACGCATCGCCCCGCGGCCTGCTCGGCGCCCTGGTGCAGTACCAGAGTTCATTTGCCGGCGACGATGATCGCGTCCATGTCGAAACGGCCACCTTCCAGCCGTTCCTGATGCACAACCTGCCCAAGGGTTGGTACCTGCGCTCCACCGCCACCTGGACCTTCGACCTCAAGAACGACACCCACTACATCCCGTTGGGGCTGGGCGTGGGCAAGGCCTGGAAGAGCGGCAGCAACATTCTCAACGCCTTTGTCGAGCCGCAGTGGACCGTGGAAAAAAAAGGCGACGGCCTGCCGCAGTTCACTCTGTTCGCTGGCCTCAACATGACATTTGGCAAATAAGGATTGGCGATGAATCTACACAAGGTTGCGCTGTGCACAGCGCTACTGCTGACCTTCGGCAGCGCCCAGGCCGAGTTCAACGCCAGCCTGGACGAAGCCCGTCAGATCGCCAAGGAAGCCTACCTGTACGGCTTTCCGGTGGTGGAGATGTACAAGACCCTGTACACCCAGGCGGTGGACAGCGGCAGCCCGGAGTACAAGGCGCCGTTCAACCAGATCGGCAACAGCGCCAAGGTGTTCACCCCCAAGGACACCGCCTTCATCACCCCCAACTCCGACACGCCCTACTCGTTCGTGTGGATGGACCTGCGCAGCGAACCGCTGGTACTGACACTGCCAGCCATCGAGGAAGGCCGCTATTACTCGACCCAACTGATCGACATCTACACCCAGAACTTCGACTACCTGGGCACCCGCAGCACCGGCAACAAGGGGGGGCATTACCTGATCGCCGGCCCAGGCTGGCAAGGACCGACCCCGGAAGGTATCGACAAGGTCATCCACAGCGAGACCCAGGTCGTCTACGCCCTGTACCGCACCCAGCTGTTCAACGAGGCGGACCTGGACAACGTCAAGGCCATCCAGCAGGGCTACAAGGTCCAACCGCTCAGTGCCTTTCTCGACCAATCGCCGCCCCCGGTCCTGCCGGCGGTAGCCTGGCTCAAACCCCAGCCGGACATGAGCGACAGCCCGGCGCTGTTTCGCTACTTGAATTTCATGATGGCGTTCGCCCCGCCGGTGGACAGCGAAAGCGAGCTGCTGCAGCGCTTCAGAAAGATCGGCATCGATCCCGACAAACCCTTCGAGGAGAGCGTGCTCAGCGCCGAACAGCGCCAGGCCCTGCAAGCGGGCATTGACGACGGCAAGGCCGAATTCGCCGATTTCAAGAAAAACGTCATCGACGCGCACAAGATCAGCAGCGGCGACCTGTTCGGTACCCGAGAGCACCTGAACAACAACTACCTGTACCGCTATGCCGGGGCCAAGCTCGGGATCTTTGGCAACTCCGTCGAAGAGGCCAGCTACATGGGCTACTTCACCGACAGCAGCGGCAAACCGGTCGATGCCAGCAAGTACGCCTACACCCTGCATTTCGCCAAGGGTCAATTGCCCCCGGCCAAAGCGTTCTGGTCG
This sequence comes from Pseudomonas putida, assembly GCF_028682455.1. GTDB lineage: Bacteria > Pseudomonadota > Gammaproteobacteria > Pseudomonadales > Pseudomonadaceae > Aquipseudomonas > Aquipseudomonas putida_AA. Next base: position 720,506 of record NZ_JANHLD010000004.1, read on the forward strand.
CTGACGATGTACGACGGCAAGACCCGCCTGCTGGTCGACAACCCGTTGGACCGATACCTGATCAACTCGCGAATGCTCGATCAGCTCAAGCGGGACCCGGACGGCGGCCTGACCCTCTATCTGCAGCATGAGTCGCCCGGCAAGGCCCGCGAAAGCAATTGGCTGCCTGCACCCAATGGGCCGTTCTACGGTGTGCTGCGCCTGTACATGCCTGGCCCGCAGGTGGCCAGCGGTCAGTGGAAACTGCCATTGCTTGCGCCAGTGGCGAAATAACCAGAAGTCGATCCGAGGAGCCTCATCATGAGGATGCGTACAACCTTCACCGCCGCGGCACTGCTGGCCCTGACGCCTTTGGCCGCCCAGGCCGACAACGCCCGCGACTGGCAGAACATTCCAATCGACCTGAACATGGTCTTTGGCTACTACAACCGGGTCGACGCCAACACGCCCATCGATACCGCCCTGCCCATCGACGGCCTGTCGCTGAATGCCGATATATACATCCTGCGCCTGGCGCGGTCGTTCGACATTGACGGGCGCAACAGTGCCATTCAGTTGATTCAACCCTACGCCGACCTGTCGGCCTCGTTCGATGATGCGCGGTTCTTCGATGGCACCAAGCACAACGGCGGCATGGGCGATACCCAGGTGGTGTTCGCCCATAACTTTTTCGGCGGCCCCGCACTGACAGCCGAGGAGTTCGCCAAGTGGACGCCGGAAACCTTCATGACCGGTGCCGTGTGGCTGACGATTCCCAATGGCGACTACGACAAGGACCGGGTGATCAACATCGGCGCCAACCGCTGGGTGCTCAAGCCGGAAATCGGCTTTGGTACCCCCTTCGGGCCGACCTGGCTGGAGGTCAACACCTGGGTCTCGCTGTTCGGTGACAACGACGATTACCTGGGCAGCAGCAAGCTGGAACAAAAGCCGCTGTATGCCGTCGAGGGTCACTACAGCTACACGATCAACCGCGCACTCTGGGCCTCACTGGATGCGACGTACAGCGCCGGCGGCGAGACCAAGATCGATGGCGTCGGCCAGGACAACCAGCAAGAGAACGTATTGCTCGGCGCCAGCATGGGCTTCATGTTGTCACCGCAGTTCGGCGGCATGATCGCCTATACCGACACCGTCTCGGAACGCAACCAGTCGCCGGACGTAAATACCTGGACCTTACGTCTGAACTACGTCTGGTAAGGGAAAACCATGAGTGCACTTTCAGATATCAAAGCCCTGCACGGGGCCATCGCCGGAACGGTACTGGGCCAGGACGAGGTCATCTGGCAGATCCTGGTGGGCCTGCTGGCCAACGGGCATGTGCTGCTCGAAAGCCTCCCCGGCCTGGCCAAGACCCGAACCGTCAAGGCCCTGGCCCGGCACCTGGATGCGCACATGAGCCGCATCCAGTTCACCCCCGACCTGCTGCCTTCGGACATCACCGGTGCCGAAGTGCTGCAGCAGGTCAACGGCCAGCATCAGGTGCAGTTCCAGCCCGGGCCGCTGTTCGGCAACCTGATTCTTGCCGATGAAATCAACCGCGCCCCGGCCAAGGTCCAGGCGGCCCTGCTCGAAGCGATGGAAGAACGGCAGATCACCGTGGCCGGTAGCAGCCACAAACTGCCCGACCTGTTCATGGTCATCGCCACCCAGAACCCCATCGAGCAGGAAGGCACCTACCCCCTGCCCGAAGCGCAGATGGACCGCTTTCTGATGAAGGTGCTGCTCGACTATCCGGTACCCGACAACGAGACCCAGGTATTGCAGCTGCTGCGCCAGGAAGAACAGCACACCACTGCCCAGGCAGCGGCCAGCACCTTCAGCCTGGCCCAGGACGTGGTGTTCCAGGCCCGCCAGGAAATCGCTGCGATCCATGTCGCCCCCGCCATCGACCGCTACCTGATCGACCTGGTCAACGCCACCCGCCACCCCGCCGACTACGACGCCGACCTCGCCCGCTGGCTGCAACTGGGAGCCAGCCCACGCGGCGGCATCAGCCTGGACCGTTGCGCGCGTGCCGACGCCTGGTTACACGGGCAGGACTTCGTTTCACCGGACAACGTACGGGCGATGGTCCACCCAGTGCTGCGTCATCGCCTGCAACCGAGCTATGACGCGGTGGCCGATGGCATCGGCAGCCAGCAGATCCTCGACCGCCTGCTGGACAAGGTTGCCATCCCGGCATGAGGAGCACAGCGTGGCGTTGAAAGCACAGGCACCTGACGGGCTGGTGTATGTCTCACTGGCCCAGCTTATGACGCTTGAGGCAGATGCCCAGGGCTTGAGCTTCCTGGCCCGGCAACCGCGCGCCAGCGTCCTGGCCGGCAGCCATGCTTCACGGGTACGCGGACGTGGCCTGAACTTCGACGAACTGCGCCGCTATCAGCCGGGCGATGACTTGCGTCACCTGGACTGCAAGGCGTCGCTACGTAGCGGCACGCCGATCGTGCGCACTTATACCGAGGAACGCGACCGGCCGGCGCTGATGGTGATCGACCAGCGCATGTCGATGTTCTTTGGCAGCCAGCGTAGCTTCAAATCGGCCCTGGCCGCACAGCTGGCAGCCCTGGCCACCTGGATCGCCTTCAAAGGCGGTGACCGGGTCGGCGCTCTGCTGTTCAACGACAGCCGCATCGAAAGCATTGCCCCGCTGCGCAGCCGCAGCCGGGTCCAGGCCATTTGCGCCGCCACCGCTCGTTTCAACCAGGCCCTGGATGCCCAGGCCGCAGAAAGCGACTCAGCCACCTCGCTGGACAACGTGCTGCAACGCTGCCTGAGCGTGGCCGCCCACGATCACCTGATCTGCATCATCAGCGACTTTGCCGGCGCCAGTGAGCGCACCCTGCACCAACTGCGCCAGCTACGCGTGCACAACGATGTCATCGCCCTGCAGGTCTATGACCCCCTGGCCCTGAACCTGCCGCGCGAAGGCCGGGTCATGGTCAGCCAGGGCCAAATGCAGGTAGAGCTGGCCGTTGAGCGGCGCCAGGTGCACACGCCCCTGACAGACTTTCTCAAGGGACGCCTGCAGGACGTGGCGGTCCTGCTGCGGCGCAGCCAGGTGCCTTTGCTGATGTTCAGCACCGCCCTACCCGCCACCGAACAACTGCGCCTGGAACTGGGCAAGCGCCAGGGTAACCGGGTATGACTGCAAACGTACCCAGCATCGACCAGCTCAAGGAGCTGGCCCTACCACCGGCACCAAGCTACCTGCCGCAAACCTGGGGCTGGGCCCTGCTCGCGGCCATACTGGTTCTGGCCGTACTGGTCTACGGGGCCTGGCGCTATCGGCGCTGGCAACTGGACCGTTACCGGCGCGAAGCGCTGGGGCAACTGGCAACGCTGGAAACGGCGATGGCTGACGAACATCAGCGTATTGCAGCGCTGCGCGCCGTGCCGGAGTTGCTCAAGCGCGTTGCGCTGTCGATGCCCAAGGCCCCTGCCGTCGCGACCCTGCACGGCAGCGACTGGCAGGCCTTTCTCGATACCCACAGCCGCACCCCGCTGCCCGCGGACTTTGCCGAGCAACTGGCGCGCCTGGCCTATGCGCCGGACAGCACACTGATGGCATTCGATGCACAGCCATTGATGCGGCACTGCAGAACCTGGGTGGAGCATCATCATGTGGCAGTTTGACTACTCCTGGTTACTGCTCCTGCTGCCATTGCCGTGGCTCGGCTACCGCTGGTTGCCCCCTTATGTCGAGGCGCGCAGTGCGATCCGCGTGCCGTTCTTCGAGGTCATCAGCCGGGTCAGTGGCCAGCAACCCGGTGTACCCGGTACCCGCCGCAATATCTGGCAGCTGCTCCTGCACTGGCTGGTGTGGGCCTTGCTGGTGGTAGCCATTGCCCGCCCGGTACTGGTCGAGCCTCCGCAACAGCATGAGGAACCGGTACGCGACCTGATGCTGGCCATCGACATCTCCCAATCCATGCAAACGGTCGACCTCAAGGGCGCCGACGGTACGCCGGTGTCGCGCATGAGCGCGGTCAAGGCCGTGGTCCAGGACTTCATCCGCCAACGCCCCAAGGACCGCCTCGGCCTGGTGGTGTTCGGCAGCGCCGCCTACCCCCAGGCGCCGCTGACCCTCGACCATGCCAGCCTGTCGATCCTGCTCGGCCAGACCGATGTCGGCATGGCCGGCCCCAACACCGCCATCGGCGATGCCATCGGCCTGAGCCTGAAGCTGCTGGAACAGGCCAAGGAGCCGGAGAAGGTGCTGATCCTGCTGACCGACGGCAATGACACCAGCAGCGCGATCACCCCCGCCCATGCCGCCAGCATGGCCGCCGCCCGGGGCGTGGTGATTCACACCATCGGTATCGGCGACCCGAATGCCGAGGCCGAAGCCAAGGTCGACCTCAAGAGCCTGCAGGAAATCGCCACGGCCACCGGCGGCGAGTTCTTCCGCGCCACCGACCGCGACGCCCTGCAGCAGGTCTATGCCACCCTCGACAAACTGACGCCGCACCAGGTCAAGACCCTCACCCACCAGCCCAAGCGCGACCTGTTCTGGCTGGCGCTGGGCGCGGCGCTGCTGCTGTTCGGCGGCTATCACCTGTTGGCCCTGCTGCTGTCGTACCGGCCGCGCAGTACGACGGCGGAGGGACAGCATGGACATTGACCTGCAGGCGTTTCACTTTCTGCGCCCGGCCTGGCTGTGGTTGTTACTGCCTGGGGTGCTGCTGCCGTGGATCTGGCGTCATCGTCGCCAGCAACTGCGCAGCTGTAGCAGCAACATTGCCCCGCATTTGCTCGCCCACCTGCGCCTGGACGGCGAGGACCAGCACCGCCTGCGGCCTGTCCACCTGGCCAGCGCGTTGCTGATCATCGGCGCCCTCGCCGTTGCCGGGCCGACCTGGGAGCAGGACCGCCCGGCCTTTCTCGACAATCGCGCGCCGCTGATCCTGGCTCTGGACCTGTCGAGTTCCATGGATGCCACCGACATTGCCCCCACTCGCCTGGAAGCGGCCAAGCACAAACTGCATAACCTGATCCTGCGGCGCAAGGGCGCCGCCACCGGCCTGATCGCCTATGCCGGCAGCGCCCACCTGGTCATGCCCCCCACCCGCGACCCAGCCCTGCTGGACAGCTTTCTCCAGGCCCTGGCCAGCGATCTCATCGCGCAACCCGGCAAGAACGCCCTGGCGGTGGTGGAGCAGGCCAAGACCCTGGCGGCTGCCGAGGACACACCGGCCACCCTGGTGCTGGTCAGCGATGGCGCCGATGCAACGCAACTGGCGCAACTGGACAAGGTGCTCGATGGCAGCCGCCTGCAAGTGCTGGTGCTGGCCGTGGGCAGCACCGACACCGGGCTGATCAAGGGTGCCGATGGCCAGCCGCTCACCGACAGCCAGGGCCGCCCGCAACTGGGGCACTTCGACAAGGAAGGGCTCAAGCAACTGGCCTCGGCGCTGGATGCGCCGCTGGGCAGCCTGACCCTCGATGACGACGACCTGGACTGGATCGAAGCCCACGCCCAGCAGCATTTCGAGCGTGCCAACCAGGAGCGCCAACCCCTGCGCTGGAAAGACGCCGGCTACTGGCTGTGCTGGCCGCTGCTGCTGGTCGCGTTCCTGTGCATTCGCCGCGGCTGGAGCCTGAACTGGAGTGCCTGCCTGCTGCTGGGCTTGTTGCTGCCGGTCAACGATGCCCGCGCCAACGCCCTGGCCGATGCCTTCATGACACCCGACCAGCAAGGCCGCTGGGCCTTCGAGCACGGGCATTTCCCGGCGGCCGCCGTCCACTTCAGCGATCCGTACTGGAAGGGAATCGCCGCCTACAACGCCGCCGACTACGACCTGGCCCTAGCCAGCTTCGCCCGTCTCGATACCGCGCCGGCGTACTTCTACCTGGGCAACATCTACACCCGTCGCTTCAAGTTCGACCAGGCCATTGCCGCCTACACCCAGGCGCTGCGCCTGCAGCCGGTGTTTCCGGAGGCCCAGGCCAACCTGGCACTGGCCCAGGCGCTGGCCAAGGACTACGAGTCCGCGCAAGACAACACCCCCGAGGTAAAACCCGACAAGGTGGAATACGACAAACCGGCGGGCAAAGGTAAAAGCAAGCCGGTACAAGCGGCCCAGGCCGGCAACGATGAGCTGTGGCTGCAAAACCTGACCACCTCGCCGGCAAACTTCCTGCGTCGCAAATTCAGCCTGCAGGACCAGGCTGCGCGGGGTGGACCATGAAAGCCCTGGCCCTGATGCTTGCCCTGTTCAGCGCCAGCCTGCTGGCCGCCGAACCGCAACTTCGCGTGCAAGCTCAACTGCTGCCCGGCGCTACCGCGGTGGTGGGTGAAACCGTGCAGCTGCAACTGGACGTGCTCACCGATACCTGGTTCACCAGCGCGCCACAACTGCCCGACCTGAGCCTGCCCGGTGCACTGGCAACGCCGCCGGGAGACCAGTCCGAGCACCTGACCCAACGCCTGGACGGCACCCCCTTCTTCGGCATCCGCTACCAGTACCAAATCACCGTGCAGCAGGCCGGTGACCTGCACATACCGGCGTTGACGGTAACGGCCACCCCCGGCAATGCCCAGGCGCCACTGAGCGCCACTACGCAGCCACTCACTTTGCGCGTCCAGCTGCCCGCCGGGGTCAGTGCAGGCCAGCAGGTGCTGGTGGCAAGCCAGGTCAACCTGAGCCAGCAGACCAGCCCGCCTGCCACGGCACTCAAGGCAGGCGACAGCCTGACCCGCACGGTGACCCTCGATGCCGAAGGCGCCATGAGCCTGATGCTGCCCGTCATCCCCCTGGAGGATGTCGACGGCCTGAGCCGCTACCTCAAGTCGCCGCAGGTCAAACAGCTCGACGACGGACGTGGGCATGCCCTCGGTGGCCAGCGCATCGACAGCGCCACCTATCGAATCGAAAAGCCAGGCAAGTACCAGTTGCCGGCACTGCAGGTGCAATGGTGGAGCACCCAGGACAAGACCCTGCACAGTGCCACGCTGCCGGCCATCAGCTTCACCGCCAGCGCCAACCCGGCCTATCAGCCGCCCTTTTCGGTGACGCAGGACTTGCAGCGCCTCGGCCAGCAAACCCGCCTGCACCTGTCCCGTCACTGGCTGACCGCCGGGCTGGTACTGGCATTGCTGACCCTGGTCGCCCTGCTGGTGCGGAGCTTTGGCGAGCAATGGCGAACGGCCCTGCTGCACTGGCAGGGCGTGCGCAAGGCGCACCGCGAAGCCTCTGCCGACTACGCCTGGCAACAGGTTGCCCAGCAGCTCGGACAACGTCCGGCGCAACTGACTGCCCTGTATTTGTGGTGGCGACGCAGCCGGCTTGGGGTGCGCCTGGGCACTGCCAGCCAGGACGTGCTGCGCCAGTGCTACGGCGCCAAGGCGAGCGCTGATACAACACCTGAACGCCTGCTTCCCCACTTGAACGATTTGCACCAGGCAGTCACCAAACGGGCCCGCAGCGCCACCGCGCCCCATGGCTTGCGCCCCCTGAACCCGGAACACGACAAGGAGTTGCCATGATCACCCACTATCGTCGGTCACTGTGGCTGGCACTGTTGTTGCTGCTGCACTGGACGCTGCCGTTGCAGGCCGCCGAACCCCTGCCGAGCTGGCGCGAAGGCGCGCCGCGCACGGCCCTGCTCAACTTCGTCGAGCAAGTGACGACCCAGGGCTCGACAACCTACGTGCCGATCGAGGAGCGCATCGCCGTGTTCGACAACGACGGCACCTTGTGGAGCGAGCAACCGGCTTACTTCCAGGTGCTGTTCGCCTTCGCAGAGGTCCATCGCCTGGCCCCTGAGCACCCCGAATGGAAAGACCAGCAGCCCTTCAAGGCGGTGCTGGAAAACGATCAGCAGGCACTGGCGGCCAGCGGCATGGACGGCCTGATGAAAATCGTCGGCGCGACCCATACCGGCATCACCACCGAGGCGTTCATGAATAACGCCGAGGCATGGCTGGCCAAGGCCAGACACCCCAAAAGCGGCAAGCCATTCACCGAGATGGTCTACCAGCCAATGCTGGAGCTGCTCGACTACCTGCGCAGCCAGGGCTTCAAGACGTACATCGTCTCCGGGGGCGAAACCGCCTTCATGCGTACCTTCGCCCAAGAGGTCTACGGCATTCCACCGGAGCAGGTCATCGGCACCTCGTTCGTCAGCCAGTTCCAGATGATCGACGGTCAACCGTCGATCCTGCGCCTGCCAAAACTTGCCCACAACGACGATGGCCCCGGCAAGCCGGAAAGCATCGACGCAATCATCGGCCGGCGGCCAATCCTGGCCTTCGGCAACTCCGACGGCGACTTGCAGATGCTGCAGTGGACCGCCGCCGGCAAAGGCCCGCGCTTCATGGGCCTGGTACACCACACCGACGCTGCGCGTGAATGGGCATATGACCGTCAATCGAAAATCGGCCGTCTGGACAAGGCCCTGGACGAGGCCAAACGCCGGGACTGGACTATTGTGGATATGGCTGCCGACTGGACACGGGTATTCCCTTTTGAGGCCGTTTCGAAATGATCATGCGCAGCGGTGCTGTGAACGAGCAATGCAGTGAGCAATTCATTAGCCGCCAAGGGGTGGTCTTGATCATGAAAGGGAGGCAAGTCGAATGACTGGCAAACGCAGATGGATACCGAAGCTCGCGATGGTCGCGGCCTCGGTCATAGGCATTACCGCAGGCGCGGTCAGCGCAGCGGAGAAACCCAATATCCTGGTGATCTTCGGTGACGATATCGGCCAGACCAATATCAGCGCCTATTCGATGGGAGTGATCGGCTACAGGACCCCGAACATCGACAGGATCGCCAAGGAAGGCATGATGTTCACCGATTACTACGCGGAGAACAGTTGCACGGCAGGGCGATCATCGTTCATTACCGGCCAGACGCCACTGCGTACCGGCCTGTCGAAAGTAGGTATCCCTGGCGCGCCGGTAGGCTTGCAAAAACGCGATATCACCATCGCCCAGGCGCTCAAGTCCCAGGGCTACGCCACTGGCCAGTTCGGCAAGAACCACCTCGGTGACCGCGACGAGTACTTGCCGACCGCCCACGGCTTCGACGAATTCTTCGGCAACCTCTACCACCTCAACGCCGAAGAAGAGCCTGAGCGTCCGTACTGGCCCAAGGACGACCCGGAATTCGTCAAGGCCAACTCGCCACGGGGTGTGATCCACAGCTTCGCTGACGGCAAGATCGAAGACACCGGTGCGCTGACGTCCAAGCGCATGGAAACCATCGATGACGAAACCACCGCCGCAGCGCAAGCGTTCATCGAGAAGCAGGCCAAGGCCGACAAGCCGTTCTTCGTCTGGATGAACACCACCCGCATGCACTTGTTCACCCATGTGCGCGAGTCGATGAAGGGCCAGAGCGGCATGCCCGGCAATGACTATGCCGACGGCATGCTCGAGCACGACGGCGACGTCGGCAAACTGCTCAAGACCCTCGATGACCTGAAAATCGCCGACAACACCATCGTGGTGTACACCACCGACAACGGCCCCAACCAGTTCTCCTGGCCGGATGCGGCAACCACGCCGTTCCGCAACGAGAAGAACTCCAACTGGGAAGGCGCGTATCGGGTACCGGCCATGGTCCGCTGGCCAGGCAAGATCAAGCCCGGCGAGGTGTCCAACGAGATGTTCTCGGGCCTGGACTGGTTCCCCACCTTGCTCGCTGCTGCCGGCGAAACCGACGTGAAGGAAAAACTGCTCAAGGGCTGGGCTCCAACCACCGGGGCAAACACCTTCAAGGTGCACCTGGACGGCTACAACCAGTTGCCTTACCTGACCGGCCAGCAACCCAAGGGAGAGCGCGAGGAGTTCTACTACTTCAACGACGACGGGGTGCTGGTGTCGATGCGCTACAAGAACTGGAAAGCGGTGTTCTGCGAACAGCGTGCACCGGGCGGTTTCAAGGTCTGGAGCGAGCCTTTCGTCTGCCTGCGAGTGCCAAAAATCTTCAACCTGCGGATGGACCCGTATGAGCGCGCCGACGTGGTATCCGACCAGTACTACGACTGGACGACCAAGAACGTCTACCTGGGTGGTGTCGCGGTCATGAAGTCGGCGGCCTTCCTGCAGACCTTCATCGACTACCCACCGAGCCAGCGCCCTGCGAGCTTCAGTATCGATCAGATCCGCGCGGAAGTAGATGCGAAGATCGCAGAAAAGATGAAACAGAACAAACAGTGATACCCCACGCCCACCCGCAACCTCAGGTTGCGGGTGGGCGTTTTTATTGGGGCACAGCGCATCTGGCGCTCTACTTGGCACATGCGCAGCTAGGCTCACGCAGCGCAGTGCGCTATACAGAATGTTTCGCAGAACAATACAAGGCCTTCGCCCGATGCCGGTAGCCAGTACCTCCCGCCGCAGCAAAGCCACCATCCTTTCCGCCCCCCAGACTCGTACCCGCGTGACCCTGGCCGCCTTGCTGTTGCTGGCCTCGGGTGCTGCGGCGCTGATCTATCAGGTGCTGTGGATCAAACAGCTGTCGCTGGTGGTCGGTGTGGAGGTGTATGCCATTACCGCAGGCATCAGTGCATTTTTTGCCGGCCTGGCCCTGGGTGGCCTGTGGTTGGGGCGACGGGCTGACCGCTTGCGTCGGCCCCTGCGCTTCTACGCCTTGCTCGAACTGGCCGTGGCGGTGATTGGCGTTGCTGCCACCTGGGCGCTGGGCATGGCTGCCGGCCCCTTCGCGCGGATGGAAAACACCCTCGGGTTGCTGGCGTGGCTGCTGCCCTTTGCCCTGGTCGGTGTGCCGGCCGTACTGATGGGCGGCACCCTGCCGGTGCTGGTGGGTGCGGTCACTCGCGATGTCGACAGCATCGGCCGCGCCGGTGGCCAGTTGTATGCGGCCAACACGGCAGGAGCGATTGTCGGCACACTGCTCGCCGCCTTCCTTTTGATTCCGGCGCTGGGCATCTTTGGCAGTGCCTGCGCGGCCGCCGTGCTCAACCTGCTGGCCGCCGGGGGAGCCTTCTGGCTGGCCCAGGGCAGCCCTGGCAGCGACACCCAGGCGGCCCCGGCGCAACCACGCCAAGGCGCGGCCTACCTGGCCCTGGTGTTGTATGCCATCGCCGGCGGCATCGCCCTGGGCTACGAAGTGGTCTGGTCCCAGGCCATCGTGCAGTTCATGAGCACCCGCACCTTTGCCTTCTCCGTGGTACTGGCCACCTACCTGGGCGGGCTGGTACTGGGTAGCGCGCTGTATGCGCGGCGTGCCGACCGCATCAGCGATCCCTGGGGCGCCTTCGCCCTGCTGATCGGCGGCGCCGGGCTGCTGGCCATGCTGGAAATCGCAGGCTTGGGCCGCTGGCTGATCCACCTGCAGACCCAGGTCGAGGCCGCCGTACTGGCCATGGGCGCCAGCGCCCTGGTCGGCATGTGCGCCCGCTTCGCCGTGGTTGCCCTGAGCATCGTCTTTCTGCCCACCACGCTGCTCGGCGCAGCCTTCCCGCTGGCCTTGCGACTGGTGAGCGAGCAAGGGCATGTGGGCCGGGATGTCGGCTCGGTGGTGGCCTTCAATACCCTGGGCGGTATCGTCGGAGTGATGCTGTGTGGCTTCGTCCTGGTGCCGCAGTTGGGCCTGGTACGCACCCTGGGGGTGCTCGCCGTGCTGGCAGCGCTGATCGCCCTGCTGGCGGTGCTGCGCGGCGAGCGGGTGAGCGCCGGCAAGCGCCGGGCGGTGTTCGCCCTGGGTATCGCCAGCCTCGCCCTGGCCGTGGTCACGCCCACCGACCGCCTGGCCAAGCTGCTGCCCGGGGCGCGCGGCAGCGATCTGGTGTTCTATGAGGAAGGCCGTGGCGGCACCGTCGCCGTGGTCGAACAGCACAAGCGCCAGGGCAGCTTCCGCCGCTTGTATATCCAGGGCGTCTCCAACACCGGCGATGCCCTGCCGTCCCTGCGCTACATGCGCCTGCAAGCCCTGCTGCCACTGCTGATCCACAACGGCGAGCCGCGCTCGGCGCTGGTTATCGGCCTGGGCACCGGGATCACTGCCGGTGCCTTGCTGCGTTATCCGGGGCTTGAGCAGCGGGTGGTCGCAGAACTCTTGCCCGGGGTGGTGAATGCAACCTCGCTGTTCCAGGGCAACTACAACGCCACAAGCGATCCACGGCTGCAAGTGCGCCTGCGAGACGGTCGCCGCGAACTGCTCGGCAACCCGCAAACCTATGACCTGATCACCCTGGAGCCACCACCACCCTCGGCCGCTGGCGTGGTCAACCTGTACTCCCGCGACTTCTACCAGCTGGCCTCAAGCCGCCTGAACACCCAGGGGATTGTCGCCCAGTGGCTGCCCCTGCCGACCCAGAACAACGATGACAGCCGGGCGCTGGTGCGCAGCTTCCTCGATGTATTCCCCCATGCGTCGCTGTGGACCACCGAGTTCCACGAGATGCTGCTGGTGGGCTCGCAGCAGCCGGTGCAGCTTGACCTTGCGCGCATCAGCCAGCGTCTGCAGCAACCTGAAGTGCTCAGCACCCTGAGCGCGGTGGGCATCGACTCAGCGGCCAGCCTGCTGGCCACCTGGGTAACCGATCGAGAAGGCCTTGAGCACTATGCCGGCGCTACCCCGCCGGTCACCGATGACCAACCACGCATCGAATATGCGCCGTGGGTACGCAACGACGAGATCATTCGCGTACTGCCCGAGCTGCTGGCCTTGCACAGCCCGCCTCCCCTGCAGGGCGACAACAGCCTGTTTCGCCTGCAACTGGACGAACAGCGCCAGCGCCTGCTGCGGTTCTACCAGGTGGGCCTGAGCGCCTACCGCGGCCAGCGTGAAACCTGGGCCCGGCAAGTGCGCGATGTGGCCCGTGAAGACGGCCAGAACCCTTATTTTCGCTGGTTCCTGGGCATGCCCTGAAACCTTTGACAGCCTGCTGTCGCCTCACCCAAGCTGCCCACTGCTCATCGGATCACGGAAGTCTGCATGTCCAAGCCTCATCGCAAGCGTACCGATACCTCACAGCCTGCTTCACCGGCCCGTCAATGGTTCTGGCCTGTACTGGCCGGCCTTGCCCTGCTGCTGAGCGTGATCGCCTGGATAATGGTCGATCAGTCGACACCCATGACCGCCGTGACCACGGCCGCGTCCCCGCCGACACCGGCACCGGTCGTAGCGCCGGCGAAGCTGGTCGATGAAGCCCAGTGCCAGGGCTGCCACCAGGCCCAGACCGATCACTGGAAAGGCTCGCATCACCAATTGGCCATGCAGGAGGCCACCGAGCAATCGGTGCTCGGCGATTTCGCCGACCGCCAGTTCAAGGCCGAGAACGAAACCACCCGGTTCTTTCGCCGGGACGAGCAGTTCTGGGTGAACACTGTCGGTGCCAATGGCAAGCCCAAGGACTTTCGCGTGGCCTATGCCTTTGGTGTCGAGCCCTTGCAGCAGTACCTGATCGACACCGGCGAGGGCCACCTCCAGGCCCTGGGCGTGGCGTGGGATACCCAGAAAAACCAGTGGTTTCACCTCTACCCGGGCCAGGGCGTGGACTTCAAGGACCCGCTGCACTGGAGCAAGCCACAGCAGAACGCCAACTTCATGTGCGTGGAATGTCACACCACCGGTTTCAAACGCAATTTCAACGCCGCCAGCGGAGCCTTCGAAAGCCACTGGAACAGTCTCGGCGTAGGCTGCCAGGCCTGCCATGGCCCGGCGTCCAACCACCTGGAGTGGGCTGCCAAGCCGGGCAATCAGGCCAATGCCGGTTTCAGTCGCAGCACGCACCAGGGCGACAACATCAGCGAAGTGGAAACCTGTGCCCGCTGCCATGCTCGCCGCGCACCATTGGGGGACGGCTTTCACAACGACCGCCGCTTGATGGATGACTACCTGCCCAGCCGCCTGACCCGTGAGCTGTACGCCCTGGACGGCAAGATCAAGGACGAGGTGTTCGAGTACGGCGCCTTCACCCAGAGCAAGATGTTCGCCAAGGGGGTACGTTGCAGCAACTGCCATGATCCACACAGTACCCAGCTCAAGGCACCCGGCGATGGCGTGTGCCTGCAGTGCCACAACACCGCTGGCAAAACCGCCATTGCCGGTGTCGATGGGGCGGGACTCAAGGCCAAGGACTACACCTCGGCCGAGCACCATCACCACACGCCTGGCCAGCCGGGATCGCAGTGTGTGGATTGCCACATGCCGGGCAAGTTCTACATGGTCAATGACTTTCGCCATGACCACGGCTTCAGCATTCCGGCACCGGCACAGGCCTTGAAGCTGGGTACCCCCGACGCGTGCCTGAGCTGCCACCAGTCCACCAAGGGGCAACAAGTCGCCGATCAGTTCCGCCTTTGGTATGGCAAGGACGGTGGCAGCACCTATGCCTCCAGCCTGGACCAGGTGCGCGCAGGCAAGCCAGGCGCGGTACAAGCCCTGCTCGAACAACTGCAAGGCAACGCACTGCCAGCCATTCGCCGCGCCACCTTGCTGGCGGAGCTTGCCAACTACCCCAGCGTACAAACCTTCAACGCCGCCACCCGCGACCTCAAGCACAAGGACGCGCAAGTGCGCCTGAGCGCACTTGAAGCCGTTGCCGCACTCCTGCCGCCGGAACAGCGCCAGGGCGTGCTGGCGCCCCTGCTGCGCGACCCGGTGCTGGCCGTGCGCATCGCTGCCGCCTATGCCCTGTTACCGGCCCGCGCCGCGGGCCTGGGCAGCGACCAGGCGGCCTTCGACAAGGCGATCGACGAATACGAGCAGGTGCAGTTGAACCTGCTCGAGCGCGCCGAAGCCAATCTCAACCTGGCGCTGTTGTACCAGGCCAATGGCCGTGACGCCGAGGTGGAAAAATACTTGCGGATATCAATGCAGCGCGATGGTGATTTCTTGCCAGCGCGCGTAGCGCTGGTGCAGTGGCTGGACAGCCATGGTCGCAGCAGTGAAGCCCGCACCGTGCTGGATGAGGCGCTGGCACAGCATCCTGAAGCAGCCCTGCTGCACCAGGCCAATGGCCTGGCGCTGATTCGCCAGGGCCAACGCGAAGCCGCGCTCAAGTCATTGCACAAAGCCGTACAGCTGGAGCCGGACAACGCCGGCTACGCCTATGTGCTGGCCATTGCCCTGCATGACCAGGGGCAAGCAGCAAAAGCCCGCGAACAGCTCTGGCACAGCCTGCAACAACAACCCTACAACCGCGACCTGCGCCTGGCCCTGATCCACTACCTGCAGGAAAACCAGCAACCCGCCGAGGCCAACAAGCTGCTCGAAGCATTGCGTGAGATCAACCCGCACGACCCGTTGCTGCAACCAAGGCCGGCCAACCGTGGCTGACCTCAGCCCGCGGCGGGCAACACGCTCAGCGGGTCGAGGGGCTTGCCGTTCTGGCGGATCTCGAAGTACAGCTGCACGCGGTCAGTGTCCAGGGAGCCTGCCTCGGCAATCTTCTGGCCCTTGCTGACCGTCTGCCCTTCCTTGACCAGCAACTTGCTGTTGTGGCCATAGACGCTGGCATGGGAGGGGCCGTGCTGAAGGATGATCAGGTTGCCGTAGCCGCGGATGTTCACCGCGAACGCCACCTTGCCGCCCAGGCTGGCATACACCGGCTGGCCCTGGGTGGCAGCGATGCGGATGCCCTTGTTGAGTTTGTCTGCCGAGGAATATCGACCGATCACCGCCCCCTCCAACGGCCATGCCCAGCCACGCAGGGTAACCTTGGTGGCCGGGGCCGCTGGCTTGCCCTTGCTGGCGGTAGAGGTGGCTGTGCGGTTGGTGGTTTTCGAGCCGCCAAAGCGAATGGTCTGACCGACGTTTACCGCATAAGGCGAACTGATGCCGTTGTAACGCGCCAGCTCCTTGAAATTCCAGCCATGGCGCGTGGCAATCGAATACAAGGTGTCGCCACGCTTGACCTTGTATGCGCCGCTTACCACTTTATTGGCCGATGAGGCCGGGCCGGGAGAATTGGAACTGCACGCCGATATCGCCAGCACAAAGGCGATCAGAATTAACCTGAAAAACACACCACTTCCTTTCCCGCAGGCGCCATGTTGAAGGCCGCTACTATAAAGCAGTCCGGTGCTTCGCACGGCATTGCCGGTAACGGAGTACCAAGCCTTCCAATATGCGATCAGGCTGTTCGATTTTCGTCTGGAAACGAAAAAGCCCGCGTCCTTTTCAGGACGCGGGCTTTTTCTTACAGCGTATGGTGGGTCGTGTAGGATTCGAACCTACGACCAATTGGTTAAAAGCCAACTGCTCTACCAACTGAGCTAACGACCCGTTGGATGGCGCGTATAATACTGATTTCTAACAGGAAATCAACACCCCATCGCAAAATAATTTAAAAATATCGTGTTGGATCTTCTACACCCGCCGCCTTGAAGCCGTCGGCACGCAGGCGGCAGCTGTCACATTTGCCACATGCACGGCCTTCATCGTCGGCCTGATAGCAGGAAACGGTAAGACTGTAGTCCACACCACGGGCGATGCCAGCCTGGACGATCTGCGCCTTGCTCAGGTTCTGCAGTGGCGCCTGGATACGGAAGCCCTGCCCTTCGACACCGGCCTTGGTGGCCAGGTTGGCCATGCGTTCGAAAGCTTCGACGAACTCGGGACGGCAGTCGGGGTAGCCGGAATAGTCCACGGCGTTGACGCCGATGAAGATATCCCGTGCTTCCAGCACTTCAGCCCAGCCCAATGCCAGGGACAGGAACACGGTATTGCGTGCAGGCACGTAAGTGACCGGGATGCCTTCACTCGGCGACTCAGGTACATCGATGCTGCTGTCGGTCAAGGCCGAACCACCGATACCGTCCAGGTTCAGGCCGATGACCTTGTGCTCGACAACACCCAGGTCGCGGGCAACCCGCGCAGCGGCATCGAGTTCGGCACGATGGCGCTGGCCATAGTCGAAGCTCATGGTGTAACAGCTGTATCCCTCGGCCTTGGCCATGGCGACGACGGTGGCCGAATCCAGGCCACCGGACAACAGGATTACCGCACGTTTCTCAGTCATTGCATTCACTCCTTTCAGCGTCCGGGCTCGTCATTCCAGAGCAGTTTGTGCAACTGCATCTGCAAACGAACCGGCAAGTTGTCTGCCACGATCCAGTCGGCAAGGTCGGTGGCCCGCAGTTCGTGATGGCTTGGCGAAAACAGCACCTCACCCGCGCGCTTGTCCAACCCGTACTGGATCAGCTTCGACACCGCCCAGTCATAGTCTTCCCTCGAGCAGAGGACGAACTTGACCTGATCGTTGGCGGTCAGCAGTTCGATGTTCTCGTAGCGATTGCGGGCAACTTCCTTGGAGCCTGGGGTCTTGAGGTCGAGCACACGGCTTACCCGCGGGTCGACCTTGGAAATATCCAGGGCGCCGCTGGTCTCCAGCGACACTTCGTACCCGGCGTCGCAGAGCTGTTGCAGCAAAGGAATGGCATTGGGCTGGGCCAACGGTTCACCACCGGTGACACAGACGTAGCGCGGCTTGAAGCCGGCGACTTGCTCGATGATCGAGTCAAGCGTGCGCACAGTGCCGCCACTGAAAGCGTATTCGCTGTCGCAATACTGGCAGCGCAGCGGGCAGCCGGTGAGGCGGACAAATACCGTGGGCAGGCCAGCGGTACGCGTTTCACCCTGCAAAGAGTAAAAAACTTCGGTAATACGTAATGTGTCTTGCATAGTCGCCACGGGCGTAACAGCTAAACAGGCTGTCCGCCTCCGTCAGGCACCGCTGAAAACCCGTCATCGCGTAGTTCACAGCAGCGTAGATCAATAAAAGGGCAGAGATTCTAACGAAAAAACCCGCGACTAGCGCGGGTTTCTTTGTAAACGACCGGTTTAGAGCTTTTGCAGGTCGCGCTGGGCCAGTTGTGCGGCAGAGGTACCCGGGTATTGGGTAACCACCTGCTGCAAGATGCCCTTGACGCGGTCAGTATGACCCAGGCGGCGCTCTACGTCGGCCAGCTTGTACAGTGAATCCGGCACCTTGTTGTGCTTGGGATACAGCTGGCTGACCTTGGCGAAGGCTTGCCCGGCGGCTTGCAGGTCGCCCTTGGCCAGGTTGACTTCACCGAGCCAGTACTGGGCATTGCCGGCGTACTGGCTGTTCGGGTACTTGCGCAGGAAGGCGTTGAACGCCTGGCTGGCCTTGTCGAAGTCCTTGGCTTTGATCAGGTCGAAAGCAGCGTCGTAATAGAGCTTCTCTTTGGCCGGATCACCAGGTTCGCTACTGGCTGCAGGTTGTTGCGCGGCGGCAGCACCTGCAGCGGCACCGGCGGCTGCGCCACCGGTTGCGGAGTTCTCGGGAGCTGCGGCAGGAGCACCGCCAGTTCCAATACGCCGATCCAGGTCCTGGTATCGCTCCAGGCTTTCCTGTTTCATGCGCGCAACATCGTTTTGCAGCTCTTCGATGATGCCTTGTTGACGCGACAGCTGATCCTGCATCTGCTGCAGTTGCATGAACAGCTGACCCTGCGCCGAGGCAGGGGCCGTAACCCCTCCCCCGGCGTAGGCGCCGTTCGTACCATAACCCGCAGGTGGATAGCTGCTTGCGCCGCTATAGCCTGCGTTGTCATCAACAACAGGAACCTCAGCCAATGCCACGAGTGGCAGGCTGAGCGCCAGGACGGTTACAGCACGACGGCACATTCGCATATCGAATTACTTACGCAGTTCGACGCGACGGTTCTGAGCCCAGGACTGCTCGTCGTTGCCGGTGGCAACTGGACGCTCTTCGCCGTAGGAAACCAGTTCCAGTTGGGCAGGAGAAACGCCTTGCAGTACCAGGTAGCGCTGAACGGCTTTCGCACGACGCTCGCCCAGAGCCATGTTGTATTCGCGAGTACCACGCTCGTCGGTGTTACCTTCCAGCACGACGCGAGCGCCGTTGCCTTTCAGGTCCTTGGCATGAACGTCCAGAGCGCGCATGGCTTCTGGCTTCAGGTCCGAGCTGTCGTATTCGAAGTAGAAGGTGGTGATTGCGCGCAGAGCAGCTTCTTCGCTCAGGCTGCCGTCGACAGCGCCAGTGTTGGCACCGTAGCCAGCGTTAGGATCAACAGCGCCTTGACCAGCGTCGTCGCCGCCTTTGGAAGAGCAACCTACGGCCACGGCCATGGCCAGAGCCAGCGCAGCAAACTTACCAAACTTCAGCATTTCCATCGTGAAACTCCTAATGAACCCCAATGTGTTAAGTAAAACGTAAAGCGCCGCGTCAGTTCAGGTAAGGGGACCAGGACGGTTCTCTGACTTCGCCTTGAGCGGTAGGAAGCGGGAGCCTCACGCGTCCGTTGAGAGAGACGAGCATCAAGACTCCCCGGCCCTGCTGGCGGGTGGCGTAGATTAGCATGGTGCCGTTAGGCGCAACAGTGGGGGACTCATCAAGACTTGTTTCAGAGAGAATCTTTACACTGCCACGTTGCAAATCTTGCGCAGCCACTTTGAAGTTGGTGAAACCTTGTTGGCGATGAATCATCACCAAGGTCTTTTCATCCGCCGACAGTTTAGGGTTGGCGTTGTAGTTACCAACGAAAGTTACACGTTCAGCACCGCCACCCGAAACATTGGTTTTATAGATCTGCGGCTTGCCGCCACGGTCGGAGGTGAAGTAGATGGTCGAACCATCCTTGCCCCAGAACGGTTCGGTGTTGATGCCAGGACCTGCAGTGACGCGCGACAGCTGACGCGAGCCCATGTTCATCACGTAGATGTCCGGGTTGCCGTCCTTGGACAGTACGAACGCCAGGCGCGAACCATCCGGCGACCAGGCCGGTGCACCGTTGAGGCCTTCGAAGTTGGTGATCTGCTCGCGACGACCCGTATCGATGTGCTGAACGAAGATGCGTGGACGCTTCTGCTCGAACGACACATAGGCAATGCGCTTGCCATCGGGTGCAAAGCGGGGCGACAGGATCGGCTCACGCGATTGCAGCAGGGTCACTGCGCGCGCACCATCGTAGTCCGAACGCTGCAGGGTGTAGCGGGTGTTGTTGGTGGAGAATCGCTCGGCGGTCACGTACAGCATGCGGGTAGAGAACGCACCCTTGATGCCGGTGAGTTTCTCGAACGACTGGTCGGCGATGTAGTGCGACATGTCGCGCAGCTGATCGACGCTGCCCGAGACGCTGCCGGTCAGCACTTGCTGCTCGGTTGCTACGTTGAACAGGGCGTACTGCACCTGCAGGCGACCGCCCGCTGGCACGATGCTGCCGACCATCACGTACTGGGCACCCAGGGCTTTCCAGTCGCGGAAGATCACTTCGCTGGCCTGGCTTGGCTGGCTGATCATGTTCTGGCGCGGGATGGGCGAGTAATAACCGGAGTTGCGCAGGTCATTACCGATGATGTCAGCCATGTCTTCCGGCAGTACGCTACCGCCCTGCAGACCGAACGGCACGACCGCGATAGGCGTTGCCCGGTCACTGCCACTGGTGACCAGAATGTTCTTTTCCTCTGCCATGGCGATCCCTGCTGCGCAGCAGAGAACGACCAGCAGTCCTCGAAGAAGTTTAATCACAAGGCTAGATCCTCAGGTGTGAATGTCATCTTGAATGAACGATAGGGATTGAATTCGCTCGGTTTCAAACCCTGCATTTCGGTCAGACGGCCAATGTTCTTGACCGCGGCAACAGCCGAGCTGTCAAACGGACCATCGCCACTGGAGCGGGCTACGCTCACCGAGGTAATGGTGCCATCGGGCAACATGCCGATCTGCAGAACCACCGTCATGTTCTTGCGCGCAGAAGGTGGACGTGCCCAGCCCTCGGCCGCACGTGCACGGATCAGGTCGTCGAAATCGCCGGCTACCTGGTCGCCCTGCTCGTCAGCCAGGGCCTGCTGCCGTTCGGTGGTGTCCGACAGAAGCTCGGCCAGGGCCTGGGCTTTCTTGTCTTCCGCCGCCTTGCGGGCTGCATCCTGTGCCTTCTTCTTGGCCGCATCAGCTGCGGCTTTCTTCTTGGCGTCCTCGGCGGCTTTTTTCTTCGCCTCTTCAGCCGCTGTTTTTTTCTTCGCATCCTCGGCCGCCTTCTTCTTGGCGTCCTCGGCAGCTTTCTTCTTGGCTTCTTCAGCCGCTTGTTTCTTGGCCTCTTCGTCAGCCTTTTTCTTGGCTTCTTCCTCGGCCTTCTTCTTGGCGATATCGGCCTGTTGCTTTTCAGCGGCCTTCTTCGCTTCTTCGGCTTTCTTGGCCTCGGCGGTTTTCTTCGCCTCGTCGGCCTTCTTCGCTTCCTCGGCTTTCTTCGCTTCGGCAGCCTCACGGGCCTCTTCGGCCTTTTGAGCAGCCTCTTCCTTCTTTTGTTCCGCAGCCTTCACAGCCTGCTGCTCGACCTTCTTTTGCTCCATCTGCTCTTCTTCGGTTTGACGCGAAGCAGTCTTCTTGGCTTCCCCGGCAATCTTCTGATTGGTCTGGGTGGTGGCCTGACTCTTGGACTTGAGCTGGTACAGGGTTGCCTGGACGATAGGCTTGGCCGGCGGCAGTTCAGGGGTCATGGCAAAGCTGACGAACAGCATGCCGAACACCAGGACGTGCAGCGCAATGGCCCAGACACTGGGCCAGAAATAGCTTTCCGAGGCGGATGGCTCTCGCTGTTGCATCAGGGCGCCTCGGTAATCAGGCCAACGTTACCGACACCTGCCTTCTGCAACCCGCCCATGGCACCCATGACCGCGCCGTAGTCAACCGACTTGTCGCCACGGATGAATACCTGGGTCTGCTTACCCTGGTCACGTCCGGCGGCAATGATCTTGGTCACGGCGTCGGTCATTTGCGGCAAGGTCATGGCCTTGTCCATCTGCTTGTCGGTGTCGACTTCACTGCCAAGGTTCCAGTAGTAGGTCTTGTCAGCCTTGATCGAAATGGTCAGGACCTGGACGTTGTTGTCCTGCGGCAAGGCTTCGCTGGAAACCTTGGGCAGGTCGACCTTCACGCCCTGGTTGAGCATCGGTGCGGTCACCATGAAAATGACCAGCAGTACCAACATCACGTCGATGTATGGCACCACGTTCATCTCGGCGACCGGCTTGCGTTTGTGGCGAACTCGGGCCATGGGCTTTTACCTGATCACTCTTCGCTGGTGTGCACTTTACGGTGCAGGATGGCCTGGAACTCGTCGGCGAACGTGTAGTAACGGCCGATCAAGACTTCACTGCGGGCAGCGAAACGGTTGTAGGCGATAACCGCTGGAATCGCGGCGAACAGGCCGATGGCGGTGGCGATCAGCGCCTCGGCGATGCCCGGGGCTACAGTGGCCAGGGTGGCCTGCTGAGCGCTGGCCAGGCCGCGGAAGGAGTTCATGATACCCCACACGGTACCGAACAGACCGATGTACGGGCTGGTGGAACCCACAGTGGCCAGGAACGGCAGACTTTGCTCAAGCTTTTCTTCTTCGCGGGAGATGGCAACGCGCATGGCGCGGCCGACACCTTCCATCACCGCATCAGGATCGACGCCGGGCTGCTGACGCAGGCGGGAAAATTCCTTGAAGCCGGCACGGAAGACCTGCTCGACGCCCGAATCAGGGTCCGGATTGCTGCCGGCCTGACGGTACAGCTTGGACAGGTCGATACCCGACCAGAAGCGCTCTTCGAAGCTGTCCAGGGCTCGACGACCGGCGCGCAGCATGGTGCTGCGCTGGAAAATCATGATCCATGACGTTACCGATGCGGCAACCAGAATCAGCATGACCAGCTGTACCACGATGCTGGCATTGCTGACCAGGCTCCACATGGAGGTATGGTCGACGACGTTAGCTTCCACGCTTAATCTCCTGCATTTGAATGAGTACCCGGATCGCCCGCCTCGGCAAATGCCGTACGTAGCGCGGGGGGAATGGCCCGGGGTTTGAAAGTATCGGCGCGCACACAGGCCACCAGGAACTGCCCTTCGCAGAGCAGCGTTGCATCTTTTTCACGCCAGACCTGCTGTACGAAACGCAGACTGGCCCGGTTCAACTCAAGCACTTGCGCGGTAACCCGCAATTCATCGTCCAGCCGCGCAGGCGCGTGATAGCGCGCCTCGCTGGAGTGGACCACGAACAGCAGGTTCTCCTGCGCCAGTGCCGACTGGGCAAAACCCAGTGCGCGTAACCGCTCGGTGCGGGCACGCTCCATGAATTTCAGGTAGTTGACGTAATACACCACGCCGCCCGCATCGGTATCTTCGTAGTAGACCCGACAACGGTGTGCGAACGGCTCAAGCCCATTTTGCGCGCGCATACTCTAGTGCTAACTCCTCAGCTTGCCAATCCGCCCCGGCAACTGTTTTTTAATCGATTATGTCGTATTGCCAGCGTGGTCCTTCCATGCCAGCCGATAGGACCACAAAATCACTGGATAAATCTGTCATTCATCGGTCTGGGCAGAAAAACCTTCGCTGCTGCTCGGCTCGCCCAGTCGATTGGGGATGTTCAAACCGAAATGCAGGTAGGCGTGGCGGGTAACCACTCGCCCTCGTGGCGTGCGCATGATGTAGCCCTGCTGGATCAGGTAGGGCTCGAGCACGTCCTCGATGGTGTGGCGCTCCTCGCTGATCGCAGCTGCCAGGCTGTCGACGCCTACCGGACCACCGTCGAACTTCTCGATCATGGTAAGCAGCAGGCGCCTGTCCTGGTGGTCGAAGCCGCGCTCGTCGACATCCAGCAGGTTGAGCGCCATGTCGGCGATAGGCTTGGTGATATGACCCTTGCCGCGTACTTCGGCAAAGTCACGTACCCGGCGCAGCAGGCGGTTGGCGATTCGCGGCGTACCCCGTGCACGCCGGGCGATCTCAAAGGCCCCATCATCCTCGATCGGCAAGCCGAGAATGCCGCCGGAGCGACTGACGATGGTGGCCAGGTCTTCGGTGTTGTAGAACTCGAGGCGCTGGACGATACCGAAACGGTCGCGCAACGGGTTGGTCAGCATGCCCGCCCGGGTGGTGGCGCCGACCAGGGTAAAGGGCGGCAGGTCGAGCTTGATCGAGCGGGCTGCGGGGCCTTCGCCGATCATGATGTCGAGCTGGAAGTCTTCCATGGCTGGGTACAATACTTCCTCGACGATCGGCGACAGCCGATGGATTTCGTCGATGAACAACACATCGTGGGGCTCAAGGTTGGTCAACAAGGCGGCCAGGTCGCCAGGACGCTCGAGAATCGGCCCGGATGTACTCTTGATCGAGACGCCCATTTCCTGGGCAATGATGTTGGCCAGGGTGGTCTTGCCAAGCCCCGGAGGGCCGAAGATCAAGGTGTGATCCAGCGATTCGCTGCGCCCACGGGCGGCCTGGATGAACAAGGCCATCTGCTCGCGCACCACCGGCTGGCCGATGTACTCGGCCAGACGCAGGGGACGGATCGCCCGGTCCTGGACCTCTTCGCGGTCACGCCCGGTGGCGGCTATCAGTCGGTCGGCTTCAATCACTTAGATCATTCCCTTCAGGCTGCGACGGATCAGCTCTTCGCTGCTCAAGCCCTTGGCGTCGACGGCGGCAACCGCCTTGCTGGCCTCCTGGGGCTTGTAGCCCAGCGAGATCAGGGCGCTCACGGCATCGGCCTCGGCACTGGATACGGTGGCAATCGGCGAGGGACCGTTCGGTACCAGGGCGAACATAGCCGGCGAGGTTTCCCAGGCCTTGAATCGGTCCTTGAGCTCGACCAGCAGGCGTTCTGCGGTTTTCTTGCCGACACCAGGCACCTTGACCAGGGCCGAGGCGTCCTGCGCCTGGACACAGCGCACCAGCTCATCGACATCCAGACCCGACATCAGCGCCAGGGCCAGCTTGGGGCCGACGCCGTTGAGCCGGATAAGCTCGCGGAACAGCTCTCGCTCGCGCTTTTCATGGAAGCCGTAGAGTAGGTGAGCATCCTCGCGCACCACCAGATGGGTATGCAAGGTCACGGCCTCACCTACCTTGGGCAGACGGTACAGGGTAGTCATGGGCACTTCGAGTTCATAGCCCAGGCCGTTGACATCGACAATCAGGTGCGGCGGCTGCTTTTCAGCCAGTGTGCCGCGCAAACGTCCAATCACGTTGCGATCCTTCCTCATGGGCGCCGGCAAACAACCGGTCAACCCTAACAGCAAATGCAATGGCCGAAGGCATTGCCCGGTCAAAATTTGTTTCAACTCATGATGCTATCAGAGCCGCAAGCGTCCGCTACGGCTGCGAGCGGTGCCCAGGCCGTGGGGCAACAGGCTGGAACGCGTGTGCGCATGGCACAGGGCGATGGCCAGGGCATCGGAGGCATCTATTTGCGGCTTCTGGGTCAACTTGAGCAGGTGCATGACCATCATCTGCACCTGTTCCTTGTTGGCCCCGCCGGTACCGGCAACCGCCTGCTTGACCTGGGTCGCACTGTATTCGGCAATCTCCAGACCTTCTTCGATGGCCGCAACGATAGCCGCGCCGCGGGCCTGGCCCAGCTTGAGCGCCGAATCGGCGTTGCGTGCCATGAACACCCGCTCAATGCCCATGGTCACCGGCCCATACTGCCGAATGATTTCACGCACACCGCGAAACACAATCTGCAAGCGCTCCGGCAACTCGCCGCTGCCGGTTCGAATACACCCGGATGCCACATATTCGCAGCCCCGCGCCCCCTGGCGCACCACACCGTAGCCGGTGATGCGCGAGCCGGGGTCGATGCCAAGAATCAGAGTCATATCGCCTGCGTATTCATTGACGCCCGTGGGCGTCGTTCCAAAGACAGAAGCCGGACCCGCTTGCAGTCGCATCGCAACTGCAGGCGGGTCCGGCTTCCAACCAGCCAGGTCTGTACCTTAGCTGAGTTTTTCCATCACTTCGTCCGGAATCTCGGCGTTGGAGTAGACGTTCTGCACGTCGTCCAGGTCCTCGAGCATGTCGATCAGCTTGAGCACCTTCTGTGCGCCGTCCAGGTCCAGTTCGGCGCTGGTGGTCGGCTGCATCACGATCTCCGCGTCCGCCGCCTTGAAGCCGGCCTCTTCCAGCGCGTTGCGCACGGCATAGAAGCTGGCGAACGAGGTGAAGACATCGAACGAGCCGTCATCATTGCTGACCACATCATCGGCATCGGCTTCCATGGCCGCTTCCATCAGCGCGTCTTCATCGGTGCCGGCGGCAAAGGAGATCTGCCCCTTGCGCTCGAACAGGTAAGCCACCGAGCCATCCGTTCCCAGGTTGCCACCGCACTTGCTGAATGCATGACGCACCGCAGCAGCCGTACGGTTCCGGTTATCGGTCATGGCCTCGACCATGATCGCTACACCGCCTGGGCCGTAGCCCTCGTAGCTGAGCTCTTCGACGTTGTCGGCTTCGGTAGCGCCAGCACCACGGGCAACGGCCCGATCGATGATGTCGCGACTCATGTTGGCACCCAGGGCCTTGTCCAGGGCCAGGCGCAGCCGCGGGTTGGAGTTCGGATCGCCACCGCCCTGCTTGGCGGCGACGGTCAACTCACGAATCCACTTGGTGAAGATCTTGCCCCGCTTGGCGTCCTGACGCTCCTTGCGGTGCTTGATGTTTGCCCATTTGGAATGACCAGCCATAACGCACTCCGAATCCTTTGAAACAATACTACGCACCTGCCCGGCATGACACCGGGCAGGAACCATGAAATCTGTACCGCTGAACGCAAAGGCGCATCCATGTGGATGCGCCCGGGGTCTGCTTACTCAGCCTTGGGCTGTTCGCGCAGACGGATGTGCAACTCGCGCAGGGCCTTGGCATCGACCAGGCCTGGGGCCTGGGTCATGACACAGGCAGCACTCTGGGTTTTCGGGAAGGCGATGACTTCACGAATCGACTGCGCGCCGGTCATCAGCATGACCAGGCGATCCAGGCCAAAGGCCAGACCACCGTGAGGCGGCGCACCGAACTTCAGAGCGTCGAGCAGGAAGCCGAACTTCTCTTCCTGTTCAGCCGCTTCGATACCCAGCAGACGGAACACCGCCTGTTGCATTTCCTTGCGGTGGATACGGATCGAACCGCCACCGAGCTCGGTACCGTTGAGGACCATGTCGTAGGCGCGCGACAGGGCGGTGGCCGGGTTGGCCTCCAGCTCTTCGGGGCTGCACTTGGGCGCGGTGAACGGGTGGTGCAGCGCGGTGAAGCTGCCGTCGTCGTTCTCTTCGAACATCGGGAAGTCGACAACCCACATCGGCGCCCACTCGCAGGTGTGCAGGTTGAAGTCGTTGCCGACCTTGATCCGCAGGGCGCCCAGCGCCTCGCTGACGATCTTGGCCTTGTCGGCGCCGAAGAAAACGATGTCACCATCGACCGCACCAACGCGATCGAGGATCACATTGAGGTTGGCTTCAGGGATGTTCTTGACGATCGGCGACTGCAGGCCTTCGACGCCCTTGGCGCGCTCGTTGACCTTGATGTAGGCAAGGCCCTTGGCACCGTAGATTCCGACGAACTTGGTGTACTCGTCGATGCGGCTACGCGGCATGCTGGCGGCGCCAGGTACACGCAGGGCGGCTACGCGGCACTTCGGATCGTTGGCCGGACCACTGAAGACCTTGAATTCGACGTCCTTGAGCTGATCGGCAACATCGACCAGTTCCAGCGGAATGCGCAGGTCTGGCTTGTCGGAACCGTAGCGGCGCATGGCTTCTTCGAAAGTCATGTGCGGGAATTCGCCGAACTCCAGGTCCAAGACTTCCTTGAACAGCTTGCGGATCATGTTTTCGGTCAGGCCCATGATCTCGGATTCATCGAGGAAGCTGGTCTCGATGTCGATCTGGGTGAATTCCGGCTGGCGGTCGGCACGCAGGTCTTCGTCACGGAAGCACTTGGCGATCTGGTAGTAGCGGTCGAAACCGGCGACCATCAGCAGCTGCTTGAACAGCTGTGGCGACTGCGGCAAGGCAAAGAAGCTGCCGGCGTGGGTACGGCTTGGCACCAGGTAGTCACGCGCACCTTCAGGAGTGGCACGGGTGAGGATCGGCGTCTCGACGTCCAGGAAGCCGTTTTCATCGAGGTAGCGACGGATGCTGGAAGTGATCCGCGAGCGCAGGCGCAGCTTCTCGGCCATTTCTGGACGACGCAGGTCGATGAACCGATAGCGCAGGCGGGTTTCTTCGCCGACGTCGGAGTACTCGTTGAGCGGGAACGGCGGGGTTTCCGCTTCGTTCAGCACGGTCAGCTCGTAGCCAAGTACTTCGATGGCGCCGGAAGCCATGTTGGCGTTGACAGCGCCAGCCGGACGCGGACGCACCTTACCGGTGATCTGCACCACGTACTCGCTGCGCACGCGGTCGGCAGCGGCAAAGCTGTCTGCGCGATCCGGGTCGAAGACGACCTGGGCCATGCCTTCGCGATCACGGATATCGAGGAAAATCACCCCGCCGTGGTCGCGGCGACGATGGACCCATCCGCAAAGGGTAATTTCCTGACCTTCCAGGCTCTCGTTCAGTTGGCCGCAATAATGGCTGCGCATCATGATGGTGGTTTCGCTTCTCGTCATTCGTATGTTCAGTGGAGGCCTTGGCGCCACAAAGGGCTAATAGTGCAAGACCCTGCCGGTGCAATTCAACTCAGTCGGCCTTGTCGCCGCCTGCGAGGTTCTTCTTGGCACCGGTCTTGAAGTCGGTTTCGTACCAACCTGTACCGCCCAGGCGAAAACCTGGCGCAGAAATCAGCTTCTTGAGCTCGGGCTTCTGGCACGCCGGGCAATCGGTCAACGGCGCGGCGCTGAGCTTCTGGAGGACTTCCATCTGGTGGTCACAGGAAGCACATTGATAGTCGTACATGGGCATAGGCGTGTCTCGTTAACCACAGCGCAGGCTGGTTCAGGCAGTAAAGCGCGGGATTATATATGGTTAAGGAGTGCTGTGCAGCCCGGCACTGACTAGCGTGTCACTTGCGTCCCCAGCAGATAGGCCACGCAGACCACCCGGATCAGGCCACTGAAGTTTTTCACCCCACCGTGGCGCAGGTGTACCTCTCGGTCCACGTACGACAGCACGGCGTTGACCGAGCATCGATTGGCTGTGGCGATACGTTCGAGGATCCGCCAATAGACCTGCTCGAGGCGCAGGCACGTGGAAAACCCGTTCAGGCGCACCGAACGGGAGAGCGGCTGCGCCAGGCTCATGTTGAAATCGGCCTCGAACGGATCGACACCTTCCTCGCCAATCCCACCCACACACTTCCTGTCATCCATCCATCCAGGCATCGCCAGCACCACGCGCGTTTATCGAACAGGGAAACAATCCCGGGCCACTCGTCCGCTCGGGAACATGCCTTAATAAAGCGCCGCCGTACTGTTTGATTCCAGCAGACCAACTCACTCTCGCCGTAGGATTACTCGGCAAAACGCCGGGAATAATGAAACGAAAGAAACGCTTCCCCCTCAATGAAAAACGCCCGGGCCTGTTTCCAGGCACGAGCGCTTTAAAGTGATGCGGCCATTACTTTTCTTCGAGCAACGAGCGCAACATCCAGGCAGTTTTCTCGTGTACTTGCATGCGCTGGGTGAGCAAGTCGGCAGTGGGCTCGTCGCTGACCTTGTCCAGCAGCGGGAAGATGCTGCGAGCCGTACGGGTCACGGCCTCCTGCCCTTCCACCAGTTGCTTGATCATTTCATTGGCAGCCGGTACTCCTTCTT
The DNA here is from genome assembly GCF_028682455.1 of Pseudomonas putida. Classification (GTDB taxonomy): domain Bacteria; phylum Pseudomonadota; class Gammaproteobacteria; order Pseudomonadales; family Pseudomonadaceae; genus Aquipseudomonas; species Aquipseudomonas putida_AA. The sequence continues at coordinate 749,988 of NZ_JANHLD010000004.1, forward strand.
CTTCCTTGATGGACGACAGGCGCGCGTAGATCGAATAAGCGCCGGGCGCCGGGAACCCCAGGGCGCGAATGCGCTCGGCAATGGAGTCCACAGCCAGGGCCAACTCGTTGTATTGCTCCTCGAACATCAAATGCAATGTACGAAAGGCAGGCCCGGTCACGTTCCAGTGGAAGTTATGGGTCTTCAGATAAAGTACATAAGTATCCGACAACAGTCGCGACAAGCCGTCGACGATAGACTTGCGATCTTCTTCGCTTATACCAATATCAATTGCCATATCATTCCCCTTTCCATGATGCTTGATCATCAAGCAGGTACACCCCACTGTATCAAGAGTTGCCACCCCCTGCAGCCTCCGACCTGCGACACAGTGCAGCAGGCTGCCGCAAGGCCAAGCGACACGCGGCTTGCCGATCATTTGAGAAGCCTGGGGCTTTGCTGTTAAATAGGCAGCGTGCCGTCCCTGAGGATTGTTAGTGCAGGGGCGCATAGGCTGGCCTTCTTCTCACGTTTTTGCGCTTCTTAACCCAATGCGCGCCGTGACGTCAGCTCTTCCTGTGATCTGCCTTATCAATGTGAGCCAACCAACATGTTCAAGATCGTCCACTTGTTGACGGGCGCTGCAGCCTTGCTGCTGTCCTTCATACCCAGCCTCAGGGCCGATGCCGTTTCACTCGTGCAGCAACCGGAGGCCGTCTACCTGGCACTTTTCGGCCTGCTCAACCTGCTGCTTGCCCCCGTGGTACCGCAGCACTACAAAGGTGCTCGCCTGCACTTGCAACGCCTGGCCAGCGGCCTGCTGGTCGCTGCCGTGGTCCTGCAGACCCTCACCCTGCTGGCCCGCCCGGAACTGGGCAACCTGCCAGCACTTGGCTGCACCCTGCTTGCGGTAATGCTGCACCTGGCTGCCGCCTTCATCAGGACTGGCTCTACCCGCACCTCTCATACCCAGTACGACATGAGCAACCGCGATACCGGCACGGTGAAGTGGTTCAACACGTCCAAGGGCTTCGGTTTCATCTCCCGCGACTCGGGCGACGACATCTTCGTCCACTTTCGCGCCATTCGTGGCGAAGGCCACCGCGTCCTGGTCGAAGGCCAGCGCGTCGAGTTCTCGGTCATGAACCGCGACAAGGGCCTGCAAGCTGAAGATGTAATCGCCGCCCCACGGCGCTGATCCACCGCAAACAAAAAACCGCGGCGCCTGAGCGACCGCGGTTTTTTTGTACCTGCCTCCACCATCAAGGGGGGTTGCCTCTTAATAATGAGGCGGGGGCGCTTCTTCCTCACTGCTCTGGTACTGCCCGACCATTTCCTCGTATCGCTTGAGCAACGCCGCCATCTGCAATTGCAGGCGCTCCACCACTCGCTGCTGATCGACCAGCACATCATTGAGGGCCTGCAGCGTGTCGTCCTGAAATGCCAGGCGGCTTTCCAATTCGGTAATCCGCGTTTCAAGCGTCATGATTCACTCCTCGGCAAATGTGAAGTCATCATCCAGAACCGTTTTGAGACGCTGGCGAATGTCCGCGACCTGCTCGGCAGTGTAGGCAACCGCCGGTTTGTTTCCCCAGACCGGGGCAGGCCAGGCCGGATCATTGCGTCGACGCACAATAACGTGCATGTGCAATTGACTGACGACATTGCCCAGTGTGGCGACATTCATCTTGTCGGCGGCAAAACTGTCCTTGAGGGTTTCAGCCAGGGCCGTGGTTTCGCCCCAGAGTTGCTGCTGGTCTTTGTCATCAAGTTGAAACAATTCACTGATATCGGCGCGACGCGGCACCAGAATAAACCAGGGATAGTTGGCGTCTTTGCTCAACAAGAGCCGACTAAGAGGGAAGTCGCCCAGAACGAAGGTGTCTTCCTGCAGACGCGGATCCATAACAAACACTGAAAATCTCCTACAACTGTTTAATACCTCGCCCACGCGCACCTGACCTGTGCTGCAGACCGCTTGCTGCAGGATACCTCCGATCGCTCGCCAGAGCATTGCCGACCTGCTATTGAATAGCGGATTGCACTGCTTTGGTTCACATGCCCCGGTCGACTTTCCTGCCCCCAAGGGAGGTGGTAACGAGCACCCGGGTTACGAAACGCTACTTTTCGCACCAAAATAGAGCCTATCGACACCATCGAGCCCACAAAGCATCCGCAAACTACTCAGCACACCTCAATGCCCGGTAACGCTTTGACTCTCAGGGCAACTTTCTCGCTTATTCCCAGCTGGCCAACCCAAGCTAACCAAAGGTTCTTAGCCCCCGGTTTTACGGGGGTTCGCTCGCTTCAGCCCCGGTCCAAGTGAAAATTTCGTGAACTGCCCCACGTTTTGAGCACGGTTATTGCTTTCTCATCCGCCACAGTCGGCACGACACCTGCATTGCTGCGGTGGAGCGCGACAAATAACAACAGCTGCATGGGTGAACCAGGGAGTTCGGGGAATCGGGGATAGCGTGTACTGACCTACCTCCTCTACCGTCTTGAACAGCGCTGGAGTTGTACGCCCCGTAAATTCGGGACGTGATTTGCGACAGGGACATAACAGTTAGCGACATGACCGTAAAGTTACCGAAAGTATCTTTTCCCCCATATCGCAAACAACAGTCTGCGTGATATACATTTCCGCCGACACAAAAAGAAAGAGCCGCGCCGCATAAAAAAACCAATCGGCGACGGCAGTACTCTTCCTAAAAACCAAAGGAGCAAATCACGATGCGCGTGATGAAGTGGAGCATTATCGCCCTGGCTGTTGCAGCCGGCACCTCGCAGATGGCTGTGGCCTCTTCTCAGGATGAGTCCAAAGGTTTTATCGAAGACAGCAAGCTCAATGTCAAAACCCGCATGCTGTATTTCAGCCGTGACTTTCGCAACGTACCTAACGGCTCGCAAAGCCGCGTAGAAGAAACCGGCCTGGGCTTCCTCGGCACCTACGAGTCAGGCTTCACCCAGGGCGTCGTCGGCTTTGGTGTCGATGCCATCGGCATGCTGGGCCTGAAGCTGGACAGCGGCAAGGGTCGCGCGGGTACCGGCCTGTTCCCTGAGGGTTCCGACGGTCGTTCGCAAGATGACTACTCCGAGGGTGGCGGCGCGGTCAAACTGCGCATCTCCGACACCGTGCTGAAAGTCGGCAACCAATTCACCGCCCTGCCGGTTCTGGCCACTGACGACAGCCGCTTGCTGCCAGAAGTTGCCGAAGGCGCGCTCATCACCATGGATGAGATCAAAGGCCTGACCCTGCACGCGGGTCACTTCACCGGCCTGAACGCTCAAGCCCAGACCTTCCGCGACAGCCTGCACCTGACCAAGGCTGACGTGTTCGGCGGCACCTACGCCTTCACCGACAACCTGAGCACCAGCCTCTACTACTCGAAAGTTGAAGACTACTGGCGCAAGTACTACGCCAACATCAACTGGGCCCTGCCTATCAGCGATGATTCCGGCCTGGTCTTCGACGTCAACTTCTACGACACCAAGAGCGACGGCGCTGGCCTGGTTCGCACCTTCGACGGTGAAACCGAACTGGACAACCAGGCGTACAGCCTCTCGGCCGCCTACAACATCGGCGCTCACACCTTCACCATCGCCCACCAGCAAATTACCGGTGACGGTGACTACGCCTACGGCGTGGACGGTGGCGGCACCATCTTCCTGGCCAACTCCGTGGCCCGTTCCGACTTCAACGCCGAAGACGAAAAATCCTGGCAGGCTCGCTACGACCTGAACATGGCCAGCTATGGCGTACCAGGCCTGAGCTTCATGGCTCGCTACGTCACCGGTGAAGGCGCCAACGTCGAAGGCACCACCAACGGCAAGGAATGGGAACGCGACATCGAAGCCAAGTATGTCCTGCAAGATGGCCCAGCCAAGGACCTGAGCTTCCGCGTCCGCCAGGCCACCTACCGCTCCGCCGACGGCGTCTACTACGGTTCGCCGTCCATCGACGAGCTGCGCCTGATCGTCGAGTACCCACTGAGCATCCTGTAAGCCCTGGGCTTTCGGTAATCTCGGTACAAAAAGCCCGGCACTGCCGGGCTTTTTCTTGTGTCGATTCGGGCTGACAACACCTTCGTGCTCCGGCATCCTGTACGCCACCGAATCGCCCCCGTACAATGCGGGGTCATTTAAAGTTCAAGCAACCGACAACGGCCTACCATGCGTACCAGTCAATATTTGCTCGCTACCCAGAAAGAAACCCCGTCCGATGCAGTGGTCATCAGCCACCAGCTGATGCTGCGCGCCGGCATGATCCGCAAACTCGCCTCCGGCCTTTATACCTGGCTGCCGATGGGCCTTCGGGTAATGCGCAAGGTCGAAACGGTGGTGCGCGAGGAAATGAACGCCGCCGGTGCCCTGGAAGTGTTGATGCCCAGCATCCAGCCTGCCGAGCTGTGGCAGGAATCCGGTCGCTGGGAGCAGTACGGCCCTGAGCTGCTGCGCCTCAAGGACCGTCATGGTCGCGATTTCTGCGTGGGCCCTACCCACGAAGAGGTGATCACCGACCTGGCCCGTAATGAGCTCAACAGCTATAAACAGCTGCCGCTGAACATGTACCAGATCCAGACCAAATTCCGTGACGAGATCCGCCCACGCTTCGGCTTGATGCGTGGCCGCGAATTCATCATGAAGGACGCCTACTCCTTCCATGCCGACCAGGCTTCCCTGCAGGAAACCTATGACCGCATGCACCAGGCCTACAGCAACGTCTTTACCCGCCTGGGCCTGGACTTCCGCCCAGTGCAGGCTGATACCGGCTCCATCGGTGGCAGCTACTCCCACGAATTCCACGTATTGGCCGAGTCCGGTGAAGACGATGTGATCTTCAGCGACAGCTCCGACTACGCCGCCAACATCGAGAAAGCCGAAGCCATTCCTCGGGAAACCGTGCGCCCTGCGCCGACCGAAGAACTGCGCCTGGTCGATACCCCGGACGCCAAGACCATCGCACAACTGGTGGAAAACTACCGCCTGCCGGTCGAAAAAACCGTTAAGACCCTGATCGTGCGTGCCGCCGAAGAAGGCAAGCTGATTGCCCTGATCGTTCGCGGCGACCACGAACTGAACGAAATCAAGGCCGCCAACCTGCCACAGGTTGCCAGCCCGCTGGTCATGGCCACCGACGAAGAACTGCGCGTGGCCATTGGCGCAGGCGCTGGCTCCCTCGGCCCGCTGAACCTGCCGTTGCCTTGCATCATCGACCGCTCGGTAGCACTGATGAGCGACTTCGGCATCGGCGCCAACATCGACGACAAGCACTACTTTGGCGTGAACTGGGAGCGTGACCTCCCCGTCCCTGAAGTGGCCGACCTGCGCAATGTCGTCGAAGGCGATCCGAGCCCGGACGGCAAGGGCACCCTGGTGATCAAGCGCGGCATCGAGGTGGGGCATATCTTCCAGCTGGGCACCAAGTACAGCGAAGCGCTCAAGTGCCAGGTACTGGGCGAGAACGGCAAGCCGGTAACCCTGAGCATGGGTTGCTACGGTATTGGCGTATCCCGCGTGGTGGCTGCCGCCATCGAGCAGAACTACGACGAGAACGGCATAATCTGGAGCGACACCCTGGCCCCGTTCCAGATCGCCCTGGTACCGCTGCGCTACGAGACCGAACAGGTTCGCGAAGCCACCGACAAGCTCTATGCCGAGCTGACCGCCGCAGGTTTCGAAGTACTGCTGGACGATCGCGACAAGAAAACCAGCCCTGGGATCAAGTTCGCCGACATGGAACTGATCGGCATTCCACACCGGATCGTGATCAGCGATCGCGGCCTGGCCGAAGGCAACCTGGAATACAAGCACCGCAAGGAGCGTGACGCGCAACCGCTGCCACTGGCCGAGGTGCTGTCCTTCCTGCAAGCCCGCATCCGCCGCTAAGCTAACGCAAGAGTAATCATGTTCAAGCGAAGTACCTTTACCCTGGGAGGCGCCGCACTGTGCGGCGCCCTGTTGCTCAGCGGCTGCGCCAACCAGATGTCCCAGCGCAGCGAGCATGAGGAACGCATCGAGCGCAAGCTGCTCGAACACAGCCTGCAGATCGATGTCGGGGACCCCAAGGTACTCGAGCTACCGCAACGGCGTGTGCGCATCAACGAACAGAAGAACTTCGAAGTTACCGAGTTCGAAGTGACGCGTCGCTATGATCGCTACACGCCTTACCAGCCCTGGCGGGAAGTCTACGAAATCCCCCTGGGCGCGGTAGCCGTGGTCGCTGGCGTCGGCGCCAACGTGGTCAACATTTTCGCCCTGGGCAACCTGCCCGAAAGCGTGACGCATGACTGGCTGAGCTATGGCGTCGATGGGCTCAACCCGCTCATGAACACTCAGTCCAACGGCCGCGCCCAGCAGAACCTTGCCGGGATCACCGAGGTGCAGAAGGACAAACGCCAGGAATACACCAGCCTGCCGTGGAGCGATCGTCCGGTCGAGGTCAAGGCCGGCAAGGTCGGCCACACGCTGGCCACAGACCGCAACGGCGTACTGCACCTGAACCTGCTCGACAGCCCGTTCACCGAGCAGAATTTGACCCATATCGGCACCTTGCACCTGCAAGTTGCCGACGAAGACAACAACGTGCGCGGTGACGCCAGCCTGCTGATCAGCAGCGCCTTGCGCGGCAAACTGGTTGAAGCTCACGACCTGATCTTCGACGACCTGGAAGACGACGAAGTCAGCCAGTGGGTGCACCGGGTCAAGCGACTGTCGGAGCTGGGTCTGGAAGAGGAAGCCAGCGAACTGGAGCAGAGCCTGATCGAGCTGACTCGCAACGATCCTGAGCTGCAACAGGAGTTTCTGCAGTCCCTGACCAAGGATGCCGGCCGCCTGGTCGCCGACCCTGGCGTACACTGAGCAACCTCACCCTTGAAAAACGCCAGCTTGCTGGCGTTTTTTCATTCAGTCGCGCGCAAACAGTTCCAATTGCTCATGGCCCCCACGCAAATCCTGCAAGCGCACACCGATCCCCAACAGCCGCACCGGCTTGCTGCCCCGGGCAAACGCCTGGCTCAGCAGTAGCTGGTAACTGCCAAGATCCCGCCCTGCTCCGGCTTGCTCAAGGGTGGTCTGGGTAAAATCGTGAAACTTCACTTTAACGAAGGGCTTGCCCGGCCGGTAACTGTCGTCGATACGCGCCATGCGTCCCGCCAGGGTTTCCAGCAGCTCAGGCAGCTTCTCCAGGCAACTGGCCAGGTCCGGCAAGTCGGTGTCATAGGTGTTTTCAACGCTCACCGACTGCCGGCGACTGTCGTTGTGCACTGGACGATCGTCGACTCCTCGCGCCAGCCCCCACAGACGCTCACCAAAACTGCCAAATTCTCGGGCCAGGGCCAAGCGCGTCCAACCGCGCAGGTCGAGGCAACTGATGATGCCCAGGCGGCCGAGCTTGTCTGCCGTCACCTTGCCCACGCCATGCAACTTGCCGACCGGCAACGCTGCGACGAAATCTTCCACTTGATCAGGTGTAACGACAAACAAGCCGTTGGGCTTTCGCCAGTCGCTGGCGATCTTGGCCAGGAACTTGTTTGGAGCCACACCGGCCGACACCGTGATGTGCAGTTGCTGGGCCACCCGTCGACGGATATCGGCAGCAATGCGCGTTGCACTGCCCGCGAACCAGGAGCTGTCCGACACATCCAAGTAGGCTTCATCCAGCGACAGCGGCTCGATCAAGTCGGTGTAGTCGCGAAAAATCGATTGGATCTCGCGGGATGCTTCTTTATAGGCATCCATGCGTGGCTTGACGATCAACAGGTCGGGGCACAGGTTGAGGGCATGTCGGGACGACATCGCGGACCGCACGCCGTAGGCACGCGCCTCATAATTGCAGGTAGCAATCACCCCGCGCCGTTCCACCGAGCCGCCCACGGCCAGCGGACGCCCCGCCAGGCGCGGGTCGTCACGCATCTCGATGGCGGCATAAAAGCAATCGCAATCAATGTGGATGATCTTGCGCTGGGACATCGTCAACCGTAGGCAAAGGTAGTTGGGCGGGTAGGCAGTATCTCATTGCGCCACGCCCCGCGCATCACAGGCACTGGATAAACATACACATTTTTACCCTGCAAGCCACGGTACAACTGCCCTGCGGCACCAATAGAGAGCGCTAAGCATTTGAAGAAAAAAGGATTTCTTAAAATGAGCGCTTGACACCCCAGCGCATAACTGTAGAATTCATCTCACAGGCGCGGGATGGAGCAGCCTGGTAGCTCGTCGGGCTCATAACCCGAAGGTCGTCGGTTCAAATCCGGCTCCCGCAACCAGATTCAAAGAAAGGCCACTCTAACGAGTGGCCTTTTTCTTTGCCTGAAGAAAGTGCCCAGGCATAAAATTATTGTAAATCAATAATTAAGCGTTGACAGCTTTGCCAAACGCTGTAGAATCCGCCACATCAGACGCGGGATGGAGCAGTCTGGTAGCTCGTCGGGCTCATAACCCGAAGGTCGTCGGTTCAAATCCGGCTCCCGCAACCAAACAACAGAAAAGGCCACTTTGCAAAAAGTGGCCTTTTTTGCATCTGCGATTCAGCCCCTCGCCTGCGCCTGCGCAACATAAATATTCTTTAACTATCCTCAATGCAGGCAGCGGCCCGATCATAGCGGCCACTACTTTCCATAGGGATTGGTACCTTGGCTGGATACGTTCATCCTGGCGCTCACCACCCACGAGGTGATTGATGCGCACCCAGACGCCTGAAACAGAAGCCCCCATCACCACTGCATTACCCAATGCCGTCCAGCACCTGCGCTGGCTTGACCGCTTGAGTCGCTATCGGCAACCCATCGGCCTGGCCGTCACCTTGCTGCTGTTCACCATTGCCCTGATCGCCTGCCGCCACTTGCTCAGCGAACTGGACATCTACGCCCTGCATGATTCGCTGCTCAGCGTGCCACCCTCTGCCCTGGCCGGAGCGGTGCTGGCGACGGTAGTCGGCTTCATTATCCTGCTGGGTTACGAGTGGTCGGCCAGCCGCTACGCCGCTGTCGAGCTGCCCGCTCGTACGTTGATCATGGGAGGCTTCAGCGCCTTTGCCATTGGTAACGCCATTGGCCTGTCGCTGCTCTCCGGCGGCTCGGTGCGATACCGGCTGTACGCCCGCCAAGGTGTTGGTGCTGCCGAAGTGGCGCGCATGACCCTGTTCGCCAGCTTGTCACTGGGCTGTGCGCTGCCGCCGCTGGCAGCCCTGGCGACACTGAGCAACCTGCCCGCCGCAGCCGCTGCGCTGCACTTGCCGCAAGCCTTGCTGGCCAGCATTGCACTGGCCGTATTGGGCCTGGCCGCGTTGCTGATTTATGGCCTGTACCGTCGACGCCTGCCGGAACAACCACGGGTAGACAGCCTGCTGGTAAGGATCGGTCGGCGCACCTTGACCCTGCCGGGCGCCCGCCTGACCTTGTTGCAACTGCTGATCACCGCCCTGGATGTTGCCGCTGCGGCGACCGTGCTGTACCTGCTGCTTCCGCAAGCGCCGCCCTTCGGCGCCTTCTTGCTGGTGTACCTGCTGGCCCTGGCTGCGGGCGTGCTTAGCCATGTTCCCGGTGGCGTCGGGGTGTTCGAGGCGATTCTTCTGGCCGCCTTTGCCGATCAGCTTGGTGCTGCACCGCTGGCTGCGGCCTTGCTTTTGTACCGCTTGATCTACGTGGTCATGCCATTGCTGCTGGCCTGCGTGATACTGCTGGTCAACGAAGCTCAGCGTTTCATCGTTACTCGCCAGGCCATCAAGGCCGCTTCCGGGCTTGCCGCCCCTGTGCTGGCGGTACTGGTGTTCCTTTCCGGCGTGGTCTTGCTGTTTTCTGGCGCCACACCGGAAATCGACGGCCGCCTAGAGCATCTGGGCTTTCTTATCCCCCACCGCCTCATTGATGCCTCGCACTTTGGCGCCAGCCTGATTGGCGTACTGTGCCTGCTGCTGGCACAGGGCCTGCGTCGACGCCTGTCTGCCGCCTGGATACTGACCACCATCCTGCTTCTGGTAGGCGCCCTGCTCTCGCTGCTCAAGGGTTTCGACTGGGAAGAAGCTACCATCCTTACCTTCACGGCCTGCCTGCTGGCCTTGTTTCGCCGTTCGTTCTATCGCCCCAGCCGCCTGCTGGAACTGCCCTTCTCGCCGGTCTACCTGGCAGCCAGCGCATGCGTCATTGGCGCCTCGATCTGGCTGCTGTTGTTCGCTTACCAGGACGTGCCCTACAGCCATCAGCTGTGGTGGCAGTTCACCCTGGATGCCGACGCGCCCCGCGGGCTACGCTCGGCATTGGGTAGCGCGGTGCTGCTGGTGGTGGTTGCGCTGACCTGGCTGCTGCGCACCGCACGCCCGGTGATCCACTTGCCCAATGCTGATGAACTGCAACGGGCCAGCCGCATTCTCCAGGCCTCGGATCAGCCCGATGGTGGCCTGGCCCTGACCGGCGACAAGGCGCTGCTGTTCCACCCCGATGACGATGCCTTCCTGATGTATGCCCGTCGCGGCCGCAGCCTGGTCGCCCTGTACGACCCGATCGGCCCGCCCCACAAGCGCGCCGAAATGATCTGGCAGTTTCGCGACCTGTGCGACGTGCACCATGCCCGCCCGGTGTTCTACCAGGTGCGCGCCGAGAACCTGCCGTTCTATATGGACATCGGCCTGACCGCGATCAAGCTGGGGGAAGAAGCCCGGGTCGACCTCAACCGCTTCGACCTGGAAGCCAAGGGCAAGGAGATGAAAGACTTGCGCTATACCTGGAATCGCGGCGGGCGCGACGGTCTGAGCCTGGAAGTGCATGAGCCGGGGCAGGCGCCGCTCGAAGCGCTCAAGGCCATCTCCGATGCCTGGCTAACCGGCAAGAACGTGCGCGAGAAAGGCTTCTCCCTCGGTCGCTTCAGCCCCGAGTACCTGCAGCACTTTCGCATCGCCCTGATCCGCTTCGAAGGCCAGCCCGTGGCCTTTGCCAACCTTTTGGAAACCCACAGCCGGGAACTGGCCAGCCTCGACCTGATGCGCGCTCACCACCAGGCACCGAAGCTGACCATGGAATTCATGATGATCGGCCTGATCCAACACTATAAGACCCAGGGCTATGCCCGTTTCAGCCTGGGCATGGTGCCTCTGTCGGGCCTGCAACCGCGCCGCGGCGCCCCACTCACCCAACGCCTGGGCTCGATGGTGTTCCAGCGTGGCGAACAGCTCTACAACTTCCAGGGCCTGCGCCGCTTCAAGGACAAATTCCAGCCCGACTGGGAACCCCGCTACATGGCCGTGCCTGCCGGACTCGATCCACTGGTGGCACTGGCTGACACTGCCGCGCTGATCGCAGGCGGCCTGACCGGATTGGTGAAACGCTGATGATTCGACGCTACTGGCTGTACCTTCTGGCACTCCTGGCCCTGGGCCTGCTCGCCGCCGCCCTGGTGTTCTGGCTGTGGACACGCCCGGCGCCCGAGCCCAGCCTTGAGCACCTGACCCTCGGTGATGGCAGCAGCCTGACCCGGGTCAACCCCGGCTCACGGGCCAAGGCCCGTGTCGCCATTGCCGTCCCCCAGGACTTGGCCCTGACCGACAAACAATTGCTGAACCTGAGCCAGAGTGGCGAGGCGCAGATGGTCCAGGTCATCCTGCCGCCCGCCGATTGCGCCTTGCAGCAAACTGCCCTGCAGCAAGCCTTGCAACAGCTGCAAGGCCCGGCCACCCTGGTGGCGGGTATCGGCCCGGGTGCTGCACAGGCCTGGAGCTGGCTGGCAAACCAGAATGACGACAAAGCCCAGGCCATTTCGGTGGATTTCAACGTCGAGCGTCCCGGTTGTGCCACCCCCCTGCCCAAGTCGGCCGCCCATGGCCATTGGAGCGTGGCCTGGAACGACAACCCGGATGACGCCAGCGCCGCGTTTGTGCGCGACCAGCCCAACGCCGAAACCAGTATCAGCGACTACGACATTCATCTGCCCCAGGTTCTCAAGGCACAGCTGACCCAGGCGCTGGTGGGTGAAGACGGCAACGCGATGAGCATCCCTGTGGTGGAAGTCCCGGCCGGCCAGACCACCGACACGGTTACCCTGTTTTTGTCGGGCGACGGCGGCTGGCGTGACCTGGACCGCGACGTAGCAGGCGAAATGGCCAAGCTGGGTTACCCGGTGGTGGGCATCGACACCCTGCGCTATTACTGGCAACACAAGACCCCCGAACAGAGTGCAATCGACCTGTCGGAGTTGATGCAGCACTACCGCCAGAAGTGGGGCACCAAGCGCTTTGTGCTGACCGGCTACTCCTTCGGCGCCGATGTGTTGCCAGCCATCTACAACCGCTTGCCGGCCGAAGACCAGAAGCGCATCGACGCGGTAATCCTGCTGGCCTTTGCCCGCAGTGGCAGCTTCGAGATTGAAGTCGAGGGCTGGCTGGGCAATGCCGGCAAAGAGGCGCCAACCGGGCCGGAGATGGCCAAGCTGCCGGCTTCGAAAGTGGTGTGTATCTACGGCGAGGAAGAGGCCGATGAAAGCGGCTGCACCGATCACACGGCGGTGGGCGAGCGCCTGAAACTGCCGGGCGGGCATCACTTCGACGAAAACTACCCCGCCCTGGCCAAGCGCTTGATCGGCGACATCGAGAATCGCCAGGGCAAGACCAGCGTCGCCACACAGAACTGACCCAATGCAGCAACGGGCTTGCCCGGCGATGAGGCCCTTGTGGCCAGCACATCATCGCAGGACAAGCCCGCCTTCACAGCGACCGTCAAATCTCGACCTGGGTCCCCAACTCGATCACCCGGTTCAATGGCAGGTTGAAGAAACGCAGGTTGCCGTTGGCATTCTTCAACAGGAACGCAAACAGCATCGCCCGCCAATGTGCCATGCCCACCAGGCGCGAGGGGATGACCGTCTCGCGACTCAGGAAGAAGGTGGTTCGCATCGGACTGAAGTCCAGCCCCTCCAGATGACAAAGCTTCAACGCCGCCGGCACGTCCGGCTCGTCCATGAAGCCAAAGTGCAACAGCACCCGGTAGAACCCTTCGCCATACGTCTCCACCTCGAACCGCTGCTGCGCCGGTACCCGCGGCATGTCTTCGCTGACCACCGTCAGCAGCACCACCTGGTTGTGCAGGACCTGGTTGTGCAGCATGTTATGCAGCAAGGCATGAGGGACGGCGTCTGGCCGCGCTGTGAGAAATACGGCAGTGCCCTCGACCCGATGCGGCGGCTGCACACGAATACTGCCGATGAACAGCGGCAGGGGCAGGCTGCCTTCATCCAAGCGTTCGACAAGGATCTGCTTGCCGCGCTTCCAGGTGGTCATCAGTATGAAGAGCACCAGCCCCGCCAACACCGGAAACGCCCCGCCCTGCACAATTTTCGGAACGTTCGCCGCAAAGAACAGGCCATCGACGAACAGGAAGCCGAGCAGCACGGGCACCGCCAGTACCGGTGGCCACTTCCACAGCAAGAGCATTACCGTGGAGACCAGAATCGTCGTCATCAGCATGGTGCCGGTCACGGCCACCCCGTAGGCCGAGGCGAGCGCCCCGGACGATTCGAAGCCCAGCACGAGCAAGACCACGCCGACCATCAACGCCCAGTTCACCGCCCCGATGTAGATCTGCCCTTGCTCGTCGCTGGAGGTGTGCTGGATCTGCATGCGCGGCACGTAGCCGAGCTGGATTGCCTGGCGCGTCAGGGAGAAGGCACCGGAAATTACCGCCTGGGAAGCGATTACCGTGGCCAGGGTGGAGAGACCGACCAGCGGTATCAACGCCCAGCCCGGAGCCAATAGATAGAAGGGATTGCGCGCCGCTTCGGCGTTCTGCAGCAGCAAGGCACCCTGACCGAAGTAGTTGAGCACCAGCGCAGGCAGTACCAGGAGAAACCAGGCGCGGGCAATCGGCTTGCGGCCAAAGTGGCCCATGTCGGCGTACAGCGCCTCGGCACCGGTCAAGGCCAGAACGACAGCCCCGAGGATCGTCACGCCCATGCCCGGATGGACAATAAAGAAGCGTACAGCCCACATCGGGTTAAGCGCCTTGAGCACTTCGGGGCTCTGGGCAATGCCGTGCACCCCCAGCGCCCCCAGGACCACGAACCAGGTGACCATCACCGGCCCGAAAAAAATACCGATGCGGGCGGTACCGTGCTTCTGGATGAGGAACAAGCCCACCAGCACCACCAATGCCACCGGTACCACCCAGTGATCGATCCCCTCGAACGCCAGCTCCATCCCCTCCACTGCCGACAGCACCGAAATGGCCGGCGTGATCATACTGTCGCCATAGAACAGCGCCGCGCCGATCAGGCCGCACACCACCATGACCGCGCGCAGCTTGGGATAAGGCGCCGAAGCACGCCTGGCCAGGGCAGTGAGCGCCATGGTGCCGCCCTCGCCCTGGTTGTCGGCGCGCAGGATGAAGACCATGTACTTGATCGAGACCACCCAGACCAGCGACCAGAAGATCAGGGCCAGAATGCCCAGTACCCCGTCGTGGTTGACCGGAACGCCATAGTCACCGGAGAACACTTCCTTGAGGGTGTACAACGGGCTGGTCCCGATATCGCCGTAAACCACCCCCACCGCGGCCACCAACAGACTGATCGGCTTTGCCGCCGACTGTCCGGATTCGGCCTGACTGCTTGTCTGAACCATCCACCACTCCCGCAATCTAGTCTGTTGAGACAAACACAGGCGTATCGCCGCGAAGCATAGCTGAGCGTTCGTCGTATTTCTGCTGGTCAAGTGACTTTGCGCTCGCTAGAATTGCGCACTTTTTGATCAGAGGCGCCTCAAACGCCCGCCAAAGGTTGCCCGGCTCACCTGCCCGGCAAGCCCTTCAACACCGAGGTTAGTCATGTCCACCACCCCTACGCCCACCACGCCCAAGGTCGGCTTCGTTTCCCTGGGTTGCCCCAAGGCCCTGGTCGATTCCGAGCGCATCCTGACCCAGCTGCGCATGGAAGGCTATGAAGTCGTGCCCACCTATCAGGATGCCGATGTGGTGGTGGTCAACACCTGTGGCTTCATCGACAGCGCCAAGGCTGAGTCCCTGGAAGTGATCGGCGAAGCCATCAAGGAGAACGGCAAGGTCATCGTCACCGGCTGCATGGGTGTCGAAGAAGGCAACATCCGCGACGTACACCCAAGCGTGCTGGCCGTTACCGGCCCGCAGCAGTACGAGCAAGTGGTCACTGCCGTCCATGAAGTGGTACCGCCACGCAAGGACCACAACCCACTGATCGACCTGGTGCCGCCACAGGGCGTCAAGCTGACCCCGCGCCACTACGCGTACCTGAAGATTTCCGAAGGCTGCAACCACAGCTGCAGCTTCTGCATCATCCCGTCGATGCGCGGCAAGCTGGTCAGCCGTCCGGTTGGCGAAGTGCTCAGCGAAGCCGAGCGCCTGGTCAAGGCCGGGGTCAAGGAAATCCTGGTGATCTCCCAGGACACCAGCGCCTACGGTGTGGACGTCAAGTACAAGACCGACTTCTGGAACGGTCGCCCGGTCAAGACCCGCATGCTCGAGCTGTGCGAAGCCTTGAGCAGCCTAGGCGCCTGGGTGCGCCTGCACTATGTCTACCCGTACCCGAACGTCGACGACGTGATCCCGCTGATGGCGGCCGGCAAGATCCTGCCGTACCTGGACATCCCGTTCCAGCATGCCAGCCCCAAGGTTCTCAAATCGATGAAGCGCCCAGCCTTCGAAGACCGCACCTTGGCGCGCATCAAGAAATGGCGCGAACAGTGCCCGGACCTGATCATTCGCTCCACCTTCATTGTCGGTTTCCCGGGCGAGACCGAAGAAGACTTCCAATACCTGCTCGACTGGCTGACCGAAGCCCAGCTCGACCGCGTCGGCTGCTTCCAGTACTCGCCTGTGGAAGGCGCCCCGGCCAACGACCTGGGCCTGGACGAAGTACCGGATGACATCAAGCAGGACCGCTGGGACCGCTTCATGGCCCACCAGCAGGCCATCAGCAGCGCCCGCCTGCAACTGCGCATCGGCCGGGAAATCGAAGTGCTGATCGACGAAGTCGAAGAGCAGGGTTCGGTAGGCCGCAGCTTCTTCGATGCACCGGAAATCGACGGCAACGTGTTCATCGACGGTGACCACGGCTTCAAGCCAGGCGACAAGGTGCGCTGCAAAGTCGTCGATGCCGACGAGTACGACCTGTGGGCCGAACCTGTCTGAGGCCGCGCCGCTGAAAAATAGCCCCGCCGTCCCTGGCGGGGCTTTTTTTTGCAACTATCGTTCTGTCTGTTGCCCAAGGAGAGCGCGCGATGTACAGGCACAATGGCATCCATACCCCCAGGTTTGACGACTACCCGGAGCTGGCGCGGGTCTGGGAGGCGTCCGTGCGCGCTACCCATGACTTCATTCCCGACAGTTACATCTGCCTGTTGCGAGAACTGCTGCTGACCCAGTACCTGGACGCAGTGATGCTGATCTGTTGCCGCGATGCCCGCCAACGGATCACCGGCTTTGCCGGGGTTGCTGCGGGGCGTGTCGAAATGCTATTCGTCGACCCTGCGATGCGCGGTCAGGGCCTGGGCAAGCGCTTGCTGCGCTATGCCATCGACGAACTGAACGCCGTGCAACTCGATGTCAATGAACAAAATGTCCAGGCGGTAGGCTTCTACCTGCATCAGGGATTCGAGATTGTCGGACGCTCGGAAACGGACGGCATGGGTCAGCCCTACCCCTTGCTGCATCTGAGGCTAATTCAGACAAAGACTGCTCAGATTGGCTGACAGAAGGTGTCGTACTTTTCTGAATTGCCGCGAAATCGCAGATTAATGGCCCGATGGGCAAATGTAGCCGGCCCAGGCCTTGCCCAGGCGGTTACAATAGCCACCTTTCCCTGTGCCTACGGCTGTCGTCATGTCTGAACCCATTCGCCTTTCCAAACGCCTTATTGAACTGGTCGGCTGCTCCCGACGGGAGGCCGAGCTGTACATCGAAGGCGGCTGGGTCACCGTGGACGGCGCGGTGGTCGACGAGCCGCAATTCAAGGTGGCCGGGCAAAAGGTCGAACTACAGGCCGGCGCACGCGCCGAAGCCCTGGAGCCGGT
Source organism: Pseudomonas putida (assembly GCF_028682455.1). Classification (GTDB taxonomy): domain Bacteria; phylum Pseudomonadota; class Gammaproteobacteria; order Pseudomonadales; family Pseudomonadaceae; genus Aquipseudomonas; species Aquipseudomonas putida_AA. Next base: position 766,993 of record NZ_JANHLD010000004.1, read on the forward strand.
CACCCTGCTGCTGCACCAGCCCGCCGAACTCGACATCGACAGCGCCTGCGAGAGCATCGACGCCGACAGCCTGTCTGAGGCCCACCGCGATGGCCGCCGCCCGCTCAAGGGCCACTTCGCCCGCCTGAGCTGCGCTGCGCCGTTGCAACAAGGCGCCAGCGGCCTGCAGGTGTTCACCCAGGATTGGCGCGTCACCCGCAAGCTCAACGCCGACCTGGCCAAGCTTGAACAGGAGTACGTCGTCGAGGTCAGCGGCCAGATGATCGCCCACGGCCTGGAGCGACTCAATCGCGGCTTCAACTGGAAAGGCAATGAACTGCCGAAGATCAAGGCCAGCTGGCAGAACGAGACGCGCCTGCGCATGGTGCTGAAAAACCCGCAACCCGGCCTGATCGCCCTGCTGTGCAGCAGTGTCGGCGTCACTCCGGTGAGCATGCGCCGGATTCGCCTGGGCGGCGTTTCCATGAGCAAGCTGCCCCTGGGCCAATGGCGCTACCTTGCAAGTAGCGAAAGATTCTAGCAACAAGGCGCCGCCACCCTGGCGGCGCCCCGAACAGGATTGTCACCATGATTCACAATGATGTACTGCGCAGCCTGCGCTACCTGCTCGACGTCAATGACGCCAAGCTGACCGATATCATCAAGCTGAGCGGCTACGAAGTCGCCATCGATGACATCGTTTCCTACCTCAAGAAAGAAGACGAAGAAGGCTTCGAGCGCTGCCCCGACGAAGTCATCGCGCATTTTCTCGATGGCCTGGTGATCTTCAAGCGCGGCAAGGACGACAGCCGCCCGGCGCTGCCGGTCGAGTTGCCGGTGACCAACAACATCATCATGAAAAAGCTGCGCGTGGCCTTCGAGCTGAAGGAAGACGACCTGCATGCGATCCTCAAGGCGGCCGACTTCCCGGTGTCCAAGCCGGAGCTGAGCGCCCTGTTCCGCAAGGTCGGCCACAACAACTACCGCCCCTGCGGCGACCAGTTGCTGCGCAACTTCCTCAAGGGCCTGACCCTGCGGGTTCGTGGCTAAGCCAACGATGAACTACAGCGTCGCACCGATCGGTTTCGTCCGCTCCTGCTTCAAGGAAAAATTCGCGATCCCGCGCCAGCCCCAACTGGCACCTGCGGCCCGCGGTGTATTGGAACTTCTGCCGCCTTTCAACAGCGGTGATGCGGTGGCCGGCCTCGAGCAGGTCAGTCATGTCTGGCTGTTGTTCCTGTTCCACCAGGCCCTGGAGGACAAGCCCCGGCTCAAGGTCCGCCCACCGCGCCTGGGCGGCAATACCTCCATGGGAGTGTTCGCCACCCGCGCGACGCACCGGCCCAACGGCATTGGCCAGTCGGTCGTGCGCCTTGAGCAGGTCGAAGCCGGGCGCCTGCTGCTGTCGGGCATTGACCTGCTCGACGGCACACCGGTCATCGACATCAAGCCTTATGTGCCTTATGCCGACGCGGTAAGCACTGCGACCAACCAGATGGCCAGTGCACCTCCCGCACCGATAGCGGTGACCTGGAGCGACAGCGCCCTGCCCCAGGCCCATGAGCATGCCCTTCGCCTTGGCGAGCCGCTGGTGGAACTGATCGAGCAATGCCTGGCCCAAGACCCGCGCCCGGCCTACCAGACCCCGCCGCCCGAGCGCGTATATGGCGTGAAGTTCTGGGATGTGCAGGTGCGCTGGCACTACCCGCAGCCCGACCAGATCACCGTCCTGGAAGTGGTCCTGTAGAAGCGGGCACAAAAAAAGCAGGCCTTGGCCTGCTTTTTTTGTGTTTCAGCGTCGGCTACTTCTCAACGAACGCACGTTCGATCAGGTAGTCACCCGGCTCACGCATACGTGCCGAAATTTTCAAACCGAAGCTGTCGAGCACTTCGCTGGTCTCATCGAGCATGCTCGGGCTACCGCAGATCATCGCACGGTCGTCCTGCGGGTTGATCGGCGGCAGGCCGATGTCGCTGAACAGCTTGCCGCTGCGCATCAGGTCGGTCAGGCGTCCCTGATTCTCGAAAGGCTCGCGGGTCACGGTTGGGTAATAGATCAGTTTTTCACGCAGCGCCTCGCCGAAGAACTCGTTCTGCGGTAGGTGCTCGGTGATGAACTCGCGGTAAGCGACTTCGTTGACGTAACGAACACCGTGAACCAAGATCACTTTTTCAAAGCGCTCGTAGGTTTCCGGATCCTGGATGACGCTCATGAAGGGCGCCAGGCCAGTGCCGGTGCTCAGCAGGTACAGGTGCTTGCCCGGGTTCAGGTCATCCAGTACCAGGGTACCGGTAGGCTTCTTGGAGATGATGATCTCATCGCCTTCCTTCAGGTGCTGCAGCTGCGAGGTCAGCGGGCCGTCCGGCACCTTGATGCTGAAGAACTCCAGATGCTCTTCCCAGTTCGGGCTCGCGATCGAGTAGGCACGCATGAGCGGGCGACCGTTGTCCTGCTGCAGCCCGATCATCACGAACTGACCGTTCTCGAAGCGCAGGCCCGGATCGCGGGTGCACTTGAAGCTGAACAGGGTGTCATTCCAGTGGTGAACACTGAGGACACGTTCGTGGTTCATGTTGCTCATGTACGGGCTCCTGAAATAAAACGCAGCGCTAACCTAGAGCGCGATTGCGCGATAGTTTAGTGCGAGCGACAATATCTGTTAAATGAATTATCAAGATATGTCTTATCGGTTATATAGATATGCGATTTACCCTTCGTCAGCTCCAGGTGTTCGTCGCCGTAGCCCAGTACCAGAGCGTCTCGCGCGCCGCGGGTATTCTGGCGCTATCGCAGTCGGCTGCCAGTACATCGATCACCGAACTTGAACGCCAGTCCAGTTGCCAGCTGTTCGACCGCGCCGGCAAACGCCTGAGCCTCAACGCTTTGGGGCACCAATTGCTGCCCCAGGCCGTGGCCTTGCTCGACCAGGCCAAGGAAATCGAAGACCTGCTCAACGGCAAGTCCGGCTTTGGCTCATTGGCGGTAGGCGCGACCCTGACTATCGGCAACTACCTGGCGACTTTGCTGATCGGCAGTTTCATGCAGGTCCACCCGGAAAGTCAGGTCAAGCTCCATGTGCAGAACACTGCGCATATCGTGCAACAGGTTGCCCACTACGAAATTGATCTGGGTCTAATCGAAGGCGACTGCAACCACCCGGACCTGGAAGTCCAACCCTGGGTCGAAGATGAACTGGTAGTGTTTTGCGCGCCGCAGCACCCGCTGGCCAGCCGTGGCCAAGCGAGCATGGAGGAGCTGACCCGCGAAGCCTGGATCCTGCGCGAGCAAGGCTCCGGTACCCGCCTGACCTTTGACCAGGCCATGCGTCATCACCGCTCCAACCTGAACATCCGCCTGGAGCTGGAACACACCGAAGCGATCAAGCGCGCGGTGGAGTCCGGGCTTGGCATTGGCTGCATCTCTCGACTGGCCCTGCGCGATGCCTTTCGGCGCGGCAGCCTGGTGGCGGTTGAAACACCGGACCTGGACCTGGCCCGGCAGTTCTATTTCATCTGGCATAAACAGAAGTACCAGACCTCTGCAATGCGCGAATTCCTCGAACTGTGCCGAAGCTTCACCGCCGGGGTACAGCGCAGCGACGAAATCGTCCTGCCGACCATTGCCTAGAGCAGGATCACCGCCCAGACCAGCCCCACCATGGTCAGGGCGACGAACTGCGCGGCGCTGCCCATGTCCTTGGCATTCTTGGACAAGGGGTGACGGTCGAGAGAAATCCGATCGATCGCCGCCTCCACTGCCGAGTTCAACAGTTCGACGATCAGCCCCAGCAGGCACACGGCGATCAGGATCGCGCGCTCAGCACGGCTGACATCCAGCCAGAAGGCCACTGGAATCAATACGACGTTGAGCAGTACCAACTGGCGGAACGCAGCTTCGCCGGTAAACGCTGCGCGCAAACCGTCAAACGAATAGCCGGCAGCGTTGAAGATACGTTTGAGGCCGGTCTGGCCCTTGAAAGGCGATGACATAGAGAGTTGGTTCGTCCACTGAAAAGCGCTGAAGCCTATGGGAAACAGAGTCAAAAAAACGTGAAGGCCATTGGCCTCAACTGGAGGAAACCGATTCCAATTGTTGCAACAACAAGGCCGCCTGGGTCCGGGTTCGCACACCCAGTTTGCGGAAGATCGCCGTAACGTGCGCCTTGATGGTGGCTTCCGAGACGCTCAGCTCATAGGCGATCTGTTTGTTCAACAGGCCTTCGCAGACCATGGTCAGCACCCGGAACTGCTGGGGCGTCAGGCTGGCCAGGCCTTCACTGGCGGCCTTGGCTTCGGCGGAGACATCCACTTTTTCAAATGCCTGCGGCGGCCACCAGACCTCGCCGTCGAGCACCTTGCGCACTGCATCCTGTATATCTTCCAGCGGGCTGGACTTGGGGATGAAGCCACTGGCGCCAAACTCGCGGGACTTGACCACGACCGAAGCTTCTTCCTGAGCCGAGACCATCACCACCGGGATCTGCGGGTACTGACCGCGCAACAGTACCAGCCCAGAAAAACCGTAGGCTCCCGGCATGTTGAGGTCCAGCAGCACCAGGTCCCAGTCGGACTTCTCGGTGAGGCGCGTTTCCAGTTCGGCGATGCTCGCCACCTCTACCAGGCGCACATCAGGCCCCAGGCCGAGGGTTACGGCCTGGCGCAGTGCGCTGCGAAACAGTGGGTGGTCATCGGCAATCAGGATTTCGTACGTGGCCATCGATCTAATGATCCTGTTCTGTGCAGGCGCAGGGAGGAAGAATAGGCGCCTGGCTGGCAACTCAAGGTGCTGACGGCACAACCGCGCACCCAAAAGGCCTATCAAGGTCGGAAAAACAGTGTTTCAAACCTTGTACAAGCCTGAATCGGCGCCAAGAATGCCCAGCCACGACCAGGTGGTCAAGTTGATTGCCCGGTCGTTGCAGACATGCCTTGGATGTCAGCCTGCCTATTATGACCCAATGCGCAACACCTGCCCCTTGTACTATAGGAAGGTATGCAAGCGCTGATGCACCGCATCTCCTTCATCGATAGCCCATTGGTACTTGGCACTGAGGTAATGGGTGCTGAACACATCCAGATAGGCATCCAGTGCGTCGGCGGCGCGCTGGTCACCGGCCAGCTCGAGGCACATGGCGGCCACCTCGGCGGTGCAGAAATGATCGTCACGCTTGGAGCGACGCAAACGGTAGCGCGAGATCTGCTCGGGCTGCAGGCTCAATACCGGGAATCGCTCCAGGTACGGGCTTTTTCGGAACATCTTGCGCGCTTCGGTCCAGGTTGCATCCAGCAAGATGAACAAGGGCCGCTTGCCAGGCTCGCGCACCACTTCATTGACCACCCGCTGCGGTGCAACAAATTCCCCGGGGAAGACGATATACGGCTGCCAATGCGGTTGATCGAGCAGCGCCAATAGTGCCTCGTCCACCGCAGTTCGCTGCCAGCCGAATGCCGAGGTATCGGCAATCAGGTCAGCGATCAACCAGCCTGTGTTGCTCGGCTTCAATGGCTCGGTGTCATGCATCAGCAGGCACATTGCCGAGTCGGACGGCACCCGCGGCCGCCAGGCACACAAACAATGGCTGAACACCACCCGACACTGCGGGCAGCGTGGCGCTCGTGAACCGCGCGCAACAAAGGGTTTGACACTGCGCGCCAGGCGTTCGGCACGCAGCCGCGATACGGCATGGCTCATGACAGCAGACTACATAGGCAGGAAAGAGATGGCACTGCACAGACTCAGCAAGACAGAAAAACCGGGCTAGTTTATCAGAGCCTGCCTACTGGCAGACGGTAATTGCCGTGCAGCCACAGTGCGGTCTCCCCTATAATCCACGTCCTGTCGCTACCCGCTGGCACCGCCACTACGCCGTGACGGAACACCGAGCGCAGTTGCCGGTCCAAACGCCAGTTACCGAACCAGGAGAAATTCATGCTGCGTTTCATCGCCCCGTCCTTGAGCCTGTTGCTCGCCCTGCCCCTGGCGGCCAATGCTGCCTCCAAGCAGGAGTACGAACTGAGCAAGATGCTGCAAAAAGTAGCTACGGAAAGCAGCGTGGGCACGCCGCGAGCGATCAATGAAGACATCCTCGACCAGGGTTATACCGTCGAGGGCAAGCAACTGATCAATCACCTGAGCGTACTTCCCAGCCACGCCGAGAAAATGAAGGCCGACCCGAACCGGGTACGCAGCCAACTGGGTGACAGCGTGTGCAAGAACACAGGTTTTCGCCAGTTGCTTGCCAAAGGTGCGGTGTTGACCTATCGCTTCACCGAATACAAGACCAATCGCCCGGTCAGCGAGCAGGCCTTCAATGCCGCCAGCTGCGGTATCAAGACCACCAAGTAGGCCTACGCCAACTGTTCACTGTCGCGCCGCTGTTTTTCATCGGCGCGCAGTTCTGCCACCAGGGCCTGGATGTAGCGTGAGTGCCGATCCCCTCCCCCCAGGCGACGCAGGCACTCCTCTTCAACACTCAGGTTGTTGGCCTGGGCCGCACGTTCGAGCAATTCGAACAGATGCGCATCCAGCTCCAGATTCAGCCGTTGCATGTGCCAGACCTCCCGCACCGCTACAGTCGCTGTGAACTCCAGTTAACCAGACCCTCGCCCGGGTTGGATCCCGGCTGACGAATGGTGCTGCGCGGCTTGTCATCCTTGCCTGCGTTCCTGGAGAACCTTCGGGCACAAACATCCCGCAGGGTCTAGATTGATAGCAAGTGCCCGCTACTTTCCAGGCACGCAAAAAGGGGGGGCGACTGCCGACGGGCCGCATTTGCTATATCGAATAAAAACGACTGAACACTCATCATTACTGCATTGAGACCTTGCAGGTCTACTGCAATGCTCGAGGCGCACACTCGAGCCACGGCAGCCAGCGACACACGCAGTGTCGCGGCCGGACACCCCATCCGTCCGGTCAGAGGTTTTGCTGCAGAAGGAGACGTTGAATGCCTTATCAACCGAACGAATTGCTATCGAGTCACTTCAAGAACAACGGGATTGACCTGAGCAAACTGGAAGAACAACTGACACTGGTTGCCTCCAATAGCGCCAACCTTCCGCTGTACCGCGACATGATGCTGACCGTCTTGCGCATGGCCCACGACGACAGCAACCGCTGGAACGCCAAGATCACATTGCAAGCCCTGCGCGAACTGGACCATGCGTTTCGTACCCTGGAACAGTACAAGGGGCGGCGCAAGGTCACGGTCTTCGGCTCAGCCCGTACCCCGGTCGAACACCCCATGTATGCATTGGCCAGGGAACTGGGCGCGACACTGGCCCGCTCCAACCTGATGGTCATCACCGGCGCCGGCGGCGGCATCATGGCTGCAGCCCACGAAGGCGCAGGTGTCGATCACAGCCTGGGGTTCAATATCACCCTGCCGTTCGAGCAGCATGCCAATGCCACGGTAGACGGTACGGACAAGCTGCTGCCCTTCCACTTCTTCTTCATTCGCAAGCTGTTCTTCGTCAAGGAAGCCGATGCGCTGGTGCTCTGCCCTGGTGGTTTCGGCACGCTGGATGAAGCATTGGAAGTGCTCACACTGATCCAGACCGGCAAGAGCCCGCTGGTACCTGTAGTGCTGCTGGACTCCCCAGGCGGCAACTTCTGGCAGGACGCCCTGAACTTCATTACCCGGCAACTGGAAGAGAATCGCTACATCCTGCCTAGCGACATGAAGCTGCTGCGCCTGGTGTACAGCGCCGAAGAGGCGGTGGAGGAAATAAACCAGTTCTACAGCAACTATCACTCAAGCCGCTGGTTGAAGAATCAGTTCGTGATCCGCATGCATCACCCATTGAGCGAAGCGGCGTTGTTCGATCTCCAGGAAGGATTTGCCGACCTGCGCCTCAGCGGCCACTATCACCAGCACGCCTATGCTGGCGAGCACCACGACGAACCCAGGTTCAGTCACCTGACCCGCCTGGCCTTTGCCTTCAACGGTCGTGATCAGGGGCGTCTGCGCGAACTGGTGGACTTCATCAACCTGCCGGAAAACTGGGCGAAGCCCCAGCCGATGCACACCACGCAACGCGCCCGCGAAGCCTTGAAGGTTACTTGAGCACCATCCGAAACTAGTCGTCCAACCCACGGCCGCTCAACAGGCGGCCGATCATGTCCATGGAGAAGCCACGGTAGACCAGAAAACGGGTTTGCTGTGCGCGGGCGCGCGGATCGGCGGGGCGTTGACCCGAAAACTTGCGCTGCCAGACATCCTGCAACTGCGCTGCCCAATCCACCCCGCACTCGCGCAGGGCCTGATCGATATCACCACGTTGCAAGCCACGCTGGCCCAGCTCTTCGCGTATGCGCGCCGGACCGTAGCCAGAGCGCGAACGGTAGCTGATGAAGCTTTCCAGGTAACGGGCTTCACTGAGCAGGCCTTCTTCCGTCAGACGGTCGAGTTCCTGGTCAATTAATTCGGGGGGAGCGCCGCGCTGACGCAATTTGCGCGTCAGCTCGACTCGACCATGCTCGCGGCGTGCGAGCAGGTCCATGGCTGTCCGCCTTACGGCGACGGGAGTGTCGAGTACGACGGACATGAGGGCAAATCAATAGCCGGCTTCGGCGTCAGCCAGATCGTCTTCAGGCTCGGCGCTTACCGCTGCTGCCTTGCCCGCGGCCTCGACAGCACCTGCATTGAGCAGTTTGTCGCGAATCTGCTTCTCGAGGGTGGCGGCGATTTCCGGGTTTTCCTGAAGGAACTTGGCCGAGTTGGCCTTGCCCTGGCCAATCTTGCTGCCCTGGTAGCTGTACCAGGCGCCGGATTTTTCCAGGAAGCCGTGCAGCACGCCCAGGTCGATGATCTCGCCGTTGCGGTAGATACCCTTGCCGTAGAGGATCTGGAACTCAGCCTGACGGAAAGGTGGCGCCACCTTGTTCTTGACGATCTTGACGCGGGTTTCGCTACCGACCACTTCGTCGCCTTCCTTCACCGCGCCGGTACGGCGGATGTCGAGACGAACCGAGGCGTAGAACTTCAGCGCGTTACCACCGGTGGTGGTTTCCGGGCTACCGAACATCACGCCGATCTTCATGCGGATCTGGTTGATGAAAATCACCAGGCAGTTGGCGTTCTTGATGTTACCGGTGATTTTACGCAGCGCCTGGGACATCAGGCGGGCCTGCAGGCCCACGTGCATGTCGCCCATTTCGCCTTCGATCTCGGCCTTGGGTACCAGGGCGGCGACGGAGTCGACAATGATCACATCAACGGCGTTGGAGCGCACCAGCATGTCGGTGATTTCCAGGGCCTGTTCGCCGGTGTCTGGCTGCGAGACCAGCAGGTCGTCGACATTGACGCCCAGCTTGCCGGCGTATTCGGGGTCGAGTGCGTGTTCGGCATCGACGAAGGCGCAGGTAGCGCCCATTTTCTGAGCCTGGGCGATGACCGACAGGGTCAGGGTGGTTTTACCGGACGACTCAGGGCCGTAGATCTCGACGATACGGCCTTTTGGCAGGCCACCAATGCCCAGGGCGATGTCCAGGCCCAGGGAGCCGGTGGAAATGGCCGGGATTGCCTGGCGCTCGTGGTCGCCCATGCGCATGACCGCGCCTTTACCGAATTGACGTTCGATTTGCCCCAGGGCCGCAGCCAAGGCGCGCTTCTTGTTGTCGTCCATTGAAGTCCTCACGTAATCGATAGGGCCTGACGGCCTGAACACCTGTATAAGTAGCCAGTATTATTCCACAGGGTTTTCTTTCCGCCTACCCCCGAATTGCGATTTACTCCGCGCCAAGGTGTAACAAGCCCTCTAGCGCGGCGATTACCGTTTGTCGGCGTACCTCGTCGCGGTCGCCCTCGAAGTGCCGGCGCTCGCTGCTTACGTGGCTGCCATCGGCCCAGGCCAGCCAAACGGTACCCACCGGTTTTGCCGACGAACCGCCATCCGGCCCGGCCACACCACTGACTGCCACGGCAAAACGCGCCCCACTGGCAGCCTGCGCGCCACGCACCATGGCCTCTACCACCTCCTGGCTGACCGCACCCACCTGGGCGAACAAGGCCTCGGGTACCGCCAACTGACGGGTTTTCTGCCGATTGGAGTAGGTCACATAACCGGCTTCGAACCAGGCCGAGCTGCCCGGAATCCGGGTGATAGCCTCGGCAATACCACCGCCGGTGCAGGATTCGGCCGTGGTGACGTGGGCGTTGAAACGGCGCAAGTGTTCACCCAGCCGGGCAGAAAGCGCTGTGATCGGATCCATGGCAAGCTCCTTGAAAGACTGCCGCCTACCCTACACCAGCTGCGGCCTGCCACACATCCTCAACGCACCAGGGCCCGCACGTAGGCCTGGCATGCCCGCAAGGCGATCAATCCCCGATCGCCCCGGTCGGTGATGGCGATAATTCGTCTAGCATGCGCCGGCTCAAGTCGGGCGCGTACGGCGTCATGATCCAGGCAGGCGGTGACGGCGGAGGCGGGCACATCGGTGCAGCCGGCAGCGTCACGCTCGACCAGGACCGACAACCGCAGATCAGCAGTAGCCAGGCGGTCACGCAAGCGCGCCTGATGTTCGCGTGCATCGAGTAGCTCCTGATAATGAAGTTGATCGCTGGCCTGCAACTGCTGCTCAAGCCCCTGGCGTTGCTGGCGCTCGGCAAGCAGTTGCACGACGGCGGACTCTGTCTGTGCCTGCCGCTGCTGCGTACAGGCATGTGCCTGCTGCTCCAACTGGCGCCCCAGGCGCCAGCCCTGGACCTGCCAGGTCAGCGCACACATCAGCAGCACCAGCGCCAGCACGCCCCCCAGTTGCACACGGCTCAACCCAACACCTCACGGGCCCGCGCCCAGAGTTTCAAACGCTCCTCCAGGCCGTTCAGACCGCCATTGATATGGCGGGTAATGCGGTTGAACTCGCCACGGTCAGCCAACTGATTCAACCCTCGCGAGTGCCAGAACCACGCGGCAGACTCCGAGGCCCATTGCGGCTGTTCAAGCAACTGCGGTTGTTCAAGCAGACGATCGTCCCCAAACAGCGCCACGCTGCAGGCCCGGTAGTTGTTGCGCCCGGTGATCTGGATCAGGCCTCGTCCACAGTACAACTGGCCATCCCCATCGGCTTCGGCAGTATTGCCAAGGCGCGATGCCAGGCTGCCGGTGTCGTAGCGCGATAGGTAGCGCTCGCTGCCCAGCTCTTTGACATAGCGCAGCTGGCCGGATTCGTGCCCCACCTGGGCGAGAAAGGCTGCGACTCGCCGCGGGGTGTTGATCGCCCAGCGGGTCATGGCCTGATTAATTGCCGGTAAAAAAACACCCGCATTGAGGCGGGCGTTCGGAAACACGGCTGCAAGTTGTTCCAATGTCATGTCCACACTCCATGTCCAGGTAGGGGGTCAACGTTGCTCCGCCTTGAGTGACGCAGGGCCTGAATGTTGTTCGCGTCCTCGACGAAGTCGATCCCCCAGAACTGCTTGCGCAGCAGTACTGCCAGTTGGACGGCCAACGTCACGGCGCGCAAGGGCGCATGAACATCACCGGCATCTACATGGATACGTGCCTCGATAGTCGCCTGGATGCATGAGCGACCATCGCCCGGGTCTAGTGCGGGCCTCAAGGCGGTAATGGAATGAAACAGCGCCGGCATGGCCGTGCTGCTGTCGGCGGTCACATAGGCATCGACGGTTGCAAGCTCCGGCATGGTTGCCTTGATGGTTGTAGTGATGGCCTGGTGCAAGGTCGTCAGTTCGCTCATGGTCATTCCCTCTTTTTATTGCCCCGTTGGTGAAGACCCGAGCGTTGCGTCTCCACGCCCAGGCGTCTCGCCGCCCAGCGCTCATAAAGGCCGATCGCCATGTCCGCACCGGCCATGGCTGTCAGGCAGCCAAAGGCGCTGGCGCTCCAGATCGACATGCCACTGGCATACAGCAGCATCACCGTGGAGACACCGCAGACCATGCAGGCTCCCGAGCGCAGGAGAAGACGCCGGAGCAGAGCCCAGCCTCGCGCGCCGTCCTTGTCTGCTCGCCACATTTCGCCGCTCAGGCCGCCCAGTAAAGCCAGGACGATCACCAGCCAGATCGGCATTTCCAGCAACGTCTGTTGCTCGCTTGTCACTGTCCTGTCTCCTTTGATAGATCCGCTCGGCACGTTGCCTGCGGCGTTCGTTGTCGAACCGATCACTCGGCATTCCAAAAAGCCCGGGGCTGCCCAGGCTCTTCAGTAATGCGTTGTCCAATTGCCAGCCACGTCTGGTGCACTGTGCAACTGCGCTTCGAATTGTTCCTCCGGCCGCGGCCGCCTGCCCGCCGGAAAACTGCTTGTGGTGCTTTACGCTGCACACCCGGGCCAGTTGCCAACCCTCTGAATCGTTGAGGCCGATCCATCGCTGCCTTTTCACTGCCGGTGTCGACCGGCTTGAGACAAAGATTATGCATTGATGCATATGCAGTCAATGCATTCATGGAAATATTTATGCATGATGATTTGCGCCTACGCATGGAGCCTTTGTCTGGCAAGGGCTTGCGGGTTTCCAGCAGGCGAAAAAAAACCCGCCGAGGCGGGTTTTCTGAATCAGGCGGGTGCTTCAGCGGGCGTACATGCCCCACCAGAAGACGTGACCGAGGATGCTGATCTGCTCTTCCTGCATCTGCTGGAAGCTGTAATCCTCATCCGGATGTTCGTCACGATTGAAGCTGCGCAGCCGGATACCGGTAGGCAGGCGGTAAAGCTGCTTCACCCGTAACTGGCCATTGTGATTGATGGCATAGAGATCACCATCGACTATATCGCCAATACCGCTCTTGCCGGCATTGACCCCTACCGTGGCGCCATCGCGCAGCACCGGCAACATGCTGTTGCCGCGCACGGTGACGCATTTGGCCTGGTCGAACTGCACGCCGTTATGACGCAGGCTGCGCTTGCCGAAGCGCAGGCTGGCCTTCTCGCTTTCCTCAATGACAAATCGTCCCGACCCTGCTGCCAACTCGACCTCGCGAAGAAACGGAATGGACACCTCGTCGTCCTCGATCGGGGTGTCGTCATCCCACAGGCTGATGTCGTGCAACTCGGCATGGCTGCGGGCAGGCGCTGCCTCGCGGCTCTCGCCCAGGCCGACACGACCACGCAGTTGATCGGTACTCACCCCGAAGTACTCGGCGATTTTTGACACATGCTTGTCGGAAGGATCGACGATCTTCTCGCTGAGAATGCGCGACAGGGTGGATTGCGGCACGCCGGTACGCCGGTGAAGCTCCGTGGGGGAGATACCGTGGCGGTCGAGCAGTGCTCTCAAGACGGATGCTACGTTGCGTTTTTGCATAATCCGCATAATGCAGAGCGTTGGTGCAAATTGCAATTGCTCCAATGCACGAAAGTGCATGGACAAATGGTCGCGACGTAGCCGATGGCCTCGGCATCCACGGCAAAATCCCTGTACCATTGCCCGCTTGCCTTTGGTCTAAACGACACTGCGAGCCAAGTTTCTGTAATGAGCGATCTTTCCGCACACACTCCGATGATGCAGCAGTACTGGAAGCTGAAAAACCAGCACCCGGACCAGCTGATGTTCTACCGCATGGGCGACTTCTACGAAATCTTCTATGAAGATGCGAAAAAAGCCGCAAAACTCCTGGATATCACCCTGACCGCCCGCGGGCAGTCGGCGGGCCAGTCGATTCCCATGTGCGGTATTCCCTTCCACGCAGCCGAAGGGTACCTGGCCAAGCTGGTCAAGCTGGGCGAGTCGGTGGTGATCTGCGAGCAGATCGGCGACCCGGCCACCAGCAAGGGCCCGGTGGAGCGCCAGGTGGTGCGGATTATCACGCCGGGCACCGTCAGCGACGAGGCGCTGCTCGATGAGCGCCGCGACAACCTTATCGCGGCCGTGTTGGGTGACGAGCGCCTGTTCGGCCTGGCGGTGCTGGATATCACCAGCGGCAACTTCACGGTGCTCGAAATCAAGGGCTGGGAAAACCTGCTGGCCGAGCTCGAACGCATCAATCCGGTGGAACTGCTGATTCCCGATGATTGGCCGCAAGGCCTGCCGGCCGAGAAGCGCCGAGGCGCTCGTCGTCGCGCGCCGTGGGACTTCGACCGCGATTCGGCACGCAAGAGCCTGTGCCAGCAGTTCGCGACCCAGGATCTCAAGGGTTTTGGCTGTGAAAAGCTGACCCTGGCCATTGGTGCTGCGGGCTGTCTGCTCGGCTATGCCAAGGAAACCCAGCGCACCGCCCTGCCCCATTTGCGCAGCCTCAAACATGAGCGCCTGGACGATACCGTGGTGCTCGACGGCGCCAGCCGTCGCAACCTGGAGCTGGACGTCAACCTCGCCGGTGGTCGCGACAACACCTTGCAGTCGGTCATCGACCGCTGCCAGACCGCCATGGGTAGCCGCCTGCTGACCCGCTGGCTGAACCGTCCGCTGCGAGACTTGAAGGTGCTTCAGGCCCGCCAGGGATCGATTCGCTGCCTGCTCGATGGCTACCGCTTCGAGAAACTGCAACCGCAACTCAAGGAAATCGGCGATATCGAGCGGATTCTCGCTCGTATCGGCTTGCGCAATGCACGTCCGCGGGACCTGGCTCGTCTGCGCGACGCCCTCGGTGCCTTGCCTGAACTGCAAAACGCCATGGCCGAGCTCGAGGCGCCGCATCTCGCCCGTCTGGCGGCCATTGCCGGCACTTACCCGGAACTGGCCGACCTGCTGGAAAAAGCCATCGTCGATAGTCCGCCTGCGGTGATCCGCGACGGCGGCGTCCTCAAGACCGGCTACGACAGCGAGTTGGACGAGCTGCTGGCAATGAGCGAGAACGCCGGCCAGTTCCTCATCGACCTGGAAGCACGGGAAAAAGCGCGTACCGGCCTGGCCAACCTCAAGGTCGGCTACAACCGTGTACATGGCTATTTCATCGAGCTGCCGAGCAAGCAGGCGGAGCAGGCACCTGCCGACTATATTCGTCGCCAGACCCTCAAAGGTGCCGAACGCTTCATCACTCCAGAGCTGAAAACCTTCGAAGACAAGGCGCTGTCGGCCAAGAGCCGCGCACTGGCTCGAGAAAAGATGCTCTATGACGCGCTGCTCGAGACCCTGATCAGTCACCTGGCGCCGCTGCAGGACACCGCCGCCGCCCTGGCCGAACTGGATGTGCTGAGCAACCTGGCCGAACGCGCGCTGAACCTGGACTTGAACTGCCCGAGCTTCGTCGACGAACCGTGCATGCGTATCAGCCAGGGCCGCCACCCCGTGGTCGAGCAAGTGCTGACCACGCCGTTTGTGGCCAATGACCTGGCACTGGACGACAACACCCGCATGCTGGTGATTACCGGTCCGAACATGGGCGGTAAATCCACCTACATGCGTCAAACCGCCCTGATCGTGCTGATGGCGCACATCGGCAGTTTCGTACCGGCGGCCAGCTGTGAGCTGTCGCTGGTTGATCGGATCTTTACCCGGATCGGCTCCAGCGACGACCTGGCCGGTGGACGCTCGACCTTCATGGTCGAGATGAGCGAAACCGCCAACATCCTGCATAACGCCACTGACCGCAGCCTGGTGCTAATGGACGAAGTGGGCCGTGGCACCAGCACCTTCGACGGCCTGTCGCTCGCCTGGGCAGCAGCAGAGCGACTGGCCCAGTTGCGCGCCTACACGTTGTTCGCCACGCATTACTTCGAGCTGACCGTACTGCCGGAAAACGAGCCGCTGGTGGCGAACGTGCACCTCAACGCCACCGAGCACAACGAGCGGATCGTGTTCCTGCACCACGTGCTGCCTGGGCCTGCCAGCCAGAGCTATGGCCTGGCCGTGGCCCAATTGGCCGGTGTGCCGACGCCAGTGATCCAGCGCGCCCGTGAGCATCTGGGGCGCCTGGAAACGGCTAGCCTGCCCCATGAAACACCAGCCTTGAGCAAAGGTGCGCCGGATGTTCCGCACCAGAGCGACCTGTTTGCCAGCCTGCCCCACCCGGCCATCGAGAAGCTCGGGAAGCTCGACCTGGACAATATGACGCCGCGCCAAGCTATCGAAATGCTCTATACACTGAAGACTCTGTTATAACGCGCACCCGCACAAGCTGATAGAATCCCGCGCGGTTTGGCGGTGCTGCAGGTTACTAGCCTGGCCTGTAGCCGAACGACCAAACCGCGCGACCCTGTCTGGAAGGGTATCGCTGCCGTCGCCTGAGGAGAGAATTAGAAATGACCTTCGTCGTCACCGACAACTGCATCAAGTGCAAGTACACCGACTGCGTAGAAGTCTGTCCGGTGGACTGCTTCTACGAAGGCCCGAACTTCCTGGTCATTCACCCGGATGAGTGCATCGACTGTGCGCTGTGCGAGCCTGAATGCCCCGCCCAAGCCATTTTCTCGGAAGATGAAGTGCCGAGCGGCATGGAAAATTTCATCGAGCTCAATGCCGAGCTCGCGGAAATCTGGCCGAACATCACCGAGCGTAAAGACGCTCTGCCAGATGCCGAAGAGTGGGATGGCAAGCCAGGCAAGATCGCCGATCTGGAGCGCTAAACGTTCGAGATCAAAAAAAGGCCCTTCGGGGCCTTTTTTCATGTTTGCGTGGGCAAAAAAAAGGGGCGGTTTGACCCGCCCACATTTTTTCCGTAGTCCCTTTGATCCCTTTCATCATCCTGATGGATCGCGTCCTGCGATGTCCTGACCCTCATCCTTGAAGGCCTGTGTCAGTCCGTAGACACAGTTGAAATACTAGCGCCTTCAGCATTACAAGCAATAGCGCCAACCCCTGCAGCAACGGCGGAAACTTGCTTGAAACAATTAAAAAATACCTTATAAAACAATAGATTAAATAAAAACCCACATTAAAAACGACAACCATTTACTTAAACTCGCAGCAATGGCTTACATGATGCGTAAGCTAAGTCTTACGCAAACAAGGACATTAACAACGGCTTGAGCGCACATTAGCCCTAAGCCGGATGTTTCGGTTGCAACAGCAGGAAAGGTTTCACACGTAAGCAGCTCGCCAGCGCAAATCGAGTAGGAGGCGGATTCACACCCGCCGTCCTCTCACACCACCGTGCGTACGGTTCCGTACACGGCGGTTCAGGTTACGCGGCTAAGCCGGTTAATCGTATCCAGTATCGAGACCAGCCCGAGCCGGTCCCACAGTTTCTTTGGCAGCGCGTAGTTCATATGTTGCGCTCCCGAATTCCACCATGGACCTCGGCCATTGAAGGCTGACTTGTTGGCACGCTCCTCGCTCAACCCCAGGCGCATCAAGTTTCTCAGCCTCGTGGGAGGCTGCTTCCATTGACGCCAGATGACGCAGCGGAGTTTGTGCCTGACCCAACCATCCAGTTCCTCAAGCGGCCGCTTGCTCTGGCTGAGCTTGAAGTAGCTAGCCCAGCCTCTCAGGACGGGGTTGATCCGCTCGATGACAGTCGCCATTTTGCGAGCCCGTACGCTGCGCAGCAGCATTCTGAGCCGGTCGCGTAAGCGGTCTAGGCTCATCCTTGCCACGCGCAGCCTTGGCTGCTGGTGCCAGCTTATCCCATAGCCTAGGTAGTCGCACTTCCACGCCCTTGCCACTTGGCTTTTCTTCCTGTTCACCGTCAGCTTCAGACGTTCTCTCAGGAAGCGCTCGACGCTGACCAACACCCGTTCGCCGGCCCGGGGACTGCGTACATAGATGTTCGCATCATCGGCATAACGTACGAAGCGATGGCCCCGTCGCTCCAGCTCGCGGTCGAGTTCGTCGAGCAGGATGTTCGACAGCAACGGCGAAAGCGGGCCGCCTTGCGGCGTCCCCTCCTGCCGTGGGCTGACGACACCGCCCGACATGATCCCGGCTTCAAGGTAGCGGCGGATAAGCCTGAGTACGCACTTGTCTTTGATCCGACGTTCGATGCAGGCCATGAGGATGTCGTGATTGACCCGATCGAAAAACTTCTCCAGATCGAGTTC
>NZ_JANHLD010000005.1:0-137500 GCF_028682455.1 Pseudomonas putida
CTCTGGCTCATTGTCACCCGCCATCAGCCGCTTCCAGAAAGAAAGCATACGGTGATAGTCGAACTCCCGACTGATCTGCCTATCGACCATCTTGGAAATTTGGAAGCGATCATACCCACTGATCGGGCCTAACGTTATGGTTTCGATCATTCTTTCCTCAGTGCTTGTGGTTTGCCGTGTTACCGGCGGTGTCGATGATTCTGGCGCCACCGAAAATATCGCCCGTTACGAGTAACGATCCGTTGATCTGCACCTGGCCTGTCAGGGTGATGCTGGCCGCCTCAACGGTGGCCGTCCCCGACTTGGCCGTGATCGCGTCATCCGTCAACACCGCCTCGGTGCTGCCGACCTTGATGCTGACGGTGCCGCCGGGCAGCTCGATGGTGTAGGTGTTGGCCTGCCAGTCGTAGACCAGCGAGCCGCCATCATCGAAACGCCATACCTCGACGTGATCGCGGTTATCCGGCTGGGCCCCGGCGTTGCCGTAGAGCCCCGGTACAAACGTGCCCTGCGCTGGCTCCCCGCTCGGACTGATCAACGCACCCTGCTCGTCCAGGCTTGGCGCTCGCCAGTGCCGGGCCTTACCGGCCGCCTGGCTGTGCCAACGCACCCAGGCGCTTGTCCAGCCAGCGCCGTCGGAAACGCGAACCTTGGCGGCAGCCAGGTCAACCGCCACCACCCGACAAGGAATAATCAGGCCTGCCAGCATGCGGTCATGGGCCGCGCTTGTTGCGCTCATGCCATTGCCTCCGGCGATTGATAGTGCTGTTCACTCCCGGGGCCGGTGTCAGGGCTGAAGCCCCACACCAGCTTGCCAGGCGGTTGATTGGGCCACGGCCACTCTTCCTCACCGAGGTAAATGTCCTGAGTCCACTCAACGACCCACACCGCGCAGCTATCCAGTTCAGGCCGAGTCCAATCCTGAGAGGAGCGCACGAACTGCGCCTGCCCGACTGCCAAACCCCAATGTTGCATCCGCAGCAGCACCGCCATTTGCGAGGCTGCGAATGCCACCTTCTGATGGCATTCAACATCCTCGCTGCCAACGATAAAGCGCACCTCAAACCGTGCGATAAGCGGTGTCTCCCCGGTGCCCTGGTCTTGGCCAGGTTCAAACTCGACAAGCTCGATTACGGCCGCCGGCAAATCCACTTGCTCGGCCATATGCGGCATGGTGCACACACAGGTCAGTCCGGGGATCGCCTGCGCAATGTGCTCCTCGATGGCGCGATACAACAACTCAAGACTGAATTCAGGTTCAGACACGGACGGATCCTCGAAGGTACTTCTGTAGTTCAAAGTTCAGCTCCTGGTGCAGCACCTTCAGCAAATGCTGATCAGCCTGGCGCACCCACTTTTCAAAGTGCGGGCGCACGTCATCCAAGGAGATCTTGGCCTTGGCTAACGGATACCGACTGTCATTTTCCGAGATCCAACCCGAGCTGGCCCCTCCCGCTCCAGACACCTCACTGGCGGGATAGTCGCTGCGCTTGAAGTGCTTGCTTGCAGTGCGAATCCAGACATCGGGTTGCCCGCCGTAAACCTTCTTGAAAAAAGCCCCTTGATAGCGGCGATTCCCCACCGACACACCAGCACGCGTCTGCCGAGGCCGGCCAGCGCGACTAGCTTCAATCGGGTTGATGCCGAACCACAGCTTGCCCTGGCCATTGCTGCCAACTGAGTAAGCACGCAAGCGCTGCCGCACTGCGCCAACCGCAACACGCTCTTGCTGGCTTACCTCACGCGCGATATACGTGCGCAACCAACGTAGGGTCTTGTTGATGGCTCGGCGCTGGGCCGCAATCGCGGCCTTGGGGACCAATGCAGCAAAATCAGCGAAAGCCTTCAGGTCCGACTGATCAACCTGAAGCGTGAGGAGCCCTGAGCTGGACGATAGCTTGTGATAGCTGCCAACGTTCATCGAATCTCCCGCAGGGTCAGGTTGATCCAGCCAGTACCGTCCGGCGCCCGCTTGGTGATGATGTAGCGTCCGCCACCATCCTCCGGAGCAAGCTGGACAACCAGGTGCTGGCCTTCCTTGATACCGTTAGCATGTGCGATCCGCACAGCGAAGGTTGGTTCGCGCAGGCCAGTGTTGATGCCACCGACCTTAGGTTGCAACCAGGGCGCCGAGAAGAATCCCGGCACCGGCTCGTCACTCCCCTCGATCATGGCCTCATCGCCGAGAACCTCCAGCAACTGCGCGTCCATCACAGCCGTCTGGTCACGGAAGGCCATGATCACTCACCGTCGTCTTGTTCGTCCTTGGCTGGAAGCTTCCCGCGAGGCGCGATTTTGCCTTCATCGACCAGCAGTTCAAGGATCTCCTTATTGGTCGACGGGTAGGTTTCGCCCTTTTTGTAGGTCTTGCTGCCGTCCTGAATGCAACCATCGGCCACGACGTACTCGATTTTTACCGCCATGTCACACCACCTTTGCGTACAAGAAAGCATTAGGTTCCAGCATGCCGGCCAAGGCGGCACTCTGCAGTTTCAACCAGCGAGCGCTTGGGTCTGGGGTGACCCAACTTTTCGGGAAGCGCACCGCTTCCACCAGGCCGCTTTCGATGGCATCGACGTCCTGAATAGCGCCGTACAACATCGCGTTACGCGTCGAAGTAGCGCCGAGGATCAAACCACCCTCAGGCACCATCTGCTGTTCATCACCCTCGTCGTCCAGGTACCACTCGTCATACACATACAGGTCGATGCCCGGATCGTTGAGGTAGCCCAGGTAAGTCACGCCGTCTGGCAGCAACTCAGGCTTGATCAGGCCCATATCGACGCGCCGGGTGTTGAGCTGTTTCAACACGGCGTCGTTGCTCTGAAACGCGTCCTGGGCCTCACCGCTAAGCACCGCGACGTTGCCGGTGCGCCCGGAGTCTTTGGCGATCTGGCGCTTCCACTGCCGCAGGTTGGCAATGGGGTCAGAATCCGAGGTGTTCCAACGGCCACTGGCCAAGGTGACCTTGTGGGTGTCTTCCATCAGAAAGTCGATGGTGTCATCCACGCCCTCACCAACGACGCGAACCCGGCCGGTGCTCAGCGCTTGGGCGCACATCCACTCTTCCCGGCGGGTGATCTCGTCATCCAGTTCGATCAGGTCACGACCCAGTTGCTCGCCCGCTCGCTCTAGCGGGGTGCGGGCAGAATAGGGATTGTCACCTGCGGCGCGCTTGAGGATCTGCTCGGCACGGGTTTTACGCTTCGGCTGGATGTAAGGCGGGGTGTAGGTTTCGCTGCTGAAGCCGGTACGCAGCGAGATGCTCCCCGGCAGCGAAGGGTGAACGAAGGGCGCCATTGTCCGCTGGCCTTTCACGATGTCGATGGTCACCGCTTCGGTACCGAAGGTCACTGGGTTGGCACCATTGAAAAAGGTACTCATCAGGAAGCGACGCGGGGTTGCCATCTGCTCGACGGCTTCCAGCATGGTCAGGGTGTCGAAAATATCGGTCATGGGTGCTCCGGTCAGCGAATGAAGAGGCAGAGAGGACGCAGTGCGGCCTTCGCGGCGGCCAGGGTCAGGCCCTCGCCGAGGGTGAGTTGACTGCCCAGCACTTGGCCGGTCAGACGGATCGGGGCGCTCTTCGCGCCACCCACTGTGTCGATGTCCTGGTCGAGGATGGCGGTTGGCATCTGCGACCCGTCGTCGGCAGCAGCCTTGCACAGCAGGTATTCCTTGGTGGCCGTGACCTGGCCCAGGACTGCGCCACGCGTCAGATCCTGACCAGCGGCAATGACACCGGTGTCCATAGCAATGGGAAAGTCGCCGGCCGACAGCTGTCGTGGCTGGTAGGTAGTGCGTTCGGGGTTGCTCATGGATGTCTCCAGTTAACGGCGCGAGGCGCCTGCAACGATTGCGTTGACAGCGGCTTTGCGCTCGCCCTGCTCGCCGCCAGTGGGGGTGGTACCGGTGACGCCCTGGGCATCGCTCTTGATGCTCGCCAGCGAAATACCGCGATCCTGTGCGGCCTTGAACATCACCAGCGCGGTCGCTTCGACTGAGCTGCCGTTATCGATAGCCGCTTCGATTTCTTTCTCAAAACCCTTGCTAGCCAGAGCGTTGATACCCTTGATGCGTTCGCGCTCAGCGGTGGTAGCCTCGGTGCGAATCGAGGTAGTGTCAGGCTGGTCGGCCTGGGCAATCTCGATGGTGTTGGCATCGGTACCGGCAGCCAGTGCCGCACGCAGTTCTGCCGTGGTCTTGACGGTGGTCATGGTGTGTATCCTTGGAGAGGTGATGGCCGGTTTGGCCAGTTCGGTGATCAGGGATTCCAGCGAGCCCACGCGATGGGCCAGGCCGTGCTTGACGGCGTCAGCGCCAACACGCAGTCCGCCGTGATCGCCCATCTCGGGGACTTGCTCGGCATCGACGCCAAGGTTGCGGGCAACCTTGCTCACGAAGACATCGCCCAGGGCGTCGATGGTCTCGCCCAGCTTGCTGCGCCCTTCCTCGGTGGAGAGATCCAGGCGCTTGTTCGGAGCATTGCGGCTGACGATCTGGTAGCGCTTGCGGCCGCTTGTGGACTCGTTCTCGACGACCGCTTCCACAACGACCCCAATGCTTCCCGCCAGACTGGCCTCATCGATGACAATCTCGCTGGCTGCCGAGGCGATCCAATAGCCCGCGCTCGCTCCCGTGCCGCCGATGTACGAGACGATGCGCTTGCGGGAGCGGCCGGCAAAGATCATCTCTGCCAGTTCGTTAATGCCCGACGCCACGCCACCAGGGCTGTCGATGTTGAGCACGATGGCCTTGACCTTGGGGTCGTCCAAGGCTCGCTGGATGTCAGTGGCCAGGACTTGGGTGCTGGTCGCACCGCTGATCTCGGTGAACAGGTTGGCGTAACGGAAGATCGGTCCAATGACCGGAACCACCGCCACGCCGTTGCGCAGGCTTACACTGCGGGTTTCTTCAAGCCGCTCGCCGCGCTTGGTCGCCAGCGCCATCGGATCGCCCATGCGATCAGAGATGGCCAGCAGGTTGTCCAGGGCGTCGGGCAGCATCAGCCAGGGCTGCGAGGCAGCCAGCTCAAGTGCTCGCGGCATGCTTATTCCTCTTCGGGTTTAGGGTCAGGCGGATTTTCCAGCCCGCTCTTTGGCAGGGCCTGCAGGTTGTGTTTGCGACGCTGATCGACTTCGCGCACGCGCTGACGGAACACTTGCTGCCAGGGCTCGCCGGTCATTGCTGCGGTTTCCAGCGTTTCGTTGCTGACGCCGATTTCAATGCGCTTACCGGCGGCGTTCGCTTCCTTGAGCTCGTCGATGGCACCACGCGCCGGGCCAATCCAGATGGCCTGGCAGTACGCTTTGCGCTTGGCCGGGTCGCCGTAGCCCGGCAGGTCGATCAAGCCCCTGGCCACCGCTTCGTCGATGACCAGCTCGCGGCTGGGCTGGCAGAAGTCGCAAGCCAGCCACCAGCGGCGCAGGCTGTAAAAACGCCAGGCCTGAAGCATCGCGGCTCGGGCAGCGCTGTAGCTGCTGCTGTAGTGCAGCAGCAGTTCCTCCAGCGGCAGCTCCAGGGCGGCGCCAATCTCTTTCACCACGGCGGTGAAGAACGGATCGAACTGAGCATTTGGCCGACCGGGGTTGGCCACCACCGGTTCCTCGCCGACACCGAGGTCAACCACGGCCCCCTCGCCCAAGGCCAACTCGCCGTCGGTGGTGTCATCCCCGCCCGGAGTCTCTTCAGCCAGGGCAGTCATCGGCAGGTTGCCTGTCTGGAAGTCGCTGCTCTTCTTGATGAATACCGTGAACATGGCCGAGATCACCGCCGCCATAAGCTCGGCACTGGCGTAGCGTTCAAGCTTCTGCAGGGGTTCGAGTACCGGTGCCAGGTAGGGCATGCCCCGCTTCTGGCCGGGCCGTTCCTTGTCCGCCAAGACATGCAGCACGCGGCGGCGGCCTGTCTCAGCGCCGAACACGCTCAACCGCTCCCACGCCAGGTTTTTTCCAGCCACGTGCTCGCCGACATACCCAGTGCACACGTGGTACGCCACGGGCGAACCCAGCTCGTCGAACTCGACGCCATCGACCAGGTCGACCCGATCCAAACCGGTATTCGGATTGCTGACCCGGTCGGACTCGATCAACTGCAGACGGGTGCTGAAGATGCACCCGGGACGCTCTTTGTCCGGGCTGGCCACGAACACATCGCCCGCCACCATTGACGACACCAGGACCAGCGCCTGGAGTTGGTAATGGTTGAGCGTGGCCTCTGCATCGCATTCCCGTGGGTCGTCGGCGTACAACGACCACAGGCGGTCAAGTTCGCCGTTCAGGTCGTCCGCCGCCTCTTCGCTGATGCCGAGTGCCGCATGGTCAACCTGGGCACGGCAGACCAAGCCGGTACCAACCACGTTGGTACGCAACCGCGTGATCGCCGCACGTGCGATAAGGTGGTTGCGCATGGCATCGCGGGAGCGGGCTACCAGCATCCGCCGTTCACTCTGGTTGAAGTCGCGTCGTGGACTGCCAAGGCCAGGAATCCAACTGGCCATGCTGCGCAACACTCGCGAGGCACCACGCCAACGGGTTTCGACCCCACCACCGCCCCCCTGGGCAACGATCTGCTGACCGCCAACCGTAGCCTTGGCCAGCTTCAGGGCTTCGCGCATTAGCTGATCCGCTGCGCTTTCACGCTTCCAGAAGGCCATGCTTAAACCCTCACGTAGGAAACGCGGCTGCGGCCACGGCGCTGGAGCGCTGCCGCCTCAGCGGCGACCTGATCGGCGTACTGCTTCTCCAGCAGACGCAGGCTGTTGAGCTCGGCCATCTGGACTTCACGATCCGCCCGGCGCAGGCGCTGGCCGTTCTTCAGGACGGCCGAGATCGCCGCCCGAACTTCCGCAAGGCGTTGTTGTGCTTCTGTCATGGTGAACCTCGATTAGCTGACGCGACTCCGAGTACCACGTCCGCGAGTCACTGCGCGGCGTGGCACCGGCGCTACCGCCTGCTCAGTATTGAAGAGGGTAGGCTGAAGCTGTTGCTGCTCCAGCTGGTCCCATTCGTGATCGCGTAGCAGGTGGGTCTTGAGGCTGCGCGCCGCGTGCAAGGCGTACACCTCGCAGTCCAAGGCTTCGTTGCGTCGCCCTGCTTTCTTTTGCCAGACCATCTTGCTCGGCTGGCGCGGGTGCGGTGCCAGTACCTCGTTGGTCACCTGCTCGTAGTAGTCAGCGCGGATCTCGCTGTACCAGTGCATCCGTCCCGGCCCGCTGCCCGAGAGTCGCATGCGACCATCGATCAGCGTCTTGGCCTTGTGGGTGCCGACGATGTACACCCGCAGACCGTACTTGGCAGCCTTGGTGTTGTCCTGGCTGGTGTCCGCCGACTGGGCCGGTTTGGTGAAAATCTCCCGGTCCCGGCTATCGATCGACGCGCCCTTGATCGCCATGATGTTGAAGCGCTGCCGGTCACGCACGTAGGTGTACACCGCATCGCTGGTGTTGCCGTCGGAGCTGTCGATGCTGACCGACGAAACGGCGAGCTGAGCGCCGCCCTCGGCGGTGATGGGGGTGGCAATGATCTTGTCGAGTTCAGTCCACACTGGATCGTGGGGGTCAATCGGATTGCCCTCCAACTCGCCCCAGTACAACCGCCAAGACTCTTCACCCCTGCCCCAGCCCACGATCACCAGGGCCAGGCGGTCGCCTTGAACGTCCACGCCGACAGTGACCAACAGCACGCCTTTCGGCGCGGTCAACTCGGCGTAAGGCTCGGCGCGTTTCTCCAACTCATCGGTCTTGGGCGCATTGCTCTTGTACTCGTAGCACTCGCCCATCTGACTATTGGTGAACGCGATCATCGGGCCGTGGTTGCCGTTCGACGCGGCGTGTTCGGCTTGGAGCTTCTTCTCCATCAGCACTTCAAAGCGAGAGCCGTGGAACGTGGCATACAGCTCATTGAGGATGTAACCCGCAATTCCCCGGAACTCGGCGGTAGCCTCCCAACGGCCGTGCTGGAGGTTGGCATTCTTCTGGTGGTCGTCCCAGATCTCGCCGCAATGCGGGCAGGCGTAGTACGCCGTTTCCGGGCGACGCTTACCGTACACCTCATGGTAGTAACTGGGATCCTCGTCGCAATGCAGATGCTCGAAGCTCAGGGCATGCGCCTGGCTGCAGCCATGGCATGGCACCAGGCCAATGCGCTTGTCCGACAGCTCCAGCTCAGCGTCAATCGCTGAGAGCCCCTTGATGGTGGGCGTACCGCCGATGATGATCTTGGACCGACGGAACGTTTTCAGTCGTTCCTTAGCCAGCTTGATACTGTCCCCCTGCCCCCGCAGGTTCAGGTTGCAGTCGTCCGGCTCTTCCACTGCGACCCGAGGCACCGGGGTGGACTTCACACTGGACGGGCTGTTCGAGCCGACCATCTTGAGGAAGCCGCCAGGAAACCGCTTGAAGTCTTGGCGCTGCTGCAGCTTACGGCTGCGAAGATCGACCTTTTTGCGCAAGCGCTTGGTCGCCGCGATCATCGGCTCCAGCTTTTCAGCGACGTACTGCTTGGCCGCTTCGGCCTTGGGAAACAGAATCAGGATCGGGGACGGATCAAGGTCGATCCACTTGCCGATGGCGTTACCCATCACCCCCGAGGTCCAGGCCACCTGGGCGGACTTGCGACCAACGATCTCGAACACATTCGGATCGTCCAAGGCTTCCAGCGGGCCACCCGGCCAGACCAGGTGAGGCGTGACATCGAAGCGGTATTTCCCAGGCTTACCTGCCTCTTCAGTTGAGAGGTAACGGTACTTGGTGGCCCATTCGATGATGCTCATACGTGGTGGCGGCGCCCATTTTCGGCACGCCCGGCTGATGCCCTTACTCGCCGTCTTGTTCAGAGCCCTCCTCATCGTCCGGCTCG
This sequence comes from Pseudomonas putida, assembly GCF_028682455.1. Classification (GTDB taxonomy): domain Bacteria; phylum Pseudomonadota; class Gammaproteobacteria; order Pseudomonadales; family Pseudomonadaceae; genus Aquipseudomonas; species Aquipseudomonas putida_AA. Next base: position 8,859 of record NZ_JANHLD010000005.1, read on the forward strand.
TCAGGATCCCACTCGGGATCATCGTCACCCTCGTCATACGCGGACAACCTCCTGAGTATTAGTTCGATGGGCTCGCGAATCAGTTGGTCGTCGACTTCAACGCCGTACTGCGCGGACAAAGTCGCGGCCAACTCATCCGGCAGGGTATTTAGCAACTCGATCTTGGCGGCGGTGATAACGTCCTCGAAGCGAGAAACCATCTCTGCCTCGATCACGACTTCGCCCAGGTCCTTTGCCAGCGCCAGCTCTTCGCGGTCGCCGCGTATCCTGTCCAGCCGATCCCGTGTACTTTCCTTCTTGCCGTTCAACGCAGCCTGGCGCATGAGCCACTCGATCACCGCTTGGGTGTCGTACTGGTTTTCGTTGCCGCGACCCACGCCGAACTCGATGACGGGCATTCCGTCTTTCTGCCAGCGGCTGAGGGTGCGCTCATCTCGACCGACGATCTCACCGAGGTCGGCCTTGCTGACTGTCTTGCCCATTGCTAAGTCCTTGAAAAGACGGACATCCCTGCATACACCTCAGCTGCAGAGATTCCGCGAGTCCCCGTACCCGTGTAGGGGGCGAGCCAGGGGGAGGACCCAAAATTTCACCACGCCCGCCCGTGCCCGGTGGGGTCACCCGTGCCTGCAACGCTGAGGCATCAGCAAGTCCGGCAACACCGCCCACACCGGCAGCGAGGCTTCTCTTGGTAACGCCCCGTGGCCAGCGCCATGCTCAACGCCTGTACCAGGACCTCCTTGGGGGTTTCCTCCAGGGTTTTCTCCCAGTAATGTCGCGCACGCATAAAATCGAAATCTCGGCGCACTTGTCTGTCGATGAAGCCCAATACTTGCTCCCAGCTTTGGGGGTTTGCTTTCTCTTGTTCAGGAGTCAAGGACATGACCACCTCCAACATTCAGAAATTTGATGAGATCACCGGCCGGGTGTTTGGTGCTCTCTATGAAAACTTCCCGGTAGCCAGACATCTGCTGATCGAAGACTTCCTGGAAGACGGGTTTTCTTACGATGAGGGCGCGCAGGGAGACTTTCCCAATCAGAACGGTGAGTTTTTCTTCGCCTGTGTCGAGTGGCTGGCAGAGGCGGGATACCTGCGCTTTAAAGAGAAACTGCATGACTCAGGATTTGAAAGAGTGGTTCTAACCGCAAAAGGCCTTGAAGCCCTCAAGGCTGTTCCCGCTAGCCTTACCGTTGGTCCATCCCTAGGCGACCAACTCGTTGATGCCACCAAAAGCGGTACCAAGAGCATCGTGGGCAGCCTGGCGGGCGAAGTACTGTCGGTGGGCTCCCGCTTCGTAGCCACCCATTACTTTGGGTTACCGAGCTAAATCAGCACGACTCAAAGCGCTCCGTCATCCTGGTGGTCCATCTTATTCAGCACCAGGGTGACTGGACGGCGGCACTTCGCAGACGCCCAGGCGCTTGGCGGCCCAGCGTTCGTACAAGCCGATTGCTACATCGGCACCGGCCATGGCCGTGAGGCAACCCACCGCCGCTGACGCGATGACCGAAACACCCAGCGCATACAGAAGCATGTTGGCTGACAAGCCGCAGGTCACACAGGCCCCAGAGCGCAACGCCAAGCGACGTAGCAGTGACCAGCCTGTTATTCCGGCCTTGTCTGCGCGCCACATCTCGCCGGACACCCCCCCAACTAGGGAAAGTACGATCACCATCCAGATAGGAAGCCCAACTAAAGTTTGCTGCTCACTGTTCATCAGTGCCTCATAGGTCAACGCACGGCGCCAGAAACAGAAAACCCCGCCAATTGGCAGGGTTCTCGATGCAACGACAGGTCGGAGCGGTTGCACAGCACAGTGCTTGTGGGGGAAGCGCCTAAGCGCACTTTTCATATCGTGGCGACTTTTTACCTGCGTTCGGAAAAACCGAAAAGGGCCAGTTTTCGGTTCGTCGTCTCGACGCTACTTCGACGCACTGTCGGCGCACGCTCGGCGCATTGTGAACCGACGAACGGTATGCCGCCTGTTAACCCCTGAGCGTGCAATCAGCAGCGACAGCACTTGCAGGTGCAGCGCCTTGACCCAGTTTCGATAGGTTCGGTCTGCATCTTCGGCCAGGCCAACCTCGCGCATCTGTTCCCGAATCGGTGCGCCATGCAGGTAACGAAACTCGGCCAACGTAGACAACACCGCACCCCGCTTATCTCGACGCCCCAGCTCGGCAACAGCCGCGTCGACTTCCGCAGCAGAGCGATCCAGGCCAGCACCACCCAGCAGGATCCGATGCCCTGATGTTCCGCCTCTCGGTGCTGCGCCCTTCCATTCCATGATGCTACCCATCTGACTACCCAACCCCGCCTCCAGGCCGAGCCGGGCGCGCTGTTCGGCCCAATGCCGCATCAAACCTTCAACCATCGCCAAGCGCTCTGCCAGTTCCAAGCTTTCGATGTCCGCCATCATCAACGCATCCCCCCGAAACCCGCTACCCGACACACAATTAGGCAACTCAACACAAACCCAACACAGATAAAACCTAATAAATTCAAAGCATTAAAGGTATTCGAGTTGAGTGTGTTGGGTTTGTTGAGTTTATTTAGCCTCGTATGGGAATTATTTTGATCCTGATGAATGTCGCCAAAAGTTGCGCGCCTGCGCGTGCGCGACGACAAACCCAACACACCCACCACGACCCTCGGCAAACCCGCTGAATCTGCGGCCCATACGTGTGTTGCCCCTTGCACATCGACCCGACACAAACCCAACACACTCAACACGCTTATGGTCGCACTCATGTTGCCAGCCCCTTCACATGGTCCCAGCCATCGACATTCCAACCCGCAAGCTTTGCCCTGGCACGCCACTCGGCGACGCACGCGCCCAGCTCGGCCGACTTTGTGGATGGGGGCAGGGAAGGATCTCCATCGGGCGGAAAGAAGAACGCGGCGAAACGACGGTTGTTGCCATCAGTCCACGGAATCGCTCGGGTCTTCTCCACCGTTGCGCTGATCATCAAGGAGAACTTCGTCTGGCTCATCGAGTGCTCCCGGTTGCGCGAACACCACTCAAGAAACATGGCGTACACGTCCGTCGACAGACAGCAGCCCCACAGGCCACGCCCGAGCTCGCCCATGCGCCACAGGTACAGGAACGTCTGCCATGCGGTCCTACTGAGAGCCACCAAGCGTTGGCGCGCCTCGGTCTTCGGTGGTCGTGTGCGCTGATTGAACTCACCCAGCTCGATGCTCAAAAGCCAGCCATAAAGCGCCGCCACACCACCATTCTTTAACTCATTACCAATGGCCTTCTGGCGCTCGACAGGAAGCGTCTCCAGAGGCCACATAACCAACATGCGGCGGTCATCCTCGCTGATCGGCCAGGGCATGATCTCGTTGCTGAGAAACGCCGCATTCATGTGGTTGGCTTCCTCCCAACCATTGATGAACTTCGACTCCATGCGTACCGTCTTGCCGGTGATCATGTGCTTGATCTTGCCGACCTGGTTGTAACGCTGATCGCGGCTAACAACCTCCTCGAACACCGCCCAAAGCTTGCGGCTCTGCCAAGCGTTGAAACTTCCCTCCAACTGGGACTGCCCGACCGTGGCCGCGTATTGGCCGTAAAGCTCCCCCAGTACGTCGGAGAACAACAGGCTTTTGCCTGAGCCTTCCATTGTCGAGTGGAACAGGACAGCCGTGTCCATCTTGGCCCCCATGTGCTGCAACGGGAACGCGACCCACTTCAACAGCCAGTCCAATGCTTCGGCATCGTGATTGCACAAGAACGAGATCAGCCAGCGCAGGTTTTCGCACGCAGCGTCATCCCTCACCGGCTCCAGCGGCAGCCCTTCAAACGTGTTGATGTGGGTAGCGGGATCTTTGGTCATGGTGGGATCGAACACGATGTGGTCGACATCCACCACCCGCCGACTGGGGCTGTTCAGCCACAGCGAATAGGCATCACCAAGGGCCATTTTGACGGCACCCTCGGCAATCCGGCGCTTCTTCTCTCGGTCCCATACGTCCTTGGTCCCGTCGATGTAGACGTACCGTTCGATGGGCTCGAGTTTCAATGCGCCGCCCTTTTTGCTGGACATGCGCCGGGCCTGCTCTAACTCCTGGACTTGCTCAGCAGCAACCAACTTTTTGTTAGTCCGCTCCATCCATTCTTTCGCCAGCGGCTTACCGACCAGGGCCTCGAAACCAGAGCGCTTCATCTGCCGCCCCTTATCCATGTCCCACACCTGAGTGGTGCCCTCGACCAGCGCGAATCGCCGCATGGCAATTTCAATGTCGAGGGCGTCGTCCCCCGCGCCCCCGGTGCTGCAGGAGTCGGCCGGGCTGGGGCTTGCCCCTTCCAATGGGGCGCGGGGAAGATCGTCAGCAATTAACTGGGCGAGGTCATCAAGTGTGAACGGCTGATCGTCGGCCTCATTTCGAGTAGGGGCGCGGGGAAGTTCACCAAGAGGTGGCGGGGATGGTGGTCGCGACTTCGCGTCGATGCCCAGCATACGCGCTGCCGCCTTCGTCGCCTCGCGGGTGTTGCCACCATGCTGCAGGATGCAAAACACATCGAACGCATCATTCTTGTGCCCGTTGTTCAGCGGGTCAGAGCTATGGTGCGAATAAAGTTTGTCCTCGCTGATGGTGACACCAGGAAGGCCGCTGCCGCTCTGCGGGCACAACCATTTGTTGCCGATTCGCTTGTAGCCATGTGCCTCGATCAGCGTTACCAGGTCATGGCAACGGTTGAACTCAGGAATGACTTCAGGCAGCGACTTACCGGAATGCTCCGGTGTAGAACGCGACTTGGGTGTAGTGACCACTGGCGGCGCCAGAGGCTTGGGCAACCAAGGACAAGTCGCTTCAGCACCGGGCTTGAACTCATCCCACCCCAGCCAAATACTCAGCAACTCAGGCGGAAGGTCCGGCAACCCATCCGGCGATGGCGGGTTACGCCAGGTATAAGGTTGCTTTGTTCCAGGATGGATAGAGGGTGGCAGGACGTCCTGGACCAGGCCGCCCCGCAACTCGAAGACAGTGATCTTCTTGAAGGGCTCAGCGGCCAGGCGAAAAGCAGCTTCCCGAGCAGTATCGCCCGCATCTACCGCCGCCTTTACCTGGGCCATGATGCCCTTGAAAATCGACCCATCGGGGTCGGTCTTGTTGGGCCATACCAGCGAGTGTCGGGTCAGCTCGACACCATCCGGCACACGGAACATAACGCGAAAGCGCGTCGGGTTACCAACTGTGGTCGGATAGGCATCTGCCAGGGAATCCAGATCCATGCCCAGCTGCTGTTGCAACACAAGCCGACTCAGTTCTACATCATCGACATCAAGCGAACAAACTCGGCTCGGCCCCAGGACCACACCGAGGTTGTGCGCAGGCCGCTTCTGCCAAAGTGCTTCGGCAGCATTGGCGTCAGTGTAGTAACCACCAGGCTTGTTCCACCCACTGCCCTTCGGGCCCTTCTCACCTGGTTCAATCGGTACCAGTGCAAGCCCGTAGGCTTCAATGTAGTGCCGCGCCCATGCAGCAGTCGGCTGTCCTTGGAGGTCAATCATGCATGCCGCTCCCGCAGCTCTTGGCAACTGACACAGGTTTCGCAACCTGCGACCAACTGCTGACGCAACGCCGGGATAGGTTCGTCGCAGTCTTCGCAGAATTGCGCGCTGGGCTTTGCACTTGCACGCAACTGGCGCTGCAACGACATCTGCAGGAAGTAGTCGGCCTGGTCATTGGCCAGATCGGCGATGTCAGCCATTTGCACGGTCCTCCATCGCCTGGCGGGCACCAGCCATGATGGCCAGCACCTGCCGAATGACGTCCATGCCTCGCTTCTCAAGGTCGAGAACTTCGTGCAGCTCCCACACGTTGTCTGCCGCGCCATCGTGCATGCTGCCAACGAACGCCCCTGCCTCGTCCAGCAACTTGCCAACGGCCTTCAGGGCTTCATTGGTGGCCGGTACCGGTTCTGGGCGATACCAGACAACGCCTGCGGCCCGGCAGAGTGCATCGAGCACGCGGGTATCCGCGGTCCACTGCAGAACTTCCTCCAGTTCGTCCGGCGAGAGCCAGCGGCGCTCTTCATCATGTTTGAGCTTCTTCTGCAGGGCATCAATATCGATGCCCATATCGAAGGCCAGGCGAGTGATCCCGCCGTGGTAGTCACGACCAGCGCGATAGAGCGCTTGCCGCAGGGAAAGGACCAGGCCTGTGCCCGGCAATGTATCTATGCGACTCATAACCGTTAAACCTCGATTAACGGTGTAGCCATGAGATTGGGCAAGCCCTATCCTACGACCACGACCGATATGCCTGTTCAAATGTGTTGTGCGACAAGGCATGTCTTTCTAGTCATCCGGTGAATCTTGTGGTGAGAAGGAACCGGATGGCGGGTTTGGTGGCGCGACTGCGCCGTCATCGCTGAGCTGGGGAAATTCTTGTGGTGAGAGGCCCCAGCTCAGCAGTCTCCTTCAGGTTTCGGCTTACGCCGGCTACCTACCGGGCGAATTTCAATTGCGGTGTACCCGCCGCATCCATCGCTACGCACGCGAATGTCACGCTCTGAATTAAGCATCTGGGATACCGCGCTCTGCGAGACGCCCAACACCCGCGCCAACTCGGGCTGCGTCTTACCTTGCGCAAACTCACGTAGAGGCATTCCTAAGTCATTCATCATCCACCTGTCTGGTTGTGATTCGACCGAAATATTAGTGTTACTTTTTTATCATGGCAAGCGATAATAATCGTAACACTATTTTTAAAAAATCAGTTTTGCTTATAGTCTGGAATGATGAACAGAACTGATACCAGCACCAAGTCCGAAGCCGCAGACGACCCAACGAAGGAGGTCGAGCAGGCTGTTCGTGAAGAGGAAGCCAGAAAACTCAAGGCGATTTACCAGGAGAGGAAACGCGCTCGCCCCTCTCTGACGCAGGATCAGGTTGCTGATCTGTGCGGTTGGTCAGGCCAGAGCGTTGTCAGCCAGTACCTCAATGGAAAAATCCCGCTAAACCTTACGGCGCTGCTGAAGCTATCCAGCGCCCTGGACTTTGCTCCATCAGAGGTGAGCCCTCGACTGGCATCAACACTTACAAGCCAGGTCGGCTTCACCGCAACACCAATAGAAAATCACCGGATCGCGTCTCTAGACCCATCTACCACCCTGCAGCTCATTGAGGTGTGGGACGATGAAACATCGCTTGGGGAGGATGAAGTAGAGCTGCCGTTTTTTAAGGAAGTTGAACTCTCCGCAGGCAAGGGATCCGAAGTGATGCTGGAAACGCATGGACGTAAACTACGTTTCGGCAAACGCACCCTGCAAAGGAAGAATATCGACCCAAGCGCTGCAGGATGCGTCCCCGTAACTGGAAACAGCATGGAGCCGGTACTGCCAGACGGAAGCACCGTTGGTGTCGACACCACCGCTGTTGCGGTCCAGGACGGAAAAATGTACGCCATTGACCATAACGGTCAGCTCCGTGTGAAGCTCCTTTACCGAGTCCCCGGCGGCGGCCTCAGACTCAGGAGTTACAACGACTCCGAACACCCCGATGAACGCTACGACGGCGATTACGTAAATCAACACATCAGGATCATCGGAAAAGTCTTCTGGTATTCAGTCCTACTATGAGTAATCAAGGCCGCGCAATGCGGCCTTTCTTTTGGCTTCAGTCGAAATATTCGTAACACTGTTGACTGAATTCATCAGTAACACTAATCTCTGCTCGAACCCTCTTCTCACCACAGAGATTCGAGCTATGCCAAACGCACTATCCCGCAGCGCCTGCAAGGTCTATCTGCACCCCACCGCCAGTAGCAACCGGTCGACCGTAGATACTATTCAACGTCGCACCGGCCTCTTGGTCATCGCCACCCCGAATGGCCATGCCCGCGCTATTCCGGTATGCGGAGGGACCGCATGAGCGAATACATCGTTCCTCTCCGCAACGTGATGCTGCTTCAGCACGCCTTGGACCAAGGCGGCGAAACCATCTGCCCAGTTCAGCGCCCCGAAGCCACCATCAATGCCGAAGTCATGATCGAGACTGATGCCGAAACTCATCGGGTAACGGTGACGTTTGGCCCGCAGAAAGGCTCGCTCACCCTTCAGCGCGACGACACAGCCAAATACCAACATCTGCGAGACTTCATCCAGGATCTTGCCAACGGTCGCACTGAGTCTGGGCGCCAGTCCGAGCAGGCCATAGCCATGCTGGAGGCGCTGGAGCACCTGAACGGGCTCATTGATGCCAACCAGATCGCATACATCACACCTACAACGGACCCAGTCCACCCTTTCGGCGCCGTCGTGACCAACGACCAGGGGGACGTCTGTGCCGCCGCAAAGGGTACCTGCAAGGACCACCTTGCCGAGGTCATCCGCTCTCAGCTCCGGCCAAAACAAGAGGGGGGCGGGGGGCGTCCATGACCGACACATTGGCACAGCTACGCAAGCAGTTCCCCACTCCCTGTCCGACGCTGAGCGTTGTGCGAGAACACTACTTCCCGCACATCAAAACAGATCGCCGTCTGCGCGAACTGATTAAAGCCAAACGGATCGGGCTCAAGCTCAGCAAGCCGCATAACTCCGCACGAGCCAAGCCAGTGGTGTACCTACACGACCTCGCTGATTTCCTCGATACGCAAGCGAAGCAAGCGACTTAACGGCGGTCCCGGCCTGCAGGGACATTTTGCTCGGCATCATGCCCTCACCACGGCTTCATGGCTTGGTGCCAAGTGACATCTGGAGCACAACACATGCAACAGCAACACTACATCCTTGCCCTAGGCGCTTTATGGATTTTCACCCTGGCGTTCCTCCCCTTCCTGTTCACCACAGCACGTCAACGTGCTTTTGCGCATGGACTTGAGACAGGGAAGAACACGCGTAATACCGAGCTCAAACGATATGTGAAAGCGCTTGAGACGGACTTGGCCTACAAGGCGGCCGAGCTGGACGCCGCAAAGAAGAGTTTCACCCAGGCCATGAATGCTCGCCGCGACACCATCGCCGAGCTTGAAGCCCGCGTCATGTCCTACACCGGCCTGGCGGTCACCCATACCGACCACCAACTGCTGCGCAACGCCGCTGAAAGCCTCGCACTGGCATTCAAGACCTGGAGTTCGATGCCCGGTACTGAGCCTTGGCGGGGCCGAGCTACCGCGCAGGCGCATGGGCTGAATGCGCTGGCCGTTCGTATCGGCGCCGAACTGCGCATGGCACCCACTGCCGCAAAAATTGAAAGCGCAGGTGACACGGCATGACCTACCAACCAAGCATCCGTTGCCCCAAGGGCATGCAGACCCTGGCCAGACCGGCCATGTCGGCCCTCTGCGATGTGTGCAGCAAGCCACGCGTGCGCAAGGGCGGCCACGACAAGTGCTCAAAGATCCGCCAGGCAGCGGGCTTCATCATCAAACACGAGCGCAAGGCAGCACCTGCTGACACCACGCCTTTCTCTTCAGATCGCCCGCATACGCAGCCTGCCAACGGGTATAAGCACCGGAGGAACATCTAATGCCGACCAACCTCACGAGCGAAATACTGGCCGATGAAGAGATTGCAGCGATCACTGGCTACCTGCTTCCATCCCGTCAGATCGATTGGCTGAATCGGAATGGCTGGCAGCACGTACTGACTGCTGCCAGACGCCCTGTGGTTGGTCGCGTCTACGCACGCCTGAAGCTTGCCGGGGTCAAGCCATCAGCTTCCAGTGCCGTAGCTGAAACTTGGACCTTAGACTTGGCACGAGTGAGCTGATCGATGCGCTTAAAAAAAAACGCCAACCGCGACCTGCCGCCGCGAATGCTGCGGCGCGTCCGCACCCTCAAAAGCGGGAAGCAATGGATAGGTTATTACTACGATGGTCGCGACGAGAACGGGAAACGGATCGAGATCCCGCTCGGCACCGATTTGGACGTGGCAAAAATGGAATGGGCCAAGCTTGATCGTAAGGCCGTACCCAAGATTGTTCGCTTGCTTGGAGATGTCTTCAATCGATATGAACGTGACGTCGTACCCAGCAAGATGCCCCGCACGCAAAAGGACAATCTGCTTTCACTGAAGCAGCTTCGTGCCGCATTTGCCGATGCACCGATTGATGCCATCACCCCTCAGATAATCGCTCAGTACCGAGATAAACGAACAGGAAAGGTGCGGGCCAACCGCGAGATCTCCCTTCTCTCGCACATCTACAACATGGCGCGGGAATGGGGCATCACGGAAAGAGAAAATCCTGCAGCTGGTGTGCGGAAAAACAAAGAACGACCACGCGATTTCTATGCCGGACCGGAAATCTGGAATTCTGTGTACGAATGCGCTCCAGGTGAGCTGCGCGATGCAATGGACCTCGCCTATCTGACAGGTCAACGCCCCGCAGATGTGCTTTCGATGCGAGCTGCGGATTGCGTTGATGGCTACCTTCAGGTGGCTCAACGCAAAACTTCAAAAAAACTGCGGATCGCCTTTGAATCAGCGGGCCGGAAGAATGCCCTTGGAGTGCTGGTTGAAAAGCTATTACAACAACGACATGAACGTGGAATACGAAACCCTTACCTGATCACCACGCAAGATGGCAGAAACGTCACGTCTTCCATGCTACGGCTGCGCTTCGACGACGCCCGGAAAGCAGCCATCAGAACCGCAATCGATAATGCGGACTCGTTACTTGCTGCAAAAGTGCGAGAGTTTCAGTTCCGGGATATTCGACCTAAAGCAGCAAGTGAAATTGGCGATCTGGATCATGCGAGCCGCCTGTTAGGGCATACCGACAAACGAATCACCGATTTCGTCTATCGCCGACTCGGCGAGATTGTGGAACCGACTCGGTAAATCGGAGGCGAGATCCTTCTCACCTCCATCCGAGATACCATTCAGTCAGGCTTTTTCTGATCGCGAATCACTTCATCATACCGGTCGACCTGAAGCTGCATTAATCGATTGGGAAGCGTCAACGAGATGATGAACGCCAGAGTCGCCAGCGTTAGATAAATGCGCTCTACCCAAATCAGCGCGCCGTTCAGGCTATCATCTTTGCTATCACCCAAAAGGTTCCCTGCGAAAACAAACCCAAGAACAATTAGATACAGCATGAAAAGCCATTTATAGCGAGTGATCCGGCTGACAAAATTAGTTCGCTTCGCCGCAGTTTCACGCCAGACACGTGCATCAGCTTTCGGCTCCATAACCAACGTAAGTACCGTCATGAGAAAACCGGCAAGAATTGCAAACACATCTGTGATCATCGATCTCGCATCACCGCTCATATGAACCAGCGGTTGCCCCTTCCATCCGCACCAAAGACTTACAACCACGGCACCAATGAAAAAAACTATCCTGCGATAGTCGATGTCGATTTTCATTTATTGCTCCAGAAGCTTCTGCTTCTTCAGCTGCGCGTAATAAACTTCCATACCGTCCCAAATATTAACATAATTGAGAGAGCTACCGACCTTATCCGGACGTACCGTAGTGTGAAGCTTTACATCGCCTCCGGTAATAGGCGTATTTTCCCGGGTCATAATAGTGAAGCTATCCAAGTCATAGCCGTCATCATTTTCGATGATTTCCGAAGCAAGATCGACCACTGTCTCCTTCGACTCATCCGTAGCACGCGAGTTTCCTTCGAGGCCGATTTCAATCGACACCACGAGATCCTCAAGAGCCTTCTCCTCCGAACGTGTCGCATCCTTGGAGACGAGCGCAAGCAGCTCCTTGCCAACGGGTGCAAATGTCTGACCAAGCCAGCCTTCTTTTTTCTTGGGCAAACTTAGCTTATACGCACTGACATTTAAGCGAACGGACTTTACGCCTTGCTCGGTCAGCAATTTAAGCTTATCAACATTCGCAATTGGCGATAATTTAAAGCTGTCTAACTCATAGCCATATTTTTTCAGCAGCATGAAGACATACTGCCCCGCCCTAGAGGGGGTCAGCCCATGAGCGCAAAAAAGCACATTAGATCCGGAAACGAACAGGTAACACTCACCCGATTTAAACTCTCGTCCAGCGGGAGGATTTGCACCTACTTCCTCATCTTTCTTTGAAGCAGCTTTGGGTGTCAGAGTCGCGGTTTTTAGCCCTGGGGAGTACATGGCGAAATGATAGAGCCGCCCCTCGGGCAAGTCTTTGAAACGCTGGATACGGACAATTTCATCCAGTATTGAAACCTCACTCTCACCGATTGTTTTTAAATCGGAAATTTCAGCCAGTGCCTCACTGAAATCTAGCAGTTCTCTGGACTCGGTCAAAGATCGGAAATAGTAAATCCGTTTGTTAAGCTTCGCCATGACACCCTTGCTTGCGGCATGAACCTGACCGCTATTCTTTATGAAATTGACAGTATGAGCCAACAGCATGGACCAAGCATTGCTGAGGACACCAGCGGCGAAGGGTAGCCCAACGCCACCATGCAAGCAAAGGGCGTTCGAGGCCGGCATGCCGATGCGTGGAATGGATCAAGAGTGGAATACAAACGCCAGCCCGAGGCGGAAACATAGCTCATGGCAGAACGACGGTTGCGGAAACGATCGAAAAAATGCGGAAATTATCGAGCGTGAGACGAGGCGGAATCTGGAGCCCCAGAAACGCAAAAAGCCCTGAATAATCAGGGCTTTGAAGATGGCGGAAGCGTAGAGATTCGAACTCTAGGATAGTTGCCCATCGACGGTTTTCAAGACCGTTGCCTTAAACCACTCGGCCACGCTTCCTCGTATTGCGGGCGCCATAATACCGAAATGAAACAAGCTGTCAAACTCTCGATGGGGCTGTTTTGCGAGGCTCTGTTATGATCTTTGCATCTGAACGTTTCAAACCCACAGGAGTGTCGCCATGCGCGAACAGGATTATGCCGTCAACCACGGCCAGCAGGTCGAGCAGCAGGAGGTCAGCAAGGTCCTGCGCAACACATACGGACTGCTGGCTATCACCCTCGCCTTCAGTGGCGTCATGGCCTTCATCGCGCAGCAGATGCGCGTTGGCTATCCGAACATTTTCGTTGTGCTGATCGGCTTCTATGGCCTGTTCTTCCTCACCAACAAGCTGCGTGATTCTGCCTGGGGCCTGGTGTCCACCTTCGCCCTTACCGGCTTCATGGGCTTCATCCTCGGTCCTATCCTCAACCGTTACCTGGGTATGGCCGGTGGCGCTGAAGTGGTCAGCTCGGCCTTCGCCATGACCGCGCTGGTGTTCGGTGGTCTGTCGGCCTATGTGCTGATCACCCGTAAGGACATGAGCTTCCTCGGTGGTTTCATCACCGCCGGTTTCTTCGTGCTCATGGGTGCGGTGCTGGCCAGCCTGTTCTTCCAGATCAGCGGCCTGCAGTTGGCGATCAGCGCCGGTTTCGTGCTGTTCTCGTCGGTCTGCATCCTGTTTCAGACCAGCGCGATCATTCACGGTGGCGAGCGTAACTACATCATGGCGACTGTCAGCCTGTACGTTTCGATCTACAACCTGTTCGTCAGCCTGCTGCAGCTGTTCGGTTTGATGGGTCGTGATGACTGATCAGGTGAATGTGTGAGAAAGCCCGCTTCGGCGGGCTTTTTTGTGGGTGGTGTTAGAGCGGGCTCGCCCGCGATGCGATGCGACTGAACTATCGCCATGGCGGGCAAGCCCGCTCCTACAGTGGGCGTGGCGATGACAGGGATTAACCCGTAGAATGCGCTCCTTTTTTCTTCCGGGGCAGCACTCCCATGAGTTCAATCGAGCAAGGGCCCAGCGCACCTGCGCAGGTCAATGAACTGGTTCTTGGCCTTGAGGATAGGCCGCGGCCGCTGATCGCGATGCTGGCTGCGCTGCAGCATTTGCTGGCGATCATCGTGCCGATCGTGACGCCCGGGCTGTTGATCTGCCAGGCACTGGGGGTGTCCGCGCGCGATACCAACCTGATCGTGTCGATGTCGCTGGTGATCTCGGGGATTGCGACCTTTGTGCAGTGCCGTCGCTTTGGGCCGTTCGGTGCCGGGCTGCTGATTGTGCAAGGCACCAGTTTCAACTTTGTCGGGCCGTTGATCGCCGGCGGCGCGCTGATGGTCAAGCAAGGCATGCCGGTTGAAGCGGTGATGGCGGCGATTTTCGGCGTGGTGATTGCCGGTTCGTTCGTGGAGATGGGTATTTCGCGCATTTTGCCGTTCGTTAAGCGCCTGATCACCCCCTTGGTAACCGGTATCGTGGTGCTGATGATTGGCCTGACCCTGATCAAGGTAGGCCTGATCAGCATGGGCGGTGGATTTACCGCCATGGGCAACGGCACCTTCGCCAATGGCGAGAACTTGCTGCTGTCGGGCGTGGTGTTGGCCATTATCGTGGTGCTCAACCGTATTCCGGTGGTGTGGATGCGCAGCTGCGCCATCGTCATTGCCCTGGCCGTGGGCTATGCCCTGGCCGGCTACCTGGGCCGCCTGGATTTCACTGGTATGCATGAAGCCGAGCTGTTCCAGGTGCCGATGCCGCTGCATTTCGGCCTGGGCTTCTCTTGGGCGCTGTTCATTCCGATGCTGGTGATTTACCTGGTGACCTCGCTGGAAGCCATCGGTGATGTGACGGCCACCAGCAAGGTATCGCGCCAGCCAGTGGAAGGCCCGCTGTGGATGCAGCGGATCAAGGGCGGTGTGCTGGTCAACGGCGCCAACTCGTTGCTGGCCGGGGTGTTCAACACCTTCCCGAGTTCGATCTTCGCCCAGAACAATGGGGTTATTCAGCTGACCGGCATCGCTAGCCGCCACATTGGCGTGTGGATTGCCGCGATGCTGGTGATTCTCGGTCTGTTCCCGAGTGTTGCCGGGGTGATCCAGGCAGTGCCGGAGCCGGTGCTCGGCGGCGCTGCAATGGTGATGTTCGGTGCGGTGGCTGCGTCGGGGATCAATATCCTGGCCAGCATCAACCTCGACCGTCGTGCCCTGCTGATAATCGCTGTGTCACTGGCGTTGGGCCTGGGTGTGGCACAGGTACCGGAGTTCCTCGCGCACATGCCGTCGGCGCTGCGCAATGTGCTGGAATCGGGTGTTGCAACCGGCGGGATTTGTGCGTTGGTGTTGAACTGGTTCTTGCCAGAGCATAAAGAGAAGGTTTGAGCCCTCGCGGGCCGCCCAACGGCCCTTCGCGGTGCAAGCCGCCCCCATAGAAGCCCGCAGCCGTTGCGGGCTTTTTGCTTTATGATTGGCGCAGTTTTGCTGAATGAGCCTTCCATGAAGTTCGCCATCGCGGTTTTTTCTCCGGCCCATGCGCCCTCTTCCCGTCGCGCCTTGTTGTTCGCCCAGGCGGCGCTGGCTGGCGGGCACGATATTGTCCGGCTGTTTTTCTATCAGGACGGTGTGCACAGCGCCTCGAGTAATGTGGTCACCCCGCAGGATGAGCTGGATGTGGCCGCCCAGTGGCGCGCCTTTATCAGTGAACACGGCCTCGATGCAGTGGTATGCATCGCTGCCGCCCTGCGCCGCGGCGTCCTCAACGCCGAAGAGGCGCAGCGTTATCAGCGTCCGGCGGTGAATCTGCCAGCGCCCTGGGAGCTGTCCGGCCTCGGCCAGTTGCATGAGGGCGCACAAGACGCCGACCGGCTGATCTGCTTTGGAGGCGATTGAGATGGCCAAGTCCTTGCTGATTATCAGCCGCCAGGCGCCTTGGGCTGGCCCCTCTGCCCGCGAAGCCCTGGATATTGCCCTGGCCGGCGGCGCCTTCGACCTGCCCTTGGGCATGTTGTTTCTCGATGATGGCGTATTCCAGCTCGCACCCGGCCAACAGCCTGCGCAATTGCAGCAAAAGAACCTTGCCGCCAACCTGCAGGCCCTGCCGATGTTTGGCGTCGAAGAGCTGTTCGCAGCCAGCAGCAGCCTGAAGGCGCGCGGCCTGGATGCCGACAGCTTGACCCTGCCGGTAGAGGTGCTGGATGACGCCGCGCTGGCCGCGTTGATCGACCGTTTCGACCAGGTGGTAACCCTCTGATGAGCACCTTGCATGTAATTTCCCACTCGCCGTTTGGCGACAATCGTCTGGCTAGCTGCCTGCGCTTGCTCGGCGCCCAGGACGGCCTGTTGCTGTGCGGCGATGCGGTGTATGCCCTGCAACCCGGCAGCGAGTCACTGGCCACGCTGCAGGCGAGCAACCTGCAAGGTCGCCTGTTCGCCCTCGAAGAAGACCTGCAAGCGCGCGCCATTCATGCAGATGAAGATACCCGCGCAGTCGACTACCCGGCATTCGTGGCGCTGTCGCTGGACTTTGACAAGGTCAACAGCTGGCTATGAATACCCTGACTGTTGGCACGCGCACCATCGCCCTGGACAAGGACGGTTATCTAGTCGAACTTGGCGACTGGTCGGATGAAGTCGCCCAGGCCCTGGCCGAACACGAGCAACTGGAACTGACCCCTGAACACTGGGAGGTGCTGACGCTGCTGCGTGCCTTCTACCAGGAGTTCGAGCTGTCGCCGGCCACTCGTCCGTTGATCAAGTACACCGCACTCAAGCTGGGCCCGGAAAAAGGCAACAGCCTGCACCTCAATCGCCTCTTCAAAGGCACCCCTGCCAAACTCGCCGCAAAGCTTGCGGGCCTGCCGAAGCCGACCAACTGCATATGACCGACCCTCGCCCGCTGATCACCGAAACCCCAGCCGAACACCCCTTTGCCCAGTTCGTACGCATCCTTGGCAAGGGTAAGCGTGGTGCGCGCGGACTGAACCGCGAAGAAGCCCGCGAGGCGATGGGCATGCTGCTCGATGGCAAGGTCGAGGAAACCCAGCTGGGCGCCTTCCTGATGCTGCTACGGCACAAGGAAGAAAGCCCCGAGGAGCTGGCGGGGTTCACCGAGGCCTTGCGCCAGCGTTTGCATGCCCCGCCGACTGCGGTCGATCTCGATTGGCCAAGCTATGCAGGCAAAAAGCGCCACCTGCCCTGGTACCTGCTGGCCGCCAAGTGCCTGGCTGGCAATGGTGTACGCATCCTGCTGCATGGCGGTGGTGCGCACACGGCCGGGCGTCTTTACACCGAACAGGTCCTGGAACTGCTGCACATTCCCCTGTGCCGTGACTGGAATGCCGTCTCCCTGGCCCTGGACAGCCAGCAACTGGCGTTCATCCCCCTGCAAGACTGGGCGCCGCGCCTGCAGCGCATGATCGACCTGCGCAATACCCTGGGCTTGCGCTCGCCGATCCATTCCCTGGCCCGGGTGCTCAACCCCCTGGGCGCCCGCTGCGGCCTGCAAAGTATCTTCCACCCCGGCTACCAGGCCGTGCACCGCGAGGCCAGCCGCCTGCTCGGCGACACGGCCATTGTGATCAAGGGCGATGGCGGCGAGATCGAGATCAATCCCGACACCAGCAGCCACCTCTACGGTACCGCCAACGGTGAAGACTGGGACGAGGAATGGCCGGCACTGGCGGCCCGGCGCCATGTCAAACCGGCCAGCCTCGAGCCTGGGCAACTACTGGCGGTTTGGCGTGGCGAAGCCCGCGACAGTTACGGCGAACTGGCCGTGGTAGCGACCATGGCACTGGCCTTGCGAGGCCTCGGCCAGACACGCGAAGAAGCCTTTGCTCAGGCCCAGCGCTACTGGGATCAACGCCTGGCCTGAGCGATTCATCAACGCAGTCGATCAAACAGGCGAAGACTTTGCGCTATTTGTTCGAACCCAGGCCCGTACACTGGGTTCTATATTCGAACGAATCACCAAGGAGCTACCCATGGGCCTGTTGATCGATGGACGCTGGCATGACCAGTGGTACGAAAGCAGCAAGGATGGCGCATTCCAGCGCGAAAGCACGCAGCGCCACAACTCGCTGCCCGTCGCCGAGGCCGGGCGCTATCACCTTTATGTGTCGCTGGCCTGCCCCTGGGCCCACCGCACGCTGATTTTTCGCAAGCTCAAGGGCCTGGAGGACCTGATCGATGTGTCGGTGGTCAGTTGGCTGATGGGTGAACACGGCTGGACCTTCGACCAGGGCCGGGGCTCCACCGGCGACAAACTCGAACACCTGGATTTTCTCCACCAGCGCTATACCCGTGACGACCCGCACTACAGCGGCCGGGTCACGGTGCCGGTACTGTGGGACAAACAGGAACAGCGCATCGTCAACAATGAGTCGGCGCAGATCATTCGTATCTTCAACCGTGCGTTCAACGAACTGACCGGCAATACCCTGGACCTCTACCCGGAACCGCTTCAAGCCGAGATCGACATGCTCAATGATCGAATCTACCCGGCAGTGAACAACGGCGTGTACCGCGCAGGCTTCGCCACCTCGCAGCAGGCGTACGAGCAGGCGTTCGATGAGCTGTTTGCCGAGCTGGATTGCCTGGATAAACGCCTGAGCGAGCAACGCTACCTGACGGGTGCCTACCTGACCGAGGCCGACTGGCGGTTGTTCACCACCTTGATTCGTTTCGATGCGGTGTACCACGGGCATTTCAAGTGCAACCTGCGGCGCCTGGCCGACTACCCGAATCTGACGAACTGGCTACGGGAGCTTTACCAATGGCCGGGGGTGGCCGAGACGGTCAATTTCGAGCATATCCAGAAGCACTATTACATGAGCCACAAGACCATAAACCCGAACGGAATTGTGCCCAAGGGGCCTTTGCAGGGTTTCGGGGTGGGGCATGACCGGGAGCGCTTGCCCGGTAAAGGGATCTGGGGGAAATAAAGGCGGGAATGATCGCGGGGCAAGCCCGCTCCCACAGAATTACATCGCTGTGGAAGCGGGCTTGCCCCGCGATGACATCAGGACTGCGCGCCCTCGAACCAGGCCAGCTTCTCACGCAACTGGACTACTTCGCCAACGATCACGAGCGTTGGCGCATGCACTTCGTGCTCCGCCACCAACGCAGGCAAGTCTGCCAGGGTACCCGTGAACACCCGCTGGTTCGGGGTGGTACCTTGCTGCACCAACGCCGCCGGGGTATCGGCGGCACGGCCATGACGAATCAGCTCGGCGCAGATAGTCGGCAGCCCCACCAGCCCCATGTAGAACACCAGGGTCTGGGCGGGCGCCACCAGGTCATTCCATGGCAAATTGCTGGTGCCGTCCTTCAGGTGGCCGGTGACGAAGCGTACCGACTGGGCGTAGTCACGATGCGTCAGTGGAATCCCGGCATAGGCCGAGCAACCACTGGCTGCCGTGATACCCGGCACCACCTGGAACGGAATGCCCTGCTCCGCCAGCTCCTCGATCTCTTCGCCACCACGGCCGAAGATGAAGGGATCACCGCCCTTGAGGCGCAACACCCGCTTGCCCTGGCGCGCCAGGGTGACCAGCAACTGGTTGATCTGCTCCTGCGGTACGGCGTGATCGGCGCGGCGCTTGCCGACGTAGATGCGCTCGGCATCACGACGGCACAACTCGATGATCGCCGGGGCCACCAGACGGTCGTAGAGCACCACGTCGGCCTGTTGCATCAGGCGCAGGGCCCGGAAGGTGAGCAGGTCCGGATCACCCGGGCCGGCACCCACCAGGTAAACCTCACCCGACGCCTGGTGACTGGCACCGTCGATCTTGGCCTGCAGCAAGCGCTCGGCTTCAGCGCCCTGCCCAGCCAGCTGTCGCTCGGCGATCGGGCCCTGGAATACATCTTCCCAGAAGCCGCGGCGCTGATTGACGTCCGGGTAAAGTGCCTTGACCTTGTCGCGAAAGCGCGCGCCCAGCCCGGCCAACTCGCCGTAGGCCGCCGGAATCCAGGTTTCCAGCTTGGCCCGGATCAGCCGCGCCAGCACCGGCGCATCGCCGCCGCTGGACACCGCCACCACCAGGGGTGAGCGGTCGACAATCGCTGGGAAGATCACCGAACACAGCGCTGGCGCATCGACCACATTGACCGGCACGCAGCGCTGGTGGGCATCGGCCGAGACCTGCGCATTGAGCGCCGGGTCGTCGGTGGCGGCGATGATCAGCTGGCAGCCATCCAGGTCGGTTGTCTGGTAGCCACGCCCGAGGATTTCACCACCGCTGTGCCGGGCAAGCTCGGCCAGTTGCGCTTCGATTTCAGGCGCGACCACGCGCAGCACTGCACCGGCATCGGCCAGCAGGCGGGATTTGCGCAAGGCAATCTCGCCCCCACCGACAACCAGTACACGGCTACCGCGCAGCTTGTGGAACAGCGGCAGAAACTCCATTTAACCGATGACCTCGACGCCGCCCATGTAAGGCTTGAGCACCTCTGGCACACGGATAGAGCCGTCGGCCTGCTGGTAGTTTTCCAGCACCGCAACCAGGGTCCGACCGACCGCCAGGCCCGAGCCATTCAGGGTGTGCACCAGCTCGGGCTTGCCGGTTTCCGGGTTGCGCCAGCGTGCCTGCATGCGGCGCGCCTGGAAGTCACCGCAGTTGGAGCACGAGGAAATCTCGCGGTACTTGTCCTGGCTCGGCACCCAGACTTCCAGGTCGTAGGTCTTGACCGCACTGAAGCCCATGTCTCCGGTGCACAGCGCCAGTACGCGGTAAGGCAGCTCCAGCGCCTGCAGTACGCGCTCGGCGTTGGCTGTCAGGCCTTCCAGGGCTTCCATGGATTTGCTCGGCTCGACGATCTGGACCATCTCGACCTTGTCGAACTGGTGCTGGCGGATCATGCCGCGGGTGTCACGGCCCGAAGCACCGGCTTCGCTACGGAAGCACGGGGTGTGGGCGACGAACTTGACCGGCAGTTGCTTGGCGTCGAGGATCTCGCCCGCCACGATGTTGGTCAGCGACACTTCGGCGGTCGGAATCAGGTAGA
Source organism: Pseudomonas putida (assembly GCF_028682455.1). GTDB lineage: Bacteria > Pseudomonadota > Gammaproteobacteria > Pseudomonadales > Pseudomonadaceae > Aquipseudomonas > Aquipseudomonas putida_AA. Next base: position 29,518 of record NZ_JANHLD010000005.1, read on the forward strand.
AGTCGGCCTCGCCGTCGCGGCTGATCTTGAACAGGTCTTCCTCGAACTTGGGCAGCTGGCCGGTGCCTTGCAGTGCCGGTGCCTGTACCAGGTACGGGGTGTAGGCTTCTTCGTAGCCGTGCTCGCTGGTGTGCAAGTTGATCATGAACTGCGCCAGGGCGCGGTGCAGACGGGCAATCGGGCCACGCAGCAAGGCGAAACGGGCACCCGACAGCTTGGCTGCAGTTTCGAAGTCCAGGCCGCCGCTCAGCTCGCCCAGGGCAACGTGGTCCTTGATCTCGAAGTCGAAGTTGCGCGGGGTGCCCCAGCGGCGTACTTCAACGTTGTGATCTTCGTCGGCGCCGACCGGCACGCTTTCGTCCGGCAGGTTGGGAATGCCCAGCACGATGGTATCCAGTTCCGCCTGGATGCCATCAAGTTCGACCTTGCCACTGGCGAGTTCGCCAGCCATGCGCTCGACGTCGGCCATCAGCGGCGCGATGTCTTCACCACGGGCCTTGGCCTGGCCGATGGACTTGGAACGGGCGTTACGCTCGGCCTGCAGTTGTTCGGTGCGGGTCTGCACCACCTTGCGGCGTTCTTCCAGTGCTTCGATGCGCGCGACATCCAGGCTGAAGCCACGGGAGGCCAGGCGGTCCGCCACTTCCTGAAGTTGGCCGCGTAACAGTTTGGAATCGAGCATATCGTTCTCTCGTTGGTTCAGAATTTGGTCAAAGACAGGCCGGCCCAGGTTGCGAGCAGCCCGCCCATTACGCTGAGCCCAGCATAGCCGAAGGCCAGCGGCGCCTGCCCGCTTTCGAGCAGGCGCACGGTATCCAGTGAAAAGGATGAAAAGGTTGTCAGGCCGCCGAGGAAGCCGACGATCAAGCCGGCACGCAGCTCGACCGGCACCAGCGGGCGGTGCAGAAACAGCCCGTACAGCACGCCGATCAACAGGCAGCCAATCAGATTGACCGCCAGCGTACCGAGATAGAAGTGACGTGGCCAGTGGGCGTTGACCCAATTGGAGGTGGCAAACCGCAGCAAGGTGCCAGCAATGCCTCCAGCGCTGACGGCGGCGATCACGGCAATCATGGCTTTCTCCGCTGCCGCGGGCTCTTGCGGTCGAGCTCGGCCAGGTGCTTGAGCTTTTCACCGATCTTCAGTTCCAGGCCCCGCGGGACCGGCTGGTAGTAATGGCGCGGCTCAAGGTTATCCGGGAAGTAGTCTTCACCGGCGGCATAGGCATCGGGCTCGTCGTGGGCGTAGCGATACTCGTCGCCGTAACCCAGTTGCTTCATCAGCTTGGTCGGGGCGTTGCGCAGGTGCAGCGGGACTTCCAGCGAGCCGTGCTCGCCAGCCTCGCGCAGGGCCGTCTTGAAGCCCATGTACACCGCGTTGCTCTTCGGCGCGCAGGCCAGGTAGGTAATGGCCTGGGCCACCGCCAGCTCGCCTTCGGGGCTGCCCAGGCGCTCCTGCACGTCCCATGCGGCCAGGCACAGGCTCAGGGCACGGGGGTCGGCGTTGCCGATGTCTTCGCTGGCCATGCGCACTACGCGGCGGGCGATGTACAGCGGGTCGCAGCCACCATCGAGCATGCGCGCGAACCAGTACAACGCGCCGTCGGGGTTGGAGCCGCGCACCGACTTGTGTAGTGCGGAGATCTGGTCATAGAAGGCCTCGCCGCCCTTGTCGAAACGTCGACGGCTGTCGCCCAGAAGGCTCTGCAGCAATTCCACGCCGATTTCGCTGCCGTCTTCGGCCAGGTCCGAGGCGTTTTCCAACAGGTTGAGCATGCGCCGGCCATCGCCATCGGCAGCGGCCATGAGCATCTTGAAGGCTTCGTCGCCCAGGCGCAGCTGGCGCTTGCCCAGGCCACGCTCCTCGCTCAGCGCCCGCCCCACCAATTTGTGCAGTGCGGCCTCGTCGAGGCTCTTGAGCACGTACACGCGCGCACGCGAGAGCAAGGCGTTGTTCAGCTCGAAGGAGGGGTTTTCGGTGGTGGCACCAATGAAGATCAGCGTGCCGTCTTCGACGTAGGGCAGGAAGGCATCTTGCTGGGACTTGTTGAAGCGGTGCACTTCATCGACGAACAGGATGGTGCGACGCCCGTACTGACCGGCTTGCTGCTTGGCAATCTCCACTGCGTGGCGGATTTCCTTGACCCCGGCCAGCACGGCCGACACCGTTTCGAAGTGTGCATCGCAAAATTGCGCAAGCAGCCGCGCCAGGGTGGTCTTGCCCACGCCCGGCGGGCCCCAGAAGATCATCGAGTGCAGCGCACCCTGCTCCAGCGCCTCGCGCAGCGGCTTGCCGCGGGCCAGCAGGTGCTCCTGGCCGACGTACTCGTCCAGGTTGGCCGGGCGCAGGCGCGCGGCCAGGGGCTGGGCTACGGGATCGCTACGAAACAGGTCCATGGGCGCTGCTACTACCTCTTATTCCGAAATGACATCGGCGCCTTTCGGGATCTCGAACTTGAATGTGCTCGCAGGAATCGCCCCGTTGGCTTTGACCCCGGTAAACAGGATATTAGTGCGTTGGCCGACGCTGTCGATCAACTGCATATCGTTGACCAGCCCTTTGCGAAACGACAGGCGCAGGGAGTCGAACAGGGTGTCCTTGGTTTTCGGCTTGAGCGTGAAATCCATCACGTCGCCCTGCTCCTTGGAGGTGATATCGAAGCTCTGGCTGATCTTCGATACATCACCGGACAACAGCAGTGCCGGCGTCTCGGTCAGGCGCTGGTCGAGCTTCTTGATGGTCGCCTGCTCCAGGTCCGGGTCCCACAGGGTGACCGTCTTGCCGTCCGAGACCACTACCTGCTCCTGCGGAGCATCGGTGTGCCAGTAGAACAGCCCAGGGCGCTGCACCGACATCTGCCCTGCGGTTTCCTGCAGGCTGGTACCACTGGCGTCCAGGGTCAGCTGGGAGAAGCGCGCCTCGATCGTCCTGGACTTTTCCAGCAACTGGGTCAAGCGCGCCACGTCCTGCTCACCGGCAAACACAGAGGCGCTGGACAGGGCGATAGCGGAAACCAACATCATGCGAATCAGGCGCATGGAAATCCTCGTTGCAGTATGAATGGGCCTGCGGCCGCTTCAGGCCGCAGGCTGGGTGGTTCATCAGTCGCGGGATGGCCCCGGGGCAATCACTTCGCGCGAGCCGTTGGTGTTCATGGCCGTTACCACACCGGCCATTTCCATGGCTTCGATCATACGTGCGGCGCGGTTGTAGCCAATCTTCAGCTTACGCTGCACGGCGGAGATGGACGCACGACGGCTTTCGAGCACGAACTGCACGGCTTCGTCGTACAAGGCATCGGTTTCGGCATCGTCACCGTCGCCGCCACCACCGCCGCCTTCAAAGCCGCTACCGGCCTCTTCGACGCCATTGAGGATGTCGTCGTTGTAGTCCGGCGCACCCCGTTGCTTCCAGGCCTCGACCACACGGTGGACTTCATCGTCGGAAACGAAAGCACCATGCACACGAATCGGCAGGCTGGTGCCAGGTGGCATGTAGAGCATGTCACCGTGACCGAGCAACTGCTCCGCACCGCCCTGGTCGATGATGGTCCGCGAGTCGATCTTGCTCGAAACCTGGAACGCCATGCGGGTCGGGATGTTGGCCTTGATCAGGCCGGTGATCACGTCCACCGACGGACGCTGGGTGGCGAGGATCAGGTGGATACCGGCAGCACGGGCCTTCTGGGCGATACGGGCGATGAGCTCTTCGACCTTCTTGCCGACGATCATCATCATGTCGGCGAACTCGTCCACCACCACCACGATGGTCGGCAGGGTTTTGAGCAGCGGCGGCGTGTCGTCCATGCTTTCGCGCTTGAACATCGGGTCGTAGATCGGCTCGCCGGCTTCTTCGGCGTCCTTGACCTTGCGGTTGAAGCCGGCCAGGTTACGCACACCCATGGCCGCCATCAGCTTGTAGCGCCGCTCCATCTCGGCCACGCTCCAGCGCAGGGCATTGGCGGCGTCCTTCATGTCGGTGACCACCGGGCATAGCAGGTGCGGAATGCCTTCGTAGATCGACAGCTCGAGCATTTTCGGGTCGATCATGATCAGCTTGGCGTCTTCAGGGCCCGACTTGAACAGGATCGAAAGGATCATGGCGTTAACGCCCACCGACTTACCGGAACCGGTGGTACCCGCCACCAGCAGGTGCGGCATCTTGGCCAGGTCGGTAATCACCGGCTTGCCGCCGATGTCATGGCCCAGGGCCATGGTGACCGGCGACTTGGCTTCGTCGTACTGCGGCGACGACAGCACTTCGGAGAAGCGCACGATCTGACGGTCTTCGTTGGGAATCTCGATACCCACGGTGGTCTTGCCAGGAATGACCTCGACCACCCGTACGCTGGTCACGGCCAGGGACCGCGCCAGGTCTTTTGCCAGGTTGGCAATACGGCTGACCTTGACGCCTGCGGCCGGCTGGATTTCGTAACGAGTAATCACCGGGCCCGGGTGAATCGAGTCGACCGAGACCTCGACACCGAACTCCTTGAGCTTGATTTCCAGCAGGTGGCCAACGCCTGCCAGGGATTCCGGCGAATAATTGACCTGTTTTTTCTCGGCAGGATCGAGGATGGAGATCGGCGGCAAGGTGCCTTCGACGGCGCTGTCGACGAACAGCGGGGCCTGCTTTTCCTTTTGCACGCGCTTGCTGGGCTCCGGCGCCTTGGCCGGGGCCGGCATGATTACCGGGGCCGGCTGTTGTTCACGCTGGGCAACGTGTTTGCTCAGGGCCTGGTCGCGCTCGATGATGCGTTCCTTGGCCTTGGCCTGCTCGCGGCGATCAGCCACCACTGGCGCCACCACCTCGTGAACCTGGTCGTCGACCTCGCGCAGCTGCGCCACCAGGCGCTTGCGTTCGTTGCGTGCGGCCCACCAGCGATTGGCGGCGCCCTGGAACAGCTCGAACAGATCGAGGGTGATCTTGCCGGTGATATCCATGACCTTGAACCACGACAGGTCGGTGAACACCGTCAGGCCAAACAGGAACAAGGCGATGAACATCAGGGTGCTGCCCTGCACGTTCAGGGCATTCTTGGCCAGGTCGCCCAGGCTTTCACCCAGCGCGCCACCGGCCGAGGCCGGCAGGCTTGCAGCGGAATGGAAATGGATATGCGCCAGCGCCGCGCCCGACAGCACCAGGAACACCAGCCCGATCAGGCGCCAGGAGAACAGCCAGCCGCTCCACTGCCAGGGCTGGTGACGCTCACGGAAGATCTGCCAGGTCTTGATCGCCAGCAGCAACGGAAAGATATAGGCGAAATAGCCCAGCACCATGAACAGGATGTCGGCGAAATAGGCGCCGGCACGCCCGGCGGCGTTCTGCACCTGCTCGACATTGCTGGTGTGGCTGAAACCTGGGTCGGCCTGGTCGTAGGTCAGCAGCGCCATCCACAGGTACAGGCACAGCGCCCCCATGGCGATCAGCGCACCTTCCTTGAGGCGATAATGCAGCTGCTGGCGCCAAAGCGGCACAGGCAAGGGATTCGATGTCGCGGTGGATTTCTTCAAAACGCTTCTATTCCTGCGCTCAATGCGCGTCCAACAGTGATTGACCCAATTGAACAGTCAACAAACCACTACTTTTAACATTACTGCCCGCCTACCGCCATGACGGCACGCCAGAAGGAAGCGTAAACGGGGGCCAATTTCCTATATCGCAATTTGAGCACGCATTTTCTTTTGTGACAAAGGCTTATGCGGTGTTTTTACGCAGGTGTGACAACAAAGGGCGGTGCAAGTTGCTTTGTGCGTCGCGCAGGCTGCACTGGTCTTCACGGGGCAAGCCCGCGGCTACACCCCGGCGCGGTGGGGCGGGCTTGTCCCGCGATAGGTTTTCAGGCGATCCTGAGCGCCCTCCCCTCCTCCATCACAGAACGACGATGCTGACCTGGTTGAGCCGCGATACCCTGACCTTCCCCCCGCTGGACAAAGCCCTGCGCGACCCCAACGGCCTGCTCGCCGCAGGCGGCGACCTGAGCGCGGAGCGCCTGGTGCAAGCCTATCGCCATGGCTGCTTTCCCTGGTACCAGGATGGCCAGCCGATCCTCTGGTGGTCGCCCGACCCGCGCACCGTGCTGATTCCGGATGAGCTGCATGTATCGCGCTCCTTGCGTAAACTCATGCGCCAGGGGCGCTACCAGGTCAGTTTCGACCAGGATTTTGCCGCCGTCATTGCCGCCTGCGCCGCGCCCCGCGACTATGCCGACGGCACCTGGATCACCGACAGCATGCAGGCGGCCTACCTCGAGCTGCACCAGCAGGGCTTCGCCCATTGCGTTGAAGTGCGCCAGGACGGCGAGCTGGTGGGCGGCTTGTACGGCCTGGCCATGGGACGGCTGTTTTTCGGCGAGTCGATGTTCAGCCGCGCCGACAACGCCTCGAAAGTCGGCTTCGTCACCCTGGTAGAACACCTGCAGCAGGCCGGATTCGTGCTGATCGACTGTCAGATGCCCACCGACCACCTGCACAGCCTGGGCGCGCGGGCCATCGCCCGCGCCACCTTTGCCGACTATTTGCAGCGCTACCTGGATCAACCCAACAGTGCCAGCTGGGTTTGCTAGGCGAGTTTTTCCAGCTGGCTTACACTTAATTCAAACGCACCTCCCGAGGGGTTGATCATGACAGAGCTGGCGCGGTTGAAGTTTTATGCCACTCAACCCCATTCCTGCAGCTACCTGCCAGACGAACAAGCCACCACGCTGTTTCTCGACCCGAGCCAGCCGATGGACGTAAATGTCTATGCAGACCTGTCGGAAATGGGTTTCCGGCGCAGCGGCGACCACCTGTATCGCCCGCACTGCCAGAACTGCAATGCCTGCGTACCGGCGCGGATCCCGTCTGCGCGCTTTTTGCCAAACCGCCAGCAAAAACGCATTCTCAAGCGCAACGCCGACCTCACCGTCACACCCGCCCGCCCAGCCTTCAAAGAAGAGTACTTCGAGCTGTACCGGCGCTACATCGAGCAACGCCACGCCGACGGCGACATGTACCCACCCAGCCGCGACCAGTTTTCCACCTTCCTGGTCCGGGACCTGCCGTTCTCACGCTTCTACGAGTTCCGCCTGCAGGGCCGCCTGGTAGCCGTGGCGGTCACCGACCTGCTGCCCAACGGCCTCTCGGCGGTCTACACCTTCTACGAGCCCGACGAGGAGCGCAGGAGCCTGGGCCGCTACGCCATCCTCTGGCAGATCACCGAAGCCCTGCGCCTGGGGCTGGACGCCGTCTACCTCGGCTACTGGATCAAGAACTGCAAAAAAATGAACTACAAGACCCAGTACCGCCCCATCGAGCTGTTGATCAATCAGCGCTGGGTGACCCTGAACTGAAATCATTGGCTTGAAGGCCATTTTTCGGGCACAATGCACGCCACTTTTTTTGCCTGGCGCAGTCGTGCACCGGGCCATTAACTGGACACCGAGGGCTTTACTGCATGTCGAAAGAAGACAGCTTCGAAATGGAAGGCACTGTCGTCGACACCCTGCCCAACACCATGTTCCGTGTGGAGTTGGAAAATGGGCACGTCGTTACCGCGCATATCTCAGGAAAAATGCGCAAGAACTACATTCGTATTCTGACCGGTGACAAGGTCCGCGTCGAACTGACGCCTTATGACCTGAGCAAAGGGCGCATCACCTACCGCGCTCGATAAGCAACACCAACAAAAATGCCCGGCGATTTGCCGGGCATTTTTGTTTGCATTGAAAACATCGCGGGGCAAACCCGCTCCCACATAACCTGCAGGAGCGGGCTTGCCCCGCGAGCGTTACGCCATCTCGGCCGTGGTCTCGAAGTCGAACACCAACTCGCCATCGCGAATGTCGACATGCACCACACCGCCATGCTCGGCCAGCTCGCCGAACAGGATCTCTTCGGCCAGCGGCCGCTTGATCTTGTCCTGGATCAGCCGCGCCATCGGCCGCGCACCCATCTGCGCATCGTAACCGCCAGCAGCCAGCCAGCTGCGCGCCGCATCGCTTACCTCCAGCAGGACGCGCTTGTCTTCCAGTTGCGCCTGCAACTCGATGAGGAACTTGTCCACCACGCTCTTGATCGTCTCGTGACTGAGGCGACCAAACTGGATGATGGTGTCCAGACGGTTGCGAAACTCAGGAGTGAAGCTCTTCTTGATCACTTCCATGGCATCGGAGGAGTGATCCTGCTGGGTGAAGCCAATGGAGGCTCGCGCAGCGGTTTCAGCACCGGCGTTGGTGGTCATGATCACGATCACGTTGCGAAAGTCCGCCTTGCGCCCGTTGTTGTCGGTCAGGGTGCCGTGGTCCATCACCTGCAACAGCAGGTTGAAGACTTCAGGGTGCGCCTTCTCGATTTCATCGAGCAGCAACACGCAGTGCGGCTGCTTGGTGATGGCTTCGGTCAGCAGGCCACCCTGGTCGAACCCGACATAGCCCGGAGGGGCACCAATCAGGCGCGACACGGTATGGCGCTCCATGTACTCGGACATATCGAAGCGCACCAACTCCACCCCAAGGGCCTTGGCCAACTGACGCGCCGCCTCGGTCTTGCCCACGCCGGTAGGGCCGGCGAACAGGAAGGAACCGACGGGTTTGTCTGGCGACTTGAGGCCTGCCCGCGACAACTTGATCGCAGTTGCCAGCGAATCGATCGCCGCATCCTGGCCAAACACGGTCAGCTTCAGGTCGCGTTCCAGGTTGCGCAGCAGTTCCTTGTCGGAGCTGGTGACATGCTTTGGCGGAATCCGTGCGATTTTCGCGACGATGTCTTCAACTTGCGGCACATCGATACGCTTGACGCGCATCTCGACCGGTTGCAGGCGCTGGTAGGCACCCGCCTCGTCGATCACATCGATGGCCTTGTCCGGCATGTGCCGGTCATTGATGTAGCGCGCCGCAAGCTCGGCTGCAGCCCGCAAGGCCTCATCGCTGTACTCGATGTTGTGGTGGGTCTCGAAGCGCCCCTTGAGGCCACGCAGGATGCCGACGGTGTCTTCCACCGATGGCTCGCTGACATCGACCTTCTGGAAACGCCGGGCCAGGGCACGGTCCTTCTCGAAGATGCCGCGAAATTCCTGGAAGGTGGTGGAGCCGATGCAACGAATATCACCCGACGACAACAGCGGCTTGAGCAGGTTGGAGGCATCCATCACCCCGCCCGATGCCGCACCGGCACCGATGATGGTGTGGATTTCATCGATGAACAGGATCGCCTGAGGCCGCTTGCGCAGTTCGCCAAGCAGCGCCTTGAAGCGTTTCTCGAAGTCGCCGCGGTATTTGGTACCGGCGAGCAGCGCACCCAGGTCAAGGGAATAGACCACGCTCTGCGCCAGCAGATCCGGCACCTGGCCGTCGACGATACGCTTGGCCAGGCCTTCGGCGATGGCGGTCTTGCCGACACCAGCCTCACCCACCAGCAGTGGGTTGTTCTTGCGCCGACGCGCAAGAATTTGCGCTACGCGCTCGACTTCCAGCTCGCGCCCGACCAGAGGGTCGATGCGGCCTTGGCGGGCTTGTTCATTGAGGTTGCTGGCATAGGCATCCAGGGGATTGCCCGACGACGAGGTTTCGCCACCGTCTTCATCCTGCATGTCCTGTTCGCCATCGGAGTGCTCACCATGCCCCGGCACCTTGGAGATGCCATGGGCGATGTAGTTGACCACATCGATACGGGCGACGCTCTGCTGCTTGAGCAGGAACACCGCCTGACTTTCCTGTTCGCTGAAAATCGCCACCAGTACATTGGCGCCGGTGACTTCTCGCTTGCCCGAGCTCTGGACGTGGAAGACTGCGCGCTGCAATACACGCTGGAAGCCCAGGGTTGGCTGGGTCTCGCGGTCCTCGTCATGCACGGGGATCAACGGCGTGGTGGAGTCGATGAACTCCTGCAGGTCGTGTTTGAGTTTGTCGAGGTTCGCGCCGCAGGCACGCAAAACAGTGGCTGCGGCCTCATTATCCAGCAATGCCAGCAGCAGGTGTTCGACGGTCATGAACTCATGACGCTTCGAACGTGCCTCCTTGAAGGCCAGATTGAGGGTGACTTCGAGCTCGCGGTTTAACATAGCTTCACCTCATACCCAAGTGGTCGGCGATTAACCGTCCTTCTCGATTTCACAGAGTAGCGGATGCTGGCTTTCCCTGGCGTATTGGTTGACCTGCATGGCCTTTGTCTCGGCGATGTCGCGGGTAAACAATCCGCACACTGCCCGTCCTTCTGTGTGGACGGCCAGCATGACCTTGGTCGCCAGCTCGCGATTCAGGTTAAAAAACACCTCGAGCACTTCGACGACGAAATCCATCGGTGTGTAGTCATCGTTGAACAAAACCACCTTGTACATGGGTGGCGCCTGCAGCGCTGGCTTGGCTTCCTGAACCGCCAGGCCGGAACCATCGTCCTCATGCGATTGCGGGCGATCCTGATTGAATGTTAGTCGAATCTGGCTATGTACATGCATGGAAAGAAATTCATCATTTCGACAGGTTAAGGTTGTGGGTTGACCGCAAAGCCGACGCTTGAACGACTGTCGCCCGACCTTGACTATCGGCAAAACGGTGTTACAACCAATAAGAACCCACCGTGGTCGATAAAGATCCGCGCAGTCAACCAGAATTTTCGCAGGTTCATATGCGGATGGAGTGGATGATACTCCAGTGATGGAGTCCTTTGCAGAGGGATATGAGGATGGCAAGCGGTAAAGTCAAGTGGTTCAACAATGCCAAGGGCTACGGATTCATCAACGAAGAAGGGAAAAGCGAAGATCTTTTCGCCCACTACTCCGCCATCAAGATGGACGGTTACAAAACGCTGAAAGCCGGCCAGGCTGTCACGTTCGAAATCATCCAGGGCCCCAAGGGACTGCATGCCATCGAAATCCAGGATGCCAACCGAAAACTCGACACCGCGCCAGCCGCCACCTCTACAGCAGACAGCACCATCGGCGCCTGACCGCTGGACGCAATAAAAAGCCGACCCGTTCCTGCGAACGGGTCGGCTTTTGTTTGCCTGCTTTTTATTACATGTGCTTGATCAGTGCCTCGCCGAAACCGGAACTGCTGACCAGGGTTGCACCCTCCATCAGGCGTTCGAAGTCATAGGTCACGGTCTTGGCCTTGATAGCCCCGTTGGTACCCTTGATGATCAGGTCGGCCGCCTCGGTCCAGCCCAGGTGACGCAGCATCATCTCGGCCGAGAGGATCACCGAGCCCGGGTTGACCTGGTCTTTGCCGGCGTACTTGGGCGCGGTGCCGTGGGTGGCCTCGAACATGGCCACGGTATCGGACAGGTTGGCACCCGGGGCGATACCGATGCCCCCCACTTCTGCCGCCAGGGCATCGGAGAGGTAGTCGCCGTTGAGGTTGAGGGTCGCGATCACATCGTACTCGGCCGGGCGCAGCAGGATCTGCTGGAGCATGGCGTCGGCAATGGCGTCCTTGACGATGACTTCACGACCGGTCTTGGGGTTCTTGAACTTCATCCACGGGCCACCGTCGAGCAGCTCGGCACCGAATTCGTTCTTGGCCACCTCGTAGCCCCAATCCTTGAAGGCACCTTCGGTGAACTTCATGATGTTGCCCTTGTGCACGATGGTCAGCGACTTGCGGTCGTTGTCCACTACATACTGCAGGGCCTTGCGCACCAGGCGCTGGGTGCCTTCCTTGGACACCGGCTTGATGCCGATACCGCAGTCCTGGTCGAAACGGATCTTGGTGACGCCCATTTCTTCCTTGAGGAACTTGATGACCTTGTTGGCTTCGGGCGAGCCGGCCTTCCACTCGATGCCGGCATAGATGTCCTCGGAGTTCTCGCGGAAGATCACCATGTCGACATCGCCAGGCTTTTTCACCGGGCTCGGCACGCCATCGAACCACACCACCGGACGCAGGCATACATACAGGTCCAGCTGCTGGCGCAGGGCAACGTTCAGGGAGCGGATACCGCCACCGACCGGGGTGGTCAGCGGCCCCTTGATGGAGACGACGTAATCTTTCACGGCATCCAGGGTTTCCTGGGGCAACCAGGTGTCCTGGTCGTATACCTGGGTGGCTTTTTCGCCGGCATAGACTTCCATCCAGGAAATCTTGCGCTTGCCCCCATAGGCTTTCTCTACAGCAGCATCAACCACTTTGATCATGACGGGACTGACGTCGACGCCAATGCCGTCGCCTTCGATGAACGGGATGATCGGATTATCAGGAACATTTAGAGAATGGTCTGCGTTGACGGTGATTTTGTCGCCGACTGCCGGAACCTTGATTTTCTGGTATCCCATGCTGCACTCCGTTTTTTTTGGTGTGGTACGTCATCTGGATCCCCAGAGCGTAACCCAGTTGCACGGCAACGGGAACCATGTGCGCGAATGCCCCGCAATGGGGCGGTTTGGCCTACATCTTTGGTCTAAAAAAGCCCCCGATACATGTTGATCTTGATGATTAAGACCTAGGGTTTGGTATACTCCGCCGGTGACCAAAGGGTCACTTGGGGCGAACCGTCTGGAATAGACCTGCAGGCCCCGACAAGACTGGGCTGTTACCGCAGTTCAGCCGTTTGACACTCGACTGATGCAATCCACCATCACCGCACAGAACCCTCGACCTTCTGCTCATAGATGTGTCTGAGTGAAGCGCCTACCCTGCGCACCTCGAGATTCTGCGCACGCTCAGCAAAACAGAGAGTTAACCCGAATATGCCCACCCGATCCAAGATCATCTACACCTTCACCGACGAAGCCCCCGCCCTCGCCACCTATTCACTGCTCCCCATCGTCGAAGCCTTCACCGCTTGCGCCGACATCGCCGTAGAAACCCGGGACATCTCTCTGGCCGGCCGCATCCTTTCTGCCTTCCCTGAACAGCTCGGCGCCGACAAGCAAGTGGCCGACCACCTGGCAGAACTGGGCCAACTGGCAACCACGCCAGAAGCCAACATCATCAAGCTGCCGAACATCAGCGCCTCGGTACCGCAGCTCAAGGCCGCGATCAAGGAACTGCAAGCCAAGGGCTTCAACGTTCCCGACTACCCGGAAGCCGCCAGCACCGATGCCGAGAAAGAAGCCAAGGCTCGCTACGACCGCATCAAGGGCAGCGCCGTGAACCCGGTCCTGCGCGAAGGCAACTCCGACCGCCGCGCCCCGCTGTCGGTCAAGAACTACGCTCGCAAGCACCCGCACAAGATGGGCGCCTGGGCTGCCGACTCCAAGTCCCACGTGGCACACATGAGCCAGGGCGACTTCTACGGCAGCGAAAAAGCCGCACTGATCGAAGCCGATGACAGCCTGCGCATCGAATTGCTGGACAAGAACGGCAACACCACCGTTCTGAAAGAAAAGACCGCCGTCAAGGCCGGTGAGATCATCGACTGCGCCGTCATGAGCACCAAGGCGCTGCGCACCTTCATCGCCGCCGAAATCGAAGATGCCAAGGCCAAGGGCGTACTGCTGTCGGTACACCTGAAAGCCACCATGATGAAGGTCTCCGACCCGATCATGTTCGGCCAGATCGTTGCCGAGTACTATCAGGACGCGCTGAACAAGCACGCCGACGTACTGGCCCAGATCGGTTTCAACCTGAACAACGGTATCGGCGACCTGTACGCCCGTATCAAGGCCCTGCCAGCTGAACAGCAAGCGCAGATCGAAGCCGACATCAAGGCCGTCTACGACGTGCGCCCGGCACTGGCCATGGTCAACTCCGACAAGGGCATCACCAACCTGCACGTACCGAGCGACGTCATTGTCGACGCCTCGATGCCGGCGATGATCCGTGACTCGGGCAAGATGTGGAACACCGAAGGCCAGCTGCAAGACACCAAGGCCGTGATCCCGGATCGTTGCTATGCAACCATCTACCAGGCCGTCATCGAGGACTGCAAGCAACACGGTGCATTCGATCCGACCACCATGGGTAGCGTACCGAACGTTGGCCTGATGGCGCAGAAAGCCGAAGAATACGGCTCCCACGACAAGACCTTCCAGGCCAAGGCCGATGGCGTGATCCGCGTGGTTGACGGCAAGGGCAACCTGCTGCTGGCCCAGGACGTCGAAGCTGGCGACATCTTCCGCATGTGCCAGACCAAGGACGCGCCGATCCAGGACTGGGTCAAGCTGGCCGTCAACCGTGCCCGCGCCAGCAACACCCCGGCGGTGTTCTGGCTCGACCCGCAGCGTGCCCACGACGGCGTGCTGATCGAGAAGGTCCAGCAATACCTCAAGGACCACGACACCACCGGCCTGGACATCCGCGTCCTGTCGCCAGTGGAGGCCATGAAGGTTTCCCTGCAGCGCATCCGCGCGGGCCAGGACACCATCTCCGTGACCGGCAACGTACTGCGCGACTACCTGACCGACCTGTTCCCGATCATGGAGCTGGGCACCAGCGCCAAGATGCTGTCGATCGTTCCGCTGATGAACAACGGCGGCCTGTTCGAAACCGGCGCTGGCGGCTCTGCACCCAAGCACGTACAGCAACTGGTCGAAGAAAACTTCCTGCGCTGGGATTCGCTGGGCGAGTTCCTGGCCCTGGCCGCCTCCCTCGAGCACCTGGGCAACGCCTACGCCAACCCGAAAGCCAAGGTACTGGCGGCGACCCTGGACCAGGCCACCGGCCAGTTCCTGGACACCAACAAGTCCCCTGCGCGCAAGGTGGGTGGTATCGACAACCGCGGCAGCCACTTCTACCTGACCCTGTACTGGGCCCAGGCGCTGGCTGCACAGAGCGACGACACCGCCCTGCAAGCGCGCTTCGCCCCACTGGCAAAAGCCCTGGCCGAAAACGAAGCGACCATCGTCGCCGAGCTCAACGCCGTTCAGGGCAAGCCGGCTGAAATCGGTGGCTACTACTACCCGGATGCCGAGCTGACCAGCAAAGTGATGCGCCCAAGCCAGACCCTCAACAGCGCGATTGCCGCCCTGTAAGAGCAACAGCTTGAAGCAGTAAAAAGAAACCCCGGCCACGCACCGGGGTTTTCTTTAGCTGCAAGCTGCAAGCCACAAGAACGAGCTCCATGCTCGCCCTCTACTTGTGGCTTGCAGCTTGCAGCTTACAACCAAGAGAGAGAATCGACCGTGCGCCCCCATATCACCGTCGCCACCATCGTCGAAGACCAGGGCCGCTTCCTCATGGTCGAGGAATTCAAGGCCGGCAAACATGTTTTCAACCAGCCCGCCGGCCACCTGGAGGCCAACGAGAGCCTGCTGGAGGCCGCCCTGCGCGAAACCCTCGAGGAAACCGCCTGGGACGTCGAACTGACCGGCATCGTCGGCATCTACCTGTACACCGCCCCCAGCAATGGCGTGACCTACCAGCGCGTGTGCTTCGCCGCCCGCCCCATCAAGCATCATCTCCAGCGCGCCCTGGACAGCGACATCGTCCGTGCCGTCTGGCTGACCCGCGAGGAACTCCTGGCAGATCCCGAACGCTGGCGCAGCGAGCTGGTCCCGCGCTGCATCGATGACTACCTGACAGGGCCGCTGTACAGCCTGGCGCTGATTCGCGACTGACGGTGACGATGCCTTGTAGGCCGCAGTTTGATAGAATCGTCGTCTTTTTCCAGATACACAGCCGGTACCTATGACCAGTCCAGCACTTTACGAACCCGAAAAGACACGCGTTATCGTCGGCATGTCCGGCGGCGTGGACTCTTCCGTCTCCGCCCTCCTGCTGATGGAGCAGGGCTACCAGGTGGAAGGCCTGTTCATGAAGAACTGGGAAGAGGACGACGGCACCGAATATTGCACCGCCCGCGAAGACCTGGCCGACGCCCAGGCCGTGTGCGACCGCATCGGCATCAAGCTGCACACCGCCAACTTTGCCGCCGAGTACTGGGACAATGTGTTCGAGCACTTCCTGGCCGAATACAAGGCCGGCCGCACGCCGAACCCGGACATCCTGTGCAACCGTGAAATCAAGTTCAAGGCCTTCCTCGACTACGCCCTGATGCTGGGCGCCGACCTGATCGCCACTGGCCACTACGTGCGCCGCCGCGATACTGACGGGCGCACCGAACTGCTCAAGGGCCTGGACCCTAACAAAGACCAGAGCTACTTCCTCCACGCCGTAGGCGGCGAGCAGATCGCCCGCACCCTGTTTCCGGTAGGCGAACTGGAAAAGCCCGAAGTTCGAGCCATCGCCGAAAAACACGGCCTGGCCACGGCCAAGAAGAAAGACTCCACCGGCATCTGCTTTATCGGTGAGCGCCGCTTCAGCGACTTCCTCAAGCAGTACCTGCCGGCGCAGCCTGGCGAGATCCAGACCACCGACGGTGAAGTGATCGGCCGCCACCACGGCCTGATGTACCACACCATCGGCCAGCGCCAGGGCCTTGGCATCGGCGGCCTGAAGGACGCCGGCGACGAGCCATGGTACGTGCTGGAGAAAGACCTCGGCCGCAACGTGCTGGTGGTCGGCCAGGGCAACGAACACCCATGGCTGTTCTCCCGCTCCCTGCTCGCCTCGGAGATTTTCTGGGTCAACCCGATCGACCTGTCGAGCCCGCGCCGCCTGACCGCCAAGGTCCGCTACCGCCAGAGCGACCAGGACTGCACCCTGACGCTTACCGAGAACGGCTACCGCGCCGTCTTCGACGAGCCTCAGCGCGCTGTTACCCCTGGCCAGTCGGTGGTCTTCTATGACGGTGAAATCTGCCTGGGTGGCGGCGTGATCGAAACGGCCGAGCCGTGGAGCGCCCACTGATGAGCTCGATTCAAGAGCAACTGATCGCCCTGGGCGGGGTGTTCCAGGCCGCCGTGCTGGTCGATCGCATCGCCCGCACCGGGCAGGCCAGCGAGGCCAACCTCGGCTGCATGCTCGGCAGCCTGCTGGTGCGCGACCCAAAGAATACCCTCGAAGTGTTCGGTGGCGACGACCTCAACCTGCGCGACGGCTACCGCGCCCTGGCCAGTGCCCTTGAGCGCGACCCCGGCAGCCTGCAGCGCGAGCCGCTGCGCTACGCGCTGTCGATGCTGGGCCTTGAGCGCCAACTGGCCAAGCGTGGCGACATGCTCGACGTGATCGGCAACCGCCTGCCACAGATCCAGTCCCAGGCCGAGCATTTCGGCCTGGTGCACGAGAACGTCATCGCCTCCAGCGGCGCCCTGTACCAGGACACCCTGAGCACCCTGCGCCAGCGCATCCAGGTGCATGGCGACATGCGCCACCTGCAACAACCGAGCAATGCCTCGAAGATCCGCGCCCTGCTGCTGGCCGGCATTCGCGCTGCACGCCTGTGGCGCCAGCTGGGCGGGCACCGCTGGCAGTTGGTGATCAGCCGGCGCAAACTGCTCAAAGAGCTGTATCCGATGTTGCGCGGTTAATCGCATCGCGGGGCAGGGCCGCTCCTCCATGCAGGAGCGGCCCTGCCCCGCGATTGGCTGACAATACCTTTTGTCAGCCCCCCGACCCGGGCGCGTTTTTCATGTATGATATGCGCCCTTTTCAAAGCCTGACTGTCCGAGAACACCCCATGCAGCTTTCCTCGCTCACTGCGGTTTCCCCTGTTGACGGCCGCTACGCCGGCAAAACCCAGGCCCTGCGCCCTATTTTCAGCGAATACGGCCTGATCCGTTTCCGCGCCCTGGTCGAGGTGCGCTGGTTGCAGCGCCTGGCCGCTCACCCGCAAATCGCTGAAGTTCCAGCGTTTTCTGCCGAAGCCAATGCCCTGCTCAACGGCCTGGCCGATGAGTTCGCCCTCGAGCACGCCGAGCGCGTCAAAGAAATCGAGCGCACCACCAACCATGACGTCAAGGCCATCGAGTACCTGCTCAAGGAGCAGGCTGCCAAGCTGCCAGAGCTGGCCAAGGTAAGTGAATTCATCCACTTCGCCTGCACCAGTGAAGACATCAACAACCTGTCCCACGCCCTGATGCTGCGCGCCGGCCGTGACGATGTGCTGCTGCCGCTGATGCGCCAGATCGCCCAGTCGATCCGTGAGCTGGCCCACCGCTTCGCCGATGTGCCGATGCTGTCGCGCACCCATGGCCAGCCGGCTTCGCCGACCACCTTGGGCAAAGAGCTGGCCAACGTCGTCTACCGCCTCGAGCGCCAGATCGCACAAGTTGCCGCCGTACCGCTGCTGGGCAAGATCAACGGCGCCGTGGGCAACTACAACGCCCACCTGTCGGCCTACCCGCAGATCGACTGGGAAGCTAACGCCCGCGCCTTCATCGAAGACGAGCTGGGCCTGGTGTTCAACCCCTACACCACCCAGATCGAACCGCATGACTACATTGCCGAGCTGTTCGACGCGATCGCCCGCTTCAACACCATCCTGATCGACTTCGACCGCGATATCTGGGGCTATATCTCCCTGGGCTACTTCAAGCAGCGCACCATCGCCGGCGAAATCGGTTCCTCGACCATGCCGCACAAGGTCAACCCGATCGACTTCGAAAACTCCGAAGGCAACCTGGGTATCGCCAACGCGCTGTTCCAGCACCTGGCCAGCAAGCTGCCGATCTCGCGCTGGCAGCGTGACCTGACCGACTCCACCGTGCTGCGCAATCTGGGCGTCGGTTTCGCCCACAGCGTGATCGCCTACGAGGCCAGCCTCAAGGGTATCAGCAAGCTGGAAATCAACACCCAGCGCATCGCCGAAGACCTGGACGCCTGCTGGGAAGTCCTGGCCGAGCCGATCCAGACCGTCATGCGTCGCTACGACATCGAGAACCCCTACGAGAAGCTCAAGGAGCTGACCCGTGGCAAAGGCATCAGCCCTGAAGCGCTGCTGACCTTCATCGACGGGCTGGACATGCCCGTCGAAGCGCGCGAAGAACTCAAGAAGCTGACCCCAGCCTCCTACATCGGTAACGCTGCGGCTCAAGCCAAACGCATCTGATCTACGCCCTGCGCGTAAACGCCCGGCTCAGCCGGGCGTTTTTATTACCGAAAGAAAATTACTTTTTTTCAATAGGTTACACATGAATCCTGATACTCCACTGCAGCTGCTGGGCGGCCTTACAGCCCGTGAATTCATGCGCGACTACTGGCAGAAGAAACCTCTGTTGGTGCGCCAGGCCTTCCCGGACTTCGAAAGCCCGATCGACGCCGACGAACTGGCCGGCCTAGCCCTGGAAGAAGACGTCGAATCGCGCCTGGTCATCGAACACGGCGAGCGCCCCTGGGAGCTGCGTCGCGGCCCGTTCGAGGAAGACACCTTCAGCACCCTGCCCGAGCGTGACTGGACCCTGCTGGTGCAAGCCGTCGACCAGTTCGTGCCCGAGGTCCACGAGCTGCTGGAGCATTTCCGCTTCCTGCCGAGCTGGCGCATCGACGACGTGATGATCAGCTTCGCCGCCCCGGGTGGCAGCGTGGGCCCGCACTTCGACAACTACGACGTGTTCCTGCTGCAAGGCCAGGGCAAGCGCAACTGGAAGATCGGCCAGATGTGCGACAGCGACAGCCCGCTGCTCGAGCACGCCGACCTGCGCATCCTGGCTGAATTCGAGCAGAGCGACGAGTGGACACTGGAACCGGGCGACATGCTCTACCTGCCACCGCGCCTGGCCCACTTCGGCGTCGCCGAAGACGACTGCCTGACCTACTCGGTGGGCTTCCGCGCCCCAGGCGCCGCTGAAGTGCTGACCCACTTCACCGACTTCCTCAGCCAGTTCCTGCCGGACGAAGAGCGCTACACCGACGCCGATGCCCAACCGGTCAGCGACCCGCACCAGATCCAGCACGACGCGCTGGATCGCCTGAAGAAGCTACTGACCGAGCACATGGGTGACGAGCGCCTGCTGCTGACCTGGTTCGGCCAGTTCATGACCGAGCCGCGCTACCCGGAACTGGTCAGTGGCGAACCACTGGATGAAGTCGACCTGATCGAAAGCCTGGCCGAAGGCGCGATCCTGATCCGCAACCCAAGCGCACGCCTGGCCTGGTCGGAAGTTGATGACAACCTGCTACTGTTCGCAAGCGGCCAGAGCCGCCTGCTGCCGGGCGACCTGCGTGAACTGCTCAAGCTGATCTGCGCCGCCGACGCGTTGCACATCGAAAACCTTGAACAGTGGCTTGAAAACGATCAAGGCATTACCTTGATCTGCGAACTGGTCAAACAAGGAAGCCTGGGATTTGCCAATGAATAAGATTCGGGTTCGCCTCGCCGATTGGCACAAAGACAACGCTGATATCCGCCGCATTCGTGAAGCCGTGTTCATTGCCGAACAATGCGTACCGCCTGAGCTGGAGTGGGATGCCGACGACAACACCGCCGTGCACTTCCTGGCCCTTGAAGGCGACTACCCGATCGGTACTGCCCGCCTGCTGGCCGACGGCCAGATCGGCCGGGTGTCGGTACTCAAGGACTGGCGCGGCCTGAAGGTTGGCGACGCCCTGATGCAAGCGGTGATCGTCGAGGCCCAGAACCGCGACCTCAAGCAGCAGATGCTCAGCGCCCAGGTACATGCCACGCCGTTCTACGAGCGCCTTGGGTTCAAGGTGGTCAGCGAGGAGTTCCTCGAGGCCGGCATTCCGCATGTCGACATGGTTCGTGAGTCGCGAGAACTGGTTTAAGTAAGTCATCGCGAGGCAAGCCCGCTCCTACAGGCGCTGCAGGAGCGGGCTTGCCCCGCGATCAAACCAACTGCCATCATGCCCACTCCACCTGCGGAGACAATGGACATGCCGCTACGCCCCCTTCTCGCCTCCCTGCTTCTGTCGTTCAGCCTCAGTGCGCTGGCCGCCACCGAAGTCCTCCCGCTGAACCATCGCACCAGCGCCGAACTGCTCCCCACCGCGCAATCCTTCATCGGCAAGAACGGCACGGTCAGCGCGTTCGAAAACAAACTGATCGTCAACGCCAGCCCCGAACAGATAGACGACTTGCGCACCCTGCTCGCGCAACTGGATGTGGCTCCGCGCCGCCTGTTGATCAGCGTCGACAACAACGACAGCAACTTCCAGGACAACCGCGGCAATGCCCGCATCATCCACTACGGCACCAGCAACCGCGAAGGTGGCATGCAGCAGGTACAAGCCAGCGAAGGCAGCCCCGCCTTGATCCAGGTCGGCCAGAGCATCCCCGTCACCAGCACTCGCACCGATGGCTACGGGCGCATACAAAGCGATACCCAGTACCGCAACGTCACCCAGGGTTTCTATTTCACCGCCAACGTCACTGGGGAAACCGTTCATTTGAGCATCAGTACCAACAATGACCGAATGAGCCAGGAACGGCCCGATGTAGTGAAGGTACAAAGTACCGACACAACCGTCACCGGCAAGCTGGGTGAGTGGATCACTTTGGCCGGCGTCAATCAGCAGAGCCAGTCCGAACACGGTGCTTCATCCCTCAGCTACAGCACCCAGCGTGGTGAAAACATGACTTTGCGGGTAAAAGTCGACGCAATGGACTGAACCCAGGTAAATCAAGGCCTCGACCAAAGACCTCGAAACTGACTGATGGGTCGCATTAGACCAAAGATGTAGTGGTGATAAAAAAGCACTACAAAACATTTGACGACCACATTCCGTAGAGGCATGATGGCCCCGCTCCCGCTAATCAGAGGCCCTGGCAAGGGCCTTCGAGCCGCGCTCTAACCTACCCACCTGAGCCGACCCGTGTCTGTACAGCCCACAAGGCAGTTTGACGAGATTGCGACTGGAACGAAGTTGTCCCGAGGGACGGAAGCGCATCAAAAGGCACTCGGCAGCACTGTTCACTGCAGCTCGGCAACCACGAGCCACCCTGCAGCGAAAACCTCGCCAACGCCTGCTCACTTCCCCTCTTCGAGCCCCATCGTTCGACCGTCGCATATTTCGCTGAACATGACTTACGCCAGGCTTCTGATCTGCGCTGTGTGAGCGAGAATTTTTTACCCAAGACCGATGCGACGAGGTTTATTTCCATGGCACTGACACGCGAACAGCAAATTGCAGCCCTCGAAAAAGACTGGGCCGAAAACCCGCGCTGGAAAGGCGTGACCCGTACCTACACCGCCGCTGATGTCGTACGTCTGCGTGGCTCGGTCCAGCCTGAGCACACCCTGGCCCGCATGGGTGCCGAGAAGCTGTGGAAGCTGGTCACCCAGGGTGCACACCCGTCCTTCCGCCCAGAAAAAGATTTCGTCAACTGCATGGGCGCCCTGACCGGCGGCCAGGCAGTACAACAGGTCAAGGCCGGTATCCAGGCGATCTACCTGTCCGGCTGGCAAGTGGCTGCCGATAACAACTCGGCCGAGTCCATGTACCCCGACCAGTCGCTGTACCCGGTGGATTCGGTTCCAACCGTGGTCAAGCGCATCAACAACTCGTTCCGTCGTGCCGACCAGATCCAGTGGAAAGCCGGCAAGAATCCGGGTGACGAAGGCTACGTCGACTACTTCGCACCTATCGTGGCAGATGCCGAAGCCGGTTTCGGCGGCGTACTGAACGCCTACGAACTGATGAAGAACATGATCGAAGCAGGCGCCGCCGGCGTTCACTTCGAAGACCAACTGGCCTCGGTGAAAAAATGCGGCCACATGGGCGGCAAGGTACTGGTTCCAACCCAGGAAGCCGTACAGAAGCTGACCGCTGCCCGACTGGCTGCCGACGTTGCCGGCGTACCGACCATCATCCTGGCCCGTACCGACGCCAACGCCGCTGACCTGCTGACCAGCGACTGCGATCCGTACGACCAGCCATTCGTGGTTGGCGACCGTACCCAGGAAGGCTTCTACAAAGTACGTGCCGGCCTGGACCAGGCGATTGCCCGCGGCCTTGCCTACGCGCCATATGCCGACCTGATCTGGTGCGAAACCGCCAAGCCGGACCTGGACGAAGCCCGTCGCTTCGCCGAAGCGATCAAGAAGGAATACCCGGACCAGATCCTGTCCTACAACTGCTCGCCTTCCTTCAACTGGAAGAAGAACCTGGACGACGCGACCATCGCCAAGTTCCAGCGCGAACTGTCGGCCATGGGTTACAAGCACCAGTTCATCACTCTCGCCGGTATCCACAACATGTGGCACGGCATGTTCAACCTGGCGCACGACTACGCCCGCAACGACATGACCGCCTACGTGAAGCTGCAAGAGCAAGAGTTCGCTGACGCCTCGAAAGGCTACACCTTCGTGGCGCACCAGCAGGAAGTGGGCACCGGCTACTTCGACGACATGACCACCGTGATCCAGGGTGGCAAGTCCTCGGTAACCGCACTGACCGGCTCGACCGAAGAAGAGCAGTTCCACTGATCATTGATCAGCGCTGACTGATTCGGGTGGCACACAAGACCCGGGGCCTGTGATGGGGCCCCGGGTCTTGTCTTTTGTGTAGCGGGGCTGCCGTGCGAGCTGCCCCGTGATGTGGCCGATTCGGCACTTTCTTATAAATCCCCATTGGCTATCCTAAGCGCACACGATTTCCAAGGATCGGCCATGCCCCGCCCCCTCACCCTGCTCGGCCTGGCGCTGCTCGGCGCTGCTCTCTATCTATATGCACTGGCCAGCCAGTCGCCGCTGCTGGGCCTGGCCGTCAAACCTGCTGTGGTGATTGCGCTGCTCATGTGGCTGGGCGCTGCCGAGCCTGACCGCTATCGACGCTGGATCATGATCGGCCTGGGCTTCTCCCTGCTGGGCGACATTCTGCTCGCCGTGCCTGCAGACCTCTTCGTGTTTGGCCTTGCTGCATTCTTGTGCGCCCACCTGGCCTACCTGCGCGCCTACCTGGGTGAAACCCGCCGTCTGGCACCGCTGGCCTTGCTGGGCTCGGCAATCATCGGCGCAACGCTCCTGGGCGTGCTGATCAGCCACGGCCTGGGCGAGCTTTTGATACCGGTGACGGTCTACGCCCTGGCCATCAGTACCATGCTCTGGCGTGCCCTGGCGTGTGGCGGGCTGGTAGCCATCGGAGCCTGCGCCTTTGTGTTTTCCGACAGCCTTATAGGCATTGACCGGTTTGTCGGCCAATTCCCTGCCGCGCCCTACCTGATCATCATTGCCTACTGGCTGGGACAGTGGGCCATCGCCGCCTCGGCCTTCACCAGGGCATCGTCAAAAGCCTTGATCCAGAGCGCAGTGGGGCAGGGAAAAATCAGTTAGAACAGCAGGTCCGAAAACTTGCAGGTAATGGCAATGTTGCACAACTTTGTAGTTGACCTCGATAGTAGGAGTAATCCTATAGCCACAAATGATATCAATTATCATTTCGAAGTTGCAGGTTCATTACGCTGTGCAAGAAACATAATTAACAAAACCCGGGGCAATGCCCGCCCCACGCGGCCTGCAGGCTGTTACGAAAGATTTTTGTTCTTAATGCTACGAATAAATTTGCTGCAGAAATTTTACTTGCACCGGGTTTACCCATAAAATCAGCGCGATAGATTCCGCTGCGACATATCGTCACTGCTCTACTTCTTTTCAAACCGCAGAGACTGGTCTCTGTATAAGGATTTTTCAGCATGCCCGATTCGACAGGACTCATCGCCCACAACTGGGGCTTTGCCATTTTCCTTTTGGGTGTCGTTGGCCTCTGTGCCTTCATGCTCGGCCTGTCCGCCCTGCTCGGTAGCAAGGCGTGGGGTCGTAGCAAGAACGAACCCTTCGAGTCCGGCATGCTGCCCACTGGCGGCGCCCGCTTGCGCCTGTCAGCCAAATTCTATCTGGTCGCGATGTTGTTCGTGATCTTCGATATCGAAGCCCTCTTTCTCTTTGCATGGTCTGTGTCCGTCCGCGAAAGCGGCTGGACCGGATTCGTCGAAGCTCTCGTTTTCATAGCAATTCTGTTGGCAGGCCTTGTCTACCTATTCCGAGTGGGCGCCCTTGACTGGGCTCCGGAAGCTCGTCGTAAGCGGCAAGCGAAGCTGAAACAATGAGGCTTTGGCAATGCAATACAATCTCACCAGAATCGACCCGGATGCGCCTAACGAGCAGTATCCAATCGGTGAACGGGAAACCGTCTCCGACTCGCTGCTAGAGGACCAGGTCCACAAGAACATCTTCATGGGCAAACTTGAAGATGTGCTCAGTGGCGCGGTCAACTGGGGGCGTAAGAACTCCCTGTGGCCGTACAACTTCGGCCTCTCCTGCTGCTACGTGGAAATGACCACGGCCTTCACGGCGCCCCACGACATCGCCCGCTTCGGCGCCGAAGTCATCCGGGCATCGCCGCGCCAGGCCGACTTCATGGTCATCGCCGGCACCTGCTTCATCAAGATGGCGCCGATCATCCAGCGCCTGTACGAGCAGATGCTCGAGCCCAAGTGGGTCATCTCCATGGGTTCGTGCGCCAACTCCGGCGGCATGTACGACATTTACTCGGTCGTTCAGGGGGTCGACAAGTTCCTCCCCGTGGATGTCTATGTGCCTGGCTGCCCGCCTCGCCCTGAAGCCTTCCTGCAAGGCCTGATGCTGTTGCAGGAGTCGATTGGCCAGGAGCGTCGTCCTCTTTCCTGGGTTGTCGGTGATCAAGGCATTTACCGTGCCGAGATGCCGTCGCAGAAAGAGCAACGCCGTGAACAGCGCATCCAGGTCACCAACCTGCGCAGCCCCGACGAAGTCTGATCCAGCTATCTGTTGCCTGCGCATGCGCGACAGGCAGCCTGGCTTCATTCTCTACGTTGACCGAAAGCGACCGAGACCATGACAGCGGACACCGCTATTTATATCCCGCCTTACAAGGCTGACGACCAGGATGTGGTCGTCGAACTGAACAACAAATTCGGCCCCGAGGCGTTCGTCGCCCAGGAAACCCGCACCGGCATGCCGGTGCTTTGGGTTACCCGCGCCAAACTCAAGGAAGTCCTGGGCTTCCTGCGCAATGTCGCCAAGCCGTACAGCATGCTCTACGACCTGCACGGTGTGGACGAGCGCCTGCGCACCCAGCGCCGTGGCCTGCCAGGTGCCGACTTCAGCGTGTTCTACCACCTGCTCTCGGTGGAACGGAACAGCGACGTGATGATCAAGGTGGCCTTGAGCGAAGGCGACCTGAACCTGCCCACCGTGACCGGTATCTGGCCCAACGCCAACTGGTACGAGCGTGAAGTCTGGGACATGTTCGGCATCGACTTTGCCGGCCACCCTCACCTGACCCGCATCATGATGCCGCCGACCTGGGAAGGTCACCCGCTGCGCAAGGACTACCCTGCCCGCGCCACCGAATTCGACCCGTACAGCCTGACCCTGGCCAAGCAGCAGCTCGAGGAAGAAGCCGCGCGCTTCAACCCGGAAGCCTGGGGCATGAAGCGCCACGGCGCCAACGAAGACTACATGTTCCTCAACCTGGGCCCGAACCACCCATCGGCCCACGGTGCCTTCCGTATTGTGCTGCAGCTGGACGGTGAAGAGATTGTCGACTGCGTCCCGGACATCGGCTACCACCACCGTGGTGCCGAGAAGATGGCCGAGCGCCAGTCCTGGCACAGCTTCATTCCCTACACCGACCGTATCGACTACCTCGGCGGGGTGATGAACAACCTGCCCTACGTACTCGCGGTCGAGAAGCTGGCCGGCATCCAGGTGCCCCAGAAGGTCGACGTGATTCGCATCATGCTCGCCGAGTTCTTCCGGATCACCAGCCACCTCTTGTTCCTGGGTACCTACATCCAGGACGTCGGCGCCATGACCCCGGTGTTCTTCACCTTCACCGACCGCCAGCGCGCCTACACCGTGATCGAAGCCATCACCGGCTTCCGCCTACACCCGGCCTGGTACCGCATCGGCGGTGTTGCCCACGACCTGCCGCGCGGCTGGGACAAACTGGTGAAAGACTTCGTCGAATGGCTGCCAAAGCGCCTGGACGAATACACCAAGGCTGCCCTGCAGAACAGCATTCTCAAGGGCCGTACCATCGGCGTTGCCCAGTACAACACCAAAGAGGCCCTGGAATGGGGCGTCACTGGTGCTGGCCTGCGTTCCACCGGCCTGGACTTCGACCTGCGCAAAGCCCGCCCTTATTCCGGCTACGAGAACTTCGAGTTCGAAGTGCCGCTGGCCCACAACGGCGATGCCTACGATCGCTGCATGGTCCGTGTCGAGGAGATGCGCCAGAGTATCCGCATCATCGACCAGTGCCTGCGCAACATGCCGGAAGGCCCGTACAAGGCGGATCACCCGCTGACCACGCCGCCGCCGAAAGAGCGCACCCTGCAGCACATCGAAACCCTGATCACCCACTTCCTGCAGGTTTCGTGGGGCCCGGTCATGCCGGCCAACGAATCCTTCCAGATGATCGAGGCGACCAAGGGCATCAACAGTTACTACCTGACGAGCGACGGCGGCACCATGAGCTACCGCACCCGGATCCGTACCCCGAGCTACCCGCACCTGCAGCAGATCCCTTCGGTGATTCGCGGCAGCATGGTCGCGGACCTCATTGCGTACCTGGGCAGTATCGACTTCGTTATGGCTGACGTGGACCGCTAAGCATGAACAGCACGCTTATCCAAACCGACCGTTTCGCCCTGAGCGAAACCGAGCGCTCGGCCATCGAGCACGAGATGCATCACTACGAGGACCCGCGCGCGGCGTCCATCGAAGCCCTGAAGATCGTCCAGAAGGAACGCGGCTGGGTGCCTGACGGCGCCATCTATGCCATCGGCGAAGTGCTCGGCATTCCTGCCAGCGATGTCGAAGGCGTGGCCACCTTCTATAGTCAGATCTTCCGTCAGCCGGTTGGCCGGCACATCATCCGCGTCTGCGACAGCATGGTCTGCTACATCGGCGGCCACGAGTCCGTGGTCAGCCAGATCCAGAGCGAGCTGGGTATCGGCCTGGGCCAGACCACCGCCGACGGTCGCTTCACCCTGCTGCCAGTGTGCTGCCTGGGTAACTGCGACAAGGCACCGGCACTGATGATCGACGACGACACCTTTGGCGACGTCCAGCCTGCTGGCGTTTCCAAACTGCTGGAGGGTTACGTATGACCATCACTTCCTTCGGTCCGGCCAACCGTATCGCCCGTTCAGCTGAAACCCATCCGCTGACCTGGCGCCTGCGTGACGACGGCGAGCCGATCTGGCTCGACGAGTACCAGGCCAAGGACGGCTACGCTGCGGCCCGCAAGGCGCTGGCGCAAATGTCCCAGGACGATATCGTCCAGACCGTGAAAGATTCCGGCCTCAAGGGTCGTGGCGGTGCGGGCTTCCCCACCGGCGTCAAATGGGGCCTGATGCCCAAAGACGAATCCATGAACATCCGCTACCTGCTGTGCAACGCGGACGAAATGGAGCCCAACACCTGGAAAGACCGCATGCTGATGGAGCAACAGCCCCATCTGCTGATCGAAGGCATGCTGATCAGCGCCCGTGCGCTCAAGGCCTACCGCGGCTACATCTTCCTGCGTGGCGAATACACCACCGCAGCGCGCAACCTCAACCGCGCGGTCGAAGAAGCCAAGGCTGCCGGCCTGCTGGGCAAGAACATCCTGGGCAGCGGCTTCGATTTCGAGCTGTTCGTCCACACCGGCGCCGGTCGTTACATCTGCGGTGAAGAAACCGCACTGATCAACTCCCTCGAAGGCCGCCGCGCCAACCCACGCTCCAAGCCGCCCTTCCCTGCCGCCGTTGGCGTCTGGGGCAAGCCGACCTGCGTGAACAACGTCGAGACCCTGTGCAACGTGCCGGCTATCGTCGGCAACGGCATCGACTGGTACAAGTCGCTGGCCCGCGAAGGCTCCGAAGACCACGGCACCAAGCTGATGGGCTTCTCCGGCAAGGTCAAGAACCCCGGCCTGTGGGAACTGCCCTTCGGCGTTACCGCCCGCGAGCTGTTCGAAGACTACGCCGGCGGCATGCGCGATGGCTTCAAGCTCAAGTGCTGGCAACCAGGTGGTGCCGGTACCGGTTTCCTCCTGCCTGAACACCTGGATGCACAAATGTACGCCGGTGGCATCGCCAAAGTCGGCACCCGCATGGGTACTGGCCTGGCCATGGCCGTGGACGACAGCATCAACATGGTGTCGCTGCTGCGCAACATGGAAGAGTTCTTTGCCCGCGAATCGTGCGGCTTCTGCACCCCGTGCCGCGATGGCCTGCCGTGGAGCGTCAAGCTCCTGCGCGCCCTCGAGAAAGGCCAGGGCCAGCAGGGCGACATCGAGACGCTGCTGGGCCTGGTCGGTTTCCTCGGCCCAGGCAAGACCTTCTGTGCACACGCACCAGGTGCTGTGGAGCCGCTGGGTAGCGCGATCAAGTACTTCCGCCCCGAGTTCGAGGCCGGCATTGCGTCTGCTGCTCCAGCAGCCGCTGCCCTGCGCCCGGACCTGGCGAAGCCGATCGTCGTCGGCGCATAACGAATAGAAATGCGGACGGTCCGTGCCGTCCGCTGCTTGCCCAGCTCGCTCGGGGATACCTGTCGCGGGCTGCAGGCACACAGTTTTCCATTAGCCACGCCCGCACACGCGGGCCAACGAAGAACTTTGAACCATGGCCACTATCCACGTAGACGGCAAAGAGCTCGAAGTCAACGGCGCAGACAACCTGTTACAGGCGTGTCTGTCGCTCGGCCTCGACATCCCCTATTTCTGCTGGCACCCGGCGCTCGGTAGCGTCGGCGCCTGCCGCCAGTGCGCGGTCAAGCAGTACACCGACGAGAACGACACCCGTGGTCGTATCGTCATGTCCTGCATGACCCCTGCCTCTGATGGCAGCTGGATTTCCATCGAAGACGAAGAAGCCAAGGTATTCCGGGCCAGCGTCGTCGAATGGCTGATGACCAACCACCCGCACGACTGCCCGGTCTGCGAGGAAGGCGGTCACTGCCACCTGCAAGACATGACGGTAATGACCGGCCACAACGAGCGCCGCTACCGTTTCACCAAGCGTACCCACCAGAACCAGGAGCTCGGCCCGTTCATCGCCCACGAGATGAACCGCTGCATCGCCTGCTACCGCTGTGTGCGCTACTACAAGGACTACGCCGGCGGTACCGACCTGGGTGTGTTCGGTGCCCACGACAACGTCTACTTCGGTCGCGTTGAAGACGGCGCGCTGGAAAGCGAGTTCTCCGGCAACCTCACCGAGGTCTGCCCGACCGGTGTGTTCACCGACAAGACCCACTCCGAGCGCTACAACCGTAAGTGGGACATGCAGTTCGCCCCGAGCATCTGCCATGGCTGCTCCAGCGGTTGCAACATCAGCCCGGGTGAGCGCTACGGCGAGCTACGCCGTATCGAGAACCGCTACAACGGTTCGGTCAACCAATACTTCCTCTGCGACCGTGGCCGCTTCGGCTATGGCTACGTCAACCGTACCGACCGCCCACGTCAGCCACTGCTGGCCGACGGTACCAAGCTGAGCCTGGACGCGGCCCTCGACAAGGCCGCCGACATGCTGCGAGGTCGCAACATCGTCGGCATCGGTTCGCCTCGCGCCAGCCTCGAGAGCAACTACGGCCTGCGCGAGCTGGTCGGTGCCGAGCACTTCTACTCGGGTATGGAAGCCGGTGAGCTGGAGCGCGTGCGCCTGGCCTTGCAGGTACTGAACGACAGCCCGCTGCCAGTCCCTACCCTGCGCGAAATGGAAGACCACGATGCGGTGTTCGTCCTCGGCGAAGACCTGACCCAGACCGCTGCCCGCGTGGCCCTGGCCCTGCGCCAGTCGGTCAAGGGCAAGGCCGAAGCCATGGCCGATGCCATGCGCGTACAGCCTTGGCTCGACGCTGCGGTGAAGAACATCGGCCAGCACGCCATGTACCCGCTGTTCATCGCAAGCCTGGCCGAAACCAAGCTCGATGACGTCGCCGAAGAGTGCGTACACGCCGCTCCCGACGACCTGGCGCGCATCGGTTTCGCCGTCGCCCACGCCATCGATCCAAGCGCTCCGGCCGTAGAAGGCCTGGACGCCGAGGCCCTGGAGCTGGCCAAGCGCATCGCCGATGCCCTGGTAGCCTCCAACCGTCCGCTGGTGGTTGCCGGTACGTCGCTGGGCTCCAAGGCCCTGATCGAAGCTGCCGCCAACATCGCCAAGGCGCTGAAACTACGCGAGAAGAACGGCTCCCTGAGCCTGGTGGTGCCTGAAGCCAACAGCCTCGGCCTGGCCATGCTCGGTGGCGAGTCCATCGACGCTGCCCTGGACGCTGTGATCAGCGGCAAGGCCGACGCCATCGTCGTGCTGGAAAACGACCTGTACAGCCGCGTGTCGGCCACCAAGGTCGACGCCGCCCTGGCCGCGGCCAAGGTGGTCATCGTTGCCGATCACCAGAAGACCGCCACCACTGACCGCGCCCACCTGGTGCTGCCGGCGGCCACCTTCGCCGAAGGCGACGGTACCCTGGTCAGTCAGGAAGGTCGTGCCCAGCGCTTCTTCCAGGTGTTCGACCCAACCTACCTGGACAGCAGCATCCTGGTTCACGAAGGCTGGCGCTGGATGCACGCCCTGCGTGCCACCCTGCTCAACAAACCGGTCGACTGGACCCAGCTGGACCACGTCACCAGCGCCTGCGCCTCGGCCGCTGCGCAACTGACCGGCATCGTCAATGCCGCGCCATCTGCCTCGTTCCGCATCAAGGGCATGAAGCTGGCCCGTGAACCGCTGCGCTACTCCGGTCGTACCGCCATGCGCGCCAACATCAGCGTGCACGAGCCGCGTACCCCGCAAGACAAAGACACCGCCTTCGCCTTCTCCATGGAAGGTTACTCGGGCTCGACCGAACCGCGCTCCCAGGTGCCATTCGCCTGGTCGCCGGGCTGGAACTCGCCGCAGGCCTGGAACAAGTTCCAGGACGAGGTCGGTGGTCACCTGCGCGCAGGCGATCCGGGTACCCGCCTGATCGAATCCCAGGGCGACAAGCTCAACTGGTTCGCAGCCATTCCGGGCGCCTTCTCCCCGGCCCGTGGCACCTGGCAGGCCGTACCGTTCTATCACCTGTTCGGCAGCGAAGAGAACTCCTCGCGCGCTGCCCCGGTGCAAGAGCGCATCCCGCAAGCCTACGTGGCGCTGGCCAAGTCCGAAGCCGACCGCCTGGGTGTCAACGACGGTGCGATGCTCAGCCTGAACGTGGCTGGCCAGACCCTGCGTCTGCCGCTGCGTATCAATGAAGAACTGGGCGCTGGCCTGGTTGCCCTGCCGAAAGGCCTGGCCGGTATCCCGCCAGCCATCTTCGGTGCATCCGTCGAAGGCCTGCAGGAGGCAGCACAATGACCTGGTTCACCCCCGAAGTGATCGATGTGATCATCACCGTCGTCAAGGCCGTAGTGGTCTTGCTGGCCGTGGTGGTCTGCGGTGCGCTGCTCAGCTTCGTCGAGCGGCGCCTGCTGGGCTGGTGGCAGGACCGATACGGTCCGAACCGCGTGGGCCCGTTCGGTATGTTCCAGATCGCCGCCGACATGCTGAAGATGTTCTTCAAGGAAGACTGGAACCCACCTTTCGTCGACAAGATGATCTTCACCCTGGCGCCGGTCGTGGCCATGAGTGCCTTGCTGATCGCCTTCGCCATCGTGCCGATCACCCCGACCTGGGGTGTCGCCGACCTGAACATCGGTTTGCTGTTCTTCTTCGCCATGGCTGGCCTGTCGGTTTACGCCGTACTGTTCGCCGGCTGGGCCTCGAACAACAAGTACGCCCTGCTCGGCAGCCTGCGGGCCTCGGCCCAGACCGTGTCGTACGAGGTGTTCATGGGCCTCGCGCTGATGGGCATCGTGGCGCAGGTTGGCTCGTTCAACATGCGTGACATCGTCGACTACCAGGCCCAGAACCTGTGGTTCATCATTCCGCAGTTCTTCGGTTTCTGCACCTTCTTCATCGCTGGCGTGGCCGTGACTCACCGTCACCCCTTCGACCAGCCGGAAGCAGAACAGGAACTGGCCGACGGTTACCACATTGAATATGCCGGCATGAAGTGGGGCATGTTCTTCGTGGGTGAGTACATCGGCATCATCCTGATCTCGGCGTTGCTGGTAACCCTGTTCTTCGGTGGCTGGCACGGTCCGTTCGGCATCCTGCCGCAAGTACCGTTCCTGTGGTTCGCCCTGAAGACCGCGTTCTTCATCATGCTGTTCATCCTGCTGCGCGCCTCGATTCCGCGCCCGCGCTATGACCAGGTGATGGACTTCAGCTGGAAGTTCTGCCTGCCGCTGACCCTGATCAATTTGCTGGTGACCGCTGCGCTCGTGTTGCTCAACACGCCAGCTGTTGCGGCCCAGTGAGGATTTGACCCATGTTCAAATATATTGGCGACATCGTTAAGGGCACCGGCACCCAGCTGCGCAGCCTGGTGATGGTGTTCTCTCACGGTTTTCGCAAACGTGACACCCTGCAGTACCCCGAAGAGCCGGTCTACCTGCCGCCACGCTACCGTGGCCGCATCGTCCTGACCCGCGACCCGGATGGCGAAGAGCGCTGCGTAGCTTGCAACCTGTGTGCCGTGGCCTGCCCGGTCGGTTGCATCTCGCTGCAGAAAGCCGAGACAGAAGACGGCCGTTGGTACCCGGAGTTCTTCCGCATCAACTTCTCCCGTTGCATTTTCTGCGGCCTCTGCGAGGAAGCCTGCCCGACCACCGCGATCCAGCTCACGCCGGATTTCGAAATGGCCGAGTTCAAACGTCAGGATCTGGTGTACGAGAAAGAAGATCTGCTGATCTCCGGTCCCGGCAAGAACCCTGACTACAACTTCTACCGTGTTGCAGGTATGGCTGTTGCCGGCAAGCCGAAAGGCGCCGCGCAGAACGAAGCCGAGCCGATCAACGTGAAGAGCTTGCTCCCTTAAGGAAGAAAGATGGAATTCGCTTTCTATTTCGCATCCGGTGTCGCTGTGGTGTCCACCCTTCGGGTGATCACCAACACCAACCCCGTGCACGCCCTGCTCTACCTGATCATTTCGCTGATCTCCGTGGCGATGACCTTCTTCGCCCTCGGCGCTCCGTTCGCCGGTGTCCTGGAAGTGATCGCCTACGCTGGCGCCATCATGGTGCTGTTCGTCTTCGTGGTGATGATGCTCAACCTGGGGCCGGCTTCGGTCGCCCAGGAACGGGGCTGGCTCAAGCCGGGTATCTGGCTGGGCCCTGTGGTCCTGGCCTCGCTGCTGCTGCTTGAACTGCTGTATGTGCTGTTCAGCAACCAGAGCGGTGCCAGCATCGGCCACACCACGGTCGACGCCAAGGCAGTCGGCATCAGCCTGTATGGTCCTTACCTGCTGGTGGTGGAACTGGCCTCGATGCTGCTGCTCGCTGCAGCGGTGACGGCTTTCCATCTCGGCCGCAACGAGGCGAAGGAGTAATCACATGCCTGCAATTCCTCTCGAACACGGTCTGGCCGTCGCCGGCATCCTGTTCTGCCTCGGTCTGGTCGGCCTGATGGTGCGCCGCAACATTCTTTTCGTGTTGATGAGCCTGGAAATCATGATGAACGCCTCTGCTCTGGCCTTCATCGTCGCCGGTAGCCGCTGGGCGCAGCCAGATGGACAGATCATGTTCATCCTGGTGATCAGCCTGGCAGCCGCCGAGGCCAGTATCGGCCTGGCGATCCTGCTGCAGCTGTATCGCCGCTTCCACACTCTCGACATCGATGCAGCCAGTGAGATGCGCGGATGAACCTTCTCTTTCTGACTTTCGTATTCCCCCTGATCGGCTTCCTGCTGCTGTCGTTCTCGCGCGGACGGTTCTCGGAGAACCTGTCGGCGCTGATCGGCGTGGGCTCGGTGGGCCTCTCGGCCATCGTCGCCGCCTACGTGATCTGGCAGTTCAATGTCGCCCCACCTGAAGGCGGCGCGTACAGCCAGCTGCTGTGGCAATGGATGTCGGTGGACGGCTTTGCGCCGAACTTCACCCTGTACCTGGACGGCCTGTCGGTCACCATGCTCGGCGTGGTGGTCGGGGTGGGCTTTTTGATCCACCTGTTCGCGTCCTGGTACATGCGCGGTGAAGCCGGCTATTCGCGCTTCTTCGCCTACACCAACCTGTTCATTGCCAGCATGTTGTTCCTGATCCTGGGCGACAACCTGCTGTTCATCTACTTCGGTTGGGAAGGCGTGGGCCTGTGCTCGTACCTGTTGATCGGTTTCTACTACAGCAATCGCAACAACGGTAACGCGGCACTCAAGGCCTTCATCGTCACCCGTATCGGCGACGTGTTCATGGCCATCGGCCTGTTCATCCTGTTCCAGCAACTGGGCACCCTGAACGTTCAGGAACTGCTGGTGCTGGCGCCGCAGAAATTCCAGGCGGGTGACTTCTGGATGGTCCTGGCCACCCTGATGCTGCTCGGTGGTGCGGTCGGTAAATCCGCCCAGCTGCCACTGCAGACCTGGCTGGCGGACGCGATGGCCGGTCCTACCCCGGTTTCGGCACTGATCCACGCTGCAACCATGGTGACCGCGGGCGTCTACCTGATCGCCCGTACCCACGGCCTGTTCGCCCTGGCGCCCGATGTACTGCACCTGGTCGGCGTGGTCGGCGGCGTGACCCTGGTCCTGGCCGGCTTTGCCGCCCTGGTACAGACCGACATCAAGCGTATCCTCGCCTACTCGACCATGAGCCAGATCGGCTACATGTTCCTGGCCCTGGGCGTGGGTGCCTGGGACGGCGCGATCTTCCACCTGATGACCCACGCCTTCTTCAAGGCCCTGCTGTTCCTTGCCTCCGGTGCGGTGATCGTTGCCTGCCACCACGAGCAGAACATCTTCAAGATGGGTGGCCTGTGGAAGAAGCTGCCACTGGCCTATGCCAGCTTCATCGTCGGTGGTGCCGCCCTGGCTGCCCTGCCGATCCTGACCGCAGGCTTCTACTCCAAGGACGAGATCCTCTGGGAAGCCTTCGCCAGCGGCAACAGCGGCCTGCTGTACGCCGGCCTGGTCGGTGCGTTCATGACCTCGCTGTACACCTTCCGCCTGATCTTCATTGCCTTCCACGGCGAAGCCAAGACCGAAGCCCACGCGGGCCACGGTATCTCCCACTGGCTGCCGCTGGGCGTGCTGATCGTGCTGTCGACCTTCGTCGGTGCCTGGATTCATCCACCGCTGGCGGGCGTGCTGCCGCAGAGCGTCGGCCATGCCGGCGGCGAAGCCAAGCACAGCCTGGAGATCGCCTCGGGCGCTATCGCCATCGCCGGTATCCTGCTGGCCGCGGTACTGTTCCTGGGCAAGCGTCGCCTGGTCACGGCCATCGCCAACAGCGGCATCGGCCGCGTCCTCTCGGCCTGGTGGTTCGCCGCCTGGGGCTTCGACTGGATCTACGACAAGCTGTTCGTCAAACCTTACCTGCTGATCAGCCACATCCTGCGCAAGGATCCGGTTGACCGCAGCATTGGCCTGATTCCGCGTATGGCGAAGGGCGGTCATGCCGCCATGAGCAAAACCGAAACCGGTCAGCTGCGCTGGTACACCGCTTCGATCGCCGTAGGTGCCGTGCTTGTACTCGGTGCCGTTGTTATGGCTGCG
Organism: Pseudomonas putida; assembly: GCF_028682455.1. Lineage (GTDB taxonomy): Bacteria > Pseudomonadota > Gammaproteobacteria > Pseudomonadales > Pseudomonadaceae > Aquipseudomonas > Aquipseudomonas putida_AA. Next base: position 65,767 of record NZ_JANHLD010000005.1, read on the forward strand.
GTCTGATATGAACCTTGCGACTTTGCGAAAGGAATTGAGCCCGTCATGATTTTGCCTTGGCTGATCCTGATCCCCTTCATCGGCGGCCTGCTGTGCTGGCTGGGTGAGCGCTTCGGCGCCACCCTGCCGCGCTGGATTGCGCTGCTGACCATGTCCCTGCTGCTTGGTATCGGCCTTTGGCTGTGGGCCAACGGGGACTACACCCTGGCCCCTGCCCCGGGCGCTGCGCCCGAGTGGGCGGTCGAATTCAAAGTACTGTGGATCGAGCGCTTCGGCATCAGTCTGCACCTGGCTCTCGACGGCCTGTCGCTGCTGATGATCCTGCTCACCGGCCTGCTCGGTGTGCTCTCGGTACTGTGCTCCTGGAAAGAGATCCAGCGTCACGTCGGCTTCTTCCACCTCAACCTGATGTGGATCCTGGGCGGCGTGGTCGGCGTGTTCCTGGCCCTGGACCTGTTCCTGTTCTTCTTCTTCTGGGAAATGATGCTGGTGCCGATGTATTTCCTCATCGCGCTCTGGGGTCACAGCTCCTCCGACGGCAAGAAGACCCGGATCTACGCAGCAACCAAGTTCTTCATCTTCACCCAGGCCAGCGGCCTGATCATGTTGGTGGCGATCCTGGGCCTGGTCCTGGTCAACTACAGCAATACCGGTGTGATCACCTTCGACTACACCCAGTTGCTCAAGGCCGACCTGCCGGCGGGTACCGAGTACCTGCTGATGCTCGGCTTCTTCATCGCCTTCGCGGTCAAGCTGCCGGTCGTGCCGTTCCACTCCTGGCTGCCTGACGCGCACGCCCAGGCACCGACCGCAGGTTCGGTCGACCTGGCGGGTATCTTGCTGAAAACCGCTGCCTACGGCCTGCTGCGCTTTGCCCTGCCGCTGTTCCCGAATGCCTCGGCCGAATTCGCGCCGATCGCCATGACCCTGGGCCTGATCGGGATCTTCTACGGTGCGTTCCTGGCGTTCGCCCAGACCGACATCAAGCGCCTGATCGCCTTCTCCAGCGTTTCGCACATGGGCTTCGTGCTGATCGGTATCTACTCCGGCAGCCAGCAAGCCCTGCAAGGCGCGGTGATCCAGATGCTGGCCCACGGCCTGTCGGCTGCGGCACTGTTTATCCTCAGCGGCCAGTTGTACGAGCGCCTGCATACCCGCGACATGCGCCAGATGGGTGGCCTGTGGCACCGCATCGCCTACCTGCCGGCCATCAGCCTGTTCTTCGCAGCAGCCTCGCTCGGCTTGCCGGGTACCGGTAACTTCGTCGGTGAATTCCTGATCCTGATCGGCAGCTTCGTCAGTGCCCCATGGGTCACCGTGATCGCCACCTCCGGCCTGGTATTCGGTTCGGTCTACTCGCTGATCATGATCCACCGTGCCTACTTCGGCCCGGCGAAATCCGATGAAGTCCTGGCTGGCATGGATACCCGCGAAATGATCATGGTTCTGGGCCTGGCCGGCCTGCTGATCTTGCTGGGCATCTACCCGCAGCCGTTCCTGGACACTTCTGCCGCCACCATGAGCGGTGTGCAGCAGTGGATCGGTACCGCTTTCACTCAACTCGCTTCGGCCCGGTAAGAGCGCTATGGACCTGACGATTCAACACTTTATCGCGCTTGCGCCGCTGCTGATCACCACCATCACTGTTGTTGTAGTGATGCTGGCGATCGCCTGGCGCCGCAACCACTCGCAAACCTTCCTGTTGTCGACCGTGGGCCTGAACCTGGCCCTGCTGTCGATCATCCCGGTATTGAAGGTCGTTCCACTGGCGGTCACCCCGCTGCTGACCATCGACAAGTTCGCCTGCCTGTACATGGCGCTGATCCTGATCGCCACCCTGGCCTGCGTGACCCTCGCCCATGCCTACCTCGGCGACGGCGGCAAAGGCTACCCGGGCAACCGTGAAGAACTGTACCTGCTGATCCTCATGGCAGCCCTGGGCGGCCTGGTACTGGTCAGCGCGCAGCACCTGGCTGGCCTGTTCATCGGCCTGGAACTGCTCTCGGTACCGGTCTATGGCCTGGTGGCCTACGCCTTCTTCAACAAGCGTTCGCTGGAAGCCGGCATCAAGTACATGGTGCTGTCGGCCGCAGGTTCCGCGTTCCTGCTGTTCGGCATGGCCCTGCTGTACGCTGATGCCGGCAGCCTGAGCTTCGATGGCATCGGCAAGGCTCTGGCCGCGACCAACATGCCAAGCCTGCTGGCCCAGTTGGGCCTGGGCATGATGCTGGTCGGCCTGGCATTCAAACTGTCGCTGGTACCGTTCCACCTGTGGACGCCGGACGTGTACGAAGGTGCTCCGGCACCGGTGGCCGCCTTCCTGGCCACCGCCAGCAAGGTTGCCGTGTTCGCCGTGGTCGTACGCCTGTTCATGCTCTCCCCTGCTGCCAGCAGCGGCGTGCTGACCACCGTGCTGTCGGTGATCGCCGTTGCTTCGATCCTGATCGGTAACCTGCTGGCGCTGACCCAGAGCAACCTCAAGCGTCTGCTCGGTTACTCGTCCATCGCCCACTTCGGCTACCTGCTGATCGCCCTGGTGGCGAGCAAGGGCCTGGCCGTGGAAGCCATCGGCGTGTACCTGGTCACCTACGTGATCACCAGCCTTGGCGCCTTCGGTGTGATCACCCTGATGTCCTCGCCGTACAACGGCCGTGACGCCGATGCGCTGTACGAGTACCGCGGCCTGTTCTGGCGTCGCCCGTACCTGACGGCAGTCCTGACCGTGATGATGCTGTCGCTGGCCGGTATTCCGCTGACCGCAGGCTTCATCGGCAAGTTCTACATCATCGCTACCGGCGTCGAGTCGCAGCTGTGGTGGCTGGTCGGTGCCCTGGTCATCGGTAGCGCCATCGGCGTGTTCTACTACCTGCGCGTGATGGTCACCCTGTACCTGATCGAGCCTAACCTGCGTCGTCACGATGCTCCGCTGAACTGGGAACAGCGCACCGGTGGCGTCATGCTGCTGGCAATCGCTATCCTCGCCTTCGTGCTGGGTGTGTACCCGCAGCCGTTGCTGGACATGGTCCAACATGCAGGCTTGCAACTGATCGGTTGATCAGCGACGCTACACCAAACACCCCGCCTCGGCGGGGTGTTTTGTTTTTACCTGTCGTTGCCGGCAATGAGGCCGGTACAAGTCGGCGACTGTGCTTTGCCTGAAGATTGCGACGTCAGATACCCGCTCACAGTCCCGGAACCCCATCGATGCGTCCCACCCTACCCCGCTCCTCCCTCGCCTTGCTGATCTCCTGCGCCGCCTCGGCCCAGGCCAGCGAAGGCATCGAACTTGGCCAGGTACTGATCCAGGAACAGGAACAAAGCGAGCTGCAGGACGCTCGTGAGCGTCTGCAGCAAGTGCCGGGTGCTACCAATCTGGTCGACATGCAGCGCGTGGAGCAGGGCCGGGTCGCCACCAACCAGGATGTACTGGCCTACCAGCCGGGCGTCTTCGCCCAGTCGGCAGGCAACGACGGCATCAAGTTGTCGATCCGCGGTTCAGGCATCAACCGCGCACCCGGCAGCCACGGCTCCGGTGTCTACACGATGTTCGACGGCTTGCCGCTGACCGGTCCAGGCGGCACCCCATACGAACTGTTCGAGCCCCTGTGGTTGAGCCGCGCCGAAGTGCTGCGCGGTGCCAACGGCTTTGACCGCGGGGCCCTGGCCCTGGGTGGCGCCATCGACTACATCACCCACACCGGCTATGACGCTGCGCCGTTGCAGGTGCGCTACGAACTGGGCAGCCGCGGCTATGCCAAGCGCCAGGTCAGCTCGGGTCAGGTACTGGGCGACCTGGATTACTACGTGGCCCTGACCGATGCCGAGTACGACGGTTATCAGGAGCACAGCAGCGGCAGCAGCAAGGGCATCGCCGCCAACGTTGGCTACCGCTTCAACCCGAACCTGGAAACCCGCTTCTACCTGCGTTACCGGGAAACCGAGAACGACCTGGCCGGACGCCTGACCAAAGAGCAGATCAAGCATGATCCGCGGGCGGCCAACCCGGCCTACCTGACACGCGATGACAGCCGCCCGCAACCGGGCAGTACCTGGCTGGGAAACAAGACCACCTTCTATCTCGATGAAGATTCGCAGCTGGAAGCCGGCCTTGTCTATCACGACTATCCGATGGATCTGCGTGAAGGGCCGATGCGACTGAAGGTCGCCTACACCGACGTCAGCGGTACCTTGGATTATCAACGCCGTCACACCCTGTTCGGCCACGAGAGTAAAACCACCATCGGCTGGCGCACCACCAAACACCTGCCCAATAGCGGTGCTTCGCAATACACGCGGGTGAATGGGGTACCCAGTGCGAAAACCCGTGATTTTACCTATCAGGGCTCGGACACCGTCGTGCACGTCGGCAACGAGCTGGAGCTGATCCCGGACCTGTGGCTGACCAGCGGCCTTGCCATGATCTACACGCGACGCGAAAGCGCCGTCACCTACCCGGAAAACGGCGGCAAGGTCAGCCAACATGACTGGGACTATGCACCGCGCCTGGGGCTGCGCTACGACCTGAACCCCAACCTGCAGCTGTACGGCAACCTCAGCCGGTCGGTAGAGCCGCCACACCCCTGGGCGCTGATCTGGAGTTCGCCGGCGGTCAACGGCCTGCAGACCCAACCGATCGAGATGCAAAACCAGACCGCTACCACCCTGGAGCTGGGCGCACGGGGTGACGCGGCAATCGGGCGCTGGGACCTGGCCTGGTACTACGCCGATGTACGCCACGAGCTACTGGCCGTGGAGATCGTCCCGGGCCTGCCCGCTGCCGAATTCAATGCCAGCCCCACAGTACACCAAGGGGTGGAAGCGGGCCTGGACAGCCTGCTGTGGGCCCGTGGCGACGTGGGCAGACTGTCGCTGCGCCAGGCCTACACCTTCAGCGACTTCCACTACCGTGATGACGATACCTTCGGCGACAACCGGCTGCCGGGTATCCCGATGCACTACTACCAGGCCGAACTGCGCTTCGACCTGCCCAGTGGCCTGTATGCCGGGCTCAACACCCAGATGGCCTCCAAGGTCCAGGTCGACTATGCCAACAGCTACCCCACCGATGCCTACGCCCTGCTTGGCGCCACCCTGGGCTACAACTCGCCCAAGCAGGACTGGCAGACCTGGCTCGACCTGCGCAACCTGACCAACAAGCGTTACGCCGCCACGGTGACGCCTGGTTTCAACGACAGGGGCCAGGACATTGCCCGCTCGACTCCCGGGGAAGGTTTCGGGGTCTATGCCGGGGTGTCCTACAGCTTCCGCTAACTGGGCAACTGCACCTGCGGTTTGGTCGACACGAAGATCGCCCAACTGGACATGAACAGCGCGGCGATCAGCGGCCCGATCACGAAGCCGTTGAGGCCGAACACCGCAAGCCCCCCCAGGGTGGAAATCAGGATCAGGTAATCCGGCATCTTGGTGTCCTTGCCCACCAGCATCGGCCGCAACAGGTTGTCCACCAGGCCGATCACGAACACCCCGAAGGCGGCCAGCACCACCCCTTGCCACACCGCCCCGGTGGCCACGAAGTAGACGGCCACCGGCGCCCAGATGATCCCTGCCCCCACCGCTGGCAACAGGGAGAGAAAGGCCATGAGCACGCCCCAGACCAGCGGGCTGGGAATGCCGAGCACCCAGAAAATGATCCCGCCCAATGCGCCTTGGGTCACCGCCACCAACAGGTTGCCCTTGACCGTGGCACGGACCACCCGATTGAACTTGAGCTGCAGACGACGTTTTTGCTGCTCGGCCAACGGCACCGCAGTGCGGATTTTCCGCGCAAGCTCGGCACCGTCACGCAGAAAAAAGAACAGCAGGTACATCATCACGGCAAAGCTCACCAGAAACTCGAAGGTGCCCTGGCCGAAGCTGAAGGCCTGAGTGGCAAAGAACTGGCTGCCCTGCATGGCGCCTTTGGTGATCTTGTCGCGCAAGCCTTCGAAATCCCCGACGCCCATGCGCTCCAGGCCATTCTGGACAAAGGTCGGCAGCATGTGCTGGAAGCGTTCGAGGTAACCGGCGATGTCCAGTTGGCCGCTTTCGATCTTCTGGTACAGCGCCGCGCCTTCCTGTACCAGCAGCGTACTGATGATGATCACCGGCAAGATGGCCATCACCAGGCACGCCAGCAAGGTCACCGCGGCCGCCAGGTTGCGTCGCCAGCCCAGGCGCAGCAGCAGGCGGCGCTGCATGGGCGCGAAGAGGATCCCGAGGATGACCGCCCAGAACACCGCGCCGTAGTACGGCAGCAGAATCCAGAAAAACGCGATGGTCACCAGGGTCAGGAGTAGAAGCAGGGCCTTGTGCTGCTGGGCGGTTTCGTTCATGGGCGTTCCTTGGCTGTTCACAACATTAGTGCGCAGCCACTGCGCAAAAGTGCCCTTGATGCAGATCAATAGTCGCCGGCCGCAATAGCGTTAGCATCCGCGCCTTTTACCCCGACGCCATCATGACCCTCCTCGCCAAACCCGAATTGCTCGCCCCTGCCGGCACCCTGAAGAACATGCGCTATGCCTTTGCCTATGGCGCCGACGCCGTGTATGCCGGCCAGCCGCGCTACAGCCTGCGTGTACGCAACAACGAGTTCGATCACGCCAACCTCGCGCTGGGTATCAAGGAAGCCCAGGCCCAGGGCAAGCGCTTCTACGTGGTGGTCAACATCGCCCCGCACAACGCCAAGCTCAAGACCTTCCTCAAAGACCTGGCACCGGTGATCGAGATGGCCCCCGATGCGCTGATCATGTCCGACCCGGGCCTGATCATGCTGGTGCGCCAGCACTTCCCGCAGATGCCGATTCACCTGTCGGTCCAGGCCAATACGGTGAACTGGGCCAGCGTCGAGTTCTGGCGCAGCCAGGGACTGACCCGGGTGATCCTGTCGAGGGAGTTGTCGCTGGAGGAGATCGAGGAGATCCGCCAGCAGGTGCCAGAGATGGAGCTGGAAGTGTTCGTCCACGGCGCCCTGTGCATGGCCTACTCCGGTCGTTGCCTGCTCTCGGGCTACCTCAATCGCCGGGACGCCAACCAGGGCAGCTGCACCAATGCCTGTCGCTGGAAGTACAGCGCGACCCCGGCCAGCGAAGACGCCAGCGGCGACATCGTTCGTGAAGTACAACCGACCCTGGGTGTGGGTGCACCGACCGAGCAGGTTTTTCTGCTTCAGGAGAGCAATCGCCCGGATGAAGACATGCCGGCGTTCGAAGACGAGCATGGCACCTACATCATGAACGCCAAGGACCTGCGTGCCGTGCAGCATGTCGAGCGCCTGACCCGCATGGGGGTGCACTCGCTGAAAATCGAGGGCCGGACCAAGTCGCACTTCTACTGCGCACGCACTACCCAGGTGTATCGACAAGCCATCGACGATGCCGTGGCAGGTCGTGCCTTCGACCGCAGCCTGATGCTCAACCTCGAGTCCCTTGCTCAACGCGGCTATACCGAAGGCTTCCTGCGTCGCCACGTGCATGATGAATACCAGAACTACCAGCGCGGCAACTCGGTGTCTGAGCGCCAGCAGTTCGTTGGCGAGCTGACCGGCGAGCGCGTCGATGGCCTGGCCGAAGTGCGCGTCAAGAACCGCTTTACCGTGGGCGATCACCTGGAACTGATGACGCCCCGTGGCAACTATCACTTCGACCTGCATCAGTTGCGTGATCGCCAAGGGGACGCGGTCGAGGTGGCGCCGGGGGATGGGCACACGGTCTATCTGCCGATTCCCGAGCAAGTGGACCTGGCGTTTGGCCTGCTACTCAAGGAGCTGGTGCACAGTGAGGGAGGGCCTGCACTGCGATAGCCTGCTGTCAGTCACACCCGGGCGGCTGGCGAGCCTGGTTGGACGAAGCGCGGCCAGAAAATTTACGGGGTTGACCGGTCCGATACGTCTTTATCTGAGTGGCCCGATAAATTTTTTTCACCAGGTACTGCAGTTTTTCGACACTCGTTCGTCTTATAGGGTGTGGGCAACAATTTTCACAGACCTGGACTGGCCACGAAAAGGAGTATTCGCATGTACAACCAGCAGCAGTCGGTGATCGCCGACAGACCCAAGCACAAACCGCGACAAGCGTTGGCAAACAGAGCGGACGGCGGCGATACCGAGCGACCCGGCAACGAACACATTCGCGAGCTGCTTCGCTCGTACGGGCTGCGTACCAGCCTGATCCGCCTCAAGGTCATCGATGCCTTGCACATGGCAGACAGGAGCGGTCGCAGCATCGGTGTCCGCGGTGTGCACAGCCAGCTCGAACAGCTGGATATCCCGCTGTCGTTCCTCAGTGTGCGCGAGGTGCTCAAGCGCTTGTGCACCGAAGGCGTGATCAGCATGGGCAGTGACAAGTGCTACAGCCTCAATGCCGAGGCTCGCGACATTCTCGAGCACACCAACCCACGCTGAGCGAATGGCCGGCGAACGCCGGCCACGCAAGTTACCTCAAGGCTTGACCTTGCGGCGCATGATGCCGTTGACCACCACCACGGCAATGGCCACACCAATGGCAATGTACTGGAACACTTGCTCACTGATCGTTCCCTGCTTCTGCAGGTAGGACAGGCCGAGCATGATCCCCAGCACCAACAGGGAGATCAGAATGGAGTATTTCAGGCGTTGACCTTGAGTCATTGATTAATCCTTGCGACATCGGGGTAAAGCCCTGGGCGGGCCGTGCGCATCATACAACGCAGCCGGACAATTTCCTTCTTTTGCAGCCATCTGGCAGCTGAAACCATGGTGTTCCGACCTTCCCACGGACAAACGGACGATCACCATGCTCACCTGCCGACTGCTCAGCAGCTTCGCCCTGCTGGCCTGTATCAATGCCCAGGCCATACCCACCACTACACTCTCACCTGAACAACACCATGCCCTAGGCAAACAATTGGCCGAGACCGCCGGCGCCAGCCAATGGCAACAGCTTTGGCACCGCTCACGCCTGGCCGGCTACCTCGACAGCCAGCCGACGGGTGCCTACTTCACCCTGCCCCAGGCCGTGCTCCCCGAGGCCGCGCGCCTGACGTTGAGCGACCCGAGCGTAACCAGCGCCCTCAACCAGACCCAAGTGCTGTATCGCCGCGACTTCCCATCACAATCCATCGGCCGCCAGGGCGAGCGCCCTCTGAACGCCCTGTGCGTCCTCGTCGACTGGCGCACATTGCCCGAGCATGCGCTGGCCCGACCTGCCCCTTACCTGGGGCAAATCAGCCTGCTGCTGGCGCGCCCGTGCTGACACTCATGGGTTGCCGTACCTGGGCACCGCCGCCAGCGGACACCAACGGCAGAACAAGGGCCCTGGCGCAACGACGCATCGTTTTCCCATTTAAGCAGCCCATTAGACCTACAGATCACATACACAAACCCTACCCTTCGTGCTGCGCTTGCAGCCTGTTGCGACCCGCCCGGATGTTCAAACATGGTGATGCCCAATCACTCTCCACAAGGAAGTCATCATGGAGCTACAGGACCTGGAACGCATCGACATCCACCAACTGCCCCACTCACTGCAAATGCTGGTCGGATGCCTGGGTATCGAGCATGCCTACAACCTGACCTGCGCCTACGGAGGGCGTCCCAAATACATCCCCAAGCATCGCGAGCGCACCGCATTGGCCGAGGTCCTGCCGCCGGCGGCCCTGGATGCCCTGATCAAGCAATATGCCGGCATGGCGCTGGAGATCCCCAAGGTCGACCATTTTCTTCGCCAGTTGCGCAATCAGCAGATCCAGCGCGAAAGCGCCGATGGCCTGTCGCGCAGCGTACTGGCCAACAAATACGGATTGAGCCTGCGCCAGATCGGCAACATCCGGCGCCAGGAAGGCGGCCAGACTCACAGCCTTGCAACCTGACCTGCCGACCAGAACACGCCTACCCGCACATTGATGTGCATTGACGATAAGGAAATGTCCCATGGCTACAATCGATAACAGCTTGATCGGCTCGGTGTTGAACGCACTGCCGCTGGACCGGATGATTTCCGGCCCGCTGCAGGCAATGATTCAAGCCCAGACTTCGGCGAGCAAGTCCTACGCCGACTTCCTCATGGGCGTGTGCATCCAGAATGGCAAGGCGGTGTCCATCCAGTTCGACTACGACGAGACCATCACCAACGAGCAAGGGGTGTATCAGGGATCGGTATCGAAAAAGATGCAGGTCCCGCTGATCGCAGCGGTGACCCATCCGAACATCGCCATTGAAGAAGGCAGCATCGAGTTTGAGCTGACCATCAGCCAGCAGGCCGAGAGCGCCAGCGAAACAGCTGGCTCGGCGCGCTTTGGCGCATCGCTCGGCTGGGGGCCTTTCAAGCTGGATGTAAAAGGCCAGATCAGCCACAAATCCAGCCAGACCCGCAAGACCGATACCCGGGCCCGCTATGCGTTCAATACCAAGGTCCGCCGCCAGGACCCGCCGGAAGCCTTGCTGCGGGTGATCGACTTTCTCACCGAGGCTGCCACCAAGCCTGTGATGCTGCCCAACACGGCGCCCAGCAATCCCGGTCAGTTGCCTGCCGATAATGCCTTGCCGATGCCCGATCAGGCCGACACCCCACTCCCAATCCCGGCCCCTTGAGTCAGCAGTCAATGGCCTTGCTTGATCGAAACCCACCCAGCCCCTTATCCATAAGGGGCTTTCTTTGAGTATTCATGGAGCGCGAACGCATGGACAATCGCCCATCGAACAACGTCCCGATCACTTCCAGCGACTTGTGCGACATCACCCGCGGCCTGCAGGAAGCCGCAGCGGCCACCAATACGCTGATCGCCCAGCAATACATCAAGCTGTTCGACCAGTTCTTCGATTACGACGCCGAGGCGCTGGGCACGCCGATGAAAGCCAAGATGGTCGAAGTGGCCATGGATGAGCAGCACCGGATGCAAATACCCTTGATTGCCCTGGTATCGCCCCGGGGGCTGGCCCTGGAACGCATGCAGGTCGATCTGTCGGTCAAGATCCTCAACACCGACAATGCCGAAGCGGCGCCAGGCCTGAATCACGAGCGTTTCTTCGTGACCCTGGGCGGGCAGAGCAAGCGCTGTGGCGAGGGGCGAGACCCCGACGAAGTGCAGATCCGCATGCAGTTCCAGGCCTGCGAGCCCCCGGAAGCACTCAACCGGCTCATCGAAGAGTACACCCACCTGATCTCGCCCCGGCGCATGCCTGAGCCTGAACCTGCGCCAGGCACCGCCGACAGCAACGAGTTCATCGAAGCGGCGACCGTGCGCTAGCGCTTCGTGTCAGAAATCCCGCTTGTAGAAGATATCCAGCGAACTTGCCACGCCGCTGGCCGCTTCCAGGTAGACCTTCTTGCTCAGCTTGTATCGCAAGGCAACCGTGTTGACCGGCTCGAAAACCCCGACCCCATAACGCAAGCTCAAGCGCTCGGTCAGGTTGCCACTCGCCACTACGCTGGTGCTGGTACCACTGCCCTGGGTGTCGAGCTGGAAGTCTTCGATGCCCAGGCTTGAGGCCAGGCTGCCGGTGATCCCGGCGCTGCCGGCCAGGCCCAAGCCCAGCGCGGCTTCGGCCAGCATGTTGTTGTCCTCGCCGGTGGTGCCCAGGGGGCGCCCCAGTACCAGGTACGACAGAGCCTGCTCCTGGCTCATGGCCGGCTCGGAGAACACCTGGGTGGTCGGTTGCTCGGCGCTGCCGCTCAGGCGAATACCGGCGATCACGTCATCGGTCTGGCGAATGGCTTCGATATCCAGGTAGGGCTGGTCGATCGGCCCGGCGAACAACAGTCGCGCGCGGCGAATGGTCAAGCGTTGGCCATAGGCACGATAGCGACCATCGGCCAGGCTCAGTTCACCGCGGGTGTCGAGGTTGTCGCCAATATGCACATGCCCCAGCAGGTTGGCCGTCAGGCCAAAGCCCGAGAACGACAGCTTGTCCTGGCCGACTTCGACATCGATGTCCATCGCGACCGCCATCGGTGGCTTGCCCTGTTCGGTCTGGTGGCCCACGATCACCGTGTCATCGGAGACCTTGACCGTCGAAGGCGGCAACTCGCGCACGGTGATCTTGCCCTTGGGCACCAGCACTTTGCCTGTCACTGCCAGCTTGTCGCCCTGCACGCTGATCTTGAGGTTTGGGGCAATCTCCAGCGCGGCATAGGGTTCGACGTTGACCGGCAGGCGCTGGCCCTGCAGCTGCAGGTCGACCGCCAGGGCCTGGGCCCAGCCAATCTGTCCGCGCAAGCTCCCCTCACCTGCTTCCCCGCTTTTCCAGGCGCCATTGAGCTGCACCTGCTCGCCGGCAATCAAGGCCTGGATGTTCAGGTCTTCCAGGCTGATCGGCAGTTCCGCACCGCTGACTTCGCCCCCGCTCAGGTTCAAGCTGCCATTGACTTGTGGCCCAAGCAAAGTACCCGACAGCTGGCCACTGCCGTTGAGCTGGCCGGCCAGGCGTTCGACCATGGGGGCGAACGGCCGGGCAATGGCCAGGTCCAGGCCGCTCAGGCGGAAGGTGCCGGTCAACGGCTTGTTGCGGGCTACCGGGTCAAGCCGCGTCACCAGGGCCAGTTCGCCCAGGCGCTGGCCGCGAAAATCCAGGCGGGTGTCGACACGGCGTGGCGCCAGGGTGCTTTCCAGGCGCAAGGTCTGGTAAGGGAAGTCGAGCCATTGGCCTTTCTCTCGCAGCTTCAATGTCCCGCCGCTGGCATCCACCACCAGTGTTCCCTTGGGGCCACTGGCCGGCAGGTCCAGGTTGATGTCGGCATTCAGCTGTCCCTGCCAGGCAAAATCCTTGGGCAACCATTGGGCCAGGCTCTGCAGCGGGAACTGCTTGAGGTGATAACGCAGGCGCGGCTCCGGGGCCAGGCGTTGGTCTTCACCGCACAGGCTGGCCTGCCCCGAGCGCCAGCAATGGGCACCGAAGTCCAGTTGCCCGCTGGCCAGGCGCTGCAGTTTTGCCGGTGCCTGCAAGCGCCAGTCCTGACCGCCCGCCTGAACCTGGCCAGTGGCCAGGCGGCCCCGCCAGTTGCCCTTGTCCAGCACCCCATCGGCACCCAGGTCGAGTTTGAGCTGCGGCCCATCCAGGGCCAGCTCCAGCTGCTGCTGGCGGATATCGCCACGGCCATTGACGGTGAGCTTGCCAAGCGGGGTGTCGCCCAGGCGAATGCCGCTGGCCTGCAGGTCGATCACCGCCCGTTGTGCGCTGTCGAGTCGAGCGTCGAGCGTCAGGCGCTGTACGTGGTTATCGGCCTGGGCCAGTTGCTGGCCTTGCAAGGTCAACGTGCCCTGAGGCGCCTCCAGGGTACCCGCGACGTCCAGCTTGCCCTTGAGCTGGCCTTGCAGTTGCGGCCAGAGCTGGCCCAGGCGTGGCAGGTCGAGGTCGACCTGGCCGGCCAGGCGCTGCTGCAGGCTGCCGCTGCCGTTGATGTGGTTGTCGCCCAGGCGGATATCGAGCGTCCCCAGGGTCCAGGTCTTGCCGGCACCGGTGGCCACGGCCTTGAGTACCGCGGGTTGGCCGCGCAGGCGTCCCTTGAGGTCGAGGTCGGCATCGAGGCTGAGCTCGCCGTTTTTCATTTGCCCTTTGCTGCGCAACGGGCCCGCCAGTGTACCCGGCAGCTCGGCCAGCCAGTAGGCCGGGTTCAATGCCGAGAGTTCGAGGGCGGCATCCCAGGCCACAGCATCGGCGAACTGCACGCTGACGCTGCCGGCCAGCTTGCCTTGCCCGGCAGCGAGGGCCAGTTGTGGCAAGGCGATCTGTCCAAGGTCGCCCTTGAAGGGACTGCTCAGGCTGAAGGCACCCGCCGGCCCATCCAGGTCGCCATTGAACTGGCCCTGATAGTTGCCATCGCGATACTGCACCTGGCCATTGAAGCGGCGCAAGGTCACTTGGGGAGCTTGCTCCAGTGGATACAACCGCAGCCACGGAAAATCCAGCCAATCGACGGTAGCCTTGGCGCTCATGCCCTGCTGCCAATCGGCGCTGGCGGTAAGCTTGAGGTACTGCTCGGCGCTTGCGGTCAGGTCCAGGGCACCGAGTTGGGCCCCCTTGGCATCGACCTTGCCTTGCAGGTTCAGCCCCACCGGGCCTTGCTCGGCTGGCAGGCTGGCCGTGCCGAGCAGTAGATACCCGCGCTGCAGGTCGCCCTTGGCACTGAGGTCGAGGTTGGTCAGTTGCAGGGTATCTGGCAGATCGGCGCCGGGCTTGAAGGCATCGGCCTTGATCTGCACGCGGGCGGGCAGATGCTCGGCCAGGGCCTGCAGTTCACCGCTCAGCCGGGCATCGAGGTAACCACTGCTCCGAGCCGTAAGCTTGAGGGTCTTTTGCAGTTCACCCTCAACCTGCAAGGCCAGCTGCCAGTCGCGCCCATCGACCTTGGGTAGTTGCAATAGGCCCTGCGCCTGCAGCGGCCAGTCGCCTTCCGGCGTCAGCAGTCCTTGCAGGCTCAGGTGCAGGTCTTCGCGCTGCAACTGCAGGCTGTCGATCTTGAGTCCGTCGACGGTCCAGTGCGCCGCCAACTGCAGTTGGCTCAACTGCTCATTGCCGTCCAGGCGCAGGTGGCCGATACGGACCTCTCCCAGTTCGATCGCCAGGGGCAACTTGAGGGCAGGCAATTGCAGTGGACCGCTGTCGGGTGCTGGCTCGGAGGGCGCAAAGGCCAGGTTGACCTGGTCGGCCTGCAGGCGCTCGATGCACAGGGTCATGCGCAACAGGCAGGCAGGCGTCCAGTCGAACACCGGCGCCACCAGATCCACACGATCGGCGCCCTGCTCCCACACCACGCGGTCGGCTTGCCACCGACCGCCGAGGCGACCCTCAAATGCTTCAAGCTGCAGTCCTGGCACCAGGCCCAGTGCCCAGCGGCTGCCCGCCTGCGTACCGAGCACCAGGCCGACGGCGATCACCCCCAGCAGCACCAGTGCCAGCACGCCAAGGAGGATATGTTTGAAAACGCGACTCACAGTTCCGGCCCCATGGAGAAGTGCAGACGGAAACCGCCGTCGTCATCCAGCGCATGGGCCAGATCCAGACGCAGCGGCCCGACAGGAGATACCCAGCGCACACCGATACCGACGCCGGTCTTGAGGCTGGGGAACTCCAGGTTATTGAATGAGTTGCCTTGGTCGACAAAGGTCGCCACCCGCCATTTTTCAGCCACGGCGTACTGGTACTCGGCACTGCCGGCTACCAGGTAGCGGCCGCCAATGCGATCGCCGTCGGAGTTTTTCGGCGACAGGCTCTGGTAGTCATAACCCCGTACGCTCTGGTCGCCACCGGCGAAGAAACGCAGCGAGGGCGGAATCGAGCTCTGGTAGCTGCTGGTAGCGCTGCCACCAAACTGCACCCGCCCCAGAAAGCGGTGGTTCTGGCCCAGCGTCGTCAGGCCCCTGAGCACGACATTGACATGCAGCAGGTTGGTATCGGAAACCAACCCTTCCTTGGCTGCCTGCACATCGAACTGCAGACGATAGCCATTGTGCGGGTCGATACGGTTGTCACTGCGCAGGTACGAGTAGCTCACGCCCGGCATCAGCAGCGTGCTCAAGCCCGAGTCATCACCCAGGCGATACTCCTCGTGCTGGAACTTGAGCGACAGCACCCGCTGCCAACCGCTGGGCAGCTTGCTGTGCCATTCGGGGCCGACGGTGAGCAGCTTACTCAAGGTATCGGTGCCGGCGATTTCCTCGTTCTGGTAGCCACCGGCAAAGCGCAGTTTGTCGGTCAGGGGCGGATCAAGCGGTATGTCATAAAACAGGCCCACGTTCTGGCGCGGCGCCGACAGTTCGGTTTCCCAGCCATAGCTGTGGCCTTGCGGGTTGACCCAGTGCCGCGTCCAGTTGGCTTTGCCGCGTGGGCCAACGTCGGTCGAGAACCCCAGGCCCAGGCCCATGGTCCGGGGCTTTCGGGTTTGCAGCTGGACGGCCACCGGAATGCTCTGGTCCACCGCCGCGGTGGGCGCGGCATCCACCCGCACGCCCTCGAAGTAGCCGCTCGACTGCAGGGCGTTGTTGAGTTCGGCGATCAGTTCGGAGTCGTAGGGGGTATCGGCCTTGAACGGCACCATGCGTTGCAGAAGAGTTTCATCGAAGGGGGTGTCGCCGGCAAAACTGACCTTGCCCAGGCGATAGCGTGGGCCGCTCTGGTAAATGAGCTCGATATCGGCCACCCCCGCCATAGGGTCGACCGCCAGGCGCTGGCGAACAAAATGGCCACCGAAAAAACCGTAGCGCGAGGCCTGGTTCTGGATCAGGCGCTTGGCATCTTCATAGTGGCCATGGTTGAGCACCTCGCCTGAGCGCAGGGCCTTGCTGTTGGGGATGCGAAAGGCCTTGAGTTCACTGGCCGGGCCTTCGATGCGGATGGTCACGTCACGCAGGTGCACAGGCTCGCCCGGATCGATGCGCAGGATCAGCTGCGGGTTGTCGTCGGCCTTGGCCGGCGGTTTGACCTCGCTTTCGATTTGCGCCTGATAGTACCCCAGTGCCTGGGCCGCCTTGCGCGCCTGCTCGACAGCGCCGCGGCTGAAGCGCAGCAGCGCCTCTTCATCGCGTTTACCAAGGCTGCCGATATAGCCTTCGACATTGGCCTTGAGTTCGTTATTGGCAGGTTTGACCCGAACCACCAGCTCGCTTTGTGCGCACACTGCAAAGCTGGCAATCCATAACATCAAACCGCAGGTGAATCGTCCTGAATACGTCATAGGCGCGGATGCTACCAGAGCTTGGCGCCTGCATGGAGCCCAAGGCTCTCCTGCCTGCTATACAGGCAATGCCGCTGCCCGTTGGGAGGACTGGGGGTTGGGGTGGAAGAACACGTGCTCGCGGACAGGTCCAACGGCAATTTCGCCGATCTCCTGATAGCCCTGGCGTTGATAGAACGCCAGGTAGTGCGGGTTGCCGGTATCCAGTACCACGCCTTCGGAGTTCTCGTCTTCCGCGCACCAGTCATGTACCGCCTGCAGCAACTGCTCGCCGTAATGCTTGCCCTGGAACTGCGGATGAATCCCCAGCAATGGCAACACATGCACCGTGTCGCCCGGCAGGCACGCCATCAGCGCGGCCTGGTAATCCAGGTAGCGCCGCGTGCAGCGAAAGCCGGTACTGAGCACCATGCGCATGCGCCAGGCCCAGCTTTCGGTGATGCCCAGGCGCCGCTGCGGTGGTGCGATCAGGGCGATCCCGATCAGGCGGTCGTCCACCAGCAGCCCCAATGCCGGCAGATCCTGGAGAAAGTGCTGTTTGACCAACTCACGCACCGTGGCGCGGATGCGCTGGTCGTAGCCGGGACGCTGGGCCTCGAACAGGAAGTTGAACGTCGGTTCATGACGATAGGCGTGATACAGCAGAGAACGCGCCTCGCGGCTGTAGCCGCCATCGAGCAGGCGGATCTGGGCCGGGACGGCAGTCGATTCGGACATGCTGGGAAACCTCTGCAAATGGGCATTCATTGCCTTTGAGGCGGACGTTGCGCCGACGTTCACCCGAGCACCACGTTAGCAGCCTATGGGTTGACGCGCCACGCTGGCCGCAGGCGCCGATGTCGGCTAGCATCCTGGGTTTTATCAGGATTGTGTTTCCCATGAAGATCGTCTCGTTCAACATCAATGGCCTGCGCGCCCGGCCCCATCAGTTGGCGGCGTTGATCGAAAAGCACCAGCCGGACGTGATCGGCCTGCAGGAAACCAAGGTCAGCGACGATCAATTCCCGCTGGCCGACGTCCAGGCCCTGGGCTACCACGTTCACTTTCACGGCCAGAAAGGCCACTACGGTGTCGCCCTGCTCTCGCGCCAGGCGCCCCTGAGCCTGCACAAGGGTTTTGCCAGTGACGAAGAAGAGGCCCAGCGTCGCTTTATCTGGGGCACCTTCGCCGATGCCGACGGCACGCCGGTCACCATCATGAACGGCTATTTCCCCCAGGGCGAAAGCCGCGACCACCCCACCAAGTTCCCGGCCAAGCAGCGCTTCTACAGCGACCTGCAGACCCTGCTCGAGAGCCAGTTCAAGAACGACCAGCCCCTGGTGGTGATGGGTGATGTGAACATCTCGCCAGAAGACTGCGACATTGGCATCGGCGCCGACAACGCCAAGCGCTGGCTGAAGACAGGCAAATGCAGCTTTTTGCCTGAAGAGCGCGAATGGATGGCCCGCCTGAAGAACTGGGGCCTGGTCGACAGCTTCCGCCACCTGCACCCGGAGGTCGCTGACCGCTTCAGCTGGTTCGACTACCGCAGCCGCGGCTTTGAAGACGAGCCCAAGCGCGGACTGCGCATCGACCTGATCCTGACCTCCCACGGCCTGCTGCCGCGGATCAAGGCCGCGGGCGTCGACTATGACCTGCGCGGCATGGAAAAACCGTCGGACCACGCCCCGATCTGGCTGGAACTGGCGTGACGCATCGCGGTGCAAGCTCGCTCCTGTGGGAGCGGGCTTGCACCGCGACCTCACTGTCATCCAACCGTCACCCCACTGTCTTAATCTGCGGCACATCCTTTGTCTGAAGAGTGCCTGCCGGCATGTTCCGCCACCTCAGCCTGATTCTGCTGTGCCTGTTCACGCTCGCTACCCACGCGGCGCCCCTGTTGCGTATCCAGGGTTCCAACACCATCGGCGCGACGCTGGCACCGGCACTGGTGCAGGGTTTGCTGGCCGCACAAGGCGCCAGCGACATTTCCATCGTCGCGACCCAAGTCCCCAACGAAGTCCAGGTCCGTGCCCGCGACACCCACGGCCAACCGCTGCGCATCGACATCGCCGCCCACGGCTCCAGCACCGGCTTCGCCGCACTCAAGACTGGCCAGGCAGACCTGGCCGCCGCCTCGCGGCCGATAAAGACCAGTGAACTGGACGCGCTCAAGCCCCTGGGCGATCTGAACAGCGCCGCCGCCGAGCAGATCATCGGCCTGGACGGCGTCGCCGTGATCGTCCACCCCGACAACCCATTGCCGCAGGTGACCACCGAGCAACTGGCGGGGATTTTTGCCGGGCACATCACCACATGGGATGCCCTGGGCCTGGGCCACGGGCCGATTCACCTGTATGCCCGGGATGACCGCTCGGGCACCTTCGAAACCTTCAAGGCACTGGTACTCGCCCCCAAGGACCAGGTGTTGGCCGCCAGCGCCCAGCGCTTCGAATCCAGCGAGCAACTGACCAACACCGTGATGTCCGATCGCCAGGCCATCGGCTTCAGCAGCCTGGCGTCGGTGCATGGCGCGAAGGTCCTGGCCATTGTCGACGGCGCCTCTCGACCGATGCTGCCCAGCCCTGCGCTGGTGGCCAGCGAAGACTACCCGTTGTCACGACGCTTGTACTTCTACCTGCCCCCCGAGAACGCTGCGCCCTGGGCCCGGGCGCTGGTGGAGTTCGCCCAGAGCGCCCAGGGCCAGGCCATCGTCACCGGCAATGGCTTTGTCGGCCAACAGGTGCATGCCCTGCCGGTACCACCGGCTGCCGATATGCCTGCGCGTTACCAGGACCTGGCGCGTAACGCCCAGCGCCTGTCGGTGAACTTTCGTTTTCAGGAGGGCAACGCCAGCCTCGACAACAAGGCCCTGCGCGATGTGCAGCGGGTGGTCGATTTTCTGCGCCAGCACGACAAGCTGAACCAGCGTGCCGTGCTGGTGGGGTTCGGCGATGCCAAGCGCGATCCGCAGCGTGCCGACCTGCTCTCGCGCCTGCGCGCCATGGCAGTGCGCCGGGAACTGGCCAAGGCCGGTGTCGAGCTGCGCGACATCATCGGCCTGGGCGATGAACTGCCCGTGGCGACCAACACGGCTGAAGAAGGTCGGATCCGCAATCGGAGAGTGGAGGTCTGGGTGTACTAAGTGTCCTGGAATTGCGTAGGCAACCTTTTGTTACAGCCTCGATTGGGCTGCAACCATCACCGGGGCTAGTCTTTTAAATGTGACGCCGGGCCCCTCTGACGGCTGCCAAGCCGCCATGTCGGAGTCACTGCTGCCTTGATCCGCAAGGCAGCGACGACAATCAAGGAGGGGCGCATGGCGGCTCTACAGGCATTTCTCGACAACGATTTCCTCGGTACCAGCGCCTGGTTCTGGCTGGCATTCATCGGCATCGTCCTCACCCTGCTGGTGCTGGACCTCGGCGTTCTGCACCGCAAGGCCCACACCATCGAAATGCGCGAAAGCCTGCTGCTGTACAGCGGCTACTTCAGTGTCGGGGTACTGTTCGGGGCCTGGGTCTGGTTCGAGTTGGGCGCCCAGCGTGCCCTGGAGTTCTACACCGGTTTCCTCGTCGAACAGTCGTTGTCCATGGACAACGTGTTCGTCATGGCGATGATCTTCAGCTACTTCTCCATTCCCCGCCTCTATCAGCACCGGGTCCTGTTCTGGGGCATCCTCGGGGTGGTGGTGTTGCGCGCCATCATGATTGGCGTGGGCAGCGCGCTGGTCCAGGAATTCGCCTGGATCCTCTATGTGTTCGGGGCCTTCCTGCTGTTTACCGGGGTGAAGATGCTGTTTACCCGCGAAGAGTCCCACCCGGACCTGGCCAACAACCCGGTACTCAAGTTCGTGCGCGGCCACCTGCGCGTCACCGACGACCTGCACGGCCCGCGCTTTTTCGTGCGGATCAAGGCTGCCGGGCAAAACAAGGCCGCGCTGTTCGCCACTCCGCTGTTCCTGGCCCTGGTGCTGATCGAGCTGGCCGACCTGGTATTCGCCGTCGACAGCGTGCCGGCGATCTTCGCCATCACCCAGGACCCGTTCATCGTCTACACCTCGAACATTTTCGCGATCCTTGGCCTGCGTGCCCTGTACTTCGCCCTCGCGGCGCTGATACACCGTTTTGTCTATCTCAAATATGCCCTGGCCCTGGTGCTGATCTTCATCGGCAGCAAGATTTTCTACCACGGACTGATCGGGCCGGTTCCAGCCTTGCTATCGCTGGGCGTGACCCTGGGCCTATTGACCGGTGGCGTGGTGCTGTCATTGTTCAAGACCCGCGACCGCCCAGCGCATCCAGCCAAATCCGGGAGCCATGAATGAACCAGGCCCGCCTAAGCGGGCCTGGTTTTTCAGGGTGTTCGTCAATGCGCGCTGCGCAGCATCTCCTTGGGCACGTACTTGCCGATCTCGAACTTGCCAATGGCCGCCCGGTGAACTTCATCCGGGCCGTCGGCGAGGCGCAAGGTACGCTGCATGGCATACATGTAGGCCAGTGGGAAATCGCCGCTGACCCCGGCGCCGCCGTGAATCTGGATGGCCCGGTCGATCACCTTCAAGGCCACGTTCGGTGCCACCACCTTGATCTGGGCGATCTCGCTGCGAGCCACCTTGTTGCCCACGGTATCCATCATGTAGGCCGCCTTGAGGGTCAGCAGGCGGGCCATGTCGATCTCCATGCGCGAGTCGGCGATCTTGTCGACATTGCCCCCCAGGCGCGCCAGCGGCCGGCCAAACGCCGTACGCTCCACCGAACGCTTGCACATCAGCTCCAGGGCCCGCTCGGCCATGCCGATCGAGCGCATGCAGTGGTGGATTCGGCCAGGGCCAAGGCGCCCCTGGGCGATCTCGAAGCCGCGCCCCTCGCCCAGCAGTACGTTTTCGTAAGGCACCCGGACATTTTCGAACAGCACTTCGGCATGGCCGTGCGGGGCATCGTCGTAACCGAACACCGGCAGCGGCCGGACGATTTTCACCCCCGCAGTATCGGTGGGCACCAGAATCATCGAATGCTGCTGGTGACGCGGTGCATCCGGGTTGCTCAAGCCCATGAAGATAATGATCTTGCAGCGCGGATCGCATGCCCCGGAGGTCCACCACTTGCGACCGTTGATGACCCACTCATCGCCATCACGCACCGCCCGGGCCGCCATGTTGGTGGCATCGGACGACGCCACGTCCGGCTCGGTCATGGCGAAGGCCGAACGGATCTCGCCGCGCAACAGCGGCTCCAGCCACTGGCGCTTGTGTTCCTCGCTGCCATAGCGCACCAGCACTTCCATGTTGCCGGTATCCGGCGCCGAGCAGTTGAACGGCTCGGGCCCCAGCAGCGAACGGCCCATGATTTCGGCAAGGGGCGCGTACTCCAGGTTAGTCAGCCCCGCACCCAGCTCCGACTCGGGCAGAAACAGGTTCCACAGGCCTTCGGCCTTGGCCTTGCTCTTGAGCTCTTCCATGATCGCGGTCGGTTGCCAGCGATCACCCTCGGCGACCTGACGCTCGAACACCGCTTCAGCGGGATAGACGTAAGCATCCATGAACGCCGTGACACGTTCGCGCAGCGCCTGGACCTTGGGTGAATAGGCGAAATCCATGGGCAATACCTTCAGTGGAAAGGGGAACTGATGAAGAGACTAGATCAGCCAGCACAATCCACCTAGTCTATTCTCGGCGTGTATAAACATTCATAACCGATATATGATCTACCCATAACTTCAACAAGAGCGGCGCCCATGAACCTGAGCAAGGTCGACCTGAATCTGTTCATCGTCTTCGATGCCATCTACACCGAAGCCAACCTGACCCGCGCCGGACAGATCGTCGGCATTACCCAGCCGGCGGTGTCCAACGCCCTGGCGCGACTGCGCGAGACCTTCAACGACCCGCTGTTCGTGCGCACCGCCCAAGGCATGGTGCCCACGCCCATGGCGCAGAACATCATCGGCCCGGTACGCAATGCCCTGTCGCTGCTGCGCGTGTCGGTGCAAGAGAGCCGCATCTTCAACCCCCTCCAAGCCAACAAGACCTTTCGTATCAGCATGACCGACCTCACCGAGGCGGTGATCCTGCCGCCGCTGTTCCAGCGCCTGCGCCGCCTGGCCCCAGCGGTGATCATCGAAAGCTTCCTGTGCAAGCGGCGCGAAACCACCAAGGAACTGGCCGCCGGACGCCTGGACTTTGCCGTCGACGCACCGCTGAACACCGACCCACAGGTACGCCACGTAAAGTTGATGCAGGACCAGTACGTGTGCGCCCTGCGCCAGGGTCACCCGATGGCCAAGGACAAGCTCAGCCTGGATGACTACCTGGGCCTGACCCACATCCACATTTCCAGTCGGCGCAACGGCCTGGGCTATGTCGACCTGGCGCTGGGCAAGATGGGTGTGCAGCGCAAGATCGCCCTGCGTTCGCAGCATTACCTGATGGCTTCCCAGGTGCTGCAGCAGACCGACATGGTCATGACCGTGCCCGAGCGCTTTGCCCGCCGGCACCAGCTCAACTACCTGAGCCTGCCGGTCAATGACGTGCCGCCGCTGGAAACCCACCTGTACTGGCACGAAAGCACCGACCAGGACCCGGCAAACCGCTGGATGCGCGAGCAGATCATCGAACTGTGCCAGGCAGTGGTAGCCCAGGATGAGCGAGCCGAAGCGTAGGAGCGGGCTTGCCCCGCGAGAGGCCAGTACAGCCCGCACATCAACTGTCGCCTGGATCACGGCGCGAACACGCCCCTACGGTGAATGAGCCCACAGCCCGTGAATCCTTGCTTGACGTATACGTAAACCTGCAATTAGCTTAGCTCCATGCCCCTCTTCCGAGCCAAGCAATGAGCAGCCAGACCTACAGCATCTCCGACCTGTCCCGCGAGCTGGACATCACCACCCGCGCCATCCGCTTCTATGAGGAACAGGGCTTGCTCTCCCCCGAGCGTCGTGGGCTCGAGCGTGTGTACTCGGCACGCGACAAGGTCAGCCTCAAGCTGATCCTGCGCGGCAAGCGCATCGGCTTCTCGTTGGCCGAGTGCCGCGAGCTGATTGAACTCTACGACCCTACCAGCGGCAATCTAAAACAGCTGCACAGCATGCTGGCCAAGATTGCCGAGCGTCGCGCCCAGCTCGAACAGCAACTGCTCGACATCCAGCAGATGCAGCTGGAGCTGGACACCGCCGAAGAGCGCTGCGAACAAGCGCTGGCCACCACCCTGAACAACCAGAAAAACAGCCATTGAGCCCTGAGGAACCGCGCCATGTCATTGCCTGAAAAAGTCCGCCTGGTCGAAGTCGGCCCGCGCGACGGCCTGCAGAACGAAGCCCAGCCCATCAGCGTGGCGGACAAGGTCCGGCTGGTCGATGACCTGACTGCGGCCGGCCTCTCCTATATAGAAGTGGGCAGTTTCGTCTCGCCCAAGTGGGTCCCGCAGATGGGCGGCTCCGCCGAGGTGTTCGCCCAGATCCTGCAAAAGCCTGGCGTCACCTATGCGGCCCTTGCGCCCAACCTGCGCGGCTTCGAAGATGCCCTGGCGGCCGGGGTCAAGGAAGTGGCCGTGTTCGCCGCGGCCTCCGAGGCGTTCTCGCAACGCAATATCAACTGTTCGATCAGCGAAAGCTTGCAGCGCTTCGTCCCGATCATGGAGGCCGCTCGCGAGCAGGGTGTGCAGGTACGCGGTTATGTGTCCTGCGTGCTGGGCTGCCCCTATGAAGGCGCGGTGAGCGCCGAGCAGGTCGCGCCAGTGGCCCGCGAGCTGTTCGAGATGGGCTGCTATGAAGTGTCGCTGGGCGACACCATCGGCACCGGCACTCCAGGCGCTACCCGCCGCCTGTTCGAGGTGGTCGCCGCCCATGTACCGCGCGCGCAATTGGCCGGGCACTTCCACGACACCTACGGCCAGGCCCTAGCCAACGTCTATGCCAGCCTGCTTGAAGGTATCCAGGTGTTCGACAGCTCGGTCGCGGGCCTTGGCGGCTGCCCTTATGCCAAGGGCGCCAGCGGCAATGTGGCCAGCGAGGATGTGCTGTACATGCTCCAGGGCCTGGGTATCGAGACCGGTATCGACCTCGAGCAACTGATCCTCGCCGGCCAGCGCATCAGCACGGTGCTGGGCCGGGCCAACGGCTCGCGTGTGGCACGCGCCCGTAACGCGGGTTGAACGGCGGCGGTAACAGCAGATGGGATGTCTGAGTGTTACCGCCCCCGCAGTGCCCCGCAAAAATCCGGGTAACACGGAAACAAATCGACAAATCCTCTCGCCTACCTTTCCTGCCAAAAACACTAAACCATTGATTTAATTAGGTTTTAAAAAGTTGGCACGGCATCTGCTATATCTTTGGTACAAGAACAATAAAAACTGTGACACACCAATAAAAATAAGACGTAACGACTCTGACATAACAAGAACAACACGGCAGAGACGCAGCTAACAGATTTTTTTGGAGAGGATGTGCTTTCCCGGGGCGTGCCCCGCAACCTGACACAAAACAATAAAACTACCCCAAGGTAGCGATGGTCACGGTTGGATCAGCAATGATGAAAGTAGATCAGCGCTCAAAAAAATACGTTTGCTCTTGATCCCGGATGGGGATCGCCCGTTTCAAGAGGCAACGGTTGCCAAAAACAACAATAGACCGCCCTCCAATAACAAAAAAAGAGCACGCAACAATCTTTGAGGGGAGCTTCGGCTCCCCTCAGTGCTTCCCGCCCTCCTCGTTTTCGCCCTCCTCGTCATCCTCGTCGTCTTTCTCGAAGCGGTTCACCACCCAGGGCATCAAGCCCAGCACCAGCAATGCCAGCAGGGTACTGATTACCGCCGTCGCCTCGCGCCCCATGCCCGCCGCCACACCGATGGCAGCCGTCATCCACAAGCCCGCCGCCGTGGTCAGCCCTTTGACGTGGCTGAGCGTCTGGTGGTGCCCTTTGAGAATGGTGCCGGCGCCCAGGAAGCCGATGCCCGCCACGATGCCCTGGATCACCCGGCTCAACGCCGCATCGTCGACCCCGGCCATGCGCGGCACCAGCACGAACAAGGCCGCGCCCATCGCCACCAGCATGTGCGTGCGCACTCCGGCCGCCTTGCCCTTGAGCTCACGCTCAAAGCCCAGGATGCCGCCGAGCAGGGCCGCCATCAGCATGCGCACCGTTACCTGCGTCAGTTGCTTGGCATCATTGATGTCGGCGAATTCGGCTACCAGCGTTACCCAGACTTGATGCCACCAGGCGTCCATGACGTGCTCCGCGAAAGGACTGTTTCAAGGTGGACCCTGCGCCAGCCCAAAAATGCGCCGACCGCTGATCGGTTCACCACAGCAACCTGCCCAATGCCAGGGTCACACCCAGTAAGCCCCACGTGTGGAGGATGCGAGCATGCCCATTGAAATCGATCCAACCAACCAACGTTGCACCCTGATCGGCGACGACCTGCACATCCAGGGCGCTGCCGCCGATGTGACGGTGCTGACCGATGAACAGCTGCGCATGTCGGTGGCCGAGCTGGGCGGCGAGCGCGTTCCGATCACCGAAGCTGAAGCTGACGCCCTGACTGTAGCAGGTGCGGTGGATGGTCGCAGGCATCTCAAGACCACCGAGCCAGGCTCGGTAATCTGAGGCCTGCAGGGTTCTGGCGGTAAATCTGATACGGTTTTTATAGAAATACCTGAGCCTGTTATGCAAACAGATGGGACGCCATAGTGCTCTGGCCTGATCGAGGCCTGATGAGCGACGAACCATGAGCGATAGAATTCCCGTCCAGATCGTTGAAATTGCCGAGCCTTCCCCCACCAAGAAGAAGACCGCCAGCAGCGACAGACAAATCCATACCCGCAGCTTCACCGGCTTGTTTCGTAACCTGCGCCTGGTGGGCGCGGGTTTTCTCTATGTACTGTTCTTCGGCACCGTCTGGTTGAACTGGAACGGTCGTCAGGCCGTGCTGTGGGACCTGGCCGAAAGCAAGTTCCACATCTTCGGCGCGACCTTCTGGCCACAGGACTTCATCCTTCTCTCGGCGCTGCTGATCATCTGCGCGTTCGGTCTGTTCGCCATCACCGTTCTGGCCGGACGGGTATGGTGCGGCTACACCTGCCCGCAAAGCTCCTGGACCTGGTTGTTCATGTGGTGTGAAAAGGTCACCGAAGGCGACCGCAACCAGCGCATCAAGCTCGATGCCGCGCCCTGGGGCCTGAACAAGATGATGCGCCGCTCGGCCAAGCATACGTTGTGGCTGGCCATCAGCCTGATCACCGGACTGACTTTCGTCGGCTACTTCACCCCGATCCGGCCGCTTACCGAAGAGCTCTTCACCCTGCAACTGGGGGGTGTGAGCCTGTTCTGGGTGCTGTTCTTCACCGGCGCCACCTACATCAACGCCGGCTGGCTGCGTGAAGCGGTGTGCATGCACATGTGCCCCTACGCCCGGTTCCAGAGCGTGATGTTCGACAAAGACACCCTGGCCATCGCCTACGACCCGGTCCGCGGCGAATCCCGTGGCCCGCGCAAGAAAGACAGCGACTACAAGGCCAAGGGCCTGGGCGATTGCATCGACTGCCAGATGTGCGTGCAGGTCTGCCCCACTGGCATCGACATCCGCGATGGCCTGCAGATGGAGTGCATCGGCTGCGCTGCCTGCATCGACGCCTGCGACTCGATCATGGACAAGATGGGCTATGCCCGCGGCCTGGTCGGCTACAAGTCCGAACACAACCTGCAAGGCGGCAAGACCAACTGGCTGCGCCCTCGCCTGGTAGGCTATGTCACTGCGCTGGTGGTGATGATCGGCGCCCTGGTGATTGCCCTGCAGCTACGCCCGATGGTGTCGATGGACGTGATCAAGGACCGTGGCCTGTTCCGCGAGAACAATCTGGGCCAGATCGAAAACATCTACACCCTCAAAGTCATCAACAAGACCCAGCAACCGCAGCGCTACCGCCTGCGCCTGGTGGATGCCGAGGGCTTCGAGTTGCACGGCAAGACCGAGTTCACCCTGGACGCAGGCGAGATGAGCGAGTTGCCGGTGTCGGTAGCGTTGCTTGCCGAGCGCGCCCAGAGCAGCTCCCAGGAGATCGGTTTTGAAGTGCTCGACACCGACGAGCCCGGCGTTGCCAGCATCGCCCATAGCCGTTTTGTCGCGCCATTGAACCGCTGATCACATACACTTCGCAGCAGTTGAAACGTCCAGAGCCATGATGAAACGCTACGAGAAATTCGCCGACGACATTGCCGAACTGATTCGCTCCGGGGTCCTGGGCCCCGGCCAGCGGGTGCCGTCGGTGCGTTACGCCAGCCAGACCCACGGGGTCAGCCCTTCCACGGTGTTCCAGGCCTATTACCTGCTGGAGCGTCGCGGGCTGATACGGGCGCGGCCGCGCTCGGGCTACTTCGTCAATGCCCACGCCCCGCGTCAGTTCAACGAGCCGCAGATCATCGAGCAGGCCAGCGAGTCCACCGAGGTGGATGTCAGTGAACTGGTGTTCTCGATCCTCGACTCGATCAAGGACCCGCAGACCGTGGCCTTCGGCTCGGCCTTCCCCAGCCCGC
Organism: Pseudomonas putida; assembly: GCF_028682455.1. GTDB lineage: Bacteria > Pseudomonadota > Gammaproteobacteria > Pseudomonadales > Pseudomonadaceae > Aquipseudomonas > Aquipseudomonas putida_AA. The sequence continues at coordinate 93,916 of NZ_JANHLD010000005.1, forward strand.
ACCTGTTCCCCTTGCCGCGCCTGGCCCGCTCGATGGCCAGCGCCAGCCGCGAGATGGACCCGCGCATGGTGGTGACCGACCTGTCACCGGGCAACCCGCAACTGCGCCGCCAGATAGCCCTGCGCTACATGGTCGGCGGGCTGATGCTGCCCATGGAGGAGCTGCTGATCACCAACGGCGCCCTGGAGGCGCTGAACCTGTGCCTGCAGGCGGTGACCGAACCGGGTGACCTGGTGGCCATCGAGGCGCCGGCCTTCTATGCCTGCCTGCAGGTGCTGGAGCGCCTCAAGCTGAAGGCGGTGGAAATTCCCGTACACCCACGCGAAGGTATCGACCTGGGCGTACTGGCACAAACCTTGAGCAAACACCCGGTCAAGGCCGTGTGGTGCATGACCAACTTCCAGAACCCGGTAGGCGCCAGCATGCCGGAAGAAAAGAAGCAGCAACTGGTCGAGCTGTTGCGCCAGCATCAGGTACCGCTGATCGAAGACGATGTGTATGCCGAGCTGTACTACGCCCAGCAGGCACCCAAGCCGGCCAAGGCGTTCGACACCGACGGCCTGGTAATGCACTGCGGCTCGTTTTCCAAGAGCCTGGCCCCGGGTTACCGCATCGGCTGGGTGGCCGCCGGGCGTTACGCGCAGAAAATCGAAAGGCTCAAGCTGATGACCTCGCTGTGCGCCTCGATGCCCGCCCAGGCCGCGATCGCCGACTACCTGCAACACGGCGGCTACGACCGCCACCTGCGCAGGCTCAGGTATGCCCTGGAAGAGCAACAGAACGCCATGCTGGCCGCCATTGCCCGCCACTTTCCAGCCCAGACCCGAGTCAGCCACCCGTCCGGCGGGTATTTCCTGTGGCTGGAGTTGCCCGAGCAGATGGACTCGCTCAAGCTGTTCCAGATGGCCCTTGCCCAAGGTATCAGCATCGCGCCCGGGCCGATCTTCTCGCCGACCCAGCGCTTTCGCAATTGCATCCGCCTGAACTACGGCAGCCCCTGGACCGAGCAATCGGAGAAGGCCATGGAAACCCTGGGCAGGATCGTGCGCTCGTTCTAGCCGGCCAGGCGTGCCACTCCACCATTGTTGAGTGCCGCCTGGAGCGCTACAGTTTCTTGTCTCCAGGCCGGATCTTGCGTATGCCACCTAGCGAACTCGACACCTTGCGCCAACAGCTGGAGGCCATCCGGCAGCAGAACACGCAACTCAAGGCCCAGCTGGCCGAACGCAACGCCCGTGACCGCGTCCAGGCGTCTATCGAACAGGCCCTGGCCGAAGCCCGGCAACGCTACCTGTTCTTGTTCGACACCATGGACGAAGGCTTCTGCATCATCGAGTTCTTCGATGGTCCGCACGGCCCGCTCAGCGACTACGTACATGTCGAAGCCAACGCAGCCTATGCCAAGCACGCGGGCATCGACAACGTGGTCGGGCAGACGCTCAGGGGCATGGTGGATGCCGAAGCCGACGACTGGATCGAGCGTTACCGCCCGGTGTTACTGACTGGCGACCCGGTACGCTTCGAACAGGAGCTGATCGCGACCAGCCGATTCCTGAGCATTTGCGCCTTTCGCATGGAGCCGGCCAGTCGTCGCCAAGTGGCGGTGCTGTTCCAGGACATCACCGAACGCATTCGGGCACAAAGCGCGCTCAAGCGCCTCAATGAGGACCTCGAGCAACGGGTAGCCCAGGCCGTTGTCGAGCTCCGGCAAGAACAACAGCAGCTGCACAAGGCCGAAGAAGCCCTGCGCCAGTCACAGAAAATGGAAGCCGTCGGCCAGCTCACCGGCGGCATTGCCCATGACTTCAACAACCTGCTCACCGGTGTGCTGGGCGCCCTGCAGATATCGCGCAACCTGCTGGCCAAAGGTCGCCACCAGGACATCGACCGCTTGCTCGGCACCGCCGAAGAAGCCTCCAACCGCGCCGCATCCCTGATCCAGCGCCTGCTGGCCTTTTCCAGGCGCCAACTGCTGGAACCGCGGCCCACGGATGTGAATGAGCTGGTGGCCGGGATGGAAGACCTGATCCGCCGCAGTGTCGGCCCGCAGATCGAGGTCAGGGTAATCACCAGCGCACAGCCGTGGCACTCCTTCATCGATCCGCCACAACTGGAAAATGCCCTGCTCAACCTGTGCCTCAATGCCCGCGATGCATTGCCCGACTACGGGCATATCACCATCGAGACCCACAACCTGCTGCTCGATGAGCACAAGGCGGCGCAGCTGGACCTCAAGGCCGGCCACTACCTGCGCCTGAGCGTCAGCGACGATGGCATGGGCATGCCCCCTGAAGTGCAGCGCCGCGTGTTCGACCCGTTCTTCACCACCAAGCCCGTAGGCCAGGGCACCGGCCTTGGCCTGTCGATGGTCTACGGCTTCGTACGCCAGTCCGGTGGCCAGGCACGAGTGCAGTCACAGCCGGGCCAGGGCACCAGCATCCACCTGTACTTGCCGCGCCTTGAACCACAAGAGGACCTGAGCGCCTGATCAGCGCCCGCCGCCCAGGTCGACGAAGCTGCCGGTCGAATACGAGGCTTTGTCTGACAGCAGCCAGATGATCGCCTCGGCCACTTCCTCGGCCTGGCCGCCACGGCCCATGGGGATGCCCGGCTCAAGCTTGCCGACCCGATCCGGGTCGCCGCTCAGGGCGTGGAAGTCGGTGAAGATGTAGCCCGGGCGAACTGCATTGACCCGTACCCCTTCACCGGCCACTTCCTTGGCCAGCCCCACGGTGAAGGTATCCAGCGCGCCCTTGGAGGCGGCGTAGTCGACGTACTCGTTGGGCGAGCCCAGGCGCGCGGCGACCGATGACACGTTGACGATGCTGCCACCCTGCCCGCCGTGGCGCGTCGACATGCGCTGCAAGGCATGCTTGGCGCATAGGATCGGCCCGACCACATTGGTTTTCATCAGCTTGAGCAGGCGGAATTCCGAGACTTCCTCGATCCTGCTTTTCTGGCCGATGGTGCCGGCGTTGTTGACCAGCGCGGTCACCGGGCCCAGCTCGCTGTCGACACGGTGGAACAACTGGATGATTTCGTCTTCGACACTGACGTCGGCCTTGACCACGATGGCCTCGGCACCCAGCTCACGCACATCGGCCAGCACGCGCTGGGCCGCCTCGTCGTCGCTCAGGTAGTTGATGCAGATGCGATACCCCTCACGGGCCGCCAGGCGCGCGGTGGCGGCGCCAATGCCGCGGCTGGCGCCGGTGATCACGATGACCTTGTCCATGGATACTCCTTGCCCCCAATGGTGCTGACCCATCAAGGCTAACGCAGGAAGGGGCCTGGCGAAAAGCCGCGTCCTACAGCCTGCGCCGCTACAGACCCATGAGAGCAGCTGACAAATCTGTAATCTGCGTCTCAGTTTTCTGACAGTCGTCACTCACTAATGTCGTGCCACCATCGCTACCGGATTGGCAATGACATGCTCCGACACCCCTCCCGCCGTACCTTCGTCAAAGGCTTCGCCGCAGCCAGTACCCTGGCCGGCCTTGGCCTCTGGCGCCTGCCCGCCTTTGCTGCCAGCACCCCACTGGGCAATGAACTCGCCGGCCGTGACTTCGAACTGTTCATTGGCCAGACGCCGGTCAACATCACCGGCCGCCCGCGCACCGCGCTGACCATCAACAACAGCCTGCCAGGCCCGGTACTGCGCTGGCGTGAAGGCGACACGGTGACCCTGCGGGTGCGCAACCGCCTGGACGAGCCAACCTCACTGCACTGGCACGGCATCATCCTGCCGGCCAACATGGACGGCGTACCGGGCCTGAGCTTTGCCGGTATCGAGCCGGGGGGCGATTACCTCTACCGGTTCACCCTGCAGCAGAGTGGCACCTACTGGTACCACAGCCATTCGGGCCTGCAGGAGCAGGCCGGGGTGTACGGCGCGATCGTCATCGAGCCCAAGGAGCCAGAAGCGCATCGTTACCAGCGCGACTACGTGTTGCTGCTCAGCGACTGGAGCGACCAGGCGCCCGATGAACTGATGGCCACCCTGAAAAAGCAGTCCGACGCCTTCAACTACCACAAGCGCACCGTCGGTGATTTCATCGATGACGTGGCGATGCACGGCTGGTCAAAGACCGTGGCCGAGCGCAAAGGCTGGGCGCAGATGCGCATGAGCCCCACCGACCTTGCCGACATCAGCGCCGCCACCTACACCTACCTGCTCAACGGCCAGCCCCCGGACGGCAACTTCACCTGCCTGTTCCAGCCGGGCGAAACCGTGCGCCTGCGCCTGATCAACGGCTCGGCCATGAGCTACTTCGACTTCCGCATTCCGGGCCTGAAACTGACGGTGATCGCCGCCGATGGCATGCCGGTGCACCCAGTGACCGTGGATGAACTGCGCATTGCCGTGGCTGAAACCTACGACGTTCTGGTGGAGGTCGGCGACCTGCCCGCCTACACCCTTTACGCCCAGAGCATGGACCGCACCGGCTATGCCCGTGGCACCCTGGCCCGCAGCAACGGGTTGAGCGCACCCGTGCCAACACCCGATCCGCGGCCGGACCTGACCATGGCCGACATGGGCCACGGCGGCATGGACGCCATGGGTGGCATGGATCACGGCAAGATGGGCGGCATGACTGCGATGGCCGGCATGGACCACAGCAAGATGGGCGGCATGGAAGGCATGGATCATGGTGCCATGACAGGCATGCAGACCCACCCGGCCAGCGAAACCGACAATCCGCTGGTGGACATGCAAACCATGAGCCCCAGGCCCAACCTCGCCGACCCGGGCATCGGCCTGCGCAATAACGGTCGCCGGGTACTGACCTACGCCGACCTCAAGAGCACCTTTGCCGACCCCGACGGCCGCGAGCCGTCCCGGGAAATCGAGCTGCACCTGACCGGCCATATGGAACGCTTCGCCTGGTCGTTCAATGGCATCAAGTTCTCCGACGCCGAGCCCCTGCGCCTGACCTACGGCGAGCGCCTGCGCATCACTCTGGTCAACGACACCATGATGGCCCACCCCATCCACCTGCATGGGCTGTGGAGCGACCTCGAGGACGAGCATGGCCGCTTCCAGGTGCGCAAGCACACCCTCGACATCCCGCCGGGCAGCCGCCGCAGCTACCGGGTCAGTGCCGATGCCCTGGGCCGCTGGGCCTATCACTGCCACCTGCTTTACCACATGGAGATGGGCATGTTCCGCGAGGTACGCGTCGATGAATGAGCTACTCAACCGCCCATTGCTGGGCAGCCTCGCACTGCTTGCCTTGCTGGCCAGCGAAGATGTCCGCGCCCAGCAGTCGGCTCCTGGCGCCATGAACCACGACGGCATGAACCACGGCACGATGAATCACGCCACCATGGACCACAGCGCCATGGGCCATGCCCCGGCCCCGGATGCACCGCGCACGCCCTTGCGGCCCATCACCGACGCCGACCGCCGCGCCGCCTTCCCGCCCTTGCCCGGACACACGGTGCATGACAAGCAGGTGAACTGGGCGGTGATTGTCGAGCAATTGGAGTACCAGAACTTCGACAGCCGCGACGTGCTGGACTGGAACGCCAACGCTTGGATCGGCGGGGATATCGACCGCCTCTGGCTGCGTACCGAAGGCGAGCGTGAGAACGGCGTCACCCATAAGGCTGAGCTGCAGGCACTCTGGGGCCATGCCATCAGCCCCTGGTGGGAGCTGATGGGCGGCCTGCGCCAGGATTTCAAACCGGCCAGTGGCCAGGTATGGGCGGCATTCGGCATCCAGGGCACGCCGCTCTATGGCCTGGAACTGGAAGCCACTGCCTATGTGGGTGAGCGGCAACAAACCGCGCTGCGCCTGGAGAGCAGTTACGCTATCCTGCTGACCAACCGCTGGATACTCGAGCCGTCCCTGGAGGCGAACTTCTATGGCCGTAACGATGCCAGCCGCGACCAGGGCAGTGGCCTGGCCGACAGTGAAATCGGTCTGCGCCTGCGATATGAAATAACCCGCGGATTTGCCCCTTACCTGGGCGTGAGTTTCAACCGGAGCTACGGCAATGCCGCCGAACAGATCCGTGATGACGATGGCGACATCGGCCAGACCCGCCTGGTCGCTGGTGTCCGCCTGCGCTTCTAGTCTTGGAGAGTCACCATGTTGAGCAAGAAAATCGCCGCCTTCGGCCTGCTGGCCCTGAGCACCCTGGCCCAGGCCGGCCAGACCATCGATGTGTACCGCGACCCGAACTGCGGTTGCTGCAAGGAGTGGATCACCCACCTGCGCGACAACGGTTTTACCGTCAATGACCATGTCGAGCCGAACATGAGCGCGGTCAAGCAGCGCCTGGGCGTGGCACCGCGCCTGGCCTCGTGCCACACCGGCGTGATCGACGGCAAGTTCGTCGAAGGCCATGTTCCGGCCGAACAGGTCAAGCTGCTGGCCAAGCGTTCCGACCTCAAGGGCCTGGCCGTACCGGGCATGCCGATGGGCTCGCCCGGCATGGAAATGGGCGACCACAAGGACGCCTACCAGGTCATCGGCCTGACCAAGGACGGTCGCGACGAAGTGGTCGCCAACTACTGACCAGCCCTGAATGTTGAGTGAATGGGCGCTGTTTCTCAGCGCTTTCGGCGCCGCCACCCTGTTGCCGCTGCAATCGGAAGCCGTGCTGGTGGGCTTGCTGGTGCGCGACCCTCAGGCCGTGGCCAGCCTGCTGCTGATTGCCACGGCCGGCAATGTACTGGGCTCGATCGTCAATTGGTTGCTGGGGCGCGGTATCGAGCACCTGCGTGACCGACGCTGGTTTCCGTTCAAGCCCGCCCAACTGGGAAAAGCCCAGCAGCGCTACCAGCGCTATGGGCAGTGGTCGCTGTTGCTCAGCTGGATGCCGGTGATCGGCGACCCCTTGACCCTGATCGCCGGGATCATGCGCGAGCCGTTCTGGCGCTTCCTGTTGCTGGTGACCGTGGCCAAGGCGGGTCGCTACCTGGTACTGGCCCTGGCGACGCTGGGCTGGATGCAACACTGAATCCTTGCCAGCGGATACAGTCTGAGCCTGAACCCCAGGCTCAACACGGAGTCCCCCTATGCTGCGCTTCACCGCCCTGGCCCTGAGCGGCCTGCTCGCCAGCCATGCCTTCGCCGCCCAGCCGCCGACCTATGGCGCGCAACTCGAAGGTTTCAGCTACCCCTATCCCCTCAAGCACTTTGACTTCCAGTCCCAGGGCCAGCCCCTGCAGATGGGCTACATGGACGTTGCCGCCAGCGGCAAGGCCAACGGCCGGACCGTGGTACTGATGCACGGCAAGAACTTCTGCGCCGCCACCTGGGAAACCACCATCCAAGCCCTGAGCGAGGCCGGTTACCGGGTAATCGCTCCGGACCAGATAGGCTTTTGCAGTTCAAGCAAACCGGCGCACTACCAGTACAGCTTCCAGCAACTGGCCGACAATACCCACACACTGCTCAAGCAGCTGGGGGTCACCAGGGCCAGCCTGCTCGGCCACTCCACCGGCGGCATGCTCGCCACGCGCTATGCGCTGCTCTATCCGCAACAAGTCGAGCGCCTGGCGCTGGTGAACCCCATTGGCCTGGAGGACTGGAAAGCCCTGGGGGTGCCCTACCGCACGGTCGACCAATGGTATGAGCGCGAGCTCAAGCTCGATGCCGAAGGGGTGCGCAACTACGAACGCAAGACCTACTACGCCGGACGCTGGAAGCCCGAGTACGAGCGTTGGGTGCACATGTTGGTGGGGCTCAACCAGGGGCCGGGACACAGGGCGGTGGCATGGAACTCGGCGCTGATCTACGACATGATCTTCACTCAGCCTGTGGTCTATGAATTCAAGGATCTGCAGATGCCGACCCTGCTGCTGATCGGCGACGCCGACAGCACAGCCATCGGCAGCGATATCGCGCCGCCCGAGGTCAAGGCCCGGCTGGGCCACTACAAGACCTTGGGCAAGGAGGTGAGCAAGCTCATTCCCCAGGGCCAACTGGTAGAATTCCCAGGCCTTGGGCATGCACCGCAGATCGAGGAACCGCAGCGTTTCCACCAGGCCCTGCTTGGCTGGCTGGGGCGCTAACGCCCCCAGATCTGGGCTTCGCTCCAGCCAAGCTCGGCAAAGTCCTGGGCCCGCAGGTTGGCCTCCTCCTCGCAGAAAAACTCGTCGAGTTGCGGGGGCCTTACCGACGTGTCGCTGAGCATGCCATGGACCTGCCCGCGATGATGGATCTGGTGCTCGAACAGGTGGGAGAGCAGGCGCAATCGCTGTTCGCGCTGGACCCAGTCAGGGCGCACGATGCTCACGTAGCGTTGCAACTGGTCGTCGCGCAACTGGCTGCAATAGGCAATCAGCCGGTGATCGGCCTGGGCCTGCTCGGCACTGAGCAGCTCGCAGTCGGCAAACGGCTCCTCGGGCTCGAAGAAGCGCTCGCTGTCGGGCTCCGGCGCTTCGCCACGCTGCTCCGACTCCAGGGCATTGAGGTAGAACCAGTCCACCGTGAGGATGTGGTTGAGGGTCGCCTTGATCGACCCGAAGAAGCTGCAGCGCGGTGCCAGGAACTCGTCCTGGCTCAGCTGCAGGCAGGCCTTGTAGAGCCTGTGATTGGCCCAACCGTTCTGGTAGGCCATGGTCAGTAGATGATGCGATAGCGAAAGCGGCTGCATGATCGACTCCTTCAACAGAAGCGTTGCAGTTGCATCTCCCGCAAGCGGCTCAGCGTTCGCCGGAACGGGAACTCCAGATACCCTTGAGTGTAGAGCGCTTCGAGGGGCACTTCGGCTTGCAGATAGAGGGCGACCCGACGGTCGTAGCATTCATCGACCAACGCGATGAAGCGCCGCACGCTGTCATCGTGTATCGACAACTGCGGCAGTTCACGGTCTCCCGCGACTACTCGCTGGGCGCCATCTTCGGTACCCCGAGCGATTTTGGCGGGACGCTGGCGCGCGCCCAGGGCCGGCACATCGCCGAGCAGGATAGCGGTGAAGCGGTCGCACAAGGCCATGAAGTCCATGGCCGCCAATGGCTGCTCGCACAGGTCGGCGTAGCGGCACCAGATTACCGTGTCGCAGCGCTGCACGACCTGGATCTGCCGGGCCCCCACCTGCAGGGGCTGCTCGGTGACGGGCTGTTCGCCGCCGAGCTGCGCAAAGACCCCGCCCAGGACCTGAGGCTGGCCAGCCTCGCTCACCCAGTAGCGTTGCTGGGCGGCTCCAGGGTGCAGGCGGTGGTCCTGCCCACCGGCCACCGCCTGCACCTGCATGTGCTGTTCGATGGCGACGATCGCAGGCAGGAAGCGCTCGCGATTGAAGCCATCGCTGTACAGCTGGTCAGGCGGCTGGTTGGAGGTGGCGACAACCACCACACCCGCCTCGAACAACACCTGGAACAGGCGCCCGAGAATGATCGCGTCACCGATATCGTTGACGAACAACTCGTCGAAGCACAGCACCCGAATCTCTTCGGCCAGCGACAAGGCCAGGGCGTGCAAGGGGTCGGCGGTGCCATTGAGCTGGAACAGCCGCTGGTGCACCCAGCGCATGAAATGGTGAAAGTGCTGGCGGCGGGCGGGCACCTGCAGGCAACGGTAGAACTGGTCCATCAGCCAGGTCTTGCCACGCCCCACCGGGCCCCAGAGGTAGACGCCCGGAGGGGTTTCGCCGCGTTGCAGGGCGTTGAAGCAGGCGTCGAGCGCACTGGCGGCCTGCGCCTGGGCTGGATCGCTGACAAAACCGTCGCAGTCGATGGCCTGCTGGTAGAGGCGCAGGGGTGAGCCGGGCATTGAGAGGGCCTGTGGGAAAAGCGCCCATTCTGGTGCTGAACCGGACCGCGGGCAAGCCCGCTCCTACAAGTCCAGGCCTACTTTGAGCAGCTCGCCGTCCTCGGCATCGGTGAGCAGATACAGGTAGCCGTCCGGCCCTACCCGCACATCGCGGATTCGCGCATCGAGTCCGTCCAGCAGGCGCTCTTCATGAACCACCTTGTCGCCATCGAGCTGCAGGCGAATCAGTTCGTGGCTCAGCAAGGCGCCAATGAACAGGCTGTGGTCCCAGGGCTTGAAACGGGGGTTGTCGTAGAAGGCCATGCCGCTGATGGCCGGCGACTTCTCCCAGACATGGTGCGGGTCGACCATGCCATCCACATGCTCGCCCCTGGCCTCGGGAATCGGCAGCAGCGAGTAGTTGATGCCGTGGGTAGCGATAGGCCAACCGTAGTTCTTGCCAGGTTTGGGAATATTGATTTCATCACCGCCGCGTGGGCCGTGCTCATGGGTCCACAGCTCGCCGGTCCAGGGGTTGAGCGCCGCACCTTGCTGGTTGCGATGGCCAAAGGACCAGATTTCCGGCCGCACATTCTTCTGACCGACGAAGGGGTTGTCCTTGGGTACCGTGCCGTCCGGGAGAATGCGCACCACTTTGCCCTGCAGTTTGTCGAGGTCCTGTGCGGTGGGGCGCTGGTTGTTCTCGCCCAGGGCGATGAACAGGTAGCCGTCGCGGTCGAACACCAGCCGCGAACCAAAATGGTTGCCGGTGGACAGCTTGGGTTGCTGGCGGAAGATCACATTGAAGTCTTCGAGCTTGGCCATGTCGGTAGACAAGCGCCCCCGTCCGACCGCCGTACCGGCCTTTGCATCCTCACCCTCTTCGGCAAAGCTCAGGTACACCAGGCGATCCTGCTTGAAGGTTGGCGACAACACGACATCGAGCAAGCCACCCTGGCCCTGGGCCCAGACCACCGGCACGCCCCCCAGTGGGGCACCGACCTTGCCCTCGGCGCTGACAATACGCAGGTTGCCCGGGCGCTCGGTGACCAGCATGCCCTTGCCATCCGGCAGGAACGCCAGGGCCCAGGGGTTGCGCAGGCCTTCGGCCAGGGTGCTGACCTTGACGGTGCCCTCCTCGCTCTTGAAGTCGCGTTCGGGGGCAGCATGGGCCAACAACGGCAACAGTGCCGCCGTCAACAAGGTTGGTATCCAGGTGCGTGCAGACATTAGCGTTTCCTTCCGAGGGGCCGCCATCAAGGCGTACGAGTCGACTCGCGGGGCGGTCGGGTGGGTTCCAGGCGCGGCGCGGACTGCTCGCGGCGCATGTTCTCGCCATTACCGATCCCGCGATTCTCAAGGGTCGGCTGACGCGGATTGGGCTGGGTCGAGGGGCCGCGCACCGGGGGATTCGGCTGCACGCTGCCTTGTCGGCTGTTGGGATTGGCCCGCATGATCGGGCTGTTGTAGGGGTTGTTTGGCGATGCCGCCAATTGCATCGGCACCTGCGCAGCCTGTACCGGCACGCTCAACAACAGGCCGGCGGCCAGGCCCAGCAGTGATCTGTTCACGGGTTCACCTCCTGCGCGAAACGACGCGCCCAAGCATTGGATAGCCTAAGGCGCGTCAGGTTCGTCAGGGAACTGGGATTTCTCCTACAGGTGATTCATTTTGTTTCCGACTCAGACATCCACTTTGTGCCGAGCGGCGTACAGGCAGAGCATCTCCATTGCCAGCGTTGCGCCGGCCAGTGCGGTGATGTCGGCATGGTCATAGGCCGGGGCCACTTCCACGATGTCCATGCCCACCAGGTTGATGCCACGCAGGCCGCCGAGAATCTCCAGTGCCTGCACCGTGGTCAGCCCGCCGCACACCGGGGTACCTGTGCCGGGCGCATAGGCCGGGTCCAGGCAGTCGATATCGAAGGTCAGGTACACCGGGTTATCGCCCACCCGCTGTCGAATCGACTCGATGATCGCCTCGCAGCCGCTGCGGTGCACGTGGCGTGCATCAAGCACGGCAAAACCCTGGGTATCGTCGTTGGTGGTACGCAAGCCGATCTGTACCGAACGCGCGGGGTCTACCAGGCCTTCGCGGGCGGCGTGCCAGAACATGGTGCCGTGGTCGACACGCCCGCTGCCCTCCTCGTCCGGCCAGGTGTCGCTGTGAGCGTCGAAGTGGATCAGCGACAGCGCTCCATGCTTGCGCGCATGGGCCTTGAGCAGCGGGTAGCTGATGAAGTGGTCGCCGCCCAGGGTCAGCATGGCGCAGCCCGCTTCGAGGATGAGTTCGGCGTGTGCCTGGATGCTGTCCGGTACGGTCTGCGGGCTGCCGTAGTCGAAGTTGCAATCGCCGTAGTCGATCACTGCCAGGTGATCGAACGGGTCGAACTGCCACGGCCAGTGGCGAGCCCACGCCTGCTGCACCGAGGTTGCCCGGATCGCCCGCGGGCCGAACCGCGCCCCCGGCCGGTTACTGGTGGCGGTGTCGAACGGCACGCCGCTGACCACCACATCGACACCGCGCAAGTCGCGGCTATAGCGGCGCCGGGAAAAACTGGTGATACCGGCAAAGGTGTTTTCAGCGACGGTGCCATACAGGCTGTCGCGGGTCATGGCCTGGTCGTTGTTCGGGGCGAGATCCATCATCGGGCTCCTGGTTCTGTTGTTATTGACGGCTACGGAACGTGGTCCACAGGCGGGTGCGCTGGCGCATGTCGGCCAGGCTCATGCTGCGGTCGGCAAACAGCCGTGCGCGCACTTCATCCGAAGGGTAGATATCCGGGTCGCTGCGCACTGCCTCATCCACCAGCACGGTGGCGGCCTGGTTGGCGTTGGCGAAAAACAGCGTGTTGGTCAGTGGCGCCACCGAGTCGGGGCGCAGCATGAAGGCGATGAAGGCCCGCGCCGCTTGCGGGTGCGGCGCATCCTTGGGGATGACCAGGTTGTCTTGCCAGATGATCGTACCTTCCCGGGGAATCCGGTAGATCACCTGATAGGGCTTGCCGGCCTGGCGGGCCTGGTCGGCGGCCATGCTGGCGTCGCCGTTGTAGGTCAGCGCCAGGCACACACTGCCGTTAGCCAGGTCGTTGATCTGCCGGCCGTTGGCGACATAGCTGACCGAGGGCTGCAACTGCTGGAGCAGCGCCTGGGCGGCTGCCAGGTCTTGCTTGTTGCGGCTGTAGGGGTCCTTGCCCAGGTAATGCAGGGCCACGCCAATCACCTCCTGGGGCGAGTCGGACATGGCGATCCCGCAGTCCTTGAGCCTGCTGGCGTATTCGGGCTTGAACAGCAGGTCGAGGCTGTCCAGCGGTGCATCACCGAGCCGCTGGCGCACCGCCTCGAGGTTCATGCCCAGGCCCAGGGTGCCCCAGGTATACGGCACGGCGTACTGGTTGCCGGGGTCCACCTCAGCCAGCTTGGCCAGCAGGTCCTTGTCCAGGTTGCCATAGCCGGGCATCGACTGCGCCTGCAGGGGCTGCAGCGCCCCCGCTGCCAAGGCCCGGGCCAGCAGGCTGGATGATGGCACCACCACATCGTAGCCACTGCCGCCGGTGAGCAATTTGGTTTCCAGCACTTCGGTGGTGTCGAAGGTGTCGTAGCGCACCTTGTAGCCGGTTTCCTTTTCAAAGCGCTGTAACGTCTCTGGCGCCACATAGTCGGCCCAGCTGTAGAGGTTGAGGACTTTTTCTTCGGCATGCACTGGCAAGGCCAGTATCAGGGGGAGCAACCACAGGGTCGTACGCATGTCAGGCACCTTTGTCAGTGGATGCCGCCAGCATGCACGCCGGGTTACATTGCTAAAATGACAAGTTACTTAACCTGACATTCAGCTGGAGCAATGTTTGATGCTCGGACAACTGCACGACCTCGACCTGCACCTGCTGCGGCTGTTCGTCACTGTAGTCGAGGCCGGCGGCTTCAGTGCCGCCCAGGGCGTGCTGGGCCTGAGCCAGCCGAGCATCAGTCAACAAATGGCGCGCCTCGAGACCCGCCTGGGCTATCGGTTGTGCAGCCGCGGTAAAGGTGGCTTTCGCCTGACCGCCAAAGGTGAGGTGCTGCTCAAGGCCACGCGGGAGCTGCTGGTGCAGATCGAAGCCTTCCGCCACCAGGCCAATGGCGTGGCTGGGCGCCTGCTGGGAGAGGTCCGGGTGGGTATTTCCGAAGCCCAGGACAGCAGCGTGACCCTGCGCCTGGCGCGGGCCATCGAACGCTTTCGTCAACGCGACGAATCGGTGCGCCTGGAACTGGTCAGCGCCATGCCGGCCGACCTTGAACGCCAGTTGTTGCAGCAGCGCCTGGACCTGGCCATCGGCTACTTCTCTGGCAAGCAATCGGCCTTCGACTACATGCCGTTGTTCGAAGAGCCCCAGCGCCTGTACTGCGCCAGCCACCATCCGTTCGCCCGGCAGAGTCAGGTCAGCCTCGAGGTATTGCGCGAGGCCGACCAGGTCGAACACCCCTACCGCTTCATGGAAACCCCCGACCCGCTCAGCGGCGGTCGCGCGTCAGCGCGCTCCGAGCAGGTCGATGGCGCCCTGGCCTTTATTTTGTCGGGACGCCACATCGGCTACCTGCCCTGCCACTTCGCCGCGCCCTGGGTCGAGCGCGGACTGCTGCACGGGCTGGACCCGGCGCTGAATTTCGAGGTGCCCTTCGTGTTGGTCCGGCACCGCGCACAGGTGCCCAGCGATGCCCAACAGGCCTTTACTGACGACCTGCTGGCCGCCTTCGCCTGACTCAGTAGGCCATCGACCAGGTCAGGGTGTAGGTACGGCCACGGCCCTGGTAGTCATACAGGTATTCCGGGCCGTAAGTCGGCGAGTAGAACAGCGTCGCGCGCTGGCCCCAGACGGTGCTGTACTGCTTGTCGAGCAGGTTCTGGATGCCGGCGCTGAACGTGCCGAAGCCGGTGTCCTGGCTGCCCAGCAGGTCGAAGGTGGTGTAGCCGCTGATCTTGTGGTCGGCATCGTCTTCGAGGGTGAAGGCGTGGTTGGCCTGCAGGCGCGCGCTGCGGCCCTCTTCCTTCCAGCCAACGAACGCGGTGGACTTGGACAACGAGGCGTAACGGGCGTCACGCTTGATCCAGTCGCCCTGCTGGTCTTCTTCCTCGGAGCGCACCAGGTGCAAGGTGCTACCCGCCTCCCAACCGCTTTCGAAGTGACGGGTCAGCGCACCTTCGAAACCGAAGTCACGGCTCTTCTGGTCCTCGACGTTAATGGTCAGGGTGGCCATGTCGGTGGTGATGATCTTGTCCGACCAGATGTAGTACACCGCCGCCTGGGCGTCCCAGTCCAGGTCGGAATAGCGCCAGCCCATTTCCACCTGGCGGCTCTTGATCCCGGCCAGCGGGTTGTCTTCGACGCTCAGGCCGGGTTTACCGTAGTACTTGGCCGGGTCCGGCAGGTCGAAGCCTTCACCGTAGTTGGTCCACACCTGATGGCCGTTCTTGAAGTCATAGATGGCGCCCAGGTTGAACAGGTTGACCTGGTAGTCGTTGTTGCCGCCGGGGACGTTCTTGAAATCACCGACATCCACGTCCATCTGCTGGCGCCGGGCGCCGCCGGAGACAGTGAGGTTGTCGGTGGCATGCCAGTCGAGCTGGGCATAGTACGACAGGCCGTCGACACGGTAGCTGGGGTAGCGCGGCGCCTTGCTGGCTTCTTCCAGGTCCAGGCCACCGCTTTCGGATGAGGTCAGTGCGTCGAAGGTGGTCTGCTCGGCGTTGAAGCGCTCGCGGTCCAGGTCCACACCATAGGTCAGCTTGAGGGTGTCCCACTGCTTGGCGAACAGCGCCTTGAGGCTACTGACTTCGAAGTTCTGCTGGGAACCTGCAAAGTACACCCCCGTGGAACCCGCAGGCTTGCCGGGGTTGTAGTACGGGAACGGGTAGAAGTTGTCGTCTTCCTTGCGGTAGGACGCTTGCAGGTAGAAGTCCTGACCCAGCACATCGCTGTGGTGGTAGTTGGCATTGAGCAGCAGGCGCTTGGTGCGCGGCTCGAGGTCGGTGGAGTAACCGCTGCGCAGCTCGGCGTCTTCCAGGTCCGAGGGGGCGTTGTAGTTCAGGTTGGGAAAGTAGATCCCGGTGCTGCCGTGGTTGCCCGAATCGTAGTACTGGGCCAGCAGGTCGAGGCTTTGCTCGTCGTTGAACTTCAGGCCCAGGTTGCCGAGCACATCGATGGTGCGGTTGTACTGCAGGTCGGTCTGGGTGTTGTCGATGAAGATCTGGTCACCGGCACCATCGTAGAAAGCCTCGTTCTGCTCGCCCGAGATGCCCAGGCGCGCACTCACCCGCTCGTTACCGCCACTGACCGACTGGGCGATACGGGTCGAAAGGTCGTCGCTGTTGTTGAAGCCGCTGCTGGCCCCCAGCTGGGTCTCGAAACGCGCAGGCCCTGCCTCGCCCTTCTTGGTCACGATATTGATGATACCGCCGGTGGCGCCACCACCGTAGATGGCGCTGGCACCGGAGAGCACCTCAACGCGCTCGACGTTGAACGGCGAAATGCTGTCGAACTGGCGCGACAGGCCGCGCGAGCTGTTCTGGCTGACACCGTCGATCATCACCAGCACGTTGCGACCGCGCATGTTCTGGCCGTAGTTGGTACGCCCTTCCGGCGCCAGGTCCAGGCCCGGCACCAGCTTGCCGATAGCTTCCTTGAGGCTCACACCGCTGTTGATCTGCTCGTTGAGCTGCTGCTGGTCGACCACCCAGACGGTACCCGGGATTTCACTGATGGAGGTGCTGGTACGCGATGCGACGCTGACTTCGATCGGCTTGAGGCTGACACTGGCCGGCGTTGTCTGGGCCTTGCGCAGGATCACCGTGCGCGCATCGCTGAACTGCCAGCTCATGCCACTGCCGGCCAGCAGGCTCTGCAGTGCCTGGGCGATGCTGTAGCGACCATTGAGGGCCGGGCTGTGCAGGCCGGCGACATCGGAGGTGGTGAACAACAGGTGCAGACTGGCCTGGTCGGCGAATGCAGTCAGGGCCTGATCGAGGCTCTGGGCCGTCAGCTCCAGGGTGACTTCGCGGTCTTGCTGGGCGCTGTTCTGCGCCGCACGGGCAACCTCGGCGGCCTGTACCCAGATCGGACCGAGCAACGCTGCAACCGCAGTCGAGGCCAGCAGCGCGTGTTTGAAATAGCCGCTGGAGGGGGCGATAGACTTCACTGTTTTCTTCCAGGCAAAGGTACAAATGAGAATGAATTGCTGATCAGTCTCACTACGACGATTGGGCGAAGAAGAACTTGCAGTGCGAATCTGAAAATATTTTCAACAGCGGGCTTGCCCCGCAATGCACACGACTGACCGATTGCTATCGCGGGGCAAGCCCGTGTGCTAGTACACCACCGCCAACCAGGGCAGATAGGTCACCTTCAGCGCATACCGTTGCTCCAGCGTGCGCAGCAAGCCTTGCGGGTCATCCAGGTCGAACACGCCACTGACCTGCATCGCCCCCAGTCGCTGATCCGACAACACAATTCGCCCGTGCTGGTAGCGCTCGAGCTCGGCCAGCACCTCGCGCAATGGCTTGCCGTTGAAGATCAACTTGCCGCGTTGCCAGGCCGTCAGCGCCCGAGCGTCCGGCGTGGCCTGCAACATCCGGTCCCCCACTTGCGCCTCGCCCTGGGCAATCACCACCTGGTTGCGACCGCCCTCACGACGCACACTGAACACAGCCTCGCTACCCAGCACCGGCTCGCCACCGGCATCGACCACAAAGGGCCGCGGGTCACTGGCGGGTTCAAACAGTGCTTCACCCGCCTTGAGCATCACCCGACGCTGGCTGCTGCTGAAATCCACCGACAACGCACTGCCACTGTTGAGCAGTACAGTCGAACCATCGGCCAAGGTGATGCGCTGCTGCTGGCCAACACCGGTGTGGTAATCGGCGAGCAAGGCCGGTGCCTGTTGCCAGCCGCCATACCCCACCAGCGCCAGCACCAGCGATGCCGCCAGCGCCGAGCCCCAGCGGCGTCGACGCGGCGGCGCAGGCATCGTCAATTGCGCGGCAGCCCTGGTCTGGCCCAGGTCGCCCCACAAGGCTTCGGCTTCCTGTGCCGCTTGCGTGTGGGCAGGGCTCAGCGTGCACCAACGCTGGTAGCGCGCCCGGTCGGCATCGCTGGCGGTGCCGGAATGCAGCAGCACCTGCCAGTCGAGGGCATCGTCGCAGAGGTCGCTGATCGGCTGCGGTGCAGGCATGGATAGGGCATCAATCATGGTTGTGTTTGAGCCAGTCACGACAATGACGCAATGCCTGGCCGATGTATTTTGCCACCATGCTCTCGGAAACGCCCAGCTGTTGTGCAATCTGCGCCTGGGTCAGGCCTTCGACACGGTTGAGCAACAGTGCCTGGCGGGCATTGGGCGAAAGCTGCAGCAGCGCCTCGTCAAGTTGCTCCAGGCGCTCGCGGGCCAACAAGGCTGCCTCCGGCGCTGGCGCCGGGCACGGCAACTGGTGCGCCGCATCGGTTTCATCGAGATTGCCAGCCATGCGTTGTTCGCGACGCAAGGTGTCGATGGCAAGATTGCCGGCCACACGAAAGATGAAACTGCGCGCGTGCAGCACCGGCAGGTCCTGTTGCTCGATCTTGACCAGCTTGAGGTAGGTTTCCTGGGCCACGTCGGCCGCACGCTGACGGTCGCTCATGCGCCGGGTCAGGAACTGCAGCAGGTCATCGTAATGTTCCTGGAAGCTGGCAAGCAGCCCGGACACGGGAGACGTCAACATGGAGGGATTCGAGGGGCCTTGGGAACGGGAGACAGGCGTTAATGAGAAACAGTATCGTTCATAATGCCAGCGGCTTTCAACGTCGCCGTGCATTTGCGACACTCAATCCTGCTGATTGCCTACTGGAGCTTCACCCATGACCCACGATAGCCGTCACCTTTTGCGACTATGCCTGGTGCTTACGATGCTCCTGGGCCTGAGCGCCTGCGCCCTGTTGCAGGGGCGGGATCCGGTGAGCATCAGCGTGATCGGCATCGAACCCCTGCCAGGCCAGGACCTTGAAGTGCGCATGGCGGTAAAGCTGCGGGTGCAGAACCCCAATGAAACGCCAATCGACTACAACGGCATTGCCCTCAACCTTGAGGTCAACGGCCAGCCGCTGGCGGCAGGGGTGAGTGATCAGAGCGGCAGCATTGGCCGCTTCGGCGAAAGCGTGCTGGTGGTGCCGGTGAGCATCACCGCCTTCAGCGTACTGCGCCAGGCCGTGGGCCTGAGCCAGGTACAGAACCTCGACGGCTTGCCCTACGTGCTGCGTGGCAAGCTTGCCGGTGGCGTGTTCGGCACTCGACGCTTCAGCGACAGCGGTCGCCTGAGCCTGCCCCAGCCGACCGCCCCGACGCGGTAGGCTTGGTTACTTGGCGGCAGCCATCAGTTTATTGACTTCACTGCGCACCATATTGGCGAACTCGGGCGGCGACATACCGTCCAGTTCGGCGCGAACCCATTCGGCCCACTTGCCCTTGCGCCGGGGTTTTTCGGCAATCAGCCGGGCAGCTTCGCCCTTCGCCTTGCCCAGGTTGGTCTGCCAGAGCTCGAACAGTCGTGCTTTCTCGTCCTCGATCTGCGCCCGTTCGGCGAAGCTCTTGTTGGCCAGATTGAAACTCATGAGGGGTGTCCTGCCACTGGAAAATAGGCGCTATCTTACACTGTAGCCGCCGGGGCCCGGCAAACCGCTGCAACTTTCCGCGCCCGGCGGCATCCACTGTTCAATGCCCACCAATTGACGAGGAAGTGTCCATGGCCAGGAAAACCACCGTGCAAGCCGAAGCTGAGCAAATCAAGGACCAGGCGTTCAGCGAGCTGCAGGCGTTGATCGAAGAATCGGAAAAACTGCTCCAGGACAGCGCCAAGCTGGTTGGCGAAGATGCCGACACGTTGCGGGCCCAGATCGGCCTGAAGCTCAAGCAGGCACGCGAATCGGTCGGCAATGTGCGCAGCAAGGCGCAGCCGGTGGTCGATGCCACCCAGGACTACATCGGCGGCCATCCGTGGCAGACGGTGGCGATCTCGGCGGGGTTCGGGTTGGTGGTAGGGCTGCTGCTGGGGCGTCGCTCCTGACAACTGCCGCTGTAGGAGCGGGCTTGCCCCGCAATGCGGTGTGGCCGATACATCGCTATTGCGGGGCAAGCCCGCTCCTGCCGCGCAAACTCAACGCCTGCACCACCCCGCAGGCGATCGCCATGCCCACCAGGGCGGGCAAGGTTTCGGCCTCCATGCGCTTCATCACCCGCGCCCGGTAGAGGTCGACGGTCTTCACGCTGATATCGAGCTGCTCGGCAATCTCCCGGTTGCTGAACCCCTGTACCAGGGGCACGAACACATCGCGCTCGCGCGGAGTGAGGCTGTCGATTCGCACCTGTACCTGGTCACGCGGCCCGCTGCCGGCCAGGGCCTGGGACGACTGGTCGAGCGCCGCCTGGACGGCGTCTAGCAACAGCTGGTCGTTATACGGTTTCTCGATGAAATCACAGGCACCGGCCTTGAACGCCCGCACCACGATGGGTACATCGGCGTGGCCGCTGAGAAAGATCACCGGCAACTCGACACCCCGACCGCGCAAGGCTTCCTGGACACCCAGCCCACCCATCCCGGGCATGCGCACATCCAGCAGCACGCAGGCAGGCAGGTGCCCGTCACAAGCATTCAAGAACGCCTGGCCGCTGGTGAAGGGCATCGCCTGGATACCGACCGATTCCAGCAGCCAGACCGTGGAGTCGAGCATGCCCTGGTCATCGTCGACCACATAGACTTTCGGTTGCTGCATTACACATCCTCTAGTGCGGCGCCGGCCACCGGGGCCAGCCGACAACACAAAATCAACCCGCCTGTTTCACCCGGCATCGCCTGCAAGGTGCCGCCAAAACCTTCGATAATACTGCGGCTCATGCTCAAGCCAAGACCAAGACCTTCGGGCTTGCTGGTATTGAAGGGGGTAAAGATGCCGTCCAGGCGCTCAGGGGCAACGCCCGGGCCTTGATCGCTGACCTGTATCTGCACCTGCCCTGCAACCGGTGCTGCGCTGAGCACGATCCGCGAGGGTTGACCCGGATGCTGCTCGCGGTTGGCATCGATGGCGTTGCGCAACAGGTTGAGCAACACCTGTTCGAGCAGCACCCGGTCGGCGTACACCGACGGCAGCGCATCGGCTATCTGCTGCACGATGCTCACCTGGTCGCGGGTCGCTTCCCAGTCGCACAGGCGCACCGCCTCAGTGGCGATATCGCCAACGTGCAGGGCCTGCAAGCGCCGGGGTTCCTTGCGCAGGAAGGCACGCAAGCGCTTGATCACCTCGGCTGCGTGGGTGGCCTGCTCACTGATGCGTTGCAGGCCCTGGGATACCCGGCTGGCCGCCTGGGGATCGCGCTCAAGGGCCTGCAGGTAACGCTGACTGGCACCGGCATAGTTGACCACTGCCGCCAATGGCTGGTTGATCTCGTGGGCAATGCCCGAGGCCAGTTCACCCAAGGTGATCAGGCGCGCACTGTGGGCCAGCTCGTCCTGATGGCGCCGCTGCTGGCTTTCGCGCAGTTCGCGTTCGGTCATGTCGCGCGCCACCAACGAGTAGTAGCGCTCGCCGCCGGTGGCGCGGTGGGCCAGCAGCACCAGCGACACCGGAAACGCCGCAGTGCCCTGCCAGGGCAGCAAGCGCGTCTCGGCGTGCCATACCCCTGCTTGCTCGGCACATTGCCAGCCTTCGCGGTCCAGGCGTTGTTGCAGGGCTGGGTCGAGCAGCGCCTGCAGCGCCGGCAATGCCTCGACCTCCTGCAATCCCAGCGCCCGGCGCGCCGAACGATTGAGGTAACTCAGGCGCCCGTCGCGGTCGGTGAACAGCACCAGGTCGGTATTGGCTTCCACCACTTCGGCCAACCGCCGGCGGTTTTCCTGCGCCTCGATACGCACGCTGATATCCCGTGAGACGCTGACGACCTCTACCACCGCGCCGGTATAGGTCTCGCGAATGGCGCGGCTGGCGATCTCGAACCACAGGTCCCGACCGTCTCGATGACGTACCCGGCAGGTCATGGTCTGGTAACCGTCCTGCTCCAGGGCCTGGGCGGCCTGCAAGAGCGATTGCTGGCGGTCCTGGGGATGGAACAGCGACTGCACCGGTACTCCGCGCAGTTCTTCGGGCCAATACCCGAGCAGACGATAGGACGCCGGCGAAGCATCGAGGAAGCAGCCATCGGGGCTGTGCCGGGAAATCAGGTCGGTGGTGTTCTCGGTAATCAACCGGTACAGGCGCCGGGCCTGGCTGGCCTCGCGTTCAGCCAGGCGCTCGGCGCTGGCATCGCGGCAGCGCGCCAGCACCTGATCGGCACTGGCGGGTATGAAGGTCCACAGCAGGATCCGCTCGTCCACAATCGCTTCGACGTCGCTGATTGCCCGCGCCTGGCTCAGGCAAGCGTTGACCAGCGCCTGGAAATTGCTCGGCAGCCAGTAGTCGACCGGGCGCTCGGGCCAGGGGCCCAGCAAGGCCTGCAGGGCCGGGTTGACCGCGAGCACCGCTGCGGCGGCGTCCAGGAGCAGGCTGGGCTGTGGGTCACTGGCGAGCAGAAGCGTCATGGGAGCACTCAAAGGATGGCCGCTAAGCCATGTATGGTACTTCTACTATATTGCTATAGTCTATCTTCCAAGTAACATAGCGTTTCACGTAAAAACGTGACACCTGAAGGGCCTGCCCTTCACGACACCTGATCAGAGCTAACAATCAGCCACCGGGAGTTGTACTGCGCCATGCGCCGACTCCCTGCACAGGAACATTTCATGTCGATCTTCTCCCAGGGCCTGGCGCCCGCCGCAGTCAATCACCAGGCCCTGAGCCCCTTGAGCTTCATCGAACGCACGGCGGCGGTCTATGGCCAGTACCCGGCGGTGATTCACGGCGCCATCCGGCGCAACTGGCAACAAACCTATGAGCGCTCCCGCCGCCTGGCCAGTGCCCTGGCCGGACGCGGTATCGGCCAGGGCGATACCGTGGCGGTGATGCTGCCCAACATTCCGGCGATGCTTGAAGCGCACTTCGGCGTGCCGATGATCGGCGCGGTGCTCAATGCCCTCAACGTACGCCTGGACGCCGAGGCGATCGCCTTCATGCTCGAGCATGGCGAAGCCAAGGTGCTGATCACCGACCGCGAGTTCCACAAGGTGATCGAAGGCGCCCTGGCGCTGATGGAGTATCCGCCGCTGGTGGTCGATGTCGACGACCCGGAATACGGCGAAGGCCAAGCGGTCAGCGACCTGGACTACGAGGCCTTCCTGGCCGAAGGCGACCCCGACTTTGCCTGGCAGTGGCCCGAGGACGAGTGGCAGGCCATCTCGCTGAACTATACCTCCGGCACCACCGGCAACCCCAAGGGCGTGGTCTATCACCACCGCGGCGCCTACCTAAACGCCCTGGGCAATCAGATGACCTGGGCCATGGGCAACCACCCGGTGTACCTGTGGACCCTGCCGATGTTCCACTGCAACGGCTGGTGCTATCCCTGGACCGTCACTGCCCTGGCCGGCACTCATGTGTTCCTGCGCCGGGTCGACCCACAGAAGATCCTCACCCTGATTCGCGAACACCAGGTCACCCACCTTTGTGGCGCACCGATCGTGCTCAACGCGCTGATCAACATGCCCGAGTCGGCCAAGGCGGCCATCGATCATCCGGTCAATGCCATGGTCGCCGGCGCGGCGCCACCGGCCAAGGTCATCGGCGCGGTGGAAGAGATGGGCATCAAGGTCACCCACGTGTATGGCCTGACCGAGGTCTACGGCCCGGTCACCGTCTGCGCCTGGCATGCCGAGTGGGACGAGCAACCGCTCGCCGAACGGGCGCGGATCAAGTCCCGCCAGGGGGTGCGCTACCCTACCCTCGAAGGCCTGATGGTCGCCGACCCGCAGACCCTTGAGCCAGTGCAGCGCGACGGCAACACCCTGGGCGAGATCTTCATGCGCGGCAACACCGTGATGAAGGGCTACCTGAAGAACCCCGAGGCCACTGCCGAGGCGTTTCGCGGCGGCTGGTTCCACACCGGCGACCTGGCGGTGTGGCATGCCGACGGGTATATCGAGATCAAGGACCGGCTCAAGGACATCATCATTTCCGGTGGCGAGAATATTTCCACCATCGAAGTGGAAGACACCCTCTACAAGCACCCTGCCGTGCTCGAGGCTGCCGTGGTGGCCCGCCCGGACGAAAAGTGGGGCGAAACGCCCTGCGCCTACATCACTCTCAAGGCCGGCTTCGAACAGACCCGCGACACCGAGATTCTCAGCTTCTGCCGCGAACACCTGGCCGGGTTCAAGTTGCCCAAGACCGTGGTCTTCAGCGAGTTGCCGAAAACCTCCACCGGCAAGATCCAGAAGTATCTGCTGCGTGACTGGGCCAAGGCACTCTGACCCCCATTTGATGCGAGATCCCCATGCCTGAATTCAATGCTCCGCTGCGCGACATGCGCTTTGTGCTTCACGAAGTGTTCCAGGGCCCGGCCCTGTGGGCACGCCTGCCGGCCCTGGCCGAGCGGGTGGATGCCGACACCGCCGATGCCATCCTCGAAGAAGCGGCAAAAATCACCGGTCAATTGATCGCCCCGCTCAACCGCAGTGGTGACGAACAAGGGGTAACGTTCGACGCAGGCCAGGTGCGCACCCCCGAGGGGTTTACCCAGGCCTGGCAGACCTACCGCGAAGGCGGCTGGGTGGGTCTTGCCGGCAACCCGGACCACGGCGGGCTGGGCATGCCGAAAATGCTCGCGGTGCAGTTCGAGGAAATGCTCTATGCGGCCAACTGCAGCTTCAGCCTGTATTCGGCCTTGAGCGCCGGGACGTGCCTGGCGCTCGATGCCCACGCCAGCGACGCACTCAAGACCACCTACCTGCCGCCGTTGTACAGCGGCCAGTGGGCCGGCACCATGTGCCTGACCGAACCCCATGCCGGCACGGACCTGGGGATCATCCGCACCAAGGCCGAACCCGACGCCGATGGCAGCTACCGGATCAGCGGCACCAAGATCTTCATCACCGGTGGCGAACAGGACCTGACCGAGAACATCATCCACCTGGTGCTGGCCAAACTGCCGGACGCCCCGGCCGGGCCCAAGGGCATTTCGCTGTTTCTGGTGCCCAAGTTCCTGGTCAATGCCGACGGCAGCCTGGGCGCCCGGAATGCTGCCCACTGTGGCTCACTCGAGCACAAGATGGGGATCAAGGCCTCGGCCACCTGCGTGATGAACTTCGACGGCGCCACCGGCTACCTGATCGGCGAGCCCAATCGCGGGCTGGCGGCCATGTTCACCATGATGAACTACGAGCGCCTGTCGATCGGTATCCAGGGCATAGGCTGTGCCGAGGCGTCCTACCAGAACGCCGCCCGGT
The DNA here is from genome assembly GCF_028682455.1 of Pseudomonas putida. Classification (GTDB taxonomy): domain Bacteria; phylum Pseudomonadota; class Gammaproteobacteria; order Pseudomonadales; family Pseudomonadaceae; genus Aquipseudomonas; species Aquipseudomonas putida_AA. Next base: position 118,998 of record NZ_JANHLD010000005.1, read on the forward strand.
ATGCCCAGGACCGCCTGCAGAGCCGGGCCGCCAGCGGACCGCAGGCACGAGAAAAGATCGCCGACCCGATCATCGTCCACGCCGATGTGCGCCGCATGCTGCTGACCATGCGCACCTTGACCGAAGGCGGTCGGGCGTTCGCCACCTACGTCGGCCAGCAACTTGATATCGCCAAGTACGCCGAGTCGGCTGAAGAGCGTGAAGTCGCACAGCGCCAGGTGGCATTGCTGACGCCGGTGGCCAAGGCCTTTTTCACCGACAACGGCCTGGAAAGCTGCGTGCTCGGCCAGCAGGTGTTCGGCGGGCACGGCTACATCCGCGAGTGGGGCCAGGAACAATTGGTGCGCGATGTCCGTATTGCCCAGATCTACGAAGGCACCAACGGCATCCAGGCCCTGGACCTGCTCGGGCGCAAGGTAGTGGCCGACGGCGGCAAGGCGCTGGGCGAGTTCACCGCCCAGATCCGCAGCTTCTGTGAAGGCCAGACACCGTATCGCCACCCTTTGCTCACGGCCGTGACCGAGCTTGAAAGTGTCAGTCAGTGGTTGTGCGAGCAGGCCGTCCAGGACCCCAACGCGGTTGGCGCTGCGTCAGTGGAGTACCTGCAACTGTTCGGCTATGTGGCGTACGCCTACATGTGGGCGCGCATGGAAGCCGTGGCCAGCCAGCAGCTGGACCAGGACCGTGAATTCTACGAAGCCAAACGGGCCAGTGCGGCGTTCTTCTTTGCCCGCCTGCTGCCGCGCACCTTGTCGCTGCAAGCCGGTATACGGGCCGGCAGCAGCGCGTTGTTTGCACTGGCAGCCGAGCAGTTCTGAGCATCGACAGCGCCGTTGGTCGGGAGCGATAGCATGGCTATAGCACCGGCCAGTGGCGCTATAGCGGCAAGTTCGAGGCTTTTGCCCGACTTTTCGGCACTGGCCCTGCCAAAGTGATAGTTATTCGCCATTATCTCGGTTCTCGCCATTCAAGCTGCAAGGTTAGAATGCGCAAAACCGGGAGTCTTGATGAACCACACCAGCCACAGCGCCGACGATCATGCCAACACCGATGCCGCCGCGCAGCGGCGGCGCAGCACCTGGCGCTACTATGCCTGTACCGCCGCCATTGCCCTGGCGATCCTGCCTGCAGGCGCCTGGATCGGCTGGGAGCAAGGCTGGCTACCCGACAGCTACCAGCACCTGGAAAGCACCAACGCTATCAGCCATGGAATGCTCAAGGATGGCAGCGAGGTCGAGCTGAACCTGGGCACCGTGTTGCGCTTTACCAATTACAAGCAAGAGCGTCGGGTCACCCTGATCAAGGGCGAGGCCTTCTTCAAGGTTCGACACGACAGCCAGCGCCCGTTCATCGTGCATGCGGCCAACGGCCAGACGCGAGTGACCGGCACCCAGTTCAACGTGTGGAAGTATGAGGACCAGGTCAAGGTGACTCTGGTCGAAGGCTCGGTACTGGTCGGCAGCAACGGCCAGGGTAGCGACGAAGGCTACCGCCTCGGTCCTGGCATGCAGGCCAGTTACCAGGCCGGTGACCACGCACCGCAGGTGAGCCAGGCCCACGCCCAGGACATCAGCCTGTCCTGGCGCCAGGGCAAGTTGATCCTCGACAACCTGAGCCTCGACCAGGCCCTGCCGCAGATCAATCGCTACCTGGAAAAACCGTTGCTGCTGGCAGACAAGAGCAGCGGCAGCATCCGCATCAGCGGCATATACGACACCACCCAGATCCACCGTCTGGTCGGCAACCTGCCCAAGGTGTTGCCGGTCTACCTGACGCGCAACAAGCGGGGCAACATGGTCTTGAACCGCATCTCGCCGCCACCTGCACGGGGCTGAGCCTTGCGCTCGGCCCCGCTCCTGGCCTAGAGCGTCATCGCCGCCAGCCAACCGAACGCCAGCAACGGCAGGTTGTAGTGGATGAAGGTCGGTACCACGGTGTCCCAGATGTGGTGGTGCTGGCCGTCGACGTTCAGGCCCGAGGTCGGGCCGAGGGTCGAGTCCGACGCTGGCGAGCCGGCATCCCCCAGGGCGCCCGCGGTCCCGACGATGCACACGGTCGCCACCGGATCGAAGCCCAACTGCACGCACAGCGGCACGAAGATCGCCGCCAGGATCGGTACGGTGGAGAACGACGAGCCGATACCCATGGTCACCAGCAGCCCCACCAGCAGCATCAACAGTGCACCAACGCCCTTGCTGTGATTGATCCACGAAGCCGAAGCCTCGACCAGGTTCTTGACCTCGCCGGTGGCCTTCATGACCTCGGCAAAACCGGAGGCGGCAATCATGATGAAGCCGATCATGGCCATCATCTTCATGCCCTCGGTGAACAGGTCATCGGTTTCTTTCCAGCGCACGATGCCCGACACCGAGAAAATCAGGAAACCGGCCATCGCGCCGATGATCATCGAGTCCAGCCACAGCTGAATCACGAACGCCGCGCCAATGGCCACGCCGGCCACCAGCAAGGTCAGCGGGTTGTAGCGCACCGACACCTGCTCGACTTTCTCGATTTTCTCCAGGTCGTAGACGCGCTTCTTGCGGTAGCTGAACAGCACGGCCACCAGCAGGCCGAAGAGCATGCCCGCGGCCGGGATCGCCATGGCGTGGGTGACGTTGACGCCACTGACATCCACGCCACTGCGGCTGACGTTGGCCAGCAGGATCTCGTTGAGGAAGATGTTGCCAAAGCCCACGGGCAGGAACATGTACGGGGTGATCAGGCCGAAGGTCATCACGCAGGCGATCAGACGCCGGTCCAGCTGCAGCTTGGTCAACACGTAGAGCAGTGGCGGTACCAGCAGCGGAATGAAGGCAATGTGGATCGGCAGGATATTCTGCGAGGAAATCGCCACCACCAGCAGCAAGCCGATCAGCAGCCATTTGACCTTGCCGGTCGCGTCGTGGCCCTGGCGGTCGACCATGGTCAGAATACGATCGGCCAGGGCGTGGGCCATACCGGACTTGGCAATGGCCACGGCAAACGCACCGAGCAAGGCATAGGACAGCGCCACCGTGGCACCGCCGCCCAGGCCGCCATTGAACGCCTTGAGCGTGCCTTCGATACCCAGGCCGCCCACCAGCCCACCAGCCAGCGCGCCGACGATCAGGGCGATCACCACATGCACGCGGGACAGACTCAATATCAGCATGATGCCGACCGCGGCAATTACTGCATTCATTCCTGTGACCTCTAGAAACCAGACAAAAAGCGACCGATTCGGCGACAGACTGCCCGGGGCAGTGGCCGAACGACGGGTATTTTTATGGAGGGCGCACACTCTGAAGCAGCCCCCCGCGCTTGTCAAAGCCGGCGGCGGCAAAAGGTGTCGTGTGATCGACTGAAAACGACGCATTTGTACCGGACGTTTAAATAAAGAAGCCCGTCATCCGGCCGATAGCGTTGGCAGCCCCACACTTTCAACGCCAAAGGACTTCGCCATGTCGTTCAGACAACTTTCCATCCAATGGAAAATCACCCTGCTTGCCGGCCTGTGCCTGGCCAGCATCGTCACACTGCTGGTGGGCTTGTCGTTGTACCGCATGGAGCACAGCTCGGAACTGGTGAAGGCCAGCAGCATGAAAATGCTGACCGAGGCGGCCCAGGGGCGCATCGAGTCCCAGGGCGAAGTCCAGGCCTTGAACATCCGCCGCCAGTTCATGGATGCCTACCAGTACGGCGCCGGCTTCTCCCGTCAGGTGCTGTTCTTGCGCGAACAGGCCGAGAAGCGCTTTCTCGATGCCTTCGACCTGCGCGAGGACCTGACCCGCCAGGTGCGCTCGGCCTTGCAGGCCAACCCCGAGCTGCTCGGCCTGTCGCTGGTGTTCGAACCCAACGCGCTGGACAACAAGGACGAGCTGTTCGCCAACCAGGACGCGTTGGGCAGCAATGAAAAGGGCCGTTTTGCCCTGTACTGGTCGCAGCCGACACCGGGCCAACTGACCTCCATGGCCCTGCCCGAGCATGACCTGGCCGATACCAGCATCGGCCCCAGCGGCGAGCCCGCCAACTTCTGGTCGGTCTGCCCGCGCACCACGCGCAAGACCTGTGTGATCGAACCCTACTTCTACGCGATCGACGGCCAACAGGTGCTGATGACCAGCATCGTGTTCCCGCTGATGGTGGCCGACAAGGTGGTCGCCACCCTGTCCATCGACATCAACCTCAACAGCCTGCAGGCCATGAGCCAACAGGCCAGTCGCAACCTGTACCAGGGCCAGACCCAGGTCAGCATCCTGAGCCCGGCGGGCCTGCTGGCGGGCTACAGCCCGGATGCCGGCAAACTGGCCCAGCGCTTCGACCAGGTCGACCGCGAGAAAGGCGCCGAGCTGGTACGCCTGCTGGCCGACAGCACGCCGCTGCACAGCATCCACCATGAACAGCGCCTGAAGGTGTTGGCGTCCTTTGCCCCGATCCCCGGCGGCAAGGCTTGGGGCGTGCTGCTCGACGTACCGGAAAGTGCCCTGACCGGACCGGCCGAAGCCCTCAAGCAGGAACTCGACCAGAGCAATACCAGTGGCATGCTGGTCGAACTGGGCCTGGGTGGCCTGGCGGCGGTCGTTGGCCTGCTGCTGATCTGGCTGATGGCCCGTGGCGTGACCCGACCGATCCTCGGTGTGGCGGCGATGCTCAAGGACATCGCCAGCGGCGAGGGCGACCTGACCCGTCGCTTGCAGTACGACAAGCGCGACGAACTCGGCGAACTGGCCGGCTGGTTCAACCGCTTCCTGGACAAGCTGCAACCGACCATTGCCGAGGTCAAGCGCTCGGTACAGGCGGCGCGCGACACGGCCGACCAGTCTTCGGCCATTGCCAGCCAGACCAGCGCCGGCATGGAACAGCAATACCGCCAGGTCGACCAGGTGGCTACCGCCTCCCACGAAATGAGTGCCACCGCCCAGGATGTCGCCCGCAGCGCAGCACAAGCGGCCCAGGCCGCCCGCGATGCCGACCAGGCTACCCGCCAGGGCCTGGCGGTGATCGACCGTACCACCACCAGCATCGACACCCTGGCCGCCGACATGAACACGGCAATGAGTCAGGTCGAGGGCCTGGCCGAGAACAGCGAGAAGATCGGCTCGGTACTGGAGGTGATCCGCTCCATCGCCGAACAGACCAACCTCCTGGCCCTCAACGCCGCCATCGAAGCCGCTCGCGCCGGAGAAGCAGGCCGCGGTTTCGCCGTGGTCGCCGATGAAGTCCGCAACCTGGCCCGCCGGACCCAGGAGTCGGTGGAAGAAACCCGCCAGGTGATCGAAGAACTGCAAGCCGGTACCCGCGAGGTGGTGGGGGCAATGGACAGCAGCCATCGCCAGGCCCAGGGCAGTGTCGATCAGGTGGGCCAGGCAGTTACTGCCCTGCAGCAGATCGGTGATGCGGTCACCGTTATCAGCGACATGAACCTGCAGATCGCCAGCGCCGCCGAAGAGCAAAGCGCTGTGGCCGAGGAGATCAACAACAACGTGGCGACCATTCGCGATGTGACCGAATCGCTGTCCGAGCAGGCCAATGAGTCGGCGCGGGTCAGCCAGTCGCTCAACAGCCTGGCCAACCAGCAGCAGGGGTTGATGGACCAGTTCCGCGTTTGACCTTTGTAGGAGCGGGCCTGTCCCGCTCCTTCAGCTACTACACTTGCCAGACTCCATTCCCCTGCGAGCGAGGCACAATGAATCGATTCCTCTCCCTGGTGGGCAGCGCCCTGCTGACCCTGGGCCTGATCAGCCCAGGCCATGCCGCCAACTCTTCCAACCCCATCCTGTTCGGTGACATCACCTGGGAAAGCGGCAGCCTGACCACCGAGATCCTGCGCCTGATCGTCGAGAAAGGTTACGGCTACCCCACCGATACCCTGCCCGGCAGTACCGTCAGCATGGAAGTGGCCCTGGCCCGCAATGACATCCAGGTCATCGGCGAAGAATGGGCGGGCCGCAGCCCGGCCTGGATCAAGGCCGAACAGGCCGGTCAGGTGTTCGCCCTCGGTGACACGGTGAAGAACGCCGATGAAGGCTGGTATGTGCCCGAATACGTGATCAAGGGCGATGCCGAGCGCGGCATCAAGCCACTGGCCCCGGACCTCAAGTCAGTCACCGACCTCAAGCGCTTCCCCAAGGTTTTCAGCGACCCGGAAGCCCCAGCCAAAGGCCGCTTTCTCAACAGCCCCAGCGGCTGGACCTCCGAGACCGTCAACAGCCAGAAGCTCAAGGCCTATGGGCTCGAAGACCTGTACGTGAACTTTCGCAGCGGCTCCGGCGCTGCCCTCGACGCCGAGATCACTTCTTCCATTCGCCGAGGCAAACCGGTGCTGTTCTACTACTGGTCGCCCACACCACTGATGGGCCGTTTCGCGCTGGTGCGCCTTGAAGAACCACCGTTCAGCGAGCAGGCCTGGAAGACCCTGACCGATGCCAGCAACCCCAATCCGCAAGGCAGCCGGTCGCTGCCCGCCAAGCTGTCCATCGGCGTTTCTGCCACGTTCAAGCAGCAGTACCCGGACCTGGTCGAATTCTTCACCCGGGTCGACCTGCCCATCGACACGCTCAACAAGGCGCTGGCGCAGATGAGTGAGAGGCGCCAATCGCCGAAGGATGCGGCAGTTGCGTTCATGAAGGCTCACCCCGATGTGTGGAAAGCCTGGCTGCCTGCCGAAGTCGCCGGCAAAGTCGAGGCTGGCCTGTGAGTGAAGGCTTTCCGCAATCGCTGCACTTCTCCTTCGCCGACCAGGTGAACCGCTTCGTCGATTGGCTGGTGCTGGCCTACGGCGACCAGTTGCGCAGCGTCTCCGACGGTTTGCTGCAACTGCTGGTGGGCCTTGAAAACCTGCTGCGCGCCACGCCCTGGTGGCTGTTGCTGCTGGTCGTAGCCCTGCTCACCTGGCACGCCAGCCGCAGTTTCGTGCGCGCCCTGGTGCTGACCGGCCTGCTGTTTCTGATAGGCGTGATCGGCCTGTGGGACAAACTCCTGCAGACCTGCGCGCTGGTACTGATCAGCACCGGCCTGTGCATCCTCATCGGCGTGCCCATCGGCGTGCTGTTGGCCACTCGGCCGCTGGCGCGCAAAGTGATGATGCCGGTGCTCGACGTCATGCAGACCCTACCCAGTTTCGTCTACCTGATTCCGGTGCTGATGCTGTTCGGGCTGGGTAAGGTGCCGGCCATTTTCGCCACCCTCATCTATGCCCTGCCGCCACTGATCCGCCTGACCGAACTGGGCCTGTCGCAAATCGACCCGTCCCTTACCCAGGCCGCCCAGGGGCTCGGTGCCGGGCGCTGGCAGCGGCTGCGCCGGGTCATGCTGCCGCTGGCAATGCCGAGCATCATGGCCGGGCTCAACCAGTCGGTGATGATGGCGCTTTCGATGGTGGTGGTCGCCTCGATGATCGGCGCGCGGGGGCTGGGGGAAGATGTACTGGCGGGGATTCAGACGTTGAATGTCGGCAAGGGAGTGGAGGCCGGGTTGGCGATCGTGGCACTGGCGATGGTGATCGATCGGATAACCCAGGCGTATGGGCAACCGAAGGCGGGTGCTTTCAATCAGCGTTGATCGACGCGATGATGCACGCTCATTCTCCCCGCGACCGGAGCCCACGCGTGTCTCTCAAAGCCCTGCGTACCCTGGTGACCATTGCCCGCCACGGCACCTTTGCCCGCGCTGCCGATATCCTGAGCCTGACCCCTTCGGCCGTCAGCCTGCACATCCGCAGCCTGGAGGAAGAGCTGCAGGTCACGCTGTTCGACCGCAGCCGGCGCCAGGTCAGCCTGACCGGGGCCGGGCATCTGGTGGTGGAGCGGGCCGAAGGAATCCTGGCTGCCTACGACGACATGGCCGACGCGCTGGTCAGCGGTCCGGGGCTGAGCGGGCGATTGAAGATCGGCGCCATCCACACCGCCCTCGCCGGGCGCCTGCCAGCGGCGCTGGTACGCATCAAGGCCGAACACCCTCACTTGCACATCAGCGTATTGTCAGGGATGTCAGCAGAGCTTGCCCGGCGCGTCGAGGACGGCGAGCTGGATGCGGCCATCACCACCGAGCCCGTCGCGCCCTACCCCGCCAACCTGGACTTTACCCCGCTCTACCAGAACCGCTTCTGGGCTGTTGCCGGCGCTGCGTTCGCGGGAGTCAGCCTGCGCGAGCTGCTTGCCACCCAGCCGTTCCTGCGTTTCGACAAACGCGCCTGGGCCGGGCGCATCATCGAGCAGGAGTTGCGCAAGCTGCAGCTGCCAGTCAGCGAGCAAATGGAACTGGACAGCCAGCAAGCCCTCACGCACATGGCCTCGATGGGCCTGGGCGTGGCCATTGTGCCCCTGGCGGACGAAGACCTGCTGCACTTGCCGGACGTCACCTTGCTGCCTTTCGGTGAGCCGCAGCGGGTCCGGCATGTCGGCTTGATCGAACACGCCAGCAGTCGCCGGCGCCACCTGACGGCCGTGTTGAAAACGGCGCTGAAACAACCATGAAGTTTTTCTCAACGGTTGGTTGAAAATTCTGCGTTTTTTTCTTTCAGTGCTTCAGGCTAGCCTGATGTCGCGTCCCGATTGGGATAACCGACTGACAGGGAAACCGTCTGATGCTGCAACTGATCCTCGCCACCATCGTGCCCATTGCCTTGCTCATCGCCTTTGGCCGCTGGCTTCGGGTCCGGGGCTTTCTGGGTGAGCATTTCTGGCCTGCGGCCGAGCGCTTGAGCTACTTCGTGTTGTTGCCTGCGCTGTTCATGCACGGCCTGGCCACGGCGGACCTGACAGGGCTGCCGGTGTTCGACATGGTGACCGTGCTGTTGCTCTCGACAGTGATTGGCGCCACGTTGCTGGTGCTGTGCAAAGGCATGGTGGCGGGTGACGGTGCCAGTTTCACCTCGGTGTTCCAGGGTGGCGTGCGCTTCAACAATTACATTGGCGCGACCCTGGCCGCCGGCATCTATGGCAGCGGCGGGATCGCCCTGGCCGCGGTGGCCAATGCGGCTATCGTGCCGACCGTGAATGTGCTGTGCGTGATGGTCTTTGCCCGCTATAGCGGCACGCGCAGCTCGCTGCGCGCGGTGGCCCGGGCGATCGCCACCAACCCGTTGATCGTTGGCTGCGCTACCGGAATTGCCTTGCGCGTTACTGGCCTGGGGTTGCCGGCAGGCATCGAGCCGACCCTCGAGGCCCTGGGCCAGGCGGCTTTGCCCATGGGCTTGCTATGCGTCGGCGCGGCGCTGGGAAGCAGTGCCCAGGGCCTGGGCAAGCGGCCATTGCTGGCGGCTTCGTTGTTCAAGTTCGTGGTGTTGCCCCTGACCACCTTCGGGGTGTGCCGGGCACTGGGCCTGAGTGGCCAGGCGGCGACTATCGCCATCCTGTTCCAGGCGTTGCCCACCGCATCGTCGTCCTATGTGATGGCCCGGCAAATGGGCGGTAACGCACCGCTGATGGCCAATATCATCGCCCTGCAGACCCTGCTGGCGGCGCTGACCTTGCCGGTGATGCTGGGCCTGACCCTGGTGTGAGGGAAGGTAAAATTTTGTATCTGAATGATAACGTTTTACAAATGCACCTGTTAATATTTGCGGCCAAGAAGCATTCGCAAAGCCAGGAAGGCGCCAACCCAACATTAACAGGGCCTTCGCCATGGCTTTACGCTTTCCCTATCGCCCCACCCTTCTTGCTATTTGCTGCGCCGCCAGCGTAGGCGCCCATGGCGCCGACACCGCCCTGGAACTGGACGCTACCGCTATCAATGCCCAGGCCACCAAGCCCCTGCGCAATGCGCCGGTCGAAGAGTACGCCGGTGGCCAGGTAGCCCGGGGTGGGCAGATGGGTGTATTGGGCAACCAGGACAACATGGATGTCCCCTTCACCATGACCAGCTACACCTCGAAGCTCATCGAGGACCAGCAGGCCGAAGACGTGGGCGACGTGCTGCTCAACGACCCGTCGGTGCGCCAGTCGGTAGGCTTCGGCAACCAGTCGCAGGTCTTCGTGATTCGCGGCCTGCCGTTGAGCGGCGATGATATTTCCTACAACGGCCTGTACGGCGTATTGCCGCGGCAGATCATCTCCACCGATGCGGTGGACCGGGTCGAAGTGTTCAAGGGGCCCAATGCCTTTATCAATGGAGTAAGCCCTACCGGCGGTGGCCTGGGCGGCAGCGTCAACCTGCAGCCCAAGCGCGCTGGCGACATGCCGACTCGCCGCTATACCCAGGACATTTCCACCGATGGCCGCATCGGCGAGCACCTGGATATCGGCCAGCGCTTCGGTGCCGACAACCGTTTTGGCGCCCGCCTGAACCTCTCCCAGCGTGAAGGCGAAACAGCGGTCGACGATCAGGACCAGCGCAGCAAGCTGTTTGTCGCCGGCCTCGACTATCAGGGTGATCGCTTCAGTGTTTCCACCGATTTCGGCTACCAGAAGGAGCGCGTCAACCACCTGCGCAACTCGGTGCAGCTCGGTGCCGGCCTCACCGATATCCCCCGCGCCCCCGATGCCAGCCACAACTACGGCCAGGACTGGACCTTCACCGAGACCGAAGACACCTTCGGCATGGTGCGTGGCGACTGGGACCTGAACGACAACTGGAGCGCCTACCTGGCCGGTGGTATCAAACACACCCGCGAGACCGGCTTCTACGGCACCCCGACCCTGACCAACGCCGCCACGGGCGCTGCAACCATGGGTGGCTCGTTCATTCCACACAACGAAGACAACACCACCTTCATGGGCGGTCTCAATGGCAAGCTGCAAACCGGGCCGGTCAGCCACCAGCTCAACCTCGGCGCCTCGACCATCTGGACCCAGCAGGAAAACGCCTACGTCTTCTATCGCGGCCAACCTACCAACATCTACAACACTACGCCGCTGCCCAAGCCGACCGCCGTGACCATCACCGGTGGCGAGCCAGGTGACCCCGGTGTGACCGGCAAGACCCGCAACCGCAGCATCGCCTTCTCCGACACCCTGGGCTTTTTCGACGACACCTTGTTGGTGACCGCCGGAGTGCGCCGACAGCAGTTGCGGGTAGAAAACTACCTGTACGACGGCACCACCTCGGGCGGCGTGGCCAACCCGGCCAATGACGGCAGCCGCAGCGCCCTCTATGACAAGGGCATCACCACGCCGGTGTACGGCATCGTCTACAAGCCGACCGAGTCGGTATCGCTGTATGCCAACCGCATCGAAGGCTTGTCCAAGGGCCCGACGGCCTCGGCCAACGCCATCAACCGCGGTGAAGCGTTCCCGCCGGGCCGCACCAAGCAGATCGAAGCGGGTATCAAGTACGACCAGGGTACCTTTGGCGCCAACCTTGCGGTGTTCCGCATCGAGAAACCCAGCGACGGCTACCTGGACAGCAACACCGGCTTTTATCTGCGTGATGGCGAGCAGGTGAACCGGGGCATCGAACTGAGCATCTTCGGCGAACCCCTGCCGGGCCTGCGCCTGCTGGCCGGCGGTACGCGCCTTGACTCGGAGCTGAAGAAAACCCAGAACGCCAGCACCGACGGCAACCATGCCATCGGTGTGCCAACCTTCCAGCTGAACGCCAGTGTCGACTGGGATGTGCCAGGCCTGGAGGGTGTGGCCCTCAATGCACGGATGCTGCGCACCGGCGGGCAATACGCAGACCAGGCCAACACCCTCAGCCTGCCCACCTGGAACCGCTTCGATGCCGGTGCCCGCTACCGCTTCAAGGTCCAGGAAAAAGACATCACCTTGCGCATGAACGTCGAGAACATCAGCGACAAGAACTACTGGGCCTCGGCCAACGGCGGCTACCTGACCCAGGGTGAGCCGCGCCTGGTGAAGCTCTCCGGAACCATCGACTTCTGACCTGCCGGGGCGTTGGCTGATCGTGGCAGGCTGGCGCAAAGCGGCGAACTACGCCTGCTATCGGCCAGCCCTGCGCGGCAGCTCGATGCACACCCGCAAGCCCTCGAGCGGGCTCTGCTCGAGGGTCATGCGTCCGCCCCAGGCTTCAACGATGTCGCGGACGATCCCAAGCCCCAGGCCATGGCCGTTGACCTGCTCGTCGAGACGGGTACCGCGTTCCAGTACCTGGGCTCGGGCCGCTTCGGGAATGCCGGGGCCATCGTCGTCGATCAGCATCCGGTAGTGCTCCGGCTGTTCCTCGATACTCAGCAGTACCTGGCTGTCGGCCCACTTGCAGGCGTTGTCCAGCAGATTGCCGAGCAGTTCGAGCAGGTCTTCGCGATCCCAGGGCAGGAGCAGGCCGGGTGGCACCTGCTGGCGCAGTTCAAGGCCTTCGCCGTGGATCATGCCCAGGGTCGAGAGCAGCCCGGGCAACTCGGCATCGCAGTCGAACTGCGCACCCGGCAAGGCATCGCCGGCCAGACGCGCACGATTGAGTTCACGGCTCAGCCGCTGCTGGATCTGCTCCAACTGGTCACGCAGCTGGGCCCGTACTTCCGGCAGGTTGTCGAGCTTGTCGCTGGAAGCAAGGCTCAGTAGTACAGCCAGGGGCGTCTTCAAGGCATGCCCCAGGTTACCCAGGGCATTGCGCGAGCGGCGCAGGCTGTCTTCGGTGTGGGCCAACAGATGGTTGATTTGCGCGACCAGGGGCTCCAGCTCGCTGGGTACCTGTGTATCGAGCTGCGAACGCTTGCCCTGCTGCAATTGGGCGATCTGCTCGCGTGCGCGCTCAAGCGGGCGCAATGAACGGGTAACGGTAATTCGCTGGAGCACCAGTACCAGCATCAAGGCCACCAGCCCCATGCCCAGGCCAATCTGCTGCATGCGCCGAAACTGCTCGCGCACTGGGGTGTAGTCCTGGGCGACGCTGATCGAGATCGACTGGCCAAAACGCCGGTAGTCACTGCGCAGCACCAGTAATTGCTGATTTTCTGGGCCCAGCTTGAGGTCGGTATGCAGGCCGGTCGTGGCCGGTGTCGGCATGTCCAGGTCCCACAGCGAACGCGAGCGCCAGTTACCGCCGTCAAAATCGATTCGAAAGTAGTAACCGGAGAACGGGCGTTTATAGGCCGAGGAGATCCGCCGTTCATCCAGCTCAAGACCGGTTTGCCCGCGCACCAGGGCCACCAGCAGGTTCTCGCTTTCCTTACGCAGCCCGGTTTCCAGGTAGCGCTGCAAACCGACCTCGAACAGCCAAAGGCTCAACTGGGCAAGGGCCAACCCCACCAGCACCAGAACCGCGATCAAGCCTAGGCTCAACCTTGCCTGGATCGACTTCACTCGCCACTCCCGGCATAGCGATAACCCTGGCCACGGCGGGTTTCGATCACGCTGCGCCCCAGTTTGCGGCGTAAGTGGTTGACGTGGACCTCCAGTACATTGGAATCGCGCTCGGTCTCGCCATCGTAAAGGTGCTCGGCCAGGTGACTCTTGGACAGGATCTGTTGGGGGTGCAGCATGAAATAGCGCAGCAAGCGGAACTCGGCGGCAGTGAGCTGGATATCGACGCCGTCACGGACCACGCACTGGCGCCCCTCATCCAGTTGCAGGCCCGCGGCTTCCAGGGTCGTCTGATTGGCCAGCCCACGCGCCCGGCGCAATAACGACTGGACCCGCAACTGCAGCTCTTCGGGGTGGAACGGCTTACTCAGGTAATCGTCGGCTCCGGCCTTCAACCCCTCGATCCGCTCGGCCCAGGAGCTGCGGGCAGTCAGGATCAGCACAGGTGTCGCGAGCCCTGACGCACGCCACTGGGCCAGCACCTCCAAGCCGGGCAACCCGGGCAAGCCCAGGTCGAGAATGATCAGGTCATAGGGTTCGCTACGGCCCTGGTGGACAGCATCTCGACCGTCTGCCAGCCAGTCGACCGCATACCCCTGGCGCTGCAGGCCCTGGGTCAGTTCGTCTGCCAGCGGGACGTTGTCCTCGACCAATAACAGGCGCATCAATCATCTTCCTCGTCTTTGAGCAACGCTCCATTGGATGCATCGAGTTTGATCTCGCGCACCACCCCCTCGGGGGTCAACAACTCGACCTCGTATTCGTAGCGGTCGTGCTTCTCTTCCAGCTCCGCCTCCAACAAGGTCGCCCCGGGATAGCGACCCAGGGCGTCATTGAGCAGTTGCTCCAGCGGCAGGATGATGCCCTGCTGGCGCAACCGCAGGGCTTCATCCTGATCAAGGTCGCGGGCCGAGGCCAGCGAGCAGAGGGCTAACAGCGCAAGCAAACCTACCCGCGCTGCTGGCAGTCGAAACGTCATTAGTTATCCCGGGCGTCCTTGAGGATTTCGCCGGTCTTGGCGTCCATGTCGACATCCCACTCGACGTTCTGGGCATCGCGCAGTTCGACCTTGTAGATGTAGCGGCCGTACTCGTCTTCAAGCTCCGAGTCGGTTACGGTGGCGCCTGGGTGTTTGGCGACAGCCTTGGCCTTGAGTTCGTCCAGCGACAGGATGGTCTTGGCTTGAACCAGTTTTACGACTTCATCCGGTTGTACGTCCTTGGCCATGGCAACGTTGGCGCTCAGAGCAAGGGCAGCAGTGGCAAACAGGGCAGTCAAAGTTTTCATGGTGTCTCTCCGTTGAGATCAATACTGTTTCTACGGGGGTTAGATTAACCAACCGAACTTAATTGAAGCTGAAAACAACTGGCGACATGATAGCGCACCCCTGCCCCACAACCGGACCGCTGTAACTTATAATCGCCGGCTCCCGTGAGCGAGGCCCGTATGAGCGCAATCCATATCAAGTACCCGGCCCTGACCTTGAAGGCAGGCAGTCGCGCCTTTCAACAGATCCGCGAACGTGGGCTGCAGGCGGCCGATGTAGGCGTGTTGCCAGGCGCCGCGGGCGGCCCGAAGGCCCTCGGCATCCAGGGCCTTGACCTGGCGCTGTTCGGCCATTGGCTACCCAGCGCACCGCGTGTACGAGCGCTCATCGGTGCATCGATCGGCTCCTGGCGCTTTGCAAGTGCCTGTTTGCCAAATCCCGGTGAAGCCTTGCAGCGTCTTGGCCAGCTGTACACCGAACAGGATTTTGCCAAGGGCGTGACCCAGGCCGAAGTCAGCCGCAGCTGCCAGCGCATGCTGGACGAATTGCTGCAAGGCCGCGACGCACAGATTCTCGAAAGCCCTGATTACCGCCTCAACATCATGGTGGTCAAAAGCCACGGGCTGCTTGCCCATGATCATCGCGCTCGGTTGGGGATGGGGTTGTCCTCGGTGATTGCCGACAACCTGATCGGCCGCGCTCGACTGGCCCGGCACTTTGAGCGAATCATCCTGCATGACGCCCGTAACGGCCCACCGCTGCATCCGCTGACCGACTTTCCTTCCCGCTGCTTGCCTCTGGATGTAGCCAACCTGCGCCATGCCCTGCTGGCCTCAGGTTCGATTCCGATGGTGATGGAGGGCGTGCGCGACATTCCAGGTGTAGGCCAGGGCACCTATCGCGATGGAGGCCTGCTCGACTATCACCTGGACCTTCCCTACCAGGGGGACGATATCGTGCTCTATCCGCACTTCACCGACCGAGTCATTCCCGGATGGTTCGACAAGGCGTTGCCTTGGCGTCGAGGCGATGCCCAGCGCCTGCGCAACGTACTGCTGCTGGCCCCTTCGGCTCAGTACCTGGCCCGCCTGCCTTATGGCAAGCTGCCTGATCGTAGCGACTTCAAACGCTTTATGGGTGACGCAAGCGGCCGTCAGCGTTACTGGAGAACCGCGATGTCCGAGAGCCGGCGCCTGGGTGACGAGTTACTTGAGCTGATAGAATCCGGCGAGCTGCACGCGCATCTGCAACCACTGCAGTGACCATGCTGGTAAACTGCTCGGCAGCATAGGTTTTCAGAGTTGAGACATCGTGGAAATTTTCAAGGAATTCACCTTCGAGTCGGCGCACCGCTTGCCGCACGTTCCTGAAGGTCACAAATGCGGCCGCCTGCACGGCCACTCGTTCAAAGTAGCACTGCACCTCACCGGCCCGCTGGACCCGCACACTGGCTGGATCCGCGACTTCTCCGAGATCAAGGCGATCTTCAAGCCGCTGTACGAACAGCTGGACCACAACTACCTGAACGACATTCCTGGCCTGGAAAACCCGACCAGCGAAGTGATTGCGAAATGGATCTGGGACCAGGTCAAGCCATTGCTGCCTGAGCTCTCCAAGGTCCGTATCCACGAGACCTGCACCAGCGGTTGCGAGTACTACGGCGACTGAATGGCTGATGGATATAAAAGAACCACCCTGCGGGGTGGTTAATGAGATGGTCACCCCGACACCCTGCGAGGGCTACGCTTTCGCAGGGTGTTTTAATTCTGGAGACCATCACCATGAGCGATTTGGCACTGGTCGGTATCGACCTCGGCAAACACACCTTTCATCTGCACGGCCAGGATAAGCCCGGCCGAGAGCTGTTTCGCAAGTAGCTCTCACGACAGCAAATGATGCGGTTCTTCGCCAACCTGCCAGGGTGCACGCTGGTGGATGCGGCGACACTCAAACGTAGTTGCCTGCGCGCTGGCCAACAAGCTAGCCCGCATAGCCTGGGCAATTTCTGCGCACCACACTCAATACGAAGCAGGGTCAGGCGCCATGAGCGCCTGACCCTGCGGCTGTTGCTGTGTGCGGACAGGGGGAAACCATATCATGAGGAAGCGGCGCTGCGATTGCAGGCCCGGAAAAGACAAAACCCCTACCTGCATACGCAGATAGGGGTTTCGGAATTTAATCTTGACGATGACCTACTCTCACATGGGGAAACCCCACACTACCATCGGCGATGCATCGTTTCACTGCTGAGTTCGGGATGGGATCAGGTGGTTCCAATGCTCTATGGTCGTCAAGAAATTCTGTTGCCAGAAGGTCTTGTGCAGACACTCCAGCGAATCGGGTATGTGACAATCTGTGGTTTTTTTGAACTTTCGGTTCAATGCGTCTTCACCACCACAATCTGCGCTGCAGATTGCTTGGGTGTTATATGGTCAAGCCTCACGGGCAATTAGTATTGGTTAGCTCAACGCCTCACAGCGCTTACACACCCAACCTATCAACGTCGTAGTCTTCGACGGCCCTTCAGGGAGCTCAAGGCTCCAGTGAGATCTCATCTTGAGGCAAGTTTCCCGCTTAGATGCTTTCAGCGGTTATCTCTTCCGAACATAGCTACCCGGCAATGCCACTGGCGTGACAACCGGAACACCAGAGGTTCGTCCACTCCGGTCCTCTCGTACTAGGAGCAGCCCCTCTCAAATCTCAAACGTCCACGGCAGATAGGGACCGAACTGTCTCACGACGTTCTAAACCCAGCTCGCGTACCACTTTAAATGGCGAACAGCCATACCCTTGGGACCGGCTTCAGCCCCAGGATGTGATGAGCCGACATCGAGGTGCCAAACACCGCCGTCGATATGAACTCTTGGGCGGTATCAGCCTGTTATCCCCGGAGTACCTTTTATCCGTTGAGCGATGGCCCTTCCATACAGAACCACCGGATCACTAAGACCTACTTTCGTACCTGCTCGACGTGTCTGTCTCGCAGTCAAGCGCGCTTTTGCCTTTATACTCTACGACCGATTTCCGACCGGTCTGAGCGCACCTTCGTACTCCTCCGTTACTCTTTAGGAGGAGACCGCCCCAGTCAAACTACCCACCATACACTGTCCTCGATCCGGATAACGGACCTGAGTTAGAACCTCAAAGTTGCCAGGGTGGTATTTCAAGGATGGCTCCACGCGAACTGGCGTCCACGCTTCAAAGCCTCCCACCTATCCTACACAAGCAAATTCAAAGTCCAGTGCAAAGCTATAGTAAAGGTTCACGGGGTCTTTCCGTCTAGCCGCGGATACACTGCATCTTCACAGCGATTTCAATTTCACTGAGTCTCGGGTGGAGACAGCGCCGCCATCGTTACGCCATTCGTGCAGGTCGGAACTTACCCGACAAGGAATTTCGCTACCTTAGGACCGTTATAGTTACGGCCGCCGTTTACCGGGGCTTCGATCAAGAGCTTCGCGTTAGCTAACCCCATCAATTAACCTTCCGGCACCGGGCAGGCGTCACACCCTATACGTCCACTTTCGTGTTTGCAGAGTGCTGTGTTTTTAATAAACAGTCGCAGCGGCCTGGTATCTTCGACCGGCATGAGCTTACGGAGCAAGTCCTTCACCCTCACCGGCGCACCTTCTCCCGAAGTTACGGTGCCATTTTGCCTAGTTCCTTCACCCGAGTTCTCTCAAGCGCCTTGGTATTCTCTACCCAACCACCTGTGTCGGTTTGGGGTACGGTTCCTAGTTATCTGAAGCTTAGAAGCTTTTCTTGGAAGCATGGCATCAACCACTTCGTCGCCTAATGGCAACTCGTCATCAGCTCTCGGCCTTAAGATCCCGGATTTACCTAAGATCTCAGCCTACCACCTTAAACTTGGACAACCAACGCCAAGCTGGCCTAGCCTTCTCCGTCCCTCCATCGCAATAACTAGAAGTACAGGAATATTAACCTGTTTTCCATCGACTACGCTTTTCAGCCTCGCCTTAGGGACCGACTAACCCTGCGTCGATTAACGTTGCGCAGGAAACCTTGGTCTTTCGGCGTGGGAGTTTTTCACTCCC
>NZ_JANHLD010000005.1:140000-382522 GCF_028682455.1 Pseudomonas putida
CCACGCTTTCGCACCTCAGTGTCAGTATGAGCCCAGGTGGTCGCCTTCGCCACTGGTGTTCCTTCCTATATCTACGCATTTCACCGCTACACAGGAAATTCCACCACCCTCTGCCCTACTCTAGCTCGCCAGTTTTGGATGCAGTTCCCAGGTTGAGCCCGGGGATTTCACATCCAACTTAACGAACCACCTACGCGCGCTTTACGCCCAGTAATTCCGATTAACGCTTGCACCCTCTGTATTACCGCGGCTGCTGGCACAGAGTTAGCCGGTGCTTATTCTGTCGGTAACGTCAAAACACTAACGTATTAGGTTAATGCCCTTCCTCCCAACTTAAAGTGCTTTACAATCCGAAGACCTTCTTCACACACGCGGCATGGCTGGATCAGGCTTTCGCCCATTGTCCAATATTCCCCACTGCTGCCTCCGTAGGAGTCTGGACCGTGTCTCAGTTCCAGTGTGACTGATCATCCTCTCAGACCAGTTACGGATCGTCGCCTTGGTGAGCCATTACCTCACCAACTAGCTAATCCGACCTAGGCTCATCTGATAGCGCAAGGCCCGAAGGTCCCCTGCTTTCTCCCGTAGGACGTATGCGGTATTAGCGTTCCTTTCGAAACGTTGTCCCCCACTACCAGGCAGATTCCTAGGTATTACTCACCCGTCCGCCGCTGAATCAAGGAGCAAGCTCCCGTCATCCGCTCGACTTGCATGTGTTAGGCCTGCCGCCAGCGTTCAATCTGAGCCATGATCAAACTCTTCAGTTCAATACTGCTTGGGTTTTGAGAAAACCCTAAACTTGGCTCAGCAATCTCAAATGACTTATTCGAAGTCTTTCGACTTCTCGTGTAGCCACTTGTGATGCTGATAATCTTTTTGACTATCAGTCTGAGCTCACAAGCACCCACACGAATTGCTTGATTCGATTGTTAAAGAGCGTTGGCCGAAGTCTTTCGCTTCAACCGAGGCGCGCATTCTACGCTTTCCTCAGAGTGTGTCAAGCGTTTATTTTGAAGTTTTTTAGCAAAAGCCTTTCAACTTCAACCGCTTAACTCGCTGCGATCTCTCGTCAGCGGGAGGCGAATTCTACAGCGTTTCAATTCGCTGTCAACCACCTTTTCACCGCTGCCGACCTTTCGATCGAAGCCCCTCCAGCACCACCTGAAACCGCTAACTCTTTGAAACTCAAGAAGTTTTCGGTTCCGACTACGCCGGAAGTGGGGCGAATTATAGAGAAACTAAATGGCGCGTCAAGGATTAATTGCAAAGCCGGCAAATAAAAGAAAAATGCGCACTATATTGCTCACAGCTACCACATTAAGCATCATAAGCCTGGCCTCGACCTTGTGCGCCCTTCTACTAATAAGGAATACCCACCCTCGATGAACGCCCAACCCCGCAGCCTGGCCGCCACGCTGTTCCCCATCGGCCTGCTGCTGATCGCCATGGCCTCTATACAGTCCGGCGCATCCCTGGCCAAGAGCATGTTCCCGATCGTAGGCGCACAAGGCACCACGACCCTGCGCTTGATCTTCGCCAGCGTCATCATGCTGTTGCTCCTGCGTCCGTGGCGCGCGCGCCTGACCGCCAGCACCCTGCGCACTGTCATCATCTATGGCATGGCCCTGGGTGGCATGAACTTCCTCTTCTATATGTCGTTGCGCACGGTGCCTCTGGGCATTGCCGTCGCACTCGAATTCACAGGCCCCCTCGCCGTCGCGCTCTACGCCTCGCGCCGGGCCGTCGACTTTCTCTGGATCGGGCTTGCCGTAATCGGCCTGCTACTGTTGATCCCCATCGGCCAGACGGGCAGCGGTATCGACCTGGTCGGTGCCGGCTACGCCTTGGGGGCTGGTGTGTGTTGGGCGCTGTACATTCTGTATGGCCAAAAGGCAGGCGCCGAAAACGGTATCCAGACAGCCGCCCTGGGAGTGATGATCGCTGCGCTCTTTGTCGCCCCGATCGGCATCGCCCACGCTGGCAGCGCCTTGCTCACGCCGGCCCTGCTACCTATCGCCCTGGGTGTGGCGATATTGTCCACGGCCCTGCCCTACAGCCTCGAGATGGTCGCCCTTACGCGCATGCCCGCCAGGACCTTCGGCACTTTGATGAGTATCGAACCCGCCTTCGGTGCGCTTTCTGGGCTACTGTTCCTGGGCGAGGTGTTGACTACAGCGCAATGGCTGGCCATTGCCGCCATCATTACTGCATCAGTAGGCGCTACGCTGTCGATGCGCAAAGAAACGCCGGCACTGGTCGCCGCCGACTGATTTGAGAAATATTTGCATTTAAATCGGAACGGAACATTGTGCCACGCCGCCTGCGTCTTTAAGCTGTCATCTTACGTCAACCTTGAAGCTATCTAATTGACAAGACATGGACGCAATCGAGCATCAGGAAGACGCTACACGCATTAGACCCGGGCGATAGATCCGGTACGTATTAAGGACGGGAATGAAACGAATTTTGCTCATCCTGGCTATGTTGGCCATTGCCGGGTGTGCGGCGACTGCAAAAACCGAAGTCAAGCGCGGCAAGAAGGGCCTGCACATCAATTGCTCAGGCCTGTCGTCGTCCTGGGACAAGTGCTATAGCAAAGCGACGGTGGCCTGCGGGGAAAAAGGCTACAAAGTCATCGCGCGCTCAGGTGAAGACGATGCCGAGCCCGGCGACTATCTCTTCGGGCTCAATCCCGCTGGCTACACCAGTCGCAGCATGATCGTGATCTGCAAATAAGCCCTGTTCATAAAAAACGGCAGCCCCCAGGCTGCCGTTTTCATTTATAGAACGCGCTCGTGCTCAGAGCGCTTGGGTGCGTACCTGCAACCACTGCAGGGCGCTACCGTCGAGCAACGGCGCCAGGCGCTCGCGCACCTGCTGGTGATAGTCATTTAGCCAACTGCGCTCCTGCTCGCTCAGCAGCTCTGGCAGCAAGCAGCGCGTATCAATCGGGCATAGCGTGAGGGTTTCGAACTCAAGGAAATCACCAAACTCGCTACGCCCCAGCTCACGGTTGAACACCAGGTTCTCGATTCGAACGCCCCACCGCCCTGGACGATAGGTGCCCGGCTCGATCGAGGTAATCATCCCCGCCTGCATGGCGGTCTGGGGCGCCGGGTTGGCTTGATACGCGATGACTTGCGGCCCTTCATGCACATTCATGAAGTAACCGACCCCATGCCCGGTTCCGTGCCCATAATCGACCTGGTCAGCCCAGATCGGCGCCCGTGCGATGGCATCGAGCAATGGCGAAAGAATGCCACGCGGAAAGCGAGCCCGCGACAACGCGATCACACCCTTGAGCACCCGCGTACAATCCTGCTTCTGCTCAAAGCTGGGCGTGCCCACCGGCACCATGCGGGTGATGTCTGTCGTACCGCCGAGATACTGCCCGCCCGAGTCGATCAGCAGCAGCCCATCACCCTCGATAGACGCATGCGACGCTTCGGTGGCGCGATAGTGTGGCATGGCGCCATTGGCGTTGAACGCAGCGATGGTCGAGAAGCTCAGCGAAACGAAGCCCGGACGGCGGGCTCGGGCTGCACTGAGCCGCTCATCGACCGTCAACTCAGTGACCGGCTCGCGTCCAAGTGCCGACTCCAGCCAGGCAAAAAACTCGCACAGTGCGGCGCCGTCCTGCTCCATTACCCTGCGAATATGCAGCACATCCTCTGCGCTTTTCCGTGACTTGGCCAAGGTCGTCGGGTTGGGTCCCTCGACCAGTTGCACTTCTGGTTGCAACTGGCCGATCAAGCCACAGGTGACCCGCGCCGGATCGACCAGCAATCGGCTACCCGGCGCAATTGCGGCGAGGCCCGCCTGGATAGCGTCGTAGTCACGTACTTCTATACCGTCGAGTTCCAATACCTGCCTTAGTTGCGATTCGAGCTTGCCCGGTGCAACGAACAGGATCGCCTGCTCCTCGCTGACCAACGCGAAGGCCACGAACACCGGGTTGTAAGAGACATCACTACCACGCAGGTTGAACAACCAGGCAATGTCGTCAAGCGTCGCAATAAAGTGCCAGCCAGCGCCGCGCTCGCGCATTGCCTCGCGCAGCTGGGCAAGCTTCTGACCACGTGTCACGGTCGCTTCGGGAGGCAAGTGCTGATACACCGGGCAATTTGGCAGTGCTGGACGATCGCGCCATACCTGGGCGAGCAGATCCTGGTCGGTCAACAAGCGTGCACTACGAGCAGCGAGGCGATCTTCAAGCTGGCGCGCCGACGCCAGCGCCATCACGGCACCATCCACCGCCACCACCCCTGCCTCCGGGGTCTGCTCGGCCAGCCAGTCCAGCGGCCCCGGACTGCCGGGTCGCAGCTTCATCAATTCGATAGTGCTACCGGCAAGCTCTCGCTCCGCCTGCTCCCAATAACGGCTGTCAGCCCAGAGTCCGGCGAAATCTGCGGTTACGACCAAGGTACCCACCGAGCCGTGGAAACCGGAAAGCCACTGCCTGCCCTGCCAATATTCCGGCAGGTACTCGGAGAGGTGCGGGTCTGCCGAAGGTACCAACAGAGCAAAAATGCCTTGCCGGTCAATCAACTGGCGAATAGCTGCCAGGCGTGCGGTAACCGCTTCCTGCGTTGAAGACTGAGTATTCATGCTGACTCCTGCTACCACGGCATCCGATGTTTTAGGCGCAGATAATGGAACAGCCTTCAGTCCCCGGCAACCGCCCGGCAGGATTGATCCCTTCTTCCGTCGATCCTGCGCAGTGAACTTCCAGGCCCCTGAGCCTTCACAACTCTTAGAGCCCTTCACAAGCAAACCCTGCAAGCGCCTAGCTGCCGAGGATGCATCCATGCCCCGTTCGACCGATCTGAAACAAGGTGTCGTACTACTCGACACCCGCGAGCACACCCCGGAACACGAACACAGCGTGCACCTCAAGCTTGCCGAGCGTCTGGCGCAATTGCTCCAGACCCAGGTCGTTACTCCCAGCCGGCCGCCTACGCTACGTGACAACTTTTATTACCTGCCCACCGAAACCCTCGTCGACCCGGCGCACTGCCGGGCGCTGGGAATTAGCTCGACCGCGGACTTGTTCGGTGGCGTGGTGAGCCATCCGTACATGGCAACCAAGGCGATTTCTCATCCGCTACCGGCCAATGCCCGCTTCCCCCTCGGCTGGACCGACGACTTTGCCCGCCAGGCCAGCGACGCCTTGCTGCGCGGCTACACCGTCTTCAGCGTGGAGGACGCTACCCAGGCGGCGGCGCTGTTACTGCGCGAGGGCCCGCTGCGGATCAAGCCCGTACGCGCCACGGCGGGGCGAGGTCAAACGGTGGTCACCTCAATGCATGAGGTTGAACAAGCGCTGCAAGGCCTGGACAGACAGGAGCTTGCACTCTGGGGCTTGACCCTGGAGGAGAACCTGACCCAGGTACAGACCTTCAGCGTCGGCCAGGCGCTGGTTGCCGGGATCCTGTGCAGCTATTACGGCACCCAACAACTGACACGCGACCACGACGGCGAAGAAATCTATGGCGGCTCGGACCTGGTTCTGGTGCGTGGCGACTACGACACGTTGCTGCAATTGGAACTCGAGGATCACCTGCGCCTGGCCATCACCCAGGCCAGAACCTACGAGTTGGCAGCCTTCCACACCCTTCCAGGGTTCATGGCCTCACGGCGCAACTACGACGTCGCACTCGGCCTCAACGACCAAGGCAAAGCGCGCAGTGGCGTACTCGAACAATCCTGGCGCATTGGAGGCGCAAGCAGTGCCGAGGTCCTGGCGCTGCAGGCATTTGCTGCGGATCCGGCACTCACACGTATCCGCGCCTCCACCCATGAAGCATTCGACACGCCTGAGCTGCCCGCCGATGCGACCATCTTCTATCAGGGGGACGACAGTGAAATCGGAAGAATCTGCAAGTACGCACGGATCCGCGACTATGACCATCCATAGTGAGCCGATCGAAATCCGGGTCGATGACGAGAGCATTGCCGGCACCATCGTCAGCCCCGGCGACAAGATACCCGGCATTCTCTTTGTCCACGGCTGGGGCGGCAGCCAGCAGCGTGACCTGGCGCGGGCCAAACAGATAACCGGCCTGGGTTGTGTGTGCATGACCTTCGACTTGCGCGGTCATGAGAAGACCGAAAGTCAGCGCCTGAGCGTCACCCGTGAACAGAACCTGGCAGACCTGGTGGCCGCTTACGACCGCCTGGTCAGCCACCCTGCGGTCGACACCAGCGCTATCGCCGTGATCGGCAGCAGCTACGGGGGCTACCTGGCGACCCTGCTGACCGCCTTGCGGCCGGTCAAGTGGCTGGCCATGCGCGTGCCAGCGCTGTACTGGGACGATGAATGGACAATGCCCAAGCAGGGCCTTGATCGCAAGCGCCTGACCGATTACCGCCGCCAGCCCTTGGGCCCGGCCGATAATCGTGCGCTGGGAGCTTGCGCCGAATTTGCCGGTGACGTGCTGCTGGTCGAATCAGAACAGGACGACTATGTGCCCCACAGCACGCTGATGAGCTACCGCTCGGCGTTCGTCAGTGCCCATTCCCTGACACACCGGATCGTCGACGGCGCCGACCATGCGCTCTCCAGTGACCGCAGCCAGAAAGCCTACAGCTCAATCCTCACGGCCTGGATCAGCGAAATGGTCATCGGTGCCCGCCTCGACCATTACCCGCATCATTCACCCTGGTACTCCTGAGGCGGCAACGGGCAATGCAAGCCGTCCGAGGTGCTGCGCACCAGGCTGCTGAATGTCTGGAAGGCAGCAAAGTTGACACCTTTGGCCTGGTGCTGGCGGATCAGTTGCAGGAACGGCTCCTGCTCGAAGCTGCTGGTCGCCGCCTCCCAGGCATTGCGAGACTGCCATTGCAGGTATTGCAGTACACGGCTGCCATCATCGCTGGCCTGGACGCTCGCACCCATCAACCCCGAATGCCTCGACGCCAACATCTCGCTGCGCTCAACCAACGCCTGGACCAAGGCGTGCTGGCAAGCGGGCATCACCTCGAACTCGATCATCTGGGTAAAGCACAAGCGACGCTCTGAAACCATCATGGGCACCTCTCCCTGCCAGTAAACTTGCGATGCAACGGCACGCAGGGTAAAACCTCGAGTTAACTCAAGGTCAAGAAGTTTCTCAGTGCCTGGAGCCCGGCCCGGATACCGCCGTTCAGCCCTGAACGGCGGCCAGGCGCAAGGCCAGGGCCTTGGCCTGCAAGGCAACATCGGTTACCGCGGTGCTTTCCCACCACATCCCGCGCAGCGGCGGGCCCAATGCAAACAGCCGATCGCTGAAGTGGCCGTCGGCCTGCTGCACGGCCCCGCCAGCGTCGGAGGCGATCCCCAGGGCCAATGGCCCCGATCGAACCAGCCGACGCTGCAGCAGTTGCCGGGGCAAGGCACGATCCACCCGCCGCCAGTCGTACTCGATGCCGCTGGAGTTGATCAATGCCGCGCCTTCAATCTCCCTGATCGTCGACTGGCCACGAAACCGCACGGCAATGGTCGGCGACACGCCAGGCGCCGATATCACGCGCTGAAGCGAGGCGGCATGAACCTGCAAGCGGCCCTCTTGCAACAAACGCTGCAACAACGCCTCTCCCTGGGGTGGAGAGCGATGGTGATGACTTTCCCACCACGGGCGCACATGGCGCACGAACTGTCGGCGCTGGCGGTCACTGGCCTGGCTCCAGAGCCTTGCTATGTGCACTCGCACCGTGTCCAGCGGCGCCTGCCAGTCAATGCCCTGCGCCTGTGCCTGTCGGCATTCGGCGCGCAACACACGCAGTAATTGCAGCGGGCTGCGCACATCGGGATCGGTGGCGAGAAAGTCGTTCCAGGCGGGTGGCTGGCGTCGCACCTGAGGCAACAGCCCATGCCGGGAGAACACCTCGATGGGCCCCCGGTGCCCCGCCACATCGAGAGAGACCAGTGCATCGACCATGGTCAGGCCAGAACCGATGATCAACACCCGCCCCTGCGGGTCGAGCTTGCCCATGGCCGTGACATCCCAAGGGTCCACCGAAGCTGCGTTGAAACTGTCGTCATCGATCCGCGCCGTACGGGCCGCCGCGAACATGCCGGTGGCCAGCACGGCGCGGGCGCCACGCAAGGATCTGCCATCGGCCAAGGTGACAACGACGCCCTGCTCTTCCATCTGCAGGTCGATCGCCTCGGCCTTTACATGCTCAAGCCACGACCCATGCCGCTCAGCCCACGCCTGGGCTTCGGCCAAGCGCTGGCGTGCATAACAGCCGAACAACCCCCGCGGTGGGAACAGCTCGGCTACTGGCACTTCCTGCTGGGCAGCTTCGGGCCACCCTCCGGCGGCGATGTGTTGCTCAAGCCATTGGGTGAGATCGTCGGCGTTGTCCGGATCGACGCTCATCCGCGCAGCATTGCCGTTAAGGGTGTGGCCCAACTGAGTGGCGCTGTAGGCCTCACCGCGGCCCAGCTCGGGGCGCGGCTCGATGACCATCACCCGGCGGCGGCCAGGTTGACGCAGCAATTGCGCGCCCAGCAGGGCGCCACTGAGTCCACCGCCAATGATCAGCACGTCGACGCTCGAGGGTTCGGGTTGCTGGGGTGCACTCATGGGCATCTCCGTCTGGTTTGCCGGCAATAATAAGCAGGCGAATCCGGAAAAAGCAGCCACACCGGTACCAAAGTAGGATCAGCCAGTGTTACCCGCCATCTGGCGGCGGTAGTCGCTGGGAGCAACACCTGTGACCTTGAAGAACACTTTTCGAAAGGCACCCGGGTCCTGGTAGCCCACCCCCCAGGCGATCTGATCGATGCTGCGGTTGGTGAACTCGAGCATTCGGCAGGCACGACCAACGCGCACTTGTTGGCAGTACTCGGTGGGTTTCAACCCCGTGGCACTGCGAAACCGGCGCAGAAAAGTACGGGATTCCAATCCGGCGCAATCGGCCATCGCGGCAAGGTTCACATCCCGCGCCCCACTGCTTTGCAGCCAATGCTGGACCTTGAGCACCGCTTCGTCACCATGATCCAGGCGCGGTGCAAACACGCTCCCCGGCCGCTTTGCCGCGGGAACGCGCTCCACCGCCAGGAAGCGCGCGGTCTCCGCTGCCAGCGTTTCGCCCAGGTGGCGCTCGATCAGTTTCAACCCCAGGTCGGTCCAGGCCATTAGGCCAGCCGAGGTGATGATGTCGCCATCGTCGAGCAACGGCAGGTTGGCCTCCACCTTGACCTTGGGGAAACGCTCAGCCAGGGATTGGGCGAAATTCCAGTGTGTGGTGGCTGCCCGGCCATCCAGCAGGCCACTGGCAGCGATGAAAAACACACCGACACACACCGAGACCAGCAACACGCCACTACCGTGCCAGTTACGCAGGTCCTGGCAATAGCATTCGAGTAGCTCCGGCGACGGCGCCTGGGTCAGGCTTGGTGGAATGATCATCACACGAGGGGCACAGGGGCCGCCGGGATGGCTGTCGAATGACACCGCCAGCTGTCGTCCCTCGCCCTCACTCCAATGGGTGACACGCAGTATCGGCCGCTCCAGGGCGCCCAGGTCATGGCGCAGGCGAGTGGCCACGGCAAACAGGTCGGTCAGCCCATGCACCGCTGCCATCTGTGCGCCGGGATAGACCAGCAAGCCGATCTCCAGCACATCGCCCCCTTTAGCCATTGTCAGTTTTTCCCGCCAAATTGTCGTTCGCGCCAATCCGCAAGCGCACCGCTCAAGCCTATAACTATCACCTCGACGCAACCACTCCCCCACACGAGGCTTTTGCAATGAGCAAGCACGCACTGATCGTCATTGATATTCAGAACGACTACTTTCCGGGCGGCAAATGGGCCCTGGATGGCGCGGACTCAGCCGCTGACAATGCCGCGAGAATCCTCGCGGCCGCGCGCGCCAAGGGCGACCTGGTAGTGCATGTACGCCATGAGTTCGAGTCCAGCGACGCGCCGTTCTTCACCCCGGGTTCCGAAGGCGCCCAGATCCACCCCAAGGCGGCAGCCCTGCCGGGCGAACCGGTGGTGCTCAAGCACAAGGTCAATGCTTTCCTCGACACCAACCTCAAATCGCTGCTGGACCAGCACGAGACCGAGGCGGTGACTGTCATCGGCAGCATGAGCCATATGTGCATCGATGCCGCCACCCGCGCCGCCGCCGACTTCGGCTATGCCACCACGGTGATCCATGACGCCTGCGCCACCCGCTCGCAAGCGTTCAACGGCGTGACCACCCCGGCCGCCCAGGTCCATGCCACCTACATGGCCTCGTTGGCATTCGGCTATGCCCAAGTGGTTTCAACCCAGGACTACCTGGCAAGCAATACTCGATAACCTGAGCGCTCTGGCCCGCTCCTGTGGGAGCGGGCTTGTCCAGCGATCAAATCACCACATTGCGCACGAATCGCGTCGCAACATCGTCCTCGTTGCAGTACGCATGCACTCGATTGCTGGCATAACTGAAAAAATCCCCCGCCTGAAGCACATGGCGCTGATCTTCGATGATCAGAGTCAGGTAACCTTCAAACACATACAGCTGCTCACTCCAGCCATCGGCATCGGCTTCACACTGATAGGTCTCACCTGGCTCGAGGCGCCACTCCCACAGCTCCACCTCCCGGCTGGCCAGCGAACTCGCCAGCAGTACGGCCTTGCTTCCAGGGTGAACGCCGGTCCAGGCAAGCTCGTTGATTCGACTCGGGTCGCGGTTGTCCGGGGCCTGGATCAAGTCGGTAAAGGCAACATCGAGCGCCTCGGCAATACGATCCAGGGTCGTCAGGCTGACGTTCTTCTCGCCCGCCTCGATGGCCACCAGCATGCGTCGGCTGACCCCGGATTTTTCTGCCAGGGCACTCTGGCTGAGCTCGGCGGCATGACGCAGGCGGCGGATGTTCTGGCTGACGTGTTGCAGCACCGAGGCGCGCTGGCTGGAATCTTTGTGCACTATATTGCTCACTGATGGGATTTGCGCAGTATACTGCCCACTTCGCCGCAATTGTGCGTCGCTCCTCTTCCGTGTGCAAGGCCATGACCCCGACCAACACTCCCGAACGCCCTTCCGTTTCCTTCCGGCTGAGCAAGGCCGAACTGGTCCTGGTGTTTATCACCATGCTCTGGGGCGGTACATTTTTGCTGGTGCACAACGTCATGACGGTGAGTGGGCCGATGTTCTTCGTCGGCCTGCGCTTTGCCTTTGCCGCGGCATTCGTCGGCCTGGTGTCGGCTCGTGCCCTGTCGGGACTCACCGCGACCGAACTCAAGGCCGGCGTGCTGATCGGTGTCTCGATCATGCTGGGGTACGGTTTGCAAACCTATGGACTGCAGACCATCAGCAGCAGCCAGTCAGCATTCATCACTGCGCTGTACGTGCCGTTCGTGCCCTTGCTGCAATGGCTGGTGCTGGGCCGCCGCCCTGGCCTGATGCCGACGCTTGGGATCGGCCTGGCATTTTTCGGCCTGATGTTGCTGGCCGGGCCTGAAGGTGGCTCGCTGCACATGAGTGCAGGCGAGATTGCCACCCTGGTCAGTGCGGTGGCCATCGCCGCGGAAATCATTCTGATCAGCCGCTACGCCGGCAAAGTCGATGTGCGCAGGGTGACCGTGGTTCAACTGGCGACCGCCTCGGCGTTGTCGTTCCTGATGGTCGTCCCCACCCAGGAGCCAATACCGGATTTCTCCTGGCTGCTGTTGCTCAGCGCCCTTGGCCTGGGCGCGATGAGCGCGGTGATCCAGGTCGCGATGAACTGGGCCCAGAAGTCGGTTTCGCCAACCCGGGCCACCTTGATCTACGCCGGGGAACCGGTATGGGCCGGTGTGGTCGGGCGCATTGCCGGCGAACGCCTGCCGGGCATTGCCCTGGTCGGCGGCCTGTTGATCGTGATTGCGGTGATCGTCAGCGAGCTGAAAATCAAGCGCCGAGCGCCGGAACCCGCGGTGCACGAAAGCACGGGCCATGAACAAGAAGCCGGCCGCTAGTTGGCAAAACCGGTCTATCCTTTGAAAAAAACTGTTATAAAAAAATCGTTTAATACGCCGTGTTTGTAGGATTCTGGCACAGCTTCTGTGTTGGTGATCGACAAAGCGCCACGTATGATCCGTAACAAACTCCTGCAGATTAGAAATCTATGTCCTTGATAGTGCTACTGCTTCTGCCGTTCGTCGGCAGCTGCCTGGCGGCTGTCTTGCCGCACAACGCACGTAACAGCGAGTCGCTGCTGGCGGGCCTCGTCGCCCTGGTCGGCACCGTCCAGGTCGCCTTGTTGTATCCGCAGATCGCCCACGGGGGCGTGATACGCGAAGAATTCCTGTGGTTGCCGAGCCTTGGCCTGAACCTGGTCCTGCGCATGGACGGCTTCGCCTGGCTGTTCTCCCTGCTGGTGCTGGGCATCGGCACCCTGGTGTCGCTGTATGCGCGCTACTACATGTCGCCGCAGGATCCGGTGCCGCGCTTCTTCGCCTTCTTCCTGGCCTTCATGGGCGCAATGCTCGGCCTGGTGATCTCCGGCAACCTGATCCAGATCGTGTTCTTCTGGGAACTGACCAGCCTGTTCTCGTTCCTGCTGATTGGCTATTGGCACCACCGCGCCGATGCCCGTCGTGGCGCCTACATGGCCCTGATGGTCACCGGTGCCGGTGGCTTGTGCCTGCTGGCGGGGGTACTGCTGCTCGGCCATGTGGTCGGCAGCTACGACCTGGACAAGGTCCTCGCTGCCGGCGAGCAGATTCGTAGCCACGCCTTGTATCCCGTCCTGCTTCCCTTGATTCTCCTCGGCGCCCTGACCAAGAGCGCACAGTTTCCCTTCCATTTCTGGCTGCCCCATGCCATGGCGGCGCCGACGCCGGTCTCGGCCTATCTGCACTCGGCCACCATGGTCAAGGCCGGGGTGTTTCTACTCGCGCGCCTGTGGCCGGTACTCTCCGGCAGTGAAGAGTGGTTCTGGATCGTCGGTGGCGCCGGTGCCTGTACCCTGCTGCTCGGGGCTTTCGCCGCCATGTTCCAGAATGACCTCAAGGGTCTGCTGGCCTACTCCACCATCAGCCACCTGGGCCTGATCACCCTGCTGCTGGGACTGAACAGCCCGCTGGCAGCCGTCGCGGCGGTGTTCCACATTCTCAACCATGCCACCTTCAAGGCCTCGCTGTTCATGGCCGCCGGCATCATCGACCATGAAAGCGGTACCCGTGACATTCGCCGCCTCAGCGGCCTGTTCCGGCTGATCCCGTTCACCGCGACCCTGGCCATGGTGGCCAGTGCATCCATGGCCGGGGTACCGCTGATGAACGGTTTCCTGTCCAAGGAAATGTTCTTCGCCGAAACCGTGTTCATCACCTCCAGCGCCTGGATCGAAACGGCCCTGCCGGTCATCGCCACCCTGGCCGGGACCTTCAGCGTGGCCTATGCCTTGCGCTTTACCGTCGATGTCTTCTTCGGCCCGCCCGCTACCGACCTGCCCCACACCCCGCACGAACCGCCGCGCTGGATGCGTGCCCCGGTTGAATTGCTGGTGTTGACCTGCCTGGTGGTGGGCATGTTCCCTGCCCAATCGGTGGGACCACTGCTTGCCGCCGCGGCCCTGCCGGTGGTGGGTGGCACCTTGCCGGAGTACAGCCTGGCCATCTGGCATGGCTGGAATGCACCACTGATCATGAGCCTGATCGCCATGAGTGGCGGTGTGCTGCTCTACCTGTTGCTGCGCAACCAGCTCAAGCTCGGACGTTTCCCTCAACCGCCATTGATCGAACGTTTCAACGGCAAGCGCCTGTTCGAGCATGGCCAGGTGCTGCTGATGCGCATGGCGCGGCGCATCGAGCGCACCCTGACCACCCGACGCCTGCAAAAGCAGCTGTTCATGCTGGTGCTGGCCGCCCTGCTGGCCGGCCTGCTGCCGATGCTGCAGAGCGGGCTGAGCTGGGGCGATCGTCCGAAAATCCCGGGTTCCGGCGTGTTCGTCATGCTCTGGCTGATCGCCATTGCCTGCGCCCTGGGCGCGGCCTGGCAAGCCAAGTACCACCGTCTGGCGGCACTGACCATGGTCAGCGTCTGCGGCCTGATGACCTGCATCACCTTCGTCTGGTTCTCGGCACCCGACCTGGCACTCACCCAACTGGTGGTCGAAGTGGTCACCACCGTCCTGATCCTGCTCGGCCTGCGCTGGCTGCCCCGGCGTATCGAGGGTGTTTCGCCCTTGCCTGGCAGCCAGGAGCGGGCGCGCCTGCGGCGCCTGCGCGACCTCATCCTCGCGGTGATGGTCGGTGCCGGGATGGCATTGCTGTCCTACGCGATGCTGACCCGGCCGACCCCCAACATCATCTCGTCGTTCTACCTGAGCCGGGCACTGCCTGAAGGGGGTGGCTCGAATGTGGTCAACGTCATGCTGGTGGACTTCCGCGGCTTCGACACCCTCGGCGAGGTGACCGTACTGGTGGCAGTGGCCCTGGCCGTATTCGCCCTGTTGCGTCGCTTCCGCCCGCCCCGCGAAAGCATGCAGTTGCCTGCCCAGCAACGTCTGCTGGCACCCGACGTAGTCACCGACCTGGTCAACCCGCGCCAGGCTGCCGACACGGCCCTGGGCTTCATGATGGTGCCGGCTGTGCTTGTACGCCTGCTGCTGCCGATCGCCCTGGTGGTATCGATGTATCTGTTCATGCGCGGGCACAACCAGCCTGGCGGCGGCTTCGTCGCCGGCCTGGTGATGTCGGTCGCCTTCATCCTCCAATACATGGTCGCCGGTACCCAGTGGGTCGAGGCGCAAATGAGCTTGCGTCCGCTGCGTTGGATGGGGATGGGCCTGCTGTGCGCCACCCTCACCGGCGGCGGCGCGATGCTGCTTGGCTACCCTTTCCTGACCACCCATACCGTCCACCTGCACCTGCCGCTGCTGGGTGATATCCATGTGGCCAGTGCGTTGTTCTTCGATATCGGCATCTTCACCGTGGTGGTCGGCTCGACCCTGTTGATCCTCACTGCCCTGGCCCACCAGTCGGTACGTGGACACCGCCCCGCCAGCCAGCCCAAAGCCACTCAGACAGGAGCCGCCTGATGGAAGAAGTCATCGCAATCGCCATTGGTGTGCTTGCCGCCTCCGGAGTCTGGTTGATCCTGCGGCCACGGACGTTCCAGGTGGTGATGGGGCTGTGCCTGCTGTCCTATGGCGTCAACCTGTTCATCTTCAGCATGGGTAGCCTGTTCATCGGCAAGGAACCGATCATCAAGGATGGCGTGCCCCAGGACCTGCTCCACTACACCGATCCGCTGCCCCAGGCCCTGGTACTCACCGCCATCGTCATCAGCTTCGCCATGACCGCACTGTTCCTGGTAGTGCTCCTGGCGTCGCGCGGGCTGACCGGCACCGACCACGTCGATGGCCGGGAGTCCAACGAATGAGTTTCATGAACCAACTGATCATCGCCCCTATCCTGCTGCCGTTGCTGACGGCAGCATTGATGCTGCTGCTGGGCGAGAAGCGCCGTCCACTCAAGGCCCGTCTCAACCTGTTCTCCAGCCTGCTGGGGCTGGCGATCTCGATCACCTTGCTGCTCTGGGTCCAGGGTCAGGGCCAGGCCAGCTCCATCGGGGTCTACTTGCCCGGCAACTGGCCGGCGCCGTTTGGCATCGTGCTGGTAGTCGACCGTCTATCTGCACTGATGCTGGTGCTGACCGGGATCGTCGGGGTCAGCGCCCTGCTGTTTGCCATGGCCCGCTGGGACGGCGCCGGGGCCAGCTTCCACGCCTTGTTCCAGATCCAGCTGATGGGCCTGTACGGCGCCTTCCTGACCGCCGACCTGTTCAACCTGTTCGTGTTCTTCGAAGTCCTGCTGGCGGCGTCCTATGGCCTGCTGCTGCATGGTTCGGGACGGGCACGGGTCAAGGCTGGCCTGCATTATATCGCCATAAACCTGTTCGCCTCGTCGCTGTTCCTGGTTGGCGCAGCCATGCTCTACGGCGTCACCGGCACCCTGAACATGGCCGACCTGGCCGTAAAAATCCCGCTGGTGCCCGAAGCCGATCGCGGCTTGTTGCATGCAGGCGCGGCGATTCTGGCCACCGCCTTCCTGGCCAAGGCGGGAATCTGGCCGTTGAACTTCTGGCTGGTGCCGGCCTATTCCGCCGCCAGCGCTCCCGTGGCCGCATTGTTTGCGATCATGACCAAGGTAGGCATCTATACCGTGCTTCGCCTGTGGACCTTGCTGTTTTCCGGGCAGGCCGGCGCCTCGGCCTTCTTCGGTGGCGAGTGGCTGATCTATGGTGGCCTGGCAACCCTGGCCTGTGCCGCGGTGTCGATCCTCGCTGCCCAGCGCCTGGAACGTATGGCCAGCCTGAGCATCCTGGTATCGGCAGGCACCCTGATGGCGGCCATCGGCTTCGGCCAAGTGGCGCTGACCGCAGGCGCCCTGTTCTACCTGGTGAGCTCCACCCTGGCGCTGTGCACCCTGTTCCTGCTGGCGGAACTGATCGAGCGCTCCCGCTCGGCCAACGAGCTGCCACTCGATGACGACGATTGCCACCCTTCGCCGCTGGAGTCGTTGCATCCCCCCAAGGGCATCAACCTCGATGACGAGCAGAAGGCCGTGATCGGCCAAGTGATCCCCTGGACCATGGCCTTCCTCGGTTTGAGCTTCATCGCTTGTGCGCTGTTGATCATCGGCATGCCACCCCTCTCGGGCTTCATCGGCAAGGTCAACCTGATCGCTGCGCTGTTCAACCCCCAAGGGCTGGGTGTTGCCCCCGAGCAAGCGCTTTCGGTACAGGGCTGGACCCTGGTCGCGCTGCTGGTGCTCTCGGGGCTGGCGTCGCTGATCGCCATGACGCGGGTTGGCATCCAACGCTTCTGGACCCCTCAGGAACGCCCTTCACCCCTATTGCGGCGCTTCGAGTGCATCCCCATCGTTGCTTTGCTCGGCCTGTGCATTGCCTTGAGCGTGCGTGCAGAGCCCCTGCTGCGCTACACCCAGGACACCGCCGCCAGCCTGCAGGACCCAGGGCAATACATCAGCGCCGTATTCGGCACCCGGGCGATCCCCGGACCGACCACCCAGGCCACCAGCGTACAGGTGCAACCATGAAGCGCCTGTTCCCTGCCCCCCTGCTGTCGTTGTCGTTGTGGCTGCTGTGGCTGGTCCTGAACGTCTCGGTAAGCCCCGGCAACCTGTTGCTGGGGGCCTTGCTGGGGTTTTTCGCGCCCATTCTGATGGCACCGCTGCGGCCCTTGTCGGCGCGCATCCGCCACCCCGGGACTATTGTGCGCCTGATCGTGCGAGTCGGCCTCGACGTGCTCATCTCCAATCTTCAGGTTGCCAAGGGCGTCTGGACGGCCAAGCGCTGCCCGCCTCGCTCGCGTTTCGTCCACATCCCACTGGAGCTGCGCGATGCTCACGGCCTGGCGGCGCTGTCGATGATCACCACCGTGGTCCCAGGCACCATCTGGTCGGAGCTGGCACTCGACCGCAGCGTCCTGCTGTTGCATGTGTTCGACCTGGAAGACGAAGCGCAGTTTATCGAGCACTTCAAACACACCTATGAACGCCCGCTGATGGAGATCTTCGAATGACAGGCCTGCTTGCCAACGCCATTCTCGCCAGCCTGTTCATTTTTGCACTGGCCATGGCCCTGACCCTGTTCCGACTGTTTCGCGGCCCATCGGCCCAGGACCGCGTCCTGGCGCTGGACTACCTGTATATCCTGGCCATGCTGACGATGCTGGTGCTCGGCATCCGCTATGCCAGTGATACCTACTTTGAAGGGGCGCTGCTGATCGCCTTGTTCGGCTTTGTCGGCTCGTTCGCCCTGGCCAAGTTCCTGCTGCGCGGAGAGGTGATCGAATGAACAACCTGAACGAATTGCCGTTCTGGGTCGAGGTAGTGGTCGCCGTCCTGTTGCTGCTCAGCAGTCTGTTTTCCCTGAGCGGAGCACTGGGCCTGATTCGCCTGAAAGACTTCTTTCAGCGCATGCACCCGCCGGCCCTGGCCTCGACCCTGGGCACCTGGTGTGTCGCTCTGGCCTCGATCCTGTACTTCTCGACGCTCAAGCAAGGACCGGTGCTGCACGCCTGGCTGATCCCGATCCTGATGGCAATCACCGTGCCGGTGACCACCTTGTTGCTGGCCCGGGCCGCGCTGTTTCGCAAGCGCATGGCAGGTGACAAGGTTCCGGGGGAAATCAGCAGCACACGCGACCGGGCAACCAAGGCCTAAGTCGTCAGCCTTTGCAGCTCACGACGAACCATCGCCGCATATTCAGGTGGGCCCAGCTGATACAGCTGGGTGGCGACCCAATCGAACCACGCCCCTTGCAGATGCGGACGCTGCGCCAGCCATTGCTCGGCCTGCTCTCGCGCCTTGGCCTGGTGGCAGGCATGAAACTCGGCGCGACCGCCGGACTCGGCCGGTACGTTCACTCGCTGGCCTTGAAGGTGATCAGCTCACCCTTGCGCCATTTGGCGGCCTTGCCCGTGGCAGTCTTCAGCGTTTTGCTCAAACCTTCCTGCAACTGCTGGTGCGCTGCAAAAACCATCACCACGCCCTGACCTTCACGCAGGACGATACCTTCGCCCTCAGGCACCGAGACAAACGCATAGTCGCCCAGGCCATAGACGGTCAGTTTGATTTCACGAAAACGAATTTCCAGCTTGCCACCTTCACGACTGGGCAACACGGCGGCACGAAAATGATCGCCGACCTTGAGTTCCAGACGTTGTTTGTCATCGACCACCATTGCCACTTCAGTATCGATTTCGGCCATATACAGGCCTTCCGCGTTTTGCTCGGTGACATACACAAAACGCGATTGAAACTGTTTGACCAATTTGGCCCGAAGATCGCCCAGTACAAACAGGGCATGGGTATCCAGATTACTGACTGCCAATGAAAAATTCCTCAAAACCGATTACACGACGCCGCCACACGGACACCAAGGTTCCGTGAAGCACCGGCACTTCAATTTGAAGTCTGAAAGACTAGTGGATAAGCGTACGAATAGTCTGGGCTGGCAGGCGCGCACGCGAGCGGGATTCTTTACCCTTTTCTGCCAGTCCAGGCCGGGTGGTGGATGTTCAGCAAATTTCCTCAATCAGAAAAGCCATGTCTGACAGCACTAGCGCAATAAAAATGCGATAGATGAACGCAGGCTCTTCAACAAAATGAGTGCCGGAAAATCATCCGCAATACACCGGGGAGTGAATATGCACGAAAACACCGAATTACGTCGAGAGGGCAATACCCATTCCCGTGCAGATTGTTCTACCACTACGGTGTCGACACCCCGCTATGTGGTAATCCCTGCCGGCAAGGCATTCTTCCACGTTACCGAACATGCCACCGGAAGAGTCAGGGGCTTTCG
Organism: Pseudomonas putida; assembly: GCF_028682455.1. Taxonomy (GTDB): domain Bacteria; phylum Pseudomonadota; class Gammaproteobacteria; order Pseudomonadales; family Pseudomonadaceae; genus Aquipseudomonas; species Aquipseudomonas putida_AA. The sequence continues at coordinate 159,296 of NZ_JANHLD010000005.1, forward strand.
TTGTGAGCACAACCAGGCCTGCGCCCTGGCCCGTTACCTGGAAAGTTGACGGGTATTACCCTCAGCCGGCCTGACAGGCCACGTCGGGCCGGCTGCCTGCATTCAACTGCTCAAGCCATGCCGCACGGCATTCCTGAGCTTCAGTACGACTGGCAAAGGCCGTACCACGGCGCTCGCCGTTGACCAGTACCACCCAGCATATCCGCTTGCCCAATACCTGCAGCGACTGGGGCACACCACTACCGATCATCACCGCTACATCGACTTGGCTATGCATCATTCCCTCCGGAATTTATTAGCAACCTAACGATATAGCCATGATAAGGCCTGCACCGCAGCGGAAAAAGCTATCCACCGCATAGCTGTTTTGCATCAGCGGTAACAAAGCTGACTCAATTGAACACCGCTTGCTGCGGACGGTAGCCCAGCCGCAACCCACCCCAATGACGCCCCTTGACCCGGATCGGCACCGAAAGATCGTGCATCAGCTCCCCCGTGTCACGGGTGTACGTTTGTAGCAGCACTGCCTGCTGGTGGCTGCCGCAACGAATCCCGGTACGGTCGTCGAACTTGCGCTTGCTGCGATTGTGCGCGGTGTCCACGGCCTCATCCCCGGTCAACGGCTGGTTGAATGCCGTGTTATGGGTCGGTACGTAGCCTTGCTGGGTACAGGCAATCGCGAACACCAGCCCTTCATGCTGCTTGAGCAAGGGCTCCTGGATGGCGGGCAGGACCTGATCGGTATAGCGGTCGAAACGCGTCTGGTAGCGTGCCGGCGCGGTGCCCGCGATGTGCTGGTAATGACGATCGAACAAGTCCTCCAGGCCAATTCGCCCCTGGGCAATGTCAGCTTCGAATTGTGCCGCGATCTGCTGGGCACCTTGACGTGCAAGGTCGTACACACGCTGGTGGTAATCATCCAGGCCGACTTCCGCCAGTCGTTCGCTGATGCTTTCAGCCTGGCCCTCCAGTTGCACCGCGGCCTGGGCCAGCCGCTGGGTTTGCTGGTCGCTGGCCTGCAGGTCGCTGCGCATGCGCGCCACCGCCTGAAACAGGCTGTCCAGTTGCACCCGGTTGGTCTCGGTACCCTCGGCGATCTCGCCGATCTGCTGCTCCACGCCGGCAGCCAGGCCGGCGATGCTGTCCAGTTGCTCACCGGTGTGCTCGACCTGGTCGACACCGCTATGCAGGTCATCGGACAAGGCGCGAATCTGCTCGACCACCTGGGCCGTACGCTGCTGAATGTCGGCGACCATCAGGCCAACCTCTTGCGTGGCAGTGGCAGTGCGCCCGGCCAAGCCGCGAACCTCATCGGCCACCACGGCAAAGCCACGGCCATGTTCCCCTGCCCTGGCCGCCTCGATGGCGGCGTTCAGCGCCAACAGGTTGGTCTGGCTGGCGATGGCCTGAATCACCAGGGTCACCCGGGCGATGTCTTCGCTGCGCTGGTGCAAAGCCTCGATCAGCTCGCGGCTGGCAGTGGCACGTGCGCTCAAGTGGTGCATCCGCTGGATCGACTCCGCCAGCACCACGCGCCCGCTGGCGCTGCTCTGGTGAGCGGTGCGAGCGGCGACCAAGGCATGCTGGCTCAGTTGCGAGGTGGCCTTCTCGGTGCCGATCATGACTTCGGCACTGCTGACAATCTGCACAGCAGCGTCCAACTGCGACTGCAACTTGCTCGCCAATTGCTGCACCGAGAACGCCACGCCCGCCGCCGACAGCGCGTTGTGGCTGGTGGTCTTGGCAAGGTCGCGGGTCAGCTCGCCCAGCGGGTCGCTGGCAGCCTCGACAACGGCAGCCGGTTTGCGCAGGCGAGGTGCCCACAGGACCAGCACTGCCAGCGGCAAGCACACATAGAACGACACATCGGCAAAGGCCATGGCTGCCAATACCCCCACCAGCACCAGGCTTTGCAGCAACAGCGTCGACCAGGGCGTAGCAACACTCGAAGTAGCTTCGGGCTCCAGCAAGTCACCAGAAAGCGATCCATTTCGCGGCATGTTCGGGCTCCAACGCAGCATGTTGTTATTGTGCGGCCATTAAAAGCCACTATAACGCCATTATCCATGCTCCTTTCGGTGTACAGCCTTTACCATTGATGCAGGGCAACAAACGCAAAAACCCCGGGGAGCGATCCCCGGGGTTTTTGTTGGACACCCGTGTCTGTCAGGCTTGACGCTGGTGCTTGTCGATCTGCTCGTGACGCTCTTGAGCTTCGATGCAGTACTTGGTGGTCGGGCTGATCAGCAGGCGCTTCAGGCCGATCGGCTCACCGCTGTCGTCACACCAGCCGAAGCTCTCGTCGGCGATACGGCCCAGCGCCATCTCCAGTTGCGGCAGCAAACGCTGATCACGTTCGATCGCGTTGACCAACCAGTGGCGCTCTTCTTCGACCGAGGCGGCGTCGGCAGGATCGGCAGGCGTATCCAGGCTTTCGATGGTTACACGGCTTTGCTCGATGCGCTCATGGGTCTCAACCTTCATCGACTGCAGCAGCGCGGTGAAGTAAGCCAGTTGCTCAGCGTTCATGTAGTCATCGGCCGGCATGGCCAGCAACTTTTCCTTTGTCATTGATTTCTCTATAAAAAATACGTGCATTAAGGCGAATCGGGTGCTCCTGGCGAACAACTCGCCAGCAGCGGAATTCTTCAAGCACCATCCGGCACTCAATTTACAGGGGGCGGCAGTCTACGGCCGAGATTCGCACTGGGCAACAGGAATGACGGTGCAATTGACCGAAAAGGCCCACAAGTGCTTCCCCTGGCGCGGGTTTATAACAAAAAAACCACCTGCGCGGCGCTTTCCTGGGGACAAACGGTGTATTGGCGACAAAAAGCTTGTAACAAATTCTCGCGTGCCACTATCAGTGCGTTTGCTTCAACCGAGCAACTGGCTCAACACCGCACGCAACTTGCCTGGCTTCACCGGTTTGTTCAGCAACGGTGCGCCGAGGCGTTGCATGGCCCGGCGACTCTGCTCGCTGCGATCCGCCGTGATCATCACGGCGGCGATGCGCTGACCAAAATAACCGCGCAGGTCACGCACCACCTCGCACCCGGTCACCCCGTGATCGAGGTGAAAATCCGCCAGGATCAGCTCCGGTGCCCGCCCCGCAAGTACCGCCAATGCTTCGCTATAGTCGGCCGCAGTGACCACCTCGCACCCCCACTGCTGCAGCAGCGCTGCCATGCTTTGCTGGATACTCGACTCGTTGTCGAGTACCAACAGGCGTCGCCCCGGCAATGGGTCGCCGAGGGCGGTGTGCGCCAGGGCCGTCGCGGCAGGAACGTGCGGCAGGTGTGCCGACAACGGCACCTCGATGCTGAACACCGAGCCACAGCCCGGCCAGGAACGCACCTGTACTCGATACTCGAGAATGCGCGCAATGCGCTCGACGATGGCCAGGCCCAGCCCCACCCCCTTGCGGTCGGCGGCGCGCCCCACGTCCAGCTGGTTGAACTCGAGGAAAATCGATTGCAGGCGATCCGCAGCAATACCGCGCCCGGTATCCCAGACCTCCAGCCGCACATGTTCGCCCTGGCGGCGGGCACCGAGCAGAATCTGCCCCTGCTCGGTGTAGCGGCAGGCGTTGCTGATAAAGTTGCGCAAAATCCGCGTCAACAGGCGCAGATCGGTACGCACGGCCAAGCGGCCGCTGCGCACCCGCAAGCCCAGGCCGGCAGCCTCGGCCACTGGCTGGAACTCCGAGGCCAGGGGCGCCAGCACTTCGTCCAGGCTGTAGAGGTCAAGGTCCGGCTTGATCGCGGCCTGATCCAGCCGGGAGATATCCAGCAGGTCGGTCAGCAAGTCTTCGGCACCTTCCAGCGCCTGGTGCGCGCGCTCGACCAACTGCTGCTCGGCACCGGGCAAACGGCGCTCGCGCAGCGTGGAAATCAGCAGCCGCGCCGCATTGAGGGGTTGCAACAGATCATGACTGGCGGCGGCCAGGTACTTGTCCTTGCTGCGATTGGCCGCCTGGGCGGCGTCACGCGCCTCGATCAGTTCGTTGGTGCGCTCCGCGACCCGTTGTTCCAGTTGATCGTTGAGCTGCTGCAGACGTTGCTGGGCCAGTTTGCGCTCGGTGATATCGGCCACGAAGCCTTCCACCACGCCCGGCTCGTCGGGGCGCAACAGCAGGTTCATCAGCACGTCGATATGGCTGCCGTCACGCCGGCGCAACTGGGTCTCATACCCGAGCAGCGCTTGTTCGCGTTGCAACGACTGGGCGATGGCCAGCAGCTCGTCCTGGCCTCCGGCAAACAGGTGGCTGGCCAGGTCCCGGCGCGAGAGCAGCAGCGCAGGTGCATCGGGGTAGCCCAGCATGCGTGCCAGCGCCGGGTTGGCAGCGCGCATGCCATCGACAAGGCTGGCCTGGAAAATCCCGTGCACGGCATGCTCGAACAGCCACTTGTAGCGATTGCGCTCGGCTTCCAGTTCCTCCAGGCGTACCGCCAACTCCGGATAATGACTTTTGCGTACGGTGTGATTGCTCAGCCCCAACAGCCCGGCCAGGGCATCACCCTGTGGGTCAGAGGGCCTCGCCATACACCACCTCGACATCGCGCTGGCTCGAGCTGCGCGGGTTGGTGAGGATGCAGGGGTCGTGCATGGCGTGCTGCGACAAGAACGGAATGTCCGTCGTCCCTACCCCATGCAGGCTCAAGGTTTCATGGAAGCCAACCGCATGCTTGAGGGCGATCAGGTGCTCGACCAGGCGCTGGCTGATCTGCTTGTGGTTGAGGCCACGACAGTCGATGCCCAAGGTCTGTGCGATGACTTTGAAGCGATCGGGCGCGGCGCTGTAGTTGAAGGCCACCACGTGCTCGACCAGCACCGCGTTGCACAGCCCATGCGGCAAGTCGAGAAACCCGCCCAGGCTATGGGACATGGCATGCACCGCACCGAGAATCGCATTGGAAAACGCGAGCCCGGCCTGCATGCTGCCGAGCATGATTTTTTCCCGCAGGGCGATATCGCCCGGGTTGGCGATCATCTCCACCAGGTTACCGTTGATCAGGCGCATGGCTTCCAGGGCATGAGGGTCGGTCAAGGGGCCATGGCCGGTGGATACGAATGCCTCGATGGCGTGGACCAGCGCGTCGATGCCGGTACAGGCCGACAAGAACGGGTCCATGCTCAGAGTGGTCTGCGGGTCGATCAACGACACATCGGGCACCACCGCCTTGCTGACGATGGAAAACTTCATTCGCTCCTGTTGGTTGGAGATGATCACGAACTGAGATACGTCGGCTGATGTGCCGGCGGTGGTGGGGATGAGGATCAAGGGGGGGCTGGGCACGCGGATAGTGTCAACGCCTTCGAACTCGAGAATGTGCCGACCATGGGCCACCACGATGCCGATGCCCTTGGCACAGTCCATCGGGCTGCCACCGCCGACAGCGACGATCACGTCGCATTGCTCGCTGCGATAGCGCTCGGAGCCGCTCATCACCTCTTCGACCCGAGGATTGGGCGAGACGTCGGTGTACAGACAGTAGTCGATCCCCTGCCCTTGCAGGCTGGCCTCGATATCGGCGACCCAGCCAGCGGCGATCACGCCCGGGTCGCTGACCAGCAGTACCTTGCGCGCGCCGAAGGTTCTGGCGTAGTTGGCCACATGATGTCGGCAACCGGCGCCAAAGATGATTTCCGGGGAAACGAATTTGCGCAACTGGCTCAATTTCGGGCTCATGCGACGCCTGTATTGTTGTTGTAGTCGTAAGCGCCAGCCTACTGCATCCGGGTATGAATGCAATCAGGCCCAAAGGGCCTGAAACGACAACGCCGGCTACTGCAAGCAGCAACCGGCGCCAGAGGGATCAACGATTGGCGAAGTACATCGTCACTTCAAATCCGATTCGCAGATCAGTGAACGCAGGCTTTTTCCACATAGGTCCATCCTCGTCTGGCACCACAGGATTGCGGTGCTTCTATTAATACACCGTTGCCGGTGCGGGTCGAATGCTACTTTGGAAGCGATTTGGTACAGCTACCCGGACGATCAGAAGAACCCCAGCGGATTGATGTCGTAACTGACCAGCAGGTTCTTGGTCTGCTGGTAGTGATCGAGCATCATCTTGTGGGTCTCGCGACCGACCCCGGATTTCTTGTAGCCACCGAACGCGGCATGGGCCGGGTACAGGTGGTAGCAGTTTGTCCACACGCGGCCCGCCTTGATGCCGCGGCCCATGCGGTAGGCGCGGTTGATGTCACGGGTCCACACACCGGCGCCCAACCCGAACTCGGTGTCGTTGGCGATGGCCAGCGCCTCGGCCTCGTCCTTGAAGGTGGTCACGCCTACCACCGGCCCGAAGATCTCCTCCTGGAACACGCGCATCTGGTTATGCCCCTTGAGCAGGGTCGGCTGGATGTAATAGCCGGTGGCCAGGTCACCGCTCAAGCGCTCGCTGTCGCCACCGGCCAGTACTTGCGCGCCCTCCTCCCTGGCGATCTGCAGGTAGGAAAGAATCTTGTCGTATTGCTGTTCAGAGGCTTGGGCACCCACCATGGTCTCGGTATCCAGGGGGTTGCCGCGCTTGATCTGGGCGATCTTCTTCAGCACCTGTTCCATGAACGGCTCGTAGATCGACTCCTGCACCAGGGCCCGTGACGGGCACGTACAGACCTCCCCCTGGTTGAAGAACGCCAGCACCAGGCCTTCGGCAGCTTTCTCGATGAACGCAGGTTCGGCCTGCATGATGTCGTCGAAGAAAATGTTTGGCGATTTGCCACCCAGTTCCACCGTGGACGGGATGATGTTCTCGGCCGCGCACTTGAGAATGTGCGACCCCACCGGGGTCGAGCCGGTGAAGGCGATCTTGGCGATGCGCTTGCTGGTCGCCAGGGCTTCACCCGCTTCGCGACCATAGCCCTGCACGATGTTCAGCACCCCCGCCGGCAGCAGGTCGCCCACCAACTCGGCGAACACAGTGATCGACAGCGGCGTCTGCTCGGCCGGCTTGAGCACCACGCAGTTGCCGGCGGCCAGGGCCGGGGCCAGTTTCCAGGCTGCCATCAGCAGCGGGAAGTTCCACGGAATGATTTGCCCGACCACACCGAGCGGCTCGTGGAAATGGTACGCCGCAGTCAGCTCGTTGATTTCGGCGGCACTGCCTTCCTGGGCGCGGATGCAGCCGGCAAAGTAGCGAAAGTGATCGGCGGCCAGCGGCACATCGGCATTGAGTGTCTCGCGAATGGCCTTGCCGTTGTCCCAGGTTTCGCTGATGGCCAATACCTCCAGGTGTTCCTCGATACGGTCGGCAATCTTCAGCAAGATCCGCGAACGCTCTTGCACCGAGGTACGCCCCCAGGCATCGGCAGCAGCATGGGCAGCGTCCAGGGCCCGCTCGATGTCGTCAGCATTGGAGCGCGGAAACTCGGCAATCGGCTGGCCATTGACCGGAGAACTGTTGGTGAAGTACTGGCCACTGAGCGGTGCGACGAATTCACCCCCGATGTAGTTGCCATAACGTGACTTGAAGTGGGCGATTGCATCCGGCGTACCGGGGGCTGCGTAGATCATGATGGGACCTCTGCTGATCGAGACCTGTCGCAACGACAGGCAGTGACTCGATCTTAGTCAGCGAGGCGGGCAGCACGAATCGGCCCTTGGCAGGGAACGGCTAGTCATTTGGTAGTAAGGAAAAGACCGGGGTGGCGAGCAGCCCTTGCTCGCCACCCCGGCGAACACACTAGAGATTCAGGAACAAGGCACGGGCAGATGCCAGATCGATCTGACTACGGTAGACCTGGATCACCACCTGGTTGTTCTGCTCCTTCTTGACCTGATACTGCCCGCCACTGAACCGCTGTTCACGGGTTTTAAGGTGCGCTGCGGTGAAATCGCTGCTCTGCGTCTCCAAACTCGCATAGTGGAAGTGGGCAAACCACAGGGGCTGGCCGGCCTTGTCGCTGATCACGTACTCCTGCAGATAATCCTGGGGGAATCCTTTGCGCCGGGCACTCGGCTCGCGCCCCTTGGTCCGGGCAATACTGATCTCGCCCTGTGCCTTGAGGTAGGCAACACGGCTGACCGTAGGAGGTTGCACTTTGGCGATGGTGATGCGCAGCTCACGGCCGAGCTCGCGCATTGCGGTCGCTTTGTCGCTCAAGGCCTTGGCCTCGATCGCCGCATCATGCCCGCTGGTGGCACGGTCGACCTCGTTCTGCACCGTCAGGGCCTCTTCGATATCCTGGGCCAGTGCTTCCAGTGGGCCTGCTTGCTGCACCAGGATCTCCTCCATCTCCACCCCAATGCTTGCCGTCCTGGCTTGGCTGCGGGCCCGCTGCATCTGCCGTTCCGCTGTGCTCAACAACTTGCCGGCACGCTTGAGCAGATTGCCAAGGCTTGCTCGCGTAGCTGGCGGTACTTCGGGCGCGACAACCGGCTGCCATACGCCTGCTTCGGTGGTTTCCTCATAACGTGCCAGCTCCGTGTTCTCGAGCGGGTCAAGCACAACCACTGTATCCGGTTTACCGCCAGACCCTTTGCGCCGCTGGCCGACCACACTGCCCCGATTACGGGTCTTGATCACCGTATGCTTGCCTGTCCCTGGCAAGGCCGGTTCATCGCCCGATTGCATCCGAATGTGCTGCGCCAGCTCGGTCTCGGCCTCTTGCAACAACGTTTGCAGCGTGCGGATGTACACCTCGATGGGCGACTTGACGGCCTCGACCCGGCCCCCTGCCTGATAACTGCGCGCGTCCTCCAGGGCAACGGCAAAGTTGCGCGCGCTGCCATCCAGCACATCGATTCGCTCCTGCTGGGTGAACGAGGTATCTCCATCGAGGGTACCCTGCATCTGCAAGCCAACGCATGCCGATTTCACTGAGTCTCTCAACTGCCAACTATCTACCTGATCCACCTCCAGGATCAGGACACCCTGCATAGTTAGATCACTGGACTGCCAGTGTCTGTAGGTAGCGCTCTTGCTGATCTGCTTGTCGATTTCACTGGCCAGCGAAGGCCCGTCCGGGAATAAATCACCCAATTGCCGACGTACATCGCGGATGGCTTCGAAATGCCCAAGGACCTCATCAATGATGGTTTTACCACGTCGACACAGCGCCATGAGCTGACCATGCCTGAGCGCATCATGGTCCACCGCGCCTTGCTGCCCCTGATGCGAACCTTTGCCGTCACGCAGGGCCCGGGCAAGCTTCATGGTGTCCCTGAACTGCAAGCGCAACACATGCACGAGCTGGACTTGAGTGCCCGCCAGCTCAAATAGGTTGCTCGCTCGGGCCCGACTGAAGTTGACCTGACTCTTCAATTGATTCAGTGCCATGAAGCTTTCGTCGGCCTGGGTCAACCGCCGGCAGTGTGCACGCATATTGTCGATGTAGCGCTGTAGCGTCTCGGCACTGGGGTGTTCGTCGAGGACCAACTGGGCCTGGTCCTGCTCCAACTGCGCAAGCGCCCCATCGTGCTCGAGGGAAAGGTCAGCCAACACCCGTTCCAACGCGGATACCCGCTGCCTGTTCGCCTCGCGCATTTGCTCGATGCGACGATTGAGCGGCATGCCTGCGCGTAACCGCAAGCCAAGGTCGAAGACCCAGATACCCGGAGAGGTTTGACGCAACCAGGGCCCGAGCTGCCCTTGCGCACCGACGACCCGTGTTCCTTCGTCATTGATGATGACTTCGTACACGCTTCCCTCCACGCTCACCCACAGACGCTCAGCATGCAAGTACAACCCTTGTCGAGGCCCGCGGGGAAACGGTTGACCAAGTTGAGCCAACCTCCAACCAGCCTTCAGCGGCGTCAGTGCTTCACGCTGAGCCAGGCTCAAGCGCTGATTGGCAGACGCCCAAGTGAAGTCCAGGCCATCCAGTATCGCGCCGGAAGGCGAACTCATCGCATGCCCGGAAGTGGTATCGATACTGGGCAGCGGCAACAACGAAGCACCGGCCTCCAGCGGGCGTGCCGGGGCACTTGACATCGCTGGCTCGGTCCTGAATGCGAACAGAGCCGCTGCAACATTGAAAAGCAGTTCGGCCAGCCGCTCACACTCATTCTCATCTTGCTGCACAGCACTTTGATGACTGGCAAACATCTGCACCATCCAGGCCGAAACAGTCACCAGACCATTGAAAAAGGGCAGCAACGTGTTGAACATCTGCCAGCCGAACTCTTCATAAGCCAGCCAGCGGTTCTCGCTATTGGACACCGACTGGGACTCGGCCCGGGCCACCAACTCCTTCGCACTGGAAATGTAGAGATGCTCAAGGATGTTGTCGCAAAGGGCCGTCTCCCCCAACGTGGCGGGTGCCGGCACTTCGATCGGCGAGAACTCCGAGCCAGGTAGAAAACGCACGATGTGCGGCTGCTCAAAGCCACCCCTGGCATAGATCGGATGCACCTTTTCATCCAGGCGTGACAGCACGTCATCATGCAACTCCCCTACATCGCACAGTGCCTCGAAGAAGGCCTGACAGCTGGTGAATTCACGCAACGGCTGACGATGCAAGGGTCGGTACAACACACAAGGCCCACTGCCGCCCACCCGGTCATCGATCAAATACGTATTGAGGGCGACATCCGCCTTGGCGCCTGCACGGCGCAGGAACGACAACGGCCGCATCCGCGCCAGCGCAGGGGCGCCGGGCACAGGGTCAAAGACAGCCTTCACCAACTTGACGCCACGGGAGGTAAAACCGTTTGATTTGCGCAGGTACTGTTCCAGGGCCAGCAGTGGCAATTGCACCCGCACCTGATCAATGAACAACGCCTGACGCGCCACGCGGGCCGGTGCATCGTCCAGCAGTTTCTGGCGTAGCAAATCCGGGTACACCTTGCCCAGGTCCAGGCGACTCACCAAGCTTTCAAGATAGTGGCGCGTCAGCCAATCGGGCACAGTACCGCCTGCGCGCAGGTGCACCATTACCTTACCGGCCCGCAATACCGAGAGGTTTTCGAGCGCAAGCTGCACCAGGCTAAAGCGCACTTCCTTGATCGAGCCGACGGGGAACAGCGTGTCACCGATGCCGGCCCCCGCCGCATTCACCTGCTCGTTGACCACCTCCACGTCCTCCAGATCCAATGCCGACGCTTGTGGGTGATCGGCCAGAATCGCGGCGTGTACCGCACCTCTGGCGTACTCGATAATCTCCGGTATGTCATACAAGAACGATTTCCCCGCACTTCGCCGCTGCACACCGGCCAACCGCACCAGGCCATTGGCGTAGGCACGGCGATCGACGTCCGCGCTCTGCTGCAGCCACGCTGGCAACTGGCTCTGGTACAGCTCCCGGAGCTGGCGTTGATTGACCTCGCAGATTTCGATCAGTGACGAGGCTTCATCCAGGTCCTGCTCCAACGACTGCGCCCGAGGGGAATCGGCACCAAGGGACGCCTGGGCAATACGGTCGATCAACAACAACTGTTGCTCGAACAGCATTGTCGCCTGGGCCTGGAACATCGGCCAGGGGGTCCTGTGCAGGCTCAACCTGAAAAAAGGTACGTGTGGCCGCCGCCCACGCAGCAGAGTCGTGACCAGCGCCAGGCGAGAATCGAAACGATACAATCGGCCCGCCAGGGTATAGACCAGCACCACCGTGCGCTGCTTCTCGGGTAACGGCCGCTCGATCACCAGCGCGCTGGCCAATTCCGGATCCAGCCCCCATCTGATCATTGCATCGAGATTCAGCAGCCAAACCTCGCTGTCTTTCATGTTCGCCCATTCCGCGCGCTGCGCCTCCTCAGGGAACGCCGCCATCGCCTTCGCCGTGGCTGCCTCCAGAGGGTCCAGGGCACCGGCACTGAGTTCAAGATCGGCAGCCCTGACAAACTCGTCGTGCAAATATTTCACCAGCCATGCCCATGGGCTGCTTGCCTGACCCCTGCCATTGCTCCAGAAAGCGGTCAGGGCGCTCTTGTACTCTTCGAGCAGGAACGGCCCGCACTCGTTGAGCAACGTCTCGACGGCATGCAGGTCAACGTCAGCGGCACGCGGGGTGAGAGAATTGAGGTCGGTGCTCAGCACATCGATGCCGGCACCGAGATTGAAGTTGGATGCCTGGCAATAGCGACCGATCAAGGCGTCGGCCAGGCTGTACAGGTGCCAGCCCTGTGTGGGCAATGCCCGGTACAGCGTTAGCGTGGAAGGAACAGGTCCGCCGATTTGGCGCTCACGCCATTGCTGCTCGATTACCTGGACGGCGACCTCACGCAGCGAGGGTCGAAGGGCGAAGTGCCGGGCAATCGGGCCGCAGAGCGTGGCACTCAGGGCCATCTGGCCGAGGGGGGATGGGTTCAGTGTCATGAGCAAGCTTCCTGTTGCTGAAAGGAAGCTGCATTTCACTACCGCCCACCCTCGCCCAGGTGGTACATGCTGCTAGATTCAGCGGTCCTTGAACTGCGCCTCGCGCTTGGCGATGAACGCAGCCATGCCCTCTTTCTGGTCTTCGGTGGCGAAGGCGGCATGGAACACCCGGCGCTCGAATCGCACGCCTTCGGCGAGGTTGACTTCAAAGGCGCGGTTGACGCTCTCCTTGACCATCATGGTCATCGGGATCGACTTGCTGGCGATGGTGGCAGCCACTTTCAGCGCTTCTTCAAGGAGTTCCGCCTGCGGTACCACACGTGCCACCAGGCCTGCGCGCTCGGCCTCTTCGGCGCCCATCAGGCGGCCGCTCAGGCACAGCTCCATGGCCTTGGCCTTACCCACCGCGCGGGTCAGGCGCTGGGTGCCGCCCATGCCTGGCAGCACGCCGAGGTTGATCTCGGGCTGGCCGAACTTGGCATTGTCGCCCGCGAGGATGAAGTCGCACATCATGGCCAGCTCGCAACCGCCCCCAAGGGCAAAGCCGGACACGGCCGCGATAATCGGCTTGCGACGATTGGCGATGCGGTCGGCATCGCTGAACAGGTCATCGACGTAGATCTGCGGGTAGCGCAGGTCGGCCATTTCCTTGATGTCGGCGCCCGCGGCGAAGGCCTTGGCCGACCCTGTCAGCACCACGCAACCGATGTTCGGGTCAGCTTCGAGCTGGTCCAGCGCCTGGTTGATCTCGCCAACGATCTGCGCATTGAGCGCATTGAGCGCCTGCGGGCGGTTGAGGGTGATCAGGCCGACCTTGCCGTGGATGTCCAACAGAATGGTTTCGAAACTCATGCAAGCTGCTCCCTTCAAAGATTGCGCGCAATGACCATGCGCTGAATATCGCTGGTGCCTTCATAAATCTGGCAGACCCGCACATCGCGGTAGATGCGCTCCAGCGGAAAGTCACTCAGATAGCCATAACCGCCCAGTGTCTGCAAGGCATCCGAACAGACCTTTTCGGCCATTTCCGAGGCAAAAAGCTTGGCCATCGAGGCTTCGACCAGCGCCGGACGCCCGGCATCACGCAGTGCAGCGGCATGCTGGACCATCTGCCGGGCCACGGCGACGCGGGTGGCCATGTCGGCCAGGCGAAATGCCACGGCCTGGTGCTCGATCAGCGGCTTGCCGAAGCTCTGGCGCTCGCGGGCATAGTCACGCGCCACTTCGAAGGCAGCGCGGGCCATGCCCACCGATTGCGAAGCGATACCGATACGCCCGCCCTCGAGGTTGGCCAGGGCGATCTTGTAGCCTTCGCCTTCCTCGCCCAGACGGTTGGCCACCGGCACACGCACGTCATCGAAAACGATCTGGCAGGTGTCGGAGGCATGCTGGCCGAGCTTGTCTTCCACTCGCGCTACCTGGTAGCCCGGCGAGTCGGTCGGCACGATAAAGGCACTGATACCGCGCTTGCCGGCTGCAGGGTCGGTGACGGCGAACACGATCACCACCCCGGCGTTCTGGCCGGAGGTGATGAACTGCTTGCAGCCATTGAGCACGTAGTGATCGCCGTCGCGCCGGGCCCGGGTCTTCAGGCTGCTGGCATCGGAGCCGGCCTGGGGTTCGGTGAGGGCGAAAGCACCGAGCATCTGGCCGCTGGCCAGCGGCACGAGAAACTGCTGCTTCTGCGCGTCGCTGCCAAACTTGAGGATCGGCACACACCCCACCGAGTTGTGCACGCTCATGATGGTCGAGCAGGCGCCGTCGCCCGCCGCGATCTCTTCGAGGGCCATGGCATAGGCTACATAGCCGGTATCGCTACCGCCCCACTGCTCCGGCACCAGCATGCCGAACAGGCCCAGCTCGGCCATCTCGGCGATGGCTTCCTTGGGGAAGCGGTGCTCGCGGTCCCACTGTTCGGCGAACGGGCGCAGCCGTTCCTGGGCGAATTGGCGGACCGCGTCACTGATTTGCTGTTGTTCGTCGTTAACTAGCATGGTGCACCTCAGTACAGACACTCGACGGCCATGGCCGTGGCTTCACCGCCGCCGATGCAGATGGCAGCCACACCGCGGTGCAGGCCTTTCTGGCGAAGGGCGGCAAGCAATGTGACAAGAATGCGCGCGCCCGAGGCGCCGATCGGATGGCCCAGGGCGCACGCCCCGCCGTGGATGTTGACCTTGTCGTGGGGCAGGTCCAGGTGCTTCATTGCCGCCAGGGTGACCACGGCGAAGGCTTCATTGATTTCGAACAGATCGACCTCGGCCAGGTTCCAGCCGGTACGCTTGAGCAGCTTGTCGATGGCGCCGATCGGCGCGGTGGGGAACAGGGCCGGGGTGTCTGCGAACGCAGCATGGCCATGAATCACCGCCAATGGCTTGAGCCCCTGTTTTTCGGCCTGGGAGCGGCGCATCAGCACCAGCGCCGCGGCACCGTCGGAGATGGAGCTGGAGTTGGCCGCGGTGACGCTGCCGCCGTCACGGAAGGCCGGCTTGAGTTGTGGGATCTTGTCCAGGCGGGCCTTGGGCGGTTGCTCGTCGTCGCTGATCAGGCGCTGCTCTTTACCCACGGTCACTTGCACCGGAACGATCTCGCTGGCGAAGCTGCCATCCTTGATCGCCTGCTGCGCACGGGTCAGCGAAGCGATGGCGAAATCATCCTGCTGCTGACGGGTGAAGCCATTGTGCTCGGCGCAGTCCTCGGCAAAGGTGCCCATCAGGCGGCCCTTGTCGTAGGCATCCTCCAAGCCGTCGAAGAACATGTGGTCGATGATTTTGCCGTGGCCCATGCGGTAGCCGCTGCGAGCCTTGTCCAGCAGGTAGGGGGCGTTGGACATGCTCTCCATTCCACCGGCCACCACCACATCGGCGCTGCCGGCCAGCAGCAGGTCGTGGGCCATGATGGCTGCCTGCATGCCAGAGCCGCACATCTTGTTCAGGGTGGTGCAGGTGGTGCTCTTGTTCAGGCCTGCGCCCAGGGCAGCCTGGCGCGCGGGTGCCTGACCGAGGCCAGCCGGCAGTACGCAGCCGAACAGCACCTGTTCGACGCTGTCCGGTGTCACCCCGGCACGCTCGACGGCGGCGCGGATGGCGGCGGCGCCCAGTTGCGGCGCGGTGAGGCTTTTCAGGTCGCCCTGCAAGCCGCCCATGGGCGTGCGCACGGCACTGACAATAACGATCGGATCGTTGGCAAGGGTCATGATGTTCCGTCCTCCTGCAATTATTTGGCGGCCATGCGCAAGGCGCCGTCGAGACGGATCACCTCGCCATTGAGCATGCTGTTTTCCATGATGTGGCGAGCCAGTGCCGCATATTCCTGCGGGCGGCCCAGGCGCGGCGGGAACGGCACGCCAGCAGCCAGTGAGTCGCGCACTTCCTGGGTCATGCCGGCCATCATCGGGGTTTCGAAAATACCCGGGGCGATGGTCATGACGCGAATGCCGAAGCGCGCCAGTTCGCGTGCGGCGGGCAAGGTCAGGCTGGCGATGGCGCCCTTGGAGGCGGCGTAGGCTGCCTGGCCGATCTGGCCGTCGTAGGCGGCAATCGAGGCGGTGTTGATGATCACCCCACGCTCGCCTTCGCTGCTGGCCTCGCCTTCGGCCATGGCCGCGGCGGCCAGTCGCAGCAGGTTGAAGCTGCCGATCAGGTTGACGTTGATCACCCGGCTGAAGCTGTCCAGGCCATGCGGGCCGTTCTTGCCCAGCACCTTCTCGGCGCCGACGATACCGGCGCAGTTGATCAGACCGTGCAGGCTGCCGAACGCAGTCACTGCGGCATCGACCGCGGCCTTGGCGGCGTCTTCCTGGCTGATGTCGGCAACCACGAAGCGTGCCTTGGGACCCAACGCTTGTGCCTTAGCGGCAACCGCCTGGGCATTGAGGTCGACCAGCATCACCTGGGCGCCGGCCTCGATGAGCATCTGGGCGGTAGCAGCGCCCAGGCCCGAGGCCCCGCCGCTGACGATAAAGTTCTTGTTGGCAATCTGCATGATGATCGTTCCTCAGGCGCTGGCGGTCTGGGCCAGCGCGGCTTGTTGTTTGGCGATTTCCTGATTGCGCAGGATGAAGCGCTGCAGCTTGCCGCTCGGGGTCTTGGGCAGCTCGCCGACGAATTCGATTTCCCGTGGGTAGGCATGGGCGTAGAGGCGCTGGCGCACGTGCTGTTTCAGCTCTTCAGCCAACGCTTCGCTGGGCTGCCGGCCGGTGGCCAGCACCACGAAGGCCTTGATCAGCTCGGTACGTTCCGGGTCCGGTTTGCCGACCACGGCCGCCTCGATGACCGCCGGGTGCTCGATCAATGCGCTCTCGACATCGAAAGGCCCCACCCGGTAACCGGACGTGGTGATCACATCGTCGCTGCGACCGACAAAGCTGATGCTGCCATCGGTGTTGAGCTCGACGGTGTCGCCGCTGAGGTAGTACTTGCCGACGAAGGACTTGGTCGGCAGACCATGGTAGCCACCGAACCAGCACAGCGGTGACTGCTCGCGGTCCACCGCCAGAATGCCCGGCTGCCCCGCTGGCAACTCGCTGTGCTGCTCATCGAGTACCACGATGCGATGCCCGGGAATGGCAAAGCCGGCCGACCCCAGGTGTACCGGATGTTCCAGGCCGTGATGGTTGCACAACACCATGCCCAGTTCGGTCTGGCCGTAATGGTCGTGGATGGTCACGTCCAGCTCGTCGGCGAACCAGCGGATCACTTCCGGGTTCAGCGGCTCGCCGGCGCTGCTGACCACCCGCAGGCGACCTTTGATCGGCGCACTGAACTCACTACCGGCGGCGATCAGCAAGCGGTAGGCCGTGGGCGACCCGGCCAGGTTGCTGATGGCGTATTTGTTGATCACCCGACAGGTACTTTCGACACTGAACGGTCCGTCGAAAAAGGTCGTCGCGTGCCCCAGCGCCAGCGGGCCGGTGACCGCGTAATAAAGACCGTAGGCCCAGCCTGGGTCGGCCAGGTTCCAGAAGTTGTCCTCGGGGCGCAGGTCGATGGCATCGCGCATGTAGCCCTGGAACGCGACAATCGCCCGCAGCGGCACTTCCAGTGGCTTGGCAGGGCCGGTGGTACCTGAGGTGAACATCAGGAGAAACGGTGCATCGCACCCCAGCAGCACGGGCTCGCAGTCCGTGCTGGCGGCATTGAGGGCGGTATGGAAATCCAGGTCGGTGGAGCTTGCCTGCGCATTGACGCAGATGATCGTCGGGCAGCCGTGCACGTCATCGAGCTTGCTGCGGTTGAGCGGCTCGGTCACCACCACTTTCGCCCCGGACTGCTCCAGGCGGTGCTCGATGGCCTTGGGCCCGAACGCGGTGAACAGGGGTTGGTAGACCGCACCCAGGCGCCAGGTGGCAAGGACCGTGACCAGCAGTTCTACGGTGCGCGGCATCAAGCCTGCAACCCGATCGCCGGCGCCGACGCCCTGGCTCTTGAGCACGTTGGCCAGACGTGCGGCAGCCTCTTGCAACTGCTCGAAGCTGTACTGCGCGCTGTTGCCATCGCGGCTTTCACAGTTCAGTGCTATGCGGTTGTCACCGACATGCCGGTCACAGCACTCGACACAGGCATTGAGTGCTTCCAGGCTGCCCTGCAGTACAGTTGCAGCGGTCTGCTGGTAGTTGAAACCTTTCGCTGCGCCGCGGTAATCACGCATCGCCAGACTCCTCGTTTTTTATTGTTGGAATAAAACGAATGATCTGGAGATAGTCGCGCTAGAGCCGGGGCGCGACAATGGCCAAAGCTGTCAATCTGGATGACTGGTTTGGCGTTCGCCGTGGCCTTGTCCGATCAACGTGCGGTAATGGCCCGGATTGCAGCCGTACCATTTGCGAAAGGCCTTGTAGAAGGAACTGCTGTCGGCAAAGCCCAGGCGGTCGGCAATTTCGGCAAAGCTCACCTGGTCCTCGGCCAGCCAGGCAATCGCCAGTTCCTTGCGCACACTGTCCTTGAGGCCTTGGTAGGTCTGGCCCTCTTCGGCCAGGCGGCGGCGCAGGGTCGAGGCCGAAATGCACAACTGCTGGGCCTGGCCTTCAGTCTCGGGCCACTCGCCCGCCGGCACTTGGCGCAGCGATGCCTTGATGCGCCGGGCCAGGCTCGAAGGGTCGCGGTACTTGACCAGAATGTTGCCAGGCGCCTCGGCAAGGAACCGTTGCAGCTCCTCCGGGGTGCGTTTGAGCGGCAGGTCCAGGCAGTCGGCGGCAAAGATCATGCGCGTGCGTGGACGGCCGAACTGCAGGTTCTCCGAGAACATCACCCGGTAATCGTCGCAGAACGGCGGCTCATCGCAGCGCAGCTCGATGGCCAGGATCGGAATGCGTCGACCGGCCAGCCAGCAGGCCACACCGTGGACGATCATCCAGAAGGTGAAGTAGGTAAAGGGCCGGCGTGGCGTCTCCTGGGGCTCGCCGATGACGATTTCGGCCAGGCTCTGCTGGCGCACCAGCACCGGTTGCAGGTGCTCGAGCATCAGCCCCAGGAACGCCAGGGCGGTTTCGAGCGCCGCACCCAGGGAGGGCTGGGTCATCGACGAACGGCACAGAAACGCCAGGCTGCCGGTGCGCAGCCCGCGCGGGTCCATGCAGAAGAATTCATCGTGGCAACGACGTGCCAACAGGCGCCAGAGCTCTGCATAGGCACTGGCCGGTACGCGGGCGTCGGCCTCGTGCAACTGCGTCGGGTCAATGCCGACGCGACTGAGCATGGCCTGGCTGGGTGCGCCTGGGGCGCAACTTTGCAACAGCGCCTCGCGCACCAGTTGCATGGAGATGGTGTCTTTCTCCGCCATCAGCAGTCGTTCGCCTTGCCTGTCATTGTTTGAGCGCCATCTTAGGGACACGCCCGGAAAATACCAGCCTTGCTTCACGCCGTGGTGGCAAGGCTCAGGAACGCCTGGATCAGGCGCAGTTCACGGCGCCGCTCGAGGCAGCCGATCATGTGCCGGTTGGCCAGGCCCGGGCCGGCCATGGGCCGGGCGACCACCCGTGGGTCATGGCTGATTTCAACCGAGGAGACAATGCCGATACCCAACTCTGCCGCCACCGCCTCGGTCACCGCCTCCCGGCTGTCCAGCTCGAGCAATACCCGTGGCTGCACCTGGGCCTCGCTGCACGCCTGGTCGAAGGTGCGCCGGGTGATCGAACTGGGCTCGCGCAACACCATGATCTGCTGGTTCAGCGCACTGATCTGCAAGGCCCAGGGCTCCCGGGCCCAGGGGTGGCTCGACGGTAGCAAGGCGCAGATCCGCGAGTCGCCAAGGCTTTGCAGGTGCAGGCCCTTGCGTGGCTCCACTTCCGTCATTACCGCCACATCGGCATGTTCGGACAGCAATGCAGCCAGGGTTTCCTGAGCATTGCCCAGGCGCAGGTTGACGGTGACGCCCGGGTAGCGCGCGCGCAATTTAGCCAGCATCGGCATGACTCGGTGCGGGCCGTCGGCGGCCACCTCCAGGCGCCCGGTCAGCAACTGGCGATTGGCCTCGAGCATGGCCTGGGCTTCTTCGGCCAGGCCGAACATCGCCCGGGTGATCGCCGCCAGGCGAATCCCCTCCTCGGTCAGCTCGACCCGACGCGCGGTACGCCGCAGCAGGGTGATCTGATAGTGCTCCTCCAGTGCCTTGATATGCCCGGTGACCGCCGGCTGGCTGATGAAGAGGCGGCTGGCCGCACGGGTAAAGCTGCCCTCGCGGGCGACGGCATCGAAAGCGCGGAGCTGGAACAGGTTCATATCTATCGGCCTGACTTATGGCTGGCATAACAACAAACAATTTGATTGATGACGCTCAGAATTGCAACTTAGGCCCCGTAGATTCAGCCCACCGCTTGTGAGGACCACCGGAATGAGTAACGCCCCGATCCTGCTGACCCCCGGCCCCCTGACCACCTCTGCCCGTACCCGCCAAGCAATGATGGTGGACTGGGGCTCCTGGGACCGTGACTTCAACGAACTGACCGCCAGCCTGTGCGAGCAACTGCTGGCCATCGTCAGCGGCGCCGACAGTCACCACTGCGTTCCCCTGCAAGGCAGCGGCACGTTTGCGGTGGAAGCCGCCATCGGCACCCTGGTGCCGCGTGACGGCAAGGTCCTGGTGTTGATCAATGGCGCCTACGGCCAGCGCCTGGCAAAGATCTGCAAGGTACTGGGCCGCGCCTACAGCACCTTCGAAACCGCCGAAGACGAACCGACCACGGCAGCCGACGTCGACCGCCTGCTGGCCGCCGACAACAGCATCACTCACGTGGCGCTGATCCATTGCGAGACCAGCACCGGCATCCTCAACCCGCTGCCAGAAATTGCCCAGGTCATTGCCCGTCACGGCAAGCGCTTGATCATCGACGCCATGAGCTCCTTCGGCGCCTTGCCGATCGACGCCCGCGAAGTACCGTTCGATGCCCTTATCGCCGCCTCCGGCAAATGCCTGGAAGGTGTACCCGGCATGGGCTTCGTGTTTGCCAATAAAGGCTCGCTGGCCGCCGCCGAAGGCAACTCGCCGTCGCTGGCCATGGACCTGCAGGACCAGCACGCCTATATGGCCAAGACCGGCCAGTGGCGCTTCACCCCACCGACCCACGTGGTGGCGGCGCTGCATGAAGCCCTGCTGCAGTACAACGAAGAAGGTGGCCTGCCGGCCCGTCACCAACGCTACGCCAGCAACTGCAAGGCCCTGCTCGACGGCATGGCCGCCATTGGCCTGCGCAGCTTCCTGCCCGCCGAAATCCAGGCCCCGATCATCGTCACCTTCCACGCCCCGAAAGACCCGCGCTACCAGTTCAAGGATTTCTACGAACGCGTCAAGGCCAAGGGTTTCATCCTTTATCCCGGCAAGCTGACCCAGGTCGAAACCTTCCGCGTCGGCTGCATCGGCTGCGTCGGCCCGGACGGCATGCAAGCGGCGGTCAATGCCGTGGCCGAGGTGCTGCGTGAAATGGAAGTGCTGGAAATCTGAAGTCTGCCCTTTACCTGACCTGCGAACCGACCCGCTAAAGGAACTCTTTACATGAACTACAGCAACCCGACTCAACTGCAAGCCGCCATCCTCGACTGGGCCGGCACCGTGGTCGACTTTGGCTCCTTTGCCCCGACCCAGATCTTTGTCGAGGCCTTCGCCGAGTTCGACGTCGAAGTCTCCATCGAAGAAGCCCGCGGCCCGATGGGCATGGGCAAGTGGGACCACATCCGCACCCTGTGCGACCAACCGCAAATTGCCGAACGCTATCGCAAGGTATTCGGCCGGACCCCGACCGACGACGATGTCACCGCCATTTACAACCGCTTCATGCCGCTGCAGATCGAGAAGATCGCCGTGCACTCGGCGCTGATCCCGGGCGCTCTGGACACCTTGACAGGCCTGCGCAGCGAAGGCCTGAAAATCGGCTCTTGCTCCGGTTACCCGAAAGTGGTGATGGACAAGGTCGTGGAGCTGGCCGCGCAGAACGGCTACGTAGCCGACCATGTGGTTGCCACCGATGAGACCCCCAACGGTCGTCCGTGGCCGGCCCAGGCCCTGGCCAACGTGATCGCCCTGGGCATCGACGATGTAGCTGCCTGCGTGAAGGTCGACGACACGGTGCCGGGCATTCTCGAAGGCCGCCGTGCCGGCATGTGGACCGTGGCACTGGTGTGCTCGGGCAATGCCCTGGGCCTGACCTACGAAGGGTATCGCGCCCTGGCTTCGGACAAACTCGACAGCGAGCGCAAGCGTATTCACGCCCTGTTCGAAGGCTCGCGCCCGCACTACTTGATCGACACCATCAATGAACTGCCGGAGGTGATTGCCGATATCAACCGTCGCCTGGCCAAAGGTGAGATGCCGCAGGCGGTGTAAAGCGCCTGGGTTACCTGCCGCAAACGCCAGAAGCCGAGGTCAATGCCTCGGCTTCTGGCGTTTTCAGCGCAACGGCGTCGAACCACTCACCCCTGGTGACGTTCGACCCACGCCGCATATTTGTCGATAACAGTCTGCAGGAACGGCCGGACTTTCTCCGAGAGCTTGCCGCTGTCATCGAACAGCGTCGCAGCCCCACCGATATAGGCCTCGGGCTGCTGCATGCAGGGCACATCGAGGAACACCAGCGACTGGCGCAGATGATGGTTGGCACCAAAACCGCCCACCGCCCCCGGCGACACACTGATCACCGCCCCCGGCTTGCCGCTCCAGGCGCTTTGGCCATAGGGTCGCGACCCCACGTCAATGGCGTTTTTCAGTACGCCCGGCACCGAGCGGTTGTACTCCGGCGTCACGAACAGTACCGCATCGCTGTTGCGGATCTGCTCGCGGAAGGTCTTGTAGGCAGCCGGTGGGTCGACATCGATGTCTTCGTTATAAAGCGGCAGGTCGCCGATTTCGACGATTGTCAACTTGAGATTCGAGGGCGCAAGCTCTGCCAGCGCACGGGCGACCTTGCGATTGTAGGACTCCTTGCGCAAGCTGCCGACGACAACGGCAACCGAATACACCTGGCTCATGGCAATTTCCTGACGTGAAAGGTATAGGAAGTTGTAGGTATAGATGATCCCATCCGGTACTGAAGTTTTTTTCCCAGTAGGCAAAACTTACCCGGCAAAACAGTGGTCTATGCCTGACAGATTCTTACTTCTTCAGAGGTTGCACGGTAAATGACAGCAGTACTGGTCGGACAGTTTCATGCACGGGACGCAGAAGGCCGCATCTATCCCGTCCATGAGTTTCAGGAAGCCACCCTCGAATCCGACGGTAGTGCCGCATCCCTGCCTATCACTACCTATAAGTTGGCCATCGGCGACCGGGTCAACCACCTGGGCGAAGATCGGTTCGAGCTGGCCCGCACGGGCGTAGAGATCATCCGCATTCCCTGAACGGCTTCAGGCCTTGATGCAATCGACGGTATAGACCCGCCCCTGCTCGAGGGTCTCGTGCTGCAGGCCATGCACGTCGGCGACAAAACCCGGAAACCCCGTGTCGAAGGCTGCCGCGAAGGCCAGGTAGTCGATGATCGCGTGGGTTGCCTCGGTAAAACGCTCGCCAGGCATGATCAACGGGATACCCGGAGGATAAGGCACCAGCATCACCGCACTGATACGCCCCAGCAGTTGATCGATCGGTACGGCCTCCACTTCGGCGCGTACCAGTTTGTCGTAGGCATCGGCGGGTTTCATCACCACGTCTGGCAAGCGGGTGAACAGGCGCTTGAGCTGCTTGGCAGTGGCGTTGCTGCGGTAACAGGCGTGCAGTTGGTCACACAGATCACGCAGGCCCAGGCCCTGGTAGCGCACAGGGTCGAGCCGGGCGACGCAGGGCAGGCAATCGAGCAGGTCGATGTTGGCGTCATAACTGCGCTTGAACTCCAGGAGCTCGGTCAGCAAGGTGCTCCACTTGCCCTTGGTGATGCCCATGGAAAACAACACCAGGAAGGTGTAGAGCCCGGTTTTCTCCACCACCAGCCCCCGTTCCCAGAGAAACTTGCTGACCACCGCCGCCGGAATACCGTGCTCACTCAAGGCCCCGCCAGCATTGAGACCGGGCATCACCAGGGTGACCTTGATCGGGTCGAGCAGCACGTAGTCATCGCCGACATCACCAAAACCGTGCCACTCGGCCTGCGGTTGCAACAGCCAGTCCTGGGTGTGTACCTGCTGCGCACCCTCGACCTGCGGGGGTTGCCAGATACTGAACCACCAGTCATCGGCGGCCAGGTGCTCGCGCAGCTTGGCCATCGCCCGGCGAAAGCCCAGTGCCTCGTCGAACATTTCCTGCAGCAGCGAACGACCGGCCGGGCCTTCCATCATCGTCGACGCTACATCCAGGGAGGCCAGGATGCTGTATTGCGGCGAGGTCGAGATATGCATCATGAAGGCCTCGTTGAAGCGGTCGCGGTCCAGTTGCCGGGCGCCCCCGTCCTGCACATGGATCATCGAGGCCTGGCTGAAGGCTGCCAGCAGCTTGTGGGTCGAGTGGGTACTGAACACCAGCGGGCTGTCGGCGCTGCGCGAGGTGCCCATGGCAAATCGACCGGCAAAGAACTCGTGAAAGGCCGCATAGGCATACCAGGCTTCATCGAAATGCAGCACTTCGACGCTATTGCCGAGTGTCTGCTTGATCAACTCGGCGTTGTAGCACAGGCCGTCATAGGTGGAATTGGTCACCACCGCCATCTTGACCTTGGCATTGCGCCCCTTGGCCAGCGGATTGTCCTGGATCTTGGCGCGTATCGACGCGGGACTGAACTCGCTCAGGGGGATGGGCCCGATGATGCCCAGCTCGTTGCGCTCCGGGCACAGGTACAAGGGAATGGCACCAGTCATGATGATCGCGTGCACCACCGACTTGTGACAGTTGCGGTCCACCAATACCAGGTCGTCGCGCCCGACCATCGAATGCCAGACGATCTTGTTGGCGGTCGAGGTGCCATTGATCACGAAGAAGGTGTGATCCGCACCAAAATTCTTTGCCGCCCGGGCTTCGGCTGCCGCCAAGGGACCGGTGTGGTCGAGCAGCGAACCCAGTTCGGGCACCGATACCGACAAGTCCGAGCGCAACGTGTTTTCACCAAAGAACTGATGGAACGCCAGCCCCACCGGGCTTTTGCGGTAGGCCACGCCGCCACCGTGTCCCGGCGTATGCCACGAGTAGTTGGATTGCGCGGTGTGTTGCACCAGCGCCTTGAAGAACGGCGGCAGCAACCCGTCCAGATACGTGTGCGCTGCGCGCGCAACCTGGCGGGCCAAGAACGGTACGGTGTCTTCGAACAGGTAAAGGATGCCGCGCAGCTGGTTCAGCTCGCTCATGACATCGGCAGGGGCGTTTTCCAGTGTCACCTGCTCGCCCAGCGCGAAGATCGGCAAGTGCGGCGCGCGCAGCCGCGCCAGGCGGATCAGGTCGACCAGATTTTGCAAGAGATGGGTGTTTTCACCGGCGCCTTCGGCGGCGATCAACATGCAGGCAAGGCCGTGATGGCTGGAAACAACCTGCCGGCCTTCGGCGTAGTCGGTGGCGGCAAGAATGGTGAAGCCGTCCTGGGCCAGCTCCTGGGCAATACCGCGTACTCGTTCGCCCGCGACCGTATCGGCCTTGATATCGCGGTGAACGATCAGGACAGGAAACTTGAGGTCCTTGTACATGAGGGGGCGCCTGCTGCGAATGACGGTCGGTCATTTCAGGGTAGAAGCTGGCTCGCCCCCTTGCGCGACGATTGCCTCAGTTGGCCTCGGACAGCTGTTGCCACAATGCCGGGCCGCCGGCCGATTTGGCGATGGCTTCCAGGCGGGCCACGTGGGCTTCCAGTTCCTGCTCGGTGGCGTGGATGATCCGACCTGGCTGGCGACCCACCAGGCGACGGATTTCGCTGCCGCGGTTGTCTTCGCTGTTTTCCTCGCCATCAGCCCCCTGCCCGGCCAGCGACAAGCTGGTCTGGCCACCGGTCATGTTCAGGTAGACGTCGGCCAGCAGCTCCGAGTCGAGCAAGGCGCCGTGCAGGTCACGACCGGAGTTGTCGACGCCATAGCGCTTGCACAATGCGTCGAGGCTGTTGCGCTGCCCGGGATGGCGGCCACGCGCCATGACCAGGGTATCGAGGATGGTGCAGTGCTGGGAGATATCGGCGCGATCAGGCTGACCGACCAGGGCGAACTCGTTGTTGATGAAGCCAACGTCGAACGCCGCGTTGTGGATGATCAGCTGGGCGCCCTGGATGAACTCGAAGAACTCATCGGCAACTTCGGCAAAGCGAGGCTTGTCGACCAGGAAGGCATCGGTGATGCCGTGAACGCCGATGGCGCCTTCGTCACTTTCGCGATCCGGCTGCAGGTAGACGTGAAAGTGCCGGCCGGTGAGGCGCCTGCCGATCAGCTCGACACAGCCGATCTCGATGATCCGGTGGCCGTCGGTGACCGGCATACCGGTGGTTTCGGTGTCCAAGACGACCGACCTGTTGTTCTGAATCTCCACGCCGGTGGTCTCCTGTTGCGTACAGCGGTCTGGTGAAAGCCGGGCATTCTACCTCAGCGTGATGCCGGTGTGCGCTTCAACGCCCGCGCAGCTCTTCTACTCCACGGTTGGCCAGTTGGTCGGCACGCTCGTTGCCGTGGTGCCCGACATGCCCGCGCACCCACTTCCAGGAGACCTTGTGGCGATTGACCTGCTCATCGAGCAATTGCCAGAGATCGGCGTTCTTGACAGGTTCCTTGGCAGCCGTCTTCCAGCCGCGCTTCTTCCAGTTGACCATCCACTCGGTGATACCCTTCATCACGTACTGGGAGTCGGTGACCAACAACACTTCGCACTCGCGCTTGAGCGCTTCAAGCCCCTTGATCGCGGCCATCAGCTCCATGCGATTGTTGGTGGTGTTGGGCTCGCCGCCCCACAACTCTTTCTCGACTCCCTTGCACACCATCAGCACACCCCAGCCGCCAGGGCCGGGATTGCCCTTGCAGGCACCATCGGTAAAGATTTCGACGCTATCGCTCATGTACAGCCTTTTTAGCAGTGGGGACACCCGCGCCCAGGGGGCCCGGGCTCAAGGTTCGGAATGGCGCCGGTTGACCTTGGCCATCGGCAATGGCAGCAGTTTGCCCATTGGCTCACGGCGCTCCAGGCGTAGTGGCCGCAAGCCGACCACCATCTTGCGCGCCACCAACAGGTAGACACCGCCACCGGCGCCCTGCCAGCCACCGGCAACCCGCTCCCAACCGGCCAGGCGCTGTTGCCAGGCGGGGGACGCAAGCGGCGGACGATAGCACCCGAAGCGGCGTTTCTCCAGCGCAAAACCCAGCAGGTTGAGCCAGTCCCCGACGCGCGATGGGGAAATGCAGCGGGCCTTGCGCAAGGCATCGTGGGCGAACACGCGGCGCACGCCCCAACTGCTCCAGGGGTTGATGCCGATGATCAGCAGATGCCCGCCCGGCCGAACGCTGCTGGCCGCTTCGCGCAACAGTCCATGGGGCGACAGGCTGAAGTCCAGGCCATGCTGGAGCACCACCACGTCGGCGGCATGCTCGCTCAGCGGCCAGGCCTGCTCCTCGCAGACGATCTCGACACCTGGCAACGGTGCGCCCAGGCGCACGTTGCGTTGTACCTGCGGGGCCTTGGGTGGCGCCTCGGCACAGGGGCCGTAGTGCACCAGGTAGCCGCCGAAGTAGCGCCCCAATTCTTCTTCGAGCAGGCGTTGCTCTTCGTGAAGCATCAACTGCCCCAGGGGGCCGGCGAACCAGTCGCGGGCCAGGCTGATCAGCTCCAGCCACTGCGGATCGGCCTGGGCAAAGGCTTGATCGGTCATTGCAGTCTCCCTTGAGGTTCTCGACAGCGTGCATAGCTACTAAGATGCACCCATGTCCAACGTTTGGCGAATCGCACCATGATACAGATCGATGCCCTACCCGCTTTCACCGATAACTACATCTGGTTGTTACAGGATTCTGCCAACCAGCGCTGTGCGGTGGTCGACCCGGGCGATGCGGCGCCGGTGCTGGCCTGGCTCGAGGCGCATCCGGGATGGCAACTGAGCGACATTCTTGTCACCCATCACCATCATGACCACGTCGGTGGGGTCGAGCAGCTCAAGGCCGCTACCGGCGCCCGTGTGTGCGGCCCGGCCCACGAGCGCATCCCCGGCCGCGACCTGGCCCTGGACGACAATGCCAGCGTGCGCGTTCTGGGCCTGGATTTCCAGATCATTGCCGTGCCCGGCCATACCCTTGGGCACATTGCCTACTTTTGCGGTGAGCGCAGCACGCCCCTGCTGTTTTGTGGCGACACCCTGTTCGCGGCCGGTTGCGGGCGCCTGTTCGAGGGTACGCCCGAGCAGATGCACCACTCGCTGCAGCGGCTGGCCGCGTTGCCTGCACAAACCCAGGTGTATTGCACCCATGAATACACTTTGAGCAACCTGCGCTTTGCCAAGGCGGTCGAACCTGGGAACCAGCACATTGCCCAACGCTTCGACGACGTTACCCAACTGCGGGCGCAGGATCGCATCACGTTGCCATCAACCCTGGCACTGGAAAAGCTCACCAATCCGTTCCTGCGCACTACCGAAACATCCGTTAAAGAAAAACTAGACGAACGGAGTGGCTCGATAAACCCCACGCCAAGTGCTGTTTTTGCTGGCTTGAGGGCTTGGAAGGACACGTTCTAAACAGCCGCTGCTAGGACCTGGAAGTTCTCAAAGGTTGACCACAGGGGGGCTGCTTTCTAGAATCGCCCGACATTTTTGCCCGGAACTTTGTCCCAGCCAATGTCGTCGACTAGCCGCAGAACCTTCAATTCCGTCGCCCTGACGCGCCTGGCCCAAGCCAGCGTGCTGGCCCTGGCCGCCACCCTGGTGGGCTGCCAGAGCACCCGTCAGATCGACGAATCCGAGAGCGTTCGCGCGCACAACTACCAGGCGCGGATGAAGCAGAAGCCAGTGTTCGTCCCGGTCCAGCAAGCCGAACAAGCGCCCCAGGATGTCTGGGAGCGCATGCGCCAGGGCTTTGCCCTGCAAGACGACATGGCCGTCAACCCGCGCATCGAACAGCAACGCTTGTGGTTCGCCAGCAACCCCTCCTTCCTGGAAAACGCCGGCGACCGTGGCAGCCTGTACATTCACTACATCGTCGAGCGTCTCGAAGAGCGCAACATGCCGTTGGAGCTGGCCCTGCTGCCGGCAATCGAAAGCGCCTACAACCCCATGGCCTATTCACGGGCCCATGCAGTGGGGCTTTGGCAATTCATCCCCTCCACCGGCCGCTACTTCAACCTGCGCCAGACACGCTTCTATGATGGCCGACGCGACATTACCGCCTCGACCAACGCGGCACTGAACTACCTGACCCGCCTGCACGACATGTTCAACGGCGACTGGCTGCTGGCACTGGCGGCCTACAATGCAGGTGAAGGTACGGTCAGCCGGGCAATCGAGCGCAACGAAAAGCTCGGCCTGCCGACCGACTACTGGAACCTGCCGCTACCCCAGGAAACCCGCGACTACGTACCCAAGCTGCTGGCCCTCTCGCAGGTGGTCATGACGCCGCAAGCCTATGGCGTCAACCTCAACCCGATTGCCAACGAACCCTATTTCGAAGCCGTCGCGATCAAGGACCGCCTGGATCTGTCACGGGTCGCAGCCCTGGCCGAGATCGACGAAGACGAATTGTTCCAGCTCAACCCGGCCTTCAAGAAGCGCATGACCGTCGATGGCCCCCAGCAGTTGCTGGTCCCCACCGCCAAGGCGCAGTTGCTGACCGCCAGCCTGTCGAACATGAAGCCTGAAGAGCTGCTGTCGTTGCAGCCGAAAAAAGCCGTGTTCGAGGCTGCCCTCGCCGAAGCGTCGGCCCCCACGGCAACCCGCAACACCCGCTACCGGGTCAAGCGTGGCGACAGCCTGGGCGCCATTGCCAAGGCCAACAAGGTAAGCGTCAAGGACCTGCAGCGCTGGAACAAGCTTTCCGGCCACAGCCTCAAGGCTGGCCAGACCCTGGTGATGCAAGGTGCACAGCCGGTCCAGGGCAAGAACTCGAAAAAACCCACCCAGTACAAGGTTCGCAAAGGCGACTCCCTGTACCTGGTCGCCAAGCGTTTCAACGTCGAGATGCAGCATCTCAAACGCTGGAATCCACGCAGCGGCCACGCCCTCAAGCCAGGCCAGACCCTGACGGTCTACGTACCGCATTGAGCACAAGGCGCCAGCCGATGACTGGCGCTGTCTCACGCATCCTGGCGGCCTCTTTTTCCAGCCCATACAAGCTGTTACTGTAGCTGGAATAAAGCCCAAGCCGCCTGGATCGGATCGCCGACTTGATACGTCCCCTCCTGTTGCTGTCATTCAGCCTGGCCTTGAGCTTTCCCGCGGGCGCGACAATCACCGAAAGCCACGGTTACGCCCAGTTCGGCACGCTCAAGTACCCAGCCAAATTCACCCACTTCGACTGGGTCAATCCGCAAGCGCCCAAGGGCGGCACCTTGCGTGCCATGGCTTTTGGCACCTTCGATACCCTCAACCCCTACACGTTCAAGGGTTCAAGCCCGGTCACCACCCCCAACTTCCTGCAGTACGGGGTCAACGAGCTCAACGAAACCCTCATGGTCGGTACCGGCCAGTACGACCCCTCGGGTGATGAACCCACCTCCAGCTATGGACTGATCGCAGGCTCCGTCGAGTACAGCGACGACCGCAGCTGGGTGGTTTTCAACTTGCGCCCTGAAGCCCGATTTCACGACGGCCATCCGATAACCGCCAGTGATGTGGCGTTCTCGTACCGCACCCTGCTCAAGGAAGGTCACCCGATCTACCGCACCAACCTGCAGGAAGTGCAGCGGGTCGACATTCTCAACCCGCGCCGAATCCGTTTTGTGTTCAAGCGCGCGGGCAACCCATTGCTGATCCTGCGCCTGGGCGAAATGCCGGTGCTGCCGGCGCATTACTGGAAGGGCCGCGACTTCAAGGCCACCACCTTCGAGCCCCCTTTGGGCAGCGGTCCCTACCGCATCACCCAGGTCCAGCCGGGGCGCCGACTGGTGTTCGAGCGGGTCAAGGACTACTGGGGCAAGGACTTGGCCGTCAATCGCGGTAAATACAATTTTGCCCGGGTCGAGTACGAGTTCTATCGCGACGCCGCCGTTGCCTTCGAAGCCTTCAAGGCGGGCGAATTCGATATCTATATCGAGCACCAGGCCAAGAATTGGGCCAACGGCTACAACTTCCCGGCCGTGCGTCGCGGCGAGGTGATCAAGGCGCAGATCCCGCACAAGATCCCGACCCAGACCCAGGGCCTGTTCATGAACAGCCGCCGCGCCGCCTTCAGCGATGCGCGGGTGCGTCAGGCGCTGGGCCTGATGCTGGACTTCGAATGGACAAACCGCGCCCTGTTCAGCAGTGCCTACCGTCGCGCCAGCAGCTATTACCCCAACAGTGAGTTTGCTGCCAGCGGCCTGCCGGTGGGCAAGGAATGGCTGCTGCTTGCCCCCTACCGCGATCAATTGCCCGCGGCCCTGTTCACCGAGCCCTACAAGGTCAGCCACACCGACGGCCGCGGCATCAACCGCCAGACTCTGCGCCAGGCCCTCGACCTGTTGGCCCGGGCTGGCTGGAAACTGAACGGCCAGCGCCTGCTCGACAGCCACGGCAAACCCTTGAAACTCGAATTGCTGCTGGTTAATCCGAACCTTGAACGGATCCTGCAACCTTATGTCGAAAATCTCGCCAGCATCGGCATCGAGGCGCGCTTGCGTACCGTGGACCGGGCCCAGTACAAACAACGCCTGGACCAATTCGATTTCGACATGATTCTAATGACCCTGAACCAGACCCTCAGCCCCGGCCTCGAACAATGGTTGTACTTTCACTCGAGCCAGGCCGCGACCAAGGGAAGCAAGAACTATGCTGGCGTGAAGGACCCGGTGGTCGACCACCTGCTCGACACCCTGCTGGCCGCCCAAAGCCGCGATGAACAAGTGGCAGCGGCACGCGCCCTGGACCGGGTATTGCTCTGGCACTACTACATGATCCCCAACTGGTATCTGGACAATCACCGCCTGGCCTACCGCAACCGGTTCGCCTTCGTCACCACGCCGCCCTATACCCTGGGGCTCAACAGCTGGTGGATAAAGCCTTCGGAGAAAGCCCAATGACGTCACTGCACCGCCTGCGCCTGAAGGCCTGCGCCCTGCTGCTGGCCTGCTTCGGTGCCCAGGCACTGGCCGCCCCGCAACATGCCCTGACGCTGTATGACGAGCCCCCAAAGTACCCGGCCAACTTCAAGCACTTCGACTACGTCAACCCGGATGCGCCCAAGGGCGGTACCTTCCGCCAGACCGGCTTTGGCGGTTTCGACAGCCTCAATCCGTTCATCAACAAAGGTGTCTCGGCCGATGACATTTCGCTGATCTACGACACGCTGATGACCCAGAGCCTGGACGAGCCGTTCACCGAATACGGCCTGGTCGCCGGCAAGATCGAAAAGGCCCCGGACAACAGCTGGGTACGCTTCTACCTGCGCCCCGAAGCCCGTTTCCATGACGGCCACCCGATCCATGCCGAAGACGTGGTGTTCACCTTCAATACCCTGATCAAGAGCGGCGCCCCGCTGTTTCGCGGCTATTACGCCGATGTCGCCGAAGTGATCGCCGAAGACCCGCAACGCGTGCTGTTCAAGTTCAAGCACAGCAACAATCGCGAACTGCCACTGATCCTCGGCCAGTTGCCGGTGCTGCCCAAGCACTGGTGGGAGAATCGCGATTTCACCAGGGGCAACCTGGAAATCCCGCTGGGCAGCGGCCCGTACAAGGTCGCCGAGGTCAAGGCCGGACGCTCGATCCGCTACGAGCGGGTCAAGGACTACTGGGGCAAGGACCTGGCCGTCAACCGCGGTTTCTACAACTTCGACGTGATGACCACCGACTATTACCGCGACAGCTCCGTGGCGCTGGAAGCACTCAAGGCCGGGCAGTTCGACTATCGCCTGGAAACCGCGGCCAAAAGCTGGGCCACCGCCTACGACGTGCCCGCCGTGCGGCAGAAACGCCTGATCCTCGAAGAACTGCCCAATGGCAATCCGACCGGCATGCAGGGTTTCGTCTATAACATCCGCCGCCCTGTGTTCCAGGACGTGCGCGTGCGCGAAGCGCTGAGCCTGCTGTTGGACTTCGAGTGGACCAACAAGCAACTGTTCAATGGCGCCTATACCCGCACCGGCAGCTACTTCGAGAACTCGGAAATGGCCGCCCAAGGCCTGCCGGATGCGGCAGAGCTGAAAATTCTCGAACCCCTGCGCGGCAAGATTCCCGAGCAGGTCTTCACCCAGGCCTTTGCCAACCCGGTCACCGATGGCAGCGGCATGATCCGCGAGCAACAGCGCAAGGCCTACAAACTCCTGCAGGAGGCTGGTTGGCGCATCGTCGACGACAAGATGGTCGACACCCAGGGCAAACCGGTCTCCATCGAATTCCTGCTGGCCCAGACCGAGTTCGAACGCATCCTGCTGCCCTTCAAGCGCAACCTCGCCGACCTGGGCATCGACCTGGTGATCCGCCGGGTCGACGTCTCCCAGTACATCAATCGCCTGCGCTCCCGTGACTTCGACATGATTGTCGGCGGCTATCCCCAATCCAACTCACCCGGCAACGAGCAGCGCGAGTTCTGGCAGAGCGCGGCGGCCGACAATCCGGGCAGCCGCAACTTCATCGGCTTGAAGGACCCGGCCATCGACAGCCTGGTCGAAGGCCTGATCAACGCCGACTCCAGGCAAAGCCTGATCGAATACTGCCGTGCCCTGGACCGAGTGCTGCAGTGGGGCTACTACGTGATCCCCAACTGGCATATCAAGACCTGGCGCGTGGCGTACTGGAACCATATCGGCCACCCGAAGGTGTCGCCCAAGTACGACATCGGCATCAATACCTGGTGGATCAAGCCGGACGTCCAACCGGCCGTGCAAGTGACACCTGCGCCTGAAGCACCACCTGCCGAAGGGGCACGCTAGGATGCTGGCTTATATCTTTCGCCGCTTGCTGCTGATCATCCCGACACTGCTGGGCATCCTGATCATCAACTTCGTGATCATCCAGGCTGCCCCCGGCGGCCCGGTCGAGCAGATGATCGCCAAACTCGAGGGCTTCGAAGGCGCCACCAGCCGCATTGCCGGTGGCGGGGCCGAGGTGTCGGTGGCGGGCTCCAACTATCGCGGCGCCCAGGGGCTGGACCCGGCCCTGATCAAGGAAATCGAAAAGATGTACGGCTTCGACAAGTCGGCGCCGGAACGCTTGTGGATCATGATCAAGAACTATGCCCGGCTCGACTTTGGCGACAGCTTCTTTCGCGACGCCAAGGTCATCGACCTGATCGTCGAGAAAATGCCGGTATCGATCTCCCTGGGACTGTGGAGCACGCTGATCATGTACCTGGTCTCGATCCCCCTGGGGATCGCCAAGGCCACTCGCCACGGCAGCCACTTCGACGTCTGGACCAGTTCGGCGATCATCATCGGCTATGCCATTCCGGCGTTCCTGTTCGCCATCCTGCTGATCGTGCTGTTCGCAGGCGGCAGCTACCTGGACTGGTTCCCGTTGCGCGGCCTGACCTCGAACAACTTCGACGAACTGAGCACCACCGGCAAGATCCTCGACTACTTCTGGCACCTGGTGCTGCCGGTGACGGCCCTGGTGATCGGCAACTTCGCCACCATGACCCTGCTGACCAAAAACAGCTTCCTCGACGAAATCAACAAACAGTACGTGGTCACCGCCAAGGCCAAGGGCCTGAGCCCGAACCGGGTGCTCTACGGCCATGTATTTCGCAACGCCATGCTGCTGGTGATCGCCGGCTTCCCCTCGGCCTTCATCGGTATTTTCTTTACCGGCTCGCTGCTGATCGAGGTGATCTTCTCTCTCGACGGCCTGGGCCTGATGAGCTTCGAGGCAGCCATCAACCGCGACTACCCGGTGGTCTTCGGCACCTTGTTCATCTTCACCCTGCTTGGCCTGGTGGTGAAGCTGATCGGCGACCTGACCTACACCCTGGTCGATCCACGCATCGACTTCGCCAGCCGGGAGAACTGAGATGAACCTGTCCCCTCTCAATCGCCGGCGCTTCGAGCGCTTCAAGGCCAACCGCCGCGGCTGGTGGTCGCTGTGGCTGTTCCTGATCCTGTTCGGCCTGAGCCTGGGCGCCGAACTGATCGCCAACGACAAACCGCTGGCCGTGAGCTACGACGGCGAATGGTATTTCCCAGCGCTCAAGCGCTACCCGGAAACCACCTTTGGCGGTGAGTTCCCCCTGGAAGCCAACTACAAGAGCCCCTACATCCGCGAACTGCTGGCCGCCAAGGACAGCTGGGTGCTATGGGCGCCGATTCCATTCAGCTACCAGAGCATCAACTACGACCTCAAGGTACCCGCCCCTGCACCGCCTTCGACGCAAAACTGGCTGGGCACCGACGACCAGGGCCGCGACGTGCTGGCGCGAGTGATCTACGGCTTTCGTATCTCTGTGCTGTTCGCCCTCACTTTGACCATTCTCAGCTCTATCATCGGCGTGCTTGCCGGCGCCCTGCAGGGCTTCTATGGCGGCTGGGTGGACCTGGCCGGCCAGCGGTTCCTGGAGATCTGGTCCGGCTTGCCGGTGCTGTATCTGCTGATCATCCTCGCAAGCTTCGTCCAGCCCAACTTCTGGTGGCTGCTGGGCATCATGCTGCTGTTCTCGTGGATGAGCCTGGTGGACGTGGTACGCGCCGAATTCCTGCGTGGGCGCAACCTTGAATATGTACGGGCAGCACGTGCCCTGGGGATGCAGGACGGGCCGATCATGTTCCGCCATATTCTGCCCAACGCCATGATCTCGACCATGACCTTCATGCCGTTCATCCTCACCGGCGCCATCGGTACCCTGACCGCCCTGGACTTCCTGGGCTTCGGCCTGCCACCGGGCGCACCCTCCCTGGGTGAGTTGGTCGCCCAGGGCAAGTCCAACCTGCAGGCGCCCTGGCTGGGCATCAGCGCCTTCGCCGTACTGGCCCTGATGCTCAGCTTGCTGGTGTTCATCGGTGAGTCCGCCCGCGATGCCTTCGACCCGAGGAAATGACATGAGCAACGAAACCTTGATCGAAGTGCGCGACCTGGCCGTCGAGTTCATTACCGGCGAGCAGGTCCAGCGCGTGGTCGAAGGCATCAGCTTCGACATCCGCCGTGGCGAGACCCTGGCACTGGTCGGCGAGAGCGGCTCGGGCAAGTCGGTCACCGCCCACTCGATTCTGCGCCTGCTGCCCTATCCCCTGGCCCGGCATCCGTCCGGCACCATCCATTACGAAGGCAAGGATTTGCTCACCCTGGACGAGAAGCAGATGCGCCGCATCCGCGGCAATCGCATCGCGATGATCTTCCAGGAGCCGATGACCTCGCTCAACCCGCTGCACAATATCGAAAAGCAGATCAACGAGATCCTGCTGCTGCACAAGGGCCTGCGCGGCAAGGCGGCCACTGAGCGCACCCTGGAGCTACTCGACCTGGTAGGCATCCCGGAGCCCCACAAACGCCTCAAAGCCCTGCCACACGAGCTCTCAGGCGGCCAGAGGCAGCGCGTGATGATCGCCATGGCCCTGGCCAACGAGCCCGAGCTGCTTATTGCCGACGAACCGACCACCGCCCTGGATGTGACGGTCCAGCTCAAGATCCTCGAACTGCTCAAGTCGCTGCAGGCACGCCTGGGAATGGCCCTGCTGCTGATCAGCCATGACCTCAACCTGGTCAAGCGCGTTGCCCACAGGGTGTGCGTGATGCAGCGCGGCTGCATCGTCGAGCAGGCCGACTGTGCCACGCTGTTCAAGAGCCCGAAGCACGCCTACACCCAGATGCTGCTCGGCGCCGAGCCCAGTGGCGGCCCGGCCGACAACCCGGCGGGCAAGCCCATGCTGGAAGTCAACGACCTGCGTGTATGGTTCCCGATCAAGAAAGGCCTGTTGCGGCGCACGGTCGATCACGTCAAGGCGGTCGATGGCATCAACTTCAGCCTGCCCCAGGGTCAAACGCTGGGCATCGTGGGCGAAAGCGGCTCAGGCAAGTCGACCCTGGGCCTGGCCATCCTTCGCCTGCTGGGCAGCCAGGGCGACATTCGCTTCCAGGGCACCGCGCTCCAGGGCCTGAGCCAGCAACAGGTGCGGCCGCTGCGCCGACAGATGCAGGTGGTCTTCCAGGACCCCTTCGGCAGCCTCAGCCCACGCATGTGCGTCAGCGACATCGTGGGCGAAGGGCTGCGCATTCATCGCATCGGCACCGCGGCGGAGCAGGAGCAGGCAATCATCGCCGCCCTGCAGGAGGTGGGGCTCGATCCCCAGGCCCGCCACCGCTACCCCCACGAGTTCTCCGGTGGCCAACGCCAGCGCATCGCCATCGCCCGGGCCCTGGTACTCAAGCCGGCACTGATCCTGCTCGACGAGCCCACCTCGGCCCTGGACCGTACGGTACAGCGCCAAGTGGTCGAGCTACTGCGCTCACTGCAGACCAAGTACAACCTCACCTACCTGTTCATCAGTCACGACCTGGCGGTGGTCAAGGCGCTGAGCCATCAACTGATGGTGGTCAAGCAAGGCAAGGTGGTCGAGCAAGGGGCGGCAGCCGACATCTTTGCCGCCCCGCAGCACACCTATACCCGGCAACTGCTGGAGGCGGCCTTCCTGGCCCCTGTGGGAGCGAGTTTGGCTGGCGATGCGATGTGACAGGTAGGTCGCTTTCGCGGGGCAAGCCCGCTCCTGCAGAAACAGAAAAGGCCGCATAAGCGGCCTTTTCTGTTTGTAGCGACAGCACTCAGTAGCGAGTAATGTCCGCCTTGGCTTCCAACTGCTTGCGGTACGCCGCAAAGTCCTGCTGACCAGCACGGGAAGCGAGGAACTGACGATAGTTCGCCTTCTCTTCTTCGGTGGCTGCAGTGCCTTCGTTCACGCCGTTCAGGCGCAACACCACCAGGCTGCCGTCCTGGAGCGTCACGCTACCGTAGACAGGCTTGTCCTTGGCTTCAGGCTTGCCCATGCGGAACAGCGCCTGCAACTCGACCGGGTCGATACCTTCCTGGTTGCGCGAGACCGCTTCCTGGACCTTCCAGCTCTGGCCTTCCTGGGTAGCGGCCAGCGGGATGCTGCCGTCACGCAGGCCGGCGATCAGTGCATCAGCCTTGGCTTTCACCGCGGCGGTTGCCTGCTCACGGGCCAGGTGCTTGCGGATGCTGTCCGACACTACTTCCAGGCTCAGTTGCTCCGGCTTGCGGTGCTCTTTGACACGCAGCACGACAATGGTTTCCGGATCCAGCTCGATGGCAGTGCTGTTGGCACCCTCTTCCAGAACTTCGGTACTGAAAGCGGCCTGGATCACGGAGCGGTTGGCGGTGATGCCTTCGCCACCCTCACGGCCGAATGCAGGTGCAGTCTGCACCTTCAGGTTCAGCTCCTGGGCTGGCTGGGCGAGGTCCGAGGCTTCGAACGCGGCGTCCTCGAGCTGCTTGGTCACCTCGACAAAGCGCTGCTCGACCTGCTGGGTCTTGAGTTCGCGGGTCAGTTTGTCTTTCAGGCTGGCAAAGCTCGGCACTTCGGGTGCCTGGACATCGAGCAGCTTGATCAGGTGATAGCCGTATTCGGTACGCACCGGCGCCGAGACCTGATCCTTGTTCAGCGCATACAGCGCCTCTTCGAAGGCAGGATCGTAGACACCCTGACCGGCATAACCAAGGTCACCACCGTTGTTGGCCGAACCCGGATCCTGGGAGAACTCCTTGGCCAGCGTGGCAAAGTCTTCACCCTTGGTCAGGCGCTGCTGGATTTCTTCAGCTTTTGCCTTGGCCTGGGCATCGCTCACCTTGTCATTGACCTCAATGAGGATGTGAGCGGCATGGCGCTGCTCGGCAAGGTTGGCGATCTCTTTCTCGTACAGCGCCTTGAGCTCGTCTTCGTCTACCTTGACCTGGTCGAAGAAGGCGGACTTCTTCAGCTCGATGTAGTCGATCACGACCTGATCAGGGGACATGAATTCCTTGGCGTGCTCATCGTAGTGCGCCTTGATCTGCTCATCGGTGACCTTGATCGAAGCCGGGTCGGCCTTGAAGGTCAGCGAAGCGAAATCACGGGTCTGCTTTTCAAGGCGTGCAAAGGCATTGACCTGGTCGTCGGTGACAAAACCACTACCGGCGAGGCCTGCACGCAATTGACCGATGAGCATCTCCTGAGCCAGCAGTTCGCGGAATTGCAGACGGCCGTAGCCCATCTGGCGAATGGCCTGGTCGAAACGGTCGGCACTGAACTTGCCATCCACCTGGAACTCCGGTGTTTGCAGGATCAGTTGATCGAGTGCGGCTTCGGAGAAAGCGAACTTGGCGTCTTCGGCGCCCTGGAGCAGCAACTTGCGATCGATCAGCCCCTTGAGTGCCGCCTCGCGCAGCAGCTTCTCGTCGAGCAGCGCCGGGTCGAAATCCCGGCCCAGCTGTTGCATCAGCTGCCGACGTTGCATGTCGACGGCCTGGCTCAGCTCGTTCTGGCTAATGGTTTCCCCATTGACCTTGGCAGCATCCTGGCTGTGGGTTGTGGCCTGGAAGATGGCATCGAAGCCGGTCAGCGCCATCAAGGCTACGATGACACCGATGATGGTCTTGGCAATCCAACCTTGTGAATTGTCCCTGATATTCTGCAGCATGCGTCCCCCAGAAACGGTTGTACTGAATAAAACAACCGTGGAGCGTGGGTAGAGTCCTGATAGAAGAAAGGCGCATCCGAGGATGCGCCTTCTCGTAACCAGCCAAACATCAGGTGCCTTTGGGCGCTTCCCCGATGTCAAGCAGCCAGGCCAGGCAGGTGCCTGGCCCGGTTAGGCGTAAGCCTGAAGGAAGCGACTTAGTTGACGGCTTCTTTCAGTGCCTTGCCAGCCTTGAAGCCTGGCTTCTTGGCAGCAGGGATTTCCAGAGTCTTGCCGGTTTGCGGGTTGCGGCCGGTGCGAGCTGGGCGGTCGGTGACGGAGAAGGTACCAAAACCTACCAGTACCACGGAATCACCTGCCTTCAGGGCGCCGGTGACGGATTCGATTACTGCGTCCAGCGCCTTACCAGCGCTAGCTTTCGAAATATCAGCAGATGCGGCGATAGCGTCAATCAGTTCCGACTTGTTCACTCTAAGTCCCCTTATATCTCTATTGAGTTTGTTTCTAAGTATGTAATGAAAAGCTAAACGAGCGCTGGGTGGCCTGTTGACACTTAAGTGCCGCTTTATAACAAGGGCCTGAAAATACTGTCAAGAAAGCCCCCAGCCGAATACGTACTAATGCGTGCTAATTCTTTCCTTGGAATCGCTGTCGCGCTTTTCATCCTTGGCGACAATCTCGGGAGCCACATCTGGCAAGGGCTCCGGGGCGTATTGCAGCGCAATTTGGAGGACTTCGTCAATCCATTTGACCGGTTTAATCTGTAGATCCTGCTTAATATTCTCAGGAATTTCCTTCAAATCACGCACATTCTCTTCAGGAATGATCACGGTCTTGATTCCACCGCGGTGCGCCGCCAGCAATTTCTCTTTAAGACCGCCAATGGCCAGCACCTGCCCACGCAGGGTAATTTCACCGGTCATGGCCACATCGGCCCGTACCGGAATCTGCGTCAGCGCCGAAACCAGGGCAGTGCACATGCCGATACCGGCACTCGGACCATCCTTGGGAGTGGCGCCTTCAGGCATGTGGATGTGGGTGTCGCGCTTCTCGTGGAAGTCGGCAGGAATACCCAGGCTTCTTGCCCGGCTGCGCACCACTGTCTGCGCGGCGGTGATCGACTCGACCATCACATCGCCCAACGAGCCGGTCTTGATCAACTGGCCCTTGCCCGGAATCACGGCCGCTTCGATGGTCAGCAACTCGCCACCGACCTGGGTCCAGGCCAGGCCCGTGACCTGGCCGACCTGGTCCTGCTGCTCTGCCAGGCCGTAACGGAACTTGCGCACCCCGAGGAAGTGCTCCAGCTGCTCGCCGGTGACCTTGACCGCCACTTGCTTGAGGCCGGCATGCTCCTTGACCACCTTACGGCAGACCTTGGCGATCTGGCGCTCCAGGCCCCGCACGCCCGCTTCACGGGTGTAGTAGCGGATGATGTCGCGGATGGCCGACACGTCGACTTCCAGCTCGCCCTTCTTGAGGCCGTTGGCCTTGATCTGCTTGGGCGTCAGGTACTTGACCGCGATGTTGATCTTTTCGTCTTCGGTGTAGCCCGGCAGACGAATGACTTCCATCCGGTCCAGCAACGCTGGCGGAATGTTCATCGAGTTGGAGGTGCAGAGGAACATCACATCGGAAAGGTCGTAGTCGACTTCCAGGTAGTGATCGTTGAAGTTGTGGTTCTGCTCTGGATCGAGCACCTCGAGCAGCGCCGAGGCCGGATCGCCACGCATGTCGCTGCCCATCTTATCGATTTCGTCCAGCAGGAACAGCGGATTGCGTACGCCCACCTTGGTCATTTTCTGGATCAAGCGACCCGGCATCGAACCGATGTAGGTACGACGGTGGCCACGAATCTCGGCCTCATCGCGCACACCGCCCAGGGCCATGCGCACGAACTTGCGGTTGGTGGCACTGGCGATCGACTCGGCCAGGGACGTTTTACCCACACCCGGCGGCCCAACCAGGCACAGCACGGGGCCACGGATCTTCTTCACACGCTTCTGTACGGCGAGGTACTCGAGGATACGCTCCTTGACCTCCTCCAGGCCGTAATGGTCGGCATCGAGGATTTCTTCAGCCTTGGCCAGGTCCAGGCGCACCTTGCTCTGGGCCTTCCACGGCACTTGCACCAGCCAGTCCAGGTAAGAACGCACCACGGTGGCTTCGGCAGACATCGGCGACATCTGCTTCAGCTTGTTCAGCTCGGCCTGGGCCTTGGCATAGGCGTCCTTCGGCAGGCCGGCGGCGTCGAGGCGCTTTTTCAGCTCTTCGACTTCGTTGTGGCCTTCTTCACTGTCGCCCAGCTCTTTCTGAATGGCCTTCATTTGCTCATTCAGGTAGTACTCGCGCTGGCTGCGCTCCATCTGTTTCTTGACGCGACCACGGATGCGCTTCTCGACCTGCAGCAGGTCGATTTCAGCATCCAGCAGCGCCATGACATGCTCGACGCGGGTCGGCAGGTCGAGAATTTCGAGGATTTCCTGCTTCTGCTCGATCTTCAGGGCCATGTGCGCGGCCATGGTGTCGACCAGGCGCCCTGGCTCATCGATGCTGTTGAGCGACGACAGGACTTCAGCCGGGACTTTCTTGCCCAGCTGAACGTATTGTTCAAATTGTGACAACAAGCTACGAACGAAGACTTCAGACTCGCGCTCGGCGGTCTGCGACTCGTCGATGAGCGAGACTTCGGCACGGATATGGCCGTCGACTTCGTTGAAACGCTCAACCGCACCGCGCTGCTCACCCTCGACCAGCACCTTGACGGTGCCATCGGGCAGTTTGAGCAGTTGCAGGACAGTGGCAATGGTACCGACACGGTACAGGGCGTCTTCGCCAGGATCGTCGTCAGCGGGGTTCTTCTGGGCCAGCAGGAGGATCTGCTTTTCGCCCGTCATTGCGGCCTCGAGGGCTTCGATGGACTTCTCGCGACCCACGAACAGTGGGATAACCATGTGCGGATAGACGACGACATCGCGCAATGGCAAAAGAGGCAAGTCGAGGGTGGTCTTCATGATTTCGCCTCTACAGCGGCCTTATGGCCGGAAACCGGTGGAATTTGAGCGTGAAGTTAATGTGGGGGCAGGCCCGCAAAAAAACAAGCTCCACGACAGGAAAAGCAAAGGGGCCCGAAGGCCCCTTGCAGATTCGAGCCGTTTGGCGACTCAGACGTCGGGTGCAGCCTTGGCTTGCGGCTCGCTGTTCTCATAGATCAACAGCGGCTGCGAAGAGCCATCGATGACGCTCTCGTCGATCACCACCTTGCTGACATCCTTCTGCGAAGGAATCTCGTACATGGTGTCGAGCAGGATGCCTTCGAGGATCGAGCGCAGGCCACGAGCACCCGTCTTGCGCTCCAGGGCCTTGCGGGCCACGGACTTGAGCGCATCACTGCGGAACTCGAGGTCTACACCTTCCATTTCGAACAGCTTGGCGTACTGCTTGGTGAGGGCATTCTTCGGCTCGGTGAGAATCTGCATCAAGGCAGCTTCGTCGAGTTCGTCGAGGGTAGCCAGCACCGGCAGACGACCCACGAATTCCGGGATCAGACCGAACTTGACCAGATCGTCAGGCTCGACCTCACGCAGCGATTCGCCAACCTTCTTGCCTTCCTGCTTGCTGCGCACTTCGGCACCGAAGCCGATGCCGCCGCGGGTGGAACGGTTCTGGATGACCTTTTCCAGGCCCGAGAACGCACCACCGCAGATGAACAGGATGTTACGCGTATCGACCTGCAGGAACTCCTGCTGCGGATGCTTGCGGCCACCTTGCGGCGGAACCGAGGCAACCGTGCCTTCGATCAGCTTGAGCAGCGCCTGCTGCACGCCCTCGCCCGAGACGTCACGGGTGATGGACGGGTTGTCCGACTTGCGCGAGATCTTGTCGATTTCGTCGATGTAGACAATGCCCATCTGGGCCTTTTCCACGTCGTAGTCGCACTTTTGCAGCAATTTCTGAATGATGTTCTCGACGTCCTCACCCACGTAACCGGCTTCGGTCAGGGTGGTGGCATCGGCGATGGTGAACGGTACATTCAACAGACGCGCGAGGGTTTCGGCGAGCAGGGTCTTACCCGAGCCCGTCGGACCGATCAACAGGATGTTACTCTTGCCGAGTTCGACGTCGTCGTTCTTCTTGTCGCGTTGGTTCAGGCGCTTGTAGTGGTTGTACACCGCTACCGCCAGTACCTTTTTGGCACGTTCCTGACCAATGACGTACTGGTCCAGGATGGTGCTGATTTCTTTCGGCGAAGGCAGTTTATGCGCGCTGCTTTCGGCCTGGGCTTCCTGCACCTCCTCACGGATGATGTCGTTGCACAGGTCGACGCACTCGTCGCAGATAAATACCGAGGGGCCGGCAATCAACTTGCGCACTTCGTGCTGGCTTTTGCCGCAGAAGGAGCAATAGAGCAATTTGCCGTTGTCCTCGCCGTTACGGGTGTCAGTCATTCGATCGATCCAATCCGGTAGGCTTGCAACACAAGATGAAGGCAATTGCGGGCTTTTTCAAGTCCGCAGGTGGCGAGAAGGCCCGGCCACCTGCTTTGGCGCCTTGTCAGACAGCCATTTGCCGCTTGTCGTGAACCGAGTCGATCAGGCCGTACTCGGCGGCA
The DNA here is from genome assembly GCF_028682455.1 of Pseudomonas putida. Classification (GTDB taxonomy): domain Bacteria; phylum Pseudomonadota; class Gammaproteobacteria; order Pseudomonadales; family Pseudomonadaceae; genus Aquipseudomonas; species Aquipseudomonas putida_AA. The sequence goes on from NZ_JANHLD010000005.1 coordinate 203,279, forward strand.
CGTTGCGCGCTCATGAAATTGTCGCGATTGGTATCGCGCTCGATGGTCTCCAGGTCCTGCCCGGTGTGGTAGGCCAGCAGCTCGTTCAGACGCGACTTGATCTGCAGGATTTCCTTGGCATGGATCTCGATATCCGAGGCCTGACCCTGGAAGCCACCCAGTGGCTGGTGAATCATTACCCGCGAGTTCGGCAGGCAGTGACGCTTGCCCTTGGCACCGGCGGCGAGCAGGAAGGCGCCCATGGAGCACGCCTGACCGATACAGGTCGTGGAGACGTCGGGCTTGATGAACTGCATGGTGTCGTAGATCGACATGCCCGCAGTCACCGAACCGCCCGGCGAGTTGATGTAGAGATGGATATCCTTGTCCGGGTTTTCCGCTTCAAGGAACAGCAGTTGCGCTGCAATCAGGTTGGCCATGTAGTCCTCTACCGGGCCCACCAGAAAGATCACCCGCTCCTTCAGGAGGCGCGAGTAGATGTCATAGGCGCGTTCGCCACGAGCGGATTGCTCGATAACCATCGGGACCAGGCCGCCTGCGGCCTGGATGTCAGAGCTCTGCTGATAATAAGAATTGCGGGACATGTCCTGCACTCACTCCCAAATAGTCATGTCTTGAATACGCACAAGCCAGCTCGAAGGCTGGCTTGTGGTGTTTTCCTACGAGAGAAGGAAATCAGTCAGCGGCAGGAGCCTGCGCTGGCTTGACAGCTTCTTCGTACGAGACCGATTTGTCGGTCACAGTCGCTTTCTGCAGAACAGTATCCACAACTTGTTCTTCCAGCACAACCGAACGGACTTCGTTCAGCTGCTGGTCGTTCTTGTAGTACCAGGCAACGACCTGCTCAGGCTCCTGGTAGGCCGAGGCCATTTCCTGGATCATTTCGCGAACGCGATCTTCGTCTGGCTTGAGTTCGTTCTGCTTGACCACTTCAGCAACGATCAGACCCAGTACGACGCGGCGCTTGGCTTGCTCTTCGAACAGCTCGGCCGGCAGTTGCTCAGGCTTGATGTTGCCACCGAACTGCTGAACCGCTTGAACGCGCAGGCGGTTGACTTCGTTTTCCAGCAGGGCCTTCGGCACTTCGATCGGGTTGGCAGCCAGCAGGCCGTCCATTACCTGGTTCTTGATCTTGGTCTTGATGGCCTGACGCAGTTCGCGCTCCATGTTCTTGCGAACTTCGGTGCGGAAACCTTCCAGGGTCGCTTCCTTGATACCGAACTGGGCGAAGAACTCTTCGGTCAGCTCTGGCAGCTTAGGCTCGGAAACGCTGTTGACGGTAACGGTGAACTCGGCGGCTTTGCCAGCCAGGTCCAGGTTCTGGTAGTCCTCTGGGAAGGTCAGGTTCAGAACGCGCTCTTCACCGGCCTTGGCACCGACCAGGCCTTCTTCGAAGCCTGGGATCATGCGACCCGAGCCCAGTACCAGCTGGGTGCCCTTGGCCGAACCACCGGCGAACACTTCACCGTCGACCTTGCCGACGAAGTCGATGTTCAGCTGGTCTTCGTTCTGGGCAGCGCGGTCGGTGGCTTCAAAACGGACGTTCTGCTTGCGCAGGACTTCCAGCATGTTGTCCAGGTCGGCATCGGCCACTTCGGCGCTCAGGCGCTCGACGGCGATCGAGTCGAAACCGGCAACGGTGAACTCAGGGAATACTTCGAAAATCGCGACGTATTCCAGGTCCTTGCCCTTTTCGAACGACTTTGGCTCGACGGCAGGGGCGCCAGCCGGGTTCAGCTTCTGCTCAACCACGGCTTCGTAGAAGGAAGCCTGAACCAGGTCGCCGAAGGCTTCCTGACGGGCAGCGTCTTCGTAGCGCTGACGGATCACGCTCATCGGCACTTTGCCAGGACGGAAGCCTGGAACCTTGGCGCGACGGGCAGTCTGTTGCAGACGCTTGTTGACTTCGGTCTCGACGCGCTCTGCCGGAACGGCGATGGTCATGCGACGCTCGAGAGCAGAAGTATTTTCAACAGAAACTTGCATGGATATTCCTCGTTGCACAGACGTTAGCCGGCGATACCCGACTCCAGAATCAAGGGCAAGCATTCTAGTGGCTCAAAGGCCAGAAGTCACCCCGTTCAAGACGACGGGAAAGCACGCCGGTCCATTTCATTTACAGCCCCTGGCAAAAACCTTGCCCAGGGGCGCTCAAGACCCGCTATCCAAGGCCTGGCCGCTACCGCAACTCACGGAGAACGCCAGGCCCCGGGTAGCCAGAAATAGTTGTCAAAACACTACAAAACCGGGCCTCAGGGCGCCGACTCGTCTATCTCGTTGATACCGCAATATTCTTCCCACCCCATTCCCAGGGCCTGGGCCACTTCCCGGTGCACCTCAAGACGCATGGCCTTTAGCTCGTCTTCGGAGCCGGCGATCAGTTGCAGGGTCAACTCCCAAGGTTCGAGCCCCTGCTCCTGGGCGGCATCCTCGAACGCCCATTCGATCTGCTGTTGCTGCTCATGCGCGCTGAGCCCGGCGATCTCTTCGAGCAACTGCGGATTGGCCTGGGCGAAGCGCTGCAATGCGCTGGCCTGGCGTTCTTTTGAAATCATGGAGCGGTCCTCATCCCAGCTTGCCGTTGACCACGGCCTCAACCGGCTGAAATCTATCAGCTTTTGGCCCCTTGTCACCAGTACACGGCGCTCCAGGCCAGTATTCGGGCAAACACAATTCAATACCACCTGATAATGATAATCGTTATACTGCGCCATCATTTTGCTCCATACCGGCCCAGCATCACGATGGCACCCCTCCCTACCCCTGCTTCGCCCAACGCCTGCCTGCAAACGCTCTACCAGGACCACCATCATTGGCTGCACCGCTGGCTGCGCCAACGCATCGGTTGCCCCGAGCACGCTGCAGACATTGCCCAGGACACCTTCCTGAGTATCCTCAGCGCCAAGGACCTGTTCCACATCCGCGAACCGCGCTCGTTCCTGTCGACTGTCGCCCGCCGCCTGATGGCCAATGTCTATCGGCGCCGGCTTGTCGAACAAGCGTATCTCGAGGCACTGGCCTGCTTGCCCGAGGCCGTGGAGCCTTCCCCCGAGGTCCGCGTGCTGGCCCTTGAAGCGCTGACCCTGCTCGACCGCATGCTCGATGCCCTGCCTTGGAAGGTGCGCGAGGCGTTTCTGCTCTCTCACCTGCAAGGCTTGAAGATCGCCGACATCGCCCAGCGCCTGCAGGTCAGTACGAGATCGGTGAAGCTGTACCTGGTGCGCGCCAACCAACACTGCTTTTTTGCCCAACTGCCATGAGCCCTTGCGCCCCGTTCAACGCCCGCACCAGCCGCGAAGCCGCCCAGTGGCTGACAGAAACCATGGACGGCCCGCTCAACCCCGAACAGGAACAGGCGCTGGACCGCTGGCGCATTGCCGACCCTGAAAACGAGCGGGCCTGGCAGCACATCCAAGCCTTTCGTCGACGCCTGACGGGGCTTGACCCTCGAGCCGGCTACCAAAGCCTGTCCAAAGGCCAGGGCAGCAGCCGTCGCAGTGCAATCAAGACCTTGGCCCTGCTGGGTCTGTTCGGCGGTGCCGGGCAATTGCTCTACCGCAGCCAGTCGCCCTCGGGCCTTGTCTACTGCAACGGTGCCAGCTCGCCTCGCAACGTGAACCTGGCGGACGGTAGCCAGCTGACACTGGATGCCGAGACCGAAGTGGTGGCGCAACTGACCCACCAGCACCGACGCCTGCTGCTCAACAACGGCCGCTTGCTGGTCAATAGCGGACACGCCCCCAGCTACGCATCCGCCCCGTTGAGCGTCGTGACACCCCAAGGCAGCGTCCAGGCGCTGGGTACGCGCTTTCTGGTCGAGCTGTCGAATGACAGCACCCAGGTGTCACTGTTCGAAGGCAGCGTGGAACTCCAACCGCTCAAGGCCCCCTCCGGCACCGTGCGCCTGAGCCCCGGACAGTGCGGCCACCTGGATATCCGACAGGCCAGCGTACCTGCACGCGTCGCAACCGAGCCCGCCTGGAGCAAAGGCCTGCTGGTGGCCGAAGACATGCGCCTGGATGCCTTTATCCGGCAACTGGCGCGGTATCGCCCTGGCCTGTTGCGCTGCACCGACGAAGTAGCCGGCCTGCGTATTTCAGGGGTCTACCCCTTGGCCGACAGCGACGCCGTGCTCCATGCCGTGGCTCATGCCCTGCCGATCCAGGTGCAGCGGCGCTCGAACTACTGGGTCACGCTGAGCGCCCGCTGAACGGACAGTGCGCTCAGACCAGCAGGTCGATCCGCACCCCCTGGGGCTGAGCGACCTCAACCCTGACCTGCGCCCCGAATACCTCGGCGATGCGCTGTTCACTGAGCACCTGCGCCGGCGCACCCTCGGCACACAACCTACCCTGATCCAGCAGCCACAATCGGTCGCAATAGCGCGCCGCCAGATTAAGGTCGTGCAGCACGCAGACCACCGCCATGCGCGGGGAGCGAGCCAGCGAACGCAGAACCCGCATCAGGTTTTGCTGCTGGCCGATATCCAGGGCACTGGTAGGCTCGTCGAGCAGCAGCAGGCGCCCGGGGTGATTACCCTCCTCTTCGCCATAAGGACTGATCGCCAGTTGGTTCATAGCCCGGGCGATGGTCACCCGCTGCAGCTCCCCGCCCGACAAGGACAACACGCCGCGCGCCAATAAATGACGGATATCCAGGGCATCGATGATCCTGCAGCAAGGCTCGCCACTGTGCTGCTGCCCGAGCTGGATAAACTCCAGCACCTGCCAGTCAAACACGCTGTCCATCTGCTGGGTGACCAAGGCACGCCGGGCGGCCAGTTGTTGCGCGCTGTAGTCGGACAACGGGCGGCCCATCAGATGTACCTCGCCACTGGCAGGCTGGGTGTAGCCGGACATCAGCGAGAGCAAGGTACTTTTGCCGGCGCCATTGGGCCCGATCAAGCCGAGCAGTTGCCCTTCCTTTATAGAGGCCTTCACCGGTGCCAGTGCAAACGGCTGCGCCAGGCCGACATCGATCAGTTCAAGCATCTCAAAACTCCCGCACCTTGCGCCCAAGCAGCAGCCATAAAAAGTAGGGCCCACCGATCACACTGGTGACCAGGCCAACCGGAATTTCTGCAGGGCTGGTCAGGCTCCTGGCCAGGGTGTCGGCCAGCAAAAGCAGGATGGCGCCACACAGCATCGACGCCGGGATCAGCAAGCGATGCCCAGGCCCGAAGTACAAGCGCAGGCAATGCGGCACCAGCAGGCCGATAAAGCCGATGATCCCGGTCAGCGCCACACACAGCCCGACGCCCAGCGACGAGGCCAGCACGACACGGCTTTTCAAGCGATCCGCGTTCAGGCCCGCGGCATGGGCCGACATCTCACCCAACTGGAACAGGTCCAGGTCCGAGGCGCAGCGCGCCAGCACCCACAACGCCGGCGGCAGCACCAGGCATGCCACGCTCAAGGTCGACCATTGCGCACTGCTCAGGCTACCCATGCCCCACAGGCTCAGCTGGCGCAGCTGCTCTTCGCTGGCGATGTAGGCAAGAATGCCGCCGACGGCGCCGGTCAGGGTATTGATGACGAGCCCGGCCAGCAGCAGGGTAATGGTGGATTCACGCCCCCGATTACCACGTCCGATGCGAAAGATCACCACGGTCACCAGCAAGGCGCCGATAAAGCCTGCGAAAAACTGCCCGTACAACTCAAAGCCCGGTAGCCGACCGTTGACCAGCACTACCCAGATCGACACGGCAAGCCCAGCGCCACTGGCCTGCCCGAGCAGGGTCGGGTCGGCCAGCGGGTTTCGAAACAGTCCCTGCATGGCGGTACCGCCCGCCGCCAGCGTGGAGCCCACCAGCACCGCCAGCAACAGGCGCGGCAAGCGAACCTCATACCAGATCTGCCACTCCAGTGGCGCCGGCAACACCCCAACAAGAATTGCCGGCGACAACCCGATGCTGCCCACCAGCGAGCACACCACCAGCAACAGACTCAACCCCGCCAGCATCAATACCAGGGGGTGCACCGAAGCACCTTGAATACGGATCATGGGAACAAGGCTCCGGCATCGCGGCGCAACTGCAGCATGGCCTGCACAGTACGGGGCCCCAGGTTCAGCAACGCCTGGTCATCGACCTGAACCAGGCGACGCTGCTGCCCGGCGGGCGTATGCGCCAGGCCACCGAGCTTCCAGAGATTATCTTCGCCCCCCAGAGCCTCCAGGCCTGCCTTGCTGACAATGACGAAGTCGGGCGCCAGCGCCACCATGGCCTCTGCCGCCACCTGCTTGTAGGCGTTGAACGGGGCGCTGTTTTCGATGCCGGCCTGCTCGAGCGCAGCATGGGCCTCGGTGCCACGCCCCATGATCAAGGGTGTCATGCCCGCACGGTTGAAAATGAACAACGCTTTGCGGCCTTTGAGCCTCGGTATCCTGGCAAGCTCGGCAGCCAGCCGCTGCTGCTCCGCGATCAATGGCTGCCCTTGCGCCTGGCGGTCCATCACTCGGGCGACCTGGTCGATCTTAGCGGGTATGTCGCCGATACCCTTGCCACGGGCGACGCTGATCACTTCCAGGTCCAGGCTTTCGAGCTGACGCAGGACGATCACCGGTCGCGCCGCATCGCTGATCAACACACGCTGCGGCTTGAGGGCCAGAATTCCTTCGGCCGACAATTGACGCAGATACCCCACCGACGGCAGGTTGGCGATCGCTGGCGGATAACGGCTGGAGTCGTCCCGACCGACCAGCCTCTCGCCCGCCTCCAGACGCTCGACGATTTCCGCCAGGTCATTGCCAACCACCAACGTATCGGCCCTTTCAGCTGCGGCGAACGCACCCACGCTGACAAACAGCCATACGGCAAGACAGCACCTTTTCATTGCCCCGCCTCCAGTGCATCCAGCCACTGGCGCCAGGCCGCCTGCTCTGGCTCACCGGCCGGACGACGGGCAAAAACCTGAACGATCAAGCGCTGCTCGGCATCGAACAATTCAAGACTGGTCACCCCTCCGAGCCCGCTGGGCTTGTGCACGCGCCAGGTCTGCGCCGCCTCGGCGTCTTCTATGCTGAAGCAGGTTGCCGCGGCCAGCGTCGTTGCGGGCATCTCGAACACCAGGCGGCCCTCATGAACCTGCATGCCCGACAACTGCCCGGTAAAAATCTGCACACTGCCCGCGCTGTACACAAACAACATCAACTCCAGCCCACTCCCTGCCAGTTGACCGAACAATGCGACCGGACGCCTCTCGGCCAGGCGACGGGCGAACTGAGGCGCTACCAATTCATTACCTTCGTAGCGCGTCAGGCCATGGCGCTTGAGCAAGGCAAAATGCTCATGCACATTGCTCATTGCCGCCCACTCTTCCACCAAGCCCGGTATGTACAGCTCACGCTTGGTGAAAGGCTCTCTTACCGCAAAAGCAGGTCGGCACTCCACGCAACGACCGTACAATTGCGCCCAATCCGCAGAAGAAGACTCAGGCACCGACATCAGGCACAGCAACCGTCTGCCGTGACGATCGAAGACGTTCAGGCCATAAGTGCCAGTAGCTGCATCATGAGACACGCCCATCCAGTACCAGGCACGCAGATTCAGGCGCAAGTCCAAGCCATCTTCGCCAATCACCAGGCCCGCCTCACTGATATCGTCGGACTGCGGGTAGCGCCCCAGCTGCTCGATCCAGGCATGGCTGGCCGGGGTTCGGGTGAGCACCGGGCCCAGGGTATGCAGCTGTGCGGCCACCTCCACGGCAGGAAAGTCCAGGTGCAAACAATCGGCGGCCGGGTGGGTATCGTGTTCGATTGCGATCATTTCGGTCATCGGTAAATTCCTTGTAGGGATCAGGCTCAATGCGTGGGGGTCGAGGCAGGCAGATCGCACTCGGCAGGCGCGGCCAGCAGCGATGCGCCCTCTGCATCGTGGGCAGGTAACAGCCACAGATAGTCTGCATCGGTGCTGCTCGGTGCGTGGCCTTGCTCGCTGATCACCAGCACCTTGAGCCCGGGATCCTGCGGCCCCTTGAGCAAGTACTGGGGCGCACCCTGGCTCTTCAGGGTGTGCAAGGTACCGGCGAACAACAGCCGCGGCGCCTCGGCGCGGTCGAGCACCTGGGCCATGCGCAGGTCGCGGGCATGCTGTATGGCGAGCATGCCGGTCAGGCGCTGGTCGTCGATCTGGCCACAGTGCATGCGCAGGATGTACTCGCGCTGGCGCGCAGCAATCGCGGGCGTGGGAAACAGCCCGTCAACCTCAGCCTGCGGGGTGTTCATCAAGCGCTTGCGCTCGGCAGCCGAGAGGTTGCCCGCCATCAGCGGATACGGTGCCGGCATCAACGCCTGGACCAACCCACCGTACTGCTCCCACGACCAGCGCTCATCCCACTGCATGATCTGGCGCAAGCGCGGCGCACGCACCTGATTGCCCTGGCGCAGCCAGGCCTGCACATCGGCCACCGGACGCTGCTGGTCGCTGTCGAGCATCTCCAGCACCACCGCGCCATGAGCACGGCGTTCGGCCAGGCGGGCGACCAGCCACTGCTCGATCAAATGGTGGGCCAGATTGTCATGCACCTCGCCGACCATCAGTGTGCTGGCAGGCGCCAGCGCATCGAGCAACTCGTGCGCACTGACCTGCCGGCCGCTGCTGAGCTCGACAATCGCCCCCCACTGCGCAATCTTCGCCTCCATCGAGGCGTAGACCGCGTCTTGTGGCGAGGTGTTGACACTGGCACACCCCATCAGCAGCGCCAGGCACAGCGCCGCGAATCCTTGCTTGTACATAGAAAGCTCCCCGACCTGTGCCACTCAATACTCGAAGGTGAAGCCGACCGAAGCGGTGCGGCCGCGACCGGTGCCACGGTCCAGCGAGGCGGACATGATCGAGTCCACCGAGGCGTTGTAGCTGTAGACCTTGTTGGCAACGTTCTCGACGTTGAAGAACACACTCAGGTTTTTCTGCACCTGCAGGCTGCCGTACACATCCCAGAGCACACCGGTAGAAGGCGTTTTCTTGGTTTCATACCAGTCCCAGCTTTCTTCGGCCGAGCCCGAGTACTCGCCGCGCGCACCGAGCACCAGGCGCTCGTCGAACCAGCGGGTGCCGATATCCAGGGTCCAGTAGCGGTCCGGCTGACTGTTGATGTCTTCAAGCTCGATGCCCGAGGTGGTCGGCGCCTTAGTGGTGGCGCGGGTCCAGGACAGGTTGGTATAGAAGAAGCCGACGTCGTAGCGACCTTCCACCTCGTAGCCATCCATGCGCACTTGCTCGGGCCAGTTGACCCAGTTCATCTTCGCCGAGTACTCGCCTTCGTCATCGACAATGTCGAAGGACTGCGGGGTGATGTAGCCGTCGATCTTGCTGATGAAGCGGTTGATCTTCAGTTGCCCGTAGTCCGAATCGCCGAGCAACCCGGCGCGGCTGAAGTTGACCCCGAACTCATAGTTGGTGGACCGCTCCTGGCGCAGGAACGGGTTGGCCCCTACTCCGTCGGCATCACTGGCATCGGCTTCGAGCGGGACTTTTTCGAAGAATATTTCCTGCACCCGCGGCGCCCGCGTGGTACGCGACCAACTGGTATAGAGCTGCATCCAGTCATACGGCTTCACGGCAAAGCCGACGCGCGGATTGAAACTGTGTTCGCGGCGGGTCACATCGATATCGCCGCCCCCGATCTCCAGGCACTGGCCGATGATCGAGCACTTGGGTACGTGGCCGCTGACCTTGTAGCCGTCGTAGTGCCCAGCCAGGGTCAGGGCATAGATGTCGTAGTTGAGTTCCAGGGTGCTGAACACACTGTGGGTGGCCTGCTTGCCTTCGGGGTTGGCGCCACGCTTTTCCGGCGTCTTGGCGACGAAGTCATCGGTGTAGTAGCGGGCGCCGTTGCTCCAACTGGCTTCGACCACGCCCAGGTTGAAGCGACTGATGTTGGTGAAGTCGAAGCCGTGGGCATCGTCGCGGGTCTTTCGGCCTATATAGCTGGAGTCTTCTACCGGCGGGTACTCGAGCTCGGTCTTGTTCTGGTAGGCATTGACCGTCAGGCTCACCCATTCGCTATAGGGGGTGTAGGCGTATTTGGCGCGGTAGGTTTCGTTATCCAGCTGCCAGGGGTAGTTGTGATAGAACTCGTTGCGGTACTTGACCCCGCTCAAGTCCAGGCGGTGCATATCATTGGGTTGCAGGCGCAGCTTGAGCAGGCCGGAGCGCGGACTCTGCTTTGTGGTGTCGTACTCGTTGGTCTGTCCGGAGCTGGTCTCGTACTCGCCGGTCTGGGTACTGCTGACGGCCGCGACGATGCCGTAGACACCATCGACATCTTCAGGTTGCGTCCTGGCGCCTGCGGCGAACATGCGGGTGTTGCCGTAACCGTTGTTGCCGGTGCGGTAGGTGGAACGAAAGCCGATGCGGTGATCCGGCTTGACGATATCATCGATATCGAAGGTACGAAAATTCGCCGTACCGCCCAGGGTGTTCGCCCCTTCGGCGCCATCTACCGCGCCACGCTGCACATCGACACCGGCCAGCAGGTTGGGATCAACGAACGCCATCGGCCCGCCCGAACCGTGGCCTGCGTTATTGCGAAAGGTCTGGGTGACGCCATCGATCATGGTATTGACCCGCCCAAGACCGGACAGGCCGCGAATGTTGACCGACACCCCGGGCTGACTGCGCGAATGCATGGTGTAGGTACCGGGCATCGAGCGCACCAGGCTGTTGAGATCCTGGCGCTCCGGATGCGCTTCGCGACTGCTCTGGATCGCCCCCGGCCGCTCGGCCAGCGCCCCGACCATGGTCGGCGCCACTTCCAGCGCATCGGAGCGCTGCTCGTTGACCCGCAGCACATAGGTGCGGTCCTTGAGCCGCTCGATCCACAGGCCCGTGCCCATCAACAGCAGGTCGAAGGCTTCCTTGACGGTGTAGTCACCGTTGAGCCCCTGGGTGCTGCGGTTTTCGCTCAGTTCAGGGGCGTAGGTCAGCATGATGCCGGTTGCGCCGGCGAGCTGGTTCAAGGCGGGCGCCAGCGGGCCGGAAACAATCTCGTAATGCTTGCGGGCGCTGGCCTGCTGGGCGGCTTTCACCTCGCCCGCCATCACCGCCGAACCCGCTGTCATCCCGACTGCCAGCGCCAGGGCTGTCAGCGCGCCACGCGCCGCCTTCGCTGCCTTGCCCTTGTTGTTGTGCTGCAACCGCTGCACGGCGGCTGGCTGTGTGCTCTTCACTTGGCGCTCCCTGAACATTGAAAAATGATCTTTGTAGAGAGGTCACGTGAAGGCGCAAAAAAGGGAAATGAAAATCAGAATTATTTAATAAATTGCGTTCGGCGATGATCGCTTGAGTTACCGAGCCCCACCAGACATCGGCTTTTTCGCAATAAAGTCGAACCGGTGCCAGTGCTTGAAACCCTGCATGCAGGGTCCATCTTCTTCATGCTCATGAAAAAACTCCAGCTCCAGGCCTTCGAACAGCGTCCGGGCTTGAGCTTGTGTCTGGAAACTCATGAATGGCCGCCCAGCCCAGCTATCCCTGTCGCCAAACAGATTTCCCGCAAAAACAGCCCCGGGCTCCAACGCAGACAAAACATTCTTCCATAAGGCGGCGAAATGCTCCGGATGGCAAAACGGCAAGGCCATACCGGCAAACACAAGTGAACACGCCGGTAATGGCACCAGGTTTTCAAACGCCTGCACAACTGCATGCAATTGCCCCTGCGGGAAGCCCTCGCCCATTGCCGTTACCCGATTGATCGCACTTTCTTCACGATCAATCGCCAGTACATGCCAACCGTTCTCAAGCAAAAACCTGCTGTCATTACCGGCGCCGCATCCAAGATCCACTGCCTGCCGGCCAACTACGTCGGTACCGATCCGGGGCAAGGCTGCCCGAAGCAGCGCTGAAGCCGGACGACCCTCATGGTGCTCGTAGTAAACCCGCCAATTGGCTGACCTGCCTGTGCGTGTGATGTCCATGTCTTTGTCCACGACGAATATCCAGAAAGCAAAAACCCGGAATTCTGGCAGAAATCAGTAGGGGGATGCGACCGAGGGAGGAAAGTGAAGCGCTAGAAACGAAAAAAGCCGCTCCAGGCGGCTTTTTCTGTGCTTTCTCGCACTTCAGCGAAGGGCGGTGAAAGCTTGGATGGTGCGGACGAAGAGACTCGAACTCTTACAGCTTGCGCCGCTGGAACCTAAATCCAGTGTGTCTACCAATTTCACCACGTCCGCATGAAGCTTTTAAAGCAAAGGCGCCAGATTTTCATCAGGCGCCTTTCTGGAATATGGGGTGGACGATGGGGATCGAACCCACGACAACAGGAGTCACAATCCTGTGCTCTACCAACTGAGCTACGCCCACCATATTGCATTTACCGCTTTACTTGTGCCTAAGCTGCCTATTGGCGCACCCGGCAGGACTCGAACCTGCGACCATCCGCTTAGAAGGCGGATGCTCTATCCAGCTGAGCTACGGGCGCATATTTAATCTGCTTTCTGTTACGATTACAAATTAACTTTTAGCCGTACCGAACAAGCTACCAAATCCGCTCATTCTGCCTGACCTTGCTAACCAGTGCTAGGCTCTGCCCGACAAGTGCGACGAATGTTATAGACGAGTGGTTAGGTCGTCAACTCTTTTTTCAAAAAAATTCATTTTATTTAAGGGCTTAGGGGAATTGCCGGACCAAGCGCCTTTGCCCTCGGGCCCCTTCATGCGAGAATGCGCGCTCTTTTTATTCCCTCTCGATGGTTAATCACGCGTCATGACTGCACACCTTATCGACGGCAAGGCGATCGCCGCCAACCTGCGCCAGCAGATCGCCCAACGTGTCGTGGAGCGTCGCCAGCAAGGCCTGCGTACGCCTGGCCTGGCGGTGATCCTGGTCGGCACCGACCCCGCCTCTCAAGTCTATGTCTCGCACAAGCGTAAAGATTGTGAAGAGGTCGGCTTTATCTCCCAGGCCTTCGACCTGCCCAGCGAGACCACCCAACAGGCCCTGACCGACCTGATCGATCGCCTCAATGATGATGCGAACATCGACGGTATCCTGCTGCAGTTGCCATTGCCTGCCCACCTGGATGCATCGCTGCTGCTCGAGCGTATCCGCCCGGACAAGGACGTCGATGGTTTCCACCCTTATAACGTCGGCCGCCTGGCCCAGCGTATCCCGCTGCTGCGCCCGTGCACGCCCAAAGGCATCATGGCCCTGCTCGAAAGCACCGGCCAGGACCTGTACGGCATGAACGCCGTTGTCGTCGGCGCCTCGAACATCGTCGGTCGTCCGATGGCCATGGAGCTGCTGCTGGCAGGCTGCACCGTGACCGTGACCCACCGCTTCACCAAGGACCTGGCCGGCCACGTCGGCCGTGCCGACCTTGTGGTGGTTGCCGCCGGCAAGCCGGGCCTGGTCAAGGGCGAGTGGATCAAGGAAGGCGCGATTGTCATCGACGTCGGCATCAACCGCCAGGACGATGGCAAGCTGGTCGGCGACGTGGTCTACGAGACTGCCCTGCCCCGCGCCGGCTGGATCACGCCGGTGCCAGGTGGCGTCGGGCCGATGACCCGCGCCTGCCTGCTGGAGAACACCTTGTATGCAGCGGAAACACTGCACAAGTAAGCGGTGAACCGAGCAACGAAAAAACGGCATCTGTGAAGATGCCGTTTTTTTGTGCCTGGCCGATCACACAGCACGGCAGGAGCGAGCTTGCCCTGCGATGAATTACTTGCGCGCTGCGTCCCAGGACTTAAGCAGCTCGCTGTAGCTGACGGTCTCGCCTTTGGGCTTCTCGTTGGCAAGCTTGGGCTTGGGTGCGCCCGGTTGGTCGAACCAGTACTGCGCATCGCGCTCCGGGTTCAGCTTGGGCGCGCAGGTGGCCTGGGCCTTGGAGCGCTCCAGCCGTTCCAGGATGCGGTCCTGGTCGCGGGCCAGGCCGTCGAGGGCTTGTTGCGGGGTCTTCTCGCCGCTGGCGGCTTCGGCGATATGGGTCCACCACAACTGGGCCAGGCGCGGGTAGTCCGGCACGTTGGTACCGGTGGGCGTCCATTGCACCCGTGCCGGGCTGCGGTAGAACTCAACCAGGCCGCCGAGCTTGGGCGCCAGGTCGGTCATGGCCTGGGAGTTGATGTCCGACTCGCGGATCGGCGTCAGGCCAACGATGGTCTTCTTCAGCGACACTGTCTTGGAGGTCACGAACTGGGCGTACAGCCAGGCCGCCAGGCGCTGTTTCTCAGGCGTCGACTTGAGGAAGGTCCAGGATCCGGCATCCTGGTACCCAAGCTTCATCCCCTCCTCCCAGTACGGCCCCTTTGGCGAAGGCGCCATGCGCCATTTCGGCGTACCGTCGGCGTTCATCACCGGCAGGCCAGGCTTGGTCATGTCGGCGGTAAAGGCGGTGTACCAGAAGATCTGCTGGGCGATGTTGCCCTGGGACGGCACCGGCCCCGATTCCGAGAAGGTCATGCCCTGGGCTTCGGGCGGCGCATAGGCACGCATCCAGTCGACGTACTTCTGGGTCGCGTAGACCGCCGCCGGGCCATTGGTGTCGCCACCGCGGGTCACGCTGGAGCCCACCGGATGGCAGTCTTCGACGCGAATGCCCCACTCATCCACCGGCAAGCCATTGGGCAGTCCCTTGTCGCCACCCCCGGCCATGGAGAACCAGGCATCGGTGAAGCGCCAGCCCAGCGACGGGTCTTTCTTGCCGTAGTCCATGTGCCCGTAGACGCGCTTGCCGTCGATTTCCTTCACGTCTTCACTGAAGAACTTGGCGATGTCTTCATAGGCCGACCAGTTCACCGGCACACCGAGCTCATAGCCATACTTTTCCTTGAACTTGGCCTTGAGGTCCGGCCGGTCGAACCAGTCGGCACGGAACCAGTAGAGGTTGGCGAACTGCTGGTCGGGCAACTGGTAGATCTTGCCGTCCGGAGCGGTGGTGAACGAGATACCGATGAAGTCCTTCAGGTCCAGGGTGGGCGATGTGTAGTCCTTGCCTTCGTTGGCCATGAGGTCGGTGATCGACTCGGTCTTGCCGTAGCGAAAATGCGTGCCGATCAAGTCCGAGTCGTTGACCCAGCCGTCGTAGATGTTCTTGTCCGACTGCATCTGGGTTTGCAGCTTTTCCACCACATCGCCTTCCTGCAGCAGGTCGTGGGTCAGCTTGATACCGGTGATTTCACTGAAGGCCTTGGCCAGCACCTTGGATTCATATTCATGGGTGGCGATGGTTTCCGACACCACGTTGATCTTCATGCCACGAAACGGCTCGGACGCCTTGATGAACCACTTGAGCTCCTCGAGCTGTTGCTCCGGGGTCAGGGTCGATGGCTTGAACTCGCTGCCGATCCATTTCTTTGCCGCATCCTCATAGGCGTCGGCCCAGGCATTGGCGTGGAAGCTGCCCAGTACGAGCAACGCGGCCAGGGTCAAATGTCGCCGGTTCTTGTTGTTGTCGAACATCGTGATCTCCCGATTGTGTATTCCCACGGAGCCTGACCGAACCTGTCCGGTTAACCCCAACGCATCACCACCAACAGCCACACCAATGACAGCAGCGAGGCCACCCAGATGTTCCAGTCGCTGATCCCGATCACCAGCAAGTGCAGGTAGGCGCTGCCCAGCAGCCCGATGAACAAGCGGTCGCCACGGGTCGTGGCAATCGGCAGGAAGCCCCGGCGCTCAACGCAGGGGCTGCGCAATTCGAACAGGGTCATGCCCACCAGCAACAGGCCGATTGCCGTGAAGAACAACGCCGTCGGCAGGGTCCAGGCCATCCACTCCATCGCAAGCCTCCTCAGACCCGACCCAGGGCAAAGCCCTTGGCCACGTGATTACGGACAAACCAGATCACCAGCATGCCCGGCAAAATCGTCAACACCCCGGCCGCCGCCAGCACGCCCCAGTCAATGCCCGAGGCCGACACCGTACGCGTCATCACCGCGGCAATCGGCTTGGCGTTCACCGAGGTCAGCGTGCGCGCCAGCAGCAACTCGACCCAGGAAAACATGAAGCAGAAGAACGCCGTCACGCCGATGCCCGAGCCAATCAACGGCACGAAGATCTTCACGAAAAAGCGTGGAAAGCTGTAGCCATCGATATAGGCGGTCTCATCGATTTCCTTCGGTACCCCGGACATGAAGCCCTCGAGAATCCACACCGCCAGCGGCACGTTGAACAGGCAATGGGCCAGGGCCACGGCAATGTGGGTGTCGAACAGGCCGATGGACGAATACAGCTGGAAGAACGGCAGCAAAAAGACCGCCGGCGGCGCCATACGGTTGGTCAAAAGCCAGAAGAACAGGTGCTTGTCGCCCAGAAAGCGGTAGCGTGAAAAGGCATAGGCCGCCGGCAGGGCCACACTCAGGGAAATCACCGTATTCAGGCATACGTAGTACAACGAGTTGATGTAGCCGCTGTACCAGCTGGGGTCGGTGAAGATCACCCGGTAGTTGTCGAAGGTAAACGCCTGGGGCCACAGGGTCAGGCCGCCGAGGATCTCGGTGTTGCTCTTGAACGACATGTTCAGCAGCCAGTAGATCGGCACCAGCAGGAACAGGATGTACAGCAACAACGGCAGCGTCTTGCGCAGGCTCATGAGGGCCGCCTCCTAGTCTTTGTCGGCATGGGTCATGGCGGTGTAGAACAGCCACGACACCAGCAGGATGATCAGGAAGTACACCAGCGAGAACGCCGCCGCCGGCCCCAGGTCGAACTGCCCTACCGCCATTTGCGTGAGGGTCTGGCTGAGAAAGGTGGTGGCATTGCCCGGCCCGCCACCGGTGAGCACGAACGGCTCGGTGTAGATCATGAAGCTGTCCATGAATCGCAGCATCACCGCGATCAGCAGCACGTTCTTCATCTTTGGCAGCTGGATATGCCGGAACACCGCCCAGGCCGAAGCGCGATCGATGCGCGCAGCCTGGTAGTACACGTCCGGGATCGCCCGCAAGCCCGAGTAGCACAGCAGCGCCACCAGCGACGTCCAGTGCCACACATCCATCACCAGCACCGTCACCCAGGCGTCCATGGTGTTGGCCGCATAGTTGTAGTTGATCCCCAACTGGTTGAGCGAGGCACCCAGCAGGCCGATGTCGGCACGACCGAAGATTTGCCAGATGGTGCCCACCACGTTCCAAGGGATCAGCAATGGAATCGCCATGACGATCAGGCACAGCGAGGACCAGCGCCCCTTGGTCGGCATGGTCAAGGCGATGGCGATCCCCAGCGGAATCTCGATCAGCAGCACGCAGCCCGAATAGATGAACTGGCGCAGTAACGAGTCGTGCAGGCGCGGGTCCTGGAGCACCTGGCGGTACCAGTCGGCGCCGACGAAGTAGCGGCTGGACTGGTCGAAAATGTCCTGCACCGAGTAGTTGACCACCGTCATCATCGGTACCACGGCGCTGAACGCCACCAGCAGGAACACCGGCAACACCAGCCACCAGGCCTTGTTGTTGGGCACCTTGTTCATGACGTGGCCTCCACCAGTACATCGTCGGCATACAGCATCAACCACTGGGCCGGAAAGCTGATCCAGGCGTGCCCTTCAGGCACCAGGCGATCTTCACCAAGGCGCACCTTGAGCGCCACGCCCTCGAGCTCCAGGGTCAGGATCCGGTAGGTGCCCAGGTCTTCGATATCCACCACGCGCGCCTCGAACGCATCCTCGAAAGGCGCCTCGCGCACTTGGATGAACTCGGGGCGGATACCGACCTGCAAGCGCGCCGCGGGCAGATCCTGCAGGCGCTCGCGCAGCGATGCCGGCAGTGGCAGCTCGATCGCGCCAAAGCGCACACCGCCCCCCTGCACCTGCACATCGATCAGGTTCATCCCCGGGCTGCCGATGAAGTAGCCGACGAAGGTGTGGCGTGGCCGCTCGAACAGCTCGCGCGGGGTACCGAACTGAACGATCTGGCCCCCATACATCACGGCGATCTTGTCGGCGAAGGTCGAGGCCTCCAGCTGATCGTGGGTGACGTAGATCATGGTGATGTTGAACTGCTCGTGGATCTGCTTGAGCTTGCGCCGCAGCTTCCACTTCAGGTGCGGGTCGATCACCGTCAACGGCTCATCGAACAGGATCGCCGACACATCGTCGCGCACCAGGCCACGCCCCATCGAGACCTTCTGCTTTTCGTCGGCGCTCAGGTTGCGGGCTTTCCTTTTCAGTGCCGGGCCCAGGTCGAGCACCTCGGCGATTTCTGCCACCTTGCTGCGCACCCGCGCCTCATCCATGCCTTGGTTACGCAGGGGAAAGGCCAGGTTGTCGAACACGCTCATGGTGTCGTAGACCACCGGGAACTGGAACACCTGGGCAATGTTGCGCGCCTGGGGCGTCAGCTCATTGACCACCCTGCCATCGAACAGCACCTGGCCCTGGGACGGTCGCAGCAGCCCGGAGATGATATTGAGCAAGGTCGACTTGCCGCAGCCCGAAGGCCCCAGCAAGGCATAGGCGCCGCCCTGCTCCCACACGTGGTCAAGCTCGCGCAAGGCGTAGTCATCGGCACCGCCTGGCGTGCGGCCATAGCTGTGGGCCAGGTGCTGCAGGCGAATTTCGGCCATCAGGCAACCCTCGCTTCACGGGCGCCCGGCGCCTGCACCAGGTTCCCGGCGCCATCGAATACAAACAACTTGTGCGTGGGAATGAACACCCGGATCGGCGCATCGACGTTGTATTCATGCACGCCGGGCAGGTGCAGGATGAGGCGAAAGTGCTCGTTGCGCACATGCAGGAAGGTTTCCGAACCGCTGATTTCCGCAAGCTCCACCAGTACCGCCAGCTCCAGGTCATCTTCGTTGGAGGGCACCAGGCTGATATGGCTGGGGCGCACACCAAATCGGTACTCGCCGTCGCCGATACGGCGCAGATCGGCGTTCATGGCAAAGTGCACCGCCCCGGCAAAGCTCACTTCATTGCCGTTGATGCGCCCCGGTATCAGGTTGATGGGCGGCTCGGAAAACAACTCCGCCGCCAGCACCGTACGCGGCTGGTGGTAGACCTGGGCGGTGGGGCCACTCTGCACGATATGGCCTTCATGCAGGATCGTGGTGGTACCGCCCAGGGCCAGCGCCTCGTTGGGTTCGGTGGTGGCATACACGGCAATACAGTGACGCTGGGCGAACAACACGCGCATCTCCTGGCGCAGTTCTTCGCGCAGCTTGTAGTCCAGGTTCACCAGCGGCTCGTCGAACAGGATCAACTCTGCATCCTTGACCAGCGCCCGGGCCATGGCCGTGCGTTGTTGCTGGCCGCCGGAGAGCTCCAGGGGCATGCGCTTGAGAAATGCCTCGATGCGCAGCATCTGCGCCGTCTGGTGCACCTTGTGGCGAATTTCTTCTTCGCTCACCCGTGCCTGGCGCAGCGGCGAGGCGATGTTCTCGAAGACGCTCAGGGTCGGGTAATTGATGAACTGCTGGTAGACCATCGAGACATTGCGCTGGCGCACCGGCCGGCCGGTGACATCGACCCCGTTCATCAATACCCGGCCTTGGTCCGGGCGATCCAGGCCGGCCATCAGCCGCATCAGGCTGGTCTTGCCCGACAGCGTGCGGCCAAGCAGGACGTTGAACGACCCCGGCTCGAAACTGAGGGTGGCATCGACAATCCAGCGCTGGTTATCGACGGTGCGACTGACGTGCTCCAGCGTTAGCGACATGGGCGGCCCTGGTTGTTGTGATCGGACAGGCGTTTGCACGTTGGCAACATAGCCAGAGCCAGAACCGTGCCAGTACCGTATGCGTGCGATAAGCCGTTGTACCTGCGGAGTTTTTCCTGCAGCCCGGGTATTTGCCCGTTCACTACTGAACACAAATGAACAGCAGGTGCTGAACACATGAACAGCCTGTGCATTGACAATGAACAGGACTGAACAACACTGGATCACACAAAAACAACAACGCTGCCCCGGCAGAGGGAAGGCCCATGGCCGCATCCGCCCCCACCCATGCCCAGCTGATCCAGGCGTCCTGGACGCGCTGTCGCGAGTACGGCCTGGCGCCGCAGAGCACACCCGACTTCGACCAACTTTCCGGCGCGAACCTTGGCGAGTTGCTCGAGCGCCAACAGACGTTGTTGCGCACCACGCGCGACGAAGTCATGCCGCAGTTCAGTCACCTGCTGGGCAACTCCAGTTATCTGATCATGCTCAGTGATGAACACGGCCGCTTGCTGGACACCTGGGGTACCCGGCGCTTCATCGACCCGCGCCAACAGCACGGCTTCGCCGCCGGCGCCCGCTGGCTGGAGCAGGGTGTGGGCACCAATGCCATCGGCACCGCCCTGGCCTGCAGCCAGGCCGTGCATGTGGGCCAGGATGAACACTTCCTCACCCTCAACCGCTACATGGCCAGCGCCGCTGCGCCGCTGATCGACGCCGAGCGCCGCCTGATCGGGGTGCTCGATGTATCCAGCGACAGCTACCTGCCCGCCTCGCAAACCCTGGGCCTGGTGCGGATGATGAGCCAGAGCCTGGAAAATCGCCTGATCATGGCCCGCTACGCCGGGCAGTGCCGACAACTGAGCTTCAACTCGGGCTCGAACAACCTCGACAGCCAATGGGCCGGCCTGCTGCTGTTCGATGAGCAGGGGCGCATCCTCGCCGCCAACCGCCGAGCCGACAGCCTGCTCGGCCAGGCGCCCCTGCAGCAGCGTCTCGAGCAGGTGTTCCAGACACCCCTGAGCGAGCTGCTCAAACATTCACCGGGTGAGCCCTTTGCCGTGCAGGTCGCCGGCCGCAACCGCTTTCATTGTTTGTTGCATCAGCCGCAGGAGCGGCCCGCCACGCCCGCCGCCGAGCCCCCCGCGCCCGCGGGCGACCCGCGCATTGGCAAGGCCTTGCGCCAGGCTGGCCTGCTCCTGGAAAAAGACATCCCGCTGTTGATCCAGGGCGAAACCGGGGTCGGCAAGGAGGTGTTCGTCAAGACCCTGCACGCCGCCAGCAGTCGTCGCCACCAGCCGTTGATTGCCGTGAACTGCGCCGCCATTCCTTCGGAGCTGGTGGAGTCGGAGCTGTTCGGCTATGAGAAAGGCGCCTTCACCGGCGCCCATCACAAGGGCAATCCGGGCCTGATTCGCAAGGCCGACCACGGAGTCGTCTTTCTCGACGAAATCGGCGACATGCCGCTTTCGACCCAGGCGCGGTTGCTACGCTTTCTTCAAGAACGCAGCATCCAGCCGCTGGGCAGCGGCGAGCCGGTACCGGTGGATATCCGAGTGGTCTCGGCCACCCACCAGGATTTGCCCGCGCTGGTACGCCAGGGCCGCTTTCGCCAGGACCTGTACTACCGCATCGCCGGCCTCGACCTGACCTTGCCGCCGCTGCGCGAACGCAGCGACCGCCTGGCCCTGATCGAGCAGATCCACCAGCAGCACCGCGGCCCTGGAGCGCCAGCGCATCTGAGTAGCAAGGTCCTGCAGCACCTGTTGCAACATCCGTGGCCGGGCAACCTGCGCCAGTTGAGCAGCACCTTGCAGGTGGCCCTGGCCCTGGCCGACGGCCAGCCCGTCGCCCTGGAGCATTTGCCGGACAGTTTCTTTGCCGAAGCCGCTGCAGTGCCGTGTGCCCAACCCGTAGCCGACCAAGAGGACCTCAGCCTGCGCCTGCAGGCGCTCAATGGCAACGTATCGGCCCTGGCCCGGGACCTGGGGATCAGCCGTACCACCCTCTACAAGCGCCTGCGCGACCTCGCGGGGCAAGCCCGCTCCCAACGGTAGGAGCGGCCTTGCCCCGCGATTGTCACACCGCAGCCGAATCCGCTGTCACACCCCGGATTTCAGCTTTACCGGCTGAGTGCCCGCCGCGCTTCAGCCGGGATTTATCCCCCGCCGCATCGACAATACCCATACCGCCAACCCCGGATGCGTGCCTCGATGCAAACAACAAATACAGTCTTGATGATCCGCCCGGCGCGGTTCGCCTTCAACCCGGACACCGCCCTGAACAACCGCTTTCAACAAGCGCTGCTCGACCCTGACCGGGCACAGCAGAAAGCGCTGGAAGAGTTCGATGATTACGTCGAAACCCTGCGCCAGCA
Source organism: Pseudomonas putida (assembly GCF_028682455.1). GTDB lineage: Bacteria > Pseudomonadota > Gammaproteobacteria > Pseudomonadales > Pseudomonadaceae > Aquipseudomonas > Aquipseudomonas putida_AA. The sequence continues at coordinate 225,256 of NZ_JANHLD010000005.1, forward strand.
TGGCGTCGAGGTCCTGGTGGTGCAGGACACCCCGGCCCCCCACACCCCCGATTCGATCTTCCCCAACAACTGGTGGAGCAGCCACGCCGACGGCAGCCTGGTGCTCTACCCGATGGAGGGCCAGAACCGCCGCCTGGAGCGCAGCAAAGGGGTGCTCAAGGTGCTGGAAGAACGTTTCGCCGTCCGTCAGACCATCGATCTGAGCCCGCTGGAACAGCAGAGTATGTATCTGGAAGGGACCGGCAGCATGGTCCTGGATCGCCAGCACCGGATCAGCTACGCCTGCCATTCCGGTCGCACCCACACCCAGGCCCTGCGCCTGTTCGCCGAACAGCTCGACTACCGCCTGTGCGTGTTCCACGCCGTCGACCGGCACCAGGCGCCGATCTATCACAGCAACGTGATGATGAGCGTGGGTCGCGGGCTCTCGGTGGTCTGCCTGCAGGCCCTGCCCGACGCCGACGAGCGCCGCGCCCTCGAGCTCTCATTGCGCGACACCGGCAAGGACATCCTGGCCCTGGACTTCGACCAGCTCGAAGGCTTTGCCGGCAACATGCTCGAAGTCCACGACAAACAGGGCCAGCCGCTGCTGGTGATGTCGCGCAGCGCCTGGCGCTCGCTGTCGGGCCAACAACGCCGCCAGGTCGAGCAGCACAGCCACCCAGTGGTGGTGAACATTGACCATATCGAACGCATCGGCGGCGGCAGCGCCCGCTGCATGCTCGCCGAAGTGCACCTGCCGGTGCGCCACTGATTACAACAAAGGAGTTCATCATGACCCGCTACATCGACATTACCGACCTCAGCCACCTGGTGGCACGCAAGGGCCTTGGCACCTGCATCAGCGAGATGGCCGAGTACATTCGTGAGGACTACCTGCGCTGGCACGACTTCGAAAAATGCGCACGCCTGGCCAACCATTCGCCCGACGGCGTGATCGAATTGATGCCGGTGTCCGACGCCAGCCTCTACGCCTTCAAATACGTCAATGGCCACCCCAAGAACACCCAGCGCGGCATGCTCACTGTCATGGCCTTCGGCGCCCTGGGCGATGTCGATACCGGCGCGCCGGTGCTGCTCAGCGAAATGACCCTGACCACAGCGATTCGCACTGCCGCCACCTCGGCCCTGGCCGCGCGCTACCTGGCGCGCCCCGATAGCCGGCGCATGGCGCTGATCGGCAACGGCTCGCAGAGCGAATTCCAGGCCCTGGCCTTCCACACCTTGCTGGGTATAGACGAGATCAGCCTGTACGACCTCGACCCTGAAGCCAGCGCCAAACTGGTGGCCAACCTCAGCGCCTTCGCCCAGCTCAAGGTGACCGTTGCAAGCTCGGTGGCCGAAGCGGTGCGCGGCGCCGACATCGTCACCACCGTGACCGCCGACAAAACCTACGCCACCATCCTCACTCCCGACATGATCGAACCCGGCATGCACCTCAACGCCGTCGGCGGCGACTGCCCCGGCAAGACCGAGCTGCACCGCGACATCGTCGAGCGCGCGCGGGTGATCGTCGAGTACGAGCCGCAAAGCCGTATTGAAGGTGAGATCCAGCAGATGCCTGCCGATTCGCCGACCACCGAATTCTGGCAGGTAGTCAACGGCCAGGTGCCGGGCCGCGAGAATGCCGGGCAAGTCACCCTGTTCGATTCGGTCGGCTTTGCCCTGGAAGACTACTCGGCGCTGCGCTACGTGCTGGATGTGGCCACCGCGCTGGACATCGGCCACGACATTGCCCTGGTGCCCGAGCTCGCGAACCCCAAGGACCTGTTTGCGCTGTTGCGCCAGCCTTTGGCCTGCGCCCAGAAAAAACGCGCCTGAAGCACCTCGGCTGCGCCGCGCCGACGCGCGGCGCAACCGTAACCGCTGTGATTCGAACCCAAACAGGAGGTCGCGCAGCGAATTCGGCTGCAAATAAACCCTCAACAGCAAAATCCGGCAGCCGACGCCGGTAGAAACGACACAAAAAAATCGTCGCCATCGCGCATTCTTGGCCCGACCGATCAGTCACTGACGGACCGATGCGCTCCACTGCCCTACATCAATTATAAAACTCAGGGATTACCACCATGACTTCGCTGCGCAAGCTCCTCGGCGTGCTGCTCCTTCCTTTGTGCGTGAACAGTGTCCAGGCCAAGGAATGGACTGAAATCCGCTTCGGCGTATACCCCGAATATCCCCCCTTCGAATCCGTCGCCGCCGATGGCAGCCTGCAAGGCTTCGACATCGAACTGGGCAATGCCATCTGTGCCAAGCTGCAGGTCAAGTGCACCTGGGTACATAACGAATTCGACGGAATGATCCCGGCCCTGCGGGCGCGCAAGTTCGACGCGATCATGTCGTCGATGGCCGTGACCCCGGCGCGACTCAAGCAGATCGACTTCAGCGCCCGGCTGTTCCTGAGCCCCACCTCGGTAATCGTGCGCAAGGGCGCCGACTTCGGCGACACCCCCGAATCGCTCAAGGGCAAGCAGGTCGGTGTATTGCAGGGCTCGCTGCAAGAGGCCTACGCCCGGGCCAAACTGGCGCCGCTGGGTGCCCAGGTCAAGGCCTACCAGGCCCAGGATCAGAACTACGCCGACCTGGTCAACGGACGCCTGGACGCCACCCTCACCGACAAGCTCGAAGCCCAGCTCAACTTCCTGTCCCGACCGGAAGGCGCCGACTTCCAGAGCGGCCCGGCGATCAAGGACCCGACCCTGCCGCTGGACATCGCCATGGGCCTGCGCAAGAACGACACCGAGCTCAAGGCCCTGCTCGACAAGGGCATTGCCGCGGTACACGCCGACGGTACCTTCGCCGCGATCCAGAAGAAGTACGTAGGCGACCTGGATATCTACAACGATTGATTCGCACGCCGCCGGCCTGGCTTGCCTGGCCGGCGCTGCGCCTTGTCTTGTGTGCTGACGAGAGCCTTCCCTGTGAACAACTTTTTCCAATCTACCGGCTGGCACGCCTTGAGCTTGCAGGGCTTCGGCCCGCTGTTGCTGCAAGGCACCTGGATGACCGTGAAGCTTGCCCTGCTATCGTTGGCCCTGAGCCTGGCCCTGGGCCTGCTCGGTGCCAGCGCCAAACTCTCGCGCCTGCCGGCGCTGCGCCTGCCGGCCACCCTCTACACCACCCTGATTCGCAGCGTGCCGGACCTGGTGCTGATCCTGCTGATCTTCTACACCCTGCAACTGTGGCTCAACGATGTGACCGAGCTGCTGGGCTGGGACTACTTCCAAATCGACCCCTTCACGGCCGGGGTCATCACCCTGGGCTTTATCTACGGTGCCTACTTCACCGAGAACTTTCGCGGGGCGATCCTCAGCGTGCCGGCAGGTCAACTGGAGGCGGCCACCGCCTACGGCCTGAGCCGTGCGCAGCGGTTTCGCCTGGTGCTGTTCCCGCAACTGATGCGCTTTGCCCTGCCAGGTCTCGGCAACAACTGGCTGGTGCTGCTCAAGTCCACCGCCCTGGTGTCGATCATCGGCCTCGCCGACCTTGTGAAGGCTGCGCAGAACGCCGGCAAGACCACCAACAACACCCTGTACTTCCTGATCATCGCGGGGCTGGTCTACCTGCTCATCACCACCCTTTCCAATCGCCTGTTCAAGCACCTTGAGCGGCGCTACAACACCGGCATCAAGGAGCTGGCACGATGATCGAGCTGATTCAGGAATACGGTCTCGCCTACCTCTACAGCGATGGCGCCGGGCTGTCCGGGCTGGCCATGACCCTGTGGTTGTTCATCGTCACCATGGTCGTGGGCTTCGTGCTGTCGCTGCCCCTTGCCCTGGCGCGGGTGTCGCGCAACCTGTGGCTGCGCTGGCCGGTAGAGGTGTACACCTTCGTGTTTCGCGGCACGCCGCTCTATATCCAGCTGTTGATCTGCTACACCGGCCTGTATGGCCTTGAGGTGGTGCGCGAGCACACCCTGCTCGACCAGTTCTTTCGCAACGCCCTGAACTGCACCCTGTTGGCCTTCGTGCTCAACACCTGTGCCTACACCGTGGAGATTTTCGCCGGGGCCATTCGCAACATCCCCCATGGCGAGATCGAGGCGGCCCAGGCCTATGGCCTGCACGGCTGGCGCCTGAACCTGTTCGTGGTACTGCCGGCTGCCCTGCGTCGTTCACTGCCGGCCTACAGCAATGAACTGATCCTGATGCTGCACGCCACCTCCCTGGCCTTTACCGCCACCATCGCCGACATCCTCAAGGTGGCCCGGGACGCCAACGCCGCCACCTTCCTGACCTTTCAGGCCTTTGGGGTGGCGGCGTTGCTGTACATGTTGCTGTCTTTTGCATTGGTCGGCGGCTTTCGCCTGGCCGAACGACGCTGGATGCGTTTCCTTGTTCCTGCCCGAGGCTAAACCATGACCCTTTGCGCAACCTCCTTGTCGACCGCCACTCCCCCTGCCCACCGCCCCAGCCCGCGTATCGCGGCCGTGACCCAGGACGCCACGGTCAAGCTCAGCGTCCAGGACTTGCATAAAAGCTATGGCGAACACCAGGTCCTCAAGGGCGTATCCGTCAATGCTCGCAAGGGTGATGTGATCAGCCTGATCGGCGCCAGCGGCTCGGGCAAGAGCACCCTGCTGCGTTGCATCAACTTCCTCGAACAACCCGATGCCGGCGTGATCACCCTCGACGAGCAACGCATCGAAATGCGCCAGGGTCGTACCGGCACCCGCGCGCCACACCCCGCACAACTGCAGGACCTGCGCACGCGACTGGCGATGGTGTTCCAGCACTTCAACCTCTGGAGCCACATGACGGTACTGGAGAACATCTGCCTGGCGCCCCGGCGCGTGCTGGGCGTCAGCGCCGAAGACGCCCAGGCGCGGGCACGCAAGTACCTGGACAAGGTCGGCCTGCCAGCCCGCGCCGCCGACCAGTACCCGGCGTTCCTGTCCGGTGGCCAGCAGCAACGGGTGGCCATCGCCAGGGCTTTGGCCATGGAGCCGGAGATCATTCTGTTCGACGAGCCCACCTCGGCGCTCGACCCGGAGCTGGTCGGCGAAGTGCTCAAAGTGATACAGACGCTGGCCGAGGAAGGTCGTACCATGCTCATGGTCACCCACGAGATGGGTTTTGCCCGTCAAGTGTCGAGCCAGGTGTTGTTCTTGCATCAGGGCCGGGTCGAGGAACAAGGAAGCGCCGAGATACTTGACCAGCCGCAGAGCGAACGCCTGCAGCAATTTCTTTCCAACCGTTTGAAGTGAAGCCGAACCTGCATGGATACCAAGGTCAACAGCCCACACGCCACGCCGCCTCTGGACCGGATCGACGAAGCGATCATCGACGTGCTGCGCCATAACGGGCGCATCACCTACGAGAAGCTTTCGTCACTGGTACACCTCACCCCCCGACCGTGCCTGGAGCGGGTGCGCAAACTGGAAAGACGGGGAGTGATTCGCGGCTATGGGGCGATCATCGATGTGCAGATGGTCTCGCCGGGGCTGTCGTTGCTGGTGCTGGTAGCCCTGTCGAACCAGAGCGGGCGCAGTGCGCAAAAAGCCTTCGAGGCGTGCGTGCGGGCCTGTCCGCAGGTGTTCGATTGCCAGTTGATCAGTGGCCATTTCGACTACAGCCTGCGCATGCGCTGCCGCGACATGGAGCACTACCGTGTGCTGACCGAAACCTGGATGAACAACGACGAACTGCATATCGACAAGCTGGTGGCGCATCCGGAGCTGGCGGTAGTGAAAAACACCGCCCCCCAGCTCTGAACACCCCCTGACTCAGACGCGTGGCGGCACTTGCTGCTCGCTACGCGTCCAGTCCAGCAACAGGCTGTAGGCCACCGCCAGCAGGGTCGGGCCGATAAACAGACCGATGAAGCCAAAGGCCAGCAAGCCGCCAAACACCCCCAGCAGCACGATCACCAATGGAAGGTTGCCACCGCGGCTGATCAGGTAAGGCTTGAGCACGTTGTCCACGCCACTGATGATGAACGTGCCCCAGATCCCGAGAAAGACCGCCATGCCGTACTCACCCTGCCAGGCCAGCCAGGCGGTGGCCGGTACCCAGGCCAGCGGTGGCCCCATGGGAATCAGGCTAAGCATGAAGGTGACAATGGCCAGCACCAGCGCACCCGGGACGCCGGCAATCAGGAAGCCGATCAGGGCCAGGACCGCCTGGGCCGCCGCCGTCCCGATCACACCGTTGACCACCCGCTGTACCGTGCCGGCGACCAACTCCAGGTAATACTCGGCGCGCTCGCCAATCAACCGCTCCAGCAGGCGCAGCACGAACGCCGCAAGTCGCGGCCCGTCGCGGTAGAAGAAGAACACGAACACCAGGCTCAGGGTCAGCTCTAGGATCCCGCCGCCGATCTGCGCGCTGCGTGCCAGCAACCAGTTGCCGACCTGCCCCAGGTACGGCTTTACCGTTGTCAGCAAGGCCGCCCCCTGCTGGTCGATGGTGTCCCACATCCCCACCAGCCTTGGCCCCACCAACGGCACGCCGCCCAGCCAGCCCGGGGCATCCGGCAGGCCGTCGACCTGTACATCGCGCACGAACGCCGTGGCATCGCGAATATGGTCGGCCAGGTTGAAGCCAAGCCACACCAGCGGCAGGGCCACCAGCAGTATCCACAAGGTGGTCAGCAGGCCGGCGGCAAGGATTTCGCGACCACCGAGCAGACGGGTCAGCAGGCGCATCAGCGGCCAGCTGGCATAGGCCAGGATGGCGCCCCAGAGCAGCGCCGACATGAACGGGGCCATCACCCACAGGCCTGCACCGAGCAGGGCGAGCAGGATGATCTGTACCAGCAGGCGATCATTGTTGGGCATGCGCTTCTCGCTCAACGAATCAGTTCGACGTGAAAGCCGTCGGTCTTGGCATCACCCACCTCAAGCCTGGCCATGCGCACACCGGCCTTGCCCAGTTGCTCGCGCCAGGCCTCGGCCTGGCCGCCGCTCAGGGTTACACGCAAGGTGCTGTCCAGGTTCAGGCTGCGGCCCAGCAGCGTGACCCAGGCCTCCTGGGGCTCACCCAGATCAGGGTAGTCGAGCTTGCCGGTGTCGCGCAGCTCACGCAGCACCGTGGCCGGGGTCGGCAGCACCTCACCCAGGGGCGCGTCGGCGACGAACTCTTCTACGTGAAGGTAGGCGCGCTTGTTGCCGCGCGTGATGCTGTAGAGGGCAACCAGGGTGTTGCTCTGCTCGGCGGAGCGGCGCAACAGGATGAAGGCTTGTTGATCGTCCGCGCCACCCAGCCGGGAATTCTTGAATACCTCATTGGCCCACAGGCTGTTTTCGCCACAATCGCGGGCCTGGCACCAGAACAACGGGTAGCCGCCGTCCTGCTGCAGGGCTTCACGGGCTGCCGTGAAGGCTTCATTGGCGCTGCGCTCGGGCGGCAGCTCATAGGTGATGGAACTGACCTGACCACGGGATTCGATCTTGCCTTCGGTGCGCAACTGGCCGCTGATCTTGCGCAAGGAGCCCAGCGGATAGATCCGCTCCTGGTCGGCGGCGCTGCGTTCGACCACCACCTTGGCGTCGACCGGCACCGGCAGCCCTTCGGCCAGCAGCGGCGCACTTAACAGCACGGCGAAACTCGCCGCTACTGCGTGTCCATAGCGTTTGATACTCATCGGCAGGCCACGCCGCACGGGGCGCCAAGGCTGAATATGGGTGAAACGTTGTCGTGCTTGTTCATGGTTGTCTCCCTGTTCAACCCGCCAAGCCTCGACAGTTGCCCGCCGCAAGTCAAGAAATGCCAAAAAACTGATTGAAACAGTCTGCAACAAGCGTTGCACCGTTCTCGTCGTTCAAGTGCAAGTGGTGGCCGCCAGGCAGTTGTTCCCAGGCAAACGGGAGCTGCTCCAGCAGATCGGTGTGGCGGGCCAACATGCCATCGGAAGCGACCACCAATTTAGCCGGGCAGGCGATACGCTGAACGAAGCTGAGCGCCTGGGCCTGGCTCAGGCGCACGGGTGACGGCAGGGTCAGCCGGCTGTCGCTGCGCCACGAATAACCACCCGCCACTGGCATCACCCCACGCTGGGCCAGCAGCTCGGCCGCTTCGCGGCTGACCGCCACTTGCCCGAGCATCCGCGCCTCCACCGCCCGCTCCAGGGTCGGGTGCACGCCCTTGCGCTTGCCGTCCAGGCGCAACTGCGCTTGCAGGGCCATGCCCATGCGTTCGGCGGCATCTTCGGGACCACCGGTGGGCGGGATCACCCCGTCGATCAGGGCAAGCCGGGTCACCCGCTCGGGCAGCGAGCCTGCCAGCACCACCGAGACAATCGCCCCGAGCGAATGCCCCAGCAGGGCGAAACGCTCCCAGCCCATCTGCTCGGCAACCCGCAACACATCATGGGCGTAGTCCCACAGGGCATAGCCCGCCCCGGGTGGGCGATGCGCGGAGTAGCCATGACCGGCCAGGTCGAGCGCGACGATGCGCAGCCCCGCCAGCCTGGGTGCCAGCCGGGCAAAACTGTTGGCATTGTCCAGCCAGCCATGCAGCGCGATTACCGGTTGCCCGTCGGCAGGGCCGAACAGATGCGCCGCCAGTTCGATGTGCCCCAGGTTCAGACGGATTTCTTCGACACCGTGGCTCATGCCTGCCGCTCCTGCCAACGCCCCAACAGGCCCCTGATCAGCCGGGCGGTGTCATCGGGCCGCTCCAGCGGGAACATGTGGCCGCCCGGCAGGCTGTGGTACTCCCCCAGGGGCAGGCGTCGTACTTCGCGGGCATGGTGCTGCCTTACTATCCGGCTGTGGCTGCCACGCACCATCGCCAGCGGCACCTGCAACTGCTGGGCAGGTCCTGGGCGGGTGTGAGGAATGCTGCGGTAGATGCTGATTTCCGTGGCCGGGTCAAAACTCAACCGCAGCGACTCGCCCTCCTGGCGCAACCCATGCTGCAGGTACGCCTCCAGGCACTCGGGGTCGAACCCGCGGAACAGGGTCTTGCTGGCAAAGTACGCCCGCGCCTGCTCCAGGTCGGGGAACGCCTCCCGGCGCCCGAGGGTGCGGCCAGCCGGGGTGATCCTGTCGATAAAACCCCAGCGCTTGGCCAGTTGCAGGAGCCAGCGCTCGGGTTGGGTCAGTACGGGCGAGTCGAGCATCACTACCCCGCGGTAGCGCTCGGGGCAACGCAATGCGGCGTGCAAGTGCAGCACGCCGCCCAGGGAATGCCCCACACCCCATACGGGTTCGGGAAGTTGTTCGAGGTGATGGATCAGCTCATCGACCAGCGTCTGCCAGTTGTCATCCACCGGAAAGCGCGGGTCGTGGGCATGTTGTGGCAAGTGGCTCACGGTGTAGTCCGGGCCGAGGCCAGCAAAGAGCTTGCCGTAGGTGGCCGAAGGAAAACCGTTGGCGTGAGCGAAAAAGACCTGTTGCGACATACCCGGCAATCCGTAGGAAAAACACGTCTTGATTGTCCGCAACTGGCCAGGGCCGGGCAATGACCGTAACAGCCATCGGCGACGGCACTCCGGTCACGTGGGCCCGGGCCCTGCCACCGGAGTACCCCGAAGGCTGCCGCGTCAGGCGTGGGTCATGCTGCGCAGGGTCATCAACCCGGCCAGTGGCCAGTCGCCTTCAAGTTGCGCAAGGCTGGCAGTACCCATGCCTTCGGCGGCGCGGCTATGGCCGTGCTGGAGCATGCCGACCAGGTTCCCTACCAGAGGCTGATGGCTGACCAGCAGCACATGCTCAAGGCCCAGGGCATCGAGCGCGGCAATGACCTGGCCCGGCTCGGTGTCGGGGGTGAGCCAGGGCACAGTCACCACCGATTTATCGAAACCCAGGGCCTCGTGCACCAGCGCCGCGGTTTGTTGCGCCCGAACGTAAGGGCTGGCCAGGATCGCCTGCAGGGGCTGGCCCAGCAGGTGGGCCGCGCTGCGCAGCACTTGCTCACGGCCGTGGGCCGTGAGGTTGCGCTCGGCATCGCTACGGGCGCGGGGCTCAGCCTCGCCGTGACGCAAGACCCAGAGCTTCACAGCTTGGGCTCCTCGTCACGCACCGGGTGCGGTGCCGGCGGGACGCTATGGGCCGCTTCGCCTTCCGGCGCGCGGGGCGCTGGCCAGTCGGCGAACGGCCAGGGCTTCTGGTCGGTATGAAACGTGCCGAAACGGCCGATCTGGGCCAGGAACTGGCTCAGGCTATCGCCGAAATTCATCAGGCTGGCACTGGGTGCGCCATAGATCAGACGGTAGATCAGTTGCACCAGTACCAGGCCGCCCAAAAGGGTCTGCGCCACTTGCCACACCAGCAAGAACACCAGCATCCACAGCACGCGCAAAATGATCGACTCGCGCTGGGCCTGGTTGGGGGATTCGTTCATGTGTTGCTCCTGTACTCAGTTGAAACCGCTGGTGGAGATGAAGTCGACATCGGTTTTCGGCTCGGCGCGCATCAACAGCTCGATCACCTGGGTCAGGGTACGGCCCTCGAAGAGAATCGCATGCAGGCCGGCCACCAGGGGCATGTACACCTGCACCTGCTGCGCCTTGACCTTCAGCACCTTGAGGGTGTTGACCCCCTCGGCGACTTCGCCCAGGCGATTGACCGCCTCCTCCAAGCTCAAGCCTTGCCCCAGGGCGTAGCCTACCTGGTAGTTGCGGCTCTTGGGCGAGGAGCAGGTCACGATCAGGTCACCAACACCGGCAAGCCCGAGGAAAGTCATGGGATTGGCCCCCTGACTGACGGCAAAGCGGGTCATCTCGGCCAGCGCGCGGGTGATCAGCATGCTCTTGGTGTTCTCGCCCATGCCCAGGGCCACGGCCATGCCGGCGATGATCGCGTAGACGTTCTTCAGTGCCCCGCCCAACTCGACTCCGAAGCGGTCGCCGCTGGCATACACGCGAAAGGTGCGCCCGTGCAGTACGGCCTGCACGCGCTGGCAGAGCGCTTCGTCTTCACTGGCCACCACGGTGGCGGTGAGGGCGTGCTCGGCGACTTCACGCGCAAGGTTGGGCCCCGACAGCACGCCGATACGCGCTTGTGGCGCAATTTCTTCGAGAATCTGGCTCATCAGCTTGAAGCTTTGCGCCTCGATGCCCTTGGTCAGGCTGACCAGCATCTTGCCCGTGAGCAACTGCGCATGGGGTGCCAGCACGCTGCGCAGGGCGCTGGAAGGCAACGCGACGAAGATCAGTTCGCAGTCGTTCAAGGTGGCCAGCAGGTCGTTGACCGGCTCGACCCCAGGGTGGATCTTCACTCCCTTGAGGTAGCGCGGGTTTTCCCGGTTGTCGCGCATGGCCTGGGCCTGCTCGGGATCACGCATCCATTGGCGTACCGCGATGCCGTTTTGCGCCAGCAGATTCGCCACGGCGGTCCCGAAACTTCCGCCTCCCAGAACTGCAACCGGCTGCTGTTCAGTCATATTCAATCCGTTAAAACCAATAATAGTGGCGACCCTCGCATTATACGGAGCGACAGGGCCAGAGCCAGCGCCAGATCAGCAAATTGACGCGCGCATTGCCCTGCCTGGCGACTGGAAAATACTCGCCACTCGGTTAACATGCCCGGCTTTAACCCGATACCAAGGCCACACCGTGTCATTTGGCCCGCCCTCTTCGCGCCCTGCCGTACTGTTGACCGCCCTGTTGAGCGCCCCTGCGGTAGCCGACGACCTGTTCGTGGACACCCAGGCCATGCCCCAGGTGCTGACCGCCACTCGGCTCAAGCAATCGCCGGCCGCCGTGCCCGGCAGCATGACCGTGCTCGACAGCGCCCTGATTCGTGCCAGCGGCGCCCGCGATGTTCCTGAACTGCTGCGCCTGGTGCCGGGGATGATGATCGGCTACGGCGCCGCCAACCAGCCGACGGTCAATTACCACGGCAGCAACGTCAACGACGCCAGGCGCATGCAGGTGTTGATCGACGGCCGCTCGGTGTACCGCGCAGGCCTGGCCACGGTCGACTGGAGCGACATCCCCCTGGCCATGGAGGACATCGAGCGCATCGAGGTGTTCCGTGGCCCGAACACCGTCAGCTACGGCGCCAACGCGCTGATGGCGGTGGTCAACATCCGCACCCGCAAGCCGGCCGACAGCCACGGTACCCGCCTGAAGGTCACCCGCGGCCAGCGCGGCATCAACGACTGGTACGCAAGCCAGGGGACCGGCTGGGAAGACGGCGACCTGCGCCTATCGCTCTCGGGCATGCAAGACGACGGTTTCGATGAAGACCGCTACGGCCACGACTACCGCGACAGCCGCCGGCTCAACCGCCTGAACCTCAGCGTCAGCCATGCCCTGGCGAGCAACCAGAGCCTGGACTGGCAACTGGCGGTCAAAGAAGGCAGCAACCAGCGCCCCTACACCTATCAGCCGGTGTTCTATGGCGTCACCGAAAATGGTGACAATTCCGATGTCAACGCCAAGAACTACGCTGGCTCTGTGCGCTGGAACATCGACCTGAACCCCGAGCACAGCCTGTACGTGCAAGGCACCACCCAGCACTGGGAGCGCAAGCAGGTGTGGCGTGCCTGTGATGCAGCGATGTCGTTCAGCCCGCAATTGACCCGGCTGTGGCAGCTCGACCCCAACTACGCCGAGCAGGTAGCGCGCAACATCCTCGCCCCGCTACCGGCTGCCAGCGCAGAAAAATACGCCCTGGCAAGCGAAGCCCAGCAACAGTGGCGCAACGGCGGCTCTGACCAGGTGTGCGGCGACATCGACCAGAGCACGCGGGAAACCCGCATGGACCTGGAGCTGCAGGACACCCTGAGCCTGTCCGACAGCCTGCGTCTGGTCAGCGGCGTCAACTATCGCTATGACCGGGCCGATTCGCAGACCTTTTTCAACGGCAGCCTGGACGACAGCACCTGGCGCCTGTTCGGCCACCTGGAATGGCGCGCCAGCGAGCACTGGATCCTCCAGGGCGGCGCGATGTTCGAGGATGCCCGGCTGTCCGGCAGCTCGCTGACGCCGCGCGTGGCGGTGAACTACCTGATCACCCCACGCCATGGCCTGCGCGCGGTGTACTCCGAGGCGGTACGCTCACCCGACATGTTCGAGAACAACGTCAACTGGAGCTATCAGGTCAATAACCTGAGCCCGGCAGCGTTCGGCCAGACCAGCGCCCGCTATTTCGTCAGGACGCGAGGGCCGGGCGACCTGGACCAGGAGCGCATGCGTTCGCGCGAACTGGGCTATAACGGTTACTTCGCCGACGCCGATATCAGCGTTGACCTCAAGCTGTTCTACGATGAAATCACCGGCATGATCAGTGAGCCGCTGCGCAACAACCAATACATTGCCAGCAACAGCAACAAGGCCCGTTTCAGCGGTACCGAGGCGCAGGTGGACTGGCAGCTGAACCCCGCCGATCGCCTGCGCCTGACCTACGCTCACGTCGATGCCTGGGCGAGCAACGCTGCCGACCGCCAAATGAGCGCCCACAACAGTGGCTCTGCCGGTTGGCTGCGCAACTGGGGCCAGGGCTGGTCCAGTGCCCTCTTCTATTACGGGGACGATGCGCTGAACCAATACCGCTTCGAACGGCTGGACCTGCGCGTTGCCAAGCAGATCACCTGGGATCGCACCCAACTCGAGCTTGCGGGCATGCTCCAGCAGCGCCTGGACAATGAGCCCACCAGCAACATCGACAACTACTACGACAGCCGCCATGTCCTGTACTTCAGTGCGGAGCTGACATTCTGATGCGCCTGCTGCGGCGCTGGCTGCTGCTTATATGCCTGTGGCCACTGGGCGGGCCTTCGGCCAGTGAGATCCTGCTCACCGCGAGCCAGGACGGCCCCAGCGTCGAGCAATTTGTGCAAGCACTGCGCGAGCGTCGCCCCACCGACACGGTACGCTTCGTGCCGGTCGATAAGCTTGCCCGCCCGGCCAATCTCGACCCGGCCATACGGCTGATCCTGCTCGACAGCGCCAGCCTTGAGTGGCGCCTGACCGAAAACCCCGGCCCGCCCGCCCTGGCGCTGCGCGTGAGCCGAGTGCAAGCGGAAAAGCGCCTGGGCAAACTGCGCCCGGCCTACCTGAGCCTGCTGTGGAGCGACCCGCCGCTGGATCGCCAGTTGCGCCTGACCCGCTACCTGCTGCCCCAGGCCCGTCGCATTGGCGTGCTGTATGGCCAGCACAGCCAGTTCTTGCTCGAAGAGTTGCGCCGCGCCGCCCAGCCCATGGGCCTTGAGATTGTCGCCCAGGCCTGGCCAGACCTGCGCGACAGCCGTCCTTTGCAAACCCTGCTGCAAAACAGTGATGTATTGCTGGGCATCGACGACCCCCAGCTGTACAACCCCAAGACGGCCAAGAACCTGTTGCTCAGCAGCTACGCCCGACAAATGGCGCTGATCGGCCCCACCGCCGGCTTTGTCCGCGCCGGCAGCCTGGCCAGCACTTTGAGCGACCAGGACGACTGGCTGGCGGAGCTTGACCGCCTGCTCGACCAATCACCCGGCAAATGGCCCCGGGCCCAGTACCCGACGCACTTCCACGTCGTCGGCAACCAGCAGGTTGCCCGCGCCCTGGGGGTCGAGACCATTGATCCGCTGGCCGCCGCGCGCGCCCTGACCCTGGCCGAAGGAGAACGCAGACCATGAGGCGACGCCTGAGCTGGGACATCCATACCCGCACGCAGATCATCAGCCTGGGCCCTGCCTTGTTGCTGACCTTGCTGCTGATCAGCTTCTTTACTTTCGTGCGCATCCAGGACCTGCGCCAGGAGCTCAATCACACCGGCCAGTTGATTGCCAACCAACTGGCACCGGCCTCCGAGTACGGCGTGATCGCCGGCAACGACGAAGTGCTCGAAAGCCTGATGCGCGCCACCTTGAGCATTCCCCACGTACGCTTTCTCGAGGTACAGGACAGCAGCAACCACATCCTGGTGTATGTCGAACAGCCGGATGAACACGCCAACCGCGCCCAGCAGGTCGAGGTGTTCCAGGCACCCATTCGCCTGCAGCAGATCCGCCTGGACAACGACTTTCTGCCCAGCGGCAAGCAGCCGGTGAAGAACATCGGTGACGACTACCTGGGAAGGGTCATCGTCGGCATGTCCAATGACGCCTTCAGCCAGCGCCAGCAGGAGATCGTGATCAAGGCCGCGATCCTTGCCTTGTTCGCCCTGCTCTTTACCTTTTTGCTGGCCCGGCGCCTGGCCATGAGCCTGGCCAAGCCGATCAGCGAGATGGGCCATGCGGTCAAGGCTATCCAGCAGGGCGACTTCAACGCCCCGCTGCCGGTGGTCGACGACAGTGAACTGGGCCATCTGGCCCAGCACATCAACAACCTCGCCTGCGCCCTGGCCCAGGCCAGCCACGAGCAGCAGCAGGCGATGTCGCAGCTGATCCAGGCCCGCGAGGAGGCCGAACAGGCCAACAGAGCCAAGTCCGACTTCCTGGCCATGATGAGCCATGAACTGCGCACGCCCATGAATGGCGTCCTGGGCATGCTGCAATTGCTGGAAACCACGACCTTGAGCGAAGAGCAGGCCGAGTACACCGCGGTGGCCACCGAATCGACCGGGCATCTGCTGAAGGTGATCAACGATATTCTCGACTTCTCGCGGATCGAGCGAACCAACCTCGAACTGGAACACATCAACTTCAACCTGGGCGAACTGATCGGCAGTAGCGTGCAGTCGTTCCAGCACCTGGCAGCCCAACGCGGCCTGGACCTGATCCTGCTGTTGCCGCCGGGCATGGAGCAGCTCCACGTGGTGGGCGACCCTACGCGCATCCGCCAGATCCTGCTCAACCTGATCGGCAATGCCTTGAAGTTCACCGAGCACGGCAGCGTGCGTATCGAGCCGCGCTGGCAGGTGCTCGACCGCCAGTTGATCTGGTTCGGCTGTGCGGTACACGACACCGGTATCGGCATCGACAGCAAACGCCTGGAAACCATGTTCGTTGCCTTCCAGCAGGCCGACAGCTCGATATCCCGCCGCTATGGCGGCACGGGCCTGGGCCTGTCGATCGCCCGTACCCTGGCCGAACGAATGGGCGGCACCCTGCGCGGCGAGAGCCGTGAAGGCCTCGGCTCGACCTTCACCCTGGAGATGCCGCTGGCGTTGGCAGACCAGCCCTCGACCCGCGTGCCCAGCCTGGTCGGCGACGCAGAAGATGAAGGCCAGGGCCGACGCATCCTGCTGGTGGAGGACAACCCGGTGAACCAGACCGTGATCGAAGCCATGCTGCGCAGCCTGGGGTTCGAGGTCTGCGTGGCGGTGGACGGCGCCCAGGCGGTGACCCAGGTCGCCCGCCAGCGCTTTGCCGCTACCCTGATGGATTGCCGCCTGCCGATTCTCGATGGCTACGAGGCCACCCGGCGCATTCGCCAGCTACCGCAGGCCGCCGCCATGCCGATCATCGCCCTGACTGCCAATGCCTTGCAGGGCGATCGTGAACGCTGCCTGAACGCGGGAATGAACGATTACCTGGCCAAGCCCTTCAAACGAACTGATTTGCAGCAGATTCTTCTGCGATGGCTGCCCGATCAGTCAGCTGCGACTGGCGATTAATCTGAAATTGCGGCAGTCTTATGGACTGGACAGGCCCCTCGAAAGGCCTGAAAATAAAATTTCAGTGCACAAGTGTACTTCTTTGCCCCGTGCGCTGTGACTTTCACTACAACGCAATAGTCTATGTGTAGGCTGCCGCCCCAAGCACAAGCGTTTTGGGTCGGCCGGGAAGATTCGCCCCCTGCCGCACGGGGACTATTGAGGAGCTCGCATGACCAAACAAAACGCCTTTACTCGGGAAGACCTGCTGCGCTGCAGTCGCGGTGAGCTGTTCGGCCCAGGTAACGCGCAACTGCCCGCCCCGAATATGCTGATGGTGGATCGCATCACCCACATCAGCCAGGAAGGCGGCAAGTACGGCAAAGGTGAATTGGTCGCCGAGCTGGATATCAATCCGGACCTGTGGTTCTTCGCCTGCCACTTCGAAGGTGATCCGGTGATGCCGGGCTGCCTGGGCCTGGACGCCATGTGGCAACTGGTCGGTTTCTTCCTCGGCTGGCAAGGCCTGCCAGGCCGCGGTCGCGCCCTGGGTTCGGGCGAAGTGAAATTCTTTGGCCAGGTCCTGCCGACCGCCCAGAAAGTCACTTACAACATTCATATCAAGCGCGTCCTCAAGGGCAAGCTGAACATGGCCATCGCCGATGGTTCGGTCAGCGTCGACGGTCGCGAGATCTACACCGCCGAAGGCCTCCGGGTCGGCGTATTCACCTCCACTGACAACTTCTAAGGGTTATCCGCATGCGCCGCGTCGTTATCACTGGTCTGGGCATTGTTTCGTGCCTGGGCAATGACAAAGAGACCGTCTCCGCCAACCTGCGTGCAAGCCGCCCTGGCATCCGATTCAACCCGGAATATGCCGAAATGGGTCTGCGTAGCCAGGTTTCCGGCTCCATTGACCTCAACCTCGAAGAACTGATCGACCGCAAAGTCTTCCGTTTCGTTGGTCACGCCGCCGCCTATGCCTACCTGGCAATGGCCGACGCGATCAAGGATTCGGGCCTGACCGAAGAACAGGTGTCCAACCCGCGTACCGGCCTGATCGCAGGCTCCGGCGGCGCGTCGACCCTGAACCAGATGGAAGCGCTGGACATCCTGCGCGAAAAAGGCGTCAAGCGCGTTGGCCCGTACCGCGTCACCCGGACCATGAGCAGCACCGTCTCGGCGTGCCTGGCCACCCCGTTCAAGATCAAGGGCCTGAACTACTCCATCGCCTCGGCCTGCGCCACCAGCGCACACTGCATCGGCACCGCGATGGAACAGATCCAGATGGGCAAGCAAGACATCGTTTTCGCCGGTGGCGGTGAAGAAGAACATTGGAGCCAGTCGTTCCTGTTCGACGCCATGGGCGCTCTGTCCAGCAAGCGCAACGATGCCCCGGAAAAAGCCTCCCGCGCCTACGACAACGACCGTGATGGCTTTGTCATCGCCGGTGGTGGTGGCATGGTCGTGGTTGAAGAGCTGGAACACGCTCTGGCCCGTGGCGCCAAGATCTACGCAGAAATCGTCGGCTACGGTGCTACTTCCGATGGCTACGACATGGTCGCCCCGAGTGGCGAAGGCGCCATCCGCTGCATGCAGATGGCCATGTCCACCGTCGACGCCCCGATCGACTACCTGAACACCCACGGCACCTCGACGCCGGTCGGCGACGTTGCCGAGATCAAGGGCGTTCGTGAAGTGTTCGGCGACAAGGCCCCAGCCATCAGCTCGACCAAGAGCCTGTCTGGACACTCGCTGGGCGCCGCCGGCGTTCACGAAGCGATCTACTGCATGCTGATGATGGAAGGCAACTTCATCGCCGGCTCCGCGAACATCGACGAGCTGGACCCAGCGGTTGCCGATATGCCGATCCTGACCAAGACCCAGGAAAACGCCAAGATCGACACCGTGATGAGCAACAGCTTCGGTTTCGGCGGCACCAACGCCACCCTGGTGCTCAAGCGCTGGGAAGGCAAGTAAGGGCTACCCCCTTATGTGAAAACGCCCCGACTGGTTCGGGGCGTTTTTGTTTCTGCTTCCAACCCTCGGTAGGAACGGGCCTACCGATCAAGCTGCCCCCGGCTCACACTGAAAACCTCCCCACCAATCCATTCAACTCGATCGCCAACTGCGACAACGCCTGGCTGGCCGCATTGGTCTGGTTGGCGCCTGCCGAGGTCTGCAGCGCCAGGTCGCGAATATTGGTCAGGTTGCGATCCACCTCCCGCGCCACCTGCGCCTGCTGCTCGGAAGCACTGGCAATGACCAGGTTGCGCTCGTTGATCAGGCTGATGGCCGTGGCGATCTCATCCAGCGCCACCCCGGCCGCATGAGCACCGTCCAGGGTGACACGGGCGCGCTCATTGCTCTGCTGCATGCCCGATACCGCACGGTCGGTACCCTGCTGGATGCCGTCGATCATCTGTTCGATTTCCCGGGTCGATTGCTGGGTACGGTGCGCCAGCGCCCGCACCTCATCGGCCACCACGGCAAAGCCGCGCCCGGCATCACCGGCACGGGCGGCCTCGATGGCTGCGTTGAGCGCCAGCAGGTTGGTCTGCTCGGCAATGGCGCCGATCACATCCAGTACCTTGGTGATGCCATGCACCTGCTGCGCCAGTTGCTCGACCTCTTCGGCATTGGAGGTGACGCCCGCCGCCAGCGATTCGATCGAAGCGACGGTCAGACGCACTTGCTCGCGACCCTGCCTGGCAATCCGGTCCGACTCACGGGACGCCTCGGAGGTGGCCACGGCATTGCTCGCCACCTCCTCCACCGCGGTGGTCATCTGGTTGACCGCGGTAGCGGCCTGCTCGATTTCCTGGTTCTGCTGCATCAGGCCACGGGTCGCATCCTCGGTCACCGCGCTGAGTTCTTCAGAGGCCGAAGCCAGTTGGTTGGACGAATCGGAAATCCGTCCAATGGTATCGCGCAGGCTCTGCTGCATCTGCCTGAGGGCCGACAGCAGTCGGGCTGGTTCATCCTTGCCCTGCACTGCGATCTGCGGGGTCAGGTCTCCGGTGGCGACCACCTCGGCCACCTGCACGGACTGGGCCAGCGGCCGAACGATACTGCGCGTCAGGGTCAATGCCAGCACCACCGTCAGCACCAGGGCGGACAGCAGCAGGACAATCACCCAGACCCGGGCGGTGCCGTATACCGACGCAGCAAGATCGGTGGCGACATTGGCGTGATGGTTGTTGAGGGCGATCAGTTCGTTGAGGGTGGCGGTCAGCTGGTCGGCCAGCTGGTTCAATTCGCCATTGACCAGCGCAACAGCGGCCTCGACCTGGGCCTGCGCCGAGAGTTGTGTCACCTGGGACTGCAGGCCGAAGTACTGCTGCTCGAGCTTCAGGTAACGATCAAACAACGTTTGCTCTTCAGGCAGAACGATCAGCGCCTGGTACTGCTGCTGTGCCTTCAACAGCCCGGCCTTGATCTCTTCGACACGCACCGTGTTCTGCTGCTGCGCCTGTGGGTCGCGATTGACCAGCAGGCGTAGCGTCAGTGCACGGATGCGCATGGTGTCCTGGGCCATCTGCCCGACAGCGATCACACTGGGCAGCCAGTTGCTGTCGACCTGCTCGGACTGCTGGCGCATGCTGCTCATCTGCAGCAAGGCGAAGCCGCCCAGGGCAAATACCAATAGGGCTACCAGGCCAAAGCCGAGCGCTGCCCTGGGAGCAATATTGATGTTTCTCAGACTCATACGCTGGCTCCTTCGAAAAGCTGCTGCACCGGATGCTGCAGTCCTTGCTTCTAGAAGGTATCGGCCGCTGGAAAATTTGCGTAAGACGAAAAAGTGATATCAAAACGCCTTATCCTCACAACGCCAGCGGCAGACTGTCTCAGCGTACGGTAAAGCGCTGCTCGGCCAGCAGGCGATCGCCCTGGAAGACCATGAAATGCCACTGCCCCGGTACCACTTCATGGTGTTCGGTGAACTCATAGGCCATCACGTCCTGGGCAGCGCCCGGCACCAGCTTTTGCACCACTTCGAATTTGTCATGGCGCTTGCCGTCCGGGGTGCGTACGCCCGGCGTGAGGTACAGCAGCGTCAGCGGCGTGTCTTCGGCCACCTTGCCTTCCAGGCGGTAGCGCATGCCGAACTTGCTGCCCAGGCGCGCCGGAATCTCTTCGGTCTGCTGGATGGTCTGGTTGCTCATGGTCAGCACGCGTTCGCCGGGCTGGAAGTTCTGGTGGCGGGTTTCGAACAGGCCGTACTCGATCGGGCCCTGGACACGAACCTCGGCACCGGCCAGGCCACTGACCAGCAAAAGCCCGCACACAGCACTGAAACGACTGAAAAACATGGTGCACTCCATCAGGGTTGATGGCGGCAGGCTATGACACCGGCATGACAGGCTGATGACAATCCGTCACTCGCGCCGCTTGGGCAGCACGGCAAGAAAGTTGTCGCGCGCGACTTTTTGCGCCACCTCGGCCGGCAAGGCATCGAGGAAGGGGTCGAAGCCGTGCAACTGCTCGCCCAGGCTGCCAAACCGCCCCACCACGTCGGACCCGAGCATGAAGCGCTCTGGGAAGCGTTCCACCAGCTTGAGCCATGGCACCCTGGGCTTGCCCTTTTCGTCCAGCAGATAGGGCTGCAGCACGCTCCAGGACAGGTCGATGTACAGGTTGGGGTAGGCTTCGAGCATGCGCGATAGCGTTGGCAAGAGAAAATCCAGCTCGGTCTGGTGACGGTGGATCTCCATGCTGGTGCCGGCATGGGCCCAGATGAAACGCGTGTGCGGATGATTACGCAGCGGCTCTTCGATTTCCGCCAGGTACAAAGGGTTACGCTCGCGCTTGGAGGTGATGTTGGAATGGACCAGCACCGGCAGGTCCTGCTCGGCGGCCAGGTGATAGATGCGGGTCATGGCTTCATTGTTGGCCCGGGGCGTATCGCCGGTGGTCAGTGCGGTAAGGTCATCATGGCGGGTGAACACTTCGCCAATGCCCTGCCACAGCCCAGGGTACAGCTCGAGCATGCGTTCGATATGCGCCACGGCATTCTTGTCCACCGGGTTGAAGCCGGTCAGGAAGGGATGGAAGCGTTGCCGCTGGGCGGGCGTGAGTTTTTCCAGCGCGGCGGCCACATAGGTATCGGTGGCGCTGTACCAGTAGGCATCGGCATCGTCGCCTGCGTAGTAGCGTGGGCGCTTGGGTTCATCCTCGTGCCATTTTTTTGCGACCGGAATGCCGGAGATCATCGACTGCTCGATGCGCGCCTGGTCCATGGCTTCCAGCAGCGCTTGCATGCCCTCGCTTTCCTGGAAGAAGTCCACGTAATGCAGATGCGCATCGCTGTAGTGATACTCCCGTGCCTGCGCGCCCTGCAGCATCAATCCCATCAACAGCATCAAGCCCATGCCCCTGGCGAACATTGCACATTCCTTCCTGGCGATTCAGACAGGGTAGACCGGCCACCGCGCCGCACAGTTCAGCCACGGCCGCGAACAAGCTATGATCCTGGCAATAATTCCCGGCCTGGAGCCCACCGTGAGCATTCCCCTGGTCATCCGTCCTCGCGCCGAATCGGTCGAAGGGCAACCCATCCTGCGCCCACTGCCGTCGGCCCAAAGCCGCAGCGTGGGGCCGTTCGTGTTCTTCGATCACATGCTCGAAACCGACTACGCCCCGGGATGTGGCGTGAACATCCGCCAGCACCCGCATATCGGCCTGTCTACCCTCACCTACCTGTTCGAAGGCGAGCTGTTGCACAAGGACAGCCTGGGCTCCGACCAACGGGTCAAGGCCGGGGAAGTCAGCTGGATGACCGCCGGACGCGGTGTGGCCCATATCGAGCGCACCCCCGCCGACCTGCTGGCAAGCGGCTCACGGCTGCATGGCCTGCAGGTGTGGCTGGCCTCTCCCAGGGAGGCCGAACAAGGCGAAAGCCACTACAGTCACCACCCCGCCCCCAGCCTGCCGGTCAGCGACAGCCTGGGCGTGAACATTCGCCTGATCGCCGGCAACGGGTTCTGCCTGCAGTCGCCGGTGCCAGTGCTCTCTCCCACCCTCTATGCCCTGGTGCGGATGCAAGCCGCCACGACCTTGACCATCCCGACCGAACACGCCGAGCGCGCCCTGTATGTACTGGAGGGGGACGTGAGCCTGAACGACGAGATCGTGGAGCCGCGCAGCCTGGTGATACTGCCGCAAGGGGAAGAAATGAGCCTGTATGCCGACAGCGAAAGCCAGCTGGTGCTGTTTGGCGGCGCGCCCCTGGACGGACCACGGCGGATGAACTGGAACTTTGTGGCCAGCGATCCTGCACTGATCGATCAGGCGCGGACGCGTTGGGCGGCGGGTGACTGGCCGACGGTGCCGGGGGAAAGTGAGCGGATCGAGCTGCCTTGAATGGGCAAGCCCGCCCCCAACAGTGGGAGCGGGCTTGCCCCGCGATGCGGCTTACGCCTTGAACACTTCATCCAGCAAATTGAACATCGCCTTGAACGCCCGCTTGGACGTACGCGCGTCGTACTTCATCTTGCCGGGGATGTTGGCCGCAGTGTCGGTAAAGGAGTGCACCGCACCGCCATAGCTGATCAACTGCCAATCCACCTTGGCCGCATCCATCTCGGCCTCGAAGGCCGGCATTTGCTCCTTGGGTACGAACGGATCGGCAGCGCCATGCAGTACCAGCATCGACGCCTTGGTCTTGCCTTCCTGTGCCGGCAGCGGAGTATCGAGGGTGCCGTGGAACGAGACTGCTGCCTGCAAGCGGTCATCCGCACGGGCCAGCTCCAGCGCGCAGCAACCGCCGAAGCAGAAGCCGAATGTGGCCAGCTTGCCCGGCTCCAGCACTGCCCGCGACTGCCCCAGCAACTGATCCAGCGCCTCTTTCATGCGCTTGCGCAGCTCGACACGATCATCCTTGAGCGGCGTCATCGCCGCCCCGGCTTCGTCCATGTTCGAAGGCCGCAGCGTCTGCCCGTAGATGTCGGCGATCAGTACCACATACCCCTGGGCAGCGACTTCCTTGGCAAGGCGTTCCGCGCCCTCGCCAATACCCATCCAGTTGGGGGCCATCAACAGCCCGGGTTGCCCTGCAGCACCCTGGGTGTAGACCAGGCGACTCTCATAGGCTTTGCCGGCAACATGATAGACCAGCGACTCGATTGTGACTTTGCTCATGCAGTCCTCTCCTTGCACCATGAAAAAAGCCCGCCGAAGCGGGCTTTCCTGACTCTACTTAAGCCGACAATTCGACCAGCAGCTTGTTCAAGCGACGAACGTATGCCGCCGGGTCCTTCAAGCTGTCACCCGCCGCCAGGGCGGCCTGGTCGAAGAGGATGTGCGAGAAGTCGGCGAAACGGTCTTCGCTCTGCTCGTTGTCCAGTTTCTCGATCAGCGGATGGCCAGGGTTGAATTCGAAGATCGGCTTGGAATCCGGCACCTTCTGGCCGCTGGCTTCGAGAATCTGGCGCATCTGCAAGCCCAGGTCCTGTTCACCGATGGCCAGGATCGCAGGCGAGTCGGTCAGGCGGTGCGACACACGCACTTCGCTGACGCTTTCACCCAAGGCAGCCTTGAGACGCTCGACCAGGCCTTCCTTCTCCTTGGCGACTTCTTCCTGGGCCTTCTTGTCTTCTTCAGAATCCAGCTTGCCCAGGTCCAGGTCACCACGGGCGACGTCGACAAAGCTCTTGCCGTCGAATTCGCTCAGGTAGCTCATCAGCCATTCGTCGATGCGGTCGGTCAGCAGCAGCACTTCGATGCCTTTCTTGCGGAAGACTTCCAGGTGCGGGCTGTTCTTGACCTGCGCGTAGGACTCGCCGGTGAGGAAGTAGATCTTGTCCTGGCCTTCCTTGGCACGGGCCAGGTAGTCGGCCAGGGAAACGCTCTGCTCACCGCTGTCATCGCTGGTGGAGGCGAAGCGCAGCAGACCGGCGATTTTCTCCTTGTTGGCGAAGTCTTCGGCCGGACCTTCTTTCATCACCTGGCCAAAGTTCTTCCAGAAGCCCTTGTACTGCTCAGGCTCGTTCTTGGCCAGCTTCTCGAGCATGTCCAGTACGCGCTTGGTCAGGGCCGACTTCATCGAGTCGATGATCGGGTCTTTCTGCAGGATTTCCCGCGAGACGTTCAACGACAGGTCGTTGGAGTCGACCACACCCTTGATGAAACGCAGGTACAGCGGCAGGAACGACTCGGCCTGATCCATGACGAACACGCGCTGCACGTACAGCTTCAGGCCGCGCGGTGCTTCGCGCTGGTACAGGTCGAACGGCGCACGGGCCGGTACGTACAGCAGCGAGTTGTACTCGAGCTTGCCTTCGACCTTGTTGTGGCTCCAGGCCAGCGGGTTTTCGAAGTCGTGACCGATGTGCTTGTAGAACTCCTGGTATTCCTCGTCCTTGATCTCGGTACGCGGACGGGTCCACAGGGCGCTGGCACGGTTGACGGTTTCCCACTCCAGGGCCGGCTTCTCTTCGCCTTCAGCGGCGTCGACCTGCTTTGGCAGCTCGATCGGCAGGGCGATGTGATCGGAGTATTTCTTGATGATGTTGCGCAGACGCCAGCCGTCGGCGAATTCTTCTTCGCCCTTTTTCAGGTGCAGGACGATGCGCGTGCCGCGGTCGGCCTTGTCGATGGTGGCGACTTCAAACTCACCCTCGCCCTTGGACGACCAGTGCACACCCTCGGCGGCTGGCTGACCGGCACGACGGCTGAATACATCGACCTTGTCGGCAACGATAAAGGCCGAGTAGAAGCCCACGCCAAACTGGCCGATGAGGTGCGAATCCTTTTTCTGGTCACCGGTGAGGTTTTTCATGAAGTCGGCAGTGCCGGACTTGGCGATGGTGCCCAGGTGGGTGATCACGTCCTCGCGGCTCATGCCGATGCCGTTGTCTTCGAGGGTGACGGTGTTGGCATCCTTGTCGAAGCTGACGCGAATTTTCAGCTCGGCGCCGCCTTCGAGCAGCTCAGGCTTGGCCAGCGCTTCGAAACGCAGTTTGTCGACGGCATCGGAAGCGTTGGAAATCAGTTCGCGAAGGAAGATTTCCTTGTTCGAGTACAAGGAATGGATCATGAGGTGCAGCAGTTGCTTCACCTCGGTCTGGAAGCCCAGGGTTTCTTTTTGAGTTTCCACACTCATGGTCTTCAACACTCCAATCTGATGGCAGTTGTCGCTCGGCAGGCGAACCCGATGGCCCAGGCCTGCTTTTACGGCGGGATGTCCTGCAGATGGGGGCACGGGATGCTATTTCAAGGGCGAGGTCATTTCTTCGATCTTGAAATGGGCGCGTGCGGTGGCAATGGGTTCGCTCTGGCTGCCCTGCCAGGCGGTGATTGCGACGTTGGTCACACGCCGCCCCTGGCGCCACAGCTGGCATTGGGCGTAGGTGTCGCGAAAATGCCCGGCACGCAGGTAATCGATGGAAAAGTCGATGATCTTCGGAATCGCCGCACTTTCACTGAAAATCATCAGGTACAGCGCAGCCGACAATTCCATGAAGCCAGCAATTACCCCACCATGAATCGCCGGCAACAAGGGGTTGCCGATGTTGTCCTTGCTGGCCGGCAGGCAAAACAGCAAGTCATCTCCCTGGCGACTGCATTGCATACCGATCAGGGTGGCATAGGGAATCAGCGCCAGGAGCGGCTGGTAGTCGCCTTCGGCGTGAGCCTGACGCAGTTGCTGGTGCACTTCTGGCGGGATCATTGCCCTGGTTCCTTGAGACGCTTGCCAAAGTTCAGGCCACCCTTCACCCCCTTGCCCAGGCGCATGAAGGTGCCCACCACCTGGGCAATGGGCTGCCCGGGGTCGTCCTGGTAGGCCATGCCGCGGGTGAAGATCACGTCACGGGTGACCCGGTAGCATTGGGCATAGCCGTAGATGTCCTGACCGGCCTTGGCCGAATGCATGTAGTCGATACGCAGGTCCAGAGTCGGGCAAACCTCGAACTCGGCAAGGGCACACAGGGTAGCCATGCCGCAAGTCGTGTCCATCAGAGTGGTCAACGCCCCGCCATGAATGGCACCGGTCTGTGGATTGCCTACAATGTTTGCCGAGTACGGCAGCACCAGAGTCATACCCTGGGAGTCGGCATGATGAACACGCATCTGCAGTAGCCGACAGTGAGGCAAGGCTGAGAGAAAGCGTTCAGCCGTGGCCATTAAGTCACTCATATCATCAAGGCCCCGGGGGTAATCGCTGCAATGCACAAGGCTGAAAAAAAGTCCATATAGATCCAGCAGTTATATATCTTTGAAACGGGCGGAACTTCTATTGGTTACTTGCGCTCAAAGGAACAAGCAACTTATTCCCACAAGGAGAAACACCCATGCGTAAACCTTTTGCTTTTGCCGTAATGCTGGCCGCCGCCCTGGGTCTCGCTGCTTGCGATAAAGCCAGCGAAGACAAGGCTCAGGATGCTGCGCAACATACCGAGAACGCTCAGCAGAAGATGGACGAAGCTCAGGATAAAGTGAACGAAGCTGCAAAAGAAAACGCCGAAGCTGCCAAAGACAGTGCTGAAGCGCAACAGAAGGCCGCCGAAGAAGCCGCACCTGCTGTGCCGGCCACTCCAGCACCTGCTGAGCCTGCCAAGTAAGTACGCAACAGGCATAAAAAACCCGACGCATGTCGGGTTTTTTTATGCCTGTTTATCGCGCTTTTAACGATTCAGTTAATACTGCCCTCTTTAGGGGTATCGAGCACGGGCGCCTCGGTGGGAGTAAATACCATCACATCCAGCACATCGGAATGAAACTCCCGGCGATACAGCACCAATACCACCCCTGCGCTCATCAGCATGAACAACCAGGGGCTGATAAACCAACTCAGCATGGCCATGCCGAAATAATAGGAACGCAGACCGAAGTTGAACTGGTTGGCCGCCATTGAAATAACCCGGGCAGCGCGCTGCGCAAAGGCCTTGCGCTCGAGCTCGCTGACGTGACGCTCACCCACCATCGGCGCCGAACCCACCAGGATGGCGGCGAAGTTGTACTGACGCATGCACCAGCTGAAAGTGAAGAACGCATAGACAAATACGGTCGCCAGGCACAGCAGCTTGATTTCCGACATGCCCTGGGACGCCTGCTGGACCAGCGGCAAATCCGCCAACAGCGACACCGCACGGTCCGAGGCGCCCAGTACGGTCAGAATGCCGGCCAGGATAATCAAGGTGCTCGAAGCGAAGAATGAGGCGTTACGCTCCAGATTGCCGATCACGCTGGCATCGGCGATGCGGTTGTCGCGCATCAGCATGCGGCGCATCCAGTCCTCACGGTACAGGTGCAGCACGCTGGCCAGACACGCCGTGTCCCGACCCTTCCAGGTGGCATAGCGGGTATAGCCGCCCCAACAGATCACGAACCAGCAGACTGCCAGCAAATGGATCAGGTTACTTTGTATGAAGCTCATTCAAGGTTCCGGTAAAGGGTTTCGTGCACAGTAAAGCCCATTGACCCGCTTTCGACGCTTAGCCAGGAAAAAAGACACGTCTGTAGGCCAGAAACGAAAAAGCCCCGCACCCTTTCGGATGCGGGGCTCTGGAATCTACCCTGCCCGGCGCGTATTGGCTTGTGGCCTGCGCCGTGCCCAGTTCGATTCTCAGGCCAGCGCTTCGCGCGGCTTGCCCAGCAGACGGTCGCAGACCACGGCCACGGCCAGGGTCACCACCGACGGGACCAGCCAGGCCAGCCCCTGCTCGCTCAATGGCAGGTGCGACAGAGCATCCGGCAGCATGGTGGCCAGTTGAGTACCCTTGATCGCATCGACCATTCCGAACAACAGCGATACCCCCATGACCGGAGCCAGGATACGCACCTGGGAATTCCACAGCTCCCTGCAGAAGCTCAGGCCCACGACCACGATGCACGGCGGGTAGATGGCCGTCAGCACCGGGATCGAGAACGCGATCAACTTATCCAGGCCCAGGTTGGAGATCAGCAGCGAGAAGCTGCAGAGAATCACCACCAGGGTCCGGTAGGACAGTGGCAATACCTGGCTGAAGTACTCGGCACAGGCGCAGGTCAGGCCCACGGCAGTCACCAGGCATGCCAGGGCGATCAACACTGCGAGGAAACCACTGCCCAACGAACCGAAGGTGTGCTGCACATAAGCGTGCAATACCGCCGCCCCGTTGGTGGCGCCCGCGGCGATCTCGTGGCTGCTCGCACCCAGGCGGAACAGGCTGATGTACACCAGCGCCAGGCCGACACCGGCGATCAGGCCGGCGATGATGGCATAGCGGGTGATCAACCTGGGCGACTCGACGCCGCGGGACCGGATGGCGTTGACGATGACGATGCCGAACACCAGCGCGCCCAGGGTGTCCATGGTCAGGTAGCCATTGATGAAGCCCTGGGAGAACGCCGAGGCCTGGTAGGCAGGCTCTGCATCACCGCTGGTGCCCGCCGGCAGCATGAACGCTGCAATGCCCAGGGCAGCCAGGGCAATGATCTTCAGCGGTGCCAGGAAGCGGCCCACGGTATCGAGCAGCTTGCCGGGATACATCGACACGGCCAGCACGACCACGAAGTACACCAGGCTGTAGATGAACAGCGCAGTCGGGCTTTCACCAGTCAATGGCGCCACGCCGACTTCGAAGGATACCGTCGCGGTGCGCGGGGTTGCGAACAGCGGGCCTACCGACAGGTAGCAAACCGCAGCCAGCAGACCGCCTGCGGCCTTGCCGATGGGGCTGCTCAGCGCGTCCATGCCGCCACCGACCTTGGCCAGGGCGATCACGGTGATTACAGGCAAGCCGACTGCGGTAATCAGGAAACCCAACGCCGCCATCCAGACATGGGGACCGGACTGCAGGCCGACAATAGGTGGGAAGATGATATTACCCGCACCAACGAACAACGCGAACGTCATAAAACCAAGCGCCAGGATGTCCTGGCCTTTCAAAACTTTCATTAAGGAAATACCACACTTCTGAAATCGGGATTTAGAGAGGGATTTCCCCTTGGATGAGGGAAAATGAAGCCCGTCCGGTGAGACAAGCCCTTTAAAGCATGCCCATACCCTTTTGGGGTACCGACATAAAAGTGAGGACAGTGTAACCAAGTTGCACCGGCTGCGCACCGCGGACTGACGAGGTGTCCGATGCACACATGTCTTTGTCGCGTAACCGACAGCAAAAAAGGTACTACCTAGTACAACCAACGCAGAAGCGGGCTTGCCCCGCGATGCGATTCAACCTTCGGATCGCTATCGCGGGGCAAGCCCGCCCCTAAAAGGCAGAAAACACAAAGGCCACCCGAAGGTGGCCTTTGTGGCTGGAGCGAAGGGTCGGCCGAAGCTTACTTCTTCACTTCCCAGCCAGTCAGCTCGGCCAAGGCCTTGCCGATGTCTGCCAGCGAACGCACGGTTTTCACACCAGCGTCTTGCAGTGCAGCGAATTTCTCGTCTGCAGTGCCTTTGCCGCCGGAGATGATGGCGCCAGCGTGGCCCATACGCTTGCCCGCAGGAGCGGTAACACCAGCGATGTAGGAAACGACAGGCTTGGTGACGTTGGCCTTGATGTAGGCAGCGGCTTCTTCTTCGGCCGAACCGCCGATCTCACCGATCATGACGATCGCTTCGGTCTTCGGGTCTTCCTGGAACAGCTTCAGGATGTCGATGAAGTTGGAGCCCGGGATCGGGTCACCACCGATACCAACACAGGTGGACTGACCGAAACCGGCGTCAGTGGTCTGCTTGACGGCTTCATAGGTCAGGGTGCCGGAACGCGAAACGATACCGACCTTGCCTGGCAAGTGGATGTGACCTGGCATGATGCCGATCTTGCACTCGCCCGGAGTGATGACGCCTGGGCAGTTAGGGCCGATCAGGGTAACACCCAGCTCGTCGCACTTGACCTTGGCATCCAGCATGTCCAGGGTAGGAATGCCTTCGGTGATGCAGACGATCAGCTTGATGCCACCGAAAGCAGCTTCCAGGATCGAGTCTTTGCAGAAAGGAGCCGGAACGTAGATGACCGAAGCGTCAGCACCGGTAGCCGCAACGGCTTCTTTAACGGTGTTGAACACTGGCAGGCCCAGATGAGTGGTGCCGCCCTTGCCTGGGGTCACGCCGCCAACCATCTTGGTGCCGTAGGCGATGGCTTGTTCGGAGTGGAAAGTACCCTGCGAGCCGGTGAAGCCCTGGCAGATGACTTTGGTGTCTTTATTGATCAGGACGCTCATTACTTGCCCTCCGCAGCTTTGACAACTTGTTGAGCAGCGTCGGTCAGGCTGGTTGCCGCAATGATGTTCAAACCGCTTTCTGCCAGTACTTTAGCACCCAGTTCAGCGTTGTTACCTTCCAGGCGAACAACAACCGGTACTTTAACGCCGACTTCTTTCACGGCGCCGATGATGCCTTCGGCAATCATGTCGCAGCGAACGATGCCGCCGAAGATGTTGACCAGAACGGCCGCGACATTGCTGTCGGACAGGATGATCTTGAAGGCTTCGGTAACGCGCTCTTTGGTAGCACCACCACCTACGTCGAGGAAGTTGGCTGGCTTGCCGCCGTGCAGGTTGACGATGTCCATGGTACCCATGGCCAGGCCAGCACCGTTGACCATGCAGCCGATGTTGCCTTCCAGGGCCACGTAGTTCAGCTCGAAGCTGGCAGCGTGGGCTTCACGAGGATCGTCCTGGGACGGGTCGTGGAAGGTTTTCAGCTTAGGCTGACGGTACATTGCGTTGGCGTCGATGTTGATCTTGGCATCGAGGCAGTGCAGGTCGCCGTCGGCCTTGATGACCAGCGGGTTGACTTCCAGCAGAGCCAGGTCGTGTTCCTGGAACAGCTTGGCCAGGCCGACGAAAATCTTGGCGAACTGTGCAACTTGCTTGCCTTCCAGACCCAGCTGGAAAGCCAGTTCACGACCCTGGAATGGCTGAGCGCCAACCAGTGGATCGATAGTAGCCTTGATGATCTTCTCAGGAGTGTCGTGAGCGACTTTCTCGATGTCCACGCCACCTTCGGTGGAGGCCATGAACACGATGCGACGGCTCGAACGGTCGACTACAGCGCCCAGGTACAGCTCTTTGGCGATGTCAGTGCAGGATTCGACCAGGATCTTGGTCACTGGCTGACCGTTGGCGTCAGTCTGGTAGGTCACCAGACGCTTGCCCAACCACTGCGCAGCGAACGCCTTGGCGTCTTCTTTGCTGCGAACCAGCTTGACGCCGCCCGCTTTACCGCGACCACCGGCGTGAACCTGGGCTTTGACAACCCACTCGGTGCCACCGATCTTGTCGCAGGCTTCTGCGGCAGCTTCAGGGGTGTCGACTGCGAAACCCTTGGAAACTGGCAGGCCGTATTCAGCGAACAGCTGCTTACCCTGATACTCGTGAAGATTCATGCTTTTTACCGTCTTCGTTAGGTACTGCGCTTCGGCGCTGCGCTCTTGTAGAGTGCCGCGCCACCTGTGACCACTTGCCCCCGGTATGCTCCGGGAGTTCGAGTCCGGCGGACGTTCCGCGGTGAGTCATGCACGCAAGACTCACGACGGGCTGCCCGCCGTGGTTTCTTATTGTTTAACGCTTCTTACGGTTGGCTACGTGGATGGCACCGCCATTCACAGCCAGCGCGGCTTCATGCAGCGCTTCGGACAGGGTCGGATGGGAGAAAACCATCATGCCCAGGTCTTCAGCGCTGGTGCCGAATTCCATTGCGATTGCACCCTGCTGCACGAGTTCTGCAGCCGATGGGCCAATCACATGTACACCCAGGACGCGGTCGGTCTTGGCATCGGCGATGACCTTGACGAAACCACCGGTGTCGTTGGCCGCCATCGCACGGCCGCTGGCCGCGAACGGGAAGGTGCCCACGTTAACCTCAACGCCTTCAGCCTTCAAGGTCTGTTCGGTTTTACCGACCCATGCAATCTCAGGGTGGGTATAGATAACCGATGGGATCAGGTCGTAGTTCATCTGGGCCTTGTGACCCTTGATGCGCTCGACGACCATGATGCCCTCTTCCGAGGCCTTGTGAGCCAGCATCATGCCACGAACCACGTCACCGATGGCGTAAACGCCCGGTACGCTGGTCGCGCAATGATCGTCGACGAAGATGAAGCCACGCTCGTCGATGGTCACGCCGCTGTCGGCAGCCAGCAGGTCAGTGGTCACTGGACGACGGCCGACCGCAACGATCAGCTTGTCGAAGGTGATTTTCTGTTCGCCGTTGGCGTCGGTGTAGGTCACTTCGACTTCAGTTCCGTTGACCTTGGAACCGGTTACGCGAGCGCCCAGCTTGATGTCCAGACCTTGCTTGGTCAGGGTCTTCAGGGCTTCCTTGGAGACGGCGGCATCAGCGGCCATCAGGAAGGTGTCCAGCGCTTCCAGAACGGTGACTTCGGCACCCAGGCGAGCCCAGACCGAACCCAGTTCCAGACCGATGACACCAGCACCGATAACACCCAGGCGCTTAGGTACAGCCTGGAATTCCAGGGCGCCGGTGGAGTCGACGATGACATTCTGGTCGACCGGAGCCGGTGGAATGTCGATCGGACGCGAACCAGAGGCCAGGATCACGTTCTCGGCTTCGATGATTTCGGTGGTGCCGTCAGCCTTGGTGACTTCGACTTTCTTGCCAGCCAGCAGTTTGCCGTGGCCCTGGATCGAAGTGACGCCGTTTGCCTTGAACAGGGTGGCGACGCCGCCGGTCAGGTTCTTGACGATGCCAGCCTTGCGGCCAACCATCGCAGCGACGTCCATCTTGACTTCGCCGGTGGAGATACCGTGGACGTTGAAGCTCTCTTTGGCTTCCTTGTACTTCCAGGAGCTGTCCAGCAGCGCCTTGGATGGAATGCAACCCACGTTCAGGCAGGTACCGCCGAGGGCCAGCTTGCCTTCGCCGTCAACATACTTCTCGATACAGGCAGTCTTCAGACCGAGCTGCGCAGCCTTGATAGCAGCTACGTAGCCGCCAGGACCTGCGCCAATCACTACCACGTCGAATTTCTGGGTCATAAAAGATTCCTTTTAGCTTCAAGCCACAAGCTGCAAGCGGCAAGACGACCGGCTTCGGGGATGAAGCCAGTCGCTTGCAGCTTGCAGCTGTTTTTTAGATGTCCAGCAGCAGACGAGCCGGGTCTTCCAGCAGGTTCTTGATGGTCACCAGGAAGGTCACGGCCTCTTTACCGTCGATCAGACGGTGGTCGTAGGACAGCGCCAGGTACATCATCGGACGGATTACGACCTGGCCATTGACGGCCATTGGACGCTGGATGATGTTGTGCATGCCCAGGATAGCGGCCTGAGGCGGGTTGACGATCGGGGTCGACATCATCGAACCGAAGGTACCACCGTTGGTGATGGTGAAGGTACCGCCGGTCATTTCGTCGATCGACAGTTTGCCGTCACGAGCTTTCTTGCCGAAGGTGGCGATGCCGTTCTCGATTTCGGCCAGGCTCATCAGCTCGGCGTTACGCAGTACAGGCACTACCAGGCCACGGTCGCTGGAAACGGCAACGCCGATGTCCGCGTAACCGTGGTAGACGATGTCCGAACCGTCGATCGAGGCGTTGACAGCCGGGAAGCGCTTCAGCGCTTCGGTGGCAGCCTTGACGAAGAACGACATGAAGCCCAGGCGCACGCCGTTGTGGGTCTTCTCGAACAGGTCCTTGTACTTCGAACGCAGGGCCATGACTTCGGTCATGTCGACTTCGTTGAAAGTGGTCAGCATGGCCATGTTCGACTGTGCTTCGACCAGGCGCTTGGCCACGGTGGCACGTACGCGAGTCATCGGTACACGCTTCTCGGTACGGTCGCCAGTGGCGACAACCGGGGCAGCGGCAGCAGCGCCAGGCTTGGCGGCTGGAGCGGCAGCCGGAGCGGATTTCTTCGCTTCGATGGCGGCTACAACGTCTTCCTTGGTGATGCGACCATCTTTACCGGTGCCCTTGATGCTGTTCAGGGCGATGCCGTTCTCTTCGGCCAGCTTGCGAGCAGCTGGCGCGCCGATGGCGTCTTCGTCCGAAGCAGCAGCGGCCGGTGCGGCAGCTGCAGCGGGAGCTGCGGCAGCAGCAGGAGCAGCGGCAGCAACGCCGCCCTCTTCGATCGAGCCCAGGACTTCGTCGGACAGGACGGTTTCGCCCTCGCCCTTGACGATTGCACCCAGCACGCCGTCAGCGGTGGCCAGTACTTCCAGGACGACCTTGTCGGTCTCGATGTCGACGATCAGTTCGTCACGCTTGACGGCTTCGCCCGGTTGCTTGTGCCAGGTGGCAACGGTGCCATCGGCAACCGATTCCGGGAAAGTAGGGGCTTTGATCTCGATAGCCATTATCAGTGGTTCCTTAAATTCGGTTTCTTGTGCGCGATGGCATTAAACAGTGAAGGCATCTTGCAGCAGTTTTTCCTGCTGCTCGGCGTGCATCGAAGCATAACCACAAGCAGGTGCTGCCGAAGCATCACGGCCCGCGTATTCCAGAACCAGCTCTTTATTGTGGCGGGTCAGGATACGGCGCATGTGGTGCTGGCTGCTGTACCAGGCGCCCTGGTTCATCGGCTCTTCCTGGCACCACACCACATCCTTGAGATTGGTGTACGGCGCGAGGATCTCGACCAGATCGTCCTCAGGGAATGGATACAGCTGCTCGATTCGCACGATGGCGATGTCTTCGCGGCCTTCGGCACGGCGTTTTTCCAGCAGATCGTAGTAGACCTTGCCGCTGCACAGGACCAGGCGGGTGACCTTTTTCGGATCGAGGGTATCGATTTCCGGGATCACGGTCTGGAACGAGCCTTCGGCCAGTTCTTCCAGGGTCGAGATGGCCAGCTTGTGGCGCAGCAGCGACTTTGGAGTCAGTACGATCAGCGGCTTACGCAGTGGACGGATGACCTGGCGACGCAACAGGTGGTAGATCTGAGCAGGCGTGGTCGGTACGCAAACCTGGACGTTGTGCTCGGCGCACAGCTGCAGGTAACGTTCCAGACGTGCCGAGGAGTGCTCAGGCCCCTGCCCTTCATAACCGTGTGGCAGCAGCATGGTCAGACCGCACAGGCGGCCCCACTTGTGCTCGCCGCTGGTGATGAACTGGTCGACAACCACCTGGGCACCGTTGGCGAAGTCGCCGAACTGGGCTTCCCAGATCACCAGCGCGTTTGGCGTGGTGGTGGAGTAGCCGTATTCGAAGGCCAGTACCGCTTCTTCCGACAGGAAGGAGTCGTACAGGTCGAAACGTGGCTGGCCCGGGAACAGGTTCTGCAACGGAATGTAGGTGCTGGCGTCCTTCTGGTTGTGCAACACCGCGTGACGGTGCGAGAAGGTGCCACGGCCGATGTCCTGGCCGGTCATGCGGATCGGGTGACCTTCGAACTGCAGGGTGGCGTAGGCCATGGTCTCTGCATAACCCCAGTTGATCGGCAAGCCACCGGCCTGCATCTTCTGGCGATCTTCGTAGATCTTCGAAACCTGACGCTGAACCACGAAGCCTTCCGGCAGCTCCAGCAGCTTGGCCGACAGTTCCTGCAGGGTCTTCAGATCGAAGCGGGTGTCGTGACGCGCGGTCCAGGCATGGCCCAGGTACGGACGCCAGTCGACGAATAGCTCTTTGTTCGGCTCTTTGACCAGGCTCTTCACTACGTGCAGGCCGTTGTCCAGTGCGTTGCGGTACTCGTCGACCTTGGCCTGGACGCGGTCCAGATCAAGACGACCCGCCTGGATCAGGCTGTCGGCATACAGTTCGCGGGTAGTGCGCTGCTTGGCGATCTGCTGGTACATCAGTGGTTGGGTGCCGTTCGGCTCGTCAGCCTCGTTGTGGCCGCGACGACGGTAGCAGACCAGGTCGATTACCACGTCACGCTTGAACTGCATGCGGTAGTCGACGGCCAGCTGGGTCACGAACAACACGGCTTCCGGATCATCACCGTTAACGTGCAGGATCGGCGCCTGGATCATCTTGGCGACGTCGGTGGCGTACTCGGTGGAACGCGAGTCCAACGGGTTGCTGATGGTGAAACCAACCTGGTTGTTGATCACGATGTGCACGGTACCGCCGGTCTTGAAACCGCGGGTCTGCGACATCTGGAAGGTTTCCATGACCACGCCCTGACCTGCGAATGCAGCGTCACCGTGGATGGAGATCGGCAGAACCTTGTCGCCAACGGTGTCGTTGCGACGGTCCTGACGGGCGCGCACCGAACCTTCTACCACTGGCGAGACAATTTCCAGGTGCGAAGGGTTGAACGCCATGGCCAGGTGGACTTCGCCGCCGGCAGTCATCACGTTGGACGAGAAGCCCTGGTGATACTTGACGTCACCGGACCCCAGCTCGACCTTCTTCTTGCCTTCGAACTCGTCGAACAGGTCGCGCGGGTTCTTGCCGAAGGTGTTGACCAGCACGTTCAGACGGCCACGGTGGGCCATGCCGATTACAACTTCCTTGGTGCCGTAGGAACCGGAACGCTGAATCAGCTCGTCCAGCATCGGAATCAGGCTTTCGCCGCCTTCCAGGCCGAAACGCTTGGTGCCCGGGTATTTGGTACCCAGGTACTTCTCCAGGCCTTCTGCTGCGGTCACACGCTCGAGCAGGTGGCTCTGGATATCTGCCGAGAAAGCCGGGCGCCCACGAACGCTCTCCAGACGCTGCTGGAACCAGCTGCGCTGCTCGGAGTCGACAATATGGGTGAATTCGGCGCCAATGGTGCGGCAATATGTCTGCTGCAAAGCGTCGAAGATTTCGCGTAGGCTCGCTTCCTCTTTGCCGATGAACAGGTCGCCGGCACGGAAGGTCGTATCAAGATCGGCATTGGTCAAGCCGTAGTGATTGATCGACAGGTCTACTGGCGCAGGGCGCTGCCACAACCCCAGGGGGTCGAGCTTCGCGGCTTGGTGGCCGCGCATACGGTAGGCCTGGATCAGGCGCAATACTTCAACCTGCTTCTTCTCGTGTTCACTGCTCACGCTTCCGGCGGAAACCGGTTGGGCGCGGCGCTGGTTCTTTGCCAGCAGTACGAAATGGTCGCGGATTGTAGAGTGCGATACATCGGTAGCGGTGCTGCCTTCGGCGGGCAACTTCTGGAAGTAAGTGCGCCACTCTTCTGGCACAGCGTTAGGGTCGTGCAGGTAGAGCTCGTAGAGCTCTTCCACATATGCAGCGTTACCACCTGAAAGGTGGGCGCTTTCCCACATGCGCTGCATCACGCTTTCTTGCATGCTTGGTCACCCTCGGTTAGGGGACGGATCGGCGAGAGCCACAGCAAGCCTGGAAAAGTCCTAATGCAGCGACCGAACCAAGCCACCAAGGATCCCACAGATTTTCCGGGTACCAGCCCGGAAGCCCCTGCTGGTCTCATATCTTCATAGGTAAAAGCTCGGGCTTTTTGAGCCCTCGCTCGAGTTTCACCTTGGTGCGGGCAAAGGCCCGCACCTCGGTGTGCTACGGGTACAACACTTTCAAATCAGGTACCGCTTTGCAGCAGCATGTTACGTACGTGACCGATCGCCTTGGTCGGGTTCAGACCTTTGGGGCAAACGTTTACGCAGTTCATGATTCCGCGGCAGCGGAACACACTGAACGGGTCGTCCAGCGAAGCCAGACGCTCCTGGGTCTTGGTGTCACGGCTGTCGGCCAGGAAACGATAGGCCTGCAACAGTGCAGCTGGACCGAGGAACTTGTCAGGGTTCCACCAGAACGATGGGCAGGAAGTCGAGCAGCAAGCGCACAGGATGCACTCGTACAGACCGTCCAGCTTTTCACGCTCTTCAGGCGACTGCAGACGCTCGATGGCCGGAGCCGGAGTGTCGTTCTGCAGGAAAGGCTTCACCTTCTCGTACTGCTTGTAGAAGATGCTCATATCGACGACCAGGTCACGGATGACCGGCAATCCAGGCAACGGGCGGACGACCAGCTTGTTACGCTTGACCACTGCCGACAGCGGCGTGATGCAGGCCAGGCCGTTCTTGCCGTTGATGTTCATGCCGTCGGAGCCGCAAACACCTTCGCGGCAAGAACGACGATACGAGAAACCTTCATCCTGTTCTTTGATCAGTGCCAACACATCCAGCACCATCAGGTCTTTGCCACCGGTATCGACCTGGAACGTCTGCATTTTCGGCGCAGAGTCGGTATCGGGGTTGTAACGATAGACTTCGACTTGCAACATAGCGACCACCCCTTAGTAAGTCCGGACTTTTGGCTCGAAAGCCGGTACGGTTTTCGGCGCGAAGTTGACAGCGCGCTTGGCAACCCGCTTCTCGCCTGGGAAGTACAGGGTGTGGCACAGCCAGTTTTCGTCGTCACGGTCTTCGAAGTCTTCACGGGCGTGGGCACCGCGGGACTCTTTACGGACTTCTGCAGCAATTGCAGTGGCTTCGGCGACTTCCAGCAGGTTCTGCAGCTCCAGCGCTTCGATACGCGCGGTGTTGAAGGCCTGGGATTTGTCGTTGATCTTGACGTTGGCGATACGTTCGCGCAGCTGGGCCAACTGCTCGATACCCTTCTGCATGTATTCGCCGGTACGGAATACACCGAAGTAGTTCTGCATGCAGCTTTGCAGCTCGCGACGCAGGGTAGCCACGTCTTCGCCGGTGTTGCGTTCGTTGAGCTTGTTCAGGCGGCTCAGGGCAACATCGATATCGGTGTCGCTGGCGTCGAGGTATTCGATACCGTCGGTCAGCGCCTTTTCCAGGTGCAGGCCGGCAGCGCGGCCGAAGACCACCAGGTCGAGCAGCGAGTTGCCGCCCAGGCGGTTGGCACCGTGAACCGATACACACGCCACTTCACCTACAGCGAACAGACCTGGGATGATCTGGTCTTCACCATTGGCATCCTGGGTCATTGCCTGGCCGTGAATGTTGGTGGCAACGCCGCCCATCATGTAGTGGCAGGTTGGAACGACAGGAACCGGCGCGACGACAGGGTCGACGTGAGCGAAGGTCTTGGACAGTTCACAGATACCTGGCAGGCGGCTGTGCAGTACTTCTTCACCCAGGTGGTCGAGCTTGAGCATCACGTGGTCGCCGTTAGGGCCACAGCCGTTGCCGGCGATGATCTCTTTAACCATCGAGCGGGCCACGACGTCACGACCGGCGAGGTCCTTGGCGTTGGGCGCATAGCGCTCCATGAAACGCTCGCCGTGCTTGTTGATGAGGTAACCACCCTCACCACGGCAGCCTTCGGTAACCAGCACACCAGCGCCGGCGATACCGGTCGGGTGGAACTGCCACATCTCGATGTCCTGTACCGGAACGCCTGCACGCAGCGCCATGCCTACACCGTCACCGGTGTTGATCAGGGCGTTGGTGGTCGAAGCGTAGATACGGCCTGCGCCGCCCGTGGCCAGTACGGTAGCCTTGGACTTGATGTACAGGGTTTCGCCGGTTTCGATGCAGATGGCGATCACACCGACGAACGCGCCTTCCTGGTTCTTCACCAGATCGACGGCGTAGTACTCGTTCAGGAAGGTGGTGCCTGCCTTCAGGTTGCCCTGGTACAGGGTGTGCAGCAGCGCGTGGCCGGTACGGTCGGAAGCTGCACAGGTACGGGCAGCCTGGCCGCCTTTGCCGTAGTCCTTGGACTGGCCACCGAACGGACGCTGGTAGATACGGCCGGTTTCGGTACGCGAGAACGGCAGACCCATGTGGTCCAGCTCGAATACGGCTGCCGGGCCTTCCTGACACATGTATTCGATAGCGTCCTGGTCACCGATGTAGTCGGAACCCTTGACGGTATCGTACATGTGCCAGCGCCAGTCATCGTTCGGGTCGGCCGAAGCGATGGCGCAGGTGATGCCACCCTGGGCCGATACAGTGTGCGAACGGGTCGGGAAGACCTTGGTGATCACGGCAGTCTTGTGACCGCCCTGGGCCAGCTGCAGCGCAGCGCGCATGCCGGCACCGCCGCCACCGATGATGATGGCGTCGAATGAAATCGTTGGAATGTTAGCCATGAATCAGATACCCCAGAGAATCTGCACACCCCAGACGAAGTACGCGAACATCGCGACACCACATACCGCCTGGAACAGGAAACGTACGGCAGTCGCCGACTTGCCCAGCGCCATCGGCGTCAGGTAGTCGGTGGCAATGGTCCACATGCCGACCCAGGCGTGAGCGCCCAGGGCAACCAGTGCCAGCAGACTGAAGATACGCATCGCGTTGTTGGAGAACAGAGCGTGCCACTGGGCAAACTCGATGCCCGGGTGCGCGACCAGGTATCCGATCAGGAAAATGAAATAAGCCGCGAGAACGACCGCAGAAACGCGCTGCGCCATCCAGTCATAGAGGCCCGAACGCGAGAGGTTCGTGACGTTGGTTACCATATCCAAACTCCTGCCAGCACGATCACCACCACAGAGACGGCGATGATAATTTTCGAGCCCAGTCTTCCGCCTTCCAGCGTCTCACCGATGCCCATGTCCATGATCAAGTGGCGCACACCGGCTACCAAGTGATACAGCAAGGCGGACAGGAGGCCCCATGCCACGAACTTGGCCAGCGGACTGGTCAAGCATGCCTTCACCTCGGCGAAACCTTCCTCGGAACCCAGGGATTTGCCCAATGCATAAAGCATGATGCCAAGGCCCAGGAAGAGGATGATGCCGGAAACACGATGAAGAAATGACGTAACGCCGGTAATGGGGAGTTTGATGGTCCTTAGGTCTAGGTTTACAGGTCGTTGGCTTTTCACGGCTTTTTTCACACTGAAGAGCCCCTAGCAAGCAGGGCAAAGTTGTTGGTAAGTGTACTGGTCAGGTACCCACCACCCAGGGAGTGACGACCCCAGCAACACGGGCTTGCAAGCCCCTGGCGGTCGGGGGCCGATTATAGACAGTTAGGCTACTAATGACAACGCGAAGACCTAGCCCAAATAGCGCATTGCCTTTAATGAACAAAAGGCGTAAACGGGCGGCAATTTCGAGGAAAAACAGCGCCCAGAGCCCTTTACAACCGTGCTTTAGGCAAATTGACATTCGAATTTATCTCACTATAGTGGTGCGGGCCCTGCGTGGGGGGTCTGTCTGATGATTTCAAGCATTAATAGGAGGCCACATGGCTGACAAAAAAGCGCAGTTGGTCATCGAGGGCGCAGCCCCCGTCGAGCTGCCCATTTTAACCGGCACCGTTGGTCCCGATGTTATCGACGTTAGAGGGTTGGGGGCCACGGGTCACTTCACTTTCGACCCTGGTTTCATGGCGACCGCATCCTGCGAGTCGAAGATCACTTATATCGACGGCGACAAGGGTATCCTGCTGCATCGCGGCTATCCGATCGAACAGCTCGCCGAGAAATCCGATTATCTCGAGACCTGCTACCTGCTGCTGAACGGCGAGCTGCCCAATGCCGAGCAGAAGGCCCAGTTCGTCAGCACCGTGAAGAACCACACCATGGTGCACGAGCAGTTGAAGTCCTTCTTCAACGGCTTCCGCCGCGACGCCCACCCGATGGCCGTCATGTGCGGCGTGGTCGGCGCCCTGTCGGCGTTCTACCACGACTCGCTGGACATCAATAACCCGCAGCACCGCGAAATTTCCGCGGTCCGCCTGGTCGCCAAGATGCCGACCCTGGCAGCGATGGTGTACAAGTACTCCATGGGCCAGCCCATGATGTACCCGCGCAACGACCTGTCGTACGCGGAAAACTTCCTGCACATGATGTTCAACACCCCGTGCGAGATCAAACCGATCAGTCCGGTACTGGCCAAGGCAATGGACCGGATCTTCATCCTCCACGCCGACCACGAACAGAACGCCTCGACCTCGACCGTCCGCCTGGCCGGTTCTTCGGGCGCCAACCCGTTCGCCTGTATCGCTGCCGGTATCGCCGCACTCTGGGGCCCTGCCCACGGCGGTGCCAACGAAGCCGTACTGACCATGCTCGATGAAATCGGCGATGTCTCCAACATCGACAAGTTCATCGCCAAAGCCAAGGACAAGAACGATCCGTTCAAGCTCATGGGCTTCGGTCATCGCGTCTACAAGAACCGCGATCCACGCGCCACCGTGATGAAGCAGACCTGCGACGAAGTCCTGCGCGAGCTGGGCATCAAGAACGACCCGCAGCTGGAACTGGCCATGCGCCTGGAAGAGATCGCCCTCACCGATCCTTACTTCATCGAGCGCTCGCTGTACCCGAACGTCGACTTCTACTCGGGCATCATCCTCAAGGCGATCGGCATTCCGACCAGCATGTTCACCGTGATCTTCGCCCTGGCGCGGACTGTCGGCTGGATCTCCCACTGGAAAGAAATGCTCTCCAGCCCTTACAAGATCGGCCGCCCTCGCCAGCTGTACACCGGCTACGAGTCGCGCGACATCAGCAAGCTGGAAGACCGCAAGTAAGCCTCTGGGCCGAACGCAAAAAAGGCTGCCTTCGGGCAGCCTTTTTTTTGGCCTGCTGGAGCAGGCTTGCCCCGCGAGAGGCCCGCACTGCAATCACAGTTGCGCTAACGACTCAAATCTCAACATCTGTACGCTTACTGCTTCTCTGCCTTCGCCTTCAACGCCTTCAAGGTATTGAACGGCGCGTCCACCACAAATTTGTTGGCCAGCCACGACGGGACGCTGCCACCCGGCTCGGTGTGCACCTGATAGGTCACTTCAGTGGCATCCCCCTTGGGCACCAACTTCCAGAAACCTTCAACCTGGGACACACGCACAAAGCCTTTCTCCTCAGGCTGGTACTTGGGCACCCCTTCAAGCTTGCGGGTCAGGCTACCGTCGGCATCCTGAGTGGTGGTGACATGCAGGATCGAGTCACGCGCCGTTACCGGCCATGGAGTGTTGAACTGGGTGTAGGTCCAGGTTTGGTCACCTTCGTGCTTGAGCAACTTCTGCGATTTGCACTCGTGAATCCACGCGCAAGCACCGACCACATCTTCCTGCAGCGCCTTGACCTTGGCCAACGGCGCCTTGATCAAGGTGACGCCGCGGTAGGCCTTGTACTCGGAACCGGCCACTTCGCTCAGCGAAATCTTGATGCCGTCTTCGTCCTTGGCCACTTTCCAGTCGTCGGCATGCACCAGCGGCGCCAGCATTGCGCTCAACCCGATAACCACTGCCACTTGCTTAAACGATCCCATTCTATTGTTCCTTATTGTCGAAGATCCGCGTTTCAAGCTGCCGTCATTTGCTCCAGCCAACCAAGGATTCTGATCGCCTCATCGCGATCGCTGCCGCACACCTCTGCCTCGGCCTTGAACCCGCCACACACCGCCGGCCGTTCGGGCTTGCCGAACAAGCCACACAGGTTGGCAGCCGACAAATGCAGGCAACGCTCACCCGCCGGTTTACCCTTGGGCATACCAGGAATCGCAGAGCTGATGGAGGGCGCAATGCAGCAGGCGCCACAACCTTCACGGCAGTTCATGACAACAGAATCCTCGGTGCAACAAATGATGAATGAGCCTGGATAGTACTCGTTTAAACAGGCGTTTGAAATTACTCGTAATACGAAAAATCAGCGCATTTACGGTGACTGGCGAGTCACCGCAGCTATTGCTTGAACTCGAATTCGATGGCGGCGCCTTCGATATCCTGACGAGCATCATTGCGCAGTTGCAGCTGCATCTCGTTGCTCAACAGCCGGCCGTTCAGCTGAAACGGACTGTCGGAAGGAGGTTTTTCGCCAAACAGGTAAGGCAGCAACGGCTTTGGCGTTGACACCGGATCCTGGGAGGCCGGCTTGAGATCCTTGACCATGTCGGCAGGTAGGCTGAGATCGACCCTGGCACTGGGCAGGGGCTCGGGCGCAGGCTTGGCGGGCTTGGACGCTTTGTGGCGTACCGCTGGCTTATGCTTTTCTGTCGCCGGTGCCTTTTTTGCCGTGGACGCGCCCGCCTCGGGCGCCGCCTGGACCATGGCCGAGCCGTTGCCGACCCAAGCGACCAGCAAACACAGGACCAGGCCGACACCACGCAACGCTTTCATAGACACTGACGATCATTCCATAAAGTGCCTATGCTCCCCGTTCCCGCGAAGACTGGCAAGTTAGAAAAAGCCGGTCGATCCGGTCTCCTGGCACAACTGGCTGGCCAACATCCCCAAGGTCATCAAGGCACGTTCCGCCTCGCGGTTCCACGGAATCCCGCAGTTCAGTCGAATGCAGTGGTTGAACTGTTCTGTATTGCTGAAG
Source organism: Pseudomonas putida (assembly GCF_028682455.1). GTDB lineage: Bacteria > Pseudomonadota > Gammaproteobacteria > Pseudomonadales > Pseudomonadaceae > Aquipseudomonas > Aquipseudomonas putida_AA. Next base: position 269,707 of record NZ_JANHLD010000005.1, read on the forward strand.
ATCAGACCCGGCGCGATGCTGATCCCCTGCTGCAGCGCACGCACATGCAACTCCTGGGTATTGACCCGCCCGGGCAGGCTGACCCAGAGAATAAATCCGCCGGTGGGCCGGGTCATCTGAGTACCTTCCGGGAAGTGCTGCTGCACCGCCAGCTGGTAGGCGCTGAGGTTCTTGCGGTACTCCTGGCGGATATAGCGCAGGTGGCGGTCGTAGCCGCCGTTCTCAAGGTAAGCGGCCACGCCCATTTGGGTCACACTGCAAGCGGAATGCGTGGTGAAGGTCTGCAAGCGCTGGATTTCAGCCTGGTACTTGCCGGCGATCATCCAGCCAATGCGCACACCTGGCGACAAGGTCTTGGAAAAGCTCGAACAGTAGATCACCCGCCCCAGGCGGTCGAACGCCTTGAGTGCCTTGGTCTTGCCCTGCTCGAACATCAGTTCGCCATAGATATCGTCTTCAACGATCTGTATGTCGAAATCCGACGCCAAGCGCAGCAGCTGCTTCTGGCGATCCTCGGGAATGGTGCCGCCGAGTGGATTACTCAGGCGCGCGGTCAACACCAATGCCTTGATCGACCACTGGTTGGCTGCCAGTTGCAGCGCCTCCAGGCTGATACCGGTAGACGGGTCGCTGGGAATCTCGATGACCTTGAGCCCCAGCAGGTCGGCCAGTTGCAACAGTCCATAATAAGTAGGCGATTCGGCGGCGATCAGGTCGCCAGGTTTGGTCAAAACCCGCAGCGACATTTGCAGCGCATCGACACAACCGTGGGTGACGACCACTTCGCTGGGATCGACCACGACCCCGGCATCGCGCATTCGAATGGCAATCTGCCGGCGCAACGGCTCGAACCCCGGGCTGAACATATAGCTGAAGGCGCGCGGGCTATGAAAGCGCGTGACCTTGGCCAATTGTTGGTGCAACGCCCGCACCGGCAGGTAGTCGACATGCGGCACCGCTGCACCAAACGGAAATACCCCGTCGCGCCGCGCCTCGGTCAACACCTGCTGGATGATACTGCTGCGGGTAACCAGGCCCGGCCGCTCTACCCTGGCGATGTCCGGGGTTTGCGCAGTCAGCGCTGGGGTCTGGTGTACGTAGTAGCCGGACTGCGGGCGAGCACGGATCAGCCCCTGGTCTTCCAGGTTGGCGTAGGCCTGCAGCACGGTGGCATGACTGACATTGAGCTGCGAACTCATCTTGCGCACCGACGGCACCCGCTCACCCGGCTGATAGACACCGCGCCGGATATCCTCGGCCAATTGCTGGGCAATGCGTTGATAGAGCAGCAGGTTGGTCATGATCGGTTCTCGACACGCAGGCAATGTAGTTATTGTTGTTCGACTCGATTTTCGAGCCAGAATACCGGAACAGTTGCAAAGTGTACTGGGACAGATTGCAGAATAGTAGACAATACAGTTGTGTGACAGCGCCTGCTGTCGACCCTTTCACAGGGCACAAAAAAACCCGACGAGGTCACTCGTCGGGTTTTTTATACAACTACCTCAGCGCGCTGCGCCGAGCTTGCCCTTTTCGTCGGAGAAGACAATCTCGACCCGGCGATTCTGCGCCCTGCCCCGCTCCGAGGCATTGGCCTCGACCGGGTACTGGTCACCATAGCCTTCGACCTCGATTCGTTTCTCGTCGACACCCAGATCGACCAGCATGTCTGCCACGGCCTGGGCCCGATCCCGGGACAACTTGAGATTGTCTTCCGGCGCACCCGTACTGTCGGTGTACCCCTCGATGCGTACGATGCGCTTGGGGTTGAGCTGCAGGAACTGCACCAGCTTGAGCACGGTACGGCTGGCCGAATTCTTCAACTCCGCACGACCGGTGTCGAACAGCACATCCCCCAAGGTCATCACCAGGCCGCGATCCCCCTCGGTGGTAGCCAGGCTGACAATCTGCGCCTCGACCCACTTGCCCTGTTGCTGCACGCTGGCGAGCTTGGCTTCGCGCAATGCCAGCTGAAGGCGCTGGCGCTCAAGTTCCAGCTTGGCCAGGCGCTCCTGGTTGAGCACCAGGTTGGTGTGCTCGCGGGCGATATCGCTGTAGCGCTCGCTCAGGTATGCATAGTGGCGAACATCGGCACCAGTGCCCAGGTAAGTGGATAGCCGATCGGCCCGGGCCAGGGATTCACCGGCACGGATGACATCCCGGGGCGCGCTGCGCAACACATCGGAATCGTCCTTGACGGTCTGGAACTTGGCGGTCGCGTCATCGAGCGCCGATTCGCTGCGCTGGCTGGCACAACCCTGCAGGCCCACGATCCCGACCAACAGCAGGGCCGCAATAGGTTTGATCGAACTCACTGCTGTTCCCCCAACTGTTTGCGCAGGCGATTGACCCGCGACTGCAGCAGGTCCAGCTGCTCTTTGCTCTTGCTGGTCAGTACCCGCGCTTCGGCCAGGCGCGCATCAAGCTCGGCCTGCTCGGCGCGCATGCGGGCATCGCGGTAGGCCTCACTGGTCATGTTGACCCGGGCCCTGGCCATTTTGTCTTCGGCCAGCTTCAGCTCGGCCACCTCATCGGTCGCGCCGACGGCCTTGGCCTGCTCCAGCGCCTGCTCAGACAAGCGAAACTGCTCATTGGGTGCCGGGTCATTGGCACATCCGGCCAAGGCCAGTAGCGCCAGGGCGGCGAATAGTGGTTGGGTTCTCACACAATCTTCCTACTGTTTAGGGGCATCCAGCGGTGCCTGCATCTGCGCTTTCCAGCGCTCGATATTGCGTTGCAGCACCGCCTGAGACACGCCGGAGGCCGGCAATTCTGTCAGCTTTTTCGCCAGTTGTCCGCGTATCCAGGTGTCATTGCAGGCTGAATTATGCGACAGCGCCACATACAACCCCGGGCGATCCAGGGGCAAGCCGCGCGCCACCAGTTCATTGCTCATACCCAGCGATTGCGCCATGGCCATGCCCGAGTAACGCCCGGCCAGCACGTACTCCACCTGACCCAGCAACAACTGCTGAAAGGCCTGAGTAAGGTTCTGTGCCGATGAGAGTTTCAAATTGGACTTGGCAAAGGCTTCGAATTCGGGGGTCAGCCGGGACTTTTGCGACAGGCTGCCCTGGCGCTCATGCAAATCGGCCAGGCCATCGTAGACCAGCGGCGAGTCGTGCCGGGTCCAGACCAGGTACTCGTTGTGCATCAGGGGCGGATGAACGTAGTCCACCGCCGTCAGCTCAGCCACCACCAGGGGCGCATCGATCAGCATGTCGACCCGCCCACTGCGCACCTGTTCAAGGGCCTCGCTGCGGGTGCCGCTGTAGAGAATCTCGACTTTCACCCCAAGCTGCGTCGCAACCTGGTCGAGCAGATCGGCATTGGCGCCGATCAGGTGCTTGGGGTCCTTGGGGTCGCGCCATAAATAAGGCGGAGCGTCGGGACTGCCGGTCGCCACCAGGCGCTCGCACTTGCCCGCTGCCATTGCCTGCGACGGCAGCAACACCGCAGCGAGCACCAGCGCCGTGTTCATCCGGCCAAGCCATCCCATGCAAACGACTCCTTACCTTCTCGCACAATAAAAAAGCCCGGTCCGCTGGGTTGCGCAAGACTGGCTTGCACAACCCGCCCGGACCGGGCCCTTTATAAGTGAAGCAGCGGGATTAAACCAGCTTCTCCAGCTCAGGTACGGCTTCGAACAGATCAGCCACCAGGCCGTAGTCGGCCACCTGGAAGATCGGCGCTTCTTCGTCCTTGTTGATCGCAACGATCACTTTGGAGTCTTTCATGCCGGCCAGGTGCTGGATCGCGCCGGAGATACCAACGGCGATGTACAGCTGTGGCGCAACGATCTTGCCGGTCTGACCGACCTGCATGTCGTTGGGTACGAAACCTGCGTCGACCGCAGCGCGCGAAGCGCCAACGGCAGCACCCAGCTTGTCGGCCAGGGAGTACAGGTGCTTGAAGTTGTCGCCGTTCTGCATGCCGCGACCGCCGGAAACGACGATTTTGGCAGCGGTCAGCTCAGGACGGTCGGACTTGGCCAGCTCTTCGCCAACGAACGCCGATTTACCAGCGTCATGCGCTGCAGCGACGCTTTCGACCGCAGCCGAACCACCTTCGGCGGCAACGGCGTCGAAGCCGGTGGCACGTACGGTGATGACCTTGACGGCAGCGTTGGACTGTACGGTGGCGATAGCGTTACCGGCGTAGATCGGACGCTTGAAGGTGTCAGCCGATTCAACCGAGATGATCTCGGAGATCTGGTCGACGTCCAGCAGCGCGGCAACGCGCGGCAGGATGTTCTTGCCGTTGGAGGTGGCAGGTGCCAGCACGTGGCTGTAGCCCTTGCCCAACTCGGCGACCAGCGGAGCGACGTTTTCTGGCAGTTGGTGCGCGTAGGCAGCGTTGTCGGCAACCAGCACCTTGGCGACGCCGGCGATTTTCGCTGCGGCTTCAGCAACACCACCTACGTTCTGGCCAGCGACCAGCACGTGGATGTCGCCACCGATCTTGGCGGCAGCGGCAACAGTGTTCAGGGTGGCCGGGGCAACGGCACCGTTTTCGTGTTCAGCGATAACCAGGATAGTCATTTAGATTACCTTCGCCTCGTTCTTCAGTTTCTCGACCAGTTCAGCAACCGACTTGACCTTGATACCAGCGCTGCGAGCAGCCGGCGCTTCGACTTTCAGGGTCTTGTTGGTGGAGGCGGTGGAAACGCCCAGCGCGTCTGGAGTAACGGTTTCCAGAGGCTTTTTCTTGGCCTTCATGATGTTTGGCAGCGACGCGTAGCGTGGCTCGTTCAAACGCAGGTCGGTGGTGACGATCGCAGGCAGGTTCAGCGCAACAGTCTGCAGGCCGCCGTCGATTTCACGGGTGACGTTGACCTTGTCGCCAGCGACTTCGACCTTGGAGGCGAAAGTACCCTGGGCGAAGCCGGTCAGCGCAGCCAGCATCTGGCCGGTCTGGTTGTTGTCGCTGTCGATGGCTTGCTTGCCAAGGATCACCAGCTGAGGTTGCTCTTTGTCGACCACAGCCTTGAGCAGCTTGGCCACGGCCAGGGAGGTCAGCTCGTCGGCGGATTCGACCAGCACCGCACGGTCGGCACCCAGTGCCAGGGCAGTACGCAACTGCTCCTGCGCCGTAGCGGGGCCTACGGTAACGACGACGATCTCGCTCGCCACGCCCTTTTCTTTCAGGCGTACGGCTTCTTCTACGGCGATTTCGCAGAAGGGGTTCATGGACATCTTGACGTTAGCAAGGTCGACGCCGGAGTTGTCCGCCTTGACGCGAACCTTGACGTTATAGTCGACCACTCGTTTGACAGCTACAAGAACCTTCATGGATTCCTCGTTACTCTCCGGTGAAAAGAATGTCGCCTGGGGCAAACCCGGCGATTGCGCGTGGGTACAAGGGCACCTCTAAAAACGATTGCAGCCGGTCGAATTCAACCCTGACTTAGCGGTCTCGATTTGACCTTGCAGAAGCAAAACCCGTGGTCCATTTTCTGTCGTGGTGTGTAAACTCCACTACAAAGCGGGTTAAGGCCTCAATGCCCTGCTTTTCGCCTGGTTTTTAGGGGTGCACCTGCATCCGACGGTCAGCCTACGGCGAGCGCAAAACCGCTCGTATCTTGACCGTAACGCCCAATCCGGTCAATACGGCAAACCGGTCAGCTTCAAGCCGCGCTTCTTTGATTTTACTGGCCTGCGGCAAATTCAAACAAACGTTTGTATTGGACCCCGTGAGTGGTGTAGATATAATGCGCGGCCAAGAGAAAGCGGTGTAGTCCGTCATCACTCGAGCTACAGCCCGAGCGCATTCAAAATGACCGCCTGACACCCGCCAACAAAGAAAAACCGATGAGCCTTGAGTAGGAGAGAACCTGTGGAACGCGAATACATGGAATTCGACGTGGTCATCGTCGGCGCCGGCCCGGCGGGCCTGTCCGCCGCCTGCCGACTGAAGCAGAAGGCCGCCGAAGCCGGTAACGAAATCAGCGTTTGCGTGGTTGAGAAAGGCTCTGAAGTCGGTGCCCACATCCTCTCCGGCGCGGTGTTCGAACCACGCGCCCTGAACGAACTGTTCCCGGACTGGAAAGAGCTCGGCGCCCCGCTCAACACCGCCGTCAAACGCGACGACATCTATGTGCTCAAGGATGCTGGCAGCTCGATCAAGGTCCCGGACCTGTTCGTGCCCAAGACCATGCACAACGAAGGCAACTACATCATCTCCCTGGGCAACCTGTGCCGCTGGCTCGCCCAGCAGGCCGAGAACCTGGGCGTGGAGATCTACCCGGGCTTCGCCGCCCAGGAAGCGCTGTTCGACGAGAACGGCGTGGTACGCGGGATCATCACCGGCGACCTGGGTGTCGACCGTGAAGGCAATCCTAAAGACGGCCTGTACACCCCAGGCATGGAACTGCGCGGCAAGTACACCTTGTTTGCCGAAGGCTGCCGTGGCCATATCGGCAAGCAACTGATCAAGCGCTTCAACCTCGACAGCGACGCCGACGTCCAGCACTACGGCATCGGCCTCAAGGAAATCTGGGAAATCGACCCGGCCAAGCACGAACAGGGCTTGGTCGTGCACACCGCCGGCTGGCCGCTGGATGTGATGGCCAAGGACAACACCGGTGGTTCCTTCCTTTATCACCTGGAAAACAACCAGGTGGTTGTCGGCCTGATCGTCGACCTGTCGTACGCCAACCCGTTCCTGTCGCCGTTCGACGAGTTCCAGCGCCTCAAGCACCACCCGGTGATCAGCCAGTACCTCGAAGGTGGCAAGCGCATCAGCTACGGCGCCCGCGCCCTGGCCAAGGGCGGCTTGAACTCGCTGCCTAAAATGGTTTTCGCCGGTGGCGCCCTGATCGGCTGCGACCTGGGCACCATGAACGTGGCCAAGATCAAGGGCAGCCACACTGCCATGAAGTCCGGCATGCTCGCAGCAGACGCAGTGGCCGATGCCCTGCTGGCCGGTAGCGAAGGCGGCGATCAGCTCAACACCTACGTCGAAGCGTTCAAGGCCAGCTGGCTGTATGAAGAACTGTTCGCCAGCCGTAACTTCGGCCCGGCCATGCACAAGTTCGGCCCGATGCTCGGCGCTGCGTTCAACTACGTTGACCAGAACTGGTTTGGCGGCAAGCTACCGTTCACCCTGCACGACACCAAGCCGGACTACGCCTGCCTGAAACTTGCAGCTGATTCGAAGAAAATCGACTATCCCAAGCCTGATGGCAAACTCAGCTTCGACAAGCTGAGCTCGGTGTTCCTCTCCAGCACCAACCATGAAGAAGAACAGCCGTGCCACCTCAAGCTGGCCGATGCGAGCATCCCGATCGGCACCAACCTGCCCCTGTACGACGAGCCGGCCCAGCGTTACTGCCCGGCGGGCGTGTACGAGGTAGTCACCCAGGAAGACGGCGCCAAGCGCTTTCAGATCAACGCCCAGAACTGCGTGCACTGCAAGACCTGTGACATCAAGGACCCTTCGCAGAACATCACCTGGGTCACGCCGGAAGGCGCCGGTGGCCCGACTTACCCGAACATGTAAGCCGGCCCGCCACTAAAAAAGCCCCCTCGCCTCACGGCCAGGGGGCTTTTTATTTTGTAGGAGCAGGCTTGCCCCGGGACAACCGTCAGCATCGCACCCCTGCTTCCTCGATCGTCGCGCCTTCCCGTCCGCCGAAATACATCGCCGTCAACAACCCCACAGCCCCCATCACCAACGCGAAACCCGCGCACACCCATGGGCTCCATGGCATCAGAGCGATCAGCATCAACGGCGTGGTACTGGCCCACAATGCATAGGCAATGTTGTAGGTGAAGGAAATGCCCGACACACGAATCGGCGCCGGGAACAGACCGACCATCACCGACGGCACCACTCCCACCACGCCACAAGCCAACCCCGCCAGGGCATAGGCCACGCCGGGCCATTCCCAGCCGCTCACCAGGCTTGCGTACAAGGCGCCGATACCCAGCGGCATCAGCAGGCTGTAGAACATCAATGCGCGCCAGGCACCGATACGGTCAACCAGCAACCCCGCCAGCACGCAACCGATGTTGAGAAAGACAATGCCCATGCTGCTCAAGGCAAAGGTATGCCCGGCGTCCATGCCAAAGCGCTGCTGCATGATAGTGGGGGTAATCACCACCAGCACCACCACCGCCGAGGTCAGCACACAGGTCAGCAGCACCGCCGGCGCCAGCGCTCGCCGATGCTCGCGCAGCACGGTGCTCAGCGGAAAGGCTACCGGTTGCTCGCGCCGTTCGCGCAAGGCCAGGAACACCGGCGTCTCGCTCAGCCAGCGGCGCAGCCACACGCCGATCACACCGAACACACCGCCCAGCAGGAAGGGATAGCGCCATGCGTAGTCGAGAATCTCCTGGGGGGTGAACCACTGCGCCAGCGCGGTCGCCGTCAAGGCTCCGAGCAAGTAGCCAAAGGTCAGGCCGGCCTGGAGAAAGCCCAGGGCATAGCCGCGACGCCCGACCGGAGCGTGCTCGGCCACGAACACCCAGGCACTGGGCACTTCGCCGCCCACCGCCGCGCCCTGCAGAATGCGCAGGGCCAGCAGGATCAGCGGGGCGAAGTAGCCGATGTCGGCGTAGGTCGGCATGAGGCCGATCAGCAAACACGGCAAGGCCATCATCAGGATACTCAGGCTGAAGACCTTCTTGCGCCCCAGGTGATCGGCGAAATGCGCCATCAGGATGCCGCCAAGGGGCCTGGCCAGGTAGCCCGTGACAAAAATGCCGAAGCTTTGCAGCAGGCGCAGCCACTCCGGCATCTGCGGCGGGAAGAACAGCTGACTCAAGGTCAGGGCAAAGAACACGAAGATGATGAAATCGTAGATTTCCAGCGCGCCGCCCAATGCCGCCAGGCTCAGGGTCTTGTGGTCACTGCGGCTCAAGCGCATCGCTGGCGCAGGCGTAGTGGCTGTCATAGGAGCATCCATCAATCAGTGGGCAGACCAACGCGCACGCCGGCGCGCCTGGGCAAACGCAAGAGGATAACAAAACGCGCACCCCTGGGGTGCGCAGGTGCTATCAGCGCTCAGGACTGGCGGGAGAACGCACTCGAGCCAAAGCTCATCCGTCGCGGGGTATAAGCGGGATGCGGGATTCGCTCAGTAATACCCGGCAATTGCCCCAGCACCTTGGGCGCATCGATGATGCCCATGAAGGTCTGCAGGGTTTCGTTGTCGGGCACTTTGGGCAGGCTGATGTTCACCGCCTGGCGCTGGGTGGCGGGAATGGCAGGCACCTTCAGGTGCTGGGACTGGTATAGCAGGGCATGCTGGATCTGCGAATTGACCCGGCAAAAACGCTCCAGGTCGACGCCGACATGGTTGGCCAGGTCGATGTTGCCAACCAACAGATTGAACGGCTGCAACGCCGCCTGCACCAAACGCTGCAGGTCTTCGAAGCATTCCACGGGGGCGATACGGTAATAGCCCATGCCGTTGAGCATCTTTTCCAGCTGCATCAACTGCATCGGGTGCTCGTCGGCAATCAGGATCCGCATGGATTTGTTTGGCATCGTCTATGACCAAGGCTTGAGAGCGTTAGTGACGTTCCTTGACCATACTGCGCCAATATTTCAACTACAGGCTGGAGGCGGGTAATCCGCCTGTGAAAGGGTCTTCACTGATAGTTGTAGGGAATCCCTCAGAAATCAAGCAAGGCCTGCAAGGAATTTTCAGCACGCCTGGCGACAACGACATCTTCCTGACGCTATTCAACGATGGCTGCATCGAGCAGATCTGAATGATGGCAGTTTGCAACAATACAAATTACAATCATTTGCATTATGAGTATCACCCCCTCCTGGCTGGAAGCCCGCATGAGACGTCCTTCGAACAAACGCCGCCTGCTTCTGTGCGGCCTCGGCTTGCTCGCCCTTAGCGCCCTGCTCGCCTGGAAAGCCCTGCCCGCCGGTAGCGACCCGCTGAGCACCGTCAGCGTCACCCGCACGGACATCGAAAGCAGCGTCACCGCACTGGGCACCTTGCAGCCCAGACGCTACGTGGACGTCGGCGCCCAGGCTTCCGGGCAGATCCGCAAGCTGCACGTGGAGGTGGGCGACCCGGTCAAGACTGGCCAATTGCTGGTCGAGATCGACCCCTCGACCCAACAAGCCAGGCTCGACGCCGGTCGCTTCTCGATCGACAACCTCAAGGCCCAGCTTGCCGAGCAGCAAGCCCAGTACCAATTGGCCGAGCAACAGTACAAGCGCCAGCGCAACCTGGCCGCCGGCGGCGCCACGCGCGAAGAAGACGTGCAAAGTGCCCAGGCCCAACTCAAGGTCACCCAGGCCCGCATCGACATGTACCACGCACAGATCCGCCAGGCCCAGGCGAACCTGCGCAGCGATGAAGCCGAGCTGGGCTACACCCGAATCTATGCACCGATGTCCGGCACCGTGGTTGCCGTCGATGCCCGCGAGGGCCAGACCCTCAACGCCCAGCAGCAAACACCGTTGATCCTGCGCATCGCCAAGCTGTCGCCGATGACCGTCTGGGCCCAGGTATCGGAAGCCGATATCGGACACGTCAAACCCGGCATGACGGCCTACTTCACCACCCTGGCTGGCGGCAAGCGTCGCTGGCACAGCACGGTACGCCAGATCCTCCCAGTGCCGCCCAAGCCACTGGACCAGTCCAGCCAGGGCGGCGGCAGCCCGGCCAGTGCCGCTGGCAGTGGCGCAGGTAGCAAGGTGGTGCTGTACACCGTGCTGCTGGATGTCGACAACGCCGACAACGCCCTGATGGCAGAAATGACCACCCAGGTGTTTTTCGTCGCCGGGCGGGCCAGCAAGGTGCTGACCGTACCGGTGGCGGCCCTGGATGAAGACACCAGCGCCCAGAGCATGGCTGTTGCCCAGGTGCTGAACGCCAACGGCAAGGTCGAGCAGCGTCGGGTACGCACCGGGCTCAGCGACCGCTTGCGGGTGCAAGTACTGGACGGCCTGGCCGAAGGTGAACGGCTGCTGATCGGCGCACCTGCTGCCAGCGGAGGTTGAGGTGAGCACACCACTGATCGAACTGCGCGACATCCGCAAATCCTATGGCGGGGTCGACACTCCCAGGGTCGACGTGGTGCGAGGAATCAGCGTGGCCATCCACCCCGGCGAGTTCGTGGCCATCGTCGGTGCCTCCGGTTCCGGCAAGTCGACCTTGATGAACATCCTCGGTTGCCTGGACCGGCCAACGTCCGGCGAGTACCTGTTCGCCGGCAGGAATGTGGCCGACCTGGACAGCGACGAGCTGGCCTGGTTGCGTCGCGAGGCCTTCGGCTTTGTGTTCCAGGGCTATCACCTGATCGCGTCGGGCTCGGCCCAGGAAAACGTCGAGATGCCGGCAATCTATGCCGGCACACCTGCTGTCGAACGCCATGCCCGCGCCGCCGCCCTGCTCGATCGACTGGGGCTTGCCAGCCGTACCGACAATCGCCCCCATCAACTCTCCGGCGGCCAGCAGCAGCGGGTGTCGATCGCCCGGGCGTTGATGAACGGCGGCCATATCATTCTCGCCGACGAGCCCACCGGCGCCCTCGACAGCCAGAGCGGCGCCGAGGTCATGGTCTTGCTCGACGAGCTGGCAAGCCAGGGGCATGTTGTCATCCTGATCACCCATGACCGCGAAGTCGCGGCGCGGGCCAAGCGCGTCATCGAGATTCGCGACGGCCTGAAAGTCAGCGACTCGGCCAACCAACACCCGGTCACCCAGGCCGATGCCCCTGGCCTGCAAGCCGAAGACCTGCGCCGGCGCCTGGACCAGGGCGCCACCCACCGCGGCGCCTGGAAAGGCGAATTGCTCGAGGCCCTGCAAGCGGCCTGGCGGGTCATGTGGATCAACCGCTTTCGCACCGCCCTGACCTTGCTTGGCATTGTCATCGGCGTGGCGTCGGTGGTGGTCATGCTGGCCGTCGGCGAAGGCAGCAAGCGCCAGGTGATGGCGCAGATGGCCGCGTTCGGCTCCAACATTCTCTACCTCAGCGGCAGCGCCCCTACCCTGCGTGAACCGGCCGGCGTCGTGACCCTGGAGGATGTCGCCGCGGTAGGCAGCCTGCCCCAGGTGAAGATGATCATGCCGGTGATCGGCAACAAGCTGATGGTCCGCTACGGCAACAACAACCAGCAGTTCTATGTCGGCGGCAACAACACCTTTTTCTCCGAGATCTTCAACTGGCCCGTGGTCGAAGGCAGCTTCTTCACCGAGGACGACGAGCAGACCGCAGCCGCCGTGGCGGTGATCGGCCAGAAGGTCAAGGAAAAGCTGCTGGGCGATCAAGTCGATCCCATCGGAAAGTACATCCTGGTGGAGAACGTGCCGTTCCAAGTGGTCGGTGTGCTGCAGGGCAAAGGTGCCAGCTCGGGCGATCAGGACAGCGACCAGCGCATCGTGGTGCCCTACTCGGCCGCAGCCATTCGCCTGTTCGGCAGCCGCGACCCGGAGTACGTGACCATCGCCGCCGCCGACTCGCGGCGAGTGGCCGAAACCGAAGCGGCCATCGACAGGCTGATGCGCAAACTGCACAACGGCAAGCACGACTACGAACTGAGCAACGACGCGGCGCTGATCCAGGCCGAAGCGCGCACCCAGAACACCCTGTCGCTGATGCTCGGCTCGATCGCCGCGATCTCGTTGCTGGTTGGCGGCATCGGGGTGATGAACATCATGCTGATGACCGTGCGCGAACGCACCCGTGAGATCGGCATCCGCATGGCCACCGGCGCGCGGCAGCGCGACATCCTGCGTCAGTTCCTCAGTGAAGCGGTACTGCTGTCGATGGTCGGCGGCCTCACCGGCATCGCCCTGGCCCTACTGATCGGCGGTGGATTGCTGCTGTCCGATATCGCCGTGGCCTTCTCCCTGGCCGCCGTCCTCGGCGCGTTTGCCTGCGCGGTGGTTACCGGGGTGGTGTTCGGCTTCATGCCTGCGCGCAAAGCCGCCCGACTCGACCCGGTCAAAGCCCTTGCCAGCGAATAGTCCATGAACCTGCCCAGCCGTCTCAGCCTGTTGTCCATCAGCGTGTTAATCGCCGCCTGCAGCGCCACGCCCACGCCGCCACAAAGCGACTTGCCAACACCGGCCCAGTGGCAAAGCCAGCTTGCCAACCCCGATCAGCCGTTGCCTGGCGAACACTGGTGGCAACAATTTGCCAGCGCGCAGCTCAATCAGTTGATCCAGCAGGCCCGCCATAAAAGCTTCGACCTGGCCGCTGCCGCCGCACGCGTTCGCCAGGCCCAGGCTTCGGCGGTGATCGCCGGCGCGCCGTTGCTGCCGGAGGTCAAGTTCGGCCTCGATGCCAGCCGCCAGCGCCTGCTGCGTGGCGATGGCTTCGACCAACTGGATGCCAGCGACTATGAGCGCACCAGCACTTCCTTTGACACGCGCCTGAGCGCCAGCTACGAGATCGATTTCTGGGGTGGCAAGCGCGCCGCCCGTGACAGCGCACTGCACGGCCTGGACGCCAGCCGCTTCGACCGCCAGACCGTCGAGCTGACCTTGCTCGGCGGCGTTGCCAACAGCTACCTGCAAAGCCTGGCCCTGGCCGAAAAGGTGCGCATTGCCCGGCTCAACCTGGCCAACGCCAAGGATGTGCTGAACCTGGTACAGACCCGTTTCGACTCAGGATCGGCCACCGCCCTTGAACTTGCCCAGCAGCGCAGCCTGGTTGCCGGGCAAGCACGCCAGGTACCGTTGTTCGAACAGCAACTGCAAGAAGCGCGTATCACCCTGGCGACCTTGCTGGGCGAACCGGTGCAACGGCTGCCGCCGATCCAGGAAGCCATCGAGGGCCTGCGCTGGCCCGGCATCGGTAGCGGCGTGCCCAGCGACCTGCTCAGCCGCAGGCCCGACATCGCCGCTGCCGAAGCACGACTGGCGGCAGCCCGGGCCGATGTCACCGTGGCCCGCGCCGCGATGCTGCCAAGCTTTACCCTGGGCGCAGATGTGGGTTCAGGTGCCGATACCTTTGCCCGCATCCTGCGCAGCCCCTACTACACCCTCAGTGCCGGGCTCACGGCGCCGATCTTCAACAATGGCCGACTGAGTGCCGAGCGCGACAAGGCTCGGGCAGTGGAGGAGGAACTGCTGGAGAACTACCGTGCCAGCATCATAGCCGGCTTTGCCGACGTTGAAAAAGCCCTCGCCGGCATCGGCGGCGTCGACAACCAGCGCCAGTGGCAGGATCAGGAAGTCGAACAAGCACGCATCGCCTTTGCCCTGTCGCAGAACCGCTACCGGGCCGGAGCCGAGACCTTGCTGACGGTGCTCGAAACCCAGCGCACCCTGTATCAGGCCCAGGACCAGCAAGTGCAGCTGCGCCTGGCTCGCCTGCAAGGCAGCGTGGCGCTGTACAAAGCGCTGGGTGGGGGTTGGCAGGCCCGGTAAGCCCGCCTGAGCGGATCAAGGTGGCCTGCGGCTAACCTGATCAACCACTGCGCAGCGGGATCTGCAGCAGCACCCGCAACCCGTCGCTGCGGCTGTCAAAGCGCAGGGAACCGGCGCAGCGCTGGACGATGGCCTGGACAATCGCCAGGCCCAGGCCGCAACCGCCGCTCTGGCCATGGCGCCAGAAGCGCTCGGTCAGGTGCTCCAGGTCCTGCTCGGCAATCCCGGGGCCGTGATCGCGCACGGTGAAGGCCACACGGTCCTTGTCCATCTGGACCGCCAGCTCCACCGGCTCGGTTCCCCGGGTGTGGCGCAGGGCGTTGTCCAGCAGGTTGCGCAAGGCGGTTACCGCCAAGGGTGCAGGCATGCCCAGATAAGCCTGGGCGGCACCTGGGTCCAGCTGCAGCGCGATGCGCTGCGAATCGCCAAGGCCAGTGTCCTGGATCGCCTGGCGCGCCACTTGCTCGGCGCTGCACTGCACACCGTCCTCGAACGACAGGCTGCCTTCCACCCGCGCCAGCAACAGCAGTTGCTCCAGGGTACGGTGCAATCGGTCGGCGCCCTGTTCGGCGTGCTCAAGCGCCTGCTCGCGGATGTCGCCATCGGTCATGCGAGCCACCTGCAGGTGGGTCTTGATGGCGGTCAGAGGGGTGCGCAGCTCATGGGCGGCATCGTCGGTCAGGCGGCGTTCACGCTCGATGGTCTGGGCGATGCGCTGGAACAATTGGTTCTGGGTCTCGAGCAGCGGCTGCAACTCGCTGGGCAGGCCCCGCACCTGCAAGGGCTCCAGGGCATCGGGGCTGCGCCGGCGCAGGGCATCGCGCATGCGGTTGAGCGGCGCCAGGCCCTTGCCGACACCGATCCACAGTAACCCCAGGCTACCCAGCAGGGCGACCAGCACCGGCGCCGAGGCGGCCAGCAGGATCGAGCGGTTCAGCGCTTCGCGCTCCTGGTGGCGGTCTGCCGTGGTGATCCGTACATCTGCGCGGTAATAGGTGAAGGTGCGCCAACGGGCATCGTCGATGGTCTGGTCGCGAAAACCGCTGCGGTCGTCGTTGAGCACCTGGTCGTTGCTGTGGTTGCGGGCAATGATTTCGCCACGCAGCGAGCTCACCTGGCACGCCATGCCATCGGGCACGCTGAGCTGATCGGCGCTGATCCGGGTGCTCTCGCCCTTGCTTACCAGTGGCTGGGGCATCTGGTCGATCAGGCCGGCCACCATGCGGGCCGACGCCACCAGGCGCTGATCCAGGGAGAACATCATCTGGTGGCGCAGGTCGCGCAGCATCCAGGCTGCCGCCAGTGCCCAGATCGCCACGAATGCGGCACCCAGGATAAGCGTCAGGCGTACTCGCAGGCTCATGGCTGCGAAACCTCGGGCAGTTGCGCAGGCCCCAGGCGATAGCCCAGGCCCCGCACGGTTTCGACAATGCCGTTGCCCAGCTTGCGGCGCAGGTGATGGATATGCACGTTCAAGGCGTTGCTCTCGACCTCGTCGCCAAAGCCGTAGACGCTGTCCTTGAGTTGCTCGCTGGACAGGACCCGGCCACGGTTGTGCAACAGGGCCTGCAGCAATGCCTGCTCACGTCGCGACAGATCGACCGGAACCCCGCCCAGGCAGGTTTCCCGGCTACTGGGATCGTAGCTGAGCGGGCCATGTTCGATGATATTGACCGCACGTCCCGCCGAGCGGCGCAACAAGGTGTGCAAGCGCGCCGCCAGTTCGCGCAGATCGAAGGGCTTGAGCAGGTAGTCGTCGGCACCGGCCTGCAGGCCGTCGACCCGGTCGGTGATCGCATCGCGGGCCGTCAACACCAGTACCGGCAGGCTCTGGCCTTGTTGACGCAGGCGCTGGAGCAGCTTGAGCCCGTCTTCATCGGGCAGGCCAAGGTCCAGCACCATCACATCGAAGGCAGCCGCCTGAAGCATCGCCTGGGCGGCGCCGGCCGTGGCCACCCGGTCAACGGTCATGCCCTGGGCGGTCAGCCCGGCGGCGATGCCGCTGGCAATCAGGTCGTCATCCTCGCAGAGCAGTACGTGCATGGTGGGTCTCGGGACTCAAAGTGGGCAGTGAAGCGCAGGCGCATTAAGCCAGGATTATGCCGTGCCAGGGCCGAATCGTCGCGGCTGGCCCGACAATCGATGCCTGGCGGTTAACACTCGGTTAATCGAGCATGGCCAGCATCGACCGTTCATCGCACTGCCAAGGCTTCGAGATGCGCGCTTTACTGATTGTCCTGATGTTTGTCTTCAGCGGCCTGACCCAGGCCAACCCTTTTGCCCAAAGCGATTTCCTGCCGGTGGACAAGGCCTTCGTGTTCAGCAGCGAACGGCTGACCACGGGCGAAATGCGCCTGCACTGGAAAATCACCGACGGCTACTACCTGTACCAGAAGCGTCTGAAGTTCGACGGCCTGCCCGCCGAACAGCAGCCCGCATTGCCAGAGGCCCTGCCCCATCAGGACGAGTACTTCGGTGAAACCCTGGTGTATCGCGGCGAGCTGGAGCTGATCCTGCCCGCCGACGCCCGCGGCCAGTTGCGCATGGGCTGGCAAGGCTGCGCCGATGCCGGCCTGTGCTACCCACCGCAAACCAACCTGGTCAGCCTGAGCGATGCCCAGGCCAATGAGCCAGCCACTGAACAGGCCAGCGACCAGGCCCTGGCCGGCGGCCTGCAGCAGTCAGGCCTGGCCTGGAGCCTGCTGGCCTTCCTGGGCCTTGGCCTGTTGCTGGCCTTTACCCCGTGCTCGCTGCCGATGCTGCCGATTCTCGCCGGGCTGGTGCTGGGTAATGGTGTCAGTGCCCGCCGGGGCTGGGCGTTGGCCAGCGTCTATGTGCTGAGCATGGCCCTGGTGTATGCCGCCCTGGGTGTGGTTGCCGCACTGCTGGGTGCCAGCCTGCAGGCCTGGCTGCAGCAACCCTGGCTGCTGGGCACCCTGGCGGCGCTGTTCGTGTTGCTGGCGTTGCCGATGTTCGGCGCCTTCGAACTGCAATTGCCGGCCTGGCTGCGTGATCGCCTGGAGCGCGCCGGCCAAGGCACCCGCGGCGGCAACCTGTACGGTGCGGCCCTGCTGGGTGCGCTGTCGGGGCTGCTGATGGGCCCGTGCATGACCGCGCCGCTGGCCGGCGCCCTGCTCTACATCGCCCAGAGCGGCAACGCGGTGCATGGCGCCCTGGTGCTGTTCACTCTCGGCCTGGGCATGGGCTTGCCGCTGCTGTTGCTGGTCACCCTGGGCAACCGCTACCTGCCGCGCCCCGGCCCGTGGATGAACCTGGTCAAGGGCCTGTTCGGCTTCGTATTCCTGGCCATGGCGCTGTACACCCTGCGTACCGTATTCGAGCCTTCACTGTGGCTGGGCCTGGCCGGTGCCTGGCTGATCGCCCTGGCCTGGGCGGCATGGCCGGCGCTGCATAACCTGCGCGCCATTCGTGCCCTGCCACTGCTGCTGGGCTTCTGGGGCAGCCTCCTGGTGATCGGTGCCGCGGCAGGTGGCGATGATCCCTGGCAGCCGCTGCAGCCTTTCCGTGCAGGGAGCGGCACGGTAGCCAGCGTCGCGCACACCGACGCCTTCGTCACGGTGACCCAGCCGGCCGAGTTGCAGCGTGAACTGGATACAGCCAAGGCCCAGGGCCAGTGGGTGATGCTGGACTACTATGCCGACTGGTGTGTGTCGTGCAAGGTGATGGAGAAACAGGTGTTCGCCCGCACCGACGTGCTGGCCGCCTTGAGCGGCGTACGCCTGATACGCCTGGATGTGACCGCCGATGCGCCGTCGAGTCGCGAGTTGATGCAGCGCTACCAGGTACCCGGCCCGCCCAGCCTGATCTGGATCGGTCCGGAGGGCAATGAACGTCGGGTGCGCCGGATTACCGGTGAGGTCGATGCGAAGACTTTCCTCGAACAGTGGGCCCAGACCCGGAGTCAAGGCTGATGCTGACCGTAAACCTGGGGCCGTTGACCATGGCCTTGAATCACCTGCTACTGCTCTGCGCGCTGACACTGGCAACCCTGGTCGGCTGGCGCGTGGCCAAGCGCGGCGGCGACAACCCCGAGTCGGTGCTGTTCAGCCTGTTCCTGCTGGGCCTGCTCGCTGCGCGGGTGGGCTTTGTGCTCAGCTACTGGCCGATGTACCGGGACGACCCGCTGCAGATCGTCGACCTGCGCGATGGCGGCTTCCTGCTCTGGCCCGGTTTGCTGGCCGTGGCGGCAGGCGCCTTGTCGCAAGGTTTTCGCCGCCCTACCCTGCGTCGCCCCTTGGGCTGGGGACTGTTCAGCGGCGCGTTGTTCTGGCTGCTGGGCAGCCTGGGCAGCCACCTGTATGAACAAGGCACACAACTGCCCGACACCAGCCTGCGCAAGGCCGATGGCCAGGCCGTGCAGCTCAGCGCCTACCGTGGCCGGCCCCTGGTCATCAACCTCTGGGCCACCTGGTGCCCGCCGTGCCGGCGCGAAATGCCGGTGCTGCAGCAAGGCCAGAACGAACGTCCGGACATCACCTTCCTGTTCGTCAACCAGGGGGAGTCGCCGCAAACCGTCAGCAACTTTCTCGCCACCACCGGCCTGAACCTGTCCCATGTACTGTTCGACAGCGGCGGCCAACTGGCCCAGCAGGTCGGCTCCATGGCCCTGCCTACCACCTTGTTCTACAACGCCGACGGTCGCCTGATCGGCAGCCACCTGGGCGAACTGTCGCGGGCCAGCCTCAGCCACGCCCTGGAATCATTCGAGCGCCCCGCCGCACCCGCCGTCACCGACACTTCAAGGAATGACACATGCACGCTTTGCTGAAACTGCCCCTCGCCCTCACCCTCGGCCTGCTGGCCAGCCAGGCGGTAACCGCCGAAGAACTGCCCAAGGCTGTCCAGCAAATGGAAGCCAAGGGGGTAAAAATCAAAGGCAGCTTCGACGCGCCCAACGGGCTGCGCGGCTATGCCGGCGAATACCAGAACCGCGGCATGGCCCTGTACCTGACACCCGACGGCAAGCATGTGCTGATCGGCAGCCTGTTCGATGAACAGGGCAAGGACCTGAGCGAAGCGCCACTGGAAAAACTGGTCTACGCACCGATGGCCAAGGAGGTCTGGGCGAAGATGGAAAAGACCGCCTGGATTGCCGACGGCAAGGCCGATGCACCGCGCATCGTCTACCTGTTCAGCGATCCCAACTGCCCGTACTGCAACCTCTTCTGGCAGCAGGCACGGCCGTGGGTCGACTCGGGCAAGGTGCAGTTGCGCCACATCATGGTCGGCATCATCCGTGAAGACAGCCCGGGCAAGTCGGCCGCGCTGCTGGCCAGCAAAGACCCGGTCAAGGCCCTGCAAACCCACGAGAAGGCCGGCAAGGCCAGCACCCTCAAGGCACTGGACAAGATCCCCGCCGACGTCCAGGCCAAGCTCGACGCCAACCTGGCTATCATGGAAGAACTGGGCCTGTCGGCCACTCCGGCGATCTTCTACCTCGACGAGCAACAGCAACTGCAAACCCAGCAAGGTGCGCCACGGCCAGAAATGCTCGGCAAGATCCTCGGCAAACGCTGATAGCGTGATCTCCTGCCGGGGCAGGTGCCAGCTCACGCCCCGGCCAGAGACCATTGCAGGAGCCCGGGTTCAGTCTGCCCGGGGCTGGCTGACGGTGATCCGATAAGGCTGGAAGATCCGCAGCAGTTCGCCCTGGTCACGCAACAGCTGCAACAGCCGGGCGAACTCCTCGCCACTGATCGGGGCACCGGGTCGCAGCAATGCATAGTGGTGATAGACCTGATCGACGCGCTCCGAAGCACGCAGGGTCCTGGCGCTTTGCGGATTGCGGGCCTGGAAATCACTGAGGTAGGAGCGAGTCACCAGGGCGATGTCCGCCCGACCGCGCTCGACCATCAACAGGTTGCTGTCGTGGGAGTAGGTCAAGGTCACCTTGAAGTGCTCGACCAGGTACTTGGGGTCGGATTTGAAATCGGCGAAAGCGTAGTGATAGCCGTTGTACAGGGCCAGGCGCTTGCCGGCGAGGTCGTCAAAATAGCGCTCGTCGCGCTCCGGCAGGTACTGGGCGACATACACCTCGGCGTCTTCCAGCCCCATGTCCACCGCCTCGTGCGGGATGTCTTGCCAGTCCCACTCCGGGTTCTCGAAGATGGCCATGTCGGTGCGACCCTGCTTGAAATCGCCAAAGCGGCGCGGGATCGAGGTGGGCACCAGGACGAACCGATAATGCTCTTGGGCCGCGTTCAAGGCATCGACCAACTGCGGCAGCAGTCCGGTGTCGGCACCCTTCTCTGGCCGCACGGTATAAGGAGGAAAATGCGCCGCGCCGATTTTGACTTCGATTTCCTCGCGCGCCTGGGCCGGTATCACCATCCACAGGGTGGTGAACATGAACAGCAAGGATCTGGCCTGCGCCATGGGCGTTGGAGTCAAAGCAACACACTCTTGCGGGTTTGAGCCGAATTGAACCTAAGCTAGGCGTTTTCGGCGCGCGGTACAACAGCGGATTGTGCCAAAAGGCCAGCAAGCGGCATTACGCCAGGGGATACCCCGCAGGCCCGACTTTGGCTACGCTCTAGCGAGTCTTGCAAGGGAGCCTACTATGGGCCATTGGCTGGTGATTGACCTGGAAGCAACCACGGACGACGGCGGTTGGCCAGTCACGGATATGGAAGTCATTGAAATCGGAGCGACGCTGGTCAACCGCCAGGGTCGCGAAGTGGATCATTTCCAGCGTTTCATCAAACCGCGGCGCCGCCCGCAACTGACCCCCTTCTGCCGCGAACTGACCCACATCAGCCAGGCCAATGTCGACACGGCAGCCGCCTTCAGCGAGGTGTGGGGGCAATTCGAACGCTGGATCGGCCACCACCGGGCACAGCTGGAAGGCTGGGTCAGCTGGGGCGATTACGACCGCCTTCAATTGCTGCAGGAATGGCAGTTGCACAATGTCCAGAGCCTGCTGGCCACGGTGCCCCACATCAACCTCAAGCAGCGCTTTGCCAAGGCCCGGCACCTGCAACGGCCACTGGGCCTCAATGGTGCATTGCAACTGGCCGGGTTGCAGTTCAGCGGTCAACAGCACCGGGCCCTGGAAGACGCCCGCAACACGGCGCGCCTGCTGCCGTTGACCTTGCCGCCAGGTGGCCTCTGAAAGCGGATGACGGCGCCGGGAGCCTTGGGCATACTGGCCAGCCTTTTCAGCCCCTTTTCAGGAGTCGCCCATGTTTAAGGTCAACGAGTACTTTGATGGCACGGTCAAGTCGATCGCTTTCGGCACTGCCGAAGGCCCGGCCACTGTAGGCGTGATGGCGCCCGGCGAGTACGAATTCGGCACCGCACAACGTGAAATCATGCACGTGGTGTCTGGCGCCCTGACCGTCAAGCTGCCTGACAGCGACAACTGGGAAACCTTCAGCGCCGGCAGCCAGTTCAACGTGCCAGCCAACAGCAAGTTCCAGCTCAAGGTGGCCGTGGATACCGCCTACCTTTGCGAATACCGCGGGTAAGCGATTATCCCTGAGCGAGTGGGAGCGGGCCTTGCCCCCGATCGGGCGCGAAGCGGCCTTAGGCTGTACTGGCCTCGTCGCGGGGCAGGCCCGCTCCCACCGAATTGACTGATCAAGACAGTTGCTCCCACTTCTCCCCTCAAGGCAAGAACGCTGCCACTCTCTGCGCCGTCGTCGCCAGATGATCTGCGTGACTGAACCCCGACGCCTTCAACGGCTTGAGGTCATGATCCCCCGCCTGCAGCCAGCACACCTCGATCGCCGGCGATAACGCATACCCCTCCACCGCCTGCCGGTTCCCCAGGGCATCGCGCTCGCCCTGAACAATCAGCGTCGGCGTCTTCAATTGCGCCATGTGCGCTACCCGCGGTTTTTCCGGCTTGCCCGCCGCATAGAACGGGTACCCCAGGCACACCAGCGCATCGGCGCCCAGTTCATCTGCCAACAAGCTGGCCATACGACCGCCCATGGACTTGCCGCCAATGGCCAGCGTCCCAGTGACCAAAGGTCGCACCTGCGCATACACCTCCCGCCAGCACTCGAGCAATTTGGCCTGCGGATTCGGAGGCCTTTTGCCACCATCGAGCCGCCGTTGCGCCATGTACGGGAACTCGAAGCGCAGTACTCCCAGCCCTTGTGCCGCCAGCCTTTGCGCGATGTCGTCCATGAACCCGCTGTCCATCGGTGCCCCTGCGCCATGCGCCAGGATCAGGCACCGATCAGGCTGGCCATCTCCCTGATTTTGCGGGGCATTCCAGCGCCAGCCGTGGTTTTCGACCAGATGCGCCCATTGATCCCCGTCAATACCGGCCAGTTGCCCATTACTCATGCTTGCCTCGCTGTTTAGTCTGCCTATAACCGTGGATGGGAACCCATACATGAACACAACCAGCAGTACCGCCTACAACTACAAGGTGGTCCGCCAATTCGCCATTATGACGGTGGTGTGGGGAATCGTCGGGATGGGGCTCGGCGTTTTCCTCGCCGCGCAACTTGTCTGGCCTTCGCTCAACTTCGACCTCCCCTGGACCAGCTTCGGACGCCTGCGTCCGTTGCACACCAACGCGGTGATTTTCGCCTTCGGGGGCTGCGCACTGTTTGCCGCTTCCTACTACTCGGTCCAGCGCACCTGCCAGACCACCCTGTTCTCTCCACGCCTTGCCGCCTTCACCTTCTGGTCATGGCAACTGGTAATCGTGCTGGCGGCGATCACGCTGCCGCTGGGTTATACCAGCTCCAAGGAATACGCCGAACTGGAATGGCCGATCGACATCCTGATCACCATTGTCTGGGTCGCCTACGCCGTGGTGTTCTTCGGCACCCTGATGAAGCGCACCACCAAGCACATCTATGTGGGTAACTGGTTCTTCGGTGCATTCATCATCACCGTGGCCATCCTGCACATCGTCAACAACCTGGAGCTGCCGGTCAGCCTGACCAAGTCCTACTCGCTGTACAGCGGCGCCACCGACGCCATGGTGCAGTGGTGGTACGGCCACAACGCCGTGGGCTTCTTCCTGACCGCAGGCTTCCTGGGGATGATGTACTACTTCGTGCCCAAGCAGGCCGAGCGTCCGGTGTATTCCTATCGCCTGTCGATCGTGCACTTCTGGGCGCTGATCACCCTTTACATCTGGGCAGGTCCTCACCACCTGCATTACACCGCCCTGCCAGACTGGGCCCAGTCGCTGGGCATGATCATGTCGCTGATTCTCCTGGCGCCAAGCTGGGGCGGCATGATCAACGGCATGATGACCCTCTCCGGTGCCTGGCATAAGCTGCGCAGCGACCCGATCCTGCGCTTTTTGGTGGTGTCGCTGGCGTTCTACGGCATGTCGACCTTCGAAGGCCCGATGATGGCGATCAAGACCGTCAACGCCCTGTCGCACTACACCGACTGGACCATCGGCCATGTACACGCCGGTGCCCTGGGCTGGGTTGCAATGATCTCGATCGGCGCCCTGTACCACATGATCCCGAAAGTCTTCGGTCGCGAGCAGATGCACAGCATCGGCCTGATCAACGCGCACTTCTGGCTGGCCACCATCGGCACCGTGCTCTACATCGCCTCGATGTGGGTCAACGGCATCGCCCAGGGCCTGATGTGGCGTGCAGTCAACGCCGACGGCACCCTGACCTACTCCTTCGTCGAAACCCTGGTGGCCAGCCACCCTGGCTTCATCGTGCGCTTCGTCGGCGGGGCGATCTTCCTGACCGGCATGTTACTGATGGCCTGGAACACCTGGCGCACCGTGCGTGCTCCGGTGGCCGCGACCGCCCCTGCCGCTGCGCAGCTGGCCTGAGGAGACCGAGATGAAACACGAAGTAATCGAGAAGAACGTCTTCCTGCTGGTGCTGTTGATGGTATTCGCCGTGAGCATCGGTGGCCTGACCCAGATCGTCCCGCTGTTTTTCCAGGACGTCACCAACAAGCCGGTCGAGGGCATGAAGCCCTACACCGCGCTGCAGCTCGAAGGCCGCGACATCTACATCCGCGAAGGCTGCGTGCAGTGCCACTCGCAGATGATCCGTCCGTTCCGTGCCGAAACCGAGCGCTACGGTCACTACTCGGTCGCCGGTGAAAGCGTCTGGGACCACCCGTTCCTGTGGGGTTCCAAGCGTACCGGTCCGGACCTGGCCCGGGTCGGCGGTCGCTACTCCGACGACTGGCACCGTGCCCACCTGTACAACCCGCGCAACGTGGTGCCCGAGTCGAAGATGCCGGCCTACCCGTGGCTGGTGTCGAGCCAGGTCGACAACAGCCACACCGAGACCAAGCTGCGCACCCTGCGCACCCTGGGCGTGCCGTACACCGATGCCGACATCAGCGGCGCGGTTGAATCGCTCAAGGGCAAATCCGAAATGGACGCGCTGGTTGCCTATCTGCAGGTGCTGGGCACCGCGATCAAGAACAAGAGGTAAGGGCCATGGACTTGACACTGGATATTGGTCAACTGCGCGGCCTGGGCACCCTGCTGGTGGCCATCGCCTTCATCGGCCTGTCGCTCTGGGTGTTCAACGGTCGGCGCGACCGGGAATTTGCCGAAGCCAGCCTGCTGCCGTTTGCCGACGACCGCCTGGCACCTGCCAACGAACCCGAATCGAGGAGTAACGGGCAATGACCACCTTCTGGAGTACGTACATCAGCGTACTGACCATCGGTAGCCTGATCGGCCTGACCTGGCTGCTGCTGGCAACGCGCAAGGGCGAGAAGCCCGGTACCAGCGACCAGACCATGGGCCACAGCTTCGACGGCATCGAGGAGTACGACAACCCGCTGCCCAAGTGGTGGTTCTGGCTGTTCGTGGGCACCTTGGCATTCGGGGTCGGTTACTTGATCCTCTACCCGGGCCTGGGCAACTGGAAAGGCATCCTGCCTGGCTATGAGAACGGCTGGACCCAGGTCAACGAATGGCAGAAGGAAATGGACAAGGCCGACGCCAAGTTCGGACCGATCTTCGCCAAGTTCGCCGCCATGCCGGTGGAAGAAGTGGCCAAGGATCCCCAGGCGCTGAAAATGGGTGGCCGCCTGTTCGCCTCCAACTGCGCGGTATGCCACGGTTCCGACGCCAAGGGCGCCTACGGCTTCCCCAACCTCACTGACAAGGACTGGCGTTGGGGCGGCGAGCCGGACACCATCAAGCAGTCGATCATGTCCGGTCGCCACGGCGTGATGCCGGCCTGGGCCGAGGTGATCGGCGAGCAAGGCGTAGCCGATGTTGCCGGCTTCGTGCTGACCAACCTCGACGGTCGCAAGATGCCTGAAGGCACCAAGGCCGACATCGCCAATGGCCAGAAGCTGTTCGCCGCCAACTGCGTGGCCTGCCACGGCCCTGAAGGCAAAGGCACCCCCGCCATGGGCGCACCGGACCTGACCCACCCGCAAGCGTTCATCTACGGTTCGAGCTTTGCCCAGCTGCAGCAGACCATCCGATACGGCCGCCAGGGCCAGATGCCTGCCCAGCAAGAGATCCAGGGCAACGACAAGGTCCACCTGCTGGCCGCCTATGTCTACAGCCTGTCCCAGGATGAACCGAGCCAGGGCGAACCACTCTCTGCCAAGTGAAATCAAAGCCTAACTGAGCCTTGACTCGAACCGCCGCCTCCACCCGGATGCGGCGGTTCCCTTCCCCCTTGCGACCAAGTGTCGCACCTCCCCCGCCACCACGCCTTGCACCCGCCTTGAACGCAACTAAGCTTGTTGCCACAGCGACCACAACCGAAGGACCGATGAACCCCACGGGCGGTCGTGCCTGTTGAAGAATGCGTGCAAAGGTAGATGGGACCGGCTCGACCTGATCGTACCCGTATCTGGGCAAATGAAAATGGTCACAACAAGCCTGACCGATTGGACAAGAAAATGTAAATAACGGTACACATATCAAACATATAATTGTGTACACTTCGTCCGCCAACAACGCTCGAAACAGCGGTAGATCGGGCTTTGGCAAAGGTCGGCGCGGGAGCCATCGCGTTGCAATAACCACACGGTTTATACATACTTGCGCCGATTTTTTAACCTACAAAAACACCCAAACCGTGGAACCTTAGAATGAGCACAGCAATCAGTCCGACTGCTTATAACTATAAGGTCGTCCGCCAGTTCGCCATCATGACGGTGGTCTGGGGGATCCTTGGCATGGGGCTTGGCGTTTTCATCGCCTCGCAACTGGTATGGCCCCAGCTCAACCTGGACCTGCCATGGACGAGCTTTGGCCGCCTGCGCCCACTGCACACCAACCTGGTGATTTTCGCCTTCGGTGGCTGTGCACTGTTTGCCACTTCCTATTATGTCGTGCAGCGAACCTGCCAGACGCGACTGATCTCCGACAGCCTCGCCGCCTTCACCTTCTGGGGCTGGCAAGCGGTGATCGTCGGTGCGCTCATTACCCTGCCGCTGGGTTACACCACCACCAAGGAATACGCCGAGCTGGAATGGCCGATCGCCATTTTGCTGGCCATTGTCTGGGTGACCTACGGCGTGGTGTTCTTCGGTACCATCGTCAAGCGCAAGACCAAGCACATCTATGTGGGCAACTGGTTCTACGGTGCCTTCATCGTCGTGACCGCGATGCTGCACATCGTCAACCACGCCTCGTTGCCGGTCAGCTTCTTCAAGTCGTACTCGGCCTACTCGGGCGCGACCGACGCAATGATCCAGTGGTGGTACGGCCACAACGCCGTGGGCTTCTTCCTGACCACCGGCTTCCTGGGGATGATGTACTACTTCGTGCCGAAACAGGCCGAGCGTCCTATCTACTCCTATCGCCTGTCGATCGTGCACTTCTGGGCACTGATCACCCTGTACATCTGGGCCGGCCCGCACCACCTGCACTACACCGCCCTGCCAGACTGGGCACAGTCGCTGGGCATGGCGATGTCGATCATCCTTCTGGCGCCGAGCTGGGGCGGCATGATCAACGGCATGATGACCCTGTCGGGCGCCTGGCATAAGCTGCGCACCGACCCGATCCTGCGCTTTTTGGTGGTATCGCTGGCGTTCTACGGCATGTCGACCTTCGAAGGCCCGATGATGGCGATCAAGACCGTCAACTCGCTGTCGCACTACACCGACTGGACCGTTGGCCACGTACACGCCGGCGCCCTGGGCTGGGTTGCGATGATCTCGATCGGCGCCCTGTACCACATGATTCCGAAAGTCTATGGCCGCGAGCAGATGCACAGCATCGGCCTGATCAACGCGCACTTCTGGCTGGCGACCATCGGTACCGTGCTCTACATCTCCTCGATGTGGGTCAACGGCATCACCCAGGGCCTGATGTGGCGTGCAATCAACGACGACGGTACCCTCACCTACTCCTTCGTCGAAGCCCTGCAGGCCAGCCACCCTGGCTTTATCGTCCGTGCCCTGGGCGGTGCGTTCTTCGCCTCCGGCATGCTGCTGATGGCGTACAACGTCTTCCGTACCGTACGCGCCTCGAAGCCGGCCGAAGCTGAAGCCGCCGCTCAGATCGCTGTAGTTGGAGCTCACTGATGAAGCATGAAGTAGTCGAGAAGAATATCGGCCTGCTGGCCTTCTTCATGGTCATCGCCGTGAGCATCGGCGGCCTGACCCAGATCGTCCCGCTGTTTTTCCAGGACGTCACCAACAAACCGGTCGAGGGCATGAAGCCACGAACCGCGCTGGAACTCGAAGGCCGCGACATCTACATCCGCGAAGGCTGCGTACAGTGCCACTCGCAGATGATCCGTCCGTTCCGTGCCGAAACCGAGCGCTACGGCCACTACTCGGTCGCCGGTGAAAGCGTCTGGGACCACCCGTTCCTGTGGGGTTCCAAGCGTACCGGTCCGGACCTCGCCCGCGTCGGCGGTCGTTACTCCGACGACTGGCACCGTGCCCACCTGTACAACCCGCGCAACGTGGTGCCCGAGTCGAAGATGCCGGCCTATCCATGGCTGGTAGAAAACAGGCTCGACGGCAAGGACACGGTCAAGAAGATGGAAGTCCTGCGCACCCTCGGCACGCCGTACACCGACGCAGACATCGCCGGTGCCCGCGACGCGGTCAAGGGCAAGACTGAAATGGACGCCCTGGTTGCCTACCTGCAAGGCCTGGGCACCATCATCAAAAGCAAACGGTGACATTGATGGATATCGGGATGATTCGTGGCCTGGGCACCGTCGTTGTGATGGTGGCCTTTGTTGGCCTGGCGTTGTGGGTATTCAGTTCTCGACGCAAGTCTGAGTTCGACGAAGCGACCATGCTGCCCTTCGCGGATGATCCCGAAGCCAGCAAGCACATCGAGCAAGC
Organism: Pseudomonas putida; assembly: GCF_028682455.1. Classification (GTDB taxonomy): domain Bacteria; phylum Pseudomonadota; class Gammaproteobacteria; order Pseudomonadales; family Pseudomonadaceae; genus Aquipseudomonas; species Aquipseudomonas putida_AA. The sequence continues at coordinate 298,316 of NZ_JANHLD010000005.1, forward strand.
GCAAGCGAAAGCGTCTAGGAGTAACAACGAATGACTTTCTTCTGGAGTCTGTACGTCACTGTTCTGAGTCTGGGCACCATCTTCGCCCTGACCTGGCTACTGCTGTCCACCAGCAAGGGCCAGCGCAGCGAAACCACCGAAGAAACCGTGGGCCATGCCTACGACGGCATCGAGGAATACGACAACCCACTGCCAAAATGGTGGTTCTGGCTATTTGTCGGCACCATCGTTTTTGCACTCGGCTACCTGGTGCTGTACCCGGGCCTGGGTAACTGGAAAGGCATCCTGCCGGGCTACCAGTACCTGGATAACGAGAAGAAAACCGAGTTCGCCAACGGCCAGGGCGGCTGGACCGGCGTTCACGAGTGGGAGAAGGAAATGGCCCGCGCGGACGCCAAGTTCGGGCCGATCTTCGCCAAGTTCGCTTCGATGCCCATCGAAGAAGTGGCCAAGGATCCACAAGCCCTGAAAATGGGTGGCCGCCTGTTCGCCTCCAACTGCTCGGTCTGCCACGGTTCCGACGCCAAGGGTTCCTATGGCTTCCCCAACCTGACCGACAACGACTGGCGCTGGGGCGGCGAGCCTGAAACCATCAAGGCCACCATCATGGGCGGTCGTCATGGTGTCATGCCAGCCTGGTCCGAAGTGATTGGCGAGCAAGGCGTCGCCGACGTTGCCGCCTATGTGCTGACCAACCTCGACGGCCGCAAGCTGCCAGAGGGCGCGAAGGCCGATCCTGCCAATGGCCAGAAGATCTTCGCCGCCAACTGCGTGGCCTGCCACGGTCCTGAAGGCAAGGGCACCCCTGCCATGGGCGCTCCGAACCTGACTCACCCGCAGGCGTTCATCTACGGTTCGAGCTTCGCCCAACTGCAGCAGACCATCCGTTACGGCCGTCAGGGCCAGATGCCTGCCCAGGAAGCGATCCAGGGTAACGACAAGGTCCACCTGCTGGCGGCCTACGTCTACAGCCTGTCGCACCAGCCTGAAAAAACCGCCGACGCGAAGTAATTCGCCAGGCAAAAAAAAGCCCCGTCAGTGCAGACTGGCGGGGCTTTTTTTTGCCTCGGCAGGAGCGGGCTTGCCCCGCGATAGCGAACTGGCTGATACACCGCTATCGCGGGGCAAGCCCGCTCCTACGTGACCCAGATCAATTGACACGCCCACTACACTAATCACCTGGCAAACCCAACGCGACTAAACGCCGCACGCGTGCCCCATGGGGCCACTACAGGCGTATCATTCGCCGCAGAGCAGCATTAACTTCTGACTGCGGTCGGCACGCACTGATCGCGGCATTATTCCACTGCCGTGGGACTCAATGATGAGCAAGCAGATTCCAGTACATGACGTCACCCCGCCTGCCAACAAAGACAAGGACAGCGTCGACCTCTACGCCTCCCGGGAAAAAATCTACACCCGGGCATTCACCGGCCTGTTTCGTAACCTGCGCATGGTCGGCGGCGCCTTCCTGTTCCTGCTGTACTTCGGAACGGTCTGGCTGAACTGGGGTGATCACCAGGCAGTCTGGTGGAACCTGCCGGAGCGCAAGTTCTACATCTTCGGCGCCACCATCTGGCCCCAGGATTTCATCCTGCTCTCGGGCCTGTTGATCGTCGCCGCCTTCGGCCTGTTCTTCATCACGGTATTCGCCGGGCGCGTGTGGTGCGGCTATACCTGCCCGCAGAGCGTCTGGACGTGGATTTTCATGTGGTGCGAAAAGATTACCGAGGGTGATCGCAACCAGCGCATGAAGCTCGACAAGGCGCCAATGAGCGGCAACAAGTTCCTGCGCAAGCTGGCCAAGCACAGCCTTTGGCTGCTGATCGGCTTCGTCACCGGCATGACCTTCGTCGGCTATTTCTCCCCCATCCGCGAGCTGGTCGTCGAATTCTTCACAGGCCAGGCCGATGGCTGGGCGTACTTCTGGGTCGGCTTCTTCACCCTGGCCACCTATGGCAACGCCGGGTGGCTGCGCGAGCAGGTGTGCGTGTACATGTGCCCGTACGCGCGCTTCCAGAGCGTGATGTTCGACAAGGACACCCTGATCGTCTCCTACGATCCGCGTCGCGGCGAGACCCGTGGTCCGCGCAAGAAAGACCTCGACTACAAGGCCAAGGGCCTGGGCGATTGCATCGACTGCACCATGTGCGTCCAGGTATGCCCGACCGGCATCGACATCCGCGATGGCCTGCAGATCGAATGCATCGGCTGCGCCGCCTGCATCGATGCCTGCGACACCATCATGGACAAGATGAACTACCCCAAAGGCCTGATCAGCTACACCACCGAGCACAACCTCTCGGGCCAGAAAACCCACATGCTGCGCCCTCGCCTGATCGGCTATGCGGTGGTGCTGCTGGCCATGATCGCCCTGCTCTGCAGCGCCTTCGTCATGCGATCGCTGGTGGGCTTTGACGTCAGCAAGGACCGGGTCCTGTACCGCGAGAACGCCCAGGGCCGGATCGAGAACGTCTACAGCCTCAAAGTAATGAACAAGGACCAGCGCGACCACGTCTACGTACTCGACGCCGCCGGCCTGCCGGACCTCAAGCTGGAAGGCGCGCGGGAAATCCGCGTAGCGGCCGGCGATATCGTCAGCCTGCCGGTACAACTGTCGATGGCCCCGGAAAAACTGCCATCGAGCACCAACGAAGTGACCTTCATCCTCAAGGACGCCGACGACAGCGCCACCCAGGTTGAAGCCAAGAGCCGCTTCATCGGCCCCCAAATTCGATAAGAGATTGAACCTATGCCTCCTGCAACAGCCGCAAGCCCCTGGTACAAGCACCTCTGGCCGTGGATCATCATCGGGGTGCTGGCCACCTCGGTGACCTTGAGCCTGACCATGGTCACCATTGCGGTGAACAACCCCGACAACCTGGTCAACGACAACTACTACGAGGCCGGCAAAGGCATCAACCGCTCGCTGGAACGTGAACTGCTGGCCCAGACCCTGGGCCTGAAGGCCAGTATTCACCTGGACGAGCTGACCGGCGAAGTGGATCTGCGCCTGACCGGCAACAGCCAGCCTCAAACCCTGGAACTGAACCTGATCTCACCGACCCAGCCGGAGAGAGACCGCCGGGTGATCCTGGCGCGCAGCGAAAGCGAGGCGGGACGCTACCTGGGCCAGTTGACCGACCAGGTCGACGGTCGTCGCTTTGTCGAGCTGCTGGGCAGCGAGAACCAACAGGTATGGCGCTTGTTCGAGGAAGAGAAAGTGGCGCACGGGGTGACCCTCCAGCTTGGCGATGAAGCCTTACAAGGGGCTGAACACCACGAAAACTGAGGCGCCCTCATCGCTGGCAAGCCGCGCTTGCCCTGTGGGAGCTGGCTTGCCAGCGATGAGGCCACTACAAGAACTTGCGATAGACCAACATGACCTCGCCCACGCCTTGCTACCACTGCGCCCTGCCCGTTCCTGCCGGCAGCCACTTCACCGCCGTGGTACTCGGCCAGCCTCGGCTGTTCTGCTGCCCCGGTTGCCAGGCCGTGGCCGAGGCGATTGTCGCCGGCAACCTGGAAAGCTATTACCAGCACCGCAGCGAAGCCAGCGCCAACCCCGAGGCATTGCCCCAGCAACTGGTCGATGAACTGGCCCTGTATGATCGTGCCGATGTGCAAAAACCCTTCGTGCGTCACAGTGGCGAACTGGCTGAAACCACCCTGCTGATCGAAGGCATCAGCTGCGCTGCCTGCGGCTGGTTGATCGAAAAGCACCTGCGCAATCTGCCTGGCGTTGCCGAAGCACGCCTCAACCTGTCCAACCACCGCCTGCAGGTCAACTGGGCCGATAGCCAGCTGCCACTGTCCAAGCTACTCGCCGAACTGCGCCACATCGGCTACGCCGCCCACCCCTACCAGGCCGACCGCGCCGCCGAACAACTGGCCAACGAGAACCGCACTGCCCTGCGCCAACTGGGCGTCGCCGGCCTGCTGTGGTTCCAGGCCATGATGGCAACCATGGCCACCTGGCCGGAATTCAACATCGACCTGAGCCCCGAGTTGCACACCATCCTGCGCTGGGTCGCGCTGTTCCTCACCACACCTATCGTGTTCTACAGCTGTGCGCCGTTCTTCCGTGGCGCCGCCCGTGATTTGCGTACCCGTCACCTGACCATGGATGTCTCGGTGTCGCTGGCCATCGGCCTGGCCTACGGCGCGGGCATCTGGACCGCCATCACCGGCAGCGGCGAGCTGTATTTCGACGCGGTCGGCATGTTCGCCCTGTTCCTGCTGGCCGGTCGCTACCTGGAGCGCCGCGCCCGCGAGCGTACTGCCGCCGCCACCGCGCAACTGGTCAACCTCTTGCCGGCCTCCTGCCTGCGCCTGGGCGCGGCGGGCCAGAGCGAGCGCATCCTGCTGCGCGAGCTGCAGGTGGGCGACTGCGTATTGATTCAACCGGGTCACGTGGTACCGGCCGACGGGCGCATTGTCAGCGGCCAGTCCAGTGTCGATGAATCGCTGCTGACCGGCGAATACCTGCCACAGCCACGACGCGCCGGCGATGCGGTCACCGCCGGGACCCTGAACGTCGAAAGTGCGTTGACTGTCGAAGTGCAGGCCCTGGGCCAGGACACTCGCCTGTCGGCCATCGTCCGCCTGCTGGAACGGGCCCAGTCGGAAAAGCCGCGCCTGGCCGAGATCGCCGACCGTGCCTCGCAGTGGTTCTTGCTGTTTTCCCTGGTCGCCGCTGCTGGCATCGGCCTGCTCTGGTGGCAACTGGACCCCTCGCGGGCGTTCTGGATCGTGCTGGCCATGCTGGTCGCCACCTGCCCTTGCGCGCTTTCACTGGCCACCCCGACGGCATTGACCGCAGCCACCGGCACCTTGCACAAGCTCGGCCTGCTGCTGACCCGCGGCCATGTGCTGGAGGGGCTGAACCAGATCGACACGGTGATTTTCGACAAGACCGGCACCCTCACCGAGGGGCGCCTGACCTTGCGCAGCATCCGCCCGCTGGGCGAGCACGATGCCGACCAGTGCCTGATGCTTGCCGCCGCCCTGGAAAATCGTTCCGAACACCCGATTGCCCGCGCCTTCGGTCGCGCCAGCGTGCCGGCCGAAGAAGTGCACGCCGAGCCTGGCCTGGGCCTTGAAGGGTTGGTGCAAGGTCAGCGCCTGCGTATTGGCGAGCCGGGCTATGTCTGCGCCCTGAGTGGTGCTGTTGCGCCCGCCATGCCCGAGGAGCCCGGCCAGTGGCTGCTGCTCGGTGATACGAGGGAGCCACTGGCCTGGCTGGTGCTCGATGACCGCCTGCGCGGCGACGCCGCCGACCTGCTCGCCGCCTGCCGCGCGCGCGGCTGGCGCACCCTGCTGCTCTCCGGCGACAGCTCGCCGATGGTGCAGAGCGTGGCCGCGGAGCTGTCGATCGACGAGGCCATCGGTGGCCTGCGCCCGGATGACAAGCTGGAAAAGCTCAAGGCCTTGCAGCAACAGGGCCGAAAGGTGCTGATGCTGGGCGACGGAGTCAACGATGTGCCGGTGCTGGCCGCCGCCGACATCAGCATCGCCATGGGCTCGGCGACCGACCTGGCCAAGACCAGCGCCGACGCGGTGCTGCTGTCCAACCGCCTCGACGCGCTGGTCCAGGCCTTCAGCCTGGCCCGTCGCACGCGGCGGATCATTATCGAGAACCTGCTCTGGGCCGGGCTGTATAATGGCCTGATGTTGCCCTTCGCCGCCCTGGGCTGGATCACTCCAGTCTGGGCAGCGATCGGCATGTCGGTCAGTTCGCTGATCGTGGTGCTCAATGCCCTGCGCCTGACCCGGCTCAGCGGCCCGGTCGCCACCGGTGCGCCAGCCAGCACCTCACACCCCGCCACGGCCTGATCAGGAGTCACCATGCCCGCGCTCTACGTCATGATTCCCGCCGCGCTGCTGATCGTCGCCATCGCCGTGTACATCTTCTTCTGGGCGGTGGACAGCGGCCAGTACGACGACCTCGACGGCCCGGCCCACAGCATCCTGTTCGACGACCAGGACCCCCAGCACACCGCCGCCATGGACGAAGCCGACGGCAAGAAACCCGACGACGGCGCCCCACCCCGTGCTTGAACTGCTGCCCCTGCTCAGCTCGGCGCTGATCCTCGGCCTGCTCGGCGGTGGCCACTGCCTGGGCATGTGCGGCGGCCTGATGGGCGCCCTGACCCTGGCCATCCCCAAGGAACAGCGCAGCCGACGCTTTCGCCTGCTGCTGGCCTATAACCTCGGACGCATCTTCAGCTATGCCCTGGCCGGCCTGCTGCTGGGCCTCGCTGGCTGGGCCGTGGCCAACAGCCCGGTGGCCCTGGGCATGCGCGTGGTCGCGGCCCTGTTGTTGTTCTGCATGGGCCTGTACCTTGCCGGCTGGTGGAGCGGCCTGACCCGCATCGAAGCCCTGGGACGCGGCCTGTGGCGGCACATCCAGCCAGTGGCCAACCGCCTGTTGCCGATCTCCAGCCTGCCCCGCGCCCTGTTGCTGGGCGCTCTGTGGGGCTGGCTGCCCTGCGGCCTGGTCTATAGCACCTTGCTGTGGGCGGCGAGCCAGGGCAACGCGGTCGACAGCGCCTTGTTGATGCTGGCCTTCGGCCTGGGTACCTGGCCGGTGTTGCTGGCCACAGGGCTTGCCGCCGAGCGTACCAGCGCGCTGCTACGCAAACGTGGCGTTCGAGTTGCCGGTGGGGTGCTGGTGATCCTCTTCGGCATCTGGACCCTGCCAGGGCCGCACCAACACTGGCTGATGGGCCACTAAAGCGGCGTTGATGCAAATCAACACGCCATGCCGCCCAGCTCCCTAGACTCCGGACACTAGCTGCTTTATCCGGGGACTGCCCACATGCTCGACGCACTTCGTTGGGACTCTGACCTGATCCGTCGTTACGACCTGGCAGGTCCACGCTACACCTCATACCCAACCGCCGTGCAACTGCACAGCGAAGTCGGCTCATTCGACCTCCTGCACGCCCTGCGTGACAGCCGTCGCGCGGTGCGCCCGCTGTCGCTGTACGTGCACGTGCCGTTCTGCGCCAACATCTGCTACTACTGCGCCTGCAACAAGGTCATCACCAAGGACCGGGGCCGCGCCCTGCCTTACCTTCAGCGCCTGGAGCAGGAGATCCAGCTGATCGCCTGCCACCTGGACCCCAAGCAGACCGTCGAGCAACTGCATTTCGGTGGCGGTACGCCGACCTTCCTCAGCCACGTCGAGCTGCGCCGCCTGATGGCGTACCTGCGCCAGCACTTCAACCTGCTGGATGACGACTCCGGCGACTACGGCATCGAAATCGACCCCCGCGAGGCCGACTGGTCGACCATGGGCCTGCTGCGCGAGCTGGGGTTCAATCGGGTCAGCCTGGGCGTGCAGGATCTCGACCCGGTCGTGCAACGGGCGATCAACCGCCTGCAAAGCCTGGAGCAGACTCGCGCGATCATTGAAGCGGCGCGCACCCTGCAGTTTCGCTCGATCAACCTCGATTTGATCTACGGCCTGCCCAAGCAGACCCCTGAAGGCTTCGCCCGCACCGTGGATGAAGTCATCAAGCTGCAGCCCGATCGCCTGTCGGTGTTCAACTATGCGCACCTGCCGGAACGCTTCATGCCCCAACGGCGCATCGACAGCAACGACCTGCCCGCACCGGCCGCCAAGCTGGAAATGCTGCAACGGACCATCGAGCAACTGACTGGCGCCGGCTACCGCTACATCGGCATGGATCACTTCGCCCTGCCCGATGACGAACTGGCCATTGCCCAGGAAGAGTCGACACTGCAGCGCAACTTCCAGGGCTACACCACCCACGGTCACTGCGACCTGATCGGCCTGGGCGTTTCAGCCATCAGCCAGATTGGCGACCTCTACTGCCAGAACAGCAGCGACCTGAACACGTACCAGAACTCGCTGCTCAGCGCCCAGCTGGCTACCAGCCGCGGCCTGGTGTGCACAGCGGACGACCGCTTGCGCCGTGCCGTGATCCAGCAATTGATCTGCCATTTCGAATTGGATTTCGACACCATCGAACAGGCTTTCACCGTCGACTTTCGTGGCTACTTCAAGGATGAGTGGCCCGCACTCCAGGCCATGCACAAGGACGGTCTGATCAACCTCAGCGCCAAGGGCATCGAGGTGCTGCCGGCCGGGCGGCTGCTGGTGCGCTCGGTGTGCATGGCATTCGACGCCTACCTGGGCATGCACAGTCAACAGCGGTTCTCACGGGTGATCTGATTTACAGAATTCCTTGTAAAGCACACTATGTTTAATAAGGTCGGACGATAAGCCGCACCTGCGCCAGCACGCCTTACCCGGCACAGACTGGCCGAAACCCCATGGCCTGAGTTACCCTTACGGCTTATGTGTGCTTTCCCACAAGGAATGAAGAAATGTCCGAGCCAGTTAAACTGCGCCCTCACAACCAGGCCCATTGCAAGGATTGCAGCCTGGCGCCTCTATGCCTGCCATTGTCGTTGAACATGGAAGATATGGATGCACTGGATGAAATCGTCAAACGCGGGCGACCGCTGAAGAAAGGCGAATTTCTGTTCCGCCAGGGTGACAACTTCGGCTCAGTTTATGCGGTGCGCTCCGGCGCCCTGAAAACCTTCAGCTTGAGCGACAGCGGCGAAGAGCAGATCACCGGCTTCCACCTGCCCAGCGAGCTGGTCGGCCTGTCCGGCATGGACACCGAGGCCTACCCGGTATCGGCACAGGCCCAGGAAACCACTTCGGTCTGCGAGATCCCGTTCGAACGCCTCGATGAACTCTCGGTACAGTTGCCTCAACTGCGTCGTCAATTGATGCGGGTGATGAGTCGCGAGATTCGTGACGACCAGCAGATGATGCTGCTGTTGTCGAAGAAAACCGCAGACGAGCGCATCGCCACCTTCCTGGTCAACCTCTCCGCACGTTTCCGCGCCCGTGGCTACTCGGCCAATCAGTTCCGCCTGAGCATGTCGCGCAACGAGATCGGCAACTACCTGGGCCTGGCCGTGGAAACGGTGTCCCGGGTGTTCACCCGCTTCCAGCAGAACGGCCTGATTTCTGCCGAAGGCAAGGAAATCCATATCCTCGATCCGATCCAGCTGTGCGCGCTGGCCGGTGGCTCGCTGGACAGCTGAGTCCGCAGGATAAAGGGTATACTGGCGGGCATTCGTTTTTCAGGATACCCGCCCCATGCACAGCGAACCCTTCGACCTCAAAGCCTTGATCCGCCCGGTACCGGACTTCCCTAAACCTGGCGTGATCTTTCGCGACATCACCCCGCTGTTCCAGTCGCCACGGGGCCTGCGCCATGTGGCCGACGCCTTCATCGAGCGTTATGTCGAGGCCGAATTCAGCCACATCGGCGCCATGGACGCCCGCGGCTTCCTGATCGGCTCGATCATCGCCCACCAATTGAACAAGCCGCTCATTCTGTTTCGCAAGCAGGGCAAACTGCCGGCCGACGTGATCGCCGAGGGCTACCAGACCGAGTACGGTGAAGCCTTCCTCGAAGTGCACGCCGACAGCCTGTGCGAGGGTGACTCGGTGCTGGTGTTCGATGACCTGATCGCCACCGGTGGTACCTTGCTGGCTGCGACCAATCTGGTACGACGGATGGGCGCCGAGGTATTCGAGGCGGCCGCGATCATCGACCTGCCGGAACTGGACGGATCGAAGCGGCTGAATGATGCTGGGGTGTCGACGTTCTGCCTGACCGCGTTTTCGCTTAGCGAGCGGTAAACCAGTCGCGGGGCAAGCCCGCTCCTACAGGAGCGGGCTTGCCCCGCGATTGCACTCACAGCGAGATCGGCTTACGCCCGGCAAAGGAATGCGCCAGGGTCCCGCCATCAACCAGCTCCAGCTCGCCGCCCAACGGCACCCCGTGGGCAATGCGCGAGGCAACCAGCCCCTTGTCGGCCAGCAACTGGGCGATGTAGTGGGCAGTCGCTTCACCCTCCACCGTTGGATTGGTAGCCAGGATCACTTCGGTGAAACTGCCCTGCTCTTCGATGCGCGCCATCAACTGCGGAATGCCAATCGCCTCTGGCCCAAGACCATCGAGCGGTGACAGGTGCCCCTTGAGCACAAAGTAGCGACCGCGATAGCCGGTCTGTTCGACCGCATACACATCCATCGGCCCTTCGACCACGCACAGCAGCGTGTCGTCGCGGCGCGTGTCGGCGCACTGGGGGCACAATTCCTGTTCGGTCAGGGTCCGGCACTGACGGCAGTGCCCAACACCTTCCATAGCCTGGCTCAGGGCCTGGGCCAGGCGCAGGCCGCCACTGCGGTCGCGCTCTAGCAACTGCAGAGCCATGCGCTGGGCGGTTTTCTGACCAACCCCGGGCAAGGTGCGCAAGGCATCGATCAGTTGGCGAATCAAGGGGCTGAAGCTCATGGTCAATTAGCCTGAATATTCAATGAAGCGCGAGAAAAACGACGATGGGAGCGACAGCTTCACAGCTGTGCTCCCACCGTGGGTATTACAGGGTGTGCCTCAGAACGGCATTTTGAAACCCGGTGGCAGTTGCATGCCAGCCGTCATGCCGCCCATTTTCTCCTGGCTGTTCTGCTCGACCTTGCGCACGGCGTCGTTGACGGCGGCGGCGATCAGGTCTTCGAGCACTTCCTTGTCTTCCTGCATCAGGCTGTCGTCCAGGCTGATGCGCTTGACGTCATGACGACCGGTCATCACCACGCTGACCAGGCCTGCGCCCGATTGGCCAGTCACTTCGGCGTTGGCCAGCTCTTCCTGCATCTTGGCCATTTTTTCCTGCATCTGCTGGGCCTGCTTCATCAGGCCGGCCATGCCACCTTTCATCATGGGGATCACCTCAAATAAGAGTTACGGGGTGCGGCGCGGGCCTGGCCCGGGCTGCTTGAGTTATTCGGCTATTCGCCCTGGGCTACCTGGGCGTCTACAGGCTCAATGGTATCGTGTCGAACCATGGCGCCAAACTGCTGAATCATCTGCTGGATGAGCGGATCGGCCTGGATCGATGCCTCCGCCTCGCCCTGGCGCTCGGCACGCTTGCGCGACGCTGCCTGGGCCGGGGTTTCCTGCTCGGGGCGAATCAGCTCGATGGACAGCTTGAGCGTGCGCCCGAAATGCTGGTTCAGGGCCTCGTTCAACCGCCGCTGCTGAGTGCTGTTGAACAGGGCGCTATGGGCCGGGTCCAGGTGCAGCAGCCAGTCATCGCCATCCGCGGCAATCAACGTACAGTTGGCGGCGATACTGCCGGTCATCCCGGAGATCGGCAACTGTGGGAATAATTCCAGCCATTGCAGCGCCAGGCCGGTGGCCGGCTGGGCCGCTGGCAGGGGCTCAGGGGCCACGACCGGAGCGGCCTCGTGTACATGCTCGATCGCCAGCTCATCCAGATAACTGTAGCTGGCCGGATCCATTTCCGGTTCGTAATAGTCTTCGTCAAGCGGCGGCTCGTCGTCGCGGTCCATGCCTGCAGGGCTATAGCCGATACCTTCGTCGAGCGGTGGCGCGTCCTGCTGAACAGCAGCTGCAACCGGTGCAGGTTGCGGCGTTTCGACAACAGGCTCGGGCTCGCGCTCAGGTTCGGCAACGGGTTGCGTCGGCACCGGGTCGTTCCAGGGCAGGTCGACCACAGGCTCAGGTGCTTGTGCCTGGACCTCGGCCGGCGCAGGTTCGGGTGCGGGCTCGGCGACGGGCACTGGCTGCGGGACAACCGGCTCGGGCTCGACAACCGGCGCAGCGACCACGGCAGGCGCAGCCACAGGGGCCGCTGCCACCGTCCTTGCAGAATCAGCTGTGGCCTGGCTGATCCCCACCGGCTTTAGTACCGGTTTCGGTGCGTCATCGGTATCGGCCGGCCGGAACGCCAGCATGCGCAGCAGCACCATCTCGAAACCACCGCGCGGATCCGGCGCCAGCGGCAGGTCGCGACGACCGATCAGGCCCATCTGGTAGTAGAACTGTACGTCTTCTGCCGGCAGCGACTGGGCCAGGGCCAACACGCGATCCCGGTCACCCTGGCCGTTGTCGACCGCCTCGGGCAACGCCTGGGCAATGGCCACGCGGTGCAGCACATTGAGCATCTCGGCCAGCACGCCATTCCAGTCCGGCCCCTGCTCTGCCAGATGCCTGACAGCTTCGAGGAGCGCACGGGCGTCACCCTCGAGCAACGCCTGCAACACGCCATAGACCTGGCCGTGATCGAGGGTGCCCAGCATCGCTCGTACATCGGCGGCCAGCACCTTGCCCTCACCGAAGGCAATGGCCTGGTCGGTCAGGCTCATGGCATCGCGCATGGAGCCATCGGCCGCACGACCGAGCAGCCACAGGGCGTCGTCTTCGAACGGGACGTTTTCGGCACCCAGCACATGGCTCAAGTGCTCGACCACCCGTTCCGGGGTCATGTTCTTGAGGGAGAACTGCAGGCAGCGCGACAGAATGGTCGCCGGCAGCTTCTGCGGGTCGGTGGTCGCCAGGATGAACTTGACGTAGGGCGGTGGCTCTTCCAGGGTTTTCAACAGGGCATTGAACGAGTGACTGGAGAGCATGTGCACTTCGTCGATCAGGTAGACCTTGAAGCGCCCACGACTGGGGGCGTACTGCACGTTGTCGAGCAGTTCGCGGGTGTCCTCGACTTTGGTACGGCTGGCAGCGTCGATCTCGATCAGGTCGACGAAGCGCCCCTCATCGATCTCCCGGCATACCGAACACGTGCCGCACGGAGTGGAGGTGATCCCGGTTTCGCAGTTCAGGCACTTGGCAATGATCCGCGCAATGGTGGTCTTGCCCACGCCGCGGGTACCGGTGAACAGGTAGGCATGGTGCAGGCGCTGATTGTCCAGCGCATTGATCAAGGCCTTGAGCACATGGGTCTGGCCGACCATTTCGCGGAACGAGCGCGGACGCCATTTACGTGCAAGAACCTGATAACTCATCGAAAACCGTCGCGACTGGCAAGCTGAAGACCGCTAATCGTAGCGGAGCGGGGGCAAAATTGCACCCTGACTATCGCTGGCGGGCGTTCGCAAAGCAGGTGTCGGGAGTGACTGAGGTCGATTTGACGCAACCCGCTGCAGGCGCTGCCGTTGAACAGGCACGACGAGGCCGCACGGCAACCATGGCGGGCAGTAATCTGAATAATAAGGAAGGATGAAGCGAAGTGCCCGTGGGCGAGATAGGTGGCGGCCCCACCAGCCACACCCCGGCACACAATGTCACCGCTGCGGCTGCTCCCTTCCAGGCCTGACCGGGTTCACGGCTGATCGTTGCGGGGGGACCGATGGGGCCACCATAACGCATGCTCATCTGGCGACGAGCCGCGCCATTGTACCGGCCTGTCGCCAAGATACAACCTTTAGTTGATAAAAAATCATCGCCACTCAATGACTTGGCGGATTCTCGGTGACGCACAAGTGGATGAAGTGCAATTTCGCCACCACCGCCGACGACAACACGAACGGGTAGAAATCCACCTGCCCCATGCTGCGCGACAGCTCGTTGAGCATGGCCGAGAGCTCGACCCAGGCGTTGACGAAGGCGAGAAAGTCCTTGGCCCCTGGGACGTCGGGCTGATACAGGTCTTGCGCCTGGTAGGGCGGATAGTCCAGCTCCAGGCTCCTGGCGTTCATCCCCAGGGCCAGGGCGGTATCCACTGCATCGGTCATGTGCAGGTAGTGCGCCCAGGTTTCGGCCCAGTCCTCCCAAGGGTGCATAGTGGCATAGGCGCTTACGTGGGCCTGCGCCCAATCGCTCGGTGCGCCGTGCTGGTAGTGTCGCTCAAGCGCTTCGCTGTAGCTGTCTCGCTCGTCACCGAACAGCTGGCGAAAGCCGTCGAGCCATCCACTGTTGGCGATCAGCCGATCCCAGTAGTAATGCCCTACTTCGTGGCGCAGATGGCCGAGCAAGGTTCGGTAGGGCTCATGCAGTTGCACCCTCACCCGCTCGCGCCAGTCGTCATCGGCCTCACGTACATCCAGGGTGATCAGGCCATTGGCATGGCCGGTGATGGGGGCATTGCCCTCGAGGTCGATGCCGATAAAGTCGAAGGCAAGGCCGGGACCGTCATCGGCGGTCTTGGGTTCAATGGGCAGCCCCAGGTGCAACAGCTGCGCGGTAAGGCGGCGCTTGGCAGTTTCCAGCTTGCGCCAGCGCAGGTGGTTTTCGGCGATCGAGAGGTCGGGGATGGTCCGGTTCAAGCGACAGGCCAGGCACAAGCTGTGCGCCTCATCGGCCGCCAGCAGCCAGTTGCAGGCCGCCGGGGTATCGAGGTTGGCGCAACGTCGCAGCGGACCGAGTTCCGGCTCGCCATCCAGCATCCAGTTGCCTTCGACCGCCCCCGGCCACAAGCTTGCGACCCGATTGCTCGGCGGCCAATAGCCCAGCGCCGACTGGCAAGCCAGGCACTGGCTGTTGCGAAAGAACACCGACTGACCGCACTGGCACAGCCAGACCCGATCCGGGTGCTGCGCCTGGCTGACAAACGGGGCCGCGATCCGGGCCCCCAACTGTTCGAAGAAACGGTACATGGTGATCCTCCTGGCTGCTCGCCAAGCCTAGACCATCGGCGCCGTTGCGCTTGCTGCCGTCAGGCCTGGATGCCGTGCTCGCCGAGGAACACCAGAAAGGCATCCTCGTCGAGCACCTTCACCCCCAGGTCATTGGCCTTGGCCAACTTGGAGCCTGCCCCCGGGCCCGCCACCACGCAGTGGGTCTTGGCCGAGACCGAGCCTGCAACCTTGGCGCCCAGGCTCTCGAGCTTGTCCTTGGCCACATCGCGACTCATGCGCTCCAGCGAGCCGGTCAGCACCCAGGTCTGCCCTGCCAGCGGCAAGCCCGCCGCGACCTTTTTCTCGCTCGACCAGTGCATGCCGAACTCACGCAATTGCGCCTCGATGGCCAAGGCCAGGGCTGCGTTGGCGGGCACCTGGAAGAACGTGCGCACGGCCTCGGCCGGCTTGGCAGCCAACGCCTGGCGCAGGTCGATGCCATCGGCCGCGATGATTTTTTCCAGGCTGTCGAGCTTTGCGACCAACTTCTCGGCGCCGGTCGGGCCTACCGAAGGAATGTCCAGTTTGGCGATCAATCCGGCCAGGGTGGTGCTGGCCGCAAATTCGGCGGCCAGCTCACCTTCATCCTGCAACGAGAGGCCACGTTCGAGCAGCTGCGCGATCACTGTGCGGTTGTGCTCGTCTTCGAAGAAGCTGTGGATCTCGTGGGCGACTTCCAGGCCAATATCCGGCAAGTAGGTCAGTACCTGCGGCAACGCCGCCATGACACGCTGCAAGGAGCCCAGCGAGCGAGCCAGTACCTTGGCCGTCTCTTCGCCGACATCCGGAATGCCCAGGGCATAGATGAAGCGCGCCAGGCCTGGTTGCTTGCTGGCTTCGATGGCCGCCAGCAGGTTCTTACTCGACAGCTCGGCGAAGCCTTCAAGGTCGACGATTTGCTCGAAGGTCAGTTGATAGAGGTCAGCCGGCGAGCGAATCAGGCCTTCGTCAACCAGTTGCTCGACGCTCTTCTCACCCAGGCCTTCGATGTCCATGGCCCGACGCGATACGTAGTGGATGATGGCCTGCTTGAGCTGCGCCGCACAGGCCAGGCGGCCGACACAGCGATACACCGCACCTTCGCTGATGGTTTCCTTGCCCTTGCTGCGCTTGACGAGTTGTGTACGCTCGACCTGTGAACCGCACACCGGGCACTGGGTCGGAATATGCACAGGCCGGGCATCGGCCGGGCGGCGCTCGGTGACCACCTGCATGACCTGGGGAATCACATCACCGGCACGGCGGATGATCACGGTATCGCCGATCATCAGGCCCAGGCGCGCCACTTCGTCCATGTTGTGCAACGTGGCGTTGGCCACCGTAACGCCGGCGACCTTCACCGGCTTGAGGCGGGCCACGGGCGTCACCGCCCCGGTACGCCCGACCTGGAACTCGACATCCAGCACTTCGGTCAGCTCTTCCATCGCCGGGAACTTGTGGGCGATGGCCCAGCGCGGCTCACGGGCTCGGAAACCCAGCTCGCGCTGGGACGCCAGGCTGTTGACCTTGAACACCACACCGTCGATCTCGTAGGGCAGCTCGTTGCGTCGAGCCCCGATGTCACGGTAGTACTCCAGGCACTCGGCCACCCCCGCGGCATGGCGCAGCTCGCGGCTGATCGGCATGCCCCAGGCCTTGAGTTGCTCGAGAATGCCGATATGGGTGTCGGCGATCTGCGCCGATACCTGGCCGAGCCCGTAGCAGCAGAACTCCAGCGGGCGACTGGCCGTGATCTTCGAGTCCAACTGACGCAGGCTGCCCGCGGCGGCGTTGCGCGGGTTGGCGAAGGTCTTGCCGCCTGCCTCGATCTGCGCCTGGTTGAGGCGCTCGAACCCGGCCTTGGACATGTAGACCTCGCCCCGCACTTCAAGCACGGCTGGCCAGCCTTCACCCTGCAGCTTGAGCGGGATGTTGCGCACAGTGCGCACATTGACGCTGATGTCTTCACCGGTGGTGCCGTCGCCGCGCGTGGCGCCCTGCACCAGCTGCCCATCGCGGTACAACAGGCTCACGGCCAGGCCGTCGAGCTTGGGCTCGCAGCTGTAGTCCACCGCCCCCCCATCGCCGAACAGATCGCCTGCCGGCAGGTCCAGCCCCTCCACTACCCGCCGGTCGAACTCGCGCAGGTCATCCTCTTCAAAGGCGTTGCCCAGACTGAGCATCGGCACTTCGTGACGTACCTGGCTGAACGCCGACAACGCCGCGCCGCCGACCCGCTGGGTGGGCGAATCAGCCGTCACCAGTTCCGGATGCTCGGCCTCCAGGGCCTTGAGCTCGTTGAACAGGCGGTCGTACTCGGCGTCCGGCACGCTGGGCTCATCGAGCACGTAGTAGCGGTAGTTGTGCTGATCGAGTTCGGCACGCAGCTCAAGGATTCGGGATTGGACAGTCATGGTTGTGTTCTCTTGCAAAGCAAAAGAGCAGCCGGGGCTGCTCTTGCTTGGGATTCATCGCGGGGCAAGCCCGCTCCTACACGGCGCGAAGCCTTTAGCGTTTTTGAGTCAGCGCACGGCGCTCGAACTCGACGATGCGCTGGCGATAATGCTCGATGGTTTGCGCGGTCATCACGCTGCGCTGGTCATCCTTGAGCTCGCCATTGAGCTCGTGGGCCAGTTTGCGTGCGGCAGCCACCATCACGTCGAATGCCTGCTTCGGATGGCGCGGCCCCGGCAGACCGAGGAAGAAGCTCACGGCGCGGGTGCTGAAGTGATCGATGTCGTCGAGGTCGAACACGCCCGGCTTGACTGCGTTGGCCATGGAGAACAGCACCTCGCCGTTGCCGGCCATGCTCTCGTGACGGTGGAAGATGTCCATCTCGCCGAAGCGCAGGCCGCTTTCCAGGATGTTCTGCAGCAGGGCCGGACCCTTGAAGCCGCCTTCATCACGGGAAATAACGCTGATCACCAGCACTTCTTCGACGGGCGGCAGATCACGACTTTCGCTGGCGCCGTAGCCGGAATTGTTACGGGTTTCATCCGGGAAATCGTCGTCAGCGCTGGCAAACAGGTCAGGCTCGCGCTCACGTGGCTCGGCGGCCAGGTTCAGGTCGCCCTGATGAGGCTCGCTGCCGCGCTTGCGCTTGGACGCCTTGGGTTTGTTGTCACGCTCGCGCGCCGGGGCACTCATGGATGGCAGGTCATGCTCATCCAGCTCGGGCTCTTTATGGTTGTCCAGCACCCGTGGTGGGCCCAGTACTTCTGCACCGCCACCACCTTCTTCGTCAGGCAGGTTTGAAAAGCTGCGATCCAGACGGAATTTCAGCTTGCCCTTGCCGCCGCGCATACGGCGCCAGCCGTCAAAAAGAATACCGGCAATGACAATGATGCCGATGACGATCAGCCACTCGCGCAGACCGATTTCCATGTAATCCCGTGCCTCTGTAAAAAATGCTGAAAAATAAAGGGTTTAAACCCCTTTAAAACGTGGCGCCAACTCTATGTTCTGACAGGCGTTTTACCCACGCAAAAAATAAGTGACATTAAGCTAGCACGACCAAAGATAACTTTACACCGTCTGTCGCAACTGACAGGGCCATTTACCGCAGGTTCACGCCGCATCGCCTCCAATCAGGCGTCGACCATGGCCATTGCCTCCTCCACATCAACTGCAACAAGACGTGAACACCCCGGCTCATGCATGGTCACGCCCATCAACTGATCGGCCATTTCCATGGCAATCTTGTTGTGAGTGATATAGATGAACTGCACGGTCTGACTCATCTCCTTGACCAGCCGGGCGTATCGTCCGACGTTGGCATCGTCCAGTGGCGCATCGACTTCATCGAGCATGCAGAACGGTGCCGGGTTGAGTTTGAAAATGGCGAATACCAGGGCCAGGGCCGTCAGCGCCTTTTCACCGCCCGAGAGCAAATGAATTGTGCTGTTCTTCTTGCCTGGCGGGCGCGCCATGATTGTCACCCCTGTATCGAGTAGATCTTCGCCCGTCAGTTCCAAGTAAGCGCTGCCACCACCGAAAACTTTTGGGAAAAGTGCCTGTAATCCGGCATTTATCTGATCAAAGGTATCCTTGAAGCGGTTGCGGGTTTCTTTGTCGATCTTGCGAATGACGTTTTCCAGCGTATCCAGCGCTTCGACCAGGTCGGCATCCTGCGCGTCGAGATAGCGTTTGCGCTCGGACTGTTGCTGATATTCGTCGATGGCCGCCAGGTTGATCGCACCCAGGCGCTGGATACGCGCATCGATGCGTTCCAGCTCTTGCTCGGCCTCCTGTTCGCTGGCCGCCTCGCTCAAGGTCGCCAGCACGCCCTGCAAATCGTAACCATCGGCCTGCAGCTGCTCCTGGAGGGTCTTGCGACGCACGCTCAGGCCTTGCCACTCCAGACGGTGCTGCTCCAACTGGCCACGCAGCAGCTGGGCCTGTTGTTCGGCCTGGGTACGGCGCTTTTCCGCATCGCGCAACTCGCGATCGGCTTCGTCCATGTGCAGCCGTGCCTGACGCATTTCGCCATCGACGCTCATGCGTTTTTCCAGCAGTTCTTCCAGCTTCAGGCGCAGCTCTTCGAGGGGCGCCTCGCCTTCTTCAAGGTTGAGCGTAAGTTGTTCGCGTTTTTCAGAAAGACGCTCTGATTGCAGCTCCAGGCGCTCGAGCGCCTGGCGGGTGGAATCGTGCTGGGCGCGCAACGAGCCCAGGCGCACGGCCAACTGATGCCCGTGGTCCTTGTGCTGGCGAGCCTCTTGGCGCACCCGGTCGAGGCGCTCGCGCAGGCTGTCACGCTGGGCCAGGAGCAACTCACGCTGCTCGGTGTCCTGGGCCATCAGGTCGAGCGCTTCCTGCAACTGCAGCCGCGATTCCCCAAGGTGTTCGCTCTCGAGTGCGCGTTGCTCCACCAGTTCTGCCAACTCTTCTTCCAGGCGCTGGCGGCGCAAGGTCAACTGCTCGGCCCGGGCCCTGCCCGCTGATAAGCGCGCATTGAACTCACTCTGCTGCCGGGCTTCGTCCTGGGTACGCCGCCGCAAATGCTCGCGGTGCTCCTCAAGGGCCTGCTGCTGTTCGCGCTGCTCCCGGAGCTGGACGTCGAGCAACTCCAGCGCCGCTTCCTGCTCATGACGCTCAAGCCCCAGCCGCTCCAGCTCCTGGCCACGCGCCAGCACTCCACCCTGGGCATCGCTGGCACGGTTGACCCGCAGAAAATGCCGACCCACCCAATAGCCATCGCGACTGACCAGGCTCTGGCCGGCAGCGAGCTGGCCACGCTGGGCCAACGCCTGCTCCAGGCTATCCACTGGCCTGACTTGCCCGAGCCAGGGCGCCAGGTCGATGCACCCCTCGACCTTGTCCAGCAGGCTGCCTGGCACCCGCGCACCTTCGCCGCGCGCATCGAGCAAACGAAGATCGCCCTGGCTGAACGCCGCCAGGTCGAGCCCCGAAAAATCGTCAACCAGCACCGCCTGAAGGTCGGCGCCCAGGACGGCCTCGACCGCCAACTCCCAGCCCGGCTCGACCCGCAAGCCTTCAGCCAGGCGCGGACGCTGGTCAAGGCCCTGGTCGCGCAACCACTGCGTGGTACCGGTGCCTGGGTCAAGGGCGGCCTGTTGCAGGGCCTCGAGCGACGCCAGGCGTCCACCCAGGCGCTGCAGCTCGCCTTGCGTGCGCTGCTGGGCCTGGACAGCGTGGTGCAGTTGCTCACGCAGGGTTTCGAGTTGCTCCATCACCTGCTGTTCTTGCACCTGCAGGTCTTCAAGCGCCAGTTCGCTGCCGGCCACCTGCTCCGCCAGTTCGACCAGGGCGGCATCTTCCGGGTCGGCATTAAGCTGGTCGCGTTCCTCACTCAGCTTGCGCTGGCGCTCGAACAGGCGCTCGAGGGCCTGGTCCAACTGCTGGATCCGCGCCTGTTGCACTTCGGCCTGGCGTCGTGGCTCGGCCGAGCGGGTGTTGAAGCTGTCCCACTGTTCTTGCCAGCCATGCATGGTGGCTTCGGCTTCCTCCAGCGTTGCGGCCGATTCTTCGGCGGCAGCCAGGGTGATTTCCTGCTCGGGTTCGAGCATTTCCAGCTCTTCGCCCAGGGTGGCCAGCATCGTGCGGTCATGCCCCAGGTGCGACTCGGTTTCCAGGCGCGAGCGCTCGGCCTCCTTGAGGTCGTCCTGCAATTGCCGCAAGCGTTGCTGGCCGTGCTGGATACTTTGCTCGACCCGGGCAATATCGCCACCGACCGAATAGAAGCGTCCCTGAACCTGGCCAAAGCGCTCGGACAACTCATGGTGCCCGTCACGCAAGCGCTCGATGCTGGCATCGGCATTGCGCTGCTCGGCCACCAGGGCCTCGAAGGCCACCTCCTGATCGCCGATCACCGCTTCGCGCTGACTCACCTGCTCATCCAGCGCCTGCCAGCGCAAGGCAGACAGCTGCGCCTTTAGCTGGCGCTCCTCGGCCTTGTACTCCTTGTACTTCTCGGCGGCCTGGGCCTGGCGGTGCAAGCGCTCCAGCTGGCGCTCGAGCTCTTCGCGCAGGTCGGTCAAGCGCTCGAGGTTTTCATGGGTGCGGCGGATGCGATTCTCGGTTTCGCGCCGACGCTCCTTGTACTTGGAGATGCCGGCGGCTTCTTCGATAAAGTTGCGCAGGTCCTCAGGCTTGGCCTCGATCAGCTTGGAGATCATCCCCTGCTCGATGATCGAATAACTGCGCGGGCCCAGGCCGGTACCCAGGAAAATATCGGTGATGTCACGGCGCCGGCATTTGGTGCCATTGAGGTAATAGGTGTTCTGGGCGTCGCGGGTCACTTTGCGGCGAATGGAGATTTCCGCATAGGCGGCATATTCACCAACCAGTGTGCTATCGGAGTTGTCGAAGACCAGCTCGATGCTGGCCTGGCTCACCGGCTTGCGGCTGGTCGAGCCATTGAAGATGACGTCGGTCATCGACTCGCCACGCAGGTTCTTGGCCGAGCTTTCGCCCATCACCCAGCGTACGGCGTCGATGATGTTGGATTTGCCGCAACCGTTTGGCCCGACCACCGCCGCCATGTTGCTGGGGAAGTTGACCGTGGTTGGGTCGACGAACGACTTGAACCCGGCCAGGCGAATGCACTTGAGGCGCATGCTCAGGGAGTCGCCAGTGCCGCCAGCACCAGCTCGCAACTGCGCTGGCAGTACTCGGCCAGCACGGTGCGGATGCGCGCCTGGTCGCGAGCGACCACCGCTTCAAGCAGGTTGGCGAACAGCGCCAGGAAATCACTCATCTCGGCCTTGCGCTGGTCAAGCGCCAGGAAATAGGCACGACTCATGGCCGGCTGCAGGTTCTCGACGGTTTCCTGCAGGTAGGGATTGTTGGCGAACGGGTAAGCCGCGCGCATCACCGCAAAGCTGTCTTCGACGAACGAGCGGATGTCCTGGCGCTCGAGGGCGGTGATCAGGCGCTGCTGGATCTTGAGGAAAGGCGCCAGGTCGCCGTCAGTACGCCAGTTCTGCGCCACGGCATTGCCCAGCAAGGTGTAGAGCTCGCCCATCAGGGTGCAGAGGCTGCGCACGTTGTGCTCGTCGAGCTCGGTCACGTGGGCGCCACGACGCGGGAGGATGGTCACCAGGTGACGCCGCTCGAGGATCAATAGCGCCTCGCGTACCGAGCCGCGGCTGACATTCAATGCCTGGGTGACCTTTTGCTCCTGGATACGCTCGGCAGGCTTGAGCTCGCCGCGAATGATCCGCTCGGCCAGGTAGTGGGCAATTTGCTCGGAGAGGCTGTCCGGCGCCTTGAACGTCATGGTTTTCCTTCAAAATCATTGAACTGTGTACAAGGGGCGAATTGTAGCGCACTTGCCCCGGCGCCGCGCAGGGGCCTGGACGCAGAAGTTGGCACGAATGGCGCAAAAGATTCGGGGTGTCTACAGGGAACTATGCTCTATAGAAGAACGCTTATGGCAGGTGGGTAATGGCGTGGAAAATTTCCTGACCCGAAGGTCAGAAATTTGTTGACCTGAAAATCAAGTCTGCTTACAGTCCGCTCAACAACAATAAACCGCGTGTGAGGCCTTCCCGTGATCCAGTTTCTACTCAACCAGGAGCTGCGCAGTGAGCATGCCCTGGATCCCAACCTGACCGTGCTCCAATACCTGCGCGAGCATCTGGGCAAATCCGGTACCAAGGAAGGCTGCGCCAGCGGCGATTGCGGCGCCTGTACCGTGGTGGTCGGCGAATTGAGCCAGGACGATGATGGCCGCGAGCACATTCGCTACCGTAGCCTGAACTCGTGCCTGACCTTCGTTTCGTCGCTGCACGGCAAGCAATTGATCAGCGTCGAAGGCCTCAAGCACCAGGGCAAGTTGCACAGCGTGCAGCAGGCCATGGCCGACTGCCATGGCTCGCAGTGCGGTTTCTGCACGCCAGGCTTTGTCATGTCGCTGTTTGCCCTGCAAAAAAACAGCGATGCACCGGACCTGCACAAGGCCCAGGAAGCCCTGGCCGGCAACCTCTGCCGCTGCACCGGTTACCGCCCCATCCTCGCTGCCGCCGAACAATCGTGCTGCCAGGCCCGGCCTGACCAGTTCGACAGCAGCGAAGCCCAGACCATCGCCCGCCTCAAAGCCATCGCCCCGAGCGAAACCGGTGAGCTCAACAGCGGCGACAAGCGCTGCCTGGTACCGCTGACCGTGGCCGACCTGGCCGACCTCTATGGCTCTCACCCGGAAGCTCGCCTGCTCGCCGGCGGCACCGACCTGGCCTTGGAAGTGACCCAGTTCCACAAGACCCTGCCTGTGATGATCTATGTGGGCAACGTGGCCGAGCTCAAGCGCATCGAAACCCGCGACGATTACCTGGAAATCGGCGCAGCCACCCCGCTGACCGATTGCTATGACGCCCTTAGCCGCGAGTACCCCGACTTTGGCGAACTGCTGCACCGCTTCGCCTCCCTGCAAATCCGCAACCAGGGCACCCTGGGCGGCAACATCGGCAACGCCTCGCCGATTGGTGACTCCCCGCCCCTGCTGATTGCCCTGGATGCGCAGATCGTCCTGCGCAAGGGCGAAAGCACCCGTACCCTGGCCCTTGAAGACTACTTCATCGACTACCGCATCACCGCGCGCCAGGAAAGCGAGTTCATCGAAAGGATCATCGTGCCGCGGGCCAAGGCCGACTGGACATTCCGCGCCTACAAGGTGTCAAAACGACTGGATGACGATATTTCTGCAGTGTGCGCCGCGTTCAACCTGCGCATTGAAAATGGCGTGGTGGAAGCTGCACGCATGGCCTTCGGCGGCATGGCGGCGATCCCGAAACGGGCCCGCGCCTGTGAAGCGGCCCTGGTCGGCAAACCCTGGACCCAAGCCAGCATCGAGCGCGCCTGCCAGGCCCTGGCCGAAGACTTCACGCCGCTGTCGGATTTCCGCGCCAGCAAGGAGTACCGCCTGCTCGGTGCCCAGAACCTGCTGCGCAAATACTTCATCGAACTGCAAACGCCGCACATCGAGACTCGGGTGACCGCTTATGTCTAATCATCACGCCCCCAAAAGCCAGGCCGAAATGGCCGAACTGTTCAGCCAGGGCCTGACCACCGGTGTAGGCGCCAGCATCAAGCACGACAGTGCCGACAAGCATGTCTCGGGTGAAGCGGTGTACATCGACGACCGCCTGGAATTCCCCAATCAGTTGCACGTCTATGCGCGCCTGTCCGACCGGGCCCACGCCCGGGTGCTGAGCATCGACACCAGCCCCTGCTACGCCTTCGAAGGTGTACGCATTGCCATCACCCACGAAGACGTGCCGGGCCTGAAGGACATCGGCCCCCTGCTGCCCGGCGACCCGCTGCTGGCGATCGACAAGGTCGAGTTCGTCGGCCAGCCGGTCGTCGCCGTCGCCGCCCGCGATCTGGACACCGCCCGCCGCGCCGCCATGGCGGCGATCATTGAGTATGAAGACCTGGAGCCGGTACTGGACGTGGTCGAGGCCCTGCGCAAGAAGCACTTCGTCCTCGACAGCCACACCCATCAGCGCGGCGACTCGGTCAGCGCCCTGGCCAGCGCCCCGCACCGCCTGCAGGGCACCCTGCACATCGGCGGACAGGAGCACTTCTACCTGGAAACCCAGATCTCCTCGGTGATGCCGACCGAAGACGGCGGGATGATCGTCTACTGCTCCACCCAGAACCCCACCGAAGTACAGAAGCTGGTGGCCGAAGTGCTCGACGTGTCGATGAACAAGATCGTCGTCGACATGCGCCGCATGGGTGGCGGGTTCGGCGGCAAGGAAACCCAGGCAGCCAGCCCCGCCTGCCTGTGTGCCGTGATCGCCCACCTGACCGGCCAGCCGACCAAGATGCGCCTGCCGCGGGTCGAAGACATGCTGATGACCGGCAAGCGCCACCCCTTCTACATCGAGTACGACGTCGGCTTCGACGACACCGGGCGCCTGCACGGGATCAACTTCGACCTGGCCGGCAACTGCGGCTGCTCGCCGGATCTTTCGGCCTCGATTGTCGACCGGGCGATGTTCCACTCCGACAACGCCTACTACCTGGGCGATGCCACCATCCACGGTCACCGCTGCAAGACCAACACCGCCTCCAACACCGCCTACCGCGGCTTTGGTGGTCCGCAGGGCATGGTTGCCATCGAAGAGGTCATGGACCACATCGCCCGCCACCTGGTGCTCGATCCGCTGGCGGTGCGCAAGGCCAACTACTACGGCAAGACCGAGCGCAACGTCACCCACTACTACCAGACCGTCGAGCACAACATGCTCGAGGAAATCACGGCCGAACTCGAAGCCAGCAGCGACTACCAGCAGCGCCGCGAGTCGATCCGCCGCTTCAACGCCAACAGCCCGATCCTCAAGAAAGGCCTGGCACTGACGCCGGTCAAGTTCGGCATTTCGTTCACTGCCAGCTTCCTCAACCAGGCCGGCGCCCTGGTGCATATCTATACCGATGGCAGCATCCACCTGAACCACGGCGGCACCGAAATGGGCCAGGGCCTGAATACCAAGGTTGCCCAGGTGGTGGCCGAAGTGTTCCAGGTTGATTTCCAGCGCATCCAGATCACCGCCACAAACACCGACAAGGTGCCCAACACCTCGCCGACTGCAGCGTCCAGCGGCGCCGACCTGAACGGCAAGGCGGCCCAGAACGCGGCTGAAATCCTCAAGAAGCGCCTGACCGAATTCGCCGCCCGCCAGTACAAGGTGAGCGAGGAAGATGTCGAGTTCCGCAACGGTCATGTGCGTGTTCGCGATGAAATCCTCAGCTTCGAGACGCTGGTGCAGCAGGCCTACTTTGCCCAGGTGTCGCTGTCGAGCACCGGCTTCTACAAGACTCCGAAGATCTACTACGATCGCGCCCAGGCTCGCGGCCGGCCGTTCTACTACTTCGCGTTTGGCGCGGCCTGCGCCGAGGTGATCGTCGACACCCTGACCGGCGAGTACAAGATGCTGCGCACCGACATCCTGCATGACGTCGGCGCCTCGCTGAACCCGGCCATCGACATCGGCCAGGTCGAAGGTGGCTTCATTCAGGGCATGGGCTGGCTGACCACCGAGGAACTGGTGTGGAATGCCAAGGGCAAGCTGATGACCAACGGCCCGGCCAGCTACAAGATCCCGGCCGTGGCCGACATGCCGATCGATCTGCGGGTCAAGCTGGTGGAGAACCGCAAGAACCCGGAAGACACCGTGTTCCATTCCAAAGCCGTGGGCGAACCGCCGTTCATGCTGGGTATCGCAGCCTGGTGCGCGATCAAGGACGCGGTGGCAAGCCTTGCCGACTACCGCGTGCAACCGAAGATCGATGCCCCTTCCACGCCGGAGCGGGTGCTGTGGGGTTGCGAGCAGATGCGCAAGGCGGTGGCGGCTACCCAGCCTGCTGTTGAAGCTGAACCTGTAGCACCGTAGTGGATTGGTCGCGGGGCAAACCCGCTCCTACAGGTAGGAGCGGGCTTGCCCCGCGATAACGCACCAAAGAGGCAACACACTATGCACACCTGGATCAACGCCCTCGCCGACCTGCAAGCCCGCGGCGAACCCTGCGTACTGGTGACGATCATCGAAGAGCGTGGCTCCACCCCGCGCAATGCCGGCTCCAAGATGGTGGTCGGCACTCATCAGCTGTTCGACACCATTGGTGGCGGACATCTGGAATACAAGGCGATGAAGATCGCCCGGCAGATGCTCGAGGAGCGTCGCGAGTCCCCTCATCTGGAGCGCTTCAGCCTGGGCGCAAGCCTGGGCCAGTGCTGCGGCGGCGCCACCGTGCTGCTGTTCGAGCCCATGGGCCAGGTCCAGGCGCAGATTGCCGTTTTTGGCGCAGGCCATGTGGGCCGTGCTCTGGTACCCTTGCTCGCCGCGCTGCCCTGCCGGGTACGCTGGATCGACTCGCGCGAGCAGGAATTTCCCGAAACGATCCCTGCCGGGGTCAGCAAGATTGTCAGCGAAGAGCCGGTCGATGAAGTCGACGACCTGCCCGCCGGCAGTTACTGCATCGTGATGACCCACAATCACCAGCTGGATCTCGAGCTGACCGCCGCGATCCTCAAGCGCAATGATTTTTCCTGGTTCGGCCTGATCGGCTCGAAGACCAAGCGAGTCAAGTTCGAGCATCGCCTGCGCGACCGCGGTTTCAGCGAAGAACGGATGCAACGCATGCGTTGCCCGATGGGCCTGGCCGAGGTCAAGGGCAAGTTGCCGATCGAGATCGCCGTGTCCATCGCCGCAGAAATCATTGCCACCTACAACGCCAGCTTCGGCCAGCATGACACCGCTGCCAATGCCGGCCCCATTGCCCAATTGCTGCCGCCTTCACGGCGCAGCCAAGCCATATGACGAGAGCCCTATGAGCGCAACCCGCAAAGCCTACCGTGCCGCTATCCTGCACAGCATCGCCGACCCTGCCGAGGTAGGCATCGAAGCCTCCTATCAATATTACGAAGACGGTCTGCTGGTAATCGACGGGGGCAAGATCAGCGCCCTGGGCCATGCCAGCGAACTGCTCCCGAGCCTCGCTGCCGATATCGAAGTCGAGCACTACCAGGATGCACTGATCACCCCGGGCTTCATCGATACCCACATCCACTTCCCGCAGACCGGCATGATCGGCTCCTACGGCGAGCAGTTGCTGGACTGGCTCAACACCTACACCTTCCCTTGCGAAAAACAGTTCACCGACAAGGCCCATGCCGACAAGGTCGCGAAGATCTTCGTCGAAGAACTGCTGCGCAACGGCACCACCACGGCGCTGGTGTTCGGCAGCGTTCACCCGGAGTCGGTCAATGCCTTCTTCGAAGAGGCCGAGCGCCTGGACCTGCGGATGATCGCCGGCAAGGTGATGATGGACCGCAATGCCCCCGACTACCTGACCGACACTGCCGAGTCCGGCTACACCGAGAGCAAGGCGCTGATCGAGCGCTGGCACGGCAAGGGTCGCCTGCACTACGCCGTTACCCCGCGTTTTGCCCCGACCAGCACGCCGGAGCAACTGGCCCTGGCCGGTCAACTGCTGGGTGAGTTCCCTGACCTGTACATGCACACCCACCTGAGCGAGAACCTCAAGGAAATCGACTGGGTCAAGGAGCTGTTCCCGGAGCGCAAGGGCTACCTGGACGTGTACGACCATTTCAAGCTGCTCGGCGAGCGCTCGGTGTTCGCCCACGGCGTGCACCTGTGCGACGAAGAATGCCAGCGCCTGTCCGAAACCGGTTCGGCCGTGGCCTTCTGCCCGACCTCCAACCTGTTCCTGGGCAGCGGCCTGTTCAACCTGCCACAGGCCGAGAAGTTCAAGGTCAAGGTGGGCCTGGGGACCGACGTGGGTGCCGGCACCAGCTTCTCGCTGCTCAACACTCTCAACGAAGCCTACAAGGTCATGCAACTGCAGGGCGCACGCCTGAGTCCGTTCAAGTCACTGTACCTGGCCACCCTGGGCGGCGCCCAGGCGCTGTGCCTGGACGACCGCATCGGTAGCCTCAAGCCTGGCAACGATGCCGACTTCGTGGTGCTGGACTACAAGGCCACGCCATTGATGGACTACCGCATCCAGCAATCGAACAGCATCGACGAGACGCTGTTCGTGCTGATGACCCTTGGCGACGACCGCACCGTCAAGCAGACCTTCGCGGCCGGCCGTTGCGTCCACCAGCGCTAAGGTTCGCGAAACAGTCCCTTGTACACCGCGCCGCCGATCACTGCCCCGATCAGCGGCGCCACCCAGAACAACCACAGCTGTTGCAGCGCCCAGCCGCCGACGAACAGCGCAGGCCCGGTGCTGCGCGCCGGGTTGACCGAGGTATTGGTCACTGGAATCGAGATCAGATGGATAAGGGTCAGGGCAAGGCCGATGGCAATCGGCGCAAAGCCTGCCGGTGCACGGCTGTCGGTGGCGCCCATGATGATCAGGATGAACATCGCCGTCATCACCACTTCACTGGCAAAGCCTGCGGCCAGCGAATAACCGGCCGGTGAATGTTCGGCATAACCGTTGGAGGCAAGGCCGGAAGCCACATCGAAGCCCTCCTTGCCACTGGCGATGAAATAGATCACCGCAGCGGCCAGAATGGCGCCGATCACCTGGGCGACGATATAGGGCAGCAGCTCCTTGGCCGGGAATCGTCCACCCACCACCAGGCCCACCGAGACGGCGGGGTTCAGATGACAACCGGAGATATGACCGATGGCGAACGCCATCGTCAGCACGGTGAGACCGAAGGCCATTGCCACACCGACCAGGCCGATGCCCGCCGGCAAGGAGGCCGCCAGCACCGCACTGCCACAACCACCCAACACCAGCCAGAACGTCCCGATCAGTTCAGCACCCATGCGTTTGCTCAGGGGCATCGACATATACCTGTCCTCAAGTAGTTGAAGTTCCACGCGTAGCGCGCAAGCCCAACTGCTTGATGAAGGATTGCGGTATGGAGCAGGTGAGAATCTAGCAGAGGCTGGGTGAAGTGCCAGCTGCAGCCCTTCGCGGAAGAATCCACTCCCACAGCCACAGCCACATGGCATCCCAGAACCTGGGCTACCAAAGCTCACCGACAATGCCTTGATGTCAATTGAAGGCAATGGCACTGGCCGCTTTTACCTTGGCCGGCGATCGCACCAATCCTGCCTCTTCGGACGCACGAAACTGCTGTACCAGAAGACGGCCAGAATGGAATTCGCTGAAAACAGGACAGCGACCCCGCGTATTGGAGGTCAACAAATAGATACGTCCAGATTCGCTGTAGCGACCAGTACGCAAATGACAGGAAGGCATGCGGGGACTGCGGGCTGTCCTTCCAACACTAGATCGGATACCGATCAGCTCGGCCGCATAAGGACTTCAAAAAAATCGGTGGGAGCGGATTCATCCGCGAAGGGCCGCAAAGCGGCCCCAAAGAAGTTCGATCAACCTTTAACCGGTACCGAACTGCGCTTCTTGGTCTGCAACAAGTGCGAGAACACTGCATGCAGGTCGTCCGAGGCGCTTTCTTCGTCGAGGTTGAGCTTGCTGTCGATGTGGTCCATGTGGTGCATCATCAGGCTGACCGCCTGATTCACATCACGGGCCTCGATGGCGTCGATCAGTTGCATGTGCTCATCGTAGGAGCAGTGCGAGCGGTTGCCGCTTTCGTACTGGGCGATGATCAGCGAAGTTTGCGAGACCAGGCTGCGCTGGAAGCTGATCAGGGGTGCATTGCCGGCCGCTTCGGCGAGCTTAAGGTGGAATTCGCCCGAGAGGCGGATGCCGGCGCCACGATCGCCGCGCGAGAAGCTGTCGCGCTCTTCGCGCACCATCTGGCGCAGTTCGTTGAGCTGCTCGGCCGTGGCGTGCTCGACGGCCAGTTCGGTGATGGCGCGCTCGACCATGCGACGCGAGAAGAACACCTGGCGGGCTTCCTCGACGGTTGGGCTGGCTACCACCGCACCGCGGTTGGGCCGCAGCAGCACCACACTTTCATGGGCCAGGCGCGACAGCGCGCGACGAATGATGGTACGGCTGACGCCAAAGATTTCGCCCAGCGCTTCCTCGCTCAACTTGGTACCCGGCGCCAGGCGCTGCTCGAGAATCGCCTCGAAAATATGCGCGTAGACGATGTCGTCCTGGGTTCCACTGCGCCCGGCCTTGCCGGTACGCACTGGTTTCTTGAGGGGTTGCAGCTGTTCGTTCATGGGCACTCGAGCACGGAGATCCGCCAGTCGGACCCAGACTTTAATAGCAGTCAGTGGGGCGGTGGCAAGTCTTGGAAAGAAAATTAAACGATTAAGGTATGCGCACATTGTACACAGCCGCAGGGATTTCTGCAGTGGATGATGGCCTTTATAGCTGCTCGGCGAAATTATCTGCGCACAACAACAAAAACATTATTTGCATTCTTTGTATACAAACGCATAATCCCCTCGTGCAACTTCCTGACTCAGAAGTCAACAAAAGGTCCGGTCGCCTGCCATCCCATCCGCCTCACAGAGCCCCCTAGTGCGTGCGCAGGACCGGTTCTGAAAAACAAGAAAAGACTTGAGGAGTACACGCTGTGGAAAGCCGCAAATCCGAAGCCCCTACGCTGGATCTTGCCCCACCGCTCGAAACGAGCTGGCTGGAGCGGATTTTCAAACTCAAGCTACATGGCACCACCGTAAAGACCGAGATGATCGCCGGCCTGACCACGTTCATCACCATGGCCTACATCATCTTCGTCAACCCCAACATCATGGCCGATGCCGGCATCGATCACGGAGCGGCCTTCGTCGCCACCTGTATCGCCGCCGCCCTGGGCTGCCTGTTGATGGGCCTGTATGCCAACTGGCCGGTCGGCCTGGCACCGGGCATGGGGCTCAACGCCTTCTTTACCTATACCGTGGTCGGCACCATGGGCTACACCTGGGAAGCTGCGCTGGGCGCGGTGTTTGTCTCCGGGGTGCTGTTCATGTTGCTGACCTTGTCGCGGGTGCGTGAATGGCTGCTCAACAGCATTCCCGTGAGTCTGCGTCATGCAATGGGTGCCGGCGTCGGATTGTTCCTCGGACTGATCGGTCTTAAAACAGCTGGAATTGTCGTCGACAGCCCGGCCACCCTGATCAAGCTCGGCTCCCTGCACGAGCCTGGCCCGCTGTTGGCAGCCATCTGCTTCCTGATGATTGCCGTGCTCAGCTACCACCGGGTGTTCGGTGCGATCCTGATCAGCATCATCAGCGTTACCCTCGCCGGCTGGGGCCTGGGACTGGTGGAATACGGCGGGCTGTTCTCGCTGCCACCGAGCCTGGCACCGACCTGGATGGCCATGGACGTGGCAGGCGTGTTCAACGTCAGCATGATCGCCGTGGTGTTCGCCTTCCTGTTCGTGCACATGTTCGACACCGCCGGCACCCTGATGGGCGTGGCCCAGCGGGCTAACCTGGTGAATGCCGACGGCCGCATCGAGAACCTGTCGCGGGCGTTGAAGGCCGACAGTGCTTCCAGCGTATTTGGTGCAGTGGTGGGTGTACCGCCGGTCACCAGTTATGTCGAGAGTGCCGCGGGGGTTGCCGCAGGGGGCCGTACGGGCCTGACCGCAGTCGTGGTGGGCCTGTTCTTCATCGCCGCGATGTTCTTCGCCCCGCTTGCCGGGATGATCCCTGCCTATGCCACTGCGGGCGCACTGATCTATGTCGCCATGCTGATGATGGGCAGCATGGCACACATCAACTGGGATGAAGCCACCG
This sequence comes from Pseudomonas putida, assembly GCF_028682455.1. Taxonomy (GTDB): domain Bacteria; phylum Pseudomonadota; class Gammaproteobacteria; order Pseudomonadales; family Pseudomonadaceae; genus Aquipseudomonas; species Aquipseudomonas putida_AA. The sequence continues at coordinate 330,416 of NZ_JANHLD010000005.1, forward strand.
ACAGCATTCCGGCGATCGTCACCGCAATCATGATGCCGCTGACCTTCTCGGTCGCCGACGGCATCGCTCTGGGCTTTATCACCTTTGTGGTGCTCAAGGCCGGTACAGGGCGCTTCAGCGAGATCTCGGCCAGCCTGTGGGTCCTGACAGCGATCTTTATCGCCAAGTTCGTGTTCCTGTAACACTGCTGCCTGCAACACCGCCAAAGCCTCACCTTCGGGTGGGGCTTTTTATTGGTTTGAGATACTCATCGCGGGGCAAGCCCGCTCCTACCGGTGGAACCGGGCTTGCCTCGCGATAAAAGCTCCGGGCAAAAAAAAGCCCGCCAGTGTGAGCGGGCAAGGACCTACGAAGATTCATCTAGCGACCAACTAGCTTCCGCGATAGGTCGAGTAACTGTACGGCGAGATCAACAGCGGTACGTGGTAGTGATCCTGCTCGGCGCTGATGCCAAAACGCAGTACCACCACGTCAAGAAATGCAGGCTCTGGCAGTTTCACGCCGCGAGCACGGTAGTAGTCGCCGGCGCTGAACTGCAGCTGGTACACACCGCTGCGGTAGTCGTCGCCTTGCAGCAGCGGCGCGTCGCAACGGCCATCGCTGTTGGTCAGGGTGGTATTCACCAGTTCCAGCTGCTGGCCTTCGACCCGGTACAGCTCGACTTTGATCGAGCTGCCAGGGCAGCCATGAGCGGCATCCAGTACATGCGTGGTCAAACGTCCCATTGCTTGCTCGCCTCTGTTCTATCTGTGGGCAAAAAATACCCGCAAGCCACCGGGAGGAAACACGGCAGCTTACGGCTGTCGGATTATTAAGACATTTTCCAGATAAATTGTACACAATAATTCGGTATTCTTTCCTGACACACCGTTCACCCCCTGTAAATACACCATCAGTCGCAAAACCGCGCCGCCAGCCGACGCCAACGTCATTAACTGACCGATCAGGCAGGTTTCTTGCAGGGCTCTCGCAGTGGGGTTTCGGGGTAAAAAGGCAAAGAAATACGAAAAAACAGGCTTACAAACCGCAAACAAAGTTGTATACAATCATCTCATCGACGTGGCCGATACCCCATCCCGGGCGCCACGCCCTCCGTTGACACGTATAAGAAGGAAGACTGCAGTGAGCGCTGATTATCCTCGCGACCTGATCGGTTACGGCAATACCCCACCCCATCCGCGCTGGCCGGGGAATGCCCGCATCGCTTTGTCTTTCGTGCTCAATTACGAAGAAGGTGGCGAGCGCAACATTCTTCACGGAGACAAGGAATCGGAAGCCTTTCTCTCGGAAATGGTCGCCGCCCAGCCCCTGCAGGGCGCTCGTAACATGAGTATGGAATCGCTTTACGAGTACGGTAGCCGCGCCGGCGTCTGGCGCCTGCTCAAGCTGTTCAAGGACACCGGTGTCCCGCTGACCATCTTCGCTGTCGCCATGGCCGCCCAGCGCCACCCCGACGTGATCCGCGCCATGGCCGAAGCCGGCCACGAAATCTGCAGCCACGGCTACCGCTGGATCGACTACCAGAACATGGACGAGGCCCAGGAGCGCGAGCACATGCTCGAAGCCATCCGCATCCTCACCGAACTCACCGGCGAGCGCCCCGTAGGCTGGTACACCGGCCGCACCGGTCCCAACACCCGTCGCCTGGTGATGGAGGAAGGCGGTTTCCTCTACGACAGCGACACCTACGACGACGACCTGCCCTACTGGGAACCGAACAATCCGACCGGCAAGCCGCACCTGGTGATCCCGTACACCCTGGACACCAACGACATGCGCTTCACCCAGGTCCAGGGCTTCAATTGCGGCGAGCAGTTCTTCCAGTATCTCAAGGACGCCTTCGACGTCCTGTACGAGGAAGGCGCCGAAGCACCGAAGATGCTGTCGATCGGCCTGCACTGCCGCCTGGTCGGTCGCCCGGCCCGCCTGGCCGCACTCAAGCGCTTCGTCGAATACGCCAAGAGCCATGATCAGGTCTGGTTCGCCCGGCGCGTGGACATCGCCCGTCACTGGCATGCCACCCACCCTTACAAAGCCGAGAACGCCTAATGACCGCTTTCAAGACCCTCAAGCCTTCGTCCCTGGAACGCGCTGCGTTCGTCGAAGCCTTTGCCGACATCTACGAACACTCGCCCTGGGTTGCCGAGAAGGCCTACGACCTGGGCCAGTTGCAGGAAGTCGATCAGATCGAAGCCCTGCACCAGCGCATGAGCGACATCCTGCTCAGCGCCGATCATGACGCCCAACTGGCGCTGATCAACGCTCACCCGGACCTCGCCGGCAAGGCCGCCATCCAGGGTGAACTGACCGAATCGAGCACCAACGAACAGGCCGGCGCCGGTATCCACCAGTGCACCGCCGAAGAATTCAAACGCTTCACCGAACTCAACGACGCCTACAAGGCCAAGTTCAAGTTCCCGTTCATCATGGCGGTAAAAGGCAGCAACCGGCACCAGATCCTCGCCTCGTTCGAAAAACGCATCCACAACTCGGTCGAGGCCGAATTCAAGGAAGCGCTGGCGCAGATCAACCTGATTGCCCTGTTCCGCCTGCTGCAACTTTAAAGGGACGCCGATGCCATCGGGCCCGAGTGCGCCACGCGAGCGTACCCAGGGCCCCAGGCACCGAGAGCGAAACCCTCCACAACACAGAAAAAAGAGAATCCGCATGCGCACTTTAGTGATTGAGCCATTGACCAAAGAAGCCTTCGCCCCTTTCGGTGACGTGATCGAAACCGACGGCAGCGACCACTTCATGATCAACAACGGTTCGACCATGCGCTTCCACAAGCTGGCGACGGTCGAGACCGCCCAGCCCGAGGACAACGCGATCATCAGCATCTTCCGCGCCGACGCGCTGGACATGCCACTGACCGTTCGCATGCTGGAGCGCCATCCGCTGGGCAGCCAGGCTTTCATCCCGCTGCTCGGCAACCCCTTTCTGATCGTGGTCGCGCCACTTGGCGATGCACCTGTATCGGGCCTTGTCCGCGCCTTCCGCAGCAATGGAAGGCAGGGCATCAATTACCATCGCGGCGTCTGGCACCACCCGGTGCTGACGATCGAAAAGCGGGATGACTTCCTGGTGGTTGATCGCAGTGGCACTGGCAACAACTGCGATGAGCATTTTTTCAATGAGGATGAGCAACTGATCCTCGCCCCCCACCAATAAGAGAAGACCTGAGCATCCGGCAACAGGATGCCAGGGTAGAGGTAAAGACTGTGGAAGCACATCTGTTGGAATGGCTGAACCTGAGCGTGCGTTGGGTTCACATGATCACTGGCGTGGCCTGGATCGGCGCGTCGTTCTACTTTGTCTGGCTGGAGAACAACCTCAACCGCGCCAATCCGCGCGACGGTCTTTCCGGCGATCTCTGGGCGATTCACGGTGGCGGGATCTACCACCTGGAGAAGTACAAGCTGGCTCCGCCAAAAATGCCGGAGAACCTGCACTGGTTCAAATGGGAAGCCTATTTCACCTGGATGTCGGGTATCGCCCTGCTGTGCCTGGTGTTCTACTGGAACCCGACCCTGTACCTGCTGGCCCCTGGCAGCACCCTCTCGGGCGGTGAAGGCATCGCCATCGGTGTTGGCTCCCTGATCGCCGGCTGGTTCATCTACGACTTCCTCTGCGACTCGCCACTGGGCAAGCGCCCTGCCCTGCTGGGCCTGGTACTGTTCGTGCTGGTCATCGCGGCGTGCTACGGCTTCAGCCAAGTGTTCAGCGGTCGTGGTGCCTACCTGCACACCGGCGCGATCATCGGCACCATCATGGTCGGCAACGTGTTCCGCATCATCATGCCGGCCCAGCGTCAGCTGGTCGCCGCCATCGAAGCCAACCAGACTCCCGACCCGGTACTGCCGGCCAAGGGCCTGCTGCGCTCGCGGCACAACAACTACTTCACCCTGCCGGTGCTGTTCATCATGATCAGCAACCACTTCCCGAGCACCTACGGTAGCCAGTACAACTGGCTGATCCTGGCCGGCATCGCGGTGGCTGCAGTATTGGTTCGTCATTACTTCAACACCCGCCACGACAGCAACAAGTACGCCTGGACCCTGCCAGTCGGCGCCCTGTCGATGATCTGCCTGGCCTACGTCACAGGCCCTGCGCCGATGCCGACCGCTCCTGAGCAAGCCGCAGCCAAGGTCGAGTACCAGCCGCTGCCGGAGACCGCCCTGGGTGGCAAGACTGCCGCCGAAAAAGCTGCAGAGAAAGCCGCCGAACCTGCCCAGGCTGCTGCCCCTGCCGAGGCACCCGCGGCCAACGTCGCCAAGCTCGACGATGCCGGCTTCGACAAGATCCACAGCGTCATCCAGGAACGTTGCGCCGTGTGCCATTCGGCCAAGCCGACCAGCCCGCTGTTCAGCGCCGCACCTGCCGGTGTGATGCTCGACACCCCGCAACAGATCCAGCAACAGGCGGCGCGCATCCAGGCGCAAGCCGTCACCACGCAGATCATGCCCCTGGGCAACATCACTCAGATGACCCAGCAGGAACGTGAACTGATCGGTGCCTGGATCGCCAAGGGTGCACCGACGAACTGAGGCGGCCGCAGGCTGCCAGCTGTAAGCGACAAGCAAAAAAAGCTGCAAGCCAAGCGCGACCTTCTTCTTGGAGGTTGGCGCTTGAAGCTTGCAGCTCTAAAGAATAAAAACAAAACCGAGGTGTTGCATGTCCGAGTCACGCAAGGCGTACATCCCCGTTGCGCCCCCACGACAGCCACTGCCAATGCTCCAACTGTTCCTGGTGGGTCTACAACATGTCTTGCTGATGTACGGAGGCGCGATCGCCGTGCCACTGATCATTGGCCAGGCCGCCGGCCTTTCTCGTGAAGAAGTCGCTTTCCTTATCAATGCCGACCTGCTGGTCGCTGGTGTCGCCACCATCGTCCAGTCGTTCGGCATTGGCGCAGTTGGCATCCGCATGCCAGTCATGATGGGTGCAAGCTTTGCTGCCGTGGGTAGCATGGTGGCCATGGCCGGCATGCCCGGTGTCGGCCTGCAAGGTATCTTTGGTGCGACCATCGCGGCCGGTTTCTTCGGCATGCTGATCGCCCCGTTCATGTCCAAGGTGGTGCGTTTCTTCCCACCGCTGGTGACCGGCACGGTCATCACCTCGATCGGCCTGTCGCTGTTCCCGGTTGCAGTCAACTGGGCCGGCGGTGGCGCCGAAGCCGAAACCTTCGGCTCCCCCGTCTACCTGACCGTCGCTGCCCTGGTACTGGCCACCATCCTGCTGGTCAACCGCTTCATGCGTGGCTTCTGGGTCAATGTCTCGGTGCTGATCGGCATGGGCCTGGGCTACATCCTCGCCGGTTCCATCGGCATGGTCGACCTCTCGGGCCTGGACGACGCTCCATGGGTGCAAGTGGTGACGCCGCTGCACTTCGGCATGCCGACCTTCAGCCTCGCCCCGATCCTGTCGATGTGCCTGGTAGTGGTGATCATCTTCGTCGAGTCCACCGGCATGTTCCTGGCCCTGGGCAAGGTCACCGACCGTGAAGTCACCCCGGGCATGCTGCGCCGCGGCCTGATGTGCGACGCCGGTGCGTCCTTCGTTGCCGGCTTCTTCAACACCTTCACCCACTCCTCGTTCGCCCAGAACATCGGCCTGGTGCAGATGACGGGCGTGCGCTGCCGCTATGTCACCGTGGTTGCCGGCGGCTTCCTGATCCTGCTCAGCCTGCTGCCCAAGGCCGCCTTCCTGATCGCCTCGATCCCGCCTGCGGTACTCGGTGGTGCCTCGATCGCGATGTTCGGCATGGTCGCGGCCACCGGCATCAAGATCCTCCAGGAAGCTGACATCGCCGACCGCCGCAACCAGCTGCTGGTTGCCGTCAGCGTCGGCATGGGCCTGATTCCAGTGGTGCGCCCCGAATTCTTCTCGCAGATGCCCCAGTGGATGGAACCGATCACCCACAGCGGTATCGCCATGGCCACGGTCAGCGCGCTGGTCCTCAACCTGCTGTTCAACATCCTGGGCGGCGCCGAACGTGCGGCGCATAACGAAGCCGCCCACCAGCACTGAGTTTTCGGGCGGCGCATGCCGCCCGGCTTCACCCGAGCAATACGCAGGACCGTCGACCCGTAGGAGCGGGTCGGCCGGGGCGCCTCGCGCCGAAAAACCCAAAACCAACAATAACAATGCCGGGAATCACAACATGAAAGGCATCACCACTTCCCTTCTGCTGGGCAGCAGTCTGCTGGCCGCTTTGCCAGCCACCGCAGGGGACTTGCTGCTCTGGCACACCAACAGCCTGACCTATCTCTACGGCAAGGACTTCCAGGTCAACCCTGCAATCCAGCAGACGGTGACCTTCGAACACGCCAACAAGTGGAAATACGGCGATACCTTCCTGTTCGTCGACAAGATCTTCTACAACGGCGGCACCGACCGAAACAAAGGCAGCAACACCTACTACGGCGAGTTCAGCCCCCGCCTGTCGTTCGGCAAGATCTTCGAGCGCAAATTCGAATTCGGCCCGATCAAGGACGTACTGGTCGCCATGACCTACGAGTCCGGCGAAGGCGACAACGAGGCCTACCTGATCGGCCCCGGCTTTGACCTGGCAATTCCCGGCTTCAACTACTTCACCCTCAACATCATGCAGCGCAACACCGAAGGCAGCCGCCCCGGCGATGGTGTCTGGCAGATTACCCCGACCTTTTCCTTTACCGTTCCCGTGGGCAGATCCGACATCCTCGTCGATGGCTACATGGACTGGGTGGTCGACAACGACGAAACCCGCCGCGGCACCTACCATGCCAACCTGCAGTTCAACCCACAGGTCAAATACGATCTGGGCAAGGCCCTGAATTTGGGCGCCAAGCAGTTGTACGTGGGCATCGAATACAGCTACTGGAAAGATAAATACGGCATCGAGAACAGTGGACGGCTCGATACCAACCAGAGTGTGACCAGTGCCCTGGTGAAGGTTCACTTCTAAAACCTGACCAAACGCACAGTTTTAGCCACACCCGCTCCATGACGGAGCACTTGAGGACCCGCGCGCAAGCCAGTAATCTGCGCGCCCCCTCGATAGGGCAGGACGGATTTCTGCCCGCGTTTGCTGACCGCTCAGTCAATGAATTCGGGCGGTTGGCAGGCGTGATGCCAACCTGATGTCCCTTTTTCAGCTGTTCAGAAAGACGTCGAGCAGGATTGTTGTGCCGTAACCGGAAAGTTGGCGCAGCTCTTGCCAATTAGCTGTGGCCAATCGAAAAAAACTGACTCGAAAGACAAGTATTAAACCAAACGGTGCCGCTCAGAGTACCGACAACAGATTCAATCAAGGGAGCAACACAGCGATGCGCATTACCAATAGCCTGATTCTCGCCGGCGGCCTGCTGGCGGCCAGTACCGCCGCCACCGCCGGCGACCTGCTGCAATGGCAGAACAACAGCCTGACCTATCTGTGGGGCAAGAACTTTGCCGTCAACCCGCAAATCCAGCAGACCGTGACGTTCGAGCACGCCGACGCCTGGAAGTACGGCGACAACTTCATCTTCGTCGACAAGATCTTCTATAACGGTGACAAGGACTTCAACAACGGTCCGAACACCTACTATGGCGAGATTCAACCGCGCTTGTCGTTCGGCAAGATCTTCGACCAGAAGCTGGAGTTCGGCCCGATCAAGGACGTGCTGCTGGCCATGACCTACGAGTTTGGCGAGGGCGATACCGAGTCTTACCTGATCGGTCCTGGTTTCGACCTGGCAATCCCGGGCTTCGATTACTTCCAGCTGAACTTCTACCAGCGCAACACCGAAGGCAGCCGTGCCGGTGACAACGTCTGGCAGATCACCCCGGTATGGTCCTACACCATCCCTGTGGGCAAATCCGACATTCTCATCGATGGCTTCATGGACTGGGTCGTCGATAACGATGCCACCAGCCGCCGTGGCACCTACCACGCCAACCTGCACTTCAACCCACAGGTCAAGTACGACCTGGGCAAGGCCCTGAACTGGGGCGAGAAGCAGCTGTACGTCGGTTTCGAATACGACTACTGGAAGAACAAGTACGGCATCAAGGACAGCGACGCCTTCGATACCGACCAGAACACTGCAAGCTTCCTCGTGAAAGTGCACTTCTGATGAAATCACGGGGCAAGCCCACTCCTCCCCCACCGGTAGGAGCGGGCTTGCCCCGCGATCAATCTCAACCCTTCACAGCCCGCCAGAGCTTGCCAACAACGGCGACCACGGCGAGCACCGTCGCCCCGGCCACAATCCCCACCCCGCCATTGAGCAACGCCCCCATCCATACCCCGCCCCGCCCTTCGCTGAAGGCTTCGATTGCGTGATGCAGCGGCGCCACGCCGTGCACCAGAATCCCGCCACCGACCAGGAACATCGCTGCAGTACCGATCACCGACAGGCTTTTCATCATGTAGGGCGCCGCCTGCAGAATGCCATTGCCCAGCGCCTGGGCTGCACGGGAGGCTTTCTGGGTCAGCCACAGGCCCAGGTCGTCGAGCTTGACGATGCCCGCCACCAGGCCATACACCCCGATGGTCATGACAATAGCGATACCCGACAACACGATGATCTGCTGGGTCAGCGGTGCACCGGCGACCGCGCCCAGGGTGATGGCGATGATCTCTGCCGACAGAATGAAGTCGGTGCGAATTGCTCCCTTGATCTTGGTCTGCTCGAAGGCCACCAGGTCGACCGCAGGATCGGCGAGGGCTTCGGTCCTGGCTTGATGCTCGGCGTGGTCTTCAGCCTTGCTGTGAAGGAACTTGTGGGCGAGTTTTTCAAATCCCTCGAAACACAGGAAGGCACCGCCGATCATCAACAGCGGCGTCACCGCCCAGGGGATGAAGGCGCTGATCAGCAGCGCCGCCGGCACCAGGATCAGCTTATTGACGAACGAGCCCTTGGCCACCGCCCAGACCACTGGAATTTCCCGCTCGGCCCGCACTCCGGTGACCTGCTGGGCATTGAGCGCCAGGTCGTCACCCAGCACCCCCGCGGTCTTTTTCGCCGCGACCTTGGTCATCACCGAGACATCGTCCAATACCGTGGCGATATCGTCGATCAATACCAGAAGACTGCTTCCTGCCATGTTTGCCTGATTCCAGCGGGTTAAGAGGTACTCAGCATAGCCCAAAGTCGCCACCTTGAGCCCTTTGCGAACGCGGTGCTACCATGCGCAACCGCCCTTTCAGGCCCGGTGCCGCTTGCGGCCCGACACGAGGAACAGCGTCAACCATGAGCAGCATTCGCGAGCGCAACAAAGAACTGATCCTGCGCGCGGCCAGCGAGGAATTTGCCGACAAGGGCTTTGCCGCCACCAAGACCAGCGACATCGCGGCCAAGGCCGGGCTGCCCAAGCCCAACGTCTACTACTACTTCAAATCCAAGGAAAACCTCTACCGCGAGGTCCTGGAAAGCATCATCGAACCGATCATGCAGGCGTCCACACCGTTCAACGCCGACGGTGATGCCAAAGAGGTGTTGAGCGCGTACATACGCTCCAAGGTGCGTATCTCCCGCGACCTGCCGTTTGCGTCCAAGGTATTTGCCAGCGAGATCATGCACGGTGCGCCGCACCTGAGCCCGAGCCAGGTCGAACAGCTCAACGAACAGGCCCGGCACAACATCGAATGTATCCAGGGCTGGATCGACCGCGGGCAGATCGCTCCCATCGACCCGCACCACCTGATGTTCAGCATCTGGGCCGCTACCCAGACCTACGCCGATTTCGACTGGCAGATCTCGGTGGTCACCGGCAAGGCCAAGCTGGAAGACAGCGACTACGAGGCGGCGGCGCAGACCATCATCCGCCTGGTGCTCAAAGGGTGTGAACCCGACGCCTGAAACCTGTGTAGGAACGGCGGGGCAAGTCGAGACGTCGCACCGCCGCTCCTGCCGTCAGGCTGCTACGCCGGCATCTGCCGTCAATCCCGCCTCTTCGATCGCACTGATCGCGCACTGCTCGTCGATATCCGAGGTATCGCCACTGATACCGATCGCCCCCACCACTACGCCCTGCTGATTGCGGATCAGCACGCCACCCGGCGCCGGCACCACCGGGCTCTGCCCCAGGCCATTGAGCGCGGCGAAGAACGCCGGGCGCTGCTGCGCGTCCAGCGCCAGCAGGCGCGAGCCCTTGCCCAGGGCAATTGCACCCCAGGCCTTGCCCATCGCCACTTGCGGACGCAGCAGGCTGGCACCGTCTTCGCGCTGCAGTGCCAACAGGTGGCCGCCGTTGTCCAGTACCGCGACGGTCAGGGGAGCGGAGTTGATCTTGCGGCCCGCCACCAGCGCGGCGTTCACCAGGCTGACGGCGACTTTCAAGGTCAATGCGTTCATGGAAAGGTCCTCTTGTTGTTAGGAGCCCGAGGGCAGGTGTAAAAATCAATAGAACAAATAGAACACAATGGCGAATATTTTTGTATACAATATTTTCAACGCGATAACCCAATTCGGACGAAAAGCCTTTTTTGCGGGCTTCCCGACGAAAGCACCCATCGCCGATGAAAATGGATTGACCAGAGTCGCCTGCCGTGAATACACTCTGACGAAAAGCCATTTGTATACAATTACAAAATCAAAGAGGCACAAAACCATGAGCAAAATGAGAGCAATTGATGCAGCCGTTCTGGTGATGCGCCGCGAAGGTGTTGAAACCGCGTTTGGTATTCCGGGTGCTGCAATCAACCCGCTGTACTCGGCACTGAAGAAAGTCGGCGGTATCGATCACGTCCTCGCTCGTCACGTTGAAGGCGCCTCGCACATGGCCGAGGGCTACACCCGCACCAAGGCCGGCAACATCGGCGTGTGCATCGGCACCTCCGGCCCTGCCGGTACCGACATGGTCACCGGTCTGTACAGCGCCTCCGCCGACTCCATCCCGATCCTGTGCATCACCGGCCAAGCGCCGCGTGCCCGCATGCACAAGGAAGATTTCCAGGCCGTCGACATCACCAGCATCGTCAAGCCCGTGACCAAGTGGGCGACCACCGTTCTGGAACCAGGCCAAGTGCCCTACGCGTTCCAGAAAGCTTTCTATGAAATGCGCTCCGGCCGTCCGGGCCCCGTGTTGATCGACCTGCCGTTCGACGTGCAGATGGCCGAGATCGAATTCGACATCGACGCCTACCAGCCACTGCCGGTGCAAAAGCCTGCCGCCAACCGCGTCCAGGTCGAGAAAGCCCTGGCCATGCTCGACACCGCCGAGCGTCCGCTGCTGGTCGCCGGTGGCGGCATCATCAACGCCGACGCCTGCGACAAGCTGGTTGAATTCGCTGAACTGACCGGCATCCCGGTGATCCCGACCCTGATGGGCTGGGGCATCATCCCTGACGATCACCCGCTGATGGTCGGCATGGTCGGTCTGCAGACCTCGCACCGCTACGGCAACGCCACCATGCTCAAGTCCGACGTGGTGCTGGGTATCGGTAACCGCTGGGCCAACCGCCACACCGGCTCCGTCGACGTCTACACCGAAGGCCGTCGCTTCATCCACGTCGATATCGAACCGACCCAGATCGGCCGCGTGTTCACCCCGGACCTGGGTATCGTGTCCGACGCTGGCGCCGCCCTGGACGTATTCCTGGAAGTGGCCCGCGAGTGGAAAGCCGCCGGCAAGCTCAAGGACCGCAGCGCCTGGCTGGAAGACTGCCAGCAGCGCAAGTCGAGCCTGCAGCGCAAGACCCACTTCGACAACGTGCCGGTCAAGCCACAGCGCGTTTACCAGGAAATGAACCAGGTGTTCGGCAAAGACACCTGCTACGTCAGCACCATCGGTCTGTCGCAGATCGCCGGCGCCCAGTTCCTGCACGTGTACAAGCCTCGCCACTGGATCAACTGCGGCCAGGCCGGCCCGTTGGGCTGGACCATCCCTGCGGCCCTGGGCGTGGTCAAGGCCGACCCGACCCGCAAGGTCGTTGCACTGTCGGGCGACTATGACTTCCAGTTCATGATCGAAGAGCTGGCGGTAGGTGCGCAGTTCAACCTGCCGTACGTTCACGTCCTGGTGAACAACTCCTACCTGGGTCTGATCCGCCAGGCACAGCGTGGCTTCGAGATGGACTACTGTGTGCAGCTGGCGTTCGAGAACGTCAACGCACCGGAACTCAACGGCTATGGCGTCGATCACGTTGCCGTGGTCGAAGGCCTGGGCTGCAAGGCCCTGCGCGTGACCGAGCCAGGCGAAATCGCCCCGGCCCTGCTCAAGGCGCAGAAGCTGGCTGAAGAGTTCAAGGTACCGGTAGTGGTCGAGGTTATCCTCGAGCGTGTGACCAACATTTCCATGGGCACCGAAATCAACGCGGTCAACGAATTCGAAGACCTGGCGCTGGTCGGCGACGACGCGCCAACCGCGATTTCCCTGCTCGACTGATCGCTTGGGCGGCCCTGCTGCGTGACGCGCAGGGCCCACTTTTGCAAGGAGACATCCATGCCACGTTTTGCCGCCAACCTGTCCATGCTGTTCACCGAGCAGGACTTCCTCGCCCGTTTCAAGGCTGCCGCCGATGCAGGCTTCAGCGGTGTCGAATATCTGTTCCCGTACGACTTCAGCTCGGCTGAAATCAAGCAGCAACTCGATGCCCACGGCCTGACCCAGGTGCTGTTCAACCTGCCGGCCGGCGACTGGGCCAAGGGTGATCGTGGTATCGCCTGCGATCCGGCCCGCGTCGAGCAGTTCCGCGCAGGCGTGGACCTGGCCATCGCCTACGCCAAGGTACTGGGCAACACCCAGGTCAACTGCCTGGCCGGTATCCGCCCACAAGGTCCGGACTGCGCCACCGTGCGCAAGACCTTCGTCGACAACCTGAAGTTCGCTGCCGATAAACTGGAAGCCGCCGGGATCAAGCTGGTCATGGAAATGATCAACACCCGCGACATCCCCGGTTTCTACCTGAACACCACCAAGCAGGCCCTGGAAATCCAGGCCGAGGTCGGCAGCAGCAACCTGTTCCTGCAGTACGACATCTACCACATGCAAATCATGGAGGGCGACCTGGCCCGTACCATGGAAAGCAACCTGGCCAAGATCAACCACATCCAACTGGCCGACAACCCGGGCCGCAACGAGCCGGGTACCGGCGAGATCAACTACCGCTTCCTCTTCGAACACCTGGACCGCATCGGCTACCAGGGATGGGTGGGCTGTGAATACAAGCCGCTGACCACCACCGAAGCTGGCCTTGGCTGGTTGAAATCGCACAACGCAATCTGATCCGCCGACGGCCTCGTCGCCCCCATTGCGGGAGCTGGCTTGCCAGCGAAGAGGCCCTCACTGACACACCCATTCGTTCCTATCGCTGGCAAGCCAGCTCCCACGGGGGCCAGGCCAACCAGCCGAGATTGAATAATTACAAGAGGCTTTTCTCATGGCTAAAATCGGATTTATCGGCACCGGCATCATGGGCCACCCAATGGCGCAGAACCTGCAAAAAGCCGGTCACAGCCTGTTCCTGTCCAGTCACCACGATGCTGCCCCGGCCGACCTGGTCGCCGCTGGCGCCGTAGCCCTGGCGAACCCGAAAGAAGTCGCCCAGGAAGCTGAATTCATCATCGTCATGGTGCCCGATACCCCACAGGTGGACTCGGTACTGTTCGGCGAGAACGGCGTGGCCCTGGGCGTTGGCCCGAACAAGGTAGTGATCGACATGAGCTCGATCTCCCCTACCGCCACCAAAGCCTTCGCCGAGAAAATCAAGGCCACCGGCGCCACCTACCTGGACGCTCCGGTATCCGGCGGTGAAGTCGGCGCCAAGGCTGCGACCCTGAGCATCATGGTCGGCGGCTGCCCAAACGCCTTCGAACGCGCCCTGCCGCTGTTCCAGGCCATGGGCAAGAACATCACCCGCGTCGGTGGCAGCGGCGACGGCCAGACCGCCAAGGTCGCCAACCAGATCATCGTTGCCCTGAACATCCAGGCAGTGGCCGAAGCCCTGCTGTTCGCCGCCAAGAACGGCGCCGACCCTGCCAAGGTGCGTGAAGCACTGATGGGCGGCTTCGCTTCTTCCAAGATCCTGGAAGTACACGGCGAGCGCATGATCAAAGGCACCTTCGACCCAGGCTTTCGCATCAGCCTGCACCAGAAGGACCTGAACCTGGCCCTGCAAGGCGCCAAGGAGCTGAACATCAACCTGCCCAACACCGCCAACGCCCAGCAAGTGTTCAGCACCTGCGCGGCCATCGGTGGCGCCAACTGGGACCACTCCGCGCTGATCAAGGGCCTTGAGCACATGGCCAACTTCTCGATCCGCGAAGAGAAATAAGCAGCAAGCTGCAAGCTGCTCGCTTCAAGCTGCAAGAAAGAGCGGGCTGTACATCGATCTGCTTTGTCTTGCAGCTTGCAGCTTGAAACTTGTCGCCCAAGCGCCCTTGGATATGCCTGCACGGAGGCGAGTCCCGGGGCGCTGTCGATTTTGAAGAACAATAAGATTGGAGCCTGCCATGTCGGTCGATCCGCAACACTTTCTGCGCGAGCTGTTCGCCACGGCCATCGATGCCGCACACCCTCGCCAGGTCCTTGAAGCCCACCTGCCCAGCGACCGCAGCGGTCGCGTCATTGTCATCGGCGCCGGCAAGGCCGCAGCCGCCATGGCCGAAGTGGTCGAGCGCAACTGGCAAGGCCCGGTTTCCGGCCTGGTGGTAACGCGCTACGGCCACGGCGCCAGCTGCTCCAAGATCGAAGTGGTCGAAGCCGCCCACCCGGTACCGGATGCCGCAGGCCTGGCCGTGGCCAAGCGCGTACTGGAGATGGTCAGCGACCTTAGCGCCGACGACCGGGTGATCTTCCTGCTCTCCGGCGGCGGCTCTGCCCTGCTGGCCCTGCCTGCCGAAGGCCTGACCCTGGCCGACAAGCAACAGATCAACAAAGCGCTGCTCAAGTCCGGCGCCACCATCGGCGAGATGAACTGCGTGCGCAAGCACCTCTCGGCGATCAAGGGCGGCCGCCTGGCCAAGGCCTGCTGGCCGGCCACCGTCTATACCTACGCGATTTCCGATGTGCCGGGCGACCTCGCAACCGTGATCGCCTCAGGCCCCACCGTGGCCGACCCGAGCACCTCGGCCGAAGCCCTGGCGATCCTCAAGCGCTACAACATCGAAGCACCGGCCGCCGTGACCGCCTGGCTGAACAACCCGGCCTCCGAGACCGTCAAGGCCGATGATCCGGCATTGGCACGCAGCCACTTCCAACTGATCGCCCGCCCGCAGCAGTCGCTGGAAGCGGCAGCGGTCAAGGCCCGCCAGGCTGGCTTCAGCCCGCTGATCCTCGGCGACCTGGAAGGTGAATCGCGGGAAGTGGCCAAAGTGCACGCCGGTATCGCCCGGCAGATCGTGCTGCACGGCCAGCCGCTGTCGCCGCCCTGCGTGATCCTCTCCGGTGGCGAGACCACCGTGACCGTGCGCGGCAATGGCCGTGGCGGACGCAACGCCGAGTTCCTCCTGAGCCTGACCGAAAGCCTCAAGGGCCTGCCCGGCGTCTACGCCCTGGCCGGTGACACCGACGGCATCGATGGCTCCGAAGACAACGCCGGCGCCCTGATGACCCCACAGAGCTACGCACGCGCCGCGGCCCTGGGCCTGTCGGCCAGCGACGAGCTGGACAACAACAACGGCTATGGCTACTTCGCCGCTCTCGATGCCTTGATCGTCACCGAGCCGACGCGGACCAACGTCAACGATTTTCGCGCCATTCTGATCCTTGAGAGTGCCAACCATGACGCCTGACAAAAAAGTCAAAATCCTCGCTACCCTCGGTCCTGCCATCAAGGGTGTCGACGACATCCGCCAGCTGGTCGAAGCCGGGGTGAACATCTTTCGCCTCAACTTCAGCCACGGCGAACACGAAGACCACGCCCTGCGCTACCAGTGGATCCGCGAGGTAGAGAGCCAGCTCAACTACCCGCTGGGCATCCTCATGGACCTGCAGGGCCCCAAGCTGCGCGTTGGCCGCTTTGCCGACGGCAAGGTACAACTGCAGCGCGGCCAGGCCCTGCGCCTGGACCTGGACACCACCCCGGGAACACTCTCGCGGGTCAACCTGCCGCACCCTGAAATCATCGCAGCGCTGGAGCCTGGCATGGACCTGCTGCTCGATGACGGCAAGCTGCGCCTGCGAGTCACCGCCAAGCACGCCGATGCCATCGAGACCGAAGTGCTCAACGGTGGCGAGCTGTCGGACCGCAAGGGTGTAAACGTGCCACAGGCCGTTCTGGACTTGAGCCCGCTGACTGCCAAGGACCGCCGCGACCTGACCTTCGGCCTGGAACTGGGTGTGGACTGGGTGGCGCTGTCGTTCGTGCAGCGCCCGGAAGACATCGTCGAAGCGCGCCAACTGATCGGCGACCGCGCTTACCTGATGGCCAAGATCGAGAAGCCTTCGGCAGTCACCCAGTTGCGCGCCATCGCAGAGCTGAGCGACGCCATCATGGTTGCCCGTGGCGACCTGGGCGTGGAAGTGCCGGCCGAAAGCGTGCCGCAAATCCAGAAGAGCATCATCAACACCTGCCGCGAACTGGGCAAACCCGTGGTGGTGGCCACCCAGATGCTGGAGTCGATGCGCTTCTCCCCGGCCCCGACCCGCGCCGAAGTCACCGACGTGGCCAACGCCGTGGCAGAAGGTGCCGACGCGGTGATGCTGTCGGCCGAGACTGCCTCGGGCGACTACCCACTCGAAGCGGTGCAGATGATGAGCAAGATCATCCGCCAGGTCGAGAACGGCCCGGACTACCAGGCCCAACTGGACGTCGGTCGTCCCAAGGCCGAAGCGACCGTATCGGACGCCATCAGCTGCGCGATCCGTCGCATCAGCGGCATCCTGCCGGTGGCGGTGCTGGTCAACTACAGCGAGTCGGGCGCCTCGACCCTGCGCGCTGCCCGCGAGCGTCCACGGGCGCCGATTCTCAACCTGACCCCCAACCTGTCCACGGCTCGTCGCCTGAGCGTGGCCTGGGGTGTGCACTCGGTGGTCAACGACCGCCTGCGCCAGGTGGATGAAATCTGCTCCACGGCGCTGGAAATCGCCCAGGCCCAAGGCATGGCCAGTCGTGGCGACACCCTGTTGATCACTGCCGGTGTGCCTTTTGGCAAGCCCGGATCGACTAACACGCTGCGGATCGAAACACTGATCTAAGGGTCGAGCCTCATCGCGGGGCAAGCCCGCTCCTACCCGCAGGAGCTGGCTTGCCCCGCGATGAATCCGCAAAAAATCCACGTGGGAAAACCCGGCCCGACAGAGGCCCGCCCACTCCACATCAACCCAGACTGCCCCCATGTACACCAAGAATTTCGTCAACCCGTGCCCCGACTGGGCCACGGCCTTGCTCAATGGCTTCAGCCAGGTCCTGCTGCAGCGCAGCCCGCTGTGCGGCCTGCTCTGCCTGCTGGCCATCACCCTGACCGCTCCCGACCTGGTGGGCGGCGCCTTGCTGGGTGCCCTCGCCGGGCTGCTCACGGCCCAGCGCCGTGGCTACAACCGCACCGACCGGCAGGCCGGCCTGTACAGCTACAACGGCGTGCTGATCGGTCTGCTGCTCAGCTATGCCCTGCCCTGGTCGGCCATCCTGCCGCCGCTGATCATCGCCGCCGGCGGCCTGAGCAGCATGCTCGTGCATCAGTGGCTCAAGCGTGCCAGCTCCAACCTGCTGCTGCCGGCCTACACCGCGCCCTTCGTGCTGATCGGCTGGGCCGTGCTGCTGCTCAGCGAACCAGCCGCCAGCACCGCGCCCCCCGTGGAGCACAATGCGCTCTATGCACTGGCACGCGGCCTGGGCCAGATCTTCCTGCTCGACAACCCCCTGGCGGGCCTGTTGATCGCCATCGGCCTGGTGATCGCCAACCGCTATGCCGCTGCCTGGGCGTTGCTCGGCGCGGCACTGGGCGGCAGCGTCGCCCTGCTCGGTGGCGAAGCGAGTGCCGCCTATGCCGGCCTCTACGGTTTCAACGCCGCGCTCGCTGCCCTTGCCTTCAGCCAGACCCGCAAGCAACCCTGGTTGCCTCTGCTGGCGATGATCCTGGCCATCGTCCTGCAACCGGTGGTTGCGCATTTGCCGGTCCCGGGGCTTACCGCACCGTTCATCCTGGCCTGTTGGCTGGTGCTGATCGGCCAGCGCCTGAGCCGCCAGCCACTGGCCCGTCGTGCCGGCCGCTTGCATAGCTGAAAGGCTGCCCCTAGGCTCAGCTCCATCGTGTAATGGAGCTGAGCATGGATACCCCCTTGAGCTGGCGTGAGCGGCTCTACGTCATTGTGTTTCAAACCGACACTGTCGCTGGCCGGCGCTTCGACAGCATCCTGCTGCTGATCATCCTCGCCAGCCTGATCACCGTGGTGCTCGACAGCATCGATGAAGTCCACCAGAACTACGCCGGCTTGCTGGCCGGTATCGAGTGGGGCTTCACCGCCATCTTCCTGGCCGAGTATGTGGTGCGCCTGTACTGCTCGCCCAAACCCTTGCGCTATGCCTTCAGTTTTTATGGCCTGGTCGACCTGCTGGCAATCGTGCCGGGGATCATCGCCCTGTACTACAGCGACGCCCAGTACCTGTTGATCATCCGGGTGATCCGGATGCTGCGCATCTTTCGCGTGCTCAAACTCAGCCCCTACCTCAAGCAGGCGCACTACCTGCTCTCGGCACTGAGGGGCAGCAAGCAAAAGATCATTGTTTTCCTGGTCAGCGTATCGACCCTGGTGACGGTGTTCGGCACCTTGATGTATGTGGTCGAAGGCCCCGAGCATGGCTTTACCAGTATTCCCAAGGGGATCTACTGGGCCATCGTCACCCTGACGACCGTGGGCTTTGGCGATATCGTGCCCAGGACGCCGCTGGGCCAGGTGATATCGTCGCTGGTGATGATCACTGGTTACTCGATCATCGCCGTGCCCACCGGTATCTTCACCGCCGAACTGGCCAATGCCATGCGCGGTGAACAGCTGCAGCACGACTGCCCGGTGTGCCGCAAGAACCACCATGAACATGGGGCGGCCTTCTGCTCCCGTTGTGGCAATGCATTGTTTAAGAAAATGGAATAAGCACAGTACTTTTTAATCTTTTAGCGCCTAAAGCCGAACCGCTATAGTCGCTGGCAAAATGCCTTAAACGCCAATTCGAACAAGGAATGCGCAGTGAAAAAACTCTTCAGTGCCTCGCTTCTGGCCGCGGGCCTCGCCCTGAGCAACCTGGCCCATGCAGCGCCGCCGCTGCTCAACGTCTCCTACGATGTGATGCGCGACTTCTACAAGGACTACAACGCCGCCTTCCAGAAGCACTGGGAAGCCGAGCACAAAGAGAAGCTCACTGTGCAGATGTCGTTCGGTGGTTCGAGCAAGCAGGCGCGCTCGGTCATCGACGGCCTGCCGGCCGACGTCATCACCATGAACATGGCCACCGACATCAATGCCCTGGCCGACAACGGCAAGCTGGTCCCCGACAACTGGGTAACCCGCCTGCCGAACAACAGTGCGCCGTTCACCTCGGCCACCGTATTCATCGTGCGCAAGGGCAACCCCAAGGCCCTCAAAGACTGGCCCGACCTGCTCAAGGACGGCGTCCAGGTCATCGTGCCCAACCCCAAGACCTCGGGTAATGGCCGCTACACCTACCTCTCGGCCTGGGGCTACGTGCTGAAGAACGGCGGTGACGAAAACAAGGCCAAGGATTTTGTCGGCAAGCTGTTCAAGCAGGCGCCTGTGCTCGACACCGGCGGCCGCGCCGCCACCACCACCTTCATGACCAACCAGATTGGCGATGTGCTGGTGACCTTCGAGAACGAAGCCGAGATGATCGCCCGGGAATTCGGCCGTGATCAGTTCGAAGTGATCTACCCAAGCGTCTCGGCCGAAGCCGAGCCACCGGTGACCGTGGTCGACAAAGTGGTGGACAAGAAAGGCACCCGCGCCACTGCCGAGGCCTACCTGAAGTACCTGTGGTCGCCAGAGGCCCAGGAAATCGCCGCCAACAACTACCTGCGCCCGCGTGACGCAACGGTGCTGGCCAAATACACCGACCGCTTCCCGAAAGTCGACTTCCTCTCGGTAGAGAAGACCTTCGGTGACTGGCGCACCGTGCAGAAGACCCACTTCAATGATGGCGGTGTGTTCGACCAGATCTACACAGGCCAGTAATCAAGGCCTCTTCGCGGGGCAAGCCCGCTCCACAATGGGAGCGGGCTTGCCCCGCGATTGCTTTTCCATCGATCGGTTCATTGACTACCCTTTCCGTCATCCACGGCTCAAGGAGTACCCAGTGATCCGATCTTTCCTCGCCCTGCTGCTCGGCGCCTTTCTGAGCCTCCAGCTGGCGATCGCCGCACCGCTTTTGCCCAAGACCGACAAATCGACAGAGCCCGCTGAACCAGTGGTCCAGGGGGGCCTGCTCGGCGCGATTGCCGATGGCCTGGATGATGTCAGCCAGGAACTGGATGTCGACAACCACCTGATCGATAACTGGCGCCTGCGCGCCGATCGCGCCGCCGATGAAGTCGACGAACTTGTCAGCAAGCCGTCAGGGCTGAGTTCACTGGAACTGTGGCGCGATTTCGCGGTACTCACCGTCACCTGGCTGATTGCCTTTGTCCTGCTCACCCACCTGGGCCGCATGCTCGCGCGAACCTGCAGCCAGTCGCGCCTGCTGCGCGACCGACCGCGCCCCATCCAGGTGGTCAAGTACCTGCTGGCCTATACCCTGCCTGCGCTGGCCAGCCTGATCGTCACCCTGTACGTCAGCCACTTCCTGGCCATCTCGGCCGGACGCGCCCTGGGCATGAGCCTGGCCTATGCCACCAGCAGCGGTACGTTTTCAACCTCGATCATTCTCTGCCTGATTACCCTGTTCGACACCGGGCACAAGCGCGCGGCGGTGCGCATCATTCGCCGCCTGGCGCCACGCCCACTGTTTCTGATCGGCTTTCTGGCGGCCTGGAGTGACGCACTCACCAGCCCGCAGATCGCCCGGCAACTGGGCGGCAACATCACCAGCAGCGTCGCCGCCGTCACCGGCCTTCTGGCCACCCTGGCGTTCGCGGTACTGGTGCTCAAGCTGCGCCGTCCGGTAGCCCACCTGATCCGCAACCGCGCCTTGCCCGAGCGCCTGGAGCATCGCGCGGTCCAGGAAACCCTGCGGATTTTCTCGGCGCTGTGGTTCCTGCCGATTCTGATGATGATCCTGGTCTCGGCCATCCACCTGGTCGGCGCCGGCGAAGAAAGCCAGCGCGCCCTGCAAAAGGCCCTGCTGACCTCGATCCTGCTGATCGGCACGGTGTTTCTCAGCACCGTCCTGCAGCGCATGTTCAAACACCAGGAACCGGACGCCCGGCAACGCCTGCGGCCCTACAAGGAACTGCTGCGCAACCTGGCCTATGCACTGCTGCGCATTGCCATGGCCGTGGCCTTCATCGAGCTGCTGGGGCGCATATGGGGCTTCTCGGTACTCGATTTCGCCCTGCGCAACAGCCTGGGCCGTGCCATCAGCGACTCGTTGAGCAGCATCGGCCTGATCCTGCTGGTGACCTGGCTGCTGTGGGTAGTGATCGACACCGCCATCCAGGAAGCGCTCAAGCCCACGGTCGGCCGCCGTGCCTCGCGCCAGCCCAGCACCCGGGTGCGAACCATCCTGCCGATGCTGCGCAACGCCATCAAGATCATCCTGGTGGTGATCTGCACCATCACCACCATGGCCAACCTGGGTATCAACGTCGCCCCGCTGCTGGCCGGTGCCGGGGTGGTGGGCCTGGCCATCGGCTTCGGCTCCCAGCAACTGGTGCAGGATGTCATCACCGGGTTGTTCATCCTCATCGAAGACACCATCGCCATCGGCGACTGGGTGGTGCTCGACTCCGGCCATGCCGGCACGGTGGAAAGCCTGACCATCCGCACCCTGCGCCTGCGCGAC
Organism: Pseudomonas putida; assembly: GCF_028682455.1. Classification (GTDB taxonomy): domain Bacteria; phylum Pseudomonadota; class Gammaproteobacteria; order Pseudomonadales; family Pseudomonadaceae; genus Aquipseudomonas; species Aquipseudomonas putida_AA. The sequence continues at coordinate 352,275 of NZ_JANHLD010000005.1, forward strand.
GGCAAGGGCTTCGTACACTCGGTGCCGTTCGGCCAGATCAAGGCCGTCACCAACCAGTCGCGACAGTTTGCCTACGCGTTTTTCTCGGTGCAGTTCAGCTACGCCACCAATGTCGACAGCGCCTTGAAGCTGATCCGCGAAGTCGGCCACTCGATCAGCGAAGACCCCATGCTGCGCCACAGCCTGCAAGGGCCGCTGCAGGTGTTCGGGGTCGACAGCATGAACCTCAACGGCATCACCCTCACCGCGCAGTTCCGCACCAGCTCCGGCGGCCAGTACGCAGTCAACCGGGCCTTCAACGAGCGCCTGAAAAAGCGCGTGGACGAAACCGATGACGTCAGCTTCGCCCAGTACTACCCCGCCCCGCCCGGACGGGCCGAAGGGCCGACCTGATTGATCTTTCTAGCCCCCTGACATCGGTGATAAAGTCGCGCCCATGAAACCCACCCTTGCCCACCGCCCGCTGATTGCCTGGACCCTGTATTTCTGCGTCCTGTTCAATCTGTTCGCCTGCGGTATCGGTCATGGGCAGATGATGGGCCTCAAGCTCAACGGCATCGGTGGCGCCTTCTGCTCGGCCATGGGTACCGCCGGGCCAACGCTCAAGAGCGACTTCGGCGACCAGTCGGTCGCCGGCTGGGACAGCCTGCAGACCTGCCCGGTATGCGCTGGCGCCGTGGTCTGCCTGGGCCTGGTGCTGGTCATCGGCTGGCTGCTGGCTGCCGCCCGAACCCGCCGTTATCACCGTGAGCTGCGCAGCAAGGCACCACCGCGCTATTGCTGGCCCGCCGCCAATCCCCGCGCCTCTCCCTTGCTGGCTTGAACCGACCGACAGCCCCGATGGCTGCCTGTAACCGGCCCTGTTGCCGCACCTGACTGTCAGGTGCCGCGGGCTGCTGGCTCAATTTCCAGAGTTCGACCCATGCCCTACTCCTATCGCCTTTCCGGATGCGCGGCGCTGCTCTGCGCGCTGTCCTTCAACGCCTCGGCCGAGGCCCAACTGACCCTGCCTGACGTGCGCATCGAAGGCCGCGCCGACAGCGAAGACGGCGTGCTGCTCGACACCCCTTCGCAAACCGGCTCGCGCCTGGGCCTGACCCCACGGGAAACCCCGGCCTCGGTGAACATCGTCAACCGCCAGCAGCTCGAACAGCGCGGCGCCCAGACTACCCAGGACGCGCTCAACGGCGTGCCCGGCATGACCGCCGCCTCACCGCCAGGCTCGGCAGGCTCGGTGGCCTACCGGGGCTTTTCCGGGGCGCAGATCACCCAGCTGTTCAACGGCATCAGCGTGCAGTACGACTCGATTGCCGCACGCCCGGTAGACAGCTGGATCTACGACCGAGTCGAAGCCATCGGCGGGCCATCGAGCTTTCTGTTCGGCGCCGGTGCCGTGGGCGGCTCGATCAACTACATCACCAAGCTCGCCAGCCGCGACGAAAACTTCAACGAGGGGCGCATCAAGTACGGCTCCTATGACAGCAGCGAAACCTCGTTCGGCTTCAACCATGCGCTGAACGAGGGCGACGGCATTCGCAACTACGCACGCCTGGACTTCAGCCACACCCACAGCAATGGCTACGTCGATCGCGAGAAACGCGATGCCTGGAGCGTGGCGTTCTCGCTGCTCACCGACATCAACGACCAGCTTTCCCATACCCTGGCCCTGGAGTACCAGAACGAGTCCGTCGACAGCCCCTACTGGGGCAGCCCGGTGCTCAACCCGCTGGGTGGCGAAATGGAGGTCGATGAAAGCCGGCGCTTCGAGAACTACAACGTCGAAGATGGCCGCTACGAACAACGGGTGCGCTGGCTGCGCTCGATCACCGAGTACCGTTTCAACGACGACACCTCGGTGCGCAATACCCTCTACCACTACAACACCGAGCGCAACTTCCGAAACCTTGAAACCTACGCCTACACCGCCGACAACAGCCATGTGAACCGCTCCAACGCCTTGCTGCAGCGCCACGACCAGGAGCTCAACGGCAACCGCTTCGAGCTGCTGCACCAGGGCCAGCTATTGGGCATGAACAGCCAGTGGTCCGCCGGGCTGGACTACAGCCACAACGTGCAGATGAACTACCCGCGCTCGGTCACCGGAGTGTTCGACAGCATCGACCCTGCGCACTTCGACCCCGGTCATTTCTATGACCTCGACGGCATGGTCCCGGGCTACCAGAAAAACCGCCAGAACACCGTGGACACCTGGGCAGCGTTTGTGGAAAACCGCCTGCAACTGACCGAGCGCCTGTCGCTGCTTACCGGCCTTCGCTACGACCATATCGACCTGGAGGTGCACAACTACCGTACCGTCGATGCCAACAACCCGCTGGATTTCAAGCAGACCTACGAACCCACCACCGGGCGTGTCGGCCTGGTCTACCAACTGACCCCGGCCGCCAATGTCTACGTGCAGTACAGCACCGCCGCCGACCCGCCCGCCGGTATCCTCACCACCGCCACCTTCGCCCAGGTGCGCGACTTTGACTTGAGCACCGGCAAGCAGGTCGAGGTGGGCAGCAAGTTCGACTTTCTCGACGGCCGTGGCGCCGCCACCGTCGCCGCCTACCACATCGAGCGCAAGAACCTGGCCACCGCCGACCCGGCCAACCCCGGTTTCACCCAGCCGGTAGGCAAGCAATCGTCGCGGGGCGTCGAGGTGGCAGCTTCCCTGCACGTCACCCCGCAGCTGCTGGCCGAGGGCAACGTCGCCTACGTCGATGCCCAGTACGACGAGTTCAATGAGAACGTCGCTGGCACCAGTGTGTCGCGCAAGGGCAATACCCCGACCAACATCCCCGAGCGGGTCGCCAACCTGTGGTTGACCTACGACATCGACCCCAACTGGCAGGTGGGTGGCGACAGCCGCTATGTGTCCTCGGTGTACGCCGATGCGGCCAACACCCGTCATGCGCCGTCGTACACGATCTTCGGGGCCTTTGTCGGCTACAAGCTCGATGCCGACACCCGCATCACCGCCCGGGTGCGCAACCTGACCGATGAAGTCTACGCCCGCTGGACCAGCGCCAGCATGCTCTACCTGGGTGCCCCGCGTACCCTGGAGCTGGCCGTGCAGACGCGCTTCTAGGACGGCCTCGATGAAACGCTACCTGTACCTGTGGCACCGCTGGCTGGGCATCGGCCTGTGCCTGTTCATGGCCCTGTGGTTTTTCTCGGGCGTGGTCATGCTGTACGTGGGCTACCCCAAGCTGACGCCCCGCGAGCACCTGGCCCACCTGCCGGTGCTGAACCTGCAGGGTTGCTGTATCAACCTGCGCAGCGCCCTGGCTGCCGCCGACCCGAAGCAGGCACCGTCGAGCATCCGCTTGAACACGGTGGCAGGTGCGCCGCGCTACCTGCTCGGCTACAGCGGCGGTACCAACGTGGCGGTAGATGCCCGCAGCGGGCAGCGCCTTGGCCCAATCGGTCGCGACCAGGCGCTGGCCAGCGCGCATCAATATGATCCGCAGGCAACCGCGCGCTATCGCGGAGTGGTGGATGAAGACCTGTGGACGCATTCACGGGCACTGGATGCCGACCGTCCGTTGCAGCGCGTGCAGCTCAATGATGCCGATGGCACCCTGCTCTACGTCTCCGGCCACACCGGCGAAGTGGTGCGCGATGCCAGCGCGGTGGAGCGTGGCTGGAACCTGGTCGGCGCCTGGCTGCACTGGCTATACCCGCTACGCGGCATCGGCCTGGACGGGCTGTGGAGCAACCTGGTGATCTACTTGTCGCTGGGCGCCACGCTCATGGCACTGCTGGGCGCGGTGATCGGTGTGCTGCGCTGGCGCATGCGCAGGCCCTACCGCAGCGGCTCGCGCTCGCCCTACCGGGGCTTCGCCCGCTGGCACCATATCGGTGGGCTGCTATTCGGGGTACTGGCGATCACCTGGATCTTCAGCGGCCTGATGTCGATGAACCCGTGGCGGGTGTTCAGTAGCGATACACCCCTGAATACCTCGGCCTATCAAGGCGGGGCGCTCGATGCCGAAGCCTTCCCGGTGTCTGCACAGCAGGCGCTGGCACGTTTTGCCGATGAAGGCTTTGTGGTGCGGGAACTGGAGTGGCGATTGGTTGGTGGTACGGGATACCTGGTAGGCCATGACCGTGGCGGCCGGACCCGGCTGCTGGTCGACGGACAGGTGCTCGATCGCCTCCCGAAGGAAGTGCTGGAGCGTGCTGCCCAGGCGGTCCTGCCCACGGTCAGGATGCACAGCGAACAGCTCGACGCCTACGACTTCTACTACTACGCACGGGCCGAACAAAGCATGCTCGGCCACCTGGACAAACGCTTGCCGGTAGTACGGGTACGGTTTGATGACCCGCAGCACAGCTGGTTGCACCTGGACCTGTACACCGGCGAACTGCTGGGGGTAATGGACCAGCCCAAGCGTGCATCGCGCTGGCTGTTTGCATTGCTGCACAGCTGGGACTGGTTGCCGTTGCTGGAACGGCGACCGCTCTGGGATGCCTGGATGGTGGCGCTCAGCGTGGGTGGGCTGGTGATCAGTGTCAGCGGTATGGTGCTGGGCTGGCGACGCTTGCGCCATCGCAGGTAGAAGCCGGCTTTTGCCCCGCGATCGTGCCAGGGATGCTACATCGCATCGCGGGGCAAGCCCGCGCCTACGAACACCATCGCCTTGAGCCCGCCCGCCGGATCGATGTCCGCAAATTCCGGCGGGTTGGCCAGGCGCTCCACGAACGTCAGGGCCGGCGCTTCTTCGGCCATGCCATCAAGCAAGAACTCAAGCCCGATGCCCGGATCGTTCACACACGCCAGCACGGTCCCCCCTTCACTCAACAGCTCCGGCAAACGGCGCAGGATCTTGCGGTAATCCTGGGTCAACACGAAGCTGCCCTTCTGGAAGGTCGGCGGGTCGATGATGATCAGGTCATAAGGCCCGCTTTTGCGCACCTTGCCCCACGACTTGAACAGCTCATGGCCGAGAAAGCTCACGCGCGACAGGTCATGAGCGTTATGCCGGTGGTTGTCCCGGCCTCGGCTCAGGGCCGAACGCGCCATGTCCAGGTTGACCACGTGCTCGGCACCACCGGCAATCGCCGCAACGGAAAACCCGCAGGTGTAGGCAAACAGGTTCAGCAACCGCTTGCCCGCCGCATGCTCGCGCACCCAGCGCCGGCCATAGCGCATGTCGAGGAACAGGCCGGTGTTCTGCTTGACCCCCAGGTCCAGCTGGTAGCGAAGGCCATCCTCGTCGATCAGCCAGTGCTCGCTGGGCGTGCCCAGCAACCAGTGGCCCGGGCTGTCGGGCAGGTAGCGGTGCTGGATCAGCATCGCCTGTCCGGTCCAGCACGGCGCCTCGGCCAGTGCCAGCAGCATCTGCTCCAGCGCCTGCAACTGCCCCTCGGGCGGTTCGCGAAACAGCGACACCAACAGCACGCCCTGCAACCAGTCGACGGTGATCTGCTCGAGCCCCGGCCAGCACCGGCCGCGGCCATGGAACAGCCGGCGGGTTTCTGCAGGCGCCGGGTCGAGGGCGGCGAGCAGGTGGTGCTGGAGGGTATCGATCACAGAGGTCATGGGCAGTTTCAATGGCGTAAAGCGGGCTATTCTACCTTGCCCGTCGGCTGCCGGCAGAACCTTCGCCAGGCATCGCAGCCAGGAAAATGCGCCTAAACTACCACTCCCATTACTTGTGACGGACACCGATCATGAGCGAAAAACCTTCCATTGTTCTGGTCCACGGCTTCTGGGGCGGCGCCGCCCACTGGAGCAAGGTCATCCTCGAATTGTCACGCCTGGGGTACCACGACTTGCACGCCGTGGAAATGCCCCTCACCTCGCTTGCCGACGATGCCGAACGCACGCGCAAGATGGTCGCGTCCATTCCCGGCAAGGTGCTGCTGGTCGGTCACTCCTATGGCGGTGCGGTCATTACCCAGATGGGCAACCAGCCCAACGTCGCAGGCCTGGTGTACATCGCCGCTTTCGCCCCCGACGATGGCGAAAGCCCAGGCGGCATTACCGGCAAGAACCCGCCTGAAGCGGCGGCCAACCTGCAACCGGACACCGATGGCTACCTGTGGATCAAGCCCGACAAACTTCACGAGAGCTTCTGCCAAGACCTGAGCAAGGATGAAGGGCTGGTCATGAGCGTGACCCAGAAGGCGCCGCTGGCCAGCACCTTCGGCGATACCATCAGCAACCCGGCGTGGAAGCACAAGCCTTGCTGGTACCAGCTCTCGACTCACGACCGGATGATTCACCCGGACAACCAGGCATTCATGGCCGAGCGCATGAAGCCCCAAGAAACGCTCAGCCTGAACGCCAGCCATGCTTCACTGGCCTCCAGGGCGGCCGAAGTGGCTGCCCTGATCGACCGCGCGGCACTCAGTCTGGCTTGACCGCAACCGCCTTGGCCGCTGGCTTGAACCACCAGCCCTGCTGCATCCCGGCCGCTGCCAGCAGGATCGCCCCCACCCCCAGCCATTGCAGGGGTTCAAGACGATGGCCAAAGGCGAACCAGTCGACGAAGATCGCCGCGATCGGGTAGATGAACGACAAGGCTCCGGTCAAGGCGGTCGGCAGTTTCTGGATCGCGCCGTAGAGCAGCACATACATCACCCCGGTGTGGACGATCCCCAGCGTGATCAGCGAACCCAGCGCGCCGGCGTCGCTGGGCAGGCCCGAAGTATTGGCCCAGGGCGCCAGCAGCAAGATGCCGGTGCACACCTGGATCAACGCGATCAGGTGCGGCGGCGTACCACTCAGGCGCTTGATGATCAGCGCTGCCACGGCGTACAGGAACGCTGCGCCCAGGGCCAGGCCGATCCCCAGCAAATAATCACTGCCACTGCCGCCCTGACTGCCGTGGGCACTGACAATCGCCAGCATGCCGAGGAACGACAGCGCCAGCCAGAACAGCTTCTGCAGCGTGATCTTCTCGCCCAGGAACACCGCCGCCAGCCCCACCAGCATGAACGGCTGGACGTTGTAGACGGCCGTGCCGATGGCAATCGAGGCGCGGGAATACGAAGCGAACAACAACACCCAGTTACCTACTATCGCCACCCCGCTGAGCACCGCCAAGGTGAAGGTGACACGGGTCAGGATGCCCGGCTTGAGAAAGCCCATGGCCAGGCAGATCAACAGCAAGGTGCCGGCGCCGAACACGCAGCGCCAGAACACTACATCCAGCACCGGCTGCCCGGACACCAGCACAAACCAGCCAATGGTCCCCGAAATCAGCATCGCGGCGACCATCTCGAACGACCCACGGCGTATTGAACTGTCCATACCCACCTCCTCGACGATGGGCAAATTATGACCAATGCGCCGGGGGCGTCTCCAGCGGATAAAACAGGCTAAGCTTTGAATCTACCTTTACTATCAAGGCAAATTTCACAATCTGCCTAACGAGGCCGAAATGACCGACGACATCGACCAGGTATTGATAAAGGCGTTGATGGAAGACTCCCGGCGTTCGCTCAAAGCGTTGGCACAATTGAGCGGGCTGTCTTCCCCCAGCGTCAGCGAGCGCTTGCGCCGGCTGGAAGAACGTGGCGTGCTCAAGGGCTACACGGTCGAAATCGACCCGCGCTGCTTTGGCTACCAGCTGCAAGCCATCGTCCGGGTACGGCCGTTGCCAGGGCAGCTGCAGGAAGTGGAGCGCCAGATCATGGCCATCCCCGAGTTCACCGAATGCGACAAGGTGACCGGGGATGACTGCTTTATCGCGCGCTTGCATGTGCGGTCGATGGAAGAACTCGACACTGTCCTCGACAAGCTCAACAGCCATGCCGAGACCAACACCGCAATCGTGAAAAAGACGCCGGTGAAGCGGCGGTTACCGCCAATGGCATAGCAAGCTTTTGTTGCGCAGTTCAATCGAAGAGACCGCTTCAATACGGCACTGTGACTGCAATGTATTAGCGTCGATGCCGCTGGGCCTTTAGGGCACCCCTGTAGGAAATATCTTATTTTGCACTAAGAACTATCGCTAATTTAGCGAAATTACAAATTACTATTGTTGAGCCTTAAAATCGGCAAGGGTGAACAGATACACTGCGGCTATCAAATTTTTCATATAAGGACATTCCTTGATGCCAAGGCTGACACTCTTGCCGCTTTGTATTTTTCTACTTGCCGGCTGCCAGGCGCAATCGTTGCCTCTTCCCCAAAGCCAGAAACTCTCGCCAGACAAAGTCGCCCGGATTGCTGCAACCATCGACCAGAAATATCCGAAGCTGTCCGCTGAAACACGGAGCAAACTGCTCAATACCGTGGTGCAGTCACTGGACAATATGGTGTTCGTGGAGGGAGGCGAGTTCGAGATGGGCGACTTTGGCTGGCCGTTCGATGACAACCCGTACGACTTATGTGACTGGCCTTGTGGCGTGGATCGGAATCAGATGGGGAGGATCAGTTTTCGCGGCAATGATGATTTCGTTCACCCGGTCAAGCTGAGCAGCTATCACCTGTCGAAGTTCCAGACAAAACTGGGTGATTTTGATTTATTTTTTATTGCTCAAGGCAAGCCCGTATTTGATCTTGAAGATCGAAAGCGCGAAGACTTACAGTGGCTCTATCAACCCAACCTGCCGGCCCCGACTAAACGCTGGCAGGAGGCCAAGGATTATTGTGGTTGGCTGGGGGAACTCAGTGGTTACCCTGTGGACCTGCCGACCGAGGCGCAGTGGGAGTATGCCGCGCGTAGTCGTGGCCGGTATGTGATGTTTCCGACCGATAACGGCAGCTTGAACTATGATCGCAACTTTCCACATCCCGACGAGAGTCGCACCTTTCCAGTAGACAAGTTTGTTCCTAACCCATTAGGCATTTACAACCTGTCGGGCAATGCCACCGACTGGGTCAATGATTGGTATGGTGAAGATTATTATCGCCACTCTCCCCTCGAAAACCCCCGCGGACCAGAAACGGGTACGCAGCGAATTCGCCGTGGCGCTGATATTGGTGAAGGCCCTGTTCTTTCTGCCAGCACCGTGAGGCGTTGGGTGGATAATCCAGAAAGAAATGGGTATTTTCCAGGTACAAGCTTTCGTTGTGCAGTTCAATCGGAGAAACCGCTCTAAATGCCATAAACAATAGCGGCGCCTTGCGGCGCCGCTATCATATAGCTAACTACTCATCTCACACCAAGCCGTCAAAACGCCCACTACCACGAGCGGCTAATAATGTTTTTTCTTTGTACCAGGGCTGACTGGTTTTCCACGCCAACTGGGTTGAGCGGGCCGAAGTCTGGTGCATTGCCAAGCCTTCAATAAAGTAGTTGAACTGATTCTGCTCATAGCCGTCCAACAAGGCGTTGATTCGCTCCAGGCTTTTCAGGGCGTTCACTTTTTTCCCATGGGGTGAGCAGTGCTCCAGCGTTTTGATAAATTGTCGCCACGTCTTGATTTCTGACAGCAGGACCACCAGGGCTTGCTCTTGCTGCTCATTAAAACTCTCGACAAACCCTTCGGTTAACAGATAGACCATCGGTCCCAGCGTCTCGGGCGGCAGTGCACTAAAGGGTAAATGTTGGCCTCTGATCTCCATGGTTTCAGTACTTTTATTATTGTTGATATATTTGGCCAAATGATAGGCTTCCGATTTAGTCGCGTTACGTTTTTGCCACCAAACGGCCATTTCGGCTCGGCCCTCCTTGAAGCCCTCAGCGACCAACGTAATAGGAGAAGTTGCCATCTTATATAATCCTGAATTGAGGTAGGCGAATGCATCCCCTGTCACTCCCATCAAATACCGATAATCCACCGCCGCCAACGCATTACAGAACAACCACGCCAACCTACCGACCTGCTCGAGATCTACGACCGTAGCAAAACTACCGCCTGCCCCAGGGCCAAATACCACCGAACCACTGCAGGTAACCGCCAACCGGTCTTCCGAGATCTCAATCCTAAACTCCCCCGCCAGCCCCACCCCCGCCGCCGCATTCCCCTCCAGATTAATCCTCGCCAGATCCTTCCAGTTGCCGTCGGCATTGCTTTGCCCAAGCACGGCGGGGCCTTTGCCTTGATCGTCGGGCGCAACCCATTGAAACGCCCCACTGAGTGCGCCACCCAGTTGGGCGCCGGCAAAACCATCCGCCTTGACGCCAACGCTGCCGTGGGGGGTGATGGCCACTGTCGGCGGGCCCAGCAAGGCGGTCGCACCGGCCGAGGTTTCGCTGGGCCTGTAGCCGGTGGCAACCCCTGCCTCAGCTTGTGCCCTGACACCTGCAAAGCAGGAAAGCTCCAATTTGCCGTGCAGGCGGAAGACCCCAATGGGGTGGGTCACTGCCTGGTCCAGGGCGTTGCGGTAGACCATGCTGGCGACGTAGCCACCCTGGTCGGGAAAGTAGCTGTGCAACGCCACACTGGCTTCGGCCAGCGAGAACGCCGCATTGCCTTTGACGCCCACATCGATGGTGCCCTCCCTGGGGTTCCAGCTGTTCACGCCGGCACTGGCGATGGCGGCGAAGCGCAAGGCATGGGCTTCTGCGGTGACGGCAACGCGTGAGGCGTCGCTGTGGTTCGAGCGCCAGGCGACTTCCTGGTGCAGGGCGTTGAGCACGGGGTTGAGCCACTGGCTGAACTCAGTGTCGTCCTCGTTATTCCAACTGCTGAGCTTGGCCTCCAGGCCGCCCAGCGGGCCAACCTTGCGCGTGGTGCTGATCGCCGACTTGATGTCGTTGATCAGCTCCCTGGCCAAGGATTTACCCAAGGGCTTGCCGGCCAGTACCTGGGTGGAGACTCGGGTACGCCACTGGGTGGTCTCGTGGTAGCGAGTGGAGATGTAGTGACGGCGGCTGGGGTCGCTGAACAGGATGACTTCGACCACGTTGATACCGGTTCGGGTTTGCCGGCCCAGTTGGTGGGCGCCGCTGCGGCCCTTGCCATGTTTGAGGTCGGGTATGGCGCCGCTGTCAGGGGGGCGGCTGCCTTGTGGTTTGTCCTGGCGCTGGGCGGCCAGTTGCACGCGCAGGGCGTTGATCTGTTTATCCAGTTCGAGGATTTTTTTGTTCTGCAGTTTTTTCCAATTGCTTTCGAATAGCGACGAGGGTTTCCACGGCGGCGTGTAGGCCTGATACCAGTCACGGGCGCTTTGTAGCGTTGCCAATTGCCCTTGCAGGTCTTGGTCGGAGCTCGGCGGTGGGCTTGCGGGCGCTGTAGCGCGGGGCTCACGCACCAGTAGATCCGCGCCTTCAGCCTTCACCGTCCAGGCCTCTTTGACACAGGCAGAACAGGCGCAGACGGCGTCGGGTGCCTGTTTTTTCTTGCACTGCGCGCTGGGCAAGGCATCGGCCAGGTTGCGGTGCAGTTCGTCCATCAGCTTTTGCACCGCACTGATTTCCTGTTTCAGCGCTTTTGCCTGCTTGTGGGTCAGAACGTAGAAGTGGCTGTGGCCAGGGATGTGGGCAACGTCCACCAGCTCCTCGTGGCACTCGGGCTGCCCCTCGATGGCAACGCTGGTGATGCTATTGGCATTCACGGGGGGTGGCAGATCCAGTTGTGCCGGGAAACCGGAAAGCCGCAGTTGCCAGCCAGGCAGGATGTGATCCGGATTTTTGACAATCGGGTTGAGCGCCTGAAGATCCGCCACGGTAAGGCCATGGCGTTGGGCGATCTTGCTCAGTGTATCGCCGGATTGAACCGTGTAGGGGGTGTCCATCGCCTATCCTCCTCGTGGTTCAACGCTGCGAGAGCATGACCAGTTTGCGGGTCTGATAGGTGTTGCCAAGCGAATCGGGGGGCGTAGCCATGAGGTAGCTCCTTGCTGAAAGTAAGTACCCGAGACGGCAAAATGGCCTTGCGGGTACTTTCCATCTGGCAAAGGTTGTACCACCATAAAAATAATAGACAAAAATCAATTACTTATGATGTTTTCAATAAATATCTGGCTAAAAATCGATCAAAATCACGGTAAAAGTGCGCAAGAAGTTGCGCAGTGGTGTGCAACTTCTTGCGCACTCGTCTGTACATGACGGTTTAAAAGGCCTGTAGCAATATATACACAGGGTTATCTACATTTTGGTGCGCAACTTCTTGCGCAGTTGCCGATCTCACCCGGCGCAGGCCCACTGTTAAAAAGACGCCGGTGAAGCGGCGGTTGCCGCCAATGGCTTAACCCCGCGATCACCGACCGTCAGTCACATCGCATCGCGGGACAAGACTACACCTACCGGCTCACTCGACGGCTTGGCAATCAGCCCCTTCAACTCACTGGTCATCGGAAACTCCAGGTTCAGCCCGTTCGGCGGGATCGGTTGCTCGAACCAGCGCTGGTAGATGCCGTTGATCTTGCCGCTGCGGTACACGTCGGCCAGCGCTTCGTTGACCAGTGCCAGCAACTGCGTGTCACCCTTGCGCACCATGCAGCTGTAGATCTCCTGGGACTGTGCCTCCCCCACCACCACCCAGTCATGCGGGTTGCGCGCCTTGGCCCGTTCGCCGTAGAGCAGGGCATCGTCCATGTAGAACGCAGCCGCACGCCCGGTCTCCAGCATCTTGAACGCCTCGCCGTGATCCTTGGCACTGATCACCGAAGCGCCCAGCTTGTGCTCCAGGTTGTAGTTCTTCAGGTACTTCTCGTTGGTGGTGCCCGCGGTACTCACCACGTTCTTGCCCTTGAGGTCATCCAGGCTCTCGATGCCACTGTCCTTTTTGGTCAGCAACTGGCCTTTGACGAAGATGAAGCCATAGGAAAAGTCCACCTGCCTGGCTCGCTCGGCAGTCACGCCGGTGGTGCCGCACTCCAGGTCGACGGTGCCGTTCTGCACCAACGGAATACGGGTCTGCGAGGTCACCAGGTTGTAGCGCACTTTCAACTCGGGTACGCCCAGCTTGGCCTGCAGGTGCTTGACGATTTCACCGGCCAAGTCGACCGAGTAGCCCATGGGCTTGCCGCTGTGGTCACCGATATAAGAAAAAGGAATGGATGAATCGCGGTAGCCCAGGGTGATGCGGCCGGAATCGGCGATTTTCTGCACGGTACCGGTGAGGGGTGGGGTGTCGGCCAGCGCCGAATGCGCAAACAGCAGCGACAGGGCAATCAGGGCAGGTTTGAACATGACGACCTCCTAGCCGCGCACGGCAATGACGGTGATTTCCACGCGCACGCCCGGGCGTGCCAGTTCGGCCTGCACGGTGGTGCGGGTCGGTGCATGGCCCGGTGCGAGCCAGGCCGACCAGACCTCGTTCATTGCCTCGAAGTCGCTGGCAATATCCTTGAGGTAGACAGTTGCGCTGAGCAACTGGCGCTTGTCACTGCCCGCCTCGGCCAGCAAGGCATCGATCTTGTCCAGCACCTCCCGGGTTTGTTCACGGATGTCACGGGCCTGGGTGGGGACCTGGCCGGACAGGAACACCAGTTGCCCGAACAGGGCGGCGGCGCTCATGCGCTCGTTACTGTGCAAACGGGTTATCGACATCGGGACACTCCTTGCGACTGTTGTTTTTTAAAGTTCAGGCTGCCCGGGGGGACAGCCCGTGCAAGTCGATCGACGGCGCGCGGCCGCCGATCAGTTCGGCCAGTAGCGCGCCACTGGCACACGCCAGGGTAAAGCCGAGGGCGCCATGCCCCAGGTTGAGCCAGAGGTTGCGGTAGCGGGTGGCCCCCAGCAAGGGCACGCCACTGGGCGTTGCCGGTCGCATGCCGGCCCACTCACGGGCGTGCGCATAGTCCGCCGCATGGGGCAAGGTGGTAACTGCCAATTGGCGCATGCTGGCCAATCGCGCAGGATCCAGGGAATCGTCGAAGCCGACGATGTCGACCATTGCCGCCACCCGCAGTTGGTCTTCAAGGCGGGCATAGACAATCTTGCGGTCGTAGTCGGTGATGCTCACATCCGGTGCCCGCTGCCCCACCCCGATCGGTGCGGTCAGGCTGTAGCCCTTGAGCGGGTAGATCGGCAACTGCAGGCCTGGGATGCCGAGGCTTGCGCTACGGTGCCCGGCACACAGCACCAGGCGCTCCACCGGTATGACCTGGTCAGCCAGCTCCAGCGCCTGGACCACTCCACCCGCATGACGAATGCGGGTAACGCCCTGCCCCAACAACAGGCGGCACTGCCCTGACGCTTGCAGGCGCTCGGCCAACGCCAGGCAAAAGCGATGACAATCGGCGACTTCTTCATCGGCGGTGTACACCCCGCCAATGAAGGGCGCATCGGCCAGGGCCGGCTCCAGCGCGGCGATACCGGCGGCATCGAGCACCTGCTGGCCCTGCGGATCGAGCAGGTGGCGGCGGGCATGGGCGAAGCTGGCCGGGTTGCGAAAGGTCACCAGCTTGCCATTGCGCCGCCAGGCGAAACCCTCCAGTCGGTCGTCTTCGCGCCAGTGTGCCAATGTGGCCTGGCTGTGCAGGGCAAGGCGCAACAAATGGGCGGCGTTGCTACGATTGACCGACGTCCGGCAGGCCGCCATGAACGCCCCCATCCAACGCCACTGAGCCAGGTCCAGGCGCGGACGCAGCTTGAGCGGCGAGTCGCTGCGCAACAACCAGCCCAGCGCCTGCAGCGGTACCCCGGCATCGGCCAATGGCGACACATAGCGATAGGACAACTGACCGCCATTGGCGTAGCTGGTGCCAACGGCCAGGCTTTCCCGCGCCTCGATCAGGTCGACCGCCATGCCTTCGCGCACCAGGGCGTAGGCCGTTGCCAGGCCGATGACGCCGCCGCCGATCACTGTTACCCGCTGTGCCATATGCTTGCATCCACAAATCCGAAGGCTTTCAGAGTAGGGTCGGTGACAGCAGGCGGATAATGAATAAAGATGGGCAGGCCATAAACAAAGGTTATGGGGTACCGCCATGCGTTTGCGTCATATCGAAGTGTTCCAGGCCATTCGCCAGACCGGCTCGGTCAGCGGCGCGGCGCAACTGCTGCACGTGACCCAGCCTGCGGTGTCGAAGATTCTCCAGCATGCCGAGGCACAGCTGGGATTCCCGTTGTTCTTGCGGGTACGGGGCAAATTGCAGATCACGCCCGAAGCTTTGGCCCTGGAGCGTGAAGTGGACAAGGTCAGCGACAGTGTCGAAGGGGTCCGGCGCCTGGCTGCCAGTCTGCGCCGCCAACCGGGCATGAGTTTGCGTATCGGCGCGACGCCGGCCCTGGCCCTGTCGCTGTTTCCACCGGTAATCAGCCTGTGGTCCGAACGCCATCCGCAGTCCGAATGCGAGCTGTCCAGCTATCACAGCCGTGAGCTGGTGCAACAGTTGCTGATGCGCGAGATCGACGTCGCCCTGACGCTGCGTCATCCGGAACACCCGGGCCTCAACGCCCAGGCGTTGGCCCATGGCGTGCTGGTGGCCCTGGCGCCGCAGGGCTACTGGGCCGAAGAAACCCAGGGCGTGCCACTGTCGGTCGAAGCCCTGGCCGGGGCGCCGCTGATCGGCTTGAGCAGCAGCGATCCGCTGGCGGCGCAGGTAGGCAGCTACCTGAAGAATCTTGAACCGGCGCCGCGCATTGGCATTCGCGTGCAGACCTACTCGCTGGCCCGGGCCATGGTCGAGTCAGGCGCGGGGCTGGCGTTGATCGATCCGTTCACCGCCCTCGGGTCGCAACACACCCTGGTGCGCCCGCTCGATCCGCCACTGCCGATCACGCTGTACGCATTGACCCGCAGCAACGAAAGCCATCCCCACACCCTGGACGACCTGCTGCAGCTGTTTGGCCTGCGCGCTCGCGAGCAGATCGCCAGAGTCCCTGCCTTGCAAGGCGCCTGAGCCCGCAGGCAATCAGCTCGGGCAACTTTGCTCGCCGTTGTTCAGGCCTTGCTTGTAGTTGCGGCTGAGCAGGCTGGCCTTGCCGTTGTGCCAGGTCAGGGTCAGGACATAGAGCGAGTCGAAATCACCGCCGTCCCAGTCTTCGGTGATCACCTGCTTTTCGCCCACGGCCTTGCCGGCCACGGTATTGATCAGCTCCGGCAAGTAGCCATGGGACCAGGCGGTGTAGACGGTGGCGTTACGGTACTTGTCTTGCAGCAGCTCGTCGGCAAGCTCGGCGGTGTCGTTGGCACCGAAGTCGATGTTCACGGGCAGCCCGAGCTTGATGGCGCTGGGGCTGATGGTCATCAGGGGGCGGATGTAGCTGTAGGCGTCGTCCTTGCTGCCCTCTTCCACATGACGCGAAGGGTTGGCGGCGAACACATAGTCGGCCTTGCCGAATTTTTCCGGGAGCACGGTGGCCAGGTCCAGGGCACGGTTGAGCCCCTGGCAGTTGAGTTGCCCCAAGCCTTCGCCAGGCTTTTCGGCATGGCGCAGGAACACCAGTGTCTGAACGCCATCCACAGGCTCGGCGCGGCTTTCGACCGCTTCAACGGCCAGCAGCGTGACACCACCGAGCAGGGCCAGGGAGCACAAGGCGTGGCGATGACGCTTGAACAGGATCGACAACTTCATGGAGCGGACTCTTTACGGCGAAAGGGATGTGGCTGACCCGCCTGTGACACGCCGCGGCCGAGGCCGCGGGTGATCCCTGTCTGTCGTTCCATCCGTGGAGCGGGCTAACTGAGAGTGCGATAAGCCCGATTGGTTCGATCCTTGAGTGCTCAACCCTGAGCCCGAGTGACTTTAATGCGCTGATATTGCACAAATAAGACCGACGACCATCAATCGTCGCGGGTCAGGACTTCCAGCAGCTCGATCTCGAAGGTCAGGTTCGAGTGCGGGGTGATCGCGCCCATGCTGCGCTCGCCGTAGGCCAGGTGCGAGGGCACCACCAGCTTGCGCCTGCCACCGACTTTCATGCCCATCAGACCCTGGTCCCAGCCCTTGATGACCCGGCCCGTACCGATCACGCACTGGAACGCTTTGCCGCGGTCATAGGAGGAATCGAATTTAGTGCCGTCTTCGAGCCAGCCGGTGTACTGGGTGGTAATCAGGGCGCCCTTGACCGCTTCCTTGCCCTCGCCCAGCTGAATATCGATGATTTGCAGTTCGCTGCTCATGGTCTACCTCGTTGACGCGTTATTTCGTGGCAGCCTTTTCGCAGGAATGAACGGTGTTTGCAAGCACCACAGGAGCGGGCTGGCCGCGCGACAGCATCCTTCCGGTCACATCGTTTGGCGGGGCAAGCCCGCTGCTGCCTGGGCCGTGCTGGCGCATCGACAGGCACACACCGCCGATCACCAGGACAATGGCGGCAGCCTCCAGCAGACTCGGGCCGCTCTGCCGCCAGATGAAAGCGTACAGCAGGGCGAACAGGGTTTCGAACACGATCAACTGGCCACTCAGGGTCAACGGCATGCGCTTGGACGCGGCGTTCCAAAGCAGCGCCGCCAGCCACGAACCGAAAATCGCGCAACCCAGGCTGTACAGCCAGAACAGCCACCAGCGTTCGGTCGAGGCCTGCACCTGCAACTGCGCGGGCTGCCACAGGGCAAGAAAGGCCACCAGCACCAGGCTGAACACACCGGTCATCACCCCGCACAGCACCGACCACTGGTGGCTGTCGAAATGCCCGCACTGCTTGAGGTAACGGCTGTTGTTGACGGCATACCAGGTCCAGCAGGCCAGTGCCGCGAGGGCATAGAGCACGCCGACGAGCTTGTCCTCCAGCGCCCCTTGCTCGACGGCGAATGTCTGTAGGTTGATGCACAGCATGCCGGCGAGGATCAGCATCAGCGGCATGAACAGTTGCCTGAGCGCCACCCCGCCGCTGTCGTGGCGACCATAGAGCGTGATGGTCAGGGGCAGCACGCCAACGATCAGCGATGCCGGCGCCACGCCCAGGCGCTGGATCGCCGCCACCAGGCAGATGAAGTACAGCAGGTTGCCGACCAGGGCCAGGCGCCCGAGTATCCACACGTCAGCCAGGGTCAGGCGTCCCAGGGCCTTGCGCATTGGGATCGCCAGAACCAGGGTCACCAGCCCGAACAACACGAACCGGGCGCAGCTGAGCAACACCGGACTGAATTCCGGTAGCAACTGCGGCACCATCAGCACCAACCCCCACATCGCCCCGGCTACACCGGCATAGGCCACACCCTGTTTCACGCTGCCTGCTCCTGTTCAAAGAAGTGCGCAGGCTACCGTCCGGCCAGGAACACGACAAAAGATCATTCGGCATGCAGCCATGCCAACAGGGAATACCTTTCGCACTGAAAGCATCGATCCTATGATGCAGCCATTCCCCAGAACGGACCCTGAGCATGAGCCGCTTTGCCCGCCACCTGCCCCCGCTCGACACGCTGATCGCCTTTGAGGCGGTGGTGCGCACCGGCAGTTTCACCCGTGCTGCCAGCGAGCTCTACTTGACCCAGAGCGCGGTCAGCAAACAGATCAAGGTGCTCGAAGTGCACCTGGGCGCCGCGCTGTTCGAGCGTCGGGCCCGCGGCATTGCCCTGACTTCTGCCGGCGAAAGCTTCAACGCCATCGTCGAGCCGATGCTGGAAAGTCTGCTGGCCAACGTGTTGCGCGTGAAAACCGGGCACAGCAGCCGCAATGTCAGCGTCATCTGCACCCACGCGGTCGCCCAGTACTGGCTGTTTCCACGACTGCTGCGCTTCAACGCCCAGCACCCGGAGCTGACGGTGAATATTCACGCCAGCAACGAAATCAGCGAAAGCGACATCGCCAACTACGATTTCGGCATTCTCTATGGTCATGGCCGTTGGAGCTCGCTCAATGTCGACAAGCTGTTCGACGAAACCATCTACCCCATCGCCAGCGTCAAGCGCAGCCTGCCCGCCGTCGGCTCCTTGAGCGAACTGCAGGCATTGCCGTTGATTCAACTCGATGCATCAGCCTGGAACTGCCTGGACTGGCAGGACTGGTTCGGCCACCAGGGCGTGCGCTACAAGGCCCCGGCCGATGCGGTGACCTTCAACCAGGTGAACCTGGTGTTCGAGGCCGTGCTGCAAGGGATGGGCGTGGGACTGGGCTGGGAGTTCATGGTCCGGGAACGCATCGATAATGGCGATATCCACCCGGTTTCGGCATTTGTCGTGCACACAGGTCAAGCCGACTACCTGGTGCACGACAAACAGGCCCCTTGCTCTCCCGCCGCGCAAGTGTTCCAGCGCTGGCTGCTGGGGCTCAATTGAACAGGGCTTCGACTTCGGCAGCGGTCATGGTCTTGGTGTCGTTGGCAAAGCAGTAATAGCTCGGCTTCTCGTCGATAAAAACCTGCAGATCGAATACCCAGTCGGTGTCTCCGTCCAGCACCCCCACCGACACCGAATCGAAGTCGCCGGACTTGAGCCGGTACAGCAGGTGCGTGCCGCACTGACCGCAAAACAAGCGCTGGGCCCAGTCAGAGGAGTCATAGACCACCGGTTGCCCGGCGGTGAACTTGACCGGTTCCGAGCACTGCACCGACAACAAGGGCCCTCCCGCCCACTTGCGGCACATGCTGCAATGACAGGCATCGACGCTGGCTTTTTCTACATTGACGCTGAGTTTGACGGCGCCGCACAGGCAACTGCCGTGTTTTTCGAAAGACATGATCAAGGCTCCTGGCAAGGAAGTGAGCCGCAAGTCTAGACCTGTAGCAGCCGGCTTGCCCCGCGAGAGCATGCCCACAGCCACATCGCCTCGCGGGCCAAGCCCGCTCCTACAGGGTGACGGGGGTCAGTACCGGTTTACCGGCAAAGAAGGCCTGCAGGTTCTTGAGCACCAGCGCCACGGTATCGCGCGCCGCCTCCGGCGACTGGCCAGCCACATGAGGCGTGAGTACGGTGCTGGGCAAAGCTTTCAGGCTATCGGGCACTGCAGGCTCGTCGTCGAACACATCCAGCGCCGCGCCAGCGATCACGCCATCGCGCAAGGCTTCGACCATGTCGGCGGTATTCACCACGCTGGCCCTGGCGATGTTCACCAGAAAACCGCCCGCGCCCAACGCTGCAAGCACCGGCTTGTCGATCAACTGATGGGTAGTGGCGCCACCCGGCGTGGCGATGACCAGAAAATCCGAGGCCCGGGCCAGCGCCAGCGGGCTGTCGCAATAGTGGTAGGGCACATCGGTGCGCGGGTTGCGATTGTGATAGCTGACGTGCATGTCGAACCCATGCGCCGCGCGCTTGGCGATGGCCATGCCCACCGCGCCCAGGCCGAGGATGCCCAGGCGCTTGCCGCTGACCGAGGGGCTGATGACCCGGTTCCATTCGCCCCGGCGGGTCGAGGCATCGGCGCGGGGAATATCGCGCACCACCGCCAGCAGCAAGGCCAGGGCATGGTCGGCGACTGCCGTGGCATTGGCGCCGGCACCATTGGTGACCGTAATGCCGCGCGCCGCCGCAGCGGCCAGGTCGACCTGCTCGTACCCTGCTCCGATCACACAGATGATTTTCAAGGCGGGCAATGCGGCGATCTCGTCGGCATGCAGGCCCAGGGGCCCACGGGTCAGCACCGCATCAATCTCACTGCCATGGCGTGCAATGGCTTCGGCGCGCAAGGCCGGAGTCTGCGCGCGAATCAGGCGAAAGCCGTTGTCTTCCAACAGTGGCAGATAGTCGTCGACCGTTTCTACCAGCACCAGTACCGTCTGTGTCATGCCATGCTCCCGGCTGTTTGCGAGGGAGCATTATGCGGACTTCCGGTTACTGCGCGAAAGCCCGTCCCAGACCACCCGGCACGCCGCTGCTGTCGGTTTCCTGCCAAGGGCCGTTGAGGTTGGTCGACCAGCTCCAGCCATTGTTCCAGCGGTAGTAGGTGCGCTGGCGATAGAAGGTGTTGGTCTGGCCTTCGAGAACATACACACCCAGGCGCGGGTCCCAGTGGCTGGCGCCACCGGGCGGCGGCGCAAAGCTTGCCGAGGTGCGCGGCATCGGCTTGGGTGCCGGGGTGATCACCGGCTTGCTCGGCTTCGTGCTCGGGGGCGGGGTCGGCTTGGTGCTCGGCCCCGGTGGCAGGGTTTCGATAGGGGGCGTGGTGGGTTCGGAGGGCTGATGAACAGTACACGCACTCAGGCCTACGGCCAGGGAAAGAAGGGCAAGGCGTGCAATGCTGTTCATAGTGGTCTCTTACTGGTCCGGGCTGTCGATGGTCAGGTGTTGC
Source organism: Pseudomonas putida (assembly GCF_028682455.1). Classification (GTDB taxonomy): domain Bacteria; phylum Pseudomonadota; class Gammaproteobacteria; order Pseudomonadales; family Pseudomonadaceae; genus Aquipseudomonas; species Aquipseudomonas putida_AA. The sequence continues at coordinate 373,243 of NZ_JANHLD010000005.1, forward strand.
GCGGCGGTCGTGCTGCTGGCCAGCGGACTGCTGCGACCGATCCACTCACCCTGGGTCGGCTGGCCAGCACGCGAGACGCGCGCAACCAGTTGGACTTCGGGAAAGCTCGACAGTTTCATGTTCGGCACCATCGCGTCGCTGTCGCTCAACTCGACCTCGATCGGCAACTGGGCCACGGTCACTCGCTTGGCCGCCAGCGGCATGGGCGGGCCGACGCTTGCACGGGCGAAGATGAACACGGTGTCGTCAGGCTTGACCTTGTCCTTGAGCGCCGCCGCCAGTTCCACGCGCACTTTCAGCCGTGCCGTGGTGGCCACTGCCGGTGCCGCCTTGGGTGCATCCGACGCGGTCTTGCCCTCACCCGCCTTGAGCCGGTCCTGGGCGCGGTCGATACCGCCCTGCAGGGCCGCCCGCGACGTGTCGCCTTCAGGCAATTGCACCAGCAGGCGGTTCCAGTAGTCGATGGCGTCCTGGTAATGCTCGCGTTCGAACGCTGCAATGCCGAGCAGCCCCAGGCTGGTGACCTCGTTCGGGTCGGCCTTGAGGGCTTCGTCGGTCAACGCCTGCAACTGCTCGGTCCACTGCTTGTCGTTGGCAAAGTACAGGGCCTGGGCCCACTGCCCGAGCAGCTCCGGCTGGCGGCCGGCCAGGGTCGCAGCCCGCTCGAAGACCTTGGCGGCATCGGCGGCGCGCTCCTGGGCCATGTAAGCGCGACCGAGGAAGTACAGGCCTTCGGCCGAATCAGGCTGAGCCTCGACGGCACGCTCCAGGCGCGCGGTCATTTCTTCCATCGACTGCGGCGCCTTGGCGAACTGCTGGGTCAGCTCGACCTGCTCGCTGGCACCAAAGTGCAGGTACAGGCCCAGTCCCATCAGCGGCACCAGCACGGCGGCCAGCAAGGGCAATGGCTTGCCCAGGCGACCCAGGCGCTGGGGTTCGGCGTTCTCGGTATCGGCCAGCAACTCACGGGCGGCTTCATCGCGGCCCTTGGCCAGTTGCGCGTCATCGAGCACGCCAGCAGCTTGCTGGGCGCTCAGTTCCGCCACCCGCTCCTGATACAGGGCGACGTTCAACGCGGTGCGGTCTTCTTCCAGTTGCGCACGACGGCCGCGCAACACCGGGATCAGCAAAAAGCTCAGGGCCACCAGCAACAGCAGGCCTGCAGCAAGCCAGAAATCAGTCATGGGTCTGTTCTTTGTCCAGCAATTTGGCGAGGCGCTCACGCTCCTCGGGGGAAAGGTCGGCAGTGCCTGCGGCACTCTGCGCCCGACGCTTGCGCACAATCAGCGCCAGCAGGCCAAAACCGCCTACCAGCAACACGCCCGGGCCGAACCACAGTAACCAGGTACGCGCCGTCAGCGCAGGCTTGTAGCGAACGAAGTCACCGTAGCGGTCGACCATGAAGTCGATGATCTGCTGATTGCTCTTGCCCTCGCCCAGCATGCGGAAGATTTCCCTCCGCAGGTCGGCAGCAATCGGTGCGTTGGAGTCGGCGATGTCCTGGTTCTGGCACTTGGGGCAGCGCAGTTCCTTGGTCAGGTCGTGGTAGCGCGCGCGCTCGGCATCATCGGCAAACTGATAGGTGTCGATGGCCGCCTGGGTCACGCCGGCCAGGCTCAGGCCCATTACAGCCGCTGCCAGCCAGCGCTTCATGGCTTGGCCTCATCGACCAGGCCCTGGTAGATCGGCGCCAGCTGTTCGCGCCAGACAGTGGCATCGACCACACCGACGTGCTTGTAGCGGATGACACCCTTGGCGTCGATCACGAAGGTTTCCGGCGCGCCGTACACCCCAAGATCCAGGCCCAGGCTGCCCTGCTCGTCGCGGATATCCAGCTGGTAGGGGTTGTGGAATTCGGCCAGCCACTTGAGCGCAGCGGCGTTGTCGTCCTTGTAGTTGACCCCGTGGATCACCACGCCCTGCTCGGCCAGCTTGTTCAGGTACGGGTGTTCGACCTTGCACGACGGGCACCAGGTGGCCCAGACGTTGACCAGTGCCGGCTTGCCGATCAGGTCGGCCTGGGTCAGCGGCTTGCCATCCTGTACCGAGGTCAGGGCAAAGGCCGGGAACGGCTTGCCGATCATCGCCGACGGCAGCTCGGTCGGATCCAGGAACAAGCCCCGGTAGAGAAACACCGCCACCAGCAGAAACACCGCCAGCGGCAGCACCATGATCCAACGCTTCATGCAGTTGCTCCAGACATGCCCAGCACTTCACGCACCCGGGCTTTGACCTTGACTCGATAACGACCGTCCATTGCCGCCAACAACCCGCCAAGGCCGGTCAACAGACCGCCCAGCCAGATCCAGCGCACGAAGGGTTTGACGTGCACGCGCACAGCCCAGGCGCCGTTTTCCAGCGGCTCACCCAGGGCGACGTAGAGGTCACGGGTGAAACCAGCGTCGATGCCCGCTTCGGTCATCATCGACTGCTGCACGGTGTACAGACGCTTCTCCGGATGCAGCACATTGATTTCGCGACCGTCCTTGACCACCCGTACCGTGCCTTTGTCGGAGGTGAAGTTCGGCCCCTCGAAATGCTTGGCGCCTTCGAAGGTGAACTGGTAGCCGGCCAGTTCCACCGACTCGCCCGGCGCCAGGCGCAGGTCGCGCTCGGCACTGTTGTTGCTCGACAGCACCACGCCCAGGGCACACACGGCCAGCCCCAGGTGCGCCACGTGCATGCCCCAATAGCTGCGGTTCAGACCACGCAAGCCCTTGACCAGCCCCTTGTGGCGGGTCTTGTCGAGGATGTCGCGGGCACCGGCCATCACGATCCACGCTGCCAGGGCGAAGGTGGTCAGCACTTCCCAGTCAAAATCATCGACCAACAGCCCACCGATCGGCGCCAAAACGACGCTGGCAATCAGCACCGGGGTCAGCATGCCGACCAGCCACTGGGTGGGGGTGTCTTTCCAGCGCACGATCACGCCAATGGCCATCACCACCATCAGCAAGGCCATCAACGGCAGGAACAGCGCGTCGAAGTACGGTGGGCCGACCGACAGCTTGGCCCCCGTCAGGGCGTCGAGGAACAGCGGATAGAGCGTGCCGAGCAGGATCATCGAAGCGGCGACCACCAGTACGATGTTGTTGGCCAGCAGCAAGGTCTCCCGAGACCACAGGGCAAAACCGACCTGGCTCTTGACCACCGGGGCGCGCAGGGCGAACAGCGTCAGCGAGCCACCGACCACGAAGAGCAGGAAGATCAGGATGAACACGCCGCGCTCCGGGTCCGAGGCAAAGGCGTGTACCGAGGTCAGCACCCCGGAGCGTACGAGGAAGGTACCGAGCAGGCTCAGGGAGAATGCGGCGATGGCCAGCAACACGGTCCAGCTCTTGAACACGCCGCGTTTTTCAGTGACGGCCAGGGAATGGATCAGCGCCGTGCCCACCAGCCAGGGCATGAACGAGGCGTTTTCCACCGGGTCCCAGAACCACCAGCCGCCCCAGCCCAATTCGTAGTAGGCCCACCACGAGCCCAGGGTGATACCGATACCCAGGAATGCCCAGGCCACCAGCGTCCAGGGCCGCGACCAACGTGCCCAGGCGGCGTCCAGGCGACCGCCGAGCAAGGCGGCGATGGCAAAGGCAAAGGCGACCGAAAAGCCCACGTAGCCCATGTACAGCATCGGCGGGTGCACGATCAGGCCGACGTCCTGCAGCAACGGGTTGAGGTCGGCGCCATCGGTCGGCACCTGCGGCAGCAGCCGCTTGAAAGGGTTGGAGGTAACGATCAGGAACGACAGGAAGCCCACACTGATCATGCCCATTACCGCCAGCACCCGCGCCAGCATCACCTGCGGCAACTGGCGCGAGAAGATCGACACGGCGAAGGTCCAGCCGCCGAGGATCATTGCCCAGAGCAGCAACGAGCCTTCGTGGGCGCCCCACACGGCGCTGAACTTGAAGTACCAGGGCAAGGCGCTGTTGGAGTTGTTGGCAACATAGGCGACCGAGAAGTTGTCGGTCATGAAGGCGTGGGTCAGGCAGGCAAAGGCAAACGCCAGGAAGGCGAACTGGCCCCACGACGCCGGCCTTGCCAGGCTCATCCACAGGCTATCGCCGCGCCATGCACCGAGCAGCGGCACGGTGGCCTGCACGGCGGCAAAGCAGATCGCCAGGATCATGGCCAGCTGGCCGAGTTCGGGAATGATCAGCGCCGCGTTCATGGCTTGGCTCCGGTATTGGTCGCGGCCTGGCCGCTTTCCTGCAAGGCCTTGGTGACCTCGGGCGGCATGTACTTCTCGTCATGCTTGGCCAGTACTTCGTCGGCCACGACCACGCCCTCGGCATTGAGCTTGCCCAGGGCAACGATGCCCTGCCCTTCGCGGAACAGGTCGGGGAGAATGCCGCGGTAGGTGATCGGCACCGACTTGTTGAAGTCGGTGACCACGAAACGCACGTCGAGCGAATCGCCCGAGCGTTGCAGCGAGCCTGCCTCGACCATGCCACCGGCGCGAATGCGGGTGTCCAGCGGCGCCTCGCCATTGGCGATCTGGGTGGGGGTGTAGAACAGGTTGATGTTCTGTTGCAAGGCACTCAGGGCCAGGCCCACGGCGACACCCACGCCCGCCAGCAGGCCGAGAATGATGAACAGACGCTTCTTGCGTTGCGGATTCACTGGTTGCTCTCCCGGCGCAGACGGCGCGCCTCTTCTTGCAGGTAACGGCGCCGGGCCAGTAGGGGCGAGGCAACGTTGACGGCCAGCACCAGCAGGCAGATGCCGTAGGCCGACCAGACATACAGGCCGTGATGGCCCATGGCGAGAAAATCACTGAAGGAGGCGAAACTCATCTTGCCATCCCCCGACCCAGGCAGTTCATGACCTCCTCCTTGACCCAACTGGCGCGAGCTTCGCGCTTGAGCACTTCAAGGCGCATGCGCAGCAGCAGCACCGCACCGAAGAAGCAGTAGAAGCCCACGACCGTCAGCAGCAGCGGCAGCCACATTTCGGCGGGCATCGCCGGCTTCTCGGTCAGGGTGAAGGTCGCGCCCTGGTGCAGGGTGTTCCACCACTCCACCGAATACTTGATGATCGGGATGTTGATCACCCCGACAATCGCCAACACGGCGCAGGCCTTGGCCGCGCTCTCACGATTGCTGATGGCTTGGCCCAGGGCAATAAGACCGAAGTACAGAAAAAGCAGGATCAGCATCGACGTAAGGCGTGCATCCCAGACCCACCAGCTGCCCCAGGTCGGCTTGCCCCAGATGGCACCGGTGACCAGCGCCACGGCGGTCATCCAGGCGCCAATGGGCGCTGCGCACTGCAGGGCGACGTCGGCAATTTTCATTTTCCATACCAGCCCCACTACCCCGGCCACCGCCAGCATCACGTAGCAGGACTGGGCCAGCATCGCAGCGGGCACGTGGATGTAGATGATGCGAAAACTGTTGCCCTGCTGGTAATCCTGCGGTGCGAAGGCCAGGCCCCAGATCACGCCGATGCCGATCAACAGGATCGCGGCGACCGTAAGCCAGGGCAGCATGCGGCCACTGATGGCATAGAACCACTTGGGCGAACCCAGTTTATGAAACCACGTCCAGCTGATTGCGCTGCTTTTCATCACGGTACATCCAGGGTCTTTGCTGGGCTGTGCCCAGACCTCATTATTCGCCGACGCTGATCTTCAGGCCAGCCGCTATTGCAAAGGGTGCCAGAGTTACTGCCAGGGCGGTCAGGCTACCAAGCCAGAGCAGATAACCGGTCGCCGGCATAGCTTGCAATGCCGCCTGCAAGGCGCCACTGCCCAAGATCAACACCGGGATATATAACGGCAAAATAAGTAGCGCCAACAGCAGGCCGCCACGTTTCAAACCAACGGTCAGGGCCGCCCCCACTGCGCCCAGCAGGCTCAGCACCGGGGTACCCAGCAACAACGATGCCAGCAATACCGGCAGGCACGCCGCCGGTAAACCCAGCATCAGTGCCAGCAAGGGTGCCAACAATACCAGTGCCAGACCGGAAAAGGCCCAGTGTGCCAGCACTTTCGCCAGGACCAGAAGAGGCAGGGGGTGCGACGAAAGGACCCACTGCTCCAGCGATCCGTCCTCGAAATCACTGCGGAAAAGCCCGTCCAGCGAGAGCAGAACCGATAAAAGCGCAGCGACCCAGACCAGCCCCGGAGACAAGGTTTGCAACAATTGAGTCTCAGGACCGACCGCCAACGGGAACAGCGCGATCACAATAGCGAAAAAAACCAGGGGGTTGGCGAGCTCCGCAGGGCGGCGACACAGCAGGCGCGCTTCACGACGCAACAACAAGACGAACACACTCATGCGGCCCACTGCCCCAGGTTCAGTTCACGGTAGCCGGACGGCTTGCGTTCCAGGGTGTGGTGGGTGGTCAGCACCACCATGCCGCCCTGCTCGCAGTGGGCGGCCAGGTGCGCCTCGAGCTGGGCCACACCTTGCTTGTCGAGGGCAGTGAAGGGTTCGTCGAGAATCCACAGCGGCGGGCTGTCCAGGTACAAGCGGGCCAGGGCCACACGACGTTGCTGGCCGGCCGACAAGGTATGGCAGGGTACATCTTCGAACCCGCGCAGGCCGACCGCCTCGAGGGCTTGCCAGATGGCCGCAGGTTCGGCCGGCGTGTGCAGCGCGCACAACCAGGCGAGGTTTTCCTCAGGGCTGAGCAGATCCTTGATACCCGCGGCATGACCGATCCACAGCAGAATCTTCGCCAGTTCATGGCGCTGTTCGAGCAACGGCTTGCCGTGCAGGCGAATCTCGCCGGCCGTCGGCTGCATCAGGCCGGCCAGCAAGCGCAACAGGCTGGTCTTGCCACTGCCGTTGGGGCCGCTGATCTGCAACATGTCCCCGGCTGCCAGGTGCAACTCGAGGTGTTCGAAGAGCATTCGCCAATCGCGCTCGCAGGCCAGGCCCACGGCTTGGAGATGAGGGGTCACGGTTTCGCCTTATGCTGGGATGCCTGTCTCAAGTCGGCCTCGACGCTGCCGTTATAGTGGCAACGGATACAAGGCCCGAGCGCGCTGAGCGCGAAGATCGGGCGGCATTATACATGTGATGTCCTACTGCAAAGAGGGCTATTTAAACAGGTTGCCAGCTGATGACAGGTGAAATTAACAACCTTGGCCCGCAGGCTCCAGCCGGCCACTCGTCGCGCTTGCCGGCCACTGGCGAACTGCTGCGCCTGCTGCAGCCGCAACAGGCCTTGCTGGCCCCCGGCGAAACCGCCAAGGCCGAGGTCCTGGCGTTGCGCCAGGTTGGCCAGGACTTCCAGCTACTGCTCAAGTTGACCCTGGAAAACGGCCGCCAGACCAACGTCCAGGCCAGCAGTAACCTGGCACTCCCCCAGGGCAGCCTGCTGGCCGTGAGCCAAAGCGGCGCCAGCAACCTGTCCATCAGCCTGCAGCAGGTACTCGCCAGCAGCGTGGCCAGCCTGACCCGCCTCGACACCCGCGAGATGCCGGTAGGCAGCCTGCTGCAAGGCAAGGTCGTGACCAGCCAGGTACTCCCGCAGGCCGCAGGCCAGGTGGCCCAGTACCGCTCGCTGGTGAGCTTGCTGGGCGCACAGGCCGGCACCACCCTCACGCTGGACAGCCCGCGCCCGCTGGCGGTGGGCAGCCTGCTCAGCGCCCGGGTGCAAGGTGACCAGTCGTTGCAGTTCGTCCCCCTGAGCGGGCGCCAGGATCAACTGGCCATCGCCCAGCAACTGGGTACCCAGCAAAGCCGACAGGCCTCGCTGCAGGGCTTGCTCAACGCCCTGCAGCAACTGCGCCAGGACAACGGCCAGAGCAGCGAGGTGCGCAGCAGCGTCGACAAGCTGTTGAACAGCCTGCCGGATGCCCGCCAGCTCAGCGATCCCAAGGGCCTGGCCCAAGCCTTGAACAACAGCGGTGCGTTTCTCGAGGCCAAGCTGCTGGGCGGCCTGGGGCAACAGCTGGCGCCAGACCTCAAGGCCCAGGTAGTGCGCCTGGTGGCGCAGTTGCTGCCGGGGCTGCCGGGCACCAGCACCTTCAACCCGGCCGTAGCCGCCAGCACCTTGGCCCAGGTGATGCCCGGCATGGTCCGCAACGCCCTGGGGATGCTCGGCCAGGTCAGCCCTCGACCTCACCCGGGTAGCTTTCCCCTGCCCTCGCGGCTGCTCAAGGGCCAGGACGGCGAAGGCGACCTGGAACACCTGCTACGCCTGGCCGCCGCCGCCATTTCTCGCCTGCAGAGCCATCAGCTGGCCAGCCTGGAGCAGACCGGCACCACACCCGACGGCAACCTGCAGACAACCTGGCAACTGGAAATCCCGTTGCGCAGCGGCCAGGACTTCATTCCCCTGCAATTCAAATTGCAACGCGAAGAGACGCCGGAACAACAAAACGATCCCCAGCGTGAACAGCGCGACCCACTGGAAATGCTCTGGCGCATCGAGCTGTCGTTTGACCTGCATCCGCTGGGGCCGGTCCAGGTTCAGGCGCAGATCAGCCAGGGCAGCCTGTCGAGCCAGCTGTGGGCCGAACTGCCCAGTACCGCACAGTTGATCGACAGCCAACTGGGCAACCTGCGGGAGCGCCTGCTGGCTCGCGGCCTGAACGTGACGCAACTGTGCTGTCATCACGGCACACCGCCCCAGGGGCCGCGCACGCGCCTGGAGCAACGCTGGGTGGATGAAACCGCATGACCTGCGTGGCAGCGCGATTGCCCCGCGAAACAGTAGTCCGGCTGAAACACGATCGCGGGACAAGCCCGTTCCTACAGGGGGATGTTTATGACTGAGAAGAGTGCCATTGCCCTGACCTACGACGGCCAGCAGGCGCCGACCCTGACCGCCAAGGGTGACGACGCGCTGGCCGAGGCGATCCTGGCGCTTGCCCGCGAGCATGAGGTACCGATCTACGAGAACGCAGAACTGGTGCGGCTTTTGGCGCGCATGGAGCTGGGGGACCGGATTCCCGAGGCGCTGTATCTGACCATCGCCGAGATCATCGCCTTCGCCTGGCAACTCAAGGGCAAGGTGCCGGTGGGGTTTGTCGATCAGGGGCCGCAGGAACGGGATATCACGCCGCGCGCAGATTGATACCGAGGAAACGGGATAGCCGGCAATGCCGGCTATCCGGGCGCCGCGCAATCAGTTGCGATGCACCTTGCTCATCAATTCAGCCTCAGCCTGGGTCAAGCCACAGGTCTGCGTCAGCTCATCGACACTGGCGCCCATGCTCACCAGCCGCGCCGCTTGTGCAAACGACAGGCTGTTGGGATCGCGCTGCTCCAGCTGCAGGAGCTTGTCGGGCAACGGCGCTACCACGGTACACAGTTCGTGCAGG
>NZ_JANHLD010000006.1 GCF_028682455.1 Pseudomonas putida
CAGCATAGCCACCACGGGGTCGTTGATCTGCTCAGCCGACTTTTCCGGGCCTGTTAGCTCTTCCCATTTCGCTTTCTGCAGGCCAAAGGCATCAGCAGCGGCAACCTTGGTCAGACCGTTCTCGATCCGCCATCTCTCCAAATCCGTCCCACAAATTGGCTGAATTTCATCAGTTCCAATGGACATTTGATCCCCTCAAATGTAGCAGACGTAGCCCTCCTGGGCCTTAGGGAGCGGAGCTTCCCATTCCGCTTTATTTTGAATAATATACACAATACGAAATTTCAGCAGTCACGGTCCAGCCCAGAGCGACGCGTTTAACCCAACTTTACCCAGCCCCTTTACGGGGGCTCAGGGCAACGGACTACCCCACCATCCGGAAGGAGGCAGGATTGCCATGAGCGAAGAAAGCGAAGCCTTGATGCAAGAGTTCCGCCAGGCTGTTTATGAGCGATTGAATTCGCCACAGGCAGCTGAGGCCTCTCCCCGTGAAGCTATTGCGCGTCGTGCTGAGGCGTACCAGGCCTGGCTGAATAGCCAGCCATCCGAAGATGAAGCCGCGGCCGTCCCTACTGCGTTGGTCAGACATTGGGTCGCTGCAGACCTGTCGTCATGGCGCTCGATTGACGCCAAGAATACAGCTGATGCAGCAACTAGCGTTTATCAGAATATTTTCGCATACGATACATATGCGGAATTGCTAAAGGAACTAGACCAGGCCCTTTACAGCGAAATTATTTCGCGATTGGAGGGGAATGAAGCACTCGGTAACGGTTTTGGGCGGGGAAATACTGATCTAGATCAAGAAACTGTTGATCAGGATCCAAAAATCCAGATCAGTGAGCTTCTGAAGGACATCACCTACAAGGAGCGGCGCGACGGTAGCGTGCTCTATTCCCTCCATGAGAAGCCCATTTTCATCGACCATGGGCAGCAAATCCTCATGGTGGCTGAAGCCAAAGATGATGAGATGGCTATCCTGGCCGGCCTCTACATGGCTAAACAGAAGTTCGGTGGCTCAATCGAGCTTACGGGCAGTGAAGAATTCAAGCGCCGAGCGATCGAAGTCCTGATCAAACATGAGGTTCCGGTCGAACTCAATAACCCTGCCCAGGAAGCCATTCGACGCGAGCTGCTCGGCTTGCCTCCCATAGCGGCTGTACCAGACAAAAACGCCCCGCAAGCTGAAGCGCCGAAGCCGTCAGATGAAGCGACCGGTGAGAAGGTGGGCACCCCCAGTGAAGGTCCGACGACATCCCCAGTACCGGCCGCAACCGATCCAACTCCTGTTAATGCCCGCGAGGGTGTGATCGTTGATTTCGGGCCGGCGCCCTACCTTTTCGACAAGAAGCAGAGCAAAAGCTTCTTCGTGAAATTGCGCAATAGCGACGGCGAAGAACGTGTTACCTGGGGAGTGGACCTTTCTCGAGTGTTCCGCGAAAACGAAATTGCTCCAGGCGATACCGTCGCGTTGAACAACCTGGGACGTAAGCAGGTAACTGTAGAAGTGCCTGTGCGTGGTAGCGATGGCCGTGTAGAGCGCTACGAAGAAAAAACGGTTCATCGCAATGAATGGGAAGCCGTTCTGCTTGCTAAAGCAGATCTAGAGCAGGCTCCTCCAGTCGAGCCCTTGGCCGTTGAGTCCCTGACAGTGGCTGGGCGGGATGCGAGATTCGTTGAGTCAGTCGGTCTGCCCGGTGATATCAATGACTACCCCGATTTGCTGCCGTATCGGGCCGAGGATCATGCAATGGCCGTCATGTGGGAACATGACCGCTCACCGGAAGGATTGCAGACAATCGAAAGCTGCATGGCCGAAGCAAAATACCGCGCTGCTTTCCATGCCAAGCTTGAGAGTGAGGTCGGTAAGCTCAATACGCACTTCCGCGGGCAGATGGAGGCATCCGAGGGTTACGCCATCGCCAGAGAGCTGCTGGCGGACGCTGAGAAGCGCTTTGGACCACTGCCAGAGGTTGGCAGCGATGTGTTTGACCGGATGGTCCAGATAGAAAATTCCTGGGATCCGGAAGAAGTCATCAAGGCGATTGAACAGTCTGATGCGGCTTACCTGGCTGCTCTGGAAACCCATAAAGGCGCAGATCAGGCGCCTAGTTCCCCATCCAATTCGGTACCGGCGGAAGTTTTGGAGTCATTCGCGCTCGATAGCTACAGCCAGTATCCGTATGACCAGAATACGACTCCTTCAGCCAGGTGGGAATTGCTGAACAGCGAGGCTGCCAAGCACGGCTACACCGCAAAGATTGGCTTAGTGCCCGAGTCGGAACGGGTCGATGGTGTTACCTACACAATTGCCTACTTTGACTGTGAAGATCAGCCGACCGGTATCCACACAGAGTTGACCGGGGCCGGCAGGGATTTGAGGGCTCCTGCAACCTTCCTCAATGGTCAGCGCATTGCGCAGTTATTGGCCAACGAACCTGCAGCAGATGCTGCTGTGCTTGCATGTGCGATCTCCGAATACGAGAAGTCCAGAACACTGGACCGTACAGGAGAGGACGCTCTTCCTACTGATGAAGTGGAGCTTGGTGATGTGGCTGCAGCCGCGGTCGAGCATCAACATTTCCAGGCAACCGAGGGTGTGCCTTTTGGCGAATCCGATCTGCAACGGGCTGAGAACCTTGTTGCGGTAAACGCCGCCGTCTGGTGGCGCGATCAGTCGGAGGCCATCAACACCTGGAGCAAGTCGCTCGATGAGCTGGAGCACGACCTGGCCGCTCTTGGACCAGAGCCAGCGACCGACCAGTACTACTGGTTCGACAAGACAGGCCGTCCTGTTCCAGCACCAGTGAATGAGTACGACTGGATCATGGCCAATTCCTTCATCAAGGATGATCCCACCCCCCTTCCCGAGATTGAAGGCTTCGGCGCTGGCCTTCAAGGCAGTTCGAGCAACTCCGGTGTTCCCGGAGATATTTCCGGCGCTACAACCAGTGATTCAACCACTCCTCAGGAGGTCGGTATGGCAAACGCTGACAGCAATGCGGAACAGAAACTCATCCTTCGCGGTGTGACCAAGCTGGATAACGACCAGTACGACACCACAGTGCTCCTCTACCAGGGCAGCGGTGATTACCTGCAAGGGTACGTGAAGATCAACGGCGAGAAGCACCAGGTGCTCGCGTTCATCAACGAGCGGCACCCCGAACCTGGAACTGGTGAGATCAAGCCAAACTTCATCACCCTGTCCCAGCCGAACAATGATGGCAGCGACCAGAAATGGACGCAGATTGGATTTGGTAACGCAGTCAATCGACGCGGCGACGGGAAAGCTGTGTACTTCGATGAGGTGCTTTTCAACGTCGATAACCAGATCCTCAAGGCGAAGGTCACCAAGCACGTTGATGCGGATATGCACCGCAAGCTGGGTTTCCTCGAGCAACGAAAAGAGCGGGAGAAATCGAGCGCCTCCCCAAAGCCCGAAGCGCCGGCACAGCCCGCGAAGGCACAGCCAAGCCCGGCGCAAACCACCGTTAAACCCCGGGCTCGAGCTTGATGCTCCTGGCCGCTGAATGTTCTTGGAGGACTGGTATGAAAACACTGACCCGCGCGTTATTCGTTGTGTTGCTGCTGAGCTCGGCTGTGACAGCCAATGCTGCCACCTGCCGTAGCGGCGAGGCTGCAGTGCGTGGTGGTGAGGCCGGCCTGGCCCGAGATCAGGACGCGGCCGACACCACACAAACAGCAGCGCAAACCTCGTCTGACATTTTGGGCAAATGTGTCGGGGGGATCACTGGCATTTTCAGCACAACCTCGTTCCCCGATCTGTCGGCCATCTGGCAGATGATCAAGGACAAGGTTTGCTCGATCGCCAGCTCGTCTGTCAACGGTGTGATCTCCGAAGTCAACGGCCAGATCAATGGTGTCATGAGTGAGGTGAATGGGGCGGTTACCGATGCTGTGAATCAGACCGGTGTCAACGACACAGGTCTTGGTACCGTGGTTGGTAGCGGTGATACGCACATCAGCAATCCCGTCGAGGTTGGACACACGAGTGACGCGGCGGATTCATCGACAAATTGGAATGAAGTCTGGAAGTAAATGCCATGGAGCCCGCGATAGCGGGCTTTTGGTTTGCGGAGTGCAGGTGACGGCTCGCGCAGTAACGGCAAAGGAGGACCAGCCATGAGCGAAGTTTTTGTCAGCACAGTTCATCCGGCCTTGGGCAGGCTGTACTGGGTTTACACATCCAACGCAGATTGCAATTACCCCGATCATTACAGCTTGACCGATTGGAGCGAGCTTGCCACTCGATTCCCCAAGGGGTGGCGGGACCATCAGTACTACCACTGGAAACACCGCTCCCACATTTCGCAGGTCTTTGAGCCAGAAGACCCTTACGGTGATTACTTCGAGCAATATGAGGAGGAAGAAGCCGGGGGAGTTCTGGAGCAGAGGCTATCGGGTTTGCTTGCTAACCTGCAGGAGAAAAGTGGGCAAACTGTTGAGGAATTCAGGCATTGGATGTTTCGGGCAACCTGGGTTGACGTCCCTGCCCTTTGCATTGTTGAGAATTGTGCTTATGGATGAAGAATTTAAGAATCGACTAGAAGAACGTTGGCTGGACCATCAGGTCGCCTTGAGTAGCACGATTGCGGCTCTAAAGGCTGACCCCGCTAACCGTTATGCTGTGGTCAAAGCCTGGGCGGTCTTTGTAGCAAAAATTGCCCTGCATTCACTTGTAGGAAGCGCGGCTCTTTTGCTCGCCGTTTACGTGGCAGTGGCCTATCCCTACGGCTGGGTTCCCAGTTCAGTAGAGCTCGTGCTTCAAACTTGGACGGTGGTTGCATTGATGGGCGCTCCAATCCCGCTGCTCGCCCTTTCGGCCCCTGTTCGTTACTGGGAAAACCGAGCCGCCGAGGTGATGAGGGAAACAGACCTCCCATCAACGCACATAACATTCTGAAAGTGGAAATGAAAAGGGCGCCTCAGGCGCCCTTTTACTTTACGCCCGCATTTTACTCCGCCCTGGTGCTGCGGAACCCTGCAGGAGGACTGACTTTGGCTCCCACTTGGACACATAGGAGTCATCAGCCTGCATCAGCTTAAGCTCCCTGAGCACATCCCGGGCATCCTCGCGCAGGTAGTCGAGTCTGGTCTGCTGCTGGAAGGGCTTCGCCTTCTCCTGGATCGCCTTGTTGAGCTCCGACAGCTCGCGTCCCCTTGTAGATTCGGCCTCATCCCTCCAACCTTCCAGACGCTCCAGGAAGTTGTCCATCCGGCTGATGAATCCACTAATGCTGAACTTGTCGTCGACGCGATAAACCAGATTGTCCGGCTCGTACGAGTCCCGGCCGGTGACGGTGAAGTGAATTTTCTGCCGCTCGCACGACACCTGAACTTCGAAACCACGATAGCTACCTACGGGCACCAGCTCTGCGCGCTGGAATGTGTCTTCTGACCGGCGCTCGACGGCACGCTTCATTGCGCCGGCAAAAACTGCGGCCAGCCTTTCCTTGTCGGCGTCCTTAAACGTCTTGCCATTTGCCGAAAACTCGAATTCTGACTTGGTGCCGGCATTGCGACGCTCAATCTCACTCGACCAGCGGGCGATTGCTCGATCGGCACGCGTGTCGGCGTCACGCAGCCACGCAATGCGGCTGTCAAGAGAGTGCTGGCCACGTTTGAAGTTGGAGAACAATGCTTCCACCTTCTTGAGGTCGGCCGCGATCTGCACCTGCTGGAAGATCAGAGGATTGCCAGTGGCGGCGGCTTTCATCTCGGCGGCATTGGCTGCTTCGCTGGCCACATCCTCGATCACTCGCTGGAGGCTGTCGCCCTTGCGGAACTGCTCGATGCCTGCCGCCTTGAACTCGATGGTCTGCCACATGCGGCTATCGTAGGTCTGCTTCGTCGCGTAGCGCAGAATCTCGATCTCGAATCCGTCAGGGTCCATCTCATAGAACAAATTACCTTGCCGCTCGATGCGGCCATCGCGTTGTTCCAAGTCGCTTGGGCGCCAGGGTGCATCTAGGTGATGCAGGGCAACTAGTCGACGTTGGACATTCATGCCGGCGCCCATCTTCGCCGTAGAGCCCAAGATGATCCTCACCTCACCGGCATTCATCTCAGCAAAGAGCTTGGCTTTCTGCAGGTCCGTGTTGGCCTCATGGATGTAGCGAATCTGGTTCGCCGGGATCCCTCGAGCGAGCAGCTTGGAACGAATATCGTCGTACACGCTGAACGAGCTGGACCCAGCCAGAATATCGTCCATCGATATCGAGGCCTCACCCTCCTCCTCTTCCTCTGAGCTCACAGGAGCCTGTTCTGGACGTTTTGAACCCTTCGGTGTGGAAAGGTCGCAGAAAATCAGCTGCGTTCCTTTACGCTCGTCCCAGGCCTCCCAAATGCGGAACGCTTGATCGACACACGCGTTCACTTTGCTGCCCAAGAAATCCCCGGCTCCTGGATCGATTAGTCGGAAATCCAAACCCGCTTTACGCGCGTCATTGGTGATTTTCAACGGATTATCGAGACGTGGGTCTTTCGGCAGATGCTCCATGCGATGGATGATGGATCCTTCGTTCCATGACTTAAATGTCGATCCATCCGCTTTCAGCAGGGGTTTACCATCTGTGTCCACTGCCTCCTGCTGAATGCCCATGTACCAGGCTTGAGCCTCAGATCGATCCACAATCACGTTCTGCGGGCGACCGCCTTTCAGTTTTGGTACCGGGAATCGGGTACCGCGGGCTTCGGCCTGGTCCTGGAGGTCCTTGCGGGTGATCACATCGGCGAAGGTCCGATACATCGCTGTCAGCTCAGGGACGTTCTGGAACTTTGCAAAACGCGAGTTGAGCTTGTAGTTAACGCCGGTAGCGTCCAGCTCCCAACCAGTTACCACCTGACCGAAAGTCGAAGCCCAGGCATCGAAATGAATGATGCCCCGGGCTTTCATCTCGTCGTACTGCAGGTATCGCTGCACGGTATAGAGCTCAGCGATCGTATTGCTCAGTGGGGTACCTGTGGCAAGGAACACGCCGCGGCCGTCGTTCCGTTGCTGCAGGTAACGGCACTTAACGAAAAGGTCGAATGCCTTTTCCGAGCCTGCCAGATTCCCCAAGCCCGATACCCGACTAAGCGAGGTGGTGATGAACAGGTTCTTGAATTCCTGAGCCTCATCGACAACCAGGGCATCAACACCCAAATCGGCAAAGCTAACGGCTTGGTCCTTCGAACCGGTGTCGGCTTTCTTCTCCAGACGCTCGGTCATCCGTTCCTTTGCCTTCTCCATCTCTTTGATGGTCACGCGATCGCCCTGGCTGCTCTTGAGGTCGAGAATCGCGTCCGTGAGGTCCTGGATCTGCTCCTGCAGCAACTCCTCGAGCGTTTCAGGTGGCATACCGATTTTCTTGAACGAGCTGTGCGCCACTACCACTGCATCCCAGTCCCCTGTAGCAATCCGGGCAAACAGCCGCTCGCGGTTTTCTTTCTTGAAATCCGTCTTCTCTGCTACCAGCACGTTGGCGTTGGGATACAGATCGTAGAAGGCATCTTTCCACTGCAGTAGGAGATGGTTCGGTACCAGCACCATTGGCTTGCGGAACAGCCCCATCCGCTTGCTCTCCATCACCGTGCCGACGCACACGAGCGTCTTGCCGGCGCCGACCACGTGATCGAAAAGTGCTGTGCCGTCCTGAATGCCGCGCCAGATCGCGTCCTTCTGGTGTGGCCGGAGCGTGATGTCAAGCGAAGTACCAGGCAGCTGCAGATGTGATCCATCGTAGCGGCTAGGAATATTGGTGTTGAAGCGATCGTTGTAGAGTCGCGCGAGGGATTCTCGACGATCCTGATCCTCCCAGATCCAGTCGGTGAACGCAGCGCGGATCTCGTCGGCCTTCTGGTTAGCTGCTGCAGTCTGAGTTTCATCAACCTGCATGATCGGATGGCCATGATCGTCCTTTCCGACCTCTACCTTCACCTGGATCGGCCGGTTTGTTAAAACTGCCTCCACCAGCTTGTTCGCAGGGTACGCATCGGTGCCCCAGGTTACGCGCATGGTTGTGTTATCCCCTTCGGAGATATTCACCATCCATTTGCCCAAGGCTTCTTGGTAGTCGATGCGCCGGCGCACATCGCCCATGAGGTGCACGACGAAATCATCGATTGTCTTCGCCGGTACCCAGGTTGAACCCAACTGCACGGAAATGTCGATCGGCTCGATGTCTGCAGGCTGAATTGGCCGCAGCGCCTCTACGTTTTCCAGGAATTTGGGATCGTGTTCCGCAGCACGTTCCGCTCCCCTGAGTTTGGCTTTCACATTTCCGGTCAGGTACTGATCGGCGGTTTCCCAGCGATCCTTGCCAGGGTTGAAGTAGACCAGCCCTTTCAGGTCCCGAAGCAGCTCAGCCTCAGTGAGACCGCAGAGCCGGATCATGCGCTCGAGGTCGACACGCCCTACCTGGTTCATGCTGACTACCAGTGCATCCTTAGCCGATTCAACGTGGCGTATTTCTTCACGTGGGCTCATCACTCGGCGCGAGAAAATGGCGGCTTTATCCGCAGAGGGATTGCGCGCCGGTACACCATGCTTTCGCGCCATATCTGCCGAAACGCCGCGATCGTAGTTGCTTTCCAATGCGTTCAGCAGGGGATATTCAGGATCTTCCCCCATCGCCAGGCGGTTGGCCTGGCTACTCAGATGACCATGCCGGCGAACGTACTTGTCGTAAAGGCCATTCAAATGTCCTCGCAAGTTGTCCAGATCCTGAGGATCAACGGATTGCTCAGCATTCATCAAAGCGCGCAGCGCGTCCCGCACCTCGATCATTCCACGAATTCGCTGGCCAGCTCGCTCTGTTTTAGGCGTTATGAACTGGTAGTCGTGGGTTGCGAGCTGATCAGGCAAGCGGCGAGCCAGCTGGTCGTCGGCGGTAACAAAGTAGGAGCCCACCTTGGTATTCGCGGGGAGGTCGACCTCGGGCTTCCCTTCCTGACCTGGTTCGTCTTCACCAGTTGCGTCAACTTCGAGGTTGCGCATAGCACCTGCAGGCAATACTTGAAGCCTGGCGGTGATCGCCGCTGCCAGGTCCTGGCCTGGCTCGGCCAGTAAATCAGCGGCGTCGCGGCGCATCTTCCCAGTAAGGGCCATGCGGCCGGCCATTTGCGCAGGATTGTCGATGAAATACTGGTTGATCGTGATCGGCTCACCGGTTTCGCGATCTCGTATTTCACCGACATCCACCCAGCGCCGCTCAGGCCTATCGCCTGGCATCGCCTTCTGGAAGAACACAATGTCAGTTGTCACTTCCGTAAGCGCATTTTCTTTGAACGCTGTGTTGGGTAGGCGAATCGCCCCCAGGAAGTGAGCCGTATCCGCGATATGTTCCCGCGCCTTGCTGTTGGCGGCATCGAGGAAGTACCGACTCACCACCGCTCCCATCACACCACCAGGTCTGAGCGTGTTGAGCGATTTGGCCAAGAAGTAGTTGTGAATCGAGAAGCCTGCCAATTCGCGGTGATGCGGGTCATAAAGCGATTGCGATCCGAAGGGGGGATTCGCAACGCAGGCATCGAAGTATGCGCTTGGGATAGCCACATCCTGCAGCCCACGATTGATGAAGGTAGACGACGGATAGAGATGGGCGCCGATTTGCGCAGTGAGCGGGTCAAGCTCGATGGCAGTGATGCGGCTGTTGCGCCGCATTTCGGCAGGCATCAGGCCGATGAAATTGCCGGTGCCGGCAGCTGGCTCCAATACCTTGCCGCCCTTGAAACCAAGGCGCTCCAGTCCCTCGTAAATGCCAGCGATGACGGTGCTTGAAGTGTAGTGCGCGTCCTGAGTGGAGCGCCTGGCCCTCTCGTATTCATCTTGGCCCAGCAAGGTGGACAGTTCCTGGTACTCGGTTCGCCAAGCATCATTTCGATGATCGAAAGCCTGGGGCAGCCCACCCCAGCCCACATACCTGACCAGTGTGGCTTGTTCATCGGGAGTAGGGCCGCGGCCTTCCTTGTGCAACACCTGCAGCAGCTGTAGGGCAGCGATATTATCGCGGAATTTTGACTTCGCTCCGCCGGAACCGAGTCCGTCCGCGCTGCTGATCGCGTAGTCAGTAGGTGTTACAGGTCCGTTTCGATCTCCAGCATTGCCAGGATCTCGTGCTCTGTCAGCCCCTGCTTGCTCTCCACCGGCAGGCTGTTGATGGCTGTCAGTTCCAAGGCTTGCTGATCCAGAAGCCGGCTGAGCAATTGCAGCTCGCCCTGCAGCTCCAGCGACTTGAGGCGTTCTGGATTGTTCAGAGCCCAGCGGTCGAGAATCTTCCAGCCTTGGAGGCTGAACGACGGCGACTGGCGGATCGATGCGAGGGTCTGCTGGCTCAGAACTCGCGCTGAGATTTCCAGGGGCTGTGTTTGATTGGTGATCATAATGGCGGTCTCCTTGGTCTTCGTCGGAATCGAGGCCAGCTTGTAGGTCCTCGATCGTATCTACCGTCTCTTGAAAAGCGAAATCGAACGTCATCTGCCCCTGATTTTCTGGGGTCTGCCGCCGTTTTCTAGGCATTGCCGTCGCCTCCTATCTCAGTTTGTATAATAGTCATTATACAAACTACTGAAAGCGCGACAATGCGTGTCTCTAACTCGCTGTTTTTAAAGGGTACTCTCAGTAGCCCGGCTTAGGTCGCCTCAAGAAATCACCCTGGCTAAGGTCGGTCGGGTACTTGTGACGGTATTCCGATCGGATGCCATCCAGCTCGGCATGCTCGCTGGGGGCCGCTCGACGCACCAACATTTTCCCTTCGATCATTTCCAGATTGTAACTGAAGCCTCGGATCTCCTCGGGAGTCCAAACTCGCTCGCGCTCCTGGGTGATGCGTTGTCGGCCACCTGCAGGTGCGCAGTCTCCTTCGGAGAGACGACGCGCATACAGTTCCGTGCCGTTGCGGCTGAATACCTGCAGCGTGTCGACCAGGTTGTCTGCTTCTAACCGTTCTACGGTTACCGGCAGACCTGCGTAGGCCTGGTCATGCTTGTCTCGATTTGACCAGCGGCCGAAGCCGTTGGACTCGCGCTGAAGCTCGTAGCGCATATGAATGCTCATGCGACTGACCAGAGGGTCCACGGCCAGTACCCGGGCTTCGACGCGATACCCTGCAGAGTGAAGGCGTGAGCAAAGCTTTGCGAGGCTGTCGGGGTCACGCATGGTGCCATCGATAAGCAAGTTGCGGCGATTCTTTATCGCCAAATTGGTCAGCTTTACCGACCAGGCGCCGGCATCTGGATGAGTGCGATCCGCGGCCATACGATCGTTCTCGCGCATAAGCTGCAGGTACTGCGGATGGTGCTTGCGCAGCTCATCGGCATCAACCTTGATGGTGTTGCCGCCAAACTCATCCAGCGCTCTACTGCTGAGCCCGGCCTTACCTGCACCAGGTTGGCCCCCAAGGAGCACGGCCGTTGGTTGATTGACAGGCTTGGTAGTGGAGAGTGCCAGCATGGCGATGTCGTCGAAAATGGCATCATGCTCAACGGGGGACAGCCGAAATTGCGACTGGTCGTCCTTGGGAAACGTCATTTGCTGTCGGTGTCCTTCCTTGATACCTGCAGCGATTGCCTGAGCTTCGATGCGCAGCTCGCTGATAGTAAGTCGCCCGTCTGTTAGCCCTGCGGCCTTTAACAAGCCTTGTAGGGAACTGCGGGTACGGTCCCACGCTTTACCGAGGAACGAACGCTCCTCCTCTGCGACAAATGCGAAGACCTCTTCCGCACGATGAATGTCGGGGAGCTTGGCATAGTGCTCGTCGACGTACGCCCATATGTGGGCTAGTGAAGGTTCACCGCGCGTTTCAAGAACGCGATCCAGGAACTCTCGTTTTTCTTCGGGATTGAAGGTGTTGAGCCCATAATGCCCGAGGAGCTCGTGGCGCAGCGCTCGCTTGACGGCCCCTTCATCACCCATATTGGAAGCGGCAAGGGTAAAGAGGGCTCTTGCTGGGTGGTAGGCTGCGTCGATTCGATATCCGATTTTTTCTCTTGCGGCGTCGGGTCCATAAATTTCCTCCTGCGTGGCCTTGATGATAGCAGTCACGCCTATGTGACCACGATATTCAGCCATGAATCGATCCACTATCGACTGGGCCTGAGCAACGGTTAGTCCGACCTGTTCGTGAGATGGCATGAGGTTACCCCTCAAACCGATGCTTTGACGATCGGCCCGTAGCGCTCGATCGCGTGCGCTACCGCCACTGAGTCGTCAATGCGGAGTTGCGACCGCTCAACCACGAGCTCAGCTTGCTCGGCCCGAAGCTGATCAATCAAAGCCTGATTCGGATCGCCCTTGCTACGCTCGGCGTGGATATCACGGGCTTTGAGGGCGATCATGTTGCCTATGGTTTCCATCGCTGCCTCAAAGGCCGCAAGCTGTTGGTCCGTCCACTGTGCCGGCATGGCATTGTCCTTCTTAGCTGGTTTCGAGGCTTTGTAGATCAAGGCGAGGCCAAGCATCATAAATAATGCTGACTGAAACCCTTCATTCAAGGGGCGAAGTTCGTTGAAGTGATAGTTGACCGCCATGGCCAGGCCCACTAATAGACTCAGCGCCCCGACTAGGAATCGCACGATCCGATTATTCATCGCTGACCCCCGCGGCGCTGGCTTTGACCAAGGCCAGCTCGTATGAGTCATTCAGCACCGTCATCAGCTGTTCTGCAGTTGGTGCGCTTTGGCACCTGAACAGCACAATGGCCAAGTCTTTGAGACCACGCGTTCGATTGATGCTGCGGGTCGCTACAGCCCGTAGATCATCGGTGTCATAGACATTTGCAAATGCCACACCCTCGGCACCTGTAATTTCCACCGTGCGGTTGATCGAGGCTTCCACTGCCGGCGGCAAAGCAGGTTTGTAGTCTGCGTCCACCAGCATCAGGGTAACGATGAAAGGCACCGGATCGCCTGCATCACTCTTGGCAAAGTAGGCCGGGACCACCTTCATTTCGGTCGCGTTAAACATGATTATCCCTACCGTTTGACGTCGAGCGCCAGAAAAGGCCCTTTGAAGCCTACCTGCTCGTCAACTGAGCTGAATGCTGCGATCCCCTTGGCCCGTTCTTTAAGCCACCGATCGAACACCTTGCGAGCTTGCTTGTCATCGACACGAACCAGTTTGCCATCTTCAGCGAAGAACACTGGCATGCGGAACGTATTGCTTTCGTCAACCGAAATGGCCATTTCGAACCATTGGTTGTTCCCCTCGGTGACTTTGATGAATTGGGTGTGCATCCCCTGGATCACTTCCCTATGTTCACCAGGTTCCCTCGGTGAGCCTGGTTCCTGGTCGCAACCGGCCAGTAGGATCAGCAGCAGGATCGATAGTGTGCGACGGATCATGAACGTTCTCCTTCTGCCCACCCTGGCGGGTAGGCAGGGTATGTGATTGACGCTTCTAGAACTGGAGATTCAGGAGCCAAAGCCCATGCGTAATAGCCGGTGCCCTCGAAATAGAGCACCGGCTGTCCCTCGACCTCGCCTATGACTGTGGCACCGGCAGAGAAGGACTTAGGCAGGTCGCCCAGGCGCAGCGTTGGCAAGTTGCAGGATGCTTGCAACACATCGTCATGCTTGTAGAGGTTGCGCGCAGCTGCATCACCCCAGGCGGAACTGTCCCGTGCAATCGTTCTGAACCTCATCCACTCGAGCGCACTTAGGGCACGCATATGCTTGAGCACCAGATCCTGGAATTCCTGTTTATGGGCCAACAGCTGCCTGTCGTGTTCGGTCAAGAATTCAGTGTTCATTCAGCTTGCCTTCTTGCCGAAGTCGAATTCCACTTTCCAGCTATCCCGGTTGAGCTTCAGGTGAGCGGTGAACGGGCGCTTGTCACGGTTGAGAAAACCCGAGAGTTTCTCCGTCATTCCGCTCGAGAACAGCGTTTGCGCTTCTGCGGCACTCAGCGGCCGACTGGCGATGACTGCGCCGACCTTGAACTGGCAAGCTGAGCATTGGAAGTGTCCAGGTACCGCTGCAATCTCACCTGAGCAGCGCGGGCACTCAAGCTTGATGGATGACATCGCCGGTACTACAGGCGCTGAGCGGTCTGTAATGCTCGGTGCCGAGTCGAATACGAATGTCGTTTTACCTGTGGCGGTGTCCAGCTTCAGCTTCGCGGAAAACTTCGACTGCTTTTGGCGGCTCACGAACCCTTTGATGACTGGTGTTTCACCTTTCACCAACAACAGCTCGATCTGGCCTGGAGTGAGTGATTTACCCGAAACCTCGTGCCAAAGCACGAATTCGCAGCTGGAACACATGGTTCGCTTGCCCCGGTTCTGCAAAGCACTCTTACAGTTAGGGCAGGGAACGCCTTCGCCGGCTGCGGGCGGGAGAGGTGTAATAGACGCGGCTTTGGCAGTTGCAACAACGTCCCGAACGAACTCCTCGGCATAGCGCATGAAGTCGCTCAGATTCATGGCCCCGTCTGCGACTTGATCCAGCGAACGTTTGAAAGCACCGGCTTGCGCGGGATCCTTAACGCGCATGGGTAGCGCGTCAATCAGGCTTCTGGCTTCGGGGCTGGTCATGAGCTTTTTGCCCTTTCCTCCCGCAGGCACGAACAAGCTGCGCCGCTTCATGTCGGCGATGATGCCTGCACGGGTGGCTGTAGTACCGATCCCCTCCCCTTCTTTGAGCCGCTTTTTCAACTCCGCATCGTCTACGTACCGATGCAAGTTCTTCATCGCATCGAGCAGCATATTGTCGTCGAAACGCGGAGGCGCGGTGGTTACCTTGCCTGTCGCATTCACTTCCAGCCACTGCAGCAAATCACCCGACTTCACGTCAGGAAGTTCACCCTCTGGCCCTTCTTCCTCGACAGGCGCACCGTCCAGCGGCGGAGGCTCTTTGTACACAGCCTTCCAACCTTGATCGGTTGGGCAGACACCCGTTGCACCGAAGACCTCGCCAATTTGAACGCCAATGCGCAACAGCATCGAGCGATACCGGTAATCGGCAGCGAACTGGGCAAGATAAGCCCGGACCACCATGTCATACACGTTCCGCTCAGCCTCGGACCAATCAGCTGAATTGACTGGATTTTCCGGGGTTGACGGGATGATCCCGTGGTGCGGGGTTGGCTCGCCCGTGGGGGTACGCATTTTCGCGTCATTAAAGGCTGCTGATTTGCGCTCAGGGTCCAGTTCACGAGCAATAGCCAGCAGATCTGGCCGCAGCTGCATGATGCCAGCGATCACGCCGGGGGCTTCGGCATGATGAGCTTCAGAAAGGAAGCGCACATCGGTTCGAGGATATGTCATGACCTTATAGGTGTCGTAGAGCTTTTGAGCAGCCTCCATCACCTCGTCACCGGTGTAGCCGAAGCGGCTGAAACCCTCCATTTGCAGTTCATTCATGGACAAGGGAAGTGGAGGTTTTTTCTTCTTGTCAGTGATCGAGTGCTCGATGATCGAGGCTTCCCCGGGCACGCCTTCCTGCAGCCGTGCAAGAAGCTGTTTCGCAACTTCCTCGTCTACCAGCCGGCCGGATTCATCCAGGCCAGTCTGGGATTCTTGTGGCACCCAGCGGCCGCGAATCTCAATCCCGGCGCTGGTCGTGAATACGGCGGTGATGTCTTGATAAGGGACAGGTTTGAAAGACTCGATCGCGCGGTCGCGCTCACGGACTACGTAGAGCAAAGGGCTCTGCACGCTACCAACGGGCAACAGCCCTTGATGACCCATGTCGCGCCCCCGAAGGGTCATCGCCCGCGTACCGTTCATGCCCAAGAGCCAGTCGTAACGGCTCCGAGCAAGCCCCCACAACCGCCATCCCCTGAACAGTGGATCAGAGTTGTCACGCATGTTAGCGAGGGCCTCGCGGACCTTGCTGGGGTTGTAGTCGTTGATCAAAACCCGTTTAACAGGCTTGCGGCAGCGGAAGTACTCAAGCGCCTCATCCACCAGGCTTTGACCCTCGCTGTCGGGATCGCCGAGGTGGTACACAACGTCACACCAGGCCAAAAGCTCCTTTAGCTTGCTGAGCCGGGGCCGTTTGCGAGGATCAGGAAGAATTTTCCAGTTTTGTTCTGGTGGGATAATCGGCAGGTCCTCCATCCGCCAGATTTTCCGACCCTTGCCTGTTTTAGGTAGATCGTCAGGCAGATAGTCATCAGGCGTCGCCTGCTGAAAAGCATGCCCATCCAGCCAGACGCACCAGTCATTACCGTGTTTTGTCCAGCCTGCCCCGCGGTCAGATGTGTGTCCATTGAGCACAGGGAATACACCCTGAGACAGCTGGGATTCTTTCTCAGCTATCCAAAGAATTTTTTCCATCAACCCTCCTTACCCTTGAGCCTGGAGCCGCCTTGATCTACCCAGCGACTGGTGTGGTTTGCCTTGCCTTGATTCCGTAGAATAGCTACCATACGGAAAAGCATAAACCATCACGGGTCATTACGGAAGGATTGCCTAATGGTTCCAATACCTGCACCACCGCCTGATGTCGCCCAAGACCTGGTGCCTGCCTGCATGGTGCAGGCCGCCCGGGATTACAGCCTGCCATTGCGCGGCCTAATCGCTGTATGGCTGACCGAGAGCGGCAGCGGCGAACCATTGAAGAGCCTTAATAAGAACGGGACGGTCGATCACGGACCTTTTCAAATCAACACGGTTTGGGCAAACCGACTGCAAAGCGAGTTCGGCGTAGCCCCTGAGCTCATCACAAGTGATTTCTGCTGGGCGGCTAGGGCCGGCGCTTACATCCTTCGGTATGAGATCAACCAAGCCGGCGGGAGCTTCTGGGATGGCGTAGGCCATTACCACTCAAGAACTCCCAAATACAAATACCCCTATATACAGCGCGTATATAACAACTCATTGCGATTCTAGGAGGAACTATGGCGCGCAATAACCAAGTCGAATCGGACGGCATGTGGGCAGTGTGGCTGCTCATGATCGCAGTTCCTGTGGTATTCGGCTGGATGTGTTGGCACCGTTGGCATGGCACCATTAGCTATTGGGGTTTGAAATGGGCTTGGTACCAATTGGGCGTGTTCGACTGGTCATTTATGCCAGATCAGATTCGCCAATGGCGATACGAAGCGGCCCAACTTGCGATGAACCCCTCGCAAGTAAAATTCGCCGACTTGCTACGCCTACTCAATATTTCAGGCTACTTTTTCATTTTCGTCCCTATCTTGTTGGCACTGCGTGGATTCCGCGCGGCGCATCGCCATCCAGCCAACAAAACTCGCCGCGTTATCACTGTAGAAACACTCCCGTGGGTCATGTCTAACCATTCGCCGGCAATCATTCCATCATTGTATTACGGTGATCCGCATACACTGCTTCTGAATGAAGACCCTCCTGAACACAGAAGTGCGATACACCCAGAAGAATGGGCTTTGCAACATGGCCTCATCGTCAACCGTAGGCTTGATCGCGAGCGTTGCCGGGAATTATTGGTCAAGGACTTGGGCAGTCCTATCAAAAACTTGAATGAGCTGAGTTTTACTGAACGAGCACTATTCGCCGTCTTTGGAGCCCGGCTGTTATCGGATGGTCGCGATATGAAGAAAGCCCAGGAGCTGCTGGACGCTCTCAATCGTTCTTGTCACCACAACACTCACGAAGGGAAAAAAGGCTATCCCGACCTGAGCTTGGCCGAGAATGCCTTCAAGAAATACGCCGCGCACCCAGAGGCTCAAGCCTGGCTGAATAAACACCCCTATCCCAGAACGATGCTGTACGCCATGCATCAACAAGCTAGTAACTTGGGGAAACTGCCATCGTCACAGTTTCGTTGGCTGAAAGGTATGGACCGTCCCTTGTTCTACGCCCTGAATTTAGGAAAGCGTAAAGCTCCGCTTATGGAAGCTGGGGCAGTCTATACGCAAACCCACTGGGAAAGTTTTGCCGATGACACAGGTTATAGGCTAACCGAGCCATTTATCGAAGATGCAATCGACGGGGTTGAAAATTACTTGGCCAAGCTTGGTCTCGTCGACCCGAATACAGGAGATAGCCAATGAAAAACCGAGACAAGATCCGTCAATACGATAACACTCTCCACATTCATTTCGGCTCGACGGGTGAAGAACGGAGCGTCTCGTTGTTGCCGCTGGAGCGCGGGCTGTCGCTGAAGCGAGAGGGTAAGCAGCTCCTCGTGACGAGTGCTTTCGGTGGGAAACTGGAGCAGGTTGTTCTTGAGTCCTTTGGCACCGAACAACTGGCGACAGACGCCTTTGAGGCGCTCCAGGCAGCGATCGTCTCGCATGGGCTGCGCCGGCGCTGGTCCTCCCGGGCCAAGGGCATTGTGAAATGGGGAATCATCCCAGCTTTCGCAGTGATCTTTGCTCTCGGGCTGAACATGTTTGCGGCCAAGCTTACCGGCCTGCAGGCTCCAACCGAGGCCCAGTACGATCCAGGCAACGGCACTCAACCTCCTGCGCCGGTTTTCACACCCCAGCGCCCACAGCCGTTGCAACAGCCCGCGCCTGACCTCGCCAACATCCCAGGGCTGCCCAAGCCGGCAGACCCGAAAGTCGTCAGGGAGGCGATCAAAGCCGGGGTAGCCACGGGCAAGTACTCGGTGAAGCTCTCCGAAGGGGCAAAAGGGACTGTCTACATCTTCTCCGATCCGTCATGCCCCCACTGCCAGAAATTCGAGCCCGAGCTGGAACAGCTCGCCGCGGATCATACCGTTGAAATCTTCCCAGTATCGGTGATCGGTGGCGAGGGCTCTGCCAAGCCAATCGCGCAGATGCTTTGCGCCCCGGTCGAGCAGCGCGCATCAATGTGGAAAGCCATTGCCAAGGGGCGTCCGATTGAAGGGCCGGTTTGCGAGGAAGGTCTTACCCATGTGAGAGCGAACGACCAGGTCTTCCGGAAACTGCAGTTCCTCGGTACTCCAACTGTGATCAACCAACAGGGCGCTCAGACGCCGCTCACTCTACCCAACCAGGCGGCAGCTATTGCCCAGTGGCTGGAACAGACCCAAGCTCAGTAGGAATCGCTCATGGGGAAGTACGTTAGATACAGTGACGAGTTTCTCGATCGAGTCCGTAACGAGGCGGATTTGGTTGGGTTGATCTCGCGTGACATCACACTGAAGAAATCCGGTAAAAACTTCAGTGCCTGCTGTCCGTTCCACAAGGAAAAGACGCCGTCGTTTAGTGTTTCCCCTGAGCGTAATTTCTACCGCTGCTACGGATGTTCCGCTAAGGGTGACGCGATCACGTGGATGATGGATCACCACCACCTCCCCTTCCCTGATGCTGTTGCAGCAGTTGCCGAGTTTTCGGGAATCCAACTTCCAGAGACGAGCCAGGCTACTCCGGATGACCAAGCAAGGAATGCTGAAATGGCAGCCATGTATCGCGCCCTCAAAGACGCCTTGGCGCTCTACATGGGGGGGATACATAGGAATGTGAAAGCGTTTGGTTATCTGACCCAGCAACGCGCACTGACGCCCGACACAATCGAAAAATATGGGTTGGGAACCGTCGGTACGGGTATTGCGGATCTTCTGCTTAAACGGCACGACCGGCAGACCCTGATTGACTGCGGCCTTGTCTGTGAGGCTGAGGATGGCCGGATATTCGACAGATTCCGTAGCCGGATTATGATCCCTATTTACAACCAGGCAAACGCGCTTATTGGGTTTGCAGGGCGGTCTGTAGTCGAGAAACCAGATAGAACGCCTAAATATATTAATTCGCCTGAGACGAAGCTGTTTCGGAAGGGTGAGGAGCTATATGCCTTCCACATTGCTCGGCAATTTATTCGAGCCAGCAAGCATGCAGTAGTGGTTGAAGGGTTTTTTGATGTTATCAGTCTCCACCAGGCTGGCGAACCGCGCGCTGTTGCTCCAATGGGGACGGCTCTAACCAATACGCAAATACGTCGGCTCTTTCAGAATGCTGATACGGTTACCTTCGCCTTCGATGGCGATAAAGCAGGGCGTAATGCAGCATTGAGATCATCTGCAGTTGTTTTAGAAGAAATGCGCGACGGAACAAATGCGCAATTCCTGTTCCTGCCAGAAGGCACTGATCCGGACTGTATTATTCGAGAGCATGGTGTCGACTATTGGAAGGATATGCTGAAACAGGCACAGCCGCTCAGTCAATTCCTCACTGATTTCGTATGTCATCGCCTAGATAACAGCATTCCGGAATCCCAAGTTAAAGCAGCGGAACGAGGTCGAGCCGTAATTGCCCGTATCCACGGTGCTGCACTTTTCAAGAAAGCGCTTAGCTTGCAATTTGAGCGCGCTATTGGCATTTCCTTGAGCGCGTAGGAGACCATAATGGCTATCGATTCTCAACACGAGATCCAAGCGGGACGTTTGTCCAGGGACACCCGGTCAGGCTGGACCCGATTCATGGTCTCGCTTCACCGGCCCAACAACTTTAAGCTTGCGATGCTCGCACTTATTGGACTGATGGTGTATCAACCGGCCGCGTGGCCAGTATGGATACTCGTCATGTGCATGATGGTAATGTCATTCAACGACCAGCGATTTCGAATGCCATTGCGGATGCCTAAAGACATCGGCGGCAAAGATCGAACTGATTATTATGAGGAGCTGGTCGAGCAAAAAACCTTATGGGGCTTATTCAAAAGCTCAAGAACGTTCCGCAAGCTCTTGGCTGCAGGTGGCATTATGTACCTTGGGTATTTGCGAACGCCAAACGCAGAGGGCATTGCTCGAAGCGAGGACGAAGGTCGAGAACTTTGGCTCAATAATTCCGATTGCCGTACGCATATGTGGATTCCAGGAACCACCGGCAGTGGCAAAAGTGAAACTCTCATGGCGTTGTTCTTCAACGCACTTTGCTGGGGATCGGGTGCTTGCTATGCCGACGGCAAAGCAGACTCTAACCTGGCGTTTTGCCTATGGTCGCTCGCCAGGCGCCTTGGCCGTGAAGACGATTTCCTAATTCTCAACTATTTGACGGGGGGTATGGACCCCTTCGACAGCATGGTGGCTCGCGAGAACGGTAAAGAATGGACCCCAGATTTTCGGGCTCAGTCGAACTCGCTGAATCCGTTCGGTGATGGTGCGGCCGACTTTTTGCTGCAGCTCCTGGCGTCGCTGTTGCCAGCGGCCAGTGGCGATGGAGCAAAGTGGCAGGAAAAAGCAATCAACATGGTCGACGCAGTGATCAGGACGCTTTGCTACAAACGAGCCAGGGGCGAAATCGAAATTTCTGTCGCCACTTTCCGCCATTATCTGGCACTCAAGAACCTGGTTGAACTTTACAAAGAGGGTCAACAGGGACTGATACCCGAGACTGCCTATCTTCCGATCAAAGCTTACTTTGAGACAGGCCTTCCTGGTTTCAACCCCGACCTTGTGGACGATCCCTCCAAATGGGATGCCGAAGTATTTAACCAGCATGGCTATTTGACTGGTCAATTCTCCCGAATCTTCTCCATGATGATGGATACCTATTCGCATGTATTCAGCGACAAGCATCCTGAAATCGACATGATGGATGTATTGCTCAACGATAGGCTGCTCGTGGTGATGATCCCGAGCCTGGAGAAATCGGCCTCCGAAGCGGCATCGCTGGGTAAACTCTACATCTCGTCCATCCGCTTGATGATGGCTCAAAACCTCGGCTACAAACTGGAGGGGACGAAAGAGCAGGTGTTGGATACAAAAGCGACCAATGCGCCCAACCCCTACCTCATCATCAGTGATGAGCTGGCGTACTACTTCGCGGCCGGGATCGCTGTAATGTTCGCACAAGCTCGAAGTCTGGGCTTCATGATGGTTGCGGCAGTTCAGGACATGCAAGGTCTGAAACGTGGCGAGGCAGCTGACGAAGCCGCCTCGATGCTGGCCAACACCAAGGTTAAGTGGGTACTCGCACTGGAAGATCCCGAGGACACCTATGACTTCATCCGCAAGGCTGGTGGTGAAGGGTATTACAGTGTCCTGGGTGGGTATGACGAAAGCTCCGGAGCCATGCAATCTTCCTTCCGCGCCCAAGCGGGGGCCAATATTGAAAAGCGCAACAAGATCGAGCTGCCTGACTTGAAAAAGCTCCAAGCGGGCGAAGGCATGGTCATCTTCAAAGATAGCGTCGTGCCGAGCTCTAGCTTCTACATCCCGGATGAGCACAAAAAAACTAGCAAACTATCTGCCCGAATTAACCGGTTCCTTCAAATTGAACGTCCGGAATATTCGAGACTGCCTCATAGCGCAGAGAAGATCAGCACCACTGATCACCATTCGGTTGACTATATTACGGCTCAGCTGCGCAGAGTCGAATCAGCTTACTATCCGAAACTTGATGATCCTATCCTTGATGAGGTCGTATCCACTGCGGCGCACTTGGATGGAATTACCCGATTTGAAGTAACCCCAGAGCAGCGCGGCATCGTATTGTTCCAAGCGGCCCGCAAAGCTGTGCACGCTGCCGAAGCTCAAGGTTTGACTGGGTATTACCATCAGGTACGTGAAGAAGACGAATTTGAGGAGTTGCTTGGTGACGAAGCGGATGATTTAGACATCCCCGAAGAAGCCTTCGACGACTAAGGAGAATATATGTCCACAGCTATCAAATTGGGGAATGACTACTGGAAACTCAAAAAAGACAATGTTGAGTTACCCGTCGTGTGGTCTGAGGATCGCGTATCTAATCATCATGTCGGCGTGGCTGGTACTTCTGGTGCTGGTAAAACGCACT
This sequence comes from Pseudomonas putida, assembly GCF_028682455.1. GTDB lineage: Bacteria > Pseudomonadota > Gammaproteobacteria > Pseudomonadales > Pseudomonadaceae > Aquipseudomonas > Aquipseudomonas putida_AA. The sequence goes on from NZ_JANHLD010000006.1 coordinate 22,646, forward strand.
GGATCCGCGAATTCGTGACCAACATGAATGAAGATGTTGAAATTGATATCTTCGATTATCACGGCGACATCGAGATCCCTGGTGCTGAGACCGTCATGTTCAGCGAGTCGTCGCGCTTTGGATTCAACCCGCTCATTCTGAATACTGACCCGCATTATGGCGGTGTCCGTCGGGCAGTGAACGACGTTATCGAGTCAATCAACTCGACATCCAGAAAGCTCGGAGGCAACCAGGAAGGCGTGCTTCGCCACCTCCTTACAGACGCCTATACTGCTCGGGGAATCTTGCCTGGCGACCCGCGCACCTGGGTGCGTCGGGAAGCGACTGAGGATGAAATTCGCCACATCATTCAGACCAAGCAGTGGAATGAGCTTCGCGGAGTCTATCCCACCCTCCCTGATGTGATTCGACTCGCGAAGCGAAAATTGCGATCACTCTGGATGGGCGTCGACGACAGTGGCGATGGGAAGAAAGCCTTGAGTTGCTTTGAGGAATACTGCCGGTGTATGTCGGCAGTGAATAAACGCCGCACGGAGCTCGCAAAGGCAAAAGCACGCGGCGATGATTCCGATATGGAGGTGCAGCAAAAGCGACTCAATGCAGCTAAGGACAAAGCGGAGGAGGCTCACAAGACGTTTCTGAATAATATCGAAACCGGACATGAGTTTGAGGATGCCATCAAGTATCACAGTAAAGACGTTGTGTTGAGCGTAATTACACGCTTGGAGAATTTGCATGCAACCGGTGTATTCAATCCCAATCCTCCTCCCTTTGGTAATGCGAGGGTTCGTCGCTACAACTTGAAACCCTTGGCTCAATCAGAAGACGAACTTAAAATGTTCGTTCGCTTTCGCCTCCGCTCAATCATCCGCGAGATGATGCAGCGGGGTGAGTCAGGTGGGAAACTTCGTCGTTTAGTAGTTCTCGATGAATCAAAAAAATTCAACGATGAAGATGTCAGTAACCCCATAAACATCATCGTTACTGAAATGCGAAAATTCGGTTTGTCGATCCTCCTTGCTGGACAGTCCCCGGCTCATTTCAGCTCTGACTTCATCAAAAATGCCGGCACCTTGCTGCTTTTGAACCTGGCAACTGCAGATTGGGATGAGGCCGCTCGCAAGCTCAAAATCGATGTGAAAGATCTCAAGTACCTTCGCCCCCAAACCAGCGGGGCAGTCCGTATGCTTGAGAAAGGACAAATCGCGCAGTTCAAGCAAATTCATTTCTAAGCTGCCGCCGCCGGCTTGCAGACGCTGAACCTAACCGGTCAGTTGTTGCGCATTGAGGTGACGCCACAGCTCGGCCTCTATGTACTCAGCGTAGCGTTCTGCAAGCTCAGCGCAGCCATTGCGTCCAAGATCCACGGATGTGCCATCCGTATCGAACGCTTGACCAGATACCACCCTGAACTCAAGTTCGTGGTATCCCACGGCATCCCAATCACTTGACCAGGCACCAGGTTGAGGTTCAGCTGTAACCAGGTTTGTGATCTCGCACTGGATCACGCAGGCCTCGGCCTCGATATCCACCTGATACAAACCCACCTCCCAGGACGCCTCAAAACGTCCGCTCATACCGGCTCGCTGTCGCTCTCCAGGCTTATAGCGTCGGCCGGCTTGTCATCGCGTAGCCCGACGAACACCGCGTGCCTGACCTTGCCGGCAGGGGTAATCTCAGCGAACTTCACTTCACACACCTGGTGCGGGGCTAGCCATACAACCCCTGCGCTTTTCATTCGAGGTGGGTCGGCAAGAGAGGGGCGATCCTGCACAAGCGGTGCGAGAGCAACCCGCAGAGCTTCCAGAGTACGCCCGCTGAAGCCAGAACGAACTTTCCCTGCGTAGACCAGCTGGCCATCGTCGTCATGCAGTCCCAGCAATAGCGATCCAATGCCACCTGCAGCGCGTGTGTAACCGGCAATGACGAATTCTTGTCGACTGCCGCACTTAAGCTTCACCCAGGCGCCGTCCCGGGTGCTGCTGTAGCGGCTTCCGTCTCTCTTGCCTACGATGCCTTCAAGGTTCATCCGGCAGGCATTGGCAAGCAGTTGCAAAGGGTCTGCATCCAAGGCTGCGGAGTAGCGGACCCGCTGCAGGGCACAATGCTCGAGCAGAGCCTCGAGAACTTGCCGCCTTAGCTCAACGGCTTCACCCCGAAGATCCGCACCATTGAGGTACATTAAGTCGAAGGCGACGTAGACCAGGTCATCCGTCGCCCTTGTGGCGAACGCCGACTGCAGGGCTTGAAAGGCAGGTCGACCGTCGTCTTCCTGGATCACGACCTCGCCATCAAGCCAGGCTGAATGTACAGCCAGGCGGCGGAGGTCTTTGGCAAGCAGTGGCATGCGATCGGTCCAGTCATGACCGTTCTTGGTGAATAGCTGCACCTGGTCACCATCGATCCGGGCTAACAGACGATACCCGTCGTACTTGATCTCATACCTCCATTCTCCTTCCGGGGGGCGAGTCGTCAGCGTGACCAGGTGTGGAGCGATCCTTGCCGGATTCGGTGCCTTGGGTGGTTGCACGTTCTGCCACCTCGCTATCGGGGACATCCCTTTAGGGTGGAGTGCTGGACTGTCAGAAAGATCACCGCGTCCGCCCAAAGGCCTGTATGAATTCTATGTTGAAGGACTGGTAACATGTTCCTTTTGCCGCACAACTGGGTCGGGCATTTGCTGATCAGATGCGCAGGCGGCATAGAGCAAGTGTTGGAGCATTGAATGGATGCAAGCGTGCCGAAGGTCGTGAATCCGGCTGCGATCGGGAAACCCCGTGACTATGACCACCTGCTGGGCACCATGAAGGATCTCCACCTCTCCCTTCAGGTGGGCACTTCGAGGCATGCTATCAAACGCCGGCGTGAAGCGTACGGGCTGCCGGTTTACACGGTTGCCCAGGCCATTGCCCCTTATACGCATCTTCTGGGCGTGATTTCCGATCGCTCTGTTGCTACTCGATGCGGTGTATCGTCCCACATGGTGAAAAACTACCGGGAGTCGCAAGGAATCTTGCCGGTGTTCAGGCCCAAGCCGCGGGAGCAGAGGTTACCCATTGGACACCCCCTGAGGCCCTACAAGTCACTATTCGGCTTCGTTAGCGACCAGGACATAGCTCGAGTGTCTGGTGTGCACCTGGACGCCGTGCAGAAAGCGAGAGAGTCTTTGGGGTTTGCACCTGTTGCGCCGCTGCTGCAGCCCAGTGAGGTCGTCCCTCTGCAGGACAGCCATGGCCCCTTGCTGGGCTACGAATCCCTTCTGCACTGCATGTCGATCGCCAAGATCAGCCGCATCGTGGGTGTGCCCTACAGCGTCATTGAGAAGCGTAGGGACTTTCTGGGTGTGAAGCCTTACGAGCGGGTCTCCCGAGCAGCAAGGTATGACCACCTCCTCGGTGTTATTCCCCATTCGTTATTGGCCAAACTTGCTGGAGTATCAGCCACACGAATTCAGGATCTCTATAGGGCAAAGAAGCTTGCTACCTGACTTTGCGCCGCTTTGAGCAGCCCGCGCTTGGTGTCGGCAGTGACACTAGGCTGGAGAAGGTTACAATTTCAAACGCCAAGCGTTTCCCTGCGCGTCTCGGCCATTGAGCCAATCAGCAGATTGAGAGCCGAAGCTTCCTCGGTACTTATCAGCGTAGGGTGAAGCTCGCGCACACTGTCATACAGCGCTGAACGCTGCTCTATCACCGCCATATAGTCGGGTGCCTGGCCCAGCGTCGCGATAGCCTCATGGAGCTTGACCAGATCCGCCAGACGAGAGCGCTCAAAGCTGTCAGGCGCGGCGGGATGATTATTGGATTGCATACGAATTCCTGTGAGGTATTCAGGGCGACGATAAGTCATTTGGACGGGTTCAGCCCGCGCAAGGCGGGCTAATGGTCACATATCGTCAATGAGTATCTTCACACATTCAATGTCCGGCTGCTGGAGGCGGTGGTAGCGCACAAAGTGAAAGCTCCCGTCTTCTTCATCGAGCTGGGCCAATTCATCCTCGTTGAAAGACCATCGTTGGCCGCCGTGTTCAAATTCCTGCCACCCATCGTTACCAGACTGACTGGTTGTCTGGTTAGTCATGCTCCCTCTCCTCTGGCTCGTTAAGACTTGCAGCTCGTGTGTGCAATCAACCAACCATGGGGAGCCTGTGAATCAGCAGGAGCCGGGACCATCTCGTAGGTGCACACATGTCCACCCGGCGCGGTCGCCACCACTGTCGCTGCCAGCGCTGATTGCTGCAGGACTTGAATGTCCACCGCTGACTCTGCCACGTCATAGAACTGGGCGGTGAGGTTCGCTGCAACAGGAGCTGGTCCCTGTTCCTCAGCTGCCACGCTGACTGTTGCTACTAGCAACAGTCCTAACCCCGCATTTACACCGACTGCTCGTTTCATACCGCTCTCCTTCCGTGAGTGTTGATGCCAATTGGTTCTAGGGATTTTTCATTTCTGGCTGACAAGCCATGCGACAGTGGTTATTATAAGTACGTACGTACGTATTTTCAACCCGGGGCGGCTACCCCATCTCTAGGAGCAATATATGGAACTCAAAATCTCGTGCAGTAATGTTTCTCAAGCCCTGGCTGAGTTGAAGCCTGGTGAATCGTTGGTTGTGCCGTGCAATGGCAAAACCACCCAATCCACTCAGTCGAGCATTGGCTCGATGCTTGCCCGCCGACAGCTGGCCAGCTCGATGTACAGTCAAAGCAAAGCTCTGATTGTGCGGGACGAGCTGTCCCTTCCAATTCCGGTGATCATCGTTACCCGGCGCGCTGCAGAAATTGCCGGCGCAGCGTGAGGAGGGGAATCATGAATACTCATCGTTGCGTTTTATTGCAGGGCGTTCAGGACATCAAGAACGCGTATGCGCATCTGCTTCAGGCTCGCTCTGACCAGGCTTGCCAATCCAGCGCGTTGATCATGGTCGACGGTGTGGTCTGTACAGTCCCGCTGGGTCAAGGCCTCATCGACATCGACCGAGCGGAGCCAGTGCAAGCCAGGGGCACGACCGTCTGCCACAGCTCGGCCTGCCCCTTCATCATCCTTTAATTGGAAGGCGCCCCAGGAGGCGCCTTATACCTTGCCATCGGGTGCCGATTCAGAACGACCATACCCAATGGGTGTACGTTAAATTCTAGGTAACTCGACTCGTAATCAACTTTGGTAGCACCGTCGAAAACCGAATCAGCCAACCAAGCCGCCATCGCGGCTTGAATGGCATGCCGGTTGATCGCCTGCTCATCGTTCTCTTCGATAGCTTTCACCATCTCGCCGGCCCAGAATGGGACAGCGCTCTGCGCGAAGGCCTTGCCCTTTTCTTGAATCATTGCGCGTTTTGACTCTGCGACAGCTACCAACCCGTTCAGGTCGATTTCAGTCTGGAAAAGAGCCGTTTCCTGTTGTTCGGTGTTGAAAAACTTGAATTGAAGAATCACACGCTTGCTCCAAATGAACGAGAGGGCCGCGGCCCTCTCATGGATGTTTAAGCCGGCCGCGGCGCCCGGGGTTTCGGTGCAGGTGGTGCTTCCTTCCAGTGGATACCGTGCTCGGCCTGGCGTTGTCTGATCATCTCAGAGTGCCTCACCACCCCCACCGTCTTGTCGATGCTTTTGCCTGCTTCTTCGAAGCTATGGAACACCCCATGAGGCTTACGCTCGCCGTCGACTGGCTTACCAGGAATGCCGGTGCTGTACGGAATGTGCGTGGAGGTACGCACCTGAAAGACTTCGAATTTATCGCCGGGGCCTTCGGTGTTGTGAAATACGTCAAGGCGTTTCCCGTGAACAAGTCGGCCAGGCTCCCCGCGATCATTGAGCTTCGATGGCTCAGATGTGTGATCGAACTCCCGAGACTTGAAGATCGTGGTACCAGCAATGACGCGCTCGCGTAGGCGCTCGTCGCCTTCTGCAGGTGCTGCAGGCATCTTCTCTACATTGAACACTCGGTTCAGGCTTTGATCACGAAAGGGGGCTTCGGATTCATGGCCCTGGTGCTGAGCCAATTTGGCCACCAGTTGACGAGCTATGTGCAGGCTTTCGATGTCCTTAGGCTGCGCCTCGATCGCGGCGATGACCTCCTTGTACTCGCTGCCCGTCAGGCGATGCCGTTTCTGTTCAGCAATGTCCTGCAGGACGCCTTGCCATTCTTGGATCGAGTTCGCACTCATCGAAGTCTCCTTGCCTTGTAAAATCCCGGTCGAGGGCGACGTAGAGTGCGGCGGCACTCGGCATCCCTTTCGGTTTTGAATTTCTTCATCGCTTGGGCGATTGGCCTGATCGAACGAGAACGACCCGTCGTCGTAGCGCTCGAGGTAGCCCCACGTGCAGTCTTTGTCACTTTGCCCGGGTTTGGGCGGTTGAGCCCACCACGGCTCGCGAGTCACAAGTTGCTTCATAGGCCACCTCCTTCGCTTTAGATCGTCACATGGTGAAGTTCGCCATAACCTGATTGGTTTGTTGGTTGACCAGGTCGATCGAGCCGCGCACGACCTGACCTACTGCGGTGTTACCATCGGCTTCGGGGATGTACAGATACAAAGTGCCTCGCAGGTCAAGGCTGCCTTTGGCCCTGGCTTCCTCGATGACTCGTGCCTGTGCTGCGTCTTTGACTTCCAAGCTGCATGGGAACGCCGATGGCTTAACTTGCAGGTTCATTCCTTGGGCATTACGAACCGGATTGGCCCAGCAGTACTGCCCATAGCTGGCCAGGGGGAAAGAATGCGTGCTGAAATCGTATGGACCGACCGAAATGTTCTGCATGCTCAGTACGCTCGATACCCCAAAACCAGAAATCGGCAGCGAGTAGTAGTCATTCGCGGCATAGGTTTTCAGCGATGCCTCGAAGGCAGGCCACTGTGCCGCTTCGATGTCCTTGCGCTTGAACGAGTCGTTGGTGGCCAGGTAGTCGGGGGACAGGTAGCCCATCTTGTCTTCCGTCGTGGCACCAGGGGCCTTTGCCAGCACCAGGTAGGTCAGTGGCTGGCCATTGTTTTGAGCCAGGTCCTGGTATTGGTTGAGCGGGACAGAAGTGTCGATCACCTGTGCTGGTTTTGCCGGTTCCACAGGCTGGGTCTGCTCACTCTGGCCTTGCTTAGGCGTAGGTACAGGAGCAGATGCAGGTGCGGACGGTTCCTTGTCATTGCATCCATTCAGGAGGCCCATGACAACGCATGCGGCGGCAGTCATTTTCAGGTTCATAAAACATCAATTCCTTTGAATTTCGTGGTCAGCCGAACAGAGAGTGCATATCCGACTTCCAGGCACCAAACTGGTTCGCCTTGATGCGTACCCCGATCTCATGCAAGTTCGGCACGCGGGTCACCAATTTGAACAGCAGGTGTGGGCTCTTATCGGGTACCAGCTCCCAGCTGGACACCTGATCGAAATCAATCACCGTTGCGCTGTTCAGATTGACGTCGACGTACAAGGCCTTCTTCGCGGCGGCATCGAAGCCGACATAGCGGTTGAACATTACCGAGACAGCTTCGTGGCTGGGTTTGAAGCCCGTCAGCTTGACCTTCTCGACCATGCGATCGAGGCGCGATTTGAAGTAGCGTGGAGCTACCGCGAACAGCAGGTAGCCGATCCCGAAATAAACCAGCGCGATGGCCATGATCCCCAGCGATACCTCGGTATCCCTGGAGAACTGGGCACAGGCAACCAGGAATACGGCTATCACTGGCAACAGACCGAGCCAGTAAAAAGGACGAAGGACCCACCAGATAATATTCATATCGATCCCCTCAAAAGTCCGTATGAGATACACAATACGGAATTAGGTTAGGTTCATTCTACCATGACCCATTGACAGGTCAATGCTCAATTGATAAGGGGCCCGAAGGCCCCCGATTTGATCATCCCTTGATCCCATCGCCTCCCTTATTGACCTTGTTATCGCCCCCGGCTCCGCCCTTGGGCATCAAGTGCTCGAGGCGGCTGCCGAAGATGTTCATTGCGTTGCGCATTCTTTCGTTGTCCTCACGGCCAACCGATGCTGCAGCGTGACCACCGACCCAGTTAATGACCTGGTCGGGAACGATCAAGATCAGGTTGAAGCAGCTGTGAACCAAGGTCAAACACATGCCGCAGTAGATAGCCAAGAAGAAGATGATCGAGAACAACCCGGTCACGGAATCGAACTGTGCGTTGGCCAGGGCGATCCCAAAGCCTTGATTGAGCAATGTGCCCCCTGCGATGAGCGCAGCCCCGCCTAGGAAGAAACCGACAACCATCAGCGCAGGACGGATCATCACGTTCAGCAGGAAAATATAGCCATGGGAGGTTTTGTGGCCCATGCCCTCCCCTTCGCTGCCCAAATGCGTGAAGGCCCACAGCGGTGCTGCAATGATCGCCTCGCCAACCACCACTAACCAATTGACAGCTGCGCCGAACCAGATGATGAACGGGACCATGGGAAGATAGGTGGAGAGCGTACCGCCCAGGATAAACATCGCCAGAACGAGGCCGATGATGAAAGGCGATACCCCTTCAAGGACACCGCTCAAAGCATCACCCACCGATGTAACCGCGTTTGCCACCTTGGCGAATACGCCGGCGACGCTCCACCCATCTTTCACCTTCTCGATGGCCTTAGCAGTCACGTAAGCGCCCATGGCGGTCTCGGCCGCAACCATCGTGTAGTCGCCCAGGTTCTTCATTTTGATCAGCGGATTGAGCTGGCCCAGGCCTTCGCCGCCAGCATTGACATCGATCAGGTAGTTCACAATTCGCTGACCAGGCGCAGCAAACATACTGCCGATAATGTTGCCGGCATCCGCACCCACAACCCCTTTGGAATAGTCGCCACTGGTACTGGTGCCAGCGGTAGGCGTGTAGGACGTTGTTTCCTGCTGGGCCTTGTAGGCCGCGTAGGCTTCGTCATACACGGATACGACTGAAGGGTCGCCACTGGTCGACATGCCGAACACGGTTGCTTTGGCTGCCATGGCGTCAGAAAGCTTGGTGTTGGCTTGAGCGAATGTCTGGTACCACGCACCGAGTACCCACCACCCTGATTTACTGATATTCGAGCTGAGCTCTTGAGCAAGCCGCTTGATATCGCCCTGTTTGGTACCGGCCACCTTGTTGACCGAGTTTTCGTAGGTTTGTGCAGCGATCTGGATGGCGTATTCGCTATCGGGCAACGCTGTTTTTGAACCATTTGCACGCTGCACGGAGGCATTTACAAATGACTGGGCGGACTGGCTCAAGGAGGCCTGCATCGCCTTCAGGGCATCCAGGTGCGCCTTCCTAATGTCGGCGACATCGATGGTGCCACTGATGACGTTGGTGGAGGCTGGTTGTGCTGTGAGATCGCCGCTGATGTCCGCTCCCCCGCAGACAAAGCTGTTGTTCTTGAGGATGAAACCCTTGTTCGTCGCGGTCTGCTGGATGTAGCCACCTGGGATGACAAGTCCACCGCTTGCTTGGGCTTGAGCGATGCCGGCGTTGATGCCGTGCAAGCAGAGATTCGCTTCATAAACGCTGTGCGCCAGAGCGGCCGTAGACGGCATGACTGGCTGCACGACCATCGATTGGCCATCTTCAAAACTGGAGATCGCAGCATCGACGCCCAGGTTGGCCACTCCAACACCCATTACTGATGCCGACCACAGCATCAACAGCTGCGAGAGCGACCATCCGTTGGCAGTCGGAACCAACGAGACGACACCCCACACGAGTCGCACCGGCCCCCACGACGAGGATTGCTGACGGTCGAAGATAGAGCCATCGTGGGCAGTGCGCGTCAGCTTCCGGAATACGATATAGCAAGCCCACATCGCACCCACAACAAGTAAAGCGCTGTTGAATACCTGGAAGATGTTCGCGAGGATCGTGTCGCCACTTCCGCCGGCCGCGGCTAATGGGTTGTTCACGACCTGGCCATAGATGGATACAAGTGCCTCACGCGATTTATCGCCACTGCGTTTGGCCGCTTCCGAAATCTCGCCCAGTGTGGTGCTGTCAGCCCAAGCGAGAGTGCTGCAGAGCATGGCAGTAAGCGCTGCAAGCGCTTTGTGTTGAGTCCTCATGGCCGGCCTCCTTTCAAGTGACCGTATTCCGGATCAAGTAGCTGCCAGAACCAATTCCGGTTTTCCCGGAAAAAGTCCTTCAAGCCACCCTTCTCAGCTTTTGAAAGGCGCTGCGTTTTGAGCTGCCAGAGGCGAAGCTGCGCACTCAGCGCCATCGCAAAGAGCAGCGGCATTGCCGTTGCGATCGAGAGCAAGCCCTGGATTACACCCTTCGACGAGTCGAAATGAACCCCTAGCAGGATGCCGAGAGCCGCGAAGAGTCCAAGGACTAGAGCAGCCAGTTGGCAGGCGCGCTTGCGTGATAGGAAGTAGCGATAGAGCTCGGGAATGGACATTGATCCAGGCTTGCGGCTGTTCATCGCCTCGCTGAACGACTGCTGTTCATCATCGGCCTTCTCGCGGCGGTCGCGAAGCGTCTCTTTAGCTTCAGCCGAAAGCTGCCGAATGATCCCCAAATGTTCCTTGGACCTGGCTACTTCGTTCTTTGCCAACCGATACGTTTGACGCATGGCCCAGAATGGAAGCACCACGTGCAGTCCGATGGATAGCCCTCGACGTACCTTGGAGGGCTGCGGTTGGTCATCAGACTTGGAAGGTTTTTGTTGCTCGTCACTCATCAGTTGGTACCCCCCATGCGACCATTTACTGCACGGTACTTTTCGCCCAGTACAGGCTCGAATTCCTGTCGTGCGGAGCTGGCCAGGTTCAGGCCGTTGATGATGTTCCCGCGCGTCACATCGTTGCGCAGCTCGAGGAGCAACCAATTGGTCTGCGCTTGGACACGGATCTGCTCTCGCACCAGGTTATCGCCAGTCATGTTCTGCAGGTCGGCCTGGTACTCAGTGTTTGCGTAACGGCGCCCGACTTCGAAGTACTCAAATTCGCGAGCCGACATTGTCCCTGTGCGTTTAGCTTCTGCAGAAGCGATCTTCTGGTAATAGGATTCAGCTGATTTTGAGGTGCGCGCTTCTTTCAGCAGATCCTTCGTTGAGTCCAGAGGCTGGCTTGCGGCGATCATTTGGTCTTGAGGATCGGTCGCAGCAGATATGATTGAGTTGTACTGGTTCATCAAACCGATGTACTGGACACCTGCGTCAGACTCGGCTTGCCCCTTCTTGAGTTGAGGAGCCACTGAACGTCTTGCGGAGTTTTGCGTATACATCCTGGCTGCGTCGGTTTGTGCCTGTGTAAATGTGAGGTCCTGATCCTTTCCATCCTTGCCGGCACCGATCGTCAGCGAGTCCAGACGCTTGTCGGCCCCGGGCATCGTTGTCGAAACGGCTGGGCAGGCAGTGGCACCACCATATGCAGCGTAATCGTCAGTATCGCAGTAGTCCGCATGGATGCTCGCTGAGCGCATCGCATCGATCGAAGGGGGCTGTGCGGGGGCAGTCAGAGCTTGGTTGATTTTAGTGCTGGCAGCTTTGCCCCCTCCCCCTGAGCGGATGGATGCTTTTACAGCAGCAACCCCCGCTCTAACCTCGTTAAAGCCGCCTGAGCCGGATTCGCTGCAGATCGAGTTAGGCACGTAGTAATTTTGGCGGGCATTCTCATACCGACGGCTGCGCTCCTGATTGGCATCGAACTCCCGTTGCACCCGAGCTGCAGTCTCAATGGTGTTAGCTACTTTGCTAGCCCCTTGCGTGGTCGCGGTCCCCACTTGGTAAAGCAGCTGACTAACCGACAGGTTCATTGCGCTCACTGACGCTGTAGTAGCGGCGATTGCCCCAGTCAATGTAACTGTTGAGGTACCGATCGCCCCAACGACACAGCCGTCGCAGAGCGCGTACGCAGGGGTAGAGCCAGCGGACCCGACCAGTAATGCTATGGCCAGAGGAGTAATGCGGAAAATGTTCTTCATACGTGTTCTCCTCGGTGGCTTCGGTCGGTGTAGTACTCGGTTACCAGATCCTCTGCCAATTGCTTCACGACGCTCAGCTTGGTGTTGGATTGGGACGAGTATTCGAGTGCCTCGATGTAAGTTTTGGCGGTGCCCAGCGGGAAGCGCTTGGCGAGGACCTGGCGAGCAGCCATAGGACCAATTCGCTTGTACAACTCGGTTCGCAGCGCCGTATCTTGCTGAGTGGTGGACATTGCCCAGAGCTCGAGAGGACCAGTTGTGTTGGTCAGAATCTGGGTGATCGTGCCTTGGTTCGTCTTAAACAGAGCGAGCATGTTGGCACCGTTGCGCCCTGGGCCCGTGCACTGCAGGTGCAGCTGCTGGATCGTTTCGTGAGATACCTTGAAGGTCTCCCGCAGCACGTTTTCGTCATCCACGTTGCCGCCGCGCAACACGTAGACCGATGTGGCTGCATTGAGCAAGGGGAGCGGGAAATCTCGCAGATACTGCGAAATCACCATAATTCGGATACCCCACTTCCGGCCTTCACGGCCGTCCTTCACCAGCGTTTGCACTGGGGTATCCATGCCTTCGGTGTTGTGCCATTCGTCATAGGCAATGGTCTTCTGCTGCGAAGCCACATCCTCGGCACGTTTCAGGTGATAGTCGAGGTACAGCGGGGGAGCTACGAGACGGATATCCTCCTCGCGGAGGAAGTAGTTCTTCGCCCCCAAGTGGCGGGCGAACATGTACATGCAGGAGGTTTTAATCGACCCCTCAGGTGTTTTCGATCCGATAACGTCGTTGAGATCCACCGAAATAACTCGCGTCGTCGAATCGACTTCAAATCGGGTGCGCCCGGAAAATACGGCGTAGGTTGTCGATGCCAAAGTGAAGCAACGGCTCATGTATTTCAGCAGCGGTTCGCCCGCGGCGGTTTTGATTTCACCAAAGGTCTGCCGCACGCCTTCGTTGTTCAGCATCGCCGTGAAGTCGGGTAGGACGGGGGTCGCTTGGCGGTGAGCTAAGGTCGATTCACGCACATAACCAGCAGCGAATAGCATGTCAGTCACTTCGTACCAGGTTGCAGCGCTCCACCACTTCTCGTCATGCTCAGCGCTGATGCCCGACTCGGCTAGCACTTTGTCAACAGCGGGCACCACATCCGGCTCATACTGATTCGCACCTCGACCCGCTTTGTCGTCATACACGAGGGTCATGAGCATTTCGTTCACTGCAGCACAGTCGGAAGGCGTGCGGGCTTTGGCCCCGCCTTGACCATCAGTGGCGACGCTGGCACAGAGCAAGTTCAAGAAGTCGACGCAGTATTCGCGTTCGCGGCGAGTGGGCTGACGCGCCCCCAGCTGGGGGTCAAATGGGTTCGATGCGAAATCGCGGCTGTTCTGCAGTCTGAGATATGCAGCTTCAGACTTACGATGATCTGGCAGCGAATCCTGGATCATCTGGATCAAACCTGAGGACGATGGACCAACATCCACAATCGTCAGCAAGGGGAGCTGGGTAGCACCTGGACGATGAAGAGTCGCGTTGTGCATGCAGTTAGCTGCAACCGACTTACCCGAGCCCGGGATGCCTGAAACAAGCTCGATCCAGGTATCCTGAATCGAGCTACCAAGACCAATGGGATAAATCTTCCCGTCTGGTGTTCGTGTGATCCACGAGCCATTATCGGGCCACGGGGTTGCCGGCCGCTGCAGCGGCAACATGTTCATGGCTTCCTTGAGGGGAGGAAGAAGTCGGTTAGCGGTATTTTTGGTGGTAAAGCCGGGGATGGAGGAAGCAAGTGCGGCCATGGGATCGCCATGCGTTTTTTGAACTTGGCAGGTACCCCAGGACTGAATGGCTTTTTCCAGTCGAGAAAGTCGAGTCTCTAGGTCAGCCTTCGTGGTACTCCAGGAAGAAGCCATGACCTTCATAGACATCACGGCTTCATCCTTCGCAATGGTCTCCAGCATTTTGAAGGAATCACGAATAGGCCTGTTGTCTGGAAGAACCCCGACGAAACCAACCATCAATCGGCGGGCGCGCATCATCGAAAGACCGCCTGGTGCGATATCGAATCGAATCCTCCACGGATCCTTCTTGCCAACGGCCGAAAAGAGTTTGGTGAAGTGCACAACGTCTTGTGGACCAAGCTCCATCGCAAGCGAGCCGTGCCACAGGCTGTCCGTTTTGACGTAATTGCCTACGGGCTCCACATCGTTGCTGCAGATCTGATAGCTAAGCCGTGGCGGAACAAGTTCCGAGAAATCCTTTGCATCGGTAGCCCCGCGAAACATAAAGCGATCACCCACGATCTGGGGCCGGAATTTCTGGGAAGTACCTTCGCGGTTCAACATGATCCTGATGCGCTTAGCCGCCTCGTGGGCGCTTAGGGGCTTCATCATGATGCCTTTCTTACCCTCGACCCCGCACGAGATGAAGTCATCCATGAGTCGCTCAATCATCGTGTCATGCCGATATTTGAGAGCGGCAAGGGCAAATGCAGGGTTCTGCCCGTAAACCAGTCGCGGGAGCTTGTGTTTTGATGCCTTCTTGCTCAGCTCGCCGAGCTCGCGATCCTGCTCCTCATTACTCAACGAAGTCAGGTGCGTGTACACAACCAACAGGTTCTGTTCCCAAGCACAGTGCGGAGCGTTGCGCTTCACGCGGTCAAGGATGATGTCCTCGCTTTTCAAGCCGATGCGCCGCGCAGTGTTCAGTAGCGGTTCGGCCAGGCGCATCAACTCATCGGTGGCCCGTTCCGGATCACGCTCGAAGCTGAACGTGAGGCTATGCCCTTTCTCGCGCATATAGCCAGTCATTCGGACACGCAAGGACTCCAGCATCTCTGAAAACTCAGCTTCTGAGAGCATCTGGTAGGTACCTTGGAGATCGAATACTGTCAGTAGCGAGTAATCACTATTGACCAAGGTGTAGGGATCTTTGAGATCCGGGGATTTCTCGATATCGGCATCGGTCAACCCCACAGCAGTGGCCAGTTCGCAGTAACTGGTCATGTCTTTGTGAATGAAGTGTTTTGCGAGGTACTCCAAGGTACCTTCAAGTGCATCCACGCACTTATCGAGAAGTCCCATGCTGCCTCCTTAGCTCGGCGCGTTCATCACTTCGTGATGAATCTTGGCCCACGTTGAAGTGGGGGCTGCACCATACGCATCCTGTGCCCAGCCCTTTACAACCTGGCTGAACTGAGCGGGATTGAAGATGACGCTCAACCCTTGGAAAACGAGGGAGTTAACATCGGCGTCGACCTTGCCCAGGCGCGTCATCGCCTCAGCGAAAATTTTGGGCGAGTGGGTGCCCCAGGCCTTTTCGGTGTATTCCCGATGGGAAGCCATCCAGTTGAGGATTTTTCTCGCGTCCGCCTTTGTTTGTTCGTCCCCGGTTTCCAGGGCGATCATGGTGGCCCGCTGCAGATGATTGGTGTCCTGGGGAGACAAGCCCGGGAGGTACGCGATGAAGGCATCGCCGTCATCGATTTCTCCCAGGTGCTGCCACCCATGACACAGCGGATCTACAAGCCGGAGATTTTCCGGCCGTAGATCCTGATGGTTGTGGTTGATGTTATGAACATGACCGGCACGAGCGTGTATACCGCAGAAATAGCACTGCCCCTGCGCCTGGCGGGTAATGGTCGCCCGCATTTCGGTCGTCAGTTGTGCCGGGTTCGGCTCAATAGCGTTTGGAGTGGCATCGCCCCACACGCGCGCTTTTGTGGCCATGGCCATCAACGGCAGAACTGGCTTCTCGAAGTTTTTCCCAAGCCCCGATACCGGTACTGTCTGATCCTGTTTTACGTCGCTCATGCAGTCTCCAAGGCAGCCATGTTTCAGGCTGCCAAGTGGTCGAAATCAGTTCGGAACCTTGCCAAACTCGCTTCCACTGATACCAACAGTCTCGCCGGCAGTGGTCATCATGAAACCAGTGCCACCAAGGGCAGCTCCTGAGAGGAATGGCCCCCAGATCTGCTTACCGGTGATGCGCGAGTTTTCATCGTTGGTTTTTTTCCAGGCGTTCAAACCGCCGAAGGACGCCAACGCGAAACCGACGGCCAGGAAAATTGGACCGAGGCTGTCTTTGACGGAGTCGCCCTGTTCACTGCCCTTTTCGGCCATGCCAGCGAGACCATCCGCATACGCAGCCTTGGTGACGAAGAGCGTTGACATGGTGAGGCCTGCGCCCATGAGCATGATCCCCCGCTGAACGGGATCAGCTTTGTATTCCTCGACCTTGGTCAACAGACGGATGTGACCACGGCGAACAGCATCGACAGCGAACTCGAAAGGTTTGAATTTCATGATGACGCTCCTAGTGTTGTTACCAATAGAGTTTGAAGGTGGCCTGAAAGGCCTCGATCACTTTGTCGACATGGGTCAACGCAGCACCGAAAATCATGTGGGTGAGGCCGCGCCAAACGGCGTCGTCCGCTCCCTGCGAACCCTCTCCTTCAATGACTGCTTTTTTCATAAGCAACAGGCCCTTGAAGAAGAAACAACCCCCTGCAAAAGCTGCCAGGGTCAGTACAGCGTTTACAGCTTCCTTGAACTTGCCGAAATTCTCGGCGCCGCTGTAGGAGATGGCACCGTAGGTTGTTGCACCGCTGCCGTAGCTGTTCCAAGTTGCGGTGATCATCCCGGGCATGTTGAACAGAGCAGCGCCAATCACTAGCACCGCAAACGTGCTTCCGAGGGTAATTGGACGATGGCCGGGCTCGATTGTGGCCAGCTGCATCCGACGCAGAACGCTACCGGCGTAAACCATCCCAGCGAGTGCGCTCAAGGACCAGAGCAACGCCCAAAGTGCGGCGACCAGACTGTTGGCCGCCGAGATGATCATGCTCGCCAGATCCATTCTCGGTTCCTCAGCGGATCACGCCACGCGAAGTGGTGACTCGGCGGGCCACTGGATCTATGCCAATGATCTTCACCCCATCTACGAGATCGCCTACCTGCACAACGAAGGTTTTATCACCGTGCTCGAGCCATGCCTGGTCTGCATAAACTGTGTTCAGGCGATAGCCGGCCACTGCCGAAGGTTGTGTTGCTTGTGGTTGGCGGCGCACTGCATGTTGCTGCACCACCTTTTTGCTCGCTGCAGGGGCGGCTTCAAGGAGAGAAACCTTGGCTTCCAATTCGTCGATGGTCTTCTGAAGGCCTACGACGATCCCGCCCAGGCTCCGGACTTGCTCGTTAAGCGCATTCAACTGCTCGACAGTGATACCCGCCTGTTCTGGATCTGCAGCGGGTGCTAATGGCTCTTGTGGTGCCAGCACATCCGATACATTGCTCACAGGTGCCGCTTGTTGAACGGGAGTAGGCTGCTGCTGTGGAGCGCTGGTTTGCGCCTTTGGAAGCATTTTTGGAACAAGTACGAACACTGCCGCCAGCACTACCGCCAACACCAAAAAGTGCCAGGCCTCGATCTGATTGACGAAGTTGGCAATGCGTTTCTTGCGATCGCCCTGGATCGCGTTAACCGGAGGCGTTTTCTCAGGCTGTTGCGTCTGAGCTTTCGGCGTCTCAGCTTGTTTACCCGGCTTAACGCCGGCGTTGAAAATGTCCAACTCTTCCGCTGCTTGTGTAGTCATCTGAAGTCCCCTGCCCTAACTCAGTAGCGAGTTGGATCGATGATGGTTGGCTGGCCCATGTACTGCTGGCCGTATCCTGGCGAGACACCCTGGTACCCGCCGAACCCGTTTGAGTTGGTGGCACCTGCGGCATTCGGTGAGAGGCGGTACTGCTGCTGAGGCTGGCCACCTGGTTGCCCGAGCGTATTCAGCTCAGCTTTCTGATTCGCCATCAGCGCGTCTTTTTCCAGCTGGTCACTGGCCAGCACCGGCCCTACGAACTGGATGCCGATCGTGGAGTTGATCGGACGGATTACTTGTTTTTGTGGCATGTTTGCGGCGTCATTGGCCAGCACCTGCCCGGCCTGTTGGCCGATACCACCGGCAAAGGTGCCTGCGACAGCTTTGCCACTAGGCGTTGTGGGATACGTCTGGATCACTGCGCCTTCGCTGGTGATGATGTTTTCCGAAGCGGAGCGCTCGTAAAGCTGGCCAGTCTTGCCGATCGCCAGGGCCAGAGCAGGGAGAATGATTCGGCTGAAGTAGCGGTTGTTCACATCACCGGACAGAGCCGTACGCATGCTCTCAGGATCAACAGCTTTGGCTGTGATCTTGTAGCTGCGCCCTTTCCATTCCATGTAGGTGAAGGTCATGTCGATGGTTTCATTGAGGCGCTTGTAACCCATCGCGAAAACCCGTGCGCCGGCGAGTCGGCCACCGGGAACCTCAGCTGTAACCATCGAGTTCTCATCAGTATCGAGCTCGGTTTTAAGCAGTGCAGGCGTCAGGAAAAAACCATCCACGACGACCTGGTCCGGAGCCTTGCCAGCGCGCGAGTTCTGAGATTGCGCAGTGCCTGAGCTACCAGCCGTACCGCCCACCCCTGTCAGGGATGCGGGTTTGATGGATTGCGAGTACGCCTGCTCCTGAGTGGCGGTACCGGTACCGTGGGTTTTCACCGTCCACCCACTCATGAAAGCGCCGACCTGTTGCGCGACAAGCTTGTCCATTTCCTTATTGCGCTCTACAGGCTGCTGGGGCTGCGGGGGGGCTTGGTAGTAGTAGTTGACCTGGGGTTGCTGCTGGCTCGCGCCTGCCTTGTCCGAGGCATCCGCCGGAGTTGCTTGCGTAGTGGACATCACGGACATGTAAGACTGCCCGTTTGATTCAGCCTGTTTGGCGTTGTTGTGGTTGTACTTCTCCAAGACCTGACGATAGGCCTCGCTCTCCTGAGTAGCCCCCCCCTTCCCATCAGCGGCAATCGCGCCGAGGTTTGAGCTGGTTTGATGACGGCTGTTGAACCAGGTGTACCCTGCATAGCCGAGGGCTGCGACAGCAATTGCTGCCGCGAGGATGGTTACCTTGGTCTGCCTTCCAATGTCAGCTTGAGTGCTCATGCGCTACCTCAGTAAATATCGAGTTGGAGGGTGACTTTCTGACCCATCTGCGAGAGGGTGATGAAGGGAGTCACAGGTAAGCGGTACACGCGAGTACCGTCGCCAGCAGCGAGGGTGTTATCGAACGCGGTTTGAAAATCCTGCCGGGTACGAACGTAAAGATTCCCGTCGTACTGCCAGATCTGGGTATGCGATGGAACCGCGCCTTGCGCCTTCACCTGCTTGGCGTCTTTCGGCGGAATTCCGTCCAGGAAGGCCTGCAGGAGATCGTCGTACAGCGCGATTTTGCCGGGCCCCATTACAGCCGCCTTTGCCAAGGGGCCGCGCCCTGGAACGCGAAGGTCAAGTCGAGCGTCATACACCCGGGCGCGGTCCTTGTTACCATCAGGCTCACCGCTAACGATCTTGACGATCACAGGCGTTGTAGCTCCTTCTAGGTACAGAGCCAGGCTGCCAGTCTCGTAAGGCGATGGAGTCGACACCACGACTGTATGGGTGCCTTGCAGCCACTCCGCGCTATACAGATCGGGGTTCGAAACACGGGGTGTAGCTGCAAGCGGCCACGGAGCGCCCGTCGAATCCAGAACAATGAGGTTCGATAGCTCGCCTGGAACGACGCGCAGCACTGGCATCGAAGCTCCAGGGCTCAAATCAACCGACACGCTGGAAATACGGGGAATCCCTCGCACTGGCTGCCAAGCCTTGGCCTTTCGAGTGTTCTCCAATGCCTGACGCATCTGCTTGATTTGCTCAGGGGTGAACGGCTGAGCTACCTCCATTGCTTCGTCGAAATGGTCATTTTCAGGCGGGTTGAGAGGTGGCAGTGGAGCTGTCCCGTTTTGTGGTTGAGGACCACCAGCGGGTTGTCCAGCGACCGCGTAATTGGCCGGGCCATAGTTGGTCTGCGGAAAGGCATTCTGCATCTGTGGATTCACACCAGGCTGTTGAGCACCTGGTGCAGCCGGGAAACCCGCCTGCCGAGCTGGACCTTCAACCCGAACCCATTGCCCACCGTTTGGGGCTTGAATGGGCTGCTGTTGTCCTTGCATTGGTTGGCCTTGGGGTTGGGCTTGCGCACCATTGCCTTGTTGCTCTGCCTGAGCCGTGCCGATCGCGAGCGTCAAGACTGACGCGACGAATACTGATTTCATCATCGTGGGATCCTCCTTACCTGGGCGTGGTGACAATGCCGTCCAGCCCTACACCCACGATGGAATCCAGTGTGGGGATACGTGCGACAGGCACTTTGGCGATGAATCGCTTGGGTTGAAGGTCGGTGGTTTGGCCGACCAGCTTGATCTCGATCGGTACTTCGATATGGCGGACGTAAACACCATCGACCTTTTCAGCTTTCACAAGCACGCCGGTTTCGGTGGTAACCGTCATGTTCATACGCTTGGATTTGACGAGGTCCAGATAGCCTGCTGATTGCAGCTGCTCCAAATACTGAGCGAACCCGCGCTTGGTCCAATCGCCACGTACGTCTTCAAGCTGTTGTCTGTAGTCGGTGAAATTGATTGTCATCGAGCGATTAAGCGCATCACGCGCGAACTGAATCGCCTCTGCGTCGGTGATGTACGGCTCTTCAAGGGGAACCAGCCTGACAATCCGAAGACCATCGGCTGCGAAGTACACGTAGTGAGGGTGCATCACAAACCACCCGAACACGCAGTTCAGGCCGATCGATATCGCCAGTCCCCATGACAGGACCAGATTTGATTTGACGATGCTGGACGTATGCTTGGCCAACTGCTTGCGATCATCCAGATCGCGTGCAATTGGATCGACTGCATCCTGGTTTTGATGCAGTTTCTCAGCGATTTCCATCAGCTCTTGTTCGTAAGCTGCCCGCCCGAGATCCTCCCTCGATCCAGACTGGTCTAGATGCGGCGCTGCGGCGTCCTTGATATCGGTCATGTTTGGCCCTCCGTTTTCCGTATTCTAACCATGATGCGGAATCGGTCAACACAAAAAAACCATTTGGTTGGCCCGTGTTAACGGGTGCCGCGTGGATTCTGGGTTTACGGGATATCTACAATACGAAATTGCCAGTAATGGCAATGTGATTTCATGTCGGGTCGTACTTCACCGATATTTTCTGGTACGGGTCGTATTTCACCGATAAAAAATGCAGCAAGGAGGGCCTTCACGCCCTTTAAAACAGGGACTTGAACGAGGTTTTCGGGCTTGGAACCGCAGGACGGGTGTTGTGGCCATAGGTCGATATTCACCGATGCGATTCGTATATCGCCGATGGGGATTTTTTTTGCCCGCCTGGTCTCGTATATCGCCGATTTTTTAACTCGTACATCACCGACACCCTGGTCGTATTTCGCCGATGCCCCTTTTCGTATTTCACCGACGTGCGAAGCGCGTGAATCCCCCGAAATTCAAGGGCGGTTGCGCTCTTTGGGTTGGAGATCAATGCGCTTTGCAGGTCGTACAAAGCTGCCAATTCAATATAGAAAGGCGGTCCTTGAATCCGCAAGGAACTCAGTAAATACGCGGGTTCCAGCGGGTTGACGGGGGAGAATTGAGACTCTAGCCTTCGCCAAAACTTGCTCAATGATTGGCACTTTTTAGGAAGGTTTTATCGAAAGATCGAGCGATAAATAGAGGGATCCGGCCACCGTTGCCGGGCAAAAAAAAGAGCCCACACATCTGGTCCTGGCAGATCGATGACGTGAGGGCCCCTTTCAGGTAATTCGAGTATGGACACCTGCACTCTGCTGCGCAATACGCGGCACGGTTTAATTCGCCCTGATTTTTTCAGCTTCTTCACTGAGGCCTGCAGGTGAGCAACCTCATCACCGCGGCTTCGACGGCGCCTGCACATCCTGGCTACTTCCAGCCGGTGTCAGCGATGAGCCGTATCCTTGAAGAAGCCTCCTATCTAGCACGTTGCAGTGACAACAAAACGGCAATGAGAGTACGGCCGCGTGAATACGCGATCCGCTACCCCTACATGCAGGTAAATCGCCCAGGACGCGTGTCATGGCTCGTTTTCGATCTCGACCATGCCAACTCCCTGATCTGGGATGAGCATGGCTTGCCACCGCCTAACTTCATTGTGCGTAATCGAAACTCAGGCAACTCACACATCTACTACGCGATTGCTCCTGTGTGTACCACCGAGCGAGCCCGTGAAAAGCCGATCCTATACATGAAGGCTGTCTACGACAGCATGGCCGCACTGCTCAAGGCTGATCCGGATTACCACAGTGGCCCAGTTGCCAAGACACCTGGTCATCCGTGGTGGATCACCACCGAATTGCACAATCATGTCTATGACTTGGGCGAATTGGCTGAAGAACTCGACTTGGCCAGGCCGATGCCTTTGTGGTCCAAAGGACCTGACATGGACGCAGTGTCACATTCCAGGCATTGCACGTTGTTCGAACGTGTCCGTTTCTACGCTTACAGCATCGTCAATGCTGAGCGAGCTGATGGTTACTTCGAGTCGTTCTACTCTCGGGTCCTTGCGCAATGTCACAACGACAACCGTTTTCGCACGCGAGAGCGTTACAACGACCTGCCCCACTCATCAGTGCGCGCCACGGCTAAATCGATTGCCCGGTGGACCTGGGCTCATTACCGCGGTAGCGGCGACTACCACCGTGGTGTGATGGAGCTTGATCGATCGCTGCCACTGGAGGAGCGCCAGAGCCTCGCCGCCAAGCGGACACATGCAGTCAGACAAAACCAGACCGCACTCAAGATCCGTGGGGCTTGCCGGCAGTTGATCGCCAAAGGGGCACAGCTTACCTACACGGCTATCGCCCTGACTGCGGGCGTCTCCCGGCAAACCGTGGCCAAGTACAAGGCTGTCATCACAGAAGCACAGTCGCCGTCGGTTGTTCCCATTCGCCCTAAGCAGACGCCCCTTACCCCCGCAGCGCCACAACCGGCCGGTCCAAACAATGGGGCTGAGCCAATGAAAACCGGTGTAAAGGATGCTGTATATCAGGTACCTGCCCCTACCGGGGCTGCTTTGCTTCCGCCTTTGCCTGATTAGTTATTCAGATGGTGGGTGTGTATGGGGAGTGATTCGACACACTGAACCCCCAGCCAACACAACATGACCTGCTTTGCTCCGTGCCATGCTATTTGGGGTGCCCGCAGAATTAGGAAAAAATCGTACGCTAAGGTTTTC
Source organism: Pseudomonas putida (assembly GCF_028682455.1). Lineage (GTDB taxonomy): Bacteria > Pseudomonadota > Gammaproteobacteria > Pseudomonadales > Pseudomonadaceae > Aquipseudomonas > Aquipseudomonas putida_AA. The sequence goes on from NZ_JANHLD010000006.1 coordinate 45,652, forward strand.
CGGGCATCCGTAGGGGCCGAAACTTCCCGTCTTCCAGCCTGCGGCTCAGCCGCCAGACGTAATCGCCGGTCAGGTTGATGTGCTCCCAGCCCAACGGCGACAGGTATTGCAGCAGCTCACCGTCCACCGGTTTGCCGGCTTCGACCAGCCCCTGGGTGGCACGCTCCAGGTACACCGTGTTCCACAGCACGATGGCCGTCACCAAGTTTGGGCTTCTGGCTCTGTAGCGCTGCGGCTCGAAGTTCCGATCCTGATTTTTCCTAAAACTGGACACTAGCTATTGTCTTTGAACAACGTCGATACGGTACGGGCAACATGGTCTGCACCGTCACTGATTTCACGCATAATAGTTGTTACAGTTGCGATCTGATCGTTGTTTTCTTCGGCGCTTCTAGCGATGCTGTTCATATCTATATTCAGTTGCTGAGTAAGCTTTCCGTTAGCAGTTACCACATTCTGGATTTCCACGGTGGCACTGCTAGTTCGAGCTGCCAACTGACGAACCTCGTCGGCTACTACAGCAAATCCTCGGCCCATTTCACCCGCTCGGGCAGCTTCAATTGCGGCGTTAAGTGCTAGTAAGTTAGTTTGTTCTGCCACGCCTTGGATGGTGGTAACAATTTTCTCGATATCTTTAGCCTGAGCATTTAGCTGTGTAATCAAAATAACCGCACCGTTTATTAAATTAAGTGTGCTCTGAGATAATTCAATTGAACTAGCAAGGGACTCCATGCCCCGCACGGAAATTTGAGATGTCTCCTCGGCGGTGGTGAAGGAAAGCTCTGCGGCTTGACGGATTTCATCAGCCTTATGCTTCTGCGAGCTGACGTCGGTGGCAAATTTTAACACTTTCACAACCTGGCCGGCTTCATCAACGACGGGGTTGTAGGTGGCCTCAAGATAGATGGTCTTTCCCGATGCGGTCTTGCGCTCAAATTGCCCGCTGAAAAAAGCTCCTCCCTTTAAACTCTGCCAAAAATTTGGATTTTCTTGATAAAAATTATCGAAACAGAACATTCGGTGGTGTCGACCCTTGATATCGCTGAGGCGATAACCCATAGCACGGAGAAAATTCTCATTTGCATGCAGAATGTCACCGCTAGGTGTGAACTCGATCTCCGCCATCGAGCGGGAGATGGCTGCATGGACGGCTCTTAGTGAGAGTAACTCGTTTTCTCTCTGAGTGACATCTGAGCCAATCTTAATGATCTCAATAACTTTTCCATCTTGATTTTGAACTGGAATATAAGTAGCCTCAATCAATACTAAGTTACCGTCTTTGCGCAGCCGCCTAAATAAACCTGATTTAGGATGGCCGTCAGCCAATTTCTGCCAGAAGCGCGAATAATCAGCTGTGCTAGCATAATTCTTTTCGCAGAAAATTCTGTGGTGCTGCCCTGCGATCCGCAGGTCGGATTCGTGGTACAGCAAGCCGTCGAGCACATAGGTGGAGTCGCGGACGCCGACATTCACCACGCGGGTGCTGAACGGCGCGTACTGGTCGGAGATATGGGTGTAGAACAGCCGTCCCGGCTCGCTGCCGTACCTCGGGTTGACGTGCCCGGTGCGCCGCGTCAGTACGCCCTGGGCGTTGCCTACGACTTTGAGGTGATTAAGCTGGCGGCTGTTTACGCCGACCGGATGGCTGTGATCATACCCCCCCACCATCGACCTTGTAGTAGCTGATGCCGGTGTCGATCAGCCCGTACAGGGTGATCGTGGGTTCGGCCTGCGCCACGCCGGCGCCCGCCGCCAGGGCAGCGGCAAACATTATTTTTCTCATTACGCGTTCTCGCGGGAACAAGGACAGGAAGGCTTAGCGGGAAGTCGGCTCCAGGCTGGGCTGCGAACCTGCGACGCAAGAGACCATGTACGCACCGTCCTCCTTGCGCACGCCGTGGATGTCATGCTCGAAACCGGGAAAGCGCAGGTCGTAGTCCTGCAAGGCCTTCAGGTAGGTCAGCAGGGGGCCATCGAGTGGGCCGACGTTCTCGCCGGGCATCATCAGGGGGATGCCCGGCGGGTAAGGCACTACGCCGGTGGCGACCACGCGGCCGGCCATTGCATCCAGTCCGACCTCTTCAATGTCACCGCGCACCAGGTGCTCATACGCCTGCACCGGGCTGAGCGCGGGCTCGGGCAGTGTGGAGAACGCTTGAGACATGCTGTGCGTCGTACGCAGCTCGGCCATGGCGCCGAACATGCTGTCGCAGAGCGTGCGCAAGCCCATGTCCTGATAGCGGCCCGAATAGTCGTACACTAGGTCCGGCAGTACCTGCTGCAGGGGCGCGTTGGCATCGTAGTCGCGCTTGAAATCCAGCAGCGCGTTGACCAGCGTGCCCCATTTGCCCTTGGTGACACCCATGGAGAACAGGAAGAGGATAGTGAAATCTGTGGTCTTCTCGGCGACGATGCCCTGCCGTGCGAGATAAGCAGTAACCACCGCAGCAGGAATGCCGACCGGCAATAGGCCGTTCTGCCCCATGCCGGGTGTGATGACGGACACCTTGATTGGATCCAGCATGCAGTAGCCGTCTTCGATCGCACCGAAGCCGTGCCACGCGGCGTTAGACCTCAATACCCAGCAAGACGCGTCCGTGGCTAGTTGCTCCGCATCGGCAGCATGGAATGGGCGCGTAACACCACCATTCACTTCGGTCACCAGGTCGGGCTGCCACACGTCGAAGAACCAGTCGCCCTTGGCGGCGAACTCTGCACTAATGCGAGCCAGCAATTGCCGGAATGCAATCGCCTCGCGGATGGAGTCGCCGGTAAGCGCCGCTCCACCCGGGCCGTCCATCATCGCCGCGCTGACGTCGTTAGACGCTATGATGGCGTAGTTCGGCGACGTCGAGGCGTGCATCATGAACGCCTCGTTGAAGCGCGAGTGTTCGATGGGCCTGCGGCCGTCGCGCACGTGGATCATGGACGCCTGAGACAGGGCCGCCAGCAGCTTGTGGGTGGACTGAGTGGCGAATACCGATGGCCTGTCGCCGACGTACTGTGCGGGGTCGCCGTGCATGGCGTAGCGTTCACGGTACAGCGGATTGAAGCGGGCGTAGCCGTACCACGCCTCGTCGAAATGCAGCCGGTCGACGCTGCCGCCCAATAGTTCCTCCACCCGTGACACGTTGTAGCAAAGCCCGTCATAGGTGGAGTTGGTGATGATCGCGTGGACCGGAGCCGGATCGATGCCCTCTACCACCAGCGCATTGTCGGCCACGCTGCGACGGATGGCGGCGGGCGTTAGCCGCTCGGGCGGGATGGGGCCGATCAGCCCGAAGTGGTTGCGCAACGGTACAAGGTAAGTAGGAATGGCGCCTGACAGCGTCATGGCGTGCTCTACCGACTTGTGACAATTGCGGTCGCACAGTGCGATCTGACCGCGCGTCACGCTGGCCATGAGGATGACCCGGTTGGACGTGGACGAGCCGTTGGTCACATAATACGTGCGATGCGCGCCGAACACGCGCGCGGCATAGGCCTCTCCGGCGCCGATCGGACCGGAATGGTCCAGCAGCGACCCCATCGAGCCCACGGAAATGGACAGGTCGGAGCGGAACAGGTTCTCTCCGAAGAAATCGAAGAACGCACGGCCTGGTCCCGACTTCAGGAAAGCCGTGCCGCCGGTGTGGCCTGGCGTGTGCCAGGAATATTCGTAGACCTGCGAGAAGCGCGCCAGCGCGCCGAACATGGGCGGCAGCACGGCTTCGCGATAGCGCTGCATGGCGGCGACGATGCGTCCACCGATGAAGACCGTGGTGTCTTCCAGCAGCCAGATGAAATCGTCCGCCTTCTGCATGGCCTGCACCGGCACTTGCGAGGCACTGCTACGGTCGGCCAGCAGAAAGATGGGAACCGTGGCGTTTCGCTCGCGCACGGCATCTAGCACTCCCATGGCTTGGCCATGGTCTTCGTCGCCATCCAGGTCCCAGTTCAGCAGCAGGCACTGGATCATGGGATCGGACTGGATGACGGCCCGGGCATCGTCGCCCGAGCGCGCCACCAGCACTTCGACGGCGCGCTGCTCCAGTTCCAGTGCGATGCCGCGCACGGCGCGGCCGGCCGCGGTGGCGTTGTCATAGTCTTCATGCACCAGCAGGCCCTTCATGCCCAGCCGCCGGGAAAGAGTTGACATTTTGTACTCCTTGCTGCGTTGAGGCCGCTGTCAGACCGCCTTCTGGTCCTGGTTGCGTACCAGATCGAACTTGTGGGAAACCGTGCCATAGAGCAGCCAGCCGAAGAAGGTCACCAACGCGCCCCAGAACATGGCCTCCTGGCCCGAGCTGTACAACGCATAGAAGCTGTACGCATTGCCGACGAAGGCCATGGACAGCGACAGGGAGTACTCGCGCGACCCCGCGCCGTAGGCTTTCATCATGACCGCCAGCGCAGACATGCTCAGGATGTACGGCACCAGGTTAGTCACCACCGCCAGGTTGACCAGCAAGTTGAACTGCTCGGACAGCGAAGGACTCATGGTCATCATGGCAAGCCCCGTCTGCACCAACGTCAAGATGATCATGCCGACCACCGGCGTCCCTTTGGCCGTGGCTTTGCCGAATAGGCGCACGAAGTAGCCGACATCTGACGACGACTTGAATACCTGCGCCACCGTGAACTGCCAGCCCAGCAACGATCCCAAGCAGGCGATGATCATCAGCGCGATCACTACCTGGCCAGCGGCCGGCGACATTATTCTCGAGAAGGCCAGACCGAAGGGTGCGCTGGATTTGATCAGTTCCGCGTTGGGAATGATGCCGGCGACGACATTGGTCGATGCGATGTAGATGAGCGCCACCCCGATGGTGGCCACCAGCACGGCGATGGGCACGGTGCGCTCGGGGTTTTCCACCGCGTCGGCGTTGGCGCAGGCCGACTCCAGACCCAGAAACGACCACAGCGTGATTGAGATGGAGGCCGACACGGCGTCTAGCGTACCCATGTTGCGAGGGTTCCAGGCGTCGAGGTAAATCTGCGGATCAAACCAGAACCAGCCGATCAGCGAGATGCCGACCACGGGCAGGATGATGCCCCATACCGTGACCGCACCGATTTGGCCGGTGATGCGCGCGCCACCGAAGTTGGGCACGGTGGTCAGCCACAGCACCGCGATGCTAGCCAGTGACACCGCTACGGGCGACAGCGTCCAGCCGAAGAAGGCCTGCATGTAGCCCACCGCCGTCAGTGCGATGGCAACATTGGCGATCAGCAACGATACGCCGTAGGTGTAGTTGGCCAGAAAGTTGCCCGCCGTGCCGAAGGCGTACTCGGCGTAGCCGCCCATGCCGCCAGCCTTGCGGTTGAAGCGGCCGCATTTGGCGAAGGCGTAGGCCAGCGCCAGCGACCCCAGCGCGGTCACGATCCAGGAAGTAATGGACAGTGTGCCCACCTCGGCGAGCTTGGTGGGCAGCAGGATGATGCCCGAGCCCATCATGTTGACCACGGTCAGCAGCGTTAGCTGCATGACCCCCATCTTGTGGACAGTGGCGGCAGTGCTCATGCGGAGGCTTCCTTCACGACGTAGCCATAGGCGCGGCGCGAACCGTCCGCTTCCCGGTTGAGATAGACGCCCTGTATCTCGGGTTCGAAGCCCGGCAGCGCGTTGATGCCTGATTCCAACGCCCGGAAGTAGTCCAGCGCCGGGCCTTGCCAGCGTTCGCCGGGCACCACGCATAGGATGCCGGGCGGATACGGCAGCGCCCCTTCCGCGGCGATGCGTCCGTCGATAGCGCTCAGCGGAACCAGCTCGACCTCGTTGCGCACCAGCGCATCGTTGGCCTCGACGGGCAGCATGGCCTTGCTGGGGAACTCCGCCTTGCGGAACATGCGCGTCTGCAACTGCTTCATGTCGTGGCCGCGGTAGAAATCGTGCATGCGCTGGCACAGTTGGCGCATGCCCATGTGGCCGTAGACCTCCGGGTAGGCGGCGCACAGCGAGGGCAGCACCTCGCGCAGCGACGCGTCGTTGTCCACGTGGCGCTCGAACTGCGCGATGTGGGCAATCAGGTGCTGCAGCTTGCCCGCGGACTCGGACGGCGTAAGCAGGAAGAGGATGGAATACAGGTCCGCCTTTTCGGGAATGATCGCGTTCTCGCGCAGGTAGCGCGCCAGGATCGAAGCGGGTACGCCAAAGCTGGAATAGGCGTGGGTGTCGCGGTCGATGCCGGGCGTGGTCAGCAGCAGCTTGCACGGATCGACGAAATACTGGTTGTCGGCATATCCCTCGAAGCCGTGCCAGTCTGCGGCCGGGTGGAAGCGGAAGAAGCGCAGATCGTCGACGATGACCTCGGTGTCGTGATCCGCCCAGGGCTTGTCGTCGATCATCCGGGGGATGAACGGCCGTATCTGCCGGCACGTCTTGAGCAGCAGCTTGCGGGCTTCCACGCCCATCTTCACGCAATCGCGCCACAACCGGCGGCCGGCCTGGCCGTCGTGCATCTGGGCATTCACGTCCAGCGCCGCGAACATGGGATAGAACGGGCTGGTCGAGGCATGCATCATGTAGGCGTTGTTGAAGCGCCGGTGGTCGCAGAAGCGCTGCTGCCCTTCCAGGTGCCTGTCTTTCTTATGGATCTGCGAGGTCTGCGAGAAACCCGCCTGCTGCTTGTGTACCGACTGCGTGACGATGATGCCGGGGTCGTCCGGCCCCAGTTCGAGCAGCAGCGGCGAGCAGTCCTGCATCATCGGGATGAATTGCTCGTAGCCTACCCAGGCCGAGTCGAACAGGATGTAGTCGCACAGATGGCCGATGCGGTCGACCACCTGGCGGGCGTTGTAGATGGTGCCGTCGTAGGTGCCAAGCTGGATCACCGCCAGGCGGAACGGACGCGGCAGGTCGGCGCGCTCGGGCGCGACCTCGCGCACCTGTGCGCGGATGCTCTGCTCGTCGAAGGCGCTGGCGTCTATACCGCCAATGAAGCCCCAGGCATTGCGCGCCGTCTCCAGGTACACCGGCCGCGCGCCGGACAGCACCAGCGCGCCCATGTGCACGGACTTGTGGTTGTTGCGGTCGAACAGCACTAGGTCACCGCGCGCAAGCAGCGCGCTGGTGACGACCTTGTTGGACGTCGATGTACCGTTTAGTACGAAATAGGTCTTGTCGGCGTTGTAGATTCTTGCCGCGTTGCGCTGGGCCTCCAGCGCGGCACCTTCATGGATGAGCAGGTCGCCCAGCTTGACGTCCGCGTTGCACAGGTCGGACCGGAACAGGGTTTCGCCGTAGAAATCGAAGAACACCCGGCCCAACGGATGGTTGGCGAAGAACTGGCCGCCCTGGTGACCCGGGCAGTCGAATTCGACGTAGCCGCGCTGCACGTAGTCTTTCAGCGCCTTGAAGAACGGCGGCAGCAGATTCTCCGTGTACCGCTTGGCCGCATCGGATATCTGACGGCCGAAATAATGCCGTCCGCCGTGGCCCAGTTGGATCACGCCGGCTACCCGCAGCAGCAGGTTCTCGGGAAGGGACTCGCCAGGTTGGACTGCGGCGAACAGCGGGACGGAAAAACCGGTCTGCTCGATTCGGCTTGCCACCTGGGCCAGCGAGCCCAAGGGGGCAACCGCGGCAGCGATGTCCGTAAAGTCGGTAGAAAAAACATCGACTTGCCCATATTCAGTCAGAAACAGGCCGTCAAGCGCTGGATCAACCGCGACTTTAAACAAAGACATCAGATATCCGCCTTTTTCTGCTAACAATCAGGATGCATGGTGGAATTGCTCGAGCAAAGCTCCCTCGCAGGAACAATCCGCGAACATGGCTTACTTGAAGATGCAAATATAATATAACGACATTAACGTAGAGAAATTGACGGATGTCAATTTATTAGGGATCTGACCAAGATCCGGTCAAATTGCTAGGTGACGGCCATCGTGCTGTGGAACACGGTGTACCTGGAGCGTGCCACCCAGGGGCTGGTCGAAGCCGGCAAACCGGTGGACGGTGAGCTGCTGCAATACCTGTCGCCGTTGGGCTGGGAGCACATCAACCTGACCGGCGATTACGTCTGGCGGCTGAGCCGCAGGCTGGAAGACGGGAAGTTTCGGCCCCTACGGATGCCCGGAAAACCTTAGCTTACGATTTTTTCCTAATTCTGCGGGCACCCCTATATCAGCTCTATTTGCACCGATGACGGGCATTAGTCATGCCTTTTCTATTTGCGTACGTACGTACGTATGGTATCATTCGTTCTGAAGCTTGTCCTGCTTCCCCGGCGGCTACCGGGTTGAATTTCTCTAGGAGTGCTGAAGATGAATCCTGTGCAAATGGGCTTGAGCTTTGATGAAACCGTCGCCGAAGCTGCTTTCAGTGGTAGCGAGAGCTGGTGCTCGCCTGAATATACCCATGATGCCTATAAGGCGATGCTGGACACTGCGTGTGCCCGTCTGCATGACGTACCCAGCGAAATCCGTCAGTTTTTCGAGCAGAGCATTGAATCCTGTCTTCAAGCTTTGCAGCAGGAAAAGCGCTGCGGTTCCGACACTTTTCAAGCTGGCTCGTTTTTGTGGAGATCGGCATTGCCCGTATCCATGGATCAATGGGCGGAATTGTCTTTTCTGGCAGACGCTGGTGGCTTGAATGGATGCCGTTTCAAGCAGCGCCGCGCACCGCGCTCTCAAACGCTGGGTATCCATGTACCTGGTGTCGGTTCGATAGTCGTGCAGGCCTGGCTGAAAAGCGCTGAACAGCGTTGCTGGTGTGAGTTCGTTCCGTGGGAATCGAGTTTCTTCCGGGCCAGTTTCCGAGACGTTGTCCACCTGCATAAGCTTGACTCCCACCGTTGGGATGGTGCGGTTTGCCCGGCTGCTTTCGCGGAGGCCGGCGACAAGGTCCCGTCTGTCCCAACTGTGAAGGTCAATGGCCGACAATTCGTGATTATGGGCGCTTCATATTCACGTGAGTTTCGGGATAGCCATGGCTGGACGTTCGTTCGGCACTGTGATTGGCCGATGCAAACCTACAGCTATGGGGAGTTGTGCAAGCTGTGGGATGCAGGTGTCCTGGAGCGAGGAGACTGCCGCGGCTTGATGGCCAAGGTGCAGGGAGAGGTGTGTGTAATGGCCGAGATGGTCATGCTTTACGACGATAAAGTCTTGCCGTAAGCAGAGCGAAGCCCGGTCGGCGGCTACCGGATCCGGGCTTCTACCAGAAATGAACTCGTCTAGGAGCGTCTGGGTTCGGACATGATAACGACTGCAACCAGCTACCTCAACCGACCCTATCATGCGAGATGGGAACGTGGCGCACGTTTCTACGAACTGAGGATCCTCGTAGATCTAATCGGTCACACCGTGGCTATGCGCAGCTGGGGAATCTCAGGGGAGCTTGGTGTCGGTGAAATACGAAACGTGCTGGCCTCGGATGAGGCCTGCACAAAACTGATACTCAGGGTCAGTCGGCAGCTGCACAAGCGGCGCTATGTACCTGTGTACAATGGCGGGATCGCGTGATGATCGAGATGAAGATAGCCGATATGGCAGTGGAAGATGATAAGCCCCTCAAAAGAGGGCGAAAATCAAACGTAGTCCCCTACGTACAAACAGACATGTTCCAGGCGAACATTGTCGAGTGGCCAGTGAAGGATGACCTGGCCAGCATGGAATTTCCGCTGTTCAGCCTGTCGACCAAACCTGATACGAGCGTTCGTGAGTACAGCCAGCCCGGCACCAACAAGCGTGTTCGCATCATTCCGCCCGTGATCGGTGCCGCCACCGTATTCGATAAAGACCTATTGCTGTTCCTCGGGTCGCAGATCATCGAAGCCCGAAAAGCAGGAATGCCAATTTCCAAGCGGGTTAAGTTCGATACGTACGATTTTTTGACAGGTACATCCCGGGATCCCGGTGGTAACGCATATTCGAACGTTTTGGACATGCTTCGACGATTAAAAGGTACTCAGCTCGAAACCAATATCGTTACTGGTGGTCAAGAGCAGACGAAGGGGTTTGGCTGGATCGAAGACTACACCGTCACCAAGACCGCATCTAATGGCAAAGGCGTGTTGGAATGCGAAGTCGTGCTGTCCGAGTGGATCTACAACGCTTTCCTGCATTTTGAAGTGATGAGCATTGATCGGCGCTACTTTGGGCTGCGGATGCCTCTTGAGCGGCGGCTATATGAGCTCGCTCGTAAACACTTGGGAAACAAGATGATTTGGGCCGCAGACATTGTTGCACTGCAGCAAAAATGTGGCTCCAAGCAGAGCCTCACCCACTACAGGGCCGAGATCCGCAAGATCATTCAGCGTGACCTGCTGCCGGACTATCACATGGGTCTGGATACCAGTGTGAAGCCTCATCGAATCGTGTTTTACACGCGCGATGAGCAATCGCTCCTCGAGGAGCTGGCGGAAAAAGGGGAAATGGAATGGTTCGCTGCGCTAGAAAAGCGAGGCATGGAGAGTTGAATGCCGGCGCGATCGAGGCTTGAGCAATACGATCATTTGATGGGGGAATGTACAGACCAGGCCATTGCTGAATTAGCTGATTGCAGCACGGAAGCTGTGCGGCGGCGCAGGCTCAAGATTGGCAAAGATCGATTTGCCTTGGCCGAGTCCACTCCCCCTGCCCTTCTCAAATATCAACATCTTTTTGGCAAGCGGCCTGTCGCTGAAATTGCCAAGCTCGCAGGCGTATCGCCTTACTTCGTCATCAAGCGTATGAAACAACTGGGAAAACCCACCTTTAAGCGATCAGCGATCACAAATTTTGATCACCTGCAGGGGACGATGTGTGACCAGGCATTGGCCGATCTCGCTGGTTGCTCGAAGGAGTGCGCGCGTCGGCGCCGGCTGCGCCTGGGTATCTCAGCAAATCGCGACACCCGAGAAAAAAATTAGCCAAGTCGTCGTATATCGCCGATAAATACTGTTGCATGCGTACGTACATACGTATAATGTGTGTAAGGAAACCCACCGTGTTGTGCCTGGCGGCTACCAGGCTAACCAATCAGCGTCTAGGAGCAATATCATGAAGCGCATTTCGTTATGGTCGGTTGATCGCGACGATACCCTCCACATTGATGATGAAATCGAAAAACTGGAAGAGGCCCGTTCGGTGATGATCACCGCGAATCGAGCCCTTGTAGAAGGCGATGATTTGAGCCTTGCCCGTTTGGGTTTCGATAGTGACCACATCGACGATCTGAAAGTACGTCATTCCGAGGGTAAGCCTGGCTTTCCTGCATATGTCCTGCGCAACCTCCAGGACTCCATCCAACAGCTGTCGGACTTGAAGCGCGGTGCCAATGACGGCCGCGGTGCGAGGCTCGTTGAGCAACAGTGAAAAGCCTTGTTGATGCGTACGCATTGTACGTGCGTACGTATCTATAAATAAGCAAACGGTTTATCATTGTCGCTACTTCAATCCATATGGGGGCCTGTTCATGGCATCACGAAAAGACGCTGCGTCGGCACCTTCGCAACCTAAGCGGAGTGCCAAAACGATCACCATGCGCGACGATTACCATGAGCGCCTTCGCAAGCAGGCATTCGAACAAAACACTGCTATGTCGTTCCTGATCGAGCAGGCACTTGAGATGATGTGGGGCATCGAGCCAACTCCGCCCACGAAGTAACCTCAAAGCGGGTTCGCAACGAGCCCTGCTTATAGCCTCATTGCCACAAATCCCCTTCCCCTTCCCTTTCAAATGCTCTCAGCCTTCGCTTGCTGCGGCGTAGGCGCCTGCACGAGTGCTTGGACCTCTCTCATATTGTTGTTACTAGCAACACAATCGGCCTTCGGGTTCAGGTTCTTCGCTAAAAAAATACAAATAACCTGAATTCCATGGTTTACAACCGGAATTCAGGATTTATACTGAATACAACAGCAAAACGGAGAAGTGCTATGAACTCGAATGTGGAAATGGTCGAAGATGTTGCAACCTACGTGGATTTCAATGAGCTGTTTTTCACGCCCCGTTTCGCCGCGGACTGCTTTGGCCTTACGACTCGACGCCTGAAAGACATCGAAGAAGCAAACAACATCGAGATCCGTCGTGTGCCGCGCGGAACCGTCACCTCTCGGGTTTATACGCCTTCGGACCTTTTCGATTTGGCAGCACTTCGCCGTGAACTTGGTCACTTGAAAGGCTTGGCGCGCCAGGTGGTCATGTCCACCTACATCTCGAAAGGTGGCACCAACAAAACCACCACAGCAGTCGGCCAGGCTATTACCTGTTCTTTAGCCGGGTTGCGCGTTCTTCTGGTCGACAATGATCCCCAGGGTGATACGTCGAGCATGCTCGGCTACGACCCGGACGCTACTCCAGAAGATTTGCAGGAGCTTGGAATCCCTGCTGACCGCATCGTTGATGGTCACCTCGGCCACTTGATCAGCCCAATGCTTCGCATGCGATCGTTTCAACCCAAAACGCTTGATGAAGTCATCAAGAAACCCTTTGGTGAAAGTGGCCCCCACCTAATCCCCGCCGACGCATCGCTAGAAGATCTGGGCGTGGCTTTGGACGCAGCCAATAACTCGGATATGTGGTACGCGAAGTGGGTTGAAGATGGTAAAGCCGGCAAAATCCCAGGCTGCGACCTATCGCAATACGACGTCATCATTTTTGATAATGCGCCCGCAGGTTCGCGCCTGACCAAGAACTCAGTAGCCGCAAGCGATCTGCTCATGAGCCCAGTCCGAATGGACAAATTCTCCTTCAAAGCGATCTTGCGACTGCATGACTGGTGCGCTGGTTTCGCACGCGAATACGGTTTCGCTCCTGAACTGGTAGCAGTGCCGACCATGTTTGCAAAGGGGCGTCCTCGGATGCTGAACAACCTGTACAGGTTGAACCAGCTTTTCCCAGGTCGGGTGACCGAAGAAAAGATTTTTCACTCTGCTGACTATGTGAACTCCCTCGATGACGGTGTCCCCCTGATGTTCTGGAAGGGTGCTAACCGGGACACCATCGAAAACGCTCGCGCAGTGCATGCCGAGGTTTTGGAGAAAATCCGCCATGTTGCTGCTCAGCCCCAAGAGTGACTGTTGCTACTAGCAACAGGGTTCATATGTTCAAGAGTGTTGCTACTAGCAACACGCAACGATTTTGTTGCTAGTAGCAACAGCGTATTGGAGTGTTGCTACTAGCAACACAGGAGGGTGATTAATGAAATCCACCGACTATCCAGGCAAGCCAAGCACGGCAATGGCATCTCTGCGCAAGCCTACGGAAATGCCGCCGACCACAGGTAGCCGTGGCAGCAGGGCGGCGATGCTCCAACAGGCCATGGGATCTGAGCAAGAGGCTGATACCAAGCAACTCATTGCTCAACACGCTCAAGAAGGTCAACTCATACTCAAGGACGAATGGCTCGAGGAGGTCCCGGTTGAGCTGATCGATCCTTCTCCGTATCAGCCAAGGATGTTCTTCGACCAAGCAAAGCTTGAAGAGCTCGCTGGCTCGATTGACTCTGTGGGCCTGGGTAAACCGATTACGATCCGGCCTGTAGGGGAGCGTTTCGAGCTTATCGGCGGTGAATGCCGGTGGCGGGCTCACAAAATGCTGGGCCGCGACAAAATCATGGCTCATGTTAAGCCAATGTCAGACGACATGGCGATGCTTTTGGCAATCACCGACAACCTCCAAAATGAGCTAACGGATTACGAAAAAGCTGTGAGCTATCAACGATATATGTTGAAAGGCGCTGATAAAAGCCAGCGGGCATTGGCTCGACGCCTTGGTGTAGATCACACAGTCGTAAACCGCTGCCTTGACTTAATTCAGCTGCCCGAACAGATCAAGGAAATTCTGAACACCAAGCCCCACTTGATTACAGCGAACTATGCGAAAAAGTTTGTGGAGCATTCAAAGGCGGATGTGAACATCGTCCATCGCATTGTGATTCAAATGGCCGAGAAGGGGACTGGCCAGGAGGCCGCGCTTCGCATGATTGGGCAGAAGCTTGCTGCTTGTAGCGGTCCTAAGCCCATGATGACGGAACCTCGGAAGCTGCAAGGGGTTGGCTCAGTTCGTTTAAATGGGCGCAAGCTGGAATTCAAATTTGATAAGGAAGTGGACCCTCAGAAAATCATGGATAAGCTCGCAGCCTTCCTTGATTCGATTGATGCCTCTGAATTTGCTTCACAGGGCACGCGAAATTGAGCATGGCTAAGCCCGCCCCGATCGGGGCGGGTTCAATCAGCTAACGGAGCGAAACGCATGGGAATGCCTAGTGAACCACATCACGTCAGGTACGTTCTGAGCCTGGCTAGGCAATGTCCGTTTCCAGACTGGCTTTTGCTAGAGCTGCCAAGCGGCGAGTGGGGTGCATTCTGGCAAGCAGGGCTTGATGGAACATGGGCGACTGCTGTGTGGGAGGGCGATTTTACCGCGTGCTCGTTGGTGCATGCTGATAGACAAGTGGTGCTGAGCCACATGGAAAAGTACCAGACAAAGTAACCCGGGCCAGCTTGGCACACTCGCATCCGTTTCGTTGAATACGTACGTACGTACGTGTATAATGTTCTTGTGTTAGACATCCTGCAGGGGAGGCGGCTACCCCCCTGCAGGTCCACCAGTCTAGGAGCAAGAGCATGAATGGTTTCTCTGCCGTCCGATCCAACCCAAGCAGTGCCCCAGAGCATCAGCGCTCACTTACACCAACTCCAGTGAGCCAATTTGTAACCCCATATGCTGCAGTTCTCCAGCAAATGTCGGAGGAGGGCGTTCATCGCCTGTTCACAGCCCCTTTGGCAAGTGAGGTTATCCGACTCGGCGCCAAGGCTCGTACTCACGGCATGCTGTCACTGGACGATGCTGCTGATGTCATCAGCACCTGGAAACAAAAGGCCGTGTCTCAAGGTTCGACGGGCGATAACAGCGATAAAGTCGTGTTGTCTCTGTTTGATAAAAGCGGGCAATGGTCGGCCCCTTGGGCTGAGGCCGGCTACCAGGTATACCGGTTTGATATTCAAGACAACCCAGAGCTAGGAGACGTCAGCAAATTCGACGTTGAGTTCTTCATGGAGTACTTCGGTGACTTCGAAGGGGCAGAGGTGTACGCGATCATCGCAGCTTGTCCTTGCACCGATTTTGCGAACTCGGGGGCTAAGCACTTTGCATCCAAGGATCTCGATGGGCGCACTGCTGCGTCAATTGAGCTGGTTCATCAAACTCTGCGACTGGTCGAGTATTATCGGCCGTCGATCTGGGCGATTGAAAATCCTGTAGGTCGAATCGAGAAGCTAGCTGGTCTGCCACCATGGCGCCTCAGCTTCAACCCCTGCGATCTTGGCGAACCGTACACGAAGAAAACCCTTATCTGGGGCCGCTTCAACGCAGACTTGCCCGTTGCACCGGTCTATCCAACCGAAGGCTCAAAAATGCACACACAGTACGGTGGGAGCAGCCTGGCCACGAAGAATGCTCGTAGCGTGACACCAGAAGGATTTGCTTACGCCTTTTTCATGGCCAACAACGCTTATCACCATCCAGCCTTGGAAATCACCGGGAAATATGACCGCATCGATCCGCGGCTCCTATCGCTGGCCATTGATAACGGTCTGAAACTTCAGGATCTCTCCAACCTCTTGGACGATGCCTACTACGACTGCGATGACGATGCCGTGACCAAGCTGTTGAGTGACCTTCTGGGGGGAAAGTCCTTTTCGGTGGTCGAGTCCACCGGGCAATTGGCAATGCTGATCTAGAAGGACGCCTGATCCACCTGATGCGCCGGGCGGATCTTTTTAGTGTTGCTAGTAGCAACAGCCGAATGTTGCTACTAGCAACAGCCTGAATGGCTGGTTTACAGAGGGCGAAAGGCTAGGGCACAGGCCTTATCTTGTGTGCTATATTCTGTATTCAGGCCATTATACGGAATTTGCGAAATGTCACTTGAAACCTTCAATCACGACGAATTGCTCCAGGAAGTGAAATTGATCCTGGATGGCTCTCATCCCACCTACAAAGGCAGAGATGGTGCCGGTCGGTTCCTGCGGCGCGTAGGCCGAGACTACAACTCGGAAGAGTTTGCCAAAGACCTCGACCAGCACCGGGACGATTACGCCAAGCGGTTCGGACTGGACACACCCCAAATCGAATGGATCGCGCAACAGGTGCGGGCTGGGTCTGAAACCCCGGATCGTCCTCGCCGACGTATGCGCTGAGATGGACATTGCAACCATTCCGAAACCCATGAAGGAGGTGCATCGTGCTTCTACCTTTTGAGCTTGACCCGCAGATCATTCATCACATCATCTACAGCCAGGCCGGTTCCATCGGCAAGGCTGTGATCGAGTTGATCATGAACTCGGTTGACGCAAAGGCCACCACGGTGAGGCTCACCATGACCAAGGCTGGATTCGATTGCGTCGACGACGGTACTGGTTTTGCGAGCCGTGAGGATGTTGTGCGGTACTTCGGCCGATTCGGCACGCCGCATCAGGAAGGCGATGCGACTTACGGGCGGTTCCGTTTGGGTCGCGGCCAAATCATGGCGCATGCCAGAACTGAGTGGGTATCCAATCGCTGGTCGATGCAGGTTGATACTCGGGTCATGGGGTACAGCTACGAGCTTGAGGATCTCCAGGAACCGTTTAAAGGGTGCAGTATCACCGGCACCTGGTACGAAGCCCTCAACGACCTTGAGCTGATGTCCGCGGTGCAGGAAATTCGCGATCTGGTTCGTTACACGCCCATTAGCGTTGAGCTGAATGGGCGTGTCATTACGCGCAATCCGGCCAATGAAAAATGGGATTTCGAGGACGATTGGGCTTACTACCGGGCCAAAGAAGAAGGCCCCGTCTCGATCTACAACCAAGGTGTGCTGATTCGACATGATTCGTCTCATGTCTGGGGAGCTGGAGGCCTGATCGTCTCGAAGAAGGCGATCAACCTCAACGTTTCCCGCACAGAAATCCTGCGCAAAACCTGCCCCGTATGGAAACCGATCGCCAAAGAGTTCAGGCGCCTAGCCGAGGCTGTATCGGCAAAGCTGGGTGATCACCGGAAGACTGAGGCCCGTCGGGAAAAATCGGCGCGATCGTTGCTCAGCGGTGACGAGAATATCTGTGAAGTATTTGCAAAGGAGGAGGTGATCACACTACTCCCGGGCAAGCGGCACATAACGCTGATGGAATTTCGACTCAAGGCATTCAACTGGCACAAGGGAACATACACCCTGATCGAGCATGGGGACGATATTCCCAAGGGCGAGGCTATAGCTCGAGAAGGTCTGATTCAAATTGTCCACCCTAAGACCTTGGAGCGCTTCGGATGCCACAATCACATCGATTTCGAGGAAGCGCTCGATCGCGCCCTTTGCAACGTCAGTGAGGCAGCACAGGCCTTTGAAGACCGCGGCGAGCGTGCTCCATGGTTCTGGCGTGGAAAAGCGCTCGATGCGCCAGCTCTGGCCGCATATTCCACGTTCCGAAATGCCTTCATCGAAAGAACGCAGATCGTTGACGACCGCATAACGCTGGACAAGGAGACGCGCAGAGCGTGGACAGCGCTGCGGTGGTGCCTCCAGCACTATGCGGGCGCATGTATTGGGGCAGAACGTTACAGGGATGGAACCCTTCGCCACGGCGAAAAGCGGATGCAAATCCTGCTGGGTGAATCGAACACTGCCGAGGCTTGGACGGATGGGCGAACCTACCTGGCCATCGGTTGCGATATTGTCAAACGGCTCAATAGCAAGCCATTAGAGACTGTGGCTTACATTTTCGGCTTGGTCGAACACGAAGTCGCTCACCAGGGCGACAGCATCGCATGTGGCCATGACGAGGCCTTCTATCAGCGTTACCACGATATCTCGATCCGAATGGCCCCCGAGCGTCAGCGGTTCATGCACAAATGGCTCATGAAATACACCATGAGCTTGGAGCGTGAAGGGCAGAAAAGCCGGGGCAGGGCATGGAGCGAGCGATATCTCGTCGACCGAGTAGGCAGCGGCCGTATGAAGCGCGGACTTTCCCCTGTCATTGAGGACATGTCGGCAGATCCTGTTGTCACCGAAGCCGTTCCAGAGCAAAGCATGGCGTTGCTGAACATCATCAACGCTTCATTGGTTCAGACAGGTGCATGCCCGGAGCCGCCGAACTGGGAGGCGGTTCGCGAGCAGGCTCGCATCGATCAACAGGCTGTTACTGAGCGTGCGCGTGAGGCGCATGAAAAACGAAAAGCGGAAGACGCCGAGTTGGAGCGCTACATCAACAGCGTGGAAGACGACGCCGCCGCCGATCTGCAAAAACTCCTCGCACTCGAAGCGACAGAATTCCCCCAGGGCGTCCTGGCTTATCTGGTCAGTTGCGTGGTGTATGGAGGGTATTCTGATGACGACATCAAACGCGCCTGGGCAAACAAGGAATGGGAACAGCGGGATCACCCAGGTGAGTATTACCACGATGACTTCGAGCCAGACGAACCTATCGATCCAGAGCTTGAAGCCGCGATGGAAGCAGAATTCGAGCGTGAAATGGCGAAGGAACAGCCGATCGCGGACGAGCTGTGGCGCGTCGACGAGGATTGCCGCGAGTTCGTCTATGAAGGTGAGAATTTCTGGTTGCTTGAGCGTAATGCCGCGGCTGCTGGATTCAGTCGCGTGGAGACCTATCTGAAATGGCGGCACCAAGAGTCCGAGGCCTAGCGCGCCAGGTGGCTTGCTGGCCGGTGCTATCCAGCGCGACAAGTCACCCCGTTTACCACCGGCTCTACCAACTGTAAGTGGCACGAGGCGTGTCGAGAAGAGGAGAGACATCATGGCTCGAGGAGTAAACAAAGTCATTCTGGTCGGCACCTGCGGCCAGGATCCCGAAGTCCGCTACCTGCCTAATGGTAACGCCGTCACCAACCTCAGCCTGGCTACCAGCGAGCAGTGGACCGACAAGCAGTCGGGCCAGAAGGTAGAGCGCACTGAGTGGCACCGTGTGTCGCTGTTCGGCAAGGTTGCCGAAATTGCCGGCCAGTACCTGCGTAAAGGTTCACAGTGCTACATTGAAGGTAAGCTGCAGACCCGCGAGTGGGAAAAAGACGGCATCAAGCGCTACACCACTGAGATCATCGTCGACATCAACGGCACCATGCAGCTGCTAGGCGGCCGTCCGCAGGATCAGCAGCACGGCGCAAATCACTATAACCAGGCGAGCAATCAGCAAGCACCCCGCGCGCCGCGGCAAGCTCCCCAGGCATCTCCGTTACCGGTAGACGACGATGACAGCTTTGATTCGGATATCCCGTTCTGAAGTGTAGGTTTCTCAGAACCGTAAACATTAAAAGCGAAGCCATTGATGGCTTCGCTTTTTTGTTTACCGCACTACCGGTAAGCGTGTATGCAATATACATTTCCCATATACGCAAGGATTGGATGAGCGATTGATGAAGCTGTCGAAGGTGCAAAAGCAACGGGCTATTGAGCAGATGCACGACCTAATGTTACGACTTCCACTGGCCGAGGAGGCAGATCGCATAGAGCAGTGCTGGACTGCAGCGGAAGACACCGTTGATTCGTACATCACTGCAGCTGAGGCGCGAGCTTCTGATTTACCACCTAGTGAGCAGCTGGGGGAGGCCTGTTTCAACCTGATTTCCCTAGTCGATCTGATTCGAGATGACGACAACATTCAGCTTGTCTCTGAGCTGCTGACACCTGAGTTCGGCGTCGAGTTGTTCGGCATATTGCCGAGGGTCAAGCGTCTCAGGGATGCGGCAATGGCGAAGCTGGCAGAGCTGGCCGAGCAGCAATCCAGGACAAAGGACGAAAGCCCATCAACCGATTTTGATCTGTTTTAGCTAACGAACGTCCACCAGGTCCTGTGGCGGTTAAATCAGTGGAAACGCCGGACAGCACGATAGCAACGTTCAGATGCCGAAAAGGTGGCGAGGGAACCCAGCTTCGCTAGGGAAGCCCATAGCGCCGAAGGTGCATCCAGGGATTGCCGGTTTGGAATCGATCAGCCGTGCGATTTCACGGATCCACTGACTTCCAGGCTCGATTCGTTGAAGTAGCAGCCAGATCACGGCGATAAGTCCGTATAGGCGCTTTAACGCATTTGCATCCAGGTTTAGGGCTTGGAAATAAGGGCTCTGTTGCGGTAAAGCAATGGGGTTGCTCGACGATTGGTTCCAGATCCGGGTGTGATGGGCACACCGATTGCGGAGGGTGTTCAGTTCTTTGAGCCAGCTGATGAATGCTCTGACATCTGTAAGGCCCAGCCTGGCAAGGACCCAGCCCTGAGGCTTGGCTTTGAGGAGTTGATAGTAGATGGACAGGGTACCGAAATCCCAGGCTTCGACAGCAACCCAAAACGGCACAGAGCGATTCTTTAACCGATGAGACTTGAAGTACTCCTCTTGGCATTCGTCCTGTTTCTTTTGCTGACGAGCCGTCCAACTGTCCCATTTGCTCATGCTGAAACCAGGATTGATGACCGTCCACTTAGGTTCGATGAAGGTCACCGAGGTATATGCCATTTCGCTGTTACGGCCCAGCTCGTGAGCTACGACGGTCTTGAGATGGACCTCGATCGACTCGATTGCATCAAGCATGAGTAAGCGGAGCGCTTTATCAAATCTGTAAAGCTCAACGGCCTTGTCGAATCGAGTTCTAGGCTGGAAATCTTCCATCCGAACTGGCTTTCTGGTCTGAGGGCAGATGAGCTTGTTACCCGCGTCATCACGGGCGAATCTGCGGGCTGGGTACCAGAAACCGCTCAAACGGTAATAGCCAAGGCGGGCGATTTCACGCTTGGTTGCGTCAACGTCGAGAATTTCCATGCCGCGAGCGGTCAGTAGCGTGACCAGGTCAGCGTAGGCTAGAAAAGGCTTCGGAG
Organism: Pseudomonas putida; assembly: GCF_028682455.1. Classification (GTDB taxonomy): domain Bacteria; phylum Pseudomonadota; class Gammaproteobacteria; order Pseudomonadales; family Pseudomonadaceae; genus Aquipseudomonas; species Aquipseudomonas putida_AA. Next base: position 66,424 of record NZ_JANHLD010000006.1, read on the forward strand.
GGATGGGCTGGTTCAACTTCCATGTTCCAGATACAAGAAGGCCTGACCGTAATGCCGGTCAAGCCGGCAACATAGGATCAGGCGCTGTTGAGATAATGTTGCCTGCAGTTGACAGGGGTGTCAACCACATCCGACGGCCTGTTCTGCAGCGTAGATCCTGATTGCCCGGGCGGGTGTGAGCGCGGTTTTGTGTCGCGGAGGACGGCTAGGCTGGCTTGACTAGGGTAGAGCTCGGTTTGGTTCCAGGCTGGCAAGCACGCCCTTTCTGGTCCTGGACTCAGGCTCATACGAATCTTTCTGGGAAATGTTTGAAGCCCCACCCCTGTGGTTTTGCTTCAGCCCACCTCCTTGATGATGCTTTGCTTTTAATTACATCTGACCTTCCAGAGTTGGTCCCAGCTGGTCATGTAACTGGGGCTTAGCAGAGCCCGGCGCATACCCCAGTCCGGCGTCAGCGGAACGGCAGCAGTGCGCAAGCAATCATGCCCCCACCGGCGATTGATCCGATCCATGGCAGCCATGAGCGCGTCGGAGCGCTCTGGCTGGCTCGGGCTGAAAAGGTCCTGAGTGAACTCCCCTCGCTTGCGCAGATCCATCAACAAGACTTCGGCCTTGCTGTACGCGAAGCCTGGCCGGTAGATCTGCTCGACCGCCTGCAGTGCGCTTTTGGTCAGCTGGCGTACATCATCGGTGGGGTAGGGCGGTACGCACGTTGCTGTGTTCGCATACTTCGGCCCATCGCCGTGAAAAGAAGTCTGAATGCCGATCCGCATAGCGCCGCACAGAGAGCGCTGCATGCGCAGTTTCTCCGCAGCACGGTGAATGTACGTAGCCAACGCCTCCTGCAGGCCTTTCAGCGTGTGTACCCGCTGTCCAAACATCTTGCTGGAGCAAATCGATTGCTTGGGCGCAACCGATTGCTCCAGGTCCATACAGGATTCGCCTTGAAGCTCACGTATCGTACGCTCGAGCACGACGCTGTATTTACGACCCATTGCCCGTGCGTCTGCTTGCGACAGCTCCCAGGCCGTACTGATCCCGTCGCGTGCCAGGTTATCGCGCATGCGACTACCGATACCCCAAACCTCATCGACAGGCATACGCCGGAGCAGCCATTCGACCGCCTCTGGTTTGCGCAGATCCACCACGCCGCCAGTCTTCTCTCGCCACACCTTTGAGGCGTGCTGAGCGGCTTTGGCCAAGGTTTTGGTATGCCCAATGCCGACACCCACTGGCAGCGCTGTCCATTGCAGGACACGGGCTTGAATGGCCCGGCCTACATCAATGATCGGCTCGGGTAAGCCTTCAAGACTGCAGAACAACTCATCAATTGAGTACCGCTCCCATTGGGGCACCAGTGAGGCGATGGCCACGCCAACGCGGTGACTCAATTCGCCATACAGGGTGTAATTGCTGCTGAAAACTGCGACGTCGTTCTGTTCGAGGAAGCCGCGCACCTTGAAATACGGATCGCCCATCTTCAAACCGAGGGCTTTAGCCTCGTTCGTACGAGCCACAATGCAGCCATCCGAGTTGCTTAAGACAACGACCGGGCGCTGCCGGAGCTCGGGTCTAAAAATTCGCTCACAGCTGCAGTAGAACGAGTTGACGTCCACCAGGGCGAAGATAGGTCGGGAGCTGTCAGCACACATGCTTGGTCAGGTCCCAGGTTACGACCCCAAACACATCAATCGAGCCGTACTGATCAGGGGTGATGGTCTTATAGTTGGGGTGGGCCGATTCTAGTAGCCAACGATCATCGGGGGCTTTGGCCAGCCGTTTCACCAGCGGCTGGTTATCCACGTAGGCCAAAACGATCTGGCCAGTTCTCGCCGCGATCGATCGGTCTACAATTAAAACACCGCCGTCGTAGATTCCCGCGTCACGCATGCTTTCGCCCTGGACACGCACAATCCATACGTGCGGCGCCCGAATATTCAGCAACTCATCCAGGGAGATCGGCGGCTCGTAGTAATCAGCTGCAGGGCTTGGAAAGCCACCTGCAGCCGTTCCGGCGAGAACCGAAATGAGCTGGCTTGAGTCTCGAAGGGGCTGAAGAGATACGACATTCATGGTGGCACCGATTTGATACTGTTTGCATATACAGTAATCCAGCAATCGCTGCACGACTAGCGTCGGTTAGACAAATGGCGTCTCCTGCAGCTGACAGTTCCCGAGATTTCCGCCTATAGTGCCCTAACAGATATATGTTTTAGCCAGGGGAAAGCTATGCAAGCTCTCGAGAAAGAAAGGCTGTTACAGATCTATGAAGAGGAGATAGAGGCCGCGTATGCCGAGCTCCTTGATGCGTTTATGAACATGCTGACGCTTGGGGTAGGGGATCCCAGGTCTATGGCTGGTCGATGCGGCGCACGAGTTGCTGCAGCGCACAAGCGGTGCAAGCGAGGGTTAGTGTTTTCCGAGCTGGTGATTGCTCGTGATGCGGGCTTAGATATAACCCCTACGGTTGCTGAGCATGTGTGTGAACGGCTGATCGGCCGTGGGGTAGATTTCCGAAAGGCGCTAACATTCTTTGGCACGCCTGGCCGTACTGCAGCGCAAAAATCTGACGTGGTCCAGGAAGACATGGCCAGTATTGAAGCGCAGCTGTCTCCGCAGGTGAGTTTGCTCATCTACGAGATGTCGGTGATCCGTGAGCGCCACAAGGAAGAGTATGGTGACCGAGTCGAGGCAGCGGTTAAAGATCTCCAGGGCAATTCAGGGGCCTAATGCATAGATGTTTTAGATACCCTAAAACATATATGTTTTAGGCAAAGAGAAGGCAACCGTCTCGCTAGGGGAGGACAGGCTTCGCACAATTCAGTCTCTTGCGGCGCTGGGCTACAGCTTGTCTGGAGCAGCCGGCGCGGCGTGCAATCTCCGCGTTACTTGTGGTTGGGAGAAGATGATCAAAATCCTCCAATTTTTGCCCTTGGCGTGGTTCGTAAATATCCACCTGCAATAGCCGTCGGCGGCGGCCAATTTCGTACGCAGTGACGCAGAATATTTTTGCCAGGGCTACATCCGACATAGTGCCCAAGAGCGGGTCATAGGGCTTGCTGATCGCTTTGTCGTCCGAAAATGGTGGAATGCCTTTGTTGGCCCGACGGATCTGGACTGCATTCGTAGTCGTGCCCGCCAGGTAGGCCACAATGCGGTCGTAGCATTGGCCAAGAAGCCAATCGTAGGGTTCGATCTTGGAGTATTTGGGCATCGCCGCTTCCAGGCTGGATGTTACCGTTTGAAGTGCTTGAAGAAGCGCACGATAGCGCAGTGGGAGAAATAAAGCCTAACACATATATGTTTTAGCTATTCCGCCGCGGCACTGCCTTTGAAAAAAATATGTACATACGTACGTACGTATATTATTCTTTGTTCATTCTCACCAGGTAATCGGAGGCTGGAATGTACGACGCAGTGATCGCCAAAGAAGCGTGCTCCCTTGAGACACAGCGGTTTGTACCGGGGGAGGTTGTTTCGATTCACAGGGACGGCACAGCGGCTCGTAATGCCGCGGACAAAGCCAACAAGCGCAAAGGCGAGTACGGCCTTTTTGTGGCGGTTCACTCAGAGAGCCTGGTGAAGAAGGGGGACTTGCGCGAAGACCTGCTGAATCAACATGAGCTGAATGAGCGCCGTGAGTATGGCAAGCGACTGATGCGAGCAATCTTGTCCGATGAGCTTACCGGTAAACGAAACGTAATGGCTGACGACGCTGGATATCACCTGCAGCATTTAGGTATCACTTTGGAGGAGCTCAAAGAGTGGTACGAAGAAGAGGTTCGGGCAGAACATCTTGAGCAACAGATTCGCTCTCAGGAGCATGCACACTTGCGGGCAAGAGGGTTCGAGGCTCAAAAAGCTATCGACGAGATTCGTAACCAACCCTGCTTTGCTGTACCAGCCGTGCGTGGTATCCAGGCTGGGCAGGAGTATTTTCTCGCCCAGATTCCATACCCAATCCTGGCTCGCCTGTTTGTTTTCGACGAAGAGGAAGCCGTGCCTGCGGAATTGCGCGCTCAGCGTGCGCTGAACAAGAAACGGGCTGAATCCATCAGTGAATACATGCTCGACAACCGGGACACCTATGTACTGCCAGCGCTCACAGCGAGCGTCGACAAGGCTATGGCTTTTGAAGCGCTGGAAGGCATCGAGCAACTAGGCACGCTACACATTCCCATGAGCGCCACCATGCTGATCAATGACGGACAGCACCGGCGCCTGGCTATCGAAATGGCACTGCGCAACGATGAGACGCTGCGCCATGAAACGGCGCCGGTACAGATTCACTTTGACCAGGGCCTGCAGCGCTCTCAACAGATTTTTGCTGACATCAACAGCAAGGCGGTGAAGCCTTCTAGCGCGATCAACGCGCTGTATGATCATCGCAATCCTTACAACACCTGGCTCCAAAACCTCCTCACTCAGTTGCCTGCGATCAAGCGCAAGATCGACTTCGAGAACGGTACTCCGGGCATGCGTTCGTCCAAGCTCTGGAGCCTGATTGCGTTCAAAAAATTCGTGACGCTGCTCACGGGGCTCAGTGAGAAAACCATCACTGGCCTGAGTGATGATGAGCTAATGGACTGCGCCGATCTTGTGCGTGAGTTCCTCGAAGGTTGCGAGAAGTACATTCCCCAGTGGGGCGATATGGTATCCGGCAAGATCGCAGCCTCGGACGTTCGTGAGAATTTCGTCATCGGACACGCGGTCTTCCTGGAGGCGCTCGGGATGTTCGGTCGTGAAGCGCTGTTCTACGGTACGCATCTATCCCCTCAAGAGAAGAACGCCAAGGTCATTGACCCAGGCAAGGCCAAGTGGCATGTCTTGAGGCCACTCGAAGCGCTACAACCGTCAAAGACCGACGGCATGTGGGAGAATCGGTGCGTGGTATTGGGCAAAATGCAAAAGACGGTCGACGGGACCAAAGCCACTGCCGCTCAGATGCTTTCGATTGCCAACATTCCTATGCCGGAATCGCTGGCCGAATTGCACCAGCGCATCATCAAGTGAGTACACCGCAGCGGGGCGCGTAGGCGCCTCGATCACACTTCAAGGAGATCGATATGTCTTTAGGAACTGATAGGTTGATACCGGTTGGTACTGCGCTGGTGGCTGTAGTCGCTGCGGCTTTCACGCATGGTGTGCTGCAGCTGCTACCGGATGTAAGCTTTGCCGCGCACGCCTGGATGATGTTTGGGGTGCTGATTGCGGTCGGCATACTCGGGACAGGTCTCTGGTGCGAGACCCAGCCTGATGGTATTGGATTGATCACTGCCATTGGTGTTCTACCACTGGCCGGCGGGGCGATCTGGGGAGGGCTTTGGCCTGCAATGACAGAGTGGGGAGCGATCGGCCTGGCGTTCCCTGGGCAGACGCCACCGGTTGCTTGGTGGGCCTCGAGCACGGTGAAGTGGGTAGGGCTCGCAGCGATTCTGGGTGGCGGGTATTACTGGCTGTATCGGAAAAATTTCGACTAATCCTGGACTGGATTGTTTCGCGGAGGTTCACATGGAACTAGAAATCAGCACCCTTCAGAAGACAGCCCAGAACTGGCGTGATAGCAACCCATGCAATCAGGGAGGGATCGTCCTGGTATGGCAGGGGGCCGTATACGGTTGGAAAAATGAGTTGCGCGACCCTCAGCATGAGCAGCCAGGGGCTATCGCAGTGGATCCAGCCGGTCAGGTCTTTATCGCTGAAGGGGGTGATGCCTACAACGGTGCCACGCACTGGTCGCCAGTATGAAGGAGCTCGAAGAAATGGAGCGGAGGTGGCTCGCGGCCGATATCGCCAGGAAAGTTGCGATGCGCGCTGCGCTACGCGACCGAATGCTTTGGCGGGACCAGATGGTCAATGTCGTTTGCGGTGCAATCAAGGCTATTTGCATTACCGTCGCACTCGGCATGGTGAGTAAGCAAATCGGCTTGCCTACGGACATCTCGCTAACGTTCGCAATGTATGTTACTGGCCCGTTGCTGGCTTTCAATCCATGGGCATTCTTCTGGCGCAATCTGTTCCGTGAACGTGCGAACGCGGCGTTTGATGATGCCCTGGATAATCCGCGTCAATATTTGACCTTGTAGGTCGGCGAATCCTCCGGCCGTTGGCCACGCCGATCGTATAGCCGCGTCGTGCTGATATTGGAATGTCCCAGCCAGGTCTGGACCTTCGCGATATCAGCCTCGTGCTCCAAGGCATTGGTTGCTGCAGTAGCTCGCAGCCCATGCACACCAAGGCCAACCACCGCAATGCCGGCCGTTTTGGCCCAAAACCCGATGATCGAATAGATACCGTTGGCCAGCAAACGCGCCCCTGGCGTCCGCCCGCGAACGGAGCGAAACAATGGGCCCGTGGTCCGCTCCCCATCCGCTTCCAGGTACTGGTGGATCCGCTCTGCAGCCACTGGATGGAGTGGCAGGTAGCGTACCTTGCGACCTTTGCCATGCACCTTCAAATGACGAACGCCGCGGCGTTCCTGCAGGTCATCGACATCCAACATAGCTGCCTCCTCACGACGCAAGCCGTGGTACAGGAGAACCGCCAGCAGGGCTCGATCGCGAAGCCCCTTCACGGTGTCCAGATCCGGCGCCTCCAGCAGTGCCTTGGCCTGGTCGTCGCCCAGCGCCGGCGTTTTACCTTCGTTGCTCTCATTCGGAGGCCGCTTGACGCCATGGACGGGATTTCCTCCCGCCACTGCGTTGCTGTCCAGCAGGTGGTCAAACAAGCTGGTCAGCGCCGCCAGCTTTCGCCGGATCGTCGCAGCAGACAACACCCTGCGCTCGAGGTCAGACCGCCAGGCAAGAACATGGGCCCGCTGAACTTCCCTAAACTGGTCTGGGTGGACAATACCGACGAAAGCGGTGAAGTCGCCGATATCGATGCTGTAGGCTCGCCGGGTCTGTGGATTATCAATGTTGGCCACCCACTCGGTAGCCGCTGGTACTTCAGATAGAGCCAGGTACTGAGCTTCGGTGAGTTTGCCAGGCTGCCTTGAGATCAGGAGGTCTTTCATCAACGCATCCGCCGTCGTTTATTGGGCGTGCTCGTATCGACAGGATCGAGAGCCTTCGCATTAAGCAGGCGCTCCCACCGTTGGGTTTCCGCATCCATTTCATCTTCACCACGGATTTCAGCGGAAATGGAGCCACCAGATCTTGCCAATGCAGATTTTGCTTTCGACCAAAAGCCTAGTGCCGATCCCCAGATATGAACTGGAACGATCGGAACGTGGTGCTGGTCATGCAGCAGTTTGAGAGTGGCCATGCCATGACCGTTCGCACGGTACTGATCGTCAATATCGATCTTGTGAACGTACACGCGATCGAGTATCGGGTTCAGACCGTACTCGATGCTGCCCACGCGAGTAGCGCCGGCATAAATGCCAGCGTAAAGGGTCGGTGAGGGATAGCCAAACTGCAGCGGGTGCGAACTTTCCCGTTCGGTCACTAACTGAACAGGCTGCTCGGTTCTGGTCTTATTGGGGGCTTTTCGGCGCGTGTGTTCGAAAAAATCACGCAGAGGGTCAAACCAGTCCACAACTCCACTCCCTGTCCTAAATTGGTGATAACGTATTTTATCACCAATTTATGGGACCGGGGGAGGGAGGCTATGCAGCGCTCAATCGAGCCTGAAATGCTTCCATTTCCTTCATCGTGCTGATGTCGGGTACAAGCCTTGGACACAGGTTGAGCTGGGCCGAGATGTAGGCCAGGGTTCGGACACGGTTAACCGAAGTGTTCATGGCCTTTGCGACTCGTTTTGCAGCACCTGGTCTGTTCAGGGCGCAATGCGCGGCTTCTAAGATTTCGGCAAGCAAGTCATCATCGAGCTGGCTTAGCATGTCTTTCAAGTCCATAGGGTCCATCCTTTAGTGATCGAGCAAGAGTACCGCGGCCCGCCTACAGGGCTGTGATTTCAGGATTCATGATGCAGGCCAGATCCGCGCCCAGCTGGCGACGAATACGGGCAATTGAGGCTTCAGTTGGAGCCGCTTTATAGAACGAGAACTCCGGCGAGTTCGAATGCTGCAGCACAATCAGATGAGTCTTTCCAAGGCGTTTCAACCTCCGCAATTGGGCAACTTCATCGACCATCTGAGTGATCGCCGAGTCGAACCATTCAGGTGCATCTGTAGGCTCTTCCATTGTGAGCCCTTGGAAGGTCAGTTGAAGTTGGTAGCCGTTCTCTTTCAACTGGGTGACCAAAGTCGCCTGCAGCGCAGAGTCGATTTCTACACGAGTCATGCCGCCATCGCCATTATTGGATACAAGGCCAAGCATTTTTTTATGGAGATAGACTTTACACGACCATGCGAGGCCCCTTGATGTTTCGGCTTCCTTGTAACCCTTGATGTCCAGGCCGACACTGCGATACGCCTTGATGTTTGAGTAAGCGTCCATAATTGACCTCCGTATTAACGTACAGCCATTATACCTGATAATTCCGTATTATGTATATTATACGGAATGAAATGGCCAAAAAAAATGGCCCCCTCCTCAAAGTACAAACCCCAGAGAAAGTGACGATATGGCTAGCAATATGCCCAGCAACAGCACCGACTTTAGAGTTGGTTTTTGGTTTATGAATGTCGATCCGAACAGCCCAGCAGCGACTACAGGCAGGAGCCATCCTACAGGGGCATTGAATATTATCGAGCAGATATTGAATAGTGGACCCTTTGCCGAGGCAATTTGCGCCCAATAAGGAACTTGGCCACTGCCAAGCACAAACCCAGCCGTCATGCACAGGCCTGCAAAACAAAGCAGTGCACATAGAACAAAACCCCAGGCTCGCCATCGAGCAGCATCAGCCACTTTAAGCGCTACAGCCTGGCTCGCTTCGCTTACAGCAGCCGACAATGTGGAGAGCGCCTTCTTTGTTTCGGCATCAGCCATCTCAGCAAACAATGACTTGTGCTTGTCGACCTGTTTATCAACCTGCCTGGCAATCAGTTCTGGATACTTCGAATACATTGTATCGTAGGACTGCAAAGCCATTAAGATAAGCCAGAGAGAATCATGGCGGCGGCAAAAACTGAGTGCAACACCTGACCTTTCCGGTACGGTGCTGCCCCTATGTCTTATACCGAACTCAGCGTTGAAGAGCGCGCCACCATTCAAATCAGTCATGCCCAAGGCTTCAGCCTGCGTAGGATTGCCTGCTTGATCAACCGATCCCCTTCGACCATCAGCCGGGAGCTGCGCCGCAATCGAGATGTCTGTGGCGGCTACTCGGCCCACGCGGCCCAGCAGCAGATGCAGGCTCGCCGCCAGGTGTGTCGACCGAAGCGAAAGCTGTTGCGGGGTGGTGAGCGCTTCGAGTTGGTGGCGCATATGCTCCGTGAGCGTTTGTCTCCCGAGCAGATTGCCGGCAAGCTGCGCAGCATGAACATTCCCAGCCTCAGAGATGCCTACGTCTGTCGCGAGACGATCTATAACGCGATCTATGCCCTGCCGGTCGGTGAACTGCGCAAGGAGCTGATCATCTGCCTGCGGCAAAGCAAGACGACACGCCGACCGCGCTCTGGTGGTGTGGATCGGCGCGGCCAGATTCCCGAGATGGTCAGCATCAATGTGCGCCCACCGGAGATCGAAGACCGGCTGATGCCAGGGCATTGGGAAGGCGACTTGATCAAGGGCAAAGCCAACGCCTCGTGTGTAGGCACGCTGGTGGAGCGAACCAGTGGCTACCTGATGCTGGTGAAGATGAACGACGCGACGGCGACCTCGGCGATGGAAGGCTTCAGTGCAGCGCTCAATGGCATGCCGCTGGCGATGCGCAAGAGCATGACCTACGACCAGGGTCGAGAAATGGCGCGGCATGCTGAAATCACCCAGCAGACTGGGGTGGCGATTTACTTCTGCGACCCGCACAGCCCTTGGCAGCGCGGTAGCAACGAAAACATCAATGGCCTGATCCGCCAGTACCTGCCCAAAGGCACAGACCTGTCGGTACACAGCCAGGAAGAACTGAATGCTATCGCACTGCAATTGAACATGCGTCCGCGTAAGCGCTTCGACTTCAAATGCCCAATCGAAGTTATGGGCGAGGTGATGCAGAAGGCCATGGCTATGCGGCATGATGCTCCAGCTTCAATTCAATGACCGTGTTGCACTCAGCTCCTGCAACCGCCCATTATTATGCAGGTTCAAAGCATTTTTAACCCGATAGAGATCCTGCACCTCTTTCTCAGAAGCCTGCCGGCCTAAGAGCTTCTCAAAAGCAACCTCAATATCATCCATTGAGAACCTCACCTATTACTTTATTCACATCACGACGCCACCGGGTAAGTTCAGCGCGGTTTCCGATTGGCAGTTCCTTCAATGCTTGTCCGATCGATAGTCGTTTGCTGTAGAGATCGTCACTCACACGATCCGCTAGATCTGGCAGCATCAGAGACTTACCACCAGCACCCTCGATGGATTCTCTGATTTTTGAATTGTTGTAAAGCTCGAACTTTATTTCGTCACCAAAGTAAGCATTACGAATTACATGGATAGTGGAGTCTGGCAGTGCTTCACGGTATTCCTTGAGCAGTTCCAGGCTGTCACGTTGCCGGTTAATCACCCACAGCGTGATGAGTTGCCTGTTCAACTCACCGAGCGTGCTGTTCAACGTTTCTCCATACGCTGCTACACCTTTGTTATTCCGTGCTGCGGTATTGACCACTACAACATGATCACGGAATTCGTCGCAGACGTTCACCAGATCAATCCAGCCGTTTGCATCGTCCAGATCAATCAGCCTGCACTCAACTTCATCTTTATACATCTTCCAAACGTCTGGATTGGAGGTGTCCGATTCAATCAGCAGGATCTTGAAACCGGCCTGCATCAATGTGTCAACTAGGCCTACCGTTGTGAAGCTCTTTCCTACGCCACCTTTACCACCACCGACGAGGTAGATTTGACCAACCAGGGCAATCGATTTTTCTTTCATAGATTCTCTCCTCAGATGTCATCCGTATCATTTTTCGGTGTAAACCCGGGATTTCCTTGGCGTGTTACCCCGGTTGTTACCTGGCGTCCACTTGGCACAGCCTCAGCACCTTTCTCAGTGGATTTTTCTTTGCTCCCTTGGGGAACCTCAGCAGGAGCCTTACGACGAGTTACAGGCGTGCGTCGATTTCGACCTTTCGCCGAACCCCTCGCCCTAGTGAGATAGCTTTTCAGCGTTGTCTCTGAAATTGGCATTCCACCTGCGGTCAGAATTTCCGAGATTTTCGCCAGGCTGTATCCACGTGCCTGCAGAACCTTTATCGACTCCTGCATCATCTCGACTGCCTTCAGCTTTGAGACCGGCTTGTCCGGTTGCTCCACCTCTGGCAGGTTTTCGAGATCACCCATGAGCTTCTCGATTTGCGAAATGGTGAATCCCATTTGGCCTCCCCCGTAATGTCCTCTTTGCCTTGATTCTATGGGCATCCCTTGCGGAGTCAAGTTCTGTACGATAGCCTTGATACGAAATTAGGTCTATGGTTTTGGACAGGGTAGGGTTTGTACTCCCGCCATAAATGGCGTCCGTCCAACCGGCATCGCTGGCAGTCGTTTCACTCCCTTGCGATGCCTACCACCCTGCTCAGGGCTGCGCCCCGAGACCCCTTGGAACACCTGAGGATCCTGCTTATGAGTACCAGCGAGCAAAGGCGTCGTACCGGCCGGCTACCACCTATCCGGTGCTTCGAGGATGAAGAGGAAATCGTCCGTGACAAAGCGAGGGACTGCGGGCAGAGCGTAGGTCAATTCATGCTCGCGGCTGCGCTGGGAAGGCGTACCAGGTCAAAAGTGGAGGGGCATATCCTCAATGAGTTGAGGAGGCTCGGAGGCCTACAGAAACATCTATTCAATGAGGGCGGTGGGAAGCTTTCGAAGGAGTACGCACAGATCCTGGTCGCATTGAAAGCTGCTATCGAAAGGATCGGTTCGTAATGTTAGCGAAGGTGCCACCTAAGCGGGCCGACGGAAGCTCAAGCTTCTCAGCGTTGGTCGACTACGCAACAGAGCGTGAAGAAGATAAGGAGACACAAACTGATGAGCTCACTCCAGGCCACAGCCGAAGAGACGACTCAATTCTTGAGTCTGCTCGAGAACATATCGAAAGAGCAGCAGACCGTTTGCGAGAGATTGGACGAATTGATGCTGCAACTCAAAATGCCATCCGAGAACGTGCTCGAAGTATTGGAATTGCTCTTGATTCCAATGGGCGTCGATATCAACAGGATCAACACTCAGTTCCAGACCGCATTGACGAGCCTGGACCCATCACAAACCGAGAGGTAAGTACTGATGGACATGAAAGCCGTCTTGCCGTTGCTCAGCACCATCTTGCAGCAGCAGCAAACCATCTCCGACAAGCTACTAGAAATCATCCTGACTTTGCGGCAAGAGCAAGATCCCGTGGAGCCAACATTGCGTTTCATGCTGCAGCCGCTCAAAGAAGGAATGCAGGAGATGAGCTCAATGCTATCGCCGAGCTCGAATCAGGACTCCTTCTCGGAGCCCCAGTAAGGGAAATTACCCGCTCCGGAGTATCCTGCCAGCATAACTGCTTGAGCCTGGCGACAGCCGCCGCGGAGATGAAAGCAGTGGCTGCTCAGAATTCCCGCGTTAAGGATCCTGTTTACCATGTCATCCTGAGCTGGCCACAATCGGAGAAGCCGACTGATGACCAAGCCTTTGATTGTGCCCTGCATGCAATGGACGCGGTCGGAATGGGTGAACATCAGTACGTGTTTGCTATCCACCATGATACGGACAATGTTCACTTACATATGACGGTGAATCGTGTTCACCCTGACTCGTATAACGCGGTGTATCCAGATAGGGATTATTTCAAGCTCGATTATGCAATGCGTGAGCTTGAGCTTCGTTATGGTTGGGCACACGATAATGGTCCTTACAGTGTAACCAACTCCAAAGGCACACCGGAAATCTCTTGGTCGGCGCCCAAACCGAAATTCCAGGGAAAGCAACCAACTCGGGCTGCGGATATGGAATATCATTTGGACCAGGAGAGCTTGCACACTTACTGCCGTGGTGAACCCCGCGAGGCTATTGCTACCCTTCTGAAAAAGAAAAGCTTAACTTGGCAGAAGCTCCACGCGGAACTGGCACGTTATGGATTGGGGATAAAACCCAAAGGCCGCGGGATGGGAATTTATTCTCTTGATGATCAGAGCCTGGTGCCTATCAAAGCAAGCGATATGCACGAAGCCCTTTCTAAAGCGCGCTTGGAAAAGCGACTTGGGGACTATGAAGAGCGAAAAGTCTCTCAGGAGCTGATGGCTCTTATGAACTATGACAAATTTGTCAGCCCACGGCGCAATCCGGAAGATCGCCAGCAGCGCCGGTCAGAGCGGGCTAATTTGCGCAGGGCACTACGTGCCCGATATGAAGCCTATCGGACAAAATTTGTTTATCGCCGAGTTGATAAAGAGTGGGTAAAACAACAATTCAAGCGCATACGCGACGACGCCAGGCAGCAGCGCCTGGATATCAGAGTGCGTATCAAAAATCCTAAGGATCGAAAAGCATTTTACAGTATCTTGGCTTTCGAAACACTAAGAGCCAGAGAAGAACTGAAAACTAAGATTTCAAGAATGCGGTCGGAGCTTAAAAACGACCCATCTAATAAAAGGCTTTCTTATCGTGAATGGGTTGAGCAAGAAGCAGCTGTAGGCGATCCAGGTGCAATCAGCCAACTTCGTGGTTTCGCCTATGGCGAAAAACGCGCAGCAAAAGCCGAAGGGGTCAACGGGCTCGAATTTGCTCGGGATCTTGATCCCAAATACCAATCGATTGAGGGAATGCTCGGTGTGGTTAGGAAAAACGGAACGGTCATCTACCGGCGGGCTGCAGGCGATCCAGGGTTCGTAGACCATGGGGGTCAGTTCAGCTTCCCTGGCCAGGTGGTTGACAGTGAGCTAGTCACTCGCGCCATACGTGCGATGCCCAACACAGCTTCACCTGGTGCTGCCTTGCGAATTACAGGCAGCGCCGAGTTCAAGCGCTCTGTGGTTGAGGCTTTGGTTGATGAACGGTTCACCGGCCCGCTGGCAGATCCGGAGCTCGAACAATTGCTGCGTAAGGTTAAGGCCGAGCGGGATGCGCAGCAGCGGTCAAGAAACGGCCCTCGCGGGGGATAGTGTTTGCTTGCTTTGATTCCGTATTATAGTATCTATACGAAATCAACGGAGGGTTTTGAAATGGCCAATACACGATACCCGATTGCAATGGTTGCCCTTGCTGTAGCTCTTGGGGGCTGCGCATCGAAGAAGCCGGACGAATCGGCACAGCAACTGATCGATCAACAGATCCTCGAGGCGTCACAACGCATCGAGATGGCTCAGGCCGACCTTTATCAGCAAGGCGCGATCAACAGCCGCGTCGTCATGCGCCTACCATCGACGATCTTGGACGACAAACAACGCGTATCCCTCAAGTGGCAAGGCGACGCGGTCGAACTGTTGGCGGCTTTGGCCCGTGACCGTGGGCTTGAGTTCTCATTCATGGGCGTGCGTATGCCGCTGCCGGTCGACATCGATGTCAACAAGGTGCCCTACGACACCCTGATGTTGATGATCCGCTCCCAGGTTGGGTACCGCGCCGATGTGACCCAAATGCCTGGCAAGCTGGAACTCCATTACAACCGGCCCAAGGCCTGAACTGGAGGCACGTTATGAAGCGGATTCTCGCATTGTTGCCTTTGATGGTATCCCTTGCTGTCCATGCCAGCGAAAGTCCTGAGCTTGACGCAAGCGGCCAGGTCACCGCGCCGGTCGTTGAAACGGCACCGCCTGATCTCGACTCGTTGCTTAAGCCCCAGTCCAAAGCGACCACCAAGGTCACCGATATCCGAAACCAACTGCTGACCGACATGGGTAACACTGTCGGTTTCCGCGGCGGTATGGCAGCCCGAGCTCGTGAGCTAGTTGAGGGTCTTAATGCCCGATCGCCGTCACTCGATGCGATGTTCAAATTCGCACCCCTCATCGCCAAGAACGGCACACTTCCCCCGGTGATCGTAGAGGCCCGGGACGTTGCTGCTTTCTCGCAAGACCAAGTGCGGACTGCAAATCGGGTCTACAAAATTGAGCGGGAAGAAAGGTTCGTGAGCGTCCCCCCAACTTGGCGGGACTACCTGTACGTTGGCCTGCCCCTCAATGGCACAGTTGAACTGCCCGACTTCGAAGCACGCCCCCAAGACAGCGATGAAGCTGATATCTGGGAGGAAGCGGTTCGTAAAGGCTGGGCCGACGGCTACAAACAAGCCGATGCCATCCTTGAGGCCAATTTCAACCGTTTGAGCCGCGATTATCTCGGGATGCACCTTTACTCATCGCTCCTGCAGTCCGACATGATCAGCTCCACGAGCGTTGCTGAAAGTCAACAGACTGTCACTGGCGATGGTAAGCAGATGATGTTGGGTGACAAATTGCGTCGCGTTACCGGCCGGGCAACATTCGAGACTGACCCTAAGAAATGGCGTCCCTCGGTTAAAACGCAGCTCAGCCAACCTGGTCAAGGTGCGCCTAAGTGATCAGTCCAACCTTCGAGCCGTACAATTTTGAGGGTGACTTGTCTCCCGATAATTTCATGCGCTTTCTGAAGCTGTGTGCGGATCGGGGCGTATCGGACATCCTTGTCCAGGGCGGCGACTACATATGGGTCGAGCTGCATGGCCGGCAATTGAAAGCGTCGACGACGACTATCAAACAAGGTCAGTTGTCACCATTGATGGCCTCAGCTTGGTCAGCAGAAATTGAAAGCATGATCAAGCAGGGGGACGAGGGTGTTGACCGGGCCCTGGAGCTGGCAGGCGAAGGCTTTGGGCTAGCACGAGGCACGACGCTGCGCTTTCGGACCAACTTCGTTCAAGCGCGCATCGCCGGTATTGATGAGGCTTATTCAATCACCATGCGAGTGATCCCCTCGGATCTGCCCGACATCGACAAAATGGGAATCGAGCCTGATCTGATTCGGGGCTGCTACGCAGAAATGGGGCTGGTACTGGTCTGCGGCCCTACGGGATCCGGAAAAACAACTTTCCTCGCCGGCTTGTACAAGAAGGCAGGTGCGGAAATGCCTGACCGAAAAGTCATCACCTATGAAGACCCCATCGAGTACGTCCTTGGCGGTCCGCACTGGTTGGGACCGCAACCATCCCAGTCGCAGCTGCGCCGAGATATCGGCGACTTCCCGAAAGCTCTACGAAATGCCATGCGCCGCAAACCCAGTATCATCGGTATTGGTGAAGCTCGGGACCGTGAGACGATTGAGGCAATGACTGAGGCGGGGCTGACTGGTCACCTGTGCTTTGCAACCATGCATACAGAGTCAGTGGCAGAAACTATCAACCGTGCAATTCAGACCTACCCACCCGACCAACAGGCCGGCATGGCTTCACGCTTGGCCGGTGCATTACGGGTGATTCTGGTACAACGCTTGCTCAAAACCACAGACGGCAAGCGGGCAGCCATCCGCGAATACCTCGTTTTTGATCGTGAAGTGCGCAATGAACTGCAATCCCTGCCTTACACAGACTGGGGGCGTTTCATTCGCGGGTTGTTGGAAAAAGCCGAGGCTACCCTGGATGATAAGGCTTGGAGATTGTTCCGAGCTGGTCACATAGATACCAGCGAGTTTGTCAGCCTGGCCGGGGCAAAGGAATTTAAAAAACGTTGTGAGCAGGAGGGACTAGACCATGGCATCTAGTTGGAGAAGTGCGTCAATTTCACCCAAAGCTCTCGGCATACCTTGTGGCGCATACATGCCGCTGTTGGCTTGCCTTTATGTTGGGCACAGCTTGTGGATCTGGATCGTCGCTGTACTGATCATTGTCTGCTTTGGGGTCATGGCACATATCGGGTGGACGCTGAATGTGTGCTGGAACAAGTTTTTGGGCTTCGCCCGCGGCGGACGGATTGTGGCCCGGCCGTGGTGGTATAGGAAGCGTTTCAGAGATTGAAAAAAACCGCCTTGGAGGCGGTTTTTTTTCAGTCCTTCAATGTGCTCGAGGACCTCGGTCCCTATTGGCTTGAGCAGCCAATGGTGCTGCGTCAGAGCTCGCCGGCCCTGGCGGTTCCAGCGTGATCCGAATTCCGGGGTTGAGGCGGCAAGACGCTTCCTTGATTGCGGACCAGTGTTTATGGGGTAGAACACCCACCGTCAAAGCCTTCTCACTGAAGGCCACCTTAGCTGGGTAGGCAATTACCTTCATATGTTCCCATTCGGGAGCGGCGGTCAGAGTACTCAGCAATTCCGGCCGTTGTTGAAGCAATAGATGAGGTTTCGCTAACTCGGTTTTTGTCGGGGTCAGGCCTTCGCTGACCAACCTTTCACGCAATAGCTCCTGCAGATCATCCATCATGCTCCTTGACATTCTGGCGAACGACACGAAGTCGTGATTGGCCAGATCCTCAGGCTTCATCATGAGTGGGTTCTGCTTATGATCGAGCTCCACCAGGAAGTCGATCACGGTAAAATGGAGTCGGTTCTTGTCCGCGTAAGCCCTAGCGGCCATGAAGCCGTCCTGCTTGCTT
This sequence comes from Pseudomonas putida, assembly GCF_028682455.1. Classification (GTDB taxonomy): domain Bacteria; phylum Pseudomonadota; class Gammaproteobacteria; order Pseudomonadales; family Pseudomonadaceae; genus Aquipseudomonas; species Aquipseudomonas putida_AA. The sequence goes on from NZ_JANHLD010000006.1 coordinate 83,966, forward strand.
TGATAGCCATAAAGTGCCGGGAATACGTCCCCAGGTTGCCCATTGAGAAGCGCACCGCAATCCTTCAAGGCGATCGCGCGCGGCGCCTGGCCAGCGTAAAAATAAACGCTGGAGAGCTCGATAATGTGCGAGTCTGCTTTCTCAGTCGTGCTCACCAATGCCACCTTTTGACCAACCCTGAATCAAGACCTTTTCCACCTTCTGTCGTTCACCTACTTTACTTACGACATCCTGCATCACGCGTTTGCACTGTTTAGGTGTCAAATCCATGCGCTTCAAGGCCTCAACCCACTTCATGACAGGTCGCCCCGGCTTGCCATCGTGAAGCATCAGGCGGTAAACCGAGGGTGGCGATCTGCCAATAAGCGTGGCAAATGTATCTCGATCTTGAGGCGAATCTTGAAGGCCTAAATAGTCGTAAAAATCCTTGATATCCAGCGGTGGCTGCACCGGTGAAGACTCAGGATGCGTCCTGTAGAGGAAGAG
>NZ_JANHLD010000007.1 GCF_028682455.1 Pseudomonas putida
CGCTCGCAGGCCTGGCACTTTCTTTTTCGGCCCACCATCGAACCCGCCTCGGTCGTCCTCGAACGTGTCCAGTTCGTCGATATTAACGTCGCGGCTCATTCCTCACCCCCTTTCAACACGCGCTTGACCTCGGGCGAGTTGGTGCCGGTCTTGCTAGCGCCCAACGCCGGGTTGTAACCACCATTGACTACACCCACCACGCGATCACCCAGGCGAACCCGCCATTCACGCGCCGTTGTCTCGGCCACGATGATGTTGGAATACTCGCCCTCGATGTGCGTCTGCGGGATGGTTTCCTTGCCATCCGGGCCAATCATGTAGACGTTTGGCAACGCTGCATTGGCCGGAAACTCGAAGTAGGTAAAGCGGAAATCATCCCAGGTATGGGTCGGCCTGATCTCCAAGCTGTTTTCTTCATCGGAGCGGGTATACGCGATGTTCACTGGCCCGTTATTACCCTTGGCCAGCGCCTCGCGAACGCGGCGTTCTTCGAGCTTCTTGTTAGCGACCTTCATGTCTTCGAACGGGTATTTGAAGATGACGCCTACCGTGGCTTTGCGCATGCTCCAGGGCGTCTTGATGAACTCTTCTTTCAGCTGTCCATCAGGGCCTTTGACGGTATTGCTGCCGATGTAGTGCAGCAGGAAGAAATACGTTCGCTTGTTGGTCACCACGGTCAGGTTGGTGTCGCTCAATTCGTCAATTGGCCGGATGAATACGTTGTTGTCCTTGTTGACCAGCTCCCAGGATTTGCTCGCGCCGAAGTTATGCGTCACGTAGACCTCATCCGGGGCAAACTGGATGAGCGTTTGCAGGCCCACCACCCCATCGATCTGAACAACGTCCATCGGGTTGTAGATCACCGTCTTGATCCGATAGTCGTAGGGGCTGTCTGTCTTCTCGTTGAGCGCCAGGGCAGGCGCCGATACCAGCGCCGCAGCCAAGGCAGTTGCAATAGCGAATTTGAGATTCATTATCGACTCCCCCCATTGGCAACCGATTCGGCATTGACTCGGTACGAATAGACGCGGAATCCAGCCGGGTTGATGTAGCGCTGCGCCGCCGTCAGCTCCATGTTGTCGTAGCGATAGGACAGGGTAGCGATCCAGTATTGGGGGGCCTCATCGGCACCGCGTGTACGGTACTTTTCAGTGGTTGAGAAACGAACCGTCGCGATACCTGTTTCACGGTCGAGGATGACCGAGGAAACCTTGACCTTGACAGACTTGCGGTCGCCGACGGTCTTGTCCATGGCTTCCTTGGTGCCCCACTTGTAGCGCTTCTGGTAATCCTCAGCCACGTCAGGGGCAGCCATCAGGCGAGTAGCGTCATAGTCCGCCTGCGCCGTGTTGAACTCGTAGCTTTCGTAATGGCGGATGAACGTAGATACCCAGTAGGTATCTGCTACATCGCCATAGCTGGATTGGGGGGTCAGCAACGACACCTGCTGGATAGTGCCGTCAGTATTCATAACCAGCATGTGCGCCGGGACCGGCTGGCTGTAGCGGTACATGGTGAAACCGGAAACTACGAACGCCACGCCGGCCAGAACACCTAGCCCAGTCGCCACCCACCAGGCGTTGCGCCGGGATTTCAGTACCTCATCGAACAGATCCGTTTCCAGGTTCTCGCGTTCTTCTTGGAACGCCGCCATGTCGGCCTTGGTAATCGCCTCGTTCTTATCAGCCCGACTCATTGTTTACGTTCTCCATTCGTGGCCTGGGGAATTACCCCGGGGCGTCCTACAAGGGCACTGGGCAACGTCTTGTTGACCGGTACCAAATTCGTCATGTCAGGCTCAGGTGCGGGCTTGGGCTTGCTTGCGCATCCAGCCAGAGCCGCAACCAGTAAGATCCCGACTAATCCCGTCGAAAACCGCACCATGTGATTTACCTCAGATGAGAAAAAGACAGGGCCATAATAAATCCCTGAAATTATAATTTCAAGGACTTATTACGGCCCAAATGTGATTCCGTTTAGCCTGCTCGGCGTGAACCTCTGGCCATGCCCTGCATGGCAGTACCCACAGCACTTGCCGCTGCTCCGGCTGGGCCTGCTGCCGCGCCTGCTGCTGCTCCAGCAGCTGCGCCCCCACCGGCACCTGCCGCCCCACCTGCACCAGCACCGGAGCCAGCGCCGGCTCCGCCGCCTTTCCCACCGTTACCACCGCCACCCTTGCCTGGGCGTTGGCGGCCCGGTACGAACTGCACCGAAACGCCACTGCCCCAGGACGACGCCAAGTCGGGGATCTTCTTGAGGACGAACCACGTCACCACGGTCAGAAGGCCGCAGGTGATGATTGGTACCAAGATCGGGGAGTTAGCTGCCGGATCTGCCGCCGCCGCCACCGCCTTGCCGTAAAACTTCATCAGCAGGCCGAAGGTGGCGGACAACAGGATGGTTATCAGCCCGAAGTTGATAACCGAACCGATCCATTTCGAGAACAGTTCGCGCAGGGAGTCGAACATCAGGCACATGATAAAGATCGGCCCAAAACAGACCGCGATGGCCAGCATAAACTTGGCCATCAGGATCAGGGCCGCGCCAATACCGCAGACCAGCACTGTAGAGAGAAGCACCGCAGCAGCAAGCAAGAAGCTCGCAAGGCCCGCACCGCTGGTCACACCTGCGTTGTCGAAGGCCTTCTGCGCGGTTTTCAAACCATTCTCCAGTGCCTTGTCGATGGTACTGGCGACTTCGTTCTGCACGTTGGCACCCGACTTGCCATCGACAATCAGGATCGAGGCGAACTCATCGGGTGTTTTCAGCGCCACATCCGCGAGTTCGGTCTGATACCAACCGCCTGCCGACGATATGCTCAGAATGAGGCCCCAGAATGCGAACTTCTTGAGCATGTCTGTCAGCGGCTCGCCGTCGCCGCCATAGAGTTTAAAGGCGCCTTCGACCATGAGAACAATGGTTAAACCCAGGGCAACCAACGGTGTCACAGCGGCAATGATGGTCGCCACGTTCGACGCCACCAGCTCCTTGGACACTTCGTCCATGTAGCTGAATATCTGAGTCGTTGCGTTATAAGCCATTGTTCACCCCCGTCACTTCTTATCGAGCTTGAGGTCGATGCTGTAATCCGATTGCCCCTTGCCCATGGTCACGACTTGAGCCTCGGCGGCCAGGGCATTCTGGCAATCAGCGCTCACCTGCTCCTTGGCATCGTTACGGCACTCGGCAACGCGAACCGCCCGTTCCTTGTCATGCTGCATGTACCACTCTTTGGTGTTGGCCTCACCACAAGCGGCCAGGGCAGCGAAGAGTGGCAACAGGCATACGATCTTTTTCATAGCGGTCATTCCGTGAGGTTAGGGGCTTCGAGACTGTCGTTTTTATCGCCAATGACATAGCGGCGAACGGCAGTCTGTTGCTGTTGTTGCAGTACCTTGTCTTGCGACTGCTGGAGGATGGCCATCAGTTGCAACTTGGCTTGCTCGCCCTGGATCGCGCCCTGGGCGGTCGAGATCCTGGCTTGCAGGTCTGCAATTTCTTTCTGCGACGTGGTTGTGTCGATCTGGTTGGTCAGCGTCTGGATATCTTGCAGTTCGCGCATCTGGTTGTTGTAGGCCTGCTGCGCCATTACGCGGTCATACGCCCCTTTCTCCTTGAGACGCTGGTTCACCAGGTCCAAGGCCTCGCTGCGGCCCATGTTCTCCACCTCGCTATCGAACTGCCCGAGCATGTCGCGCACAGAGCCGGTAATGCTCGAATTGCTGTTCATCGCGTCGGAGTAAACCTTGCCCCAGTCAGCCGGCAGGTTCTTTTGCAGCTCCCCAGCGCTGCCTGGCAGCATCCCACCGAATCCGCGTGCGCCGGTCATGGAGGCGTACATGCCTTCTTGGGTTTCCAACTGCGACTTGAGGTTGGCCAGCTGCTGAATCATGTTCTGGACTTGAAGCGCCGTGTTGGCCAGCACGGCGGGGTCTTCGACAACGACCTGCGCATGCGAAACGCTTGCGACCCCCAGGAAGATGGCCATCGTGCAACTACGCACAATGGCTTTTGCCTTGAACGTCGGCAGACGCATTACGTCCTGGGTATCCGCAGCGGCAAAAACGTACTTTTCCATGTCAGTTGCTCCTGTTCTGTTGCTTGGGTAAAACCGTTTCCCAATACTTCGGCAGCCACACCTCTGGCTTGGCGTTTGGATTGGCGGCAAGGATGCTTTCCAGTCGATCAGCATTGTCCGGGGTGCCCGAAAGGATGCTGATCGCCTTCTCCATCCCGCGCAGATCCATGGTGGCAATGGCCGATTGACTGCCCTGCTTGACCAAGAACTGGCGGCTGAATTCAGGGATGTTAAGCAGCGCCTGATATTCCGCCTCGGTCAGTTTCAGCCCCTTCATGTAGTCCACTGGGTCAGCTTCCGGGTTTTCCAGCAGGATCTTGGTCACGCACTGCTGCATGATCGTTTTGCCGATCCGGCTTTCCAGGGCGTCGTTTGGTTCCTGCGTGGAGAAGACGTAGATCGCGTCCTTTTTCCGGTCGGTCTTCAAACCGCGCTTCACTTCCACATCCATGTAGGGATCGTCCAGATACTGGGCGAACTCGTCGAATACCTGAATCACGCGGCAGCTACCATCGATGGCCAGGCGCACGCGATAAAACAGGTACATCAGCAACGGCGTGCGGGCTTGCGGGGCCGGCTGATCCGGGGCCACGATAAAGTCGGTCAGGTCGAAGCCAAACACCTTGTGCGTGTCGAAGGTCAAGGCGTCGGACGGGTTATCGAACAACCACCCATGTTCGCCACCACGGCACCAGGGCTTGAGCATTTCAGCCAGGGTCAATTTCTGCTGGTTGTTGACTCGCGCCGCTGCCGGAATCTGCCGCCAGATCGCATAGAACGAACGCAGCTCCTTGGCGACCAGGCCACTGACCATCACATGGTCAACAGCTTTGCCGATGAGTTCCACGTCGGTCTGTTCAATCGGGCCGCCGTTCGTGGTTTCCGCGCAAATCCTGATCAGACGCTTGACCATGGCAACGTTGGCGGTAGTCGGCTCGATTTGCGCCGGCTGCCAGCCCGTCGATTCGCCCTCGCGCAGCACGGTATAGCGCCCTTCCAGGGACGTCACCAGGGGCATCATGCCCCGGTCTTTGTCGTAGCAGATAACCCGTGGCTCGAACTTGCTGGACTGGGTAATCAACGCATTGAGCAGGGTCGTCTTACCGGCACCGGTCTGGCCGAGGATCAGGGTGTGGCCAGGCGGACGCTTGCCGAACGACTGTTCTTCCATTGGCGAAACGTGCCAGTTGAAGAACAGCGGCGTACCTGCCGTGGTCTTGAACAACGTGACTGCTGGTCCCCAGGGGTTGTTGTTCGCCTTACCAGTCATGAAGCCGTGAAACGGCGAGAAGCACAGGAAGTTCCAGCTATTCACTGGGACCGGGCGGGGAACATACGCATGGTTGGCCGGCAGCATTGCGTAAAAGGCAGCCTCGGAAGCGAGACCAACCGAGTCAGCCTTGATACCGCAGTCGGTCATCATGCCCTTGGCCTTGCGGGCCAGCTTCTGGACGCCTTTCGAGGTGCTTGCCCAAACGTGGATGGTCGCGTGATGGAAACCCATGACGAACCGCCGCGAGGTCACATCGTCCTCGGCGTCTTCCAACTGCCGAATCTGCGACTTGCCCTTGTCCTTGGTTTCCAGCATCGATTTCTGCTGGTTAGACAGGAATGTCTGAGCAGCCCCCAGCGACATGCAGCAATAGGATTGGGTCAGCACGTATTCAAAATCTGCTTCCATCAGCAGGTTCAGCTGGCCAGGCTCCGTCTCATCGTCGTAATCGACGATCTCAACACCTGCCAAGTAATCAACACCATCGAAGCGGCGGCGCTGGATAATGTCGCCCCAAAGAGAGGACACCGGTCGGCTTTCCACCAAATACGAGCGAATCTTCGAGCGGCAGACGGGTACTGGCTGCCAGTAACCGTTGATGAGGAACGACAGCCATTCCAGGGCAGTAGAAAATGCCCGTAGGCTCCCGGCGCTTTCTGGCGCAGGAACTGCCGGCGCCGGCGCGGTCTTCACCGTATCGGCCAGAAGGTCGTCAGGATCGATATCGAAGGCATCAGCCTCAAGCCCGGTTTCATCAGCCAGCCAGGTTTCATCGTCCTGATTCTCGGCAGTGGCGATTTCGCCGCGGCTGTTGCGATAGTAGATGCCCAGTCGCTCGATACCGTAAGGCTTGAGCGTGTGCATGATACGGCTGCTGATCTCTTCCAAGGCGCTCGACGCCTCGTTGCGCATGTCCACCAACTCCTCACGAGTTGGGCGCTCCATCTTGGAAAAGACCTTTTGCGCCAGATCGCCCACGGGGTTGTAAACCACCGTGAGGTAGAGATCATTCACCATCAGCGGCTTGGACTGGAAGCTCTTGCGGTAGCTGTCGTCAAAGTGCTGGGCGAACGCCAGGTTCCACTCGGTTTCCGGGTAGTCGTTGACCTCGCGGTGATGCTGATGGGTCCAGTATTTGACATGCTCGGTGCTGATCTGCCTGAACAGGGTGTTCAGGTCGCGGTGCCAGCGGATCAGGTCGAGATCCGAGGCGCAATCGTGAGTGCGCCCACGAAGCTTGAAGATCGTCAGCAGCTCGCCGTTTTCCGTGCTGATTACATGGTCGGTGATGTGGTGCTGATACGGTACGAATTTTTTGAAGGAAGGTTCCTTCGTGAATTTTTTGACGCTCTTTACATCACGGGCTGTTACGGCCATTAGTCTTGATCTCCGTAGTCCCTGGGCGAGTAACTAGACCCGCCCCACAGTTTCGTAAATGACGATTCAGACCTGTTCACGATCTTGGTCTTCCAAGCCAGGTAGAGAATCCGAAAAGCTCGGTCATCGTGCTTGGTGATGCACCATTCGATGACAAACAGGAACACGAACACCCCAATGGCCCACAGGTGAATGAACTGGAACAACGCGCCGCAGAACATGAAGGTGACGAGCAACACAGTTCGAGGCACACCAGCTAAGGTCGGCAACCGAGTTGCCCCTTTGAACAAGGGGAACCGTCCTTGTGAGAAATTCAATTCGATAACCTCCCAAGGGCGGGACCGCTAAGGCCCCGCCCTCTGGTATCAGCCGAAGAAGAAACTGACGATGTAACTGGCAGAACCAGCACCGATCATTGCCAGGGCGCCACGGGTAGCGAAGTCAGCGCGAACAACGTGTGCCCACCAGAGGATGCACAGCACCGCCAGTACCACGGCGCAGGCAAGCGGAATCCACGTATCGAGCCAGGTTTTCATCGAGGTCAGCGAAGAGTTGGCCGTATCAACACCCGCCGCTTGGGCCAGACTCGACCCGAAGATGCACAGCAGAACCATGCAGACCATGCCCAGTTTCTTGCCGTTTACACCAACATTCAGTTTGTCCATATTTCACTCCGTTACTGGTAAATCAAAGTCCGTTAATAGAAGCTCACACCGTTCGATGCTTAGCTTTTCCCTCAGCCACTCGGCCAACAGTCGAAGATCAGCCCACGTTCTAACCTCCCCTGTATCCTTTACACGCAACGAACAGCACACCGTTTGCCCGTCGTCGCTAATGACTTCAAAGAGTGGAAGCCATTTCTTTTCTTCCAACCTCTGAATCCATGTCCGTATTAATTTCTTCTTGCTGCTCATTTCCTCTAGTTGTTTTTGCTGGATGAGAAAGACCTTCATTTGGCGCTCCGTCATGTTGCCGCGCCATCACCTCGAAACCGTCTTGAGTGCTGTTGGCAAATCCGTCCGGGGTTGAATTATCGAACCCACCAGACCTACCTAACCTTGCGTTTTCAGCGGGTTGCGCGTTCTCCTGCTCAACGCTACTCCCCACCTGGCCGCCTTCACTCTCCACTCCATCGACGCGCAGCGCAGGCACTTTCAATGTGTTATTGGCTTGAGCCACAGCCAGAATCTTTCCCACATATCCGTTTGTGAAACCGTCCCGCTGATTGCCGGTGTTGTAGCAACTCAGGGCATGACGTAATGCAGCCTGCCCCTCCTGATTAGCCGCAACAGCGGCCCGGTAGCAGTCCGACAAGATTCGGTCCAGGGCGGCCAGATTCTTACACGGCTCAAGCATGTCCACAGCAGAAACCCCTAACGCTGCCAAGTTCCCCGACCAGATTTGCCCGTAGCCTGTATCGAAACTGGCGCCTTCGCGAGCAAGCTTTTCGACTACTGCCTTCGCGTCCTCGAAGGTTTCTGTCTTTGGCTGCTTACTCCAGGGCACGCCGTTTACATGGACTGCAAATGGGTTGTTTCTCGACTCATGGCTAACCAAGTAACCGACCGTCTCAGGCGCCACGTTCGGCGCACATTGCTTTGCCAAAGCCATGACACTCATCGACAATTTACCGTTCGCATTAGCCAGCAATGGATTTCCGGCGGCGACGAGCGCAAGAGCAATGACTGCGGTAGAGGTTTTATGGTTGGCCATTCCGTTTGTCCTTGAAATTGCAATTTCAGTGAGTAACCGCTATTATGAGGGCAGTTGAGAACATGTCAAGCGAATGCGATGACAAAGATGCCGACAAGAGCAAGCCAGCGGGGAAACCGAAATCCGTGCCCACAACACGCGAACTGGAATTCGTACCATTGGGAGAAAGACCGCCGCGAGGCCAGGCCAGGTACAGGGATCCAACCAATCCGTTTCATACGTGGAGCGGCAGGGGCAAACGCCCCGCTTGGTTGAAGGAGTATCTGGACGCCGGCAGACAGCTCGCGGAATTCGAGATACAGGAAAAGGAGGACTGAGATATGGGCGAAGTCGTTGAGCTGCCCGCAGGCAGAAAGCGGAACCGCCAGGTACAGAAGATCCGCACTGTGGCAACGAAGGATCGAGCAGCGAACGGTGAGCAACCGTCGTTCTTAGCAAAGGCTGCCTCGGGCGCTAAACGCTTCGCCATCGATGCTTTGCGTATCACCACCGGCAACCTGTTCGGACTCGCAGGCCGGCTGCTTTGGTTTGTGCGCCGACCCATCAGCCTAGTGCTGACGTTCGGCGCCGTGTCGATGCTAGTGGTGTTCGTGATCCAGGCAGCCAATGGCTGGCCTGATCCAAAGCTGGTTGTGCTGTCCATAGTCGGTTTGATCGTCTTCCTTGCCGCCTCGGGCGGCTACGACCGCCTGGCCCGCGCATTTTTTCACATCGAGCAGAGACTAAAAGGAGAGTAGTCATATGAAACGATCAACGGTCGTCGTTGCCCTCTTGGCCAGCCTGGCACTGGTAGGCACCGCAGAAGCCCGTGACCCTTGCGAGACCATGATGTGCATGGCAGGCAAAGCAGGTCTCAAGGGCGGCTCGCTGGCAGATAGCGATTGCAGCGGGGCGGTATCCGACTTCTTCTCAATCGTCGTCAAGAAGAAGGGCAAATTCAAACCCGAGGCAACAGCCCGGGCCAGGGAAGAATTCTTGAATTCCTGCCCAGGTTCGGACAAAAACCAAGGCACCATCAGCCCGATAATTTCAATATTCGGCATGAAACGTTCGGCATAAAACGTTAAGGAAATCTCTATGGAAAATAGGACTCGCACTATCACCAAACTGTTGCCGGCATTGTTGCTGGCCACCGTTGGCCTAACTGGCTGCGCTACGTCGAAACAGGTGGATCAGACCAACGAGCAGCTACACCAAGTCAATCAAGGTCTGGTCAACATTTCGGCCCAGCTCGCCGCCCTAGAAGCGAAGGCAAACCGCCCTGCCCCAGCTCCTGCCCGTGGCTGCCTGCTGGGCGGTCAGATCTACTCACCGGGCGCAGTAGTCGCGGGTCGGATTTGCGAAGACACACGCGGCATTCGCATCAGCGACCAACCACCAGTGTACGGCTGGGGCCTACACACTAACCCACGGCGATAAGCCTCCGCAGAAGCCCGCGTAAGCGGGCTTTTTCTTGCCCGTGCGAAACCTTGACCACGGCTTTCCTGCCGCGCACCTGGCCCGCCAGGTGCTGCGCGCTCCGCTTGCCCTCCGGCCTGTCGGCCTGCGCGGTGGCCTGCTGGCCACCTTGCCGCCCCTGCGCGTCCTGGGTGTGCTCATCACCCTCCGGCTGGCCGCTATCAGCCCTAATCGCCTACCCTCCGCTGGGCCTATGCCGTCAAGGGGCTTTCGCGGCATATGCTCACTCCCTTCGGTCGCTCCGCTATTCCACGGTCCCCATGACGGCGGCCCAGCTCCGGGTAGTCGGGGCTTACCGCGACCAACCGAAGGCTGACGAGCAGATCCACCGGGGGAGACTCACGCTCCAGGGCAAAAGCGGGGCTGCACCCGCTTCGCGGGCGCGCTTTATGTTTACCTCCCGCTCCCACCTCGGCATCTAAGCAGCTCCGAAAAGCGCGCCGCGTCAAGTCAATTATTAGTCAAAGATTGTTTGACCAACAGTTGACGACAGCGCCCCGATTTGAGATACTAACCACGTCGAAGCAATACCGCCTCGACACCCCGGACACCAGCGGCGGCAACCGCTCCGGGGAATCTGCGAAGGAGATACACCGATGAGCGCTTACGTTGTCGATCGTTTCCACATTTCGGCCATCCTGATGTTCACCTGCACCGGCAGGCCTGGCCGCGAAGCCCGCGAGATCCTTGAGACTCAGGGCCAGCAGTTGCTGGATGAAAACGTGCGTTCTGTGCGGGTCCGCTACCCCCGCGAAAACACCCCCGACAAGCTGTTCCTGCTGGATACCGACGTGCGCCGGCTCTCGGCCCTGGAAGTCCTCAAACTGATCGAATGCCTTGAGCACCAGTCGAGCGAGGCCAGCGACTACTACTCGACCCCTGCGTTTCGCACCCTGCACGCAATTCGCCAGTCGGCACAGCGCAAGCTGCCCGGTTGGGACCAGGCTAAATGGGATTACGCCTGATGGCCCCCGCCACCCAGCACGTAGCGCCCATGTGGCGCTACTCCCTTCGGTGGTGCCTGCCGCACCAGCCCTGCCCTGGCGACTTCGAGTTGCTGGTGATCGAGGCCCCAGCGGGGACGCGAATGCCGGAAGAAATGCACCAGGCTTGGAAGCGCCGCCCCGAGGGTTACGGTGTTTGCCTGGACTTCCCCCAGTCCCGCGCCGTCAAGCGCTGGAGTGCCGAGGCCAAAGGCCGGGTACGCAAGCAGAAGATGGCCAAGCGCATCGAGAAGGCCGCGCCGCTGTTCGCTGACGAGTTGATCGCCCGCGAGCTGGAGCAGCGCCCCGACTACTTCAAGGGGGAGTGAACCATGCTCAGTACGCAGATCCGCCCAGCACAGCCTGGGCTGTTCACCGGCCAGGCCCTGGGCGTTGACGACTTCGAGCTAAGCCAGATCGCCGCCGAGTTCAGCGCCATGAATTCGGGCGAGCTGGAGCACCACTTGTTCGACGCGCCCAGGCCGTCCGAGATCGTACGCCTGGGCGACAAGGTGGCCCGCTACACCCGGTCACACGGCTGGCTTGACCAGGCTGCCGCCCAAGCCCGCATTGCCGAATGGAAACGCCACGCCTTCGCCCAGGGCGAAGGGCGGGCCAATGCTGACAAGGTAGTGCTGTCGCTGTTCGACCACACTGGGCAGTGGTCGCAGCCGTGGGAGGATGCCGGCTACCAAGTCCTGCGCTTCGACATACAGGACAACCCCGTTACCGGCGACGTAAACGAGTTCGGCGCCGGCTTCTTCGGTGACTGGTTTGGCGACTTCGACGGCCTGGATATCTACGCCATTCTCGCCGCGTGCCCGTGCACAGAATTCGCCACCAGTGGCGCCCGATACTTCGCAGCCAAAGACGCAGACGGGCGCACGGTTGCCGCCGTGCAGCTCGTTCACCAGACATTGCGCACCATTGAATATTTCCGGCCTGCCGTATGGGCCATCGAGAACCCGGTAGGTCGGATCGAGAAGCTGGGCGGCCTGCCGCCGTGGCGCCTGGCCTTCGACCCGCACCACCTGGGCGACCCGTACACAAAGAAAACCCTGCTTTGGGGCCGCTTCAATGCAAACCTGCCCATTGCGCCGGTCGAGGCCTCGGACGGCTCGAAGATGCACCGCAAGTTCGGCGGCAACCGCCTCGCCACCAAGAACGCCCGCAGTGCAACCCCGGAAGGGTTTTCCTATGGTTTTTTCATGGCCAACAACGCCCAGGACAACCCAGCGATGGCCACCGCGTACAAGTACGACCGCCTGGACGCCGGACTGCTTCGCGCCGCGCTGGATGCTAATGTGTGCGCCCGCGAAATCGACGACCTCATCGCAGACGCTTATTACATGGATCTCGACGATTCAGAGGCCGAACGCATGCTGCGCGAAGCCACCCAAAATCGTCGTTTATGAGGACACCAACAATGGCCAAACAAACCAAACCCCTCGACCTAAAGGCCATCGCCCTGGCCGCCTTGGGCGGAGCAGTGCTGGGCGCTCCCGCCATCGTCGTAATGCTTGACCAGCCAAAGGACATACCTGACCAGCCGTGGGATTTCCGCACGTTTAACCGAACTATCAAGCCAGGCAATGCCGGCTGTGAAATCCGAGGCCCCGATGGCCGACTAATGAACGATGCTTTCGAGGGTACTGCTCCAGGCCGCATCGTTATCGAGAAAGGCACCACCCTAACCATTCAATGCTTCCCACTGCAAAGCGGTGAGAAATGGACCCAAGCCCAGGAATAAAACAATGCCTCTACCACAGCGCCAAAACATGACCCTGCGCGAGCAGGAGGATGCAGCCAAGATCCAGTGTTACGACTGGAACGCCCAGCACAAGGAAGGCGTGACCGTGACCTACGAAGAGTTGCTTGGCTCGGGCGAGACGATCCAGACCAAAACCTGCGGTCGAGCATTCGTCATGTGCTGCCAAGCGGTCATCATGGTGGAGGATGTTTCGGGCGCAGTGTCGCTGGACCACTGCACCGTTGTCGCAGACAAAGCCGCGTAGATCCCGGCAAATGGCTGTGCAGTAAACGGTCGTTTGCTGCACACTTCAAAAAAAGCGCCGGAGGGCGTTTTTTTTGGGGCATAACTGTAAACTTTCTCGTAAACTTTTCTGTGTCTACATTAGGTGTACGGAAACTGCCATGATGAGAAACCCCATCCCAACCGCGCTGTATGTGTACCGTTGCACCACATGCGGCCATGCTGGCCAGCTACACCTGGCCGAAACCGCTGCCGAGTTGACGACCGCTTGTACATGTTGCGGGGCCGAGGTCGTGGCCGAGTGGGATGGCGGCGTGGCGCTATCGACTGGCAAACCTGGGCAGCCACACGGAGGTAGCCATGCGTAACGGCAAAGACACTTCAACCCTGGACATATTGACCGGTGGCCTGCGCATCGGATACGCCCGAACCAGCAAGCAGGACCAGAACCTGGACCTACAGCGAGACGCGCTTGTCGCCGCTGGTTGCACGCGGATCTATGAGGAACAGATCAGCGGCGCCAGGGCCAACCGCCCCGAGCTGGAGCAGATGCTAAAAGCACTCCGCCCAGGGGACACCGTTGTCGTGTGGCAGCTTTCCCGCTTCGGTCGCAGCCTCTCCCACCTGCTCCAGCTAATGGCCCAACTGGAAGCCATGCAGGTTCGCTTTGAATCGCTCACCGAACACATCGATACCAGCACGGCAGGCGGGCGGATGCAGTTGAACGTATTCGCCACCCTGGCGGAGTACGAGCGCGAACTAAACCGCGAGCGGACCATGGCCGGCCTGGAGGCCGCCCGCGCACGTGGACGCAAAGGCGGTCGCAAGCCGACGCTTGGCGCGAAGGAGATCCGCGATATCAAGATCCTGCTGGCCGATCCCTTGACGACCGTCAGCGACGTGGCCGCCAGGTTCAAGGTCAGCAGAACCACCATCTACAAGTATCTGAGCAAGGAGGCCCAGCATGTCGTCCAATGAGTTGTTTGATATCGATCCCGACGTGGCCACCTCGCCCCTGCCGAAACGTCGCACGGCTAAAAGCCCCTTGGTCGGGCAGGACGCAATCAACATCGACAAGTGGCGCAAGCGCATCGAGGCCGAGGCACGACCCGGCGAAACCTACCAGCAGGCGGCGGAGCGGCTGAAACGCGAAGAGGCCAAGAAACCGAAGGACACGGCACCAGGGCGCGAAGCGGTGAAGGCCTCAGCGGGACGCAAGCAAGTTGTGGTGCTCGAAACTCAGCTCGATTTCTGGATCGCTACCGGCCTGCCGGCGATCCCCAAGGACGAGCGGCCTACGATGGAGCACCCGATCTACGCCGTGGAAGACGGAGATACCAGGCAGATCACCTACGAGCACAACGGGAACAAGATCGAGATCATCCCCAGCGTTGCCGGTCGGGCGACCCAACATGACAAAGATATCGTGCTGTTTTGCGTGTCGAAGCTGGTGGCCGCGATCAACGCCGGCATAGCCGTATCACCGACTATCGAGACGACCGCCCATGAGCTGTTGAGCTTCACGCGCAGCAGTACCAGCGAACGCGGCTATGAGCTGCTTAGCAAGGCGTTCGATAGGCTTACCGGTACTCGGATGCGAGCCACCTTTGAATCAACGAAAGACCGCAACGGCAGCCGGCGCTGGGTTGGCCTGCTCGATGACGTGGAGATCATCACCAGGGGCGCCAAGAACCGCATGTGCGCCATTCGGATAAAGGTATCCGACACCACGTTTAACGCTGCGAAGGCCATGGATGTGTTGACCATTCCGGGCGACTATTTTGGGTTGCGCAGCGCCATTGCCAAACGCATCTATGAGCTTTGCCGGAAACATTGCGGCGATCAGGGCCAATGGAAGATTGGCCTGGCCCTGCTGCAAAAGAAGGTCGGAAGCGCCCAGGCCGAAAAGAAGTTTCGCGCCAAGGTCAAGGAGCTGGCCGAGGCCGGCAGCTTGCTCGACTACTTCATGACCTACCTGCCCGACGAAGACGCGGTGTTGTTCTTCAACAAGTCCGACGCCGGCAAAGCGGCCTTGCTCAAAGCCACGCGCAACGGTATCAAGAAGCCAAGCAAGGCCAAGGCCGCTCCCGCTGCATGAGTCATGGCAATTCGTCACTCCAGGGACCGGAAGGGGGCAATAGACTGATGTGTAAGGGTTTTTATCTATTGATTCATGTGTGTTTGAACTGTACCGCAGCCCCTTCGGGGGCTTTATCTGCGCATTCGTCACTCCAGGGACCGCACCGAATATCGCGCCCCAAACGCTCCATCACTTCGGCAACCGCGATTCGTCACTCTAGGGACCGTCGGTTCGTCACTTCGGGGACTGGGGTTCGTCACTCCAGGGACCGCCAATTTCGTCACTTCGGGGACCAGAACCACCCGCCAGCCCAGGTAAATCAAGGCCTCGCAAAACGCTAACAACGCGCGCGCGTATTAACCCTTTAACTTAAACCTTTAACGGCCTTGGTTTGACTTGGCTTGTGGATAACTCACGGGTAGCGTTCGACGCCGATGCGGCGCACACCGAACCGGCACACCTGGCCAACCCGACACCCTTTCCATCTGCTGCTGCGCTCTGGTGCGGTGGCTCGCCCGCCGCGCTGGAGCGGAGCCAACAAGGCCAACTGGCCGCGTTAGCCTGTATTGTATTTTGTAGTATGTTGTATGATACTACACGCTACAACATACAACGGAGCATGCCCATGGCACTCACGAAGGAAATGATCTGGAAGGCCGCCGACGAACTCGACGCTGACGGCACTAAGCCCACCCTGGCCAACGTGCGCAAGCGCCTGGGTGGCGTCGGCAGCTTTACGACCATTCAGGAGGCCATGAGCGAGTGGAAGAACCGCAAGCAGCAAGAGGCACAGCCACTCATCGACCCACCACCGCCCGCCCTGGCCCAGTTGCTGGAGAACTTCGGCGCCGATATCTGGAACCTGGCCCGTGTTGCTGCCGACCAGGCCCTGGACGGAAAGCGCCGAGTGATCGAAGAGAATGCCGCGCAGATCCGCGAGCAGGCCGAGGAAGCGATTGCACTGGCTGACAGCATGGATGCAGAACTGAACGACCTGCGCGCCAAGATCGCCAGCTTGGAAGAAACCGCAGCCCTATACCGGGAGCTACAGGCTAAATACCATGCCCTTGAGGAACGCGCCGAGCTGGAGTTGAAACACCAGAAGGAGCACAGCGCCCAAGAGATCCACCGGGCTGTCACCAGGGCCAACGAAAAGGACTCAGAAGCTATCGAGGCACGCAAGAACGAACGTCAGGCCCTGGACCGCGCAGCACGCGCCGAAGGTCAGGTAGAGGCTCTGGAAAAACAGCTTGGCCTGGCTAAGAAGGGCAAGTAACCCACAAGCGAAAGGGAGATCAATCACATGGATAGCACTGTGCAAACTACGCAACGCAAAGCCCTGTATGCCTGGGCCTGGGCAATCTGGATTGGCTTTGCCGCGTGGCTGGCTTATCACAGCCCCACGCAAGAGACGGGCTTCGATTGGCTGCTGTTCGCCTTTGTCGTAGTCATTCCCAAGGGCTTCCGGGGCGCTCTGTACGTCTCGACGGAGCGTCAAAACAGATTCAGCGAGGGCTACAGCGCCAAGGATAAGCGCCTGGCCCTGTACTGGTTTTTGACCCTGCTCTTGTTCGCCATCAACCTGGGCCGAACCATCACCGACTTAACCAATTGATCGGTATCAGCACTTCCCCAAGCCCGCAATGCGGGCTTTTTTTTGCCTGCCGGCAGCGGCCAGCCGCTCGCACCGGACAGACTCGGGCGGGCCTCGCTAGTCAGCCACGCGCACCAGGCTCTACGACGTTTTGGGGATATTTGGGGAGGGATATTACAAGGGGCCAGAAATGGCGAAGCCCGCTGCACGGCAATGCAAACGGGCCTCTAGTGCTCTGCGAAGGAGCGCATGCGAGCAGTATAACGACGCACCCCGGCATGCTCAATTGCTCCTATGACATATGTTCGACATATGTTAGAATTCTCTCAGAGATTGAGGGAGGTTCCGATGCTCTACCGTTGCTTACCTGCATTGCTCTTGGGGACCACGCTCAGCGCTCAGGTTCAGGCCGCCGACTGTAGGTTGTCGTTCCAGAACGGCGCGATCCTTGACTTACCCGTGGCAACCACCGAAGCCACCCAGGCGCAGGGCCTCGCCGGTCGAGCAGATCCAGGGCGCGGCATGCTGTTTCTCTGGGCTACGCCGGCAGTGCGGTTTGTGTGGATGAAGAACACCCCCGCCCCATTAGAGGCAGCTTGGATCGGAGCAGACGGGGTTATCCAGAGCGTGCAGGAGCTGGAGCCAAACACAACCGTCAAGCATTCATCATTGCGGCCCGCCCTCGGCATTATCGAGGTGCCACGCGGCCAGCTTGCAAACCTGGGCATCGAGCGCGGCAGCACCATCACCGCCTCAACGTGTTTCAACTTGTAGGAGGTTCCCATGCGTACCGTTTCCATTTTCATGAACTGCCGAAACCAGGCGATCCGCATCCCCCGGGATATGGAGTACCAGGGCGTTTCCGAGCTGGAGATTATCCGCGACGGCGAAACGCTGATCCTGCGCCCTGTGCGCCCCTCTTGGGCATCGTTGCGCGACGTGGCGGCCGCAGATCCTGACTTTCTGACCGAGCGAAAGGATGTGATCGAGGAAGGCCGTTTCCTGGGTGATTTCACATGAGCAAAAAGACGTACATGCTCGATACAAACATCTGTTCATTCATCATGCGCGAACGCCCCGACGCGGTACTGGCCAAGCTGGAACAGGCAGTCACCAATCAGCACCGGATTGTCGTTTCGGCCATCACGTACTCCGAAATGCGCTTCGGGGCCGCCAACCCCAAGGCATCGCCCAAGGTGGCTGCGATGGTCAACGCCTTCGTGGAGCGCCTGGACGCTATCCTGTCCTGGGACGCCGCCGCCGTAGATCAAACAACGCAGATCCGCACCACCCTCGCCCGTCTGGGCACGCCAATCGGCAACAACGATGCAGCGATAGCCGGCCATGCCCTGGCCGCTGGGTGTGTGCTGGTCACGAACAACACTCGCGAATTTGCTCGCGTGCCTGGCCTAGTCCTTGAGGACTGGACCCAACCCACCACCAAGAGTTGATACGCCATGACTGAGCTGGAACAAGCCATTATCGATTGCGCCCAACTGCACCTCACTCAGTTGAAAGGTGCGCTTACCCTGCCCGATGGCCCCGAACGGAGCGACGGCTTTACCTCGGCATGGTGGCAGCTCACCGGCCTGGCCCAGCTTGCCGAGTTCCACAGCGGGCTTAGCCAGCCCGCCCGCGATCAGTTGCGCGCTATCGACCGTGAGGCCGCCCAGGCCGTCAGCAGCAACCGCGAGTCGTCCGGTACCGCGCAGTTTGCCGACAGCATCGCCATCACACTGGCCGACCCCACCGCCTCGAACTGGCTCAAACAGAGCCTCAAAGGTGCCTTGGAACGGGATAGCGCGGACGCCGCCAATGACGCCCATGTGCTTTTCGAACTGCTGGCCCACCGCAGCGAGAAAGAGTTGCGCGCCGCCGCGCACGCCGTCGCCGGCACACCGGAAACGACCATGGCTGTGCGCTTTGTAGACGGTCGCACTGGCACGCTGGACGTGTCCCAGGCCCGTCACACGATCATCACTGGCGACAACTGACAGGAGGCCCCAGGCATGGCAAGGCCGCGTATTCACCTCACCCCAGCGGAAGCGGAGGCCAACGGCTGGCTTTGCTGCCGTGACCTCAAGGCACGCCACCGACTAATGCCGGGGTATAGCACCCGGCCTGCCGGCAGCGTCTGGCAAGGCCGCGGGGCCTACGATGTATACGATCCCGCCGATTGCGTGCCCTGGAAATGGGAGCCGAGCGCGGCGCAGCTTCGGCGGAAGGCCGTGGCCGCCCGTGCCCAGGCGCTGATCGAGGGGGATTGTCTGCTGCTGGACACTGAAACAACGGGCGTGGGTGATGGCGACGAGGTGTGCGAAATCACGATCCTCGACGCGAGCGGCACGCCCCTACTCAACACGCTGATACGCCCTACTCAGCCAATTCCAGCGGAGGCCACAGGGATTCACCGCATCACCAATGACATGGTGGCCACCGCGCCGGCCTGGCCGGAGATCGCAGAGCAATACGCTTCTATCGTCTCGGGCCGAACGGTCGTCGCCTACAACGCCTCCTTTGACGAGCGCCTGCTGTCGCAGACCCACCAGCGGCACGGACTTGTCGCGCCTGCACTGGCCACCGCCTGCGCCATGCTGCTGTATGCCGAATGGCATGGGGAATGGGTTGAGGGCCGCTATGGGGCTTGGCAGTGGCGCTGGATCAAACTGATCGAGGCCGCCCGAGCTTGCGGCGTGCTGGAGGATGGCGCCCACCGTTCCCTAGCCGACGCACGCATGACCCTGGGCGTGCTGCGTTACCTGCACAAGCGCACCAATGGGCGCAAACCTTCTACCACGCGGAGAACTGAACATGTCCAGTGATTACGATTTCAAGGTTGTAAGCAAGGAAGATGCTGTGCGTTACCTGCTGGTGTGGGAGTCGAAAGGCTATAACCGCCTGCTCGATGTTGTGCGGATGTTCGATATGGAAGATGGCAGCGTTACCGTTGGCTTCATGGACTACGGCAACCCGGATACCGTGGTGATCGTGCCCGAGCACATGAACCGCACTTACACCAAGCAACAGCACGCCTTGGCAGCGGTCGGCGCGATGTTTGATGCGGTGGACGAGTGGAACAAGGTTATGGCCGAAGTGCGCCAGGTCGTCGGCGAAAACTGAGGGAGGCCGGTATGCGAAACGAACAGGAGTTGATGCCTGGCCTGATCCTGCCGCCGAGCTATCAGGTTGTATTGCGCAGGCGCCTGGCCGAAGTGAACACCGCCACCAGCGCGGCGAATTGCTTGATTTCCCAGGCCCGCGCCGAGGGCATGGTGGAGGCCCTGGAATTGTTGAAAGCGCTGGAACAACAGCAGGTTGAGCGCCTGTATTTGTTGATCGAGCAGGCTGCCACAGCGCGCTTGCTGGAGCTGGAGCAGGGTGCCGGCGAGTGATCGCCCTGCCGTCATCCGAGGCATAGCGCGAGGCCTGCGGCCCGGGCTTTCGTGCTACGCATCGAGCCACAGCTACGCCGCGTCTCGCCCCTTCGGGCTTCAATCCCTCTCGCCTGCGCACCTGGCCCGCCAGGCGCTGCGCGCTCCGCTTGCCCTCCGGCCTGCCGGCCTGCGCGGCGGCCTGCTGGCCACCTTGCCGCCCCTGCGCGTCCTGGGTGTGCTCATCACCCTCCGGCTGGCCGCTATCAGCCCTAATCGCCTACCCTCCGCTGGGCCTATGCCGTCAAGGGGCTTTCGCGGCATATGCTCACTCCCTTCGGTCGCTCCGCTATTCCACGGTCCCCATGACGGCGGCCCAGCTCCGGGTAGTCGGGGCTTACCGCGACCAACCGAAGGCTGACGAGCAGATCCACCGGGGGAGACTCACGCTCCAGGGCAAAAGCGGGGCTGCACCCGCTTCGCGGGCGCGCTTTATGTTTACCTCCCGCTCCCACCTCGGCATCTAAGCAGCTCCGAAAAGCGCGCCGCGTCAAGTCAATTATTAGTCAAAGATTGTTTGACCAACAGTTGACGACAGCGCCCCGATTTGAGATACTAACCACGTCGAAGCAATACCGCCTCGACACCCCGGACACCAGCGGCGGCAACCGCTCCGGGGAATCTGCGAAGGAGATACAAAAATGCGTCTTTCCAGCAACTTCCGTAATCCGTGCATGATCCGCAGCGATGCCCCTCTGACCAATGACGAGATTGCCCGCGTGGCGCCCTCGATCTTTGCCGAGGAAGCGCACGACAGCCGTTCGGAACGTTACCTGTACATTCCAACCGTCAAGGTGCTCGATGCGCTGCGCACAGAAGGTTTTCAGCCGTTCATGGCGTGCCAGACCCGCGTCCGCAACACCGACAAACGCGAGCACACCAAGCACATGATTCGCCTGCGCCATGCCAGCAACATCATGAGCAAGGAAGCGAACGAAATCATTCTGCTGAACAGCCACGACGGCAGCAGCAGCTACCAGATGATGGCCGGCAAGTTCCGTTTCGTGTGCGCTAACGGGCTGGTCCTGGGCGACATGGCGATGGATCAGAAAGTGCGCCACAGCGGCCGCATTGACGTTGTTAACGACGTTATCGAAGGTGCCTATGAGGTGCTGGGCCAGTTCGAGCAGATCGACGCCAACCTTGACGACATGCAGCACTACCACTTGCGCCAGGAAGAGCAAGAAGCGTTCGCCATGGCGGCCCTGGCCTACCGCTACGACCCATCCGAAGGCCCTGCCCCGGTCACGCCGTCGCAACTGCTGATGCCACGCCGTGCCGAAGACCGCGCAAGCGATCTCTGGACCACGTTCAACCGCGTGCAGGAAAACACCATCAAGGGCGGCTTGCGTGGCCGCAACAAGCAAGGACGCCGGACAACTACCCGCGCCGTTAACGGCATTGACCAAGACGTGAAACTCAATCGCGCCTTGTGGGTACTGGCCCAGGCCCTGCGCAGCGGCCAAGCCGCCGCGTAACTGGCGAGCCGGGCGTTTAACGCCCGGCTTTCCCCCGCCCTTGGAGGATCGAACCATGTGCAAAGTCTTCTATGTCCCTGGCCATACCGCGATCATCGACTATGCCCGCCAGATCGGGCCAAACATGTGGATGGCCCAGCATTCCGGCCTGATGCTGCCCGAGCTGCGCGTGCGTTACCCCGGCGCCATCCTGGGCGACGAAGAGGCGTTTTTGATCGATCAAGAACGCGCCTATGGCACGCCACCGGCACGCACGACCGCCGCCCGTTTCGAGTTCAACCTTTCGCAGCGGCCCGTCATCGACTACCACGCCGACGAGCTGGGCGCGTCGTTCAAGCTGGCCGACCTGGACTACGGCAACATGACGACCATTTTTGCCCAGTGGGGCGGGCGCTACTGGACCTTGACGGGCCTGGCCACCCTGCCCCACCTGCTCATCATGCGCCGCATCGCTACCCACTCCCTGGCCGTGGCCAAGGCCTAAGATCGAGGAACCGACCATGACTTACGAACGCACGTTGGAAGCCTACCGATCGTTACTCAAGGCCAACCCTGGGCATGGCCTGCTCATCCCTGGGGATTGCGTGGCGTTTCTGCTCGACTCTGACCAGCTTTACGCCTGCCAGGTGCAGGGCGGTCGGCCACTTCTGGCGTGGATGTTTCCGATCACCGCCGAAGCCTGGGACGATGACGACGAAGCGTGGTTGTGCGATGCGGGCGGCCTGGAGACAGCCGACGCGATCAACGACCCGCAGTTTGTGCCCCTGCTGGTATGGGACCGCCAGACACTGGAAAGCGAAACCGTGGCGGCAGTCGCCGCCAAGGTTGGTACCAGTGACCAGGGCGTTGCCATTACTATCGAGCGCAACAACGAGGGGACGTTTTACGTCATCTGGAAAGCCACCGCCCAGGGCGTCAAACGGCACCGGCTCCATGCCGGCACCACAGACGCCCGCCGCCTGGAAGCGCATGCGCGGGGCTTCATCGAGCAAATGAACCAGTAGCACGCTTGACCCGTAGCCCTGCCGGTAGCAGGGCATTTAGCCAACAGTAAGGAACCGCGAATGCAGCCCACCCAGCCGAAATACACCGCCGAACAATGGACCGCTTCCCTGCCTGCGCTCCGGGGCATGTCCACCAAAACCCTGGACATTGCCAGGGCGGTGCTGGTGGAGGGCAAGGAACCTATCGAGGTGGCCAACAACATCGGCCAGTCGCGGCAGCTTGTACACGCTGCAATCAAGCGCGTAACCGCCGTGCTGGAACGCCAAACAGTCGGCCTTGTGCCCGTCATGGTCTGGCTCACCCCCGAGGAAGCCGAGCTGGTCAAGCAGATGGCCGCCAAGCATGAGCAGCCAAAGGAGGCCCAACCAGGGACCACAAAGAAGACACCTAACCGACAGAAAAAGGCCTAGATGGCGCCTTTCTGTCACGGACAGTTTGACTGCTGAGGGATTTGCAGATGCTTACACCAACAGAGGAAAAGGGCGTGCTCGATTACCTGGCTTGCCTTGAATGGGTCGCCAGCGCCGAGGTTGATGAGATCCGCCAGCGCCTGGAAACAGCGGCCGGCCAAGTTCGCGAGGATCTGGTGACTGCCATCAAGCAACAAATGGGCGGGGGGCGTCCCGAATTGGCCTGGTACTTCCACCACCTGGCCAGCGAGAAGATCTAGTGCGAGGCCTGCGGCCCGGGCTTTCGTGCTACGCATCGAGCCACGGCTGCGCCGCGTCTCGCCCCTTCGGGCTTCAATCCCTCTCGCCTGCGCACCTGGCCCGCCAGGTGCTGCGCGCTCCGCTTGCCCTCCGGCCTGTCGGCCTGCGCGGTGGCCTGCTGGCCACCTTGCCGCCCCTGCGCGTCCTGGGTGTGCTCATCACCCTCCGGCTGGCCGCTATCAGCCCTAATCGCCTACCCTCCGCTGGGCCTATGCCGTCAAGGGGCTTTCGCGGCATATGCTCACTCCCTTCGGTCGCTCCGCTATTCCACGGTCCCCATGACGGCGGCCCAGCTCCGGGTAGTCGGGGCTTACCGCGACCAACCGAAGGCTGACGAGCAGATCCACCGGGGGAGACTCAAGCTCCAGGGCAAAAGCGGGGCTGCACCCGCTTCGCGGGCGCGCTTTATGTTTACCTCCCGCTCCCACCTCGGCATCTAAGCAGCTCCGAAAAGCGCGCCGCGTCAAGTCAATTATTAGTCAAAGATTGTTTGACCAACAGTTGACGAAAGCGCCACGGTTTGAGATACTAACCACGTCGAAGCAATACCGCCTCGACACCCCGGACACCAGCGGCGGCAACCGCTCCGGGGAATCTGCGAAGGAGATACAAAACATGAATACCAGCACCTTTCTAGAGGACGGCGATTTCCTGACGAAAGAAGACTTCCTTTCGTTCGCTAAGGGGATGCGCAAACCGGAGGCGGCAACCATGGATTCTCAGGCAGTGATCCAACACCCGTTTAACGTCTGCGCGGTCATTGTTCTGGCCGATCTCATCGACCTGATCCGTTACGAGCTGGAGGTGATCGAGGACGACGAGCTGGGTTCGCGGAAAGGGGTGGACCTGTTCAATGAGATGCTGGTCAACATGCACAGCGAAACCGAAAAGCAATTGCTGATCGAAGCAATCAACGACGCATTCATTTAACCCAGCGTGCCCGGTCTAGACCGGGCACTTTCGCGAGAAAGGAGACTCATCATGGCCCGTGGCGTAAACAAAGTGATCCTCGTTGGCACTTGCGGACAAGACCCCGAAGTCCGCTATCTGTCCAACGGCAACGCCGTTACCAACCTGAGCTTGGCCACTAGCGAGCAGTGGACAGACAAGCAGAGCGGCCAGAAGGTCGAGCGCACCGAGTGGCACCGCGTTTCGCTGTTCGGCAAGGTCGCGGAAATTGCCGGCGAGTACCTGCGCAAAGGCTCCCAGTGCTACATCGAGGGCAAGTTGCAGACCCGCGAATGGGAGAAGGACGGCATCAAGCGTTACACCACAGAGATCATCGTGGACATGCAAGGCACCATGCAGCTGCTGGGCGGGCGTCCGCAGAACCAACAACAAGGCGGTGATCCGTACAATCAAGGCCAGCAGCAGGCACCCCGCCAGCAGGCACAGCGACCACAGCAGGCCCAACGGCGACCAGCGCAGCAACAGCCGCCGCAACCCTCCCCGCAGCCCGCCGCCGACTTCGACAGCTTCGACGACGATATTCCCTTTATGGATCCGTACCGCTTCACTTGGATGATGCAGTGACGCGACTGCCTTCCCCGCCCTGGACACGTCCGGGGCTTTTTTTTGCCCTGTGATCGGTGGAATTTCAGTAAACTTTAGGTCAAATATTGTTTGACGAATAGTTGACGGCAGGGCCGCTTTTTGAGATACTAACCACGTCGAAGCAATACCGCCTCGACACCCCGGAAACCAGCGGCGGCAACCGCTCCGGGGCAATCTGCGAAAGGAGATTCAACCCATGACTATCGAAACCCACATCCTGTATTTCAGCGAAGCCGAGGCCCTGCGCGAGTTCAGCGGCTTCACCGTTGAAGTGTCCCATCAGGCTCGCCCGAACCAGACCCCAGCCAACGTCACCATGTACATGATCGTTGCCCAGCGTGGCGGCATCGGTCGCCGCGAGGTGATCGCCGAGTTCCCGCTGGAGATGCACGCCACGATCTTCCGTGACATGTGCGAAGGCTTTGTGCGCAGCGAGCGCCTGACCAAGTAAACCAATCCCGGCCCGGATACCAGCGGCGGCAACCGCTCCGGGCCTTCCTCTGCGAAAAAAGGAGTTACCTATGGCTACTCAAGCGCTTCCCTCGTTCCGTGTCTTCCTGGCCCGCCTGGCCGCTTCTGCGCGCCGCGCAGCGGCCCCAGCTCGCCCGGTGCCGTCCATGCAGCAACTGGCCGAGCGCGGCCAGTTAATGGAGGCCGCCGACCTTCTGACCTTCGCACGGGCTGTTAAACGGGCTTAACCCCACTACCCAACCGAGCGCCGAGGCTTCGCCCCGGCGCTCACCGCTGGAGAACAGGATATGTACGGACACCAGACCACGCCGACCAAGGCTGCCAGGACGTGCCAGGCGCTTGCCGCCGCTGCGCGCAAGGCCGAGCTGCAACACGATTGGGAAGTGGCCGCAGAGTTCTACGAGGCCGCCGCAACATTCATCACCAAACCGGGCGAACTGGCGCACCGCGATAGCGCCGGCTTGCTGCGCAAGGCCGCCGCGTGCTGGGAAGCCGGAGATCGAGGCCAGGGCGCAGGACCTGGCCACCGTTGAGGATGTGGATTGCGCTATCCAAAAGGCCCGCTTTCGCGGGCCTTTGTCATCGTGCGACCGGCTGGAATGGCGACCCGGCGCAGTGTTCGCCGCCGCAAAGAATCGCCAGTTCAGGCTTGCCCCACACCTGCGTTGCGCACTTCGGGCACCGGTACTTGACCCGGTTTGACCGGTTCGGCGGCACCTCGGGCGGCAGCTCGACCAGATCACCGAGCGGCCCCAGTTCATCGCCGCCCTGATCCAGAGCTTGCCCCTGGCCTTCGTCCTCACCGTCTACGTCATCGACAAACCCGCGACCGTTCGAGCCGGTCGGCGGGTCAATTTGCGGTCGTTCCGGGGGGAAACGGTCGTACCACGACAGCGAGAAGTCCCGCGTCAGCAGCTCCGCGCAGCTCACGTCAAAGCGCCCGCCTGGGATGATGTAGTGATCCATTTGTTCGCCCAGGCGCTTGCCACCAGGTGCGCCGGTATTGCTGGGCATCAGGCCCAGGGCTTCCATGCGGGCGGCCCATTCCTTGTTGTGGTAGCCACGCCGGCCAGGCGCGCCAAAGTGGAACTGCCACAGGTGCACCATTTCATGGGCCAGCACCGACAGCGTTTTGCGCAATGAGCGAATCGCGAAGTAGCCGGGGTTCATGGCGATTTCATCGGTCATTTCACCGCTACGACGGGCGAAGCGCTTGCGCGAGAAGTAGCCGTAGGTTCGGCGTTCACGCTGGAGGGTGATAAGGCAGTCCGGTAGCTGGCCGTCGAACAGCTGGACGTTGAAGTGTTCATACGCCAGTTGCAGCTCGGCATAGACCTCATGAGTCGGCAGTAGCGACATGGTGACGATCCTGTCTTGTGGATTGTGCAATCCAGTTTAATAGAAGTGGATTGCGCAATCCAGGGCGAGGCCTTCGGCGCGGGCTGTCGTGCTGCGCATCGAGCCACGGCTACGCCGCGTCTCGCCCCTTCGGGCTTCCATCCCTCTCGCCTCCGCGCCCGGTTCCCAGGCGCTGCGCGCTCCGCTTGCCGCACGGGAGCGCCTGCGGCGACTCCCACAAACGGCGAGGCCGCCTTGCGGCGGCCTCAGCGTGTGTCACAACCCGGCGCTAGCCGGCAACCAAGCGGTAGAAGAGCAGGGCACCGCCCAGGCCTCCGGCCAGGCCGGCAATGCCGGCGCAGATCGCCGCCACCCATACCGTCCGCCGCTGGGTCGCGGCCAACAGGCTCTTGGCCTGGCGGTCCAGCTTCTCCAGGGCCTTGTCATGCCGTGCCTCGGTTTCCCGAATCGCGGCGGTCAGCTCCCGATTGGCCGTCACCAGCTCGGCGCGTGCGTCTTCGACCGTGGAGGCCAGGCTTGCGCCGGCCTCCTGCATCGACTGGTGGACCTCACGGGCCGCCGCGACCGCGCCCTGGAGATCGGCCAGGATCTCTTTCGAGTCGCCCAGGAACCACTCAATTAATACTTCTTCTCTCGGTTTCCTAGAATCCATCACTGGCACTCCGGTGCACTTAGGCCGTCAAAGCGGCGAAGCATTCGTCCAAGTTAGCGCGAACGGGCTTCGCGTAACTTGTCCAACGGTGAAGGCGTGCATATTCCTTGGCCTTCTCAACATCAGTTTCGGCCTTGGCCATTGCCTTGTAGTCGGTATCTTCGCCAATCAGTTGATCGAACGACATTTTGTTGGCCGCGAGATAACCATAAACGTCGCTGTCAAACAGGAACGCGCCCGGTTTGATGGTCGCCTTCTTGGTTTTCTTTACATAGTTGTAGATCGACGGAATTTCAGCTTCGGGATTATCACGGATTCGGTTCGGCAGCAGAATGATGCGATCAGGAGAAACGCCGATGGTCGCCAGCGCCTCAACAGTTTTCAAGCTTTCCTGCCAGGCCTTTTGCTCGGGAGTTACCGGAATGATGAACTGTTCAATTTCGTCAATGAAACCGTGATAGCGCGATCCAGCCTCAAAGAACGATTCG
The DNA here is from genome assembly GCF_028682455.1 of Pseudomonas putida. Taxonomy (GTDB): domain Bacteria; phylum Pseudomonadota; class Gammaproteobacteria; order Pseudomonadales; family Pseudomonadaceae; genus Aquipseudomonas; species Aquipseudomonas putida_AA. The sequence continues at coordinate 27,698 of NZ_JANHLD010000007.1, forward strand.
ATGTTAGAAGCGCCAATGTCAATAATGGCGATATCTTCAAGTACCAAATCCTCAATCAGCTCGCCCGCTTCGCGGCCTCGCATCGTAACCACTTCGGCAATACCCAAGTCCAGGGCCGACTGGTTAATCGACTCGATGGCAAAGAATGCCGCGCCTGGCATCCGAGGGTAGAGCAGGTGCGCTGCAATAGTGGTTTTGCCGATGCTGCCGCTGTAGTTCAAGATCGCTCGTTTCATACGCTATTTCCTTTTGCCCGTATATTTATCATCAAGATCAGAGAAATCCATGGAGTGGACTTTCTCGAAATCGCTACTGGTGACGATGCGACCCTTTACGGGGGCGCCCGCCTCGGGTGGCGTTGGTTCGTCTTTCTGGATTGCGCAATCCACATCCTTTCCCTGGCCATCACTTTCCGGTCGGGGTGGCGGTGGGGTGGTCGTCGCTGGTGTTCCAGCTCGCTCCTGCCTTGCGGCCCTCGCTCGCATCAGCGCCTTGCAAAACCCGTTAAAGCCAATCCCCATCCCGTGCTCTTCTTTGAGCGTTTTCCAAACATCCTCCCGTGAGGCTCCGGCTGTCAGTGCGGCCTCGATCTCGCCGAGCATGTTCCGCACCAGGGCCGAATCGCTCCGTGGTTTTAGTCGCGATAGTGGCATCGCTTACCCCTCGTTATCGACCTCGGGCACTTTTGTCCCCTCTTTGTCTCTGATCCGTACTCTAGCCGTCCCTTTTGACTCTGGCAAGTCCCTTTTTTGTCTCTCCGGTGTCTTCACATCGTCTCTCGGTTGTCTTCAATGCGTACTCAGTGGCACCCCTGGGCGGCGAAAAGCCCCTCACGCTGCGCGTGAGGGATCAGGAGGACGCTTTTTTGCGGCCTCCGAGGGGTGCAGACGGCTATTTTCTCCCTTAAAAGCAGAGCGGTATTTTCCCTTAACGAGCTATACACCATACGCAATGCTTCGCATCGCTAAGTCGTTGAAAAATAAGGCATTTTCAACGACTCGCGAAAAAGCGTAATACCTGCGTAAGACAAAAGTGAGTACAAGCCCTGATTTTGCTGTATTTTGTGTCTGACACACGTCAGACAAGGAGGCCATCCGTGCCCACAGTGAGCTTTCGATGCACCGAAACACAGAAAATCGAGCTGGAAGAGCGGTCCCAGGGCGACATTTCGGAGTATGTACGCCGGCAGCTTTTCCGGCAGATGGAGCAGGAGGACACGCTAGAAATGATCCTCCAGCGCCTCGATCAACGGCCTGGCGGTGACGGCCAGCCGACCGCTGGAATCGACCGCCAGTCGATGGCCATCTTGATCGAGCTGCTATTGCTTCTGCGCACCGCGTCCAAACCGGATGCTAAGAGGGAAGCCCAGGCCGAGGTCGAGCGCCTGGGCTTCGACGTATGGGATTCATCAAAGAGGGATAGCTGATGAACGAGCGCCAACGATCTCAAATCTGCCTCGCCGTCATGGTGCTGGTGCCACTGTTCGCGTGGTTCTTTACCGCCAAGCTGATGTATGGAATTGAAAAGCAAGGCGCCCGAGACAGGGTGTTCTATCTGGCGAAAAACACGTTCACCTTGTGGCCGCTTGCGGTTGCTTTAGTTGGTGGGCTGATACTCGCGATTGCGTTGTGTGTGCTTATCGTGAAGTTGAGCAAGACGACTTTTGCCGGCGCTCACTTCGATAAGTATTTCCGTGGTAGCCAACTTGTTTCCCAGCGTGAGCTTAAAAGACTGACAAAGGAGAAAGAGGAACAAATAACTATTGCCGGGGTGCCTGTTCCTATTGCTGCCGAGGCGACACACTTCTCAGTTGGCGGCGCCACGGGTACGGGTAAGAGTACGATTTTCCGCGAAATGATGTACGGCTGCATGCAGCGGAAAGATCGCATGGTAATCCTTGATCCAGATGGGGAATTCTTATCCACCTTCTATCGCAAGGGGGATAAAATCTTGAATCCCTATGACGCAAGAACCGAAGGTTGGAACTTCTACAACGAAATCCGTAGTCACTACGATTTCGAGCGCTACGCAAAATCCATTATTCAGGTGTCGGACAGTAACGATTCGGAAGAATGGAACCAGTATGGCCGCCTGTTGTTCGCAGAGGTGGCTAAGAAGTTGTACAACACCACGCGCAATCCTGGCATGCGAAATGTATTTCGATGGACTAACGAATGCAGTTCGGAAGCGCTCCAGGGGTTTGTAAAAGGCACCCGCGCCGTATCGTTGTTCACGGAAAACGAGCGAGCTACAGGCAGCGTCCGGTTTGTCCTCAGTAATAAACTTCCTGCGCATTTTGATATGCCGCCTGGCAATTTTTCGCTGCGCCAGTGGTGCGAAGATCCTAACGGCGGCAACTTGTTTATCACCTGGGACGAGAACATGCGCGAAGCGCTGCGCCCATTGATTAGTTGCTGGGTTGATACCATTTTCACCAGCATTCTTGGGATGAAGTCTAACCCCAAGCGCCGGATCTGGACGTACCTCGACGAGCTGGAGTCGCTGCAACGTTTGCCCACCCTGGGCGACATGTTGACTCGGGGCCGGAAGAAGGGCGGTTGCGTGGTATCTGGCTACCAGTCCTACACCCAGCTCGAATCCGTGTATGGCGAGAAACTGGCTGAAACGATGCTGGCCAACCACCGGACAATGGTTGCCCTGGCCGTTGGCCGCATGGGTACGGCAACCGCCGAACGCATGTCCAAAGCCTTGAGCGAGCATGAAGTACTGCGCACCAAGGAAGGCCGCAGCTCGCGCTGGGGTGACTGGGGCACTCGCAGCGAGAACGAGGATGTGAAACCCGAGCGCATCGTTATGTCGTCGGAAATCATGGCCTTGAACAACCTCGAAGGCTTCCTGTCGTTCCCTGGCAGCATCCCGATTGCACGGGTGGCCATCGAGCCGATCAACTTCACCCGCACGAACCCGGTACCGGGCATCGTCCCAAACCTTGAGATCATCTAAATGCTCGATATCACGACCATTTCTCGGCAATCACTGGGCAAAGTCGTGTCGTACTACGCGGATGGTGCGGATGACTACTACGCGAAAGACGGCAGCGCCATGCAATGGCAAGGTGCAGGCGCCGAGGCATTGGGCCTGTCCGGGGAGGTAGAGCAGGCCCGATTCCGCGAGCTGTTGGATGGCCGGATTAGCGACAGCACGAAGCTTATGCGGACCGTCAAAGAGGCGGATGGCAAAGTGGTCAGCAAGGAAAGGCTGGGGTACGACCTCACCTTTTCGGCGCCCAAAGGTGTGTCACTCCAGGCCTTGGTCCACGGGGACGCCAGTATCATCGAAGCCCACGACAAGGCCGTGGCAGCGGCCATTCGTGAAGCCGAACGGCTGTCCCAGGCCCGGATAACGGTCAACAAGAAGACCGGCACCGAGAACACCAACAACTTGGTGGTGGCCAAGTTCCGACACGAAACGTCACGCGCCCTGGACCCCGACCTGCATACCCATGCGTTCGTGCTGAACATGACCCAGCGTAGCGACGGCGAATGGCGGGCGCTGAAAAATGACGGCGTGTTCAATTCGTCCATGTTCCTGGGCAACGTCTACAAGGCGGAACTGGCCCGCGAGCTGGAAAAGGCCGGCTTCCAGTTGCGCTATGAGCGCAACGGCACATTCGACCTGGCGCATTTCTCCGACGAGCAGATCCGCGAATTCAGTTCGCGCAGCCAGCAGATCGAGGCAGCGCTTGCGGCGAAAGGCCTGGACCGCAGCACGGCGTCGTATGCCGAAAAGAACCAGGCTGCGCTGGCCACCCGCGACAAAAAGCAGGGCGGGATCGACCGCGAAGAGTTGCGCCAGGTTTGGCTTGAACGGTCGAGAGCCTTGGGTATCGACTACCACAGCCGCGAGTGGGCCGGCGTCGGCGCCGATGCCCAGGGCGGCAGGGAGCGAAACAGCGCGGCCACACCGCAGATCGAGAAGCCCCTGGAGTACCGTGCCGACCAGGTGATCGAATTCGCGATCAAGAGTCTGACCGAGCGCCAGGCGGTGATCGGCCAGAAGGAGCTGATGGATACCGCGCTGCGCCACGGGTACGGCGCCCTCACCATCGACGACGTGCGCGCCGGCATCGAGCGGCGAGCCGCATCTGGCCACCTGATCCGCGAGGAACCGCTGTACTCATCACAGAACCCAGCCGATGGGAAGAAGGGCAAGGCCGCCGAGAAGGCCCGTCAGGAGGCGCCACAGCTTAGCCGCAAGGAATGGGTGGCAAACCTTGTCCGCGCTGGCAAATCGCGCTCAGAGGCCGCCAGGCTCGTTGATGAGGGTATCCGCACCGGACGGCTGCGCCAGGGTGAAAACCGTTTCACCACGCACATTGCGCAGAAGCGCGAGCGCGAGGTGCTGCAAATCGAGCGAATGGGGCGCGGCACGGTTCAGCCGCGGATCTCCAAGGAAGCCGCCGAAGCCTTCCTTGCCGATCGGGGCTTGAAGGCGGAACAGCAGGCCTCGGTGATGCGGATCGCCCGCACACAAAACCAGTTCATCGGCGTCCAGGGCTTTGCCGGCGTCGGCAAAAGCTACATGACTGTTGCGGCCAAGGATCTGCTGGAGGCGAACGGATACCGCGTCACTAGCCTGGCGCCCTATGGTAGCCAGGTGAAAGCGCTCCAGGCCGAGGGCCTGGAGGCACGCACGCTGCAATCGTTCCTCAAGGCCCGCGACAAGAAGATCGACAGCAACACCGTCGTGTTCATCGACGAGGCCGGCGTAATTCCTGCCCGGCAGATGCACGAAGCCATGAAAACCATCGAGGCTGCCGGCGCTCGCGTTGTCTTCCTGGGCGACGTGGCGCAAACCAAAGCCATCGAGGCCGGCAAGCCATTCGAGCAGCTGATGAAAGCCGGTATGGAAACGTCCCGGCTCACCGACATTCAGCGGCAGAAAGACCCGCAGTTGCTGGAGGCGGTGAAGCTGGCCGCCGAGGGTAAAGCCAAGCAATCGCTGCCGCTGGTGAACGAGATCCGCGAGATCGAGGACAACGGGGCACGCTACCAGGCGATTGTCGACGCCTACGCCTCGATGCCGAAGGCCGAGCGCGACCAGGCCCTGATTATCACCGGTACCAACGCCAGCCGGATCGAGATCAACGAAGGGGTGCGCGAGGCGCTGGGCCTGAAAGGGCAGGGCACGGAGTATCCATTACTCAATCGCCTGGACACGACCCAGGCCGAGCGCCGGCACAGCAAATACTACGGCAAGGGCAGCATTGTCGTGCCCGAAGTGGACTACAAGAACGGGCTGCAACGGGGCGTGCAGTACGTGGTACTCGACACCGGCCCCGGGAACAAACTCACGGTGCGCAGCCCGGAAGGCGAGACGCTGCAATTCACCCCGGCCCGTTGCACAAAGCTGTCGGTCTACAGCGTCGAGCGAACAGAGCTGGCACCTGGGGATCAGGTGAAGATCACCCGAAACGACGCCGAAAAGGACTTGGCCAACGGCGACCGATTCGTGGTGAAGGAGATCCACAGCGACCGCGTGGTGCTCGAAGGAGAAAAAGGCCGGCAGGTCGAGCTGGACACCGCATCGGCCATGTTCGTCGGCCTGGCCTATGCCTCGACCGTTCACAGCGCCCAGGGCCTTACGTGCGACAAGGTGCTCATCAACCTTGAAACCCAGTCGCGCACGACCGCCAAGGACGTGTACTACGTGGCGATCAGCCGCGCCCGTCATGCAGCGGAAATCTTCACCGATAACCGGCAGAAGCTGGGGGCTGCGATCAGCCGCTTGAACGCCAAGGCCGGCGCCCTGGATATCAAGCAGCTCCAGCGGCATGCGCTCGAGCGCAAAGGCCACGACCAGGCCGGCAAACAGAAAGACGGCACGCAGAAGCAACAGCAAGGCCAGCAGTTGCCGGCCAAACAGCCCAAAGAAAAGGGCAGGGCATTCGGCCTGTAAATGGCAAAGGGGCTTCGGCCCCTTTTTCTTGTCCGCTAGACGCCTCTCGACCGGCGCATGTCTGCGATGCGCTCATGCGACACACCTGCGAGCTTGGCCAGCACGCTGTTTGGCACCACGCCGAACAGATGCACATACCGATCAGCACGCGACACGCGCTTGTAGGGTGCGATACCCAGGAACTGCCGGCGTGCCTCTACGACCGCATAGGCCACGCCTACGGTGCGGCTCAGTTTGGCGGCAGACATGGTGCCCAGGAGCGATTCGTAACCGAGTCCGGGGCCGTGGTAGTCCTCGACCGGCGCCGGGCTGGCCAGCTCGGGGGAGGGCGCGACAGCATCCAGGCCGAACGCCTCGCGCAGCGCCTGCACGACTTCTACGGCCACGCCCGAGGCCTGGGCAATGTCCTCATCGGGAACCAGGCCCAGCGCGCTCTTGTACGGCCTGACGGGATGATCGAGCGGAAGACGCTGAATGCGCCGTGTGGCCTTTGACCTGGGCTTGATGCCCTGGGACTCGCGGTAAGCTTTGACACTCTTCACCAATACACCACATTTGGCCGAGACAGACCTGTCCGACTCCACGCCCAGCAGGTGCTGGTAAGGGGCGATGGCCACCGCGACCGAGTAAACCTCGATCCCGAACTGAACACGTCGGCGGCGTATGCTGCCCTCGCTGGTTCCGACCAGTTTGGCCAGGTCCCGGTCGGAAAGCTTGCCCAGCTTCCAGTCGTACCATCTGGCCACACCAATAACCGTCCAGTTTGTTTGCTTCAAAATTACCCCTCAAAACACAACATCTTGTGTCGCTGGCCAGCTGATCGAGCACAAGATATAGCGGTAAACAAAAGCCCCGCAAATGCGGGGCTGGTTTGGTGCGGGTGTGCTACTTGCTGCGCACTATCACAGTTGCATCCGGCGCCGCTGTTCTTCACTCACAGCGGCGCTAACCAACGTCAACAGACGGTCTACCGGCTTTTCTACCGATGCGCCGAGGAACAGGCGCTGTGTAGCGTGGTACACCTGGCCATTGGCAACAACGTTGACCATGAGCTGCCATTTAGACGTATCTTCGCCAATGGCGATTGCGCGGCGGGGTTGAACCTCTTGGATCGAGGACAGGCGAATCCATCGCCAGTCATCGACACTGAAGGCAGGGAGCTTGCCTTCCACGCTGGGGTAAACACGGAGCCAGATAGGCAGCTCACCGTGCACGGCAATGCCATCACCGCCCAGCAGGTCCACGACCACGGCCATGACGCTTTCAAACTCGCGGGCGCCAAACTTGCTCACGGAGGGCACCAGCTCTTCCACGCCGCTACGACCAATCAGCAGCAGCTGGTCGTAGACATCGCCTGTTTGTGGCTCGCCACAACCCATGGCGATAAGGCTTTCACGTACCGCCTTGGTGATCTCGTTGGCGGTGGCAGTCCAGATATTGGTTGCTTCGGTCATGCGTACTACTCCTTGGGTTTAGCCCTGCAGGGCGCTAAGCGGCTTGAGTTCCTACACCGCTGCCATTGCTTGTTTCTTGAACATCGGGTCGTACAGGATTTCCAGCACTTCACGTTTTTCCATGTACACGACCACATCCAACGTGGTGTTGATGGTCTTCATGATTACGTCGTAGTCGAGCGCCCGACCGATTTCCGAGGCCTTTACCAACGTGGCGATACGCGCTGGGGTGCTGGCCGCGCTGTCAGCGTGCGTCGAGAAAATGCCCCCAGGGTGCCCCGTGTTCGCGCCGGCCAGGTAATCCCAGGCGGCATCGTCGCGCAGCTCGGTCAGGAAGATCCGGTCAGGCGACAGGCGCATGCACAGCTTGAGGCATTCGCGGGCCGACATTCGGCCATCGCCTTCCCCGTACATCAGATAGCCCACCTCATCGAGACGGTCATCGTCGATTTCGTGCGTATCTTCCATCAGCAGCACACGCTCGATCTTCGGAACCGCACCCATCAGCGAGCGGGTGAGCGTGGTTTTGCCGGAGCCGGTAGGACCGGCTACGGCAATGTTCCGCTTAGTCTTGACGGCCAGCGTCAAGAAGCCTTCCACGTCACCCTTTTCCAACAGCTCAAGCAGTTCTTCCTCGAACGGTTCAAGAGTGAATTGCTCAGACTGCTTACGGTGTCGCACCTTGGCAAAGCGGCCTTCCTGGGCAAGCTCAGCCAGGCTTTTCGATACAGGCAAATGCTTACGGATCGACATGAGCATGGAGCCTTCGACAGTCGCGGGGGGCCAGCAGAACGTCCCCCGAGATCCATCCGGCAACTTCACGTAGCTGATCGGCGTGCGGCCGAGTCCGTTGAGGCTCAGCAGATGGTCATTCAAGGCCCACAGGTAGTCGTAGGTGATCCGTTTGTCGTCATGCAAGACGCGCCCTTTGGGCGTGTCACATACCACCTGGCCGAACTTGTTCACCCGGATCTCGAACACTTCTGGATCATCGAGGTACTGCCGCAGCGGGGCGAAGTTCGCCGCCGCCAGGGCCATGTCCATGTCCGCTAGAGCCAGGTCGCGCTCGCTCGCAATATCCATATGTGTCTCCTTCACTCCACCATTTCCAGGCCATACACATCGCTGAAATCAACGTCTCGCGGCACGAAGATCGAAACGGCCTCGCCGTGATTGACGGTCAGGGTTGGCGGGATGTTGATAGTGGCGCGCAGCACTTCGCGAGCCAGCGAATCGGAGGTGTTGGACGTGTTGTCGAGGTTCACGTTCGTGTCACTGCTGGACTTGTCGGTGGAGTTGACCAGGGCCTGCATCAGACCACGGCTCAGGTCGCTGAACACGGAAATGAACATGGCACCGCCGAAGCGATCCCAAAAGTGGGTATCGACCTGGCCAGGAATGCCGGCACTGCCGAGGCGGTTGGTGCCTGGCGCATCGAGGTAGGCCACGGCGCCGTCGCGGTTACGGACCCGCGACCACAGCACAAAGGCCCTGGCCTGGCCCATCAGGATGCCGCCACTGACTTCACCTGTGATCGTCGCACCCTTGTCGATCAGCACCACCGAACCGTCAGCCGAACGGACTTCCTTCGACACTTGGCAGGAAACGAAGCCGGGCACAGTGGTATCCAGCTCGGTGATCGTGCCACAGCGAATCATCGTGCCAGCGGCTATCGACATGCCCATGTTTTTCATGAGTGTCGCCCTTGATGCTGTGTACCGGGCGCTGTTCATCCGCGTGGCCAGCTCCGAACTGCTACTGCTGGTTTGCATCGGCTCAGCCTTTTCACCACGGCTAGGTGTGGCGGCGGCACCCACGGCGCCTATTTGCTCCGTGGCGCTCGACGCGCTGAGCCGGCGCTGCATGGCCTTTTGCTCAGGCGTCAGCTCGACCTTGCCCTGCTGTCCGGGCTGGGTCGGTTGCGCCGGCTGCTGTTGGGTACTGGCGGCTTGCGCCTGCTCGGCGGGCTGCTCAGCAGGTTCGTCGTCGGCGTTCGCAGGCGTGGTTGCGAAGCTCACATCCGGCAGGCTCTTGGCCTTGTTGGGCGAGGCCTTTTCGGCCTGCTCCTGTTGCTGGAGTTTTGGCACAATCACGTTTTTGTAGACGATCCAGCTAATGAGACACAGGGCGATAAGCAGCAGCACGCCGATGAA
>NZ_JANHLD010000008.1 GCF_028682455.1 Pseudomonas putida
CTGTACAACCTGTACCAGTACGGCATCGGCTTCGAGGTTCACCTGTACATCGAGGCAATGAAGGCCGCTGGCGAACTGAGGGTCGAGCTGATCGTCGCCACCGACCGGGACGAGCCGCAGACCGTCACCGGCTTTGCCCTCTACCTGCCGGTACAGGGTGACCCCGAGGCCTGCACCCTGGCATACCTGGCCGTGGACCAGGACTACCGCCGCCAGGGCATCGCCCGAGCCATGCTGGAGCAGATGACCGCACGCTTTCCCCATGCGGAACTGGCGTGCGCAGTGGGCAAGGTGGCGTGCTTCGAGGCGCTGGGCTTTCAGGTGATTGGCGTGCGAGGGCCGCAGGTATTGATGAACACCCGCGACCACGCCAGCAACGGCCAGGTGGCTATGGTGGATGTAGCGCCGATCTATCGCACCCTGGAGGTGCGGCAGATTCATACCTACCTGCTGCAACAACACGGCAAGCGGGCCATGGTCGATGCCGAGAAGCAGCGCGACCGGCACCTGGACCAATTGCAGCGCAAGGCCGAGGCCTTTGTGCTCGAACGGCTCGACCCGGCGGCCGTGCAACCGGGCACGCGGATAAAGTTGGTCTAGGCCTGCCCTGCCAACTCCACCAGCACCTGCAGCACATGCCGGGTGCTCTGCTCCACCTGCCCTTCACGGCTGGCGATACCCAGGTGACGCCACAGCCCCGGCCGTAGCGGGCGCATGCACAGGCGCGGGTCGGGCTCCGGCGAACTGGCTTCGTGGGGCAGCAAGGTAGCGCCATAGCCAGCCGCCACCAGGCTCTTGATTGCATCGTTGTAGTTGAGCTGGATACGCGCCTGCGGCTGCAGGCCGGCCGTGGCGAACCATTCACCGGTCACCCGCGACAACTGGGTAGTGCTGTCGTTGAGGATCAGGGCACGGCCGGCCAGCCAGGCCGGGGTGACACGCGCAGGCGGCGCCCAACTCGTCGGCACGAACGCCATGATCGGATCGCGGCGCCACGGCCGGATCTGCACGCCCTTGGCCGCCGCCTGCGGCAAGGCCACCAGCCCCAGGTCGAGGGTGCCGTCCTGCAGGCGGGCCAGGGATTCACGCGAGGTCAGTACCTGCACCTGGACGTCGATGCCCGGGTGGCGCACGCCGAGGGTGTCCAACGCTTGCGGCAGCAAATGGGCGATGGCACCGGTCGACGCGCCCAGGCGCACCCGGCCGCTCAGGCCCTGGACCTGGCGTTGCACCTCATCGAGTGCCTGTTCGGCGTCGGCCAGCAAGCGCCGGGCACGCTCGAGCAGGGTTTCCCCAATGGCGGTGGGATGGATCTGCCCACGCCGGCGCGACAGCAGCGGCGCACCGATGCGCGCCTCGAGGTCGGCAATGTGCAGGCTCACCGTGGGCGGGGCGAGGTTGAGGGCACGGGCCGCTTGGGCGAACGAACCCAGGTCGGCGATCACCACAAGGGTGCGCAGGCGGTCGAGACTGATTTCACGCATGGGGTGTGATCATTCAGATTTGATGAATGTCAGCATCATGATATTCAAATTTTCTTTCGTCCAGATCGGCGCGAGCATAGGCACTTCCCTGACCTGATTCGTTGAGTACCCCATGCACCAGCCCGTTGTTTTCATCGATGGCGACCAAGGCACCACCGGCCTGCAAATCCATGCCCGCTTGAACGGTCGCGGCGACCTGCGCCTGCTCACCCTGCCAGCGGCCGAACGCAAGGACCCGGTGCGCCGCGCCGAAGCGATCAACAGCGCCGACGTGGCCATCCTGTGCCTGCCCGACGACGCCGCACGCGAAGCGGTCGGCGCCATCGTCAACCCGAATGTACGGGTGATCGATGCAAGTTCCGCCCATCGCACTACGCCGGGGTGGGTGTATGGCTTGCCGGAGCTGAACGAGGAACAGGCCGAGCGTATCGCCCAGGCCAAGCGGGTGAGCAACCCGGGCTGCTACCCCACCGGCGCCATCGCCCTGTTGCAGCCCCTGGTGAGTGCGGGGCTGCTGCCTGCCGATTACCCGCTGACCATCAATGCCGTATCGGGCTATTCCGGTGGCGGGCGTGCGGCGGTGGAGCGCCATGAAGCCGCCGGGGCGCAAGCAGCGCACAGCTTGCTGGTGTATGGGCTCAACCTGGACCACAAGCACGTGCCGGAGATCCAGCAGCACGCCGGCCTGTCGCAGCGGCCGGTGTTCGTGCCCAGCTATGGCAGCTACCGCCAGGGCATCGTGCTGACCATCGCCCTGCAAGAGCGGCTGTTGCCCGACGGCGTAGCCGCCGGGCAGCTGCAGGCGTGCCTGGAGCAGCACTACCACGGCGCCCGTCATGTACAGGTGGCGGCGCTGGAAACAGGTGGCAGTACCACCCAGCTCGACCCGCAGGCACTGAACGACAGCAACGACCTGCGCCTGGCGGTGTTTGCCAACCAGGGGCAGGTGCTGTTGACGGCGGTGTTCGACAACCTGGGCAAGGGGGCTTCCGGGGCAGCCGTGCAGAACCTGGAGTTGATGCTGGCGGCGATGGGCTGATCGGGCTATCGCTGCCCTTTCAGCTAACGCTTTGACAACCATCATCCGCCATCAATGCAATCCCGCCGCCTTGCAGGCCTCGACGAAGGTCGAGCCGTTTTTGTCCATGGCGTGCTTGACCTGTTGGTTGGCTTTCACCAAGGCCGCACTCGGCCTGGCCCACTGCTCCGGCGGCAGCGGTTGGGACCAGGCTTGCACCTGTTCGGGGAACGTCGGGCGGCCCTTGCGATGGCCCCATTCGGCAATCATGTAGGGCATTTTCCAGAACACCAGCACGCGGCGCAGGTACCAGAAGCGCAAGGGCCACGGACTTCGTTTCGGATAGCCGAATCTTGCTCGCTCCTTGGCGGAAAGCTGGGCACCACAGTCATCCATATGGCACCGGCTGCGCATGTCTTCGCGTTCGATTTCAAAGGTGTGCAGCCCTTCATAGGGCTTGAGCCGGTCTCCGGTTGGAATAAGCCCCATTGCGGCGAGCAGCGGGTTCGGCGCATCCACCAATTGGCCCTCTTCCATGTAGTTGCGAATCGATGTCCACATACCCAGCGAGTGGGTATCGCTGGGTTGTGGTAGCAGCAGGAATTGCACGGTGTCGTGCTCGTTATCCTCCAGGCCCATGCCCAGGGTGTACTGGCGGGTAGCGCCGTAACTGGTGATGCCCTGGCTAGAGGAAACCCAGGCCACCACACTTTCCCAGGGCACGATCAATACGCGGTGGGTCTTGGGATCGACGTAACAGACTTCGCGGCGTTGGCGGTTGAAACGCACGGGGTAGGTTTTGGCGTCTTCGTAGACGCTGGAGATCATGCCGTAAAGGTAGGCACCAAACGGAATAATAAGAAAAAATGCACCGGTGGCAAATACTTGCACTCCCTCCCCCACAATATCGAAGAACCTTATATCGATTTCCGGAGGGCTACCAACAGCGAGCCAGATAGAGATAAGAACTGGCACTACAAATGCGGTAACCAATACCATCCAGATCGCGGCCGCCAACATCTTTCCCTGCTGCACCATGCCCCGATTATTACCGCCCAACTCCAGATAGGTATCGTTCATCTCCGAAAAATTACGGCGGGAAGACTGTGCCTGGCCGGTGTAAACCGGCAAGGGCGACAAGAACAAGGTTTCACTCAACCCGCCGACGCGAATTTCACCGGCGCGGGGCCGTTGGCTGCGCAGATCCGGGCCGGGCTCGGTGGCTAACTTATTTTTGCGTTTGAACACGTTCTTGAACATCAAGGCGACACCAACTCGTCTTTCTTGATCAACCAGAAAGAGGCCTGGCCGGTTTTGACCGGCATGCTGTCGACGGCGTCGACTTTGAAGGAACCCTGTACCTTGATTTGCCCCCCACGCACCGGGATGACGTACAGATTACGCAGCACGAAACAGGTTGGGTGGATCACTCTGTATTCGGCATCCAGTTGATAGGCGATGGTGAGCGCCAAGGCAAAGGGCTGCTCGTGAAAGTAGTTATCAATGGGCAGGTGCAGCGTCAGCGCTTCGCGCCCTTCACTGGCGACGACGAGACTCGTGGCCCAGGGGGCAGTGCTTTCCCGCCACTCCAGCGGTCGCAGCCTGGAGTTATAAGGCTCGAAAATTCTGCTGTAACGCCCCTGTTGATAGGCCAGCAACTGCACCTGGCGACTGTCCATTTCATGGGTGCTGACGCCGGGCAGCACCAGTTTCAGATAGGTTTTGTTGTCATCGCGAACCAGCTCGCACGTCGGTTGTTGCGTAATCTTGGCGAGCGCACTCCACTCGTCCTGCAGGCTGCGCCGACTGGAGCGTTTACCCCAGGCGCTGGTGTGCATCCAGTCTTGCAAGGGGGTTCGGTGGAAGAAGTTGTACAGTCCCTCACCCGTCAGTTGCAGGGCCGTGCCGATCAGACCAATCAGGTTGGCGTGCGCGGCGATGCCAAGCAGTCGCGGACTGGCTTCGGCCCACGCCAGGGCTCGTAGTTCGGTCGGAGCCCTCATGACCGTCTTGACGATCGAACCCGTGTGTTTCGCGGCCCAGGTGCTGGTGCCAGCCAGCACTCCGTCGCCGGTAATTTGCAGGGTCGTGGCGCCCAGCGCTTTGTAATTGCCTGCGGCCAAGGCTTCACCCCATTGCTGGGAATGTTTACCGAAGCCGATTGTCGCCGCCAGAGCACCAAAACCGAAAGCGCCAAGCCCAGCAATGCCGCTCCAGCTTCCCAAGCGACTCATCGCATTCAACTTACCGGCGGCACTTTGCATCTGCCCAAGATGAGCTTGAAAGAGAGTGACTGACAACCCTTGTACCGCTGCAAATCCAGCCGCCGACATCCCCACAAACGAGTCAAGAATTGCCCACCATTCGCCTTTAGAACGAGTACCCTTTTCATCAACTGCACTCATCGCCTCAATAAACTTCCGCCCCTGAATAACAAACAACGCAAACGCAATCCCATCCGCCTTCGATTGCACCGCTACCGACAGCGGCTTGGTAAAAGTCCCCGTCGCCCGAAAGTCTCGCGCAGCATTGCTCATCTCCACCCGCAAGTTCCAGTCCATCCCCTCGATCACCGTTCCGATCTGCGCCGGGGTGTGGCCACCGGTGGTCAAGGCGCCGGTGAGGCGTTCTTCGAGGGGAACGAGTGCGCTTTTCAACTGGGCGATGTGCCGGTTGTAAACCTCCTCGTTGCCCGGCATTTCGACGCCAATGTGTTGCCTTCCCAGTGATGTCCTGCGTAACTTGTAGAGTTGCTTGAGTTGACGACGCAGTTCCATCGACTGCTCGCGGGCGTTGTTGAACGCCGCAATTTCTGTTGCCGAGGCTGCGCGCAAGGTCAGGCCCTCGCGGGAAAAACCACGCAACAGCTGCAGCCTAGCCGGTGCGCCGATATGCCGAATGAAGTCATTGGGGTCGACGCTTTGCCCCCGCTTGAAGGTGTCGTGAGCCTTTTCGAGTTGATCCGCCGCCTCCAGTTGGTGCGCCGGGTTATAGGCTTGCTCCAACATGCTCTGCAACCCCATGAACTGGCTACTGAGCCTGGCGTAATTGGGCAGGCGCTGGGTCATCAGGGTATGAAACTGGTTGCTCAGCACACTGACGTTGCCGAGGTTTTCCGGGGCTTCGAACGCCTTGACGGTGAGCTGGCTCAGGTCCACCAGTTTTTTCGTGACGTCGGCGTGTTCAGCCAGGGCCAGGGTGTCGAGCCCCGGCACCACGGTCAGCAGGTTCGCTTCCAGGTAGGCGGCGAGTTTTTCAGTGGCCTCGCGGTCGGCACACATCGCCGCCACACACATGAATTCGGTTTCGAGGCGGTGCTGGATCTGCGCATCGAGCGTGAAGTCGTAATACCAGGCCGCGCGGTGAAAGTGCCCCCCGGTAAACAGCTTGAGCCGGTCTTCGCGAATGTTGCGCAGGCGCGTATGCCAGTGGCTGAGCAGGGTTTGCTGCGCGCTGACGAAGGTTTCCATCGCGGCCCGGTCGATCAGGTGGTCGATGCCCCGCTCGCCCAGTGCCGCCCCGTTCAGCACCTGGTGACTGTGCAGATTGAGGGTGTTGAGGGTGTGTTGGTGCTTTTGGTAAAGCTGATCGCCCAAAGCATCCTTCATGCCGACATAGACTTTGGCGAACACGTTGTATTGGGCCGCTTCCCGCCATTGCGCCTCGCTACCGAAGCGGCCCGGATCGGGGCAATCGCGGCGCACTTTCAGGTACTTTTCAATGGCCGCCTGCTGCTGGTCGCTGGTGTCGTCCAGCAACGCCTGGATGTCTTTGTCGGTTTCGCTCATTGCCTCGAGCTGTGCGCCGGTCACCTCGTACAGGGACTGGATGTAGCTACCGCTCAGGTACTGGACCTGGCGGGTATCATCGGCACTCCACTGCCCTAGCCAGTGCGCCACTTTCAATTGGGCGGCGGCCAGGTCACGCATGACGCCGATGTCATCGTGCAGTACCAGGAACAGGTAGTCGTCCTTGTAGGGGCCCTGCACTTTGCTGGTGAGCGCTTCGATGGCCGTAGCGCCGAACAACGGTTGATGTTCCCAGTGGTAGGGCATGTGTTCTTCAGGGTCGGTGCCGTCGGGCAGCGGGTTGGAGCCACCAGGGGCGGTCGACAAGGCGCTCTTCGCAACTTCCGCCAGCCATTTGTCGGCCTGCGCTTTGCTCAGCAGGTGGGCGCCGCCTTTCTCGGGGCAGACCTGCTGAAGGTCGACGCGCTGCATCAGGCGTTGGCGCTGGTCGCTGGAGCCGAGTACCTGCGCGCATTTGAAGGCCGTCCACTGAAGTTCACAGTAGCTGGCGTACAGGGTGTGCTTGCGATTGAACACCAGGTGCGGCTCGCCGACCGCGGTGGTGCGCGTGTCGCTCGAAACCTCCTGCCCGTGCCACAGCAGCTTGGTGATCTGGCCGTTCTCGATACGGTACTCGTGCAATACACCTTTGCTGGCGTTGATGATGTACAGGTAGCCATCGCGCAGCAGGCGAATGCCCAGTGGCTGGCTCTTGAGTGAAAAAGGCATGGACAATTCGCCCGCCGGGTCCGGTTGTTCGACCAGGCCGTAGCGCAGCGGCAGCAATTGCAGGTGGGTTTTCATCAGCGGGCAGACGCCCAGGGGGGAGCGCACGTCCTTGGCGTTTTTGGCCTGGGCTGCGGTATTGGCGCTGACATGGGGGATTGGGGTGGTCATGGGCGTCCTTGTCGATCGGTAGCCTGGTGTTCGGCGAGTTCGGCAGCGCGTAGCACGCGGCTCAATGGCGAATTGGAGGTCGGTTCGCTGAGCAGTTGAACGATCTCGGGGAAGTCGCTCACCGGCTGCCCGGCCAAATAGCCGAATACGTTCGCGAACAGGGTGATTTCCTGCTCCGAGCAAAAGCCTCGCTGGTACGCCTTGTCGGCAATTTTTTGCACGTACGGCCGCCATTCGTGCGCAGCGAACCTGGCCATGAACTCTGGAAAATAAGCGTGCATGTGTTCACCCAGGCGCAAAACGAAATTACGAAACTCCACCTCGCCCAGCGCCGTGAGCTCTTGCTCGGTCAAGCGGTAGGCCGCGGGCTCTGCGATGGCCGGGTCGGGACGCTCGAGGCAGGTCCAGGTGGCCGCTGCACCATCCGGCAGGCAGACCCTCGCCAGCGGACCGAACCAGCGGGCGCTGCCGGCTTGCGCGGCGAGGCTGAACAGGGGATGCATTACCGCAGGGTCGGCGATGCGCAACATGACTTCACCGCCATGCAGATGTTCGACGCTGAGCAGGCGGCGCCAATGGCCGCAGAGGGCATGGGCGTCGGCCTCACTGAACAGCAGATAACCCCACTCTTGCCCGGCATGCGCCACCAGGTGCGCCAGCAGGGGGTCATCCGGCCCCTCCAGTGCGACCAGATAAGGCGAAATATCGGAAATTTCTTGCCAGCGTGTACTCCAGTACAGGCAATACGGGGCATTGCCCCAACGGTGCAGTTGCTGCGCCAAGCCTGGCATGCTCACCCCATCGAGCAACAGGTAGGCCGGCATCCCCCACGGTAGAGCATCGGGCAACGCGAACGACTCATTCATCGCCTGGCCCACCCGGCTGTGCAGCAGTGCTGCAAACGGTGCAGATAGGGTGCTTGCCCTGGTTGGCGATACGTTGCGCAGAGGGTAGCAATGGCACCTGAGCCTGCACGCAGGTTGCCTGGCCACCCGGCAGATTCTTCAGCAGTGCGGCGCCCACTTCGGGCGCGCCGCCGATTTGAACCGGCACGCTGGTCA